>NZ_QVEX01000009.1:174277-174670 GCF_003434055.1 Enterocloster aldenensis | reverse complement strand
ACAACCTGCTGCAGGTCCGCGGGCAGGGCGTTGAACTGCTCCAGGCCCATTGCGATGTAAACCCATGCGCGCAGGTGCTCGGTGCGGATCACATAATCCTGGACCTCGTAGAAGGAGCTGTTCTGGATCATGGCCAGCGGGTTTTCCTGGCCTTCAATGGTGCCCTGCTGAAGGCTGGTGAACACCTCGGCTAACGCCATGGGGGTGGGTTTTGCCCCGACTGCCTCAAATGCGGCCACGGTCATGGCGGACTGAGGGGTACGGATGACGAAATTGTTCATATCGGCAGGGGATGTGATCTTCTTGTTGGCCGTCACGTTGCGCGGGCCGCGGGTAAAGTAACCAAGGACCTTCATACCGCACTTTTCCATCAGGCCTTCCAGTTCAGCGCCT
>NZ_QVEX01000009.1:173942-174267 GCF_003434055.1 Enterocloster aldenensis | reverse complement strand
CGCACTTTTCCATCAGGCCTTCCAGTTCAGCGCCTGCCTCGCCGGTAAGGACGGCTTCCATATGTTCGTCGCTCTTGATCAGGTAAGGCATGCCGATGATACCCAGGTCAGGCTGGTAGGTCTGCATGGACTCGCCGGTAAATGTGATGTCGCAGCCGCCCTGTGTGAGGATGGACTGGATCATATCCACCTCGGTGCCTAACTGGCTGCTGGGATAGATGTTTACCTGGATGCGTCCGCCTGAATGCTCTTCCACGTATTCCTTAAACTTCTCAGAACCCAGATGCCAGGAATCGCGCTCATCATTGATGTGTCCGATGTTGAT
>NZ_QVEX01000009.1:0-173932 GCF_003434055.1 Enterocloster aldenensis | reverse complement strand
AGATGCCAGGAATCGCGCTCATCATTGATGTGTCCGATGTTGATCACATAGGTCTGTCCATCATCGGCAGCAGCAGCCGGCGCGTCTGTGCCGGCAGCCGTATTACCGGCGGGCGCCGGGGCTGCGGAAGTGGAGGGGGTGCTGGCGCAGGCTGTCAGCGACAGGGCCATTGCGGCTGTTAAAATAAGTGTGAGGCCTTTTCTTGATTTTTTCATATCCTACTCTCCTTTTTTTCGTGAATTCGACTTGTTTTGTGAAGAAGAAAACATACTGATATACTGCCATATCGAGAGAATGATTTCCATACACTATAATTACAGTTTTGATGCATAAAAAATGTGCATATGTCACAAAATAAATTTTGAAATATACAAAACTTATAATAAATAACGGAAATAAATCGCAATAAAATATAAATATCGCACAAAAAGTGTCGAAAAAATAGTTTGAATATTATAATCAAAAACATAAATTAACAGATAAAATAACAATTTGTTTTACGATATTTTTCCAAAATATGTAAGAAAAACGTTAAGGTTTCGTTAAGGACGGGCAACTAATATATTTGTTAAAAAAGCGTTAATAAAATTCCTGGAATCAGACAGGAAAGAAATTAATATTAGACGAAAATAGTGGTAAAGATATGCAAAGGTACATTGAATTTATAAACAAAACATGATATAATAAACAAACCTTTGCTGATATATGAGAAATGGATAAAGCTGGCTGCATTAAGGAAACCTAAAGAAGATACCCATGTCCGGCTTGGCACGGGTAAGGTCTTTAAGCCGGGAATCAAGAGAGGAGCAGTACCTTATGGAGAAAATATCCACGGAGCAGATTGCATTTGTGATTGTGATGGCGGTCCTTCTGATGTTTGTCCTGCCCATTGTACAGTCGCGTACAGGCAAAAGCCTGTCAGAACTGTTATTTGGCGTGGGCAGGAAGAAGAAACAGGATGGAGCGGACGGGGCGCCAAAGAAAAGCGCGGGACGTGAACCAAGGATGAACAACGGCACCAGGAATGATCTGACGGTGTTTGTCTCCCAGCTGTTAAAAACGGCCAATAAAAACGGTATGGGAGTGGTTGCTCCGGGTTTGGTGGAATATAAAGGTAAGACGGCCCAGCTGGTGGCGTTCCTGGTGGCGCCCAGCGGCGTGACAGGTATCTATTGCCTGGGGTTTGGCGGCGTCGTCATGCCCGGGGAAAAGGACGGGCCATGGAAGCAGCATATGAATGGCCAGGACACAACATTCCGCAATCCCCTGGCGGTCTGCAAAGAACAGTATGAGCTGGTCAGGGCTGCCATGGACGAGGCAGGTGTGAAGGCGGACCTGGATATTGTGACTGTTTTCACCAATTCACGTGTGACGCTTAAGGCCGTGCCTTCTGCACGCATATACACCCAGAAGCAGTTCATGGAGCATCTGAAAAACACGGATTCCCTGAAACGGGGGGACGTGGATGTGAAGGAGATGACCAAGGTTCTTGCCCGGCTGGCCAAGATTAAGGAGAAGAAGGCGGGCAGGAATAAGAAACAAAGGGAGCAGGAGGGCTGACAGGGATTTCCTGATTGGGAATCTTATGATTTGTACAGAGAAAAATGGAATAGAACGTATGGCATTTTTGGATGTGTGTCCGGAGATGCCATGCGTTCTTTTTTGTCTGCCGCTGTTTTGGCGGTATGGGGTATGTGCATGGGATGCGGACTTGCTAATACCTGCACACATATTGTGATGCGGACTTGCTAATTCCTGCACACATATTGTTCCAGCTCTGGATGAAGCTTGTTAAACATGATGTTTACATTGTTCAGGTGTCCGAAAATGGCTTTTTGCAGCCCTGTCTCATCATGGTTTTTAATGGACTCCACAATGGCGCGGTGCTGGTGGGGCATCATGATGGGATTTTCCAGGCGGAGGGCTAAAAGACGGGCCCTCATATAGTGGATGTCCTTTTCGCCGGTATGCTCCAGCACGAATTCCTTGTGGGTCATATTATAAAATATCTTATGGAATTCCATGTCCAGCTGGAATGCCAGCTCATATGCGGATGCGTTCAGCAGTTCCTCCTGCCGTGTTACCAGGGATTCCAAATATGGGACAATGGATTCAAAACACCCGGAATGATAGCCGTCCATCATGATCTTGTACTCCAATGCTTCGCGCAGATAACGGATCCGTTCAAGCTGTTTCACATTAATCAGTGTTACAAAGCTGCCCCGCTGGGGCCGGGCCTCCAGGGCGTCTTCGGCGGCCAGGAGATGGACTGCCTCGCGGACCGGTATGCGGCTGCAGCTGAATTCTTTGGCTAATTTCACTTCACTGAGCTTCTCGCCGGGCATCAGGTGCAGGGAAGCAATCTCATGCCACAGGTGCTGGTAGACAATCTGGGTCAGGTTTGCTGGTGTCTGAAGGGTTTCAATCATAATTACTCCTGTCTGTCATAGGTATTCAAACATTTGAATCAGGCATTTGCCGGATTGCCGGATCGTGCAGATGACGGAAAGCAATTTTCAAACACGACCTAGTATACATTCTATAACACGATAAAAAATAATTCAATATCAATACAGTTAAAATTAAAAATAACATGGATATGTTTCTGGCCTGTTGAAACGTAAGCATAAAAGGTGGAATAAAGTGTATACCAGATTTTAGGAAATAAAATATGCGGAAACGAAATGTTCCGCTGGAAATGCAGAAAAATAGGGAGGGGCATAAAAAACAACAGGGCATATTTGATAAAAAATAAACAATCAAACTGTAAAAATAGCACAAAAAATTAGCTTTAATTTTGTAAATAAAAACAAAAGTGATATTCTTTGTTGATTTTGCACTTGTAAGGTGATATACTCTCCTCAGATGTTATACTAGTATACATTTTTGGAAATGCGAACAAGGAATAATAAAGAAGGAGCTGATAATGATGGAAAAAAGGCCCAAATTACTGTGCCCATCCATATTGAACCTGGCAATCGACAACATCAGGGAAGAGGTCGTGAAGCTGGATGCCACGGATATGGATATTTATCATGTGGACTTGATGGATGGGACATTTGTTCCAAACTTCGGGATGTCTGTAAGGGAACTGGAGATGATCCGGCGGGTTACGGACCAGGGCGCCCACAAATTAATCGACTGCCATATGATGGTCATGAATCCGCACAACTACATAGAGAAGGTAGCACAGGCAGGGGCTGACATCATCTACATCCACCCGGAGTCAGAACTGATCCCGTCCGCGACCCTGGAGCTGATTCAGCTGCAGGGCAAGAAAACAGGCCTTATACTGAATCCCTGTACCACACTTGAAAGCGTTAAGGACATGCTTCCGATTACTGATTATGTCATGATCATGGCAGTGAATCCTGGGTTTGCAGGAAGGGAGTTCATGCCGTATACGCGGCAGAAGTTTATTGAACTGAACCGTTACAGGGAGGAACATGGGCTTGCTTATCACCTTCTTCTGGACGGCGGGGCCACAAGGGAAGTTATCAGCGACCTGTATCACAACTGCGGCGTGGAAGGGTTTGTCCTTGGGAAACAGGAACTGTTTTTCCAGAAGGAGGATTACGCTGCCTGCATAGACAGGATACGGGCTATTTAAAGCAGTAACAATAAACCATTCATACAGGAGGACGATGAAATGAAAAAAAGATTGGCAGTTATCACTTCCGTGGTACTAAGCGCAGGCCTGCTTTTCGGATGCGGTTCCGGCAGCACATCCGCAACCAAGGCGGCAGGGACCGGGGACAAGGAAACCCAGGCAGCAGGTGAGGAAAGCAAGGAGGCTTCTGCGGCAGGGGAAACAGTCACGCTGAAGTACGACCTGACGGTATCCCTGGACCATCCATGGGGGCAGGCCGCAACCGAGTTTAAGAAACGCCTGGAGAAAAAGTCCGGCGGACGTTTTGTGGTTGAGATTTATCCTTCCAGTTCATCTGGCTCGGAAGCTGATTCCCTGGCAGGCATGCTGGTGGGCACAACGGATATGACCATGTCCGGCGGGTCCTTTAACGGATACGCGCCCAGCGCAACCCTTTTGGAAGCGCCATGGGCCTACAACTCTGAGGAAGATGTGCAGAACATGGTTGAGAGTGATATTGGGACCTCCATTAAGAATGACTTTGAAACAGCGGGATTCCACGTGCTGTGGTACCAGCTGCGCGGCGCCCGTCAGCTGACCTCCAATGTGCCGATTAACACCCCGGCCGACTTAAACGGACGCAAGATGCGCATGTCAGGCAACACGCTGCATACTAACATGTGGAACAGCGCAGGGGCGGTGTGTTCCTCCATTGCATTGGGGGAGACCTTTAACGCCTTGAGCCAGGGCGTTGTGGAGATGCAGGAAAACCCATATGACATGATTTATGACAACAGCTTTTATGAGGTACAGAAGTATGTAAATGAGACAAACCATGTATATTCAACTATCCTTAACCTGATTTCTGCCGACCTTTACAATGGCCTGGACGATGAGATGAAAGGCTGGCTGGATGAGACATCCATGGAAATGCAGCAGTGGACCAATGATTTCTACTACGGGCACAAGGACGATTACCGCCAGAAATGCATGGATGCAGGTATGACCATTAATACCGAAGTGGACCGTGAAGCCTTTAAGGACGCCATGATGCCGGCCATCCAGTCCTATCTGGAGGACCAGGGCGCAGGGCTTTGGGATATGTACCAGAACATATGTGAAATGTCAGATGCCAATGTAAAGTAACGGCATGGTGCCAGACGCCGCTTGCGGGCAGCAGGCGGCGTTTTATGAAACCGGCAGTAAATGATTGATAGAGTTGGGGGATAGCGATGAAGAAAATTACTGACATACTGGATAAGATATTCCATTACCTTACAGCCCTCTCCTTTGGCCTGGTAAGTATCTGCGTCCTGGTTCAGGTCATCACAAGATATACGCCGGGGATTTCAGCTCCCTGGACAGACGAAATGACAAGATTGTTTTTCATGTATACAATCATGTTCGGTGCGCCCATGGCAATAAAATACAAGGAATATGCGGTCATTGACATAGTGACCAACAGCATACATGGAAAGCCCAGGCATATCATAAGCATTCTGGATTATATCCTTATATGCATCGTGGGGGTTGTGGGTACAAGGCAGGCCTTTATATTCTGGAAGACCGGCCTGAGGACGGTATCCACCTCCCTGAGGATCAACATGGGCGTTTTCTATCTGGTTCCGGTGGGGATATTTGCCCTGACCTCCATCTACTGCGCGGCCGGAATCATAAGCGAGATCGTGACAATGGGGAAGGGGGAGGAATAGGATATGGTTGCAATGATGTTCATTATATTTCTGGTGCTGCTTCTGATTGGGGTTCCG
This sequence comes from Enterocloster aldenensis, assembly GCF_003434055.1. Lineage (GTDB taxonomy): Bacteria > Bacillota > Clostridia > Lachnospirales > Lachnospiraceae > Enterocloster > Enterocloster aldenensis. Next base: position 168,574 of record NZ_QVEX01000009.1, on the reverse strand, counting down.
ATTGCATTTTCCCTGGGTCTGTCCTCCCTGTTCTATCTGTTTACAAACAATATACCGCTGACCGTCATTTCCCAGAAGTTTTATTCGGGAATGGATTCCTTTACCCTGCTCTGCATACCGGGGTTCATGCTGGCCGGCGCGCTGATGAACGGCGGAGGCATCACCAGGCGTATCCTTAATTTCTGTAATTCCTTTCTGGGACATTTCCGTGGAAGCCTTGCACTGGTGAATATTGTGGCAAGCATGGTGTTTGCGGGCATATCCGGAACAGCCATTGCCGATGTGTGCAGCCTGGGAAGCATGCTGATCCCGGCCATGGTGGATGACGGGTATGATGATGATTTCTCCGTGGCAGTGACAGCGGCCTCGTCCGTTGTGGGCCCAATCATACCCCCCAGCGTGCCCATGGTCATTGCAGGTTCCTGTGTAAGCATTTCCGTCGGGAAAATGTTCCAGGCTGGCATAATACCCGGGATCCTGCTGGGCATGGCCCTCTGTATCCCAACTTATATCATTTCCGTAAAGCGCAATTATCCAAGGCATGACAGGGCCGGATGGAAGGTGCGCCTGGAAACCACCAAGGACGCAATCTGGGCCATGCTGATGCCTGTCATTCTCTTGGGCGGAATCCTTTCAGGCGTGTTCACGCCGACGGAAGCCTCAATCGTCACATGCGTATACGCACTGGTTGTGGGCGTGTTTGTGTATAAGGAAATCCAAATCACGGATGTTCCAAGGATTGTCTGGGAGAATATAAGGGCCTGCGCCAGCATTATCGTACTCATTGGACTGGCCAATGTATTCGCCTATATCCTGACCGCGGAGCGTATCCCCCAGATGGTGGCAAACAGCATACTCAGCATTACGGATAACCGGATAGTGGTAATCCTTCTGATCAACGTGGTCCTTCTTTTCGTGGGCATGTTCATGGAAAGCCTTGCGGCAATCCTGATTACGTTTCCGGTGCTGCTTCCCGTGGCAACCGCAGTGGGCATGGAACCGGTCCACTTTGCGCTGATGGCAATCCTCAACCTGATGCTGGGGCTGACCACGCCGCCGGTGGGCATGTGCGTCTGCACAGGGGCCCAGATTGGGAAGATTTCCGCCTTCAAGGCATTTAAGGCCACGATTCCCTTCCTGGCCACAAGCCTTATTGTGTTAATGCTTGTATCGTTTATTCCGCAGCTTACACTGTGGATCCCAAGTATTTTAAATTAAATTATATTTATCGGAGGATGAGGGATATGGAACAGGTTATTGTTATAACCGGGGCAGGGGGAGGCCTTGGCAGCGTGTTTGCCAGGGAACTTGCAAGGGACGGTAAATCAATTGCAGTGCTGGATTATGATATCCGTGCCGCAGGTCAGGTAGCTGCCCAGATCAGGGCGGATGGGGGGAAGGCCGCTGCAATCCGCGGAAACGTGGTGGACAAGGCTTCCATGGAGCAGGCCCGTCAGGAGGTAAGGGAAAAACTGGGCAGATGCAATGTGCTGATTAACTGCGCGGGAATCCAGGATCCGCTTGCTAAGACCACGGCCGAGTCATACCGGCCGGGCGATGAGATGGACACAGTGGTTGCAAAAGCTGATCCGGACCACAAGGAAACGGTCCGGGAACTGCTGGGCAAGAGCCGAACCCTGTTTAATATTGACGCGGAAAGGATGATGCGGGTCATGAACGTGAATTGGCTGGGAACCGTGATTGCCAGCCAGGTATTTGCAGCGGACCTGGTAGGAGGGGAGGGCAGTTCCATCATCAACATCACCTCCATGGCTGCCTATGACGCCCTTAGCATGGTTCCGGCATATGCGTCCAGCAAAGCGGCAGTGGATATGTTTACCAAGTGGCTTTCCAATTACCTGTCCAATGAATTTGGCAAGGTCAGGGTCAACGCGGTGGCCCCGGGGTATTTCCTGACTCCATTAAACCACGACATGTATGTAAACCCGGACGGCACCTATACCCAGCGCTATTATAATGTAATCCACCGCACGCCCATGGGCAGGCTGGGGGATTCCAGGGAGCTGGTGGGCGCGCTGCGCTTTTTCGCTGACCCGGATATGTCGGGGTATGTCACGGGACAGGTGATTGCTGTGGACGGAGGGTTCCTGTCCTGCCCCGGGATTTAGCCGGAACTGAATGAAAGGAGAGGAAGATGAAAGCAATCACGGTAATAAGACCAGGCCATATGCAGATGCTGGATGTAAAGAAGCCGGCCATCACTGAGCCGGACCAGGTGCTGGTGCGGATCCATGCCACGGGAATCTGTGGCTCCGATGTGCATGTGGCCCATGGAAGCAATCCTTATGCTGTATATCCAAGGGTAATCGGACATGAGGCGGCCGGTGAGGTGGAAGCGGTGGGGGAGGCGGTGACCGATCTGGCGGCAGGGGACGGGGTGGTCTTTGAACCTATCACCTACTGCGGAAAATGTTACGCCTGCCGCAGCGGCCATCACAACGTGTGCCGGGAACTGAAGGTCCTGGGCTGTATTGTGGACGGGACCTTCAGGGAGTATGCGGTGGTTAAACGCTCCCAGCTGTACCAATACGATAAACGTAAAATGAGTTATGCCCAGGCAGCCCTGTGTGAGCCATACACCATCGGGTTCCAGGCCAACTGGCGGGGCGATGTCCGTCCGGGGGATGTTGCCCTGGTCCATGGGGCGGGCCCGATTGGCCTGATTGTGGCAGATGTGGCCAAGAGCCGGGGGGCAGTGGTAATCGTGTCTGAACCAAATGAAAACAGGCTTGCCATGTCGGCCCGGTTTGGCGCGGACTACATGGTCAACCCTGTAAAAGAAGACCTGGATGCACTTATTATGGATGTGACTGGCGGGGAAGGGGTCAACGTGATATTTGAAGCAGCGGGAATCCCGGCCCTTCTGGAACACGCGGTAGGGCTTCTCTCCCCAGCCGGACGCCTGGTGGCCATGACATTTGGGGATACGCCCATTGCGGTTGATTTTAAGGCGGTTAATGCCAAGGAGCTTACCATCCTCGGAACCAGGCACCAGATGCAGAAATTTTCGGAGACATTGGAGAGCCTTGGGGACCGGGTGGACCGGGTGGACCAGCTGATCACACATGTGTTTCCGGCTGAAAGGTATGAGGAGGCATTTGCCGTGCTGGCTGATAAAAACAGCGGGGCGGGAAAGGTAATCCTTACATTTGGCTGAACTTACACAAAATAATCCGGATACAGCTTAATAAGCTCTGATTTCTCTACCCGGTGCCTGGTCAGGTGCCGGGTCATCAGCATCTCGGCCAGCTCGCTGTCCCTTCTGCCAATGGCATAGAGGATATTCTCATGGTCCTCCACGATTTTGTCCGGCTTAAGGGATTTGAGGGATAAGGCCCTCAGCCTGTCAAAATGCACCATTTGGGAGTGGATGATACCGTAAGTCCGGGCCTTGCCCACGGACGTGAACAAAAGGCGGTGGAAATCCGTGTCCAGCTCAAACAGGCGGGTATAGTCGCCTGCTTCAAGATGCCTGGTTTCCTCCTCCATGTTTGCACGGAGCATTTCTTCATGTTCCGGTGAAATCCCTTCGCATACCAGGGCAAGGACGGCATTTTCCAGAACCAGGCGCATGAACCTGGACTCTTCCACCAGTTCATAATCGATCTTGGCAATATAACTGCCGCGCTGGGGCTGGATATCCACCAGCCCCATTTTGCTCAGCTCAATCAAGGCCTCCCGCACAGGGGTGCGGGAAAGCTTAAGTATCTGGGAGAGTTCATTTTCACTGACCGCGCTGCCAGGCGCAAGTTCAAGGGTTATGATGTTGTGCAGGAGAACGCGCAGTGCATAGGAGCGCGCGTTTTCGGAAGGCTGCCTGTCTAATAATTCCATATCCAATCCTCGCTGCTTTTATTTTGCATGTTGGTATTCATCAAGCCTGCATGGTACAGGCGAACATGTTGCTAATGGCTTGTATCAGAAGTCAAAGGTCAGTACAATCTTGCGGATGGATGGGTCGTGGCTGTCCACGAAGTCAAATGCTTCCTGGGCCTTTGTAAGGGGGAAGGTGTGGGAAACAGCGCCGGACAGGTCAAGCTTTCCCTCGTTAACCAGTTCGATGGCTTTGCCGAACATCTTGTTCTGAAGCCTGGAACCCCTGACATCCAGCTCTTTGGAGGTGATCACGAACTGGTTAATCTCTGTGGGGCTGGTGGAGAAGCCCATGGTCATGACGCGGCCCGCGTTGCCGGTCGCCTGAAGAAGGTTAATCAGGGAATCCTTGTTGCACACAGCGTCAATGGATACGGTTGCCCCGTGTCCATATGTATATTCCTTTACCTTCTCAAGCAGGTTCTCTTTTAACACGTTGATGGTGTAGGCTGCCCCATTGGCCTTTGCAGCCTCCAGCTTGTCATCCAGTACATCGGCTACGATGATATGGTCGCAGAGCAGGCGCGCAATCTTTAATATGGAACTTCCAAGTGCGCCTGAGCCGTAAATCAAGAGCATGTCATCCTTCTGAAGCTCTGCCCTGGTGCAGGACTGGATGCCGATGGTGGTGGGCTCAATCATCACAGCGTCTTCATCGGAAAGGGAATCGGGAAGGATGTAGCAGTCAGACTCGGGAACGGCAATGTACTCCCTGTAACCGCCGTCAATGTGCACACCGCGCACTGCCAGGCTGTCGCATACATTTCCGCGTCCGATCCTGCAGGGATAGCAGTGGCCGCAGCTTGTAACCTGATTGATGATGACGCGGTCGCCCGGCTTTAAGTCCTTCACATTGGGACCCACCTCATCCACGCGGCCAACCATCTCATGCCCGATGACCCTTGGGTAGGTTGCGGCTGCGTTGGTTCCGTGGTAGATGCCCACATCAGAACCGCAGATGCCGGCAGCGGTCATCTTCACAAGTACATTGTCCTTTTCGGTGATGACAGGCTTCTCCATGTCAATCAGCTTTAATTCGTTGGGTTTTACAATCTGTACGGCTTTCATAATCATTCTCCTTTGACACATTTGTTTGATTGGGGCTGGTTCATGTAACTGGTTCACGAAACGGTTGCTGTTCCATTGGAATTACTTCGTCCAACTACCATACAAGTATACTAATACCTCTTGGACGAAATGTCAATCCATGAAAATAAATTGGCATATTATAAGCGATTCTTACAAATATATACCTGAAAAATTGTGGAAAATTACATATTGAATAAAAGGCCGCTATATACTACCATACTAGATAAGAGACTTTCATTATTTTAATCTTATTTTAAAAGGAAAGGGTAATCAATTATGAAACTGACATTAGAAGGATTGAAAGACAGGAGCGCATGGGAGGCAGCAGGCATCGGACTTCCGGACTATGATATCGAAGCAGTGGCAGCAGAGACAAAGAAGGCTCCTGTGTGGGTACATTTCGGAGCAGGCAACATTTTCCGTATCTTCATCGGAGGACTGGCTGACACCCTGATTGAAAAGGGTGAGTGCAGCAAGGGGATTACCTGTGTGGAGACCTTTGACTTTGATGTGATTGACAAGATATACAAACCATATGATAACCTGGTGCTGGCAGTGACACTGAAAGCAGACGGTTCCACGGACAAGAAGGTAATCGGATCTCTGACAGAGGCCCTTAAGGCGCAGTCCGGTGTAAAAGAGGAGTGGGACCGGTTAAAGGAGATATTCGTGAATCCGGGGCTTCAGATGATTTCCTTTACCATCACGGAAAAGGGTTATGCCTTAAAGGGGTCTGACGGTAATTACTTCCCATTCATCCAGGCAGACATTGACAACGGTCCGGAAAAGGCAGTATCTGCCATGGCAGTTGTATGTGCGCTTTTGAATGAGAGATACAAAGCCGGCAAGGCGCCTCTGGCAGTTGTTTCCATGGACAACTGCTCCCACAACGGGGAAAAGCTTCAGGGCTCCATCCTTACCATGGCAAAGGAGTGGAACCAGAAGGGCTATGTAGAAGACGGTTTTATTGATTACCTTTCCGATGAAAACCAGGTGTCCTTCCCATGGTCCATGATTGATAAGATCACGCCGCGTCCGGCTGACTCTGTCTGCGCTGAACTGGAGAAGGCCGGTGTGGAGGATATGGCCCCTGTCATCACCTCCAAGAAGACATACATTGCCCCATTTGTCAATGCAGAGGGACCCCAGTACCTGGTCATCGAGGACAAGTTCCCGGCCGGAAGGCCGGCGCTGGAGAAGGCCGGGGTCTACATGACGGACAGGGATACGGTTAATAAGGTTGAGCGCATGAAGGTGACCACCTGCCTGAATCCTCTTCATACGGCACTGGCTGTATACGGCTGTGTGCTGGGCTATACCCTGATTGCGGATGAGATGAAGGATGAGCAGCTTAACAAGCTGGTCCATGAGATTGGCCCGGTTGAAGGGATGCCGGTTGTGACCAATCCTGGAATCCTGTCCCCTGAGGACTTTGTAAATGAAGTAATTAACGTAAGGATTCCCAACCCATTCATGCCTGACGCACCCCAGAGGATTGCCACCGACACCTCACAGAAGGTGGGCATCCGTTACGGCGAGACCATCAAGGCCTATGTTGCAAAGTACGGCGACGCCAAGAAGCTGAAGGCTGTTCCCCTGGCGCTTGCAGGCTGGTGCAGATACCTGCTGGCAGTGGATGATGATGGAAATGCATTCGAACTTTCAGCAGACCCGATGGTGCCTGAGCTGACAAAAGCCCTGGAAGGCATTGAGGTTGGCAGGCCGGAGACGTATAAAGGACAGTTAAAGCCAATCCTGTCCAATGCCAATATATTCGGCATAGACCTCTATGAGGCCGGAATCGGTGAGACCGTGGAATCCATGTTCCTGGAGGAGATTGCCGGACCAGGGGCCGTGAGGGCAACCCTTAAGAAGTATTTGGATTAATGAGTGAAAGGCAGAGGCGCGTAACAGGGTTACGCGGCCTCTGCCTTTTTTGTGTCACAGGAAAAATAAACCATCTGATTTTTCCCGGTTGGATTTGGGGACAAACATGCCGCCGCAGACCGAGAAAGAAACTATCTGCGGACAGGTGCAGGTGTCACCATTGTCAAGGGCAATACAGTTGCCGTCCTTACAGTTACAGCACTCCCACCGTATTATGGCGTTGGCATGCTCTCCGGACTTCGGGCCATTGTGAACTGAAGCCACCTCTGGACACATGTTCCCGAAGTCGGCTTCTTGCGTGCTTTCCCCGCTGCGTGTTCCTTTTCAGACGGTCATTCTGTTTTCAAGGGACTGTCCACCGATGAACTACCCTAAGTCTATACTTTTTTGACCGCCTGTGCCGCATACCCGAAAGGTAGGAAATCCAGCAGAAAAGCTGGCTATTTCCGCGCTCTCGGAATTATGGTAGAATAGAAGAAAATTGAAAATGATAGAAAAGAGGATATCATGGAAAAAGAAAATATAAAAAGATGTTCATGGGCAACAACGGACTTATATAAAGCGTATCACGACAAAGAATGGGGACAACCTGTTCACGATGATGATAAATTATTTGAAATGTTGATACTTGAAGGTATGCAGGCGGGGTTGTCATGGCTGACAGTATTAAATAAGAGAGAAGCGTTTAGAGAAGCCTTTGACAGATTTGATTGTAGAAAAGTAGCGCTCTATGATGAAACAAAAATTGAGGATTTGATGAAGAATGAAAAAATTATTCGTAACAGATTGAAAATTAAGTCGGCAATCATTAACGCACAACAATTCATAAATATACAAAAGGAATACGGAAGCTTTGATTCTTTCATATGGTCTTATGTCGATAATAAGCCTATTGAAAATCATTTTGATACTGAAGGTGACATACCTGCAAGAACAGCCCTTTCGGATAAAATCAGCAAGGATTTGAAAAAGCATGGTTTCAAATTTATAGGCAGTACAATTATATATGCCTATATGCAGGCAATAGGTATTGTTAATGACCATGTAAAAAGCTGTCATTTATATAAGGCTTAAATATATTCATCCAGAATAACTCCACAAGTCTGCTTTAGGCAGTTATGAGGGGGACAATTTTAAGGACATCAGCCACTACGCCTTTATCAAACTGGCGAAGTTTTGTTAAGTTTAAACATTATTTACGTCGTCAACCATCTTGGGATCCATTATTATTTTTTTGCTGATGCTGGCCTCGGTGGTGGTTGCGGTCATTATTTCAATGCGTCTTGCCAGAGGAATCAGCGTTCCAATTTAGTCAGTTTAAGTTGAAGGATACAGGGATTGAAGGCATGGATAGGCAGGAGATGCAGGATATGCAGGACATGCAGGACATGCCAGGTTAGATAGTACAGGGGCCTGCTGATTTGGACGGAAGAAAGTATTAGGCTTGTTTTTAGACAGGAATGGTATTCGGATTTTGGCACACCGGGGCGTGTTTGGAAATTCATTCCCGCTATGCCTCCCTCGTTGGGACCAAATCTCCTACAAAGTGGGACGCACAGCTGACGGAAAGCAATTTTCAAACACACCCTAATATAAAATGACTGCGGAGAAATCATTTTGATCATCCAGCAGTCATTTTGTATGTTTATAATGTGATAAATCACCCTTTCCATTTCCTGATTTCCAAAAGTCCCGGCACCAACGCATCCGCGCTTGTCTTGAGGATGATCCGTCCCTTTTCAGCCGTAGCCCCGGAGGGGTTCCCGCCAATGCCGATGGGTCTGCCGTCCTCCGTTTTCCAGTCTTCGGATACCCAGCCAATGGATACGGGACCGTAGGGCTGAAGGGCCTGGTTGTCTTTGAAAGCAGCTGGGATGCCGGCCTCAGAGGTTTCCAGCTTGACTAAGGAGGGGTCCACGGCCATGACCATGGAGGTTTCCATTTCGCCGCCGTGGAAATCCCAGATGTTGCCCTCTGAAACCGTGGCTTTTACATCGGGGTGGCCGAATGCGCCGGAGGTCAGGAGGAATGGGGAAATCCCCAGCTCGCTTCGCAGTTCCCGGCTCAGTACCTGGGCAATGGGAGCATTGCCGCCGTGGCATATGAGCAGGGCCAGCTTCTTAAATCCATGATGCGCCAGGCTGGCGCATATGTCATATAGCAGATGATAGTAGGTGTCCGGTTTTAAGGTGATGGAACCGCAGAAGTTTTTGTGCTCCGTACTGAGTCCCACAGGGATGACCGGAAATATCAGCATGGGGAAGTCTGGGTCTTCTGCTTCCAGGGCCCGGGTCAGGTATTCGGTCATGGCCTGGGCAATGATGTCGTCCGTGCCAAGGGGCGCCTGGTTCCCATGCTGCTCCAGGGCGCCAAGAGGGATGAGGACAATGGTTTCCTCCTTGTTAATCTGTTCCATCTCAAGTCTGGTAAGTTCGCTGTATTTGAGTATCATTTTCTTAATAATCCTCCTATCGGACGTGTCCGCTCCCTGATTTTGCCGGCTGGCCTCCCTTAATGCTGCCTTGCAGGTTTCAATGACGGATAAGCAGCCGTCAGCCGGTTAAACAGGAGGTATCCCACAAAATAATTAAGGCCCAGTTTCAGGATATTGAAAGGTATGGTGGCCATGACGATGAAGGTGGTCAGGCTGGTGATGGCAGGGTTCACGGAAGCAACCATGGAAACCACGCTGTCCAGGGACACGCCCATGGCTTTTGCGTATAAGGGCAGGGTGATGAAGGCGTTGCAGAAACATGCAAAAGCAGTCCGTATGGCAATGCTTACGGTCAGGCCGGTGATGGCTGCCCGGCGGTTTTTGCCCATTTTATTGTATACAATCCATAAGGGGATGACGAACAGGGCCACGCCAATCAGGTTGGACAGTTCGCCCACGTACATGGAATTGGTTCCCACGGTAATCAGCTTGATGAGTATTTTGATGATTTCCACCCAGGCAGCAGATGCCGGCCCGAACAGGAACAGGGCCATGATGGATGGGACGTCGCTGAAATCTACTTTGTAAAACGGCGGCATCATGGGAACTGAAAATTCCAGTGACATAAGGGCGCCGGCAATGGCGGCCAGCATGCCGGTGTAAATAAGCTTCTGAATACTCCACTTTGATTTCATAACATAAACCTCCTTAGATATCAGGGCCTTCATGAGCCCTAAAGCATGTTTTTGCAATGAAACAAGTCCTTTGGAAAAACTTTTTGAAAAATCTTTGGTATAAAACTTCACAGACACGTTTTCCACATTAAAAAATCCCAGAGCCATAGGGGCTTGGGATTCATTAACAATTCAATATAAATAACGGCATGTGGTTCATTATCCATATGAATTAAATCGCCTTCTCTCATCCAGACTATACTGTCGGTTTTGGAATCACACCAAATCAGCCGCCTAAGCGGGTCGCGGACTATACCGCCGGTAGGGAATCACACCCTGCCCCGAAGAACTTATTCATTTGCTGTTTTTAGCGTAGCACAAATGGTATAAGAAGTCAATGGGATGCCTTGTACTTCAGTTGGAAAAACTGCACAAAATTTTTATTCAATGATGTGCAAGTTCACGATTTACAACCAACGTAGGATGTAGTATATTATTGACATAAACATAGAACATAGGATGTAGGATATATAAGAGGAACATATGGACAGATAGAAGGAGGATTATCATGAAAGTAGCATTGGTTTACACAAGTACCACACCGGAGCTGATTGAACTGGTTGAGAAGGAGGTAGGGGCAGTGCTTCCGTCGGACACGGAGGTAGTGAGTTATGAGGATCCCTCCATTCTGGCAGAGGTCAGGGATGCCGGTTATGTGACTGCTCCGGCAGCGGCCAGGCTGGTGGGAATGTATATGAAGGCTGTGTCGGAGGGCGCGGATGCAATCTTAAACCTTTGCTCCTCAGTAGGCGAAGTGGCTGATGCCGCTCAGGAGATTGGAAGATATACAGGTATCCCGATTGTCCGGGTGGATGAGGAGATGTGCAGGGAAGCAGTTAGGCAGGGCAGGCGCATAGGCGTTATGGCCACCCTTCCCACTACACTGAATCCCACTAAGAATACCATAGCAAGGGTTGCCAGGGAAATGAACCGCCAGGTGGAATTGGTTGATGCGCTGGTGGATGGGGCATTTGGCCTTGACCAGGAACAGTTTAAGGGCCTGATGAGCGGGTATGCCGAAAAGCTGGCAGACCAGGTGGATGTAATTCTATTTGCCCAGGGTTCCATGGCATATTGTGAAGGGTATATTCATGAAAAGTATGGTAAAGTAGTGTTATCCAGTCCAAGATTCGGGGCAGCTGCATTAAAGGGTGCGCTTGTGAAAAAGGGATTACTGTAGGAAACGGATTACTGTGAGAAGTCTCTATGCGCTTGTAACGAAAGGAGAGGGAAGTATGTTTAAAAGGTTTAAAAAGGCAGCTGCAGCCATATGCGCCGCATCCATGGTATTATCCATGACAGCCTGCGGGTCTGCCGGTGATAAGAAGGTTGAACTTCATTTTACCCATACACAGAGCCCCGGGTCCATCAGCGATCTGACTGCCCAGGAGTTTAAACGGCTGGTGGAGGAAAGGAGCGGCGGGAGGATCAAGGTTAATATATATTCCAACTGCGGCCTTTCCGGCGGAGACCTGACCAAAGCCATCGAACTGGTCCAGGCAGGCAACATTGACATCCATTCCTGTGCCCCGCCAAACATCGCCAATTACGATAAAAAGTTTTATTCCTTCTGGCTTCCGTTCCTGTTCCCCAACTCGGATGACCTGCTGGCATTCTGCCACAGTGACAAGGTGCACGATGTTGTGAACAGATGGTGCAATGACCTGGAGATGGAAATGTTAGGCATTAACAACGCAGGTTCCAGGCAGATATCCAACAGTAAGAAGGAAATTACAAAACCAGAGGATTTAAAGGGCATGAACATCCGGGTGCCGGGTGCCAACATTTTCATTGACCTGTACAGGAATTATTTTGGCGCAAACCCCACGGCCATGGACTTCTCAGAGGTATATACCTCCCTTCAGCAAAAGACCATTGACGGACAGGAGAACCCCATTGCGGTGTTTGATTCTTCCAAGTTTGCAGAGGTCCAGCAATATGTTACCCTGTGGGACGGTGTCCGGGACACCACTATCTGGGTCATGAGCCAGAAAACCATGAAGAAGCTGTCACCTGAGGACCAGGCCCTTGTAAAGGAGTGTGCGTCAGAGGCGCTGGACTGGGGCAATGATTACCTGGCTGACAATGAGGAGGCCATTATCCAGAAACTGAGGGACGGCGGGACAACCATTACAGATCTGACGGACGGGCAGAAGGCCGAGTTCCAGAAAGCCTGCGCCGGGATTTATGATGATTATGCCCGGTCAGTGGGACAGGATGTAATTGATCTGTTCACCGGCGGTTACAAAGAATAACAGGAGGAGAACGGTATGAAGGAAAAAGGCTTTTTAAAGGATTTCTGGGAGAACTTTGAGGAATATCTGTGTTCGGCCGCACTGCTGGTCATGACCCTTGTCACATTCATGAATGTATTTTCCAGGAAAATATCATGGTTTAACATGTCGTTTACCCAGGAACTGGTGACAACCATGTTTGTGTGGGTGTGCTGCCTGGCGGCGGCAAGCGTGTTCAAGACGGATTCACATATGGGTTTCAACTACCTGACAGATATGTTTACAGGTACGGCCCGCAAGGTCTACCGTATGAGCAGGCTCTTACTGTGCTCGGCAAACTACGGGATTTGGATCATATGGGGCATCCAGATGGTTTACAGACAGTACCATTACAACCTGCTTACCGGCGTTCTGGAAATGCCTCAGTGGACCATTGGGATTGCCATCCCCTTATCCGGAGTATTTTCCATCATCCGCATGGTACAGTACGAAGTCAGATTAGCAAAGGAGGGGAATTAATATGTCAGCAGCGATTCTTTTTGGTTCCATGGCACTGATGATTGGCTTTGGTATCCCCATAGCCATTGTGCTGGGAGTTTCCAGCGCCCTTACCCTCCTGTTTTCAGGGGCGCCCCTGGGCGTTATCCCCTCCATGATGCAGGCAACGGTCCAGAAGTTTTCCCTTCTCACCATCCCCCTCTTTGTGCTGGCAGGTGCTATCATGGATAAAGGCGGCATTTCCAAACGCCTGATTAACCTGGCGGACAGTATCATCGGACCAGTTTACGGAGGTCTTGGATACGTGGCGGTTGTGGCAGCCCTGTTTTTTGCAGCCATATCCGGTTCCGGCACAGCAACCGTTGCAGCCATGGGATCCATCCTGATTCCCGCCATGGTGAAACAGGGATATGACCCGGGCTTTTCCAGCGCCCTTTCCGCCATATCCGGCTCCCTGGGAACCGTTATCCCGCCAAGTATCACGTTTATCATCTATGGCATGATTACCGGGGAGTCCATAGGAGATTTGTTTCTGTCCGGTATTGTCCCGGGCCTCATATTCGCCTTTGTGCTCTGCATCATGGTATTCACCCAGTCCAAGAAGCATGGATGGAAGGGGGATACCAAGAGGGCGTCTGCAAAGGAAATCGGAAAACTGTTCCTGGATACGGTCTGGGGCCTGTTAAGCCCGGTTATTGTTCTGGGCGGCATCTATTCAGGGCTTTTCACACCCACTGAGGCAGCTGCCGTGGCTGTTGTATACAGCCTGATTGTTGGCATCTTTGTCTATAAGGAGCTGCGTCTTAAGGAATTAAAGGAGACTTTGTTCTCAACCGCCAAGACAACAGGCATGATTCTGTTGATTATTATGAACGCAGGCATTTTCTCCTGGGTGCTGACCCAGCAGGGAATCGCCGCATCCCTTACGGAAATGGCCCTGGCCCTTACGGACAACAAGTACATCATGCTGTTCATCATCAACATTGTATTCCTGTGCGCAGGCTGTGTCATGGACAACACCAGCGCCCTTTACATCCTGGTCCCCATCATCATGCCCATTGCCAAGGCCCTGGATATCAACATGATCCAGCTGGGTGTCATACTGGTGCTGAACCTGTCCATTGGCCAGGTAACGCCGCCTGTCGGACCAAACCTGTATGTGGCTGCTGACATTGGAAAGGTGAAGTTTGAGGTTATATGCCGGAAGATGGTGCCGCTGCTTCTTATGTCTCTGGTCGCACTGTTTGCCATCACATACATACCGGCCCTGTCGCTCTGCCTGATCCCTGCATAAGCACTGGATACATCAGCAGAATATTAACGCAGGGTTAACACAAGATTGCGCTGAACCAACATATGATGTATACTTATGGGTAAGTACATGAGGAGGTTCAGCATGGAGAAAACCAGTTTTTTAAAGGAATCTGTCGGAGGACAGTCAATTGTAAATAAGATTGTAGACAACATAACCAATGCTATCATAAATGGAGAACTTAACCCAGGGGATAAGATTCCCACAGAGGCTGAATTGTCAGAGTCCATGGGAGTGGGCAGGAATTCGGTCAGGGAGGCCATCAAGGTCCTTGAGGCTTACGGCGTGGTACATATCAAGAGGGCGGAAGGCACCTTTGTAAGCCAGGAATATGACAGTAAGATGATTTATCCCGTGCTTTACGGAATCATTTTACAGAAGGATTCCACAAAACAGATTGTGGAACTGCGCAAGGTGATTGATGTGGGGCTTCTCCAACTGGCTGTGGACAAATTAAAGTCCAGGGAGCTGGAGAAATCCCAGATGGAAGCCATTGAACATGCCATGGAGGAGCTGGAACGCCAGGCCAATGCGGATACGCCCCAGGTGAAGAACCTGTTTGAGGCGGATGTGCAGTTCCATATGGCCATTGTGGGAATTACGGAGAATGTGATGCTTCAGTCCATCTGCAATTATGTGGACAAGATTACACGCCGTTCCCGGATGGCGACCATTGACCAGATATTCGAGGCCGGGGAGGCGGAGAATTTCCTGGACATGCACCGCAGGATTGTGAAGCTTCTGCAGGACAGGGATGCCGCGGGAATCTATGCAACCGTGGAAGAGCATTACCAGTACTGGGCAAAAGTAAAGGGTGAGTAGTAGTATAAGCAGAGGGTGGTTGCTGCAGGATGACTGTGACTGGACAGGGAGATGTCACGGGAGTCGATGATGCGGCAGCCGCCTTTTTAGTTAGAGGCATGGAAAATAAGAGAAAAATGAAGCCGGAGGCAGGATATGATATACAGGAAAAAGAGTGATTTGGAAGTCAGCCCCATTGAGAACTGCATGGGGGGACAGGGAACCGTGAAAATGGAAAAACTGCTTCATGGGCCAGAGGAAATGCTGGGAAAGGGCAGGGCTTATGTGCGCCATACCTTAAATCCGGGCGTATCCATTGGAATGCACAGACATGAGGGAGAAATGGAGACCATGGTGATTATCAGCGGAAAGGCAGTGCATACCATTAACGGGGAGGAGCAGTATCTGGAAGCCGGTGATATCATTGCGGCACAGCCTGGGGATACCCATGGGATTGCCCAGACAGGCGGCATGCCCCTGGTGCTGATTGCCCAGGTACTGTATGCATAGGATGGGCGGATGGCGTGGATGTATGGCATACGCGCCGTTGTATTGGAAGACATACCTTGTATTGGAAAATTAGATGGAAGAGGAGATTGAACCATGACAGATATGGGAAATAAAGTCCTTGTTTCCGTTGCGCCGGTGGCGGCCACGGACAAGGTAATCATACCGGAGAAGATTGCAGAGGATGTATATGATTGTTATAAAGCAGGGGCGGCCATGGTGCATCTGCATGTAAGGGACAGGGAGGGGAACCTGACGCCTGACATGACGCTGCTGGAGGAGACGCTGGCCATGATACGGAGAGATTCGGATATTGTCATAGAGGTGTCCACAGGAGGGGTCTCCAACCTGACCATAGAGGAGCGGTGTGCGCCCCTTTATTCTGATCTTGTGGAAGCCTGTTCCCTGAACGTGGGATCCACCAACCTGGGCAGGTCTGTTTACTGCAACCCTATTGATGATGTGGAATACTGTATCAGGGAAATGCTGAAGCAGAAGAAGACACCGGAGGTGGAGACATTTGAGATTGGCCACACCTGGGCCATGGAACAGCTGATGAAGAAATATGAATTCGCGGACCCTGTGCTGTTCAGCATTGTGCTGGGACATGAAGGCGAGGCTCCTGCCACGCCCCAGGCCCTGGCAGCCATGATCCAGATGATTCCGGCCGGGACTGTCTGGGGTATCACCCAGGCCCGCAGGACGGATTTCTCCCTTCTGGCAGGCGCTGTGGGCATGGGCGCCAGGACCGTGAGGATTGGCTTTGAAGACAGCAGGTATCTGGATTCCCAGACCCAGGCGCTTTCCAACGCCCCCCTTGTTGAAAAGACCGTGAACATGCTCCGCGCCATGGACAAAGAACCCATGACGCCGAAGGAAGCAAGGAACTTCTTCCGTATAGGGAGATGATGGGTTTGGGCCGAAGAAAGGGAGGATAACTATGTTAGATGCAGCTGTGCTGAACCGGTATCCCCAGGCAGATTGCCGGGCCATACAGGCGTTACTGAAAGAAAAATGCCGGGAGGACGGACATAAGATTGTGGTATTGGACGATGATCCGACCGGAGTGCAGACAGTCCATGATGTTTCCGTGTATACGGACTGGTCCTATGAAAGCATAAAAAAAGGCTTTGAAGAAGATAACAAGCTCTTTTACATACTGACCAATTCCAGGGGGTTCACTGTGGAGCAGACCACCAGGGCCCATCTGGAGATTGGGGAAAATGTGGCGAGGGTGTCTGAGGAGACGGGGATTGATTATGTGATTGTCAGCAGAGGGGATTCTACCCTGAGGGGACATTACCCATTGGAAACAGAGCTCCTTGCCCAGGCAGAGGAAACATACCGGGGAAAGCCGGTGGACGGTGAGATTATATGTCCCTATTTTAAAGAGGGCGGCCGTTTCACCATTGACAATGTACATTATGTCAAATATGGAGAACAGCTGGTTCCGGCAGGAGAGACTGAATTTGCAGGGGACAGGACCTTTGGATATCATTCATCGGATTTAAGGGAATACGTGGAGGAAAAGACCGGGGGCAGGTATAAGGCGGAAGATGTGGCATACGTGTCAGTGGAGGAACTGCGCGGTGCGGATTATGCAGGAATCACGGAAAAACTTATGGGGCTTCACGGTTTTGGGAAGCTGGTGGTCAATGCAGTGGATGCATGCGACCTGAAAGTTTTCTGTATTGCCCTATACAATGCCATGGGACAGGGAAAACGGTTCATGTTCCGCACGGCCGCCGGTTTTGTAAAGGAATTCGGCGCTGTCAGTGAACGCCCTCTTTTAGGCAGGTCTGAAATGATTGGGAGCAGCTGCAACACAGGCGGAATCATCGTGGTTGGCTCCCACACGAAAAAGACCACCAGCCAGCTGGAGGCATTAAAGCAGGTTCCGGGAATTGAATTCATTGAGTTTGATTCTGACCTTGTGCTGGATGAGGATAGGTTCCGGGAGGAAGTGGAGAGGGTCATCCGGCAGGAAGAGGAACTGCTGGGGCGCGGTGTCACGGTTGCGGTGTATACGAAGCGGAAGCTGCTTTCCCTGGATAATGACAGCCCTGAGGCGGCCCTTGTACGGTCCGTGAAAATATCTGACGCGGTCCAGTCCCTGGTGGGACGGTTAAAGGTGGCGCCTGCATTTGTGATGGCAAAGGGAGGAATCACATCCAGCGATGTTGGAACCAAGGCGCTTCAGGTAAAAAAAGCTACTGTGCTGGGGCAGATACGGCCCGGCATACCGGTGTGGAAGACCGGGGAGGAAAGCCGTTTCCCAGGCATTCCCTACATCATTTTCCCAGGAAATGTGGGTGAGGCGGACACACTTAAGGAGGCGGTTGGGATATTGATGGGCGGCCTTCAGTGACATACCTGTACAATTGAATAAGAAACTAAAAAAGCTGCCGGAAAAGTATGATATGCCCCCTGTCAGGCTGACAAGGACATGTCGGCATCCCCTTCCGGCAGCTTTTCATTGTCATGATATAAAAATCATGTATACTTATAGTTAGATGGCAAAAGACAATTTTCAGACGCGCTCGGGACGGCAGGTAAGGAGGGACGATTGTATGGATGATTTGAAAAGCCAGGATTTAGAAAGCCAGGATTGGGAAAGGTTAGATTGGGAAAGCTTATTCAGCCCCCGTATCCTGGTCCGCGGCATGGGTTACTATGAATCGGGGGCCGTAACAGAACTGTCGCGGACAGAGGGAGGATACCGCGCCCTGGTGGAGGGGACCGAAGACTATGAGGTGGAAATAGAGATAAAGGACAACCGGATTCTCGACATGAGGTGCACCTGCCCCTATGCGGGGGACGGGAAATACTGCAAGCATATGGCCGCGGTTTTATATGAGGCAGAAGAAGGGGGAGGTCTGGAAATGTCCCATGGGGCCTGTGAAGGAACCGTCCGGGATTCCAGACAGGAACTTAAGGAGGTGATAAATGGGATTCCGGAACAGGAACTGAGGAATCTTCTGGAATCCATGGCCTGGGAAGATGAAAAGCTGAGAAACAGGATCCTGATACAATATTCCCCGGCCATAAGCAGTAGTCAGATGGCATCATTGAAAAAAGAGATAGATAACATTGCTAACAGATACTCGGACAGAAGCGGTTATGTGGACTGGGCAAATGCAGGCAGTTACATATGGGGGATGGAAGCATTTCTCCATGACAAGGTACAGGCCATGATTGACAAAGGCTGCTGGATGCAGGCATTTGAACTTACAAACCAGGTATTCATCACCATCGGAAACCAGGATATGGATGATTCAGACGGCGGTACAGGCATGCTGGCGGAAGTCTGCTATGAATACTGGAAGCAGATTCTGGAAAAATGCAGCGGCCAGGATAAGGATAAGATACGTGACTGGTTTAAGGGACATCAGACCGACAGCACTGCAACTGATTATATGGAGGAATATATCAGCGAGTTCCTTATGAATGAGCTTCATGACAAGGAGCTTCTGCAAAAGACAATGGAGGCATTGGACCGGCAGATAGAAACAAGCAGGGACAGTACGGACTGCGGTAACTACTACAGCATACGGTATGGACCTGAAAACCGTATCCTGAAAAGGCTTCAGATTATGAGGGAACTGGGGGCCTCAGCGGAGGAGATACGGCAGTACCGGGAGAAAAACCGCAGATTTACGGCAGTAAGGATGCTGGAGACAGAAGAGTGCATCCAGTACGGAAAATACAAGGATGCAATCCGTGTCCTGAAGGAAAGCAAGGAACTGGACCAGTCCTCCCGGGCCTGGGTCAGGGAACACAGCCGGAAACTGATTGAACTGTACGGCAGACTGCATATGGACAAGGAATATAAGGAAGAATTGATGTTCCAGGTCTTTTCCTGCAGACAGGACAGCCTGGATTTCACCAACAGATTAAAGGCTGTCTGCGGACAAAGCGAGTGGGAACAGAACCGGGAGAAACTGCTGTCAGGCCCAACCCTCCAGGGGATTAAACTGTCTTTGCTGGAATCCGAAAAAATGTATGACCGGCTTCTGGAAGAAGTAATAAACAGCGGCTCCGCATATACCATGGACCGATATGAAAAAATACTGAAAAGGACATACCCGGACAGGATGAGGTCTGCCTATGTTGCCTTTGCCAGACAACAGGCCGAATCCGCATGTGACAGGACGCGCTATAAAGAACTGATGAAATATCTGAAGAAGATTGCATCTTACCCCCAGGGAGCGAAAGCAGCCGGGCAGCTTGCGCAGGAGTGGAGGACGCTTTACAAGAGACGCAGGGCCATGATGGATGAGTTGATGAAAGCCGGGTTTTAGTGTGGGAGGAGGCGGACTGCCTGGACCAATGCGCTATTTTGACGGACCGGATAAAAGGGACAGGGAGTTTGCCGTAAATACAAAGCCGGATATAAAAATTATCTTTAGAAACAGTACGAGGTTGTGCTAATCCCAGGATTTTCCGCATATGATGTAAAAAAATCCTCAGGAGACTCACTTTGAAGGAGTATATTGAAGAACGTGCGGTAGCCATCGCCAATTACATCATAGACCACAATGCCACGGTAAGGCAGACGGCGAAGAAATTCGGGATAAGCAAATCCACGGTACATAAGGATGTAACTGACAGGCTGGAACACATCAATCCGGGGCTGGCTGCCCAGGCAAGGATTGTACTGGACGTAAACAAGTCCGAGCGCCATATCCGGGGAGGGCTGGCTACCAGGGAAAAATACCAGCACAGGCTGGCAATCTGCAGTAAACAGGAAGATTAAGCTGGTTAAGAAAGAACACTGGACCGGGTCAGGAAAATTCCAGGCGCGGTCCGGACATGAAGAGAGACACGCAAACCGCCCGCATGGCGGTATTTGCGTGTCTCTTTCTTAAATCTTATTTCCCCACCGAATCAAACTCCCGGCAGATTTCCTCCGACGGCGCAGCGGTTGCCAGGGAGACAATCACAATGGCTGCGCAGGCCACCAGGAACGCGGGAAGCAGTTCGTAGATGTTCCAGGCGCCGCCAAGGGGACGTACGCCGTATTTCCATACAAATACCATGATACCGCCGGAAACCATGCCGGCCAGGGCGCCCTTAAGGTTGCTGCGCCTCCAGAACAGGGCGAACAGCATCACCGGGCCAAAGGAGGCGCCAAAGCCGGCCCAGGCAAAGGATACAATGGTGAACACGGAACTGTCGGGATTCCATGCCAGTATAATGCCTACCAGCGCAATCCCCACAACCGTAAGACGGGCGGCCAGCATGGATGTTTTGGTATCCATCCTGATTTTCAGGAAATCCTGAAGCAGGTTCTGGGATACCCCGGACGCAGCGGTCAGCAGCTGGGAATCAGCCGTGGACATGGTACATGCCAGGATTCCGGCCAGGACAACTCCTGCCACGATGGATAACAGTAGTCCATGGCGGCCCAGCAGGTCGGCCAGACGGATGATGACGGTCTCTGACTCGGAGCTGGAGGAAAAGGCGGGGATGCTGCCTGCAACGGAAGCGCTGTAGCCGATGATTCCAATCAGGATTGCCACAAACATGGAGATGACCACCCAGACCGAGGCAATGCGCCGCGATGTCTTAAGCTTATCCTCATGGCTGATTGCCATGAAGCGCAGAAGGATATGAGGCATCCCGAAATATCCCAGCCCCCAGGCCAGGGTAGACAGTATGGTGATGAATCCATAGGGTGAGGCTGTATTGTCGGCCATGTTGTGGATATGGGTCATGCTCAGGTATCCTGTGAGGGAACGGGCATTGTCCGCCACCGCATCCCAGCCCCCGGCAACGCTGACCCCAAAGAATACAATGATGACCAAGGCAATGCTCATGACTATGCTCTGAATCAGGTCCGTGGTGGAGACAGCCATGAATCCGCCCAGGACCGTGTAGCCGATGATGACAACAGCGCCCACAATCATGGCCACGTGGTAGTTTACGCCGAACAGGCTGTTGAACAAGGTTCCCACCGCCTTAAATCCTGAAGCCGTGTATGGGATGAAGAAGATAAGGATGACAAGGGCGGCAATGCACATCAGTATGTTTTTCTCATCCCTGTAGCGCCTGGAAAAGAAATCCGGAATCGTGATGGCGTCACAAGCCACGGAATAACGGCGCAGCCGCTTTGCCACAATCAGCCAGTTCAGGTATGTACCAACCGCAAGCCCGATGGCGGTCCAGCCCGCGTCGGCGATGCCTGTAAGGTATGCCACGCCCGGAAGCCCCATAAGCAGCCAGCTGCTCATGTCCGATGCCTCGGCGCTCATGGCCGTTACCAGGGCTCCCAGCTTGCGGCCCCCCAGATAAAATTCATCGGCTGAATCCCCGCCGCCTTTTTTGCTGAAATAAAATCCTACGTAGACCATGGCTGCCAGATATAGGATGATGGCTGCCAGGATTCCTATTTGTCCTGTACTCATGTTTTCCCTCCTGTTTTGCAATCAATCACAGTACATGCGTCATATGTGCGCTGCATCTTCGATATATGCATGATATATCTGCATATTCATAATATGTGCACGATACATATGAATGGCATGGCGCTGTATCGTACTGGCCATTACACACAGTTCCCCGGAACCTGTCAGCCCGGGGAGAATAGAAATAGCCATAATGTGCACATTATAACATGAGGCATAGGAGAACGCAATACAGAACAAAGTATAGACTGAATACTAGACGAAAAAATTATATACATCAAAAAATGCTTATGAATTAAGGGAATATTGACTGTACGTCATATCAAATAATATACATTCAAAAAATAGAATTTATTTTCCCGGCCAACTTTGGCCTTAAGACCTCCCTCTTATAAAGCGCCTTCCCGGTGTTCCAGGAAACTGCTCAGGAATCCGGGCATGACCGATACGCTGTACCTCCTAAGGGGGTATTCCCCGCCGCACAGGCACCAGTCATAGAGGATTGCGCGTTCCGATAATGCATACAGCTTCACCATTTCGCTGACGCTGGAGCCAGAGCTTAATTCGCCGCTGTCCTGTCCGTGGGCAATGATCTTGCGCAGGAGCTTGTAATAGGTACGGTTATGGTCCAGCAGATGCTTTTCGCCGGCAGTGACCAGCTGGGTGGACAGAAGCCGGGCCAGCAGATCCATGGATATACTGTTCTCAATCATCCCGAACAGCTCGCTGTTAAGGAACAGCAGCCTGTCCATGGCGGTCATCTCCGGTTTTTCTGCCAGGATATCGGTAAGCTCTTCATATTTTTCATCAAATAACAGGCTTAAGGTGCTCAGGAGGGCATCCTTGCCATCAAAATAGTGGTAAAAGGAGCCCTTGGATGTGTGGGACAGTTCAATGATTTCCTCTACCGTGGTATCCTCGTATCCCTGTTCGTAGAACAGCTTCCACGCAGCGCCTACAATCTTGCCCCGGGTTCCCCGGGCGGTTTTCTTGGCCATTGGTGATTCTCCTTCATATGTGTTAGGTTATTTAATAATTTAACACACCCTGACATGTTTTACAATGGGGATGGTTATCCTTTCACAGAACCTGTCAGTCCTTCCACAAAACTCTTCTGCATCACGAAAAAGACAATGGTCATGGGAAGTATGGCAATTAATATCCCGGCCATCTGTACCGAATAGTCCACCACATAATACTCAGCGGCCAGGTCGGATATGAGGAGGGTCATGGTCTTTTTTTCCGGGGACTGGAGTACCACAAGGGGCCACAGATAATTATTCCATGAGGTCATGAATGCATAGATGGCAGCGGCCGCATAAGTGGATTTCATGTTGGGCATCACTATTTTAAAGAATATGTAAGTGTCCCCGGCGCCGTCAATCTTGGCTGCTTCCAGCACGTCATCCGGAAACGCCTTGAAGTTCTGGCGGAAAAAGAAAATCAGGAACACAGAGCTTATGGCGGGCAGGATTACCGCTGTGGAGGTGTTGACCAGTTTTAGGGCTGCCATCATCTTAAACAGCGGTATCATCATGGCTGAAAAAGGAATCATCATGGCCAGTAGATAGATGGAATAAATCCGTTCTGACCATTTGGTGCGGAATTTCTCAAAACCATATGCTGCCAGTGAAGTGGCCAGAAGGGAGAACACAACGGTTATGAGGGCGATTTTGATTGAGTTGGAAAGAGCCTCCACAACCTTGTATTTGTGGAAAAGGTTCCACATATTAACAAGGAAGTATGGCCCGATGGTGAGCTTTCCCTGAGCCAGTTCGTTGGATGTATTGGTAGCGCCGGCCAGAATCCAGTAAAAAGGAAATATGGATACAAAGGCCGCGATGATTAAGATTGTATAAGATGCTGCTTTACGTATTGTCCTATGAGTCATATTCAGCCCACCTTTCCTTTCTTTTCCCTGGTCACTGCAAACTGCAGCATGGACAATGCGGCCACAATCAGTACCACGACCCATGAAAGGGCTGCCGAATATCCGAAGTTTGCCGAATAGACAAAGGAATGGTTATAAATGTATTGGGAGGCGGTCATGGTTGCATTGGACGGCCCCCCGGCCGTGATGTTCACCACCTCGTCAAACAGCTGGATTGTGCCGATGGTTGAGGTGATGGATGTGAATAATATGACTTCCTTTAACTGCGGTATGACCACATAGAAGAATTCCTGCAGGCGCGTGGCCCCGTCGATGCGGGCAGCCTCGATTGTTGTATAGGGGATATTCTGCATGCCGGATATATAAAACATCATATTATAACCGGTCCATCTCCAACACAGGGCAATGATGATTGAGACCTTTGCCCAAAAGGAATTGTTCAGCCAGTTAATGGGGGATGCAATCAGGTGCACGGCCATGAGGAAGTGGTTGACCAGGCCGTCAATCTGGAACAGCATTTTAAATACCAATGAATAGGCTACCAGCGAAGTGACACACGGCAGGAACAGCGCCAGCCTGAAGAAGCCCTTAAAGCGGATTTCCTTAGAATTGAGGAGATTCGCAAACAATAAGCCCAGAATCAGCATGATGGGGACCTGGATCAGGAGGAACAGGAAATTATGGAGCAATGCCTGCCAGAATATGGTGTCCTTCATCAGACGGGCAAAATTCCCCAGACCGATAAAGGTACTGTCCAGGCCCTTATAATTATGTGTGGAAATATAGATGGAATATAATACAGGATAAACCATGAATATAAGGGAAAACATGATGCTTGTCCCGGAAAACCGGAACCATTTCCCACTTGGATGTATACTCTTTGCCTTCTTCATCTGCCGCCCTCCAAAGTCATGATACCGGAGAGATGGACCCTCCGGTATGGTCTGGTGCCGCCCGGCGGCACCGGTATGTATGTCTGGTTACTGCTGCAGGCAGCGAATCCTAATTGCCAACCTGCATGTCAAATGTTTTCTCTGCTTTTTCCAAAGCCTCATCCAGTGTCAGTTTGTCGTCAAAGTAATCCTGGGTCACAGTGCGCAGGGCATCGCTGGTCTCGTTGGTATACATGCCGTAATCCACGCTGGGCACCAGTTCGCCCCAGTCGGCAAAGTCCTTATATATCTTTGCGCCGTCAAAGAAATCACTGCCTTCTTCGTATGCGCTGCCGTCAAGGGATGGGAGATAGGTTGCAACCGCGCCCTGCTCCTTCAGGATCTGCTGGTAGAAGTCTATATTTCCCGCATAAACAGTTTTAAGGAAATCAATTGCCAGGTCCTTGTTCTTGCTTTCCTCCAGCACCACCCAGCTGGAGCCGCCGATGTTGGAATACTTGGTTGCATTGTCCACTGTTTCCAGCACAGGAATGTTGGTATAACCCCATTTGCCCTTCATTTCAGGTACGCTTGTCAGGGTTGGTATGTACCACACCGCAGAAATATGTGCTGCCACGTCGCCTTTCTGCACGCCGCCGATTCCCTCAGCTGACCAATAATCCACAGGCATGATTAAATCGGCCTTGTAGAGTTCCTTTAACACGCCCATCATTTCACGGACAACCGCGCTGTCCGTAAAGTTGGCGCTTCCGTCCTCCTTGGTCAGCCATTCCCCGGCAGACTGGAGGGCAATCTGGATATAGTGGGTTCCTTTGTATGGAGTGAATACCACAAAGTATTTCCCGGTGGCTTCCTTTACTTTTTTGCCGATTTCTATGAATTCACTCCAGGTCAGGTCCTTCATGTCCTCTTCCGTGAAGCCGGCCTGCTCCAGATAATCCTTCCTGTAATAGAGCCCTGCGCTGCCGCTGTCAAAGGGTACCCCGTAAACCTTGCCGTCCACGGTATAGGCATTGACCTTATACTGGGCAAACTGGCTGAAATCAATGGCGTCCGTCAGGTCGGCGTATTTGCCTTTATAATTGTTCAGGAAGCTTTGTGCGCTGTAGTCGCCCATGAGCAGGATATCAGGCATGCCTTCTGAAACGCCTGAGGTGAATGCTGTAATGGATTTTGTTTCCACTGCGTTTTCTTCCACTTCAATGATGTTCAGGTTAAAGTCAGGATGCCCGGCCTTGCGGTAATATTCAGCCGCTGTATTCATTGCCGCGATGTTGAAGTTCTGGTCCCATGCCCAGATGGTCAGTTCCTCCGGTGATCCGGTTTCCTGGCTTTGGGAAGTACCGGAATCGGCTCCTTGGGTGGTGCCTGCCGCCGGTGCTGCGGGCGCCTCTTCCTTGGGCGGAGCCACACATGCCGTGGAAACGGCCATGATGGTTAACAGTGCTGCTGCCAGTCTTTTTGTTTTTTTCATACGTTCATCCTCCTGTGTGTTTATTCAATCCTTATAGTTACCTTATTGGATTCTAATTTAGATGTCCTGGCCCAAAGGGTTACCTGGCCGGGCACCCCGGTGGTCCTGATCCAGGCCGCAATGCATCCGCCCTGCATGGTGGTTGAGGCCGGCCCAATGATTTCAGCCGGGCCCTCTATGGCAAACTCAATGCTGTCCATCATATAATCCAGGCTGTTTCCGTATTGGTCAAGGGCTTCGAACACGACCCTTGTCACGTCATACGGTTCGTCCTCTTTCTGGGCCTTCAGCACCGTATCGTCTGCGGTGCATGAAAGCTGATGCGGAATCGGGTTCTTGGCGAATTTTTTTGTGATGGCCGGCTTTCCGTCCACGTAGCCCACAAAGGTGGCGTCCTCCCAGCCCCATTCATCCCAGATATTGTTCTGTATCCGGTCCATGTACATGGGGGCATGCTTTAAACCTGCAAACTGCCTGCGGTGGGGGAACAGGCGCCTTGCCAGTTTGTCCCCATAATAAAATTCCACATAATCGCAGTTGGTAAATACGTACATTGGAAGGAATCCGCATTCGTCAATGTCGCCGTTTACCCACAAGGTTGCGGGAACCATGACAACGCCTTCGGACGGATCTTTCTGGCTCTGGTAAACAGCCGCGGTCCATTTCTTGGCAATGCGGAACATGTCGGATACGCCGTGATAACATACCCGGTCGCCGGGGCCGAACTGGTAATGGGTGTTATAGTCAAAGGCACACCAGCCGATTGCCCCGCAGATGCGGTCATCCAGCGCAACCTCATCATGGGCCCATGCATGACGCAGCGCCATGTCCACCCGGTGGCTTGTGTCATCCCAGCGTTTGGTGGGATGGAAGGCGCCGGTAAACTCTGAAATCAGGAAGGGCACGTCATAATTCAGACCGGTTGATATATTCTGGTCCCTGTGGCGTCTCTGGGAATGGCCTGTCTGGAATTCATTCATCACATAGACGTCTTCCTGGAAATCCGCCCGCTCTATGTATTTGACCCCTCCTGTGGGCCGGGTGGCATCCATGTCATGGGCCTGTCTGTTGGTCCTCTCGTAAAGTTCAAAATCATTCTGGGATTCGTTGATCCTTACGCCCCACAGAATGATGGACGGATGGTTAAATCCTTCCATGATCATGTCATGGACGTTCTTGACGCAGAGGTCTTTCCATGCATCATCCCCGATGTACTGCCATCCTGGGATTTCCTCGAAGACAAGAAGACCGATTTCATCGCAGCGGTCCAGGAAATGGGAGGACTGCGGATAATGGCTTGTCCGGACAATATTGACCCCGATTTCATCTTTCAGGATATCGGCGTCCTTTCTCTGGGCCCTTTTCGGCATGGCATAGCCCACATAAGGATAGGACTGATGGCGGTTCAACCCAACCAGCTTTATCTTATTTCCGTTGAGGCAGAATCCTTCCGGCTTAAACGATATGTCCCTGAAGCCAAAACGCTCCGTGATGAGGGTGTCTCCCAGCATCAGTTCCATTTCATACAGGTGCGGGTTTTGCGTATCCCATAATGTGATGTTTTTTAAGGGGCCTGTGGAAAATTCAAGAACCTGTTTTCCGGTTTTTATATCAACAGTGGACTCCGATTCATGGACGGGCTGGCCATTATCCAGAAGCCGGAGACCTGCCCTGACATCAGGACGGTCTGCGGCGGAGTTGAGGAAGACTTTTACATCTGCCCGGATATTGTCTGAAAGCACGTCCACAGGAGCCACGTGCATGGCTTCCACATATACCGTGTCTGAGACAATCAGCTCCACTTCCCTGTAGATGCCGCCATAACCCAGATAATCCACCAGGTATCCAAAGGGAGGTATATCCTCCCGCTCCGTTGAATCCACTTTGACGGTAAGCCAGTTTTCACCATCCCGGAGCGCGTCTGTCAGTTCCAGTTCAAAGGCAGTGTATGCGCCCTTGTGTTCGCCCAGGCGCTGCCCGTTAAGAAAGACCTCGCCATAATTGGCAATGGCGCCGAACCGGATGAATACCCTCTGGCCCTCAGCCGGTTTCCAGCTAAACTGTTTTTTATAGCAGGATACGAACTGATAACAGCCCTCATCAAAATAATTGAATGGGATTTCCTTGTTGGCATGGGGAACCGTGACAGCCGTCATTCCCTCCAGGCTGCTGTCCCCTGCATCGCTTTCGCGGAATTCCTCTTTATAGTACCATTGGTTAAAGGGTATAATTTTCTTCATGCTTCCTCCTTGCCTCTAAGGGCGTAAATTTTTTATATGTATCAATTTTGTTCTCAAACAGCATGTACCAGGCCAGCCCAAAGAGAATGATGA
Source organism: Enterocloster aldenensis (assembly GCF_003434055.1). Taxonomy (GTDB): domain Bacteria; phylum Bacillota; class Clostridia; order Lachnospirales; family Lachnospiraceae; genus Enterocloster; species Enterocloster aldenensis. Next base: position 140,186 of record NZ_QVEX01000009.1, on the reverse strand, counting down.
TGCTTCCCATGGATTTATGGAACGTAATCAGTTCCGTGGCCTGATTGTGGTCCGGTATCAGGGCAGCCCCGATCATTCCGAAGACAGGGGTCAGCATCTGGATGAAAGGGACGGTGACCGCACGGCTGTATTTTTGTCCCACTGCCTGGACGATATAAGCTATCCCTGTGCCGATTACCCCGGTCAGGATGATGATAAGGATGGATGTCCGGCATAACACAGGTGTTTCATACAGGAATATTCCCGCGGCCAGGCTGAGGATTGCCGCAATCACTATCTGCAGCGCCCCAAGCAGCTCTGCGTCCCCGTCCCTGACAAAATGATTCATGGTCATGATACAGGCTGTGTTTAACAATGCAGAACAGAAGGTGATGCCGTCCCCTATATTAAAGGAACCGCCATTGCCATGGGAAAACACATACAGCCCGGTTAAGGTAATCAGGATTGACAGCAGCAGGTTTTTTGACGGCACCTTTTTATTCAGCAATGAAATGCAGACCGGTACAAACACGATTGACATCTGGGATATGAATACGGAATTAGACGCGGATGTGTAGTTCAGTCCCAGCACGGTAAGTTCCATCGGTACAACCAACAGGATGCCCAGCACCAATCCCTGCATGAACGTCCGCAGGCTGATGCCTGCCAGACGTTTTCCATATACTGCCAGCACCAGTATGGCGGCGCTTAAGAAACGCAGCATCAGATAGGTGGGGGAGTTCATGTAAAATAAAATATGCTTCATCAGGACCGTGGTGATTCCCCAATAAACCGCTGCCACGGTCAGAAGGCAGCTGCCTTTCCTGACCCTCCATGTTTCCTTTAACCTTTCCACTTCATCTACCTCAATTCCATCGTTGTTTTATGGTTTTTTGCAGATGAAATAGAATACTTCCTTAGAAAGTATTTCCGCGTTTCCTGAATATGATATTAGGATCGGTATTTCCCCGCTCGAAACCAATTGCCTGTTCGGTATAATCTTCTGAATGACGCTCCTTTAGTCCCTTTAATTCCCCTGCTTCCAGCGCCCTCATGGGGCATGCCGCCACACAGGCGGGTTTTAAACCCGTTACAATGCGCTCCATGCATAAATCACACTTTACCATAACCGGCCGTTCTTTCAGTATGGTGTAAAACTGCGGAGCTTCCCAGGGACAGGCCTTCTGACATCTTCCACATGAGATACATGGAATTTCTTCATTGGCCAGGACTATCCCATATGTATCCTCCTTGTATATGCGTCCTGTGGGACATGCATCAATACAGGCTGGCTTACTGCAATGGTTACATGAAATATTCATGTTATATCTCATTAAATCCGGCGGTTTATTTCCCCTTTCCTCATACCAGGACCGTCGCAGACGTTCCTTCATATAATAGTTTCTTTCAACAGCGTTTTCTCCTGCGGTCCCTCCGGTCAGCTCACGTAAGGGATACAGGCGGGCATCTCCCCGTTTCTGCTCATTCCATACCTTGCAGGCAATTTCGCATGTATGGCAATTAATACAATCCTGCTGGTCAAACCAGAACCCCCATTGCCCCATATCAATCCCCCCAATCCGGCAGGGTTCTGGAAACCTCGCAGGCGCTTCCTCCTGCATGGAACCCCATACAATCTATGAAGGGATCAAAGATTCCCGGCTTGACGTCCTCCAGCAATGTATTGGCACAGCCCCCGTAGTCAACCGGTGTCCAGTGGTATGCCTTCCCTTCCCCTGCGTCAAAAAAGGCTCTGTATTGTTCGCCCCCTGGCTCATACCATGTTCCCTGCTCTATGGCTATGACTCCCGGAAGTTGGGAACGGGTGATATGTGCGCGGATGCGTATACATCCAAAGTCGGTGTAAACATATACCAGGTCATTTTCATGTATGTTCCTGGGCGCCGCGTCCTCGGGATGGATCTGCATCATGTGGGGGTGAAGCTCCTTAAGTACCTGTGTATTGCCATAATCAGAATTGGCCCTGCCCGGTGCATGGGGTGTGATGAACTGCAGCGGATACCGTCTGCCGGATGGGGAACGCATCCCCTTTTCCCCACGGCTTCCTGATGCCTGTATGGATTCCCGTCCATCCGGGAGGGGGACGTAACAGGCATGGTTGATCTTATGGGATGTACGGTCCCTGCTGGCCAGGAAAGGCGAATAAAAATTGATTTTTCCTGTTTCAGTGGGAAATGTTCCCGGTGCATATTCCATCAGGGGCGCGGGGACTTCCTCCGGTTTCACGGGAAAGGATGCGCCTCCGTTTTGGACCACTGTTTCAAAGTCCGGGAGAGGGGCAGGATGTCTTTTTTGATAAGCAGGGTCCAGGCAGGCTTTGTCCCACTGTCTTTTCATGAGCGCCCCATAGTCCGGGGCGGGTTTTTCAAGATGGAAACGCCGGCCGATCAACCGGTTTACTTCGGGGTCCGCAATCCCTTCCCCCACTGGTTCCAGTACGCCGTTCAATACGTGTATGTCCGAGTCATAGGCGCTGTTCTTATCGAATTTTTTGCCATTTTCCAATGGGAATGTAACCGGAAGCACCAGGTCGGACCATGCCGCGGTGGCTGTCATGTGCCGCTCATATGTTACTACGTAATCCAGTTTCTGCCATGCCAGCCTGCGTTTGTTAATATTGGCCAGCTGGTTAAACGGGTTCCCATTGGCAGCGCCCTTGACGATTCCGTCCAGGCAGAGGCCGCCTCCGATATCGATTCCATTCATTTTCTGTACATCTTCCCGCAGCTGGCGCCAGGGCCGTCCGTCCGTGCCCGTAAGGATGACCTGGTCTATCCCGTACTGGCTGATTAAAATAGGCTGTTTTTCTTGCTTATCCCACTCATCGGGAAGGGATGGGAGATTGACGGTATATCCGTCGTCGCCCCTCATCTCACCGAAACCGCCGCCCTGCCTTTGAAGGTTACCGGTCATGGCGCACAGCGCTATCATCATCCATGAATGGTAAAAACCATTGTAGGTCCGCTGGGCGCCGCCATGGAAACGGGACATGATGAATGCAGGGCTGCTGACCGCATATTCTATGGCAAAATTCTCTATGACCTCAGCATCCACGCCCGTGGTCCCCGCAGCCCACTCCAGCACGCCGTGATACCCGCCATGTTCTTTTTCCAGGCCCAGAAGATACTCTTCAAACGATTCCCCCTCCGGCACCCGGTATGTCCTTCCATAATAGGCCTGGCCCGTTACAGGATTTGTTTCACTGGAACGGCTTGTGACCGTGTCATTGGGATAAAAGCCAAAACAGCTGGTCCTGATGAATTCCCTGTCGTGAAGGTTCCTTTTATAAATCACATATGACATTGCCGCCATCAGCGCCCCGTCTGTGGCGGGATAAGGGCAGATTAAGGGCGGTACCTTATTTTTCCCGGTGGCAAAGGCGCCGGCTGATTCTGTATACCTGCAGTCCACCACCGTGATGGGGATTCCCTTTTCACGGGCTTTGCGGATGACATAGGGAATGGGGAACACAGTGACGCACGGGTTGGAACTCCATAATATGATATAATTGGAATTCATCATATCCATTGGCCTGGAGGCATGGATCCGGCACCGCTTTCCCAGAGCTGCCGTGATGGCCGCGTCCACATTCCCGCAGGAACTGGCGCCAAAGGGCCGCAGCGTTGTTCCAAGGAAGGAACCGATTCCGCCAATATCCAATACCGGCAGATAACCTAGCCTCCCTGCCTTTTTTAGGGAGGATTCATAATAGGATTCATACAGGTCAATGGCTTCATCCCAGCTGATTGGGCGAAATCCCTGTCTGTCGCCCCTGGAACCGGTCTGTTTCAGGGGATGGAGGATCCTGTCAGGCGAGTACATGTGATACAGCTCACTGTAACCTTTCATGCAGGCCCTTCTTTGGACCGGATATAATCCGGAGTCATATTCATCTGCATCCCCGCGGCTGATATCGCCGTCCGAGGTAATCCTGCTTATCCCGTCCTCTGTTTCCCACAGCTTCAGACGGCAGGTTGTACAGCAGTGCATTTTATGCATGGTACAGATATTGTCCATTCCTGTCCGGCCTTTCTTTGTTGTGTTTTGTTGATTGATGAATGGGGAATTTGTATGATTTTGTCATATAATACATATGACTATTTTAAACTTTTGGGTATTTTGTGTCAATAGCACTAAAAATTAGCGGGATTGAAAAGGTATTTTTATTGAAAATTTACGTTCGATTAAAATCTGAAACAGGAAAAAGCGCCTGTTTATATGGCTGTTCGTGATTGGATGGGACAAATAATGACATTTTTACTGTAGATTTTGCAGAATGGTGTTTTAACCTAAAAAAATTCAGCACATACAGGGCGGAATTAAGAATGGCTGATGTGGCGTACTGTGCAATTAATCGGGTGTTTTATATTTATCACGTGTTTTGAATTTTTATTGATTCGTACCAATGAACCGGACGAAAATGTCCTTTTTGGGTCATATCATCCCACCCCCTTCCTTGCAATGGTAAACAGATAACAGTATAATACATGTATGGTTCATGAGGAGGGATGGTATTGTCGAATATTATAAAGATGCAGGATTTATATTTTTCAGATTATGACTCCCACAGGCTGTGTCAGTTTTATTATGAGGTGCTGGATAAACCAACGACTCCAATCATTCATCAGATGTCCCGCTTCTGGCTGATTAACAAAGGGAGAGGTGTCCTGAAGCTGCAGGGGAAGGAATATGAGTTAAAGCCGGGAACCCTGGTGTCCGTCCTGCCATGGCAGGTATCGGATATCGTACAGGTGGATTCACCCATCCAGTACTTCCTGCTGGTCTATTATTTTGACGGAGTCAATGACATCATAAAGTCATTATACAATCTTGGCCACGGCCCCCTGAACCTGATTGAGGACCTGTCCCAAAATCCTGTGATATACTGCAGCACCGGGCAGGCCAAGTACATGCACCAGCTGTTCCTCCAGCTGAGGGATGAACTGGGGGGAGGCGCCGTCCCATCCCTGGAGACTTCGGTGGCATCGGAACTGGGCAGCCTTTTCATCACCAACAAACTGATTGAACTGATCATCAATCTTTGGAGGATCGGCAAGGCCAACAGCAGTCAGGCCGCAGAGGTAAGCGCCCCGGCAGACCGCACGGAAATCCTCCAGTATATGTATCACCATCTCAGTGAAAAGCTGACACTTAAAACCCTGGCAAAGACATTTTATATGAGTGAATCCTCCATAAGCCTTTATATTGTCCAGACAACAGGGCTGACGTTCCCAAACCTCCTGAATGAGATGCGTGTAGGGAAAACAATCACCTACCTTTTGTACACGGATTTTACAATGGATGAGCTGGCGGAGATACTGGGATTTGTGGACAGCTCCCATATATGCAAGGTTTTTGCGGCCAGGATCGGCCTGAAGGCAAATGAATTCAGAAAGACATATCAGAAGATAGGCAGTATCTGCAACATCAGGGACAGCAGGAAGGCATATTCCATTGTGGAGTATATCTATAAGCACTATTCCGGGAACCTGACCCCGCAGTCAGTTGCACGTAAATTTGACATTACCGTGAGAAAGCTTAACACCATCCTGTTTTACCAGGTAGAAAAGAGTTTTTCGGACTTCCTGAATTACGTGAGGATAAACCGGGCATGCGGACTTCTCCTGGACACTGACAAAACCATTGCAGAGATAGCTTCCCTGACAGGATATAATAATGTAAAGACATTAACCCGCAATTTCCTCAAGTTCCAGGTGATGACCCCGGGAAAGTACCGGGAGTCGGTTTCAAAAAAAGGCGGGGAAACTCCTGGTCCTGGGGCGGGGGAAGAGGGATAAGCCGCGCTTGGGACCGGTTATGGCTGATATGCACGAATTGTATACCATATTTCCCCATAACCCATTGATTTTACCCTTTAATACGATTATAATGTGTTCAACAAAACAAGCTACATCTACCTGAACGGAGGAATTGATTATGGAAAAGAAAGACCTGGACTGGGGAAATATAGGATTTACTTACATGCCGACAGACATGCGTTATGTGGCTGATTATAAGGACGGCGCATGGGGTGAGGGAGCGCTGACCGCTGACTCCAATGTGGTGATTAATGAGTGCGCGGGCATCCTTCAGTACTGTCAGGAGTGTTTTGAAGGCCTTAAGGCATATACCACTGAGGATGGAAGCATTGTCACCTTCCGCCCTGACCTGAATGCAGAGCGCATGATGGACTCCGCGGCCCGCCTGGAGATGCCTCCGTTTCCAAAGGAGAGGTTCCTGGAAGCAGTGGATGCGGTGGTGAAGGCCAATGCGGCATGGGTGCCTCCCTTTGGCAGCGGCGCAACCCTGTATTTAAGGCCGTATATGTTTGCCTCAGGTCCGGTTATCGGCGTCAAGCCTTCGGATGAGTATCAGTTCCGTCTGTTCGCCACCCCGGTAGGCCCGTATTTCAAGGGCGGCGCAAAGCCCCTGACCTTGTGCGTCAGTGATTTTGACCGGGCGGCGCCTCATGGAACAGGCCATGTAAAGGCAGGGCTCAACTATGCCATGAGCCTGTATGCCTCTGTCACTGCCCATGCGGCCGGTTATGATGAGAATGTGTTCTTAGACCCGGGCACCAGGACTTATGTGGAAGAGACGGGCGGCGCTAATTTCCTGTTCATCACCAAGGACGGTGAGGTAGTCACGCCTAAGTCTGACTCCATCCTTCCTTCCATCACCAGGCGTTCCCTGGTCCATGTGGCCGAGCATTACCTGGGCCTTAAGGTAACGGAGCGGCCTGTGAAGCTGGCTGAGCTTTCTGACTTTGCAGAGTGCGGCCTGTGCGGCACTGCTGCCGTCATTTCCCCGGTGGGCAGGATTGTGGACCATGGAAAGGAAATCTGCTTCCCCAGCGGCATGGATGAGATGGGACCTGTTACCAGGAAGCTGTATGAAACCCTTACCGGCATCCAGATGGGCACCACCAGGGCGCCTGAGGGCTGGATCAGGAAGATTGTATAGGGGCCTGCCCAGGCATTTTCAGGCACACCCAAAGCAGAATCAAGAATAATCAGGACCTTCCGGAATATATTGATAGTAATTGTATCATATATTCCGGGAGGTTTTATTAACATGAAGGCATTTATCAGAGGAAAAATGTACCTGGGACTGCTGATGGTCGTTGCCGCGTCACTGTGGCTGGCAGGCTGTTCCGCTTCAAAGGATGACGGTGATAAGGTCCGGGACCTGGATTTTACGGTGGCAGGGGACCTGGATGTACCGGATGAACTTAAGAAACTGATTGCTGAAAAACAGCAGCAGCCCTTCAAGCTTACATACAGCGATGAGCAGAACCTGTACATTGCAGTGGGGTATGGGGTGCAGCCCACTGGCGGGTACAGCATCAGCGTAAACGAACTTTACCTGACCGACAATTCCATTGTGATCAACACAGAGTTAAAGGGGCCTGAGAAGGGGGAAAATGCAGGCACGGAGCAATCCTTCCCATATATTGTAATCAAGACGGAATATTTGGAGAATCCTGTGGTATTCCAGTAAAAAATCCTTTTTAAATCGGATATCATATGCTATACTATACGATATTTATGTTTTTCGGTAAATGTCGTGTTACAGCACCAATGTTTTAACTTGTTAAAGAGAGGGTGGAGTATGCTATGATATTCAAAGATATTTGGCTTGACATTAAGGCCGTTCAGGAACGGGACCCGGCTGCCAGAAACGCACTGGAGGTGTTCCTGCTTTACCAGGGGGTCCATGCCCTTATATGGCACAGGTTTGCCCACTGGTTTTACCAGCATAAGATGTTTTTTGTAGCCAGGCTGATTTCACAGATAGCGCGCTTTTTCACATTGATAGAGATACACCCGGGCGCCCAGCTGGGCCATGGGATCCTCATTGACCATGGAACCGGCGTGGTCATCGGGGAGACCGCAGTGGTGGGGGATAACTGTACGATTTACCAGGGAGTCACCCTGGGCGGCGTGGGCACCAGGAAGGGAAAGCGCCATCCAACCCTTGGCAGCAATGTCATGGTCGGGGCGGGCGCCAAGATCCTGGGCGCATTTGAGGTGGGGGATAACTGCTCCATTGCCGCCAACGCGGTGCTCCTGAAACCCCTGGAGGATAATGTGACCGCGGTGGGGATACCGGCGCGCCCGGTGAAAAAGGACGGCGTCACCATACCGAAGAATAAGAGAAGCCTGACACTGGAAGAATATGAGGATATGAGGAACCGGATGGAGCAGATGGAACAGGAAATCGCGTACCTGAAGCAGGCCCTGGCGGCCCGGGGGACAGAAGTCCCTTCCCGAAAAGACGCAGGGCAGGGTATACAGGATAAAGAAACACAGGAGAAACCATATCAGTCATGAAGAATGAAGCACCATATGTGGATATAGAGCGGAGCATCATCAAGCAGTTCCGTAAGGAGATCTGGCGCCCCTTTGTCAGGGGGCTTCAGGAGTATAAGATGATCCGGGACGGCGATAAGGTGGCTGTCTGCATATCAGGGGGCAAGGATTCCATGCTGCTGGCCAAGTGCCTTCAGCAGCTTAAAAGACAGAGCAGCACGGAGTTTGGGCTGGAGTTCATTGTCATGGACCCGGGCTACCATCCTGACAACCGGAAACTGATTGAGGATAATGCAGCCCTTATGAATATACCGGTCCGCATCTTTGATTCAGATATCTTTGATATCGTGGTGGATGTGGACCAGTCGCCCTGCTATCTCTGCGCCCGCATGCGGCGGGGGTACCTGTACGCCCATGCCAGGGAGCTGGGCTGCAATAAGATTGCTCTGGGCCATCATTTTGATGACGCCATAGAAACCATACTCATGGGTATTCTCTACGGAGGACAGATGAACACCATGATGCCGAAACTCCACAGCACCAATTTTGAGGGAATGGAACTGATCCGTCCCCTTTATTTTGTAAAGGAAGAGGATATCCTGAACTGGAAAGATTACAATGGCCTGCATTTCCTCCAATGTGCCTGCCGGTTCACGGAGCAGGCTGCAAAGGAACAGGCTGCCAGGGGGATTGCGGGGAATGGGGCGGATATCGTCCACACCTCCAAGCGCCAGGAGATGAAGGAATTAATCCGTTCCCTCAGGAAAATCAGTCCCTTTATCGATGCAAACATCATGAAAAGCGTGGAGAATATCAATCTGGATGCCTGCCTTGGATATGTGCAGAAGGGCGTGCGCCATCATTTTATGGACAAATACGATGAAAGATAAGATATAAAGCATAAACCACCTGCTGTCCGCATAGATTTTTCTAAAAGACTATGAGAGATGGCAGGTGTTTTTATGGAATTAATAAAGAAGCAGATACATATGAACCAATGGAAGGGAAATGTTACCACGCAGATCACACTGGATGACGACTTTATTGTACCGGATACCATGGATGATATGGAACAGGTGATGCTGGACACCGGTGAGATACAGATTGAGACAGTAAAAAACCAGGGGGATAAGGTGGCGGTAAAGGGTAAACTGGAGTTTCAGGTGCTGTACCGCAGGGAATCAGGCGGACTTCAGACCCTGGGAGGAAACATCCCGTTTGAGGAAGTGGTCAATGTCCCTGGGCTGGAGGAAAAGGATTATGTGGGCCTGAACTGGATGCTGGAGGACCTGAATACGGATATGATTAACTCCAGGAAGCTGGGGGTCCAGGCCATCATCACGCTCCAGGTACGGGTGGAGACCTTGAGGGATGTGGAAGCCGCGGTAGATGTGGACATGGAAAGCCAGAGCCGCGGGGCAGGGGCCGGTCTGTCGGATACAGATGCATCGGGACAGGTACAGGTGGAAACGCTGAAGCGGACAGCCACCGCGGCAGCCATTGCAGTCAGGCGCAAGGATACATACCGCATCAAGGAAGAACTGAGCCTTACAGGCGGAAAGCCCAACATCGGCCAGCTTCTGTGGCGTGAGATGAAGCTTCGGGACATAACCGTTAAACCCCTGGACGGCCGTCTGCATCTGGATGGTGAGCTGAGCGTGTTTGTCATATACAGCGCTGAGGATGAAAACATGCCCATGCAGTGGATGGAAGAGACCCTGCCGTTCTCAGGCGATATGGAAATGGGCGATGTGAAGGAAGAGCAGATTCCCATGGTAACCGTACGCCTGGCCCACAAGGACATGGAAGCCAAGCCGGACTATGACGGGGAAATGCGTGAGATGGATGTGGACGCTGTCCTGGAACTGGATATCAAGCTGTACGAGGAAGAGCAGGTTGAGCTGTTAAGCGACATGTATTCCAACAACCGTGAGATTGAACTTACCCAGACTGAGGCATGCTTTGACCAGATACTGACCAGGAACGTATGCAAGTCCAAGGTGGCGGAAAAGCTGAAACTGCCCCAGGCCGAGCGCATCCTCCAGATCTGCCACAACGAAGGGACCATCAAGCTGGACGACGTGGAAGTGGGGGAGGACTGCCTGCAGATAGACGGCGTCCTGGAAGTGACCCTGTTATATCTTACCAGCGATGATACCTCTCCGGTACAGTCATCCGTGGAGCAGGTGCCATTCCACTGCACCGCCGAGGCCAGGGGAATCCGGGGGGACAGCGTATACCAGCTGGACGCAGGCCTGGAACAGCTGAGCGCGGTCATGATGGGCGGCGACATGGTAGAGGTAAAGGCAGTGGTTGCCCTGGATTTCCTGGTGCTGCAGCCTGTATGCGAGCCCGTGATCACCAGTGCTGCCGTCAATCCCATGGATCTTCAGAAGCTTCAGGAACTGCCTGGAATCGTGGGATACATTGTCCAGCCGGACGACACGCTTTGGACCATTGCCAAAAAGTTCCACACCACGATTGGCACCATCATATCCACCAATGAACTGGCGGATGAGCAGGTGAAGCAGGGGCAGAGGCTTCTGCTGGTAAAGGAGATTGCACCGTGTTAGTGAAATCACGGGCCATAGGCTTAAGTATGCTTGGCGTATGATATGGTTGCGGGGGCTGCGTACCCTCCGCAACCTTTTTCAGCTTCAAAAAACCAATCTTAAAAATCCTGTTTTAGTATTGGAAATTATGGTATACTAACAACAGTCATACGAATAAAGAGAGGTAATTTTATGAAGCTTGATTTCAAGCCCGTAGTGGCCGGGGATATAGAAAAGCTCAAGCCTTTTTATGGTCTGAGGCCTAATAAAGCATGTGACAGTGTGTTCCTGGACTGCTTTTTGTGGAAGGATTATTATCATGTGGAGTGTGCGGTCAGTGAGGACAGGGCTGCTTTGTGGCTGATGGAAAGGGATGGACAGGTTTCTACCGCCATGCCCATGTGCAGGGAGGAAGACCTGCCTTATTTTTTCCATCAGCTGGAGGAGTATTTTGCTGAGGTGCTCCATAAGCCCTTTTACATTGCATTGGCTGATGAGGAGGCGGTGCAGTATCTGGGGCTGGACCCCAAGGAATATGAGGTGGAGGAGCAGGTGGACTTAAAGGACTACCTGTATGACGGGGAGGCCATGCGCACCCTGGCAGGGAAGAAACTCCACAAGAAAAAGAACCATCTGAATGCCTTTATGAGGGAGTATGAGGGGCGGTATGAGTACAGGCGGCTTTGCTGCTCGGACCGGCATGAGGTATGGGAGTTCATGGAGCGCTGGAGGCAGAAAAAAGCGGATGCGGATGCCCTGGAGGATTCCCTGGAATATGAGGTTGCCGGTATCCATGAGATACTGAAGAACTGCTCCAGCCTGAGCGTGCGGATGGCTGCTGTTTATGTGGACGGGCAGATGGAGGCCTTTACCATCGGCAGTCTCAATGAACGGGAGAATATGGCGGTCATCCATATTGAAAAGGCAAACCCGGATATCAAGGGACTGTACCAGTTCATTAACCAGCAGTTCCTGGTCCATGAGTTCCCGGATGTGGCCCTGGTGAACCGGGAGGATGATGTGGGGATGGAAGGTCTCAGAAAGGCCAAGATGAGCTATAATCCCATTGGGTTTGCAAGAAAATATATGGTGAGGAAACGATGATACGTTATTTGGACAAGGATGAATATGGAAAATGCATCCCGTTGTGGAAGGAGGCTTTTCCTGAGGATTCAGAGGAATTCCTGGATTACTATTTTGGTAAGAAGATTTCGGACAGCCAGGTTATTGTAAAGGAGGATGAAGGTGGGAAACTGCTGACCATGGCGCACCTGAACCCTTATAAGGTAAGGGTCGGGGGCAGGATGTATGTCCTGCCCTATATCGTGGGTGTGGCAACCGCTGCGGACAGCCGCCACCAGGGCCATATGAGGGATGTCCTGGCGGCCATGCTTCAGGACATGCACGAGGCGCACACCCCTTTCTGCTATCTGATGCCGGCTTCCCCGGACATATACAGGCCCTTTGGGTTTGTATATATCTTTGACCAGCCCGTGTGGACGCTGCGGGAAGACGCGGCAAAAGGAATGCAGGTCATTGGGTTACGCCTGGATGGGGCGGCAGAGGCGGCCGGGGAAGCCGTGGCAGATGTAGCTGCGGCGGAGATGGCATATACAGGGACGGCAAATGGGCATGCAGCACACAATGGAAGCCCGGCAGCAGTGGGAATGGACCTGGCTGACTGGATGGACCGCTGGCTGAACGGGCGTTTCCAGGTATATGCAGAGCGTGACAGCGCATATCTTCAGATGCTCCAGGCAGAACTTGACAGCGAAGACGGACAGGTGTATGGATACCTGGACGGACAGGGGAAGCTGGCAGCCCTGAGGGCGGTCTGGGGAAAAGAAAAGCAGGAGCAGAGGTTCCTCTACTGTGACAGGGACGAATGGGTTGGGACGCCGGAAGGCCTTCCGGCATCTAAACCTGCAATCATGGCCCGTATCACGGATGTGGCGGCCATGGCGGAAGCCATTTCCGTGAATGAAGACTGTCCCTGCCCCAGGATGGAGGTTCTGATAAGGATTAAGGACCGGCTGGTGGATGGCAACCACGGGCTTTGGAGGTGGCGGCTGGGAAGGGATGGTTCCAGGCTTGAGAGGATGAAAGGTATTGGCGCCATGGAAGGTATCGGGACCGCGGAAGGTTTTGGGACCATGGAAGGCTTTGAGACCATGGAAGGCTGCGGTGACACACTGGTATCCACGGAGGTTCTGGAACTTACAATTGAACAGCTGACAGCCTGGCTGCTGGGATACCGTGCGCTGGATGCAGTTACGGAGTCGGACAGCGGGGAGATTCCTTACTGGTGGCGGTTTGTACGGCCGCTGAGAGGCGTTTTCCTGGATGAGGTTGTGTAAACAGTGCTTCTGTAATAATTTCTATAATAATATAAGGAGGGGGAAGTAAGTTATGGACGGAAAATGGCAGCAGCTTAAGGAGTGGATGGACGAAAGCAGCAATATCGTGTTTTTCGGCGGAGCGGGTGTGTCCACGGAAAGCGGCATCCCTGACTTCAGGAGCGTGGACGGGCTTTATAACCAGCAGTATAAGTATCCGCCTGAGACTATCATCAGCCACAGCTTCTATGTCAGGTATCCCGAGGAATTCTACCGTTTCTATAAAGACAGGATGCTGTTTACCGAGGCCAGGCCCAATGCGGCGCATAAGGCCCTGGCGCATCTGGAGGCCCTTGGAAAGCTTAAGGCTGTGATAACCCAGAATATCGACGGCCTCCACCAGATGGCGGGAAGCCGGGAAGTCCTGGAGCTTCACGGCTCCGTACATAGGAATTACTGCACACGATGCGGGGAGTTCCATGATCTGGATTATGTGGTGAAGTGTAACGGCGTACCGCACTGCAGCTGCGGGGGCGTCATTAAGCCGGATGTGGTGCTGTATGAGGAAGGACTGGACAACCGGACCTTACAGAAAGCCGTAAAATACATACGGAATGCAGATGTGCTGATTGTCGGCGGCACGTCACTGGTCGTGTACCCGGCAGCAGGGCTGATTGATTATTACCGCGGCAGTAAACTGGTACTGATTAACAAAGGGGCCACTTCCCGTGACTCCCAGGCGGATCTGGTCATCAGCGACCAGATTGGGGAGGTGCTTGGCGCCGTGACAGGTGTGAAGACATGCGGGGGACAGACAGGGAATAGGGAAGAGGAGACAGGGAGGAAGGATACATGATATATAAGGCGGCAGAAAACAGGTATCAGGTCATGGAATATAAGCGCTGCGGAAGAAGCGGCGTGCTTCTTCCCAGGATATCCCTGGGGCTGTGGCAGAATTTTGGTTTGGAAAAACCGTTGGATGAGCAGAAGGAAATCCTGTTCAGGGCATTTGACCTGGGCATCACACATTTTGACCTGGCTAACAATTACGGACATCCGGCCAATGGGATGGCAGAGGAGAATTTCGGCGCTGTCCTCAAATCAGACCTGGGCCGGTACAGGGATGAGATGTTCATTTCCACCAAGGCGGGTTATGATTTCCTGCCCGGACCTTATGGGAACTGGGGCTCCAGGAAATATCTGACAGCCAGCCTGGATTCCAGCTTAAAACGGATGGGGCTTGACTACGTGGACGTGTTTTATCATCACCGTCCGGACCCGGATACGCCGCTGGAGGAAACCATGGGAGCGCTGTCTGATGCGGTCAGGCAGGGAAAGGCCCTATATGCAGGGATTTCCAATTATAAACCGGAGGAAGCAAAGAAGGCAATCGGGATACTGAGGGCCAACCATACCCCCTGCCTGCTTCACCAGCCCCGTTACAATATGCTGGACCGGTGGGTGGAAGACGGGCTTCTTGGACTGCTGGACCAGGAAGGGGTGGGCTGTATCTGCTTCAGCCCCCTGGCCCAGGGCGCCCTGACGGACAAATACCTTCACGGTATCCCGAAGGGTTCCAGGGCTTTCAGGGAGGTTACCGGCATAAGGGGGAATTACCTGACCGAGGAGAAACTGGCGGGAATCCGTGAGCTGGATTGTATTGCAAAGGAACGGAACCAGACCCTGGCCCAGATGGCCCTGGCCTGGATCCTGCGGCGTCCTGAGGTCACAAGCGTACTTATCGGGGCAAGCAGCTGCGGTCAGCTGGAGGATAATGTGGCGGCCTTAAAGAACACGGTATTTGGGCAGGAGGAACTTGCGCGTATAGAGCAGGTTTTAGCCGGCATAGGGAGAAACTCATAAAATGGAAACCGGAGCAGTGGACAATGGAAAAACTGAATTACGAAGTCGGAGATATTGTAAAGTTAAAAAAGCCCCATCCATGCGGCAGCAATGAATGGGAAATCCTCCGCGTGGGCGCGGATTTCCGTTTGAAATGCATGGGCTGCGGACACCAGATCATGGTTGCCCGGAGACTGGTGGAGAAGAATACCAGGGGACTGGCTAAGAAAACGGAATGAACGCAGGAAATCATGGTTCATGGAAGAAAATTATTGAAGAAAAATAAAGAAACTCCTTGCATTTGTCCAAAGAGTTTGGTAAAATAATACTCCGTGACATATCATATCCTTGCTCCTGTTACTGAAAGCAGGGGCCAGAGACCACAAGGAGGTAAAGCAAGATGAACAAGTATGAATTAACCGTTGTTCTGAATGTGAAGCTTGAAGACGATCAGCGTGCAGCAGCACTGGAAAAGGTGAAAGGTTACATCACACGTTTCGGTGGCACCGTGACCAATGTAGATGAATGGGGTAAGAAGAGACTTGCATATGAGATCCAGAAGATGCATGAAGCTTTCTACTACTTCATCCAGTTTGAGTCCGATTCTGTATGCCCGAATGAAGTAGAAGCACACATTCGTATTATGGAACCAGTGATTAGATACTTATGCGTTAAGGTAGACGCATAAGATATACCCAACCCGCTTTTGCGGGGAAGAAAAAGGAAGAGTGACCGTATGAACAGAGTGATCCTAATGGGAAGATTAACAAGAGACCCGGAAGTCAGATATTCACAGGGAGAGCGTTCCATGGCTATTGCCAGGTATACCCTTGCTGTAGACAGAAGAGGACGCAGAGGCCAGGATGGCGGGGAGCAGACAGCAGATTTCATCAACTGCGTGGCATTTGACCGTGCAGGGGAATTTGCGGAGAAGTATTTCCGTCAGGGCATGCGTGTGCTTGTATCCGGCAGACTTCAGACAGGAAGCTATGTGAATAAAGAAGGTCAGAAAGTATACACCACCGAGGTCATCCTTGATGACCAGGAATTCGCAGACAGTAAGGGCTCAGCATCTGACATGGGCGGCTATGCACAGTCAGCCCCATCTCAGAGACCGGCTCCTACCAGTGCGATTGGTGATGGGTTTATGAACATTCCGGATGGAGTGGAGGACGAAGGGCTTCCCTTTAACTAGGATGTTCCATGGTTGAATAATAAAGGAGGACAACACCAATGGCATTTAATAAAACAGATAGACCAGATGGCGCTAAGATGAGAAGACCAGGCGGAATGCGCAGAAGAAAAAAAGTTTGTGTATTCTGTGGCGATAAGAACGGCACAATTGATTACAAGGATGTTAACAAGTTAAAGAGATACGTATCCGAGAGAGGTAAAATCCTTCCCCGCCGTATCACCGGCAACTGTGCAAAGCATCAGAGAGCCCTGACTGTAGCTATTAAGCGTGCACGTCATATCGCCCTTATGCCATATACCTGTGATTAATTTATATTAATAGCAGATTCAGAGGACTTCATGCAGGGATGTATGAAGTCCTTTTTTAGAGAAGACCGGGACATCCACAGACAGAGGGGCGTCAGCATAAATAAATTTTTCAGAATAGTATTGACAAGTTTAAAGATTATGCTATAATCATTTACATAGCAAGGGAAACGTTCCCCTAATCCAAAAGGGAAGAATCCCTTACGCTTTTACCCAATTAGGGGAACGTTCCCCTATCGGGCTGGATCATAAGCTGCCTCCATAACAGCATTGTCAAAAAAAAATATATATAGTATACTTAATCCGAAGAAGAATAAGTGACTACTCCTTCTTTTTATTTTAACCATTTAGGGAAACGTTCCCCCTCCCGGGCGGGACTTAAAAAGAAGGACAGGACAGTGATGAAAGCGGAGGTATGAGATGGCAACGATTATTGACGTAGCAAAATTAGCCAGGGTTTCCAAGACATCTGTATCCAGATATCTGAATGAACAGGACCGGGGACATATGTCGGACGAGACAAAAGAAAGAATCAAAGATGCGATTGAACAGCTGAACTATGCGCCGAACAATGCGGCCAGGAGCCTGAAGGGAAAGGCGTCCAAGGTCATAGGGCTGGTCATCAATGATCTGGCAAACCCGTTTTTCCTGCAGATGATACAGGGGATTGAAACCGAACTCAGGGATTCCGGGTATAATATCCTGATGTGTGATTCAAATCTGGATATTAACCGGGAAATCGAGTGTCTGAGGATGTTGGAGCAGAGAAGGATTGATGGAATCCTGATTGTGGGCGTCAATCTTCCGGTCCAGCACCTGACGGACCTGAACATCCGGGTGCCCGTTGTATTGCTGGAGCGTGATTCCGGGGACAGCCGGTTTGATTCGGTAAAGATTGACAACTATTCAGGCGCTTACGCAGCAGTTGATTACCTGATAGAAAAGGGATATGAAGGAATTGCCCATATAAGGGGAAACCAGGCTTCCATGATGGCGGTCCAGAGAAAAGAAGCATATCAGGCAGCGCTGCGGGAACATGGGTATGAGCCGGTTAAGGAATACGAGGTAGATGGTCACTATACATTGGAAGGCGGCTATTCAGCCATGGAACGGCTGATGCAGCTTAAGGAGCCGCCCCGCGCTGTATTTTGCGCCAATGATATGTCTGCGATTGGCGCATTGCGCTACTTGTCACAGAATGGCTATAAGGTGCCCCAGGACATGGCCCTTGTTGGATATGATGATATTACGGTTGCGTCCCTGGTGACCCCGGCCCTGACCACGGTCAGGCAGCCGGTCATGGAGCTTGCGAAGATTGGTACGCAGATATTGTTGGAGCGTATGGAAATGAAAGAAGGGGATACATATTCCCCCAAATCTGTTGTATTGAAGTCTGAGCTGCTTGTAAGGGATTCAACATAATATAAATATTTATGGGCCGCGTTTTATAAGCCAGGCATGCCGGGCAGGACGCGGCGCTGACAGGAGAATGGTGTATGAAGAATGAAGATTATCAACAGATGAAGGAAAACTGGAAACAGATCATATCCTATGGTCCCAGGCCCTTTGGTTCAGCTTCATTGAAACAATGCAGCGATTATCTGACCAAAGAGATGAAAAAGCTGACTCCGGACGCTTACCAGGAAAGCTATGGTGCAGAAGCATGGGAAGTGGAAAACTGGAATCTGGAGATAGTATCGCCTGCCCCAAGGGGACTTGAGTCCTATCTGTTTCTTGGCAGCGGCGCATCGGACGGATTTGAGGGAAGGCTGATATTTGCGGGGCACAACCGTATCTGGAACATGTATGTATGGGACCGCTATGCGGTGGTGGACAAATCCGGGGAAATCACGGCATACATTACGGTCAGGGGAAATGGGGAAGCGATTCCACAGATGCTGTTCACTGGACACAGCGAACTGCCCCATTACATTGTGGGAATTGAGGAAAAAGATTTCTTTGAGGCGGCGGCACGAAACCATACAGTGGTCAGGGGCCATGCCCATTGCAGGAAGCTGCCGGATGCCAGATGCTACAATGTGGTGGGCCTGCTGGGAGAGGGGAATAAGAAGGTAGTGCTCTGCGCCCATTACGACACTGTCTACAATACGCCTGGAGCCTATGATAATTCTTCCGGCGCAGCCGTTCTTCTGGAAATCGGGAGACAGTTACATAATTATCACCTGAATACCCGGATTGAATTGCTGCTTACGGACGGCGAGGAGTTTAATCTGGTGGGATCGCGCCACAGATGCCGGCAGTGTGCGGACGATGACATCGGGATGGTCCTGTGTATTGACGGGGTTGGCCGGGAAGAGGTGCTGGAAGTCTGGAGCGGGCCGGAACCGTTTGAGAGGAAGATACGCGCAATCCTCGAAAAAAGCAGCGAACATTTTGACGCTTTATACAAGTGTCCGCCTCCGCCGGGAAGCGATCAGGAACCTTACTATTCAGCCGGGATTCCGGCCTGTATGCTGACATTTAATGATCAGGGGATCCTTCATTCCCCGAAAGACATTTTTGAGGAAAGCAAATTCAAGAACATGAGCGTCATGGTCAGGATTTCACTGGACCTTCTGGAACAGTTGAATGTGATAAAGAGATAAAAAAGAAACAGGAAGAGTTACTTATGGAGAAGGAGGACAAAAGAAATGAAGAAAATGATGGCAATGGCGGTAACGGCAGCAATGTTGGTAATGACAGCAGTCACCGGCTGCAGTACGCCGGCGGGGAACGGCGCAGGTACTGCCGGCACACAAACGGGGTCTGAGGGCACGCAGCAGGAAAGCCAGAAAACAGCAGATAAGGGGGACGGGAAGAAAGTAATCGGCGTATCCCTGATGACACTGCAATATGAGTTCTTTCAGGATATGAAGGCGGGAATAGAAGCAGCTGCCGGGGATGATTATAAGATTGTATTTAATGATCCGGCCCTTGATTTACAGACACAGATTGATGCCGTGGAAAACTTCTGCGCCCAGAATGTGGATGCAATCATATTGAACGCAGTGGATGCGGCGGGTATCGTGACTGCACTGGAAACCGCGGAGGAAAAGGGCATCCCGGTCATTACCGTGGACATGAAGCCGTCTGCCGGGACATATGTAACCTATATTGGTTCGGATAACTTCCTGGGCGGTGAACTGGCTGCGAGATGGACCGCTGACAAGTATGAAGGGGAGAGCCCGAATATCGTCCTGCTGACTAACCCGCTGTCTTCCGCGGCCGTGGAACGTATTGACGGTTTTAAGGAAACCATTGCAGAGATAATGCCGGATGCAAAAATCATTGCGGAGCAGGGCGCGGATACAAGGGAAGCGTTCATGAGCACCATGGAAGATCTGCTGACCGCGAATCCTGAAATCGATCTGGTATTTGCCTACAGCGCCCAGGGCGGTCTGGGCGCATATGATGCAATCCAGGCAGCCGGAAGGGATGGGGCCATATCGATTATCGGATTTGACGCCAGCGAAGAGGAGCAGGCTGCAATTGCAGAAAAAGGTTGTTACAAGGGAAGCATCATCCAGTTTCCTGATAAGCTGGGACAGACATGTGTGGAAAGCGTGACCAGAGTATTAAATGGGGAAACCCTGGATAAGGAAATTGGGGTGGAAGTTGGCGTTTATACGGCTGACGGCATTCTTTACCTGAAGGATCTTCAGTAAGGCAGGATACGGTCCAGACAAGGACCGGCCAGGGAAAACCAATGGATGGAACAGGGGAAAGAGAGGGCGTAAGATTGAAGAAAATAGGACTGCTTCATGGGGAACTGTCAAGGACCATTGCGGAATTGGCCCATGAGGACATTATATTAATAGGCGATGCGGGAATGCCGGTACCGGAAGGGGTAAAGCTGATTGACCTGGCGGTGGTCTGCGGGGTTCCATCAT
Source organism: Enterocloster aldenensis (assembly GCF_003434055.1). Classification (GTDB taxonomy): domain Bacteria; phylum Bacillota; class Clostridia; order Lachnospirales; family Lachnospiraceae; genus Enterocloster; species Enterocloster aldenensis. The sequence goes on along the minus strand of NZ_QVEX01000009.1, from coordinate 119,754 downwards.
TTATCGATGTATTGAAAGCTGTTATGAGTGAAATGCTGGTGGCAAAAGGAATCATTGATATGGAGCAGGAGGAAGTCAGCCCGCAGATGGGGGTTAAAATCCGGGAGGCCGTGGGTAAGGAATTCCCATTGGAGATACGTCCTCACGCAGAGGTAAAGGAGCTGTCTAAAAAGGCGAAAGCTGTCATACGGACAGGGGAATTTACCCCATACTCGAACATCATACTGGAAGCAGACTGCTTATTTTAAACAACATAAGGTGGTGAGCACGTGGAGAATGATTATATACTGGAATTTCGGGGGATTAACAAATCATTTACCGGAGTAAAGGCCTTAAAGGATATCAGTTTCCAGATAAGGCGCGGTGAGGTACACGCCCTGATGGGGGAAAACGGGGCAGGTAAATCAACGCTCATGAAAATCCTTTCAGGGGCATATACAAAGGATTCAGGAGGAATCCTTGTGGATGGCAGGGAAGTAACCATTAAAAACACAAGTGATTCAGAAAAGCTGGGCATTGCCATCATATATCAGGAATTAAACCTGATTCCGGAATTGTCTGTTGCTGAAAATATTTTCCTGCACCGGCAGCCGCAAAGAGGGATTTTTGTGGACTGGAAGCAGATGAACAGCCAGGCGGCTGATGTGCTGAAACAGATTGATGTGGATATAGACACAAAGGCGGCAGTGTCCTCCCTGAGCGTGGCGCAGCAGCAGATGGTGGAGATTGCCAAAGCGATTTCCCTGAATTCCAGGGTATTAATCATGGATGAGCCGACCTCAGCGCTGACAGAAGGAGAGACAAAAAAACTGTTCCAGGTTATCTCAAATCTGAAGAAGAAAGGGATAACCATGGTTTACATCAGCCACCGCATGGAAGAAATCTTTGAAATCTGTGATTCATATTCAGTGATGCGGGACGGCGCCTATATTGCCGGCGGTATGATACGGGATGTGACGGTGGACAAGCTGATTGAGTACATGGTGGGACGTTCCCTTTCACAGGTATTTCCAGGCAAACACAATGTAATCGGCGATATAGTCCTGGAGGCCCGGGATATCAGCAGCGGTACTGAGGTCAGGAATGTCTCCTTCTATCTGAAACAGGGGGAAATCCTTGGATTTGCCGGGCTAGTGGGAGCCGGACGTACGGAAACCCTGAAAGCCGTGTTTGGCGCCGACCCGAAATCCAAGGGACAGATAATGATAAATGGCAGGACAGTTCCCATCCACTCTCCTGGGGACGCCATCCATAGGGGAATCGGTTTTGTCCCGGAGGACAGGAAACGGGAAGGACTGGTAACGGAACTGTCCGTGATGGATAATGTAGTAATGGCAAAAATGGACAATTCCATGAACCATGGGCTGTTCTCCATAGGGAAGGCAAAGGCGCTGTGCAGATATTATATTGACAGTCTCATGATAAAAACCCCGTCAGAAAAGCAGCTGGCTAAGTATCTGAGCGGGGGGAACCAGCAAAAGGTGGTCTTGGCCAAATGGCTGAACTGTGCCCCGGATATCATTGTATTGGATGAACCTACCAGGGGAATTGACATAAATGCGAAAATGGAGATTTATAACATTATTGTAAAGCTGGCGGGAGAGGGGAAATCCATCATACTGGTCTCTTCAGAAATGCAGGAGATCATCGGGTTGTGTGACCGGGTCTATGTCATGTGTGAAGGTAAAGTAGCTGGCATGTTGATGAAAGAAGAATTAACACAAGAAAAGATTATGAGTTACGCAACAGGAGGCAGATAAGATGGAGAAGGTAAGAAGCAGCAAAATCAATGTAAGCTGGAACGATATGGGGATTTTTATGATACTTGCTTTGCTGATTGTCATATTATCCGTTATCCGGCCCGTGTTCCTGACCCCGGATAATATCATCAATGTCATCCGGCAGGTGACAATCGTGGCAATTATCGGGATTGGTATGTCGTTTGTACTGATTTCAGGAGAGATAGACCTGAGTGTGGGGTCTATCTGCGCCCTGTCCGGGATTATTGTTACCATGTGCCTGAGGGATGGCTTTGGGATGACGGTTTCCATCCTTCTGGCATTATGTACGGCGGCCCTTTGCGGGGCAATCAACGGGTCAATCCATGTGTTTGCAAAAATCCCGTCTTTTATCGTGACCATGGGCATGCTGAACGTTGCCAGGGGCATTGTCCTTGTCATTACCAATTCCTATTCCATCACCGGGCTCCCTGACAGCTTCAAGGTAATCGGACGGGGATACGTAGGCCCTATACCGGTCCCTGTTGTGATTATGGCTGTCTGTTATGTGATTGGCTTTGCAGTGCTTAAATATACGAAATTCGGCCGTAGTGCATATTCCATCGGAGGCAACATTGAGGCGGCAAGGCTTTCCGGTGTTCCGGTGGTAAAGAATAAAATCCTGATTTATATCATCTGCGGGCTTACGGCAGGGATTGCGGGAATCATCCTTTCATCCAGGATGTTCTCAGGCCAGCCCAGCGCGGGGAACGGGCTGGAGCTGGATGCCATTGCGGCCTGTGTAATCGGCGGCACCAGCACCACGGGCGGAAAGGGAAGGCTGTGGGGAACGTTTTTGGGTGCATTGATTATGGGGATCATAACCAATGGAATGAATTTAATGAATATCTCCACAAACTGGCAGCTGATTGTCCAGGGTATGATTATCGTGATAGCGGTTGGCCTGGACAGGATTAAGAGCAATTAGTGCACATGGCGGGCTTGGGTCCCAAAACAGGTTCATGTGCAGGGAGGCAGACGGATGGATGACCTAAAGAAGATGATATATGGGAAGCAGGACTATTATCTGGACTTTCTGAGTAAGCTGGTGGGCTTTGATACTTCTGTCATACGTCATGGCGAGGATGGGCAGGAGGGCGCTGCGCAGATGTATATGGCCGGGTTCCTGGAACGCCTTGGCTGCGAGGTAGATATATTTGAACCGGACAATGAACGGATGAAGGCATATCCGGGCTATAATCAGGGCCACAGCTATGCGGGAAGGCCGGTTGTGGTGGGGACATACAGGGGAACCGGGGGAGGGAAGTCCCTGATCCTTAATGGTCATATGGATACCATGCCATCCGGGGACCTGGACCGTTGGGAGACAGACCCCTGGAAGATGACGGAACGGGACGGACGCCTGTACGGGCTGGGAACCGATGATATGAAAGGCGGTCTAAGCGCCCTTGTGCTGGCATTGGAACTGGTGCTCTCCATGGGGATAAAGCCCAGGGGCGACATCCTTGTCCAGAGTGTGGTGGACGAGGAAGGCGGAGGAAACGGGACCCTGGCCTGTGCTGACAGGGGATACCGGGCTGACGGGGCAATCATTGCAGAAGGGTCGAACCTGGAGGTGTTTGCGGCAAACCGCGGCGCATGGCTGGTACAGGCGGACGTGGAAGGCATTCCCATCCATGCCAGCCTGAAAGGGTTTGGGGTCAATGCCATTGATAAGATGACAAAGGTAATTGACTCACTCCGGGAGCTGGAGACAAAATGGATGACGACCAAACGCCATCCCCTTCTGGCTCCGCCCACAATCAATATTGGCTGCATAGAAGGAGGGGTTGCTGCCTCCACGGTGGCTGAAAGCTGCAGGCTGAAGTTTGATGTGGAATATTTTCCTTCAGAGACAGACGCATTTGGCGTCCGCCATACCGTGGACAAGGACGAGGTGGCCCGGGAAGTGGAACAGCATATCGGCCTTATGTGCCAGGGGGACGGCTGGCTTAAGGAGCATCCGGTGAAACTGCAGTGGTATCAGGACTGTTCCCCATTTGAGACAGACACCGGACATCCCCTGGTACAGACGCTGGCGGACATATCAGGGGAGGTTACCGGGAAACGTGTGATTTCAGGCATGACAGCCGGATGTGACGCACGCCATCTGACCAATATCCTTAAGATACCCACGGTGGTATATGGACCCGGCAGCTGCCATTTTGCCCACAAGGTAAATGAATTCCTGCCCAAGGACCAATTTTTAATGGCAATTGAAACATATGCAAAGATGATAATGAAATGGACATGCTAGGAGGCTGTAATGGATAAAATAAAGGTTTTGTTTGCAGGGGAATCATGGTTTTTCACAACCATAGAAACAAAAGGATTTGACCAGTTTACAATAGGCGGGTATGAGACAGAAATCGGCAGGGTAAGGGAGGTCATGAAGGATTATGCTGAGATTACCCATATCCCTGCCCACCTGGTATTACAGGAATTCCCATCCACGGCAGAGGAACTGAAACAGTACGATGTGGTGATTGTCAGCGACGTGGGGGCCAATACATTCCTGCTGCATCCCGATACTTTTTTCCGCAGCATACCCACTCCCAACCGCCTTCAGGCCATAGCCCGATATGTTGAGGAAGGCGGGGCCTTTGGTATGATGGGGGGATATATGACCTTTATGGGGATTGAGGGAAAGGGCAAGTGGCATAACACGGTTATTGAGGAACTGCTGCCTGTTACCATGATGGAAGGGGACGACCGGGAGGAACATCCGGAAGGACTGGTCCTGGAAATCGACCCCCAGAGCCATCCGCTGCTGGCAGGGATGCCGGAAAAATGGCCGCCGCTTTTGGGATATAATAAGCTGGCTGCCAAGGCGGATGCGGATGTTGTGATATCCTGGAAGGGCGACCCAATCCTTGCATTGGGTACATATGGGGAAGGCAGGAGCTTTGCATGGGCCAGTGATTGCGCTCCACATTGGATGCCTGCTGATTTCTGCGGGTCGGACTGCAACCGTATGCTTTGGGAGCGGGTTCTGAACTGGGTGACAAAAAGAAGCTTTTAATAAGGACAAAGATCATGATAAGAACAACGGCTGCTGTCAGCACAGGTGTGTATTACCTGTCCTGGCAGCAGCCGTTTTATTTTACCCTCATAGGAAACCGTCTCATCCGCCTTATAAATAAAAAACCATATCCTGCGTATTGTACAGCTGTTTTGCAACGAACAGCGGGGTATCAAACCCGCCTGACTGGAAATCCCTGAACAGCAGGAGGGAGGAATTGCGCTTTGTCTCAAGCAGCTCCGCCTCATAGGCAGTGGCAGTGGATATCTCCAGGGTCCGCTGGCTGGTATGTACGGATATTCCGTGTTTGTTGAAGCATTCAAAGATGGAACCTTCCAGATTCTCATGGAGAAGGAAATCATATTTCTTTAAAAAGTGGGATGTCTCAATCACGGTGGGGCGTCTGTCAATAAACCTTAACCGTACCACTTCTATAATCTGTTCACTTTCATCAATTTTCAGAAAATCACATTCGGCTTTTGTCGCATAGGAATAACCAGCTGATAACACCTGGGAGTGCAGTTCTTTGCCCAGGCGCCTGCAGGACTCGGTAAGTCCTGTTGTATCGTTAGCAGACTGAAGCTTTTTCTTTGGGGCCACAAAGGTTCCCTTTCCCTGACTGCGGATTAAAAGCCCGTCCGACACCAATTCCAGGATTGCCCCTCTGATGGTCACCCTGCTGACATTGAAAACCTTCATGAGCAGGAGTTCGGAGGGGAGTTTTTCCCCGGCGGCTATGTTTCCCATGTCAATCTCTTCGGTTATCACATTGGCGACCTGCTTATACAGAGGAATCATGCTGGTGGGGTCAATGCTGTTTGAATCGAAATTAAACATATGCTTCACCTTAATCATACCAAAATAGTCTTTGGCAAAAATCCTTTCTTAATACATTATAATACAACATAAATCAGCTTTTGGCAAGATGATACGGTGCAAACAAGGCTCCCCCTCCCTTGTTGCACATAGATATGTATTAATACAATATAAAATAATATAGTTAAAAGTGCTATAAAATAAAAATATATTCTAATTTTATAATATATATTGACAAATAGTGTATTAGAATGTATTATGACATATGAGGACAATAAATGGTGTTGGAGGTGAAGCAATGAAGTATGATTTGTTAACAGTCGGTTTTCCTATTGTTGAAATCATGCGGAAGGAAAGAGGGGTTTCCTTTGAAGAACCAGCTGATTTTACCGGCCCTTATCCAAGCGGGGATACATGTATTGTTTTAGATGTTGCGTCCAGGCTGGGGTTAAAGTGCTGCTTTTTGGGAACCGCGGGCACAGACGCATTTTCAGACGTGGTGTTAAACCGGCTGGAGCGGGATGGGATTGACCTGTCACATGTAAGGAAGGTGGATGGGGCATCCACGGCAATTGTTTTTGTAAGATATGATAAGGATGGGAAACGGGAATACCTGAATGTGATGGAGCACACTGCGTTTTCCGATTTTAATGAAAGCGATATCTGTGCGGAAGCCGTGAAAGAAGCAAGGTGGATACACTTCAGCGGGGAGGTGCTTTGCATCGCATCCGACGTGGGCAGGAGAAAGGCAATGCTCAGGCTGCTGGAGGCCATACCGGCTGACAGCAGGGTATGTCTTGACCCGAATTTCGTGGATGACCAACCAGGTATCATGGATATCATGAAGCCGTTCATAACCAGGGCCGACCTTATCCTGCCCAGTGAAGGGGAGGCGGGGAGGATGATGGGCACGGATACGGATGAGGAGGCATGCAGGGGCCTGGCTGCCCAGGGGAAGACGGTGGTGCTGAAAAAGGGCTGCGCGGGCTGTGACGTCTATACAGCAGAAGGAGTATGCCATATCCCTGCATTCCACATAGAGGAGAAGGACCCCACCGGATGCGGTGATTCATTCTGCGCAGGGTTCATTACAGGGCTTGTGGAAGGACAATGCATCCGGGACGCGGGTACGTTAGCCAATGCGGCCGGCGCCCTCCAGGCCATGTATGTAGGCCCCATGGAAGGCGCCTTATACAGGGAAGAAGTGGACGGATTCATACGGAATCACAAAGCAGCTAAATAAGGAGGACAATATGGTAATCGATGCACACTATCATCCTGCATTCATAAAAGAGGTCTGCGGGAATGAGGAATTGGCCCAAAGGCGCAGAAACGATATGGCATATTATAAGACCGGGGTTGCTGAGGTAAAGCGGATCAAGGAACGGATGAGGTCATCCGGAGTTGACAGGTGCTTCCTTCTTCCCCATGATTACTCCACGGTGTCCGGCGACCGGATTTCCAATGAGGAAATGAAGGACCTGGTGGAACTGGGGGAGGGGATGTTTTATGGGTTTGCCTCCGTGGACCCCAATCAGGAGGATGCGGGGGAAAAACTGGAATATGCGTTCAGGGAACTGAACCTGTCGGGGCTGAAGCTTCACCCCTCCAAACAGGGCTTTTATCCCAATGACAAAAAGATGTACGGCCTTTACGAAACATGTGTGAAATATAACAAGCCGATTCTGTTCCACGCAGGGTTCACATGGCAGCCGGGAACACTGGCAAAGTACTCCCATCCCCTGAACTTTGAGGAGGTTGCGCTGGATTTCCCAAAACTGCGTTTCTGCCTGGCCCATATGGGATTCCCATGGGTGAAGGAAACAGCCATGATGATCCTCAAGTATCCCAATGTGTATGCGGATACGTCGGCCCTGTACTTTGACAGCGCTTATGAATTTTACGGATATCTGTTTCAGCAGGAGCTGGGATACGGGTGGCTGGACCGCAGCCTGCGCCACAAGGTGATGTTCGGTTCCAATATGCCCAGGTTTGAGGAGATGAGGATGCTGGCAGCTTTAAAAAGACTTGGTTTGCGGGATGAAACCGTGGGACTCATAACAGAGGACAACGCGTTGGTATTCCTGGGAGAGAGGGAACAGGCATGGTTAGGTTAGAGAAATTCGTGATCCATACAACAAAATACAATGATTTCATCAATATAACGGACCGGGTGGAGGAACTGGTGGAACAGTCCGGGATCAGGGAGGGGATGGCCCTTGTGATGACAGCCCATACAACAACAGGCATCACTGCCAACGAGGCCCTGGAATGCCTGCAGAGCGACATGAAGGATATGCTGTGGAGGCTGGTTCCGGAATATGGGCATTATGCCCACAGCAGGATGCTTCATTCCTACGGCACAACGGCCGGAAACCCCACAGGCCACCTAAGGGCCATGCTTACGGGAAACCATGCGGTTTTCCCGGTATGGGACGGTAAAATGGTCCGGGGGGACGCCCAGGAAATCTTTTTCTGTGAATTTGACGGCGCCCAGAGCAGGACGGTCTACGTAGAAATAATGGGTGAATCATGATTGAAAGGAGGCACCTGGATGCCAGAGGATTACATACTCAGGATTGACAAGGTGGTTAAGCGGTTCGGCAATGTCACGGCGCTTGAGAATGTCTCACTGAATGTAAGGCGCGGGGAGATCCACGTATTGTGCGGTGAAAATGGGGCTGGCAAATCAACCCTGATGAATATCATCAGCGGCGTATATCCGCAGGGGACCTATGAGGGGAACTTTTACTACAATGACAGGGAATGCAGGTTCCGCTCCATTGGAGACAGTGAAAAAGAAGGGATTGTAATCATCCATCAGCACCTTGCCCTCATACCGTCCCTTTCCATTGCGGAGAACATATATCTTGGAAATGAAATAAAAAGGGGCGTGTCCATTGACTGGAACCGGACCAGGCGGGAGGCAGCACGTTTCATGGGCATTGTGGGGCTTCACGAAAGCCCGGATACCCTGATACAGAACATCGGAGTGGGCAAACAGCAGCTGGTGGAGATCTGCAAGGCCATATCAAAGAATGTGAAGCTTCTTATCCTGGATGAACCTACGGCTGCGCTCAATGACGAGGAAAGCGACACCCTGCTGAACCTGATACAGGAATTTAAGGAACAGGGCATTACATCCATCCTGATTTCCCACAAGCTCAGGGAGGTCACAAAGGTCTGCGATGCAATTACCATTATCCGGGACGGGGAAACCATAGAGACTTTATACAAAGGAGTGGATGAGATAACCGAAGCCCGCATCATCAAGGGCATGGTGGGCAGGGAGCTGACCAACCGGTTTCCGGCCAGGGAAAGCGCCATTGGCGGCGTAAGCCTGGAAATCAGGAACTGGAACGTATATGACCCGGTAATCGCAGGAAAGCAGATACTCCACGACATCAGCATGTATGTGAGGAAAGGGGAAGTCCTTGGGATTGCAGGCCTGATGGGCGCAGGCAGGACGGAACTGGCCATGAGCATTTTCGGCAGGAGCTACGGGACGGATATATCCGGTGAGCTGCGGATGAACGGAAACCCCATACAGGTCCGCAATGTGCCGGAGGCCATCCGAAACGGGATTGCCTACGTATCAGAAGACCGCCATGCATACGGGATGATACAGGGACAGTCCATTACCAATAACATCACCCTGCCCAGCCTGGGAAACTTTGTGGAAAGAGGCACCATTAACAGCAACAAAGAGGTGGTGGCTGCAAATGAATACAGGGAAAAACTGAGTATCAGGTGTTATAACGTGGAACAGGATGTATCCAAGCTGTCAGGCGGGAACCAGCAGAAGGTCATATTCAGCAAATGGGTGCTGGCGGGTTCGGATGTGCTGATCCTGGATGAACCCACCCGGGGCATAGACGTGGGGGCAAAATATGAGATATACCAGGTAATCAATGAGATGGTGGCCCAGGGTAAGTCGGTCATATTGATTTCATCGGACATGCCGGAGATACTTGGGATGTGTGACCGCACATACATCATGAATGAAGGCTATGTGGTAGGTGAACTGGAAGGAAACGAGATTGCGCAGGTAAATATAATGAATGCAATCATGCAGAATAGTAAGGTGGGTTAAGTCATGAAAAATAATAAAAAGATTCCTGCCATCAATTTAAGGCAGTATGGAATGATAATTGCGCTGGTGCTCATCACATTGTTTTTCGGAACCGTAACAGGCGGGGTGCTTTTTAAGCCGATGAACATCAGCAATATATTCATGCAGAACAGCTACATCATCTTTTTGTCAATCGGTATGTTTTTCTGTGTCCTGACAGGCAATGTGGATCTGTCGGTGGGTTCGGTGGTCGGTGTTTCCGGGGCGCTTCTTGGATTCATGATTGTGGAACACAATGTGCCGACCCCTGTGGCTGTGATTGTCACATTGGTGTGCGGCCTGCTGATCGGCGTGTTCCACGGATGTTTCATCGCCTTTTTAAATATACCGCCATTTATCGTGACCCTGGCCGGCATGCTTATCTTCCGCGGTCTGACCATGGTAATCCTGCAGGGACAGTCCCTGTCGCCCTTCAGCAAAAGTTTCCAGTACTTTTCCTCTGGTTTTGTTGGAACGGATATGAAGGCCGGCGGTATCAATATCCTGTGCGTGCTGCTGTTCGCAGCGGCTGCCGCAGCCATTATCCTGGCGGAACAGAATAAAAGGAAAGCAAGGATTAAATATGGGTTTGAGGTATCTTCCGCCAAGATCATGGCGGCAAAGCTGGCCGCTGTCCTGCTGGCAGTGGGCGCCATCCTTATGGGACTGGGAATGTACCGCGCAATCCCCTTTATACTGATCATCCTGATTATTGTTGCTTTGATTTATACGTATATAGCGGATAAGACGCCGGTGGGCCGCCATGTGTATGCGGTCGGGGGAAACGCGGACGCGGCCAGGCTGTCGGGCGTAAAGACCAGGCTCATCATGTTCCTTGTATATGTAAACTGTTCCTTCATGGCTACCATTGCAGGCATCGTGGTTACCAGCCGCCTGAATGTGGCCACCTCCAAGGCCGGGACCTCATACGAGCTGGATGCCATTGCTGCCTGTTACATAGGCGGATGCGCGGCCTCCGGAGGCGCCGGCAGCATCATCGGCGTGATTACAGGCGCCGCGGTCATGGCGGTCCTTAACAACGGTATGTCCATACTGGGAATCGGGACAGATATGCAGCAGGTAATAAAAGGCTTCATACTCCTGCTGGCGGTAACATTTGATATCAGGGCAAAAGCAAAAGGTAAAAATTAAATTCCAGGTCTGCTTAGCAGACCAGAAAAAGAGGAGGAAAAAAGATGAAGAAAACCACAAGAAGACTGATGGCAACGTGTATGGTCCTGGGCATGGCGGCAATGGCCCTGGGCGGCTGCAGCAGCTCAAAAAAGAAGGTCATCGGCGTATCCCTTCCCACCCAGGATCTGGCCAGGACCCAGAAGGACCAGGAGTATCTGACAAAATACCTGACAGAAATGGGGTATGAGGTAAATGTCCAGTTTGGCAAGGGCGACGCCAACATCCAGGCATCGTCCATTGAGAACATGATTACCAGCGGGGTGGCAGGCCTGATCATATCGCCCTTTGACAGCTCTTCCATGACAAAGGTCATAGAGCTTGCCCATGAAAATAATATCCCGGTCATTTCGTATGATTCCCTGTGCCTGAACACGGATTATATCGACTATTACAGCGCAGATGATCTGGAGGGCATCGGGGCCTGCCAGGCCCAGTACATTGTGGACCACCTGGGCGTTGCAGAAGGAAAAGGTCCTTTTAATATCGAGATTGTGGCAGGCGACCCGGCTGATAATAACGCTACTTACTTTTATAAAGGCGCAATGGATGTGCTCTCCCCCTATCTGGATGACGGCAGCCTGGTGGTACCCAGCGGCCAGGTTGAATTTGCGGTCTGCGGAACGCCTGAATGGGATGGATCCAAGGCCCAGTCCAGGATGGATTCCATTTTAAGCACCTATTATACGGACCGGCGTCTGGACGCTGTCCTGACCCAGAATGACGGAATTGCACTGGGCGCAATCTCCTCCCTTAAATCCGTTGGTTATGGTTCTTCCGACATGCCCCTTCCTATTACCACGGGGCAGGACTGTGACATTGCCTCCATCAAGTCCATTCTGGCCGGGGAACAGACCATGACCGTCTTTAAGGACATCAGCGTGCTGGCGAAAAATGCGGCTGACGTGATTGACAGCCTTGTAAAAGGGGAGGAACCCAAGCTGGAGAATTACACCACGTTCAACAATGGGGTAAAGGATGTGAAGGCTACCCTGGTCATACCAAAGGCCCTTGATAAAGATAACTGCGATGAGCTGCTTTTTGACAGCGGTTACTATTCAAAGGATATGCTGAACTAAATATCTGGAGGAAATATGGGAAAAATAGGACGGAGCCAATTGGCAGCCATGAACATGGTGTATAACAGGTATTCATTTACATATTTCCTGGACTCGCTGGAGCGGATGGGGGTAGGGCAGTTTGAGCTCTGGGCCGGCGCCCCCCATTTCTGCCATTTCATCCAAAGCCTCAGCGATGCGGGAAAACTCAGGAAAGAGGTGGGATTAAGGGGGCTTAAGATTGTGTGCCTGACCCCGGAACAGGTGCTGTACCCTCACAATATCGCATCGTCTGACAGGGAACTGAGACGGTTCAGCCTGGAGTATTTTTATAAATACATCAACCAGACAGCAGAATTGGGCGTGGATAAGATGCTGTGCTGCGCGGGTTGGGGAGACTATGACCAGGACAGGGAAGAGGCATGGAAACGTTCCGTGGAAAGCCTGTGGTCCATGGTGGAGCGCGCAAAAAGGGCAAATGTGACGCTGGCCTTTGAGATATTGGGCAGGTTTGAGAGCAACCTGGTCCATGACTTTGACTCCACCAGGCGTATGATGGAGGAAATCCAGGACCCGTGTTTTAAATTATGCCTGGACACGGTTCCCATGCGTACCTGCGGCAGCAGCATACCGGAGTTTTTTGAGGCGTTCCCTGGGCGCATATGCCATTTCCACATGACGGACGGGACCCCTGCGGGCCACGTACCCTGCGGCACAGGGGAGCATCCCATCGGTGCGTATATCTCCGAATTGGGGCAGCTGGGATATGAGGGATACATTACCCTGGAAATCGGGGACACATCCTGCTGTGCCAATCCACATGAGGCCACGGAATCAGGGTTTAATTATGTAAAACAGTTTTTATGAAATTAAAAATCAAATAGTACTTTACAAAATATATTATATGTTATATTATAACGACATAGGACAATATATAATGAACTATTTCATATTACAGGAGGTAGGAAAACATGTTTAACTTCAATATCCCACGTTATGAAAAGGTGGTAGGAGATGCAATTGCCTTAAGGCCGCAGATTGAGAAAGCAGTGGATGAAATCTGCGCACAGGGTTATACCAATCTTTTTTTCATTGGATGCGGCGGGACCTATGCACATTCACTGCCCATGAAGTACTGGCTGGACACCACATCGGATATCGATACATACAGCGTGATTGCAGCCGAGTTCATGGCCGCAGGACATAAGAAGTTCACCAAGGATTCTGTCTGTGTATTCTCCACCAGAAGCGGGAACACAAAGGAAATCGTGGCAGCGGCAAAGTATTGTAAGGAAGCCGGGGCAAGGACCATGGTGTATGTGTCCAATGACAATACGCCGGTATGTGAATATGCGGATTATAAGTTTGCAAGCTTTGCAGAGGATGACTGTCTGTGTGAAGCCATCTATACCTACATGATCATCCTTCTGAGCCGTTTTAAGAAAAATGCAGGGGAATTTGAGGATTATGATGAGTTCCTGGGCCAGTACGAGGCAGTGGTGCCGTATCTGATTAAGGCCAAGGAGCAGTATGAGGACAGATGCGCCGCAATGGCAGCCCGGCATAAGGATACGGATTACCATATGGTAATCGGCTCCGGCATGATGTGGGGGGAAGCCTACGACTATGCAATGTGCATCCTGGAAGAAATGCAGTGGATTAAGACAAAATCCATCCATGCGGCAGAGTATTTCCATGGAACCCTGGAACTGGTAGAGGAAGATACAAGCCTGATCCTGTTCTACGGGGAAGACGAGACAAGGCCCCTTATGGACCGCGTCATGAACTTCTCCCAGAAGGTCACAAAGGTCATCAATATATTTGACACCAAGGAGATAGAGCTGCCGTTTACCAGGCCCGATTACAGGAAGATTGTGTCACCCATGGTCATGTATGCCATGACGGAACGCTTAAGCTGCCACCTGGAAAAGGAGAGGAACCATCCTCTTACCACCAGGAGATATTACCGTCAGATGGAATATTAATCATATAAGCATCCGCCCGCTTAAGGGAATCCGGATGGAACGCAGGAATCGCTCCGCATGGACAGGCGGGGCGATTCCTTTGGGGAAAGGAAGTTGTATGAAGTATAAGCTGCTGGTCCTGGATATCGACGGGACACTGACCAATGAAAAGAAGGAAATCACAAGACATACAAAACAGACAATCCTGCGCATGCAGAAAGCCGGCGTAAAGGTGGTCCTGGCCTCGGGCCGGCCCGCCTACGGGGTGGTGCCCACGGCCAGGGAACTGGAGCTGGAACAGTACGGAGGGTTTATCCTGTCCTATAACGGAGGCAGGATTGTGGACTGTTCCACGGGAAGGACCATCTATGAAAAGACCATACCCCATAAGCTCATGGGTGGGATTTACGGCCAGGTCCATGACCTGGACGCGGCGCTGATGACATATGAGGGAGATAGGATCATTACTGAAAAACCTCAGGACGCGTATGTGGCCAAAGAATCATTTATTAATAAAATGAAGGTAAAGGGGGTGGGCAATTTCCTGGATTATGTCACGTTCCCGGTTGTTAAGTGCCTGGTGGCAGCGGACGGAGGGTATCTTGAAGCGGTTGAGGATAAGCTGAAAGGGTATTTTGGCAGCCAGTTAAGCATCTTCCGCTCAGAACCCTACTTTCTTGAGATCATGCCAAAGGATATTGATAAGGCCTCTTCCCTGGAACGCCTGCGCCTGCAGCTGGGGCTTGAGAGGGCTGAAATCGCAGCCTGCGGGGACGGGCTTAACGACATTTCCATGATACAGTACGCGGGCCTGGGGATTGCCATGGCAAATGCCCAGGAGGCAGTGAAAAGGGTCTGTGACTTTGTAACAAAGTCAAATGAGGAGGAAGGTGTGGCATATGCCATAGACCGGTTTATCCTGGGTTAGTGTGTTATGCCTCCGGCCGTCCGGTATGTGCGGACGGGCTGAGTATTGTGGGTGAGAAGTATGAACTGGAAGTGAATATGGCTGGCAGGGATAAGAAGTACAGTGAATAGGCATGGCCTGTTCACTGTATTTGTATATAGTGCATAAAAAACAGCCGTGCAATGTGTTGAATATGCAGAAATAAATAAAACCCCTTGAAGGCTGATAATATCAGTGATATATTATAGACAACATCAATACAGGAGGGTGCGGCCCGGCGGAATCACGCCGGGGTATTTTAAAGGCGCCTTATAAGATAAACAAGAAGAAAAGGAGATTGAACCATGACCAAGAGAGAACGAGTAATTGCAGCAATCCAGCAAAAGGATTTAGACGGGATTCCTTCCGGCTTTTCCCTTCATTTCCCGGAGGAAAAGAAACACGGGGAAGCATGCGTCAAGGCCCATCTTGACTTTTTCCACGATACGGATACGGATATATGCAAGATCATGAATGAGAACCTGATTCCAGTGTTTGGCACAATCCATACCCCGGATGATTATAACAGGCTGATTCCCAGGATGACCATGGAAGACGGGTTCATGAAGGACCAGATGGCGCTGACCAAAGAAATCCTGGCCCGCTGTGACAAGGATGTGTTTACCATGGGAACCCTTCACGGTATCTGCGCATCCGGCATCCATCCCATTGAGCAGTCCGGCGTCAACTACTTTGCGGCCAGGCAGATGCAGGTGGATTTCCTGCGCTGGGATGAGGAGAAGATGCTGTCCGCCATGCAGCGCATCACGGATGTGCTCTGCGACCTGGCCAGGAGCTACATAGAGGCAGGGCTGGACTCTGTCTATTACGCATCCCTGGGCGGCGAGGAGTGCTTCTTTACCGACGATGAATTTGCCAGATGGATTAAGCCCTTTGAGATTCAGGTCATGAAGGCGATTAAGGATGCAGGCGGATACTGCTTCCTGCACATCTGCAAGGATGGCCTGAACATGGAGAGATACAGGGATTATGCTCCTTACGCCGATGTTGTGAACTGGGGCGTATTTGAGGTACCCTATGACCTGGAAAAAGGCAGGGAGCTTTTTGGCGGCAAGACCCTGATGGGAGGACTTCCCAACCGTCACGGCGTACTGGTGGAAGGAAGCGATGCCCAGGTAGAGGCAGAAGTGAAGAAGGTTATTTCTGATTTTGGAAGGAAAGGACTGATACTGGGCGCAGACTGTACGCTGGCCACGGAGCAGGACCTGGATAAGGTGAGGCTGGCTGCAAGGACAGCCCGCGGCTGCTGATAGGAAACAGGAAAAAACAAAAGGAGCAAAAGCGGCAGTACGCTTTCGCTCCTTTTAACATGTCCCGGCATTTGATGGGGGCCTGGCAGGCCCCGGTCCTATGCATACAGCTCAACCAGATATTTAAGGATCTCAACCACCTTTTCCATGGACTGTATGGATACAAATTCATGGCGTCCATGGCCGTTCTGCCCGCCGGTACACAGGTTGGGACAGGGAAGTCCCATGTAGGATAAGCGGGAGCCGTCCGTGCCTCCCCGGATTGGGTCCACAATGGGGGTGACGCCCGCCCGTTCCATGGCAGTGAATACATGATCAATCATTTCCTGATGGTCCTTTATCTTCCCATACATGTTCAGGTAGCTTTCCGTTATCTGGATTTCCACGGTTCCCGCGCCGTACTTGCGGTTCAGGTATTGGGCGGCGTCCTTCATCAGTTCCTGGCGCCTCATGTAGTTCCCATGGTCGTGGTCCCGGATGATATATTTCATGGTGGCTGTCTCCGTACACCCTTCCATGCGGTCCAGGTGGAAGAAGCCCTCCCGTCCCTCGGTGCAGGCAGGCGTTTCGTAAACCGGAAGCAGGCCCTGGTATTCCATGGCCATGAGGATGGCGTTCTTAAGCACGCCCTTGGAATAGCCGGTGTGTGCAGTCACGCCGTGGACTGTCACGACCGCCCCTGCGGCATTGAAGTTTTCGTAGGAAAATTCCCCAAGGATTCCGCCGTCCACCGTATATCCATAGGCGGCGTCCAGCTTCTTCACATCCACATGGTCCGCGCCCCGGCCAATCTCCTCATCTGGTGTGAAAAGGATGCTGATTGCCGGGTGGGGATGTTCCGGATGCTCCATCAGATACTGTGCCAGCGTCACGATCTCCGCAACACCTGCCTTGTCGTCCGCACCCAGAAGGGTGGTTCCGTCCGTGACAATCAGGTCCTGTCCCTTAAACTGTGCCAGGCTTGGATAATCGGAAACCCTGGTGACAATGTTCTTTTCCTGGTTGAGGACAATATCCCCCCCGTCATACCCGGTTACAATGCGCGGCTTTATATCGGCCCCTGACATGTCCATGGCCGTATCCATATGTGCAATCAGGGCAAGGCCGGGCCTGGCGCATCCGGCTGAGGCCGGTATATGTGCGTAGACACAGGCGTATTGGTCCATCTCCACATCATGAAGGCCAAGCCCTTTTAGCTCGTCCGCCAGGTACGCGGCCAGTTTCAGCTGTTTTTCAGTGGACGGCACTGTGCTGCTGGAGCTATCGGACTGGGTGTCAAAGCTTACATACGTAAGAAATCTGTCTTTCACATTCTGGTTCATGAAATTCCTCCTGTTTTTGCGTGGTGTACTCCCGGAGTCTCCTCGATATTCACCTCTGCGGCTGATGGTCTGCCGGCCGCATACAATTTTAATCAGCCTGCACACCGTGTCATGGATCCGCGCACAGCGCTCAGACAATCATCCCTATGTGGATACTACCGGTAGGATACCCATATGATACCACTATCATGCGGATAATAAAAGATGCTGCCATATGAAAATGGCAGCATGGATGTAGTTGCTGGGTATCTGTTTTTATTTGTGGAAATGCAGATGGCAGCATCCGTCGCCTGCAGCAATGGTCTTGGTGATGTCCAGGGTCAGTCCCATCTGGTCTGCAATACCGCGGTCGCCGTCCATGGCCATGTCACAGAGCAGTTCCAGCTCCTTGCCTTCGTAGCCAAGTTTCTCCCATGCCTGTACAAGGGGACACTGATGGAATTCTGCAACCAGGTCGTCATGGGTTGCCTCAAGGACATCAATCTCCATGTTCTTTGCGCCCTGTCCGCTGAAGAACGCCTTGCCGAAATCGGCTGCGCTTTCAGGGTCCTCACACTGTGGCTTATACATATTGTCACCGTGGATGTGGCCGCACTTGCGGATTGCCTCACGGCACATCTTCTCAGCGTCAGCGCCCTGTTTTTTGGCCTGATCATAAAGAAGGGCCATCCAGGTTGCCCTGTGCTCTACGGCACCGCGGCAGGCCATGGTTGCTGGGTCGGTAAATTTAGGTTCGTTGTGTTTGATAGACATTGTAAAATCCTCCTTAAATAAAATCAGTTGTACTGTCAGTACTTTGTACCGGCAGCCATATTTACACAATGGATATCCTGATTTTATCCAGGCACGCAGGAATAACTGGTACCTATTTAAGCATGTAAAAATAATTTAGTCAATAGTTTTAACGCTTTATTTGTTTTTTTGTCGGTTTTTACAATAAAACATCGAAAATATGAGCATTATAACCAAATATTATTAATAAATACCTGAAACCATTGACATTTTGTCATCTTGTGATATTATCAGTGATATAACAATGATATTCTTAAAGTTCAGGCACGCAGCTACTATTAAGAAGTATCACGGAAATACGGAGGTCGATAAACAACATGTTTAAGTACACAGTCAAACGTCTGTTGGTAGCGATTCCCACCTTTTTCGGAATAACTGTACTTGTCTATCTGATTTCTGCAATGGCTCCCGGCAGTCCTTTGGAAATGCTCATGGCTGACCCCATGGCAACCAAGGAAAGCATGGAAGCCTTAAAGACGCAGATGGGGTTGAATGACCCGGCGATTATACAGTATTTCCGTTGGCTTGCAGCCATGCTGCAGGGTAATCTGGGAATCTCATACCGGAACAGCCTTCCTGTATTGGGACAGGTACTGGAAAAATTGGGACCCACACTGATACTTACCCTTTCATCCACTGTTTTATCAGTTCTGATTGCAGTACCCCTTGGTATCATGTCAGCGTATAAGCCTTATTCTGCATGGGATTACGCTTCATCCGGCTTTGCATTTGTGGGAGCGTCCACTCCTACCTTTTTTACAGGCCTTGTGATGATTTACATATTTGCAGTCAAGCTTCGGGTACTGCCCATGGGAGGAATGTATGATGCCGGAGTACATACGGTAGCTTCGGCAGTTAACCATCTGATCCTGCCCTGTCTGGTCCTGACCATATTTAATATAGGCAGCATACTGAGGCAGACCCGGGGCAGTATGATGGAGGTATTCAGCGAAGACTATATAAGGACTGCCAGGGCCAAAGGCCTTACAGAGCCAAGGGTGGTCATCATCCATGGCCTGAGGAACGCACTGATTCCCGTGGTTACCGTGCTCAGCACCATGATACCGTTCATGTTCGGCGGAGCGGTTGTGGCAGAGCAGGTATTCAGCTGGCCGGGACTTGGAAGCCTGATGGTACAGTCCATTAATGCAAGGGATTATCCCATGATCATGGGGATAACCGTAGTGATAGCAGCAGCCGTGCTGATAGGAAATGTCCTTACCGATATTGCCTACAGCCTGCTTGACCCGAAGATAAGAGAGAGCCGTTAGGGAGGTAAGAGGATGTCAGAGACAACAGTTATAAAAAAGGACTCGTATTATCGAGACGTGCTCAAAAAATTCACGGCCCACAAGCTGGCCATGATTGGCGTGGCTATCATTGTATTAGAAGTGCTGCTGGTAATATTCCTGCCAATGATATTGAAGCTGGACCCGTATACATCCGATATACTGGCGTTCAGCGCCAAACCCGGCCCAGGGCATTTCCTTGGGACCGATGACACGGGACGGGATGTGTTTGCAAGGCTGGTATACGGCGGACGGGTATCCCTGATGGTAGGCCTTCTTTCAGCCGTCATAAGCCTTTTAATCGGGGTTCCCCTGGGGCTGGTTGCAGGTTATTACAAGGGTATCTGGGAAACCATTGTCATGAGGGCAGCAGACATTTTCATGTCATTCCCATCCATGATACTGGTGCTGGTACTGGTGTCTGTGATCGGACCTTCCGTATGGACCGTAACACTGGTAATCGGTGTGCTGGGGTGGACGGATTTTGCCAAGCTGATATACGGCAATGTATTGTCGGTCAGGGAAAAGGAATATGTGGAATCGGCCAAGGCCGTCGGTACCAGGGACCTGCCCCTGCTGTTAAAGTATGTGGTGCCCAATGCATTCGCGCCCATATTGATAAACTTTACATTCCGTACCGCACAGGCCATCATCCAGGAATCCGCACTTAGCTTCCTGGGCATGGGCGTCCAGCCGCCGCAGGCTTCCTGGGGCAATATCCTGTACGCTGCCCAGTCCATCACCGTGCTTTCATCCAGGCCGTGGCTCTGGGTACCGCCGGGCATCCTTCTGGTGCTGACGGTTTCCAGCATCAACTTTGTGGGTGACGGAATCAGGGATGCGCTGGATTCCAAGACAAAGATTAAGAAGAAATAAAAAGGAATAGTTAATATAAAAGAAAATCATAAATAACAGGAGGAACATTATGAGACGCAATTTTGTAAGAGTAATCGCAGCTTCCCTTGCATCCGCCATGCTGCTTTCAGCATGCGGCGGTTCATCCGCAGGGACATCAGACACAACTGCCAACGCGGCAGGCGGCGGGGCGCAGACAGAGGCGCCAAAGGCAGAAGGCGGCGGCAGCACGGGTGAGAAGATTGTCACCATTGCCCAGTCCGGCGACTGGGACACCTTCATGGTCATGAACACCACCAACGCAGGTGCTGACAATGTAAATGAATTGATGTTCGACCGCCTGATGACCATCAATACCGACGGGACCTTTGAACCACGCCTGGCAAAATCCTGGGAGACCAACGAGGCTCAGGACAAGATTACATATCATCTGTACGAGGATGCCAAGTGGCATGACGGGGAGCCTGTAACCGCTGAGGACGTTGTGTACTCTGCCCAGGTTGCGTCTTCCTCAGAATACAACTATCTGCGCCGTATCCGCATGCAGTATTTTGCAGGCACGGACGAGACCGGCTGTGAGACCTCCACGGACAGCGTTGAGGTAAAGGCGCTGGACGACCACACGGTTGAGTTTACCTTAAAGACACCCATGGACCCATCCATTGTATACGCATTGGTGAACCGTGACTTCTTCATCATCCCGAAGCATCTGCTTTCCGGAATCTCAGACGCGGACCTGGTTAACGACCCGTTCTGGCAGAAGCCGATCGGTTCCGGCCCATGTATCTTTGACAGCATGGAATCCGGCGTGTCCATCGAGTTCCTGGCTAATAAGGATTACTACCTTGGGACACCTGACTTTGACAGGCTGGTATTCAAGAAGGTACAGTCATCCAATATCCTTTCCGGACTCATGAGCGGCGAGATTGACGCCCTTTCCGGCAATACACAGATCCCGTTAGCTGACTGGGAAGCAGCCAACAACACACCAGGCGTGAAGGCCATGTCCGTTCCCACCTTCGCATACCAGTACATGGCAATGAACACAACCAGGGAATACCTGCCGGAGGAAATCCGCCACGCAATCAGCCTTGCAATCAACCGCCAGGTTATCGTGGAGCAGCTCCTTCAGGGACAGGGCCGTGTTGCAATCGGGCCTCTTCCCGAAGACCACAAGTACTATAATACTAACCTTAAGGTTGAATATGACCCTGAGAAGGCAAAAGGCATGGTAGAGGCAGCGGGCTGGGATCCCAACCGTGAACTAGAAGTTCTGGTTTCCACAGGCAACGAGGTACGTGAGAAATCCGCTATCTTAATCCAGCAGGATCTTCAGAAGATCGGCATCAAGACAAAAATCCAGACCCTTGACTTCCCGACCCTTCTGACCAATGCCCGCAACGGCGACTATGACCTGTGCTTCATCGGTTCCGCTGGTTCTGTTGACCCATCTGAGTCCGTGCCCAACGTAACCGCAGGCTACATGAATAACTTTACCCAGCTGACCGACCCGACCCTGGGCGAGGTAGGTGAGTCCGGCGCCAAGGAAATCACATTTGAGGCACGTAAGGCAGTTTATGACAAGTACCAGGAGATCCTGTTCCAGCAGATGCCTATGGCATTCCTGTACTTTACCAATGACCTGTTTGGATACAGCGATAAGCTGGAGAATGTCCGCGTGGGAGCCATTGATTACAATGTAAATAAGAATGTATGGGCTTGGAAGGTTAACAAATAATCTGGTTCAGGACGTTCCATACGAAAAGCGAGGTATTTAAATGTCTGAGAATTTGATTGAAGTAAAAAAACTCGTAACCCAGTTCTCCGGTAAGAATGGAACGGTTACTGCTGTGGACGGCGTATCCTTCAATATAAAGAAAGGGGAAACCCTTGGTATTGTAGGTGAGTCTGGCTGCGGTAAATCAGTGACGAGCATGTCAATTTTGAGGCTGATTCCTCCCCAGTCCGGTAAGATTGCATCTGGTGAAATCCTGTTCGGGGGCAAGGACCTGACCAAGCTTTCCGATAAAGAGATACGCCAGATACGCGGAAACGAGATTGCAATGATCTTTCAGGACTCCATGACAGGACTGAATCCGGTGATGACCATCGGAAAGCAGCTTGTAGAAACAATAACCGCGCATAGTAAGATGGATAAAAAAGAAGCCTGGGAAAGGGCCCGGGAGATGCTTATGAAAGTAGGCATTCCCTCCCCGGCCCAGCGCCTTAAGGAATATCCCCACCAGCTTTCAGGCGGTATGAGGCAGCGTGTCATGATTGCCATGGCCCTTTCCTGCAACGCGGCGCTGTTCATTGCCGATGAGCCAACCACTGCGCTGGACGTTACGATTCAGGCACAGATACTGGAGCTTATGAGGGAGTTAAAGGAAAAGGAAAACAAGTCCATCATGCTGATTACCCATGACATGGGCGTGGTTGCGGAGATGGCGGATG
The DNA here is from genome assembly GCF_003434055.1 of Enterocloster aldenensis. Lineage (GTDB taxonomy): Bacteria > Bacillota > Clostridia > Lachnospirales > Lachnospiraceae > Enterocloster > Enterocloster aldenensis. The sequence goes on along the minus strand of NZ_QVEX01000009.1, from coordinate 96,885 downwards.
ACGTCATGGTCATGTATGCGGGCAAGGAGATGGAGTACGGTGATGTGAAGAGCATTTTCAAGCATCCCCTCCATCCTTACACCCAGGGACTTCTTAAGTCCATCCCCCGTCTGGACCAGGATTCCTCTGAGCGTCTGTTCAACATCCCCGGTTCCGTGCCGGACTTAAGTGAAATGCCAAAGGGGTGCAGGTTCTGCACCAGATGTACAGAGGCATGCAGCAAATGCTTTGACCAGGAGCCGGGCCTCTATGAGATAGGGGAGCAGAAGGTACGCTGCTGGAAATACGCGCCGGAGGGAGGTTTTGGAAATGACGGACAAAAGTAATGTATTAGTTGAATTGAAAGATGTGAAGAAGGAATTTGTCACTGCCAAGACCTTCATGGGAAAACCTCTGAAAACCGTACATGCCGTTGACCAGGTGAACCTTTCCATTTATGAAGGCGAAACCATTGGCGTGGTTGGGGAGTCGGGCTGCGGAAAGTCCACCCTGGGGCGGTCCATACTAAGGCTGATCAACCCCACGGCGGGCCAGGTCCTTTACCGGGGAGATGACATTACAAAGTATGACAAAGAGCAGATGCGCCAGATGCGCAGGAAGATGCAGCTTATATTCCAGGATCCATACGCGTCCTTAAACCCAAGGATGACGGTTCTGGAACTGATTAAGGCTCCCCTGGATGCCTTTGGCACGGGAACCAATGAGGAGAGGATCCAGAAGGTAAAGGAAATCATGGAACTGGTAGGAATGCCTGAAAACATGATGAACCGCTATCCCCATGAGTTCTCCGGCGGTCAGAGGCAGCGTATCGTGATTGCAAGGGCACTTGTGCTGGATCCTGAGTTTGTGGTATGCGATGAGCCGGTGTCTGCCTTGGATGTATCGGTCCGGGCGCAGGTGCTGAACCTGATACAGGATCTGCAGAAGACCAAAAAGCTGACCTACCTGTTCATTTCCCATGACCTGAGCGTGGTCAAGTATGTGTCTGACCGTATCGCGGTCATGTATCTGGGCAGGATCGTGGAGATTGCCACCAAGGATGAACTTTATAATAATCCCCAGCACCCATACACAAAAGCCCTGCTGTCCGCAATCCCCATTCCGGATGTGGATAACAAGATGAAGAGGGAGATCCTTACAGGCGATGTGCCCAGTCCCTTGAACCCGCCGGCAGGATGTTATTTCCATACCAGGTGCAGATATGCCTCAGAGCGGTGCTCCGCAGAATGTCCAAAGCTTCACGATATCGGCAATGGGCATATGGTGTCATGCCATCTGTGTGAATGACAGCATCGGATATCATAAAGTGGATGAAGGAAGGAACCGTACCATGTTTAAACCTGACAGCAGCTTAATGCAGGGAATTGATGAGTGGATTGAGAAGAATAAAGAAGCATTTGTAAAAGACCTGGACCGGCTGGTGGCCATTCCCAGTATCTCGGAAAAAGGGGATGACACATATCCTTTTGGAAAGAACTGCGCGCAGGTGCTGGACGAGATGACGTCCCTGGCAGCCGGTTATGGGTTCCATGTGGAAAACCATGAATATTACTGCGGCAGCCTGCTGGTAAAGGGAACTGCCCGGAACCCGCGCAGGATCGGCATCTACGCCCACCTGGATGTGGTGCCCCTGGGGGAGGGATGGCATAACCCGCCCCTTAAATGTACCATGAAAGACGGCTTCCTAATCGGACGGGGTGTGGGGGACAATAAAGGGCCGGGCATCTGCGCCCTGTACGCCCTTCGCTATCTGAAGGAGCACGGCATGGAACTTAAGAATGATGTCCTGGTTTATTATGGCCTGTCTGAAGAGACGGGGATGCAGGACATTGAGTATTTCTGCAGGACCCAGCAGGTGCCGGATTTCAACCTGGTGGCTGACACCAATTTTCCTGTGTGTTACGGGGAAAAAGGGCTGATGCGCGCTGACATTGAACGGGGGTTTGAGGGAAACCTTGTTTCCTTCCACGCCGGAAGCGTGGTCAATGTGATACCGGCCAAGGCAGAGGCTGTCATAAACAGCGTGGACCTAAAGGATGCCAGGCAGCAGCTGGACGGTGTCCGGGGAATCAGTGTGGACCAGGACGGGGAATATGTAAAGGTAACCGCCCTTGGAATCTCCCGCCACGCCGCATTTCCGGAAGGCTCCGTCAATGCGGTCCATGTGCTGGCCAAAGCCCTGACAGGAAGCGGCCTCCTTACCGGCAGCGGGGCAGAGGCGGTAAAGGCCGTGGCTGAAATGACTTCTGACTATAACGGCGGATGCTGCGGCATTCCCTTTGAAGATAAGGAGTCCGGCAGGCTTACCTGTGTGGGCAGCGTGGTCCATGCAGGCAGCGGTGTGATGAAGGTGTCCTTTGATACCAGATATCCGGTTACCGTGGATGGCGCACAGGTGGTGGAAGGATTTAAGAAACGGGCTGAATCCCTTGGTTTTGCGGTATCAGTGGGCGAATTGTCGGCTCCGGCCTATGTGCCTCTTGACAATCCCTACATTCCGGTGCTCAGTGAAATCTGCGACCATGTCCAGGGCAGGCACTATGAACCCTACACAATGGGAGGCGGAACCTATGCCAGGCACCTGCCGTGCGCCATTGGTTTCGGTCCCGGAGTGCCGGACGCCCCCAACCCCTTTGAAAATGGCCATGGCCAGGGACACCAGCCGGATGAATGTGTGCCTTTTGACATGTTGCTAAAAGGCCTGAAAACATATATAATATCCCTATTAGAGTTAGACCGTATGTTGTAGTGCAGCCTTGCGCAAATACCAATGAATTCAGCACCCGCTATCTGGACCAGGAGCACGCCTGCAAAGCTAGTCGTAGCACCCACTACGCCGTCGCTTTGCAGACGCACTCCTGGTTCAGATATCAGGCACTGACTTCACCGTTATTTACACAAGTCTGCACTAAGGGGAACAAAAAAGAAATACGTTTGGCTGAACAGGACATGGAGGGGTAAGTAAATGGGAAGAGGTAAGCCTTCGTCGCTTAAGACTGAGATTTATGATTCTATTCTGAAGGACATCATAGAGGGAAATTACAAGCAGAATGAGATTATCAATGAAAAGCAGTTAATAGAAAAGTATGGGGTCAGTAAATCCCCGATCAGGGACGCGCTGATTGAGCTTTGCAGTGAAGGCGTACTCATAAGTCACCCAAGGTACGGGTATGAGGTGGTCAGGATTAACGAAAAGGAGATACGGGATATTGTTAATTTCCGTATCATGATTGAGACCGGCTGCCTAAGGGACGCGGCTTCCATCATGACCAGGGCGGACATCCGGGAGTTAAGGGAGTTCACCCTTACAGAGTGCCATAACAGTGATGAGGACACCACCATCCTGGAGCACTGGGACAACAACAGCAGGTTCCACCTCAAGCTGCTTTCCTACAGCGGCAATGATTACTGCTACAGCATGCTGCAAAAAAGCATAGGAATCATGACAAGGGCCTATGCCCAGAGACACTGGGAGCGGTGGGGGACCATTTCCATACGCATGGGGTGTGAGAACCACCTGAAGGTGATTGATTATCTGATGGACCAGAATGTGGGCAGCGCGGTGGATGAGCTGCGCAAGGACATTGATTCATTTCTGGATATCCTGTATCCTAATTATGGGAACAGGATGTATGTGTGATTATAGTGAAGCGTAATAATCAGGATGGCGCCAGCCATCCTGATTTGGTCTGTTCAGGTTCCGGTAATGGCCGTGCGGCACAGAATATTTGTATAAAAGTGTATTCCAATTTCCCCCACATCTGATATAATGTAATATAATATTATATTAACACATAAAACAACATTGCCATCTCTTTATGGAACCTTTGTGTCAAGCCCTGTATTAAGGGAAGATATCCATAAGGGATGGCCGTATGTCTTTGAAAGAGGTGGAATATGCTGAATGCAAACAGTGCAGTGCCCTTGTACCAGCAAGTGGCGGAAGATATCAGGAACAGGATTACCAGCGGGGAGTACAGTCCGGGACAGGCCCTGCCCAGCGAGTCCAGGCTCTGCGAACTGTACAATGTAAGCAGGATTACCATCCGCAATGCAATTGCCGACCTGGTGGAGCAGGACCTTCTGGTCACGCATCACGGTAAGGGGACATTTGTACAGACCCCTAAGATTTCTTCAAGCCTGAATACATTTAAAGGCTTTACCGTGTTCTGCCATGAGAACAATATCAACGCCTATACCCATATGCTGGGCATGAACCGGCAGAAGCCCAATACGGCCATCATGAAAAAGCTGGAGCTTACGCCTGAGGATGACGTTGTATATCTGAAGCGGCTGCGCCATGTGAATGACAAGCCTGTCATGATTGAGCATGTAAGCCTGCCCTGCAGCCAGTTTGAATTCCTTCTGGATGTGGATATGGAAAACCAGTCCCTTTATGAGGTGATTGAACGCCGTACCGGTATGCGGCTGGAGGATAACTGCTATACATCCATCACGCTGGAGACAAGTATTGCAACGGAAGAAGAGGCACAGCTGCTTAAGTTCGATTCTCCCCAGTCTGTTTTCGTACTGATGGAGACCGTCATCACCCATACAGGCATACCGGTGCACTATACCAAGCAGATACTTTCAGGCAGGCACTTTAAGTTTTTCCTATCCAATAAGGTGAACCAGCTGTCCATGAATTGGAGTGAAGTTTAGGGTGTGTGTGAAAATCCGCTCCCACCATCTGAATGTATCTCCGATTTCTATTGAAATATGTTGTGAAATGTATTATGATGTATTATAATATATCTATTACAGACAATGGAAATGGAGGGTGTGATGGGGACAAGTAAAAATGTAAATCCGGACAGTATGACTCCCATGTACAAGCAGATAATCGACATACTGAGCCGGAAGATGGATGAGGGGGAACTGAAGCCAGGGGACAGGATCCCGTCTGAGGCAGAGCTGATGCAGACATACCACGTGAGCCGCATCACGGTGCGCTCAGCCATCAATGAGCTGGAGGAGGATGGGATGGTGGTCCGCTCCAGGGGGAAAGGGACCTTTGTGGCTTCCAGGAAGGCCCTGTATTCCGTGGATGACCAGATCGGCTTTACCCATTCCTGTTTTCAGGAGGGAAAGGTGCCAAGGACAGAAGTGTTAAGCGTGTCATGGATTTATCCCACCAGGGCGGATGTGGAATTCTTCGGCATGGATGAAGACGAGACAATCCTGTGCACAAAGCGTCTGCGTTACGTGGACGATGTGCCCACTATGATTGAGGTGAACCACTATAACGGAGGGTTCGGGTTTCTGGAAAGGGAGGATTTAAGCCAGTCGCTGTTTGAAATCCTCCAAAAACATAAAATCAGGCTGGGAGAACATATACGCATTCTTGAGGTGTGTTACGCCAATTCCTCGGATGCAGGAATCCTGGGAGTGAAGCCTGGGGCGGCATTGCTGCTGTTTACGGATAAGCATGAGGACTCCGGGGGCAGCCCCCTTTATATTTCCAGGCAGATGTACTGTACGGAGCGCCTTAAGTTTTATGTGTGATTGGGTATGATGGTTGTATATCGAGAGATAGCATTTTAGACTGAATATCAGTTTAAGATGCTATTTTTATTTTCTGGTATTGACAGGCAATATTAGATGATGTATACTTGTGGTAACATAATGTTATATAATGTATTATAAACAGAAGAGAGGAGTGGGAATATGGAACAGTTCCTGTTGGCCAGTCATGGTTCCCTTGCGCGGGCCATGAAGGAGACAGCGGCATTTCTTTTAGGGACAAATGAGAATGTCCATTGTCTCTGCGCCTATGTGGATGAAGCGTCCATGAACCTGGAACAGATGGTGGGGGAGTGGGCGGCGGGAAGGAAAACAGAAGAACACTGGACTGTCATTACGGACATTTTTGGGGGCAGTGTGAACAATGAATTCATGAAGTACGCCGGGGACCCGGGGGTTAACCTGGTTGCAGGCATGAGCCTGCCTCTGGTCATCGGGCTGCTTAACCAGCCGGGCCAGGTGGGTCCGGATGCCATCCGGGCCGTGCTTGCGCAGGTCAGGTCATCCATTGCTTACTGTAATGATATGATGGAAAAACAGGATATGGAAGATGAGGACTTTTAAGGAGGAAAGGTATGATTAAATTAGTCAGGGTAGACCACAGGCTGCTTCACGGGCAGGTAGCCATGGCATGGACACAGTCCCTGGACGTGGATTGTATGCTCATTGCCAATGATGCGATCATGAAGGATGAAATCAGGAAAACCACCCTGAAGCTGGCCAAGCCCAACGGGGTAAAGCTGGTGATGAAGAACATCGAGGACTCCATCACGGCCCTGAACAGCGGGGTTACGGACAAATATAAGCTTTTCATCGTAGTGGAGAGCATTGAGGACGCCCACCGCCTGGCAGTATCCTGCAGGAATATAAGGGAAATCAACCTGGGCGGCTTAAAGCCCAGGGAGGAAGCGGTTAAGAAGCTGTATAAGACCATTCCGGTATCGGCCCAGGATGAGGTCCTTTTAAGGGAATTAATAGAGGCGGGAACCAGGATTGAGATACGGCAGGTTCCAGGTGATGCAAAGATTGAAGTAAAGGAAATCATTTAGGAGGACTATTATGTTAGTGCAGGCAGTTTTAATCGGATTCATAGCAATGTTTGTAACATTCGAATGGATGCTGGGCACCAATCTGGGGTCGCGTCCCATTATCACCGGGGTGCTGGTGGGGCTTGTGCTGGGGGATTTAAAGACAGGAATCATCCTTGGCGCCACCCTTGAGATGGTCTTTATCGGTTCCATCACCCTTGGGGCAGCGGTTCCGCCGGACGTCATAACCGGAGGGATCCTGGGGGCGGCCTTTGCCATCTCAACCGGCAAGGGGGCGGATGTGGCCCTGGCCCTGGCATTTCCCATAGCAACCCTGTACCTTGTGGTGGATAACCTGCTTACCCTTGTACTGCTTCCTGTCTTTGTCCATAAAGCGGACAGGTATGTGGAAGAAGGCGAATTCAGGAAGATGGAAATGATGCATATCCTGGGCGGATTTGTGGTCAAGAGCCTTCCCCGCGGGATTATCTGTGCCGCTGCGTTCTACCTGGGGACACCGGTGATGAACCGGGTGCTGGAGTCCATCCCTGAATTTGTCCAGAACGGCCTTGTGGCCGCCGCCGGATTCATCCCCGCGCTTGGTATTGCGCTGCTGACACGCATGATCCTTACAAAGAAAACCGTTGTGTTCTTTGTGCTGGGCTTTACAATCAGCGCGTATTTACGGATTCCCATGCTTGGGATCGCCCTGCTTGCAAGTGTGCTTGCAGTGATACTGGTGGAGCTGCAGGGCAGCCAGACCGTTGTAAGACAGGAGGTAATGGAAGATGAGGACTTCTAATAACCAGATTACGAAAAAGGACCTGATGTCCATTTACATACGTTCACTTTCTCTTGAATATTCCTGGAACTATGAACGCCAGCAGCATATGGGGTACTGTTTTGCAATGCTGCCTGCAATCAAGCGGATATATGAGAAAAAGGAAGCTCAGATAGAAGCGGCCAAACGCCATATGGAATTTTTCAATACAACCCCCTATGTATCCACTGCCATCATGGGGATATCCGCTGCCATGGAGGAGAGCAATGCCGATAATGCCGACTTTGACACCTCCTCCATCAACAGTGTGAAGGTTGCGCTGATGGGCCCCCTTGCCGGAATCGGGGATTCCATGTTCTGGGGGACCCTAAGGGTAATTGCCACCGGGATCGGAACGTCCCTGGCGCTGAACGGGAACATCCTTGGCCCTATCCTGTTCTGGCTGATTTACAACATACCCGCGTACCTGGTGCGCTACTGGTGCCTGAAGTTCGGATATGGTTTCGGGACCAGCTTCTTAAACAAGGTGGAAGAGTCTGGCCTGATGCCCAAGCTGACCTACGGCGCAGCGGTTATCGGCCTCATGGTAATTGGCGCAATGATTCCCAACATGATTAACATCCAGATAGCGGGAAGCCTGGGCGCCGGGGATTCAGCCACGGCGGTGCAGGGAATCCTGGACGGGATCATGCCAAGCCTGCTGCCCCTTATGATGACCCTGGGCGTGTACGGGCTTCTTCAGAAAAAGGTTAAGGTTTCATGGGTGCTTGTAATCCTTACCTCACTGGGCATCATTGGAGCGCTGTTTGGGATATTCGTGGTATAAAATGAAGATATAGCAGGAGGAGAATGAAAAATGGTAAAGTTTGATGAACGTGCGATTCTGGATAACGGAGCTTATATCTACGCGATGAGACAGGAAATTGAGGCGATTGCCGATGCGGTGTGCGAAAAGGGATTTGACAATATCCTGTTCACGGCCTCCGGCGGTTCCCTTGCCATGATGCAGCCCTTTGATTATATGATTTCCGTCATGTCCGGTCTGGATGTCCGATCCCAGGTGTCGGCAGAGCTTCTTGGGATTGGCAATAACCGTCTGACGGACAGGACCCTTGTGTTCATGGCGTCCAAGTCAGGGGACACCAAAGAAACTGTGGAAGCGGCCGGATATGTGAAGGAAAAGGGCGCTGCAATCATATCCGTCCTCGGCGTGGAGGGTTCCCCCCTGGGAGGGCTTTCCGACTACACGGTCGTCTATAAGGACGGCCGCCCCCAGGAGTTCGTACTGTATATGCTGGTGGGAAGGATTTTGCACAATAAGGGATATTTTGATGATTACGTGCAGTTCGCGGATGAGCTTAAGAACCTGCCCGCAGCCCTTGTGTCCGTGGGAAAGGCAAGTGATGAAAAGGCCAGGGCGTACGCCATGAAGTACAAGGACGACCCATATCAGATCTGGATTGGATCAGGCAACCTGTGGGGCCCCACCTATTCCTTTGCCATGTGCGTGCTGGAAGAGTCCCAGTGGCTCCGCACAAAGTCCGTTACCTCCCCTGAATTTTTCCATGGCACCATAGAACTTGTGGAAAAAGGAGTGTGCGTTGCCCTTAACATGACGGAGGGGCAGACCAGGGGACTGGATGAGCGCGTTAAGAACTTTGTCCAGGCATACACCGATGACTTTACCGTGTTTGACACAGCGGATTACCAGCTTCCCGGAATCAGCACCAAGTTCAGATGGCTGCTCTCGCCGGTGGTGATTAACGCTGTCCTGTCCAGGGTAAGCAAGAACTTTGAGGAAATCAGGAACCATTCCCTGGATATCCGGCGTTATTACAGGAAGCTGGAGTACTGATCAGATGAGACAGGAGTGGGAAGACAGACATGAAGGTAGCTGGTATAGGTGATAATGTAATAGACCGGTATATGAACATGGGCATCATGTATCCAGGCGGGAACGCGGTGAATGTGGCTGCCCACGCAAGCAGGCTGGGGGCCCGGGCAGCCTATGTGGGAAGCATTGGGGCTGACCGGGAAGGCCGTATCATACGGGACGCCCTCACGGCCCTTCATGTGGACCTGTCCCAGTGTATATTCCATGAGGACAGCACCACTAAGAAGTGCGATGTGAACGTGTATGACGGGGAGCGGGACTACATAGGGGCGGACGAAGGAAAGAACTGGGCGCACACCACGCGCATAAGGGACTGTGACGTGGATTACCTGAGGGATTTTGATGTGGTGCACACCAGCTGCAATGCCAAGCTTCATGAGGATGTCCATAAGCTTCAGGACCTGGCGGCCATGGTCACATTTGACTTTTCCGTGAAAGATAAGTACCGCACCCATGAGTTCCTGGAACTGACCTGTCCCTATCTGGAACTGGGACAGTTTTCCTGTGAACATATGGAGACGGACGCAATCCGGGAACTGATGCAAAAGGTATACGGACACGGGTGCAGGAACGTGGTGGCCACCATGGGGGAGAGGGGACAGATGTTCTATAACGGCAGGGAGTTTGTGGAAGGAAAAGCCCGGTATGTCAAGGCCCTGGACACCATGGGGGCCGGGGATTCCTTTATTGCGGCCGTGATTGTATCCCTTTTGAACCAGGGATGGAGGAAAGGAACCACATTGACAGGGGATGCAGTCCGCCAGGCGCTGCAGGACGGTGCGTCTTACTCAGCAAAGAACTGCCTTCGCGGGGGCGGTTTTGGATTCAGGAACCTGATTGAGGAGTGACGGGTATGAAGTGGGTTATATTTGATTTGGACGGAACTTTGAGCAGGACGGATATTTTCATCGTACCTTCCATCCGGGCTGCCATGGAGGATACAGGGCTGGGGGAGTGGACCACCGAGGAAATCCGTATGACCATAGGGGAGCGGACCGAGGAGACAAACCTGAAGCTGTTCGGCGAGGAGCGGTGCGCCCGGGCAGACGGGTTCTGGAAGCTGGTTGAATATTATCAGGACAATGTGTACAAAGACATGGAAACCGTGTACGATGGCGTCCCGGAGCTGCTTGACAGCCTGCATCAGAAGGGGTACCGGACAGCGGTCTGCTCCAATGCGGACCGTACTTATATTGAGATGATGTTAGGCAGGCTGGGGATACGGGATAAGATAGATAAAATCCGCCCCGTGATACCTGGAAAGGATAAGGCAGGTTCCCTGGCAGCCCTTATGGAAGAGGTAAAGCCTGAGGCGGCTGTCATGGTGGGGGACCGCATCTATGACGTGGCTGCGGCAAAGGCCAACCAGGTTCCCTCCATTGCATGCCTTTACGGGTGCGGGACAAGGGAGGAGCTTAAGGAGGCCAGCTGTTTTGCCGGGTCCCCGGCAGAGGTGGGCAGGCTGGCGGACACCCTGCTTTATGTGGAAAAAGAATAAGGACATGTGAAAAGGACATCCCGTACAGGGATGTCCTTTTTTGAGGGCTGCAGGGGGGAGGGACGGGAAAGCGCCGGCATTTGTGCCAGTTTCCGGTTGGCAAAATCATTTTTTATCAACAAAATATATAAAAAAGTATTTACAAAAGACAGGTGGTGTGATACTATAACGTCATAATACATTATGTATCGATATAATGATAAATGAAACAACTAAAGGAGAGGTGAAGTATGCTTAGACTCATAGGGGTAGGGGACAACGTGGTAGACTGCAACTACACCACAGGCATCATGTACCCGGGAGGAAACAGCCTGAATTTTTCAGTTTACGGCCGTCAGCTTGGACATGAAACCGCATATGCAGGGGTTCTGGGCACGGATATCCAGGCAGACATGGTGGTCCATGCGCTGGAGGATAAGGGAGTGGATATCTCCCGATGCGTCAGGGTACAGGGCGAGACAGGAATCTGCGGCATCCGGCTCAAGGACGGGGACCGCACCATCACGGATGAGAATGACGCTGGCGTGGTCAAGTCCCATCCGCTGCAGATCACAGAGGAACTGCTGGAATACATTAAGACCTTTGACGTGGTCCATTCCAGCTGTTTCAGCCACATTGAGGACCAGCTGGTCAAAATCAGGGAAACAGGAGTCCCGCTGCTGTATGACTTCTCAGATGTGTGGGAGGAAAAGGACCTGGCAGCGGTGTGCCCGGACATAACCATTGCATTTTTTTCCGGCAAGGACCTGGGGGAGGAGAAGTTAAAGGAGCTTCTGCACCGGTGTGTGCACGGTTACGGGTGCAGGCTGGCGGTGACCACCATTGGGAGCAGGGGAGCCATTGTGTATAACGGAAGGAAGTATTACAGGAAGCTTCCTTATAATTTTGAGGCGCCGGTGGCGGATACCACAGGGGCAGGGGATTCCTGGATAACAGCCTTCATTTCCTCCTACATAGAGAATAAAGGACGCATGGACAGGCTGCATGAGGAACAGCTGCCTGATTTCACAAGGCAGGCGGACAGGGAGGATTATGAGGACCAGCTGATTGAATTCAGCATGTGCGCCGGCAATCTTCTGGCCAGGCACAACTGTCTGGTGGAAGGGTCCTTTGGATACGGGACGGCATTTTAACCTTCTGATTTGAGAAAGGAGGCAGGACCTGCAGTCAGGGACCGCAGGGAAAGCATATGAATGACACGATATTGAAAATGCAGGGAATTTCTAAATTTTACGGAGGTATTAAGGCTCTGGAGAAAGTGGACTTTGAACTGTACCGGGGAGAAATCCTGTGCCTTTTAGGGGAAAATGGGGCGGGCAAGTCAACGCTGATGAAAATACTCTCCGGCGTGATTGAACCTTCCGAAGGTGAGATTTTCCTGGAAGATAAGAAGATAAATATTAAAAACCCAAACATAGCCCATCACCTGGGAATCAGCACGGTCCATCAGGAGCTGGTACAGTTCGCGGACATGACCATCATGGAGAACATCTATATGGGAAGGTATCCAAAAAAGGGCGGCCTGGTGGATTTTAAGACGCTGAAGGAAAAAACGCTGGCACTGATGGACAGCCTGGATATCCATTTCAATCCCTTTTCCTATATCAGGGACCTGAGCGTGGCGCAGAGGCAGATGGTGGAAATCATGAAGGCAGTGTCCTTTGACTCAAAAATCATTATATTTGACGAACCCACCTCTTCCCTGACAACCGAGGAAACCACGGTGCTGTTCCGCATCATTGCGGACCTTAAGAGCAGGGGCATTTCCATGGTCTACATATCCCACAGGCTGGAGGATATCTTTGCAATCGGGGACAGGATCACGGTCCTTCGGGACGGCAGGAACTCAGGCGGCGGAATGGTAAGTGAGCTGAATACGGACCAGGTCATTTCCCTGATGGTTGGAAGGAATGTGGAAAATCAGTTCCCCAAGGTCCATGTGGATATCGGCGAGGAAATCCTCAGGGTGGAGCACATCAGCAATGAGTATGTTAAGGACGCGTCCTTTGTACTGCACAAAGGGGAAATCCTGGGCTTTGGCGGATTGGTGGGCGCAGGGCGGACCGAACTCATGAGGGCCGTCATGGGGCTTGATAAGGCAGCGGGGACCATTTATAAGAATGGGAAGGTGATTGTGAACCACAACCCCACAGAGGCCATCCGCAACAAATTCGCCCTGGTTCCGGAGGACAGGAAGGACCAGGGGCTGGTACTGCTGTTGTCCATCCTCAAGAATATCGAGATGAGTTCCCTTCCGGAACTGTCCTTGGGAGGCTTCATGAACTCCCAGAAGGAAAAGGAGTGCGCGGCTGAATATATGAAACGCCTGCAGGTAAAGGCAGCGGATGTGGATCAGGCGGCCGGGGACTTAAGCGGCGGAAACCAGCAGAAGGTAGTAATTGCAAAATGTCTTGCCACAAAACCGGATATCCTGATTTTAGACGAACCCACCCGGGGCATTGACGTGGGGTCCAAGGCAGAGATTTATGAGATTATGAATCAGCTGGTACTGCAGGGCGTATCCATCATCATGATTTCCTCTGAACTTCCGGAACTGCTTAATATGAGCGACCGGATCATCATCATGCGGGAAGGGAAGATAACCGGTGAGCAGAACATGGGGGAAGCAACGGAAGAAACAGTAATGAAGCTGGCAACGAAGGAGGCAGTTTAATCATGAAAAATAAATCAATCCAGAAAGTATTGAACAATTCCAATTTTAAATCGTATTCCGGCCTGATCCTGGTCATCATCGTGGTGAGCGTGTTCATGAGCATACGAAGCGAGAACTTCATGACACCTACCAATATCCTGAATGTATTAAGACAGATATCCGTCTATGGGATCCTTGCCTGCGGCATGGCATTTGCCATGATGACAGGGGGAATCGACCTGACGGTGGGCTCCACCGCAGGTGTGTGCGGCGCCCTGGTAACCAAGTTTGTGGTGGAAGGCAATATGCCCCTGGTACCGGCCATCCTCATAGGGCTTTTCGTGGGCGCCCTTTTAGGGCTGCTCTCAGGTGTCTTTATTGCCAAGACAGGAATCCCGCCCTTTATCATGACCCTGGGCATGCAGATTACCCTGAGGGGGGCATGTTACCTGATCTGTGAGGGAAAGCCCATCGGCAACATACCGGACAGCATGCTTTCCCTTGGCATCGGCTCCCTTGGCGGGATCCCCATACCCATTTTCTTCATGCTTGGGACGTTCGTGGTGGTTGGGATCATCCTTTCAAGGACCTCCTTTGGCCGCTCCGTGTACGCGGTGGGCGGCAACTACCAGGCAGCCCATCACTCCGGCATCAATGCCAGGAGGGTCATCATGTACGCCTATATGATCAGCGGCATCTGCGCGGCCCTGGCAGGCGTCATACTGTCGGCCAGGAATGCCTCCGCACAGCCCACGGCAGGCAATGCGTTTGAGACAGAGGCCATTGCTGCCTGCGCAATGGGCGGCGTGTCCTTCAGCGGAGGAAAAGGCGCGGTGGTGGGCATATTCTTTGGCGCGCTCCTCATGGGCATCATCAACAACGGGATGAACCTTCTCTATATCAGCTCCTACTGGCAGCTGGTGGTGAAGGGAATCATCATCATAGCGGCCGTTATCTACTCCATCTTTAACAGCAGAAAGAAATAAAAATGAAACCATAAAAAAATTAAAAATCTCAGGAGGAAAACAAAATGAAAAAAAGACTGGCAACCATGATCCTTTGTGCGGCAATGACGGCATCCATACTGGCTGGATGCAAAACAGGCAAGGAGAGCAATGCACCGGCAGACACTGCGGCAGGAACAGCCCAAGGCACGTCCCAGGATACCGCGGCAGCGGACCAGGGCGAGGAAAAGGACGGTTACACCATTGCGGTCCTGGCATGGTCCCAGGCAGAAGAATTTGGCGTGGACATCATATCCGGGGCTGAGAAAAAGGCGGCGGAGCTGGGCAACGTAACGGTTGTCAAGCCTGACCCGGCCGGAGACATGCAGAAGGAGATTGCAATCCTGGAAGACCTGATACAGCAGGGCGTGGACGCCATCTGTGTGGCGCCGGTGGATGCCAATGCCATTGTCCCCTACATTGATAAGGTAAGGGAAGCAGGAATCGTTCTGGTGGACTATGACATTGACACGGAAGCCCAGTGTGATGCAAAGGTGCTTTCTGATAACGCGGCAGGCGGGGCCATGGCAGCGGATTATCTGGTACAGGAGATGGGGACCGAGGGCAAGGTGCTGATCCTCACCGAGGTTCCCGGGGTCACGACCGCAGAAGAGCGTATCGCCGGATTCAAGGAGCGCATGGCTCTAATTGCCCCCAATGTGGAGATGGTCGAGCAGCTTTCCAATGGTACGAGGGATACCCACAGGGCCACAACCGAGAACATGCTTCAGGCACATCCTGACATCACCGGTATCTTCTGCTTCATGGGCGACAATTCCCTGGGCGCGTATACTGCCTGCAAGACCAACAACAGGCAGGATGTGCTGATTGCCGGATATGATGCAACACCGGAACAGCTGGATATCATGAAAAATGACGGGCCTGACTGCAACCTGATCTGCTCCGTTGCCCTGTATCCCAAGAAGATTGGTTACGTTGCCCTGGAAACCGCCTACAACATCCTGGAGGGCGAGGAAATCAACGATGTTGTCTGGACCGAGCTGGGGCTTCTCACTGCAAAGGACGCTGATTCCTTTGAGGCAGAGTAGGCCATGTCCGGGCAAAAACCGGCACCATGGCATGCCCGGGACCCCATGGCTGACGGAAAGCAGTTTTCATTACACCGGATGGTTCAAGGAGGAAACAGATGAAATTTTCGTTCTTAACATACCAGTTCTGCCGCTTCGGCCTGGAGCACTCATTTAAGATGGCGCAGGAATATGGGTTTGAAGGGGTGGAAGTCTGGGGAGGAAGACCCCATGCTTATGCCCATGACATGGGCAGGGAGGAGATACAGGCCATCCTGGGCTGGAAAAAACAGTATGGGGTGGAGATATCCATGTTCACACCGGAGATACTGGCATACCCGTACAGCCTTACCTCATCCATGGAAAAGGAACGCAGGGAAACCATTGAATACCTGCTGAAAAGTGTGGAGACAGCCGCAAGGCTGGGCACCGATAAGATGCAGATAACCGCCAAACACCCGGGATATGGGGTGAAACGGGAAACCGTGTGGGGGTACCTGGAAGAGGGGACATCCATCCTGTGCAGGAGGGCCGGGGAACTGGGAGTGGACATTATCCTGGAATCCCTGTCGCCCTCGGAGGGGAACACCATCACCTGTGTGGATGACATCCTAGAGCTGCAGGAGCGGGTTAACAGCCCCGCCCTGTGCGCCATGATTGACATGGTCCCGCCCTTTATTGCCAATGAACCTTATTCCGACTACTTGGAGCGTCTTGGGACGTCCATGAAATACGTACATATATGCAACGGGGACGGGACCACGGAATTCCATATGCAGCTGGATGACCGGAACGGGGTGATTCCCGTGGCCGACTTCTTCCGTATCCTGAAGCGGTACGGTTATGACGGATGGTGTTCCCTGGAACTGCTAAATCCCTACTTCAGGGACCCGGAGCTGTACCTGTCTGAGGCGCAAAGATGCATCCGGCGCATCCGGCAGGAACTGGAATTATAAGTAGAATATCATGTTCTGGGTATTGTAGAGCTGTTTGCAGACAAACAGGGGATTGCCCTGGCTGTCCGACTGGTAATCCCTGAACAGCAGCAGGGGGGAGTTACGCTTGATTTCCAGCAGTCCGGCCTCATTGGAGGATGCGTTGCTGATTTCAAGGGTCCTCCTGCTGTTGTGCACCGTGATGCCATGGGCGTGCAAAATTGAGAACACGGACCCCTCCAGGTTTTCATGGAGAAGGAAATCATACTTTCTTGGGAAGTAGAGTGTTTCCAAAATGGACGGGTGTCCGTCTATGTAGCGGAGCCGTTTGATCTCAATGACCTGCTGGCTCTCATCAACAGCCAGGAATTCACTGTCGGCATGGGTGGGATAAGCGTACTCCACGGACAGCACCTGGGACTTAAGCACCTTGCCGGCCTGGCGGCAGGAATCGGTCAGTCCGGTGGTATCATTGGCGGACTGGAGCTTTTTCTGCGGCGCCACAAAGGTGCCCTTTCCCTGGCTGCGCACCAGAAGCCCGTCCGTTACCAGTTCTGAGATTGCGCCCCGGATGGTCACGCGGCTTACGTTAAAGTCCTTCATCAGTTCGAACTCAGAAGGAAGCTTTTCTCCTACCTTCAGTTCCCCTGTGCGTATGCCTTCGGAAATAATGCCGGCCACCTGCTTGTACATGGGGGTAATACTGGAAGGGTCTATGCTGCCTGCATCAAAATGAATCATAAATATCACCGTCATTCTGCCCTGTGGGGCGCTGTGTCCGAATCCGTCCCGGGCAGGAATCCTTTCTTAATACAATATAATATGACATAATCCGTGTTTTTGCAAGTTCCCTGAAAGAAATTGAAAAAAAGAAAAAAAGTGCTTTACAAAACATATTATGTGATGTAATATAACATCATAGGACGACATAACAAATTAAAATCCAAGGAGGAAACAGATATGTTTAATTTTGACATTCCACGTTACGAAAAAGTAGTCGGCGACGCAATTGCCTTAAGGCCGCAGATTGAGAAAGCAGTGGACGAGATATGCAGCCAGGGTTATACCAATATTTTCTTTATTGGCTGCGGCGGCACATATGCCCATTCCCTTCCCATGAAGTACTGGCTGGACACCACATCACAGATTGATACATACAGTGTGATTGCGGCTGAGTTCATGGCAGCGGGACACAGGAAGTTCACCAAGGATTCCGTATGCGTATTCTCCACCAGAAGCGGCAATACAAAGGAAATCGTAGCAGCTGCCAGGTACTGTAAGGAAGCCGGGGCGCGCACCATTGTATATGTGTCCAATGACAATACCCCGGTCTGTGAGTATGCGGACTACAAGCTGTTCAGCTTTGCAGAGGACGACTGCCTGTGCGAAGCCATTTACACCTACATGATTGCCCTTCTGGCAAGATTTAAGAAAAACGCAGGGGAATTTGACAAGTACGAAGAATTCATGGATCAGTATGCAAAGATTGTGCCGTACCTGATTAAGGCGAAGGAGCAGTACGAGGCCAGATGCGCGGACATGGCCAGGGAGCACAAGGATACGGATTATCACATGGTAATCGGCGCCGGCATGATGTGGGGAGAGGCCTACGACTATGCAATGTGTATCCTGGAGGAGATGCAGTGGATTAAAACAAAGTCCATCCACGCAGCCGAATACTTCCATGGGACCCTGGAACTGGTGGAAGAGGATACAAGCCTAATCCTGTTCTATGGCGAGGATGAGACAAGACCCCTGATGGACCGTGTGATGGATTTCTCCAAGAAGGTGACAAAGGTAATCAATGTGTTTGATACCAAGGAGATTGAACTGCCGTTCACCGATGCTGAGTACAGGAAGATTGTTTCCCCGATGGTGATGTACGCCATGACAGAGCGTCTCAGCTGCCACCTGGAGAAGGAGAGGAACCATCCGCTTACAACCAGAAGATATTACCGTCAGATGGAGTATTGATTCAGGAATAAATCAGCTTTGATTCAGATTTGATTCAGGGAAATCAAGGCATTGATATAAAACATGGGCCTGGCTGCCAAATACGGCAGCCAGGCCCATGTTTTCATCAGAGGGTAACCCGATAGGTATACATACTCCCGATATAATAGGTCTCAATATATTCCAGTATATCCCCATTATCCAGATACGTATTGTGGAATGATTTTAGCAGCGCCTCATTTTCTATGCCCAGCAGCCTTTTCTGCTCCTCAGTGGGCAGCGTGGCTGTCAATGACAGGTCCATGGACTGTACATTTAACCCAAGTTCCTTTACATATTCAAAAAAAGAGTGCTCCAGCCGGGTTACATCAATGGCTGGAAGGACCCTGCAGGGGACATAGGTATAACTGATGCAGATTATCATGTCATTGCCGGTACGGATGCGGGAGAAATAATGCACCATGTCGTCCCTGGCCACGTTCAGGGCCTGGGCAGCGGCTTCGGGCAGTTCGCTTCCCCGGTATATCCTGTAATCCACCAGCCGGGAACCGGGAGTCAGGCCAATGGAGCGCATGTCTTCTGAAAAACTCTGAGGTATCTTTACAATGGGTTTCTGTATATGTACATTGGTCACAAAGCTGCCTTTGCCTGCCACGCGGTTGATATAACCCTTAGATGCAAGGGATTGGATGGCTTTATTCACAGTCATCCTGCTGACCATAAACGTGTCGCACAGCTCTGCCTCGGTGGGAATCTGGTCACCAGGCCGCAGGTTTCCTCCTTTTATCTGATTGAGTATGGAATCTTCTATTTGTATATACTTAGGCTTGCCTGACATGGATATATCTCCTTTTATCTCACAATCATTCTAGTCTATTATATAATGAAAACCAACAAATGTCTATACATAAACTACCGAATCCCGGAAAAAACTTTATAAAAATAACTAAATACCTCTTGAAAAGTATATGCAGTTATGGTAATATATAACCACGCGAATAAATGTATATACAAAGAAAAGCGAAAGATATATGCAAATGACCTGGTTTGAGGAAGGAAATAGAAATACAAATACACAGAAAGGAGGGCTGGCAATGAAAAATATGGTGTTGGTCACCCATGCGGATTTTGCAAGGGGAATCCTGACATCCCTGGATTTGGTGCTGGGACAGGTGGGGCACGTGGATTACGTGAGCATCACGGCAAAGGAAACCATACCTGAGATAGCTTCCATGATTGAGGAAAAAGTCACAGGCTTTGGCGGCACTGACCCCACGGTGGTGCTTACGGATATCGCAGGCGGGAGCACCACCCAGGCAGCCATGCAACTGCTGGGAAACCGGCGGAAGGTGTATCTGGTAACAGGGCTGAACCTGGGGCTGCTTTTGGAGATAGCGCTGCTTCCGCTGGGAGAAGGGGAAGACGCCGACAAGGGAATGCTGCGCATGGCTATTGAGAATTCCAGGGCATCCATGTATCTGGTGAATGACCTGGTGGAATCCCAAACAGATACGGATGCCCCCGGGGATTTGGGTGAACTGTAAGGAAAGAAAGGAACACAGCAGTGTTTTTAGAAAACCGTAGGAGGAAAAGGAATGATTAAGTTATTGAGGGTAGATGACCGTTTAATCCATGGACAGGTGGCTGTCAGCTGGACTTCCTATCTGGGAGCTGACACCATTGTGGTTGCCAATGACAAGGCCATTACGGATAAGCTGATGCAGATGGCGTTTAACATGGCAAAACCTCCGCAGGCCGTGCTGTCCATTAAATCCATGGATGGCGCTGTGGCTGTCATCAATAATCCGAAGCATGCGGCCAGGACCATTTTCGTGGTAACGGCAAGTGTGGAGGATGCGCAGTACCTGATGGGGAAATGTCCGTCTATCACCAATCTGTGTGTGGGAGGCATCCGCCAGGCGCCGGGAAAGAAGATGGTGGAACGCCAGGTATACCTGGATGGCAAGGATATGAAGGGACTGGAAGAAATCCATGCCATGGGAAAGGATGTGTATCTCCAGGCAGTGCCCACTGAAAAGAAACTGTCCTATGAGGACATTGTGAAAGAATACAACAAGTAAAAAGGGGGAATGTGTGATGTTGTTTAAAGCATTAATTTTGGGAATCCTTGCAGGTTTTGCCATCTGGGACGGCCGTGTATGCGGACAGCATATGTTTGACCGGCCAATTGTGACTGGTCCCATCGTAGGTCTGATTCTTGGGGACATACATACAGGCATCGTGATGGGGGCTTCCCTGGAACTGGTCATGATGGGGATTGTGGGCATTGGCGCGGCGACCCCGCCGGACGTGGTCTCGGGAGGCATTCTGGCAACGGCATTTGCCATCATGTCAGGCCTTGATATGGATGCGGCCGTGGCCCTGTCACTGCCAATCGCAACACTGGCCCAGTCCGTGGGCATCCTGGACAGGACCATTAATACCACCTTCCTGCACTGGGCTGACAAGGCGGCTGAGGAAGGGGATTACAAGGGAATCTCAAAAGCGCTGTGGGCAGGAGCGTGGCTGTTCTGGTTCAGTTCCTTCCTGGTGGTGTTCCTGGGCGTACTGCTTGGCTCCAATACCATAGCCGGTTTTGTGGCTGCCCTGCCTCCGTTCATCCTGGGCGGACTGAAGGTGGCAAGCGGGATGC
This sequence comes from Enterocloster aldenensis, assembly GCF_003434055.1. Classification (GTDB taxonomy): domain Bacteria; phylum Bacillota; class Clostridia; order Lachnospirales; family Lachnospiraceae; genus Enterocloster; species Enterocloster aldenensis. The sequence continues at coordinate 75,935 of NZ_QVEX01000009.1, read as the reverse complement.
TTCCTGCACTGGGAATCGCAATCCTTATGCAGCTTATATTTGATAAGACCAATGCGGCATATCTTTTTGTGGGATTTGTACTGACCGCCCTGCTGGGTATGAGTACGGTAGGTGTGGCGATTGTGGGCGCTACCATTGCCTACGTGGTTTACCAGCAGGCCATGCAGAGAAAACGGGACATGGCATCCCTGGCAGCTAACACAATGTCTGATGATTTGGGAGGTGAATTATAATGGCAGGCATCAATGAGACTTTTAAAGAGGGCGGGATTGTTACAAAAAATGATATGCGCAGTGTATTCTGGCGCTCCTTCCCATTACAGGCATCCTTTAACTATGAACGTATGCAGAACGTGGGATTCTGTTATTCCCTCCTTCCGGTATTAAAACGCCTGTACCCGGAGAAGAAAGAGGCATCCGAGGCATTAAAACGCCATCTGTCCTTTTTCAATACAACGCCTCAGCTGGTAACTTTCATCACAGGCGCATGCATTGCCATGGAGGAGGAGAATAAGAAATCCGGCGACCAGTTTGACATTGAGTCCATTGCAGCTTTAAAAGCAGCCCTTATGGGACCCATTGCAGGAATCGGCGACTCCTTTTTCTGGGGTACCTTCCGCATCATCGCGGCAGGAATCGGCTGCGGGCTGGCGGCCCAGGGCAGCATACTGGGGGCAATCCTGTTCCTTCTGATATTTAATATCCCCCATTATGTGGCCAGATGGTACGGGTTAAAGCTGGGGTATAAGAGCGGCGTCGGCTTTGTGGAAGCGGCCCAGGCATCGGGGATGATTGAAATACTGACGAACTGCGCCAAGGTCATGGGCCTTTGTGTGGTGGGGGCCATGATAGCCTCCATGGTATCCTTCTCAACGCCCCTGGTGCTTACCATGGGGGAGGCAACCGTTGAGATACAGGGCGTATTTGACCAGCTGCTGCCTTCCGTACTTCCTCTGGGACTGACCTTTGGCACATTTGCATTATTAAAGAAAGGATTTAAGACCACCACGATTATGTTTGGCATGATTGCCATCGGCATAGTGGGCGCGTTCTTTGGTATTTTATAATGGAATCTAAGATGTTTGACTATATATGTGAGACACCGGCCGCGCTGACCGGTATCATCAGCAGGAGAAAAGAGATTACAAAGGATTTTGTCAGCCGCTTCAAAGATGTGGGGATTGAGCAGATTTATGTGATTGGATCCGGCACCAGCTATCACGCCGGCCTGGCTGCAAAACTGTATCTGGAGGAGCTGCTGGGAATCAAGGTATTTAACATGTACCCCACCCAGTTTGCCAGGGAGGAAAAGGTATTTAATAAGAATACACTGGTAATCGGCATGTCCCAGGGCGGACAGAGCCTTTCCACGGTGGAAGGCCTGGATTCCGCCAGGGAGCGGGGCCTGCACACGGCGGCCGTGTCCGAAAACCCCACGGCCCTTATATTTGAACACGCCGACACATCCACTAAGATTGAGGTGGGAAATGAAAAATGCGGGGCAAAGACCAAGGGCTACGCGGGAACCACCGTTACCCTCATGATGATGCTTACGGAACTGGCCATTGCAAAGGGCATGGTCACGGAGGAAAAGGCGGCCGGATACAGGGAGCGCATGCTCCGGGTCATCGGCAACCTGAAAAAGGTTACGGATGCCTCCGTGGAGTGGTATAAGAGGATTAAAGACGAGTTCCTTCCGGCAAAGAGGGTGATTGTCGTGGGATATGACGGCATGTACTGTGATGTGCTGGAGGGCGCGCTTAAAATCCTGGAAACAGTCCGCCAGGGCGTGGCCGGATATGATATAGAGGAATTTTTCCACGGTATCTATAACTCCATCACGGACAGCGCCCACATCTTCTACCTGGCTTCCAGGGGAGACTATAAGCCAAGGACCATGAAACTGGTTGGGATACTCAGTGAGTGGACGCCCCATAACTACCTGATTGCATCGCCGGATGGCGTGGATGTGCAGTCTGGCAAAAACCTGATTGTGGAATTCGTGGAAGACCCCATGTTCTCCTGTTGGGAATACATCATCCCCCTTCAGGTGGTGGCCTGCATGGCTCCCCAGGATCTGGGGATTAATCCGGATATACCTAAGGATCCCGAATTCCATAAAAGGATTGGCAGCAAGAAGCTGGACGGGGTGCGCGACCACTATGTGGCCCAGGAGGATACATTTTTGAAAACAGCGGTCCTGGAGAAATGATGATCCGTGCGGCTATATTTGACATGGATGGGCTGATGTTTGATACGGAGCGTCTTTATGGGGATGCCTGGCTGTATGCCGGAAGGGCAACCGGTTTCCCCATTACCCGGGAACTGTTAGACCGTACCAGGGGAGCGGACCGTGAATCCTGTATCAGCGTGTTTAGGGAAGCGTTAGGGGAAGCATTTGATTTTTATGGTGTACGCAGGTACAGGCAGGAGTATGTGGACGGGTTCCTGGAAAAGAATGGAATGCCTTTGAAGCCGGGATTAATGGAACTTTTAAGTTATCTGAAGAACTCGGGCTATGGTATTGGACTGGCTACCTCCACGGATGGGGCCACTGCCAGGGAATACCTTAAGATGGCGGGAGTCAGGGGATATTTTGACTGTATGATATTCGGGGATATGGTAGAGAGAGGTAAACCGGCCCCTGATATCTACCTTAAGGCGGCAGCGGCACTGGGCAGATGCCCGGATGAATGTATTGTCCTGGAGGATTCAATCCTGGGCGTCAGGGCGGGGGCCGCTGCCGGATGTCATGTAATCATGATACCGGATGGGGTGGAACCCGGGGAGCGGGAACAGAAACTGATAACCCGCAGGATGGACAGCCTGATGGATGTGATTACGTATCTGGGATAGGGGATATCTGAATACAATAAAAGGAAAGGGCCGGGGCGCTCCGGGAACGGATGGGGCGCTCCGGCTGCTTTTATGGGCAGGATGACGCCTTTATCTGGTGTATTACTGGTATTTTATGCACAAGATTCAGCTTTTCATTTAAAATCACATATGCTAAAATAGGTACAGATAAATCGCAGCTATTGACTTTTCACAGCTGTGATGATATAAATAAAACCATACTAATTTACTATGAATAGTGTGCTTTGAATGAGGGATATTCTCAGGAGGAAACAGGATGAAGAATAAAAATACAATGGCTAAAAGGTGCGTATCATTTGCCCTGGCCACAGTTATGGCCCTGTCGCTGGCAGGATGTAAGGCTGGGGGGAACGATGGGTCCCAGCCAGGAAGCGGGACAGCGGGACAGTCCCAGACAGGACAGGCCCCGGGCGGCGCGGCCGGGGAGAAAATCGTGAATATCGGCGTGACTAATACCCTGAATACCCTGAACCCCCTTCTGATGGACGGGATGGAGATGAACAAATACGCGACCGGCCTTATGTTCCTTCCTCTCATGGAGCTGGACAAGGATATGAACTTTGAGGGAATGCTGGCGGATTCGGTTACGGCTGAGGATGACCGGAATTTCCTTGTGCATATTGACGACAAGGCGGTCTGGTCTGACGGGCAGCCCGTGACAGCAGACGATGTGGTATATACGGCCCTGCGCATATGCAGCCCTGCCATTGGCAATATGGCCATGATGTATTATGTGTTCGAAGGCGTTGGGGATGACGGATTCGTGGAGGAAGGCGCCGACCATGTGGAAGGAATCACCAAGGTGGACGACAAGACCGTCCGCTTCACCACCAAGGCCCCCATGTCCCTGATTACGTTTAACAGCTCCTATGCACGGTATCTCATGACCCTTCCAAAGCATGTGATTGAGAACATGAGCGAACAGGAACTTATGTCCGACCCGTGGTTCAACCGCCCGGATGTGGTGAGCGGACCATATAAGGTGACGGAATTTGACAGGGACCACTATGTTTCCTATGAGGCCAATGATAAGTATTGGAAAGGAGCCCCCAAGATTGACAGGCTGAACATCAAAATCGTGGAGGGCAGCCAGCTGTACGCGGGTCTTAAGTCAGGTGAGATAGACGTGACCCAGAACACCATGAGCGCCATTCCGCTGGAGGACTATGAGAGCATCCAGGCGCTGGAGAATGTGAACACATCCTTTGGCGAACCCATAACCAACCAGTCCGTGTTCATCAACACCGCCAGCATAACAGATGCCAGGGTGCGCCAGGCCATGGTCTATGCCATTGACCGGGGCCAGATCCTGGAGCAGCTGTTAAAGGGCTATGGAGAGGTTTCGGAGGGGTTCCTGTCCTCGGCAAGCCCCTACTATGACGATACCGTCACACCCCTTCCATATGACCCCGGGAAGGCCAGGTCCCTTCTGGAGGAAAGCGGATGGGACAAGAACCGGACGATTAAATTCAGCATTAACTCGGATGACAGCACCTTTGTCAATGCTGCTTCCGTCATTGCCGCACAGTGGGCCAGCGTAGGCATCAAGGCGGAAATCCAGACCATGGACATTAATACCCTGATGGCCAATGCCTCGAAAGGTGACTTTGACGTGATGGCAATCCAGTATACCTACCCACCCGTGGATCCATACGCCGATGTGGCCTGGCTCCTGGGGGGCGAGGGCAGTTGGACCGGATACGGCAATGGCAAGATTAATGAGGCCCTGTCCAAGGTATCCCTTACAGATGATGTGGACCAGTTAAAAGAACTGTACTCCATTGTTGACAGGCAGGTGCAGGAGGACGTGCCCATGTTTTCCGCTTATATCATCAAGACCATGGCAGGCGTGAACAAGCGTCTTGTGGGCGTGGAGCCTAGTGTCTACGGGTTCCTGAACCATGTGGAACAGTGGGATATTGTCCAGTAAGACAATTGAATCGCTAATATACAGAATCCCGGGGGGCTTTTGCTCTCTGGGTGTTCTTGATTCAGACCTGTTTCGGCAGGAACGCTGCCCCAGAGCGTGTTTGAAAATTCATTCCCGCCATCTGCACGCCCCACTTCGCGGTATATTTGGTCCCAATTCGGTCAACGTAGCCCGCTACGCCTCCCTCATCGGGACCAAATCTCCCACAAAGTGGGACGCACACCTGACGGAAAGCAATTTTCAAACACGCTCCGGGTCTGATTCATCAGTTTATAGAAATGAGGAATATTATGTCACATATCCTGGAGGTCTCGGATCTGGAGGTGTCCTTTTCCGGCGACGGAGGAAAGAATATAAGTGTGGACCACATAAGCTTCTATGTGGATCCCGGCGAAGTGGTCTGTATCGTGGGGGAATCCGGCTGCGGGAAAAGCGTCACGTCCCTGTCCATCATGGGCCTTCTTGGCAGGGGAGGTTCCGTGACCTCCGGCCGCGTGCTGTTTGAGGGGAAGAACCTGCTGGCCATGACGGAAAAGGAACTGGACCAGATCAGGGGGGACAGGCTCACCATGATTTTCCAGGACCCCCTTACATCCTTAAACCCGGTGTTTACCATCGGAAACCAGATGACGGAGAGCATACGGGCCCACATGGGATTGGGGAAAGAGGAAGCGGCTGTCCGCGCCCTGATGCTTCTTAAGAAGGTGGGGCTGCCCGATGCTGCGGCCGTGATGCGCCGGTATCCCCATCTGCTTTCCGGCGGCATGCGCCAGCGGGTGATGATTGCCATGGCCCTGTCCTGCAGCCCTTCCCTTCTGGTTGCGGATGAGCCCACCACTGCGCTGGATGTGACAATCCAGGCGCAGATAATGGAGCTGATTCTGGAGCTGAAGGAGGAACTGGGCATGTCGGTGCTGCTGATTACCCATGACATGGGGCTTGTGGCCCAGATGGCGGACCGGGTGCTGGTCATGTACGCGGGCCAGATGATAGAGCAGGCGCCGGTGCTGGAGCTGTTTGACCATCCGGCCCATCCATATACCAAGGCCCTGCTGCGCTCCGTGCCAGGCATCATGGACCGGAGGGACCGGGTGCTGGAGTCCATTGAAGGCATGGTTCCGGAACAGTATGACATGATTACGGGCTGCCGGTTTGCGGACCGGTGTCCTTACAGAAGGGATATCTGCGGCCGGCCCCAGACAGACAGGATGATACGGCACAGCCATCTGGTAAGGTGCTGCCGGGCAGGGGAGGTAGAGAGCGATGCTGGAAAATGACGGTATGGACACCAAACCTCTTCTGCAGGTGGAGGGACTGAAGAAATACTATACTGCTAAAAGCGGTATTTTTTCCCGGAACATAGGTGAGATAAGGGCTGTGGACGGGGTATCGTTTTCAATCCATAAAGGCGAGACCCTGGGATTGGTTGGTGAGTCCGGCTGCGGCAAGTCCACCCTGGGCAGACAGATTGTGGGCCTGGAGCAGCCCACCGGCGGACGTATCCTGTATAAGGGCAGGGATTTGTCCCATATGAGGAAACCGGAGCTGAAGGCCATCCGCACCCAGCTGCAGATGGTGTTCCAGGATTCCTATTCCTCCCTGAACCCGAGAAAGCATATATTTGAAATCCTGGCAGAACCCATGCTGTATCATGGGCTGGCTGACAGGAACAACATACATCAGAAGGTGGAATACCTTCTGGATCTGGTGGGCCTTGCCAAAAATGCCCTTGGCCGTTATCCCCATGAGTTTTCCGGCGGCCAGCGCCAGCGCATCGGCATTGCCAAGGCCCTTTCCCTGAATCCCAGCCTGCTTGTCTGCGACGAGCCGGTCAGCGCCCTGGATGTGTCCATCCAGGCCCAGATCCTGAACCTGCTTAAGAACCTGCAGAAGGAGCTTGACCTAACCAGCATATTCATCGGCCATGGACTGGGCGCTGTCAATTATGTCAGCGACCGGATCGCGGTCATGTATCTGGGCCAGATTGTTGAACTGGCTGACAGCAGGGAACTGTTTGACCATCCCCTCCACCCTTATTCCAAAGCGCTGTTTGATGCAGTGCCCCTGGCTGACCCAAGGACCAGGAAACGGCTGGGAGGGGGAGTGATTGAAGGGGAGGCGGAAATCCTGCCGGGGCCGGGAGAGGGATGTCCTTTTTATCCCAGATGCCCCAGGCGCAGCCGGGAGTGTTCGGCGGCCAAGATGGAACTAAGGCCTGCCTCAGAGGGCAGCAGCCATCTTGTATCATGTATCCATGCAGGGCAGGAGGGAGTTGACTGATATGACAAAATATATTATAAAGCGGCTTTTGATAGCCCTTCCAACCCTGATTGGGATCACTATTATTGATTATGCCATCATGTGTTTTGCGGGAAGCCCCCTGGAAATGATGCAGGGAGCGCGTATTTCCCAGGCAGCGGTGGCTGCCAAGGAGGCTGCGCTGGGGCTGGATAAGCCCTTTTATATCCAGTACATCATGTGGCTGGGCCAGCTGCTCCAGGGCAACATGGGATTTTCCATTAAATCCTATGAGGCGGTGAGCAGCATGATCGGAAGCCATCTGGGCCCTACCCTCCTGCTTATGGGGGTATCCCTGATCGTGAGCCTGATCATGTCCGTGCCTGCCGGAATATACAGCGCAATCCACCAGTATTCCAAGGGGGATTATGCCGTGGTCACGGCGTCCTTTTTTGGCAGCAGCATACCTGGTTTTTTCCTGTCCCTGCTGCTGGTTTATATTTTCAACGTGACCTTAGGCATCCTGCCCTCTGGCGGTATGGTTACCCTGGGAACCTCAGGCGGGGCCGGGGATGTGGCGGCCCACATGGTAATGCCGGTGCTGGTGCTGTCCGTATCCATGGCAGGCACCAACATCCGGTACATCCGCAGCGCTGTGTTGGAAATCCTCCAGCAGGATTACCTGCGTACGGCCAGGGCCAAGGGCATCGGAAGACGGTCGGTCATCTACAAGCACGCGCTGCGCAACGCCCTGGTACCCATTGTTACGGTCATAGGGATGCAGATTCCCGTGCTGTTTGGCGGGGCCGTGATTGTGGAACAGCTGTTCTCTTGGCCCGGTCTTGGACTGATGACCATGAGCGCAATCCTTAATCGGGATTACCCGGTCATCATGGGCGTGTGCCTGCTGTCCGCCGTGGTGGTACTGCTTGCCAACCTGGTGACGGATATTGTGTATGCGGTGGTGAACCCGGCCATCCAGTATGACTGACAGACGCCTGATACGGACATGGCGGATGTATTGCTTTAACAGGAGTAGGATAGGGATAAAATGGACAAACACAGAGTAACGACATATGAAGATATAGCAAGAGAAAATTATTGGCAGACCGTGTGGCGCAGGTTCCGCCACCACCGCCTGGCCTGTGTGAGCCTGGCAGTGCTGGCAGTTATCTGTACCGCAGCCATACTGGCGCCCGTCATAGCGCCCTATGACCCGGAAGAGATAGCCGGTCCCTTTGGGGCGGCGCCCAGTTTTAAGTTTATCCTGGGCACGGACCAGATTGGGCGGGATATGTTAAGCCGCCTGCTCTACGCCACCCGTATCTCCCTTCTGGTGGGCGTCCTGGCAACAGCCATCTCCACTGCAATCGGTGTGATATTGGGGCTGCTGGGCGGTTATTTTGGCGGGTGGCTGGACATAGCCATCATGCGGTTTACGGATATGGTGATGTCATTTCCCTATATCCTTCTGGTACTGGTGGCGGCAGCCATCTTTGAACCCGGTTTGTGGAGCATCATCCTGATACTCGGGTTTGTGGACTGGCCGGGCATAGCACGTCTGGTCAGGGGCAATGTATTAAGCCTGCGGGAAACCAATTTCGTGAAAAGCAGTATTGTGGCCGGCATGCCGGTGCGGCATATCCTGTTTTCCGATATCCTGCCTAACACAGTGGCCCCCATCCTGGTATATGCGACCTCGGTCATGGCGCTGTCCATGCTGGACGAGGCGTCCTTAAGTTTTCTCGGCATGGGCGTACAGCCCCCGGCAGCCAGTCTGGGCAATATGTTAAACAGCGCCCAGTCCATGACCGTGCTGACGAAGCAGCCATGGCTGTGGCTGCCTCCGGGCCTTTTGATTGTCATCCTGGTGGTTGCCATTAACTTTGTGGGGGATGCCCTCAGGGATGCCCTTGACCCGTCCGCTGTCATGACCATCAGAAAGGCGGGAACCGCGGTTCCGGGAGATGAAAAAGAAGATGGGAAAGGCAGCCATGCAGAAAAAGGAGAAGGTGCGGTATGAGCCATTATATAGAAAAAACACATGTAATCCATTCATTTTCCCCGGACCACCGGCCTGTGTGCCGGGTGAAGGCCGGGGATACCATTGTATTTGAGACATACGACTGCCATATGGGCCAGCTCCTTTTGGAAGGTTCGGATTTTGCCCATGTGGACCACAGGCTGGCCAATCCGGCCACCGGACCCATATATATAGAAGAAGCGTGTCCCGGCGACATGGTTTTGGTGGAGATACTGGACATAGATTTGGACCAGGTGGGGATCCTGGACAAAGGACCCACAGGAGGCGCGCTTAAGGGGCATTTCCCTGAGTATGTGATCCGGCGCCTGCCTGTAAAGGATGGAACCATATTATACGGGGAGCTGGAAATACCGGTCCGTCCCATGGTCGGGGTAATCGGCACCGCGCCGCGCCGCGGGGAGGAGAGCACACTGACCGCAAAGGACCACGGCGGCAACATGGATTGTACCAGCATTGCCCCGGGTGCGGTGCTTTACCTGCCTGTGAATGTGCCCGGGGCCCTTCTAGCCATGGGGGACCTGCATGCAATCATGGGAGATGGGGAATGCGGCAACTGCGGCGTGGAAATCGGAGGAAGGGTCACGGTGCGGGTGGATGTGTTAAAGTCACCGGATCTTCCGTGGCCCCTTGTGGAACTGGCGGACCGGTGGATTGTGATTTCCTCCGGGGAAACCGTGGACAGGGCCTGTGCACAGGCGGCGGAGCAGATGTTTATGTTCCTCACCGCTAAGGCGGGGCTGTCCCCTCTGGATGCAGGGATGTATATTGATATGTTCGGCAACCTGGTGGTCTGTCAGATTGTCAATCCATATAAGACCGTGCGTCTGGAGATGCCCAAGTGGCCTTTGGAGCAGAAGGGCTTTTATGGATTCGGCAGCAAGGCGCAGGAGGACTGCTTATGACCATTCATCAGATAGAGTGTTTCCTGGAAGCTGCCAAGACCCTTAACTTTACCGAGGCGGCCAGCAGGCTCTATATATCACAGCAGGGCTTAAGCAGGCAGATTGCTTCGCTGGAAAAGGAGCTGGAGCTGCGCCTGTTTGACAGGACCACAAGGGATGTGCGACTTACCAGAAGCGGCGAACTGCTGCTCTGGAGGTGGAAGGATATTCCTGCGGAAATAAAGGATTCCGTGGATATGGCCAGGGAAGAAGGCGAGCGGGCAAAAAGCAGGATTAACCTGGCAGTGGTGGGGATGAACGGCATCATAGAGAGGGCGGGAAGCCTTCTGGCCGACTATATGGCCATTGACCCCGACACGGAATTTGAGATAAATGAATTTACCTGCATCAAGGATATGACCAATGGCAATCCGGACCTGATGATGACGGTCAGCTTCCTGCCCACCCATGAACAGCTGAGGGAGCGCTACGGGGTGCTGTGCATTGGTAAACTCCCTCTGTATTATGTGCTGTCCAGGAAGAATCCCCTGGCAGAAAAGGAAACAATAACCATTGAGGACTTTAAGGGGGAAACCATGCTCTGCCTGTACAAGAATTTTTTTGCAGGCGCCGAGATGCAGCTGTTCGAACTGTTGTCAAGACAGGAGCATATCCTTCAGAAAGCCCGTTTTTTTGAAAACGTCAACAGCCTGGAGCTGGCGTTGATAGCAAATGAGGGGATCCATATCGGCTTTAAGGAGTTCTACCATAACTATGGGGAGCGCCTGAAAATGTTCCCTCTTCCCAATAAGGAAAACCAGGTCAGCGCCAACGTGATTGTGGTATGGCGTAAAGAGAATGAGAAGAGATTTGAAAATTTTATTAAATATCTGAAAAAACTTTATAATTAACAACTTGCTGTTGTTAATTATCCGTATTTTGATGTTAGACAAAAATGGGTATAACTGTCTAAAATACTAGATGGTTGGTCTTATATATAAAGAGAGCTTATATGGGGAAGGGCGCTGGCGGCAGACGCCCATTTCCCTTGTTTTTTTCTAACATTAAGCAGCATCTCAAAATAATAAAGGATATGAAAGGAAAGAGGAGAAGATGAAAAAGGCAAAGACACGCATTATCTGGGGAATCATTATTGTAATCATAGCAGTAATCCTGATTGCCCGCATCGTGAAAAAGGAAGAGCCTGTTGCCCCCACCCCGGACCCGGTAGTTACGGCTCAGACCCCGTTCATGGGGGATATTGAACTGACAACGGATCTGGTAGGCACCATCGAACCCGCGGATATTGTATACATATATCCGAAGGCTGGCGGTGATGTGACAGCAGTGAATGTTAAGGCTGGAGATACAATCGCAGCCGGGCAGGTACTTGTGGAGATTGATACAAAGCAGGTGGCATCAGCCAAGAACGCCATGGATACCGCTAAGGTTGCATGGGATGACGCCGTCTCTACATTAAACCGTATGGCGCCCCTCCATGCCTCCGGTTTTGTATCTGACAAGGAGTTTGAGGGATATCAGACAGCGGCTGAGGCAAAGCGCCTGCAGTATGAGGCTGCCAAGATCGGTTATGACAACCAGATGGAATTCAGCCACGTCACATCCCCTATCAGCGGACGGGTGGAACAGCTGAACGTGGAAGTCCATGACAGTGTGGGAACCTCTGGGCAGCTGTGTGTGATTGCAGGCGATGGAGGCAATAATGTGACCTTCTATGTGACTGAGAAGGTTAAGAATAACCTTAGTACAGGCACACCTGTAACAATTACAAAAGAAGGGACCCAGTACGGCGGCAGCGTGATTGAGGTCAACAACATGGCCGAGGCTTCCATTGGCCTGTTTAAGGTAAAGGCCTCTGTGGAGGATAATGAAACCATGGCGCCCGGAACCAGTGTGGAAATCAAGGTTCCCTCAGCAACCGAAAAGAATGTAATGCTGATTCCTACCCATTGTGTATACTACAAGGCAGGGGACGCATATGTCTATACATACGACCAGTCCCAGGCCGTCATCCATGAGGTTCCTGTGGAAGTGGGTATATTTGATAAGGACAATATTGTTGTGACCTCAGGGCTTACCCTGGATGACATGGTACTAACCACATGGACTTCCGAGCTTAAGGAAGGAACCAAGGTGACCCTGGATACAGGCGCAGTGAGTGAGGACAGCCAGACAGGTGAACCTGAAAGTCCAGCCGCAGACCAAAGTGAAGCACAGTAGAAGGAGGCAGGAAAATGGGCTTAACGAAACTCGTCTTAAAAAGACCGGTCAGTACGGTTCTTGCAATCCTGTGCCTGATTGTGTTCGGCTTATCCTCTGTGATGAAATCACCGTTGGAATTAATGCCGGATATGAACATGTCCATGATGATTGTTATGACTGTCTATCCCGGAGCCAGCCCTGATGATGTAAATGAGCTGGTTACAAAACCCATTGAGGACAGGGCCAGTACACTAAGCGGTCTGGATACCATATCCTCACAGTCAAAAGAGAATATGTCCATTGTAATGTTAAAGTATGATTACGGCACGGATATGAACGATGCCTATGATGACCTTAAGAAGCAGATGGACCTTGCAAAGACGGAACTTCCTGATGATGCGGAAGACCCTATCATGCTGGAACTGAACACCAGCTTAAAGCCGAATGTAATCATGGCTGTCAGCCACGGCGAGGACGATGACCTTTATAACTATGTCAATAATAATATCGTACCTGAGTTTGAGAAGCTGTCCTCTGTGGCAGAGGTATCCCTTGCAGGCGGCGTACAGAAGTACATCAAGGTGGAACTGCTGCCTGAGAAGCTGAAGCAGTACGGCGTTACCATGAACTCCATTGCAGGCGATATCACCGGCGCGGACCTTACATATCCCGCGGGCAACACGGAGGTGGGCGACCAGAAGCTGGCCGTGTCCACGGAGCAGCCCTTTGAGACCATGGAAAGCCTCAATGACATCCCCCTTACGGTGAATGGCAGCCAGACCGTATATTTAAGCGACGTGGCCAACATATACATGGGCGCGGACGACATTGAGAGTATTGCACGTTACAAGGCGGAGAACGGGGTGCCGGAAGATATCGTGGCCCTGACCATCAGTAAGCAGCAGGATGCGGCCACCCTTACCGTGTCAAAGGATGTGAGCAAGGTGGTGGACCAGCTTACAAAGCTGGATCCCACTCTTCAGATTACAGTGGTAAATGATGATAAGGACTCCATCATGTCCTCCCTAAGTTCTGTAATTGAGACCATGATTATGGCTGTTATCATTTCCATGGTCATCATATGGCTGTTCTTCGGGGACCTGAAGGCCTCGCTGATTGTAGGAAGTTCCATCCCTGTGTCTATCCTGGCCTCCCTGATACTCATGCAGCTCATGGGCTTCAGCCTGAACGTCATCACCCTGAGCGCCCTGGTGTTGGGCGTGGGTATGATGGTGGATAACTCCACGGTTGTGCTGGAGAGCTGCTTCAGGGCCACGGATGATACGGGCTTCAGGGAATTTTCAAAGGCAGCGCTCAACGGAACCGGGGTTGTGTACCAGTCGGTCATCGGCTCCACGCTGACCACCTGCGTGGTGTTCCTGCCCCTGGCCATGCTGGGCGGCATGACAGGCATGATGTTCCGGCCCCTGGGCTTTACCATCGTATTCTGTATGACGGCCTCCCTGATATCCGCTATTACGGTAGTGCCCTTATGTTACATGATATACAAACCAATTGAGAAGAAGACAGCGCCGTTATCAAGGCCGGTTGAAAAAATGCAGGAAGCTTACCGGACCATCATGAGAAGCCTTCTTAAAAAGCGCGGCCTTGTCATGCTGGCATCCGTACTGCTGCTGTTATTCTCATTCTTCCTTGCCAGATTCCTGAGGATGGAGCTTATGGCTGAGGATGACCAGGGCCAAATCACCATCACGGCGGAAGTTAAGCCGGGCATGGAGATTGACAAGGTGGATGGGATCATGAAGCAGGTGGAAGGAATCATTTCCCAGCAGCCTGATGTGGAATCCTACTTCACCATGGCAGGAAGCTCAGGCCTTAGCATGAGTTCCGACCCCAATATAACCGTGTATCTTAAAAAGGACAGGAAGATGGAAACGGATGAGGTTGTCAAGCTGTGGAAACAGCAGCTGGCAGGCATCTCCGATACCAACATAACGGTTGAGGCCTACTCCCAGGTAAGCGCCATGATGGGCTCTGAGAGTGATTATACGGTTGAACTTCAGAGCACCAACTACGATGACCTGAAAGCGGTCAGCGATGACATTGCCCAGAAGCTGAGCCAGCGGCCTGAACTGACCAAGGTGCATTCATCCCTGGAGAACGCGGCTTCCGTTGTAAAAGTTACGGTGAACCCCATCAAAGCCAGGGCGGCAGGCCTGTCGCCGGCGCAGATCGGCGGTACCCTCAACAATATGTTAAGCGGCGTGACCCCAACTACCATGAACATCAACGGCGACGATATTGATGTTAAGGTGGAGTATCCCAAGGACCGTTACCGTTCCCTGGACCAGGTGGAAAGTGTTACGCTCCAGACCCCAAGCGGCAGGTCCGTGGCCCTGACAGATGTGGCGGATATCCGTTTCGCGGACAGCCCGGCATCCATTACAAGGCAGGATAAACAGTACCGTGTGACGGTGAGCGGCATCTACACGGAGAACTCCAATAAGAATACAAAGACCCAGCTGATGGACGAAGTGGTAAAACCCAATGTAGGCGGCACGGTGTCCATTGCCCAGAATGCCCAGGAAGAATCCATGGCAACTGAGTTCAGTGCGCTGTTCCAGGCCATTGGACTGGCAATCTTCCTTGTATTCGTAGTCATGGCGGCCCAGTTTGAGTCACCCAAGTTCTCCATCATGGTCATGACCACCATCCCGTTCTGCCTCATAGGCGCCTTCGGCCTTCTGTGGCTGGCGGACAGCGCCATCAGCATGACATCGCTTTTGGGCTTTTTGATGCTGGTAGGTACGGTTGTTAACAACGGTATCCTTTATGTGGATACGGTGAACCAGTACAGGAGGGAGATGGACCTGAATACGGCCCTTGTGGAAGCAGGAGCCACCCGTCTGAGGCCTATCCTCATGACCACCCTGACCACGGTGGTGGCCATGGTGCCCATGGCGCTGGCTTTGGGGGACAGCGGTTCCACAACCCAGGGACTTGCGCTTGTTAACATCGGCGGCCTGACCGCTTCCACCATATTGTCCCTGCTGATGCTTCCTGCATATTACAGCCTGATGAACGGCGGCGGGAAGAAACGGGTGATTATATCAGATTAAATGGCGTTAAGAAGATGTTAAAAATTTACTATTTGCAAAACTGAAAAATAGTGGTATCATAAGAACAAATGTGGCTGCAGCAGAGAGGTCAACCGCCCCTTTGACCTGCAGCCTATTTTGGTATAAGGAATTGTTATTTTCATAACAATTCGGAAGGTGCAGAATGGGTAGGAATATGGAAGTCTTTTGACGTTTTTTGTACGATATACAAAATTTTTTAGAAATCCTAAAAATTTTTCATGAAAAAGTAAGAAAGTGGATTGATAATTTTTTAGTCATGGGTTATAATCTATTCATATTGTACAAAAATAATAGGAAAGGTGTGGACAAATACTATTAACTTGTCATTTTATAGTTGAAACGTATTTGCCATAGTATTCCTACAGGCTTATCTGCACAGACTATTTACATATACCGGAGATAAGCATGGAGGAATTCCGGGAAGGAAAGGGGGATTTGGATTGGCCCAGGAGACAATTGATGCGATCCGGCAGGCAGAGGCAGCTGCCGAAGCAGCTGAAAAGGACGCGGTAAAACAGGCGGAAGCAATTGTGGCGGAGGCAAAGGCCCAGGGCGTGCAGTTAAAGGCAGACATGACAAGTGCTGCCAGGGAAGCTGCGGCGCGGGCCGAAGAAGACGCAAAGGCTCAAGGTGAGCAGATGATGCAGGCTGCGCAGGCAGAGGAAGTAAAGGAATTGGAAAATCTGCGCAGCGCCGTGGCCGCGAAACAGGATCAGGCAGTCAAGGTTATCTTATCGGAACTGCTGTAAGGTGAGTCCACGGTAAAAATCGTGGAAAGGTAAGGAAGTTCCACGATAAAAGCCATCGTGGAAAGGTAAGGAAGGAGGCGCTTAGGGTTGGCAGTAGTGCCCATGAAAAAAGTGCTGATCTGCGGACTGAAAAAGGACCGCAAGGGCACCCTTGAGCTTCTGCAGCGCCAAGGGGTACTTGAAATCAGCAATGTGCTGCAGGAAGATGATATGTTCAGGAAAATGGATGTAACGTCTTCCAAAACCGTATTTGAACGCAATGCCATCATAGCGGAACAGGCCGTCGGTATTCTGGATAAATATGCGCCGGAAGACAAGGGCATGCTTGACTCATTCGCAGGCAGGGAAATCCTGACCGTGGAGCAATATGAGGCCAATGCAGGCCAGCATGATGAGACCATGAAGAAAGCCTACCGCTTACAGGAACTTGCAAAACAGATTGGCGAGAACAGTGCCGTCATCCCGAAGCTGGAACAGCAGATGGAAGCACTGGCGCCATGGAAGTCCTTTGATCTGCCCCTTGACTTTAAAGGGACGAAGAAATCCGTGGCATTCATCGGCTCCATCCAGGAAGAAATCTCACTGGAACAGCTGAGGGAACAGCTGGGCGCGCTTGCGCCTGAGGCCGAGACAATTGACCTTAACATTGTCAGTTCATCCAAGGAACAGACCTGTCTTTTCATTGTGTGCGCCAAAGGGGACGCGGATGCAGTGGAAGACGCGTTAAAGAAGCTGAATTTTGTGAAGCCGCCCCTCAGCTCCCTGGTGCCTGCCAAACGGCAGCAGCAGCTGGAGGAGGAACTTTCCAAGGTAAAGGCTGAGATTGCAGGAGCCGAGAAGGCAATCGCCGACATGGCGCCTGACCGGGAC
The DNA here is from genome assembly GCF_003434055.1 of Enterocloster aldenensis. Classification (GTDB taxonomy): domain Bacteria; phylum Bacillota; class Clostridia; order Lachnospirales; family Lachnospiraceae; genus Enterocloster; species Enterocloster aldenensis. The sequence goes on along the minus strand of NZ_QVEX01000009.1, from coordinate 59,023 downwards.
TCCATCAAGTTCGTAATGGATTACTATACCATGCGGTCCGAGAAGTACGGGGTGTTAAATGGTCTGGTACAGTCCAGAAGGGTATTCCTTATCACGGGATATGTTTCCGTGGAGGCGGCCCCCGCGCTTGAAAAGCTGCTTCAGGATAAGTATGAGGTGGTAATTGAATTTTCCGAACCGGAAGAAAAGGACGACGTGCCCGTGGTGCTGCGCAACAACAAGTTTGCACAACCCGTGGAGGGAGTCATTGAGAGCTACAGCCTTCCGGGCCAGGGCGAGATTGACCCGTCCATGGTGGTGGCGTGCTTCTACTATGTGCTTTTTGGGCTGATGCTGTCTGATGCGGCTTACGGGCTCATCATGATTGCAGGCACCGCATACTGTCTGACCAAGTATAAGAACATGGAAGACGGGATGAGGAAGTTCATGAAGATGTTCATGTACTGCGGTATTTCCACCGCGTTCTGGGGCTTTATGTTCGGAAGCTTTTTCGGGGATGCGGTCAATGTGATAGCAACCACATTTTTCAACAGGCCGGACATCAGGCTGGCGCCTATCTGGTTTGAGCCGGTAAGCCTGCCCATGAAGATGCTGGTGTTTGCATTCCTGATTGGCATCATCCATCTTTTTACAGGTCTTGGGATTAAATTCTATACCTGTGTCAGGAACGGAAGCCTGAAGGACGGTATCTATGATGCCGTATTCTGGTATATGCTGGTGGGCGGCGGTATTGTTTACCTGCTGACCATGTCCATGTTCACCGATATGCTGGGCTTAAGCTTCACCCTTCCGGCGGCGGCAGGAACCGTGGCAGCCGTGCTGGCGGTGATTGGCCTGATCGGAATTGTACTTACCAGCGGACGGGAATCAAGAAGCTGGTTCAAGCGTATCCTGAAAGGCCTTTACGGGGCGTATGGGGTCACCTCATACCTGAGTGATATCCTTTCCTATTCCCGTCTTCTGGCCCTGGGGCTTGCTACCAGCGTCATCTCCACCGTATTCAACAAGATGGGAAGCATGGTGGGAGGAACCATTCCGGGAGCAATCGTATTCATCCTGGTATTCTTAATCGGACACAGCCTGAACCTGGCAATCAACGCGCTGGGCGCTTATGTCCATACAAACCGTCTGCAGTTTGTGGAATTTTTCGGAAAGTTTTATGAGGGAGGCGGAAGGAAATTTGAACCCTTCGCCATTCACACCAAATATTATAAAGTCAAGGAGGACATTTAGTTATGGAGAATATGGGAGTTGTTTTAGCGTTATTAGGAGCAGTTCTGGCAGCACTTTTTGCAGGGATTGGTTCTGCTATCGGAGTTGGCATCGCAGGTGAGGCTGCTGCCGGAGTTGTAACAGAAGACCCCAACAAGTTCAGTAAGGTTCTGGTATTACAGCTGCTTCCTGGTACACAGGGTATCTACGGCCTGCTGATCGGTTTCATCACCCTGACACAGATCGGTATCATGGGCGGAAGCTCCGACATTTCCGTAGCTAAGGGATTTTTATACCTGGCTGCCTGCCTTCCAATGGCATTCGTTGGTTTATATTCAGCCATCAAGCAGGGCAAGGCCGCTGTTGCAAGTATTGGTTTAGTTGCTAAGAAACCGGACCAGTTTGGTAAGGCAATGATCTTCCCGGCCATGGTTGAGACCTACGCCATCCTGGCACTGCTGATCTCCATTCTTGCTATCTTCGGTATTGCAGGCGTTAATGCGTAAGCAGCGTACGGATATCAGGAGAGAATCAGGAAAGGAGAACATGGCATGGCGGGATTAGATAAAATCATCAGCCAGATAAAAGAAGAATCCCAGGAAGCGGCAGCCCGCACCCTGGCAGGGGCCAGGGATGAGGCAGATAAGGTCCTGGCAGCTGCCCGTAAGGAAGCGGAAAGCGAGTGCGCCGACATTGAAAGGCGTTCCAGGCAGTCCGTTGCCAACATCCTGGAAAGGGGGCAGTCCGCTGCCGACCTTAAGAAACGCGGAAGTATCCTGGCCGAGAAGCAGAAGCTGATTGGCGACACCATTGAGAAGGCGAAAGCAGAACTTAAGGGAATGGATACGGATGCCTACTTTGACATGATTCTTAAACTGGCTGTCAAATCCGCACAGAACGGTAAGGGCGAGCTTCTGTTTTCAGCAAAAGACCTTGCCCGGGTTCCGGAAGGATTTGAGGACAGACTTAATGCAGCGTTAAAGGATAAGGACGCGGCCCTGCACATTTCCAAGGACACCAGGGATATTGATGCCGGATTTGTGCTGACCTACGGCGGGATCGAGGAGAACTGCTCCATCAACGCAATCTTTGATTCAGCCCACGAATTATTGCAGGATAAGGTGCAGGAAATTCTTTTTTCATGAACGGAGGAACGATTTAAATGGCAGACAAACAATATGTTTATGCAGTAGCCCGTATCCGTTCCAAAGAATTGTCCCTGCTATCCGGCGCATTTTTAGATCAGCTGACAGCTGCAAAAGACTACGATGAGTGTATCCAGCTTCTCATGGAAAAAGGCTGGGGCGACGACAGCACTGCAAGTGCTGAGGCGCTTCTGGCCCTGGAGCGGGAAAAAACCTGGGGATTGATTTCAGAACTGGTGGAGGATGTGTCCGTATTCGACGTGTTCCTGTACGGCAACGATTACCACAACCTGAAGGCAGCCATCAAGGAGGCGGTCAAGGCGGAACGCACCGGCCATGACTATCCGGGGATTTTCATTGACCAGGGCTCCGTGGATGTGAAGCTGATACGCGACTCCATACAGAACCGGGAATTCCAGAATCTTCCGGAACCCATGAGGGGACCGGCGGAGGAGGCGTATAAGGCGCTTCTGCACACCCAGGACGGACAGCTTTGCGACATCATCATTGACAAAGCGGCCCTGGATGCGATTTATCATGCCGGTAAATCATCCGGCAATGAGTTCCTGAAGCTTTATGCGGAGCTGACAGTGGCAGCGGCAGATATAAAGACAGCGGTGCGGGCATCCCGTACCGGTAAGGACAGGGCATTTTTGGAACAGGCGCTGGCGCCTTGTGATACCTTGGATATAACACGCCTGGCCCAGGCGGCCATAGAAGGAGTGGATGCCATCGGCATTTACCTGGAATCCACCACCTATGCAGACGCGGTAGAGGAACTTCGCCGCTCACCTTCAGCCTTTGAACGGTGGTGCGACAATCTGATGATCCGCAAGATTAAGCCTCAGCAGTACAGTCCCTTTGGGCTTGGGCCGCTGGCAGCTTATATTCTGGCGCGTGAGAACGAAATCAAGTCAGTTCGGATCGTACTTTCCGGGAAACTCAACCATCTTCCCGAAGAGTCCATCCGGGAAAGGGTAAGGGAGATGTATGTATAAGATTGCAGTGATGGGCGACCGGGACAGTATCTACGGTTTCGCAGCCCTGGGTCTGGAACCATTTCCCCTGACAGACCCGGTGGTGGCAGGAAAGAAATTAAGGGAACTGGGAGAAAGCGGGTATGCCGTGATTTATATCACGGAAGCCCTGGCAGCCCAGGTTGAACCGGAGATTGACCGCTTCCGTGAAGCTGACCTTCCGGCCATCATACTGATTCCAGGCGTGTCCGGCAACACGGGCAGGGGAATCATGGCAGTGAAGAAGTCAGTAGAGCAGGCAGTTGGCTCTGATATAATATTTAACGGGCAGTAGCGCCCCATTGACGGGTGTCTGGTGCTCTTGACGAGGAGGTAAAAGATGAGCAAAGGCGTAATCAAAAAAGTGGCAGGTCCCCTGGTTATCGCAGAGGGCATGCGCGACGCCAACATGTTCGACGTTGTACGCGTTAGCGACCAGCGTTTGATTGGTGAAATCATAGAGATTCATGGCGACAAGGCTTCGGTCCAGGTTTATGAGGAAACCTCCGGACTGGGACCAGGGGAGCCTGTGGAATCCACAGGCGTACCCATGAGCGTTGAGCTGGGGCCTGGCCTGATTGGAAGTATATATGACGGTATCCAGCGTCCCCTGGATGCAATCATGGAGAAGACAGGCGGAAACCTGTTGAACCGCGGAGTGGAGGTTCCCTCCCTGAAGCGTGAGAAGAAGTGGACCTTTGTGCCTTCAGTCAATGTGGGCGACAAGGTGGGCAGCGGCGATATCATCGGTACGGTACAGGAGACGGATGTGGTACGGCAGAGGATCATGATTCCTGTCGGCATCGAAGGCACCCTGACCTATATCAGCGGCGGCGAGTACACGGTAACGGATACGGTTGCTGTGGTGACCGATGAGAAGGGACAGGAGCATCCCGTTGGCCTGATGCAGAAATGGCCGGTACGTAAGGGCCGTCCTTACCAGAGGAAGCTGTCCCCTGACATGCCCCTTGTAACAGGACAGAGGGTCATCGACTGTCTGTTCCCTATCGCAAAGGGCGGTGTTGCGGCTGTTCCCGGACCATTCGGTTCAGGCAAGACGGTTGTACAGCACCAGCTTGCCAAGTGGGCTGATGCGGATATCGTGGTTTACATTGGCTGCGGCGAGCGCGGCAACGAGATGACGGATGTTCTGAACGAGTTCCCGGAACTGAAGGATCCAAAGACAGGCAAGTCCCTGATGGAACGTACGGTCCTGATTGCCAATACCTCGGATATGCCGGTTGCTGCACGTGAGGCATCCATCTATACGGGTATCACCATTGCCGAGTATTTCCGTGACATGGGTTATTCCGTGGCCCTGATGGCAGACTCCACATCCCGTTGGGCGGAGGCACTGCGTGAGATGTCGGGACGTCTGGAGGAAATGCCTGGTGAGGAAGGTTACCCCGCATACCTGGGTTCCCGTCTGGCACAGTTCTATGAGCGTGCGGGACGCGTGATTTCCCTGGGCAAGGATAACCGCGAGGGCGCGCTTTCCGTAATCGGCGCAGTATCCCCTGCAGGCGGCGATATTTCCGAGCCGGTCACACAGGCAACCCTGCGTATCGTTAAGGTATTCTGGAGCCTGGACGCCGACCTGGCATACAAGAGACATTTCCCGGCCATTAACTGGCTGACCAGCTATTCCCTGTACGTGGACACCATGGAAAAATGGTTCAACGCAGAGGTGGAAAGCGACTGGACCGAGCTTCGCGCCCGTCTCATGCGCCTGCTCCAGGAAGAGTCTGAGTTAAATGAAATCGTACAGCTGGTCGGTATGGACGCCCTGTCCGCGCCTGACCGCCTGAAACTGGAGGCAGCCCGTTCCATCCGTGAGGACTTCCTGCACCAGAACGCGTTCCATGAGATTGATACCTTTACATCCCTGAAGAAGCAGCACATGATGATGATGCTTATGATGGCATATTTTGATAAAGCAGGCCAGGCCTTAAGCCAGGGCGTGAACATCGAGCGTCTGGTCAACCTTCCGGTGCGTGAGGCTATCGGACGTTTCAAATACACCGAGGAAGCCGATCTTGACAGCGTTTATGCAGATGTGATCAAGACGCTGGAAGCAGAACTGAGCGATGAGCTGAGCAGAAAGGAGGACTTCTAATGCCCAAGGAATATAGAACAATTGAAGAGGTAGCAGGTCCTATCATGCTGGTCCGCGGCGTACAGGGTGTAACCTATGACGAGATGGGTGAGATTGAACTGGCAAACGGCGAGAAACGCCGCTGCAAGGTCCTGGAGATAGACGGCGGCAACGCCATGGTGCAGCTGTATGAGGCGGCTACCGGTATCAACCTGGATTCCAGCAAGGTGCGTTTCTTAGGCCGTACCATGGAACTGGGCGTGTCCGAGGATATGCTCAGCCGTATGTTTGACGGCATGGGCAAGCCCATTGACGGCGGCCCCGACATCCTGCCTGAAAAGCGTATGGATATCAACGGCCTTCCCATGAATCCGGCAGCCAGAAGCTATCCTGAGGAGTTTATCCAGACCGGCGTCTCTGCCATAGATGGACTGAATACATTGGTCCGCGGACAGAAGCTTCCTATCTTCTCCGCATCCGGTCTGCCCCACGCCAACCTGGCCGCACAGATTGCGCGTCAGGCAAAGGTGCGCGGTACCAGTGAGCCTTTCGCCGTTGTATTCGCGGCCATGGGTATCACCTTTGAGGAGGCAAACTTCTTTATGGAGAGCTTCCGTGAAACAGGTGCCATTGACAGAAGCGTCATGTTCATCAACCTGGCCAATGACCCTGCGGTTGAGCGTATTGCAACACCGCGTATGGCGCTGACCGCGGCAGAATACCTGGCATTTGAGAAGAATATGCACGTGCTGGTTATCCTGACCGATATTACCAACTATGCAGATTCCCTTCGTGAGATTTCCGCTGCGCGTAAGGAAGTTCCCGGGCGCCGCGGTTATCCCGGATATATGTACACCGACCTGGCTTCCCTGTATGAGAGAGCCGGACGCCAGAAGGGCAAGAGCGGTTCCATCACCATGATTCCTATCCTTACCATGCCTGAGGATGACAAGACCCATCCGATTCCTGACCTTACGGGATACATTACCGAGGGACAGATCATCCTGAGCCGTGACTTATACCGCAAGAACGTAACACCGCCAATCGACGTGCTTCCATCCCTTTCACGTCTGAAGGATAAGGGTATCGGCGAAGGCAAGACAAGGGCGGACCATGCCGATGTCATGAACCAGCTGTTTGCAGCCTATGCCCGTGGTAAGGATGCAAAGGAACTGATGGTAATCCTTGGCGAGGCAGCCCTGACTGACATGGATAAGCTGTATGCCAAGTTTGCAGATGAGTTTGAAAAAGAATACGTATCCCAGGGCTACTATGCTGACCGTGACATTGAGGAAACCATGGAAATCGGCTGGAAGCTGCTGCGCATCCTTCCAAGGAGCGAGCTGAAACGTATCAAGGACAAATTCCTTGACCTTTACTATGATGCAAAATAACCAGCAGTCAGAAAGGAAGTTGACATAACATGGGTGCAAAACATGTGAATCCCACCCGTATGGAGCTTACCCGTCTCAAGAAAAAGCTGGCGACGGCAATCAGGGGACACAAGCTCCTTAAGGATAAGCGGGATGAATTGATGCGTCAGTTCCTGGACCTGGTGCGTGAGAACAAAGCTCTTCGTGAAAAGGTAGAGGCAGGCATTGCGGCGGCCAACCAGAATTTTGTGCTGGCCCGCTCCGGCATGACAGACGAAGCCCTGAATGTGGCCCTGATGGCTCCCAAGCAGGAGGTTTATCTGGAATCCGAGACAAGGAATGTGATGAGCGTGGAGATTCCTGTGTTCAAGTATAAGACCAGGACTTCGGACCCCAATGATATCTATTCCTATGGATTTGCCTTTACCTCCAGCGATCTGGATGATGCGGTGAAAAGCCTGGCAGACCTTCTGCCGGATATGCTGCGCCTGGCCGAGTGTGAAAAGTCCTGCCAGCTCATGGCAGCGGAGATTGAAAAGACCCGCCGCCGTGTAAATGCCCTGGAGCATGTGATGATTCCCCAGACCCAGCAGAATATCCGCTACATCACCATGAAGCTGGATGAAAATGAGCGCAGTTCCCAGACAAGGCTTATGAAGGTTAAGGATATGATGCTCGAAGAAGCCCACCACTACAGCGAGAGGGAAGTGGTCCCTGTGGTGGATGAGGTATGACCGGTATGCAATCCGTACCGGAGTATCAGCCATAAGGCTCAGTGACGGTTTTATGAAAGGTTAATAAAACTTTCATAAAAACCCCCGCAATGCCGGGTGGACAGAAGATAATAAATATGATAGAGTAAATTCCAGGTAATGGTATGAAAGCCATTGCCTGGATTTATTATTTTAGGGAAGCCCGGACAGCCGAGCTTTTTTTGTCACTGCAGATTGTAAATCATGATACTGGATACTGAAACCAGGGTGTGTTTAATAATTGCTTTCCATCCGCTGTGTGTCCCGGTATGTGGCAAATTTGGGCCAAATGAAGGACGCACATCTGGCGGAAAGCAATTTTCAGACACGCTCTAGGGCACTGGCTGCGCCGGAACGGACATGGCGCGGTTTGGAATGATGGGAGGAAATCTATATGAGGAAACCGTATTTTATGGTAAATAGGAAATCAGCGGTCAGGATGGGGGCGGTACTGTCCCTGACCATATGTATGGCCCTTCAGACTGCGGGATGCAGTTCTGCGGGCAAAGGTGGGGAACAGACAACGGCTGCGCAGGCGGATGGGGATGTGAAGGAAGCAGCAGGCACAACGGCAGGAAATCCAGGAGACGGGCAGACCGGCGGGGCTGCAGGGAAAGCCGCGGCAGATAAGGATAAGACGGATGCTGGCCAGGGGGCCGGTGAGGCAGCCAAAGACAAAGCGCCGGAAGGCGCCGGACAGACAGACGGTGAGGCAGCGGCAGGTGAGACCCGGCCAGACGCCGGTGAGGCAGCGGCGGATGAAGCCCAGGCAGACGCCGGTCAGGGCGAGGGCGACAGCGGTATCGAGGCCCAGCCAGGCGTGCCTTTAAAGGCAGGCAATAAGGCGCCTGACTTCACGGCAGAGCTGATTGACGGTTCCAGCCTCGCGCTCTCGGACCTGAAAGGCAAGCCTGTCATCATTAATTTCTGGGCAACCTGGTGCGGACCATGTGTCAGGGAGATGCCTGCATTTGAGCGTCTAAAAGAGGACTTTGGGGATGAAATAGGCATTATTGCAGTGAACTGCGGGGATGATGCTGATACGGTAAAGGATTTTGTGGACGAGAACGGATACACCTTCCCGGTGGCGCTGGATGAAAATTATGAGGTAGCCATGCTCTATCCATCCAATTCCATACCATATACCGTGGTTCTTGACGCCAATGGCAAGATTACCCATGTATCAACAGGCGCATATGACGCAGATACCATGTACGACAGGTATAAAAAGGCGCTGGGGTTATAAGGATACAGGGATATCAGGGCGTGTCAGGGATGGGATGGATGATTAGCCAATACGTGTCCTATCAGCCAGTACGTGTCCTATCAGCCAGGACACGTACTATCAGCCAGGGCACGTACTATCAGACAGGACACGTACTATCAGACAGGGCACGTCCTGGCTATGGAGACACGTGAAAAGGAGGTTTGTCCCATATGAGGCATATGACAAGACAGAATAAAATAGCTGTCCTGCTTCTTTTTCTGGGAATCATATTCCTGTGCACCGGATTGTACCAGGGCGGATATCAGGATACCCTGCACAAGGCCATACGGGTATGCCTGGAATGCATAGGAATCGGATGAAAGGATGAGGACCATGAAAAGGCGGCTGATACAGCTTTGTTCTGCATTACTATATAACCTGAACCTGAAGGGATTTGCCCAGGTATCCATCTACCAGGGCAAGGCCAAGGGCTTATGCGTGCCTGGGCTTAACTGCTACTCATGTCCAGGCGCGGTGGGTTCATGCCCGCTGGGAACGCTTCAGAACTCCCTGGCGGCATTGGACCGGAAGATACCCTTTTATATACTGGGGGTGCTGCTGCTTCTTGGGGTCACGCTGGGAAGGACCATATGCGGTTTCCTGTGCCCCTTCGGGCTTGTGCAGGAACTGCTTTATAAAATTCCTGTCCCCAAACTTAAGAAGAGCCGGTTTACCCGGGTATTATCCAAATTGAAGTACATGATACTGATTGTATTTGTAATCCTGCTCCCCATTATACTTAAGATGGCCACAAGGCTTCCGGTGCCTGCGTTCTGCAAATACATATGTCCCGCAGGAACCCTGGAAGGCGGTATACCGCTGGTGCTCCTGGACGAATCGCTGGGCAGCCTTGCAGGGGCGCTGTTTTCCTGGAAAGTGTTTGTGATGGCTGTCATCCTCATCAGCGCATGTTTTATTTACAGAAGCTTCTGCCGTTTCCTCTGCCCTCTTGGGGCAATCTATTCCCTTTTTGCCCCGGTGGCAATGCTGGGGGTAAGGATAGATGAAGGCGCCTGTACCAACTGCGGCAGGTGCGTGCGCACCTGCAGGATGGATATTAGGAATGTTGGGGATATGGAATGTATCCAGTGCGGGGAATGCATGAAGGAATGCAGTGTGGATGCAATCCATTGGAAAAAGCCGTTTCGGTCATGAGAAGAGATTGATTAAACTATAAAATTAAAAGCTCCTGTACGGGAAGTTGGCGGCAAAATGCCGTGTTTCCCGTATACAGGAGTTTTTTTAGTACATAAGGACTTGCAATATGCTGTAGTATTCCGCCTTTGGCAGGATTTTTATTCTGTTTCCAACAGGATTTTATCCTGCTTCCATCAGGATTTCTTATTCCACTTCCACCAGGACTTCGATTTCACATGCAATTCCCCCGGGAAGTGCATTGGTACCGATGGCGGAACGGGCCGGGCAGCCCGCTTCCTCGCCGAACAGGTCAACAAGCAGGTTGGAAGCGCCGTTTACCACCTGGGGCTGCTGGGTAAAATCATCTGCGCTGTTCACAAAACCCAGCACTTTTACGAAACGTTTGATTTTGTTCAGGTCGCCGGTTTTGGCCTCAATGTTTGCCAGAAGGTTCAGCATGCAGTTATAGGCGGCCTTCTGTCCTTCCTCAACGGTCAGGTCCTTTCCTAATTTGCCGACCACGGTATTGCCGTTTCCTAAGTCAGGGCCGCAGCCTGAGCAGTATAAAAGGTTTGTCCCGAATTCCTGGACCGGTGTATAAACACCGCCCTTTGGCGGCGGCGCGGGAAGGGTGATTCCTTTTTCGTTTAATTTGTCATATACGTTTGCCATAGTATTATTTCCTTTCAATCAAATGTTTATTTTACGGTTTCTGGCTGTTACTTCCCAAGTATGGCGGATATGTCCCTTTTCCACCACCGGTACGGATGGATACAGGGCGCTTGTGGGGCAGATATGGGTGGGCACCACGAAAAGTTCATCCCCCACCCCGGGGCACTGGTCTTCGTATCCGGGTTCCATGCAAAAGGCCCAATGTTCCTCGCTCTGGAACAGTTCCCTGACATGTTCCATCCCGGCAATGACGCCCCGGGTCCCTTCCGGGTCAGAGGCAATCCCCTTATATCCCAGGTCCAGTGTAAAATGCCCTTTCACCGGACAGCTGATGACCCTGGTCATGATGGCTGCGCCCGGAGTGAACACAAGGTCCGGATACTTCATTGTATACCCATAGTCGTTGACGAAATAGGTACCCGGGGAGAGGTACACCTCATACTGTGTCCTGGGAAAATCCACATAACATGGCATGGAAGGGGAACCGCCCAATACCAGGGTCCTGCAGGAGTAGCCTTTTTCACACAGGCTGCTTGAGATTGCCTGGATCTGGGCAGCGCTTGCGTCTGTTTCCTTCTTGCGCCGGTCAAAGTCATGCTCGGTGCGGTGGCCATCATAACAGTGAAGCCCCATCATGGAGATACCGTCCATCAAAGCGCACTCCATGAAGAATGCACCTGTATCCTGAACCGGTACGCCGGTGCGGTCCATGCCCAGGTTCACATCCACCAGGACATTGGCCCTGAGACCGGCTTTGGAGCATTGCTGCCCAAGGGCGCGTACCTGTCCCTCATTGTCACCCACTGCCCAGAAACAGACCTGGGGGTAGGTTTGCATCAGTTGGATGAAACGGCTGATATTCGGACCTACCAGAGGGTATGCCACAAGGACATGGGCTGCCCCGCAGCTGGCTGCCATCTCTGCTTCCGCTATGGTGGCGCACTTAAAACGGGTTATGCCGGCTTCCATCTGAAGGCGGACCATCTGCGCCATCTTGTGGGTCTTTACATGGGGCCACAGATATCCGGGTCCGCCGGCCAGGTCCACTGCCTTCTTAATATTTTCTTTAATGATATCCAGGTAATAGACCAGGGCCGGGGTGATTACATCCTTGGATTCTTCAAACTTATAATGATTTTCCATAACAACCTCCTTCTCATCTGAACTCGGCAGAACCAGAAACACTGTTCATTATGGTTATAACACAAATTGTTGAAGCTTACAAGGCTAAAAATAAAAATATATGCAAAAAAGCTAGACATAATATGGGGATAAAGAAAAAAGTGCACAAAAAAGTCAAAAAACATATTGACAATTTGTTTAAAGCTTATTACAATGGGGTTAAACAAATTGTTGAACCGTTCAAAAATTTGGCAGAATTCAGAAACAGGTCCAACAATCCTGTGTGACACTATCCATTTATAATACAAAGGAGGAAGAGTATGTTAACAAAGACCCATGCAACATTCTTTATTATTGGATTCATGCTTTATGTGCTTTTAATGATTGTGGTAGGCATTATCTGCAGCAAGGGCAAATCCAAAGGAAAAGATTACCTTACAGGCGGAGGTAAGATGCCCATGTATCTTATTTTTGCCACCATGGGCGCCACCCTTATCGGTACAGGCTCGTCCATCGGGGCAACGGCCAACGGGTTTAAGAATGGTTTTGGCGGTTCTGCCTATGGTATGGGCGCCGCCCTTGGGATCCTGGCCCTGGTACTGGTAGCCAAGAAGTCCAAGCTAAGGGCCAAGAACCTGCTGACCATGGCTGAGGAAGCACAGTTCCATTACAATGGCAATAAGATGGTCAAAGCTGTCATGAGTTTCATGATGTACATCATAGAGGTTGTATGGCTGGGGAACCATATCAATGGAGGGGCTACCTATTTAAGCTATGTAACCGGAATGGACCTGACCACCTCCAAGCTGGTGGCAGTGCTTGCATTTGGAATCTACGTTATCATCGGCGGATATCTGGCGGTTGTATGGACAGACCTGATCCAGCTGACCGTGCTTGTAATCGGATTCATCGCCATCACAGCCATTGCCATTCCCATGGCAGGCGGATGGGGGACCATATCCGGGACCATCACCGAAGCCGGCAAGGCAGGCAACTTAAGCTTTTACGGTGTTGAGTCCATGGGAGGCATGGCGCTGTTCTCACTGATGTTCTCCATTGCCATCCCCTGTCTGGGCACGCCTACATACCGTATGCGTATCTACACGGCCAAGGATGACAAGACCGCAATCCGGGCTTTGAGCCTTTCTGGCTGGCTGCTGTTGATTTTCTCCCTTCTTCCTGCTATTATTGGTATGGCGGCATTTACAATCGCAACCAATACAGGCGCGCAGGCAGTGCTGGAACAGCCGGATTTTGCATTTACCTATATCGCAACCGTTGTGTTAGGACCGGTCCTGGGTCTTATGTTCATGATTTCCGGCCTGTCCGCAACCATGTCCTCCGGTGACTCCGATGCAATCGCAGGAGTAACCATATTGATACAGGACATCTACCCGATCCTCACCGGCCGGCAGCTGGAGGATGAGAAGGTTGGCAAATATTCACGGGTAGCCACCGTGGCAACCCTGCTCCTTGCCTTCTTTGCAACCTTGTTTGCAAAGGATGTCATGAGCTACATCAGCAATGTAATCGGCTCCATCATTCCGGGCGTATCCATTGCCATGCTGTTAGGCGCATGCTGGAAACGCGCCACCTGGCAGGGAGGCATTGCTTCGGTAGGCGTGGGAACCCTGTTCGGCGTCCTGTATCTGGCGGTCCCTGCATTCTCCGGCGCGGTGGCAGGCATTTTCACCGGACCTGCCATTCCTGCAACACTGGTAGCCCTTGCAGCGGAAGTGATTGTTTCCTTATGTACAAAGAAAGAGGAAATGTCTGAAGAGGAAAGACTGGCTCTGGTTGTGGAATCAAGAGGAGCTGTAAAATAAGCATCAGCCGGGCATCGGGATTAAGTCCTGATGCCTTAAGGCTTGAAGGGAGATAGGTTCATGGGGTTTGTAAAAGATAATTTCGAGGTTCTTGACAGTCTGGCAAAGTGTATTGCCATCCAGTTCGGGACGAACTGTGAGGTGGTGCTCCACGACCTGACGCTGCCATATGACCGCACGATCGTGTCCATCTATAACGGCCATGTGACGGGCCGTGAGGTAGGCGGGGGCGGCACCAATGCGGGCCTGGAGATACTGAGGGGGACAGCCATGCCTGAAGACCAGTATGGTTATATCAACTATACAAAGGACGGCAGGACGCTGCGCACCTCCAGCAAGTATTTCATGGGCGAGGATGGCAAGGTAGAGGGAAGCCTCTGCATCAACCTTGATATTACAGGCCTTATGATTGGCGAGGCAGCCATGAGGGCCCTGAGCGGTCAGGGCGCTGAGACAAACACCAAGGAAGTATTCACCGCCAATGTGGACGAGCTTTTGGACACCCTGATGCAGGATGCGGTACAGAGCACCGGCAGGCAGCTGGCCATGCTGACCAAGGAAGACAAGGTGGCAGTGGTCCGCTATCTGGATGAAAAGGGTGCGTTCCTCATTAAGAAATCAGCTGAAAAGGTGGCGGACTTCCTTGGCATCTCCCGGTTTACTGTGTACAATTATCTGAACGAAGGAAATGGGACAAAGGAAAGCGGGGAAGACGGATAATGGCTTCTACATTAATAAAAAACGGATTGGTATACGACGGCCTGGGAAATGCACCCAAAAAGGCTGATATATATATAAAGGATGACAGGATTGAACGGATTGGGGAAACCATCTGCCGGGAAGCGGATCTGGTGGTGGATGCGGCAGGAAGGGCGGTGACGCCCGGATTTATTGACATACACCGCCACTGTGATGCCAAGCCATTTATCAGCCCTGATTTTGGGGATGTCCTGCTGACCCAGGGCATTACAACCACCGTGGTGGGCAACTGCGGCATCTCCATGACGCCGGCCAGCGCGGACCCGGTGCGCGCAAAGGAGATGTATGAATTCGATGAGCCGGTGCTGGGGCCCATTAAGGACAACCGGATCCGCACCTATCATGACTATATGGAAGCGCTGGATAAGACAGGGCTTCCGGTGAACTTTGGGTCCATGATAGGGACCGGGGCAGTGAAGATAACGGTCAAGGGATTTGCCGACACCCCGTTCACGGACAAGGAGATGGCTGAGGCCAGGGCCTTGGTGGAGGATGCCATGAAGGAGGGGGCCGCGGGCGTGTCCGTGGGCATCATGTACCTTCCGGAATGCTACAGTACAACGGATGAGTTTGCCAGGCTGCTGGAGCCGGTGGGACGTTACGGCAGGGTCGTGACCGCCCATATACGGGGGGAGGGCGACAGCATGGTGGACAGCGTGAAGGAAATGATTGAGATTGGCAGGAAGGCAGGCTGCGCCGTGGAAATCAGCCACTTCAAATCCTGCGGCATGGCCAATTGGGGAAAGGATATCCACAGGGCCATCGGGCTGATAGAAGAGGCAAGGGCCAAGGGACAGGATGTGACCTGCGATTTCTATCCATATGAGGGAGGTTCCACTGCCCTGACCACCATGATCCCGCCTGTGTACGTGCAGGGGGACATGAACCGTGCGTTAAAGCGCATGGGCACGCCTGAGGGTATTGCTGAGTTCAGGAAAGCCTGCAGCGTGACCTATGATGACTGGGATAACTTTGCAATCACCCTTGGATGGGACAGGATACTTATATCCGGGGTTGTGAGGAAGCATAATGAAAAGTACCTTGGGATGACCGTGACGGAAGCAGCCAGGACATTTGGGTTTGAGGATGCCGCGGCCTTCGCGGCCTGGCTGATGCACGATGAGGACGGAAGGACCGCCATCATTAACATGAGCATGTGCCAGGAAGACATTGACACGGTGGCCAGGCTTCCCTATTCCGTGGTCATATCGGATTCCATCTATGCGGACACCAATACGCCCCATCCCAGGATGTACGGTGCATTTCCAAAAATCATCCGGGAATATGTAAGGGAGCGGGGCATCCTTACCATGGAACAGGCAGTCATGAAAATGACCTCCCTGCCCGCGGACCGCATGAAGCTTGAGGGACGCGGAAGGCTTGCCGAGGGATGTTATGCGGATGTGAACATATTTGACCCGGCGCGGTTTAGGGACAACGCCACATTCCCTGACCCTGCCAGGATGGCCGAGGGACTGTGGCTCTGCATGGTCAACGGCAATGTTGCTTTAAGGGATGGAAAGCCCTTAGGCGGATATTACGGAAGGAATCTTCGCATTAAGAGAAAGTAAAAGGAGGAAGACATGCCTCAGATTGTTACGGTTGGAGAGACAATGGCTGCATTTACCCCTGGTTCCACGGGATTCTTGCGGTATGTGAAAAACTACGAGATGCGGATTGCCGGTGCGGAAAGCAACCTTGCAATCGGCGTATCCAAGCTGGGACACAGCGCCGGATGGATCAGCTGTCTGGGAAAGGATGAGTTTGGGGAGTTTGTCCAAAACAGCATACGGGCAGAGGGAGTGGACACCAGCAGGGTCGTGTTTGACCCTGAGTACAGGACAGGCATCATGTTCAAACAGGTAAGGAACGCATCGGAGACTTCTGTATTTTACTATCGGGAAAATTCAGCGGCAAGCCATATGCGGCCCCAGCTGCTGGACGAGGGATATCTGGCCCAGGCCGATGTCATCCACCTTACCGGAATCACGCCCGTGCTGGGGGACAGCTGCCGGGAGACCGTGCAGGCAGCCATGGATCTGGCGGTGAAGCATGAAAAGCTTATCAGCTTTGACCCCAATATCCGCAGGAAGCTTTGGAAGGGCAGGGACTTTGTCCCGATGCTGCGGGATATGATGTTCAGGGCGCAGATCGTGCTTTTGGGAGCGGATGAGGCAGAGGCGCTGCTGGGGGTATCTGAGGCCCGCAGGGTCATGGACATCCTGTTTGAAAAGGGGCAGGCCAGGTATGTGGCTGTTAAGAACGGCGCCAAGGGAGCCATTGTGGGAGATGGGGACGGACTGACGGAAATCCCGCCGTTTCCATGTGCCAGCATTGATCCGGTGGGCGCGGGCGATGCGTTCAACGCCGCCTTCCTCTGCGGCATCCTGGAAGGTAAGGATGTGGCGGACTGCGGAAGGATGGGCGCTGTGGCTGGCGCCCTTGCAACGGAGACCTATGGGGATACGGAAGGGTATCCCTCCATGGAACAGATGGAAACGGCAATGAAAGGTGAGGACATCATCTACCGGTAAGGATGCCGGAAAGAAAGGAAAGGGAACCAATGAAACATATTTTGGAGAATAACAGGATTTGTGCAATCATGCGCGGAGTGCCCTTAGGCAAGACGCTGGATTATGCGGACGCCGTGTACCGCGGAGGCGTGCGGATGTTTGAGGTGGCCATGAATTCCGGGGATGCGGCCAGGCAGATTGAGCTTATGAGGAAGCATTTCGGGGACAATGCCTATGTGGGCGCAGGTACTGTAATCAGCGCAAAGCGCTGTGAGGCGGCGAGGGAGGCGGGTGCCCAGTTTTTCCTCACCCCATCGGCAACCACGGGCACCATGGAATTCTGCCGCAGATACGACATCCCTCTTCTTCCCGGCGTGCTTACCCCAACGGATGTGGCCGTGTGCCTGGAGTACGGATATACCATCATGAAGCTGTTTCCGGCAGGGGATATGCCTCCTTCCTATATCAAAAGCCTGAAAGGACCCTTTGACGGCACCGAGTATGTGGCTGTGGGCGGTGTGGACGCAGGTAATATCAAGACCTTCCTGGACAATGGATTTATCGGGGTGGGGATTGGAAGCAACCTGATGCCAAAGGAATACGTGAAAAATGATGCGTGGGATAAAGCATCTGAATATGTAAAAGGGATTGTAGGGTCTATATAGAAAGCCATGAACTTTACATTCCCGGCTGCCGGTGTTACAATAAATTGGACACCGGCATTTTTGACTGCAGAAACAGGCGGGTCGCTGATGAAGGTCTGGAACAGGGCATTTTGCAAAAAAGTCATATAAAAAAGTCCTGTAAAAAACATCCTGGATACAGAGGTAATGACATGGAAACAAAGAGAATTGTTATTAAAGATAGAAAGAACATAAAGGATGAGGAGCTGGCAGAGGCTGCGGCGGTACTCAGAAGCGGGGGCCTTGTGGCTTTCCCCACAGAGACTGTATACGGCCTGGGCGGCAATGCCTTGGATGAAGATGCGGCCAGGAAGATTTATGCTGCCAAGGGGCGCCCCTCCGACAATCCCCTGATTGCCCACATATCATGCGCCGCAGATCTGGCGCCCCTGGTAAAGGAGATACCCGTGGCCGGCAGGAAATTGATGGAAGCCTTCTGGCCCGGTCCGCTGACCATGATATTCCCAAAGAGCGGCAGGGTGCCCTACGGCACCACGGGAGGGCTTGACACAGTGGCTGTCCGCATGCCCGACGACCCGGTGGCTGGACGCCTGATAGCCCTGGCCGGGGTTCCAGTGGCAGCGCCCAGCGCCAATACCTCGGGCCGTCCAAGCCCTACCACGGCAGACCATGTGTGGCAGGACATGAATGGACGCATTAACATGATCATTGACGGAGGGCCGGTGGGAATCGGTGTGGAGTCTACCATTGTGGACGTGTCCTCCCCTGTGCCGTCTGTCCTGCGCCCGGGGGCCATCACCATGGAAATGCTCAGGGAAGTGCTGGGGGAGGTGACCATTGACCCGGCCATACTGGGACCCATGAAGGAAGATATAAGGCCGAAAGCGCCCGGGATGAAGTACCGTCATTATGCGCCGAGAGCAGAGCTTACACTGGTGGAAGCCGCGGAGGATGAAACTGCCGGATGTGAAGCTGCCAGATATGAAACTGCCGGATATGAAGCTGTCCGTGGACAGGAAAGGGTTGGCTGCGGCGGGCAGATGAGCGGTGGGCAGATGAGAGACGGACAGGTGGAACGCATGGTGGGGAAAGTGAAGGAGCTGGCCCATGAAAAGCTCATCCAGGGCTGTCAGGTGGGTATTATCTGTACGGACGAATCACGGTCTTGCTATACCGAAGGCACGGTCCGCAGCATCGGAGCCAGGAAGAGCCAGGAATCGGTGGCCCATAACCTGTATGCGGTGCTTAGGGAATTTGATGATCTTAAGGTGGAGTATATATTCTCGGAGAGTTTTTCAGAGGATCACCTGGGACAGGCAATCATGAACCGGCTTTCGAAGGCGGCCGGGTATAAGATTGTACGGGTATGAGATTGCACGGGTATAAGACTGCGCGGGTATGAGATTGTACAGGTATAAGATTGCCCGGGTATAATATTGTACAGGTATAGATTGCCCGGGTATGAATTGTACGGATTTAAGACCATACGGGTATGGAATGGCCTGTTTATGGTGATACACAAGCTAGGACGGAGCGGACAAGGAGGCAACATGGAAAAACAGACCCTGGGGGAAATTGCAGCCCAGAAGCTTTTAGGAATGATACAGGATAAGGGATACACGGCCGGGGATAAGCTGCCTACGGAGGCAGAACTGGTGGAACGTCTGGGCGTGGGGCGCAACACGGTCCGTGAGGCCCTGCGCATCCTTATGTCCAGGAATATCGTGACCATACGCCAGGGCTCAGGCACCTTCATATCGGATAAGAACGGGGTGGCTGACGATCCGCTGGGATTTTCCATGATAGAGGACAGGCGCAAGCTGACAGAGGATTTAATCCAGATCCGGGTCATGCTGGAACCTCCCATAGCGGCCCTGGCTGCCCAGAACGCCACAGAGGAGGATGTGCGGATTTTAGGGAATATCCTCTTGGAACTGGAATACTGCATGGAACGGCATGAGGATTATGCGGACAAGGATTCCCAGTTCCATGCCCACATAGCCGGCTGCAGCCACAACCTGGTCATGACCAACCTGGTGCCTGTGATTACAGACGGGGTACGCGTATTTGCCGGCTCTGTCCGAGAGACAGAGTATGACAAGACCAGGGAATCCCACCGGCGGATTTACGAGGCAATCCGTGACCGGAGGCCGGTGGACGCCCAGCAGGCCATGTATTTCCATCTGATGTTTAATGACAACCGGTATAGGGATGAGATGAAATAGGGGGATGTCAAGTGCTTTATGCAAATCCCCCTAAAACATAAGACATCATTTCTGTGAACATGGATTTAAACGCGTGGGAATCCACCTTCAGCGCCACCATGGTTTCTTCGGTCCCGCCGTGGTCCGCCATAAGATTTTCCGTTATCCTTCCAATCAGGGGGCCGTCGGTGCACACGGTCAGATGGAAGGGCAGCATGGTGAAAATCTGCGGGCAGCAGGCAGCAGCCACTGCCAGGGGGTCATGAAGGGCGCATCCCTGCAGGTAGGGATAGAAGCGGCGGTACTCATTCAGATAAAAAGTAAGGAGGTCACAGTAAAAGGACCCGGCTGCCGTGCCCATGTTTTTCCATGTTTGGATTTCCTCCCATGTAAGCAGTGTTTTCCTGGTTACATCCAGACCAATGAGGGTAAGGGGAAGCCCTGCTTCAAGTACTGCTTTTGACGCTGCCACATCAGCCTTTATATTGGCCTCAGCCACAGGGGAAGAATTACCCGGGCAGGTAAGGGCGCCGCCCATGGATATGACCTGTCCAAGGGCCCGGCATTGGCTGGGATACAGATTTAGAAGTCTGGCCAGGTCCGTAAGCGGACCGGTGGTGACAAGCGTTAAATCCCTGCCGTACCGCTCAATGGATTCATGAATAAATGCAACGCTGCTTTTCATATGCTCTGGCGGCCTTTCTTCCCATGCCGGCTCCCCTAGAAGATTGGCTGCCCCGTCCATCCCATGAAAATCCCCGTTATAGGTACGGATTCCCTGAAGCGGCGCGCTGCTGCCCGGATAGACAGGAACCTCCGGATGTCCCATGAGATTTAAAAGATGGCGGGTATTGCGGTAGGTTTTTTCCAATGGGGCCATGCCATAGGATACCGTAATCCCCAGAAGCCGGTATGTTTTCTGCCCCAGGGCGTAGGCAATGGCCAGCGCGTCATCGATTCCCGTATCAACGCTCAATATCATATAGTTCATTTTTCCTCCTATCAGATTCCCGCTTTTTCAGACAGCGGATCATCGCTCATTCCTCCCTTTGTCCGGTTTCGTCCGATGGGCCGGACACACGGTATCTGGAGGGCGGCACTCCCCAAAACGATTTAAAACGTTTGGAAAAATAGAATAAATCACTGTAACCGGCCTGTTCTGAAATCTGGGCAATGGACATATCCGTATGTTTCAGCAGGTTCCTGGCATGCTCCATCCTGCATCTGGTGATGTAAGCGGTAAGGGAAATCCCCTGTATTTTGGTAAAACTGCGGCTCAGATAAGAAGGGCTGACAAGCAGTTCTGACGCAATGGTATTAAGACTGAGGCAGGCCTTGGCAAAATCCCGGTCTATTATCTTCTTGGACTGCAGGACCACTTCTTCTATAAAGTGGCGGTCCCCCAGCTCCTGTGCGCTCAGTAAAGCGGAGAAAAGGCGTGCGAAGGTATCCTTTATCTGCTCCAGCCTTAGCCCGGATTGGATTAATTCCGTGCAGGACAGGGAATTCCAGTCATTTTCACTGCTCAGGATATCCAGGTGTTTTTCTGCTGCATGGTGGATGGCCATACCCATCAGGGATACAATTTCGGATTCAAGGGCCTGAATGGGAAACAGGTGCTTTTTCAGCAAAATAAAAATCCGGTCCAGGTTGTGGAGCATAGCGGCTTCCTGTCTGCCGGACAGGTCAAGCCTGAGCCTGTTGTTTAAGGCGGACAGGCTGTCCAGCACCGGGAGGGAGGGCATTAAGACCTGGCTGATGTCAATGGTTTCTCCATAAATGGTGCGGAGCCAGAAAAACTGAAGGCTGTTCTGATAGGCGGCAAGGATATCCCCGGCATTGCCGGAGGCGGATATGGAATAGCCTGACAGTAAGGACAGATGAAAGCGTTCCCTGACTAAGGCCTGCAGCCTGGATGTCAGCTCCTGGCCCGATATGGAGGCAGGGAGATTTTCCAGAAGAATAACGGAACGCCCGTATCCATCCGGGGTAATGAGATAAAAGCAGGCAGGAGCCAGAAGCTGTTCCACACAGTTATTTACAGCCAGACGGTCAGCCTGCTTCTGACCGTCATGCCTGTCATGGCCATTTTTTGATATGGTATCAAGAATCAGGATAAGGTACCGGGAAGAGGGGCGGATACCGTAGGTTTCCAACAGCTCGTTGGCACGGTCCGGGATGTGCCCGGTATAAAGGTTCCGGAAAAAATTCCGCCGCGTTTCCTGTTCGATGGCAGCACTGGTCCATTCCAACTGCAGAAGCGCCTTTGCGCGGCTGCTCTCCCGGTCCAGTTCTGCCTTCAGGGAGGTGATGGCCGCCGTAAGGGTTTCAGGTCTGATTGGCTTAAGGAGATAATCACTGACACCAAATTTCAGAGCCTCCCTGGCATATTCAAAGGTGGCAAAGCCGGTCAGGATGATTACATGGGGACGGGGATGCTTTTCCTCATCCAGAAGCTTCAGAAGGTCCATGCCGCTCTGGCCAGGCATGGAAATATCCAGAAGAATCAGTTCCACTGCGTTGTGCTCCAAAAATTCCATGGCCTGGTATACGTTGGAAGCCTCGCCTGCATATTGGAAATCATAATCCTCCCATGGAATACAGCAGCGGATGTGCCTGCGTATGTAATATTCATCATCAACGATTAAAAAACGATACATCATGCTTATATTCCTTTCATTTTCCTGTGATTGCCGGCTGCCTCTGCGGGAAACAACAGGCAGATGACAGTCCCCCTGCCGGGCTCCGATTCAATGGAAATGGACACCGAGTCCCCAAGATTCAGCCGGAGGCGCTCTTCAATACTGCGGATGCCAAACGAAATACCTGGACGGGAAACGGATTCCCCTGAAAGGCAGTTCAGCTGTTCTTTTGTCATGCCGGCCCCATTGTCAGAAACAGTCAGGCGGATTACATCTGATTCCCGTCTGCATGAGATAAGGATTTTTCCCCGGATTTTTCCCGAGGAAAAGTCCGGGCAGGAGGCAAAGGCATGGATGATGGAGTTTTCCAAAAGCGGCTGCAGGGTGAGCTTTGGAATGCAGCAATCCATCACATCCCCGTCTGCCTCAATATCCCAGGCAAACATTGCAGGGTAACGCTTGTCCATGATATTCATATAACTTTCTGAGATTTCCAGTTCCGCCTTCAGGGAAATGATGGAATCGCCCTGATTTAATACCGCCCGGTAGAACTGGGAGATATCATGGATCATGGAAACAGCAGTGGAGTTCTCTCCGATTGCAACCATGCCGCATAGGTTTTCCAATGTATTGTAAAGAAAATGGGGCCGCATCTGCATTTGGAGATAGGCCACCTCATATTCCTTTTTCCGCTCCTCTGAGGTACGGATCTGTTCCATTAAGTGCTCTGTATTTGCCGCCATCTGGTCAATCTGGCCTGCAAGGGAACCCAGTTCGTCATGAAATGCGGCATGGATCCTGGTGGAGTAATCTCCCTGGGAGAGAAGCCTTACTTTATTTACAATCAGTTCCAAGGGCGCCAGGAAATACCGTGTTGCCTGATGGAATACAAAGAAGGACAGAACCAGCGCGCCAAAGCCAATGAGTATGATGACTGTCACAAGGATATAAGAGTCATGGTAAACGGAGGCCTTGGAGACCAGTGTGGCGGTGGTGGCAGAGAGACGGTCATAAGGCCTGGTAACCATAAGCTGGGAGTCATCCAACATGACCGGGGTTCCTGACAGGGGCGTGGGCGAATAAAGGTCCTCCGGGAACAGCAGTACATAAGCGGCATCTCCTGACAGTTCGGAAGGAAAAAGGCTGGTCACGCTTTTTTCAGCCAATGTCAGGGAAAGGATGCCCCGCAGATGGCCGTTGAGATTATACATCTTTCTGATAAATACAAACTCTGCACATTGTGGATTCCCTTCCCTGGGGATGACATACCAGTGATGGGAATAACCGTCAGAGAGAAAGGTCTCGATTAACTTTTCCTGGCCCGGGGAACTTTTTAAGCTGCTTTCCTCATTGAAGGCCCGGTAAAAGCTTTTTCCGTCATATGTAAAAAATGCCATGGAGTAGATATCCTTCTGGACGCTTAAGAACTCCAGCAGATGGCTGGTGATTGTGGCGGAATAAAGATAGGAATCATAATAACCTGATTGTTTTTGGGATTCATAGGTCTCCTTGTATGCCTCATTCACCACAAAATGAAGGGATGCATTCTCAACACGGTCCAGCAGGGCATCCAGCCGTTCCGATGCCAGGGCTGCCTGCTGTTCCAGGGATGCAACGGATTTTTGCCTCAGCATCCGGTTGCTGATGAAACCGATGCCTGCAGCAATGCAGATGATAATGATAAGGTTGATTGCCATGCAGAATAGGTTGAGGCGGAAACGCAGCGAGGTTCTTTTGAACAGGGTCATTCAAATCTCCTTTCCTGATACAGTATTATCATACTATAATAAAAATAATATTGTCAATTTTCCGGGCTTAACCAGACAAAAAAATACAAAAAGGACAAGAAAGTATAAAAATATTGAGAATAAAGTGGGAGGGGGAAGATAATAAAGGAAAAATACATACATAACTGCAAAAAAATACAAAAAATAGAAAAATGTCTCCATGGCAATGAATCATATAGGTGATAAAATAAATGCAGATAGAAAAAATAAGGAGGAGGAGAAGTAAATGAAACGGGTGATATCATTGGTAGTGGCAGCCGCCATGACAGCAGGTTTTCTGACGGGCTGCGGGTCATCTGGGACCCAGGGGGGAAATGCCAAAACAGAGGCTGTGAAAGAAGAGCCGAAAACAGAGGAATCAAAAGAAATGGACTCAAATGAGGAAAAGCCGAAGGCAGAGGGGGCAGACGGCAAAACAGTAAAGATAACGTATCTATCCAGATTTGTAAATCCGGAGCTGGTCAGGGCTGGTTATTATATTGAAAAGTTAAATCAGTTCCGTGGGGAAAATCCCAATATAGAGATAGAGGATATTTCCATTGGTGACGACTCGGAAGCCTTTAAGGCTAAAATCAATGCCGGGGTTGCTTCGGGAGACCTGCCTGACCTTTTCATTGCCAATAATGGTTTTCCTTTGGACCAGTGGGTTGAAAACGGGCTGGTGGCAGACCTGACTGAGGTGGTGAAATCGCCTGATTGGACAGGTCCGTCGTCCGACGAGATGCTGGAGGCATTTACCTTTGGAGGTAAGGTCTATGGCGTCCCCAATGCGTTAAATACAGGACAGGTATTTGTAAATACCGGCTTGCTGAAAGAACATGGCATTACAGAGGTTCCAAGGACCTGGGAAGAAATTGAGGCCATGGCGCCCGCACTCAATGAGGCAGGAATTGTACCCTTTGGCGTGGCTGCAAAGAGCAAGGCAGAGGTGGGGCGGTTTATCAGCGCGCTGTCCTGTATGATGTACGGCACACAGTTCCGGGATCAGCTGGCAGATGCTTCGATTAAATGGGATGGCGAGGAAGGCATGGCCCTTGCAAAACAGTTTAAGGCCTTTATAGATGAAGGCGTGCTTGACCCGGACGCTGTTTCCTTTGAGGTACAGGACACCATCTCACTGTTTGAACAGAAGCAGGTGGCAATGATGTACACGGCTGCGTATCATTTTGACCGGTTCCAGCAGATGGACTTTTCAGACGATATCGTGTGTGTGAATTTCCCTTCTTTCAGCGACAGGCCTGAAAACAAGGATATCTGGATTGCCAGCGCCAGTGAAGGGTTCATGATTTCTTCAAAACCCGGCACCCCGGAATACGATGCAGCCTGCAGCCTGCTGTCCTTCATGCTTTCAGCAGACACATTTAAGGGATATGCTGAGAGGAACGGCGGCGGTGCGTTCCCTGTGGATTTTGATTTTGATCTTTCCCAGGCCAAGAATGTGGTGGGCAGCTTCATGGAGGAATTTTCTAAGAGGACGGCATCCACGGATGAATTTACGGCGTACCTGAATAATGCCAGCCTGGTGGATACCACCAGATCAGAGTTCCAGTCCCTGTTTGTAGGCAGAAGTCCTGAGGAAGTCTGCAGGACCCTGGCAGAGCAGTATGCCAAGGAAGGGCGGTAGCCTTTCGGGCGCTGTGTGAGGAAAGGAGCTGCCGGATGAAGTTTCGTATAAATGGCAAGAAATATTCGCCGGAAGGGGTACTGCTCCTCCTTCCGGCCCTTCTTCTATATGGGGCAGTCATTGTGTTTCCGGTGTGCAGCACATTCTATACATCCTTTTTTGAATGGAATGGGATTAAGCAGCAGGCCTACCGCTTTGTTGGACTTGAGAACTACAGGACCTTTTTTCATGATTATCAGACAGCCACTGCATTTAAGAATGTGTTCATGCTGGCAGGCACCGGCGTATTCCTGACAATCCCCATTGCATTTTTCCTGGCAACCGTCATCAACCAAAAGTTCAGGGGACTGCGCCTGTTTAAGACATTCTATTTCATGCCTGTGGTCATTAACCGGATTGCCATCAGCCTGATGTTTACATTTATCCTCTATCCCAAGATGGGGCCGGTCACCGTGCTTTTGCGTGAGTTTGGAATCCGAGGCGTTAATATCCTGGGGAATTATGCCACGGCCATGCCGGCGGTATGCCTGATTTATATGTGGTGTGATGCGGGCTTCCAGATGATTGTGTTCTCATCCGGCCTGGCCGCCATACCCGATGAGATTTACGAGGCGGCCCAGATTGACGGGGTAAGCAGCTTTCAAAAGCTGCGTTATATCACAATCCCCATGATGAAGTCCACATTTAAGATTGTATTGGTGTTTGTATTTACCGGGGCATTTAAAATGTTCGACCTGGTGATGGGCCTGACTTCAGGCGGCCCGGGCGGGGCCACTGAGGTCCCCAACACCTTGCTTTACAACAATGCCTTTACATACAGCCGCCTGGGATATGCGGATTCCATTGCAGTGGTGGTGGTCCTTATCTGCCTTGCGTTTTCGTTTGTCGTCAATCTGGTATTCCGTCAAAGGGATTGAGAAAGGATGGGATTATGAAAAAAAGGATAAGGCCGGGAACTGTTCTATACTGGTCGGCAGCAATCATCTGGTTCCTGGCTGCTGCGTTCCCGCTGTATTTTACATTTATATCGTCCTTTAAGGACAACAGCCAGATATTCAGCGCATTCCTGATACCTTCGTTACGGCCGGTTTTTGACAATTATGTAATGGCCCAGAAGATGGCCGGGATTTTAAAGGCCACGGCCAACTCTCTGTTTGTATCCGGCAGCGCCATTGCAATCATGCTGTTATTCTGTACAATGGCAGCCTATGTGACGGCAAGGAAAAGGGTACCTTTCGCATCCGCGGTTTCGGGCCTGTTGATTGCGGCCCTTATGATTCCCATACAGAGCGCCATTGTACCCATTGTACAGATGGTAAGCAGTCTGGGGCTGAAGAACCGCCTGTGGACATTAACCATCATATATGCGGGATTAAATATGGCGCTTGTGTTTTTTATCATGAAAAATTATATTGAGGGAATCCCCTCGGACCTGGATGAGGCTGCAATGATTGACGGCTGCAGTTTGACCAAAATCGTCATGCTGGTCATCATGCCGGTGGCAAAGCCTGCCATGGCAACCTGCGCCATCATCACCTTCCTGTTTACATATAACGAACTGCCCATTGCCAATGTCCTGATTAATGATAAAAGCTTAAGGACCATTTCCGTGGCACTTTTAAGCCTGAAAGGGGATTTTGGGGTATTGTACTCCGTAATATTTGCAGCCATCATGATATCATTGGTTCCCACGGTAACCATCTATCTTCTGGCACAGGAAAAGGTGGAAAAAAGCATTGCAAGCGGTATGGTGAAAGGATAGGGAAAAGAACATGAAATGTGATATTTTGGTTAAGGATTGTACGGTAATGATGCAGGATTACTCTACGCCTGGACATATGGCAGTGGCCATTGACCAATCCATGGTGCTGGAGGTGGGGCCGACAAAGGAGATGGAGGAAAGGTACCAGGGAATCACGGTGCTAGATGGGCGGGGTAAGCTTGTCATGCCGGGCCTTACGGACGGACATACCCATGTATGCCAGCAGCTGCTTAGGGGCAGGATTTCCGATGAGTTCCCCATGATCTGGACCAGGTTCCTGGTACCTTTTGAGAGCAGCCTCACGGAGGAGGATGTGGCTGCCAGCGCCAGGCTTGCATGTCTGCAGATGATAAAATCAGGGACAACCTCCTTTGCGGATGCCGGAGGCACGCACATGGAACAGGTGGCAGAAGTTGTCCTGGAATCCGGAATGAGGGCTTCCCTCACCCGGTCCACCATGGATAAGGGGGAAATGATACCGGCATCCATGAAAGCGCCTGCCAAAACGTGCATCCAGGGCACGGAAGAACTGTACAGGCATTATAACGGAAAAGGGGATGGAAGGCTGGCCATCTGGTTTGGGCTGCGCCAGATTATTTCCTGCTCGGATGAGCTAATCCGCATGACAGGGGCGAGGGCAGCGGAATTAAAGACAGGAATCCATTTACACCTGGCAGAACATAAGGATGAGGTGGTTTACTGTCTGGAACATTACCACCTAAGACCGTTGGAATATCTCCATAAGACGGGGGTACTTGGGGAAAATGTGGTTGCTGCCCACTGTGTGGCGGTAGCGGACAGGGAGATACCCTTGATGGCGTCCAGCGGCATGAAGGTGGTCCACTGTCCCAGGGCGAATTTCTGCTGCCAGGGCATCCCGAAAACGCCCCAGTTTTTAGACCGTGGGGTAACCGTGGGACTGGGGAGCGATGGGGCTGCCAGGGATGATGTGAGTATATTTGAGGAAATGAAAACAATCCGGACCGGGTTATCTGCCGCATGGGGGCTTCCTGTCTTTGACTCCACGGCGCTGCCCAATAAGGATATCCTGAGGATGGCGACCATGGGAGGCGCCGCCGCCATGCAGATGGAGGCGGTAGAGGGAGCTGTGAGGCCAGGGGCGAAGGCGGATCTTATACTCATCCGTACCCATGCCCCCCACCTAGAACCCACCAGCAATCTGGCCTACACCGTGGCGGAAACCGCTTATGGCAGCGATGTCAGTGATTCCATCATCAACGGAAAACTGGTCATGAAGGAAAGGCAGGTGCTGACCCTGGATGAGGAGGCCATACTGGCGAATGCTGGACATAGGATGAAGCAGGTCTATGAGAGGGCCGGGATTTAGGGGGAATCTGGTTTGGAACGGTATGACAAGGAAAACATGGTGTTAAAAAGGGTAAGCCAGCCCAAGGCGGATAGGCTGGAGCCGGTTCCTCTTTCTGATTCCACCATGGAGGAGAGAAGGAAGAACTTACTACGCGCAATGGAAGAGGAACAGATAGACTGCCTTATTATTTATGGGGATTTAGAGCATGGGTCTAATTTTGAATATCTCACCGGCTTCCTTCCCAGGTTTGAGGAGGCCCTGCTGGTAATCCACCGCAAGGATACTGCCTTTTTGCTGTTGGGAAATGAAAACCTGAAAATGGCCCGCCATTCCAGGATACAGGCCCAGCCTGTCCATGTACCGGCATTTTCATTGCCGAACCAGCCCATGGACAGGGGGCTTACAGTCAGGGATGGGCTTATGCAGGCGCGGACAGCAGAGGCAGGGCGGATCGGGGTTGTGGGATGGAAGCTGCTTGAAGAAAAATGCCCTGACCAGGATGGACTTTTTGATGTTCCATACTATATCGTCGACGCGCTGAAAAAGCTGACCGGGGAGAAGACACAGATAATAAATAAAACAGGCATCTTCATCCATCCCGGACATGGAATCCGCACGGTGAATAATTGCAATGAGATAGCCCATTATGAATTTGGTTCAGCCCTTTCCGCCAACTGTGTGCTGGATGCCATGAATCAGTTAGGGCCGGGGAAAACTGAGATGGAGATTGGGAGCAGCCTGAAAATCTGGGGCCAGCCAAACAGCGTGGTGTCAATCAGCGCAGCTGGCGAGCGGTTTCAGGACGCATCCCTTTACCCGGGAAGGAAAAGGATAAAAACAGGTGACAAACTATCCTTAACAACGGGGTTTAAGGGCGGCCTCACCAGCCGGTCCGGGTATGCGGTGAGCTGTAAGGAAGAGCTTCCTGAAGATTCCAGGGATTATCTGGAACGTGTGGCGGCCCCTTACTATGCAGCTATGGCGGCATGGCTGGAGCAGATTAAAATCGGTATGAAGGGAGGAGAAATGTACCGGTTGATAGAAACCGTCCTGCCCAAGGACACATACGGATGGAGCCTGAATCCCGGGCATCTGACTGCGGATGAGGAATGGCTTTCATCTCCCATATGGAAAGATTCCGCCCATCTGCTTAAAAGCGGGATGCTGCTGCAGGCAGACATCATTCCCAGCGTACCCGGTTATGGGGGCGCCGGGGCTGAAAGCGGGATTGCCCTGGCAGATGAGGACTTGAGGAACCAGCTGAAGGAACATTACCCAGAGACGTGGGCACGGATAGAGGAAAGACGGGATTACATAAAGGAAGAATTGGGAATCCTCCTGCACCAGGAAGTGCTGCCCTTATCCTGCCTTACCGGGTATTACCGTCCGTTCATGCTGGACCGGGACCGGGCATTTACGGTTGGCAGATAACATCATATAGGAAAGGCGGAAGCCTTGATACCCATGGCATTGGCTGTATGGCGGTATCAGGGCTTTTTTAAATATTAAGGAGTGTCCTATTGGAAATCTGTCCTGCGGTAAATGATAATATGTCCTATGGAAAATCAGTCCAGTGGATAATGATCATATGCCGTATAGTAAATCAGCCAGTGGAAATATATGTTTCAATAAGATTCATCCCATGAATTTGAAAAAATATATGAATATATATTGACAATCCATTTTATATATGATAAATATAGACTATATTTATAGGATGAATAATGCGGTTTATAGAAAGATGACCCAACATTTAGGGGCTGCATGCAAACAGATCCGGACAGGCCCTAAGTATTAAAACAAGGAGGAAACAGCGGCATGAAACAGCTATATGATGTACTCATTATCGGCGGCGGCGTGGTAGGCAGTGCCATAGCCAGGGAAATGTCCAGATACACCCTGAAAATCGGTGTGCTGGAGAAAAATCTGGACGTATGTTATGAGACCAGCGGACGCAATTCCGGCGTGGTCCACGGAGGGTTTGCCTATGACACCGGGTCCCTTAAGGCCAGGCTCTGTGTGGAGGGGAATAAAAACATGGGACAACTTGCAGAGGAACTGGATTTTAAATTCATCCGCTGCGGGAAAGTGTTGGTAGGCAGCACCGAGGAAGATATGGAGACGCTGAGACGTACCATCAGGCAGGGGGAGGCCAACGGCGCTTCGGGGTTGGAGCTGATTGACAGTAAACGCCTTCATGAGCTGGTACCTGCCGTGGTGGGTGAGTTTGCCATGTTTTCACATAACAGCGGCATTGTGGATCCGTTTAACTACACAATCGCTCTGGCTGAGAATGCACATGCCAATGGGGCGGACTATTTTTTTGACCATGAAGTGACTGCCATTGAACGGGATGCGGATGGGATTTACGCCCTTACAACCCCTCACGGCATATTCCACACCCGCTGGGTGGTCAACAGCGCAGGACTGGGCTGCGGACGTATTTCCGATATGCTGGGAATCAAAGGTTATAAGATCATCGGCTCAAAGGGTGATTATATCATACTGGACAAGAGGACAGGACCCCTCCTTCCCATGCCGGTATATCCGGTGCCAAGCAATACCTATATGGGAATCCATGTGACCAATACCACGGATGGCAATGTGATCATTGGGCCTAATGCGGATATGGTATTTGATTTTACATATTACGGCGTGCCTCAGGAGAATATGGATTACCTTGCAGAGAGCGCGTCCAATCTCTGGCCCTGCATCCGCAGGCAGGATTATATCCGCAATTATTCCGGCATCCTTCCTAAGTGGGTGGACGACAATGGCGCCATCCAGGATTTTAAGATTGAAATCCGTGATGATATTGCGCCGCGGGCCATCAACCTGGTGGGCATTGAGTCCCCCGGCCTGACCGCCGCGGTGCCCATTGCCCGATATGCAATCGGGCTTATGGCAGAGCGGGAGAAGTTAGAACCGAACCCTGACTTTAATCCTGTGCGCAGGGGAATCCCAAGATTTGAGGAGCTGACAAAGGAAGAACAGAACCAGCTGATACTGGAGGACCCGGACTATGGCGAGGTCATATGCCGCTGTGAAAAGGTGACCAGGGCTGAAATCCTTGCCGCGATCCACAACCCCCTGGGCGTGGATACCATGGCAGGCATCAAGTACAGGACCCGCTCCATGATGGGGCGCTGCCAGGGCGGGTACTGCCAGATGCGCATTGCCCAGATGATAGAGGAGGAGCTGGGCAGGAAGGAAACTGAAGTACAATATGCAAGAAAAGGCTCCCGGATGTTTTTCGGCAAAGTCAGGCAGGAGGTGTAGGGCATGGACGGGCAGATGGATAAAAAAACATGCAGTCAGATAAATGGAATCAGAACAGAGGCCGTTGACGTGGTTATCGTAGGTGGCGGCCCTGCGGGGCTGGCGGCTGCAGCAGAACTGTATCATAAGGGAATCCACGATATCCTGATTGTGGAACGTGAAAAACAGCTTGGGGGGATCCTGCGCCAGTGTATCCACGATGGCTTTGGGCTGACCCGCTTTTGCACCACGCTCAGCGGGCCGGAGTATGCCAAGCGCTTCATTGACGAGGTGGAGGAACTGAAAATCCCATACATTACGGATGCGGCCGTGTTGGAAGTAACGGACGCAAAGCTGGTAACCGCTGCCACCCGCGACGGATTAAGGCAGTGGCAGGCCAAATCCGTCATCCTTACCATGGGCTGCCGGGAGAGGACCAGGGGGGCGCTTGGGATTCCCGGAGAACGTCCCACCGGTGTGTTCACGGCAGGTGTTGCCCAGGCGTACATTAACCTTTATAACACCATGCCTGCCAGGGAAGTGGTGATTCTGGGGTCCGGCGATATCGGAATGATCATGGCTAGGCGGCTGACCCTGGAAGGCGCCCATGTACAGGCCGTGTTCGAGATCCAGCCATACCCCAGCGGACTTCCGCGCAACATTGAACAATGCCTTAACGATTATGGCATCCCGCTGTACCTGAGCCACACGGTTACTGCAATCCATGGCGACAAGCGCCTTACGGGCGTGACCATTTCCCGGGTGGATGAGCATTTTAAACCCATTCCGGGCACGGAAAAGGAATACAGCTGCGACACGTTAATCCTTTCAGTGGGACTGATACCGGAAAATGAACTTTCCCTGGATGCAGGCGTTGCCCTGGACGGCAGGACAAAGGGCGCTGTGGTGGATGAATATTTCCAGACCAATGTGCCGGGCATCTTTGCCGCGGGCAATGTGCTCCATGTCCACGACCTGGTGGACTTTGTGTCCATGGAAGCCGAGAACCTGGCTGATTCGGCGGCGGAATATATCAGGGACAAAAGCCTTCCCGACTGTCCGGTTGAGATTAAGACGGACAGGAATATAAACCATACCGTACCTCAGCGCATCAGCGGCACACGTGGATTTAAGCTGTCCATGCGTGTGAACCGTCCCATGAAGGACTGCCGCATTGTTGTGCGCCAGGACGGCGTGGAGATTGCTGCAAAGAAGATGAAAAAAGCCATACCGGCAGAGATGATCCAGATGGAAATCAAGCCGGAGAAACTTAAAACATCCGGAAATCTGGAGGTGTGTGTGGAATGATGAGGGAATTTACATGTATCATCTGCCCCAATGGGTGTGAAATCAGGGCTGAGATAGAAGAAAAAGAGGGCGGCGCAGTGGAAATCCTTTCCATTGAAGGCGCAGCCTGCAAAAAAGGCAACGCCTATGTGGAACAGGAGTTAAAAGACCCCCAGAGGAATATTGCTACTTCTGTCCTTGTCAAAGGAGGGATCCTTCCCTTAACCAGTGTGCGCCTGACAGCGCCAATCCCGAAAGGCCGCATTTTTGATGCCATGGCTGAAATCAGGAAATGCACCCTGACTGCCCCGGTGGAATCAGGAACCGTGGTCATCCATAATCTTTTTGGTTATGATACGGATGTGATTGTGACAAAGGATATACCGGAAAATGCCGAAAAGTAATATATTATATCAAGATAGATATATTAAGATAAATATATTATAAGGGCACACTTCTGGATGTGAACCGATTAGTAAAAAAAGCTTCCCAAAACATACATGCCGGTACGGTACCACGCCGGCATGTATGCTGGGAAGCTTTCTGCATCTTCACATCCAGCTATGTGTTTATCTACAGGAAATAATCCGGGAATTTCTTCTTCAGGATTCCCTGGTCAACCAGGGCGGTGGATATATGCGCCACCATGGCCCTGCCGGCTGCTGCCGGGTCCTTGTCCTTCAAAGCCTTACAGATGGCCACATGTTCGCTGATCACACGGTCGGAGATGGCGATGTGGTAGCTTAGCTTTCTCTGACGGTCAAAGTGGGGCATTACATTCTGCATGGTATCATAGATAAAGGACATGCTGCATATATCATAAAATTCTTTATGGAACGCAATGTCCAGGGAGAGGAATTTCTCAAAATTTTCCCTTGGTCCTCCGGAAGCATAGTCTTTCTGCAGGGTGATTGTGTCATAAAGGTTGTCCAGGTTGCTTTGGGTAACGAGGCCGCAGCTCATCTCTGCCAGGGGACCTTCAATCATCTTACGCATGGTACATACCTGTTCCACAATCTCTGAATTAATTAATGACACGAAAATCCCGCGCTGGGGATAGCTTTCAATCAGCTGTCCGTTGGTAAGGGAGAGGATGGCTTCGCGGACCGGCGTCCTGCTTATATTTAATTCTTTTGATATCTCTACATCTGAAATCTTCTGTCCAGGTTCAAAGTTAAGGTTGATGATCTGGTACAGCAGATACCTTTGCGCGTATTCGCGGGCAGTTTCCCCGGGCTTCTGAGTGAAATTTTCCATATTCAGGTCTCCTTTGGCAGTATATATATATATTAATACCACGATTCGAGTAATATATTAAGTTATATAACTGTTAAATTTTACTTTTCTAGTATATCGTCTTTGCCATCAATCTGTCAAGTAAGACAGAAGGTTGTGATATACAAAAATGTGGTATGTCAATAGGGTGTTAATAAATCTTAACGGTTAAATTGCACAAAAAAATTATGATATTAATGTAAAAAGTAACAAAAGTATTGTTAAAAAAATATTTAATATTGCATTTGTAATTCGGTAGTAGTATATTAACTGCATTAAGATATATTACACCCGTATTAATATATCGTTAAGATTCTTAGCAACAGCATTAAGAAGGTATAAAGATAAGCAGAGGAGGATTAGAACATGAAGAAAAACATGAAAAAAATCTTAGGCGTAACACTGGCGGCATGTATGGTGGCAACCTCACTGGCAGGATGCAGCGGATCCCCGGGCAAGCAGACAACAGCAGCACCGGCAGCAGGAGAGCCAGGGGCAGGACAGGCAGCGCAGTCCACTGCAACCGGAGAGCCCATCAAGGTAGGCGTTTCCAACATGGTGACAGGCCCCATGGCAGCCGGCGGCATCCGTATGAAACAGGCCATTACCATGGCATTTGAAGAGATTAATGCAGACGGCGGCGTACTGGGCGGAAGACCCCTTGAGATGGTCCTGGTAGATGATACAGGAACACCCACAGGCGCTGTTAACGCGGTCAACAAGATCCTGGGCGAGAACGTATCTGTTTCCATTGGACCGCACACTTCCCCAATGGCATCTGCAACCCAGGAACTTTACAGAAAGGCAGGGGTTCCTTTTATCACGGCAGCCACATCACCAAAGCTTCTGGAAGCTGAGAACCCATACTTTTTCCGTATTTCCGTATCCGACGGAGCGGTTGGACCAGCTATGGTGGAGTTTGCAAAGGACAAGTTCGGGGTTAAGAAGATTGGCGCCCTGTATGATACGGACGACTATGGCGTGGCTGCTGACGGGGCAACCAAGCAGTACTGTGCAGACAACGGCATTGAGTATTATTCAGAAGGATTTACCTCCGGCGACAAGGACCTGACCTCCCAGCTTTCCAAGATTAAAGGATGGGGACCGGATGTTGTGTTTGACTTCTCACATGACGCCGAGGCAGCGCTGATTGTACGTCAGTTAGACGAGCTTGGCATGGGCGATATTCCTCATGTCGGACCAAACGCACTTGCACAGTCCCAGACCTATGACCTGTGTGATGCAAAGCAGCTGGAAGGCACCTATGCGTCCACGGATTTCTACGCAGACGAATCCAATGCAGTCATGAAGAAGTTCCTGGATGATTTCCATGCACGCTGGGGCGAGGACGTGGAGAGATACGCAGCCATGTACTATACGGCAGCTTATCTTGCAGCAGACGCCATTGACAGGGCCGGTTCCGACAAACCTGAGGATATCAGGAAGGCACTGTCTGAGACAAAGGATTTCGACGCAGTATTCGGTAAGCTGAACTGCAATGCACAGGGCGAGATGAACACCAACCTGTACATCCTGGAATTTGACGGCGATAAGAATATGAACGTAACACAGCAGATATCCCTTGATTAATAGGAGGTTTTACATATGCAGGTTTTTGTACAGCTGCTTATTACCGGTGTTGCCATGGGCTTTATCTATGCCCTGGTAGGTATTGAGTATACACTTATATGGAATTCAACCGGGCTCCTTAATTTCAGCCATGATAAATTCATTCTCTTTGGCGCCTATATGTTTGCAGGCTCCTATGTATTGAGCTTAGGGCTCCCGCCGGTACTGGCAATCCTGTGCACGGTCCTTACCATGTTCCTGCTTGGTATGGTAAGCGCATTTGCCATATTTAACCCCCTGAGCAGATTATCAACGAATCTATTTGCTGTAATCGGAACCGTCATACTTGGCAGGATCATCACTGAATGCGTACGTCTGATTTGGGGACCGCTGCCATTTACCCTGGACAACTTCCTTAGGGGCTCTTTTCACCTGGGCCCCATCGTGGTGTCCAAGGCGCACATTGTAATCATTGTTGTATGTTCCATCATAACGGCAGGCCTTCAGATTTTCTTTAAGACCACCAAGATGGGCAAGGCCATGCGCTGTGTGTCTGAGAACAAGACAGCCGCGTCCCTGATGGGCATCAACGTTCCCATGAACATTGCATTTACGGTTGGCCTGTCAGCCCTGATCTGCGCAACCATCGGTGTCCTGGTCATACCGATTTTCAACGTAGAGCTGCAGATGTCATCCATGATTGGCCTGAAAGGCTTTGCATCTGGTGTGATTGGCGGGTTCGGATATCTTCCGGGCGCCATTGTAGGCGGCATCCTGCTGGGGGTTGTGGAAATCTTCGGAAGCATGATCATCCCTTCCGTGTATAAGGACTGCCTGTCCTTTGTGCTGCTGATCATCTTCCTGCTGATTAAGCCTTCAGGAATCTTAGGAAACAGGAGATAAGGAGGAGAGCTATGAAAAAGAATAAATCAGCAATGATAATTGCATTGGCAGCGATTGCTCTGGCAGCGGTTCTCCCTATGTTCATAACCAATAACTACCACCTGAACCTGATGATACAGGTGCTTATCAACATCATCATCGTGGTGGGCCTTAACTTCATCACAGGCCTTACGGGCCAGATGAACCTCGGCACGGCGGGAATCTTTTCCATGGGCGCTTACACATCCTTGCTGCTGGCTACCAAGCTTGGGCTGAATCCCTGGATCTGCCTTGTGGCAGCCGTGGGCATGGGATGTCTCATCGGTATGGGGCTTGGATATCCTTCCCTGCGTGTGTCCGGCGTATACCTGGCGCTGACCACCATCGGGTTTTCCGAAATCGTAAGGATCCTGATGACCAACCTGACCGGACTTACCGGAGGGGCTCTGGGTGTCACGGGCATCCCCACCTTCTCCATCTTCGGCTTCAAGTTCCAGAGCAACAAGGAGATTTACTACCTGTACCTGGTCATTGCGGTGCTGCTCATATTCAATGCGTACCGGATTGTCAATTCCAAGTGGGGGCGTTCCTTCCTTGCTGTCAAGGATAATCCGGATGCGGTGGAGGCAGGCGGCGTCAACATTGCCAATATCAAGATCATGGCATTTACCCTGGCAGCCATCTATGCAACCATTGCAGGCAGCCTGTATTCACATTATGTGGGCTTCATCAACCCAAGCGCCTACAACCTGGAATTTTCAATTAACTACGTGGTCATGCTGGTCATCGGCGGCATTGGTTCCGTGCCGGGCAATGTGCTGGGCGCAATTCTGGTTACCCTGGTACCTGAGTTCTTACGGTTCATGGAGAATTATTACTGGCTGGTATTCTCCATCATTACCCTGCTGTTCGTCATTTTCCTGCCAAACGGGATTGTTTCCCTGTTCAGGGTTAAGAAAACAGCGGAAAAAGCAGTGAAAGGAGGACAGGCAAATGTCTGATAACAGAGAAGGAAAATCCGTACTGACCTTGAAGAATGTGACAAAACGTTTCTCGGGACTGGTTGCGGTCAATGACCTGTCCCTTGATATGAAGGAGCGCACCATCCACGCCCTCATTGGGCCAAACGGCGCTGGCAAGTCCACTGCCATCAATATGATTACAGGGCTCCTGCCGTTAACGGAAGGCGAGATTTACCATGAGGGAACCAAAATAAGCGGAATGAGCGCGCACCAGATTGCCCAGACACGCTGCAGCCGTACCTTCCAGAACCTGAAGCTGTACCGCTCCATGACCGTGAAGGAGAACCTGATGATGGGCAGCATGATGGATATGAAACAGGGATTTTTCCCATTCATGTTTAACTTCGGGGCAGCTGCAAGGGAGGAGAAGCTGATTCAGGAAAAAGCTGATTCCATCCTGGAGTTCATCGGGCTTAAGGACCTGGCAGACGAATACCCGGCCAACATGCCTTACGGAAAGCAGAAGCTGACCGAGCTGGCCCGTTCCCTGATGTCAGACCCCAAGCTGCTGTTCCTGGATGAGCCGGCAGCCGGCCTGAACCCGTCGGAACGTGTGGAATTTGTCAATATCATGCTTAAGGTATTTGATTCCGGCATTGACATTTTCCTTATTGAGCACAACATGGATGTCATCATGAACATCAGCGACTATATCACGGTCATCAGCTTCGGCGCCAAGATTGCAGAGGGTACGCCGGAGGAAATCCAGCAGGATCCGGTGGTCATCAAGGCTTACCTGGGCGACCGGTATAAGCAGAACATGGCAAGGGGGGCTGCACATGCTTAAGGTAAACGGAATTGACGTATATTATGGCAAGGTCCAGGCTTTGTTTGACGTGTCCATCGAAGTGGGGGACAACGAGATTGTCTCCATCATCGGAGCCAACGGAGCAGGCAAGACAACCCTTATGAAGTCCATCATGGGCATCAACAAGCCTAAGAAGGGAACCATTGAGTACAACGGACAGGTCATCAGCGGCCTGCCCTCCCACAAGGTAGTGGGACATAAGATTGTGTATGTGCCTGAGGGACGTGAGATATTCCCCAACATGACCGTGCAGGAAAACCTGGAGATGGGCGCTTATTCCGTGAAAATGTCCAAGGCCGACATGGACCGCCACCTGGAAGAACAGTACGAAATCTTCCCAAGGCTTAAGGAGCGTGCAAAGCAGAAAGCAGGTTCCATGTCAGGGGGCGAACAGCAGATGTTGGCCATTGCAAGGGGACTGATGTCAGATCCTGAACTTCTCATGCTGGATGAGCCCAGCCTGGGGCTGGCGCCTGTAATCGTGGACGATATGTTTGACGTCATCGTGCGTGTCAATAAGGTAAGGAATATCCCCATTGCAATTGTTGAACAGAACGCGTTCATGGCCATGTCCATCTCCAACCGGACCTATGTCCTGGAGGTTGGCAACCTGGTTGCCAGCGGGGACAGCAAGGTGCTGATGGATTCGGATGATATTAAGAAGGCGTATCTGGGCGGCTGATGACATGGGCCGGCCGCAGCCGGAATCCGTGCAGCGCAGAAAACCTGGGCAGTGCCGGGGAACAGGCCGGTCAGAGCCGGCAGCATATAGTTAGTAGTAGGAGGGAAGAAACCGTGAAGGCGATTAAGTTTGAGGAACCGTGGAAGGTTCAGTGCATTGATATAGAAAAACCAGAGCCAAAAGAAGGACAGGCGCTGATTAAGGTAAGGGCGGCAGGCATCTGCGGCAGCGATATCGGGGCATTCAGAGGGACTAACCCCCTGGTGTCATTTCCAAGGATAATCGGTCATGAGATTGTGGGTGAGGTGCTGTCCATACCGGAAGATAATGCCAGGGGTATTAAAGCTGGCGACCGCGTCATTG
This sequence comes from Enterocloster aldenensis, assembly GCF_003434055.1. Taxonomy (GTDB): domain Bacteria; phylum Bacillota; class Clostridia; order Lachnospirales; family Lachnospiraceae; genus Enterocloster; species Enterocloster aldenensis. The sequence continues at coordinate 18,995 of NZ_QVEX01000009.1, read as the reverse complement.
TGGATCCGTATCTCTACTGCGGCACATGTTATCCGTGTTCCGTCGGCCGCACCAACTGCTGTACGGACCTTAAGGTATTAGGCGTGCATGTGGAAGGCGGGATGGCTGAATACATGACCCATCCGGCCGACATGCTATGGAAACTGCCGGATGACATGCCCTGGGATATCGCGCCCATGGCAGAGCCGCTGACCATTGCCCTTCATGGGATCCACAGAGGGGAGCTGGCGGCAGGGGAGCATGTGGCGATTATCGGCGCAGGCCCCATCGGATTGCTGGCAGCCATGGCAGCGCTGGCCTACGGCGCAGAGCCGATTGTCATTGATGTGGTGGATGAGAGGCTGGAATTTGCACGTGAACTGGGGGTCAGGTACACCATCAACTCTGCCGCCCAGGATGTGGTCCAAAAGGTATCTGAGTACACAAAAGGCCGCATGGCCGAACTGGTGATGGAGTGTTCCGGCGCCAATGCCGCTGTCCGCTCCACCCTGGACATTGTGTCCAACGCGGGCCGCATTACCCTGACCGGGTGGCCCAAGAAGGAGACGCCCCTGCCAACCGATGCCATTACCCGCAAGGAAGTGGACATCCGCGGCGCCCGCACCAGCGCCAATGAGTTTGAGGAGGCAATCGACCTGATTTATACCGGGAAGGTGGATGTGAGGAAAATCCTTACCAAGGTTGTGGGTATGGATGAGACTCCGGGGACAATCATTGATATTGAGAAGAATCCGGGGAATTACATGAAGGTGAATGTAGTGCTGGATTGATGAAGGGAGCTGCGGCCGGGGATGTCCTGACTGGCCGGGCTGTATATCTGGATTCCTTTACGCAGGACTTAAATGACTGCAGGGTTTAAGCTTGATAAAAGCAGACATAGTGCCAGACATGACAGGGCCAGACATATTAGAGCCAAAAGCCGTGACCACAGATGGCCACGGCTTTTGGCTACGCTGTTACATCGGAATATATAATGTAAGGGATGTATGGCCATGTACTGAATGTCTGGGAACGCTGCCGGGGATTGGCTGCTGGGAGAATAGGGCGGTTAGGCGGTAATCTGGTTAGTAAATAATATAAATATATAAATATGGATAATTTACATAATAAATAAGGATAAAACAGGAATAATATATCAATAATGTTGAAAAAATATTTAAAATATGTTGACATCATGGTTTAAAAGTGATATATATAAACCATAAGATATTTATACGTATTTATAAAACACAGAAGAAAGGAAGAAAACATGAGCAAAACAGTTACCCGCGAAGACGTTGCCAGGCTTGCGAATGTTTCTCCGACCATTGTATCGTATGTGCTGAACAATTCCAATTATGTCAGCCAGGAAAAGAGGGAGAAGGTATTAGAAGCTGTCAGGGAGTTGAATTACATACCGAACCAGCTGGCAAGGGGACTTAGGACCAGCCGCTCCGCCCAGTTCATATTTGTCTGCGACAATATTCAGGCAGAACTTTTTGAGGCAGTGGAGACCAGGCTTTTTGAGCATGGATACTATATATCCCTTAATTACAGCAGGAATACCAAGGAGTTCCTGGATATGTTAATCAGCAGGCAGCCGGAAGGAATCTTCATGGCTACCAATATGTTTGACGCCCAGCAGCTCAACACCATTGCCATGAACGGCATTCCCATCATCCTATACAGGACAAAGCATTATGAGGCGCTGGATTCCAGGATTGTGACGGTTGTGCCGGATTATTATGACGCGGTCAGGAAGTCGGTGGATTATCTGATCCTGAAGGGCCACACCTGCATCGGCATGGTGCCCCCGGTCAAGTACCTGACAAAGGGCGTGGAGGGAGATGACTTCCGTGTCAGGGCATACGTGGAGGCCTTAAGGCACAGCAACATTCCGGTCAGGCCGGAGCTTGTGTGTACCAGGACCCAGACCGTGGACGATATATGCGAGGAGGTATTCCGCATGCTGGTGACCTCTGAGAAGGATGGCAGGCCCACGGCCCTGGTGGTGGGGAACGACTATCTTGCCGCCCAGATCATGCAGTATCTGAAGAAGCTTAACATTTCCGTGCCGGGCGATCTGTCCGTCATCGGATGCGACAATACCCAGATAGCGCCCCTCACCACGCCGGCGCTTACCACGGTAGATGTTTCAAAGGAGAGGCTGGCTAAGACGTATGTGGATAAGATGCTTGCACTGGTAGAGGGACAGCAGGTGGAGGATGAATACATGGGCGTGAAGCTTATTATAAGGGAGAGCGCCTGAGTGCACCCGGAAAGATGAAAAATGATGAGGAATCCAAGTATTCCTTTTCATTTTACCCGATATTTATTCGAATAAATATTTAGATACTTAATCCCGGATAAGGGTTAAATATAATAAAAATCAAAAAGAGCAAAAACTTTTTCAAAGAGAGGGAGAGAAAATGAGAGAAAAGAAAATCTATGAAGCATGCCAACGTCTGCTGACAGTGTGTTCCCACTGCAAAGAGGATGAGAACATCCTGATTGTGACGGATGAGGAAAGCATGGACATGGGAATGGCGCTCTGGGATGCCGCTGAAAGGTTCCCCAACCGCACCCTGGTCCTGATGAATCCCAGGAAAATGCACGGAGAGGAGCCAACGGATCTGGTAGCTGCGGCTATGCTGAAAGCCGATGTCATCTTTCGTGCAACAACCTTTTCCTTATCCCACAGCTATGCAAGAAGGAGGGCGTGCGAAGCAGGTGCACGCGATTTAAACTGTTGTGATTATGACTTCGGAATGTTGGAAAAAGGCGGCCTCTACACAGACTTCGAGGCCAACAAAAAATACGTGGACCAGATTGCCAAAGGTTTTGCAGGAGGAGACCAGGTACACATCACTTCTGCCCTGGGAACGGACTACTACTGCAGCATCAAGGGGCACAAGATATTCCCGCAGTACGGGATGAGCCATGAGAAGGGCCAGACCTGTTCACCGCCGGACATCGAATGTGCAACCGGCGCCATTCCCGGCACTGCCCACGGCAAGGTGGTGATTGACGGCAGCATCACCCATCCGGCCATGGGGCTTTTAAAGGAACCCATTACCTTATATATTGAGAACAGCTTTGTCACAAAGATTGAGGGCGGTGAGGAAGCCAGGAAGTTTGAGAAGGTCCTTAAGGAGATTTATGACCCGAGGATTTACCGCATCGGCGAAATCGGCGTGGGACTTAACCCGGATGCAAGTCTCTGCGGAAGGATGCTGGAGGATGAGGGCTGCATGGGTTATGTACATGTGGCGCTGGGCAACAATGAGACGGATAACCAGGACTGCCTGCTTCACATCGACATGATGTTCAAGGACCCGACCATTGAAGTGGACGGCAAGGTGATTTTTGATGAAGGAAAAGTAGTGTTTGATTAAGAGAATAAGTAAGCAGATAAAATATAGCTCAAACCAGGAGGAGCACAGAGATGAATATTAAGGATTACCCACAGGGTTTATTATTTGACGGGAAGCTTCAGGCAGAGATTAAGGACAGGTTCTGGAACGTGGATTCCGATCCGGAGGCAGGTAAGAGGCTGTTTTTTGAAAATGCAGGCGGTTCCCTGAGACTGAAGGCTGTCAATAAGGCTTATGAGGAAGCGGACACATTCCCTGACTGTGATTCCAGGAAACATCCAAGGGCAAAGGCGTTAAGGCAGCTGACCCTGAATGGGTTCAGGGATTTAAGGATTATGTTCAATGCCCCCAGGTACGGACAGATAATTGCTGAGAAATCATCCTCTAAGGTAATGTTTGAGATGGTCCGCACCGTACTTGAGAATATAAAAGGTACCAATGTGGTGGTAACTGACCTGGACCATCCCTCCGCATATGATTCTGTCATGTACTATGGAAGAAAAGCAGGCATGGAGGTGCGTATTGCAAAGCCAAATAAGGTGACGGGCGGAATTGACGCGGAAGAGATTGAACGTCTGGTGGATAAGGACACGGCCCTTCTGGTGTGCATCTATGCGTCCAACCACACCGGCGCGGTGATGGATATGAAGGAAATCGTAACCCGCGCCCGCGCCATCAAGCCTGACTTATACATAATTTCCGATGCGGTACAGCACATGCCCCACGGACTGGTGGATGTACAGGATTTACAGCTGGATGGCATCAACTTTGCAGCATACAAGATTTTCGGATGCAGGGGATTCGGCGCCGGTTATGTATCGGACCGTCTGGCAGCCCTGGACCATCCCGGAATCTTTGGCAATCTGGGCGACCCATGGGAAATCGGCGGCCCGGCGCCTGCCATGTATGCAAGCGTAAGCGCCATCGTGGACCATGTATGCTGGATCGGCAGCCATTACATTGACAGCACGGACAGAAGGGAACTGTACGTGGAAGGCATGGAACGCATTGAGATGCATGAGAGGGCGCTGCTATACAGGGCGCTGGAGGGAACGGAGGAGGTTCCGGGTATCCGCCATATTCCCCATGCCAGGGTTGAATTTGACAGGGAGTCTTTGGAAAATAGGGATTTCATCATGCCGCTGACCTTTGATAACATCAGCTGCCCGGATGCGGTTACGGAGTTTGTGAAGAGGGATGTCATTGTCTATGACCGAAGCGATTCCAATTATTATTCTGTCCGGTCACTGCATCCCTTTGACCTGGCAGGGATTGTGCGCGTGTCACCGCTTCATTGTCATGGGGTGGAGGATATTGATACGTTTTTGCGGGCTGCGAAGGAAATCGCGGCGCTGTAAGGTGGGGGGCGGCGTTCCGGAGTAGGGTCCGCGGCGTTTCGGAGTAGGGTCCGCCGCATCCCGGGTATCCTCCCTGTTCAGACCCGCTCGCGCTTGTTTTACGCGCAGCGGTACTAAGACGCGTGAAGGACCGCGTCTAAGTGCCGGCGGGTAAAGATGGTCTTCTCAGGAAGGATACCCGGGACGCGGCTGCGGTACTGGCAGGCCGGATTACAGCTTATGGCGTGGGAAGATGCGGCGGGCCGGAACGCAGTTTAATGATTGGGATTGTTTGATGGGCCGTACTGCGGTTTGGTGGATGAGAGTGGCTGGCAGGCCTGGAATGTGGAGTTTAGTGAATTAGAGGGAGTGGGTAGGGGGCCTGCTTCTGGTGGATGTGAGGTTTTTTGGAGCTATTGTTGAGAGCATAGATAGGGAAAGGGTTTATTTTATGAGAAGATATTGGAAGATAGCAGCGGTTTTGACAGTGGCGGCCATGGTTATGGGGACCATGTCGGGGTGCCAGGGGGATACGAAGGGTAAGGATGGGAAAGAGACGGTTGTTCTGGGATGCGTGGGGCCCCTTACGGGAAATGCGGCGGCCAGCGGCCTGGTGCAGGCCAATGCGGTAGAAATGGCTGTAAATGAGATTAATGAAGCCGGCGGCATTGACGGAAAGTATATGATTGAACTTGTGAAGGAAGATGACGAGGGGGTTCCGGCAAAGTCTGTTACCGTGACACAGAAGCTGGTGAACCAGAATAAGATAACCGCGCTGATTGGTGCGCTGAACAGCTCCTGCACCATTGCAGATATGGAGATTACGGCGGCTTCTAAGATTCCCCAGATTACACCATGCTCCAGCGCGCAGAGTATTGTGGAACAGGGAAATGAGTTCATTTTCCGTACGACTGCCACGGACACAACCCATATAAAGACGTTGTTTAAATACTTTAAGGAAAAAATAAACGGACAGAAAGTGGCTGTGCTATATGAGTCCTCTGATTTCGGCACAGGCGCCTTTGGGATTATCCAGGAGCTGGCGCCGGAGTATGGAATCGATGTGGCGGCCAATGAAATGTATAATTCGGGCGAGAAGGATTTTTCCGTACATCTGACTAAATTAAAACAGGCTGAGCCGGACGCCATCATCCTCTGGGGGTATTATACGGAGGCGGCCCTGATTTGTAAGCAGGCGAAACAGAATGGCATTGAGGTTCCGCTTATCGGTACGGGATTTAATTCTCCTAAACTGGTTGAACTGGGCGGGGACGCTGTAAATGGGCTTATTTTCACGACTGCTTTTACAGAGGCAAACCCGGATGAGAAGGTCCAGGCATTTGATAAGAAGTATAAAGAGATTTACCAGCAGAGCTATGACCAGAACGCGCCCCAGGCCTATGATTCGGTCTATCTTCTGGCGGATGCCATTAAGAGGGCAGGTTCACTGGACGGGCAGGCTATCAGGGATGCGCTTTTGGCAACCAAGGATTTTGAGGGCGCGGCCGGTGTCTATAACTTTGCTTCCAATGGCGAGATGATTAAGGACCTGATGGTTGTGCAGATAGTGGACGGTAAGCATACCATTGTACCCATGGACTGACGGCGGCGTGTCAAAACAGACAGAATGTAAGGAGGAGACTATGGTCTTTCAACAGATTTTAAACGGCCTTACCAATGGCAGCATCTATGCTTTGCTGGCCATTGGCGTGACCATGATATATAAATCACTTGGCATGCTGAACTTTGCACATGGTGATACGATTATGATTTCTGCTTTTATCTGCCTTACCCTGATTACGGTGGGGATTCCCATACCCCTGGCCATTGTGCTGACCATTATCGCGGCCGCGTTCATTGGATGCTGCCTGGAGCGGTTCATTTACAGGAAGCTGGAGTTCAGTTCATTTACAAACCTTCTGATTGCAACGGTGGGCGTGTCCTATATCATGAAGAATCTGGCTATTGTCATCTGGGGGGCTGAGCCTCAGGTGTTCCCGGCCCTGTTCAGCACGGATCCCATTAATCTGGGCCAGCTGCTGCTTCTGCCGCAGAACATAGGGATTATCTGCGTGGCGGCCTGCCTTGTGGTGGTGCTTCAGCTGTTTTTTTATAAGACCAGGACCGGCAAGCAGATGAGGGCGGCTGCCACGGATTCCGAGGGCGCGTCCATGATGGGCATTAATGTGAATAAGTGCAGGCTGGTTACATTCGGCATCAGCGCAGCCTTTGCAGCCATTGCGGGAATCCTTCTTTCGCCGATTTTCTATGTAAGCGTGGACATGGGTACGCTGGTTGGGCTGAAGGCATTTTCCGCAGCTATCCTGGGCGGGTTCGGCAACATTGTGGGGGCCATGCTTGGAGGCATCATACTGGGGATTGTGGAAGCGCTGGGAGCCACGTATGCCACGGCTGCTTATAAGGATATCATCTCATTTGTGCTGTTGTTCCTGTTCCTGTATTTTAAGCCAAATGGGATTCTGGGCAAGCGCATCGAGCAGAAGCTGTAGGGGGTATTGTGATGAAGCAGACAAAGAAAATTACTTTAATTGCAGTGGTTACGGCGGCAATCCTGATCCTGCCCTTCCTCCTTCCCAATGCATATATCATCCAGATTGTCAATATGATAGGCATTTATGCCATTGTTGGTACGGGAGTGAATATTTTGACCGGATACACGGGACAGCTTTCCCTTGGGCAGGCGGCTTTTTATGGGATTGGCGCATATACCACGGCACTGCTGAATACAAAGCTGGGATGTCCGTTTTTCGTGGTGCTACCTGCGTCTGTCCTGGTGACGGCCGTGTTCGGCGTGTTTCTCGCCATCCCGGCCCTTAAGGTGCGGGGCAGCTATCTGGCCCTTCTGACCATTGGCTTTGGCGAGATTGTCAGGATGGTGCTGGTGAACTGGATTGACCTGACGGGCGGCCCGGCCGGTGTGGTAGGTATCAAGGCGCCGGACCTGTTTGGATTCAAGTTTGATACATTATTCAAATATTATTATCTGATTGCATTTTTCGTGTTCATCGGCATCATGTACCAGAAATGGCTGATGCGGTCCAGGACAGGAAGGGCGTTCATGGCAATCCGTGATGATGACAAGGTTGCCGAGCTGACGGGAATCAATATCACTACCTTTAAAATCAGGGCATTTGTGCTGTCTGCGGTCTACTCCGCTGTGGCAGGAGTGCTGTACGCCATGATGATCCACTATGTAAGCCCTGACAGCTTTACCAGCAACGATTCCAACATGTTCCTGTGGACAGCCATCATGGGAGGGATGGGAACCACCATCGGGCCTGTGATTGGCGCCATTATCATGAATATCCTTCCGGAAGCCCTGCGTTTCCTGGGAGACTGGCGCATGGTTGTGTACGGGGTCATCCTCCTGACGGTCATTATCCGCTATCCGGGCGGCATCACGCCCTATGCGAAAAAACTCATTGGATATGCACAGGCTAAATTCGACGGAAAGGACAGGTGAGGATTGTGGCAGTATTGGAATTAAAGGGAGTTACAAAACAATTCGGCGGCCTGACAGCTGTTTCCGAGGTTGACCTTAAGATAGAAAAAAACCAGATCTGTTCCCTGATTGGCCCCAACGGCGCAGGAAAGACAACGGTATTCAATATCATTACCGGCGTATACCAGGTGACCAAAGGCGATATCTTCTTTGAGGGCAGATCCATCTGCGGCTGCGCACCATACAAGATAGTGGACATGGGAATCGCCAGGACCTACCAGAACATCCGCCTGTTTAAGAAAATGACGGCAGTGGAAAATGTCATGACAGGCTTCCACTGCCGGAGCCGGGCCGGACTGTTCAACATTATCTACAACCGCAGGAAAATGCTGGAAGAGGACAGGAATATCCGGAAAAGGAGCGAGGAACTTCTGGAGTATTTAAAGATTGCGGACTTAAAGGATGAGCTGGCCTCCAGCCTGCCTTACGGCCACCAGCGGCTGCTGGAAATCGCCAGGGCCATGGCCACCCAGCCAAAAATCCTTTTGTTGGATGAACCGGCAGCAGGAATGAATGCCCAGGAAAAGGAAGAACTCATAAGGACAATCCGTGGCATCCGCAATGACTTTGGCATATCCGTCCTCATAGTGGAGCATGACATGGACCTGATCATGAATATTTCGGATGATATCACGGTGTTAAACTATGGTGCGAGGATTGCCCACGGGGTTCCGGAAGAGATTCAGAACAATGAGGAAGTAATCGAGGCATACCTGGGAAGGAGTGATTCTTAATGGGCCAGAGGGAAACGGTTTTAGATATATCCGGCTTACATTCCAGCTATGGGATGATTAAAGCCATCAAGGACATAAACATCCATGTGGACAAGGGAGAGCTGGTTTCTCTGCTGGGAGCCAACGGCGCAGGCAAATCAACCCTTTTAAAATCCATCATCGGCATGGTACATATTGAAAGCGGCTCCGTCAAATACCAGGGGGAGGAACTTGTGGGCAGGAAATCCCATGAAATCATCCCCATGGGAATCTCCATCGTGCCGGAGGGGCGCAAGATATTCGCCGATGCCACGGTTATGGAAAACCTGGCCATCGGCTCCTACACAAGGGCCGCAGACAAGGCGCTGGACCAGAAAATCTTAGACCAGGTATTTGAATTCTTCCCACGCCTTGCGGAGAGGAAGGGCCAGATGGGGGGCACGCTGTCCGGAGGCGAACAGCAGATGCTGGCCATCGGAAGGGCCATGATGTCCGACCCCAAGCTCCTTTTGCTGGATGAACCGTCCATGGGCCTTGCGCCGCTGGTGGTGGAGCAGGTATTCAACATCATTGAAAAGCTGAAACAGACAGGAATCACAATCCTTCTGGTGGAGCAGAACGCCAGGATGGCAATAAAGGTCAGCGACCGCTCCTACATGCTGAATACCGGGAAGATAGCCGGTGAGCTGGATGCCTCCGACGGCGCCAGCCAGGATGCGCTGTTGGAAGTGTACCTGGGCAAGAGCGGGAAATAAAGGGGGAAATGGGTATCATGAATCTGGAAAATGTTAAATTCAATACGGACACAAAGCTTGTGTTAAATATAGGCGACCCCATGGGCAAGACCAATGCGCCCAGGGCGTACAACAAACTGTTTGGCGAACTGGACATGAACGCCATCATGCTTCCGGTGGAGGTAAAAAAGGGAATGCTGCCCCGGTTTATGGAGGCATGTAAAATGCTGGGCATCCGCTACATTTCCCCTACCATGCCGCACAAAAAGGATATCATACCTTTGCTGGATGATGTGGATGAAAGCTCCAGGATATTCCAGTCCGTCAATGCAATCCGCATTGACGAAGACGGCACCAGCCACGGCGTGGGCATGGACGGTAAGGGCGCCCTGAATGCCATCCTAAGCAGCGGCGCCCGGCTTGAGGGAAAAGAGGCGGTGATGCTGGGAAGCGGCAGCATCAGCGGCGTGATTGGGCTGGAACTGTCAAAGCACGGCATCAGGAAACTTACCATATTAAACAGGACCGTAAAAAAGGCACAGGAAATCGCCGACATACTGAACACCCATACCTCCATGGAGACAAGGGCCCTGGCATCCACGCCGGAGAACCTTGATAAGGCGGCCGGGACAGCCCAGCTGTTCCTTCAGGTGACGCCCCTGGGAATGGCGGGATACGGAAAGACCCACGAATACCTGGGGTTTGTGGACTATCTTCCAAAGGACTGCGTGGTATTTGACGTTATCATCAATCCGGCTGACACTCCGGTAATCGCAGCCGCCAGGGCAAGGGGCCTTAAGACCGTACCCGGGCTCAAGATGCTGGCCGGGCAGATGGAGGCCATTTTCCGTTTCATGTTCGGGGTGGAGCTGACCCAAAAGGATAAAGACGCCTGTATCCAGGAATTATGCCAGTTTCTGGGCGTTACCGTGGACTGAGGATGGAAGTCAGCCGTTATCTGGACCTGTTTGTGGACATAGGGCAGGCAATGCTTGAAGCAGGGGCCGGGATACACCGGGTGGAGGATACCATATACCGCCTGTGCGGGGCCTATGGCCTGGGAAGGGCGGATATATTCGCAATCCGTTCCCTGATTCTTGTGACAATCAGGGAAGACACAGGAAAATCATACACGGACTCCAGAAGGATATATGGGATAGGAACCAATATGGCCAGGCTGGAAGAACTGAACGCCCTGTCCCGCTATATCTGCCGGGAACGGCCGGAGGCCGCGGAGATAGACAGCGAAAAGGGGAGGATGAGAGGAGAAGAAGATGAGGGTAAAATATGAGGATATGGTAAATGAATTTAAACGTGTTCTGGCCAAATACGGATTTACGGAAGAAAATGCAGCGGATGCCGCAGGGATATTTGCCCAGAATTCCCTGGCTGGCGTATACTCCCATGGCCTGAACCGGTTCCCCAGGGTAATTGAATACCTGAAAAAAGGGGAGATTGACCCCCAGGTCACGGCTGGCTGTGAGATGGCCATGGGCGCGTTCGAGCGATGGAACGGACACAGGGGATTCGGCCCATTAAATGCCAAAAAAGCCATGGACCGCGCCGTGGAGCTGGCAAAGCAGTATGGCATCGGCGTTGTGGCGCTGGGCAACAACAACCACTGGATGCGCGGCGGAAGTTATGGATGGCAGGCAGCCGACCAGGGCTGCATCGGAATCTGCTGGTCCAACACACAGCCCAACATGCCTGCATGGGGCGGCGTTGACAAGAAGATTGGAAATAACCCGTTTATCATGGCCATCCCGAGAAGTAACGGGGAGCATGTGGTAATTGACTGCGCCGTATCCCAGTTCTCCTACGGCAAGATGGAGGACTGCAGGCTCAAGGGCACCCAGCTGCCCGTACCAGGCGGTTATGATACCAAGGGCAACCTGACCACGGACCCGGCGGAGATTGAAAAATCCTGGCGCGTGCTGCCCATGGGATACTGGAAGGGAAGCGGCATTTCCATTGCCCTGGACCTGATTGCAACCGTGCTTTCCAATGGGAACTCCGTGCATACCATAGGAACCTTTGGGGATGAGGTTGGCCTTACCCAGGTCATGATTGCCATTGACCCGTCTAAGGCCAACACACCAGAGCTGACAGACCGGATCGTGACTGATATTGTCAGCGATGTCAAATCCTCCGTCCCGGAAAAGGAAGGCGGCCAGGTCCTGTACCCGGGCGAACCTGAGTTAATTGCCATCCGGGACAACCGGGAAAACGGGATTCCTGTGGTGGAGGAGAAATGGAACGAAGTATTGGCTATGTAGATATCCATATAGAAAGCGAAGTAATAGCCAGGTATAGAATGGTGCAGAAAGCCATGCAGCAGCCATATAAAAGTCCATATAAAAAGCCATGTAAGAAAAGAGGTAGGAAAGATTATGTATGCAATCAAATATGACGGGCCGCGGAAGGTTCAATGCGTTGAGATTGACAAGCCGCAAGCAGGGGAAAATGAAGCCTTAATCAAGGTCAGGTCGGCAGGAATCTGCGGAAGCGACATTGGCGCGTTCCGCGGTACCAACGGACTGGTTACATATCCGCGTATCATCGGTCATGAGGTGGCAGGGGAAATCCTGTCCATACCAGAGCACAATAAAAAGGGTCTGAAAGCAGGAGACCATGTAATTGTTGACCCCTATCTCTACTGCGGCTCCTGTTATCCCTGCTCCATCGGCCGGACCAATTGCTGTACGGACTTAAAGGTGCTGGGCGTCCATGCAGAGGGCGGGATGTCTGAATATTTTGTCCACCCGGCAGATATGCTGTGGAAGCTGCCAAAGGATATGCCCTGGGAACTGGCGCCCATTGCCGAACCCCTTACCATTGCGCTTCACGGAATCCACAGGGGAGGATTAAAGGCAGGGGAACATGTGGCAATCATTGGAGCGGGCCCCATCGGCATCCTGGCGGCCATGGCCGCCATTGCGTACGGCGCCCATCCTATCATGATAGACCTGGTGGATGAACGGCTGGAGGCGGCAAGGAAGCTGGGCGTGCGGTATACCGTCAACTCCGGCAGGGAGGATACGGCGGCCAAGGTTTCTGAGTATACCGGCGGGCGCATGGCTGAGCTGGTGATGGAGTGTTCCGGGGCTAACCCGGCCGTGCGTTCTGCCCTGGACCTTGTATCAAACGCAGGGCGTATTACCCTCACAGGCTGGCCCAAGAAGGAGACGCCCCTTCCCACGGATGTGATTACCAAGAAAGAGGTGGACATACGCGGCGCCCGCACCAGCGCCAATGAATTTGAGGAAGCCATTGACCTGATTCATACAGGAAAGGTGGATGCCCGGAAGATACTGACCAAGGTGGTCACCATAAAGGAAGCGCCTGGGACAATCATTGATATTGAGAAGAATCCAGGGGATTATATGAAGGTGAATGTTGTGATGTAAAATGGTTTCCAGCCCGCGGTTGTGGGCTGGAAACCATTTTTGGGCTGTGATGGGAAAAGCCTTATAAAAAATGAAACGCAGCCCGATGGCACGTTACCCGGCCCGCGGGGGCAAAAGGCCCTGGGGAAAAACAGGGCTTTTCGGGATAACCCATATAAAGTCCGAAAACAATAGGAAAATGCATGATTATATGATATAATACGCTCCAAGAAATATTCCATTAATTGATGACTTAAGAAGGAGGAATGCAGCAGTGACTGGAAAGCGTGCGGATTATATAACATGGGATGAGTATTTTATGGGGGTTGCCCTGCTGTCAGGCAGACGGTCCAAGGATCCCAGCACCCAGGTAGGCGCGTGTATCGTGAGCCAGGACAACAAAATCCTGTCCATGGGCTACAATGGGTTCCCAAAGGGATGCTCGGATGACGAATTCCCGTGGGGCAAGGAACAACAGGAGGAAGATCCCTATAATTCCAAATATTTCTACTCCACACACAGCGAGTTAAATGCTATCCTTAACTACAGGGGAGGAAGCCTGGAGGGAAGCAAGCTGTATGTGACCCTGTTCCCGTGCAACGAGTGTGCCAAAGCCATTATCCAGGCCGGGATCAAGACCATTATCTATGGGGAGGACAAGTATGCCGAGACTCCTGCCGTCAGGGCGTCTAAGCGCATGCTGAACGCAGCCGGCGTGCGCTATTACCAGTACCAGCCCACGGGCAGGAAAATCGAAATAGAGGTATGAATTTCATGAAAATATTACTGGTGGCCGTCAATGCCAAATATATCCATTCCAATCTTGGCATCTACAGCCTGAAAGCATATGCAGGGCAGCAGATGGACAGGTGCCGGTCCCGGCAGGCCACAATTGAACTTGCAGAGTATACCATCAACCATCAGATGGAAGTATGTCTGCAGGACATTTACAGGAGAAGACCCGATGTAATCGGGTTTTCCTGTTATATCTGGAATATCGCGACCATCCGCGCCCTGGCAGCCGACCTTAGAAAGGTACTGCCAGGCATTCCCATCTGGTTGGGCGGACCCGAGGTATCCTTTGACGCTGAGAAGGTTTTAAGGGAAAACCCTTCTGTCACAGGAGTCATGAAGGGTGAAGGAGAAGAGACATTTGCACAGTTGGCGCGGCATTATGTGGATGACCTGACCGATATGTCTGATATCGCCGGCCTGACCTACCGCAATCCCGACGGTACCCTGACAGATACCGGCATCCGGCCCGTGATGGACCTGAACCGGATTCCATTTTCCTATCATACCGTGGCATTGAAAGATCTGGAGCACAGGATTATTTATTATGAAAGCAGCAGGGGGTGCCCGTTCTCCTGCAGTTACTGCCTTTCATCCATAGACAGGCAGGTGCGGTTCCGCGATTTGGGACTGGTGCGGGAAGAACTCCGTTATTTCCTGGATGCCGGGGTCCCTCAGGTGAAATTTGTGGACAGGACCTTTAACTGCAGGAAGAGCCATGCCATGGCCATCTGGAAGTTCATACAGGAACATGACAACGGTATTACCAACTTTCATTTTGAGATAGCAGCCGACCTGCTGGACGAAGAGGAGATGGACCTTCTTGCAAAGATGCGTCCCGGGCTGGTGCAGCTGGAAATCGGGGTCCAGACCACCAATGTACGGACATTGGTGGCCATACGGCGCAAAACCGACCTGGAGGAGATACAGCGGATTACCGCCAGGATTAACCGGGGCAGGAACGTGCACCAGCACCTGGACCTGATTGCAGGGCTGCCCCATGAAGACCTGGACAGTTTCCGGCGTTCCTTCAACGATGTGTATGCCATGGAACCGGAACAGCTCCAACTGGGATTCCTGAAGGTACTGAAGGGCTCCTTTATGGAAGAGATGGCTGGCTCCTACGGACTTGCCTACTCATCCCTTCCTCCCTATGAAGTCCTGTCCACCAGATGGCTGTCCTATGACGGCATCCTGGAATTAAAGGAAGTGGAGGACATGGTGGAGGTCTACTACAACAGCAGACAGTTCACCTGTACGCTGAAAGCCTTCGAAAACGAGTTTGCGTCCCCCTATTCCATGTTTTATTTCATGGGGGAGTATTACCGGCGCCGCGGGCTGGCTGGGATTAGCCACAACCGGATTGCCAGATATGAAATCCTGTTTGATATTATAAGGGAACGCCTCACGCCATGCGGCGGACAGGAGGAGGCAGCCCGTCCGGAGGGCACGGCCGGGCTTGGGCTGGAAACATACAGGGACCTTCTCATGACCGACCTTTACCTTCGGGAAAATGTCAAGAGCCGCCCTGTCTTTGCCCGTGACCCGGCAGCATCCAAGGCCAAAATAAAGGATTTCTTCATAAAAGAAGGAAAATCCCCGCAATATCTGACAGACTATAAAGGTTACGATTCCAGACAGATCAGTAAGATGGCCCATGTTGAGGCAATGGCCGATGGAACCCTTGTGCTGTTTGATTACAGGAACCGGGATCCATTGACCTACAATGCCAGGGCATGTGTAATCGATATGGATGACAATGGATAAAGGAATTAAAGAATGAAAAAAACAGAAGTGAAAAAACCCAAAATACGCGAGAACAAAAAGGAACAGGCAGCCCGGATCGAACGCATCCTAAAAGCCCTGGACCGGGAGTATGGAACCGAATACCGGTGTTACCTGAACCATGAAACGCCCTGGCAGCTTCTGATTGCTGTCATTATGAGCGCCCAGTGCACGGATGCCAGGGTCAATATGGTGACAGAGGACCTGTTCAAAAAGTACGATACCCTGGAGAAATTCGCGGCCGCCGACCTCAAGGAGCTGGAAAAAGACATCCATTCCACCGGCTTTTATCATATGAAGGCAAAGAACATCATTGCCTGCTGCAAAGACCTGGTGGGAAAGTTCGGGGGCCAGGTGCCGGCTGCCATGGAAGAGCTGACTTCCCTGGCCGGCGTTGGCCGCAAGACCGCCAATGTAATCCGAGGCAATATTTACAATGAGCCAAGTATTGTGGTGGACACCCATGTGAAACGCATTTCCAGGAAGCTGGGCCTTACAAAGGCAGAGGACCCGGAGAAAATCGAATACGATTTGATGAAGGTATTGCCGAAGGACCACTGGATCCTCTGGAACATCCACATCATAACCCTGGGCAGGACCATCTGTATTGCCCGCAGGCCCAGGTGCGGTGAGTGCTTTTTAAGGGATGACTGCCCGGGCCGCGAAGAATAGGAGAAAATGTAAGATAATGACAAATTCATACATAGCCCTGGACCTGGAAACAACAGGACTGGAGCCAAAGCAGGAGAAGATAACGGAGATAGCAGCCTTAAAAGTAGTGGACGGGGTCATTTCCAAGAGATATGTCACATTTGTAAATCCCGGCCGGAGCCTTGGGGCACATATTACCCAGCTCACCGGAATCACGGACAAGATGCTGGCGGACGCGCCTCCCATTGAGGAGCTCATAGAAGATGTGGTCAGGTTCTGCGGTGACCTTCCCCTTCTTGGCCACAATATCCGGTTTGATTACAGCTTTTTAAAACACGCGGCAGTGAACCGCGGCCTGGAGTTTGAACGCCATGGAATCGACACCCTGACGCTGTGCCGCGCATTTATGACAGGAGATACCAGGAAGAACCTGTCCTGTGCCTGTGCCTATTTCCATGTCCCTCAGTCCACGGCCCACCGGGCCCAGGCGGATGCAGAAGCCGCCCACCTGCTGTACCAGGAGCTGATGTCGCGCCACAGCCAGGACCAGCCGGACATGTTTGCACCCAGACCATTGATTTATAAAGCAAAAAGGGACCAGGCAGCCACAAAAAGACAAAAAGAATACTTGCAGGATTTATTAAAATGTCATAGAATAGACGTAACTGTGCAGATAGAAGACATGAGCCGCAGCCAGGCATCGCGGATGATTGACACCATTATCTCCCAGTATGGAAGGATACCAAGACAAATCTTTTAAAAAGAGTGGTCTGCAGCAGACTAAGTAAGAGATTCTGAGGCATATTATTATAAAGAGGTGAATGTACATGATGAATATGAGTGATCCCAAATTCAAGAAAATCATTTCCACTGTCATTGTAGTGGTATTGGTGCTGGCAATGATTGTGCCCATGGCGCTCAGTGCTTTGATGTACTAAGTCGTACTGGTGCTGGGATTCAGAGGACAGACCCAATATGCTGTACTAGAGCCTGTTTGAAAATTCATTCCCGCCGTCTGCACGCCCCACTTCGCGGTATATTTGGCCCCGATTCAGTCAGCGTAGTTCGCTACGCCTCCATCATCGGGACCAAATCTCCCACAAAGTGGGACGCACAGCCAACGGAAAGCAATTTTCAAACACGCTCTAGGATCCGCAGCATTGAATTAAAACCGGGAAGAGGAGAAATTATGAGAAAAGCAATAGGAAGTGCCGGATTGGCGGCAGTCATCAGTATGGGGCTGCTTGCGGCATTTCCAGTGATGGCCTGGGCCGCTCCCGTACTGCCTGAGGGTATCAGTGCAGGCAGCCAGAGTCTGGCGGGGATGACGGCCGAAGAGGCAAAGGCAGCAGTGGAACAGTATGTGGACGGATTGGCGGGTCAGAAGGTGATTCTGAGCGTGGACGGACAGGATGTGGAAACCACGGCAAGGGAACTGGGCTTTCACTGGAGCAATACACAGGCAGTAGACGAGGCAGCCGGACAGTATGCAGGAGGCAGCCTGATTAAACAGTATATGGTTCAGAAGGACCTGGCGGCGGCGCCCGTGGACCTGGAACTGGACACGGCGGTGGATTCCGAAAAGGTAAAAGCGTTCGTGGATACCCAGTGCCAGGCTGTGACGGCACAGCCCCAGGATGCGTCCATTACAAGGGAAAACGGCCAGTTTGTCATCACGGACTCCGTGGCAGGCAAGGTGGTTGACGCGGCGGCAACCGAGGCGGCGCTCAACGAAGCCTTAGAAGGCGGATTAGAAGAACCGGTCAAGGTAACGGCTCAGGTAACGGAACAGCAGCCTGCCATTACAAGCGGGGACCTGGCGACCATCCAGGATGTGCTGGGTACCTATACAACTGATTTCAGCAGCAGCGGCGCATCGCGCTCCACCAACCTGGCAGTAGGCGCGGCCAAGATAAACGGCCACCTGCTCATGCCCGGGGATGTACTTTCCGGTTATGAGTGCCTGCAGCCATTTACAACAGCCAATGGCTACCGGACAGCGGCGGCTTATGAGAATGGCCAGGTCGTTGACAGCATTGGCGGAGGCGTGTGCCAGATTTCCACCACACTGTATAATGCATCACTGGAAGCGGAACTGGAGATTGTCCAGAGACAGAACCACTCCATGATAGTAACCTATGTTAAACCGTCCAGGGATGCCGCCATTGCAGGCACGTACAAGGATCTTAAGATTAAGAACAATTACGGCACCCCCATTTATGTGGAAGGGTATACCGAAGGCAAGAAACTGACATTTACCATTTACGGCAAGGAGACCAGACCTGCTAACCGCAAGGTGGAGTATGTCTCAGAGACAATTGGAAGCACCAGCCCGGGAGACCCCCAGCTGATTGTGGACAATACCCTGGCGCCAGGCGCCCAGGTCAAGGTACAGTCTTCCCATACAGGACTCAGGTCCAGGCTTTGGAAGGTGGTGACCGTGGACGGCGTGGAGCAGGAAAGGACCCTTCTGAACAAGGATACCTATAATGCGTCCAAGGCAATCTACCGTGTAGGGCCGGCACTTCCGGCCATTGTACCGCCAGACCCGAACATGACGGCCCCGGTGGAGACGGCTCCGGTGGAGACAGCGCCTGCAACCGGCGTTGACGGCGGACCTGGAGTCACGCAGCCGACCCCGGAGAATCCGGCCCCGGCGGCACCTGCAGATCCGGCCCCGGCCGCGCCGGCGGATCCGGCCCCGGCCGCACCCGCGGACCC
>NZ_QVEX01000008.1 GCF_003434055.1 Enterocloster aldenensis | reverse complement strand
TAGATTATAAAAGCACAATGTAACTATGTCAAGGTACTAGCAGATAGGTATGGCGCTGCTGGAAGCCAGGGTAAGGGATTGATTCTGCCTTGAATAGAAATATACCTGATTGGAGAGACGGTCCTCTTTGGGAACCTCGGTTTGATTGATGTGGGCCACAAGCCTGCTCATCTCATTGTAGGAAATGTCGCCGTCATCAGGAAGAAGAAGGACTTCGTGGATACTGGATGGAAGGATGATGATATCCTTTTCCATGCTGTCCGCGAAGTTTTTCAGTACTCCGGGATAAAGGATACAGGCAGCCCCGTTGATACCGGATGTATTGCTCAGCACAAAGAAGGGAGCGGATGCATCGGGGTCAGGAAGCCCATGATCCCCTGGCTGATTGCCAAAAGGCTGGGAAGCAGGTTCCTGTTCCATGGCCTCAGAAAGGTCTTCGATAATCCGTGCCATACTGGATATGACAGGCGGAAACAGCCTTGGAGTGTTGGCAAGGGCTGTTTCCTTCAGCTCTGTCAGGGAAATATTCCAGATATCCAGATGGAGGTTATGGATGGTGGCGGTCATAAGTCCGCTGTCATCCTCATGGAGGCATAGATAAAAGACCAGGGCCAGGTCCAGCCAGGCAATGTGGGGAATCTCCTTTAACAGCGCCTGGTTCGAGTCTGCATGAATCAGCCTGCAGGCAATAAAGGGCCTGATTTCCTCAAAGCACGCAAGCTTTTCATAGTCCACATCAGGCGGCGTCTGGTTGTCCTGATACAGGGTCATGAGTTCTGATACAATATCCCCAATGGGACGTCCGGCCTGATGCTGGAGATAGCAGGGATTCAGGTAAATGGCCGGCGCCACATGTCCGCCGGACTTGGCGATGCACAGGCCGTCTAACATAAGGCCGTTGTTCTTGGGAACCCTGCGCAGTGTAAGGTCATATCCCTTCCCTAAAGCATGTTCCATCTGTTCTTTTACTTCATTGAGAAATGTTTCGTATTCCACGAAAATACCCCCTTGGTTTTTATTTATGATAACTGTTGGACAGTTCCATATCGTCTGCAATGGGATTATAAGGGGAGGTCCGGAAAAAGAATGGTGGACATGCCGCCTTAGAATGCACAAGATAAAATGAATAGGAAGAATGGAAAGATAGTATTCAAAAGAATTGCATCCAGCTTAATCCATCCAGCGGTTTTTGTCAAGAGCCGGGAGGGGGATTTTATGAATTGTTTACATTTACCTTCCATAAATGAAATTGACGAAATGACTGGCGGCTGTTATACTCAAACCTGAAGCAAGACGTGGCTGTTCAGGCACGTCCCGGGGTTGGAAATTTTTGGGAATTGCAGGTAGGATCATGGGAAATGAAGAACATCTGCTGGCCAGGACCGCGCTGCTGGCCGGGGAAATCATGCTTGTAAGCGGTGCCGAAATCGCCAGGATTGAGGATACGATTCATCATATATTGGGCTGCTGTCCGGACAGGAAGGCGCAGACCATGGTGTTCAGCACAGGTATATTCGTAAGCCTGGATAACAGCAGGGGGGAAGCCATCACCCTGGTGCGGCGGGTGAACGAGCGTTCCACTAATCTGGGGAGGATTTATCTTGTTAATGAGGTGTCCAGAAAACTCTGCAGTCAGGCCATGACCCCATTAGAAGCATATGAGGAGCTGGAGATGATCAGGACAAGGAGCCAGTATGAAAAATGGCTCAAGGCGCTGAGTTATATGTTTATTTCCTTTTTTTTCGGAGTGGTGCTGAGGGGCAGTGCGGCGGACTGCATTGCGGCAGCGCTGACAGGCGGTGTGCTGGGATCTGTTGTATACATGGCATCCAGGATCCAGCTGAATGATTTCTGCACCAATGTGCTGGGGGCTTTCTCTTTGGGCACGGCGGCGCTGGCGCTGAACCGGTGGCTGCTGACCGGAAGCAGTACGGATATTGTCATTATCAGTGCTGTCATGCCTCTTGTGCCAGGCGTGATATTCACAACAGCGGTCAGGGATACGCTGAATGGGGATTACTCTTCCGGGGCCGCGAGGATGCTGGAAGCCATTGTGACGGCGCTGGCGGTGGCGGCAGGAGTGGGAGCCAGCATGGCGCTGTTCCACCAGCTGACAGGGGGAGGGACCGTATGGTAGGGGAAATGATGATGTGTGCACAGATGGGAATGCAGGCCATGGGAGCACAGGCTGCGGAGGCACAGGCCCTGGGCGCTCAGGTCATGGGAATGCAGGGGACCGGGATAATGGGAATCGTCATACAGGTGGCCGGCGCTTTCATGGCAGTGCTCAGTTTTGGGCTGGTGCTGGATCTGCCGCGGAAGTATCTGGGGTGGTCGGGCATCACAGGAGGCGTCTGCTGGCTGGTATACATTCTTGTGAAGGCAGGCAGCGGGTCCCTGGTATTTGGGGCATTTATGTCCGGCCTGGCAGTGGCGCTCATGGCCCATGTCCTGGCCAGGATGCTGAGGGCGCCGGTGACCGTAATCCTCATACCCGGCATCCTGCCCCTGGTTCCGGGAACATCCATTTATAACTGGGTATACCATATCATCCGAAGCAGCAGGGAGCAGTCCATGTACTATCTTATCGAGACAATACAGATTGCCGGGGCCATTGCCATGGCTGTTTTTCTGATGGATTCCATGTTCAGGATGGTGGGGAACAGGAAGAAAGTGTAAAAAAGACTTGAAGTTTTGTGAGAAATATAGTATCATAATGGAGATGCGTCTGTAGCTCAGTGGATAGAGCAGTGGCCTCCGGAGCCGCGTGCGGAGGTTCGATTCCTCTCAGACGCATTTTTGATTGCCCAGATCATGGGTGGTATGGGTTGATTTAAACGGATATCATGTATAATGCCGCAGTGTGCCAGGATTCATTCCTGCATACTGCGGCATTTGGCGTCTTCCGGCCGTCTTCCGGCCTTTGCTGGTCCAGTGTAACTATACATGCAGTGCCTTCTTCACTGTAATCATTTAAGCAATACCGGCAGGCTTTTAAGTGTCCAAAGCAATACCATCTGGCTTTTAAATGTTCAAAGCTGCGCCAGCTGGTTCTTATAAGTCAGGGACGGGGAATCCTTGTAGGTCTGGATACTGCAGAAGTAATCCAGGGCTGCCTTGCGGCAGTTCTCAATATGGCTTTGCATCAGGGCAATGGCGCGCTCCGTGTCCTTGTCCAGCAGGCTGTTCAGGATATCCAGATGCTCCAGACGGGCGTCATGGATCTGCACCTGGTTCTGCTTGCTGGAAATGATGACCCGGGTATTCTCATCAAATATGCGGTGCATCATATCAATGATATAGCGGTTGCCGCAGTGTTCGATGATGAACAGGTGCATGGCGGTGTCCAATCGGAATCCGTTCTGTATATCAGGGGCCTCTCCTTTGAACTTGCCGCAGAAGGCCAGCAGTTCCTCGCGGGGAAGGTGGGGCGCTGCCAGGCGTACGGCAATGGGCTCAATCTCAATTCTTGTCTGAAAAATCTGAAGCACATCGTTTAAAGATATGTCTGTGACATAAATCCCTTTTTTGGGCATGATTTTCACAAAACCTTCCATCTCCAGGCGGCTGATGGCCTCACGCACAGGCGTACGGCTGGCACCCAGGTCAGCAGCCAGCTGCGCTTCATTCAACAGGGTGCCGGGAGGATAGATACAGTTGACCAGACGCTCCTTTAATATACAATATGTGTGGTTTTTTAAGTCCTTATTGGCGGTTTTAGGCATAGCAAAATCTCCTTGTAGTATACAACTAATTATAATTATAGGCTATCCAGATGAAAAAATCAATAAACAGGTTGAAAAAAATACAATAAAATCAATGCTTTTATAAAGTATACAAAATATCTTCCAAAAAGTAATTGGGCATATTGCATAAAAATAAATATTGAATTGTGTAGAATGTGTATATTGAAAATGAAAAACGCATGTTGTATACTACAGACATGATTAATAAATGCAACGAAGCAAGAACAGATGGAACAAGGGTGAAGCAACACCAGAAAACAAAGCAACAGTAAGGAGAGTATGATATGAAGAAAACATTATTAGCAGCAGCAATGATTGCAGCCATGTCAGTATTTATGTTAGCAGGCTGCTCCGGTGAGGGAGCAAGGCAGGAGCAGACGGCCCCGGCCACCACGGCAGCGCCCCAGGGAAGCGATGCAGCGGCCCAGACTGAGAAGAAAAGTAATAAGACGGTAAAGGATCCTTACAAGGATGACATTAAGCTGGCCTATGTTGCACATGATATCGGAACGCCTGTGAACCAGGCATGGCTGGAAGGCATTGAGCGGGAATGCGCTTATTATGATAATATAACAGTCCAGGGCTTTGACGCAAAGAGCAGTGCGGAAGAGCAGGTTAAGATCATGTCGGAAATCATTACACAGAAGTATGACGCAATCATTCTTCAGGCAAGCGATAACTCAGCCCTTGCGGCATCTGTGACAGAAGCAGAGGAAGCAGGCATCCCTGTCATCACCATCAATATGGATGTGGACTCCGTCCATTCAGCCCTTGTACAGATGGTGGACTATGATGCGGGCCGCCTGGCAGCAGAAGAGATTGCAAAAGAGCTGGACGGGACAGGCAAGATCGTGATTATCCAGGGCCTCCCCGGCATCATCCGTACAGATAACCTGGAAAAAGGGTTCCGCGACACGATCAGCCAGTATTCGGGCATTGAAATCATTGGTTCCCAGGCAGCCAACTTTGAGAAGGAAACAGCCATGAGTGTCATGAACAGCTTCATGCAGGCCAATGACAAGATTGACGGTGTATTTGCCATTAACGATGCCATGGCAGAGGGCGCTGCCCTTGCAGCTGAGTCGGCAAACCGCCTGGACGGGATGGTAATCTGGGGCGCTGACGGTGAGAAGGACGCTCTTGCTATGATTGAAAGCGGACAGCTGACAGGCACGATTTACACCAACTGCTGGGATGAAGGATCCACTGCTGCCAAGATCGCACTTCTCATGATTGGCTCAGAATACAGCTATGACGTGCTGTCCAAGACACCGGTCATCAACATGGAGCCGGTTGTGGTCACAAAGGACACGGTAGGACAGATCCTTCCGGAAGACCGCTGGTAAAAAGAAGCATTGGAAAAGGAAATGGTGGCAGGAGAGGCATGGGCAGCTCCTGCCCTTGGAAATTTCACGATACAAGTCTTAATATCACGATACAAGGCTTAAGGAGTTAACTTATGAAGCAGAATACAATCAGACGTTTTATTTCCCTGGCCATGCTGTTTGTGCTGGTAATCTTATTTTCTGCCACCAGTGACTATTTCCTGCAGGCAAAGAACATCATCTCTATTTTCAGGGATGCATCGGTCATCGGGATTGTGGGAATCGGGGTTACATATGTAATCATCACGGGCGGGATTGAGCTTTCCACAGGTTCTGCCCTGGCTCTTGTGGGCATGGTCATGGCTAATATTTACCGTTATACCACCCTTCCCATATGGCTTATGCTGGCTGCAGGTATAGTTGTGGGGCTGGCAGCGGGCTGGTTCAATGGTTTTATCATAACCAGGTTTTGCCTCCCCGAATTCATAGCCACCCTGTCCACCTTAAGTATATACAGGGCCCTTACCTATGTGATTGCCATTAAGGAAAATGGAATCATTACCAGCCAGCCCATGAAGGATTACAGGTTCACCGTGTTCGGGGGCTCTGTGGGAGGCGTTTATTATGTGACCATTGCGTTTTTCGTACTGGCTGTAATTGGGCAGGTCATCCTTAAAAAGACCAGGTTCGGCACGAACCTCTATGCAGTTGGTTCCAACAAAAAGGCGGCGGAGCTGTCCGGCATCCACACGGACAGGACCAGGATGGCGGCATTTGTCATTGTTGGTTTCTGCGTGGCTGTGGGATCCATTTTCACCACATCCAGGCTTCAGAGTACCACGGCTGTGCTGGGTACCGGCCTGGAGTTCAATGTAATTGCGGCAGTGGTGGTCGGCGGCTGCGCCCTGGACGGCGGAAGGGGCGATGTCATAGGAACCGTTATCGGCGCCCTGTTCATGTCGGTACTGGACAACGGCATCTACAAATACCAGATCAACACTGCATATCAGCCCATCATCAAAGGCGCCATCATCATCCTTGTAGTTGTGTTTGACGCATGGTACAACAAGCGGATGGAACAGGCTTCCAAGAACAGGAAGCGGTTATGTGAGGAGGTGACGGCCTCATGACAGGAGGAAATATATCAGGGGAGACAATCCTGCAGGCCCTGGATATCGGCAAGAGCTTTGGCGGTGTGCCGGTTTTAAAGCATGTGGACCTGGAAATCAGGAAAGGGGAGGTCCACGCCCTTATGGGGGAGAACGGGGCGGGCAAGTCTACCTTAATCAAGATTATAACAGGAGCCTATTCCAAGGACAGCGGACAGCTTAAATGGAAGGGGAACAATGTGGAAATCAACAGCAGGAGCGATTGCCAGGCCCTGGGCATTTCCTGCATATATCAGGAACTTTCCGTCATACCGGCCCTTAGCGTTTCGCAGAATGTGCTTCTTGGCAAGGAACCCAGGATTGGTAAGACGCATCTGATTGATTATAAGAAAATGAACTCCATGGTCCAGGAACTGATTGAACGCTATGGGTTTCCGCTGAATCCAACGGATTGTGTCAATGACCTGGGAATCGGGCAGCGCCAGCTGGTGGAGATACTAAAGGGGCTGTCATCGGATGCAGATTTGCTGATTATGGATGAACCCACGGCGTCCTTAAGCGGGCGTGAGTCCGAAATCCTGTTTTCCATCATTGAGGCCCTGAGGGATAAGGGCGTCAGCATCATTTACATTTCCCACAGGCTGGAGGAGGTCTACCGCCTGGCCGACCGTCTTACCATACTGCGGGATGGGGAAAATGTGGTGGTGCTGGAAAAAGAGGAAATCAATCCGGTGGAAGTCATCCGCCTGATGATCGGCAAGGTGGTGGATGAATCCGAAGGATCGGTCAAGACCTTATGCAGGACCGGCAGCGAGGTTGCCCTGGAAGTCAGGGATTTAAGCAGCAGGGGAGTATTTGATAAAGTAAGCTTTCAGGTGCGCAGGGGAGAGATACTTGGTTTTGGCGGCCTCATCGGAGCGGGCAGGACAGAATTGGTCCGCTGTCTTTACGGCATTGATGGATACAGCAGCGGTGAGATTTATCTGGAAGGGGAGAAATATGTCCCCAAGGTGAAGAAGAGCATTAAGAGAGGGTTTGGGTTCGTGCCTGAGGACAGAAGGAACCAGGGATTCATCCCCCTTCTGTCCATTAACAGGAACACGGCCCTGACCAACTATGACCTGATCCGCAAAAGCGGCGGGGCCATATCAAAGAAGGAAGAACTCAAGATGTGCCTGAACGCAATTGAAGCAGTGGATATCCGTCCAAAGGACCCGGACAAGGCAGTGGGACTGCTCTCTGGAGGAAACCAGCAGAAGGTGGTGCTGGGTAAATGGCTGATGCGGGGCCTGAAGCTTCTGATTGTAGATGAGCCAACAGCAGGAATCGACGTGGGGGCCAAGGATGAAATCTACCGTATCCTCAGGGAACTGGCTCTCAGGGGCGTGATGGTCATTCTTGTGTCCTCGGACCTTCAGGAACTTCTGCGGGTTTCAGACAGGATATTGGTCATGCGCAAAGGCAGGATTGTAAAAGAATTTTCAGAGGGAACGGTGACCCAGGCTGACATACTGGCCGCGGCATCCGGGCTCTTGGGTTAAGGGGGGATGAATTCATGAAGCGGGAAGTTAGTCTAAAAAGATACAGCAAAATATTCATCCTTCTGGGATTCATGTTGGTGCTGACCATCATTGCGCCCCACAGTTTCCCCACCATTGCCAATCTGTCCAATGTGCTGTGGTCCGTATCCGTTATCGGCATCATGGTGTCCGGCTCCATCTTTGCAATCCTGGTAGGCGGGATTGACCTTTCAGTGGGTTCCATGCTGGCCCTGACAGGAATCATCGTGGTGCGGATCATACGTTTTTTTGATTATTCGGTCACAGGCGTCCTGATAGGAATCCTGGCCGCGCTTTTGTGCGGCGTGCTTGTGGGGGTGGTGCACGGTATCATCATAACAAAATTCAAGGTGCCTGCATTCCTTATTACCTTTGCAACCCAGAGCATCATATCCGGTATTTCCATGATACTTACCAACAATAAAATCCTGGGATGCCTGGAACCTAAGGCATTTACCTACATCGGAATCGGTAAGCTGCTGGGACTGCCTGTGCCTGTTTTCATCATGGCGGCGGTTGCCCTTATCAGCTTCTATGTCCTTGATAAAACCCAGCTGGGCCGTTATGTCTATGCGGTGGGGGGCAATCCGGAGGCATCCAGGCTGTCCGGCATTTCCGACAACGGCATCACCATGCTGGCCTACATCTTTTCCGGCCTGACCGCGGCCATTGGCGGCATTGTCCTTGCGTCCATGACCCAGCAGGCCATGGCCAGCACGGGCAGCGGGTATGAGACAGAGGTAATCACCGCGGCAGTCATCGGCGGCGTCAGCCTGGCCGGCGGCGAAGGAACGGTCATGGGCGCCATCTTCGGCGCGGTCCTGGTAGGGCTTCTGAATAATGGGATGAACCTGATGAATGTGCCGTCCACCCATCACGGCCTGGTAAAAGGCCTGGTCATCATCACTGCGGTGGCAGTGGACATCATGGGCCATCAGGAAAAGAAAAAGGGATTACTCCCACCATTATTCCGCAAACAAGGAGGAACAGTTCAATGAAAAAAATAGATTCACATCTGCATGTAGCTGAAATCATAGCGGGATACTGCCGGAGAGGGGAACTGAGGGCAGCCGGAAATGGCATGGCTGAGTGGGGCAGCGGAGAGACTTTCCGGCTGCTGCCCGAAGGCTATGGGGATACCAGCTTTACCGCGGAAGCAGCCCTTGCGATCATGGACCGGCATCAGGTGGAAAAAGCCGTGCTGATGCAGGGAAGCATGTATGGTTTCCAGAACCGGTACCACTATGAAATCATGAAAAAGTACCCGGACCGTTTCTGTCCGTCCTGTACCCTGGACCCTTTCATGACCAATTACCTGGATATCCTGTCTTTCCTATTAAAAGAACGGAAATTCCGCCTGGTCAAATTCGAGGTAAGTTCCGGCGGCGGCCTCATGGGCTGCCACGACCCCTTTGACCTGGATTCTGGCCGTATGATGAAGATATATGAAATGATTGACCAGTGCAATGCCGTGGTGGCCCTTGACATCGGGGACCGGACCATGGCCAGCTATCAGCCGGAGAACCTGTCCCGTGTGGCAAAGGCATTTCCAAACATGAAAATGGTCCTGTGCCACCTCCTTGCCCCGGCCAGGGGGGATGAGCAGCGCCTCTGGTCCGACCTGGAACTGCTTAATCAGGACAATGTGTGGTTCGACATTTCCTCCGTGCCAAAAATCTATGCCCCGGATACATATCCGTATCCTGATGTGAACACCCTGCTCCGCCAGGCCGCGTCCCGCCTTGGCGTAAAAAAACTCCTGTGGGGCACCGACGCGCCCTTTGCAGCCACCCAGGACAGCTACGGGCACCTGACCGATTACCTGACCCATGGCGGCTGGACGCAGGAGGAGCTGGACGCCATCTACTATGACAATGCCGCTTACGTATATTTCCGGCAAAAGGAGGCGTAAAATGGTCAGAGCAAAAGAATCCATAACACGGACAACCAAACCCGCCCCATTTAACGGGACAGGCGAAATCTGTGTCAGGGACCTGTTAAACGGACCGGGTGAAATGTACAACAAAGCAAGGGTTTTCGCCCACACCACGGTCTATCCGGGTTCAGCCATCGGTTACCATGTCCACACCAACGAGTCAGAGACCTACTACATCCTGAAAGGCACTGCCAGATTCAACGACAACGGGACGGAACACATCCTTTGCCCCGGGGACGTTGCTTTTACCGGCAGCGGGGATGGCCATGGAATTGAAGCACTGGAAGGACCCGTGGAGATGATTGCCCTTATCTTATACGAAAACGAACCATCCCAATAAGAACATCTCTGAACTGAAAAAGCCCTTTTACTAAAAAGCTGCTGTATGCAACCGGAAATCCGCATATAACAGCTTTTTATTTTCCTGTAAGGTCCATGATTTCCCGGCCCGCGGTTCACGGGCCAATGCATGGGACCTTGTTGCCGATGTTCTTATCCCATTGCATTTTCCCACGCTTTTTGTTAGAATAAGACGAAGTGGTTATTATACCCAAATGACGCATATGCAAGCATGAGGACTGGAGGACTTATATTTATGAGACAGAACAGAAGACGGACACGCAGCAGAAGGTCTGACGCTGACAAGATAAAATACATCCGGATGGCGGCCATCCCCCTAGCGGTGGTGATTGTGCTGGTGATCATCATAATGGTCATGGACAAAAAGCCGGATGGCAAGGAGGCGGCTGCCACGCCCGGAACCGGGATTTCCACTGATTCCAATGCATCCGGTGCGGATATCAGTATTTCCGGGGATGGGACGGAAGCCCGGGATGCGGATGTGGAACCGGACAACAGCCAGTATACAACGGATTTTTCCCATTATGAGCTTGCAAAGGACGCGGTTCCCCAGGTCAACCTGCTGATCAGTGAGTATTTCCAGGCCAAGATTGACCAGGACGCGGAAAAGTTATATGGACTTTTTGGCAAGTCTGCGGATGAGGGCCTTCAGGCGCGCAGGGAAGAACTGAAAAGCGAGGCTGTCTACATTGAGGACTATCAGGACATTGTATGTTATACCAAGCCGGGGCTGACGGCAGACTCCTATGTGGTCTATGTGACCTATGAGGTGAAGTTCAGAAGGGTGGATACCCTGGCGCCGGGACTTATGTGGTGTTATGTACTGAAGGATGACAGCGGCAATTATATCATACGTGAAAACGTTGTGGGTGACGAAGCTGATTACGTGGCAAAGCAGAATCAGTCTGAGGACGTGCGCCTTTTATCCAAGCAGGTCAATGAGCGCCTGCGCCAGGCCATTGAATCCGATACGCTTCTTGCCGGGATTTATGGGGATTTGCGGAACGGGGCAGTGGTAAGCAGCTCAGAGGAAGAGGGACAGGACAGCATGGTATCCCTTGAGGATGATGGGGCCGGTTCCCAGGGTGCGGATGAAAGCGGGGCTTTAGCGCCTGAAAACAGCGCGGGTGCGGCGGGCGGCAGCGCCCAGGGCAGTGACGCTTCCGGTGAACATGCGGCGGGAGCCGCCTCCTCAGACCAGGCATCCGGCCAGGACGGAGCCGGCTCCGGCAGCCAGGGCAGCGGGAATCCGGGCGCCGGACAGGCAGATGCATCACAAGGACAGGATGGGGCCCCGGAGACAACAGGCGGTTCTGAGGTAAAGATTGAATAAAACTGGAGGAAGACAGGACATGGATGTAAAGGATTTTTATTTTGATTTACCGGAGGAACTGATAGCCCAGGACCCGCTTAAGGACCGCTCCTCATCACGGCTTTTGGTACTGGACAGGGATACAGGGGAAGTGCAGCACAGGGTATTCAGGGATATTGTGGAGTATTTACGGCCGGGGGACTGCCTGGTGATTAATGATACAAAGGTAATACCGGCCAGGCTCTTTGGCATCAAGAAGGATACAGGTGCAAAGATTGAAATCCTGCTTCTTAAGCGCAGGGAAAACGATATCTGGGAAACACTGGTCCGCCCGGGCAAGAAGTGCAGGCCGGGGACTGTCATTGAGTTTGGGGAAGGCCTGCTGAGCGGTACCGTGGTGGAGACTGTGGACGACGGCAACCGTCTGATCCGGTTCAGTTACAAGGGCATATTTGAGGAGATTTTAGACCAGCTGGGCCAGATGCCCCTTCCGCCCTATATCACACATGAGCTGAAGGACAAGAACCGGTACCAGACCGTGTATGCAAAGCATGAGGGGTCGGCGGCAGCCCCCACAGCCGGACTGCATTTTACCAATGAACTTTTAAAACAGATTGAGGAAATGGGGGTCAAGGTGGCACATGTGACGCTCCATGTGGGTCTTGGGACCTTCCGCCCCGTGAAGGTGGAAAATGTCCTGGACCACCACATGCATTCGGAGTTCTACGTGGTGGAAGAATCCGAGGCCAGGAAGGTAAACGACACCAAGGCGGCCGGAGGCCGGGTCATCTGTGTGGGGACCACCAGCTGCCGTACCGTTGAGTCCGCTTCCACGGACGACGGCATCCTGCAGGCCAAAACAGGATGGACTGAGATATTCATCTATCCGGGATACCGGTTTAAAGTACTGGATGCCCTGATAACCAATTTCCATCTGCCGGAGTCCACACTGGTAATGTTGGTAAGCGCGCTTGCGGGAAGGGGACATATCCTGGACGCGTATAAGGAAGCCGTGAAGGAACGCTACCGTTTCTTCTCATTTGGGGACGCCATGTTTATTGCATCCAGCCCAGTGGCTCAAAAGCGGTGAATGGACCATGGATATGGATGGGCGCGGGGAGGGCGGCAGGGAAGACTGCACGGATGTAAACGGTAAAATGGATATAAACAGTAAAGCAGATATAAACAGTAAAACGGATATAAATAGTAAAACGGATATAAATAGTAAAACAGAAATAAACAGTAAAGAGGAAAAAAGAGAAGAACGTCTGAATAAATGGCTGAGCCAGATGGGTGTGTGTTCCAGACGGGAGGCAGACCGCCTGATTGAAGCCGGGAAGGTGTGGGTGGACGGCTGTCCGGCAGCCATGGGCCAGAAGCTGAAACCGGGCCAGAAGGTGGTATGCGGCGGTGTACCGGTGAATGCAGGCAGCGGGGCGGGCAGCCAGAAGCCAAGGCCGGTGCTTCTTGTTGTAAATAAGCCAAGGGGGATTGTCTGCACCACTTCGGATAAGGACCGGGCAATGAATATCGTTGAATACCTGGATTATCCGGAGCGTATTTATCCGGTGGGAAGGCTGGATAAGGATTCAGAGGGCCTTCTGCTCATGACAAACCAGGGCGACCTGGTGAATAAAATCATGCGCAGTGGCAATGCTCATGAAAAGGAGTATATTGTCACGGTGGATTGTCCTCTGACCGATGATGCCATGGACAGGATGGCAAAGGGGATTTATCTCAAGGAGCTGGATACGGTGACGCGGCCATGTAAGGTGAAACGGGTGGATGGGAAAACATGTTCCATCATCCTGACCCAGGGGCTGAACCGGCAGATACGCCGCATGTGTGAGGCATGCGGCTGCCATGTGAAGCGCCTTGTACGGGTGCGCATCATGAATATACGGCTGGACGGCCTTAAAACAGGGGCATTTAGGGAAGTGGGACAGGAGGAATACCGGGAGCTTACCAGGCTTTTAAAGGATTCCACCAGCCTGCCGGGCGGGCGCGGCCGTGCCCTGCCGCAGGACCCGGATAGTAGAAGATGAATCAGGAGAACAGAATGGAAGACAGGATTCAGAGAATGAAAGAGTTGGTTTCCACCCTGAGACAGGCGGGGAAGGCTTATTATCAGGAAAGCCGGGAAATCATGAGCAATTTTGAATATGACAGGCTTTATGATGAACTTTGTTCCCTGGAAAAAGAGACAGGAACCATCATATCAGGAAGCCCTACCCAGAAAGTGGGATATGAGGTGTTAAGCGAACTGCCCAAGGAGACCCATGAGTCCCCCATGCTTTCCCTTGACAAGACAAAGAGCGTGGAGGACCTTCAGTCGTGGCTGGGGGACCAGAAGGGACTGCTGTCCTGGAAAATGGATGGGTTGACCATTGTGCTTACCTACGAAGGCGGCGGGCTTACAAAGGCGGTAACAAGGGGCAATGGGGAAATCGGCGAGGTCATCACCCCAAATGCCCGTGTGTTTTCCAACATACCTCTCAATATTTCCTACCAGGGACAGCTGATCCTCCGGGGAGAGGCAGTCATTACCTACTCGGATTTTAAGAGGATTAATGAAGAGATTGAGGACGTGGATGCCAGGTATAAGAATCCGCGCAATCTCTGCAGCGGTTCGGTGCGCCAGCTGAACAGCCAGATCACGGCAGAGAGAAACGTACATTTTGAGGCATTTGCCCTGGTAAGGGCGGCCGGAGTGGATTTTGGGAATTCCAGGAAACGTCAGTTTGAATGGCTGAGGGAACAGGGCTTTGAAGTGGTGGACTTCAAAGAAGTGACGGCTGAAAACCTGCCTGAGGCAGTCAATGGATTTGCAGAGGCAGTTGAAAGCAATGATGTGCCGTCCGACGGACTGGTGCTTACCTTTGACGATATTGAATACGGGGAATCCCTGGGAAGGACAGCCAAGTTTCCCCGCAATTCCATTGCATTTAAGTGGCAGGATGAAATCAGGGAGACCAGGCTTGATTATATTGAGTGGAGTGCGTCAAGGACCGGCCTGATTAATCCGGTTGCCGTGTTTGACCCGGTGGAACTGGAAGGCACCACGGTGAGCAGGGCCAGCGTCCATAACCTGAGCATCATGGAAGCCCTGGATTTGGGCCAGGGCGATACCATTACGGTGTACAAGGCCAACATGATCATACCGCAGATCGCGGATAACCTGACACGCAGCGGGGTCAGGGATATACCGAAAGAATGTCCTGTATGCGGCGGCGCAACCCAGATCAAGCAGATCAATGATGTGAAAAGCCTGTACTGTACCAACCCGGACTGTCAGGCCAAGAAGATAAAAAGTTTTACCTTATTCGTGAGCCGTGACGCCCTTAATATTGACGGGCTGTCAGAAGCCACCCTGGAGAAGTTCATAGGCGCGGGTTTCATCCATGAATATGCAGATATCTTCCATCTGGAGGAACATAAGGATGCGATTGTGGAGATGGAAGGCCTTGGGCAGAAATCCTATGACAATCTGATTGCTTCCATTAAGACTGCAGGCAATACAACCCTGCCAAGGATGGTGTATGGTCTGGGGATTGCTGGAATCGGCCTTGCCAATGCCAAGATGCTCTGCAGGGAGTTTAAGTTTGATTTTGAGAAAATGCGCCACGCCCAGGCAGATGAGCTGGTTGCCGTGGATGGAATCGGCGGCGTCCTGGCCCAGGCGTGGATGGATTATTTTGCATCAGAGAAGAATAACCTGGCAGTGGATCATCTGTTACAGGAACTTACCATTGAAGAGGAGCAGGCGGAGGCCTCGGATGCCAGGTTTGAGGGCATAACTTTTGTGATTACCGGCTCCGTGGAGCATTTTGCCAACCGCAAGGAGCTGCAGGAGGTAATTGAGGGAAAGGGAGGCAGGGTCACTGGCTCGGTCACCGCCAAGACAACGTATCTGATTAATAATGATACGGCTTCCAATTCATCAAAAAATAAAAAAGCAAAGGACCTTGGGGTCCCAATCATATCAGAAGAGGAGTTCCTGCGAATGTTATAGCACAGTTTCTGCCGGCAGTACGCCTGCTGCCGGTGAAGCTGTGCTGATTGTGCATAAACCACACAACACACGACATTTGAAAGGAGAGAATGATATGCCGATTAAAGTACAAAAGGAACTTCCGGCCAGGACCGTACTGGAGTCAGAAAATATATTCATAATGGACGAGGACCGGGCCATGAGACAGGATATCAGGCCTTTGGAGATATTGATCCTCAATCTGATGCCCCTTAAGGAGGAAACAGAGACGCAGCTTCTGCGCGCCCTGTCCAATACGCCTCTTCAGGTGGACTGCACCTTCCTCATGCTGTCCACCCATGTGTCCAAGAATACCTCGGCCAGTCATCTGAATAAGTTTTATATAACCTATGACGATATCAGGAAGAAAAAATTTGATGGAATGATCATCACAGGCGCTCCCGTGGAAAACCTGGAATTCGAAGAGGTGAATTACTGGCCTGAGCTTTCAAAAATCATGGAGTGGAGCAAGACCCATGTGACGTCTACCATACATATCTGCTGGGGCGCCCAGGCCGGCCTGTACTATCACTATGGAATCCGGAAATATCCGATACAGAAGAAGCTGTCAGGCATCTATAACCACAAAGTATTGGACAGGAAGGTGCCGCTGGTGCGCAGCCTTAACGATTATTTCCTGGCGCCCCATTCCAGGTATACGGAAGTGCGCAAAAGCGATATCCTGAAGCACCCGGAGCTGATGATACTGGCAGAATCAGAAGAGGCAGGCGTTTTCCTGGTAATGAGCCGGGATGGCAGCCAGGTCTTTGTGCAGGGGCATCCGGAATATGACAGGATGACCCTGAACAACGAATACCACAGGGATCTGAACAAGGGCCTGGATCCTGAAGTGCCCTGCAATTACTATGAGCATAATGACCCGTTCTCAGTTCCTGCCCTGACCTGGAGGAATACGTCCAATACGCTGTATACGAATTGGCTGAATTATTATGTGTATCAGACAACGCCTTATGTGTTGGATGAGGAAGAGTGAGAGGAGAGGTTAAACCTAGAAGGGTATTACTATAGAAAACCAAATATTCGGACATCCCAATAAGTCCATGAGTATGTAGCTATATTGCATATTCACGGGCTTATTTCAGTGCGCCATAATTAATCGGATGCCCATGTTCAGCACTCATATTATAGACAAAGAATGGAATACCGCACCCATAAAAGACATTTTAGTGAATCCTGGTGCGTTGCAAAGGCATTGTAGGGTACATAATTTGAAATAATAAAGTTATATAATCACTAAAAATTGGAGGTAAAGGAATGGCAAGAAGTATAAGTAACATGGATTGACTGGCCTCCGTCCTGCTAGATAAGTCTCCTTTTGTGTATGTTACAATGATTACATATGTAAAACGTATAATTGGAAAAATGTAAATTATGTCTATTGTGCACAAAAGACAATCGACTTCACCTTATTTTTGAATATTTATGCTGATAATATATAATTATAAAAATTTAAAGGAGGTACTTATAGAAATTCACAAGATTTGTATTGCCATTGCTATATTGGGGATGGGGAGCATGACAGCATGCGGTAGAGGTGGACAGTAACCGTATTGGGGCTACTGGAATGAATATGGGAGGAACCCGTGCCAACTGGTTGGCTGCATTGGACAACCGCATTAAAACTACAGTTAGTGTTGCTTGCCTGGCAAGGATGCAGGATTTTCTTAAAACTGATAATATTAAATGGCATGCATTTTTTAATTGGGTTCCAGGCATGTATAGATGAAAATGCTAAAGGGATGGTAGCAATATACAATTAAATGCTAAAAATAGGGCAGTAGAGTATTCAAATGCTTCTTAATCTAAAAGGCGCAGAGGGTATATCATTTCTTGAATTGAGTCATGGATATCTTAACAACCTCACCACACCCCTATATACACCATATTAAAATATCGTATGGCATGGAAAGGCATTCAAAATGTCATTAAAGTATGAATAATGACATTTATTCTGTAAAAATGTGGGGATTTTATGCAAACAAACCGTTACATATATATAGTAAGGGATTATAAGGAAACATATTTATATGACATTGCATATAAACCAAGAAGGGATGAAAACACGATAGAAAAAAGTAGTGTCGCAGTATATTAAAATAAATGGGATATCAAATAAAATGACAGTAGGATTTGTTTTTGCCCAAATTGCAATCAGGATGAGTGGATAAGAATGTCTCCGGAGGGCTGATGGTTTGGTGGTAACAAGGCTGTTCCAACCTGTATACCCCAAAAAGCAGATATAAGATATGTAAATAATTATTTAAGGGCAGGGCCGGTTTTTAGGAGTCTGCCCTTACCTGTATTATACAGGATTTTTTTACATGTCAATAAAACATTCTTCATTTTCATTGTCTTAAGAGTCATCCTCCCCAGTAAGGGCATAGTGCATATCAAACAGGCCGGAGCCCGAACGGGCGGGCCATTTTAAAGTGTTTTCCGGTTTGGGCCGGATAAGGAGTTGGTAAAATTAATGGCGGGAAGGATGCGTTTGGCATGGACATCATAGCCATGTAGGTGTAGAATGACCAAAGGTTATTTTTCTCTGCATGGACCAAAGGTCCATTGTATAATCATCACCAGGAACTGTTCATATATGGGTAAATTACCTGAAAAGCCGGCCAATTAAAATCAGATCAATAAGGAAGTGAGAAATTTACATGATATACATGTCAGTTGGTAAAAAATTGTAACCTGTAATCAAATAAATATTCCCCTCCCCGAGGTACACCTCATGGTAATTCGCCTTGCTAACGGGTAAAATTCCCATATAATTGTCGAAATGTAGGAGGACATCTTTATGAATGAGAATAAGCTTGTATTTCAAGATTTTCTTAGAAGCAGAATTCATTCGTATCGTAGCGTTCATGCTTTTTCACAAGAACATATGGCAGAAGCCCTGCGTATCTCACCGAGGTCCTATATTGACCAGGAACATGGGAAATATGGTTTTTCAGCAATGACATTGGTATACTATATTTTTCTGCTGAATGATGAAGAAATCCTTACGTTCATTGGGGAATTGAGATATCTGATGGGAAGGAGGAAAGAAGATGTTGCAGAAAGCCATATTTGATTCCACAGAAATATATAAGCTGTTGACGCAGCTTGGGGCAGACCTGCATTATATAGGTTTCCGCTACACGG
This sequence comes from Enterocloster aldenensis, assembly GCF_003434055.1. Lineage (GTDB taxonomy): Bacteria > Bacillota > Clostridia > Lachnospirales > Lachnospiraceae > Enterocloster > Enterocloster aldenensis. The sequence goes on along the minus strand of NZ_QVEX01000008.1, from coordinate 187,984 downwards.
AATACGCCCTTTTGCTAATGGGCGAAGATGAGCAGTGCATCCATTCCGTGACAAAATGCCTGTATCCTGAAATTGCCAGACGCTATCAGACCTCATGTCATGCAGTGGAACGGAATATAAGGACACTGTCCCAGGTGGCCTGGAAATCCGAACCCGGCCTCCTTCAAAAAATGGCGGGTCATTCACTTGAGAAAAGACCAACATCCAGTCAGTTTCTTGCAATCCTATTTTCATATCTTACGAATATGGATCCTTCTTCCCGCGGTTAACCCTTTATATAAAGAATCTATGACTTATGTTAAAATATCTGGAGCCAGGAGTAAAAATGGTTCCGGATATTTTTATGCCATGGTACCGGCGGTGAATAAGACCAGGCAGATAAACAGCCTTACCTTTTGACAGATAATATATTAATAAGATTGTAAGTATTGTTTAATTGTATAGACGCCGCGAATTTATTATAATAAATGTATGTATCTGGAAATAATTTAAAAATACGCAGAGAGGGGATTATTATGAACAAACGAAAAGCGTTATGTCTGCTAATGGCTGCAGCGATGACGGTCAGCACTGGATTGACTGCATATGCGGCCGACACAAAGATTGATAAGGTGAGGCTGGAGTTTTCGTATGGCGAAGCGCCTAAAAGCGGGGATGACATAGGCGACATTACCGTAAGGGCAAAAGACAGTGAGTATTATGTGGAGTCTGCGGAGTATACCAACGCGGATAATCAGGACACATGGACTGTGGGAGATGTGCCGGAGGTAAAGATTGAGCTTTCTGCAAAGGATGGCTACCGTTTTTCCTATACAAGCAAGAGCCATTTTACACTGAGCGGGTGTAATGCCACGTTTAAGAAGGCAAAGGTATATGACAGCGGGTCTTATATAGAGATATATGCGGAACTGAAACGTATTGGAGGCAAGCTGGAAGGAACATCCAATCTTGAGTGGGAAGACACCGTGGCTGTGTGGGATGAGATTGATGGGGCCAAAAGCTATGATGTGAAGCTGCTGCGTGATGACAAGACCGTTACCACGGTCAGCACCACCGGTACATCTTATGATTTTGCAGGCTATTTTAACAGGGAAGGCGATTATACCTTCCGCGTAAGGGCGATTGCATCCTACAATAGTAAGACAGGAGAATGGTCAGATGATTCCGACACACTGTCCATTGACGAGGATGAGATTGCCAACTACGGCGGCAGCGGACACTGGGTCCAGGACGGTAATGGCTGGTGGTATTCTTATGACACAGGCGGATATCCTTCCTCATGCTGGAAGCAGATCAACGGTGCATGGTATCATTTCAACAGTTCCGGGTACATGCAGACAGGCTGGCTTAAACTGGACGGCCAATGGTTCTATCTGGCAGACAGCGGGGCCATGCTGACCGGATGGCAGGCCATTAACGGAAAGTGGTATTATCTTGGCACGGATGGCGTGATGTACGAGGATACATGGACACCTGACGGATTCTATGTGAATGGTTCCGGTGTCTGGGTGCAGTAAATGGACTGGTTTTATTGAATATAAAAAGGCGTAGGGAAAATTTCTTTACGCCTTTTCTTTTTGATATTTTTCATGTATAATGTAAGGTATTCTCTTGGTTATCACTTGCGGAAGTGATATGGATTGGAATGTGGTCCCATATGGCGTATGACACATATGGTATATATGTCACCACCTACAAAGGTGGTGTGGATGGAAATGCTGGAAGGGTCAATTGCTGTGACTTTCAGCATCACCTCCGTTTTTAGAGGAAAAGGAGGAGAAATATTTTATGTCAAAGGCGGAAGCGGCAAGGAAATTGTATGAAGAATGCAAGGACATGGATATAGAAGAAACCATGGATTTAGTGTTAAGTGCAGAAACAGAAGAAGAACAGGACTTTTTTTCCATGCTGAGTGATTTTATATTGCAAAGAAAGCAAAAGCATGTAATTGCCCAAAAGAGGTTTTAAATGAGGAAATATATCTTATATGCTGGAGTAAATGGAGCAGGAAAGTCAACATTATACATGACCACACATTATAAGGATATGATGCCGCGCGTTAATACAGATGAAATATTGAGGGAATTCGGAGATTGGAGAAATACCTCAGATTTAATGAAAGCAGGCAGAATCGCTGTTGAACGGTTAAACTCTTACTTATCGGAGGGAATTACTTTTAATCAGGAAACAACCCTATGCGGACATTCGATATTACGGACAATATATAGGGCAAAGCAATTGGGGTATGTAATTGAATTACATTATGTCTGTGTTGATTCGCCGGCGATAGCAAAAAAGAGAATTGCAGAAAGAGTGAAAATGGGAGGCCACGGAATACCGGACAAAGATGTTGAGAAAAGATTTGGGGAGAGTTTGAGGAATCTTCATAAAATTATCGATTTGTGTGATTTGGCCGCATTATATGATAATACAGATGAGTTTCGCAGGTTTGCTATTTATAAAAATGGTCAACGTATCAGAGTATCAAAGATTATCCCAAAGTGGTATGAAAAATGGCAGGAAGAATGTCATTAACTTGACACAAGCCTGGGTGCAGTAAGGCGGACAGTGGGATAGGAACCTGCTTAACGGTAACAGGTTTAGGTGACGTATAAGCTTTCCGGGCAGGGATTTGCTCTGTCCGGAGGGCTTATTTCCTTTCCGGGAGTATGGACAAAAGCCTGCAGGAGTGCCGGTTCCTTCGGGAATTGGTTATGGAGGATAAAAGAAAATGGAACGCAGATATGTATTTCATCCCCAGGAGTTTGCAATAGATGAGACCGAACGGTTTTACACAAAAATGGCTGGGAGCGGGTGGCGTCTTGTAAAACGGGGCGCATATTTAAGCAGTTTCAGGCGTTGGGCGCCGGAAAAGATACGGTATGGGATTGTTCTGACAGTCCCTGCCCGGCCAGGGGAACCGCCTTTTACAGAGGAACAGATGGACGCCTATAAGGCGTCCGGCTGGGAATATGTAACAGGACGCGGTTTTATCCACGTGTTCAGCGCATCTGGGAACGGCGGCGCTTCGGAACCATACCAGGAGCCAAAATCGTACGCAGATGCAAGGAAAGGGCTGAAAAAACAATATATGGTTTCGTTTCTGCAGCTTCCGCTGTCCATTGCTTTCTTTCTGCTCTTAGGGTATATGCTTGGCGGTTATGGGGGATACAGCCGGCTCCTGTCATCTGCTTACAGGGGCTGGATTGAGAATACGGCGGCCGTGACCGGATTCATCTTTTTCCTGCTATGTCTGATGTACAGGGATGTACGGGGCATATGGTATCTGGGCCATCTGCGCCGCAGGATGAAGGATGGGGAACGCTCTGAATATCTGCCGGTGTCGGGCTTTCGGGTATCAACGTTCCTTAACGGTTCCCTGATGCTTATTACCGCTGTATTCGGTGTCCTGGCAATCTGCCAGTGGGCAGGAAGCTACAGGCATGCAATGCCGGCTGAAGCGGATGGACCATATCTTGTACTTTCGGATATCGGGGTAAAGGGAGAGCGGACACAGAGCTTTATAAAGAATCAGGTCAGTGAGGTGAAATACGGGTGCTCACTTTTAACAGAGCATTGGAATACGTTTGAGGTGGTTGATGCCGATGGCAGTGAGGTATGGATGCGGCAGGATGTCTATCATCTGAAGGATGCAGGCATGAGAGGAAACGTGGTTGGACTATTGATGGAGGATGCTGTTTTTGCCGGTTCGCCAGAGGATTTTGTTTTGACAGATATACCAGGCCTCGACCAGGCCTGGGTATCTGAAAGGCTGGAGTGTATTGCGGTCAGGGATGATTATGTATGGTATCTGACATATCCGGCCCACAGCCGTGAAGATCTGGCTTTTGTTCTTCAGGCCTTAGCCGGAACAATCTGAGCAGGGCCCGCTGCATCTTTGTTTTAGCACCTGCATCCGCGCCCTCAGAAAAATCATCTGCACCGGGCCAAAAGGGCATTGCAGCAGGTCACATTACCGGCAGGCACACCATGAAACATGCGCCTCCGGAGGGTGAATCCCCAACGCTGATGGTGCCGCCGTGTTTCTGGACAAGCTCTTTGGCAATGCTCAGTCCCAGCCCGTAATGCTGTTTATCGCTTCTGGAGCTGTCTGCCTGGTAAAAACGGTCAAAAATATGTTTTTTTGCGTTATCATCAATCCCGCAGCCTTGGTCAGACACGGTCAGACACAGGCTTTTTTTGGTTCCGGACAGCAGGTGGCTCACCTGCTCCACGCAGGCAGACAGCCGGACGGAACCGTTTTTTGGGGTATATCGCAGGGCATTGTCCAAAAGGATGGACAGGATCTGCTCCAGGCGCTTCCCATCCCCGTTTATCCTGGGCAGGGAGGATTGGGGAAGTTCTAAATGCAGTGCCACGCCCTTGTCCTGATAAAGGGGTTCGAACCGTTCGTACATATCAATGAGAAGGGTATCCATGTCCAGGGGCGCCATGCGGATGACCCAGTGTCCTGCATCTGCAGATGCCAGAAGCAGCATATCGCCAACCAGATAGGACATCCGGCAGCATTCCTTATCCATATTATCCATGAACTGTTCACAGTCCCGGGGCATTGACCGGGCCGCAGATATGCTGGAGCGTATGACGGCCAGGGGCGCCCTCAGTTCATGGGAGGCCGCTGCGATGAATTCATTTTGCTTTTGCTGGTTTTCCTTCAGGGGTTTTAAGGCTTTACCCACCAGTATCCAGCTCACTGACATAAGTGCCCCGATTCCAGCCAGGTTGAGAAGGAGGAACAAAAATCCCTGGCGGTACAGACCAGAGGAGGCAGGGCCTTTATAAGCAAGCAGGGTCAGGCTTTGGAAACTGTTTCCCACTGGAAGCACAAGGACACATCCAAGATAGGAATCCTTGCGGCTGCCCTCCACCGTATACACGGGGCTGCGAAGCAGTGAGGAGGATACCGGCCTTACGGAGGGGTCGATGTGTTGGGCCAGCGCCATTTCCCTGGTGCGTTCAATCAGAAGGTTCCGGTCGGTAAGGGGGGACCAGGAGCCGGAATAGAGCAGGGGAACCCCGTTGTCCTCGATGTGTATGATGAGCCTGCGGCTGCTTTCCAGCTGTGACAGCCAGGTACAGCTTATGGTGGCGCCGGACTGAAGCCTGGAGGTGATGCCCAGCACATCATTTTGGAAGGCCTCCAGGGACTTTTTCTCCAGCTCCCTGGCGCTGACCACCAGGCCTCCTATGACCACCAGGGTCAGGATAAGGCCGGTTGCCGCTGTAAAAAGGGCAGTGAGCTGCCGGTGCAGTTTTTTAATCATGGCCGCCTCCGCTTTCAAGGCGGTACCCAATCCCGTGCACGGTCTTAATCTGGACACATGTGCCAATGGCCTTGAGGCGCCTTCTGAGGAAATAGATATAGTTGTCAAGATTGCCGTCCTCCACCTCGGAGTCAGGCCCCCATATGTAAGACAGTATCAGCCCCCGGGGTAGCACCTGTCCGGCATTGCGTATCAGGTATTCCAAAAGGGCGGCTTCCCGCCTGCTTAAGCTGACAGTGCCGCAAGGCCCGGTCAGTTCGCGCCGGTCCGTGTCCATGGTTATATTGGAAAAGGTTTTTGCGCTGCCCTGTTCCAGCCTGCCGGGCCGTCGGGCAACTGCCCGGATCCTGGCAAGCAGCTCGCCGGAGGCATATGGTTTTACCAGATAGTCATCGGCGCCCGCATCCAACCCGTCTATCCTGTCATTGACCCCGTCCAGCGCAGTGGTAATGATGACCGGTGTGGTGATGCCCATCCGCCGCAGTCCCTGGAGCACGCTGAGCCCGTCCATCTGGGGAAGCATCCGGTCTAATATAATGACGTCATAGGGATATTCAGACGCATAATAGAATGCCTCCTGCCCCTGTCCGCAGCAGTCGGTTTCATAGCCATCCTGTTCCAGCTGCAGCTTAATGGTGCCACATAATTCCTTATCATCTTCAACCAGCAGAATCCTCATATTTAACCCTCACGCCACCGGTACCCGTATCTGCATGGCGCAGTACGGGTATCCTTATTGTATTGAATCTTATATTGAATCATTAAAAACATTATATCAGACAAATCTCTAAAAAACCTAAAAGAAATTCTTCCATTTTTTAAGGTCTTTTAGAGATTTGTCTGATATGATACGGATATCACCGTAATTACGGATCATGATGGAGGGATTGCAATGGTAAAAAAGATAATAAGCCTCTGCCTTGCGGCTGGTATCATAGCAACAGGTCTGTGGGGGTGTTCAGCGCCCGCAACGCCTGAATCAGACATGTCCGGGGAAACCCAGGCACGCCGGGAGGAGGACATACCCAGGGGAAGATATGTGGAAAGCAGCATCGGCATTACTCTGGAAGACGGGGAACATGTGGCGGATGTGGGTCGGACCTGGGATAAGGAACTGGAGCTGTACACAATCAGGGATAAGGATAAGACGGCCAGCCGGTATGTGTGGGCCGGGGACGGCTGGGAAAAGCAGGAAGAGAGCATGATGGAAGGGCTGACATTTCCCTATGACACCCTGCACATGATATATGGGGACGACGGAAACCGGTATGTGTTATACCGGGGCGGGGATGACTACAGATGCAATATGGCCAGGCTGGCAGAGGGGCAGGCGCCCCAGCCCCTTTTGGAACACGTATTCTCGGTGAAAAATGACCGGGGATATTATGAGATGCAGGTTGACTTTGGGGCTGTTTCAGAGGACGGGATGATCTTACTGTCAACCGGCAGGGAGACGTCTGCATACAGCCGGACCGGGGAAAAACTGTTCTCCATGCCCCAGGAGTCCAGTTCCTCAGAATGGAAGACATCCGGCCTTCTTGCTGGAAACCAGTATATTACCAATGGAAGCAAAAGCTTTCTGGAATATGATATCTCCAGACAGTCGGCTGCTGCCGCAGCTGAATACGCATACCGTTCCATGGACCTTAACAGTATGTATGCGGCCATGGCGCCGGATGGAAACGGCGGGTTTTACACGGCTGACGCAGGAGGAATCCACCATATGAACCAGGACGGGAGCCTTTGGGAGACAGTGGCGGACGGTACCCTTAATTCCCTGGGGCTTCCCAGTGCATACATCAGGAAGCTGTTTGTGGGAAATGAAAATGATTTCTATGTGTGGATGTCCCAATCTGACCTGCATGAGATAAAACATTACACATATGACAGGGATATGCCCTCTGTTCCCCTTGAAACGCTGACCGTATATGGGCTGGACCTGGAAAACATGTCTACCATACGCCAGGCAGCCTCCATGTTCCAGCTGAGCCACCCGGATGTGAGGGTGGAACTGATTGGAGGGCAGGAAGGAGGTGGCAGCGCCACGGTTTCAGATACCATACGTGCGCTGAATACCGAGCTTTTGGGCGGCAATGGCGCGGATGTGCTCATACTGGACGGCCTTCCCGTGGAATCCTACATTGAAAAAGGCGTGCTGGAGGATATGCGTGGAATCCTGGAGCCAATGATTTCCTCGGGGGAGCTGATGGGGCAGGCCGCAGGACCTTATACAGAAGCAGACAAAAGTATATACCAGATACCGTCCAGGATGATCCTGCTCATTGCATACGGCGACCAGGAGGCCATAGAAAGCCTGTCGTCCCTGGAAGCAATGAGGGATTATCAGAGCGACCCATCCCACCTTCCTCTGCGCCCCAAGTATAATTATGAGAACCTGATGCGCCAGGTAATCGCGCTGACCTATGATGAGATTGTGGACAGCGCCACGGGAAAGCTGCGTCCGGGCAAAATCCAGGAACTTATTGAGACCGTGAAGGTATTGGGAGATGCCTGCGGGGCCAGGGTCAGTTTTGATGAATCCGAGGATGGGGGAAGAGGGCGCGCCTATAACCGCGTTCACAGCATGGATGGGTTTTCCGGCAGTGAATTTGACAGCGTGGACCAAAAAATGTCGGCTGCTGCCGTGGACAAAGTAAGAGGGATGTTCGATATGCCGCTTTTGCTGGCGGTTCAGAAAAAGAATGGGTACAGGATGGAAGGTGTTAATGCATCCTATCTGCCAAACGGTGTGATTGGAATCAACAAGGCAAGTCCGAGAAAAGGACTGGCAGAGGAATTTGTACGCTTTGTACTGGGGCAGGAGGTGCAGTCCAGCGACCTTCTGGACGGCCTTCCGGTAAATACCAAGGCAATCGACGTGTGGGTGGAACGTGAGGATAAGGGCGGGAGCCTAAGTGTAACCATGGGCAATGGTGCTTATAGCATAACTGGCAGCTCACCCACCAGGGAAGAATGCCGGATGTTATTTGAAACCGCTGCCGCTGCCACGCACCCAATCAGGGTGGACCGTGTACTTGTGGAGATCATAGTTGATGAGACAATGGGATTCTTTGAGGGGAACATGCCGCTGGAGCAGGCGGCCAGGAATGCGCAGAACAAAGCAGATCTGTATTTCTCGGAATAGGAAGGCATGGCTGTTCTTAGCCCCCAGCCTGACAGGGACAGCTGTCTTTATCCTGATTCCCTTTGCAGACATGACGGTGCGCTCGTTCCGGCAGGCAGTGGGGGGACGGTTTGTGGGGCTGGCTAATTTCAGGCTTGTGCTGGAAAGCCAGGCATTCCTTCTGGCGGTTTTCAATACGCTGCGTTTCATCCTGGTGTGCATCCCTGTGCTGATGGCATTTTCCCTCTGCATCGCCGTGATGATACAGTCCTGTACCGGACAGGCGCTGCCGGCAGACAGACGGGGCAATTTCTATAAGACCTCCATCCTCCTGCCCATGGCCATCCCGGTTGCCTCGGTGGTCCTTTTATGGAAGCTGCTTTTTTACCCCCAGGGGCTTTTAGGGCAGCTGGCCGGGCTGTTGGGGCTGGCCGGCCAGGACTGGCTGAACCAGCCAAGCGCGTTCGCCATCCTGGTGGTGACCTACATATGGAAAAATACAGGGTATGATATGATGCTTTGGCTGGCCGGGCTGAACGCCATCCCCCAGGAGCTTTATGAAGCAGCCAGGGTGGACGGGGCCGGCCCATGGCAGTGCTTTTGCCGCATCACACTGCCTGGATTAAAAGGCACGGCATTCCTGACCGCGGTGTTGTCGGTCATCAACTCCTTTAAAGTATTCAGGGAAGCCTATCTTGTGGCAGGCGACTATCCACATGAAAGCATTTATATGCTGCAGCATCTGTTCAACAACTGGTTTGTATCCCTGGACATACAGAAAATGAGCGCGGCCTCCGTGATGGTAGAGGCTGCGGTCCTGATACCGGTCCTGGCGTGTTTGGGCGCCTTCCGGCGCAAACACCCCAAAAGGTCCTCTACGGACTGATGCCAGGAGGTCCTTCAAGGAGAAAACAGTGGTAAAACGGGTACTGGTCAATCTTATCCTTGCAGCAGCGTGTCTCTTTGTCTGGCTGCCCCTGCTGCTGATTGCGGGCAATGCACTGATGTCTGAAGGGGAAATGCTGGAGCGTTATGGAGCCTTATTCGGCATGGGCAATTCCCCGGTAAAGGCTGCAATCCTTCCGGAGTATCCCACCCTGCGCCCTTTTGTGGAACTGCTTTTGGACTCCCCGGGATTTTATGTGATGTTCTGGAATTCCTGTTTACAGACAGGCGCGGTCCTGGGCGGGCAGCTCCTGGCAGCCCTGCCCGCAGCCTGGGCGTTTGCACGGTTTGGATTCAGGGGAAGGAAGGCTTTGCTTTTCCTCTATATCATCCTGATGATGCAGCCGTTCCAGGTGACCATGGTGCCGGGATATCTTGTGCTGAAGCAGATGCACCTTTTAAATACCCATCTGGCAGTGGTGCTTCCGGGGATGTTTTCTGCATTTCCGGTATTTGTCATGGCCAAATTCTTTGAATCCATTCCAGGACCGCTGGTTGAGGCGGCCAGGCTGGATGGGGCAGGGGAGTTTTCCATATTTGCCAGGGTGGGGATCCCTGTGGGAAAGCCGGGAATCGTATCCGTGATGGTACTTGGCTTCCTGGAGAACTGGAACGCAATCGAGCAGCCCATGACCTATTTAAAGGAAAAACGGTTATGGCCCCTGTCCCTTTATCTGCCGGAAATCACCTCGGATAAAGCAGGGGTTGCCTGGGCGGCCTCCATTATCATGATGATGCTTCCGGTCATCCTTTTTGTCATGGGGGCTGAATCACTGGAACAGGGAATTGCCGCATCAGGCATCAAGGAGTGAGGAATCAAGATGAAGAAGACAGCAGTACTGTTCCTGGCTGCCATGGCAGTCCTGACCTTTTTATCCAGGGCCCTTGACAGCATCACTGTTACCAGGGTTGAAACCGGATATGGGAAACAGGGAATCGTATCCTATGTGATAGAGGGGACCGGGGAGTTCTCGGCTGGACGTTCAGTCTATATCACGCTGCCGGAGGATATGCTGGTTGGGGAAATACTTAAAAGACCCGGTCAGAAGGTACAGGCAGGAGATACCATCCTGCTGCTTCAGATGGAACGGCTGGCAGAAGAACGGGAGAGCCTGTCCCTGGAACTTGAGAAGGCAAAGCTTCTCCTGGAGCAGGAAACGCTTTCCGCCATATCGGTTCCCAGGGTGACGGAGGAAACCCTGGCCATGCAGCAGGTGGCCGCTGCCCAGAGGGCGCTTTTAGCCGGTAGGGAAGACCTGGCAGAGGCACAAGAGGATTATCAGGTTTCCACAGCTGACCTGGAACATGACTATGTGCAGAAGAAGAACCGGACCAGGGAAGAGGTAAAGGAGGATAACGAAAGAGCCATGAAAAGCGCCAGGAGGGCATATGAGGCAGCGCAGCTGGCCAGGGATGCTGCTGTAAAAAAGGCGGAACGCGAAGTGGAAGACAGGCAGAAAAAGCTGGATAAGCTGGAAGGACGGGAGGACGCGCCGGAGGAAGACCTGGAACGGGCGCAGCTGGAGCTGGAACGGGCGGAGGAGGACCTGGAGGACATCCGCGATGAACAGGACCTTGAGGTGGAAGAAAAAAGGGCGGCCATGTATGCGGCCGAGGAATCATATGAGGATGTGGATTATGGGGAAGAGACAGCCAGGGAGGAGCTCCGCAAGTCTTATGAGGATGCGGTAAAGGCAGAGGAAGACAAACTTAAATCAGCAGAGGATAGGGTTAAGGAACTGGAGGAAAGCCTGTACCAGTCCATGGAAAGGCTGGAGAACGCAAAGGTATCTGAAGCCGGTGTGCTGGCAGAGGAGGCGGCCAGGAAGGAAATCTCACGGCTGCGCCAGGAATCCATGAAGCTGGATATACGGCAGATAGAGAAAAAGCTGGAAAAGATAGATGCCCTGATTGCGGGCCAGGGACGTGTGGAGGCGGCGGCGGACGGGATTGTGGCGGATCTGGGATTGAAGGAAGGGGACAGGACCCAGGCCGGTTCCCAGGTCCGGCTGGCCGTGGGAAGCCTGAACCTGATTGCACGGATTGATAAGGATAAATCAGACCTTTTAAGACAGGGAACAAAAATGAGGGTTAAGATAACAGGACAGCCAGGGGATGTGGAGGCAGAGGTGGGGTCGGTGGACCAGACAACAGGGACCGATACCGCGCAGGTGACGGCTGTGATGCCGGATGGCATGGGAAACCTTGGGGGCAGCGCATCCTTTACGGTTTACATGGAATCAGATGCATATCCGCTGGTAATCCCCATCGAAGCCCTGAGGGAAGACAATACAGGCTTTTTCTGTCTGGCGGCAGAGCCTAAGAAAACAATTCTGGGTGAAGAGCTGATTGCTGTCAGGATTAACCTTGAAGTCCTGGAGAAAAGCAGCACACAAGCAGCCGTATCGGGACCGGTGGCTCAGGATGCCAGGCTGATTACCATATCAGATAAAGGGGTCCGTGAAGGTGAACGCGTCAGGGTGGTGGATAAATGAGGAAATGGATTTTTTTGCTGCTGCTGTCCCTGCTGTGGGGATGTGGTGTGATTGCCGCATGGAGTACCGGGGATTACAGGGGACAGGTGTTTATGTACTACAGAGAGGATGACGCGCCAATGCAGGAGGCACTTGCCCATCTGGTCAGCCAGGAGGCCGGGAAGGAAAAATACCCGGATATTACGGCCTGGACCCTGACCGGGGACGTCCTGGTCCAAAACCGTGAACTGGGAAGGAAAAAGCAGGCGGAATGTATGTCGGTATACGGTTCCAGGGATATGGCGGCTTTCAGGCGCCTGGCAGATGGGACCTATGGCTTGCGGACAGACCGGGAGGGCTGTGTCATCAGCAGGGGGCTGGCCTTGGAACTGTTTGGTTCTGCGGCAGTGTCCGGCAAACAGGTATGGTGCCGTGACCAGGCCTATGTGGTACGGGGAGTGACGGATGATCCCGGATATGTCATCCTGGTTTTAGCGGGCAGACAGGAGGGGATGCGCTGTCTGATCATCAGCTGTGGGAAAGACAGTTCAGGTGAAACAGCGGCCGGGCGTATCCTGTTCCGGTATGGGATAGGAAGCGGATATGTCTGTGTGGACGGATCTCTTTTTTCCGCGGCTGCCTGTCTGGCAGTTCTGTCTGCCCCTGTAATGGTAATGGGCTGGCTGTGCCGGGAGATGCTGCGCAGGGGAATAGGAAAAAGAAGGCGGCTTGGGCTGGCAGTCCTGGCGGTATCCCTGCTGTTTCTCGGCATCATCCTTATATGGAAGCTGGACCTTAAGATACCGGCCGCATTGATACCAGGGAAATGGTCTGACTTTGACTTCTGGAGCCGGAGGGCAGGGGAACTCCATGATCGTATGGGGAGGATGGGGGAGGTGTACCGGGCGGAATGGCTGGTACAGCTTAAGAGGAGGACCGGAACCAGTGTGGCCTGTTCCCTTGGGACATTGGGCGTTTTTTTGTTATGGGGATATTTTGTTCCCCGGAACCGGGAGGGGTAAAAAGCTTTTCTATCAAATGTAAAAATCACCCAATAGCCGGATTGTGTCTGACGGGAAAGAATGGTATAATGGCTATTAAAGATTTACCAGATGCCGGATATATGATGCGGCCAGAGGATGGGGGTGAGCCAATGGAAAAAGTCCGCCGGTTCCTTAATAACAATATATTTATTTTTTCAGTCAGGCAGGGGCTTTTGCTGACCATACCATTCTTAATCATGGGGTCATTTTCCCTGGTCATCATGAATTTCCCTGTGAGGATATGGCAGGACTATCTTGCTTCTGGGGCGGGCAGCCTTCTGGATATGTTCCTGATGGGGATTTACCAGGCCACCTTTGGTTCGCTGGGCTTTATTTTTGCCCTGATGATTTCGTATGCCTATGGGGAGGAACAGACGGTGTATGACAATACCCCTGTGTTTTTCCCGGCCGTGTCCCTCTGCTCCTTCATTGCGTTCTGTTATCCCAGCGGGGGGCTGTCCATCTGGGGGCCTGAGTGGAGTTTTACGGCAATCTGTATTACCTTGGTCAGCTGCTGGCTGCTCACCATGATATACCGGTGGGTTGCAGGGCACCAGCGCCTGTATACCATGGGGGTTGCCTATAATTTTAATGCATCCATGCAGAGCCTGGTACCCGCGGTAGTTACCGTTGCCGTATGCGGCGTGTCAGGATTTATCTTGTACCTGCTGTTTGAGGATGCCAATATCATGAACTTCGGCTCCTATCTGTTCCTGCAGTTATTTGAACATTTGGGCAATGGCCTGCCTTCCATCCTGCTCTATATCCTTATATCCCATGTGCTCTGGTTTTTCGGGATTCATGGGACCAATACGCTGGAAGCTGTATCACGCAGGCTTTTTGAGTCAGAGGTGGCTGTCAATCAGGGAATGATTGCCCAGGGGCTTGTGCCGGACCGCATCTTCAGCAAGACATTCCTGGACACCTTTGTATTCATGGGAGGAAGCGGCTGCGCGGTCTGTCTGGTGCTGGCGCTGTTTCTTGGGGCCAGGAAAAAGAACAACAGGCGCCTGGCCAAGCTATCCCTGCCCGCAGTTATATTTAATACCAATGAACTGGTCTTGTTCGGGTTTCCCATTATATTCAGCGCGGATATGATACTGCCTTTTATCCTTACGCCCATCGTACTGTCGCTTATTAGCGGCACGGCCATTTATTTCAGTCTTGTGCCCGCTGTGTCGAACAGTGTGGAGTGGACCGTGCCTGCCCTGTTCAGCGGTTATCTGGCCACGGGTTCTTTAAGGGGCAGCCTGCTCCAGCTGTTTAATCTTGCAGTGGGGACCATGATTTATATTCCGTTTGTCAGGCATAGTGAGATGATTCAGGAAAAGGAATTCCTTTCAAAAATAAAGAACCTGGAAAATACCATGAAGGAAGAGGAACATTCGGTATGGGTAAGGGATTTTTACTGGAGGACATATGAGAACCGGCAGACTGCCAAGTTACTGGCCTCAGACCTCCAGTATGCGCTTATGAAGGGGAACCTGCAGCTGTATTATCAGCCCCAGATGCACCGGAACCATACCCTTTATGGGTGTGAAGCCCTTTTGCGGTGGGATTATATGGGGCAAACGTTCATCTATCCGCCCTTAGTGATTGCGCTGGCTACCCAGGGCGGTTTTGTTGACGAACTGGGATTATCCATTGTCTCCATGGCCTGCCGGGATATGAAGAAGGCGGAACAGGAGATTGGGCATCCGGTTCCATTTTCCGTCAATATCCTTCCGCTGCAGCTGGAGGATCCTGGCTTTGCGGGAAAGGTAAATGATATACTGAGGGAAATGCAGGTGGAGGGCAGGTATCTGACCATTGAACTGACAGAACAGGTGGCCCTGAATCCCGGCGCCAACCTGGAACATCAGCTGGAGGAACTGAAGAAGGCCGGCATCCGTATCAGCATGGATGATTTCGGTATGGGCCATGGTTCCCTTAATTACCTTAACTCTGCTGACTATGATGAGGTAAAGATTGACGGTTCCCTGATAAAACGCCTGCCGGACCATGTCCAGACCTGCGGACTGATAGGCAATATCATGAACATGTCCCGCATACTGGAAGTCAGCACGGTGGCGGAATGCGTGGAGACAGAGGAACAGGTGGAGGTCCTTCATGGACTTGGATGCAGTATTTACCAGGGGTATTATTATAGCAGGCCCCTGCCTCTTCCTGCGTTCATTGAATATGTGAAAATGCTGCCGGAACCGGACGGGATGTGAGGGAACGGATGCAGCCTCATATGGTGGAATGGATGTACCTTGGAGAAGGGCATCCATTTTTTTTGTGACGCAATATGTCCGGGAAAGAAGAGGTTAAGGAATGCCTGTCAGAAAGGAGATGGTGCCGTATGCCTGTCAGGAAGGGGATGGTGCCGTGTGCCTGTCAGGAAGGGGATGGTTCCGCATACTTATCAGAATGGGAAAAGGTTGACATGTGTCTACCTGCATGATAAACTGTAAGTAGACATATGTATACCAATGAAGCATCTTATTATGGAGATATAGCGTGCCTGAAGAGTGTCTTCCGTCAGTCGTGTGTCCCGCTTTCTGGGGAATCTGGCTCAAAGGAAGGGCGCATAGCGGCATATGTAACCTGAATCCGGACCCGATATGCTGCGAAGCAGGGGCGAAGATGGCGGGAATGAAGGTTCAGACAGGTTCTGGGATATGTCATGCAGAGGGATGTAGAGGGATGTAGAGGGATGTAGAGGGATGTAAAGGAATGTGGAGGGATGTAAAGGGATGCAGAGGGATGCAGAGGGATGTAAAAGGATGTAGAGGGATGTAAAGGAATGCAGAGGAATACAGCAGAGAGATGCAGGGGAATGCAGGGGAATGTAGAGGAATGCAGAGAGATACAGAGGAATACAGCAGAGAGATGCAGGGGAATGCAGGGGAATGCAGGGGAATGTAGAGGAATGCAGAGAGATGCAGAGAGATGCAGAGGAATACAGCAGAGAGATGCAGGGGAATGCAGAGAAATGCAAAGGGATATAAGGGAGGTGTGCATATGGAGGAAGACAGGAAGGTAAGTCTCTCAGACGGTGAATGGCGGATAATGAACCTGCTGTGGGAGAATCCGCCCCAGACCATCATGGAACTGACAAGGGCGCTGGAAAAGGATAAGGGCTGGAGTAAGAACACGGTCATTACCATGCTGAACCGGCTGGAGGCAAAGTCGGCCGTGTACCATGAGGAGGGACAGCGGGCCAAACGGTTTTATCCTTCCATTGAAAGGGCGGGCGCTGCCCTGCTGGAGACAAAAGGATTCCTGGAGCGGGTATATGAAGGAAGCGTCAGTCTGATGGTGGATGCCATGGCAAATTCAAAATCGCTTTCCAGGCATGAAATTGAAGAACTCTATGAAGTACTCAGGAAGGCAGAGGAGGACGGCTTATGATAGATACCATGATATCATCCTCCGCACTGATTTTGGCAATTGTGCTCCTGCGCCTGATACTGAAGGATAAAATCAGTCCCAATATACGGTACGGCTTGTGGGGACTGGTGGTCCTCCGCCTGGTCTGGCCGGTGTTTGGTACATATATCTATGTTCCCCTTAAGGGACTGGCAGACCCATTGCGGTCGCGGTTCAGCGTGATGAATGCAGCGGATGCGGTCCACCGGCAGGTGATTGCAGGAACCAGCCTGGAATATCTGACAGATAATGTGGCTACAGGCCACGTGTATCACTTCAACGACGCGGGACAGACCGTGACGCTGGCCCAAAGGGCTGCGGGGATTGACTGGCAGCTCTGGATCATGGTTGTCTGGGTGCTGGGAAGCATGCTTCTGGGATTATGGATGTTCATGGTCAACAGCCGCTTCCACAAGATGCTGATCAGCAGAAGAAAGCAATTTTACGGAACCATGCCGGTTTTTGTGACAGAACGGGTCTATGTGGTGGAAGGAATACAATCCCCCTGTTATTATGGGTGGGGAACGGATGAGGGAATCTATGTCCCGGATTCTGTTGTTAATGACTACCAGAAGCTGCGCCATATCCTTGCACACGAGATGAGCCATGTGTCCAATGGGGACCGTTACTGGGGAATCCTAAGGTGCGGGCTGCTGTGTCTTTACTGGGTAAATCCGCTGGTCTGGCTGGCAGCCGTGCTGTCCAGACAGGACTGTGAACTGGCATGTGACGAGGCAGCGGTTAAGCTTCTGGGAGAAAGGGAGCGGTTTGCCTACGGAAGGACCCTGGTGGGTATGATTGAGGCGCGGGGAAAAGGCAAAGGGATATTTTCCGCTGCCACCACGATGACAGCCGGGCCTCGGATCATCAGGGAACGTATCCGCATCCTTGCAGCACATCAAAAGACCACCAGGGCCATGATGGCGGCAGTGGCGGGGGCGGTCCTGCTGTTGGGGGCATGCACATTCACAGGCAGCGTGGAAACCGCGGGCAATGGGGATGTTCTGTCTGTGGCGGAAACGGTTATCCATGGAAATGATACACAGCCCCAGGTTCCACAGGAAGAGGGGGAAACAGAAGCAGTACCCATCGGGCAAGGAGATATGCTGGCCCTGGTGGGGGTGGAGCAGTGGGGGAATTTTTATGAACTTACCATGGAACGGCGGGAGGCCGGAAGCGGCAGGCCGCTGCCCGTGCCCCGTGATTATAGGGAAAACGTTAAGGTCACGTCATACACGGATGTGGACGGCACCATCCTGTCAGGGGACGGCAGGCCGGACCGCGGCTATGGTTATATGCAGACCGACCCGGAGGAATTTGTAATCAGCATATGGAATGCAGAACATGCAGGAGCCTTTAAGATATCCATTGCCCAGGATGGCAGGAGCGTGGAATATCTGTTTGCGGCAGATGACAGGGAAGTGCTGGACGCATACACCTGCCATCAGGTCATGGAAGGGCCAGACCAGACCAGGGCGGCCCTGGTGTCGGTGGAGGAGTACCCCAACGCATTCAGTATGCATTTCCAGGGAGCGGACGAGGAAGAGGCCGCTGGTTTTGCGGACAATCACCGGATTGGGATACAGCTGGAAGGATATGGGGATGAAGGACATTTGTATGAGCCTGTGATTCAGCAAAGGGATGGACGGGATATCTATGTGCTGTTTTGCTTTGATAAGGATGTATTTCCTGATGCAGGCGTCAGGAGTGTAGCAGTCCTGGAGGATGGGCTGCAGTCAGGTGTTTATTCTGCATTGGGCGTGGACATGATATCGTCTAAGGTTTATGACACCGCCCTGCGGTTCTGTCAGGCATATTTAAGCGGGGACGTTAAAACAGCGGGGGAATGCAGTGTATTTTCCAGGAAGGAGCTGGAGAATCCGGTGTCCATGGATGACTCGGAACCGCCTGAACTGAGGATACGGTATCAGCCGGATTTAAAGGAAGTGTATGCGGAAGCGGTATATCGGTTTAAGGAAGAAGGGGAGGACAGCTATACCTACCTGAACCTTGAACTGAAGTATGCGTATGGGGAGTGGAAAGTCACATGGAAGGGATTTGAGAAATAGAAAGGGAACCATATATAAGGAGTTATACATAAGGAACCATACAAAAGGTGACTCCTGTCAAGAACCGGGAACCTGCTGTTATTTTGACAGCAGGTTTTTTGGCCGGAAGAACTTGAAAATTAAAGATAATTTCATATTTGTATTTTGCAAACCATGGTAAAATATTGGTAATAAATTGAGGAGGCAAATGATGGGAAGAGATTCAAAGGAGAGGAAGGGATTAAGGAAGAGGCATGACTTAAGGGAGGAAATCCGCCTATCAAAGAGAAAAGGGCCATGGGCCATGATTCTTTTGTCGGCGGCGGTGCTTATGCTGGGGCTGTCGGCATGTAGTCCGGATGCCGGCAGGGCGGTTGGGACAGACGCAGAGGGAACAGACCGCCCGGGGCATGGTTCAGATGGGAATGGAAAGAAGGGGTTGGGCGGAAGCGATGAGGAAGGGATAGATGAAAAGGTGAAGGAAGTGTCAGGATCTTATAACACAGAATGGTCATATGACCTGTCAGGGGAATCTGCGGACCCGGGCGGGGAGGCGCCGCGCCAGCTGAAAGAAGAGGAACTGCGGTATTTTGAACAATATCTGAACCAGGCTGACAATTATGGCTTTCTCCTGTCTGAATACAAGACCCCGGAGTACCTGAATCTGAATGAGGTATTTTATTCAGGGGCCGGCCTGGAACAGTCTGCCATGACAGGGGAAGAAAGGGATGCATTTCTCAATGCAGTGGGCCAGACGGAGATCATGACAGATATGGTGCGCCTGGATAAGAAACAGATTGATGCGTTCCTGTTGGATAAAACAGGACTTACCCTTGACCAGATGAAGACAGGGCTTGGGTGGGTTTACCTGCCCCAGTATGACCGGTATTATACGCAGCACGGTGATACGAACATACGCAGCTTTTTCTGTCCCAAAGGCGAAGCGGATGGAAACCTGTACAGGATATGGTGCCTTTCCGACGGGTATACCCAGTTTAGCCAGGAGTGTATGGTGACCCTTAAAAAGGAATCATCCGGGTATCAGTTCCTGTCCAATGAAATCATATGGGATTATTATGGATACCATAAGGCAGATGCGTCCGCGCCAACAACAGAAGCGCTTCATTATAACGTATCGGCTTATAAAAGGCAGCTTAAGGAAGGCGGCGCAGGCGGATATCCTGCAGGGGGATATCCTGTGGATTACGGTTTGCCGGTCTTTGATTCAGACACCAGATATTACACAAGGGAGGAAATGCGGCAGATAAGCTGGACGCCGGAGCTGACAGCGGTTTTCCGCAATGAGATCTATGCCCGCCATGGATATATTTTCAAGAATGATATCTGGAATGATTTTTTCAGCACCTACATATGGTATTCCGGTATATATCCTGCAGATAAGTTTGATGCAGGCGTGTTTAATGAATATGAGAAGGAAAATCTGAAGCTGGCGGTGGAGATGGAACAATGATGGGGGAATCCTTGGCTGCCGGAAATGCCTTGGAGCTGTGTTTGGCTTGTAAAATCCAACCCGGTGCTATATAATTGATAGGAAATAAAGGCCCTGCAGCGGGGCCATGATTCCCTGCATAAAATATCGGAGGTAGATTGAGATGAAAATGGTTATAATTGAACCGCTTGGAGTGGATGAGGATAAGCTTTTATCCATGGCAAAGGAAGCTTTGGGCGACCGGGTGGAGATTGTATATCACGACACAAAGGTTACGGGCACACAGGAACTGATTGAGCGCGGAAAGGATGCGGAAATCATTGTGGTATCCAACCTGCCGTTAAATGAGGATGTAATAAACGGATGCAAGGAGCTGAAACTTCTGGCAGTGGCATTTACAGGCATCGACCACATTGCAATGGATGCCTGCCGGAAACATGGGGTTACGGTGTGCAACTGCGCGGGATACTCCACCAGTGCGGTGGCCGACCTGGTATTCGGCATGCTGATCAGCCTTTACAGGAACATAATCCCATGTGACCGGGTATGCCGTCAGGGGGGCACCAAGGACGGACTGGTGGGGGTTGAACTGGAAGGCAGGAAATTCGGCGTGGTTGGGACCGGGGCTATTGGCCTTCGGGTGGCACGGATTGCCCAGGCCTTTGGATGCGAGGTACTGGCATACAGCAGGACTGTCAAGGATGTGGAGGGAATCCGTTTTGTAGACCTTAAGACCCTGCTGTCCGAATGTGACATCGTGTCCCTGCACACGCCTCTCAATGATGGCACACGTGGCCTTATGAACCGTGAACGCATTGGATGGATGAAGAAAGATGCAGTCCTTATCAACACGGCCAGGGGCCCGGTAGTGGATTCAGAGGCCCTGGCAGAGGCACTGTCTGAAGGCAGGATCGGGGGGGCCTGCATTGATGTGTTTGAAAAGGAACCTCCGGTGGAAAAGAATCATCCGCTGTTTTCAGCGCCCAACATCATCGTAACCCCTCATGTGGCCTTTGCCACAAAGGAAGCGCTGGTGAAGCGGGCTGTGATTGTATTTGACAATGTGGCCGCATACCTGGACGGGACCCCGAAGAATGTAATGGAGTGATGGGGTTATGAAAATGGTCAGGAAACACATAATATTTTCAGGACGGGTACAGGGCGTGGGATTCCGGTATACGGCATGCTATCTGGCCAGGTCCCTGGGACTTACGGGATGGGTGAAGAATCTGTGGGACGGGGATGTGGAGATGGAGGTCCAGGGGGATGAAGCATCCATGGAGCGACTGGTGGAGCGGCTTCACCAGGGACGTTTCATACGCATAGAACGTATGGAAACAGAGATGATCCCAGTGATTAAAGAGAGCAGTTTCAGGGAAATATATTAAGTATCAGAGGAGTGTTTATGTTCGGTTTAATCGTGGCAGTGAAACAGGTATATGATAAATATGCAGAGGATGAGATGACTGTGTACGCGGCCCAGGTTTCTTTTTTCATTATCTTGTCCGTGGTGCCGTTTATCATGCTGCTGCTGACGGCCGTACAGATGATACCAAGCATCAGCAATGCGCAGTTCATGGAACTGATTGTAGGTCTGGTGCCTGTGGATTACAAATCCCTGGCCTTCAGGGTGGTGAATGACCTGTCTCTTAAATCGCCGGCCACCATGATAAGCGTTACGGCAATCACGGCCCTGTGGTCGGCGGGAAGGGGGATGTTCAGCGTGGCCAGGGGACTTAACCGGGTCCATGGGCATGGGGAGAAGCGCTGGTATGTGGTGGGCCGGCTCATCTGCTCGGGTTATACCATTGTATTCATACTGGTATGCATCCTTTCCCTTGGCCTTCTGGTCTTTGGGAACATGATTCAGGCATTTATGGTAAACCGTTTCCCTATTGTGGCAGATGTGGTCACCCATATCATCAATTTCAGGGCCCTTTGGGCGCTGATGATCCTGATCATGTTCTTCCTTGGAATCTATACCTTTGTGCCGGATAAGAAGCTAAAGCTGCGGGAGCAGATTCCGGGAGCCGTGTTCTCAACCGTGGGGTGGATGGCATTTTCCTTTGCATTTTCCCTGTATTTCAACCATATCGGGGGAAAGAATTATTCTTATATGTACGGCAGCCTTACAGCCATCGTGCTGTTGCTGCTGTGGCTCTATATGTGCATGTGCATCCTGTTTTTCGGGGCAGAGATTAATTATTACTGGAAGGAACTGTTCGGGCGGGAATGATGTCCCATCCCTCTTTAAAATAGCGGATGAAATCCTGTCCGATGGAGGACATGGCCGCATCCCGGCGCCGTATCAGCGTGATGCGTGAAGTGAAGCCCGGAGTGGTAATGGTCTTTACAAGCATTCCCGGATGCGCGCGCCGGGCAATGGAAGCAGGAGCAATGGCAACACCGATGCCCGTGCCGGCCCACGTAAGGCTGGTGCGGGCATCGTCATTGATGCACAGGTAATCCTGGCGTTCACGGGGGAGCAGGCGGTTAAGCTCCCCTTCCCAGCGCCGGTAGATAATCAGCGGGCAGGTGCAAAGCTGTTCCAGGCTGATGCTGTCCGCTGCCGCATCCGGGAAATGTCCCGGCATCCCCACGGCCATCATGGGTTCTTCCGCCAGATAGGAGCATTCATAGGAATCTTCGGGGAACGGGGTCCGTACAATGGCTGCCTCAATCAGCCCGGTGTTCAGCTTATCCATGAGCTGATACGTATTTCCCTCGTAGATACGGAAATATATCCCGGGATGCTGGCTGCGGAAATCCGCAATACGTCCAATGATGGAACTGGTTTCCGTGGATGAAACCATGCCCAGCCGTAAAAATCCATGCAGTCCGCGTCCCATCTGCTCCAGTTCCTGGCGTGCGGCCCCGGTCATGTCCAGTATGCCCTGGGCCCGGTCATAAAACACCTTGCCGGCATGGGTCAGGGCAATGGCGCGGGAGCCGCGCTCAAAAAGGGTGACGCCCAGTTCCTGCTCCAGGAGTTTCATCTGGGTACTTAGGGGCGGCTGGGATATGTGGAGTATTTTGGAGGCAGCGGAAATGCTTCCTTCATTGACAATTGTTATAAAATATTCCATCTGTTTCAGGTTCACGGCAAAATCCTCCTATACTAAAAACGTATATATGATATATTAAAACAATATTTTAAATATGGTTATTCCTATGATATAATACCAGACAGTGTGGGAAATGACAATATTTTAGGAATGGAGCATCGGTATGAAACGACTGTTAAGCTACATGAAGGACTACAGGAAGGAAAGCATCCTTGGCCCCCTGTTTAAAATGCTGGAGGCCAGCTTTGAACTGTTGGTGCCCCTTGTGGTTGCCAGCATGGTGGATGTGGGCATCAGGAACAGGGATGGGGGCTATATCATGAAAATGGGAGGCCTGCTTTTATTGCTGGCCCTTGTGGGCCTGGCCTGCTCACTGACCGCCCAGTATTTTGCGGCCAAGGCGGCCACCGGGGCGGGAACAGCCCTCAGGAATGACCTGTATAAGCACATCGGGACCCTGTCCTATGCAGAGATAGATTCCGTGGGCACGGCCACCTTAATCACGCGTATGACCAGTGATATCAATCAGGTGCAGAACGGTATAAACATGACGCTGCGCCTGCTGCTGCGCTCCCCATTCGTGGTGTTTGGCGCAATGATCATGGCATTTACAGTGGACCTGCGTTCGGCCATGGTATTTGTGGTGACCATCCCCGTGCTCTGTGTGGTGGTGTTCGGCATCATGCTGGTCAGCATGCCCCTTTACCGGTCGGTCCAGAGACAGCTGGATAAGGTGCTTCTGACCACCAGAGAGAACCTGATGGGGGTCAGGGTCATCCGGGCCTTTAACCGCCAGGAAAGCGAGGTTGGGAAGTTTGAGGGGGAAAATGACCGCCTGGTCCAGATGCAGGTCTTTGTGGGAAAGATATCCGCCCTCCTGAATCCAGTCACCTATGTAATCATCAATGTGGCCATCGTGGCTGTCATCTGGGTGGGAGGGGAACAGGTGGACAGCGGAACCATAACCCAGGGCAAGGTGATTGCCCTGGTAAACTACATGTCCCAGATACTGGTGGAATTAATCAAGATGGCGAACCTGATTATCCTCATATCCAAGGCAACCGCCTGTATGAACCGGGTGGACAGCATTTTCCAGGTGGAGACCAGCGTGAAGGAACGTGGAAGCCTCGGAGGGGGAACTCATGAAAACGGAAGCCTTGGAGGGGGAATCCAAGAAAACGTAAGCCATGGAAAGGGGATTCAAGAAAAAGTAAGCCATATAAAGGAAGATTCCTGTGAAAGCCTGCCGTCCACCGGCCCATCGGCCGGAGGCCCGGTGCCAAAGGTTGAGTTCAGGGACATGGATTTCGTATACAGCGGTGCCAAAGCGCCGGCCCTAAGCGGCATTTCCTTTAAGGCTATGCCTGGACAGACCATTGGCGTGATTGGCGGCACGGGTTCCGGCAAGACCACGCTGGTGAACCTGATCCCGCGTTTTTACGATGCAGACAAAGGACAGGTGCTGGTGGACGGCGTGGATGTAAGGAACCATACCCTGGACGGACTGCGCTCCAAAATCGGCGTGGTCCCCCAGCGCCCGGTCCTGTTTAAGGGAACCCTGCGGGACAACATGAAGTGGGGGAAGAAGGACGCGTCCGATGAGGAGATATACGATGCCCTTAACATGGCCCAGGCAAGGGAATTCGTGAATGATAAGGACCAGGGGCTTATGCTGCACATTGACCAGGGAGGCCGCAATCTGTCCGGGGGCCAGCGGCAGCGGCTTACCATTGCCAGGGCCCTGGTGCGCAGGCCGGAGATCCTTATCATGGACGACAGCGCTTCCGCCCTGGATTTTGCCACGGACGCCAGGCTGAGAAAGGCAATCCGCCAGGGTACAAAGGACATGACCGTGTTCATTGTGTCCCAGAGGGCAACCACCATTAAACAGGCGGATCTGATTCTTGTATTGGATGAGGGCGCCCTGGCAGGCATGGGAACACACAAGGAGCTGCTTAACTCATGTGAGGTGTACAGGGAAATCTGTCTGTCACAGCTTTCCAGGGAGGAGGTGGAGCGGGATGAGCAGTAAACATAAGGATTTAGATAAAAACAAGAGCATGGAGACCCTGAAACGTATCCTGGATTATATAGGACAGTACAGGTGGGGCGTCATCATGTCCCTTATCCTGGCGCTGATCACGGTGGCCCTTACACTTTACGTCCCCATACTTACAGGCCGGGCAGTGGACCGCATTGTGGGACAGGGAAATGTGGATTTCGCCGGTCTGACCAGGATACTGTGGAAAATCCTGGGCGCGGTGGGGCTGACGGCAGTTTCCCAGTGGCTGATGAACCACATCAACAATACCATAACCTACCGGGTGGTAAAGGATATCCGGACCAGGGCATTCAACCATCTGGAGACCCTGCCATTAAGCTATATTGACGCCCACCCGTCCGGTGACATCATCAGCCGGATCATTGCGGACATTGACCAGTTCTCAGAAGGGCTGCTCATGGGCTTTACCCAGCTGTTTACCGGTGTCCTGACCATTGGGGGAACCCTGCTTTTCATGCTGTCCATCCATCCGGCCATCACGCTTGTGGTGGTGGTGCTGACCCCTGTATCCCTTTTTGTTGCCAGTTTTATCGCCAAGAAGACATTCGTCATGTTCCGTCACCAGTCCGAGACAAGAGGGGAACTGACAGCGCTGACCGATGAGATGCTGGGCAATATGAAGGTGGTGCAGGCATTTGGATACCAGGAGGAAACCCAGAAACAGTTTGAGGAAATCAACAGCCGCCTGGCAGGTTACAGCCTGAGGGCCACGTTCTTCTCATCCATCACCAATCCAAGCACCAGGTTTGTCAACAGCATGGTGTACGCGGCAGTGGGCATTACCGGCGCATACGCTGTGATCCGCGGCTTCATGACCGTGGGACAGCTGACCAGTTTCCTGAGCTATGCCAACCAGTATACCAAACCGTTCAACGAAATCTCCGGCGTGGTGACAGAACTGCAGAACGCCCTGGCCTCCGCTGCCCGTGTGTTTGAACTGATTGATGAAAAGGCCATCCTGGATGATAAACCGGATGCCGCTGTCCTTACCCATGTGGAGGGTAAGGTAGAGCTTGTCAATGTGGATTTTTCTTACACACCGGACCGTAAGCTGATTGAAAACTTCGGCCTGAATGTAAATCCCGGCCAGAGGGTGGCAATCGTGGGACCCACCGGCTGCGGGAAAACCACCATCATCAACCTGCTCATGCGCTTCTACGATGTGGACAGCGGTTCCATCAAGGTAGAGGGAACGGACATACGCAACATAACCAGAAAAAGCCTGAGGACCAACTATGGGATGGTCCTGCAGGAAACATGGCTCAAAACAGGGACCATCCGCGAGAACATTGCGTACGGCCGTCCGGATGCATCGGAAGAGGAAATCATCCGGGCAGCCAAAGAAGCCCATGCCCATGGTTTCATCATGCGGATGCCTGAAGGATATGACACGGTCATCAGCGAAGACGGAGGAAACCTGTCCCAGGGCCAGAAGCAGCTGCTGTGCATAGCCAGGGTCATGCTGTGCCTGCCGCCCATGCTAATACTGGACGAGGCCACCTCCTCCATTGATACAAGAACGGAAATCCGTGTCCAGAAAGCATTTGCAAGAATGATGGAAGGCCGAACCAGCTTTATCGTTGCCCACCGCCTGTCCACCATCCGGGAAGCCGATGTAATCCTGGTCATGCGGGACGGGCATATCGTGGAAAAGGGACGGCATGAGGAGCTTCTGGAGCGGGGGGGATTCTATGCGGAAATCTATAATAGTCAGTTTGCGCGGGGGTGATTTTTGGGATATTTGGGATGTTTGGTATGGGGTGGGGGTACGCCCCCAAAACGGGCCAGGGCCGGGCGGACGGGGCAGGCCTGGAGGCTGAGTTCCGGAGGGGCAGCTTCTAAGGCCCTGTCAGATTAAAAGACGGGGGATCGGTGCTCTGAACGTAGAAATCCTGAAGGACTTTCTACGTTCAGAGCACCTTGGATTCTGGCTTTGATGCCAGAATCCACCCCCGTCTTTTAATCTGCCAGGACCTAAGAAGCTGCGGCCTCCTCCACTACGCCCCCAGACCTGCCCCGTCCGCCCGGCCCTGGCCCGTCTTGCGGGCTGGGGATTCCGGCCATTACATACGCAAAATGGGGGAAGGATATGTAGTTGGGATAGGGTATGTTCAGGATATTAGATTAAGATATATTTAGGATAATATGTATTTTTGGATAAGCGATATGAATGGGGGAGAGGGAGGGCTTAGGCTTAGGGACCTATCATACTATCCGGATTCATGAGGAAGGGCAATTGAGGATACGTAGTGGGTGAGTGGAATGGGGATGGGAGGGATGGATGCATCTACAGGGGCGTGCAGGTCTTAGTCTTCGGGAATCGGTGCTAAGAGGCAGGCGCCCTTTGTCTGAGCCCGATACCAAGATTAACGGTAAAAGCTAAGCGCGAGTTTGGGCAGCCGGCCTCTTGTCCAGCGCCGAATCCCGAAGACTTAGAGCTGCTAGCCCCGCAGCCAGCGTCCATCCCTCCCATCCCCATTCCGCTCACGGACGGAATACCCCCCCCCTCGCCCATCCCCATAAATCCACCCCATCTTAATACAATCTTTAGCTGACAATTCCCCATTTTTTATGTATAATACCCATTAGAACCAATCAAACTAACAAAAAACGGAGGAACAAAACATTATGGAATCTGACCCGGAAGCGGCCAATATTATATTCCAAATCACAATCTTAATTATCTTAACACTTATCAATGCATTCTTTGCAGGCTCAGAGATGGCAGTTGTGTCTGTCAACAAGAACAAAATCCGCCGTCTTGCAGAGCAGGGCAACAAAAACGCGGCGCTTATAGAGCGGCTTATGGAGGATTCAACTATCTTTCTGTCCACCATCCAGGTAGCCATTACATTGGCGGGATTTTTCTCCAGTGCATCTGCTGCAACCGGTATCGCACAGGTATTGGCGGTGAAGATGGCGGAGTGGGAGATGCCTTACAGCCAGACACTGGCAGGCGTGGTGGTCACGCTTATACTGGCATATTTTAACCTGGTGTTCGGTGAACTGGTGCCAAAGCGTATTGCCCTTCAGAAGGCGCAGGGATTCAGCCTTTTCTGTGTACGTCCCATATATTATATTTCCCGCATCATGAACCCTTTCATAAAACTGTTATCACTGTCCACCAGTGGTTTCTTAAAGCTGATTGGCATGCACAATGAGAACCTTGAGACAGATGTGTCGGAGGAGGAAATCAAATCCATGCTGGAAACCGGCAGTGAGACCGGTGTATTTAATGATATTGAGAAGGAGATGATCACATCCATATTCTCCTTTGATGATAAGCGGGCAAAGGAAGTCATGGTTCCAAGGCAGGATATGGTGGCCATTGACATTAATGAGCCGCTGGAGGATTATATTGATGGGATCCTTCAGTCCATGCATTCAAAAATCCCTGTGTATGAAGGGGACATTGATAATATCATAGGCGTGCTGTCCATTAAGGCCCTGACCATAGAAGCAAGGAAAAAGTCCTTTGAAGGCCTGGATATCCATTCCCTTCTCATGGCTCCTTACTTTGTGCCGGAAAACAGAAGGACGGACGCCCTGTTTAAGGAAATGCAGAAGAATAAAACAAAGCTTGCCATCCTGATTGATGAATACGGCGGAGTGGCCGGCATGGTGACCCTGGAGGACCTGATTGAGGAAATCGTGGGTGATATCCATGAGGAATATGAGGAGGTGGAGCCTGAAATCCTTGAACTGGAACCACACCGGGTTTACCGGGTATCCGGCAGCATATCCCTCTTTGACTTAAAGGAGGAGATGCACCTTCACATAGACAGTTCCTGCGATACCTTATCCGGTTATCTCATGGAACAGCTGGGCTACATACCCGGCCAGACCGGACTTCCCATTACGGTTGTGACAGCGGAGGCGGACTTTGAAGTGGAGGGCATGGATGAAAGGGTCATCAGTTATGTGAAAATGACCTTAAAGGAGACAAAGAAAGAGGAGGCAGCTGAGGAAGTATAGCTGTATACGGCAAGGAGGAAATGATTATGGGCTTTTTGTTGGACGGGATCATGGCAGTTACATGGCAGAAGATGATTATGTATGCCATAGGGATCGGCCTTATCTGGCTGGCGGTAAAAAAGGAGTATGAGCCGTCCCTGCTGCTTCCGTTGGGATTTGGCGCGATTCTTGTGAATCTGCCTTATTCCGGTGTGATTGACCAGATGGTGCAGGGAAAGGTGCCTGCGGCCGGTATCATTGAGTGGCTGTTTAAGACCGGGATTGAGGCGTCCGAGGCAATGCCGATCCTTCTGTTTATCGGAATCGGGGCCATGATTGATTTTGGGCCGCTTTTAAGCCAGCCGGTGCTGTTCCTGTTTGGGGCGGCTGCCCAGCTTGGCATATTCGTGACCATTATCGTGGCCTGCATGCTGGGATTTGACCTGAAGGACGCGGCATCCATAGGAATCATCGGGGCGGCAGACGGACCTACCTCCATCCTGGTGTCCCAGGTGCTTAAATCCAATTACATGGGACCCATTGCAGTGGCGGCGTATTCCTATATGGCGCTGGTCCCCATCATCCAGCCATTTGCCATCCGCCTTGTCACCACCCATAAGGAACGTTGCATCCATATGGATTATAATCCAAAGAGTGTGAACAGGGCCCTGCGTATTTCATTTCCCATTGCAGTGACCATGATTGTGGGAATGATTTCCCCCCAGTCCGTGGCGCTGGTGGGCTTCCTCATGTTCGGCAACCTGCTGCGGGAATGCTGTGTGTTAAATACCTTGAGCCAGTCCGCGCAGAATGAACTGGCGAACCTGATTACCCTGCTTTTAGGAATCACCATTTCCTTCAGCATGAGGGCGGAGCAGTTTGTTAATCCGGCAACCCTTATGATCATGGCTTTGGGCCTGGTGGCATTTGTGTTTGATACCATTGGCGGCGTGCTTTTTGCAAAACTTGTAAATGTTTTCCTGAAATTGGCAGGGAAAAAGCCGGTCAATCCTATGATTGGAGGCTGCGGCATTTCCGCATTCCCCATGTCCTCCAGGGTCGTACAGAAGATGGCTGCCAAGGAGGAACCGGGCAACATTATCCTGATGCAGGCAGCTGGGACCAATGTTTCGGGCCAGGTGGCATCGGTTATCGCAGGCGGACTGGTCATCAGCATTGTGACCCAGTATCTGTAACATCATAGAAGAAGCAGACGTTCTGTAAGGAGGATGTGTAGAATGAATATGGCGAATGTGGAAATCGCCCTGGAAATCATGGGAAAAGGAATGGGCGGCATATTTGTGGCGATTGTGGTTATCATGGCGGCAGTCATGGTGCTTGGGAAGATTACCGGGAATAGGAAGGATAAGGAAGAGGAATAGCCGGCAGGTGCTGCCGGGCGGCATTTGCCGCTGCCCATATCCGGTTTCCGGCTGGCTGAATTAGTGGAATGAGGCATTGGATTACCTTGAAGGTATCCGGTGCCTTATTTTTATGGAGGTATTTGGGTGGGAATCATGGGAGGGGGTTGATGCGGCTGGCAATATTGGGTACAATAGGGAGGAAGCTGACTTTATGTAAGATATGGGAAAAGGTATTTATGTGATGGGATGTAAAATGGGAAAGGAAGGGGATAGACAAAACAAAAAGTCTTGTAACGACCTAAATACGGGACAAAAAATGTTAAATATGCATAAAATATAATAGCGTAAATGGTATAAAAGATACAAAAACACAATAATCTTACAAAAAGTCTTTACGGCAGACAAAAAGTGTGCTATCATACAATCAGAAAAGGAAATAAGGATATGAAAACTTTAAACGATGAAAAAGAGTTTATGACACAGTTAATGGACATGCTGGAGCAGCAGCTTGGTTCACACACAGAGGTGGTCCTTCATGATTTAAAAAAGGATTATGCCAATACGATTGTGGATATCCGCAATGGCCACATAACAGGACGTGAAGTGGGAGGCACCGGAAGCAACCTGGGACTTGAGGTCCTGCAGGGAACGGTAAAGGACGGCAACCGTTTTAACTACATCACCCAGCTGAGGGATAACCGGATATTAAGGTCCTCGTCCCTGTACATTAAGGATGATGAAGGCAGTCTCATCGGCTGTCTCTGTGTCAATACAGATATTACGGAAAGCGTTAAGCTGGAAAGCTATCTGAAGGAAATGAACCACTATGATATCAACGCAGCAGACAAACAGGAAGTTTTTGTAACAGAAGTGAATCAGTTATTGGAATATCTTCTTCAGGAAGGCCAGAAGCTGGTGGGCAAGCCTGCAGGCGTCATGAATAAGGAAGAGAAGCTCCAGTTCCTGAAATATCTCAATGATAAGGGAGCATTTCTCATAACCAAATCAGGAGAGCGCATACAGTCATTTCTGGGAATATCCAAATATACCATGTATACATATCTGGATATGATAAAAAAGGAAGAAGCAGGAACAAAAACTGAATAGGCGGGCAGCTTGTTAACCAGTGCCACCCAGTGTGAATGCTCAGGCATACAGTGCCTGCCATTTACACAGGGCGACACAAGCAGCACAATAAAATACACCGGAACCGGATTCTTTTTCAGGGAATTGAAGAAGGTGTATTTTTTGTACCCAAAATTCCTTGGGGGTTTTGGAATAAAAACATATGAGGAGGATATACGATGGAGAAGGTTGTAATCAAAACCGACAAAGCGGCAAAACCAGGGGGATGGTATTCACAGGCCTATAAGGTGGGTGACTTAATATATACAGCAGGTATTACCGCCAATGACCCGGTCACCCAGGAAATGATTGCGCCAGGAGACATTGCGGGGCAGACGGAACAAATTATTAAAAATATGAAGATAATTTTGGAAGAAGCAGGATCGGATTTGGAGCATGTAGTAAAGACCCTTGTTTTTGTTAAGGATATTGATGAGTTTGCAAAATTTAATGAGGTGTACAAACAGTATTTTCCTAATGATCCGCCGGCAAGGAGTACAATGCAGGTTGGGAAATTCAATGGGGATATGGTCATCGAGATAGAAGCGGTTGCTGTTTGCCGATAATGAGGAAGGGGTGGGAAAATGGATGCAAAGGAACGGGTGAAAGCCCTTGTAAAGGATGAAGAAGCAATTGAGCTGGTAAGAAAAATTGTGCAGATTCCAAGTCATTGGGCACAGGAAAAGAGGGAGAAGCCAATATCTGATTATCTATTGGACTATTTTATGAAAGCGGGGATTGATGCGTATCAGCAGGAAGTCTATCCCGGGCGCCCTAATGTGGTGGCAGTATTGCATGGGACAGGAGAAGGGAAAAGCCTGATGTTTAATGGCCATATTGATACTGTGCCGCCTTTTGGGATGGAGGATCCGTTTGGCGCTGTAATTAAGGATGGAAAAATGTATGGGCGCGGTACTGCTGATATGAAGAGCGGCGTGGCCACAATGGCATACGCCATGAAGCTTCTTAAAGACGCAGATGTGAAGCTGAAGGGGAATCTGGTGTATGCTGGGGTGATTGATGAAGATGCGGCCGGAAGTGAAGGGACACGCTATATCGTAAGAAACGGACCTTTAACAGACCTGGCTATTGTAGGTGAACCCACATCCCTGCAGCCGGTTGTGGCCCATAAGGGATGTGATTATTTTACGGTTACTTTTTATGGACGATCCGTTCATTCCAGTGTGCCATGGAACGGAGCCAATGCCAACTATGCAGCAGCAGAATTCATACGCAGGGTGGAAAATGAAATGATTCCGGAATGGTCTTCCAAAAAGCATGCTTTCTGCAGCCCGCCCACAATTAATGTGGGATTAGTCCAGGGAGCGGCAAAAGCCAATATGCCATACCTTTTAGGTGAAAGCCCTACATTTGCAGGCATTATACCAGATTTGTGCAAGGTACATATTGATGTCAGATGGATTCCCACTCAGACAATCAAAGGGATTGAGGAGGAATTCAGGAAATTAGCAGAGGAAGTTGCCTCAGGGCGGGAGGGTATCCATGCAACTGTTGAATTTATTGACATGTACAGACCTGCAATGGAGATATCACCGGATAATATACTGGTCAGGTCCATTCAAAGCAACAGTAAGGCGGTACTTAAAAAGGAATATCCTATAAAGGGGGAAACATATTGGGGGGATTCCGGATTGCTCTGCACATTGGCTGGCATACCATCCATTATGTATGGACCAGGGGACATCGGTTGTGCACATTCGGACGTAGAGTGGGTAGAAACCAGTGAGCTGGCTAAGGCAGCTCTGATTTATGCGCTGACAGCAATTGATGTATGTGGTGTGTCAGAGTAGGAGGTAGAAACATGGGGTTATGTTATGATTTGCTGTTGGCTGATGGAGATGTTGTTTTTGAAAATGGGGTCAGGAAAGCTAATATAGCTGTTAAAGATGGGAAGATTGCGGCGATTTTGGCGCCTGGGTTTGTAGTTGAGGCAAAAGAGGTAAGGGTAATAGAGGGTCTTACGGTATTTCCAGGTCTGATTGATACCCATGCCCATTATTGGGAACCAGGCCCGCAGAATTACAGGGAGGATTTCCATCACGCTACAAGATGCTGTGCAAGGGGAGGCGTGACAACCACCCTGGAAATGCCTCTTAGCATTCCGCCGGTGGTGGACAAGCCATCGTTTGAACTGAAATATAATGTTGCAAAAGAAAACTCTGTCATTGACTTTGGATTATGGGGAGGCTGCATACCTGCCTCCATAGACCGTCTGGAGGAGATGAATGAGCTGGGCTGCTGTGCATTCAAGGTATTTATCTCCTATGCAAATCCGGATTATCCACATTTGCCGGACCACGAATTATGCCGTGCAATGGAAAAGGTTTCAAAATTTGGAGGTATGATTGCCGTACATGCTGAGAATGCAGATATTGTAAGCAATTTCTGTCAATGGAAAAAGGAAGAAGGCATCCGGCAGCCATCCAGGTATCATGAAGGCCGTCCGGCTTTTTCAGAGGTGGAAGCCATTCAAAGAGCTGTCCTGTTTTCTAAGGTATATGGTACAGATTTGCTGATATGCCATATGAGCGCTGCAGAGGGAGTGGATGCAACCCTGGAGGCCAGAAGACAGGGACATCATGTATATACAGAAACATGCCCACATTATCTTGCATATGATAATACCCGCATGGATGAGTGCGGCGCATTTGCAAAATGCAATCCGCCAATCAGGCCAAGGGATAACCTGGAACGGTTATGGGACCATGTGCTGAACGGTAATATTGATGTAATCGGAACAGATCATGGTCCATATTCTGAGCAGGAAAAGCTGGAGGCGGATAATATCTGGGATGCATTACCGGGATTTGGGGGTGTTGAACTTATGCTCACCATCATGATTACAGAAGGATATGTCAAACGTGGCCTGCCGCTGCACCAGATTGCCAGGATGACATCCATTAATGCGGCCAGGATTTTTGGCCTGCAGCAAAAAGGGGCAATAGAAGTGGGAAAGGATGCAGATTTTGCTATTGTGGACTTAAACAGGAAATGGGTTTATGAAGGAATGAAATCATTTTCCAAAACATTACTGGATTGCGGGATATTCGAGGGATATCAATCTGAAGCAGCTGTCCGCGAGACTATTGTACGAGGTACTACTGTTTATAAGGATGACACCATTACTATGGATTCAGGCTATGGTATGTTCATACCACGCCAAATTTAATATATTCCAAGGAGGAAAAAGAATATGAAGAAAACCAAGAAGTGGCTCACGTTAGTTATGTGTATGACAATGCTGGCAGCATCCATGGGAGGATGCAAAGGAGCAGGCACAGCGGCTACCCAGGCACCGGCATCAGCTGCGGGTACAGAGGAAACAAAACCAGACAACCAGGAAAAAGCAACTGAGAAGAAAACCGAGGAAAAAGCAGGTATGAAAGCAGCTTTGGTAACCGCCCAGAAATTGGGGGACCAGGGGGTGACGGACCTTTGCCACAGCGGATTCATGAAGGCTGCAGATGAATATGGTATGGAAACCCAGATTGTGGAGGTTCAGAAGGGCGAATATGAGGAAAGCATAAGGGCTCTTTGTGAAGATGGCTATGATATTGTTGTTGCGCTGAATGTGGAACTGGTAGATGCAACTTCCAAGGTGGCGCCGGATTATCCGGATGTGGATTTTGTACTGACCTTAGGCGAGGTAGAACTGGATAATATGAAGTGTCTGTTAGGACAGGAACATGAAGGTTCTTATCTGGCCGGAGTGGAAGCTGGCATGATTACCAAAACAAACCATATCGGCTTTATAGGCGGACAGGATAATGCTGAGATTAACCGCTTCCTGGCAGGTTATGAACAGGGGGCCAAATCCGTGAATCCTGATATCGTTGTGGATCCTGTGTATGTAGGTTCCTTTGAAGACCCTACAAAGGGAAAGGATTTGGCGCTGATGTTGTATAATCAGGGCTGCGATATTGTATATGCAGCCGCAGCTAAATCAGGTCTTGGGATGTTTGACGCTGCAAAGGAAACCGGAGGACTGTGTATCGGTGTTGATGTCAACCAGAATGGTGTGCTTCCCGGCCAGGTCATCGGTTCAATGGCAATCGCATATGACCAATGGATATACAATGCCATGAAGGAAATTGCAGAAGACAGATTTGAAGTTGGCGTGTTTTGGTATGGATTGGAAAATGACAATGTGTATTTGGCGCTTCCCACCAAAGAACAATATGATTTGCCGGAAGATGTCCTGAAAGCAGTCGAAGATGCAAAGGAAAAGGTAGTTTCCGGAGAAATCACAGTAAATCCAGTTGCTGAAAAAGATAAATAGAACCTGGATGATGTTTTGCGGCAATGATAAAAGCATTGCCGCAAAAATGACACTATGGTGAAAGGGGAGCAAAAAAGTGGCATTAGCAGTTGAAATGCAGGAAATTACCAAAAAATTTGGTAATTTCACAGCCAATGATAAAGTGAACCTCCAGTTGAAATGGGCTGAAATCCATGGCATCTGTGGTGAGAACGGAGCAGGAAAGACCACGCTTATGAATACGCTTTACGGTCTGCATCAGCCTACTGCGGGGGAGATATATATTGATGGGAAACGTGTAGTTATCCACAGTCCCAAGGATTCGATTGCCCTGGGGATTGGAATGGTTCAGCAGCACTTTAGCCTTGTCCCGTCAATGACAGTGGCAGAAAATATAGTAATGGGAAAACCTCCTCACGCAAAAAATGGTTTGATAGATAAAAGGAAAAGCATTGAAATCGTGGAAGAAATCAGCAGGAAGTACAATCTGACAGTAAATCCGTCTGCTTTAGTAAAAGAATTACCGGTTGGTCTGCAGCAGCGGGTAGAGATTTTAAAAGCATTATATCTGGGTGCAAATATATTGATTATGGACGAACCCACGGCAGTATTAACGCCGCAGGAAATCAATCAGCTGTTTATTACCCTGGATGAATTAAGAAATCAGGGAAAATCCATTATTTTAATAACACATAAGCTTTCGGAAGTCACGGCTATTACAGACAGGATAACTGTTATGCGGCTGGGCAAAACCGTGGGGACCATAGATACAAAGGAAACCACGGAACATGAAATCGCCCGGATGATGGTGGGGCGTGAAGTGTTGATGAGCGTTGAAAAAGACATATCTGAGCCAAAGGAAATCGTATTAGATGTGAATCATATATCCTGTAGTAATGACCAGGGAATTCCGGCTGTGAATGATGTTTCCTTTTGTGTACGGCAGGGGGAGATAGTCGGTATAGCCGGGGTCCAGGGGAACGGCCAGACCGAACTGATAGAAGCAATCACAGGGCTGCGGAAAATACGCAGTGGCAAAATCAGCATAGGCGGCAATATCCTGGGGGGAAATAACACATCCAGACAGTGCAGGGACCTTCATGTGGGACATATTCCAGAGGACAGACAGGAGGTGGGGGCTGCCAGATATGCAAGCATCAGGGATAACTATCTTTTGTATCTGCACACACTGAGGCGGTTCCATAAAGGAATATTCCTAAACTATAAGGAATTTGATAAGGCGTGTATCGAGGGATTGGCTGAGTATGATGTGAGATACAATAAGATTCAGGATAATGCCAGCTCACTGTCAGGAGGAAATCTCCAGAAACTGATTATTGCAAGGGAAATGTATACCAAGCCCCATTTACTGGTGGCAGCACAGCCCACAAGGGGAGTTGACATAGGGGCCACTGAATTCATCCATAAACAGATTGTGGCGCAGAGGGATTTGGGAAGCGGGGTTTTGCTGTTTTCCAATGAATTATCAGAGATAATCAGCCTTAGTGACCGGATTCTTGTTATGTACAGAGGACAGATCATAGGTGAGGTGGACCAGGTCCATGCAACAGAAGAAAAACTGGGTCTGTGGATGGCTGGTATAAAAGACGAAAGATGATAGGAGGATAATGATTTGAGCTTGGAGTTTAAATTAAGGCCGGTTAATATAAAGACAATCATATCAGCCATCATAATCTCTTTTTTGGTAGGCGGTTTGATTGTACTGGGAAGTGGCTATAATCCTACGGAGGTATACTATAAATTATTTAAGGGAGCCTTGGGGAGTAAATTTGCCATTGCATCCACTTTAAGATGGATTACGCCTCTATTGTTTACTTCTGTTGCATCCGCCATTGCGTTTAGAGGCGGTATGTTTAACATGGGAGTTGAGGGACAGCTGTATATAGGAGCCCTGGCCGGAACCATTGTGGGGGTTTCCTGTAAGGGCCTTCCCCATTTGGCACATGTTGCCCTTTGCTTTTTGGCTGCCATGGCGGCTGGTATGTTTTATGCCATGATTCCTGCATTGATGAGGGTTTATCTGAATGCCAGTGAGGTAGTTACGACTTTAATGTTAAATTATATGATAATAAATTTAAACAATTTTATCATTCAAGAGTATTTTCTTGCAACAGACAGTATGGTTTCCACCATTGCCACCAATGAGATTGAGGCAAGTGCAAAGCTGACATCTATTATGCCGCCTTACTCAGTCAATACCGGACTTATCATTGGAGCGTTCATGATTGTCCTGTTTTACATACTGTTCAATAAGAGTAAACTGGGATATGAGTTCCATATATCTGGTGTAAATCCGCAATTTGCAAGATATGGGGGAATTCAGGTAGACAGGGTAAGGATAGGTGTCATGCTGATTAGCGGATGCATTGCCGGGTTAGGCGGAGCTGTTGAAATCATGGGGGTTCAGGAACGTCTGATGGCAAGTTTTTCTCCGAATTTCGGTTTTGACGGAATGCTGGCCGCCTTGCTTGGTAATAGCACTCCTCTTGGGGTAACATTATCTTCCGTATTCTTCGGGACCCTGAAAGCAGGGGCATTATCCATTGAGAGAACTACAGATGTATCCAGGGCTTTGGCTGATGTGATTAAAGGTATTATCATCTGTTTTGTTTCTGTCAGGACGCTGGGGTTACTGGACAGGATTTCGTTTAAATGGCCGGGGAACCCCATGTTGCGGAACAAGGGAAAAGGAACAGAGGAGGTAAAAAATGTTTATTAATGCCACACTTTTAGCAGTAGTTGCGCGAGTTACAACCCCTATTGTTCTTTGTGCTTCCGGCGGATTGTATTGCCAGCTGGCAGGGACTCCGAATATAACACTGGAAGGGGCCATGCTGATGGCTGCATTTGCTGGGGTGGCAGGCAGCTATTATACGGGCAGTGCCCTGGTGGGGCTGTTATGTGCCATATTAGGTTCGCTTTTAATCAATATTTTATTTGGTTTCCTGCATCTTAGGCTGGGCGGGGAAGGGACCATTACAGGTTTTGCCATTAATTCCCTGAGCCTTGGCCTTACAACATTCCTTTTGCGGTCCATGTTTAATGTTACAGGCACACTGGTGGATGACCGCATCGTGGGATTACCAAAATACAGTATCCCGATCCTGAAGGATATCCCCCTCCTACAGCAGCTGTTCACCAACCATACCCTGTGTACGTATTTCTCCTGGATATTTATTATATTGACGTATATCATTTTTTACAGGACGAAATATGGGATGAATATCAGGGCCTGCGGTGAAAATCCCACAGCAGCTTCTTCTGTTGGTGTTTCTGTTACAACTGTCAGGTGGAGTACGATTATGATTTCAGGCTTAATGAGCGGACTTGCAGGCGCACAGATATCCCTGGGGTATTTAAGTATGTTTTCCGAGAATATGACATCAGGCAGAGGATTCATTGCTTTGGCCGCCATCATGTTATCTGGCGGAAGGCCCATTGCAATGTTTGTGGCTGCGTTGCTGTTTGGTGTGGCAGAAGGCTTATCGAACCAGGCACAGCTGACAGCCATATCATCGCATCTGATCCTGACACTGCCATATCTCATGGTAATCGTTGTGCTGTTGCTGCAGCCGGAACAGATGAAGGCTTTGAAAATGCGAATCAGACAGATGAAAGGATAGGGGGAAGGATATGCGTTTGGATGGAAAATGTATCGTTATAACAGGAGCAACAGGAGGAATTGGCAAAGCTGCGGCAGGACTGTTCCATAAAGAGGGGGCAACGCTGGTTTTGTCAGATTTAGATGTGGAGAAAGGGGAAGAATTGGCATCACGATTACCTGGAACCCATTTTATTCCTGCCGATATCTGTGATTCAAATCAGGTTAATCAATTATTTGAGGCAGCGTTGGGCTTTATGGGGAAGATAGATGGTCTGTTCCATGCTGCCGGTATTGTTTCTTCATCTGACCTCCTTTCCTGTACAGAGCAGCATTTTGATAAAATCATGAACGTTCATCTTAAGGGGACGTTTCTTTGTCTGCAACAAGCAGCACTGAATATGAGGGAGCGTGGCGGATCCATTGTGCTTACGGCATCGCAGCGCGGAATCCTAGGCGCTACAGGTTCCATTGCATATAATGCTGCCAAAGGCGGTATTGTAATTATGGGAAAGAGTGCGGCCATGGAACTGGGAAAATATAATATACGGGTAAATGTTCTTTGTCCGGGTGCAACAGAAACGCCGATGCTCAGGCAGGATATAGCAAACAGTCAGGATCCGGAGGGATTGGAGCGCCGCATGCTCAGTGAATATCCTTTAGGACGGTTTGGGACATCAGAGGAATCAGCGTATGGCGCCCTTTACTTACTTAGTGATGAGGCGGCATTTACAACCGGTACCACATTAGTGGTTGACGGAGGCAATACGGCAGGATGATTGGGAGGTTGTGATTATGAGGATTTTATTGGTAGGGGGAAGCGGGTTGGTTGGCACCAGGCTTGCATCATATCTGGCAGAGCAGGGGAATGATGTGGTGTGTTTTAACCGCACCATTCCCCGCGGTGCCTCCAGACAGTGTATTTATGAGACCGGTGATTTGGGGGAATACGGTCTTTTGTATCAAATCATGAAAAAATACAGGGTGGAACAGGTTATACATAATGCGGCCATTTCCCATCCCATGCTGTACAGGGACAATCCTTATAAGGTTTACCGCGTAAATGTGACAGGAACCTTGAATGTGTTGGAAGCTGCAAAGCTTTTTGAGGTCAGCCGTTTTATCTACATCAGTTCCGGCGCTGTATATGGGAACACGGATAGTCCTGTCGTATATGAAGAACAGAAGCTTCATGGTGAAAGCCCCTATGGCGCTTCTAAAGTGGCGTGTGAGGAAATTGTGAGAAACTATGGCCTGCAGACCGCTTCTCTTAGGGTGGCTTTTGTATACGGCCCGGGCAGGAGTATGTCATGCCCGGTTGAACAAGCTTTACGTCATGCGGTAAAGGGGGAGGAAATGCTGTTAGACAAAGGGGCTGACCAGAAGATGGATTATATTTATATTGATGACTGCGTGGAAGCAATCGGACGGATTGTGAATAACCGTACACTACGCTATGATGCATATAATATCGGGGGAGGGCAGCTGGTGCCTTATAGCCGGGTGATTGATAAAGTAAAGGCACTGTATCCCAAGTCCCGGATTGCAGTGGGAGCTGGTGGTCTTGGTTATGATGATTTGGGGGCAATGTCAATTCAGCGCATAGAAGAGGATACGGGGTGGAAACCTGGCATATCAATTGAGGAAGGGATAGAAAGATATGCCTTATGGATGGAAAAGAATATTTAGAATAACGCTTTACAAGGATATGGTATGAGGGTACAAAAAGAAAGGGTTGGATTCTGGCTGTGCAGCCGGGCATCCAACCTTTTTCTATTCTTATTTATCATCCACCAAAGGAATCGGCGTCTCATCCTTCTCATCCAGATGCGCCAGATAATACTTGGTATCCTTTACAATCACGCCGGACAGCAGCAGTACGGCTATCAGGTTTGGAATGGCCATCAGTGCATTGAGCGTATCTGCGATACTCCATACAAGTTCCAGCTGGATGACAGGGGCAGCCACCAGCACCAAAGCCCAGGCCAGGCGGTAAGGAACCAGCCCTTTCTTGCCCATCAGGTATTCCAGGCACCGTTCTCCGTAATAGGACCAGCCCAGGATGGTGGAGTATGCAAATGTGATGATGCCCACTATGAGGATCGGCTGCCCGATGTAAGGAATCAGGGAAAAGGCAGCATTGGTCAGTTCTCCGCCGGACAGGTTGGTAACGCTGATGGAATCATGGCCAATGATGCTGCTGACAAGGACAAGGCCGGTCATGAGGCAGACCACCACGGTATCCCAGAAGGTTCCGGTTGCAGATACAAGGGCCTGGCGCACCGGATTGCGGGTCTGGGCGGCAGCGGCCACGATTGGGGCGGAACCCATGCCGGATTCATTGGAAAAAAGGCCGCGGGCAATTCCGTACCGGGCTGACATCATGATACCTGAGCCCACCAGTCCGCCTGCAATGGAGCGCATTTGCGTAAACGCGCTGCGGAATATGACGGACAATGTTTCGCCCAGGAATGCACGGTTAAGGAAGAGGATGAAAATACATCCCACAACATAGAAAAATGCCATGAAAGGCACCAGCTTTTCGCACACCCTTGCAATGGATTTCACCCCTCCGAAGATAACCAGGCAGGTAACCCCGCTTGTGATAAGGCCCACTAAAAGGCTGATGATCCATGGATATGTATCAAGCAGATCCTTAAGGCTGCCGGACGTAATAAGCGGCTTCACATTGCTGTTCACAATACTGGAGATGGCGTTGACCTGGACGCCGCATCCAATCCCAAAGGAGGTAAGGGTGCCCAGCACTGCAAAGACGATGCCCAGCCACTTCATGTTCAGTCCGCGTTCCAGGGCATACATGGCGCCTCCCAGCATGGTGCCGTCCTTGGTGCGCACACGGTACTTGACCGCGATAAGGGATTCGCCATACTTGGTGGCAATTCCGAACACGCCGGTGAGCCAGCACCACAGAACGGCGCCCGGGCCGCCAAGGGCAATGGCTGTTCCCACGCCAATGATATTGCCGGTTCCTATGGTGGAGGCAAGGGCGGTGGTAAGGGCTGCAAACTGGCTGATATCGCCGCTTGAGTCGGGATCTTTTGTGACAGAGAGCCGGATGCCGGTCCATGTTTTCCTCTGGATGAATCCCGTGCGGATTGTAAGAAAAAGATGTGTCCCAAAGAGAAGTGCAATCATGGGAATCCCCCAAAGATAGTTATTGATGGTTTCCACAATGGTGCTTAACAGTTCCATATCAAATCCCCCGTTTTCTGAGTCAATAATATAAATAATTTAGCACAGTAAAATGGAAAAAGCAAGAAAATATGTTTTTGGACCAAAATAGAGGGGTAAAACAGAAAATATTTTGAAAATATATAAGGATGACAGAAAAAGTTTCTGGTAAATACGAAAACTCGGAAACTTGGGTAAATTACAGGGAAACGGAAAACCACTGAAAAGGGTGGATGGAAAAGCGAAAGTCGGTCCCCTGAAGGATATCCGTCCAGGGCATTGTACATACATGCCCTGACGGTTACCCGCTTTCAGGGGACCGGCTTATGATATTGGTTTCATACATTGAAACGGAACAGGACCACATCCCCGTCCCTCATCACATATTCCTTTCCTTCTGAGCGGACCAGGCCTTTTTCCTTGGCAGCCCCCATGCTGCCGCAGTTCATCAGGTCGTCGTAGTTCACTACCTCGGCGCGGATGAAGCCGCGCTCAAAGTCGCTGTGGATCTTGCCTGCTGCCTGCGGCGCCTTGGTGCCGACCTTAATGGTCCATGCGCGGCTTTCCTGAGGACCTGCGGTCAGGTAGCTCATAAGGCCCAGGATGCGGTAGCTGGCGGCAATCAGCTTCTCCAACCCGGATTCGGTAAGGCCAAGATCGTCCAGGAACATTTTCTTCTCATCCTCATCCAGCTCTGCGATTTCCTGCTCAATCTCAGCACAGATGACAAATACCTCACATCCGTTTTCAGCGGCAAAACCGCGGACGGACTGCACATATCCGTTGTCAGCGCCGTCATTTGCCAGGTCGCCTTCCGCAACATTGGCAGCGAATATGACAGGCTTCCATGTGAGCAGGTTCAGGGTGTTGATGAACTCACGCTCATCCTCGTCCTCTGTCTCATAGCTGCGGGCCAGCCTTCCCTCTTCAAGGTGGGCCTTCATGGCCTTTAACAGCTCCACTTCCTTGGCTAGTTCCTTATTGTTAAAGGCGCCCTTGGACTGTTTTGCAATGCGGCGTTCCAGAATCTCGATATCAGAGAAGATGAGCTCCAGGTTAATGGTTTCAATATCCCTTAAGGGGTCGATGCAGCCATCCACATGGATGACATTGGGGTCGTCAAAACAGCGGACCACGTGGACAATGGCGTCCACTTCACGGATGTTGGACAGGAACTGGTTGCCCAGGCCCTCGCCTTTGGATGCGCCTTTTACAAGTCC
The DNA here is from genome assembly GCF_003434055.1 of Enterocloster aldenensis. Taxonomy (GTDB): domain Bacteria; phylum Bacillota; class Clostridia; order Lachnospirales; family Lachnospiraceae; genus Enterocloster; species Enterocloster aldenensis. Next base: position 144,318 of record NZ_QVEX01000008.1, on the reverse strand, counting down.
TGCAATGTCCACGAACTCGATAACGGCAGGAGTGGTTTTTTCAGAGTTATACATTTCAGTGAGCTTGTCCAGACGCGCGTCCGGAACAGGCACTACGCCTACATTTGGGTCAATGGTACAGAACGGATAATTGGCTGACTCCGCGCCTGCCTTGGTCAAGGAATTAAAAAGAGTACTTTTTCCGACATTGGGAAGTCCTACGATACCTAATTTCATATGATTACCTTCCTATTATAATAAGTAATTACAGCCTTATTATCATATCATAAAACAGGGGGGAATGAAAGCAGAAAATGTTTAACCGCCAAATGTCAATAAAATCAGGCTTGGCGGGAAGAATATAAGCACAGGGATACCAATCAACCCAAAACAGTGAAGGAGATATGAAATGGGAGAGACAATCGTAGTAATCGGCGCAAACCACGCAGGTACGGCCGCCATCAATACAGTACTGGACCAGTTTCCGGGCAACCGGGTCATTGCATTTGACATGAACTCAAACATCAGTTTCCTGGGGTGCGGCATGGCCCTTTGGATAGGAAAACAGATATCAGGGCCGGAAGGGCTGTTCTATTCCAGCAAGGGGATATTTGAGGAAAAAGGGGCAGAAATCCACATGGAGACCAGGATTACCCGCATTGATTATGACCGTAAGATCGTATATGGGCGGGACAGGGACGGAAAGGACCTTGAACAGTCTTATGACAAGCTGATACTGGCCACGGGCTCCATTCCGGTCCGACCGGAGATAAAAGGCATGGACCTGGAAAATGTCCAGTTTGTTAAGCTGTTCCAGAATGCACAGGATGTGATTGAGAAGTTAAAGGATGCATCCATCCGTAAGATTGCGGTTGTGGGGGCAGGATACATCGGAGTGGAGCTGGCCGAGGCATTCCGGCGGAATGGGCGGGAGGTGGTGCTGATTGACTGTGCAGAAACCTGCCTGTCCGGATATTATGACCGGGAGTTTTCCGATATCATGACAAAGAACCTGATGGACCACGGCGTAAAGCTGGCATTTGGGGAAACCGTCACGGAACTGGAAGGTGACGGGAAGGTCCAGAAAATCATTACGGACAAAGGAAGCCATGAGGCTGACATGGTGGTTTTCGGCATTGGCTTTAAACCGAATACAATGCTGGGGCAGGGACAGATCAAGGTTTTTAAGAATCAGGCATTTTTAACAGACCGGAAACAGGAAACCAGCATTCCGGGGGTTTATGCCATCGGTGACTGCGCCACGGTCTATAATAATGCCATCCAGGCCACGGACTATATTGCGCTGGCAACCAACGCGGTCCGCTCCGGTATCATTGCGGCCCACAATGCCTGCGGCCGGCTCCTTGAATCCCCGGGGGTACAGGGCTCCAATGGCATCAGCATATGGGGGCTACACATGCTCAGCACGGGAATCAGCCTTGCCAGGGCAGAACGGCTGGGGTATAAGGCCGGTGTGACGGATTATGAGGACTGGCAGAAGGCGGAGTTCATGGAGAATGGGAACAACCGGGTGAAGATACGGATTGTGTATGACATGGATACAAGGATTATACTGGGGGCGCAGATGTGTTCGGACTATGATATTTCCATGGGCATCCATCTGTTTTCCATGGCCATAGAAGAGCAGGTTGACATTGATAAGCTGAAGCTGTTTGACCTGTTTTTCCTGCCGCATTTTAATAAGCCCTACAATTATATCACCATGGCGGCCCTGGCGGCCAGGTAAGGGGCTGTTGGGCATGGGATGCAGGGCTGTCAAATCCCTTCTTGCATTTTACATTACTTCGGGGTAAAATGGGAAAGTATAACACCTGGTGCTGCGCAAAGGCGCGCGGTTCTGCCAGGGGTTAAAAGGACAGGCACAAGGTGCCGGATGCAGGAAGGAGATTTTCAATGGAAGCAGTAACAGGAGCAGATTTAAGCTTTGTGAATCTGGGCATTACCATACAGCACCTGCCGAACAGCATTACCGTGTTTGGCTTCAGGATTGCATTTTACGGGATCATCATCGGCCTGGGGATGCTGGCCGGGATGGCCATTGCATTTTCAGATGCAAGGCGCAGGGGACAGGATCCGGATGTGTATCTGGATTTTGCACTGTACGGCATTATATTTTCCATCATTGGCGCCAGGGCGTATTATGTGATTTTTGACTGGGATACCTATAAGGACAACCTGCTGCAGATATTTAACACGCGTGGGGGCGGCCTGGCAATCTACGGAGGCGTCATCGGTGCGGTCATTACCCTTATCGTGTTTACCAGGGTCAGGAAGATGTCCTTTTTTTCCATGGCAGACAGCGGTGTGCTGGGCCTGATTACAGGCCAGATCATCGGCCGGTGGGGGAATTTCTTTAACTGCGAGGCATTTGGCGGATATACCAACAACCTTTTTGCCATGCGCATTAAGAAGAGCCTGGTGAACCCGTCCATGATATCCCGGCAGCTGATTGACCATGAGATTGTGGAGAATGGGATTGCCTATATCCAGGTCCATCCCACCTTCCTTTATGAGTCGGTATGGAACCTGTGCGTCCTTGGATTCATGCTGTGGTACAGGAAACATAAGAAGTTTGAAGGGGAAATGATGTGGATTTATTTCCTGGGCTACGGCCTTGGGCGTGTATGGATTGAGGGCCTGCGCACGGACCAGCTTCTGATTCCCGGGACCGGATTCGCAGTGTCCCAGCTGCTCTCGGCCGTGCTGGTGCTGATATCGGCAGGCGTTATCATTTTTAAACACCAAAACCTGAAAAAGGGGAGGAAAGTGGGGGATATTCCAGGGGGGATTTAGTAAAAAAATCAATATTTAGTGCTTATGGGTGGGTGTATCCCACATGTAGAGGCAGCTGCGAAAAACCACGCAGCTGCCTTGTTTTTTTGAAATTTTTTTATAAGAAATTCGTAAAAACTTCTTGCCATTTCCCAATTTCTGTACTATGATGGACATACAAGTGGTAGAAAGTGGTGCAAAGTGGTAGAGGATGGTTGTTATGTGGATGAAGTGGGGGCTTCGGATTCCCCCATGGGCATCCACGGGACATCACTGACGTACGGCAGGTGATAAGTTATGTTCATGGGTGAGTACAATCATACAGTAGACGCGAAGGGACGCCTGATCGTACCTTCCAAGTTCAGAGAGCAGTTAGGCGACGAATTCGTTGTTACGAAGGGCCTTGATAACTGCCTTTTTGTGTATGAGAATTCAGAATGGACCGCCCTTGAAGAAAAACTGCGCACACTGCCCCTTACCAATGCCGCCGGACGTAAGTTTTCACGTTTCCTCCTGGCAGGCGCTACCACCTGTGAAGTAGACAAGCAGGGAAGAATCCTTCTTCCGGCCATCCTCAGGGAGTTTGCCGGAATTGAGAAAGACGCAGTACTGGTAGGTGTGGGAAGCCGTATTGAAATCTGGAGCAAGGATAAGTGGATTGAGGCTAACACCTTTGATGATATGGAAGAGATTGCAGAACATATGGAAGGTTTGGGAATTTAATGGAGGAACAATCATTTGTACACAAGTCCGTACTTTTGTATGAAACAGTGGGCAGCCTGAATATAAAGCCCGGAGGAATCTATGTGGACGGCACGCTGGGCGGAGGCGGACATGCCTATGAGGTATGCAAGCGTCTGGGGAGCGGCCGGCTCATAGGGATTGACCAGGACGCGGATGCCATAGAGGCGGCCGGCAGGCGGCTGGAGCATTTTAAGGATAAGGTTACCATTGTAAGAAGCAATTATGAGGATATCAGGGCAGTGCTGAATGGACTGGGGCTTATGAAGGTGGATGGGATTTACCTGGATTTGGGGGTTTCCTCCTATCAGCTGGACACTGCATCCAGGGGATTCACCTACAGGGAGGACGCGCCCCTTGATATGAGGATGGACCAGAGGAATACTACCACGGCGGCAGACATTGTCAATACCTATACTGAGATGGAGCTGTACCGGATCATCCGGGATTATGGTGAGGACAATTTTGCCAAGAACATAGCAAAGCACATTGTAAGGGCAAGAGGGGAACATCCCATTGAGACAACAGGACAGCTGGCGGAGATTATCAAGGCCGCCATCCCGGCCAGGGTAAGGGCCACGGGCGGACATCCGGCCAAGCGCACCTTCCAGGCCATAAGGATTGAGTGCAACCATGAACTGGATGTGCTGGAACAGTCCATTGATACCATGATTGAACTTCTGAACCCAGGAGGCCGTCTCAGTATCATTACCTTCCATTCACTGGAAGACAGGATCGTGAAGAACCGGTTCAGGACCAATGAAAATCCCTGTATCTGTCCCCATGATTTTCCTGTCTGCATGTGCGGCAGGAAGAGCAGGGGCAAGGTTATCTCAAGAAAGCCCATATTGCCCTCCAAGGAGGAACTGGAGGAGAACAGCCGTTCAAAGAGCGCAAAGCTGCGCGTGTTTGAGCGGGGTGAGATGTAATGTAAATACCATGATTCTAAGCGTCTGAAATACAGACGCAGGATGTGGCTTCGACCATACTAAGCCCGAAGGGACCTCGCTAAGTATGGCGAAGCGCTTTCGCACTAAGCGTCTAAAATACAGATGCTAAGTGCTCAATGCGTACAAAGGATGACCAGATTATGACAGAAGGGAGGATATAAGGCCATGGCTGCAAGAAGACAGGCGTCAGCAGGACGCGCGCACACACAGACAAACCGCAGGCCGGCACAGAGACATGATTATGTGTATGGTTCGGCGGCACCACAGCTTAAACCACAGGAAGCCCCAAGACCACAGCGGCCGGTAAGAAAACCGGCAGGCAGCCAATCCGTCCGGCACAACCACCGGATACGCCGCAATCAGGAACGGGCATTGTATATGGACCTTCCATATGTCATCATGCTTACCATTGCGTCAGTGTTTACCTTATACCTCTGCATCAATTACCTCCATTTGCAGTCATCCATTACGGCAAGAATGCATCATATTGAGACCATGGAGGCACACCTGGAGAAGCTTAAGGCGGAGAATGATGCCCTGGAAACCAGTATTAATACCAGCATTGACCTGAATAAGATTTATGAGATTGCGACAAAGGAGCTGGGCATGGTATATGCCAAGAAGAACCAGGTGCTGCTGTATGATAAGACAGAAAGTGAGTATGTAAGACAGTATGAAGACATCCCGGAACACTAATGGAAACGGCCGTTCCCAAGGCAAGGGAAATGGAAACGGCCGTGATGGACATAACCAGAAAGGCAAATATTTTTATCCCAAGTACCTGCAGGAAAAGCTGGCAATCACCGTTTTGGTGATTACGCTGGCTTTATTTGCATTAATAATGGTGCTTTACAGGATCATCAGGGACAACAATGAGCAGTACAAAAAAATCGTGCTGACACAGAGGCAGCAGGAGTACGAAAGCCGTGTCATACCCTACAGGCGCGGGGATATCGTGGACAGGAACGGGACCTATCTGGCCACCAGCGAGAAGGTGTATAACCTGATTATTGACCCAAGGCAGATCATGTCTGCCCCGGAGCGTTATCTGGAACCGACCATTGAAACCCTGGTGGCCAGCTTTGGCTTTGACGCAGGGGAACTGCGCGCCATGATAGAGGAAAAAAAGGATTCTGCTTATCTCAGGTACAGCAAGGGACGGCAGCTCACCTATGACCAGAGGACTGCGTTTGAACAGCTGGCAAAGGAGAAGAACGATGCCTACATCAAAAACAAGGATGAGGTGGAAGGCAGGAAGCGGGTTAAGGGAGTCTGGTTTGAGGATGAATATAAGCGGATTTACCCTTATAACTCAATGGCCTGCAGCGTGATTGGATTTACCAGCAGTGACGGCAGCGTGGGAACCGGCGGGATTGAGCAGTACTATAACAGCAGCCTGATTGGAGTGAATGGGCGCGAGTACGGTTATCTGGATGAGAACTCCAATCTTGAGGGCGTGGTGAAGTCCGCCACCAACGGCAAGACCGTGGTAAGCACCATTGACGTGAACATCCAGAATATTGTCCAGAAATATATCAATGAGTGGCAGACAACCGTGGGCAGCAAGGTCACGGCCGCCATTGTCATGAATCCCAATAACGGCGAGATACTGGCCATGGGCACCAGCAGCGTGTTTGACCTTAATAATCCCAGGGATGTAAGCGGATACACCCAGGAGGACCTGATGGCTCTGGGCAAAAAGGAAGCAGCCCATGTATACAGAAGGGAAAATGACGGGGAGACCATCACCGAGGACCAGGTCCTTGACCATTACAGCCGTGAGGAGGTACTGTCTTATGGACAGCAGGTGGCATGGAACCAGATATGGAGGAATTTCTGTGTCAGCGATACCTATGAACCGGGATCCCCATCCAAGATATTTACTGTTGCAGCCGGTTTGGAGGAAGGGGTAATAAAGACCACCGACAGTTTTGAATGTACCGGTTACCTCCATGTGGGGGATTGGGATATTAAGTGTACGGCATACCGCAGGGGCGGACATGGGTGGCTGGACGTACAGGAATCATTGATGCAGTCCTGTAATGTGGCCATGATGCGTATGGGCGCCATGATTGGAAGGGAGCGTTTTACGAAATACCAGTCCATTTTCGGGTTTGGCGACAAGACCGGCATAGACCTGCCGGGCGAGGCAGATACCAGCGGGCTTGTGCATACGGCGGACGATATGGGACCTACGGATCTGGCCACCAATGCCTTTGGGCAGAACTATAACTGCACCATGGTGCAGATGGCGGCTGCATTCTGCTCCGTACTCAACGGGGGGTCCTATTATGAACCCCATGTGGTAAAACAGATACTGAATGAGCAGGGATCCGTGGTGGAGAAAAAGGAATCGGTCCTGGTGCGGGAAACCGTATCCAGGTCCACATCGGACTTCCTTAAGGAGGCCATGTTCCAGACCGTTGAGGTGGGTACCGGAAAGGCGGCCCAGGTGGCGGGATACGATGTGGGCGGTAAGACGGGAACAGCGGAAAAACAGCCGCGTTCTGCCAAGAATTACCTGGTATCCTTTGCAGGCTTTGCGCCCATTGAGGATCCGCAGGTATTTGTCTATGTGGTGATTGATACGCCCAACTATCCCCCGGGGGAAGAGCAGGCCCACAGTTCCTACGCCAGTACTGTATTTTCAAAGATCATGACAGAAACACTTCCTTATTTAAATATATTCCCAACCAATGACCTGGACGAGGACGGATCCATCCAGGAGAACCTGCCATCTTCCGAGGGCATCAATGAAGTAAGCACAGAGGAAAGCGGCGAAGGTCAGGGGGAATTAGTGGAGGAAACAGAAAAACAATATGAAACAGACGAGTACGTGCCGGATGACGGCGGGGCCGGAAGCGGCGTACCGGACGCGGTCCCGAAAGACCCGTCCGGCTCAGAAGAACCGCCCATGGATACCGGCCGGACCCAGCCGGTAAGGACGTCTGCCCCCAGCAGCCAAGGCCAGGATGATCAGGGCGGCCAGGATGCGGCCCGGGACAGTACGGCCGCGGGCACGGAAAAAACACAGTAAATGGTACAGACCATATAGAAAGATTCATAAAATAAGACCGGCCCCAATATATTATTAACAATGATGGACGCTGGAGACAATCATGAATCCAAACCTTACAAAGCACAGAAAGAATATAGCCGTCCTTGCACTGCTCATTGCCATTGTCATGGTGAGTCTCTCAGGGCGGCTTGCTTATCTTATGATATTCCGTTCCGGACATTACAGCGCAATGGCAGAGGACCTGCACCAGAGGGAGCGTACAATCAAGGCGGCCAGGGGCCGTATCATTGATGCAAATGGGGTGGTCATTGCCGATAACCGCACGGTGTGTACGATTTCCGTCATCTATAACCAGGTGACGGACCGGGAGCATGTGATACAGGTCCTTTGCAGTGAGCTGGGCCTGGATGAGGAGCTGGTGCGTAAGCGGGTGGAGAAACGCAGTTCCAGGGAAATCATAAAGACAAATGTGGATAAAGAACTGGGCGATAAAATCCGCGCCTACCGGCTGGACGGGGTAAAAGTGGACGAAGATTACAAGCGTTATTATCCCTATGACAGTCTGGCGTCCAAGGTACTGGGATTCACCGGAGGCGACAACCAGGGCATCATCGGTCTGGAGGTAAAGTACGAAAAGTACCTGAAGGGAATGAACGGCAAGATCCTCACCATGTCAGACGCAAAGGGAGTGGAGATTGAGAATGCTGCCGAGGACCGGATAGAGCCGATTGCGGGTAATGACCTGCACATAAGCCTGGATGTCAATATACAGAAATACGCGGAGCAGCTGGCTTACCAGGTTCTGGAGAAAAAAAATGCAAAAAAGGTGTCCATTATTGTCATGAATCCGCAGAACGGCGAACTGATGGCCATGGTAAACGTACCGGAGTTCAACCTCAACGACCCCTTTACCCTGAACCAGAACCTGCGCAGCCAGAGCCTCCAGGAGATGGCTGCCCAGACAGCTGACCTGCCTGCGTCCAAAAAGCAGGAGCAGCTGAACCAGATGTGGAGGAACACCTGCATCAATGACACCTATGAGCCTGGCTCCACCTTTAAGATCATCACGGCCGCGGCCGGGCTGGAATCCGGCGTGGTAAAGCTGACGGACCAGTTTTCCTGTCCTGGCTTCAGGGTTGTGGAAGACCGGAAGATACGGTGCCACAAGGTGGGGGGACATGGTTCGGAGACATTCCTCCAGGGAGCCATGAATTCCTGCAACCCTGTGTTCATTGACGTGGGCCAGAGGCTGGGAGTGGATGGATACTATAAATATTTCACCCAGTTCGGCCTTAAGGGAAAGACGGGCATCGACCTGCCGGGTGAGGCAGCCACCATCATGCACAAAAAGGAGAACATGGGCCTTGTGGAGCTGGCCACGGTATCCTTTGGCCAATCCTTCCAGATCACGCCGGTCCAGCTGATTACAACGGCGGCCTCCATTGTCAACGGAGGCAACCGCGTCACGCCCCATTTCGGCGTGGAGGCTGTAAGCGCGGACCAGTCCTCGGTCCATGGGTTTAAATACCCCAGCAAGGGGCGTATCCTTTCCGAGGAGACCAGCGCCACCATGCGGTATGTGCTGGAACAGGTGGTATCAGAAGGAAGCGGTAAAAAAGCAAAACTGGAAGGATATAAAATCGGGGGTAAGACAGCCACCTCGGAAAAGCTTCCAAGAAGCCTTAAAAAATATATTTCGTCTTTTATCGGCTTTGCCCCGGCGGACAATCCGCAGGTCATGGCCCTGATAACAATTGATGAACCGGAGGGGATTTATTACGGCGGTACCATCGCTGCACCGGTCATTGGAGATTTATTTAAGAATATACTTCCTTATCTGGGAATTCAGGCAACAGAGGAAGAAACTGCTGTGCACGTTTCTAATCCATAGTTGATTATTCCCGGAAAAAGACGTATACTAATTACCAAATAAGACATACATATGAGATTGAGGTGCCCTTATGATTCATGAAACCATACTAGCTATCATTATTGCATTTGCCATCAGCGCACTGCTTTGTCCCATCATCATCCCTTTTCTGCACAAGCTGAAATTCGGCCAGCAGGTAAGGGACGACGGACCGCAGACACATCTGAAAAAGCAGGGAACGCCTACCATGGGCGGGCTGATCATCCTGTGCAGCATCATCATTACATCTATCTTTTATATCCCCAGTTATCCCAAGATCATTCCGGTCCTGTTCGTGACCGTGGGATTCGGCATCATCGGGTTCCTGGATGACTATATCAAGATTGTGATGAAGCGCTCCGAAGGCCTGAAGCCGATGCAGAAGTTAGTTGGACAATTTGTTATTACAGGCATATTTGCCTGGTACCTGTTAAACAGCGGGGAGGTGGGGACGGATATGCTTATCCCCTTTACAGGCGGGTTTGACGGGGGTAAGTTCCTTTCACTGGGAATCCTTTTTATCCCTGCCCTGTTCTTTATTGTGCTGGGCACGGATAACGGGGTGAATTTTACAGACGGACTGGACGGACTTTGTACCAGCGTCACCATCCTGGTTGCCACCTTCCTTACCATTGTGGCAATTGGGGAGGATATGGGCATCAGTCCCATGACAGGCGCCGTGGTGGGAAGCCTTCTGGGATTCCTTTTGTTCAATGTGTATCCGGCCAAGGTATTTATGGGGGATACGGGGTCCCTGGCCCTGGGCGGTTTTGTGGCGGCTTCGGCTTATATGATGCGCATGCCCCTGTTCATCCCGATCATCGGCCTGATTTACCTTGTGGAGGTCCTGTCTGTAATCATACAGGTTACGTACTTTAAACGCACCGGAGGAAAGCGCATTTTTAAAATGGCGCCGATTCACCACCATTTTGAATTGTGCGGATGGTCGGAAACCAGGGTGGTGGCCGTATTTGCCATTGTGACTGCCATATTATGCATGGTCGCCTATCTGGGACTGTAGCCTGGGCATATTGACGCCAGAAGCCATTACCGGCCGGATGCGGACACATACCGTATTGGAGATGTAAGGAGGTTAATTGACAAATGAACCAAAGTCAGAAAGTATTAGTTGCAGGAACAGGCCTGAGCGGAACCGCGGCGGCCAGGCTCGTGCTTGACAGAGGCGGGGAGGTAGTGCTCTATGACGGCAATGCCTCATTAAAGGAAGAAGAGATTAAGGCGAAATTTGATAAAGAGGCAAAGGTCAGCGTGGTGCTTGGGGAGATAAAGCGCTCCGACCTTCTGGGGGTGGAGCTTTGCATCATCAGTCCCGGCATACCCCTTGACAGCCCCTTTGTGGCTGTTGTGGACGATGCCAAGATTCCAATCCTCGGGGAGATAGAGCTGGCGTACCAGTGTTCCCTTGGAAGGTTGGCAGCCATCACAGGCACCAACGGCAAGACAACAACAACGGCCCTGACAGGGGAAATCCTCAAAGCAAAATATGAGGAAACCTTTGTGGTGGGCAATATCGGCGACCCATACACCTCCAGGGTGCTGGAGATGACGGAGGATTCCGTTACCGTGGCAGAGGTATCCAGTTTCCAGCTGGAGACCATCATGGATTTCCGCCCAAATGTAAGCGCAATACTGAATATCACCCCGGACCATCTGAACCGCCACGGCACCATGGAGAACTATACACGCATTAAGGAATGTATCACCCTGAACCAGACAGAAGATGATTCGGTGGTGCTTAATTACGATGACCCGGTGTTAAGGGAATTTGGACAGGACCCGGACCTTAAACCAAAGGTCACCTGGTTTTCCAGCCGGGAAAAGCTGGCTGACGGTTTCTGCATGAGCGGGGATAACATCGTATACTGCCAGAAGGGGCGTGAGACCATCCTGGTGAACGTCCGCGACATGAAGCTCCTGGGCCGCCATAATTATGAAAATGTAATGGCCGCGGCTGCCATTGGCTTTTTAATGGGCGTTGCCCTGGCGGATATCGGCCGGGTGGCGGAAAACTTCAACCCGGTTGAGCACAGGATTGAATTCGTCCGCGAGAGGACAGGGGTCAGGTATTACAATGACTCCAAGGGAACCAACCCGGATGCGGCCATACAGGCGCTTCGGGCCATGCCGGGACCAACCCTGCTGATTGCAGGCGGTTACGACAAGAACAGCGAATACGATGACTGGGTGTCTGAGTTTGAAGGAAAGGTGCGTTATCTTGTCCTGATTGGACAGACCAGGGATAAGATTGCCGAGTGTGCCAAGAAGCACGGATTCACGGAAATCATGTATGCGGAGGATATGCAGGAGGCGGTGCAGGTGTGCGCGGTTTATGCGGATATCGGCGATTATGTACTGCTCAGCCCGGCCTGTGCAAGCTGGGGAATGTTTAAGGATTATGAAGAGCGCGGGCGCGTCTTTAAGGAGTGCGTCATGGCGTTGTAGGAGGTAATTGCGTATGGCGGGAAAGGTGCAGACGGCCGCCCGGCCGGAAAGACAGGCAGGGCGCCCGGCCGGAACACAGGACATAAGAGAACAGCAGATGCCAAAGAAGAAAAAGAAGGCCAGACATTTCTATGATTACAGCCTTTTATTCTGCATCATTTTCCTGACATCCTTTGGATTGGTAATGATTTACAGCGCCAGTTCCTATTCGGCCCAGCTGAATTATAAGGGGAACGGCGCATACTTCATGGAACGTCAGGCCATGATTGCGGCAGCCGGATTCGTGGGCATGCTTATCATTTCCAAGATAGACTACCATATATTTGCCAGGTTTTCCGTGGCAGCTTATCTGATGTCCTACATACTCATGATAGCGGTAAGCTTTGTGGGCAAGGAGGTAAACGGCAAGAAGCGCTGGCTTCCCCTGGGCCCCTTCAGTTTCCAGCCCACGGAGTTTGTCAAGATTGCCCTGATCGTGCTTCTGGCGGCCATGATTACCACCATGGGTATGAAAATCAATAAATGGAAGAATATGGGCTATATCGTGGCCCTGACGCTGCCCATTGCGGGTCTGGTTGCTATGAACAACCTGAGTTCAGGCATCATTGTCTGCGGTATTGCCTTTGTCATGCTTTTTGTGGCATGTAAGGTCAAATGGCCCTTTTTCACCCTTGGGGCCCTGGGTCTTGGGACCCTGGCCTTTGCAGGGCCCATCGGAAAGTTCCTGATGACCATCAAGCTCCTTCAGCCATACCAGTTCCGTCGGATCGAGGCGTGGCTGAACCCTGAGTCGGACCCCACGGACAAGGGCTTCCAGGTGCTTCAGGGACTGTATGCCATTGGATCGGGCGGCCTGGTGGGACAGGGGCTGGGGGAGAGCATCCAGAAGCTGGGCTTCCTTCCGGAGTCCCAGAACGATATGATTTTTGCCATCATATGTGAGGAACTGGGGCTGTTCGGGGCAGTATCCATCATCCTGATCTTCCTGTTCATGATATACAGGTTCATGCTCATTGCCAACAATGCCCCCGACCTGTTCGGAGCCCTTTTGGTGGTCGGTGTCATGGGACATATCGCCATCCAGGTCATACTGAACATTGCGGTTGTCACCAATACCATTCCCAATACAGGCATCACGCTGCCCTTTATCAGTTACGGGGGCACGTCGGTCCTGTTCCTGCTCATGGAGATGGGGATTGTCCTGAGCGTGTCCAATCAGATTAAATTGGAAAAGTGACGCACAAGGGGGCGCGTCCCGGCATATGCTTAAAGTAGATCGTGTTTTCTGCGGAAGGCATATATACCAGGAGGTGCCCCTATTGTCTGTTATTCAGGTTTTTGGTCTTACTCCCTTGGAAGGGGAGATATCCATACAAGGTTCTAAAAACGCAGTCCTGCCCATGGCGGCAGCCGCGCTGCTTCACAGAGGTATTACGGTCCTGACCAATGTACCGGTCATCCGGGACGTGGCCTGTATGGTGGACATACTGGAGTATCTGGGAGCCAGATGCTGCCACAAAGGCGACTGCCTTGTCATCGACGCCCGCCATATCACCGGGACCAGTATTCCGGAAACGTATGTAACGGCCATGCGTTCCTCCATTGTGGTGCTCAGCGCGCTGCTGGGCCGGATGGGCGAAGGAAGGAGCTGTTATCCGGGCGGATGTCTCATCGGCGCGCGCCCCATAGACCTTCATCTGATGGCCCTGCAGGCCCTGGGAGCCGAGATAAAAGAGCATGACGGGCTGATTGAAGCCAGGTGCAGGGATGCCCAGGGACTTAAGGGCACGGAAATCCATCTCCCCTATCCAAGTGTGGGCGCAACGGAGCAGGCTATCCTGGCCTCGGTGCTGGCAAAGGAGGTCACGGTGATTCATGGCGCTGCCAAGGAGCCGGAAATCAGCCAGCTGTGCCGCTTCCTCAATAACATGGGGGCGGTTATCTGCGGTATGGGCACGGACCATCTGATGATACAGGGCGTGGAGGAACTTCATGACAGCAGCTTCCGTGTGGAAGGGGACAGGATAGTGGCCGGAACCTACGCGGCGGCCGTCATGGCTGCAATGGGAAGCATTACCTTGAAAGAGGTGCGGGCGGCAGAGCTGGAACTTCCATTGGAGATGCTTAAACGTTCAGGCGCATCCATCCAAAAGGACAGCTGCTGCAGGCAGATCCGCATTGAGATGAAGAAACGCCCCCTGCCCCTGGACATAAAGACTGGTCCATATCCGGAATTCCCAACGGACCTTCAGTCCCCTTACATGGCGTTCCTGGCATCGGGACAGGGAACCAGCACCATTGTGGAGCAGGTGTTCGAGGGAAGGTTTGCCACGGCAAAAGCCCTGGTGCAGATGGGGGCCGCGGTGGAGACAGAGGGACAGCGGGCGGTGATTAAAGGCAGCTATCCTTTAAAAGGTGCAAGCGTATATGCCTCTGATTTAAGGGGCGGGGCAGCCCTGGCAGTGGCGGCCCTGGCAGCAGAGGGGGAAACCCTTATCAATGACTGCCAACATATTGAGCGGGGGTATGAGGATATATGCCGGGATATGGCGGCTCTTGGCGCTGATATCAGGTGGCTGGATAAATAAAATCATAACCAGGTGAGGTACTGCATGAGGAATTTTTTGAGAAAACATCACATGGGAGCGGGAATTGCCGTAACAATCATATTGCTTGCGGCAATCCTGCTTCTGTCTGTGCATATACAGAATATCACGGTCACGGGAAGCAAACGGTATAACGCTTCTCAGATGGAGGAATTCCTGTTTTCCGGCAGATGGGGAAAGAACTCGGCCTATGCGTATTTTACGGACAGGTTCCGCCCGCACCGCCAGATTCCCTTTGTGGAGGATTACAAGGTGGTGTTCCACGGACCCTTCAATGTGGAAATCATTATATATGAAAAGAGTATTGTGGGATATGTTTCCTACATGAGCAGCTACATGTATTTTGACAAGGACGGAATCGTGGTGGAGAGCTCCAGCAGCCAGCTGGACGGGGTTCCATGGGTTACAGGGCTGGATTTTGGACAGATTGTACTTCACAGGGCCCTTCCTGTGGATGATAAGGAGATCTTCGAGGAGATACTGAACCTGACCCAGCAGCTGTCCTCATATAAGATTGCAGTGGACAGGATACAGTATGATGCCCATGGACAGGCTACCCTGTTCATTGGCCAGATGGAGGTCACCCTGGGCAGCAATACGGATATTGACGGCAAGATTTCCACACTCAGCGACATCCTGGCAGCCCAGCCCCAGCTGACCCAGATAAGCGGGACCATGCGGCTGGAAAATTATTCGGAAGCAGACAGCAGGGCAGGGATTACTTTTAAAAGAAAATGAAAAAATGCCCATCTGCGGAAGAATCAGATGGGCATGATTGGAATATTATGAAGTTAATTCATCAATGATTGCTTGTATATTATCAAGACATCCGCCACATACGGTACCTGCTCCGGTGGCAGCCTGTACATCTTCTAAGGTTTTAGCACTGGAATCGACTGCATCCTTTATCATGCCGGCTGTTACGTCATTACAAAAACAGATAGTTTCGTTTAAATCCATGGTATACACCTCCTAATGATGCTAGTATACGTATTTCCTTATTATTTATACGAGGTAAGGTGTTGGATTCAAAAGGTAATGGGGAAGATATTATCCAAACTGCTCCCCCGGCTGTCTGTCTATGGAGAGCAGTCAAATAAAAGATATGAGTTTGTGGATGTTGTATTACTGAAAATATTGAAATCAGACCATCTCACATAACATTTAGTCCGGTAGCGAAACAGAACAATCTGAAAGATAAACATCGTGTCAGGGTATTGGTAATACAATACTTTTTGATAATGATCAGGTGGTACCTCCGACAACTTTAACTTGAAACTGTACACTGGCTGTCCCAAGTGATGCAATGTTGGGGATGGTGTAGGTCAGGGTATTATTCGTAACTGTGGGCGTGGCAGCAGTACCATTAACCGTAAAGGATCCGGTTACAAATGTGGCGCCGGTTGGAATGGTATCTGTAAATGGTAAATTCGTTAAAGCATTTAAGCTGACATTGGTCACTGTAATGGTATAGGTTAAAGTATCGCCGATACTGGCGGTCAGTTTATCAACCGTCTTAAGCAATGTGGGCTGGAGGAGCAGGACAGTCGAGACAGAGTTGCTGTTGATTGGATTCCCGCCATATGTGACGCTGGCAGTATTGTCAAGTTTATTTATAATAGCCAATTTATTCACCTCGCTTATTTGAAAGTTAATATAATATATGCGGACAAGGACAGAGTGTTACGATATGGTTTGGGCCTTAAAAAGGAGATTCATATTTTATGAAAAATGGAAGTGGCCCAGGGTGTGTTTGAACATTCATTCCCATCCTCTGATTTAAAGGGGAGATGAAAGCTGAAACAAATGTTGTCATCCCTTCTTGAATCTGGTACAATGTCCATGAGTGATGCGGATTCTGTCCTCTATGAGGAAGAGGCGCAGAAATATATGGATGTTGTTGAAATCCCTAAGATTGGATATAGTATTCATAGACAGGTACATCATATAACTGTACCGAGAAGATTCAGCAGAACCGGCGGTCGGCATCCTGTATATGGGAAAATGTAAGAGGAGGCAGGTGGGAGATATATTCAGGCGGTTCCGCTATACGGAAACCTTGGTTTGGATAAAAATGATAATGAAGACATAGTATTGGCTTTATCTGAAATGGTTGGTTTTTTCCCTAAAAAACAGAAGCAGATTGTTTATTACAGCGGACTGGAAAAAATCAGTTCCTTCATAATATAATGTATGTAAGCCGCCAAAATATAGACATGCCCCATATAATGGGTATTGCATGCTCTGGGCATAGGGTTGCAGAGGCCATGGACCTGAAAGAGACGGATATTCATTGGGAACATGGAGATATTAATATTAAATGTTACTCATGCCATGATGCAGTGGGAGATTAAGACAATCATAAGCGCGGTGGTTTAAGAGCGGGTAACCAGAAACCATTGGAAATACGGAACATATGTTCGGGAGCTGTGAAGGCTGCATGAAAGCGCCTGCAAATTTACAGGCCATGCCGTAAAAGCAAGAAGTAGAAGGAATTAGCTGAAATATAATTTTTATTAAAAAAGCTATTGATATTTTTTGTAAAATCAAATATAGTATTAGTTAGACCAGAAATCAAAGAGAAATTGATATGATAATAGAAGTACAGGCTTGGCTTAAAATGGCAGTATGGGAATAAAAGGAGGATATGAATCTTGTTAGAGATTAAGATAAATGAGTCGGACAACGCCGCCAGGATTATAGTAGTGGGAGTGGGCGGTGCAGGCAACAACGCAGTGAACCGTATGATTGATGAGAACATTGCGGGGGTGGAGTTTATTGGTGTTAATACCGATAAGCAGGCCCTTCAGTTTTGTAAGGCACCTACTGCCATGCAGATTGGCGAGAAGCTGACCAAGGGTTTAGGCGCAGGCGCCAGACCTGACATTGGTGAGAAGGCAGCTGAGGAAAGTTCAGAAGAGATTTCACAGGCCCTTAAGGGAGCGGACATGGTGTTCGTAACCTGCGGCATGGGAGGCGGTACCGGTACGGGCGCTGCTCCGGTGGTTGCCAAGATTGCAAAGGATATGGGTATCCTTACGGTTGGCGTTGTTACCAAACCGTTCCGTTTTGAAGCTAAGACGCGTATGAGCAATGCTCTTGAAGGTATCGAGAATCTGAAGAACAGTGTCGATACCTTAATTGTGATTCCCAATGACAGGCTCCTTGAGATTGTGGACAGGCGTACCACCATGCCGGATGCGCTTAAGAAGGCAGATGAGGTGCTTCAGCAGGCAGTACAGGGAATTACAGACCTGATTAATGTTCCCGGCTTAATCAACCTGGATTTTGCTGATGTACAGACCGTCATGATTGACAAGGGAATCGCCCACATCGGTATCGGTAAGGCCAAGGGAGACGACAAGGCCATCGAGGCTGTTAAGCAGGCAGTGTCCAGTCCTCTGTTAGAAACCACCATTGAAGGCGCAAGCCATGTCATCATCAATATATCCGGCGATATCAGCCTGATTGAAGCCAATGAGGCTGCAAGCTATGTTCAGGAGCTGTCAGGGGATGAGGCCAATATCATATTTGGCGCCATGTATGATGAGAATGCCCAGGATGAGGCCACCATTACCGTGATTGCAACCGGTTTGGACGAGCACGGCGCCAATGCGTCCGTATCCACTGCCATGAAGGGCTTTACCAGCTTCAAGGGCAAGACAAGCCCTGCGGCTTCTGCGGCAGCAGTACCTCATGCGGCAGCGCCTGAGGCAGCGGCAACTGCTTCCACGCCATACAGCAGGCCTATCCAGGGATATACCCCGAGCTATAATCCGGCTGGTTCCGGAAGCCAGGGTGGATACACTGCGCCGAAATTTAATCCGAACCAGGGATATTCTGCAGGTAATACGCAGAATCAGAACCCAAATCCGAATCCGGCCCCAACACATTCCTTTAGGCCGGCGGCTAATAAGGAGATGCAGATTAATATACCGGATTTCCTGAAGAATAGGAGATAAAAGAACTTGATTGTATGCAGGGGCATGTAGGGATACATGCCCTTTTTTCAGTTGTCATAAAAACCGGATAAACGAAAGGATCCGTGCAAGGTTCCGTTACAGGGAGCAGGCTGTCATTTCACTGGCAGACTGCTCCCTGCCGATTTTTGTCGATAAATTTTCCCCTCTTCCTCTGTTCTTTCGACACCATTCGTACTTCAGAATAGCTATAATGGCTTTCAGAAAGTTTTTCAGGGAGGTGAGGCCGGGCTGAGTGGTTTATACAGTATACATAGACGTGGTATTTGCGGTCAATACCATCATGGACATGGTGGTGCTGGCCATATTGAACAGGGTGTTATCATACAGGACGACCAAGAGCAGGCTGTTTGCAGGGGCTGTGATTGGCGGGATATGGTCCTGTCTGGTGAGTGTGGTTCCCGGTCTTCCTCCTGTTGTGGAGATACTGGGAACCTACGTGGCAGTGAGCAGTCTTATGGCGGTGGCTGCCTATCATCTCAAAAGCTTTAGGGAAGTTGTAAAATCCGTGGCAGGTATTTATCTTGTATCCGTGGTGCTTGGAGGTGTGATGCTTGTGCTGTATGAGCATACGCGGGCCGGATATTATGCCTGGAGGATCATGAAGGCCGGAAGGGATACAGGAATCCCGGTCATGGCCTGGCTTTTGATGATGATAGGGGCCGCACTGGCCTGCTATGGCTTTTCAGGAGGTATAAAGGGGCTTATCTGTTCCATGGCACGGAGAAAAGACCTTTGCAGGGTCATATTAAAATACGGGGAACGAGAAGAAACAGTTACTGGATTAATTGACACAGGCAACCGCCTGAGGGAACCTGTCAGCGGACAGCCGGTACACGTTGCCACAGCAGGGCTCATGACCCGGCTGTGTCCGGCGGTAAAGGGTGTGGTATATGTGCCTTACCAGTCCGTAGGGACCAGCCATGGAGTGCTTCCGGCTGTGTTCATTGACCGGATCAGGGTGGAACAGGAGGGCCGGGTTTATTGCCTGGAAAAACCTCTGATAGCCATCACAAAGCAGGGTTTGTCTCCCTCAGGAGAGTATCAGATATTGATACAGAAAACCGATGAAGGAACCTAAATAACACGCAGCTTACAACGTACAGGAGGACATTTCCATGATTATAAAAGTATCCATACCAAACCGCTTTCAGTTAAAGACCGTACCAAGTTTCAGGACCGTGCTCATGCCAAAGCAGGGCGAAGTCCATTATATCGGGGGCGCTGACATACTCCCTCCGCCTCTTGAATCAGAGGAAGAGAGCAGGATGATAGGGCTTTTAGGAGGGGAAGACGACAAAGGCGCCAGGTCAACCCTGATTGAGCACAACCTGAGACTGGTGGTTTACATAGCAAAGAAATTTGATAATACCAGCGTAGGCGTGGAGGATCTGATATCCATTGGAACCATCGGCCTTATCAAGGCAATCAACACCTTTAAGCCGGATAAGAACATCAAGCTGGCAACCTACGCGTCCAGGTGTATTGAGAATGAGATACTCATGTATCTGAGAAGGAATAACAAGACACGGCTGGAGGTATCAATCGATGAACCGTTGAATGTGGATTGGGATGGAAATGAACTTCTGCTTTCGGATATTCTTGGGACGGATGAGGACGTGATATACCATGATATTGAGGATGAGATAGAGAAGAGCCTGCTGAACAATGCAATCAGCCGGCTGAACCCAAGAGAGCGCAAAATCGTGGAACTCAGGTATGGTCTTACAAATGAGGACGGGGAGGAGATGACGCAGAAGGAGGTGGCTGATTTACTGGGCATTTCCCAATCTTATATTTCCAGACTGGAAAAGAAAATCATGAAACGCCTCAAAAAAGAAATTGTAAGATTTGAATAGGATGGAAAAGTCAGCCGTGTTGCTGGCTTTTTCTTTTTTCTGATTTTACAGCCCGGTACTTGTCATGGAGAGGAAAATGGGCTAAATTATAGGTATGGATATCTGACGATGTATGGCAGCGCGCCTTCAGGGGAGGCCGGGGCGTCCAGCCGGGGGGAACCGGGGTACGTCATGCAGACATCAGCAGGGGGGAAGGTAAATGTCAGGAGATATGGAACAGACAGGGGAGGCCCAGGTGTCCTACCGTCTGGATGATAAGGAGCAGGAAGAATTCATCCAATGGTTTGGCAGGTCATTCCTCAGACGGAAAAGGGACGCACAGCTGGCGGGAATGAATTTTCAGACATATCCCAGGCCGGATGTTTCGAACCTGAAAGAGGATACAAAAATCCGGATGGAATCCAGGAGTATTCATATATGGTCAGGCCAGAAGGAATTGAACCTTCTGTATTCCACTTTGACAGACCTGGAAGAAACCGGGACATTAATCCTGTTTTTTGCACAGAAGGAATTCTGGGCAGTGCCAAAACGTGCACTTGGTGGTGAAGATGGGGCCGGGAAATGGCTTGGGCAGCTAAAGGCCTTCTGCAGCAGGGGTATCTGTGAACGGACGGATTTTGAGGCGGTAAGGGAACGGTGCCGCAGGAATGGGAGCCGCTGCTTTTATTTTACCAGGACAGTGGACCAGGTTATGGAAGCATACATGGGTCTTGGCAGGAAAGAAAAGGAACTGCAGAACCTGAGGAACCTGGCGGTATTTCCCTACCGCTATGCAGGCGTCCAGGCGCTTACGCTGGAGCCGGACGGAATCTATGAATATGGGGAGCGCTCCATGGCACGGCATCTGTATGGGGATTTAAAATCCGCGGTTCATACCCGGGACTGCCTGTATTTGATAAAAGGGGATGGGGAAGAAATCATGCTGCCCGTGGATTGTTTGGACGGTATGGGGGAACCGGGGCAGGAGCGGTTGGAAAACCAGGGAGAACCAGAGCCGGAGCCGCCTTTGTGTATAAGCCGGTTCCTGGCGGTGTGTAATGGCCGGAGGCCGCCGGGGCTTCCCGGACTGAATCCTGTTAAGCTTGACACCCCAAAGACGCAGGAACGGTCTAAGCGGCGTGTATGGATACGGTCCCGGCTGGATCCGGACAGACTGACTGTGATGAACCCATACAGAAAGCATGGGAAATCCGGCGCGGGCTGGTTCTCAGAATATAGAAAAAGGAAAGAGGAACTATCCGGCCGGCGTTGGTGGAAGTGCCAGAAAAAGCGGAATAAACAGAAGGGTTCAGGAGGCATGGGCCATCCGGTCAGCGGATACATGCTGATTGGGATGACAGCCCTCATTACAGTGGCCATTGCCATCTGGGGACGAAGCCTGGGCAAAAGTCTCAGGACCGGCGGCCATCTGGATTATTTCTATCATCCCGGAGTATTTTTAAGCGGCGCCGGATATTTCCATATGATAGACGACATGTCTGCGGAGGCAGCGCGTGTAAGGGCTGAATTATTACAGGTGGATGAGGAAGAACAGGACAGGGGTGGGGCGGATGATGCCTGGAAGGCGCAGTATATGGTAACCGTGCCGGATGACACGGTATTTGACCAGGTGGGAAAGGATGGGACCTATGTGTCATCCAAACAATATTTTACCATCCAGCTTCCGCCGGGAGAGTGGGAAGACCTCAGCCTGTCAAGGGACGATGACCATCTGGCCTCATCCTGGGCACATGTCGTGGTCCGAGGCTATCGCACCGAGGGAAGACCGCGCCCGATGACGGGTACAGGCATCCCAAAGACAAAGGACGAATACATGAAGCAGATGAAAGCCAATATGGCGGAAAATGAAAAACTGCTTAAGCGTCAGGTCCCCATTCCCCAGGTGGCAGGGTATACGTACCAGGAAAAGGATGGCTGTATTCTTATTAGGAAGGAAATCCGCAGTACGGAGGGGGATGGGAAATATAGCCTGGATTTAAGCCTGATGGCTCCGGAGTATACCTACACGGTATCTATCTGGCTGGAGGAGGAGACACCGGAGAATATCGGGAAGGCCAGGGCAGTCCTTGATTCCTTCCGTCTATTGGACATTTCCACAGGAATCTGCAGGCAGATGGAGGACGCGGTGTTCCGCGGCTATTATGGAAGGAATATAGTGATGACCAGCTGTCTGGTACTTTTGGAAGAGGAGATGGGGGATGAGGATATCAGGGAATGCCTGGACAAGGTGAAAAAGATAGATAAGGGATTTATTGGTTCAAGGCAGGGACAGGCACTGGCTGTCCGGAGCAAGGACAGCCGCTGGCTGGGAATAGACAGCCCAAGCCTGCAGCAGAACTGTTATGAGCCGAACGCCAGGAAGGTATCGGAAATCTTCCAGGCAGATGTGATCCTGTATGATGAATTTGACGGGGACCTGCTGATGGTGGCATATTGCAGCAAGGACCAGAAGCATTCCTGCCAAAGGGCCACGTCCTTTCATAAAGACATACTGGAGCAGGAGTTCCAGTGTTATGGCGCGGAGCAGAAGTTTCCGGAGGAGCTGCTGCAGTATATGGACCTGTCAATGGAGGAGGCATCGGCTATCTGGGAGGATATGGATGTGGTATTCCAGATAGAGAAGTGGGAAGCGCTGGCCAGCCATATGACCAGGATGCCGGTGCCCCGGGAGTTCATCGGCATGTGGGATATTGCTGCGTTTGGGGACGGCTTTGAGGTGATACGGGAATAGGCGGCTGACAGCGCCCGCAGGCCAGGGAACCGGGTTGGATTTCCTGCCTGCGGGCGCTTTTGTCTTATCTCATCTGTATCATATTATCCTTAATCTTGAATGTCCCAAAGCTGCGGATAAAGCTGGAAATACGGCTGAACCCATATTGCTTCACATCAAAGGAGGGGAATGCCTTTTTCAGCTCTTCATGGACAATGCTCAGGTTGTCCACATGTCCTTTATTCTCCCGTATCATACGGATGATTTCCTTTTCAATCTCAGCCTTGGAAATGCTGGCGCTTTTCTCCTGTACAAAGTAACCGCCATGCAGCTTCACCACCTGGAAATCATTGTTGTCCATGCTTTCAAGGAAGGTGGAGAGTTTGGAATAACCGTAGTTCCTCACATCAAAATCCGAGAAACGTTTGGTCAGGAAATTGCCCACGCGGGCCAGGATGATGGGCTGGTTCTGGCTGTTGTTCTCAATCAGCAGCTTGGCAATGGCCTTCTGGATCTCATCAATGCTTGTGATGGTCTTCTGGTTCTCAATCACAGTGGCTTCAGGCGCGTCATCGGAAGAAATGATCTCCAGCAGCTTGAAGGTATCACAGGCAGCCCTGAATGGCTTGGGGGTTTTCTGCTCGCCGATTCCCATTACAAACATCCCGGCCTCCCTGAGGCGCTGGGCAAGCTTGGTAAAGTCAGAATCACTGGATACCAGGCAGAAACCGTCCACATTGCCGGAATAGAGGATGTCCATGGCATCGATGATCATGGCGGAATCCGTGGCATTCTTTCCGGTGGTGTAGCTGTACTGCTGGATGGGGTTCACGGACCAGTCCAGTAATACGTTCTTCCAGCTGCGTTTCTCATTGTCCGTCCAGTCCCCGTATATCCGCTTATAGGTGGCGATTCCCTGGTCTGAGACCTCGTCCAGGATATACTTGATATACTTAGGTGATACGTTGTCCGCATCAATTAATACTGCAAATCTTCTTTCACATTGTTCCATAGATATGTTCACTTTCTTATTTTATTTCTTACTATATCCAGTGTAACATATCACAGGAGGGGCTTCAAGAAAAAGTGAGCGACAAACATGCACAATCGTATAATTTTCTGCACGTATGTCAGCTTAAATAGGTCTTCATGCTCTTTAAAGCATTTTTTTCCAGACGGCTGACCTGTGCCTGGCTGATGTGGATTTCCTCGGCCACCTCGGTCTGGGTCTTTCCTTCAAAGAACCGCATATCGATAATATGGCGTTCCCGCTCCGGCAGACGTTTCATGGCTTCCACCAGTGACAGGTCCTCCACCCAGTTTTCCTCCAGGTTTTTCTTGTCGCTGATCTGGTCCATTACATAAAGCGGGTCGCCGCCGTCCGTGTACACGGGCTCGTAAAGACTGACGGGTGTCTGTATGGCATCCAGTGCATAAGTGATATCTTCTTTGGACACACCGATTTCCTGGGCTATTTCCATGAGGGTGGGTTCTTTGGAATTGACCCTTGTCAGCTGTTCCCTTGCATAGAGGGCTTTATAGGCCGTATCCCTGAGGGAACGGCTTACGCGTATGGAATTGTTGTCGCGCAGGTATCTGCGGACCTCGCCCAGTATCATGGGAACCGCATAGGTAGAGAATTTAACATTCTGGGTGATGTCAAAATTATCAATGGCTTTAATCAGGCCGATGCAGCCAATCTGAAACAGGTCATCTATGTTCTCCTGGCTGTTTGAAAACCGCTGTATTACGCTTAGTACCAGGCGCAGGTTCCCTTTAATGTACTGCTCCCTGGCGTTTTTATCTCCGTTCAGTATCCTCTTGAATAGTTCCTCTTTTTCTTCATTACTCAGTAAAGGCAGCTTGGCGGTATTGACTCCGCAAATCTCAACTTTGTAGCCCGACATAATCCTTACCTCCGTTATATTGCCATACATCCTGACATAAAAAAATGGCAGGACTGCACTGGATGAATCTGCTATAACGAAATGATGTACGGATTCGGATGGTTTTATACGATTTGGGGGTAGAAAAAGATTTCCATTTTTTGTATTTCGAAGATGTAAAGGGAGAGGACGGCGGCGGTGCTGATTCATTTATCAGCGCCGCCGCCGTCCTTTGAAGGATTTTGGACGTAATAATGAAGGGCCGCCAATCATATATATGTAAAAAACATATATGAGGTATCCATGCAGACCATAACACAGTACACGTTGACGGACCAGATGGAGTACCAGGGAATGCCGGTCCTGAACTGCCAGATCCGATATCCCCAGTTTTCCAGTACCTGCGGTCAGGACAGCTCATGGCAGGTCAATGAGTTCTACCGTTCCATGGCAGAGGAAAAGGGGGCATACTGCCGCAGCAGCCTGTATCCGGAGGCGGTCAGCGCATTTGAATACAGCCGTACCGGCAATTTCCCCTTTTTCCCCTATGAATTTGATATAGGTTATACGGTGACATATAATGATGGTTGTTTTGTCAGCCTGTATTTTGACCAGTATGAATTTACGGGAGGCGCCCACGGCTCGACCAGACGCACGTCCCAGACCTGGGATTTTGAAACCGGACGCCAGCTTGGGTTAGGCAGTTTTTATCCGGATTATCCAGACTATATCAAGGATATCCAAAGCTGGATTGAGTACGAGATTGCCGGAAGGCTTAAATCAGAACCTTCCACGTATTTTGAGGATTATCCTGAATTGCTGCGAAGCACATTCCAGGCCGGGAATTTCTACCTTACGCCTCAGGGCATTGTGGTGTATTACCAGCAGTATGACATTGCACCTTATTCCACCGGAATAACGGAATTCCTCCTGCCTTTTTCAGGGACAGACTCGTGACACGGAGGATGGTCCATGCACACGGACCCTCACACGGCAAACAAAGAAACAGCGCCGGGATTTGAACCCCTGGGCGCTGTTTTTTGTGATGTCTTACTGGGTATTCTTCCGGTACAGGATTAATAATCCTTTTAACAGAAGCGCGTCATCCACTATGATATTGTGGCGGCACAGCGGCGCGATGAACCTGGACAGGCCGCCTGTGGCGATAATCGTTGGGACCTCGCCCAGCTCCAGCGCCATGCGGTCCAGGATGCCGTCTATCATATCCACATTGCCGTAGATGATGCCGGACCTCATGCAGTCAATGGTATTCTTGCCGATGACATGGCTTGGGACCTCCAGGCTGATGTAGGGAAGCTGGGCTGTCTTGCTGCTCAGGGAATTGAGGGAAACCTTGAGTCCGGGCAGGATGACGCCCCCGATATAATTCCCCTTCTTGTCCACCGTGCAAAGGGTTGTGGCAGTGCCCATGTCAATGACAACAAGGGGCAGGGGATGCTCATGGCTGGCAGCCACCGCGTCCACGATCTGGTCGCTTCCAACGGTCTTGGGGTTGTCCATGATGATGTTCATGCCGGTCTTCATGCCGGAACCCACCAGCAGGGGGGATATGCCGGTGACCTTTTTAACGGCGCTCATGATGGTGGAGTTAAGGGGAGGGACCACGGAAGACAGGATGGCGCCTTCAATGGAGGAAACATCAATCTGGTTCATCTCCAGGATGTTCTTAAAACTCACCGCGTATTCCGTGTCCGTGCGGCCCTGGTCCGTGGTGACCCGCTCTATAAAATAGGTTCTTTCTTCATCAATACCTCCGATTACCGTGTTGGTATTGCCCATGTCAATCGCTAAAATCATGCAGGGGAACTCCTTTCCATTGGAAAAAATATATGATATACTTTATCATGGATTGTACCATAGAAAGACTTGAAAAACAACAGTCACAATCCCAAGGGAGGAAGCTATGCTAAAAGGAAAGACCGTACTTCTGGGAGTAACAGGCAGTATTGCCGCATATAAGATTGCCATTCTTGCCAGCATGCTGGTCAAGCAGGGGGTAAAAGTGCATGTGCTGATGACAAGGAATGCAGCCAACTTCATCAACCCCATAACATTTGAAAGCCTGACCGGCAATAAGTGTCTGGTGGATACATTTGACAGGAACTTTGAGTTCAGCGTGGAGCATGTGGCCCTTGCAAAGCAGGCGGATGTTGTGATGGTGGCCCCTGCCTCGGCCAATGTGATCGGCAAGATTGCCCATGGCATTGCGGACGACATGCTGACCACCACCATCATGGCGTGCAGGTGCAGGAAAATCATTGCCCCGGCCATGAACACCAATATGTATGAGAACCCAATCCTTCAGGATAATCTGGAGATCTGCCGCCGGTACGGCATGGAGGTCATTGCGCCGGCTTGCGGTTATCTGGCCTGCGGGGATACGGGGGCCGGCAAGATGCCGGAGCCCGAAGTGCTGTACCGGTATATACTGAGGGAGGCCGGATATCCCAAGGACCTGGCAGGAAAGAAGATCCTTGTAACCGCAGGGCCTACCAGGGAAGCCATTGATCCGGTACGTTTCATTACCAACCATTCCACCGGAAAGATGGGGTATGCCATTGCCAGGATAGCAGCATACCGCGGCGCGGATGTCACGCTGGTCAGCGGACCCGTGGATCTTGAACCGCCCCTGTTTGTGGATGTGGTTCCGGTGGAGAGCGCCAGACAGATGTATGAGGCTGTAACAGGGCGCAGCCATGGGCAGGACGTGATTATAAAGGCTGCGGCTGTGGCTGATTACCGCCCGGCTTTTGTTGGTGCTGAGAAGATTAAAAAGTCTGACAGTGACCTTTCCATTGCCTTGGAACGTACGGATGATATCCTTGGCTGGCTGGGCAGTCATCGGGAGGCCGGACAGTTCCTGTGCGGTTTTTCCATGGAGACCCAGAACATGCTGGAGAATTCCAGGGCAAAGCTTGAGCGGAAGAACATTGACATGATTGTGGCCAACAACCTGAAGGTGGAGGGCGCCGGTTTCGGAACGGACACCAACGTGGTGACCATCATTACCAGGCACGGGGAGAAGGAACTTCCCATGATGGGCAAGGAAGAGGTGGCGTACGCACTGCTGACCGAAATCATGGCCTGCCAAACACGCCTTGGGGAATAAGGGACGCTGAGTGACAAAAGTACAGGAGTAGTGCCCATGAAAGGTAAATTGCGCTTGCTGGACCATTTCAACAATATGAAGATAGGCAGGAAGATCATGTCCGCGTTTGTCATGGCGTCCATCGTGCCTATTTTAACCATTCAGTTCATTGGCTACAACATGAATTCCAATTCCCTGAAACGCAAGATTGACACGCTGATGGTAGACAACCTGACCCAGCTGTCGGAGCGCGTGGACCTGACCATGGATATATACTCAAACCTGGTTTATCAGATATATGTGGATGATAAAATCATTGAAAATGTCAACACCCTGCTCAACGGGAATGGGGAGGGCAGGGAGGTGGCCTTCCATGCCATTTACAACCGGCTGCAGCAGGCGGAGAAATCCGTCAGGGGCATCCGGAGCATCAGTGTGATCTGTGCCAATGGTCAGTCTGTTACCTATGATGCGGGCACGGGTTCCTCCATCGAGAATCTTTGGGATGACTATGGGGATTTGCGGGAAATCGCGCCTTACCGTGACGTACAGGGAATGCCGGGCATGCTGGTGACTCCCACCACCAGGCACAAGGGATATGATGGGGATGCGTTTTATTTCCATATTTCCAAATGCATGTATGACTATAACAACCTGGACAGGGGAACCATTGCCACCATTGTCATGAGCGTGGATGAGAGTGTGCTGCGGGACATATGCGCGGTAGCCATTGCAGAGGATGAGGCTGAGTATAACATTAATTTCATTACGGATACCAATGGATTCGTCATATCCTATCCCAATTCCTTCTATACGGGAATCAGCATGAACCCCAAGCTGACCGTGCAGGAATTTGTCCAGGTGACAGGGCTGCTTAAGGGGCAGAACACGGCTGTTAACAAGTATGTCAACGGGCACAGGGGATGGGTCTATTATAATGTCTATAACAAGGATTACATGATGAGGGATATCAGGAATAACCAGATCATGTTCATCCTTATCAGCCTGGCGGCCATCCTGTTTTCCAGCGTCCTCATCAGCTACATCGTGCGCAGGATCGGCAGTTCGGTTGCCCTGATTATAGACGGTATCGACCAGGTGAAGGAGGGGAACCTGAACGTATCCGTGGCACTGGACAGCAAGGACGAACTGGGACAGATTGCCAGCAATTTCAACGATATGACAGGCAAGGTCAGGAACCTGATTGCCGAGGTCTCAGAGGCAAAGGATAAGCAGAAGGATGCGGAAATCCGTGCCCTGGAAGCCCAGATCAACCCGCATTTCCTTTATAATACCCTGGACTCCATCAACTGGATGGCCATTGAAAAGGAAGAGTACGGGATCAGCCGCATGCTGCGCAATCTAGGGGTCATCCTGCGCTACAGCGTGAACAGGAGCAACCAGATGGTCAGCGTGACAGAGGTGGCTGACTGGCTGGAGAAATACATAAGCCTTCAGCAGATGCGGTTCAACCAGTCCTTCCGGTTTGAACTTAATGTAGCTGAGGCAGCAGGGAGCGTAAGGATATACAAGCTGCTTCTGCAGCCCTTTGTGGAAAATGCAGTCATCCATGGATTTAAGGGCATGGAGAAGGGAGGCGTGCTGCGGGTGGACATATTCCTGTCCGACACCGGGGAGCGGCTCAATATCATCATTGAGGACAATGGAAAAGGGATGCCCCGGGAGATGGCGGAGTCCTTTAATGTGCGCGAACAGGCTGTAAGGGACGAGGGCGGAAGCATCGGCCTGCACAATGCGTTTGCGAGGATGGACATGTATTACGGCAGGGAGGCTGTGTGGAATGTCAACAGCATCGAGGGCATGGGGACGGTCATCACACTGACGCTGCCCGTGGGAACCGCTGGCGGGAATTCCTGTCCGGACACGCCTTAGAACGGCCCAAATGGCGGGAGTCTCTGCCCGGACACGATTTAGAGCGGCCCAAATGGCGGGAATCCATGTCCGGACACGCCGAAAATGCAGGAGGATGTTATGAGGATACTGATTGTGGAAGATGAAGTGATGATAAGGGAAGGGCTGGCAAAGCTTATCAAATCCCATACAGGACATACAGTAGCCGGCGAGGCCTCCAATGGGCAGGAAGGACTGAACCTGGCGCTGCGGTTAAGGCCTGAACTGGTTATCACGGACATCCGCATGCCGGTAATGGACGGGCTGCAGATGATAGAAAAACTCCATGATATGAACCTGAACACCAGGGCCGTGATACTCAGCGGCTATTCAGAATTTGAGTATGCCAAGAAGGCCATCTATTACGGGGTGGAGGACTATCTTCTAAAGCCCCTGGCGGCAGAGGATATCGTGGACGTGCTGGAACGCATTGAGAAGAAGATGGAGGAAGAGGAGCAGAAAAACGCAGGCACGCCCGGGCAGTGCATCAAGGAACTGGTATACGGCGGCCTGCTGTCAGAGGAGGAAGCCGGACGCATCAGGGCTATCTGCGGTTTTGAACCTGACAGCCATTATAAACTGTATCTTGGATATACTGGAGAGGCCCCCATTGGTTATGAGGAAGAGATATATGCCAAATGGGAGCAGATAAGCAGACAGCTGCCGGCCATTACCCTGCATATGGCGTCTGATAAGATGCGCCGCAGGTTCATATGCCTGGCCGCCCTGCCGGATACCGGGGATGCCCCATACCTTCTTGGACAGGCAGTGGAGCGCAGGATTGTGCGGCCTTACAGGCAGCGGAGTGAGCGGGCCGTGTGGGCAGAAGTGCCTGCTGACTGCCTGGAGGACATCCAAAAGGCGGCCAGGGACGCGGAATCCCTCTTAAAGGAGGCCATGCCTGTAACGGATGGCGGACTGCTTACAAGGGAGCGCATGGACCGGATTGGATGGAAGGAATTCCATTTTCCGGCGGACATCGGCATGGAAATAAAAAACGCCCTGTGCCGCGGCCTGTGGGATGCTGCCCGGGAATCCGGGGAAATGTTCATACGTTATATGGAAGACGGGCCTTACAAAGAGCAGGAAATCCGCCAGGCATATCTGAAAGCGGTTTACCTGCTGTTAGACACGGTCCGGGAAATTGACGGGGACGCGTATTCACAGCTTCAGAATGCGGACCTTTTATCAAAATGCACGGAGGCGGTCACGCTCCGGGAAATGGAACAGAACTACCGGGACGGCATGGCCCTTGTGTGCAGTCCGCGGCGCATGAAAGAGGATATCAGCAACTACACCATCAAGCGGGCCATCAACTACATAAGGGAGCATTACAAGGAGGGGATATCCCTGGAGGATGTGGCCGGCAGGCTGGGAATCACCCCGGAATACCTGAGCACCCTTTTTAACAGGGAAATGGGGGAGAATTTCTCCACGTTCCTGAGAAAATTCCGTATCAGCCATGCCAAACGGCTTTTAAAGGGCACGGACATGAAGGTATATGAGATTGCGGAGGCAGTAGGGTATACGGATCCCAAGTATTTTGCAAGGGTGTTTAAGGATGAGCTGGGCGTGTCGCCTGGGGATTACAGGCAGCAGTAACAGGCCGGAAGGAATCGGAAGGCTGATAGGAGGGATGACATGGGAAAATGGAAGACAGCGTGTATGGCTGCGCCGTCTGTTTTATCTTCGGCTGTGCGGAGGCTGGGCAGTCTGGCCTTGGCTGAACGGAGGCTGGGCAGTCTGGCCTTGGCAGAGCGGAGGCTGGGCGGTCTGGCCCTGGCTGAGCGGAGGCTGTTTAGTCTGGTCCTGGCTGTCCTGCTTCTGGCTGTCCCGGTCCTGCTTGGCGGATGCGGGGGCCAGCGGGGGGCTGGAGGGGACGGAAACGGAAAACAGGCTGCCGGAGGATCAGGACCCGGGACAGCAGACGCAACTTCAGGGCTTTCCATGGACCGGCAGGACGGCGCCCTTATGGATGAGGGGCCCCGGGAGGTGGTCATCTGGTCTTACTATGAGACAATGAAGCAGAAGGAAGGTCTGGACCGGCTGGTGGAAGGCTTTAATAACCGGCAGAAGGATTATGTGGCAAGATGGGAATACCAGGGGCCGTCTTCTGAATTTAAAAAGCTTCTCTCCATCGGAGTGGCGGAAGGGAACCTGCCGGATGTGGTCATCATCGACAATCCTGATATGAGGAAATATGTGGAGCTGGGGATTTTCGAGGATATAACAGAGACGGTTAAGGCAGATTATGACCTGGCGGAATTCTATCCCGAGGTCATATCCTCGGTACAGTATGACGGCAGGTATTACGGGGTGCCGTTCTGCTGCAATAATGTGGGCCTTGTGTATAACCGGGACATGTTCCGGGAGGCGGGCATCCAGCCGCCGCAGGACTGGGAACAATTCATCCAGGCGGCAGAGACAATGACTACACAGGACAGGTATGGCTTTACCATGTCGGCCATACTGGAAGAGCAGTCTTCCTTCCAGCTGGTGCCCTGGCTTCTGTCCACGGGTGAGGATATGGAAAGCCTGGGCGGGGAAGGAACCGTAAAAGCCCTTTCCATGCTTGCGCATATGGTGGAGAAGGGATATATGCCCAGGGACTGCATCAACTGGTCCCAGGTGGATGTGGCCAGACAGTTCGCCGCAGGAAAATGCGCCATGATGGAAAACGGTCCCTGGGCCCTCCCTTTGGCAGAGGAGGCGGGCATTGATTACGGGGTGGTCAAGCTGCCCGTGGATGAGCGCAGCATAGTGGTGACCGGCGGAGAGAACTTCGGGGTCATCAAGGGAAAGAATGTGGACGGCGCCCTGGCGCTGCTGGCCTATTATTATGAGGACGATGTCATGCTGCGGCTCAATGAACAGATGTACGCCCTGCCTCCTGTCAGGCGGCTGGCCGCAAAGCTTCAGGAGTCCAATCCGGCCTATCAGGTGTTTGCCCAGCAGATGGAACATTGTATTACACGCAGCGCCTATCCGTATTGGCCAAGGATAACCGGGGTATTGTCGGAAAGCCTTTATGGGGTGATGACAGGCGGGCTGTCGCCCCAGGAGGCCGCGGACGCCATAGGGAGTAAAGTCAGGCTGTGCATAGGGAAGAATGATTCTGGGTAGAGAAATTTAATGAGGGTGGATAATTTTAAACCGATTTCCTGTCGGATTTAAAATATATCCACCCTCTTTAATATTTTCCCCTAACAAACCAGACTTCCCTCTCTTATAATGAAACCACCAACAGCAAAACATGATTGAGAGGGAGGTTTTTAAGAATGAAGAAACGATTCATCAGTACAGTATTATGTGCAGCAATGGCTGCTTCCCTGGTTACAGGATGCGGCTCCGGTTCGGGGAACGCGTCCGGCGGCAGCACACAGGCCGCAGCGGACACGGGCAGCAAAAAGGAAGTGGTTATCTGGGATTATTTTGAGACAGATGCACAGAAGGCCATGATGACCACCCTTCTGGATGGGTTCAACGCATCCCAGGATGAATACGTGGCAAGCCACGTGTACGTGCCTTTCTCTGATTATGAGAAACAGCTGACCCTGGGCATTGCATCCGGAGAACTTCCCGACCTGGTCATCCTGGATGGCTGCTCCATGGCATCCTTTATATCATTGGGATTGTTCGGGGATATTTCGGATGCTGATATTAAATGGGATGAATACATAGCCGGACCAATGGAATCTACCATGGCGGACGGCAGGCATTACGGCATTCCCTTTGCAACCAACTGTACGGCCCTGTTCTACAACAAGGATATGTTTGATGCGGCAGGAATTGCATATCCGGATGAGAACACCACATGGGATGACTTCCATGAAATGGCCAAGACGCTTACAAAGGACGGCGTGACCGGCTTTGGCAATGCTGCCACTAATACGGATGAAGGTACATTCCAATGCCTCCAGTGGCTCTATACGGCAGGCGGAAGCTACACCGACATCAAGGGCGGCACCGAGGCATATGAGCTGATGCAGGAAATGATTTCAGACGGCTCCTGGAGCAAAGAGGTTGTCAACTGGACACAGTCAGATGTAAACAACAACTTCATAGCAGGCAACCTGGCCATGCAGCAGAACGGACCATGGCAGATTCCCGGCATTACAAAGGACGCGCCGGACCTGAAGTACGGCGTGACCGTGCTTCCGAAAAAGGATGCCGCTGGCGGCCAGGCCACATCCATCCTTGGCGGCGAGAACATGGGCGTGGTTGCAAAGGATGACACCGCGGGCGCGGTTGCCTTCCTCAAATATTATGACCAGACCGACGTGATGGTGGAGGCCATGAAGCAGTACGGCTCCTTCCCTCCAAAGACAGAGGCGGCCAAGGACCCATACTGGACCGAGGACCCGATCCAGGCGGAATTCATTACCCAGCTGGAGACCTCCATTCCAAGAGGACCGTCCGCATCCTGGCCATCCTATTCCTCCGCGATCCAGAAGGGCTTCCAGGAAGCGCTTACCATGGCAAAGACGCCTGAACAGGTGGCAGAGGACACACAGGCCGCGGTGGACGCCGTAAAGTAGCAATCTTAAAACAAGATACACAGGCTGCCCCGCAGTGACACGGTTGATGCGATACCGGCACGGTTTACGGGCCGCAGCCTGTTTTATGTCCGCCCGATGCCGGTTCGGCTTCTGGCCGGATGGAGCACTGGTGCCGCCCGGCGTAAATAACAGGTGCTATAGATTGGCGTATCTATGCCGGGAAGTGCCAGATGGAGGAGGGAGAATCCGGATGAAGGGAAATAAAAGAATGGACACGGCTGCCAAAATGGGCTTTCTGTTTGCTGCCCCGGCAGTGCTGTACATGCTTGTGTTCATCGGCTATCCGATGATACAGAATATAATACTGAGTTTTAAGAATGTGGATGTATATACATTTTCAGATGCCGCAAAACAGGAATTCGTGGGTTTGCGTAATTATGCGGAGCTGTTTACAGGAAAAAATTCCATTCTTTCCAAGGCAATCATGAATACCTTGATCTTTACGGTGGGTTCCATATTTTTCCAGTTCATCATTGGTTTTGGGCTGGCGCTGCTGTTCAATAAGAAGTTTCCCGGCTGTTCCTTTTTCCGGGGCGTGACCATGATATCCTGGCTCCTGCCCGTGACAGTGGCCGGACTCCTGTTCAAATTCATGTTTGCCAGCAGCGGCGGTATCATTAACCAGTTCCTTATGGGCCTTGGGCTTGTGAAGGAGCCCCTGGACTGGCTGCTAAAGCCCGGCCTTGCAATGGCAGCGGCAGTGGCGGCCAATATATGGATCGGCATACCTTTTAACATGATGCTCCTTATCACGGGGCTGACCACCATTCCAGGCGATATCTACGAGAGCGCCAGCCTGGATGGGGCAGGCAGGCTTCAGACCCTGTTCCTGATTACCATTCCCATGATTAAACCGGCCATCATGTCGGTCCTGACCCTTGGTTTTGTCTATACCTTTAAGGTGTTTGACCTTGTATGGGTCATGACAAAAGGCGGACCCGTGAATTCCACGGAGCTGGTTTCAACCTATGCGTACCGGCTGTCCTTTGAGGAATTCCAGTTCAGCCAGGGCGCCGCCGCGGCCAATGTGCTGTTTTTAATCCTGTTGGCGGTGGGCTGCTTCTATATCAAGACAATCAGTGATGACGAGGTGATGTGATATGAAGAAAGAGAGTAGGAGTAAACTGGTTTCATTCCTGGTGGGCGGTCTTGTGTTCCTGGTTTTCATCTTCCCGCTGTACTGGATGGTTGTCACTGCCCTTAAGACACAGGTAGAGATATTTTCCATCCCCACCCCGCTGTGGCCAGAGAACCTGACCTTTGATGCATTTGCCAAGCAGCTTTCCAGTTCAGGGGATACCTTAAGGGGATTTAAGAACAGCCTGATCATATCCTGCGGCGCAACCGTCATCGCAACCGTGCTTGCAATCCCGGCTGCCTATGGTCTTGCCAGGTTCCGGTTCGGGGCCAGGAGGGGACTGGTGCTGTTCTTCCTCATTACACAGATGCTTCCATCCACCCTGGTGCTGACCTCCCTTTACATCATGTTCTCTAAAATGCACCTGCTGAACACGTACTGGGCTCCCATCCTGGCGGATGCCACGCTGGGCATACCTTTCAGCATCATCATCCTGCGCACGTATTTTGTATCCATTCCAAAGGAACTGGATGAGGCTGCCAAGATTGACGGATGCGGCCATGTGTCGGCGTTCACAAAGATCATGCTGCCCATTGCCAAGCCCGGGATTGTGGTGGCTGCCGTGTTCTCCTTTGTATATGCCTGGGGCGATCTGATTTACGGGATTACCTTTATCACAAACCCCAACATGAGGCCGATTACATCCAGTATCTACAATTATGTGCAGCAGTACCAGACACTGTGGAATTCCACCATGGCATTCGGAATCATTGCCATTACCCCGGTGGTGCTGATATTCATTTTCATGCAGAAATATATTGTAAGCGGACTTACCAACGGCGCGGTGAAGGCGTGACGGAGGGGCAGGGACTAAAAAAGGAAAAGGAGTGGGACAATGAAGCTGCATCCGGTAGATTTAAAGAAAATACATATCAATGACGCGTTCTGGTCAAAACATGTCGCCCTTGTCAAGGAGGCGGTCATCCCTTATCAGTGGGATGCCATTAATGACAGGATAGAGGACGCCGAGCCAAGCCACAGCCTGATGAATTTCAAGATAGCGGCCGGCCTGTGTGAAGGGGATTTTTACGGGGCCGTGTTCCAGGACACGGATGTGGCCAAGTGGCTGGAGGCAGTGGGGTTTGTCCTTGCGGCAGGACCGGATGAGGAACTGGAGCGCACCGCGGACCAGGTCATTGACATCATCGCAAAGGCCCAGTGCCCGGACGGTTACCTGAATACCTATTTTACCATCAGGGAGCCGGAAAAGCGCTGGAGCGATTTGTGCGAGGGACATGAGCTTTATACGGCGGGCCATATGATGGAAGCGGCCGTGGCATATTATATGGGAACGGGCAAAAGGAAGTTCCTGGATGTGATGCTGCGGTTTGCGGACTTGATTTGTGATACCTTTGGGGCTGAAGACGGGAAAATCCATGGATATCCCGGCCACCAGGAGGTGGAAATCGGCCTGATTAAACTGTATCAGGTAACCGGGGAACAGAAGTACCTGGAGCAGGCAAAATATTTTATAGACGCCAGGGGCGTGGGGGAGAACTATTTCCTAAAGGAAATGGGCCGCCCGGGATTCCGGTACATTTTCCCGGAGTTCAAGGATTATGAGCCTTTGTATTCCCAGTCCCATCTGCCGGTCCGTGAACAGAAGACAGCAGAGGGCCACGCGGTGCGGGCCATGTACATGTACAGCGCCATGGCTGACCTGGCGGAGGCCTGCGGGGATGACTCCCTGATGGAGGCCTGCCGCACCTTATGGGACAATGTGACTGGGAAGCGCATGTATATCACGGGCAGCATCGGCTCATCCGGTATCCTGGAACGGTTCACAGCGGATTATGACCTGCCCAATGACTGCAATTATTCTGAATCCTGCGCCTCCATCGGCCTGGCCATGTTCGGCAGCCGCATGGGAAGCATCACCCGGGAGGCGAAATACTATGATGTGGTGGAGCGGGCCCTGTATAACACGGTGCTGGCAGGTATTGCCCTGGATGGAAAAAGCTTTTTCTATGTAAACCCCCTGGAGGTATGGCCGGATAACTGTCTGCCCCGCACATCAAAGGAGCATGTGAAACCAGTGCGGCAGAAATGGTTTGGCGTGGCCTGCTGTCCGCCAAATATTGCGCGGACCCTGGCCTCCATGGGGCAGTATATCTATGGCGTGGATGAGGAAAGCATTTATGTGAACCTGTTCATTGCCAATGAAACCACGGTGGAACTGGGCGGCAGGGAAGTGTCTGTTTCCGTGGAAACCAGGTTCCCGTGGAAGATGGGGGCTGATATCACCCTAAGGGGAGTGCCTGAAACAGGCATGAAGCTGGCCGTGAGGATGCCGGATTATGCCAGGGGTTTCGCGGTGAAATGCGGGAGGGAAACAGATGCGGCCGGGACAGACGGTCCGGCCGCGGAACGCGGTAAGGATATTTCCTTTGACCGGGAAAAGGGATATGCCCTTATCCGCCTGACAGGAGATACCTGTCTGCATGTGACCTGGGAGGCGCCGGCTGAATTCGTGCACAGCAATCCACTGGTCCGGGCCGACAGCGGCAAAGTGGCCCTTGTCCGCGGTCCTGTTGTATACTGTCTGGAGGAGGCTGACAACGGCTCCAACCTGGCAGCGGTCTATGTGGATTCCGGTGCCCTGGTTGAGGAGGAAGGGCAGGACCTGTTTGGAGGCATCATCGGGCT
Organism: Enterocloster aldenensis; assembly: GCF_003434055.1. GTDB lineage: Bacteria > Bacillota > Clostridia > Lachnospirales > Lachnospiraceae > Enterocloster > Enterocloster aldenensis. The sequence continues at coordinate 106,060 of NZ_QVEX01000008.1, read as the reverse complement.
GTCCTTTGCCGGAAAGAGGATATCGGGCCGCGGATGGGGGGAGGATGAGCTCTACGGCCTGCACCCGGTCACATGGGAGGACGTGAAGCTGAAGGCGGTTCCCTATGCATTCTGGAACAACCGGGGAGCGGGGGAGATGGTTGTATGGATGAAGGAACTATATAAAATGTGAACGCAGCCGTTCAGGCGGCAGGAGGATGAGCCGTCTGAACGGCTGCGTATTGTATTTTTTAGCAGGACAAACACCTTGACTTCTGTTTCCAACCATAATAAAATAAAGAATGGATGATTTTGGGCGTACTTCCAAGGTACGTCCTATTTTACACAATGGAAAACGGAGGACGGACATTTGTCAAAGATAGATAGCCAGCTGGCAGAAGAGATAAAAAAGCGGAGGACATTTGCAATCATATCCCACCCCGACGCAGGTAAGACCACACTGACTGAGAAGTTCCTGCTGTACGGAGGTGCCATCAACCTGGCCGGTACGGTGAAGGGGCGCAAGGCGGCCAAGCACGCGGTATCGGACTGGATGGAGATAGAGAAGGAAAGGGGTATTTCCGTTACCTCTTCCGCCATGCAGTTTAATTATGAGGGATTCTGCATCAACATCCTGGACACGCCGGGGCATCAGGATTTCTCAGAGGACACATACCGTACCCTGATGGCAGCCGACTCAGCCGTCATGGTCATTGACGGTTCCAAGGGTGTGGAGGCCCAGACCATTAAGCTCTTTAAGGTCTGTGTCATGCGCCATATCCCCATCTTTACATTCATCAACAAATTTGACCGTGAGGCAAGGGACCCGTATGAACTGATGGATGAGATTGAGAATGTCCTGGGAATCCGCACCTGTCCGGTCAACTGGCCCATTGGATGCGGCAAGAACTTTAAGGGCGTATATGACCGTTTCAGCAGGAAGATAACCACCTTTACGGCTGCCATGGGCGGCGCCAAGGAGGTTGCAAGCCAGGAATACGGGCTGGATGATGGGAACCTGGAGGATATCATCGGTTTTTCCTACCACCAGCAGCTGATGGATGATATTGAATTGCTGGACGGCGCCAGCGACGAGATGGATATGGACCGGGTACAGCGGGGTGACCTTTCTCCTGTATTCTTTGGCTCTGCTTTGACAAACTTCGGCGTGGAGACATTCCTGGAGCATTTCCTTAAGATGACCACCCCGCCTCTGTCCAGAAGGACGTTAGATGGGGAAATCGACCCATTCCGCCCGGATTTCTCTGCATTTGTGTTTAAAATCCAGGCCAATATGAACAAGGCCCACAGGGACAGGATTGCGTTCATGCGTATCTGCTCCGGCAGGTTTGAGGCAGGAATGGAGGTCAACCATGTCCAGGGCGGCAAGAAAATCCGCCTGACCCAGCCCCAGCAGCTGATGGCCCAGGACCGCAAAATCGTGGAGGAGGCCTATGCAGGGGATATCATCGGTGTGTTTGACCCGGGCATCTTTTCCATCGGCGACACGCTGTGCAGTTCCAGTGAGAAGTTTGAGTTTGAGGGTATACCCACGTTTGCGCCGGAGCATTTTGCAAGGGTGCGCCAGGTAGATACCATGAAGCGCAAGCAGTTCATCAAGGGCGTGAACCAGATTGCCCAGGAGGGCGCCATCCAGATATTCCAGGAATTCAATTCCGGTATGGAGGAAATCATTGTGGGCGTGGTGGGCGTGCTGCAGTTTGAGGTGCTGACCTACCGCCTCCAGAATGAGTATAATGTGGAGGTCATACTGGAGAAGCTTCCATTTGAGCATATCCGATGGGTAGAGAACCCGGGCGAGGTGGATGTGGCAAGAATCCAGGGAACCTCTGACATGAAGCGCATCAAGGATTTAAAGGACAACCCGCTGCTGCTGTTCATCAACAGCTGGAGCGTGGGCATGGTGCTGGACCGCAACCCGGGTCTAAAGCTCAGCGAATTTGGCAAAGCGTAATACATGCGCGTTTCATCATCAGCATGTGATTGATCATGAAGAATCCCGGTTTGTCATGCCGGGGAAAGCAGGAGGTATCTGACATGAGTAAGATTGATGTTGTAAGGGCCGCCATGGTAGAAGCCATGAAGGCCAAGGATAAGGCAAGGAAGGATTCCCTTTCCATGCTGCTGTCAGCACTGAAGAATGCCGAGATAGATAAAAGGGAGCCCCTCACAGAGGCAGAAGAAAATTCAATCGTGAAAAAGGAAATCAAACAGACCCAGGAAACCTACGACCTGGCTCCGGCTGACCGTGAGGATATCCGGGGAGAGGCGGCCGCCCGCCTGGCTGTGTACAGGGAATTTGCACCGGCTGACATGAGCGTGGAGCAGATTACGGAGATAATCCGGTCCGTGCTGGATGAGCTGGGCCTGGCCCAACCCACGGCCAAGGATAAGGGCGCCATCATGAAGGTGCTGATGCCTAAGGTAAAGGGAAAGGCCGACGGCAAGGTGGTCAATGAGACGCTGGCCTCCATGCTTAAGTAGGGATATTAAGGAGCAGCAGCCAGTCCATGATTTGTAAAATATAATAGCGCGGGGACGCCTTCGCGGATGGAGGAGATTTGATATGGAATACAGAAAAGAAATTGAAGGATTCATAGATGCCCACAAGGATGAAATGATTGAGGACATCTGTACCCTCTGCAGGATTAACAGCGAGAAGAAGCCTTATGTGGAGGGAAAGCCTTATGGGGAGGGCGCCTTTGAGGCCCTTCAGGCAGCGCTTGCCATGGCCGAGGGATATGGATTTACCATCAACAATTATGACAATTATGTGGGAACCGCTGACCTGAATGACAAGGAAAGGCATCTGGACATCCTGGCACATCTGGATGTGGTGCCTGCCGGGGAAGGCTGGGTGGAAACAGCTCCCTTTGAACCGGTGGTAAAGGACGGCATGCTTTATGGACGCGGCACCGCGGATGACAAGGGACCGGCTGTTGCGGCGCTCTACGCAATGAGGGCTGTTAAGGAGCTGGGAATCCCGCTGTCAAAGAACGTGCGCCTGATTCTTGGTACGGACGAGGAGTGCGGAAGTTCTGATATTGAGTATTATTACGGCAGGGAGAAGGAAGCGCCCATGACATTTTCACCGGACGCGGAGTTCCCTGTGATTAACATTGAGAAAGGCCGTCTGGAGGGACATTTTAACGCATCCTTCAAGGCGTCTGAGGCAGTGCCCAGGCTTGTGAAGGTGGAAGCGGGAATCAAGGCCAACGTGGTTCCGGGCAAAGCAAAGGCAGTGGTAGAGGGTGTGGACCTTGGGACACTGGAAGGGACTGCCAGGGAAGTGGAGGCAGAGACCGGCGTTTCCTTTGGCTTTGAGGGCAATTTCCCTGTAATCCAGATTACGGCCCAGGGCGGCGGCGCCCATGCATCCACACCTCAGGAGGGCAGGAATGCCCTGACCGCACTGCTGTCATACCTGACCCGCCTGCCGCTGGCCAAGTGCCCGCAGATGGACGCCGTGGGTGCGCTTGTGGAACTGTTCCCTCACGGAGATACCTGCGGAAAGGCTGCCGGCATTGCCATGGAGGATGAACTGTCCGGAGCCCTGACCCTGGCGTTCAGCATGCTGACCGTTTCCTCAGACAGCCTGGAGGGCGTGTTTGACAGCCGCTGCCCCATCTGTTCCAATGAGGACAATGTACTGAAGGAAGTCAAGAAGAACATGGCTGCCAAAGGCCTGACCCTGGAAAATGAAACCATGGTCCCGCCCCACCATGTGGACGGGGATTCCCATTTTGTGAAGACACTTCTGGAGGTGTATGAAGCGTATACCGGTCTTAAGGGCAGCTGTGAATCCACCGGAGGCGGCACATATGTACATCACCTTAAGAACGGCGTGGCATTTGGCGCAGCCCTTCCTGGAACCGATAACCATATGCATGGCGCAGATGAGTTCGCGGTGGTGGATGAGCTGCTGGTAAGCGCCAAGATATTTGCCCAGGCCATTGTGGAGCTGTGCAGCTAGACCTGCTGTATTGCAGGAATCAGAAATACGGAAATATATGCATGATCAACACACCCCTGCTGACTGGAGCCAATGACCGGAATGATATGGAAATGCGGTAAAGATGGAAAGGAGAAATCAGTATGGGCGGTTTGACCGGATTACAGGGACAGCCCGTAAAAGGTATGGACAGCAGCCTTTCACGGCTGTCCCATTTATATGGTGTACAGGAAAAAGATATACAGGAAGCAGAGATACACAGGCAGGATGCCCATGGTACGGATGCCTGCGCCCCGGCCGCAAGGACATACAGCCCGGATGCCTGCGTCCCGGCTGCAAGGACGTGCAGCCCGGATGCCTGCGCCCCGGACACACAGACGGAACTGCCGGAAAACAGCAATCATGTCCGTCTTGACCGGGTCCAGTGGTCCGGCAGTGCAGGACAGCCGGACCTTAAAGCCCATGCCCTGCGGCTGATTGAAGAATTAAAGCAGCGTTACCCCGGAATCACCATCTGGGCGGCGGAAGAAGAAGGGGACCGGGCCAATCTGGCAGCCGGTCTTGGGGAAGGGCTGCATCTGGTCATCAGCCGGGAATTCCTTGACCGGATGCAGGGCAGCCGGGACGGGTTTGACACATGTTCCAGGGTGCTGGCGCAGAAAGTCTCGGAACTGGCTGCAAAAGCAGGGAATGAAGCGTCCTGGGGAGCTGCCGGCCATGGGGCGGCCATGGGCGTGTTCCTGGGAAAGGATTACAGCTGGTCATGGGCGGCCGCGGCCAGGGAACATGACCAGTCTGCTGATAAGAGGCCCCTTGAGGATATGCTGGCAGCGGACCAGGCAAAGGTCGTGGGGGATATGATGGGAGGTTCCTCTGGCAATACCGGCGCTGTCCGGGTAATCTGCCGCAAATCATACAATGTGTCAGACCAGTACAGGAAGATGGCTTCCGCCCGCTCCAGCGGCCAGGTGCAGCAGGTCATGGGGGATATACAGCGCAACATCGTGCGTCTTAAGATGGCGTCCGTATATGGGGATGATGAGCAGAGGGTGAAAGCCAACCGGGCTGTCCGTTCCCTGCAGAAGCTGCTGGGAAGAGGCGGCAGGAAGGTCCGGCGGCTGAACCGGGAAAAGCTGAAGCAGTGCGCGAAAAAGAAGGCGCTGGAGCAGAACGAGGAAAAGAAGAGCCGCAAACTGGAGCTGGAATTAAAGCGGATGCGCTCGGCCAGAAAAGGAAGTGACCATGCCCTGGTAAAGGAAGGGATGGCGGATGAGGCATACATCCGCGGTTACCGCAGACACAGGGGAATCAGGGATGACTACGGGCCTGTTCCGATGGCAGGGGAAATAGGCGTTCCCGTGATGCCCGGGGGCATGGATGTCTGTGGGGCAGGTGAAACTGGCGGGGGAATCAATCCGGGAGATATTGTGGTTTCCGGCGAATCCACCTTTTAATGAATGCAGGGATACGGATGCGGCTGTGTCATATGGGACAGCAGGAAGAAACAGAAGGAGATTAAGACAATCATGAGAAAAATGAGGTTATTCCCGTTATTGATGGCTGCTGCCATTGCCATGTCTGCAGCTTCCGGCTGCAGCGCCGGGAACGGCGGCGGTACGGCGCAGGAAACCGGAACAAAAGCAGCATCCTTGCCTTCATCCGAAGCAGGAACAGAGGATGCCGGGGGAGATGGGGCCGGAGGCATGGATAAAGCCGGAAAAGCGGATGAACCGGAGGGCGCAGACAAAGCCGGAAAAGCAGATGAACCGGAAGACGCAGACAAAGCCGGAAAAGCAGATGAACCGGAAGACGCAGACAAATCCGGAAAAGCAGATGAACCGGAAGGCGCAGACAAATCCGGGGAGGAGGTTTACAGCAAAATACCGGACCCGGTTGCGGAGGACGGAAGCAAAATACTATTCGTGGGCAACAGCCATACATATACCAATGACCTTCCCGGAGTATTTTACCAAATGGCAGAGGCGGGCGGACACAAGGTGGACGTATATGACCTGACCGAAGGTTCTTATTCGCTTAAAATGTATTCCAATCCCGAGGACGGACTGGGAAGCGTGCTGACCGAAGCCCTTAAGGGTGAAAACTGGGATTTTGTTATATTACAGGAAAATACCAATGCCGCCATTGCCCTGAATGCAAAGAGGGATATGTATCCATATGCCCGGGAGCTGGATGGGATGATACAGAAAACAGGCGGACAGACCGTATTCCTCATGACCTGGGCGCCCAAGGATGGGGCCGGAGCCTTCAGCCATGAGATGGTACAGACCCAGCTGTCCCTGGGATACAGGACCATTGCAGAGGAGCTGGATGCCCTGCTGATTCCCGGCGGGGAAGTATTTGAGACAGCAAGGAAACAGGTGGAAAGCTTGGAACTGTGGGGGGAGGATGGTCAGCACCCGTCGGAGGAAGGCACATATCTGGCAGCGTGCTCGGCTTATGCGCTGCTGTTCCAGGAGTCGCCTGCGGGCAATTCCTTTGTAGGGGACCTGAGTGAAACAGTGGCAGGAAACCTGCAGGAAATTGCGGATGCTGTCATACTGGGAACAAAAAAGTCTTGACAAAAGCCGAGGAGTGATGTATCTTCTTAACTAAGACAAATCCTAGTTGATTAATAGAGAATAAGTACAGGAGGATCTTATGAATCAGTTCAAAGCCATGCAGATGAATATGGATATGATGAACGGCATGTACATGATGATGTGCTGTGTATCCGCATGGGCAAAAAACTGAATGTAAGTTTCATCTGTATGGATTGTGATTAATTGAGATTGAGTTGCATTGAGGGAAATGCTTCGAGGCCGCAAGTCCGTGCAGGGCGTGCGGCTTTTTTGGATTTCAGGCAGTACACGGGTCAGGATCCAGATGCACACAGGAAAGGAAATGAAATCATGGAAGAGAACAGAGAAAAGCCCATCATCCGGCTGGAAGGGCTGGGTAAGCAGTTCCAGACATCCGGCGGCCCGGTCACGGCGCTGGAGGATATCAACCTGGAGATACGCTATGGAGAGGTATTTGGAATCATCGGATTGTCCGGGGCCGGCAAAAGCACCCTTGTGCGCTGTATCAACTATCTGGAGGTGCCCACATCAGGCAAGGTAATATTCGAGGGAGAGAACCTGTCGGCCATGAAGGACAGGGAGAAGCGCCTGGCAAGACGTTCTATGGGAATGATATTCCAGCAGTTCAACCTCCTGGCCCAGAGGAATGTGCTTCAGAATGTGTGCTTTCCCCTGGAGATATCCGGGGTATCCAGAACAGAGGCCAGAAAACGGGCGGAAGAGCTGCTGAGGCTGGTTGGGCTTGAGGACAGGATGAAGGCATATCCGGCCCAGCTCTCAGGCGGACAGAAGCAGAGGGTGGCGATTGCACGGGCCATGGCCACCAACCCCAAAGTGCTTCTGTGTGATGAGGCAACCAGCGCCCTGGATCCCAATACCACCAAATCCATTCTGGGGCTCCTTAAGAAGATTAACCGGGAAATGGGAATCACGGTAATTGTCATAACCCATGAAATGGCTGTAATCGAAGCAATCTGCGACAGGGTGGCAATCATTGACCACAGCCATATCGCGGAGGTTGGAAAGGTGTCTGAGATATTCTCAGGACCCAAATCAGATATCGGCCGCCAGCTGATCCTGGGGGATGTGGGGGCCCAGGGAACCAGCTTCGGGCAGTCCCGTCAGATCCGCATCATCTTTGACGGAAGGGAATCCTCGGAACCGGTCATTGCCAACATGGTCCTGGCATGCAAGGTCCCGGTCAATATCATGCATGCGGATACCAGGGATATTGAAGGAAAAGCCATGGGCCAGATGATCATCCAGCTGCCGGAGGATGAGACGGATGCCGGAAGGATCTGCAACTATTTAAAAACAGCCCATGTGGCATATGAGGAGGTGCGCTAAGATGCAGTTTGATTCAACAACCATCAACATGCTCATAAAAGGAATTGGGGAAACATTCTATATGGTGCTGCTGTCCTCCGCCCTGTCCTATATCATCGGCATTCCTCTGGGAATCGCACTGGTCGTCACGGACAAGGACGGCATCAGCCCGGTTCCTGTATTCAACAGGGTCCTTGGCGTGGTAATCAACCTTCTGCGTTCCGTGCCATTCATCATCCTGCTGATCATGGTAATACCCATCACCAGACTGATTGTAGGCAAGATATATGGCTCCAACGCAACCGTTGTCCCACTGGTGATTTCAGCATCCCCCTACATTGCGCGGATGGTGGAGTCTTCCCTGAAGGAAGTGGATGCAGGCGTCATCGAGGCAGCCAAGTCCATGGGGGCGTCCACCTGGCAGATTATCGTGAAAGTCCTGCTGCCTGAGGCAAAGCCGTCCCTGCTGGTGGGAGCAGCTATTTCCGTGACAACAATCCTGGGATATTCTGCCATGGCAGGATTTACCGGAGGCGGCGGCCTGGGTGATATCGCCATACGTTACGGATACCACCGGTACCAGACGGATATGATGCTGGTGACCGTGGTGCTGCTGGTCATCATCGTACAGCTGATCCAGGAAATATTCATGCGGATGTCCAGGAGAAGCGACAAGAGGATCCGATAGGTTTTGAAGGAAGTCAATCCGCCGGAACAACCGTGTACTGCCGGTGCGGGATTTATCCGGCATTGGAAGGGAACACCAGCCGGCTGATGATAAAATGCCCGTAAAGGGTAAATAAGGGGACCGCCCCGAAACGAGGAGGAAAATATTATGAAGAAGAGAGTATTAGGCGCAGCTGTACTGGCTGCGGTGCTGGCAGCAGGAGCACTTACCGCCTGCTCAGGAAGTGCAAAGGAAACCACGGCAGCTGAGACAGCGGCGCAGACAGCAGCAGAAACAACAGCAGCTGACGCAGGCACGGAAACCACTGAGGCAGGTGCCAATGCAGAGGATACCACGGCTGCGGCAGATCCTCAGAAAATCATTGTGGGCGCAAGCCCTGCACCCCATGCGGAAATCCTGGATGCTGCCAAGGAAGTGCTGGCATCCAAAGGCTATGAGCTGGAAATCGTGGAATACACGGATTATGTACAGCCCAACAACGCCCTGGATACAGGCGACCTGGATGCAAACTATTTCCAGCATAAGCCATACCTGGATTCCTTCAATGCACAGAACGGAACCAAGTTAGTAAGCGCAGGGGCCATCCACTACGAGCCATTCGGCATTTATGGCGGAAAGGTGTCTTCCCTGGATGACCTTAAGGACAAGGCGGCCGTGCTGGTGCCAAATGATGTGAGCAATGAGGCAAGGGCGCTTCTGCTTCTGGAAGCCCAGGGATTAATCAAGCTGAAAGAGGGCGTTGGGCTGGAGGCAACCAGGAATGACATTGTGGAGAATCCGAAGAACCTGGATATCGTTGAGATGGAGGCGGCACAGCTTCCGCGTTCCCTTCCGGATGCAGACATTGCTGTCATCAACGGCAACTATGCAATCGAAGCAGGGCTGAAGGTAAGCGATGCCCTGGCAACCGAAGACTCCCAGTCCCTGGCAGCAACCACCTATGGAAACATCGTGGCTGTAAAAGAGGGAGAGGAAAACAGCGATGCCATCAAGGCACTGGTAGAGGCACTGACCAGCCCTGAGGTAAAGCAGTTCATGGAGCAGAGGTACGAGGGAGCGGTTGTTCCCCTGTTCTAAGCCAACCGTGACCGTCCGTTGTCCGTAAACCGTGGCAACCGTTCAGCCAGCGGGAAGATTGGTGCAACATGTAAGCGGCAATCCGCCAGGACAGACAGGTTCCTGGCGGATTGTATTTTTTTGTAAGTTATGATATACTCTTCACGTATGATTGGACCGGGTTGCACCGGCATAAGAAAGGGGACAATACATGGATCACGAACATGGTAACACCATCCGGTCAGGGGAAGACAGCGCCCCTGATTCAAATAGAACAGACAGAAACCAGGCATCCGGTGAACCGGTGGTCGTGGCGGAACAGCCGGCATGCCCCATGGATTCAGGCGCGGATGACAGCGGTAATGGGTGGAGCCAGCCAGGTCCCCGTGGATATGAGGAAGATGGGTGGAACCAGGCAGGCGCGATGAATCAGGGAAGGGACCAGTACGCTGGCCAGCCGGGACATGAGCCAGAGTACCGGACAGCGCCGCCTTCCTATTCAGGGCAGGCCGGAAACCAGCACTGCGGGCAGGGAAACGCTGGCCAGCCGCAGCGCCAATATGATAACCGCTATGATAACCAATATCAGAACCAATATCAGGGCCGGTATCAGGAGCAGGATCAGTACCAGACCCGGTACCAGACCAGCTATCAGGACCAGGCCGGCGGCCAGAATCAATATCAGAAGCAGTCTGAAGAAAAGAATGGTATGGCAATCACCTCACTGGTCATGGGAATCCTGTCCCTTGTTACATGCTGCTGCGGCTGGATTGCACTTGTGCTGGGGATTCTGGGCATCATATTTGCCATCCTGTCCAGGGGCGGGGACAGCATGTGCAGCCAGGCCAAGGCGGGATTAATCCTTTCCATCATAGGCGTTTCAATTGCAATCCTTGTAATCATTGCATATATCGGGCTGCAGATGTTATCCATCATTCCGGATACGTTTTAAACCGCCCTCCGATGGTGTATTACGAAAACCACCCCTAACCGGATCAGGGATTCTAATCCCCGCCATGGCTGCATATATAAGTAGTAAGAAGCAGCCGGAGGGATAGCTACGCGAATTTATGATCTCAAACAGAAAGAAGTTATTAATGTGAAGACCTGCAAACGTCTGGGGTTTGTGGGGGATGTGGATTTTGATATGGAGACTGGCTGCATGCTGGCCCTTATCGTACCCGGACCCGGATGTATCTGCGGTTTCCTGGGCAGGGAAAAGGAGTATATAATTCCCTTCTGTGATATCTGCCAGGTGGGGAATGATATCATTCTGGTGGATATAAAAGAAAAAGATGTGTCGGAAAATATAAAATGTTGAATCCCGCCGCCAGGCTCAGAACAATTGGATGCCTGGCGGCATTTGTGTGTACTCCCGGAGTCTCCCGGCACCTGTCCTTGCGGTTGATTTTCCGCCGGTCGTACATCTGTGTTAAACGGAGGAGTGGCCGGCAGGATTCATCCTGCCGGCCGGTTTGTGAGAAAAAGTTGTATGAAAAGCATTAGCTTTTTTACATGTTTAAGAATACATGGAAAATGTGATGATTTTATGTGGGAAATGTGAAAAAATGTGAAGTCCTTTGAAAACATATCAGACGAGTAAGAAATAGGCAGAGAAGTACGAAAATACGTTGTTTTATGCAAAGATAAATTTCATTAAAGAGATAAACAATTTGTTAGGTAGTACCATAATAGGACACATAATGGTACCATCATTCGATTTTTTCTAGTTCGGTTCGAAACCAGTCCATGTCTAAATGGGTATAGACACGGTCCGTAAGGTCGGTGACGGCATGGCCCATTATTTTTTTCCGGGCATAGTCATTCATATTATAAAATTTGGCCTTAGTGGAAAAAGTGTGCCTTCCATCATGAGGTATATGGTTTTCGATTCCGTAGGTCGGAAAGTCACGGAGTATGGCATGCCGAAAGGAGTTATTAGAATATGTATATGCTCCATGGAATTTCTCAGTCCGGCCAAACAGGATATCGCGTCCAGTCGTAATAGCTTCCTTGTAATATCGCTCGACAATAGGGTATACCTTAGAATGGATAGGTATGGTGCGGTTTTTTCCACTTCTTGTTTTAGAACCTCCCATCCAAGTCTTATTATCAATATCTAACGCATCAAGCTTTAAATTTAATATTTCCCCCGGACGCCACCCGGAATAACACTGGACGATTGTCATATCTACGAATAGGGAACCTACATGATTCCATAAAATATCCAACTCATCATCTGTGTATGGTATACCCTCCCTGGCATCATCGTTGGCGTAACTTGTTTCAAAGGTGCGGGAAGGGTTGGAGGTAACAATACCTAAAAACTGTGCATAGTCAAATAACATGTTAAATAAACTTTTAAGTTCACTCTTGATTATTGGAGTTGCGGGTACGGTTTTATTTTCCTGCCGTCCCTTCGTACCGATTTTGTAAGCATTAGCTATTAAATCTTTTATCTGAGCAGCTGTTATAAAGCGTACTTTGATATTATAAAGAGGTGTGCAATACAAAAATAGAGACTCATATTTTTTTCGTTGCTTATCACTATAGTTATTGTCATTTACATAATAGTCAACCCACTTATCAAACAGTTGCTTAAGCGTTAGGTCATTATTAAGGCTAAAAGGATTGTTATGATAAGTCATGACAGCAGCATAAGCATCAGACTTATCAACAAAAGATGCAAGGTAGTCATATTTATAATATGTCTTGCCATTTCCTTCGTTGAGGACCAGACGGGGATTAACAAAAGCTGCATATGGTTGCCTCCGGTTCCCACCACGGTATTTTACTGCTCCCCAACCATTTGGGAGCCGAAAGGTGGAAACGTTAGCTTTGCTGGATGGTCGTCCACGCTTGGTAGAAGATAGAGGCTGAATTGGAAAACCACAGTGGGGGCAGGAAGTGGCCTTATCACTTACCTTACCGGCACATTCAGGGCATTGAATAAGAGCCATATATACACATCCTTTCATTTATAAGCGCAAAAATAACACCCATTGCAGAAACAGGTGCCAGATGATATAATATGCATAGGTTGGGAAACCTGATATTATTCAGACACTGTACTGCAATAGTATCTATTAAGACCGTTCCTGTTGGCGCAGGGGCGGTTTTTGTTATTTATAATGAGTATACCCATATCTGATTCTATGGGAAGATATTATTGTTGGCGAATTTGATTTATTATTTCGTTTCTTTCTTCTTGCTGTTTGGAATCCAAACCTATAAAAGAAGTCATATCGTCCAACGTGCTTTCAATTGAGTTGATTTTAATACTAATATCATATACAGCATCTTGCAAATTACCGATTTGTTTTCTTGTGGTTTCTATATCTTCTTGAGTAGCATAATTAATATTCTCACCATCTATCAGCGTGAGGCTGGATATTTGTTGATGTAAAATAGAAACTTGCTTACTAAGAGTCACATTTGAGTATAAAAGAAATAATAAAACAAATAGTAATATAATCATTAATAGATATGATATTATGGGTTTTCTGACATTATCTTCTTCATAATCGCGTCTCATAAAATTCCTTTCATAAATATATGGAAAAAATTACCGGAACTTCCATTTTATATCAGTAATATAATTGTACATGCACCCAATCTTCCCACCAAAGGAAGGATTGATTGTATGGTTAAAATAAAAAGATACATACATTATATTGACAAAGAAGTATATGCACTATATTACAGACGGGAAAAAACACTAATCTATAATCTCGACTTTCAAGGCGTTACACATCTTATCATTATAGTATTCTAACCAAGGCTAGGGGATTGGGTGTTTTTATCCGACTTTATTTTCAGTATCTTCATCGGAAGAAAAAACAGCTTCCAGCCCTGCCACGGTCTTTGGAATAAACCTCTGAACTGAATCGTCAGATAGACCATTAAGAAAATAATTAATAGCATCGTGCCTTTTTTGGGGGTCAATACTAAAATATAATTTTAAAATCCGCAAATCCTGTTCATTCATACCTCTCTCTTTTGCAAATTGGTCAAGACTAAAAGTGCTTGGCTGAATAAACATTGGTTCAATGCCATCTAAAATCCATGCTTCGCTCACATTAAATTCCTTACACATTAAACGAATGAGAGATAGTTTTTGCTCTGGCCTTGCAAGAGCATTACGTTCTATGTTATTAATGACAGAACGGCTTACACCAAGGCGTTCGCCAAAAGCTTCTTGAGATAAATTCAGATGATTTTTTCTCAATTCTTTGATTCTTTCGTGCATTTCCATTGTTATCACCTACCTTTCAATATAAGTATAATTTGAGTATATAACAACAAAATGGCTTAGTCAAGTCAAAATAATACACTTTTTTCCATAAATGACTTGACAAAGCCAAAATAAAGATATAAAATGACTTTATCAAGTCAAAATAAAATGGAACGTGAATTTATCAACCCAGAAAGGAGGGAATAGAGTCTAACACCAAGGGATAACCCAAGAAAGGAGAACAAAGAATGGTAATCGAACCAAAACGTTACAAAGAGACTGTAGAGGAAATAGTGAACAGGAGAGCAGAAGAGGCCAAAGAACAAAAGATAATGCTGGAAAAGATTCATAATTCAAGGAAACTATTAACAGAATCATTACAGAGATATACAGACGGCTCCACGACATCTGATGACCTGTTGAAAGACTTAATCAAAGTATTAGATAAATACGGAATAAGAGATACAACAAGGCTGAGAGAGACCATGGAGTGTCTGTATATCCTGTTGACGGTTTAATCGTACTTCACAGAAAATTTGCCACAAACACCTTCAGCAGAGCGCTTATTTATTTCTGCATCAATTTCCAGAATCCGATTTTCCACATCAAAAATAAGTTCACTGATTTCTGGGGTAATAGCAGCGCCGCATGGGCAAGTGGAAAAATCGTGAATAGATTTTAAGTGATGTTTTTTTCCGCAAGCCGTACAAACCAATGTAACCATATGATATCCCTCCTTTTCTTTTGTACTCAGCCCTGGCGGGGGCCTGTAAGTACATTATAGGATGGGAGGGGAGAAAACACAAGAAGGAAGGAGGGAATCACATGTCATCAGATAATAAGAGTCAATCAGAGGTGTTGCTAAGTAGTGATTGTAAGCCGGAAGCCGAGGAAATGGCTCAGTTGCTTGCCGAAATCAACCCAGGAAATAAAAACAACCTTGAAATGTTTTTAAAGGCAGTTGATTTCATAGATACATGGAAGAAACCAGCTTGAGGAGGGGAGGTAGATGCATGCCAATAGGATAAGGACTGAAACTGCGGCAAAGATTATCGGAGTTACATCCCCTTTTGTAGTGGAAAAGATGCGTAGAGGGGAGTGGGACTTGGGAGAACTGAAAAGAGGATGTAGACGTGACACAGCATACATTTTTGCGAATAAGTTAGCTAAACACGTTGAAAGGAGTCTTGCAGAAATAGATGCTGCGGTAGAGGAAATAGAAGGGAAGGGATTAGAATGAAGGACCCACAATTTTGGAGGACAATGTACAAGGAAGCAGACAAGGAAGCAGAGTACTGGAAATGCTGGAGCAATG
Organism: Enterocloster aldenensis; assembly: GCF_003434055.1. Taxonomy (GTDB): domain Bacteria; phylum Bacillota; class Clostridia; order Lachnospirales; family Lachnospiraceae; genus Enterocloster; species Enterocloster aldenensis. The sequence goes on along the minus strand of NZ_QVEX01000008.1, from coordinate 90,910 downwards.
TGTATCTGTTCCTTCTGGTGATTGCCACACTGGTTATCATATATCTGATGGCAGGAAGGGGATAGGAATGAAGGACAGATACATTTGCGAATTTTGCAAAGGAAGATTGGATCCGGGAGAAAAGTGCGATTGCCAGAGACTCAAAGGACGGACATACACGAGGATTGAGGGGGCCGGATATAAGCCAGCATTAATCCGGCCAGTATCTGAGTATCACAATAAAAAACCGGCTGAATAGATAAGGCTATCCAGCCGGAGCACTGGGGAGGGTACCCCCAATGTACCTGTGCATCTTTAGTATAGAGGATGCAGCTGTAAAAATCAAGAAGATTTGGAGGCTGAAATGGAAAGTATAACAAAGAATCCGGTGCAAATGAAGGAAGTAGAAGCATTTAGGAAATCCCTCAAGAGAGGGGACAAGCTTATATACCTGGAAGAGGCACCCAGGGATGACGGGATAAAGGGCCGGGCCATCATTAAACGGGTGATGGAGGTCGACAAGGTACATAAATACACCATTGATTTGGTGTCAGGTAAGCTAAAGCGGAATGTAGCCATAAAAGTAGCTTACATATGCAATGTAAGAAGACATATGGCAGAATCCGATAGGAAAGCCAGAGAGGCCAGATGTAAGATGGTATCTGATATGGAAAGACGTGGTATGACTGTGGAGGAGATATCACAGCAGACAGGATACAGTAAGTGTGCGGTACGGAATATACAGAGGGCGAATGAGGATACAGTAAAAAAGCGGGATAAGCGTAATGCAGAAATCATACGCCTTCGAAAAGCAGGGAAAAAGGTAAAGGAGGTTGCAGAACAATTAGGATGCAGCCAGAACCTTGTGAGCGGAGTGTACAAGCGGTATATGGAAACGGAGAAGAAAGATGTTGGAAAATTATCGTAAATTATTTGATGCATATTTGAGGCTATGCAAAAGGGCGTATGACCCAGAGAAACCATATGAAAATCTGGATGAGTGTATCAAGCGGTGTAAGCATTCCGAGTGGAAACTGTACGGAATGGTGGAATTATTACATGAAGCTGGAATCATCACCAGTGAGCAGGAACTAATAGAATATGAAAGAATTACCAGAACATTCAGCACAGTCAGATTGTGCGGAGCCTATGAAGAAGATGGGGAGATAATGGCGATTGCAAGAAAAATGCCCATGCCAGAGGATCCGCATGAATTTTAGGGAGGAACCATGAAGATTATCAGCATCATAAATTTAAAGGGCGGTGTAGGAAAGACTATGACAGCCCTACAAATGGGGCATATCCTGCATCATAGGCACGGATACCGTGTGCTGTTGGTGGACAATGATAAGCAGGGCAATCTGAGCCGCGCAATGAGGGTATATGAAAGCGGGGGTAGATGTCAAACAGCGCGCCTCCTGACAGGGGAATCCATTGGGGCAATGAATATCTATACGGATACCCCAGGACTGGGAACAGTTAACGCCAACATGTCACTACTGACAGCTACATACCGCCTGGTATCAGGCCAGGGAAGCCATGTAGCACGTAGGTTTGACTGCCTCAAAAGCGCAAAAGCCGAGGACGGGGAACCATATGATTATGTGATTATAGACAATCCTCCTGACCTGGGGCTTAATGTCATCAATGCCCTAATGGTCACCGATGATGTGATAGTACCGACCAGGATAGACAAGTGGGCATTGGAGGGGATGGAAACCATCCAGGAACAGATTCAGGATATCAAGAGATATAACCGTAGGATATCCGCCCCAAAAGTACTCGTGACCATGTATAAAAATGATGAAGTCAACACAGCAGGCGTGGAGTGGCTTGAAGAACGGGGATATGGGATGTTTGATGCCAGGATAAGATATAGCAGTAAGGTGGCTGAAAGTACCCTATTTGGGTTGAATCTGGAGGAATACAGCCCAAGAAGCGCGGCAGAGGTAAGCTACAGGAAATTTGTTAAAGAATATTTGGGGGAGAAAGAAAAATGAAAGGAATAGTCACGGAATACAACGATTATTGTCTGTTCTGCGGAAAGCCAACGGAAGCCAATCATCACCTGATATACGGAAAAGGAAACAGGACACTGGCAGAAAAGGATGGAATCAAGATACCTTGCTGCAATGATTGCCATAACATGGGGGACATCCTGAACCGTATCCATGGTAACCCAATGGCAGAAGCCATGTCCAAGATGATGGGGCAGCTGGCCTGGGAAAAGAAGGCCATTGCAAAAGGAATGAAAGAAGATGAAGCAAGGGAAGCTTTCCGGGCGAGATACGGTGAAAGCTATCTATAGGAGGCAGAAATGGCAAGATGGTCATTTATGGAACTGTTAAACACAGAATCAGATCAAACAGATTATGAGGAGATATATCTAAGCCCATATGATGTAGTCCCATCGGAAAGTAATTTCTATAGTCAGGAAAACATAGAAGAACTGGCAGATTCCATAGTTGCCGTGGGACAGCAACAGCCTACAGTCTTAGGCCGCATAGACGGAGAGTACAGGATTATCAGCGGACATAGGAGAAACCTGGCAAACATACATAACATCGAGTGTGGGTCCATGCCAAGGGACTATAAGGTCAGGTATCTGTACAAGGATATGTCCCCGGCTATGTTTGAACTGTCCCTGATTGTGGGAAATGCCTTTAACCGCAAATTATCCCCATACGAAGAGACTGAGCAGGCGGCACGGCTAAAATCGGCCCTCATACGGGCTAGGGACGAGGATGGATTGGAAATCAAGGGGAAGTTGCGGGATGTGATTGCAGATATCCTGCAAACCAGCAAAACGCAGGTTGCCAGGATGGATAAAATCAATGCAAGCCTGGTGCCGGAGGCAAAGGAACAGTTCCGGGAAGGTAATATAGGAAAATCGGCCGCCTATGAAATATCCAAACTCCCAGTGGAAGAGCAGAAGGAAATAGCGGCGGCCTCAGTCAATGAAAAAGTTGCACATAAGGAAATTGCCGAACGGGTTAAGGAACGGAAGGAAATTAAAGCCGCTGAAAAAGCAGCAGAGCGGGCAGAGAAAGCGGCAAAGAAAGCAGAAGAGGCCCAGACGGTAGCGGCGCAGGCCAGCCTAAAAGCGGAGCGTGCGGCAGAAAGTGCAGATATGAGCGTTTTTGGGGAAAATGTAATGAATCAGCCGGAGGAAGAATCTCAGGAATGGTCCACAAAGGATAAGGCCACCTATATGCTAAGAGAATTGTTACTGGTTGTAAGTCGTATCACCGAGGATGACATACTTGTGCTACAGGACATTCTGATGTCTGCAAATGCCAGTTTAGCGGAGGATGAAGGATGACACTATATATGGCAGTAACGGCAGACCGGTATGAGTTACCCGTGGCTGTAGAAAGCAATGTGGAATATCTGGCAAGTAAGATGGGGACCACAGCGAACAATATATATTCACAGATATCCCACAGGAACCGGGCGCGTAAAACCAAGAGGAAATATGAAAGCCATACAGGCGGGATAAAGTTTGTGCGCGTAATGATAGATTAAACACGTATTTAGGAGGTTAAGAAGATGGCAGAAACAGATGCGGCTGTTTTTATTGTAACGGCGATTGCTGCCGGAATTGTAATGTGGAAATTCCTAGATTCATTATTGTGAAGGAGGCAGAGGATGAGTTGGAGATATGTCTTTGATATGTACCAAACCATGGATATCGCATATGCAATTATAATGGTGCGAAAAACATGGTATAGATTCTTTGTCTTGGGAGATGGAAATGTGTACTTTTGTAAAAATGGAGAGGCATATGAAACAGGACTCACGATAGATGAACTATTTTAAATCGATGTTTGAGAAGGAAATTTATGAATGATAAGCAGCGATTAATGATAGAGGGGATGGACAGGCTCCTTAGGAGATTTAATAAATATCCGAACGATAAAGAGTTTACCGTAGAAGAAATTATAGAAGTATCTAACGAAATATATGATGAAATCGTGAAAGAGGAGAATTAACATTTTAACGGCGGAAAATCGGGAAGGAGCAGTATGTTTTTTTGCGAAATGTGCGGCAGCGGTGATTGTTGCGAAAGGACAGATATACACGGCGGTCCTATATTATGCGATACATGCTACATGGAGGCTAAACAGGACCAGGAGGACAAAGACGCAATCGAGGAGATTTTTAAGGACAATTAGGATTTCCTGGAGGTAGCATGGTAAAACAAAGCCCCGTCAGCCCTTTTTGTAGAACTGACGAGGTGGTAATTAATAATGATTTGTATTTGCTTCTGCGATAGCTTTAGTTTGGTGAATGGTACCCCAGGGATGGTGAGGCGGTGCATAGATAGAATATAATTTTAATGGGATATCGCCAGTATTTACTATATTGTGCCAGATTCCAGCCGGAATGAATATGGCGCTATCTATAAAGACTGGTTGTTGAAAATTTAAACGGTCCATTTGATTACCCATTCGGACAACACCGTGGCCAGATTCAATATGCAAAAATTGATCATTGTCCGGATGCACTTCTATACCTATTTCTTCACCAACTGGTATGCTCATCAGAGTAAGCTGCAAGTTGTTACCTGTCCATAAGGCAGTGCGAAATGTGTCGTTATTCACAGTGGCATTGCCGATATCGATAATAAACGGATTTGGGCCATAATCAGTCACCACATTTGATTGGAATCTGGGATAGGAAGGCGGGTTAGCATGTTGATTGTTAAGCATTTTATTCTCCTAGGCATTCTTTACAATATTATATGAAAAAAGTAGTTCAATGACAATGTTGTTTAATGATAAATATTGTTACAAATCAAAACTGAGATAAGCAATATTTAGGATTTAGGAGGTACAAAGCAGAATGAAAGCGTTTCAGTGCAGCCGGTGTGTGCAGTTACAGCAGGATGATTTATCAGATAAGGTTTTCTGCCCTTTTGCTCAGCCGGTGCCTAGATATCGTGATAAATCAGACAGGGAGTTGTGCTTGGCGGCATTTAAGTCGTTGTCGCCAGAACGACAATGGCATGAGCGATTCGGATGGGAAAATTAAAATTTAGGCGGTGTGTGGTACACAGGCCCAGGTTCGATTCCTGGCATAACCATGGTGGAAAGTAAGAGGGTGCCGGTTCGACTCCGGCCGCCGCCAACTTTTCGAGAGAATCGAAGAAAGGAATGGAGAAATGCTAAAGTTTAAAAAATCAGAGTGTAACTGCATGATTTGTGGAAATAAAAACATGGAAGGAGGAAATGAAGAAATGAACATTATCCGCGATGGAGGGGATAACCTTATTTCCTTCTCTATTTGCAGAAAATGCCGCATTAGGTTTGTGTATGAGTTGGATAGCCATAATAGAGGATGGGATAAAAATTAGGATTTGGAGGTAATTTGAAATGTGCGCTTACTGCGAGCTGAAAGAAACAGGAACCTATGCGGGAAGTGATTTTTTGTGGGGCAGGGATTTAACAGGGGAGTATGCGGGAGAATTTAACATTGTGCAATCAAAGCATAATAAGAATCACTATCTAAAATACGCAGATGATGAATCAGAAAACACATCGGAGCCTATTCATTTTTGCCCTATGTGTGGGCGGAAATTAGATGACTAAATTAGGACTTTATGGTTAATGTATGCAAACGTGATGAAAATGTAAAACTTATTGCTCAATCCATGAAATTACCTAATGGTGGAAACGCACAACTGGATGTCGGCAACAATCAAGAATATATATTACCATTTATCGGAGAACTACGCTCACTATTAAATGACAATCAGGCAGAATTAGAAAAAGTACCTGATTTCAGAGAAGCCTTAGAACAATTTATGTTTGAAATGGAAGAAATGTCCGATTATCCTTGGATTGAATTGTTATGGGAAAATGAAATAAAAACACGAAGTAACCGTGTTAAGTTTGTCTTTAATTACATGAATAAATCTTATTGTTTAATACAATATTACTATAGTAATGTGCTAATTGGAATGGAGCGAATGAATTATGTTATCGAATACATTGTCAATCATAGAAATGACGATACAACACAAAATGAATAAAAATATAGATAGCATTGCCTTAACTAATTTTTTCAAGAATTATAGAAAAAATATGTGGATTTATCCTGGCGTTTTGAAAAGAAAATTTTCCTTATCTATTCCTGAAATCTATGATTTTTTATCTGAATTGGAAAAGCAAGGAATTTTGCAAAGTTATTATGAATTATATTGTAGTAATTGCCAAAAATCTATGGGGACAGTACGTTTGTTTAATGAGTTACCTGAAACTTTTGAATGTGAACTCTGCCATAGCGAACTTTCCTCAATAGAAAATTCATTTTTAATATATATGGTGGTACGTGATGATTGATATTATGCCAGATGATAAAGAAATTTCTAAGGCATTAAATGTCCTTAATAGTATATCTGATAAATTAAGATTTAGTCGAGTAAAAATGAGAAATGAAGGAGATATAGAGATGGATTTTATGGAACAATGCGATGACTGTTTGTGCAAAGAATGCCTTGAAAACTGCAATGAAAACCCTGATGGGTGCTGCTACACATGCTGCAAAGACTCTGATGAATGCGAACCTATTAGTCAGTGTCCATTTGGATGGTATCACGATAATTAGCATTTGGAGGTTTGTATGGAATTTTTAAGTGAACATTGGGTTCTTATTTATGGGATGTTTATGTATGGTATGGGACTGCTAACTGGCTCTATCAAAAAGAAACGTTAATTAACGTTTCCGGGAGGAGCCGGAGCATGAAAGAAAAGATAAACGATTATGAGATGTCCATTAGGAAAACTACAAAGAAATCCGCAAAATGCTCTATATGTGGATATCGACGGCCAGAGATGTATCTTATTCATCGGCACGGCGACAGTTACTACATGTGCCGTGAGTGTGTAAGCTATTTCTTGGCGATAGCAGCGTTGATGGAGTAATTTAGCATTTTAGGCGGGTAGTAGTCCAAGTTGGCAGGACATCAGCGCCGGAGATTATGTGCCGGTGTTGTACGGCGCCGGTTCGATTCCGGCCTACCCGCACCAATTTTAAAATTTAATGAGGTGTGTATGGATAAAGATTTTTCAGAAGGGTTTATGCATGATGTTGCAGATTTGTTGGAATATTGTGCAGAAAATAATACAGATAATGTCGATTTGATTTTTACGTTTGGGGATAAGGAACTGAATGTAAATGTCACATTTTCAATTAAACAAAACTGAGATTTAAAAACAAGCATGAACAGGGCTGAAACTCACAGGGAGTTACTGTTGCCTCCGCAGGACCGTGGTTCGAATCCACGGTAGCCCATTAAAAGAAAACGAGGAAAGGGGATGATGGAAATGGGACATATAAGTATTGAGAGAACAAAGAAACCGGGCGGTACATCAACCGACCAAAGTTATCCGTACCGCCCTTACGCTTAAGGACAGTATACCATAAACTGCTTCCTTAAGCAAGTACAAAGGAGGAAGCTGTATGAGTAACGCAGAAAATCAGAGCGTAAAAGCGCAGATTATCAATAATGTGATTGTATCGATGACCTACTACCTTAACCCGGATGTACTGGAAATGTTAGAGCGTGTCCTGACAAGGAACCTGGTAGACGTAGTGATAGAACGGATTAACACGCTGCCAATGGAAATGAAGGACAGCATAGACAACCAGAACGGGTACATATTGCAGTTATTCCTGTATAAGAAGAAAAAACTCCAGGACGGGACGAAATACGGCTATGTCAGCGCCATCAAACGGCTGGTGACCCTGGTGTATAAACCCCTGACGGACATGGAAGAATCGGATATCTATTACTATCTGGACTGGTACGAGAACCGGAATGTACCCCTGAACGGAAGGAAAAACCAGGCCAGGACCATCAACAACGAGCGCCGTTTCCTGTCAGCCTTTTTCACCTGGATGCGAAAGGAAAAACTGATTGGAAGCAATCCGGTGGAGGCAATCGAGCCGCTGAAGGTGGCGAAGAAACCGATTGATTATTTCACGCCGGAGGAGATGGCAAGCCTTAAGGATGGATGTGAGAGCCTACGGGAGCGGGCTGTCATAGAAGTATTAAGGAGCACCGGGGCCAGGGTTGGGGAAGTGGTGGGTATCACAATCGACCTGATTGACTGGGAGACCGGGGATGTCATGATACTGGGGGAGAAGGGCAACCGATACCGCACCTTGTACCTGGATCCGGATGCAATCCATCATTTTAGGAAGTACTTAAACAGCAGGACAGACAATAACCCAGCCATCTTTGTCAGTTCCAGACAGCCGTATCAGGCATTATCCACCTGTGCAATCCGTGGGATTGTAAAGGATGTGGCGCAGCGTGCCGGGATTACCAGCCGCGCTTACCCGCATAAGATGCGCAAGACCCTGGGCATGGAACTGAAGAATAAGGGCGTGGATATAGGAACCATACAGGAGATTATGGGACATGCAGACAGCAAGGTCACTTCCTTATATTATGCACAGTCTACCCCGGATACCCTGAGGGTAGTCCGTAACAAGGCGGCATGATACATCCATATAGATTATCCAATAATTGTAAATTAGTTAAACAGGCGGCGTGGCTGTCAAGGAAGAGGCCGCCGCCTGTTCCGATATAAAACCAGGGAAGAGATTTCTTTCCCGTCCTTGTAATGGGTATTAACAAATGGGGCATAAGGAAACTAAATAGAAGGAGAAACGTATAAGGTGAGATACTACGATAACTACGACTATGAGGAAACCTATCAGGAGCAGGTAGAAAGGTTGGAGGAATTTGAACTGGAACGCCTGATAAAGGAGCAGAGGGTGGATTGCCTGTACCGCACCACCACGACACAGTCCCCGAACCTGTCAAACGGTACAGTGCTGCTTGAATCACAGGTTTACCCTAGCTTTTACAGGAAAAGCGATATGCCGGTGACCCGTAAAGGGAGGGAAACAAAACCATCACAGAAGGACCTGAATGACCGCAACTCAAAAAGATACATGGTGAGGCTTGCCAATATAAACTTTGGGAAAGGGGATATATGGGCGACCTTCGGATGGAATGAGGAGTGCCTGCCTGAAGATATGGGGGAGGCTAGGAAGGATGTAAAGAACTTCATCTCAAGGGTGAATTACAGGCAGAAGAAACAGGGAAAGGAAAACATAAAATACATATACATACTTGCATACGATGGATATACAAGGCCGCATGTGCACATCCTCATGACCGGGGAAGGGATAGACCGTGACGAACTGGAGGATCTGTGGGGGAAATGCGACAGACCCAACACGAAGCGGATCCAGCCGGATGATGATTTCCTGATTACCGGACTGGCTACCTACGTGTCAAACAATCCACATGGTACAAAGAGGTGGTGCGCATCCAAGAACCTTGTCAAACCGCCTGAACCATCCAGGAGTTATTCAAAGTTCAGGAGAACCAAAGTAAACCGGATGGTAAAGGACTTCGAAGTCTTAAGGGCTGAGATGGAGAAGGCTTATCAGGGATATAAATTCCTGGATGCAGAGGTTAAATACAATAAACAACTGGCCTCGTTTTATATTTATGCGAGGCTTGTAAAGTACGGCCAATGAGTGGACGTTTGAATAAGGTGCCTATATTCTTGGGTAAGGAGGGGCAGGATGCGCAGGAAGAAAGAAGCCATATGTCCGTACTGCGTTACGGTAAGCCGTTATAACAAGAAGTCAGCAACAATCACATGCGCAAACATCGAAAACAATCTGGGATTCGAAGTAAGGAACCAGCTTGTTTTTAATAACCATGAGGAGAAGAAGAACTATAAGGAACTATTCTGCGCTGATATGTACGATACCTGCCCATATTACAAGGCAATTTACCTGAGTGGCAGGAAAGAAGACTGAAACCGGACACATCGGACACCAGAAGGCGCGTGCACGCACACATGCATGCGCGCACGCGCGGAAATAGGTAAGGACAGACGCAACCAGCATCTTTTTTTCGCGTCTGGAAGCGGACAAAACCGGACAATCTGGGGTGTTGGATTCGAAAAAGCAGAACATGTATAATGTGATCCAAGGAGGTGCGGACATGGCGAGGCAGAAATGGCAGGAGTGGGCAGAGAATGAGGATAGACTGACCATATTGGCAGCCTGGGCCCGCGCAGGGAAAACAGATGAAGAAATAGCCAAGATGGTCGGTATAAGCCGCTCCACCCTTGGGGAGTGGAAAAAGAAACACGAAAAGATAAGCGAGGCACTGTCCGTTAAGAAAGACTATGCAGACCGCCTGATGGAAAACAGTCTGTATAAAATCGGTCTTGGATATACAGTGACCAACAAGAAGCCCATCAAGACAAGACATGTGAAGTATAAGGACGGAAAGAAGATATCGGAGGATGAAGTGATTGAGTATGTGGATGAGACCATCCATGTAGCCGGAAATGAAAGGGCTGTTGAGTTCTGGCTGGAAAACCGTATGCCGGAATGGAGAAAGAAATATGAGCAGATTAAGAGCGTCAATGATGATGAAGAAAGCGGCGCTGGCCTGATTGTGATGGACACGGAACAGGCCAAGGATATCAAAAAAATAATGGAGGAGGCACAGAAGAGGATTGAAGAAGAAAGGTAAGGGCAGCGATAAATTTGACGCAAAGGAGTTCCTAAAAACGCATAATGTCATATGGGCGCCATCACCAAGACAGCAGGCCATGATGCATAGGCCAGAATTTGAAGCCCTGTTCGGAGGTTCTGCCGGAGGGGGGAAGTCGGACTACCTGTTGGTGGAGGCACTGAGACAGGTCCATATAAAATATTACAGAGCGGTCATACTCCGTAAGACATTTCCAGAATTAGAGGATTTGATAAGCCGGTCCAAAGAGTTGTATGGGGGTGCATTTCCGCGCGCTAAATACAACGAAAGTAAATATGTGTGGACATTTCCCAGTGGGGCTAAGATATATTTCAGGAATATGCAGCATGAGCAGGACAAAATCAAATACCAAGGCCGACATTTTGATTTTGTCGGATTTGATGAACTGACACATTTTTCATGGGATGAATACAATTATCTTTTCTCGCGGACCAGGTCAAGCGGACCGGGGTTAAGGGCATATATACGCGCCACAGCAAACCCAGGGGGACCGGGACATGGATGGGTGAAAGCCAGGTTTATCACAGCGATGAAACCAGAGACACCAATAATGGAGAAAACACCAATAAGGGATCCGGCAGGAAATATAATCGAGACAGAAAGTGACCGCATATTTATTCCGAGCAGCCTGTTTGACAACCCGGACCTGATGCGGAATAACCCACACTACCTAGCCTCCCTTGCCATGATGCCGGAAGCCCAGCGTAATGCCCTGCTGTATGGGGATTGGGATTCATTCAGCGGGCAGGTGTTTGAGGAGTGGAAGAATGACCCGGATGGATATGACACACAGCAGTGGAGCCATGTGATAAACCCATTCAGGGTACCGGACGGGTGGGAAATCATACGCGGTTATGACCATGGGTATGCCAAGCCGTTCTCAATCGGATGGTATGCCGTGGACTATGTCGGATGCATATACCGGATACGTGAGTTATACGGGATGAAGAAGGACAGCCCCAATGTCGGAATCAAGATAGAGCCTGAAGCGGTGGCAAAGCAGATCCGCGCAATTGAGGAAACAGACCCGAACCTGAAAGGCCGCAGGATTACCGGGATTGCGGACCCATCCATCTTCGCAAAGGACAGGGGTGAGTCAATAGCAGACATCATGGCAAAGGTGGGGGTGTACTGGTCACCTGGGGATAACCATAGGATTGCCGGGAAGATGCAGTATCATTACCGGATGGCATTCGATGAACATGGGCGATCCATGTTCTACGTATTCAGGAGCTGCCCTGAGTTCATCCGTACAATCCCGAATCTTGTATACGATGACAAGAATGTGGAGGATGTCGATACGAAACAGGAAGACCACATATATGACGAATGTAGGTATGTGCTGATGTCAAGGATCATTGCAGTACGTAAGAACAAGGAGAAGCCGCTGCCACTTGAAGACCCGCTTGACCTATACAAGGAGGAGCGTGAACGGAGGAACCGGATAATCAGGATATAAGGAGGATATATGGAGAACGATAACACCACGCAGGGCGGCGTGCAGATGCCAGTCAACGAAAAGACAATTGATGATGCATTACAGACCTTCCAGAAGTATAAGGAGGCCAAGGATGACCTTACAAAGCGGATCATAAATGCAGAGGAATGGTGGAAGAATAACCATTGGGAAAGATTTTCCAGTAAGTCAGGAAACCCAAATGACCCACAGCCCACCAGTGCATGGCTGTTCAACAGCATAATCAACAAGCACGCGGACTTCCAGGACAACTACCCAAGCCCAGTAATCCTTCCGAGGGAGGAAAGTGATGAACAGACCGCAAAGACGCTTTCGGAAGTGGTCCCGGTCATCATGGAGCAGAACGGCTTCGATAAGACATATTCGGAGTGTTCGTGGGATAAGCCGAAGACCGGGACCGCAGTATACGGCATATTCTGGAACCAGGAAAAAGAAAACGGACTGGGTGACATAGAAATCAGGCATATAGACATGATGGACATATTCTGGGAGCCGGGGATTAACGACATACAGGAATCAGATAATGTGTTCGTAATCGGCATGGTGGACCATGAAATACTGGAGGAGGAGTATCCTGAACTAAAGGGGAAACTCCAGGGGGAAGTCATCTATAAGCCGGAATATGCTTACGTGTCCAAATTGGACACCTCTAAGAAGGTGAATGTATTTGACTGGTACTACAGACGCAAGGTATATGGGGAGGTAAACGGAATCAGGACGAACCGGACGGTCCTGCATTATTGCAAGTTTGTGGAAGGACATGTGCTTTTCGCCACGGAAAATAGCCCGGAATATCAGGCGGGGCTATATGAACATGGCAGATACCCGTTTGTTTTTGATCGGATGTTTCCCGATAAAGGTTCACCGGCCGGTTTCGGATACCTGGATGTGATGATAAACCCACAGGAGTACATAGATAAGCTTGACCAGGTAATCCTTAAGCATGCCAATCTTAACCGGCCAAGATATTTTATCAGCGGGAGCGCGCAGGTAGAAGAGGACGAATTTACCGACCTGTCAAAGGACCTGGTGCATTGCAGTGGGGATTTAAGGGAGGATTCCGTGAAACAGATCAAGCCTCCTGAGATGTCCAGCAATGTGATGGCCATCCGGCAGGCCAAGATTGACGAACTGAAGGAAACATCCGGGAACCGTGATTTCTCCCAAGGTTCAACAACCTCCGGCGTGACAGCGGCAAGTGCGATTGCCGCATTACAGGAAGCCGGTTCGAAACTGTCCAGGGACATGCTCAAGGACAGCTATATAGCCTATTCTGAGGTAGTGACACTAATCATTGAACTGATAAGGCAGTTCTACGACATCCCACGGTGCTACCGGATAACCAGGCCCAACGGTAACCCGGAATATGTCACCCTGACCAATGAGGGGTTACAGCCAGCTGAGATGCCAATGATGGACGGCGGGTTATCCGTCAGGAAGCCGGTATTTGATGTCAAGGTATCAGCCCAGAAAGCGAGCATGTATAGCCGGATAGCGAACAATGAGTTAGCGAAAGAACTGTATGGGATGGGGGTATTCGCCCCACAGAATGCGGATCAGGCGCTTGCGGTCATAAAAATGATGGATTTTGATAAGCGGGATGAAGTCATAAAGCAGGTACAGGAGAACGGGACCATGTTCCAGCAAATCCAGAGGATGCAGGAGACCATGGCGCAGATGGCCGGACTGATATATGAGATGACAGGGAACCAGAAGATATTGTCCGTCCTTGACGGTACAGGGATAGCCGACATGAACCCACAGATGGATGCCCAGGGAGGGAAGACGGTGGAAACAAACAGCATAGGTGAGCCTGTCGGAAGGGACAACAGCGCGGCAGGGAAAGCAAGGCAGAGGGCCGCGACAGCAACGGAGGTGGGAAAAAGATGACAACGGTAAATATAAGGTCAGATAGGGGATATGTGAAAATCATCATCAAGGGACATGCCGGTTATGGAATGACGAACCACCTCCCTGAAGGGCATGATATCGTATGTGCTGCCATATCCATGCTAGGGCAGACCCTGGTGCAGAGGTTAATGGACATGGCAGACGAAAAGAAGGTGATAATCCATAATTTGATGTATGGGCCAGGAGAAATCAATGTGCGGGTGCTGTCAAAGCCGGGGAACCGTGAGGAACTTGAAACAACCATAAAAACAGTTGAAACTGGAATGAAACTGATACAGGAACAGTATCCGGATTACATAAAAGTTGGGGTGCTGGATTCAGTGGAGGATATCTGATATGGTTATTGCATGGTAGTAACCTGACTCTCGGGAAAGACCGTGAAAGATGGCTCTCGGGAAAGACCGTGAAAGGAGAATGAGATGAGGAGAATCAGATTAAACCTGAGATTATTTGAAGGTGCAGCCGGGGAGTCCGGTGGTGCTGGAGGTGATGGGACAGCCGGAGCAGCAGAGGCGGCAGGAACACAGTTGGAAGAGGGGACACAGCCGGAAGGGGAATTGGAGACGGAACCGGAGGGACCGGACATAGGGGAGCCTGTACCGCCAGAAGATAGGGAAGAAGCATTCAAGAAAATCAAGGCCGAGTACAAGGATTTAATAGGCCGGGACATTGAGAAAGCAGTGAACCGCAGATATGCGGAAAACCAGCAGCTTCAGGGCCAGCTTAAGGCATACGAACCGCTGCTTAACCTTCTGGGGGCAAGGTATGGTGTCACTACCGGGAAGGTGGAGGACATAGTGGCGGCCATCGATAACGATGACAGTTTCTATGAGGCTGCCGCACTGAAGGCCGGTATGACCGTTGACCAGTATAGGGGCCTGCTGAACCTACAGGTACAGAACCAGCAGCTTCTTGCAGTGCAGAGGGAACAGGAGGATGCAAGACGGAGGGAACAGCTTACAAAACGGTGGAATATGGAGGCGGAACGCTGCAAGCAGTTATTCCCAGGTTTCAGCATGGATGCTGAATGCCAGAATCCCGATTTCGTAAGGATGCTTGGGTCCGGTGTCAGTGTTGAGGCAGCCTATAAGGCGCTGCACTTTGATGAAATCAGCCAGGGCCTGATAGCCAGGACAGAGAATGACACGAAGAAGAAGGTAGCTGATACCGTCAGGTCAGGGGCGGCCAGGCCAAGCGAGAATGGGGTAGGAAAAAACGCAGCCACAACAACCAAGATTGATGTGGAGCATATGACGTATGAGCAGATGGACGCGCTTATAGAAAGGGCGCGGAATGGAGAGCATGTAACAATTGGATAATGGGAAGGAGAAAGAATGAAAGAGAAACTGATGTTGAACCTGAGGTTATTTGATACATCCATACCGGCAAACACCACGGGGACCGCCTCGCTGGCACCGGAAATGAAAACTTTTTATGATAAGAACCTGTTGAGGTATACAAAACCAATGCTGGTACATGATCAATTCGGACAGGCAAGGAACATACCTAAGAACGGAGGAAAGAGGATTGAATTTAGACGGTTTGAACAGCTGCCAAAGGCCCTTACCCCGTTAACTGAGGGAGTGACACCGGAAGGGCAGACCATGACGGTAACGAAGCTGGAGGCAGAGGTGAAACAGTATGGAGGATATGTATCCCTATCTGACCAGATCAGCATGACCGCAATTGATAATGTTGTTGTCGAAGCCACGACATCCATCGGAAACCAGGCAGGCGGGACATTGGATACCATATCCAGGGAAGCCCTGAACGCAGGGACAAATGTACTGTATGCAGAGGGACAGGTCTCATCCAGGGCTGAAATCACAGCAGATATGAAGTTGACAGTAAAAGCAATCAAAATGGCTGTAAGGGCGCTTAAAGTGCAGAATACCCAGAAAATCAATGGTCACTATGTAGCCATCATACATCCTGATTGTTCATACGATATCACAAACGATGAAAGATTCATTGAAATTGTGAAATATAAAAACCCGGAAAGAATCTATGAAGGAGAGATTGGGACATTAGAGGGCGTAAGGTTCGTGGAAACCACAGAGGCTAAGAAATTTGTCAATGCCGGCGCGTCAGGGATTGATGTATATTCCACCTTGCTGATTGGGGCAAATGCATATGCAACAACCAATATTGAGGGAGGAGGGCTTGAGACAATCATAAAGCCACTTGGAAGCGGAGGTACAAGCGACCCGTTAAACCAGCGTTCAACCGTGGGTTGGAAAGCCATGAAGGTAACAGAAATACTGTCACAGCAGTACATGATCAGGATTGAAACCGCATCCACCTATAATGACCATACAGAAAACTAATGGAGGTAAACATGGCAGCATCAAAGAAAGAAGATATGGTAAAGTTCAGGTTGTTCAGGGACAATGACAGATATAAAGCACCGCTGTTCGTGGGAGTGAATGGAAAAGCCTATCTGGTGGAAAGAGGCGTTGATGTAGAAATGCCCAGGTCTGTACATGAAGTGATTGTAAACAGCCTGAACCAGATGAATGTGGCAGAAGCTGCAATGGAAAGCGCAAAACAGATTGAGTTAATCCAGGGATAAGAAGGAGCAGGCAGGATGATTACAGTCAAGGGAAGGGAACTCATCATACCACGTTCTGAGCGGCAGATAGGTACACCATATGATAACAATGCGGAAGTGCGTCATATCCGTATAGACCGGGTGACATCGGGTGGTATTGATATTGCGAACCTTAATTACCGCCTGGACCTGGAATATGCCAATAACGTGTTGGATACCTGCCTGCTTGATGTTGAGGTGCAGGAAGAGTACATACTGCTTACGTGGACCATACCGGATACCTGCCTCACCCAGAAAGGCACAGTGTGGATAGCGGTAAGGGCATATGATGAGAATGGAAGCATCAAATGGGCCACAAACCGGGGTGCGGTATATGTAGGCCATACAATCTTTGATGGACCGGCATATACAGGGAAACTGAGTGAACTGGAGCAGCTGGAGGAACGCATTACCCAGAAGACGGAGATTCTGGACGCCAATGAGAGCGAGAGGAAGGAAGCAGAAGAACAGCGCAAGGTCAACGAGGAAAGGCGGGTCAATAACGAGGCTGAGTGGCAGAGGCAGGCAGAAACTGCAATCAACACAGCTAATGAGACGTTGCGGGAGGCACAGGAACAGGCAGGAATAGCAACCCAGAAGGCAACGGAATCAACCCAGAAAGCCAAGGAAGCATCAGACAGCGCCACGGCAGCAGCAGGGAGTGCAGCCACTGCAAGCGAGAAGGAAGCAACGGCAACCCAGAAAGCCAAGGAAGCATCAGACAGCGCCACGGCAGCAGCAGGGAGTGCAGCCACTGCAAGCGAGAAGGAAGCAACGGCAACCCAGAAAGCCAAGGAAGCATCAGACAGCGCCACGGCAGCAGCAGGGAGTGCAGCCACTGCAAGCGAGAAGGAAGCAACGGCAACCCAGAAAGCCAAGGAAGCATCAGACAGCGCCACGGCAGCAGCAGGGAGTGCAGCCACTGCAAGCGAGAAGGAAGCAACGGCAACCCAGAAAGCCAAGGAAGCATCAGACAGCGCCACGGCAGCAGCAGGGAGTGCAGCCACTGCAAGCGAGAAGGAAGCAACGGCAACCCAGAAAGCCAAGGAAGCATCAGACAGCGCCACGGCAGCAGCAGGGAGTGCAGCCACTGCAAGCGAGAAGGAAGCAACGGCAACCCAGAAAGCCAAGGAAGCATCAGACAGTGCTACGGCGGCGGCAGGGAGTGCAGCCACTGCAAGCGAGAAGGAAGCAACGGCAACCCAGAAAGCCAAGGAAGCATCAGACAGTGCCACGGCGGCGGCAGGAAGCGCATCCATATCCAGTGAGAAGGCAGCTACAGCAACCCAGAAGGCAGGGGAGGCGGAGGCCAGTGCCACAGCGGCGGCCAGGAGCGCAGAACAGGCAGAACAGGCAGCAGGGTGTGACGGTACAGCAAAATCCATATCAGCAACAGATACGAATGGAATTGGGAGCACCACGGTACAAGGCCAACTGGATGCGCTCACGGCTCCTGTATTTGATGATACTGGAGTTGTAGCAGATATAACCGGTTTCCAGATATTTCTTGACAAATTGACCAGCGGAATGAAAATAAGGGATTTTTTCAGGAATTTAAAAGCCGGTCTGAAATTTGTCCTACATACTGGGCAGTTAGTCAATAACGGTCTGTGCAATGAGCCGGGAAAATACCCGCTGGACGCAGCATATGGAAGAACATTACTTGAGATGATTGGTAACACGGCGGACCTGCCTGGAGGAGCAGCGGATATAGTAAGTGCGATTGTCACTCAAAATAGCAATTTGGTATCCAAAGTAAATGATTCAGATTTTACCACCTATGTCAATTCGATTAAAATGGGTAAAGTCACAGGTTTTAGAATTGGTACCGATGACACAAATGTCATTATTCAATGGCTAACAGGTCCTAACCAAGAATTTGGATATGCCCTTAACATTACTATTGCCAATGGAGCCATGCAGTTTTTCCATCGTGACACCAGTGGGAATTGGGTATCAAAGTGGACAAAGTAATCACTTGGTCCATTTACGAGTCCAGTTTTTACCGTCATAGTAATCATAAGCAATTTGAGTATCATTAATACTGAGTGATAATATATTTCCGTCGCCATATTGTTGCTGAAATGCCCATTTACCATCACCTGCATGGGCAATGATTTTAATCGGGCCACCACTCAGTTCCACTTTTCCATTAGCCGCCGCCGCAATGTTGGATACATTTGTCAAATCACTACTATTGGCCTTAAGGTTTAAATTGCTATTTTCGATAATAACAGAGCTGTCAGAAAAACAGCAGAAAGAGAGGAATTATGAGATTTTTAGCAGCATTGAACAATATGAAAAAGGGTATCCCAATGAAACTGCCGTCCTGGGGTGGATATTGGTGCTGGGATCCGGAGAAGGAAACAGTCGTTATGTACACAAAGGATAATCAGAGGCTTGATATCCGTGAGACACAAAGGGTGGAATATACATTGCAGAATGTGTTATCGGAGGATTGGATTCCGGCCAATGGAGAAAACACACCCATCCTGGGCGGCGTTGCCACATTTGGTTTTGGTGATGCTATTAAATACATGAAACGTGGATTGAAAGTTAAAAGACAGGGATGGAATGGAAAAAATCAGCACATTGAACTGGCAACCAGTATCAGCTATAAAAATGCAGAGGGCGAGATTGTAAACTGTATGCATGATGCCATCGGAAATAAAGCCATTGCGTTTGTTGGCACGAGCGGAGTACAGATGGGATGGCTGGCAAGCCAGGCTGATATGCTGGCAGAGGACTGGATGTTTGTTGAGTAATATATTTTTGCTATTTAAAAAGAGAAAATGAAAGAAAGGAGGGGATACCTCATGAATAAAAACATTATGGTTTTGAAAGATTCCACGGAAATCCAAATGGAGGATGGGTCGGATAAATATAGCATACATATAGTTGTCGAGGACCTGGCAACACTTGGGACATTGTGGGACAAACTCACAATGGATAATCTGGCGGAGGTGAGTATTAAGAATACTGAAGGTGCTGAGATAGGGACCTACAAAGACATGGCCCTTTGCAGTCCGGCTTTTCGGTCGGTTGATAAGACCGAAGATGGAAGGATACAGGCCGCATTTGAGATCCGACAGAAAACGGAACTGGAACTTCTGAAAGAACAGATTGCCGCAATGAATGAAACCCTGAGTGTCCATGACGGCGCGATTGGGGACATGGGCGCTGTCATAAGCGCCGTGGCAGAGGCACAGGAAGGGGGGACGGTATAATGGGAAGGTATTATGGCATTAAAATCAGGGACAATATCATGACATTGGAACAGGTCCCAAGGCTTTGGAAGGCTATGGCAGAAAAATGGCTGGAATTGAATCCAGCGGTATAAGGGAGCATGGATGTATATAAGTACCAACACAATCATAACGGCAGCCAGCGTAATCACGGCCCTGGTAGTGATATTCTCCGCTGTATTCGGAGTATACCGGTGGTACCTGAGACAGAATATGCAGGATGAGGAGATTGAGCATATAAAAGCCGAACAATGTCTGCTTACATATGGGGTACTGGCTTGCCTGAAAGGTTTGAAAGAGCAGGGGTGCAATGGCCCTGTGACGGAGGCAATAAACAAGATTGAGAAGCATATCAACCAGCAGGCACATGAATAGGAGTGATGGAATGAAAAAAATTGATTGGGCAAGGAAACTGACAAGCCGGAAGTTTTGGGCTGCTGTAGTAGGGTTTGTGACCCCTGTCATGATGGCATGTGGGGCAAGTGACAATCAGGCCACCCAGGTGGCAGGAATCATCATGGCTGGTGCTACCCTGATTGCGTACATAATCGGGGAGGGAATGACGGACGCAGCCGCAGTAGGAAAAGGAACCGAGGACGAGGAGCGGGTGGCTACCAAATAGCCGGAGGTGGTCCAAAATCTAATAGGTACAACAAAACTGGAGGGGAGGCAGAGGTGCTTTCCCTTTTATGCTTACAGGAGGGATTGTAATGATTGATAATGCATATGCGAGAGGACAGAAGCTATTGTGTGGGGATTACAGCCAGTATACGCCGACAGGAAAATCCTATTTCGTTAAAAAAGGAAGATGGTTCACGGTACCCAAGAGAGGTGATATTGTCTATTTCTATTACTCTTCCTTGGGAAGGGTAGGACATGTGGCCGGAGCCGTGGTGGTCGAAGCAGACTATAAAAAAGAAACATTCAAATTCACAAGTGTGGAAGGAAATACATCTGGGAATGCAGGGGACCGAAACGGAGGGTGTGTTGCCAGGCATACATATGAAGCGTCCTTTGATGATGTAGGCGGCACAAAGAAGATTAATGGATTCGGACGGCCGATCTACAGCATGGATACCTGCACAGAAGATGAATTTATAGCCGTACTCAAAGGGGAATTGGGTTACATCGAAAAAGCAAGCAATAAAAATCTGGATAGTAAGACCGGGAACCCGGGATATAACAATTATACAAAGTACGGGAAATGGTATGGATGTACCCCTGCATATTGGTGCCAACAGTTCATTTCCTGGTGCGCGTATGAAGCCTGCCGGTTGCGCATGGAGAAATCAAAGACCGGCTGGGAAAAGCAGGAAGATGGAACCTGGAAATACCTGCGGTATGGAACATATATCAGGGATGAATGGGAACTGATTAATACGGTAGCTGGCCCACAGTGGTTTGTCTTTGATGGCACAGGACGAATGACAACCGGGTGGTTCGGAAGTGATGATGAAGGATGGTACTACATGAACCCGGATGACGGTGCCATGTTGGCTGGACAGTGGTTTGAGGTAGCACACAAATGGTACTATGCAACCAAGACCGGGGAAACGGCAAAGAACGTGTACGTCAAATCAACAACACCAGGGATATATTGCTGGGTGAACGGAAACGGGGAGTGGGAAAAACAGTGGGATACAACAATGCCAGATCTGCAAACCTATGGATTGGCAGAATAGGAGGTAGGCATGACCGTAGGTGAATTGATTGAAAGAATCATAATGCTCAGAGGCAGGCAGTATGACGAGGATATCATGGTGGGATGGCTGAACGAGATTGAAGGACAGGTGGTTGATGATGTGGTGAACCGGGCAGAGGGATATGATATGGTGTTTAAGCCATTGTCATATGCACAGGACACGGAAAGGCAGCTGACCATCCCGGAACGGTTCCAGGACGCGTATATCAATTACATGCTGTCCAAGATTGACTACCATAACCAGGAAACGGAACGCTATAACAATGATGTGGTCATGTATAACAGTGCATATGATGCGTATGCGGCCTGGTTCCGGCGCACACATAAGCCGAAACGAGGGGCCATGTTCTCAAAATTCTAGGAGGAAGCCATGGGGAGATTACCATATCTGACAATTGCGCCCAAGGAAACCAGCCGCCAAATAGGGAATTTCATGGGGCTGAACAAAGGGACTGTCATAAATGAAAATGAGTTTTCAGACATGAGGAACATGTCATCCATCATGTTCCCGGCCATCATGACCAGGAAACCAAGGGGGAAGATACTGAAGGAGTTATCGAAACCTCATGGCCTATTCTACAAAAATGGACTGGCCTATGTGGACGGGACGAAGATGTACTATAAGGATAAGGAGATTGCCACCGTATCCGATACAGACAAGATAATCGTGGGGATGGGAGCCTATATGGTTGTCTTTCCAGATAAGTTCATGTACAACACCTCGAATGGGGAGAAAAAGGAACTGGAATCCACATGGAAGCAGTCGACATCCGCCACATTTGCACAAACAACAGCCGGATCAACCATGGTTAAAATCAGCTGCACAGGAATAGGAAAACAGTTCAGCCAGTTCGATGGGGTGAAGATAGACGGGTGTACAAACAGCAGTTTCAATAAATCCACAACAATACAGGAGATTGCGGATGATTACATCATCATCATAGGGGATTTATCTGCGGGTTTCACGCAGGCCAGCGGCCTTACCATTACCAGGACGGTACCAGACATGGATTATGTATGCGAAAGCGAGAACCGCCTGTGGGGATGCTCCAGCGAAGCGCATGAAATATACGCAAGCAAGCTGGGAGACCCGTGTAACTGGCAGGCATTTGAAGGTATCAGCACGGATTCCTACTCGGTGACGGTTGGGAGTGACGGGGATTTCACGGGATGCCTGTCCCACCTTGGATACATCCTGTTTTTCAAGGAAGATACCATACACAAGATATTCGGGAATAAGCCGAGCAACTATCAGGTGACCACATCCACCCCTATGAGGGGGATTGCAGAGGGGTGCCAGAAAACAGCCTGCATCGTAAATGAAACCCTGATGTATGTCAGCCGGAATGGCATATGCAGCTATGACGGTGCACAACCGGAGGCCGTGGCAGAGGCGCTGGAGCCATTAGGATTCGTGGAAGGGGCAGCCGGGCAGTATGATGGGAAGTATTATGCGTCACTGAAGGACCGGAACGGGAAATGGGGGCTTTATGTATATGACATGGTTAAAAGGATATGGGATAAGGAGGATGACCTGCACCTGCTACACATGGCATATGGGGCAGGGGAACTGTACTGCATAGACGATAACGGGGCATTATACACCATATCCGGTGACCGGGAGGAACTGATAGAATGGATGCTGGAAAGCGGGGATATGCTGGATGGGACGATAGAATACAAACATCTTAAAAGGTTGCTGTTTAATGTACAGATGCCGACGGGGTCCGAATTGGACATCTTCCTGCAATATGACGACCAGGAAGGATGGGAAAAGCTTAACACATATACGGCCAGGTCATCCAGGACCCTTACATTGACGGTCATACCGCGCAGATGTACGAAGTACCGTTATAGGATTGAAGGGAAGGGACCGGCAACCCTTATAGCCATGGGCAAATACATAGGATATGGGAGTGAGATTCATGGCAACATTTAAACCCCTGATCCTGGACAGGGACCAGGACATAAAAAAATTGATGACCCAGCTATACAGATTCAGCGAGGACCTGAAGACCACGTTTTCCAGCCTCGAACTGGAGGACAACTTAAGCAAAGAAACCCTGGATGTACTTCGAAAAAGGGGGGATAGGGTTAAGAAACTGTATTTTGACACAGATAAATTACAGATAAGTTTTGATGATTATGGTTCGGACGTACATACAAGCCTTACCCAGTTAGAGGACAGCATAAAGCTACTGGTATCCAAGGGAAAAGTAGTGGAAACCATGCTTTCACGGATGGAACTGTATGGGGAGAGCATAAGGCTGAAGACCGGACAGGTGGTGATACAGGCCAACAACATGACGCTGAATAAGCTTGGGGATGCAAACTTTTCAGGAAAGATCATCGGTAGTTCCATCAATATTAATGGCAGGTTCATCGTATACCCGAATGGGGACTGCTATATAGATGATTCGCTTACCACGGAAACATTGAATCCGAGCAACGGAATCTATGCGGCGGAACTGGAGGTATACAACGACAATGAATACATCAACCAGATAACCGGTAGATGCAGTTCAGGAAGCCTGTGGATCACAACACGGCTGCTTTGCAGACGTGTCAGGTATTCATCGGATAGACGGCTGAAAAAGGACATAACCAGCATACCGGATGATACAGCTGCGGATGTCGTTGGGAAACTGAGGCCGATTGTATTCACGCATAAGAGTGGGGAACGTGCAGTCGGATATAAGGCACAGGACCTGTATAGGATTCAGGAGGATGAGGATATAGGGATGCCGCTGGTGTACAGGAAAGGCAGGTATCTCAGGCTTCCATACGCAAATTATGGTTCGCTATATGCGGGTGCCATACAGAACAATCAGAAGCGGATAGAAAGGCTTAAGGAAAGGATAGGAGGTTTGGAATGTCATATTTCAGCATGCCAGCCATAGGCGGACAGGATATCAAGAAGGTGTACAACTATATACGGCTGCTGAATGAGCAGCTGAAATACTGCTTCACCAGCATATCGCCGGAAGATAATTTTGACCTGGAATCCCTGATAAAATACCAGGAGACAGAAACAAACATTGCCCAGCTGGAAGTGACAATGGAAGGTTTCATATCCCAGTTCAAGAACCTAAAGACGGACGTTGAGAGCAGCATAAAGGTCCTGAATGGGCAGATTGCACTGAAAGTAAGCGTGGGGGAACTGTGTTCGGAGATATCGGCTACAACTGATGCGATTACATTCAGGACAGGTTACCTGATTATAGACAGCAAGAATTTTAAACTGTATGCGGACGGGACAGCTGAGTTCTCTGGGAAAATCACAGGAGGCTCAATTGACATCAATGGAAGGTTTACGGTTGACCCATCAGGGATAGTGCATATTGATTCCACCACATTCTCACGGCAGATTACAACAAATGGACTGCTGTATACCAATTATATGAGGATTGGAGGGGATGCATCGATAGAGGGGGAAGTATCCTGCACAAGTATGCATGTATCAGGTGATGTGACATGCGAAACCCTCACAGAAACATCCGATGTACGATTAAAGCATGATATACAGGAAATACCGGATGAGACATCCTTGAGGGTGGTGCTTGGAATGCGCCCTGTAACATATGCCTATAAGGACTCTGATGTACGGTCCATGGGATACATAGCACAGGATATTGACAGGCTGTTGGAGGACTTGGACATAGACCTTCCCCTGGTCGACCATACCGGGGACTACCTGTCAATACCATACGGGACTGATGGTGTCCTATATGCCGGGGCTATCCGGCAGCAGCAGAAAGAATTGGACGATTTGGAAAATAGGATAAGGAAATTGGAGGAAATAGCAGCATGATTATGTATGATGAGCAGAACATAAACGCAATGGGTACCATTTTACAGAAGATAAAGGTTGAGGGGGTGAATCAGGCCAGGATGCTTGTCATGCTGGACGAATTACTGAAGACGGGCGAACAGAAGGAGGAGGAGCAGGAACAGCTGGAGAGGAAAACAGAGGAAGAAAAGGAAATAAAGCCGGAGGACCAGAAAAAGAAGGAGGGGAAATAGAATGGCAATAGGAAGCATTGTAGACTATTTGAGGGGACAGGGAAAGGATAGTTCCTACAATAACCGCAAAAAACTTGCGGAGCAGTATGGAATAAACAATTATTCCGGCACTGCCAGCCAAAACACGAACCTGCTTAAGGCCATGCAGGGAGGAGGACAGGGAAGCCCAGGTGCTTCCCAACCAAATACCAACGTGGCGAATGGAAATAATGTGACCATAAACCCAGTATCCAGTTCCTCGCCCGGCAGCCCAGCAACAGATTACCTTACCGGATATCAATACAATAAATATAGGCCGTCCCAGAAGGTAAATGATTATGCTGACAGGCTGGACGAACTGGAAAATAATAAGCCAGGCGATTACCAGAGTAAATATAATAGCCAGATTGACAGTATCATAGACAGCATCCTGAACCGGCCCAATTTTGACCAGAACAGTGTGTATGACACGGACCTGTATAAAAACTACCGTGAGCAGTACATGCAGCAAGGCAACAAGGCCATGCGGGACACCATAGGAAACATATCGGGTATGACCGGCGGATATGGCTCCACATATGCCACAGCCGCAGGGCAGCAGGCATATGATAACCATATCAGCCAGCTAGGGGACAAGACCCTTGATATATACGATAGGGTGTATCAACAGTACCTCAACGAGGGACAGGAGATGTATAACCAGCTGGGTATGGTCAACAACCAGGATAGTATTGATTATGGACGTTACCGGGATACTGTCAGCGATTACTATAATGACCTTAACTATTATGCAGGCCGGTATGATAGTTCATATGCGCAGGATTTTGGGGAGTATACATACAATCAGGACGCAATGAAATGGGCAGAAGAGTACGCATATCAGAAGACCCAGGACGCATTGGCACAGCAGAACTGGCAGACACAGTTTGATTATCAGAAGGAGCAGGATGCATTGCAGTATGCGCTTCAGCAGCAGAGGGCCGCAGGCGGAGGAAAATCAAAATCTGGTTCAGGTGGAAGTGTGGGTAAGTTAAGCGAATCAGAAGCTGAACAGTATCTTGATATAATCCGAAGTAGCAAAGGTGTTGCGGCAGCAAACAAAGAATATAAATATCTTATAGAAAATGGGCTTTTGGAAAACAATGTAATGTCACCATCCGCAGTTGAGGCTGCCAGAAGTTACAATACGCCCAATCTGGGATATAAATATTCAGATGAGAACAAACTGAAATACGCTATGAGCATGATGAACAGAAAGTGAGGATGTGTATATGGCATTATCACCAAGGGTAAAAACTTTGTTGCATGAAAGGGGAATTGCCGGATACGAGGATATAAGCGGAGAAGATACGGCACCACAGCGTCAGATATCCTCAAACGTGCAAGGAATGCTTGAAAAGCGGAAAAAGCAGATTGCCGGATATGATAAGGTAAAAACCAAAAAGACGGATAAACGGCAATATTCCATCTATGGGAATGATGAGAAGACACTGTACAGAAGCCATTTAGCCCAGATGGCAGAGGATTATGCCAGGGAACGTATCAAGAAACATGAAGCAGATGTGAACAATACAGTGCAGGATTCACATTCCATGTCACAGACGGATTTTTTCAGGGCAGACAGGGAAAATGCCAGAAAGATGGCAAGGGATAAAAAATTCGCGGAGTGGAGGAATGACCAGACGGTAGAACCGGAAAGGGATATAAGCCTCAATAACCTGCTTGAATCGGCCAGCAGTGAACAGCTTTCACAGATGGGGAGGTCTGCGAAGGAAGCCAGCAACAAAAGGGAGAAGGAAATCCATGAGGCGGCAAAGCATGGCTTCACGTTACCTCCGTTCGCGAAGCCGATATCTTATGATGATATTGAGCAGATGCATGATTATGATACGATGATAGCGAAAGCGAAGGAGGATGGTGACCCGCTTGCACCACGGGGATTTTTTGGTAAACAGCGTTTCACGGATGATGAGGTTGTCAAATACACAAACGGATTTGACGCATCGAATAATAAGCTTAGAAGGAATGCTTTGTTAAATGACCAGGAAAGAAACCGATATTATTATCTCTATGAGAAAAAGGGAAAGGAAACGGCAGACCTATACCTGGAGTCACTTCAGAATGAAATAAATTATAGAGGGGCAGCAGAGGAATACGCGGCAAACAGAAGTCTTCCTGGAGTTGTGAGGATTCCTAACGATATGATTCAATCCTTCGAGGGTGGGGCAAAAAGCGCGATAGAAGGATTAAAGGCATTGCCAGATGCGTTTATGGGAAAAGAAAGGGATTACACCACGAAAGAGCATGAATACTACCAAAGCATGCTGCTGAATGATGCATCCGGCCCTGAAAACTGGGCATATAAAGCATCGAACGCACTCGGGAACATGGCTCCATCTGCGATGGCGGCATATGCAACGGCAGGCGCGAGTCTGGGAGCCGGAGCAACAGGAAATGCGGCAGGGATAGGAGGAAAACTTGCAGGTTTCCTGGGGAAAGGATTAACAGTGGCAGGCACTGAAATGGCAGCCCAGACGGCAGGACAGACATATCGACAGGACATCATGGAAGGCCGACCAGTAAAAGGAGCACAGATAAATGCAGCCCTGACTGCGGCAGATGAAATGGTAACAAACTGGCTCTTAGGAGGAATCGGATATCTGGGAGGCGGAGTGGTAAAGAAAGCCCTTGGAAATAGCCGGGTTGCACAGGCAGCTAAACAGGGAGTATCCAACGCCCTGGCAAAGAATCCAGCTGTAAAACGTGCCGTCCTGGGAGCGGCAGGATATGGAGCCGATATGCTCTCAGAAGGGACCCAGGAGGCCACACAGGACCTCACAGAATCCTTGAGGAAGCATTTCATCTATGGTGATGAACTGGATTTGGCCGGGGACTTGAAGGATCCGCAGACATGGGAAGATTTTGCTTTGGGAGCAATTACAGCCGGAGTGATGAATGCACCTGGTGCAATCGCGAACAATGTTGCCATGAATGATTATGGAAAGAGCCTGGATGTAGATTATCGTGATTATGCGCAAGGATTAGACATATCACCAGAAAGCTATGCCAATGAGTCAGACTACCAGGAGGCAGTTAACCTTATGGAACTGGCAGAGGAGTACGCTGCAAGGCAGGCGAATAAGGAGTATATATCGAATAGGGACAAGGCAGAATATGACCTCAGATTACAGCAGCTTCAGCAGAGTGTATTAGAGAATAATGCCAGTGAAACAACGGATATAACCTCACAGAATGAACAGCAGGACGGGAGTGGATACAAAGCCGAACAATACCAGCCTGAGCATGAAAAGGCAGAATATGAGCCTTATACGAGGTCGGAACCGCAGACAGAAATCCACGATAAAATGGATGATCTCACTGGACCGCAGGTGCAGTATACGGAAGGGGAACTGGATGCCTGGGCAGAGGTGTACGGAAAAGAAGGACAGCAGGCTTTTAAGACCGCGTATGACAATGAAACTGATTTACCAAGCTATTACCGGGCATTCGCACAGGCATATAATGCAGGACGGTATAACATGGAGCCAAAAGGGCCAGGCAGGGCAGAGGCTGCAATCATCCTGTCACCGGAGCAATTTGCACAGGCATATAAAGCCGGTGCGCATGACCGCAATTCAGAGATTGGATATGATCCGGAAACATATGAGATGCGTGGGATGGTACAGGGAGCGCCAAAGGAAGGCGGGCTGGGGACTGTCTCTGAAAACGCCTCAGATGCGCAGAAGAAGGTTGCAAGCCACATAGGAAAGATTACAGGATTGCAGATTAACTTGGTGGATGAAATGCCAGGAGGTGCTGTGGCGTCCTATGAGAAAGGACGTATCACCATATCTGTAAATTCAAACGATTTCAACGGCTCAGTATCCCATGAACTGACGCATTTTATTAAGGAATATGCATCAGATGCGTATCAGATATATCAGGATAAATGCATAAAGGCTATAACAGAATCTGAGGGCGTGGATATTGAGGATATGGTATCCAGCTACATAGCGGCGTATGAGAAGGAAGGGCAGAAACTGAGCCGCGCAGAGGCCATGGATGAAATCGCCGCAGATGCAACCCAGAAGTTTCTGAATGATCCGGATTTCATAAATAGTGTGGTACACGATGATGTAAACCTGGCTCAGAAGGTAATTGATTTCTTTACAGACGTGATAGAGGCCATTAAGGAACTCATACAGACCGGAAGCACCAGGAAAGCGGCAAAGGGTTTGGAAGAAAATCTGGAGTACTTTGAAGAATGCCGAAAAACCTGGCTGGCAGGTATTGATGAGGCTGGAGGACGGTATAAATCAGGAATGGAACTGGAGGGTGAGGGAAAAAGTAAGTATGTCCTCGAAAATCCGGACCAGGTAACCGACCAGAAGATTGAAGAAAATTATGGTATCGTAGTGGATATGGAGCCAGTAATCAGCCTTAAAGGAAATGAGTTTATGAAAGGGGATAAGAATTTAGGCCAGCAGGTAAGGGAATATTTCGATTCCTTCGGGAACCTGGTCCATAATGATGTAGTCGGGGATATCATTATAAACAACCGCTCATTCAAGGATGATTCAGCCCATGGGTTGGGCCGCCTGAAATCCATGACATTCAAGTCGGTACCGGAGGTATTAAAAAATGGGAAGGTATTGAACTATTCAAAAAACTGGAAGGAAAGAGGTTATGATTCGGCGGTAATAGGTGCAAAGATAAACATAGAATCAGGGGAATACAAAGGGGATTATTACGAATTGTGTGTTGTGAAAGTAGATGAAAGCAATCGAATGTACCTTCACGAAGTCCATACAACAAAGATGGATGAAGCTTCGTTCAAGACCGGGGCCGCCAAAACTGGGGGCTTGCCCGGCGAAGCTAATCATCCATCTGTCTATAGTATATTTGATAGGCTGTTAAATGTCAAGGATGGACAGGACCGCAATAACCTCAAATATCAGTTGGAAGATGTGGATGAGTCCGTAACGAAAAGACGGCTGGATGCCATGATATATGAAAACCAGATGTTAAAAGAAGCTAAAAAGTTGCTGGAAAAACAGTTTGAACTCACATCCAAGAGTGCGGTGAGGCAAGAGGATGTAGGAAAAGTAGCAAGAAAGTTGTTGAAGGATTATAACAGTACCTATAAACAGGAAACCCTACATAAGAACCTTGATAGACTGTATGAGTACATCAGAAGCGCAGAACAGGTGGACGGGATGGAAGTAACCGAAGCGGCAACGAACATTGCCAAAAGCATCCTGAAGAAATCACAGCAGGTCGATACGGAACTGGCCCAGCAATATAAAGACCTGAGGAATCAGATAAAGAATACCAAGATTAAGATTTCGGACCAGGACAAAGCGGACCTCGCAGCAGCTGGCGGCTATAATGAATTTCGAAAACGTAATTTTGGCCGCATGAAGCTGGGAAGTGAAGGTATATCCATAGACAGCCTATATCAGGAATTAAGCGGACAGCACCCGGAACTGTTTCCTGATTCGATAACCCATCCGGCAGACCAGTTACAGACAATTGCATCTGCACTTGAGCAGACCGATGCACAAGTTAATAATCCATATCACGCCAACATGGACGAGATGGCTTACATTGTAGGCCAGGATATACTACAGTCATATTTTGATGTAAGGAACGAGAAGCCGACATTTGCAGACCGTAAGGCGGCAGAGGTACAACGGGTAAAGCGGACGTATACGCAGAAAATGTCGGAATATAAGAGCAGCATAAAGCAGAAATATGAACAGGAACTGAAAACGATTCGGAAGGATAACCTGGATAAGGTACAGGAGTTGGCAAAATCATATAGGAATCTGTCAGAGGCCCAGCAGAGGGAACAGAAGGATTACTATAAATCAAAGATGGATGCGCTCAGAAATGAAAAAAACCAGAAGATGGCAGCCATGCAAAGCAGAAACCGTGAGCAGATACAGAAGATACGTGAAAGCCAGATAACCAAAGAAGCAAAAAGGGTTATCATAAAAGAGTCTAAGACAATGCAGAACTGGCTCTTAAAGCCAACAGATTCTAAGCATGTACCGGAAATACTGAGGACCACGGTTGCACAATTCCTGAACAATATTGATTTTTCCTCAAATGAATTGAATAATAATGGAATCCCAACACAAAGAACGATTGAGTGGGGGAAGGCAAAGGATGCGTTCAAGAAAATTATAGACAGTGGTGGAATTATGGAGGATGGGAGTTTCGTGGAAATTGACCCGGATTTAGCGGTTCGGATAGAAGGACTGGTAAATAAAACCGATGGGATTGATAAACTGGATAATCTGGACGCATACAACATGGAGGACCTGAAGAAAGTTGTCCTGTCCATGAAAAAGGCCATAATAGAATCCAACAGTCTAAAAGGCAACAAGAAATCAGGAGAGGTAAGTATCCTTGCAGAGGGCATATTTAATGATTTAAAGATGAGAAAAAATCGGGAAGAGTATGTACATCTCATTGGAGGAGCAGACAACTTACTTAATTATAATATGCTGGATCCCCAGACAATGTTTGGGATGATGGGAGAGAATGTAAAATCGACTTATGATTCACTCCGGGATGGATTGAACCGTAAAACCTTGAAATTAAAAATTGCAGAGGACAATGTGGATAGACTCCTCAAGGAAAACAGAATCACATACAAGGAATTGCGTGAATGGACTGGACAAAATGCGAAAGCAAGAAGTTTTCAGACTTCAGGAGGGACAATTGAGTTAACGGTATCAGAAATCATGTCATTATATGAACTGAATAAACGTAACCAGGCGAAAGGGCATATATATGACAGAAATGGTGGAATCAAACATGCCCCGAGATTAAGCAATACCCGGTTTGAGAAGGGGAAGCTTATTCCTGCAAAAATTGATAAAAATTTTAGTCCTGTCAGGGTAAGCGAGGTGGATGTAGAATCAATCATCAATACATTGACCCCAGAGCAGAAAGCATTAGCTGATGGATTACAAAGGTTTATGGGAAATGAATGTGCCGAATGGGGAAACGAAGTCACAATGGAGATGTACGGATATCAGAAATTCACTGCCGGAAATTACTTCCCAATCGTAACTGATAAGAATTATATCGAGACGAGGCAGGGGAGGATGAATGATAGGAAATCCACAATCAAGAATATGGGAATCACCAAAAACACAACCCAGGGTGCTCATAACCCTATCATTATTGAAGACATATTTGACGTATATTCAAGGCAAGTGGACCATATGAGTACATATAACGCCTATGTAATACCCTTATCAGACCTGAACAAAGTATTTAATTATAAGGATATGCGTAATGATGCAGGGGGGATAAGCATAAAGCAGGAAATTGAGCGCACATTTGGAAAGAAAGGGCAGGAATATATTGACAAGCTGGTAGAGGATATTAATGGCACCATCAACTCAGAAAAAAGCATAGGTGATAAGCTGCTCTCAAACATGAAAGCAGCATCAGTTGCCGGTAACCTTAGGGTTGCCATTCAGCAGCCTACTGCATATGTAAGGGCAGCAATGGAGATATCACCGAAATACCTTTCAAAAGGTGCCATGACTATGACCAGAAAAGGACAATGGGAACTTATATGCAAGTATGCCCCAATTGCCCAATGGAAAGACTGGGGTTTTTATCGTATGGATACCAGCAGGCAAATGAAGGATATAATGTTTAACACTGATAGCAGTAAACAGAGGTTTGTTAATAAGACAATGATATTGGCAGAGGCTGGGGACAAGCTTGCATGGAATAGGCTGTGGAGGGCCTGCGAGTATGAATGTATGGATATGCACCCGGAATTGAAGGAAGGGACAGAGGCGTTTTATCAAGAAGTAGGAAGGAGATTCAGTGAGATTGTTGATAAGACCCAGGTTGTTGACTCAGTGCTTCACCGGACACAGATTATGAGAAGTAGACATGCATTGGATAGACTGGCTACAAATTTCATGGCTGAGCCATTAAAGACTTATGATATGCTGTATAGGGCGGCTGCTGATGTAAGGATGGGAGTCCCAGGGGCAAAAAAGCGTGCAGTAAGAGCGGGGGCGGTATTCCTCCTGACCGGAGCATGTACTGCACTTGCTGCTTCTGTTGTAGATGCATGGAGGGATGATGATAGAGACAAAGACTTTGTAGACAAGTATTGGGAAAGTTTTCGAAGCAATATGTTAGATTCATACAATCTCATAAATAACATTCCCTGGGGTAAGGATGCCATGTCCGCAATGATTGGAGGATATTCGCCTATCAGAGCAGATTTATCAGGATTTAATGACTTGGGATATGCATGGAAGCGAATACAGCAATTACAGGATGGTAGTAGCAAATATACCCCGCAGGAAGTCGTCATTTACACAACCAGGATGGCGAGTAAGACATTAGGGGTTCCGGTAAATAGCATAGTAAGGGATGCTGGGGCGATTGCGGATACCGCTATAAATGCGTTTGGAAGCGAAACAAGTGATTACAAATGGCTGAAACAGAAGTATGATATAGGAAGTAAACAAAACCTTAATCTATATGTAGGTATGATGATAGAAGCCCATAGGAACAACGATATAGAGTTGCAGCAGAGAATCAAGGATGACCTTAATGCAGCCGAGATTGACAATGATACAATCAGCAGTAAGATTAAATCCCTCATAAAGGGAGAACTTATATCGAAAGACCATGTAGACCCAAGGATTGATGCAGCCGCCCAGGCTAAGATGGAAATGGATTTGGATACCTATGAATCTGCTATAGATGAATTAATGGTAGAAGGATATGCTGGGAAGTTAATCGGCTCCGCCATAGAGTCCAGGATGACACAGCTTAGTACTGGTGATGATATTGACTGGGAGGCAGAGGCTGCTTTGGAACCGGACGAACTATATGGAGAGATTTTAACCGGAAAACCAGAAGAAGAGGGCGAGTGGAGTATATATGGCACAGGAGATATAATAAATGCAATAGAGATGTTTGATAACACTGCAAAATCCTTAGATACATTTAACAGGATATCAAGGTCTATTGTTGATAGTAAAGTTAAATCCGGAAAGAAGGAAAAGGATGTAATAGGAACACTTAAATCTGTTATCACAAGAAAATATAAGTCTGAATGGATAGAGGCATATAAGAAAAGGGATAGAGCATCCTATGAGGCCATACAGAACAAACTGAAATTTTTGAAGGTGAATGGAAAAGCCTTATATAACAGTGAAGACTGGGGGAATTGGATTAAGGATGCGAAAAAGGCTTAGTGTGATGATGGCAGCAGAAATGCTGCCATTTATCGATTGAAATAGCAATTTTGGAGCAAACAGATATACAGATAATATAGATAATCTGTTTAAAAATTGTATAGTTCAATTGTTTCCTTCGCTTGGCACTACTGGTACCTTTCCAGTATCAGACATTAATGGGTCATTTTTGCGCGTTGTTAATAATGGTAGTGACTTCTGCTTTCAGCAACTTGACATCATAACCAACAAACACACAACATCATATATCCGTAGTTGGTATTATGGCAATGATACAGTATACCCTGGATGGTCTGATTGGCGAAGGGTTATCACAAACGCGGATTTAGCCTCTGGTGCCGTGTCATATACAGGGCTAACGGCTGGAGGTGTGACCCAGAAAACTATAACTTTTGGAAAATCTTTTTCGAAGGCTCCCATTGTTTTAGTACAACCTGTGACAAGTAACACAGCCGCACAAGTCAGGGTACGATCAATAGCAGCAACATCGTTTATAATTGATATAACACTACCTTCAAGCATGACAGCGTTAACTGTATATTGGTGTGCCATTATTAGTAACACGTAAAATAATCATTTCGTTGTCCAGCCACTCCAAACGCCCTCACGCCTATATCTGGTATATAGGTTAGGGTCGCCAACCGCCATTGCCAATTGGCATAGCCACTGATCACCAAGGCTGTACGTAAGGCAGAATCCATTGCCGTACGCAGTGTTTCCTGTGGACTTGGGGGTGCTGGCCGTATTGGAATCCCACGCAACTATGTTGACAACTCCCGCGGTATTATTGTTAATGTCTCCCACAAGGCTTGTTTTGAGTGGATTCAGGGATTCCTTTACATTGTTCAGGTCTGCGGATAATCCAGACACTGTATCAGCATTGGCCTTGGACTCTAAATTGCTATTTACATAAGGAAAGGTTGGAATTGTGTAAATTATTTAAACTGGTATCATAATGGGTAACAAACAGTAAAAATACACTGTATTTAAAGGACTTCACACTTTTGTGAAAAAAATGTGAACCCGGCAGTCCATGCAGCCGTATCTTCCATATAGGAAGCGCCATAGGAAATATTCATGGAGGACACGGCTGGGCCGGGTTACAGGTTCCTGTGGATGGTTTCCAGAATCCCGCGCAGTTCCCCCACATCAATCTGTCCGGGCGCCGAGGCCCCGCCCGCAGATCCAAAGGTCAGGCAGGAGCCAAAGACCTCCCCGCTTAAACGGCTGATAAGCCCGGTGCCTTTCATGGACATGGAAATGACCTGGCAGGAAAGGGTGCGGGATGCTTTTTCCGTGGCTGACAAAAGGGTCAGGACGTCGCCGGCCGATTGTGGCATCACGGCAATCTTGGCAATATCAGCGCCCAGGAAGTCCATGCGTTCCAGGCGCTTTAACAGCTCCTTTTCATCGGGCGTTGCGGTAAAGTCATGGTTGGAGAGGATGACGCCCACGTTGTTTGCATGGGCCAGTTTAATCAGGTCCCGGACCGTATGGTCATCGGAGAACAGCTCGATGTCCACCAGGTCGGCTGAGCCGGAACAGATGGCCCGTTCAAGAAGGGTCCGGTAATCAGCCGCGGATGCAGGAAGGTTCCCGCCCTCCCCTTGGGTCCGGAAGGTAAAGAGCAGTGGGATCCTGCCCAGGGTCCGGGCCAGGACAGGCATCACCATGTCCAGGGTGCCGGGGTCCAGTATGCCCGTATACCAGTCAGCCCTCCACTCAGCCACATCCACCGGAAGCGTGGTAAAACGTCCGGCTTCCCGTATAAGGGAATCAAAGCCGGATTCCACCAGAGGCGCGCATATCTTGGGAATCCCTTCCCCCAGTATTACATCTTTTATCTTCACAATATTCATATGGAACCAGCCTTTCTTTGTTCTGCTATGGGTCTTATTATAAAACGGGGAGGAGGATTCGTCCATACGGATATGAAAATAAATACAAAGTCCTTGCGATTCATAGATGATTCGGTTAAAATAAATGCAGCACGAAAGCCGTGAATAGAGGAAAGGAAGTATTGAAGAGATGAAATGCCCTTATTGCAACGAATCAGATACAAAGGTTATCGATTCAAGGCCTGCCGATGACAACAGTTCCATCCGCAGGCGCCGCCAGTGTGAGAGCTGCGGCAAGCGTTTTACCACCTATGAAAAATTGGAGACCATGCCCCTGATGGTGATAAAGAAGGATGAATCCAGGGAGACCTATGACCGCTCCAAGATTGAAGCCGGGATTATCCATTCCTGCCATAAGCGTCCTGTGTCCACCCAGCAGATCAACACGGTGATTGACGAGATTGAGAACCAGATATTTAATATGGAGGAAAAGGAAGTACCTACTTCTGTCATCGGCGAGCTGGTCATGGAGAAGCTTAAGATGCTGGATGAAGTGGCATATGTGCGTTTTGCTTCCGTATACAGGGAGTTCAAGGATGTGAACACATTTATAGATGAGATTGGAAAACTGCTTAAAAAGTAGACAAGGAAGGATTAACGCGGATTATGCTGGAAATGTTTTATCCACAGCGGTATGAGGTTTCTGCCTATGTGATTCCATATGACCACTACCATGCCCAGGGAATCAGGGGCGTCATATTTGACGTTGACAATACCCTGGTCCCCCATGATGCGCCGGCAGATGACCAGGCCAGGGAACTGTTCAGGCATCTTCATGAGATGGGGATGGAAACCTGCCTTCTGTCCAATAATAAGGAACCAAGGGTTAAGGCCTTTGCGGAAGATGTGGGTTCTGCCTACATCTATAAGGCCGGGAAACCAGGAACAGCCGGTTATGGGAAGGCCATGGAGCGCATGGGCACGGACAGGGGGAGCACACTTTTTGTGGGTGACCAGCTGTTTACGGATGTGTATGGGGCCAACAGGGCCGGTATCCTGAGCATTTTAGTCAAACCCATCAATCCAAAAGAGGAGATACAGATTGTCCTGAAACGGTACCTGGAAAAGCCGGTGCTGTATTTTTACGAAAGGCACCGCCGCAGGAAGGCGTGAGGCAGGGCGGTGTGAGGCAGGACGGCGTATCAGGGCGTACGTATGGCGGGAATGGATTATCAAACACACCACGGAACGTGATATATTATAGAATGAACAGCAGGGAGCGAGACGGAAAATGGACGGAAAGACAAGAGTATGCGGGCTGATAGCAAACCCGGTGGAGCATTCCATGTCCCCATTGATGCAGAATTTTTATGCTGAGCGCACAGGTGTGAACCTGGCGTATGTGCCGTTTAAGGTTGAGAATGACAAGGTAGGTGATGCGGTCAGAGGCGCATTTGCCCTGAATATCCTGGGACTGAACGTGACGGTTCCGCATAAACAGCGGGTAATGGAGTACCTGGCGGATATGGATGAAGATGCCCGGGCAATCGGCGCTGTCAATACCCTGGTGCGGGTGCAGGATGGGTATAAGGGTTATAATACGGATGGGGCAGGTTTAAAACGCGCCCTGGATACGGCGGGAATCGGGATATGCAATGAAAACTGTATCCTTATCGGTGCGGGAGGCGCTGCCAAGGCAGCTGCTTATGTGCTGGCAAAGGGAGGCGCCAAATCCATCTACATACTGAACCGGAACCAGGAAAAGGCCGCGGGACTGGCAGGTTACATCAACGGGCTGATGGGCCGCGCCATAGCCTCGGCCCTGCCTCTTGACGGGTATGGCGGCCTGCCCCAGGTAAGGTCCGGTTATCTGGCGGTACAGTCCACCAGCGTGGGCATGTATCCAAATGGGGACCAGGCGGTGATAGGGGACCCGCGTTTTTACGAACTGATCCACACCGGTGTGGACATTGTATATACACCTGCCAGGACCAGGTTCATGGAACTGGTGGAGGAAGCTGGCGGCAGGTCGGTAAATGGCCTGGATATGCTGCTGTACCAGGGAATCATTGCATATGAACTGTGGAATCCCCAGGTGCAGGTGGACGATGAAACCATATGTATGGCAAGGCGGCTGATTGAGGAACAGCTGGCCGGGGCCAGGTCCAAACGCAACCTGATCCTCATTGGTTTCATGGGAGCGGGAAAAACCAGCGTGGGGCAGGCCTATGCCAGACAGTACGGGCTTCCCATCATTGACACGGACCAGAGGATTGAAGAGGCAGCAGGCATGGCCATTGCGGACATATTCGCCGCCCAGGGGGAGGATGCGTTCCGAAAGCTTGAGACAGGGGTCTTAAACCAGCTTCTGGCCCATACGGACCATGCCATCATATCCGTTGGGGGCGGACTTCCCTTAAGGGAAGAAAACCGGGCGCTCCTAAAACAGCTGGGCTGTGTGGTCTATCTGGACGTATCGCCGGAAACAGTGATGGAGCGGATTGGAGGGGATGTGTCTGACCGCCCCATGCTTCAGTCGGAGGATGTGGAGGGAAGAATCCGGGAACTTCTGTCCTTCCGCCGTCCGGTTTATGTGAAGGCCTCCCATATAGTTGTGGATGTAAATGGCCGGAAGGTGGATGAAATTGTAGAGGAAATCCATAAAAAGGCAGGGATATAGAAGAATTTTGGAGAAATTTACACTGCCAATAAAAAAAACCTTGAAAATGATGTCTACATAGTATAGAATATAAAAGATTAAAGACTTATTGGGCGCTGTGTCTGGCGCCGTGAACGAACTCAAGGAGGAATATCTTTATGATATCAGCAGGTGATTTTAGAAATGGTGTTACACTGGAAATTGATGGACAGGTTGTTCAGATATTGGAATTCCAGCATGTTAAGCCAGGCAAGGGCGCTGCCTTCGTGCGTACCAAACTTAAAAATGTAATCAACGGAGGCGTTGTAGAGCGCACCTTCCGTCCAACGGAAAAATTCCCGGCAGCAAGGATTGACAGGGTTGACATGCAGTACCTTTACGCTGACGGCGAGCTGTTTAACTTCATGAACCAGGAGACATACGACCAGGTTGCACTGAACAAGGATATCATCGGTGACGCCCTGAAGTTCGTTAAGGAGAATGAGGTATGTAAGGTTGTCTCTTACAACGGCAATGTATTTTCCGTGGAGCCTCCCCTGTTTGTAGAGTTAGAGATTACCGAGACAGAGCCAGGATTCAAGGGCGATACGGCACAGGGCGCCAGCAAGCCTGCAACTGTGGAAACCGGTGCAACCGTATACGTACCTTTATTCGTGGAGATTGGCGACAAGATTAAGATTGATACCAGGACCGGCGAGTATCTTTCACGTGTATAATGGTCTGTAGGAAAAGAGCTTAAAGATTGCTCCGGCGTCAGCCGGGGCACTTTTAGCTTTCCCGGAAGGAAATGTTAGAGCAAAGGAGAACGTGGATTGTGAAGAAAATTCTGGACTTAATGGAGCAGGAACTGAAACAGGCTTTTGAAGCCTGCGGGTATGAAGCAAAGTTCGCCAAGGTCGTACTGTCCAACCGGCCGGACCTGTGTGAATACCAGTGTAACGGCGCCATGGCGGCGGCCAAGGTATATAAGAAGAAACCCATTGATATTGCCGCGGCAGTGGTGGAGAAACTGACAGGCGCAAGTGCAGATGCGTCCGGTGCACAGGCAGGCAGCGCCCATCCTGTATTCAGCGAAGCAGTGGCCGTGATGCCTGGATTCATCAACCTGAAGGTGTCCGGGCAGTTCCTGGCTGAGTATATGCAAGGCATGGCTGCGGCGGATAAGCTGGGGCTGGAAGCGCCGGCAAAGCCTGAGACCGTGATGGTGGACTACGGCGGAGCCAATGTGGCAAAACCCCTTCATGTGGGTCATTTAAGGGCTGCAATCATTGGAGAGAGCATTAAGCGTATGGGCCGGTTCCTGGGACATAATACAATCGGGGACGTACATCTGGGCGACTGGGGCCTTCAGATGGGGCTGATTATTGAGGAGCTGAGGGACAGGAAGCCAGGGCTGGTATACTTTGACGAAGCCTTTGCAGGGGAGTTCCCGGCCGAGGCCCCATTTACCATCAGCGAGCTGGAAGAGATTTACCCGGCTGCCAGCGCCAAGTCAAAGACCGATGAGGCGTTTAAGGAAAGGGCCCATCAGGCGACCCTGAAGCTTCAGAAGGGATATGCCCCCTACCGGGCCATCTGGCAGCATATCATGTCCGTGTCCGTGGAGGATCTTAAGAAAAATTATTCCAACCTGAATGTGGAATTTGACCTGTGGAAGGGCGAAAGCGATGCGGAGCCATATATTGCGGACATGATCCAGATGCTGGTGGATAAAGGCCTGGCTTACGAAAGCCAGGGCGCCCTTGTGGTGGATGTGGCAGAGGAGACAGATACCAAGGAGATTCCTCCCTGTCTCATAAGGAAATCCGACGGCGCTTCCCTGTATGCCACCTCCGACCTTGCCACCATTGTTGAGCGTGAGCAGGACTTCCATCCGGACCGTTATATTTATGTGGTGGATAAACGCCAGGGCATGCATTTTGAACAGGTATTCCGGGTTGCCAAAAAAGCCGGTATCGTAAAACAGGACACACCTATGATATTCCTGGGATTCGGCACCATGAACGGCAGGGACGGCAAGCCCTTTAAGACCCGGGAGGGAGGCGTCATGCGCCTGGAGACCCTGATTGCAGAGATTAACGAAGCAGTGTACGCAAGGATAATGGAAGACGAAGAGCGCACCGTGTCCGAGGAAGAAGCCAGGAGGACGGCCGGCATCGTGGGCCTGGCAGCCCTTAAGTACGGCGACCTGTCCAATCAGGCTGTTAAGGATTACGTGTTTGATATCGAGCGTTTTACCGCATTTTCAGGAAACACAGGGCCTTACATCCTTTACACCATTGTGCGAATCAAATCCATCCTTAACAAATACAGGGAAAACGGCGGCATTGTCAGTGAAGAGGCACTGGAGAAGGACATCCTGCCGGCTGCCAATGACTCGGAGAAAGCGCTGATGCTTCTGATTTCCAGATACAATGAGGTGCTGGAATCCGGTTTTTCCGAGACAGCTCCCCATAAGATATGCCAGTACATTTATGAGCTGTCCAATGCATTTAACAGCTTTTATCATGAAACCAAGATTCTCACAGAGCCGGATGAAGCCAGGAAGGACAGCTTCATCGGTCTTATAACCCTTGCCAGGCGGGTACTGGAAACCTGCATCGGCCTGCTGGGAATCGAGGCGCCGGACCGCATGTAGAGGAACGCCGAAAGGAAGCGTCAGTCCAATGAAGATAGTCAGGATGAACACCAGCAGCTTCTGGAAAGGAGAGGCTGGTGTGAAAGGCCTGGTGGAAGACCAGGGCAAGACATATAATGTAACTTTATATTTAGGGAGTGGCCGTGTAAAGGATTACTCTTGTTCCTGCAAAGAGGGCAATTCTTATAAGGGCATGTGTGCCCATGGGGACGCCCTTTTTGCGTATTATAAACAGCAGAAGGAAGAAGAATCAAAGCCTCCCGTCCATACATCCAACCAGGCCCACACCATGATCCGTGAATACACCAACCGGGAGGTGGCCCAGATACTGGCCGAGGATGAGGCCGGACGGGTGAGCCTGGAACCGGTCCTTATCATAAGCGGCCGGGAGATGCGGCTGGAGTTTAAGGCTGGCATCAGCCGCTTTTATGTGCTGAAGGATTTGGG
Organism: Enterocloster aldenensis; assembly: GCF_003434055.1. Taxonomy (GTDB): domain Bacteria; phylum Bacillota; class Clostridia; order Lachnospirales; family Lachnospiraceae; genus Enterocloster; species Enterocloster aldenensis. The sequence continues at coordinate 48,574 of NZ_QVEX01000008.1, read as the reverse complement.
CGCGTTCAGGGAAGCAGTGGAAAGCGGGACTTATGTGGAGTATGGCAGGGATCTGGGGTTCCATCATCAGAAATCAGCTTTTGCGAAGGAAAGCCAGGGCCTGCTGTCCCTGCTCCTGGGGGTGACGGAGAACCAGAAGGCTGTGCGGGACATTGTCCTGAGCCGTATGAACAGGGACCGCTTTTTCGGTATGCTCACCGGACGGCAGATGGATGTGCAGCTGGCAGGAGGGATGCGCGCAAGGATGTCTGTGCTGGACGGGGACCCGGTCATGGTCATCCGGGTGTCCAGGTATGGAAGGGATGGTCTGAAGGTTTCCTTTGAGGGGCTTGCCCAGGAAAAAAAGGGTCAGCCAAACAGAATGAACGCCTGTTTCAAGGGGGAACGCCATCTCTATGCCATAACAGGAAACACGGTTTACTGCTGCAGTGAGACATTTACCATAACAGCAGGGCCTTTCCTGGAACAGATATCCAAGGAGCGGGAGGGATACGTGCTGATTGGGCAGAAGGATATCCCTCTTTTTTATGAGCGTGTGGTAAAGCATATAAGTCCTTACAGCCGTTTAATCCTGGAACAGGTGGATTTTGGGGAGTATGAACCGGAACCCCTCAGGGCGGCCTTCCGCTTTGACACCGGCGGACAGGGGGAGCTTCTCATGGAACCGGAGCTTTCTTACGGCGGGTACGTGTTCCATCCTCTGGAGGATGAGAACCTGCCTAAGACCATCTGCAGGGATGTGCCCGGTGAGTTCCGCGTGAGTCAGCTGATTAAGAAGTATTTTAAATACAGGGACCCAGAGGGAATCAAGCTGCTGATTAAGGAAGATGAGGATGCCATTTACCATCTCCTGGACGTGGGGATGGAGGAGTTCCGCTTAGTGGGCCAGGTCTATATATCAGAGAGCCTGAAACAGTGGAAGGTGGTCCCGTCCCCCAAGGTCAGCGTGGGGGCAGGGGTATCCTCGGGCTGGCTGGAACTGTCTGTGGACATGGGGGACCTGCAGAATGAAGAACTGTCCAAAATCCTGGCCGCCTACAGCCAGAAGAAAAAGTATTACAGGCTGAAAAGCGGACAGTTCCTGAAGCTGGAAGAAGGCGGCCTTTATGCGGTGGGCCGGATGGCCTCAGACCTTGGGATCAGCCGGAAAGACCTGCAGAAGGGGAAGTTCAGGCTTCCTGCTTACCGCGCCCTGTACCTAGACCACCTGATGAAGGAAAGTCCGGGGGTGGCATATTACAGGGACCAGATGTTAAAGGCCATGGTACGTGGAATCAAGTCAGTGGAGGACAGCGACTATCCTGTGCCGGAGAGCCTGCGGGGCGTGCTGCGGGAATACCAGCGGGTGGGCTACTGCTGGCTTAAGACACTGGACAGCTATGGGTTTGGGGGCATACTGGCTGACGATATGGGACTGGGAAAGACAATCCAGATTATTACGCTTCTTAAAGACGCTTATGGGACAGGGGAGCGGCAGCCATCCCTGATCATATGCCCGGCATCCCTGGTGTATAACTGGGAGCATGAAATCGGCAGATTCGCACCGGACCTGCGGGTGCTTTCCATTGTTGGGAACGGACCGGAGAGGGAAGCAAGGCTTGAGTCGGTCCGGGAGCAGTTATCAGGAGGAACAGGGGACGGCTGCCAGGTTCTGGTCACTTCCTATGACCTGCTTAAACGCGACATCCGGTTCTATGAGGACATCCATTTCCGCTATCAGGTCATTGACGAGGCGCAGTACATCAAGAATGCGGCCACCCAAAGCGCTAAAGCAGTCAAGGCCATTGATGTCAGGACCCGTTTTGCACTGACAGGGACACCGGTGGAGAACCGGCTCAGTGAAATCTGGAGCATATTTGATTACCTGATGCCGGGATTCCTGTTCGCTAGCCAGTACTTTAAAAAGGAATTTGAGAATCCCATTGTCAGGGACGGGGATGAGGATGCCCTCATAAGGCTGAGGCGCATCATCGGCCCGTTTGTGCTCAGGAGGGTGAAGAAGGATGTGCTGAAGGAGCTTCCTGACAAGCTGGAACAGGTGGTGTATTCAAACTTTGAGGGGGAGCAGAAGAAACTGTATGCAGCCAATGCCGTGAAACTGAAGGAAAAGCTGGAATCAGGGGGATTTGCCGAAACAGGGGACGGCAGGCTTCAGATACTGGCGGAGCTTATGCGTCTGAGGCAGCTTTGCTGCGACCCGCGGCTGTGTTATGAGAATTATAAAAGTGAATCTGCAAAGCTGGAAACCTGTATGGACCTGGTCCGCAGGGGTATCTCAGGAGAGCACAAGATCCTTTTGTTTTCCCAGTTCACATCCATGCTGGAACTGATTGAGAGGAGACTCATAAAGGAAGGCGTGGCCAGCCACAAGCTTACGGGGGCCACGTCCAAGGAAGAGCGGATCCGGATGGTGGGAGAGTTCCAGCGGGATGATGTCCCTGTATTCCTGATCAGCCTGAAGGCAGGGGGCACGGGCCTTAACCTGACCGCGGCTGATATTGTCATCCATTATGACCCATGGTGGAACGTGGCGGCCCAGAACCAGGCCACGGACAGGACCCACCGGATTGGCCAGGAAAAACAGGTTACGGTCTATAAACTCATTACACGAAATACCATAGAAGAGAATATCTTAAAGCTTCAGGAGTCCAAACAATATCTGGCGGACCAGATCGTGACCGAAGGCACGGTCAGTTTTGGCAGCCTGACCAAGGAAGATATCCTGAACATAGTAACCCAGGAGGTAGAGGAATGAAAGTATTGATGTTAAACGGAAGCCCTCATGAAAAGGGATGTACCTACACAGCGCTCATGGAGGTGGCGGGAGAACTTGAGAAAGCCGGAATCCAGACGGAAATCATGCATGTCGGCGGAGATCTGGTTCACGGCTGCATGGGCTGCGGCGCCTGCTCCAAGCTGGGAAGATGCATTTATAGCCAAGACAAGGTCAATGAGGCAGTGGAAAAGATGAAGGAATCCCAAGGACTCATTGTTGGCTCCCCGGTGCACTATGCGTCTGCGGGAGGCGCCGTCACCTCCTTCCTGGACCGGTTCTTCTATTCAGGCGGCGCATATGCCGCCCATAAGCCGGCAGCAGCAGTTGCATCCGCCCGCCGGGCAGGCACCACGGCCACCCTGGACCAGTTGAATAAGTATTTCATGATTTCACAGATGCCTGTGGTGTCTTCCCAGTACTGGAACATGGTACACGGAGGATGTCCGGAAGATGTGAAAAAGGATGAGGAAGGCCTTCAGATCATGCGGGTACTGGGCCGCAACATGGCGTGGCTGCTACAATCCATTGAGGCAGGGAAGGCATCGGGAATCGCTGTGCCGGATATGGAAAAGGAAAAGAAGAGGACGAATTTCATACGGTAGCTGATAGTGGATTTTTATGGCAGGGGCCGCGACCATGGGGGTGCGGTCCCTGTCTTTTCCTTTCCTTCAGGGAAAGGCGGGGATTCCCCAAGGATACCCTTGATTTTTTTTCCTAACTGCGTTATACTATGCTAATGGTTAATTAGCTAACTATCAATTAACTAATCATCTATCAGCTGCCCAACGACCCGCTGCCCAATGACCAGGTACCCAATGACTAGCTAATCAACGACCAGCTATCCAACGACCAGCTGCCCATAAACGGACTGATTACAAAAAAGTCCATCATAAAGCAGCCGTCTATTCATAAACAGATACAATGGAAAAGGAGGAATCATCCCATGAAGGAACCAGAATCCAGATGGCCCTTTGACTCACCGGAGCACCGGCTTATTGAGAAGTATATCCGCGTAACACGTTTGCACCGCAGTGTGATTGAGCACCGGCTGGAGGGAACCGGTGTGTACCGCAGCCAGCATCAGATCCTTATGTTCGCATCCCATAACCCGAATGTTTCCCAGAAGGACCTGGCTGAAATGTACGGTGTGTCAGGGGCCACCATGGCTGTCTCACTTAAGAAGCTGGAAAAGGGCGGTTATATTAATCGGCTGGTGGACCAGCATGATAACCGCTGCAACCAGATATGCATCACAGAAAAGGGCAGGAAAGTGGTGGAGGAGAGCGTTTTGATATTCCAACGTTTGGAACGCTGTATGTTTGAAGGGTTTTCAGAACATGATATGGATGTATTGGGGAATCTGCTGGACCGGATTTACGGCAATCTGGACCAGGATTTAAAAGACGGTCCCATTGAAACAGAACACGGCCCAATAGAAGCAGGACACAATCCCATTGAAACGGAAAGAGAGGAGAACTAAGTGAAGCGTTATAAAAAATATATGACTCCATATCTAAGCGCATTCATCATAGGCCCCTTGCTGATGCTCACAGAGGTATTTGGCGAGATCATGCTGCCAAAGCTCATGTCCCTTATCATTAACAACGGGGTTGCGGAGCGGGATATCCATTATATCATGACCATTGGGGCCATCATGGTGCTCACCACATCCGTGATGGCTGTGGGGGGAATCGGCGGCGCTTATTTCTCGGCCAAGGCATCCATCTGCTTTACCAGCGATTTAAGGGAGGACCTGTTTGCCAAGGTACAGGAGTTTTCCTTTAAAAATATTGATACCTATTCCACCGGCTCCCTTGTCACCAGGCTGACCAATGACATCCAGCAGATCCAGAATGTAATCATGATGGGGCTGCGCCTGATGCTCCGGGCCCCGGGCATGTTTGTGGGCGCCCTTATCATGGCATTCATCATGAACGCCAGGCTGGCCGTTGTCATACTGGTGGTCATCCCGCTTTTGAGCCTGGCCATTGCCCTTATACTGCGGACCGCATTTCCCAGGTTTACCAGGATGCAGGAAAAGCTGGACCGCCTCAATTCCGGAATCCAGGAGGCGCTGACCAATGTGCGTGTGATTAAGTCTTTTGTCCGGGAGGATTTTGAGGAGGATAGATTCAGGGAAATGAACCAGGACTTAAAGGAATCCAGCCTGAACGCCATGAAGATTGTCATAGCAACCATGCCCGTGATGATGCTGGCCATGAACATCACCACCCTGGCTGTGGTGTGGTATGGGGGAAATATCATCATTGCAGGGGACATGCCTGTGGGAAACCTGACTGCATTTACCACCTATATCGTGCAGATCCTCATGTCGCTGATGATGCTCTCCATGGTATTCCTCCAGAGTTCCAGGGCCATGGCAAGCTTAAAGCGTGTAAATGAGGTCATGGACACCCGGATTGACTTAAAGGACGACCACGCATCCCATAAGGAACTACAGGTGATAGAGGGCAGGGTGGAATTCAGGCATGTGGATTTCAGCTATACGGGCAGTGAGGATGAACTGGTCCTGGAGGACATATCCTTTACAGCAAGACCGGGACAGACCGTGGGCATCATCGGTTCCACGGGCAGCGGCAAGACCTCCCTGGTACAGATGATCCCAAGGCTGTATGACGTGACAAAGGGCCAGGTCCTGGTGGACGGGGTGGATGTAAGGGAATATTCCCTGAGGAACCTGCGCCAGGGCGTGGGCATGGTCCTGCAGAAGAACGTCCTGTTTTCCGGGACCATAGAAGAAAACCTGCGCTGGGGCAAGGAGGACGCCACGGAGGAAGAGATACGGGAAATGGCGGCAAGCGCCCAGGCAGACGGGTTTGTCACCTCCTTCACCAATGGATATGATACGGATATGGGACAGGGAGGCGTGAATGTATCAGGAGGTCAGAAGCAGAGGCTCTGTATTGCAAGGGCTTTGCTGAAACGTCCAAGAATCCTCATATTGGACGACAGCACCAGCGCCGTGGACACTGCCACCGAGGCAAAAATCAGGGAATGTTTCCGTACCACGTTAAAGGATACCACCAAAATCATCATTGCCCAGAGAATTGGCTCAGTGGAAGAGGCAGACCTGATATTGGTACTGGACGATGGACGGATAATCGGCCAGGGCACCCATGAGGAGCTGCTCAAGGGCTGCGGGGCATACCAGGAAATCTATTACTCCCAGAGGGACCGTGAAAAAGAGGAGGTGGGCGCTTCATGAGCGGACAGGATGAAAGAGAACAGCATACAATAGAAAGTCTGAAACGCCGCTATGGGCGCACACCGGCCTCCGCGCCAAAGAGAGGCCCCATGGGAGGCCGCCACGGGGCTGCCAGGATGGCTTCTCCGGGCGGGAGGATGCCACGGGGGAGCAGACAGACCATAGTCCGCCTGATGCATTATCTGAACGAGGATAAACCAAGGATGATCCTTGCTTTTTTCTGCGTTATCGTGAACACGGCGGCAACCCTGGCAGGATCCTACATGCTGCGGCCCATCATTAATACCTTCATTGCCCCACCTGACGGAAGGCCTGGCAATCCGGAAGGGCTTTTTGAAGCGCTGACAGCCCTGGCCGTGATCTTTGTGGCAGGCGTCATCGCAAACTACGCCCAGGCCAGGATCATGCTGACCGTTGCGCAGAATGCACTTCAGAAAATACGCAATGATTTGTTCGGGAAAATGCAGAAGCTGCCGGTCCGTTTCTATGATACCAATTCAAGCGGGGACCTGATGAGCCGATTTACCAATGACGTGGACACCATCGGGCAGATGCTAAGCAGCACCCTGGTGCAGCTGTTTTCCGGCGCCTTAAGTATTGTGGGTACCCTGGCCCTGATGCTTTATACCAATGTGATACTGACCCTGGTTACCGTAATCCTCATACCGCTCATGATGAAGGCCGGCGGCGCTGTGGCCGGACGGAGCCAGAAGTATTTCACGGCCCAGCAGACATCCCTTGGGGCTGTGAACGGTTATATAGAAGAAACCGTGACCGGACAGAAGGTGGTTAAGGTGTTCTGCCATGAGGACACGGCAAAGGAGGAATTTAGGATCCTCAACCGGGATTTGAGGAACAACCAGATACGGGCCCAGTTTTTTGGCGGCATCATGGGTCCGGTCATGGGCAGTTTAAGCCAGATCAATTATTCACTGACAGCCTGTATCGGCGGGCTGCTGTGTGTGCTCAGGGGATTTGACGTGGGAGGGCTTACGGTGTTCCTCAATTTTTCCAGACAGTTTTCCCGCCCCATAAACGAGATTTCCATGCAGGTGAGCAATGTGTTCTCGGCGCTGGCAGGGGCCCAGCGGGTGTTCGCGGTCATGGACCAGGAGCCGGAGCCGGCCGACCATGAGGACGCAGTGGTCCCTGATCCCATGAAAGGCCATGTGGTCCTTGACCATGTGTACTTTGGATATGAGCCGGATAAGGTAATCCTTAAGGATATTAACCTTTACGCCAGGCCGGGGCAGAAAATCGCTTTTGTGGGTTCCACCGGGGCCGGCAAAACCACCATCACCAACCTGCTGAACCGTTTTTATGATATACGGTCCGGCGCCATCACCATTGACGGGGTGGATATACGGCACATGAAAAGGGATGGGCTGCGAAGGAACATTGCCATGGTGCTTCAGGACACCCATCTGTTTACAGGCACCGTCATGGAGAATATACGTTACGGCAGGCTTGACGCCACGGACGAAGAGGTAATCCAGGCAGCCAGGACCGCGTTTGCCCACTCCTTCATCATGCGTCTTCCCCAGGGATACCATACCATGCTGGAAGGGGACGGGGCCAATTTAAGCCAGGGCCAGAGGCAGCTTCTTAATATTGCCAGGGCAGCCATTTCCAAGGCCCCGGTGCTCATACTGGACGAGGCCACCAGTTCCGTGGATACCAGGACGGAAAAGCATATTGAGCGCGGCATGGACCGGCTCATGGCTGACCGCACCACCTTTGTCATTGCCCACCGCCTGTCAACGGTACGCGGGGCCGATGCCATCATGGTCCTGGAACAGGGGGAAATCATTGAGCGGGGAAGCCATGATGAACTTCTGGCCATGAGGGGGCGGTACTATGAATTGTACACGGGCATGAAAGAACTGGATTAATTGCCATGAAATTAACATATAAATTAAAAAAATAACGATTAAATTCTGTATTGTATACAATGTATATTTATGCTATACTAAGTTGGTGAATTCGGGAAGGGACCAGGCAGCTCTTCCCGTATTCCGGCGTTTACCGGCGGCATTGCCGCCAAAGGAATATTATGAAAGAAAGAGGGAGAGAATCCATGGGTTTGGCGACTTTTATAGGCGGCATCCATCCGTATGAGGGAAAAGAGCTGTCAGAAAACAAACCGGTACAGGTTCTGATGCCAAAGGGCGATCTGGTGTATCCTATGTCACAGCATATCGGTGCACCTGCAAAACCGCTGGTGGCAAAAGGGGACCATATACTGGCTGGCCAGAAGATTGGAGAAGCAGGCGGTTTCATATCAGCCAATGTCATTGCTTCCGTATCAGGAACAGTGAAAGCCATTGAGCCGAGACGTATGGCAAACGGGGCAATGGTACCCTCCATTATCGTGGAAAATGATGGGGAATATAAGACAATTGAAGGAGTGGGGGAGGACAGGGATCCCTCCGGGCTTTCCAAGGAAGAAATCCGTAGTATTGTAAAAGAAGCAGGTATTGTAGGTCTGGGAGGGGCAGGTTTCCCGACGCATGTCAAGCTGACCCCCAAGGACGAGAATGCCATTGAGTACATACTGGTAAACGGCGCTGAGTGTGAACCGTACCTTACCAGCGATTACCGCATGATGCTGGAAGAGCCCGAGAAGATTGTGGGCGGCTTAAAGGTAATCCTGCAGCTGTTTGATAACGCAAAGGGCGTGATCGGCATTGAGAACAACAAGCCCGAGGCCATTAAGATTTTAACGGAACTTGTTAAGGACGAACCGCGTATCACTGTTTGCCCCCTTCTCACAAAGTATCCTCAGGGCGGCGAGCGTTCCCTGATTTATGCTGTCACGGGCAGGAAGGTCAACTCCTCCATGCTTCCGGCTGATGCAGGATGTATTGTGGATAACATTGATACCGTGATTGCCATCTACATGGCAGTGTGCAAAAGAACCCCTCTGATGCGCAAGATCATTACCGTTACCGGCGATGCGGTGGCAGACCCCAGGAACTTTAATGTAAAACTGGGAACCAACTACCAGGAACTGCTGGAAGCTGCCGGCGGTTTTAAGACAGAGCCGGAGAAAATCATATCCGGAGGCCCCATGATGGGACAGGCGCTGTTTGGCCTTGATATACCGGTAAGCAAGACTTCATCCGCACTGACCTGCTTCACAAAGGACCAGGTAGCTGAGATGGAGCCTTCTGCGTGCATACGCTGCGGCAAGTGTGTCAGCGTATGTCCAAGCCACATCATTCCCGTGATGATGATGCAGGCAGCCCTGAGGGATGACTGTGACACCTTTGAGAAATTAAACGGTATGGAGTGTATGGAATGCGGAAGCTGCACCTATGTATGTCCGGCTAAGCGTCCGCTCACACAGGCATTTAAGGAAATGCGCAAGACGGTTGCGGCTAACCGCAGGAAGAAAGGGTAGGAGGGGACTTAAGAAATGAGTAAATTATTAAATGTATCGTCATCCCCGCATGTGAGAAGCCATGAGACCACCCACAGCATCATGCTGGATGTGGCCATTGCCATGTTGCCTGCATCTGCGTTCGGCGTATATCATTTCGGCTTACATGCATTATTAGTATTGATTGTCACGGTTGCGGCCTGTATGCTCAGCGAATACCTGTATGAAAAGCTGATGAAGAAGCCAAATACCTTATATGACTGCAGCGCCCTGGTTACAGGTATGATCCTGGCGCTGAACATGCCTCCGGAAATCCCGGTATGGATACCGGCCCTGGGCGGCGTATTTGCCATCATCGTGGTTAAGCAGCTCTACGGCGGCCTGGGACAGAACTTCATGAACCCGGCCCTGGCAGCAAGATGTTTCCTTCTGATTTCCTTTGCAGGCAAGATGACCAACTTCAGCTACAGCGGCTTTGACGGCATCTCCGGGGCAACGCCCCTGGCCGTGCTTAAGAGCGGCGGGACAGTGGATATCCCTGCCATGTTCGTGGGCAACATCCCGGGAACCATCGGTGAGGTATCGGTCATCGCCCTGCTGGCAGGCGCTGCCTATCTTCTGGTTAAGAAGGTAATCTCCATCCGTATCCCGGCAGCATACATATTGACGGTTGTTGTATTTGCAGCCCTTTTTGGGGGACATGGATTGGATGTGAATTATATCCTGGCCCATCTGTGCGGCGGCGGACTTATCTTTGGCGCGTTCTTTATGGCCACCGACTATGTGACCAGCCCGATTACGCCAAAGGGGCAGATTGCATTCGGTATCCTTTTAGGCGTGCTCACCGGACTGTTCCGTATTTTCGGCGGTTCTGCGGAAGGCGTTTCCTATGCAATCATCATCAGCAACATCCTTGTGCCGCTGATTGAAAAAATCACCCTTCCCAAGGCATTTGGAAAGGAGGGCAGGTAATTATGAGTAAAGCAGGATTTATGAAAGACGCAGCCATCCTTTTTGGCATCACATTGGTTTCCGGCTGTCTTCTCGGCGGCGTATACCAGGTGACAAAGGAACCCATTGCCCAGGCCACCATCGCGGCCAACAACAAGGCATACAAGGCCGTGTTTAACGAAGCAGAGACCTTTGAATCCGATGAGACCCTGACCGCTGCCATCGAGGGCTGCAACGCAGACCTGGCAGGCATGGATTTCGGCGGGGTGGAAGTGGAGAACGTGTTAAAGGCAGTAGACGCATCCGGCAATGAACTGGGATTTGTGATTACATCCCTTTCCAATGACAGCTACGGCGGGGTGGTGAAGCTGTCCGTCGGCCTTAAGGAAGACGGTACCATCACAGGAATCGAGTTCCTGGAAATCAACGACACCCCAGGCCTTGGCCTTAAGGCCAAGGAACCCGCATTCAAGGATCAGTTTACAGGCAAGAATGCACAATCCTTAAGTGTCACGAAGTCAGGTAATGCAGATGACACCCAGATTAATGCAATCAGCGGCGCCACCATTACCAGCAGTGCAACAACCAACGCAGTCAATGCAGCCTTATATTATCTGCATAACTGTGTCAATGAATAGGAGGTGGGATGATGAATAACTGTTCAGAACGTTTATATAACGGTATTGTGAAAGAAAACCCTACCTTCGTCCTGATGCTTGGTATGTGTCCGACCCTGGCCGTGACCACATCAGCTGTCAACGGTCTTGGTATGGGACTTTCCACCACCGTGGTTTTACTTTTTTCCAATATGATAATTTCAGCCCTTCGCAAGATCATACCGGACCGTGTGCGTATCCCGGCCTATATCGTTATCGTGGCTTCCCTGGTTACCATCGTACAGCTGCTGCTTCAGGCCTATGTGCCAAGCCTTTACGCTGCGCTTGGTATCTATATCCCGCTGATCGTGGTTAACTGTATCATCCTTGGCCGCGCAGAGTCCTATGCGTCCAAGAACGGACCGGTGGTATCCACATTTGACGGTATCGGCATGGGCCTTGGTTTTACCATCGCCCTTACCTGCATCGGCGTTGTCCGTGAAATCCTGGGCTCCGGCGCTGTATTCGGCAACGTGGTCATCCCTGAGGACTACCACATCGCAATCTTTGTGCTGGCTCCCGGCGCATTCTTTGTGCTGGCAATCCTCACGGCCCTTCAGAACAAGTTCAAGGCGCCGTCTGCAACCAATGGTTCCGTGCCACAGTCCAAGCTGGCCTGCGGCGGCAATTGTATGGAGTGCTCCGGTTCCTCCTGCATGTCCAACCATGAAGTCCTGGAGACCAGGAAGCGTCAGGCAGAGGAGAAGGCACTGGCAGCCAAGAAGGCAGCCGTGGCAAAGAAGGAAGCAGAGCTTAAGTCAGCTACTTCCAAGAAAGAAAATTAGGAGGGTGGATAGATGAAAGAATTATTATTAATTGCCATTGGTTCCGCTCTGGTTAATAACGTTGTTTTGAGCCAGTTCTTAGGACTTTGTCCATTCCTCGGTGTTTCAAAGAAGGTGGAGACCTCAGCCGGCATGGGTGCGGCGGTTATATTCGTCATTACCATTGCATCTGCTGTGACCAGCCTGGTTTACACCGGCATCCTTGTGAACCTGCACCTGGAATATCTGCAGACCATTGTGTTCATCCTGGTCATTGCGGCCCTGGTCCAGTTCGTGGAAATGTTCCTTAAGAAATCCATGCCGTCACTGTACGAGGCCCTGGGCGTGTACCTGCCTCTGATTACCACCAACTGTGCGGTTTTAGGCGTGGCTCTTACCAATGTGCAGAAGTCTTATAACTTCGTACAGAGCGTTGTAAACGGTATCGGCATCTCCGTTGGTTTTACCATTGCTATTGTCATGTTAGCTGGTGTCCGCGAGAAGATTGAGCATAATGACGTACCATATTCCTTCCAGGGGTCACCCATTGTTCTGATTACCTCAGGTCTTATGGCAATCGCATTTTTCGGATTTTCCGGATTAATTTAGAAGGAGGAGAAGGAAAATGGTAACAGGTATTATTATAGCGGCAGCAGTGGTAGGTATCCTCGGTATCCTGATCGGTATCTTCCTGGGCATTGCCAGCGAGAAGTTCAAAGTAGAAGTAGATGAAAAAGAAATCCTGGTCCGCAATGAGCTGCCCGGCAACAACTGCGGCGGCTGCGGTTACGCGGGATGTGACGCACTGGCAAAGGCCATTGCGGCCGGTCAGGCAGAGGTAGGCGCATGTCCGGTGGGCGGCGCATCCACAGCAGAGAAAATCGGGGCCATCATGGGCGTTGCCGGCGGGACTGCTGAGAAGAAGGTTGCGTTTGTCAAATGTAAGGGCACATGTGACAAGACAAAAGTGCAGTACAACTACTATGGAGTGGACGACTGCAAGAAGGTATCGGTGGTGCCCGGCGCAGGTGAGAAGGCATGTACCTATGGATGCATGGGTTACGGCTCCTGTGTAAAGGCATGTGCCTTTGACGCCATCCATGTGGTGGACGGCGTGGCAGTGGTTGACAAGGAGAAATGCGTTGCCTGCGGCAAGTGCGTGTCCTCCTGTCCCAACCACCTGATTGAACTGGTTCCCTACAAGGCGGAGCACCTGGTACAGTGCAGTTCCCATGACAAGGGCAAGGATGTGAAGTCCGTATGTGAGTCCGGCTGTATCGGCTGTACCCTGTGTACAAAACAGTGTGAGTTTGACGCCATCCATATGGAGGATAACCTGGCTGTGATTGATTATGAGAAATGTACCAACTGCGGGAAGTGCGCAGAGAAGTGTCCGGTTAAGGTGATTCAGTAATTGTTTATCAAGGATGAATATGCAATGTAGAATGGAAGGAGAGGCTGAAGGGTCTCTTCTTCTTTTTTTGTTGCCAGTATACCTGAAAGCCCCAAATAGTGTATAATAGACTGTAATAGTTAAAAATTTACATATTCTGCGGAATCTGTAATGAATATTGTAAAATGCTGTAGGTGATTTGAAAAATGCATACCAGGAGGATATGGGCATGATTGAAAGGATGACTGAAAAGACACGGGCAAATCTGTCAAAGGAAGGCAGCGTTCTCAAAAAAATCAGGATTTATGGTGGGATTCCCATGGCAATCATGGCAGGAGGTGTGGCCATGTTGGTCTGTATGGTTTTTTTATGCGGCCTGCTTATTATTATGGGTGCGCCGGAGGCAGGATATGCTTTTGGAATATTGCTAGGCATACCTGGATTGCTTATGATCCTGGGAGGAGCAGCCGCAAAAAATAAACAAAAGAAAGGATATCTTGACTATTATAAAAAAACCACAGGCTTTGGTGTGGAAGAGATTAAAACCGTTGACAGCGAACTCATGGGGCCGGATGCAATTATAATAAGCGGCCCTTTGTTGAATAAGGGTACAAAAGGCCTGTCCATGGCCTGCTTTATAACAGAGCACTACTTTGTAGTACCTTTGGCGGCAGGAACAAGCTATGTGCGGAGGATACAGGATTTGGTTGCGGTATTTTATTCCGATGAAATACCGGGAATTAACGGCTACAAACATGGAATGGGATTCATCTCACGGAGAGATGATGCACCGGGCTGCCACGCCGTATTAACCAAAGAACCGTACATGGAGGCTGTCCAGATACTTTCTCAACGAAACCCCAGAATGATTACGGACCAGAAGTTCCTGTATGAGGGTAAGATATATGACCTGTGGAAGAACAGCCGGGATGTTATCCAGCTGTTTGAGCAGCAGATGTCCAACGAAACAAGGTCATGAAAATCAATGGACGGTATGTGGAAGGGAAGGGCCAACACGGACATACAGGGGAAAATGTGATTTGGGGAAATTTGGGGCTGTGCGCAGGGGCGGGGGGATATGTCAAAATAAGGATAGAAATAAATTTAAAAATATTATATAATAGATATTGAAAAAATGCATAAAAAATGTTATCATGTAGACAACTGATATATCTGTTGTTTTTCCTTTATATGGACAGGAAGGAATATCCTGTGTGCGGGATGCCTGGAAGGAACAGGTACATCAGATTGAGGGAAATGGAGAATGATTTTGGGAAAGACAGACAGCGCATACGATTATATAAAAGAAAAAATAATAAGCGGTGAATATCCGCCCATGAGTGATTTATCGGAAGATAAGCTTCAAAAGGAGCTGAATATCAGCAGGACGCCTGTAAGGGAAGCAATCCTGCGTCTGGAAAAGGAGGACTTTGTATACGTCTACCCCAGAAAAGGGACAATCATAACAGATGTCACCCAGGATCTGATTGAGGATATCTATCAGGTCCGACGCCTGATTGAGCCTGAGATGGTTGTCAGTTCCATGCATCAGATTGACAAGGACTGGCTGAGGGATATGCGCCGCCGTTTCCTGGAGCCGGACCCGGCCCTTGAGGGTGAGCAGCTGAGGAGATACTACATAAGCCTGGATACGGAACTGCACAGCTACATCATGGCAGGATGTCCCAACCGTTACATGCGCAGGATGATGCGGAACATATATGACCAGAATCAGCGTCTGAGGATTGCCTGTTCCCGCGCAGATGACGCAGATGACGGGACCACAGAAGAGCATGTGGCGATTTTGGATGCGCTTTTAGAAGGGGATAAGGAGGAATTAGAGAGAACCCTCGCCCTGCACCTGGAGCAGTCCAAAGAGAGGACCATACGCAGTTTCCGTTAGGATGGGCACAATACAATTGAATCCGGAAGAGAAGGCCATATCGCCTGTATATTAGATAAGAAACGTATTCAGGTGATATGGTAAATCTTTACCACTATAGATATATCAGTTGAATATTATATAAATATAATATAAATATATAAAACACAAGGAGGAGCTATGAACACAAAAATCAAAAAGGCGAGGTTTTACAGGGCAGTATCCAGGATTACGAAACCCATTGCCGATTCCACCCACACAATCAGTAAGATTGCTTTTTATGTGACGGAGGTGGAAACCGCTGACGGCGTCAGGGGGCAGGGGTATCTTCTTTCATTCCATTACTCCCCGAATGCCATTGAGGGAGCCTTAATGGACTGCTGCAATTTCATTCTTGACAAGGAATACAATGTTTATCAGACAGTCCTGGCCAAAAAGGAATGGGATATGGAGGCGGAGTATTTTGGCAATACCGGGCTTAATACCTGTGCCGTTGCAGCCTTTAACGTGGCCATGTGGGATGCATGGGGACACTGCAACGGTCAGCCTGTGCACAAGCTATTGGGCTGCAACCAGGACCGGATTCCGGTATACGGAAGCGGCGGATGGATCAGTTACACGGATGAAGAACTGCTGGAGGAGGTGCTGGATTACAAGAGCAGGGGATTCACCGCGGTTAAGATCAAGGTGGGCCATCCGGATGGGATTGAGCGGGACCTGCACCGTCTGGGCATCTGCCGTGAAAAGCTTGGAAGCGGCGTGAAGATCATGATGGACGCCAATCAGGGCATGGATGTGGTGGACGCCCTTAAACTGTCGGAGCAGGCAAAGGAAATCGGGCTCCAGTGGTTTGAGGAGCCTGTGCCCCATACGGATTTTGCAGGATATGGACTGCTCAGGCAGAAATGCGGCATTGCCCTGGCCATGGGGGAGAGGGAATATGACTGTGAGGCCTTAAAGAACCTGATTGCAAGAAACGCCCTGGATTTATGGCAGCCTGACCTGATCCGCTTAGGCGGGGTGGAGGAGTGGCGCAATTCCGCTGCGCTGGCCAGCGCTTACCAGCTTCCGGTGCTTCCCCACTATTATAAAGATTACGATGTCCCGCTGCTGTGCACCATCAAAAGGCCATACGGAGCAGAATCCTTTGACTGGATTGACGGGATCATTGACAACACCATGAGGATTGAGGACGGATACGCCTACCCAAGGGAGGGCGCGGGCTGGGGATTCCGGTTTAAAGAAGAAGCACTTGAGGAGGTCAGGTAAATGAAAGCAGTATATGTATCAGAGCCAGGTAAACTGGAAGTAATTGAAAAGGAAATACCACAGCTTAAAACCAGTACCCAGGTACTGGTAAAGATAACAGCAGCCGGCATCTGCGGAAGCGATATACATATTTTCCACGGAACCCACGCCTACGCCACCTATCCCCGCATCATCGGCCATGAGGGATGCGGCGTTGTTGAAAGAATTGGGAATCAGGTTACGGGATTAAAAGCCGGGGACCCGGTCATCATTGAGCCGATCCATGGCTGCGGCACTTGTTATGCCTGCCGCAACGGACGCTATAACTGCTGTCCGGATATCGTTGTGGCCGGGGTCCATGCAGATGGGGTGATGGAAGAATACATGGTGGTTGAAAGCAGCCAGCTTTATAAATACGACCCGGTACTTACGCCTGTCCAGGCAGCCACGGCAGAACCCTATACCATAGGGGCCCAGGCCAATGCCCAGGCCCGTACCATGCCGGGGGACCTGGTACTGATCCATGGGGCGGGCCCCATTGGGATGATCATCTGCGACATGGCCGAAGCCCTTGGCGCCACGGTGATTGTCAGCGAGGTCAACGAGGCAAGGCTTGAAATCGCTAAGAGCTTTGGGGCAAAATATACCATCAACCCACAAAAAAGGGATTTGAGGGAAGCGGTTATGGATATCACGGATGGAAAAGGAGTGAATGTGGTATTTGAGACAAGCGGCGTACCGGCCCTGACCAGTCTATCCGTTGAACTTTTAAGCCCCCACGGACGCCTGGTCCCCCTGACCTTTGCGCCTGAGCCGGTGCCCATTAATTTCCGCCTGGTAAATAAGAACGAGCTGGTCATTGCGGGAACACGCAACCAGAACCGCAAGTTTAAAGAGGTGGTGGAAAGCCTGCCGGGGCGCAGGGACAGGATTGATTGCCTGGTTACCCATGTATTTCCGGTGGAAGAGGCTAAAAAGGCATTTGAAACGGCCATGGATAAAAACAGCGGGGCCTGCAAGGTAATAATCACATTTTAGGAGGAAACGAAATGACTTCACAGGAATATGTTGCTGGTTTATTTGACCTGACAGGCCATGTGGGCATCATCACCGGGGCCAGCCGCGGACTGGGGCTGGGCCAGGCAAAGGTACTGACGGACGCAGGGGCAAAGGTATATAATTTTGACATTGCGCCCCATTCCGATGAGGAGACAATCCGGGAAGGCAGCCTGATTGATGTAATTTGTGATGTGACGGATTATGAAAAAGTAAAAAAGGAAGTAGAGGCCATTGCCGGACAGGAAGGCCATCTGGATTTCCTGATTAACAATGCCGGGATTACCTATAAGTCCAGGGCAGAGGAGTTCCCGGAGGACCGGCTGGATAAGATCCTTTTAATCAACCTGAAGACCCCTCTCATGATGGCCAGAATCTGTTATCCGTATCTGAAGGAATCAGATTACATCGGACGTGTGGTTTCCATTTCGTCCATGGCTGCGTACATGGGTTTCACAGGAGTGCTTCCCTATGACATGACTAAGTCAGGCATCCTTGGGCTGACCAGGGGCCTGGCCGAGGAATGGAAAAACGACAATATCCTGGTTAACAGCGTGGCGCCCGGATGGTTCCTGACAAAGCTCAACGAGGGCATGTTTGAGCAGAACCCGGACCGCAGGGCGGCGGCCCTCAGTAAACCCATGCTTCCAAGGTTTGGGAAACCGGTGGAAATCGGATATATGATGCTGTTCCTTCTGTCCGGCGCATCCACCTATCTTACGGGACATGATTTTGCCGTGGACGGCGGCGCCACGTCCCATGGTTTTTAAGCAGGAGGAGGCACGGGATGAAGACTTCCATAACAGCGGTTGAGAAGGCCGGATGGAGCACGCCCCTGGTAATCCGGGGCAATCTGGAGCAGGGCATTGCCCGGGCCGCACAGTGGGGATATGATGGGATTGAGCTGCACCTGACGGATTCCGATGCCGTGGATAAAAAGGCGGTCATATCCGCCCTGAGGGCCAACAACATTTCACTCACATCCATAGGGACAGGACCTTCCTACAGCCAGCAGGGGATATTCCTGACCAGCCCTGTTCCTGAAACACGCAGGGAGGCCATCCGGCGCATGATGGGCCATATCCGGTTTGGGGCTGATACGGGCGCCGTGGTCATCATAGGCCTGATGAAGGGACAGAAAAGGGATTGCACGGATGCCGGGCTTTATATGGAATATTTTTATGATGGGATGGAAACCTGCATCCGGGAGGCAAAACGGCTGGGGGTCAGGCTGGTCTTTGAGGTCATTGACCGTTTTGAAAGCGACTGGCTCAATACGGTAGATGAGGGCCTTGAACTGCTTAAGGCCCTGGGCTCAGACAGCCTGCTGCTGCACCTGGATACGTTCCACATGAACATAGAGGAGCCTGACTGTGCAGAAAGCATCCAAAAGGCAGGGGATAAGGTGGGCCATATCCATGTGGCGGACAGCGACAGGTGGTATCCTGGCCACGCCCATTATGATTTTGAATCCACGTTTAAGGCCCTTAGGGATATAGGATACATGGGGGCGGTGGCCCTGGAGTCCTTTCAGTACCCGGACATGGAAACAGCTGCCAGGCGTTCCCTGGAGTTCATTCAGCCTTTTTGCCGAAAATAGGAAAAATGACTTAAAAAGGGACTGTATCACATCTATATTTCGTGAAAAGATTCACAATTCCATTCCGGGGAGACAAATAAATTAAAAAGTTAGATAAAAACTATTGATTTTCTTGTGATATATATGTATAATATCACATATAAAAAGTGTGATATATCAATAATATTTAAGTTCAATATCACTCAGAAAACAAAGAGAAGGAGAGTAAATATGAAAAAGGTATTGGGACTTTCAATGGCACTTATCTCAGCAGTTTCACTGACAGCATGCGGCGGGGGTACCGCACCTACAACAGCTGCAGCCACCACGGGGGCGGCCACAGGAGCCGCGTCATCAGAAGCACAGGAACAGGGCCAGGACGGGGGCGCGGCAGCATCCGGCAATTGGGACAACTACGAACTGAAGCTGGCCACCAACCTGGCCGAGGACCATGTGGCCTGCCAGGGATATTACGCTTTTGCCGAGGCAGTGGAAAAGGCGACGGACGGACATGTGAAGGTAACGGTTTATTCAGGCGAGCAGCTGGGGAAGGAAAGCGACGTGACTTCCTCCATATCCATGGGAGCGGGCACCTGCGATTTCACCATGTGCGGTCCCTCCGAGCTGTCTAAATACGACCCCACATTTTCACTGTTTGACGCCCCCTATGTATTCAATGACGGGGAGGCCATGACTGCCTTTGCCAACAGCGATGAAGTGCAGAAGCTGTATGACGGCCTGGCGGCCTCCAGCAACCTGAGGGTGCTTGGCATGTACTATTACGGTTCCAGGGAAGTGACGGTTAAGGGATTCCCGGCCACGGAGCCGTCCGGCTTAAAGGGCTGCAAGCTCCGCGTTCCGGATTCAGAGATGGCCATGGCCTATGGCGCTGCCTTAGGGGCAACCCCCACCGTGATGTCCCTGGGAGAGGTGTACATGGGAATCCAGCAGGGCGTTGTGGACGGGCAGGAGAATCCCCTTCCCACCATTGATGCCAATGCGTTCTATGAGGTATGCGATAACCTGCTGATGACTGACCATGTGATTGCGGCCGTTACATATACCATGGATGAAAGCGTATGGCAGAGCATGCCGGCCGACCTGCAGGAAATCGTACGCAGCTGTGTGTATGAGAGCTGTGAATCCATTACCCAGGCAATCCAGGACCAGGAAGCCGGTCTGGTGGACACCATGAAGGAAAAGGGCATGAACGTGATTGAGGTTAACAAAGACGCCTTCAAGGAAAACGTCCAGGGCATCTACGAAAAGTATGCTGATACCTGGGGCGACTGGCTGTCAATCGCGCAATCCTATAACAAGTAAAATCAATTAAATGATGGCAGATTCCCCCGGTTATTGTAACGGATACGATAATTGGGGGAATTACATATCGGGAAAATGTGTCAGGAGGATGTTAGGTGAAAGCAACAATGAACCGTATTAATCGGATTTACGACAAATTCAACAAGCTGAATGAATATTTTATAATCGGGCTGATGGCTGCCATGTGTCTGGTGCTGCTGGCCCAGGTCATCTCCAGGTATCTGTTCGGAAAACCGCTGACCTGGTCCGAGGAGCTGGCCAGGTATATGTTTGTGTGGCTGGCCCTGTTAGGCTCTGCATGGTGCGGCAGGGGCCATATCCATGTGCGTATGACAGCCCTGGTAAACCGGTTTCCGGCCCCTGTCATCCATGGACTGCAGGTTATAATCAGTCTGCTGATTTCCCTTACCTGTTTTTATCTGTTTCCGCACGCCTGCGAGATTTTCGTGAAACAGAGCAGACTAAAAGCCGTTACCCTGGGCGTCAGCCTGGGCATTGAGTACATAGCCGCGCCGGTGGGGATCCTGATGATAGCAGTACAGTGGTTTGTGGATTTCCTTTACGCGGCCCTGGACTGGGAAGGCTATCAGGCACGTTATATGAAACAGGAAGGAGAATAGAAGATGGCTGTATTACTGATAAGTTTTTTGCTGCTGATGGGATTGGGATGCCCCATTGCATTCTGCCTTCTGTGCAGCGGGACCCTGTACTTCATATCCAATGACATGGCGCTAATCATGCTGGTGCAGCGTCTGACCGAGGGCGCCAATACATTCACCCTGCTAGCAGTGCCTGGTTTTATCCTGGCCGGGAACCTGATGAACAGCGGGGAGGTGACGGACCGCATCTTTGATTTCTGCGGCAAGCTGGTGGGGCATATAACGGGCGGACTGGCCCATGCCAATATCCTGGCATCCGTGGTATTCGCCGGTATGTCAGGGGCAGCCATTGCGGACGCGGGCGGCCTTGGGGCCATTGAATTAAAGGCCATGCATGATGCGGGATACGACGATGATTTCTCACTTGCCGTCACAGGGGCTTCCTCTCTGGTAGGGCCGATCATCCCGCCCAGTGTGCCGGCCGTTGTATACGGCACCGTTGCGTCGGTTTCCATCGGACGGCTGTTTATAGCGGGAGCTGTCCCGGGAGCCATCATGGCCGCTGCCATGTGTATCATGGTTTATATTATAAGCAGGAAGCGGGGCTATGAAAAAGAAGGATGGTGCGGGCTGCGTGCCCTGTTACACTCCTTCAGAAGGGCGTTTCTATCCCTGCTGACCGTGGTGGTCATCCTGGGCGGGATCCTGGCCGGTATCTTCACACCCACCGAGGCAGCCATGATTGCAACTTTCTACGCGATTTTCCTGGGATTCTTCTACCGTACGCTGACGCCTAAGAAACTGGTGCAGGCCCTTAAGGAGGCAAGCGAGACCACCTGCACGGTCATGATGATTGTGTGCGGGGCAACGATTTTCTGCTGGATCCTTTCCTTTGAACGGTTTCCGCAGTTCGTGGCCAACCTGTTCCTTATGTACTGCAACAACAAATACATAGCGCTGCTGTTAATCAACCTGTTCCTGGTATTTGTGGGCATGTTCATGGATTCCACCCCGTCCATCATCATCCTGACCCCGGTATTCCTGCCGGTTGTCACGGCCATGGGCGTGGACCCGGTCCACTTTGGAATCATCATGATACTGAACCTGATGATAGGGCTTCTGACCCCTCCGGTAGGCATGGTGCTGTATGTCCTGTCCAAGGTGTCCAGTGTCCCCTTTGAGCGTATATGCAAGGCCACGGTGCCATTTATCATCATGTTCTATATCCTGCTGCAGTTCATCACCTATATTCCGCAGATAACGCTTATGCTGCCGACCCTGATGTATGGCGCGGGATGATGCATGTCATGGGAGGACTGGAAGGATGGAGGACAACAAGCTTTTACAAATCAATCCGGATGACAATGTGGCCATAGCCCTGGCCGGGCTGAAAGGGCCTGGGGTTTACCGGTGCGGCGACAGGATGGTAAGGATTACGGAGGATATAGGACCGGCCCATAAAGTTGCTTTAAGACAGATTGAAAAAGGCGGTCAGGTCATTAAGTACGGTCTGCCCATCGGAAAGGCAGCCAGGGAGATACAGCCTGGGGAACACGTCCATATACATAATGTGGTTACCAACCTGGAGGGCCTGATTGAATATGGGTACAGGCCGCTCCCCGATGTCTGGTCCGCCTTCTGCCCTCAGGAGGAAGCCTGGTTTGACGGTTATCTGAGGAACGACGGAAGGGCCGGTACCAGAAATGAAATCTGGATCATACCCACGGTGGGATGCGTGAACCGCACGGCCCGCATCCTTGCCCAAAAGGCAGAAGAACGGTACGGCGCCATGGTGGACGGAATACAGGCCCTGACACATAATGCGGGCTGCAGCCAGCTGGGCAACGATATGCTGATTACACAGAAGCTGTTAAGGGGACTGATCAACCATCCCAATGCAGGGGCGGTCCTGGTAGTCAGCCTGGGCTGTGAGAATAACTGTCTGGAATACTTTAAACCCGTGCTGGGCGAAGTGGATTCCCGGAGGGTTAAGTTCCTGGTAACCCAGGATTGCAGTGACGAGTATGCCGAGGGCATGAGGTTGTTGGATGAACTGGCCGGATACGCGGCTTTATCCAGACGGCGGAGGTTAAGCGCATCCCTTTTACGGATCGGTTTAAAATGCGGCAGTTCCGATGCATTTTCAGGGGTATCGGCCAATCCTCTCTGCGGGAGGATTACAGACCGTCTGGTACGGTGCGGTGGCGGGGCCATCCTTACGGAGGTATCGGAGATGTTTGGAGCGGAGACCCGCCTGATGGAACGGGCGGTGGACAAGGAAGTTTTTAAGGATGTGGTGGGCCTTATTAATGATTTTAAAGAATATTTCATGCGTTACGGACAGCCCATTGACAGGAACCCATGCCCGGGTAACATACGCAGCGGCATATCCACGGATGAGGATAAGTCCCTGGGCAACATCCAGAAGGGAGGCTCTGCCCCTGTGGTGGATGTGCTGTACTACGGCGGCCAGGCGGACCGGACCGGCCTGAGCCTTCTGACCGGAAGCGGGAATGATGCTGTTTCCGTTACAAACCTTACGGCCAGCGGCGCGAACCTGGTGCTGTTTACCACGGGGAACGGAAATCCCTTTGGCGCGGTGGTGCCGACCATTAAAATATCTTCCAATACCGCCCTTTTCCGGAAAAAGCCGGATTGGATTGATTTCAATGCAGGGCAGGTTTTGGACGGACGCGGATTGGAAGAGACCGCAGAGGAACTGTTTGGCTTTATGCTGGAAGTGGCCAGCGGTAAACGCCGGACAAAAAATGAACAATACGGCTATCAGGAGATATCTATTTTCAGGGATGGGGTAACCCTGTAAAAGCCCTTTGACGAATTGATTGGAGGAATTGATTAATATGAAATTCAGCGCAACCGTTACATTACAATATGATACGATTTTCTCATCTTTTTCCCATGAGGAGTACCTGAAAGGGCTGGATTGGATGCAGCAGAGCTGCCTGGACGGCGCGGAACTGTGTATCAGCAGCTATTCGGATATTGACCTGGGCAGGGTGAAGGCTGAACTGGATGAGAGGGGACTGGGATGTTCCACCATTTCCACGGGCCAGGCCAGGGGGATAGAGGGCCTTTCCCTGATTGGGGTTCCCGCAGATATCACCAAGCGGACCCAGGAGCGGTTCATGCAGCACATTGACGCGGCTAAGGTCCTGGGCAGCAAGGTTACCATTGGGCTGATGCGGGGACTGGGGTCACTGGAAACCATGGACAGGGATCTGGCGGATCTAAGCGAGGCCATGAAGCCGCTTGTCGCATATGCGGACCAGAAGGGGGTCACCCTCTGCCTGGAGGCAATTAACCGATACGAGACAGCCCTCCTCAATTCAGCAGAAGCCACCATGGATTTTATTGTAAATGACCTTGGCAATCCTGGCTGTGTAGGCATTTTATGGGATTTGTTCCACGCCAATATCGAGGACATCGGCTTTAAGCAAAGTATTGATATCATGGGAAGCAGGCTGCAGCATGTGCACCTGGCTGATTCCAACCGGATGTTCCCAGGATATGGGCATACTGATTTCGCAGGCGTGCTGAAGGCGGTTAAGGAGAGCGGTTATTCCCAGTACTGTTCTTTTGAGTGCCTGAACCAGCCTTCTGTGGAAATCATACTGAAGGACACGGCGGCCTGGGTCCGCTCCATGAGGGAGCTGTAAAGGCAGGGAGGATAAGATGGATGTATTGGAACGGATTTTAGGGAAGAAGATAATTGCCATCATACGCGGCTTTAAGCTGGATGAGACATTAAAGACAGCGGATGCAGTGGCGGCAGGCGGCCTGGGTCTTTTAGAGGTTCCCTTTGACCAGCGCCGGCCCCTGGCTTATACCACGGATAAAATAAAGGCATTGGCTGACCGGTACCAGGACGGCCAGGTGCTGGTGGGGGCCGGGACCGTACTCACCGTAGGGCAGGTACGGGCGGCAAGGGAAGCAGGCGCGGCATATATCATCACCCCCACATCCCGGGAGGACGTGATAAAAGAGACAAAGGCCCTGGGGATGACGGCCATGCCGGGAGCCATGACACCCAGTGAAATTGAGCAGTGTTACAGGTGGGGCGCTGATATTGTAAAGGTATTTCCGTCCGATCATCTGGGGGCGGGGTATATCAGGGCGCTGCAGGGACCATTGTCATATATACCCTTGGCCGCGGTGGGAGGCGTGGACCTGGATAATATACTTGACTTTTTTAAGGCCGGCGCCTGCTGTGTGGGGATTGGCGGGAATATAGTGAACCGGAAGATGATAGAAGCCGGGGATTACAGGGGGATTGAAAACCTTGCCGCGGCATATGCGGCCAAAATCAGATAAAAGGACAGGAAGCCGTATGTATATTGTTTATTATGATTCAGGAACAACCAACACCCGGGCATATCTGATAAAAGACGGAAGGATTGCCGGCCGGCTGGAGAGGCAGGTCGGCGCAAGGAATTCCGCCCTTATGCAGGATAATGCAGTGCTGGTCAGGGAACTGAGGGACATGTTTGACGCCCTGTTGGAGGATGCCCATATATATAATGAAGAGGTTGCCCATATATATCTGTCCGGAATGATTTCCAGCCCGTCCGGGCTGGTGGAGGTGGAACATCTTCCTGTTCCGGTGGATTGGAAAAAACTGCGGAATTCCATTGTCTGTCATGAGGAGGAACGGTTCTTCCAAAGAATGCTGGAAATCATACCCGGCATAAAAACCGTTCCTTATGATGCCCAGGTGGTTCCGGAAACAGCGGACAGGGTCAACATGATGCGGGGGGAAGAAATCGAGGTTTTTGGGGTGCTGCGCGGGAATCCGGTCCTTGAACAGGGGCGGGGTGTCCTGATACTGCCGGGAAGCCATACCCAGGCCGTGCTTCTGGAGGATGGATGTATTAAGGACATATCATCCAACATCACAGGGGAATTATTCAAGGCGGTTGTCAGTGAAACCATTCTGGGGGCAAGCGTTGCCGGGGAAGAGGAATGGGAAATCGATGAGGAGATGGTATGCCTGGGGGCTAACAACGCACATATACATGGATTTAACAGGGCGCTGTATATCCTGCGCATCTTAGACCTTTTTACAGAAGCAACCCTGAACCAGAGGCGTTCTTACCTGGAAGGGGTGTTGAATACAGGGGTGATGGATGCGGTAATGGAGGCCTTTGGCTTAAAAGGCATGGTGAATCCTGCAGGGCAGGGAAGATGCCCTGTAATAAGTCTGGCAGTTGCCGGGGATAGGATCCAGCAGACCATATACCATGGGCTTTGCAGGAAGGTATATCCCGGGTTCCATATGATTGCGGTCTGTCCGGACAAGGATATGCCGTTCTCTGTCAGCGGCCTGCTCCGCATTCTGGGGAACGCGGACACGCCCTAGGACAGGGAGCGTGGGAAGGATTACAGCTGTTACAGGGAAATGATGATAAGCCTGGCAAGTAACGCAGCAGGATGCGTATTGCCATGCTTATTGCATGCCGTTCATCTAATGTTTTTTATTCTTTTTCTGGAAGGCCGGGGAGTCAAAGGATTTGTCGTCGGGCAGCACCTTGCGGCTGGTTGCCTCCACCAGGTCGTCATAACAGGCAAAAATCCCATTTACATAATCAGGCTCCATTTTCGTGGTGAGGAGGGACACAAGCGGGACAATGATAAGTCCGGCCACCATGGCAAAGGCGCCTGCATTGATGGGGGATTCAATATAATGAAGGAACATGTTGGACACCGTGATACCCACACCGGCTGCAAAGCTGGCCCACACAGCGGCCGGCGTCACCCGCTTCCAGTACAGTCCGTACAGGAATGGCGCCAGGAATGCGCCTGCCAGCGCGCCCCAGGAAATCCCCATGAGCTGCGCAATGAAATCAGGCGGGTCCAGTGCCAGGACAACACTGATAATGATGAATGCCACAATCAGGACCTGCATCAGGATAAGCTGGGTCCTGTCCTTCATGTCCTTTACCAGGTTGCCCTTGATGAAATCCAGGGTGAGTGTGGAACTGGAGGTCAGTACCAGGGAGGACAAGGTGGACATGGAGGCGGACAGCACCAGCATTACCACAATGCCAATCAGGATATCAGGCAGCCCGGAAAGCATGGCCGGAATGATTGTGTCGTAGGCAATGCCCCCATTGCCGTTGTAGATGGCAGGACCGTCAAACAGGCGGCCGAAGCCACCCAGGAAATAGCTTCCCCCGGATATGACAATGGCAAATATGGTGGAGATGACCGTGCCGGTTGCAATGGCCTTCTCGCTGCGTATGGTATAGAACTTATGAATCATCTGAGGAAGTCCCCAGGTGCCCAGGGACGTCAGGATGACAACGCCCAGAAGGTTCATGGGGTCTGGCCCGAAAAAGGAGGCATAGGCGCCTGGCTGGCCCATGGTAAGGGGCACCTGGCTTGGAATCCTGGCTAGATTGCCCACAGCGGCCGTAAACCCGCCCTGTCCGCTTAACACGCTGAGTATGACGGCAATGATTCCTGCCAGCATGATGATTCCCTGGATGAAGTCATTGATGGCAGTGGCCATATAGCCGCCCAGGATCACGTACACGGCGGTCAGGACCGCCATGCCCAGCACACAGACGCCGTAGGGGATATCAAAGGCCATGCCGAACAGGCGGGACAGACCATTGTATACGGAAGCAGTATAGGGTATCAGGAATACGAAAATGATGACAGAGGCCACAATCTTCAGCTCCTGGCTGTTAAAACGGCTTCCGAAGAATTCAGGCATGGTTGCGGATGAAAGGTGTTTACTCATGACGCGGGTGCGCCGCCCCAGGACAACCCATGCCAGCAGGCTTCCGATAAGGGCGTTGCCAATCCCGATCCATGTGGACGCCAGGCCGTATTTCCATCCGAACTGCCCTGCGTATCCGATGAATACAACCGCGGAAAAATAGGATGTGCCGTAGGCAAAGGCGGTAAGCCATGGCCCGACTCCCCTGCCGCCAAGGACAAAATCATTGACATTGGTGGCGTGACGCCTGGAATAGAACCCGACTCCAATCATGATGGAAAAGAAGATAATCAGCATCAGCAGTTTGATTGTCATTTTAATAACCTCCGGGAGTTTTTTATTTATACTTTAATAATTAAAACTTCTGAACTTTAATGTAACAAAGTAAAGGCGAAAAGTCAAAGGGATTTTTGCTGTTTTCCATTCTTTGGTTGAAATGCACATATAAGGATAGGGCGATTTACAGTTAAAACAGGCTTTTTTGGCTAAAGTGGGGGAAGGGTGCTATAATTCGACAAAAAATGTGCGTATGTACTAAAATGAATAATAGTATAAATATGCTTTAAATAGTAAAAATTAATTTACATAATATAAATTACAAAAAAAGGAAATATAGGCATGTGCTTAAAAATTAATAATAATGTAACATAAATGTAAAAATAAAAAGGTGAAAGTGCATAATATTTTAGGAAAAAACACTGGAAAAATGTAGTGAATCTATAAAAATAATTACAAATATTTCAAATCTAATAAAAAATGTAACAAAGATGTTAAATCTCCATTGACTGCAAAAGTTAAATCCCATATAATTAGCCATACATCCCGGAAAAACATGCACAAAGTGGGGATTGACCCACTGGAACAAAAACAAGAATTGGGCTCCGGCATGTTGAGATAGGGGAGTCCAGGAAAGAGGAGTATGTATGCTTACATTACATTCATTCCTTCAGTCGGTTGTTCTCTTTGTTAAATCACTTGCAGTGAAAGTCACAAAGCAGATGTACCGATCCTCGTCAGTCCTGCTGACCGGTATGATGGTGGTTGCCATTATTGCATTTTCAGCCGAGGGGTTTGGAGGCGGGGGCAAGAATGCCCTGGCTGCGCCCATTGCTGATGAAAGTCAGGAAGAAGAACAGGCGGAGGAACCTGAGGGAAGCGGTCTGGTTACGGAAGCAAAAGTACAATTCGGACTTTTAGATACTGACAGCGAAGGCCAACAACTGGCTGGTGCGCTGTTAGAGGCAAATGTCCGTGAAAAGCAGAGACAGCAGGCAGCTGCACAGACCCAGATTGAGACACTTCAGAAACAGATATTAAAAGAGAAACAGGAAGAGGAAGCAAGGAAGAAAGCCGAGGAAGAGCGCAGGGCTTCCAGGAGGATCCGGTATACGGATGAGGATTACCAGGTCCTTTTGCGTATTGTCCAGGCAGAGGCAGGCATCTGTGATAAAAGAGGCAAGATACTTGTGGCAGATGTGATCATTAACCGGGTATTGTCAAAGGAGTTCCCTAACAGTGTAAAGGCAGTTGTATACGAGCCATCCCAGTTTCAGCCCGTTTCCAACGGCGCCATCAACTCTGTGAAGGTCACGGCCGAGACAATCGAGTGCGTGGACCGCGCCCTGGATGGGGAGGATTATTCCAACGGAGCGCTGTACTTCATGAACCGGAGAGGTTCCGGCAGCGCGGCGGCCTGGTTTGACAGGCACCTTACCTATCTTTTTGCACATGACGGTCATGAATTCTTCCGGTAGGGGAAGCATGGACCGGATAAAAAAACGATTGAGTTTCCCATGGCTTTAGGTGTATACTTGTAATGAAAAATAATCACACAAAGGAGAATGGGATATGATATTTGATGAGAAAAAAAATCTTGATTTTTACAGGAACCTGGGCGTGGACGGCAGGTATGCAAAAGCAGTGGATTTCCTGCAGAACACGGACCTGGGCGCATTGGAACCGGGCAAGTATGAGATTGACGGCAAGAATGTTTATGCCAATGTGACGGCTTATACCACCATCCCGTGGGAAGAGGCAAAGTACGAGGCCCATGAGCATTATACGGATATCCAGTATGTGATTGAGGGCAGCGAGGTCATGACCTATGCGCCTGTCCATGAGATGACGGTAAAGACCCCTTATAATCCTGACAAGGATGTTGTATTTTTTGAGAATACCACGCCGGGACTTCAGATCCTGGCAAAGGCCGGCCAGTACCTGATCTTTCAGCCATGGGACGCCCATAAGCCGAAGGCGGCTGACAAGGAGCCGGCTCCTATTAAGAAAGTGATTGTGAAAATCAAAGAAGATTAGTCCGTGTAAGCGGACATGGTGCCCATGGGTGCGTTGGCGCCCGCGGTACCGGGCCTGTCCGGCAGTGTAAGGCTGCCGGGCTTTTTTTGTTTTTACAGCGGGAAGCCTCCGGCGCAGTTTTATCCGGCGCAAAACAGGGGTTGTTACAGATGGATTTCTGACGTATACTCATAGGAAGGACACATGACATCTATGAGCGGAGGTAAACCATATGCAGCTCACCTATCTACACATACGCAACTTCAAATCCATCCGTGACCTGGAAATCCGCGGCATTGACAGGGCGCTGATCCTGGTTGGGAAAAACAATACAGGAAAAACATCGGTGCTGGATGCGGTATGTGCGGTGTGCGGCTGTTATGAGGTCCGTGAAGAGGATTTTAATGAAAAACGGCAGGCCATCCGCATTGACGCCGGATTTTGCATTGAGGAGGAAGACCTTAAGCTGTTCCACTGCAGGGGGCTTGTCAGCCAGTACAGACGTTTTGATGTGTGGAGACGTGTGTTTGGGGAGCGGCTTCCCTCCTTTAAGGATGGGGAGCTGTCTTTTACCTTCCATGTGAATCTGGACGGCAAGGTGCGCTACGAGGATCCTTACCGGAAGAATAACCCCTATATCCCCATGGTACTGCCCCATATTTACCGGATTACGGCGGACCGGGAGCTAAGGCAGCTGCAGAATGACCTGCTGATGTTCCAGGAAGATGAAGAACTGAGCCGCCTGCGTTCCGGAAGATGTATTTTTGAGGCATCCAAGAAATGCAACCACTGTTTCCAGTGCATTGGCCTGATAAACAAGAAAAAGCCGGAGGAACTGACTGCCTTTGAAACCGCCCGTCTGCTGGAATATAAGATTTATCAGCTGAACCTCAGCGGCTTTTCCAGGAAGGTGAACGAGAATTTCTTCAAGAACGGAGGTTATGAGGAAATCCGGTATACCTTAAACTGTGACACGGACCAGATGTTCTCCGTTGAGGTGACGGCCCATAACCGGCAGAGGGGCAGCGTTAAGCCGGTGGGGCTTATGGGCAAAGGCATGAGGAGTATCTACATGCTTTCCCTTCTGGAGACCTATATCAGCGAGCAGAGCCGCATCCCCAGCATCATCGTGGTGGAAGACCCGGAGATTTTCCTGCATCCACAGCTCCAGAAGACCTGCAGTGAGATACTATACCGCCTGTCCAAGAAGAACCAGGTTATCTTTAAGACCCACAGTCCCGACCTGCTGTTTAATTTCAGCATCCGCCAGATACGCCAGGTGGTGCTGGATGAGGAGCGGTATTCCGTTATCCGTGAAAAGGCAGACCTGGGCCAGATACTGGATGACCTTGGTTACGGGGCCAATGACCTGTTAAATGTTAGCTTTGTGTTTATTGTGGAAGGAAAGCAGGACAAAAGCCGTCTGCCCCTGCTTCTGGAAAAGTACTATTCCGAGATTTATGATGATAAAGGCAACCTGACCAGGATATCAATCATCACCACCAACAGCTGTACCAATATCAAGACATATGCCAATTTAAAATATATGAACCAGGTGTATTTGCGGGACCAGTTCCTGATGATACGCGACGGCGACGGCAAGGACCCGGAAGAGCTTGCGTCCCAGCTGTGCCGGTATTATGATGAGCGGAGTCTGGAAGACGCGGACCGCCTGCCCAAGGTCACAAGGCGGAACGTGCTCATATTAAAATATTATTCCTTTGAGAATTACTTTTTCAACCCGACCATCATGGCAAAGCTGGGCATTGTAAAAAGCGAGGACGCTTTTTATGACACGCTCTTTGACAAATGGCGCGAATACCTGTACCGCATCCGCAGCGGCCAGCAGCTCATGGAGATAATGGGGCGGGATTTCACTTCACCGGAAGATATGAAGGCCCACATGGAGGAAATCCTCACCTATATGAGGGGCCACAATCTCTACGATCTGTTCTACGGCCCTTTCCGCGACAGGGAGCAGGAGATACTGAGGGAATACATTGATATGGCCCCAAGGGAGGAGTTTAAGGATATACTGGACGCGATTGACCGGTTTGTGTATTTTGACAGCAGAAAGAAAGCGTGAAGGACACCGGTGCGGCAGGCAGGGGCAGCCTCAAAGGTCCTGATAACCTTAAGAAGCCGCCCCTCTTTTTTACTTTATATCCAATTGGCCGTTTACACGGAATATGCCTCTTCGGCTGTGCCTGCTTCTGCATTTTTGCCCTTGCCCAGGACGCAGGTGAACACGAAGGTGCCAAGGCAGACGGCGGCGAAGATGATTCCGGCAGGGTATGCGAAGGATGTGGGGAGCTGGAAGCCTTCCTTGGCAATCAGGATGTATGTACAGGATACGGCTGACATGAAGGTTGCAGGAAGGGCCGTAAGCCAGTAAAAGCGTTTTTTGCGGAACAGGTATACGCTTGCGGACCACAGCGCAATCATGGCCAGGGTCTGGTTGCTCCAGGAGAAGTATCTCCAGATTATCTGCACATCAATCTGGGTCAGTACGGAACCCACTGCCAGCAGGGGAACCGTGAGCATCAGGCGGTTCCTGACAGGCTTCTGGTCAAACTTGAACCAGTCTGCCAGGGTGAGCCTTGCGCTTCTGTAAGCGGTATCGGCAGAAGAAATGGGGCATGCGATAACGCCGATCATGGCAATCACTGCGCCTACGGGTCCTAAAAGGGTGAAGCAGATTTCGTATACAACGCTGGACTGTCCATTGCCAAGGGCTGTGAGAAGACCGCCCGTGCCATTGTAGAACGCAACGCCTGCCGCTGCCCAGATAAGTGCAATGATGCCTTCTGCCACCATGGCTCCGTAGAACACCCGGCGGCCGTCCTTTTCATTGGTAAGACAGCGGGCCATGAGAGGGGACTGGGTTGCGTGGAAGCCCGAGATGGCGCCGCAGGCAACGGAGATGAACATGGTTGGCCAGATGGGCGTATTGGCCGGGTGCAGGTTTTCCAGGGTGATTTCAGGTATATAGTATCCGCCTAACAGGATGGCCCCGCCAACCCCAAGGGCCATGACAATCAGGCATATCCCAAAGAACGGGTAAACCTTGCCGATTAATTTGTCAATGGGCACAAAGGTTGCGATGAAGTAATAAATCAGTACAACGGCCAGCCAGAACCTGGTATCCAGAACATTGGGTGTGAGCATGGCCAGAAGATTGGCCGGTCCGGTGGAGAAGCTGACGCCGACCAGAACCAGAAGTACAACGGAGAATACACGCATGACCTGTTTCATGGCGCTGCCAAGATAGGTCCCGGTGAGCTCTGAAACGCTGGCGCCTTTGTGGCGCATGGACATCATGCCCACCATATAATCGTGGACGCCGCCGCCCAGCAGGGTTCCGAAGGTAATCCACAGAAATACGCTGGGTCCCCAGCACGCGCCTGCCAGTGCGCCGAAGATTGGCCCCAGGCCGGCAATGTTGAGAAGCTGGATTAAGAAGATGCGCGGCGTGCCCATTGGGACGTAATCACTGCCATCCGTCATGGCAAGGGCAGGTGTCTTGCGGTCATCCGGACCAAAGACCTTTTCCGCAATCTTGCTGTACACTGTGAATCCCCCGATTAAGAGTGCCAGACATACAAAGAAACTAATCATAAACCTACCTCCTGTTATGTATTAATGATTTGTCTTTCTGTACTTATTGTACTAAAATACTGTTAAAATGGTAGGTTTTTTGCATAAAATGCATTATCAGATGCACAAACGGCAGGAAAATGTTCATTAACGTAGCCCTGTTACGGGACGGCAGGGGGCCGGCGGACCGGAAATTATATACCTAACAGCTGGCGCAGGTTTTTCACCTTCTCCCTTCCAACGGGCAGGATTTCCTTTTCAAAGCCCTGCATCTTTACAGCCAGGCTGTTATTGGCCCAGGGAAACATTTCCGTGATATAACCCAGATTTACAAGGTAGCTTTTGTGGATGCGGAAAAAACCGTGGGGCGCCAGCCGTTTTTCATATTCGCCCAACAGCTGGTTTTCCGTGTAGTCCCTGGTGGCCGTATGGATGATGCAGCTCCTGCCCGAGGTTTCAATGTAGACAATCTGGGGTATGTCCAGCATTACGATGGTCCGGTTCACATTGATTGCCATCCTGGCCGGGGACAGGACAGGGGCTGCCACGGGACCGGATACCGCCGCCGGACCGGATACCGCCGCGGGACCGGATACCGCCGCCGGACCGGGCACAGCCGCCGTGCCGGATACCGCGGCGGCGCCTTTGGACAGATTTAAATCGTGGCAGCATTTTTCCAGGACCCTGCGCACCCGGTCCGGGTCAAAGGGTTTTAAGATGTAATTATTGACACCCAGTTCAAATGCCCTGACTGCGTACTGGGAGTAGGCGGTGGCAAATACAATCTGGGCATCCGGCAGGATACGCCTGGCAGCAGCGGCCAGGGTGGTTCCTTCCATATCATTGAGGTTGATATCCACGAACAGCAGGTCAAAGGGCCGGCTGCTGATAAGCTCCAGGGCATTGGAACCGCTGTCCGCCTCCTCAATGAGGCTGTCCGGCATAACGGACAGAATCTGATGGATCAACTCTTTTCTTGACGGCCTCTCGTCATCAATCACAGCAATCTTCATTGTAAGAAATCCCCCTTATTCATCTATTTTCCGCATCCTGTTCAGCGGAACGCGGTACACGGAACCATACCCTGGAACCGGCGGCCGATGTCTCTATCTTCAGCCCGTTGTCTTCCCCGTAAATGCTTTTTAAGCGGCGGTGCACATTCTTTAAGCCCACACCGCCCCTGCCTTCGCCGGAATACAGCTGGATCACCATGTCCTTGGGGATTCCCGGACCCTTGTCCGAGACGGAGATTTCCACAAGGTCATCTATGGTCCGGGCCTGTATGGAAACAGTGCGCATTCCTTTGGCATCAGCGCCGTAGCGCACCGCGTTTTCAACCAGGGGCTGGAGGATGAAGGATGGCACCAGGCAGTTCAGGTCGTCTTCCACATCCATGCTTACCTGCAGCTTTTCCTCAAAACGGGCCTGTTCCAGTTCCAGGTAGCTGGATACATGGTACAGCTCGGTGTGCAGGTTCAGCATGTACTGGTCGTTCTCAAGGGTCTGGCGGTAGTAGGCGGAAAGGGTGAGGATCAGTTCCCTGGCCCTGTCCGGGTTTTCCCTGCACACACAGGATATGGTGTTTAAGGCATTGTATAGGAAATGCGGGTTGACCTGGGACTGCAGGGCTTTGAACTCGGCCTTGCGGCGCAGCTGTTTCTGGTAGTCCAGGTCGGAAAGCTCCAGCTGGGTGGAGAAAAGCCTGGCCAGTTCGGAGGCAAAGTTAAGGTTGGGCTGTGATGTGACCCAGTGCTTCCTGACCACCATGGTCAGGCTGCCGATGGGTTTGTCCATCTCAATCAGGGGCGCTGCAACGATGATGTGGTTTTTCAGTATGTGGTACAGCGGGTCCGGCTTCCTGGCGCAGGTAAAGGTGGTGGTCCTGCGGTCTTGGATGGATTCCAGGATGGGCTTTAGAAGGGCCTCCCCCTTAAGATCATTGTACCGGGCTTCCCCCTTCATGGCCAATATCTTCTGGGTATCCGTTATCATTACGGCTGCGCAGGAGGTGGAATTGTAGATGATTTCAGCGGCCGCCTCCATATCCATTGTGCTGTAGAGCCCCTTCCTCAGATGGGGCAGGCTCTGTTCCACAATCCCCAGGGCCAGCCGCATTTTCTCCGCAAACTGGCTGTCCTCCTCCATGAACACGATATTGAAGGTGCCGATAAATACAACCATGCCCAGGGCGTTCATGGTTATCATGGGAAATGCAATCAGCCGCACCAGTTCCAGGGCAGCTGGAAATGGCTTTGAGATGATCAGGATGATGACCATCTGGCAGACCTCTGCCAGGGCCGTGATCAGGAAGATGCCGGTGTTGTCAATCTTGCCTGCCTTGAAACGCCGGGAAAACGCAGAACCGATCAGTCCTTCCACAAATGTGGACACGGCGCAGGAAACAGCTGTGAAGCCTCCGATATCAAACAGGTAGCGGTGCAGGCCGCCGATGATGGCAGCCCCCATCCCCACGTACGGCCCGCCCAACAGCCCTGCCGCCAGGACGCCGATGACACGTGTATTTACAATGGCGCCCTGGGCCCGTACCCCTGTATAGGTGGAGACAATGCTGACCAGGCCGAAGATGACTGCAAGGGCCGCGCGGCTGCCAATCAGATTGTTTTCACCCAGAAGCATGCTGCGGACAACGGGAATCTTGGTCAGCATGGTGGCGATGAGAACCAGCAGCCCTATGTTTAAAAGCAGGCTGAAAAACATGGTGTTGGACATGGTAGGCCTCCTTATGGATGGATTTATGGATAAATGGTCTGATACTGGATTGCAGTTCCAGTATACCAAATATTTGCAGAACAGGGAATCTTAAGAAAATCTTTTATTGTATTTCATCTTAAGGTATGTTAATCTATGTTCAAGGATGACTGTATTAATATAATTAGTACAGTCGATACAATGATTTTCCAGAAAGGGGGAAGGAAGGCATGATTGTACTGGATTACAGGGACCGGAGACCTTTATATGAACAGGTGGCGGAACGTCTCCAGGAGATGATGTTTAACGGAGTGCTTCCGCAGGATGCACAGCTTCCGTCCGTGCGCAGCCTGGCCACGGACCTGTCCATTAATCCCAACACGATCCAGCGGGCCTACGGTGAACTGGAACGCCAGGGATATATTTATTCGGTGAAGGGAAAGGGAAGCTTTGTGGCTGACAGCAGCCGCATGAGGGCCGGGAAGCTGAAGGAGTGGAAGGGACGTTTTACCGCGTTTGTGGAAGAGGGCATAAAAATCGGCGTCACGGCAGAGGATATGACAGGGCTTGTGGAGGAGACATTTTGCGGGCGCATGGCAGGACTTGTGGAAGAGACATTTTGCGGGCATATGACAGAAAGGGGAGACGGGCATGATTGAGGCAGTGAACCTTACCAAACGGTTTGATGATATAGTGGCGGTGGACCATATAAGCGCCACCATAAAGGATGGAAGCGTTTTTGGCCTGATTGGCACCAATGGGGCGGGCAAATCCACATTCCTCAGGCTGGCCAGCGGCGTGCTGAAGCCGGACGAGGGATGTATCACCATAGACGGACATGAGGTGTTTGAGAATACGCCGGCCAAAAAGCGTTTTTTCTATATCTCGGATGAACAGTATTTTTTCAACAACTCAACGCCATTGGAAATCATGCATTATTACAGGCATGTATACGAAGGATTCAACGAGGAGCGGTTCCACAAGCTTATGAAGAACTTCGGGCTGGATGAAAAACGCAAGATCCATACATTTTCCAAGGGAATGAAGAAGCAGGTATCGGTTATCTGCGGCGTGTGCGCGTCCACGGATTACCTGTTCTGCGACGAGACCTTTGACGGCCTGGACCCGGTCATGCGCCAGACCGTGAAGAGCATATTTGCAGCGGATATGGAGGACAGGAACCTGACTCCCATCATCGCATCCCATAACCTGAGGGAACTGGAGGACATCTGCGACCATGTGGGGCTATTGCACAAGGGCGGCATCCTTCTGTCAAAGGACCTGGATGACATGAAGCTTAACATCCATAAGGTCCAGTGCGTGCTCCAGCCAGGCATGAAGCCCGAGGACCTGGTGGCCCTTGATAAGGTGGGGATTGAGCAGCGCGGAAGGCTGTGCACCGTGACCGTGCGCGGCAGCAGGCAGGAGGTGGAGGCCATCCTATCCTCCTATGACCCGGTGTTCTATGAATGCATTCCTCTGTCCCTGGAGGAGATATTTATCAGTGAAACGGAGGTGGCTGGTTATGACATCAGGAAACTTATTCTCTAAGCTTATGAGGGAGGACTGCAAGCGGCGCACATGGGCCTTTGCCCTGGTTTTCCTGGCCTTTTTCTTCATTCTTCCCATCGGTCTGGCCCTTGCCATGGAGGATGCGGCCAACACACAGTATTATGTATATAACGGCTACAGGGATTTTGTGCAGGACCCGTCCATGCCGCTGGCTGTCTACCAGGAAAAGCTTCTGGAACTGAAGACAAAGGTGGTCTTAAGCCAGGCGGAATTCGGCAACGGCATGGTGGTGTTCCTTATGATGGCTGCCGCGGTTGTCATGGGGGTATCCGGTTTTTCCTATCTGCATAACAGGAAAAAGGTTGATTTTTACCACAGCATCCCGGTAAGGAGGGAACTGATTTACAGTGCGCGGTACATGGGAGGCATCCTCATTGTGGGCGTTTCCTATCTCATAAACCTGATCCTTATGTTCGGTGTCGCCCTGGCTTACGGTGTGGGTACCCCGGGCATAGCAGGCGCCATGGCCGGAGGACTGGCGTTAAACATGCTGTTTTTCCTGCTGATGTACGCAGCGGTGGTGATTGCCATGATGATGACCGGCAATATGGTGGTGGGAATCCTGGCATCCGGCGTGTTCTTTTTCTTCCTGCCCGCAGTGATGCTGCTCCTGGAAGGGTACTGCGAAATCTTTTTTGTGACAACGGCCAGGAACGCATGGACCTCCGACGGCTCGCCCTTTATGTGGGGGATGAAATACCTGTCCCCATTCAGTG
Organism: Enterocloster aldenensis; assembly: GCF_003434055.1. Taxonomy (GTDB): domain Bacteria; phylum Bacillota; class Clostridia; order Lachnospirales; family Lachnospiraceae; genus Enterocloster; species Enterocloster aldenensis. Next base: position 10,111 of record NZ_QVEX01000008.1, on the reverse strand, counting down.
TCTATATAACAGCCCTTGACTGGAAACTGGATGAAATCATAAAGCATGTGCCGGAGCTCATATGTTCCGGATTCGGCGTCCTGGCGCTTTTCTTCCTGGGGATGCAGCTCTACCGCATCAGGCCTTCTGAGTCAGCCGGGAAGGCCATGGCCTTTAAACGCACCATGGCTCCTATCCGTATCCTTCTTGTGCTGGGCTGCGGCCTTGCGGGAGGGCTGTTTTTCTGGGCCATGCAGAGCAGATTGAGGTGGGGCCTGTTCGGGACCGTGGTATTCACAATCCTTACCCACTGTATTGTGGAAATCATCTATCATTTTGACTTTAAGAAGCTGTTTGGCAGGAAGCTGCAGCTGGTGCTCTGCCTTGGGGCCGGGGTCCTTGTGTTCCTGAGCTTCCGTTATGACTGGTATGGATATGATTCCTACCTTCCTGCGGCGGACGAGGTGGTGTCCGCCAGCCTGGAACTGGATATAGACAGCGGCTGGCTGAATAACCGGTCTGTGTTACAAAATGACCAGGGGGAGTATGAACTGGACTATAAACCTGCCTATGAAAACATCGAAGAGGATATGAAGCTTACGGATATGGACCTGGTCATGCCCCTGGCAAAAGAGGGCAGGAGGAGCGCCCTTCTTGGCAGGGATGAACGGCTGGGGATTGTCAAGGCGGTCCCGCAGGCGCGCAGTGTGTCTTACATCGGGGGAGCTGACGGACCCACTTCTGTTTTCATCGCATCCAAGATCGGCGGGGAGGATGGAGGATCCGATCCGGAAGCCAAGGAGTACTATACGGGCATGACCGTATGCTACCAGCTGGCCAATGGGCGCAGGGTAAGGCGCGCCTATACCATTGCCCTCTCGGATGTCATGGATGTTTACGGGGAGCTGTATAAGGAAGCTGCTTATAAAGAAGGGCTTTATCCGGTATTTCACGAGACGCCGGGGAACCTGGAAAAGGTAATCTACCGGGAAGCCGGGTCATCTGTCTATACCGGGGAGGACAGCAGGATAATCTCAGGACTGCTGGATGCATACAAGACCGACTTCATGGCCCTGGATACACAGACGCGGATAAAAGAGGTACCTGTGGGCGCCATTTCATTTGTGTCAAAGGACGTGCAGGAATATATAAATCAGAACCTGAAGCAGATGCGTTCCGGCGGACGGGGCGGTTACTGGGATATGGGCATGGATGATTTCATCCAGTACTGGCCCGTATACCCGTCCTTCACACATACCCTTCAGATCCTGGAGGGAGAGGGCGCAAAACCGGGAAAACATTTTGCCGCCGGCAATATCAGATCAGTCACCATGAATGTACAGTCCCTTTTCTACAATCTGGATTCCGGCAGCGGACTTCCCCAGGGCGAGGAACTGGCCGATCTGCAGAGAAGGAATCCTTATTATACAAAGGAAGGGAATCTGGTGATTACGGACCCGGCTGATATAGGGCAGCTTATGAAAGCTGTGGCGGAAGATGAATTCCTTCCGATGGACCAGTTCCATCAGGTTTCAGGGACAGTCTCCTACTGTGATGTGGAATTGGAAGGAGGATTCCATGTTTCGGGCATCCTGCTGTTAGACAGGATGACGCCCGGGATTCTGGAGATGTTTGAAGGACTTCCGCTGGAGGAGATCCTTTAAGGTTGAATGAGAGGGCACCGGTGCCTATGAAGCCTGCTTCATGGAATCCGGTGCCTTTCTGATGCCCATGCGTCTTATGCCCACATGCATCTTAAGCCTACATGCGTCTTTGGCTCCGTGCTTCATTGCCCCCATCTGCCTTTTCCGCCGTCCGGCTGTCCGGGCCGTCTATGTGCCGCTGCCCCATGGCAGGCTTTCCGTTTCTTTTTATTGACAATCCACCCATGGAAAGCTACAATCATATCAACAGACGGGAAGGCTCCATGGAACGCGCCTGCCCCAAGGGAGAAAGAGAGGACATAAGTATGATATCAGAGAAAATGAAACCATTGGTAAATAATAATTCCGCAATCCGGGCCATGTTTGAAGAGGGCAAAAAGCTGGCGGCCGTATACGGCGCGGAGAACGTATATGACTTCAGCCTCGGCAACCCCAATGTGCCTGCGCCGGATTCCGTAGGACAGGCGATCTGTGATATCCTGAAAGAGGAAGAGTCTACTTTTGTCCATGGATACATGAGCAATGCCGGTTATGAGGATGTAAGGGATACCATTGCACGGTCACTGAACCGCAGGTTCGGCACATCCTTCCACCAGAATAATATACTGATGACCGTGGGCGCTGCCAGCGGACTGAATATCATCCTTAAGACACTCCTGAATCCAGGGGATGAGGTGATTGTGTTTGCTCCTTATTTTGTGGAGTATGGCAGCTATGTGCGCAATTATGACGGCAATCTGGTCGTGATTTCGCCGAACACAGAGGATTTCCAGCCAAACCTTGAGGAATTGGGGGAGAAGATTACCCCAAGGACAAAGGCGGTCATCATCAATACCCCCAATAACCCTACCGGGGTCGTGTATTCCGCCGGGACCCTGGCCAGGATGGCGGATATCCTGAGGGAGAGGCAGACCCAGCTGGGAACCGATATTGTCTTGATTTCAGATGAACCATACCGCGAACTGGCATATGACGGCGTGGAGGTGCCGTATGTGACAGGGTTTTATGAAAACACCGTCATCTGCTATTCCTACAGCAAGTCCCTGTCCCTTCCTGGTGAGCGTATCGGCTACCTGGTGATACCGGACGCGCTAAAGGACAGCCAAGAGGTGTTTAATGCGGCAACCATTGCCAACCGCGTCATGGGCGCGGTGAACGCGCCGTCCCTGATGCAGCGCGTCATCAAACGGTGTGTGGATGAGAATGTGAACCTGGAAGCATACGACCGGAACCGGAACCTGCTGTACAATGGCTTAAGGGATTTGGGATTTGAGTGTATAAAGCCAGAGGGCGCGTTTTATCTCTTCTTAAAATCACCGGAGGCAGATGAGAAAAAGTTCTGTGCCAGCTGCAAGAAGTATAATATCCTGGTGGTCCCGGGAAGTTCCTTTGCATGTCCCGGATATGTAAGGATTTCCTATTGTGTATCCTATGGGCAGATTGAGCGTTCCCTTCCCGCGTTCAGGAAAGTGGCGGCTGATTATGGGCTGGTATAGGATAGGATAAGATATAGGATATGGTATAGGATAAAGAGAGCCGGCAAGGAATGGAGAGCCGGCGGGTAAGATATATGAGGTCAGAGAAAAGGGAGGAATTAAGGGTATGAGACCATGGGAAGCAAATATACGCAAGGTGGTGCCCTACGTGCCGGGGGACCAGCCGGGCGGCGATAAGCTGATTAAACTGAACACCAACGAGAATCCGTATCCCCCGGCCCCGGGAGCCATCAGGGCCCTCAGGGAACTGGAGACGGACCGGCTGCGCAAATATCCCGACCCGGCAGCTTCCATGCTGGTGGAGGCCCTGGCCGGATATTATGGGGTTGGGTCCGACCAGGTATTTGTGGGGGTTGGGTCCGATGACGTGATTGCCATGTCCTTCCTCACGTTTTTTAATTCGGATAAGCCGGTGCTGTTTCCCGACATCACCTACTCATTCTACAAGGTGTGGGCGGACCTTTACCGGATTCCATATGATACGCCTGCCCTGGATGGGGATTTTAACATTATCCCGGAGGATTATGAAAAAGAAAACGGAGGGGTCATTTTCCCCAACCCCAATGCGCCCACCGGGATTTATATGCCCCTTGAGCAGGTGGAGGGGATCCTGAAGGCCAACCAGGACGTGGTGGTGATTGTGGACGAGGCGTATATTGATTTTGCAGGGCCGTCCGCGCTGGAACTGATTGGACGTTACGAGAACCTTCTGGTGGTGCAGACCTTTAGCAAGTCCCGTTCCATGGCAGGCATGAGGATAGGCTTTGCCATTGGGAACCAGCGCCTGATCCGGGCCCTTAATGATGTGAAATACTCCTATAACTCCTATACCATGAACCTGACCTCCATTGTGATGGGCGCGGAGTCGGTAAGGGATGAGGCATACTTTAAGGAGACCACGGACAAGATAATAGCAACCAGGGAGCGGGCAAAGACGCGTCTTAGGGAACTGGGATTTACCTTTCCGGATTCCCGGGCCAACTTCATCTTTGCGTCCCATCCGTGTGTGCCGGCCTGTAAGCTTTTTGAGGCGCTTAAGGAAGAACAGATTTATGTGCGGTATTTTGGCGGGGAAAGGCTGTGTGACAGCCTTCGCATCAGCATAGGGTCGGATGAGGAGATGGATGTGCTGTTTGCATTCCTGGAGCGGTATCTTAAGGATTTTTCATAAAAGACAGGATTGGTGATATATTATGGAAGAAGCAGGGTGGAGACATTATCTGAGACTTGTGCTTAATATTGTGATTCCGCTGACAGGATGGATTCTCCTGTGTTTTCTGGGACCAAAAATCATAAAGTTTTTCATGCCCTTTGTCATTGGCTGGATCATAGCCATGATTGCCAATCCACTGGTCCGTCTGCTGGAACGGAGGATGAGGCTGGTGCGCAAACACAGCTCCATTGTCATTGTGGTGGCGGCCCTGGCTCTTGTCATCGGCCTTTTGTACCTGCTCATATCCAGAAGTTTTGCGCTGCTGTATGGGTTCATAAAGGATCTTCCGGTCCTGTACGCCGGGATTGAGGGGGATGTGTCCAGGAGCATGGAACAGATTGACCATCTGTTCCAGTTCCTTCCGGACAGTATCCAGCAGACCTGGTCGGAGATTGGGAATAATCTGGGGATTTATCTGGGCAAGGTGGTGGAGGGCATTGCGTCCCCCACCGTGGAGGCGGCCGGAACCGTGGCCAGGAGTATTCCCGCTGTCCTGGTTTATATGGTGGTCACCATATTATCCGCTTATTTCTTCATTGTGGACAGGGACAATATACTGGCTTTTGTAAAAGCCCATACCCCGGCCTGGAGCCAGCGGTATACCAGCTATTTGAAAGGGGAGGTCCGCAGGCTGGTTGGCGGATATTTTATGGCCCAGTTTAAGATCATGGCAGTGGTATGGCTGATCCTTACGGTTGGATTCCTTGTGCTTGGAGTGGGATACGGCCCCCTTTGGGCATTCCTTATCGCGTTCCTGGATTTCCTTCCTGTGTTCGGCACGGGTACGGCCCTGATCCCATGGGGCTTAATCAAGCTGCTGGGAGGCGATTATGCCTTTGCGGCAGGGCTTTTATTGATTTATGTCCTGACCCAGGTCGTGCGCCAGCTGGTGCAGCCTAAGCTGGTGGGGGACAGCATGGGTCTTAACCCGCTGCTGACCCTGCTGCTTTTATATCTGGGATTTAAGGTAAATGGAATTGCTGGAATGATTCTTGCAGTGCCCATTGGCCTGTTTTTTGTAAGTCTGTATGACTATGGGGCTTTCCGCGGGATAACGGACAGCCTGGGTATCCTGATTAAGGATATGGATAACTTCAGGAAGAAGGAATAAGTATGATGAGCAGGAGAAGGTTTAAGTGAGATGAAGGTTGAAAATAATCTGGATACGGATAAAGTACGCGGGCTGGTATGGAGACTGGCATTCCCCTCCATGCTGGCTCAATTTGTGAATGTGCTGTACAGCATAGTGGACCGCATGTACATTGGAAACATAGAAGGAATCGGGGCCCTGGCCCTGGCCGGGGTGGGAATCTGCGGACCGGTGGTGACACTCATATCCTCCTTTGCCAGCTGGATCGGGGTGGGCGGGGCGCCCCTTATGAGCATCCGCCTGGGACAGAAGAATGAGAGGGCCGCCACCCAGATGGTGGCAAACTGTTTTGCGCTTTTAACCGGGATGGCGGTTGTGATCATGACCATGACCTTTCTTTTCAGGAAGCCGCTGCTGGTGTTTTTCGGGGCCAGCCCCTCCATATTCCCTTATGCCAACGAGTACATGAGCTGGTACCTGTCAGGAACCGTGTTCGCGCTTCTGGCAGCCGGGATGAACCAGTTCATCATCTGCCAGGGATTTGCCAAGGTGGGGATGAAATCCGTGGTTTTAGGAGCCGTATGCAATATTGCCCTGGACCCTGTGTTTATTTTTGTCCTGGATATGGGGGTTAAGGGAGCAGCCATTGCCACGGTGCTTTCCCAGATGGCCTCCTGTATCTATGTGCTGGTATTTCTGTTTGGCAAAATGCCCCTGGTGCGTATTACCTTTGGCGGGTACCGGTGGAACACCATGAAGCAGGTGCTGCTGGTAGGACTTTCCCCCTTCCTCATCATTGCATCGGACAGCCTGCTTATCATTGTCATGAATATGATAATCCGTAAATTCTCCAACCCGGCGGATGGAGACATGCTGCTTACCTGCAATACCATTGTCCAGAGCTTCATGCTTCTCATCACCATGCCGCTGGGAGGAATTACCGGTGGAACCCAGACTGTTTTAGGTTATAATTATGGGGCGGGCCGGCCTGACCGCATAAGAAAGGCTGAGAAGCATATTGTATTCCTGGGACTGGCATTTACAGCCGTCATGTTTGTGATTGCCCAGACAGCCCCCGGATATTTTGTGCGGATTTTTACAAGGGATGAATCCTATGTGGGGATTACGGAGTGGGCAATCCGCATGTATACCCTGGCAGTAATCCCGCTGGCGGTCCAGTACACGGTGGTGGACGGTTTTACAGGAATGGGGATTGCAAAGGTGGCTGTCAGTCTGTCCATGTTCAGGAAATTTGTTTATTTTATGGGAATGCTGTTCCTGCCCATGCTGTTCGGCGTGGAGAAGGTATTCTTTGCAGAACCCATATCGGATATGGTGGCGTGCGTCCTGTCATCCTGCACCTATCTGCTGTTAAGCGGCAGGGTACTGGGGGATAACCGGCGCTTGTAAATAAAATCATACATAATCGGAGGGAAGCAGAATATGAATATACTGGTAAGCGCCTGCCTGCTTGGCGTGGAATGCAGGTATGACGGCAAGGGCGTGCTGGACCCGGCAGTAAAGGCCCTGTTGGACCGGCATTTCCTCATCCCGGTGTGTCCGGAAATCATGGGGGGTCTTGCAACCCCGCGTACGCCTGCGGAGCGCGTCAACGGACGTGTCATGACCAGGGATGGGCAGGATGTGGCCTCCTCCTACCAAAAGGGGGCGCAGCAAGCCCTGAAGCTTGCCCTGCTTTACGGCTGCAGGGCAGCCATCCTTAAGGAGAGGAGTCCTTCCTGCGGAAACGGGCAGATATATGACGGGACATTTACGGGAAAACTGACAGAAGGGGAAGGGGTCTGCGCAGGACTTTTGAAGTCCCATGGAATTAAGGTGTATGGGGAGAGCCAGATTGAGCGTCTCCTGGAGGAATCAGAAAGGTATTGATGCATGAACAGAGAACTGGATAAGAAAGAAGGGACATCAGTACAGCATAAGAAGGAAACCGGGCAGCGCGGAAAAAGCAGGAGCCGGGCTGCCTTCAAGGAGAGGAAAGACAGGCAGGCCAAGGCCCGGTCAGATGAGGCTCCAGGCAGGCCAAGGCCTGTCTGGGGAAGGGCTGCAACTGTCTGTCTGGTGGCGGCAGCGGCAATCTGTGTGGGCGGTTATATCTACCACGCGGTGGGATACAGGGATGCGTACCTGCCGCACACGGTCATCAATGGCATGGATGTGTCCGGCAGGACCGCCTCAGAGGTCAAGGAAATGATGGCATCCGGGGTAAAGGACTACAGTCTGGTCATGAGGCTGAGGGGCGGTGGGCAGGAAATCATATACGGGGCGGATATGGGGCTTCATACTGTGTTTGATGGAAGCCTGGAGGAAATTATACGCCAGCAGAACCCTTATGCCTGGCCAAGATACCTGTTAAAAGGGCCGTCCTATGATATACAGACCATGATTACATACGATGAGGCGGCGCTGGAGAAAGGACTTGAGTCCCTGGACTGCTTTAAGACAGCCAATATCGTGGTGCCCTCCGACGCGTACCTGTCTGATTATGTGAGCGGGGAGGGATACAGTGTTGTGCCGGAAACCGAAGGTAATGAACTGGATCTGCAGCTTGTAAAAGCAGCTGCAGGGGAAGGCGTGCGCACCCTTACGCCGGAACTTGACCTGGAGGCTTTGGGATGTTACCGGGAGCCACGTATCCGTTCCGGCAACAGTTCACTGGTGGCTGCCAGGGATGCAAGGAACCGGTATGTAAACATGACCGTGACCTATACCTTTGGCAGCGCCAGTGAGGTCCTGGACGGCAGCACCATCCACCAGTGGCTTTTGGCTGAGGGGGACAGCGTGACCCTTAACAGGGATACGATAGGGGATTATGTGAAAAACCTGGCGTCCAGGTACAATACCGCATATAAGAAACGACCCTTTAAGACCAGTTACGGACAGACCGTGGAGGTAAGCGGATTCTATGGCTGGAGGATTAATCAGGCAGCGGAGACAGAGGAACTGATAAGGATACTGGAGGCAGGGGAGAGCGTTGTCAGGGAGCCGGTATACTCCCAGACAGCCGCCAGCCATGACGGGGCGGATTATGGAGGTACATACGCGGAGGTGAACCTGACGGCCCAGCACCTGTTTTTCTATAAGGATGGACAGAAGATACTGGAGTCTGACTTTGTGTCCGGGAATGTATCCAAGGGACATACCACCCCTCCCGGCATATTTGCCCTTACCTATAAGCAGAGGGATGCCGTGCTCAAAGGCGAAGGCTATGCAAGCCCTGTCAAGTTCTGGATGCCGTTTAACGGGGGAATCGGTTTCCACGATGCCAGCTGGCGCTCCAGCTTCGGCGGCTCCATCTATAAGACAGGCGGTTCCCATGGATGCGTGAACATGCCATATGCGGCGGCAAAGGAACTGTTTGAGAATGTGTACGCAGGTATGCCGGTCATCTGTTATGAACTGCCGGGGACTGAGAGCAGCCGTTCCAGCACATCATCCGGCAAAGCGCCGGCTCCGACCCAGGCCCCGCCGTCCCAGACACCGCCGGTCCAGACACCGCCGTCCCAGACACCGCCGGTCCAGACACCGCCGTCCCAGACACCGCCGGCCCAGACACCGCCGGTACAGACACCGCCGGTACAGACACCGCCAGCCCAGACAGCTCCGTCCCAGCCGGCCGCTGGGACACAGCCCCAGGTAACCATTAACCCGGTGGGCCAGTCCACACCAGCGGCCACCGAAGGCGCACAGCCTTCCAAGCCAACGGAGGGATATGGGCCTGCATTCCAGACACCCCATACCGGTGAGGAGGGCGGTCCTGGCGTGGGCTAGGACGTGCTTTGTCCTAAAGGCGCAAAGCTGTTTTAGACACCATATATCGTGTGATGCATACCAGGCAGCACAATAATTGGTAAAGATTGGAAACTATGTTTTTTAGGTAAGGGGCCTTTTTATGGTGAATTTGTTGACAAATCGGGGAAAGCATTTTATAATGCCCTTAATGCATCTAGGGGATTACTTGTAAAGCCATTATTCAAAATTAGGGAGGATATGGACTATGGTAGAAGCTAAGAAAGATGTCAAGACAGCAGCAGGGCCAGCCGAAGAAACGGTTAAGCAGGTTGTGGAGGAAGAGGTGAAGGCGGCTGCCCCGGCAGCAGAAGCTCCTGCAGCAAAGGAGACAAAGGCGCCGGCTAAGAAAGCACCCGCCAAGAAGGCACCGGCCAAGACAGCGGCAGCCAAGAAGGAGACAGTTAAGAAAGAACCTGTCAAGAAAGAGGCTGTTAAGAAAGAGACAGTTAAGAAAGAGACCGCTAAGAAGGAAACTGAGAAAAAGGCGCCGGCCAAGGCAGCGGCCGCCAAGGCAGCACCGGCTAAAAAGCCTGCAGCCAAGAAGGCAGAGCCTGCAGCAGCCGTACATTTCCAGTTTGACGGAAAGGACCTGGTTGCAAAGGATGTCCTGGACCAGGCGGTTAAGGCATATAAGAGCACACACAAGGGCGTTGAGATTAAGACCATTGAGCTGTATATCGTTGCCAATGAAGGTGCTGCTTATTATGTGGTGAACGGCGAAGGGAACGATGATTTCAAGATCATGCTGTAATCCTTGGTTGTAGGGATTGAAGGATGAGGTGGGCTGCTGTATCATTGGGATACAGCAGCCCATTTACATTTATGGGCTTTAGCCTGTTGAGTATGTCGGAGTTTTTCG
>NZ_QVEX01000007.1 GCF_003434055.1 Enterocloster aldenensis | reverse complement strand
TGCTTTTCAGTACACCCCAACATTCAGTATAGAACCCTTTTATATTTCAGATATGCAGCCGCCATGTGCTTAAGCAATGGCGGCTGCGGCTGTCTGTCCCCTGTCCCCGGACCAGTCAATGGCAGCATAGGCCTGGGCAATGTTCAGCATATGGTCCCCAATCCTTTCATAATCCGTCAGCATTTCCGAATACAGGATGGAGGATTCCACATTACAGTTCCCATCCCTCATACGGTCAATCTGGTTCTGACGGAACTTCAGGGTGATATCGTCAATGCGCTGCTCAATCTCCTCAGCCATTGACAGTTTAAATTCCGGATTCCCCTCTGCGGCCTTGCGCAAAAGTTCCATGCCCTCCCTGCAGGTTTCCTCCATGACCTGGAACTCCTTCTTAGCATAACCGGAAAATGTCAGGTTCTTCTGTTCTATGGTCTCCGCGTACTCAGCCAGGTTCATGGCATGGTCCCCAATCCGTTCGATATTGCCCAGGATGGAATACATACGGTTTAATGTATCCACGTCCTTCGGCGTCTGGTCCAGTACCAGGATTTTAGATATTTTCTTGGAAATCCTTACATTGCTAAGGTCAATCTCTTCTTCCCTCTCCTCAATCCCCTGGATTCCCTCCTTGCCGGTACCATTGGCAACCGCCATGAAGCTTTCCGACACATTGGTGGCAGCCACATCCATCATTAGGGTAATCTCATCATGAATCTGGTTAATTGCAATGGTAGACACGCCCAGATGATGCTTGGAAGCCATAAGGTCCTCGAACCACCGGTCCGCATCCTTCACAGGAACCTGCCTGTCAGGCAGTATCGCAATGGCAATCCGCTCCAGCACGGTGCCAAAGGGCAGCAGGATTAATGTGGTGCTTACGTTGAAGATTGTATGGACATTGGCAATCTGCGCCACCGGGTTGCCCGGGGTCAGGCCTGCCACGAAATCCGTAAACGGAGTAAGGATACACAGGATTACAAACAGCGTGGTTCCAATCACATTGAACATCAGATGGATGACCGTTGTCCTCTTGGCATTCCTGCTTGTTCCCACACTTGCCAGAAGCGCCGTGATACAGGTACCGATGTTCTGTCCGAAGAGCACGAACACCGCGCTGTGGATATTAATCACCCCGCCCATGGCCAGCGCCTGGAGGATGCCCACGGACGCTGAGGAAGACTGGATCACGGCCGTAAATACAGCGCCTACCAGGATTCCAAGGATGGGATTGGAGAACTTGGTTACCATATGGATGAATGTCTGGGAATCGCGGAGCGGGACCATGGCATCGCTCATCATCCCCATTCCGATGAACAGCACGCCGATACCCGCAATGATGCCTCCCACATGCTGGATTTTTTTATTCTTCACAAAAATCAGAAGCATGACGCCCACAAATGCAATCAGCGGCGCAAGGGCCCCGATGTCCAGGGCAATCAGCTGGCCGGTAATGGTGGTACCCACGTTGGCGCCCATGATAATCCACACAGCCTGCTTCAATGTCATCAGACCGGAATTAACAAATCCCACCGTCATGACCGTGGTTGCCGATGAAGACTGGATTAAGGCCGTTATACCTGCCCCCACCAGCACACCCAAAAAGCGGTTGGCCGTGAGACGTTCCAATATCTGTTTCATCCGGTTGCCGGCAACCGCCTCCAGATTACTGCTCATCATCTGCATGCCGTACATAAACAGCGCCAGACCTCCAAGCAGGCTTAATACCAATTCTACTCCCATGTGTTTTCTCCTTTTGTCTGAGAGGATAGGAAAGCCCCTTTATTATCATTATATGGATAATGTCGAAGTGCCCACGGAAAAATGGCGTAAAAATAAGGCAGGGCCCGCCATCTTCGGTTAAAAGATCGCAGGTCATGCCTTCTATATCGCACTGTTGCAGCGTCCATTCAGGTGGGCGGATTTCATGATAATCTGTAGCCTCTTTTCCTGTTGTTTATCAAATCTTTACTTATTTTTAACACATACTCATTATACGGGATATTTCATATATCGTCAATATGGCTTCCCGCCTCCAATGTAAAGTCTATGTAAAGTATGTGTAAAATCTTAAGGAAGCATACAGTTATTTACAAATCGCCTCAAAAACCCCGCCATTATATTATCCATTTATTGATTATATCCTGTTTTACGCTCCCTGTACATGACCCAGCACAGCCCAAATACCAGTACAGCCGGAATCCAGGCAGCCGCAGCCAGTCCGGCTTTCATGCCGCCCTCTGCCGCCCTTGACACCAGGCCCACCAGGGCGGGACCGGCAGCGCACCCCAGGTCACCTGCCAGGGCCAGAAGTGCGAACATGGCAGTACCTCCCCTGGGACAGCCCGCAGATGCAAGGGAAAATGCACCCGGCCACAGGATTCCCACGGAAAGCCCGCACAGGCCGCAGCCCAAAAGCGCCAGCACCGGGTCAGGGCCATAGGCAGCCATCAGATAGCTGAACACGCACAGCAGGGCGCTGATTGTCATGAACACAGGAAGCCGGATTTTCTCACTGTACCTGGCATACAGCGCCCTGGATAAACCCATGAGCAAGGAAAACATACACGGCCCGGCCAAATCCCCCATTGTTTTGGAAACCTTAAGCCCTGACTCCGCAAAAGCGGACGCCCACTGGCTCATGGCCTGTTCCGAAGCCCCTGCGCAGACAAATATGAATGCAAACAGCCAGAACACACGGTTTCCTGCCAGTTCCCCGATGCTCATCCCACCCCCGTCCTCAACCAGGGAAAGAATGGGCACCCTGGCAAAAACCAGCGCATTGACAGCAGGGACAGCCGCCCACAAAAGCGCCAGTATCCGCCAGTTCCCCACTCCTGCAACGGTAAAGAACAGGGTGGATCCAAGAACCACCGAGGCCGCGCCCCAGCAGTAAAAGGAATGCAGAAGGCTCATGGCCGCGTCCTTCTTACTGGTGGGGCATGCCTCCACAATGGGGCTGATCAGCACTTCGATGATACCTCCCCCAACCGCATACAGGCACACGCATACCACAAGGCCCGCAAAATGCCCGGGCATCAGATCCGGGATAAAGGCCAGTCCCGCCAGTCCCGCTGCCGTAAAGACATGGGCCGCCACAATACAGGTGCGGTAACCAATCCGGTCCACGAACCTGGCTGACAGAAAATCCACCAGCAGCTGGATCCCAAAATTCACGGTCACCAGCATGGTAATCATACCCAGGGATATCCCGAATGTGTCCTGGAACGTAAGAAATAGCAGGGGCGCAAAATTATTTACAATGGCCTGCACCACATAACCGGCATAGCTGGCTTTCAGGGTACAGTTGTAGCTGCTGCTTAAAGACATATACGTCCTCCTCCAAATATCTCCTACTATACTTTGCCCGGAGTCGGACGTCAATGCTTTTTCATCTCTTTTTTCCATAAAAAGGTGCGGCCAAGTCCGGGAACCCCGCCAGACCATAACCGCACCAATATCATACGGGGATTGATTTCCTCACTGCCCCGCTCCCTGCCCAGGTGTGTTTGAAAATCCGTTCCCGCCATCTGCACGCCCTAAGCTTTCTGCTTTCCTACGCTTTCCTACGCTTTCCTACGCTTTCCTACGCCTTCTTCCGGTTCTTCACCATATCCATGGTAACCGCGAACACAATCAGCACACCGCTGGTAATCTCCAGCACATGGGTGTTCAGCCCGAACTGCACGCCGGCATTGTTAATCAGCACCATCAGGATGGTTCCAAGAAGGGTTCCGCTGACAGCACCACGCCCGCCTGAAAGGGATGCGCCTCCGATTACGGCTGCAGCGATGGCGTTCATGTCATATCCCTCGCCGCCGGTGGGAAGGGCGCTCTGTACGCGCGCGGCCAGCATGATACCGGCTATGCCGTAGAGCAGTCCTGCAAACGCGTACACGGAATAGAACATTTTCCTGACCTTGATACCGCTCAGCTTGGCAACCTCCACGCCGCTTCCGATTACATACAGGTTCCTTCCGAATACCGTGTAGCGCAGAATCAGGAACACTACCAGGGCCACCACTGCCCAGATAATGGCCAGGGCCGGCAACAGTCCGAAGAAACTGTTGTTGCCCATGTTGAGGATCCTCTCGTCCAGGCCGCTGACCGTCAGGGCTTTGCTTATAATCTTGATGATACCCCTGATGATGGTGGACATGCCCAGGGTTGCAATCATAGGGGGCACCTTGAAATCATAGACAATGATGCCGTTGGCAAAACCTGCCGCAATGGCAAACATGACAGCTATCAGCAGTGTCAGGTAGAAGTTCATGCCCGTGTCGCGCTGGAGCAATGCCAGGACCATACAGGACAGGCCCGTGATGGCGCCGCCGCTGATATCAATACCGCCGGTAGTGATGATCATGGTCTGGGCCACTGCCAGGACGCCGATGATGGCACACTGCTTCATCAGGTTTGTTATATTGTAAACACTAAAGAAATTATCCGTACAGACAGACGTTATCACAAATAAAGCCACAATAATGACTCCCAGCGTAAACTCCGTCTGCTGGAATACACTGGTAAGCGAACTGCCCTTTCCAACCTTTGACTTGCCCATACTATTCCTCCTATGACTAACCTTCCACCGATGCCCTGCGCAGGACATCCTCTTCTCTCAATGTCAACAATTCTTCTTTATTAAACTCCCCGGTAATCCTTCCCTGGGCCATGACAATCAGGCGGTCCGCCAGTCCCATGACCTCGGGCAGGTAGGAAGAGATAAGGATGATGCTCCTGCCCTGTCCGGTCAGTTTTTCCATCAGCTTATAGATTTCTTCCTTGGCTCCCACGTCCACGCCCACGGTAGGCTCATCGAAGATCAGCACATCCGGGTCGCGGCAGAGCAGCTTGGCGATTACCACTTTCTGCTGGTTTCCGCCGGAAAGGTTGCCCACCAGCTGCATGACATTGGGTGTCTTCACATTGACCCGTTTGGAGAAATCCTCTGCCCGTTCCTGCTCCTTTTTAAGGGAAATAATCCCGCGGGTGCTGATCATATCATAAGAGTTCATGTTTATGTTGGTCTTGATTGACAGCTGGAGGGCCAGCCCGTCCGCGCGCCTGTCCTCGGTCAAAAAGCAGATTCCATGCTGCATGGCATCGCTGGGATTCTTGATGTTCACCTTCTGTCCCTTGACATACACATTGCCGGTAAGCCTGCGCTCCACGCCGCACAAGGCCCGCATGATCTCACTGCGCCCTGCTCCCACCAGGCCCACAAAGCCCAGTATCTCGCCTTTATGCACGGAAAAATTAATGTCCTTAAAATGGCTGCTGTCGCTGAAATCCTCCACCCTCAGGACCTCTTCCCCCGGCTCCTGGCGTTTGATATTATAGATATCGGACATTTCCCGTCCAACCATCATCCGTATGAGGGAATCCTTGGTGACTTCGCCAATGGGTTTTGTATCCACATAGGTGCCATCCTTGAGCACGGTCACGCTGTCGCAGATATCCATGATTTCCTCCAGACGATGGGAAATATAGATGATACTGACGCCATTTTCCTTTAACTCCTTGATGAAGCGGAACAGCACCTCCACTTTTTCATTCTCAAGCAATGCCGTGGGCTCGTCAAATATCACGATCCGTATGTCATCATTGACTGAAATCTTGCTGATGGTCACCATGGCCTGCATGGCAATGGGCAGCTTCCTGATTTTGTCCTTGGGGTCCACGTTCATCTCAAATTTATCAATAATCTTCTTGCTGTCATCCGCCATTTTCCTCCAGTCAACAGCCCCCAGCTTTGTGCGCGGCTGCCGGCCCAGGTAATAGTTCTCAGCAATACTCAGGTCAGGTGCGATATTGACATGCTGGTAATTGGCGTAAACGCCATGGCTCTGGGCTTCCAGAGCATTTGTATTCACAATCCACCGGTCATCGTAGCGCATGGATATCTGTCCCTCATCCGGCCTCTCCACCCCCATGATACATTTAATCAGGGTGGACTTGCCGGCTCCGTTCTCGCCTACCAGCGCACGGACCTCGCCTTTTTTTATCTCGAAGCTGACATCATTTAGCGCCGTCACGCCGGGATAAAACTTACTGATATGTTCAATCTTTAAAATCGTATCCTGCATTGACTTATCCCCTTTTATAAAAAGGAGGCAGTCCTAAAACAGCCTCCTTTTAACAGTAACTCAACTCATCGATTACTTTTTGAGACGTGTTGGATCAAGGAGATCCTGCATATCCTTATCATTCATGTTGGCACTTGTGATAACAACAGGAGGACAGTTCACCTGTTTGGTGGATTCAGGATTTGACCCGTTAATTAACGTCTGAATGGCATTTTCCATGCACTTGTAGCCCTGTGCGTATGCATCCTGGACAATGATTGCATCCAGGGAACCATTTCCAAGCGCAGCAATCTCAGTGTCGTCTGAGTCAACCGCAACAGAAACAATCTTGTCGCCAATCCCGGCTGCCTGTACTGCCAGGCACACGCCGTCGCCGGTGATGTTGTTGCCGGAGTACATACCGATCAGCTCTGAACCAAAGGTGGAAATGATATTTTCAGCATTGGCCTGTGATGTCTCGACCACATTGCCGTTATAATATGTATCGGTGAGGGTAAGGTCAGGCGCATTGGCCGCCATGTAGTCGCGGAAGCTCTGGATACGGTGGTTTAATGCCTCGTTCTCAACGTTCATGTTAATGCCGATGGTTCCCTTTGTCTTGTCCATTCCCTTGGCATCCATTGCATCCAGGAACGCCTGGGCAGCCATCTCCCCGATAGTGTCATTGGAGCAGTAGTAGAACTGGTTGTAATCCTCCTCATGGGCCCCGTCGTCACCCACCCCAAGGCCGCAGTTGACGAAATTCAGCACGATGCCGTTCTGGGTTGCTTCTTTTGCCTTTGGAACCGTTGCGTCGATTGCAAGGGTAGCTGTCACGATTGCGTCCGGTTTCTTTGCAATACACTGTTCAAATGCAGTTACATAGTCTTCTGTCTGGCTTTCCTCAGCCGGTCCCACGGTAGAGAATTCAATCTTAACCCCTTCCTTCTCCTCCATGTCCTTCATGGCGTTCTCAATCCCAATGCCCACATAAGTCCAGAACTGGGACGCCGTGGACGGGGTCAGGTAGATGATACTGTAGGTCTTGCCCTCTGCTGCTTCCGGGGCCTTGGCATCATCCGCCTTAGCCTCTGCCTTGGTATCCTGGGCAGCCGGCGCAGCGGTGGATGCCGGCGCGTCCGCCTTCTTGCTTCCACACGCAGCCAATGAAAATACCATGGCCGATGCCAGCAGGACTGATGTTACTTTTTTTGCTAAACCTTTCTTCATAAGTTAATCCTCCTTCTCTAAATAAACGATTGTTCCCCAACAACCATTGGTTACATTACATGACACCCTTCTGTAAAATAAAGCATCCGTAAGGCTGGCGTTCGCTGGTGCACACGGTCACATAAGCCCTGCCCGCCTTCTCATAAAACTTACTGCGCTCAATCTCCCCGACGATTTTCGGCGCATACCCGTTCCTGACCACTGCTTCAATTGCGTCATCCCACACCTTGGGCCTGTCCATGGAAATGCCCGAATCCTTGTCAGGAACCATATATTCCACCGGATATTCGCAGTAGTCCACATCCAAAGGCATCAGCTTTAAGATGTCCTCAATCATATCAGCGGCGCTGTTGCCCTTGGCCTGTATGCTGACCCCGCCCGGTGTCTTGGTGATGGGCGGATAAAAATCATCGGCAATGATGAGCAGGTCCCCATGGCCCATGTCGGCCAGTGCCTTTAACAGGTCTGAACTGATTCTTGTCGGTATACCTTTTAACATAATCCTTACCTCCTACATTATGATTGAACGTCTGTGCTCCAGACGCCTAGTATGACCCATATTAAATGCCTTGCTGGTTCGGTGAGGATGATTTTTTGAGAGTGCAGGTGCAAAAACGGAGGCGTAGCGGGCCCTACGCTGAGTATTTTGCACCTGTGCTATCGAAAAATCAGACCAGCGAAACAGTAAGGTATTTAGTGTGGGGCATACTAGTTACCCAAAGGCCATGACCCCGGCCCCTTAGTGACTGCCTAAAAATGCATCGATATCCTCACGCACAGGCATGGACGGGGTGGTCCCCAGCTTCTGGACCGACAATGCGGCCAGCCCGTTTGCAAACCGCACTGCTTCCCATATATCCCTGCCTTCTGCAAGGGCTGCCAGGAGGCCTCCGTTAAAAGCGTCCCCGGCCCCGGTGGTGTCAATGGCATCCACCTTAAATGCAGGCACAATCTCTTCCCTGCCGTCCGATGAAACAAATACGCCCCTTGAGCCAAGGGTAATGATGACCTTCTTCACACCCTTGTCATAGAAAAACCCTGCCGCCTTCTTTGCGGACTCCAGATCCGATACCGGTATGCCGGTCAGTTCTTCTGCCTCCACCTCGTTGGGCGTCACCATATAAACCTTGGACAGGAACTCATCGGTTATGGCGGAATAGGGAGCCGTGTTCACAATCACCTTGCATCCATACCGGTTAGCCATGTCCACCACCATCTCATTGGCATCCTGGTTCACCTCCAGCTGAAGGAGGACATACTCGGATTCCTTGATGACGGATTCAATGCTCTCAATCTCCTCCTTGGTAATGGTATTGCAGGCGCCCGGCACAATTATAATCTCGTTCTGGCTGGTGTTTTCGTCTACCAGGATCAGGGCGATACCGGTTTCCTTGTCGTCCGAGAAAAAGATGTGGTCCTTGTCCATGCCCAGTTCCGTCATGGTATCCAGCGCAACATTGGCAAAGCTGTCCCTTCCAAGCTTTGTCATCATGATCACATCCGCGCCGGCCTTGTGGGCTGCAACGCACTGGTTAAATCCCTTTCCTCCCGGCCCCATCTTAAACATGGAACCTTTCACCGTCTCCCCCGGTACCGGAAGGTGGGGGCTCCTCGCCATCAAGTCAACTACAAAACTGCCAAATACAGCTACCTTACTCATCCTGTTTCTCCTCCTGAAATTCTTTATGTTTTTCCGAGCCGCGCTTAATCAGGCTCGTTTTTACCAGATTCCTCTGTATGATCAGCTTTTCCCCCATCATCTCCTCCCCGTCCTGGAACCGCCTCTCCAAAATCCGCATGGCCTCGCATCCCATCTCGTAGACCGGCCTGGTCACGGCAGTCAGATGTGTGTCCGTGTATTCCAGTTCCTTGATGTCGTCAAATCCCACCACCGATATATCCCTGCCCAGCTTCAGACGGCGCTCCTTCAGGCATCTTAAGCATCCCAGGGTAGTCATGTTATTAGATGAAAATACTGCTGTGGGCGGGTCATCCATGTCCAGAAGCTTCATCATGGCCTTATAAGAATCCTCTTCCATGAAATTCCCGCATATAATATAATCCTTGCTGACAGGTATCCCGTTATTCTCCAGCGCCTTCTTATATCCCTTCAGGCGCTCATGGCCCGGCCTTGAGGTGCTTGGGCCTGTGATGATGGCTATCTTCCTGTGGCCTTCCTGTATCAGGCACTCCACTGCCCCGGCAGCGCCCTCCGCGTCCTCGGAAAATACCCCGTCAAACCTTCCGTTCCTGATATCCCGGTCAATCAGCACCACCGGAACCCCCTGGGCCTCGAACTCCTCCAGCCTGGCCGCAGTCTCCTGGTCGCACTCAGACACGGGAATTATGATCAGACCTTTTATCATCTCAATCTTCAGGGAATCCAGTATCTTGTGTTCCCGCTGCGTATTCTCAGCCGTGCCGAACATGAATACGTTGTAATCATTGTCCATGGCCTTGTCGGATATCCCATGAAGTATCTTACTGAAAAACGGATTCTCAATATCCGGGACCATGAACGCTATGTTCCTGGATATGCCCACGCTCAGATTGCGCGCCACCATGTTGGGGGAATAATTCTTACCCTTGATGACTTCCAATATCTTATTCCTTGTCTCCTCTTTCACGTTCTTGTGGTTGTTCAGAACCCTGGAAACGGTGGCCGGAGAAACGCCAGCCTCTTTGGCAATATCATATATGTTCATACACTTTTCCCATACATCCTACATTTTTTGAAACCGCTTTCATCATTACATTTTTAAAATAGCATATTTTCTCCCCCTTGTCAACCTTAATTTACATTTTTATTGTGCAAATTACATCATTTTTTACAATTATTTATACTATTTTGTGCAATTATCACATCATATAAGATGGTTTTTCATTTCATAATTCGTGTAACCGATTTCACTTGAAAATATTTATGGTTTGTGCTATGCTTTTATTATCAAAAATCGGCTCTGCTGTAAAAAAAGGAGAGAAAATAATGGAAATTGCAAAAATGATTGACCACACCATGCTGAAGGCTGATGCCACGGCCGAAACCATCACACGCTACTGCGGGGAAGCCCGGGAACACGGATTTGCCTCCGTATGCGTCAACAGCTGTCACGTTCCCTTGGTTTCATCCCTGTTAAAGGGTTCTGAGGTCAAAACCTGCTGCGTGGTAGGTTTCCCGCTGGGAGCCATGCTCACCGGGGCCAAAGCATACGAGGCCAACCTGTCCGTGAAGGCAGGAGCCCAGGAAGTTGATATGGTCATCAATATCGGCGCTGTCAAAGACAAAAACTGGGATTTGGTAAGGGATGACATCAAGGCAGTGGTCGACGCTTCCAAGCCGGCCATTGTAAAAGTAATCATTGAGACATGCCTTCTGACAGACGAGGAAAAGGTAAAGGCCTGCCAGCTGTCCGAGGAAGCAGGGGCTGCCTTTGTAAAGACCTCCACCGGATTTTCCACCGGAGGAGCCACAATCCAGGACATTAAGCTCATGCGCAGGACCGTTGGGGACAGGCTCCAGGTAAAGGCCAGCGGCGGTATCCGCACACCTGAGTTCGCAAAGGAACTGGTGGAAGCCGGCGCAGACCGTATTGGTGCCGGGAACGGTATTGTCCTGTTATAAAGCCATTTATAAAGCCATATATGGCCCCATCCGTCCGCGGCTGCGCTGACAGCGCTGTTTCCGGCCGGATGGGGCATATATCCCCTTTTTAAGTGCCGCATGCAGCCATCCAGGCTGTGTGGGGCGCTTTTTATTGCCATCAATGGAACTACCATGCGGGCTACTTTATACTTTTTTATAAAAGTTTATACTTTGTTTATATTTTATTCATAGGTCCGTGTTTCTCCGTCTGTTATAATTTTATGTGAACTAAATAATGAAGGGGATGATTACATGAATTGGAAAGAAGAAGTGAGAACCAATATTACAAAAGCCAGCGGACTGAGGGAGTACATGAATCTGACGGATTCCCAGATTGAACATCTCGACAAAATACTCAGCCAGTTCCCCATGACCGTCACACGGTATTACCTTTCCCTGATTGACTGGGACAATCCATTCTGCGACCCGGTATTCAGGATGTGCATACCGTCCATTGAGGAAACGGATTTAAGCGGGGATTTTGATACCAGCGGGGAAGCAAACAACACAGTCATATCCGGCTTACAGCACAAATACGGCCAGACAGCGCTCATACTTTCCACCCACCGATGCGCAATGTACTGCAGGCATTGCTTCCGCAAGCGGCTGGTGGGTATCTCCGATGATGAAACTGCCGATAATATAGAAGAAATGGCTGCCTATGTAAGCCAGCACAGCGAAATCAGCAACATACTCATTTCCGGAGGCGATGCATTCCTAAACAGCAATCAGGTAATCAAACGGTACCTGGAACAATTCAGTTCCATTCCCCACCTGGACCTGATACGGTTCGGAACCCGCATCCCAGTGGTCCTTCCCATGAGAATCTATGATGACCCTGAACTTCTGGCCCTTCTTAAAACCTATACGCAGAAAAAGCAGATCTATGTGGTTACCCAGTTTAACCATCCAAATGAATTGACCGATGAAGCCAGAAAAGCCGTGAAGGCCCTGCTGGATTCAGGTATTGTTGTCAAAAACCAGACCGTCCTCCTAAAAGGGGTAAATGACAGTATTAAGACACTGGAATCTTTGTTAAAAGACCTGACACAATCCGGGGTCATTCCCTACTACATATTCCAGTGCCGCCCTGTATCCGGGGTCAAGAACCAGTTCCAGCTTCCCCTGAAGCAGGGATACGAAATCGTGGAAGGCGCCAAACATCTGCAGAACGGCCAGGGCAAATGCATCCGTTACGCCATGTCCCATGTGTCAGGAAAAATCGAAATACTAGGCCCCCTGCCGGACGGCCGTATGCTGTTCAAATACCATCAGGCCAAATACGACAGGGACAAAGGACGGATATTCGCAAAAGACCTGGCCCCAGACCAGGCCTGGTTAGACGGCGATATCTGAAGCCTGCCATACCAAACCCAGCCAGAACTTAAAGAATGGCAAAACCAATGCCATCACCTAATTTTTCCCCCGCCCCCACAACCACAAAAAAACCGCAGCCAAAGCCACTACCACCACAAAAAACCGGCGCCAGAACCCCATTTTTCCTACCCGGATACGTAAACGACACATATCACGTCCAGAATTCCCAGTCTGTGGAGCGGGCCAGGACAGGCCTTGTACCGGGGGCTGGCCGGCCGGGGACGGGGGCTGGCGGACCGGGGACGGGCGGGTTCCTCCGGGCGGCCCCGGATGGAATGCATCCGTGCAGGAGGGAGCAGCTTCTTAGGGTGTGTTTGAAAATTGCTTCCCGTCAGCTGTGCGTTCCACTTTGCGGGAGATTTGATTCCGATGAGGGAGACGCAGCGGGCTACATTGACCGAATTTGGTCCAAATATGCCGCGAAGTGGGGCGGGCTTTGCCCTAAGGGGTACCTATGGTGGATTCCTTAGGGCAGATGGCCGGATGGAGCACTAGGTTCTGGCAAGCAAAAAGACGGGGGATTCCTGCATCAAAGCAGGAATCCAAGGTGCCCTGAGCTGAGAAAGTCCTTCAGGATTTCTCAGCGAACAGCACCGATTCCCCGTCTTTTTGCTTGTCAGGGCCTTAGAAGCTGCCGCTCCGCGGACACAGCCCACCGCCCCATCCGTCAACCGCGCATCTGCATCTCCACCCCGTACACCTCAATCTGAGTCAGCGCCGGAAACGGTGACGGATCATCCGCCTTTATGAGCTTACCAAAGCTAAGCCAGGTAATCCCCTGCCGTTTCATAGGAATCACATGCGGCTCCACGCTCTTTTCCAAGCTGACCGTCTCTTCTGTCCCGTCAGAGAATGTGAATGTGACGCTTTCCCACCAGTTATCATGAGGGAAATCCGCCCTTGTATAAAGTACGATCTTATCAATGTCCACCGGGCGGCCAAAGTCCAGTGTCATCTGTGCATCATCCTGCTGGTTGATTCCCCATGACTCATAAGGCCATTTTCCATGGGACAGGTTAGCTGTCACACCGTCAATGGCGTTGCGGGCAGCGAATACGGCTTCCCCCCTGGTCTCCACATTGGCATAGGCATGGGGATAATATCCATGCTCCCCGTGCTGGTCCATCACATTCTTTGCCAGGTTTTTGTAAGATTTGATCTCATAGTCAGCAGCATACCGGATGGTCAGGTAATGGCGTTCCCCTGTAAAGGATTTTGGATTATAGGACGTCTTTTTTTCTGCAAATGGTATGTCATAGGTCAATACATCCTCGGTTGCATAGATAAAGGACTCGTCCATTGTATCGTCTACACGCACAATATAAAAGCGGTTCTTCCCAGGCAGGCCAAACTCAATCCTGTCCCCTTCCTCATACTCACCTTTCCAGGCCAGGACCGCCTGTGAAGCCCCCTCCATGGACGCCTTTATCTCATTATTTTTGTTTAGGACCGTGATTTTAAATTCCATATTTGCCTCCAGATATTTAGATTGTTTTATAGATTGTATCACATGGCCGGAGAAGTTGCCATGTACATTTTTCATTGATATATATAATATCTGTCTGTTTTAGGCAGGCAGATCCCCAAATCATGGATTCCAAAATAAAGCGGATACAGCGCCCTGTGATATGATACCCTCCGGCGATATATCCGCTTTATCATTATCTTGTTTTATCTGCTATCCTGATGCCTGTCCTGATACGGAACCTTCAGACCCTTGTTCCCTGTCCAGGTATTAGATCAGTGACAGATACAGGTTCTTGATGTCCTCCAGGGTCGGGTCTTTTGGATTGCCAGGACGGCATGCGTCGTCCATGGCTGACTGGGACAGGAAGTCCACGTCCTCCGGCTTAAGGATTTCCTTTAAGTCAGCAGGAATGCCAACATCTGCGGACAGTTTCTTCACCGCGTCCACAGCTGCCTTGCGGTACTCATCCTGGCTCATGTCCTCCACGCCAGTAACGCCCATTGCAATGGCAATGTCCCTGAACTTGGTCCCTGTACACGGCGCATTGTACTCCATGACAGTGGGAAGGATGATTGCATTGGCAACGCCATGAGGCGTATCATAAAGGGCGCCCAGTCCGTGGGCCATGGAATGGACGATTCCCAGGCCGCAGTTGGAAAATCCCATGCCGGTAAGGTACTGCCCAAGGGCCATGCCTTCCCTGCCCTCCGGCTTGTTCTCTACCGCGTCGCGCAGGCTGCGGGCAATGACCTCGATTGCCTTTAAGTTGAACATATCCGTCATTTCCCATGCGCCCTTGGTGGTGTAGCCTTCGATTGCGTGGGTCAGGGCATCCATTCCGGTTGCCGCGGTCAGGCCCTTTGGCATGGAGGACATCATTTCCGGGTCCACCACTGCAACAACAGGGATATCGTGTGTGTCCACACATACAAATTTGCGCTTTTTCTCAACATCCGTGATTACATAGTTGATGGTAACCTCTGCCGCGGTTCCGGCTGTGGTTGGAACTGCGATAATCGGGACACATGGGTTCTTGGTAGGTGCAACGCCCTCCAGGCTTCTCACATCCTCGAATTCAGGGTTGGTAATGATGACGCCGATGGCCTTGGATGTATCCATGGAAGAACCGCCGCCGATGGCAATGATATAGTCTGCTCCGGATGCCTTAAATGCAGCAACACCTGTCTGTACATTCTCAATGGTTGGATTGGGTTTAATGTTGGAATAAATCTCATATGCAAGACCAGCGTCCTCCAGCACTTTTGTCACCTTGCCGGTCACGTTGAACTTAATCAGGTCCGGGTCGGAACACACAAATGCTTTCTTGAATCCCCTTGCCTTTGCCTCATTGGCAATCTCCGCGATTGCGCCTGCGCCATGATAGGATGTCTCATTTAATACGATTCTGTTTGCCATGATTTACCTCTCCTTTTCTTATAAAATGCGTCCGGAAGTTTCCGCCGCAATGGCTTGTTTCCTTTGTTAATATTATAACAACGGCGGCATGAAAATAAAAGTGACAAACATCTCTGTCTGTCACTTTTTCTCTGTTTTTGTGCAGCTTTACTATTTTTATTGTGTACTATTACCAGTATGCTTCATTGACCGGTTTACGCTTTTTCCATGATTCCGGCACGCACCAAAATCACAGCAGTTTTAAACGTTCAAACACATTGGCCAGCTTGGGCGGCATGGCATCCACCAGTTTGGCGGACATGGCCTGGGGGGAATCCTTCATGCCTCCCAGGACCCATTTAACCGTCATGTAGACCGAACCCTGGCAGTACATTTCCAAAAGGAAATGCAGCTCCTGGTCCAGCGCCCGGCTGTCCTTCCTTGCCAGAAGGTCCGTATAAAACTGAAGGATCAGTTCAAAGTCATGCTCCTTCAGGGAGTTCCGGTCATCCGAGCGGAACGCTTCCGTGAAGAACACCTTTTCATTGACTATAAATTCAAACTTCTGGGTCAGGCTTTCCCCCACCGTGTGTCCCATTCCTATCTGTTCAAAGGATTGAAGCACCAGCTTATCAAAATACCAGTTTATCAGGTCGTATTTATCCAGGAAATTCCGGTAGAATGTCTGCCGGGTAACGCCGCAGCCCTCCACAATCTCCTTGACCGTAATCTTATCCACGGGAGCCGACTTCATGCATTCCTTCATGGAGGCTGCCAGCTTATATCTGGTTTTTTCCTGTTTATTCCTCTCATCCACGGTATCCCCTACCCCCTTTGGATACCATTATACTAGAAATCCCCTGTGCCTGCTACCTGTTTTTGAAAATGCTTACCATTGCCTTCCACATCTGGACCAGCACATTCCACATCCTGCGCAGCGGGCTTTCTTTTGCCTTTGCCACCTCTGCGTCCACTGTCTTGGCATCATCGTCATCCACGCTGATTTCATCGGTCCGCAGGACTATCTGCAGCGTCTTTGGCGGTCTGTTCTTATCTGATGTAAATGAAACCTTTTCCGCAGACGGGTCCATGAACAGGAACCGGTTATCCGTGTCAAATTTATCCAGCTCATTGTCAATGGTGTCCTTCATGGTGCGTCCGGCCTGGCGCATGGCAGTGGTACTGTCAAATATGCTCAGACTCTTGTCTAAAAGCTCCATGCTGCCCCGCAGGCTTTCACGTGCAGCCGCGTCAAAGTCATCGCTGCTGTCCTTTAAGGTGTTCTGGACAATGGTCATGGTGCTGATGCCGTTGTTGAGTGCTTCCGTTGTCCTGGCCACCAGTTCTTTGGAATCGTCCAGGGCATCCTGTAAATCCGGATAATAGGTGTCCAGCGAATCATGGAGCGCGGTCAGGTCCTCAATGAGGATATCCAGGTTATCCACGATTTCCGCACTGTATTTGGCGGAGTCTGAAGTGTCGTCCATAAGGTTGGACATGAGGCTGGATAAATCACTGCTCTTCTTGGATATATCCATCAGCATGGACTGTCTGCCTGCCAACAGTTCCATCAGCGTCTGCATATCCACCGGGACCTCTGGGGCGCTTACAAGAGGTACATTGTGCCTTTCAATGGACGCCGGTCTTCCTGGCTTTGATGTGCCGGAAAGCCCTGCTCTTGCAATGGAACCGGAGTCCGCACCGGCAGCTGCACTGACGGTTGCTGTAAGACTGACGCCCTGGCTGGCTTTTGCGGTTACACTGCCGCCCTGATTGGCTTTTGCCGTAACGCTGCCGCCCTGGCTGGCTTTTGCCGTAACGCTGCTGCCCTGGCTGGCATTGCCGTCCGCACTTCCGCTTCCCTGGCTGGCATTGCTATCCGCACTTCCACTTACCTGGCTGGTATTCCCATCCGCACTTCCGTTTCCCTGGTTGGCATTGCCGCCCGCACTTCCGCTTCCCTGGTTATCTTTCCCGTCTGTGCTTCCGCTTCCCTGGTTGTCTTTCCCGTCTGTGCTTCCGCTTCCCTGATTGTCTTTTCCGCCCGCACTTCCGCTTCCCTGGCTGGTATTCCCGTCCGCACTTCCGCTTCCCTGGTTGTCTTTTCCGTCTGTGCTTCCGCTTCCCTGGTTGTCTTTTCCATCTGTGCTTCCGCTTCCCTGGTTGTCTTTTCCGTCTGTGCTTCCACTTCCCTGGTTATCTTTCCCGTCCGTACTTCCGCTTCCCTGGTTATCCTTCCCGTCTGTTCCTGCGCTTCCCTGGCTGTTCCCATGGTCGGTCTTATTGTCTGTATTCCCGGCCCCATTTGAGCCCTGGCTGCCTTGATTGCCCTTGTCATTGGCGCTGTCTGCGCTGCCGGTATCCGCCCCACCTGAAGCAGTCTGGCCAGATCCGCTGCTCCCAGCCTTGTTCCCATGGGAGCGGTTTGCCTGTTCCTCCAGTTCTTCCTCATCCAGAAGGCTGATTCCTGAACCAGCGGTTGCAATTCCTGTTACATAAACCTGTTCACTTGCCTGCAGCTGGGCATCAAGGGCAATAATCTGCTGCATCAGGTCCATGAGTTCCGGGATATTTCCGGAAATCCCTTCCGCACTGCTCTTGATGTTATTCAGCCGGGTGTGCAGCTTCCTTAATGGGTCCTGCATCTCCCCCATGGTATTTACGATATCGCCCATGCTCTTGTGGATTACTTCCGCAGATTCCTTGGCTGTCTGAAGATGGGGTATCATGGTTTCCAGCTGCTGTGACACAGAGGTCAGGGAAGCCAGGGTCTGGTCATTCCCCGCCAGGATGCTGTCCTTGGAATTGCTCCATTTCTGCCTTGCGATTTCTGCTGAGTCCAGGCCTGTGCGCACCTGGCCCACGCCCTGGCGCATGTCTTCCACAGACCTGGCCATCTGTTCCAGGCTGTCATAAAGCTCATCCCCGGCATCCTGCCATGTATCCTTTGCTTCCTTTAAATCCTTGATATGCTCCAAGTCCTCCACCGTGCCCGGCATCATTGCCATGATGACCCCGGTGGTCTCAAAACTGTCCGTGCCGATACGCACCGTGTAGTCCCCATCCTCACCGGGCAGGGCCGTGAACACAACGGCGGTTGTCTCCCCCAGATTCTGGGTCTGGGAGCCTTCTGCTTCCACACTGTAGCATTTCCCCATGTCCACGGGCACAGCTACCATGAGCATCATGTTGTTGCGGTAATATTCCCCTGCATTGTCATTGGGCTCCGCCTTAATGTTAATCTCCACCAGGCCGGACGCTCCCGCCAGCTTATCGCCGTCCGTGGGGACGCCGTTCAGCTTATAGGACACATCAAAATCCCATGGCAGGGTTATCTGGCTTTTATCAAGGGCGCATTTGTAATAGAAACGCTCCTTCTGGGCCTGCGGGAAATTCCAGGTCACGGTCCCGTCCCCCAAATCAGGGACTGTCTGGTTGGACATATTGGTTACGTCCAGATAGGTGCCGTAGTCCGTAAATTCCGTCCTGCCATTAAGGTTTAAGCCTTTTACCACATTAATCTTATCCGGCCTTCCGTAATAGTCCAGGTTAATATACATGGTCTCATCCACATCCACAGCCGCCTCCGCGCCATATGCCGGCACGGCTCCGCCTGCATTGGTGCAAAGCAGGACCGCGGCCAGGCCTGCTGTCATGATTCTTTTATATCTATACCTCATCACTATCCACCTCCGCTGGTATATTCTTACTTCTGTTCCCCATGGACATCCTATTGGCAATGGTTCCCAGTCCTGCCTTTAACAGGGCCTTGCGCTTCTCATGCCGTTTCTTCAAATGCTTCTGCAGACGGTCCCACTCATTGCTGGTAATGATACGGTCAAAGAGCACTAGCAGGGCCGGCAGGACGGTCAGCACCAGAATCACGCTGAACAGACCGCCCCGTCCGATTAAATGGCCCAAATCCCCGATTGCAGCCGTGGTGGATATAAAATGTATGATATATCCGGCCAGGATGATGATGGTGCCCGATGTAAATATGGACGGGCAGGACAGCATCAGGGCTTCAATACACGCCTCCTTCTTGGGAAGGCTCTTGCGGGCAGACACATAGTTGTTGGTCAGCAGGATGGAATAATCCACCGTGGCTCCCAGCTGTATGCTGCTGACTATGATATATCCCATAAACACCATGGTGTCCCCCTGAAGATACGGCATTGCCATATTCAGGAAAATAGCAACCTCAATGGGTATCATGACTACCACCGGTATGATAAATGAACGGAAGCTGAACATGACGACCAGGAACACGCCCAACAGCGACAGCATATTTACCCTTGAATTATCCGAGGTAATGGTGGTCTTGATATCCTGTGTTGAGGGCGTCTCACCCACCAGATAGGAATCTTCCGGATAATAGCGCTTTATGATATCCTCGATTTCCCGGGTGCACCTGAACGCCTGGTCGCTTTCTGTCTTTGTCCTTATGTACACCAGCATCCTGCACGAATTCCCGGTATGAAGTTCGCTTGTGATGGAATAGGGCAGGAATTCCTCCGGTATTCCCTGGGGCAGTGTATTAGCCATGGACATCACGCTCTTTACATAAGGCAGATCCTCGATTTCATCGGACATTTCCTTTTCCAGCACCGGCGATGTGTTGGGGTACAGGGCCAGGAGCATGTTGCTCCGACCAAACATCCGGGATATTTCCTGATCATCCGCGTACACCTGCGTCCCTTCGCTGGCGCCAACCGCGCTGTTGCCATACAGGAAATCATTCATTCCCTGGGCCACGTATGCCGGAGGCGTAAGGAGCACCATGATGATAAGGGCGGCATACCGCATGCGGTACACCCATTCGCTGAACTTGCGGAAGCTTGGAAGGAAGGGGCGGTGCCTGGTCCTGTCATTCCACTGCGTAAACTTAAGTATCATGGCCGGCATGAAGAATACCACGGTAATCAGGCTGAAAATAATTCCCTTTGCCAATACCAGGCCCATGTCAAATCCAATGGTAAACTTCATGGACACCAGGGCCAGGAAGCCCACCACAGTTGTCAGGCTGCTGGCAAAAATGGAATTAATGGCAGCCTCGATGGCATTGACCATGGCTGTTTCTTCCGGCAGCCCTTTCTGCCTTTCCCTGGAAAATGCATCCAGCAGGAAAATGGAGTAGTCCATGGACGTTGCCAGCTGCAGCACCATTGCCACGTTATTGGTCAGGAATGACACGGTGCCTATGAAAATATTGGTGCCCCGGTTGAGAAGGATAGCCACGCCCATGACCAAAAGGAACAGGAAAGGCTCCGACCAGGCCGATGTGGTAAGGCACAGCACTGCGAAAATCATGATGACCGCCACCGTGAGGATCAGGTTCATCTCGCTTTCCACATTTTCCGTCAGGGACTTATTCTGGACCGCCATGCCCACATAATATCCCTTGCCGCCGGTGATGGCCTTCATCTCATCAATGGCCTGCGAAGTCTTCTTGGCCGTATCCCCTTCATCAAAGGTTATATCCATGACAGCGCATCCATCCTTATAGTAATCCTCGATATCCTTCTGGTTGATGAAGTCCTCTCCCGCATAGACATTAACCGTGCTGTCACACCACAGGATCTGGTCCACACCGTCCACGGCCTCCAGCTTATCCTTATACTGCTTTGCCTCGTACAGGCTTACATCCTTAATCATCAGCCGCGCCGTGCCGGGATATCCGAACTCCGCCTCCATCTGGTCCAGCCCGATGCAGGACTGGGCGGTTGCCGGGAGATACTCCGTCAAATCATAATTCACGTTCACAAAAAGCATGGCTATGAGGGAGAAAATGCACCCGGCCACAAATACGCTTTCAATCCATCCCTTTTTATGTATGATGAAACCGGCCAGACGGGCTGCCGGCGATACTGTCCCGGCTGCCTCCTGTCCCTTTACCCTGTGTAATCTGTTCTTAATCCTGTCAAACAGTCTCTGTCCCATGTTCCATGCTCCTTACATCACCGCATCAGTATTATCATGAAATAATGTGCCCCGTCCTTTTCCGCGTGTGCCATGCCCAGGCTGCGGTAATACTCCAGGGCGTATTTCCTGTCGCCCTTCCCGTCATACCGGTCCCCTGTCTTTGCCATCACCTTGGAAAATGCCTCCGCCCCGTCCTTACAGTTCCTAATATAAAGCTCCAGGCACGTGGCGTTCTTGCGGTAGGGAACCGTGGCCAGATAATCATTTACCGTTCCCTCGCCAGGTATCCTGTCATCCATATAACCGCCTGCCATGGCCGCGTGAAGCCGGTGGTCCGCTGCCTTGTTCAGGTTCATATCCATCTTAAAGCCCGCATAGCGGTCATACACCCGGTGCATATCCCCGTCGTATTCCTCTTCCCTGTAAGGATGTTCGTCAAAATAACGTTCCCTTTTCTCCTCATTCAGGTCGTCAAAAAGCGACTGGGTTTCCTCGTCATAACAACCTGCATCATATGCTCCGCCGCCCGAATTCTCCACCCACTGCGCAGATTCCAGGGCCCCGCCCTTAGAGAATCCATAAACCCCGTTGTCCAGGACCAGCTCCCCCAGGTTCATGCCTCCGTCCTCATGGAAGTAGTACCATTCCCCGTCCACTTCCCGCCATCCCCGGACCATTGCCCCGTTTTCATCCAGGTAGTAGGTCCGTCCGTCTGTCTGCAGCCATCCTTTCTGTAATGTGTGGTCGGCATCCATCCAGTACCAGTCTTCCCCTGATTGGTTCCATCCGGGAACCATGGAATAGGGCAGATTGGGCTGGGCTGCGGATGTGCTCTGGCCCGCGGATGTGTCCTGGCCTGCAGATATGCCCTGGCCCGCGGATTTGCCCTGGCCTGCAGATATGCCCTGGCCCGCGGATATGCCCTGGCCTGCGGATACACGTTCCTCTGCCTCGGCACAAACCGCTCCCAACCCAGGATATATTGCGAGTACCGTGACCGACAGCAGAAGCAAAAAGCATTTTCCAACATATTTATTGTAGTACATCCTGTCATTCCTCCCTCAATCCGGAATCTGAACAAGCTAGAATCTGGCAAAATCCGTATGTATCTATATAAATCTATTATACGTCTTTTGTTCCAATAAGCAACTTCCATTTTATTAATTGACATTTGTTTATTAATTGACTATAATGGATTATACTAAGTTATGGCAAAAATACAATGATTAATTTCAAGGTTTTTGACCATTAATAAACACTATTTCATTTTTTGTCCAGGAAAAATTTGTTAAAAATATGTAAACTCCAGGGAGCCAAGTGCTCCCTATCCCTGTACACCAAAGGAGGATAAAATCATGAGTACAGAATCCATGGACCGAAGGGTCCGGAAAACCAGAAGACAGCTGCGTGAATGTCTCATTTCATTATTAAAGGAAAAGAAGGTCCAGGATATAACGGTCCGGGAACTGACGGACATGGCTGATTTGAACCGGGGCACTTTTTATCTTCATTACAAGGATGTGTTCGACCTTCTGGAAAAGACCGAAACCGAACTTCAGGACGAATTTAACCAGCTGGTATTAAAGCACGATGCCGTGGATCTGAAGCAGAGGCCAGCCGTGATTTTCAATGAAATCTACACCCTTGTATATGAAAATGCCGACCTGATAGAAATCCTGCTGGGTGAAAACGGCGATTTGAACTTTGTGAACCGGCTGAAGCAGCTGATCCGTGAAAAATGCCTGAAGGACTGGATGGAAGTATTCCGCTCCGGCAACGCGGCTGCTTTCGACGCATTCTTTTCCTTTATCGTGTCCGGCTGCGTGGGCATTGTCCAGTACTGGCTGCAGACAGGGCTTAAGGAAACGCCCATGCAGATGGCCAGGCTGACGGAACAGATCATCACCCAGGGGATTGGGGTCCTGGAGATTGACCCTTATGCCTGACATATATCTATCAGACGGGTACCGGAGGATGACAGACAGTAATGCCGGAGCATTTTCAGCGCCAGGTAATACCAGACAGTAATGTCAGGGGAAGTTCAGACGAAAAATTGTCAAAGCAAGTTCAAGCAAGGCCAGATGAAAAATCCGGATGAATTTTCTTCCATGTTATGATATGATGGTAAACGTGTAAAATTCATTTATGACAGGAGTATTTCATGGAATCTAAGAATCTATATACAATAACAGCCACGGTCCGCATCAAAAAAGGCCAGGGACGCACGTTAAAGGCTGGCGGGGCGTGGATTTACGACAATGAGATTGATGCCATTACAGGGGAATTCCAGAACGGGGAACTTGTGTCCGTGGAAGACTTTGACGGTTTCTTCCTTGGACAGGGTTTCATTAATACCAACTCCAAGCTGACGGTGCGTATGCTGTCCAGGAAAAAGGGCACGGTCATAGACGATGCCTTTATTGAAATGCGGGTAAGGAATGCATGGGAATACAGGAAAGCCACCGTGGACACATCCAGCTGCCGGGTCATATTTGGCGAAGCCGACTTCCTTCCCGGCATTGTCATTGATAAATTCTCCGATGTGCTGGTTGTGGAATCACTGGCGCTGGGTATTGACAGGCTGAAACCCGTGATAGTGGACATGCTCAGGAAGGTCCTGTCCGAGGACGGCATAACCATCCGCGGCGTATATGAAAGAAGTGATGCCAAGGTACGGCTCCAGGAAGGCATGGAGCGGTACAAAGGATTTATCGGCGAACCATTTGACACCAAGGTGGAGATTGCGGAAAACGGCGTCCGCTACATGGTGGATGTGGAGGACGGCCAGAAGACAGGTTTCTTCCTGGACCAGAAGTATAACCGTCTGGCCGTGCAGAACCTGTGCAGGCGCATCCTGCCGGACAGGGTATTGGACTGCTTCACCCACACGGGTTCCTTTGCGCTGAACGCCGGACTGGCCGGTTCTAAGGAAGTACTCGGCGTGGACGCTTCCCAGCTGGCCGTGGACCAGGCCAGTGAGAACGCACGGCTCAACGGGATTGGGGACAGGGTGCATTTTGAATGTGCGGATGTGTTCGACCTGCTGCCCAAGCTGGAACAGGAAGGCCAGAAGTTCGATGTGGTAATCCTGGATCCCCCTGCATTCACAAAGTCCAGAAATTCCATTAAGAACGCGGTAAAGGGATACCGTGAAATCAACCTCCGCGGCATGAAGCTGGTAAAGGACGGCGGCTACCTGGCCACCTGCTCCTGCTCCCATTTCATGGACCCGGAACTGTTTACAAAGACCATCCGGGAAGCCGCGGGAAACGTCCATAAACGGCTGCGTCAGGTGGAATACCGGACCCAGGCCAGCGACCACCCAATCCTTTGGGCAGCAGATGAGAGTTATTATCTGAAATTCTATATTTTCCAGGTGTGTGAGGAAAAGTAGAGGGCAGGAATACCAAAAGTACTATATTTCATGCCGAAAAGCTCAAATCAGTCTTATAAGCAAAGTTATCGTAATTTATTGAAAAATGGTGTATTTTTATAGGCAAATGGTGTAGTAAATGGTGTATAAATCATAGGGAAAAAGTGATGTAGATATATTGGAAATAGCCTGTCAATCCCTTTACCGTAGGCACTCGTAGAGTGGGGATTTACAGGCGCAAGCAGAATTACCCATACCCCCCACAATAGAACAAGGGATATTCCAATTCACTATTTTGGAATATCCCTTGATTACTACTTGTTATCTGCTTTACTGTATCTGAATCTGTGATTATCGATAAATCCATTATCAAAGGCTATATTATAACTTATTAAAAGTTCTCCACCTGAAATGTTACTCAAATCAAAATTATACCAGACAAGCCGCACGTCATCACTCCAGTTAGAGCCCTCGCCTCCGTAACTGCCTCTTTTATAGGTATATACATCATAATCAAATTCATCAATGGAGGCTAAATCGTAAAAGAACACATTCTTAGTATAACTATTATCACCATGATATTCTCTACTCAAGCAAGGAACATTATCAACATATCGCAACGTTAACGTATGGTCAGTCAACTTCGCGTTTTCTCCCCTATATATATATTCTTCAAACTTCCATTCTCCTTTCAACATTGACCAAAGTTCATCAATCGATGCCGCGGTGTTGGAGCCAGAAGATTTAGAGGATTCAGGCGACACACTTGTATCTTCATCTGAAGCATACCCATCACTAAAACTGGCTATAATAGCTATCACCTCTTTTTCTTCCTGTTCTGTAAATTTCCCATTTGGAGAATCTGCAATTAAAGAGATATGACCAGCATACCAAAACGAAAACGTAGGCAATCCAACAATCATAGATTCGTATTGTTCACCCACCTCACTTTCCGGTAAAAGGGCATACCGCACAGGTCCGTTTTCGATATCAATAGATTCGCCGCCACTAAGCATATCGCACTCACTGGTGATTTTTAACTTGGCAACCATAAACTTGCCTAAATCAGAGTAGTCTGTTGCCTGTACGTAATTAGGAATAAAGCTTGCGTCTGCCACTCGTGTTACATCGACACCTCTGATATTACGTATCGCACCAGTCAAATCACGCATTTTACCAAAATGCCAATAAGTTATGCTGACACCTCTGCTGTTCGTCAATACTACTTGTTCTGAATATGGTGTAACTTCCTCACTTGTAACTGTCCAGCCATCAGGATAGTCAAAAGAAAACGCAGGATATGTGACAAGGTTCACTTCCTCAAACCGAGTAATATATGTGTGCTTGAGTTCTACACCTGATTCTTTAAGCGTGGTTATATCCGGTGTGTGTGCAACATTTTCGATATTTTCAGTGGCTTTTATAGCTTCTGTAGTTTCAATCGTTTGATTGGTTTCGTTGGTAATTGCTCGCTCTTGTTTTTTGTATGTACTTTTGCCACCACAACCAACTAATAATACGGTTAAAAGCACAAGAATAAGGAAAGAACTATAAGTATTTTTCATGTTTTTATAACTCCTTTTATTTGGCAAGATTTTCTTGTGATTATTAAAAAATATGGCGCTACCACCTCCCCATTCTTTTTTCACGTTCTATTTCAATTGAAAGCAGTCTTTCCGCAGCTTCTCTGGCTCTGCGCTGTTCTTCAAGACGCTCTTTTTCGGCTTTCTGCCGTTCTGTTTCCAGTCGCAACATATCCTGATTGTGTACTTCCTGCTGTCTGCGGAGAAGCACCAGCTCTCTATGCGTTGTATCAAGGGACAGCAAATACAAATTATCAATCGCGTCATAATAATCAATGGACGTTCTAATAAAACCATTTCCTAAGTTATTTAGCTTATTTGAAACTAATTCTATATAGCGTTTGTAACGTATACCATAACCATGTTTAATAATTTTAGTAATGATAAAAAATATTGGTACAACAAATACAGTTAGAAATGCTACCATCACCTCAAGCAGACCGACAAATAATGAAGTACGGAACCCTATCGGGAGATATTTAAAAGTAAGCATCTCGGCTACACAAACAGCTATAAGAAATATCTCGGCATATTTATATTTCTTCTCTATCTTTGCCCATTTTTCATACTGGCGATATTTTGATTCTTCGTTTTTTCGCTCTGGATTTACAATACTGGCTACATTTTCAAAATAGCGGTTCTTCTCTAATTCCAAACCTTGTAATTGTTCTTTTACTCCACTAATGCCAGCATTTGTATTCCCATATGTAACGGTTTTATTGTATTCGTTCATAAAATAAACTTTGTCTAAATCGTACCTTTCATACTTAGATTTTTTCATCTTGCGTCCTCTCTGAAAACTATTTGTTTATATGAGGAATATTCCTCATATCGATATGCCATAATTGTATGAGATAATCAAAAAAAAGTCAAGAGGGGCTTTTCCATATGATATCCTTTCAGCCATTTAGAGAGTTAATGAAATCAAAACAAGTCAGCACCTATTTTTTACGAAATAAATGTGAACCATATAACCTTGATAACAAGACAATTGAGCGTTTAATGCGTGATGAATCAGTTTCGACTAATACCATTGATGCTTTATGCCAGATATTCAAATGTAAGTTAGAGGATATTATGGAAGTCTTGCCAGACCAAACGGATACGGATAAAAACGATGCCTAAGATACACTACGGAAGTGATATCTTAGGCATTTTGATTTTTCTAAAATATAAATAGATAAGCTGACAAAAAATTACCAGGACAGGGAAAATTACAAAAAAGCAATTGACAACAAACGAACATTGCTATATACTTTTGTTGTTGGTATGTTGGTATGTTGGCATGTTGGTATAGTTTGAGAGGATAGGGAGGCTAATATGGAACAAGAAAAAATTATAATGATTACAATTAGACTTAAAAAGGAGGTGGCAATCGCTTATAAACAATATCTAATTGATAAGCATAAGTCCGTAACCGAAGATTTGACCGCCCATATTGAAAGACAATCTCAACATTACCAAGTCATTGACGACTATGAGCCAATGAAAACAACGTCTAAAGAATATACTAAGTTAGGCTTCCGTATAAATTCTAATACTTATTTGACTTATAAAAAGAAGCTTGTGGAAAAATCCACAAACACGACCGCAGATTGTACAAGGTATATTCTAAAAACTATTTATGATGAAAAAGGAAAGGAGAAATTTCATGAGTATTAAACTATCAGATTTAATCATCAACATTCCCGAAACCATCGGAGAGACAGTTTTACTGGTAGAAGAACCTCGTCCCTATTTTAACTATGTCGAGGGGGTCAAAGGTGCCGTTGCCGGAACCGTTTACACGGTACTCTCGCCATGCCTGAATTACGAAAAACAAACCATCAAGGTTCCTAACGAAATCACTCCCTCTGTGGAATACAAAGGAACCCCTGCTGATGTATCGTTCAGAGGCTTAACCGGAAAAGCCTATCAAGATTTTAACCATGGCGGTGCTATCAAGCTTTCTGTTACTGCGGACAGCATTTCTCTGGTTGAACAACCAAAGCTTAAATTGAAAGGAAGTGAAAGCTAAGTGAAATGGAAAAGAATGAAAGCAAATCAATATACGTGGCAAAAATGGCTGTACATCGCGAATCTTTGCCTTGTACATATTTGCATAATACTTAGAAAATTTAGATTTGATAACAGATTTCTTGTTATGGGGGTTACAATCACCAGTATTGGCGTACTCGCAGCGATTGCAACCACCCTGCTAACATTTAAGGCAAAACAAAAATCTAGCCTCATAGAAGATTTTATCAGAAAGAACAATTTATTTCAATCTCATTCTGTTCTCAAATATGGATTTCTGGGAGAAAAAGAAGTGGAAATAATAGACTATTATCCGCAAATAGATTATGCGGAAAATTCTAGTGATAACGTATTTTGCATTCGCTTTCGCTTAGACGGCAGTGCTATTGCTCAAAAATTCAGAAATTTAGAGCAGCCACTTGCAGACAAATTCTTCACCATATGTACTGACATCAAAGAGGAAAGAGGATATATTACATACTGCTTTGAACTGAATGAGCAGAAACAAACAAAAGTAGAATCCCCAAAGGATATTTTACCTGTTGGAGAAAATGAAATTGCTTTTTCTCATGATATCGTGTGGAATTGGAAAAAAACTCCCCATTTACTTCTCACCGGAAATACAGGGAGTGGAAAATCCCAACTAGCACAATATATTATCTCTTGCCTGCTTGAACAGGGTGTACGGGTGATTTACTGTGACCCGAAAAATGACGATGATATGAGAATGTTTTTGCAGAACAAATCTGTAGTATATGCTACTAAAGAAAATGATATCGCCAAAGTTATCCGTGAAACCGAAGAACAGGTACGTTTACGTGAAAAAGACTTGCAGAGTATTGGTTTTGACGAACTTGATTTCAACCCTATCTTTCTTCTATTTGATGAATTGATAGCATTTTCAAAAATTGCAGAAAAAAAGACGTTTACTGAAACCGCCCAACGATTAGGAGCGCTGATTGTCACCGGAAGAAGTAAACGTGTGTATGCTGGCTTGATTCTGCAACGACCTGATACAACCTTTGTAGAGGGAGCCATAAGAGACAACCTTTCATGTAAAATATGTATGG
This sequence comes from Enterocloster aldenensis, assembly GCF_003434055.1. Classification (GTDB taxonomy): domain Bacteria; phylum Bacillota; class Clostridia; order Lachnospirales; family Lachnospiraceae; genus Enterocloster; species Enterocloster aldenensis. The sequence goes on along the minus strand of NZ_QVEX01000007.1, from coordinate 246,123 downwards.
GGCAAATGAGCGAAGCCGCATATAAAATGTCATTCGGAACCGATTTCGCACATATAAGGAATTGCAGACATTCGATTGGTTCCGGATTGATTTACAGACAGGGGATTGACACCAAACCACGGGAATTTATTGCACCCTTTATTTGTAAAGGCGCATTGAATACGGCTTAATGGTTTGTGCAGGTGGCGGCATTTCGGAGAAATGGAGCGGAGCGTTGCCACCTGCTAAATCCACTAGGGTGCCACTACGACACACCCTAGTGTTAATTGTTCAATGTTCAAAAGGAGATAAATGGATAAGAAAAGGACTCGTAATTGGGCTACCGTAGTATATCCAGAGTCAGCACCCGAAAATTGGGAATCAGCTTTGCAAGAACTGTGCATACCTGCTTTTATTTCTCCGCTTCATGATAACGACCTAAATACAAATGGAGAACTTAAAAAAGGGCATTTCCACATAATGTTACTATTTGATGGCGTAAAGACACAAGAGCAGGTGCAGGAAATATTCACCCTTATTGGCGGTGTAGGCATAGAACCTGTAAATTGTGTAAGAGCCTATGCACGCTATCTATGCCACCTCGATAACCCTGAAAAGGCGCAATATGATATTAAAGATGTACTCTCCTATTCAGGAGCGGATTACAGCACCATAATAAGCCTTGCAAGCGATAAATACAGCGCAATAGGAGAAATGATAGAGTTCTGTATTCAAAACGGTATAGACAGCTATGCAGAGCTTCTCATGTACTCAAAAAACAATCGCTTTGACTGGTTCAAGGTACTATGTGACAATGGAACTGTTACAATCGTGCAATTTTTGAAATCAAGGTACTGGGAAGTCCACAAATATTTTAAGGAGAAATGGCATGAAGAACGAGATTCCAACATTGAGGAGAAATAATCTGACAATGAGGGAATCCAATGCAAATAAAAAACTTCTGACACTCAAAGAGGTCTGTGACTATTTGGGAATAGGTCAGACTAAAGCAAGAGAACTAGTCAGAGGGCATAATGGATTCGGAGTTCAGATAGGCAACCGCTGGTATGCTGACAAAAACAAATTAGACAGGTGGATTGATACGATGGCACTATAAATTGAAATAATGGGGTTTTAATGGTATACTATCAAAAAATATATCTATTACACAAATTCCCTGTGATTTACCGAAGAAAGGAAGAAGAAAATAATGGGTAAATCATTAAATGGGAAAGAATTAGGGCGCGGAATCACCCAGCGTAAAGACGGACTGTATCAGGCAAGATTTATCAATAGATTTGGCAAAAGACAGACCATTTACGCTAAAACATATAATGAAATCACAAAGAAATTAAGAGACGAGCAATATGAGGACGAAAAGCAACTAAATGTTGTTGATAGCAATATGACGCTGGACGAATGGTATGAGGTGTGGCTTGAAACCTGCAAGAAAAATTGCAGAAATACAACTAAGAGAACTTACTCAATCCAATATAACCGGCTTCGCAAAGATTTAGGTTGGCGAAAACTGACAAATCTTAACTTGGTTATTGTACAGAACGCATTTAATGATATGAAAAGCGATTCCTCTAGGAGAGACAGCAAAGCACTTTTAGTTGATATTCTTAATCGTGCTATGGAATCAGATTTAATAAACAAAAATATTGCATTGACTGTGAATACCAAAATTGAAAACAAAGAAAAGGTTGAAAAAAGGGTATTAACAGAAAAAGAGATTCAAGTCCTATATCACGCTTCAAGAGATGGTCGGTTATATCCGTTCTTTGTCGTGGCGCTAAATACGGGTATGAGAATGGGAGAAATCATTGGTCTAACATGGGATTGCATTGATTTTGAAAATGGCATTATTCGGGTAGAAAAAACATTATGTTATATGCCTAATAACGGGAATGCACTTTACGAGTTCCACCCACCAAAGAGTAAAGCAGGAAAGAGAAACATTCCCATGTCTAAGCTGGTAAAAGAAACACTACAGGAACAGAAAGCATGGCACGATGATGTAAACACCCGATTTGCTCCCCAAAAAGGCTTTGAGGACTTGGTATTTACCAGTAAAACAAATCGTCCGTTAAACGCTACCAACATAAAAGATTCTATCAATTATTTAGTTGCAAGAATTAACGCTGAACGTCCAAAAGAAAGATTTGAACATTTTACACCACATTGTCTTAGGCACACTTTTGCAACGAATTGTATCGCAAAAGGTATGCGTCCTAAAACATTACAGAAATTGCTGGGACACAATTCCTTGCAAATGACTATGGACTTATACTGTCATGTACTCGATGAAACACTGAAAGAGGAAATGTCAGCGATTGCCGAAATGGTGTAAAAGTGGTGTAGTAAAGGACTTAGAACCTGCTGGAAGCCTTGAAACAAGCGGTTCCTAGCACTAAGCCTTAAAATTTTATATTTTCCAGGTTTGTGATGAGAAGTGATCGGAAATGATAGAATCTGCATAATTCCACTGGGATATGCATAGTTTTATGGAATGTGGATAGATTATAGTAAGGGTATCAGGTCAGCGGGTTGTCTGCCGGCCTGGTACTTTTTTGGTGTATTTGATACTTTTTTTTTTAGGTTTTATTGTTTATAGATTCTAAAAGCCCTTTTTTGGGGGGACTTGTGGTGTATCGCAGGTGTATTTATGTTGCTCCATGCAGCATTTATACTGACCTATGAGGCATTTATATTGGCTTTTGCCGCATTTTATATTGCCCTTGGCCCCACTTATATTGCTATCATAATAGTCGCTTAACAGCTATATTCCTGAAATGGAGGTTATATGTTCTGGCTGATTATCATTATACTGTTTCTTATTCTTGTTGCATTTGCCCTATATTGCTGCGCCTGTAATACAACTCCATATGACCGTGAAGTGGACGATGAACAGCAAATGGAATATCTGCGCCAGTACAAAGAAAGTCATGGGACCCTTCGTAACAGAAAGGATAAACAGGTTTTTTGAATGGATGTTTTCATTCATTCGTTTTCCCGTCTCCATGGCGGATTCTCTTTAATCCGGCCAGTATTGTCATATGTTCAAAACCCATTAGTCATTTGCAAAATAATAATCCAGGCAGTATTTTAAACATTATCCATATTCATTTGATTTCCGGAACCGGAATAAACCAAACAAGGCCCCAACTCCTGCGCCTATGGTATTCATCAGAATATCATCCACCTGAAAATGCCCGCGCTGGGTCAGAAGCTGGGTTATCTCTATGGTAAGGCTGAGACAAAAACCAGCAAATACGCAGACCGGTATGCGTCTCAAACATTTCCACATCTTGGGAACCAGAAAACCAAAGGGGATGAACAGAAGGATATTCTCAATAACATAGGCATTGTCATGAGGTCCACCCAGGGTCTCAAACAGCGTCAGGCTGATTCCTGTCCTGGAGCCCGGTTCGCGCTCAAATATGGTTATGATGAATATCATGACAAAGTAGATGATGCAGAGAATGCTTAAAAAGGTCCTTCTCCTGTTCCGTGAAAAAACCAGCAGGACGCCGCCTATTAAAATACCTGCTGCAAGTGCAATGGGTAAATACTTTAATTCTATTAATATGTCTTTCAGGATGTACATCCAAGTCCGTTGAGATAAAAGGTTCAATCGTAACTCCTAACGAAAAAATCATATCATGAAAATGCATCCGCCCACGCTTCGTTTTCCTGTCAACATCATTGCAGGCCAATGCCTTTTACTTACTATAGTTCCTGGTACCAGATATGTCAAGAAAGTCCTGAGTTAAAACCTGGAATCCGGAACTAAAACCGTGACAAAAGACCATGATTAAAACTTACGTTAAACTTGATGTTTCCATGGTTTTTGGTAAAATGACAGGAGGGGGGACTTATTGTCCCATACAAATGATAGAGAGCGAGGTACCTCAATGCAGGATACAAATGATGAAATAGAAATCTATATACCTGACCTTCTCCATTCAATCTGGGACCTTCGCTGGATTATCTTATTCCTTATGGTGCTGGGAGCCCTGGCCGGCACTGCCCTTTCCCTGGACGGAGGGACTACTTATGAAACCAGGGCTTCCATGATTGTAAATGCCCGGAATACCAATGATGTCTATCAGAACGGGACCCCTGTCCCCAAAAATGAGGATATACAGCTTGCCAGGAACCTTGTGAAAACCGTACAGCTTCTGGCAACCAGCAACCGGGTGCTGGAATTAGTCCTGGACACGGATGAATATAGGGATATATCCCTGGAACAGTTAAAATCAGGCATTAACGTGACCATAGAGGATGACACGTCTTTTATGCAGCTTACCCTGCACTGGGAAAATCCACATGAGGCAGTGGACTTACTGAACCGTCTGATGAAGGTGCTTCCAGATGTCATGCTGGAGGTAATGGGTATCGGCTCTGTCAGCGTCATCGATACCCCGGGGCAGGCCACAGGCGTCCCATCCGCCTCATTCCGGAATACAGCAATCGGAACAGCTTCCGGGCTGCTTTTTGGCTGTGTACTGGGCACTGTTTACTACCTGTTCATCCCCAAAATCCGCAACAACAGTTCCCTGGAGGCCCTGGGCCTTGATATAATCGGGGAAATACCTTACATCGACTCCAAAAAGGAAACCGCCGATGGATATCTTGACAGCAAAAACCTGCCGCAGGAATATCAGGTGGCTTACGGACGCATGGCAGCAGTATTCCGCTATCTCACTGAAAAAGAAAACCAGCAGGTCATTGCCGTTACCTCCAGTGTCCCGGGAGAAGGCAAATCAACCGTTGCCTACAATCTGTCCCTGCGTCTGACCGAACTTGGATGTAAGGTGCTGCTTCTGGATTTTGATTTCAAAAAAGGCGTGCTTTACCAACTGGCCAGAAACCACAAACCCAAGGATGGTGACAAACGCACCCAGCCCCGGACAGGCGAAAACTTAAGGCAGCAGGTGGAGCGGATGTATAATGGGATTTATACCATACAGGGATTCAATCAGGAAAACATTTTCCATGCCGACAACCAGGTCTTCCCCACCATCCGCGCCATAAAGGATACCTATAATTATATCATCATCGATACCCCTCCGGTGGGTACCCTTTCTGACGTACAGCAGATGCGCGGTCTCATGGACTGCGTGCTTCTGGTGGTGCGGCAGGACTGTGTGTTGCGCAGCTCCGTGGAAGAATCCCTGGAATTTTTGAAGAAATCAGGGATTGCTGTGGCGGGTGGGATATTGAATTGTAAAACGGGGATTATGGGGGGTGGGTTGAAGCGCAGGAGGGGGAGAAATGGGCCGCCGCTTTAAATGGGGGATGGCTTTTTGGTTTTTCTTATAAAAGCAAAAACGGGAATTTTTTTGGTTGCGGGTAGGTGGGGGTGGATTTCTTAATGTCCATTGGGGTTAGCATAATTATGAAAATTATGATTATCTGGTGACTTATTTTTATAACAGTATTTATGAGTAATACATTTGGTTTTTATAATATGAAACATTTATTATTGGATAAAACCCGGAAAAAATATTTATATTCCAAATATTAGTTTCATTTTTTAATGTTTTTAATGTTTTTTAATCTTGGATGTTTTTGCGATAGAATTAATCGAATTTAATTCTTTACCTCGTAACTCCCCGGCCGAGACCGTTTCAAAGTTTGTGTAAACTCAAAAAACTGAAATAGGATAAGTTGATAGTTGCGAAGGGCAAAGCCATCTTTCTGGGTCTTTCCCTTTGTTTGTATTATAATACGGATTCTTGGTATGTCAAGCAGGGCGGCTCAGGCAACCCGTCAGCCGGCCCACACCGCTTATAATCAGGACAACCGTTCTTCAAAAAATATCTCCGGCTGCGAATGGATTTGCCCCCAATCCTATAAGGTACCCCGTCCATTTCTTCATAATATCCATCTTGTGAGATATAGCATTTTTAAAAGGCTGTCATCGGATGGGAATACCGTCTTGGATTTCGTCACCTTTCGCAGCTGACGGTTAAATCCTTCAATGGTATTTGTCGTATGGATTAGGCATCTGATTGTCTCTGGATACATAAAATAGGTGGATAGATATGTCCAGTTATCACGCCAGGACTAGGCGATTTTGGGATATTTCCCACTCCATTTTTCATCAAAACTGTCCCATTCCGATAAGGTGGTTTCCTCGGTCGGTGCCGCATACATTTTCTTCAAATCGGCCATCCGGGGTTTGATTTCTTTGTAGGAGACAAAACGGGTGGTATTGCGGATTTGATGGATGATGCACTGCTGGATTTCTGTCTGGGGATAAACGGCTTCTATCGCCTGTGGGAAACCAGAAAGCCCATCGATGCACGCAATCAGGATATCCTCTACACCCTGGTTCTTTAATCCGTTCAGAATAGAAAGCCAGAATTTGGCGCTTTCATTCTGCCCAATATACATACCAAGGACATCCTTCCTCCCGGACATATCAATCCCTATGGCGATATACACGGCCTACTTTACGATAGGCAGGAGAGGGTACCCGATATGGGATTTTCCGCGACAGGGAACTGCCATTACTGGCCAAGCTACCGGCTACCCCTCATGAACTGGCGGAATGGAAACAAGCCACCGTTCATTTCAATTATCACATATCCGTTGACGGGATGCCATACTCCGTCCCTTACGGATTCATCAAACGCAAGGTGGATGTCCGGATAACCGATACCGTTATTGGGATTTTTCACAATCACAACCGCATTGCCTCTCATTGCCGCTTATTTGGACGAAAGGGGCAGTACATCACCGTTACGGAACACATGCCGGACAATCATCAGGAATACCTGGAGTGGAACAGTGACTGATCCATAAATAGGCTGGGCAGGATAAAACGGAATGGAGACACAGGTCTCCGATGCTGTAGCAACTCATAACAAGTACGCCATCACCCACGCTGACTATTACAGGAGGTAAGAACCATGACCAACCAGGGCACGATTGACAAACTTATTGGAATGCGCCTGACTTCCATGTCAGATGGCTTTGTCACACAGATGAATGACATGAAGATGAAGAACGTCCCGTTCGAGGGCCGTTTTGGACCTCTAGTCGACATCGAATACAACAACCGCAAGAGCAACAGCCTGAAGCGCCTCATCAAAGGTGCCAGTTTTGACCAGCCAGAGGTACGATTCAGCACTGAGCGAATAAATGTAACCTATTAATTGGCGTCCCCATCCTGGAGATTCGCTTTTCCAGGATGGCGGCTCCGCCGCACATATATCGGTTTCCTTTTGCCCGGACTGACGGTTTCCAGTCCTCCGGACAGGCGGTTTCACCGCACTGGTATATCCACCGGGCTGGTGGTAAAAAACTGCCCGAAATACTCACATATCTCGATTTAAAGAAAAACACTCATAAACTTCATGTCTTTATCACACTTAATAGTCCAGATAACACATTATATTCATAGTTCCTATATGTAATAAATACTGATATTGTAATAATACATAAGTATGCCAATCCACCAATTACTGCATTTGGTATTAATAATCCACAGAACAAATAAGTTCCAACAGAAAAAAATATTAACAGATTCTCGGCAAGCTTACTTTTAATATCTTGATTCCTAAAAAAGCATATTATATACCATACCATTGCTGTACACAAAGTTGCAATCGCGAAAATCTCTATTGTTTTGGAGATAAAATAATAAGCTAACAAATCTGTAATTACTGCTATGCCTAGAATAAATAACATTTGATAAAAATAATATTTTTGTTCATGATTTGCTTTATATAAATTAACATATATGGCTTTTATTACAAAATAGAAGGCATGAGCAGCGATTAAGAAGAATAAGCTCACTATAGAATTTTCGTATTTGTTCAGCCATATTTGAATTATTAATTTTACAGGAAACGATATAGAAATTATATATATACTAATAATTATACAACTGGTTTTCATTTTTTTTATATTTAGTACATTCTTCTCTTTACATAAATAACTGTAGAAAGCTATTGTTATTGCAGAAACACAAATATTAAAAAGATTTTCAATACTCACAGCAAAGGAATAATATGAAAAATCTTTCAGTGTTAAAAATATTTGAATACACCATCGATCTATACTCACAATTAAAACTGATGCTAAATTACCTAGTAATAAAGAGATGCCCGTTTTTATATTTAACACTAAATTTTTAATATCTAAAATAGATAATTTTATACCACCAAATACCTTAATGCAATATATTTCCAGTGTCATAAATACCAATAAATTGGAAATTACTGTGACAAATATATAATAAACATAATTATCTGTCATAATAATTTTTAGTAATATAAAATCACCAATAAAGTTTAGCATAGGAAGCACCGATATAATATATCCATACTTTTTAAATTCTCCAGTAGCCTGAAAAATGTTTTTATAATATGCAATCATATTAATAGGCATTAAAGAACAAGCAAGAAGAATAATAATATAGTTTTTTACATAAATACCACCGGCTAAAATAATTGCAGAGATTATCAATTGCATATTTCTTAAAGTACATGAGTTAGTAAGAATATTCTCTTTCGTTATTTGATTGATTGTCATACCACCATAACGTAAAAAAATACCATCGGCATATCCCAGATGAAGTAACCCCGCATAGTTTATATAAAATTGAAATAATTTGTAATATCCGTAACTTTCTAATGTTAAATATTTAGGCAGTATAAAACCTATTGCAACACTCACAAGCATATTAATCATGTTAGAGCATAAAACCATTGTTATATTTTTTATCATACGATACTATCCTAATCTATTCTTTCAACATAATTTTTCTTAATAAAAATTCTATAAAGCAATAGAAGAAAAAACAAGTCATAAATTGTATTTATTCCTAGTAAATTACTTAAAAATAAATCGTCGATTATCATCATTGGAATTGGATAAATCCACATTGCATATAAAAAACAGTGTAAAGATAAATAAGTTTTTTTAGAAATCAAACCATAAAAAAATTCATATATGAAGCCTATACAGGAGACTATAATCATAGAAGCTATAATTCCATAATCATGAATATATCTACGCATGGCAGTATATACATTTCCCCAATTATCGCCAAACTGGACAAAGGGTAGGTGGCGGGTTAGAGGAACATCAATAATTCCTATCTTTCTTAATACCTGATAAATTCCAATTAGTGTCTCCTCACCCATGTAATCTGGTTTAGAAAAATTAAAGCTATTTACAAATTTGTTAAAAGAAATTAGAGGTCCCCCAATATAAACCGATAGTTGCACAAATATTGAGTGTGATGTATTTCTTCCTACCATATTTGCTAATACAGCAAATAATATAAAAAAGAAAAATAAAAAAATAGATATATATATTATAAACTTAATTATTTTCCGCAAAGAGAATCGCACATTCTTTTTGATTAATAAAAAAAATAACGTATAAACAAAAATAGCATAATAGATAAAATAAATGCGTCCAGACGTTAATAATGAAACTATTATATATATAGTTGGTACTAATAAATATACATATTTTTTTTCTTTAAAAGTAATTAAATTCCATATATATATGTATGAAAAAATATATGCCAATATTTTACTAATATTTAAAAGCTGCAAAGAAATGAAACTTATGGATATTTCATTATTTTTTAGCATAGGCCTTATGAGGGTCATATAACTGATAAATCCAGTATATGAAAGACCACTTTTTTGTAATAAATTAAAAAAGTAAATTATGCCAGAGAAAATAACAAAAATAAAAGATAAAGCAATAATATTCTTATTTATGATAATAGGATGATAATTGTAATAAAGTTTTCTTTTACGTTTTGGAAGTGAAGCAAACAGAAATTTTGCAGATATACTGCCTATCAAGAAAAATATTTCGGCTCCAAAAAACAACGTTACTGTTTTTAAGGAAAAGTCCTCTAATACATTCCAATTGTGATAATTCATAATGACAAATAAAGCGGAAATTATTGTTGATACAACTAATAAAAAAACTGGTTCGCAAAAATTAATTCCTTTTCTATTTGTTAACATATAAATTAGTAGTAAACAGATATTTAATCCCAATAGTAACCAAATCATCTTTATTGCCCTTTCAATAGGTTTTTCAATATCCGATACATCTTTAGTTTTAATAAAACCACTTTTAAAACATCTTTTTGATATAAATTGAAATTTAAAATTAATTCTTTTAAAGACAAACTAATGTTGATTTTTTCACGAAACTGGTTTATTAGCATTTTTGTGTTTTTTTCAGTAATATTTAAATTGCCAGTATTTACTGCAACAAAGAAACTCCTTATGTATTTACCCATCAATTGAATAGCTACTGAGGCATCTAGTTCATTTCCCAAAAAATCCCTTTCCAACTCAATTGATTTGTAAATAGAAAAAATTTTATTAATATCATATTTACGTGAAGTACTCTGCCCATAACGAATATAATGAGTGTATAAAACATCTTGAATCATAATAATCTTTTGATTTCTAACGATATAATTCAAGTTATAGATTACATCTTCCATTCCGTATCTAACACTTTCATCAAATGAAATACGCGCTTTTTTAATCGTTTCTAACTTATAAGCTCCATTCCATACGGTATAAACAAACTGATTAAATGCCTTATAGTCTTTTTTTAAATCTATAGAACTTAGTTCAAGATTATCACACTTAATTGTATACTCTTTTTGTACTTTATTCTTATAAATCACTTCGTTTTTATAAGAGTATTTCAATGCATCAAACAGACCATTTTTCAATTTGTCGTATAATATTTCTATTGCTTTTGGATGTAAAATATCATCATGATCACAAAAAACCACATATGTTCCTAAAGCATAACTTAAAGCAGTGTTTCTTGCATTGCAAATTCCTTTATTATCTTGTTTTATATATATAATATTATCATGTTCTGTCGAATATCTTTTACATATTTCCCCACTTCCATCGGTCGATCCATCATCAATAATAATAAGTTCAAAATTATTACAGCTTTGTAATATAATACTTTCCAGTGTCTTTTCAATATATTTAATAGCATTATATACAGGCAAAATTATTGTAAAAAAATATATTCTTTCCATAACAAATTAGATATATACAATTGTTGTACATATCGTTTCCCCCACTAATTATATTTCTTTGATTTTAAGAAAGGTTCTTTCGCAATTTTTCAAATCATGAAAAGTAAAAAAATCACTTTCTCTATTGGTATACTTTAATATTTCACATCGCTCCCCTTTAGCAAGGTAGTTAATTATCTCATCACTTCTTTTAAAAACAGGTCCGAACCCATCCGCCTGGAAATCAAAATACCCCTCTTGAAAATGTTTTTCTCGAAACTCTGTAGAATCAAATTGAAAATATATAACTTCTTTTTGCAAATATGCGAAATCAAAGGCGACACTTGAATAATCTGTTATAAATAGGTAACTGCTATTTATTAATTTAGAAAAAGAATAATCAGAAGTATCTACAACTTCAATATTAGTTTTGTCAAACCTAAAAAGACTTTCAAAGTCTCGCATACCTGGATGAAAACATATTAAAAACTTATAATGAGATAATCTTGTATCTAAACTAATCATTAATAAAAGATTGTATAGTTCTTTATAATATGTAGTATTAACAAATTGAGTTTTATCATGTTTTTTTAAATACTTTCTCCATGTCAGCATAATAAATATTTGATTTTTGTCAATATTCTCTTTGCTAAGTAAATCATATCGACAAAAGCCAGTTATATTTACAGCTTTTTTACTATAGCCTAATTTTTGCATGAAATCAGATTCCCTTTCAGAAACACAACTTAAAAAGGAAACTCTTGATGCGGGTTGCTCTAAATATAAAGAGCGATTTTGGGTTACGCCATGTTGTAAAAAACAAAACTTAACTTTACACCAACCTAATAACCAGGCATAATATAAAATACGATTAGGCATACCATTTGAATACTGAGAACTAATATATTTATTAGCAGCCCATGTATATACACAATGTTTAAAACCTCCAAATTCAATGATATTATTGCTTATTGCTTGTATTTTTTTATAGTCGTTACTTTTTTTATTAATAGCATAGTATATATTTTGATTATTTTCCCGTTTTATCACATAATCAAAAAAACAGAAACCATTATCTCTTGCTTCATCTTCTCGCTCTGTTACAATCCATATTTCTGATTTTAGCTTTTTTAACATCATACCTGGTATATAAGAAAAAATGGTATAGAACCCCCCTCTGATATCCGCACCTGATATTTTTTGGATAATTTTTAATAATTCCATCAATACCATATCCTTTCAATGATGTCTGCAATTCGTTGAGAAGCACAACCATCTCCATATGGATTGCTTGCCATACTCATTTTTTTGTATTCTGTATTATCTGATAGTAATAAGTTAAAAGCAGTATATATACTTTCCTCTTTTGTTCCCACAAGTTTTAAAGTTCCGGCTTTAATTCCTTCTGGCCGCTCGGTGGTATCTCTCATAACTAATACGGGTTTACCTAATGAGGGGGCTTCTTCCTGGATTCCTCCAGAATCAGTTAAAATCATGTAACTCCTATTTAGAAAATTATGAAAATCAATTACTTCTAAAGGATTAATTATATGAATCCGATTGTTCTCTTTAAAAAATTGTGAAGCTAATTCATGTATTAAAGGATTCATATGAATAGGATAGATTACTTTAACATCAGAATGTACTTCCACAACCCTGCGTATTGCTCTAAACATCTGCTCCATAGGTTTACCAAGGTTTTCACGACGGTGAGCAGTAATCATTATCAAACGACTTCCCTTTGCCCATTCCAATTCAGGATGCGTATAGTCATTTCGTACCGTTGTCTTTAATGCATCAATTGCCGTGTTACCTGTTACAAATATTGTTTCTTCTTTCTTTCCTTCGTAAATCAAGTTTTGTTTTGCTAAAGTTGTTGGTGCAAAATTATACTGACTTATTATACTCACAGCTTGCCTATTAAATTCTTCTGGGAAAGGAGAAAACACATTATATGTTCTTAGACCTGCCTCTACATGGCCAACGGGAATTTGTAGGTAAAAACACGCCAATGCTGTTACGAAAGTAGTAGATGTGTCTCCATGCACTAATACAAGATTAGGTTGTGCAGTTTCCAAAACTAATTTAATTTTTTCGAGAATTCTTACAGTCACATCAAAAAGTGTCTGTTTATCTTTCATGACAGATAAGTCATAATCAGGTATTACGTCAAACACTCTCAAAACTTGATCTAGCATTTGACGATGCTGTCCTGTAACACAAACTTTGGTATTAATATATTTCCTTTTTTTTAATTCTTTGACTAAAGGGCACATTTTAATAGCTTCTGGCCGTGTTCCAAATATAAGCATTACCGTTTTCACGATTTTTTCTCCCTATTAGATATTTTTTCCAATATAATGTCCTTTATAAATATTACATTACCAATAAAATATCGTTTAAATAATCGTCTAGGTTCTTGTATAACTCTGAAAAACCATTCTAAATTCATCTTTTGCATCCATAAAGGTGCCCTTGGAATTTTTCCTGAAATTACATCAAAACTTCCTCCGACCCCCATAAAGACACAGTTATTTCCAAATTCCTGAAAATACTTGACTAAATATTCCTTTAATGGCGAAGTTATTCCTACAAACACAAAATCAGGATTCTTTTCTTTTATTTCTGAAGCTATTCCATCCCAATCTTCTTTGGAAAAATAACCATTATGAATTCCTGAAATAATTAATCCTGGATAGATTCCTTTTAAAATTTTTTCTGTTTGTTCGACAATTTCCTGCTTAGCTCCTAATAGGTATATGCTATACTTTTTTTGAAAACTTAACTCAATCAGTTTTAACATTAAGTCAATCCCAGCTACTCGTTCTGGTAATGGCGTTCCTAAGAATTTGCTAGCAATGACTGTTGAAGCACCATCAGCATTAATGACACCACAGCTATTAACAATTTGTTTTAATCTTTCATTTCTATTTAGTTCATTAATTTTATCTGCATTAACACCAATTAAATGCAATGGTTCTTTGTTAATAACATATTTTTCCACTAAATTTATGGTATCTGTCATATTCAGTACATCAATTTGGGTATTTAGAATTGTTATCCTTGAATTATTACCTAATATTTTTTCTTGATGAACATGAAAAGAGGTATCCTCTACCATTTTTACTCCTTTAATTAAAATTTCTCTCAAATAATTGTTATTATTTGCACCAAACAAAAACCAAAAATACCAAGCGCATACTTCCTCTACCTACATCGCGCCACCCTTCCCCAACACCACCTGCACCGTCTTCATCAATATCCTCATATCCAACGCAGGCTTCCACTCCGTTATATACTCCCTATCCAACTTCACGACTTCCTCAAAATCCGTAATCTCACTTCTCCCGCTCACCTGCCACATACCGGTAATACCCGGCTTTATGCTCAGCCTGGCGCGGTGGTGCAGGTCGTACTTCTCCCACTCATCCACCGTAGGCGGCCTGGTGCCTACCAGGCTCATGTCACCCTTCAGCACATTCCAAAACTGCGGGAATTCATCAATGGAGTATTTCCGGATAAAGTTCCCAATTCCATTTGCGCCCCCAATAATCCGGGGGTCATTCTCTATCTTGAACATCATACCGCCCTGTACGCGGTTCTGACTCATTAATTCCTTTTTCCGTTCTTCCGCATCCATATACATGCTGCGGAATTTATATAATTTAAACCGTCTTCCATTCCTTCCGATACGGACCTGGGAAAAGAAGATTGGTCCTGGTGACTGTATGTAAATACAAGGGGCGACAATCATATACAGAAGCCCGGTCAATATGCAGCCCACGATTCCTCCGGCAATGTCCATGGCGCGTTTGAAGAACGCCTGGCGCCAGGAGGCCATGTTGATGCTGCTGGTCAGGACTGTATAGGTACCCATACGTTCCACATGCTGCACCTGGCCCTTCAGCCTTCCCATCTCAATCAGCTTCACATGTACGGTTACGCCCATATCAATGAAACTATCCATCAGTTCCTGCGGCAAAGGCATCTTCTTGGGAAGATTGATGAATACCTCGTCCACCCATTCCCGGCACACGTATTCTGCCACGGTGCCTTTGTCTGCCACGATATCTATCCCGTTTATATTCTGTCCAATCCGGTCATCATCCAGCAGAGCCACGCCCACAATCCTGAAACACTCATAATTATTATTGCGGATGTTTTCTATTGCTTCTTCCACCATATCCGATGAAGTCAGGATAAGGAGGGACCGGTTTCCCTTTCCGCCTTCTCCCCTGTTAAGAATGTATTTCTTCCAGAAAATCCTGCACACATAGGTAATTACCGCATATATGATACCGGTCATGACCAGGGTGAATCTTGAGTACTCTTCTCCCTGCTGGATTGCGAACAGGTAAAATGCCGCAATCAATATCACAAGGCTTACATGTTTTACGGTTGAAGTGAATTCTTTTAAATATCCTCGTTTCAGCACATTCTTGAAACTCTCCCCAAAGAATGTAACGAATACCTGTATCAGCACATATATCAATGCCATATTGCGGTATAAACGGCTTCCATACGGCCAGTGGACCCCATGGCGAACAAAGTAAGCTGCAATATAAGCTAATTGCAGGCACATTGCATCGATTAATGTGAAATCCAGATGCTTCATCCATCCTTTATCTGCTTTTCGATACATTTTTCCCCACCAGACTTTTTTTCATGATCTCCCGGGACAATTCCCCTGTAAAACCGGGGGCACGACACTTGTGCCACATGCCCCCGGCCGGCATTTTTCAATGCTGTCACTGCAATGTCATTAGTTCTTGTACACTACGGATAATGTACCTGATCCAGGAACATTGACAGCTACGGTCTTGGTAACCGGATCCACCTTAACGGCTGGAATCAGCTGCCACTGGCCGGTAGCGTTGTCGTAGAACAGTACCTGTACGTTAGCCAGGTTTTCAACCAGGTTAGGTACATACAGGGATACTTCTACAGCGCCTGTCTTCACAGCGCCTGTGTTGGCATCCATGGTAATGATTGCATGGGTACCGGTCAGGGCGTTGTAGCCAGTCAGGTCCAGGGTCTGAACAGCCTCAGTCAGTGGCTTTCCTGCGTTGATCTCATTGATTGCAGATACTACGTTCTCAGGAAGACCTGCTGTTGCTGCTACGCTTGGAGCAAATCCAACTGCTGTATCACCGATAACAGCCTGGCCTTTTGAGTTGGTTGTTACCTGCTGACCTGTGGTTGTCACAGTGTCTACAGCAACCCCGATTGTGCTTCCGCTTGGGCTTGCACTGGTTGTTGCGCCTGTGGTCTTTACACCGGTAGACGATACAGTTACTGTGGTGTTGGAGTTTGCACTTGTGTTGGTTGTGGTTGAGGAAGTGATTGAACCGCTTCCGTCACTGCCGCTGCTGGATGAGCTGCTGCTTGCAAACGCCCACATTGGCTGTACTGCCAGGGCTGCTGCCAACACTAAAGCTGCTGCGCATTTCTTTTTCATATCCTTCACCTCTCCTTTCTTTTCTCCTAAGAGTTTTATATTCAATAAACAGCATGTTTCCACGCCGGTTATTGCACCTTATTGAAGTTCCCGGTAAAACAGTTCCAGTATGACAGGCGTCAGGGCCTCCTGGTCCGCGTAGAACTCATCATATCTGGGAGTTACTACTCCCTCTCCGGGAACCGTGTAGAAATCCTCATTGCTGAGTTTTCCGCTTCCCACGGCATCCATGGCAATCTTAAGGTACTGGTCCTTGGCCATATTGGTCACCATGTATTCCTGGACCTTGTCGAACAGCCGCACCACCAGGCCGCTGTCATGGGCAGACCCCTTTTGTACTGCCTCAAAAAATGCCTTGATGTATTGCTGCTGCTGGTCCATCCGGAACAGGGCCGAATGCCCAATCTTTATATCCCTGAATCTGACAAATGTCTCTGCCTGTTTCCCCTTAAGTGTTACTGTTTCCCCTTTTACCAGAGCCGGGTCCCTCTGTTCCATGCCTTCTGTTTCAATGGTTACGGTCACGCCGCCCACCTCGTCGTTCAGCATGGGGATTGCGCTCATATCTGCCGCCAGATACCATTCTATCTTCAGTCCGCCTAACAGGCCGGACACCGCCTCCACCATGTATTCGCAGCTTTTCTCCCTGCCGTCGCCGTAGGCATAGGCCAGGTTCAGATGCTGCATGTCTTTTCCTAATACATTGCCGCTTAAATCTGTCAGCGTTATGTCCGTCATGGTGTCCCGGGGTATCATCAGTATTTTTATGGTATTGCGGACCGTATCCTGGGCAATGAGGAATATTCCGTCGGACTGTCCCCCAAAACCGGACGTGGTCTTTTCTGTCATTTCCCCTGCGCGGTCCACGCCCATGCACAGGATGGCTTTTACATAGCTATTGCGCCTGTATTTTTTTCCGTTGTACTCAACGATGTCCCCGCTGAACAGGTATGTATCGTTCTGCTGTCCGCCGGATTCTGCGGTGTAGTTCCTGGCCGCGATTTCTGCCTCGATGGCTTTTCTCTGCCTGTACAGGCCCGCGCCTGTCCATATGAAGCCAATCAGGGAAACAGCCGCTATTCCAATGCCGGCCCGGTATACTGTGTTTTTATGATTGCGCAGCCAGCTCATGCATTTGCCTTCTCGTATTTCTCATATTTTCCGTATTTGCCATACTTGCCGTATTTGGAGTATTTGCCGTATTTCCCGTAACGGCCATAGTACTTGCTGTAGTATCCGCTGCGTTCCATGCTCACCTTGTTGAGCACCACGCCCAGGATACGGCAGCCGCTCTTATCCAGCTGGCTTTTTACCCGCTGTTCCAGGCGGTAGCTTATGCATCCGCTTTCCACCACCATCACGGCGCCGTCACACTGTCTTGCCACAATGGCTCCGTCTATAAGGTTAGCCATGGGCGGCGTGTCTATAATCACATAGTCGTATTCATTCTTAAGCGTTTCAATCATTTTGCCGAACAGGTCCTCTTCCAGAAGTTCAGCTGGATTGGGGGAGTATGGACCGGCAAATACCATGCTCAGGTTCTCCACATTTGTATCATAGAGGACTTCCTCCAGGGTCTTTTGTCCGCTCAGGTACTGGGACAGGCCGTATACTTCCGTCTCCAGCTGATACCTGGACACCAGTACGGATTTACGTATGTCGGCGTCTATCATTACCACCTTTTTCCCAATCTGGGCCAGGGATGATGCCATGGCAAATGTAATGTCACTTTTTCCTTCATCGGGAAGGGAACTGGTCAGCATGATGGTCCGGATGCCGCTTCCGCAAAACTGTATGTTGGTCCTCAGGGTCTTGATGGCTTCGTTATAGTGGTAGTCATCCTTCATTTCCCTGTTTAGTGTGATTATCTGCTTCATGATGCACGGCCGCCTTTCTTTTTCCTGGATTTACCGGGCGCTGTCTTGGTTTTGGATTTGGAGGATATCATGGCTTCCTTGTCCTCCGGCTTTTCTCCCTCCCTGATTGGCACGGATGCCAGTACGGACAGTCCCAGGTATTTGGTAACGTCTTCTTCGGTACGGATTGTATCGTTCATCACAACCTGGACCGTGATTAAGCCGCATACTATCACCGCGCCCAGCAGCGCGCCGATAAGTGCGTTCTTCACATTGCTGGGGCTGGATTTCTGTATAGGGATCTCGCCTTCCTCAATCAGTTTGGGCGGCACCATTTCCATGATGTCCCCGATATAATCGGAAGAAACAGTGGCAATCTTGTCTGCAATCAGCTTTGCCATGTCCGGGGCCGGGTCTTCCACTGATATGGACAGGATTCGCGTATCCTGGGGATTGTCAATGGTAACCTTTTCCAATAGCTCTTTGTATGTAAGATTCAGCTTCATATCATCGATTACCTGGTTTAACACCCTTCTGCTGGTAACAATGATTTTATAGTCCTTTGTCAGCTGGCTTCCTATCTGCAGGTCTGCCAGTGAGGTCAGCGTGGTTTCCTTGGAGAGGATATAAACCATGGCAGTGGATTTGTACTGGGGCGTGAGGACAAATTTGCTGAATGCCCCGGCCACTCCGCCGAACAGGACGATTACTCCCAATATGATCCATATCTTGCGCCGGAACTCCCCCAGCAGTTCCAAGAGGTCTATCTCAATCTCGTCATCTTCAAATGTCTTTTCCATACGTCTCCCTATTCTCCTGTTTTTCCTTTTTGTAATATTTTGTCTGCATTGCTGCTAACCAGGGCTTTTAATGCCTGTTCCCCCACATGTTTTTCCAGCCATCCAAGGCTTGCCCGGACATCCGGCTTCCTGTAATCCATCCTGTGCATGTCCGTGCCCAGTATATGAATCCTTCCTTCCAGGACCTGCCTGCGGCACCACCGCACCTCCCGGTTCCATATACCATTCCCCTCCAGGCTGCTGTAGTTCATCTGAAGCCTGCAGCCGCATTGGACCAGTTCTTCCAGGTTCTTTCCTTCCCTCAGGCAGAAATACCGTTCCACATGGGCAATGACCGGTATGTACCTGGCCATGGTCATTTTCCTTACCGCCTGATACAGGCTGTGGTACGCCTCCTGGGGGTCGAACTCCACCAGCACGCAGCGTGTTCCTTCCAGGGTCAGGGCCTGTCCCTGCTTCAGGTTTTCCACCAGCCCTTCATGGTAATACGTTTCCTGCCCAAGACCGGTCTTAAAATCGGGCGCAATCTTTTTGGCCTCCTCGGTCAGTCTGGCAGACAGTTCGTATATCTCAGGACGGAGCCCTCTTCTGGAATAATGGGGCGTGGCCACAATATGGCGTATTCCCTGGCTGTAGGCCGTCTCCAGCATCCTCCTGCTTTCATCCCAATCCCTTGCCCCGTCGTCAATACCCGGAAGGATATGGGTGTGTACATCAATTATTCCTGTCATGTCATTTCAGCACTCCATTGTATTTTCGGTATAAATTCTTCAGATACGGCAATGTATCCTCTGCCCAGGAATATTCCGGCATATAACTCCCGGAAAACAAGGTTATATAATCAGGACTGCCCTCTATGAACTCATAGAAGTCACATAGGAACAGCTCCGTGTCCACGGCATAACTGCCCCGTTTTTTTATTAATATGTGCTCAATCCCATATTCCTCAAGATTTCTGCGTAAGCGGTAATAAATTACCCTCAGGTTGTTTTTTGCGGTTTTTTCTTCTATACTTTCATATAATAAATATGTCATCTGGGATAACGATACGCTGCTTCCTCGTTTTTCAACCAAAACCGCCAGCATCTCCTTAGCCTTGCTGCTGGGAAAATAAATTAACCTGCCATTCACATAGACATCAAAACCATCAAAGGTCTTTACGAATATCTTCGCATTTTTCACTACCGACATCAGCGTTGTTACTCCCATTAATTCCAGCCGCATAGTACTGTTCTTTGTAAGGATATACCACCCTATTGCTTTCAGATTCGTTACAAAACCGTTTCATTTCCATGCTGCAAGTAATTTTTTGTAGTTTTCTGGAAATATTGGTTACAATTTGTTATTTTTATACATATTAAAAAAGAAGCTATCTTATCAGATTGCTTCTTTTTCATTTACGGAAAACCTAATATATTGTCATTATTTGCTTTCCTAAGTATTTAATTCAGAATTTTCTAAAACTTTTCTTCAAAATAATCCCTCATGAGACTTGACAATGTTACCTCCGCCCAGCTGTATTCAGGCATGTATTCACCTGCAAAATAATTAGATGCGCCTTCTACCTGACGCACCATATCATAACTATCGCAGACAATCTGCTCCTTATTAATGGCGTATGTACCTCTTCCCTTAATGACGATTTTCTCAATTCCGTACTTTTTAAGAGTCTGCTTCAGCCTGTGCCATGCCAGGTGGACAGCCTGCTTGGCTGCCGCCTCATCCCGCTCTCCCTCTGATAAGATACTTGCCAGATGGGACAGCGTGACCGCCTTACCTCTCCAATCCACAAGAACTGCCAGTAATTCCTTGGCCTTACTGCTGGAAAAGTATATCAGCTCGCCTCTATAATACAGATCAAAGCCGCCAAAGGTTTTTACATATACTTTGTCCATATTAATATCAAACATGTTGCATACTCACCTTTATCCCGCATTTTCGGAACCCGCAGTTCCTTTCGTTCTCCGCCGGGGCTCATTGCCCCCTACCTATATGTTAACATAAACGGCCTTCTAATTCCAGTAATATAACCCCATTTCCCTCTAAATCCCCCTCCATATTTTACACAAAATTGTACTTTTTCATCAGTTTTGTGATGTTTGCCAAAAAATCCTTGAATCCCTGTCCCTTATGTCCGGCAGAAGGGATGCAACATAATAGCAATTATGTTGTCACACTTTTTCTGTATTGGGAAGAAACGTAACCGTATCTGTCCCGAAACCAGCAAAATGGTATGCAAAATAAACCGGTGAAAAAGAATCGCTTTCCCCGGTCTGTTCCTCATGCTGTTTTACTTCGGTTTTACTTTGTTTTTACAGCAATTCTTGCTTTTTTCCATGTGCCATGTTAAACTGTTTATGTACCATATTGATTTAAATCGCTCCTGGCGACAACATAATTGCTATTATGTTGCCGTTTATTTTTTTGCAAGGACAAGGCCGATGCGCTCTAATTGCCGGATATGGGATTTGCCGCTTTCCATTGTGTATATCCGCGTGGTGGTGACACTGGAATGTCCCAGCAGGTCGGCAAGCCTTGACAGGTCCTTTTCCAGCTTATAATAGGTCCGGGCAAACAAATGGCGCAGATTGTGGGGGAATACCTTTCCCGGTTCCACGCCAGCCCTGTTACAGAGCGCTTTCATATCCCTCCATATATTTGTCCGGTCAAGGGGCTTCCCGCCAGCGGTTTTAAAGACCGGCCCGCTGTCAATCCCATGCTTCCTGCAATACCTCTGCAGTGCCCGGCATAGTACTTTTGGCAGGAATACCACACGGTTCTTCCCTTTGCAGTCCACATTGGCCTGTCCAATCCCCACGGCTTCCACGGTTATGTGGCGCACCTCGGACACCCGGATACCGGTGGCGCAGATTGTCTGAAGCAGCATTGCAAGACGGTGGTTGTCTTTTTCCTCCGCTGCTTTTATCAGCCGCCAGTATTCCTCCTGGGTCAGTTCTTTTTCCGGCTTTGCAAAAAGACATTTTTGGATTTTCAGCGGCTTGACTTTCATCTGTGGCATGCCGGACCATTCCAAAAAGCCATTGACTGCGGCCAGCATGGAATTGACACTGGCCGGGGCATAGGATTCGGTCAGATATCCCTTAAAGCTGACTACTGCTTCCTTGCAAAGAGATTCATTTCCCATGAACGTGAAGAATACCCTTAAACCCCGGAGATACTTTGCTATGGTATTGGCGCTGCGTTCCTCGCTGCGCAGGTAGGTTTCATATCTGCTTAAATCCGTATCAATCATGATTTCAGCCCTCGCTTTTTCTCTAATGTCTTTTATTGTGCCACTTTTATGTTGTGCCAATCCGCTATTTTATAATGGATTGGTTTTCTTTACACTAGATTTTTTCAAACAAAAGCAGCGAGGCGCTTCCTGCAGGCACTCATCTCCCTATTCCCATGAGGCGCTTAGCCAGGCTTTTAATCATACCTGTAAATGAATTGGGCGCCGCATGACTGCAGCGCCCTCTCTTTTCACTATGGGTTATCCCAAACCCTTATATTTTAAGATGCCGGCCAGGACTTCCTCAGGGTCCTGGCCATACACCGCATCTCCCATGGTGTGTTATTTCCCGACCACCTTATATGTTTCCTCCACAATCCGTTCCATTGCATTGAGGATGTTCTCATATCCGGTGCACCTGCACAGATGGCCGGAAATCAGTTTGCGCAGTTCCTCCCGGTTGTACCGCTTTCCTGTGCCTACAATCTCCACCGCTGACATGATTAGTCCTGGTGTACAGAAACCGCACTGCACGGCAGCTTCCTCGATGAATGCTGTCTGAATGGGACTCAGCTCGCCATTTGGGCCCTTAAGGCCCTCCACCGTCATGATGCGGCGTCCCTCGGCCCACATGGTCAGATAAATGCAGCTGTCAATGGCCTCTCCGTCAACCAGTACGGTACATGCGCCGCACTCCCCAACCTCACAGCCCTTTTTCACGCTGGTCAGTCCAAGGCGGTTCCTCAGGGTGTCCAACAGGGATTCCCTTGGGTCCACGGCCAATTCCACATCTTTTCCATTGACCGTCATATGAACGATATTAAGCATCCCACTCACCTCCTGCGTTGATTGCTGCCTGTCTCACCGCCCTCTTGCCAAGTTCTTCCACCAGCTGCAGGCGGAACTCCTTTGACGCCCTCCAGCTGGAACGCGGATTCACTTCCAAGAGCGCTCCCCTTCCAACCTTCTCAGCCAGGGCCTCCCCAAGCTCCATGCCGATGACCGACTGTTCTGTCTCATGGCAGCGGATGGGCGTGGGCGCTGCCACTCCATATGCAAGGCGCAGGTCAGCTATATGCTTTTTGTCTTCGGACAGTTTTACGGTTACGGCACAGCCCAGGGTTGCTATCTCCATGGCTCCCCTTTTTCCATATTTAATGTAATGGCCGCTGTATCCTTCATAATCCTCTTTTTTAATCCGGATGGAAACCAGCACTTCCTCATGCTTCCTCACGGTCCTGCCAGGCCCGGTGTACCACTGGCTGATCGGCACTTCCCGTATGCCCTCTGGTCCTTTTAATACCAGGACGGCATTCAGACAGCAGAAACTGCTGGCGCTGTCCGCACTGGTAACGCCGTTGCATACATTACCGCCTACCGTGCCGATATTGCGAAGCTGGGGGCCGCCTGCCATGTCCACCGCATCCCCCAGGATTGGAATCAGGTCCTGTATTATCTGATTGTTTGTAATATGGGAAAATGTGGTGGCAGGGCCGATTGCAATGGTGCCGTCCTCCTCCACACGGATGCCTTCCAGTTCCTTAATCCCATGTATGCTTACCAGGGAACAGCCTGCCAGCTTTCCTTCCCTGATTTTAATCAGTACGTCGCTTCCCCCGGATATCACCACTGCCTCCGGGTCCTTTGAGAGGGCGCGCACCGCATCGTCTACATCAACTGCCTGGTAGTATTTGTCAATATCATACATGCTAACACCGCCCTTCCTATATAAGTCCTGCTGCTTTAAAATGTTCCACCAGTTTCTGCGGGTCCAGGGGCAGGGAATCCACCGCCACTCCTGTGGCATGCAGTACCGCGTTGCGCACGGCCGGCGCCACCGGAATGGCCGGCGGCTCTCCCAGGGCCTTGTTGCCAAACGGTCCTGTCGGGTCATCCAGTTCCACAAACAGCGCGTTAAGGTCCGGCGTGTCCATGGATGTGGGAAGCTTGTAATCCAGCAGGTTGTCATTTAACGGCCTTCCCTTTGCATCA
Source organism: Enterocloster aldenensis (assembly GCF_003434055.1). Taxonomy (GTDB): domain Bacteria; phylum Bacillota; class Clostridia; order Lachnospirales; family Lachnospiraceae; genus Enterocloster; species Enterocloster aldenensis. The sequence goes on along the minus strand of NZ_QVEX01000007.1, from coordinate 221,765 downwards.
AAGAGCAGCTGTTCGCTGAGCCCGTATCCAAGCCCCATGCTCATGCCGCCGTGTACCTGGGCAGCCGCCAGTTTGGGGTTAATCAGGTTCCCGCTGTCATGGACGTTTACAATATTGGTTACCTTTACCTTGCCCAGAGGCATATCTACCTCTACCTCGGCAAAACATACGCCGGTTGCAAAGGTGTTTGTCTTGCAGTGGCTGGTTGCCTCTGCCGTGATATGGACGGAACGGTCCAGGCTGTAAAATGCCGTGGTAGCCAGTTCTTCCATGGCAAGAAGCGGTTTCCTTGTGTCCTTATCCACCACGAAATTGTTCTCTATATCCAGTGTGTCCTGGCCGCGCTTAAGCATATAAGCGCCGTACTCCAGTATCTTTTCCTTAAATATGGCTCCGGTCTTCTTGACTGCCATGCCGCTTACATATGTCTGCCTGGATGCATAGGCCCCTGTGTCAAAGGGCGTTATATCCGTATCCTGCGTGGACAGGACATTGACCTTGTCTGCTGTTATCCCCGTCACCTCTGCCGCCATCTGGGTAAACACCGTGTCGGCACCCTGTCCGATTTCGGTTGCGCCCATGGAAAGCTGCATGGAGCCGTCCTGGTTCAGTACCATCCTGCAGGCCGCTGTTTCCAGGGAAATGGGATATACGCCTGTCTTGTAACAGAAAATGGCCATTCCGATTCCCTTTCTTATGGGACCTGTCTGGTTCTCATATTCCCTGCGCTTCTCGTCCCAGTGAATGAACCGGCGGCCCTTTTCCATACATTCCATAAGGCCGTAAGTGTTGCATTTCACATGGGTGTGGGGGTCCTCATATCCCGGCCGCATACAGTTCTTCCTGCGGAACTCCAGAGGATCCATATGAAGGGCCAGGGCCAGGTCATCCGCCATACACTCCGCTGCAAAGGCTGCCTGGGGGATCCCGTATCCTCTCATGGCGCCGCCTGTGGCAATATTGGTGTATACCGTATAGGCATCGGACTCCAGAACCTTTTCATCATGATATATCTGCTTGAACTCATTGGATGAGTTGGCTACAATGGCATGTGCATGGGACGCATAACCTCCCTGGTTAGAGTATGCCTCCAGCTTCCTGGCCACCAGGGTGCCGTCCTTTCTGGCAGCTGCCTTTACCTTAAGTTCAATGGCATGGCGCACGCGGGTACATCCAAGGGTTTCCTCCCTGGATATCTCCATCCTCACGCCGCGCCCGCCCACCTGGGTGGTAAGGAATGCATTCAGCGGTTCATAGAGCACATCCTGCTTGTTGCCAAAGCCGCCTCCGATATACGGCTTGATAACACGGATCCTGCCCATGGGCAGCCCCAAGGCCTGGCTGATGACGCGACGCACAATATGGGGAATCTGGGTGGATGTGGTGACAATGATGCGGTCCTTTTCCATATAGGCAAAGGATATCGGTGTCTCAATATGGCAGTGCTGCACGCTCTGGGTCCTGTAATCCCTGTCGATTACCACCAGCCCTTCCTCTTTCACCGCCTCCTCAAAGGTACCCTCTCCCACGGTAAAGGAAGAGTGTGCAATCACATTGCCTGGTTTTTCCTCATGAAGCCGTGTTGCCCCTTCTGCCATGGCTGCTTCCACGGTCAGCAAAGGTTCATACTCCTCATACTCCACCTTGACCAGGCGGGCCGCCCTGGCAGCGGCAATCTCATCCTCTGCAATCACGGCAGCGATGTCATCGCCGTATACCCTGACCCTGGTATTGAGCAGCTTCCTGTCAGCAATGTCCTGGTGGGCTGTCTCCACCGACCATGGATGGCCTGGAGTGGGGAATTGGATATCCGGCACATCAAAACATGTGACAATCTTCACAACCCCCGGGACAGCCAGTGCCTCGCTTAAATCAAAGCTTTTTACCACGCCGTTGGCAATGGTGCTGCGCACCACCTTGGCCGTCAGAAGGCCCTTCGGCTCTAAATCAGCCGTGTACCTGGCTTCTCCGGTCACTTTATCCTTTGCATCAACGCGGGTCATGTTTTTACCAATTCCCATTCTATCTCCCTCCTGCATTGAGCACTTAGCGCCTGTCTTTTAGGCGCTTAGTGCGAAAGCACTTCGTGTGCGAAAATAGCTAGATTAATACATATTTCAAAACAAACAGCACAGCCAGGATATACATTAACAGGCTGATTTTCTTATCCTTCGCATGGCCGGTCACAACATTGATTACCACGTAAGAGATGACGCCCATTGCAATACCTTCGGAAATACTGTACATAAAGGGCATTGCGATAATAGCGATGTAGCTTGGGATGGCTTCTGTAAAATCATTAAAGTCAATCTTCAGGACAGAGGATATCATCAGGAAACCAACGATGATCAGGGCCGGAGCCGTTGCAAAGGAAGGGATGGCCAGGAAAATCGGTGACAGGAACAGGGACAGTCCGAAGAAAATAGCTGCTACTACGGATGTAAGGCCTGTTCTTCCGCCTTCTGCAACACCGGATGCACTCTCTACAAACGTGGTGGTGGTGGATGTACCAAATACAGCGCCAAGGGAGGTACCGATAGCATCAGACAGCAGCGCGCCCCTGATTTTAGGAAGCTTTCCGTCCTTATCCAGCATATCGGCCTTGGATGCAACGCCAATCAGTGTTCCCAGCGTATCAAACATATCCACAAACAGGAATGCGAACATGATGGTCACGAAGTTCAGTGACAGGATACCGGAGAAGTCCATCTTGAAAAAGGTGGACGCCATGCTCGGGATACCCAAACCGCTTGAAAAATCCGGTAACACGCTGAACATGCCAAGCTCTGCATTGGGCTGGTACAATCCGGTTACTTCACAGATGATTCCTAAAACCCAGGTAATCAGGATTCCCCAGAGGATATTGCCCTTTACATTCCTCACAACCAGGATACCGGTAATCAGGACGCCTAACAGGGCCAGAAGCACCGTAATTCCAACGGAGTTAAAGGTACCTGCCTCCAAAGATCCCTTAAAGGAAAACACGGATACAAGGGTGGCGCTGTCCACTACAATCTTGGCATTCTGTAAACCGATGAATGCAATGAAAAGTCCGATACCGGCAGACACTGCATGTTTCAGGTTCATTGGTATGGCATTGAAGATGGCCTCACGTACATTGGTCAGTGACAGCAGGATGAAGATAACGCCTTCCACGAAAACGGCTGCCAATGCCATCTGCCATGTGTAACCCATCTGCAGTACAACGGTGTAAGCAAAGTAGGCGTTCAGTCCCATGCCGGGAGCCAGTACGAAGGGATAGTTTGCAAATGCCGCCATGAGCAGGGTTGCCACCAATGACGCAAGGGCGGTGGCTGTAAAAACAGCTCCCCGGTCCATGCCTGTGGCGCTTAGGATATTCGGGTTAACTGCAAGTATGTATGCCATGGTCATGAATGTTGTGATTCCCGCAATGATTTCTGTCTTCACGTCTGTGTGATGTTCTGATAAGTGAAATACTTTTTCAAAAAACCCCTGATTTGCTTTGTTTTCCATACTTCATACCTCCTTGGTTTTAAGTACATGTGGTTTTACTTCTATCATGAAAGAACGTTTACCCCATACCGCTCTTTCTCACATATTCAGTTTTTATTCCGGCCGTTTCAGAATACCTGCCTGCCGGCCACATACTTGGCATCTATATGACGTTCATCCGAAATATAGATGAAGCGCTCCAGCCTGTCTTTTACATCCAGCGGCTGGGGATGTCTGAGGCTTTCATCATTCAATACCACGGCATCCAGTTCATATCCTGTTTCAAAGCTTCCCACCTTCCCAAAGAAGGCTCCGCCGCCCTTGGTTCCCAGGTAAAATGCTTCTTCCACGGTCAGCGGCTTTTGCTCCTCATCCACCAGCCTCCAGCGCATCTTTGACATCTGGATGGCATCTGCCATGGCCCGGAATATGGATTCCCCAACGCCTCCTGCCACATCGGTTCCAAGTCCCACATGGATGCCCTCATCCAGATAGGTCCTCACCGGCGCGATTCCGGATGACAGGTTGGTGTTGGACTGGGGACAGTGGGCAACAAATACGCCGTTCTCCCGCATCCTGTGCACTTCCTCCTCAGGCGGCCATACGCAATGGGCCATGATGGTCCTCACGTCTTTGCCGAACAGTCCGAAATGGTCGTATGCATCCCCATAAAATCCGGCCCACGGACAAAGCTCCTTTACCCATGCAATCTCTCCCCGGTTCTCCGACAGATGGGACTGCATGGCCAGACCGTACCTGACCTGTATCTCCTTCAGCCGTTCCATCAGTCCGTCGGAACAGGTGGGGATGAACCGCGGTGTGAGGATCGGTTCCGTGTTCCTGTACCTGCCGCTTATCTCCTCCAGCCATCTCACTGTCTCTTTTGCAGACGCCTCTGCGCTGTCCTCAATCAGGAAATCGGGACAGTTCCTATCCATGTTCACCTTGCCGATCATGGTCTTTAATCCGCTTTCCTCCATCAGGTCCATCAGTACTTCGGTGGCTTCCCTGTGAAGGGTGGCAAATATACATGCTCTTGTGGTAGCGCTGCGTTTCATGTTATCCGCAAATATGGAATATGCCTTTTTCGCATACTCCGCGTCCCTGTATTTGGCTTCCTCCGGGAATGTCCGTGTATTCAGCCATTCCAGCAGCTCTAAGTCCATACCTAGTCCCCTGAATGAATACTGCGGCGCATGGATATGCAGATCCACAAGCCCCGGAACAATCATCCGGTCGCCATAATCCTTCAGTGGAAATGCTGCATACTCTTGAGGAAGTTCTCTGTACACTCCGGCCGACCTGCCCTCCAGGCATACCAGATAACCCTGTTCTACGGTTACAAGGGTCTGGGCATCCTGGCTGTAGCAGATGTTGCCTTTTAATACAAAATTCTCTGCCATATGCTCCTCCTGTCCGTATCCACCTGGACAGCGGCTGGCCCGGGCAAATAAAAAAACCACCGCTGTTCCTAAGGTTCCACAACTGTCTGTCCCCGGTGCCCCGGGCAGTACAGATTGTGAAAACTTATAGTCAACTATTACGGTAGTTGGTAGAAACGCTCAACCTATTTTGAGCATATATAAGTTTTGAATACTTATACTTTTATTTAGTTACGTCATCTACTGACAACTTGAGTCTATCACAATAGACAACTGTATGTCAATACATCACATATTTTTTGTGCATTTTCTACATTTTGAATAAATTTTCTGTTATTAATCAGAAGAAATCTAAAATTATTTGTAAGAAATCGATATTCTTTATTGAGCATAACGCATTGGGCATAACGTTTTTTGTCAGTATGGCACAGGGCAATCTGCTGACAATCCATGTGCGCTTTCCATACCTGTAAAACGGAAGTACCGCCTGGCGACATGGCATGGCACCCGTACTGTGTTCCATGTCGGGAGCGGCACTTCTGCTGTTAATCCCTGCTGTATCTATAATCCTTTAGAATCATATCCATCCATTCCCCCAAGGGTTGATTCCCCTGAAGTTCATCCAGGGACACATGTATTTTCAACATGTCTTCCAAATCAGCCTTGATTGCGTATATGGATAAGGAATCCGGCTCCATATCCCCAAGGGACTGTCCCTCATCCAGGGAATCCGCATCCAGGCTTAAGGCATCTGCAATTATATCCCGTATTTTATTTCTGACAGGAAGGATATCCACGGCCTGTCCGGGCATACATCCACCGGAGGACCGGAATCCGTCAGCTGATCCGGTCCCTCCGGCTGCACGGTCCTGTCCAACAACCGCGCCGGTCCTGACATATGGGCCAATCCCGCCAGCTGTGCCAACCTTTCCGCCAGCCGCGCCAATCCCGCCTGTTCCTTCCAAATCCGTTTCATTCCCAAGGTTTTCCTCTTTTCCAACCGGGATGTTGCCCTTATCCGGCGATTCCTTCCTAAAGCCTTCTATCCGGCCCAGACACTCCCCTGAGGCGGAATAGATAAAGGCATTGCCAACCGTAGAGATTCCGGTCCTGGATTCCAGTACGGCATAAACATAAATATACGGCCCCTTTTTCCGGCCCATGGCGCATCTGCGGATTCCCGACGGGATCTGGAAACCGGAACCCCCGTCTAAATCAGTTTCAAACTCCGCTGCCAGCAAAGCCTGGAAACAGCAGTCAATCTCCCAGGTACTCCATTCCCCGCTGTCTGCCACGGATATCCTGGCAAGGCAGGTGTCCGTGCCGCACCATGCTTCCTCAATGCCTTTAAAGTGCCCTTCATAGAGAAAGCCCCGTTCTTTCAGTTTTCCATAAACCTCCTCCTGGCCCATATGGACCAAAAGCCCGGATTTCAGATACTCCGGATTGCCGGGCAGCCAGCTGTCTGATTCAAAGTCCCCCCTGTATCCGGAGGCAAGGAGCAGGAAGCCTTCCTTACGGTGCCGGCCATATATCCTGCTGTTACCTGTCAGTTCATCTGTGAATACCTGAATCCGTGACCTTTCATTTCCCATGTACAGCGGGTACTGAAAACAGATATCATTTAGGCACCAGACGTTTTCCGATTGTGCCGGATACTGCCGGATTTTCTTATCCCGTTCCAGAATCCTGCCCGCATCTGCCATCGCGCATATATATCCTGCCCCTGGATAAAGCAGCCGTCCCTTCACTTTGTGACCGGACAGATACCGATGGCTTTCCAAGGATATCTCCTGTTCCCAGCCGTATCCCGCCACAGTCAGACGCCGTCCTAGCAACGGGCTGTCTGTCGGCCAAAGTCTGTAGGACCGGCTTTCCCTGCTCTCATTCCAGTAAGACTTTTTCTGAAAACAGCTGCCCGGCAATGCAGCCAGCTTCCCATCCGGATAGATGCGCTCCCATTCAAATTCCTCCCCGTCCAGATACGGCCGTACATACTGATATATTTCTTCCTGACCTGGTTTTCCCAGCTGCTGTTTAAGCCTGCCGGACATGATGAGCTGTCCCTGTGTTAAAGACCGTCCCCCACCTGTCTTTGTCCGTACCTCTGCCAGTATATCGTCCAGGTCTTCCCTGCCGGCAAATGCCAGTATGGCCCGGAAGGGATAGTGGCTCCTTCTTACCGCTGCCGTGTAACATATATCCCATAATGCATCCTGGCCAGACAATGCCCCTTCGTACCTGGCTGCCAGACCGTCAAGGGCAGCCTCGCTGGTTCCGGAAAGGGGCAGGAGGTAAATTTCCCTTGTATGTACCGTGCCGGTTTCAAGGGGTTCCTCCTTTTGCACAATCATATGGACATTCGTACCCCCATATCCAAAGGAGTTGACTGCCCCTGTCCTTTTTCCATGTTCCGGCACCCACTCCCTGTTTTCTGTCACCACCTCAACCCCTTTTTCTTTAAGGGACAATTCCATCCTTGGATGACTGCAGTGAAGGGTGGCCGGTATCTCCCCATGCTCCATGGCCAGAAGAAGTTTTATAAGCCCGGCTATCCCGGCAGCGGATTCGCCATGTCCGATATTTGTTTTGACGGAGCCGATATAGAGCGGATGCTCCTTTTCCCTTCCATATATCCTGGAAATGGACGCCGCCTCCACCTGGTCGCCTATTTTGGTGCCGGTTCCATGGGCTTCCACGTACTGTACATCTTCCGGCCGGATTCCCGCGCGGCTGCAGACAGTATCCATGAGACGTGCCTGTGCCTGTTCATCTGGCGCATATATGCCGCTGGTTTTCCCATCCTGGTTCATTCCGCTGGACAGGATGATTCCCCATATCCGGTCATGGTCACGGACAGCATCTTCCAGGCGTTTAAGCAATACCATCCCCGCCCCCTCGCCTCTTACATATCCATCTGCCTCCTCTGCAAATGCCCTGCACCTGCCGGTTGGGGAAAGAAAGCCGCTCTTGCTCTCCACAATAAAGGAATCCGGTGTCAGAAGGAGCTGCACCCCTGCCGCCAGGGCCATGTCACAATCCCCCTCCTCCAGGCTTAAGCATGCCTGATGGACGGCTGCCAGGGAAGAGGAGCATGCCGTGTCAATGGACATGGACGGACCCTTGAAATCATATAGGTAGGATATGCGGTTGGACAGCATGGTGGCTGAACTGCCGGCCGCGGAAAAACTGTTGACATCCCTTCCTCCCTGCTCCCTTCGCTGCATGATTAGGTAATCAGAACCAAAATTCCCTACAAATACCCCGGTGCGGCTTCCTCTCAGTTTCCGGGGTACATAACCGCCGTTCTCAAGGGTTTCCCAGGTCAGCTCCAGAAGGATCCGCTGCTGCGGATCCATATATTTTGCCTCTGTCTCAGATATGCCGAAAAAACCTGGGTCAAATAAATCCACACCTTCAATAAATCCTCCCCACTTGGAAATGCTTTTTCCAGGAGCCTCCCTGTCCTTGTCATAAAAATGTGTGATATCCCACCTGTCCTGCGGAATCTGGCTTATGGCATCTGTCCGGTTTTTAAGCATGGCCCAGAACTGCTCCGGCGTATCGGCTTTTCCCGGAAACCTGCAGCCCATTGCCACCACCGCTATCCTACGGTCATCTTTCTGCATATACACTTATATTACATCCCCTTTCCCGCGAACACCATGTCATGGGGCCGGGTATGCACTCCGGTTCCTTTGGCAGGCTCGCGGCCTTTAAAACCTGTTCCCAAGTCATGCGCACAGAGGGCCTTTTATCGGTAACCACTGATATGTTCTGTCCGTTAGGGCAGATGCTTTCACCCTTTAATAAGTCAGGTATCCATTTGGTGGCCGCCATCACATTCCGCTGCTGTTCATAGACATGTCCAGGCCCGATCCTCACGGTTCCAAATACTGTACCGTATACATCCAGGCTTACTCCCGGCTTACGTACAACATAAAATTCCAGGTAACCCTTTTTCAGTTTTGTCTGTTGGAGGGTTCCATTGTCAATGCTCCAGCACAATCCGGCTTTCACCGCATACACTGCCGCATCCTTGTCCAGCCCATATCCGCTGTCCTTGAAAATGCCCTGCAGCCCGGGCGGTATGACGCAGCGGTCCAGCTGGCGGACAAAATCCTCCCTGTCGCCCATAGACATAAGCGGGACACCGTCAATCCCTCCCCTTACCTGAAGCAGGCCGAATTCCATTATAATCTGGTAAACAGGCTCCCCTGTCCCAGACATAATCCTCCATTTATAATTATCTTCATCAACCTTTACATAGGCATTCTTTGCAAGATTGATTCCATGGGAAGAAAAAACCTCCCGCAATTCCTCAAACACCGGTTCGTTATCATGGTTGAGCATGTTCCGGTAATCTGCGGACGTTTTCCCGTCCAGGGAAAAATACCATTCCACGGGAACCGCTGCCGCGGCATTGGTGAATATGGCGTCTTCAATTTCACTGGCAAAGAAGTCTGCTCCCTGGACGGATGCGTCAGCAAATGAAACCCTCCTGCCGCCATCCCCGGGGCGCAGCACGGCTCCCCTGAAGTTTGTGCCTATCAGCACGGCCCGGTCAAATATGCAGCCTTTTAAATCAGCCTGGGCAAAATTCATGGTCCCCAGGTTGGCCCCTGTAAAATTAACATGATGCATATATGCTCCCGTGGCGCCTGCATGGGAGCCGTACCAGTTAACCCCGCTCATATTTACCCCGTTTAAGTCAGCCCGGTTAAACACTGCATCCGGCATATAGGCGTCTGTCAGGTCCGCTGCAAGGGAACTTGAATCCATGCTGCTTCCAAGGACAGCCCCTGTAAAGTCTGATTCCTGCAGGCAGGCATTGGCAAGACAGGCATTGACCAGACAGGCTCCCTGTGTAAAATGCGCCTTTTTCAGATTTGCATAGCTCAGGTCCGCTCCTGTCAGATCCGCCCCGTCAAAGTACGCCTCTTCCAGATCCGTACCCTTCATATGCAGCCCTTTCAGGCTCATCCTGCGGAAATTACACCGTGTCATCCTGGCTCCTTTAAACACAGTGGTGCAATCCAGGTGCGATTCTGTAAAGTCCGCCTCCCGGCAGGAAGTATCTGAAAAATCCACCCCCTGCAGAACAGCCCCGCGCAGGCTGGCCCGGTCCAGGCAGCTACCCCTGAGCACTGCCTGGGTGAATGTCCCTTTGGCCCCATTAAGGTCTTTAGCCTTACACTGTATGAGGGAAGCCTTTATGAAGCTGGCTCCCCTGCAGTCCATGTTCCCGAAATCACATTGGTTCATAAACGCCCGGTCAAAGATGGCACCGCAGGCATCCGCACATGCCAGTGTGGTTTTTATCATGGTACATTCCGTCATATCCACATTCCGCAGGACCGCATATCTTAAATCCGCCCATTCCAGGTCTGCCCCCCTGGCCCCGCCAAGCACCAGCCGGCTAAGGCTGCCGGTAACCGTCTCAACATGGAAGCAGGCTGTATCCGGCAATTCTTCCCCTTGACTGACGGATATCTCTGACAGATGACCGTCCTCCACATTCATGTAATATCTGTTTTTTTCTTTATCTTCCCGGTAAAAGGCCCACAGTTCCTCTGTTTTTTTAATCATCCGCAATACTTCTGCCGTTCCCTGATCCTGCTGGTCTGCCTGATAGCCGGACCCGGGTGTCCATGAAATGTACATCCCGTTCATTGCCTGGATTACTGCTTCATTTTTATGTATCCCATAAAGATTAAACCTGTCATCCGGATTGCTTTCGGATATTGGATTCCCTATGTCTTTATCTGACATAACATCAAGGCTTCCGTCTGCTTTTATTATCATCCTGCTTTTATCCCACGCAGCAAATCTGTACTTGCCCTGGAATACCATTCGCAGTCCTGCCATTCCTTCTTCCCCGTCTTTCGTTACCTGTTCCACTGATATCTGGCCCGGGCTTCCCGGATTTCCCGGTTCTCCCGGACTTCCGCACACACCGGGACAGCCGCCCTGGGCCCTGGATGATTTCCTGGGTCTGGCAATATAGCGTTTTTTCCGGAACAGCCCCGCCATTCCATGTTTCACGGCATTCCTGCCTATTCCTGCATCCTTTCCATTCATTCCGCCCGGACCTCCCGGGCCGCCGCAGCCGCCCGAACCAGGTTTCCCTCCCTTCCCGCCGTCGGCCCGGACTGTTATGGGTTCCGGAATCCGGGAGGTGCCAAAACGCACGGTTACATTGCCGCCGTTTCCGCCATTTCCTCCGGAACCGCCATTGCCCCCGCTGCCGCCGCGGCCTCCTATGCCGCCTTTCCGTGGCCCATATCGGCTGATGTATACTGCCAGCTGTTCACCTGCATCACCGCCCGCGCCTCCGCGTCCGCCTCTTCCGCCCTTCCCTCCGTTTCCTCCGGCTCCGCCGCCAGCCCATATGGATATGGGGCGGTCAACCGTGAATACCCGGCATTCCAGGAGCAGGCCGGGACAGTCCTGTCCCGCCGCTCCCCTCTCTCCGTTGAATCCATCCTGCATCTTTCCTGCGTCCCGGCCATTCCTGCCTGGCGTGGCCTGTATATAGCGCTTGTGCAGGAAGCCTTTTACCCGGCCCGGCTCCCCATTCCCGGCTTTCTCCAAAAGATCCGGACCGTCCCGGCCATCCTTTCCCCATGTGCCGGGCGCTGCCTCAATATAAATGTCTGCCATATATCCACCTCCTGGCTAACCAATGTATAAGCCGTTTACATAAACCTCCCCAGGAATACCTGGGGTACCTGGCGCCCCGTTTCCTCCTTCTCCCCCGTCGGGGCCGTCATACTTGGCTTCACTGGGCACGTAGTTTCCCTTATCATCTATGGTTTTCCCCCCTTTTCCCCCATGTCCTGCCTTACCGCCTTTTCCTGGCAGTCCTCCCCTTCCGCTGACACCTTTTAATTTCTCAGCCTCATCCGGGGAAAGAAGCTGAATCCGCGCATCCGGAGACTCTTCCTGGCTGAAGTAAATGACGACCTTTCCACCATTGCCTCCATTGCCGCCGGCTCCTCCATTGCCTCCGGCCCCGCCTTTCCCTCCGTATCCCGGATTGCCTTTTGCGCAATGGCCGGTGGGCTTGGCTGCGTCTCCTCCTTCCCCGCCGTTGCCGCCGTCCTTTCCATTTCCTCCGTTACCTCCGTTGCCCCCATAGCTGAATACATAGTGGGTGCCAATCATCTGCTTAACCTTGTACTCCACTCCTGCGCCATTTGTACCGGATGTTCCGTTCTGACCATTTTTTCCATTATCACCATTGGCTCCCCGGTCCGCATCCCGGGCTTTCACATCGCAGCCGTCCTTTGAATCCCGTCCCTGGCCTCCGTCATTTCCCTTGCTGCCATCCGCAGCCCTTCCAGTCTCATCCTCTGCGTTGGTTCCGTTCCTGCCAATACTGAAGGTGGCTCCGCTTTCAGACTCAAGCTTATCCGCAGTCACCTGGCATTCACCATGTGCAATAATCTCGGCCCCTTCCTCTACAATCAGCTCATTACAGTCCAGCACCGTACAGCTTGTCCCTTCATCTCCCAGAATCAGGGGATGGCCCTTTTTTACAACCACTTTTCCTGCACTGTACACAGGAATCATCATCGGCTCCTGAAAATACAGGCGGTTCAGTATATCCCTATAAGACTCAGCAAGCCTGGAATCCCCATATATGTACTGCTGAAACGCATGGCAGATATCCGCCCTTTCCAGCGGGCTAAGCTGCTGCTCCGTATATTCCCCGGACTTTTCCTTCCAGCCCTTGAGGCCCCAGTTCAGATCACCGCCGTTGTTCATGACGGCCAGCTGGTCCGGTACGCACATCTGCTTCAGCTCATCAATGTTCCTGAATAAAAGATAGGATGGCTGTATCCCGCTTTTTCCCTTTGGGTTCAGATGGAGCCCCTCCGGATAGTCCGATGTGAGGATGGGGGATTCCACCCTGTAATCCCCATCCCTGTGACACTTGAAATATTCCCTTTGCTCTTCAATTACCTGACTGATTATATCCATTATCTTATTCTCCTTTTTTTATGATTTCCCTTACCTGGATTACGGTCCTTTTAACATTCCCCGGTCTTGCCTGTATGCGTATCCGGCCTCCCGGCATCAGGGTGATGGTATCAAAGCCATATGTCCCTCCTGCGGCCAGTATGAGCGGGTTCCCTTCTGTGACCACTACCTGTTTCTTCTCCATGTATCCACCTCTTTCCTGAGAAGCATGTAGACATAGTACTCATCCACACAATAAATGATATCAAATACCACGGGTCTTACAGTTCCCTCCACTTCCTGGTCATCCTCAATCACATACCTGTCATCCTGCTTTACCAGTCTGGCCGAAGCCGTAAGCGTAATACCGTGGGGCTTAAAGCGCTCCCTGAGTTTTCCAAGGTTTCCGCCCTCCAGTTCCTGCTGCGCATCCTTTTCCAGGGTAAACAGGGGGGACGTAGGCACCCATCTGCTGACAGACGGTTCCGTCTTTCCATTACTGCCTGTAATTTTCTCAAAGTTCAGCGTGTACAGGTTCCTGAATTCATCTGATTCCAGCCTGCCTGCATTGATATATTGAGGCGCTTCCGGCTGCAGTCTGGAATCCGGCGTCCTCACCAGGAAGCTTCCGTCCGGATTATAAATATCTACATGGTAATCGGAAACCTGATTCCCGCTGCCATGGTAAGACAGTACGAACAGATACCCTTTCTCATCCGTACAGAAGTCCAGATACGTATCATCCTCCAGGCCGTTCCAAAGATTCATGTAGGACAGGTTCTCATAAAACACCGCCTTTTCCCTGTCAGTCCCATCCTGCTCAGCCACATAGGACCTGCCGCCCTGCAGGTCATCCAATATCCAGCGTCTGCCCTTATGGGCAACCGATACCGTCATCTGGGCCAGGCCGTCCCATACCAGCAGGCTTTCACCTGATTTCGTGACCACATATGATATATCCCTCTGTATCTCGCATATCTTCCACACGTTCCCAGGTTCCACTGTCCGGAGCCGGATGTTATCTTCATCACGGTAGATATAGACGCCTGCGTCTGAAAGCTCCTGTAAAAATGCATCCGACACAATACCTTCATCCAATTCACCTGAAAATTCCTGGTCTGTTATCCCACACAATCCGGTAAGGCCGGCATTGCGGTATGCCTCCTCCATCACATCCGTGAACCGTTCCCCATCCAGGTCATTCTTCACTGCCTGCAACGGCATCTCAAACAGACACCTTCCCAGGAAACCTGCCACCGGGTTCCCGTTCTCATCAAAGCCCTGTATACGCCTGTTGCCGGATTCCAGGATCAGGATCCTGCCGTCCGCCGCTATCTTCACAGCCCTTGGCCCATTAATCAGCCCTTCCCTGAACCCTTCTCCTGAGAGTATCTGCGACTGGGGCGCATCCGCGTCATGGCATCCCTCCTTTGGCAGCTTCAGGACCTCAATCTTATTGGTCTCCCAGTTAATGCCGACCACGGTTCCGCTGGGGTGGATTACCAGGTCATCCAGATGGGGCTGCATGAACCTGCCATAGCTGTAGGCTGGTTCTGACAGCCTGAATCCCTGCTGCCCGTCCATCAGATCCACCTTTCTTAAATGGCACTGGCTGTTTCTGGTATCCAGGATGAAGTTATCCTCCCCTGTCCCAAATTTGTCATAGACAATACAGGGTTCCTCCGTAAAACCGACTTCTGATTCCTTGAGACGTTTGTTGACTTCCTCATCCGACAGTGTGGAGATGTTCTGTATCATGAACGATATCCCGCCTGCCCGGTCCTTTGGCATCCCAGGCGCCTCACCGCCAGACTGAACCGGATGGGTCACGCCGGTCCCTGCACCGGTTACGGCGGCGCTCCATACATAGCCCGCCTGCTTATAAGCACTGTTGTATGTAATGCCGCCCAGGCGGTACAGGCATCCGCCTTCTGACGCGTGTCCCAGGTCAGCCACGGTTCCCGTTGGCAGACGGCCGGATTCCCACTTGTATGCGCCGTTTTCATAGGCCAGCTTTTCCTTGTGCTCATACTGTACATCCATTGTGAGGGGAATCAGGAACTCTTCAATGGCACCCTTTACTTCCATGCAGTCCTCACCCTCATCCGGCATCGCATCCTTCCAGCCGCTGTCCCATCTCCCGCAAATCCAGTCATTTTTTGTGAATACAGACAGGACCAGGCGCAGCGAACCTCCGGCAGGCACGTTGGTGAACGCCGCAGAAACCGGCTTCTTGGTACTTGTCTGCCCAAAAACGCCTGTTACGGTTTTGGTGGTTCCTCCCTTGTAGGACAGCATCAGCTGCCATTTGCAGGCTGTGGCGGGCCAGACCGCTGTATCCGGATGTCCTTTTTCACCATGTCTTGGATCGGGGCTTATCTCTGCCTTTAAATCCATGGATCTTGTAATCTGGGTGGTCATGACGGCTGGGGACGCACACACTTCAATGGTTGTCTCTAAAATCATGGCCGCATCAATGGCGACGTTGGCAATCCTCATGATCCATCCCGCAACCGGAATGCAGGCAGCAGCCTCCTGAAGCGTAATCTGTCCGATGATCCATACCAGGATTTTCTCAAACAGTTCCTTGACCAGGATGCCGCCAATGGTTTTGGCAGCCAGCTTAAGCCATCCGTAAACCATCTCTTCTGCGCTCTGGCTGCTGATGGGAGGCTGTATGATGGATATTATCAGCTTGGCCACGTCTTCCACAAACACACGGTCCTTAAGCGCATCGGTCAGTACCTTTGTATTTAAAAGGCCGGCATCCGCTGCCAGGAAAAAGGAGGGGATACCCAGCTGGAATATAGCTGTAAGTGCGATTCCCGTGGCACACAGTTCAGGATCATATGCCGAGGTCCCCAATCCTGCAAAGTACAGGTTCAGCCCTGACGCGTCCTTAGGAAGCGCTGTCTCAATGGTTGTTCCGCCAGCCGGGATCGGGATTCCCATAATGGTATCCACCGGACCTATGATACGGTTGTAAGACCTGCCTCCCATAGGCTTTCCTGTATCATCAAGATATTCCACATAGGCGGCCAGGGTACGCAGAAAACTGTTAAGCGCATCCACCTTCAGGGTATCGCCTGAAACCTTCAGGGTGTTATCCTTTATCTCCACCCCGCACATGGATGCTCCCTGACTGACGGTCCACTTTGCGCCTTTTCCCGCCTTCGGGGCAGCCATGGCCTTCTTCTGGTCCATCCACTGCCTTGTCTTAAACTCCTGGCACTGCGCGCCCTGTCCATGTTTCAGATGCCATGACTGGTTCTGCAGGCTTTTGTCCTGGCTTGCGGTTCTCAGCGCTCCCTTAAGGGGGTCCTTGGCATCCTTGAGCACGTCCTCGTTCAAATCGTAAATCTCTACCTTGTCCCCTGCCTTATGGCCCAACACATCGTACTCATATGTCATGGCTTCCTTTTTCTTTTCATCCCATGCATAGGTCCTGAAGGCCCAGCCCTCTTCACCCTTTGCCCCGATTGCCGTGGCAAAATCCAGAAGCTTCTGGTACTGTTCCCTGTCATAGGTAACCGGCGGCGCAATATGCCGGTTCATCACCACGGCTGCCGTGTATGGCTGCGCATTGGCCAGGTCCGGATGCTGGAACAGGAGTGACTTGGCAATATCCATGGGAGTCAGCACCAGGTCAATGTCCCTGTTAATCTGTGAAATCCGTTCCATTAGCTGTGGCTTCCCAAGCCCCTGCCCGCTTAACCTGGCGCATGCATCTGCATAATCCGCACCGTACATGCTCATCTTGGCATCCCAGAACACCCCATCCCCCGCCTGGTCAAGGGCCTCTTGTTCCAGGAAACGTTCCTTGTGGCAGGCTGGAATATAGAATGAGTGGTGATACATCTTCGGCAGGGTAAATCCATTCCCGTCCCTGCCGGCAGATACCACCTGAAGCCGGTGCAGCCTCCGGTCAAAACCATCCCCTCTCCCTAGCCCATCCTTCCTTACCTCTGCGTAGTACATCACATCCTTGAGCCTGTCCTGTGCCATGACCGCCAATGCAGCGTTTTTCTCCCTGGCCTTTTCCAAGGTTTCGGGGGTGTGCTTCATCACCTTGTGCCTTTGCCCATCCACCATAAGCACCAGTTCCTCCCCGTCCCTTACCCCGGGCAGCATTAATTGAAAATACATATATGTGTTCCTCCTTTTTTCTTTGTGTCTTTTTAAGACACTTTCAGGATACCACCCCTCTCACTGCCTGTCAAGCTTTTTATAATCTTTTTAAGACACTTTATGGGATTATTATTGATTTTGTATAAAGAATGTGATATTATTAAGACACTAATTACAGTTTTAGGGATACGACCCCTAAAACAAAAGGATAGGAGCACACATCATGGAGCTAGGTGAAAGAATACGCAGCCTCAGAAAACAAAAGGGCCTGACCCAGGAAGAGCTTGCGTCCAGGCTCGGCCTGCAGAAGTCAGCGGTTGCCAAATATGAGAATGGACGCGTGACAAACATCAAGCGTGCCACCCTCTTTAAGATGGCGGAAATCCTGGAAGTCAGTCCGGGTGAACTGATGTACGGCAAGGAGGATAAGGGCCAGGAAGACCACGGGTTCGCCGTGTTGTCCGGTTATTACGGGCTGCTGAACAAGGCCGGACGGACCAAGGTCCTGGAACATGTCCATGACCTTACACTGATTCCCGCATACCGTCTGGACCGCGGACTTTCCCTGATGCCCGTGGCTGCCCATAATGATAATGCCAAAGACGCGGAACAGCTGCGCCTGATGGAAGAGGACCTCGACAATATGTAGCCTGCAAAAGCATGTCCTGCACCATGCAGCAGGCGGTATTCTGGATTGCGTTTAAAGGAGGGAATGATTTGAATTCATTTGAACGGCTGCTGGAACATACAGATACGCAGCATATCCGAGTTCTGGAAAAACAGTTTAAATCCAATGCCAAAGGGCTGATAAAAGGAAATAAGATAGCAATACGGCAGGATATCCCCACTGTGGAAAAGGCATCCGTGCTGGCGGAGGAGCTGGGTCACTATTACACCACCGTGGGCAATATCCTGGACCAGGAGGATGCGGGCAACCGCAAGCAGGAGCACAAAGCCCGCACCTGGGCCTATAACAGGCTGATTGGCCTGTCAGGCCTGGTGCGGGCTTATGAAAAAGGATGTACTACTATTTATGAGATGGCGGAAGAGCTGGAGGTATGTGAGGATTTCCTCCGCTCCGCCCTGGATCATTATCATGACAAATACGGCTGCTGTACGGATTACAATGGCTACCGGATATCCTTTGAGCCTTCTTTTTCAATCACATCCCTGGAGGAGGAAGCACATCGTACCGTACCTCCTACAGGTCATCGGCCAGACGCTTGATTTTATCCCTATCCCCTATGACCACGATGGTATCATCCTGGTCCAGCACATACTCCGGCTTAATATCCGTGGTAAGCCATCCATTGCGGCTGATGGCTATGATGTTCACCCCGTAAAGGTTGCGCAGCTGCGCCTGGACAACGGTCTTGCCCGCTATCTTGGATGTCATCTTAAGCTCGGATATATCTATATTCTGCTCCAGTTCAAACAGGTTGAAAATCCGCTTTGATATCAGCCGTTTGGCCAGCCTGACAGCCATATCCTTTTCAGGATACACCACCTGGGCGCCTATCTTCTCCAGTATCTCCCCCTGCTCCGGGCTGTTGGCCTTGGCTATCACCTGGGGCACTCCCAGATTAATCACATTCAGGGTGGTAAGGATGCTGATATCCACCTTATCCCCTATGCACACCACCACGATGTCGCAGTTCTGGATTCCTGTTTCCCTCAGTGTCTCCTTCTGCAGATCCTTTACAACATATGCGTGTTCCGTGACCCCGCGTATCTGGCGGACCTTTTCTTCCGTGCAGTCCAGCACCATGATTTCCTTCCCGGCCTCTGCCAGGGTATATGCCAGGGCGCTTCCAAAACGTCCCAGTCCAATGATTCCATATGACAGGTCTTCCGATTGTTTTCGTGCCATCTTATACTTCCTCCTGTTTCCTATATCTGCCGCCTTTATCTGTTACCTTTATATAGTCTTGGCCCTCGTGTCCATGCCTCTATCCGATTGAAATGCTCCCCTCAGGAAAGGATACGGATGTGTCCGGTTTAAATATCCAGATTGTGACAATGGTCAGCGGGCCAAGCCTTCCAATGTACATGATTAGAATCTCAAGCAGTTTGCTCCATGGGCTTAAGCCGGGTGTGATTCCGGTGGACAGGCCCACGGTCCCAAAGGCCGAGGTGATTTCCAGCATGATGTCCCCAAAGGGGATTCCCGGCTCCAGTATGCACATGGCAAAGATTCCGGTGAATACCACCAGGGCCGACAGAGCAGTCACGATTGCAGCCTTGTAAAATGCTTCCTGGGGTATCTTATAATGGAACGCGTGGGGCTGTGTGTTGGTGGCGGCGCCCTTGATGGTGTGGAACAATGTAAACAGGGTGCTGGTCTTGATTCCCCCTCCGGTGGAACCAGGGGATGCACCGATAAACATAAGGATGGACACGGTCAGCAGGCCTGCCGATGTAAAGTCTCCCAGTGGAAATGTGCTGAATCCCGCGGTCCTGGCTGACACACTTGTGAAAAATGCTCCCAGCCAGGTAATGTCCTCCGTAAGCCGGATAAGCAGCGTGCCTGCTGCCAGAAGTATCAGCGTGGTCACGATTACTGCCTTGGAGTGGAGGCACAGCTTTTTAAAGGAGCGTTTCCTGAAGATATCCATGATCACAAGGAAACCAAGCCCGCCAAAAATTATGAGCCCTGCCGTGGTCAGGTTCAGGAGCACATCATCTTTGTATCCGGTCAGGTTCTTAAGGCCGCCAAGGATATCAAAGCCGGAGTTGTTAAATGCTGCCACGGAATGGAACAGGCTGATTCCCAGCGCCCTTACGGGCGGATAATCCCTGGAGAACACCAGATAGCTTAAAACCACTCCCGCGCCCTCAAAACACAGTGTCACCTTAAGTACATTCTTAACCAGGCACACAAGGCCTTTCCCTGAATCCAGGTTCAGGGCCTCTTTAATCAGCAGGCGCTCCTTTAAGTTTACCCTGCGTCCCAGGGCCAGGATAACGCCCACCCCAACAGAGGTAACCCCCAGTCCGCCTATCTGGATCAGCAGGGCCACCACGGTCTGTCCTATGGCCGTGAAGGTATCCGCAGTATCCACTGCAATCAGGCCTGTAACGCATACCGCGCTGGTGGATGTAAAAAGCGCGTCCACATAGTGAAGGTCCACTCCCGGCTTCACACATGCCGGAAGCATTAAGATAAAAGATCCTGTCAGGATGACAGCCAGAAAACCAAGTGCAATGATCCTGGCAGGCGATTGTTTTTCAATGGATTTCATATCATCTGATCCTCCTGTTGAGTAAAGGTTATCATGGTTTGCATAAAACAGGTATAACGGAAACAGCCTTGGTATAAAGATTATATAAAGATACATTCAATTTACTGTTGAATATGGGTGGATTATGTTATAATGACGTCAGGCGTCACGCGGCAGCTCCCTGCTGGGACCGCTGCTGCCGCACAAGGAGGATATAAATCATGAAGCATACCAAGCTTGCCGATACCCTGAAAACAGCCGCCGTCCTGGCGCTGACCACGGCCATCGGCTTTCTTTTGGAGGCAATGGGGCTTTCCCAGACCAATGTCATAACCGTATACATACTGGGTGTTCTTGTGGTTGCGGCCGTCACTTCCAGCAGATGGTACAGCACGGCAGCATCCCTGGCCAGCGTCCTGCTGTTCAACTATATTTTCACAGAGCCCATGTTCGTACTCAAGGCAGAGGACGCAGGCACCCAGCTCACACTTTTAATCACCTTCCTGGCAGCTGTCTTTACCAGCACCTATACGGTGCAGATAAAGGAAAAGGCACGGCTTTCCCAACAGGACGCCTACCTATCCGGCGTCATCCTTGACACCAGCCAGATACTTCAGAAAGCCGGGGAACCGGCCGGCATTCTTTTTGCCGCCGCAACCCAGCTGAACAAACTCCTGAAACGGGACATTGCATGTTTCCAGACAGATGAAAACGGCCTTCTTCCGCCGGTGAGCTTTACGGACCATTCCCCGCACCCAGGCAGCCGCGGGCCTTCCCCAGACACCCTGGAGGAAATGTCCGCTGCCAGGAGATGTTATATGGAAGGCCAGGAAACAGGCGCAGCCACTTCCATCCTGTCCACGGCTGCATTCCATTATCTGCCGGTCCAGAGCGCCGGCACGGTTTATGGGGTAATTGGAATACGGATGGGTGAGGTGAAACCGGATGACTTTGAAAACAGCCTTGCAATCGCCATCCTGAACCAATGCGCAACCTCCATGGAAAAAGAATTCATTTCCAGAAAGAGGGAGGAGGAAACAGCCATGGCCAAGGCGGAACAGCTTCGCAGCAACCTGCTGCGCTCCATGTCCCACGACCTGCGCACCCCCCTTACCAGCATTTCCGGCAACGCCGGCGTCCTGTTAAATGACACGGGTACGCTGGATGAATCACACAAGCGGCGCATTTACAGTGATATCTACGATGATTCCATGTGGCTGATTTCCCTGGTTGAGAACCTGCTCTCCATCACCAGGATGGAGGGCGGCGCAGTACAGCTGCACATGGAAACCGAGCTCCTTGAGGAGGTCATTGACGAGGCCATGCGTCATGTGAACCGAAGACACGAAAACCACTCCATCCAGGTAACGCAGGAAGGGGATTACATACTGGCAAGTGTGGATGCACAGCTGATTATTCAGGTCATCACAAACCTGGTGGACAATGCCATCAAGTACACGCCTGATGGTTCCAGGATTACCATAAAAAGTTATAAGGACAATGGAAATGCCGTCATAGAAGTCAGTGATAACGGTCCGGGAATCCCGGATGAATCAAAAGACAGGATTTTTCAGATGTTTTATACCACGGGCCACAAATCCGCGGACGGGAAACGCGGCATGGGCCTTGGGCTGCCCCTGTGCAGGGCAATCCTGAATGCACATAAAGGAACCATTGAAGTGTTGGATAACACACCGTCCGGAAGCATTTTCCGGCTCATATTACCCGCAGAGGAGGTATCTTTCCATGAATAAGGCAGGAATTTTAATCATCGAGGATGATAAGGCCATAAAGAATCTGATTGCAACCACGCTGGAGATGCATGATTACCATTACGTATGGGCTGATAAAGGGGAACAGGGTATCCTGACCGCTGCTTCCCAGCGGCCGGACATTGTCCTTCTGGACCTGGGCCTGCCTGACATGGATGGGGTGGATGTGATACGTAAGATCCGTTCCTGGTCCAACATGCCCATCATTGTCATCAGCGCCAGAAGCGGGGATGATGATAAGATTGCCGCCCTGGACGCTGGAGCGGATGATTATCTGACAAAACCGTTTTCCGTGGATGAACTGTTGGCCAGGCTCCGTTCCACCCAGCGGCGCTTAAACTACATGCAGTCCCTGGAAGACGTACAGTCCTCTGTATTTACCAATGGCGGGCTGACCATTGATTATGCGGCCGGGTATGCATCCCTGGACGGGGAGGAACTTCATCTGACGCCATATGAATATAAGCTTCTCTGCCTCCTGGCCCACAACGTGGGAAAGGTGCTGACCCATTCCTATATAACCCGGGAAATCTGGGGCGCTGCCTGGGAAGGCGACGTGGCTTCCCTGCGGGTATTCATGGCTTCCCTGCGCAAAAAGATTGAGAAGGAACCTTCCCAGCCACAGTATATACAGACACATGTGGGGGTGGGATATAGGATGCTGAGGATTTAAGGAGCGCGGAGGGGAAGGTGCATCCGCCTCCCCCATCCCCATTCCCATTCCACTCATCCGCTGCGTATTGTTGGCTCTGCTGCTCTTGAATCCAGGATGAAAGGAAATATTGCAGGCTGCTTTTTTTGAGGGGTGGTATATTTCTTACCCTCGGTTGGCTAAAGGTTGGTTTTGGGAGGTTTTCGGGTTGGTGGGGGGCGTTCTCTGATATTGTCTTCTTGTATTTCTGTCTGATTTTATTTTTTTCTAAGTAATCTCTTGTTTTCCAGTTTTTTGTATGTATTGTCTGGTGTCCCGTCTTGTTAACAGAGGGCTGAAAATGTCAAAAACTCTTGACATTTTTTTGTAATTTCTGTATACTTTAAGTGTCAAAAGTTTTTGACATTTCGTGATGGATGACGCTTGGTTGATTGGAGGTATGTTATGGGGATTAATTTGGAATTGGTTTTGGCTGTTGTTATTTTAGCAGGTTTTCTTGCTGTTAATGTTGTTATGTTTATTTCCCTTGGCAAGCAGGGGGATGAGAGAAGACGGCTGATTATTGAAAAGGCCAGCGCCGGGACGTTTGCTGTCATGGTGGTGTATATCTTATTCTGTGTGATTGAGGGTATTTATCATTCTGTTGCAAGGGGTGTTCCGACAGAGGGGATGAATCCGTTTATTACCCTGACCGTCAGTTCCATCATCTATTCTGCACATATGCTGTATTACAGAAGGAAATTCGGTGACTGAGCATGGATAATACCATTAGGCAGAGGCGAAAGGAACGGGGTATTTCCCAGGAAGAACTGGCCGTGAAGTGCGGCGTTTCCCGCCAGACAGTAAACGCCATAGAGAATAATAAGTATGACCCTACTTTGACTCTGGCATTCCATCTGGCCCAGGAACTTGGTACTACGGTTGATGAACTTTTCAAACCAGGATGGGGAGGAAAATGAGGCTATCCGTCACACCGCTGAACGGGAATTGTTTGAGGAAACAGGGGCCGTGGAGTTCACGATGTCACCTGTATGTGTATATTCTGTTACCGGAAAAAACAAGGTGAACGCCACGGGACAGGAAACCTTCGGCATGCTGTTTTATGCGGAAATATCCCGTTTTGGTGAGAAACCGGAGTCAGAGATAGAAGGAGTCCGCCTGCTTCCCGGGCTTCCCTCTGAATGGACCTATCCTCTAATACAGCCAAAACTTATAGAAAAAGTCGTGGCTTCCGGGTTCACCGGGTGAGACACAACTACGGCATGGGCTGCGGGACCAGCCACATGCCTGGTCATGTGCCATCGGAAGGCGCCATGCAATGCATGGCAGGTCTTAACGGTATCTGTATTTCGGTCAGGAACTGGTCCGGATGATTTTTTTATACTACAAGACTTCATTTCTTCTTTATCTATTCTGTATATGCTTCATAAAATACTGTCTTTTCCAATTTTTTCCTTTCCGTTTCATGACGCCGTGGGCTGGAAAAGCCTTTTGACGGATATCCCAGGAACAACAGCGCAACCGGTTCTATGTATTCAGGAAGCATGAATCCGCTTCTTATGACCGCGGGGTCAAACAGGCCCACCATGACACTGCCGATATCCAATTCCCTGGCCGCCAGCATCATATGGTCGCAGATGATTCCTATATCCAGATCCCCTGAACATTTCATGTCGTATGGACGTATAAGCTCATTTCTCCTGTCACGGCAGACAATGAGGATGCATGAGGACCCAAATGTCTGATAGGCCTTTTGGACTTTTTCAATGTTTTCAGTGCGCTTCACAACAATAATCCTCTGTGGCTGCTTATTACAGGCCGTTGGCGCAACCCTGCCGGCCGATAATATCCGCTCAAGATCTGTGTCAGGTATCTTTTCTCCGGTAAATCCCCGGGTTGTACAGCGTTTCTCTGCTAATGTCAAGAAATCCATTTTCATTCCTTCTTTCAGATGGTATAATAAACATGAATAAATCTTCATATTTATGATAGCAGTTCTGGTGTGATATGTCAACATAACATGAATAATAATTCATATTTTGTTGACCTTTTATCTGCCTTCCGGTATAATGGACAGGGAGGTGGACAGGATGAATGATACGCGGATACCGGTCCAAAAACGTTCCATAGAAAAAAGGAAACGGATTCTGGAGGCGGGGTTTCAGCTTTTTTGTGAAAAGGGCTACTATAAAACAAATACCATTGAAATTGCCAGACATGCAAAGGTATCGACCGGCACTGTATACAGCTATTTTAAAGATAAAAAAGAAATTTATATGGGGGCTTATGAAGCTTATCTTGATTCCATTTCCACCCAGCTGTTTGAAAGGCTGGATAAAGTACAGCCTTTTTGTCTGGAATACTTTGTGAACCATTGGATTAGCGCTTATCTTGAACTTTACTCTGGCGCAGGCCACGCTTTGGTCCAGCTGCGGATGATGATCATGGATGACGCGGAAATCAGCCAGCATTTTTCCGGCCTTGAAAATAAGTACTTTCTTAAAATAGGGGAAATCCTGGGCAGGAACGGAAATACACAGAACAATCGGTCCGAAAAGGTTTATATCAGCTGTGTCCTGGTTGATTCCCTGCGTCAGGAAAAGTCAGCATTTACACACAGCGGACTGGACTTCGAAGCCCTGAAACAGCAGGTGGCCAAAACAGTGGTCCGGCTGTTGTCTGAATGAGACAGCGGATTGCCGGGATTTGTTTGTAACCCCCTGACTAACAAGGGTAAACAAAAAAAGGGGGGTGAACCGCAGCCTTGATGCCTGGTACGGTTTCCCCTTTTTATATTTTTCAAATCCCATTTTTCTTTTATCTTATACTTCTTTTATCTTATAATCCTTTTATCCTATAATCCTTTATCCTATAATCCTTTTATCCTTCTAGCCCTTCTATCCTTCCATACATTCCAATCCTTCTTATCTATCATACGTCACCGCTTTTCCCGGCAGTTTGTCAGCTGGACAGATATCAGATTCCGGTCAATCCCTTCACAGCCCAGTCGTATGTATCCATTGCCTGCTGGAAGTTAACATCGGCCTGGGCCTTTGCGGCTGCCCCGTCAAGATACGCTGCCTTGGCCTCCATATATTCCTGCCGGGACAGCATGCCCAGTTCCATCTTATGGGATGCCGCCTTCCACTCTGCTTCCCTGGCCGCCTGGGCCGTGCAGGCGCCTTGCCATGCGGTCCGGCTGGCCAGTGCGTCCTGATACAGGGTTTCAATCTGGGCGTACAGGTTTTCTTCCCCCTGGTTGATGGCTCTCTGGCGCGCGTGAAGTTCCTTGTTGGTTCCGCCGGAAGCGCCGCCTCTCTGCTGCCTGAGCTCATAGTTATTGCCCAACGCCCTCCATTTGTCCACTTCCAGGGTGATATTGTCCACCCGTCCCTGCTCCGGTACCGGCATGAAGTCAATTACAGCATCCGAATCCGCCGGATATCCAATGACCATGAGAAGATTCTTTCTGACACGTCCCATGTCATCTGCAAGGGCCTGGGCCGTGTTCACAGCTGCCTGGGCCGCCTTTCCCGCTTCATCTGCATCAGCCTGGGCAATGGTCCCAAGGGCTGCCTGCCTTACTGCCTTCTCATATTTGCCCTGCATAAGCTCAGCGTTGGCAGCAGCACTCTCCTGCTCTGCCCGCAGGCTGTGATAGGTACCCATAAGGCTCTGGGCTGTCCATATCATGGTATCTTCCATCTTCCGCAGCGACATGGTGCTGGAGCTGCCTTTGGCAGACCGTATCTGCTTATCAATGTCCTTGGCTGCATCTTCCAGGATCTTTGCCTGGGCGCGGTAGCTTTTGGCGCCCTCGGTGTCTCCGTTTTCCTCCATATCGTCCGCCTCTTCCCTTAAGAGACGCCTTGTCTCCATGATATCTTCCCTGGCAGACTCGTACCGTCCCAGCCTGCCCTCATATTGGATGCGTTCCATCTCAACCTGGGGCGAATATGCTTTTACCAGTTCAGGAAGGTCGCTGTATCGGATGACCCCGGACACATCAGACCCCGCCGGAATTTCATCCGCCCACACCACGCCGGTTCCATCCTTTGCCGGGACTGCGCCGGTTCCAGCCAGCATTGCACTGGAAAGCATCAGGACCAGGAACCGGGCTAAACGTCTGGTCAGGAACCGGGCGGAACGTCTGGTCAGCACTCCGGCTGTACCTGCGGCCCTGCGCCGCGCCGGGCGTCCAGTGGTCAGTATGTGTTCCCTCTTATATCTGAATCCCATCCTGTCACGTCCCTTCTGTCTGCGCCAGCCCGTTCACGGCCCACCGGTAGTCCTCCATGGCCTGCCTGAATTTCAGTCCCGCAACATCCCTGGCCGACTCTTTGGATGCCAGGCCGCCCTGCTGCTGCAGGTATTCATTTCTGGAAATGGCCCCTAACTGGTAGCGGCGTTCTGCTGCCTGGGCGTTTCTGGCTTCTACCTGGTACTCTCCTTCTGCCTGTATATAGTCTGACTGGGCCTGCTTCAGCTGATTGTATCTGGCTTCCACATCTGCCTCTATCTGCTGCAACCCGCTTTCCACCTTGCGGACCATCACATCAAACTGGTTTCCATTGCCCGTGTGTTTCAGGCGGCGTTCATTGGCAGCCTGGCTGTAGTTGGTCTCCTGGGCCTTTTCCTTATCCGCAGCCAGGTCAATCCTGTCCGCTTCCTCAATCCCCGGTATGCTGATTTCCCGTATCTCAGGTTCAGCGTCATAACTCCATCCAGTCATTACACATAGTTCACGGCGCAAATCGTCCCGTTCCTTTTCATTGGCTTCAATGGCTGCCCTGGCCGCCTCTGCTTTTTCCTGGGCCCCAAGAAGTTCTGCCTGGGTTGCCATGCCCTGGGCTGCCTTTACGCCCATGGATTCATACTGGCTTTGGGCTGTCCGGGCCGCTTCCTCCAGTGCAGGCGTCTGTTTGACTTTCTGCCAGTAAGAGTTCATTTTGGTCTGGGCCTCCTTTACAAGGGATGCCTCCTGTCTGTCGTACTCCAGTTTCTTGACATAACCGTCTTCATTCATGGCATCGGCCGTGTCCTGGTTCTGTTCCGCCTGAACCCGTGAAAGGGCTGCGTTTGCAGCAACGCTTCCATATCCTGGCTGGTCCTCGTCCGTGGTATCCATCATCTTATCACTGGCATCATAGAGATGGTCGGCCACGTCCTGATATGCGTTCTTCAGGTCATCGTTGCTTTTGCCCCTGTATTCATCATACTCAAGCCTGTTGTTGATAATAGTTGCATTGTATTCATGAATCAGGTCCGCCAGTTCCTCATATTCCATCACATTATCCCTGAGGGACGCCCATTTTTCCGTGGAATAGGCAAACTCCGGGCTGGCCCATGCCGTCATTGGTAAGGATACGCTTAAAGACGCCGTCAGGCACAGCATGCCCAGGCGCATGCCTGGCTTCCGACCCGCGCCTGCGTCCTGTTTCCTGCCGGCTCTTTTGCCGGACGCCATCTGGCCGGCCCTTTTGATGCCGCATCCAATGGCCGTGTTTTTACAGACACCGCCAAATCCCCTCAGCTTATCTTCTGCCTTCCTTCTGTTCTCTGTCATCCACTACCTCTTTTCCAATCACGCCGGAAGATGATGAACTTCTGTCTTCCGGCACATACAAACCCTTTGACTTTATACTGCCGGTATGGTCATGCCGCCCTTACTGCCGTGGCTTCCCATACCGCAACGCCATCCATACCGCAACACTACTCATACCGCAGCGCATCAATGGGATCTGACTTGGCTGCCTTGGACGCCGGGTAGAGTCCGAAAAAGATTCCGACCACGGCTGAAAAGGATACGGCCACCAATATGACCCCCGGCTTTATGACGACCGGCATCCCAAGGAGGGCGCCTCCCAGGGACACAAGCCCAACACCCATGATTACCCCTATGATGCCTCCGCACGCCGACAATATGGCGGACTCTGTCAGGAACTGGATCAGCACATCCCGGGTCCTGGCGCCCAGGGCTTTCCTGATACCGATTTCCCGGGTCCTCTCGGTCACGGACACCAGCATGATATTCATGATGCCGATACCGCCAACCAGAAGGGATATGGCTGCAATCCCTCCCACTGCCATGGACAGGCCCCCCATCATGGAATCCACGGAGGTCATCTCCTGCATGGCCGTGTACATATAGATATCCTCGGGCTGCCTGCCGTGCATTTTCGCTACGTAGGATTTGAACTGGCTGAAAAACAGGTCCAGGTTCACATCATCTTTGGCATACACGTGCAGCTGGTAAAAATTATCATTGGGCCATGTCAGCAGGGTATAGGGGATGAATGCCGACCCCTTGTCGCTGTTGCTGCCTCCCATCATAAGGGCCTGGAAGGCATTCATGTTTTTCCGGTACACGCCCACCACCGTAAAATCATCGGTGGAGCCGTACAGGGTGGTCCTGAAAGTCTTGCCCACTGCATTTTCCACCCCAAAAAGCATTCTGGCGCTGTCCGTGTCCATGACCACGTTTTTCTTCCTGCCCAGGATATCCCCCTCATTCAGATAACGGCCATACACCATATCCACCGGCTGTACATCCTGGTAATTGTAATCAATGCCCTGGTACTCGAACTTGATTTTTGTCCGCTTATAGGAGGCTTCATCGCTGGTAAAGGCGCTGCTGTCAATATACGCAATCTGGTCGCTGAAGGCCTCCCTGGCCCGCTCCATCTCATCCAGGTTAAAATAGTCGCTCTGCCTTACGTCATCCACCCAGTATCCAATGGAAAAATAGGCCTGGGTAATTCCCACATCCTTATACAGATCCGCAAACAACCCCCTCATGGTATCGCCGATGGATACAATGGATATAACAGAACCAATGCCGATGATGATTCCCAGCATGGTCAGGGCGGAACGCATTTTATTGGCGCGGATGGCTGAAAATGCCATCTTCATATTCTCAATCAGCATCTTCTGCCTCCTCTTCCAGGATATCCTCCATACCGTCAACCGGCCCTTCGCCCGGGTGATGGGTATTCAGCGTATCACTTTGTACCTGCCCGTCGCTGAACCGGATGACCCGGTCCGCAAATGCAGCAATATCTTCCTCATGGGTTACCACCACAACCGTGGCGCCTTCCTTATGAAGCTGCCGGAACAGTTCCATGATTTCAATGGAGGAAGCCGTGTCCAGGTTACCGGTGGGCTCATCTGCCAGGATTAAAGGCGGCTGGTTGGCCAGCGCCCTGGCAATGGCGACCCTCTGGCGCTGCCCGCCAGAAAGCTCATTGGGCATATGGTCCTGCCTTGCGCCAAGTCCCACCCGTTCCAACAGCATATGTGCGCGCTCCACGCGTTTTGCCTTGGGAACCCTGGCATAGGTCATGGGAAGCTCCACATTCTTAAGGGCAGAGGTCCTGGATATCAGGTTAAAGGACTGGAACACAAACCCGATCTTCCGGTTCCTGATATCAGACAGCTCATCCGGCGTCATCTCTGCCACATCCACGCCGTCCAGATAATAATGTCCCAGGGTGGGACGGTCCAGACATCCCAGTATGTTCATCAGGGTGGATTTACCGGAACCTGAGTGACCCATGATTGCCACGAATTCCCCCCTGTCCACGGTCAGGTTTATCTTCTTAAGGCCCAGCACCTTGATGGCGCCTGTATCATATATCTTGACCAGGTTCTCAAGTTTCAGGAGGGGCCCGCTTCCTTCTGTCTCATGGACCGGCCTTTTTCTGCGAAGGACCATGTTGATGATTTCTTCTTTGGAAATCCGGCCAGGACCGCCTCCCCTTGCATCCATGGTTTTCTTACTTTTTATCATAAGGCGCCTCCCGCTACTGAGGACGCACAATAACATCTGTGCCATCCATAAGGTGGGGTCCCGGGCTCATGACAACCTGCATTCCTTCTTCCAGGACCGTGCCGTCTGCCGGGATTACCTCCACGGACACATCACCGTCCACCCCAAGGGTTACCGGTATCCGCTTTATCTTCATATCCTGGACGATTACGATATATGTAGTGTCCCCATCATCCAAAAGCGCGGTGGTTGGAACCACGAAAGCATCTTCCGATTCACGGATCAGGAGTTCGGCCCTGGCAGTAATGCCCGCAATCAGCTTGGTGCCCTGTCCGTCCACGCGGATGGTTGTGGGTATGACACGCTCTGTTGAGCCGCCGCCCTTTTCCTCGCCTGTGGGCGAAATCTTAACGACCTCCCCGTCCACGGTCTCCCCGTCCAGTATGTCCGCGCTGATGACTGCTTCCTGCCCTACCTTAACCTTGCCAATGGAAAATTCGCTGACCTTGATCTCCAGTTCCAGCTGCTCCAGATTCTCTATGCTGAATATGGGCTTGTCGTCCTCCACCTTATCGGCAAACTGGCCCACCTTGGAGTTCACCCTGACCACGGTTCCGTCAATGGTGCTTTTTATCTGTGTGTTCTCCAGCTCTTCCTTTTTCTTCTCCAGGTCAAACCTTGCATTCTCAATCTGTATGTCATAGGATTTATCCGCCCTGCCCCTGCCGTTTTCCACGGTATATCCTTCCATGGCACGTCTGGCATCGTTCAGTGCATTGGCGCTGGCCTCCATTTCCATCTGGGAAATATCGCCGCTTGCAAACAGCTGGCTGTTACGGCTGTGGTCCAGGCTGGCCTTCTGGAAATCCTGAACCGCCTTCTCATATCCCAGGGCTGCCTCCTTATCCTTTTCCTGCTTGTTGTTCACGGCAAGGTCATATGCGTTCTGGGCAATCTGCACTTCCCGCTCCAGGTCCGTGCTGTCCAGCACTGCCAGTACCTGGTCCTTTTTAACCTGGTCGCCTTCCTTTACGTTCATGGTCACGATTTCAGCATGAATGTTGGATACCACGTCCACGCTGTCGGTGCCGGACACAGGACCGCTGAGGGACAGCTTCTCCTGTATGGCCTGTTTTGTCAGAGGCGCCACATCCACCATGATTCCCGGGCTCTTGCCGCCGCCCCCAAGCTTTGAACCGGCCAGAAGGACAATGACCACCACACCGGCTGCAGTAAGGATTTTCCTCCTGCGGCTCCAGCCTTTGATGCGTTTAATAAGGCCCGTATTCTTTTCCCCGGCCTCTTTTCTCTTCTTTCTTTTTTTCTTCTTCCGGCCGTTCCCGTCATCCTCTTCCGGCGCCATCAATTCTTCTACCCTGCGGTCTATTGCTTCGGATTCCTTTTTCCCATCTTCCGTCATCCCATCCGGAGCAATCCTACGCTCCATGTCATCTGTCCTGTTCCCACTTTCCATGCTTCCCTCCTAAATCCATGTCTATACTGTATTAGTCAGATTAATACAGTTATATCATATATTGTCTTGTACTACAAGAAAAAATAAACATTACCCTTCAGATTGTTCATTTCATAAGGCAATTATAGATGGATACGATAAATATTTCACCCACTATTTACATAACATTTTATAAATGAAAACGAAAGAATTACTTAAGATTGCTGTCAATAGCCGTTTTTGCAGGGTTTTGGCATCGGTCTCAGGTCATATCCTCCTGGCTGCGGACAGGCGGAGGACTTATATTTTTCCAGGAATTCCCTATCTGTATGGTGTCTTTTCTGTATGGTATCCTATCTGTATAGAAAGAACAGAGCGTATCTCCTGTCCGGAAATACGCCCTACCCTTATCATGATGCATCCTTATGTATACCTATCCATACCATGATGCATCCTTATATGTACTTATCCATGCCATAATCCATTTCCATACATACCGATCCATGCCACGATATTCACCATAATCTCATCCACAAACCGCCTCTATGGCCGCCTCCAGCCGCTCTGCCATCTCATCCACATCCGCCTTCCCAATCACCAGCGGCGGCACGAACCGTATGATATTGGCTCCTGCGCTGATAAGCACCAGGTCCTGCTCCAGCAGCGCGTTTGACACCACCGGACCAACCGGACCAGTAAATTCCAGGCCCTGAATCAGGCCCATCCCACGGCGTTCCTTCACCACATCATACTTTTCCACAATCCCGTCCAGTTTCTCAGACAGATATGCACCGATTTCCTTTACATGGTCCACAATATGGCGCTCCTCAAAGATATCCAGAACAGCCTTTGCACCGGCTGTCACCAGCGGGTTGCCGCCATAGGTGGTTCCATGGTCCCCGGGAACCATGGCAGAGGCCGCCTTGCCGCAGGCAAGAAATGCGCCCACAGGGAGCCCGTTTCCAAGGGCCTTTGCCACGGTCATCACATCCGGCTTCACGCCGTAATGCTGCCATGCGAACATGTTCCCGGAACGCCCCATGCCGCACTGGATTTCATCCAGGATAAGAAGCAGGTCATGCTCATCACAGAGCCTGCGCACGCCTTTGATGAACTCTTCATCTGCAGGGTAGATGCCGCCCTCCCCTTGGATTGTCTCCATGATCACAGCGCAGGTTTTGTCATGAATCAATGCCTTCACGCTTTCCAGGTCATTGAAATCCGCAAAGCGGATTCCGGGCACCAGGGGCTTAAACGGCTCCTGATAATGGGCATTGCCTGTCACGGACAGGGCGCCCAGGCTGCGGCCGTGGAAGGAGTGGTTCATGGCTATGATTTCACCGGTCAGGTCCATTTCCACATCCTCACAGCCCTCAAAGCCATCTCCCATCATTGCGTGCAGCCTGTTATAATGATAACGCTTTGCAATCTTTAACGCGCCTTCAATGGCTTCGGTCCCGCTGTTTGTAAAGAACACCTTATCCATCCCGGAAACCTCTAACAGCTTCTCCCCGGCCTCAATGGAAGGCTGGTTGTAAAACAGGTTGGATACATGGGTCAGCTTATGAAGCTGCCCTTCCACTGCCTTTGTGTATGCCTCATCCCCATATCCAAGGCCCATGACGGCAATCCCAGCCCCGAAGTCCAGGTATTCCCTGCCTTGCGTGTCATAGAGCCTAACGCCTTTCCCGTGATCGAATACCACCGGAAAACGGTTATATGTCTTGTATAGGACGTGTTCCGCCCGTTCCATCAACTGACTGTCAGCCATGATAATACCTCTCATCTTCTTCTGAATTAAATATTGCGGTGCCGATACCTCTGTCCGTGAACACCTCCAGAAGGAGGCAGTGGGGGATGCGTCCATCCATGATATGCACCCGTGACACGCCGTTTTTCATGGCGTTGATGCAGTTCTGAAGCTTTGGGAGCATGCCGCCGCCCAGCATGCCGCTGTCCACAAAATCCTGTGCCTCTTCCACTGTCATCTCGGATATCAGGGATTCCTTGTCGTTAAAGTCCTTAAACACGCCCTCCACGTCCGTGAGGAATGCAAGCTTCTCAGCCTGGACCGCGGTGGCGATGGCGCAGGCCGCGTCATCTGCATTGATATTATAGCTGTAGAATTCCTCGTCAAAACCAATGGGACATATGATGGGAAGGAAATCCTTTTCCAGCAGGTCATAGATGATTTTTGGGTCAACCTCATCCACATCGCCCACAAATCCAATGTCCTCTCCTCCTGAAAGCTTCTTATGGCATTTTAACATCATTCCGTCCTTGCCGCTGATACCCACTGCCTTGATACCCAGCTCATTGACCAGCTGCACCAGGCTCTTGTTCACCTTGTTAAGCACCATCTCGGCAATCTCCATGGTTGGCTCATCCGTAACCCGCAGTCCGTTCTTAAACTCCGGCTCCATGCCCACCTTTCCTACCCATCTGCTGATTTCCTTGCCGCCCCCATGGACGATGATGGGCTTAAACCCAACCAGCTTAAGGAGCACCACGTCCTGGATGACCTTTTTCTTCAGTTCCTCATCCACCATGGCGCTTCCGCCGTATTTGACCACCACGATTTTCCTGTTAAACCGCTGGATATAGGGAAGCGCCTCTATCAGGACGGCTGCTTTCTGCATTGGTTCCAAATTCATCTCATTTTCCTCCTTATGGCTGCCTCACACGCATCTGTCAGGTCTTATGACCTGTAATCCGCATTAATCTTCACATAATCATAGGTGAGGTCGCAGCCCCAGGCCGTTGCCCGGGCATCCCCCATCTTGATGTCCGCAATGGCCGTGACCTCTGGCTCAGAAAGGATCTTCGTGGCTTCCTCCTCGCTGTAATCCACTGCCACGCCGTCCTTTATGATCTGCATGCGGCCGGCCGCGCTTTCAAAGAAAAGGTCCACCTTTTCCGGGTCAAAGTCAGCGCCTGAATAACCCATGGCGCAGAGGATCCTTCCCCAGTTGGCGTCGTGGCCGAATATGGCGGCCTTAGTCAGGCTGGAGGTAATGACGGATTTGGCCAGGACCTTGGCCTGGTCTTTTGTGGCAGCGCCCACAACCGTCACTTCAAACAGGGCGGTACAGCCCTCGCCGTCCCCGGCCATTTTCTTGGACAGGGTCTCATTGATATAGTTAAGCGCCTGACAAAAGGCCATGTAATCGCTGTTCTTTTCAGTGATTTCAGCGTTTCCCGCCAGGCCGTTGGCCAGCAGGAGCACGGTGTCGTTGGTGGAGGTGTCCCCGTCCACGGAAATCATGTTGTATGTATCCTTGATATCCTGGCTCAATGCCTCCTGAAGCAGTTCCTTGCTGATGGCCGCGTCCGTGGTCACAAAGCTGAGCATGGTGCACATGTTGGGATGGATCATGCCTGAACCTTTGCACATGCCCCCGATGGTCACCAGGACGCCGCCCAGTTCAAGCTGCACGGCCGCCTCCTTATTCTTCGTGTCTGTGGTCATGATGGCCTTGGAGGCAGCGGTGCCGCTCTCGGGACCAGCCTCAAGAAGAGGCGCCATGGCCTTAATCCCGGCCTCAATCCGGTCCATGGGAAGCTGTTTTCCAATCACGCCCGTGGACGCCACCAAAACGCCCTCCTGCGGTATCCCCAGGACCTGGGCCGCCGTTGCCGCTGTCCGGCTGCAGTACTCCATGCCTTCCTCACCGGTGCAGGCATTGGCAATCCCCGCATTGATGACCACTGCATGGGCCGCTGCACCGCCTGTCACCTGATTCTTATCCCACTTGACCGGAGCCGCCTTCACCACATTGGTGGTAAATGTACCAGCCGACCTGCAGGGGGCCTCGCTGTAAATCATGGCCATATCCTTCCGGTCCTTATATTTGATGCCTGCTGCGGTGGATGCTGCCTTAAATCCCTTTGCAGCCGTCACCCCACCGGATATTTTCTTTAATGCCGCTGTTCCGCTCATTTCCATTCCTCCGTCTGCCTATCCGCGCTATCCTTAATCCACATCCATCCTGAATCCTCATAGTTGTTATGGATGGCGGGAATGAATTTTCAAACACCCCCAGCCGGTCAGCGCACGAACCTGGTTATATTCTCTTCATTTAATATAAATTCATAGCTGTTCACATCTTCCCGCTCCCTCCATCCAATCCCCTTCCAGAAGGCATTGCCCACATCATTGCTTTTAAATGCAATCAGGCTGATCTTACTCACGCCCTCCTTCTGAAGGGCCTCCATGGCAGCGCGCACCATCCGGTAACCAATCCCATGCTTTCTGTAACCCGGAGCAACGCACACATGGTAAAAACATCCGGTCCTTCCATCGTGGCCGCACAGGATGTTGCCCACCACATGGCCGTTCTGGACAGCCACCACGCTGGTGGCAGGGTTCCTTTTAAGGAAACGCTCCACCCCTTCCTTTGAATCATCCAAGCTTCTGATGCCAAATCCCTTAATCTCCGTCCACAGGTCATATACCTGGCCGTAGTCTTCCATGGTCATCTCGCGGATGAGGATATCCATTGTTCCTGACATGTTCTGATAATTCCTTTCTTAAGGTAATCCTATGGAAATACCGGAATCTGCTTCAGTCCCGTATTCTCCGGAAGGCCGAACATCAGGTTCATGTTCTGGATGGCCTGGCCGGCCGCCCCCTTCACCATATTGTCAATGGCGCCCATCATCACAATCCGCCTGGTCCTTGGGTCTATCTTAAAGTTCACATCCGCAAAATTGCTGCCCTCCACCCAACGGGTCTGGGGCACCACGTCCTTTTCCAGGACACGGACAAAAAATTCATCCTTATAATACTTATCGTAAACAGCCCTTACCTCTTCATAGGTAACTTCCTTTGTAAGGGAACCATAGGCAGTCACCAGGATTCCCCGGTTCATGGGCACCAGATGGGGGGTGAAGCTGATGGTCACCGGCCTGCCCGCCGCATAGGACAGCTGCTCCTCAATCTCCGGCGTATGTCTGTGGGTTCCCACGCCGTATGCCTTGATATTCTCATTCACTTCACAGTACAGACTGTCCATCTTGGCGCCCCTGCCCGCGCCGGATGTGCCGGACTTGGCGTCAATGATGATTGTGTCAGGGTCTACCAGACCTTCCTTCACCAGGGGATATACGGATAAGAAGGAGCAGGTGGGGAAACAGCCCGGATTGGCAATGAGCCTGGCCTTCTTCACCCTTTCACGGTTGACCTCAGGAAGCCCGTATACCGCTTCCTCTAAGAACTGCGGGGAGGCATGGGTCAGTTTGTACCATTCCTCATATACGGATACATCCTTAATCCTGAAATCAGCGCTTAAATCAATGATCTTAACCTTGGACAGGATTTCCTCATCCACCAGGGATGCGCATAAGCCCTGGGGTGTTGCCGTGAACACCACATCCACCTGTCCGGCCAGTTCCTTCATATTATCATCCATGCATTCCTCATCCACGATTTTATACATATTCGGGTAAAGGGACGCGTATTTCTGTCCGATGTAGCTTCTGGAACCATACCACTTAATCTCTATGTCATCCCTTTGGAGCAGAAGCCTTGCCAGCTCCCCTCCCGCGTATCCTGTGGAACCGATAATACCAACCTTAATCATACTCAGTCTCCTTATCCATATTTATAATTATAATGTAATAATCTTCCTTCGCATTTTCATTATAGTTACTTTTCCTTTAAAAGAAAAGCTTGTTTTACGGTTTTTATGCGCCGTATTTCCTTACCTGCCCCTCGATTTTCATAATTATACATTATAAATGCATAATATGCAAGTTTTTTTAAATATTTTATTTTTATACTTGCATTTTTCTGCATAATGTTGTATATTTATGAAAGTTCAATGAGATATGATATTTTCAGGAGGATATAAAATATGAAAGAGAAAGTAATTTTAGCTTATTCCGGCGGACTGGATACAACCACAATCATCCCGTGGTTAAAAGAAAATTTTGGATATGAAGTAATCTGCTGCTGCATTGACTGCGGCCAGGGCAATGAGTTAGACGGACTTGACGAGAGGGCCAAATTATCCGGCGCCTCCAAATTATACATAGAAGACCTGGTGGATGATTTCTGCGACAACTACATCATGCCCTGCGTAAAGGCCAATGCGGTGTACGAGTACAAGTATCTTTTAGGCACGTCCATGGCACGTCCCGCCATTGCAAAATGCCTGGTTGACATTGCCCGCAAGGAAGGCGCCACCGCCATCTGCCACGGTGCAACCGGCAAAGGCAATGACCAGATCCGTTTTGAGCTGGGCATCAAGGCCCTGGCGCCTGACCTTAAGATCATCGCTCCATGGCGCATGACTGATGTATGGACCATCCAGTCACGTGAGGATGAGATTGAATACTGCAAGCAGCACGGCATCGACCTTCCGTTTTCAGCGGACAACAGCTACAGCCGCGACCGCAACCTCTGGCACATCAGCCATGAAGGCCTGGAGCTGGAGGATCCGTCAAAGGAGCCTAACTATGACCACCTGCTGATGTTAAGCGTAAGCCCTGAGAAAGCGCCTGATGAAGCCGAGTACGTTACCATGACCTTTGAAAAAGGCGTTCCCACCAGTGTTAACGGCGAGAAGATGAAGGTTTCCGACATCATCCGCAAGTTAAACGAACTGGGCGGCAAGCACGGCGTCGGCATTGTTGACATCGTGGAAAACCGTGTGGTGGGCATGAAATCCCACGGCGTGTATGAGACGCCAGGCGGAACCATCCTCATGGAAGCACACCAGCAGCTGGAGGAACTGGTATTAGACCGCGCCACCATGGAGGCCAAGAAGGACATGGGCAATAAGCTGGCCCAGATTGTATATGAAGGAAAATGGTTCACCCCTTTGCGCGAGGCGGTCCAGGCATTTGTTGAGTCCACCCAGGAATACGTTACAGGCGAAGTGAAATTCAAACTGTACAAGGGCAACATCATCAAAGCCGGAACCACATCCCCATACTCCTTATACAGCGAATCACTGGCTTCCTTCACAACCGGGGACCTGTATGACCACCATGACGCCGACGGCTTCATCACACTGTTCGGACTGCCATTAAAGGTCCGCGCCATGAAGATGGCCGAGGCAAAGGCAGCCAAGAAGGATAACTGATTCATAGGAAAATGCCCCGCAGCCAGGTTTACGGTACGTACCGTCCTGGTGCAGGGCATTTTTTTCCTGTGCTTTTTATGATTCTCTATGTTGTTCCGTAATTTTCTGCACATGCCAGATAGCATGGTTCATCTAACTCCCACATTACGTTCAGGATACTGCTCCAGCGCTTCCATGCAGAATTCCTTCAGCAGCTGAATGTCCCCGTTTGATGCCTCTTTATGAAATGCCTCTATCTCTCCCGGCATCTCCTCACCATCTTCAAGATAACAGAGGATATCCAGGGTACATACATCCTGCCTCCTTCGCATGGATATGGCCAGGTTGGGTTCCGTCCCTCCCCAGTCAAACCCATCCGACCTGCCGGATGAAAACTCCTCCAGAAGGCAATGCAGGCGCTTAAGCTCCACGGTAAGGAAACAGGCAAGACGATTGGCGGCCGTATATCCGCCAAATTTTTTCCCGCAGTAAAGCATCAGCCAGTTGTTATCCCAATAGCTCTTGGTAGGATGGGGATACTCATAGCCGGTTACCTTAAGTTCAATTTCCTGATTGTCACCTTTTAATATCATCGCTTCTCCTTCAATGCAATCTCTGCAGCCCCCATGGCCCAGACCGCAGCCCCCATGCTGTTCCAAAATCGACGGCTACGAAGTACTGCCTGTGAAGATACTGACACCGTCAGAACTGGCTAAACAGGACAGCGTCGGCCTAAGGGAACCGTAACAGAACATCCGTACTACAGCGCGATATAATGGGGAATGATGTCCTCAAAGCTGCCGTCCTTCATCAGGAATCCCCGTGGTATGACGCCAAGCCGGGTAAATCCCAGCTTTTGGTACAGATGAAGGGCGGCTTCATTGCTTTTGACCACCGCGTTAAACTGGAGGATACCATACCCCAGCGCCTTCCCCTGTTCCATACAGTGGCGTACCAGCTTTTCGCCAATCTGACAGCCCCGTAAGTCCCATCTGACCGCGTAACTGGCATTGCAGATATGTCCGCACCTTCCCACATGATTGGGATGCAGGATGTACAGTCCGGCAATCTCCCCACTGTCCACGTCAACCGCAATCCCGGTATAGGACTGTCCCAGGAAGAATTCCTCTCCCGTGGATTCTGTCAGGCAATCCATCTGCGGAAATGCATTCCCCTCTTCCACGATATGGTTCCATATCCGGATTGCCTCTTTTGTGTCTTCCTTTGTATATTCCCTTATCTGTATGTCCATGTGATATTCCTTCCTGTGGTATGTCTTGGTAAGTCATGATTTGCTTTCGTATGGCGCAATGCGTTTTCGTACATCGTTATGCGTGCCGTGATACATTAAGATATATAAAATCATGCAGCTATAGGCATGATATAGTCAGCGGTACAGCACGTAATCATTCATTTCCCTGGAAAACCCGGCTTTTTTCAGCAGTTCACCTGTCCCCTCGGGATATTCCCGGACAATCAGCCGTTTCAGTTCCGGAAACAGACGTTTCCCCTTGAAATCATTGATAAATATGGTAAGCGCCTGTTCCAGGCCATGGGGTTCAAACACCCGCAGGATCCTGCCCTGCCGCTCCAGGACAGCTGCCGCCCGCCCGCAGTGAAGGGCAGCCGCGGTGCCGGGTACATTGAGGAAATCCCTGTCCCCGGGCTGGGCCAGTGATTTCCCCCATATCTGGGCCGGGTCAGCGGCATTCAGCCAGATAATCCCATCCTCCGGGGCTTTCAATGCCGCCGTCACTCCTTCATACTCCTCTTTTCTGATAAACTGGGCGCCTGACATCCCTTCCACAAAGTATCCGCGGCGCACCTGGCCTGTGTACTCCCAGATGCGCAACAGTTCCATGGCGTCCTGGTAATTCAGGGCTGGCCGGCCGGTCCCGGCAGCTGCCCCCGTCTTTCCGGATTCCGGCAGATAAGGCGAACCTGCCAGACCAGAGGCAGCCCCTCGGAAGGTTTCCCTGCACATAAC
Source organism: Enterocloster aldenensis (assembly GCF_003434055.1). GTDB lineage: Bacteria > Bacillota > Clostridia > Lachnospirales > Lachnospiraceae > Enterocloster > Enterocloster aldenensis. Next base: position 180,896 of record NZ_QVEX01000007.1, on the reverse strand, counting down.
GGGCTGTTCCCTGAAAATAAGCTCCAGCCATTCTTCCATTTTCTTTGGCTTTGGCGGCCGCACGATGTCCCATCGGCCGGCGGAAAGGGCCATTACCCTGGCGCTCACCCGTTGTCTGGCCGTGGCCTTCTTTACTTTCTCCCGGTTCTGCCACTGTCTGACCGGGACAAAGCTGTCCGCACAGACCAACCCCTTTTCCGCCAGGCCAAGAAGCAGCTCCTGGGCGCTTTTTTCCTTCGGGATATCTGCCAGGAACTTTAAAAAGCAGGCCCCTCTTTTCTTCAGTTCCTCATAAATCCTCAGTTCCTCCCCTTGAAGGATTTCTTTTGTATCCGGCAGGGGCGCGTCCCAGTCAATGTCCTCGTACCGGCAAAAACAAAGGGAACCATCCGGGGACATTTTCCAGTAATAATCCCCTTCCCCAAGGATACGGTCCAGCATTCCTTCCGAATAATTACGGACGCGGCGGGGCAGCAGGACATTTTCCCAGAACCGGACAGGGAACATCCTTCCGCAATACAGATCAAGGGTCTTTTTCAGCTGTTCATCGGCCTGGGTATATGGCTTTGCCCGCTGGGCCAGCAGTGCGGCATAGTGGGCGCCCGGCTGGGTAGCTGTCTCATGGCGCAGGTTCTTAAGGGTGGACTGTCTGGCCCTGTCATAGAGCTTTTTGTGATAGAAAATCCCGTCCGCCTCCACGATTTCGCTGCGGCTGCACAATACATCCAGGATTGCCCCCACCCGTTCCCCGGGCAGGAAATACCGCTCTCCTATCTGCCCCGGCGTGTGCCCTCCCCGGTAACGCAGAAGGCGGCGCACAATAGCCGCGGCTTCCTCCGTCCCGTCCATGGAAAAAGCACGTTCATAATCCTCTTCCTGCTCCGCGGCAATCCACAGGCCCGGTTCAATATAGAGGGCCCGCCCCTGCGCGGCCAGGCTTGCCAGCCACTCCACAGGCACCTCAAGTTCCCCTGCCTCCAAATCCCCTTCTGTCATCAGCAGGGAATGCAGCTGCGCCTCATCCTGGGGAAGTTTTGTGCGTTCCAGCTGTTTCTCCAGGGCGGCAGGCGCGGGCCGGATTCCCTCCAGGTATTTAAGCTCATCATAGACAGCCTGACGGATACCGGGTGTGACGGGGGCATATTCGTACATTTCGGCGGCCTCCACCTGCCATTGCAGGGGCAGGGACATGGGGGAAGGCAGCTCTGTGTAAACCTCCCTGACATGAATCAGGCCGGCCCGTATCTCATGAAGGACCTGAATCACGCCTTCTATGTCCCACTGGTCTTCCAGACATTCGCGTTTTGTCTCCCGGATCAGGGGGTGGTCCTTTTCATCCATCAGCGAATCCAGCATTTCCGTGCTCTTTAAGCGCTGCATCCACAGCGGCTGCCGGCCATTCTGCTTCATTCCCATCATCAGCGCCCTGGCAGCGTTATAGCGGAAGGCCATGCCGAACAACGGGGTGAGTGGAAGCATGGACTCCAGGGTTTCCCTTACCTGGTCAGGTTCAAGCCGGTACAGCAGCCCCTCCGGCATGGCATGGCTGCCATATGGATACAGCAGGAAGCCGTCCTCCTCGTCCACACATCCAATGTCAAAGCCGCAGGCATTCCTGACCATATGCTGAAGCAGAAGGGACAACGGGCCGTTCACCCTGCGGCCAAGCAAGGCGTGGACCATCACCTGGCGGCACCCGGTATGGTCGGTAAAATGTTCCACTACAATGGTCCTATTGTCCGGGAGCCCGCCTGTTGACTGTATCTGGCGTTCCAGAAAACCGGAGGCATTGATAACCGCCGGCCCATCCATCCCCAGCGCGGCCAGCTCTTCCCGGAGCCGCCCCTGCTCATGGGCATTTTCCAGGACGGCCAGGATTTTCCCGAATTCCCGGCTGGTCTTTAAGGTACGCCCCCTGATTTCCCCTTTCCAGAAGGGCAGCCTGGCCCCCTCTGGGGCTGCCTGGGATACATAGACCGTGTCCTTGTCAATCCCGGTTATCTTCCAGCCAAATGACCCCAGCATGAACTTATCTCCCAATTGGGATTCATAGACAAATTCCTCATCCAGTTCCCCAAGCTTTACCCCGTCCTCTGTCTTAGCGGTGTAAAGGCCTTTGTCCGGTATGGTCCCGCCGGCCGCCGTGGCCAGCATGCGGCTGTAGGCATCTCCTTCCACCCTCCCATGGATCCGGTCATACAGCACCCTGGGACGGACCGGGATATCCCGCCTGTGTTCATAATCCCCGGCCAGCATGGACAGGACTGACTTTATGTCCTCACTGGTCACACCCCGGAAGGGATAGGCGCGCTCCAGGACAGACAGGACGTCCTCCACGCGGTAGCCTTTCCCGTTAGCCATGGAGACCAGATGCTGGGCCAGCACGTCCAGGCACAGTCTTGGGGGCTTTGTGTGCTCCACGCCGCCCTGTCTCGCCACCTGGGCCGTCATTCCGCAGTAAACGCTCTCCGAAGCCGTCCTGGGATACATATACATGACACTGACCCGGCCCGGTCCATGGCCAGCACGTCCCAGCCGCTGCATGGTGCTGGAAACCGTGCGCGGGCATCCTACCTGGATTACCAGGTCCAGTTCCCCCACATCGATTCCCAGCTCCATGGATGAGGTTGCGCACAGAAGGCGCAGCCTGCCATCCCTTAAGTCCTGCTCCGCCTCTGCCCGCTGCTCCTTGGACAGGCTTCCATGATGCACCCGGGCAAACCCGTCCCCGCCCAGAAGATTTACGTAGTAAGCCAGTTTCTCCGCATACCGCCGCCCCTCGGAAAAGGCAATGACGCTGCGGCAGGACAGGCACTGCCGGTACACGGCCTGTCCCAGTTCCTCCCACACAGGGTCCTTGCGCCTGCCCTGTGCCGGTGTGGTTCCAAGAATCTCTATCCGGATCTGTTTTTCCATGGACGGTGCGCAGATGACCGCTGGTTCCGGGGACAGGTACGCGGCTGCCAGTTCCAGGGGTTCTATGGTGGCAGACAGGCCAATACGCTGAAGCGGCCTCTCACAGAGGCGGTCCAGCCGTGCAATGGACAGCATGAGATGGGCTCCCCGCTTTGTGTCAATCAATGCGTGAAGTTCATCAATGATTACCGCCCTTGCTGTCCTTAACACCTTCTGCCCGGTCATGGAAGTGAGCATCAGGTACAGGGATTCCGGCGTGATGATCAGTATGTGGGGCGGATGCTTCACCATCCTCTGGCGGTCCTTCTGAGGTGTGTCCCCGGTGCGGATTCCCACCTGGATGTCCAGGCAGACGGATTCGGCCGGACAGGCGGTTTGGGGCGGCCTGGCGGATTCGGCCGCGCGGGCGGTTTGGGGCGGCCTGGCGGATCCGGCCATGTGGACAGCGCCCTCAAGGCGCTCCATCTCATGCCGTATCCCGTCCAAAGGCCGGTTCAGGTTTTCCCGTATATCCCCTGCCAGGGACTTTAACGGGGACACATAAATCAGATACAGTTCCTCCTTAAGCGTACCCTCCTGCGCCATGGCATACAGACGGTCTATGAAAACAAGGAATGCGGACAGCGTCTTACCAGTTCCGGTAGGCGCGCTGACCAGGACCGGATGGCCGGAGGCAATGGCCGGCCATGTGTCCTCCTGGACTTTTGTGGGCACGCCCAACTTGTCCTTAAACCACCTGGCGGTGGGTTGTGAAAATAGGTTTAATATATCTGTGGGCATATTTCCTCCATTTAGCTTGCATCTGTGAATCCTATCTCTTCTCATTCCTAAAACACGCTGGTGCTTACCAGATTATATCATTCCCACATTAATTATTCAATCCGCATCATCCGCGCAAAAAATCCCCGGTCAGCCGGAAGACCCAACTGTCTTCCGCCGCTGTCCGGGGACCATCATTGATAACACTATTATATGACTGTTTTATATACCTGGCTGATTGAGCTGATTAAACGAACCCGCATTACAGTGACTTTACAGCCTCCACCACGTTCTCAACCGTGAATCCGAACTTCTTAAACAGCAGTCCCGCAGGTGCGCTGGCACCAAAGCCCTTCATGGTAACGGCAGCGCCGTCCAGGCCGATATATCTGCCCCATCCAAAGTCTCCCAACGCTTCCACTGCAACCCTCTTCCTTACTGCCTTTGGAAGAACCTTTTCCTTGTATTCCTCAGACTGCTCCTCGAATACATCCATACACGGCATGCTGACAACACGCACATCCACGCCTTCCTTTGCCAGTTCAGCCTTTGCGCCTACTGCCAGATGGGCCTCAGAACCAGTAGCAATGATGATTGCATCCGGAACTTCCTTGGAAGAATCCTCCAGGATATACGCTCCCTTTAAGGCTTCCTTGCTGGAGCCGGCCAGCTGGGGCAGGTTCTGCCTTGTAAGCACAAGGGCGGTAGGTGTCTTCTGGGAAGATACCGCGCTGTACCAGGCCGCTGCTGTCTCTGTTGCGTCAGCCGGACGGAATACGTGGAAGTTCGGCATGGAGCGCAGCATGGCCAGCTGCTCAATGGGCTCATGGGTAGGTCCATCCTCGCCCACGCCAATGCTGTCATGGGTAAATACAAAGGTCAGCGGCACGCCCATCAGCGCGGACAGCCTTGCCATTGGCTTGGTGTAATCACTGAACACAAAGAAAGTGGAGACAAATGCCCGCAGTCCTCCGTGAAGCATCAGGCCGTTTCCAATGGCTGCCATGGCCAGTTCGCGCACACCGAAGTGCAGGTTGCGTCCGGCATAGTTATCCTTGGAGAAATCCCCCATATCCGCCATATAGGTCTTGGTGGACGGAGCCAGGTCGGCTGCGCCGCCAATGAGGTTAGGCATCAGGTTCTTAAGCTTCTGAAGCTGCTTGCCGGATAAGCTTCTGGTTGCATCCGGCTTCTCATCGTATGCCCAGTACTCCTCGCAGTCATATGCCGCCTTAGCCAGTTCCGGATTATGGAACTTGTCCCACATATCCTTCATTTCCGGATACTTCTGGCAGTATTCGTCAAATAAGGCATTCCACTTTTCCTCTGCCTTGGCACCCTTTTCAGCATGTGCCTCATAATTGGCATATACCTCATCCGGTACATAGAACGGTTCCATGGATGGCCAGTTCAGGTTCTCCTTCATGGCAGTTACATTATCATCACCCAGAGGCTCGCCGTGAGCGCTGGCCTTGCCCTGCTTAGCCGGGCAGCCGTAGCCGATCTGGGTCTTAACCGTAATAAAGGAAGGACGCGCGGTATCCGCCTTTGCCTCCTCGATGGCTCTGCCGATGGCATCCAGGTCATTGCCGTCCTCCACAGTCAGCAGCTGGAATCCAAACGCCTCCATGCGCTTTTGCACGTTCTCCGTAAATGCGATGTCCGTGCTTCCCTCAATGGAAATCTTATTGGAATCGTAGAACACGATCAGCTTGCTAAGGCCCAGGGTCCCTGCCAGGGAAAATGCCTCGGAGGAAATACCTTCCATCATGCAGCCGTCCCCGCCCAGCACGTAAGTATAATGGTCAACCACAGGGTATCCGTCCTTGTTAAACACGGCTGCCAGATGGGACTCAGCCATCGCCATGCCCACGGCCATGCCCATACCTGCGCCCAGGGGTCCTGTGGTGGCCTCAACGCCAACCGTATGTCCGTATTCCGGATGTCCCGGTGTCAGGGAATCCATCTGACGGAAATTCATCATGTCTTCCTTGGTCAGGCCATATCCAAACAGATGAAGCAGCGAGTAAAGAAGGGTTGATCCATGGCCTCCTGAAAGGATGAAGCGGTCCCTGTTCTTCCACTGGGGATTCTTAGGATTATGGTTCATATGGTTGGCCCAAAGCTCGTAAGCCATGGCTGCCGAACCCAGCGGAAGTCCCGGGTGGCCTGATTTTGCCTTCTGTACAGCGTCTGCTGCGAGAACGCGGATTGCGTTGACTGACATGGTATCAATCTGATTCATAGTTCCCTCCATTCCGATGCCCTGGGGCATCACAATACATCTCATTATGTTATTTTTTTACCAACTGTCCTATATTATACCAACTGATGCAATGCAGGGCAATACCCTTTCTTGCATTTTTCTGTGCAATATTTTGCGTCTTTGTGCGTGATTTTGCGAATATAAAACTATTATTATAAAAAAATAATATTTTCAACACAGTTTTATCACATTTTAAATTTAAAACTATTTGGTAAATATGCGTATAAATAACAGACGGGAGGAAACAACCAGTGATTGAAGTGAAAAATCTTGTAAAGGATTATGGCGGCCATCTGGCAGTGGATCATCTGAGCTTTACAGTGGAAGACGGTCAGATTTACGGCTTCCTTGGTCCCAACGGCGCCGGAAAATCCACCACCATGAACATCATGACCGGTTATCTGGGCGCCACAAAAGGAGAAGTATTAATCGATGGCCATAATATACTGGAGGAACCGGAACAGGCAAAAAAATGCATGGGTTATCTTCCTGAGGTACCGCCCCTGTATACGGATATGACCGTATATGAGTACCTTGTATTTGCCGCAAAGTTAAAAAAGCTTCCAAAAGACAGCATTAAGGCCTCCATCAGCGAGGTCATGGAACTGGTTAAAATCCAGGATGTGAAGGGGCGCCTGATACGCAACCTTTCCAAGGGCTACCGCCAGAGGGTGGGAATGGCCCAGGCCATCCTCGGCAAACCGGATGTAATCATCCTGGATGAGCCCACCGTGGGACTGGATCCCAAACAGATTATCGAGATTCGGGATATGATCCGCGAATTGGGCAGGAAGCATACTGTCATACTCAGCTCCCATATCCTCTCAGAGGTCAGCGCTGTCTGCGACCACATCATGATCATTTCCCATGGAAAGCTGATTGCCAGTGATACGCCGGAAAACCTGGAGCGCCAGCTGGAGGGGTCCGCGGGACTGGAACTGGACGTAAAGGGCTCCAGGGATGACATCATGAACCTGCTGATGCCCATTTCCGCCATCACTGTAAGCAGCGCGCTTCAGGAGGAAGGGAGTCCGGTCTGTCATCTGAGCCTCCAGACAGACAGAAACGCCCTGAACCAGACAGAAGATATCCGCGAGACCTTGTTCTATATGTTTGCGCAGAACCATATGCCCATCCTCTCCATGTCAACATCCAGGGCATCCCTGGAGGAGGTCTTCCTGGAACTGACGGAAGAAGATTCCATGAAAGACGGAGATTCCCTGAAGGACGGAGATTCCCTGAAAGACGGGGATTCCTTGAAGGACGGGGATTCCTTGAAGGACGGGGATTCCTTGAAGGACGGGGATTCCTTGAAGGACGAAACTCTCCCCAAAGAACAGCCTGACAAAGAGGAGGAGGAAAACAATGAAAGCGATTTATGAACGTGAACTGAAATCCTATTTCTATTCCATGACCGGTTATGTTTTCATAGCCTTTGTAACCATGTTCATAGGCATTTACTTCATGGTCTACAACATGATTAACGGGTACCCCTATTTTTCCTATACCCTTAGCTCCACCCTGATGATACTGATGATTGCAGTGCCCATACTGACCATGCGCAGCATGTCGGATGAACGCCGTTCCCGTACCGACCAGATGCTGCTTACGGCGCCCGTGTCTGTCTGGGACATTGTCCTGGGAAAATACCTTTCCATGGTCACCATCTTCGCAATCCCCATGGCCATTGCCTGCCTCTGTCCCTTAATCATCAAGGCAAACGGCACCGCATACCTGGCTGAGGATTACGCCTCCATACTGGCATTTTTCCTTATGGGCTGTGTATACATTGCCATCGGCCTTTTCATATCTTCCCTTACGGAAAGCCAGCTGATTGCGGCGGCAGGTACATTCGGAATCCTCTTGCTTTTAATCCTGTGGCCCGGGCTTTTAAATTTCCTGCCCACCACTGCCTATGGCTCCCTGGCCGGGCTTCTGATTCTCTGGAGTCTTGTATGCTTCATCCTGTACCGCCTTACGGGCCACATCCCCCTGTCCCTTGGACTGGAAATACTGGGGGCTGCCGGGCTTATCGGGACCTATCTGATAAACCAGCGCCTTCTGGAGCATGGGCTGAAAGACATCCTGGAGAAAATCGTCCTGACCGATGTATTTGATTCCATCGTCAACACCCATATCCTGGATATCGGGGGACTGGTGTACTATGTGAGCATGGCCGGCGTACTTCTGTTCCTCACGGTGCAGGCCACCCAGAAACGGAGATGGAGCTGACAGACCGGTCTGGCACTGCATTGCATAAGTTCCTGTGATAGAACGCCCGCCATATGCACACCCCAACAGCAAGGAGGAAGAAATGACAAGAAAACTAAAAAAGGGCAGCTACATGGCAGTCTTCACCATTGTGGTCATTGCTGCCATCATTATTGTGAATCTGATTATAGGAAAAATTCCGGCAAAATACATGAAGCACGATTTAAGTTCCAGCCAGATCCTTACCCTGGGGGACACAACCAAAGATCTTCTCAGTAATCTTGACAAGGACGTAACCATCCATATCGTGGCCAGCCCCGATACCGTGGATGAACGAATCACATCCTTTGTCAAGCTGTACGCGGACCAGTCCGGCCATATCAAGGTATCGGAGGATGACCCGGTACTGCACCCGGATATCCTGACCACCCTGGATACACAGACCAATCAGATCCTGGTCACCTGTGATGCCACCGGCAAAAAAACCGCCATCCCTTTCAGCGATATCATCCAGATTGATTTAATGGCCTATTACCAATACCAGCAGATACATGAGACAGCCTTTGACGGCGAGGGACAGATTACCAGCGCCATCAACTATGTGACAAATGAAAACAGGACCACCATCTATACCCTGTCCGGGCATCAGGAAGCAGCCCTGTCCCCCACGGTCACTGACGCCATGGATAAGTCAGGCATGGAAACCAAGGAGCTGAACCTGCTGACCGACAGCGCGGTCCCGGAAGACTGCAGCCTGCTGATCATCAACAATCCGCAAAAGGATATCAGCGAGGATGAGAAAACCACCCTTACCGATTACCTGAAAAACGGCGGACACCTGCTGCTGCTGGCAGGCACCACCCAGGACACGCTCACCAACCTGACCTCCCTGTGTTCCATGTACGGAATGGATTTAAGGAACGGTTTTGTGGCAGATCCGGCGCCCCAGCATTTTTACAGCAACAATCCTTTTAATGTGATTCCGGACTATGACTTCTCAAGCGGCCTCTTAACAGGCGTGGATTCCGGCCAGGCGGCCCTGGCAGTCCAGCCCTCCGGCATGACCATCCAGGAAAACCTGAGGGAGGGCCTGAGCGTTTCCCCGTTCCTTACCACCTCTGATTCCGGAATCCTGGTTGACCCTGTTACCCAGGAAAAAACAGAGGGCGCATATATACTTGGGGCCACCGCAGTGGAAACGGTCAATGAAGAAGAGGATACATCCTCTGTGTTCACGGTCATCGCGGCGCCGGCCTTCATTGACAATGATATCCTGATGCGTTTCCCGAACATTTCCAACCTGGCCATATTCATGAATGTGGTATCCTACAAGCTGCCGGGCATCACTAACCTGTCCATCCCCAGCAAGAGCCTGGATATTACCTATAATATGATAACATCGGGCGGGTTATGGAGCGCCCTGTTCATCATCGTCATTCCGGTCCTCTTCCTGATTGCTGGTTTTGTAATCTGGATGAAGCGCCGTAAACTGTAAGGAGGCAATCTGAATGAAAAAGAAAGTAAACGCCCTGGTCCCTGCCGCCGCTGTCCTGGTCATACTCTGCGCCGCTTACGGCCTCATAACATGGCACCAGCACAGGAAGGCGGATGAGCTGGCAGGGCAGGCAGAGGACAGCCAGATTTATGTGACCGACATCCAGGGGCTCACTTCCATCAGCTGGGAAAAAGACGGCCAGGGACTGGCTTTTAAAAAGGAAGGCGATACCTGGTATTACCAATCTGATAAGGACTGTCCCATCCGCCAGTACACGGTTACCACGCTGGCAGACACGCTGTCCCGTTTAACGGCTGAGCGGGAACTGGAAACACCTGACAGCCTGGATTCCTACGGGCTTAACCCTGATGCCGTCAAGTTTGTCATGACATCAGAAGACGGTACGTCCAGGACCCTGATGATTGGAAACCAGGTGGCGGGCACAGGTGACACAGCCGCCGGATACGCCAGCACTGCTGCTGAATATTATGCCTGTCTGGAAGGCAGCGGCCAGGTATATACCATAGGGAGCTACCTGGCCGAGACATCCGGCAAAGGCCTTTACGACTTTGTGGAGACAGAATCCCTCCCCTATGTAACCGGGTCCGACATAAAGGAAATCACGGTTACCAGGAATGGAACCACCTCCAGATTCTCCAAAAAGACAGTGGACGCGGATAATAATATTGCCTGGTACAAAGGCTCTGCTGATAATGAGGCGGACCGTCTCCCGGACAACGCCGCCCTCAACAACCTGGCGGAAGCCATCAGCGGGCTATCCATCCAGTCCTGTACCACCTACAAGGCAACGGATGAGGAGCTGGGAAGCTACGGTCTCTCCACTCCCGCAATGACGCTTTCATGGACCTATGAAAAAGGCGGGGATACAGGGACCGTCGCCCTTTCCATCGGAAGCCCGGATGATGAAGGGACCGGATATTATACCAGGTTGGATGATTCCCGGGCCATTAACCTGATTTCCAAGGACGCTGCTGAAAAATGCCTGAATGCCGTGTATCCGGAATAAGATATCCGATACAGAAGGACGCCAAAAGACGCTCATGCCGAATTGCTGAGCGTCTTTTCCTTCATCCATTCTTATATGATCCTTTTCCACCCTTCCCCCATATGTTTCTGCCCATGCGCCTTCCCGCCCTTTCCCCATCCGTTCCGGCCCATGCGTCTTTCCACTCTTCACCCATCCGCTCCGGCTCAAGCCCCTTCCCGTTCTCTTCCCATCCGCTCCGGCCCAAGCCCCTTCCCGTTCTTCCCATCCGTTCCGCCTCAAGCCCCTTCCCGCGCTTCCCATCCGTTCCGCCTCAAGCCCCTTCCCGCGCTTCCCATCCGTTCCGCCTCAAGCCCCTTCCCGCGCTTCCCCCTCATAACGGTCATGCAGCACAAAATGGTTTTTCTGGAAATCCAGGATTCCTTCGGTGCGCATCTTGCTCAGTTCATTGGACATGGCGCTCCGGTCCACGCACAGGTACTCTGCCAGTTCCTGCCGGTTATGGGGAATGTCAAAGGCCCTTCCGCCCTGGGAGATGGCCTGCTCCGACAGATAGGAGAGCAGCTTTTCCCTGGTGGACTTCCTGCATACATGCTCCAGTTTATTCTCCAGCTTCACATTGTGTTCCGACACAAGCCGCAGCATATTATGGATGAACCTGGTATGGAATTCGCAGGCCAGGGAACAGAAGGTAATCATCCTCTGATAGTTCAGGAACAATGCCTCACAGGGTCCCTCCGTCACCACGCTCACCGGAAGCACCGGCGTCCTTGCGCATGAATAGGACTCCCCGAACAGTTCCCCTTCCCTGATATGGTAAATCATCTCCTGCCGCCCCCAGAAATTCTCCTGTATCACGCGCGCCCTGCCTTTTAACAGGATCAGCACCTTATTGACCGACTCACCCATACGGAAGATATACTCCCCGTCCTCATAGGGAACCTGCTCCGCTGCGCAGCACTTTAAGAGCGTGTAAAGCTCGTTATCATTAATCCCATAGAATAATGGAGATTTTTTCACACGGTGAAGATATTCCTCCATACTCTCCCCTCTTTCTGTTGTTTTTACAACTGGCACGATGTAAATATTATATATTTAATTATAAAATACGTCAAGATATTGTTTTTGGCAGGCCTGTTACGGACGCCAAAGGGATAAAGCCCCCGGATTCCCCAAGCCATGGATCCAGGTCCTTTACCCCTTTGTCTTTTGTATCATCCCGCAGCCTTAAGCCTTTCTGCCCCTGCTGTTTGTTATATACATCTGTCCTTCCATTGGCCGATATGATGCCAATGCGCACGCCGGCGCATATTACTCCGCCAGCATTTTTTTATAGATTCCAATCACCTGCTTCATGGCCTCCTGGCCCGGAGCGCCTATGGTGATACGCTTTTCCACACAGGTCTTCATGCTGATGGCATCATATACATCCTCTTCGAAAACAGGGCTTATCTGCCTGTATTCCTCCAGGGAAAGGTCGTCCAGGGCAATACCTTTCTGAATGCACAGAAGAACCAGCTGGCCAACGATTCCGTGGGCGTCACGGAAGGGAACGCCTTTGCCCACCAGGTAGTCTGCCGCGTCCGTGGCATTGGTAAAGCCGTTCTTTGCGCTGGCCTCCATCACATCCCTGCGGAAACTCATGGTAGATATCATGCCTGTAAAAAGGGCCAGACAGCCTTTCACCGTATCAATGGCGTCAAAGGTGAGCTCCTTGTCCTCCTGCATGTCCTTGTTATAAGCCAGGGGAATGCCTTTCATGGTGGTCAGAAGGGAAACCAGGGCGCCGTAAACCCTTCCGGTCTTGCCGCGGATCAGCTCCGCAATGTCCGGGTTCTTCTTCTGGGGCATGATGGAGCTGCCTGTACTGTAGGAATCATCTATTTCCACAAAACGGTATTCATTGGTGTTCCAGATGATGATTTCCTCACAGAACCGGCTTAAATGCATGGCAATGGTGGACAGGGCGCTAAGCAGTTCAATCAGATAGTCCCTGTCAGCCACGGAATCCATGGAGTTTAACGTGGGTCCGTCAAACCCCAGAAGGCCGGCTGTATATTCCCGGTCCAAGGGATACGTGGTGCCTGCCAATGCGCCGGAACCCAGCGGACAGTAGTTCATGCGCCTGCGTATGTCCCAAAGCCTTGAACGGTCCCTTGAGAACATCTCGAAGTATGCTCCCATGTGGTGGGCCAGGGTGATTGGCTGGGCTTTCTGAAGATGGGTAAATCCCGGCATGAAAGTATCTATATTGGCTTCCATGATTACCAGAAGCTCCTTTAACAGGTCTTTTACCAGCTTCTCTATCTCATCAATCTCATCCCTTGTATAAAGCTTCATATCCAGTGCCACCTGGTCATTGCGGCTGCGCCCTGTGTGGAGGCGTTTGCCCGCATCCCCCACGCGCTCTGTCAAGGTTCCCTCCACAAAAGAGTGGATATCCTCATATCCGGAATCGGGGGATATAGTCAGCCGTCCGTTCTCCAGATCGGATAAAATGCTTTCCAATCCGCGGATAATATCATCCCTGTCCTGTACAGTGAGAATCCCCTGCTTTTCCAGCATCTTCACATGGGCAATGCTGCCCTCTATATCCTGGTGATAGAATTTCTGGTCAAAGGACAGGGACTCGTTAAAATTGTGTACCAGCTGGTCTGTTTCCTTGGTAAAACGTCCACCCCATAATTTCATGGCTGTTATCTCCTTACTTTTTCGTATTTTTTCTGCTCTTTGCGTTTGACTGTGTATCCAACCAGCACAATCATGCCCAGAACCGCGGCCGATGCCCCGGTAATCCACGCCCCGGTGCGAAGCCCCTCGGGCTCATATGTCATGCTGATTTCATGGGTTCCCCCGCTTAAGTCCACGGCCAGGAAGGTATCGAAAAGCTTTCTCGGCGTCACTTCTGCGCCGTCCACCGTTATGGTCCATCCCTTGTCATAAGGAATGCTGGTATACATGACGCCCGGATCCTCTGCCGTGATACTGCCCTTAAGGGATGTATCGGTCCAGCTGGTCAGTGTGATGGGGCTGGCGTTCATCTGTCCATAAACAGCCTTCAGCCCCTCTGGGTTGAACCTCCACACCTCGGCCTGCAGGGTAGGGTTCCCGTCATCCCGGGATTCCAGGTAAACCTGCTCATCCTTGGTAATGCGGCCCAGTTCAAGGAAATATCCCCTGTCCACATTATCAAAGCTGTCGGAATGTTCTCCCACGGTAACGGATACTTCCTTTACTTTTTTATTGGTCACATATACATAGTAATCCCCGGTTGCCTCTGCTGTAAATGACAGCTTCCTGCCTTCCGTGACGCTGTCATTGGGAATCAGCACGTGTTCGGTTCCCAGCACATCACACAGGTCATTCTGTACCAGGGCCGGATTGCCGGAATCCGTGATCCAGTTCGCCTCCACATCCTTCGGCAGCATGAAGGCAACCGGAAGCGTGTATGCATTTTCATAAAGCCATACGCCGCCCTTGCGCCCCGCCTGTTCCATCAGGATTCCTGTGGGCTGCTGGTCCGGGTAAAGCCCATACAGAACCGAGAACAGGCTGTCCACCAGCGGGGTGCTTCCTGTAATGCTGTATGCATTGGTGGAACTCTCACACCCCAGCACCCGGAAGAAATCGGACAGGGACGCATCTGCGGTGGAAGAAAACAGGGATACGGACGGGAAATTCATCCATGCGCCGTCATTCTTCGTCTTCCTGTCTGACTTTTCCACCCGGTAAAACGTATTCGGCTTCAGGTTCCAGATTAAATCCTGCACATCCTGGTTATCCTTCACATACGCGGTCCTGCTGGTAGTGGGCACGCTGGTAACCGCTGTATTGACAGCAGCCTCAATGGATACCACGGCCAGTGCGGTCAGTATGATGGCATCCAGGCTCCATCTTCCCTTTTTATATTGGTACACCAGCCCTGCGTACATGGCAATGAACAGGATGGCAACGTAAAACACGGAAAAATGATACTGTTCCGGGTTATCCACCAGCTTCTCTGCCAGAAGTATGAATATGACCGCCCCCCAGAAAGCAAGGCAGATATGTTTCCACGGCGTTTCCCGAAGGCCCGTATAGGCCTGATAACACATCACCAGCATCAATGCGATGTAGATGAAGGACTGTCTGCAGGGCAGGCTGTTGGGGAAATGGAAGCCATGCCATATAAAGTTCAGCATATTAACGGAAAAGCTGGCATAAAACAGCAGCAGCAGGCCGCAGTACACTGCCTTTTCCCTGAATGCAACCTTCCGGCTGCCCAGATACAGAAGGAAAAACATAAGCACGGCAACGCCGCAGTATAGATTGGGCCAGTGGTCCAGCCCGATTTCCGTGCCCACATTCCCTATATGTCTGGCAATCATATCAAAAATGGAGAAATAGGAGGAAACGGTCTTGGGGAAATCAAAATTCCCGGAAGCAGTTGCCTGAAGCGCGTATATCTCCGGCAGCAGCACAACCGCCGCCAGTCCCCCGGCCAAAAGGGAATATACAGCAAAGCGGACACCGGTCACCGCCAATCTCCCCAGTCCCTTCGGAGGGTTTATGATTACCTGGGCAATGACATAGATGACCATGAAAATACATATCATGATGGATATATAATAATTGGAAAGGATGGAAAGTCCCAGGGTAATACAGTATAGCAGACCACTCTTCCCCTTTACCAGCCGCTCAAGCCCAAGGAGGATCAGCGGGAACAACAGGATGCAGTCCAGCCACATGATGTTCCAGCTATAAGCCGCCATATAACCGCTCAGCGCATAAAAAATCCCAAAAAGCCCAACCCCAAAATCCCTGGTCCCAAAATGCTTTTTCAGATACCAGGCAAAGCTAAGCCCGGACAGTCCAATCTTCAGCACGATTACCAGTGTCATGAACTCTATGATGAACTGCTTGGGACAGAACATCAGAAGCCAGTTCACCGGACTGGCCAGAT
Organism: Enterocloster aldenensis; assembly: GCF_003434055.1. Classification (GTDB taxonomy): domain Bacteria; phylum Bacillota; class Clostridia; order Lachnospirales; family Lachnospiraceae; genus Enterocloster; species Enterocloster aldenensis. The sequence continues at coordinate 165,301 of NZ_QVEX01000007.1, read as the reverse complement.
AATAGGCATAAAGGGCTGAAAAGTTCACGCCCATGCCAATATCCCAGCTGTACAGCAGGCTCCCCCCATGGGTCAGCTTATACTGGAACTCCGAAAAAAACGGGGCATACTGGTGATACATATCCGTCCTTAAAAAGCTTTCCTCCCCAAAGGGGAAAATGCCTCTCTGGGCAAATATGATGATCATAACAATGACCGGCACGAAAAATGCCGCAGCCAGGCCATCCGATGGCTTTAACAGGCGCAGGCTGCGTATGGGCCCGCCCTTTCTCCGGCCCGAAGGCCAGTCCTGTCCTGCATCCGGCTTCCACACGGCTTTTGTTTCCTGCCTGCGCCTGGGTTCTGCCTGTGGCTGCTGCTCCGGCCAGCCGCCCTGATCCCGCTCCGGCTGTCCGTCCCGGGGCCACTCCATTCCATCGTCCAAATCCCACTCAGCCTCAGGGTCCGGGCCATTGTCCTGCAGCCAGTCCGGTCCGCCGTCCAGGTCCACTGTCCCTTCCGGCTTCCCGCCCCTGGCCGGATTCCGAAGGCCGGATTTTTTCTCTTTCTCCGCTTTCCTAAAGGCTTGTTTCTGCCCTGCCTGTTTTTCCTTTTTTTCTTTCCGTGAATCCTTGGCAGCTTCCTCCGGCGCATGTTCCTGCGAAGGGGGCTGTTCCTCATTCTTTATCTCTTCTACACCGGGAGCCTTGTTCGGCATATTCTGTACTCCAATCTCTTCCTGCTCCCCGGAAAAAGCCCATTCCTCCCTGGCCATTTCCTTGAAGCCTTTTATCTTCTGTTCTTCTGCTGTCTCCTGGTCCGTATCCATCCCCGGAGTTTTATCCTGCATGGGCGCCTCCGGTTGAACCAGCTTTAAAATTGCATCCAGCTCACGTTCAACCCGCTCGATCTCATCACGTTCCATCACAGTCACCTTTCCCTACTCAGGCTTATTCTTAAATATCCACAGCTTGCTGAAAACATAATTCAACACCATGTTAAGCACAGAGGACGTGAATTTGCAGAATAATTCATATATGAATCCCCTGTCTCCCCCCAGCTTCACCATGACCACCATCAGGACCCATGTGACCACACCGGAAAATGCCCTGGCCGCCACAAACGCCCCTGCCTCCTTCACAAGGTAGGAGGAACTCATATTATAATTGCGGAAGACAATCAGCTTGTTCACCACATAGGCAAACAGAACGGCTGCCATCCAGGACAGGGCCTGGGATATCCCCACCCCTATATCCACATGTCTTAAAACCGTATATACGGCAAAGTCCACTGCTGTGGTGAGGAAACCACATATCAGGTAACTTACCGTTTCATAATTCACACATTTTTCCCATATCTTATGCAGCATGTTTGCTCCTTTGGAAATCAAGGTATCCTTTCCTTATTATATTCATGGAATCCAGCCTTCCTGAAACGGCCGCACATTCTTTTCCATCATACCATACCTTTTAACGCCTTTCAACAAAGAGGTGCGTTTTGATTGAGGATTGAATGTGTCAGGGCACTGATTTTATGGCGCGGCTCAGCGGGCCGCGGAATCCGGGGCCAGGAATCCCTCCGCGCCTTGGGTATAATGCAGGGTCCCGTCTTCCGTCATGAATACTGCGTATATTCCATCCATGCTTTCTATGAGCTCCATACCCTTCTCAAGCCCAAGGGCAAAGCAGGTGGTGCTTAAGCCATCGCCGTCCACGGAAAGAGGGGAAATGATTGAGACCTGAATCAGGCCGTTTTCATACGGATAACCCGTGGACGGGTCCAGTATATGGTGATAATTCACGCCGTCTTTTATGAAATGCCGCTCATAGACGCCGGATGATACCACGGACATGTCGGTAATATCCAGGGCAGCCACTGTTTCGGTATGGGTGGCATAGGGCTTCTGGAGCCCGATTTTAAAGGGACTGCCGTCAGGACGGCTGCCAACGCACAGTACGTTGCCTCCCAGATTGATTACAGCGCTGTTCACGCCCTTTCCTTTCAGATAAGCCTTCATCTCATCTGCAATGAAACCTTTTGCAATGGCCCCAAGGTCAATGGTGGTCCCATCATTTAAAAAGGTCATCTGATTCCCGTTCAGTATGACATTTTCATATCCCACCTTTTTCAGGTCCTTTTGGATTTCATCGGGCTGCGGGACCTGCGGGTCCTTGCCGGTAAAATCCCAGAGCGTGCTTAAGGGTTCTATGGTAATATCAAAGGCCCCCTCTGAAATACGGCTGTATTCCAGCCCTTTTTGCAGGACACGGGCTGTCCCATCGGATACCGTGAAGGTGCGCTCCCCTGGTTTTCTATGGTTCATCCGGTAAACCTCACTGCCTTCCAGGGTTTTGCTGAGAAGCTTCTCATAATCAGAGCACAGCTCCATACAGCCGTCCAGGATGGTTTCGTCCTGGGAGTCATAGAGGGTCACCGTGATGAACGTGTTCAACAAAAAAGACGACCGACTGACAGGATCTGCATTCTTCCTGCTGCATCCTGCCAGCCAAGCCGTACCTATTACGATTATACTGATGATGAACAATATCCTTACGCCTGTGTTTTTCATGCCTTTCATTCTATCACTGCACTTTGTAAAAGTCAAGACTGATGCCCCCTTGCCCAGGCTTTTTCCGCGCTGCCTTTTTCCATGCTTATTGCCTAAGGTATGTTTGAAAATACCTTCAGTCAGCCGTAGCGGTTTCCTCAAGGAATTCTGACTTCACTGCATCCTGTATCCTCTTAAGCAGTTCAGGCGCCTTTCCTCCCACGGGCCTGCCGTCTATTTCATCCGCCGACATGCACAATTTGGTGGAGGAAGTGACCAGCACCTCATCGGCATCCATCAGTTCCTTAAGGGTATAGGGAGTCTCGCTTACAGAAATTCCCAGTTTTTTACAATTTTGAATCAGATGGGACCTTGCAATGCCGGGAAGGATCAGGTTATCTGCCGGGGCAGTGTACAGGATTCCTTCCTTTATGATATGGCAGTTGCTGTGCGCACATTCCGTCACCCGGCCGTCCCGGTGGAAAACAGCTTCCTGGCACCCGGCCTCACTGGCTTTCTGGGCAGCCATGACGCTGGGAATCAGGTTCAGGGTCTTTATATTACAATGGAAGAAACGCGTGTCCTCCACGGTTATCAGCTTGATCTTCTCTGTCAGCTCCGGCGCTTTCTGGGGTTTTAACATAATCCAGAGATTGGCTGGGCAGTTTACCGGAAACTCATGGGAACGCACGGCCGTGCCTCTTGTCACCTGGTAATATACAAACAGACTGCCTGTGTCCATTTTCCTGACCAGGTCATTTAACAGGGCCTTAAGCTCCTCCTTGGTACAGGGCATCTGTATCTTCAGAAGTCCTGCGTTGTTGAAAAAGCGGTCCACATGCTCGTCCAGGGCAAATATATGATAGTTGCGGCAGGGACCCGCGTCATACACACCGTCCCCGAACCAGCATACCCGGTCATTCATGGGGATGGTCATATTATCAATCTCGTCATACCTTCCATTATAATAACCCAATGTCTTCATTTCTCATCGTCTCCAATCGTCCATGTGTTCAGAAGCGCTTTTTCTCCTCTTCCGGAATAGCGGAATAAACATTTTTGATTTCTTTTAATACAAAATGCGTCCTGGTGGCCGACACACCTGGTATGCTCTTGATGGTCCTGTGTATGCTTTCCAATTCATCTGAGGAGGAACAGGATATCTTCAGCACAAAATCATAATCCCCTGTCAGATAGTAACAGTCCAGTATATTGGGATGTTCCAGGATCACCTCGGTAAATGAGTCGTGGAACCTTGGATGTTCCAGGCTGATCTCCATCAGGGCCGTCACATCGTTGCCCAGGGCCTTTGCATCCACCCTGACCGTGTATCCCTTTATGATCCCGGCTTCCTCCATTTTCTTAATACGGTCCAGCACAGCCGACACAGACAGATGGATGGCCTTGCTGATGTCAGATGCTGTCTCCCGTCCATTCTCTTTTAGTATGTTCAGTATTCTGTAGTCCAGTTTATCCATGTTAACCCCCTGCTGTTTTCCTTTTCAAAATTCCGGTTCTGGTATATACTGGTATAGTATAACATAAAAATACCAGGAGTTGAATATGAATCTTTCTTATTTGAAGTACGCCGTTGAAGTGGAAAAAACCGGTTCCATCACAAAAGCAGCCCAGAATTTCTATATGAACCAGCCCCATCTGAGCAAGATCATCCGGGAACTGGAGCGGGATCTGGGATGCCCCATATTTGACCGCACCAGCCGCGGCATGGTGCCCACCAGGCGCGGGGAAGAATTCCTCCGGTATGCCAAGGCCATCCTGGCCCAGGAAGAACAGATCGAGGCCCTCTGCGTTAAAAACAGCGAACGGACCCTGGAGGTCAGCTTAAGCGTACCCAGGGCCACCTATATTTCCTATGCGTTTACAGATTACCTGAAGGACATGCGGGCATTTCCCAGCGTCAGCCTCAGCTATAAGGAGACCAACTCCAAGGATACCATACGCGGCGTGTCCTCCAAGGCCTTTGACCTGGGGATCATACGCTGCCAGGCCCTATACGAACATTATTACATGAAAATGCTTCAGGATGAGAATCTGGACTGGAAGGAGCTGTGGGAGTTTTCCTGCAACGTGCTCATGTCCCCCAGCCATCCCCTGGCAGACAGGGACAGCCTTACCTATCTGGATTTTACGGACTGCCTGGAGATTGTCCAGGGCGATATCCAGAACCCTTCCTTTACCTTTGAAGCGCAGGACGCCTCTGCCACAGGCGGAAATTCACGTAAAATCATTTCCATCTATGACAGAGGCAGTCAGTTTGAGATATTAAGACAAATTCCCGGTTCCTATATGTGGACCTCCCCGGTGCCCTACAGCTGCCTGGAAAGCACAGGCCTGATTCAAAAGCGCTGCAGCTATCCCGGCAATGTCCACAAGGATATTCTGGTTTACAGAAGCGGTTACTCCTTCTCCAAGGATGAGAACGAATTCCTTCAATGTCTGGCCAGGATGATCAGCCGCCTGTCGGAACGATAAGGCGGCTTTTATTTTGCCCCGGACTGCCAGTAAGGTGAAACCTGGTCCAGGGGCATTTCCACAAGCCCCAGCCCGCCCACATAACCGTAGACCACAAATCCCCGCTTACACCAGAACGTGCATTCCAGGCAAGGGTCTTCGTCACAATAGGAAAATGCATCCTCATCCGCCAGGGCAAACACACAGGGGGACCGCTTTCCAGGCCCTATATATTTTATGTAGCCCCCGGTAAAGGTTTTCAGATAGAGCCACTCCAGCTCATGGCCCTCTTCCATATGAAAGAATACCTGGACCGCGTTATCATTATAGCCGCCCACGATCTTATAACTCAGGGTGCCGCACCTTCCCATGACCTCGGGCCGCACAGGCGCCAGCGGCTCCATCCGGCTGCCGCAGCAGCTTATGTCCGGTTCTGTCTGGTTCCATCCGGTGCGCTGGTAAACGCTGCCACATGTATGGCAGCGGTAGAATACCACCCCAGGACACTGGATAAGAGGTTTTCTGGAGGCCCGGCTTCTTCTGGGGCCAAAAACCTGCTCTTTCACAGCCTCACCCCCTCTTCTTCAAATCTTCCAGAAGCAGGTATTTCTTCACCTTACCGCTTCCGGTTCTCGGGATTTCCTTTATTTGTTCCAGCCGTTCGGGCCAATACCGCTTGGGCACATGTTTTTCCTTCATATAGGACAGCACCTGGTCCAGGCCCACGCAGACCCCCTGTTCAGGGACCACGTACGCACATATACGCTCACCCAGACGTTCATCCGGCATTCCGATTACAGCATGGTCCGCCACGCCGGGGCACCCCTCCAGGGCCTCATCAATGTAGTTGGAATTCAGGTTTTCCCCGCCCCGGACAATCATGTCCTTCTTCCTGCCCACAATACGGATATTACCCGCTTCATCCATGACGCAGAGGTCACCGCTGTAAAACCAGCCGTCATCAGTCAGGACCCGGTCCGTTTCCTCCCGGTCCTTAAGATAGCCCACAAACACATTGGGTCCCCTGGATATTTCCTCACCCACAATCCCGGGAGGCACCTCCCTGCCCTGTTCATCCACGACCCGGACCTGGATTCCCTCAAGGGGACGGCCCGATGTCCTTTCTTTCTGGGTCAGGGTTTCCCATGGCCTGACAAACACGTGAGGCACACTTTCCGTGGACCCGTATACCTCGCACAGGCAGATACCAAAGGCCGATGCCCGCAGCACCATGTCCCCAGGCACGGGCGCGCCTCCGCACAGATAGAACTTCAGGCTCTCAAGGCTTCCCCCCTCTTTTTCCAGATACTTAAGTATATCGTAGATAAACGGGGTGGAACCCATGGAATACGTGCATTTTTCCCGGTTCATGATGTGGATTGCCTCCGGGCATTTAAACTTTTGCTGAAGCACCACCTTTGCCCCCAATAACATGGGGGCAATGATTCCATGGTGGAAACCAGTGGCATGGTTCAGGGGCGCAGGCATGAACATGATGTCATTTTCATCCAGGCCAAGCTCCAGGTTGAATTGTTCCTCGCTGAATATGATGTTGCTGTGGGTCAGCATCACGCCTTTATTACTTCCGGTTGTTCCCGATGTGCCCAGTATCAGCGCCACTTCCAGCCCGTCCATTAAGCCGTATTCCTCCCTTGGAAGCGGGTCATAGGTTTCAAGGATTTCCCTGTAGGTGGTGAATCCTCCCTTTACCGGGCCAAGACTGTCCAGGAATACCGCATGCTTAAGGCCCGCAACCCTGTCCATGACAGCCAGGAGCCTTGCCTCATAATCCTTGCCGCGAAACCAGGCAGTGCCGAAATATATCTTGGTATCGGCTTTGTTCATGGCATGAATCAGATCAGGCTCCTCGTAGCACATGGCAATGGGATGCATCACGGCCCCCGCCTTCAGGCAGCCCATGGCAATCACCGCGAATTCACTCCACACCGGCACCTGGAAGGACACGCAGTCCCCCGGCTTAATCCCCATATCCTTTAAATAGGAAGCAATCCTGGAGGAAAGCACATCCACCTGGCTGTAGGTATGACGGTTTCCCCTGTCATCCACCACATATTCCCTGTCCGGGAACCGCTCCACGGTGCGCAGGAAGCGGTCCAGAAGGGTTTCATGGCCCCAGTACCCTTGTTCCAGGTAATACTCCTTCTGCTTCTGGTTTACCTTCATTGTGTCCATCACGTTCCTCAGGCCTGCTTCCTGGCTTTTAACTCCTTAATCAGGGCAGGGACAATCTCAAACAGATCCCCTACCAGGCAGTAATCCGCCACCTCGAATATGGGGGCGGAGGCATCCTTGTTAATGGCCACAATGGTGCCTGACCCGCTCATACCCGCCACGTGCTGGACCGCGCCGGAAATCCCGCAGGCAATATATAATTTGGGTGTCACCGTGGAGCCGGTCTGTCCCACCTGCCTGGACTGGGGCATCCAGCCCGAATCCACGGCAGCCCTGGAGCAGCCCACCGTGCCGCCTAAGAGGCCGGCCAGTTCCTTGAGTATTTCAAAGTTTTCCGGGTTCTTCATGCCGCGTCCGCCGGACACAACCACATCCGCCTCACCCACCGGTATGGTGCCGTCCTCACAGGCCTTTATAAAATCCACCACCTGGGTACGGATGTCTTTTGCATGGATGTCCTCCCGTATGACCGCTGCATGGTTCCCCTCCACCGGAGCCGGCTTCTTAAATGCGCCGGGCCTTACGGTTCCCATCTGGGGACGTGTGTCGCTGCAGAGGATCTGTGCGTACAGGTTGCCGCCAAAGGCAGGCCGCTCCCATACCACATTGCCAGTCTCCTCCACACTGAGCGCCGTACAATCCGCGGTCAGGCCGGTATGAAGGCTTACCGCAAGCTTGGAACCCAGGTCCCTGCCGTTGATGGTTGCTCCCACCAGTATGGTATTGGGGCTGTATTTCCTGCAAAGCTGAAGGAAAGCGTATCCGTATCCGTCCGCGGAATAATGCTGGTACTCATCCCCCTGCACCACATAAATCTTGTCTGCTCCATGTTTTTCCGCTTCCCGGATGCCCTGCTCCACATCTTTTCCGATTACCACTGCGCACAGCTGCTGGCCCAGTCCCTCTGCCAGCTTCCTGCCCTGCCCCAAAAGCTCCAGTCCGACATTTTTGGGGGTTCCTTCAAAACATTCTATAAATACCCATACGTCCTTATATTGTTCATAACCCATGATACTTCCCCCTTTCTACAGTACCTTCGACTCTTTAAGACAGTCCAGGAGCGACGCCGCCATCTTCTGCGGGCCTCCCTCTATGCGTACCCCGGTGGCTGTGCGTTTTGGGGTAAAGGTTGCCTTCACCTTGGTGGGCGAGCCTTTTAATCCGATTTTCGTGGTGTCAATGATATCCTTCATATCTTCAAGGGTCAGTTCCGGTATCTCAGCCTTCAGGGATTCCAGTTTTCCCCGAATGGTTGCGTAACGCGGCTTATTGGTCTCCTTGGTGGCAGTGCACAGCACGGGAAGCCTTGCTTCAATGACCTCCACGCCCTCTTCCACCTGACGTTTCGCGATTACCTTATCCCCCTCTATTTCCATGGACATGATATAGGTGAGGCGTATCATATCCAGATGCTCCGCAATACTGGGTGCTGTCTGCCCCGTGTCCCCGTCAATGGCCTGCTTGCCTCCCAGAACCACGTCAAAGGGTCCCAGGTGCCTGATGGCGCTGGATAATATATAGCTGGTGGCATAGGTATCAGAGCCGCCGAACGCGCGGTCCGTAATCAGATAAGCACGGTCCGCGCCCATGGAAAGCGCTTCCCTCAGCACCGCCTTGGCCTGAGGCGGCCCCATGGACAGGACAGTCACGCTTGCGCCGTAGGTATCCTTAAGCTGAAGGGCTGTTTCCACCGCATTCCTGTCAAAGGGATTTAAAATGCTGGGAACGCCGGTGCGTATCAATGTATTCTTTACCGGATCAATCTTTATCTCTGTTGTATCCGGGACCTGTTTTACACATACAACAATCTTCATCATAATCCCCCTTCTATTTGTATTCCTTGTTCAGGACATTTGCTATGGTCATACGCTGGATCTGGTTGGTGCCTTCAAAAATCTGGAATACCTTCACATCCCGCATCAGCTTTTCAACCGGGTATTCCCGGCTGTATCCGTATCCGCCAAAGACCTGTACTGCGTTGGACGTGACTTCCTGGGCGCAGTCCGTGACAAAGGTCTTGGTAATGGAACCTTCCTTCTGGACCAGGCTGCCCGCATCCATCATCCTCATTGTATTGTTGACAAGGCATCTGGAAGCTTCAACCTTGATTGCCATGTCGGCCAACAGGGCCTGGACCATCTGGAAATTAATAATAGGGGTATTGAACTGCTTGCGCTCCTTTGCGTATTTGACGGCCTCATCCAGCGCCCTCTGCATGATTCCCACGGCCAGGGTGGCAACAAAGGCCCGGGACAGGTTAAGGGCATTCAATGCCAGTTTAAAGCCAGAGCCTTCCGGGCCCAGCATGCGGTCCTTGGGAACCCTTACATTTTCAAAAATCAGGTCCGTTGTATTGGAAAGCCTGAGCCCCATCTTGTTTTCATGGGCGCCCACCGATACCCCAGGCGTGTTCCTGTCAATGATAAAGGCTGAGATACCCTTGTGTCCTGCTTCCGGGCTGGTTTTAAAAAAGCCCACATAGATATCTGACAGGGCGCCGTTGGTAATGAATGTCTTGGTGGCATTGAGCACATACTCATCCCTGTCCAGCACAGCACTTCCCCGGATGCCTGCCGGGTCCGAGCCCGCGTTAGGCTCTGTCAGGGCAAATCCGGCAAAGCTTCCCCTGTTGATGATATCCGCAAAATACTGTGCCTGTTCCGGTGTCCCGGCCAGGATTACGTTGCGCAGCGCCACAAAGGTTGTCACAAAGGTGATTGCATAACCGGCGTCCACCTTTGCCAGTTCCTCAAAAATCATGGCCGTGGTCTCGTAGCTTAAGCCGGTCCCGCCATACTGGGCCGGTATTTCCAGCATGTGCAGGCCCATCTTAAACCCCCAGTCAAACAGTTCCCTGGGGCACTCTCCCTTTTCGTCCGCTTCCTGGACATAGGGCTTGATTTCATGTTCCGCCATATCCCGGACCAGGGCAATGAGTTCCTTTTGTTCCTCTGTATATAGTAATGCCATTTTCTTTCCCCTTCCCTCTCTTTATGATGAACCGCCTTCCCTCTCCCTGGCCGCCGGCCCTGCCGGAATATACATGGACAGGGCTGCCGGCCCTGTCCATGTGGGATGTAAGGCTATGTGTCCCGGCCGGATATTCAGATTACATACTCTACCTGACCGCCGAATTTAACCGCGCTCTTTGCAATGGTAATGCGCTGTACGGTGGGGGCGCCTTCCTCCAGCCACATGGCGCGGCAGTCCCGGTACATGCGCTCAACCGGACCATAAGGATTATCCTCAAAGTAACCAACGCCTCCGAAGATTTCCAGCATCTCATCGCTTACCAGCCTTACGGTATCAATGCTGAACAGTTTGCACATGGCAGCCTTTTCTTCTATGTACGTTCCGTCTGCCTTCACCTCATAATCCTTTGCAAAATCATATACCATACAGCGCAGGGCATGGATGTTCATCTGCATATTGGCAATCTTCATCTTTATCGCCTGGCGTGTGGCAATGGGTTTGCCAAAGGTCACGCGGTCAGCCGCATACTTTAAGGACATCTCAAGCATCCTCTGGGCCATCCCCAGATTGCTGGCAGCGATATGTGCCCTGGAAACAGATAAGGAATGGAGTGCAATTTCAAGCCCCTGTCCTTCCTGGCCCAGCAGGTATTTTTTATCAATGCGGCAGTTGGTGAACTTAAGGTCCCCATGGCCCGCTCCCCTGCATCCCATCATATGGGGCATGTTAATCACTTCAAAGCCCGGGGCGTCCATGGGAACAAAGAATGCGGATAAACGGTCGGCCTTATCCGAATCCGGATTAGTCACTGCGATTACATATGCAAATTCACAGCAGTCCGTATGGGAAATCAGGGTCTTCTCACCATTTAAGATGTAGCTGTCCCCGTCCCTTACCGCGGTTGTGTGCAGGTCTGCGCCGGTTCCTCCGGTGGCTTCTGTCAGTGCGAAACAGGTAAACACGGTCTTATCCTGGAATTTAGGCATGTACTCTGCCTTTAACTCTTCATTTCCATAATCGTCCAGGATCCTCCAGTTCAGATCCATTGCATAATGCAGATGCATCCTCATTCCGCCCGGTCCCCTGGAAAATTCCTCCTGTACCTGAAGGATTTCCAGCTCCGACAACCCATATCCGCCGTATTCTTCGGGAAGCGCGCAGCGGTATAAATCATTCTCAATGGCCAGGTCGTAAAACTCCTGGGGGAACTTGTTGGTAACTTCCACTTCTTTCTGGATTTCCTCCAAAGGGCCTTCTGCAAGCCTGCGGATCTGCATCAGATAATCCTTAAACTGCTGGGGTGATAATTTGCTCATAGGGTAATTCCTCCTTATTATATTTGTTTTAATCAATTTTTTAACAATCTCTTGATGATTCCATTATAATATATATTGTTTCACATATCCAATCGGCCTTTCCCCAAGTTTTGTGCACAATCTATAGATTATGCCTATGATTTCCATTTTCTATTGTGCACATCAACATTGTATGATATATTGTCCCCATCAGTAATCAATGAAAACAGGAGGTATTGATGACATGAGACAGGACATATTGGAAGGCATCCGCCGCCATATCCAGCCCCTGGCAGGAGTGGAGCATGCACAGATCCTGGAAATCGCACCGGGCCATGCCAAACTGGGCCTTGACATCCTTCCATGTTCCCTGAATCTTTACGGAAACCTTCATGGGGAGTGATTTTTACACTCTGCGACATGGCGGCCGGCATGGCCACCTATGCGTACGAAGTGTCCAATGTAACCCAGCAGGGCTGCATCCACTTTATTAAGAGCGTTGATTCAGGCAAACTGTACGTGCAGGCAGACGCGGTGCACAAGGGAAGCAAAACCGCAATCCATCATGTGGTGATTACCACCCCGGAGGGAAAGACCGTGGCGGACGCCACCTTTACCATGTTCCTGTTCGACCCCATCTGAATCCCGGTCAGGGGCCGGTCCCGCCATTGCCCTGCACCGCAGGAGCCTTAAGTGGGGACGCTGCCGAATTCCGGCCCCTTGTCCAGCACATGCTGGATATAATTTTTCACGGCCGGCGTCAGATAGTTGTTCCTGTGGTAAACCATATAAACCAGCCTGGCTTCCGCCTCCAGCTCCACCTTAAGGTGGACCAGGTTGTCAAACTGCTTAAGAAGCATCGTGTCGGCCACAATGGCAACCACCTGGTTGATGGCAGTATATCCTCCGATGGTGGTCTCGTCATAACCATAGTGGGTGGCCTTCAGGTTATGCTTCCTCAGTTCCTTTTTAATGATTCTGCCCACAGGGCTGTTTTCCGGATAAGTAAGGATTTCATAGGGCTCCAGGTCCTCCAGCTTCATGGGCTGGCCGGCAAGGGATGCCAGGGGATGCTTCTTATTGACAATGGTGGCATATTCCTGGGACAGGATCGGGGTGAAGCACAGGTCTGTCTCCCCTTCCGACATGGAGCAGAACCCCACATCGTATGCATCCGACCTGACCCCCTCCACAATGGCCGGCGTCATGCCGTTGAATACGTTGAACTTAACCGTGGGGTTGCATTCCTGCATATAGCTGTTAATGGAGCGGGGCAGGAAATCCCCGCACAGCGTGGGTATGCATGCCACATCAATCACGCCTCCTATGGTCCCGGAGTTTTCTTTTGCATTGTCAATCCCCACCTCCAGTTCAACCAGGGCCTTGCATACATGGACATAAAAATCACGTCCGTATTTGGTCAGCTTTACCCCCCGTCCTTCCCGCTGGAACAGGTCGATGCCCAGATCCCTTTCCAGGGACAGGATGGAAGCGCTGAGACTGGGCTGGGTGATGTAAAGTTCCTGGGCCGCCTTTGTATAATGCTGCACTTCAGCCAGTTTGCGGAAATAGTACAGCTGCGAAAGATTCATTTACAAAATACCTCCTTATCGAAGCACCTGCAGGGCTTTTGCCCCGCGCATCTTCCCGCGGGGCAAAAACCCTTTTATCAGTTTCCTGTTCCTTCAAAGCCAGGGCCATGGCTGAGCGCCGTCACACTGTCGGGCATGGGCGGGCCGTCATAGCATTTTACCGCCCCTTCCTGCTCCAGACGGGTAATCTCTTTGGGGCTGTATCCATATTCCTCCATCACCTTCCTGGTGTCAGCCCCGATGGGCCTGGACCGGAAGAGGACCGGATCACCTACGCTTCTTAGGCGGATAGGACTGGTAGGCACGCTGACCTCCCCCAGGGAATCATAGTGGATCTTCCTCAGGATATCGTTGGCATAAGCCTCCTCGTCATTCAGGATATCATCCATGGTAAAGCACTTCTGGAACGGGATGTCATTTTCCTTAAAGGCCTTTTCCCAGTACTCAAAATCCTTCTTTGCAAAGGCTTCCTCCATCCACGCAATCATCTGCACGTTGTTCCCTGTCTCGTTAAGCACCTCCAGGGTGTCATATTCCTTATTCCCAATCAGATGCTCCAGCCCTATGACCTTCATGACCAGTTCAAAATATTTGTTGTAATGGCCAAAACACATCAGGAACCAAATCCCGTCCCTGGAACGGTAGCAGTTGTTGGTGGGGCAGGGCACCTCTTTCCTTGAGCGCGGATACTCCCCTCCCTGCTGGGATACTGCCACGGCGCTTGACATCCCCCATATGGCGCAGTGGTAGAGGTTGACTACGACCTTGTCCCCCTTACCGCACCTGAGCCTGCGCACCAGGGCTGCCAGGATACCTGCCGTAAGGGCCACGGAGGCATTCCAGTCCCCAAACGCCACCGGCACATTGGCCGGCTCAAAATGCTCCCCCTTTTGCGGGAAGGCCATGACCAGGCCGCCCCTGGATGAATAGGAGGTGGCGTCAAATCCTTTGGAATCCCGCTCAGGCCCCCGTTCCCCATACCCCCGCATCTGTCCGAAGACAATGTGGGGGAACTTGCTGCTTAGGGTTTCATAGTCAAGGCCCAGCCGTTTAAGGGCAGGGTCCCTGAAGCTGGTAACCACGATATCCGAATCCCCTATGAGACGGTAAATGAACGCCTGTCCCTGGGCCGTCTTCAGGTTGATGCTGAGCCACTGCTTATTCATGGAGCTCAGATCATAAGCCTGGTCATCGAATTCCGTCTTGGACTTCATCCCCCAGCTGGCTCCCTGGGTACGCTGCTCATCCCCCACAAAGGGTTCCACCTTATACACGGTGGCGCCCATCTCACCTAAAATCCGCGGACATGCAGGCGCTGCCACATAGGCGGTCAGATCCACTACCTTTATTCCCTCTAATCCAATCATTGCAACACCTCATCCTCCTCTTTCTGTTTTTGCAGGTTGAACTGGTAATCCTGCCTGATTTTTTCCGGTCCGCACAAAAGGAAGTAAAGAAGGATTCCGATACCGATCCCCCATGCCCCTCCTCTGGCCACCATGACCCCTGACATCATACCGGCAATACCCAGGTCCGTCTTATCCCCTGCAAGGGAAACAGCTATCTGGGTGCACACATAACCCTGGATCATGACCAGAACCGCCAGGACTGCCCCTGAACCGGCCAGCGCCACCAGATAAAGCGGGTAGCAGAACAGGCCGATTACTGCCAGGATCATGTTGGTGCCATACCCGTCCCATATGCTGTCCATGCCTTCCCTGCCTGAGTTCTTATACCGCTGGAACGTGGAAACCGCGTACGGGGCGCTCATAGGCCCTCCCAAAGGAGGAAACGGGGTCAAAAGGCCCAGGAACAGGTTGCGCAGGCCGCATACAACATTGGTCCTGTTGGTGTTATAGTCCACCAGCTCATCCTCCCGGGCAGCGTCCATACCCAGCTGCTTAACCGTGATAAAATCCCCAAAGGCAATGATATACGCCACAAAAGCAATGGGAAGGGCCTGAAACCAGGTTGCGGCAGGAGCGAAGCCGATGTAAAAGGGCGACATGGAGCGGATTGCCCCCGCAAAATCAGGCGTGGCCAGAATCTGTGTGAAACTGACCATGGAATAATCAATCTCTCCGGTGACCGCCCCTACCAGGAGACATACGAACACGCCGCAGGCAAATGCAAACCGTCCCATGATACGGAACAAATGGATGCGCTCTGAATGCTTCTTAAAATAGGTGCTGAACATGAAGTAGAATACTACCATGGACCCGGCAAAGATGGTGATGGGATAGGTATATAACCCCGCCCCTTCCTTGAACTGGCTGAAAGCCGCGGTGACCGCGGTCCCCATGACAATACCTGCTTTGATGGAAGGCGGTACCATACCCGTAATCTTCCTGGCGCATCCGGTCACTCCCAGCACGATGAACAGGACCCCAAGCTCTATCTGAAGGGCGCCCATGGCCTGCATCCTGGGGATACCTTCCCCGTAACCGTTGAGAAATACAATTACCAGGGCAAGGGCCGGGGTAATCCATCCGCCAACCGTGGCATCCCCCAGCAGCCAGTGGAGGCAGTAGGCCAGGCAGCTGAATACAATCACTGCCCACGCCTGCCGGTTTTCAATTCCCAGTATCCCCACCAGGGTGGCAATGGCCGCCAGGGAGGTGACGCTGTTGCAGAGGCCGGTAATTGCTTCCGGCCCCGTAAATCGGAAATGGATGAAGGGCAGCCTTATCTTAAACATGCCGCATCCTATATAAGGCTGCTCTTTTCCATATTCTCTTTTTAACACTGACATATGTAACCCTCCAGTCCCCCGCTGCCCCCTATGGAACCAGGATAATCCTCAGTCCCTCTCTGTTATCCAGCATCTTCATGGCTTTCTCAAATTCTGAGAACGGAAGTGTGTGGCTTCCTATTTCCTTGATATCCAGGCCGTTTGCCATCATATCCAGGCCCTGGAACCAGGTCTTGCGCTCATATGCCCGGTTGCCGATGATGCTTAACTGACGCATGGAGATTGTGGTCATGTCCAGGGTGGACTTTTCTTTTGGAAGACCGGAAATACCGATTTTTCCGTTTTTAGCCAGCATCTGGACGCCCTGCTCCACGGCGCGGGCATTGCCTGCCGCATCAAAGGCCACCTGCACGCCCCGTCCGCCCGTAAGTTCCTTTACGCGCTCCACCGGGTCGCATTCTTCACAGTTAATGGGGATGGCTCCCATCTTTTCAGCCAGGGCCAGACGTTTCTTATCAACCCCAAGTCCGGTAATCATGACCTTTTCAATGCCAATATATTTTAAGACCTTGAGCATCAGCAGCCCAATGGCCCCGCAGCCCAGCACAACCGCACAGTCGCCCATCTGTGGGTTCACCCGGTCAACCGCATTGATGGCAACGCCAAGGGCTTCTAAGAGCGCGCCCTCTTCATAGGATACATTGTCAGGAAGAGGAATCAGGTTGGTGCCGCGGATGGCCACATACTCTGCAAATGCGCCCGGAAGGTCTGTTCCGTAGAACGGGCGGTTATCACATATGTTAATCTGTCCTTTGGCACAGTAAGAACAGACATTACAGAACAGAACCGGATTGACCACAACCCTGTCCCCAATCTTAAAATTCTTGGGGGCTGCCGGTCCGATTTCAGCCACTACCCCTGAAAACTCATGACCAAAGATTGCCGGGAACTGGATTTTGTAGTTCTTGGCAATTGCCTCATTCCATCCATACAGGGAATGGTCCGTCCCGCAGATACCGCAGGCCTTTACCTGTACCAGTATCTCATCCTCTTTAATCTCCGGCTTTGGAAAATCCGTTACATACTCCATACATCCTGGCTTTGGGGCTGTTTTGATGATTGCTGCCATTGTCTCACTCATAGTTCTATCTCCTCTCATTTTTCCCGGAGCGGACCGGGTTGGCCGGGCGCGCTCCATTTATTTGAATTGCTGTAACAGTATGGCCTTCTATCTGCGGACCGGTTACTGGCAGGACCAGCCTCCGTCCAGAATGGCTGTCTGTCCTGTTGTGTAGGATGACTGGGGCAGGCAGAAATATAAAACAGCGGCCGCCATCTCGTCCGTGGTGCCCATTTTCCCCAGCGGCGTCTTATCCAGCACGTTTTTAAGCCTTGCTTCGTCCGCCAAAAGTCCGGATACCATATCAGTCATCACGTAACCAGGGGCAACGCCGTTAACATTAATCTGGTACGGGGCCAGGTCGATGGCCAGCGCTTTTACCATGGCCATCACAGCGCCCTTGGTAATGCAGTACGGGGCAATGTTCTGCATGGCGGAGATACCTCTCTGGGAAGTCATGAACACAATCCTCCCTCCCCCTGTTTTGGCCATTTCCTTTCCGCATGCCTGGGCCAGGAAATACCCTGCGTCCAGATTCAGGTCAAAAATCCTGCGCCAGTCCTCCCTGGTAAAATCAAAGGTATGGCATCTTGGAAGGGCCATTCCCGCGTTAGATACAAGGATGTCAATCCTTCCGTACGTGGATATGGTTTCAGATACAATCTTGTCAATATCCTCCTGCTTTGTCACATCGGCTGAAACCGCAATGGCTTCTCCGCCCGCCTCCCTGATGGATGACACGGTTGATTCCAGTTTTTCTTTCCTTCTGGCCGCCACCACGATCTTGGCGCCTGCTGCCGCCAATGTCTCGGCGCATGCAGCCCCGATACCGGTGCCCCCGCCTGTGACAATGGCCACCTTGCCGTCCAGATGTTCCTTAGGATCCACACTAAACCAATTTTTACCCATATTCCTTATTCCTCCTTTATTGATACTTTTATAACCCCTTCTTGTGCCAGACTTTCTGCCTGTTCCCCGGTATATCCCAGCCTTAACAGCAGCTCCTTTGAGTGCTCGCCCAATGCGGGCGGCGGCAGGATATCCTTTAGGGACAGGGGAAGGTTGGACATTTTATGGGGGATATTTGTCTGAAGCACCTTCCCGGTCCCTGGGAAGGTATGATACTCAATCAGCCCATGTTCCTGCTGCAGTATGCCTGCAATGGCTTCGCCCTTACTGAGCACAGGCGCCATGCACAGGTCCTTGTCGCTGAGCCACTCCTTCCATTCTTCCAGTGACCTGGAAGCCATGATTCCTTCCATCCTGGAAAATGCTTCAGGCGCCTCATGTCTGCGGCACATCTGGACAGGCACCAGTTCAGGCGCCCCGGTCAGGCGGCAGAATTCCTTCCAGAACTTCTCCTCCACCATCCCAACCGCGATTTTCCCTCCGTCCTTTGTATCGTAGATGTTGTAGCACACAGCCGGATACTCCAGGTCCTTTGCATCAAGGCTGCCCCCGTAAAAGTAATAGCGGCTGTCCAGCATGCTGTTCCACCATACAAAGGAATCAAACATGGATATATCGATATAATTCCCTTTCCCGCTTACGCTCCTCTGATAAAGGGCTGCCAGCATGGCCTGGGCGGCCACCATGCCGCTGGCCAGGTCGCACAGATGCAGCGGGCTGGTCTTGCCCCCGTTTAAGGACAGGTACCCGGACTGGGCCTGCATGTTAATGTCGTGCAGTGCCTTCAGGCTGTTGGGATTCGATTGTCCGTAACCTGATAATGAACAATATATGATGTCCGGCTTTACAGCCTTTATCTGTTCGTAGTCAATGCCCAGGCGGGTCGTCACCCCTGGCCGGAAGCTTTCCAGTATGATATCCGACTTTGCCGCCAGCTTATGGAAGATTTCCTTTCCCTCCCGGGATTTCAGGTTCACGGACAGGCTTTTCTTATTCCTTGCAAGGGCTGTAAAATAATAGCTCTCCCCCTGCATCACCGGTTCATCGTGGCGGCAGAAATCCCCCCTGCCCGTATCCTCCACCTTGATGACCTCTGCTCCCATATCAGCCAGGACCTGTGTGGCGTATCCGCCCGGAAGATATCGGGACAGATCCAGCACGGTTAATCCTGAAAACTCATTTTTCCTTGTGCAATCCACCTTTTTCCTCCTTTATGCTGCCTTTACCTGATCTGCATAACGGCTTTTTACATACATGAGAAGCAGGCATACCACAATTCCTGCAACCCCCACCCCAATGGCAATACCGTAGGCATTGGCGTAGGAAGTGGCCATGACCGCGCCGTCCGGTCCCAGCATCTTTGTCTTGGCAGCTATCTGCGGGCCAAAGTAAGAGCCTGAGGCATAGCCAAGAAACATGATCCCATAATTCACCCCGCTGTTCTCCATCCCAAATACCTTCTGGGTAAACGGCGGGAAACATACAAGTACGCCTCCGAAGGCCGCGCCGATAAATATAAGGCAGGTAATGAAAAGCGGGATTGTAAATGCATTCTTCATAACGAAAAGGGACAATATGGTCACCACCAGTATGATCAGAACAGTCTTGGCCTCCCCCAGTCTGTCACAGACACGGCCAAATCCCATCCGTCCCACAAAATTGGCAAGGGCGCTGATCCCCACAATCCAGGATGCCGCCGCCGTACCAACCCCCAGCTGGGCCTGGGCAATGCCTGAAAGCGCGCCTACAAACATGATTCCCGTCATGCTGGCCAGACACATAAGCACAATCATCAGCCAGAAACGCAGTGTCTTCATCATTTCCAAGGGGCCATACTCCCTGTCCGCCTTCTCCAGGTTCGTAACCGAGGCAGGGATGGGAGGCGCCACCCAGTCCTTGCCGGGAACGGTCATGATCCAGCCCACGGCCCACACCAGGACAATATAAGCAGCTCCAATCACGGACAACCCTTTTGCCCCAAGGCCCAGGCCGTTACACAGGATCTCGCCGAACCTGGAGGTCAGGAATGGCCCGATGGACGCTGACATGAGCAAGAGCCCCGACATGGTCCCCTTTTTCTCCGGATACCATTTAAGGCCCGTGGCAACTGAGGAATTGTAGATAAGGCCGGAGCCGATTCCGTTGACCACCCCGAAAAACAGATAGAACATGGGTACCGACGTGGTGAGCCCTCCTACCAGCCATCCAAAGCCATAGAGGAAACCTCCCAGATAAATCACGATCCTGGGGCCAATCTTGTCAACCGCCCTTCCGGAAAAAATGCCAAGTGTGGCTGCAAACAGCTGCTGTATGGTATAAGCAATGGAAATCTGGCTGTCCGTCCCCCCCGTGGCCTCCATAATGGAAGCTTTAAACACAGAATAAGCTGAAATTCCCGCTGCCACGAAAATGACAATCCAGGATGCTGCAAATACCTTTTTCCTTAAGCTGTAATCTTGTGCAGTTGCCATGTAATACCCTCCTTCATTATTTTGTTATTTTTTTAACAATTATTGCGCAGATATCTCCCGGAGATTGCATCTTAGACCAGGGGGTGGTAAAAGTTTTGAATCAATCTTAGGTTATCTTTATTATATAGCCAATCATTATACATATCCAATTGAAAGCAATGTGCCTTTAGTGCACCTTTCATAGTCATTTTCTATGAGTCTGTTTTTTATATGTATGTTTTGCACTTTACAGCTTTTATAATCCGCGTTATCATCTGCTTATCATACAAAAATCAGGCGTATTGATCCATTTCCATCAATACGCCTGTCTTTCTTCCATATATAATATCAATATAAAATATGCATTTATAATATCAATTTATGGCCATGTCTTAATTACCGGATAGTATCCGCGCAATTTCACTGTCCTCATTCAGAATCACCGTCTTGTTGTCCCCCCTCAGGGAGGCCTTTATGGCATCCAGGGAACGTACATAATTATAGAAATCAGCCTTGGACTCATCATTATACGCTTCGCTCAGTATCTGCATATACCTTGCCTCGCCCTCGGCCTTGATTTTCTCAGCCTCTGCGTTGGCCTTGGCCACGGTTTCCTTCACTGTCTTGTCCGTCTCGTTCTTAATCAGGGAGGACTGGTATTCCCCGTCCGCAGTATACTGGGCCGCAATGTTATTGCGCTCGGAAATCATGCGCTGGTAAACCGATTCCTTGTTGGAATCCGGCAGGTCCAGCTTCTTTGTCTCCACTGCATAGATGTGGATGCCGTAGGAATCCATGGCAGTGCCGATATTGTCCGTGATTGTCTTTGCCAGGTCGCCGTCGCGCCCGGATATGATATCCGCCTGGTTGGTGGAGCTGAGCACGTTCTTGATTGAGTTGTACACAACATTGCCCAGCCTTACCTCAGCCTTTTCCTTGCTGGCGTTTAAGGAGGACAGGTACTTGACCGGGTCGTTGATGTCCCATATGACAAAGGAGTCCACTGTCATCACCTTCTTATCCTTGGTGGTCACATCGCTGGGGTACAGGTCCGATATCATCTTGTACCTGGGTATCTTCTGTACGGACTGGAGGAAGGGCACTTTTAAGGACGGACCGGCGCTGTCCTCTACGCGCACCACCTTTCCGAACTGTATGATCAGGCTGTATTCATTGGCCCTTGTGACCACCACCGGGTTAAAGATGGTGACGGCAATCAGTATGATTACGGCAATCCCTATATTCCTCATGAATTTTGTCAGCGTCCTCATTGCTGGGTACCTCCCTTCTGGCTGTCACTTACAAAAGAATCCAGGGGCAGCATGGTCTGGGTGCCGTCCGAACCGTTGACAATGACCTTCAGGCCCGGAAGCAGCTCCTCCATGGTCTCATAGAACATCCTCTTCTTGGTAATCAGCGGGTACTTGGCATACTCCTCATACATATCATTGAAGCGGGAAACCTGTCCCTCTGCCTCGCTGATACGCTGCTGCCTGTAGGCTTCCGCATCCCTTGCAGCCTTATCCGCCTTGGCATTGGCAGCCGGCAGCTGCTCTGACTGGTATTTCTTGGCCTCGTTTATCTTGGTGTCCATGCCCTGTTTGGCGTCCTCCACTGCCTTGAACGCATTGTTCACAGCCTCGGTGGGCGGCTCCGCATCCTGTATGGTCACATTGACAATGCCGATTCCTATATCCTCCTGTTCCAGGCGCTCGGAAAGCAGGGCCTTGACCTTGGCCTGTATCTCGGATTTGCCCGTGGTAATCACCTCGTCCACACTGTAGGAGCCCACCGTGTCCCTGATATAGGACTGGGCCAGGTTCTTAAGGATGGATATGGCATATTGGCTGTTGATATATGCCTTGATGGGGTCCACAATCTGATATTCGATATAGAAATCCACGTTCACAAAGTTGAAATCCTTGGTTATCATCTCTGATTCAGAAGGAATGGATACCGTGTTCTCCGGCGTCCCCTCCCCGTCATCCACCCTGCTGGACGCGTTTATGTGGCTGTTAAGCAACGGCGCGCCGGCTCCTGTCTGGGAGCTGTAATCCGGGTCATAGCCAATGGGCATGCCCCTGATTTCCTTGGACATCTTATACACCTTCTGTATGAAGGGGTATTTAAACTTAGGCCCTGAGGTCATGACGCTGGAGGGCCTGCCGAAGGTGGTGACCACAGCCATCTCATTCTCGGACAGCGTATAAAAGGAATCCAGGGCAGCTACCCCCACCAGCGCCAGGATGATCGCGAATTTAACAGGGCGCAGCATGCGTTTCATCTTCTTATTGTTATCCGCGCCATTGTCAATGACAACTTCCGGTCCGTCTTTCCCGCTTTTCCCGCCAGGACCGACAAACTTCTTACCCATAAAAAAATTCATTCAGGCTTTCCTCCTTTTGAATAATCATTATCAGTATATCACAGCTTATCCTGCCATAATAGTTCTTTTATCTTTATATTTATTACAAATTCCACGATATCCGTTTAGGAATACCGGTATGCCTTTTTCATACCTACCCATATATGGCAAACCATGCTATCATATAGTTGTTAAAGAAATAACAAATCAATTAAATTTTTAACATATACTGGGAGGTATTATCATGAGATTTACATTACCTAGGGATTTGTATCACGGCAAGGATGCAATTGAAGCATTAAAGACACTGACAGGAAAGAAAGCCTTTGTTGTTGTGGGCGGCGGTTCCATGAAGCGTTTCGGGTTCCTGGACAAGGTTGTGGACTACCTGAAGGAAGCAGGCATGGAAGTAGAGCTGTTCGAAGGCGTTGAGCCAGATCCTTCTGTTGAGACTGTCATGAAGGGCGCAAAAGCCATGGAGGCGTTCCAGCCTGACTGGATTGTTGCCATGGGCGGCGGTTCCCCCATTGATGCTGCCAAGGCCATGTGGGCATTCTATGAGTACCCGGATACGTCCTTTGACGATTTAATCATACCGTTTAACTTCCCAACCCTGCGCACCAAGGCAAAATTCTGTGCGATTCCTTCCACCTCCGGCACTGCCACGGAAGTGACCGCATTTTCCGTCATCACTGATTACAGCAAGGGAATCAAATATCCTCTTGCAGATTTCAACATCACGCCTGATGTGGCAATCGTTGACCCGGCCCTGGCTGAGACCATGCCGAAGAAGCTGACCGCCCACACGGGAATGGATGCCATGACACATGCCATCGAGGCATATGTGTCAACCCTTAACTGCGAGTATACGGACCCGTTAGCTCTCCATGCCATCGAGATGATTAACGAGTATCTGATACCATCTTATAACGGTGATATGGAAGCCCGTGATAAGATGCACGATGCACAGTGTCTGGCCGGAATGGCATTTTCCAATGCTTTGCTTGGAATCGTCCACTCCATGGCCCATAAGACCGGTGCAGCATATTCAGGCGGCCACATTGTTCACGGTTGTGCAAATGCAATGTACCTGCCAAAGGTTATTAAATATAACTCCAAAGAACCTGAGGCCGCTGCAAGATATGCTAAGATTGCCAGATTCATCAACCTGACCGGCAATACGGACGAGGAACTGACCGATGCCCTCATTGCACGTATCCGTGAAATGAACAAGGCCCTGGACATTCCTACCTGCATCAAGGACTATGAAGGCGGAATCATCGATGAGAAAGAATTCATGGATAAGCTGCCCACTGTTGCAGAACTGGCTGTAGGCGATGCCTGTACGGGCTCCAACCCAAGGGCCATCACTCCTGCTGAAATGGAACAGCTGCTGAAATGCTGCTTCTATGATGAGGAAGTCACATTCTAATGCCCCCTAACGTGTTAGAGATATCTCTAATACACTCCAAATAAACGGTTTGTTTTTACTGCCCGGAAAGGGAGTGCTGCCAAATGGCTGTTTCAGCCATGAAGCAGCGCTCCTTTTCCCTATTTGCTGATAAGAACCATGAACCCATATGGTTCCATTGTAAAGGTCCCTTCCTCCAGAACCATTTCCCGTCCTTCATAATTTTCCAATAAGACCTTAAAGTCCTTCCACTGTCCGGACGTCTTGATGGTCTGCCTCTTCCCATCCAGATTACAGAGCACCACAAGCTGCTGTTCCCCAAGAATCCTCTGGTAAGCCAGCACCATATCCGTTCCTGTCTCCAAAAACGAAATCCCGCCTTCTGCAATCACCGGATATGTTTTTCTCATGGCAATCAGCTTCTTATAAAAAGCAAGAATGGAATCCTTGTCCTTTTGCTGGGCTTCCACCGTAATCTCTTTTCTAAACCGGGCAGACATGGAAAGCCACGGCGCTGCTTCAGAAAATCCGCCATACCGTTCCCCGTTCCACTGCATGGGGGTCCTGCTGTTGTCCCGGGACCTGGCTGCTAAGGTTTCCAGCGCTTCTTTCTCCGTCTTTCCCTGATCCAGCAGAATCTGATAATAATTCAGGCTTTCTACATCCCGGTACTGCCCGATGGAGGGATAATGGGCATTCAGCATCCCAATCTCTTCCCCCTGATAGATATATGGGGTCCCGCGCATAAAATGAATCATGCCTGCCAGCATTTTTGCTGATTCCTTCCAATAAACGGTTTCATCCCCCAGCCTGCTTACAATCCTGGGCTGGTCGTGGTTACACCAAAACAGTGCGTTCCAACCATGCCCTTTTTGCATCTGCGTCTGCCATTCCACGAAAAGTTCCTTTAATTTCTTATAATCCGCAGGCATGAGCGCCCATTTATCCCCATCTTTATAATCCACTTTCAGATGGTGGAAATTAAAGCACATGGAGAGTTCTTTTTCTTCCGGCGCGGAATACCGGATACAGTGTTCAACGGATGTTGAGGACATCTCGCCCACGGTCATGAAATCCTCAATCCCAGCATCCCTTACCAATTCTTTCAGATACCCATGGATATGGGGACCGTCACTGTAGAACCTGCGTCCGTCCCCTTCAAGATCATCTTCCATGTGCTCTGGTTTGGAAACCAGATTAATCACATCAAAGCGGAACGCCTGAATGCCTTTCTTTTTCCAGAACCGAAGGATTTCCTTTAATTCTTCCCGGACTTCTGGATTATCCCAGTTTAAATCCGCCTGGGTCACATCGTATAACCGGAGATACCATTTTTTTAGGGATGGCACATATTCCCATGCCGGGCCGCCGAATTTTGACTGCCAGTTCGTGGGCGGGCAATCCGGCGCCCCATCTTTGAAAATATAATACTTCTGATACCGTTCATCCCCTGCCAGAGCCTTCTGGAACCATGCGTGTTCCGTGGAAGTATGGTTGAATACCATGTCAAGCATCAGACCGATTCCTCTGTCTTCCCCCTGCCTGATCAGCTCCTCCAAATCTTCCATGGTCCCAAACTTGGGGTCAACCGAACGGTAATCCGCCACATCATACCCGTTATCATGCTGGGGGGATGGAAAAAACGGTGTCAGCCACAGATAATCCACGCCTAAATCCTGCAGATAATCTAATTTTTCAATTACTCCGGGGATATCTCCAAATCCATCCCCGTTGGTATCCCGAAAAGATTTGGGATATATCTGATACACTACTTTATTACTAAAATCTGCCATTTTGAGCCTCCCTGTACATCATCTATCTGAACGTTGCCGCTGTATCATTTATCTGAACGTTGCCACTGTATCATTTATCTGAACGTTGCCACTGCGGTTTCATTTTCTTTTACACCCATTCCTGTATGGAACCGGATATCTTTGGCGTTTCCCATATTACTGATGATGCATACCGTAACATCCGGATGGCCTGCCGCCCTGATTTTTGCCCGGTCGAATTTAATCAGCGGCGTTCCCGCGCAGACCTTCTGTCCTTCCTGCACCAGATATTCAAATCCATCCCCATTCATGCCTACCGTGTCAATTCCAATATGCAGCAGGACTTCCATGCCGTTTTCCAGCTTTAATCCGCAGGCATGGCGTGAATCCGGCATCAAAGCCGCAACCTCTGCATCTGCCGGCGCATACAGTGTCCCGCTTTCCGGGATGATTGCCATGCCGTCACCCAGGATACCGGCTGAGAAAACGCCGTCTCCCACTTCGGCCAGGGGAATAGAGGTTCCGGACAAAAATGCGGTTAATTTTCCCGATGCATTGCCCTGTTCTTCCTGCGCTTCTTTTTCACGCAGCACCAAAGCCGCTGCACCTGCCGCTGCGCTTGTGCCTGGGGCCGCGGCAATTTCCGCCAGTTCTGCCGTCCCATTTACAGGAGCTGCCAGCAGGCGCTTCTTTCCCGCGGCCGCGGTCAATATGAATGGGACTGCAAATGCAATCACCATGCAGACTGCAAAGGATGCCATGAACTGAGGCTGGATGGACAGGATACCGGGAATCCCTCCTACGCCAATGGCATTGGCGGTTGTCCCTGTGGCTACGCAGACAACCGCCGCGATGCCGGAGCCGATCATTGCGCAGACAAACGGAAATCCCCGCTTTAAGTTCACACCGAAAATAGCCGGTTCCGTAACGCCAAGGTAACAGGATATACATGCCGGAATATTTACCTCCTGTGCTTCAGGATCCTTTCTCTGCAGCCAGATCATTCCAAGCACCGCGGAACCCTGGGCAATATTGGAGAGCGCAATCATGGGCCACAGCATGGTTCCCCCATAATCCGCAATCAGCTGCAGGTCAATGGCATTGGACATATGATGAAGTCCCGTGATTACCAGCGGCGCATAGATAACACCGAAAACAGCCGCAAATACAACCTTAAAGGTTCCGGTAATCCCGGCAAAAACAAGGGCGGAAACTGCCGCTCCAATCTTCCAGCCAATTGGACCCAGTACAAAATGCGCCGCTATTACCGACAATAACAAACTGCAGAACGGGACAACAATCATGGAGATTACCTGGGGCGTAATCTTCCGGAAGAATTTTTCCAGATATACCAGGGTAAATGCAGCCAGGATTGCAGGAATCACCTGTCCCTGATAACCAATCATATTTACCTGGAAGCCGCCAAAATCCCACCTTGGGATATCTGCTGCCGCTGTTCCCGCAACCGCATAGGCATTCAATAACTGACCGGATACCAGTGTAAGGCCAAGGACAATGCCAAGCATCTGCGTGGTACCCATCTTCCTTGTCACTGACCAGCAGATGCCGACCGGAAGCATATGGAATACCGCCTCGCCAATCAACCACAGAAAACTGTCAATGCCGGCCCAGAACTGGCTGATGTCGCATAAGGCCTTGGTCCCATTTTCAAACAGATAAAGGCTGTCAATGCAGTTTCTAAAGCCAAGGATTAAACCGCCTGTAATGATTGCCGGAATCAGCGGCGCAAAAATCTCTGCCAGCGCAGTGACCATCCGCTGCAGCACGTTCTGGTTTTTCTTTGCCGCCTGCTTCACCGCGTCCTTTGACACGCCTTCAATATCAGCCTCTTTTACAAAATCATTGTAAAAATCAGCTACCGTATTGCCGATGATTACCTGAAACTGCCCTGACTGTGTAAAGCTTCCTTTCACAACCTTCATTGCCTCGATTGCTTTCACATCCGCTTTTCCCGGCTCCGCCAAGGCGAAACGCATTCTTGTCATGCAATGTGAAACTGCCGCAATGTTCTCTCTTCCTCCTACCAGACGCAGCAGCTGTTTTGCGTCTTCCGCGTATTTACCCATACTTTGGTCCCTCCACCTGTTTCTGAACTTGTTTCCGCACTTATCTCTGTACTTATTTCTGTACTTGCCTCGTACTTGTTTAAACATGTTGCTTAATTATGTTATATCACTCTTGTTTAAACATGTCAATATCAATCTGGAATATTTGTTTAAACAAGTTTGTAAATTATATGAATTCTCTTCTATAATATATTGTAACAGTTCCGCCCCCGTTTTCACATCGGATTCATGAACCGTTACAATCAATCCATGGGCAGTCCATAAATGGTCACCATGCCCTGCGCAGGGCGGTCATCCATCTGGTTATACAGGCAGAAAAAAGGAGCTGCTGCTCCATAACCAAGTAAGCTACTCAGCTATTTCACAACAGCCCCTTTTTCACATCCCGGAATACTGTTTTACCGGCTTACCAGGAGCCGTTCCATATACCTCAGATATCCGCACAGCCCAATCACCAGGAATACTTCCAGGATGCTGGTGATAAAACCTGCCCGCAAAAGGAGCATACATGCGCATGCAGCCATAAGCCACATGACATTCCAGGCCTGCCTGTACCTTGGCCTGTCCCTGCTGCTGAGGAACCGCAGGAAGCTTACAATACCCAATGTCAGAAGGATGGGGGATAAGAATGCAAGCAGCACGTGCAAGTGGGCCTTTAAGGGATATTGTTCCGGGGTATAGGGAATCATAACCGCTGTAAGGAGAAATGCAGCCGCGGTGTACACCAGGCTTTTCCCGGCCGTGTTCCTGTATCTTCCTATATTAAAGAGGTAACGGACATAGATGCAGTAGTAAATCCCGGTAAAAATACCCCACACGGCAAACAGCAGCTTATGGCCTGACAGATTGCCAAGAACAGAAAGGTTTGTGTCGGTCCAGCTTCCAAGGGATGCCAACAGTACGGTTGCGCCCGGTACTAAATAGATGGTAAAGAGATCGTATTTACCTTTAAACCGTCCTGAAGCGCCTTTCATGGCCCTGGCCTCCTTTATCAGATGTCCCGCCGTATAAACGGCTTATGATTGAATCGGCATTCCCGGACAAAGCAGGTTCTGCCGCTAAAACGGAAACAGGGAGCAGGTCCTTTGTATGGAAGGACTGCTCCCTATCATTATCTGATAAAGATCCTGTTTTTACACTTGAATCATTTTCCTTAAAAGGGTACTTTAATCCATGCCCTTTAACAGCTTCTCCACGCTGGAAAGCTTCACGCACAGGGCAAACAGCTCGGATGCCGTGATTAAATCACCTAACGGAGGATAGGTGGGTGCAATGCGGATGTTGCTGTCCTGGGGATCTTTTCCATATGGATAGGTTGCCCCGGCAGGAGTCATCACAACGCCGGCCTTCTTGCATCTTGCCACGATATCCTTTGCACAGCCCTCCAGGGAATCAAAGGAAATAAAGTAACCGCCCTTTGGCTGGGTCCACTCCCCGATTCCAAGGCCGCCCAGTTCCCTTTCAAGGATTTCTTCTACCGCCTCAAATTTGGGACGGATGATGTCCGCGTGTTTTCTCATGTGCTCCACCATGCCGTGGATATCCCCAAAGAAGCGCACGTGCCTTAGCTGGTTTACCTTGTCATGGCCGATGGTCTGGTTCTTTAACTGTGCCTTGATGTCCTCCAGGTTGTTGTGGGATGTGGCAAGGGCCGCAACCCCGGAACCGGGAAAGCTGATTTTGGAGGTGGAGGCGAACTTGTATACCAAATCCGGATTGCCTGCACGCTTGCACTCTGCCAGGAGTTCAATCAGGTGGTCCTGGTCGTGGTCGTAGAGGTGGTGTACGCCATATGCGTTATCCCAGAAAATCCTGAAGTCAGGCGCTGCCGGCTCCAGCCTTGCAAAACGGCGCACCGTCTCATCGGAGTAGGAATAACCCTGTGGGTTGGAATACTTTGGAACACACCAGATGCCCTTGATGGAGTCATCCGACGCCACCAGCTCCTCCACCATATCCATATCAGGACCCTGGGGAGTCATGGGAACATTGATCATCTCAATTCCAAAATACTCAGTGATGGCAAAATGGCGGTCATATCCGGGAACGGGGCATAAGAACTTAACCTTATCCAGCTTGCACCAGGGAGTGTTGCCCATGATTCCATGGGTCATGGCGCGGGATACCGTATCATACATGACGTTCAGGCTGGAGTTGCCGTACAGGATAACCGTGGAAGGGTTCACTTCCATCATGTCGGCCAGCAGTTCCTTTGCCTCGTCAATCCCTGTCAGCACCCCGTAGTTGCGGCAGTCGGTTCCGTCCTCACAGGTCAGGTCGTCATTGCTGCTGAGAACATCCATGAGCCCCATGGAAAGGTCTAACTGCTCCACGCACGGCTTGCCCCTGGACATATCCAGCTTTAAATCCTTACCCTGCATTTCACGGTACTGTGCTTTCAGTTCCTTGCGTAGCGCAACAAGTTCTTCTTTGGTCATCTCTGCATATGGCTTCATAAATATCCTCCTTGATACCCTTCATTATTCTCTTCGCTCTATTGTAGCCAGCAGGCGTACATCTGTCAGCCACCGATTTACACTTTCGTGCATTGTACATAAGCATACACCAAGTGGGGCTTTCCGTCAATACAAAAATTTCTTATATTGGTGAAAGTTATGCTTATGTTTGGCTTTCCTTTTTGTGTCTTTACTTATAGACTTTCCCTTTGGGATTGTCCGGTTCATCCTTCAGCAGGACAGCAGTTCCTTCACAATCTGGTTCACCATGGCCGGGTCTGCCTTTCCCTTCATGGCCCGCATGGTCTGACCCACCAGATATCCCATGGCCCGTTCCTTGCCCCCATGATAATCTGCCACGGACTGGGGATTGGCTGCAAGCACACGTTCAATGGTACTGCGCAGGGCGCCTTCGTCATTTACCACCTTCAGCCCTTTTTCCTCCACAAAGGCCTCCGGCTCCACATCTTTATCAAAAATCTCCTCAAATACCGTCTTTGCAACCGTCCGGTTAATGTCCCCCTGTTCCACCATCCGGATCAGGGCCGCCAGGTTGGCTGGTGAAAACCGGATATGGTCCGCATCCATCTCATGTTCCTTGATAAGGCGCATGGCCTCCACCATAAGCCAGTTGGACACTTCCTTTGGTCTGCCGCACAGCCTGACCGTTTCCTCAAACAGGCCGGCCATGTGCTTGGAACTGGTAATCAGCCCCGCGTCATACCGGGGAAGCCCGTATTCTTCCATATAGCGGATGATTTTTTCCGTGTGCAGCTCCGGCTGCCTGGCCTTCACGGCCTCAATCCATTCATCGCTTATGACCAGCGGCACCAGGTCCGGATCCGGGAAATACCTGTAATCCTGGGCATCTTCCTTGGAACGCATGGCTTTTGAACTCTCCTTGTTATCATCCCAGCGCCGGGTTTCCTGGACCACCCTCTTCCCCTCCTCCAGAAGTTCAATCTGGCGTTTCCTCTCCCCCTCAATGGCCCTTGCAATGGCCTTAAAGGAGTTCAGGTTCTTCATCTCCGTCCTGGTGCCCAGTTCCAGTGCCCCCGCTTCGCGGACAGACAGGTTCACGTCCGCGCGCATGGAGCCTTCCTGCAGTTTACAGTCAGAGGCGCCCAGGTACTGGATGATCAGGCGCAGCTTCTCCAGGTATGCAATCACTTCCTCCGCATTCCTCATGTCTGGCTCGGATACGATTTCAATCAAAGGCACGCCGCTCCTGTTATAATCCACCAGGGAGCAGTCCTCCCACTCATCGTGGATCAGCTTGCCCGCATCCTCCTCCATGTGGATCTCGTGGATTCCCACCCGTTTCTTTCCCCCGGATACAGTCTCTATCTCCACCCATCCATCCCGGCATATGGGAAGGTACAGCTGGGAAATCTGATAGTTCTGCGGGTTATCCGGATAAAAATAGTTCTTTCTGTCAAACCTGCAGTACTGGTTAATCTGGCAGTTGGCCGCAAGGCCCACGGCCAGCGCATATTCCACCACCTGTTTATTCAGTACGGGAAGGGAGCCTGGCATGCCCGTGCACACAGGACATGTGTGAGTATTCGGCGCCCCGCCAAAGGCAGTGGGACAGGAACAGAAAATCTTGGTCTTGGTGGCCAGTTCCACATGGACCTCCAGGCCGATTACGGTTTCATACTGTCTGCTCATGATCTGGCCTCCTCTTTCCCGGAATGTAAGTCCGGATAGGACATATCCGGCATCTCCCGATTCCTTGTTCTTTCATATGCATAGGCTGCCCGGATGATATCTTTTTCCTTAAAACAGTCTCCAATCAGCTGCAGGCCGATGGGAAGTCCCCTTGAATCCCTGCCGCAGGGGACGCTTATCCCCGGCAGGCCTGCCAGGTTCACGGAAATGGTGTAAATGTCGCCCAGGTACATTTTTAAGGGATCCCTAAGGGACTCCCCAAGGCGCGGGGCCGTGTCCGGGGACGCAGGCGCCAGGATAACGTCATACCGCCCAAAGGCACGGTCAAATTCCTGTTTAATCAGCGCCTTGGTACGCAGCGCCTTCAGATAATATGCATCATAGTAACCGGAGCTTAACACAAAGGAGCCCAGCATGATACGCCGCTTCACCTCAGGCCCAAAGCCCTCGGACCTGCTTTTCTTATACATGCTGTGAAGGCCCTCATAGTCCGGCGTGCGGTACCCGTACTTCACGCCGTCAAAACGTGAAAGGTTGGAACTGGCTTCCGCGGATGCAATGACATAGTAGGCAGGGATGGCATAGTCTGTGAGCTTCAGGTCAAAGTACTCCACCACGGCGCCTTTTTCCTTTAACACCCGGGCCGCGTCCAGCACTGCTTCCCTTACCTCCAGGTCCAGTCCCTCCCCCAGATAACTTTGCGGGACGCCGATGCGCATCCCCTTCACGTCATCCACAAGGGCTGAGGTAAAGTCATAGCTGCTGCGCCTGACACTGGTGCTGTCTTTTGGATCCTGTCCTGCCAGCGTTTCCAGTATGGCCGCGCAGTCAGACACATCCTTTGCCACAGGTCCAATCTGGTCCAGGGATGAACCATAGGCAATCAGGCCATAACGGGACACGGTCCCGTAGGTGGGCTTGATTCCCGTGACGCCGCAAAAGGAACTGGGCTGGCGGATGGATCCGCCGGTATCCGATCCCAGGGCGTAAAAACATTCACCGGCAGCAACCGCGGCACAGGAACCGCCTGAGGAACCGCCCGGAACATGTTCCGTGTTCCAGGGATTCCTGGTAACGCCAAAGGCCGAGGTCTCGGTGGTGCTTCCCATGGCAAACTCATCCATGTTGGTCTTTCCCAGGATCACGGCTCCTGCCTGTTCCAGGTTAAGGACTGCCTGGGCCGTGTAGGTGGGTATGAAATTGTATAATATCCTGGAACTGCAGGTGGTCTTAAGTCCTTTTGTACACATATTGTCCTTCACGGCCATGGGCACCCCGGCCAGGGGGCCGGTAAGGGTTCCTGCCTCAATCTGTTTCTGGACCTGTGCCGCCCGTTTTAACGCTCCCTCCTCATCCACGGTCACATATGCGTGGATGGATGGCTCCAGGTCCTTTATCCGCTCCAGGGCTTCCCGGGCGGCCTCCACGGCCGTCACACGGCCCTCTTTTATCTGCCTGCCCAGTTCAAGGGCGGTTAATTCTGATAATCCCATTCTTCCTGTCCTCCTGATCTGACTCCCTATACGGTCTTTGGAACCTTGAACGCGCCGTCCTTTTGTTCCGGCGCATTGGCAAGGATATTGTCACGGTCATCCCCTCCGGCTGCAACGTCCTCCCGGAACACGTTGCTGACAGGGAATACATGGGTCATGGGTTCAACCCCTTCTGTATCCAGTTCATTCAGCTTGTCAATATAATCCAGCATGCGGCCCATATCCTTTTTGGCTTCCTGCTTCTCTTCCTCTGAAAGTTCCAGCTTGGCCAGGATACCCACATACTCAATGGTTTTGTCATCTATGATATTTGCCATGCTCCATACTCCTTTCTGCTGTGTCTCATGCCTAAGGCGTATCTGAAAAATCATTCCCGCCATCTGCACGCCCTAAGGCTCCAGCCTTGTCACATCACGCGGGAACATACAGGCTTCCCTTACATTCTGTTCATCCAGAAGCCGCATGGTCAGCCGCTCCAGTCCGATTCCAAGACCGCCGTGGGGCGGCATTCCATATTTAAATATCATCAGGTAGGATTCTATATCCTCCGGGTCCATGTCACGTTTCTTCATCTTTTCAATAATCCCATGGTAGTCATGGATCCGCTGTCCTCCCGTGGTAACCTCCAGTCCCTTGAACAGAAGGTCAAAGGTCAGGGTAAACCTAGAATCCTCCGGGTCATCCATTGCATAAAAGGGACGCTTTTTAGACGGATAATGGGTCACAAACACAAAATCGCTTCCATATTCCTCTTTGAAGTAACGGCCGATCAGCAGTTCCTCCTCGGGTTCCAGGTCATATGGGTTGCGTATCTTCCTGCTGTATTTTTCAGACACCAGCTTTTTTGCCTCGTCGAAACGTACCGCGGGAATCCGGCCCACATCCGGAAGTCCTGCCTTCAGTATATCCAGTTCTTTCCCGTACTCCCTGCTTAACAGCTCCATGACATACTGGAGCATGCCGGTCTCCATGTCCATCACGTCTTCAAATCCATCGATATAACCCATCTCAAAATCCAGGCTGGTGTATTCGTTCAGATGGCGGGTGGTGTTATGCTTTTCCGCCCGGAACACAGGAGCTGTCTCAAACACCCGGTCATAAACGCCCACCATGGTCTGCTTATAAAACTGCGGGCTTTGTCCCAGCTCTGCCTTTTTGTTGAAATAGTCCAACTTGAACACGTTGGAACCGCCTTCTGCCCCCCGGGCCACGATCTTGGGCGTGTGTATCTCCGTAAAGCCCTGGCTGAACAGGTAATCCCTGAACCCCCTTACGATTCCCTCCTGGATTTTGAATTTTGCCCGCTCCCTGATATTGCGCAGGGAAATGGGTCTGAAAGCCAGCTTTGTCTCCAGGGAGGTGTTAAGTTTCCATTTGTTCACCGGGATAGGCATGGCGTCCGCTGGGCGGGACAGGATTTTTATGTCCTCCACACGGATTTCAAATCCATGGGGCGCCCTTTCCTCCTTCCTCACGGTTCCCTTTACCTCTGCCGCGCACTCTTCCTTTAGTTCTTTTAGATCCAAGTGTCCCGAAGCGCCTTCACATACGCACTGCACCAGGCCCTCTGCTTTCCTGAGTATTACAAACGCCACCTCGCCCATATGGCGGATGGTGTGCACGGTTCCGTTCATGCGTACCGTCCTGCCCTCATAATCCCCACTGATTACTTCCTGGATTCCCAGGACTTCCTTTTCCCTTATTCCGCTGATAAATTCCATGGTATTCGCTCCTTTCGGAACGTACGGCAGGCAGATACGGATATGATTCCGCTCTACAGATAACCCATACCGGTACGTTCCGGACTGCAACCTGGCGCTGCATTAATCATATTATATTGCAGTGCGCCAGCGACATCCGGTTCCGGGACCTATAAGGATATTACCTGCAATAAAAAACGCCCCGGAACACAGTAACTGCATTCCGGGACGGGATTCCATCCATAAGACATTCCCGCGGTACCACCCGCATTGAGACCTTAACCTGTATGACAGCGCTGCACTGCGCAGATCAGCGCCACTTTTCATAAGGCTTCCGTTCTCCTCTCTTTGCACGTAACGTGTGCAACGGGTATACCTACTGTCAGCCCTGCCCGGGTATGGGCAAAACCGCTTCAATATACCAGCTCCGGAGTGTTCCCTTCGCCCAGTCCTGCGCGGCGGCGCTCTCAGTCGGTGACGCCCCCTTCCTGTTACATTCCTCAGGCAAGAGTCTCTTTCATTGCTTTTAATTATTTATCTACTAAAATAGTACATCAGCATGATAATGTCAAGAACTAAAATTTGTCACTTTTCATTTTTAGAAAATTTGTATATTCAGACGTCCTTTTTCATACATTGGACTATGGAATCTTAATATCATAAAGGAGCATAGCATGTTATCCATGGACGATTTACGGTACACTGCCGATCTTCCCTATCCGCCCATTAAGGTGGAAATGAAAAATCCCGCCTATGCTAAGGCCATGCTGGACAACATCGGAGGCCTTAACTCTGAAATGTCGGCCATCAGCCTGTATGTGTATAATAACCTGATCCTGGAGGAGAAAAAGGAGATTGCCGCCATCTTCCACAAGGTAAGCATAGTGGAAATGCACCACTTGGAAATATTTGGGAAATTAGCATTGCAGCTGGGGGAGGACCCAAGGATGTGGACCCATTATGGCTGCAAAAAGACCTACTGGTCCCCCAGCTACAACCAATATCCCTGTGAACTTCCTGCGCTGATGCACAATGCCATCAACAGCGAAAAGGCCGCCATCAGTAAATACCAGCATCAGATTGCCTACATACGGGACGAGAATATCACGGAAATCCTGCGCCGCATCATACTGGATGAACGGCTCCATGTAGAGATTTTTGAGCAGGTTTACAGGACATATTGCTAACAGCAAAGTTTCTTCATCCTGCCGGATCAGGCATGGCTTATATTGGTAAATTCAGAAATTTCCCGGTTAATGGTACACAGGTCGTCCACATCCATATCATGGATGTCATCGTGGCCCGTAATCCTTGCAAATGTCTTAATCTCATCCAGGGATACATGCAGGAAATTGGCAACCCTCATAGCGGCGGCCTCCTCCGGCAGGCGGCGGCGCAGGTTCCCGTCCTGGGTAGCCACACCCACCGGGCACATGCCGGTGCCGCAGATGCGGTACTGCTGGCAGGCAGCCGCAATCAGGGCCGCGGAGGCAATGGCAACCGCGTCCGCTCCCATGGCCAGGGCCTTGGCAAAATCAGAGGATACCCTGAGCCCTCCTGTAATCACAAGGTCAATGTCAGCCCCTGTTTCATCCAGATACTTCCTGGCGCGGTACAGGGCATATATGGTGGGGACACTGGCTGCATCCCGGATCAGTTTCGGGCTGGCTCCGGTGGCTCCCCCGCGCCCGTCAATGGTTATGAAATCCGGCTCCGCAAACACACAGTACTCCAGATCACGCTCAATCCGGCCCGCCGCAATCTTAATGCCTATGGGCCTTCCGTCCGATTCCTCACGCAGCTTTGCAACCAGCGCCTTTAAATCTTCCTTTGTATCAATCCCCGGAAAACGTGAGGGACTGATTACATCCTGTCCCAGAGGCTTGTTCCTGACCGCCGCTATCTCAGGCGTCACCTTATTCCCGGGCAGATGGCCCCCCATGCCAGGCTTTGTCCCCTGTCCGATTTTAATCTCTATGGCATCCGCCTTCTTTAAGTTCTCCTCTGTCACGCTGTAAAGGTTTGGTACATATTCAAAAATGTACCGGTATGCGGCATCCCTCTCTTCCGGAAGGATTCCTCCCTCACCCGAGCACATGGCTGTGTGCACTGCCGCGCTTCCCTTTGCCAAAGCTATCTTGGTCTCCTTTGACAGCGCGCCAAAGGACATGTGGGAAATATATACAGGATGTTCCAGTACCATGGGCTTTCTTGCATGTTTCCCGATAATGGTCTCTGTCTTAACCGGAGCATGCTCATCTAACGGCATGGGATTTAACTGGGCTCCTAAAAACAGGATGTCATCCCACCCCGGCATGGGCATCTGGGTACCCATGGCGGCAATGATGGATTGGCCTTTTACCGCCATCTCATGAATCTCATCCATATAACGGCTGTCCGTCCCCACCCTTGCATATTCCGGATCATAAGGAAGCGCCTCCCCAGGTACGCGGACCGCAGAAGCCGCGCCTGCCTGTACGGGCGGTGTACCATCCATGTTTGATGCCGCCGGTTCCATCCTGTGATTATGTTCTGCCGGGCCATGCTCTGGCTGAACATGCGCTGCCGGGCTATGCGCTGCCGGACCGGGCGCTGGCTGGACATGCTCTGCCGGGACAGGCCCGCCGGAGGTTCCCTCATCTGACGCAGTCTTCTTTGCCCCGCCGTCAGCCGGCACCATCTTATCAGAAGCCACCCTGCACACAGGACAGACCTTAAGTTCACTGACCTTTGTACCTTCTTTTTCCTCATCATACACTGAACCACAGAACCTGCAACGGTATACTGCCATAACCCTGCTCCTTTCTCAGACCAATCTTTTTAGATTAATAATAGTAATCATTACTATTTAATAGTATCACAGATACTCCATTATGTCCAGCATATATTAGGCAAATATGACCTGTTTTGCAGGCAGACAAAGAATACCTTAACAAGACCGGCCCATGCCATTGACTTTAGCACCTGGAAAATGCTACAATATCTTTCATGCACAAACGAGAAAGGATGTTATTACATGTCACAAGAAAATAAGATGGGCACCATGCCCGTTAAGAGGCTGTTGGTCACCATGTCCCTGCCAATGATCATCTCCATGCTGGTCCAGGCGCTGTACAACATCGTGGACAGCGTCTTTGTATCCATGATTAACCAGGCGGCCCTCACTGCTGTCTCCATGGCATTCCCCATCCAGAACCTGCTGATTGCAGTGTCCGCCGGAACCTGTGTGGGCGTCAATGCCCTTCTGTCCCGCTCCCTGGGGGAAAGGAATGCCAAAAATGCCAACCTGGCCGCTGTCAATGGACTGTTCCTGGCCTTTGTAAGCTTTCTGTTCTTTGCCCTGTTTGGGATTTTCGGGGCGCGTTTCTTCTTTGAAAGCCAGACAGACAACCCTGTTATCATTGAATATGGAATCCAGTACCTGCAGATTGTATGTATTTTCAGCTTTGGCCTGTTCGGTGAAATGATGTTCGAGCGGATTCTCCAGTCCACGGGCCAGACCTTCTATTGCATGATTACCCAGGGCACGGGTGCCATCATCAACATCATACTGGACCCAATCCTAATTTTCGGACTTCTCGGCGTTCCTGCCATGGGAATCCGTGGAGCTGCCGCAGCCACTGTATTTGGACAGATTGTCGCCATGGTCTTAGCCGCCATGCTGAACCACGCCAAAAATAAGGATGTGCGCATCAGCTTTAAAGGATTCTCACCCCACAAAAGGACCATTTCCATCATCTATCAGGTGGGTGTTCCTTCCATTATAATGCAGTCCATCAGTTCTGTGATGACCTTTGGGCTGAATAAAATCCTTATCAGCTTTTCAGAAACAGCCGTAGCCGTATTCGGTGTATACTTCAAGCTTCAGAGCTTTATCTTCATGCCCATATTCGGACTGAACAACGGTATGATACCTATTATTGCATACAATTACGGCGCCCGTAACAAAAAACGTATCATGGAGACGGTACGCCTGAGCATCGGTATCGCAGTGGGCATCATGCTCATCGGCCTGGCCGTATTCCAGCTGATGACACCCCAGCTGCTCATGCTGTTCCAGGCAGATGCGGACATGCTGTCCATCGGGGTACCGGCCCTCAGGATCATAAGCCTCAGCTTCCTGTTTGCAGGCTACTGCATCATCGTGGGCTCTGTCTTCCAGGCCATGGGAAACGGCGTGTACAGCCTGATCATATCCGTTGCCAGACAGCTGGTATGTATCCTTCCGCTGGCCTACTTCTTTGCCCAGGTCTTTGGATTACACGCCGTATGGTACTCCATTCCCCTGGCCGAGATTACCTCCGTGGTACTGAGTTCCATCCTGTTCAGGAAAATCTATGTGGAGAAGATAAAACCACTTGGTGAATAGTTTTGGGAAGAAATATCTTTAAGCTATACCTCATAAATGCCGGAACGCCTGTGAACCCAGGCCATTCCGGCATTTAAGCTTATCTAAACCATGGAAATATGACAAACCGTCATCCGGCCCGTGTCACTGGCCGCCGGCAGCATCCCAGCCAAATCCCGTGCCAATCCTCACTGGGCGCTGTAATTCAGCCGGACCGTAATCACCGCGGTCTTAAACCTTGAGCTGGTATCCAGCACCCCGTCGTAGCTGTATGACTCGGAACTGGAATTCTTTGCCGTAATCTGGAACACGCCCAGGTTGGCGCTCAGAAGCTTTCCGGGGGCTCCGCCTGTGCCTGCCGCCATGATATCAATCCGGTTCTTTGCATTGGCTGTTGCCTTCTCAATTAAATCCAGCTTCATCTCATCCAGCTTTGTGTAATAATACTCCGGCTGTTGGGATTCCAATTCCACCCCCGCCTCAATCAGCGTGGTGATATCCCTGGAGATTTCCTCCACCTTGTCTATGTCATGGGAAGTGACTGTCATGCCCTGTGTCAGGTCATAGCCATCCTGCTCCTCTCCCAGATATCTTCCTTCCTCATCATATCTGGATGTGTAGGTCTGGGAAATGTTGATGGAACTGAATACCATTTCGTCCCCGGCCACACCGTTTTCTTCCAGGTACTTCTTAACCAGTTCCGCATCTTCTTTTATGGTACTGTAAGCGTCCTTGGGCGTGTCTCCGTGGACAGAGAAGCTTCCCCTCCACACAATCAGGTCAGATTCAAAATCACAGCTTGCTGACCCGGTGGCCGTGATTCCGCTTCCCCCTCCTGTTTTCTTGTAGTCCAGCAGACCTCCTGTAAAAATGCTCACACAGGCAACCGCACTGACAGCCGCAATCAAGGCAATTACTAGGGATTTATATTCCCGCATCTGATGTTCTCCTCCTTTTCCATAATTTTCTATACCATGGTTTCAGTATAACATGGCTTTAGGCAAAAACAAGAACGGTTTTCTTAATTATTTCTGGCAAATAACCTACCATCTGGTTGCCTCCTGAACAGTAAATGTGATAGAATAGCCTAATAGTGTAGTCTATGGTATGAGGTGCTGACATGAAGAAATATCACCGCGGTGCGGGTTTCATTATATTAGTCATGGCTCTTGTCTTTTCCCTGTCGTCATTGCGGACAGGTATTATTCATGCATCCAATCCTTCCTCCGCCCCTGCGGCCTGCAATGATATGCCGGATGCAGAGGCGCGGACCCTTACAGTGGCATTTTCGCCAGTTCCCGGCATATGTGCCCCTGATGCATATGGCAGTCACAAGGGGCTTCTGGTTGATTATCTCAATGAAATCGCAAAATACAACAACTGGGATTATGAATACATAAGCGTGGACCCGGATCTTCTCCTGGATGAATTTCTCACGGGAAAATATGATTTATTGGGAGGCATCTTTTATCTAAAAAGCTATGAGTCCCGGATTGCATACCCCAAATACAGCATGGGCAACAGTAAGGCCGTGCTTCTCTGCCAAAAGGATGACCCCGACATAAAGAGCTACGAGCTTAACACCTTGAACGGCAAAATAATCGGCGTCTATGAACATGCCATTGAAAAGCGTCAGAGACTCCGTAATTTCCTCCAGCTCAATAACCTGCAATGCGGTATCCGCACCTATTCTTCTGAGGAGATTGAGGAGGACGGCAACATGTACCGCTTCCTGGAATCCGGGGAGGTGGACCTCCTTCTGGGCAATGAATCAGAAGCAGACAATTACCGGGTTGCCGCGGAATTCCCGGCACAGCCCTATTATGTCGTGACCCATGAGGGAAATGATGATATACTGGACGGCCTGAACCTGGGACTTGAGAAAATACTTAACTCCGACCCCAAATTCGCCGAGGAACATTATGAGAAGAACTTTAACAATATAAATAATTCCAAAATCCAGCTGAGCAGTGAAGAACAGGCCTATATTGCATCCAAACAGACCGTGACCGTTGCCGTGGTAAATGCCTGGCACCCGTTCTACTGCCTGGGGGATAAAACAGACCATCACAATGGGATTCTTCCTGACCTGCTTGAGAATATCTCGGATTACTCCGGCCTTGCCTTTGATTATGTGTTTACGGATACCTACGAGGAAGCGGTCCAGCTGGTAAAGGAACGAAAGGCTGATATACTGGGCTATTACCTGGATTCCCAGGAATCAGCCGCTGCTGACGGACTTGCGGTTTCCAAAGCTTATATAACCCTCAACAATATCATTGTCAAAAACAAGTCCGCCAACTATCCGTCCGATGGCCTGACAGCCGGCGTCATGGACGGGTGCCGTGTTCCCGATTCAATCGCGGCCGCCCATGTACGCTCCTTCGCCACGCCGCGTGATTACCTGGACGCCGTTAACCGGGGGGAGATTGATTTTGTGTATGGTATTTCCCCTGCAATTGAGCATGAGATGCAGGCGCACAGGTATACCAACATTGTACCGTTAAGCAGCATCAATAATAACATGGAAATCAGCTTTGCAATGGACCGCCCCATTAATCCGGACCTGATGACAATCCTGAACAAATCCATCTTCAGCCTGTCCGAGGAAGAAAGGAATACCATTTCCGACCGCAATCTGGTATCCATGGGTTACTCCACCATGACAATGGGGGAGCTGATTTATGCCAACCCGGTGGCTTTTATAGCTATCTTCAGTGCGTTTGTACTGCTGTCCGCCATATCCGTCCTGCTCATCATGAAGGCGCGGCTTCGGAACGCCATGATCCAGGGCGAACTTGAAAAAGCAGAGGCCCAAAGCAGGGCCAAAGGAGAGTTCCTGTCCAGGATGAGCCATGAAATCCGTACGCCCATGAACGCTATCATGGGGCTGGCAAACCTGACCTGTATGGAGGAGCGGCTGCCTGAACGTGTGGAAACAAATTTAAAAAAGATACTGTCCTCCTCCCAATACCTGCTGTCCCTCATCAATGATATCCTGGACATGTCCAGGATTGAGAACGGGAAAATGGAAATCATGGACGAGGTTTTCTCCCTCCGCCGCCTATTATCAGACCTGGAAGGGATGATGCGCAGCCAGGCTGAATCCAAAGGCATCCTGTTCACAGTGGACTTAGATATCACCCATTCCGATATCCAGGGAGACCCGGTGCGGCTGAGGCAGGTACTGGTGAACCTGCTGTCCAACGCAGTCAAATTCACGCCCGAGGGCGGTCAGATACGACTCCTTGTCCAGGAAACAGGATCTGATGAAACCAGGGCCGCATTCCTTTTCTCAGTAAAAGACAACGGCATTGGGATTGCGCAAGAACATCAGAAACGGATTTTCGATTCCTTTGAGCAGATCGGGTCTTCCAGCGCAAAGAGCGCCGGGACAGGCCTTGGCCTTCCCATCAGCAGCAGTATTGTAAATGCAATGGGCGGTGAACTGAAGGTAAGGAGTTCGCCTCACAAAGGGGCTGAGTTTTATTTCCAGGTCGTGTTTCAGCTGTCCGGCCATCCTGCGGAAACCGCGCCGTCGGTTCCGGAACCAAAGGTACCTGGGCCCGCCCCCCTGGACGGTGTGCGGATCCTGCTGGCAGAAGACAATGACCTGAACGCGGAGATTGCAACCGAACTGCTTCAGATGAACGGGGCCCACATAGAACGCGTATCCAATGGACTGGAAGCCCTGGAGTACTTTACCGGAAACCCGGCCGGCACGTATCATGTAATCCTAATGGATATCCGCATGCCGGTGATGGACGGCCTGGAGGCCACCAGGCGGATCCGGTCCAGCACGGATCCAGACGGCAGTTCCATTCCCATTGTTGCCATGACGGCCAATTCCTTTAAGGAGGATTCTGACGCGGCTGCCCAGGCCGGTATGACCGGATTTGTATCCAAACCAGTGGACATGGCATATCTGCTGGATGTATTGAAACAGAATCTATCTAAGTAAGGCATAAAGGGGATGTTCCTGTCTATTGTCCGGATTTCCACTGCCTTATCTGCTCCAGACGCCTTTTGATTCCCGGTTCTTCGCCCTGGCCGTCTGGATGGTAATACTGCCTGTCTGCCAGCGCATCCGGCAGGCACTGCATACGGGCCATCTTCTCTCCCGTGTCATGGGCATATACGTAGCCCTCCCCGTAATGCAGTTCCTCCATCAGTTTCGTGGGCGCGTTCCGTATATTTAACGGAACCGTCTCCGCCATGGTTGCCTGGGCATCCTCTTTTGCTGTCTCATAGGCCACATAGGCAGAATTGGACTTGGGGGCCATGGACAGGTAGATGACCGTATGGCTCAGATGCACATTACACTCAGGCATGCCCAGAAAATGACATGCCTGGTATGCGGCCACCGCAAGGGGAAGGGCCTGGCTGTCCGCCATCCCCACATCCTCACTGGCAAACCGGATTAACCGTCTTGCCACATACAGGGGATCCTCCCCTGCCTCCAGCATCCTTGCCAGCCAGTAAACCGCTGCGTCCGGATCCGAGTTGCGCATGGACTTGTGGAGCGCGGATATGATATTATAATGTTCCTCCCCCTTCTTATCATAGAGGAAGCTTTTCTTCCCAATGCACTGCTTCAGTACCTCCATGGTCACCGTGGTCTTATCCGCGCTGATTTCCCCGTTGGTCACAGCCATCTCCAAAGTATTAAGGGCTGTCCTGGCATCTCCTGCCGCAAACTGGGCTATCATATCCAGCATATGGTCATCCATATCCACATTCAGATAACCCAGCCCTTTTGGATGCTTAAGCGCCTTTTTTAAGAGGGCTGCCAAATCCTCCTGGGTCAGGGCCTGAAGCACAAATACCCTGCACCGTGAAAGAAGTGCGCCGTTGATTTCAAAAGAGGGGTTCTCCGTGGTGGCGCCAATCAGTATGATGCTGCCTTTTTCCACATAGGGAAGGAAGGCGTCCTGCTGGGCTTTATTAAAGCGGTGGATCTCGTCCACGAACACCACGGTCTTGATTCCCATCCTCCGGCTGTTCTCAGCCTGGGCCATCACCTCTTTAATCTCCTTTATGCCGCTGGTGACCGCGCTGAAATTAATGAATTCAGCATGGGTTTTGTGGGCAATGATACCTGCAAGCGTGGTTTTTCCCACACCTGGCGGCCCCCAGAATATCATGGACGGGATTTTGTCCTGCTCTATGAGCTGACGGAGTATCTTTCCCTTTCCCAGCAGATGTTCCTGCCCCACAAACCCGTCCAGGTCATCCGGCCTGAGCCGGCTGGCCAGGGGGTTATAGACCTGACGGTCATCAAACAATGACATCT
Organism: Enterocloster aldenensis; assembly: GCF_003434055.1. Lineage (GTDB taxonomy): Bacteria > Bacillota > Clostridia > Lachnospirales > Lachnospiraceae > Enterocloster > Enterocloster aldenensis. The sequence goes on along the minus strand of NZ_QVEX01000007.1, from coordinate 120,482 downwards.
GTTCCATCATCTTTATCACCTTCCCGTATACGTTCTATTATTTTCCGATAATCATGCGGTTATCGGCAGCTATATTAAATATAACATGAAAGGCACCGGCTTTCCAGATAATCCGTGTCACGCCGGGCGGGAATGCGGACTTTATCGGCACGGCGGCGGTCATGGAAAGCCTGATGCGGGATGCTGATTTACCGCAGAACATGATTTACCTGTCACACATCCCCCAATGCCTTGTCTAATTAATTAAAGGAGGTATAAGAGAATGAATAAAAACCAGAATGTATCAGAATTAATTGACATGGCAGCCGGCGGGGACAAGGAATCCCTTGAGGCGCTGATTGGCAGCATCCAGGACATGGTGTTCAATCTATCACTGCGGATGCTTGGAACATTTCCTGACGCCGAGGACGCGTCCCAGGATATCCTTTTAAAGGTGATGACCCATCTTTCCTCGTTTAAAAAGGAAAGCAGCTTCTCCACCTGGGTGTTCCGCATTGCCGCCAACCACCTGATTAACTACAAAAAGCATATGTTTGCCCAGGGTCCCCTGAATTTTGAATTCTATGGCAATGATATCCGCAGCGGGATGCCCCGGGACCTTCCTGACCTGACCCAGGACGTTGATAAGGAGCTTCTTGCAGAGGAGCTTAAAATGTCCTGCACCAATGTAATGCTCCAGTGTCTTGATATGGAAAGCCGCTGTATCTTCATCCTGGGCACCATGTTCAAATTAGACAGCACCGCAGCCGGGTCCATCCTTAATATGACGCCGGAAGCTTACCGCCAGCGTCTTTCCAGGATACGCAGGAAAATGGCTGATTTCCTCACCGCGTACTGCGGCGAATACGGTTCCGGAACATGCCGCTGCGCCAACCGGCTGAACTATGCCATCCAAAGCCGGAGGCTGAATCCCCAGGTCCTGGATTATACGTCTGCAAAGGAAATCGATCCTGAAACAACCGTAAGTTTTAAAAACGCCATGGAAGACATTGACGGCCTTGCTTCCTATTTTGCATTCTGCCGGATGTATGAATCACCGGAACGGACAAAACAGTTCCTTTCCAGTTTTTTAGAATCCCCCTCACTGTCATTGGTAAAGAACGCATAGGAGGACTGCCAATGAAGGACAGCATAATGCTAACATACCTGACTGATTTAAGCCATAACAATGACCGCCAATGGTATCACGCCCATAAAGAGGAATTCCTGGCAGCTAAGACTGAATTTGAAGGCCTGGTCCAGGAACTGATTTACAGGGTTGGGAAAACCGACAGCAGCATCCTGAACCAGAATCCCAGGGACCTGACCTTTAAGCTGGTAAGGAATACCCGTTTCAGTCATGACAAATCCCCTTACAACCCGGCTTTTTGCGCCCATATCTCCTCCAAAGGCAAGCTTCCCATCCCGGCCAGTGGGAACAGGTCATCCAGTCTCCTGATTTCAAGGAGACCTTCACGGTCCAGGGCATGGCATTGAAAAATGTCCCCCGCGGTTATGACAGGGAACATCCCATGGCAGACTATCTGAAATTCAAAAGCTGGTACCTGGAGTACCCGGTCAGCAATCCGGTTGTGGAGGATACGGAGCAGTTCCTGGAACTGGCCGTGGATATTTTCCTGAAAATGAAGCCCTTTAACGATTATCTGAACCAGGCCCTTGCAGGGTTTAAAATGCCTGAGAGATGAGGGGTACGGCCTGGCTGACCGGACCGGATGCCAGGCTAACCGGCCTGGATGCCAGGCTAACCGGACTGGATCCAGGCTAACTGGACTGGTTCCAGGACCGGGCAGCAGGATACGTTTGAGGGCCCGGACGTTTTTCCATGTCCAGTGCCTTCCTGATTGCGGGAATCATTTCCCTAATATACTGGTATCCTATCTCCATGCACGCCTCCATTTTGTCAAATGAGAGAAGTCCGGCATCCTTGGGGAGAGGCAGATGGAGCCGGAGCGCCTCGGACGGAGGGCGGCATTCTTCCAAAAGGCTGCCCATAATGGAAAATGAATGGGAAAGCACTTCAATCACGGAATCGTCATCCGGCGCCGAGTACGGCGCTCCAACGTCCACGGCAATGACAGGCCCGGCCCCGGCAGCCTTTAAAAGCCCGCCCGGCTGGTTGTGGGTAACGCCTCCGTCCACCAGAAGCCAGGACCCTATTTTTCTGGGGGCAAATATGCCAGGCACACTGGAGCTGGCCATCATGGCCTCACACAGATAGGCGTCCCAGGTCCATCTCACATGCATCTGCGCCCCGGCTGTTTCTGAATTGGTAAAACAAAGGGTCTGGCCGCTAATCAGGTCCACTGCCGGAATTACAAGCTTTACCACGGATTCATCCAGCTGCTTTCCTGCGGTAAGCTCACATAAATAGGACAGCAGCTTATCTCCTTTTATATATCCCTGGAGGCTGATTTTTCTCCCGGTGAGAAGCCTGGGCACAAACTCCATGATTCCGGAATAATCCGGGTCCAGGTAGTCATTTCCATGGGCAGCCAGCTGGCGTACTGCTTTCTCCATTTCACTGACCGGCATGCCGGAGGCATACAGCCCCGCCGCAATGCTGCCCGCGCTGGTGCCGGCCACTGCATCCGGCAGGAGCCGCGCTTCCTCCAGAGCCTTCAGTACACCCACATGGGCAGCCCCCCTGGTCCCGCCCCCTGACAATGCCAGTCCATAATGCATAAAGGTCCCCTCCGGATCCCACATCCTATGATATAGGATATGACGGAGAGGACTTGGGTGTGTTTTTATTTTCTTCCTTTTTATTCCATCCAGGTCCCGGCGGACGGATTTACATAGTGGGGGGTAAACTCCACCCATCTGTAGTCCTGGATGCCATGCAGTTTAAATGGTTCATGGTCAAGATACTCTTCCAGCTGGTCAGCGGTCCCTGTCCTTATAATAAAAACGCCTCCGCCCATATCTGCCTTTAATCCGGAAATCAAGATGCTTCCCTGGTCCATGGCTTTCTGTGTATAGGCCATGTGCTGTTTCATGATGGCGTCATCCATGTTTTCCGCTGCCCGGATGATTCCTTCTACTAAAAAATATCTCACAATCACCCCTCCTGTCAGTTATCCCCTGCGCTTTTGGCCGTGCCTCGAATTGCGTTTTCCATCTGCGGGTTCTTTTGGTATTATACCACGGATGTCCCATGGGATTCATATGTTTTGAAAAAATGGCAGGCTTCCTCCAGCATCTCCCCGCAGATCCGCACAACCAGCCCGATGCCATTGCCGGACAGGCTGTCAAAATGAATCCCGCACTCCACGCTGACCGGCTCCCCAAGGATACGGCAAAGGGTTTCTGACCACTGGCTGCTGATTACCCCGTCTTTGTGTCCCGGAAACTGGACAGTCGTTGTGTCCTGTCCCGGCCCGGTCCGGCTGAAAGCGCCCACATGGGTCCTTGAGCCGCCTATGATCAGGACGCCGGCCCCCTCGTCCAGACGGAACATATATGCCCTGATGCAGCCGGAGACCTCCGGCTCATCAATCCATCTTTCTATCATGGCAGGGCAGGGCGGCCTTTCCATACGGTTCTTTTCCATACGGTCCTTATCCATACGGTCCTTTTCCATATCCGTCAGCCTCCCCAACGCCTGAAGCCTTCATATTCCATGCCCAGCTGGTCCATTATCCTTCCCACCACATGACCGGTCATCTCCTCCAGTGTTTCCGGCTTATGATAATAGCTGAGGACCGGCGGAAGGATGACCGCGCCCATCTGGGACAATTCGTACATGTTGCGCAGATGAACCGGGCTCAGCGGGCATTCCCTGGCCACCAGCACCAGCCTGCGCCGCTCCTTCAAGGTCACATCCGCTGCCCTGAGGAGCAAGTTATCACTATATCCGCTGTGAATTCCCGCCAGGGTCTTCATGCTGCACGGGACCACGGCCATGCCCAGGGTCTTAAAGCTTCCGCTGGCCAGGGCCGCGCCCAGGTCCTGGTTGTCATAGACCACATCTGCCAGCTGCCCGATTTGTGCCGCGGACATCCCGGTTTCCTGTTCAATGGTCATGGCCCCGCCTTTTGAGATGACCAGGTGGGTCTGCACCCGCTCTTTTTTAAGCGCCTTTAAAAGGGCGGCCGCAATGGGCGCGCCCGAGGCGCCGCTGATTCCTATGACAATCCTGTCAGCCATTTTTCCGGATCCACCTCCATGAAACGCGCCCTGACAAACCGCTTCTTCTGGTCATAGGGCACGGTACAGTCAAAGATTGTCTTGCATGCAATGCCCTTCCCACGGATGCCCGTCGAACACTCCGGGGTATTGGACGGGTCCAAGGGATGGCAGCGCACGCCGGGAATCGTAATGATATCCGCATCTCCCTGGAACCTGGTATTCATGGCCCACAGTACATCGCCCATGTCAAAACAATCCACATCCTCATCCACCAGGAACACATGCTTTAACTCGCTGAATGCTGAAAATGCAAGCAGGGCCGCCTGGCGCTGCCGCCCCTCATCGCTTTCCGTCTTTTTTTGGAACTGCAGCACCGCCATGTATTTGCCCCCTCCTGCCGATGGACAGTATACATTCTTAAGCCGACCTGGCATGGCCTTTTCCACCATGCCGTAGATGCTGGCCTCTGTGGGGATTCCGGCCATGGACACATGTTCCTCGCTGGGACCGATACAGGTCTGCATGATGGGATTTTTCCTGTGGGTCACTGCCTTTACCCGGATGAGCCGGCACTGGCTGCTGGCAGGTCCTGTATAGCCCGGAAATTCCGGCATGGCGAATCCCGTATGGCTGTTCTTGTCCTCCTGGACCCGCGCGCCCGGAACCACTTCCCCTTCAATCACATACTCCGCATTGGCAATGGCCCTCTCCGCAACCGTAAGGCATCTGCACAGCTTCACCGGCTCTCCCCTGAGCGCGCCTGCAATGGACAATTCATCGTACCAAAGGGGGGTTGTGGGCGGCTCAAAGCAGGAACCGATTTCAATGGCAGGGTCCACGCCAATGCTGATGGATATGGGCAGGGTCTGTCCCAGTTCTTCCGCCCGTTCCGCCATGGCGCCTATATGCCGCGCCCCCGGGGTAAAGAAAATGGACAATTCATCCTTTCCCTGTATGCAGAGGCGGTGGATGGTCACATCACTGGCCCCTGTGTCGGGATGGCTGGCATAACACATTCCCAGGGTGATATATGGCCCCGCGTCATCCGGCGTATTGGTGGGCGCGGGCACCAGCCTGGCCAAATCGAATCCCGGTTCTTCTGCCAGATGCACCACTTCCTGACAGGCTGCCTTTTCCTCTGACACAACCGGATTAAGGGGGTGTGACGCACATTCCCACAGCTTTTTCCCCAGTTCCTCAGTCCGGCAGCCAAAAAGGGCGGCCACACGGGTCCTGCTTGAAAGGAGACCGATTGCCACCTTTGCGCCCGGGTGTCCTTTTATCCTGTTAAATACCATGGCAGGTCCTTCCTTTGTGGGGCGCATGACCGTACCTCCCGCGCCGATGTAACGGTATACGCCGGAAAGCTCCGCCCTGGGGTCCACCTCCACCTCTGTCTCTGCGTACTGGCCTGGCATTGATTTTAAAAGCTCCAGGGCAGAACGCAGGTCATTTACCTTTTGTCCCACCTGATATACCTCCTCTTCTTCATTTTTCCATAAAAAACTTCTATGTCCAGTTTATATTCTTTCACCTATGGAATCAATTCAAGTTGTGGTATAATTGTTTCCATAATGGAATTATTGGAGGCAGGCCATGACATTTGAACAATTACAATGCTTTATTGCATCCGTGGAGGAAAAGACCTTTTTAGATGCAGCCCATTCCCTTTATATCTCCCAGTCCTCCCTTTCCAAACAAATCATGAAACTGGAACAGGAGCTGGGGGTCATGCTTTGGGACAGAAGCAGGCGCAAGGCCGGACTGACAGAGGCCGGGAACATTTTTTACCAGGACGCCCTTATTCTGCTGAAACAGTACTCCCAGGCCAGGAACCGGCTGGACCGGTTCCGGACAGAGTCACAGCTGACACTGTCCGTGGGCACGCTGCCCATCCTAACCCAATACCAGCTCACGCCCGGATTCCGGGACTTCCAGGCAGCCCATCCCGGCATACGCCTGTCCCTTCATGAGGTGGAGGAGCCGGAACTGATGGAGGGGTTTGAAAAGGGGATTTATGACCTGGTAATCGGCCGGGAGGCTATGTTTTACGGGGCCAACTGCCAGACACAGCTCATTGCCGGCGACCAGCTGGCTGCCGTGCTGGATTCCAGCCACCCCCTGGCTTTTAGAAGCAGTCTTTGCCTGGAGGAACTGAAGGATGAGGATTTTATATTCATGAATCCTTACACCTCCATCTATAACCTGTGTGTAATCCGGTGCCGTGAGGCCGGTTTTTCCCCCAGGATCCTGCGCACCGCACGTGTTGAGTCCATACTGAGCGCAGTGCTCATCGGCGAGGGGATCAGCCTGCTGGCAGGGAACAGCGTGCGCATATTCAAACCGGAACACATTGCAGTCATTCCGCTGACGCCAAAAATCCCCCTCCCCGTGGTCCTTGCCAGGCATAAGGAACGCCCGGTCACCAGGGCAATGGAGCTGTTCTGGAACACGGCCTTTGCCGGTATGGCGTGAATAGCAGGCGCCTGTACAAAGACAGGGCGCCTCCGCGCAGCAATGGTCCTGTCTGCATTTAGGGGCGCCCTTAGGTTATGTTGTTTTATTTTATCATATCCGATGCCGTGCCGATCAGATTTCCAATCCCTTGGCGTACAGCTTATATGTTTCCAGATGGGTCAGTTCCACGTCTTCCAGCGTGACAGGGTCTCCCTTTTTCACATCCCGAAGCAGGGTTGTGCCGTTTAGCAGATAGAACGGCGCCAGGTGCCCGACAGACCTGCTCTCAAGAAGCTCAGGAATCAGTCCGTCTATGGAATGATGGTGGCCCTGCACCTTAAGCTCAGTGCCTTTTGACAGATCCCTCTCCGCCACACCGGCCAGGACCGATACCTGACGGCATTCCGGGTGTGTGCCGATTCCCATTAAGTCCCCTAACAGGATGGATACCGGGGTTTCAAGGCCCATATAGTGGTATGGGTAATAGATGCAGCAGTACTTGCCGTTTTTGCTCATCACATGGCCTTTGCCCTTTAGGATATCCCACATCTTTTCATTTTCACACCTGACAATGATGAATTCACCGCCGCAGAAAGAAGCCTCATCTGTTCCGCGCAGATTGTAGAACACGTCCACCACGCCTGTTTTCTTTAAGATACCGCCGTCTTCCTCCGGAATAAAAATGTCCGCAAGTTCGCTGGTCTTGGCAATGGGATAGCTTAAGAACGGCGAGGAAGGCACGAATCCGGTTATGTTGGAAACAAGGTTCATCTCGCACAGGTCGGCGGATATGACGCCGGTATATTTTTCCAGCATCTTACGGCGCGCCTCCAGCGTCTTTACGCCTTTGTAATACCAATGGTCCATCATTTCAGGCAAGGGCTGGGTTGTCTGGCTGCCGTCTGTCAGGGTAAATTCCCCTGTCTCCCTGTCCCAGACAAAGTCGTACTCGCTGGCCTTTCCCGCACACACCACATCAAGGCCCAGAAGCCTTGCCCATGAATAGAGGTCTAACAGGTTCCTTGGCTGGTCTCCGTTCACCAGGGAATATACCGCCCCGTTCTCAGCCGCCACCTGGTTCAACAGCGGGCCGCACACACTGTCCGTTTCCTTGGAAACCATGTAGACGTTAATTCCCCTGCCAAGGGCCAAAAGGGCTGCGTCAGAACTTACGGCCGTATTGCCGGTGCACTCCACAAGGGCCGTAACCCCGCATTCCACCACCAGCCGGTAATCGCTGACAATCAGGACCGCGTCCTCCGGCGCGCGGTCAATCTGCTCCTTATCCTGGCAGACCACAATGTGTTTTTCATCGTATCCGATTTCCTTCAGCACATCCAGGCACTCGTCCGTGTGCCTGGAGCTGATGACCCGCAGCTGCATGTGCTTTACCTTGGGAATCTGGGCAAGCAGGGTATAGCCGTAACCGCGGGTCGCGCCGATGATTCCCACTTTTGATATTTTTCCGCTGTTGTCATTTATTAAATTCGTATAATCCATATGTTTAATACTCCCCTTCATTGATTCATATGCTTGATTGATCTGTTGGATTGATCTGTCTGGTTCATCTGATTGTCCTGCCGCGGGTTCATGGCCGGAATACAATCTTGATTGCGGCATCGTCCTTGTCCGCCAGGTCAAAACCGGCCTTTATGTCAGCCAGCTTAAACTCATTGGTTATTAACGGCTTGATCCTGACCGTTCCCTGGATGATTGGGCGCAGGGTGTCGGGAACCCAGACATAGCGCTGCTGCCATGTGTGGTGTACCAGGCAGGTATTTACAAATTCCAGGCCGTCATCATGCCAGCGGCTGATATTCAGGGTCACCGGCGTGGTTACCCAGCTGTAGAACACAAATTTACCGTTGTGGCGTATCATTGCGCTGGCCGCGTTAAAGGATTCCGCTGTTCCGGCAGCCTCCACCACCACGTCCGCACCGCGTCCTCCGGTCAGCGCCTTTACCTTTGCAACCGGGTCCTCTTCTCTGGAGTTGACCACCACGTCTGCTCCCAGGGATTTCGCCAGGTCCAGCTTGCCCTCCAGCACATCCACCACGATTACCTGATAGGCGCCCTTTAATTTGGAGCACTGGGCAATGATCTGTCCGGCATAACCACCGCCCATGATGACCACCGTATCCCCCAGCTGCACGCCGGTATTGAGTCCGGAATACATGGCGCAGGCCGTGGGCTCGCCCAGGGCGGCTATATCCATATCCAGGCCGTCCGGAACCGGCTGGAGCTGAAATGCCTTGGATTTGAAGTAATCGGCAAAGTTATTGTTCCAGCCGAATGCCATTACCTTGTCGCCCACTTTATAGTCGCTGACACGGTCTCCCACCGCAACAACCGTTCCCCCGCTCTCATGCCCAAGGAGGAATGGGAATTCAGGCGGCTGGCGGAACTCCGCTGTCTGGGGCGGCATGGACCCCCTGTAAAAGCTTTTGTCCGATCCGCAGATTCCCATCATATGATTCCTGACAATGATGTCATCCTCCCCGCATTCCAATTCACGTTCAATTAACTCGATGTCATATGCTTTGTTCAGGCGCGCTGCCCGTGTTACAAATTTTTCCATTTATCAGTTTCCTTTCTTGTTTCTGTACTATCCGGCATCACGCCTGGTACATCCCTGCGCCAATACCGGTGAAGGGTTAAATCACATGCAGTGCAAACAGGATGCAGGTAAAAATGGCGCCGATGAACCCAGCCACCGTGGACGCGCCGCCAACCGCGCGGATACCCTGGTTCACGTCCATATTGGACATGGACACGGTTACCCAGAATCCGGAGGAATTGGCATGCTTGAACATCAGGGCGCCTGTTCCACAGGCCAGGAAGGCTGCGATTGGGGAAATGCCCAGGGTTGCCAGCATTGGCTCTACCAGCGCTGCCGCCGTCATGACCCCAAGGGCATTGGAGCCGGTTACCACATGGATGATGGCCGCGATGATGATGGGAATCAGGATGGCCGGGAAGGAGGACTGCACGATGATGTCCGCAATCTTCTCAGCAACGCCTGCGTTCTTTACAAAGGTTGCCAGGGCGCCGCCCATACCGGTAACAACAATTGGCATTGCAGCTGCAACGATTCCTTCATTTACCCAGTCGTTTAATACTTTTTTGCTCTTCCATTCCTTGCCTGTGAGAAGCAGGGAAAGGATACATCCTGTAAACAGGGCTGCCAGCGGGCTGCCGATGAAAGCAAAGAAGTTTGCCACCGGCGTCTCCGGCACCATGACAGATGCAACGGTGTTAGCCAGGATTAAGAACAGGGGGAACAGGATGGGAAGCAGGGACTTTGACAGGGACGGAAGTTCCATGTGTTCAGTCTCCTCTGCCGCCTTTAAGAATTCCTCCTTTGGAAGCACTGGTGTCTTTAACGTCATGCAATAGATGGTGGCGCCGATGACGCTTGGGATTGCGACAATGAGCCCCCACAGGATGGCCTGGCCCAGAGGTACGTTTAACAGGGCGGCAGCAGATACAGGACCGGGTGTGGGAGGTACCAGGGAAGCGGTTACCAGGGCGCCCAGATAAAGGGCCGCGCCGTAGCTCATCATGGACTTCTTGGTCTGCACTGCCAACAGTGATACGATGGGGATTAACAGGATGACCACGGTATCAGCAAAAATCGGTATGCCCAGGATAAAGGAACTGAGGGCAATGGCCCAGATCATGTTCTTCTCGCCAACCAGCTTAATGGCCCATTTAGTAATACGCACAGCCGCGCCTGTTTTCTCCAGGACAGTGCCCATGGTGCATCCAAGGAAGATGACGATTGCCACGCTTTTGATGGTTCCGGAGAAGCCGCTGTTTATGGTTCCCTCAATCTCAGCCCATGGGGTTCCCAGTGCAATTGCCAGTATCAGGGCAGCAATCAGAATTCCCATTGCCGCATTGACCTTGCATTTGGAGATGAGGAAAATCATTAACAGGATTACAAGTGCAAAAACAATAAGTACATATGATGTTGACATAAAACCAACCCTCCCAAATTTGTATTTTACCGTCGGATTTCTTTTAATCAGATAATCCTGACATAACTGATTGACCGAAACCGGTCGGTAAGTTTTGATGCCAGTTTATAGAGCAAACTTCATGCCAACTTTTTCTACGGAATTATAAACATTATATAAAATTAGGAAAAAAAGAATTCCCTGTTTGTGCAAACCCAATGGCCCGAAGAGGCAGAATGGGAAAAGTGATGCAGTGAATGCAACATTTATCAAAATATTGCAACACCATACATCACTTTTCCCACTTTAGCCCTATCCGCCCTCTTTGAGACCCTCTTTGAGACCATGTACCGCGGCTGTTTAAAAGCTGTCCTATACAGTTACATCTGGTATTTCTGCATTTTCCTCCATAAGGTTGACCGGTCCATGCCAAGAAGCCTGGCCGCCCTGGTGCGGTTGCCATTGCACTGTTCCAGGGCCTGCCGCAGCTTTTCCGGTTCGCTTACAGGCCCCCTGTCCGGCGTCCCTTCCCCGGCAGCCGCCATGAAGGCTGCACCTGACTCCGCAGCCATATCCAGATCCGGAGGATAAAGGGCATCCTGAAGGTTTTTCTTCGTAATGATGTCCCCGGTTTTCAGCACACCGGCCCGCTCTACCATATTCTTCAGCTCCCGGATATTACCAATGAATGGATATTGATGAAGAAGGGAAAGGGCGCCCGGCTCCAACCGCGGCAAAGGCGTCCTGGTCTCCCGGCACTGGGCCTGCAGAAGATGGAGGAACAGGAGCTCCACATCATTTTCCCGCTCCCTTAAAGGCGGCAGGAACAGACGCAGCACATCCAGACGGTACACCAGGTCCCGGCGGAACATTCCCTGGTCAGAGAGCTTTGATATACTCTTATTGGTTGCGGAAATAATGCGCACATTCACGTCAATCACCTTATTGTCGCCAATCCTGCGCACCTGGCGCTCCTGAAGCACACGCAGGAGCTTGCTCTGGATGGAAGTGGATATCTCGCCCACCTCATCCAGAAACAGGGTCCCGCCATGGGCCTGCTCAAAAAGCCCCATCTTCCCGCCTTTGCTGGTTCCGGTAAAGGCGCCTTCCACATAACCGAACAATTCGCTCTCCAGAAGGTTTTCCGGAAGGGCGGCACAGTTAATGGCCACAAACGGCCCATTTTTCCGGCTGCTGCTGTTATGTATGCTCTGGGCAAACAGTTCCTTGCCGGTCCCTGTTTCCCCCACAATGATCACATTGGAATCCGATGCAGCATACCGCCTGGCCGTCTCTATGGTCTGGTCAATGACCCGGCTCTGGTGGATGATATCCTGAAACGTATATTTTGCCTGGAATCCCCGCTCGCTGAGCTTGCGGCGTATCTGGCTTTCCAGGTTCTGGATCATTGTGATGTCGGACAGGAAGAACACCACCCCTGAAATTTCTTTGTTGGCAATGACTGGGGTGCAGCTGACAGACACCGTGACCCTGGTCCCGGGAATGGTAAGGATCCTGCCGCTCTCCTCCTGCCCGCTGGTAATCACACAACGGAACATTTTATACAGGTAGGGAAGGGCCTGCTTTAACGGGCGGTCCATCAGGCTGATATCCCCGTTCATCTGCCGGATGACCCGGTTGCGGACCTGGATGACCCCGGCTGCATCCACATAGAGCAGGCCGTCCTTGGAGGAATAAATGATGGTTTTATACATCTGGGAAATAATCCTCTGGTGGCGTATCTGGTCCACGGTATGGATTGCCTCATCCACTGCCTGGAGCACCGTGTCCTCGCCGGTCCGTATCACCACGGCCGGGAAATCCTTCTGGCGCGCCACGATATTGGCGGAATATCCCCCAATCAGCGCATCACAGCCAGCGGCAATGGCCTGGTCAAGCTTTGCCGGCAGTTCCTCATGGCGGACCGGCGCATGGACCTCCACATCGATTTTAAAAAAACGGCATATGTTCTTCACTTCATACATCTGACCGCCGAAACCAAGGACAGCTACCTTTTTTGGATGGTACATCTCGCAGCACTCAGAGATGGCCCTTACCATGTCATACCCGGATATGGACAGTCCGATGGTGGGGACCTGCTTGTATTTGGCCACTGTCTTCTGGGCCGTATATCCCCTGGCTATGATGGCATCATACTCATCTGCCGGGAAGTCGGGCGTATCCTCCACCGTCATTACCCGGATGTCTGCGTTAAGCCGCTTTTTCTCCGGGTGATGGGATATGACATGCTCTACCTTTTCTCTTAATTCAGGATACGGGACAATAAACAGAAGACGAATCATATATTACCTCCACCATGGGTTTATCAAAAGTGTTGCATCGATGTTGCATTTGCCTGATTATATAACAACCCAGGATTTAAAGTCAACCAAAAAACCATCGGATTCCAGCTCCGACAAGACAAAGACACGTATTTTTCCAATCCGCTGTGCCTGGCATGGAATTTGCTATATAATAACAGGGAAGTACCGTATCATATTTCAGAAAGACAGGTCAGAAGGAGGACTACAGATGGCGGTTTTAGGATGCATTGCCGATGATTTTACCGGAGCCAGCGATGCGGCTTCGTTCCTGGTAAAGGGAGGGATGAGTGTACGGCTTTATAACGGCATTCCGGATATACAGGCACAGGACAATGAAACAGGCAGACAGGAGGAAGAGGCCCAGGCCGTGGTAATCGCACTGAAATCCAGGACCCAGGAAACGGCCCGGGCCGTGGCCGACAGCCTTGCGGCGGCACGGTTCCTGATCAGCCAGGGAGTGAAACAGATTTATTTTAAATATTGCTCCACCTTTGATTCCACCCCCACAGGCAATATCGGGCCAGTGGCAGACGCCCTGATGGATTTTATGAAGGCACATTACACCATCCTTTGTCCCGCCCTTCCGGTCAATGGCCGGACAGTGGAGGACGGGCGGCTTATGGTGGACGGCATTCCCCTCCACCACAGCCACATGAAGAACCATCCGCTCACCCCCATGTGGGACAGCCGGATTGATAAGCTGATGGAACCACAAAGCCGTTATTCCTGCCGCTGCATGGGGGCGCGGGAACTGGATGATTTCGCAGCAGGGGTTGACTCCGGCAAAACCGGGGACAGATTGTCCGGGGGACCATTTTATATCATCCCGGATTACAGGAGCCAGGAGGACGGGGAAAGAATCGCATCCATGTTCGGTCATCTCCCCCTTCTTACAGGGGGCAGCGGCCTTTTGGAGCCCTTGGCCAGACAATGGACAGAAAAGCTTTCCTTCCAGGGAAGGATTCCGGATAACGCCACTGCTGGAATGGCCCTGCTCCTGGCAGGCAGCTGTTCCAAGGCCACCCTTTTACAGATTGCATGGTACCAGGGCCAGGGCGGCCCCTGCTACCAGCTGAACCCAAAGGAAATGCTGGAGGGCAGGCAGACCCTTGATGACGCATGGAGGTTTGTGGAGGAGCACGCAGGCGGAACCGCCGCCGTCCTTGTATACAGTTCCGACACCCCGGAAAAAGTAAGGGAATACCAGAAGCTGGGGGCGGAAAAGGTGGCTGCCGCACTGGAAGGCGCTGCCGCCGGGCTGGCTGTCCGCGCAGTAAAGGCCGGATATACCAGGATCATATCCGCAGGTGGAGAGACCTCCGGGGCAGTTACCAAAGGCCTGGGCTTTTCCTCCTACTGGATGGGCGGAAGCGTGGCTCCCGGGGTACCGATCATGGTACCGGCGGAAAGACCGGATATCCGCCTGATCCTTAAGAGCGGTAACTTTGGGCAGGAGGATTTCTTTGGACGCGCCCTGGCAATGACAGCAAAACCAAACACCCCGTCCCATAGGGCGGGTCAATAACCAAAAGGAGGAAACATGGAAGACTTACTATTAATAGAAAAACTGGAAGCAGCCGTATGGGCTGCCCACAGCCTGTTTGAACGCGGAAAGACCGCTGGTTCTTCCGCAAATATGAGTTTCAGGCACAATGACCTGGTTTATATCAGCGCCAGCGGTTCCTGTTTCGGCACCATGTGCAGGGAAGATTTCGCTGCAGTCAGGATGGACGGCACACCTGTATGGGACCAAAAGCCCAGCAAGGAGTGGCCCCTTCACCTGGCGCTCTATGGAAAATCCGCAGATATAGGGGCGGTCATCCACACCCACAGCACCTACTCCGTACTCTGGAGTTTTGTCCCTGCCCGGTCAGTGTCTGACTGCATACCGGACCACACACCTTATCTGAAAATGAAGCTGGGGACCGTGGGCCTGATTCCCTATGAAAAGCCTGGCTCCGAAGCCCTTTTCTCAGCATTCAGGGAACGGGTCGGTGACAGCAACGGATACCTGCTCAAAAACCACGGGCCGGTGGTACCGGGCAGATCCGTCATGGACGCTTTCTATTGTCTGGAAGAGCTGGAGGAAAGCGCGCGGATTGCCTGGGAACTGTACCGGGCCGGGCTTGGACAGGGCTGAGACAGTTCCCGGGACAGGGACTGCGGCCTTCCTGGGACAGGGACTGCGGCCTTCCTGGGACAGGGACTGTAGTCTTCCCGGGACAGGGACTGCGGTCTTCCCGGGACAAAGACTGCAGTCTTCTCTGCACAGAGACTGCAATCCATGATGGGGATTGGATATTACAGTAAATAAGGACTGGCGCAAAAAGACAGGCATCCTCCGGTTTTTTCCTCCGGCCCGCCAGTCTTTTTGCATCAGCCCCTTTATGGGTGTCCCTATTCCTGTCCTTCCGGCAGCGCCCCCTTGGCCTGTTCCTCCTCGTCTGCATGGCCGGCGCTCTCCTTGCTCTCCTTCAGTTCTTCCACAGAGTCCTTCAGTTCCTTACCCTGGCTTTCGGCCAGCTGGTCCGCCTGGTCCCTTAAGCCGGCAAGTTCCCTTTCCTTTCGTTCCAGGGCGCCCATTTCATTATCAATCATGTCCTTGACCGTAACGCCCTCCCCTTTGCTTGACAGCACATCCACATGAAGTTCCCCCATGCCAAGCTCGGCTTCCCTGACATGAATCTCTCCTTCCACACGGTCTTTCACCGAAGAAACCGTCTGCGCATGTTTAATGCCCTCAGACAGATTGGCCAGGTTGCTCAGATATTCTGTCTCAGCCTGTTCTTCCGTCCTGGCGGTATGGGACCTGCCTGACTTTTTCTTATCGTCCTGGCCAGCGGCCTCTTTGGCCTGCTGGGCATAGAGTCCTGCAATCTGCTTATCAATATCAGCCAGCTGCCTGCCGTAGTTTTTCAGCTGGTCCTTAATATCCTCCACCTTGCCGCCGTTTTTAAGCGTGTCCTCAATCAGGCTGTTTTTCCGGTCCATGATGGACTGTTTCTGCTTTGTCAGGTTGTCTATCATGCTCATCAGCTTCCCCTGGGGCGAAAGCGTCAGACGGTCCTTCCTGGCCCTGTTCCCCTGGCTTTCCCGGCTGCCGGCAGCCCCCCTTTTTGCAAAAGATGCATTGACCCTTGCAGCATTGATGACCGTATTGCGGGGCTGTCCCGCACTAAATTGAATCCTCATCCTGTATCCTCCCTCTTGGCCGATAGTAAATTTCTTTTTCTGTTACTTATATTATCGTACCATCAGGGAGGAAACTTTACGGTATTATAGGAATCCTTTCACCTGGCGGTAAATTCCTTCTGTATCTAGTCCGTAATAATGCAGCAGTTCTTCTGCCGGGCCGGACCGTCCATACACATCATTTATCCCGATACGCTTCACAGGTATCGGAAACAGTTCCGACAGCAGCTCTGATACAGCGCTTCCCAAGCCCCCAATCACAGAATGCTCTTCCAAAACCACAATCTTTCCTGTTTTTCCGGCCGCCTTGAGAATGATTTCACTATCCAGCGGCTTAATGGTATGGATATCGATTACACCCGCATGAATCCCGTCTGCCTCCAGGTACTTTACTGCCTCCAGTGCCTTTGCAACCATCAGGCCGGTAGCGACCAGGGTGACGTCCTCCCCCTCTGACAGCTGGATTCCTTTTCCAATCTCAAACTTATAATCCGGGTCAGAATGGATGACCGGCACAGGAAGCCTGCCAAACCGCAGATATACCGGTCCGTCATACATAGCAGCGGCACGGACTGCCGCCCTTGCCTCCACGTCATCGGCCGGATTGATTATCACCATGCCTGGAACCGTGCGCATTAATGCCACGTCTTCATTACATTGATGGGTAGCGCCGTCCTCTCCCACCGATATCCCTGCATGGGTTGCCCCTATTTTTACATTTAGATGAGGATATCCAACAGAATTACGTATCTGTTCATATGCCCTTCCTGCTGCAAACATAGCAAAACTGCTGATAAAAGGTATCATACCGGCTGTGGCAAGTCCTGCTGCAATTCCAACCATATTAGCTTCTGCAATGCCACAGTCAATGTGCCGATCAGGATACGCCTTTTTAAAGTAAGCCGTCCTGGTAGCCCCTGCCAGGTCTGCATCCAGGACCACAATCCTGTTATCTTCCTTTCCCAGTTCGACCAGGGTATTACCGTAGCTCTCCCTTGTAGCGGTCATTTTTACTCCCTGCATAATCCTGCCTCCAATTCCTCCAATTCCTTCATTGCCATCCGGTATTCCGCTTCATTGGGCGCTTTCCCATGCCATCCTGCCTGATGTTCCATAAAAGAAATGCCTTTTCCTTTTATGGTCTTCATGATAACGGCACTGGGCTTTCCCTTTATCTGCCTTGCCTCCAAAAAAGCACTTCTAAGTGCTGAAAAATCATGGCCGTCCACGCATATGGCATGAAACCCAAAGGACTGGAATTTATCCGCAATCGGATAAGGGTTGCAGACATCTTCAATCCTTCCATCAATCTGTAGTCCGTTATTATCCACAATCACGACCATATTATCCAGTTTTCTGAAAGCGGCAAACATGGCTGCTTCCCATACCTGTCCCTCCTGAATCTCACCATCCCCCACCAGCACATAGGTGCGGTAATCCCTTTTCTGCATTTTAGCTGCAAGAGCCATTCCCACTGCTGCAGATATCCCCTGTCCAAGGGAGCCTGTAGACATATCAATTCCCGGGGTATGCTTCATATCCGGATGTCCCTGCAGATAAGACCCAATGTGCCGGAGTGTCCTTAGGTCCTTCCTGGGAATATATCCCACTTCCGCCAGAACGGAATACAGACCAGGCGCCGTATGTCCTTTTGACAGCACGAATCGGTCCCTGTCCGCACTGTCGGCCAATGTCGGCGACACATTCATTTCCTCAAAATAAAGATATGTAAATAAATCAGCAGCTGAAAGCGAACCCCCCGGATGTCCTGAACCAGCCCCATAGATTGCTTCAAGCGCACCTTGGCGCACTTTTACTGCTTTCTTCCTAAGTTCCGTATCCTTCATTTTTCCCTCCAAAAAATAAGCGGCTGAATGAATCAATCCCTTTCATCCAGCCGCCTGCCATTATATTCTGCAATCATCCACTAGCGGAATAACTCCATTGAAAATAAATCCGCACAATGCAGATTATATGCATCTGCCTTAACTTCTGCCGGCCCGCCTTCGGCTACGACTTCCACAGTTCCCTTTGTAATGGCCTGAGGCAGCACGGATGTCAGGCATGTGCCGTCATCGAGGAACATCTCTATAACCGTCCTGTCCAGGAATATGGTCAGTTCATGTTCATCCTTTTTCTTCAAAGGAGCCTTTTTAGTACCGGCGCTTACAAAATCACTTCCTATCCTGATTTCCCCTGCCGGTCCCGGAGGCAGGATGAGTCTGACGGCGCTGCCTGGCCTGACCCAAAGCTTAATTTCTGCGGTGCCTTCCCTGATATCGAAAAGCTTTTGGCTCTTATCTCCCGTCACCACACCGGAAAATGCAGTATGATCATTCCTAAGGGATTCAAGTTCTTTTACCGGACCCTGCCACAGATGACCGTCCCGGGAAACAGAAAGCTGCCTCGGAAGGGATACGCACCCATTCCATCCTTTTGTATTGCAAAAGCCCTCTACTGCCCCCCACATGATTTTGCGTTCCCTGTCATCCTCAAGTACATTTGTTGCATAGAAATTTGTGCTAAAATCAACCATTCCACTGGATTCCACAGTAAACTGTGCATGTTCAAAATCCATATTCCCCACATAATATTCAACTGCGCCATGAGGGGATACCAGTATGACCCATTTATCCTGTATCTTCACAAGATTAGGACACTCACAGCTAGGGACCTCCCGGTTTTCCAAACTGAAAATGACACCTTTATAGGACCATTTCGTATATTCAGGATTCTGTGCTTCATATAAGGCAATGACTGCATCATTCTTTTCTTTCCCAACGCGTCTGGCTCCCAGAATCAGATAGCCTTTCCCATCATGCTTCACGACAAAGGGGTCCCTCCACTCTGTAAGCCGTTCATCCCCATGCAGATCATAATCCAATATAGGATTATCCTCAGCCGGTTTCCATTTTATCAAGTCATCGTCCCCAAACCACAGCCACTGGTCCGCCGTGTCCTCCGGCCGCTTGTCAAGACCGACACTGGTATAGACAGCAATTGGGGTTCCATTCTCATTTAACGCGGTTGTCCCAAACCAGATAAAATGCTCTCCCTTTTCAAGGACAGGGTAAAGGGCTATGGGCAGATGCTCCCAGTGCACCATATCCTTGCTGCGCGCATGCCCCCAAACCGTGATTCCGCCGGTCCAGTCCTCATGCCCAGGGTCCCACACCCGGTGGGCAGTCTTGTATACCATCCCTGCGCGATGCTTTGATGTATTGGGATTCAAGCTGTACATCATATGGTAGTACCCTTTATGATAAATAATACCGTTCGGGTCATCCATCCATTGGGACGGGGAATGGAAATGATACCTTGGCCTCATTGGATCTTTGTCAGCAATTTCCGCTGCAGCTTCAATATCACTGACCCCGTTTTTTAACAGTTCTTCTAATTGTTCCCGTGTCTCGAGCATCATACATCCTCCTAACCTTTAATACCAGACATTGCAATTCCTTCCACAAACAGGTCCTGCATGCACAGGAAAAGTATCAGTGCCGGGAGCAGGCTCAACGTACAGGTTGCCATCAGGACCGGCCAATTTGTTGAGTAGGTCCCCTGCATCAGGTAGATTCCCAATGTCAGCGTATTCTTCTTACTGTCACTTAAATAAATCAAAGGCTTTAAAAAGTCATTCCATGTAGCAATAAATATAAAAATAGATAGTGTTGCAACGGATGGTTTTGAAAGGGGAAGATATATCTTAGTGAAAATTCCCCAGGGTGTACACCCATCAATCTTGGCAGATTCTGCCAGTTCAATGGGAAGGTCCCCAAAAAACTGTCTCATCAGGAATACGCCAAAAGGAAGTGTAAGGACCGGCCAGATTAGCGACCACAGGGAGTTCAGCAGATTCATATTCTTCAGCAGTTCAAAAGTAGGAACCAGCATGACATGGAATGGAATCATCATGGAAATCAGATAAAACAAAAACAATATGTTCTTTCCCCTGAACTTCAGGCAGGCAAATGCATATCCCGCCATGGTACTTGTAATCAGTTCAGTCACCAATACCCCAATGGTCACCAGAAGGGTATTGGAAAACATGGGAAGGAAATCAAACCGCTGCAGTACCTCCACATAATTGGACCATTTTATGAATGAGCCAAAAAACTTGGGAGGATACACGAATACATCGCTTAAATCCTTAAAGGAAGTGGATACCATCCAGAAAAACGGAAGAAGCATCAGTGCTGAACCAGCCAACAGGATAACCATTGAAAAGGTCTTTACAAGCCGTTCTTTTGTTTTCTTTTTCATACCGCACCCCCTAACCGTCACTTCGCCCATTAACCACGAACATGATTAATGTGAGTATGAATATAATGGCAGCCAGTACCCATCCAAGGGCACAGGCATACCCCATGTTATAAAATTTGAATGCATTTTGGTAGATGTAATGTACAAGGACGGATGAATGTCTGGCTGGTCCGCCTCCTGTCATGATGACAACCTGGTCAAATACCTGAAAGGAGTTAATGATTGTAATAATCGTTACAAACAATGTAGTGGGTTTTAACAGCGGTACGGTTATGTACCTGAACTTCTGTAAGATGGTTATCTTCTCCAATTCCGCCACCTCATAATAATCCCCCGGTATATTCTGCAGCCCTGCCAGGAACAGCATCATATTATATCCCACATTTTTCCAAATGCTTGTAAACATGACCGCCGGAAGTGCATACGACTTATCCGTCAGCCAGTTAGGGCCGGGAATCCCCAGCAACCCCAGAATGTAGTTAACCATCCCAAAGTCCGCATTGAACATCCACTGCCAGATTAATGAAACCGATACCGTGGAGGCAATGACCGGAACAAAGTAGGCTGCCCTGAAAAACCGGATTCCTTTTATCTTCTGATTAAGTGCAACCGCCAGTACCAGCGGAACTATAATCAGGACAGGAACCGTAACTGCTGTATAGGCAAGGGTATTCTGCAGAACCCTTAAAAACTTTGTATCCGAAACCATCTTAACATAGTTTCCAGCACCTATGAAGTTAGCCTTATGCACAAAATCCCAATCCGTAAAACTCAGATATAATGATTTAAACAGCGGATAGATTGTGAATATCACCAGCCCAATCAGGCTGGGCAGCAGGAATATGCCTGCCCAGAAGGCATCATTGTACACAACTTTCTTTCGTCCCTTACCCATTGTACCCTCCACGTCCTGTCCTGTAAGTCAACTTGAAATCAAACTTTCTATTCTTCCAGAAGTGCATTTACCTCTTCCTGCCACTCCGGAAGTATGGAGTCCAAATCGCCGTCATTATAGAAATAATCCTCCATATAAACGGTACATGTATCATAAATCTCGTCCGTATTGCGCAGATGGTCAAATGGCCTCAGGGACGCCTCTGTCCACAGCCATGTCATATCCAGCCACCCTTGCGGATATACTTCAGGGTTATACCATTTATCCTGGTTCTCTTCCTTGTAAAGTGAAACCCGGTTAGGCATCCAAAGCCCTGTCTTATAAACATCTGAGCATACATCAACACTTGTCAGGTACTGCACCAGTTCAAATGCCTCTTCCGGATGCTTTGTATCCTTCCAGATACAGTCAAGGTTAGCTGAGCCGATTGGTTTTGTTCCTTCTGCCATCTTGGGAGGAAGTCCTGCACCAAGATTGATTCCTGATTGCGACAGTTCCTGGAGCGCATAAGAGCCTACAAAAATGGAGGCAACCTGTCCTGTCATGAACATCTGGGTCGGTGAATGGCTTGTGTCAACACCAACCGCCGTTGGGTTGGGGGCAACACCGTACACGGTCCTGAGTTCCTTAATTTTAGTCAGGGTGTCCCTGGTTGCTTCCGAATCAATCCCTACTGCCTGTGTATAATCATCATTAAACCATTTAGCGCCATTGGACCCTAACAGTTCCAGCGTTGTGTATAGGGAGAATTTTTCCTCAAAATTGCTGGTGCCGTACTGTACGGTCTTGCCATCTTCCACCTTAGTAAGTTTCTTCATGTTTTCCACAAACTCATCCCAGGTCCATTGATCTTCCTTCTTGGTAGGAATGTATTCCACTCCTGCTTCGTCAAACAAATCCTTATTATAGAAAATGACCGGTCCTACAATACAGCAGTCAACGCCATAAATATGCGTATCCCCATCCTCTCCCACATACTGCATTTTCTCAAGGGATGAGGGCAGATAATCCGATACATCCACACCCTTCTTATCCATAAGGTCCGTCAGGTCCATCAGCTGGTCACGGTCCACAAAGTCCCTCATATATTCCGGATTCACCCAGAATACATCCGGGGCATCACCGGCATTAATCTGTGTATTAAGCTTGGCATGATGCTCACTAAAGGAATTTACCGTATATTCCACGGATACATTGGGATGAGAATCCTCAAATCCGTCAATCGCGCGCTGGATGGCCTGACGTTCCAGGTCGCTGGCTTCCCATGTGGCAAATTTAAGGGTAATGTCCCCTCCTTCCTTAACCTCTGCTGCCGGTGATTCCTGTCCGGTTGTCTGAACCGTGCTGTCCGGCGCCCCGGTTGTCTTTTCCTCTGCCTTCTGGCCACACCCTGCCAGAAGGGACTGGCACATACAGATACTTAATACTGCTGCAACTAATTTCTTTCTCATAAATACCTCCTTAATACATTCCATTGTTTTTGCTATAAAAACAATCTCCCTTAAGGCGCTTACTCTCCCATACCATTCTCCACCGGCTCCAGGACCCTGCCGAAATCTCCCCCTGTGGCAAGGAACCGCTCCAATATAAAAGTAGCTGCTCCAATGGAAGCCATATTGCTGCTTCCTTTGCCAATAACGATTTCAAACTCATTGTCAATATATCCGGCATAGCGTTCATTCAGCGCCTGCTCAAACAGGCTCATGAATACATCCCCGGTCCTGCAGACCTTACCTTCAAATATAATCAGCTGGGGATCCATCAGGTTAATGACGCTGGAAACAGCCATTCCAAGATATTCCGCTGCATCCTTTAACACCTTAAGCGCCTGTCTGTCATTATTCCTGGCCGCTTCAAATACAGTATATACATCTATTTTTTCCACATCCCCAAAAACCAGGTCATAAATCAATGAATTATGGTCCCTCTGTATCATTTGCTTTGCATTCCTTGCTATGGCATTGCCGGAAGCATAAAGTTCCAGACATCCATGATTTCCGCAATTACAGGAAAAACCGTCCTTTTCCACTACCATATGGCCCAGCCTTCCTGAGGATTTGTTATTTCCATAATACAGGTTCCCATTCATTACAATGGCAGAACCGATACCTGAACTGATATTGACATACAGGAAATTCTTCACATTCTGTGCCCTGCCAATCCGCATCTCGGCAGATGCCATGGCACGGGTACGCTCTTCAATGACAATCCCGCCATCAAAATGTTTCCGGAATATTTCCTTCATCCTCACATCACGCCAGTTAAGTTCCGGCGAATAGGATATATATCCCTGTTTAGGATCAATCAGACCCGGTATGCCCATTCCAATGCCAAGAATCCTTCCTTCCTTGTCACTATTATGTTCCAGGATTGTATTTATTTCCTTTATGACCCGCTGGGTGACCGAGTCAACTGTATCTGTTACCCGTATATCCTGAATCCTTTTTTCTTCTATTTCCAGTAAAAGATTCACAAGAACAACTTCGGTCCAGGACTCATTGATGTCAACCCCGATAATGTAATATGCCGATTTACTGAACTCCAGCATCACAGGCGGTTTTCCTCCGCTTGAGACCCCTTTGCCAACTTCCTTTACCAGACCCCTGGCAGACAAATCATCTATGATTTTCATGACAGTAGGTATGGAGAGACTGGTACATCTTGCAATTTCAGCGCGATAGATTGATGGTTCTTTCCATAACAGATTGAGTACATTTACTTTATTGGTAAAATTGATTAAACTGTTGTCACCCTTTTGCATATGTATCCTTCTCTTTCCTCAAAAGGATTACATATCTCCCTGCATCTGTTCAATATGACGTCCTAATGATAGATATTTTTTATATAGAATATCATATTTCCCAAACATTTTCACATCAGGTGTGTAAATTCTTTCAAAACCTTCCACCATATGCTCCTGGGCTTCCAGTAAATCTGTATAAATGCCTGCTGCGGCAGCCGCGTACATGGCAGCGCCCTGGGCACAGGCCTGTTCGGACCTTGCCACTTTAATGGGCCTTTTCAACACATCAGCCATCATCTGCATCACCAGCGGGGAACGCTTGGCTATGCCGCCCACCGTTATCACCTCGTTAATCTTAATGCCCCGGGTGATGAATGAATCAAAAATACGTCTGGAACCAAATACAGTTGATAGGACAATGGCCCGGAACAATGACACTGCACTTGTCCCCAAGGTCAGCCCGCTGACCGCGCCCTTGACCGACTCATTAATCATGGGGTAGCGCCTGCCATTAAACCAATCCAGTACAATCAGGTCTTCGTCATCATCCAATTCCATGGCATCCTGGCAAAGCTTATTAATCAGTTCCTTCTGCATCATGGCTATGTATTGTTCCTTTTCCTTACCTGCCATCCCCATCTGGCACGCCAGTTCCTTTACCGGCCACATCAAAAGCCTGCGATACCATGAGTAAATATCGCCAAAAGCCGCCTGTCCTGCCTCCATCCCTATATACCCAGGGATAATGGAATCCTCAGCCTGCCCGCAGCAGTCCTTTAGGTCACTGCCCCGCAGGTCTTCCCTTGTGTTTACCAGCATGTCCACAGTAGAGGTCCCCACTACCTTGACCAGGATGCCCGGCTTGATTCCGGCGCCAACTGCTCCGGCATGGGCATCCAGGGAACTTCCGCCAATGACCACATCCTCATTCAGTCCTAACCGTCCGGCCCACTCCTTTGTTATTTTTCCCACCGGGTGTACCGAGGTCCTTGGCTCTGAAACATACCGCTTAATCACGGTCCCTAGATAGGGATCCACATTTCCCAGGCACTTTGCTGACGGAAGCCCGTCAAAATCACTGTGCCACAATGCCTTATGTCCTGCTGCGCAGCTGCACCTGTACATGGTGTCCGGTTCCATCTGACCGGTCAACATCCCGGGAATCCAGTCACAGTGTTCCACCCAGGAATAAGCCCTTTTCCTTACTTTTGCATCCGTCCTCACTCCATGCAGGATTTTTGCCCAATACCACTCTGAAGAGTATGTTCCCTGAAACCTAGTATAATCCTCCCCTTCAAAGTTACTAAGCGCTTCATTGATTTCTGCTGCTTCTGCAATTGCAGTGTGGTCCTTCCAAAGATAAAACATCGCATTGGGATTATCTGAAAATTCCGGAAGTAATGCCAGAGGTATCCCGTTCCCGTCAACCGGACATGGGGTAGAACCTGTCGTATCAACGGACAAGGCCCTTATTTTTTTCCCTGCATCCGGTCCCGCATCTTCCAGCGCTTCCCTCACACTTTGTTCCAATGCCTCTATATAATCCTTTGGATGCTGTCTGAACATTCCTCTGGAGGAATCACAGTACCTTCCTTCCATCCACCTGGGATATTCACAGATACCCTCCCCTTCCTTATGTCCATCCTTTGCATCAATCACAACTGCCCTGGCAGAGTCACTTCCGAAATCCACCCCTATTACCAAGTCCAAATTACCATCCCCCTTTACCTTATATTCAGAAGCTTTTCGGACTAACTTAATCCCCTTAAGTAACTCATATCTATTATTTACCACACTCTTTGTGCAAAGTCAATATTTTTTCAAAATTTCTACATATTTTTTATAAATTTTCACCTTTTTTTGTTCTTACCAATATCTTCCTTCGTTAAATCATACGAATCCATCACAAAATCCATCCTTATTTTGTTAAGAGGGTTAAGAAAGAAAAAATAAGCCTATAAAAAAACCGGCAGCAGGGATTCGGTTGCATTTAAACCAATCCCTGCTGCCAGCCTTCCTCACTTCATATGCCGGTCCGCAAAATCCATGAAACAATTCCAGTCATACTCATCCATATCATGGTTCCCGGTCTTATGGTGGTGCCCAATCCTGCCTTCATGCAGCGGATGCTCCGGCATGGGCTTTTCCCGCCAGGCCATCCCTGTCACGCCAAGAAGCCGGTAGACCGGATCTGCCTGTACACAGGATTCAAACTGGCCTTCCGGATCCGCCCAGCTGTCAAATGTTTTGGAGGTGGTATATACCAGCCTGGGGGCAATGAGGGCCAGCAGCATGTGCTGGTCAAAAGGAAGCGCTTCCTCATTGTCCTTATATTTCTGATAATTAGGACAGAACCAATAGGGGAACCGGTTAACAATGTCCTTTATCCGCTCTCCCCTGGACCCCCGTGCAATGGCGTCCCCGCTGTTTCCTGCGCAGCTGCTCACAGCCATGGCAAAACGCTGGTCCACCGCCGTACACCACAGGGCTGTCTTCCCGCCCCTGGAGTGCCCCACCACGGCCACCCTCTTCTCATCAATCAAAGGGTCTGTTTCAAAATAATCCATAATCCGGCTGGCAGCCCAGGCCCACACGGTTATGGCTCCCCAGGCATCGCCAGGCCGGTCCTCCCTGTATTCCGGGAACAGCTTGTGGAAACAGGTGCTAAATCCCTCGTCGTAATCCGGTGCAACCTCCTGGGTACGGAAGGCCGCGCAGGCATATCCTCTGGATATGATTGTCTCAGCCGGATAGAACGGGCTGAGGAAATGCCTGGCAGGATCGCTGTCCCTGATTCCCCGGTTGCAGATTGTTATGAATGCCGGTACCGGCCGGCTTTGTCCCACCGGGATGAACACGACAAAGTTAAAACTGAAATGTTTTCCTCCCCGGATGGCCTCCACTTCCACTGTCCGGCGCAGGGCCCGGCCCTCCATAATCTCCATTCCCTGCCTGGAATCCGCCACCCGGATTTTTATTTCCACATCCTTCATGTCAGGCAGACGTCCATACTCCTGACTCCGGAACAGTTCCAGGATTTCCGGCCTGCGTTTTTCATACCATATCCTGCTGTCACTCACATCCGTACCGTCCAGACAGGTGAGGACCGGCGGCACATTCCTTTTATTCTCCGGCATCTGAATCATTGTTCCTGGCCTCCTTTTTTACATTGAATTTTATATCGCTGGGCGCGTAGCCAAACTGCTTTTTAAAAACCTGGAAAAAATACGCGTAATCACTGTACCCAAGCATGCGGGCCACTTCATTGACCCTGTTCTTGGGGTTCCTTAACAGGATACGGGCATTTTCCATTTTCAACATGGTGACATAGGAGGAAAAACCTGCTCCTGTCTCCTTTTTGAAACATTTACTGAAGTGTGACATGGAAACCAGCAGCTCGTCGCACACATCACTAAGCGAGATATTGCGGTGGATATTCCGGTCCACATAGCTGATTGCCCGGGATACCATGGATGAGTAACCCGGCAGGCCGGAGCGGATTGCGTAAAGCCGGGCCTCCAGGCTGTCCATCCGGGCGGGCATGGACTCCGCCTCTTTTTTGCGCAGGGTGTCTGCCACATGTATAAGCGCCTGTTCCATCTCTTCCGTCATAATGGGCTTTAAAAGGTAATCGCATACCCCGTAACGTATGGCCTGCTGGGCATATTCAAACTGGCTGTAACCGGAAATGATGATGAACTGGACATCCTTCCTGGCGCCCTTTATTTTCTTTATCACATCCAGCCCGTTAAAGCCAGGCATCTGTATATCAATTATCACAATATCCGGCGCCGCATCGTGGATCAGCTCCAGTCCGGCAATCCCGTCGTATGCGGTACCGGCCACGCGGCAGCCGCATTTTTCCCAGTCCGTGGATTTGGAAATTGCCTCCACTGCTATCTTATTGTCGTCTATGATTACCACTGAATACATTCTTCATCCCTCCCTTTCCTGCCTCAGGATGTGCTGCCGGCAAAACCCGGTCATGATCCGCACTTCAGCGGCAGCGTAAGCCTGACTTCCGTATATTCGTGGTGTTCCGACCGGATGGAAAGCCCATATTCTTTTCCATAAAGCATCTGGATGCGGTCCTGCACATTCCGTATCCCTATATGTCTGGACTCACCCATTCCGTCCATCAGCTGTTTCAGCTTTTCAGGTGCGATTCCCCCGCCGTCATCCCATACAGAGATGACCAGGCAGCCTCCTTGCTCCCGGACCCGGATCCGGATGGTACAGGTCCCAATCATGGGTTCCATGCCATGGACCAGGGAGTTTTCAACAATGGGCTGCAATATGTAGGTAGGTATCCCCACATCCAGGAAGCGTTCATCCACATCCCATTCAATATTCAGCCTGTCAGGGTATATATCCTTATACAGCTCCAGATAGTTTTGGGAATATTCCAGTTCTTCCCTGAGCTGGCAGGAAACATTCCTCCGCTCCAGGTTTCCCCGGAAGAACTTGGACAGCATGCATATCAGCCTGCTGACCTGACTGTCCCCGTTAATCTGCGCAATCCCGTTAATGGACTGAAGGATATTAAACAGGAAATGGGGGTTGACCTGGGACTGGAGTTCATGATAGCGGAATTCCAGCAGCTGGTACTGGTTCTGCTGCTGTATCTCCTTATCGCGCACGACCTGGTCCATCAATGCCTTAATCCTGCCTGACATTTCCTGGATATTGAATGCAAGCACATCCATCTCATCCCCTTTGCGGAACAATGTGGGTTCCAGGTCAAAGTCGCCCTTGGATACCCGGTGTATGTTTTCCAGGAGTATTTTCAGGTTTTTTGCCATGTTCCCGAACATCAGCCACAGGGAAATGATGATTACCAGGAACACAAGCAACCCGATTCCCGATATAAGATATAAAAGGTCTGAGAACCGTTTATTCTTTTCCGCCATGTCTATGACATGGGCAATCTTAAGCTTCCCCCTGTTAATGGGGTATTCAGCGTAAAGAGAACCGCGCCGGTGTCCCCGGGAGGGCTGCCCTTCACTGCATGGTTCATTCCCTGATTGGGTTCCCTGCCCATAGGAGGAATCCGTGGAATATATGGGAACCCCATTCCTGTCATAGAGGGTAAAGCTTCCCACTTTGCTGCTGTCAATGTGCTCAAATATGGCTTTCAGGGATTTGTTTTTCACCTCCGCCACAATGTATCCGCAAAACTTCATGGTATTGGTGTCAAAAAGGCTGCGCATCAGCACAATCCCATCCTCATTGGCGCTTGTAAGCCATACAATGTTGCCGGGCCTGTCCGAAAGGTTTTCCTTGTTATCCATGTATAGGGAAAGAAGTTCGATGCTCCCCGGCACAGTGCCCTTAGGCCGGGAATCACGGTAGGCCATATAAACCTCGTTCCTCCTGTCAATCACCGCAATCCAGTTGATGTCATCATTCATGCTCAGCATTTCTTCCAGATGGTTCCGGATCCTCAGGCGCTGGAAAGGGATTTCCTTTCCCTTATCCTCCTCCCTCACCCCGCTGAGCAGAGAGCCGAACCGTTCATTGGTGGCTGTCAGCGGCACTGTCTTCTCCGCCAGCTCCTTTAAGGTAATATCCACGTTCTGGCAGATCTGCCCTGTCAGCGTATCCGAGTGGTATGTCAGCTCTTCCTCAAACCGGCTGCAGCTGGCTTTATAAATCCACAAAAGGGCAATGAAGAACGTGATACCCAGCAAAAGGGTGACCACAATCATTTTACAATATAATGTCTTCCTGAAATGTATCCTGTTCCCCGGCTGTTCCATCCCCCGTACCTCCGCCTTCGCGGGAACACCTGTCATGTCCCGCTCCTTTTTTTCCCAAATATAACAACTGGCCTTAATCATGTCAATGCGTGCGGGGGCTTTTATACAGGTATGCTCATCCTTTCACTGCCCCGGAAGTAATGCCGCCGATGATATATTTCTGCAGGCTCAGGTACAGGATCAGGATAGGAATCATGGACAGGATGAACAAGGCAAATGCCAGCCCCAGTTCAATACTGTTCTCGCCAAAAAAGAAATACTGGGTCAGGGGCACATTGCGGACCGCTTTCTTCTGAAGCAGGGTCAGGGACATCTGGAAATCATTCCACACATTCAGGGTGTTAAGTACCACGGATGTGAGGATGATGGGTTTCATCAGCGGGAACACGATCCTGAAAAATACGGAATACAGGCCGGCCCCGTCAATGGCCGCAGCCTCCTCCAGTTCCCTGGGAATACTCTTAACAAATCCCGACACCAGCAGCACTGTAAATGCAATCTGGAACCCTATCTTGGCCATGATGAACCCATGAAGCGTATTGAGCAGCCCCCATTTCGTCATATCAATGTACAGAGGCGTCATGATGGACTGGAAGGGAATGATCATGGCTCCCACAAAAATATAATAAATGGCATTGTATAACCGGTTATTCTTTCTTGCAATCATATACGCCGACATGGTGCAGATCAATGTGATGGCCAGCACGGCCGCCACCGTGGTCACAAGGCTGTTTTTCATGGCCAGCCCGAAGCCCGAGGTCTCAACGGCCCTTGTAAAATTGTCCCAGTGGATGATCTTGGGAAATGCCAGCCTGTTGCTTACCATCTCCGGCTTGGACTTTACCGAATAAATGACTGCAATATAAAACGGACTAATCACAAATAAGGTAACAGCCAGCTTAAACACCAGGAACAGTCTGTCTTTTACGGTCTGTTTCATTATATTTCCACCTCCCTGGCCCTCAAAGTCCTGGACACAATGGTACTCACGGCAAATATGGCAATGGTGAACACCACTGCAATGGCCTGGCCGTAGCCGGCCCGGAAATAGGTAAACAGATTATTATAAATCAGCATGGCCACTGTCTCCGAAGCCCGGCCCGGGCCGCCTGCCGTTGCCGCCATGGGATAATCAAACACCTTCATGCCCCAGGCAAGGAGCAAGGTAAAGTTGGTAGTGACTGCCGGGGCAATCATGGGAAATGTTATATCTTTAAATTTCTGCCAGCGTGTGGCGCCTTCCAAATCAGCTGCCTCATAGTAATCCGAAGACACGCCCTGTATGGCCGCAATGTACACCACCATGCAGTAACCGGCATCCCTCCACACGGATATCACGGCCAGGCCAAACATGACCCAGGTGGTGCTTCCCAGAGGGCTGGGCACTCCGAATATATCATAAAATACATCGCTGTACACATATCTCCATATGTAGGACGACAGTACCAGGCTGAGACAGTAGGGTACAAAGATGCAGGTCCTGAGCACATTATTAAGCTTTGATACCCTGGAAATCATCAGGGCGAACATAAGGCCCAGAAGATTGGAGCCTATCATGGTCACTGCTGTAAATACCAGGGTATTCTTTGTGGCATTGATTACATTTGCATCCTTAAAGATCCTCAGATAATTACTCATACCCACAAATGTCTTATCCGGGCTCATGCCATCCCATTTTGTAAACGATATGGGAAAGCCCTGTAAAAATGGATAGGCCACAAAAATGGAAAACATGATTAGGGCCGGCAATATGAATGTAAATTCCTGAAACCTTTTTTTCGTTTTATGGTTCATTCTCTCCTCCATTTCACTATGTGCACTCCCGGCGTCTCCCCTGCCCCCATCTTTGGGGCCGGAATCCGGGAGTCCACCGTCCATCAGGGAGGCCCGGCAACCGGACCTCCCTGACCTTCCGTACCGGTATGTCACCTTGTCATGGACAATCCACCGGTTTTTATGAAGTTGAAAAACTATTGCCGGATGGACCCTATCTCATCATCAATGTCTTTAAGCAGCTTTGTCACATCCCTCTGGCTGTCATCCAGTGTGACAAACTCCTGCAGCTTGGTGCGGAATGCAGTGGAGTACTCCGAGGTATAATCCGGAACCAGGCTCTTTGACACAATCATGTCATTGTCAATATAGGTCTTTATTTCCTTGATGAATGCATCGGCATCATCGGTTGGCACCGTGATGTTGCTGGTCATCAGCTTGGCAGTGCCCATCCATGTCTTGGAGCATTCCTCACCGGCAAAGAAATTAAGAAGTGTCATGACCTCGTCCTTGTGCTCGGTCTGCTGGGAAACAATAAACACGTCATCAATGCCGATCCAAAGCTTGTTTTGCTCCGGATCATCCGACCATGGCGTGGGGAACATACCGAAGTCCCCGTCCGGGGCAGCGGCAATCACATCCCCCATCAGCCATCCGCCGTTCATATACATGGGCCTCTGGCCTGCCGCAAAGTTCTGGATACCCTGGGTCTGGTCAACCGCCGTATCCCCGGCATCCTTATAGGAGGCAAACTTTGAGAACATCTCCATGGCTTCCACAACCACCGGGTTGCCGGATAAATCCTTTACGCCGTTCTGGGAATCCATCCATACATTTTCATTGCCCGTGCCCGCCGCCATGCTGGTAAAGAAGGAATCCAGTTCATGGAACACGCCGTGTATGAAGTTATAGGGATGGATCATGGGATAAATTCCCTTGTCCATGAACGTATCACATACCTTGAAGAAGTCGTCCTTGGTCTTGGGCACCTCCACCCCTGCCTCATCAAACATTTTCTTATTGTAAAAGGTTGCCTTTACCTGGGCATCAATGGGAAAACCATATACGCCGCCGTTCACCGTACACTCATCCACCAGCATGGGCAGCACATTGGTCATGCACGCTTCATCCTTAAGGTCCATGAAGTATCCGCCGTCCACAAACTCCTGCATGGTCTGTGGTTTTCCGAACATGATGTCCGGCGCCTCCCCGGCAGCAATATAGTTTTTATAGGTTGCAATATAGGATGAGGATGCAACCACTTCCACATCCACATGGATTTCAGGATGGGCCTCGTTAAATGCAGCCAGCATGGCATCCAGCGCGTCCCTCTTGGCCTGCTCGCCCATATAGTGTACCAGACGGATGGTAACCGGTTCCCCTGAACTTTCTGTTTCCCCCTTATCCCCATCTGCCTTGGCTTCCTCACCGGATGCAGCTTCCTGGGCCGTTGTGTCCGGCGCTGCCGCGGTCCGGCTGCCGCCTCCCGATGAACAGCCTGCTGCTGATGCTGCCATGAATGCAGCTAACGCCAGGGCCGATGTGCGTTTTACAAAATTTTTCCTCATCATACATCCTCCTCTTATCTGTAAATGGTTATAACAGAATTTTAGCAGACCAGGGCATTTACTTATATACGAATTTTTAGCTGTATTATTATATTTCTTGTTATTTTTTGACATAAATAGTGTATTATGCACAAATTATTACAAGATTTCTTATTTTAGGGTTTCTTCTATTGCCGTTTTTCCTTCATACGGATTTAAAAAAGGCTGCCCGGGAACGGGCAGCGCAGTCTGTCTTATTGAACCAAAATATCTTATTGGACCAAAATATCTTTTTTAACCAACCTATCTTAATTAACCAAAATTTCCATACCGTCCAATTCAAATCCCATACTCCTCATATCCCTGCTCACAAGGATTCCCCTTACAGAAATAAATCTTCCCCTGGGTCAGGTTCACCACCATGGAGAATACGGTCCCCATCCGTTTCCCCTTTGGCGCAGCCAAATCCTCGTGCCTGCAGATACTGGACGGATATTCCACGTGATCCCTGAGCACTTCCATGATATCCTTTTCCGAGATATCCCTGCCTTTCTTCCTCAGAAGCTTATCCGCCCTTCCCAGCCTTACAAAGGTATCCGGGAACTTCTGCTTGGACGTGTCCTTCCTGGGCAGGATAGGAAGGCGGGGACTGACAAAATGGTTGGTGTGGACCAGGATTCCGTCCCTTGGATATAACACATCAAAATCCCCGTTCTCTATCTCAATATCAGCGCACTCCCCGTTTTTGTGGCCAATCATAAAGTTGGCACAGCACCCCAGCGGGAACCTGGTGGCGGCGCCAATGGCCTCTGCCAGCGAACCGCAATCCAGGATTCCCCTCATGGCCAGGTGGAGCGGCAGCCCCTTTGGCGCCTGGTTGGTGGACAGGGCATTCAGGTACAGGCAGATTCCCGCGCTGTTAAAGCCGGTCTTGCCGATAATCCCTGCCTCAGTCACCATGAAGATATCCGGTTTCCCGTTCTTCTGCCTGATTTTCATCATGACCATGGACGCCCTCTGGCTGGTCTTCCAGTCCCAGTTATGGGCCAGGAAGGCATCGCCGCCCGCCCCGGCATCACTGCTGATTCCAATGGACGTACATCCGCCGTCTGCCTTATCCATCTCATTGCCCACGAATACCAGTTCACTCCGGCAGTTAAGGGCAAGGATATCCTCAAAGGAAAACCCGGAACCGGCTGCAACGCCTTTTATTTCCTCCAGATAATCCGGATTGTACTCATGAATGATATCCACGAACCGGGTGGAAAGTTCCTTTGCCCTCTCCCATTCCAAATCCGAATAATCCTTAAACATTTCCCGGTAGCATTGAATGGTCCCTGCTATCTTTTCCTTAAAAACCCCGCCGTGCTTATATCCGATTTCATAGGGTGTCCCCTCTATTTCTAACAATGGGAAATTCTCCATGTCCCCTCTCCTTTCCTCTGCATGACGCACAATCCCTGCCGGATCCGTCACATACCAAATATCCGTCCCATTATTTCTGCCATGCCGCCCGATACAAAGAACGTTCCCAGGATGACCAGCAGCGAGACAAGAATCCCCTTCCAGCCAATCTTCACAAACTCCCTCCAGTCACGGCCCACGATTACACCTGCATATGCAAGGATCGGGGTCACTACCGCCATCAGGGCCACCTTATTGGCCCAGTAGATGACAAACCCGGATATAGGTGAAAACGGCATTGCAACCAGCATACCGATCAGCGCTATGTAAGCAACCGCCGGAAGGTTCCCAGGAATAAAATGCTTTACCGTGAGCCCGGCCAGGCTGATGGCAGCAAAGATAAGCATCCCCGGTATGGATTCCAGAAGCATTCCTCCATAGCCAACCATGTTACAGGCAACTGACAGGATTGCCACGATAATAAATGTCATGACCCAGTCAAAAAACTCACTCCCAAAACTGACTCTGTTCTCCTTATCCATATGAAATCCCCCTATTTTCCTTTTTTCATGGCCTTATAGATAACGTTCCCCAGCGGCACTGTGATGAACAGTCCCAGATACACTGAAATCGATGATGAAATCACATTGCTGATGCTGGCAAATGCAGTCAGCACATCCGGATTGGCTGCGGGCGCGGCCTCCATGACACCAGCCAGACCCGCCGTCATCATGGACGCGCTGCCCGCCCCCACTGCCATGGCTGCTGATTCCGGCGAAAAGATGCCAAGGCTGACAAATATGGGCGGCACGATACTCATGAAAATGGTTCCAAAAATAGTTCCCACAATGTAACATGTCATGACTCCCTTAAATTCAGCGGAATCAGCCCCAAACATATCGGAAATCAGGGCCACGTTAGGCTCGCGGCTCATGGCATGGGTCATGCCCACTGCCTCACGCCCCATCCCAAGCAGAAGGGCAATGGGAAGCGCGACCAGCAGGGTGCCCACATTTCCCAGGTTTTGGAGAATCAGTACAGGGCCTGCACTGATTACATCCTTGATGGATGCGCCGCTGGTAATCCCCAGCTTTGCCATCAGGAACGCCACGCTCAATGTCAGAAGCGCGGATCCGATTTCTGCCTGCTTTTCCTTTACAAACCGGATTGGCTTAATCATATAAACAATCAGGACAAAAATCATGGAATAAAGCAGCGGAAGAAGTGTAACCGTAACCCCGCCAACCGGTATCTTGATAGGGCCAACGGCCTCTGCCAGGATACAGCAAACCAAAATCACCAAATGGAACTTAT
Source organism: Enterocloster aldenensis (assembly GCF_003434055.1). Classification (GTDB taxonomy): domain Bacteria; phylum Bacillota; class Clostridia; order Lachnospirales; family Lachnospiraceae; genus Enterocloster; species Enterocloster aldenensis. The sequence continues at coordinate 84,724 of NZ_QVEX01000007.1, read as the reverse complement.
AATCTCCCCAGTTCTTGTCTCTCCACATATGCATCCTCCATACAATCGTTTTGCTTTTACTGCCTCAGCTTTGAAATAACTTCGTCCCCCACCTGACTTGTGGTTGCCGTGCCGTCAAGGTCAGGCGTAAGCACCTTTTTCTCCTTCAGGATTTCCTCAATGATATCAATCAGCTTTTCCCCCCACTGTCTGTATCCAAAGAAATCCAGCATCTGGCTTGCCGACCAGACCGTGGCTAAGGGATTGGCCTTTCCCTGTCCCGCAATATCCGGCGCAGAGCCATGGATGGGCTCGAACATGGACGGGAACTCCCTTTCCGGGTTCAGGTTTGCTCCTGCCGCCAGCCCCATGCCTCCGGCAATTGCAGCGCCCAGGTCAGTCAGGATATCCCCGAACAGGTTGGAGGTGACCACTATCTCAAACCGTGCAGGGTCCTTTACCATGAACATGCTGGCCGCGTCTACCAGATAGGAAAATGTCTTTACATCCGGATAATCCTCACCCACCTCCTTAAATATCTGGTCCCAGAAAACCATGGAATAATTCAGTGCATTCCCCTTGCTGATACTGGTCAGGGTCTTGCCCTTTTCCCTTGCCAGATCATAGGCATAACGGATGATGCGTTCACATCCATGCCTGGAAAACACACCTTCCTGAAGCACGACTTCATGAGGTTTTCCCTTAAACAGCCAGCTGCCGCTCCCCGCATACTCGCCCTCGCTGTTCTCCCTCACAAATATCATGTCAACGTCTTTTCTGTCCACATCCTTAAGTGGACAGGGCGCCCCCTCCAGCAGCCTTACCGGCCTGAGGTTCACGTACTGGTCAAAACTTTTGCGTATGTTCAGGAGCAGGTCCCACAGTGAAATATGGTCCGGCACACCAGGATATCCCACTGCCCCTAAAAAGATGGCATCATACTGCTTCAGCTTTTCAATCCCGTCCTCATCCATCATTTTCCCTGTCTTTAAATAGTACTCGCATCCCCACGGAAAAAATGTGAATTCAAACGAAAATCCTCCGTCGCATTCAGCCACCTGTTTTAAAACCCTGACCCCCTCAGCCAGTACTTCGGGCCCAATGCCATCACCTGCAATCACAGCAATCTTATGTTTCTTCAATGCCGTATCCCCCCTTGTTTTTTTGTATGCTTATATCGTAAACATTTATTTGTCATAAGTAAAATATTTTTTTCTGATGAAATCATCAGAAAATCTTATATCAAAAAACGGCAAAAAAAGAAAGGGCATGACCCTTCCACGGTATATTCCATACCTGAAACAGCCATACCCATTCTTTACACTACTGTAAACCGTTCCCCGGCCTTTAACCCCAGCTCCAAAAGCCGTTTCCGCAGACCTGCCTTTACCTCGGCATAGAGGGGATCCGCAATAAGGTTGTTCCTCTCCAGCGGGTCCTGCCCCAAATCAAACAGATACTTTTCCCGGTAGACATCACTGCCGCTCTGCGTCCAGGGATTGGCCTCAGGGGCATATACCACATATTTATACTGTCTGGTGCGCAACGCCCTGCCCACAAAGCTTTCGCTGATCTGTATATAGACCTCCTCCTTCCAGTCAGGCGCGTCCAGTTCCTGGAGCGGCCGCCCCTGAAGGTCCAGTTTCCCGGTTTCAATCCCGGCCGCTGTCAGGATGGTCCTTGGCAGGTCCAAAAGGCTAACCACCCGTTCCTCGTTTACGCCTTTCCCGAATCCATCCCCCTTAATCAGCATGGGGACATGGATGGTTCCCTCAAAGCTGTTGCGCTTATAGTCATCATATCCATGTTCCGCCACCTCATCTGTACGGGTGCGGAAATGGCAGCCGTGGTCACTGGCGTAAATCACCATGGTCCGGTCATAAATCCCCTTTTCCTTCAGCGCCTTAACCACCCGGCCGAAATTGGTGTCCAGGGCATGGCAGCAGCCCAGATAATCCGGGTAGAATTCTTCCCAGTCCCCTTTCCCGGGCTCCAGGTCCGGCGGCGGCACAAAGTCCCCGAACCGTTCCTTACTGCCCTCAGGTCCCTCATAGTCCCCCCTGTCATTCTGATGATGGGGCTCAATATGGGAAACCATGAGGAAAAACGGTTTTTCACTGTCATACTCCTCTATATAGCGGACCGCATGGCCGGTCAGGCAGTCAGTCCTGTATCCTGTGAATTCCAGTTTATTGCCATCCTTGTCATACACATAACCGCCGTATCCATGGGAGGTAAATTCCAGCACATCCGCCGCCATCCAGTAGTCATCATATCCGCCCCTGCGTTCCGGGGGAACCGGTATGGTTTCATAGTGGTTCCCATGCTCATCCGAAGCCAGATGCCATTTTCCCACATAAGCCACCTGGTACCCACCCTCTTTCAGGTAACGGGCCAGGGTTTTCTGCCCCAGCGGAAGGGAGACCGCGTTGCGGTAGCAGCCGGTCTGGGTCGGATACAGCCCGGTCTGGAGCATGGCCCGGGCCGGGCCGCACACCGGCTGTGGTGTGAACGCATTGGAAAAATTCACCGCGTCCTCACATGCGAACCGGTCCAGGCACGGTGTGACCGGCAGGGGCTGCCCGTTGCACCCCAGGGTGTCCGCCCGCTGCTGATCGGAAAAGAAAAAAACAATATTCTGCTTCTGTTTCATGACATCCTCCATTTCTCAAACCACAGTGCCATTCTTCAGGCACCCTATTCCTTGACCGCCCCGGCGGTAAGGCCTGCTATCATGTATTTCTGCAAAAAGATGAAGATGATCAGGATGGGGATGGCCGCGCCCACCGCTGCCGCCATAACCCGTCCCCAGTCATAATTGTACTCGCCCAGATAAGTCATGGCAATGCCCGAGGCAAGGGTGCGCATCCCGGTCTTGTTGACCAGGGTCAGGCCCCAGAGGAAATCCTCCCAGGAAATCAGGAAGGAATACAGCCCCACTGCCAGGATTCCCGGCTTAACCAGGGGCAGAATCACCTGTATGAGGGTCCTTCCCTTGGAGCAGCCGTCAATGTAGGCCGCCTCCTCCAGGGACTTTGATATGGTGTCAAAGAATCCTTTGAGGATCCACACCGACATGGGAAGCGCGTTGGTGGAACAGGCCAGCACCAAAGCCGTATACGTATTCAAAAGCCCCAGGCGGAAGTACATGTTGTAAAGGGCAATGAGAAGCGTCATGGCCGGGAACATCTGGGTGGACAAAAACAGCATCATCACAAATCTGCTGCCCTTGAAACGGTATCTGGAAAATGAATAGGCTGCCAATACCGCCAGGATAAGGGTCACCAGGGTGGTGACTCCCGATACAATCACATTGTTCCTGTAGAATATAAGGAACTTGCCGTCTGTCAGGATTCCCCTGTAATTGTCCATGGTGGCTGTAACCGGGACAAACTGGGGCGGAAGCTTTAAAATGGCTTCATTGGGCTTAATGGAAGTGAGCAGCATCCAGTATATGGGAAAAACAAAGCATATGGTAATGGCTGTTATGGACGCATATTTCAAAATGGACCGCCATGTTTTCTTTTTCATCCGCGCACCTCCTTAATATTCCACTTCTTTGGCGGAAAGGACCTTATTGTAAATTGTGGAGAAAATCATCAGGAACACCAGCCAGCACACGCCGATGGCAGCGCCCTTGCCCAGGTTAAAGCCCGAGAACGCGGTCTCATAAGTGTACAGAGGCAGTGTGGTCGTGGCCCTTACCGGGCCGCCGCCTGTCATGGTGAAGAACAGCACGAACATCTGGAAATTGGAGACAATGGAGGTAAGGGTCACTGTCTTTACAACCGGCATGATACAGGGAACCGTGATGCATAAAAATTTCTGCTGTCCGGTGGCCCCGTCTATCTCAGCCGCTTCCTTCAAATCCTCGGGCACGGTCTGAAGCCCGGATAAGAGCATGATCATCATAAGGGGCATCTGCTTCCAAACCGCGGATATGACCACGCCCACCATGGCTGTCTTCGGGCTGCCAAGCACACTGTAATCCCCCAGGTTCAGCAGATAGTTCACAATACCGTACTGGGGCTGGAAAATAAACATCCAGGTAACCGCCACCACCAGGGACGGAATGGTCCAGGGAAGGAATAAAAGGCTGCGGAACAGCTTTCTTCCCTTCAGGCTCCTGCTGTTTAGCAAAAGCGCCACGCCCAGCCCGATAAAAAACTGGGATACCACCGTGCCGCACACATAGATAAGGGTCCGCCCAAAGGTGCGGATGAATTCAGCGTCCTTGAACACTGCCCTGTAGTTGGCAAAATTGTTCCACGTTATGTTATTCATGTCCAACAGGTTATAGTGATAAAAACTCATTCCAATCACAACAAACACAGGTATGATGATGGTTACCGTAAGCATTGCCACCGCAGGCACCAGAAGCATCACCATAAACCAGTTGACTTTTTTCTTTGTTCCCATGCTAGCCCTCCCATTGATAAAAGCGGAGCGGATGCAGGATGATCTGCAGCCGCTCCTGATTCAGACTGATACTTCCCTGACTTCTGGATTATCTTTCTGCGCGCAGTGCTTTTACTGCATGCGCTTATTGTCCATACATCTCCCTGATGGTGGCGTTGGTCTCCTCCAGCACCGTGGTAATGTCCTCATTGTTCACAACAATACGCTCGATGGCCTTTGTCACCTCATTCATGGCATTGTCAAACATTGCATTGGTTGCCGGAAGGGGGCTGGCTGTTTCGGACTGCTTGTTAAATACTTCCATGAAGTAGTCCTCATTCATCTCAGGCAGGGTGGCTATGGATTTCCTTGCAGAGAGGACCGCATTGGATTTGTGGTATTTTAACATTGCATCCTTGCCGATGAGGTATTCTATCAGCCGGACCGCTGCTTCCTTGTGCTCCGATTTCTCAAACACAGCCAGCTGATGCTCCGTATAAACAGTCTCGCTTCTTCCTGTCTCTCCTGCCGGAATAATGGCAATGCCCATCTTCTTATCAAATTCCTCGCCGATGCCGCTGCTGGCGCGGAATGCGCCGCGGCCCATGTCGCCGTCAAATATGATGCCGATCTGCCCGGATGCAAACAGTCCGCGCAAATCCTTGATTTCCAGTCCGGCCGGAATCACCTTGGCATCTACCAGCTCCTTGGTCCAGGTAAGGGCTGCCACATTGCCTTCATTGTTCAGGTCCACATTACCGTCCCCATCCACAAAATGTCCGCCAAAGGCATAGAATATACCGTTAAAAACAGTTCCGGTGTGGGCCACCTTTCCGGTGGGAAGTCCCAGGCCATAGATGGTATTGCCGGAATCATCCTTGCCCAGGGCCGCCACTGCCTTGGCTGCCTCTGTCATCTCATCCCAGGTTGCCGGCACCTCCTCCGGATCCAGACCGGCCTTGGTAAATAAATCCTTGTTGTAATACATGGCAATCGGATGGGGCGCCCATGATAATGCCTTTACCTTGCCGCCATACGTGGTGCCGGACAGATAACCTGGATAGATGTCATCCAGCACATCCTTGGAAGCCAGGGAATCCAGTTCTGCTAGGATGCCTGCCCCGTTAAACGCGCTCATCATCTGTGAATTGCCCATGATCACGTCCGCCGCATTGCCCGATGTACCGGCTATCAGGACCTGGTCCTTGTACTGGTTGAATGGGATTGCCTGGGACTCAACCTTGATGTCCGGATTGGCAGCCATGAAATCATCCAGCAGTTCCTTAAAGATTGCCGATGTCGCCTCCTCTGCCTCCAGCCAGTTGCTGATGGTAATTGTAACCTGTTCTCCCGAAGCAGCCTCTGCTGCCTCGGGTTCTGCCGCCGCCTCTGTCTTGGCCGCCTCAGTTTTAGCAGCCTCAGTGGGCGCGGCTGTGGTGGACGTCTGCCCGCCTCCACATCCGCTGAGGGCCAATCCCCCAACCATCAGTGCCGACATCATGATTGCAAGTGTTTTTTTCATAAGAAACCTCCTCTTCTCTGCAGCAGTCAGTGCTGCGGTTTATATAACCCCGTTTCATATACTGTAATTAGATTATAAACAAAGTCCCTCCAAAGTTGAAGGGACATAAAATTTGGTTTTAGTGCTATTTTTATAGTTTATGTTGATAATATGTTATTTTTTTGTCTAAATCAACGGTCTGCATTGGGCGTGTTTCCAAATTTTTCCTTATAAATCCTTGTAAAATGCTTCGTGCTCCCATATCCCACCATCTCCGCAATGGCTCCGATCTTAAGGTCCGTGTTAAGGATCAGCTTGCGCGCCTTTTCCATGCGCAGGTCCGTCACATAATCAATGTATTTCTTTCCGGTCTGTTTCTTAAACAGCGTGGAAAAATAAGCCGTGTTCATATGGACTGCCTGGCTCACCTCCTCCAGGCTGATGCTCCTGTAGAAATTATGCTCTATGTACTGGATTGCCTTGCCAATGCTTCCCCCGTCTTCTGCCGCCTCCTCCTTTTCACCGTCCTCTGTCCGCATGGTTTCTGCCTTCATGTCCAGAAGACGCTCCAGGCAGGCCGCTACCTCAAACCGGTTCAGGGGCTTTAGGATATATTCCCGCACCCCGCACCGGATGGCTGTCCTGGCATATTCAAAATCCCGGTACGCGCTGATAATCACATAGCTGCACTGCGCCCCGTCGGCCTGGGCCTTCTCAATCATTGCAAGCCCGTCCATCACCGGCATACGGATATCTGTAATTACCACATGGGGATTCCACATTGCAATGGCTTTATAGCCCTCCAGCCCATTGTCGCACTCCTGCACCTGCACGTCCCTGCAGACACCCTCCACGATTTTACAGATACCTTTGCGGATTAAATCCTCATCTTCACAAACCAGAACCCGTTTCATTTTCCCCACCCCCCTTTTCCAATGGAATCCTCAGCGACACAATGGTGCCTGTCCCTGCGCCGGAACGCAGGGTCACCCGGCTTTTCTCCCCGAACAGCAGCCTAAGCCTCCTGCTTAAATTGCGCAGGGCATAACAGTCCATGGTATTCTCCTGGCAGTCCGGGTCCAGCAGGAACCGCACCCTGGCCAGCCGCTCATGGGAAACCGTGGCCCCGTCATTGAATATGCGAAGCTCCAGGAAACCCCTGCGCCTGCATATGGACACCAGGATCTGTTTGTGGTTGGGCGTGTCCTCAAACCCATGCCGGAAGGCGTTTTCCACCAGGGGCTGTATGGTGAGCCTGGGCAGCTTTTCCTCAAGACATGCCTCCTCCACCTGGTACTCCATCTGAAACCGGTCCGGGAAACGGATTTTCTGGATCGTCACATAATTCCTTACATTCTCCAGTTCCTCCCGGACCGTCACCAACGGGGACGGCTCCATGGAATAGCGCATCATCAGTGAAAATGCCTGTGTCATATCCACAATCTCATAGTGGTCCTTTACCAGGGCCATCATGGAAATACTCTCCAGTGTATTGTAAACAAAGTGCGGATTAATCTGGCTCTGAAGGGCGCGCAGGGTTGCCTGCTGGCTCTCAATCTTCACCAGGTATTCATTCTCAATCAGCTGTTTCATGTCCCTGGCCATGGTATTGAAGCTGCGGGCAAGCTCTCCAATCTCATCCTTCAGCCCGTCCTTAACCTCCACCTCCAGGTCCCCGGCAGCAATCCGCCTGGTTGCTTCCCCAAGCCGTATGATCCTTCCGGCCACCCAGTCGGCCAGCATCTTATCCATCAGATAAATCAGAATTATCAGCACCGCCATGCCCGCCATAAAGTAAATAAAAGCAGCTGTATACCCCTGCCGCAGTTCCTTCATCTGAAGCCTGTACTCCACCTGGCTGTCAAGCATCCTGGAGTAGGAATACAGGGATACATAATGCCCTTCCTTCCCCTCATTTGCCGAGATGATCCGGTTCCCCTCAAATACAATGGAGTCCCCGTCCCCTGCGGCCAGTTCATAAAAAGGCTGAACCATTGCCTGTTTGTCCAGCTCCATATAGACCAGCCCCAGCACCCCGCCGTTGCGCACGCTGATGATATTGGAGGCCAGGATCCATACCGGTCTCTGGTCCTGCACGGAAATCCCTTCTGTCTGCGCAAAGGATTCCTTTCCTGCCAGAAGATTCTCAAACCAGGGCTCCCCTCCGTATATCCCGGACAGCGGCTGGTCCGAAAAATCCCTGGAATATGTCCTGTCCGCTTCCTTGATATAGATGGATATGGCCGCGGTCCTTCTGCCCACCGTGGACACATTGGCAAGGCGGTTCCTTAAGAAATCCCTCAAATCAAGCTGCTCTTTATAGGTTCCGGACACATAATTATCAATGGCAGTCTGCATATTCATGTCCGTAACCATGAACGCCAGGCTTTCCTGGGCCTGGTTAAAATATCCGTCCATTTCCTCCACCGTCTTATCTAACAGCAGCTGCGCCTGACGCCTGGCGCTTTCCGCGCCGGTATTGACAAACACAAAGAAAACCACTGCAAATATAACCACAATCGGCACAATGGCCACCAGCCATGTGGACAGTATCAACTTCTTACGGATGGGCGCGTTTTTAAATGCCCCCAGCCCGAAAAGCTGTTTCATGCTTCCCATCCCCCTCTTTTGCCCCCAACATCAAACACAGCCTAAACCTGAGTCATGGATTGGATTTGATATACTTCTTCGTGAACTCCAGGAATCTGGCCGCATCGTGGAACATGTGCTGGTTCTTTTTCCAGACCAGGCCAATCCGGATATGCAGCGGGTCCTCCAGGGATATCCCCCTGATATCCGGCACGGTCTGCGCAATATCCCTGAACATGAATCCTCCGGCAATCCCATCGGAAATAAACTCCTTAATCGTATAAAACTGGCTGGAATAATGCAGGATATTTGGCCGGAGTCCTTCTTTCCCAAACCGCTCTTTTATGACCTCATTCTGATAAAACCCATCATTAAACATAATCAGCGGCTCCTCTTTTATCTCTTTGATTGACACGGTCCCCCTGTTTGCCAGGGGATGGTTTTTGGATACGCAGAACACGGTTTCCGTATCCGCCATCCTTAAGATATTATAAGCGTCCTCCGACAGCTGGTTGGTGGGCAGAATAGCAAAATCAAGGACGCTGTCATCCAGCATTTCCAGAAGATACCGGCTTCCTCCTTCCCTGGAATTAAGCATGACCTCCGGGAATGTCTTCCTGAATTCCTTATACATTTTAGGAAACAGGAAGGTTCCAATCATAGGCGGAATCCCCAGGTTAATCCGCTTTCTCTGATTCCCCATGTCGCACATCATCTGGTTCAGCTCATCTGCCTGTTCCAGCAGCACCGTGGCCCTTTCATAAAAATACGTGCCTTCCCTGGTTATCTCAAACCCCTTGTTGTTCCTTTGAAGAAGCAGGATCCCAAACTCATTTTCCAGTTCCCTGATTGCCATGGAGATAGAAGGCTGGGAGACATGAAGCTCTGCCGCAGCCCTTGTTATGTTGCCGTTTCTGCAGGCCGCGCAGAAATATTGTAATTGGTGCAGTTTCATAGACTCCTCCTCCCGGTCAGGATACAGCCGCGCCGGCAAACCCTCCATTGTGGGTTTCCTTGGCCCGGTACAGGGCGGCATCTGCCAGTTTAGCCAGCTCCGTATAGCTGTCGCCTCCATGTGCAATCACAGCGCCTGCGGATAATGTTATGGGCGGGATATTCCTCCTGGCCGCCTCTTCCGACAGGGTATGGTTGATATCCTCCACAATCCGCGCTGCAACCGAATAGTCATTTGTATTGGCCACAAATATGGAAAACTCATCCCCATGGAGCCGGGACGCCAAATCGATTGTCCTGATCCGCCCGATTATCATCTGGGCCGACAGTTTAATCACCTCATCACCGGCCAGATGCCCGTAATTATCATTAATCGATTTAAAATGGTCGCCGTCCAGCATGATGAGGATCCCGCTTTGACCTGTTTCCATGGATTCAATGCATTTTGATACATTTTCACGGAATGACTTGAAATTCATCAGGCCTGTCAGGTCATCAACCGCGGCAGCCCTCCGGGCCGCGTGCAGGGCAAGTTCCAGCCGCTTCTGCATCTGTCCCAGTTCCACATAAGCCGCGCGCAGCTCCCTGTTCTTCTGTTCCTTGCCCACACGCCCCGCCCCGTAGATCAGCAGCAGTTCCAGGAGCAGGAACGGGACAAGCCAGACCTGTACCGTGGCCTTCAGCATGGACCATACCGGCACCAGCAGGACCACATGGTACATGTCCCCGTGACGCAGGTAACCATAGTAATCCGTATCCCCAAGTTTTACACGCAGCGCCGTGCTCTCCTGCTCCAAAAGCCTTGGCAGGCCGCTGTTAAAGCTTTCGCAAAAGACCTGGAAGGAAGAGGCTGACCGGATCTGCCCGTCCATCTTCTCCCGCTGCTCCCCGGTCAGCTCCAGGGAAGCTTCAATGGAGGCAGCCAGTGCGGACCCAGCCTCCTTTGGGGACGTATAAAGGTTACCGCCCAGATAATCCTCATTCATGCTTCCGATGATCGTGCCGTTATTATCAAACAGCAGCATCTGTTCCCCGTCATATGCCTTCATTGAGGACACCAGCTTCTGTATGTCCCCCATGCGTATATCGTAGGCAAACACGGTTTCCCCATCCGGCTGCAGCTGGGAAATGGTGGAAAGTATGTAGTTATTTGCATAGCTCATATAAGGCGGCGTGAACACAATCTGTCCATTTCCCTTTACCGCGTCCGTATACCACGGACGTGATGTGGCCGCATACCCCGTATCCTCATACTCCGAATACGGTGTATCCCAGCTGTACAGGTACCGTCCTTTGTAATACATATAAAGCCCGTCAAATGTATCCCCCTCTATCTCCAGCATCCGGGAATCAATCTTCTTCAGATAATCCCAGATTTCATCCGGATCCGGATGTTCCTCAATCTCACGTGCCATGATATGGGCAAACAGCTGAAAGGAGTGTATGTAGTTCCCCATCACGTCCTCCACCCCATCCATGGAGGCTTCTGCATGCCCCGTCATGGCGGCATCCACAAATCCGGCCTCCCTTTTGCCCAGTATCAGAACAGCCAATACATTTACCAGCAGAAAAAAAATTGTATAATAAAACCTTCTATACCACTTTTTATTCTTTTGCATCCCCATATCCCCATTGGTTCCACTTTCTGCATTTTTCTGTTATTATATCATGGAAATGTAATAAAACAAAATAGTTGGATTATGTTAAGTTATTGACAATCCATCCTCCATTTCCATACTGTAATCACAAATTATATCTAATAATCCATGCTCCATACTATTTTGACTCAATTTTACCGGTTCAATATTATAAGCTAACGTAAGCAATTCCGTTAAGTAATCATCATCATATTTATTCGCCCTTTGTGTAGATATAAAATTAAGAAGCCAAATAATTTTTTCACCAAAAATCTTTCCAGCATGATTATTTTCCCCTCTTTAATATACATAGAATCAAAAAACTTCGTAAAAAATCTTACGAAGTTTAATCTAAAAAGTCCTCATTTTCATTTGTATCTAATTGAAATAAATCCTCATCTATATATTCTTCCAGCAATTCTTCCAGTTCCTCTTTAGTTAAAGATTTTATTGTCGATATATCTTCATTATAGTCCTCTACCAACACTTTTAATAATTCCACTCTAGTCATATATCGGTTAATCCTTTCCCTAAAGCATTTACTATTAAAACTCTATCACAACCAATCATTTAAATCAACTCAAACATTTTGATTTAAATTTCAATCTGTTTTATATAATTTTCAATGTGCTTATTATAACCATCATAATATTAAATCATATACAAAAATGTTTTTATAGTTTTTGCAACAGCCATTCCACAATGCCGTGCTGTGCCTCTTCCAAATAAAAGAACACATCATATTCATTTCCCTTGTCACTCAGTCTCTTCTCCGCCGTAATCCCAAACTCCTCCCCCTTTTCTGTCAGGCGTTTCCGGGGAGTCCCGTTCAAAAACCACACTTCAAAGTATCCTCTGTCCATCAGCCACTGCTCCACTGATTTTATGGTCAGCCGTTTCATGGCCTCCCCGTCACGCAAATCATTAATCTGTCCAATAAAGTCACTGAGCGTGACACGTTCTGAATAATGGATCTGCTCTGCCAATTCCTCTGTCATCGCAAACCCTGTCTTTGACTTCCTGCTTTTCCCTCTCTTAACCGCGCCCGTCTCCGCAGCCCCGCCTCCGGACGCATGCTTATGGCTTTCTGTCTCCCTGTCCTGGATTCCAGTATCCCAGGCATCCATGGCCGTCTCCAGGTTCCAGTCGTCAAATTCATCGCTGTCACTGCTGAAATATAAATCATCCCCATCATAACAGGAGGCATCCAAATTGGCTTCCTCAGCCTCCGGCCCTCCTGCGGCTGCTTTTACACAGTCCAGGAATCTCCCGCCGTATTTATCAAACTTAAATTCCCCAACCCCGGATACGGTCAGCATCTCTGCTTTTGTCCTTGGCTTCACCATGCACATGGAAACCAGCGTCTTATCGGAAAACACAATATAGGGCGGCACATTCTCTTCCTTTGCAATCTCTGTGCGCAGCGCCCGCAGCTTCTCAAATAAGCCCTCGTCCGTTTCAGACAGGGAAACACCCGGAACCCTGCCTTTCTTCCCCTTCTTCTCACTCTTCATCCTGGCCGGATGCTCCTGTTCCCTGGCCATCTTCATGAACACGGCCGCGCCTTCATGCAGCACATCCCCGGACTTCCCGGTCAGCCGTACAATGGCATACCCGTCATTGGTCACCCCCAGATACCCGTCAAGCATCAGATGGTTCATCACCTGGCGCAGCTTATATGTGGGCACCTTTGCCAGTTCTGCGTAATAGGGATTCTCATCCATCCTGTAATTGCGTATCTTAGCCGTGTTGGCCCCATGGACCGTATCAATGATCACATTGGTCCCATACCTCTGCCGGCAGCTCTCCACGCACCCAAGCAGCGCCCTTGCAATATCCGTCACGTCCACCTCCTCAAACTGGCTCAGGCAATTGGAGCAGTTCCCGCAGTAATTGCTGCCGTATTCCCCAAAGTAGCGCAGTATGTAATCCCTCAGGCACTCATTGGTAAAGCAGTAAAATGTCATCTTGCGCAGCCGTTCCCTGTCCCTCTCCATGACAATCTCACGGGTCATTGCATCCAATGCCTCGTTATCCTGGTTATGGTCAATAAAAAACTGGTTGGTCACCACATCCTGACCCCCGTACAAAAGGATACACTCCGCAGGTTCACCGTCACGGCCGGCCCTTCCTGCTTCCTGATAATAGGATTCCATATTCTTCGGCATATTATAATGCACCACAAACCTGACATTGGACTTGTCGATTCCCATGCCGAAAGCATTGGTTGCCACCATGATCTGGGCCCTGTCATAGATAAAGTCTTCCTGGTTCTGCTTACGCTCCCCATCGCTTAATCCGGCATGGTACCTGGTCATGGAAAAACCTTCCCTGATAAGCTGGCTGCAGACCTCCTCCACCACCTTCCTGGTCAGGCAGTAAATAATCCCGCTCTCCCCCTTGTGCCGTTCCAGATAATTCACCAGCGTGGCATACTTATCTTTGGGGTTCTGGACGGCAAAGTAAAGATTGGAACGGTCAAAACCCGTGGTCATCACCTTGGGGTCCCTGAGCATAAGGATGTCGATGATATCGTCCCTTACCTCGGCCGTGGCGGTTGCTGTAAACGCGCTTACAACAGGCCGCACCGGCAGCCGGTTTATAAAATCCACAATCTTCAGATAACTTGGCCTGAAGTCCTGTCCCCACTGGGACACACAGTGGGCCTCATCCACTGCCACCATGGATATCTTCACCTGCCCATCCAGGGCAAACCGCAGGAAATCCTCGGACACCAGCCGCTCCGGCGCCACATAGATAATGGGATACCTGCCTGCCCGCGCCAAATCAAGGACCTTATAATACTGGGCCGCGGTCAGGGAACTGTTAATATAGGCGGCCAGGATCCCCACCTGGTTTAAGTTGCTTACCTGGTCCTTCATCAGGGATATGAGAGGCGAGATGACCAGGGTAATCCCATCCATCATAAGGGCGGGAATCTGATAGCACAGGGACTTGCCCGCGCCCGTGGGCATGACTCCCAGCACATCCCTTCCCTCTAAAATGCTGTTAATCAACACATCCTGTCCGTCCCTGAATGTGTCGTATCCAAAGTATTGTTTTAATATTTCGTATTGTGTCATTTGCCATTCCTTCTGTGAAAATGTGTTTTGCTAATACCTTTCATTATATGGGAGTTTGATTTTGACTTCAAGTGATAATATTTTTTCTGATGGGGCTTATATGGATTCCGGGCAATATGCCGGCTGATAAAGATATGGATGCTACAGAACTGTTGCCTTAAGAAAACAAGGGCAGAATCATTATAACGGATGTACAGGCGGATTACAATAGTCGATAAAAAACGGTAAATGCGGTATGTGCCCCGGAAGACGGGACGCATACCGCATTACTATTTTTAATCACATAACCAGACAACTGCCATACCACATCCATTGCCTATTCCGCCGCCACAGCCGCTTTCTCCCCCTTCCACGACCGTGTCATGATACATGCAATCACAACCGCGCAGATACCGGCAGCAAGCTTGCCCACAATCATAGGTGTAATCATCTCCGGCTCAACGCCTGCGGTAAAGCCAAGATGGTCTCCCAGCGCAGCGGTTGCAGGGACAAGCCAGGCCACATTGATTACCTTCCCGCGGCGGCCCATTTTTTTAATCATGCCATACACAGGAACCGAATTAGCCAATGTGAATATCAGGCCCCCGGCGGATACGGCATCGATTCCCAGCAGCCTTCCGAACGCATTCAGCACTTTGTCCAGCGCCCGCGTCAGCAGTTCCAACACAGGCAGGATGCCGCACAGGACTATGACAATGCTGGCAACAATCTCCATACCTGACATGATTGTACCGGCATTGCCAAACAGCGGCACCGTGATACCTGTCAGATGCGTGAATGAACCAATGATTATCCCGATAATGGCAAGCCATCCAATAAAGGTCCCAAAGGCGCCGGCGCCCCTGTTCATTGCATTTGGCGCGAATTTCAGGCCAAGGGCCAGCAGCAGGGAAAATATCACAATGGGAATATTGTTAATCAGCACTTTCGTCACATCAAAACCAGCCGCAATCCCCCCAAGGATACTGCCCACGGGAATGGTTACCAGACCGATCAGCAGTCCCTGGAAAAAGTAAACCCGGTCCTCTTTTTCAATCAGGCCCAGCCCCACCGGAAGCGAGAAAACCAACGTGCATCCCAGCATGGACGCGGTAATACATCCGGACATCAGGCCGATTTCATAATCCTGGGCCAGGGAAACAGCCAGGGAATAACCGCCCATATCATTGGCGATAATGGAAGCAAACATGGACGGGTCCGCGTTCATCAGGCCAAAAAGCGGGATCAGCACCGGCTGCAGCCATCCAGACAGCACCGGGGCCAGGACCACGATACCGGCTACTGCAAGGGCCAGACCTCCCATGGACTGAAAGCCTTCCTCGAATTTCGCGCCGAGGCCGAACCTATTACCCATAAGCTTATCCGTACCTCCCAGAATGACACCAACCGCTACAATCAAAAGAATAACATCATTAAATGTCAAGGGCAATACCTCCTTTTAAAGCTGCCTATACCTGATTGGCAGGTTACGGTTTACATGGTTCATTGAGGGAAACTGCCGGACATATGCAATGGGTACTGTCCGTACAGGCAATGAGATTCACACCGGTTCCGGCCAGATCCTCAATCAGGACCTGATGGGTTTTCACAGGCGCGTGAAAAACCGCTCCCTGTATTACTTCCATGCATTCAAATAGCTTTGTTTTCGGTACCGGTTTTTCCGTCCTGACAGCAAGCAGCGGCTCTGCCGCATTCATAATCCGCACCGTGGTGGTCAGTGTACGCACAGGATGAATGAATTCAGCCCTGGCATACGCTTCCCCCCGCGGGCAGGTATGCCCCGTCACGCTCTGAATCACATCCGCTTCCCCCGCCACATGGATCTGGCACCCCATGGGACAGACCGTGCAGATAATGCTCTGTTGGTCCATGTTCACTCCACCTCCTCTGCTGTTACACAAATCCCTGTTCCCCCCAGATTGGCTGCGTTTAAATCCAGATGCTCCATTTCTCCCGGGCTGACCCTGGGCACGGTTCTGGATGCCAGCACGGTCTTGCCGCTGCGCGCAATCAGACGTGTCCCTGCTCCCGGCGCATTGACGCGGAAATACAGCCGCACAGGGCAATCCTCACTGTCTGCCAGGATATGCTGAGGACACACATATCTCACACCCGCGCCGGCAGTGCATGGGATATCCGTCCCATCCACCGGTATCTGGCCCGCGACATATTTTGCCGCTGCAATACCCGCGCGTTCACTCTCCACCGATACATTGTCCGCAAGGTCATTGACATGGACCACGTTTCCGCAGGCAAACACATCCGGCCGGGAAGTCTGCATATACTGGTTTACCACCGGTCCGTTGGTGACTGGTGAGATTTCAATTCCGGCAGCACGTGTCAGCTCATTTTCCGGCAGCAGCCCCACCGACAGAAGCAGTGTATCACAGGCAATGAATGTTTCCGTTGAAAGGATTGGCGTCCTGCTCCCATCAACCCTGGCAATCCACACACCGCTGACACGTTTTTCCCCTTCAATACGGGTCACTGTGTGGCCAAGCAGCAGGGGAATGGAAAAGTCATCCAGACACTGAACCTTATTCCGTGTCAGGCCTGCAAGATAATCCATGATTTCCACCACCGCCTCAACCCTGGCTCCCTCCAGCGTCATCCTGCGGGCCATGATCATCCCGATATCCCCTGAGCCAAGGATGACCACCCGTTTGCCAACCATATGGTTCTGGCGGTTAATCAGACGCTGGGCAGAACCAGCCGTATAGACACCGGCAGGCCGGGTACCGGGAATGCGGAGATTGAAACGGGTACGTTCCCGGCATCCCATGGCAAGCACCACGGCGCCCGCCCTGACACGTATCATGCCATGTTCCGGGTTGCTGCAGATAACGCCGCCCTCCTTAAGAATACTGAGCACCATACTGTCCGGCATCAGTTCCACACCGGCCGCCCTGGCATTTTCCACAAACCGGCCCGCATACTCCGGTCCGGTCAGTTCCTCATTAAAGTAGGAAAGTCCGAACCCGGCATGGATACACTGCTGGAGGATTCCTCCAGGTAACCTATCCCTCTCAATCATTATGACGCGGCCCGCCCCCTGCTTTTTTGCTGCCGCCGCTGCCGCAAGCCCCGCGGGCCCGGCACCGATTACCGCAATGTCACAACCACATTCACGCATCGCCGCACCTCTCTTCTTCTCTGATTTGACCAGTCAGCATATAAGACCCCATCAGGTTCTTCCTTACCTCTGCCGCCGGCAGCTTCAGCTCCCGCGCCAGGATTTCAATTACCTTTGGCCCGCAGAAGCCGCCCTGGCATCTGCCGGTCCCTGCACGGACACGTCGCTTTATTGCATCCACTGTCCTGGCGCCCACGGGCCTGTGGATAGCCTGGATGATTTCCGCCTCCGTAACCGTCTCACACCTGCACACAATGCGGCCGTACAATGGATTTTCCGCAATGAGCTGTGACCTGCGTTCATCGGAAGCATCACTGAAACGTTCAATGCCCTTCCGCCTGGGATTGAAACTGTAATCCCGCTCAAGGACCACGCCTGCGTCCTGGAACATCCTTACTACATATTTTGCAATGCCAAGGCTTGTGGAAACGCCGGTGGACCGTACACCGGAAATGCCGAAATATCCCCGGGTCCTTTCACCAAATCCAATGTGATAACCGGCCGGTATGCGGTTAGGACGCAGCCCGCAGTACTGGGTTATTGCATCCTTAACCTGTATGTTGGGAACCAGACGCCTGCAGTCCCGCCAGACCCCTTCCAGTTCATCGGCAGTCACACCGTGGTCCTCTTTATCCTCCAGGTCCTCGGCAGTGGGGCCCAGCAGCATGTTGCCATGCACGGTCTGCAGCAAAAGCTTTCCGCGTGTTTCCGGGGTTGGTATGGGATAGATGATATGTGATGTCCTGCATTCCGTATTCCTGTCCAGGATAAAGAACTGCCCTTTCCTGGGTTTTACCACAAAATCACCGCCTTCACCGGCCATCCCCGCAATCTCATCACAGAACAGGCCGGCTGCATTGATGACATAATTTGTGCGGATTGTCCCTCTGGTGGTCCCTACTGCGTAAATGCCGCCGTTTTCCGTCTTGATATCCGTGACAGCCGCGTCCAGCAGGAACTCCACACCGTTCTCACTTGCATTTTCAGCCTCTGCAACTACCAGTAAAAAAGGATCTATCACCGCGTCCCTGGGAATGTAAAGGCCGCCCAATACATCCGGCGAGACCTCTGGCTCCATCTCACGGATCTGCTCAGCGGATAAATATTCCACATCATACACATGGTTTTCAAACGCATCCCTGTAAATCTGCGGAAGTATATCCATCTGTTCCTGGGTTATTGCGGGCATAATGGCGCCGCAGACCCGAAAGGGTATATCCAGTTCCTCAGCAGTCCGGTCAAACATTGCCCGCGAAGCCACACACAGCTGTGACTCCAGCGTGCCCGGCGTACAGTCAAATCCGCTGCAGATAATGGAACTGTTGGATTTAGAGGCGTCTCCCCCCACATCATCCCGTTTATCCACAACCATGACCCGCACCTGGTATTTTGAAAATTCCCGTGCAATGGCAGTGCCCACGGCGCCTGCCCCGATAATTACGATATCAGACATATAGTCCATTTTCTCATCTCCTATTTGGAATTTCCCAGTTCTTGCATCGTTCCACCGCACGGTGCCATTGTTCCAGACGGAATTCCCGCTCCATCCGGCCCATCCCCGGCTCATACCGTTTTCCCAATTTCCAGCAGCCCCGCACGTCCTCAATGCTGTCAAATTCCCCCACTGCAAGGGCAGCTAAAAATGCAGCGCCGTAAGCAGTCATCTCTGTCACAACCGGCACATCAACAGCAGCGTCCAGGATATCTGCCTGGAACTGCATAAGGAACCGGTTAACCACCGGACCGCCGTCAGCTTTCATCACAGAAAAGCTGTAGCCTGAATCCTGCTCCATGACCTGTGCGTTATCATAAACCTGGAAAGCAATGCTCTCAAGCACTGCACGGACAATATGCTCGCGGCTTGTCCCGCCCGTAATCCCAATCATCATGCCTCTGGCATACTGGTCCCAGTGTGGCGCGGCCAGGCCGGAAAAGGCCGGGACAAAATACAGGCCGCCAGTGTCCTGGACAGATGAGGCAATGTTCTCTGTTTCCGCGGAATTCCAGATAATCCTCAGTTTGTCACGCAGCCACTGGACTGCTGCTCCCGCTATGTATACACCGCCGTCAAAGGCGTAATTAATCTTATTGTCAACCTGCCATGAGGAAACGGTAATCAGTCCATTCTGTGAATAGCGGACCGTATCCCCCAGATTGATGTACATGAAACAGCCGGTTCCATAGGTGGTCTTTATATCACCTTTATCCAGGCATCCCTGGGCCAGCATGGCTGCAAGCGCGTCCGTGATGCATGCTGCCACGGGTACACGGGCTCCAAAGAATGTCTCCGGCGTGGTATAGCCGTAAATCTGGCTGGAATTAGTGATTTCAGGCAGAATGCTGCGCGGGATGTCATAGATATCCAGAAGCTCCTGGTCCCACTGTCCCTTCTTCAAATCCATCATCATTGTCCTGGAAGCAGTGCTGGTATCTGTAATAAAAGCCTCACCGCCTGTAAAACGCCAAATCAGATAGGAGTCAAGGGTGCCGGCCATCAGTTCCCCCTTCTCCGCCCGCTCCCGGATTCCTTCCACATGATCCAGAATCCATTTGATTTTGGTTGCGGAGAAATACGCGTCAGGGCCAAGGCCTGTTTTTTCTGTTATCATTTTTCCGTATTTCCCATTCAGCTCATCCGCATATTCAGCTGTCCGTCTGTCCTGCCAGACCAATGCATTGTACACCGGAGCGCCTGTCTTCTTATCCCAGACCATACAGGTTTCACCCTGATTGTCAATGCCGATGGATACGATCTGTTCCGGTTCCGCCCCAACCTCCCTCAGCACGGAGGCTGCCGCTGTCTGTATTGCGTTCCAGATTTCCACCGGATCATGTTCCACCCATCCGGGTTTTGGATAAATCTGCATATGCTCAACATTCTTGGAGGCCACCACATCCCAGTTTTCGTCTATCAATAGCGCGGTACTCCCTGTCGTGCCCTGATCGATGCCGATAAAATAACGTTTCATCTCTGAACCCACTCCCTTCTTTTTGTGTAATTTAATAGTATTTTATGACAATATTATGACTATTTTTTGTATAACTAATTATATAAATTAGTCATTATATTGTCAATTGTATAATTTACAAGAATTAGTGACCATATTTTGTTGATAATGCATAAAACCCAGTCCGCTCATTTCCACCCTCCCCCGGCTGTCTGACCAGTTCTTGACTATTTCTGCAATTTCGTTATAATAATATCAAGGAAGTAAATTTTGGAAAATAATAGATTTCCGATTGATTGGAGGAACCATGAAAGATCAGCGGCAAAATGAAATCATCAAACTTCTCTCAGTGGAAAAGAGCGTTAAAACGGAAAGCCTGGCAGCCCATTTTAATGTCTCCATGGAAACCATCCGCCGGGATATCAATACACTGGAACGGGCAGGACTCATCCGAAAGGTTTATGGCGGTATCTGTCTTCCGTCTGACACCGTGCATCTGACCACTCTTGATAACTGGAACCAACGGCTGAACCAATGCCATGATGAGAAGGTCCGTATTGCAACCAAGGCATTGGAATTAATACCGGATTTTTCTGTCATTGCCCTGGACATAGGTACCACTTCATATGAATTAGCAAGGCTTCTGGGCCAGAAAAAGGGACTGTCCGTCATCACGAATTCACTGCTGATTGCGGGCGAGCTTGCAAGAAACACCAGCCACAAGGTGTACTGCATCGGCGGGATGGTTTCTCCGGATGAAATTGTTACCTGCGGCATCTATGCCCGGAACTTCTTAAGCAATTTTGCATCCATTAACCTGTTCATCGGAAGCGCCGACGGGATTACCCCCAAGGGTATCACGGAATTCAGCGAGGCCGTGGTGGATATCAAATGCCAGCTCATTGCCTGCTCGGACCGCAACATCGCGCTTGTGGACCACAGTAAATTTGGAAAGGAAGCCCTTTTTGTCTCCTGTCCCATGCAGAAGGTGGATACCCTTGTAACGGACGGAAACGCCCCCCAGAAGGAACTGGATATCATCCGCAGCATCGGGGTCGACGTTGTCGTGGCATAGGAATGCATTGAACAGCAAAAAGACCACAATCCCTAATCAAGATTGTGGCCTTTTATCCGTTCATCCATCCCGGTGGTTACCCTTCATAAGGCTCAATCAAAAACACCACGGGCCTGAAACCATCCGTACAGGACGCTACCTGGGATTTCTTCCCCTTGGTCCCGATGCACTCCATATGGTTCCTGACAAAAATAATATCCTTAAATATATCTGCCCAGGCCCATGTACAGAAGCCGTCCGGCACCTTCCTGCCATCCGTGATGAACACGGCGCCCTCTTCAAACTTACCGCAGGCAGGAATGGGCTTTTCCGCGTATTTCTCCACTATGTCATCCAATACCATCTTCTTTAAAACAGTGATTTTCACCAAGTCCGACATCTTTTACCCCTCCCGCCATCAGGCGCATCCTGTGGCCACGATATTGGCGCCGCATCCGCACACGTCCGGTATGATTATATCATATGTACTGACCGGCGCCTTAACCACGGTCCTGCGTATCACTGCCATGCAGTCCATTAACAATTCCTTGGGAATGGGCCTGTCGGACCTGACCGGCACCAGACGGTCCTCCCCATCCACTTTAACGGTACTGGTAAGGATCCTCACCGGGTGCAGGAACTCCCGGGTCCCGTACTCCTTTCCCCTGTTGCAGGTATATCCTTCAATGGAAGTGATTTCTTCCTTTGTTCCTTCTGCCAGGATGTGGCATCCAATGGGACACACGGTACAAATAATCTCTTTTCTCACGGTTATGCCTCCTTTATCACATCGACCACTATGTCGGAATCCACTTCAGACAGCGGGATTTTAATGCTGCACATTTCTCCCGGATTTACCCTGCGCTCTTTTTTGGATGCAATGACCTTTCCATTGCATCTTGCTTCTATCCTCACATCCATATCCGGTGCCAGGACACGGAAGAACAGCCTTGCCTGACCATCATCACATGGCATGAGGCGCTGGGGACAGATATATCTTACATTGGTCCCGGTCCTGGTCCTTACCTCCTGCTTCTGTTCCAGCTTCCCTGCCGCATAGAGCGCAGCATATTGACCGGCCAGCATGCTCTCCACGGTAACGTTATCCACCAGGTCATTGACATGGACCACGTTCCCGCAGGCAAATACAGAAGGAACCGAGGTCTGCATATACTGGTTCACTTCAGGCCCGCTGGTGATGTCCGAGATGGTTATGTCCGCCTTTCTGGTCAGTTCATTTTCAGGAATCAGTCCCACCGACAGCAGGAGCGTGTCGCACGCAATGTACTCTTCCGTCTCTTTCACAGGCTTTCTGTTTTCGTCCACCCGGGCCACGTAAACGCCTTCCACCCGCTGGTCTCCTGCAATCCTGGTAATGGTATGGCTCAGTTTCAGAGGTATATTAAAATCATCCAGGCACTGTACCTTGTTCCTGGTAAGGCCTGCAAGATAATCCATGATTTCAACCACAGCCAGTACCTTTGCGCCTTCCAGGCTCATCCTCCTGGCCATGATCATACCGATGTCGCCGGACCCCAGGATGACCACATTCCGGCCAACCATGGTATTCTGCCGGTTCACAAGCCGCTGTGCGGAACCGGCCGTGTAGATGCCCGCCGGCCTTGTTCCGGGTATCTGTATATTGGCCCTGGTCCTCTCCCTGCATCCCATGGCCAGTATGATGCTTTTGGCCGTTACCCTGGTCATGCCGCATTCCGTATTAATGCAGATGATTTCGCCTGTCTGGGCGCTTACCTCAAGCACCATGGAATTAAACAGCACCTCCACGCCCAGATCCAGCGCTTCTTTGGCAAACCTGCCCGCATATTCCGGCCCGGTCAGTTCCTGATTAAAGTAGGAGAGGCCAAATCCGGGATGGATACACTGCTGAAGGATTCCTCCGATACTTTCGTCGCGCTCAATGATCAGTACATTGCCAGCGCCTTCCTTCCTGGCCGCCACTGCTGCCGAAAGTCCTGCCGGTCCTCCGCCTATGATTGCTACATCACATCTCATTTCGTACATTTTGCTCTCTCCCTTCTATCTCATTTTCCCTGAAACCATATAAGAACCAGCCACATTCTTGTTGACTTGCTCCACCGGTATGTTCAGTTCTTTTGACAATATCTCAAGGACCTTTGGCCCGCAGAAGCCGCCCTGGCATCTTCCCATTCCCGCCCGTACCCTGCGCTTAACAGCGTCCATGCTTCTGGCTCCCAGGGGCCTGTGGATGGCATCCAGGATTTCGCCTTCCGTTATGGTTTCGCACCGGCAGATGATATTGCCATACCCAGGGTTCTCTTTGATGATTTCTTCCTGCTCGTCGGCAGTCATTTCATGGAAAATGCGGATGCCTTTTCTTGTCTTCTTAAAGTCCTCCTTATAGACAAGGTCACATCCATGTTCCTTCAGCAGCTGTGCCACATACACGCCCATGGAAACGGAAAGGGTGAGTCCGGTGGAACGGACCCCGGAGAGATTTACATAGCCTTCCAGGTCATCATACACATCCACATGCAGGCCTTCGGGATTTCGGTTGGGGCGCAGTCCGCTGTATTGGGTTATGGTATCCCGGATGTTCACATTGGGAATCAGCCTCTGCACATCCTTTACAATGCTTTCCAGTCCATCGGTTGTAACTGATTTGTCGGTCTTGTTGTCCAGGTCCTCAGCGGTCGGCCCTACCAGCATGTTGCCATGAATGGTCGGACACATAAGCTTGCCCTTGGTTATTTTTGTGGGGATGGGCAGGACGATATGCTCTACCTTACAGGAGGTATTCTTGTCAAGGATATAGAACTGCCCTCTTCTGGCAACCACCTTGTAATCGGCTTTGCCTACCATGGCTGCTATCTCATCACAGTACAGGGCTGCCGCATTAATGACATATCCGGTCTCTATGGTGCCTGCAGTTGTCTCCACCGCTTTTATTTTCCCGTTCTCTGTCTGAATGCCGGTGACTTTTGTATTTAACAGGAAATCAACGCCGTTTTCATTGGCATTTTCAGCCAGGGCCTGAACCAGTATGAATGGGTCGATGATGCTCTCCCTTGGTATATGAAGCCCGCCCTTTACCTCAGGGTTTATGTTGGGTTCCATGGCAATGATCTGCTCTTTGGTCAGATATTCAATATCATAGACCCTGTTCAAAAACGCCTTGGCCTTGATGGCCGGCAGCTGTTCGAACTGCTCCTGGGTAATGGCCGGAAGGATGGCCCCTATCTGCTTAAACGGGACATCCAATACCTTTACCAGCTCCGGATACATGGGATTTGCAGCCACTACCAGCTGGGATTCCAGGGTCCCCGGGGAGGCGTCATACCCGGTATGTATGATTGCACTGTTGGACTTGGATGCATCCCCGCCCACATCTTCATTTTTATCCACTACCATTACCTGAATCTGGTATTTTGATAATTCCCTGGCAATGGCACATCCGACTGCCCCGGCGCCAATAATAACTACATCTGTTTTGTAAATTCCATTGATAATCATCCTTGCCTCCTTAGGTTGCATTTTTGATAACATTGTATGTATTTATGTTGATATTGATTATAAACCATTAAAAACCTCACATCAATCCACATTATAGCAAATATTGCATCCACTTTTTTGTGTACTTTGACTATTTTTTCCCATATTATCCATAAATGATTTAATATTTTTATGTTTTATGGTCTTTACAGCACGAAAAAAAGCAGGCTACATTACTTCATAGCCTGCTGTCTGCCGTACAGTCCCCTTTATTACTATGCCTTTACCTGTATTACTTCAACATTGTTGTCCCTTAACCCCTCAACCACGAAGGATTCCACATTTGAATCAGTCACCAGGGTATCCACCTGGTCCAGCCCGCAGATTTTGTTCATGGCAACCGCTCCAATCTTACTGTAATCTGCAAGTGCTATGACTTTCTGTGTATTTTTAATCACTATCCTCCTGAGATTCGATTCCTCCAAATGATAATCCGTTATTCCCTTGGACAGGCTGAGACCGCCTACCCCAATGAAATACTTATCCGTGATGAAGTGACCCATATCATTATCCGCCAGGAAACCAGATACGGAAAACTCCCCCCTCCTCACCTCGCCGCCAACCATAAGTACACGGATATCAGCATCCTCAGATAAAACCATGGCTATCTTCATGGAGTTGGTAATGACCGTGACCCTCCTCTTCCCCACCAGCGCTTTGGCAAACTCCAGGGTGGTGGTTCCGATATCAACCGCAATCACATCCTCATCCTTAACCAGCTCCACTGCCCTTTCCCCGATAGCCTTCTTCTCTTTAAAATGCTTGATTTCCCTGGTTTGATAAGATGGCTCCGTGGCCCTTGGCTGAACAGGCACAGCGCCTCCATATACCCGCCCCAGCATGCCGTGTTCTTCCAGATACTCCAGATCCCTCCTGATTGTCTCTATGGACACATCAAAGAGCTTCATAAGCTCACTTACCTTTACAATCCCATCCTCACGCAATATCTCCATGATTTTATTACGCCGTTCCTGCAGCATGGCCCTTCCTCCGTATCATTCCCTGAATCCAACAAAATCCACATACCCATCATACATCTGCCAATATAAGCTCAATCCCTTTTTCCAGCAGATATTGTACATATTCTTTTGACAGTGTACTGTCAGATACTATGGTGTGGATACTATCCAAAGGACAGGTCACACTGAAAGAGTCCAAACCAAACTTTTTAGCATGAGCCACAAGTACGGTTTTCCTGGCACGGCTCAATATCGCCTTGTTCACCTGGGCAACCTCACAATTGTAATCAGAAACCCCATTTTCCTTGGTGATTCCTCCTGCACAGATAAAAGCAACATCCACACAGAAATGCTTTAATGCCTCCACAGGCAGATGCCCCTCCATATCATACTCACTGCTGTTCACACATCCACCCAATACAAATAACCTGACATCTGTATCAATCAGTTCATTCAAAACAAAAATCGAATTCGTCAGGACCGTTATGTGTTTAATATCCCTGATATGTTTCGCAATCTGCAATATGGTGGACCCCACCGACAGAAGGACCGTATCCCCCTCCTTTACCAGCTTTGCGGCCTCCCTTCCAATAGCCTCCCTTTCCAGTGAACTTGATTCGTCCACCATGCCGGACCTTTCCACCATTCCTAATGACGAGATGGCGGATTCCAATAAAACAGCCCCGCCGTAAACCCGCTTAATCAGTCCCTGTTCCTGAAGGACTTCCAAATCCCTCCTTGCTGTTTCGTGGGAAACTTGAAAGATTTTTACGATATCCGACATCTTTATTGCCTTTTTCTGTTGAATAATTGAAAATATCTCATCCTGGCGTTCCTTTGCAAGCATGTATTTACCTCACTTTACCAATTCTTGTTTTATTATATAACGAATCAAAACAACTGTCCACTGCAAGGCATTTGTGTATATTTAACATTAACAGGCCGTCTATTCCTATATTTTCGGTGATTTTTGTTGGTAAACTTGCAACAAGTTGCAACTAACTCCAACTAATATCACAATTTCTATTGACAAAATACAACAAAAATGGTTATTCTTAATATAAATAAGTTGCAACTTATCCCAAAAATTATATCAGGAGGTTACTAATGAGAAATTCCACAAACACAAAGGGAAAATATTCTGCCCTGGCAGGATGTACATTGATGTTGTCCATCGTTTATATGTCACTTACCTCATGGTCAATTGCTGTGAATGAACTTGCTGATGCCTTCAACCTGTCCACCTCCCTGATTCAAGCAGGATCCTCCATGTTAATTGCGGGTTATGTAATCGGCGGTTTTGTTGAAGGCAAACTGATTGGGAAATATGGTTGGCGGAAGGTTTTTACCACTGTTATCTGTGCCTTCATCATCGCTTCCGTACTTATACCGCTGGTAACAAATTATTATATCATCCTGCTGCTGCGCTTTATCCAGGGGTGCGGATGTATGGTAGGCCTTACCAGCGCCGTAGTCAGTTCCTGGTTTCCGACCAAAGAACGCGGTCTGGCCCTCGGAATCCTTCTGGGTGCCATTGGACTTGGTTCTGCCCTGGGCGGATACGTGGGAGGATTGCTGACCCCTGCCTTAGGGTGGAAAATGACCTTTTGGATCATATCAGCCGTCTCCATCCTGGGCGCCATTGTCTTCTATCTCATGGTTAAGGAAGCGCCTCCCCTTGAGGAGGAGACAGTCATACCGGTAGAAGATCCGGAAAACATAAATATCTTTGCCCAACCTGCTCTTTGGCTCCTGGGTCTTTCAACCTTATGCTGCTTTTTTAACTGCTATGGCATGTATGCATACCTTGCTCAATATTTATTTACTTTAAAATACACGGCTGCGGAAGTCGGGATGATTGTATTCCTAAACGGCTTCATTGCCATTATTTCCACACCGGCCGTAGGATGGATTTCCGATAAAAAAGTGGCATCCATGGGCGCCCTTAAGGCAAGGACATGGGCCAATACATGGCTGGCTCTCTTCGTAGGATTAATAGGATGTGCACTCATCCCACACCTGGCCCCTATAAACATGGGTATGGCCCTCTTGATATCCTTGGTTGCCGGCTGGGGTATTCCCGCAACCAATGGCCCTGGGCTCTCCCTTCCGGCTGATCTGTTCGGCAGCGCTGCATCCGGAGCCGGTGTCGGTTTCGTACTGTTAATCGCAGGCGCCGGAGGAATCATCGCCCCCATATTTGTTCCCTGGCTTGCGGGTCAGACCAACTGGACCATTGCCTGGTATGTGACAGCGCTGCCGGCGCTCATCGGAATGTTTATTAATATCTATCTTGGAAAATATACAAAATCCCCAAAACACAGTTAGGGCATAACCAATCACCGCCCTGATATTCAAATTCATAAAGGAGAATGTGGAATGGAAGAAAAATATATGCTGGCTTATGACTGTGGTACAACCGCAGTCAAGACCGTAGTGATACGTATGGATGGAACAGTAATAGGAGAATCCAGGGCTGACAATCCCCTGATCCAGCCTTATCCCGAATGGGCGGAGCAGGAACCGGAGGTGCTTTGGGGACGTATCTGCCAGACAACTAAGGATGTAATCCAAAAGCAGGGGATTTCTCCTCAAAGCATAACAGGCCTGGTATTCGTGGCGCATTGGAAAAACATCATACCGGTAGGAAAGGATGGGCAGGTACTGAGAAACAGCATCATATGGATGGATTCAAGGGCTGCCAAACAGGCTGCCAGACTGAATGAAGCAGCCGGTTTCTTTGTTGGGACTGGACAGGAATACTGGCCCCGCCTTATGTGGCTCAAGGAAAACGAGCCTGATATCTGGAACAGGGCAGAGCGGATCATGGGCCTGAATACTTATTTCAAATGGAGGGCTACCGGCCAGTTCGTCACAGAGCCATCGGATGACTTCATCCATGCATATAATCCCCATATGCAGGAATACTATGACCGGATTCTTGCCGCCGCCGGATTAGGGGATGACATACATAAATTCCCACCTATCAAGCCCGCCACGGAAGAAGTAGGTAAGATAACCCCCCAGGCCGCGGAAGAATTGGGCCTGGTGCCCGATATAGCCGTGTTCGGCGGTTTCGGGGATCTTCCTGCCATAACCGTCGGAACCGGCTGCTGTCAGAAGGATATGGTGCATATATACTTCGGAACATCCTCATGGCTGGTGGATATCAAGGATACGCGCAAAGAAGGATACGCGCCCCAGTACTTCACCTTCAACCAGGAATTTGAAGGCGCCCTCTTTGCACTTCAGACAGGATGTTATGCCTTTGACTGGGCTCTTAGCCAGTTCTATCATGTGGAACGCAATATTCTCGGAGCCGACATATTCGGATTTGTAGACAAGCAGCTGGAGGATATCCCCGCCGGAAGCGGGGACCTGATTGCTACCCACTGGCTCACAGGGGAACTTCCTCCTCTGGCCAAGAATGCCAAGGCCCTGTTCTTAAACATCACCTCCAGCCATGACCGCAGGCATATGGTCCATGCCGTCATGGAAAGCATCTGTTACACACACAGGTCCTACCTGCAGACTTACGAAAAGAAAACAGGACGGACGCTTTCCAGCATCCGTGTAGTAGGCGGCGGAGCAGTAAGCGACATATGGATGCAGATGCTTGCAGATGTACTGCAGATTACGGTTGAGGTACCTGAAAGTCCCCGCTATACTGGCGCAATCGGAGCATATTACTGTGCCATGGTTGGTCTGGGCCTGCTTGAAAATTATGATGCCATCTACAAGGATGTGCGTATTGAAAGGACATTCATACCCAATAAAGAACATGCACAAATCTATGATAAGCTGTATAATGTCTACATAAAGCTGTTTCCTGCCTTAAAGGATCTGTACAGTGAAATCAACGGCGTTTATTAGGAAACAGATATGAAAACTGCAATGGAGGAAACATCATGAAAATTGCCATCGGTGAATTTCACCAGGAAACCAATTCTTTTAATCCGTTCCCAAGTACCAGAAAGGACTATGAGGTATTCGGAATCCATAAGGGCTGGGAAATGATTCATTCTGCAGACGCATCCTGCGCGCTGAAAGGAATGGTTGACGCACTGTCCGGGGATGGCGCGGACATCCTTCCCACCTACCGTATGTGGGCCAATGCAGGAGGTCCTGTACAAAAAGAGGTAACAGACGAATTCGTTACGGCTGTCTCACATATTTTAAAAGCCAATCTTCCATTAGACGGAATATGTCTCTCACTTCACGGTGCCACGCAATCAGTGGAATCCGATGATGTATGCGGTGACATACTGGAAACCATAAGGAATATTGTGGGAACAGACACCATAATCGCTGTTTCCCTGGACCTGCATGCCAATGTAACCAGAAAAATGGTACAAAATGCAGACTTTCTCTGCGGATACCATACATACCCTCATGTAGATTTTTACGATACAGGCACACGGGCAGCCAGGCTTTGTCTGGCAGGCATCAAAAAAGAGCGTCCCTTATATAGAAGGTATGTCACAATACCCATGATTGTTCCCGCCAGCGGCTTTACTACCCTGGATGGTCCATTTGCAGATCTGGTTGGGTTGGGGGAATCCCTTGTGGATTCAAATGAACTGACTGATTTTTCCATTTTCCAGATGCAGCCCTGGCTGGATGTAGAAAACGGGAATTCATCTGTTATTACCATATCAGAACACAGGGACGATACAAGGGCCTTGGAGTTTGCACAAAAGCTGGTCCGTATGCGTCATCAGTTAAAGCCTGCCCTGAGTTCTGTAAAGGATGTAATCCAACTGGCAGAAAACCGGGCGGATGAATCCCCCATCCTATTAGTAGACTCTGCCGACTCCACTAATGCAGGCGCGTGTGGGGACAGCGCATATGTCCTGCAGGTAATCCGTGAATGCCGTTCCGCCATAAAGGCAGGTATGGCGCTTTGCTGTAAACCTGCGGTGGAAAAAGCGTTTCAAATTGGGGTTGGGAATACCGGAAGATTTCTGATTGGCGCTTCCCTGGACAAAGTCCATACACAGCCAGTTGAAACAGATGCCTATGTACAGTCGCTTCATGACGGGATATATTTACAGGAAGGTCCTGCAAAAAAAGGGCTCAAAAATAACCTTGGCCGGACAGCCGTACTGAAGGTTGGGAATACGGACGTGATTGTCACATCTGATTTCCTGCTGGGTCCAGGCGATCTGCAGCTTTACCGCCATTTTGGGATTGAACCATTATTATACCAGCTGATTGTTGTTAAGGCCTGTACTTCTTTTAAAGCTGGTTACAGGACGGTTTCCCAACACATTGTTTATGCCGATACGCCGGGAGCCGCTACTGCTGATTTGTGCAGGCTGGATTTTAAGAAGCTGCCAAAGAAGTTCTATCCTTTTGAGGAAATATCAGAGGATATGATTGAAGTTGTATATTAAAGATAGGGATTCCTCCATTAAAGTATCGTTAATATTACGTCCATACGATTGACATCTGCCCTGCCGTCCCCATATAATGCCATCAGGGCCAGTACTTAACCTACATGTGGCAGAAAGGAAATGACATACCTATGGATGACGGATGCGATGCTAATCACATTCCTGTTGAGTTATATTTTAATATGTCTATGTAATTAAGAAGACATAACCTGCACTCGTTTACACGGATGCAGGCTATGTCTTTTTGAAATAATCTACAACTTTAGAGGAGGAATCATTTTGAGTATTGAATCGTTTTTCAGCCTTTTGGGAGGGCTGGCACTATTCCTATATGGAATGCAGATGATGAGCACCAACCTGGAAGCAGCTGCGGGCAGCCGCATGAAGCAGATTCTGGAAAGGCTGACTGCCAACCGCTTCCTTGGAGTGCTGGTGGGCGCCGGAATCACTGCAATCATCCAGTCATCATCCGCAACAACCGTCATGGTAGTGGGGTTTGTGAATTCCCAGCTCATGACCCTGAAACAGGCTGTATGGATCATCATGGGCGCCAATATCGGCACCACTATCACAGGCCAGCTGATTGCCCTGGATATCGGGGCCATTGCTCCCCTGATTGCATTTGTGGGCGTTGCCCTGATTTTGTTTGTTAAAAAGAAAAAAATCCAGTTTGCAGGCGGAATCGTGGCCGGACTGGGCATCCTTTTCCTGGGTATGGGCATGATGAGCGCTGCCATGATACCTCTGCGCAATTCAGAAGGATTTGTAAGGCTCATGACCAAATTCTCCAATCCCCTCCTGGGAATCCTGGCCGGCGCAGGCTTTACAGCCATCATCCAGTCATCATCCGCATCTGTCGGAATCCTGCAGGCCCTGGCTGTCAGCGGGCTGATTGGAATCGACAGCGCTGTCTTTGTTCTGTTCGGCCAGAACATCGGCACCTGCATCACGGCCGTGCTGGCCTCCATCGGCGCGAACAGGGATGCAAAACGCACCACCCTGATCCACCTGATGTTTAATATCATAGGCACCACTGTATTTACCATTGTCTGTATCATGATTCCCTTTACCAGCTGGGTGGCAGCCTTCACCCCAAGCAATCCGGCTGCCCAGATTGCCAACGTACATACACTGTTCAATCTTGTAACCACCCTGCTCCTGCTTCCATTCGGTTCGCAGCTGGCGCGTCTTTCCGAAAAGCTGCTTCCTGACAGGCCCGGGAAGCCGGCGGATGAAGAACACTGGTTTGAAGAGCTTCTGGCCTCCGAACATGTGCTTGGCGTCTCAGTCATCGCACGGAAACAGCTGATGGAGGAAGTCAGCCAGATGCTTTCCCTGGCAGCTGAAAATATCGACAAGGGCTTTCTTGCATTCCGTGAAAAAAGCGCGGATGAACTGGAACAGATCCTAAAACGCGAGGAAGAAATCGACCTTTCCAATGCCCGGCTTTCCAGAAGGATTTCCAAGGTCCTGACCGTGGAACACA
Organism: Enterocloster aldenensis; assembly: GCF_003434055.1. GTDB lineage: Bacteria > Bacillota > Clostridia > Lachnospirales > Lachnospiraceae > Enterocloster > Enterocloster aldenensis. Next base: position 52,073 of record NZ_QVEX01000007.1, on the reverse strand, counting down.
ACCCGGCCGAGGTGGATGCGCTGCGCCGTATATTCACCATCAGCGGTAATGTGGAGCGTATAGGCGACCATGCCAAGAATATTGCTGGTTATGCCCGGACCATGATGGACCGGGGGCTGGAGCTGTCGGCCCAGGCCCAGGAGGAACTGGCAGATATGAGGGCCTCCAGCATGCGCGCCATAAACCTTGTCTGCAGCGCAAAGAACCTTGCTGCCAGCAGCCTTGGCACACAGGCCCTGCCGGCGGATAAAACCTTACCCCTTAATCAGGCACAGTCCCAGGAATACGTGTCCCTGCTGGAACAGGCCGCGCTCCTGGAACAGGAAATAGATGAAAAGACCCTCTTGTACCGTTCCAACCAGATTGACCGTATGGGAAATGGAAAATGCCATGTGGAGACTTCCATCCTGTATTCAGAAATCCTTACGGACTACGAACGCATCGGCGACCATGTATTTAATATTGCACGCGCGCTTGCCAAGCTTGGGGAGGAAAAAGACTATATCAGACCAGCCATTTAAAAAGGAACTTACAGTGGAAAAGAGCCAGACACCTGGCCCTTTTCCATCTAAAAATCAACCGTACCGCCGCACTAATTCTTCTTAATACCTGCCGCAGCGCCACTCTAATCCCTAATATGGATTTGATGTCCGCTATAATTTCCCTGAATCATTCCAGCCTGTTTTTTTGCAGTCTTAAGAAGTTCGTGGAAACAGATTCCTGTCTCATAGCCCATCTCCTCCAATACCCATACCAAATCCTCTGTGGAAAGGTTCCCGGAGGCTCCAGGCGCAAAGGGACAGCCTCCCAGGCCGCCTAAGGCTGACTGAAGCCGGACCACCCCCGCCTCAATGGCTGCCAGGCTATTGGCCAGTCCGCTGCCTCGGGTATCATGAAAATGCACCATCAGTCCCAAATCCGGATAAGCTTCCTGCAGCACTGCAATCAGCCCCTTCACCTGCGCAGGATCCGCAATCCCTATGGTGTCACACAGACAGCATGTTTTCATCCCAGCCTCCACATAGTCCTTCAAAAATTCCTTTACTCTATATGGATTCCTGTATTTCCCTTCAAAGGGGCATCCGAATGCAGTTGCCAGATCCACAATTATTTCCATATCTGGATATGTATCTTTTATTTCCCTGAAAGAAGCCAGCGATTGTTCATGGGTCCTGTTGATATTGGCCTGATTATGGGACGCGCTCAGGGAAACAACATAGCAGACCTTTTGCAGGCCCGACTCATATGCATTTTTAGCTCCCCTCAGGTTTGGCACCAGGGCAAACATATCCAAATCCGGGTATGTTTCAAGAACAGCTTTTGTTATTTCCCCCGCATCCGCCAGTTGCGGGATTGCTTTGGGGCTTACAAAAGAAGTAAACTCCATGTGCCTGACCCCGGCCGATACAAGGTCCCCTATCAATTCAAGCTTTTCCTGCAAAGGAATATGCGCGCAGGCCACGCTTTGGAATCCATCCCTGGGTCCTACCTCGATTATCTCCACTTTATTGTCCACAAAACCAACTCCCTTCACTGTCAAATAACACCCTTGTCTTTTAGCACGGCTACCTGCTTTTCATCCAACCCCAGCAGTTCCCCATATATTCTGGCATTATCCTCACCTAATAGCGGGGCTGGCTTGCGGGGGAAGGATTTTGTCTCTGTCAGCTTTTGTGCACTGGCCGTTACCCTGATTTTTCCAATGCCCGGCTGCTCAATCTCAGGAAACATTTCCCGGTACTTGGCAATCTGCGGATCCGCCACAACCCGGTCCAGGGTGTTCACAGGACTGGAAGGCACGCCGGCTTCATTGAGAACATCCACCACCTCATCCACCGTATACTGCTTTGACCACGCGGAAATGATTTCCCGCATTTTTTCATGATTTTCCACCCGGTCCTTGATATCCAGGAAATCCGGGTCTTCCTTTAATTCCGGCCTGCCCATGACATCACACAGCATTGCATACAGCTTATTATTTCCAGCTGCAATAATCACGCTGCCGTCACTGGCCGGAAATGAATCATAGGGATATGTAGACTCATACCGGTTTCCGATACGCTGGGGAACACGTCCCTCCGCCAAATAAATCATGGTGATGTTTGTCATGGCGGAAACCACGGAATCCACAAGGGCCACGTCCACCTTTTCACCTTTGCCCGTTCTCTGCTTATTTACCAATGCGGCCAATACGCCGATGGTCATGTTAAGTCCGCCCAACACATCGCCCATGGGCGTACCTGTGCGGGTGGCCTCGCCTCCGGGCCAGCCGGTGGTGCTCATGAGTCCCCCCACGGCCTGCCCGATAATATCATACCCCGCCCGGTTCCTGCATGGGCCTGTATGTCCGAATCCGGAAACAGCGCCGTAAATCAGTCCTGGATTCACTTCCTTCAGCACCTCATACCCCAGCCCCAGCTTTTCCATTGTGCCGGGGCGGTAGTTTTCAATTACCACGTCCGCCTTTTTGACCATATCCAAAAACATCTTTTTTCCTTCAGGCGCCTTTAAATTCAAGGTACAGCCAAATTTGCTGCGGTTAAAATTCGTATAGTAAACACTGTTCCCATTGATGAACGGACCCATGCTGCGGCTGTCATCCCCCCCTTTGGGCTGTTCCACTTTAATCACCTTTGCCCCCATATCGGCCATAATCATGCCGCAGTAGGGGCCGGCCAGCACACGGGTAAGATCCAAAACAGTTACACCTTCCAATAAACCAGACATTATTTTCTTCCTCCATTTTTTGTTTTGTCACTCTGCATAAGCGTCTTCTTCTGCTTCCTTGGAGAATAAATCCTCTACAAATTCCTTTGGCAAAGGTTCCGATTTCTTATTTACAATTACATATACAATAATGGACAGGACCGCTCCTGCAACAAAGGGCGGCATTCCCAGGATAAATCCGCCTCCGGGTTTTACCGTGTACCAGAACAATGTGCCAAAACATCCCGCAAGCATGGCCGACACGCATCCCGCCCTGGTGCCGGATTTAAAATACGTGCCCCCAAATACAGGAACAATAAGCGTGGCCGCAATCACAGAAAAAGCAAATGTAGAGAACAATGATATCATCTCCGGGGGATTGAAGGCCCAGATAACCACCACGATCATAATGGAAAACATCATGATATTGGTAACGTTCATGACCTGCCTGTCCGTTGCCTCCTTCTTCAGGAACTTCTTGTAGATATCCACCCCGAAGGCGCTGCCGCTTGTCATCAGCACCCCGTCAATGGTAGACATGGAGGCCGCAATCACTGCCACGATGACAATGGCCCCGATTACGTTGGGGAAAAACTCCAGCACCATGGATGGAAAAACCGCATCCACGTTGTTTATAAATGCGTTCCCATAATATGCGCGGCCCATGTTGCCGATTATCATGGAGCCCCAAAGGATTGCCCCAAGCCATATTGACAGCAGGATAGAGGAAACATATACGGTCTTTCGGTCTTTAATCGTAAAGTTTGTCTGTACAAGCTGCGGAAGCCCCCATGGAGTCAACGCATACACGGTGGAGAACAGGAACAGGTTGCTCCAACCCATGGGCCCTGGTGTTTCCAGAAGCGCCGGATCGCTTGCAGCCACTCCGGCAGATATGGCGGAAGGTCCGCCTATAATGCAAAATCCGGCAATCAGGACCGCCATCATACCAAAGGCCATCATAAGCCCCTGTACTACATCCGTATAACAGCGCGCCATATATCCGCCAAAAATCAGATACACGCATGCCACGGCGGAAACCAGGATTACTGCAATGCCGTAAGAAATCCCAAATAATTGTGCCAGGGACAGGGCGCCGCCTTTTACAATCCCCACCATGTAAGGCACCATAAAAATAATAATCACAATTGAGGCAATCCCACCCGCCGCGGAGGACTTAAAGCGTTTGCTGATATACTCGGGTATGGTCATGGCCTGCAGGCGCACGGAAGCCCTGCGCAGGCCATGGGAGAACAGCAGCAGGCCAAGGGGAAGCAGGACGACCTGGGCAAGAGGCATCATCAGATAGGCCAGCCCTGCCTTGTAGGCAGTTCCCGTATTGCCAATAAATGTGGATGAACTGAGGTACGTGGAGCCATAGGTCAGGGCAAATATCCATGGCCCCAGGCTCCTCCCTCCGGTGAGAAAACCATTTAGATTGTTTGTGTACTTCCGGTTACAGTAAAATCCAATGAATAACATACCAATAATGTAAATTGTTAAAACAATAAATCCGATTAATGCGAGATTTCCTGATAACATACTTTTCACCCCTTACTCTTATACCACGTCACAATTCCTGGATTCTTTACCTTGCTGTTCCCAATGCCTATTTATTATGCTTCCTATATTTTAAATACGCCGCAATGCATACAGCGGCAGTTCCAATGGTGAGGATAGGTCCTAAAAACCAACCTAAATATGTGGGAAATGGTAATCCAAAAATCATAGTCATCCTCCTTTTTATTCACCCTGTTTCAGCCCAATACGTTCATGTAATCGATTACTTAACCGACAGAAGGCCACACTGCCCGATGTCTGACAGTGGGGGGCTTCTGCCGGGGACTTCCTATTTTATTTTCTCTTCATCAGCAGGGCTAAAATCGCCTTCTGAGCGTGAAGCCGGTTTTCCGCCTGGTCATATACGATGGAGTGCGAACCATCGATAACAGCGTCCGTCACTTCCTCCCCACGCGCTGCCGGCAATGGATGCATGTAATAAGAAACCGGTTTAGCCAGTTCAAAATGCCTGTCGGAAATGCACCAGTCTTTTGCAAACTGCCTGCGGTACTCCTTATCCTCCTCCTTGCCCATGCCCCTGGTGCTGCCCCAGCTCTTTGCGTAAATAATATCCGCATCCGTGCTTGCCTCATAAATATCATTGGTAACGTTTAAGGCACCGCCGCTCTTCTGATATGCCTTCTGGGCAAAATCCATATATTCCTCATCCAGCTCATATCCCTTTGGATGGGCCAGCGTCAGGTCCGCGCCCAGCAGGCTGCAGGCAAGGAGCATGGCCTGGGGCACGCCCGGTGACTTTACCCTGTCAGAATAAGCCCAGGACATCACGATTTTTTTCTTCTTCCAGCCAGACCCAAGCTTTTCCTGGATGGTCATAAGGTCTCCCATGCATTGGCAGGGATGTTCCTTATCATCCAGCCCGTTGATAACCGGAATCGTGGTGGCCCTTCGGATCTGCTCCATAATGTCCCTTGCCATCCCATATTTTTCCAGGTCGTAGAGGCGCACCATCAGGGCATCCAGATACCGTGAGATTACCAGGCCTGTATCATCCCAGGTCTCTTTATTCTTTCGCTGCATATTATCTTCACTGTAATACTGGGCATGTCCCCCAAGCTGGGTCATTCCTGTTTCAAATGATATGCGGGTGCGGGTGGAAGGCTGTGCAAAAATCATTCCCAGGGTTTTGTTCTTTAATAATTCGTGTTCCGCTCCCACGGCGTTCTGGCGTTTTAAGTCAAACCCTACTTCCAGGATTGTCTCAATTTCCTCACCCGTGAAATCCATCAGTGTTACAAAATCCTTACCTCTCATGTCTGTTCTCATAAAATACCTCCTATGAATGTTGTTATATTTCATGGCTGACGAATGTTCCCCAGCCTGGTTTCCCTGTAATGTTACCTTTGTGAATGACCTGTTTTCCCCGGACATAGGTTTCCTCAACCGTATAGTGCATCGGGATTCCCTGATAAAGAACCGCGCTGTCACGGCATTTTGTAAACAGTTCCGTTATCTTTAGAGGCTTTGGCACGTCTAACTTTCTGACAAGTACGAAATCCGCGTCCGCCCCCTCCTCAATCCTTCCTTTTCCCGGAATCCCAAGAACAGCCGCGGGCTTCTGTGCCATGCTGCGGGCAATTGCCTCCGGGGTCAGGCGGCTGTCCGCAACCGCGTTCATTAATAGCGGAAAAGAAAGCTCCAGCCCGGGAACCCCGTCATAGGTATGCCATATATCCGGTCCGTTTTTCAGTTTTTCTTCTTTCAGATAGGGCGCATGGTCGCTGCCTGTAAGCTCGAAGGCTCCCTCAGCGTATAACCCCAGAAGCTTCTCCATCCTTGCCTTGTCCCGCAGCGGAGGCTTCATACGGGCGAATACCCCGGCATGTTCCCCGCTGTCCTCATGAAATAAAAGATACTGAGGACATGTTTCCCCATGGATGTCCACCCCTTTTGCACGGGCCTCCTGTATCATGCATATTGCCTCAGGCGTGCTTACGTGGCAGACAGACACCCTGCAGCCTGTTTTCTGCGCAGCGGTTATTACCCATCTGACCGCCTCGGTTTCCGCTTCCACTGGACGGGACCTGCAAAAGGCTTTCAGTCCGTTATGACCGGATTTCATCTCTTTTTCAGTCTGTGCCTGTACGTACTGGTTCAACTCACTATGTACTGCCAAAAGCCTGCCTGTTTCAGCCACCTTCTCCATGACGCGCGCAAGCGCTTCCTCTGTCTCGCTGCACAAGCCGTAAAATTCCTTTTCCCGTCCAGGCACCGGAGGCATCAGGAATGTTTTATATGCCATGGCCCCTGCCTTTGCAAGGCATGGTATTTCTTCCAGATTATCGGATCCGGCTCCGCCATACATGGCGTAATCCACATAAACCTGGGGCGCCGCCTCCTGGACCCTTGCCACAAAATCCTCTTTGCGTGAGGCAGGAGGCAATGCAACCGGCATTTCCACAATTGTAGTCACCCCTCCCGCCGCCGCCGCCATTGTGCCGGAGGCAAAGTCTTCACGGTAAGAAAACCTTCCTCCCCGGATATGGACATGACTGTCTATCAATCCCGGAAAAACCAACAGGCCGCAAGCGTCCACTGTGTCACGGGCTGGATTAACCGGTTCCCGGACAGGACACACCCGTATGATTTTCCCTCCCCGAATCTCTATATTGCCCTGAAAACAGCCTTCGGGCCTTACAATCACCCCATGGACAATATTTAAATCATTCATTGCCATCTCCTCCTGCCCGCTTGGCTGGGCATTTATTTTAATGGTTCCTGATATACGAATCCATGGCCGCGGCCGCCTTTTTCCCATCGCTCACCGCCTGGACCACAGTAGCGCCTCCATTGTACCAGTCTCCGCCGGCAAAACAGTTGGTTCCCTCCACACGCAGCGTGTCCGGGTCCACGTTTCCCTCCGGCAGTTCCATATCCGCCACTTTTCCTATTGCCAACACAACAAGGGAGGCCTTCATAACGAATTCACTGCCAGGTATGGCCTCAAACCGCCTGCGTCCCGTACGGGTCCTGTCCCCTTCATCCGGGCAGGCTGTCATCCGGTTGCGTACAAATGTAATCTCCGCCTCCTCCCCTTTTAGGGAAATGTTTTTAGGGGATACCAGATACATAAACCCGCTCCCTTCCAAAGCCGCATGGATGAACTCCTCATCACAGGACGGCATTTCCAGACGGGAACGCCGGTAAGCCAGCACTGCCTTTTCAGCGCCCGCATCCAGGCTGCACCGTACGGCATCTATGGCAGAGTCTCCCCCGCCGATTACACAGACCGTTCCGGACAGTTCTTTTATGGTCCCGTCCTTCAGGTCCTTCAGAAATGAGGAACAGCCCACAACCGGAGCTCCTTCCCCAATCTCCACGCCGCTGATGCGGTCCCTGCCCAATCCTGCGCCCATAAACACCGCATCATATTGTTCTGAAATACCGCCCATCATCTCATCCAATGTGACCCTGCGGTTATACGTTATGTGGATACGGTCAGCCGGAAGTTCTCCCAAATCGTCCGCAATCACATCCATGCTGATGCGGGAACCCGGAATTTCACGGGATACAACCCCTGCGGCATTGGAATCCGCTTCCAGGACATCCGCCTCATACCCCAGGGCCGCCAATGAGGCAGCGCATGCCAGACCTGCAGGACCCGCGCCGATAACAGCCACCTTTTTTCCGTTTAACGGGGCCAATACTGGCCGGTATTGCCCATTTGCACAAGCAAACTTCTGTAAATCCCGGATATGGACAGGTGTCCCGCAACGGTTTCTGGTACAATTCTTCTGGCACAGATTTTCGCTGGGACAGAGGCTTGCGCATATGCCGCCCAAAGGATTGGCTTCTTTGATTACCCGCTTTGCGCTCTTCACATCCCCATAACGGAGATGGCGTATAAACTGCGCCACATCCACATTGGCCGGACAGCCCTTCTGGCAGGGCGCGTCCACGCAATACAGGCAGCGCTTTGCTTCCTCCTGGATTTCACCAAAGGTCTGTTTGATTCCATTCGTCATACTTCCCACCTCCTATTTCCGCGCCATGGTTATGGCCTGTGCCGGACAGATTCCATAACATAATCCGCAGCCATCGCATTTTTCCCTGTCCACTACCGCAATCCTATTTTCATCCAGGTGAATCGCACTGTAAGCGCTGTCCTGGCAGACAGCAACACAACGCCCGCAGCCAATACATGTTTCCGGATCCGGACTGCTGTATAATTTATACGCCCGGTTTAAGTCATTGTGCCGGAAAATGTGGGGCAGCGCCTTTTTGCAGAAATCATTGATTGACTCAAACCCCATTTCCTCCATATAGTTCAGCAATCCCGCATTAAGGTCATTAATAATCCGGTAACCATGGTGCATCACCGCGGAACAGACCTGGAGGGAGGATGCGCCCACTGCAATAAACTCCACGGCGTCCTTCCAATTAGAAATCCCGCCAATGCCAGATACCGGAATCTGGACGGAATCCGCAATCTGGGCCACGGTCCGCAGGGCCACCGGCTTGATGGCAGCGCCGCTCAATCCCTGGAACGCGCTGCATCCATCCACGCTGGGATATGGCACAAAGCTATGGATGTCAATTCCAGGCAGGCTGTTCAACGTGTTAATGGATGCAATGGCGTCAGCCCCTGCTTCCTGCGCTGCTTTTGCCTTTCCGGGAATATCCTGGACAATTGCAGGTAACTTGGTCATGACCGGTTTTAGGGTTTCCTCCCTGACCCAGCCAGTGACTTTCCTGATCATCTCCTCGTTGCCGCCAATGGCCGCTCCCCCTCCGGACTCCGCCATGCCATGTGAGCAGGAAAAGTTCAGTTCAAAGCCGTCTGCCCCTGCCTCGTCAAACATCCTGGTAACTTCCCGCCACTGTGCCTCCACAAGGCCCTCGGTATGCAGCAGGCTTACCCATACGCCATGCTCCGGAAAATGCTTCTTCAGCCATTCTGTATCCTTTGCCCATTTTTCAATGGTCTTGGGACTTCCCAATTCAAAATTGGTAAAACCAAGGATTTCATTATCCGCACTCCTGACCGCCGTAATGCGGGGATTCACATTTTGGGCCTGGCTGACCTGATAGGCCAATGTTTTTAAAACAGCGCCGCCCCAGCCGGCCTCAAAACATCTGGCAACCATTTCCACATTTGTGGTTGGAGGCGCCGATGACAGCATGAATGGGTTTGGCATGGCAACACCGGCAAAATTGACTTTCAGTGTTGATGGCATAATCTTCCCTCCTTATTTTCCAAGTATCCTTTTCAGATGATTCCTCAATCCTCCATCCTCCACAATACTTAATACATGATCCGGCAGACGGCTTCCATGATAGGTCTGGCCTGTGGTCAGATTTTCTATGGTTCCGTTCTGCAGATCCACTATGATTTCATCTCCCTGATTCAATTTTTCTGTCTCGGAAAATGTTACTGCGGGAAATCCCACATTGATGCAATTGCGGAAAAATATTCTGGCAAAGCTCTTGGCAATGACGCCTCCCACCCCTGCATACAGCAATGCAATCTGGGCCGTCTCCCGGCTGGAACCAGGCCCGAAGTTTTCTCCCGCCACAATAATGTCGCCTTTCTCTATGGCATCGGAAAAACCGGGGTATGCCCGCTCCATGGCATGTTTTCCAATCTCCTCATAACTGGCGTCCATATACTCACCAGGGGATATGATATCCGTGTTAATGTCATCCCCAAACTTCCATACTTTTCCTCTAATCTGAGATTCCATATGTACCCTCTCCTTCTGTTCCTCTCCCTTCAGATTTAATCAGCAAAATATCCCCTGGGATCGGCTATGCGGCCTTCCACTGCGCTGGCCGCGGCCGTGGCGGCGCTGCTTAAGTAGACCTTTGCATCCTTGCTCCCCATGCGGCCGATAAAATTACGGTTGCTGGTGGAAATACAGCTTTCTCCTCCTGCCAGGATTCCTGTGTGGGCGCCCAGGCAAAGCCCGCAGGACGGAGCCACGATCACCGCCCCGGCTTGTGCCAGTATATCCAGGATTCCTTCCTGAAGAGCCATACGGTACACTTCCCGGGATGCAGGCGACACAAGCAGGCGCATGCCCTTACTTACTTTTTTGTTCTTTAGGACTCTGGCGGCTGTCCTCAGGTCCGATATGCGTCCGCCGGTGCAGGAACCAATATAGACCTGGGTCAGCAGCGTTCCCTCCACCTCTGTCACATCATGGACATTGTCCACATGATGGGGGCAGGCCACCTGCGGAACAAGGGAGGCAGCATCATGGACATAATTCCTCTCATATCCAGCTCCTTCATCCGGATAAAGCAATTGGCATTCCCTGCTGCCGCCATGGGCCTCAAGATATTCAAGGGTCTTTTCATCCGGCGGTATATATCCGGCCTTTGCCCCCATTTCCACCGCCATATTGGTTATGGCCATCCGTTCGTCCATTGACAGGGAGCGGATTGCTTCCCCGCAATATTCCAGCGCTTTATAGGTAGCGCCCGAGTGCCCGATGGTCCCGCAGTCATGGAGCACCATGTCCTTTGCAAACACTCCCCTGCCCAGCGTGTTCCTCCATTCAATGCGGTAGCTCTCCGGAACCTTCAGCCATATCTGTCCCGTGACCAGGACCCCCAGCATTTCCGTGGACCCGATTCCAGTTCCAAATGCCCCGAATGCGCCGGACATACAGGTGTGGGAATCGGTTCCAACAATCAGGGTTCCCGGCTGGTCATAACATGCCTCTGCCAGTACCTGATGGCAGGGACCTTCATATTCGTGGTAGTCCACCTGCTTTTCAAGGGACCATGCTTTTGTGAACTTTACGGCTTCCGCCTGTTTGATTTCACAGGGCGGGGTGTAGTGGTCGCTGATAACAACCACTTTTGATTTGTCCCACACTTCTGCCTCCAGCTCTTTTAAGCCTTCTGCAATCTCAATACGTGGGCCCAGGATATCATCCATCATGGCAACATCCACATTGGCGTTAATGATTTCCCCGGTATCCACATACTCTTTCCCGGCAGCCCGCGCCAGGGCTTTTTGTGCAAATGTCATTTCCTTCATCACTTCAACCTCACAGTAAGCCATATGGGGACTCAGGGTCATCCTGGCCCCCATAAGCCATTCCTTACACACTATTCACAGGTCCTGTCTCTTATAAAACAGTCAAATTCCTCGATGATCTGCTCATTTGTTTTTTCTTTGTCATCCATCTTAAGGCCATACAGCGGAGGCGCGGTGATTCCCCTTGCATCCATTTCTTTTATAAGCTCTTCCATATAGATACCTGGTTTTTCCCTTAAACTGCGCACCGGTTCTTCCGGATGCCCTCCGCCGTTTTCGTAATGGCTGGAAACGGTAAGTCCGCAGGTAGGGGATCCGTCACACACCAGTATGGCAAGGATATCGTACCCGGCTATTGCATAATTCTCCATATAGTCGGCCATCTGTTCAGCCAGTTTACGGCAGAAACGGCGGTACCCTGCATTGTTGTACAAATTACGGTCATGCCACCAGCGCTGGTTTCCTATATGGAGCACCTCCGGGCAGGGCATCTGAATCAGTCCTGCGCCATACTTGTCCAAAATCTCCACCACCTGGGTAAACATACCCGGATACCTGGCAAATTCAGCCACTTTATTGTTGGCATTTAGAATGCAATTAGAGACAAAAACGATTTTTTTGCTGCGTTCATCCATATTGCGCTGCGTCATTGCATATCCACTCCCTTGTCTGCCAAATCGTAAAAAGCTACTTTACATCATTGACCAGTTTCATAAGTTCTGACATGTCTTTCTGGTTCTCCAGATCATTTACAAATTCAACAATGGACTCCGTGCGCAGAGGGTCGCTGTATACACGGTTGGCAAGATAGCGGAACTTGTTTACAACATCCTCATATGTAACGGGATTTCTCCAGTCTCCCTTGGGATCATCCACTGTGGCTGAATATGTTGTGCCGTCCTTCATGGTAATGGTAACAGCGCTGGAATAGTGGGCCGGATAGCGGCGCTCAAATTCTTCATCCATTGCAACCGTTGTATGGGCCATGAGCCTCTTAATCAACTCATCATCAATGTAAGCCACATCAAACTCATCCACCGTGACTTTGCCGTTTTTAAATGCAACCGCTGCCTGGAACGGCATGCTAAACTGCAGGTCCACGATATTGCGGGGCGACCACTTACACGGCTCTGCCAGGAGGTGCATGGTGTATTTGGATGAAAGGATATCAATCTTCTCAATATCTTCCGCATTCGGATGATACTTATTGACAATTTCCAGACAGGCGTCTATATGGCCTCCTGAATAACGGCAGCAGGGATAAACCTTGATGCTGGATTTGGCAAAGGTCCACTCCTCGCCAAGCCCCTCTGTGATAAACTTTGAATCATAGTGATCTAAGTAAGAATATGCGTGAAGCAGGCCGTCCTTACTCTCAAAAATGTCCGATGGTCCATTATATCCCTTGGATGCCATGCGCGCTGCAATCACCGCATTCATGGCCGGATGCCCTGCCTGCAGGCGTTTTGTAAAGGAGCCTTCCGTATTCCATGCCATCAGGCCCGCAACCATGCTACCGGCAATTCCCTGGGCGTAAATCGTCTTCTGCACGTCAAGGCCCATCAGCTTTGCGGCGGAAACAGCCGCGCCCATTGTACCGCAGGTGCTGGTGGGGTGGAATCCCTGATAATACATGTCGCCCAGATAGGCGGTGCCCATCCTGCAGACCACTTCATTTCCAAGTGAAACCGCTTCGATGAACTCCTTTCCGCTTTTCTTCATATGCTCGCACAGGGCCAGGCTGACCGGATAGGTTGCAGGAGATGGATGTGCGTTGGATTCGTTATGGTCATCCACAAAGTCAAATCCATAACATTGAATGGCGTTTGCAAAGGCTGCATTGGGAACCGCTGCCTTTTTTGGGGCTCCCACAATGGTTGCCTCCTCCGGTCCTCCCATCTCCTCTGCAATTTCCCGTGCAATTTCACTGGAAATAATATTCCGGGTACCTACCATGGATGCCAGGACATCCAGGGTCAATGTCTTTGCATGCAGGACCGCGTCCTCCGAAAGATTTTCAAACTTGGTGTTTACTGCTGCCTCCGCGATTTGTGTTGCAATTGTCTTGCTCATGTTTTTATCCTCCTTAAATTTTTTATATGATACAGGATTTGCGTAAATAAACCTGTCCATCCATGATTGTCCTGGCCGTCCTTAGAATCGCCGCGGTCTTCAGGCGATACGATGCCTTGTCTGTTTCCAGTTCCGAAACCACTGGTATGACCCCCGCGGGATGGCCTATGAAGATTTTCCGGCTCTCCTTTCCCCGGCCGGACAGGGCCTGGTTAACAATACTGCCAGGAATCCGGGCTGCCGCTGACATGCAGACGGTTCCCGTAACAGGGTGTGTTTTGTGCATTTTCTGCATAAACAGCAAGCGGCTTACAATATCCACATCCTCCTTTTTTACATCCTTTCCATCAAATGTGTGATATGCTTCTGCCTCGGAAACAATGGAGAAAAACGGAGCGTAAGGGCACTCCCTGGCGGAAAGCTTCCAATCATCCGTCAAACCGATTTTCTCGGCACAACGTCCCCGTATTTCCTCAATCAATTCCATCAGCTTCCCATTTCCTTCTATTTCATCAGGGGTTTCAGTCCCTTTCAGTCCCAGGGATCCGGCCCTTATAAATACGGTGGGGATTGCAGCGTCCACCACGGATACCTGGTAGCTTCCATTATCAGATACCGTAATCATATCCGTAACATTACCTGTTGGCAGAAGGCTGCCTGTAATGGATCCCACGCTGTCGGAAAAATCCAGTTCTATGGCAGATCCCAAGCCCGGAACCCCGTCAATATGTAAATCTCCGTCTACCGCAGCCCTGCCGTTCTTCACCGCCACCCTGGCAACAATGACCATTCCTGTGTTTACCTGGTGGATGCGTACGCTGGTAAATGGTTCCACTGCTTTTACCAAGCCGTGGTCAATGGCATAGGGGCCCACTCCCGCGGATATGTTTCCGCAGTTTGATTTATAATCCACCTTTGCGTCCACAAAGCTGACCTGCCCAAAGGTGTAGTCCACATCCGCATCCGCCCTGGAGGATGGCCCTATAATGGCCAGCTTGCTTGTAAGCACATCCGCGCCTCCAAGCCCATTAATCTGCCGCACATCGGGACTTCCGAATATCTCCAGAATATACTTGTCCCTGCTTTCCGGATCCTTAGGGAGTTCATTCTCCATAATGAAGATTCCCTTGCTTGTGCCGCCCCGGACAATCGAACATTTAACGCTAATCATTTCTTCCATCAAATCTTCAGCCTCCTTATATTTTAATAACCATATTACTGCCTGAAACGGTTCAGGCTATGATGCGTGTACCGCTTATTCCTTTCAACGCCAAAACCGCTTTATCCAGACTGGCAATGGTTGCAGTGCCGCCTGTTTTTGCAAAGGACACCGCAGCCTGGACCTTTGGCAGCATACTCCCCGGTGCGAAATGTCCCTCCCTGCAGTATTGCTCTGCTTCCCGGATTGTCATCTGGGACAGCGCCTTCTGGTCCGGCTTTCCCCAGTTAATTGCCACCCGGTCCACTGCCGTCAATATAAACAGCATATCCGCATGAATCAGTTCCGCCAGTTTGGCAGATGCGAAATCCTTGTCAATGACCGCCGCAATTCCCTCCAGCTTCCCTTCCTTTCGGATAACCGGTATACCGCCTCCTCCCACCGTAATAACGATGGAACCTGATTCCATAAGCTCTGCCACCGTTTCTTTTTCAATGACATCCACCGGCTTGGGGCTGGGAACCACCCGCCGGTATCCCCGGCCGCCGTCCTCAACCATCCGGTAACCCTTTTCTGCTTCAATCCGTTCCGCATCCTCCCTGCTGTAAAAAGATCCGATGGGTTTTGTGGGATTGCTGAACCCGGGGTCATCTTCATTGACCAGCACCTGGGTTACCAATGTGACTATTTCCTTTTTTAAACCGCGTGCAGCCAACTCATTACCGATTTTGTTTTGAAGATGGAATCCAATATATCCCTGACTCATGGCCGCGCATTCAGGAAAGGGCATGGATGCCCGGATTACATTGGCCTGGGCGGCCGAGGACATGCCAAGATTAATCATTCCTACCTGGGGCCCATTCCCATGGGCTATCACCACCTGATTTCCCTGTTCAATTAAATCCACAATTGGTTTTGCGGTACGGGCCACAAGCTCCAGCTGCTCTTCTGGTGTGTTTCCCAGGGCATTGCCGCCCAGCGCAATCACGATTTTTTTCAACAATACCTCCTCCTCTCATCAATCCCTTAACGTTTCACATAAAATCCCATAATCTTTTGGATGGCGGTCTTTTAACCCCGGCATGGCTAAACGGCAGGCAGTGATTTCATCCAGGTCTAATTTACAGACAATCATTCCTTCACCTTCTCCCAGTTCCTCCACCACGTTCCCTCTCGGCCCCGCCACCATGCTGTGACCGAATAAAAACAGATCATCCATCCTGGAATAGGTGTTGCATGCAGCAATAAAAATATTATTTTCCAGCCCATGGCAGCGAATCAACAAAGGCCATATATCGGCCTCCTGGACACGCCATGCCGCGGGCATGAATACAATCTCCGCTCCTTTGAGTGCCAGGATGCGGGCAGGTTCCGGGTGATTATTGTCCGCGCAGATCATAATGCCTATTTTGCCATACTTTGTGTTGAAAACAGGGTATTCCCCTGTCCTGGTAAAAAATAGGCTTTCTGCCCCAAACAGATGGTTCTTGCAATACCGCCCCTGGATTTCCCCATCATCATTGATAAGTACCGCTGCGTTTTCCATCTGGCCGGGAACGCCGTTTGTAATGGCAACAGGTGCGATTATATAGATTCCCAGCTTGCGCGCCACGCCGCACAGCCTTGCAAAAACCGCCCCATCCGGTCTTTCCGCCATGTCATATAAATCATCCTTCAGGGCTTCCAGGTGATATCCTGTGACAAACAGTTCCGGCAGACAGATGATGCCAGCCCCTTTTTTGGCTGCTTCCCCAATCAGGGAGACTGCCTTTTCCAGATTATGTTCCTTATCACCCAGTTCATTTTCCAACTGGATCAAGCCGATGATAACCTCTCGCATAACTCCCTCCTATGTATTTTTTTTATTTAACTGTTCCATGTGTTCCACTTTCTTGTTCTCCAGGTAGACCGGATCCGCTTTTTTCATCAATGCATAGTATAGGACAATGGAGAGGCCTGTCCCTATAAACCAGGACGCGTCGTAAAGCATGTGCAGTCCCGGAATCCAAAGGCCGCAGAATACCAGGGCCACGGATGCCATAACTGAAAAAACCGCAAAAACATTCACGCCTCCGCCTATGTTCAGGTGAATATAAACTGCCACGATCAGGGTCAGTACTGCATATGCAATCATGGACGTGCGGACGGACATGGAAAGCGAAGTGGCGGAACCCATCCATGCAGCCGGACCAATCATTGCTGCGGCAATAAGAATGATGGGAACAATGATACAGATATTGCGGAATAATGCATTGTATCCTTTGAATTTTTCATATTTATATTCCCCTTCGCCTTCATAAAGCGCGTCTACATTCAGTTCCGTCTTACTCACAATCATATAGTGGCAGATGATGACTCCGGCCACCGGTCCAAGGAAAGCAGCTCCGCCTACAAGAAACATGTTCTGGTACATGCTCAGATCTCCTACCAATGCCCAGGGACGGATCAGGATGGCTATAATGCCCAGGACAAGGACCGCCCATTTGAAATTGACGCGCCCTTCCGTAACCTGTACGATTACCGTGGCAGGAGCAACTGCGTTGGCAGCAACATTGGTTGTAAGTGTGGCTGTCATTAAAAAGAACATGGAGCCAACCACAAACCATACATTATCCACCATACCGGTGAGGGCCACGGGATCCCATATAGCTTCTCCGAAAATGACCACCGTTGCGCTGGTTACAAGGGAGCCTACCAATGCCAGTGCCACAATGCCGGAAGGAAGCCCTACAAACTGCCCCACCACCTGAGAGCGCTGATCCTTGGCATACCGTGTGAAGTTGGTGACATTCAGGGTCATTGGTCCCCAATACCCCACATTAGAGGTGAGGGCCGGAATAAAGAATGCCAAAAAAGCTCCGGTAGAAGCAAAGTTACCCGTCTGCCTGACCAATGGTCCCCAGGTTCCGGCCCTGTTATAGGCCCAAATCAAAAGAATAATCATCCAGAGAACCAGAAGCGGCGCACAGAACGCCTCCATTTTCTTTAATGCTCCCATCCCATTAACCAGGATTGCATAGTTAGCCAGCCAAAACAGACCAAAACAGATCCAAACCCCTGCGCTGAATTCCGCCCAGGCCGGATATAGGGCAACAATAATGGTGTTCAGCGCCTCACCGCCAATCCAGATTTGGATGCCATACCATCCCGCGGCAACAACGGCACTGACAATGGCCGGCAGGGTCGCCCCTTTATAACCAAACGCAGACCTCCAGTAAATTGGCGCCGGTACCCCATACTTGGCGCCGGCATGACCGTTCAGGAGAATAGGAATCATGACAATCACGTTCCCCAATAAAATTGTGAAAATAGCTCCTTTCATATCCAATCCGCCCGCAATCAGGCCTGAAGCCAGGTAATACGTTGGAATCCCGATATCCATACCAATCCATAATGCTATAAAATTGTAAATCCCCCAGTTTCTTTCCTCCGATAAAGTAGGCATCAGGTCCTTCGATATGGTTCTTTTAGCTTCACCTTCCATAAATAACCCCTTTCTCATTCATTCTGATAAAAATCATTTAATCGTTTACATTATCTGTATGATGACCGTTTATGCGTATTGACACCCCTCCCCCCATCCCTATGGGAATGTTATTTCTTGATGTTTATCCAACATGTAATCGATTACATTAGGCATATAGGTGTAATCGATTACATGTTGGATAAACATTATCTGTGAAGTACCGGTAAGATTCATCTCCCCGGTATTTCACAGAATTTTTAGTAATCGTTTACTTCTGGGTTAAAAACCAAAATGCCGCCTTTTAACCAGGAGCATATCATTTTTCTAAATTCTTCACACTGCCGCCCTCAACCAATGAACATGCACAAATATGCTTTTTCTTCAACAAAAGGGAACTGTTTTCCTTTGTCAGCTGCTTCATCAGTATCCGTCCTGCCATCTCCCCCACCCAATCCTCATGTTGGAAAATCATATGGTACTTGGGAGATGAAATCCTGGCCCATGATGGCGTCCCAACCATAATGACCGATATGTCATCCGGGACAGTATAGCCAATCTCATTCAGATACTGCACACCGCCCAGGGCGTGCCGATGATAACCATAAAATAAAGCCGTGGGATTCGTCCTCTGCAGCAAAGTCTTAGTCATCCGATATCCTTCTTCGGTGCTTAACACGCTTGAGGATTCTGTCTCAAGATATCCGCCGTCTGTCACATTCGCCATTACCGCATCATAAAATCCTTGTTTTTTTCCAAGTGTACTGGAAACATTTGCCTTCCAATCTATCACACCTATATGCTTATGTCCGTTCTCAGCCAGACACCGCCCGGCTTTAAATCCAGCCTCATAGCTGTCATCCCCCACATAATACGTGTTCTCCGCTTCTGCAGGGTTATCTTCCGAGACAAGCTCCCTTCCGATAATCACATATGGTATATTTCTCTCACGGAGAAGCGAAGTATTGCTCCATCCCTGACTGGTAGGCCCCAAAATAATGCCATCCGCCCTTTGTGTAACAGCGCTCTTGATTAACTTGAGTTCACGTTCCGGATCCTCACGGGTATCGCAGATTATGGGCAGAAAACCAAATGAAGAAACTACATCTTCTATCTTTTCACATACACGGGTAAAGTATATATTGCTAAACTGAGGAATCAATATGAATACCACACCGCTCTTACAGGTGCGGAGATTGGACGCCACCGCACTTTTTGTATAATTCAGTTCTTTCACCGCAGCTAATACCCTGGCCCGCAGTTCCTGACTGATTGGACGGCTTGCATCCTCGTTTAATATATATGAAACCGTGGCCGTTGAAGTGTTAGCCAATTTGGCAACATCCTTGATTGTTGGGTAATGTGTTCGCTTTTCAGACAAACTTATCACCTCTTTTGTGTATTGTAGCATAACAATTTCTCCATGGATACCGTAAAATATTACAAAAAAATGAAACCTTGTTTGGCTAAATTCCCTATATTATCTTCTGGGCAACCGCCAAACGCACACTCCTCCCGGCAGCCTGCCCTTTGTATCCCCTACTTTTTATTCCCCATCCAGTGTCATATCTTCCAAGAAATTTCCTGATCATAATGATAAAATAAGCTC
The DNA here is from genome assembly GCF_003434055.1 of Enterocloster aldenensis. Lineage (GTDB taxonomy): Bacteria > Bacillota > Clostridia > Lachnospirales > Lachnospiraceae > Enterocloster > Enterocloster aldenensis. Next base: position 32,494 of record NZ_QVEX01000007.1, on the reverse strand, counting down.
TATACCATTGAAAAATAAAGTATACCCCCTTGAAAAACCAAGGAATAAGCAGAGTCTACCAGAATATGTCTGAAAAGGAGTCAAGAAATATGGATATGCAAAACCAGAAATGTGTCATGGTCATGGATGAAGATTTACCCTTAGGCGTCATTGCCAATACTGCCGGGATCATGGGGATTACCCTTGGCAAGCACATGCCGGAAACAGTCGGGCCGGATGTCCGGGATAAAAGCGGGAGAGAACATCTTGGAATCATAGAATTTCCGGTTCCAATCCTGAAGGCGGATAAGGAAAAAATCCGTTCCATCCGCGAACAGCTCTACCAGCCCTGTTACTCTGATTTAATGGTTGTTGACTTTTCCGATGTGGCCCAGGGCTGCAGGACCTACGATGAATTCATTGACAAGGCTGCCCAGGCCGAGGAAAAGGAATTCCAGTATCTTGGCATCGGAATCTGCGGTTCCAAAAAACTGGTCAACAAACTGACCGGAAACCTTCCCCTGCTGAGATAAGCAATACATTCATCCTGATTATCAGGAATCTCCTCCTGCCGCAATGACATTTATTTAAAATCATGGTACTATATCTTAATAAAAGCAATTGCCAAAACCATCACCCCAGACAGGAGGAAATCATGGAAATATTACGTGCAGAACCATCTGATACAAACGAAATCCATCACATCATGTCCCTGGCCAGTTCCCTATTGGATGACAAGGGCTGGTATTGTACTGATACAGAGGACTATATCCTGGAACACATAGCGGACCAGCATAAGGGAATTGTGTTTAAAGCTGCCCACCAGGGCCGGATCGGGGCATTTTTCATCATCCACTACCCTGGCGGGGGGGATGACAATCTGGGGCATTATGTACATCTGGAGAAGGAAGAGCTGCAAAAGGTGGCTTATATGGATTCCCTGGCCGTGCTTCCTGATTTCCGCGGCAAGGGTCTTCAATATGAGCTGATGAAACACGGGGAGGATTACCTGGCTTCCACCCCCTACTGCCATCTTATGGGCACGGTCCATCCTGACAACCTATACAGCCTGAATAATTTTCTCAGACTGGGCTTTAAGATTGCAGACACCACCGTGAAATACGGCTCCCTGCCCCGGCACATCATGTATAAGAAAATATAATTCCGTTTTCGTGGAATGGTACATCCCTTTCCCCTATATATTTAAGTAAACACGTCTGAAACGGAATGAAATCAGAATGAAAAACAGGCTTAGAAGACTTTCAGCCAAACTTCCTATTAAAAAACTACTCAAGACCACCCTGCTGTTTGCCCTGGCCTTCTGCGCCGGGCGGCTGACAGCCCAGGTCGTGGAATACAACCGGGGACTCCAGACAGCAGACTATGCCAGCGCCCCCCAGGCCGTCACCACATCCGCGGACGGCAACTGGGGCTTAAGTTTCCCGGGCGAGGGACAGATGCCCATCGGCAATGCCACTGCGGATTATCTGAAACAGTACAATGCCTACTATGCCCAGAATACGCAGGATAAGGTGATTTACCTGACCTTTGACGCGGGATATGAAAACGGGAATACCGCCGCCATCCTGGACGCCCTGAAAAAGCACAATGTCCACGCCACATTTTTCCTGGTAGGAAACTACATTGAGACCAGCCCCGACCTGGTCAAACGTATGGTGGCCGAAGGACACACCGTGGGCAACCACACCTTCCACCATCCGGACATGTCCAAGATATCCACCAAGGAATCCTTTGAAAAAGAACTGAACGACCTGGAAAGCCTGTACCAGCAGACCACCGGCCAGCCCATGAAGAAATACTACCGCCCCCCGCAGGGGAAGTACAGTGAGAGCAACCTGAAAATGGCCAATGACATGGGCTATCGGACCTTTTTCTGGAGCCTCGCCTATGTGGACTGGTATGAAGACAAACAGCCGACCAAGGAAGAGGCTTTTAAGAAGCTTCTGGGCCGCATCCACCCCGGCGCCATTGTCCTCCTTCACAGCACCTCTAAGACCAATGGACAGATCCTGGATGAACTTCTGACAAAGTGGGAAGAAATGGGGTATCACTTCGGGTCACTGGATGACCTTGTGGCCGCCCAATAAAAATATTGCAGGATTAGGGGGGAGGGAAGGCTCGGACTTCTGCGGGGTTGCCGGGAAGTTACAGCATCTTCTCCTTCCACTCCGCCTCTTTAAAACCAGTGAGTACAAATCCATCTGCAATTACCAGCGGGCGCTTTACCAGCATGCCGTCCGTGGCAAGAAGGGCCAGCTGCTGCTCTTCATCCATCTGGGGCAGCTTGTCCTTCAGTGACATTTCCTTGTAAATGTTTCCGCTGGTATTGAAGAATTTCTTCAGGGGCAGCCCGCTCTTCTTATACCATTCCCTCAGTTCCTCCTGGCTGGGATGCTCTTCCTTAATGGGCCTTTCCTCATACTTGATTCCATTGGCATCCAGCCACTTTAATGCCTTCTGGCATGTGCTGCACTTTTTGTAGCATAAAACGGTCATATTCATCTGAATCATCATCCTTTCTTTCATGTGTGTTCCTGAATCATTTTCCTATGAATGTAATCTCCGGCTCCCCTGTTTTTATTCCGGCCTGCTGGGGAAGGATGCGGACCTGGTCCGGTATGGATACCTGAGGCTCGGCCGGCTGGGGAGTGGCTAAAAGGACTGCGCCAGCGTTCCCGCGGATTGTATAACTGCCCAGGGACGGCTCCGCAGCAAGCCTTCCGGCGCAGATGCCGGTCCCGTTTTCAGCTTCTGCCTCTATTATCCCGCTTCCGCCGGCCAGCTCCAGTTCAACCCCGGCTATGCCGTAATCATTTCCAGTAATTTCCATGTCTCCGTCCTCTATCCTGCACAAAGGAAGGGGCGGTTCCATACTGTTTCCGGCAATTGCCGTGCCCCCGGCATCAATCTTCAGGCTTCCGGCCCCGCGGATGACCAGGGTTCCTGCTTCTATCTGTATGCCATTGCCGCCAGAATTTATCCAGCTGCCGCTGTCTTTCTTTAATTCCATGATAAGGTCCCCGGTTATGGAAATGGCCGGCTGCCCAGATCCATCCCCAATCATGGCGTTGTCCAGGGTAAGGGTGTAAATATCCCTGGAATTCCTCAGTCTCCAGCCCTCGCCTTCCACCATCTTCCCCCGCTGGGGAAGTTCCACGCTGCCTTCCCCTTCTATGGAAAGCGCGGTCAGTGGAACCTGCTCCCTGGATTTGGTCAGTCCGAATCGGGATGCCAGGAACAGGCCGGCACTGGAAACAGCGGTGCAGAGTATGACCACCAGGCCAATGAACAGCAATGCCCGGATTGTCCTTCCCACAAACTCCTTTGACAGATTCTTCATATACGGCGCCTCCTGTTACAGTTTTGTATATTTTAACACAAATTCCTGTATTTTGCCATCACTTGTGATATGATAGAAAGCAGCAAAAAGAAGGAGGCATTGTTTATGATTAATATTCTCTGCTTTGGTGATTCCAATACCTTCGGTACCAATCCAAAGGGAGGAAGACATGCATGGAACACCCGCTGGCCCGGACGCCTGCAGGTACTTTTAGGCCCTGAATATTATGTGATTGAAGAAGGGATGGGCGGACGCACCACGGTCTGGGACGACCCCCTGGAACCGGGACGCTGCGGGATCCAGGCGCTTCCCATTGCCCTTCAGAGCCACAAGCCGCTGGACCTGGTAATCCTTGCCCTTGGGACCAATGACTGCAAGGTCCATCTGAATGCAACGCCTAAAATCATTGCAAAAGGCATGGAAAACCTGTGTAACCTGGTGCAGCATTTTGATTACGGCCCTGGTTATAAGGTTCCCCAGATCCTGGTTGTTTCACCTGTCCATATCGGAGAGGACTTGGACCATTGTCCCTTTGTAAGCTTTGATGAAACTTCTCCTGTTAAGTCAAGGAGCCTGGCCCCGCTCTATGAACAGGCTGCCAGATCCCTTGGCTGTATGTATATAGACGCTGCTTCCCTGGCCCGGGCCAGTTCCCTGGACCAGCTCCATATGGATGCCAAAAACCATGGGGCTTTGGCGGAAGGCATCATGACTGTTGTCAAATCTTTTTTTGAACCATAAAATGATTCAGGGCAGGAATGGATTTCCAACCATTCCCTGCCCTTTATATCCGTCCCCTATATCTGTCCTTTCCATGCATCAGGGATTTTCATCCAACCCCCGGATATCCTGCCTCCATCTCTTTTATCCTCCGGTACAGTTCCCTGTTCACCGGCACGTTAAGCCCATGCCGTTCTGCCATCCGGATGACCGTGCCTGCGAAAAACTCCACTTCGGACTGCCTGCGGGCAATGCCATCCTGGCGCATGGAGGGCATCCCATCCGGATTCAGTGTATCAATTAAATCCACATAACCCTGCAGGTCTTCTTCGGTCACCCGTATGTGTTCCCTGTCCGCCAACGCCACCACCTCCGCCATGGCATCGCGCATCATCTGACGTTCCTTTCCGGGACGCTGAACCGTGCCATAGGTTCCTTCCGTCACCATGACTGTCTGGTTCACGCCCACATTAAGCATCCATTTGCACCACAGGCGTCTTATGATATCAGGTTCCCTTGTATAGGGAAATCCGGTTTCGTCAAACAGGTCTGTGACAGCCAAAAGCATTGGCTCCTTGTATGCCTGGTCCTCCGGTATCCCGATGCATATCTGGCCCATGTGGGAATAGGTCAGTTCATTTCCCAGCTTCACCGCGTCCATGCCCTGGGACACACAGTAGAGCACATGGTCCATGCCCAGCGCCTCCCCAATCACGGCTTCACTGGTAATGCCGTTGAGCACGGACAGTATGACCGTATCCTTCCCAACCTGGTTTCCGGCCACGCTGATGGCGTCCCCTAAAGCAGTTGCCTTGACAGCAAACAGCAACAGCTGGGCCGGTCCCTGGGAATCAGGCACGGCTCCGTCCTGTATCCGGAAATCCATCTTCCTTCCATTGCAATATACCGGGGTATTCCTGTACCGCCTGGCCCTGTCACTGTCTGCCAGGAAGGTGACCTGCTCCCTCCCCAGCGCATTGGCAAAAAAGTCCCCGTATAAAATTCCCATGGCGCCCATTCCTACAATGGATACCCTGTCAATCCTGTCCATATATCACCCTCCGTCCATTCTAATAAAAACGGGCAATCTCCTCCACGCTCTTCCTGGCCGGCATGGCAGGGTCGATGTCCCTGTATCCCACGGCAATGACCGACACCACTTCCTGGTCCCCATCAATCCCCAGGATTTCCCTCAGCGCATCCGCGTCGCGGATTCCCATTATCAGGGTATCCAAACCCAGCTCCCTGGCCTTAAGGATCAGGTTGGCATCGTGAAGTCCCAGGTCATAGGCGCCCCAGCCATTGCCCAGTTCATTTACAGGACAGCCCTGGCTGTCATGTCCTGAATGGTTTTTTACAAAGGCAGTGACAATAAGCACCGGCGCATCCTTACAGTTTTTCTGGTTGAACTCCGGAAGGCAGGAAGTCTTTACCTTTTCCAGCATTTCCCGTGACGTTACCACATAGTATCTGGAGGTCTGGGAGTTTTTCCAGGAAGGCGCCCAGACAGCTGCCTCCAGCATTTCCCGGATCAGGGCCGGGTCCACCTCCGTACCGGCTTTATACCTGCGTATGCTTCTTCTCCCGCTTAAGATCTCATTCAGTCCCATAATCTGTTCCTCCTGTTCTTTTTACCATTTTCCTGCATCCTGTCTGCTTCTTATCTGCCTATGCCGCCGGCTGAAACGCCTGTCCGGATTCCCTGGCCGGCCGCAAATGCGGCGGCTTCCTCAAGCCGTCTGTAGAACTGTGGATAAAAATCCTCATCTTCCCCAAAGGGGGTTACATAGAACCGGTTCAGCATGTACATGTTCACGGCTTTCCTGGTTTCCTGGCTGCTGTCCTTCATGGCTTCCCCCAGGTCTTTCAGAAAATAGTGCCAGTCCGCCACGAACCGCTCATATGCCTTAAAGTCCGGGGTGTCCACCCATCTGCGTACCTTTACCTTGGTACGGTTTTCCCTGGGACATTCGTGAACCTGAAGGAAATACCGGAAGGAGCGGTCCTCATAGACCCTTCCAAGGGGAAACAGCCGGCAAAAGCCCGGACGGATGGGATGGATGGAGCACCGGCCCCGGTCATCCAGGAAACCGCATCTTTCATCGCCGCCGGACATCTTAAGGTTGGGAAGGATCATATAATCCACCACATTCAGTTCCATGTAGTCTGCCAGCAGCTGGTTAAACTGCATATGCAGCCCGCCTGTCATGCGCATGATATCATAGGGGTCCAGAAGGATGGAACTTCCCATGCCCCGGCAGCACGCAGAACATCCGCTGCAGTCACCGCAGTCCGCCTTTACCAAATCATTGCTTCCATAAAGTTTTCCGTCTGATATCTCTTCCAGGCTGACCTTCCGTTCCATAACAGAGCCCTCTCACTTCGTTTTATTTTCCAGTCTAGTGCTTTGCCCTAAGGGGTACCTATGGTGGATTCCTTAGGGCAGATGGCGGGAATGAATTTTCAAACACACCTTAGCGCCGCCTGGCGTATTTACGCCTGGCGGTACTAATTATGTTTAGTATACCATTCTTTTCCATTGGAACGCAACTGTGGGTTTAGATGAAATGTGGGGCACGGGACCGCAGGTCACCGGGCCGCGGGCTAATATTGGCCTTTGTGATTCCTGCCTGAAGTTCCACTTCTTTTATTGTCATATGATTCCTCCTTGTCCCGGGACACCTATAGTGTAAAGGGTGAAGAGGGGTGAAGGTCAAGGATATTTTGTATATCTGGTAAAAAAAGAGCCAGCGTCCCCCGTCCGCTTAACCCGGACATGAGGTACCTGACTCCTATAACTCAGATTAACTTAGGTTATGGTAGTGATGGCAAACACAGTGGCTATGGAATGGAGCCATCCCTTCAGGCGCTTGCGCATTCATCCTGCCGCTCCTTGGCCGGCAGGCAGTAATGGTAGCTTCTGGTCAGGACGCCGATGTCTTCCAGTGTACCTACCATGCGGTACACGGTTGCCAGGCCGATGGATGGGTCGCGCTTGGCTGCTTCATAATAGATTTCCTTGCAGCTGCTCCAGGAACCGTCCAGGATGATTTCCAAAAGCATCTCCCGCTGCCTGGTTACCCGCCTGCCGCTTCCCTGAAGTTTATGGATGACCTCTTCTTTCTGCCACATAGTATGATTTCCTCCTTTTACCTGATTTCATGTATAGGGACAATGGATGGGTGATTCCGTTTTTTGGTAAGTTTCAACTAACTATGTATTTCAAAATATGCAGTCAGGGAATTAGTGTATCCTAACTGCATATATAGATTAGCATCTTCTAACTAAATTGTCAAGAAATATCTCAGCTTTCACGATCCAGCCTGATTCCTGCCAGCGCTTGTGCAAAGGCGTTGTTCACAGGCTCTTCTGCTTCTTTTTTCTGCTGGTTCAGGTATTTGGCCACATCCTTTTTAGATACCCCGGCGCCCTCCTTTTTCCTGCGGGCCTGGAATGCGGTCAGCTTTTCCTTGTACCCGCATTTACACACAAATATCTGGGCATCTCCCTTGCCTCTTAGCTCCAGCTTCTTGTGGCACACAGGGCAGCGTGCATTGGAGGTGCGTGAAACAGTCTCCCTGTGCCCGCATTCCCTGTCCTGGCACACCAGCATCTCGCTGTTTTTCCCTTTCACGGCCAGCATGCGCTTCCCGCACACAGGGCACTTGGTATTAGTCAGGTTGTCGTGGCGGAAATTTCCCTGTCCGGCCTTAATCTGCCCAATCAGTTCCTGGGAATAAATCCGTATATCCTTCATGAAGGCGCCCCGTTTCAGGCTTCCTTTGGCTATCTTTGAAAGCTTTGTCTCCCAGTCTGCTGTCAGTTCCGGTTTCTTTAAGTCCCCTGGAACCAGTTCCAGAAGCTGCTTTGCCTTGGATGTAAGATATATGTCCTTTCCCCTCTTTTCCAGAAGGAAGCTGGAAAACAGCTTTTCAATGATATCCGCCCTGGTTGCGACTGTCCCCAGCCCCCCTGTCTCCCCAAGGGTCCTTGCCAGTTCCTTGTCCCTGGATTCCATGTAAGCCACCGGATTCTCCATGGCGGACAGCAGGGTGGCTTCATTAAAGGGCGCAGGCGGCTTTGTCCTGCCTTCTGTCACGGAAATGCCCAGATTCCCAATCACATCACCCTTTTTTAAATCCGGCAGCTGCTGTTCCCGCACTTCCTTTTCATCTTCTTCGTCCTCATCCTGAAGGTTTTCATAGGCAGCCTTCCAGCCCTGGTCCTTGACGATTTTCCCGCGGGCCACAAAGCTCTCGCCTCCGACCTTTATGACCAGGCTGGTCTGTTCATATTCAAAGGGCGGGTACATCACAGCCAGGAACCTGCGCACCACCAGGTCGTATATCCGCCGCTCGTCAATGGTCATATGGTCCAGCTGCACGAACTGTTCCGTGGGGATGATGGCGTGATGGTCCGATACCTTGGAATTGTCCACAAAGAACGGTTTTGCCGGGAGGGCCTGCATGGTAAGGCGCCCTGCCAGGGTGCGGTAAGGTCCAACCGCGCAGGCCTTCAGCCTTTCCTTCAGGGTTGGCAGGATGTCGCTGGTCAGATATCTGGAATCTGTCCTGGGATAGGTCAGCACCTTATGGTTCTCATACAGGCGCTGCATGATGTTAAGGGTTTCCTTGGCAGAATAGTTAAAACGCTTGTTGGCGTCCCGCTGCAGCTCGGTCAGGTCATAAAGAAGGGGAGCGGATGTTTTCTTGGGCGTCCTCCTTACCTCATCCACCACACCGTTTTCCCCTTTCAGGCGTGTAAGCAGGTCCTGGGCCATTTGCCTGTCAAAGGTGCTGTAACCTCCGGATGCACGGTTCTGCCAGGTGAATACCAGCCCGCCCTTCCTGGCCTGAAGCCCGTAATATGGTTTTGGGACAAAGCTTCTTATGTCTGCTTCCCGCTTTGCAATCATTGCCAGGGTAGGCGTCTGGACACGGCCGCAGGATAGCTGGGCATTGTATTTGCAGGTCAGGGCCCTGGTGGCGTTGATTCCCACCAGCCAGTCCGCCTCCGCCCGGCACATGGCCGCGTCATACAGGCTGTCATATTCCCTGCCGTCCTTTAAATGGGCAAAGCCTTCGCGGATTGCCTTGTCCGTGACCGATGAGATCCATAAACGCTTTATGGGCTTATTGCTTCCCGCCTTCTTAAGTATCAGCCTGGCAACCAGTTCGCCCTCGCGCCCCGCATCCGTGGCAATGATGATTTCCCCCACGTCCTGCCTGTGTATCTGCGCCTTTACCGCGTGATACTGTTTGGCTGTCTGTCCGATGACCTCCAGCTTGAACACGTCCGGCACCATGGGAAGGTCTTCCATCTTCCATTCCTTATACTTCTTATCATAATCCTCCGGATCGGCCAGTGTGACCAGGTGGCCCAGCCCCCAGGTGACAATATACCGTTCCCCTTCAATGGCCCCGTTTATGTTCTTATTGCACTTAAGCACACGGGCAATGTCCCTGGCCACCGACGGTTTTTCAGCTATTACAAGTGATTTCATATCATGACTCCTATCCGTTTTTCTTCTTGCCGATTACACCTATAATCCGTTCACGTGTGTCCCACAGATGTTTCTTCACTTCCTCCAGGCGTTCCTCCTGCATCCTTGCCAACGGGGCGGAAATACTGATTCCGTAGACATAATCGCCCTTATAATCCGGCACGCTGACTCCCACGCAGAACAGTCCGGCTTCCCTTTCTTCCATATCATAGGCAAACCCGGTTTTCCTGGTGTTCTTAAGCTCCTCCAGCAGCCGGTCCAGGTCGCAGATCGTGTTGGACGTATACTGCACGATCTGGCTGTCATCCCACACCGCCTTTACCTCGGCCTCGGACAGTTCGGACAGGATGGCCTTGCCCACCGCGGTCCCTGCCAGAGGGAACTCCAGCCCCACATGGGAGCCGGTTGCAAACATATTGGCTGAAGGCGTGATTTTATCAATATAACGTATGTTGGTCCCTGCCCGTTCCACGAAGTGCACGGTTTCCTTACACTCCTCGGACAAGGCCGCCAGGTATGGATGGGCCAGCTTCACCACGCTGTTGCGTTCCTGGATGCTGTTGCCCACTGCCAGCATTTTATAGGTAAGGAGGTATTTGCCGGTTTCCTCCTCCTGCCCCGCGTATCCCAGGTCCACCAGTGTCCCCAGAACCCGGTGCACCACGGTGGAGTGAAGGCCGGTCTCATGCCCGATTTCCCTGACGCCCATGGCGCCCTTTTCCGCCAGCAGCTCTATTACCTGAAACGTCCGCTCCACGGACTGTATTGTCTCTTTTGCCATAACTGTTCCTGCACCATCCTCTGTTTACTGTTTATTTCTGTATCATAGCATAGTTCAGGGGCGGGCGCAAGGAATCGGGAACATGAAGGCGCGCCCCAGGCCAAAAAGGACCGGGTCCTAACCGCCGCAAACCTGCGGATTAGGACCCGGTCCTGCCTCAGCCATACAGACCGTGCTTATAAGTGGTTGACTGGATATTTCACTGCTTCCCCATTGGCAAAGCGCACTGCTTCCTCGGCAATCTTGCGCTTCAGTTCAAGGGCGGATTCCTGGGAATACCAGGCCATGTGGGGACTGCACAGGAAGTTGTCAAACCGGAAAAGGGCTGCCCCCACTTCCATGGGTTCCTCTGATACCACGTCCAGGGCCGCTCCTGCAATCAGCTTTTCCTGAAGGGCCGTAAGCAGGTCCCCTTCATTGACAATACCGCCTCTGGCCGTGTTGACCACAAAGGCAGTGGGCTTCATTTTCCTGAAGGCGTCAATGTTAATCAGGTTGGTGGTTTCAGGCAGAAGGGGACAATGGATGGAAATCATGTCGGATTCCTTTAAAAGTGTATCCAGGGTCACGATTTCCACTCCGTCATGCACGCTTCCCACCTCATAAACAGGGTCGCATGCAATGCGCCGGCAGTCAAAGCCCATCATCCTCTTGGCAAAGGTGCGGCCAATACGTCCAAAGCCCACGATTCCCACCGTGGAACCGGGAATGCGGTGTACCGGGATGGCTTCTGTATAATTCCAGGTCCTGTGCTTGGTACAGTCGTTCATCTCACATATCTTGCGCACCAGGCCCAGCATCAGGCCCATGGCCTGGTCAGCCACTTCATTCATGCCGTAATCCGGGACATTGCATACCTGCACGCCCAGGTCGGTAGCTGCTTCTAAGTCTATGGTATCCACGCCCACGCCGTATCTTAAAATCAGCTTCAGTTCCGGCTTCAGGGCCTCCATCACCCGGCGGCTGAAGGGGCCGTACTGGGTCAGCATGATTTCCCCGCCCTTGGCCTGGCAGATCAGGTCGTCCTCAGTCTTACAGGCAAGGTGTGTAAATGTCATACCGGCCCTGGCAAACACCTCTTCCTCCTGAACCATCTTATCGTGGTCGCAATCCGTAACAATGATTTTCATGGCTGTCCTTCTCCTTCCTGATATTACCGGCAGTCAACCAGTACTTTTACCGTCATCTCGCCGGGATCTTTAATCAGGTCAAAGACCTTCTCAGACTCAGCTAACGGAACAACATGGGTCACAATCTTCTCCAACTCAGGCGCAATCTCCTTTGCATACTCCACTGCCTGGCCAAACTCCCGAAGCGTGTATACACGGCTGCCCACCAGGGTCTGCTCCTTGAAATTCACATCCTGAAGGTTCACTGCATGGGGAACCTTATGTACGCCGGTCAGGCAGATCATGCCGCCTATGCGGCAGAGCTTTGTGATTTCCAGGGCTGACGGCTCAGAACCGCTGCACTCAAATACCACATCCACGCCCACGTTTCCGGTTGCCTGGTTCACATAATCTATCATGCTCTCATTCTTCACATTTACTGTCTCAAATCCAAATTCCTTACACATGGCAAGCCTTGCGTCATCCACATCCGAAATAATGATTTTGGAAGCGCCCGCATGCTTTAATACAATTCCCGTAAGGAGTCCGATGGGGCCTGCGCCGATGACTGCAGCCGTATCCCTTGTCTGGAAATTGGCCTGGTGCATGGTGCGCACGATAACGGCCAGGGGTTCAATGACAGCTGCCGCCTTGTCGGAAACAGCCTCATCAATCTTAAACAGCACATCCTCATCACAGGTCACATACTCTGCTATCCCGCCGTCCACGTCAATGCCAATCAGCTTCAGTGTCTGGCACACATGGGGGATTCCTGTCTTACATGCAAAACAATGTCCGCAGGAAAGAAGAGGATATGCAGATACCCTGTCCCCAACGTTAAACTTGCCGCTTCCTCCGTTAATCGCATCAATGGTTCCTATAAATTCATGCCCCAGTACCAGGGGAGCCTTTGCACGCGGATGCTTGCCTGCAAATATGCCGATATCCGATCCGCAGATACCGCAGTAAGATACACGGATCCTGACCTGTCCTTCCTTTGGCTCCGGAACAGGCATTTCGCGGACCTCTACTTTTTCCGGCGCTGCATAAACTAAAGTCTTCATAATTTGTAATCCTCCTTACTCCATTTACATTGTATTGGCTGCCGATGGTTTTACACGGTTTCATATTTTAACGTGCACATCTCAGTGACATCCATATCTTAGTTACATCCACATCTTAGTTACATCCACATTTCAGTTACATCCACATTTCAACTAAATCCCACACATTCACACAGGTAAATCTTACAGCCAGCCCTATTGTTCCGAATATCGGAACAATGTTCCTTTTTTATTGTTATGACTTAATTTAAGCATATTTTACCCATAATGTCAATACAGACAGGCAGTTTTATATAAAAAAATAACACCGCATCCATATGCACGGAATGCGGTGTTGGTATATTCTATTTGCTTTCTGCAATTCATATAAGGTCTACTACTTAACCAGATATCCTCCGTCCACAGGAATCACTGCCCCGTTCAGGTAATCGGATGCCGGCGATGCCAGGAATATCACGGTTCCCTTCATATCATCGGGCGTGCCCCAGCGGCGGGCGGGAATACGGTTGGTAATCTCAGCAAACCTTGGGTTCGCCGGATCCGTAAGGGCTGTGTTCATCTCCGTGTCCATATACCCTGGGGCAATACAGTTAACGTTGATGCCCTTGCTGGCCCACTCATTGCAGAATGCCTTGGTCATCTGTGTCACTGCGCCCTTGGACGCGGCATAGGCCGGAACAGTCATCCCGCCAAAGAACGCCAGCATGGACGAGATGTTGATGATTTTGCCAGGCTTTTCCTTTGCCATGAACTCACGGGCCGCCATCTGACAAAGCTCAAAGCAGGCAGTAAAGTTAATGTTCATCACATCTGCCAGGTCGTCAAGGGGAAATTCCTCACTTTTGTGGCGTCTCTGGATTCCTGCGCAGTTCACCAGGATGTCAAGACCGCCCAGGCACTTAACCGCCTCGTCAAATGCCGCTGCCCTGGCAGCGCTGTCCCCCAGGTCCACTGCAATTCCATGACACTTAAGCCCCTTATGGCACAATCCGGCAGCCACATCATGTACCCTTTCGCTGCTTCCGAATATGACCACCTCGGCGCCTGCCTCAATCAGCCCTTCAGCCATTCCATAGCCAAGGCCTCTGGTTCCGCCTGTTACAATTGCCTTTTTGCCTGTTAAATCAAATAAATTCATTCGTTTGCCCTCCTGATTGTGATGGTTCAGGAGCTGGCTGTGTGTGTGAAATGTCATCCTTAGCGTATCATCATTTCATTAAAAAATCAAGATTTTTTTAACACGGTGTCATATCATCCAAGAAATCCCGGCAAAATTATGATACACTATGATGTGTCCGCATCCCGCCGCCTCTGCGGCACCCATGCCGTAGGTCCCCAAATCCTGCGCAATGCAGTAACAGTCACACACGGCACGAATGCCGGACGGACACAGCCAGACAGAACCGGAGGTAATCTTTCATGATACAGAACCAGGAACAACGCCATGTCCATTATGACCGCGACTTAGAACTGGAGGCTTACCAGCTCAGCGGCATCGTACAAAAATTCCCCAATCATTTCCATGAATGTTATGTCATTGGTTTTGTGGAGGGCGGGAAACGCCATCTCTGGTGTAAAAACCAGGAATGCGATGTAAGCGCCGGGGATTTAATCCTTTTCAACCCCAGGGATAACCACTGCTGCGCGCCCGTGGACGGCCAGCTGCTGGACTACCGGGCAGTAAACATCCAGCCGGAGATAATGGAGAAATCCGTTAAAGAGATTACAGGCAGATCCTTCCGCCCGTATTTTACGCAGAACGTGGTGTTCCGCAGCGACATCACCCGGTCCGTGGCAGCGCTTTATGACGCCATATTAAGGCATGCGTCCAAACTGGAAAAGGAGGAATCCCTGTTTTTCCTTCTGGAACAGCTCCTGCAGGAATATGCGGAACCTTTCAGCGAGGAAACCATTTCCCGGCCGAATCCCCAGATACAGTCGCTGTGCACCTATATGGAGGAACATTTTTCAGACAACCTGTCCCTTGACGAACTGACAGCCATGACTACTTTTGGGAAATCCTATCTGCTCCGTTCCTTTACAAAGCAGATTGGCGTATCCCCCTACCGGTATCTGCAGACCATCCGCCTTGACAAGGCAAAGCATTTCCTGGAGCAGGGAATTGCGCCTGTGGATGCGGCAGCCATGGCCGGATTCTCAGACCAGAGCCATTTTACCAATTTCTTTAAGGAATTCATCGGACTGACCCCCAGGCAGTACCAGAAAATATTCACCACCACATCAGAACCGGAAAAGGAGCCGCACCATGAATTATGATAAAACACACAAAGGCCATCTGGCCGCATTCATCACCATCCTCATATGGGGAACCACCTTTATTTCCACCAAGGTCCTGTTGAAAACATTTTCTCCTGTGGAAATCCTGTTCATCCGCTTTGTCATGGGTTATCTGGCCCTGTGGCTGGTGTGTCCCAGGATCCTTAGGCCGGATTCCCGCAGACAGGAACCGCTGTTCGCTGCAGCAGGACTGTGCGGCATAACCATGTATTACCTGCTGGAGAACATCGCCCTTACCTACACATTGGCATCCAACGTAGGCGTCATCATCTCCATTGCGCCGTTTTTCACGGCCATCCTCAGCTGCCTGTTCCTGGGCGGCCCCCGGCCCGGCAGGCATTTCTTCATCGGGTTCCTGCTGGCCATGGCCGGGATTTTCCTTTTGAGCTTTGGAAGCAGTTCCCTGTCCATCAATCCGATGGGTGACATCCTGGCCGTGGCTGCCGCCATTATATGGGCCGTGTACTCCACTTTGACAAAAAAAATAAGCGCCCTTGGCTATGGCACGATCCAGACCACACGGCGCACATTTTTCTATGGGCTTATCTTCATGATTCCGGCACTGGCCATTATGGACTTCCATGTCTCACTGAGCCAGGTCATAAGCCCCTTAAACCTCTGCAACCTGTTGTTCCTGGGACTGGGCGCGTCCGCCCTCTGCTTCGTCACCTGGAACCTGGCTGTTAAAATCCTGGGTTCGGTCCGGACCAGCGTGTATATCTACATGGTACCGGTCATTACCACGGTCAGTTCCGCACTTGTATTAAAGGAACCCGTGACCATGACCGCTGTATGCGGCATCGCATTGACCCTTGCCGGACTGTTCCTGTCCGAGCGCCCGTCCGTCCATCAGCGCCCGGACCGGGCAGAAACAGTCCATTGATTTAAAAATAAGCCTATTGCTGCATCACCCTCTGTATATGGATTGCCAGGAAGCCTGTTTCCTCCGGCGCCAAGGGAATCCCCAGGCGCTTCTCCATATACCGGCACACCATCTTGGCCACCTCATAAGGCTTTGGGAAACTGGTCCTTGCGTAATCCTGCATATCAAGGCTGGCCCGCTCTCCTTTTCTGGCCCTGGCAATCATATACCGGACATGGCTGGCCAGCCTGTTATATCCCAGTGAATCCGAAGCAAGGTTAACCCCCATGCTGCTTTCAATCTGATGCATACTGTCCTGCACCAGCCGCGCTATGTCCATGGCAGCCGCAACATTCTCTTCAGACAGGCCTGCATGGATGTGAAGGGTGATGTAGCCAACCTCGTCCTCTGATATGGTTATCCCGGTCAGTTCCCGGATAATCCCAACGCCCTTCAGGGCGGACTGATATTCACTGGAAAATAACGCCTTGATGTCATGCCGGAAAGGATTGGGAAGTTCCCGGTCCTCCCTGGCCCGGCTCACCGCCAGGGCAATATGGTCCGCCATGGGTATCAGGATATCGTGGCTTAAGGTCCCCATGGTCCCTTCTGCTTCTTCAATAATCCTTCCGGCGGCTTCAATGTACACTGGTTCGATACTGTTTACCTGCTGGAGCGCCGATGTCCTTCCGGTAACCAGTTCGTAACGTTTCGCCTGTCCCGTGGATTCAATCCGCTCTCCTGTCCTGTGCCCGAAACCGATACCGTTGCCCAGCAGTATGACCTCCCGCTGTGACTCCCCGTCCAGCACCAGTATTCCGTTGTTGTTCAAAACCTTTATGATACGGTACATATGTTCCTCCCCCATACCGGATACCCTGATATTGATCCATCTTAAAATAACATCATGCAAAATCCTGATGCTCCACTTTTATTTTACACTGCTTCCGGTAGAAGGCAATCCCATGATTCCAAACTTCCGTATATCCCTCTTCCGGGAGCCAGGATCCATACTCTTTCTCCTTAATCTGATTTAATGCCCTGTCACAAGCCTCTTCCAGCTCTTTATAAGTCTCTGCAGACTTCAGCTCCAATATCATTGGAGGACACTTTACGTTCAGGCTTCGGATCACAATATCGGAACGCCAGCGCCCTCCTTCCCGGTCAGATCTGACTATATAATCTTTCATGTTACCTAAAACTCCCAGCAGAAAGCCATGATAAAAAGACTCCTTAGCATCCATACTGTCCCAGATACTTTCCTAATGAATTATAACATATACGGATATAAAAGAACAACTCTGAATAACCACAAGCCATTTATACCTGAGCCATTTATCAGCACATGTCTAATACCATCCAATCTCATCCAGTCCCTTCACATCCCCGGTCCTGGTCAGATGTATCTCCTGGCCTTCCTTCAGCCCCGTGAACACAACCATGCAGGCTTCAGACGCCGCGTTGGCCCTGATGAAATCCAGGTCAAAATGCATGAGTCTGCTTCCTTTCTTCACCTTCTGCCCATCTGTCACAAAGGTCTCAAATCCCTTGCCGTCCAGCTTCACTGTGTCCACGCCCACATGCAGGAGATATTCCATGCCGTCTGCATTCCTAAGGCCCATTGCATGCTTTGACGGGAACACAAACACAATCTCACAGTCCTCCGGAGCAACCACCTCTCCGTCCGACGGGATGACCATATACCCATCCCCCATAGCCTTACTGGAAAAGGCTTCATCTGCAGCCTCGGTAATTGACGCCGCCTTTCCGTTAAACGGGGAACAAAGGACATGGATGTCAGACGGACTCCTGCCGGCTTTCTCCCTGGCAGCATCACCGCTTCCGCCTTCCGGGCCTTTCGTATCACCGCTATTGCCTGCCAAGCTTTCGTCATTGCCTGCGTCCAGCTTCACCTTAGGCGCATGTTCCAGGAAATGTTCCAGGTTTGCTTTTATCACTGTCACATTCGGACCGTAAATCACCTGGATTCCCTGTCCCTTTTTAATGACGCCCACCGCGCCTGTTGTCTTTAATACTTTCTCATTTACTAAATCCGCTTCGTCCACCGAACACCTGAGCCGGGTCGCACAGCAGTCCACGGATGTGATATTCCCGGCGCCGCCCAGACCTCTTGCAATCTCTGCGCTTAACTGGTCCACGGGTTCATTATCCTTACCCGTACCGCTGACAGAAGCCGCTTTCCTGGCATTGACATCGGCTTTTGTATACAACTTTGTCTCTTCGTCCTCATCCTCACGGCCAGGGGTCTTAAGGTTGAACTTTTTAATCAGGAAGCTGAAAATGAAGTAGTACAGAAGGAAATAAACGATCCCCACCGGAAGGATCCATAGCCAGCTGGTTTTTGCATTTCCCTGAAGGATACCGAATATAAGCAAATCCAGGAAACCGCCGGAAAAAGTCAGTCCCACAGCAATGTTCAGGATATGGGCAATCATATAGGCGCTTCCGGCCAACACTACCTGAACCGCAAAAAGCATGGGCGCCACAAACAGGAATGAAAACTCAATGGGTTCCGTGATACCTGTCAGCATACTGGTCAGGGCGGCTGACAGAAGCAGGCCGCCGGCTGCCTTTTTCTTATCCGGCTTTGCACACCGGTACATGGCCAGCGCTGCGCCAGGAAGTCCGAATATCATGAAAATGAACTCGCCGGAAAAATAACGGGTTGCATCCGCGCTGAAATGTACCACATCCGGAGAAGCCAGCTGAGCAAAGAATATGTTCTGTCCGCCTTGAATCAGGTTTCCGTCTATCATCATGGTCCCGCCCACGGCCGTCTGCCAGAACGGCATATAAAATACATGGTGAAGCCCAAATGGAATCAGGGCGCGTTTGATGATGCCAAATATCAGCGTGCCCACATAACCTGTCCCTGTCACCAGTCCGCCCAGGGCAAAAATCCCGTTCTGCACCGCCGGCCAGATAAAATACATCAGGATTCCCACTCCCAGATATACCACGGTGGAGATAATAGGGATGAACCGTGAACCGCCGAAAAATGAAAGCGCATTGGGAAGCACAATCTTATGATAACGGTTATGAAGGGCCGCCACACCCAGACCCACGATGATACCGCCGAACACTCCCATCTGAAGGGTCTGCATACCGCATACAGATGCAATGGTTCCGTCCAGAACCCCCGGCGCAATACTTCCGTCCGGAAGTATTTTTCCTGAAATAGTAAGCACTGCATTGATTGACATATGCATGACCAGGAACGCTATCATGGCAGAAAGGGCGGCAACCTCCTTCTCCGCCTTGGCCATACCGATGGCAACACCCACTGCAAATATGATGGGCAGATTGTCAAATATAACGCTTCCAGCCTTACTCATGATTACCAGCAGGGCGTTCAGAATGGTCCCATCTCCCAGAATCCTGCCCAGTCCATAGGTGGCAATGGTTGTTGGGTTGGTAAATGAACTGCCGATACCAAGCAGCAGGCCTGCAACCGGCAGCACTGCTATGGGCAGCATGAAGCTTCGTCCCACGCGCTGAAGTACACCAAAAATCCTGTCTTTCATATCTTTCTCTCCAATCTTATTATATTTCCTGTTCTTCTACATCCTGTCCATTCATATCATGCCCGTATATAGCTCCTTCATATCCTTTTCTTTCATAACCTTTTCTTTCATATTCTGCTCCTACACCACACTGCGTATCCCTGGCATTTGCGGCGCCACACAAAAAAGGCATTAACCACAAAGAACACTGCGTCCAATGTCCTTTTATAGTTAATGCCTGCTTTACCAGTAACACGCTCTTTCTTCAATTGCGCCTTAAGTATAAACAATTTATAGTTCTACTGTCAATAAGAAATATGTAACAAATTAGTTCTGTTTTTTTGTGCAAAACGCCCATTTCCCCTTGGATATCATATCGAAAAGCTTTTTATTTACTTAATAATCAGATCCCGGCCCTTCGTATCTGAATTCAGGCAAACCGCCGCAATCAATATGATACCGATCACGATATTCTTCCAGAGCGGGTCCACCCCCATCATGTTAAGGCCGGAGGTTACCCCTGTGATGGTCACCACGCCGATCAGGGTCCTGAGGACGCTGCCCCGGCCTCCTGCCATGGAGGTGCCGCCAAGTGCAACCGAGGCGATTGCAGTCAGCGTAAGGGCGTCTCCCACGGTGGGAACCGCTGACTTCAGCTTGTATGCATAGAATGCCCCTGCAAGGGCGCTGCAGGCGCCGCTCATTACAAATGCGGATATCTGTGCTTTATCCGTGTCCACGCCGGCCAGCCTTGCGGCGCTTACATTGGCGCCCACGGCATAGATGGATTTGCCATACACCGTGTACTGCTGGAAGATGAACAGCAGCAGGATTCCCAGCAATGCGATGATGAATACCACCGGGATGCCCGCCACCTTCTGCGTGGCCCATTTTACCATGAAACGTTTGTCCATGGGAATGATTTCCGAACCATTGGGGCAGAGCGTCAGGGCAATATAGGACCAGAAGTTGGTGGTGCACAGGGTGACGATAAAGGACGGAAGCTTAAGCTTGGTCACCAGCAGGCCGTTCAAAAGGCCCATGGCCAGTCCCACCACCAGCATGATCGGAATGATTACATTGCCGAACCTTGCCACATAGATGCCGGTAAGCACACAGGTACAGGATACCATTGGTCCGGCTCCCAGGTCGATGCCTCCTGTGTAGATCACAAAGGAAAGGCCTCCGGCCATGAGAAGCAGGGGCGCTGCCTCAATCATCATATTCTGCAGGCTGTATGCGCCGATGAAATTCGGTATCACAATGCTGAATATGCCAAACACCAACACAATGCTTATGAGGCACATGTACTTTGAATAATCAGATATACTAAAGCTTTTCTTTTTATTAGCCATGATATGTACCCTCCTACATCATTTGCTGGACAATATCCAGCTGAAGCGGCTTGTTGCCAACCGGACACTCAAAGCTTCCCCTGATAAGTCCGTCCCTGAGAACAATGATCCTGCTGGACAGGCCGATACACTCATCCAGTGTATCTCCCAGCAATATAATGGAATGGCCTTCAGCGGTCATATCCCTGACCAGATCATATATCTCCTCCTTGGAGCCGACATCAACGCCTCTTGTGGGATGGTTTAGGATCAGTATCTCACACCCGCTTTCAAGGGCCCTGGCAAATATGACCTTCTGCGCGTTGCCGCCTGATAGCTGGTTGATACGCTCGGCAATGGAAAAGCACTTAACCCCTGCCTTCTTTACCCAGTTTTCAGCAACCTGGTGCATTTTCTTAGCTGACAGGAAGCTGTGGCTGGACAGCTCATCCATATGGGAGACAATGATGTTGTCCTCAATGGACAGCAGTCCGATCATCCCCTCATCCCGGCGTTCCTTGGGAACGGACAGGATTCCTTTTTTCCTGGCCGCGCAGGGATTGGGGAAGGTGCATTCCCGGCCCTTTACCTTAATCGTGCCCGCCGTGGGCGCGGCATCGCCTACCAGCACAGCACAGATATCTTCCTTGCCCGAGCCTTCCACTCCGCAAAATCCCAGCACTTCCCCCTTTTTCAGTTCAAAGCTTACATGGTTAAATGCGCCGAACAGGCTTAAGTCATTTACCTCCAGGATTACCTCGTCCGTTGGCACGGTCTGCTTGTGCTCCACATAGAATTCGCCTGTGGTGGTCCTGCCCACCATCTTCTCATAGAGAAGGTTCACATCCGCGCCCTTGGTGGGCATTACGGCTGTCTCCTCGCCGTCCTTGAACACATAAATCCGGTCCGTTATCTCCAACACCTCGTCCAGGCGGTGTGAGATGAAAATCACCGCATTGCCCTGTTCCTTCATATTCCTTACCTGGACAAACAGCTTTTTAATTTCCTCGTCGGACAGTACCGTGGTCGGCTCGTCCAGAAGGATGATCGCGTGTCCGTTTGCAGCTTCTGTCACCACATCCAGCACCTTTGCAATCTCCACCATCTGACGGGCCGCAAAGTCAATGTCCCTTACCTTCCTGGACGGGTCCAGGTCCATGTCAATGCGTCCCAGGGCCTTTTTTGCGTCCTGGTTCATCTTGTTCCAGTTGACGAACCCGCATTTTGAATACCCCTTTTCCCTGCCCAGGTAAATGTTCTGGGCAATGGTAAGGTTGCCTACCAGGGACTGCTCCTGGAACACCATGCCGATTCCCTGATGGTTGGCATCCAGGATGGAACTGGCCGAATAGGGCTTGCCCATCCGGAACATCTCTCCCATGGAAGGTTTCTCAACACCGCTGATTAATTTCATCAGCGTGGATTTGCCTGCTCCGTTTTCACCGATTAATCCAATGACCTCTCCGCTGTAGACCTGCATATCAATATCCCGGAGAACGGTATTGGCTCCGTATGTCTTTCCAACGCCTTTTGCTTCGAATAACAAATCGCCCATGTGTCCCCCTCCTTACTTTGATATGGTCTTGCGGTTACGGTTAATGGTAAGGGTAACTGCAACAATGATGATCACGCCCTGGATGACCTTTTTCACGTATGGGTCCACGCCCATCAGGGTCAGCCAGTTGGCAAGCTCTGTATATATTAAAACTCCGACAAAGGCGGACAATGCGCCTCCTTTGCCGCCGGCCAGTGAACCGCCGCCAATGACAATAGCCGTTACAACTGGGAACATCTGATTCAGACCGATGCTGGATTGTCCTAATTTAAGGCGTATGCACTGCAGTATGCCTGCCATACCCGCCGTACATCCGCACAAGGCAAATACCTTTATTTTCGTAAGACCGATATTGATTCCCGTGGACGCTGCCGCTGTCTCATTATCGCCAATTGCATACACAGCCCTTCCAAAGGCCGTATAATTGAGGATCAGCGCGCCGATGATGAAGATGGCAAAAGCGATGATGGTTATGTAGGGGATACCGATGAATTTCCCCTGTGACAGTACGACGAAAAGTTCATCCTTGACCTGGATGGGCGTGCCCTGGTAAACCAGTACCGCCACGCCGGTCATGATGCTTCCCACCGCATAGGTGACAATGAATGTTGCAATCCTTGCTTTTACATGGATGATACCTGTTATTGCCCCGATAAAAGTACTGATAAGAATGACAAACAAAATACCTAAAATACCAAAATCATTGCTGTTTGAGTTGTTAACAACCAAAAATGCCACAAATGATCCTGCAAATCCCATGACCCCTTCAATGGAAAGATCGATGCTGCCCAGCAGCAGCACATAGGTCAGGCCAACAGAGATTACAAGAGGGATTGACATCTGGTACATGATGTTGACCACATTTCCCCAAGTAAAGAAATCCTTCTGGGAAACTGCTCCTATCATAGTCATGATAACTAACAGAATCAGTGGTGCATATCTTCTAATCTTATCTTTCCTTGCGTCATCCTTGACCTTGTAAGCAAACTGCTGGCCCACGGATAATGCAGCTAAAGATTCTTCCCATTTATTCTTCATTATATTATCCCCTTATATACATAGTCATTATGGAACAATATTCCCCTTTTAAAGGAAGTGGGTCTGCCCTCAGGCAAGCCCACTTCACAGTTACCTACTTGATACTGATTATTCCTGGTATTTGTCAATACAGAATGACAGGTCATTGTAGTCGTAGCCAGGATTCTTGGTCTTAATGAACTTGTCAATGATATCAGTTGCATTGTCTTTTGTAACCAGGGTTGTCTTACAGAAAATCAGGCGCTCATTGTCAGGAATGGAGGTTGGGTCTAATTTGCCCAGGGCTGCCTGGATTGCATAGGATGCGCCGTAGCCTGCGATCATGTATCCGTTGTTGGCATTGGTGATTACCATGTCTCCGTCATTCACAGCGTTCAGGGCCGCCTCGATGCCGTCACAGCCGCTGACCATGACTTTTCCGTTCAGTCCCTTGTTCTTAAGGGCTTCAACAGCGCCAAGGGCCATGGTGTCGTTTGCAGAATAAACACCCTTTAAGTCAGGATATTTAACCAGCCAGTTCTCTGTCAGGGTCATTGCCTCGGACTGGCTCCAGCTTGCTGTCTGGCTGTCAACCACTTCGATGTTCGGATAATCCTTCAGGGCTTCCTCAAATGCTTTGTGACGGTTGGTTGCAGAGTCATCGCCTAACAGTCCCTGCAGTTCCACAACCTGTCCCTCGCCGCCAATGGACTCAAACAGCGCCTTTGCGGTTGCCTTGCCGATTGCGATATCATCCAGCATAAGGCTTGCCACAAAATGAGGGTAATCCTTTGGATACAGGCCCTCTGCCCTGTGTGCCAGAATTGTCACGTAGTTTCCGGACTCCTCGCACAGCTCTGCGATGTTGGCTGTATTGGCTGTGGATGACGGGTCAACTACAAAGATGGCCTTGTCGCCGTACTGTGCAATGTAATCCTTGATTCCCTGCAGCTGCTTGTTGTCATCGCTGTCACAGGTAAGGACATCTGCCGATACACCATAGGATGCCGCTGCCAGCTTTGCGCCTTCTGCTTCCTGCGCCCAGTACTCGTTGTCCATGGAATGGATGCAGATAGCCAGATGGTAGTCAGAACCCTCTCCTGAAGCTGCTGCCTGCGCAGCTGCCTCGGTGGCTGCCTCGGTAGCCGAATCCTCCTTGGCTGCCTCGGTTGCTGCCTCGGTTGCCGCTGCCGTGGTTTCTGCCGGTGCTGCCGCGGACTCCGCGGGTTTGCTGGAACAACCTGCCAGTGCGGATACAGCCAGTGCTGTTGCCATTAATGCTGCGATCATTCTTTTTTTCATGTTACTTCCTCCTTCTACTTTTTAATAGTTTTTTTATACGTAAATGCCGTCTTTCATCAGCATCCAGTATTCATTACACCCTTTGTTCCATCCTGGCCGCCGCATTGATGGCAGCCCCCACGATCCCCGCCTCAGGATCCCCCAGGGCCCGGATGAAGCGTACCGAATCCCTTGGATAGGGAATCCTCAGGTTTTCCTTCACGGTCTGTTCAAAGTATTCCATGGGAAATCCTTTCATGTCCACCACACCGCCGCCCAATACCACATAATTCGGATCCAATATGGTAATCTCCGTGGCAGCAGCCATGGCGCAGGCATGGACCACATCCTTAACATCCTTCTCCCCCCCATGCCGTTCAAAAATCTCCGACACCGGACAGTGGTATTTCTCCTCTGCCAGAAGATAAAGGGTCCTGCCGCTGGCTTTCAGCTCAATGCAGCCCTTCTTGCCGCAGCCGCAGCTGTCCGTAAATCCCAGGACCGGTATGTGTCCAAGTTCACAGGCCGAGCCTGTGTTTCCGATATACACCTTTCCGTCAATGCACATGGCGTTGCCAAGCCCTGTACCGATAAATATACCTATGATGATTCCCCGTTTATCAATATGCCCCTTCCATATCTCATAGAGAAGGGCCGTGTTCACATCCCTCTCCATGAATACCCCAAGCCCGGTCCTTTCCGTGAGGATATCCACCAGGGAAATGTTGTTGAATCCCTTTATGTTAGGCGAATTGTAATTGATTGTGCGTTCCCTGTTCATCAGCGAAGCCAGGGACAAGGTCATGCACAGGAAATCCTCCTTCCCATACCGCTCTATATAGGGCCTTACCAGCCCCTCAATATACTCCCCCTTGTCCTCTGCATCTGAGAGGTACCTGCTGGGTTCCTTTTTAAAGTCCAGCACCCGGAAGGTCTCATCAAGAACCCCATACCTGAGATTGGTCCCCCCGATTTCCATTGATAAATATAAATGTGCCACATCCATCATCCCTGTCGTCATGCCTTGTTGGCGCTGCCCATTACATCAATCTTATGAAGATAAATTTCTTTTAACAGGCCGCGGTTCTTTAATGTAAATACCCTGCTGTCAATTGCCCCGGGGTTCTCTGCCAGGATTTTCCTTGTATTGGCCAGCGCGCTGATCCAGCCGTCCGTAGCGATATTGACCTTGCATACCCCCATCCCGGCAGCCTTTGTCACCTGCTCTTCCGGTATGCCGGCCACGGCCTCGATATGACCTCCGTAGGAGTTGATCATGTCCACGAACCGCGGCTCTATGGTAGACGCGCCGTGGAGTACAATGGGGAATCCCGGCACCCTGCGCATCACATCCTCAAGGATATCGTATCTCAGTTCGGGAAGCGTCCCGTCCGGATTGGCCTTGATCTTCACCAGGCCATGACAGGTGCCTATGGAGATGGCCAGGCTGTCGCATCCCGTCTCCCCCACGAATTCCTCCACCATCGCCGGATCCGTGTAAAGGCTTTCGTGATGGCCCTCATCACCGTCCTCTTCCGCACCGGAAAGGACGCCCAGTTCAGCTTCCACCGTCACCCCATGCCGATGGGCATATTCCACGGTCTTTTTGGTAAGGGCAGCATTTTCCTTAAATGGAAGGGTGCTGCCATCTATCATAATAGAAGAAAATCCAAATTCCACCGCATCCACGCACTGTGCAAAGGTCATGCCGTGGTCCAGGTGCAGGGCCACAGGGATATCAAGCCCCGCATTCCTGATACGGTCGGTCCCGGACTGCACAATCCTGGCAAGCATCTCATATCCCAGCTGCTTATGCAGGTTGGGGGATGCCAGCAGGATGACAGGGGAACGTTTCTCAATCACAGCGTCCATGATTCCATTGAACTGCTCAATGGATACGAAGTTAAATGCCGGTATTGCATAACCTCCTTCATAAGCCTTTTGGAACATCAGCTTCGTGTTTACCTGTCCAAGTTCTGAATAATGATACATATCTGCCACCTCCATGTTGTAATAGCCTGTTAGATATAACGTCTGTTCAATACCGTGTACCTTGGGAGTTCCCCGATAAGCGGCATGATATAATCATAAAACCCTTCTTTGATGTAATCCTTATCCTCATTCACATAGGACATGGGAAGGCAGTTGTCTTCCTTTGCCACTTCTTCAAGGGAAGCCAGGCCATACACTGCCTGGTACTGTGCGCCGGGAGCCCGGCTGAGCGTCACCATCTTAAGCGACTGCCCGGCCACGGCCGTCCTTACGGCCCTTCTCCCCAGCTCTTCTGCCTCTTCCCTGTCAATCTCCGACGCATCATGGGCGCCGCATCTCTGCATCAGCCCCAGGTCAATGCCCCTGATTTTACAGTCAAAATTATCCCTTAACAATTGGTTCAGATATGGGGTGATACCGCCCATATTCTTCTGCATGTCCATGCCCCGGTTCACGGAAATGTCTTCGAACAGGAATTTGCCGTCCGCCGTCTTCACGCCTTCCGCAACCACTGCAAAGCATTTCCCTTTCCTGTCCAGGACACGCCTTATATCTGCTATGAACTTCTTCTGGTCAAATACCACTTCCGGTACATAAATCAAATCCGGCCCCAGATCAATCTTTTTAGCTGCCATGGATGCCGCTGCCAGGAAACCCGTATTGCGGCCCATGACCTCCGTGAACATGATAAGTTCTGTGTCATAGGTCATCATGTCCCTGGCCAGCTCCGAAACCGTAACCGCCACATGCCTTGCCGCCGAAGGAAAGCCAGGCGCGTGGTCAATGCAGGATATGTCATTGTCCACTGTCTTTGGCACCACGATCAGCCGGAAATCATAATCCTGTGATTTTAAAAACCGGCCCAGCCTCAATCCTGCCCTTACCGAGCCATTGCCCCCGTTTATGAATATGTACCGGATGCCCAGGGATTTAAGGTTTTTCAATATCTTCCTGTAATCCGTCTGTAACGGGTCGTTCTCATCAATCTCATACCTGCAGGATCCAAATATCATGGACGGGGTGGATGGCAGCAGCTTCTCGCCCGCCATTTCCTCTGTAATATCAAATAACCTCCGCTCAATCAATCCCACGATCCCGTGTTCGGATGCGTAAATCCTGTCTATCTCCGGATGCCTCCTGCATTCATCAATCACACCGTAGGCAGATGTATTAATCACTGCCGTTGGTCCTCCCGATTGGATATATAATGCATTTGCCACTTTTTCCATTTATCTGTCCCCTCTGCGATGTCGTTTTTCCCTCTGTCCAATTACTGCCCTGTGTAAACCTGTACCGTGCAGAACCCGTACTGCGTGGATCCCATGCATCCTGCGCCTTACTCTGTCTTAAGCCTTGGATACAGGTCCTTTACTTTCAGGTAAAGTTCCCTAAACAGCGCCTGCTGTTCCCTGTAGCGCTTCACATGTTCCGTCACCGGTTCCACGGGACAGTCATTGATTTTTACAATCCGGCTGCACGCCTCCTTAATATCCCGGTACATACCGCAGCCCACGGCTGCAAGTATGGCCGCCCCCTGGCAGGCCTCTTCTTCTGTCTTTGTGGTATATACAGGCATCTCCAGGATATCTGCCTGTATCTGTTTCCATGTAACCCCTTTTGCCGCCCCGCCGGAGGCAATCATCTTCGTCCTCTGGATTCCCATCTCATCCAGCACCAGGGCGCATTCCTTCAGGTTGAATATGACGCCCTCCATGGTTGCCCGGATTATATGGGCCTGTTCATGTTTCATGCCCATCCCAAAATAAATCCCTTTGGCATATGGGTCCATGAACGGCGTCCGCTCACCAGCCAGATACGGGATAAACAAAAGCCCCTCTGCCCCGGCAGGCGCCTGTCCCGCCTCCGCGTCCAGTTCCCCATAGGAACGGCCATCCCTCAGAACCTTTTTCTTAAGCCAGCTTAAGGTGCTTCCGCCATTCAGCGCCCCGCCCTGGACATACCAGCGGTCCGCCACGGTGTGGCACCATGTCTGCAGGCGCATCTGTGTATCATATAACGGACGGTCCACCACAGCCGCAAGCTGGGAGGCCGTGCCGATGTTGCAGGCCATGATTCCTTCTTCTATTACCCCGTTCCCGGTGAGCTGGGCAGAGGAATCCCCCGCCCCGTATACCACCCTGGTATGTCCTGACAGTCCGGTCCGCGCAGCTGCTTCTGCCCATACATGACCCGCCGCCTGGGAGCTTTCCCCCACCTGGGGCCAGATATCCTCCTTAAGCCCTGCCCGTCTGATCAGTTCCATGCACCAGCATCTGCCCTTAACGGAAAATGCCAGCGTGGCGCATGCGTCCGAAAAATCAGAGCCAATGGTCCCTGTCAGCCTGTACCGTATGTAATCCTTGGGAAGCATCACATGGGCTATGCGGTCATATACATCCGGACGATGCCTTTTCAGCCAGAGAAGGGAACATATCATCATGCCGGCCCCGGGCTGATTGAGCAGTTCTGTTTCCAGAAGGTCCCCGGCCAGTTCTTTTATCAGGGCCGTCTCTTTTGCAGAGCGCTGGTCCATCCATATGATGGCAGGCATGACCGGTTCATTGTTCCTGTCAAATGCCACCAGTCCGTGCATCTGGCCGGAAAGCCCGATGCCGTCCAGTTCCTCCGGTCTTATGCCGGACTTTTCCATGGCTTCCCGGATGGCCATTACCGTGCAGTCCCACCACACCTGCGGCTCCTGCTCCGCATAGGACATCTTCGGGGTCATCACATCATATCCCCTGCTGCTTACCGCCAATGTCCTGCCGTCCGGGTCCATGATCAGTACCTTGACGCTTGACGTACCCAAATCAATTCCAGCTAAATATCCCATATCCATCACCTTTGTATGATTTCAATCTCGACACCGTTCGGATCTGTAATAAGCATGGTCCTGCATCCCAGCTGGTCCACATAGGAAGGGGTCTTCCTTATGGATACGCCCTTGTTCCTGCAGGTGCTGTACACCTCATCCAGCTGTGCGGCCACCAGGCAGAAATGCCTGTAGGTACCTGTGTCCGTCTCCTTTATGTCCTTTGGCTCTTCCTTGGATTCATAATCAATCAGTTCCAGCCGCACGCCCTGGGGAAGTTCATAGTACGTAAGCGTATGGTCCCCCATCTGGACGGATCCGGCTTCCTTAAGTCCCAGCACATCCCCGTAGAATGCTTTGGAACGGTCCAGGTCCTTCACATTAACCGTTATATGGTCCAGTCCTGTCATCTTCATGGGAATCCTCCTTTTATTCAGCCAGGATGATGTCTGTCATGGCCACGATGGAATCAAAATCTTCCTTCTCAATCTCCGTGTCCACAATCAATCCATTTACATAACCAAGGTCCGCTATCTGTGCAAATGTGACCGTGCCCAGTTTGCTGCTGTCGCTCATAAGATAGGACGCGCAGCACACATCCAGAATCTCACGCACGCTTTTGGCTGTCTCAAAGTCAGGAGCGGTAATGCCCCGCTCAACACTGAAGCCGTTACAGGAAAAGAATCCCTTGTCAATGTTGATCATACCCAGGAATTCATTCCTGGTGGGAAGGGTGGTATAGTGGTACCCCCTTCTGACCAGGCCTCCCAGTATATAAACATTGAAATCCGTATGGTCTTCCAGCCATACCGCGTTGCGGATATCATTGACCACAACAGTCAGGTTCTTTTTCTCCGGAAGCAGCTTCACCAGCTCAAATGTGGTTGTCCCTGTTGTTACCGCAATGATATCGCCGTCATCAATCAGCTCCAGGGCAGCCCTGGCAATGGCCTTTTTCTGAGGCATCATCTGTGTCTCTTTGTCCGTGGGGGACAGCTCCCGTCCCATCTTGGAATTCCTGATGGCGCCTCCATGTGTCCTGGTAATCAGCTTCTTGCCCTCCAGCTGCTTCAGGTCATTCCTGATGGTTGAGGAGGAAACCCCAAACATCTCGCACAACACCGGCACCACTGCCTTTCCATTGGCATTGATGGTTTCAATTATCTTTCGTTGGCGTTCTTCGGCGAATAAGCTCTTATTTGAAACGCCCGTAGTCATTTTGTCCATTATCATCACCCTTTACGAAAGTAATTATAGCAAAAATCACAATGCATTGCAATATCTAATTCTCATTTTTTATTATTTTATGCAGATAACGTTTATTATTGTTGTTGTTTACTGTTGTTTGTTGTTGTTTCATCTTGACAAAAATCTATTTTCTGCTAACATCTAAAGTAGGATTATCTTTTTAAGAAACGTCCGCGGCAAAGAGAACCGTGGATAGGTATTGCAACCATATTCCACACAACAAGGAGGGTGTATGAATGATTACCAGTTATCAAACTTCTGCCGGTCTGCAAAAACTTGCCGACCGTATCCGGTTCAGTTCCATCAAATCCATGTATGCAAGTAAAGGCGGACATGTGGGCGGCGTATTATCCCTGTGTGAGCTCATGGCTGTCCTGTACGGGAACGTCATGGATTATGACCCCCAGAACCCGGGCTGGGAAGACCGTGACAAGGTGGTGCTTTCAAAAGGCCACTGCGGGCCGGTCCTCTACAGCGCCCTTGCCCTCTCCGGCTTTTTCCCGGAAGAAGAGCTTATGACCCTGAACCAGAACGGCACCCATCTGCCCAGCCACTGTGACATGAACAAAACCATTGGAATCGATATGACCACCGGCTCCCTTGGCCAGGGCGCCTCCACCGCGGCCGGCATGGCGCTTGGCAGGAAGATGCTGGGTAAGAAAGGCAATGTCTTCCTGATCCTGGGGGACGGGGAACTCAATGAAGGCCAGGTCTGGGAGATGGCCATGTTCGCAAAACAGCATGGGCTTGATAACCTCATAACGTTTGTTGACTGGAACCACCAGCAGCTGGATGGCTATACGGAAGATATCTGTAATCTTGGGAACATTGAAACATTGTTTAAAGCCTTTGGTTTTGAAGCAGTCACCATTAACGGACACGATGTGGACGCCATAAGGACAGCTTCCGTGAACGCCCTGGCTTCTAAGAACGGTCTGCCAAAATGCATTGTCCTTGATACGGTCAAAGGAAAGGGCTGGAGCGTTACGGAAGGAAAAACAGGCATCCACCACATTGCCATAACAGACGAAATGATGTCGGAAGCCGAAAAGGAATTCGCAGGAAAGGAGCTGTAAACCCATGAAACAATATGCAACCGATATGAGGACTGCCCTGGCAGACACCCTGATTGAACTTGAAGGCACCAATGACCGGATTCTCTGGCTGGACGCTGACCTGATGGCATCCTCGGGCATGAACCGGTTCAAGGCAGCATACCCTGACAAAGTCATTAACTGCGGGATCCAGGAAGCCAATATGTTCGGCGTGGCGGCCGGCCTTTCCGAAGAGGGATTCATACCCTTTGTCCATTCCTTTGGCGCATTTGCAAGCCGCCGCATAGCGGACCAGATTTTCATGTCCGGCGTATATGCGCGCCAGGACGTGCGTATCGTGGGCAGCGACCCCGGCATATCTGCCGGGCCAAACGGAGGTACACATATAAGCCTGGAGGACATCGGCATCCTTCGTTCCCTTCCCGGAACCATTATCCTGGAACCATGCGACCCGGTGCAGCTGCGCTCCGTGATTGCCCAGACCACCAGCCAGAGGGGGATTTTCTATATCCGCCTCATGCGCAAGACAAAGGAACAGTTCTATGAAGAAGGCGCTGTCTTCCGGCTTGGGAAAGCATCCATACTGCGGGAGGGAAAGGACCTGTCCATCATCACATGCGGCACCATCTGCATCAAGGAAGCATTAAAAGCAGCGGACGCCCTGGGAGCAGAGGGCATCCAGACAAAAATCATTGACATGTTCACCATCAAGCCCCTTGACAGGGAGGCGGTCATAAAAGCTGCAACAGGCACAAGGGCCGTCATCACCCTTGAAAACCACAATATCCTTAACGGCCTTGGCTCCGCAGTGGCAGAGGTGATTGCAGAGGAAGGAATCAGCATCCCCTTCAGGCGCCTGGGCGCCCCGGACACGGCCGGTGAGGTGGGAACCGTGGATTATCTGCTGCACAGGTTCGGCATGGATGCCGCGGCCGTGACCGCGGCATCCAAAGCCATGCTAGTACCTTGACATAGTTAAAAAGCATTTATACTAATTGA
>NZ_QVEX01000061.1:329-566 GCF_003434055.1 Enterocloster aldenensis | reverse complement strand
CGCATATATGGACCTTTGTACCATTGCGTTTCAGTTCCTCGGTCAACAGTTTATGCTGGCCGTCATATGACTCGGAAATAAGGACCGAATAATCAGTCAGCATACACTTCAACTCCCTTATGACGATTTAACATAACAACTCATATATATATTATATCAAATTTTTGGACTACAAGCAACTTTAATGGCACATTATTAATCAAATTGTTTCAAAAACGTGACCTTAATGTAATTGTA
>NZ_QVEX01000061.1:0-258 GCF_003434055.1 Enterocloster aldenensis | reverse complement strand
ACAGACGTTAGATACTTTTCTTGATGTGTTCCAATGCACCTTTTTCAAGCCGTGATACCTGTGCCTGAGAGATGCCAATATTTTTTGCTACCTCCACCTGAGTTTGTCCTTTGAAAAAGCGCAGGAAGAGTATATTACGTTCACGAGGCTGAAGCTCGCTCATGGCTTGCTTCAATGAAAGCTCTTCCAGCCAGCTTTTATCGTCACAGTTGTCGCTCACCTGATCCAATACATAAAGAGCATCGCCGTTGTCAGAAT
>NZ_QVEX01000060.1:318-572 GCF_003434055.1 Enterocloster aldenensis | reverse complement strand
TAACGGTGAAGAACTAGATTAAAAGGGCTAATTACATGCCCTTTTAATCTAGTGAGATATGTCTTTTTACTTTTTCTTCAGGATGAATATTATCTCTTCGTTTACCTGTCATATCGAGCACTTTAACACGAAAAACTTCTGTTACTTTTGCGACTTTTTCATTGAATTTAAAATCTTCTTCATGATAATGTCTCATTAAGATTTTTAACGCATTAATCTTATTTTCATCTTCAACAAATTCTACAATACCATGT
>NZ_QVEX01000060.1:0-249 GCF_003434055.1 Enterocloster aldenensis | reverse complement strand
TCATCATACATAATAATATTATGTTCGCAATCCATTTCAAAAGTCACTTTATTATTTTTTCTTATTAAATCAAGTTTTGTTCCTACTTTGGCACTATGAAAATATAGATAAAGTTGTCCTTCTTCTACATTTGTTCCAAAGTTTAAAGGAACGATATAAGGAAATTCATCATCAAATAGTGCTAAACGACAAGTATCACACTTTGCAATAATTTTCATCATTTCATCAAAATCAGTAATTTCTCTATCT
>NZ_QVEX01000006.1:269235-353631 GCF_003434055.1 Enterocloster aldenensis | reverse complement strand
GTGCCTTGAGCGAAGCGAAAGGAATGACAAAAATGATGAAACGTGTTTTTGTATTTAATCCGGATAAATGCTGTGCCTGCTCTGCCTGTATGATGGGATGCATGGACCAGAATGATATTGACCTGGCGGCAGGCGGTTCCTGTTACCGCAGAACCTTTGACCAGGAGATAGAAGAGGCGGACGGCAGCAATACCTGCGTCTACCTGTCCGCTGCCTGCATGCACTGTACGGACGCTCCCTGCATAGACGCCTGTCCGGCAGGATGCCTGGGCAAGGATCCGGAAACAGGGTTTACTGTTTATGATAATACCAACTGTATCGGCTGTAAAAGCTGCGCCATGGCCTGTCCCTTCGGCGCCCCCAGATACCGTGTTCCTGACGGGAAAATGGTTAAATGTGACGGCTGCAATGAACGGGTGAGGCATGGGCTGCAGCCGGCTTGTGTAAGGGCCTGTTCCTTTGACGCCTTAACCTGTGTGACGGAGGAGGAGTACCGGGACAGTGAAAGCGCCAAGGCCTGCAATGTCCTGATACAATCCATAAGGAAATAGGCTTTATGTTAATTACAGATGTAGGAAGCGGGGTTAGGAAGATGAATCATATGGTATTTTTAAATGAGAAAGATGTGTGTTCCCTGCTGACCCCTGCTGATGCGATTGCAGCAGCAGAGGAAACATTCCTCCATATTGGTCTGGGGGACATCACGGTGGGCGATATGGCGCTTATGTATGTGGATGAGGCGAAGATGAACAATTTCCATTCCATGCCGGCTATCCTCCATTACAGAAACGTGGCAGGGGTTAAATGGATCAGCACTTACGCAGACCCGCTGCCAGGTTATCCGTTCTGCCATGGAACCCTGGTCATCTTAAGCGATACAAAAAGCGGGTCCCCTATGGCGCTTGTAGGGGCCGAGAACATTACTGCCATGCGCACGGCCGGAGGCCATGGCGTGGTGCAGGCCAGGCATCTGTGCCTGCCAGGACCAAAGGTCCTCTCGGTCTGCGGATGCGGTGCCCAGGCCAGGTCCGGCATCAGGGGAATGCTTGCCCAGTTTCCCTGCATCAGGCAGGTCCGTATCTTCAGCAGGAGCACCGGCCCCATAGAGGCGGTAAGGGAGGAACTGAAGGACAGGGTGGAGGTAATCCCCTGTGACAGTCCTTTAAAGGCGGTAACCGGAAGCAGCCTGATCCTCATGGCATCCGGCTCCCAGACACCTCTTGTTGCCTGGGACATGCTAAAGCCCGGCGCAACCGTGATTGGAATCGAAGGATTCCGGGACCTGGACCCGCAGATTGGAAAAAAGGCAGACAAATGGTACCTGGGATACTGCAGGCCGGATGCCTATATTTTACAGTCCCCGCGGTTAAATCCTGGCGGATTATTGAAAGAAGGGGATGTTTACGGCGATATGACGGAACTTCTCACCGGAAAAGTCCATGGCCGGGAACGGGAGGATGAAATCATTGTTTCCACACATATGGGCATGGGGGCCCACGATGTGAACTGCGCCATGACTGTTTATGAGCGGGCGCTGGAAACCGGGATTGGACAGAAGATGGTTTTTTAGGTCTGGAAAATGGATGGTTGACGTGCCGGACCGCCGGTGTTATACTCTGATTCAGGATATAAGGCTGTATGGGCGGGAAGGTGGAAAGGGATGTTCCGGTTAGAGGATTGTATTGCATATATTACAAGCAGGGGAGCCAAAGTCCTGGCTGAACGGCTGGAGGAACGGTTTGAGGGCAGCGGCATCAGCCGTGTGCAGTGGATTGCCATGTACTATGTGAACGGCTGCCCTTCCATTACCCAGAAACAGCTGGCGGATAAGATGAACCTGAAGGAGCCGACCGTGGTTCGTCTGCTGGACCGTATGGAGGCCGACCATATGTTAAGGAGGGTCTGTTCCAGGACGGACAGGCGGGTCCGTTACCTGGAGATGACGGAGCAGGGAATGGAACTTTACCAGGGGCTTCTTGGGCGTGTGGAGCAGTTTAAGGAGGACGCCATTAAGGGGATTGACGAGGAAAAACTGGAAGTTTTCAAAGAGGTACTGGGCCAGATGCTTAATAACACGGAACATTAGTTGACAAACTGATAATTCCGTGTTATATTTATAACATAATACTTGTAGTGCTAACTATTAGTACTGCAAGAAAAATATTGGAGGGGTCTGAAATGAAAGATGTAAGAACCATGTTGAATGATTTTGTAGGCGGTCTGGGTACTCTCAGTGAAACCAATGAAGCACATGTCCAGGCATTCATGAATCTTTTGGGAACCAATTATGCAGAAGGCGCGCT
Organism: Enterocloster aldenensis; assembly: GCF_003434055.1. Lineage (GTDB taxonomy): Bacteria > Bacillota > Clostridia > Lachnospirales > Lachnospiraceae > Enterocloster > Enterocloster aldenensis. Next base: position 351,328 of record NZ_QVEX01000006.1, on the reverse strand, counting down.
CCCGGTCAAGACAAAGGAACTGATCAGCGTTGCAATCGGCGCATATAACCGCTGCGAGTACTGCATTGTCTATCATGTGTATAAAGCGTATGAGGCAGGTGCCACCAGGGAAGAGATATTAGAGGCAGCCATGGTTGCAGTGGCATTCGGCGGAGGACCGAGCATGGCATATACGGTTACGACACTTAAGGATGCGGTGGACGAATTCGAGCATGATTTTGAATAGTATATGAAAGACAGCGCTTTTCAGGCATACTTAAAGGCAGATGGAATAAACAGGGACGGTTGCGCAGGGAGATGCAGCCGTCCCTTTTTCGAAGGGAGAAGGACATGGAACTGATATTCAAGGCAGCCGACAAGGGCAAACAATATAAGGTTACAAAGATTTATGTGAAAGAGGGCCTGGCATTTGAGGCGGGCGCCCCTCTTTTTAAAGCGGAAAGCGGGAAACTGAATACCGTGGTAAAAGCAGAACAGGCAGGAACCCTTATGGAGCTTTTTGTTCATGAAGGACAGGAGATTGGCGCCGGGGACATTTTGGCCAGGGTGAGTTATGAAGAAGCCGGGGAACAGGCAGTCCAAAAACAAATGGGGATAAAAGGGATTTCCCCGGATAACAGGTCCGGGAAGGATAAGGGAGGGAAGCCGTCCCCTGCATACACCCTGCCCGGTAAAAAGGAAACCCTTACCTGTGACATCGCCGTCATCGGGGCAGGACCGGGAGGCTACGAGGCAGCCATCTATGCGGCAAGACAGGGAAAATCCGTTATCCTGATTGAAAAAGGAAAGGTAGGCGGCACCTGCCTGAATGCAGGGTGCATCCCTACCAAGGCCATTGTCAGCAGCGCGGCCAGGTACCATGGGCTGCAGTCCTCGGCCATATTCGGCGTATCCTGCCCAGAGGTTTCCTTTGACATGCATCAGGTAATCAGCCATAAAAACCAGGTGGTGGGGGAACTGCGCCAGGGGATTGAGTCCCTTCTAAAGGCCAATGATGTCCGGCTGGTCAGGGGAGCTGCTTCCTTCCAGGGGGAAAAGGAACTTCTGGTGGCACAGGGGCTTAACCGCACCACGGTTAAGGCTGACCATATCATCATTGCTTCCGGTTCCCGGATTCTTAAACTGCCCATACCCGGCATAAACGGGAAGAACGTGCTGAATTCTGCCTCGGCCCTGGACCTGGAAGAAGATTTCACATCCATAGCCATTATCGGAGGCGGTGTGATTGGCATGGAGTTTGCCGGAATCTACGCGGCCTTTGACAAACAGGTGCACGTACTGGAATATGAAGGACAGATACTGCCAACGGTTGACAGCGATTTAGCAGGGGCGCTGCTTCATGTGCTGGAAGGTAGGGCGGATATCCGCACAGGCGTCCGGGTGAAGGAAATCCGTGAAAGTGAAAACAACCGGTGCATCGTGGTATTTGAAGCAGATGGCTGTGAAAAATACCTGGTTACGGATAAGGTGCTGGTTGCAGTGGGACGCGCCGCGGACATGGAGGGGCTTAAGCTGGACAATGCAGGCATAAGGCTTACGGAGAACGGAAGGGCAATCGAGGTGGATTCCCACATGCAGACCAATGTGGACGGGATTTATGCAATCGGTGATGTGACAGGTAAAATCCAGCTGGCACATGCCGCGTCCCATCAGGGAATGGCGGCGGTTGACCATATCCTCCAGAAACAGCACGCCATGGAATATGATTTTATACCATCCGTTATTTTCTCAACCATTGAGCTTGCGGCTGTGGGCAAGACGGAAGGCCAGTTAAAAAAGGAGGGTATCCCTTACCGGGTAAGCCGTTTCCCCTTTGCTGCCAATGGAAAAGCACTGACCATGGAAGAAAGGGACGGGTTTGTCAAGCTGCTGGCCCGGGAGACGGACGGAGCGCTTTTAGGGGCTGCCGTGGCAGGACCTGATGCATCCAACCTCATATCAATCCTTGCCCTGGCGCTTTCAAACCATCTTCCTGCCGAGGCAATCATCCGTACCGTATTCCCGCATCCCACACTGGGGGAGGGAATCCATGAAGCCGCCCTGGGCCTGACCGTGGGGGCAATCCATAATTATGAATAGGGTGGTGGTATCCGGCTGCGGGAACGTGTACCGGAACCTTACACTGGAGACAAGGCTGCTGCGGCAGCTCCATGATAAGGAATGCATCCTTTATCTGTGGGTCAATGACAGGACCATCGTGCTGGGGAGCAGCCAGTGTCCCTGGCTGGAATGCCGTCCAAAGGAGTGTCAAAGCCAGGGCATTGCAATCGCCAGGCGCCCTTCCGGCGGGGGAGCGGTCTACCAGGACAGGGGCAACCTGAATTTCACCTTTCTTTACAGACGCGGCCAGGCGGACGGGGCGCGGTTAAGGGAAATCGTACGCAGTGAGATAGAAGAAACCTCAGGGCGTCCGGTGGAGGCCTCGGGCAACGATCTGCTGGCTGACGGGAGGAAAATCACAGGCATGGCCTTTTACGAGGAGCAGGACAATATGCTGATGCATGGAACCATCCTGGTGGATGCGGACCTGGAAGCCATGGACAGATGCCTTACCGTGAGCGTAAGGAAACTGCAGTCCCATGGCATTGATTCCGTGAGGAAACGGGTGATGAACCTTAGTGAGATGGCAGGGGACATAACGGTAAGCCGGCTCTTAAGGCGCCTGGCAGACCGCTTTTTCACCGTGATGGGGCCGGGACAGGTCCATTGGCTGAAAGAGACGGATATGCCGGGCGATGATTACGGTTATGGAAGCCATGAATGGATTTACGGGGAAAGCCCGGGGTGTGAGCTGGTTGTGGAAGAGGCCGGGGGGCGGGGAATCTACCAGCTGGCATTTAAGGTGGAGGATGGATATATGACAGGTCCCAGGCTGTACTCTGATACGGAACATACAGAGGACCACGGCCGGTTCCTTCAAAGCCTGGAAGGGATGGAGTATGAAGAAGGAAAAATGAAGGAGATGCTGAAGCAGTATCTGGCAGATTCCGGAACAGACAATTGATTATGATGATTCTTAAAAGGCAGACTCTGGCCGGTGTCGTATGACATCTGCCTGGACTGCCTTTTTTGGCCGATTACCAAAGAATGAAAAAACAGGCACATGGCTCATATCTTTCATGATTCTGGTAAGAATAATCCTTCAGAAAGACAATTTAACCGGAAAAGGAGAACTACTTAAATGGGACAGAGGGACGATGATAAAAAGATATTGTGGCATACCCTTGCCTTCATGGCATTTTCCACGGTCTGGGGCTTTGGGAATGTGATCAACGGGTTTTCGGAGTACGGAGGCCTCAGGGCGATTGTTTCCTGGATCCTGATATTTGCCATCTACTTCGTGCCATATGCCCTGATGGTTGGCGAGCTGGGCTCCACCTTTAAAGACGCGGGAGGAGGCGTCAGCTCCTGGATTCAGGAGACCATCGGTCCCAGGATGGCGTATTATGCGGGCTGGACCTACTGGGTGGTGCACATGCCTTATATTTCCCAGAAGCCCAATTCCACGGTGATTGCGGCCAGCTGGGCGCTGTTCCAGGACAAGAGGGCCAGCAGTATGGATACAACGGTCATGCAGCTGATCTGCCTGGTCATATTCCTGTTTGCCATGTACCTGTCCAGCAAGGGCATGGGTGTCCTTAAGCGGCTGTCCGCCCTGGCCGGATCCACCATGTTCATCATGTCCATGCTGTTCATTGCAATGATGGTGGCTGCCCCGGCATTGACAGGAGGGACCTTCATGACCATCCAATGGTCGTTAAAGACCTTCATCCCCACCTTTGACGCCAGTTTCTTCATGGGGCTTTCCATCCTGGTCTTCGCAGTGGGCGGATGTGAGAAAATATCCCCCTATGTTAATAAGATGAAGGACCCGTCCAGGGATTTCTCCAAGGGGATGGCGGCCCTGGCCCTTATGGTGGCAGTGACCGCCATACTTGGGACCGTTGCCCTTGGGATGATGTTTGATTCCAGCCATATCCCGCCGGACCTGATGACAAACGGCGCCTATTACGCCTTCCAGAGGCTGGGGGAGTACTATCATATGGGTAACTTCTTTGTGATTGTCTATGCCCTTACCAACCTGATTGGCCAGTTTTCCGTCATGGTACTGTCCGTGGACGCGCCCCTGCGGATGCTCCTGGACAGTGCGGATACACGCTTCATACCCAGGAAGATGTTTGAAAAAAATGAACACGGCACCTATGTGAACGGTCACAGGCTGGTGATGCTCATTGTCTGCGTCCTGATCATCGTGCCTGCCTTTGGCATCAGGAATGTGGATGTGCTGGTGCGCTGGCTGGTAAAGGTCAACTCGGTCTGCATGCCCCTGCGCTACCTGTGGGTATTCGTGGCCTATATCGCGCTTAAGAAGGCAGGGGATGCCTATCACGCCCAGTACCGGTTCTTAAAAGGCAGGACGGCAGGCATACTGGTGGGGGTCTGGTGTTTCGGTTTTACCGCATTTGCCTGTATCACCGGCATCTATTCCGACGACCTGTTCCAGCTGGTGCTCAACATCGTAACGCCCTTTGTGCTGGTAGGTCTTGGGTTCATCCTGCCCTGGCTGGCGGCCAGGGAGAATTAAATACGCTCTATTGCCTGATGAACCTGTTTGTGGTACAGTAGATGGTATGAAAAGGAAATGATTGACAAAGGAGATTAATGATGCGTATTGAGAATGCAGAGTGCATCCAGCTGACCAAAGGACTGATACGTTTTCTGCAGGACAGCCCCACCAGCTTCCATGCAGTGGCCAATATAGCGGGAATCCTCAGGGAAGCAGGATTTACAGAGCTTCATGAAGGGGAAAAGTGGGAATTAAAAAAGAACGGGTCGTACTTCGTGACCAGGAACCAGTCCTCCATCCTATCGTTCAGGATACCGGCCGGAACATGCGGGGGATACCAGATCATGGCCAGCCACAGTGATTCGCCTACCTTTAAGATTAAGGAAAATCCGGAGATGGAATCCGAAGGCCATTATATCAGGCTGAATGTGGAAAAATACGGCGGCATGCTGTGCGCCCCATGGTTTGACAGGCCCCTGTCAGTGGCCGGACGCCTGGTGGTGAAGGCTGGGAACTGCCTGGTATCAAAGCTTGTGAAGGTGGACCGTGACCTGCTGATGATTCCCAACCTGGCAATCCATTTTAACCGTCAGGTCAACGATGGATACAAATACAACCCCCAGGTGGATATGATCCCCCTGTTTGGCGGCCATGATTCCAAGGGGACGTTCATGAAGCTTGTGGCTGATGCGGCAGGTGTCCATGAGGAGGACATCCTGGGCCACGACCTGTTCCTGTACAGCCGGATGCCGGGAACCATATGGGGGGCTGGAAATGAGTTCTTTTCCTGCGGGCGGATTGACGACCTGCAGTGTGCATTTGCATCCCTTAAGGGATTCCTGGAGAGTGAACCCGCGGAGGGGATTGCGGTCCATGCCGTGTTTGATAATGAGGAAGTGGGCAGCGGTACCAAGCAGGGAGCGGATTCCACCTTCCTTATGGACACCCTAAGGCGGATTAACACCGGGCTTGGCAGGGATGAGGAGGCATACCTGATGGCGCTGGCATCCAGTTTCATGATATCGGCGGACAATGCCCATGCAGTCCATCCCAACCTGCCGGACCGGGCAGACCCCACCAACCGTCCCTATATGAACCAGGGGATTGTAATCAAGTATAATGCGAACCAGAAGTATACAACGGATGCGGTATCGGCAGCCATGTTCAAGGCCCTGTGCCAAAGGGCCGGGGTTCCCTTCCAGACCTTTGCCAACCGTTCGGACATGCCGGGGGGATCTACCCTGGGCAATATAAGCAATGCCCATGTGTCCCTGAACACGGTGGACATCGGCCTTCCCCAGCTGTCCATGCACTCGCCCTATGAAACGGCAGGCGTAATGGATACATGTTATCTTACCAGGGTGGCAGCACACTTTTACTCTGCCTGCATCCGGGCGGGTGAGGGCGGATGTTATGAGGTGGTATAAGGAAGGTGCAACATGTTTTCCAGAAAACAACTGATAAAACTGCTGGCCCCCCTGATTGTGGAGCAGATCATGGCGGTACTGGTGGGGATGGTGGACGTGGTGATGGTGGCGGCCGTGGGCGAGGCAGCCGTGTCCGGGGTATCCCTGGTGGATTCCATCAGCGTCCTGATCATACAGATCATGGGAGCCCTGGCAACGGGAGGCGCGGTGATTTCAGCCCAGTATCTCGGGAAGGAACAGCCAAGGGACGCCCGCAAGGCGGCTGGACAGCTGGTCAGCGTTACCCTGGCCCTGTCCATGGTCATATCCCTTATTGCCATTATCGGCAACCGGCATCTTCTGGGCGCCATATTCGGCAAGGTGGAGCTGTCCGTGATGGACAATGCCCAGACCTATTTCCTGATAACGGCGCTGTCATATCCATTTATCGGGCTGTATAACGCATGTGCGGCCCTGTTCCGCTCCATGGGGAATTCCAAGGTGTCCATGATGACATCCCTGGTGATGAACCTCATCAATGTTGCAGGCAACGCCATCTGTGTGTTCGGTCTTAAGATGGGGGTGGCAGGGGTGGCCTATCCCACCCTGCTAAGCCGTATCATCGCGGCAGCCATGATGTTTGTCCTTATACAGGACCGCCGCAATTCCATCCGCCTGAGCAGCATGAAGTCCCTGGTGCCGGATATGGGCATGATTAAGAACATCCTTTCCATCGGCATACCGGGCGGTCTGGAGAGCGGCATGTTCCAGTTTGGCAAGATATTCCTGCAGAGCCTTGTGTCCTCACTGGGCACTGCCTCGATTGCAGGGTATGCGGTTGCCAGCAACCTGGTCACCATCCTGTACCTGCCCGGGACCGCCATCGGACTGGGGCTTATCACCATTGTGGGCCAGTGCGTGGGGGCCGGAAGGCTCTCCGAGGCAAAGCGCTATGCCAAGTCCCTGATAGGGGTGAATTATGCCATACTGCTGGTGCTCAGCTCGTCCATGGTACTGTTTTCAGGGGAACTGGTGGGGATTTACCGGCTGTCCGAACAGGCCCTAAGGCTGTCCCGGGAGCTGATTACGGCCCACAGTATCGCCATGCTTGTATGGCCCTTGGCATTTACCATTCCCCACACCCTGAGGGCTTCCCTGGATGCCAGGTTCACCATGGCTGTGTCCGTATTTTCCATGTGGACCTTCCGCATCGGGTTCGCATACCTGTTTGTGTACATATGTAAGCTTGGGGTGATGGGAATCTGGTACGGGATGTTCATAGACTGGATATTCAGGGCAGCCGTTTTCACCTTAAGGTTTAAGGGCTTTGAAAAACGGGCCGCATCGGTCTGATTGATAATAAACATAAGAGGGAGGCAGGCGTGTATGCAGGAGCATTTTATGGATATGGACAGTGTGCAGGAACTTCTGCGCATGGCCCGTACCGGATTGTGGACCATTGAGCTTGAGGAGGGGAGGGAACCCAGGATGTACGGGGATAAGGCCATGCTGGAACTCCTTGGCCTTAAAGGGATGCCGTCCCCGGAGGAATGCTACCGGGTATGGTATGACCGGATTGACCCTGATTTTTATCCCATGATAGAAACCGGCGTTGATGAGATGATCCGCAATAAGCGGGCGGAAGTCCAGTACCCCTGGGAACATCCGCTGTGGGGGACCATCTATGTGCGCTGCGGGGGCGTCCGGGATGAAAGCCATGAAAATGGGATATGCCTCAGGGGATATCACCAGAACATCACCGATACCATCATGCTCAGGGAAAAAGCCAGGCTCAGGGACAATGTGCTTTCCAACCTGTGCCAGTGTTATTATTCCATCTATCTGTTTGACCTGGACAATGACGTGGAGGAAGCGGTCTGGCAGGAGGATTACATAGAGAAGGCAGGAGAATTTCCAAAAGGAAGCCTGAAGGTATATTATGAAAAATTCATCCGTGAACATGTAGACCCCCGGGACCAGGAAAAGATGCGCAGGGCGGGAAGCCCTGAGTTCTTAAAGCAGATCCTGTCAGAGGAACGGCCTGTGTATGACATTGACTTCAGGCGCAGGTACCCGGACCGTGTCCAGTGGGTGCGCTCCCGGTTCAGCGTGGCCCAGATGAAGGACGCAGGTGTGTCAAAAGTGGTTTTTGCCAATATGAACATCCACCAGCAGAAGATAAATGAGATGCAGCAGGAGGAGGAAAACAGGAAGGCGCTGATGACTGCCTATGAGGCAGCCAAGGAGGCCAGCGAGGCAAAGAGCAATTTCCTGGCCCGGATGTCCCATGATATCCGCACCCCCATGAACGCAATCATAGGGATGACAGCCATTGCCATGTCCCACAGCCACGAGCCGGAGCGGGTGGAGGACTGCCTGAAGAAAATCAATATGTCCAGCAGCCATCTGCTGGCCCTGATTGATGATGTCCTTGATATGTCAAGGATTGAAAAAGGAAAGATGCAGCTTATGGACGGGCCGTTCTGCATGGATAAGCTGGTGGGGGAGGTGCTGACCATCATCCGCCCGTCGGCGGAGGAAAAGGGCCACTTGCTGAAGGTGGATACGGCGGACCTTAAGCACCGCCGCCTGATAGGGGACAGCGGGCGTCTGCGCCAGGTACTTTTAAACCTGATGTCCAATTCCGTCAAATATACGCCTGGGAACGGAGTCGTTAAACTGACCGTAAAAGAAGTGGCCCAGAGGGTTGCCGGCTTCGGCAATTTTGTATTCATCGTGGAAGACAGCGGGATTGGTATGACAGAAGAGTTCAGGAAGTATATTTTCGTACCTTTTCTCCGGGATGAAAAGGTGAGGGAGACACATATCGAGGGCACGGGTCTTGGCATGCCGATTACCCAGGGAATCATAAACGCCATGCAGGGCAGCATACAGGTGGAGAGCGAGCCGGGCAGGGGAAGCCGTTTTACCGTGACACTGAGCCTGAAGCTGGATGAGGATGGGCATAAGGAAGAGGATGTATCCGGTAAGATTGTGGACGCGGGCAGGCACAGGGATGTTTTTTTTGGCAGGAATGCCAGGGTCCTTGTGGCAGAGGACAATGAAATCAACATGGAAATCGTCAGGACCATCCTTTGGGAGGCGGGAATCAGTACGGAAGGCGCGTTTAACGGACAGGAGGCATTAAGCGCGTTCGAGGCATCGGAGGACGGGTATTTCCAGGCCATACTCATGGACCTGCAGATGCCTGTGATGGATGGGTATACGGCGGCCAGGAAAATCAGGGAAAGCGCCCATCCCCAGGCAGCGGACATCCCGGTGGTTGCCCTGACAGCCAATGCGTTTGCAGAGGATATTGCCAAAGCGCTGGCAGCCGGCATGAATGACCATGTTGCCAAACCCATTGACTATGAACGGCTTTTCGGCGTGCTGGAAAAGTGCCTGGCCTGACCTGGCTTTTCCGGAATTTGCTTTTTTAGCTGTTGTCATGTATAATAGTCTGGAGTTCAGAATGAATTAAGATAGACAGGTGACGCAGGTGGGGCAGGAATATGCCAATATTATCATAGATATTTCCCATGAAAGTGTGGACAGGACATTCCAGTACAGGATACCGGAACACCTGTCCGGCAGCGTTCATGCGGGACAGCAGGTCTATATCCCCTTTGGCCAGGGCAACCGGCAGCGCAAAGGATACGTGGTGGGGCTGACTGACCAGGCGGAGATAGACGGGAATAGGATAAAAGAAGTGGCTGGGATTGTGCAGGGAAGCGTGACTGCAGAGTCCCAGCTTATTTGGCTTGCATGGTGGATGAAGGAGCGGTATGGATCCACCATGAACCAGGCATTAAAGACAGTGCTTCCGGTCAGGCAGAAGGTAAGGGAGGCGCCTAAGCGGCAGATAAAGTGCCTTTTAGACCAGGCAGGGCTTGAGAAGGCCGTAAAAGAGGCCAGGAAGAAGAACCATAAGGCCAGGCTGCGGCTGCTGGAGGCATTTATCACGGCGCCGGTAATCCCGTATGAGGAAGCCATGAACCGTTTAAGCCTGACGGCGGCAGTGATAAAGCCCCTTGTGGAGGGCGGCGTCCTTAAGGTGGAGGTGGTGGAGCGGTACCGGAATCCGCTGCTGGAGATGCAGCGGCTGGCCGGAAGGCCCCTGGAAGGGGAGATGCCGGCCGGCAAAGGCGCTGCCGGGACCCAGGCCGCGCCGCCCTCCCTGAACCGGGCCCAGCAGGAAATCGCAGATTCCATCATCCGCGAATATGATGAGGGGATACGTAAGACTTATCTGATCCATGGAATCACGGGCAGCGGAAAGACAGAGGTCTACATGGAGCTGATTGCCCATGTGCTGCGGGAAGGGCGTCAGGTGATTGTCCTGATCCCGGAGATATCGCTTACATGGCAGACCGTGATGCGGTTTTTTACACGTTTTGGAAACCGGGTGTCCGTAATGAATTCCAGGATGTCTGCCGGAGAGCGCTATGACCAGTATGAAAGGGCCAGAACCGGGGATATTGACATTATGATCGGTCCGCGGTCCGCCCTGTTTGCCCCATTTTTAAACCTGGGCCTTATCATTATTGATGAGGAGCATGAAAATGCCTACAGGAGCGAGATTTCCCCCCGGTACGACGCCAGGGAGGCTGCCGCGGTGCGGGCAGAGGCCAACCACGCATCCCTGATCCTTGGGTCGGCCACCCCGTCCCTGGAATCCTACACAAAAGCCCTGAGGGGGGAATACGGCCTGTTTACCATGAAGGAGAGGGCAAAAGCAGATGCCAGCCTTGCCAAAGTGGAAATCGTGGACCTGCGGGAGGAACTGAGGTCGGGCAACCGTTCCATCTTCAGCCGCCGCCTTCAGGAACAGATGGAGGACCGGCTGGCTAAAAGGGAACAGATCATGCTTTTCATCAACCGCAGGGGATATGCTAATTTTGTATCCTGCCGGTCCTGCGGGGAGGCCATCAAATGTCCCCACTGTGACGTGACGCTGACCCTTCACAGGAATGGCCGCATGATGTGCCATTACTGCGGTTATACCATGGAACAGCCAAAGGTATGCCCTTCCTGCGGCTCCCGGTATATCGCCCCTTTTGGGACAGGGACCCAGAAAATCGAGACCATGGCCGCAGAACGGTTCCCGGATGCGCGGATCCTTCGGATGGACCTGGACACCACCTCGAAAAAGGGAGGCCACCAGGAGATACTTTCCGCCTTTGCAAGAGGGGAAGCAGATATCCTCATCGGGACCCAGATGATTGTAAAGGGGCATGATTTCCCCAAGGCCACCCTGGTGGGCGCCCTGGCTGCGGACCTTTCCCTTTTTGCGTCGGATTACCGCTGCGGGGAGCAGACATTTGCCCTCCTGACCCAGGCAGCGGGAAGGTCCGGGAGAGGACGGCTTCAAGGGGATGTGGTCATCCAGACCTACCAGCCGGACCACTACTGTATCCAGGCAGCTGCAAAGCAGGATTATGAGGCGTTCTACAGCCAGGAGATGGCATACAGGCGCCTTCTGGGGTATCCGCCTGCCGTGGCCCTCCTGACCATCCATATGGCATGTCCCAGGGAGGATGTGGTGGAACAGGCTGCGGGCCGGGCCGCGGGATGGGTGGAGGATTGGAAGGCCGGACAGGAACAGGCAGGACCCGGCAGGGGCCTGCAGCTGATTGGTCCTGTGAATGCGCCTGTTTACAAAGTTAATGATATTTATAGAAAAATTTTATATATAAAGCATGAAAATTATGATATACTGATACAGATTAGGAAAATGGCAGAACTCCGCCTTAAGGAGGCTGAGGGCCGTTTTGGCCTGACCATACAGTATGATTTAACATGATAAAAGGAGATTGGTAGAAAATGGCAGTTCGACAGATAAGGATTATGGGAGATGATATTTTAACAAAGAAGTGCAAGCCTGTGAAGGAGATGACCGGGCGGACCATGGAATTGATTGAAGATATGTTTGAAACCATGTACGAGGCCAATGGCTGCGGTCTGGCTGCCCCCCAGGTTGGGGTCCTGAAGCAGATTGTGATCATTGATGTGGACGACGGCAACCAGTATGTGATGATTAACCCAGAGATAATCGGACAGGAGGGAAGCCAGACCGGATACGAGGGATGTTTAAGCCTTCCGGGAAAGTCCGGTATCGTGACACGCCCGAACTATGTGAAGGTTAAGGCCCTGGACGAGAACATGGAGCCTTACGAGTTAGAGGGCGAGGGACTTCTGGCAAGGGCCATCTGCCATGAGGTAGCCCATCTGGAGGGCCAGATGTATGTGGAACTGGTGGAAGGGGAGCTGGTGGACGCCGGCGCCGAGCCTGAGGAAGGGATTACTGAGTAGGAACGTATATTACAGGGTTTTACAGATATGATTGTGGAATAGGAGTGGGAACATGCGTATTGTATTTATGGGAACACCGGATTTTTCCGTGCCCACGCTTAAGGCGCTGGTGGAGGCAGGACATGATGTGGCTGCCGTGGTGACCCAGCCGGACAAACCAAAGGGCAGGGGCAAAGAGATGCAGATGACGCCTGTGAAGGTTCAGGCGCTGGAATATAAGATTCCCGTTTACCAGCCCGCAAAGGTAAGGGACCAGGCCTTCATCCAGGTGCTGCGGGAGATGGATGCGGATGTGTTTGTCGTGATTGCATTTGGCCAGATCCTTCCAAAGGACGTGCTGGAACTTCCCAGGTATGGCTGCGTCAACATCCATGCATCCCTGCTGCCCAAGTACAGGGGAGCTGCTCCCATCCAGTGGTGCGTCATTGACGGTGAGAAAGAGACGGGCATAACCACCATGATGATGGATGTGGGCCTGGATACCGGCGACATGCTGGAGAAGGTGGTCATACCCATCGGCGACAAGGAGACCGGGGGCAGCCTTCATGATAAGCTGAGCCTGGCAGGGGGCAGCCTGATCCTCTCCACCCTCAGGAAACTGGAGGAAGGGACGGCGGTGCGCACGCCCCAGACAGAGGAAGGGACCTGCTATGCCAAGATGCTGACCAAGTCCCTTGGCGACATTGACTGGAATCAGGACGCCAGGTCCATTGAACGCCTGATACGCGGCCTTAACCCGTGGCCAAGCGCATACACCATGTGGAACGGCAGGACCATCAAAATCTGGGCGGCAGATGTGCTTGCGGATGGGAATCCCGGGGACGGACTGCCCTGCGGAGGGGTGGCGCTGTCTGACAGGCATTGCCTGGCAGTCAGGACAGGACAGGGCCTTCTTTCCATCAAGGAACTCCAGATGGAAGGAAAGAAGCGTATGGATATAGAAACATTCCTGCGCGGATATCCCATACCGGCCGGGGATGTGTTTGTGAACAGGACACAACAGTGACTTTGCATAATGAAAGAGAGTGATGAATAACCATGTTTTTTCCATTTTATGATTCAACCTATATTCTGGTACTGATTGGCGTCATCGTATCCATGATGGCTTCTGCTAAACTGAATGCCACGTACCAGCGTTACTCAGCTGTCAGGAGCATGTGCGGCCTTACCGGCGCCGAGGCGGCCAAACGGCTGCTGAATTCCCAGGGCATCTACGACGTGACCATACGCCGCGTGCCGGGCAGCCTGACCGACCACTATGACCCCAGGTCCAAGACAGTCAACCTGTCGGATGCGGTATATGGCTCCACGTCCATTGCCGCCATCGGCGTTGCTGCCCATGAGTGCGGCCACGCCATGCAGGATGCGGCGGACTATTCGCCCTTAAGAATCCGCGCGGCCCTGGTGCCTGCCGCCAACCTCGGTTCCCAGCTGGCATGGCCCCTTATCCTTGTCGGCCTGCTGTTAGGAAGCGGCGGTTCCGGCCTTGCCTTTGCGGGTATTGTCCTATTTTCACTGGCAGTCCTGTTCCAGCTGGTGACCCTGCCTGTGGAATATAACGCAAGCCACAGGGCGGTTACCCTTCTTGATTCCACGGGAATCTTGGCAGGACAGGAAGTGGGACAGACCAGAAGCGTGCTGAACGCGGCGGCCCTCACCTATGTGGCAGCGGCGGCAGCCTCCATTCTTCAGCTTCTGCGCCTGCTGATGCTTTTTAACAGAAGGAGGGACTGATGGCTGGGAAGTCGGACCGGGGAATGGAAAACCGGGAGATTGTGCTGGATATATTGGCAGAGGTGCTGGATAAGGGCAGTTTTGTCCATCTGGTGCTGAACCAGGCCCTGCGCAAGTACCAGTACCTGGATAAGTCGGACCGGGCGTTCATCACCCGGGTGACAGAGGGAACCCTGGAATATCTCCTGCAGATTGACTATATCATCAACAAGTACTCAAAGACAAAGACAGACAAGATGAAACCGCTTATCCGCAACCTTCTGCGGATGAGCGTGTATCAGATATTATACATGGACAGGGTGCCGGATTCCGCTGCCTGCAACGAAGCCGTGAAGCTGGCGGTGAGACGCCGCTTCACTGGACTTAAAGGGTTTGTGAACGGGGTATTAAGGACCATATCCAGGGAAAAGGCTTCCCTGGTGTTTGATTCCCCTGCCCTGGCCTACAGCATTCCCCAGTGGATGTACGATATGTGGGAAAATGAATATGGCAGCGGAAAGGCGGAGATGATTGCCGCCTCTTTTCTTGAAGACAGGCCCACATGGGTCCGCTGCAACCTTAGCAGGGCTTCCAGGGAGGAAATCCTTAAGTCCCTGGATTCCCAGGGGGTAATGGCGGAGGAACTTGCCTGCCTGCCCTCTGTGCTGGCAATTTCAGGCTATGATTATCTGGAAGGGCTGGAATGCTTCCAAAACGGATGGATCCAGGTCCAGGACGCTGCTTCCGCCTTTGTGGGGGAGCTGGCAGATCCCGGGGAAGGGGATTACATCATCGATGTATGCGCTGCCCCGGGAGGCAAGAGCCTGCACCTGGCGGATAAGCTTAAGGGCACGGGAATGGTGGAAGCACGGGACCTGAGTTATCAGAAGACAGCCCTGATTGAGGAAAATGTGGCCCGCTTTGGCGCTGCCAATATAAAGACAGTGGTCTGGGACGCCCTTGTGCCTGATGAGGATGCCATGGAAAAGGCAGATATCGTCATAGCGGACCTGCCTTGTTCCGGACTTGGGATCATCGGCAAAAAGCCGGATATCAAATACAATATGACCATGGATAAGATGGAGGAGCTTTCCAGGCTTCAGCGGGAAATCCTTTCAGTGGTATGGAAGTATGTAAAGCCGGGAGGAACCCTGGTGTACAGCACCTGCACCATCAGCAGGATGGAAAATGAAGACAATGCCATGTGGCTGCCGGATCATTTCCCGCTGGAGCCGGTGGACTTATCCGGCAGGCTGGGAGGGAGCTTTGATGAACCTTCCCTTAAGCAGGGACGGATCCAGTTCCTTCCGGGCATCCACCCATTTGACGGTTTTTTCATCAGTGTGTTCAGACGCGCCTGAGGGCGGCAGCTGCGCTGCCGGGTCAGGTATGGAACGGGACATGTAGATGATTATGAAAGAAACAGGAGTTATGCTATGTTGGATTTGACGGATAACAAAGGCCGTAAAGATATAAAATCCATGACACTGGAAGAAGTGACAGAGGAGATGGCGGCCCTGGGGGAGAAATCTTTCAGGGCAAAACAGATTTATGACTGGATCCATGTGAAGCTGGCCGGAAGTTTTGACCAGATGTCAAGCCTGTCCAAGGAACTGCGGCAGAAGCTGAAGGACAATTACAGCCTTACATGCCTTTCCATCACGGATGAACGCATATCCCGGATTGACGGGACCAGGAAGTTCCTCTTCTGCCTGGAGGACGGCAATATCATAGAAAGTGTGTGGATGCAGTATCATCATGGGAATTCCGTGTGTATTTCCTCCCAGGTGGGGTGCAGGATGGGCTGCCGTTTCTGCGCATCCACCCTGGATGGGCTGGAGCGGAACCTGAGGCCCTCGGAAATGCTGGACCAGATTTACCGGATACAGGCCCATACAGGTGAGCGGGTTTCGAATGTGGTGGTGATGGGTTCAGGAGAACCCTTTGACAATTACGACAATGTAATCCGTTTCCTGCGCCTGATTTCCCATGAAAAGGGGCTTAATATCAGCCAGAGGAACCTGACCGTCTCCACCTGCGGCATTGTGCCCGGTATACGGCAGTTCGCAGAGGAAGGCCTGGCCGTCACCCTTGCATTGTCCCTCCACGCCCCCAATGATGAGGTGCGCAGGACGCTGATGCCCATTGCGAACCGCTACAGGATAGGGGATGTGCTGGAGGCCTGCCATTACTATTATGAGAAGACAGGGCGCAGGCTTACCTTTGAATACAGCCTGGTCCAGGGCGTCAATGACAATCTGGATGAGGCCAGGGCCCTGAGCCGCCTGATCAAGGACCAGCATGGCCATGTGAACCTGATTCCGGTGAACCCCATCAAGGAACGGGATTACGTGCAGTCAGGCAAAAAGGCCATTGCGGATTTCAGGGATCTGCTTGAAAAAAACGGTATCAATGTTACGATAAGAAGAGAAATGGGCCGTGACATAGGCGGAGCCTGCGGCCAGCTGCGCAAAAGCTATATGGAAACGGAGGTGGGGTAAACATGGAAGCATATGCGTTAACAGACATAGGCCAGGTCAGATCCATGAATCAGGATTATATCTATTCATCGCCGGAAAGGGTTGGCTCCCTTCCCAATCTGTTTTTGGTAGCTGACGGAATGGGCGGCCACCAGGCCGGGGACTATGCTTCACGGTTTGCGGTTGAGAACCTGGTAATCTATCTTAACAGGGAAGGCAAGGGATCCCCTGTGATGCAGCTGAAAACAGGGATAGGGATTGTCAATGGACTGCTGTATGAGGAATCGCTCCTCAGGGAAGAACTGAAAGGCATGGGATGTACCCTGGTGGCCGGGGTGGTGGAGGATAACCTGCTCTATGTGGCCAATGTGGGTGACAGCCGTCTCTACCTGATACATAACAACACCATCCGCCAGATCACAAAGGACCACTCCTATGTGGAGGAAATGGTTGCCATGGGGCAGATGCGCCGGGGCAGCGCGGATTACAACAGCCGCAAGAACATCATTACAAGGGCCATGGGCATCGGCAGGGATGTGGAGCCGGACTTCTTTGAGGTGGACCTGGAAGAGGGGGATCATATCCTTCTCTGTTCAGACGGACTGAGCAACATGGTGGACGATGAATCCATGTGCAGGATCATAACAGGGGAGGGCAGCCTTAAGGAAAAGGCGTCACGCCTGATTCAGGAGGCCAACCGCCAGGGCGGTATTGATAATATTGCCGTGGTTCTTGTGAATCCGCTGGGAAGGGAGGATGGTTTATGCTGAACCCCGGAACATACCTGCAGAACAGGTACGAGATATTGGAGCGCATCGGTTCAGGCGGCATGTCTGTTGTGTATAAGGCCCAGTGCCATACACTGAACCGTCTGGTGGCCATCAAGGTCCTAAAGGAAGAATTTGCTTTTGACGAAAATTTTGTAGGCAAGTTTAAGATGGAGGCCCAGGCAGCGGCCCGCCTGTCCCATCCTAATATTGTCAGTGTTTACGACGTCGTGGACGAGGATGTGCTGCACTATATTGTCATGGAACTGATTGAGGGCATTACCCTTAAGAATTACATTGAGAAAAAGGGGCATCTGGAGAGCAAGGAGGCAATCGGCATTGCCATCCAGGTTGCACAGGGAATCGGCGCTGCCCATGAACAGCATATCATACACCGGGATATCAAGCCCCAGAATATGATTATTTCCAGGGACGGCAAGGTTAAGGTGGCAGATTTCGGGATTGCCAGGGCCGTGTCTACCCAGACCATGAATGCCACTGCCGTGGGATCGGTCCATTATATATCCCCGGAACAGGCCAAGGGCGGATACTGCGATGAGCGCAGCGATATTTATTCCTTTGGCATCACCATGTATGAGATGGTTACAGGAAAGGTCCCGTTTGAAGGGGACAACACGATTACCGTTGCCCTGGCCCATCTGGAGGAGCCGGTGACGCCGCCGAGGATGTATGTGCCCGAGGTGTCCCATGCCCTGGAACAGATTATCCTCAAATGCACCCAGAAGCATCCGGAGCGCCGTTATTCCAATGTGACCGATGTCATAGCCGACTTAAGGAAGGCGCTGATGGAGCCTGACTGTGATATTTACGCAGCAGATGAGGAAGAGGATGAGCTTGGCAGGACCAGGTCCATATCCAGGGAAGAACTGCTGAACCTTCAGGAAAGCAGGAAGCCGTCCAGGGGAAGCCTTGGGGAGGAGGAACTGAGGGATGACCATGCTGATCCCCCTCAAAGGAACCGCAGGGAGCGCAAAGGCCCGTCCCACCTGGCATCCAGGCAGAAAGACAAAGATGTCAGCACACAGTTTGAACGCATTGTCACCGCAATCGGCATTGCGGCCGCCATCATCATCGTGGCTGTGGTCCTGTTTGTGTTTTCAAGACTTACAGGCCTGTTCCGGGCCGGAACCAGCGAAAAGCCCACGGTGGCTGTAAGCACGGAGGCGGAGACTGCCAGCCTGGAGGTCAATATTACGGATAACCAGACCTATGTGCCCTATATCCTCAGCATGACGGAACAGCAGGCGCGGGAGGAACTGGCACAGGTGGACCTGAAGCTGGAAGTGACGGGCAGCGATTACTCGGATAATTACCCGGAAGGCCAGATCATGGCCCAGACCATTGTCCAGGATACGGTTGTGGACAAAGGAAGCACGGTGGGGGTTACACTAAGCAAGGGAAGCGATAAGGTAAACCTGGGCACCCTGAACCTTACGGTGCTGACTGTCCTGGATGCATCCAGACTTCTGGAGGAAAAGGGACTTGCGGTAGATGTTAAGGAAGAATTCAGCAGCACGGCGGCAGCGGGAACCATCATGCGCTTCAGCCCCGAGACTGCTAAGATAGGGGAGCGGGTTACCCTTTTTGTCAGCAAAGGAGTGGAGAATGAGCTGGGAAGGGTGCCAAACCTCATAGGGCAGAGCCAGGTTTCCGCGGATGCGCTCCTGGCAGGAGCAGGGCTTGTGACCGGCAATGTGACAAAGGAGCGCAGCGATACGGTGGCGGAAGGATTGGTCATTAACCAGGTGCCGCTTCCTGATACCATACTGGCCCCCGGCACCCCTGTGGATTATGTGGTAAGCGGGGAACCGGACGCATCGGAGACAGATGCTTCCCAGTATTATCTCAGTTCCATTGATACCACCTGTTCCCTGAGCAACTACATAGGTCCGGCGTCCCAGACCAGCAGTGTCCGTGTGATGATCCGGCTAAAACAGACGGTAAACGGAGACGTTGTATATACACCGCTTATGAAGGAAAGGCTTGTAGTAGGCGCACAGACCATACCTGTGGTGATTCCCAGGATTAAGGGCGCTTATGGCGTGGACAGCGGTACCGTGGAAGTGGTGGACGCAGGAAGCGCGGATCTGACTGTAATAGCATCCTACCCGGTGACATTTTTCCCGGTGGGATAAGAGGAGTTTATGACTGGTAAGATAATTAAGGGAATTGCAGGTTTTTATTATGTGCATGATGGTAAAGACCGGGTTTATGAGTGTAAGGCAAAAGGGATTTTCAGAAATAAAAAGATAAAGCCCCTGGTAGGGGATAATGTGGAATTCTCTGTTCTGGATGAGGCAGGGGGGGAGGGCAATATCGATGCCATCCTTCCCAGGTCCAATGCCCTGGTGCGGCCGGCAGTGGCCAATATAGACCAGGCCCTGGTGGTCTTTGCCCTGACCCATCCGTCCCCCAACCTGAACCTGCTGGACCGTTTCCTGGTCATGATGGAAATACAGCAGGTTCCGGTCATCATCTGTTTCAACAAGATGGATTTAGGGGATGACGGGCTGATGGAGACCTACAGGAGCATCTATGAGGCTGCCGGGTATGAGGTGAAGTTCATCAGCGCCATTGATGAAACAGGGGTGGAAGAGGTGAGGAAAATCCTCAGAGGAAAAACCTCGGTCCTGGCAGGCCCGTCGGGAGTGGGAAAATCCTCACTGACCAACTGTATCCAGCCCCGGGCAGCCATGGAGACAGGGGATATCAGCCGGAAAATAGAGCGGGGAAAGCATACCACCCGCCATTCCCAGCTGTTCTACGTGGAGGAAAACACGTACATGATGGACACGCCGGGATTCAGTTCCATGTTCACACCGGATTTGGAGGAAGGGGACCTGAAGGACTACTTTCCTGAGTTTGCCCGGTATGAGCAGGACTGCAGGTTCCTTGGCTGCGTCCATGTGGGCGAGAAGGTATGCGGGGTAAAGGAAGCGAGGAAGGACGGCAGGCTGAGCCGAAGCCGTTATGAGAATTATCTTCTGATGTATGAGGAGCTTAAGAAAAAGAGGAGGTATTAACAATGCACTATAAATTGGCGCCGTCAATCCTGGCGGCTGATTTCTGCAATCTGGGATCCCAGGTCAGCACCGTGGCACGGGCAGGGGCTGAATACATCCACCTGGATGTGATGGACGGGGCTTTTGTGCCCAGCATTTCCTTTGGGATGCCGGTCATCAGGAGCCTGCGTTCCTGTACAAAAGCTGTTTTTGATGTCCATATGATGGTGGAGGAGCCGGGGCGGTATGTGGAGGACATGAAATCCTGCGGCGCGGATATCATTACGGTCCATGCCGAAGCCTGTACCCATCTGGACCGCGTGGTGAACCAGATTAAGGACCTGGGCTTAAAGGCAGGCGTTGCCTTAAATCCCGCCACACCCATCCAGGCGCTGGACTGCATCCTGGACCAGCTGGACATGGTGCTCATCATGACCGTGAACCCGGGCTTTGGCGGCCAGAAATTCATTCCCTACACCCTTGACAAGGTAAGGGCGCTGAGGGCCAGGATTGACAGCCTGGGGCTTCCTGTGGATATCCAGGTGGACGGCGGCGTCAGCGCTGCCAATGTGAAGGAGATCATGCTGGCGGGCGCCAATGTGTTCGTGGCCGGATCTGCTGTGTTTGGCGGGGATGCGGCTGCAAGGACAAAGGAATTCGTGGAGATATTCAGCTCCATGCAGTAAGTTTCCCAGGAACCTGGACAAAGGATTGATTTAGTATGGATTGATTCAGTATGGATTGACCAAGTAAGGAATAAGGATATGAAACGATGTCTGATCATTACCGGCGGAAAACTGGACCTGTCTTTCGCCGGCTCTTTTTTGGAACAGGAAACATTTGATAAAATAATCGCAGTGGACGCCGGACTGGAGGCAGTAAAGGCCTTGGGACTGGAACCGGATATGGTTGTGGGGGATTTTGACACGGTAAAGCCCGGGATACTTCAGTATTACAGACAGAAGGAGCACATTATCTGGGATACCCATCAGCCGGAAAAGGATGAGACCGATACGGAACTGGCCCTGTTAAAGGCCCAGGCCATGGGCTGTACCCATATAGTGATACTGGGGGCCACAGGCGGGCGCATGGACCACATGCTGGGCAATATCCACCTGCTGTTCCCCTGCCTCCAGAAGGGGATAGAGGCCTGTATACTGGACTGCCAGAACCGGATATACCTGATTGACGGGGAGCGCACCTTCAGGAGCAGCGGACTGTGGGGCAGATACATTTCCTTTCTTCCGCTGACCGAGCATGTGGACGGCATCACACTGACCGGATTTAAATATCCTCTTCTTGACAAGGATATTGAGATCGGCACCAGCCTGTGCATCAGCAATGAGCTGATTGGGGAGGAAGGCACCATCACATTTACGGATGGCGTGCTGATTGTGGTGGAATCCCATGACTAAGGCCAATATCCATGCAACGGTGGAACTGGACTGGTCAAAAAGCATAAAACTGGATATTTATAACACTCCACTCCGGTGATAAGATATGGACCATGAAGTCCATGGATGAATCACCAGGATAAAATAAACCGCAATGCGGTCCAAGGAGTGAAAGCGTATGAAAGTGAACCAGATAACAGCCAAAGGATATGCGGGGGAGGAAGAGAAGCATCTGTATAAGCTGGCCCTGACCGGGCTGTTTGCAGCCATGTCCTATGTGGTATTTACCTTTTTGCAGATTAAGATCACACTTCCGGGCGGGGACGCCACGTCCATCCATCTGGGCAATGCGGTGTGCGTGCTGGGCGCCCTTATATTAGGCGGCTTTTACGGCGGCCTGGGCGGCGCCATCGGCATGACCATCGGGGACCTGTTTGACCCGGTGTATGTGGTATATGCGCCCAAGACATTCATCCTTAAGCTGTGCATCGGCCTCATAACAGGACTGGTGGCCCACCGGCTTGGGAGGATTAACGAAATCAGTGATAAGAAGAAGGTGCTGCGCTATGTGCTGGCTGCGGCTGTGTGCGGACTGCTGTTCAATGTGGTTTTTGACCCCATGGTGGGATATTTTTACAAGCTGCTGATACTGGGAAAGCCTGCGGCCCAGCTGGTACTGGCATGGAACATCACCAGCACCTCCATCAATGCCGTCACCTCCACCTTTGTTTCGGTGGCAATCTACATGCCCCTTCGCAGCGCCCTCATACGGGCCGGGCTGTTTGACCGGTTACGATAGTTAGGAGACAGATATGAGTGGATACCGCCAAAAGAAGATTGCAATGATAAATGATTTATCCGGATACGGCCGCTGTTCCCTGACAGTGGCTATCCCCATCATATCCGCCATGAAGGTGCAGTGCTGTCCCATCCCCACCTCCATCCTATCCAACCATACCGGATTCCCGGTCTATTTCTTTGATGATTATACTGGCAGAATGCCTGGATACATTGAGAAATGGAAGGAACTGGACCTGTCCTTTGACGGGATTGTCAGCGGATTTCTGGGTTCGGAAGACCAGATCGGGATTGTGATGGATATGATCCGGGATTTTGGACATGAAGATACGAAGATTATCATTGACCCCATCATGGGCGACCACGGGGAAACCTATGCCACCTATACACAGGTCATGTGCAGGCGCATGAAAGCCCTGGTATCCATGGGGAGCATCGTCACCCCCAACCTGACCGAAGCCTGCATCCTGACGGACAGGCCATACCGCAAAAAAGGCTGGACAAGGGAAGGATTAAAGGAGATGGCAAGGGATATCCAGGCCATGGGACCTGAATCCGTGGTCATAACCGGCGTGAACCAGGGCGGCTATCTGGTGAATGTAGTGGCGGAAGGGGAACGGGAGGTTTCCTTTCCAAAAACAATCCGGGTGGGCCAGGAAAGGCCTGGAACCGGGGACGTGTTTTCCTCCGTGGTGGCTGCGGCAGCTGTCAGGGGATGGAAGCTTGAGGACGGGGTGCGCCTGGCAGCCTCCTTTGTGAAGCAGTGCATCAGGCGTTCCGAGGAATTAAAAATCCCCACGGCCAATGGCGTGTGCTTTGAGGAAGTCATGGATGTGCTGATCCATGCGGTCAGCAGCAGGCATGAAAGCGAAAAAATGTTGACAGTTCCTGATTCTGATAGTATGATGTTAAGGAATCATTAATAAAATAGGATGCGATAGAGGCGCGGTAAACATCAGTACCTGTACACGACATAAGTCAGGGAACGTATGGCATACGTTCCACGGCCGGCAGGCCGGGCGTACAGGGAAAGGGTCTTCCGCCGAAACAGGTCCCGTCTGCCGGTGGGATGTGTTGGGATACAGTTTAACAGGCTGTGTACTCTCACTTAATCAAAGTGGTGGCGCTATTGGTTGGTTCCGTTATAAGGATACCGGTATGGAAGCAATGGCCTTGGCCGTTGCTTTTTCTTTGCCGAAAATCCACATCAGCATCCAGACTAAAGACAAGGGGGATTTAATAAATGACAGATTTTTTAAACTGGCTCAACGGTGAAATCATATGGGGGCCGCCATTGATTGCGCTGATCATCATTACCGGTGTTTACGTTACGGTCCGGTCCGGGTTTTTCCAGGTGCGCCATCTGGGTTACATCTTTAAGCGCACCCTGGGCTGTATCCTGCGCAAGGACCATGTGCAGGATGAAAATGACAAAGGACTTTTAAGCCCTTATGAGGCCATCGCCACCGCGGTTGGCGGTTCCGTGGGCTTTGGCAACATTGCAGGTGTGGCCACCGCCGTGACCACGGGCGGACCGGGAGCCGTGCTGTGGATGTGGCTTACCGCCTTCATAGGCATGCTGATTAAGCAGGTTGAGGTTACCCTGGCTGTTTACTACCGCCGCACCGACGAGGAAGGCAACCCTTACGGCGGTCCCACCTACTATATGGAGTACGGCCTTGGGGAAGAGCGCCATTGGGGGAAGAAATGGCTTCCGCTGGCATTTATATTCGGCCTTGGCATTTTCTCCACCTTTTTCATCAGCGCCTCTAATTTTACCACCTCCGAGGTGCTGGCACAGTCCTTTGGGGTAAAGCAGGAACTGGCCTCCCTGATGCTGGTCATCTTCATCTATGCCCTGATTTGGAGGGGGGTTAAGAACCTGAGTAAGATCTTCGTAAAGCTGGTGCCTGTGATGAGCCTTGGTTATATGCTGTTCGGTGTCTTAATCATCATCCTTAACATCGGGAACCTGGTTCCCACCATTGCTTCCATTTTTACCAATGCCTTCACAGGAACCGCTGCCATGGGCGGATTTGCAGGTGTTACCGTGTCCAAGGCCATTGCCACAGGCATGCAGAGAAGCGTATACTCCAATGAAGCCGGCTGGGGTACCAGCCCCATGGTACACGCTTCCAGCAAGACCAGGCATCCGGTGGAGCAGGGGCTTTGGGGTTCCTTTGAGGTCTTTGTGGATACCTTCATCGTATGTACCATTACGGCCCTCAGCGTGCTGATAACAGGAGAATGGACCTCCGGCGCAACCAATGCAACCCTGGCCCTCAATGTGTTCCAGCACAGCCTGGGTTCCTTTGGGACCGTGTTCATGACAGCCACCATGGTGATTTTCTCTGTCACCACTTCCGGGGGCTGGTATGTGTATTATGAAGTTACCCTGCGCCACCTGGCCAAGGACCACCCGGTGCTGAAGAAATGGCTGCTTATGCTTTTCAAGTATTTTTACGCCCTGCCGCCGTTCCTCCTTACCCTGTACCTGATTAATGTAGGGGATTTAAGCATCTGGACCCTGGTGGACATCACAAGTGGTATCCCTACCTTTATCAATGTGTTTGTTGTCCTGATCCTGTCCGGCACCTACTTTAAGCTGTTAAAGGATTATAAGGCCCGCTACATGGGCATCGGCACCCTGGAGGAGGACATCCCCCTGTTCTATGAGGACAAAAAGAAAATGCAGAAAAAAGGATAAGGGGACGCACCATGAGGATAATATACCGGAACGGGGCCGTGTACACAGGGGAACTTCCCCTGTGTGAGGCCTTTGTGACAGAAGATGGCCGGTTCGTGTATGCCGGTACCAATGAAGGCGCAATGGCCTTTAAGGAAGAAGGGGATGGGATAAGGGAGCTTAAGGGCCGTTTTGTCTGTGCCGGTTTCAATGATTCCCATATGCACCTTCTGAATTATGGCAACGCGCTGCGCATGGCGGACCTGTCTGCCCATACCACATCCATGGGCGGGATGAAGGAATATATGAAGGATTTCATCCTTGAACATAATATCAGGCCGGGGACCTGGGTCAAGGGCAGGGGATGGAACCATGATTACTTTGAGGACGGCAGGCGTTTCCCTGACCGCCATGACCTGGACGGGATATCAATGGAACATCCCATTTGCCTGATAAGGACCTGCGGCCACGCGTGTGTGGTCAACACCAAAGCCCTGGAGCTTACCGGTATCACAAAGGACACGCCCCAGGTGGAGGGGGGAAGGTTCGAGGTGGAGGCGGATGGCAGGCCCAACGGTATTTTCCGTGAGAATGCAATGGACCTGATATACGGCCGCCTGCCCGAACCCACCAAGGAAGATATCAAGGAGATGATCCTCGCCGCATCCCATGCCCTGAACCGCTGCGGTGTTACCTCTTCCCAGACCGATGACCTGCTGGCCTTTAACAATGTGCCATATGAGCGTGTGCTGGAGGCATACAGGGAACTGGAGGCGGAAGGCCGGATGACGGTCAGGGTATATGAGCAGTCCCAGTTCACCACCTTAAAGGACCTGAAAGGATTTCTGGAAAAAGGGTATCATACAGGATGGGGAACCCCATGGTTTAAGATCGGACCGTTAAAAATGCTGGGGGACGGCTCACTGGGCGCCAGGAGCGCGTATTTAAGCAGGCCATATGCCGACGATCCGTCTACCTGCGGGATTCCTATATTTACCAGGGAACAGTTTGAGGAGATGGTGGGTTATGCCAACTCCCATGGGATGCAGGTGGCCATCCACGCAATCGGTGACGGGATACTGGACGATATACTGGCTGCTTACGAAAAAGCCCTTAAAGAGTGCCCAAGGCCGGACCACCGCCACGGCATTGTCCACTGCCAGATAACAAGGCCGGACCAGTTAAGGAAATTTGAAGAGCTGTCCCTGCATGCCTATATCCAGTCCATTTTCCTGGATTACGACATCCATATCGTGGAAGAACGCATCGGGAAGGAGCGGGCCGCATCCAGCTATAACTTTAAGACCTTGTATGAGACAACCCATACATCCAACGGCTCCGACTGTCCGGTGGAACTGCCGGATGTGATGAAGGGCATCCAGTGCGCGGTAACCAGGACAACGGTAAAGGACCATGTGGGACCGTATCTCATGGAGCAGGCCATGAGCGTTCAGCAGGCCCTTGATTCCTTTACGGTTGAAGGCGCCCATGCTTCCTTTGAGGAAAATGAAAAAGGCCGTATTGCGCCGGGCATGGCCGCGGACTTCGTGGTGCTGGATTCAAATCCCTTTGAGGTGCCTGCCGGGGAACTGGCCCGGATCCGGGTGGAGGCCACCTATGTAAACGGCGTGTGCTGCTATGCATCACAGGAAAGAGATTAAATTTCGCTCTTTTCGTGCTGTCAGCCTCAAAAAATCAGTAAAAAGGGGCTTTTATTTCCCTGGAAAATGTTATATACTTTGTAACAGTACAGGAATGCCTGTCTTTTTATGGAAGGCAATGAAGGCATTACATCAAGGAAACCCAGGAGGAATACCATGTTAGATTTGAAGTTTGTAAGAGAAAACCCGGACATCGTCAAACAGAACATTAAAAATAAATTCCAGGACAGCAAACTGTCGCTGGTGGACGAAGTGATTGCATTGGATGCAGAAAACCGCGTCACCCAGAAGGAAGCAGACGACCTGCGCGCCAGCCGGAACAAGCTGTCCAAGGAAATTGGAAAACTGATGGCACAGGGTAAGAAGGAGGAGGCTGATTCTGTCAAGGCCCAGGTAAGCGCCAACTCCACCCGTCTGGCCGAGCTGGAGGCAAAGGAAGGGGAACTGTCTGAGAAAATCATGAAGATCATGATGACCATCCCCAACATCATCGACCCCAGTGTCCCCATTGGAAAGGATGACAGTGAGAACGTGGAGGTGGAGCGCTTTGGGGAACCGGTGGTGCCTGATTTTGATATCCCATACCACACGGAAATCATGGAGCGCTTTGAGGGCATTGACCTGGATGCTGCAAGAAGGGTTGCAGGCAATGGCTTCTACTATCTGATGGGTGATATTGCACGGCTGCATTCCTCTGTTATTTCCTATGCGAGAGATTTTATGATTGACCGTGGATTTACCTACTGTGTGCCTCCCTTCATGATCCGCAGCAATGTTGTGACCGGCGTCATGAGTTTTGCGGAGATGGACGCCATGATGTACAAGATTGAGGGTGAGGACCTGTACCTGATCGGTACCAGCGAGCACTCCATGATCGGCAAATTCATTGATACAATCACACCGGAAGCCCAGCTTCCCCAGACACTGACCAGCTACTCCCCATGCTTCCGCAAGGAGAAGGGAGCCCATGGCATTGAGGAGAGAGGGGTTTATCGTATCCACCAGTTTGAGAAGCAGGAGATGATTGTTGTCTGCAAGCCGGAGGAAAGCCCCATGTGGTATGATAAGCTGTGGCAGAACACGGTTGACTTATTCCGTACCCTGGACGTTCCGGTCCGTACCCTGGAGTGCTGTTCCGGCGACCTGGCCGACCTTAAGGTCAAGTCCGTGGACGTGGAGGCGTGGTCCCCAAGACAGAAGAAGTACTTTGAGGTGGGAAGCTGTTCCAACCTTGGGGATGCCCAGGCCCGCCGACTGAAGATCCGCGTGCAGGGAGAGGATGGAAGCAAGTACCTGGCCCATACCCTGAACAACACCGTGGTTGCGCCGCCCCGTATGCTGATTGCCTTCCTGGAGAACAATCTGCAGGCTGACGGCAGCGTGAAGATCCCGCAGGCCCTTCGTCCATACATGGGCGGAATGGAAGTCATGGTCCCGAAGAAATAATGAGATGACGTCTGTCTGGAACCGCAGCAATTTTATCAGACGCAGTATCAGCCTGACCGGTCCCTATGAGTGGGGCCGGTCAGTTTTTTCCTGCATATGGTAATTTGGTCCGCCATGTGCTATAATAACAACGTGTCCATGCGGATTGATTTATTCACAATAAGGAGAGAAACCCTATGATAACATTTAACCATTTTAATTTTAATGTACTGAACCTGGATAAGAGCCTTGCCTTTTATAAGGAAGCACTGGGCCTGGTGCCGGTAAGGGAGAAGGAGGCATCTGACGGCTCCTTTAAGCTGGTATACCTGGGTGACGGGAAAACGGACTTCACCCTTGAACTGACCTGGTTAAGGGACAGGACAGAAGCCTATAACCTGGGAGAATGTGAATTCCACCTGGCATTCCACGTGGATGACTTTGATGATATCCACAAGCATCATGAAGAGATGGGATGCATCTGTTATGAGAACCCGGGCATGGGCATTTATTTCATCACGGACCCGGACGGCTACTGGCTTGAGATTGTCCCGGCCAGAGGATAGGGGGAGACACAATGGAAGAATTGGTCATGCTGCTTTTGGGGTTTGGGATTTTACTGTTCTTTATAGCAGTAGTGCTGCTCATCATCTACATCCTTGCCTACTGGATGATATTCAATAAGGCAGGGGAGCCGGGCTGGAAGGCATTGATCCCTATCTACAGCACCTATACCGAGTATAAGCTGGTCTGGAATACGAAGATGTTCGCAGTGTTCATGGCATTTGTCATTGTCACGGCCATTCTTGAGAGGGTGGACGGTATGCTGTTCCTGTATTACGCCGCATCCATTGGGACAATTGTGATGAACATCATGGCCTGTGTCAAGATGTCCATGTCCTTTGGCCACGGCACGGGATTTGCAATCGGTCTTATCCTGCTGAATCCCATTTTCCTGCTGATTCTGGCTTTTGACGGCTCCGCCTACATCGGGCCTGAGGGACGGCGCCCGCAGACAGAGCGTCAGGGGATTTTATGAACACATGGGATTCGAGGTCTATCAAAGGGATGAACTGGACGGACAGAGAAACCCATTTCCCATCCTCCATATGAGGAGAAGGGCGTGATGTCCGGCAGCGGCATGTCACGGCCCCATGCATCGAAAAAAGAAGCCCACCGGAATCCATATCCCGGCGGGCTTCTTTCTTGTATGCTTTAAATCCTTGTCCTACTTAAATTCGCTGTACTTCTCCTCGCAATACTGGCACCTGTATGTCTCGCTCTTCTCGTCCGCCAGATAGAATATATGGGGAAGTTCCTGTTCGATGGAGGTAATGCAGCGCGGGTTCTTGCACTGGATTACATTGGTGATCTTCTTGGGAAGCTTTAATGCCCGCTTCTCAACAATCTTGTCATTCTTAATGATATTCACCGTAATGGTGTGGTCGATGTAGCCAAGGACCTTAAGGTCCACGGTATCCAGTCCGCCTTCAATCTTAATGATGTCCTTGCGGCCCATCTTGTTGCTGCGCGCGTTCTTGATGATGGCTACCTGGCATTCCAGCTTGTCCAGGCCAAGGTGATAATAGATATCCAGGCTTTTTCCGGCCTCGATGTGGTCTAAAACAATGCCTTCTTTTAATCCGCTGATATTTAACATGGTTTTTCCACCTCCAGTAATCTCATGATTAAGGCCATACGCACGTATACCCCATACTGGGCCTGCTTAAAGTAAGCGGCCCTTGGGTCGTCGTCCACTTCCACGGAAATTTCATTTACCCTTGGGAGGGGATGGAGCACATACATGTCTTCCTTGGCCAGTTTCATCTTCTTCTTGTCCAGGATATAGCAGTCTTTTAACCGGATATAGTCTTCTTCATTAAAGAAGCGCTCCTTCTGCACACGCGTCATATAAAGGATGTCCAGCTTGCCGATGGCTTCATCCAGGTTGCCTACTTCCTCGAATTCCACGTTGTTGGCAGTTAGCACGTCCTCGCGGATATTATCCGGAATACGAAGTTCAGGCGGGGATATTAGGATAAATTTGATGTTGGGGTATCGGACCATGGCATTGATGAGGGAGTGTACGGTGCGTCCGAATTTCAGGTCGCCGCAAAGGCCGATGGTCAGGTTGTCAAGGCGTCCCTTCATGGAACGGATTGTCATAAGATCGGTTAAGGTCTGGGTGGGATGCTGATGACCGCCGTCACCTGCATTGATGACAGGAATCTGAGCCTTTTGGGCTGCTACGAATGCAGCGCCTTCCTTTGGATGACGCATGGCACATATATCGGAATAGCAGGAAATCATGCGGATGGTATCGGCAACGCTTTCGCCCTTGGCGGCGGAACTGGAGTTGGCGGATGAAAAACCTAATACATTGCCGCCCAGGCTCAGCATGGCTGCCTCAAAGCTTAAACGCGTTCTTGTGCTTGGCTCATAAAAAAGGGTAGCCAGTTTCTTGCCGTCACACACGTGGGCGTACTGGGGAAGATTCTGCTCAATGTCCCTTGCAAGAGCCAGAAGGTCATCGATTTCTTCCACAGAGAAGTCTAAGGGATTCAATAAATGTCTCATGGGATTCTCCTTTGCCATTATGGATTTATTAAAAACTTGATTTTGGGAAATACTTCGCACCCTACCAGTGCGATAGCCGGAACCTGCCAGATATGGCACTGATTTGTGCCTCGTCATATTCTTACATAGAATGGAGTAGAAGTCAAGTGATTTTTCGTGGCTTTTTTAAAAATTTATGTTATACTGTCACAGCAGGGAATTCCCCGGAAAATGTGTCCTGCCGGTATGGGGACGCGGGACCGTGTAAGGAATTATTAAGGATCTTTAAGGAAAATACAGAAGAACAGGAACTTAAGCCTGTGCTATACTGTGTACAAAAATAGCTATACTGTACAAAAATAGGAAGATAGGCAGATCAACAGGAATATGCAGGAAAGGAGCATTGCTTTGGCAGGACAGACAGGTACGGCAGAAGAGGAAAAAAAGGAACTGCCGGTGACAGGAAAGCAGGAGGCGGCAGACAGCAGGAAAGTGGCCATAAGCGTGAAGAACCTTTACAAGATTTACCGTGTGGGGGAGATGAAGGTCCGCGCCCTGGACGGCGTGGATTTTGAGATATATAAGGGGGAGTTCGTGGCAATCGTCGGAACCTCCGGATCTGGCAAATCAACCCTCTTAAACATGCTGGCCGGCCTTGAGAAGCCCACCAGGGGAGAGATAGAGATAGGCAGCACACACATAGAAAAAATGACGGAAAAACAGCTGGTGACCTTCCGGCGTGAAAAGGTGGGATTCATTTTCCAGTCCTACAACCTGCTGAATACCATGAATGCGGTTGAGAATGTGGCGCTCCCCCTTTCGTTCCGCGGCGTGTCAAAAAGGAACAGGCTGAAGCAGGCCAGGAAGTTCATGGACCTGGTAGGCGTGGGGGACCAGGCAGGTCATATGCCGAACCAGATGTCAGGCGGACAGCAGCAGAGGGTGGGCATAGCAAGGGCCCTGGTGGTGAACCCCCAGATCATATTCGCGGACGAGCCCACAGGGAACCTGGATTCCAGGACCACCATGGAGGTGCTGCGCCTGATGCAGAAGATTGTCAGGGAGCAGGGGCAGACACTGATCATGGTTACCCATGACAACAACCTGGCTTCCTATGCGGACCGGCGGATCAGAATCGTAGATGGAAAAATCGTGGGCATGGAAACCGGCGGCAGGCTGGCTGAGGAGACCCACATGGAAAAGGGAGTATGTGAAAATGAAACCAATGAGAATTCGTAAAGGCCTTATACTGGCATCAATGGTATTCCTCATGGCCGGGGCCCATCCGGCCAGCGTCATGGCCAGCGGTTACCAGCTGGGCTATAATACCAATGCCAGTGATAATGATTATATTTCCACAACCAAGGCGCCAAGGGGAAGGGTTGGCAAGTCCATGTCCATTTCCTTCCGGGTAAGGGCCACGGATGAGGACATGGACAACCTGAAGATAAGCCTTTTAGAGACCAATGACTTCCAGCAGATTGAGGAGAGGGGCAACGGGGATTATACGGTTGACTACTATCCTTTTGAAATCATGGAAACCACGTTCCTGGCCAAGAACGTGGGCAATATAAAGAAGGGCAATATAAAGAGCGTATCCCTTTCAGCCAATGTGCGCAGGGATGCACAGCAGGGTTACTACAGCATCCCGATCCTTCTGGAGTGGGACGGTGGTTCGGACATTGACTATATCAATATCTGGATTTCAACGGACACTTCTTCCGGCGCGGACGATGAGGAGGATAAAAAAGAAGGCAATTACTTCGTGATTGGAGAGAACCAGTCAACGCCCCGGGGCGTGTATCCCAATGTGATGAACTATACGGTGAACTTCCGCAATAAGCGCAATACCACGGCCCAGGATGTGACCATCAGCATGCAGCTGTCAGAGGATGATACCAAGTTCCCGTTTGAAATCAACGATGGAAACTATGACAGGACCTTTGAGCGGGTGCAGTCAGGCGAAACCGTGTCGGCGCCTTACAGCATGGCCATACGCAAAGACTCCTACACCGGTTATTATCCGATTAAGTATACCATTACATTCCGTCTCAGTTCGGAGGGGGACCTGCATACGGAGGAGGGGACCTTTTACGTACATATCGTGTCCAAGGACAAAGAAGATAATCTAGGTGATTTTGACGCCAACGACAGGACCAGGGCAAGGCTTATCGTGGACAGCTATTATACGATTCCGGAACAGGTCTATGCGGGCAATGAATTCGAACTGGTGCTGAACATGAAGAATGCATCCACATCGGTCCCTGCCAGCAATATCCTGTTTAACCTGGAATCTGAAAAGGTATCGGACAGCGCGGTATTCACAACCAAGTCAGGGTCTTCCTCCATGGTGGTCAATGACCTGGGTTCGGGGCAAAGTACGGAGGTGCGGGTCAAATTCACGGCCAGGGCAGGCGTGGACCAGCGCTCCTATGCAATCACCATCAAGGAAAAGTATGACAGCCCTGAGTTTAAGAATGCGGAAGAGAGCATTGTGGTGGACATACCGGTGAAGCAGTACGCCAAGCTGAGTACCAGCACCATAGACGTGATGCCTGACACCATGACAGTGGGCTCTGAGTCCAATGTGATGTTCGGCATCAATAATACGGGAAAAGTCATTCTTTATAATGTGACGGCTGCCTTTGAGGGAGACTCCATTAAAACCACGGACGCCTATGTGGGCAATATCAAGCCGGGCGACACGGGCAACGTGGACATCATGCTTACAGGCGTGGCCCCCACCACGGATGACGGGACCATAAAGATAAGGATTACCTATGAGGATGAAAACGGCGTGACCGCGGAACCCGTGGAAAAGGAACTGACCCTCTTCGTGACAGAGGAGATGGAAGATTCCTTTGGCATGGATGCGGGCATGGAGGCAGGCGCCATGGATGCGGAGGCGGAGCAGCCTTCCTTCTGGGACCGGTATAAAGTTCTGGTGATTGCCGGAGCGGCGGTGGCGGTGGCTGTTATCACAGCTGTTGTCATAGTCATTAAAAAGAAGCGCAAGGCCGCCAGGGAAGAGGATGTGGACGATGAGATTTCCTGATCTTCTGATTATGAGCATTAACAATTTAAGACGGAGAAAACTCCGGACGGTCCTTACCGTGCTGGGCGTCATCATCGGCACTGCTTCCATCGTGGTAATGGTATCCCTGGGAATTGGCCTGGACCAGATGTTCATGGAACAGCTTTCCTCCTGGGGAAGCCTGACCACCATTGATGTGTATGGCGGCTCCGGCGGCTCCTACAATGGGGGCGGGGCTGTGATGGTGGCGGGAAGCAGCAGCGGCAAGTCATCTGACCCCACTTACATCACAGATGAGGTAATGGAGAAATTCGGACGCCTGAATCATGTGTCCGGTGTCTCGCCCATCCTGGACATGAACGTGGTAATCCGGCAGGGCGCCTATGAGGCGCAGTACATGACCTTAAGGGGGGTGGGGCAGAAGTTCCTGGAACAGATTCCTCTGGGGGAAGGCCGGCTGCCGGGGCCAGGGGAGACAGGGCTGGTTTTTGGCAATACGGTACAGCAGGATTTTTATAATTCCAAGACAGGAAGGGGATACTGGGATACAGGTGAGCTTCCGGATGTGGACTTCCTTAACAAGCCTCTTTTCGTTATTTTTGATATGGATGCGTATTTCCAGTCCAAGAACAGCCGGGGCAGTTACGGCGATTCATCCGATGACAGCCAGACCCGGGTCAAGCCTCCAAAGAAATATATGATGGATGGGATCGGGCTGGTGGAAGGAGGCCCGCAGGATTACGGCACGTATTCCTACGGTGTGTTTACCGACATAGACGGACTGAAGGCACAGCTTCGCAAGGCCTTTAAAAGAGGGACCGTTATTCCCGGACAGCCCACCAATAAAAAAGGAAAAGCCCTGCCCTACCTGGTATACAGCCGGGCGCAGATTTACGTGGACGATATGGAATATGTAAAGGATGTCCAGGCCCAGGTGGCTGATATGGGATTTCAGGTAAACAGCAGGATGGACTGGATGGAAAGCTCCAAGCAGCAGTCCCAGATGATACAGGCAGTCCTTGGCGGAATCGGCGCCGTGTCCCTGTTTGTGGCGGCCATCGGTATTGCCAATACCATGATGATGTCCATCTATGAGCGGACCAAGGAGATTGGGGTCATGAAGGTCCTTGGCTGCGATATGGGCAATATCCGCAACATGTTCCTCATTGAGTCTGGTTTTATCGGATTCATGGGAGGCGTGATCGGTATTGTCCTGAGTTATGGGATTTCCGGCATCATCAACAAATTTGTCAGTCTGGAAGAGACCAATGGACTGGTGGGGAACCTTTCCAGGATTCCGCCCTGGCTTTCCATATCCGCCATTGGGTTTGCCATCTTTGTGGGTATGGCGGCAGGTTTCATGCCAGCCATGAGGGCCATGAAGCTGAGCCCGCTGGCAGCCATCCGCAATGATTGATTGTGACAATTCAGTAGTGAAACTTCTAATAAACTATTGCAATATTAGAATAAATGATATATAGTAATAACAGGGCGTGTGACTGGCGGATAGTGGATGAACCACAGGGAGCACGCGGACCGTATTACGGAAGATTTGGCCGACCGCCTGGGCACGCGTGTTTTTTGCGTGTCCGGCGGGCCGGCCCCTTTTTATGTTTACATGGACAACAATCACAGCAAATGGAGGAAACACTATGAAGCAGATGTCGCTGGAGCAGGAATTGAAAAACAATGCATATCCCGGACGCGGAATTGTCATGGGACGTTCTGAGGATGGGACCAAGGCAGTGACCGCCTATTTCATCATGGGCAGGAGCGCCAACAGCCGTAACCGCGTGTTCGTGGAGGACGGACAGTCCATCCGCACCCAGGCATTTGACCCGGCAAAGCTGGAGGATCCCAGCCTTATTATCTATGCTCCTGTGAGGGTCCTTGGCAATAAGACAATTGTGACCAACGGCGACCAGACCGACACGGTTTACCAGGGAATGGACCATCAGATGACCTTTGAGCAGTCCTTAAGGTCCAGGGAGTTTGAACCGGATGCTCCCAACTACACGCCGCGCATTTCCGGTATCATGCACATTGAAAACAGCGGGTATAATTACGCCATGTCCATTTTAAAGAGCAATCACGGAAGTCCTGATTCCTGCCTGCGTTTTACCTACGCCTATGAGAATCCGTCTGCGGGGGAAGGACGTTTCATCCATACCTATATGCATGACGGGAACCCCCTTCCAAGCTTTGAGGGAGAACCGAAGCTGGTGGGCATTTCCGGGACCATTGACGAATTTACGGATATGATCTGGAACAGCCTGAATGAGGACAACAAGGTATCCCTGTTTGTCCGCTTCATTGATATTGCGTCAGGAACCTATGAGTCAAGGATTGTCAATAAGAACAAATGAAAAGAGAGGGATTTGTTATGAAAGAACTGGAACTGAAGTATGGCTGCAACCCCAATCAGAAACCATCCAGAATCTTTATGGAAGGGGATAAGGAGCTGCCTATCACCGTGCTCAGCGGCAGGCCGGGTTATATCAATTTCATGGACGCGTTAAACGGCTGGCAGCTGGTGAAGGAACTTAAGAAGGCAACCGGGCTTCCCGCGGCTGCATCCTTCAAACATGTTTCACCGGCAGGTGCCGCGGTCGGTCTGCCATTGGATGATGTGCTGAAGAAAATATACTGGGTGGACGACATGGGGGAACTGTCCCCCCTGGCCAGCGCCTATGCAAGGGCAAGGGGAGCGGACCGTATGTCCTCTTTTGGTGATTTCATTTCCCTGTCAGATGTGTGTGACAGTTCCACGGCCAGGATTATCAAGAGGGAGGTGTCGGACGGCGTCATTGCCCCCGGATATGAGCCGGAAGCCCTGGAAATCCTCAAATCCAAGAAGAACGGCAATTACAATGTAATCCAGATTGATCCGGATTATGAGCCGGCTGCCATTGAACGCAAGCAGATATTCGGGGTTACCTTTGAGCAGGGCCACAATAACCTGGAGATTAATAAGGAGCTTCTTCAGGATATCGTGACGGAGAAACGGGAGCTGACGGAGCAGGCTAAGGCTGACCTTATGATTTCATTGATTACCCTTAAATACACCCAGTCCAACTCTGTCTGCTACGTAAAAGACGGGCAGGCCATCGGCATTGGAGCCGGACAGCAGTCCAGGGTACACTGTACACGTCTGGCCGGTAATAAGGCGGACAACTGGTATCTGCGTCAGGCGCCCCAGGTCCTTGACCTTCCCTTTGCGGACGGCATCAGACGCGCGGACAGGGATAATGCAATTGATGTCTATATCGGCGAGGACTGCATGGACGTGCTGGCTGACGGCAGATGGGAAAAGACGTTTAAAGTAAAGCCTCCTGTATTCACCAGGGAGGAAAAGAGGGCCTGGCTGGATACCATGACCGGCGTGTCCCTTGGTTCGGATGCATTCTTCCCATTTGGGGATAATATTGACAGGGCCTATAAAAGCGGTGTCCGGTATGTGGCCCAGCCAGGAGGCTCGGTGCGGGATGACCAGGTAATCGAAACCTGCAACCAGTACGGCATGGTCATGGCATTTACAGGAATCAGGCTGTTCCACCATTAGTCTCCGTCCGGTCAGGAACCGTACTGCCAGTGTTTGATATCCTGTCAGCCGGCAAGGCGGAGGAGAAAAGCGGGGCAGGTCCGCCGCTGACTGACGGCAACGCGGCAGATGGCGGCAATGAATGTTCAGGCACGCCCGGATTGTCCGCAGGGATTTACAGGTATACAGAAAAAGGCAGGAAGATATAAGCCCCAGGGCTTCCTGCCTTTTTTCCGTGTCTGTTTCCATGTATAAAAACAGTTGCCTTCATTCATACACAGGGTTATAATGGAGCAAGTATTTTGAATGAGGAGATATGTTGTATGATAACGGATCTGACAGTGGGACATCCTAAACATACATTGTGGCGGTTTTTGCTGCCCATGTTTATAAGCGTCATGTTCCAGCAGCTTTACAATATTGCGGACAGCAGCATAGCCGGGCGGTTTGCCGGGGAGGATGCGCTGGCAGCCGTAGGGGCGTCCTATCCCATCACGGTGATTTTCATGGCCTTTGCAGTGGGCAGCAACCTGGGGGCGTCCGTGGTGGTATCCAGGCTTTTTGGCGCAAGGGACATTGGGAAAATGAAATCCGCTGTCTACACTGCATTCATTGCCTGCGGTCTCATGAGTTTAATCCTCACCGTGCTGGGATATGTGTACTGCGGCAGCATGATGCGTCTGATACATACCCCGTCCAATATATTCGGCGATGGGGAGCTGTACCTTAAGATTTATGTGTTCGGCCTTACCTTTCTGTTCCTGTACAATGTATGTACCGGAATCTTCACGGCCTTGGGGGACTCCAAGACGCCCCTCTATTTCCTGATTGGTTCGTCCATTGGCAATATCCTGCTGGATTACTGGTTTGTGGCAAAGTTCCACTGGGGTGTGGCAGGCGTTGCCTGGGCCACCTTCATTGCCCAGGGCATATCGGCCGGGCTGGCCCTTGTGACGCTGTCCCTGAGGCTTAAGGGGATAAAGACCAGCCGCAGGGTGGTGCTTTTTGACCTTTTGCTGCTGTCACAGATTGCTGCCATTGCTGTTCCCAGCATCATGCAGCAGAGTGTGCTGTCTGTTGGGAACATGTTTGTCCAGGAAATCGTGAACCGTTATGGATCCGCTGTCATAGCGGGATATTCCGGCGCAATCAAACTGAACACATTTGCAATCAATGCATTCATGTCCCTGGGCGGATGCCTGTCCAGTTACACGGCCCAGAATCTGGGAGCCGGTAAAAAGGAGCGGCTGCCCCTTGGATTCAAGACAGGCGTCAGGCTGTCCATCCTTGCGGCCATCCCGTTTTTTGTCCTTTATTTTGGCTTCAGCCGGCAGATGATGGGACTGTTCCTGGGGAATGGGAGCGGGGAGGCAATCCAATCCGGCGTGGACTTCCTGCGCATTGTGAGCCCCATGTATTTCATGATAAGCATCAAGCTGATGACGGATGGGATC
Source organism: Enterocloster aldenensis (assembly GCF_003434055.1). Lineage (GTDB taxonomy): Bacteria > Bacillota > Clostridia > Lachnospirales > Lachnospiraceae > Enterocloster > Enterocloster aldenensis. The sequence goes on along the minus strand of NZ_QVEX01000006.1, from coordinate 312,511 downwards.
ATCAGGGGATCCGGGGCAATGGCATACTTTGTGCTGGCCACGGTGCCGGATTTAATCCTGCGCATCATTGTGGCCAATATCCTTACCGGCCGCTTCGGCAGCATGGGAATCTGGATGGCCTGGCCCTTTGGATGGATTGCAGCTACCGTGCTGACCGTCATCTTTTACCGGAGGATTGTCACCGGGAAGTATTGTATCCGGCTGTAGCATCAGGATGGTCAGGACGCCCGGGAGATGGTCGGCATCCGGCCGCCTGTCCGGCCCGTCCTGTAAATGTGAAGCTTTTGTGAACTCGCTTTTATGGAAGCATTTGTCTCTTGAACCTGAAAAATGTTTGTGCTAGGATATGCTTGTTAATGAAGCCGCGCCGGGAAGGGATGCGCCTGAAAGGCCGCGCCGGGAAAATGCAGTCAGAGAGGAATGCAGCAGGATAAAAACGCCTTGAAAATCAGGCAAAAGCTGCAGAGGGACAATATCGGTGACAAAGGAAAAGCTGCAACAATCAATAAAAATCATATGGAATGTGTTTGGAACCGTGTGCCTCATACTGGTACCCTGTGTATCGTATGTCCTGTTTGAATATGTAACGGGTAATCTGGCCACGGTTCCTGGTGATATGGCGGTGTGGAACATTGCATGGATTTATGTGCTTTATCTTGCTGTCTTTGCTGTCAGCGGGACCAGCCGTGCAGCCGTGCCCGTTGTTTCCGTGGCGCTGCTCATCATATCCATGGCAGAGGCATTTGTGGTCGGGTTCAGGGGAAGGCCCATCATGCTCTGGGATGTGATGGCTTTTAAGACAGCGGCCACGGTGGCTGGGAATTATGCCTTCGTGATTTCACATGAAATGAAGGTGGCCTGCCTGGCAGTCGTGCTGATGAACGCAGGTCTGTGGTTTGCACCGTTCCGGCTCAGGGGATGGAGGCAGCGTCTGGCGGCGGGCAGCGCGGTGGCGGCGTTGACAGGCGGTTTTGCGGCATGGTTTTTTATTTCCCTGGTGCCGGGGCAGGGATGGGGCATCAACATGTGGGAGGTCAATGACACATATAAGGAATATGGATATGTGCTGTCCACGGCTGTCTCCATGCAGTATGTGGTTAAGAAGCCGCCTCATGGCTACGGCACCGGGCGGCTGAAGGAGATTTACGGCAGGCTGGAGGAGGAAGGGCAGCTGCAGCTGGCATCCCTGGATAATGTACAGACGGACGGCAGCGGCGACATTACACCTGTGAACCTGATCTGTATCATGAATGAGAGTCTGTCTGACCTTAGGGCTGCCGGGGATTTTACCACCAATGTGGAGTATTTCCCATTCATCAACAGCCTTAAGGAAAATGTGGTAAAGGGCAGCCTGACCGTGCCTGTGTTCGGTTCCATGACAAGCAATTCGGAGTACGAGTTCCTTACAGGGGATTCCATGGCGCTTCTGCCTGCCAACTCCATTGCATACCAATTCAATGTAAAGCCGGATACCTATTCCCTGGTAAGCACATTGAAGGCCCAGGGGTATGCCGCGGTTGCCATGCATCCTTATCCGGGGGAGAACTGGAACCGTGTGGAGTGCTACCGGAACATGGGATTTGATGAATTCATGGATGAGGAATTTTATGAGGAAAGTGAACAGCTGCGCAGCTATGTCAGCGACAAGGCTGATTATGACAGGCTGATTGACGTGGTGGAAAGCAAGGAATCACCGGAAGACAGGCTGTTTATCTTCAATGTGACCATGCAGAACCATGGGGGCTATGAGGGGGAATATGATAATTTTGAACAGGAGGTATGGCTTACCGGCCAATATGAGGGCCAATACCCCAAGACAGACCAGTATCTTTCCCTGATGAAAAAATCAGACGAGGCATTCCGGTACCTGCTGGACTATTTTTCACAGGTGGACGAACCCACCATGATTGTCATGTTTGGCGACCATCAGCCCAGTGTGGAGGATGAGTTCTATGATGCCATCGCAGGCATGCCCAGCAGCCAGGTGCCGGTCCAGGACCGTCTGATGTGGTATGAGACGCCTTTTATTATCTGGACCAACTATGACATGCCATCTGAGGACATGGGAAAACTGGGGGCTGTCTACCTTTCCACGGAGGTATTGAAAAGGGCAAACCTGGCCATGACGCCATATAACCGTTTTCTTCTCCAGCTGGAGGAAGTCCTGCCCGTGGTGCATTTCCTTGGCTGTTATGACAGGGAAGGAAATTATTATTACTGGCCCAAGGCAGAATCGGAGCGCTGCCCGTACCAGGACATGGTCCTGGACTATGAAATGCTGGTGTACAACCATAGTCTGGACCGTAAAAAGTATAAAGACATGTTTGTCGTAAAATAGTATAAGCCCCGAAAAAATTGTAAAAGCACTTGGCAAGCTGCCCTCGCATAGAATGAAATTAAGAATGTGCAGGGTGGCTTTCTTTGAAGACTTTTCCAAAACCATTATCAGCAGGAGAGGAAAAAGAGTATCTGGAGCGCTGCAAAGAGGGCGACCAGTCAGCAAGGGATATGCTGATTGAGCATAATATGCGTCTGGTAGCCCATGTGGTAAAGAAGTACCAGGGCTCTGATTATGATATGGAGGACCTGCTGTCTGTTGGGACCATCGGCCTTATCAAGGCCGTGAATACGTTTAATGCCGATAAAGGATCGCGACTGGCCACCTATGCAGCCAGATGCGTGGAAAATGAAATACTGATGCTCCTTCGTGCCAGCAAGAAATTCTCCAAAGAAGTGTCTCTTTTTGAGCCCATCGGGGTAGACAAGGACGGCGAGACCGTAAGCCTGGTAGATGTCATTGAGATGGACAATAAAGAAACTTTGGATACAATGATACTGAAGCAGGATGTGAAAGAACTGTACGAGGCCTTTGAAGCCTGTCTGACGGAGACAGAAAAGACCGTCTTGGGAATGCGTTACGGGCTGTACAGGGGAAAGGAACATACCCAGCGGGAGATTGCGGGCAATCTGGGCATTTCCCGCTCCTATGTGAGCCGCATCGAGAAGAAGGCAATTGAGAAGATACGGGCGGAATTTTCAAGACACGGATAAGAGAAAAGATGGGAAATACGGGGCATCGGGACTGATTATGGTTCCGATGCTGTTTTTGTGGTTTTTTGCTGTGGACCCCCCCTTTACCACATGGGGCTGAATCATTTATACTATAGAAAGCCGGTATCATGATTAAGAAGGCAGAAGGAGACATGGGGGTCATGGAAAAAGGGAGTTCCGGAAGAAAAGACAACAGAAAAGTATGGTTTGGCTGTCTGGCAGGAGTGTGTGCGGTTACATTGCTGCTTGCGGCAATCCTTTGCTTTGCAGGCCCGCTGCCAGGCATGGGCAATGGAAGCCGCGGACCGGAAGCCGGGATGAATGGAATGGGAACCCGGACTGATGAGATGCAGGGAAGGGAAAATGACACGGAAGGCGGGGGCGATGGGACGGACCCCGTGGGATATGACATTGACGGCGGTGGTGATGGGATGGAAGCTGGGGGATATACAGGAAAAGATGGAGTAAACAGCCAGGAGGAATGGGCCAGGAAACAGCTGGAGGCCATGTCACTGGAAGAAAAAGCGGCGCAGCTATTCATCATCACGCCGGAACAGCTTACAGGCTGCAGCCAGGTTACACGGGCCGGGGAGGTTACCAGGGAAGCGCTGAGGAAGTATCCGGTAGGCGGCCTTATCTATTTTTCCAATCATCTGGAGGATGCTGACCAGTTAAGGACAATGACCGGAGATACCCAGAAGATGGCCATGGAGGAGATTGGGATACCGCTGTTCCTTTCCATGGATGAAGAGGGCGGGGATATTGCCAGGATTGGGAACCATGGCGGCTTTCAGGTAAAGCAGGTGCCGCCCATGGCCGTAATCGGCGCATCCGGGGACAGCAGCCAGGCGTATGAGGCGGGCAGTACCATAGGGGCATACCTGCATGAATACGGGGTGAACCTGGATTTCGCACCGGATGCGGATGTCCTGACCAATCCGGACAACACAGTGGTAAAGAGGCGCTCCTTTGGTTCGGATCCACAGCTGGTATCGGAAATGTCCCTGGCATACCTTAAGGGACTTTGGGAACATGGCGTCTATGGGGCGCCAAAGCATTTTCCTGGACATGGAGCCACAAAGGGGGACAGCCATGAAGGGTTTGCCTATACAGATAAAACATGGGAAGAACTTGAGGAGTCTGAGTTGAAACCATTTTATGCCATGGTGGGGAATCAGGTGCCTTTTATCATGGCGGGCCATATATCGCTGCCTGAAATCACGGGCGGGGATCTTCCCTGTTCCCTTTCCGTCCAGGTAATCCAGGAATATCTCAGGGACAGGATGGGGTATGAAGGCATCATCATCACGGACGCATTAAACATGGGGGCCATTGAGGACCACTATCCTTCCGGGCAGGCAGCAGTCATGGCGCTGAAGGCCGGTGTGGACATGCTCCTGATGCCTGCGGACTTTCCGGCTGCCTATGAAGCTGTGGTAGAAGGGGCCGGGAATGGGGAAATACCGCTGGAACGTCTGGATGCTTCGGTCCTGCGCATTTTAACACTGAAAGCTGAAATTCGAAAAATATTATAAAAAGATAGAAGAATTGTGCATTGTTTTATCGAAGCATTGCCTTTATACTATTCATAGCAGGCAGGACCGGCGGTTTCATACCTGTTCTGCCTTTCTTGCGGTAACCAAGTGTTGATGAAGGAGGAAAAACAATGGCGATTTTAGTAACTGGAGGCGCCGGTTATATCGGAAGCCACACCTGTGTGGAACTGTTAAATGCAGGTTATGATGTAGTAGTAGTAGACAACCTTTACAATTCCAGTGAGAAGGCGCTTCAGAGGGTGGAGCAGATTACAGGTAAGAAGGTTAAATTCTATGAGGTGGACCTGTTAGACCAGCCTGCGCTTAAGGACGTGTTCGATAAGGAAACAATAGAATCTGTCATACATTTTGCAGGACTTAAGGCAGTGGGCGAGTCCGTGCATAAGCCTCTTGAATACTACCATAATAATATAACGGGAACCCTGATTCTCTGTGATGAGATGAGGAAGCATGGGGTAAAGGATATTGTGTTCAGTTCCTCCGCAACCGTGTACGGCGACCCGGCTGAGATCCCCATCACCGAGCACTGCCCCAAGGGTGAGATTACCAATCCATACGGACGTACCAAAGGTATGCTGGAGCAGATCCTTACGGATTTACATACGGCGGATGATGAGTGGAATGTGGTGCTTCTGCGTTACTTCAATCCCATCGGTGCCCATGAAAGCGGCCTGATTGGAGAAGATCCCAAGGGAATCCCCAACAACCTGGTTCCTTATATTGCACAGGTGGCTGTTGGAAAGCTTGAATATCTCAACGTATTCGGTAATGATTATGATACCCCGGACGGCACCGGCGTGCGTGACTACATCCATGTGGTTGACCTGGCAAAGGGACATGTCAAGGCTGTGAAGAAGCTTACCGACAAGGAAGGGGTCAGCATCTATAACCTGGGCACAGGCGTTGGATACAGCGTCCTGGATGTGCTTCATGCATATGAGAAAGCCTGCGGTAAGACACTGAAGTATGAAATCAAGCCGCGCAGGGACGGGGATGTGGCCGTATGCTACTCTGATTCCGCTAAGGCAAAGAAGGAACTGGGCTGGGTTGCTGAAAAGGGAATTGAGGAAATGTGCGCTGATTCCTGGAAATGGCAGTCCATGAACCCGGATGGATACAGGGACTAATTCAATACATGAAACAGGATGGCCTGGGGCCGGAGGATGAATCCGGCCCCAGGTTTTTATGTATAAGGATAAAAAGAACAGATGTTCGCTTCTGGGGTTGATTTTCGTGTCCGGATATGCTAAACTGTATAAACAAACATATGTTCGAAAGAGGCGATGCCATGTTAATACAGGAGAATCTGTCCGTTCAGGATAAACTTAAGATACTTACGGATGCGGCCAAGTACGATGTGGCCTGCACCTCCAGCGGCGTGAAGCGCAAGGGAAAGGCGGGAAGCATCGGGAATACATCAGAAGCAGGAATCTGTCACAGCTTTGCCGCGGACGGAAGATGCATATCCCTGCTGAAGATACTTTTTACCAATCAGTGCATTTATGACTGCAAGTACTGCGTCAACCGGTGTTCCAACGATGTGGTCAGGACGGCATTCACACCGGATGAGGTGTGCAGGCTGACCATTGAGTTTTACAGGAGGAATTATATCGAAGGATTGTTCTTAAGCTCCGGTATCCTTTATAATGCCAACCATACCATGGAACAGATATACGAGACTTTATATAAGCTGCGGAACCAGTGGTGCTTCAACGGATACATCCATGTCAAGGCCATACCTGGAGCGGATGCAGAACTGGTGGAGCGCACCGGGTTTCTGGCGGACAGGATGAGCATCAACCTTGAACTGCCCACCGCGGAGGGGCTTAAGAATCTGGCGCCGGGCAAGACGCGGGACAAGATACTTGCGCCCATGCGGCAGATACAGCAGGGGATTTCCGTATCCAGCCATTTGCTTGGGTATGACAGGGGATATAAGAAGCCATACAGTACGGAGCGTGCCGGGTTTGCAGGAGGCGCTGCCCTGATACGGCCGGAACTGGCCGGGGCGCCGGGGGCTGCGCTGGACAGGACCATATCCGCGGGAACCATGAAACAGGGAGCAGCCCGGGGAATGATAGGAGCAGCCCAGGGAATGGCAGGAGCAGCCCAGGAGGTGGCGGGCGGGAATCCGCTTAAGGATATGCACTCTGATTCCCATGTCGGTAACCACTCCAAAGGATTGAAAAGCCGCCTTGTGCTTCCTGCTTCCCAATATAAGAAGTCGGCATTCGTACCAGCCGGGCAGAGTACCCAGATGATTGTAGGCGCCACGCCGGAGAATGATTATCAGATGATGTCTGTCACCCAGTCATTGTACCGGAATTTTGGACTGAAGCGGGTATTCTATTCCGCCTACATTCCTGTGAATGAGGACAGCTGTCTGCCAAGCCTTCCGGATGGCCCGCCGCTTCTCAGGGAGCACAGGCTGTATCAGGCGGACTGGCTTCTGCGTTTTTACGGTTTCAGGGCTGAGGAGCTGCTCTCAGAAGACAGGCCGAATTTTAATGTGTTTCTGGATCCTAAGTGTGATTGGGCCCTGCGACATCTGGAAGGCTTTCCGGTGGAAGTGAACCTTGCTCCATATGACCAGCTTCTCAGGGTGCCTGGAATGGGGGTTAAGTCTGCTTCCAGGATTGTTGCCGCCAGAAGAAGCGGAAGACTTGGGTTTGAGGATCTGAAGAAGATGGGAGTGGTCTTAAAGAGGGCCAGATATTTCATCACCTGTTCCGGGCGCATGATGGAGGGGGCAAGGCTGGATCAGGATTATATTACAAACTGTCTTGTGGGAGATGAGCAGCGGGCCAGATGGGATATCGAACACAGGGACAGCTTCCGGCAGCTTTCCCTGTTTGACGATATGCATATGGAGATGCCTGTGACCAGAGATGACCACTATGCCGCTGCGGCCGGGCATTTTTAGGGTAAGGGAGGGATCTGCTATGACCATATATTTATGCGTGCCGGATTTTGAGGGGATTCTTTGCGGTGTATATGATGCGTGGATGAGCCGGAAGGGCCATGACAATGTGCGCCTGGAACTAAAGGGAACCTACCATGAACTGGAACTGTTCAGCGAGTATGTGGAGTCGGAATCCACCCACGGGAAGGCCCGGAAGGTAATTAACTCCGTGTGCGGCAAACTCTCCCAGGAAGTATATAAGAAGATATATGTTGCATCCTTAAGCCAGGATGCGGGGAGGGCAGACAAGATATACCGTTTCCTTGTACAGGCATTCAGCATTGGACCGGGAATCCTGGACCAGCTTCAGATTCCTGAGAGCTGTGAGATATTTGAACTGTGCCGCAATGTTTATAATGAGAACCATCTTCTGGTGGAATTCCTGCGGTTTTCCCAGGCATCAGGGGGTGTCCTGGTAGCAAGGATTGGACCCAAGAATGATGTGATGACCCTGCTGGCGCCCCATTTTGCGGACCGGCTTCCGGAAGAGAATTGGATTATTTATGATGAGAACCGGGAAAAGGCAGCGGTCCATCCCAGGGGAAAACCATGGATTCTGGTTAACCATCCGCTGGAACAGCCGGATGGGGACAGCATATGGCAGCTGTGTCTGGAGCAGGAAACAGATGAGCGGGAATACGAGGATTTGTGGATTTCCTTTTTTCACACCATTGCAATTAAAGAAAGGACAAACCCTGTCTGCCAAAGAAACCATCTGCCCCTGCGTTACCGGGCCTATATGACAGAGTTCAAAAGAGGAAGCACACCGGGATAACGACCATCAGGCGCGGCCTGGCAGCTGTTCACGCGTATTGAGATGAAATCAATCATGCCCCTTGTCTTTTTGTTGTTCTTTTAGTATAGTAATACTATCTGTATTTCATTGGAACAGGTATTTTCCTGTTCTGTCCAGAAATCATCCGGCGGGTATTTACGCCACATTCCAATTTGTTTTTTACCAAATCAAAAAGAAAGGGGCATATGGATGTTTACACAAATTAACAGCGGGGGCATTCGGGCTGTCCGGGGGTATGTTGTCTCCGTGGAAGCGGATGTTTCCAACGGCCTGCCGGGATTTTCCATTTCAGGCCAGCTGGCTTCCGAGGTAAGGGAATCACAGGAAAGGGTGCGCACGGCGCTGCGCAATTCCGGTTTCCGGTTCCAGGCAAAGAAAATCACGGTTAACCTGTCACCGGCCGGCATACACAAGGGAGGGACTGCGTATGACCTGCCCATAGCAATCGCGGTTCTGGGTGCGTTTGAACAGGCTGACACCAGGGGGCTTAAGGACAGCCTGGTCATTGGGGAACTGGGATTAGACGGCCGCGTGAAACCCATTAGCGGCGTTCTGCCGCTGGTGGATGCGGCCAGGGAATATGGGCTGAAACGCTGTTTCCTGCCCGCGGCCAATGCCATGGAAGGAAGGATGATTGAGGGCATATCAATCATCGGGGTGGAATCATTGGGCCAGATGGCGGTCATGCTTAGGCAGCCGTCATCCATAACGCCATACACGTCATCGATGGAAGGGGGCCGGTTGGAAGAAGTCTACGATGTGGATTTCAGGGATATCCGGGGCCAGCTGGTGCTGAGGCGGGCTGCTGAAGTCGCTGTCGCCGGCATGCATGGGCTTTTCATGAACGGAAGCGCCGGAACCGGCAAGACCATGGTTGCTAAAAGGCTTCCCACCATCATGCCTTCCCTGACCAGGGAGGAAGACATTGAGATATCTAAGATATACAGTATCTGCGGCCTGCTTCCTCCTGACCGGCCGCTCTTATCCCGCCGTCCGTTCAGGAGTCCCCACCACACCATTACACCGCTGGCGCTCACTGGCGGAGGAGCCCAGGCACGTCCCGGGGAGCTCTCCCTTGCAACCGGCGGAATCCTGTTCCTGGATGAATTACCCCATTTCAGCAGGGGGGCGGTTGATATTTTGAGGCAGCCTCTGGAAGAACATAAGGTCACGGTTACCAGGGTCCACGGCAGTTATGAGTTTCCGGCGGATTTCATGCTGGTGGCTGCTGCCAATCCGTGCCCCTGCGGTTTTTACCCTGACCGTTCAAGATGCAGCTGCTCAGAGCTGCAGATCCAGAGATATCTGGACCATATACCGCGGCCTGTCCTGGAGAGGTTTGATATATGTGTGGATGCCTCGCCCGTGACATATGAGGAACTGAATGGGACAAAAGGGAATGGTGAAGATTCTGCATCCATCAGACGCAGGGTGGAGATGGCCAGGAATATCCAGGCAAAGCGGTTCAGAGGGACTAAGATACGGTTTAACAGCAGGATGGGGATAAAAGAAACCCAGGCATACTGCACCTTGGGCCAGGAAGAAGGAACCTTCCTGAAAACAGTCTATGAGACAAAACAGCTCAGCGCCAGGCGGTACCACAAGATATTAAAGGTTGCAAGAACCATTGCGGACCTGGATGGATGTGCTTTCATCCGCAGGAAACATTTATCTGAAGCACTGGGTTATGGAATGCTGGAGGAACGGTTATGGGGATAGCACGAAGATGGGATGAGATGGAGTATGCCGCAGCCAGGACAGCAAGGGAAAAGGAGTTTCTTTACTGGCTGACCAGGTGCCCTGGTTTTGGCTCTGTTACAGTACAAAAGATATGGAATCAGGCTGAAAGTTTTGAGTCTGTATATTATATAGAAGGAATGGAACTATACCGCAGGGGAATCCTTTACAGTGCAAAACAATGTCGGGAATTTGATGCCTGGAAGAAACAGCTGGAACCCATGCGGGAAGAATATTATAACCTTGGAGAAAAAGGAATCCGGTATATTACGCCCCTGGACACGGAATATCCGGAGAGGCTCCGGCATATCTATGACTATCCCATGGGCCTGTATGTAAAGGGGGAATTGCCTGAGGACGGATATCCGTCAGCCGCTGTCATAGGAGCAAGGAATTGTACATCATATGGTAAGCAGTCCGCTGAATACATGGGCAGGGAACTGGCCGCACAGGGCGTACGGATTGTCAGCGGCCTGGCTCTGGGGATAGACGGGGCCGGCCACCAAGGCGCTATCAAAGGCAGGGGAAAGACATTCGCAGTATTGGGCTGTGGTGTCAATATCTGCTATCCAAGAACCAATTTCAGGTTATTTGAACAGATTCTGGAAAACGGCGGCATCCTGTCTGAATATCCCCCGGATGAAGAACCGCGTGCAGGTAATTTCCCTGCAAGGAACCGTATCATCAGCGGATTATCGGATATCATCCTTGTGATGGAGGCCAGGCAGAAGAGCGGTTCCCTGATAACGGCCCAGCTGGGATTGGAGCAGGGAAAAGAGATATTTGCCCTTCCGGGGCGGATAACCGATTCCCTGAGCGAGGGTTGTAATCATCTGATAAGGGCCGGCGCAGGGATACTTACATCACCCGCCGATGTTCTGGAATATATGGGCATTTTTTACGAAAAACAAATGATTTCTTACGAAAAAGCAGATAAGGGACTTGCCAAGTTTGAAAAAATGGTGTATAGTTGCCTAGATTCCGAACCCAGGCACCTGGAACAGATTGCCATGCAGACAGGGCTTCCTGTAAGCCAGTGCATGAGCACGCTCTGCGAACTGGAGCTGGGGGGATTTGCACTGCGGACCAACGGCCAGTGTTACATCCGGCGGATGACACAACCATAAGCATTATTACGTATTTATCAATATATGAATAGGGAATAAGGAGTTTTACAATGGCAAATTATCTGGTAATTGTGGAGTCACCAGCAAAAGTAAAGACCATCAAGAAGTTTCTGGGCAGCAACTATGAGGTGGATGCCTCCGGAGGCCACGTAAGGGACCTTCCCAAAAGCCAGCTGGGATTTGATGCGGAACATGACTATGAACCCAAGTATATCACCATCAGGGGAAAAGGGGATGTGCTTGCCAAGCTGCGCAAGGAAGTAAAAAAGGCTGATAAGATTTATCTGGCAACTGACCCTGACCGTGAGGGAGAGGCCATATCCTGGCATCTTATGAAAGCATTGAAGCTGGATGAGCAGAAGGGAAAAGATGTTTACCGTATCAGTTTTAACGAAATCACAAAAAATGCGGTAAAGGCTTCCTTTAAAACCCCCAGGACCCTTGATATGAATCTGGTGAACGCACAGCAGACCAGAAGGATGCTGGACCGTATGGTCGGTTACAGAATCAGCCCCCTGCTTTGGGCAAAGGTAAAAAGAGGCTTAAGTGCGGGACGTGTACAGTCTGTTGCCCTCAGGATGATCTGTGACCGGGAGGATGAGATCAACGCATTCATCCCGGAGGAGTACTGGAACCTGGAGGCTGATTTCCTGATGAAGGGGAGCAAGAAGCCTTTGGCAGCCCGGTATTATGGTTCCAAAGATACAAAGGGAGGAAAGGCCACCATCCGCAATAAGGAGGAGCTGGACCGTATCTTAAAAGAACTGGAAGGCTGCACCTATCAGGTAGAGGAAGTGAAAAAAGGAGAGCGTATTAAGAAGGCGCCGATTCCCTTCACGACCAGTACCCTGCAGCAGGAAGCATCCAAGGCCCTTAATTTTTCCACACAGAAGACCATGCGTCTTGCCCAGCAGCTGTATGAAGGCGTTGAGGTAAAGGGACATGGGACGCTGGGACTTATCACATACCTGCGTACGGATTCCACCCGTATTGCGGACGAGGCAGATGCAGCTGCAAGGGAATTCGTCAAGGGACATTATGGAGCGGATTATGTGGCCCAGGGCAGCCAGGCGAAAACGGATAATGGTAAAATCCAGGATGCCCATGAGGCAATCCGGCCAACAGACATTACGCTGACACCTACCATTGTAAAAGAATCCCTTCAGCGCGACCTGTTCCGTCTGTACCAGCTGATTTGGAAACGCTTTACAGCCAGCAGGATGGCCTCCGCTGTATATGAGACCACCTCCGTTAAAATCGAGGCAGGCACCCACATATTCACAACATCCGCCTCCAGGCTGACCTTTGAAGGATTTATGTCAGTGTATGTGGAAGCTGACGATGAAGAGGAGAAGAACCAGGTCCTTGGAAACCTGGAAAAGGGCATCACACTGAAGCTGGAAGAACTTAAGCCAAGCCAGCATTTTACCCAGCCGCCCGCCCATTATACGGAGGCTTCACTGGTAAAGGCCCTGGAGGAACAGGGAATCGGCCGTCCAAGTACGTACGCCCCGACCATTACCACAATCATTGCCAGGCGGTATGTTGTAAAAGAAAGCAAGAACCTTTATGTCACGGAACTTGGCGATGTGGTGAACCGCATCATGAAGCGCTCCTTCCCAAGCATTGTGGACCTGAATTTCACGGCCAACATGGAATCCCTGCTGGATAAGGTGGCGGACGGGACCGTTGCCTGGAAAACAGTGGTCAGTAATTTCTATCCGGATCTGGATGAGGCTGTGAAGATTGCGGAGCAGGAACTGGAATCCGTCAAGATTGCAGACGAGGTGTCGGATGAGGTCTGCGACCTCTGCGGCCGCCAGATGGTCATAAAGTATGGCCCCCATGGAAAGTTCCTTGCCTGCCCCGGATTCCCGGACTGTAAGAATACAAAGCCTTATTTTGAGAAGATTGGCGTACCCTGTCCAAAGTGCGGCAAAGAGGTGGTCCTTAAGAAGACCAAGAAGGGGCGTCTGTATTATGGATGTGAGGATAATCCGGAATGTGACTTCATGTCCTGGCAGAAGCCGTCCACCCAGAAGTGTCCCAACTGCGGCTCCTACATGGTGGAAAAAGGAAATAAGCTGCTCTGTTCCAGCGAGACCTGCGGATACCGCACAGATAAGAAGGATCAGCCGGACAGCATGGAAAAATAGAAAAAATAGTAAAACCGAATCGAAAATTATTAAAATCTTAAAATAATCGAAAACTTCAAAAAACTCTTGTTATTGCTTAAAAATTGTGTTAAAATTCAATTATTAGTAGAGTATTTTGGGGCGTTATACAAATTGGATAAGGAGGTTTTCGATTATGAGTGTTCAATTGTTGGACAAAACCAGAAAAATCAACAAGCTATTGCATAACAACAATTCTCATAAAGTGGTATTTAACGATATATGCAAGGTTCTAAGTGAGATATTGTTATCCAATATACTTGTCATCAGTAAGAAGGGAAAGGTACTGGGGGTAAGCATCTGCTCGGATGTGGATGAGATAGAGGAACTGATAGAAGACCAGGTTGGAGGATATGTGGATAAGATGCTGAATGAACGCCTCCTCAGCGTGTTGTCAACAAAGGAGAATGTAAACCTGGCCACCCTGGGCTTTGCAGAGGAGAATGTAAAGAAGTATCAGGCCATCATCACCCCTATTGATATTGCAGGAGAACGCCTGGGCACCCTTTTTATTTATAAGTCAGATTCCCAGTATGATATCGACGATATCATACTGAGCGAATACGGGACCACGGTTGTGGGGCTGGAGATGATGCGTTCCGTCAATGAGGAGAACGCGGAGGAAACAAGGAAGGTGCAGATTGTCAAATCAGCCATCAGTACCCTGTCATTCTCTGAACTGGAAGCAATCATCCATATATTTGAGGAACTGGATGGAAACGAGGGAATCCTGGTAGCCAGCAAGATTGCTGACCGCGTGGGAATCACCCGTTCCGTCATTGTGAACGCCCTTCGCAAGTTCGAAAGCGCAGGTGTGATTGAGTCCCGTTCCTCCGGTATGAAGGGAACATATATCAAGGTCCTGAACGATGTGGTATTTGACGAATTGAAGGCAATTAAGGCCTCCAACACAAATCTGAAATAATGCCCAATGACGCAGCAGCGTCATGTCTGACCACATTATATAACATAAAAAGCCAAAACAGAACGGCAGTTTGCAAAAAACACGTAAAAGTGCTTGCAAGCTGCTGCTTTTTGTGATATATTGGTAAGGCTGACAAAAAACACGTCTGTGGATTCTGCGGGACGGTGCCTGGAAGTATATTGGAAACCAGTATTAAACTGGGAATCAATATCCGGACAGGTCTTCCGGGAAATATGAGAAGCAGGCGGATGCGCCTGAACCACGTGAAACGCGGCAGGCTGAAAACCAATGGAGGTAAAGAACATGAGCGTTATTTCAATGAAGCAGTTACTGGAAGCTGGTGTACATTTCGGTCACCAGACAAGAAGATGGAACCCTAAGATGGCTCCATACATCTATACCGAGAGAAACGGTATTTACATCATCGACTTACAGAAGTCCGTGGGCAAAGTAGACGAGGCTTACAAGGCAGTATCCGACATTGCTGCTGACGGCGGCACCATCCTGTTTGTTGGTACCAAGAAGCAGGCACAGGAAGCTATCAAGGCTGAGGCTGAGCGCTGCGGTATGTACTATGTAAATGAGAGATGGCTGGGCGGCATGCTGACCAACTTCAAGACCATCCAGAGCCGTATTACAAGACTGAAACAGATTGAGACCATGTCAGAGGACGGAACATTTGATGTCCTTCCAAAGAAGGAAGTCATCGAGTTAAGGAAAGAGTGGGATAAGTTAGAGAGAAACCTTGGCGGAATCAAAGATATGAAGAAACTGCCGGATGCTATCTTTGTTGTAGATCCTAAGAAAGAGCATATCTGCGTACAGGAAGCACATACCCTGGGTATTCCGTTAATCGGTATTGTTGATACCAACTGCGATCCGGAAGAACTGGATTACGTTATCCCTGGCAATGACGATGCCATCAGGGCTGTTAAGCTGATTGTTTCCAAGATGGCTGACGCTGTAATCGAGGCGAAGCAGGGCGAAGTTTTAGAAGGCGCAATGGAGATTGAGATTTCTGCAGAGGCGTTTGAGGCAGCAGAAGCTTAATTAAAAAACTAAAACTTATAATTGGAGGAAAATGAAATGGCAGCAGTAACCGCAGCAATGGTAAAAG
The DNA here is from genome assembly GCF_003434055.1 of Enterocloster aldenensis. Classification (GTDB taxonomy): domain Bacteria; phylum Bacillota; class Clostridia; order Lachnospirales; family Lachnospiraceae; genus Enterocloster; species Enterocloster aldenensis. The sequence continues at coordinate 297,066 of NZ_QVEX01000006.1, read as the reverse complement.
ATTTAAGAGAAATGACCGGTGCCGGAATGATGGACTGCAAGAAGGCACTTGCAGCTACTGACGGCGATATGGATAAGGCCGTTGAGTTCCTGAGGGAAAAGGGACTTGCCGGAGCAGCTAAGAAGGCTGGCCGTATTGCGGCTGAAGGTATCGTGGCTACCGCATTAACCGATGACCATAAGAAAGCAGTTGTAGTTGAAGTTAACGCTGAGACTGATTTCGTTGCTAAGAATGAGAAGTTCCAGACCTATGTTGCGGATGTGGCAGCACAGGCGCTGGTTACAAGCGCTAAAGACCTGGATGCTTTCCTGGAAGAGAAGTGGGCTAAGGATGAGACACTGACTGTAAAGGAAGCCCTTGCATCCCAGATTGCTATTATCGGCGAGAACATGAACATCCGCCGTTTTGAGCAGGTTGAAGAGGCAAATGGTTTTGTTGCTTCCTACATTCATGCAGGCGGCAAGATTGGCGTTCTGATTGATGTTGAGACAGACGTTATCAATGATGAAATCAAAGATATGGCTAAGAACGTAGCAATGCAGGCAGCTGCATTAAAGCCAATGTTCACCAGCAGGGATGAAGTAAGCGATGATTACATTGCAAAAGAGACTGAAATCCTTACAGCAGCAGCTAAGAACGAGAAGCCAGATGCCAACGACAAGATAATCGAAGGCATGGTTAAGGGCCGTATCAACAAAGAACTGAAAGAAACCTGTCTGCTGGATCAGGTTTATGTAAAGGCAGAAGACGGCAAGCAGAGCGTATCCCAGTATGTTGCTTCTGTAGCCAAGGCTAACAGCGCCAACATCAAGGTGAAGAAGTTCATCCGTTTCGAGACAGGCGAAGGTCTGGAGAAGAAGAACGAGGACTTTGCAGCAGAAGTAGCTAAGCAGATGGGGATGTAATTGTTCTGTTGATGTACCACTTAAAATAGGCACGTTGGCCCACAAAACAGTACTATTTTGGGGCTAAAATATCAAAAATAAGGACCTAAGGTATGTGAAAACCATACTTTGGGTCCTTTTTGCGTGCCTTGAATCTCCCAGGCCCCTTGTCCCGGCACCCCCCGGGGTCATCGGCCGCTTTTTCCGGCATCGGGCCATTCTGCCGCTTAAAAAGGGGAGAAGATTGGAGGGCAGCCTGTTGTTTTGTTCCAGATTCTTTTGGCATCTGTACATCCTGTCAATTAATGCTTATGAGATGTAAGGAATGACCTCTTAAACCTATCGGATTTTAAAAATGCAAGGGCCTGCTGATAGTCATACCCATATATTTTCAGAGCCTTATAACAGAATAAAAGGCCGGCTTGACTTTCCTTATTCAGCATGCTGATTTGTTCTAATGTATCATGTGAGTCCATTAAAAGCCTTCTTTCTTATATCTATATCCATTAGCCCACTTTATTGAAAATGACCGTCTGCTCCTTCATGGATATCTTGCCGACCTGATAGCCGTAGTCTGTCAGTTCCTTTTTATAATTCAAGAAAGAGTGGTCTATGGGAATGCCTGCAATCTCCTGTATCTCCTCAAAGGTAAGCTTGAACGAATGGCTTCCGTTTTTCTGTACATATTTCCATAGGGCGTTATATTTGCTCATTGTTCTGTATCTCCTTTTAATTTTGCAATCAGTTAACAGGCAGGCCGCCGACCATTCGGACAAAACCTTCACTCCATTTCAACGCGCCTAATTTCCATCGGATCACAGTCCATTCTGCCCGTTGGTATTTCTTCTTCATGACCGGAAGTTCTGCGTCCGCCTGTTCTTCTGTGAGGAAGCATGGGCTTTCGATGATGTCTGCCTCATCGAGGTTTTCATTTGTGTTCCATCCCTGTAGCGTCCATAAGTAATCGGATATCCTGCTGTTGAAATCACCAATAACATCTTTCTTCACGATACGGTATGTACAGGGGAAATCGCAAAACCCTTTTATATTTTTAAGATAGTGCAGGGCAGTATCTTCAGCTTGCTGTTCGGTTTCAAATAGGCCAATGTAAAAATCCTCTGAATACGGGGGAATCCATCTGCATTATATTCAGAATAAGTCAAATGGAACATATAATATATGTCTGTGCCTCCGCCATTATCAGCCAGATACAGGACATCATCATTTGAATCGCATTTGGCTACTGCCCATATCTGTTTATTATAGAGGAAATGATTCCTACCGATTTCTTTCTTCAGTATAGCTACAAATCCAGTATTGCCATTCAAATTGAGCTGATAAATAGCAGTATGTCATACCAAGCTTTTGCATGACGTTACCGCTTCTCGGATTGTTTCTGTCATGTGTTGCTGTTATATAGGGCAGTCCATCATTTTTTACATGTTCCACGACGGTTTTTCCTGCCTCGGTAACAATTCCCATATGCCAGAATTCTTTTCTAAGCCCGTAATCAAAATCATGGTGTTCTTCCATATCAACTTTAATATAGCCGATAGGATGATTATCTTTTTTCAGACAGATAGCATACGCATATCCTTGTGGCTGTGCATATTTTGAAGCATATCTCTCCTCATAAATCAACATTTCACTGGAGAAGTCTATTCCCCAATTATCAAATCCATACTCCATAAACGGTACAAGAAAACGTCCGCTGCCACACAGAGCTTCTAAAATTTTGTCCCCTTTTTCCGCATACGAAACATAAAAGTCTAATTCATCTTGTGTTGCTTTCTCATGTAAAATCTCATACATCTCCGTACATAAGCTGCCATAATAATTTTGTCTTAATTGATTCATTCTGGTACCTTAAATCCTGATTTTCAAACAATTCTACTTTTCGATAAACCCCTGCTTAACGCCTATATGGACTGAAAGTTACCAAAACAATTCATAACCAGCTGTTTTCAAGATTTCTAGTCCATTCAGATAATGATAACCGGTCAGGTTGGATAAATCTGCCTGTTTACTACATTGTTGTATTATCTGGGAAATGAACAATGGCTGGTTCAAGTTTATGCTCACTCGCTGCCCCTGAAAGACAGCGGGCAAACCGCTGTTGAGCAGGAAGTGCTCCTTAATTGGGAAGTTTATATGCAGGGTTGCTTTGGGAAAAGCTTTTGCGGTTATCAACAGGTATGGAAAATTTTGATAGTCATAACCATCATATCGGAAGAGCCACATATATTCTGAATTATCCACTATGATTTTTCTGAATTTTCCCATTATGTGTAGTTCCTTTCATTGGCTTATCTTCATCTCCTGATAAATCCTGTTTCATTCACATCCGGCAGAGAGCGTAGAAGCATGTCCAATCCGCCATTAGCCCCATAGGCCTAATATGTCAAAATCGATGCACTCTAAATCCCTAACCTTTTCCCAGTCCCGCTCTAAAACAATACCATCAATCTGCAGGGCTTTATACAATTCATCCAACGATTCAAAATTATATTCGCCGCTTATTTCTTCCGGGGCGCCGCACCGTTGAAAGGAGCAATGGTCATCATAAATTATAATCATGTATTCATTCGGGTTGTCATGAAAGCATAAGCGTAATTCTGACTCAAAACCATATTCATGGATGCTTTTTGATAACAATCCCTTTATATCTTCAAATGTGCAATTGGTCATTTTGTCCACCATTTTTTCGGTTGCCAGTCAACATGAAAAGGCGCTATTTATCTGGAAATTCTTTAATGATGTGTATTTCCCCAATGATATGCTTATTAAATTCGCCCAGTTTTTCGGCTGGGACCCATAACTCCTTATGGTGCGCGCCCCCGACCTGATGGACTTCAAACTGTCCGCAATATTGGTCGTCTACCTCAAACTTTGTGACATAACCTCTGTGGTCCTCATTATATTTTACATTCCAGCCGGAAGCAATCTCAGTTGCGTACTGTTCGTTAAGTACAGGATAAAAAATAGGCTGGTCCGCTAACCTTGGCGGAAATATTCGATAATTGCTTTCCCTAATTAATTCTAGTTCTTTCGTACCGACAGGTCTGTATAAAATCATTTTGCCTCCTAATGCTTTTAGTTCCAGTTCGATAAACTGAAATTTATCTTTTTTCATTCACCTCTTCTACGACCGAATAACACAAAAAGGAAGGGAACTAAAAACCGCAGCCATCCAATCGCAGAAATCGAAATTTCAAAATGTTCCTTTAAGTAGAAAGAAAGTTCCGAGAAAAAGCCGGTCCATTCCAACGGCTGTCCCAAGTACATAAATACAACCGCAGTCGGTCCCGTTGTTGCTCCTATGAGGACTTGGATAAGAGGCAGTATCAAACCATAAGCAGAAACAACAGCGGCGGAAATAAATATTTCCTTTCTCGACTGTTTTCGAAGCAAAAGCATTCCGCCCAATATCAAAACCGCCGCAAGGATTCCTAAGCTAGTCATCAGTGATACCCGACTGTCAATCACACCGGGTTCGATTACACCAAACTGAATCACAATTCTTACATAAATTGGAGTATAGAGAAATCCGGCAATTACTGCAACCAAAGGAACTCTCCAGATACTATTCTTGTATTTTTTCAAATTTTTCATAAAAGCAATCCTCCACAAATTCCGATTGAACAAAATCGCTGCGCGATGGCCTGCCAAGGCTGTGGCGCAGTTTATATTTCCAAGAATCAATAAAAAGCAGTGGAAAATACTTCTGTAATTCGGTATTGTTAAGTTACCACACAAAAGTATCTCCATGTCAGCAACAAATCTCTTCTCGGCATTAAGAGTCCCTTTGACAGACCGGAGGGAAACCGGAAATGAGTGACAGATGTACCATACAGGATATTTTCAATCAGTTCTATCCATCCTATGAACTGTCTCACAAGCTTTCAGCGGTACAGCGAAAAACTGCCTACAGTATCATGAACTGCAAGACCGGAGCATTCGGAGTGAATATCAGTGTCTGTGAAGAATGCAGCACGGTTACCATTCACCATAATTCCTGCAGGAACAGGTACTGTCCCATGTGTCAGGAATTCCCAAAGGAAAAATGGGTCGATGCCAGAAAAGAAGATGTTTTGGATGCACCTTACTTTCATGTCGTATTCACAGTACCGGAGGAGTTGAACCCTGTCATCTACAACAACCAGAAGCCGATTCGCGTGATTTCCAGAGTATTCCGGGGTAAGTATCTGATGGAACTCAAACAGCTTTGGACAGACCAGAAACTTGAATTCCACGGTACCTCCCAGAAATACCAGAATCATTATGCCTTTAAGGAACTCCTTGACATCTGCTATGGGAAAGAATGGAGCCCCTACTGTAAAAAGACCTTTCAAGGGGCGCAGGCAGTAATTCAATACCTGGGGAAGTACACACACCGGATTGCGGTCAGCAACCACAGGATTATACATATGGATGAAAAATCCGTTACCTTTGCGGTAAAAGATTATAATAATGCAGGGCAATGGAAGGAACTGACGGTATCCGGTGAAGAGTTTATCCGCCGTTTTCTAATGCACGTGCCACCGAAACGGTTTGTCCGAATCCGTCATTATGGTATGCTATCCAATAAAAACAAGCTCAAAAAGCTTACGTTATGCAGAAATCTTCTGGGCTGTAAAAAATACATCTCCAGATTGAAATCACTTGATGCAGCAGCAATGATTAAACTTATATATCAGGTTGATGTCTGTAAATGTAACGCTTGTGGCGGACATCTGGTTCCTGCCTCGGCTGAATATGCCTGCGGACGCAGGTCAGATGGACCTATGCGATGTTAAAGCACTGCGAATGAATACTTTTTAAAGCTTCCTCACTGGAAGTTTTATTGCCATGCAAAAAAACACTTGGTTCATAGTTAATTGCGAAAAAACCAATTCGGATATGATATTCTTATTGGATAAGCCCAAGTATTGCTTCTCCATAGGGAAGTCACTTATCTATCCGGACGCGCTTTGGGTCTAATTTTATATTGATAGCTTTGCGTCGAATGGCAAAGATAATGTCAATCGCCGGCTGCTTTTCCGTACTTCTTTCTGTGTGATACTCATATTCCAAATTTAATGCTTCAAAGGAACTTGTGGGCAGCCATTTTGTATAGAAATATTGTTTTGCCTCTCCAATAGAAGCACCCCACAAAAAGCCCAATTTAGGTTTTACTGTGATTTTGGCGTACTCGCTGGCTGGGAGGACGTAGCTTTCTAAACCATCCTTGTTAATCTCACTGCCAATAAACAATTCAAAATCGCGGCTTTGCTCATTGTAATTTCTGGACAGAACAAAATAGGGTAACACCTTCCCCTCCGGCATGGAAACCACGGCATGATACTGTTTAGACAGAGCCTTTATATCTTTGGAAATTGTTTTATCATTTGACTTTTGCCATATTCCGTATATTGTTTGTTGCTCGATATATTCTATGTTCACTTCTAAACTTGACATTATTATTTCTTCCTCCAAATCCCGATTCGTTTAAGAAACACTATCAGCTTATAAAAGTATAGCATGTGCGTCTGGATTCTACAATGCTTTCCCTGCCCATCTGCCAGTTGCCGCATCCACTCGCCATATGATATAATTTATCCTATTAAAGAACGGAAGGGGCAGCGGTATGCCTGCATATTTCAATCTATCGGTTCAGTTCAGAAGGGATGCCCTTTATCCCACGTTTGTGAAGGATTTCTATACGGAGCTTGATAAAGCGGGGATGAAATTCTTTTCAGGCTATTGGGGATATGAGGAGGATTCATTAGAAGAAACCATTGAATGGAACCAGCGGAAACTGGAAGCGGATTTTAACCTTGGATTCACGGAACACTGTTCTCATGATTATAAGCAGGTGGTGTATAAGCTTAGTGGTTATTCCGAGGTTCGGGGATTCTGGATGAACAATTACCCGGAGGACGGGGAGTTCACCTATGAAATCATCATACCGGAATCGGATGTCCTGGCGAAAGGATATCCTGTCAGCTTTAAGGAAGAGAGAATTGAGGAACTTCTGGGATTCTCCAAAAGGGTATGGCAATTCCCTCCTGTCAGGGCTATACAGACGGGCCTGGAGATTGAGGATGACTCAACCAGCCTTGCAGAACTGGCACAGGGAGGATGCCCGAACGCCTGGCCTTTTGCCATCGTGGAGGAGCTTGGGGCCTGCCATGAGGATTCCGTGTATGACATTCAACCCATAAGCAAGGGGAAGAAGGGGGTTCTGTTTTGGCGTACAGGAACTGACAATGAATAGAAAATGAGGAGGATATTATGATATCAGCTTTTTGGGAAATGTTCAAGCCGCTTTACGCAGTGGATACATTGGAGGGATATACGGAGAATGAAATTGCATATCTGAAGGAGCTGTTCGGTTCCCTTCCACGGGTGCTGGAGGATTATTACCGCGCCGCCGGACGGACAAAGGCGTTCCACTGTGTCCAGGACACATGGATGCTGCCGGAACATTTCCAGAAGTGGGAATGGCTGCGGGAACCGGATTACTTGATCCTTCTGAATGAGAACCAGGGTGTCTGCGCGCCGGAATCCGCAGGGAGGATTTGATGCTTCCGGACCCACCGGTTTATGTGACGGAGGATGATAAAAACTGGGTCCTTTGCGGCATGCGCATTACCCTCTATAGCAATGAGCCGGACAACATGGTGGCCGTCATGGACTGTGGAGGCTGGGGGATGCATGGAGACGGGGAACTGCAGATGCTTTATGGGGCGGCAAGTGAAGCGTCATATGCAAGCCTGATGTGTGTCCTGGAAGGCGTTGAGGAAGCGATATAATCTGATGTTTGGATGGGATAGTTTGGTTATGGTCTTCTGTATTTAATAAGCAGGCTGGAGGAGGAATAAGTTGATATACAAACGCTACAAGGATGCTGATAAATTGATTGTGGATGCGGATGGGTTAAAATTGTCAGATGATGCATTGGTTTTGATTTATCATGAAGATAAGTGGTATGATGACGTTTTGATTGATTTGGAAGGACAAGCCGTAAGTTTTGAGAAACTAAAACCATATATAATATTTGCTGCGAAGAACCTTGCTGAAATGGATGTTATCGCACAGAAATATAGTGCATTGCATGGGGGCGGCAGATTCGTGGATGGCTATGAGGTTACCTATGTATTTCTTGATGCGCCTGACAGGATAAGGTTGAGGTACTGTGGGATAAACCAAAACTGCTTTCTTTACTTCCAATATGTCAGAACATCCCAGCCATTCCGGACGCATCTGGTTATACGCTTCTCAACATAAGGCGTCTGTGGTAAAATAGGTTTAAAACAGTGGTGCATTCACAGGGACAGACAAAGGAGGAGTGCTGTGAAAAACAGGATGATTGATCAGTTGCGCAATGTGATGCCAAGTGGTATGCAGATTCCGAAGGAGATAAAGGCGCTATATCAATATATTGAGGATAATCATCTCTATATAGATAAAAATGGCTGCAGGTATGGTGTCCTGTTTCCAGAGGATGAGCTGATGGCGAGCCGGACTGAGCATGGAAGAGAGGGAGGAACCAGAATCATCTTTTATCCGGGAGGAACAGAAAACTTGAAATATTGGTTTGCCAGTGGGGAAGATGAGGAACTGCAGCAAAGGCTATGTGTCTTTGCACAGACCGGTGGGGAGGGCTCCGAGGCGGCGTTCTGGCTTACGGATGAAGGGGAACTGAAGATTATCCATATGGGTTCAGGCTCAGGCTCCATGCTATCCTGTATGCTGGCGGATAATGCGCTGGATTTTTTAAGGCTGATTGCTATTGGGTATGATGAAATATGTTGGGATGAGGATTTTGCGTATCCGCCAAATGAGAATCCGGATGCGGAAGTGATGGTGAAGCCGAATACAAAGTTTCAGAACTGGGTTACCCAGGCGTTCGGCACCCGGATACCGAAGACTGCCCTGGAAGTCGTGAAGCATCCGGCGAATATGGACGATGAAAGCTCGGAAGATGCGTTTTTCAAGTGGATTCAGAAGTATATGTGAGATAGGTCCCTGTATGTGGAAAGTTAAATTAAATCTTTAGATTGTTCTATTGCAATTAAGGAGTATGTAAATGGAATTAACAAATGAACAACGAAAATATTTGGGCCTGGAGCTGATTGAACCTGCGTGGGAACGCATTGGAATACCGAATAACTGTCTGAAGCCTGAATTATCCACAGGAAAGGATATCCTGTTTTTTGATGGCGACATACTTCGTAAGGTGATTTGGCTAGATGATAAAGGAAGTTTGCTATTGCAGGGGAAAGGACTACCAGATAGGTATATTGCTTCCGATATAACTGACGGGCTGGGTTCTGCAAAAAGATTTGGAAATGACTTGTATGAAAAGTGAGGATATGGAGAAGAACAGAAATGGATGAGAATGTTTTGTATTTAACCCGTTTTTGTGGCGTGGAACGGTATCCGGTGGAAACGGCAAAGTGGTACATCATAGAGGGCGATGGGACAGAGGATGACCCGGATATGCTGTGCTTGGAAATGGATTTTGGCATGGGGGATGGCCTGCATGAGGATACGGCATATCTGGAAGCGGAGCCGTCATGGGAGGTAAACTTCTATTCGCTGAAAATCCCAGCGGCTTCCCTGCAGCCGGGATTCTGCCTGGAACAGCCTAACCGGGAGGAAGATGTGGAGGGGAACCTGTACTATATGGAGCATCAGCCTACCATCGATAATAAGATGGAGGTTGTTGAAGCGGAAGGAGAGCGTCTGAAAATCCGGCTGACCGGGATTACAGAGGACGTGAACTATTATGATGGTTCCAAGCCGAAAAATACAATGGAACTGGTCGCGTGGTTTGATAAGAATTAATAAGGGGGAATATATGTCAAGAATAGACAGCGGCGAATGCTTTTGTATGGACATGGAATGGTACGGCGTTGACAAAAAGGGCAACATAGCTGTTTTCTGTAGTGCTGGCAAGGGGTATCTGCCGGAGTTTGTGTGTGAGGATGTGGAGAGGGCGGAAGAATTGATGGAGTATTTTGACACAGTTGAAAAAATAACAGAAAGCACATTGTTTTTTAAGTCAATGGAACAGGCGGAGCAGGCTGCAAGGGAGTTTTCTGACAAAGGGCTATATTATTTTGATTCGGATGATGGCACAAGGTTCGGGGTTGCAACGCTCCACGAGTATTACACAAAACGTTCCGCCCCGCTGAGGCCATTGGAATATGAGAGGCTGCCAGAACATATCAGAGACATATTAGGGCATAACCGGATGGATGTTGAGGATTTTTCTGCTACCCATGCACTGCATGTGAAGCATGCGTATGAGGTACGCATATGAGGTATGATGGTAAGCCTTTATTTGAATGTGTTCAGTGCCTAATGTGCATCTGCCGCCAGCTGCCTCCATATGGGCATTTCACGGTTGGATTGGATTATGTATTTGATTACATAATTGACGCAAGGAAAGTAACGGACGACCTGGGGGAAACCATTACATTACCAGAAGCTGTATTCCTTTCCTGTTTTGAGAATCTGGGGGAGGCTATTACTTCCTTCAGCCCGATTTTGTACGATACGACAGAATACCATTTATATCTGATTTTAAGCGGATCTGGCTGCAGCTTGGAGGAAATCAAGGCGTATGCAAAGGCCATGAATGTGAACTATCTCCAGGCAAAACGGGCATTGACGCAGGAGCGGAATCTGATTGCGTCTGGGAGAGCCTATGATATAGGAGAAATGCTTGGCAAACTTGAAACGTTTGACATACATTATGAAATCGAGCCTGAGTATCCATATGGATAAAAGATGAGCGGGCTACACAGACAGACTGTATAGGGAGGTGCTGGTATGGCAAAGGCTGAATTCGGAATCATTGAAGATATTATGGAAACAAGAGAGTATTCATATAACCCGGAAAAATACCATTGCGTGTCCATTGATGATGAGGTTTACATAGAGGACTGGTGGGATAAGCTGGTCCTTCTGAAGACATATTTCCATAACCTTAACCGCCCGGATTTTGGGCTCGCTAGGTGGGGGATAACCTTGATACCGCCGGAATCACTCCCTGCATTCCAGGAGGTAGTGATAGCGGATAGAAGGATGAACAGGGATGGGCAGTTGGCAGCGCTGGCCGATAAAATAAGCGAGGCAATCCGTAGGGAGAAATATATGATACATTTTGGCGTCTGACCCAGGAGTCTAAATTACAAGGGCATAAAAGTCCAGGCTATTTGGCAGGAATAATGGAGGATAAACGATGGATATGGTTGAAAAACAGCGCATTCATGCTCTTTTTACGGCAAAGGATTATATGGAGCTCTACCGGACCCAGAAACCAACGGTTGACCTGATGCTTGGGATTAAAGAGCAGTGGGAGTTTGAGGATTTCCTGGTAGAGGAGGGATACTTTGAGGAGGCTCCTTTCTGGCTGTATTATTCAGTCGTACAGGGTGATTTTTTAGAGATGGGCGGATATGAGGAAGATGTTACTGAACAGGTCGCGGCGTTCCTGCAGGGAAAACTGCCGAAAGCTGATTTCCAAAGCATTGCAGTGCATCTCCAGGGTATATATGTGGACATAGATGAAAGGGATAATTTGGAAGAAAAAATTGAATTTTGCAACCAGTGCCTGACGGGTGCAGGCTATTCAATCCAGGTAGAGCATGACGATACCTATTGTACATGGGATTATTTCTTGTCGGTTCAGCACACATGAAAATCTCCCAAATACAAGGATAAGCTGTTTGACGGATATTGTAATAAAATCAGGGAGGCTAATAAACTCCCGTTGAAATGAGGAGGGGCTGGGTGATAAAAGTACGGTTTTATACTGACGACAGAGACGTATGTTCCATCATGGAGGAAAATCTGACTGGCGGCATTGAAATAGAAGACTGGCTCATGCAGCGTATGGATGGGATATCCTTTGACAGTATGGATTACCCGTGTGATATGGAATTCTGTTATGACTGCTATTTCCAGAGTGATGCAGATGAATTGAAAGCCAGGGAGATATACGGTTTGCTTGAAATCTCCTCCTTGGACAGGATGGGTGTAAGATGTACTGTTTGGGTTACGGATCATTCTTTAAATGAGGAAATCAAAATAACAGGAAGGTGAGGTGGACACATGGGCTTCCCCGTATTTATGTTCCTCCACGATATTACCGACAAGGCACCATTGCCATTCCTGTCCGGCAGTTTTTCCTTCTGTTGTTGTTTCCATCGTATTTATCACCCTGAAAATCCTGTTTATTAATCCACTTTGTTAAAAATGACCGTCTGTTCCTTCATGGAAATCTAACCGACCTGATAGCCGTAATCCGTCATTTCTTTTTTATATTGTAGAAAAGAGTGGTCTATGGGTATGACTGTAATCTCCTGTATTTCCTCAAAGGCAAGCTTGAATGATTGGCTTCCGTTTTTTTGTACATATTTCCATAGGGCGTTATACTTGCTCATTGTTTTTCGCCTTCTTTCTATTTTTTCAGTTATTTATGGGCTGTCTAACCTTCCTTAAGCCTCGCCGATATATGGTGTTGTTCAATTTCCGACAAACTGTAATTATGTTGGAAAAGGATTCCCCAGGTGCAAACTCAATTCCCCTCCAGAGCTTTTTAATGGGTAACGACAAGCGGATTAACTATTCTGACCAATACCCTATACCAGGGTTATATTCAGCGCCAATGATGCCTTCCCTTTCAAAATCATAGTCAAGGAATCCTTCTTCATCCAGATGAAATACACCGCTGAGATAAAATGCAATCATGGTTTTGAAAAACAGTTCTGCTGAAGCATGCATTTTCTGCAGGCCATTATCTGGGGAAAAATGAAACACAGCTTCTTCATTATTATATGTTTCCACATAGCAGACATAGCAGGATGAATAGTCGGCTAATAAGGGAATGATTGTTCTTATCCGGGCTTCACATATATCATCTGACGCTAACATTTGTAAAAGGGTGTGGTATTCCTTTTCTAATTCCTCAATGTGTATCAGCCTATATCCTGGAACGAAATCCATATACGTTTGATTGTCAATGCCTCTATATGTTCCGGATACTTCTCCGTATATTGCCTTGAAAACATCGGGTACGACGGGTGATAACCTGGAAAGGGTTTCATTCCATGTCTGGCTCTCAGTCCCCAGGCTGTCTTTATATCCTTTTCTCATTATATCTGACAAAGAAAGATACTCCTTGACCAAATCATCCAACATTTCGTAGTTCCTCCTGTGTTAATTCCGATGACCCTTACTGTGCAGCTCCCTGGCAAATGGGAATTGAATTTATTTTTTAATATGCGCTGTAATAATTGTATAGCTGTAAGCGTTGACGGTTATCTTTATAGTTCCAATTTCGCAGTACCAATTTTTACCCTGTCGGTATATATGGCAATTTTCATCCATAATTAAATCCTTACAATATTCAACTACATCCGTGTCATCTAATTTCAGATTCTTTTTTATTCTGTCGATTCCCATTTCAGTAGTGTGTATTTTATCAATATTATCAACCAATAATGCGCAATCGCTCATTATGCCATGCTCCTATCGCTTCCGATTGTTCGGACAACCAATTCCCTGCAAATGGGAGGTTGTCATTCAATCATATATGATATTCCTTTATTAAGATTTTCTAATATATGTTCCATTGGACGATCCTTTTCCATTACAGAAACAGCGCCTCAAACAACAAACGGTTCTCGTTGATAACATCAAATTTTCCACCTGCCATAATCCATTTGAGGACAATGCCGTTTGACAAGCAGCATAACGAGTTGCCCAGTATCTTAGGAGATGAGGTGCGCTTAATCTGTCCTTCCTGCTGGGCGCGTTCAATCAGGCTGGTTACAATATCCGATAGCCCGTCCTGTTCCGGCAGCAAAGGGATAACCTCGTCCTTTAGGTATATACGGTACAACTCCTTTGTCAAAGTGACACCGGCCCTTGTGACGTGGCGGATGCGTGTTTCTATAATCCTCAAAACTTGATTCGCATAGTCATTTGCGCTCAAAATAGAGGCTAATTCCTCACTGCTTAGCATGTTGTCAGTGGAAAAATAATCACGGACCAACTCATCCTTTGATTTGTAGTAATAATAAAATGCCGTTTTCGTAACATCAATTTCTTTACATATGTCATCTATGGTGATATTTTCAAAACCGTGTTTCTGGAACAAACCAATGGCAGCTGTCAAAAGCGCCTCTTTGGTGGCTCTCTTTTTAGCCATCCTAACACCTCCGTTCGTGAATGTTTTTATTATAAAATACTTTACCCTAAAAATCAATAACATTACTATGGTAATAATTTTAATTACTTAGATATTGATTTTTTGATATCACAGGAGTATAATGATGCCAATGAAACCAAAATGAAGGTAATATTTAGGATGAAGAAAACATTGCAGCCAATACGAATCATTGGAGGGACAGGAGTACAGGGCGGAAATGCTGCACGGGAACTGCTGAAGCACAATTACTGTGTTCGCGTTCTTAGCAGGAACCCGCAGTCTGCCGCAGCGCAGGAAATTGCGGCAGAAGGAGCAGAGGTTATACAGGGCGATATGGCTGATGTCGATTCGCTGGAGCCTGCTATGAGAGGCGTTTCAGCTATATTTTCCGCCCAATACGCCGACCCGGACGACCCATCGGTCGAGCCGCGCAACGCGGCTAATATGGTTAAGGCCGCTCAATAAGCCGGAATTGAGCAAGTGGTTCACACTTCAGTTGCAGGCAGCAATTTATTCCCGCGCTGGAACAAATACAAAGCATTAACCGACTATAACGAGCAAAAATACCAGATTGAGGAATTCGTCAGAAACGGCGGTTTTCGTTATTGGACAATTCTCCATCCATGTCTGTTCATGGAATGCTTTGAGGAAAAGTCCGTCAAGGTAATGGCGCCAGAACTGAAAAATGGCGTGCTTTTCGGCATATTGAAGCCGGATACCCCAATAAAGTGGACTTGCGGCGACAATACCTCACAGTTTGCCCGCGCCGCGTTTGAAAGCCCGGAAAAGTTCAATAAGAAAGATATCAATGTTGCCGGAGATGAATTGTCGATGTCACAGGCGGCACAAACGTTGAGCCGAGTGCTCGGTAAGAACGTAGTTTATGAGGCTTTCAGCCATGAAGAAGCTGTGCGCAGAGGTCTGATGGAAGGTACTGTATGCGGTCAGGAATGGATGGAGGCCGTGACTCCCGGCTTTGGATTTGATATCAATGAAACCAGGCAGTATGGCGTCCCTCTGACCAACCTCGAAACGTGGGTAGCCACTCATCAGGAAACAATCTTCATCCGATAAAATATAAGCGTAAAGCTAACCAATTGGGAATTTATATCAGATTAAGAATATGTAGAGATTAAGGAGTTTTTAAGAAATGAAAGATATAGTGAAATCATTTTTGATAATTGGTCAATCTAACATGGCTGGCCGTGGCCATCTCCACGAAGTAAAACCTATAATAAATGAAAGGATTGTCATGTTGCGCAACGGAAGATGGCAAATGATGGCTGAGCCCATCAACTGTGACCGTTCAGTCTCTGGAATCAGCCTTGCAGCGTCGTTCGCAGATGCATGGTGTCGTGAATACAAAGAAGGCAAAATTGGTCTCATACCATGTGCCGAGGGCGGAAGCGAAATCGATGAGTGGGATGTTGGTAAAACGCTCTATAACCATGCGGTCAGTGAGGCCCGGTTTGCCATGAAAAACAGTCAGTTGTCAGGTATTCTATGGCATCAGGGGGAGTCGGATAGTATGGGCGGCAAGCATGAAATATACTATGAAAAACTACATAGAATCATGCAAGGATTTAGAAAGGAGCTGGATGCACCTGATATTCCAATTGTCATCGGCGGGTTAGGAAGCTTTTTAGGTCAATCAGGTTTTGGAAAGAATTGTACCGAATATATGCTTATCAATCAGAAGTTGAAACAATTTGCTTTTGAGCAGGCTAACTGCTACTTTGTTGATGCTGCCGGGCTTGCCTGTAACCCTGACGGCATTCATATCAATGCAGTGTCCCAAAGAAAGTTTGGCTTGCGGTATTTCGAGGCGTTTTTCCACAAGCAGCATATATTAGGACCTTTAACAAATGAGGATGAAAGGGTTTTGGTTCTTGAAGCCAGAACACACACAAAGACCGAGAAAACATTCCTGTTAAGTATGCAAATGGCTTTAGGCGATATATCGTATAGCGATTTTAAAGCACAGCTGGCACAGACCGGAGAGTGAATACAGATGGAATAGCAGGTTCGTTTTTGCTAACAATCTGAGTCCGAGGCGTGTGCCTAGGACTTTGTCTACAGTCTGATTCCACATCACGGTAAAATGTGATGTGGGATTTCTTAACTTAATGCCATTGGACATATTCTCCAAGGCTTTTCGCTTTATATCAAGGGCAGGGTACCTATGGTGGGCGGAGCCGTCATGGGAGGTAAACTTCTATTGGCTGAAAATCCCTTCAGATTCATTGGAGCCGGGATTTTGCCTGAAGGAGCCTGACCAGGAGGAAGATATAGGCAGGAACCTGTAATATAGGGAGCATCAGCCAACCATGGATAATAAAATGATGGTCATTGAGGTGGATGGGGAGCGTCTGAAAATCCGGCTGAGCTGGGTCACTGAGGATGTGAACTATTTCACAGTGCATTTTTAGGGCAGTTCACAACACACTCAAAACAAAGGATACATTCCGTACCGTTTTTCCTTTTGCGGGAATTGTCTGTTACATCCACGTTCATTGGACATATCTTTTTACATTTGCCGCAGGAAATACATTTATTTTTATCACATTTTATCCGGAGCAGGGAAAAATAACTCATGGGTTTCAGAAACACCGTGATTGGGCATATGTATTTGCAGAATGCGCGATTATCTTTAAAGACAAATGCCAGGATAATGCCAATAACATAGTATGATATGTTTCCTATGATAAAAGCCCAGAACATAATCCTTTCAATATTACTAACATGTATGAGGAACAGGGCTGAGACAAAAATAAGCGAGGCTGTGAATGTGAGGTAACGAATCCAGCCAATGCTCTTTCCCGGCTTTTTAGGGATTTTATAGGGAAGGAAATCAAGGACCATGGCCGTCCAACAGGCAAAGCCACACCATCCCCTGCCAAAAAGTAATGGCCCAAAGATCTTAGCGGCAGCATAATGGATGGTTGCGGCTTCAAATACGCCCGTAAAGAGATAGTACCAGAACCCCTCAATCTGCATGTTCTCGCCGCTGATGAATCCCAGATAAACCAGCATATAAAGCCCGACCAAAAGCTGTGAGCTTCTGCGGGCATATCTGTATTTTTCGATAATAAGAAATATCCCCAAAGAGACGGATATCCCGATATAGCTGAAATTAAATAAGTAAAACAAATTTTTCCGTGTCAGCCACAATGTGACTGCTGCCATTTCAAATACCAGCAGTATCGCTGTGGGCAATAGATATTTTCTTGATTTTTTTGCATCTGCAGTTTTGGCTTTCATAATTCCTGCTCCATCCATCCTGGGTTTACGGCGCGATAAACTGGAACCAGCGTCCCCTGTCATGGTGCGGGCCCCAAGACTTATGTGATGTTAATCCATGTTCTTTATTTCCTTTTAATTCTGCAATCAGTCCACGGGCAGGTCTTGCTTTTCCAGTAATCCCTGCTGCATCTTTTTGCTTAAGGACGAACGTACTAAGTGATAGGAAGCATGCACAATATCTGCAAGTACATCCTGCGGCATGTTGCCATCCAGATATACTGTGCTCCAATGTATCTTATTCATATAGTAGCCTGGCACGATATCCTCGTACTTGCTGCGCAACATATCACTGAAGGCAGGTTCCAGCTTCAAGGTGACAATCGGACGTCTGTTTCTGTCATCAATGCCTATGTAGGCGTACATCTTGCCGCACAACAGATACTTGTATGCCTGCCATGCAGGCTGAAATTCTTTTTCCGTAGACGGCTGTCTTTGTAAGCAGTCATCCAGCCATTGGTAATTTTCCATGATGCGCTCAGGCCATGGTGTTGCGTTTGATAATCCTGCCATAATATATTCCCTTTCCAGGTTATGTCTGATCATTATTAGGCTAAATCACATTCTTGATGAGTACCTTTGGTTCAGCCGACGACATTATGTCAATTGTGTGGTTTTGCGTATATACGCCGTAATACCTCCATTTTCCAGGATAGATAGGATGTTATTTATCTGGAAATTCTCTAATGACGTGTATTTCCCCAATGATATGCTCATTAAATTCTTCCAGTTTTCCGGCAGGGCCCAATAACTCCTTATGGTGCGCGCCCCCGACCTGATGGACTTCAAACTGCCTGCAATAATGGTCGTCTACCTCAAACTTTGTGACATAACCTCTTCCGATTTTGCTGTATTGTATAATGAAGTATCCTCAACACAATTTTTATCCTTCGTTGTTTACCAGATTCAGACAGGTTTTTGTTATATATTCCTTATGTCTATATTCAAACGCCTTCCCATGATTTTCGTCCTTTGTGCTTATGAAGATCTCCACAAATACCGTATAGGGCGCTGCCTTTTTTACATATTTCACCAGGGAGTTGTGCACCTTGGTCAGACAGTCCGGTCTTGGTATATCCTTTTTATTTTCATCGTGATATCCAGAATTGCCGGTTGCGGTATAGCCGTAATCCAAACATTCCTTGCCATTTACGGTCAGAATCCTTATGTCTCCGGCCTCCGGAAGATGGAAGTAGCAGCTTGGATGATTATATTTTCCATATGGAGAGATGATTCTGTTATCCTTGCTTTCGATGGCCCTGCCTGATGTAAGGTCTTCTTTTACAACCGTAAAGCCTAAGTCAACAGCCTTTTGTGCGGCTGTCACCAACTTACTTAGTATTTACCGGCCATTTACTATCTTGTCTCGGTAAGCCTTCCATCTTTTAAATCCAGTGGGTTTATCCAGGCTGATAAATCTGCCTGTACTGCAGTTGATGAGCCGGGTATTTAAGTCGGCCATTAAAACAGCAAATACCTCTTTTGGCTCACCGCCTCTGATATGCAGCATGACAGATTCCGTATCTGGATGTTCACCAACATTGAATTCAATTGACCAGCGGCTGCTGTCAAGGTTCTGCCAGGACAAATCATCACAATTGTAAATAAGTCCAGGCTCTTTTGCGATTTTCTTTATCACGGAGGCTATTTCTGTCTGCTTAAATGGAATGATATTTTCGCTGTTTATCTCGTCTATGGCTTCGCTGTTTGCCTGTGTCCTTATCATTATGACATCCCAACTCATTCCTTGCTCCTTCCTGGGCTGTTTAGGTTCTGTTGCGCCGGAGTTATTCTTATGATGAATATTCTAGCACAATGTGGATATTCCGTCCATGCAGCGTTAGGAATCATCCTGGCTGCCCATGGCTTTTGTGACCGCATACAAATACAAATCTTTAAATCTATATTTCTCCAAACTTCAATACTTCGCTTTTATGATTCAAGATTAAATCATACATCCACTTATAGAGATATACCTCATTGTCGCTTATCCATTTGTCTATCTTGTCCGTTTCATCAAACCATTCCTCTGGATAGTCATAGTTTTTCTGATATTTTTCATTTGCATAATCGTGTATACCGCATCCATAAACAGATGCCATTTCTTCTTCGTTAGTTGCTTTCAGAAAAGACAGTGCCCTTTCAAATTTCCCGTTTTGGAATGCGCCGCTCTCGTAATATTGCCATACTCCGCACCTAAGACTCATTCCCTGCCAGTTATTTATTTCCATATACATAAAAGCAATATCCGGAATGTCTGTGAACGGTGTGTTCCTGTACCTGTCATAAAACAGCATGAAGAACTCTGCGTCGTATTTCCAGAACATTTCATGTCCTGATGATTTAGTGGAAACAATCAATTCATTTATTGCATTGTAAGTCATACCATATCTCCATTCAATTCCAGTTTTGCTGTAGAGAAATAATCAGTTTACAAAAGTATAACATGCGCATCTTTATTCCACAACGGTTTCCATCTCCCTCTCTGTCTGTTGCCGTATACACGCACCATATGTTATAATTTAAGCATGGAAATATATGGACCCTGACCATATTCAGGGCATTGATAAATAGAAATTGAGGAGGCTGTCACGGCGCCTGCTTTATGGGGCGGAGCAGCCTAACCAGGAGGAAGATGTGACGGGAACCTGTACTACATGGAGCATAAGCCTGCATGAATCATAAGATGGAGGTATTGCGGCGGACGGGGAACGTCTGAAAATCCGGATGGGAGAGGCCATTGCTTGCTTCAGCCTGGAGGGAATCAAGGCATATGCAAAGGTCATGAATGTGAATTATCTCCAGGCAAAATGGTATTGACGCAGAAGCGGAACCTGATTGCGGCCGGGAGTGCCTATGATATATGGAAAATGCCAGGCAGGCTTGAACCGTTTGATGTATACTATGGAATCAAGCCGGAATATCCATATGAATGAAAGATGGCCGGCAAGGTGGGGGATAACCTTGATACCGCCGGAATCACTTCCTTCATTCCAGGAAATAGTGATAACGGATAAAAGGATAGGCAGGTGTATGTTACCTGGATTGTACAGGTAAAGAAGTATTCCTTTCTGATATCATGGACAAAATGAAGGCAAACAAGATAGCTATACCGGATGGGAATGCTTATCAATTGGTATTGGGGCATTTTATAGATGAATTGTATCGGTATAAAATCGGTAATATAATAACCGGCAGTCAGGATAGCCAGGGAGACATCCTATTGATGAAAGCAGCTGAAAATGAAAGGGCGGCCCTGCGGATTCCAGTCAATAAAACAGATTCCATCCGCTGCCATGACAAGGGCGGACTTGACAAAAAGAGGGAAGTCCGGCAAATGGAAAAGCAGCAGGAAGGCAGCCATAAGCTTCTATCAAAAGAAGAAAAGAAGCTGCTGTTGAAACAATGGAAAGCCTCCCAAAATAAAAAGCATATGCTCAGTAAGACGAAGGTGCAGAAACTTTTTCATTACTTAGAAGTACAATTAGCAGGAAATCCCTGTAATCATACATTACATTTTACAGGACAATGGCTGGAGCGTCATCTGCCGCCGGAAAAAATAGGGAAAGTAATTGCGCAGATAAAAGGAATGGGTGGATATTGTGATTGTGAGGTGCTGTTCAATTGCTATGAAACATATGGAAGCCATGAAAGACGGGGGATGACTCCAGGCTATTCAGGCCCCGTACAAAAGGAGAAGGATGAAGCGGAAAAAGGGGATATGGAACAATTATGAAGGAGGCCTGCGCATGGCCGTCCAGCGGTGGGTTTCATTCAGGCCTGTGTTTGACACAAGGCCGATAGTTACCTTTGGGACGGATTATATCCATACCCATGACTGCCTGGACCCATGCAGGGGATATGGATGGGTGACGCTTCCTGACTGGCATTGCGGGGATACAGAGCGGGCATATAAAAGTTATACGGAAAAATTCATTCCTGGGTTTGAGGCGTTAAAGGCAAGTATATTGGACGCGGTCCTGCTGCAGCTCAATGAGATGCGCTCTCTGGACCAATTCATCACTGCTTACCAGTCCAATGATTTATTGTTTGGAAAACGGATCCAGTCCTATGTCGGAGCAGGATCATACTTTGGATTTATCAACGGTGTCAGGCACAGCCATGGTATGGAGCGCCTGGACCTGGTCATGAAAGAGATGGAGGATTGGGATTTTTGCAATTTACCCAAGGCTGTCAGGGAATATCTGTTGGAGCTGAAGGAGAAGCGTTTCACAGATGATGAAGCAGATACGCTGTTTGTTGGATATTGCGATAAAATCAGGGAGGCCAATAAACTCCCGTCCGGATAAGGAAGGATGGCGCGATAAAAGTACGGTTTTAACAGATGACAGAGTTTTATGTCCTGTCATGTAGGAGAAACTGACCGGTGGTATTGAGATGACGATAGAGGAGAAAATGACGATGAATGGAAAAAAAGTACGTGTAGGTGTGAGTCTGTTGGTTGGCAACATGGACAATATGGTACGGTTCTACAGAGATATATTAGGCTTTCATACTCAATGGGAGGGTGGTCCATTTGCGGATTTTGAAACGGGAAGTGGTGATTTATCCTTGTTTATGTATAGCAGGGAAGAATTCGTCAAAGCAATAGGAGAGGACTACATTCCGCCAAAGGGTATCAACCAGACGTTTGAAATTGCTCTCTGGCTGCCTGGTTTTGCTGATGTGGATTTGGAATATGCGCGCCTGTCAAAGTTGGGTGTGCAATTCCCAACAGGAGAACCTATTACCTATCCTTTCGGCATCCGCAACTTTTATGTAGCTGACCCAGAGGGGAATTTGCTTGAAATCGGGAGCACGGACTTATATAGATTATCCTAGGGCGTGTGTTGCCCTAAGGGGGACCTATGGTGGTTTCACATTTTTTCACCTGAATCGAACCTTGTTCCCTTACTTCTCTTAAGTTCTGCCCCATTCATCCGCTGCCTGCCAAATGCCCGGGCAATCCTGTTTGGGTTGTAGTTGCCGTTATTCCGCCATAGGTATGGCTTGTGACAATCTCAACAGGGTTCTTGGTAAGCTCCCCGCTGTTATTATGCTTGCGATAATCATGTTGCCGCACCCACTGGTCATATGATATAATTTATCCCATGAATGAAGGAAGAGGCGGCAGGATGCCGGCATATCCCAATCAGCAGTACTGTTCAGAAGGGATGACCGTTATCCCGTATTTGTCAAGGCGCTCTATGCTGTGCCTGATGAAGCGGGAATGAAATTCCGGTCAGGCTTCTGGGGAGTTGTAAGGAGGTATTATGTTTAATGATGGAAGAAGCAAAAGAGTTGTTTTTGTTGCACATTGTTTTCTGAACCAAAATTCTATTTCTGATGGGACCGCGGTCTATCCGGCCGCGTTCAAGGATCTGGTCGTTTTTTTCTTAAATGCTGATATCGGTATTGTTCAGATGCCTTGTCCTGAACTTTGCTGTTTAGGGCTTGACAGAGGAAATATCCATGGCGCGGATAGTCCGGTAGTTGTAGAAAACACACGTATCCGTAAAGAAATGAAAGAGGATGGGGCGAATAGGAAATTGGCAAAGTTAGCTGATTATGTAGTGCAGCAAATCTTAGAGTATGATAAGTCCGGATTTGAAATCGTTGGCATGGTGGGGGCAAACCGTTCCCCAAATTGCGGTGTTGACACAACCTCGGACAGGAATGAGGAAATCAGCGGAATGGGGCTGTTTATCGAGGAGATATCCTCCCGGCTTTCAAACATGGATATTACCATCCCAATGATTGGACTGAAAGGAAATGATAATATAATTGAACGGCTTCAGCAATTATTATAAAGTCCGGCTCACGCAGCGGCTGACCTGCATAATAAACCGGAACATATGGTATGATGACATATATGGTAATTTTGCCGTTGATGTGGATTATCTTTATGACGGTGATACATCTGGCATTCCATTGGCAGATTTTAAGGCTTTCTTCCGTTCCCATGAAACCGTGTTTGATGATGACGGCGAGTGTTATATCTGCTGGAATTACGGGCTTTATAAAGAGTCATTTACCCATGACCATTTTGACGATGTACCGGCCAGTTATGGCCAGAAAAAGACAGGAGATTTGATATAGTAATACCGCGCAGATTAAAATCACGCCAGCCGCAGCGTGTTCCCGGGATATTCAATGTGAGACCGGACACCTGCGATACGGGCTGGACCGCACTCCTCCCGGAACTGGTGTGATGGGACTATTGTACCACGCCGGTCTATGGAAGGCAATATCTGTTTAAGCGGGGATAATCGGTCCAACAGATTATGAGACGTCAGTCATCTGAAATCAAGCCCCAAAAAGGGAGGAGCCGGCAGGGATTACTCCCTCCGGCTGTATTATGAAAAAAAGTCTTATAAGCAATGTTCTTTATGCTTCTTAGTATATCCATCAAATATGAGCAGATTATAGATGAAATATGAACAGATTGTAAGAAGTTTGTAAATGAAATATGATGTGGGAATATAAATATTTATGGTATAATCCCCCTTATAGGGAGGTGTGATGTTTTGAAGGGTATAATAAAAAATGCTGCAGTGTCATTGCTGGTATGTATGATGCTTCCTTTGACAGGGATGGTTTCCCTGGCAGGACAGTGGGAGCAGGATCATCTGGGTATCTGGAGCTACAGGTATCATGACGGTGATTTATTAAAGGGCAACTGGTACTGGATTGACGGGAATCTGGACGGGACAGCGGAATGCTATTGTTTTGATGCACAGGGCAGTCTGTATCAGAACACGGTTACTCCGGATGGATACACGGTTGATTCCTCCGGGGCATGGATGCAGGACGGGGTCCCGCAGACCCGGACAATCCGCCGTGAGGGGACAGGAAGGCCGTTTGGCATGGCATCCTTAACTGGCGGCGTCCTGTCCAATGAATGGTCGGATTACCGTCTGGTGATCCCTCCGGGCAGTGATAGGAAGGATACGGCGGAATATACGGATGCCGGGGATCCGGATCAGGAATACTATGACCTCAATATGCTTACAACGGATGGGGAGGGCAGCTTTTCCATGTTCATTTGGTATTATAAGGATAAAGAACCTGGGATACCGGCCTCCAGCCAGATGAGGAAGCATAATTACGATTTGATACACCGGTACAATTATCCGGAACCCTTTGTGGAATCGGAACAGACGGTAGGAGGACATACCTTCAGCGCAACCAGGTTTTACGGCTGGGGTTATGGACATATCCAATTTAAAAGAAAGATAGATGATATGGTCATGGATATGACATTTTCCTATCCTGACAGACCGGAGTCCGAAGAAAAAGTCATGGATTTCATTGAA
Source organism: Enterocloster aldenensis (assembly GCF_003434055.1). Taxonomy (GTDB): domain Bacteria; phylum Bacillota; class Clostridia; order Lachnospirales; family Lachnospiraceae; genus Enterocloster; species Enterocloster aldenensis. The sequence continues at coordinate 272,359 of NZ_QVEX01000006.1, read as the reverse complement.
AGAATCATGCCCGCGGGCGGCGTATAGGAAAGAAGCAGGATAAAGACATGTTATACCAGATAAAAGACGGAACCGTGTCGGCAGGGGGGAAGGTCATCTTGTCCCACATTGATTTTGAGATACGCGGAACAGAGAAGATTGCAGTGGTTGGAAAGAATGGGGCGGGCAAGACCACATTGTTGAATGTGATTGCAGGTACAATCCCACTGGACCGTGATGATAAAAGGATGGGGCCAGGGATTTTGTGTTCCAGGAAGGTGATGACCGGAATGCTGTCCCAGCAGGTTTTTGCGGATGAGCACCGGACTGTGGAGGAACTGCTTATGCTGTCCTGCCCCTTAAGGGACAGCTTTGACCGGGAGCGGTTTGAGTATGAACAGGAATATGACAGGCTGTTTACCGGGCTTGGGTTTGCAAAAGAGGACAAGAAAAAGCCCATATCCCGGTTTTCAGGAGGGGAACAGACCAAGATTGCCCTAATCCGCCTCCTGCTTGAAAAACCGGATATTCTGCTGCTGGATGAGCCCACCAACCATCTGGATATGGAGACCTGTGAGTGGCTGGAAGGTTATATGGGGCAGTATAAAAAGGCGGTTGTGATGGTTTCCCATGACCGCTTTTTCCTGGACCGTACCGCGGATGTGGTTTATGAACTGTCGGAAGGCAGGCTTACCAGATATCCGGGTAATTACACGCATTACAGGGAAGAAAAGCTTAAGAAGATACAGCTTCAGAAAAAGGCTTATGAGCGGCAGCAGGAGGAACGGGAGCGTCTGGGCGGCCTGGTGGAGCGCTTTAAGCATAAGCCAAATAAGGCATCCTTTGCCCGTGCAAAACGCAAGGCCATGGAGCGGATGGAACGGGTGGAAAGGCCCCAGGAGGATGACAGCCGCATCTTTACAGGAGAGATAACGCCGGAAGTTCCAGGGGGCAAATGGGTGTTCACCTCTGAACATTTAAAGGTTGGATATGACAAGGCGCTGTTGGAAATCACCATGCGTATACGCAGGGGGCAGAAGATAGCCATTCTTGGTTCCAACGGGGCAGGTAAGACAACTTTCTTAAAGACCGTGGCCGGTTTCCTTCAACCTGTGGATGGGGAATTTTCCCTGGGCAATCATACCACAATCGGTTATTTTGACCAGCACAGTGCGGGAATTGAGTCAGGGAAAACGGTATTTGAACATTTTACAGGCATTTTCCCGTCCCTTACACAGAAGGATGCCAGAAGCATCCTGGGTGCATACCTGTTCGGGGGCCGGGAGGCGGAGAAAAAGGTGTCCTCCCTGTCCGGCGGGGAAAAGGCAAGGCTGGTGCTGGCTGAACTGCTGCAGAGCCGCCCCAATTTCCTGGTCCTGGACGAACCTACCAACCACATGGATATACGGGCAAAGGAGAATCTGGAATCCGCGTTCCGCGCCTATAAGGGAACCATTCTTTTTGTGTCCCATGACCGTTACTTCATCCGCCAGATAGCAGATGCGGTGCTTATATTTGAAAACCAGGCCGTGATGTATTATCCCTTTGGTTATGAACATTATCTGGAACGGAAGAAGAAGCAGGAGGCGGGAGCCTCCATCGGGGCTCAGATTAAGGCCGAGGAGCAGGCTCTGATTGCCGGCATGCGCGCGGTGCCAAAGGCAGAACGCCACCGTCTCCGGGAGATTTCCACAGAGTCGGCTTATGTGGACTGGAAAATGAACCTGGCCCTGGAACGTCTTGTATCAGCAGGGGAAAAGGCAGAAGCCATGCAGATACGGATGCAGGAGTTATATGGGTGCTGGCTGCAGTCTGAGGCCTTCTGGGCAGGAGAGGAGTGGCCTGAGACGGGACGTTACGAGGAGCTTGCCGGACAGTATGAGGAAGCCTTCAGGGTCTGGCATGAAGCCTGTATGGAGTGGCTGGACACGGCAGGGGAGACGGGCGTGTATTGTATGGACAGCAGGAATCATGATCGGGAGTTTTGCCCTGATGCAGTTCATGCTGTATATGATGTTCCGCCCGGAATTTAATGGGACAAATTGGATTAAGACAGTGAAGATTCGGAAAAATATGGATGATAGTTGAAAGAAAGCCAGGATTGTCAATTTCCGGTGTTTATGATAGACTGATAGGCAAGCAGTCATAAAAGGAAAGGACGTCTGAATGGAAATACTTCTCATTAAGATAGCAGTCATCGGCGGTCTATGGAGCGCCGGTATGTTTGCCATTAACAAAATATTCGGGATTATCCTGAAGCGCAAGGAACAGATCCACATCAAATTCTTAAGAAGCATGTCAAAGGTTTTATTGTCCATCACGGCATGTATCTGTATCAGCGGTCTGTTTACCACCACAAAGGCCCTGAGCGCAACCCTTTTGACCAGTTCCTCCCTGCTGGTCGCCATTGTGGGTTTTGCGGCCCAGCAGGTGCTGGCCGATGTAATCAGCGGCATCATGCTCAGCTGGTCCAGGCCCTTTAACCTGGGAGAGAAAGTCAATATCAGCAGCCTGGGGATATCGGGGATTGTGGAGGACATGACGGTGCGCCACACAGTCATCCGCACGTATCACAACAGCCGGATGATTATCCCGAACAGTGTGATTAATAAGGCAATCATTGAAAACAGCAATTACAACAATGATTACATTGGCAATTACATGGAGATAGCGGTCAGCTATGAAAGTGACCTGGAGCTTGCCATGGAAGTCATGCGCGATACCATTGCGTCCCATCCCCTGGTAACGGATATCCGGGCGGACCAGACCGAGGGCAGCAAGGTAAACGTGGCTGTCAAGGAACTGGGGGATGACGGTATCATCCTGAAGGCCACGGTATGGACCAACAGCCTTGACGATAATTTTGCGGCCTGCAGTGATATCAGACGGCTGATTAAGAAGAATTTTGATGCAAACGGCATCTCCATTCCGTACCGGCATGTGCACGTTGTGACGGATACGGAAGATGGGGCTTGATGCAGGTATCATGGTCAGGGGGAGGAAGGCTGGCCCGGAACCGCCGGAACGGAACCGCTGTCAGAGGGCTCTGGCCCGGAACCGTTAACAAAGAACTGCGGATACAGATACAGGCTGCCCGGTAAGCGGTTTACCGGACAGCCTGTATGCGTATCATTTGGGGGGGGGG
>NZ_QVEX01000006.1:0-269225 GCF_003434055.1 Enterocloster aldenensis | reverse complement strand
GGGGGGGGGGGGGGGGGGGGGGGGCTGGAATATTGCTTTCCGCCGCACCCTGGCTCCATCCTGACAATGGATCCATTATCCTGCTTATCTCTTCATCTTCAGCTTTTCTTCCTCAATCGTTACCCGTGACTCCTCTAACGTGGTTCCAAGCACCTTTTTAAGTACGTCGAATTCCATGGTTGGTGCGTAGTAGAAGCCCTGCTGGTATTCACATTCGTAGCTGTTCAGCGCATTCAGCTGGTTCTCTGTCTCCACGCCCTCGGCAATGATATGTATGCCCAGTTCCTTGGCAATCTGAATCAGGCCGCCTGCAATGGATGCGGACTTTGGATTGGTTTCCAGCTGCCATACGAACATGCGCTCCAGCTTAACGGTATTGACCGGAAGGTCCAGGATGCTGGTTACAGGTGCGCAGCCGGAACCGAAGTTGTTCATGACCAGTTCCACGCCCATGTCGTACAGTTCCTGCATGGTGATGTTCACATTCAGGTAGATACTGGACAGTGCGCTGTCGTCCACCTCCAGCGCCAGCTTGCCTTCCGGAATCCGGTAGGTCTCAATGACACGCTTCACCTGGTCTATGAAATCCTCCTGTACCAGAAGGATGGGGGAGACCGGGATGCAGATGGAATCAAATTCACTGCCTGAGGCCAGCAGGTCCGCAATGCTCTTGCCCGCATGGTCCAGGGCATAGTATCCGATGGCGCGGATCTGCCCTGAGTCTTCTGCAATGGGCAGGAATTCAGCAGCGCCTACAAGTCCGATTCCCTGAATGAAAATCCGCATGTAGGAATCAGCCCTTGTGAACCGGCCTTCCTTCAGGCAGTAGGTGGGGCGGTAGCGGACTTCCAGTTCTTGCTTCTCCAGCGCTGTCTGCAGGTACATGGCAATGGACTGGCGGCGCACGAACTGCGTATGCATGTTGCTGTCATACACGGACATCTGGTTGGGTCCGCACTCAGCGGCAGAAGCAACGGCAAGGTCCAGGCGCTTAAGAAGCTCGTCCACATTAGCTGCATGGCCAGGATAGGAACAGAGACCGATCTGTGCGGAACACAGGCAGTCCACGCCGCGTATCTTCCATACATTCTCAAAACGTCCCAGTATCTCATCCGCCAGATCGGAAGCCTGGCCTTCGCTGTACTGCTCCAGGATGATGATGAACTCGACGCCTATGTAGCGGTATATGTTACCTTCGGTCACCTCTCCCAGGTATCCCTTTATCTGGGAGAGCAGCTCTTCACAGTATTCGTAACCGAAGGACTTGTTCAGGCTTTTGAAGTTCTCCAGATAAAGTTTCAGGACAACACCCTTGGAAGAGGGGGTGCTTAACGTTTCTTCCAGCCTTTGGAGGCAGAGGGCCCTTCCATCCCCGGATGGCTCCGCAGGAGTGAATGCAGGTGGTGCGGGCGGCAGTTCTGCCGTGTTTTTCTCTTTTTTGTGCTGAAACAAACCCATGATTGTTTCCTCCTTTTTGATTCACAGACAGCAGGCTGCCTGTAATTGCATTTCTTCCATTATAATATAAAAGCCAGAAAATCTCAATTTTTATTTGTGAAATGTGAGACGAAAAGGAAAAAAACAGAAATAATTTCTTTTTCTTTGCAAATTGACCTAACTATGTTATAATAGCGACAGATATTGCAACAAGGAGAAAAGGCTTTATGAAGATGAATCGCGTGTTTTTGAAATTAAGCGGAGAGGCCCTGGCCGGCCCTAAAAAAACCGGTTTTGATGAAGAGACGGTTAAGGAAGTTGCCAGGCAGGTTAAGCTCTCTGTAGACGCAGGTATACAGGTGGGTATTGTGATTGGCGGGGGCAATTTCTGGAGGGGACGTACCAGCGAGGCCATTGACCGGACTAAGGCGGACCAGATTGGAATGCTGGCCACGGTGATGAACTGCATCTATGTGTCGGAGATATTCCGGGGAGCCGGGATGATGACACAGATCCTCACACCCTTTGAGTGCGGTTCCATGACAAAACTGTTCTCCAAGGACAGGGCCAATAAGTACTTTGAGAAGGGCATGGTGGTATTCTTTGCAGGCGGGACAGGCCATCCGTATTTTTCAACGGATACCGGCATTGCGCTGAGGGCGATAGAGATGGATGCTGACTGTATCCTTCTGGCCAAGGCCATTGACGGGGTTTATGACAGTGACCCGAAGATTAATCCCCAGGCCAGGAAGTACGATACCATCACCATCCAGGAAGTGATTGACAGGCAGCTGGCCGTGGTGGACCTTACGGCATCCATCATGTGCATGGAGCACAGGATGCCCATGGCGGTATTCAGCCTTAATGAACAGGACGGGATTGCCAATGCAATGCAGGGGCGTATCAACGGCACCATTGTAACGGCTTAGGATTGTAAAATATTTTTAAAAACAGGATTTGAAAGCGGGAAGGAACCATATTAAGCAGCTGCCAAGGCTGCATTAACAGGAGGAACTTATGGAAGAACTGAAAATTTATGAGGACAAGATGAATAAGACGCTGGATGTGCTGTTATCCGACTTCGGGACCATCCGGGCAGGACGCGCCAATCCCCATGTGCTGGATAAGATCAAGGTAGACTATTACGGTACTCCGACCCCTCTTCAGCAGGTGGGCAATGTCTCTGTTCCCGAGGCCCGCATGATTGTGATCCAGCCGTGGGAAAAGAGCCTCTTAAAACCCATTGAGAAGGCTATCCTGACTTCGGAACTTGGAATCAACCCGACCAATGACGGCAACTGCATCCGCCTTGTGTTCCCTGAGATGACAGAGGAGCGCAGAAAAGAAGTTTCCAAGGATGTGAAGAAAAAGGGCGAGGGCGCCAAGGTAGCACTGCGCAATATCCGCCGCGATGCCAATGAAGCTTTCAAGAAAGCGGAGAAGGCAGGGGAGATGTCGGAGGATGACCTGAAGGAAGCAACTGAGAAGATGCAGAAGCTGACCGACAAGATGGTGGAGAAAGTAGACAAGGCTGTTGAAGAGAAGACAAAGGAAATCATGACAGTTTAATCCATATAAGTGAATACAGGGGGCAGGAGGGACTCCTGCCTCTTGTTGTATGTTATGGGCAGCCGGCTGCAGCCGGCGGATGACTGCATCAAATGAAAGGCAGGACCGGCAGGAACTGCGTAAGATTACATAGGAAAGGCGGATAAGCATGGCATTAGATGAGAATATGGTGATACCGGGGCATGTGGCCCTCATACTGGACGGCAATGGAAGATGGGCGAAAAAACGGGGACTTCCCCGGACCATGGGACACAAGGAGGGCTGCGTCACGGTGGAAAAGACGGTTGAGATAGCTGCAAGGATGGGAATCCGCTATCTGACCGTGTACGGCTTTTCCACGGAGAACTGGAAGCGCTCCGCCGAAGAGGTGGGGGCATTGATGCAGCTTTTCCGGTATTACATGGTGCGTCTCCTGAAGATTGCATCTGCCAATAATGTGCGTGTCAGGATGATTGGCGACAGAAGCAGGTTTGCCCCTGATATCATAGAAGGGATCAACCGTCTGGAGAGGGAGACTGCGGATAATACGGGCCTGACCTTCGTGATTGCGGTGAATTATGGCGGACGGGACGAGATACGCAGGGCGGCAGCCCGGCTTGCCAAGGACTGCGTCCATGGCAAAGTGGATGCGGATCAGATTGACGAGTCCCTTTTTTCCTCCTATCTGGATACAGCCGGTATGCCGGATCCGGACCTTTTAATCCGTACCAGCGGGGAGCTTAGGCTGTCCAATTACCTTCTGTGGCAGCTGGCCTACACGGAGATTGTTGTCACTGACTGTCTGTGGCCTGATTTCAATCAGGAGGAATTAGAAAAAGCGATTGTGCAGTATAATAAAAGAGACCGGCGGTTCGGTACGGTAAAGTAAGCAGTCCATGTTTGCAGGGGTGCTGACCTTAGGCACCTGTTAAGGAATGCCTTGTGCGAAGATGGATTGGGATGTGGGAAAGGAGAGGGCCATGTTTACGACCCGATTGATAAGCGGAATCATACTGGTGCTTCTGTCCGTTGTGGTTGTCGGACAGGGAGGCGTCCTGCTGTTTGGCGTCACGGCGCTGATTTCCGCCATAGGCCTGTTTGAATTGTACCGGGTTCTGGGCATAGAGCGCAAGTCCCTGGCAGCCGTAGGATATGCCACCGCATGTTCCTATTACGGAATCCTGTGGTTTGAGGGACAGAAGTATATCACGCTGATGATCATTGCTTCCCTTATGGTGATGATGGCGCTCTATGTGTTTACATTTCCAAAGTATAAGACAGAAGAAGTGACGGCTGCATTTTTCGGCGTGTGTTATGTGCCTGTGATGCTGTCCTTCCTTTACCAGACAAGGGTCATGAATGACGGGGCCTATCTTGTCTGGCTGATTTTCTTAAGCTCATGGGGCTGCGATACATGTGCTTACTGCAGCGGCATGCTGCTGGGCCGCCATAAGCTGGCGCCTGTCCTTAGTCCCAAGAAATCCATTGAGGGCGCTGTGGGCGGCGCTGTGGGCGCTGCGCTCCTGGGATTTATTTACGCGGCCCTGTTCGCAAGCCATATGTCCGGGGTGGAGAACCCTCAGCTGGTCTGCACCGCTGCGTGCGCCATTGCGGCGGTCATCTCCCAGATAGGGGACCTGGCTGCGTCCGCCATTAAGAGGAATCATGGAATTAAGGACTACGGCCGTCTGATTCCCGGGCACGGAGGTATCCTGGACCGGTTTGACAGCATGATATTTACTGCGCCGGCCATTTATTTTGCCCTTACATTTTTAAAATAAATGATGAAAGAAGAGTATTTCTTCGGGATAGGGAGAATATAAGTTATGATGAAGAATATTGCAATTCTGGGTTCTACAGGTTCCATTGGCACCCAGACATTGGAAATTGTAAGATACAATCAGGACCTGCGCGTCACAGCCCTGGCAGCCGGCAGCAATGTCCGTCTCATGGAGCAGCAGATACGGGAGTTTGGGCCAAAGCTGGCCTGTCTGTGGGAAGAGGAAAAGGCAGCCCAGCTCAGGACCCTGGTGGCGGATTTGGATGTGAAGGTGGTAAGCGGCATGGAGGGCCTGATTGAAACAGCGGCGGAGGCTTCTTCTGACATGGTGGTCACTGCCGTGGTGGGCATGATTGGAATCCGTCCCACCATTGCGGCCATGGAAGCCGGCAAGGACATTGCGCTGGCCAACAAGGAAACCCTGGTGACGGCTGGCCATATCATCATGCCCCTGGCAGCGAAGAACGGGGTGAGGATCCTTCCGGTGGACTCAGAGCATTCCGCCATTTTCCAATGCCTTCAGGGCGCGGCGGACAATCCTGTCCACAAAATCCTCCTCACTGCTTCCGGCGGTCCTTTCCGGGGCCGGACCAGGGAGCAGATGGCCGGGGTAAAGGTGGAGGACGCCTTAAAACACCCCAACTGGTCCATGGGCCATAAGATTACCATTGACTCCTCAACCATGGTCAACAAGGGGCTGGAGGTCATGGAAGCCCGCTGGCTTTTTGGTGTGGGGATTGACCAGGTGCAGGTGGTGGTACAGCCCACCAGCGTCATCCATTCCATGGTGGAGTTTGAGGACGGGGCAGTGATTGCCCAGCTCGGGACCCCGGATATGAAGCTCCCTATCCAGTATGCCCTCTATTATCCGCAGCGGCGCAGGCTTCCGGGCGGCAGGCTGGATTTCACAAAACTCAGGCAGATTGAATTCTCAGTCCCGGACATGGAGAATTTCCGCGGACTTAAACTGGCCTATGAGGCCGGAAGGCAGGGCGGCTCCATGCCCACTGTATTCAATGCCGCCAATGAGATGGCGGTTTCCCTGTTCTTAAATGGCAGGATCGGGTATCTGGATATCGTGGACATCATCGGGGAAGCCATGGCGTGCCATAAGGTGCAGGCTGATCCGGATGTGGCGGGAATCCTGAAAGCAGAACAGGAGACATATGGGTTTATAAAGGACAAATGGAACGCATAGAATATAAAAACAGAGATTAAGACAGAAAGGTTATTGCCGGATGAGTCTGATTATAGCGGTGCTGATGCTGGGAATCATTATCATGATTCACGAATTTGGCCATTTTTTATTTGCAAAGCTGAACGGAATTGGTGTGATTGAATTTTCACTGGGGATGGGGCCCAGGATCTGGAGCTGTGAAAAAGGCGGCACCAGGTATTCATTTAAGGCGCTGCCATTTGGCGGTTCCTGTATGATGCTGGGAGAGGATGAGAATGATTCGGATGAACATGCATTTAATAACAAGTCCGTGTGGGCCAGGATTTCCGTGGTGGCGGCAGGGCCTGTGTTTAATTTCCTTCTTGCATTCATCCTGTCCCTGGTCCTGGTGGGCGCGCTGGGGTACAATACCACAAAACTCCTCAGCGTGACCGAGGGATATCCGGCCCAGCTGGCAGGGCTTCAGGCCGGGGATGTGATAACATCCGTCAATGGAAGGAAGGTCCATTCCTTTGACGAATTCAAGGCCTATCTGTTTACCCACCCTCAAAAGGACCTGGATCTGACATGGCACAGAACGGACCCTTCAGGTAAGCAGGACTCCTACAGCGCCAGGATTTCGCCGGTTTATTCCAAGGACAGCGGCAGCTATGTCATTGGCGTGGCATTTGATGCAATGCCAAAAGCAGTGCAGAATCCAACCGAACTGCTGGTGCAGGGCCTGTATCAGGTGCGGTTCCAGATACAATATGTATTTGATACCCTGTCCATGATGGTCCGGGGCATGGTAAGCCTGAACGATATCAGCGGTCCGGTGGGAATCGTGGTGGAGATTGACCGGACAGTGGATGCGGTGGCGCCAGCTGGCGCAATGGCCATAATCCTTATGGTGGTGCAGCTGATTGTGCTGCTCAGCGCCAACCTGGGAGTGATGAACCTTCTTCCCATACCTGCGCTGGACGGGGGGCGCCTTGTATTCCTTATCATAGAAGCCGTGAGGGGCAAACCCATTGACAAGGAAAAGGAGGGCATGGTCCATATGGCCGGAATGATGCTGTTGCTGGCCCTTATGGTGCTTATCCTGTTTAACGATGTGAGGAAGCTGTTCTGACAGAAATGCAAAAGGGAGAGAGAGACATGTATCGGAACCATACAAAGACAATACGGATTGGGGACCGTGTCATTGGCGGCGGGAATCCCATCCTGATCCAATCCATGTGCAATACAAAAACAGAGGATGTAAGGGCAACGGTGGAGCAGATCCACCGCCTGGAACAGGCGGGCTGCGACATCATCCGGGTGGCGGTGCCCACTATGGAAGCAGCCATTGCCCTTTCCGGCATAAAAAAGGAGATACACATCCCTTTGGTGGCGGATATCCATTTTGATTACCGCCTGGCCATAGGGGCCATGGAACATGGGGCCGACAAAATCCGCATCAACCCCGGCAATATCGGCGACCATCATAAGGTAAAGGCAGTGGTGGACGAGGCAAAGGCGCGGGATATCCCCATCCGTGTGGGGGTAAACAGCGGTTCCCTTGAAAAGCCGCTGTTGGAAAAGTACGGCGGCGTGACAGCAGAGGGGATTGTGGAAAGCGCCCTTGATAAGGTAAGGTTAATAGAGGATATGGGATATGACAACCTGGTCATCAGCATCAAGTCCTCGGATGTGATGATGTGTGTCAAGGCCCATGAGCTGATTGCGGCCAGGACCAGATATCCCCTCCATGTGGGAATCACGGAGGCAGGAACCCTTTATTCAGGCAATATCAAGTCTTCCGTTGGGCTGGGAATCATCCTGCACCAGGGCATTGGGGACACCATCCGCGTATCCCTGACCGGAGATCCGGCGGAGGAGGTTAAGACGGCAAAGCTGATCCTTGGCACCCTGGGGCTGAGAAAAGGCGGTATTGAGGTGGTATCCTGCCCGACCTGCGGAAGGACCCGCATTGACCTGATTGGGCTTGCAAACCAGGTGGAAACCATGGTATCGGAGTTTGACGGCCTGGATGTGAAGGTGGCTGTCATGGGATGTGTGGTCAATGGCCCAGGTGAGGCAAAGGAGGCAGATATCGGAATCGCAGGCGGCGTGGGGGAAGGCCTTTTGATAAAAAAAGGCGAAATCATACGCAAGGTGCCGGAGGAAGATCTGCTGGCCGTGCTGCGCGCGGAACTGGAAGCCATGCAGAAACAGGTTTAAGGTTTAAACACACCTTAAGTTATAGAAAGAAGCAGGGATATATGGCAAAATGTTTTCTGGAAGTATTTCCAACTTTAAATATTGCGGAACCCTTAAAAGAGCTTTTAGGTCTGGTACAGGTGGAAAAGGTGACCACCACCAGGGATAGAAGCTCTATCCGCATTTATCTGAAGAGCCCCAGGCTCATACATAAACAGAATATCTATGATTTGGAAAAGGGGATAAAGGACCAGCTGTTCCCGGACAAGCAGGTGAGCATTAAGATTCAGGAAAAATACAGGCTCTCAGACCAGTATACCCCCCAAAAGCTGCTGGATATGTATAAGGAGAGCCTGCTGCTGGAACTTAAGAACTACAGCATCATTGAGTACACCATGTTCCGTAAGGCTGAAATCAACTTTGACAAGGAAGACCGGATGGTCCTGTCCGTGGAGGATACCATGGTGAACCGGGACAGGACAGGGGAGCTTAAGCGCGTCATTGAGAAGGTGTTTACAGAGCGCTGCGGCCTTCCTGTGGAGGTGGGATTTACCTTTATACCGCCCCAGGGCAATGACCGCAGAAGGCAGATTGAACTTAAGATGGAGCGGGAGGCGCAGGCCATCTACTGGCAGAACCACAAGGAGGAGCTGGCTGCCATGGGCGGTTCCTTTTCAACCGAAGGCCTGGAAGGCCAGGAACTGGTCCAGGGAAATGGAAACAGGGGCCAGGGAAACGGGGGACAGGGAGACAGCGCCTTCATGGATTCCGGATCCGGCCCTTCTGAAGCAGCTCCATGGGACATGCTTATGGCCCAGGCATCCGGCGGCGGGATTGGAACGGATGGAGGTTTTGGGGACCAGGCGGCAGGCCTGGACAAAACTTCATCAAAAGGCGCCGGCCAGGCGTCCGGTCTTAAGCAGGCAGGCGGACAAAAGGATAAGCCGCAGCTTAACAAGGGCCGGAAGGGCTGGGGCAAGGACAGGGACAGCGGGTTTGGCGAGGATAAGAAATATTCGGTCAAACGTTCCAATAACCCGGATGTCCTATATGGACGTGACTTTGAAGACGAGCCCATGGAGATTGAGAAGATTGACGGGGAGATTGGGGAAGTGACCCTTAGGGGTAAGGTGCTGACCTGTGAGAACAGGGAACTGCGCAGCGGCAAGTTCATCCTGACCTTTGATGTCAGCGACTTTACGGATACCATAACCGTGAAGATGTTCATACGTCCCGAGCTTTTTGACGAGGTAAAGGCGGTTATCAGCCCCGGTATCTTCATCCGGGTCAAGGGCGTGACCACCATCGACAAGTTTGACGGGGAGCTGACCCTTGGTTCCATTGTGGGAATCAAAAAAACCGATGATTTTACCAGCAAGCGCATGGACAGCAGCCTGGATAAGAGAATCGAGCTGCACTGCCATACCAAGATGAGTGATATGGATGGCGTATCCGAGGTCAAGAGCATCATTAAAAGGGCCAAGCAGTGGGGCATGCCGGCCATTGCGGTGACGGACCATGGCTGCGTCCAGGCCTTCCCGGACGCCAACCATGCCCTGGACAAGGGGGACACGTTTAAAATCATATACGGGGTGGAAGGTTACCTGGTGGATGATACAAAGCAGCTGGTGGAGAATCCGGGGGGACAGGGTTTTGAGGATACCTTTGTGGTGTTTGATATAGAGACCACTGGTTTCAGCCCTAAGAAGAACAAAATCATCGAGATAGGCGCCGTGAAGGTGACGGACGGAAAGATAACAGACCGTTTTTCCTCCTTTGTTAATCCGGATGTACCTATCCCCTTTGACATAGAGAAGCTGACCGGCATCAATGATTCCATGGTGCTGCCATACCCAAAAATCAATGTAATCCTGCCGCGGTTTTTAGATTTTGTGGGGGATGCTGTCCTTGTAGCCCATAATGCCAGCTTTGATGTGGGATTCATCAGCCATTTTGCAGAGGAACAGGGACTGCCTTTCAATCCCACGGTACTGGATACCGTGACCATTGCAAGGCTTCTCCTTCCCAACCTGAACCGTTTTAAGCTGGATACGGTGGCTAAGGCGCTTAATATCTCCCTGGCTAACCATCACAGGGCAGTGGATGATGCAGGGGCAACGGCTGAGATATTCGCCGCGTTTGTCCGGATGCTCAGGGACAGGGGCATTTCCGACCTGGAGGGCCTTAACGGAATGAGCACAATGGATACCAATACCATCCGCAAGCTGCCCACCTACCATGTAATCATCCTTGCCAAGAATGATATCGGACGTGTCAACCTCTACCGTCTGGTGAGCTGGTCCCACCTGGAATATTATGCCAGAAGGCCCAGGATCCCCAAGAGTATCCTTGATAAGTACCGGGAAGGCCTGATCATCGGCTCTGCCTGCGAGGCCGGGGAACTGTACCAGGCGCTGCTGCGCGGCGCGCCGGACGCTGAGATTGCACGGCTTGTGAATTTCTACGATTATCTGGAGATACAGCCTCTTGGCAACAACTCCTTCATGCTCAGGGACGAGAAGAGCACGGTGAAGTCGGAAGACGACCTGATAGAAATCAATAAGAGGATTGTTGAACTTGGCATGCAGTTTAATAAGCTGGTATGCGCTACCTGCGACGTGCATTTCCTGGATCCCCAGGACGAGGTGTACCGCAGGATCATCATGGCAGGACAGGGCTTTAAGGACTCCGATGACCAGGCGCCCCTGTATCTGCGGACCACGGAGGAGATGTTAAAGGAGTTCTCCTATCTGGGTCCGGACAAGGCCCATGAGGTGGTTGTGACCAATACCAGGAAGATTGCGGACATGTGTGAGAAAATCGCGCCGGTGCGCCCGGACAAGTGCCCCCCGGTGATTGAGGACTCGGATAAGACACTGACCAAGATCTGTTATGACAGGGCCCATGAGATGTACGGCGAGGACCTGCCAAAGATTGTTGTGGACCGTCTGGAACGGGAACTGCACTCCATCATCACCAACGGGTTCGCGGTTATGTATATCATTGCCCAGAAGCTGGTGTGGAAGTCCAATGAGGACGGTTACCTGGTTGGTTCCCGTGGTTCCGTTGGCTCCTCCTTTGTGGCAACCATGTCAGGTATCACGGAGGTAAATCCCTTAAGCCCCCATTATCACTGTCCCAACTGCCGTTATTATGATTTTGATTCCGAGGAGGTAAGGAAGTTTTCCGGCATGGCGGGCTGCGATATGCCGGATAAGTCCTGTCCCGTGTGCGGTACACCCCTTGAAAAGGACGGGTTTGATATTCCCTTTGAGACCTTCCTTGGATTTAAGGGGGATAAGGAGCCGGATATCGACCTTAACTTCTCCGGTGAATATCAGAGTAAGGCCCACGATTACACCGAGGTCATTTTTGGAAAGGGGCAGACCTTCCGTGCCGGCACCATCGGCACACTGGCGGATAAGACGGCTTTCGGTTATGTGAAGAAGTATTATGAGGAGCGGGGGACAAGGAAGCGCAATTGCGAGATCAACCGGATCGTGCAGGGCTGCGTGGGCGTGCGCCGCACCACGGGACAGCACCCGGGCGGTATTATCGTACTTCCCCTGGGCGAGGAAATCTATTCCTTTACCCCGGTACAGCACCCGGCCAATGATATGGCCACCTCCACGGTGACCACCCACTTTGACTACCATTCCATTGACCACAACCTGCTGAAGCTGGATATCCTGGGGCACGATGATCCTACCATGATACGTATGCTCCAGGACCTGATCGGCATTGATCCGGTTAAGGATATCCCTCTGGACA
The DNA here is from genome assembly GCF_003434055.1 of Enterocloster aldenensis. GTDB lineage: Bacteria > Bacillota > Clostridia > Lachnospirales > Lachnospiraceae > Enterocloster > Enterocloster aldenensis. Next base: position 257,331 of record NZ_QVEX01000006.1, on the reverse strand, counting down.
GCCGGGAGGTCATGAGCCTGTTCCAGGATACCTCGGCCCTTGGGATCGTGCCGGACGACATAGGGGGCTGTCCACTGGGAGCCCTTGGCGTACCTGAGTTCGGCACGGATTTTGCCATGCAGATGCTTCTGGACACCAAGCCCAAGTACTTTTCGGATCTGGTGCGTATTGCCGGACTTGCACATGGTACGGACGTATGGCTGGGCAATGCCCAGACCCTGATCCAGGAAGGAAAAGCCACCATCCAGACAGCAATCTGTACCAGGGACGATATTATGGTTTACCTGATTGCCCAGGGCCTGGAGGAGGGCCTGTCCTTTACCATCATGGAGAGCGTCCGTAAGGGCAAGGGGCTGAAGCCTGAGTGGGAGGAGGAGATGACGTCCCACGGCGTACCGGACTGGTATATCTGGTCCTGCAAGAAAATCAAATACATGTTCCCCAAGGCCCATGCGGCTGCCTATGTAATGATGGCGTGGCGTATTGCGTATTGTAAGATATTTTACCCCCTGGCCTATTATGCTGCGTTCTTCAGTATCCGCGCCAGCGCATTTTCCTATGAAATCATGTGCCAGGGCAGGGATAAGCTGGAATATTATCTGGCTGATTATAAGAAACGGGCAGATACCCTTTCCAAAAAGGAGCAGGATACCCTGAGGGACATGCGTATTGTCCAGGAAATGTATGCAAGGGGGTATGATTTCGTGCCGCTGGATATATACAAGGCCAAGGCAAGGCATTTCCAGATCATAGACGGCAAGCTGATGCCGTCCCTCAGCAGCATTGACGGACTGGGCGAAAAGGCGGCGGACGCGGTTGTGGATGCGGTAAAGGACGGCATTTTCCTTTCCATTGAGGATTTCAGCAGCAGGGCCAAGGTAAACGGCACCCTGTGCACCCTGATGGCGGATATGGGGCTGTTAAAGGACCTGCCCCGCTCCAACCAGCTGTCCCTGTTTGACCTGTAAGGGACATTGGGGCAGGGGTGTGCATTTTTCAACAGGTTCGGCATAATTTACAAATAATTCCTTAAAATATTGCAATGATTTGTGATTTATGGTACATTAGAAATGTACTTGGACACTATTCATTTCTAAGCGAAGAGGAGGAATCAATCTTATGAAAAAAAGAATATTGGCAATGGCGCTGGCAGCAGTAATGGCCGGTTCCCTGACAGCATGCGGCGGTTCGGCGAAGACAGAGCCGGCACAAGCGCCTGCAGGGACAGAGGCGCCTGCTGCCGAGAGTAAGGATGAGGGCAAGACAGAGGGCGGGGAGTCCACTGAGGCTGCCGCGTCCCAGTCAGGCGGATATGAGCTGGCCCTGGTCACCGACCTTGGCACCATTGACGATAAGTCCTTTAACCAGGGAGCCTGGGAAGGCCTTAAGAAGTATGCGGAAGAGAACAGTATCACATATAAGTATTACCAGCCCCAGGAAGGCACCACGGACGCCTATCTGGAGACCATCGGACTGGCCATAGAGGGCGGTGCGAAACTGGTGGTATGCCCGGGCTTCCTGTTTGAGGAGCCGATTTACATTGCCCAGGATAAGTATCCTGACATCCATTTCATCCTGTTGGACGGGGAGCCTCATGATGCGGAATACAATTACAAGACAGGCAGCAATGTAATGCCCATCCTGTTCCAGGAGGACCAGGCCGGTTTCCTGGCCGGTTATGCGGCTGTGAAGGACGGATATACAAAGCTGGGCTTCATGGGCGGAATGGCGGTTCCGGCCGTTATCCGCTTTGGATACGGATTTGTCCAGGGCGCTGAGTTTGCTGCTGAGGAAGACGGCGTCACGGGCGTGGAGGTCATGTATAACTATACCGGCGGCTTTGCAGCCACACCGGAGGCACAGTCCATGGCTGCTTCCTGGTATCAGAACGGTACTGAGGTCATCTTCGGCTGCGGCGGCGCCGTGGGCAATTCCGTGATGGCGGCGGCCCAGGAGAAGAATGCTAAAACCATTGGCGTGGACGTTGACCAGAGCAGTGAATCCGACACGGTCATCACCTCTGCCATGAAGCTGCTTTCCAACTCCGTATATGACGGGGTAAAGGATTTCTACGACGGCAAGTTCCCGGGCGGCAAGACTTCCGTGTTCACGGTTGAGAATAACGGCGTCGGGCTTCCCATGGAAACCTCCAAGTTCGGGAAGTTCTCACAGGAACAGTATGACGCCATATATAAGAAACTGGCTGACGGGGAGATAACACTGGTACAGTTCTCAGAGGACAACAATGACCCGACCAAGGACCTGACCGGGTTGACCAACACCAAAGTCACATATGTAGAGTAGCAGGGGCGGCTGAAGCTTCATTGACACGCAGGGTGCCGGATGACAACGGCGCCCTGCTGTATTTTCAGGCCTTCATCCCGCCGGGCGGTGAAGGCAGGCCGCACAGGCTGGTTTGCTGCGAGGGGGAACCGCATGAATGATTATATTATTGAGATGCTGGGCATCACAAAGGAATTTCCCGGTATTATAGCCAACGACAATATTACCCTTCAGCTTAAGAAGGGGGAAATCCACGCCCTGCTGGGAGAGAACGGAGCAGGTAAGTCCACGCTGATGAGCGTGCTGTTCGGGCTTTACCAGCCGGAAAAGGGTGTGATTAAAGTCAGGGGACAGGAAGTGAAGATTAAAGGCCCCCTGGATGCCAATGCCCTGGGCATCGGCATGGTACACCAGCATTTTAAGCTGGTACATAATTTTACGGTCCTGCAGAATATCGTCCTGGGCATGGAGACGGTCAGGCATGGATTTTTAAAGATGGATGATGCGAGGAAAAAGGTGGTGGGGCTCAGTGAGCGGTATGGCCTTTACATTGACCCGGACGCCCTGATCCAGGATATCACGGTGGGGATGCAGCAGAGGGTGGAAATCCTCAAGATGCTTTACCGGGACAATGAAATCATGATTTTTGACGAGCCCACGGCCGTGTTGACGCCGCAGGAGATTGACGAGCTGATGCAGATCATGAGGAGCTTGGTGGCCGAGGGCAAGTCCATCCTGTTCATCACCCATAAGCTGGATGAAATCAAGGCGGTGGCGGACCGGTGTTCCGTGCTGCGCCGCGGTAAGTATATAGGAACCGTGGATGTGTCCTCCATCTCAAAGGAGGAAATGTCGGAGATGATGGTGGGCCGCAAGGTAAGCCTTACGGTGGAAAAGACACCTGCATCTCCTGGCAGGACCATACTGGAAGTGGAGCACGTATCGGTACAGTCCCACATAGAGGGTCATACCAAGCTGCTGGTCAACGATGTAAGCTTTGAGGTGCGCAGCGGTGAGATTGTGTGCATTGCGGGAATTGACGGCAACGGGCAGACCGAACTGGTCCATGCCATCACCGGGCTTGGTGAAGCGGCTAAGGGCCGGATCCTGTTAAACGGTGAGGATGTGACGAAGAAGAGCATACGGCACAGGAACACGGGCGGTCTCAGCCATATCCCTGAGGACAGGCACAAACACGGGCTGGTGCTGGATTATAACCTGGCATACAACCTGGTCCTGCAGCAGTACTTTGAACCTGGGTTCCAGAAGGCCGGTTTCCTCCAGGATGATGAGATATACAGATATGCGGACCGGCTGATTGGAGATTTCGATATCCGGAGCGGAGAAGGGGCGGATACGGTTACGCGCAGCATGTCCGGCGGAAACCAGCAGAAGGCAATCGTGGCAAGGGAAATCTCCAGGGAGCATGATATCCTTCTGGCAGTGCAGCCAACCAGGGGACTGGATGTGGGCGCCATCGAATATATCCACCAGGTGCTTGTGAAGCAGCGGGATGAGGGCGCTGCCATCCTCCTGATATCCCTGGAACTGGATGAGGTCATGAACTTAAGCGACCGTATCCTTGTGATGTTTGAAGGCGGGATCGTGGCAGACCTGGATCCGGGTGAGGTCACGGTCCAGGAACTGGGGCTTTACATGGCCGGATCCAAACGGCAGGACATGGCGGCCGGGGATGGCACAGAGGGACAGGGCACGCCGGGAAAGGCAGGTGATGTATGATGAGCAGGCCAAGGACACAGAAAAGGCGCGATTATGTGGGGGTATTGTCCTCTGTATTTGCCATTATCATCGGATTGCTGGTGGGATTCGTCATCCTGCTTTTAAGCAATCCTTCCCAGGCAGTGCCGGGATTCATCACCATCCTGACCGGCGCATTAACCCATGGCTTAAAGGGCGTGGGACAGGTGTTTTATTATGCCACGCCCATTATCCTTACGGGCCTTTCCGTGGGGTTTGCGTTTAAGACAGGGCTGTTCAATATCGGCACGCCGGGGCAGTTCATTGTGGGTGCCTTTGCAGCGGTCTATGTGGGCATCATGTGGAAGGGGCTGGGCCCCGTCCACTGGGCGGCGGCCCTTCTGGCAGCGGTCCTTGGGGGTGCGCTCTGGGGCATGGTTCCGGGCCTTTTAAAGGCATACTTTAATGTAAATGAAGTCATTGCCTCCATCATGATGAACTACATCGGCATGTATATGGTTAACTGGATCGTAAAGAGTTATAAGCCCCTGTTTAATAACTTGAGGAATGAATCCAGGAATGTGGCTTCCACGGCCCAGATCCCAAAGATGGGCATGGACCGCCTGTTCCCTGAATCCAGTGTGAACGGAGGGATCCTGATTGCCATTGCAACCGTAATCCTTATCTGGGTCATCCTTAATAAGACCACCTTCGGATATGAACTGAAGGCGGTAGGTTTTAACCGGGATGCCAGTAAGTATGCTGGAATTAATGAGAAGAAAAGCATCATCATGAGCATGGTGATTGCAGGCGCCATAGCCGGCATGGCGGGCGGGCTTTTATACCTGGCCGGGACAGGGAAGCATATTGAAATCAAGGATGTGCTGGCGTCCGAAGGATTCACGGGGATTTCCGTGGCCCTTCTGGGACTGAGCCATCCCATCGGCGTACTGTTTTCCGGTATTTTCATCGCCTACCTGACAGCAGGAGGATTTTATCTGCAGCTTTTTGAATTTTCCACGGAAATCATTGATATCATTGTTGCGGTAATTATTTATTTCAGCGCCTTTGCATTGATTGTGAAGACCATCCTGACCCGTGTGAATAAGAACAGGGAGAAAGGAGGCGGCCAGTCATGAGTGTCGTATACTTTATTTTCCAGCAGACCATGCTGTTTACCATCCCCCTGATGATTGTGGCGCTGGGCGGCATGTTCTCCGAGCGCAGCGGCGTTGTGAACATTGCCCTGGAAGGCATCATGACCATGGGGGCATTTACGGGAATCCTGTTCTTAAACATGACCGGAGGAAAGATGGGCGGACAGTTCCAGCTGGCCCTGGCCATCCTGATTTCAACGGCCACAGGCGCGGCCTTTGCCTTTTTCCACGCATACGCGTCCATCAATATGAAGGCCAACCAGACCATCAGCGGCACGGCGCTTAATATGTTTGCGCCTGCATTTGCCATCTTTGTGGCAAGGGTCATCCAGGGAGTCCAGCAGATACAGTTCAATAATACATTCCGTATTGAATCAGTGCCTGTCCTTGGAAAGATTCCGTTCTTGGGACCGCTGCTGTTCCAGAATACCTATATCACCACCTATCTGGGTATCCTGATCCTGATTGCTTCAACCCTTGTGCTGTACCGTACCAGGTTTGGGCTGCGCCTGCGTTCCTGCGGCGAACATCCCCAGGCAGCGGACGCGGCGGGAATCAATGTGTACAGGATGCAGTATGCGGGAGTTCTCATATCCGGTGTGCTGGGCGGTCTGGGCGGCCTGGTGTTCGTGGTCCCGACCTCCACCAACTTTAACGCGGATGTGGCAGGATATGGTTTCCTGGCATTGGCCGTGCTTATATTCGGACAGTGGAAGCCGGTGAGGATCATGTGGGCATCCCTGTTCTTCGGCCTTATGAAGGCAGTGGCGGCGGCTTATTCCGGTATCCCCTTCCTTGCTGCCACGGGAATACCAAGTTATGTGTATAAGATGATCCCCTATCTGGCAACCCTGATCGTGCTCATATTCACTTCCAGAAATTCCCAGGCGCCCCGGGCATCCGGCGTGCCCTATGATAAGGGGCAGAGATAGCAGAAGTGGTTTTCATGGCCGGTACATCCCTTTGTTGGATGTACCGGTACTTTATTGGTGTAAACCGTTGGTATTGCTATTTATATGATAATATGGTAATATATGAAAGCGCCGTGGGGCGTGTCTGAAAATGGCTTTTTGTCAGATGCCCTGGTATAAGGCGCTTTTATTACGGAATGGGGGATATATAATCATGGAACGTGAAAAGTTTTCATCCAGGCTTGGATTCATCCTTATATCCGCGGGATGTGCCATTGGTCTTGGCAATGTATGGCGTTTTCCTTATATCGTAGGTGAATACGGAGGCGCGGCATTCGTGCTGGTCTACCTTGTGTTCCTTCTGATTCTGGGACTGCCGATTGTAATAATGGAGTTTGCGGTTGGACGGGCCAGCAGGAAAAGTGCGGCCGTATCCTTTGATGTACTGGAACCAAAGGGAAGCAGATGGCATCTGACAAAGTATCCTGCCATGGCGGGCAACTATATCCTGATGATGTTCTATACCACGGTCGGCGGCTGGATGCTTCTCTATTTTTTTAAGATGCTTATGGGCGACTTCACCGGACTTGAGGCTGAGGCCGTGGCAGGGGAATTCAACACCATGCTGGGGAATCCGGTGCTTATGGGCAGCTTTATGGTGGTAGTGGTGCTGCTATGTTTTGGCGTGTGCGCCATGGGCCTTCAGCAGGGGGTGGAGCGCATTACCAAGGTCATGATGGTGTGCCTGCTGGGACTGATGGTCGTGCTGGCTGTCCACTCCATGATCCTTCCGGGCGGCGGTCCGGGACTGGAATTTTACCTGAAGCCTGATTTTGGCAAGATGAAGGAAGCCGGACTGGGGGACGCGGTGTTTGCTGCCCTGGGACAATCCTTTTTTACGCTGAGCATTGGAATTGGAGCCCTGGCTATCTTTGGAAGCTATATCGGCAAAGAGCGGTCCCTGACAGGGGAGGCGGTCAGCGTCGCACTTTTAGATACCATGGTTGCATTCATGGCAGGCCTTATTATTTTCCCGGCATGTTTTGCCTATCAGATTGAGTCCACGGCAGGGCCGTCCTTAATCTTCATCACCCTGCCAAATGTATTCAACCACATGGCAGGCGGAAGGATATGGGGGACCATGTTTTTCCTGTTCATGTCCTTTGCTGCATTTTCAACCATTATCGCGGTGTTCCAGAATATCATATCCTTTGCAACGGATCTGACCGGCTGTTCCGTCAGGAAGGCGGTTGCATGGAACATAGTGGCCATCATCATCCTGTCCGTCCCATGTGTGCTGGGATTCAACCTGTGGAGCGGATTTGCGCCGCTGGGTGAGGGAAGCACGGTCCTGGACCTGGAGGATTTCATCCTCAGCAATAACCTGCTTCCTATTGGAAGCATGCTTTATCTTTTGTTCTGCACCAGCCGGTATGGGTGGGGATTTAAGAATTTCATGGCAGAGGCCAATGAAGGGGAAGGCATTCATTTCCCTGCATGGGCAAGGATATATGTGAGTTATATCCTGCCTCTGATTGTACTGGGTATCTTTATCCAGGGATATGCTTCAAAATTCATGGGTTAGGAATGGGAACCAATGTCCGGACAGGCCCAAAGGCAAACGGCGGGAACGGATGTCAGGACACGTCAGGGAACCAGTGAAAAGGTGCTGTCACGCTGTGGCAGTTCTTTTTTTTGCGTTTGGATGTAAAATAAGCTTGACATTTTGCGTAAAGTAAACTATACTAAAAAAGTAAAACATACTTTACATTACGCATGCAGGTCTTAGGAACGAAAGGGTGGTGGGATTGAAGACTAAAATACAGGAACTGCGCAAACAGAACAAGGTAACCCAGGAGGAACTGGCGGCCGCGCTGGGAGTGACCCGGCAGACCATCATTTCCCTGGAGAACGGCAAGTATAATGCCTCGCTGCAGCTGGCATTTAAGATTGCCAGGTTTTTTGAACAAAGTATAGAGGATATATTTTTATATGAGGAGGAATGATTATGTGGCTGAACCATTTATTTATTGATAGTCCGATTGATTTTGAAAAGCGGTGCAGGAACCGTGTGTGGATCGGGGTCCTGTTCCTGGTGTTGGGGGCAGCAGCCCTGGCCCTGTCCTTTGTGGCCAGGGACAGGGTGATGGTAATGTACCTGGAGCCGGGTTACACGGATTATATTCCGGGGTTTTACTGGGGGACAGGGGCCGGGCTTGTGGCGGCCGGCATCATTTCCATTATCAGGAATGTGAAGTACCTGAAGAATCCGGAGCTGGGAAAGAAACGGAAAATCTATGAGACGGATGAGAGGAACCGGATGCTTGGGCTGCGATGCTGGGCATATACGGGATATACCATGATGCTTACTCTTTATATCGGCATCCTGGTCAGCGGGTTCATCAGCCTGACCGTATCCAAGACACTTATGGTTGTTGCGGCCTTTTATGCGGTGGTGCTGTTTGTGTTCAGGCGGCTGCTTCAGAAGGCCATGTAGGAGGCGTTGGCAGTGCCCGGAATAAATATGCCGGGCATTATTATCCCGGATTGCACAGGCATTAAGAAAGTACGGTTTCCGGGGGCGGGGTATGCCCTGTCCGGGAAATCGTACTTTCTTCTTTTGTAATTAAAAGTTTATGCTATAATAGACTCAAACCGTGTTGAGGGGAGAGTAGGGCATATGAATGAGCTGAATGGTCTGCAGCGGCAGATTTTAGACGAAATAAAAGAAGACATCAAGAAAAACAGCGATATGTCGATTAAGGATTTTGCAAAAAGACACTACATATCCCCTGCCTTTCTGGTGAACCTGTCTAAAAAACTTGGGTATTCCGGTTACAGGGAATTGATATTTTCCTTTAAATCCAGCCACAAATCCCAGCCTGCTGCCCAGGACCGTGATTTGGCCGGAATCCGGAACACCATCATAAGTAACTATTCGGAAGAAATGGTGGATACCTTTGTACGGCATATGAAGGGCGCTAAGGAAAAATATGTGTATGCCATGGGAATCGGATACTCCATGGTTGCCATTGATTATATCAGCCGTAAGTGCGTCAGGGACGGCTACCGGCTGATTTATACGGAAAGCCTGGGGGAACTGTCTGAGTTTGAGGACAACGTGGGGATCATGGTGTCGGAGTCAGGCGAAACACAACTGGTGATAGATGAAGCGGAAAAGTGCAGGCAGCACGGATATTTTACCATTGCATTCCTGCGCAATGAGAACAGCCGCCTGCGGAAGATGGTGGACCTGCCAATCATCATCCCCAAAGAGGAGTGGGAGGATGAGCTGCAGATTAATACGTTTGTGTCCAATACCATCATCGCATTCCAATTACTGTTTTCCCAATTATGAATTTCAACCGTTTATCCATGAGACAGGATGGATAAACGGTTTTTTTGTGCCACGAATTATCTGAAAACGTGAACTATTTTACTCAGTATGAAGCGTTTCACGGATGCCCTGGAAGTATTGCATTTAAAAGTCGGAGTCACTATACTGAAAATACAAAAAATACAGCCTGCGCAGGTAAATGTATTTACACTTTGTAATGTATAAGGAGGGGTATCATTCATGTCTAATGGTATGAAAGCTTTTTTCCAAAAGCTAGCAAGAGCATTTTTAATTCCAGTATCCCTGATAGGTGTGGCATCGCTTATCATGGCCATTGGCTGTATTTTCACTGATGCGGCGATTATTAAGATAGTCCCGTTTTTTGCCAGCACCCCCATTCAATATCTGGGGAACTGGATGGTAACCACAGGCGTTCAGGTCCTTCATAACCTGGCATTGGTCTACGCCATGGCCCTGGCGTTCGGTCTGGCGGCAGAAAAGAAAGAGTATGCGGCGCTGGGCGCGTTTATCGGATATTTCGCCCTGCTTAAGTCAATGAACCTTTTGATTACAACCTTCCCCAACGTAAGGGCCATGTTCCCTGAAACAGGCATCACGACGGTTCTGGGGGTGGAAACCGTCAATGTAGGGATTATGGGAGGTATCCTGGTAGGTGTCATCGTTGCAAACCTGCATAACAAATTCAAGGACATTAAGCTGCCTATGGCATTTTCCTTTTATCAGGGTACAAGATTTGTTCCAATCATATCTTTAATCGTGCTCAGTATTGTGGGACAGATTCTGCCGTTTCTCTGGGTATATGTGCAGAGGGCCATTGACGCATTCGCAAAGGTGCTGGGCAGTCTGGGCATCTTTGGTCCCTTTGTCTATGCGCTGGGGGAGAGGGCGCTGATCCCCACGGGCCTGCATCAGATATGGAATACCATTGTCAGGAATACGTCCGTGTCAGGTGTGTATACCTTTGCATCCGGGGCAGTGGCGGAAGGCACGGTTGCCGGATATGCACAGTATCTGGTGGAAGGCCTGCCTACTAATGCATCGCTGGCACAACTGGTTTCCTATTATTTCGGTCCGCAGATTCCCATGATGCTTGGCGGCCTTCCGGCAATCGCTCTGGCTATCTACAAATGTGCGGATGCGGATAAGAGGGAGAGCATTAAACCCCTGGTACTGGCCGGGGCGCTGACAGCCATCTTCGCAGCCATCTCAGAGCCCATTGAGTTCATCTTCCTGTTTGCGGCGCCGCTGCTTTACGTGGTCTACAGCTTCTATACCGGATTAAGCTGGCTGCTGTGCTTTATCCTGGGCAGCGGCGTGGGCGGCTCCAATTCCAGTATCATCGGGTTGTTTACCAATGGGTTCCTGCGTCCTGGCTCCAATGTTTGGGTGGTCTGCGTGATTACTGTGCTGGAGTTCGTGCTCTGCTATGTTACCTTCCGGTGGTGGATCATACATTTTGATGTAAAGACACCGGGGCGCGGGGGAGATTATGACGACTCACTGGCATTTGCGGCTGAGATTGCCAATATTGATATGTCTGCAGCAAAACCAGAGGCATCGGCAGGACTGGATACCAAGAATCCCGAGATGCTGAAGGCACAGCTGATTGTGAGGGGCCTTGGCGGTAAGGATAATATCACTGAAACAGAGGCATGTATGTCACGGCTTAGGGTAGTTGTTAAGGATTATTCCCTGATAGATGAATCAATCCTCAAAAGGACGGGCTGCAACGGGATTGTAAAAGTAAGCAGCAATGAAATACAGATTGTTTACGGCACGACCGTGACATTAATCAAGAAGACGGTTGACAAGGTCATAGAAAATAGTTAAGGAGAGAATGTAAAATGAAAAAGTATTCAGTAGTAATTGCAGGAGGCGGAAGCACTTACACACCTGAGATTGTATGCACCTTGCTTGCACATCTTGACAGGTTCCCTCTGAGGAAGATTAAACTGTATGATAATGATGAGGAGAGGCAGGACCGGCTGGCAGAGGCATGCAGGATCCTGGTCATGGAAAAGGACCCTGAAATTGAGTTCCTGGCAACCGTGGACCCAGAAGAGGCTTACACGGACATCGATTTCTGTCTGGCACACATCCGGGTAGGCAAACTGCCCATGCGTGAAAAAGATGAGAAGATTGCATTAAAGCATGGCTGCGTGGGACAGGAGACATGCGGTCCCGGCGGTATTACATATGGGATGCGCTCCATTGCCGGGGTGCTGGAAAACATTGATTATATGGAGAAATATTCCCCGGATGCCTGGATGCTCAACTACTCCAATCCGGCTGCCATTGTGGCTGAGGCCACCAGGCGGTTAAGGCCTGATTCAAAGGTCATCAATATCTGTGACATGCCCATTGGCCTGGAGGACAGTATTGCCAGCATTGCAGGACTTAATGACCGCAAGGAAATGGATGTACGTTATTTTGGGCTGAATCACTTTGGATGGTGGTGTGATATCAGGGACAAGGCAGGCAATGACCTGCTGCCAAAGGTCAGGGATTATATGCTGGAAATGGGATTTGTGTCTCCGGCCATGACATCCAACCAGCAGGAACACAGCTGGAAGGATACTTACTACAAGGCAAAGGATGTGCTGAGCGTGGACCCCACCATGATTCCCAACAGCTATTTCAAGTATTATCTGTTCCCGGATTATGTGGTAGCGCACTCAGACCCCGGCCATACACGGGCCAATGAGGTCATGGAAGGAAGGGAGACAGAAGTTTTTACAGCCTGCAGGGAAATTGCAGAAAAAGGCACTGCAAAGGGCAGCTATCTGGAGGTGACGAATCATGCAACCTTTATCGTTGACCTGTGCATGGCCCTGGCGCTAAACACCCATGAGAGAATGCTGTTGATTGTTCCCAATAACGGTGCTATTGTTAACTTTGATGATGACGCCATGGTGGAAATACCATGCCTTGTTGGAAAGGATGGCTATGAGCCGTTATCCATCGGAAGGATACCCACGTTCCAAAAGGGGCTGATGGAACAGCAGGTGGCAGTGGAAAAGCTGGTAGTGGATGCATGGGAGGAAGGTTCTTACCATAAGATGTGGCAGGCATACACGCTGTCCAGATGCGTTCCCAGCGCCACGGTTGCCAAGGCGCTTCTGGATGATTACATAGAAGCCAACAAGGAATACTGGCCGGAACTGAAATAATGACAATGGACTGGGAGGTTGATAAGGTGTTGGGGATATTTAAGAAGAAAATCAGTGTCTGCGCTCCCTTTGACGGAAGGACCATGGATATGACCGAGGTCAGGGATCCTGTCTTTGCACAGCTTATGATGGGGGATGGATGCGCCCTCATACCGGCATCAGGAGACGTGCTTGCGCCTGTGTCAGGACGGGTGGAACTGGTTGCAGGGACAGGGCATGCCATATGCCTGAAGACGGAGGAAGGGCTTGAGCTGATGATCCATTATGGCATTGATACCGTAAAATTCGCAGGCAAGGGATTTGAGGTGAAGGCAGCCGTGGGACAGCAGGTCCGGGTTGGGGACCTGTTATGCCATGCGGACATGGATTTTTTCAAAAAACAGGGCGTTGACCTGACATCCCCGATACTGGTTCTGGACTCCAATCAATTTGCAGTTGTAAACAAACAGTTGGGAAAAGACGTGACAGCAGGGGAACCCATTTTCTCTGTTGTCAGAAAATAGGAGGGCTATAGTGCCAACATACGAATTAGGGCGTTCCACCTGTGAAAGGGAGGGCGTGGATTCACGGGGAATACTTGCCTTTATCCAGAAATTGAAAGACCGTGATATCCATTTACATACTTTTACAATGGCACGGCATGGGAAGCTGATTGCCCAGGTTAACGCGTTTCCTTATAAAAATACATGCAGGCATGTGGAGAATTCTGTTACAAAGACATTTACAAGCGTGGCAGTGGGCATCCTTTATGACAGAGGGCTGTTAAGCCTGGATGAATTGGTGTATCCTTATTTTTCCAATCCATCGTATGCAGACAATGGATTGGAAACCCTTACCATCCGGCATCTGCTGACCATGACCCTGGGACAGGACGGACCTGACATGTTTGCGGCAGGGGACGACAGCAGGGACTGGTGTGAAAGTATATTTGACAGACATATAACGGATCTGCCTGGAAGCCGTTTTTACTACAATTCCATGGCCTCCCATATGCTGTCGGCAATCGTGACAAAGATAACAGGCAAAAGCCAATGTGAATTTCTGAAAGAAAACTTTTTTGACCTGTGCGGGATTCAGGATTATGACTGGCTGGAAGATCCTTCTGGATATTCCATTGGCGGGGTTGGCCTTTATATGAAGGCAACGGATTTAATCAAGCTGGGGCAGCTGTTTTTAAACAGGGGCGTACTGAATGGACACCGGATCCTGTCAGAAGAATGGTGTGGCCTTGCCACCTCTAAGCAGATAGAAACCGCGCCCGGTTACCCGGCATATAAAACAGAAAGTACCCAGGGATATGGTTTCCAGATGTGGCGGTGTACGCACAACGGATACCGCGCTTCCGGATTATTCGGGCAGATATGCGTGGTGCTGCCGGATTGTGATACCACGTTTGTGATGAATTCATCCACATCAGGTTCACAGCCTCTTCTGGATACATTTTTTGAAACCGTTTATCCGTGTATCGGGAATGAGCCGCTAAAAGAGTGTCCTGAAAATGTGGAAAGAATCCGGGAACTGAGCCGTATGCTGGACGCGCAGCCAGTTACCGGCTGCGCCATGCCGGCGTACCAGGGTTCCATTAATGGCAGGAAAATACGTTTCCGGGATGCTGATAAATACGTACGTCTCACATTTCGTTCAGATGACTGCCGGTTTGAAATCGGAGAAGGGAACCGCACCTATTCCTGCTGCCTGGGGAATCAGGAATACAGGGCCGGGGCAACTGACCTGGACCAGTATCTGATGCGATACGGAAGCTACATGCAGACGGCAAGACAAAGGACCCATGTTCCGTCCGCCTATGGCTCCTACGCATGGCTGGGAGCTTCCCATTTGAGAATCCGGGTCCTGTTGGATGACCATACCTCATACAATGAATGGGATATTTATTTTGACAGCTATATGGCCAGGATGGATGAAAATTTTAAATATCTGATAGAAGGATACGATTACCATACGCAGAATATTCTGCTGATGCCATAAGTAAAGAAACGGAATAACAGGGGAAACCTGCTGGAAAGCCGGCTGATATGCGGCTTTTATCAGCAGGTTCCTTTTATTTATAAATTGATAAACCTTCCTCGTGCAGGGCATAATGATACAAAGGTGGGTTTAAAAATCCAAACACATCCTGGTACGAGAGGAGCAAAAGATATGAGGACGGAACAGTATCATATAGATGGCATGTCCTGCGCAGCCTGCAGCAGCGCGGTTGAACGTGTCACGAGAAAACTGGGCGGGGTGGAGGACAGCAATGTGAATCTGACCACCAACCGGATGGTGATTACCTATGATGAGGATCAGGTGACTTCCGGCATGATATGTGAGGCCGTGTCCAAGGCAGGATACGGCGCCAGCCTTTTGGAGGAGGAACAGGACAGGAAAAAGGAGGAAGAGGAATGGCAGCAGCAGGAGGAGCATCTGCAGTCCGCCAGAAACCGTGTAATCACGGCTGTCTGTTTTTCCATTCCGCTGCTCTACATTTCCATGGGACATATGCTTCCATTTACCCTGCCGCTGCCATCCTTTTTGGATATGGACAGGAATCCGCTGAACTTTGCTTTGGCGCAGCTGATCCTTACCGTGCCGATCCTGATCTGCGGTTACCGGTTTTATATGGTTGGGATCCGTTCCCTTCTGAAGGGAAACCCCAACATGGATTCCCTGGTGGCCATCGGTACGGGAAGCGCATTTATCTACAGCTTAGTGATGACCTTGGGAATCCCGGCCGACCATATGAAGGCGCATCAGCTGTACTATGAGTCAGCGGCCGTGGTGGTAACCCTGGTGATGCTTGGCAAGTACATGGAGAGCCGCAGCAAGGGAAAGACCTCAGAGGCCATCCGCAAGCTGATGGAACTTGCGCCCGACACAGCCCTTCTTTATGAAAATGGTGTTGAGCGGGAGGTGGAAACAGGGCTGGTGGAAGCGGGACAGCATATACTGATCAAGCCTGGCAGCAGGATTCCCCTGGACGGGATCCTGGTACAGGGAAGCAGCACCGTGGATGAATCCATGCTGACAGGCGAGAGCATTCCGGTGGAAAAACAGGCAGGGGACCGTGTGATTGGGGGCAGCATGAATTATAACGGCGCAATGGAGGTGGAGGTCACCCATGTGGGCAGCGACACCACACTGTCGAAAATCATCCGCATGATAGAGGATGCCCAGGGCAGGAAAGCCCCCATATCCAAATTGGCCGACACGGTTGCCGGGTATTTTGTGCCTGCTGTCATGGTCATTGCCCTGGCAGCCGCCCTGCTGTGGTGGACAGTGGGAGGAAGGGACCTGTCCTTTGTGCTTACCATATTCGTGGCTGTCCTCGTGATTGCCTGCCCCTGTGCGCTGGGGCTCGCCACACCCACCGCCATCATGGTGGGAACCGGGGTCGGGGCCGGTCACGGCATCCTGATTAAAAGCGGGGAGGCCCTGGAAATCTGCCATAAGGTGGACGCCGTCATCCTGGATAAGACAGGAACCATCACAGAGGGCCGGCCCAAGGTGACGGATATAAGCGTTATCAGCGATACGGTGGTGGAGCAGGTATGGAAACTGGAGGGCGCGTCCCTGCCGGGTGTCACGCCGGTCAATGAGGCAGAAGACGGAACCCCGAAAGACAGTACAAAGGCAGCAAAACCTTCTGATGCAGAGAAAAAAGACCACCTTCTTTTCCTTGCAGCGTCCTGTGAACAGATGTCGGAGCATCCCCTGGGTCAGGCCATTGTCCTGGCGGCCAGGGATAAGCAGATGGAACTGGTGATGCCGGATTCATTTGAGAGCGTGACAGGTGCAGGAATCATGACTTCCTGGAAAGGATGGAAGGTGTCAGTGGGCAACCGGCGGCTTCTGGAGCATCTGAATGTCCCTGTATCGGAAGAAACAAAAAAGCAGGCGGCAGAATATGCAGGGGTGGGCAAGACCCCGATGTATGTTGTGGCGGACGGCCGTCTGGCCGGGCTGATCTGCGTTGCGGACACCATCAAAGAGACAAGCGTGGAGGCGGTCGGGAAAATGAAAAACCTGGGTGTGCAGGTCTACATGGTAACAGGGGATAATGAGAAGACCGCACAGTATATCGGCCGTCTGGCCCATGTGGACAAGGTGGTGGCAGAAGTATTGCCGCAAGACAAGGCAGATGTGGTAAACCGGTTGCAGAAACAGGGAAAAACAGTTATGATGGTAGGTGACGGGATTAACGACGCGCCCGCCCTTGTCCAGGCAGATGTGGGCTGCGCCATTGGAAACGGCAGCGACATTGCCCTGGAATCCGGCGATGTGGTGCTGATGAAATCCGATCTGATGGATGTGTACCGTGCCATCCGGCTTAGCAAAGCTACCATACGCAACATTAAACAGAACCTGTTCTGGGCATTCTTCTATAACACGCTGGGGATTCCTGTGGCCGCAGGCGCCCTGTATCTGTTAGGGGGTCCGCTTTTAAGTCCCATGCTGGGAGGATTAGCCATGTCATTAAGTTCTGTATGTGTGGTTGGCAATGCGCTCAGGCTCAGGAATCTGACGCTCTGATCATAAAATCAACCAAAGAAAAAGGATACAAGGACCATGCAGTTTAATTCATATCTGTTTATAATGTTATTTCTTCCGTCCTGCCTTGCAGGGTATTTCGGATTGCATCACATGGGAAAGAAGGAGGGGGCCAGGATGTTCCTGGCCGCCATGTCCCTTCTGTTTTTTGCCTATGGCAATCCATGGTATCTCGTACTGCTGTTAGCCAGCACCGGGTTTAACTGGCGGATCTCACGGCTCCTTCTAGGGAGAAGCAGGGGAACCGGCCGAAAGGAGGATGGGGACGCTGCCAACGGCAGACAGGATGGGGGCCGGAAAGCCATCCTTATTCTTGGCATCTTAGCCAACCTGGGACTTCTTTTTTACTATAAATACTCCAACTTTTTCCTGGAAAACCTGAACCTGTTCCTGAAACAGGATTTATTGCTGACAAGGATTCTCCTGCCTGTGGGCATCAGCTTTTTTACATTCCAGCAGGTGGCATGGCTGGTGGATTCCTATAGAGGCGAAACCGGGGGATACGGTTTCCTGGATTACGCCATATTCACCGTGTATTTTCCCAAGATTGCCATGGGACCCATCCTTTTGCACAGGGAATTCATCCCGCAGCTAAAGGAAGAGGCGCGCCAGAGGATGGATTCGGTGAATATGTCCAAAGGACTCATGGTGTTTGCGGCAGGCCTTTTTAAGAAAGTGATACTGGCGGAGTTTTTTGCGGGCCCGGTGGCATGGGGATTTTCACAGGTGGGATCCTTAAGCTCTTCCGATGCATTTCTTGTGATGCTGGCTTATACCTTCCAGCTGTATTTTGATTTCAGCGGGTACTGTGACATGGCAGTGGGCATTTCGCGGATGCTTAACCTGGAACTTCCGCAGAATTTCAATTCCCCCTACAAGGCGCTGTCCCCAGTGGATTTTTGGAAGCGGTGGCATATGACATTAACCCGTTTCCTTCGCAATTACATATATTTTCCGCTGGGCGGCAGCAGAAAAGGGACTGTGCGCACCTATGTGAACGTGATGCTTGTATTCCTGGCCAGCGGCCTGTGGCATGGGGCCAACTGGACCTTTATCCTGTGGGGACTGATCCACGGGGCAGCGCAATGCCTTAACCGGATGTTTGACCGGCAGTGGAACCGGCTTCATACAGCGTTCCGGTGGATGGCCACCTTCCTGTTCGTGAACCTGAGCTGGGTCATATTCAGGGCCGACAGCATTTCCCAGGCAAAACAGTTTTTTAAGAGACTGGTGGGTTTTGAAAACATGCAGATAAATCCGGGGTTTGCAGACAGCTTTAAGATGGTGGAACTGCCCCAGGTGTTCCTGAACCACAGGCTCATGACCATATTCCTGATTTACGGCATTGCGCTCCATCTGGTGATGAATACCAGGAACATGGCCGAGGCAGGGCTTAAGCCCACCGTGCTCAGGGGCGCCGGGACAGCGGTGCTGCTTGTGTGGTCGGTCATATCACTGGCGGGGATTTCCACATTTATTTATTTCCAGTTTTAAGGATTTCCAAATTTAAGATTTTCTATTTCATTGACATTTACAGGAGACGCAGCATTGGATAAACAGACAGATAACAAGGATGGACAAAAGAAATACTGGGGAAGATGGCTGGGCTTTACACTGGGGCTTACCGCTTTGGGGCTGGCTGCCCTGGGAGGGCTTGTGGCAATAGTGGACCCATTTTTCCATTACCATCAACCACTGAAAGGGCTTGCATATACATTGGACAGCGAGCGTTACCAGAATGACGGCATCAGCCGGCATTTTACCTATGATGCGGTGCTGACAGGCACATCCATGTCAGAAAACTTCAAGGTATCCAGCTTTGACAGGCTGTTTGATGTGAAGGCCGTCAAGATTCCTTATGGAGGAGGATACTACAAGGAGGTGGATGAAGCGGTGCGCCGGGCCATTTCCTATAATCCGCGGATTAAGATGGTGTTCAGAAGCCTGGATAAAAGCTTTTTGATGTATGATAAGGATCAATGGAATCCCACAGCGCCGGCGCCGGACTATCTGCTGGATGGTAATCCGTGGAATGACGTGAATTACATATGGAACAAAGAAGTGATTTTTGGCAATGTGCGCAGCATATTAAACAGGACAAAGGCAGGGGCGGACATGACCACCTTTGATGAGTATATGCACTGGGCGCCTGACAAGGAGTGGGGCAGGCAGGCTGTGCTGCGGACCTTTGAACGCCCGGAAGGGAACATGGAGCCAATGCCTTTTACCATGGAAGACAGACAGATGGTTGAAGGCAATGTGGAACAGAATATACTGGCCGTTGCAAGGGCTAACCCGGATATTATATTTTATTGCTTTATCCCGCCCTACAGCATTGCGTACTGGGACAGCGAGCTTGTGGCAAAGGGGGATTTTGAGCGTCAGCTTTCAGCGCTCCGCCTGATGGCTGACATGCTTCTTACCTGTGACAACATCCGGCTGTTTGGGTTTGACGACCAGTTTGACATTATCTGCGACCTGGATAATTATATGGATGTCATCCATTATTCTGAGCAGGTGGGGGACCGGATATTGGAGTGGATGGCGGCAGGAGAGCACAGGCTGACCCGGGATAATGTGGACCAGTATTTTGAGACAATAAGGGATTTTTATGGGAGCTACGACTATGGCAGGATTTACGATTAAAGGGAATGTAAAATGCGGAAAAATAAAATTGTGAATTTTTTAAAAAACTTTGACAATTTATGGTTGACATTCTTCCATATTTGTATTATACTACCAGAGGTATCGAGGCGTGGCTCAGTTTGGTAGAGCGCTGCGTTCGGGACGCAGAGGCCGCGTGTTCGAATCACGTCGCCTCGATTTACCTGAGGCCTGATGGTCAAGCGGCTAAGACGACGCCCTCTCACGGCGTAAACCCGGGTTCGATTCCCGGTCAGGTCATGATGAAGAGGCTGTTGCGTGAGCGACAGTCTTGTTTCATCTAAGGGACAGTATGACTGTCAGGATGCCACTGTAGCGCAGTTGGTAGCGCAACGCATTCGTAATGCGTGGGTCGCCGGTTCGAGTCCGGCCAGTGGCTTTATTGAAAAGTAGGTATTTACAAGGAAAAGGGAAGATTAAGGTAAAGGGACCGTCCGATTATGGGCGGTTTTCTTATTTGGCACACCTTAGCCGCCCAAACTGCCATATACGCTTTTTCACAGGCCGTTACTTGTGGGGCTATGCAAAATATTCTACTATCCTATGTTATCAATGCTAATCAATTTATGAATTGACTAAAGTAGCTAATAAATCTATGTTTTGATAGAATATCCCGGTTTTCATTGGCTCCGTTTTAGTTACTAGAGCAGTCAATTTTCTATCTAAGAACCCCATTTTTTCTTGTCTCAATTCTCCGCCGAAATTCACAGTCTTTATAGCGTGTGCAAGTAATTTGGCAGGAAAATTATTTTCGAAAAAGTCATTCACTTGTTCTGGTGTTGTACAACACATGAATAAGGAGATATTTTTGGTAAGTAGTTCTTTCAAATTACGCTCACAAAACAGCCGTACTTCTTTTTGGATTTTTCCAACATAGATTGATCCACCAATAATAACCCAGTCGTATTGCTGAAAATCTATCGCACCTACATTCTTCAAGTTTACAAGTCTGCATTCGCCGTTTAGCTTACTTTTAAGTGCCTTTACACAATCTTCTGTGCAACCATACTTACTTGAATACATAATAATTGTTTTCATTCTTGTTCTCCTTGTCGCAAAGCATTTTCTATGGCTTTCCTGATAGTATCGCTACTATAAGTCGCAGAAGTAATCGCATCTGCTTCCAATGACTGTTGTTCAATAATATTGTCAACGGTAAAACCTTTTTCAATTTACTTTAGAGACGTTCATTGTAATATTCCTCCCAAAAGAATTTGCACAAAATCATCTACAAGTTGATTAAAATTATCAGTTAGATGTAGCTGATTTTCAATTGAGCTTATTGTAAATCCAAGTAATGCACTTATAATCATCCATGAAGTATTCGCAATATTGGGTTTAAAAACATTTTGCGCGATACCAACGGCAAAGATATTATCTAACATAGATATTCCTGGATTATTTGGTGTACTATTATCACTATCGTTTGCAAAGATAACATTTATACCGCTATACATAATTGCCTTTACCATTTCTGGCTCACCACAAAGTCCCATTATAAATGCATGCATAATTTCATGGATTTTTTTATCTATTGATAGTGCAGTATCTTCATTCAGTATAGCAACGATATCATTTAAGACGTTGCTATATAACTCATCAGACATATCGGTAATAATTCCTGCTTTATCCTTATAATAAGGATAAATTGTAGTCGGAGAATACTCAATTATGGTTGCTATTTTCCGTATAGATAATTTTTCATAGCCTTCTTGCTCAATGATTTGAATTGCGGCGTTTTGTTGTAGGTTGGCCCTTGTGTTTTCAGTTGTTTTATTATGCCCTTGTCAAGAACCTTTAAATGTTATGAAAGATAAACTGGCACTATAGATTCAATATATGTCACAGACGGATTTTCTGAAATGAACAGGATTCGTTTGCTATTCTTGCACAAAAACTGTTAGGGCTTGCATACCGCTATACAAGACAACAATGATATTTTTAGTGTTGTCAATTTGCACACCATTATTGGGCTCTAGATTATTTGCTGCTCCTTTTGGGTAAAATGTGATATTCCAGTAGATGACGTTAGTTGAATCAGCGTAAGCGTCAAGTGAATTTCCATCATTTACAAATGATAGAAGATGGGAACCCATACCGTCCGTAAGCGCATTTCCTTGAATAATCATAGCAGATTCATTAAAATCTATTTTGTACGTTGATACAGAGAGGGTAGAGGAAACCGTATCAGACCTACCCGTATGCCACTGCAGTCCTGTTCCGTCAAACGGGTTATCTGCATAAGCTATTTCCTTCCAAGTACCGAGTAAACTTGAATAATCCCCAACTTGGATTTGCGTGAGATTCATCTCTGTCATTTTGGTGTCTTGCGTTGTGTTGGGGGGCATCGTGCTTTTTGGTGAATCGCCGATACATCCTGTTTGAAATATTAATACAATGATTAATACAATGATACACATAAAAAGAATGAATTTATACTGTGAAAAAGATTTCATTTTTATACTCCTTTTTAAAGGAAATTGCAGGACATTGGCTTTGCAGGTTCCGCCTTGACTTCTCAGATCGGCTATGTCCCTATGCTCGTTCAGTATATAGTAGTATAACACATCAGCAGCTTCTGTGATTATTATATTGATTCCTCTTAAGTGTGTTTTAAGCTTTTACACAATAAAATCAGGGGTAAAATAATGGGAGTTTCGGTCCTGCAATGAATTGTTGCGTGACCATACCAGGCATTCTGTGGTATGTTTAATACATAAAACAGTGTGCCGGGAGGAATCATGATGAGCAGCATAGGGAAAAATATAAGGAACCTGAGAAAACAGAAAAAGATGTCCCAGGAACATCTGGCAGGGCTATTGCATGTTACAAGGCAGGCTGTATCCAATTGGGAGAACGGTAAAAGCCAGCCTGATATTGAAACACTGGAAGCCATTGCAGGCGCCTTTGACACGGATATCCTCATGGTTTTATATGGACGCCGCCAGGAAGAGGATATTGCTGAGGTAAAACAGGCGCAGAGGAAACAGTATATTCGGAAAGCCATTTTATGGGGAATCCTGACGTTGGCCGGGACCCTGATTTATGTCTTCACAAGGGAATGGACGGAGAGGATAGCCCAGCGCTATTATGACGCCCGGCCACGTTTCCTGTCCACGCTTATCCTGGGCCCGGTCTGTTTCTTTGCAGGCACAATCACGTTTATGAACATAATGGGCCTGTTGGGGGATATCAGGATAAAACAGGGATGGGTAAGAAGGACCGTATTGGGGATATCCATTGGACTTCTGGTTTTTTATATCATATCGGCAGCCAGTATCCTGGTACCGCTCCTGTTGCCGGAAGTACACATATTTGATAAACTGTTCATAGGACTGAATCATATTAGCCTGCTTTTGGTCTACCGGCTGGCAAAGGTGCCGCCTTTGTTCTTTGTTTCGGCCGCCGGTATATTTCTTGGTATGAAGGGGGATAGGAGATGACAATATTAGCGTTAAGAATCAGGCTTCATGCACCGTGGGTGCATTCGCTGAAAGAAAAGAGGGTGGTTGTGAAAAGCCTGCTTGCAAAACTGCGGAATAAATTTAATGTTTCGGCAGCCGAAGTGGATGAGCAGGACATACATCAGATCATCGTCATAGGATTGGCTGCTGTGGCTGCACACCAGGCACAGGCAGACAGCATCCAGGAAGAGATTGAAAGGTTTGTGGCACAGAATACGGAAGCAGGGATACTGGATGTTGAGAGGGAAATCTACTGATTGAGCAAGGTTCAGGCTGATTACTGGCAGGGCCGGCCCAAGAGCAGGAAACAGCCCCGAAGCCGGACTGACCCCGGAATCATCCACGGTGCAGATTCGGCTCTGGAATCAGCCTTAGAGCAGGCCCGGCCCCGGAATCATCCCACATCACGGCTTGATATACGCATATCCCTGGGCCTGCCGCGTCACCAGTTCCATGACGCCGGCAGGAACCGTCACGACAAAGGGATGTAAGTCATGCTCTGTGAGATGGTTGGCCCTCATGGCATTCCTGCATGCGGCAAAAGTCACGCCCTCCTGGTGCAGGGATGCCATCTTTGCAGCCAGGCTTTGGTCCGCTTCATCATCACGTCCCGGAAGGGCGGCAGCGTACTTCTGTACGGCCTCACCATTGGCCAGAACCTCCACGGTCATGTGCCCGGACCCTAATGCCCCAAGAAGGTTCTCCACGTTACCAAGGAGCATCTGCCACCTGGCATTCTCATCAATATGGAAGATTACTTTATATTCCATCCCAGTTACCTCCTGATTCTTTTATGCTTCATGTTCATATCCATATGTGACATATTCCATCATCTGGTCCGTTGTCTCATCGTTGCGGATGAAATTCATCAGGATACGGTATAATTTGCCGATGCGTTCATCCGCGGGCTCATCGCCGCCTATATCGGTATTTAACTGGGCCCGCATATCAAAGAGCGTGTCCTTCCTGGCAGGCATATCCAGTTTCATGGCTTTTGCAATGGTGCCGATGGCGCAGTATGCCTCCAGTGGGGAGGTTATGGGCGCAGGCGGCTCAAAACGTGCTTTGATGTCCAGGGCCATTTTTATAATGTAAGACATGTTCTACACCTCAATTCATTGGTATCCCTTATCATACCACAAAACCCCTTGTTTGTGTACATTTCCTTACCACTGTTTTTCAACGGATGTTAATATTGCGTGAAAATCCTCCTGGAATCCCATGGTTTGACAAAACCCAATTGCTGGAACCTTCTGCTTATGCTATACTAAATCTTGAGTCAGGTGTATGACCTGGCAGAATGACGGAATACTTTAAGCATAGGAGCAGAATACATGAAAAACCCGAGATTTAAAAACTATATGTACTGGGGGACAACGGCCCTGGCGGTGATTGCCCTCAGCGTGGCATTTGGATTTTTCCTTTCCAGGTTCGAACTGGTATCCGGAGCCCTTGGCAAGATTGCATCCATTTTAATGCCCATTATATATGGGGCGGTGCTGGCATATCTGATGCTGCCCATCTACAATAAAACCAGGTCATATACAAACCAGAAGCTGGGCAAGGCCGTAAAGGACCCGTCCATTGCGGACCGGATTGCCAAGGGCATCGCTACCCTGGTGAGCCTTATCGTGCTGGTTGTCATTGTGGCAGGCCTGTTCCGGATGATCATTCCGGAGATTTACAAAAGCATCCTCAGGCTGCAGGAGAGTATCGGCGAGTATATCAACAACCTAACCATGTGGATGAACAAGCTGTTTGAAGACAATCAGGATTTTGAACAGTTCGTCATGCCCTACTATGAGCAGGGCGTGGCTGAGTTCCAGAAATGGCTGACGGAAAAGCTGGTTCCCAACATGTCCATGATTATAGGACAGCTGTCCACCGGGCTTTTAAGTGTGGTTACCGTTGTGAAGAACATACTGATTGGCGTGATTGTCATGGTGTATTTCCTGAATATCAAGGATACCCTGTCGGCACAGTCCAAGAAGATTGTATACAGCGTCCTCAAACTCAAGGATGCCAACCGCCTTGTGAGCGAGGTGCGGTTTGCCCACGGTATATTTGGCGGGTTCATCACAGGAAAGCTGCTGGATTCCCTGATCATCGGAATCATGTGCTTTTTTGCCATGCAGTTCATGGGGATGCCTTATGTGCTCCTTATCAGCGTGATTATCGGCGTGACCAATGTCATTCCTTTTTTCGGACCCTTTATCGGAGCGGTTCCAAGCGCCTTCCTGATCCTGATGATAAGCCCCATGAAGTGCCTGTATTTTCTTATATTCATCCTGGTACTGCAGCAGTTTGACGGCAATATCCTGGGACCGAAGATCCTGGGGGATTCCACGGGACTTCCCAGTTTCTGGGTCCTGTTTTCCATCCTGCTCTTTGGAGGGCTTCTTGGCTTTGTGGGAATGATCATCGGCGTGCCTGCATTTGCGGTCATATACAGGCTGGTATCCGCTTATGTGAGCAATAACCTGAAAAAGAAGGATCTGTCCCCGCGGACAGAAGATTATATGGAGCTGGACCATATCAATGAGGAAGATAAGATATACATCGGCCGGGACGGGGCGGAGTGACGCAAGCTTTGCCTGTGCCGGGCGCGGAGTATTTTTAGGGCCTGCCCTCCTGTCATGAGGGGGCAGGCTTTTTTTAACAGGGAGGAGGAAAAACATATGAGCGACCTTGAAACAAGGTATCTGGAGCGGCTGTCCGAGCTGTATCCTACCATTGCGGCTGCATCCACGGAGGTGATCAACCTGGAGGCAATCCTGAACCTTCCAAAGGGGACGGAACACTTCCTTACAGATATCCATGGGGAGTATGAGGCATTTTCCCATGTGCTGAAGAATGGTTCCGGCGCAGTACGGCGCAAGGTCAACGATGTGTTCGGCAATACCTTAAGCAGCCAGGACAAGCAGACCCTTGCAACCCTTATCTATTATCCGAGGGAAAAGATGGACCAGATATTAAAGCAGGTACATAACAAGGAGGACTGGTACAAGATTACCCTGTACCGCCTGATTGAGGTGAGCAAGCGGGCGGCCAGCAAGTACACCCGCTCCAAAGTCCGCAAGGCCCTGCCGCCTGAATTTGCATATGTGATTGAAGAACTGATTACGGAAAAGGTGGACGTGAGGGACAAGGAATCCTATTACAGCGCCATTGTGGCCACCATCATACGGGTGGGGAGGGCAAAGGAATTCATCGTGGCCCTCAGTGAACTGATCCAGCGGCTGATTGTGGACCATCTCCATATCCTGGGGGATATTTACGACAGGGGACCGGGACCCCACATCATCATGGACAAGCTGATGTCCTACCATTCCCTGGACATCCAGTGGGGAAACCACGATGTGCTCTGGATGGGCGCGGCGGCAGGGCAGAAGGGGTGTATTGCCAATGTGATCCGTATCTGCGCAAGATACGGCAACCTGGATATCCTGGAGGAGGGGTATGGGATTAACCTGCTGCCTCTGGCCACATTTTCCCTGGACATGTACGGGGACGACCCCTGCACCTGTTTCGCGCTCAAAGGGACCAATACATGCAGTCCCAGCGAAACTGAACTGAACATCAAGATGCACAAGGCCATCTCCGTCATACAGTTTAAGGTGGAGGGGCAGCTGGCAAAGGAGCATCCCGAATTCCAATTGGAAAGCAGGAACCTGCTTCATCTGGTGGATTATGGGACTGGCAGCATCTGTCTGAATGGCACGGTATATGAGATGCTGGACAGCCATTTCCCCACCGTGGACCCGCAGGACCCTTACCGGCTGACGGCAGAAGAGGAGCTTATCATGGAACGTCTTGTCAATGCGTTCAGGAATTGTGAAAAGCTGCAGCAGCATATGCGCTTCCTGCTGGCCAAGGGAAATCTCTACAAGGTATATAACGGAAACCTTCTCTACCACGGCTGCATTCCTCTAAATGAGGACGGCAGCTTTAAAGAGGTGGAAATATATGGGAGAAAATGCAAAGGAAAGGCGCTTTATGAGTGCCTTGACAGCTATGTGCGCCAGGCCTTTGTGGCCATTGACGGCGAGGAAAGAAAAAAGGGCAGGGATATCTGCTGGTATATCTGGCTCCATGAGAACTCGCCTTTGTTTGGAAAGGACAAGATGGCTACCTTTGAGCGGTATTTCCTGGCAGACAAGGAGACCCACAGGGAAAAGAAGAATCCTTATTACAGCCTGCTGGAGGAGGAAGATACGGCTCGGAGGATCCTCAGGGAATTCGGCCTGTCCGAGGAGGAAGGACATATCATCAACGGGCATGTGCCGGTTAAGTCAAAAAATGGGGAAAATCCGGTCAAATGCAATGGCAGGGTCCTGGTCATTGACGGAGGATTCTCAAAGGCATATCAAAAAGAAACAGGGATTGCAGGCTATACGCTGATTTATAATTCCTATGGGCTGATCCTGGCTGCCCATGAACCCTTTGAGTCAACGGAGGCAGCCATTGAGAAGGAGAGCGACATCCATTCGGAGAGTATCATCATCAAGCGTGTCTCAAACCGGAAGCTTGTGGGCGACACGGATATCGGATGCCAGCTAAGGGCAAAAATCGTGGATCTGGAAATGCTTCTGGAGGCGTACCACACAGGACGGATCGTGGAAAAATTCCCTGTCCGCGGGATTTGATGGTCCCCCTATCATAAGTCACAGGATCCCTCGGGGCTGGAAATGGATTCTTATTATCATACCACAACTTTTTCACTGTGATAGCCACAATAAGTTGACTTAGTTTTTCCTTTGTGGTATAGTAAATAAACATGATGCACGTGCATCACAAGTCAAGGGCGACATGATGTATTAAAGTCACCCTTATTTTAATTGTTAGAGGAGGAAATCATTATGAAAAAAATCATGGCATTTTCAATGGCAGCAGTTATGGCCCTTTCAATGGCAGGATGCGGGTCCAAACCGGCAGCCGATACCGCTGCTGCAACAGAGGCCCAGGCTGACACGACTGCAGCAAAGGCAGAAGACACTGCTGCGGCAGGAACCGATGCAGCCGCGCCAGCAGCAGGCAAGAAGTATGTGATTAACACAGATACAACCTTTGCCCCGTTTGAGTTTGAGAATGACAAGGGCGAGATGGTGGGGATTGACCTGGATATCCTGAAGGCCATTGCCGAGGACCAGGGATTCGAGTATGAGGTGATTCCGGTTGGATTCTCCGCAGCAGTAACAGCACTGGAGGCCGGGGAGTGCGACGGTGTCATAGCAGGCATGTCCATTACCGATGAGAGGGCTGCAAAGTATGACTTTTCTGAGCCATACTATGATTCCGGTGTGGGAATGGCAGTGCTTCAGGGCTCCGACATCACCACCTATGACCAGTTAAAGGGGCAGAACGTGGCTGCAAAGATCGGTACGGAAGGCTGCACGTTTGCTGAGTCCATTGCTGACCAGTATGGTTTTGAGGTAACACAGTTTGAGAGCTCTTCTGATATGTACCAGGCAGTTCTTGGCGGGGAAGCAGTTGCCTGTTTTGAGGATTATCCTGTCATCGGATATGAGATTTCCAGGGGACTTGGCCTGACCCTTCCCACCCCGATGGAGAAAGGTTCCTCCTATGGCTTTGCAACCCTGAAGGGCGCGAATCCTGAACTGGTTGAGATGTTCAACAAGGGACTGGAGAACATCAAGGCAGACGGTACATACGATAAGATCTTAAGTACCTACATTGCGAAATAATCAGGGGCACGATGGCCGCCCCTGTGCGGCAGATGCGCGCCGGTTCCTGTCAGGGCATGACACATGTCCTGGAAACAGGGGCCGGCGCCTGAATGTGCAAAAAGGTTATGGATAAATTTAAAGCAGTTATCCAAAAAGACTGGCTTAAGTGCTTTAAATTTGGCTATAACAGGCAGCCGGCCCAAAACCGGAGGATGAGTCTGGTGCGGCCCGTGGATCTGACGGCCGTTACCGGCAGATGAAAAAGAGAAAAGGATGATAGTATGCAGATTATTAATGTATTAACCCAGTATTACCCGTCGTTTTTCAAGGCCCTTGGCGTCACGTTGCAGATGACGGTCATTTCGCTGTTCTTCGCCACAATCCTGGGGGTTATCTTTGGATTGTTTAAGGTATCTGACTTTAAGGCGCTCAAATTCATTGCCAATATCTACATTGACATCATAAGAGGGACGCCGCTGCTGGTACAGGTATTCATCATGTACTATGGCGTGGGAAGCATGCTGCGGCCTTATGGATTCCAGTGGAATATGATAGGAGGGGCGTTCTCTGCCGGCTGTGTGACCCTGAGCCTGAATGCGGGCGCCTATATGGCGGAGATTATCAGAGGAGGTATTGAAGCCGTGGACAAAGGGCAGATGGAGGCGGCCAGAAGCCTTGGCCTGTCCTACGGCAAAGCCATGCGCAAGGTAATCCTGCCCCAGGCATTCCGAACCATGCTGCCGACGATTATCAACCAGTTCATCATCTCCTTAAAAGACACATCCCTCATATCTGTCATCGGACCAAGGGAACTGACACAGAACAGCAAAATCATAGCGGCCAACGCATCCTCCATGGTCATGCCGATTTACCTGTCAGTGGCCATATTTTATCTGGTCATCTGCACCATCCTGTCCAGGGTGGCAAAATATGTGGAGAGGAGAGTGTCCTATGGAAAATAAGATTACTGTAAAGCAGCTAAAGAAAAGTTTTGGTGACCTGGAAGTTTTGAAGGACATCAGCATTGAGATAAAGGAAGGGGAGGTCGTGTGTATGATAGGCCCTTCCGGTTCCGGCAAAAGTACATTTTTAAGGTGTCTGAACAGGCTGGAGAAAATAACCTCCGGGGAAGTGGTGGTGGATGGACACCCCATATCCGACCCCAATACCAATATCAATAAGGTACGTGAGAACATCGGTATGGTGTTCCAGCATTTCAACCTGTTTCCCCATCTGACGGTCCGTGACAACATAACCCTGGCGCCCACCCAGTTAAAGCTGATGAACAAGGCTGAGGCGGATCAAAAGGCGCTGGAGCTTTTGGGACGGGTAGGCCTGTCGGACAAAGCAGACGTGTATCCGGGCCAGCTGTCCGGCGGACAGAAGCAGCGTGTGGCAATTGCCCGCTCCCTGGCCATGAACCCGGATATCATGCTGTTCGATGAACCAACCTCTGCCCTGGACCCTGAGATGGTGGGAGAGGTGCTGGAGGTCATGAAGCAGCTGGCAGCCGATGGCATGACCATGGTCGTGGTTACCCATGAGATGGGATTTGCCAGGGAGGTGGCTGACCGGGTGATATTCATGGACGACGGATATATTGTGGAGCAGGGAACGCCGGAGGAGGTCTTTGGCAATCCCAAGGAGGAACGCACCAGGAGTTTCCTTAACAAGGTGCTGTAAGTGCCATGGACCGGGACAGGTCAGGAGGCAGGAGGAATCCGCTTCAGGACTGTCCCGGGGCTTTAAGAAATGTAAGAAACCAAATACGTTCCGGAAAACCCTGGAAATAGGCTGTTTTTTAGAAAAATTAGGAAAATTTAAAAATAGACTTGAAATATTAGGAAAATATGGTATAATATCCTTGTTGCGCAGATGTAGTTCATCGGTAGAACACCAGCTTCCCAAGCTGGGGAGGCGGGTTCGATTCCCGTCATCTGCTTTATAAAAGTCAAGCCACGCGGGGATTGTTCCGTTGTGGCTTGTTTGTTTTTTGCAAAAATGAAAATCAAATAAAAGATTTATATGATTTTAAGTAAGTCATAAAGAATCAAAAGCACGGCTGGAATTAAACATAAAGGGACGTTTGATTGGATTGTTTTTTTAAAATAACGAATGTGAGGATTTCAAAAAAGAACTGTCAATTACAAATCAGGCAATATATATAGATAATCCGTTTATCATCGACCAGTTGCCGGAGTATTACAATTTAAATTTTATGGAAGGGCATCTGAAAGGCTTGTTGATAGATACTCCAAAAGATAGTATCATGGATGGGATTATTGAATCTGTACTCGTAAAGGAAAAATTAGATGAGATTTATAAAGCCTTACAGAATGTGGTAGATGGGGAAATCATAGAAAAATCTGATAATGAGTTCTTCCTGATGAAAGAAGGTTTTACACAACCGGTTCTGCAATCGCATATCTGTTCCTTAAAAAGGGCATCATTTGATGACAGTAACAAGATTTATATGTGTGAAAGCTCTTTGAAGGTTATCAATTTTGATAAAATACCAAACCCATACGTATTCGTGTAAAGTATTTGCTGAACGGTTTGTTGAGAGGATGGAAGAAGAGGAAAACCTGAGGGCAGGTTAAATGGCTGTTATAATTTCCAATAACACTGTTTTTTATTGGGCGGAGAATTTTTCTCCGCCCAAAACTTGCCAAAACAATCTAAATATGTTTTAATACTATAAGATGAAACGTACGTATGTACTTATTGGATATGGAGGATTGCAATGGCAAAGGAACAGTATAATGCGGACAGCATTACGGTATTGGAGGGGTTGGAAGCAGTACGTAAGCGTCCGGGCATGTATATAGGAGGGGTTGGCTCAAAAGGGTTAAACCATCTGATTTATGAAATCGTGGATAACGCGGTGGACGAGCATCTGGCCGGTTACTGCAGCAGCGTGTGGGTGACCCTGGAGGCGGACGGTTCCTGCACGGTGCGGGACAATGGGCGCGGCATCCCGGTGGGGATGCATAAAAAGGGACTTTCAGCAGCAAGGATTGTCCTTTCCACCCTGCATGCAGGCGGTAAATTCGATAATGACGCTTATAAGACCAGCGGAGGACTTCACGGTGTGGGCTCCTCCGTAGTTAATGCCCTGTCAGAGCACATGGACGTCAAGGTGTATAGGGACGGATTTATTTACCATGATGAATATGAGAAGGGAAGACCCATCATCAAACTTGAGGACGGGCTGCTTCCCGTTGTGGGAAAGACAAGGGAGACCGGCACCAGGATTAATTTCCTTCCGGACGGGGATATCTTTGAGAAGACCAGGTTCAAGGCTGAATGGCTGAAAAGCCGCCTTCACGAGACAGCCTACCTGAACCCCATGCTGACCATCTGCTATGAGAACAAGCGGCCGGGTGAGAACGAGAAGATTACCTATCATGAGCCGGAGGGGATTGTTGCCTATGTAAAGGAATTGAATACAGGCAAGGCGGCTGTGCACGACCCCATTTATTTTAAGGGCATGGTGGACCGGATTGAGGTGGAGGCGGCTATCCAGTTTGTGGATACCTTTGAGGAAAATATCCTGGGTTTCTGCAACAATATCTTCACACAGGAGGGGGGCACCCATCTGGCGGGATTTAAGACCAAGTTCACCGCACTGATCAACAGTTATGCCAGGGAACTTGGAATCTTAAAAGAAAAAGATACCAACTTCACGGGCGCGGATACCCGCAACGGCATGACGGCGGTCGTGGCCATCAAGCACCCGGACCCCATATTCGAGGGACAGACCAAGACCAAGATGGCCAGCGCGGACGCTACCAAAGCCGTGTTTACCGTGACAGGGGACGAGCTGCAGCTGTATTTTGACCGCAACGTGGAAGTGCTTAAGGGCGTGATTGGCTGTGCGGAAAAGTCTGCCAGGATACGCCGCGCCGAGGAAAAGGCCAAGACCAACATGCTGACCAAATCCAAGTTCTCCTTTGACAGTAACGGCAAGCTGGCCAACTGTGAGAGCAGGGACGCGGAAAAATGCGAGATTTTCATTGTTGAGGGAGATTCTGCCGGAGGCTCTGCCAAAACAGCCAGGAACCGTAAGTATCAGGCCATCCTGCCCATCAGGGGAAAAATCCTCAACGTGGAAAAAGCCTCCATGGACAAGGTACTTGCCAATGCGGAAATCAAGACCATGATCAATACCTTTGGCTGCGGGTTCTCGGAAGGATATGGCAATGACTTTGATATCACGAAGCTGCGTTACGATAAAATCATACTGATGACGGATGCCGATGTGGACGGGAGCCATATCGACACCCTTCTCCTTACATTCCTATATAGGTTCATGCCCGAACTGATTTATGACGGCCATGTGTATATTGCCATGCCGCCCCTGTTCAAGGTGATTCCCAAACGGGGCGAGGAGCAGTACCTGTATGATGAGAAAGAGCTGGAACGCTACCGCAGGACCCACACCGGGGATTTTACCCTCCAGCGGTATAAAGGTCTTGGTGAAATGGACGCGGAGCAGCTGTGGGAGACCACCCTGGACCCGGAACGCCGCGTATTGAAGCGGGTGGAAATCGAGGACGCCAGGATGGCTTCCGAGATAACAGAGATGCTGATGGGAAGCGAAGTGGCTCCCCGCCGCACGTTCATTTACGAACACGCGGACGAGGCCGAGATTGACGCATAAAGCACATGCATCCGGACGCCGGAAGACGAGGCGCCCCGGGATTGCTGCCAGGTGCACATGACAAGGAGAAGACAATAACATGGCTGAAAAGATAATAAGGACAGAATATAGCGAGGAAATGCAGAAGAGCTACATGAATTACTCCATGAGCGTCATTACTGCAAGGGCCATACCGGACGCCAGGGACGGACTAAAGCCGGTACAGCGCCGGGTCCTCTATGATATGAGCGAGCTGCGCCTGGACCACGATAAGCCCCACAGGAAGTCGGCGCGTATCGTGGGCGATACCATGGGTAAATATCATCCCCATGGGGACAGTTCCATCTATGAGACACTGGTTGTCATGAGCCAGGAGTTTAAAAAGGGAATGGCATTGGTGGACGGCCACGGCAACTTTGGTTCCATTGAAGGGGACGGGGCGGCTGCCATGAGGTATACGGAGGCCCGTCTGGAGAAATTCGCCCAGGAAGTATATCTGAAAGACTTAGATAAGACCGTAAATTTCATACCCAACTACGATGAGACGGAGAAGGAGCCGGAGGTCCTGCCGGTCAGGGTGCCCAACCTTCTGATAAACGGGGCAGAGGGCATCGCGGTAGGCATGAGCACCAGTATCCCGCCCCATAACCTGGGTGAGGTGGTGGACGCGGTCAGGGCATATATCGATGATCCGGAGATTTCCACACAACAGCTCATGGAATATATGCCCGGCCCGGATTTCCCCACGGGTGGGATCATTGCCAATAAAAGCGAACTGCCGGTCATCTATGAGACCGGGGCAGGCAAGATAAAGCTGCGCGGCAAGCTGGAGGTGGAGCTTGGGAAGCGCAAGGCGGATAAGGACAAGCTTGTCATCACCGAGATTCCCTACACCATGATAGGCGCCGGAATCAATAAGTTCCTGGTGGACATTGCTGACCTGGTGGAGAGCAAGAAGCTGACCGATGTGGTGGACATCTCCAACCAGTCCAACAAGGAAGGAATCCGCATCGTGCTGGAACTGCGCAAGGATGCGGACATAGAGAAAATCAAGAATATCCTTTATAAGAAGACGAAGTTTGAGGATACCTTCGGGGTAAACATGCTGGCCATTGCCGGAGGACGCCCGGAGACACTGAACCTGAAGGGAATCCTGCGCAATTTCCTGGATTTCCAGTATGGGAACACAAAACGCAAGTACAATGTCCTGCTTCAGAAGGAAACGGATAAGAAGGAAGTGCAGGAAGGCCTGATTACGGCATGCGACTGCATCGACCTGATTATTGCCATCCTCAGGGGGTCCAAGAACCTGAAGGATGCCAAGGCATGCCTGACAGCCGGCGATGTGTCCAACATCAGGTTTAAGGCGCCGGGATTTGAGGAGGATGCCAGGAAACTGCATTTTACGGAACGCCAGGCCTCCGCCATCCTGGAGATGCGGCTCTACAAGTTAATCGGCCTGGAAATCCTGGCCCTGGAGAAGGAACACAAAGAGACTTTGAGGCGGATTGCAGAGTATAAGAAGATTCTCGGCAGCAGGGAAGAGATGAACCGGGTCATCAAAGATGATCTGGCCGCCATCAAGGAGGAATTCTCCGTTCCAAGGCGTACCCTGATTGAGGATGGGCCCGAAGCTGTGTACGATGAAAGCGCGGTCCAGGTCCAGGAGGTGGTGTTTGTCCTTGACCGGTTCGGATACTGCAAGCTTCTTGACAAGTCCACCTATGAGAGGAACCAGGAAACCGTTGACACGGAGCAGGTCCATGTGATCCGGTGCCTGAACACGGACAAAATATGCCTGTTTGCAGCCAGCGGAAGCCTGTATCAGATTAAGGCCATGGATGTGCCGGCAGGCAAGCTGAGGGACAAAGGCGTGCCCATTGAGAACCTGAGTAAATATGACGGTACAAAGGATTCCATTGTCTATCTCACATGCGCCCAGGATTTAAAGGGGGCCACCCTGGTGTTCGCAACTAAGATGGCCATGGTGAAGCAGGTCCCGGCAGAGGAGTTTGAGACCAATAACCGGATGGTTGCGGCAACCAAGCTGCAGGACGGTGACCAGATTGTATCCATCCTTCCGGTGGAGGGACAGGAGGAAGTGGTGCTGCAGACCACAAGCGGCGTGTTCCTGCGGTTCCCGCTGGAGGAGATATCCGTCCTTAAGAAAGCGTCCAGGGGCGTAAGGGGAATCAAGCTTGCAAAGAATGAGGAACTGGAGAAATTATACCTGATTGGTGACAACCCTGTCATTGATTATAAGGGCAAGGAAGTCCATATGAACCGGCTGAAGCTGGCTAAGAGGGATGGAAAAGGGAGCAAGGTGCGCCTGTAAGCGCACGTCCTGCTCCCATAGCCGGTATTGGATGCAGTGCATCCGTCCGTGTTTTAACTTGTAAGGGCGGCTTGTACCGCACCCATCTGCCCGGCAATATAGTCAACGTCCAGCTCAAATATAAGTCCTTTATATTTGGCGCTTTGTAAAACATTACGTATGTAAGGACACTGGCCGCGCATGTAATCCTGCCCGTCCCATCCAAGCTCATCCAGATCCTCAATCCCCGCAATCTCATCCACGGCAATCCCGCAGTTGATGCGGTCCAGCACAAGCACCATTTCCTTATAAATGGAGGTGCGGAAATAATCCTTTGTCTCATCCATAAGCTTGAGGATTGCGGGCGCGGTTTCTTCTTTTATATTTTTAAGGATGGTTTTTAAACATGTTTCACGATGGCATTGGGCATGGTTCTTTGCACATGTTTCCACTTCAATGGCTGCCTCGTGAAGCTTCCTATGGGGCTCTTCTATTTTGCGCAGATGGAATGCCACGGCCTGATTGTCTGTGTGGAAATTGTAATACCAGCGTCCAAAGGCACACTGATGTGGATCCTTTGCCAGAAGGAAGGGTTCGTCCTTTTGAATGCACCGTTCAAGTTCCGAAAGCCAGTTGAGATGATCCTGCTTCCTTGCATCAATCATTTCCTCAAATTCCATACATTCACTGGACATTGACCGGTAGCCTAACTCGGTGCGTAAATCCATCAGGGTGACAATACGGTCATCCTGCCGGAACATCCCCATTATACTGGCTGGCGCCTTTGGGATTTTTTCATAATCCGGCATAGGGCGGATTTTCGAGAGATACTGACTGTTCAGGCAATAGAGGGAGCCGTTAATATGAAACAGGACATAAGGGTATTTTGTTTCTTTGTTCATTATAACGCCTTTCTTACATGATATGTTTTATCTTAACGCATATTTAACTTCATTATAGAGTACTTAGCAGGAAGTTTCAAGGTTAAAAACAATCGTATGGATTTTTAGGGAATGTGACAGACAAAAAGCCATGTTTGTCCGCAATACAAAAACAAATGTGCGCAAAAGGCGAATTTCCTGTTGCATTTTTACTGGATTTGGTATAGGATAGGGAAAGATTCCCCGATACAGGAATAATTCCCCCACAAATTAAGGAAGGGTTCCTCCACTGGCGGATGAAAAATGGACAATGAGGAGAATGAAGGGACTATGGAAAAGAAATTAAGAGTCGGCGTATTAGGAGCAACGGGCATGGTTGGACAGAGGTTCATTTCCCTGCTGGAAAACCATCCATGGTATGAGGTGGTGACAGTGGCTGCCAGCCCGCGTTCCGCAGGCAGGACCTATGAGGAGGCGGTGGGAGACCGCTGGAAGATGGCCACCCCCATGCCGGAGGCTGTGAAGCAGCTGGTTGTGATGAATGTAAACGAGGTGGAGAAGGTTGCGGCAGGCGTGGATTTTGTGTTCAGCGCGGTTGATATGACCAAAGATGAAATCAAGGCCATTGAGGAGGCTTATGCAAAGACCGAAACCCCGGTTGTCTCCAATAACAGCGCCCACCGCTGGACCCCGGATGTTCCTATGGTAGTGCCGGAGATTAACCCGGAGCACTTTGATGTCATCCCCTTCCAGAGAAAACGCCTGGGCACGGACCGCGGTTTCATTGCTGTTAAGCCCAACTGCTCCATCCAGAGTTATGCCCCGGCCCTGACCG
This sequence comes from Enterocloster aldenensis, assembly GCF_003434055.1. Taxonomy (GTDB): domain Bacteria; phylum Bacillota; class Clostridia; order Lachnospirales; family Lachnospiraceae; genus Enterocloster; species Enterocloster aldenensis. Next base: position 219,719 of record NZ_QVEX01000006.1, on the reverse strand, counting down.
CCTGGAAGGAATTTGAGCCATATGAAGTGGTTGCAACTACATATCAGGCAATCTCCGGCGCGGGCAAGACCTTTAAGGAATGGCCTGAGATGGAGGGCAATATCATTCCCTACATTGGCGGTGAGGAAGAGAAGAGCGAACAGGAACCGCTGCGTCTGTGGGGCAGGGTGGAGGATGGCGTGATTGTAAAGGCTGAAAGCCCTGTCATCACCTGCCAGTGCATCCGCGTGCCTGTGCTGAACGGACATACGGCAGCCGCATTTGTCAAGTTCAGGAAGAAAGTGACAAAGGAGCAGCTGATTGAGAAGCTGGTGGCCTTTAAGGGGCTTCCCCAGGAACTTGCGCTTCCCAGCGCGCCAAAGCAGTTCATCCAATATCTGGAGGAAGATAACCGCCCCCAGGTAACGGCGGATGTGGATTTTGAGAATGGAATGGGTATTTCCATTGGCCGTTTAAGGGAAGACAAGGTCTATGATTACAAGTTCGTGGGCCTGTCCCATAACACGGTCCGCGGGGCGGCCGGAGGCGCTGTCCTCTGTGCGGAACTGCTGACTGCAAAGGGTTATATACAGGCAAAATAATATACCGGGACAAGGAGGAACATATGGCAATCGCAAAGGAATCATTCGGGACAATGCCGGACGGCACCGAGGTTTACAGGTATACCCTGATTAATAAGAACAAGGTATCTGCTTCCTTCATTACCCTTGGGGGCGTGTGGGTTTCCATGGTGGTGCCTGACAAGGACGGCATACCGGGGGATGTGGTACTGGGATATGATGATCTGGACAGCTACCGGAAGAACCCGCCCCATTTCGGCGCGCCGGTAGGGCGCAACGCCAACCGCATCAAAGGCGCGGTCCTTACCATCGGCGGTAAGGATTATCCCCTTGCTGCCAACGACGGCCCCAACAACCTTCACAGCGGCCCTGACCTGTATCATGACAGGGTATGGGAGTGCAGTGCTTCTGAGACAGATAAAGGCAGCAGGCTGGACTTTTATCTGGAAAGCCCGGACGGGGACCAGGGATATCCAGGCAACGCAAAGATTACGGTGAGTTATACCCTGACGGATGAGGACAGCCTTGTACTGGATTATCACATGGTGTGTGACGCAGACACCGTGGCCAACTTTACCAACCACAGCTATTTTAATTTGGCGGGCCATGACAGCGGGAATGTGCTGGACCAGCAGGTATGGCTGAATGCCGGCCATTATACGCCCGCGGACCAGGTATCCATTCCCACGGGGGAGATTGCCCCGGTAGCCGGCACCCCAATGGATTTTACGGAAATGAAACCCATTGGCCGGGATATTGACCAGGATTTTGAGGCCCTGGTGTTCGGCAAAGGTTATGACCACAACTGGGTGCTGGACCATCCTAAAGGTGAACTGGCCCTGGCTGCAAAGGCCATGGACCCTGCCAGCGGACGCGTGATGGAGTGTTATACGGACCTTCCGGGCATCCAGTTCTACACTGCCAATTTCCTGACGGATGAGCTGCCGGGAAAGGGCGGCGCCCATTATGATTACCGCCATGCGTTCTGTTTTGAGACACAGTACTATCCGGACGCCGTGCATAAGCCAGACTTCCCGTCCCCCATCTTAAAGGCGGGACAGGAATATAAAACCACCACGATTTATAAATTCCTGACTGTATAAGACAATGGAAGGGGCGCTGACGGATGATCCAGCGCCCCTTCATTTATTACAAATATGTAACCAAAGTATGAATTAATATTTCCCATCATTGCCACGGACCGGATTTAATGGTATACTATACGAATACGCGCTGCGGCGGGCACTGGAAATCCTGCCCATTTATGCGCCGCGTATAGCAGAGAAAGCAAAAGAGGGATTGGATGTCAAAGTCATTATACATAGCGGAAAAACCCAGCGTGGCCCAGCAGTTCGCAGAAGCCCTTAAGATTAAGGGCAGGCGCCAGGATGGGTATATTGAATCGGATACAGCGGTTGTCACATGGTGTGTGGGCCATCTGGTGACCATGAGTTATCCGGAAGCCTATGACATGAAATACAAGCGCTGGAGCTTTCAGACCCTGCCGTTCCTTCCCAAGGAATTCAAGTACGAGGTCATTGGAAATGTTGCAAAGCAGTTTGAAATTGTCAAAGGTCTCTTAAACCGTCCGGATGTGGATACAATCTATGTATGTACGGACTCGGGGCGGGAGGGGGAATATATATACCGGCTGGTTGCCCAGCTGGCAGATGTGAAGGATAAGAAACAGAAGCGTGTGTGGATTGATTCCCAGACAGAGGAAGAGATATTAAGGGGAATCAGGGAGGCAAAGGATGAATCCGAATACGATAACCTGTCAGCCTCAGCCTACTTAAGGGCAAAGGAAGATTACCTGATGGGAATCAACTTTTCCAGGGCCCTTACGCTCAAATACGGGCCGGCCCTTTCCAATTACCTGGGAACCAGGTTCACGGTCCTTTCCGTGGGCCGTGTCATGACCTGCGTGTTAGGCATGGTGGTGCGCAGGGAGCGGGAAATCCGCAATTTCATAAAGACACCTTTTTACAGGGTTATCGGAAACTTTGAATCGCCGGGAAAGGATGGGGCTCCTGTCCCCTTTGACGCGGAATGGAAGGCAGCGGAAGGCTCCAGGTATTTCGGCACCCCCCATCTGTATAAGGAAAACGGTTTTAAGGACAGGGAACACGCGGAAGAACTGATTGCCATGTTAAGGGAAGAGCCGCCCATGGAAGCAGTGGTGGTTACCAAGGAAAAGAAGAAGGAGACAAAGAATCCTCCCCTTCTCTACAACCTGGCTGAACTGCAGAACGACTGTTCCAAAATGTTTAAAATCAGCCCGGATGAAACCCTTAAGGTAGTCCAGGAGCTTTACGAGAAGAAGATGGTCACCTATCCCAGGACCGATGCCAGGGTGCTGTCCACCGCTGTATCCAAGGAGATATATAAGAATATCGGCGGACTTAAGAATTATGGCCCCATGGCGGAGTTTGCCCAGGAAATCCTGGACAGCGGTTCCTTTAAGGGAATCGCCAAAACCAGGTATGTGAATGACAAACAGATTACGGACCACTACGCCATCGTGCCCACGGGACAGGGGGCCGGGTCGGCAAAAAACCTGCCGCCCCTTTCGGAAAAAGTGTACCAGGTCATATGCAGGAGGTTCCTAAGCATCTTTTATCCGGCGGCCATCTACCAGAAATACAGCCTGGAGCTGGAGCGGATGAAGGAACATTTCTTTGCCAGCTTTAAGGTGCTGGCCGAACCCGGATACCTGAAGGTGGCGGATGTGAACCTGGCCAGGAAGAATGGCGTGGAGGAAACCTTTGAGGAGGGCGCCGACCAGGCCGCCAAGGCAGGGGACGATGCCCGGAACCAGGAAAACAGCGGGGAGGCAGAGGCACAGTCTCCAAAAGTTGACAGGACAGTATTGCTGCAAATGCTTGCAGATCTGAAAAAAAATGATATACTTACTCTTGTGGATTTAAATATAAAAGAAGGGGAGACATCCCCGCCCAAACGGTATACCTCCGGTTCCATCATCCTGGCCATGGAGAATGCGGGCCAGCTCATAGAGGATGAGGAGCTGCGGGCCCAGATTAAGGGAAGCGGTATCGGGACCAGTGCAACCAGGGCAGAGATACTGAAAAAGCTGTTCAACATCAAGTATCTGAGCCTTAACAAGAAAACCCAGGTCATTACCCCGGCCCTGTTAGGCGAGATGGTATTTGACGTGGTGGAGAATTCCATCCATCAGCTTCTGAACCCGGATCTGACAGCCAGCTGGGAAAAGGGACTTACCTATGTGTCAGAGGGCTCCATTACTTCCGATGAATACATGGAGAAACTGGAGCGTTTTGTGGCAGGCAGGACAGTGAATGTAATCCGGATGAATAACCAGTACGATATGCGCAGGTTTTTTGATTCGGCTGCCGCACACTATAAAAGACAGGAATCTAATAAAAAGGAGAACTAATTTATGAAACTGGAACAGATGACAATCAAAGAACTTTTGGACACAAGCCATACAATTGCAGAGAAGCTGTTTGACGGACAGGTATATCCGTGGGAAGTGCTTCCCAATATCGGGGCATTCATCGAGGAAATAGGGCCAATCCTGCCGGAGACCGAGTATAAGAAGGTAGGCAAGAACATCTGGATCCACAGGTCGGCCAAAATTGCCCCCACCATTGCCATGGGCGGGCCCATGATTATCTGCGCCAAGGCAGAGGTACGCCAGAGTGCATTTTTAAGGGGCCGCGTCATCATCGGCGAGGGCGCTGTTATCGGCAATTCCTGTGAGATTAAGAACTCCATCATCTTTGACGGCGCACAGGTGCCGCATTTCAACTATATCGGGGACACCATCATGGGCTATAAGGCGCATATGGGAGCTGGGGCAGTTACCTCCAACGTCAAGTCTGACAAGTCCTTAGTTAAGGTCCATGCCGAGGACGGGGATGTGACCACTGGTTTTAAGAAATTCGGAGCAATCCTGGGCGACCATGTAGAGGTTGGCTGCAACAGCGTGCTGAATCCGGGAACCATCATCGGAAGGAATTCCAATGTATACCCGCTGTCCAGCGTAAGGGGCTGCGTGCCCGCTGATTCCATCTACAAAAATCAGGAGAACATCGTAATCAAAGAAGTAAGGGAAACAGAGGAAGCAGCTGAACCCGCTGCTGAGCCGGGAAAAGGCGGATTGAAGGTTGTTAAATAATTGTGCATATTAACCGAATATGCCCCGTGTATTTTGGCAGAAATTAATATTGCAATGTCAAAGACAGTCTGTTAAACTTATTTACGTCTTAAGACAATGAATTGAATAACAGTGAATGAGGCTGTTACTGGTAATGCAGGCAAGACCAAATCATATGGACACATATCGTGTCTGTTATGTTTGGTCTTTTTTTGTGCACTTTCTATGGATTAATTGGAGTACCACGAGAGGAGAGATTGGTATGGATTACAGGAAAACAGGGCTGGAGGTCCTGGAAGCTGTTGGCGGAAAAGATAATGTGGCAATGCTGACCCATTGCGCAACCAGGCTTAGATTTGAGTTCAGGGACAAAGGAAAGGTGGACCGGGACCGGGTGGAGGAAATACCCGGGGTCATCAGCGTTGTTGACAAGGGAGGACAGTTTCAGGTAGTCATCGGAAATGAGGTCCAGACCGCATTCAGGGCCATCAGGGAAATAACCGGGGAAGGGCAGGGACGTTCCAATCCGGACGGTTCCCATAAAGGCGGATCCGGAGAAAAAGAAAAATGGCTCACCAGGATTATCAGCATCATATCCACTACCTTCACACCAGTGATACCTGCACTGGTGGGCGGAGGTATGATTAAGGCGGTCCTGGCAGTGCTCACCCTCCTGAACCTGGTGAACACGGACGGAAGCACCTACCAGATGCTGAATATGATTTCAGACGGCGCATTTTACTTTATGCCTGTGCTTCTGGCTTACGGCGCTGCAATTAAGTTTGAGTGCAGCCCCATCCTGGCCATGACGCTGGCCTGTACCCTGCTGCATCCCACCTGGAGCGGCATGCTGTCAGCCGGGGCGCCGATTACGTTTTTCGGTATACCGGTCATTCTTTCGGACTACTCCTACAGCGTGCTTCCCATCATCTTGACGGTTTGGATCATGTCCCATGTGGAGCGGTTCGCGGAAAAGGTTTCCCCTTCTATGATAAAGTTTTTCACCAAACCGTTAATCACATTATTTGTGACAGCGCCGATTGCGTTCCTGGCCGTAGGACCCATCGGTGTATTCCTGAATGATGTCATTGCGGCCGGAGCTGAGTTCATTAACGGAAAGGCCAGCTGGCTGATTCCCGCACTTATGGGTGCGCTGCAGCCCGTGCTGGTGGTATCCGGCACGGCCTGGGCCATGACACCCATTGCCACCATGCAGCTAACCAAGACAGGTTCTGAGATGATTAACGGACCGGGCATGCTGGCCTCCAATGTGGCCCAGGGTGGGGCAACCCTGGCAGTTGCCTTAAAGACAAAGAACCAGGAATTGAAACAGCTGGCAACCTCCACGGGCATCACCGCGGTCCTGGGTATTACGGAGCCATCCCTGTACGGTGTTACGTTGAAGCTGAAACGTCCCTTGATTGCATCCATGATTGGCGGAGGCATTGCTGGAATCTATGCAGGTCTGTCCGGACTGGTGCGGTATGCTTTCGTATCCCCTGGACTGGCAGCGCTTCCCGCCTTCATTGGAGAGAATCCCATGAATATTGTCCATGCAGTCATTACCTGCGTCATTGCTTTTGCGGCAGCCTTTGCAGCAGCATGGGTGATGGGATTTGAGGAGCCTGAAGGAAAATGTAAGGAAGTGAAACATAAGGGGAGGACATATGAGGAAGTGAAACGCGGTGCTGAGGAACGTTCATCTGAAAAAACAGGAGCCGGTCAGCAGACGTTTTCCATCCAATCCCCTGTAAGCGGCCATGCGGTTCCCCTTTCAGAAGTCAGGGACGCCGTATTCTCCAGCGGTGTCCTTGGAAAGGGGATGGCGGTCATACCAACAGGAAATACAATCGTATCACCGGTAAAAGGACGTATAACCGCTTTTTTTGAGACAAAGCACGCCATTGGCATCACATGTGAAAACGGTGTGGAAGTGCTGATCCATATCGGTATTGATACAGTGAATCTCCAGGGAAAGCATTTTACCGCCCTTGCAGGTGTGGATGACCTGGTGGAGCCTGGGACTCCCCTGGTGGAGATTGAACGGCAGGCGATCCTGGATTTGGGATACGATCTGGTTACGCCCGTGCTGGTGGTGAACAATGGAGGCCTGTCTGAGGTGCTTACCACACAGCCCAGGGATGTGGAGGCAGGGATGGAACTGATGAAGCTTTGCTGAGAAATGTCATGCCAATAAATATAGATGCAGGAAAGGAAGCAGGAGATTAGATGATTTATCAAAGTATAAAAGCATTTCCAGAGGATTTTTTGTGGGGTGCCTCCACCTCTGCTTATCAGGTGGAGGGTGCATGGAACGAGGATGGGAAATCACCATCCATCATTGATATGTGTGAACATCCCTCTGGCACAGCGGATTTTAGAGTGGCCAGCGACCACTACCACCGCTGGGAGGAGGACATTGCGCTTATGGGGGAGATGGGGCTTAAGGCATACCGTTTTTCCGTGGCATGGACCAGGATACTGCCGGAAGGCACAGGGACGGTGAACCAGAAAGGCATTGCCTTTTATAACCAAGTGATTGAGGCGTGCAGAAAGTACGGGATAGAGCCTGTGATTACCATGTACCACTTTGATCTGCCTTATGTGCTGGAGGAAAAGGGCGGCTGGAGCAGTCGGGATACCATTGAGGCATTTGTCAAATACGCGAAGGTACTGTATACCCACTTTGGTTCCCAGGTAAAATACTGGCTTACCATCAATGAGCAGAACACCATGATTCTCCATCCGGGTGCCATCGGGGTTCCTAAAGGAAAGGGCCTTCCTAATCAAAAAACGCTGTATCTCCAGAATCACCACATGCTTCTGGCCCAGGCTCAGGCCATGAAGCTGCTGCATCAGATGTGTCCTGACGCCAAAATCGGTCCGGCTTTAAATATAACGGCCATGTACCCTGCCACATGCAGCCCCAGGGACTCCATTGCGGCCCATAACTGGGAATCCATCCGGTGTTGGAATTTCCTGGACGCGGCCGTGTTCGGGAGATACAATAGTCTGGCATTCCGGTACCTGGAGGACAGGGGCATTGCGCCTTCCCTCATGGACGGGGACCTGGAAATCCTGGCTGGCGCCAAACCGGATTTCATTGCCATGAACTATTATTCCACTGCTACCGTGGGAGCCAGCAGGGGAGATGGCTCCGATGTGGCTCCAAGGGCAGGGGACCAGCAGATCATGCTGGGGGAGCCGGGCGTGTATCGCCCGGAGGAAAACCCCTATGTGGGAAAAACAAAATACGGCTGGGTCGTGGATCCTGAGGGGCTGCGTCTGACACTGCGGAAAGTTTATGAGCGCTATCATCTGCCGGTGCTCATAACAGAAAACGGAATCGGTGCGCCAGATATTCTGGAGGAGGATGAATCTGTACATGATTCTTACCGCATTGAGTATCTGGCCGCCCACATAAACCAGCTGAGATTGGCGGTGACAGACGGTGTGGAGGTCATGGGATACTGTCCATGGTCTGCCATTGATCTGGTAAGCACCCACCAGGGCTATGGGAAGCGGTATGGCTTTATATATGTTGACAGGGATGAGTTTGATTTAAGGGAAATGAAACGATATAAAAAAGACAGTTTTTACTGGTACAGGGACGTGATTGCTGCAAACGGGGCTTGTGTGGAATAAAAATATCCGTTACAATCATATCTGCAAAGGGGGAGGGATTGTGAAGGTACTGAAAATACTGAATAATAATTTCATATTGGTTAAAAATGCAAAAGGCCAGGAAGAAATCATCATGGGACGGGGCCTGCGTTTCAAGACCCAGGTTGGAGGCTGTTTGGAAGAAAAGGACGTGGAGCGCCGTTTTGTATCCGGCCAGGGAGGAATCCTTAAGGATTACAGCCGGATGATAGAAGGGATTCCCCAGGAAACCCTGGAGGTCATACAGGAGGCAGTGGACGCTGCGGGCAGCAGCCTTTCCTGTGCCCTGGACAGCCAGGCGTTCTTTACCCTTCTTGACCACCTTATCTATGCCATGGAACGCTCTCAGAAAGGCATCGTGCTCCAGAACCGCCTTCTCTGGGAAGTGAAGAAATTCTATCCCAGGGAATACAGGGCTGGAAAAGATGCCGTGGATTATCTGAACCAGCGTCTGGGGCTCAGACTGCCGGAAGAAGAAGCCGGCAACATTGCCTTCCATCTTGTCAATGCCCAGACAGAGGGCATGACCATGGAACGCACCATGTCATCGGTAAAAATGGTAAAGGACATCCTGACCGTGGTCCAGTTCCACATGAAAAAGGAGCTGGATACGGAAAGCCTGTATTTCTCACGGTTTGTGACCCATCTGCAGTTTTTTGTCCAGAGGCTTTTAGAAGGACGTATGCTGGAGGAAAAGGACTCCTTTCTCTATGAACAGATTAGCCGCCAGTACCCCAATGAATTGGAGGCAGCCATGAAAATCAGCGGATATGTGGAAACATCCACTAAGACAGTCATTACGCGGGAGGAAATCCTGTATCTGACAATCCATATTACCAGGGTATTCCGGTAAATCAAGAAAGGCAGAGGACGTGTAACCCATGTTACATCCCTCTGCCTTTCAGCATCCGTATCATTTATGTCATTTCTTAAATTTACTTTGTTCCAAATATCCTATCCCCGGCATCGCCCAGTCCCGGACAGATATAAGCATTCTCATTGAGACAGCGGTCCAGGTGACCCACATAAACCTGAATATCAGGATGGGCCTTGTGAAGACGTTCAAGTCCTTCAGGGGCAGCGATGATTGCCATGAATTTAATCTTTTTGCCGCCGTGTTCCTTGATGAAATCCACTGCAGCCACGCCGGAACCGCCGGTTGCCAGCATGGGGTCTGTCACAATGATGGTGCGCTCCTCAATGGGGTTTGGAAGCTTACAGTAATATTCGTGAGGCTCATGCGTTACCTCGTCGCGGTACAGTCCGATGTGGCCTACCTTGGCGCTGGGAACCAGTGCAAGGATGCCGTTAACCATGCCAAGTCCTGCACGGAGGATGGGTACCACGGCCAGCTTACGTCCGGAAATCATAGGCGTCATACACGTCTCAATGGGGGTTTCAACCTCCACATCCTCCACGGGAAGGTCACGCAGGGCCTCATAACCCATGAGCATGGCAATCTCCTCAATGAGGGCGCGGAACTCGTTGGTTCCTGTAGCTTTGTTGCGCAGTATGGAAATCTTGTGCTGAATCAACGGGTGGTCAAAAATCATTACGTTATCCATAGTTGTAGCTGCTCCTTTATCTATTAGAATTAATGATAATTATATATCAAATATCTTATGATATCAACCAGAATGTTTTGCCATGGCTATTTGGTTGACGGGTCAAATGCAACTATGACGTAATCTCCCAGGGCATGGGGGACCGGCATGGAGAAATAGATGGTTCCCTGTTTCTCATAACTAAAGGACTCAGGCCACTGGGTTTCAGATGCCAGGGGGAAGTCCGCGCCGTCAAATATCCTTGTCAGTGTGTCGATATCCAGGGAACTTCTGTATTCCAGTACCGCGGCTTCCACATCAGAGGAAATACCGTTGAATTTCACATCGTCGCTTAACACATATCCTGCCATGGTATAGGCGTCTGTAAAATCGTCAAACCCAAGGTCCTGGGCCTGCAGAAGGTTTACCGTGTTGGTATAGAACAGGCTGACCGGATAAGCGCCGCCGTCCTTTGAAAGGCTGCCTGTATAGGTGGCAGTAACACGCTTGCGGTCAGCGGATACGATCTTGCATTTGATGGAAAGGGTGTCCTTGGCCTCGTCGATATCATTGGCTTTGATGACGGAAAGGGCGTTGGATTTTAACAGTGCGTTGATTTTATCCTGATTCTGGGCATCATCCATGGTCAGGATGGGGTACTGGACCGAAACCTTGCCGGCTGTGTAGGTCCCTATATCCGCTGTCACGCTGGAAGCAGCATCCGTGTGCGCGGAAGTGGGTGCCGTCTCTGCCTCCGTGGTGGCGGGCGGCAGGGTTTCACTGGGGGGCTCGGTGGCCGCCTCCGTGTGTATGGTTGTAAGGTCTGCCTTCTCCGGTGTCTGGCTTAAAATCAGGCCAATGGCGACCCCTCCGATAACCACGGCAGCACTGATGGCGCCGATTAATATTTTTTTGTTTGTATCCATCATGATTCCTCCTTTGTATCCCAGGGCTGGACCTGGACTAAATTCATTATACCTGATATTCATGGACGTAGTTTGAAGAAAAACTTACAAATTATTGAAGTACGGAGCCGGTATCTAAAAGCCTGGAAGATACATGTACATTAAAAAACTGGACAATGGGACCCAGGCCGAATGCTGCCAGGAGGGTGCCCAGGCCGATGATTCCTCCGGACAGCCAGCATACGAGGGCGCAGAAGGTATCCGTACTGATCCTGTACCAGAAATACGGCACATGAGGTTTCTTCCTGCACCATATCAGGGAAATGCTGTCATAGGGAGCCACGCCTACGTTTGGGTATTGGTACAGGGAAACGCCAAAGCTGGTTATGATGACCCCGGTTAAAACCGTGATGACACGCTGGGGCATCTGTTCCGGCGTGCCGATGAAGGTAAGCCATATATCGTAAAAGAAGGTTACTATGTACCCTAACAGGAAAGCATTGATCAGCGTGCCGGCACCGATCAGTTTCCTGCCTGCGGTGATTTCATACAGGAACAGTACTGCATTTACCATCACAAGGAAAAGGGCGTATGTGATGCCTGTCCTGTCAGACAGCGCCATGACCATGCCGCTGAACGGATCATTACCCAGACCGGATAATTTGAATATGCTGATTCCCATCCCGAGAAATAAATTACCGATTGCCATGACCGTAAAACGGCGCATGCCAATTTTCTTAAAGTAGCCTGCTAACATGATCCATAACCTTTCCATGCTTCTGCATAATAGGAAATCTTAAATTAGGATATCTTCCACATTATATTATATGGCAACCCTAAAAGCAAGAGAGGATATGGAAAATCATGTAATAATAGCAGATGGGGCTTGACTCGAACGTATGTTCGTGCTATTATGTATACATGAAGAACATATGTTCCTATCAGGCATTTTATAGACGTGATGGCAGGAGCATATATCATATATACTATTTTAATATATGTGATTTATATATCATTGAAAGAAGCTGTGGATAAGGATTAGAGTAAGGAGGTACCCGATGAAGATTACAAAGGACAATCTCAATGAAGTCATGTTTGAAAATCAGGATGCCAGACTGCTCATCGAGGACGTGGTGACCCATACTGGTGCAAGCCTTTATTATTACCATGATATGGAGATAACGGTTCAGAGGGCGCTGGATATCTGGTACAAAGCCATGGGCGCAGAGAAAGAGGGGGACAGGCCTGTCCCGCTCTTTGATTTTTCCAATAAGCTGCGCCTGGAGCCGCTTTTTGCATAATATATAGTATCGTGGCAGATAAGAGATTATCATGGAGGAAGACAGATGGGAGACTACACGGGCAGGACTGCCGGATGTCCTGAGGCTGGCGAGGATATCAGCTTTGACAATTTGTATCATTTTATCCGTGCCTCACTGGTGGCGCTGCAGCCCACGGACGGATTTGGCGAAGCTGATTTCGTGTGTCCGGTGTGCGGGAGCCGGGCGCATATCAGAAGAATCCGGGGTGAGATTTATAATAAGGGTGACATAGAGTGTCCGTGCGGATATTCCTTTCACTTTTAAGTGTCATATTGTATAACCTGTCCTGACATGGTAAAATGATAATCCAAGTGATTACATGTGAGGAAGAGCGATGAAGACACTTATTTTGTATCCGGCTGATTATTTTAATATAAGGAAGCCGGACCCGGATTATGAATATGAATATAGGGAAGCTGTGCGCTTCCCTGATTTAATGGCTGGCTTTTACAATTATGACGGGTTTATGGCAAAAGACAGGCTTAAGTTTTATCCTGGGGACCTGGAACCCGGCCCCTGCATTTACCGGGGATGGATGCTTAAACCGGATCAGTACGGCTGTCTTTATGACGCCCTGCTGGAACAGGGCATCCGGCTGATTAATTCACCCGAAGAGTACAGGCTCTGTCATGAATTTCCCAATGTTTACCCGCATATAAAGGGAAGTACGCCTCGGATGACTGTTTTCAAGCAGGATGAGCCGGTAGACTGGCAGGAGATAAGGAGACAGTATGGACGTTTCCTGATAAAGGACTACGTCAAGTCGGTAAAAGGGTCTGACTTTCCGGTGTATTTTGATGCCGGTTATACGGACCGGCAGCTGAATGGATATCTGGAGCGTTTTAAGGAACTGAGAGGAAATCTTTTTGACGGTGGGATTGTGATAAAAGAATATGCGGATCTTGCAAAGGTACAGGGCAGGACCAATGAATACAGGGCATTTATACTGAATGGACATGTGCTGTCTGTGACAGCCAACTCCAATCAGGATGCGTCACGGCCCAGGGTGCCCATGTCCCTGGTCCGTCAGTTCACCGGACTGAACAGCCATTTTTATACGGTTGACTTTGCAGAGCTGGAGGATGGTTCTTGGACAATCATAGAAACAGGGGATGGACAGGTATCCGGGTTGTCCCCCAATCAGTTTGTATTTCAATTCTATGAGGGAATTGTGAACCGCGGATAAGCCCGCAGGCTTTTGCATCAGCGTCTTTCCTGCAAAGTGCATAAATTTATTTTTCATCATCCCTAAAGTTTGTGCACACTTTTTTTAAAGCGTGTGCTATTATAATAGACGTAACCCCCCCAATACATTATATAGTTTTTGCTACACCCCATAAGAAACGAAATACCTTCTCCTAAAATGGCCAGTTCCCCGACTGGCCATTTTAATTTTACTATTTCCACCTTTTTATGGAATCTTTCCCCATGTCATTGAATATAATATTAGGCCGGCATTTGTATTGGCTGGGAAAAACATGTTGAAAGAGGGGGAAACATGACGCAACTGGAATTAGTGGCAGAAGTAGGGGGAGAGGCAGCCAGGCTTGCATGGATATACGTTGAGGGTCTGCTGACATTGACGGAGCTGGTTAATGTACTGGGAGAAAGAAAGGCAATGCTAATACATCAATATGTAAGTGACTGTGCTGTATGAATATGATATAATGTGGGGGAAATCCGTACACGCTATCAATAGGGAGATACCATGGAAGAACTGAAGGGAATCATTGTAATTGCTGTCATTGCCGCAGGCCTGCTGTATGCAGGGATATGGGACAGGCATCACAGGAAATAGGACGTATAAACCAGGAGGTTCCAGGTCAGTATCAGAAATACGTTGACAAGCAGGCATATGGACACAGAAGGCCGCAGCGGCCACTGTCTGGATGCGCAGATACCGCCAATCAGCAGCCAGACAATAAAAGAAAAGCCTAAAAACGGAATAACGGCCGGATAAGGCAGATAATCCCCGGGGCACTGCAGGAAGAAACCGGCTATATAATAAAGAAGGTTACACAGGGATGTGAGTATGGAAATACAGGCCAGCACGCAGCCCTTTATGTAGCCGCGGACAACCGAATAGATGATACCGCCTAATAGTATAAGTGGAATGATGAACCAGACTGGCTGTAGTTCCATTATGACCCCTCCCGCCGAATGTATGTTCCCATTCTACCACAAATCTACAAAAATTTCACCACTTTTCTTCACAGAAATAAAATCATGTGGTTTTATGGGTTTAACTTTGTTATAATAAAAGGGTCGCAAAGAGGAATACAGCGGAGGGATTATGAGAATAGAAGCCTTAAAATACCGGACTAACAATTTGGATATCATTATTTTTGTGGATTTTGATGTGCTGAGCGGGGAACATACCAAGCGGTGGAGCATTGCAGAGATAGCATATAAGAAGCTGCTGGTGAACAAATATAATTTCCTCAGTGATACATATTGCGATGATGATGAATATTATCAGATGGCGCCGGAAGAGCGGGATCTGTATATTCTGAAAAAACAGATGGAATTTGCAGGCGAGGACAGGTTAAGGGAGGCGCTGACTGCTGCCTGGAACAAAATCAAACCGGATGCAGACAAGATTCTTGGATTAAAATAGGACAGGATCCATTTCAACATAGAATGACAGGATTCAACGAGAGGGACAGGACCGTTCGTGGTTCTGTCTCTTTTTTATCTATGGTCCATCCAGGCTCTGTCATATACGGATATAGGTCCATATACGGTCATGTACAGCCATGTACAAACCATATACAGTCATGTTTAGACTTCTGTATTTTGGGTTAAAATACAAAGAAAAGCAGAAAATGGAAATCTGCGTACGAAATATAAGGAGCTTACATGAAAAAAATATTGATATCCGGTATGGCAGCCTTTATCCTTTCTTTAACAAATCCCTGTGCGGTATATGCAGAGGAACAGATGGAGGGTCAGACAGAGGCGGGAACAGAGCTGTCAATACAGGCCATTGCAGTAACGGAAGATATCCATCGTGTGGTGGATGTGCTGAAGACCGGAAGGATGGATGAAGGCAGCGCGGGCAGCGCTTCCTTTCAGCAGCTGGGCGAGGGGACATTTTCCATGAGCAGGAGCATCATGGAGACAGCCCAGGCCCAGGCAGGCGCCAGGTCATCCTCCTATACGCAGGATGATTTATACATTTTAGCCCATGTAATCTGTGGGGAGGCCCAGTCTTATCCGGATGAGGAGCAGCTCTACGTGGGTTCTGTTGTCCTTAACCGGGTCGACCACCCGTCGTTTCCTGATTCGGTAAGCGGGGTGGTGTTCCAGCGCGGGCAGTATGCATGCACCTGGGATGGGAACTATTACAGGGAACCAACACCGCAGAACTGGGCCAATGCCCGGTACCTGCTGGAACATGGAAGCGTCCTGCCCGGCAACGTGGTATGGCAGTCAGGAGGCAGACAGGGCAGCGGGGTATATATAAGGACCAGGTACCACTGTTATTGTTATTGACTGTTTCCGGCAGCCGGAGGTTTTATAAATAGGGGACTGTCCTGGCTGAATGGGATGAGGAATTCCGGGATACCGGCCCCATAGGGGGCAATATCGTATTGCTGGTAATAGATGACAACCCCATCCTGTGTCAGGAAGAAGCTGTCTGCGCGGAAGGCGCTGTAAAGAAGCGCGGGATAGTCCTCATAGTAGGGGGAGCCTGAAGACTTGATTACCAGGGCGGCCTGGTTTTCAATCTGTTGTATGATCCATTGGGAAAAGAATGGCTGGCCGGGATAGAAATCCCCAAGCTGCAGCCGTTTTCCGGATGCAAAATCCCATGTATCGGAGGAACGGGTGACTGAACCGTGAGCCCCGCCCATATAGGCAGATTCATCCGTGTATAAACTGGTAATACACCCGGAATTAAATGTTACCTCATAATCTGACGTGAACCCATACATCTCAAAGGGCGGATGATTGTCCTGGATATAGCGGGCAGCCTCCACGGCCTGGGGATAGAGTACGGTACGGCAATAATCCTCCTTTCCTGCGGCAAGGTCCGCGTAATGTGCATTGATTCGTGCTGCCGCTGCCCGGCTGCAGTCAGAGGTAAAGACTGGATAGCGGATGGAATATCTGAAAACCGGTATATCCTTATAATATAGAATGCTGCTCAATGTGTTTGGGGATATGGTCTGCATGCGGACTCCAAAAGGACGTTTTTATGTTATACATTATATGCAAAAAATACTTGCCAAAGTCCCTATCCTGTGATAAAATAATCAACGTTGCTAAGATAAGCCGGCATGTCGGAATGGCAGACGAGGCGGACTCAAAATCCGTTGATGGCGACATCGTGTGGGTTCAAGTCCCACTGCCGGCACTACACCCTTGGCAGGGAAAAGTCCCAAAATTGGCGTATTTGCGTCACTTTTGGGACTTTTTCTTTTACAGACAGGCATATCGTTTGACAGATGCGGATACGTCCTGGAGTCCGGGATTTATTGTTAGCATAATTTCATCCAGGCGCGGTGTATATGTTTTGTTGAAAAAGCAGATGATTTATTGTATGATGTAAGGAGATTTGATGAACAGGAAAGACAGGAGGTGGGAATGTGACCTGCAGGGAAGCGGAACGTCTGGTAATGCCTTATATAAATGGAAGTATTACGGATGATGAGTTGGAAGAATTTCTCAAACATATTGACCAGTGTGAAGAATGCCGGGAAGAACTGGAGATTTACTTTACAGTGGATGTGGGTATCAGGCAGCTGGATGAGGGGACGGGGACCTACAATATTAAGGGCGCCCTGGAGACCGCCCTGGAACTGTCCAGGCAGCGTGTCCATACCCTCATGATTTTGCAGACAGCCAGATATGCGGTGAATACCCTGTGTTTCTGGGCGCTTTTCATGATACTGGTACTCCAGTTCAGGATGTGGGGGCAAAGCGGTTTTTTAGGATTATAGAGAAAGGATTATCAAGGATGGATAAACTAGTTTTAATTGACGGACACAGTATTCTCAACCGGGCATTCTACGGGGTACCGGACCTGACCAATTCGGAGGGTCTTCATACCAACGCAGTGTACGGTTTTTTAAATATCATGTTCAAAATCCTGGAGGAGGAAAAGGCAGACCATCTGGCGGTTGCCTTTGACCTTAAGGAACCGACATTCCGTCATAAAATGTATGACGCTTATAAAGGAACAAGGAAACCCATGCCGGAGGAGCTTCATCAGCAGGTAGACCTGATGAAGGAAGTCCTTACAGCCATGGGTATACCTATTTTAACCCTTCCCGGATACGAAGCGGACGATATACTGGGCACGGTTGCAAAGAAAAGCCAGTCCCAGGGCATTGATGTAGCGGTTGTGTCAGGGGACAGGGACCTGCTTCAGCTTTCAGATGAACACATTAAAATACGCATCCCAAAAACCAGCAGGGGAGGAACCGAGGTCAAGGATTATTATCCAGAGGATGTAAAGAGGGAATATCAGGTGACTCCCGCTGAATTTATTGATGTAAAGGCTTTGATGGGAGATTCCTCCGATAATATACCGGGCGTCCCGTCCATTGGTGAAAAAACAGCCACCAGTCTGATTGCTGCCTACGGGAGCATTGAGAATGCCTATGCCCATCTGGAAGAAATCAAGCCTCCCCGGGCACAGAAAGCCCTTGGGGAACATTATGACATGGCACAGATGAGCAAGGAACTGGCTGCCATCTGCACGGACTGCCCAGTGGAATTTAACTATGAGGACACCAGGATTGACAATTTTTACACGCCGGAGGCATACCAGTACATGAAGCGGCTGGAATTTAAATCCATCCTTTCCCGCTTTGATGCCACATCCATGGGAGATACGTCCGCATCCAGCCTGGAAGACCATTTTACCCTTATCCGGGATGAGAAATCCGCTGCAGAGGTGTTTGCGAAGGCGGCCGCAAGTGATGTGACAGGACTTCAGCTCATCATAGGAACCCAGGCAGGCGTCAATGCGGCAAGGGAGGACACGGCAGAACAATTATCCTTCAGCTTTGATGAGAATGGCGAGGTAAAGGCCGGCAAAAAGGCGAAATCCGGCCTGAGTCCGGTTACCGGTCTGGCCCTGTGTCTGGGAGAAGAGGACATCTACTGTATGGCGGCAGGAGAAAAGCTGCCCGGTGAATTCCTGATTCGGGAGACAAAAGCCCTGTGTTCCAGGGCACCGGGCGCCAGACAGGAGGTATGGGTGCTGAACCTTAAGGAGATGCTTCCTTATCTGGACACAGAGGACACTGCGCCGGTATATGA
This sequence comes from Enterocloster aldenensis, assembly GCF_003434055.1. GTDB lineage: Bacteria > Bacillota > Clostridia > Lachnospirales > Lachnospiraceae > Enterocloster > Enterocloster aldenensis. The sequence continues at coordinate 201,314 of NZ_QVEX01000006.1, read as the reverse complement.
CGGCGGAGTCGCAGGATATCTCCTGAACCCTCTTAAGGACACGTATGCCTATGATGACCTGGCAAGGGATTACCTGGGGCTGACCGTGCCGTCCAGGGCTGATCTGCTGGCCAAGGCCGACCTGGGGGATGCCCTTTGGATGGAAGATGCCAAGGCAGTGACCTGTGTCTGCTACATGGCTTATACGGTATGGAAGGCGGCGGTCCCTCTGGCAGGGCAGCTTAAAGACACCGGTATGTATGATTTATACAGGGAAATAGAAATGCCCCTGATTTACAGCCTTTACCACATGGAAAAAGAAGGCGTGAAGGTAGAACGGGCCGAACTTGAGGAATACGGCAACCGTCTGAAGGTGCGCATCGTGGACCTGGAACAGGAGATTTACCGCGACACGGGAAAGGAATTCAATATCAACTCCCCGAAACAGCTGGGGGAAATCCTGTTTGAGGACATGAAGATGCCTGGCGGGAAGAAAACAAAGACCGGTTATTCCACGGCAGCGGATGTGCTTGATAAGCTGGCCCCTGATTATCCGGTGGTCCAGAAAATACTGGATTACCGCCAGCTGACAAAGCTGAACTCCACCTATGCCGAGGGCCTGGCCGCCTACATCGGCGAGGATGGCAGGATCCATGGCAGGTTCAACCAGACCATCACTGCCACGGGAAGGATCAGCAGTACGGAACCGAACCTTCAAAATATCCCTGTCCGTATGGAACTGGGACGGGAAATCCGCAAGGTTTTCGTGCCAAAAGAGGGATGCGTGTTTGTGGATGCGGACTATTCACAGATTGAACTGCGTATCCTGGCCCACATGTCAGGAGATGAACGCCTGATTGAGGCGTACCGTTCCGCCCAGGATATCCATGCCATCACTGCCTCTGAGGTATTCCATGTGCCCCTTGCAGAGGTAACGCCTCTCCAGCGCCGCAATGCCAAGGCAGTGAATTTCGGTATTGTTTATGGAATCAGTGCATTCGGGCTCAGCGAGGATCTGAGCATTTCCAGAAAAGAGGCAGTGGAATATATCAATAAATATTTTGAGACTTATCCAGGTGTTAAGATATTCCTGGATGATTTGGTGCGCCAGGGCAAGGAGCAGGGGTATGTGACCACCCTTTACGGCAGGAGAAGGCCGATTCCGGAACTTAAGTCCGCCAACTTCATGCAGCGCCAGTTCGGGGAGCGGGTGGCCATGAATTCGCCTATCCAGGGTTCTGCGGCCGACATCATGAAGATTGCCATGATAGCAGTGGACCGTGAACTGCGGGCCAGGAACCTGAAGTCCAGGATTGTGCTCCAAATCCACGATGAACTGCTGATTGAGACGGCTGAGGACGAGATTGGGGCGGTAAAGGAAATCCTGGTGGATAAGATGAAGCATGCGGCTGATTTAAAGGTTTCACTGGAGGTGGAAGCCGAGGTGGGCAGGTCCTGGTTTGATGCAAAGTAAAAGGACTGCGCACCGGGCGCCGGATGCAGGAGGGGCAGCAGAACGTGGAAAAAATTGGAAATAAATTCGTTTTAGGAATAACAGGCGGGGTGGGTTCCGGAAAAAGCAGGATCCTGGATATCCTTCAGAAGGATTATGGTTTTCATGTAATCCAGGCAGACCAGGTGGCCAGACGGCTGATGGAGCCGGGAATGGAAAGTTACCATGCGGTGGTGGATTATCTGGGGCCTGCTGTTGTAAAGGAGGATAAAAGCCTGGACCGCGCGGTCATGGCCGATATTATTTTCCATGACCCTGTAAAAAGGAAACGGGTGGATGAGCTGACCCATCCCCTTGTATGGAAGGCTGCAATGAAGGAGGCCATGGAGGCCAGGGAAGGGCGGGTGGTCATAGAGGCCGCCATCCCTTCAAAAGATTTCCGTGACAAGTGCAGCAAAATGTGGTATGTTTATACATCGAGGGAGAACCGCTTGGAGCGGCTTAAGGCGAATCGCGGATATACCAGGGAGAAGACCCTCAGCATCATGGATAACCAGGTCAGCGATGAGGTATTCCGGTCCTTCTGCGACGCGGTCATTGATAATAACAAAAGCCTGGAAGAGACAAAGAAGCAGATTGCTGCGCTTATGCAGCACATCTGACGGAAAGCGATTTTCAAACATACCCTAAGTAGGAAGAGGACTGTATAGACATGAGAATGGTAAGCATTGCAAGCGGAAGCAGCGGAAACTGTATTTACATAGGTTCCGATGACACACATATCCTGGTGGACGCGGGAATCAGTAATAAGCGGATCCAGCAGGGCCTTAATGAAATCGGGCTGACCGGGAATGATATGAGCGGTATCCTGATTACCCATGAACACTCAGACCATATTAAGGGGCTGGGCGTATTATCCAGGAAATACCATATCCCGGTTTACGGGACCAGGGAGACATTGGCTGAGATTGCATGTTCAAGCAGTCTTGGGGAGTTTGACAAGGAGCTGCTTACGCCAATCTGTCCTGACGTGGACTTCATGCTGGGCGACCTGCATGTGAAACCCTTCAGCATTGACCACGATGCCGCCAACCCGGTTGCATACAGGGTAAGATGCGGCGGCAAATCAGTTGCGGTTGCCACGGATATGGGGCATTTTGACCAGTACATAATTGATAACCTGCAGGGCCTGGATGCGCTTTTGCTGGAATCCAACCATGATGTCCGTATGCTGGAGACCGGTCCTTATCCATATTACCTGAAGAGGAGGATCCTGGGCGACCACGGGCACCTGTCCAATGAAAATGCAGGCAGGCTTCTAAACCGCGTGCTCCATGACCGGCTTAAGAAGGTTTTCCTGGGCCATCTCAGCAAGGAGAACAACTATGAGGAACTGGCCTATGAAACCGTACGGCTTGAGATTGACGAAGGCGACTGCCCTTATGGGGCCTCTGATTTTTCCATATCGGTAGCGGGCAGGGACTGTATGAGTGAGGTCGTGTATCTGTAGCAGAGGGATGGTGTCTGCAAGGGAATGGTTTCTGCAAAGGAATATTGTCTGCAGAACGATGTTGTCTGCAGTGGGATGCATCCAAAGGATGGAAGGGTATCCATCCATGAAATGGGAATAGGATACAGGCATCCGATACGGACTGAATCCTGGAAAAGATACTGCGGAATTGGCAGCAGCCAGTTCTGCAGTATCTTTTTTCCTGTCCTGTACTTATTCTGATACAAAAAAATCTCAAAACCAATGCAGACAATTCGGGGAACATATGCTACAATGTACGAAAGATAAATTTACACCCATGTATTTCCGGGAAAATAATGGCATGAAGAAAGTCCGCGACAAGGAGAACCGCGGAAAAGTGAGGAGAATGAAAATGAGCAAGGCAATTATCACTGTAGTAGGAAAAGACACGGTAGGAATCATCGCAAAAGTATGCACATATCTGGCCGGGAACCAGATTAACATCCTGGATATTTCCCAGACCATCGTACAGGGATATTTCAACATGATGATGATTGTGGATGTCAGCAGCATGACCAAGTCCTTTGGACAGGTGTCGGAAGAACTGGAGCAGGCAGGAGATGAAATCGGCGTAAGGGTTAAGATCCAGCGCGAGGATATCTTCATCAAGATGCACAGAATCTAACACGGCACCACGTGAGAAAGGGATAAGCGGACATGATTAATATATATGAAGTAAATGAAACCAATAATATGATTGAGCATGAAAAACTGGATGTGCGCACCATCACCCTGGGTATCAGCCTTCTGGACTGTGTGGACAGCAATCTGGATGCCCTGTGTGACAAGATTTACCGCAAGATCACATCCCTGGCCAGCAACCTTGTGGCCACGGGCCGGGATATCGAACGCGACTTCGGGATTCCCATTGTCAATAAACGGATTTCCGTAACACCCATCTCATTGGTGGGCGGCGCTGCCTGCAAGTCACCGGAGGATTTCGTGACCATTGCAAAGACGCTGGACAAGGCTGCAAAGGAAGTGGGCGTGAATTTTATCGGCGGTTATTCCGCCCTTGTCAGCAAGGGGATGACTGCTGCGGATAAGGACCTGATCCTCTCCATCCCCCAGGCGCTGGCGCAGACCGAGCGCATCTGCAGTTCCATTAATGTGGGTTCCACCAAGACAGGACTTAACATGGATGCGGTGGAGCTGATGGGAAGGATTGTAAAGGAGACAGCTGAGGCAACCAAGGACAATGATTCCCTGGGCTGTGCAAAGCTGGTGGTGTTCTGCAATGCACCGGACGACAATCCGTTCATGGCAGGCGCGTTCCACGGGGTTACGGAGGCAGATGCCATCATCAACGTAGGGGTCAGCGGCCCGGGCGTTGTGAAGGTAGCCCTGGAAAAGGTAAGGGGGGCAAACTTCGAGGTGCTCTGTGAAACCATAAAGAAAACCGCGTTTAAGATTACCCGCGTGGGCCAGCTGGTGGCCCAGGAAGCGTCCAAACGCATGGGAATCCCATTCGGCATCATCGACCTTTCCCTGGCCCCCACGCCTTCGGTTGGGGACAGTGTGGCCGAGATATTGGAAGAGATTGGCCTTGAGCGTGTAGGCGCGCCCGGAACAACGGCAGCCCTTGCCATGCTCAATGACCAGGTTAAGAAGGGCGGCGTCATGGCTTCCTCCTATGTGGGCGGACTTAGCGGCGCCTTCATACCGGTCAGTGAGGACCAGGGGATGATTGATGCGGTGAGTCTTGGCGCGCTTACCATCGAGAAGCTGGAAGCCATGACCTGCGTCTGCTCTGTGGGACTGGATATGATTGCCATTCCGGGGGATACGCCTTCCACCACCATTGCGGGCATCATTGCGGATGAAGCTGCAATCGGAATGATTAACCAGAAGACAACCGCTGTGCGCCTGATTCCGGTCATTGGCAAGAAGGTGGGTGACTCAGCGGAGTTTGGCGGACTTTTGGGATATGCGCCCATCATCCCGGTGAATACATTTTCCTGTGAGAAGTTCGTGACAAGGGGCGGAAGGATTCCTGCGCCCATCCACAGCTTTAAGAACTAAGGTACGTGAACGTTTCCCAACAGGACTTACGGCCTGTCTGAACCGGAGGATGACAGATGAAGCTTTATCTGATTCGCCACGGACGCCAGTGCAGCAAACTCTGCAATGTGGACGTGGACTTAAGTGAAGAAGGATACAGGCAGGCGTCTCTCTTAGGAGAGCGCCTGTTTCGTGAAAAGATACAGGCAGTGTATTCCAGCAGTCTCCTGCGGGCAGTGGAAACAGCCCAGGCAGCTAATCTGTACTGGAACGTGGAGCATTTCATCCGGCCTGAACTGGGAGAGATTTCCTTTGGGGACATGGAAGGGATGTCAGACGAGGAAATTGCCGTGGTTTATAAGGATTTTAAGGATCAGCAGGGCCGGATGGAGGAGGACCTGCCATACCCGGGCGGCGAGTGTGCCTGTGATGTGGTGCGCAGGGCAGAACCTGTTTTTATGGAAATGGTCCGCAGCGGATATGACAGGATTGCCGTGGTGACCCATGGCGGCGTCATCCGTTCCATGACAGCCCATTACCTGGGCATTCCCATGGCCAGATGGAGGATATTGGGCACCAGCCTGGAAAACTGCAGCATCACCCAGCTGGACTGGGATGAGGAAAATGGCCGTTTTTTACTGGAACGGTTCAATGATTACGCACATTTGGAACCCTACCCGGACCTTCTTAGAAGGGCATGGGTGGATGCGGTCAATTAATATTGTGAGGATGAGAAAGGGGCAGGTATGAAAAAGGGTATTATATTTGATGTGGATGGCACGCTGTGGGATGCGTCGGCCCAGGTGGTGGATTCCTGGAATGGGGTTTTATCCATGCATCCGGGACTGGATGTTTCGATAACCGTAGAGGACATGAACAACAATATGGGAAAAACCATGGATGAACTGGGCCGGGCTTTCTTTCCCTCTTTTTCCCATGAGGAGCGGACCAGGTTCATGAAAGAGTGTATGGAGTACGAGAACCGGTATCTTGAGACACATCCCGGAGTATTGTATCCAGGGGTAAAGGAGACGGTCATCCGGCTGGCCGGGAACTATGAACTGTTCATTGTAAGCAACTGCCAGAGCGGATACATTGAAGTGCTTCTTAAAACCAGCGGCCTTGGGGAATATATAAAGGATATGGAGTGCTTTGGCAATACAGGCCTGCCCAAGGGCGACAATATACGGATGGTGGTACAGAGGAACCATCTGGACCGGTGTATTTATGTGGGGGATACGTCCATGGACCAGGAAGCGGCGGCCTTGGCAGGGGTTCCCTTTGTCCATGCCGCATATGGCTATGGCAGTGCGGATGCGCCGGAGGGCAGCATTGATTCAATGGAACAGCTGCCGGAAACAGCAAAACAGATGTTAGGTTAGGAGTGTATATATGGATCAGGAAGAAAGCAGGGAATTAGGGCAGGCCTTGGACCTGTTTCTGGATGAAGCCCTGGAGCGGATACTTTTCAGCAACCCGGTGGACAGGGAACGGATTGCCAGGTCCAGGCTCCGTCCGCTGCTTATAAAAGGCAGCCTGGTGTTCCAGGCAGAAGAGCAGGTGGGCAGACAGGCATTTCACCGGAACATGTCCAAAGAGGAGACTGTGTCCTATATCACGGAACTGCTGGATGGAAGCTTCAGGCAGGCGGAAATCGTGTCTGGGCGCGGGACCGGGCTGATTCTGGTGAGCAGGAAGGGAAAGGTCACGGTCAAGGTAAAGCAAAAGGCCCACAGCGGGGGAGCGGGGGACCAGCCAGCCCGTATACAGTCCGCATCCGGGCTTATGTCCCATAACCGCCAGAAGTCCTATATCCTTAAGGAAGGCAGTCCTGTCCCGTTCCTGGTGGATCTGGGGGTCATGACAAAGGAAGGCAGGATTGTGAACAGCCGTTACGATAAATACCGCCAGATTAACCGTTTCCTGGAGTTCATTGAGGACATCCTCCCAAACCTGAACCAGGAAGAGGAGACAACCATCATTGACTTTGGCTGCGGCAAGTCCTATCTTACCCATGTACCATTACCTTAAGGTACTGAAGGAATATCCGGTGCGTATCATTGGGCTGGATCTGAAACAGGATGTGATAAATCACTGCAGCCGCCTTGCCATGCAGTACGGATATGAGGGGCTGGATTTTTACCATGGGGACATTGCCTCCTATGAGGGCGTGGACCATGTGGATATGGTGGTGACCCTGCACGCCTGTGATACGGCCACTGATTTTGCCCTGAAAAAGGCGGTGGACTGGGGCGCGAAGGTAATCCTGTCCGTGCCCTGCTGCCAGCATGAGCTGGCAAAACAGATAAGCTGCGACATACAAAAGCCGGTGCTGCAGTATGGCCTGATTAAAGAGAGGATGGCAGCCCTGTACACGGATGCCATACGTGCCCAGGTACTGGAACGCTGCGGATACAGGACCCAGATACTGGAATTCATTGATATGGAGCACACGCCTAAGAATATCCTTATCCGGGGCATCCGCCAGGGCAGGAAGGCCGCAAATGAAGGACAGTTAAAAGAACTGCTGGGGTTCCTGGGCATAACGCCTGCGGCCGTGAGGCTGCTGGCGCCGGAACTCTGTACCGATGAGACATAAAGGGACAGGCCGCAAGTCAGTACTAAAGGATGCATACGGGCTGTGTGTATTCATTGCGGCACCTGTATCCATATGTGTGGGCCAGGATGCTTTGACGGATATGGGTGGCGTGGATATCCTTATTTAACATACTGAGGGCGGTTCCTGTGAGGATGCGCGGGGCATCGGCTGTCTTTGTGATAAGCGGGATGGAGGATTGCTTCTTTATCATGGAAAGCAGTTTAGCGTTATCCTTTTTAAAGCCAAGTATACGGGCGTAGGGCGCATACCCTGCGCTTTTATATTGGGCCACGTCCTGGTCGGTCATGGCTAAAAGGATGTGGAGCAGGGCGCGGCTGATCCTTGTGTAGGTATACTGACGCGTCTTAAGCTGCCGGATCCGTCCTTCCCAGTTTTCGTATTCAAGAAGCCGTGTCCTCAACCTGGAAGCCATTTCCTTTGACACATCCGCATAACCGGCAAAATCAATATCCTGACTGGCCATGGTAAGCAGTGTGTAGTTCAGCAGACCGGACAGGTCGTTGGCTGTCACGGCCGGTTCCGCGCCGTACATGGGCAGGATGGACCGGGGGACATGGGAGGACAGGGAGGAGGCCGGGTCCGGCAGCTGGTCCGGTGTCCGGATATTTTCTGTCATCAGCCGCCTCAGGGCGGAAGCAGAAGCCTGGCCCTGGTCCAGCACACTGTCATGGTAGCCCTGTCCCATGCGCTTGACGGTTACGGGTTTAAGGTGGCTGCTGCTGCGTATGATGGCCTTGCAGTATTCGATTCCAAGCAGGTTGTTGGGGGATCCCAGAAGACGGTCAAGGCTTTCAGGCTGCAGCGGAAAGTCCGGCACTGTCCCTGCCATCCGGATTAGGGCGTGGTTTCTGGCCTGGGGCCAGCTTAAGCCCTGCTTCAGCCCCTGGTTCAGGAGACCGGAGAATTCCGGGCTTTCCTCAGCCAGCAGGGAGGCGGCTGTCAGAAGCGGCTGGACCTGACCGTCCTCACTGCCAAAGCAGATGGTATCCACAGCGCCAAGGGAGGTCAGAAGGGACACGCCGCAGGCAGCAAAGTCCTCAGCGCTGCTGACGGCAAAGGCAGAAGGAAGTTCCACCACCAGGTCCGCGCCGCAGCACAGGGCCATGCGGGTCCGGATGTATTTGCTGTATACCGCAGGCTCCCCTCGCTGGACAAAGTCGCCGCTCATGACCACCACGCAGCAGTCAGAGCCTGTCAGTTCCTTTGCTTTTTTTATATGAAATTCATGTCCGCTGTGAAACGGATTATATTCTGCTATGATTCCGGTCAGTTTCATGAAACACCTCGTTCTTTCCCATTGCCAATTATCATGTCCATTATATCGGGAATCAGTCAATCCGTCCAGCCCGGATCCGTCCGGTCCGGATCCATTCATGTCCAGTTTATAAATCTATAATATTTCGAACACAATTTCTCCACAATCGCTTCACAATTCCACCATAAATCCTGGATATATTTATAAGTGTCAAGAGGAAATAAATTAAATATCCAAAACATAGAGAATTGTATGAAAGGAGACTTTTTTATGTACGAGAATGAAAACAGGAATTTAAATGGAAATAGCAGCGCAGAGAGGAACATACCGGAGACAACCGTTAACTGGACCACCCCCAATATGAATGAGACCCAGGGGAACAGGAACAACGGATACAATCCGTCCCATGAAGGGAACCGCGGGCAGGGATATGATATGTATTCACAGCAGCCCGGGAACAGCGGCAACGGCAGGCATGGCGGGCCAAAGAAAGGCCTGTGGATGAAACGGGCAGCCGGAATCACGGCAGCGGCAGTCCTGTTCGGAGCCGTATCCGGCGGGGTGATGACAGGGGTGGGTTATCTGGGAGCCAGGATGACAGGCATGTATGGAAGCGCAGGCGCCCAGGCCCAGCCACAGCCCCAGATCCAGCAGGTGGCGCCCGCCGTGACCACACAGAACGGAGGACAGGGGGCGACCACGGTGACAGCAGTAACCGATGTGTCAGGAATCGTGGAAACAGTGATGCCGTCCATTGTGGCCATCAACGATACCATGACCGTACAGCAGCGGGACTTCTTCGGAATGCCCCAGACCTACCAGGCCCAGAGCAGCGGTTCAGGCATCATCATCAACCAGAGCGATACGGAACTTCTGATTGCCACCAACAATCATGTGGTTGACGGGGCACAGGACTTAAAGGTTACATTTGTGGACAACAACGATGTAAGCGCTGCTGTCAAGGGTACGGATTCAGCCTCTGACCTGGCAATTATTGCAGTACAGTTAAAGGATATCCCATCCGATACCATGAGCAAGATTAAGGTGGCGTCCCTGGGGGACTCCGACAACATAAAGGTAGGGCAGCAGGTTGTGGCAATCGGCAATGCACTTGGATATGGACAGTCCGTAACCGTTGGTTATGTCAGCGCACTTGACAGGGAAATCACGGACGGCAGCGGAATCACCAGGACCTTCATCCAGACCGATGCAGCCATCAACCCAGGCAACAGCGGCGGCGCCTTGATTGACTTAAACGGCAATGTAATCGGCATCAATGCGGCCAAGACAGCATCCACTGAGGTTGAGGGCATGGGCTTTGCAATCCCCATTTCCAAGGCGCAGGATATCCTCAACAGCCTGATGACCAAGAAGACCCGTGTGGCTGTATCTGAAGGCGCACAGGGATATCTGGGAATCCAGGGAACCAACATTGACGCATCCGCGGCCCAGGAGTTTGGCATGCCGGTGGGCATCTACGTTTATAAGATTGTGGAAGGCGGGGCAGCGGCATCCTCTGATTTAAAGGAAAAGGATATCATTACCAAGTTTGACGGGCAGTCTGTCACAAACATGGAAGAATTAAAACAGATGCTTACGTATTATGAGGGCGGATCCACCGTTACCCTGACCGTCCAGTCCCTGGCCAACGGCGCTTATGTGGAGCATGACGTACAGATAACCCTGGGAACAAAGCCGGCGGCTAATTCATAAAATATTAACACCAATTTTATGAAAAATATGATATACTGGACCTAATAGACATTCAATTAAGGAGGTTCAGCTTATGAAATTAGTATATGCAATCGTGAGGAATGACAACGAAGATGATGTAATAAGCCAGTTAACCCAACAGCACTACAGCGTAACCAGGCTGTCCACCACCGGCGGATTCCTGAAAAAGGGCAATACCACACTGATGATTGGTGCGGAGGATGATAAGGTACAGGAAGTAATTGACATCATTAAGCAGGAATGCGGGCAGCACCAGAAGCTTACGGTGAATATGCCGTATATTTCCGGCACCACCATGGTGAATTATGCAACCATGCCCATGAATGTGGAGGTGGGCGGCGCCACAATCTTTGTAATTGATGTGGACCGGTACGAGAAAATCTGATGGGCAGTAAAGATGATAGGAGAACGGTATCCTAAAAGGAGATGGCAGGTGTCATCTCCTTTTATTTGGATATAATATAGATAATCCATAAAAAATACGTATGCAGGGTACTTAAAAAAATGCAAGAATTTGCGAAATACAACTTGTTTCCCCCATTCACAACGTATATAATAAGCCTATATGCATTATTTACAATAAGGAAAGGGGTATACCATGGGATTTATTGATGTTATTAAAGAAAAAGCAAGGGCAGATAAGAAAACCATCGTGCTTCCTGAGTCTATGGACCGCAGGACATGGGTTGCTGCTGAAAAAATTTTAAAAGAGGATCTGGCAAACCTGGTCATTATCGGAACACCGGAGGATATCGGTGAGCACAGCAGCGGACTGGATGTGTCCGGTGCAACCATCATCAATCCAAGGACATATGAAAAGACCCAGGAATATATCGATTTATTCGTGGAACTGAGGAAAGCCAAAGGAATGACCGAAGAAAAGGCCAGGGAAACCATCCTGAATGATTATGCATACTACGGCTGCCTGATGATCAAGAAGGGCGATGCTGACGGCATGGTATCCGGCGCATGCCATTCCACTGCCAACACACTCCGTCCCTGCCTGCAGGTGATTAAGACCAAGCCGGGCACCAAGCTGGTATCTGCATTCTTCCTTATGGAAGTGCCTGACTGCCAGTTCGGGGATAACGGAACCTTTGTATTTGCTGACTGCGGCCTGAACCAGAACCCGAATCCGGAAGAGCTGGCTGCCATTGCGGTATCTTCTGCCGAGAGCTTTAAGCTGCTTACAGGAAAGGATGCCAAGGTTGCAATGCTTTCCCATTCCTCCAAGGGCAGCGCAAGCCACGCAGATGTGGACAAGGTGGTTGAGGCAACCAGACTGGCAAAGGAGATGGCTCCTGAGCTGGAACTGGACGGCGAACTTCAGCTGGATGCTGCCATTGTTCCTGAAATCGGCCAGTCCAAGGCTCCGGACAGCAAGGTGGCAGGACATGCCAATGTCCTGGTATTCCCGGACCTGGATGCAGGCAACATCGGTTATAAGCTGGTGCAGAGACTTGGCAAGGCAGAGGCCTACGGCCCCATGTGCCAGGGTATTGCAAAGCCTGTGAACGATCTGTCCAGAGGATGCTCTGCAGATGATATTGTAGGTGTTGTAGCCATTACCGCTGTACAGTGCCAGAATAATTAATAAGATTAAGGAGAAAATATAAACATGAAGATTTTAGTTATTAACTGCGGCAGCTCTTCCTTAAAGTATCAGTTGATTGATATGGAAAATGAAAGCGTAGTGGCAAAGGGCCTCTGCGAGAGGATTGGGATTGACGGCTCCAAGCTGACACATCAGCCGGCCGGAAAGGACAAGTTCGTCATTGAGAAACCCATGCCTACCCACAAGACGGCAATCCAGATGGTCATGGAAGCCCTTCTGGATGCAGAACATGGCGTAATCAAGGATACAAGCGAGATTTCCGCCATTGGACACCGTGTGCTCCACGGCGGCACTGTTTACAGCGATTCCATTGTTGTCAATGATGATGTGAAGCGTGTCATCCGTGAATGCTTTGACCTGGGCCCCCTGCACAACCCGGCCAACCTGATGGGTATCGAGGCATGCGAGGCAGCTATGCCCGGAACACCTAACGTTGCTGTGTTTGATACTGCCTTTGGCATGTCCATGCCCGAGAAGGCTTATATGTATGCAATTCCCCACAAGTATTTTGAGAAGTACGGAATCAGGCGTTATGGCTTCCACGGAACCAGCCACAAGTTTGTGTCCGGCGAGGCAATCAAATTCGGCGGCCTGGATCCTGAAACAGCAAAAGTCATTGTCTGCCACCTGGGCAACGGCGCCAGCGTATCTGCTTCCATCGGCGGCAAGTGCGTGGACACCAGCATGGGCCTGACACCTCTTGAAGGCTTGATCATGGGCACCAGAAGCGGTGATGTGGATCCGGCGGTCCTTCAGTTCATCATGAACAAGGAAGGTATTGACATCAACGAGATGCTGGATATCTTAAATAAGAAGTCCGGCGTATACGGCATGACCAACGGAATCTCCAGCGATTTCCGCGACATCGAGAATGCCAAGGCTGACGGAAACCATCTGGCTGAGGTTGCACTGGATGCGTTCATTTACCGTGTGACCAAGTACATCGGCGCATATGCGGCTGCCATGAACGGCGTGGACGCCATTGCATTTACAGCAGGCGTTGGTGAGAACGACAAGACCGGAAGAAAAGCAATCTGCTCTAACCTGGCTTACATGGGCGTTAAGATTGACGACGAGGCAAACAATGTGCGCGGACAGGAGAGGATGATTTCAGCTGCTGATTCCAAGGTAAAGGTAATGCTGATCCCAACCAACGAAGAGCTGGCAATTGCAAGAGAGACCCTGGAACTGGTTCAGTAAATTTGCGTAAATTTGGAAACTTTTTATTGACAAACCCCTTGTGCCTATGTATAATAGCATAGGTGCATATCAAGGAGTATGATATGCTGATTAATTTATCGGAACTGTTTCCCGTTGAGGGAAAGTCTAAAACATATGACCTGGAATTGGAGATGACACAGTTTCATGCACCGGATGGTGTTTATGGGATTGTGGAAAAGCATCCTGTCAATCTGGTGATTACCAATCAGGGGGATAAGGTGCTGACCGTGAAAGGTGAGGCTGATGTGTGCCTTGAGATGCCGTGCAGCCGATGCCTTGAACCGGTAAAGGTTCCATTCCATCTGGAGATTGACCAGAAAGTGGACATGAAGCAGACGGATGAGGATAGGGCAGCTGATTTAGATGAGCAGTTCTATATTAATGGTTATAATCTGGATGTCGACCAGCTGGTTGGTAATGAGTTAACCTTGAACCTGCCTATGAAGGTTCTCTGCAGTGAAGACTGTCAGGGGATTTCTAATAGATATGGTACAAATCCGGGCTCTGGAGAAGGTGACTGTAAAGACAGCATGCCGGATCCAAGAATGTCAGTTATCCAGGATATTTTTAAACAGTTGAAGGAGGTGTAAACCATGTCTATCTGTCCAAAGAATAAATCTTCTAAAGCAAGAAGAGACAGCCGCAGGGCAAACTGGAAGATGAGCGCTCCAAACCTTGTGAAGTGCAGCAAGTGCGGTGCCCTGATGATGCCTCACAGAGTTTGCAAGGCTTGTGGTTCTTATAACAAGAGAGAAATCGTCAGTGTTGAAGATTAATCCTAAGCAAGCTGAAATTTGTGAAAAGTGATTAAATACGCGGCCTTTTGGGGATACCCAGGGGGCCGTCTATTTTTGTAATCCGGGATACACCTATAAGAAGCCGTTTCCATCCTATGAATGTTAGGACGGTATCATGGAGGAGGGCTGCTTGCAGGTGTATTTTATTTGCCGGAATGTTAAAAATTGATTGAAACAGAATAAAAATGCTTGCATTATACCCGGATGGGGTATATAATAAAACCATCAAATATACCCAGCATGGGTATACAAGGAGGATAAACATGGAAAAGGAGCAATGCTGCAGTCATAAGACAAAAGAGCGTTCCCAAGAAGAATATAAAAATCTGTTGAACCGTCTGAACCGTATTGAAGGACAGATCCGCGGAATTAAAAACATGGTGGAAAAGGATGCCTATTGCACGGATATCCTTGTCCAGGTTGCTGCGGCCAATGCTGCGCTGAACAGTTTCAGCAAAGTACTGCTGGCCAATCACATGCGTACCTGTGTGGTGGATGATATCCGCGCCGGAAAGGATGGGACCATTGACGAACTGGTAGCCACCATCCAGAAACTTATGCGCTGATATGGGAATCCGGCCGGCCAGCGTCATCCGGTCAGAGAGGAAGGAGAAGAGACATATGGAACAATATACAGTAACAGGCATGAGCTGCGCAGCCTGCAGCGCCCGTGTGGAAAAGGCGGTATCCAAGGTGCCGGGGGTCACATCCTGTTCCGTCAGCCTGCTGACAAACTCCATGGGAGTGGAAGGGACCGCGTCCCCTCAGGACATTGTAAAGGCGGTTGCGGATGCAGGATACGGGGCTGCTGCTAAAGGAGAGGCGTCCAAGAGCACGGCGGCCGGGAACGTGGCGGCCAATGATCCGGGCGATATGCTAAAGGACAGGGAAACACCTGTTTTAAAACAAAGATTGTATGCATCACTGGGATTTCTGATTATATTGATGTATTTTTCCATGGGGCATATGATGTGGGATTGGCCTGTCCCGGCATTTTTCGCTGACAATCATGTGGCCATGGGATTGCTGCAGCTAATCCTGACAGCCATTGTCATGGTAATCAACCAGAAGTTTTTCATCAGCGGCTTCAAGGGCCTGATCCACAGGGCGCCCAACATGGATACGCTGGTAGCCCTGGGATCGGGAGCATCCCTGGTCTACAGCGTATACGCCCTGTTTGCCATGACCGGCGCCCAGGTGCGCGGGGACATGACAGGGGTCATGGGTTATATGCATGAGTTTTATTTTGAATCCGCGGCAATGATCCTGACCCTGATCACGGTTGGCAAGATGCTGGAGGCGCGTTCCAAGGGAAAGACCACGGACGCATTAAAAAGCCTGATGAAACTGGCGCCAAAGACAGCAGTCATATTAAAGGATGGGGCGGAGACCGTGGTTTCCATTGACCAGGTTAAAAAAGGCGATGTTTTTGTGGTACGCCCTGGTGAGAATATACCCGTGGACGGTATTGTGCTGGAAGGCAGCAGTGCGGTGGATGAATCAGCCCTTACCGGAGAGAGCATACCGGCAGACAAAGGGGAAGGGGACCATGTGTCGGCGGCAACCCTTAACCAGTCGGGTTTTATTAAGTGCCAGGCCTTAAGGGTGGGCGAAGACACCACGCTGTCCCAGATCATCCAGATGGTCAGCGATGCGGCGGCCACCAAGGCACCCATTGCCAAGGTTGCGGATAAAGTATCTGGCGTGTTTGTGCCGGCAGTGATTGCCATATCGGCTGTCACTATCATCGGATGGCTGATTGCAGGACAGGGCATTGGATTTGCCCTGGCGCGCGGGATTTCCGTACTGGTCATCAGCTGCCCCTGTGCCCTGGGCCTTGCCACGCCGGTGGCAATCATGGTGGGCAATGGAATGGGCGCCAAACACGGCGTCATGTTTAAGACAGCTGTTTCCCTGGAGGAAACAGGCAAGGTGGAAATCGTGGCCCTGGATAAGACAGGTACTATCACCAATGGCGAGCCAAGGGTAACCGACATCATACCGGCCCGGGGCATTTCAGGAACACGGCTTCTGGAACTTGCATTTGCCCTGGAAAAAAGGAGCGAACATCCTCTTGCAAGGGCAATCTTTGCCAAGGCAGAGGAGGAGAAGCTGATTGCCGGGGAAATATCTGATTTTAAAGCGCTGCCAGGCAATGGATTATCCGCTGTCATGGACAACGTCCTGCTGTGCGGCGGCAATTTCAACTTCATCAGCAGCCATGCGCCGGTAACGCCTGAGATGAAAGCCCAGTCCGAACAGCTGGCAGAAGAGGGGAAGACACCGCTGTTTTTCAGTATGGACAGCCAGATGATTGGAATCATTGCAGTTGCCGATACTATAAAGGAAGACAGCCCACAGGCGGTAAGGGAACTTAAGGACATGGGCATCCATGTGGTCATGCTTACGGGCGACAATGAGAGGACGGCCGGGGCAGTGGGAAAGCAGGCCGGTGTGGATGAAGTGATTGCAGGCGTGTTCCCGGATGGAAAGGAAAGCGTGATCCGCAGCCTGAAGCAAAAGGGAAAGGTAGCCATGGTGGGGGACGGTATCAACGATGCGCCTGCGCTTACCAGGGCTGATATCGGCATTGCCATTGGCGCGGGGACTGACATTGCAATTGATGCGGCAGATGTGGTCCTTATGAAGAGCCGCCTTAGCGATGTCCCGGCAGCCATCCGCTTAAGCCGGGCCACCTTGAGGAACATACATGAGAACCTGTTCTGGGCGTTCTTTTACAACGCCGTGGGTATTCCCCTGGCAGCAGGACTGTGGTATCCTGTTTTTGGATGGAAACTGAATCCCATGTTCGGAGCAGCTGCCATGAGTTTATCCAGCTTCTGCGTGGTAACCAATGCGCTCCGGCTTAATCTTTTTAAGATGTATGACGCTAAAAGGGATAAAAAAATCAAAGCAAAGAGAAAGGAAGGAAAAAAGATGGAAAAGACAATGAAAATTGAGGGTATGATGTGCGGCCACTGTGAGGCCAGGGTTAAGAAATGCCTGGAGGAACTTCCCGAAGTGACATCCGCCGCTGTCAGCCATGAATCAGGAAGCGCAGTGGTCACACTGAGCGCGCCGGTGGATGATTCGGTACTGAAGAAAACCGTTGAAGACCAGGATTACAAGGTAATATCCATTCAGTAAACCTGACAGAAGAAATACAGATAAGGCGCTGCCATGGAGGCTGGACAGGTCGGTCCGGCGGGGGCAGCGCCTTTCTGCGTGTTGGGATCCGAAACGGTATTGAAGTCCGGGGCCATAACGTGTACAATGGAAACACCATGGAAATGAATGGATTGGAAAACCAGGAGGATTGCCGTGCACAAGGTGAATGTAAAATCTATCTTATCAGCTAAAAATGGGATGAACCTGTACCGCGGATGTACCCACGGCTGCATTTACTGTGATTCCAGAAGCACATGTTATGGCATGGACCATGACTTTGAGGACATTGAGGTAAAGGCCAATGCCCCGGAGCTTCTGGAACTGGCTTTAAAGCGCAGGCGCAGCCGCTGCATAATCGGCACCGGGTCCATGTGCGACCCGTATATGCCCATTGAGCAGGAGCTGGGTCTTACAAGAAAATGCCTGGAACTGATTGAACGGTACGGATACGGCGTTTCACTGATCACAAAATCAGATTTAATCCTCCGGGACCTGGACCTGCTTAAGAGGATTCATGAAAAGACAAAGTGTGTGGTCCAGATGACCCTGACCACCTGTGACGAGGACCTGTGCAGAATCATAGAACCCCATGTATGCACCACCAGGCGCAGGGGAGAGGTGCTTGAGATACTGAGGGATGCTGGCATCCCCACAATCGTATGGATGTGCCCCATCCTCCCGTTCATCAATGATACGGAGGAGAACATCCTGGGCATTGTGGATCATGCCGCCCGGGCAAAGTCCTATGGGATCATTGCCTTTGACATAGGCGTGACCCTGCGGGACGGCGACAGGCAGTATTTTTATCAGCAGCTGGACGCACATTTTCCCGGGCTTAAGAAAAAGTATATGGATACCTATGGAAAGGCCTATGAGGTGGGCAGCCCCCGCAGGAAGGAGCTGATGAAGCTGTTTAAAGACGCATGCAGGAACAGCGGGCTGAATACGGATATCAGCCAGCTGTTTTCCTACATCCATGAATTTGAGGATAAGCGGGAGGGGGAGCAGTTAAGCCTTATGGATTTCATGGGAGGGTGAGGACGGGTCCTGCCCTACTCCCACCGGAAGAACCGCAGCGCAATGCCGCAGCATAGGATGAAGACCGCCCCCAGGATCAGGACAGGTAACCATACCTGGTCCGTCGGCTGTCCCAGGGCGGCTGCCTTTAGCAGTTTGATTCCCTGGGTAAGAGGCATCAGGCCGGCAGCCTTCTGCATGGGGACGGGCATGATTTCATAGGGCAGCGTTGCGCCGGAAAATATAAGCATGGGAAAATAAAGTATACTGGCAATGATTCCGGCTGTCTTGGTATCCGGCGCAAGTCCGCCTGCTGCCAGGCCGATGCTGAACATGGACAGCATGACCAGCAGATAGCTGAGGATGAAAGCCGCGGCAGAACCCTGCATCCGGAAACCGAAGAATACGGCCGACGTCCCATAGACCAGGACCAGGGAGCCCAGGGCATAGATGGCATAGATGGCCACATGGACTGCCAGGATCAGGGCCGGGCTCACCGGAGTCACCTGGAAACGTTTCAGTATCTTCTTCTGCCTGTAATCGGAAATCAGAAGGGGAAGCCCCATTACGCCGCCTGCGCAAATGGCAATGGTGGACAGCGCGCCAAAGGACTGCTCAAAAAAGGTATAGGATGCGCCCTCAAAGGCTGGCCTGTTTCCGGATACCGCCCCAAGGATCACAACCATGGCCACGGGCAGGCACAGCCCGAAGATGACCATGTCCATACCGCGGACAGAAAGCTTTATTTCGGTTTTAAGCATGGTTCTGAATGTCTTCATTTTCTTCCTCCTTTGTAAACCAGATATAGGCGTCCTCCATGGTACTGCAGGGACTTGCTTCAATTGCTTCCTTTACCGTGCCCTTAAAGATGACACGGCCATGTGACAGGATGGCAATGCGGTCGCACAGCACCTCCACCTCATCCATGAAGTGGGAGGTCAGGAAAATGGTTGTGCCGGCCTGTTTTAATTCCAGCAGATGTTTCCAGACATCACGCCTTGCCTTTACATCCAGCCCGGTTGTGAGTTCATCCAGGAAAACCACTTCCGGATCCATCATGAGGGCCAGGACGACGAACAGGCGCTGTTTCTGCCCGCCGGACAAATCTTTTATCATGCTCCCGGATTTCTCCTTCAGGCCGAACCGGTCCAGCAGATTCCCATAGGGAAGCGGGCGTCTGTAGAGCGACATTGTTTCCTCACACAGTTCCCATACCCTGATATGGTCAGGATAACTGGATTCCTGGAACTGGACGCCGACCCTTTGGTACAGCTCCTTCCGGTTCATGACCGGGTCCATCTGAAGGACGGACACGGTGCCGCTGTCAGGTTTTCTTGTTCCTAGGATACACTCGATGGCTGTGCTTTTTCCTGCCCCGTTGGCCCCCAGAAGCCCAAAGGCCTCCCCCCGCATTACATCCAGGGACAGGCCGTGAAGGGCCGTTGTCCCGTGATAGGATTTGGTGAGCTTTTCCACATGGATGGCTGGACCCATATGGTCCGGATCCGTGCAGGCCGGATTCCTGTTGGTTGAATCAGTGTCTGTTTTCATGACATAACCTCCTTGATTTTTCTATCAAAGAATAACACCAGAACAAAGTCTGGTGTTAAAGTGGAGGGTTTGAACCGTATTTTTCTTTCATGCTGCGCAGGTTGCGGAGGATCCTGTCTGCGTTCTTCCCTGCAAGGGAAAGGGAGGAAAGCAGGTTGTCACAGGCAGTGATGACCGATTCGTCGGCTGCGTCAATAGCTGACCGGATATCCGTATCCGGGTCATGGGAGAGGGCGGTCAGCATTCTTAAGATGGCGGTAAGGGAGTAGTTGGCGCAGCGCAGGGAGCGGATGATCTTCAGCCGTCTGATATCTGTTTCCGTATAGAAGCGGTATCCGTTTTTATGCCGTTTCGTCCTTAAAAGTCCGTTCAGTTCCCAATTGCGCAGGGTATCAATGGTAATTCCAAGATAGGCGGCTGTTTGGCTTCTGCCCAGACAGAGCGTCCCGTTCCCCTCATTCCTTCCGGCCAGCATGTCCTTCACGATTTCAATGGCTTCCTCCGCATGTCCTGTCTCGGTTTCAATCTGCCGGCAGTAGGTTTCGGATAAATGGATTGCCTTGTCAAAATCACAAGCAGCAGTGGCCTTGACAATATCAACCGCCAGGCGGCGCAGTCCATTCTGGAGGATTTCCACCTGAAATGCCAGCCTGGCATTGGTAAACTGGTCTAAGTGCAGATTTGTAAATATCCTGTATCCATTCGGTTTCCTCTCCGGCGCCGTTATCAGACAGAGCTGCTCATACAGGCGCACTGTATTGGGATGGATTCCGATGATGCCGGCAATTTCTGATGTTGAATAAGTCCTTTCCATGGGTATACCTCCTGGATGTAGTATAACACGGATTGGCATTTTACTGTATATATTTGGGGATTTTTAAAAATCCCGGAAAGGCCGGGGAGGTCCGGCCCGTCCATTCTTTGTGGACAGGAGCCGCGGATGCGTATATAATGGGGAACAGGAATAGACAGCACAGACATGGGATAGAGGAGGCAGACACTTGATACCATCCATTTTAAACAGGCGCAGTATAAGGAAATATAAAGACACTCCGGTTCCAAGGGAAGCCATAGAGGAAATCCTTTATGCCGGAAGCCTTGCGCCTTCATCAAAGAACCGTCAGCCCTGGAAGTTCATCGTGGTTTCAGGGGAGGCTAAAAAAGAAATGCTGGAGGCCATGGGCCGCGGCCTTGCAAGGGAAAAAGAGGGAAGGGATGCCCTGCTTCCTGAAAGCAGGCAGCACATAAGCGGCGCTGAGCATACCCTGCATATCATGGAACAGGCGCCGGTGAACCTGTTCATCATCAATCCCCTTGGCCTGGACCTTGATTCACCGGCCACACCGGAACAGCGCATTTATGAAATCTGCAATGCACAGTCAATCGGCGCTGCCGTGGAGAACATGACGCTGGCGGCAGAAGGACTGGGGTTAGGCAGCCTGTGGATATGCGACATCTTTTTTGCATATCGGGAACTGAACCAATGGCTGGGCGTCCAGGGAACCCTGACAGCAGCCATGGCGCTGGGATACGCGGATGAGGCGCCCGGGCCAAGGCCGAGAAAATCCATGGATGACCTGGTGGCGTGGAGGTCCTAGAGCGTGTGTCCGGGCTGGTTTTAACACCCCCCTTCTTTTCGGAAAACCGGATAAAAAACATATTGATTTATAGAATGATATCTAGTATATTATAAGTTGTATGCAGGACCGAAAGGAGAGTCATTATGATTAAAGTAGCCGTAGATGCCATGGGCGGGGATTATGCGCCCGGCGAAATGGTGGCCGGTGCCGTAGACGCCGTGAACGCAAAACCAGGGATACAGGTGCTTCTTGTGGGTCAGGAGCAGACAGTGACTGCTGAATTAAGCAAATTCACCTACAATAAGGAACAGATCCAGGTGGTAAACGCCGCCGAGGTAATTGCCACGGATGAACCGCCGGTTAACGCAATCAGGAAGAAAAAGGACTCTTCTATAGTGGTAGGTATGAACCTTGTAAAAAAGGGGGAGGCTGATGCCTTTGTTTCCGCCGGAAGTTCAGGAGCCATCCTGGTGGGCGGACAGGTGATCGTGGGACGCATCAAAGGGGTGGAACGACCGCCGCTGGCGCCCCTGATCCCAACAGAAAAAGGCGTATCACTTTTGATTGACTGCGGAGCCAATGTGGATGCCAGGCCATCCCATCTGGTGCAGTTTGCGCAGATGGGTTCCATCTATATGGAACATGTGATGGGAATCCGGAATCCCCGGGTCGCAATCGTCAATATCGGTGCGGAGGAAGAAAAGGGCAATGCGCTGGTGAAGGAGACATTCCCGCTGTTAAAGGAATGTCCGGGCATCAATTTCATCGGCAGCATTGAAGCCAGGGAGATTCCCCATGGCGCGGCGGATGTCATTGTCTGTGAAGCATTTGTGGGCAATGTGATCCTGAAGCTCTACGAGGGGGTCGGCGCCACTTTGATCAGCATGGTCAAGGGAGGGATGATGTCCACCTTAAGAAGTAAGATTGGGGCGCTGCTTGTCAAGCCCGCCCTCAAGGAGACCCTTAAGGCCTTTGACGCCAGCCAGTATGGAGGGGCGCCGCTTCTGGGTCTGAACGGCCTGGTGGTCAAGACCCATGGCAACTCAAAGCGCACAGAGGTGCGCAATTCCATTATTCAGTGCGTGACATTTAAGGAGCAGGGGATCAACCAAAAAATCCGGGAATCCTTATGTGGGGACCGTGCGGAATAAGTCCGAAGGACGAATGTAAAAAACAAGATTTAAGAAAGAGGAGCTAAGAGATGGAATTTGAGAAATTACAGGGTATTATCGCAGAAGTGTTGAACATTGAACCGGAGGAAGTGACAATGGCAGCTACGTTCGTAGATGACCTGGGTGCGGACTCACTGGACATTTTCCAGATCATCATGGGAATTGAAGAGGAGTTTGACATTGAGATTCCAAATGAAGCTGCAGAACAGATTGTGAGTGTTGGCGACGCAGTAGAGCAGATTAAGAACGCATTAAATTAATGATGGCACAGGGGCTGTGTGGGCACAGCCCTTTTTGTGCGTTTTACAGCTGGTACGGACTTGCGTAAATACCAGCATTTTGTTTATTATATTCAAGAAAGAAGGAAAAGTATGAACGGCCATTTGAAAGAATTGGAAGAAAGGATTGATTATCAGTTCAAGAACCAGAACCTGTTTTCACAGGCCCTGACCCACAGCTCCTATGCCAATGAGCACCGCCTGGACCACAGCAGGTGCAATGAGCGTCTGGAATTCCTGGGGGATGCTGTCCTTGAAATCGTGACCAGCGATTTCCTGTACCACAAGTATGACACACTGCCTGAAGGCGACCTGACGAAAATCCGCGCCAGCATTGTATGCGAACCCACACTGGCTTACTGCGCAGGGGACATACGGCTGGGGGAGTATCTGTTTTTAGGCAAGGGCGAGGACGCCACCGGCGGACGCGGGCGCAATTCCGTGGTCAGCGACGCAATGGAGGCCCTGATTGGGGCAATCTATCTGGACGGTGGTTTTGCTAATGCAAAAGAGTTCATCCATCATTTCATCCTGAATGATATTGAACATAAGCAGCTCTTTTATGATAGCAAGACTATCTTACAGGAAATGGTGCAGAGCCGTCAGGCAGAAGCCCTGTCCTACGAAATCCTCAAGGAGGAAGGGCCGGACCACAACAAGTCATTTGAAGTCTGTGCAAAAATAGGTGACACGGAAATCGGCCGAGGCATGGGCCGCACCAAGAAGGCCGCGGAACAGGTTGCTGCCTATAACGGCATCCTGAAACTCAGGGCTCTGGATACCTTGGCAGACGCAGAATAATAAGCAGGTGAAGTATGTATTTAAAAAGTATTGAGATTCAGGGGTTCAAGTCCTTTGCCAATAAACTGTTGTTTGAGTTCCACAACGGTATCACGGGTATTGTGGGCCCCAACGGAAGCGGCAAGAGCAATGTGGCGGACGCGGTGCGCTGGGTGCTGGGGGAACAGAGAATCAAGCAGCTGCGCGGCGCCAGCATGCAGGATGTCATATTTGCCGGAACAGAGATGAGGAAGCCCCAGGGCTTTGCCTATGTGGCCATCACCCTGGACAACAGCGACCATCAGCTGGCCATTGACTATGACGAGGTCACGGTATCACGCCGCCTGTACCGTTCTGGTGAAAGTGAGTACATGATTAACGGCAGCGCATGCCGTCTTAAGGATATTAACGAACTGTTCTATGATACGGGTATCGGCAAAGAAGGATACTCCATCATCGGACAGGGACAGATTGATAAGATTTTAAGCGGAAAGCCCGAGGAGAGGCGCGAGCTGTTTGACGAGGCTGCCGGCATTGTTAAATTCAAGCGCAGGAAGAACATTGCCCAGAAAAAGCTGGAGGACGAGCAGGCCAACCTGATCCGCGTAAGCGACATCCTGTCGGAACTGGAAAAGCAGGTGGGCCCCCTGGAACGTCAGTCCAAGGCAGCCAGGGAATACCTTCAGTTAAAAGAGGAACTGAAGCTCTGCGACGCCAACCTGTTCCTTATGGATACGGACATTATCAGCAGACAGCTGGAGGAAGCGGCAAAACGGCGCAGTCTTTTGGCAGGGGACATGGAGGACACCAGGAAGGAATCCGGGCGTCTTAAGGAGGAATATGAGAAGCTGGAGCAGGGCCTTGCCGATCTGGAAGGGCAGATTGCGTCAGACCGCCAGGAACTGAACCAGGAGACCGTATCAAAGGGCAGCCTGGAAGGCCGGATCAATGTCCTGAACGAACAGATACATACCGAGGAGATGAATGAGGAACACCTGGAAAGCCGCAGGACCGTCATCACCGGGGAGCTGGAGGTCAGGAAAGGGCAGCTTTCCTCCTACGAGGAGGAATATGGCCGGATGGTTTCGCAGGTCACCGATGCAAGGGAGCGTCAGGAACAGGCCCAGGCCAGGCTGAACAGCCAGGATGAGCTTATACGGAACCTGGATGAGTCAATCGAGGCAGCCAAGGGCGTCATCATCCAGTCCCTGAATGAGAAGGCATCCCTTACAGCGCGCAGGCAGCGCTATGAGACCATGCTGGAGCAGATAAACCTGCGGCGCAGTGAGGTAACCCAGAAGCTGCTTAAGTTTAAAAGCGATGAATCGGTCCAGGATGAACTGATTGCAAAGGAACAGGCTGCCCTGGATGAAGTAAGGCAGCAGCTGGAAGACGGGCAGTTTAAGGCCCAGGAAGCGGAGGACGCCCTGACAGAGGCGGAAACCGATGCCAAACGGTTAAACCGCAACCAGAATGATACACAGCAGGAATACCATATGGCCTATACCAAGCTGGAGTCCTTAAAAAACCTGGCTGAACGGTATGATGGATACGGCAACAGCATCCGCCGCGTCATGGAAGTCCGGGACCGGGTCCATGGGATCCATGGGGTGGTGGCTGATATCATTTCCACGGAACAGAAATACGAGATTGCCATCGAGACAGCCCTGGGCGGAAGCATACAGAACATTGTCACGGATTCAGAGGCAACTGCCAAGCAGCTGATTGAATACCTGAAAAAGAACCGGTACGGGAGGGCGACCTTCCTGCCCCTGACCAGCATCAATGGAAGCCAGAATTTTTCACAGCCGGCAGCCCTTAAGGAAAAGGGCGTCCTGGGACTGGCCCATGACCTGGTCCAGGTGGACGGACAGTATAAGGGGCTGGCCCGGTATCTTCTGGGGCGGGTTGTGGTGGTGGATACCATTGATAACGCCATTGCCCTTGCAAGGAAGTACAGGTACAGCCTGCGCATCGTCACCCTGGAGGGCGAGCTTTTAAGCGCGGGCGGTTCCATGACAGGCGGCGCCTTTAAGAACAGCAGCAACCTGCTGGGACGCCGCAGGGAGATTGAGGAACTGGAGGAAACCTGCAGCAAGGCCCTGGTACAGATAGAGAAAATCCAGAATGAGCTGGCCTTAAAGGAAAGCCTTGCCCAGGAAAAGAAAGGTGAGCTGGAGCAGCTGAAAACCAGGCTGCAGAAGCTGGCATTACAGGAAAATACAATCCGCATGAACATTTCCCAGCTGGAGGACAAGAAGGCTGAAATCGCGGATTCCTCCGGGGATCTTGTAAGGGAACATGGGCAGCTGGAGGAACAGGTTAAGGAGATTGCCCAGAGCCGCTCCGTCCTGGAGGATGACACCCTTGGTCTGGAACTTAAGAACAGCCAGGCCAACAAGGAGATTGAGGAAAAAAGCCTTTGCCTGGAGGATGCGAAGAAGGAGCGGGAGACAGCCGCCGCGGCCCTGTCCGCGATTCAGATGGAGACTGCCAACCTGACCCAGAAACAGGATTTCATCAAGGAAAATACAATCCGTGTGCGCGGGGAAATCCGCAAGCTGGAGGAAGAATTCCTTTCCCTGAAAGCCGGCAGCGGCAGTTCGGAACAGATTATCCTTGGGAAGAAACAGGAGATTGAACAGATTCGGGAGCAGATTTCCTGCGCCCGGACCAGGATGGAGGAACTGGAAGCAGTGATTGCCGGCCATACGGCCAGGAAAGAAGCAATGGCATCTGAGCAGAAGGGATTCTTTGCCAGGCGCGAGGAACTGACCGCCCGTCTGGCCGAACTGGATAAGGATATGTTCCGTGTCCAGGCCGGCCAGGAAAAGCTGGAGGAAAAGTTGGAAGCATCTACCAGCTACATGTGGACCGAGTATGAGATGACCTTCTCCACTGCGCTGGAACTTAAAAAGGAAGAATACCAGTCAGCCCCCCAGGTCAGGAAACGGATTGATGAGCTGAAGGCCAGGATTAAGGGCCTTGGCAACATCAATGTGAATTCCATTGAGGACTATAAGGAAGTGTCTGAGCGCTATGAATTCATGAAGACACAGTATGAGGACCTGACACAGGCCCAGGCCGAACTGGAGAAAATCATCGAGGAGCTGGATATGGGGATGCGCCGCCAGTTCCAGGAAAAGTTTGCTGAAATCCGCGCTGAATTTGACAAAGTATTCAGGGAATTGTTCGGCGGCGGCCGGGGAACACTGGAACTGATGGAGGATGAGGATATCCTGGAAGCAGGCATCCAGATCATTGCACAGCCCCCGGGCAAGAAACTGCAGAACATGATGCAGCTGTCCGGCGGCGAGAAGGCCCTGACAGCCATATCGCTGCTGTTTGCAATACAGAACCTGAAACCCTCGCCCTTCTGTCTTCTGGACGAGATTGAGGCTGCGCTGGATGACTCCAACGTGGACCGGTTTGCCGGATATCTGCATAAGCTGATTAAGAATACCCAGTTCATTGTCATCACCCACAGAAGGGGTACCATGATGGCGGCCGACCGCCTGTACGGGATCACCATGCAGGAAAAGGGCGTGTCCACCCTGGTTTCCGTGAACCTGATTGCAGATGACCTGGAAAATTAAAACGGAATATGATATGATTATTGATAAATTGATATGACAGATAAGGAGTAAAGGTTATGGCTGAGGGAAAAAAGGGGTTTTTCGGACGGCTGGTAGAAGGGCTTGCCAAGACCCGCAACAATATCGTATCGGGAATTGATTCCATCTTCAGCGGATTTTCCGCCATTGATGACGATTTCTATGAGGAGATAGAAGAAACCCTGATTATGGGCGACCTGGGCATCCAGACCACCATGTCCATTGTGGAGGATCTGAGGGCCAAGGTAAAGGAACAGCATATTAAGGAGCCGGAGGAATGCAAGGAGCTTCTGATCAGCAGCATTAAGCAGCAGATGGACCTGGGTGAGAACGCCTATGAGTTTGAACATAGGAAGTCCGTGGTCCTGGTCATCGGCGTCAACGGGGTGGGCAAGACCACGTCCGTGGGCAAGCTGGCCGGACAGCTTAAGGATTCGGGACATAAGGTAATCCTGGCTGCGGCGGATACCTTCCGCGCGGCTGCCATTGAACAGCTGACCGAATGGGCCGGCCGGGCCGGTGTGGATATCATTGCCCAGCAGGAAGGCTCTGACCCGGCAGCTGTCATCTATGACGCGGTGGCTGCCGCCAAATCAAGGAAGGCAGATGTGCTGATCTGCGACACGGCGGGACGGCTCCATAATAAGAAGAACCTGATGGAGGAGCTTAAGAAAATCAACCGGATCATTGACAAGGAATATCCCGATGCGTACAGGGAGACGCTGGTGGTCCTGGACGGCACCACAGGACAGAACGCACTGGCACAGGCGCGCCAGTTCATGGATGTGGCTGATATCACAGGCATCATACTGACCAAGCTGGACGGTACGGCCAAGGGCGGGATTGCGGTTGCCATCCAGTCCGAACTGGGGCTTCCGGTCAAATACATCGGGATTGGCGAGCAGATTGATGACCTGCAGAAGTTCAATGCGGATGATTTTGTCAATGCACTTTTTAACGTACAGAAGAAGACAGCAGGGTAATGGTGCCCAATCAACCTTGAATTTAATGAATTGACGTGATATAGTAAAGGGTATTACTGGTACGGCACTGGGCAGGGGCACAGCAACAGGTACTAAGGGAAAGAAGGACTGATTATGGAAGAACTGACATTAGAGAAATTTGAGGAGGCGTCCGACCTTGTAAGGGAAGTGACGACAGAAACAAAGCTTGTATACAGTGAATATTTTTCATCCCAGACCGGCAATAAGGTATACTTTAAGCCGGAAAACATGCAGTATACCGGCGCATACAAGGTTAGGGGCGCTTATTATAAAATCAGTACCCTGAGCGGGGATGAGAAGGCCAAGGGCCTGATTACCGCCTCAGCCGGCAACCACGCGCAGGGTGTTGCATACGCGGCCAAGCTGGCCGGCGTCAAGGCAACGGTGGTGATGCCTACCACAACCCCCCTCATGAAGGTAAACCGCACCAAGAGCTACGGCGCGGAGGTGGTCCTGGAAGGGGATGTGTTTGATGAAGCTTGCGACTATGCATATAAGCTGGCAGATGAGCAGGGCCTGACCTTTGTGCATCCGTTTGATGACCTGGCCGTTGCCACGGGACAGGGCACCATTGCCATGGAAATCATAAAAGAACTGCCCACCGTGGATTACATATTAGTACCCATTGGCGGAGGCGGTCTGTGCACGGGCGTGTCCACCCTGGCCAAGCTTCTGAACCCCAAGATTAAGATTATCGGTGTGGAGCCCGCCGGTGCCAATTGCATGCAGGAGTCCCTGCGCCAGGGACAGGTGACCACGCTTTCCGAGGTCAATACCATTGCGGACGGCACAGCGGTCAAACGGCCGGGTGAAAAGCTGTTCCCTTATATCCAGGAAAATGTGGATGATATCATCACCATTGATGACAGCGAACTGATTGTGGCCTTCCTCGACATGGTTGAGAACCATAAGATGATAGTTGAGAACTCGGGGCTTCTTACCGTGGCTGCCCTTAAACATATGGATGTCCAGAAAAAGAAGATTGTCTCCATCTTAAGCGGCGGCAACATGGACGTCATCACCATGTCCTCCATTGTACAGCACGGCCTGATCCAGAGGGACCGTGTATTCACCGTATCGGTGCTGCTTCCGGATAAGCCGGGTGAGCTGGCAAGGGTTTCTGCCCTGCTTGCCAAGGAACAGGGCAACATCATCAAGCTGGAACATAACCAGTTCATCAGCATAAACAGGAACGCTGCCGTGGAGCTGCGCATTACCCTGGAGGCCTTCGGCACGGAGCACAAGAATCAGATTGTGGCTGCCCTTACAGGCGCAGGCTACCGTCCGAAGCTGGTTAAATTTAAAGGCACATACAGCGAGATGTGATTGATTTCAGGACGGATATACAGGGGGGAAATATTATGCAGCCGGAACAACATACGGTTACCCACACTATTAACCGGTACCGGAGTTTTCGTTATGAATTGATTTTGGAAGGAGTTGCGGTTGGAGCCATTGCGGGCGCCGTGGTAGTGGCGTTCAGGTATCTGATTGGATATGCGGATACTCTCTTAAATACCATATTGGATTATGGAAAGGCCAACACCTGGTTTATTCCCGTTTGGTTCCTCATCCTGGCAGCGGCAGCCTTTGCAGTGGCCGGTCTGCTTAAATGGGATTCATTGATTTCGGGAAGCGGTATACCGCAGGTGGAAGGCGAAATCATTGGGGAGATTGACGAGTGCTGGTGGCGGGTGCTGATTGCCAAGCTGGGCGGCGGCATCCTGTCCCTGGGATGCGGTCTCTCACTGGGACGGGAGGGCCCCAGCATCCAGCTGGGAGCCATGGCTGCCAAGGGATTTTCCAGACTGACCAGGCGTGTCAAGACCGAGGAAAAGCTGCTCATTACCTGCGGGGCCAGCGCCGGCCTTTCGGCTGCCTTTAACGCGCCCATTGCGGGTATCCTGTTCTCCCTGGAGGAAGTACATAAGCACTTTTCACCGGAACTGCTTTTATCTTCCATGGCAGCGTCCATTACTTCAGACTTTGTCTCCAGGAATGTATTCGGCCTGAAGCCGGTCTTTACCTTTACCATCACTCATATGATGCCCCTGAACACATACGGGCACGTGCTTCTTCTGGGCGTGCTGATCGGGACCATGGGAGTGGTGTACAACACGGTCCTGTCAAAGACCCAGGACCTGTACGGGAAGATTCCCTGGCCCGTGGTACGGGTGCTGATTCCATTCATGTTTGCGGGTGTGTTCGGCTTTTTGTACCGCGGCGTGCTGGGCGGGGGGCATGCGCTGGTGGAAGAGATGTCTGCCGGTGATTTTGTACTTGGTTCCCTTTGCCTGCTGTTGGTGGTCAAATTCTGCTTTTCCATGGTCAGCTTCGGTTCCGGGGCGCCGGGCGGCATATTCCTGCCGCTGCTGGTGCTGGGGGCCATCATCGGGAGTATCTATTACCGTGTGGCAGAACTGATAAGCCCATCGCTTTCAGGGCTTCTGGTCAACTTTATCATACTTGGCATGGCCGGGTATTTCTCAGCCATTGTGCGGGCCCCCATTACGGGAATCATCCTGATTAGTGAGATGTCCGGTTCCTTCTCCCATCTGCTGACCCTGTCCATGGTATCCCTGGCAGCCTATCTGGTGCCGGATATGCTGCGCTGTGCGCCTGTATACGACCAGCTGCTGCACCGTCTGCTGGCCAAACAGAACCCGGATAATAAGGCCACGCTCACAGGGGAAAAGGTACTGGTGGAAGGGATGATTTATCACGGGAGCGCTGCCGAGGGACAAAAGGTGGCTGCCATTGCGTGGCCCAGGACCTGTCTGGTGGTTTCCCTGATGCGTGGCGATGCTGAGTTCGTACCGCGGGGGGATACAATCCTGCGGGCCGGGGATAAGATAGTCGTATTGTGTGACGGGACTTCAGAAGGCCAGCTGCACCGGACCCTTCAGGAGTATTGTGAGACAGTTGGGCTAGAGCGTGTATGAAAATTCATTCCCGCCATCTGCACGTCCCACTTCGCGGTATATTTAGCCCAAATTCACTTAACGTAGCCCGCTACGCCGCGCTCATTTGGGCCAAATCTCCCACAAAGTGGGACGCACATCTGACGGAAAGCAATTTTCAGGCACACTCTGGAACGCGGTTAAGTTTGCATGGAAGGGAGAAATGTATATGGATTTTTATAGGAAGACCGGTAAATGGGCAGTCCTGCTCACAGCAGCCCTGACAGCGTGCATGATTGGCGGGTGTGGGGGAAAGGAACCTGCGCCAAGTGCAGCCACACCTGCTGAAACATCCGCCAAGGCTGAGGAATCCACTGGGAATCCGGGCATGCCCAACCCCATGGAAGAGGTGGATGATGTCCTTGCCTTTGAGAAAATCGGGGTTCATATGGTGCTGCCAGAAGAAGCAGTGGATTCCTCCTATTTTATTATTAATGGAGAGGTGGCTGATATTCATTTCACCTTCAATGATATAGGGTATACCTACCGTGCATCTGATACGGCAGAGGATTTTGCGGGAATATTTGAGCGTTTCAAAGACGGCGTCATAAACGAGACAGCGGGCAGCGGCGGACAGGTGGCTGAGATACAGATTAAGACCACGGAAAGCGGCGGACGCCTGGCTGCCTGGGAATGGGGCAGTACCAAATATACCCTGTACACGGCCAGCCAGGTGGAGGACGGGGAGATCAGCAGTCTGGCAGTCACCTTGGCAGAACTGGGTGAGAATGAGAAATAATCCCGATTACTTCAGACAGGCAGGTGTGTTATATGTTGGAATTGAAAGATTTCATGCCTATTAATTTCCTGAAAAAGGAAAAGTTTACGGGCAGCTATCAGGGAATGCGTTTCCGGATGGAAAAAACAGAAGCGGAAGGTGAGGAAAAACCTAAGCTGGGGGTCTGCGTGTGGCCGGAACCATATGGATACGACGCCACCCCGGAAGAGGAAAAAGAAAAAATCCTCCTGGAATTTGATGCGGATGGGATTGCCAAAGGCGTGGACTGGCTGAATGAACAGTTCGTGTCCCAGGCCGGCCGCTGGAAGGCAGTGAGCAGAAGATGATTTCCGCGTGTCTGGTTTCTGTGTATCTGATTTCTGCGTTTTGCTGAAAATAGGATATATTTTATAGGAATTTTATGATTTATTAACAAACTGGTAATTAATGGTTGACTTTTAAAACATGGAATACTATAATAAGCCACATAAGAAAAGCGCCGGTGCTTACGTCCGGCGCTTTTTCTGTTCTTACGTGAGTAACAGGCTGCACAAAGGGGTGTATTGCAATCGTCAGGTACCGGCGGCAATACACCCTTTTGTATTCCAGACATCCCCATCATCAAACATAAGGAGGAACATTATATGGAATTTTCAGCTGTAAACACAATCTGGGTCCTGCTGGGCGCAGCCCTTGTATTCTTCATGCAGGCAGGTTTTGCCATGGTAGAGACCGGCTTTACAAGAGCTAAGAATGCAGGCAACATCATCATGAAGAACCTGATGGATTTTGCCATCGGCACCCCGCTGTTCTGGCTTACGGGATTTGGCATCATGTTTGGCGGCGCGGGCGCCTTTTTTGGAGGATTTGACCCCTTGGTAAGGGGGGACTACAGCGGCATCCTTCCTGCAGGGGTCCCTCTTCCGGCTTTCCTGATTTTCCAGACGGTTTTCTGTGCAACGGCAGCAACCATTGTTTCAGGTGCAATGGCAGAGCGCACCAAATTCATATCATACTGCATCTACAGCGCAGTCATCAGCGCGGTTGTATATCCTATATCCGGACACTGGATCTGGGGCGGAGGCTGGCTGGCCCAGATGGGCTTCCATGATTTCGCAGGTTCAACCGCAGTCCATATGTGCGGCGGCGTGGCCGCGCTGGTGGGAGCCAAGATTCTTGGTCCCCGTATGGGAAAATATGATAAAGACGGAAAGCCCAAAGCCATCCTGGGCCACAGCCTTACACTCGGTGCCCTGGGCGTGTTCATCCTCTGGTTCTGCTGGTTTGGGTTTAACGGCTGTTCCACCGTATCCATGGATAGTGACGCATCTGTTTATTCAGCCGGAACTATTTTCGTGACAACCAACCTGGCTGCCGCAACCGCAACCGTCGCAACCATGATCATCACCTGGCTGCGCTATAAGAAGCCGGACATATCCATGACACTGAACGGTTCACTGGCAGGACTGGTAGCCATCACAGCCGGCTGTGACCTGGTAACGCCGGCCGGCGCGTTCTTTATCGGTCTGATTGCTGCTTTTGTGGTTGTATCCGGCATAGAGTTCATTGATAAGGTGTGCAGGATTGACGACCCGGTTGGCGCCATCGGGGTCCATGGGATGTGCGGCGCGGCAGGTACCCTGCTGACCGGGGTGTTTGCAGCGGACGGCGGCCTGGCGTACGGGGGAGGCTTTCATTTCCTGGGTGTACAGCTGATTGGCGTGGCGGCGGTGATTGTCTGGGTGGCAGTTACCATGACCTTTACCTTTACCGTGCTGAAAAAGACCATTGGGCTTCGCGCCAGCTGGGAAGAGGAGACAAAGGGGCTGGATGCAACCGAACACAATCTTTCCAGTTCTTATGCAGACTTCATGCCAATGGTATTCATGGGTAAGACAACGGAAGAAGGAAAAGGTGATGTGTCTGTTGAAAAGGCTATTACAGTGGAACATTTCCCTGACTCTGAACCAGTGCCTGCAAAAACAAAGCTGACCAAGATTGTGATGGTGTTTAACCAGGCCAGATTCATTTCACTTAAGGATGCCCTGTCGGAGTTGGGCGTCACCGGAATGACGGTGACCCAGGTCATGGGATGCGGCACCCAGAAAGGCCATATGAATTATTACAGGGGTGTTCAGGTGGAGGAGGTGGCCTTGCTGCCAAAGATAAAGCTGGAAGTGGTTGTCAGCAAGGTTCCCGTGGATCAGGTGGTTGAAACTGCCAAGAAAGCTCTTTATACGGGAAATATCGGAGATGGCAAGATTTTCGTATACGATGTTGAGAACGTGATTAAGGTGCGGACGGGAGAGCAGGGATTTGATGCGCTCCAGGGCGAATAGCGAATAGGAGATTGGCTTTGGGCAGGGCCGTACAATCGTCGGGTTGTACAGCCCTGCCTGTCCTGGCCTCCTCATTCATCGGATACCGACCAGAACATCCGGTTCCCTTCCACGTATGCAGTAAGCCTGCCTTCATCCTTCAGCCAGGAAAGGTAGGAGCGGATGGTGGAGCCTACCAATACATGCTGCTGGAAGGTCATGGTCAGGCCATAATCATCAAATACCGTCTTGAGGACGGATTCAAAGGTCTGGGGAGTGGTACAGATGTCAAGGAGCTTAAGGGCAATTTCATGGACACATTGCTTATTGTACATGGCAAGGTCCTTGATGCTGTCCGTTGCTTCGGCGTGGGCCGGGACAAAAAGCGGGGCGTCCATTTCCATGACCCGGTCCAGGGTCTGAAGATAGGAGGACACGTCATAGATAAAGGATACCTTGTATTTGTCAAGGGTGGCCCGGCTGCTGAGGCAGTCTGCCAGGAAGACGGTCTGGTCCGGCGTCCGCACCCCAATCATCTCAAAAAAGTGGCCTGGCAGCGGGATCAGTTCCAGTTCTGATAATGCAGCATCTTCCGCCATGGCGCTTATGTCACATACCTGGCTTTCCGGGGCCATGAGGAATTTGTGCCGCAGGTCCTTGAAGGGATAACCTCCGTACAGGAAAGCGGGTTCCAGTTGGGGATGGCTTGTGAATGCCGCCTCCACGCCTTTGGCGTAAATCTTACAGCCGGTCTGCTGCTGCAGGTATTTATTGCCGCCGATGTGGTCTGCATTGGAATGGGTGTTGATGATGGCGTGCAGGCTCCATCCTTCCCTGTCCATAATCTGACGTACTTTCCTTCCGGCGTCCTTGTCGCTGCCGCTGTCAATCAGACATATCCGTGAACCATCTATCCGGAATACGCCGATTTTGGCAGGACAGTTAATGTAGAAGCTTCTGTTGCCGGTCTGTATCAGTTCATACATACTATACCTCCTTGCTTTTATGGGTTAAATTAGCACTATGATATCACATAAAAGGGTAAAATGAAATACAGGTTTATATTTTACTTGAAATTCCCCACATTTCATGTATAATTGTGGGGAGAAATCGACAGGAGGGAATTTGTGTGCTTTTAAACGGAATCAGGGGGTTCTGTATGGCCATGGCGGACAGCGTGCCGGGCGTGTCAGGGGGGACCATTGCTTTTCTACTTGGATTTTATGATGAGTTCATTAACTCATTAAATGATTTGATGGGAAAGGACAATGCCAGAAGGAAACAGGCATTCTTCTTTCTTTTTAAATTAGGCGTTGGATGGGTGGCAGGATTCTGCCTGTCCGTGCTTGTGTTGTCAGGGCTGTTCCAGGAACATATATATGAGATTAGCTCCGTGTTCATGGGGCTTACCTTTTTTGCGGTGCCTATGGTCATACGGGAAGAGAAGGATTCCATCCGGGGAAGATATGGGAACCTGGTGTTCACGGTTCTTGGCATCGGGCTGGTGTTCTGTATCTCCTATTTTAATCCGGCGGGCGGGCAGGGCATGAATGTCTCGGTGGAACATTTGTCAATGGGCCTTGTGGCATATGTGTTCCTTACTGCCATGGTAGCCATCACCGCCATGGTGCTGCCCGGCATTTCCGGTTCCACGCTGCTTCTCATATTCGGTATCTATGTGCCCATTATCGGGGCCGTGAAGGAACTGCTTCACATGAACCTGAATTACGTACCCATACTGTTGGTGTTTGGCATGGGTGTCATCACCGGAATCGTGGGAATCATAAAAACCATTAAAATGTGCCTGGAGCGTTACCGCTCCCAGACCATCTATGCCATCCTGGGCCTGATGATCGGTTCGCTGTATGCCATCACCAAGGGACCGACTACCCTGGATGTTCCCATGGAGCCTTTGGGGCTTCAGACATTCAGCATCCTGTTCTTCCTTCTGGGCGGCCTGATACTGGCCGGGCTGGAAGTGCTGAAGACAAGGCTGGAGAAGTAAACAGATGTCCGTGTGATTGGAGGGGGATACATGGGAAAGATTGTCCTGCTGGTGCCAAGGGAAGAAATGCTTTACCAGGCCCATAATATTCTTCAGGAAAAAAAGTATGCGGTCAGCGACATGCGCGTCATCCAGACTGAAAATGCTGTGGTGGAGGCCAGGAATGCCATTGCGGCCGGAGCCACCATCCTGATTGCCAGAGGCCTTCAGGCCTCCGTCATCAAGCAGTACACGGACATACCCGTGGTTGAGATAGTTGTCACGGCCCAGGAGATGGCCCTGCTTGTGGTGAAGGCCAAACAGATTGTGGGAAAAGAAATGCCGGTCATCGCGGTGGTGGGCGTGAAGAACATGTTCTGCGACATGTCATACTTTGAGACTATCTATGATATCAGGCTGAGGACCTACTTTGCCTCCAACGGTGCAGGACTTAAGGAACAGTCCAGGCTGGCCATTGAGGAGGGCGCCGACCTGGTGATTGGAGGGGATGTGGCGGTGGGAACTGCAAAGGAGGCCGGATGCCCGTCCCTGTTCCTGTCCATGACAGAGGATTCCCTGCGCACCGCATTTGCCATGGCGGAGAACATGGACTTTGCCATGGGAGCGGAAAAGAGGAGCAATGCCCAGATTGAAACGCTGTTGGATTATTCCTTTAACGGCGTGGTCAACATGGACAAGGACGGCGTGATTACGGCCGTGAATCCTGTGATGAAGGATATCCTGGGGCAGGACGGGGAACAGGTGGCCGGCAGGAGGATGGAAGATGTATTTAAGGATATTGACCATGGAAGGCTGACAGAGGTCCTGGAAGGAAGGCAGGAGAGTTATTCCTCCTTCATGCAGGCCGGCAGTACGGCTGTTTTTGCCATCCTGGCACCGGTAAGGGTGGGGGATGAGACAGAAGGCGCCATCCTGACCTGCCATAAAGTCAAACGCCAGAGGTTGGCCGGGG
Source organism: Enterocloster aldenensis (assembly GCF_003434055.1). Lineage (GTDB taxonomy): Bacteria > Bacillota > Clostridia > Lachnospirales > Lachnospiraceae > Enterocloster > Enterocloster aldenensis. The sequence continues at coordinate 163,991 of NZ_QVEX01000006.1, read as the reverse complement.
AACGGCAGAACAGCGTGAAGGACAGTCAGTTAAAACCTCCTGGTCTGATTGCCAGGCGATGTTTCCAGTCCGTGCTTCAGCACTCAAAAGCAATGGAGGACTGTGTGCATCTGGCCAGACTGTATTCCCAGTCAGAACTGCCTGTACTGATCCTTGGTGAGACCGGCACGGAGCAGCGCCTGCTGGCAGAAAGCATGCACAATGCGGGATTATATAATGACGGGGCATTTTTCTCCCTTTCCTTAAGCGGGCTTTCAGGGACAGAGCAGCACAGCATGATATTCGGGGATAAGGGCGCCGTGTTCCTGGCTGGCCAGGGCACCATCTATATCGAGGACGTGGAACAGATGTCCCTTTCCAACCAGTTTAGCCTCTGCCAGCTGATACGGTATAAAACCAGCAGCAGGGATTTTGCCAGGACCGTGCGCTTTGATGTTCGTATCATGGCCTCCAGCACCATGGACCTGGAGGGATTATGGAACCTGGCCGGGGCAGGCAGGTTCAGGAAGGATCTGCTGTATCTGCTCAGCGGGCTGACACTGTGTATCCCACCCTTAAGGAAACGCCCGGAAGACATGGAATTCTTGGCAGATGCACTTCTGAAGGAATGCTGTGACAAATACGGCAGGTACCATGTGCTGACCAGGGGAGCCCTTAAGTGCCTCATGGAATATGACTGGCCCGGCAACCGGGTGCAGCTGGAAGCCTATATGAACCGGCTGGTGCTGACAGCGGAAAAGAGAAGCATTGATGAGATAATGGTGCGCAGCCTCCATGACCGGCTTTACCCGGAACAAAGCAGGATACAAGAGGACAGTGTGCCTTCCGGCCTGTCAGGACCCATCCGCGGAGAAGAGGAACGGCTGATACGCCAGGCCCTTGCAAGGTTTAATGGGAACCGGGAACGCACTGCTGACAGCCTGAACATAAGCAAGGCAACCCTCTGGAGGAAGATGAAGAAATACAATATCGATTCGTTTGAAACGAAAACGAAATAAATATTTCAACTATGAAATCATATTTGAAACAATGGGCGGCTTGTATAAAATAAGCCGCTTTTTTCATTGACAATGCCAATTGTGGGAACAGGCAGGCTCCGCTATAATGTGTTCATAGGTCACTGATAGTGTTAAGTCGCTAATAATTCAATCTGAAAGGTGAGGTAACGAGATGAAAGTAGGTTTTATCGGATTAGGCATCATGGGCAAGCCAATGAGCAAGAATTTATTAAAAGCTGGTTATGAACTGGTTGTTTTTGATTTTAATAAGGACGCTGTGGGCGAAGTGGTGGCATGCGGCGCCGCTGCCGTGAACAGCGGTAAGGAGGTTGCAAAGCAGTGTGAGGTCATCATCACCATGGTTCCCAACTCCCCACACGTGCGTGCGGCCGTATTAGGCGAGAACGGCGTTGCCGACGGCGCAAAGCCGGGCACGGTTGTAATCGATATGAGTTCCATCGACCCAACGGAGAGCAAGGCCATTGGCGCGGAGCTGGCCAAGAAGGGCATTGACATGCTGGATGCCCCTGTATCCGGCGGAGAGCCAAAGGCAATTGACGGAACCCTGTCCGTTATGGTGGGAGGCAAAAAGGAGCTGTTTGACAAGTATTATGACATGCTGATGGTAATGGCTGGCTCTGTTGTTTATGTAGGCGAGCTGGGAAGCGGCAATGTTGCCAAGCTGGCGAACCAGATTGTGGTTGCCGTCAATATCGCGGCTGTGTCTGAAGCGCTTACATTTGCCAAGAAGGCAGGCACTGACCCGGAACTGGTATACCAGGCCATCCGGGGCGGACTGGCTGGATCCACTGTCATGGACGCAAAGGCTCCCATGATGCTTAGCAGGAACTTTAAGCCGGGTTTCCGCATCGAGCTGCATATCAAGGACCTGAACAATGCCCTGAACGCTGCGCATGCAATCAGCTCACCGGTTCCGTTAACAGGACAGCTGATGGAAATCATGCAGGGATTAAAAGCGGACGGCTATGAGAAGGAAGACCATTCCAGCATTGTCAAATATTATGAGAAGATTGCCAATACCACAGTAGAGTCATAATCAGGCCTAAAAGGAGAAGCGTCATGAATACAGATTTTATCAAGGGTGTCATTGTCCCCATCCTCACCCCGATCAATGAGAACGAGTTCATTGATGAGGCCAAGTTAAGGGACCAGGTTAATTATGTGATTGACGGCGGCGTGCTGGGCATCCTGGCATTTGGCAGCAACGGCGAGTTCTATGTGATTGAAGAAGATGAGATGGAGCGCGGCCTTAAAATCATGATTGACCAGGCGGGCGGACGGGTCCCCGTGTACTTTGGAATCGGTGCGATCAGCACTAAGAAATGCTGCAGGCTTGCGAAAATGGCTGCTGCCTGCGGCGCTGCCGGTATCTCCGTACTCCAGCCCATGTTCCTAAAACCGACAGAGGCGGAGCTGTTCCTCCACTTTAAGACCATTGCAGAGGCCGTGCCGGAGACACCTGTGCTGCTTTACAATAACCCGGGCCGTGTTAACTATACCATGTCCGCCGGGCTGGTGGAGCGCCTTGCCCACGAGATTCCCAATATCGTGGGAATGAAGGACACCAGCGGCGATATCACCCAGACATCTGAATTCATCCGCAGGACACGTGACGTTGGATTTAAGGTATTTGGCGGAAAGGATACCCTGTTATATGCATCCATGTGCCACGGCGCTGTGGGCGGGGTATGTACCGCGGCCAACTTCATGCCCGAGCTGATTGTGGATGTGTACAACAAGTACGTTGCCGGTGACCTTGCCGGTTCACTGGAAGCCCAGTTCAAGCTGAATCCCGTAAGGCTTTCCATGGACGGGGCAAGCTTCCCTGTGGCGGCAAAGGACATGGCTAACTTAAGGGGCCGGAACATCGGGCTGCCCTATACGCCTAACCTGGCGACCCCGGAAGGTCCTGTATTGGACCGGATTAAGGCTGAGATGGAGAAGGCAGGCCTTATCTAACGGATTATTTACCGCCGCCTTGTGCGGATTCGATTACTCCATAGTTTAAAAGAATACAGGCCGTCAGCACTGGTTACGTAGCTGACGGCCTGTATTCTGTTCCTGTACCCATTAACAGATTGTTATTTTACGCCTTTTTGTACGAAATACTGGCATCCCCCCTGGTGCCATGTTATAATCTAGTTAATGATTTGCAGGAAAAATTATAACATGCTGGGTGGGTGGTATGAGGGAGCGCAGGAGATACATCAAATATATATGGATTACCGTTTTTTTGGCCCTGGCTGTCAGTGGGGCCTGTGCCTTTCCTGCCAGGGCCGCGGACAGGATACGCGTTGGCTGTGTGGATATAGGGAACTTTATCCAGATAGGCCCGGATGGGCGAGCTTATGGCTACGGGGCAGAGTACCTGGATAAGATAGCAGGGTACGCGGGATGGGAATACGAGTATGTACAGGCCTCATGGGATCAGTGCCTTAAGATGCTTAAGACAGGGGAGATTGAACTTCTCCTTCCCGCCGAGTACAGTGAGGAGCGGGCAAAGGATTATCTGTTCAGCAGCTATGAATGCTGCTTTGATTTTGTTGCCCTTATAGGACGCAGGTCGGATGAGCGCCTGTATTATGATGATTATGCAGGATTTGACGGTCTGCGGGTGGGTATGATAAAGGGCAACTACCTCAACGGCCTGTTTGAGGATTATGCAAAAACCCACGGCTTTACCTATGAAAGCGCACTGTATGACACGGGCACCCAGCTCATGGATGCCTTGGACAGTGAAAACGTAGATGCCATCATAAACGGCAACATGGAATTCAATGTCAATCAGAAGCTGCTGGCCAAGATTGACTATATGCCGGCGTATCTCATAACCTCGGTGAAGCGTCCGGACCTGATGGAACGGCTGGACCGGGCGCTCAAACAGGTCTTTATTGAAAATCCCTACTACTCAGCCACGCTCTACGACAAATATTACGGGGACATGGAGGCCCGGTTTGCGGAATTTACACGTGAGGAAATACAATTCATCCAGGGCAGCGGCCCCGTGACCGTGCTTATATCGCCGGACGATTATCCCTTTGAATGGTATGACAGGCAGGACAAGGCGTGCAGGGGCGCCTTTGTGGATTACATGAAATACCTTGGGAAGATAAGCGGCCTTCAGTTTGACTTCGTGCCCGGCGTTTTGGGCAGTTCCCTTAAGGACGGCGCTGCCATAGAAGACGCCCAGGCAATCATGGGCGTATTCAGGAACCGTCTGGACAATGAGGGGAAAGGCCTGTCCTATACTTCGCCGTATTACAGCTGCAGCTTCAGCCTGGTGGGCAAACGGGACGAGGCGCTGAACCTGTCCTCCCATCAGCGGATTGCCGTGGCGGAACAGGCGCAGGGCCTGCTGGAGCTGCTGCAGAAGAAATACCCCCTGTGGGAGGTGCTGACCTTTGAATCGCCGAAGGAATGCCTGAAGGCAGTGGAGGACGGGACCGCGGACTGCGCCATGATTTCCTCCATTAAGCTCTCAGCCGACCGGAACATGCTGGGGACCAGGCTCTTGGTGGTGGATGGAAACACGGTCAGCGCACCGGTGTACATGGCCGTGACAAAAAAGGCTGACCCGCTGCTGGTCCAGGTCCTCACAAAGACCATTGCCAAGGCCGGTTCCAGCCCCATTGATGAGGCAATCTACAGGACCGTCCTGTCTGCCGGGGAGCCCAAGGGATTCAGTTACTTTGTGCGCACCTATCCGGTACAGTTTGCTGTCACGGTGGTAGCCATATCGCTTATGGCCATGGGAATCATTTTCATAAGCTATGACAGCAGGCACCAGAAGCTGCAGAACCTGATCCTGCAGAAAAAGAATGAGGAGCTGAAGGCAGCCATTGCCATGCAGAAGTAGCTGCGCCGCAAAGCCCAGACAGACCTGCTGACAGGTCTGAAAAATAAAACCACCACAGAGGAGCTCTGCCGTGCCTGCATTGAGGATGCCGATGGAAAGGACCTTGCCCTTTTTGTCATGGACCTGGATGACTTTAAGCATATTAATGACGAACAGGGCCACCAGGCTGGCGACGCCGTGCTGAAAGCCTTTGGCGCAACCCTTCTGGGCTGCATCCGCCAGGACGATATAGCGGGACGGATTGGGGGCGATGAGTTCATGATGTTAATGTCAGGGGTAAAGGACAGGACCCAGGCGGCAGGGTCGGCTGCGCGGATTTATACGGCCCTTAAGGAGAATCCGGACTTTAACGCCACCTGCAGCATGGGGATTGTCCTTGCAAAAGGCGGGCAGATGTCCTATGAGGAATTGTTCCGGATAGCGGACGCGGCCCTGTATACTGCAAAAGACAGGGGAAAGAACCTGTACTATATCACAGAAACAGCATCAGAAGGGGTATCGTGACCAGGGACAGGATGGTGGTGGTGACAATGCACCGGGACGCATAGTCCTCATCGGCCCCGTATTTGGCTGCCAGAAGCGCGCTGGTGCTGCCTGCCGGCATGCCGGTAAGAATCAGCGAGACACCTGCCAGCATGGGTTCCACCTGGATGAGGTTAAGGATGAGAAGGGCCGCCATGGGCAGGGCGATGAGGCGGATGAAGGCCAGATAGAAAAGGCTGGGCTCCAGCAGCTGTTTCCATGGGACCCCGATCATCATGGTGCCGATTACCATCATGGAAAGCGGGGAGGTGACAGCGCCTATGTTGCCGATGGCAGTGTCCAGGAAACCGGGAACAGGAAAGCCGCTGATTCTTCGGGCCAGGCCCAGGAATACGGTGATGATACATGGATTCAGAAGGATATTCTTACATTTTGTCTTAAAGTCAGCGGTGGTGAACACGGCAAGCCCAGCGGTCCACATGAAGATACGGTTGGGGATGATAAAAATGGACGCTGCAAACAATCCGTCGGCCCCATATACCGAGGATACCATGGGCATTCCCAAAAAACCTGAATTATTCACCAGGGTGCAGTACTGGAGGATGCTTTTCTTGTCCTGGGGATACCTGTTATAGATTACCTTTCCAAGCACATAGGAAAGAATGGATATGCAGAAAGCCACTGCCAGTATCATGGCGGTCTGGATCAGGATCTGCGGGGTCAGGGGCTTGTTAAAGGAATTGAAGATCATGCAGGGAAGGGTTATCTTAAGAATCAGGTCCACCAGTTTCTTTTTGGTTTCCTGGTCAATGAGATGTATTTTCATGCAGTACATTCCGACTGCCATATAAACTAAAAGGATAAGCTGGGCATTCAGCATTTTTGTGAAACTTTCCATGATGCGGGTCCTCCGTGGTATCATTCATGGGCATGCCATGTCATTGCATACCTTACATGAGTATACCTCAGTTCATGCAGGAAAGCCAATTAGTTTTTTTGAGAGATAGGATAAGAAATTTTAATAGGACCTTTAATTGATTGACAGGGGACCCGGATTAAAATATAATCATGGGTAGGCTGTTTGATTCTGAAAAGATAGAAGAGGTACATATGCGTCGCTTATCATACATAATAGTAAGTTTAATCATGATATTAACAGTGTCTTCCATAACCGCTTTTGCAAGGCCTGACTGGCCCACGGACACAGGGGTACAGTCAGAAGCCGGCATTGTCATGGATATGGATTCAGGCGCAGTACTGTTTGCCCAGAACATACATGAGCAGAAAATCCCTGCCAGCATCACGAAACTGCTGACTGCCCTTGTGGTCATTGAGAACTGCGACAACCTGGATGCTAAGATTACCTTCTCCCATGATGCCGTATACAACGTGGAGTCAGGAAGCGGCAACAAGCTGGCCCTGGAAGAGGGGGATGTGCTGAGCGTCCGTGAATGCCTCTATGTGATGCTTCTCCAGTCCTCCAACCAGGCGGCCAATGCCCTGGCGGAATACATTGGCGGAAGCCGTTCCGGGTTTGTGGACATGATGAACCAGAAGGTGGCAGACCTGGGATGCCAGGAAAGCCATTTTGCCAATCCATCCGGCCTGAACGATGACACCCAGCGCACGTCAGCCTACGACATGGCCCTGATTGCAAGGGCCGCGTTCCAGAACCAGCAGCTTCTGGAAATCAGTTCCACCAGAAAGGCCTCCATCCCGCCCACCATCAACAATCCGGACGGAAGGACATTTTCCATGGAACATAAGCTGCTTATCACGGAGGACGGCAGCAGCGAGGAGTATTATCCGGATGCGGTGGCCGGCAAGACAGGCTGGACCTCCCAGGCTGGCCAGACCCTTGTGACCTATGCCAGACGCGGTGACAGGGGGGAGATTGCAGTCACCTTAAAAAGCACCCAGAAAACCCATTATTCCGATACGAAGACCATCCTGGATTTTGGCTTTGCCCGTTTCCGGAATGTGAACATAGCGGATAATGAGACAGAATACGTGACAGGCAATACGCCTGTTACCATTGGCAGTGAAACATATCAGCCCTCTGAGCTGTACATTGATAAGGCGGCCGTCATCACCATTCCCAATGAAGCCGGGTTCATGGATGCTGAAAAGGAACTGGTGACAGAACTGCCAAAGGACCATCCGGAAGGGGCTGTGGCCAAACTTGTCTATACCTATAACGAAAGGAAGATAGGCGAGGGATGGTTATTTACCACCAGGGCACAATCTGTGGACGCCGTTGCCCCTCCTTCTGAAGGGGAGGTCCCTGCCGGAACAGAGCCGTCCGGGGATGGAACGGGCCAGGATGCCCCTGATTCCAAACTGCCTGCTTCCTTTAAGCTGCCGGCACCCCTTCTGATGGCGGGAATTGGCGTCCTCTGTCTGGCAGCGGCTGTTGCCGGAGCCTGTTTCTGGTCTTTCAAACGCCGGAAAGCAGAGCTTGAGCGCCAGCGCCAGCTGCGGGAGAAACGCAGACAGCGTCTGGCTGACATCGGATTCACGGAAGAGGATTTTGAACGGATTCTGGAAGAGCGCAGACAGCAGCGCGACATGCGCTGACGGTAATCCGTTTTCAGACACACCCTGGGAATAAGGGGCAGGGCTGCGCTGAGAGACAGGAATATATGGACAGGATGCTGGATGACATGCTGGAATGAGACGCGGGCAGATGAAAATGGCTGCCTGGGTCTCATTCAGCGTCTTTGGCCGGATGGAGCACACCCAGGGTACGGACATGAATAGAAGGAGGTATGGATTTGGCTTATTTTCCGTTTTTTGCAGATATTGAGGGAAAGAAGTGGCTGATTGCAGGCGGAGGGGAGGTGGCCTGCCGCAAGGTGCGGGACCTGATTCCTTACGGGGCAGTTATCCAGGTGGTATCCCCCTGCCTTTCCCAGGGGCTTTTGGATATGGAACAGCGCAGCGTGTATGGGGACGCCCTGTCCGTGGCGCGGCGCGGTTTTGAAGACAGTGATGTTGAGGATGCTGATTTTGTGATTGCGGCAACCAGTGACACTGCATTGAACAGCCACATATCCTCCCTTTGCCGGATGAAACAGATTCCGGTCAACGTGGTGGACGTGAAGGAGGAATGTTCCTTTATCTTCCCCTCCATTGTCAGGGATGACCCTGTGGTCGTGGGCATATCCACCGGAGGGATGAGCCCTGTCATAGCCAGGTACCTGAAAGCCAGGATAAGGGAGGCAATCCCTGAGGGGCTGGGAGCACTGACAGCCAGGCTGGGCGGGTACAGGGCGCAGGTCAAGGCGCTGTTCCCCCATTCCCCTGCTGTCCGTTCTGCTGTTTTCTATGAACTGGCGCAGGAGGGCCTGGAACATGGCTGCTGCCTCACGGACACCCAGGCAGAGACTATCATAAACAGAAAGCGGGAACAAGAACATGAGTGAAATCATCCGTATCGGCACAAGGAAAAGCGCCCTGGCCCTGATACAGACCCATCTGATTGCAGATGAGCTGAAGCGGGCATGGCCTGACATAGAGGTGGAACTGGTCACCAAAGAAACGCTGGGAGATAAAATCCTGGATAAGCCGCTTCAGGAATTCGGCGGGAAAGGGGTATTTGTCTCTGAATTCGAACAGGCCATGAAGGAAGGCACCATTGACCTGGCTGTCCACAGCGCCAAGGACCTGCCCATGGACCTGGGCAAGGGACTGGCGATTGCAGCCGTATCCGGGCGCGGGGACCCCAGGGACGTGCTGGTGACCATGAAAGGCGCGCCTTGGGACAGGCAGCATATTGTGATCGGCACCTCCAGCCCCAGGAGACAGCTGGAAGCAGCGGAGTACCGCGGACAGCTGTGGCCTGGGGCCGGCAGCCTTACATGCGCCACCCTGCGGGGAAATGTCCACACACGGCTAAGGAAGCTGGAGCAAGGGCTTTATGACGGGATCATCCTGGCCGCGGCCGGTTTGGAACGTCTGGACCTTATGGAAAATCCTTCTTATGATTATAAATATCTGGACCCCCAGGTGTTCATTCCTGCCGGGGGACAGGGAATCATGGCGGTGGAGACCAGGGAGGGCAGCCATGCAGCCATGCTCTGCCAGGCCATTGACAACAGGGAAGGACGCCTGTGCCTGTGCCTGGAGCGCATGGTGCTGAAACTTCTGGACGCGGGCTGCCATGAACCCATCGGCATCTATTCCCAAATCACTGATGGAAGGATGAAGGTATGGGGAATCAGCAGGCCCGGAAACGTCACAAGGCAAATCAGCCTGGAGGGCGAAGTTACGGACAAAGGGCTGGAAATGCTTGCACAGCAGGCAGGAAGGGGACTGATGTAATATGGATAGATTGGGATGTGTGTATCTGGTAGGCGCCGGCCCGGGAGCCCCTGGGCTGATGACATTAAAGGGCAGGGAACTCCTGTCCCTCTGCGACGTGGTGGTTTACGACCATCTGGCCTCGGAGCGGTTCCTGGACTGGGTTCCTGAAAACTGCAGGAAGATTTATGTGGGGAAACAGGCAGGGCACCACTCCATGAAACAGGAGGAGATTAACGGCATCCTGGTTGAGCTGGCCCTGTCAGGCCGGACCGTGGTAAGGCTGAAAGGCGGGGACCCCTTTGTGTTCGGCCGCGGCGGGGAGGAAGTCCTGGCCTTGGAAAAACACGGGATTCCCTATGAGACAGTGCCCGGCGTGACCTCGGCAGTCGCTGTCCCGGAAAGCGCAGGGATACCGGTGACCCACCGGGCCGTGAGCAGGAGTTTTCATGTTATCACAGGACATACCCAGGCCGGCACAGAATGCCTTCCCCCTGATTTCGGGGTGTACGGCACCTTACCCGGCACCTTGGTATTCCTTATGGGGCTGGGGCAGCTGCCAAAGATTGTACAGCAGCTGATTGACAGCGGAAAGTCCCCCGACACACCGGCAGCTGTCATAGAAAACGGGACGCTGCCAGGCGAGCGGGTCATACGCGCCCCATTAGCCCAGATAAGCAACCGGGTCAGGGAAGCCGGGCTGGGAACCCCGGCTGTTATTGTGGTGGGGGATACGGCCGCATATGAGATGAAGTACAGGACCGAAGGCCCCCTTGCAGGCAAGCGGGTGGGGATTACCGGAACAGAGCAGTTTGCCGGGAAACTGGCAGCGGCCCTTTCGGAACAGGGGGCCCAGGTCTCCTGGCTGATAAATATGAAGGTGGAGGACCACATAGATGAAGCCCCCATGCAGACTGCATACAGGAACCTTTCTGACTATACATGGCTTGTGTTCACAAGCGCCAACGGTGTAAGGCTTTTTTTCCAGGGGCTTTTCAAAGACGGAAGGGATTACCGCTGCCTGGGCCATGTAAAGTTTGCGGTAATCGGGGACGGCACGGGCAGGGAACTGTCCGGGTATGGATTTAACGCAGACTATATGCCGGATACATACTGTGCGAAAGCCCTGGCAGACGGCCTGGTCCAGGTGGCTGGCCCTGGGGACCGGCTGCTGATTGCCAGGTCTGGAGGCGGTTCGCCTGTGCTTACACAGACACTTCATGACGCAGGAATCCGCTTTGATGACATTGTTCTCTACGAAGTGTCGGGCAGGCAGGCCAGTTCCTTTCGCCCGGAGCAGGAAATGCGCCTGGACTACATTACATTTGCCAGCGCGTCCGGGGTCAGGGCCTTTTTTGACTGTATGGATAAGGCAGGAACCGGGGATACGGCAGATAAAGCATTGGGGCCGGCAGGGAGTCTGAAGGATATACGGCTGGTCTGCATCGGCGCTGTCACTGCCCACGAACTGGAGCGTCAGGGATACAGGGCGGACATCACAGCGGGGCAGTACCATATTGAAGGCCTTGTCCAGGCAATCATAAAGGATTCATTTGTATGACCTGAAGTGATTTCTTTCATAACAAGGCCTACATTAAAACAATCGTCAAACAAATGAAATATTTTCCTAAGGAACATCTGCTAAAATAGTAAGAAACAGATTTAGAACAGGGAGGCAGAGGCTTGGGAGAGAGAAAAAGAAACCATAAGGCAAGACGGATTATCCTGGCAGGCATATTGGTCCTGTCCTGCATACTGACAGCGGCAGCTGTCTGGCTGACCAGAAAAGGGAAGGGGGCAAGCCAGGTCACCGGGGATGCCTATTATGAGGGCCGGTTCCCTCTGGAGGCATATTTTGATTACAACCAGGGGGACGACGACTGGGCCGGTAATTCCCTGGGCAGCGCCAGGGATACCATGGCGTCATCCGGCTGTCTGACCTGCTGCATTGCAGCGTCTTTAAAGGCCCAGGGGATATATGATCATACGCCGGGGGAACTGAACCGGATATTCAATGATAACGGGGTTTACAATGAAAACGGCGCCATCCTGTGGGCAGCCCTTGAGGAAGCCCTGCCAGGGGTTTATGTGGACCTGTCCGATGATACGTCCGCCGCTTCCATCAACCGCATGATAAGGGACGGCAGATACCCCATTGTCAAGGTAAGGCGCAAAAGCGGGGCCGTGCACTGGATCATGCTGACCGGTACCGAGGAGGAGGACTTTGACATCACGGCCATGGACCCCATTGACGGATATGTCCATCTGAGCGACTACTCGGACCTGATTTACGGGGTCAGGGTGGTATCCGCGAAAAAGGGCGCTGGGCGCCCGGACCATATAACGGCAGACAGTGACGAGGCCCATACCGCCATTCATCCGGAGGGGACATGCCTGGAGGAGCGTTTCCCCACTCCTGCCGGATACACAAGGGAAGCCGCGCCAGAAGGAAGCTTCCAGCAGTATCTGAGAAGGTATCCCCTGAAAGCGGATAAAAGCCCTGTGCTGCTTTATGACGGCAGCGAAAAGGGAAATCAGGGCGCGCATGAGGCCGTATTTGACCTGCCTGTCTTTGACAGCGACCTTCAGCAGTGCGCGGACAGCATCATCCGCATTTATGCGGAATACTTCTGGTCCACAGGGAATCAGGACAGGATTGCATTCCACCTGACCAATGGCTTCCTGATGGATTACCCCTCATGGCGGGAGGGGAACCGGCTTCAGGTGGATGGGAACCAGGTGTCATGGGTAAAGAAGGCATCCTATGATGATTCCTATGAAACCTTCCTCCTGTATCTGGAATATGTGATGATGTATGCAGGGACCCTATCCCTCAATGAGGAGTGTACCCCCATATCCCCGGACCAGCTTAAGGCCGGCGACATGTTCATCAAAGGCGGCAGCCCCGGGCACTGTGTCATGGTTGCCGACGTGGCCGTGGACGGGAATGGGGATGCCTGTTTCCTGCTGGCCCAGGGTTATATGCCTGCCCAGGAATTCCATATCCTCAAAAACCCGGCCAGCCCCGGGAATCCGTGGTATGATACCAGGGACCTGTCCTATCCCTTTTACACCCCTGAGTATGTGTTCCAGGAAGGAAGCCTGAAACGATGGGGAGGATTTTGATTTCTGATTGTCACATTTCCTGATTCCTGTTATAATAGTACGGAAAACCGCTGCCAAAAGCAGGTTGTTTCCGGAGGTTTAGGATGATACTTATGAATGAGATACCGGACCGGTTTTGGAGCTTGTTCCGCTCCATTAACCGGTCTACTTATATTGAGGCACTGTTAAAAATCAATGAGGAATACGAGTACAGCAACTATTTCCTGAGCAGGGAAATGTGTATCCAGCTTCTGGGCGAATATTTTTCCAGGAAGAAATATGTGCTCTGGCAGGATGAGACAGAAGATGACTGGGACACCCTTGAACCGCCCGCCACACGCGTCCTTAACTGGCTTCTAAGGAACGGCTGGCTCAGGAAAGTGGACGATTATGCCAATATGACCGTGAACATTGTCATACCCGATTACGCGGCCGTGATGATTGAAGCGTTTGCAAGGCTGACAAGCGATGAGGAAGATGAGACTGAAGTATACATCCAGAATGTCTATGCCATTCTATTTTCTCTTAAAAATGACCCCCGTTCCAGTATAACCCTCCTAAATACAGCCCTTGTCAATACAAAGAAACTGAACAAATCCCTGCAGGACATGCTGCACAATATGGATAAGTTTTTTGGAAGCCTGCTGGAGCAGAAAAATTACAGCAGTCTGTTAAAGGAGCATCTGGACCGCTATGTGGAGGAAATCGTCAACAAAAAATACCATATCCTGAAAACCTCGGACAATTTCTATCTGTACAAAACAGATATCAAGCGCTGGATTACCTCCATGCGCCAGGATGAGGAATGGACCAGGCACATGTGTTCCAGGGCCACGGGTTTCTTTGGCCGCAGACCGCCTGGTGTGACGGAGGCCCAGGTCATGGAGAAGCTGGACCAGCTGGAGCGGGGCTTCGATGATATTGAACACCGCATTGCCAATATGGATAAGGAACATACCCGGTATGTGAGGGCCACTGTCACACGGCTTAATTATCTCCTGAACCAGGAAGACAACATGAAGGGCCTTGTGATACAGCTGCTGAACCACCTTTCTGAATATGGCTGCACGGACCAGGACGTACAGGCAATCGGCAATAAGATGAACCTGTCCCAGCTGAATATCCTGTCGGAGAAATCCCTGTATAAGAAGCGCAGGACAAAATCAGATTTTAAGGAACAGCTCAGGGACGAGGACGTGTCCGAGGAGCTGTCCATGGAAGAGGTGCTGAACCTGAACAAGGTAAGAAACCGATACAGCAAAAAGGAAATCGAGGACTTTATCGAGGACAGGATGGAAAACGGGATCATGGAAGTTGACAAAGACACGGCGCGCAGCGATGAGGAGTTTGAGAAACTGATCCTGGCCTATGATTATTCCACCAGGCAGAAAAGCCGGTACACGGTGGAAAATCCGGAGCCTGAGATGATACATAACGGCAGGTACAGCTATCCGAGGTTTGTATTTGCAAGGAGGAAGAAGTAATGGCGCTTGAATACGGAATTGCCTATTATGATACTTTGATGCAGGAGGAGCAGACGCGGCTGACCGCGTCCATACGCCTTCTGCTTCACCAGACCTTTATCCTGGAACGCAAATTTGACCGCCGTTCCGGGCGGTTCCAGTATAACCCGGATTTCAGGGACTGCAATAAGCATCTGGAATTCATCCGCAGTTATTTTGCTGTCAGCGGGATTGAGGTCATGGAAAATACCCAGACAGGAATCATCTATATCCAGGGCGAGAACCTGATGGGGGATAAGCTGCCCAAACTGGCAACCCTGTACCTGCTGGTGCTGAAGCTGATTTATGATGAACAGATGGAAAGCGTGTCCACCAGCGTGAATGTGTATACCACCCTGAAGGAGATACACGAAAAGCTGGGGAACTACCGTCTTTTCAAAAAGCAGCCCTCGCCCACGGATATCCGGCGCGCCGTGACGCTGCTGAAGAAATACCAGATACTGGAACCCCTGGACCTGCTGGAGGATCTGAACAGTGAAAGCCGTATGATCATCTATCCCTGCATCAATGTGGTCCTGATGGGCGATGACGCGCGGCAGCTGCTGGCTTTCTTTGATGAAAGCGCGGAGGATGAGGGCGTACAGGTAAAAGCGGATTTGGATGAAGGGAGCCGGGAAAGACCGGCACAGTCCCTTGGATTGGACGACAGAGGAGGTGATGAGGATGGATCAGATGAAGATGGATCAGATGAAGATGGATCAGATGGAACCGGACCGTACGGAACCGACGGGGAACCGGACCGGGAATAAGGGCCGTTTCCTTGCCCTTTCCAGAATCTGCCTGAACAACTGGCATTATATCAGTAAGCGTATCCTTTCATTTAATGAGGACATTAATTTCTTCACCGGCCATTCGGGCAGCGGAAAATCCACTGTGATTGACGCCATGCAGGTCCTTTTATACGCTAATACGGACGGCAGGGGGTTCTTTAATAAAGCCGCGGCCGATGACTCGGACCGGAGCCTGATTGAATACCTGCGGGGCATGGTCAATATTGGTGAGAATAATGAATTTTCCTATCTCAGGAATCAGAATTTTTCATCCACCATTGTCCTGGAACTGAAGCGCAGCGACACCGGAGCATGCCAGTGCGTGGGGATTGTGTTCGATGTGGAGACATCTGCAAACGATATTTCCCGCCGCTTTTTCTGGCACAAAGGCCCCATGTGGGACAATGCATACCGCACCGGCAGACGCACCATGTCCATATCAGAGGTGGAAACCTATCTGCAGGAGCATTTCAACAAGGAGGAATACTTTGCAACCTCCCACAACGAACGGTTCCGCAGGGTGCTGTATGACACTTATCTGGGAGGACTGGATCCTGAGAAATTCCCCCTGCTGTTTAAGCGGGCCATCCCCTTCCGCATGAATATAAAACTGGAGGATTTTGTAAAAGAATACATCTGCATGGAGCAGGACATCCACATTGAGGACATGCAGGAAAGCGTCATGCAGTATGGGCGCATGCGCAGGAAGATAGAGGACACCTGCGCGGAGATTGAGGAACTGGCCGGTATCCAAAAGGCATATGACATTTACCAGGAAAAGGAACAGCAGCTGGAGAAATACGCTTATTTTGTGAAAAAGCTGGAAATCCTGAATCTTCAGTCCCAGGTAAAGACCCTGGCTGATAAACTGGCCATGGCAAAGGAAGACCTGAAACGCCAGGAGGACGCACGGACAGCAGTGGAAACACAGATTGCAGACCTGACCGGGCAGGGGGACAACCTGCTGCGGCGTATTGCCTCAACCGGTTATGAGGACCTGAAAAAACAGGCAGAAGCCCTGAACCAGCTTCTGGAGCGCCTGGGCAAAAGCGAGGCCAGATGGCAGCAGACCACCCAGGCCCTTAAGGCCTGGGAAGACGAGGATATCACCCCAAACCAGACCCTTTGGGATATTGAGGAATTTGAAAACCGCACCATTGACAATAAGACCCTTTGCCGCCTGAAGGAATCCATCGCCGACCTGTGCGCTGACACGGAAAAGCAGCGCCAGGAAGCCGCCGCACAAATCAGGGACCTGAAAAACAGGGAAAAGCAGACAAAAGACGAACTGGAAAAGCTGCGTTCCGGAAACAAGGCATACCCTAAATATCTGGAACATGCCAGAAGCTATCTGCAGCGGCGCCTGCTGGAAGAGACCGGTAAGGGCGTGGATGTCCATGTCCTTGCCGATCTGCTGGATATCAAAAAGGACCAGTGGCGCAACGCAGTGGAGGGTTACCTTGGCAGCCAGAAGCTGAGCCTTGTGGTCCCCCCAAAATATGCCAGGGCCGCCCTGGAAATATACGGGGAGCTGGACAAAAAAGAGTACTATAACGTAGCTGTCCTGGACACGGAAAAGCTGTCCCAAAGCCAGCCCGCGGTCCTTAAAGATGCCCTGTCCGGGGAGGTGTCGGTGCGCGAACCCTATATCCAGCCCTACATCGACCTTTTGCTTGGAAAAGTAATCAAATGCGCCACCACCCAGGAGCTTCGCCAGTGCAGGATTGGTATCACCGACAGCTGCCTGCTCTACCACGGTTTCCGGCTCCAGCACATCAATCCTGAAAATTACAGCAAATTTGCTTACATCGGCAAGGACAGTGTGAGAAAACGCATCCGGCTTCTGGAGCAGGAACTTAAATCCATGGATGAACAGAAAAGACCTCTGGAAGAAATCGTCCTCGGGTGCCAGCGCATCCTTAACCTGGAACGCCTTGGGTCTGAGCCGGAGGAATACCTGGAATGGTTAAAGGATATCGGGGCCTGGAATGAAAAGCAGCGTGAAAAAAAGCTGCTTCTGGCAAAGATTGAAAAGCTGAAGACGCGGGATGTGGACCAGCTGGAGCAGGAGAGGAAGGCGGTGGTAAGCCTTTGCGACGGCAAGAAGCGGGAGAGGGATGAGCTGCTCAACCGTATCCGGGACAAGGAAAATGAAATCAGCCGCTGCCAGAACGCGGCCATCAGCCTGAGCGGGACCCTGACGGACCAGGAACGGGACCTGGTGAAAAACAGCAGGCTGGACATGGAACTGGCCGGGTACCTGTCGGCCAAGGACCATCCCAGGTATGACAGGGAAAAGGAAAGCTATGTCACACGGTGCAGCCGGGTTTCAGAAAGCCGGGACACTGCGTTCCAGGACCTGATGACCATAAGGACCAACTACCTGCGCCGTTACCCCAACCGGAATTTCCCAGTCAACCATAAGGATAACGAGGCATATGCCCATCTCCTGTCCAGCCTGTCCTGCGACCATCTGGAAGAATACAGGCAGAAAGCAGCCGACCAGGCCCGGGCAGCCGTGGAGCATTTTAAAAATGACTTCATGTATAAAATCCGCAGCGCCATCCGGGAAGCCATGCTCCGGGGGGATGAGCTGAACCGTATCATCAGCCGCCTGGATTTCGGGAAGGATAAGTATCAGTTTGTCATCGGGCGCAGCAAGGGCGCGGACGGCAGGTACTATGATATGTTCATGGACGAATCCCTGGAAGTGAACCCGTCCGACCTGACGGATTCCTTTGATAACCAGCTGGACCTGTTCACCACCCAGCATGAAAACCAGTACGGGGTCCTGATTAATGACCTGATTAACATCTTCATACCGCCGGAAAACGCCACGCCCCAGGAGCTGGAGGAGGCTAAGCGCAATATGGATAAATACGCGGATTACCGCACCTATCTGTCCTTTGACATGCAGCAGCTGATCCAGAATGAGGATGAGGTGATTAAAATCCGCCTGAGCAGGATGATTAAGAAAAATTCAGGAGGAGAAGGACAGAATCCTCTGTACGTAGCCCTGCTGGCCAGCTTTGCCCAGGCGTACCGCATCAACCTCTCCCCCAAGCTGGAGCGCAATCCCACCATCCGCCTGGTGGTGCTGGACGAGGCATTTTCCAAAATGGATGCTGAAAAGGTGGCAAGCTGCATTGAGCTGATCCGCGGCCTTGGATTCCAGGCCATCATCAGCGCCACCAATGATAAGATACAGAACTATGTGGAGAACGTGGACAAGACATTCGTGTTTGCCAATCCCAATAAAAAGTCCATTTCCATTCAGGAATTTGAGCGGGACCGCTTCCAGGAACTGGTAAAAGATTTGGAAGAAGAATAGGAAAGTATTGCAATCATTGGAAAAATATATTAAAATAGTACCATTACTGATTTCATAGGAGGAAACTATATCGAAAACGGAAAGGAGCGATTTGCATGATTCAGACAAAGGAATTTATGGACAATGTAAGTCAGTGGGCAGATATCTGCCTGAATGATGAGAGGATTGATTTGGGGCTCTACGAGAAGTACGAGGTTAAACGGGGGCTCCGCGACAAGAATGGTAACGGTGTTGTGGCAGGACTGACGAAAGTGTCCAAAATTGAGTCCAACAAGGTTGTGGACGGGGTAAAGGTGCCCTGTGAAGGAAAACTATTCTACCGGGGTTATAACATTTATGATTTAATAGGCGGGGTAGTGAGGGACAACCGGTATGGGTTTGAAGAGATTGCGTATCTGCTTCTTTTTGGTGAATTACCTGGTGACAGCCAGCTCACGAAGTTCAGGGAAAGCCTGGCATTCAGCCGTACGCTTCCCACGAATTTTGTCAGGGACGTTGTGATGAAGGCCCCATCCAGGGATATGATGATATCCTTAAGCAAGAGTATCCTGACCCTGGCAAGCTATGATGACAAGGCATGGGATATCTCCATCCCCAATGTGCTCAGGCAGAGCATGATGTTGATCAGTGTCATGCCCATGCTGGCGGTTTACGGCTACCATGCTTACAACCACTATGAGAGGGATGCAAGTATGTATATCCACCGTCCGGATGAGAACCTGTCCACGGCAGAAAACCTTCTGAGGCTGCTGCGTCCGGATATGAAGTATTCCGAAGTGGAGGCACATGTGCTGGATCTTGCGCTGATCCTCCATATGGAGCATGGCGGCGGTAATAACTCCACCTTCACCACCCACGTGGTTTCATCTTCCGGAACCGATACATATTCCGTTGTGTCCGCGGCCCTGGCCTCCTTAAAGGGACCGAAACACGGCGGCGCCAACATCAAGGTGGTTGAGATGATGGCTGACTTAAGAAAGAATGTCAAGGATTTAAAGGACAGGGAGGAAGTGGAGGATTACCTGAAGAGGCTGCTTCACAAGGAGGCATTTGATAAAAAGGGCCTTATCTACGGTATGGGCCACGCCGTATACTCCAAGTCAGACCCCAGGGCTGAAATCTTCAAACGCTTTGTAAAACAGCTCTCAGAAGAAAAAGGCCGCGTGGAGGATTTTGAACTGTACTCCATGATTGAGGAACTGGGCCCCAAGGTCATCACCGAAGAGCGTAAAATCTACAAAGGTGTCAGTGCCAACGTGGATTTCTATAGCGGTTTCGTATACAGCATGCTGGATATCCCGGAAGAGATGTTCACACCAATCTTTGCAATTGCAAGGATTGTGGGCTGGAGCGCACACCGCATCGAAGAGTTAATCAATATGGATAAGATTATCCGTCCCGCATATACCAGCGTAATGCAGGAAGAAGTTTATAAGCCTTTGTCAGAGCGATGAGCAGAGGATAGCATGCCCTGGCACAGGGTGCGGTTTTTTGTGTAAAAAGCGTAAAAGGTCAGGGTCTGTCTGCTCCTGTGGGCGGAACCGGCCATGGATGAGGATATGGGAGAAGGATGTCCCGTATCCTCATTTTTTCTTCCAAAAAACAGGAATCATTCCTGAATCTATATACAATCTTTATACCCGCATCACAAATTCCAATGGTATCTTTATGAGCAATGCCATTATAATGAAGGCAAATATCATAAGAGAAAGAGCTGTTATTATGGGAAAATTTGATTATAAATTTGTGGAAGTCCCTTGTGACGGAAACTTGAAAAATGGTAATACGGAAACATTGGAACGGTGTAAGGAGATTATCATGAATGAGGCTGCCCAGGGATGGCGGCTGATTCAGATCATCAGCCCGGCCGGCGAGCGGAGGATGATAAGCGGCGGCTGCTATGAAATTGTATTGGAAAAGGAAAACTGAGGAGGTTTTCCTTTTTTTTGTTCTTATGAGGTTATATCTCCCCCTCCTTCCTATATTTTACAATCTCTTAATTTATGATTGACAAACCATAAAAAACATAATAATATTAGCTGTGTTAATAACAAGCGTGAATAATATGAGAAAAAAGAATAAGTACACAAAGGAGAAGAGAGGGGCATGAAAATGGATGCAAAAACAGCAAGGGTAAAAATCTGGGAAGAGTTACTTAAGGTGGCAAGGCCGGATTCCAAATTCAGCTGGCAGTTTTCAGAGTTTATCGCGGATTATGAAGGCAGTGACAAGGGCGCCGCACTGCTGGCGTCCACGGATATGTATAAGAACGCAAAGGTGATTTTCATAACGCCGGACAATAACCTGGAAAAGCTGCGTGAAACAGCATTCCGGGACAAGAAGACAGTTGTCATGACCAACTACGGGATTACCAGGGGATTTTTCCTCATCCGCCCTGAGTCCATCCCGGAGGGGAAGGAGGAGGTTGCCTCCCTGCTTGACGGTGTCTCCCGCTACTGGAAGCACCAGACCCTGGAGCAGTTAAAGGAGTCCGTGGGCCACATCGATATGCTGGTAACCGGCGCATCCGCCATCACGCCCAGCGGCATCCGTTTTGGCAAGGGACACGGGTACTTTGATTTGGAATGGGCCATGTTATACACCATGGGCATTGTGGATGGGACCTCTGTGATTGTAGGGGCGGGACATGACTGCCAGGTGGCTGATGTGGACGTGACGGTGGAAGAGTATGACACAGCCATTGACTATATCGTTACCCCCACCCGCATCATTGAGACGCGCCATGAGTTCCCAAGGCCCACCAAGGGAATCATCTGGTGCCGTCTTGCCCCCGGCATGAGGGAGCAGATTCCGCCGGTACAGGAACTGTGGTGTAAAGTACATTGCAAATAAGCAGGAGAGCATACATGGACAACCAGACTCCATTACTTGAATTAAAAGGAATAACAAAGACATTCGGCAGCTTTACCGCCAATGAGGATATCAACCTGACCGTATATCCTGGAGAAGTCCATGCCCTGCTTGGGGAGAACGGCGCCGGTAAAAGCACGCTGATGAATGTGATTTACGGTATCTATAAGCCGGACAGGGGCGAGGTATTCCTTTCCGGGAAGCCGGTCCGGATCCACTCGCCCAAGGATGCCCTCCGCCACGGAATCGGCATGGTCCACCAGCACTTCATGCTGGTGGATGTGTTCTCGGCCATTGAGAATATGGGCCTGATAGGGGATGTGAAGACATTTTCCATCACAAACCGCAGGAAGATTGAGGACACACTGGAGCAGCTGAAGCAGAAATACGGCATTGACGTGGACCTTCACAGCCCGGTGGGACAGCTGAGCATCGGCATGCAGCAGAAGGTGGAGATATTAAAGCTTCTGTATACGGGCGCGGATGTGCTGATTTTCGACGAACCCACAGCCGTACTCCTTCCCCAGGAATGTGACGGCCTGTTTGAAATCATAGCCAATCTGACCAGCGAGGGGAAAGGCGTCATCTTCATCAGCCATAAGCTGGATGAGGTGCTGAAAATCAGCCGCCGCATCACGGTCCTTACCAAGGGAAGGGTAACGGGCCAGATTGACACAAAGGATGCGGACAAGTCCACCATTGTACGGATGATGGTGGGAGAGGAAGTGACCCCGCCGGAATTCTCCAAAATCCGCAGGGACCGCAAAGATATGGTGCCTGTGCTCTGCGCCCGGGACCTTAAGGCAGAGGACGACCGTAAGGTCAGGACCTTAAACGGCGTGTCCCTGTCCGTGTATCCCGGCGAAGTGGTTGGGATTGCCAGTGTGGAAGGCAACGGACAGGTAGAGCTGGCCGAGGTGCTGGCCGGCGTGAGAAGGGCCTGCGGGGGCCAGGTCCTGATTGACGGCGCCCAGGTTTCCACAAAGAATGCCAAGGACTTCATTGACCGGGGTGTTTCCTATGTGCCGGCGGACCGGAATTACGTTGGCAGCGTGCCGGACTTCCCACTTTATGAAAACTGGATCCTGCGCAACCGCAGGCCTCCTAAAAAGGGGTGTTTCCTGGATTACCGCTTTATAAGGACACAGGCCGCAAAGGCCATGATTGATTTTGACGTAAGGGCCAGGGGCATCTCGGACCGAAGCGCCAACCTTTCTGGCGGAAACCTCCAGAAGTTCATACTGGCCAGGGCGCTGAGCAAACATCCAAAGGCCATGATATGTGCCTACCCCACCAGGGGGCTGGACATCAAGGCAACCTGGTTTATCCGTGAAAAAATCATCCAGGCAAGGGACGGGGGCATGGGGCTTCTCCTTTTATCCGGTGATTTTGAAGAACTATTTGCCCTTTCCGACCGGATTGTGGTGCTCTATAGGGGCCAGATTGTGGGGGAGGTCCTTCCGGAGGAAACAACGGTACGTGAGGTGGGAATGATGATGATGGGGGTGACTGCCAATGAAACTACTTGATTCCATCCATGAAGCAGGGGCAGGGGCCAAATGCCTCATTACCCTGGCAGCCGTGGCGGCAGCCCTCTTAATAGGAGGCGTCTTCATCAGCATACTCCATGTAAATCCCCTGGAGGCCTATTATTACCTTCTGATCCGCCCCTTCCGCTCCTTCCGGAGCATTGGGGAGATATCCGTAAAACTGGTGCCCATCCTGATAGTCGGCCTAGGTGTTTCCTTTACCTTCCAGGCAAAGCTCAGCAACCTGGGCGGAGAGGGGCAGATATGCCTGGGCGCCATCGGAATGACCATTGTGGGTATCTCGCCCTTTGCCAAGGCCATAGGCCCGGTGTGGATCCTTTTCGGGCTTCTTGCCGCAGCTGTTTTCGGCGCATTGTGGGCCGGGATCGCAGGCTTTTTCAAAACACAGTTCAAGGCCAGCGAAATCATAACCACACTGCTTTTAAATTACATAGCGGTCCAGTTCTTAAGTTATTGTGTTTACTATCCCCTGCGGGATTCCAAGGGAAACATCCCCCAGTCCGCAAAGGTGGCATCCACCCTTCCCAAGCTGTTTGAAGGTTCCAGGATGAACGCAGGCATCCTGATTGCCCTGGCCGGACTTCTCATTTACTGGATTGTGATTAAGAAGACCAGCTTCGGCTACCGTCTCCGGGTCCTTGGGGGAAGTATACGCGCAGCCGCGTTCGGGGGCATCAGTGAAAAGAAATACTATCTGTCAGCCATGCTTGTCAGCGGCGCATTTGCAGGCATTGCAGGCGCAGTGGAGATTGCAGGCACCCAGACCCGTCTTCTGGAAGGCCTGGCAGGTTCTTATGGTTTTGACGGTGTGGTTGCAGCCCTTCTCGGGATGCTCCATCCGGCAGGCGTCCTGGTGTCCTCCATTCTTTTGGCAGCCCTGTCCTCAGGCGCCGAGACCATGCAGGTAAAGACAGGCGTGTCGTCCCTGTTCCTCAATGTTTTACAGGCCCTCATCGTGCTGTTCATCCTTCTGGGCTTCAGCTTTTTTGGAACTGCCGGCAAAAAGAAACACCCTGATAAAAGAGAGGTGAAAAAATGAGTGAGATATTAACAGCCGCATTTTTAGTTCCTCTTTTTACAGCAGGCGTGCGCATGAGCGTACCCCTGATATTCGGCTCGGTGGGAGACGTTGTCTCTGAGCGCTCCGGCGTCATGAACATCGGGCTGGAAGGGGAAATGCTGGTCAGCGCCCTTATATCCTTCATGGCAGCCTATCACACGGGCAGCCTTTTCATCGGTATCCTGGCCGGAGGCATGGCCGGGCTTGCAGGCGCCCTGCTCATTGCTTTCTGGGGTGTCAGCAGGAAGCAGGACCAGTCCGTGGTGGGAATCATGTTCAATATATTTGCCCTTGGTTTCACCAACTTCCTGTACCGCGCTGTCTACGGTGTCAGCACGGATAAGATTAAGGTGGATATCCTTAAGAACATAGAAATCCCCCTGCTTTCAAAAATCCCCTTCATCGGCGACATTTTCTTTAAGCACAATCTCCTTGTGTACTGTGCTTTTGCAGCCGCTGCCGTGGTATGGTTCCTGTTAAGGTATACCAACCTGGGATTAAAGGTGAACGCGGCAGGGGAAAATCCCAAAGCAGCCGCTGCAGCGGGTATTGATGTTGTGAAAATCAGATATAAGACATATATGTTCAGCGGCTTCATGGCCGGTATCGGAGGCGCATTCCTGTCCTGCGGTATTGTGGGCACATTTACGGAAAACATGTCCTCGGGCCGCGGCTTCATCTGTCTGGCCATTACCATCCTTGCCAGATGGAATCCGGTGTTTGCGGTTTGCGCGGCCTTTATGTTTGGAACCGTGGAAGCCCTGCAGCTGCGGCTTCAGGCCCTGGGCTCCGCCCTTCCATATCAGTTTTTCGTGGCCCTGCCCTATGGGGTAACCCTGCTCAGCCTTGTGATATTTGGGCGCAACATCCACGCACCCGGATATCTGGGACAGATATATAATAAGGAAAGCAGATAACAAGCATTTCCATCACAAAAACAAAAGGAGAATAAAATCATGAAAAAAAACAGACGTATATTACCGATTCTTCTGTGCGGGGCCATGGCCGTATCTGTCATGACAGGCTGCAAAGCCAAGACAGAAGAGACCGCCAAGGCAGCAGAAGGGGCTAAAACAGGACAGTCAGAAGCAGCCGGCACAGAGGGGACGGGAGAAAAGGCGCCTGCCGGCGAGGTATCTAAGATAGCCATCCTTCTTCCAGGCTTTATCACGGACAAATCCTGGAACCAGGGCGCTTACGAGGGATTAAAGGAACTGGAATCCCAGGGCTATGGAATCGCATACACAGAAGACGTACAGGCCGCTGACATGGAGTCAACTTTCAGGAGCTACTGTGAGGAGGACTATGATTTTGTGATTGGGCACGGTGTGCAGTACGGGGACGCTTGTGTACGTGTGGCTGAAGATTATCCGGAGAAATATTTCTTCATCACCGGAAACCCGCCTGAAGGCGAGGAAACTCCCGGCAACATCGCATTCTATGATTATAAGGAATACGAAGGCGCCTATGTGTGCGGCGTCCTGGCGGCCGTGCAGAGTGAGAGCGGGGTCATCGGTTATATTGGAGGCGGCGACAATACAACACAGGCATCGGATAAAAATGCATTTGTTGAGGGAGCCAAGGCAGCAAGGCCTGACGTGGAAGTAAAGACGGTCATCACCGGAACCTTTAACGACTCCTCCAAGGGCAAGGAGACCGCCCTGGCAATGATTGAACAGGGCGTGGACGTAATCCTCCAGACCTGTGACGAGACAGGGCTTGGCGCGTTTGAGGCCTGTGAGGAAAATGGCGTATTCTGCATCGGATATACCTCAGACCAGGCATCCCTTGTAAAGGATGACCTTTGCCTGACTTCCCTTATGGTCAGCATACCGACCATGATTACCTCCCAGATTGACATCATCAAATCCGGTGAATTCGGCGGGCTTGAGAATCCCGGATTAAAGGAAGGCGTCATCAGCATCGCGCCATATAGCAGCAAGGTGACAAAAGAAGCTGCCGCCGCCGCGGACCAGGCCAGGGAGAAAATCATAAGCGGTGAGATTGTCCTGACACCGGATTATAACAGCAACTAATCCGGTTCATCCGCCAGGCAGATGAATCCGGGTAATACCGGCAATCAGCCATCAAAGCAGTTCCGGAAGGCGTTTTCCTTTCCGGCGCTGCTTTTTTTTGCGGATTCTGCAAAATATCCTGGGATTTCCTTGACTGTCCAGTTCCTGTATGGTTTAAAATGAAGACACGGAAAGAAAAGGAGGCATGATTTATGAAGATGAAGGAAGTGGAAGCCCGTACCGGGCTGGACCGCAAAAACATCCGGTACTATGAAAGCGAGGAACTTCTAACCCCAAGACGTGATGAGGGAAACCGGTACCGCAATTACAGCGTGGAAGATATAGACCGCCTCTTAAAGATTAAGCTGCTGCGGCAGCTTGGCATTCCAATCAAAGACATACGCGGGTATTTTGAAGGTTCAGTGGGATTAGGGGAAGTCATGGCCCGGCGGCGTTCCCAGATTGACCAGGAGCTGGAACAGCTGAAGAAAATGGGGCAGCTGTGTGACCGCCTGGAGGAACAGGAAGATTTACCCCCCGTGGATGTGGAGCAATGTCTGAAGGAAATCCGGGAAGAGGCGGACAGGGGCGCCCTATTCCAGAACATCCGGAAAGACTGGACCATGTACAGACAGGAACTCCATAAGACATTCATCTATATTGAAGCTGAGGGGGAACTATTAAAGCCTGAGGACTTTGCAAGGGAAACCGCGGTTTATGCCCTGAAACATAAGCTGGACTATGAAACCGTCCGTCTGGATAAGACCTATGCAATTGTAAAACTGGAGGGGATTGCGTACCAGGCCTCTTACACCACCATTGCTTACCGCTTTGCCCAGATGCCCATGGTTAAGCTGACCAGGTGCAGACCGCCGGAAAAGACAATATCCATATGGAAATATATATTTTTCAGCCTGCTGCCCATGCTGCTGATTGCTGGAGGCATCCTTTTCAATATCCTGGGGAGCAGATACTTTCCAGGCCATCCGCGCCTGTACCATTTTGTTACCATGGCCTGTTTTGCAGGCGCCTTCTTCCTGGCTGTCAGCAAAAAGAATGTCAATTACATTGAATGACATTGTTATTTTTTAATACCGTCAAGTAAAAATGCTTGACATTCATCCCGTTATCGTGTATGATAGCACAGGTGGTTAAAATGGAAAAGATTGTGGAACAAGGTTTGTTGTATGATTTTTATGGGGAACTGCTGACAGCGCACCAGCGCAGGGTATATGAAGACGTGGTGTTCAATGACCTTTCCCCCAGCGAGATAGCCGGGGAACTGGGAATCAGCCGTCAGGGTGTCCATGATCTGATGAAACGGTGCGATAAGATACTGGAAGAATACGAGGCCAAGCTTCATCTGGTGGCCAAGTTTGTGGAAATCCGCGATATGGCCAGGGAAGTAGAGCAGCTGGCAGACGAATGTGCCCGGACCAGGGATATGGCTCTTATTGAGCAGATTCATGAACTGGCGGGAAAAATCACCGGCACCCTGTAAGTTGACAGAGGTGCGCCCTTAGGAGGTTATCCATGGCTTTTGAAAGCTTATCCGATAAATTACAGAATGTTTTTAAGAACCTGCGCAGCAAAGGAAGACTGACCGAAGCAGATGTTAAGGCAGCGCTGAAGGAAGTCAAGATGGCCCTTCTGGAAGCGGACGTAAGCTTCCGCGTGGTGAAGCAGTTCATCAATGACCTTCAGGAACGTGCGGTCGGCGAGGATGTGTTCGGCAGCCTGACGCCGGGACAGACCGTGGTGAAGATTGTAACTGAGGAACTGGTCAAGCTTATGGGTTCCGAGACCACGGAGATTGCCCTTAAGCCCGGCAATGAGATTACCGTTATCATGATGGCTGGTCTTCAAGGTGCCGGTAAGACCACCACCACTGCCAAGATTGCTGGCAAGCTTAAGGCCAAAGGCAGGAAACCGCTGCTGGCAGCCTGCGATGTGTACCGTCCCGCGGCCATCAAACAGCTGCAGGTCAACGGAGAAAAGGTAGGAATCCCGGTTTTCTCCATGGGTGATAAGAACAAACCAGTGGACATTGCCAAGGCAGCCGTGGAACACGCGGCCAAAAACGGCATGAACGTGGTTATCCTTGATACGGCCGGCCGCCTTCATATTGATGAAGATATGATGGAAGAGCTGATTGGGATCAAGAGCAATGTGGATGTGCATCAGACCATTCTTGTGGTTGATGCCATGACGGGCCAGGATGCGGTTAACGTATCCGGTTCATTTAATGATAAAGTTGGTATTGACGGTGTCATCCTTACAAAACTGGATGGCGATACCCGTGGCGGCGCAGCCCTTTCCATCCGCGCAGTCACAGGCAAACCGATCCTATATGTTGGTATGGGCGAGAAATTGTCCGACCTGGAACAGTTCTATCCGGACCGTATGGCATCCAGGATCCTGGGCATGGGGGATATCCAGTCCCTGATTGAAAAGGCTGCGGCTGAAGTAGATGAAGAACAGGCAAAGGAACTGAGCCAGAAGCTGCGCAAGGCGGAATTTGATTACAACGATTTCCTGACCCAGATGCAGCAGATTAAGAAGATGGGCGGTATGGGCAGCATCCTCTCCATGATGCCGGGTATGGGCAGCCAGCTCTCCGGTGTGGATATGGATGAGGGGGAGAAGTCCATGCGCAGGGTGGAATCCATCATCCTTTCCATGACCAAGGAGGAACGGGCCAATCCAAACCTGATGAACCCCTCCAGAAAGCAGCGCATTGCCAGGGGCGCAGGCGTGGAAATCAGCGAGGTCAACCGTCTGGTTAAGCAGTTTGACCAGATGAAGAAAATGATGAAGCAGATGCCCGGACTGATGGGCGGAGGCAAAAAGCGGGGCGGTTTCGGCGGCCTTGGCGGCCTTATGGGCGGCAAGATGAAGCTGCCGTTCTAGGGCGTGTTTGAAAATTCATTCCCGCCATAGGACCTGCCGGAAAGCAGTTTTCAAACAGGCCCCAGGCTGTATTTAAGCTAGTCAAACAGGTTATCCTGTATGTCTAATATAAGAATAATCACAAGGAGGTGAAAATCACATGGCAGTAAAGATGAGATTAAGAAGAATGGGTCAGAAGAAGGCTCCTTTCTATAGAATCGTAGTTGCTGATTCCAAATCCCCGAGGGATGGAAGATTCATCGAAGAAGTTGGTTACTATGACCCAACCAAGGAACCAAGCGTAATCAAGTTCAACGAGGAAGCAGCTAAGAAGTGGTTAGCAACAGGCGCACAGCCCACTGAGACTGTTGGAAAGCTCTTAAAGATCGCCGGCATTCAGTAAGACGCAAATGAGGTGGAGAGATGAAGGAATTAGTCGAAGTGATTGCAAAAGCACTGGTCGATAACCCGGATGAAGTTGTCGTTACCGAATCAATGAAAGGCGAAGATACATTGATTGAACTAAAGGTGTCTCCTGCCGATATGGGCAAGGTCATTGGCAAACAGGGCAGGATAGCAAAAGCAATCCGTTCCGTAGTCAAGGCCGCTGCATCCAAAGAAGACAAGAAAGTAATTGTTGAGATTCAGTAATTGATAGACCGCTGGCCCCAAGGCTGGCGGTTTGTTTCTTGCCTGAGATTTTATGCAAATTTATGAGATTTTTTCTCACATTTTACAGGGAAAGGTTATAATATATGGAAGACATGCTGAGAGTAGGCGTCATCGCATCTACCCATGGGGTTCGCGGAGAAGTGAAGGTATTCCCCACCACAGATGACCCTGGCCGTTTTAAACAGTTAAAAGAGGTAATTCTTGACACGGGAAAAGAACATCTGCCCCTTGAAATCCAGCAGGTAAAATTCTTTAAGAACATGGTGATTCTTAAATTCAAGGGCTATGATAATATAAATGACATTGAAAAATACAAGTCCAAAGACCTGCTGATTCCCAGGGACCAGGCAGTAAAGCTGGAGCCGGATGAATACTTCATCACGGACCTGATTGGCCTTACAGTACGCTCGGATGACGGGGAAACCTTAGGCACCATGAAGGACGTCCTGGAGACAGGGGCCAATGACGTGTATGTGGTCCAAATGAAGGACGGGAAGGAAATCCTCCTGCCTGCCATTGGTGACTGCATCCTGGATGTGGACCTGGAGCAGGGAATCATGACCGTGCACATCCTGGATGGTTTGATGGATCTTTAAAAAGGGGCTTGTTTTTTACACATTTTTGTTGTATATAAAGAAGGGGGATTTGTCAGGCGGAAGGCCGCCTGTGTAGCAGGAAAAGGAAGCCTTAATGAGTGCAGAAGGAAAACCGGACAGAAATCAGCCGGCCTGTTATACCATTGACATGAAGATGACCCAGGAATCACTGTACCACATGGTATCAGTGGAAAAGCAGCTGAATCCCTCTGCTCCGCTGAGGGTGTGGACCACATTCGGTTTCCTGCTTTGCCTATGTTTTATATGCTTTCTGGCAACCTTGATCATGTGCGTTATCAAGATTTCCATGGGTGAATACAGGATACGCGGCAGCCTGACGGCGGCCTGCGTATTCTTAAGCCTTACTTTTTTCCTACGCACCCTTGCTCCGCGTTTTATACGCAGCGGTCTCTTTCATTCGGACCGTTCCGACCGGATGCAGCTGGACACGGCATGGAGGCGGTTCCTCATCAAGAACGGGGAGCCTCACACAGTGACCTATGAATTTTACCGGAATTACTTCAGTACCTCCGGTGGACGCGGCATACTTGAGTACAGCCAGATACAGCGTATCTGCGAGACAAACCAGTGCCTTGTGCTTTATACAAGGGACCACGGAGGTTATCTGCTGGATAAGAAGCAGATGGGCGCTGTCTGCTTAAGCGGCCTGCGGGCCTTGCTGACAGAGCGTTCAGGCAGGGCGGTCCGGTGGGTGCAGGTCAGGGAATTTACCCCAGAGAAGAACAATTAATCAAAAGCCGGCCCTGGCAGATGTTTGGGGCCGGCGTTTTTGGAGTTGGCAAGCCACATACAGAAAGGAAGGGTTTATGGCCAATATAACCGTATTAGACCAGAATACAATTAACAAGATAGCAGCAGGAGAAGTGATTGAACGCCCGGCCTCCGTGGTCAAGGAGCTTCTTGAAAATGCCATCGATGCCCAGGCCACCGCGGTAACCATAGAGATAAAGGATGGGGGCTGCAGCATGATAAGGGTGACGGATAATGGCAGCGGCATAGCAAAGGACCAGATTGCCCTGGCATTCCTGCGCCATGCAACCAGTAAGATTCAATCCGTGGAGGATCTTTTTACCGTATCCTCCCTGGGGTTCCGCGGTGAGGCCCTGGCAAGCATTGCGGCAGTTGCCCAGGTGGAACTGATTACCAAGACATCGGACAGCCTTACCGGAACCCGGTATCAGATAGAAGGCGGTACGGAAAAAGGGGCGGAGGAGATTGGCGCTCCGGAAGGCACCACCATCATTGTCAGGAATCTGTTTTATAACACCCCGGCCAGGAAGAAATTCCTCAAGACCCCCATGACAGAAGGCGCCCACGTGGCTGCGCTGGTGGAAAAGATAGCATTGTCCCATCCTGACATATCCATCCGTTTTATCCAGAACAACCAGAATAAGCTTTACACTTCAGGCAACCATAACCTGAAGGATTTAATCTATACCGTGTTCGGCAGGGAAATCGCAGCCAATCTTCTGGCAGTGGACTTCGGGCAGGCGGACATGCAGGTGACCGGATTCATCGGAAAGCCCGTAATCGCCCGCTCCAACCGCAACTATGAAAATTATTTCATCAATGGGCGTTATATCCGGAGCAACATCATTTCCAAAGCCATAGAGGAGGCATACAAGCCATTTATGATGCAGCACAAATATCCGTTCACCATGCTGCATTTTACCATACAGCCGGATACCCTGGATGTGAATGTCCATCCCACCAAGATGGAACTGCGTTTTAGTGATGGGGAAAGCGTATATAAGTCGGTGGTAAAAGCCGTAGGAGACGCCCTTTCACATAAGGAACTGATTCCCGAGGTAAGCCTGACGGAAAAAAGGGAAAAAGAAGCCGCTAAACTGGCAGAGCGCCTGGCCCCCAGACCAGAGCCATTCGAAGTCCGCAGGCGGCAGGCCATGTCGCCGGGACGGCCATCCCCACCCCCTGCATCAAGCGCCATGTCCCCGCAGTCCCTTCTGCAGCAGCCAGCCAGCCGGCCCTCTGGCGCGCAGGACAGTCCGGCCGTGTCCTACAGCCAGGCCCCGCCGCCAAAGCCGTCCTATGTAAATGACCTGATGCCGGACTGGCTGAAGGAGAGAAGAAAGGAACAGGCGGAAGCTGCCGCCAAAGCAGGGGCAGGACAGACCGGCAGACAGCCGGAACAGGAAGGACTGCCTGCAGGAGAAGGAACAGATGCAGTTGTGATGACGGAACGGACAGGTTATTTGGGAAGCCCTGATGTTTCAGGACAGGCAGCTATTTCGGAACAGCCGGCCGCATGGGAACAGCCGGGAATAACCGGTTCAAATCCCACAGCAGCAGGAAAATACGGCAATTTTGGAGATTTTTCCTCCACTAGAAACCTGTCCGCGGTGTCAGGGGGAGGTTTTTTCTCCACTTCCGTCCCAGATGCATCTCCAGGCCCCTCTGCCATGGCGGTGGAAAATCCTCAGCAGATGGACCTGTTTGACGGTAAACTTCTGGACCCCAAAGCCCGCCTGAAACACAAGCTCATCGGGCAGCTGTTTGATACATACTGGATGGTGGAGTATAATGAGCAGCTGTTTATCATTGACCAGCATGCCGCACATGAAAAGGTACTATATGAAAAGACCATCAAAACCCTGAAGACACGGCAGTATGATACACAGATGGTGGAACCTCCCATCATCCTTACCCTGAATATGAATGAGGAACTGCTGTTAAACAGATATATGGAGTATTTTACCGGTATGGGCTTTGAGATTGAACCCTTTGGCGGCAGGGAATATGCGGTGCGCGGGGTTCCTGCCAACCTGTTTTCCATTGCCAAGAAGGATCTGCTGATTGAGATGCTGGACGGGCTGTCTGACGATATAGCGGTACATAACCCGGATATCATCTATGAGAAGGTGGCCTCCATGTCCTGTAAGGCAGCGGTTAAGGGCCATCATTCCATGTCCGTTTCCGAGGCCAATGAACTCATTGACCAGCTGCTGGGACTGGACAACCCATATGCCTGCCCCCATGGCCGGCCAACCATCATTTCCATGAGCAAATATGAATTGGAAAAGAAATTCAAACGGATTGTGTAAACATGAACCAAGGAAATACCAAGACA
Organism: Enterocloster aldenensis; assembly: GCF_003434055.1. Taxonomy (GTDB): domain Bacteria; phylum Bacillota; class Clostridia; order Lachnospirales; family Lachnospiraceae; genus Enterocloster; species Enterocloster aldenensis. Next base: position 130,840 of record NZ_QVEX01000006.1, on the reverse strand, counting down.
TGACTGAAAGGAGCAGCCCGCATATGAAGCAGCCGCTTATTGTACTGACCGGCCCAACGGCAGTCGGAAAAACATCCCTGTCCATCCAACTGGCAAAGGCCATAGGAGGTGAGATCATCAGCGCCGATTCCATGCAGGTATACCGGCACATGGATATTGGCTCGGCCAAGGTTACGGCTGATGAGATGGAGGGGGTCCCCCATCACCTCATTGATGTGCTGGAACCGGACCAGGATTTCAATGTGGTCACATTCCAGCACATGGCAAAGGAGGCGCTGCAGGGAATCTATAACCGCCGCCGTATCCCTATCATTGCAGGAGGCACCGGTTTCTATATACAGGCGCTTCTCTATGACATTGATTTCAAGGAAAATGAGGACGGGAGTCCTGTGCGGCGGGAACTGGAGGAACTGGCTGCCAGGGAGGGGGAAGCCGCGCCTGCCGTCCTGCACGCCATGCTGGAAGAAATTGACCCTGAATCCGCTGCACGGATTCATGCCAATAATGTGAAACGGGTCATCCGCGCCATTGAATACTACCGCCTGACAGGCAGGAAGATATCGGTCCATAATCAGGAGGAGCGGACCAAGGAGTCCCCCTATGATTTCTTATATTATGTGGTGAACACAGAACGCCCTGTTCTCTATGCAAGGATAGACCGGCGTGTGGACCAGATGATGGAAAACGGCTTGGTGGAGGAAGTACAGACCTTAAAGTCAATGGGCTGCCATCGTGGACAGACCTCCATGCAGGGCCTTGGCTATAAGGAAATCCTGGATTACCTGGATGGCAGGTGCACATTGGATGAGGCGGTCTATGTCCTCAAACGGGATACCCGGCATTTTGCCAAGCGGCAGCTGACCTGGTTTAAACGGGAACGGGATGTGCGCTGGCTGAACCTGCCTGATTTCGGGAATGATGTTTCATTGGTTTTGGACCGGATAATAGAGGATTGCGTTGGGGCAGGGATTGTGCTACAATAGTGAGTCGGCGAAGGTCCCGCGCCGGATGGTCCATACACCCTGTTCAGACACGCTCGCGCTCGGTTTTGTACGCAGCGGTACTAAGGCGCGTGAAAAACCGCGCCTAAGTGCCGGCGTACAAAGATGGTCTTCACAGGGTGTATGGACCATCCGGTGCTGGGCGTTCGCAGGAGGGAAGGATGGGGCGTGAAGGGCCAGGGGGCGGTTGGATGTATGGTTTGAAATGTTAGGTTTGCATGATTAAGTAGATGAATGGGAATGGAGATACGGAAGGGATATGGAGAATTTAGAGTTAGAAGGTATGTACAGGGAATTAGGGATTGGGGAGGAGGTCTTAAGGTTTGGGGCCGGGATAGAGGAGGAGCTTCGGGAACGGTTTGCGGGGATTGACGCGGTTGCGGAGTATAATCAGATGAAGGTTATACGGGGGATGCAGGTTAATAGGGTCAGTGATATACATTTTGCCGCCACTACGGGGTATGGGTATAATGATTTGGGAAGGGATACGCTGGAGGATGTGTATGCCAGCGTGTTTCATGGGGAGAGCGCCCTTGTGAGGCCCCAGCTGATCAGCGGGACCCATGCGCTTCATGTGGCGTTGTCCGGGAACCTCAGGCCGGGGGATGAGCTGCTTTCACCGGTGGGGAAGCCTTATGATACATTGGAGGAAGTCATTGGGATCCGGGATTCGGTTGGGTCCCTTAAGGAGTATGGGGTTACTTACAGGCAGGTGGATCTGCTTGAGGATGGGTCGTTTGATTATGAGGGGATTGAAAAGGCCCTGAATGACAGGACGAAGCTGGTTACAATCCAGCGGTCTAAAGGGTATGCTACACGGCCTACACTTTCCGTGGCACGGATTGGGGAACTGATTGCTTTTATCAAGAGAAGGAAGCCGGAGGTTATCTGTATGGTGGATAACTGTTATGGCGAGTTTGTGGAAAAGATGGAGCCAACGGATGTGGGGGCGGATATGATCGTGGGGTCGCTGATTAAGAATCCGGGAGGCGGCCTGGCTCCCATCGGCGGGTATATTGTGGGGAAAAGGGAGTGTGTGGATAAGGCTTCCTACCGGCTCAGCGCGCCGGGACTTGGCAAGGAGGTGGGGGCCAGCCTGGGGATTAACCAGCAGCTTTATCAGGGGCTGTTCCTTTCCCCCACGGTTGTGGCCGGAGCGCTAAAAGGCGCGGTTTTTGCGGCTAATGTTTATGAGCGGCTGGGATTTGGGGTGGTTCCGGATGGAAGGGAGCCGCGCCACGATATCATACAGGCCATTACCTTTGGCACGCCTGAAGGCGTGATTGCATTCTGTAAGGGGATTCAGGCCGCTGCGCCTGTGGACAGTTTTGTGACGCCGGAGCCATGGGACATGCCGGGATATGACAGCCCGGTCATCATGGCGGCAGGCGCTTTTGTACAGGGTTCTTCCATTGAACTGTCTGCGGATGGCCCGATAAAGCCACCCTATGCTGTTTATTTCCAGGGCGGGCTTACCTGGTATCATGCAAAACTTGGAATCCTTAAGTCCTTGCAGCAGCTTTTGGATGACGGTGTTTTGAAAATTTTAAGATGACACCTCAGATAACTTATGGTAATATATACTAATCCGGCAGGGGAGTCCATGCACTCGGTTGGCCTGCCGGTGGGACCGGAGGACAAGGCATTATGCATTACAGGAATTTCTGGATACTTTTAATCATGCTGCTGGCAGGTATTGTCCTGGGCGGCTTCATGGGACAGATGGCTGAAGGCATTCCATGGCTTGGATGGCTGAATTTCGGACAGTCCTTTGGACTGGATTCACCTCTTGTCGTTAATTTTGGTATCCTGGTCATCACCTTTGGGCTTACAATCAAAATCACCATGGCCAGTATCATAGGAGTGGCCATCGCCCTTATTATTTACCGGTTTATCTGATTTTCCTTATTTTCTTAACTTTGTGCTTGGAGAGGTGCGTAGTTAGGAGAGAGATGGAAAGAATAAGAATGAAGGATTTACCAAGTGTGGACCGCCCATATGAGAAGTGTCTCTGTTTTGGTCCAGGCGTCCTGTCGGACGCGGAACTTCTGGCGGTCATCATACGTACAGGCAGCAGGGATCATTCCTCCCTGGACCTGGCAGGCAAGCTTCTGGCCCTTGGCAGCCCGGGTGACGGTCTGCTGGGGCTTTTGCACCATTCCCTGAACGATTTCATGAAAATCAAAGGGGTGGGTAAGGTGAAAGGGATACAGCTCCTCTGCATCGGCGAGCTGTCCCGCCGCATCTGGAAGAAACAGACAGGCATCAACCGCATTTCCTTTGAACATCCAAGCCAGATATCTGACTATTATATGGAAGACATGCGTCATCTGGAGCAGGAGGAGATACGCGTCATGTTCCTGAATACAAAGCAGGGGCTGATAAAGGATCTGCTCATATCCAGAGGAACGGTCAATGCTTCCGTGATGACGCCCAGGGAGATACTGATAGAAGCCCTAAGGTGCTGCGCCGTATCCATGGTGCTGGTGCACAACCATCCCAGCGGGGACCCCAGCCCCAGCCGTGCAGACCTTATGCTCACGGAACGTGTAAAAGAAGCAGGCGTGCTTATCGGCATCACCCTCATTGACCATATCATCATCGGAGACAGGCAGTATCTCAGTTTCCGTGAACAGAAAATATTGTAAGAGGAAGTCAATCCATGGAATCTAAACACAGCAAATATATACTTACAGGCCTTACAGTACTGTGCGTACTGCTAATCTGCATCACTTCCCTGAAAGACGGCGTCATGGATCCGCTGCGCACCGGTGTGGGGTATTTCCTTATTCCAATCCAGTCAGGGGTCAATGCGGTGGGCACCGGTATCTACAACGAAATGAAAAATTACGGCACCCTGAAGGATGCCCTTGCCCAGAACCAGGAGTTAAAAGACCAGATTGCCCAACTGACAGAGGACAATAACCGCCTCCAGGCCGAGCAGTTTGAACTGGACCGCCTCAGACAGCTGTATGAGCTGGACCAGGAGTATATGCAGTATAACAAGATAGGGGCCCGCGTCATTGCCAGGGACTCTGAAAAATGGTTCCAGGTGTTCCGGATTAATAAGGGCTCTGCCGACGGTGTTGCTGTGGACATGAACGTGGTTGCTGACGGGGGCCTGGTAGGAATCGTGACGGATGTGGGCGCCAATTATGCCACGGTCCGTTCCATCATCGATGACTCCAACCGTGTAGGCGCCATGAAGCTGGATTCCTCCTATACCTGCATCGTGGCAGGGGACCTGACCCTTTATGAGGAGGGAAGGCTTAAGCTTACTGATTTTTCAAAGGACGCCCAGATACGGGACGGGGACCAGATTGTCACTTCCAATATCAGTTCCAAGTTCCTGCCAGGCATCTTAATCGGATATGCGTCGGATGTGACCATTGACCCGGACCATCTGACCCAGTCAGGGTACCTGATACCCATTGCGGATTTTGATAACCTGCAGGAGGTACTCATCATCACAGATATCAAAGATACAGGAGAGGCGGCTGCCCAGTGATTCAAGCAAAGGTAAAACAGGTCCTTATCAATATATTGTTCATCGTACTGGCGTTTACGGTGCAGAACTGTGTGTTCCCTTTACTGCCCTTCCTGTCAGCAACGCCCAATCTGCTTTTAATCCTCACGTTCTCCTTTGGTTTCATCCATGGGAAGAATGCGGGGATGCTTTATGGTTTTTTTTCCGGGCTGCTGCTGGACCTGTTCTACAGCGGACCCTTTGGGTTTTATACCCTGATTTATATTTACATCGGATATGTCAACGGAATATTCACCAAGTATTATTATGAGGACTATATCACGCTGCCGCTGATACTCAGCATTGTCAACGGACTGTGGTACAGCCTGTATGTTTATGTGTTCCGGTTCCTGATCCGCGGCAGGCTGGACCTTCCATATTATTTCAGGAATATCATTCTTCCGGAAATCATTTTTACGGCAGTGACAACCCTTCTGATTTACCGGCTGTTCTTATCCGCCAGCAGACGTGTGGAGGATATAGGAAAAAGGAGAGACAAGAACCTTGTTTGATGAACTTTTAGAGATAGTACGAGAATTTTTCAAAAAACTGTTCAGTTCCCGGCTCTTCGCCCTTTCTGTCATGTTTACCCTGATGTTCGCAGGCCTTGTGGGCAAACTGTTCCGCATGCAGATCCTGGACGGCAGCGATTATCAGGAAAAATACATGCAGAAAACAGAGCGCAGCGTGGATACACCGGGAACCAGGGGCAAGATATATGACTGCAACGGCTTTGAACTGGCTTACAACAAGCTGGCGTATTCCGTGGTAATCCAGGATACCGGGGATTATCCCAAAACAGCCGACCGCAACCAGATGCTGTACCGGCTGGTCACGATCCTGGAGCGGCGCGGCGAGAAGGTGGAGGGCAAGCTTGAGATAGGAATGGACCAGAATGGGGAAATGTTCTACACCTTTACCTCGGACGCGGCAAGGACAAGGTTTTTCCTGAACTTTTACGGCCGTTCCTCTTCCAGTGAACTGGATGATCCCAAGGGTAAATACCCGACCAATATCACGGCCAGGGAAGCATTTGAAATCAAAAAACACAGCTATAAGCTGGACGAGATGAAGGACGATAAGGGGAACCCCATCGTGCTTCCGGACAACATTGCCCTTGACATGGTCAATATCATCTTTACCATGAAGCTGACCGAATACCAGAAATACGAGACCACCACGGTTTCATCCAATGTCAGCGATGTGACCATGACTGAAATCAATGAGAACCTGGCTTATCTGAAAGGCGTGTCCGTGGAACAGTCCTATATCCGGGAATATGCGGACAGCCTGTATTTTGCCCCAATCATCGGTTATACGGGCAAGGTGCAGGAGGACCAGCTGGACGAACTGAACAATCAGTGGCGTGAGACAGAAGAAGCCGCAGGCTTTCCCGAGGATGCCGACAAATACGACCTCAACGACATTGTGGGCCGTACCGGTATTGAGAAATCCATGGAACTGGAGCTTCAGGGAGAAAAAGGACATTCCAGGATGTACGTGGACAATATGGGCCGTCCCCGTGAAATCATCGAAAAGACAGATGCCAGGGCAGGAGATGACGTATACCTTACCATTGACCATGACCTGCAGATTGCCATCTATAAGCTGATAGAACAGCAGCTGGCTGGCATCATAAGCTATAACCTTCAGATAGACGACCTGGACCCGGACAAGACTTATGACTCGTCCAAAATCCCGATTCCGGTCAAGGACGCCTATTACCAGTTAATCAACAACAATGTACTGTCCTTGCCGGATATGGCCAGGGAGGATGCCACGGACATTGAAAAGGAGATTTACAGCACTTATATGGCCTCCAGGGAACAAATCCTCAATTCCATCCGCAATGAACTTATGAGCGGACATGCCATGGCCATGAACGACCTGCCGGATGATATGTCCACTTATATGAATTATATCTACAGCTTCTTATCAGAGTCCTCTGTCGGTATCATCCAGAAGGATAAGATTGACCAGTCCTCCCCCCAGTACCAGGCGTGGCGGGACGGTACCATCAGCCTCAGAGATTATATCTACAGCGGAATTGCCGGCAACTGGGTGGATACCACACGGCTGGATGTATCCAGTAAGTATTCGGATGCAGATGATATATTCGGACAGCTGGTGGATTATGTGATAGAATCCCTGAAAAATGACAACAAGTTTACCAAGCGTATGTTCCGCTATCTGGTAAATGACGAGGTCATTACCGGGAACCAGCTGTGCCTGGCCCTGTTTGCCCAGGGGGTGCTGGATGATAATCCCCAGGAAATCGCCGCCCTCAGGACAGGGGGCAGCGCCTATGCGTTCCAGTTCATCCGTGAAAAGATATCCAACCTGGAACTGACGCCCGCCCAGCTGGCCCTGGATCCATGTACGGCCGGCGTGGTTGTGACGGACATCCGCACAGGCGAGGTAAAGGCCCTTGTGACCTATCCGAGCTATGATAATAACCAGATGTCGGGAAGCGTGGACGCAGCCTACTTTGCCCAGCTTCAGGACGATCTTTCAAAACCGCTGTACAACAATGCCACCCAGGCATTAAAAGCTCCTGGCTCCACCTTCAAGCCAATCACTGCCGTGGCAGCGCTGGAAGAAGGGGTAATCGGGCTCACGGATACCATCGAATGTACGGGTATTTACGACCAGGTATCCAATCCCATCAAGTGCTGGATATGGCCCGGACGCCATAACGCTGAAAATATAGAGGAAGGCATACAGAATTCCTGTAACTACTTTTTTGCGGAACTGGCCCACAGGCTGTGCAGCAAGCCGGACGGCACCTATTCGCCGGACCAGGGCCTTGCCACCCTCCGCAAATACGCGTCCATGTTTGGACTGGACCATACCTCGGGGGTGGAGATTCCTGAAAACGACCCGCAGATCTCATCGGAGGACCCGGAGCGTTCCGCCATGGGACAGGGCACCCACTCCTATACCAATGTACAGCTTTCCCGTTATGTGGCAGCCCTTGCCAACCGGGGAACCGTATTTGAACTGAGCCTTTTAGACAAACTCACTGACTCGGACGGCAATCTGATAACCGATTACTCGCCGGAAGCCAGTTCCCATATTGAAGCCGCCGACACCACGTGGAATGCGGTGCAGACCGGTATGCGCCGTGTGATAACGGACAGCTCGGCCAAAAAGATTTTTTCAGACCTGCCGGTGGAAGTGGCGGGCAAGACTGGTACGGCACAGGAGAACAGGAACCGTGCCAACCATGCCTTTTTCATATCCTTTGCGCCTTACAGCCATCCGGAGGTTGCCGTTACCGTGAACATACCTTATGGTTATGCGGGAACCAACGCTGCAACCCTTGGCAAAAAGGTATATGAGTATTATTATGGATATACGACACTGGACCAGATCATGGGTTCCGGCGCCTTAGGTGTATCAAATGTAACTATTGGTGATTAAGCCAGCAAAAGAGGTGATTGTATGCACAATGCGGTAGTAATCAAAAGCAGTAAAGCGGGAATGACCGTAATCCTGGACCCGGGGCTTCCCTTTGATGAGCTCCTGGAAGCCATTGCTAAGAAGTTCAGTGAAAGCGCCAGGTTCTGGGGTTCCGTACAGATGACCCTTACATTGGAAGGGAGAAGCCTTACTGCGGCCGAGGAATTCGAGATTGTTGATACGATTACGAGAAATTCACAGATTGAAATCCTCTGTCTCCTGGATACGGATGCAGAGCGGATTGAACGCTGTGAAAAAGCACTGAATGATAAGCTGATGGAACTGAGCTCCCAGACAGGGCAGTTCTACCGGGGGACGCTCCGCCGGGGGGACTGCCTGGAGTCAGAGGCCAGTATCATCATCATAGGGGATGTGGAGCATGGCGCCCGGGTGACGGCCAAAGGCAATGTCATCATACTGGGTGACCTCAAAGGCACGGTCACGGCCGGTGTTGCCGGCAACATGGACGCGGTCATCATGGCCTCCCTGATGGCTCCCCTGCAGCTCCGGATCGGCAGCAGGAGCAGCCGGTTCAATGAGCGGAACAAGCGTCTGGGAAGAGGTCCCATGCTTGCTTTTGTGGAGGATGGAGAAATCCAGGTCCGCCCGCTCAAAAAGACATTCCTAAACAATATGTTAAATTTTGCTTAATGCCAAAAAAATACTGGTAAATTTACGAAATTTAATGTACAATAGGAAGGTAAAGTATTTTTCAGGAGGATTTCATTATGAGTGAGGTCATTGTGGTTACTTCTGGAAAAGGCGGGGTAGGCAAAACGACTACTTCTGCTAATGTGGGAACAGGACTGGCTATACTGGGTAAACGTGTAGTGCTGATTGATACGGATATCGGCCTGCGCAACCTGGATGTGGTCATGGGACTGGAAAACCGCATTGTCTACAATCTTGTGGACGTGGTGGAAGGCAACTGCCGTATGAAGCAGGCCCTGATAAGAGACAAAAGATATCCAAACCTTTATTTACTGCCGTCCGCACAGACGCGGGACAAGACTGCGGTGAATCCGGAACAGATGGTTAAGCTGGTGGAGGATCTGCGGGAAGAATTTGACTACATACTGCTGGATTGCCCTGCAGGCATTGAACAGGGATTTTACAATGCCATTGCCGGAGCAGACCGTGCCCTAGTGGTTACCACGCCTGAGGTTTCGGCCATCCGGGACGCGGACCGTATCATCGGCCTTCTGGAACATGCGGAGATTGACGAGGTGGACCTTATCGTTAACCGTATCCGGGCTGACATGGTGCGCAGGGGAGACATGATGTCCCTCAGTGACGTCACGGACATTCTGGCAGTAAACATTATCGGAGCAGTCCCCGATGACGAGTACATCGTCGTATCGACCAACCAGGGCGAACCGTTAGTGGGTATGGGTTCCCCGGCCGGACAGGCTTACCTGGACATCTGCCGGAGGCTGTTAGGGGAGAGTGTTCCCATGGCTAATCCCGGACAGTCTGAGACTTTGTTCGCCAGACTGCGCAGCATATTACGGCGCGCTTAGAAGGGATGGTGTCAAGGTGAGATGGTTTTTAAGGTTTCATACCCGGCGTTCCGGAGAGACAGCTAAGATGCGGCTTAAACTTTTGCTGGTATCCGACAAGGCAGGCTGCTCACCGGAGATGATACTGATGATAAGGGATGACATGATTCATGCCATTTCAAAATACATGGAGATAGAAAAGGACAAGGTCCAGATACAGATGGAAACAGACAGTCCTCTATCCGGCAACAGCCGGGCCCTGCCTGTGCTTCATGCCAACATACCGATTCGTTCCATATCGAACAAGGGGCTATATTAAATGTTTTTGGATTATGATTTTAGACATTTTAACTTCCGGCTGGTTTTTTATATGATTGCACTCAACATCATCGGCGTATTGGTCATACGGAGCGCCACCAACATGAATGCGGATGCAGTCAACAAACAGCTGTTGGGTGTTTTAGTTGGACTCGCAGTGGCGATAGGGTTGTCACTTATTGATTATCACAGGATCCTGAACTTCAGCATGGCCATATACGGCTTATGTATTGCCAGTCTGGTGGCCGTGCTGATATGGGGGAATGTGGTCAATAATGCGAAACGCTGGATTGAGGTGCCGGTAATCGGACAGCTTCAGCCGTCCGAATTTGTAAAGATTGGCCTGATTGTGACTTTTTCCTGGTATTTCATGAAGTATCAGGAAAGAATCAATCAGGTCAGCACGGTAGCAATTGCAGCCGCCCTGTTCGCAGCTCCGGCCGCCCTGATATTTGAGCAGCCGAATCTGTCCACCTGTCTCGTCATCATGGTGATGGTCCTTGGAATCGTATTTGCCAGCGGCATCAGCTACAGATGGATCATGGGTACCCTGGCAGTTACCATACCGGTGGTCACCACGTTCGTCTACCTGCTGCTCCATGGTATGATTCCTTTTATCAAGGAATACCAGGCAGGCCGTATCCTGGCATGGTTTTATCCGGATCAGTACGGTGAGGCCCGCTACCAGCAGAATAACTCCATCATAGCCATTGGCTCCGGCCAGTTAAAGGGCAAGGGGTTGTTCAACACTACGATTGCTTCTGTAAAAAACGGTAATTTCCTTTCCGAAGAGCAGACTGATTTCATCTTTGCCGTGATTGGCGAGGAGTTAGGGTTTATCGGCTGCGTGGTGGTGATTACCCTGTTTTTACTGATAGTATATGAATGTCTTATGATGGCCGCCCGGGCCAGGGATCTGTCCGGCAGGCTCCTGTGTGTCGGCATGGCTACCCTGGTAGCGTTCCAGTCCTTTGCCAATATCGCGGTTGCCACAGGTATTTTCCCCAACACGGGACTTCCGCTTCCTTTCATCAGTTTCGGAAGCAGTTCCCTGATCAGTATATTCATCGGGATGGGGCTGGTGCTGAACGTAGGACTTCAAAGAGAGACAAGACATTTCTAATCCAAGGAGGGTTATATAATATGACAATTGGTTTGATTGCACATGACGCAAAGAAAAAGCTGATGCAGAACTTCTGTATCGCATACAGGGGGATTTTGAGCAAGAACACACTGTATGCCACAGGAACAACCGGACGCCTGATTGAGGAGGTTGCCAACCTGAATATCCACAAATATCTGGCCGGCCATTTGGGCGGTATGCAGCAGATGGCTGCCCAGATTGAACACAATGAGATGGATCTGGTCATCTTCTTAAGGGATCCCAACAATCCCAAGCCGCATGAACCGGATGTGAACAATGTGGTCCGTCTGTGTGATATCTATAATATACCGCTTGCCACCAACCTGGCGTCTGCAGAGCTTTTAATCAAGGCTCTGGACAGGGGCGACATGGAATGGCGGGAGGTTGCCAGATAATGGCTGTCAAGGGCAGGGTGAAGGGCATGAAACGGGCATCTGCCCTTTTGTGCGCGCTTTTATTCACTGCGTCCATGGGTCTGACCGGGTGTTTTGGAGGCCTTAAGGAGGCCTACGTTGCATCGGAGCGGATTCCGGCGCTGGAAGAGGAGACTGCGGCCACACGTTTTTCAGATGCTTTTGCATCTGATTTGTGCGTTGTCACGGATGAGGCTTCATATGACCCTGATTTTGTCACATCGCAGGCAGCAGCGCTTTTTGATATGGACGACAGGGAGGTCCTTTACAGCAAGGATGTCTTTGAGCGCATGTATCCTGCCAGCATCACAAAGATAATGACTGCCCTGGTGGCAATCAAGGAAGGGGACCTTAAGTCCCGTGTCCTTGTGACGGATGACGCTGTCATCACGGAACCGGGGGCAACGCTGTGCGGTATTGAACCAGGAGACACGCTGACGCTGGAGCAGCTTCTTTATGGTCTTATGCTTCCTTCGGGCAATGATGCCGGGGCTGCCATTGCAGTCCATATTGCGGGCAGCATTGAAGCGTTTTCGGATATGATGAATGAAGAGGCGGTGCGTCTGGGCGCCACAGGCACCCATTTTGTGAACCCTCATGGTTTAAATGATCCGGATCACTATACCACGGCTTATGATTTATACCTTATTTTTAATGAAGCCCTTAAGTATCCTGTTTTCCGCCAGATTGTGGGGACAACGGCATACACGGCCAATTACCACAACAAAAACAGCGAACCGGTGTCAAAGACCTGGAAGGGCAGTAACTGGTTCATGACAGGGGAAAGGGAGACGCCGGATGGCTTAAAAGTATTCGGAGGAAAGACAGGCACCACCAAGGCAGCGGGCTATTGCCTGATTATGGCTTCCAGGGATGACTCTGATAAGGAGTATATATCGGTTGTATTGAAGGCGGACAGCCGTCCCCATCTCTATGACAATATGACAAATATAATTTCTAAAATCGTCAAATAGTGATTGCGCTTTCTATGAAGTTATACTATAATTAGAGTAATCTTAATTGATTTTTTATACAACATATATAACTCAAGGAGGAGATTCATATGGTTCAGATTATTGCGGGAAAAAAGGGTAAGGGCAAGACCAAACATCTGTTAGATATGGCCAATGCAGCAATTAAGGGGGCCAACGGCACTGTCGTATATCTGGATAAGAGTGCCCAGCATATGTATGAGTTAAATAATAAGATCCGTCTCATTAATGTCAATGAATTCCCAATTAAAAGCAGTGAAGGATTTTTAGGATTTATCTGTGGTATCATTTCCCAGGATCACGACCTGGAGACAATGTACCTGGATAGCTTTTTAAAGCTGTCATGCTTGGAAGGCGAGGAAATTTCCGATACATATATGACATTGAAAAATATCGGTGAAAAGTATCATGTAACCTTTGTCCTGAGTATTTCCATGGATGCCGCCGAGCTTCCGGATTGTGCTAGGGGCGATGTGATTATTTCATTGTAATGATACATTTTTTGTGATAAGATAGGTGACAGGAGTGATAGGGCTGCCTGCCGTGCCGGGATTTGGATGCCTGGCGCGGCGGGCAGTTATTTGTTGGTCCATCGTTCCATTTCAGTAAAAGGAGAGGCCTTGTTCCATGGCTAAAAAGAAGAACAAGAAGGTTATCCGCTACAGGCGGCCGCTCAATATTAATGTGGGAATGATTATCTTTGCAATCATTTTCCTCTATCTCATATTCAGCGTATATACATATTTGAAAAGGGAGAAAATACAATTCTACGAAGTGGTGGACGGGGGAATTGTGAATAACAGGACATATAACGGTCTGATCCTCAGGGAAGAGCAGGTAAAAACAGCGGACCGTTCAGGATATATTAACTATTATCTAAGGGAAGGGAAGCGGGCTTCCGTGGGAAGCAGGATATATTCCCTGGATGAAACCGGTAATCTGGAGGAATTATTAAAAGACAGCGCCGAAGACGGCAGCGGCCTTACGGATGAAAGCCTGTCTGACTTGAGGAAGCAGCTTACATCCTATGTGCTCGCTTTTAAGGACCAGGACTTTTCCTCCATCTATGATGCAAGATATTCCCTGGAGGCAGCGGTAATGGAGTATTCCAGTTTCAGCGCGCTGGACCAGTTGGACAAGCTGGCCCAGGAGTCGGGAGCTGTCTTTGAGCAGGTCCGCACAGATGTATCAGGCGTTGTCTCCTATGGATTTGACTCCTATGAGGACATAACCACAGCCGACATTGAAGCCGAAAGCTTTAACCGGGAAAAGTACAGCAAGACCATCAAAAAATCCGGGGACCTGATTGACAGCGGCATGCCGGCCTACAAAATCATAACCTCGGAGAACTGGTCCATCGTGTTCCAGCTGACCGAGGAGGATGCCAGCCTTTATGCGGGCAAGGACAGGCTGAGGGTCATGTTCAGCGATTATTCCATGGACACGCCGGCCGCCTACTCCACATTTACGGGAAAGGACGGGGCCACTTACGGCAAGCTGGATTTCACCAAATATATGGAGCAGTTCATATCAGACCGCTTCGTCAATTTTGAAATCGTGACGGAACAGTCTGACGGGTTAAAGATACCGGTCAGCGCCGTGACGGAAAAGAGCTTTTACCTGGTTCCGCTGGAGTACCTGACCCAGGGCGGGGATACGTCGGAAAATGGTTTCAACAAGGAAGTGTACACGGAAAACGGGCCTTCGGTGGTATTTGTCCCGGCGGACATCTATTCCTCTGACGATGAATTCTATTACGTGGACATGGGGGAGGAAAATGGCTTTAAGGCAGGGGATTATATTGTAAAGCCCGACTCATCGGACCGTTACCAGATTGGGCGGACCGCGTCACTAAAAGGCGTTTATAATATCAATAAGGGATACACGATTTTTAAACGGATTGAGATACTTGATTCCAACAATGAGTTTTATACGGTACGCCGTAATTCAACTTACGGTCTTTCTGTTTATGACCACATTGTGCTGGATGCTTCCATGGTGGAAGAGGGACAGCTGTTATACCAATAATAATACTGGACTTTATACGGAGGGATAGGATTATGATAAAAGAACATTTAACCGAGGTAAAAGAACGGATTGAACAGGCCTGCATCCGGTCAGGCAGGAATCCCGGGGAAGTCACGCTGATTGCTGTCAGCAAGACCAAGCCCGTTCCCATGCTGGAAGAAGCATATGCCGCAGGCGCCAGGGATTTCGGGGAAAATAAGGTACAGGAAATCGCGGCCAAGAAGCCGGAACTTCCTGAGGATATACGCTGGCATATGATTGGCCATCTGCAGCGCAACAAGGTGGGCCAGGTCCTTGGGAAGGCAGTGCTGATCCACTCCGTGGATTCCCTGCGGCTGGCGCGGCAGATTGAAACCGATGCAGCCAAAGCCGGCCTGGACGTGGATATCCTTCTGGAAGTCAATGTTGCAAGGGAGGAGAGCAAATATGGCTTCATGCTGGAAGAAGTAGAAGATGCAATTATGACAATTAAGGATTTCCCCCATGTCCATATCAAGGGACTTATGACAATTGCGCCATTTGTAGAGAATCCAGAAGAAAATCGCGGAATTTTTAAAAAATTATTTGAATTTGCTGTTGACATAGATAAGAAAAACATTGATAATGTTACTATGGGTGTGCTCTCAATGGGAATGACTGGGGATTATGAAGTCGCTGTTGAGGAAGGCGCCACCATGGTTAGGGTCGGCACCGGGATTTTTGGTGTACGATAAGGTGTCTGGCCAGGACATGCTGTTTTGATACGCAAACCAGCCCATATGTCCGGCAGATACTTCATATAGAGATTGGAGAGTGTAAAATGAGTCTGTTAGGTAAGTTAATGGATACCATGAGATTAAGTCCTGAAGAGGAAGAGGATGATTACTACCTGGACGATGACTTTGAAGAGGAAGCTCCCCGCAAGGGGCTGTTTACAAAGAAGGGTACTGAATATGAGGACGAGGAGGAATCGGACAAGCCGCGGTTTTTAGGAAGATCCAATCCCAAAGTAGTGCCTATGAGACGCAGCATGGAGGTAACCATGATCAAGCCGACCTCTATGGAAGACTCCAGGGATATCAGCGACTATCTCCTGGCCGGCAAGGCAGTGGTACTTAATATGGAGGGTATACATACAGAGGTAGCCCAGAGGATTATTGATTTCACTTCAGGGGCAACCTATTCCATGAACGGTAATCTGCAGAAGATATCCAATTATATCTTCATTGCAACGCCTGATTCCGTGGAGTTATCCGGAGATTTCCAGGATATCCTGGCTGCCGGAGGCGCCATGGGTATGGATGTGTCGGGGCTTAATATCCGTTTATGATATAAGGATACGAAGACCATATGGACGTGAATGCGGCAGACCATGAGAGTCTGCCGATTTTGTGTTGTTCAGCACCACAGCCCGGATCAGATGGCGGGAATGAAATATTAAAACACCCAACCAAAGGGCAATGGGTGCAATCTTTTAGGAGGAAACGGATATGGCGGACAGAATGAACGTGTGCAGGGATGGAAAACCGATTTATGACATTGTGATGGATACATCTTTTTCCGGTTTAAAGGAAGAGGCTGACCGTCTTTCATTGAAAGAACATAAGATCTGCATTGTGACCGATTCCAATGTGGCGCCCCTTTATCTGGAGGAAGTGAAAACCATCCTGTCCAGCTGCTGCAGGCAGGTTTCCGTATTCATATTCCCGGCAGGTGAGGAGAACAAGAACCTGGAAACAGTGAAGAAACTGTATGAACACCTGATACTGGAGCATTTTGACCGGAAGGACATACTGGCTGCCCTTGGCGGCGGCGTGGTAGGCGATCTCTGCGGCTTTGCGGCTGCCACCTATCTGAGGGGCATTGGTTTTGTCCAGATTCCCACCACCCTGTTATCCCAGGTGGATTCCAGCATCGGGGGCAAGACCGGCGTGGATTTTGACGCTTATAAGAACATGGTAGGCGCATTCCATATGCCGCTTTTTGTATACACCAATTTAAGGACCCTGCTTACCCTGCCAGGGGAGCAGTTTTCTTCCGGCATGGGGGAGGTCATCAAGCATGGGCTTATTAAGGATAAGGAATATTACCAGTGGCTGGTGGATAACCGTGAAGGTATCTTAAAACGCGACCTTGACCTGTGCCAGGCCATGGTATATGGAAGCAACCGGATTAAAAAGGAAGTGGTGGAAACAGATCCCACCGAGCAGGGAGACCGGGCCCTTTTGAACTTTGGCCATACCCTGGGCCATGCAGTTGAGAAACTGAAGGATTTCACCATGCTCCATGGCCATTGTGTGGGGCTTGGCTGTATTGCGGCGGGATACATTTCCCATATAAGGGGCATGATTACAGAGGAAGAGTTCCTTGCATTAAGGGATGTATTTACCGGTTTCGGCCTTCCGGGACGGGTGGACGGCCTTGACTGGGAGGATGTGGGCCGGACTGCAAAAAGCGATAAGAAAATGGAGGCCGGGGTCATTAAATTCATCCTTCTTAAGGCCATCGGACATGCCTGCGTGGACAAAAGCGTTACCAGCAGTGAGATGAAGGCCGGATTTGACATGATAGGAGGATACAGGGAATGACAAAACAGAAAAAATCCATGCTTGCCAGCTTTGTGATTGGATTCATAATCCTGGTGGGGCTGGACCAGTGGACCAAGGGGCTGGTTGTAGCCCATCTGAAAGGCAATGGGCCCTATGTTATCTGGGACGGTGTATTTGAATTCCTGTATTCCGAGAACCGCGGCGCTGCCTTTGGCATGATGCAGGAAAAGCAGCTGTTCTTTTTCCTGATTGCGCTGGCAGTTCTGGGGGCAGTGGCTTACCTTATGCTCAGGATGCCCACAGACAGGAAATACCGTCCCCTGACCGTCTGCCTGATGATGGTCAGCGCAGGCGCTGTCGGCAATATGATTGACCGGGTGAGCCAGGGATATGTGGTGGATTTCCTGTATTTTAAGCTGATTAATTTTCCCATATTCAATGTTGCGGACTGTTATGTCACCATTGCCGCCGCATGCCTTGTACTCCTCATCATGATTTATTACAAGGATGAGGATATGGCCTGCTTTGCATTAAAAAAGAAGGAGTAATACCCTTGAAACAGGAATTTTATCCCACGGACCTGGAGTCCGATGTGCGTATTGACAGATACCTTGCCAAAGCCTGCCCCGAATTAAGCCGCTCCTATATCCAGAAGCTCCTTAAATCAGGGCAGGTCCTGGTTAACGGCAGTCTCATAAAATCCAGCTATGTGGTTGCAGCGGATGACCATATTGAGGTGGATGTGCCGGAGGCAGTGGAGCCGGAGATTGAGGCCGAACCCATGGACCTGGACATCCTTTATGAGGACCGGGACATCATACTGGTTAACAAACCAAAGGGAATGGTGGTCCATCCGGCTGCAGGGCATTACAGCCATACCCTGGTCAACGGCCTGATGTATCACTGTAAGGACCAGCTGTCCGGCATTAACGGGGTCATGCGTCCGGGCATCGTGCACAGGATTGATATGGACACCACCGGCGTGCTTATTGTGTGCAAGAACGACATGGCACATAACTCCATTGCCGCCCAGTTAAAGGAGCATTCCATCACCCGGCGTTACCAGGCCATTGTCCACGGCGTCCTAAAAGAGAATGAGGGGACCGTGGACGCGCCCATTGGACGCCATCAGACAGAGCGCAAGAAAATGTGCATTAATTACAATAACGGCAGGAATGCGATTACCCACTATCAGGTGTTAAGACGGTTTGAACAGTATACCTATGTGGAATGCCGGCTGGAAACCGGCAGGACCCATCAGATCCGCGTGCACATGGCCAGCATCCACCATCCCCTTCTGGGGGATACGGTGTACGGCCCCTCCAAATGCCCTGTGCCAAGCCTCATAGGACAGACCCTACACGCAGGTGTCCTTGGGATCATCCACCCCAGGACAGGCGTGTATATGGAATTCACCGCGCCTTTGCCCGGGTACTTTGAGAAACTTTTAAAGACTTTGAGATAAAATATTTTTTAGATAAAATGCCTATTAAGAGAGACAGTAGCAGACAAGTTGTCACTTTTGTCGAAAAGCTTTGGGTTATTTTATATTTTATTGCGCATTTCTATATACTTTTCTGAATTTTTGAGTTATAATACTTAATAGATAAAATATGACTCATTCATAACATGACATAGAGTGCAGAAAGGGGAATGTGGAATGACAAATAATCTTATTATCACAATTGGCAGACAGTGTGGAAGCGGAGGAAAATTAATAGGCGAGATGCTGGCTGGGAAGATGGGGGTCAAGTGCTACGACAAGGAACTCTTAGCCATGGCAGCCAAGCACAGCGGTCTCTGCGAGGAATTATTTGAGAAACACGATGAAAGGCCCACCAGCAGTTTCCTGTATTCCCTGGTAATGGATTCTTATTCCATGGGATATACCGCATCCGGATATTCCGATATGCCCATTAACCACAAGATATTCCTGGCACAGTTTGATACCATTAAGAAACTGGCGGACGAGGCATCCTGCGTTATCGTGGGGCGCTGCGCGGATTACGCACTGGAGGATTATCCCAACGTGGTAAGCGTATTCATCACAGGAGATGACAAGGATAAGCTGAAACGTCTTCAGGAGCTCTATAAGGTGGACGAATCCAAGGCAAAGGATATCATGATTAAAACTGACAAACAGCGCTCTAATTACTATAATTATTATTCCAACAAAAAGTGGAGCGACCCGCGCAGCTATGATTTATGCATTAACAGCAGCAAGGTCGGGGCGGACGGCGCAGTGGATGTAATCATGAATTTCGCCAAAGTCAAACAGGCATGGAACAGACAGAAGTAGTATCAAATGTAGTATCATGGACAATATATGATTAAAAACAGCGGATGCTGCCGTACCAATCCAGGTTGGTGCGGCAGCATCCCTTTTGTCACAGTAACGTCATGATGACATCATTCACGCTATTTCCATATGCCTGCCCTTATTGCGCAGAAGCCATGTCCAGGTCAATGAGTTCCTTGGCCATTGCCGTCAGTTCATCTTTCGTGACAGCCTTATTGATGTCCATAAGCATATAGTAGACATCCCCGTCAATCCATGATATGGAATTGGCCTGGATTGTGCTGTAATATAATTTCCTTTCCCCATATTCCACAAGGGCAGAGTCTTCTGAAAAGGACTGGTCCGTGGCCTGTTCCGCGGACAGGGTGACTGATTTGGCAGTGCTGCCGGCTTTATTTACATAGTTGAAGCTGATGCCTTTTTGCTTGTTGACCTGAGCGCCGCCCGCGTCCAGGTCAAATGATTCCGTAATCCTTCCGCTGTCAAACCGGTAACCTCCTGCCAGTGCGGCCGGCGCCTTTGGCTTGAATCCCACGTCCTTTTGCAGGGTCTCACTGCTTGGGAGCGCTGCATATTCCGTACCCTGGGAACCCACATAACTGACCTTTACGGACTGGGATGCAAAGCAGGGCACCGTATTCATCAAGCAGGCGCCTGTAAGTAACAGTAAAGCAATTCTCTTTTTCATAGTTAACTCTCCTTTGTCAATTGTGTGAATCATTTCCTGTGGTTATAACTATAACAGATGATTCTCTAAGACACATCTAAAGGCAGCATCATTCCACGGTAACTGATTTAGCCAGGTTCCTTGGCTGGTCCACATCCAGGTTCTTGCCGGTGGATGCATGGTAGGCAATGAGCTGAAGGGCCACGGCAATGGGGAACACGGTGAATCTGTCCTCCAGATCCGGTATCCTCAGTTCCATATCCGCAACGCCGTCCTCCAGCTGGGCCTGTTCCTTTGCAAGAAGGATTACGTAGGCCCCCCTTGCCTTTACCTCCCTGACATTGGAAATGGTCTTGGCAAACACGTGGTCCTGGGTGGCGATTGCAATTACAGGAACATTATCATAAATCAGGGCAATGGTCCCGTGCTTTAATTCGCCGGCAGCATAGGCCTCGGCGTGGATATAGGATATTTCCTTCAGCTTCAGTGCGCCTTCCAGGGAAAAGGCATAGTCCAGGCCCCTTCCGATGAAAAAGGTATCCCTTTCACGGATCAGGTGGCGGATAAAGGATTTAATCTGGTCTGACCGGCCAATCATTGTCTCCATGGCCGGAATCACGGCCAGAAGGTCCTCCATGAACTGTCCGGCCTCAGCTTTGTTGCAGCATCCCCTGGTAAGGGCCATGCGGCAGCAGAGCATGTAGAGGGCGGCCAGCTGGACAGAGTAGGCCTTTGTGCTGGCAACCGCTATCTCCGGGCCGGCGTGGGTATAAAACACATAATCGCTTTCCCTGGCAATGGTGGACCCCTTCACATTGACAATGGATAGCGCAGGCGCCCCAAGGGACCGTGCCAAACGCATGGCTGCCAGCGTATCAATGGTTTCGCCGGACTGGGAAATGACGATTGCCAATGTCTTTTCATCCACCAGAGGGTCTTCATACCGGAATTCCGATGCAATGGACACCGTAACGGGAATCCTCAGAAGGGGTTCCATCAGGGCCTTGGCCACAATCCCTGCATGCATGGCTGTTCCGCATGCAATGATGCGTATCTGGTTACAGTTAAGGAACAGTTCATCCGGAATGCCATCCGCGGTAAAGTCCGGCAGGTTCCCTGACAGGCGGGGGAGAATGGTGTTCCTGAGGGCCTCCGGCTGCTCATGGATTTCCTTCAGCATGAAGTGAGGGAAGCCGTTCTTCATGGCCGCATCCATATTCCAGCTGATCTCCAGCATTTCCGGTTCAATCCTGTTGTATTCCATGTCATATACCCTTACCTTATAAGGAGTAAGGCGCACGATATGTCCCTCAGGCACCACGAAGTATTCCTTTGTGTAGGAGATAAGCGCTGTCAGGTCCGAGGCAACCAGGGCCCCGGAACGGGTGTAGGCAGCCACCAGCGGGCTTACATTGCGCACAGCGTATATTTCCCCTGGCCGGTCATCAAAAAGAATGCAGAAGCCGTAAGAACCAGACAGCTTCTTTATGAATGTCCTGATGGCAGCTAAGGGGTCGCGGCCGCTGTCCTCATACACTGCGTCCAAAACCCAGGCAGCCACCTCGCTGTCGGTCTGGGATACCAGTTTATCCTGAAGTCCATATGCTTGTGTCAGCTGGTGATAATTCTCTATGATTCCATTATGGATCAGGGTCACCTGACCCGCCCTGTGGGGATGGGCATTCTCATCGGTCACACCTCCGTGGGTTGCCCAGCGCGTATGCCCGATGCCGCAGTGTGACACGTCCCCGGTCCTATTGACGCATTCCCTGAGGGCAGCCACCTTGCCCACGTTCTTAATGATCCTGACCTGGGAGTCTGTGTTAAAATAAGCAATCCCGGCGCTGTCATAACCTCTGTATTCCAGTCCTGCCAGACCGTTTAATAGCAGGTCCCTGGCCTCTAATGGTCCTGTATATCCAATGATTCCACACATAATATGATTCCGCCTTTCTATTCTCAATCGGTTTACAAGTAAGTGTTACATAGAAGTAAATGATAGGATGTAAATGATTCATTAAGCTGCACAAAAAGGCCGCACAAAAATAAGCTGCCGCCAAAGGACAGTTTTTCGAATCCGTATTTTGCTTTTGGAAAATCATTCCGGTTATGTTGCCTCTGTTTTGCAGTTACCCGCATATTTAACAACATATCACACGCCCGGACGGCATGGGAGAGTACCCGCCGAATATCTCGATTATCTCTCCACCTCGTTAACCTTTTCACCGGCAGCATTGGTCCTGCTGTTCACGGTCCCGGTAAAAGGTGCATGGCGCTTAGCTTTGCTATGGGTCCCTATTCCTCCTAAATAGATTGGGATTATTATATCTCACTCTATTTTATGCGTCAACCATATTTTGGGTGTTATGCCGGACAGGGGTTATAGAGGATGATTCAAAAAATGCATTGAGAATCCAAAAGAGGAAAACCGGGAAGCGTACAAAGCATGTCGGAAAAATATAAAATGAGGTCCTATGCACCAAGACGGAGGATTTTCCGGCTGAGGTGAGATGCAGCGGATATTATCCAGTGGCTGCTTTAATTAAGAGACTTTATTTTTGGGACTTTAATTAATGATTCTTTAAGAGTTTTGTTCTGTTTTTTCTTTTGTCCCTATGATATAATGGGGAACGGTGTAATTACATAGGATACCTGTGACAATAAGGATAAAACAATGAACAGACTGATACAGCTTTTCCTGAATTTTTTTCATACATATAAACAGCGCATATATAAGATATCGGCTTTGGCCCTTGTATTCCTGACAGGCTGCTTCCTGTCATTTACAACAGGCAGGCGCCTTGGACAGCGCAGTCTGGCGCCGGTTCCAAAGCCTACGGCCATCAGTACTCCATCCACAGCGGAAACACTGAATGGCACCCCCCATTTTGAATTCCCGCCATCTGCATCCTATTCAGATGCCACCCCTTCCAATGCTGACCTGATGAGTCCGGACATTTTAAACCTGGCTTATCTTTATGAGGATGGGGCAGATACGACCCAGCCTTCCTACAGTTACGCAGGCCGGCTTTATGACCAGCTTTCCGGAATGGATGCCAAATGGTCCTCCGGCATATATGATTTATATCACTATACGCCGGAACGCCTGGCAGGGCTGTTAGGACTTCCGGTTGAAACCGTGACCGCGCCTTCCGGAGTGATTCCTGAGTTTAAAAATGTGAACCTGCAGTTCCTGGATGGGGACGGACAGGCCTCCGGCAGTACTTCCAATGCAAGGAGCATTGTTTCCATGGCAAATATCCTCTACTATCATGGCATCCTCAATGATATGGGGCAGCTGAAGGCATATGTTTCAGATATGTGGGAAGCCTCCCACAGCTATTCGGTACATATGGGGGAAATCTATTACTGTGACGGAAGCTGCCTGGAGCAGGGGAATGTATCTGCGGATATATCAGCGGACGCCGGCACCTCCCTGGTCCCGGCTGCTTCAGAAAATATGGAATCAGCGGACCCTGCCCCGCCATCTGCCCCGCCATCCCCATCGTCACTTGAAACAGAAGAGACCGCCGGGTCAGCGCAGTCTGGTGGCGGTGATGGATCAGAGACTGGGCGGGTGGATGATAATGCGGCCGCCACGGCTGCCGGACAGGCTGCCGATAATGCGGAAACTGCAGCCGCACAGACAGACCCTTCTTCCAATCATCACAGCAAGGGACCTGGTGAAACAATAAGCACGGATGCAGGATTTGAGCCGGAAACCGCAAAGGCCCAGGAACCTCCGGTGAATCCATGCCCCGGTCACATGGATTTTTCCATCAACATCACGATTAAGGGGATTACGGAAGACAACGGACTCTTCCGGACGGATGAACTGGCCGGCAGCGCAGCAGGGCAGGGGACCTGGAATGGATGGGATGGACCTGCAATGGAACAGGTCCGGTATCTGAGCGCACAGGACTGGTACCAGGTATACGGTATCAATACCACGGACCTGTTTGTCCGCAATCCGCTGACATCTGCGGAAATAGACATTTACATGACCATGGTCCCCGAAAATACCAGCCGGCAGAAGAAGGATTTTATCCGCTATGCCCTTTCCTCTGTTGGGAAGATTCCTTACTACTGGGGCGGCAAGCCAAGTTCGCCAGGATACACGGGCAACGGCTTTGGCTCCATCACAGCACCGGATGAGGACGGACGTTTCCTGAAAGGCCTGGATTGTTCCGGGTGGATTAACTGGGTATACTGGTCCGTTACAGGCAGGGGACTGGGCGCCGCAAGCACAGGCACCCTGATTTCCAGCGGCAGGGCCATTACAAAGGCGGAGCTGGTTCCTGGGGATATCTGTATCCGCACAGGACCCTCTGCCCATGTGGTCATCTTCCTTGGATGGGCGGCAGACGGACAGATGTTATGTATCCAGGAAACCAGCGGCAATGTGAACAACGTGGAAGTAGGGATTGCCGCATCGGATTGGCAAAGCTACCGGCGTATCCTTGAATAAGCCGGATAAACAGAATGAGAAAGATAGATGAGGTGTATGTCATGAATTACAATGATGATGATGAGCTGGAACGCCTGCGTGCCAGGAACAGAAGAGGGACAAGGCGCAGCCCTGCTGCGGCCGGACCAGGGACCGGAAGGCAGATACCGCCTTCCAGGAATGGAAAACAGGACAGCCGCGGCCATTATGATGAGGAATACTACTACGACGAGGAATTCGGTCAGGAAGAATATGGGCGCGAAGCTTACGGCCGCGTGGAAAACCGATGGAACCGCCAGAGCCAGGACGGCTTTGGTTACAGGGACGGTTATGGTTTTGGGGGCGGGGAGGATTATGGGGACGGCGACGGGTTCGGGGACAGTATCATAGAAGATGAACCGGAATACCGGAGGTCCAACAGACGCGTTTCCCCTACCGCCCGGTCCTCCAGGTCCGGTAAGGCGGCCCGGGCTGTGGCGGGCGGCGCTGCATCCAAGAGCAGACGTCCGGTCCGTCCGGCAGCAGACACAGCAAAAGCCGGACAGCGCAGGCAATATGATGATGTTTATACAGACAGCAATGGAAGGAGCCGTGACGCCTCCGGGCGGCGGGGACAGGGACAGATGGCAAAAAAGAGAAAAAAGAAAGGATTCAGGAACATTCTTCTGATACTGCTGGCAGCGTTCATTGCATACGGGGCATGGCTGTTCATCCACAGGCCCACAGGGATATGGAACATAGCGGTGTTTGGCGTGGACAGCAGGGATGGCAATACGAAGAATGCGCTGGCCGACGTACAGATGATATGCAGCATAGACCGTTCTACCGGTGAAATCAAGCTGGTCAGCGTATACAGGGATACCTATCTGAAAATCAATTCAGAAGGAACCTACCACAAGATTAACGAGGCATACTTTAAAGGCGGCCAGAAACAGGCGGTTGCCGCCCTGGAAGAGAACCTGGATATAAAAATTGACGACTATGCCACCTTCAACTGGAAATCCGTTGCTGAGGCAATCAATATCCTGGGCGGTATTGATATAGATATCACCCCGGCTGAATTTAAATACATCAATGCATTTATCACGGAAACCGTTAACTCCACCGGAATCGGTTCCGTCCAGCTGGCCCAGGCAGGCCCCAACCATCTGGATGGGGTACAGGCAGTGGCTTACAGCCGTCTGCGGCTCATGGATACGGACTTCCAGAGAACGGAACGTCAGAGAAAGGTTGTGATGCTGGCGCTGGAGAAAGCAAAACAGGCAGATGTATCCACCCTGACCTCACTGGCCACCTACATGATTCCGCAGATTTCCACCAGTGTCGGGGTAAATGATGTGGTCCCGCTGGTAAAGGACATTAAAAAATACCACATCGGCGACACGGCCGGTTTCCCCTTCTCCAGGCAGACCAAACGCGTGGGAAGGATGGACTGCGTCATCCCAACCACCCTGGAGAGCAATGTGGTGCTCCTCCACCAATTCCTGTACGGAGAGGATGCCAGCTACCGTCCATCCTCGGCCGTCAAGAAAATCAGCGCCCATATCTCAGAGGAAACAGGCCTTTATGAGGAAGGCAAGGCAGCGCCTTTTGGAGGCGGTTCATCCGGTGGTTCGTCCGGCGATTCATCCGGCGGAGGCCAGGCGCCGGTCCAGACAGCTCCTCCTGAAACAGTGCCGGAAACAACAGTAGAAGAGAGCACCCAGGAAGAGACAACAAAAACGCAGGAGACAACAGAGGCAGAAACAACAGAGCCGGAGGAAACACAGGAGGCAGGCCCTGGTATGACAAAGCCTTCCAGGGAACCGGATAAAACGGAGGAAGGAACCACCACCTCGGATGAAGGCGGCCCAGGCGCCCAGGACAATACAAAACCTTCCGTCAAGCCAACACAGCCGTCAGCAGCAGAAACATCCCCACAGCCGCCGGAAGCAGGAACCCCGGGGCCCGGAGGCCCTTCCGGTTCAGAAAATAATTCCGGCGGCCCAGGTCAGGCAGGACCGGGCGTATGACGGGAATCTGTCATCCGGTCATGATTCAGCCGTCATCGGGTCATGATCCAGCCATCATCCGGCTTAATCCAGCCATCCAGCCAGGATTAAAGGCAGGATTCCCATGAAAAAAGAACGATTCCCATGAAAAAAGGCCTCAGGCGTTACTTAACCGCCTGGGGCCATCCCTTTATATTCCCATCCAGGATTGCGTGGAACATGCAGTCCTTCAGATGGGGATTATCCTTCTGAAGCTCTTTGATCAGATCCTTAATATATTGTCTCTTGGTGTATCCATCCATCGGGCATGGATTCTTGCACACAGGAAGCTGATACTTATTCTTAAATCCAACAATATCCGCCTCCGTCACAAATAAAAAGGGACGTATGACCGTCAAATCCATGCGGTCCAGGTAAGTATGGGGTGAGAACGAATAGAACCTTCCCTCATAAAACAGGGACATCAGCATGGTTTCAACCACGTCGTCCCTGTGATGGGCATAGGCAATCTTATTACATCCCAGTTCTTTCGCCGTTTCATTCAGGGCGCCCTTACGCATCTTGGCGCAGAGGGAGCAGGGATTGGACTCTTTGCGGATATCAAATAAAACCTTGCCGATTTCCGTGGGAATCACCGTATAGGGCACGCCAAACTCCCTGCACAGCTCCCTGACCGGTTCCAGGTCCATGTTCCCCAGTCCCAAATCCACCGTAATTGCACACAACTCATACTTACTGGGATAAAACCGCTGCAGATGATGCAGCGCATACAGCAGCGCCAGACTGTCCTTTCCTCCGGACACCCCCACTGCAATCCTGTCCCCGTCCTCAATCAGGTTATATTTATCCAAGGCCTGTCTTGTCAGGCTTAAAAGCCTCTGAAGTTTCATCCTGCCGTTTTCCTTCCTTCATAAAATTCGATTCTTACACACCAGCCTCTCTATTCTACATACATACCTGCCATCTTGTCAAGAAATCCCTTACCGGTTTG
Organism: Enterocloster aldenensis; assembly: GCF_003434055.1. Lineage (GTDB taxonomy): Bacteria > Bacillota > Clostridia > Lachnospirales > Lachnospiraceae > Enterocloster > Enterocloster aldenensis. The sequence goes on along the minus strand of NZ_QVEX01000006.1, from coordinate 103,534 downwards.
CAGATGAATGACTCTACCATAAACCCTTGTGCACTTTCCCCAACTATGTTAAAATGGGGGGAGGAAAAACAAAGGATGATGATACGATGATTACTTACAAATATGTTATTTCAGACAAGCAGGGCCTCCATGCAACCAATGCCATGAGTCTCTGCCGCGCGGCTTGCGGGTATGAAAGCAGTATTTACCTGAAAAGTGATAAAAAGACTGCAGACTGTAAGAACGTCCTGTCCCTCATGAGCCTGGGGGCGCGCCAGGGCGAGAGCCTGGAGCTTGAGGTGGAAGGGCCGGACGAGGTTCAGGCCGCCGGATTCCTTAAGGGCCTGCTTCGCACAATTTTATGATTTCCTAGCTGTTAGGAAATATCTTTACCTCTCTTTTTCCTGGTAATTGGTTATATTATATATAACATACCAGATAGTACAGGACTGTGAACCAGTCTTAATAAGAAAGAGGGGTATTTATTATGGCAAGATTAGGTATTTCCATTTATCCGGAGCATTCCACCGCCCAGCGCGACCAGGCGTATATCAGGAAAGCAGGAAGCCTTGGTTACAAGCGTATCTTTACCTGCCTGCTGAGCGTGGGGGATAAGTGCAGGGAAGAAGTGGTAAGTGAGTTCCGCCTGCTGGCGGACGCGGCCCATGAGTGCGGCATGGAAATCATCCCGGATGTAAGTCCGGCCGTGTTTTCCAGACTGGGGATTTCCTATGAAGACCTGTCTGTTTTCAAGGAGATGCACGTGGACGGCATCCGGCTGGACGAGGGCTTTGACGGCATGAAGGAAAGCCTGATGACCTACAATCCGCAAGGGCTTAAGATAGAGCTGAATGCCAGTACACAATTGGTCTATGTGGAGAATATCATGGACCACCATCCTGACCGGTCCAAGCTTGTTACCTGCCACAACTTTTATCCGCAGCAATACACGGGCCTGAGCCTTGCGCATTTCAACAAATGCAATGAGAAGATGAAATCCATGCACCTGCCGGTGGCCGCCTTTATTTCCAGCAACAGCGAAGGCACCTACGGTCCATGGCCGGTGAACGAAGGCCTCTGTACCCTGGAGATGCACCGGGGCCTGCCCATGGATTTCCAGGCGCGCCACCTGTTTGCCACAGGAATGGTGGATGATGTGCTGGTGGCCAATGCCTATGCTTCCGATGAGGAATTGAAGGCCTGCGCGGCCGTGAATCCGAGCATACTGACCTTTGGGCTGGTTCTTGAGAAGGAACTGACTGAAACAGAGCAGAAAATCCTGGATTACGGACCCAAACACGTGGTACGGGGCGATATGAGCGAGTATATGATACGCTCCACATGGCCAAGGGTAACCTTTGCGGATGCACCGGTCCCAGCCGCCAACACACGTGACTTAAAGCGGGGGGACGTGGTCATCTTAAATGACGGATACCTGAAGTACAAAGGGGAACTGCATATTGTCCTTAAGGATATGCCCAATGACGGACGCAAGAACGTCATCGGACATCTACCGGAATACGAGCATGTGCTGTTAAATTATGTAGAACCGTGGAAGGTATTTGCCTTCTGCAAAGCATAAGCAAAAGAGATAAGGAGTCTAACCATGCAGAACGTGAGACAGGAACAGCTGCTTGCCATACTTTCAGAAAGAGGGGACTGGATGACCAGCAGGCAGCTGGCCGGCCTCCTTGGAGTATCAGACAGGACCATCCGCTCTGATGTGGAGGCTGTCAACAGACGGATAACCCCGGCGCCCATTGAATCCAACGTGCGCCAGGGTTATCGTGTTATGGAGGATGCCAGGACAAGCATTCCGGCGCCCGAGAAAAATCCTTCCGGGCCTGAGGTTCCCCAGACCCCGGGAGGCCGGTGTATATACATTATACAGAAGCTTTTGTTTGAGACCAGGGAACTGAACCTGGTCTCTCTTCAGGACCAGATTTTTGTCAGCGGCTACTCCATTGACAATGATTTAAAACGCATACGCAGGATGCTGGAGCCTTACGCCAACCTGAAACTGGTACGAAACAGGGAATGCATTTCCCTGAAGGGGGATGAGGCCAGCAAACGGCGGTTTTACAGGGACCTGCTTGTGGCTGAGGTCCAGGAAAATTTCCTCAACATGAACCTGCTGGCCGGCCTTTATAAAAGCTTTGACCTGATTGCGGTCAAGGATATCTTCGTGGATGTGCTGGAGGAGTATGATTACTCCATCCATGAGTCCATGTTCCCCATGGTCATCCTCCACGCAGGGACCAGCATTGAACGGATGAACTGCGCCAATTATGTGAATATGGATAACAGCTCCCAGGGCCTTGAGGATACCATTGAGTACCAGATTTCCCTGACCTTTTTTGACCGTATCTCAAAGCGCCTCCACATCGAGGTCCATGACGGCGAAGTGGGGATGTTTGCCCTGGTCATCATGGGCAAGCGGGCCTCCAACTATACAAGTGATTTTGTGAACTTTGAAGGTAAATGGCTGAACACGAAAAAGCTGGTTGCCGAAGCCCTGGATGGGATTTATTCCCTGTTCGGACTGGACTTCCGGGAGGACGGGGACCTGATAGCAGGGCTTAAGATGCACATCCACGGCCTCATAGACCGCGTAAAGGCCAAAGCCCATATGCAGGATGTGTTTGTGGAAGAAATCAAGCGCAAATACCCTTTGGTGTTCGATATGGGCATCTATGTGGTGGAACTTTTGGAGGACAGGCTGGAGGCTTCCATATCCGAGGTGGAATCCTGCTACATTGCCCTGCATCTGGGTGCTGCCAGCGAGCGGATTAACAGTGTCAGGAAGTACAGGACCATCATGATCATCCCCCATAACCAGACATTCTCCGATATGTGCGTGAAGAAGATATCGGAAATGTTCCGGGAGAGGGTGGATGTGGTTGGGACGTTCCGCTATTTTGAGGAAGAGACGGTTTCCTCCCTGGACCCGGATCTGATACTGACCACATTTCCCCTGGAACATAAGCTGGACGTGCCAACGGTGCCAATCAACCTGTTTGTGGATTCAGATACAGAGTCAAACATCCTCCAGGCTGTCAATAAACTGGATAAGAAGCAGTTCCAGCTGGAATTCACCTCCCATATCGGCAGCCTGATACGTAAGGAGCATTTCCATGAAAACGTGACCCTTGGGACTCCAGAGGAAATCATACGCCTATTGTGCCATGGCCTTGAAAAGGAAGGCATCGTGGAGCCGGGCTTCAAGAATATCGTACTGAAAAGGGAACAGATGTCGCCCACCTCCTTTGTGAATGCATTTGCGATTCCCCATGCCTTCGGCGCCTTTGCCAGCCATTCCACCATTGCGGTGGCCCAGCTGAAAAGCCCGGTGCGCTGGGGGAACTTTGACGTGGGACTGGTCATGCTTTTTGCCATCAATGAAGGGGATGAGCGGATGATCAAGATTTTCTTTGACTGGGTCAGCAATGTGGTGAACCGGCCTGAGGAGCTGGCAAAAATAGTATCGTCCTGTACCTATGAGGAATTTATTGACAGGATAATGGGTTGAATTTCCTAACAGCTAGGAAATCCGATTAATGAAAAAAACTGAATAAAGGCCTTATAATAAAGGCAACTTAATAAGAGATGCAGCAAACAGACAGTTTTGTTGCATTTTCTCATTTACGATTTTAAGCAAAACAGCAAACAGGAGGTAGCATTATGGTAGAGGGATTAGAGATGACATGCTTTCAGATCATTTCCAATGTGGGCGCTGCGCGTTCCAGCTACATTGAAGGGATCCAGAAAGCAAAGGCAGGGGATTTTGAAGGGGCAAGGAAATGCATCGAGGAAGGACAGAAGCTATTCCTGGTCGGGCATGAGGCGCATTTCGAACTGATACAAAAGGAAGCCCAGGGCGTCCAGGTAGGCGGTTCGCTTATCCTGGTCCACGCAGAAGACCAGCTGATGAGCGCGGAAAGTTTTAAGATCATTGCCGAGGAAATGATTGCATCCTATGAGCGTATCATTGAACTGGAAAAGAAGCTGGAAAATAAATAATCATTAAAAATAAAAAAGTAACCATAATAAAGAATATGGACATAAGGAGGATTTTACAATGAAACGTGTATATTTATTCTGTAGCGCAGGTATGTCAACCAGTATGCTGGCAAGCAAGATGCAGGGTGTTGCCAATTCCCATGACCTTCCGATTGAGGTGGAGGCGTTTCCGGACGGCAAGATCGGGCAGATCATTGATGAGAAACACCCGGATGTCATCCTGTTAGGGCCCCAGGTTAAATACCGTTATGCTGAGATTGTTGAAAAGTACGGCAGCACAGGCATCCCTATCCAGGTAATTGACCAGACGGATTATGGTATGATGAACGGCGAAAAAGTCCTCAAGTCAGCCATCAAGCTGATGAAGTCAGCAAAATAAAGAAACACCCGGCGCCAAGGCGCACATTAAAATATCTGATATGGGGGAATAGAAAATGTTAAGTAAGTTAGAGTCCGTACTCATGCCGCTGGCAGAAAAAATCGGTAAGAACAAATATCTGATAGCTGTCCGTGACGGTTTCCTGTTATCCATGCCACTGTTGATTGTAGGTTCCTTCTTCCTGCTGATTGCCAACTTCCCGATTCCTGGATGGAGCGATTTCTGGGCAAGGTTTTTCGGCGAGAACTGGACCTCCTATTTCTCCAAGCCAACGGACGCCACCTTCACGATTATGGCAATCCTGGCTGTCATCGGCATCGGTTATTCCTTTGCAGAGCAGATGAACGTGGATAAGCTGTTCGGCGCTGCAATCGCCATGGTATGCTGGTTCTTAATCATGCCGTATGAAATCATATCCGGCGACACAACCGTAACCGGCATCCCGCTGGGATGGGTTGGTTCCAAGGGAATCTTCGTAGGTATCATCGTGGCATTCCTGTCCGTGCATATCTATGCATGGGTGAATAAAAAGGGCTGGGTCATCAAGATGCCTGACGGCGTGCCGCCCACCGTATCCAAGTCCTTCTCCGCACTGATCCCGGCTGGCGTGGCAGTACTGGTGTTCTTTGTCATCAACATCGTATTTGCCATGACTCCATATAAGGATGCATTCACCTTTATCTTCACCATCCTTCAGACACCGCTGTTAAAGCTGGGCAACACACTTCCGGCCATGGTAATCGCTTATATATTCCTGCATTTCTTCTGGTTCTTCGGAGTAAACGGCGGTTCTGTGGTGGGCGCGGTGTTCAACCCGATCCTGCAGACACTGTCTGCCGACAACCTGGCTGCGTTCCAGGCAGGCCAGGCGCTGCCAAACATAATCTCACAGCAGTTCCAGGACCTGTTCGCCACCTTTGGCGGCTGCGGTTCCACCTTGTCACTGTTAATTGCCATGCTGTTATTCTGCCACTCCAAACGTATCAAGGAACTTGGCAAGCTGGCATTCATCCCCGGCGTGTTCGGCATCAATGAGCCAATCGTGTTCGGCCTTCCCATCGTGCTGAACCCGATGATCCTGATTCCGTTCATGCTGGTGCCCACCATCAACATCGTGATTTCCTATGTCTGCATGAGCATTGGCCTGGTTCCCCTGTGTTCCGGCGTCGCCATTCCATGGACCATGCCGGTGGTGCTTTCCGGTTTCCTGGCAACAGGATGGCAGGGCGCCGTGCTCCAGCTGCTGCTTCTGATCCTGGGCGTGTTCATCTACATGCCATTCATCAAGATGATGGATAAACAGTATCTGGCAGATGAAGCCAAGGCCGCTGACAGCAAGGACGACGATGATATTGACTTTGACGACCTTTCCTTTGATGACCTGTAGGAAGCAGTATGACGTGAACTAGTATGACGTGAACTAGTATGACGTGAACTGACAGCAAAACCTGTAACTCCATTCACATGCCGGGCCTGTACCTTTTGTGCAGGCCCCTTATAAAAACAAGAGGTGTATGATATGAAAATAATTATGATATATGACCAGATTCAGTCAGGACTTGGAACAAAGGACGATACCATGGTTCCCCTTACAGGAAAAAAGGAACCCATCGGGCCCGCGGTCATGATGGAACCTTTCTTAAAACAGGTGGACGGACACGTAATTGCATGCCTGTGCTGCGGCAACGGGACCTATCTTGCAGACCCCGAGGAGGTAAGCCGCAAGCTCTGCGCCATGGTAAAAAAGCTTCAGCCGGATGTGGTCATGTGCGGGCCGGCCTTTAACTTTGCGGATTATGCAGCCATGTGCGCAAAGGTTGCCTGTGACATCAACGCAAATACCGATGCAAAGGCATTTGCAGCCATGTCCGTGGAAAATGCGGAAACCATTACGGCCTACAAGGATAAGGTAGCCATTGTGGAAACGCCAAAGAAGGGCGGAATGGGCTTAAACGACGCCCTTAAGAACATGTGCGCCATGGCAAAGGCCCTGGCTGACGGAGAAGACATAACCGGACTTAAGAACGCATTCTGTTTTAAATAATTCATTGGAAGAGGAGGAATCTGCCATGTGGGGAATGATTGCAACCTGGCGTATGGCCGTGGAAGGGATTACAAAGGGGGCTGGGCTTTTAAAGGACGGGAAGGACGCAGGGGATGCCATTGAGACAGCCATCCGTGAGGTAGAGGATTTTCCATACTACAAGTCTGTCGGATACGGCGGCCTTCCAAATGAAGAGATGGAAGTGGAGATGGACGCCGCGTTCATGGACGGGGATACGCTGGATATCGGGGCTGTTGCGGCCATTAAGGATTTTGCCAACCCTGTTTCCATTGCAAGGCGCTTAAGCCATGAAAAGGTCAACAGCCTGCTGGTGGCCGAGGGTGCTGAGAAATTTGCCCATAAGGAAGGATTTGAGCGCAAAAACATGCTGACCGACCGCGCCAAGGCACATTACCGCAAGCGGGTAAAGGAAGTGGCTGCCCAGGAAATCAAGCCTTACTCCGGTCATGATACCGTGGGCATGGCGTGTCTGGATATGACAGGAAAAATGACTGCCGCCACATCCACCAGCGGGCTTTTCATGAAGAAAAAGGGACGGGTGGGGGATTCGCCTATCTCAGGTTCTGGTTTTTATGCGGACAGCAAACGCGGCGCAGCCAGTGCAACCGGACTTGGGGAGGACCTGATGAAAGGGTGCATTTCCTATGAAATCGTACGCCTTATGGGGGAAGGCATGCATCCCCAGGAAGCATGTGAGACAGCGGTGAACCGGCTGGACGCGGAGTTAAAAGAGAGAAGGGGCCAGGCCGGCGACCTTTCCCTGATTGCCATGAACCCCAAGGGTGAGTGGGGCGTTGCCACCAACATTGAGGGCTTTTCCTTTGCAGTTGTCACGGAAAACCAGGAACCCACGGTTTATCTGGTAACACGGGGCGGGGACGGACATTGCACCTTTGAGGCTGCCTCAGAGGAGTGGATGGAAAATTACATGAAGACGCGTATGGCGCCTATCGAGGAATAAGGGATGGGCTTGAATATGGGCTTTGATAAGGGTTTTGATCAGTGTATCATAGAGGCAGTGGACCGTTTAAAGGATGAGATGATTGACAGTATCCTTGAACTGGTGCGGATTGACAGCGTGGAAGGGGAAGGATTAAAAGAGGCACCTTTCGGCCCGGGCGTGAAGCAGGCTCTTTTAAGCGCGCTGGATATCAGCAGGCGTCTGGGATTTGACACGGTGAATCTTGACAACTACATTGGTTATGCACAGTATGGCAGGGGAGCGGACGGATACGTCTGCGCCATCGGGCATGTGGATGTGGTGCCGCCGGGGGAGGGATGGAAACAGCCTCCCTTTAGCGGATATATGGAAAACGGAATTATCTACAGCAGGGGAGTATTGGACAATAAAGGGCCTGTTCTGGCCTGCCTTTACGGGCTGGCGGCCCTTAAGAAGCTGGGGGCAAAGCTAAGGCACCCGGTCAGGATTATCTTTGGATGTGACGAGGAAACAGGCTTTGAGGACCTGAAGTATTATCTCACAAAGGAAAAGCCCCCCATATACGGGTTTACGCCAGACTGTAAGTATCCGGTGGTGTACAGTGAGAGAGGACGGGCCGTTGTGCGGATTCTTGGGGGCAAAGAAAAGCTGGAACCATTTTTCGGATTTGTGAACCAGTATTTTATCGGCGCCAGGAATACAGGGGACCGCCTGGGGATTGACTTTTTCCATGAAGAATACGGGACCATGGAAATGCGCGGGTATAAACTTGGATGTGTGGAAGGAATGGTCAGCTTTGACGTGACCCTCAGCTATCCGGGCGGAACCGCCATCCGGCAAATCATGGAAAAGATTCAGGGGAAGGCTTTGGAATCAGGGCTTTACACAGAGCTGGTCATGAATTATGACCCGGTCATATTTGAAAAGGACAGTCCCATGGTAAAAGCGCTACAGGAGAGCTATGAGATTGTAACGGGACAGGACGGGACGCCGGTTACCACCACGGGCGGGACCTATGCCAAGGGTATGCCTGGAATCGTGCCCTTTGGCCCAAGTTTTCCGGGGCAGAAGGGAATCGGGCATAATCCCAATGAATGGATGACCGTGGACGACCTGATGACAAACGCAAGGATATATGCATTGGCCTTGTACCGGCTGGGGCAGTTGTAGGCAGCAGGGAAATGGCGGCGGGTACAGACAGTGGTTAACCGGATGCGGATTGGCACTCGGACGGTCAGACCGATGGATCAGATAGGGAGGAACGTAAAACTATGTTGGAAATATGCTGCGGCAGCTACTATGATGCGGTTCAGGCCGCGTCCGGGGGCGCCAAAAGGATTGAGTTAAACAGCGGGCTGCATCTGGGCGGGCTTACCCCGTCCCTGGGCACCCTTGAGCTTGTGAAGGAACACTGCAATATCAGGACAGTGGCAATGGTGCGTCCAAGAGGCGGCGGCTTCTGCTACTGCAAAGAGGATTTTGAGGTAATGGAAAGGGATACCGGGATCCTGGTCAGCCACGGGGCGGATGGAATTGCCTTTGGCTGCCTGAACCCGGATGCAACCATTAACCGGGAGCAGAATGAAAGGCTGATTTCCATCATCCATGAATATGGGAAGGAAGCCGTATTCCACCGGGCCTTTGACTGCACGGACAATCCTTACAGGTCCATGGAGCTGCTCATAGACATGGGGGTGGACCGGGTGCTTACCAGCGGACTAAAAGCCAAGGCAGCACAAGGCACGGCTCTCCTAAAGGAACTGCAGGCCATGTACGGGGACAGGATTGAAATCCTGGCAGGAAGCGGCATCCATGCCGGCAATGCCAGGAAGCTGATGGACGACACCGGTATTACCCAGGTCCACAGTTCCTGCAAGGACTGGGTAAAGGACCCGACCACCATTGTAAACAGCGTTTCCTATGCCTTTGGGGATGCGCCCAACGAAAATGCTTACGATGTGGTATCAGAGGAACTGGTGCGCAGACTTCTCATCAGCATCGGCGAGGCAGAGGGGACAGGGCTATGATTGCCAAATACAAGAAGAACATCATGGTGCGCAGGCTCATAACCATTGCAGCGGTCATTGTCTCCGCACTGCTTCAGACCTATGTAATCCAGGCATTTATCCGGCCGGCCAACCTTTTGTCCAGCGGTTTTACCGGCGTGGCAATCCTGATTGACAGGATTGCCTCTTTATATGGACATAATATCTCCACATCCCTGGGAATGCTGGTCCTCAACATACCGGTAGCCATCCTGTGCAGCAAAAGCATCAGCATGCGTTTTACCTTTTATTCCATGCTGCAGGTATTCCTTGCCAGCTTTTTCCTGAAGGTGTTCCACTTTAAGCCATTGTTCAATGACGTGCTTCTGGATGTGGTGTTTGGCGGCTTCCTGTACGGTATTGCCATTGCCATCGCGCTGCGCGGAAATGCCTCCACCGGGGGCACTGACTTCATTGCGCTGTATGTGTCCAATAAGACCGGGAAATCCATATGGGAATATGTGTTTGCAGGGAACTGTGTCATCCTGTGTATTTTCGGGTATATGTTCGGATGGCTTTATGCCGGGTACTCCATCTTATTCCAGTTTGTTTCCACCAAAGCCATTTCCGCCTTCCATCACAGGTATGAGCGGGTCACGCTGCAGATTACCACCACCAATGCAGAGGATGTGATTAAGGCTTACGTGAAACAGTACAGGCATGGGATATCCTGCGTGGACGCCATAGGAGGCTACAGCCACAGGAAAATGTACCTGCTGCACACCGTGGTATCCTCCTATGAGGTGAATGATATCGTCCACCTGATGCGGGAACAGGATCCGCATGTGATTGTGAATATGATTAAGACAGAGAACTTTTATGGTGGGTTTTATCAGGCGCCGATTGAATAAGGCTGCCATGCCATCCTATGATCCATTTCCCCTTTTGTTCCTGTCATATGTCTGATATAATAGTGAAAAAGGAGGCGGGTTATATGAAACTCTGCATTGCATTAACTGGAATAGTCCCAAAACAATCATTAATGGATCAGGAGGATTATAATGACTATTCCAGACAGCAGCAGGATTTATCCCAGAACGGGAGATACGCAGATTGTATATTTGAAGAATGTAATTGAGAATCCCAATATAGAAATAGGGGAATTTACAATTTATAATGATTTTGTCCATGACCCAAGGGATTTTCAAAGGAATAATGTGCTTTACCATTATCCAATCAATCAGGACAGGCTTATCATCGGGAAATTCTGTTCCATTGCATGCGGCGCCAGATTCCTGTTCAACAGTGCGAACCACACCATGCACTCCCTTGCCACCTATACATTCCCTTTGTTTTACGAAGCATGGGGACATGGCATGAGACCTGACATGGCGTGGGATAATAAAGGTAATATTGTCATCGGCAGCGATGTATGGATTGGATATGAGGCAGTTATCTTGGCAGGGGTTACCATTGGCGATGGGGCCATCATCGGAACCAGGGCCGTTGTCACCAAGGATGTGCCGTCATATACAATCGTAGGAGGCGTCCCGGCCAGGGTGATACGGAAACGTTTCTCAGATGAAGATATACAAACACTACAGCAGATGAGGTGGTGGGACTGGCCGGTGGAGAAGATTGCATCTGCCATACCATTGATACAGGCAGGAGACATTGATTCATTAAAGACGCTTCATCCGTAGATAGGATGGGATTCATAGTGGCAGGCAGCGGATTGCAGCTGCCTGCCGGTTTATAGTATAAAGATTCGTTTTTGTCATGGGGGATTGGTTATGAATATGAATCTTATTATATCGGATTTGATTGAAAATAATATTGAAAGAATACTGAAATATTTAGGCGGGCGCGTAAAGGCAGAATTCAAGAAGAGCCAGGTTCGATTCAGGATAGCATTTCAGAATTATTTAAGTACATCATATAATAAGTATAGTAAAGTAAAAACTATATTATATAATGATGAACCCATTTATTTATATGAATTTTTTGTCTGTAATGAATTAGAAAATGATAGATTTACAATTGATACAAACGAACATATAAAAGACTTACTGAATATATCACATTATATCATCATTACGGGCAGCGGTGGGATTGGTAAATCCATGATGATGAGACACTTCTTGATAAAAGCAATACAGGATAAAACATACATCCCCATCCTTCTGGAATTAAGGGATTATTCTGACTTTCCAGGGGATTTTCAGGAATTTATTTACCATTCCCTTACCGCATTAGAGTTTGACCTGGAAATGAATTATTTTGAACACGGTTTATCGACCGGTTGTTTTGTATTTTTATTAGATGGCCTTGATGAGGTAAAATCCAATAGATACTTAAAGCTCTGTAAGGAAATCGAATATCTTTGTTCCAGGTACAAAAAGAACTATTATATCATAACATCAAGACCTGGAAAAGGGTATGAAAGTTATTTCCAGCAGTTCACTGTCCTTAAATGCATGGAATTCACAAAAGAGCAGTCCATTATGATGATTAACAGGTTAAGTTATGATTATGAGATAAAGCAGAAATTCATCAATTATCTTCGGGATAAATTGTATGAATCACACAAGACCTTTGCCTCTAACCCTTTACTTTTAACAATACTTTTATTAACATATCATGAGTATGCGGAAATACCGGATAAACTTCACCTTTTTTACTCTTATGCATTTGATACGCTTTACATAAAACATGATGCGCGCAAAGGATTTAAACGTGATTTCCGTTCAGACTTAAGTGTTGATGATTTCAGGTTGGTATTAGCCACATTTTGTATGAGGACCTATATTCAAGAAATTTATGAATTCACATCCGATGATATAAGAAAATTAATAAAGGAAATACTTGATAAAAAGGTGAAAACAAAAGCATCCACAGAAGATTACATAGATGATCTTTGTACGGCCGTGTGTATCTTAATACGGGAGGGTGTCCGATATAGATTCTCCCACCGGAGTTTTCAGGAGTATTTTACCGCGCTTTGCATACGGGATTTATCGGATTCACTTTTATCAAGAATCTGCAATTATATGATCTATGAAAGCCAACCCCAAATACTTCAGGATGATATGATACTGATGCTATATGATATGATACCGGAACGTTTTGAAACTTGTATCATGATTCCAATATTAGAGAAGCTGGAAAATGATATGTCAGGTGATAGGCAGCTCGAATACACAAAATTATTATTTCCCAGGTTAAGGATGAAATATTCCAGTGACCAGTTCACAAATTTTGAGATATCATATAATAATTCACCTGTAATCAAACTTCTTTTAACCGCTATAAAACGGAACCATACAATATCTGATGCAGCTGCTGTTTCCGATAAAACCTTTTGGTATGAAATGAGAAAAAGGCATATAAAATTGACAGAGCCAATGGTGAATATCATAAATGAACATGGCAATGAATTCATGGATATTTTTTTACAGACCAGAATGGGACTGATGATTAAAAATACCTTACACTTGAAGAACCGGCTTCAGGAAAAATACAATGAAGAAATTTATTTATTGGATGAGTTACTAAAATAAAACCTGTATGTGGCATATCATGCCGTGATAGTTTACATAATAATGTTATGTTAACTATCGCGGCAATCGTCTCATCTTATCTTTTTTAACTCTTTATATTCTGTTATATATTACCAAATCCACTTGACAAATAAAATGGAATCATATATCATGATAGTATCATATTGTTATTAACAAAATGTAATTATCATACCGTTACTATGATATTGATATAATCCATACCAATATCCCACATGATACCATACATAAGGAGGAGGGTGACATGGTTTACTCATTGGAAGATTTAAAAAAAGCATACAGCAAAGGCCAGCATTATAAATTCCTGTTCTTTTGGGGGCACACACCGGATTCCGGCGGACGTATAACCGAGACCTGCTTAAGTCAGTGGTGGATGGCCCGCTTTGAGGTGGATGGGATTACATATTCCTGTGCGGAGCAGTTCATGATGGCGGAAAAGGCAAGGATGTTCCATGATGAGGAGATGCTTTCGTTGATTTTGGAAGCAAAGCAGCCCAAGGCCATGAAGGCATACGGCCGTAGTGTCCGCGATTTTGATAAAGGGACATGGGACCATGCATGTTACGGCATTGTCAAGCAAGCCAGCATGGCAAAGTTCTCCCAAAACCCGGAACTGTGGGAATTCCTCCGTTCCACCAGGAACAGGATACTGGTGGAGGCCAGCCCAAGGGACCGCATCTGGGGAATCGGTATGGGAAAGAGCAATCCGGATGCGCAATGCCCGTTAAAGTGGAAGGGCACTAACCTTTTGGGATTTGCCCTGACCGAGGCCAGGGATATCCTTATGGGGCAGGAAAAGGAGGTATGACAGGGATGGACAGAGACACCAGAATCCTTGACCGGAACGGCCTGACAGAAGCCGCGTATTTACAATCCTATGATCCCGGCCGCTATGAACGGCCTTCGGTGGCAGCCGACATGGCTATTTTCACGGTTTTGGAGGAAACAGAAGATAATTACAGGAAGCTTCCTGAAAAGGAACTGGGCATACTGCTAATCCAAAGAGGGGTTCATCCGTATCTTGGTTCCTGGGCCCTGCCCGGCGGCTTTGTACGGCCGGATGAGACCACGGAACAGGCGGCCAGGAGAGAACTCATGGAAGAAACCGGTCTGGACCAAGTATATATGGAACAGCTGTATACTTTCAGCGACCCTGGCCGTGACCCCCGCACCTGGGTCATGAGCTGTTCCTATATGGCGCTGATTGACAGTTCCCAGGTCCGGATAGAAGCAGGGGATGATGCGGATAATGCCCGCTGGTTCCACATTTCCTTCCACTTGATGGATGAACACGCGGATTATCCTGTTCCAACGGACGGGGAGGAACCAAAGGTCATACGCACCCAGCATTATAAACTAGAATTAACCCAGGACAGCACCTGCCTTTCTTCTGTCATTGAGAAATCCATGACCAAAACAGAAAAAGGCACGTTTATTGAATATAAGATAACGGAAAACAACGGCCTGGCTTTTGACCATGCCAGGATTATCACCTATGCCCTGGAACGGCTCCGGGGTAAGGTTGAGTACAGTGGACTGGCGCTTCACCTGATGCCTCCTGAATTCACGCTGACACAGCTGCAGCAGGTATATGAAGTGATTCTGGGAAAACGCCTTTTAAAGGCAGCCTTCCGCAGGAAAGCAGCCTCCCTTGTGGAGGAAACGGATTCCTACACAGGGAATGAGGGCCACCGTCCGTCCAGACTGTATCGCAAAAAATGGAAGGAGTTTTAAATATGGATAGAAAAGCAACTGCCAAGGAAACACTGGAAATCATGAAACGCGGAACCTACGAAACCCGTGGCAGGACAGTTGATATCATGAAACAGCACAGGGCATCTGTGGACAACAGCCTTTTATTCACACCGGAACAGGCAGAGACACTTGCAGCAACATACGCCAAAGGGGAACCGTCCGGTAAATTACCTGTAATGAAGACCATGGACTGTTCCACCGTGGATGCCATCCTCCGGCTGGCAGGAGATGGGGTGGCTGATCCCGGGGTGCTGAACTTTGCCAGCGCCAAGAATCCCGGAGGAGGGTTCTTAAACGGAGCCATGGCCCAGGAAGAGAGCATAGCTGCATCCAGCGGACTCTACCACACCCTGATAAGGCATCCGGAATACTATCAGAACAACCGGAACTGCCCATCCATGATATATACCAACCACGCCATTTATTCACCAGAAGTTGTATTTTTCCGCAATGGCCGGTTTGAGCTTTTGGAGGAACCTGTAACGGCTTCCGTGCTGACCCTGCCCGCTGTCAACATGGGACAGGTGATACAGAAGGGAGAGGATGTACATACAGCGGAAACAGCCATGTATGAACGCATGAAGCTGGCCCTGGCCCTGTTCGTGCAGATGAATCACCGTCATCTCATCCTTGGGGCTTACGGATGCGGCGTATTCCGCAATGACCCGTACAAGATAGCCTGCTGGTGGAAGGAACTGCTGACCGGTTATTTTGCAGATACCTTTGATACCGTGGTGTTTGCAGTCATGGACCGTTCCAGGAAAGGGGAATGCCTGCGGGCGTTCGGGGAGGTGTTTGGTGCGGATGAGGCGGTGAGGATGTCTTAATAGGAGACAACACGATGAAAGTGAAAATCATGGCTGCAATGTAACTTATAGGATTATCTATCAAAGAGGTACTGTAGTGTCAGTTTGGATTTAATCCGTGCAATACAGTACCTCTTTCCTGTTTATCTGTATCCCGTCCTTGGGTTCAGCCACTCGCTTTAAAGGGACCGCCCTGGCGTATTGGTTCAAGAACTCCAGGGGAACTTGACTGAGTCTGTTTTTTGTGAACGGAGGCATGACAGCGTTACATCGCTACCAGTTTCTTTTCCGAGAAGCACTTCCTTGGCAGTAGAGACAATGGCATTGTTCACGAATCCATGGACCGACATGTTGGTACACATGCCTTGCCATCCATACATTTTTGTATTATAATTAAGAGCATCAAACAAATGGAGAAACGATTATGAGCGCAGGACAGCTTTTTACAAAATTATTTGAGAATCCGGTGAACACAGCCATTACCGTACTTACCGTGGTGATTGTGATTGAACTGGTAAAGTATTTCATCAACCGTAAATAAAAGTTTTCTGTTTGATGGTTGACATTTCCCGGTTTTCCCATTATAGTAAGTTCTAGAATAAGAAGACCGGTGGTTCTTCATAAGCAAAGGAGTGGTTGTTATGTTGGCAAATCAGATGGATCAGGTGAAAACAAGATAACAGTGTAAATCAGACAGGGACTGGCGTATGATATGTTTTTTGCGCACGGCTTGTTGTCGTGTTTTTTTGTACCCTTTTTTACCTGTCAGCTTATGAAGGAGATTTTAGGTTTGAATCAGGAAAATTGCATATTGATTACGAATGAAAAGAACTGGGTGGAACAGGCGGCCAAGGACCAGCTCTGCGGCGTGGGCAGGCTGCCAGGGGTCATAAAGGCAGTGGGTCTGCCGGACCTGCATCCGGGCAAGACGCCGGTTGGAATGGCTGTGCTCAGCCAGGGAAGGTTTTATCCCCATCTGATTGGAAATGACATTGGCTGCGGGATGAGCCTTTTTAAGACAGAAGTAAAACAGAAGAAATTTAAGATGGACAAATGGGTAACCCGTTTAAACTCCATACGCGGACTGGAAGACATACCCTGTGACATCCCATATGATGAAGCGTGCCCTATCCGGGATTTCGGAACCATTGGCGCAGGCAATCATTTTGCTGAATTCCAGTGCCTGTACCAGGTGTATGATGAGGATACAGCGGGAGGGCTTGGGCTTTTGGATGGAAGGATCTTTCTCTTGATCCACTCCGGTTCCAGGGGTTATGGGCAGGATATCCTCTCACGTTTTTATTCACCTGCCGGACTGGAGGAGGGTTCCCAGGAGGCAGGGGCCTATCTGGCGGAACACGATAATGCGCTTTTATGGGCAGGGCGCAACCGGCTGGCTGCTGCTGTCAAGCTTTTGGATTATCTGAATGTAGACAGCCAGGTAGGACTGTTAACGGACAGCTGCCATAATTATGTGGAGCAGACCAGGGAAGGATGGCTGCACAGGAAGGGCAGTGTGTCCGCCGGTCACCAGGCCCTGGTCATCCCCGGTTCCAGGGGAACCCTGACCTATGTCTGTGTTCCGGGAAGGGATACACATATATCCCTGGATTCCATTTCCCATGGAGCTGGCCGCAAATGGGCCCGCAGCATCTGTAAGAGCCGGATTGACCGCAAATACGACCGGAATTCCATACGCAGCACCCGGTATAAAAGCCAGGTGGTGTGCCATGACACCAACCTGCTGTTCGCAGAAGCGCCGGAGGCATACAAGAACGTGGAACAGGTCATGGAAGCGCTGCAGGAATATGGACTGGTTGATGTAATTGCAACCCTGCGCCCGCTCATCACATTTAAAGGGTAGGTGAGGGCATGAGGGTACAGATCAGTTCCGGGCAGGGCCCGGCGGAGTGCGGACTTGCAGTGGAATTATTTTACAGACAGCTACAAAAGGAGGGGAGGGATATACGCCTGATCCAGAGTGTCCGTGCAAAAGGAGGTAAAGGGTATTCTTCCATACTGTTTGAGACAGAGGAGGATATGCGGGAACTGGAAGGCAGCGTGCTCTGGATATGCAGAAGTCCTTTCCGTCCAAAGCACAGACGCAAGAACTGGTTTATTGATGTGAGCGTCCTGGAACAGCTGCCTGATACCCAGGGGGACATGAAGCTCCGTTTCGAAACCTTCCGCAGCAAAGGCAAGGGAGGACAGCATGTAAATAAGGTGGAGACAGGGGTGCGCGTCATCCATGTCCCCACCGGGATATCGGTTGTGTCCACAGAGGCCCGCAGCCAGCACATGAATAAAAAGCTGGCCATGAACCGTCTGTGCGATATCCTTGCAGATATGGAACTGGACAACAGGCGCAGGGAAAAGGAACTGGCATGGATGGAACACACCCGCCTGGAACGCGGGAATCCGGTGAGGGTTTACGAGGGCATGGATTTTATAAGGAAGAAATAATCATAGGGCAATAGGCCCCGTATCCCTCTGCCTCCATCTGGCTTAGGGGTATGAAACGGAGGGAGGCGCTGTTGATGCAGTAGCGCAGCCCTCCCTTTTCTAAGGGGCCGTCCGGAAACACATGACCCAGATGGGAACCGCCTTCACGGCTTCGGATTTCCACACGCGTCATACCATGGCTGGTATCGTGATGTTCCGTGATTGCACCGGGATGGACGGGTCTTGTGAAGCTGGGCCAGCCGCAGCCGGAATCATATTTGTCATCCGAAAGAAAGAGCGGCTCCCCGGTCACCACATCCACATAGATGCCCGGCTCCCTGGTCGTCCAGTATTGGCCGGAAAATGGACGTTCCGTGGCTGCATTCTGGGTCACTTCATACTGTTCCTTTGTCAGTGTGCCCTGCAGTTCCCGGATGTCCTTACGGATTCCCACGGTTTTATCCGTGCGCACATCCAGGCTGTTAAGGCTGCTAAAATCAATATGGCAGTAACCTCCGGGATGCACCCGCAGATAGTCCTGGTGATAATCCTCGGCAGGATAAAAGCTTTTAAGGGCCATGAACTCAACTGCCAGCGGTTTTTCATGGTCTTTTTGTACTGCGGCAATGATGGGCCGGATTTGCGCCCGGTCTTTCCCATCCGTATAGTAGATGCCTGTCCTGTACTGGCTTCCCCTGTCATTTCCCTGCCGGTTGATGCTTACCGGGTCAATTATCTTAAAAAACAGCCGTGTCAGTATGCCCAGTGTGACCACGGCCGGGTCATACACCACACGGACAGCCTCTGCAGCCCCTGTTGTGCCGGAGCATACTTCTTCATAGGACGGATCCTTAATATCACTGTTGGCATAACCCGAGATCGTGTCAAGGACACCGGGAACCCTGGAGAAATATTCCTCCACGCCCCAGAAACAGCCGCCTGCATAGTAAATTTCTTTTGATACATCCATTTGTCATTCCCCGCTTTCATGGTCCGGTGTGTGTTCCGTGTGATTTGTCATAAAATCTTAATAGAATATATACTATCCATATTTTCTTTTTTCTACTAAAATAAAAGTAGTAAAATAAAGTATATAGGATGGAGGAAGCCGCCATGACGCCAACGTTTCGATTCGTGTTTCCATATCTGCTGGTTATTATCATTGATTTCTATATACTCCCGCTTTTAATCAGGGACACTGGTTCGGCGATGATCATGCTTTTGATCATCCTGCCTTTTATCTGCTTTGTGTCATCTGTATTTTATGGTATCCGTCATTCCTTTCATCTGTCATACGCCTTCATAGTGGCAATATTGTTCCTTCCATCACTTTTTATCTATTATAACATAAGTGCTTGGATTTACAGCCTGATTTACGGGATTATCGCCCTGGCCGGTAATCTGACCGGATATCTGCTTCGTAAAACACAGAATCCGCACGAAAGGAGGGGCTTATGAGGGCAAATAAATGGCGTCTGTGGGGATTGATTGCTTTTCTGTGCCTGATTAACTGCCTTGCCTGCGGCCATGTCAGGTACAGCCTGGCGGGGCAGCAGTGGCTGGCCTCTCCTGGCGGCAAGGCCATACTGATTGTGACAATTGTATCGGCAGCCGCGCTGGCCGGATGTATGGTCATGGATTTTAAGCGGGGAAGGCGGCAGCCAAGGGATACAAAGGGGATATTTAAAAAAATAATGTGAGGATTACCATGAAAAAACAGACAAATACGGACCAGCAGGAGCCAAAGGACAGGAAGAAGGAAATCCTGGAATGGCTTCAGATCATAATAGCGGCAGCAGTAATCGCATTCTGCCTGAATACCTTTGTGGTGGCAAACAGCCGGGTCCCCTCGGCCTCCATGGAGAATACCATCATGACAGGGGACCGGATCCTTGGTTCCAGGCTTTCCTATTATTTTGGGAATACACCTGAGCGCGGGGACATTGTTATCTTTACCCACAAGGCGGAGCCGGGTAAGGATAAGACACGGCTGGTAAAACGTGTCATTGGCCTGCCCGGGGAGACAGTTGATATCCGGGAAGACAAGGTCTTTATCAATGGCTCAGACACACCGCTGCAGGAGACCTACCTGCCGGAGGCCATGGATTCAAAGGACTATCACTTTGAGGTGCCTGAGGGCTGTTACCTGATGCTTGGCGATAACAGGAATCATTCCATTGACGCCCGCGGATGGGAGGACCCATATGTGACAGAGGATGAGATAAAGGCCAAGGTCTTATTCCGGTACTTCCCCAGCATAGGGAAGATTGAGTAAAAGTAAAATCACTATATTGGGCAAAATAAACCGCGGATCATGGTAAAAATACCGGCTGACTGTAAAAACAGGACTGCCATCATGATTGGCGTCACATAGCGTATCATAAATGCATACATCTTCTTGCGTCTGAATACATTCCCATTTACTTCCATCTCTTCATCAATCCAGGCCGGTTTGATGACCCATCCCACAAAGATGCAGGTCAGCAATGAGATGAACGGCATCAGGAAGCTGTTGCTGATATAATCCATCAAATCCAGCAGCTGGGCGGTCTGTCCGTTTGGCAGAGGCATTTCAAAGTAAAAAATATTGTAACCCATACAGATGACCCCGGCGGCGCCTGCGAACAGGATGCCAATGAGCAGGCTCATCTGTTGGCGGGACTTGTGGAACAGCTCCATGCAGTTGGCAACCAGTGTCTCCATAATGGAGATACAGGAGGTCAGGGCTGCAAATGCCACCATGATGAAAAATACAAGGCCAATCAGGGCGCCGGCCCGGCCCATGGAGTTAAAGACCTTTGGAAGGGACACAAACATCAGGCTTGGGCCGGACGCCATGCCTTCGGTTCCGGAGAACACGAACACAGCGGGAATAATCATAAGCCCGGCCAGGAACGCAACACCTGTGTCAAAAAATTCAATCTGGCTTAAGGAGCGGTTCAGGTTAACCTCCTTTTTCACATAGGAACCGTATGTAATCATGATTCCCATGGAAACGCTTAAGGAAAAGAACAGCTGGCTCATGGCGTCCAGGAGGATTTCCAGGAAGCGCTTTAATGTAATCCCGTCCAGGCTGGGGATGATATATACCCCCAGTCCCTGAAGGCCTGTACGTGTGACCCCGTTCCCATCCGTATACTTGAGGGTAAGGGAGAAAAGCGCAATGCCCATAATCATGAAAATCAATCCCGGCATGATGATTCTGGAAAACTGCTCAATCCCTTTCTCCACGCCCCGGTACACGATAAAGGCGGTTGCAGCCAGGAAAATCAGCATGAAAAAGATGGGCGAGGCCTTGGATGTGATGAAGGATGTGAAATATCCATCCTTTGCAGCCTCCGCGCCCCGGGCAGTCATGTAAGTGACAATGTATTTCGTGACCCAGCCCCCAATTACGGAATAGTAGGTCATGATCAGGGCAGGGACCAGGAAGGTGAGATAACCCAGGAAATTCCATTTTTTATTGATGGCCCCAAATGCCTTAAGTGCATTCTGCTTTGTCTTCCTTCCAATGGTAACGTCCGTGGTCAGAAGCGTAAATCCAAAGGTGAGTACCAGCACCAGATAGATGATCAGGAACAAGCCGCCCCCGTCCTTAGCCGCCAGATAAGGAAACCGCCATATATTTCCCACCCCAACCGCACTTCCGGCCGCGGATAAAACAAAACCGATGGAGCCGCTGAAACTGCTTTTCTTTTTGGTATCCATAAAATCCCCCTGTTTCTTCTTATGTTTTCTATTGAATATTTTTGATTGAATGTTTTTTCTCATGTTTATGATTAAGCTTAAAGGATAACCTCATAAGGAAAACCTCAAATAGTTTATCAGAATTACTTTATAAATCAAATGTGCCCGTGTTTCATTTCAATAAACTTTTTTGCCTAAAAGTTTATTTAGAGTAGAATTATCCGGAAGGATGGTGTATGATAGGAAACTGGACACATCCCATATGGATGATGATATATTCTAAAGAAACTTTCAGGAGGAATCATGAGCAGGATCAATGAACATATTGGCGGGCGCATCCGCATGTACAGGAAGGCCAGGGAACTGACCCTGCAGCAATTGGCGGATCTGATTCACAAAAGCCGGGCCAGTGTGAGCAAATATGAAAATGGTGAGATCACGCTGGACGTGGAAACCTTGTCTGAGATAGCGGATGTGCTGATGGTCAGCCCTGGCCAGCTGATGGATTTTAACCCGCCGGTCCCAAAGACCGCGAAGCAGCCCCTGAACCATTCTGCCAAAAGCCCCTTTTACCAGGCCAAACGGCTGTATTTCTATTTTTATGACGGCCGTTATAAAAGGCTGAAGGATGGGATTATCGATATATATGAGAGGGAAAACTCACCGGGCAACTTTGAGGCAACCCTGTCCATCAGCGCAGTGACGCCCACGGGCAGGAGCAGTGAGATCTATTATACAGGCAAGGTGGTCTACAGTGATATGCTGATACGTTTTTCCTTTGTGAACCAGTGCAATGCCCTGGAGGAGGATCTGCTCTATATCTTCAATCCCCTGGAAATCCGTGATTCCACGGATGGGCTGCTGTGCGGGATTTCCAGCGCTGATTTCATGCCCTGCGCATTCAAATGCCTTGTGACCCTGACGCCCCAGGAGCACACGGAACGCTTTAAACAGCAGCTCCTTATCACCAAGAAGGAACTACAGAAATGGCAGAAATTAAACATGTTGATTGTGGACAACAGAGGACTATAGAAAGAGGACCATATGACAAATCAATTTGCAGCATACAATTTATCGCAGCCCATCCTTGACGCACTGACACTGCTGGGATACACGACGCCTACACCTATCCAGGAAGCCGTGATCCCGGCGGCCCTGAATGGGCGGGATATCGCTGCCCGTTCCCAGACCGGCACGGGCAAGACACTGGCCTTTGCCGTCCCGATCTGTGAAAAGGCCGTGTGGGAGGAGAACCTTCCCCAGGCCCTTGTACTGGAGCCGACCAGGGAGCTGGCCGTACAGGTAAGCCGCGAACTCTTCCAGGTGGGAAGGAAGAAGCGGCTCAAGGTCCCGGCTGTGTTCGGAGGTTTTCCCATTGACAAGCAGATCCGGACCCTGAAACAGAAATCCCATATCGTGGTGGGCACACCGGGACGCGTCATGGACCACCTGCGCAGGGGCAGCCTTTGTCTTTCAACGGTACGTTTCCTGGTGATTGACGAGGCGGATCTGATGCTGGACATGGGATTTCTGGAGGACGTACAGCAAATCCTTTCCATGCTTCCAAACCACAGGACCACCTTCCTGTTCTCAGCCACACTGGACGGGCGGGTACAGGAACTGACGGAGGCGGCTGTGTCAGAAGCAGTGTTCATTTCCATGGAGGATGAGGTGAAGGCGCCGCCTGCAATCGAACAGTCCGTGTATCAGGTTTTGCAGGAAGAAAAGTATGGTGGGTTTAAAAACATTCTGATTAAGGAAAATCCGGACAGATGCATGATATTCTGCGGAACCCGGGAGATGGTCAACGTACTGTTCCAGAAACTGCGGAGGGACCGCATTTTCTGCGGTATGATCCACGGGGAAATGGAGCAGGCGGAGAGGCTTAAGCATGTGGATGCATTCCGCCGGGGCGGGTTCCGGTACCTGATTGCCACAGACGTGGCTGCCAGGGGCATTGACTTTGAAGGCATTTCCCTGGTGGTGAACTATGATTTCCCTACGGGGCGTGAAACCTATGTGCACCGGATTGGCCGGACCGGCAGGAACGGACAGGCCGGACGGGCCGCCAGCCTTGTGACCGTGGATGAGCTGAGGATGCTTAATAAGGTGGAGGAATATATGGACGCCGCCCTGCCGCTCCTGCCGCTGCCTGAGCCGGACGAGGCAGAGGAAAAGGCATTCTGGGCGCTCCAGCGGAAAAAAGCAGAGCCCAGGGCAGGCAGGGACGCGGCCCTGAACCATTCCATCCTGCGCCTGTCCATTGGCGGCGGCAGGAAATCCAAGATGCGCACAGGGGATATTGTGGGAACCATATGCAGCATTGACGGGGTGGCGGCAGAGGATATCGGAATCATTGATGTCAGGGAAAGCCTGACCTATGTGGAGATACTGAACCAGAAGGGTCCCATGGTGCTGGAGCAGCTTCAGTCAAAAACCATTAAGGGAAAGGTGCGCAAGGTAAGGGCGGCAGGCAGCGGCCTGATATAGCGGGTATCATATACCATACCTGTACATGATTGGAAAACCAACAGCAAGGAGGGATTTTATCATGCCTGAAACCACTAACAGACAACCGGATAACAGGTCACGGCGTCTTTTTGCCGCCATTACCGCTGCAGCCACCCTTATGATCCTATGGGTGCTGTATGATTCGGAATTCCATTATGCCGATACTGCCAAAGGGCAGATGGAGGCGGCGGCTGATTATATAATAGATACAGACGGGAACAACAGCCTGCATTCGGTCCGGCCCGGTGACCCGCTGCATGTGATTGCATCAGGGAAGGTAAAAAAACATCTTTTTATTTTCTATGGCGCTGAAGACAGGGATAACATCCATGGCCTCGTCCATCTGATACAGGGAATCAATGGCAAATACCGTCTGTCCGATGCAAGCCTCAATCCATTTCCATACACAGCCGGGATCTATGCGGAACAGCTGCGGGTCAAGGGTAGCAATCTGGAACTGCTGGCACTGGCCGGTCACGGCTGCCAGGATATGGATGCATTCCGTATCACGTACGTATCATCCGTGGAAGGGTCTGCAAAGGAGACCACCCATGAACAGGTCTATCAGATAGAGGAGCCGGATTTCTTATGGCTTAAGGACATAAAGGAGCTGCGGCAAGAACTGGGCCTGGAGGACAATGCACGGATCCGCCTGTCAGCCGGGGAAATCCAGCTCCTTAACAAGGATGGGAATGATATCACCAGCCAATTTAAGGATCCTTTTGTAAGCCAGGGATGGGGCGGCGGAAAAGGAACCGCAGAAATGGGACTTCTGTACGTATTGATGGGGATTGTGGGCGGACTTGGATTAATATTAATCCGCTACTTACTCTATGACGACAAAAACCATGGGAGGCATTAAATGACAGGAAGCAGGAGAAGAAGCAGGAAAAAATGGAGCCGCCAAAAGGGAATACGGCGGGGAAAGGGCCTCATACTGGTCCTTGTGCTGATTGTGCTGGCAGGCGCCGGCATGGGCGGCGCATCCTACTATTATATACAGGCCAGGAAACAGGCGGCCATCCCAAAGCCGGATGAATTGTTTGTCCGGTACATTTCCTGCCTGTCCGAGGGCAGCTACGGGAAAATGTATGATATGCTGGACGACCAGAGCCGCCATGAGATAAGCCTGGAGGATTTCACTGCGCGCAACCAGAACATCTATGAAGGCATTGAGGCCTCCCATATCCAGGCTGACATCAAAAGCGTGGAGGAACCCCAGGAAAATGTGGCTGTGGTAACTTACCAGATGAGCCTTAATACAGTGGCGGGGGCAGTCTCATTCCCCAATCAGGTGACCTTTATAAGGAATGAAGAGGGATATTACCATATGTCCTGGAATGACCGGGTCATATTCCCTGAGTTCAGCAAGACAGACAAGGTCCGCGTGTATACGGAAAAGGCTGAACGCGGGGAAATTTATGACAGAAATGGAACGCTTCTGGCAGGCCGGGGCGCCGCATCCCTGGTAGGTCTTGTACCTGGCAGGATGAGCGCTGAGCCTGCCTCGGACATGGAACGCATTTCCTCCCTTCTGGGTATTTCCACGGAAAGCATTGAAAAAAAGCTTGGCGCGAAATGGGTCAAAGGCGACTCCCTGGTCCCCTTAAAGACCCTTAAAAAGGTCGATGAGTTAAATCTTAAGTCCGGGGAGCCAGGGGAGGAGAACCTGCTAAACCGCGCCCTTCAGGATGAGCTCCTGACCATCCCGGGTGTCATGATTACGGATACGCCGGTCCGTTCTTATCCCCTTGGGGAGCAGGCCTCCCACCTGATAGGATATGTGCAGAACGTAACGGCAGAGGACCTGGAAAAACATGCCGGGGAAGGATATCTGACCGACAGCGTTATCGGGCGCAGCGGCATGGAGGCTTTGTTTGAAAATGAACTGCGGGGCACCAATGGCTGTACGGTTGCCATCATCCGGGAAGACGGTTCCATGAACCGGGTGCTGGCAGCCATCCCCAAGCAGGACGGTAAAAACATTACCCTTACCATAGACAGCAATCTCCAAAGCGCCATATACCAGGCATTTAAAGAGGATAAAAGCTGTTCTGTTGCCATGAATCCTTATACAGGTGAGGTGCTGGCCCTTGTGAGCACGCCGTCCTATGACAACAATGACTTCATACTGGGTATGTCCCAGGAAAAGTGGACCGCGCTGAACGAGGATGTGCGCAATCCGCTGCTGAACCGCTTCAGGCAAAGGTTTGCCCCTGGTTCCTCCTTTAAACCCATAACCGGCGCCATTGGCCTGGATGCAGGAACCCTGGACCCGGACCGCGATTATGGCGAGGAGGGGCTGAGCTGGCAAAAGGACGAAAGCTGGGGCAATTATCATGTGACCACACTCCACAACACCAATCCGGCCACGCTGGAACATGCCATGGTGCTGTCCGACAATATTTACTTTGCAAAGGCTGCACTGGAAACCGGATATGATGCCTTTGCCTCCGGACTTGACCGCCTGGGCTTTAACCAGGACCTTCCCTTTGAAATCTCGGTGGCCAAATCCCAGTACTCCAATACGGACCGCATTGAGACAGAAATACAGCTGGCGGACAGCGGTTACGGACAGGGCCAGATATTGGTTAATCCTATCCATCTGGCCTCCCTCTATACCATGTTCCCCAATCGGGGAGATGTGATAAAACCCCGCCTGGTCCATGATAAAGATATGGAACCGGAGGTATGGCTTCCCGGTGCATTTTCACCGGAAATCACGGAGCGGATTGAAAATTCCCTTAAGCAGGTGGTGTCTTCCCCAGAAGGCACGGGGCGGGCCGCATACAGGGAGGACCTTACTCTTGCAGGCAAGACCGGGACAGCGGAAATCAAGGCCTCCAAGACCGATACCAGCGGAACGGAACTGGGATGGTTTGCCGTCTATACAGCAGACCCCAATCAGCCCACGCCCCTTCTTCTTGTGAGTATGGCGGAGGATGTGAAACATACAGGCGGCAGCGGACTGGTAGTGCGCAAGGATAAGACGGTGTTGGACACCTATCTGCCGGCTGCACCGCAGTAGGAATGGTCATGCTGTCGCGCAGCTATGTCCAGGCCCACGATGAGGCGGAGCGGATCAATGCCAACCTGGAGGAGCTGGTTAAACAGCGCACGGCCCAGCTGAACCATGCCAACCAACAGCTGAAAGCCTCCCAGACAGCACTTCAGGAAATGATCGGCAACATTTCCCATGACCTTAAGACGCCCCTGACCGTGCTCAATAATTATCTGGAGCTGCTGGGAGATGATATGATTGCTTCCAGTGAACAGGAGAGGACGGAATACCTCGGCATTGCCTATCACAAGAACCTGGACCTTCAGCGGCTCATCCACAACCTGTTTGAGGTTACCCGCATGGAATGCGGAACCATTGTCTATCATCCGGAGTGGGTATGTGCCGGATTCCTTATCGAGGAGGCGGACAGGAAGTACGGCGACCTGGTGCGGGATAAAGGGATTACCTTCCTGGTCCAATCTAATCATAGGCTGGAGCTTAAAATTGACAAAAACAAAATCTGGAGCATATTGGACAATTTAATCTACAATGGGCTGCGCCATACGCCGGAGAGCGGGGAAAAGGACGGTTCCAGCGGCCTGGGCCTGTATATCGTGAAGACGACGGCCGAGTCCATGGGTGGTTCTGTCTGGGTGGAAAGCACGTTGGGCAAGGGTACTGTTTTTACCGTCACCTTTTCTGCAAGATAGTTTTTTGATCCGGAACATGGATTTCTAACCGTGTTTTAACCTTATATTGTATATAATGAATGCGTGATCACATTGCAGCAGCCATAAAAAAACAATATAAACCGGAGGTAACAGATTATGATGAAACACAAAATGATGACATGTCTGGCCGTTACAGCCATTGCAACCGCAGCCCTTGGGATTCCCGCATTTGCAGCAGAGGCAAAACAGGAGATTTATACCGTAACAGTAAAAGAGGCTGACGGCAGAGAGACAGACATGAACATGACCTTACCTGACTTAGGAAATAATGGAAATGGGGTCCAGTACTATGATACGGAAAATGGGAGCACGGTTTCCATTGTGCGGGCAGATAATACGGATACCGGTAAAAAGCTGCCGCCTCAGAAAACCGATGGAAATGGCAACCGCTATTTCGAGATGGCAGATGGCAGCAGGGTCTATGTTACCCAGTCCAGGGGAGTTTCCGTCAATTAACCGTATGGAACATAAATAAGCGGATGGAAGGATATGGTATGCAATGAGGCTTTTAATTGTGGAGGATGAGGATGATATGAGGGAAGCGTTATGCTGCGGACTGAGGAAACGCGGTTATGCCGTGGACTCCTCGGGTGACGGTGCAGAAGCTGTCCATCTGTGTTATATCAACCGCTATGATCTGGTGGTACTTGACCTGAACCTACCGGGCATGGATGGAATGAAAGTCCTCAGGCACATACAATCCCTGGAAAACCATACAAAGGTACTGATACTTTCCGCCCGCTCAGAACTAACAGACAAGATAGCGGGATTGGACAGCGGTGCAAGCGATTATCTTACCAAGCCCTTTCATTTCCAGGAACTGGAGGCGCGTATCCGTATGCTGCTCCGGCGTTCTTTCACCCAGGCAGACGCCGCCCTGATGTGGGGCGGCCTTTGCCTGGATACAAATGCAAGGACCGCGAGCTGTAACGGCATTCCGCTGGAGCTGACCATGCGTGAATTTGCCATACTCGAATATCTGATGATGCATATGGGCAGACCGGTAAGCGCCGAGGAACTGATGGAACATGTGTGGGACAGCGAGGCAGACCCATTTTCCAATCAGGTCAAGGTTTATATCAGCGTCATCCGCCGCAAGCTGCTTGCAGTTACCAAGGATGATATCATAAGGAATATCCGTGGAGCCGGTTATCTCATTGGCGGGGAGGAGAGGAAATAGCAGTACTTTGTTACCCAGTCAGATGAATACGATATTGTTGTATCCACCGCAGTCCCGGCTGAGACAGATCCAGGGGAAATGACATTTACCATAAAGCAGGCCGGCAACCGGTTCAATCTATGGGGAGTTGCCGGCCTGGTCCTCATGCTTTTCCTGGGAACAGGCGCAACCTGGCTCATGGCCGGGAAAGCGCTGAAGCCGCTGGGGGAGCTGACGGATACCATTGAAGAGATTGGAGGCAATAACCTGTCCCGCCGTGTGGAACATCAGGACAGGGCGGATGAAATTGGACAGCTTGCAGGTTCCTTTAATCATATGATGGACAACGTCAGCGCCTCCTTTGAGCGCCAGCAGCGTTTTTCAGCCAGCGCTGCCCATGAACTTAAGACCCCCCTTGCAACCATGCTGGTGAACCTGGATGTGCTGGACATGGAGGAAAAGGCTTCGGCAGCCCAGATGGAACGGGTGCTGTCAATTGTCAGGACCAACACGGAGCGGATGATCCGTCTGGTGGACAATCTGTTCCAGCTGACAACAGAGAAGAGCAGTGAAATGTGTGAGGAAGTGCCGGTAGATGAAATGTTTGCGGAAATCCTGGAAGAACTGTCCGCTCAGCTGAATGCAAAGCACCTGTCCGTGTCCCTTAGCAGCCTGTCAGGCATAAAGCTGACTGGGAACCGCACCATGCTTTACAGGGCAATGAGTAATCTGGTTGAAAATGCAGCAAAATATAACCGTGAAAACGGCTCCATATTTATCTCGGCCAGCCAGCAGCAGGAGGACGTCATCATAAAAATAGAGGATACAGGTATCGGAATCCCAAAAGAAGAGTGTGAGCGTATTTTTGAACCCTTTTACAGGGTTGACCAGTCGCGGTCGCGGTCCATTGGAGGGGCAGGGCTGGGACTGGCCCTTGTGAAGGATATTGTGGAGAAACACAGAGGGACCATCCAGGTGCACAGCAGGGCGGGGCAGGGGAGTGAATTCATTTTATATTTGTGAAGATTACTTTTCCCTAAGCCTTACCTTATTCCGGGCGCTGCGCCTGCGCTCATCCTCCAGGGCCGCATAATGGCGCTTCGTGGTATTTACATCTGAGTGGCCGAGAACATCTGCCACCAGATAGATATCCCCCGTTTCACGGTACAGGTTGGTGCCATATGTACTTCGCAGTTTATGGGGGGTAATAGGTTTCAGGGGAGAAACAATCCTGGCATACTTTTTCACCAGGTTCTCCACACTGCGGACCGCCATACGTCTGCGCTGAAGGGAGAGGAAGAGGGCGTCTTCATGGCCTTTTTCCGGGATGATGCGGTCCCGTTCTTCCAGGTAGTCCAAAAGGGCATCCTCCACCTCTGTCCCAAAATATACGGTCACTTCTTTGCCGCCTTTGCGGTAGATGCGGATTCCGCCATTTTTAAAATCTATATCGGCAATATTAAGCCCCACACATTCAGATACGCGGATACCCGTGCCAAGCAGAAGGGTAAGCAGGGCCAAATCACGGACTTTTGTCTTCTGGTGATAAGACTTCTGCTTATCCGTTAATTTTTCTCCCTGTTCCACCTCATCTAAAAGCAGGGCAACCTCATCAATGTCCAGACGTATGATTTCCTTTTCATGAAGTTTTGGAAGCTGCACAAGGGCAGCAGGATTATTTTTGATGCGTTCATTGCGGTAAAAATAATTATAAAAGCTTTTCAGGGAGGAAATCTTTCTCATGATTCCACGTTCTTTGTTCATGACTTCCTGCTTTTTATCATTGAAGCGGTACTTAAGGTATTCCATATATTCCTCAAAATCCGTAACTGACAGCTGGTCCAGGTGCTCCAGGGCAATATCCCTTATTTCCAGTTTGGACAGCATGGGATTCTCCCGGTGCAGGAAATCAAAGAATACATGAAGATCATAGGCGTATGCAATCCGCGTCCTGGAGGAAGTCCTGGGTTCTATGCCACGGAAAAAGTCACTGCAAAAGGGGGGCAGATCCCTGACCAATCCCCGCAGCTTTAATATATTCTCCCTGTCTATCTGTTCGTGGTATGATAAATTGCTCATTTAAATCAATGCCTCACTTGTCAATCGTTGTGTTCAGATACCGTTCTTCATACTCATCCGTGGAAATAGGCCTGCTGAACAGGAATCCCTGTGCCAGACCCACGCCGCAGGAGCGCAGGGTTGAAAACTGTTCTTCTGTTTCAATCCCCTCGGCCACCATATCGATTCCCAGCTTGGTACAGATTTCCGAGATGGATTCCACAACCGCCTTTGTCTTTGGATTACTGGAGATATTATCTATCATGCTCTTATCCAGTTTCAGCACATCAAATTCCACCTCTGACAAAAGGGCCAGATTCGCATACTCGGTTCCAAAATCATCAATGGCGACCGTAAAGCCGGCCTGGCGCAGCTTTGATATAAGATATTTAATATCCAGACCTTCCATGTCATGCACCCGTTCCGTCACTTCAATCTGCATATATCTGGGAGATATATGGTAGGAACTGCAGATAGCCGTAAGCTGCTCAACAAAGGAGGGCTGCATCAGGGACGCGGTGGAGAAGTTCACGGAAACGGGAAATGCCTGCCTGCCATTGTCAATCCATCCCTTCAGCTTTGCGCACACAAACCTGAACACATAAAAATCAATGAGGCTGATGGACTCGGCCTCCTCCAGCAGAGGAAGGAAATTCCCCGGAAGGACCAGTGTGTCTGACTTGGAACGATAGCGGATAAGGGCCTCGGCGCCCACTGCCGAACGGTCAGAGGAGGAAATCTTAGGCTGCAGGTAAACCACAAAATGGTTCTGGTCAATTTCTTCCTGAAGCACGGACGGGTCTGCCAGGTGCAGGATTTCGTCACTGTGATGGCGGTAACGGTGGGAGACAGGGTGTGTGCGGTAAAATTCCTTTTTATCTTCATACATTTCAGCATCAGCATTGGCAATGATCTGGCTTAGGTTCTCAACCTTGTGCGTCCACTGGGAGCCGATAGCTGCCTGATAATGAGGGTCATTCTGGAATTGTGCCTTTAGTTCCCGGAGCTTGCTGTGAAAAACATCCTTTTCCATGCCTGGACAGATAATCACAAACTCATCGCCGCCTATCCTATAAAAGTCAGCGCCCATAAACACTGATCTCATGCGCCTGGCGCATTCCACCAGCACCTTATCGCCATATTCATGTCCGTACTGGTCGTTGATGTCCTTTAATCCATTTACATCCAGATAAGCAATGCCGACCGGTCTGCCTGTATAGGCCAGGGCATTCGTGTCCTCTATGTAACGGTTCCTGTTATAGAAGGAGGTAAGCGTATCAAAATAGCTCATGTGGGACAGCTGCCGCTGGCTTTCCGCATGGCGGCGGGCCAGAAGAAGGAAATAGCACAGGGTCTGAAGCAGCGGGGCTATATTCATGATCCGTTCCGGAGGAGGATTGTCAACCCCAAGATATCCAAGCAGTTTTCCATCTTCTTCCAAGGGCGCTGCCACAAGGCTGGATATGGACTGCCCATGCAGTATCCTGTATTCATCCGGCTCCGAATCCTTAAGCTGTCCCAAATCCTTTATGATGATGCATTCCTTCCGGTTAAAATATGTAATCCATCTCTCAATCAGGGAAAGGGGGAGCGCCTGAAGATATTCTTTCTGAGGCAATATGCCGTCGGCACACCATTCATAATCATTGTACATCAGCCCATCCCTGATATATATGATATAAGTACGGTCCGCTGACAGGAAACTTCCGAACATACGCAATACCTGTGTTGTGGTTTCCACGATATCATTTTGCTGATATAAGGCGCTGATACAGTTGGTTACCATTTTTTCTGCATCCAATGTAAACTTCAGCTGCTGTTTTTCCTTCTCAGACTCAGTAGTATCAAATGCGATTTCCATACGGGCCGGCCGGTCCTCCCACTCAATCAGGCGGTCCTTCAGGATATAATGACGTCTGGTCAGGGGATTGGTGTATTCCCATGTGTAATTTTCCCCTTCCTTCAGATGAGGAGTGGTACAGAATTCGCAGGGCGCTTCCTTTCCCTGAAGGACCCGGTAGCATTTCTTTCCCTCCAGCGAATCCACATGGAAGGTTTCCATGCCTGCCTTATTAAGGAACAGCAGATCATAGGTCTCAACATCCGAGACATAGATAAGTTCCGGGATATCATTCATGGGTCCACGAAGGCCTTCTGCCATGCGGGACAGGTGTTCCTTCCTTTTCCTGTTTTCTTCTTCGGCTTTCTCCAGTTCCCTTTGACGCTTTGCCTGGTTGGCACTATATATGTATAATAAAACCATGAGCAGGACAAAGGCGCAGTTCAGGATGAACATGCTCCTTTGTGCAGAACGAACGCTTTTTTCAGAAAACATTTCCGCTGTGGCCACGGTCTGGTCCGCCAATCCGAAAAATGCTTCGCTGGCCTCGAAGAGGGCATCCGTATCCCCGCCCGCGCGCACAAGATAAATTTCCTCTTTCATCTGTTCCCATTCATCACGCATCCGGACAATAAGCCCCTGAAACTCGTCACTGTCAAGACGCGTAAGTCCATGCTCCCCCTGCCCGGTCTGCAGCTCCTCCAGGATGCCTTCTATCTGCCCAATCAGCGCATCGTTGGGAAAATGATTCAGCTCCTGTTTTATCAGACGCTGTGTGGCTCCGCGCACCACACCGGCATAATTTATGACCTTGGCATTTCCCTGCAGGTTATGAATGAAGAAGAGGGAGACCAGGCTTGAAACAAGAAGGGCCGCGATCAATATGATTGGAAATATTTTCTTTTGCATGTGGTACCTCCAGATTAAAATAGTGCTAATAATCCATTCATATAATCATAACAAATTGGGAGATAAAGTCAATAACAACCCGAAACATTCTGCTGTAAAGCAGATATTAGGGTATTTAAATGTCATAGATGACAGTGTATACATAGGAGAGGAGAGAAGATGGGGAAATGACTTATCAGCAGCGCAATGTTAATAAGCCTGACAATCCATACAAAACTGCCGGGGACAGTGTAATCAATCTGCGTCTGGTGGCTTACCATGGATGGTATTAACTATTCCATGGATGGTGTCAACTATTCGCGAAACTCATAAATGGCCCTGATATGGGATAAGCAGGAATAGGACTGCATCATCAAGCCTTTATGAAACAGCTGATAACGGCATATAGCAGACACTCCGGAATCAGCACAGGCAGGAAATCAACACACAGGAAATCAGCGCACCAGCTCACAGGAGAAGCTGTACTATGTCAGATGGATTCCGTACAGTCTGATAATTATTACCTGCATTAATTATCAATAAGGAGGTCCTGCAATATGGCAACCATAACCAAAAGGATGTGAAAGCATCCAAAGAAGTAGCAACGGGGGGCATACCAGACACCACCTTTATTCAATTATTCAATTTTATTCCATATGGATACTGATTCAGATAATTGATTGATGGATGTTATAGAAACCCTGTTAACTATTCGTTAAACGGCCCAATGTTTCGCGAAAACCCATCCATAAGGGTGGTAGTTGCAAGGCGCCGGACTTCTAATTTCACGCCGGACGGCGCCTGTCTGCA
The DNA here is from genome assembly GCF_003434055.1 of Enterocloster aldenensis. Taxonomy (GTDB): domain Bacteria; phylum Bacillota; class Clostridia; order Lachnospirales; family Lachnospiraceae; genus Enterocloster; species Enterocloster aldenensis. The sequence continues at coordinate 68,900 of NZ_QVEX01000006.1, read as the reverse complement.
ACTATTTGCGAAACAGTAGTTTAACGAGATAGTTGTAATCTATATCAACCACCCAATTCAACCATTGCCATTTTATATAATGACTTATTCATGCGGCTTAGACCGTTTTCCAAGTTATCTTCCACAAATTCAAGGCTACCACCATCCGCCAGGATGACAGCGGCAAGGGTGGGCATGACCTGTCTTTTTATCCAGGTCTTTTTCTCGTCCATGGTCTTTTCATACTTTGGGACCGTTATCTTGAGTGACGATATCCCGTCCATGAAATCAGCCCAGACAGAATGTGTAGAACACCTTGAACGGTTGATATCATCAAGTTCAATCATCCTCATGTAATGCCCCAAAACACCAACAGCTACAGCACCCAGGGGGATACCGGATGTAAGCATCTTGGATACACTGACCGCCCGGTCATTCTTAAGTTCCAGTTCCCAGCGCACCCAGGGATTATCAATATGGGTACCGGATGCGGACAGCTTACGGTTGCGTTCCAACTGCTTATCGTATACCCTCAAAAATATATCACTTGTACGGCTACCGAAGTATACCGTATGGCCTGTTTTCTTACCTGAGACTTCGGATTCAACAACATTACGCATGTTGCGGAATTTTGAAACAATCTGGGTATTCCCATACAGGCCGCACACATCATCCGTGGTAAAATAATTACAGCCGATATCATCAATCGCCACATCAATCCTGGTAACATGACCATTATCCCGTATGCGTTCCAGGAGAGCCACCATGAAGGTGCTGTCAAAATCTATATCATACCCCTCACCGAAGGGGGTATCCACTTTCAAAGTTTCCGAAAAGCTACGGACCAGTTCGCCGATGGCGGAGCCAGCCACATCAATATGTATACCCATGCCGGGATTACCGTCACAGAGAACCGAAAGGGAATAGCCATTGAGCCGGAACATGGTCTTGTAGCCACGTGCGCCCCTTGGCATCCGTGTGAAATCCTCCATCACATAGCCGAACATATCCAGCACATCCACAACATCAGCCGTTGACATGACCGTGAACGACAGCCAGTCAACGGATACGACTAACCCGTTATCCAGGGTTATTAAGTTTCCTTCCATCCCAACCTCCAATGTATTTAGTACCCCCGTATTACCCTACGGGGGTTTTACAAGCCATCCCTGGCGTGGGACAGCACAACGTAGGCGCATATACGCCTATCGGCTACCATGACGAATGACAGGCAGGGCTAATCTGGCACTATGGGCGGACAAGGAAACGTGGGATTGCAACCATTAGGAACTGGCTGGAACCGAAGAAACCAGCCAGCAGGAGAGTTATTTCATGATTTTGAATGAGCAAGCCTTACCTTTACGGTTACGCTCAAAATCAACTTCCATACCAGGCTTAACATCATAGATACCAGGAATTTCCAGCCTGTCAGGAACAAAGAATGATTCGCAAAACTCACCGTTAACATCCGGGTCCTTATAGGTGCAGTGAAGCTTTACGCCCTTAACGATTTCTCCCGTGTCATGGTTTGTAAAATTAAGAATTTGAGTACCAACAACTTTTGCTTTCATCAATAAATCCTTCCTTTCATTATTCTATTATCAACGTACCGCCCAGGGCGTTTACATCAACCTGGGAGGGCAGTATCTCTGCCTAATAACAGCCGTCAGTTTCTCGATATCCACTGACAAACAGACCGAACCAACAAAAATCCTTTCCTCTGTGTTTCACGGGCTGGGAACCGTCCACCAATCAAGGGGGCCACATTAAAGGGGAAGGGGCTAGGCCCCTTGCTCTATTTCTTTTAAACTTTTATCCAGTTTCTGCAACAAACTGAATTTAGTCCTTGCTATCAGGATTGATTGCTCATTACCGCTTTCCATTGATTCAAATAAATCATCCGTAACCATATCCTTGTATTTACGGAAAACTTCCTTCTCTTTCTTTGTCATTCCGAATCCTCCTCCTTGTCTGAGCCATCTGACAGCCAATCATAATCATAGTCATAATCTTCCGTACCTTCATGGTAGTGATAACACGCCAATACAGCATCTACATAAGCGCCCATATCCATATCATTTTCCCCTTTCAAAACTGTGATTCATTTGGTATACTTACCTTGACGATAAGCCCCATTCTCACTACTACATCAAGCGTCCTCGTTGCTATGGGGCCTATCAACCTTGCAACTATAGTATACTACATCTTGCGTAAGATGTATATAGAAATCTTGCACAAGATGTAAATGAATTTATTATGCATCTTACACAAGATGTATGAGGAAATAATAAATGAGTGATTTCAACGCAACAAAATACAAAAATGAATTTAATAAAGAATCATACGATAGAGCCAGCATAAACTTTCCAAAAGGTCAGAAAGCGGTAATAGAAGCGCACTGGAAATCAAAGGGATACAAGTCCCTTAACGCCTACGTGAATGACCTGATAGCAAGGGATATGAAGCCGGCCGGAGGGGAGGGCATCCACATCCAGAACAGCAGTGGTGTCATAGTAGGGGACAACAAGGGAAAAGTGATAGTAGGAGACATAAACGGTAACATAACCATGTAAAAAACATCCTCCCCAGCAATTCCATACAATTGCAAGGGGGGGGGTCTATTTTGCAGATAATACTCATAAGAGCCATACACATAGGAATTGCCATACTAACCCATAAATACACCATTGAAATATGCATACTATTGATTCTAATCATCATCATCCATGCCCAGGCCAGGACAATAAAGGAACAGGAGGACGAGATTAAATGGATGCGGTTGATGTACCGTCAACACAACAATTAGAAGTATCCGGACAAACAGGAGACAGGACCGGGGCATCATCAGCGGTTGTAACATCCGGGCAGACCGGGCAGTCGCCCGGCGTGGCCCCCACGCCCCCTTCCGTGCGCCTGTCCGCCCTGTCCAGCAGTGCAAACGTATCATAGATACTGTAGTACCTTTTCCTGCACTGGAAGAACTCACTGCCTACCTTCTCTTTCATGGGATACCAGATTTTCACCTTGACGAAAAGGTTGGTGGGGGAGAGCAGGAGACAGGACAGGAACACACCCTTAAGGCCCATGTTGTTCACCTTGCGATGGATGTATTCATACTCAATCAATCCGCGAACCTGCCTATCCAGCATGCGGTCAAACTGGGCACACAGGATGATGAAGAAACCGAAGTGCCTGTGCATGGTGAAGAACCAGTTCCAGCGGTCGCGGCCCTTGGCAGACCAGTCACGTGCATTGAACAATAACTGGGCCTCGTCAATGACCAGAAGTATGCTGTCCTCCTTACATGGACGGCCTGAAAAATACGCCCTGGAAAAGGCAACCAATGCATCCGGGTCAAGTTCACCGTTAGGCACAAAGTGGATGTCCTTCCTGCGCCGGACACGTATGTTATCCTCATTGAGTGGGAAGTTACAGATGATAGGCGCACCACGCCTACACCAGTTATGGATGGTCCTGGCAGTATCCAGGGACTTACCACTTCCAGGAGTACCGGAATATAACACAATCATGCAGACATACCTCCCTTAATCAATCGCATTGACCGTGCGCAATATGGCACTGACAACATAATACAGGCCGACTGCAGTCCCCCATGCGGTGAGGATTGCAATGAAGTCACTGACCGGGACAAAGTAGTTGAAGAAGCTTATATATGGTATCGATGCAATGTTATCGATGAACCCACGGAACGGGGAGTCCGGCAGTAAATCAATGGCTATCCCCATCATATAACTTAACGCCTTGAATACAACTGACATATCATCCTACCCCCTTATCATGTCACGTGTGACGGATATCAGACCAGCAATGAAAAGCAGGTCAAGCATGGTCCTAAGTATCTTAACAGCGGCATCCCATTCGGACATATCAACCACAAAAGTATGAGCATAGTCAAATGATTGATAGTGTATCTCAAAGGGCAGTTCAAAGCGTGGGACTTCGACAGATGCATTCATGGACTTGACCAGATATATCACATCGAACGGGATGCAGAACGGGAACTTATCTGAGATGGAAGAGGGCATCTTCATATCCTCCAAATCCTTGTCACTGTCCTCAGGTTCAAGCTTCCTGTCAAACATGGCTTCAATCGTTGCCGGGATGGCTTCCACCTTCGCAAGGATGGCGGCAAGGGTGGCTTTTGTTTCCGTGTCCTCACCTTCCCCGGTTGTCGCTGATTCCGTAGGCAGGACAACATCATTCCCCCAGCCAATCACAAGTCCGGCTTCCTTCAATGCGGCTTCCAACTCATCAATCCTGTCCATGGCATCATCCAGGCGTTCCAGCAGTCCGGCGGCATCCACCCCCGTCTGGGGAAGCGTTATGACGGACGGAACGACCTTGACTTCCGTGGTCTGGGCCTGCTGGTTGACATTGGTCACAGGAAGCCCCTGGCCCACCTTGTTATATACATCCTGCATGGACTGGTCAGCCGCATACGCATCCGCGGCGGCCTTGTTCGCAAAGACCGGGAAGGGCAGTTTGTGGATTGCTTCGGATGGGAGATAGAAAGCACCATCCTCGGTATACTGCCTTACATTATTGGATACAATACCATTCGTGCGCTTATAGGTATAACGCCATGTGAAAACCTGCATGGAACGTGCTTCGCCGATATAGGGCGGCAGACCATATATATACCTGGCACGCAACAGCCAACGGCCCTGTGGTGCATCGTAAGATTCAAGATAAGCATAAGGCTTGTGTGAAGCAGAAAATCCCTCAGGGTAATAATAGTTATATACCCAGGTTATGTCACTATCATTATAAGGAGTATTATAAGATGCAAGGACAGCCTGATATTGGCTGGGGCCGGGCGTACCCTTAAGGGCGATTTCCTGGAACGGAGCAAACGATTTGATGTAATCCAATGCACCCGTACCGTAGGACGAGAACGTCTTGAGATATCCCTGTATACTCGCCGTCACATCAGCCGCCGTACCCTTGACACCATCATACCAGCCATTCAGTATCCCCTTGCCCAGCGTGATATCCGTACCGCCAGCATCCGACCAATCAAGTTGCATCCAGTCCGTAAGCGTACCGGCATTCTCGATTGCCTTCTGCTTCAAGGCTTCCGTATCCGCATTATGGGACAGGTCATACAGGTACTGGCTGTAACTGCCAAGTTCACCCCGTTCCCCCTGTGACAGATAATCGTTATAATCCGACCATTCACCCAACCAGGAATTGACGGATGATAAGGGTACATCAATCCCATTCGCGGACAGCAACGTGTCAAAGACATATTCCGCAACCGTAGGGACGGCAGGAGCCGCCAGGGCGGTGAGGGGGAACATGGACAGCAGGAGGAGGGAGAGGGCGGCGCATAAAAACCGTTTCAAATAACGCATATCATTACCCCTTTCAAATGGCTTGGGACAGCCATCACTATGACGACTGTCCCAAAGTAGATTGATTATGCCTTGCCAGCAATACGCTTGAACACCTTAAGGCCGATTGTGATGACCAGGCCAGCACCGACCAGCGGTAAGGCAATCGGAATCACACCGTTGATTGCAGTTGTAGCAGATGTAGCAATGGATGTACAGGCAGTAATCAACGGGTCGGCGGCATCACCCTCAGCCGCAAAGGATGTAACCGTGCCGAGCAGGAGAGGGGCCGCAACAGCAACACCACCAACCGCACAACGTGCAACAGTAACCCTATTCTGGAATCTCTCTTTCATAGTCATAATTTCTTTCTCCTTTTTAATTAGATTTTTTTAAATATATTGATAACCACATGGACACCTACACCAGCTAGCATGGGCAGACAACCAAGCAGGAAACCAACGCCTACATATGGGGCATACATTGTTAATAATCCATCAATCTGCATACTAAAAACCCCCATCCATCAAACCGACCATCGTGATTACCACGAAGGCCAGGGCCAACATAAAAGCAACAAAACCATCACCATTGTAACGCATACAGTCACCACCTCAGGAAACGGCTGAATATGGAGCACAACAGGCAACCCAGAATCAGCGCAAGAAGGAAATCAGCGCACAGGAGAAGCTGTACAATATCAGCCGTATTTTCAGCAGTACGGAAGATACTTGCATTATCAACGGACGTGTCCAGGGATTCGGACTGCATCAGTTGCCATTCATAATCATTCAGTAAGTCCTGCAATGCAGTAACGTCATGACCAGAAGGTTGTGAAGCATCCGAAGGAGTAGCAACGAACATACAGACACCACCTTCATTCAATTTTATTTTCAAATGGATTCTGATTCAGATAATTGATGGATGTTATAGAAACACCTCCAACTATTCGTTAAACTAGACTTATTAGGAATAGTTACTTTATTTTATTAAGTGGATAGTACATCTGTTATGACAAAGAAGAATCCGAAAGAGCATCAGCAACCTTATCATGAACTGATTTCAAAACCTTGATTTCAGATTCCGCAATGCTGAAACGCTCTGACGTGTTTATATCATCAAGGGAACGAATACGGCGTATCCTGGCGCAACGTTCCAATAATTCATCCAGACGGACGTTTACTACCCGGTTAAGGTATCGTAATTCACGTTCCGTAAGTTCAATTTTCATCCAACCACTACTTTCTTATAATCTGTAACACATTTCCCATATCCGCGACACCGTAGGTGCATCCGGGACATGATGAACCGCGACCGCCAGGAACCTGGCACCAATCAGCAATCAAGGGGAAGGAGTATCCCCGGCCCCTAGATAATACCTGGGGCCGGGGAATAGTGCATACGCTAGTTAGGTGAATCAACTATCTGGACAGCATCAACAAAACCCCTGCGGTCAAAATTAAAATCCACATAGTCCTCAGGATGGATACCGGAGATATCCGGCGCATACTGACCATTCCAGACATCCACATTCTCCACCCTGACACCACGGACCTTATCCGGCTGACGGGAAGGAACAGAATAAAAACGGGTAAAATCATAAGGCTTACCTGTCTTTTTAGAAACGCCTTCGAACCTCTCAATACCTAAAACATGATATACCATAACTAATCCTCACTTTCTTTAAACTAACTAATTGGTTATATTATAGACCAGGGCAGGGCCACGGAGGGATACCCTGGGGGCAACCTAAATAGGCGGAATATCGTCTGAATCCTCATTTATGTAAGACAAGATGGCTTCAAGACGGGAAAAATGATACTGTAATACATCAACACGGCACTGGTCATGCAACGCCATGGCACGACAGATTGCCACGCTGGTTTCATTTTGTTCCTGCTCTAAGAGAGCCTTGGAAAGTCTACGCATTCGGGACCCCTCCTACCATTTCTATAAGCACATTCGACAACGTTATACAAAGCAAGAAACTCTTCAAAAGTAATTACACAAATATTAAACGCAAAACTCAATTGCGCATAAAGCCAAGTATAACCAAATAATGACGATTCAGAATCATCATCGCCAAGAAGATACCGTTCTACAACATCATTAAGTGTCTGGCGAATACGCTTTTCATCCATCATATTAAATCCTCCTTATGCACTAACTAAATCATTCTTGTGAACTAACTAAATTTGTGATAAAATAGATACTAACTAAGCGCTTAATTGTTACTTATCTTATACTAAGATTATACTACAATATTTTGGAGCAGTCAATAGTTAAATCAATATTTTGGAGTAGATTATGGAAAATTATGTATCTAAACTTTTTAGAATAATGGAAGAAAAAGGAATAACAGCTTATCAAATAAGCAAAGGAACAGGAATAGGTCAAACAACATTATCAAGTTGGAAAACCGGAACCAAACCAGCAATGGATAAATTTGTGTTAGTACTACAATATATTGGCATATCATCAGATGAATTATTTGGCCTAAGAGAACCAGAATACACCCCCAAAGAAAAAGAAATCATATCCAAATACAGGAAATATGATGTACATCAAAAAGAATTATTAGAAGCTTATATGGACTTACTCGGAGGAGAAAAGCATCATGACACGGAAGATGCAAGATTATACGGTTAAACGACTACATCAATACTAAAAATAAATAGTCAACCCAAACGAGGAAAATGTATGTATCAGACCTATATAACACTAATACTAATTATAATTCTACTTTACATTATCATTAAACTAATCAAAGAAAAAAATAAAGACAATGACACAAACATAAGAAGAATTGAAGAACTAAAAGAAAAAGAACTAACAAAAGAAGATAACAACATCAATAAAAATCAATATAAAAAGAAATATTTTCTAACAAACACAGAAAAACAATTTTTATCAATATTATACGAACTAAAAAAATATAATTTAATTATTATACCCCAAATAAATTTAGCTACAATTATACAAAAAACAGGAGAATTTCGGTATCAAAATGAATTATATCGAAATATTGATTTCGGAATATTCGATAAAAATTATAATATTCTACTTTTAATTGAATTAAATGATATATCACATCAACAATACAAACGGCGAGAAAGAGACATGAAAGTAAAAGAAATCGTCAAACAAGCCGACATAAAACTTATCAATTTTTATACAGACAAACCTAATAAACCAGAATACGTAATAAAAAGAATCATGAATGAACTTGCGATATCTATACCGAATTACGAAATAAATCAAATTGAACAAGATAAAAAAGACGAACAACCATCCATAACTCACCAGAATGAACAAGAATCGATTTAAGGGAATTTTAAGGAGGATAACCTAAATGAATGAAAATGAAATGCTAGAAGCCATCAGAGGAATGCTACAAGAAGAACTTAAACCAATCCATGATAGCATAGAAACTCTAAAAGTACAAAACAAGGCTATAAAAAACAAATTAGAAGAAATAGACATAAGACTAACCAACCTAGAATACCAGACAAAGAAGGGAACCAAAGAAACCAGACAAGACATAGAAACATTAGTAGAAGTCCTAGAAGCAAAAGGCATATTACCAAAAGCACTATAACAGCAAAATCCCCGGCTCTATGCCGGGGATATCTTTATCTATGTAACACATTTTCACCTGCAGGTGATTTCTGGCCTGGCCGGAGCCGGCATGACCATGTGTTACTAATCATCATCAATTACCCCACGCTTGACGGCATCAGCCAGGCCAATTGATACTAACCGGGTAGCCAGTTCCGCAGGAGTGGCATAACATTCACAATATTCCATGTATCGGCAAAGCTGGTTATACTGCTTCTTAGTAAGATATGCACTGACCTTGATTTTCCCAACTGGTCTATTCATAAAAATCCCCCTCCTGATATCTCAATAACTGATTCCGCAACTTGTTAAAGACAGGACCTGTAACCTCAAAGGGACGTTCCAGGAGCAGGGCCTTGTATCTACGTTTCGTAGGGGCCGACATCTGCCGGAGATAATAATCCATCCTATCTACTGGTTGCTCCGAAAGCAACTGCACAATGACCTTGGTTTCTGCCAGGTCGATTACCTTACGGGTATAGACATTGGGCCAGCATCGGCAACAGTCAATGTAATCCAAGCTGTCCAACGTGACCTCAATACGGGTAAGGGGATAATCAAGTTCCGCTTCCAACTGCTTATTATAGACCTTCACACGTCCTGGACTTGACATAGACCCTAAATACTCTGTAAAATCCTGAGCCGATTTATAAAACTGACTGTATTTCCTGTTATCCTTGATAAGCTGGACACAATCGCGACCATACGGAACATCCACAGCTAAATCCCAACGTTTGATTCTTATTTCTTCCGTACATGACCAAAGGTTTTCCATAACCTCCATCAGAATCTCTTTTATCTGACACCTTAAATCCTTGTAGGAAGATTCCTCATTACTAAACGGGGAATGAACCGTACCCATAAATCCATTGCCATAGGATATATCACCGAGTATCTTATTAGGGTTAAAATCCAAAAAGCCTTGTAAGACAGTTTCCTTTTTAATCCCATTCATACAAAGGCCGATACTGAAACTCAATCCTTTAATACCAAACACATAAAGGTATCTGTAATCAAAATCCTTTAAGGACTGGTAATGGGTGGAGCCGGGAAGGCGGGAGAGGAAGGTAAGGAAATCTTCTACTGTGTCCGCATCTGGGAAAACAAAAGAGAACCGAAGGGAATCACAAGAGTAAAATATACCGTCCTCAATCAATGGATTGTAATAATAAAGCATAAGGGAATACCTCCTAAAACTTTGTGAAGAATACTACAAAGTGAAAGAATTTTTCAGGACTTCGGACCTAATTAGACGGGGGTCCGAAGTCGGCCGGGGGGTGCACCCGGCCTAAAGCCGGGGCGCATCCCCCTCAATCATCATATTATTTCCTTTTGCTCTTTTTCTGCGACAGAAAAATCTTAACACGTGCAAGCAGAAGGTAAGCAGACCGTATAAGAAAAAGGCGAATACAATGTAATACATAGATTATATATTCCTTCCTGTTAGCATAAGGTAAATCCGGAATAGGACACAGCACATACTCAGCATCCTTAAGTACAGGCGCATCAAACGAATCAAAATATTTTGTATAATGTGGGATGAACGTAACCTTGATGGAACCTGCCCAAAAGAGCAGGAGGGAATCAAACTGCATATCATCAGCAAGATGGGACTCCCCTGTCCCAGAATCCGCATGGACAATGGTAATAGTCTTATTGATACGCCGGGCAACGGAAAACACATTGAAGTACGAACGTATGAGATACATCTGGTCAGTCAAATCACGGAGCTTCTTATCAATGTCAAATGACTGTGAAAGAAGATAGACCGTATGATGATAATGACGCTGTAACTTAAAATAATCACGGTATTCCTTCTTGAATGACTTAAAGTCACGTGAATCCCATATCATACCGACCTCATCCAGGAAGATGACAGCACCTGGAGGGATGGCCTTAAAACCAATATCATAAGCATCAAACAGATATGCACCGGGTATGGGCACATTACTATAAACAGGTCTTCCAGCCTTCAAATACCTGAGTGACAATTTGGTAAGAAGGGTAGTCTTACCACTACCTTTCTTACCAAAAATCATGATAAGTTTATATGGATTACGATAACGGTATGCGAACGCCATGAACCCAAGGATAAAAACCATAAAGAAAAGCAGATATCTCAACGCAAGCCCACCAACTTTCTAAAGCAAAGGAAAACCATGCTTATGATAACAAAAGCAAATGGGAGTGATATCACGATATCATCCCAAACCACTGATTGCAGGAACCATAAAATCAAGTCACCAAACGCATTTAAGAAATCAAACATGATACCACCCCCATATGACTAGGCACTATGAAGCAGACGGAACAGTGCGGCCATGGCAAAACCGACTATGAACATCCCAAGATAGATTGCACCAAGGGAATCACCAATCAGCCAGGCCGTAAAGCTTGTGAATGTGCCAAGTGCCCATGTGATAAGGGTAGTGACCTTATCCAACACACCAGTCACACCCGCAGAATCCCCTTCAGCCGCAAAAGCAGTAAGTGGAAGCGCAAGGGAAGTCACAGGGACAGCACAGGCAAGACGCAGACGATTACGCAAAATAAAACCTTTCAACATACAGTCCACCCCCCTTTAAGCACTATGGAGCAGCCGGAACATAGCAGCCATAGCAAAGCCTACAATAAACATCCCAAGGTAGATTGCGCCTAAATCATCAGCAATCAGCCAGCCCGTAAAAGATGTGAATGTAGTAAGACACCAGGTTACCAAAGAAGTTACATTGCCTAATACGGTACTCATAAAATCATTCCTCCTTTTCAATTAACGTAAACCTTTAAAGGCAATCTTGACGAGTGATACGAACTCGTCCAACATATATAGTAAGATAAGGCATGCAACAACATACACTATATCCTCACTACCAGCAGGGACGGCACCTATAAGCGCCGTGAGTTTTTCCAAAAGCATAATACAATCACCCCCAATACAAAGAAACTGGAAACAGCAACATAATATGTCCGGTATGAGACATCAATGGAACGCTGTATCTCAATATCCTCCACATAAAAATTCCCATAAGTGGTACTGGACGAAAGAGAAGTGGAAGAGGAACCACGATAATAATAAGTCATGTAAGACAGATAATCATAACGATATAAATTACTGGCACTATTACCAAGGATAGGATACAAAGTAAGGTTCCTGTAATTATAATCAGAAGGGTCGAATGTACCGGATGGAAACAGCCTACAGGTAATATTACTACCGGATACATTATAAAGGACACCATTCCCGCCGACATAAAGGGACGGATAAGTAACAGCAGGGACAACAAGCGTATATGGCTCACCATCAAAAGTACCAGAAACCCATACTACATCATGGTCAGGCAAGGAAATACCAGACGCATAAAGACCAGCGTCATCAATATCAAGAGCAAGGATACTAACATCATCCGTACCTTCCTGCGAATCCTCCAACGGAACCGCTTCAGACGGCGAAGCAAGCGCCGGGCCAGACATGGAATCACGTATGATCTGGACTTCGGATAATATGTAACGCAGAACCTCATCATCATCAAGATATTCATAATCCGCCGCATTTTCAGCCACCTTCACATCATCCATTGAACCATCAGGCAACACATCATCCATATCCGTGTTACCAGAACCATCTAAAGCTTCAGAATCAGCAATATCATAATCAGTATCGCGCACAGCATCGGAAGAAGTTGCAGTACGTGCATAGGCAGGTACTGCAAAAGCAATAGAGATAACAGCCAAAGCACAAAATACAACAGACATACGCTTAACATAATCAATGACCATGCGCCCTCCTTATCAGATTAACGATACGCTTCAATACAGCAATACCAATGATTGATATACCAATCCATCCAGCATCCTGGTAAAGAAACATATAGAATGATTTAACAGTATCAAACAGCCAACGGTAAAGAGTAACAAGCACATCCATATACAACACCCCTATCGTCCATAATCATCCGTTTTACTAAGCCACCGTTGATTTTCAGATTCGACCCTATTTGCTTCTGATGCCTCATGACGAAGATTAAAAGAAGAAAGCTGACCAACCAGGGCAGAAGCAACAACACCAAGGATAGCAATCGCTACAAGAATATCACCAAGGGAAACACCATCAAGGAAAGGTAAATCAAAATACAGCCCAACAAGGTCTGAAAACATTGATGCAATGAATATAAAAAAACCAGCCATGTCAATCCCCCTTATTAATGATATTGAAAATCACACAGGTACCAACAAAGAGTAAAGCGAACGTCTTTAAATACGCCGGAAGATACACCACAGCAGAAGCAATAAAGGTAAGGGCTACAGGTATCTGGGTAATGACCGTAAGAAGCATCTGTATAGCAGATATAAAAAAGTTGATGATAAATCCAATCAGGTTCGCAATCGACTCAAAGAAATTAAACATGGGATCACCTCCGGAACCTATGATAACCAACAAGCATCAACACGAAAACAAGGGTAAGTGAGAGAGTGACAGGTATATTAAAAGCACCCATATTCACGAACACAGTCTGCCAAAAACCACCTAGCCAGATACAGGCCGACAGGATACCGCCAGTATTAAGAAAATTATCAAAATCAGGCATCGTATAGTCAGATAACCAGCCGGATGCAGTATCATGGATATTGGATTCAGCAGATTCATATTCCTGCAACTTATCATTCAATTTATTACCAGATTCATCAAGATTAGAAGAATCATAACCATTCACAACCGTATCAGTATTACGGTTATCATTGTTAATGATATCCGTAGTATTGGATTCCTCAGCAGCTATGATATCATCCGTATTATCCCGGTCAGCCTGTAACTGTTCAGAATGTTGCTGGGTCATCTTGTTATAAAGATTCGTAAATTCACCTGCAAGCTGGTTCCAAAAAGCCGTCAATTGTGAACTAATCGTCTGTATCGTATTTTTGATTAATTCGATGATAGTGTCCCCTTGTTCAACCTGCTGGGCCGTATTATTTGCGATATCATGCGTAGCATTATCAGACGTATAAGAACCACCAGCAGTAGTATAATCAGGTTGGGCAGTGGTCTTAGTAAAATTAATCTTTACATACCCACCATAAGGAGGAACTAAATCATTAGAACGCATATCAAATGCAAGTTCATACACATTACCTAAATCAACCACATTCGATATATAAAAATCGCCACTTGATTGTGTAAAACCAACATTAATATAACTAGAATCAGAAGAAGCATTAGCTGTTTTCTTAAGACTATATATAGCAGCCCCTGTATATGTGACACCTGTATTTGATGCAAAATTGACAGATACATCATAAATGCCAGAAGGAGGCAGTGAATTACGATATAATCTAAAACGGATGAAACTCAATCTTGCATAATCAGATGGACGCGCAATCGAAGCATAACCAGAACCATTAAAACCAGCATGGACAGACTTGACATTATTAGACATATCATAATAATACATTGTCAACTGCACAGAACTAAAATCAACCGTATTAGATACAGATGGTAAATCACCAGAGGACATGAATACAGGAACATCCAACATATCAAAACCATCTGATTCCATAAAGTCATCTAAAGGCATTGCATTACTAGATGTGGCAATATTTAATTGGGCATTAGAGGATGTAGCAATTTCAGACGCGAACGAACCAAAAGCACAAGTCAATGATATGAGAGATACTAAAATGATTGTTATGATACGCTTAGACATAAAAAATACACCCCCTAACAAATTGTTAAAAGATGTACTAATCAATGCTTAATTTGTAACTAACTATTCGTTAAACTAGACTTTCGCGAATAGTTGTCTGCGTTAGAGTGGATGACTCTTTCGTATCCAACATAGGCTTGTTATATACACTGTATACCTTGTATTTAGTACCCCCGTGTTACCCTAGCGGGGGCCTTGCAATCTTTGGACTGTCTGGAACATGATTGCTAATAATTTTATTCCTGATACCGTCCCTGACCGCGCCGGTAATGCCGGCACAGCCGGACCATTGCCGCGCCAATCCATGTCCCCATTGTATTTAATACCAAATCATCCAGTTCTGACACGCCTGTCCCAAATATATACTGTAATGTTTCGATAATAAGGGATAAACATAACCCGCATACCGCCGCGCTCCAGATTCCCTTCACCTTACCGGAAGCCAGAAGCACGCATCCCAATGGAACAAACCAGATAATATTGCCCACAAACAGGTACAGGACCAGAAACCATCTCTCCTGCCTGATGAGAGGAATATAATCCTGAAATAAGGACAGGTTGATTGTTCCGTTCTCCATGACATGATACAGGCTGAAGGTGGAACGGAAAACAGTGATGCGGAACAATACAACCATATATATCAGGAAAAATGCCAACAGATATTTATCTTTTGTCTTTTTCATCTCCTTATTACCAAGCATTCCCCTCTTCCTTTCCATGCCCTCTTCCTTTCCATGCCCTCTTCCCTTCCATACCCTCTGCCTTATCTGCCTGTTAAACCCCTGCCGACAGCCCAAGCACCTCTAAGATTTCATCATGGGGATGTCCGGTATCTGCCTGGTATACCGCAATATGGTTCAAATCCCCGCTTCTGTCCGTAAAGGCCGGAAATAAAAATCCGCACTCCGGCTTCCCCGGCTCATATTCCCCTGTCATTGGGCAGACGGCGCAGATCATATATTCAAACACCTCTTCTGATTCCCATAACCGTTCATTATCAGATGCTTTTGCCGGAATATCATACCGGTCATGGAAAACAAGGATGGCATAATCTGAATATGTATGATATTGTTCCATGACAACATCATAAAAAGTATCCATCAATGCATCGTTTTTCAGGCCGCATTCGTTCATGGCCATCAGCAGCTGCCACATACTGCCTGGTCTGCGCATGCTTTGGGTAAATTCGTATTTCTTCAGGTTTACATTTGTTGGCGAAAAGGGGATTTCCTTTGCCAGTTTCAGTTTCTTTGTCCGTTCTGCTGCGGACAGCTTCAGGAAGTTGGTATTGAAGCTGCCGTCAAACTCCCCATCCCTGTCCACATAACATCCTGCTATCCTTGTAAAGGATGTCCGTGAAAGTGTCATACGCCTTGTTAATTCCAGCATATCTTCTCTGCGTATCATTGCCAGTCATTACCTTTCTGTCATTTCCCTTTTTATGGATGGGGGCCCGGGTAATGGAGGGAATATCCTCTTTTACACAGGAAGCCCCCAGGGATTCCCCCTGTAACTATACCATAAAATCCAAAAACGTGAAACCAGAAATCACTCCAGCGTATCATCCCGCAGGGCGTCGGAAAAATTACACCGCATTACCCGTCTCCCGCCAAGATAATAAGCCAGCGCCACAAAACCAAAGATAGCCAGACAGAAAATAAGGATTGGTATGACCGGGGCTTGGGCCATGAACTCCATGGGGTCTAAATAGCTGGCCTTAATCATGAATCCCGTTACTGCCACGGCAATGGGCAGGGTAATGAGGATCGGACGTCCTGCTGTCACCAATGCTTCGATGCAAAACAGCCTTCGTATTCCTGACGGTGTCATTCCAATGGACATATACCGGGCAAACTCCCGCCTTCTCTGGCGCAGGAAGCCTAATGTATTGGAAAACACATTGGCGATTCCAATCAGCCCAAGTATGGAGCAAAGGCCGCCAAGAATCAGCTCATATCCAAAAATCATGTAATCATTGGTGATTTTCTCCTGGATACGGTTCTCAATCCCAATCCCATACTGCCCGCCAAACAGCTCCAGCATATCGTTCTCCAGCGCATCCAGGTCTGCCAGGGAAGCCCCCTCTGCAGCCAGTATCCGTATACAGGTATCCTGCCGCCCTTCCCCTATGTTCACGGATATTTCTTCCCACAAAGACAGAGGGATGAACTGTACCAATGAATGGCTGTCATACTCCTCCCTCAAAACAGGGACCTCCTGCGTATAGGCAATGACCGGGATTTCCACGGCTTCTTTTTGTCTGCTTTCATTCTGCCCTGTTCCTGCCAGTGCCTCTCCTGTCCCGCTTCCCGACGTTTTGCCCTCCTGCAGCACAACCGTCCCAAGGCTTTCATCCACATAAGGAATATAGATGGGATATCGGAAGCTGCTGTTTAAGCTGTCCCATATCCGGTTCAGGACAATGGCTCCGTCAAGCCGCGGCAGGGCCCCAATCCTACTGCAGTATTCCATGAAGCTGTCATCATCCAGCACAACTACAGGCGCCCGTACCAGCCATGCATCATTCACTTTTTCGGCCGAAGGACCCGCGACCATGCCAATCCCGCCAAGGGCGGCCAGTTCCTGGCTCTCTCCGCTTTCAGGAATGCGGGCAGCGGCCTCCAGCCTCTGATACACGGCCAGGTCCCTTACGCGGTCCAGTACCTGCAGTTCCTTCCATTGCCGTGTCATCCTGAAATCCTCTATATCCATATCCTCCACCGTGGCCATGACATCCCACATTGACTGATACTTTTCAAAATAAGTATATCTTGTGCTGATACCTGAAAGGGTAAAGAAACACAGGGTCAGCGTAAAACCCAGACATGCAAGCGTCAGGGACAGCGTGGAGGTATACATTGCCCTTTTCCTGGCTTTCATGGAATTTCCGGCCAGTTCGCCTTCCATCCCAAACAGGAACCGCAGGATATGGGAATGTCCCTCCTTTTTAAGCTTCCATTCGCCGGTATTACGGATAGCTTCCAATGGCGGCATCCTGCTCAGTTTTCCTGCCGGAATCCATGCTGAACCCAACACGGTAAGAAAGGAGGACAGGATTGTCACCACGAATACCATGGGATGATACCTGAAACCGGCTTCATGCCTGCCCGGGATATCTGCTGCTATCAGTTCAATTGCCTGGATTACCCCAAAACTGAGGGCAATCCCTATCATGCTGCCAACAAGAATCGGCACCACACTGAGCATCACCGCCTCCTGTATCAGGCAGGTCCGTATCTGTCCGGGAGAAGCCCCCACGCTGGACAAAATACCAAGCTGGTGTATCCGCGCATTCATGGACATTGCAAAGGAATTGCGGATGATCAGTATCAGTGAAAGGGAAACCATCAACAGGATGACCAGGTAAAATGTCATTAAAAGCGGCGGTGAATCATCCTGCGGATCATGAATCAGGTATCTGGATAAAAGCTTCAGGTTGTAGGAAACCGCGCCCTCCTCCGCCCCCAGCCGTTCTGCAATCAGGGGCATGTCCCGGAAAATGCTTCTGGCATCCTCGAAATAAATATCGGCAGCAATTTCCTGTCCGCTGGAAAGCTCCTCATTGACCACTACCTTTTTAACATTGCCAAAGTTCTGTATCATCATGAGGCGGTCCCTGTCCCTATCCCTGTCACTGTCACTATCCATATCCCATGTAATACGCCCCTGCCAGTCTCCTTCCTCCAATATGATTCCCTCTACCTCATACACCCAGAAACCATAAAACAGGCTGCACAGAAAAGAAAGGAACAGGGCCGATATAAAAGCCGCCGCAAGAATGGATATGCTGGAAGCCCGGTTGTTTTTTATATAACTGATTGAATATTCCCTCCACATATGCCTACCCCCGCTTCCGGTCGCTTATGATATGACCGTCCTCTATGGTTATGATGCGGCCGGCTTCCAGGGCAATGGACTCATCATGGGTTATGAGCAGGATGGTCTGGTTTAAGCTTTGGTTGGATAACTTCAGCATATCGATGATTTCCCTGGAATTCTTCCGGTCCAGGTTGCCTGTGGGCTCATCTGCCAACAGCAGGGCCGGCCGGTAAATCAGGGAACGGGCAATGGCGGTCCTCTGCTGCTGCCCTCCTGATAACTGGTCCGGCAGGGCATCCAGTTTACCGGAAATGCCCAAAGAGTTTACCAGCTGGTCAAAATATTCCTGGTTTGGCTTCTTTTTGTCCAGTAGAAGCGGCATCAGTATATTCTGCCGGACCGTCAGGGTCGGAATCAGATTATAGAACTGGTAAACCAGTCCCACCTTCCTGCGGCGGAAAATAGCTGACTGGGTGGGATTCAGGGCAGCGATATCCCTGCCCTCTATGAGGACCCTGCCCTCAGTGGGTCTGTCCACGCTTCCAATCACATGCAGCAATGTGGATTTTCCTGAACCGGAAGCCCCTACAATGGCCACAAATTCCCCCTTATGGACCGAGAGGTTAATCTTATCCAGGGCAATGACCTGACTGGCCCCTGAGCCATATACCTTACTCAAATCCTCACATTTTAAAATTTCCAAGCTTTTTTCTCCCTTCCTGTCATTCTGACTTCGGTTTCATCATAACAGGTCAAAGTGACTGCTCAGTGACTGTAAAACCGGATTTCAAAGGCCGCGCCTTTGCCTGGAAGATTGACTGCGCGGATTGTGCCATTCTGCCGTTCAATGATTTCCCTGGCAAGGGAAAGGCCGATGCCGATTCCATTGCCAGACGCATTCTTACCTCTGTAAAACCGTTCAAACAGATGGGGGATGTCTTCCTTGTCAAACCCCTTTCCATCATCCCACAGGATGATTTCCGTGTAAAGGGGGTTTTGGGAACAGGCGCAATGGATTCTTCCCCCTGGGGGCGTGTATTCCGCACAGTTTTTAAAAAGGTTCATCAATGCTTCCATGGTCCAGTCCAGGTCAGCCAGTATCTTCATTTCCCCCATTTCCGGTATGTCAACAGACAATCCGGCTGCCTCAAACACTTCCTGTAAATTGTCGGCGGCAAGGCTCACTGCGGTATAGACATCCACTGCCTCCATTTTCAAGGGAAGGATTCCTGCGTCAAGGCGTGACAGGAGAAGCAGGGCCTCCTCCAGATGGGTCAGCCGTCCCAGCTGCTTGTGAATCTGTGCCAGGTAATCCCTGGATGGATGTTCCTCCATCATCTGTGCGGACAGGGAAATGGCTGTTATGGGTGTTTTTAGCTGGTGGGCAATATTGGACAGGTTTTTTGCAAAACCTGCTTTTGCTTTTACGGCAGCCTCCCTTGTCTGATACAGCATGGTCACGGTCTTGTAGATCTCATCCTGCAGCTGGGAGAAACCGTCTTCTTTTGCGGGCAGGAGAAGTTCAAGGCTTCCTGTATCCACTTTTTCAAGGTACTCTGTCAGTTCTTTTATGCGCATACATTCCTTTTTGCGCCAATACAGGAAAACAGTGAAAAACAGCAGGGCCCCGGCGCCAAAACCAGCTGTTGCAGGAAGGATGGCGTATCCGGATGTGTGTTTCAGAAAGTCAGACCGCCGGTAACCATAATCCAAAAGCACATTGTGATCTTCTGCCAATGCGGCCTGGTTTTTGATTCCTTTTATCACAGGGAGCAGGGTCTGTTCCAGTTCCGGATCTTCTTCCAGGATGTCTCCGCACACACTGCCCAGCAGCTGGAACTGTGTGCGGTTATTCATCCCTGCCATCACCGCGGCTGTCACGGAGGACGCAATCAGGCAGGCTGACAGCATGAATCCCAGTAATATTCCCATGTTCTTCTGTCCAATCATACGCAGTCCTCCATACGGTAGCCAAAGCTGCGGATAGTCTTCAGGCAGGAGGGCTGGCCCAGCTTGCCGCGCAGGCGCTTGATGGTAACGGTAAGCGTATTGTCATTCACATAGTTCCCATTACTGTCCCATACCTGTTCTAAAAGCATTTCCCTAGACACGGTCCTGCCTTTATTCTGCAATAAAACCAATAACACCTGGTATTCCGGCTGGCTTAAGGCGACTTCCTCATGCCCGCAGAATACCCTCATACTGCTCCGGTCCAATGTGATACCGTCACAGGTAAGATACTGCCCGGATGCATATCCTGCCCTGCGCAGCAATGCGCATATACGTGAATACAGGACCTCCAGTTCAAAAGGCTTCACCACATAATCATCAGCCCCATTCCGGAAGCCGGACACCATATCATGGGATTCACCGCGTACCGTAAGGAAAATGACCGGAAGCTCCCTCCATCTTAAACGGATCCACCGGCACAGCATGTCCCCCTGGCCGTCCGGCATATTCCAGTCCACCAGCACAATTGCGGGAACCCGGCGTACCATGGCCTGCCTGGCCTCCTCCATTGTTGTAAAAACCGAAACCCGGCAATCGTGCTGCTCAAGATATTCTTTGACCGCATGTGCAATTGCCTTATCATCTTCAATGTGATAAACTTCAATCATTTTGTCCTCTCCGCTGAATAAAAAAATCCGGTTGCCTGATAAACACGCAGGACTGCCGGAACAGAATCCGGTCATTTGGTAATCAAATGGTCACAAGACAGATTGTGCCCCACAGCGCATCTGCGTTGTGAGGCACGAAACTCCTGTCCAATGTAACCCCTATCTAATACAGATTATTATAAATCATAATACCGCTGGAATTCTGCCGGATGGGGAATCTGTGACAGCTCCCGGCTCTCTTCCCGTTTCCTCTTAAGCCATACTTCAATCAGCCGTTCCGGGAACACCCCTCCCTGGGTCAGATATCCATGGTCTGCCTCCAGGGCATCCAGGGCCTCGTCCAGGCTTTTTGGCAGGGACTGTATTTTCGCCTTCTCCTCATCCGGAAGTTCATAGAGATTGCAGTCAAACGGCCCCCACCCATGCTCTGCCGGGTCAATCCTGTTCTTAATCCCGTCAAGGCCTGCCATGAGGATTGCCGCATATGCATAGTACGGATTGGCCGTCGCATCCGGGTTCCTCAGTTCGAAGCGCTTTGCCTTTGGGGTCTTTGCATAAGCCGGAATACGGATGACGGCGCTGCGGTTGGATGTGGCGTATCCAATGGTCACCGGCGCTTCATATCCGGGCACAAGGCGCTTGAAGGAATTGGTGGATGGGTTTGTAAATGCACACAGGGACGCCACATGCTTTAACAGACCGCCTATAAAATAGTGGGCTGTCTGACTCAGGCCCGAATATCCATTTTCATCATAGAAAACCGGTTCCCCATCCTTCATCAGAAGCATATGGACATGCATTCCATTGCCGGCCTCTTTGTAAATGGGTTTGGGCATGAAGGTGGCTGCCCTGCCGTCCTGGATTGCGGCGTTATGGATTACGTATTTGATGATCATGGTCTTGTCAGCCATGTCCACCATGTCGCCCAGCTCCACCTCAATCTCCATCTGTCCCGAACCGCCCACCTCATGGTGATGGTACTTCACATCCACTCCCCAGTCCTGGAGCATCATGCACATCCTGCTTCTTAAATTATACGCCACATCCTGCGGCGCGGCAATATGATACCCCCCACCGCCCGGAACCTGGAAGCCTTTATTGTCAGCGCTCTCGCGGCCGCTGTTCCAGGCAGCCTGTCTGGTATCCACTGTAAATGCCATGCGCTGCGGTTCCACCATGAAACTCACATTGTCAAACAGATGGAATTCAAATTCCGGTCCGATGAGCATCTGGTCCGCAATGCCCTGTTCCTTCATGTATTCAATGGCCCTTAAGCTTACATTCCTGGGATATTGGTCAAAGGGCCGGTTTTCCTTTCCTATGACACAGACATCCCCGCACATGGTCAGTGTTGGAATTTCTGTAAACGGATCCACCACAGCGGTTTCCGGGTTGGGTATGAAGACCATATCACTTTTTTCCACCGGGGCGTACCCATAATTAGAGCCGTCAAAACCAATGCCCTGTGTAAAAATCCCATCGTCAAACCTCTCAACCGGAATCGTGATATGCCTCCAGCGGCCGCTTAAATCCGTCATTTTGAAATCAATCATCTTGATTCCCTTTTCTTCGCAGATACGTAAAATCCCTGAACTCTTTGACATGTTCTTCCCCTCCAGATTGTTTTTAAAGCAAATGTGTCCTGCTATATTGATTTTACCATATCTTTGGGAATTAATCGTCAATTAAATCTGTCTTTTTCAATAATTTCCGCATTTCCGTAAAAATCCGGGACATCCGGGGCTGTTTTGGCGCGGCCTGTAAAATATGCGCCGTATCCATACATCTTCACTCCCATGCGGCGGGCTATGTATTCATATCCCCCTGCCAGGATACGGATATCCGGATCCGAACCGTCCGTGCCCATCCGGTCCTTGAGGCGGGTCATGGCATGGCCAATGTGTTTTCCCACATGATGATCCGCATCCTTCCACTCCTTATCAATCATCCCCATGAGCTGGAACTCCTTATCGCCCCCGGCAATGGTCAGGGTCCCGGCCCCATAATCATACATCTTCAGACAGATATACTGTATCTTTGATTCGACGCCATCAACAATATCCATGATATCCTGGTCTTCCTCTCCGGTCCCAAGCCGCTTTCCCATGCGGACCCGCGCTTCGTATATTTTGTTATACGCCATCAGGCAGTCAGAACTCTCAGCAAATTCATTTCGCACATGGCGCTCTAGTCTCGGATTAGCCCCTGTTATAAAATTCCCATTCATAATCTCAAATATATGTGTCTTAATCATCTTATTCCAACTCTTTCGCAAATAAATGATGCTTTGTATATACTTGTGTCTCAAACTAGCTGCCGCTCCTGTACGTCCTTGTTCATATGCATATATAGTATTTAGTATAACAAAACATGGCTGAAATATCAATATTTTGAATCCTATTCCTGCTCCGGCCGTGGTATGGAGGACTGTCCTCCCATGGATGTCTTTTACAGCCCACATTACGGCTTTGGCATTAAGGAAAGGCATCAATCATGAATATGACTGATGCCTTATGTAATGTTCCTGTTATTCATCTGCCCTTATTTGAGAATGCTTTCCTTTTTATTAAGGATTGCTTCTACTGCCGCGCAGGCCGGGCAATCACAATATTTTGCCCCTGCAGCCTTGATTTCCTTGGCATGGGCAGCCACTACCGGGGCGTGGTCAGCCCCAAAGACCTGTGCTCCGGCATCCGACTCAGCGAATCCGATTAAACTGTCAATCGGCATGATATCTGCTTCCAATTCCTTTACGTATGTTTCGGTTGCCTCTGCCTCCCTGTCCGTTCCGACGGCTGCCAGCCAGGCCTCTGCTGCTGCTTTTGTCTCGCTGTTGCAGGTTGCGGCGTTTATTAACTCGTTGGTCTTTTCTACAACATAACTCAATACATCCTTGTCCATAACCAGTACCTTCCTTCTTCTGAAATTTAACTATATATTACCATAATTACCTGACGTTTGCAATTCGGCAGCGGGTATTTTAAACAATAATCTTTGTCTGCCCTGATTAACAGTCCCAATGGTTCGCCGGAGCTATACGCAGCTATAATAATCAATACAGCCATATGCAGCTATAATAATCAATGTTCCCTAGCATAGTTTACATAAAATAATTATGTAAACTATGCTAGGTTCCTTCTTCTGGTCCATTGCATATAATGGAAACCTTAATCGTACTTATCGCCTGTCTTATAATCATCCCTTGCCCAGTTGGGGGCGTTGATGGGGCCTGCCTTGGCATTCCCGTTTTTTGCCGCGCCCTGGATTTCCGGCACCTGTGCCTGCTCATTTTTCGGATGATTCATTTTGTGATGGTTTTCTGTCCCATGGTTATCCGGGTCATAGGGACTTGGCCGTCTCATACCTGCTTTTGCCATAATGATACCTCCTGTCTGGCAATAGTTTTTGTATCCCGGCAGAAAGTATGCATGGTTTCAAGTATAAGCCATATTTTCCTATCCCATTTTATTCCATATTTTTAGCTGCATGTCTTCCAATGCATTTCCCCAAAAGCTCCATCATAAGTCCTACCTGGATTGGCTTTGACAGGTGCCCGTCCATACCGCTTTCCATGGATTTCTTCGTATCCTCATCAAAGGCATTGGCGGTAAGGGCGATTATGGGAATGGTCCTGGAATCCGGTTTTCCCGAAGTGCGTATCTGCCTGGTTGCCTCCAGGCCATCCATTACCGGCATGCGTATATCCATCAGTATGGCATCAAATCCTCCTGGCCCACTGCTGCAGAAATACCCCAGTGCCTCCTGTCCGTCACAGGCGCAGGTCACGGAAAATCCGTTCATTTCAAGGATGTTCTGTGCAATCTCCCGGTTGATTTCGTTGTCCTCTGCCAGCAGGATGCGGCGTCCGCAAAAATCAGGCAGGGGGGCGGCTTCCTTCTGCGGCACATTGGATATCCCCTCCTGCGCATAATCAAATCCCAGTGTAAAGAAAAATTCAGAGCCTTTTCCTATCTGGCTGTTTACTTCCAGGGTGCCGCCCATCATCTGCACCAGACGGCTGGCAATGGACAGTCCAAGACCGGTTCCCCCATAGCTGGCCGCTATTCCTGCACCTGCCTGTTCAAAGGCGTTAAAAATACGGTCCAGGGCTGACGGTTCTATCCCAATCCCAGTATCGGCAACGGAAAACCGAAGGATTGCCCTTGGCGTTTCCTCCAACGGTTCCACTTTTACCGTGATGCCGCCCTGTTCCGTGAATTTAACCGCATTCCCGATGATGTTGACCAGAACCTGGTTCAGCCGCAGTCCATCTGCAAGGAGCTGCCTGGGACTGCTGTATCTGTTTTCAAACCGTATATCCAGGTGTTTTTCCTCTGCCTGGGTGCGGAACAGGGATTCCAGCCCGTCCATCTGCTGCCTAAAATCCATGGGACTGCTGTTGAGTTCCATTTTGCCGCTCTCAATGCGTGACATATCCAGAATGTCATTAATCAGGTCCAGCAGATAGGCGTTGGCTGATTCAATCTTCTCCAGGCAGGACAGGGTCTTATCCCTGTCATCCAGGACTTTTTTAGCAATGGTAGTCATGCCGCTGATGGCATTCATGGGTGTGCGTATCTCATGGCTCATGCGGGAAAGGAAATCCGTCTTGGCCTTGCTGACCGCATCTGCTTTGGATTTCATGACAAAGGAAGGGATAATCCTGACCAGTTCCTTTAAGAGCTTGCGCTGCTCCTGTGACCACTGATAATCCGGCTCATCCACCTCAAAACTCATGGAACCCACATACTCACCGTAGTTCCAGATACCGGCATGGAGGCATGATGCAATCCGTGAGATTCCGTCCCGGACATTGTGGTCGGCCAGGCCATCCTCATCATACATATTGGAACAGATGTCGAAATCCTCCTTGGAGGCATAAAAATCCTGCCCCAACTGAAGGTCCGCCCGGTTGCGCGCCCACTGATAGGAGAAACGGTAGGACAGATAAGCCTGGCTGGCTTCAATAATGGATACCCGGTCCAGGCAGTATTTCTTTCCGATTCTGGAAAGCAGCAGGAACACAGCGTCATCCAGGTTTTTGGACTTGCCGAGCAGGTCCAGCGCAAAGGATACCAGGTCGTCGTCCAGACGTGATGTCTCCATCTCAATCGCATTGAGGGGATGCTCTTCCGTATAAAGCTGTGTCAGGAATACCCCCAGTTCATTGGAGGTGTCCTGATAACAGGCTGCCCGCCCTTTTCCATTTTCCTTGACATATTTGAGCGTACTCTCCGCACAGCGGTAAAGGGCGCTGTACTCCTCTGTCACCTCAGTACTGCACATCCCGATGCTGACCGAAACATGTATATCCTTTTCCATATTCACAAAAACATTCTGTACCTGGTCCGCAATCCTGGGACCTGTGACCATGGCCTGTGCCTTGTTGCTGTTTTTCACATAAAGCATGAATTCGTCCCCGCCAAGCCGGACCGGGATACTGTTCTGTCCAGCTTCCGTCCGCAGGATATCAGCAACTTCCTGGAGTACCACGTCCCCAAAAATCCTGCCCTCCTTCAGGTTCACATCCTCAAATCCATCCATGTCCAAAAGCATCAGGACCCCATGCTCACCCGGCGCCCGGTCCGCCATGCATTCCTGAACCAGGCGGATGCCGCTGTCCCTGTTATAAAGGCCCGTAAGGCTGTCCCGGCTCCTTGCCTTGACAAGCGCCTCCTCCGCTGTTTTCTGCCGTGTGATGTTTTCCACAATGCCAATCACAAGCCTGGGGGAGCCATCCTCATTGCGCAGGATGACAGACAGGGTCTGCCTGCACCAGAACGCCTGGTTGCGTCCCCTGAATTCACAGCTTGCGGTGCGCGCACCCTGATGGATGCGCCCATACATCTCATAAAAAGCAGGACGGAACGGTTCATCCACCTGTTCCATGGCAAAGCTGCAGGGCAGGTTGTCGTAGTGTTCCTGGCAGCAATACAGCTCACTGGTCCTGGCCGGAACCATGCATTCCCTGGTATCCGGATAGTAATAAAACTCACTGGTAGTGGTATGCTCCAGCGCCATATGCAGCACCTTATCGCTGGCTTCCAGCTGGTCTGTGAGACGCTGATTGCGCTGCTCTGCCTTTTTGCTCTCGTTAATATCCAGATACACACTTTGGATGTAGGTCTGATTGCTGCTGTCTGACAATACCTCGGCGCTGCCGATGATCCAGCAGGGACTGCCGTCCTGCCGGCGCAGCCGATATTCATAGCTGGCCTTATCCCCCGGTTTCCTGAGTTTTGCAAACACCTCGCCAATATAATCACGGTCTTCTTCTGCAACCAGGTTATCCATCCGCCAGTACTTCCTGGCCCAGAACTCTTCCGGGGTATAACCAAAGATACGGATTGCTTCCCTGTTGGCATTCCTGAATACCACACCCTGGCTGGTGGGATGATACTGCACAATGCCGCAGAGCACGGACTGGAGCAGGTGATTATACCGGTCTGCCAGCTGTTCCTGTTCCCTGGCCAGTTGTTCCTGTTCCCCGGCCTGCCTTTCCAGGCGTATCCTGGACTCCACTTCCTCGGAGATATCCCGAATCACACTGATGCAGACCTCCCGTCCATCCTCAGACCATCCCTTTTTGCCCACATCGTTAACCCAGATATAACTGCCGTCCTTTTTCCCCATCCTGTATTGAACCTGGTAGTCAGTGCCCTTATCAAATGCCTCTGACACCAGGTCATCTACCTGTTTCCGGTCATCCGGGTGCATGCAGTTAATCACTTTCCCGTCAATTGCCTTTACGAATTCCTCATAGGTATATCCCAGATAGGACAGCATGAAGTCATTGACATAATATAACGGAAAATCCGGTTCCAGATATCCTCCCATCATTCCGCCCGGAATATTCCTTCCCAGTATATCCAGGGCCTTGGCCTCCAGGCGGGCCTCCATCTCGGACCGGCTCAGACCGGAAGCCGGAAAGAAGCTGCCTTCCTCCTGCCGGATGTCAGGGGTGGACGCATGGATGGATGCAATCCGGCATGCCCCATCCTTATCCCCGACACAGGCAGCGGACACCCTGAACCACATGGCGGCGCTGGATGGCGTCCCGGGATATACCGTGGCAGTGAGAATTACAAAAGAACAATCATCCGTTCCGTACGCCTCCTCAATCCCATCATATTCAATCCTGCAGGATTCCGGAGACTGGGAAAATTCTGCCCGAAGCGCCTCTGCTGCCTGGCTGCGGCCATACACCATCTCTGACTTGCCGGTCCCCACCCAGTGTATCCCTTCTGTCAGGCAATCCAGCGTATTTTCTATATTCCTCTGGTTCAGATACGCATCAAAAAACCGCCGGACAGTCCTTGCAGCCTCCCCTGACTGTATCATATGTTACCCCTTTCTGTCTGCCAATGTACAGATCATGGCTTCTCCATGTGTTCAGATACGGAACATTATCCTGTTTTTAAACTCCTGTGCCTTGCCGTCATTCCAGTCATGTACCGGCCTGTAATATCCGGCAATACGGCTGTAGACATCCGCAGCAGCCCCGCACTTTGGACACACCTCCCGGCTTCCCCGCAGATAGCCGCAGGATGGACAGATGGAATAGACCGGGGATAAGGTGCAGCAGGGGATATCATGCTCCGTAATGACCTTGTGAAGCACATCCCTTGCCTTTCTCCAGTCCTCCAGCTCCTGTTCCACATACACATGGAAAACTGTCCCCGTGGTATAAAGGGGCTGCAGCGCGTCCTGGTTCATCAGCGCATCCTCAAGGGATACGGGATAATCCGCAGGAAGCTTGGTACTGTTTGTATAATACGGCGCATCCCCTTCCCGGCCCGCTGTCCTAAGCGCAGGGAACCGTTCCCTGTCAAGCCTGGCAAAACGGAAGGTGGCTGATTCCGCCGGTGTTGCCTCCAATCCATATAGGGTGCCATATTCCAGCTGGTATCCCACCAGTTTTTCCCGCATATGGTTCAGGACATCTTCCGCAAACCGCCTTGTCTGTTCTGATTCCATGCCTGCTTTCAGCCAAGACGCATTTAACCCTGCCTCATTCATACCGATGATGCCGATGGATGAAAAATGGTGGGAAAAATCCTCAAGATAACAGGCCGTATACGGGTATAGCCCGCCCTTTAACAGATTGCCCACCACCCTCCGTTTAATATCCAGGGAACGGGCGGATACATCCATCATATGGTCCAGCTTCCCATAGAACTCATCCTCATTCCTTGACTGGTACGCAATCCTTGGAAGATTGACTGTCACAACGCCGACAGCGCCTGTGTGCTCGCCATAGCCAAAAAATCCTCCGGCCTTTTTGTGCAGCACGCGTAAATCCCGGCTGTCATCCCCATAGGTAACCCTGTCTTCCCCCTGTACTGCACCGCCCCTTACATAGTTAATGAAATACGGCGTTCCATGCCGGGATGCCAGTGAGAATAAAAGGCGGTTCTGCTCCGTGTCCGACCAGTCAAAATCCGCATTAATCCCATAAGACGGGATGGGATACTGGAATCCCTGGCCATTGGCGTCCCCTTCCAGCATGGTTTCCAGGAAGGCCCGGTTTACCATATCCATCTCATCCTGGCACTCCCCATATGTAAATCCCATCTTCTTCCCGCCAACAATGGCCTTTTCCCCGGCCATGTCCTTTGGCACCTTAAAATCCATGGAAATGTGTGAAAACGGCGCCTGGGTCCCCCATCTGCTGGGGGTGTTCACACCAAATACAAATGCCTCCATGCACTTTTTAACCTTATCGTAGGACAGGCTGTCCGCCTTTACAAAAGGCGCCAGATATGTGTCAAAGGATGAAAATGACTGGGAGGCAGCCCATTCATTCTGCATGATTCCCAGGAAATTGACCATCTGGTTGCAGAGGGTTGCAAGATGCTTTGCAGGAGATGCCGTAATCTTCCCTGTAATACCGCCCAGACCGTCCATCAGAAGCTTTTTCAGGGACCAGCCGCAGCTATAGCTGGTCAGCATGGACAGGTCATGGATGTGGATATCCCCGTTCAGGTGCGCATCCGCAATCTCTTTGTCATATATCTCTGTCAGCCAGTAATTGGCTGTCACTGCGCCGGAATTGTTCAGTATCAGCCCGCCCACGGAATATGTGATGGTGGAATTCTCCTTTACCCGCCAGTCCTCCACCTTTACATAATTGTCCACCACGTCCTTATAATCCAGGGTGGTCTTTTCCAGGTTCCTTATCTTCTCGCGCTGCTTCCTGTACAGGATATATGCCTTGGCCACCTCCGTGTACCCGGATTCCTCCAGGACCTTCTCCACGCTGTCCTGGATGTCTTCTACCGATATACGGCCATCCCGCATCTTCTTCTGGAAATCAGAGGTTACCCTGATGGACAGCAGGTCGATGATGTCATCCGTGTAGGACTTTCCTGTTGCCTTAAACGCCTTCTTTATGGCTGAAGATATTTTCTCCAGATGGAACTCCACGGTCTCTCCGTCCCGCTTAACAACTAAAAACATGGCAGTGCCCCTCCCTTGGTAAATTTGTAATCAAAGCCCATGCAAAAACTTTCTTCTATTATACCAAAAACCTGTCCGGAAATACAGTTCAGAAACACCTATAATTCCATTTTCTCCTATTTTCCCCACACCCTGCCTGGAGTCCGGCACAGCCCAAGGCTGGAGGACAGCCTTAAGTTCCTTATCATAATCAAATCCGACCACATAGCTGTATTCCTGGCTGGGCAGTGTTCCCTGTGGGAAGGCGACCTCTAGCGCATCCGGAAACAGGATGATATACTCAGGCTTCATGGCTGCCTCCATTTCAGAGAGAAGTCCGGGGTCACTGATATCAGCGGCCTTTAAGTTCCCGATGGATATCATATAGCAGTCCCTGTCTTTCATAATATGCCTTAATGGAAGCCTGTGCGGTCTGGTTCAGATCATCACAGCCGTCAATCCCGCCCACATAAACATAATCCAGCCCTCTGACGTCATGGACGTGAAGAAGTCCTTTCGCCCTTATCTGCAAGAAATCCGGATAAAAACGCCTTAATATGCCGGGTCCCAACCCCAATCTCCCGGTCGAATCCGCATGTCAGATAAAAAGATTTATCTTCAGAGGAAATGTGAATCCGTGGATTCTTATCCCGGTCTTCTTTGATATGCCAATAATATGTATTCCCCTGGAATTCCAGTTTCCGTTTTCCCTTTTTTGAAATCATGCCAGTACTACCTTCCGTTATTTTTCCTGGATGCGGCCACGGTATATCAGGCCCATATCTTACCGCCTCCCAAACACGCCCTGGAACGGAGTTACCTCATATATCTGCAATCTCAATTTTCTTATCCAAAGCATGGCTGTCATTCCATGGAAAAATGCAGGTCTGAAGTGAAGTATATCATTTTGTCCTCCCCTCTGTCAAACAGCGTGCACTGCCTTTCCCACTATTATAGCAAATGCCCTGGCATAAATATAGAACCCTTTCTGTATTCAATGGCCGGTCCAATATAACCATCCCGTCATGGAATGGTTATTTGCATCTGTCACTTTCATTTTTTAACTATTTCCAAATAAATTGAACAATATATTGACAATATATGGATTACGTGCTATCATTTCTCGTGTTCAACATTTTATAATTTTTAATATTTTTGAACATTTAATCCAGGAGGAATCACATATGCACCCATCCTATTTCCAGAAACAATTAAAGCCAAGGCTTATATTTGCCGCGTTTACGGCACCGGCCCTCCTATTCCTTGTCCTGTTCTGGGTTATCCCCATCCTGGCGTCCATCGGAATCAGCTTCACGGACTGGGACTATATGACTTCGGGCTTCCACATGACAGGATTGGGGAATTACAGTTCCCTGTTCAGGGACAAAGCCTTTCAGGATGCACTCATCCATACGCTGTTATTTGCCCTGGAAACCGTAATCCCGGTCACATGCCTTGGATTGCTGCTGGCCATGCTTGTTTATTCAGCCGGCAGGCATACCATCTACCCGCTGATCATCTTTTCACCCTGGATCACGCCGGCCGTTGCAGTGTCCATTGTATGGACCTGGATTTTTGAACCGGACAGCGGATTGGCCAATACCATCCTGCGTCAGTTGGGGATGGCCGGACTTCCCTGGCTCCACAGTTCCTCAACAGCATTGGCAAGCGTTGCCCTTGTAACCGTGTGGAAGAACCTTGGATATGTGATGCTGCTTTTTGCCGGGGCCTTGTCCAGGATCCCCGCAGAACTCTATGAAGCTGCTTCTGTTGACGGCGCAGGCAGCCTGAACCGGTTTGTACATATCACACTCCCAATCCTGCGGCCTGCAATCCTTATGATCGGAATCATCATGACAGCTGATTCCCTGCGCGCCTATGACCAGATCCAGATACTGACTCAGGGCGGACCTGCGGGGAGTACCAGGACGCTGCTCTATCTGTATTACCAGCTGGGGTTTGAACAGTTTGATATGGGCCGCGGGGCTGCGGCCGTGGTCATCCTTATGGCTATAGGCATCAGCCTGGCCCTGGTCCAGCTTAAGCTGAATAAGGAGGGACAATCATGACCCGGCCAGCCATTCCATGTGCGCGGATCATCCGGCGCGCCTCTGTCCATGCTGTTTTGGGATTCACCTGCTGTGTCACGGCATTCCCTTTCCTCTGGATGGCTGTCAGTTCACTTAAGACCAAGGAAGAGGTGCTGGACACGGCTTCCTTCCTGCCTTCTGTCCCCCAGTTTGGGAACTATCGTTCCATCCTGGCTGATTCACCAATTCCGGGATACCTTGCAAACAGTTTTTTTGTATCCCTTGCAGAGGCTGCCATCCAGCTTGTGTGCTGCGCCCTTTTCACCTACGCGGTAACCTTCATGAAAATAAGAGGCAGGGATATGCTTTTCCGGCTGGTCCTTTTTACCTATATGGTGCCCACGGCCGTTACCTACATCCCATGTTATATCATATTATCCAGGATGGGGCTTTTAGACAGCTATCAGGGCCTGATATTATCCAATGGCGTCAGCGTGTTCGGTATTTTCCTGCTTCATCAGGCCTTTGAGGCCGTCCCTAAGGAAACCATGGAGGCGGCCAGGATGGACGGGGCCGGACATCTCTCCATCCTCACAAGGATCATAGTACCCATGACCCGGCCCTCCTTCATGACCTTCATCCTTTTATCATTCATCAACACCTATAACAGCTATATGTGGCCGTCCCTTATCACGGATTCGCCCAATTTAAGCCTGATATCCCAGGGCCTAAGGCGGTTTCTCTATGAGGGAGGCGCATACGGCACCCAGTGGTCCCTGGTGATGGCAGCCGGGACCATTGCCGTCCTTCCCCTGCTGGCGGTTTTTATCTCTGCCTGGCGTTGGATTGTCATGGGAATCACGGATTATGGGTGTAAGGGGTGAACCCAGGGCGTGCTTTGCACTAAGGGGTACCTACGGTGGATTCCTTAGGGCAGATGGCGGGAATGAATTTTCAAACAGACCCCGGTACAACTAACTTCAAACAGACATAACAGGAGGAATCGTAAATGAACATGATATTCAGGTTTAACAGCAGGCTTAAGGGCAAGATCCTTACCGCAGTATCCTTAGTCTCAGGCTGCGTGCTGATGACGGGCTGCAATGCTTCGGGTCAGGCAAAGGATGTGGTTGCCCACGGAAAAGTGCAGATTACATTCTGGTATTCCGGCGGTAAGACGGCGGCTGGTGTTATGGATGACATCATCGATGGATTTAACCAGGCCCAGGACCAATACCAGGTAACAGGGATCCGGCAGGAGGATTATGACGGGACCTACACCAAGCTGCAGGCCGGGATTGCAGGGAACAATGCCGCTGATATTGCCCTGCTGGATTCTGACAAATCCCGCAGCCTTATGCAGAAGGACCTGTTGGTTCCCATGGACGCCTATACGCAGCAGGATACCTCCTTTCACCAGGATGACTTCATCCCTGTTTTCTACAACCAGTGTCTGGACAATAACAAAATCCTGTATGCAATGCCTGCTTACGGCACCACCCAGGTCATGTACTATAACCGGGAACTTTTTGAAAAAGCCGGAATCCGGCCCGAAGGACTGGATACCTGGGAACGTCTGGCCGACGCGGCCAGGGTCATAAAAGAAAGCACGGGCGGCGCGGCTTATGGATGGGAACCCATGTGGGGGGAAGATAACCTGATTGACATGGCCCTGAGCAACGGCGGATCCATGATAGATGAGGAGGGCAGGAAGGTACTTATTAACACGGATGCCTGGGTGGATTCCTGGGAAGCTGTCCGCAAATGGATTCATGAAGACAGAATCATGGCTGTCCATTACGGCGGACAGGGCTGGGAATACTGGTATGACACAATGGGCGACGTGCTCCAGGATAAGGCCGGCGGGTATACCGGTTCCTCCGGCGACCAGGCCGACCTGGACTTCCATAAGGTGGGGGCCATGGAACAGCCCGGCTTTGGTAAGCATGGACCTGCGCCAGTGGCCAGGGTCCTGCAGCTGGTGATGATTGATACGGGCAAGGATAAAACCATGGACGGCGCTTACCAGTTCATCCGGTATTTTGCAGACGCATCCCAACAGGCAAAGTGGTCCATGGCCACCGGCTACATACCGGTAAGGAAGAGCACACTGGAAATCCCGGAATACCGGTCCTACACGGAGCACAATCCCCATGCCCTGGTTCCCATATCCCAGGCCATGCACGCCTCCCCTGACCCGGTGGACCCCACGGGCGGCAAAATCTTCGATGCCCTGGCCATTGCCGCCGACCAAGTGGAGATTGAGGACATCCCTGCCAGGGAGGCCCTCAATGAGGCTGCCAGGACCGCCCAGGCAGCGCTTAACGCGGTGAATCAGCCGCAGTAGGCGCCTTGCTTTGCAAAGAAGCCATGGCCTCCCATTACTGCTTTTGCCTCAGCCAGCACCTTCTCTTCATCAATGGTTAACAGCTGCCG
This sequence comes from Enterocloster aldenensis, assembly GCF_003434055.1. Classification (GTDB taxonomy): domain Bacteria; phylum Bacillota; class Clostridia; order Lachnospirales; family Lachnospiraceae; genus Enterocloster; species Enterocloster aldenensis. The sequence continues at coordinate 33,909 of NZ_QVEX01000006.1, read as the reverse complement.
GTCCTTCATCACAAGCCTGCCATGAATGATGGAATGTTTTACATCAGCACCGGACGCGCTCTCCACAAGTGGGTTGACAATGCTTCCGGTTGCCATCAGATTTGATAGAATCATTATAGGAAACAGACGGTTCATAAAAAAGGACATATGGGCATATTTCACATAAAATTTCAGGCTTCAATGCCTAAATCTGACGGCATGCGCAAAGAAGCATCGTAAATCCTGAAACAGCTTTTCCCCTTTCCCTTTGCCCCGTACATGGCTGTATCGGCATGGCGGAACAATGTGTCAAAATCATTGCCGTGCAAGGGCTGGAAGGCAGCCCCTATGCTGCAGCTGGGGTGGATTACCATGCCCTGCTCCAGGCACATGTCCTGAATGGATTCCAGGACCATGGACATGCGTGTTTCAACGGTCTTCACATCCGGGACATGGGACATGAAAAGAAGGAACTCATCCCCTCCTATCCTTGCAAGGATGTCCTCACTGCGGAACTGCCGGGTCAGTATATCAGCCACAGCCCTCAGCACACTGTCCCCGAACATATGGCCATTGCTGTCATTGATTTTCTTAAAGTCATCCACATCCAGGACCATCAGGGCCCTGTATCCCTGGACACATGGTTCCTCCAATATGGCCTCTATCAGCCTTCTTGCCGTCCTGCGGTTATAGAGCTGTGTCAGTTCATCCCGGTCCGCCTGATACTGTAGGGCCTCCTCAGCCCGCTTCTGCTCATCCACGTCGGCCAGCATCCCGATTACCCTGCTTACCTTTCCGGCTGCATCAAACTGGGAAGAGGCACGGAGCCTGCACCAGCGGTACCGTCCCGCTGCATCGGAAAGCCTGAATTCAATCTCCCTGTAAAGCATCCCCTTCATCAGCAGTTGCTGCATGTTTGTAAATTCCGGTATGTCAGCCGGATGGATATGGGATACGAACCGGATGCGCTTACTGAAATTTTTCATGATAGGGGTATATCCGAACTTTTTCTCAAAATTGGCAGAATAGGTGACTGTGTCCGTTTGGGTATCCCACTCAAACAGGGTATCCTCTGCCTGCTCCATGATGATCTTATGACGTTCCAGGGACAGGCGGAGTTCTTCCTGGTCCTTTTTAGACACAGTGATGTCCATAAGGGCAAATACCAGATACTCCATGCTGTCCTTTCCGGTAACGGACTGGCATCGCTCCAGGACCCAGATAATCCTTCCATCCTTCGCAGTAAGCCTGTATTCCAGTTCAACGGAGTTGCCTGACTTAAGCTGTCTTCCTGTCTCCTCCAGGATCCGGCTGCGGTCGGCGGGATAAATCATATTCAGGTACTTGCTGTCAAATTGGGTTTTCATTTCCTCGTCACTGTAACCCAACAATTTCTTCATGCCGCCATTGGTCTCCACAATGGTAAACTCCCTGTCGTTAAGGCAGGCCAGGACACATCCAATCATATGGCTTAAAAAAGCATCATTAAACATCCTCAGCTGCATGGTGCTGCTGGCCGGGACCGCATCTTCCTCCATTTCCAGTTCTTCCCAGATAATCAGGGCTTTTTTCTGGTACGGGTTTCCTGTATTGATGCGGAGCATGGTGGCCCGGCACCAGCGGTAAACCTGCTCCACCTGGTTATACACACGGTAGTTACGGCTTCTTTTATTAAATCCTTCTTTCATGAAATCCTTCATATAAGTCCCCATAAGGGCCCTGGCCATATCCCTGTCCCCTGGGTGGACGGCTGTTTCCACAAAATGATAAAATGCTTCCTTAAAGCTGCCCCCGGATTTCAGGCCGTCAAAATCATGGTTGGACAGATAGACCACATGGTAGACGCCGGTGTTAAAATCCACCTCCACAACCGTGGAATCCACATATTTAAGCAGCGTCAGATATTTCTGACGGCCCATCTGCCTCATATCCCCGTCGCCCTCCCCCAAAAGCCGTATATCCTTGCTGATGGCTGGCTGTTTCTGTATCTGTCCATCCCTGTACTCGCCGGACAGCTTGGAAAATGTGACCTTTACGTTCTTAAAACATTCCAGAAGCCAGGGGGAAAAGGTACCGCACTCCCCGTTCAATATCATATTGACTGCCTGGGCAGGGGGGATGGCATTCTTATACACACGGTCGGAAGTCAGGGCGTCATAACAGTCCCCAATGCCTACCACCTGGGCGCAGACCGGGATATTGTCTCCGCGAAGCCCGTCAGGATACCCCCTGCCGTCCCAGCGTTCGTGATGATAGCGGCATATGTTATAGGCGTATTTCAGATATTCCCTGTCCCCCATGCGGTCAAGGTTCACCAGCATCTCGCAGCCCTTTGTGGTATGGCTTTTCATGATTTCAAATTCTTCCTCTGTCAGCCGCCCAGGCTTGTTGAGGATTGTATCGGGTATGGCAATCTTGCCGATATCGTGCATGGATGAGGCGCTGGATATGATATCAATCTGCCGGCGGTCCAGGCCCAGCTCCGGAAAGTTCCCCGCTATCTCCTCCAGCAATATCCTGGTAAACATCCGGATACGCTGTATGTGCTGGCCCGTTTCCACGCTCCTGTACTCAATGATGGCGGATAATGCGTCAATCATCACTGCATTGGATTCCATTAACCGGGCAGCCTGCTCATCAATCCGCTCCTGAAGGTCCTGCTGGTTCCGGCTGAGGGCAATGCTGTTCTCCACCCTGCGCTTAACAACTACCGGCTCAAAGGGCTTCATCACAATATCCGAAACCCCCAGGTCAAAGGCCTTCACCGTATTGTCCGGAGAGTCCTCAGATGTGATGATGATAACAGGACATTCCGGCAAAAGATGCAGGTCATTCATCTCAGCCAGGACCTGATAACCATCCTTCTGCGGCATCACAAGGTCCAGAAGCACGGCAGCAATGTTTCCGTGGTACTGCTTAAGAAGCACCATTGCCTGTTCCCCGTTTTCCGCCTCCAGCAGATTATAATCCCTTTCAAATATACTCTGCAGTATGATACGGTTTACCTCAATATCATCAACAATCAGGATGGTATCCCTGCCCCTGTGCTCCCTGTCTTTTACATGGTATGGATTAATCTCTTCCAACACGCTTCATTCCCCTTTTTCCAGCCGTCCATGGTTTTCCAGGACAGCCGCCGCGTTTACGTTTTACTCCCTATACCATATCATTTTATCCCTGAAAATGCAATCATTCTTCCCCTCCCACATATAAAACCTCATAGAAAGGCCCTCCGCGGGGCCGCATTCCATGCAGCCGGCCGGAGGGCCCTCAAATCCCTAAGAAAATCCCTGACATCATGTTGTATCTCTTGCCGCATCCGATTCCAATGCTGTTATTACGGCATGAAGCCAGCTAAACTGCGTCCTAATTCCCTGCACTTTGAAAGCGCATCCTCATCCGGGGTTTCCTGGGCAATCACCCCCTGTCCGCCCACAACAGCCGCGCCTGCGCCTGCCACACGCTCTTCCCAGCCGCGCATCCACTGTCCGTCTCCCCAGCCGTAAGAACCAAACAGGCCAATCTGCTTTCCTTTGGCAAAGGATTCCACTTTGGCCATGAATGGCTCCATCTCATCCTCTTCAAGGACTTCAGCCCCCATGGCCGGGCATCCCAGCGCAAACACAGGCGCATCCTTCAGCGCATCCGGGGTCATGGATGAAACCTCCACGGCAGCGCTTTCTTTCCCTGCCTCCTTCACACCTTCTGCCACCGCATTGGCCATGATTTCTGTGTTGCCTGTCTGTGACCAGTATACTACCATTAACTTACTCATATTGCCTTCCTCCTAAATTGTCATTGATTTATATTGGTGTAATCCATGGATTTTTAGAATGTCCCCTATCCCCATCCCACGGGAAACCATATGTATAAGCATTTCCCGCGCCTGGCTGTATCCCCTGAAGATCCGCTTACACTCTGACTGGTTGGAATAAACCTTCCAGTACCCGGTGCAGAGATAGTTCCGGCCATTGTTCTGGATGAATCCCAGCACGTCCGCGGGCGGGTATCCCAAAAGCAGTCCGATTTCATGGGGGAATCCGCCAGTTCCGTCCATGTGTGACGTATACTTTTCTGAAACACGTTCCAGAATCCGTTCCAGCTTCATGGCATGATACCCAAAACGTTCCATCAGCCTTTTTACGTCCGTTTCTGCAAGGTATTCCATAAGCCCGGACCTTAAATACAGCAGGAAGGTTGTCTTTTCCCTGGATTCATACAGCATGTAACAGGATACTGCGGTTCCTTCAAACAGTCCCGCTGCCTCCTGCTTCCTGTGGCTTGTGACAGTAAGGAGATTGGATATCTTCACCCCGGTCAGCAGCGGCGCGCACTGAAGTGCAATCTGTGTTTCTAATCGGTCATGGTTCATCCTAAGCAGCAGATGCAGGGTTTCTTTGCTCATATCGGGCGCCTCCTGGTTATAAACATCGTTATTTAGTTAGTCATTGCTAACCTACGTCTATTATTCTAACACTATATCAATGGATTTTCAAGATATTTAGATGGGAATGTTTCTCAGATACGCCCCAGGCAAATTTTCCATGCAAAAAAAGGCAATGTGTTATATAATGATTGATGAACAAAAGAATAAGCAGAGGTAAAAAATGGAATTATTACAATTACGCTATTTTCTTACAACCGCAGAATACCAGCACATGACAAAGGCTGCCGAGCACCTTCAGATTGCCCAGCCCGCACTGTCCCAGGCCATACACAGGCTGGAAAGCGAACTGGGAATCCCGCTGTTTGAGAGGAAAAACCGGAGTATTGAATTAAATGATGCCGGACGGCTGCTGCAAAAACGGCTGATTCCGATCATAAGCGCCCTGGACCGGATTCCAGGGGAACTTAAGGCGGGCCAGTATCTGTCCAGCCATACCATCCATCTGAAGCTGCTGGCAGCTTCCACCCTGATTACCAACCGGATCATAGCATACCGTACCCTGCGGCCGGATGTGAACTTCCAGCTGTACCAGTCCGATACCAATGCGGACTTTGACCTGTGTGTGTCTGCCATACGCTCCGACATTAAAAGTGAAGAATATTCCGATTACATGGTCATGCTGGAGGAGGACCTGTATCTGGCCGTCCCCACCCACTCCCCTTATGGGGATAAAGATTCAATCCGGCTGACCGATACCAAGAATGCAGGTTATATCTGCCTGGCCGGCTCACGTCCCATCCGGCAGATATGCAACAGCTATTTTTCAGAAGCTGATTTCACACCAAAGGTAATCTTTGAAAGCGACACCACGGAGTCGGTGCGGAACCTGATTGCTGCCGGGCTGGGCATTGGCTTCTGGCCGCAGTATTCCTGGGGCCCCCTGTCCGCTGAATGGGGTCCCCTGTCCCCCCGGTCCCCGGTAAAGCTCCTGCCCATCAAGGACCAGGTCTGCCGGCGCCAGATCATCCTTATGTGCTCCCCCCATGGCAGGGAAAACCCGATTGTCATGGATTTCTGCAATTTTTTAATCCAGAATTCAAAATGGCTGTAGGTCCTGCCTGCAGCCATTTTGGTCTTCATATTTCAATGGTCCTATCCCAATGTTTTTTATCTCAGTTCCTTGAGATGGCTTCCCTTAAGCCTTGACAGCGCCCTGGCCATGGATGCCTGGGTCATCTTGAACTCCCGCAGGCTCTGCTTCTGCCGCAGCTGTTCCTCGGCCCGCTCAAGCGCCTCCCTGGCCCTTACCTCATCGATATCCTCCGGCCGTTCCGCCGTATCCACAAGCATGGTCACACGGTTGTTGGCCACCTGAACGATTCCCCGTCCCACAATGGCTTCCCGCCACTGTGTTTCCCCAGGTACCCGAAAGCGCAGTTCACCTTCCTGGACGGCCAGGATCATGGCCTCATGGTGGGGAAGGATACCCATCTCACCGTCATGGGCAGGAACCACCAGCGTCTCACAGTTTCCATTATAGAAAGTATGGTCGCTGGCAACTATTTTCAGCCAAAATGTAGACATATCCGGGCTCCTTTCTATGTGTCCGCCAAACCTCAGGATTCGCTGTGTTCCATGGTTTTGGCCTTTTCCACAACCTCGTCTATGGTGCCCACATTGAAGAACGCGGCTTCCGGATACGCATCCATCCCGCCTTCGATAATGGCCTTAAAACCACGGATGGTCTCCTTTACAGGCACATATTTGCCAGGCACGCCTGTAAAGTTCTCAGCCACATGGAATGGCTGGGACAGGAAACGCTGGATCTTCCTGGCCCTGTTTACTGTCAGCTTATCTTCCTCAGACAGTTCCTCCATGCCAAGGATTGCGATGATATCCTGAAGTTCCTTGTATTTCTGAAGCATCTGCTGTACTTTGTTCGCCACTTCATAATGCTCTTTCCCAACCACATCCTCTTCCAGGATACGTGAAGTGGATTCCAGGGGATCCACTGCCGGGTATATGCCCTGTTCCACAATCTTCCTGGAAAGCACCGTGGTTGCATCCAGATGGGCAAAGGTGGTTGCCGGAGCAGGGTCCGTCAGGTCATCTGCAGGCACGTATACGGCCTGTACCGAGGTAACGGAGCCGTTCTTGGTGGATGCAATCCTCTCCTGAAGCTCACCTACCTCTGTTGCCAGGGTGGGCTGGTAGCCAACCGCTGAGGGCATACGTCCAAGAAGGGCGGAAACCTCGGAGCCTGCCTGCACAAAACGGAAGATATTATCAATGAACAGCAGCACATTCTGATGCTCCACATCCCTGAAATACTCTGCCATGGTAAGTCCGGTCTCAGCCACACGCATACGCGCGCCCGGCGGTTCGTTCATCTGCCCGAATACCAGGGCTGTTTTTTCCAGTACGCCGGATTCCCCCATCTCAGTCCAGAGGTCATTGCCCTCACGGGAACGCTCCCCCACTCCGGTAAAAATGGAATAACCGCCGTGTTCGGTTGCAATATTGGTAATCAGTTCCTGGATCAGGACGGTCTTGCCAACGCCTGCGCCGCCGAAAAGGCCAATCTTACCGCCCTTGGCATATGGGGCCAGCAAATCGATGACCTTGATGCCTGTCTCCAGCATCTCCACCACAGGACTCTGGTCCTCAAAGGAAGGCGGGTCCCTGTGGATGACCCATTTATCCTCATCGTCCAGGTTCTGTCCCCCGTCAATGGTTTCACCAAGGACATTGAACAGCCTGCCCAGGGTCTTCTTTCCTACCGGTACCTTGATGCCTGCCCCGGTAGGTTCCACCTCCATATCCTTACAAAGCCCGTCGCTGGATGCCAGCATGATGCAGCGGACCACATTGCCGCCAACATGCTGCGCAACCTCCATGACACACTTCTTTCCCTGGTTGTCAACAATCAGGGCATCTTTTATATGGGGAAGGTTTTCATCTTCAAACGCCACGTCAACCACAGGTCCCATGACCTGTATGATTTTTCCCTTGCTCATGGCTGCCTCCTTTTATTTCTATACGTTTCCACGATTCTATTCATTGTGGGCTTTCCTGGTTCATTACGAATTATGTTTCTTTTTCTGTGCCTTGGCACCGCTGATTACTTCCGTTATCTCCTGGGTGATGGCTGCCTGCCTTACACGGTTATACTCAATGGAAAGGTCGCTGAGGATGGCATTGGCATTGTCGCTGGCCGACTGCATTGCCATCATCCTGGCATTCTGCTCACTGCAGAAGGATTCCACCAGCGCGCCGAAAATAAAACCCGTCACATAGTTGGGCACCACGTTATCCATGACCGCGCTGGGTGATGGGACCATCTGGATCTCCTCCTGGATGATATCAGGCGGAATCACGATGTTGCTGAAATCTTCCCGCTTCAGAGGAAGCAGCTGGACAATCTCGGCCTCCATCTTCATGCTGTTAATCATCTGGGTATAAAGGATCCATACCTCATCCAGCTGTCCCTGCTCATAATCCTCCAGCACAGTGGAGGATATCAGCCTGGCCCTGTGCATGGTGGGATTCTGTACCGTATAATGGAACTGCTCCTCCACCGGTATGTGCTTGGAGGCAAAATAATGGCGTCCCAGTTCCCCCACCACATAAAGACGGTGGTTATCGCCCTGTTCCATCCACTCCTGGGCCATCTTAAGCACGTTGTGGTTATAAGCACCTGCAAGCCCTTTATCACCTGTGATGACAATAAGGCCCTTTGTCCTGTCTGCTCCCTTGATCTCGCTTCTGGGATTAAAGTAAAAATGCTCCACATCCGGCATATGACGCAGGATACGGCGGATTAAATCCTGCAGCGTATAGAAGTAAGGCTCTGTCTCCTCCAGCAGCTTCTTGCTTTTCTTTAACTTGGTGGAGGAAATCAGGTACATGGCATTGGTAATCTTCCTGGTATCCTGGACGCTCTTCATACGGCTCAGGATTTCTCTTGCATTTGCCATATTCTCTCCCTCTTCCCGGTTATACGGACGCCTTGTACTGGTTGGCAGCGTCCACGATTCTCTGTACTAAATCATCTGTCAGGTTCTTTTTCTCTTCAATCTCCTGGCCGATTTCAGGATGCTTCACGTCGAACCATCCCAGCATATCCATCTGGAATTCCTTAATCTTATCCACATCCACGGTAAGCATCACCTTATGGGTTGCCGCGCAGAGCGTGATGACCTGTTCGTGAAGGCTCAGGGGCCGTCCCAGAGGCTGTTTTAACAGTTCCATCAGACGCTTTCCGTAGGCCAGCTGTTCCTTGGTTGACTCATCCAGGTCCGAACTGAACTGGGTGAATACCTCCATCTCCCGGTACTGCGCCAGGTCGATACGGATACTGCCCGAAGCCTTCTTCATGGCCTTGGTCTGGGCAGCGCCGCCAACACGTGACACGGAAAGCCCTACATTGACAGCAGGCCTCATTCCTGAGAAGAACAGATCGCTCTCAAGGAAGATCTGGCCGTCCGTAATGGAAATGACATTGGTTGGTATATACGCGGATACATCCCCTGCCTGTGTCTCGATGATGGGCAGCGCCGTAATGGAACCTCCTCCCTTTGCATCGCTCAGCCTGCTGGACCGCTCCAAAAGCCTTGAATGGAGATAGAATACGTCGCCTGGATATGCCTCACGTCCAGGTGAGCGCTCCAGCAAAAGGGATAATGCCCTGTAAGCCACCGCATGTTTGGAAAGGTCATCATAAACAATCAGTACATCCTTTCCCTGATGCATGAAGAATTCAGCCATGGCAGTCCCTGAATAAGGCGCTATGTACTGCAGGGGAGCCGCTTCACTGGCAGTGGAGGACATCACAATGGTATAATCCATGGCGCCGCCCTTCTTAAGGGTGGAGACCAGCTTGGCAACCGTGGAAGCCTTCTGTCCGATTGCCACATAGATGCAGACCACATCCTTGCCCTTTTGGTTCAAAATGGTATCGGTGGCAATGGAGGTCTTTCCGGTCTGGCGGTCCCCGATGATCAATTCCCTCTGACCCCGTCCAATGGGGAACATGGAATCAATTGCCAGTATGCCTGTTTCCATGGGAACACCCACTGACTTCCTGTCCACGATACCGGGTGCTTCCTCCTCCACCGGGCGGTAGTCCTCCTCCTTTACCGGGCCAAGACCGTCAATGGGGTCTCCCAGGGCATTGACCACCCTGCCTAAAAATCCACTGCCCACAGGCACGCCGGCACGCTTTTTCGTACGTACCACCTTGGTGCCCTGGCTTATCTGCGTATCCTTACCAAAAAGGATGACGCCGATTTCATCTTTGCGGATGTCCTGGACCATTCCCCGGACACCGTTTTCAAATATTACAATCTCTCCATACATGGCATGCTCCATGCCGTATACAATGGCGATACCGTCGCCAACCCAGATAACAGAACCCGTCTCCTGTTCCGTGGCGGCCTGGGTATCGAAATTCTCAATCTCGCTTTTTATGATGGAGATGATTTCCTGGGAACTGATTGTGCTCATATCAAGACTCCTATCTTACCACAGCCCGGCGCAGCTTTGACAGCTGCCCCTTCAGGCTGTAATCATATTCTATATCCCCTGCCTTTAAGACGAATCCGCCTATCAGGTCAGGCTGCATCACCAGTTTAAGGGTGATATCCTTTTTATGGTATATCCTGCATAGGAACTGCTTCATTCCTGCAATCTGGGCCGCACCCGGCATGGTCACATAATGAAGTTCCGCCTCCATGATTCCCTCTTTCCCAAGGGAATATGACCGCCATGCATCTGCAATATCTTCCATCTGCCCGATGCACCCCGCATCGCAAGCCTTTTTTAAGAAGTTCACCATGAGTCCGGAAAATTCCGGTTCCCTGAATATCTTCCCCAGGATGGCATGCTTATTCTTAACCGGAACCACCGGGCTTTTTAAGGTCCTGACAAGCTGCGGGCTTTCCTTGAATATACTGACCGCACCCTCGACCATCTGTCCCGGGATTCCCAATTCATATAATACAATGGCATATGTCCTGGCCTTCTCAGTCATTACTGTCACCTGATCCTGCTAAAAATGAGTTATATAGGTTCCTGTCCCTGTCAGGCCCGGCCTGCTCGCTGAGGAGTTTGGCAGCAGCCGTCATGGCCAGCCCGGCAACACCGGCCTGAAGGTCACTCATGGCTTTCTCCCGCTCCAGCGCAATGGTCCTGTCTGCCTCTTCCATCTTCTTTGCAGCATCCTTCTTTGCCTGCTCAAGGATCCTGTTGTATTCCTCTCCGGCCCTTGCCCTGGCATCCTCTATGATTTTTGACGCTTCCTGATCCGCATTGCCCATGGATGCTTCATACTCTTCCTTTAGCTGCTCTGCCTGGGTCCTTGTATCCTTGGCATCATCCAGGTCACGTTCAATCATCTGCTTCCTTTCATCCAGTATCCTGCGCACCGGTGCAACAAGGAAGTGCTTCATGAATATGTAGAGCACCAGAAGGTTAATGACCGTACAGGCAATGTTCCAAATGTTTAGATTTAACATATTCAAACGCCTTCCCGCTAACAATTATTTTAAGAACAGAATGATTAAAAGACCGATTACAAATCCGTAAATGGCAGTTGCCTCGGCAAGCGCACATCCTAACAGCAGGGCTTTTGTGATCTTGCCGTCTGCCTCAGGCTGCCTTGCAATGGCATCCACTGCCTTGGATGTGGCCATGCCGATACCGATACCTGCACCAATACCTGTAAGAACTGCAACTCCTGCACCTATAGCGATTAAACTTGTCATAATAAAATTCTCCTTTTTCTCATAAAATTTTCATTCGGTTTGAAGCCATCAGTCTTCAATTGCCTCTTTTATATATAGTGACGTGAGGAATACAAATACATAAGCCTGTATTACCCCATCAAATATATCAAAGTAAAAACTAAACGGCAGAGGCACCACCAAAGGCACCAGATGCTTGATAAGCGCCATGACCACAATGGCCCCCAGCACATTGCCGAACAACCGCATACACAGCGACAGCGGCCTGATGAACAGTTCCAGCACATTGATAGGGGCTATGATGGGAATGGGCTCCGCAAAGCTTTTAATCCAGCCCTTGACGCCTTTCTTGCGTATTCCCGCTGTCTCCACAAGCACAATGCTCATAACAGCCAGGGATGCAGTCACATTCAAATCCTTAGTAGGCGACTTAAACCCAAACAGCCCAATCATATTGGCTATCCCGATGTAAAGCACCACTGTGATCAGGTATGGTATGTAATCCTTCCCATCCTTGCCCAGCAGTCCTTCGAAGAAGTCATAAATAAAGGATATGCCGCTTTCCAGCGCCGCCTGCTTATTGTTAATCTGTCTGACCTTCAGGCCATGGACCAGAAGCAGGGATGCCGCCATAAGGACCGCCATGATGATCCATGTGACCACGACCGACTCAAGTATGGGTATGCCGCCAAACAGCGGTATGGTAAACACCACATTGCAGTTAAGCTCCTCCATCAATGATCCTACTAAATCACTCATATCTTCCAACCCCCTTTCTCATCTCTTATGCATTGCCCTATTATAGTCACTGTATTTTATAATTTCAAATACATATTATTTATAAATTAATAATATTAAAGTTATGGAAATTAATATTCAACAAGAATACATTAAATTTCAACACATATTTGTGCTATTTTCAACTGCAGCCTGTTTCCTTCTTTATACAATTTTAACTTTCAATTGAAATTTTGTTATAAACGCACAAAAAACTCCAGAAAATTATATGCAAATGTAACCGCCCATCCCGGAAGGCCCGGCCGCATTGTATCATTCTATGAACCATCCTTGCCATTCAGACCTTAGGGTGTGTTTGAAAATTGCTTTCCGTCCGCCGTACGTCCCGCTTTGTGGGAGATTCGGGGCGTGTAGACGGCGGGAACGGATTGCCAAACACATCACAGGGAGACAAGAAAACAAAAATTCCCTGCAAGACATACATGTGCTCCTATGCACTTCTGTCCGCAGGGAATGACACAATCCCCATGATTACATGATTATATGATATAAAAAAGCATCACTATCTACTTATAATAAACAACGGTCAGGTACTGGCCCGCATGGATGGTATCTTTCTTAAGACTGTTCATCTGTCTGAGCTGGTCCACATATTCATGGGTGCTCATGGAACTTCCATCCTTATACTGATTGGCAAGCTCCCACAGACTGTCCCCTTCCTGTATCCGGACACTCTTATAGTATGGCGTGGCCGCACTTTCCTCTTTTGCCATGGAGGTAAACATAGTACGCCCCATGAAAATGGTGACAAATAACAGTACGGTAAAACAGGCAGCCACTAACTTAACCATTAACTTTCTCATATGCAACCTCCCCAAGGCGGTTCCGTTATGCGCGCAGTGCAGAACGTGTGTTCTTTTGTATGTATATAATATAGCACCAGAACACATGTTTGTCAATGGGTTTCCGGCAAAAAAGCGAACAAAGGTTTGCATTTTACCCGAACATATGTTACTATAAGAATAGAAAATGCAGGAGGTTGAATATGGCTCAGGATAAAATTACTTCTAAACAGCAGGAGATATTAGAATACATAAAAGAAACAATACTTAAGAAGGGGTATCCGCCCGCTGTACGTGAGATCTGCGAAGCAGTCCATTTAAAGTCCACATCTTCCGTGCACTCCCACCTCTCAGCACTGGAGGAGAAAGGCTTCATACGGCGCGACCCAACCAAACCAAGGACCATTGAGATCCTGGATGACACCTTCAATTTCAACCGCAGGGAGATGGTCAACATCCCTCTGATCGGTACGGTGGCTGCCGGGGAACCGATCCTGGCCGAGGAACGCATTGAAGACTATTTCCCATTCCCGGCAGAGATACTTCCCAACGCCGAGACCTTCATGCTAAAGGTAAAGGGGGAGAGCATGATCGGAGCCGGCATCCTGCCCGGTGACCAGGTCATCGTGGAACAGCGCCCCACCGCACTGAACGGTGAGATAGTGGTGGCAATGATAGATGACTCCGCTACCATAAAGCGTTTTTACAAAGAAAAAGGCCACTACCGCCTGCAGCCCGAGAACGAAGCCATGGACCCCATCATCACGGACCATGTGGAGATTCTGGGCAAAGTAATCGGTCTTATACGTATGATGTAATGATTCAGATTTAATAATTTATATTTTAAAAGAGGGCTGCATTCCTGCAACCCTCTTTCTCCTTTTTCAGCCCTATCGCGACTATCCTTCATAACAGCATATAACAAAAATAACAGCATATAACAAAAAAGCAGAATCCTGCATCCCCACAGCCATCTGCCTTCACTCAAGCCAAATCGTCCATGAACTATATGGAAACGGGATACAAAACCCATATCCCAGCTGCCGCCAATACACAGCAAGGGAAGAGGGAGGCTGAGGGAGGGCGCAGACCGTTGGGCCCTGGTGACATTTGGAGCGGTTCGGCCGGACTTAGGGGGCGGGATGCAAAAACAGAAGGCGGATTTGGAGCGCTCCACGCCCAAATCCGGCCGCCCATGGAGGGGCAGGCATCAAGCCTGCGCCGTAATTGGCGGCGAACCTTCTGTTTTTGCATCCTGCCCCCTTAGTCCGGCCCACCGCGGAAACCAGGAACCAGGGCCCAACGGTCTGCGCTCTCCCTCAGCCTCCCTCTTCCCTTGCGTCACTCCAACTTCTTAATTACAGTTCCTCAACATCCACAAACGTCTTCCCGTCCCTCCAGATCCGTTCCAGATCATAGAAGAGCCTGTCTTCCTTACAGAAGATATGGACAATCACATCCTTATAATCCATGAGAATCCAGTTTGCATTCTGGTAGCCCTCAATCTGTTTGCACTCACAGCCCTCTTTGCCCAGGATTTCTTCCACGTTATCCGCCATGGCCTGCACCTGGTTGGGGTTGCTTCCATGGGCAATGATGAAGTAATCAGCCAGGACCGATACGGACTGGATATCAATGATTTTAATATCCTCCCCCTTTTTATCGCTCAGGGCCTTATATGCCAGTTTAACCATTTCCTTTGAGTTCATTGCTGTCTCCTTTCAGCCTCTTAAAATATTCATATGCTTCTACGGTCATAGGATCAATGTTTCCGCCCTTTTTATCCAGATATTCCAGGGTTCCGGACAGGATGGCGTACATGGTGCCATCCAGGTCCTCAAATGCCATTTTCCGTATGATTGGAAGATTTTCCGCCTTATAACGCCTTGGCTCGATATAATCCGCTATATAGAGGATTTTGTCCAGGGTAGTCATATCAGTTTTACCGGTTGTATGGCAGCCAATGGCATCCAGGATTTCCTGGTCCCTTATCTGATACTTATGCTCTGCCAGCCAGGCGCCGTACTTTGCATGAAGCACCGGCAAGGCCTTTAACTCGTCCTCTGTCACTTCAATCCCGTGTTTCAGGCATTTCTTCAATATTATATCATCGGAATAACGTTTCCCACAATCATGCATCAGACCGGCCAGTTCCGCCTTATCCATATCATAACCATAGCGCATGGCCAGGTTCATACAGGTAAATGACACACTCAGTGAATGTTCATAGCGCATAGGGTCCAGTTTTGATTTGAGATTTTTCCTCAACATCATGACCTGGCTGCATTGTGTTTCCATATAATCCTCCTTACCCATCCTTATGCCTGCCTTACTGCACAGGATGGGTATACAATCCATGGGACCTGATGTATTCCTCCACCGGCTCCGGCACCAGACCGCTGATTGGGAGCCCCGCCGCCACCGCGGACCTGATTCCCTCAGATGACACATCCATCTGCGGACAGTGGATTGGGTAAATCACAGCGCCGTACTTATGGGAAAGGTAGGCAATCTGCTCCTCCATGGTCCTCTGTCTTTTTTTGTATGCCCTCCCGGCCACCAGAAGCACGGCCTGTCCCATTACCTGCTCCGGATGATACCAGTGTTCGATTTCATACAATGAATCAGCGCCTATTATAAAATAGAACCCGTCCTCACTGCGTTCCTCTTTCAGGAGTGTGAGGGTCTGGGCCGTATAGGTATTGCCCTCCCGCTCCATTTCAAAATCCGAATACAGAAAACAGGGGATATCCGCGATTGCCAGCATGACCATGTCCCGGCGCATCTTCCCCTCTGTAATCCTATGATCCTTTTTGTGGGGCGGTGTCCCGGAAGGCATGAACCAGATACGTTCCAGTCCGAATTCCTCATATGCCTGTTTTCCAAGTGCCAGATGACCGTTGTGTATGGGGTCAAATGTCCCGCCCAGAATTCCTATCCTTGCCATAGAAATCCCTCTCCCTTATTTTTCAGGCAGCACGATTTTACGTTTTGTCTCATCCTTTGCCGGACGGTAAAGGACAATCTTCCTGCCAATCACCTGCACAACCTGTGAATGGGTGCGCTCCGCCAATACCTCGGCAATGGACCTGCCATCGTCCAGACAGTTCTTAAGAACCGTGATTTTTATCAGCTCCCTGGCTTCCAGGGCTTCGTCCACTGCCTGTGTGATCTCAGGCGTAAGGCTGGATTTCCCAATCTGGAACACAGGAACAATGTTCATGGCCAGGCCTTTGAGATAGGCTCTCTGCTTACTCGTCATATTAACTCCTTTTACTTATAATAATCAAACTCCAGTCCATATATGCGGACCGTATCCCCTTCTTTGATACCTGCCTCTTCCAATTCCTTAAGGATTCCCGTGTTCTTTAGGAATTTCTGGAAGAAATCAAACCCTTTCTCAGAATCCAGATTGGTGTATCCCAGCATCTTCTCGATTCTCGGCCCTTCCACCACATAAAGCCCTTCTTTTTCCTTGGAAACAGTATAGGGAAGGTTCCAGTCGCCCTGGTACTCAATCTCGAATTCCTTTTCAAATACAATAGTTGTATCATCCACTGTCTTTAACAGGTCATTGACATGGTAAAGCAGTTCCTTTACCCCCTGCCTGCTGACAGCTGATATGGCAAATACCCGGATGCCCCTGGGTTCAAATTCAGCCCGCAGGGTATCCAATATATGATTGGAATCATCCTCTGAATACACGGCATCCATCTTGTTGGCGGCAATGACCTGGGGACGCTTTAACAGTTCCGGGTTATACGCCTCCAGTTCTTTGTTAATGGTCCGTATATCCTCCAGCGGGTCACGGCCTTCCACGGAAGCAGCGTCCACCACATGGACCAGCACCTTGGTGCGCTCAATGTGCTTAAGGAACGCATGTCCCAGACCCACGCCTTCGGATGCGCCCTCTATAAGGCCCGGTATATCAGCCATGACAAAACCGGCGCCGTCCCCCAGGTCTACCACGCCCAAATGGGGATTCAGGGTGGTAAAATGGTAATTTGCAATTTCAGGCTTTGCATTGCTCACAACAGACAACAGGGTGGACTTTCCAACATTGGGAAATCCTACCAGCCCCACATCCGCAATCACCTTAAGCTCTAACTGCACAAACAGTTCAGCCCCCGGCTGCCCTGGCTGGGCATATTTGGGTACCTGCATGGTCGATGTTGCAAAATGCATATTCCCAAGGCCGCCCTTGCCGCCCCGGAGAATCACCTCCCGCTGGTTATCCCCCGACATGTCGGCAATGACCTTGCCGGATTCGAAATCCTTAATCACAGTACCCTCAGGCACCTTTACGATCAGGTCCTCCGCGTCCGCTC
Source organism: Enterocloster aldenensis (assembly GCF_003434055.1). Taxonomy (GTDB): domain Bacteria; phylum Bacillota; class Clostridia; order Lachnospirales; family Lachnospiraceae; genus Enterocloster; species Enterocloster aldenensis. The sequence continues at coordinate 16,892 of NZ_QVEX01000006.1, read as the reverse complement.
CATGGCAGCGTTTCTTGCCGCCCTGTTCTCCGTCCTTGGCAATGTATTTGCGGATATGGCGGAAATCCACCAGCGTATTCTTACCTTTGTCCACCTGAAAAATAACATCTCCGCCACGTCCCCCGTCTCCTCCGTCAGGACCGCCGTTGGGGACGTAAAGTTCCCGCCTGAATGACACATGGCCGTCTCCGCCCTTGCCGGATTTAATAAATATTTTTGCACTATCGGCAAACATACATAGCACCTCCTGTGGTGTTGTCCCCAACAGGATATTCCTGTTGAAGAAAAAAGAGCCCCATACGCCAAGTATGGAGCCCTTCGAAATTATTCGTTGATTGCCCTTGGATATACAGAAACCTGCTTCCTGTCTCTGCCCTTCCTCTCAAACTTAACAACTCCGTCTACTAAAGCAAATAAGGTATCATCCTTACCCCTGCCCACGTTGTTGCCAGGATGGATATGGGTCCCGCGCTGCCTGTACAGGATGTTGCCTGCCAGTACGAACTGTCCGTCAGCCCTCTTGGCGCCAAGTCTCTGGGACTCAGAGTCTCTACCGTTCTTGGTAGAACCAACACCTTTCTTATGAGCGAATAATTGAAGGTTCATCTTTAACATGTGTTACACCTCCTTATACTTGACATTAATATATGATTTCCCGTAATCCTTCTCAATATTCCGTAATCCCAGAACAAGAGAATTCATAAGGAGCTGCGACTCAGGACTTATATCTGAAGTAAAGCGGAATTCAAACTGTACGTCCTCCTGTCCTGCCCTGCCTTCAAATTCATCTTCCGTAAATGTCTCCACCGAGTTAAAAAAGTTCAGGGATAATGCAGATACCGCGGCACAGATGATATCCTCACCTTCCTGCGCATAACCGGCATGTCCCTCCATCACGATTCCCCTGTAGATGACATTGCCTGAATCTGTGGAATCTTTTAATACGGTTGCTTTAATCATATCATTTACAATTAAGCGTTAATCTTGTCAATCTTAACCTGGGTATAAAGCTGTCTGTGGCCGTTCTTCTTATGATAGCCAGTTTTCCTCTTATACTTGTAAACGATAACTTTCTTAGCCTTACCTTCCTTCTCAACTGTTGCTGTAACAGTTGCTCCGGATACGGTTGGGCATCCAATCTGCAGCTCGCCGTTGTTAACAACCAGCACCTGGTCAAATGTTACGGTCTCGCCTGCGCCTGCGCCCAGTCTCTCTACCTTAATGACATCGCCTTCTGCTACCTTGTACTGCTTTCCGCCTGTTGCAATAATCGCGTACATGAAAGGCACCTCCTATAATCATTACTCGCCAGCTTCGGTGTTACTGCTTTTCTGCCATCGGACAAATGGGCAGTATCTTAGGACCTCGCTGTGCGGCATACTTGATTATAATAGCATTTCCATCTTCTGATGTCAACAGGAATTTCCACTATTTTTCAGCTATTTTATAGCTAGTTACATTTCACGATTACATGTAATCCCAAAATGCCGCCAATCCCCGCAATATCAGCTGCGCTTCCAGGTTCCCGGTGACAGAAGGACCAGCATGGGGAACAGCTCCAGCCTTCCCGCCAGCATATCAAAAATCAGGACGGTCTTGCTCAGGTAGGACATCATGGAATAGTTGGACGCCGGACCTACCACGGACATGCCCGGCCCGATGTTGTTCAAATTGGCAGCCACGGCTGAAAAGGACGTCATGAAATCAAAATTGTCCAGGCTGATGACCAGTGTGGAAACTGCAAATATCATGAAATAAACAATGATATAGGCATTAAGGGAACGCAGCGTATTGTGTTCCAGGGGCTTTCCTTCATATTTCAGCACCTTTATGCTGCGCGGATGGATGACGGATGCCATTTCCTTTTTTATTTCCTTAAAAGCAATCATGATACGGGATACCTTCATGCCGCCGCCCGTACTTCCGGCACAGGCGCCGATGAACATGATAAGCAGCAGTATGCTCTTGGAAAATTCCGGCCACACATTATAGTCAATGGTGGAATATCCCGTGGTGGTGATGATTGAGGAGACCTGGAAGGCCGCCTGGTGGAAGGCCATGAACAGGCTTGGGAAAAGGGAGCGGATATTAATGGTGATAAGAAGGATGGCAATCACCACAATGGCCAGATATCCTCTCAGTTCCTCACACCGGAACGCATCCTTGGGTTTACGTATGAGCATGAGATAATACACGTTAAAGTTCACGCCGAACAGCAGCATGAATACGGTAATGACCCCCTGCTGGTACACGGTATAATCGGCCTGGCCTGAATTACGGCAGGCAAAGCCTCCTGTACCGGCAGCGCCAAAGCTCATGCAGATGCTGTCAAACAGAGGCATTTTCCCAATCAGGAGCAGGATCATCATCACAATCGTCATGCAGAAATAAATGGTGTACAGAAGCTTTGCCGTAATCCTTATCTTTGGCACCAGCTTTCCCACAGAAGGACCCGGGCTCTCCGCACGCATGATATGCATGTTGTAATCGCCTGCCATGGGAAGGATGGCAAGGATGAATACCAGGATTCCCATGCCTCCGATCCAGTGGGAGAAGCTTCTCCACATCAGGGATGCCTTGGACAGATCCTCCACCTTGGGGATGATACTGGACCCGGTGGTGGTAAAGCCGGAGACAATCTCAAACATGGCGTCGATGATATGCGGTATCTCCCCGCTGATGACAAATGGCATACAGCCAAAAAAGCTCAATACAATCCAGCCCAGGGATACGGTCACAAACCCTTCCCTTGCAAAGAACATCTTTGTCTTTGGTTTTTTCCTGGTACAGGCAACGCCTAACAGTCCGCAGACAACCGCCACCCCCAGATAGATAAAACCTATGTTTTCCTTATAAACAGCAGCTGTCAGGACAGGCAGCATCATAAACAGGGCCTCAATATTCATGATCCAGCCCAGCATATATATAATAATATTCCGATTCATTTCCAGCCCGCCTTTACTTCAGGATATCCTTTAAATCGTTAAGCCCTGTGTGTGTGGTTACAATGATGACCGTATCCCCCACCTGGATGGTGTCCTTGCCCCGGGGCGTGATGAATTTACCGTTCCGGTTGATGCATGCAACCAGAAGATTGTCCTTGGTCCTCAGATTCTCCAGCGCAATCCCCACAACCGGTGATGTCTCCCTTACCCTGAACTCCAGGGCCTCGGCCTTGTCCGCAACGATTTTGTATAAGGTCTCAATATTGCTTCCCATTGAATTCTGCATGGCGCGCACATATTGAAGTATGATGTCCGCAGTAAGCATCTTGGGATAAATCACACTTCCCAGGTTCAGGGAATTAATGACATTCTCAAAGGCAATCTTGTTTACTTTCGTAATCAGCTTGGCCTTTGACTGGCTGGCCGCGTACAGGGAAAGCATGATATTCTCCTCGTCAAAGCCGGTCAGGGATGCAAATGCCTCGGTCTGGCGGATGCCCTCCTCCAGAAGGAGCTGCTGGTCAGAACCATCGCCGTGGATGATCATGGCCTCAGGAAGCAGTTCGCTGAGCAGCCTGCACCGCTCCTCATCCCGTTCAATGATCTTCATCTTTATCTTGGCCCCGGCCAGCGCCTTTGCAAGATAGACGGTCAGCCTTCCTCCGCCCACAAACATGGCGGTGTTAACCGTATTATTCTCAATCCCCGCCTTGTGAAAGAACTCAGCCGAATCAGCGTGGGGCGCAATGAATGAGATTTTATCCCCGCCCAGCATCACGAAATTACCGTCCGGTATCACCACCTCGCTGCCCCGCTCCACAGCACAGATCAGCACATTGCTCTTTAACCGGCTGACCACCTCCATTATTTTCATCCTGTCCAGGATGGACCCCTGGGGAATCTGGAATTTCAGCAGTTCGATCCTGCCCTTGGCAAAGGGCTCAATCTTGATTGCGCTTGGAAAACGCAGCAGCCTGGCGATTTCCCTGGCAGCAGCCAGTTCCGGGTTAATGGCCAGGGACAGGTTCAGCTCCTCGCGTATATAACTGATTTCAGCCGAATACTCAGGGTTGCGGATACGGGCAATGGTATGGCAGTTTCCCGCCTTCTTGGCAATCAGGCAGCAAAGCATGTTCAGTTCGTCCGAGTTGGTGGTTGCTATCAGAAGGTCTGCCTCTTTAATCCCGGCCTCCATCTGTACCTGATACACGGCGCCATTTCCCGTGACACACATGACATCGATGCTGTCGGCCACTGCCTGCAGCGCTTCAGCATCTGAATCAATCAGCGTAATATCATGCTGTTCCCTGTTCAGCTGTTCAGCCAGGGTGGTTCCCACCTTGCCGCATCCAACGATTATAATTTTCATCTTCCTACCCCTTTTGCTCCTTTGTGTGATATTTTATGTTTAAATCTGTTCGTAAAGCGGCTTCCTCACTTTTTTCCTGGTAACCTCAACCAGGTTGAGCCTGGTCATATCAACCACCGTGGTCTTGACCGGGTCTTTTGAAACAACTTCTCCCAGATGGCGCATCAGCATATCCCTGTCCTCTTCCCGCTCCATGTCGATAAAATCAATGAGTATGATTCCAGACAGGTTCCGAAGCCTGAGCTGACGGCCGATTTCATCTGCAGCTTCCATATTGATCCTGCATATGGTTTCCTGCATCTTTTTTTTGCCTGAGTATTTGCCTGTATTCACATCAATGACAACCATGGCTTCCGTGGGCTCAATGACCAGATACCCTCCGGACTTCAGCCATACATGCTTGTTAAGGGCGTGCTCCAGGGCGGAATCCAGGCTGTAAAGCTTGGACAGGGGAAGCAGCTTATCCACATACAGGGTCAGCTTATCCGCGTCCTCTGACTGGTATTTCCCCAGATAATCCTTAAGTTCTTCATAATAGGAGGGTATGTCTGTCACGATTCCATCCAGGGTGCCGCTGTAGGAGTCCCTGATGGCCGCGATATATCCTGGCAGGTCCCTGTAAATACAGCTGTAGCAGGTACGGCAGGACGCTTCTTTTGTCAGTTTGAAATAAATCTCCTTCAGCTGCCTGTATTCCTGCAGGATTACCCCGTCCGCTACCCCGGCCCCGTTGGTACGCACGATAATGCCAAAGCCTCCCCCGTCTTCTGCCATGGCCTCATTTAACAGACTCCTGACCCTTGCCTTATATTGATTGTCTCCTATCTTATTGGAAAAGCCCACACCCGTCCTGCCAACGGTAAGCACACAGTACCTGCCGGTAAATGCAAGCTTTCCGGTCAGGACCGGCGCCTTTGTCTTTACCGCGTCCCGGCTTACCTGGACCACGATCTCATCCCCGGCTTTCAGCTTCCCGGAAGTGGGGGAGACAAACAGATGCTCCTTGTTTTCATCCAGGCTGTAGTAGCCTGTCCTGCCGCCGCCTATGTCCACAAAGGCAGCATTGATATTGCCAACCACCTTCTGGACCTTACCGATATATATGTCATTTAACAGGGAGGAGGAATCCTCCGGCTCCATCATAAGCTGGGTAATACGGCTGCCGGAAACAGCTGCCGTACATATCCTGTCATTTAATTTTGTTACAATCAGCCTGTCCATTACAATATTTCCTGCCCCAACTGTTCCAGTGATACAAACTCATGGCTGCCCGTTTCCTTCTGTGCATCAGAAGCCATGTCGGCATATACCTCTTCCCGCTGCACCAGAAAGGCGAAATCCGGCCGTTCCTGGCCCAGATGGGCATAATATGCATCCAGCACCAGGTCGGGCTTTATATTGGAGGAGCTGCCGGTGGATATTTTCATGAAAAGGGCCGGCCGGCCTTCTTCCCGGCCGGCTGTTTTTTCCGGCTGGGACGGGTCTTGTGCGGACAGCTCCTCCTGGCCCGGTTCCTCCCACCTGGCGGCGCGAAGCTCATATACCAGGGGTTTTATATCCAGCTCAGCCTGTCCCCGTTTGGTCTTCTTGGTAACAATGACCTGAGGCTGTCCATAGAACCCCACCAGGCCCTCAAACCACTCCTCCTGGGTCATCCCCTCCGGCTCATAGCCAGGGCGGAAGGCAACCCTGTAGTCGGCAGCAGCCACAATGGACATGGCATTGCCTGCCGTATCAGGCAACTCCCGGTAACTGACAATCTCAAACCCTTCCGACATGACCTGGTTCAGGCGCCGGACCATGGACCTGGAATCCTCTGTGCCCAGTACTTCTATGTCCACATATTCCCCATTGCTGGTAATCCCCACGCCCAGGGGGGCTGCAAATGACATGACCTGATGGGGGCTGAACCCGCCGCTGTAACAGATATCCACCCCTGAACGGCGGATGGCCTTCTGGAAATACCGCATCACATCCAGATGGCCGATAAATTTCATTGTACCGTGTTTTTTAAATTTAATCCGAATTTTCATATATTATCCCTTTACCATTTCATAACAGACACCGCTGCCAAATGATTTTGCCCCGCATCCGGAACACCGCTGCCTGCAGTTAGGCGTTACCTGTTCATTGACCGCACAATTCCACTCCCGTATCAGGAACTCCTTGGTCACTCCCGCATCAATGAAATCCCAGGGGAACACTTCGTCCAGGCTGCGCTGTCTGGTTGTATAGAAGTCCATATCCACTCCGCAGGTCTCAAAGGCCTTCATCCAGACATCATTGTTAAAATATTCTGACCAGGAATCATAGATGGCGCCCGAGCGGTAAGCCTCTTCAATCACAGCGCCCACACGCCTGTCGCCTCTGGCCAGCACGCCTTCCAGGACAGTCAGCTCCGCCTCATGCCAGTTGTACTTTAGGCTCTTGAAATTCTTCATTTCCCGGAACTTGCCGCGGACAATGTTCGCACGTTCAATAAACTCCTCCTTGGTGCACATCCTGGCCCACTGGAAGGGTGTGAACGGCTTGGGCACAAAGAAAGAGGAGCTGGCCACGATTTGCACCTTTCCGTTTCTCCGGTCCTTTGGTATCTCATAATACTCTTCTGCTATTTTCTCGGACAGCAGGGCAATTCCTTCCATGTCCTGTACGGTTTCCGTTGGAAGGCCCAGCATGAAATACAGCTTCACCCGGTTCCAGCCGGCCTCAAAGGCGTCCCTGGCCCCCTTAAGGATTACCTCCTCGGTCAGGCCCTTGTTGATTACATCCCTTAAGCGCTGCGAACCTGCCTCAGGCGCAAAGGTCAGGCTGCTCTTCTTAATATCCTGCACCTTACTCATGACATCCAGGGAAAACGCGTCAATCCTCAGGGATGGCAGGGAGATATTGACCCCCTTTCCCTTAAACTCATCAATCAGGAAATTCACCAGTCCTTCCAGCTGGCTGTAATCGCTGGAACTTAAGGAACTTAGGGATATTTCCTCATGCCCTGTGTTCTTTAGCATGTCATAGGCATAATGCTTCAGGTATTCCAGGCTGTGCTCCCTCAAGGGCCTGTACACATCCCCGGCCTGGCAGAACCGGCAGCCCCGGATGCAGCCCCTCTGTATCTCCAGGACCACCCTGTCCTGAGTCACCTTGATAAAAGGCACCAGCGGTTTTTCTATATAACCCACGTCATCCATATTGCTTACAACCTGTTTTGTCACCACCGGCATGGCATGGCTGTTATTGGGCCGGAAGCTTTCAATGGTCCCGTCTTCCTTGTAGGAAACATCATAAAATGCCGGCACATAGATACCGGGTATCTCTGCTGCCAGCTCCAGGAAACCGTGTCGGTTCCCGCCTCTTTTCTTATTTTCCTTGTACCGGTCCATCAACTCAAAATAAACGGTTTCCCCTTCGCCGATATAGAATATGTCAAAGAATTCAGCCAATGGCTCCGGATTGTAGGCGCATGGTCCTCCGCCTATTACGATGGGATGCTCCTCTGTCCTGTCACATGCGTGAAGGGGAATCTGGGACAGATCCAGTATCTGGAGCACGTTGGTGTAGCACATCTCATACTGCAGGGTGATTCCCAGGAAATCAAAATCCTTCACAGGATCCTGGGTCTCCAGGGTAAACAGCGGGATTTTCTTCTCCCTGAGTACGGGATCCAAATCCGTCCATGGGGAGTATACGCGTTCACAGTATATGTCCTCCCTCTGGTTGAACATGGAGTACAGGATCTGGATGCCCAGATGGGACATGCCGATTTCGTACACGTCCGGGAAGCACATGGCAAAACGGATATCTACCTTGGATGGGTCCTTTTTTACCATGTTGACCTCGCCCCCGATGTAGCGGGCGGGCTGTTGGATACTTAGTAATATTTCATCATTTAAAGCTGGTTTTCTCATGGTTTTTCCTTATTTTTCGTGCTGATTGCACCGTATTTTTTACTTGCAGCAAGGGACTCTGAAGCAAAAAGAGCCCGGATTCACGTCCTTATCTGCTTCTTGTTGCTCCTTTTTTATCCAAACCCTATAACGCAGGATAAAACAATATGCCACAATGCATAATTATAAGGCATTTCACGGTATTAAGCAACACTATTTGGCAGAACATCATCCGGACCGTAATAAAGTTTAAGGTGCACATCCATATTATCTCCATACTGTTCCTTCGTTAAAGGGAAGGATAATCCAAGCGCCTATCATGAACTGCCTGGAAATCATAGAGCACCTGATGCCGGAACAATCCGCAGGATTGGTTTTATTGAAATAATGCAATGGCACAATAAAAAATCTTTGGGTTGGCAAATTGCAATACCATACCCGAAAGAAAACTGGCCGCTTCGCCGCTGTCAGCTTCCGGGGCAACCGGACTTTTCCATACCTTCCACGCAAGATAAAGCATATAGGCAGCCCCAGATATCTGCATAATAATCTTCACTTTCGGGAGATTTTGGGAACCATTTTTAGCCACTCTCCTCTTTACAAATCATAATAGAAATGAAGTGAATTTCATGGATTCCATGAATATGATTGTTGCTAAGAATATTCGGAGACTACGGGAAGAAAGCAAACTTAGTATGGATGAGCTGTCAAAGTTAAGCGGTGTCAGCAAGAGCATGCTTGCTCAGATTGAGCGTGGGGAGGAAAATCCAACGATATCTACACTTTGGAAACTCTCAAATGGCATGAAGGTTCCTTTTGACGCCCTGACGGTCCGCCCGAAAAGTCCATATGAGAGATTGTAAATACATCAAATGTACAACCACTGCTTGAAGATGGAGGGAAGGTGAAAAACTACTCTATCTTTCCGGATAATAAAAACCGCAGATTTGCGGTCTACTATCTGGAATTAAGGCAGATAGCAATCATTCCTATAGGAATATCGGGAAGGAAACGGCTATTTTGCATATGATACTTTACAATCCCTAAATATGTTTGTTGTTATCCCGGAATTTTAGCAAGAAAGGGTTATATATAGGTTCTGTTCCCCCGCCCTCATGGCGTGGCATTGTACTCATTGCTTCATCCTCTACTTTATCATTTCCTTAATCGGCAGCAGCAGGTCAATCTGTGTATCTTCCATCTTTGCGCCATTATTCATAAGGTTGTAATAATTTAATATCTCCTCAAAGCACGGCCCATCGGCCTCTTCATATCTCCCGCTTTTACTGACCCACTCCTGGAGCAGACCCCAATCCTGAAAATTCCAGTCCCTCAGTACATGGGCGGCATACATCCCGCCGCTGAACGTTTTCTTTACCAGGGGCGGCGGGACTTCCATATCCTCAGGGATTGATACCCATGCTTCATATGCGGTTGGGGTTGCCCCAACTTCCACTCTTAAATCTGCCCTGGAACAGTCAAATCCCATCCCTCTGGCATCGGGTTTCATTTTCAGCAGCTCTGTTCCGTATACAAATTTCTCAATCATACCGGTTGCTTCCGGCCCCACGCCGTATTCGGCTTTTCCCGAAAAGCGGGCTGCTGCTACGGTCATTGGCGGAAGGTAAATAATCCGCACGTCTTTGTCCTCCAGCTTTTGCAGCGTCTCATTTGCTTTGTTAAGGTCTTCCATTGACGTTTCCTCCTGTAATATGTTTTTGGGAAAGGAAATGCTGTCCACAACCGCAAAAACCGAGCTGTCTCCAAGATAATCCAGCTGCAGATTAAGATTTGCTTTTTCCTGAAGTTCCCGGACAAGACGGCTGAGTATGGATTTAACCGTTGATAACGCTGTCATCTGCCCGTCAAGTTCCCGGATATTCTGCTCAAATACGTCAATAACCCCCAATGCGCTGCTATTGCCGAATATCTCCCGGATCTGCTTTACTGGTACCCGAAGCTTCCGCAGTATAATGATTTGGCGAAGCCTCCGTATTGCCTCTTCATCATAAACCCTGTAAGCGTAATCCTCCACGCGCCGGCTCCCTATCAAGCCTATCTGCTCATAATAGCGGAGCATACGGCTTGAAATACCTAGATTTTTTGATACTGTGCCGATTGTCTGCATTTGATCCATATTGTTCACACCTTCCTTTCGATTCAGTATAAAGCACGACACGGTGTCCGTGTCAAGAAAAATTTCCATGAAAAATAATTGCAGCTCTTTCTGAGTTCTCCTTGACAAGGATGGTCCTCTCTTTATATAATAAAGGAAGTGAACAATCGTTCACTCAGAAGGAGGCATAGGAATGTCTGATACAAAGGAAAAGATTATGATGACAGCACTCCGTTTGTTTGCCAAAGACGGCTATGAAGCTGTTTCTGTCAGCAGGATAGCCGGTGAACTGGGAATGACAAAAGGTGCACTGTACAAACATTACAAAAATAAACGGGATATTTTCGACAGTATTCTGAATCATGTATGCCGGCTGGATATGGAGCGTTCCAAAAAAACGGGGATGCCAGAGGATGATTTTGATAAAATGCCGCAGCCTTTCCGTAACACTACAGTTGAGAGCGTTATGGCTTATATGAAAGCCCAGTTTTCTTACTGGACGGAAGATGAAACCGCCTGCAATTTCCGCAGGATGCTGACCCTGGAACAGTATAGAAACCCTGAAATGGCAAATTTGTATCAAAAGGTTCTGGCCAGCGGGCCAGTCAACTATATTGAAGATCTGTTCCGGGAAATGATGCTGTCGGGAACCTGGCTGGAAGGCAGCCCCAGACAAATGGCGGTTGAGTTTTTTGCTCCGTTTTATTTATTATTGAGCATGTCGGACGCTGCATCAGGAAAAGAAGAAAAAGAAAAAGTGGCAGTTCTTTTTACAACGCACCTTGAATGTTTTGTTGAAACGTATGCTGCGAAGATGCCATGAACCCATCAAAGGATTGAAAATATCGGGTATCCGCAGCAACCGCAGCAGGAATATGCGGGGACCCGCCTAAAACTGCCGGTGCCGCAGCAAAATCCACACGCCCATCAGCGTTTAAATAGACCTGCTCCTATTACTCAATAAACGCATGGCTCATAATATAAAACTCTTCCTGGCTCGGCTGATGTTTCTTTTCCATTTTTTCTAAGGTATCATCATATTTCCGCGCTTCTTCCTCAGAGATTGCCATTACAGGGCTGTCATAATAGAACCATTTTCTGCCGTCCAATTGATTGGGAACCAGCTCCTTCACCATCATGGCAGCCGGATATTTCCCATTTTCCATACAGATATTCAATTTCCTGCTGCTTTTAAATCCACGGCCCACATAATTCATGGGACTTCCTAATATGACAATGACGTCATAGCCAAGCTGTACGGCCTGTTCAAAGGAATGCTCAAGCAGCATCTTTCCGTACCCCCTTCTCTGATGCTGAGGATCAATACTGACCGGGCCAAAGGTAAGGATTTCTTTTTCCGTTCCGGCTTCATCAACCAGCCGGGCTTTTGTATACATAATATTCCCGATGACCTGGCCGTCCAGTTCAATCACAAAGTCCAGTTCTGGTATGAAATCCTCATGTCCGCGCATGGTGTGGACCAGATAATGTTCCGCACACCCCGGGATATATAGATTATAAAATGCCTTTCTCGTAATCTCCTCAACAACCTTGTAATCGCGTTCTTCTTCATTCCGTATCGTTATCATATCAGCTGCTCCTTCATACCTCTTATTTTGGCTTGGTTTTCTTCTTAAAGAAAACGGTCGTTTATATTGTTCAAATAACTTCATTTACCACATTACCGATATCAAGCAATGGATGCAGTTCCCCGTTTTGGGCCATACGGATCAGCCCACGTTTTGTCACCCATTTTACATCTATAACTTCAGTTTCCTGAAGTATGATATCCGAAATATCAATATTTTCATGGAATGCCCACACATCGTATAAATCCTGAGTCTTCTCACGGCATGTTTGAGAAATCCTCCGTCCTTTTGCCGGATTCAATATTATCCCCAGTTCTTCTTTTACTTCCCGGACAGCGCCAATCAGGCTGTCTTCTCCTGCCAGGACGGAACCACCCGTACATTCCCAACAGAGAGGATACTGTTTATTTGGATGTCTTCGGGATAGGAGATACTCTCCACGGTCATTTTGTATCCATACACTTACAACCAGATGATAATATCCCTTGGGTATGGCCATTCCCCGTATCCACGTAAGTCCTGTTTTATTTCTATTTACATCATATAAATCCCATTTCTCTTTCATAGCGGACCTCTTTAGATTCAATTTTTCTCAGTCTCTGATAAAAACCCTTTTCAGTATGAATCATCCTTATGCTCTCAGAAATCAAACGCTGGTGTCCCTCCTTCATCCGCTTTTCAGCATTTTCAAGCCAGTTTTCTTCCACATATTCCTGGAATGGAACCAAGGTTTCCTCCCCCGCCTGTACAAAGGGATAAAAAAGCTCCACGGTTTTGTTTGCCAGAGAAATTTTTGCAACGAACTTTGTTTCTATTCTTTCCGATTCCGGCTCACCATTCATTTCCACGATATATCCATCTATGATATTCCTTGCTGCCTCTTTCTCCTCAGCTGTTTCCAGTTCATCCATGGCCTGCAGCATTCCTTTTATCAATGGGTCATCCTCTGGTTCCCTGATCCGCCTCCAGTCTGCCAGAAATGTCATTCTCCTGACTACATCCCCATCTTCTTTGCTTTCCCCTGTAACGACAACCTCGCAATTCTTCAGGTCATAACGGCCTCTTTGTGATGCCCGAATAATATCCGTTACCTGCTCTGCTATTTCCAAATCACAGTTATCAGCAAAATCATTATTTTTCGTACATCCCGTCAGGCATATGGCTGCTATGATTGAAATCATCCCAAGTCTGGTCCCTGATATTTTCAATTTAATTTCACTCCTTTTTATTCTTGTCCTCAAAAAATGGAGCTGGTGAAGGGGCTTCCCCAACAGGACTTATCATCTCTCTCTGATATACCCTCTTCCACTGCCAGATTCTCTTCATAAAATCATTTTCCAGAAAATCCGGGTCAAGTTCGCCAGATGAAAACATCTTCCAATAACAGCTAAGAAGATAACCATTGATTTCCTCTAATAACAGCTGTATATCAATGCCAGGCCGAATCAGGTCCATATCTGCCGGAATCAGTATATCATCTATTCCATGGATAAATGTGGCCCTGTCATTGTGCCGGAGTTCTTCTTTAATTTCAGGATTTTCCTCAAAAAACGCCCTCAATGTAAACAGGTATATTGCCGGGGCCTCCCTCATAAATAGACAGCCTGCCAGGACTCTTTGGCAAATAATTTCAAAAAAATCCGTGGTCTGGGCATGACACTTCATTACTTTCTCATGATAAAGACTGCCCGCATGCCCCCAAAATATGCCGCATTTATGATCTGTTCTTGCCTTTCCTTCGGAAGTGCAAAAAATTTCTCATTCATCCTAAACCTCCTGGTGTTTATTTCCTTACTATTTCCTTTCCCATCCTGGTATTTGCAGTAATCAGACGTCCGCGTCCCTCTGCCTTTATCATTGTTTCCAGCTCCCTCAACGCATCCTTTCCAATCCACCGCTGTACTTTATTTCCTTTTTCCACCCATTCATTCGCCAGTAAAAGGGCTTTTTCATTATAATGGAAATCCTTTTTCCCAATTTCCTTCAGTGCACTGGAGGCAGCTTTCTTCACATGCTCCCGCTCATCGTCCGCATACCGCATGATCAGCTCCAGATAACCGTCCATCCTGTCGTTTTCCAGTTTCTTATCATGTATCACAGAAGCTGCAATCAGTACAAATGCCGCCCTCTTTTTATAAAGCTGCGGTTCCTGCATCCATTCTGTAATAAAAGTATCCCTGCGCTTCATTTTCAGGAATAAATTTTTACACAAATGGTCGCATAAATCCCAGGACATCACATCACGAATCAGCCTCTCTGCTTCCACTTCTGTTGTTATCTTCGAATCCATCAGCAGAACAGCCAGCATCCTTGCCTCGTGGTATTTTGTATCCCACAGTTCAAATGCCAGTTCCTGCGATTTTCCGACTTTTTTTGCAAAGCTTCTTACCACGGACGTCGCTACACCGATACAGTTTCCAGCAGGTATCCCCATTCGGATTACATTCTCCCTATATTTCTCAGAAGCATTTGCCTTAAGTTCTTTTATGATTTCCTGACTGTCCATCTGTATCCTCCATTCTGTTTTCTTTTTGTACATTCTTGACCGGGATCTGGAGCTCGGTCAGATACTTTGCCGGGTCGTTTTCATTCCAGGGACCCCTGTGTACAATCTGGCGCACCAGGGCAGACATCTGATAACTGCTGTTCGTCTGCAGCCATCTGGCAAAAGCCAGATACGCTTCTTTGATATTTGAAAAATCCCCATATACCATGGTGCTGGCCATGGCCGGTACCGCCTCCGTCATGCGAAAACAAAACGGCCCTCTGCTTTCACCCGCTTTCTCTACAGGGGCGCATAATTCCATGTCAACATCCTGCTCCCGATATTCCGTATCATGATAAATGGTAAAGGTATTACCGGATATTTCTATCCCCTCTTTTCCTGCAAAAGCAGAAATCTCCTTCCATAAACCGCCCTCTGAGTAATAGTCCGGTACTGTCCTGCGCAGGGATAGTACCTGGCAGGCCGGTATGGATTTTATGGAAATATGGTAATGCATCTGGCTTTTACTTCCCTGTATCGCTTCTTTGGCAACCGCGATTTTCAGCAGCCTTTCCTGCTCTTTTTGTAAGGCCTGCTCAATCTCCAGACATTTTTTATCAAGAGCTGCCAGCAGCGCATGGTCATCCATTTCCAGCGCCAGGGCAATTTCAGAAACCTGAAAGCCGCTGTCACGCAGATACCGGATTCGGTCAAGCCGTGGTATCTGATTTGCCGAATACAGACGGTGTCCCGTCCACCTGTCAACCTCTGCCGGCTTTAGAAGCCCTGCTTCATCGTAATATCGCAGCATCCGGACAGATACCTGTGTCAATTTTGAAAATTCGCCAATCCGAAACATCCTCTATCACCACCTGCATATGATTATACCGGATGTTTTTTATACTTCAAGGCTTTTGGGGAACATCATCCAATGGACTTCCTGAGATAGTCTGCCGTAATGGTCTGTGCACGCTCTGACCTCTCCTGTGGAGTTCCTGTAAACACCACCTCACCACCCAGCGTTCCCCGGTCAGGTCCCCCTCTATTACCGCTACCGTTCCGTGGCCCACCAGAAATCCCATTCGGAAGGATATGGGCAATATCCTGAAAACCAATGTCCTCGACTGTCATGGTCAGACCCTCCTGGTTCTCTGCAGACTGCTCGTCTACTTTCATGAGGAAGAAACAGTGATAGGAATACAGATGTCCCGCATTGGGAAAATCAAGGACATTCAGGGTATCGTCTTCATCATTGCCTTCCATCTGTTCCCACAAAAGAGATAACTCCGTATCCCCATAACAAACAGACCCGTCATTCTTAATCCAGATACCGTCGGATGCCGTTACGGAAATATCATAGCCGTCCTTATCGCTGATCCAGAACCCATAAAAAGGAAAATCCATCTGGGAGAGGGCGCTTTCCTCTGCCTCCTGACCGCAACCGATACCCCATCAAAATAATACATCTGGAAAGCGCTTGTATCCGGGCTTGCCCCGGCAAGGATGTTGCCGCCTTTGCCATTACTGCTGCCGCCGTTTCTTATTCCATACAGGATTGCCGCCAGAATAAGCAGAGCAATAATTAAAACTGGTATATATGCTTTCCTCCAAAGCGTTTTATATGTTTTCACTGATGCTTCCCTTTCTGGTAATTTCCTTTCCCATCATTCTATTGACCCATTACTTCTATTATTTTTATATCTTCCGTGGAAAGAATGCAGAAATTATAAATGTTTCACTAGAAATGCCCTTTCCTGATAAGATTTCATCCTTCTCAAGAAAGGGCAGAAATGATTTACATCACCTTTGTGATACAAATCCGGGTTGCTTTCATGCCGCTGCCCGAAGGGCTTCCCCATACATGAACGAACTGACCTGATGCCAAGTCTGCCGCTGTTGCTGCTGATAGTTCGGACCTGGCCCCTCCATCGTAGATTGTTTGTATTGCGAACAGGGTATTTTCATCGTATGAAACGGAAATCCTGTTAAACTCCGAATCGTCCCCGCTGCCAGGTGATACCAGGATATCCCCTTCCAGGTTAGGAATGCTGCCTGCCCAATCTGCAGGTATTTCTTGTGCTTCTGGCTGTTCCTTCTGTGCGCTGTCTGTTACTTTGTCACTGCTTTCACTGGATTGCAGGCCCTCTGATTGGCTTCCAGGGCCGGTTACTATTGTTATGGCTTCCGGTCCCGAAGTCAAACCATCCTCTCCTGTATCATCCTCCGGGATTGATGCTCCCTGAACCGCCTGAGGTTCCTGAGCCTTTGCTGCTTCCTCCACCCTTCCACAGGCACATACTGCGAAGCTTATGATACACAGCATCCCTGTCAATAAAAACATCTTACCTGCTTTCCTATTCATACTGTTCTCCTCTCAGATAAAATTAAAAACCCTATTTTATCTTATATTGCCGATTATTTATATCAATTTTACCGAAAAAGTCTCTAAAAAGCCTCTAAAACTGGTTCTATACTGAATGTTGGGGTGTACTGAAAAGCACACT
>NZ_QVEX01000059.1:285-598 GCF_003434055.1 Enterocloster aldenensis | reverse complement strand
AGAACAAGAAAGAAAGGCAAAGACAGCTGGCTTACAAAGGCTATCGTCGTGTTTGGCATAATGGCTTGCGTGCCTATACTGAACTCCTCTTTCGTCCTTTTCAATGCGTCATATTATGCAAGATGGTATTATATGCCTATACTACTTATGTGCCTTATGACAGCAAAGGTCATCGCAGAAAACAAGGACGATCTGAAAAAGGGATTTGTGCCTGTTTGTGTAGTATGTGCGATATTTATTGGCATCGGTCTGCTTCCGACAAACGAAAACGGCGTTGTATCCTATGGCAAAGTGCCTGAATATATCGAGCTTT
>NZ_QVEX01000059.1:0-256 GCF_003434055.1 Enterocloster aldenensis | reverse complement strand
GCTATCGTTACCATAGTAATGATAATAATGTTGGGCGTGCTTATTTATGTGGTCGCAGAGAAGAAGCTCGACTACATGAAGATCGCTTCTGCAATGACGGCGGTTGCGGTGGTCATCTGCATGACTTCTTCTATCGTATACGGCGTAACCCAGGGTACTGACAACACCGACTACATCAACAGAGCAATAAACGGTGGCGACAGCATCAACATGGATAAGCTGGAGTCTGGATCAGAGAACTACAATGCTGACAACA
>NZ_QVEX01000058.1:287-613 GCF_003434055.1 Enterocloster aldenensis | reverse complement strand
AGAGAAATCTCTGAACAAATAGATAGAATGCATCAGAAAGAAAAACAACTGGATAAGAGTATACAGGATAATGATATTCTTCTCTGTAACCTCCAGAATAAGCTGACCGATCATCAAAAACTGTCGCATGAGCTGAAAGACACACCGAAAGCTAAAATACTTACAGAGGATCATTCGGTCATGCTCGAGGAATACCGACTTTATCTGGAGAATAATTCAGCTAATCGCAAAACGCTGCAGAAGCGACTGGAACAGGTGCAAGAAAGCATCGTTCATAAAGAAAATGATATCAAAAGATTCCATATAGAACCAACAGAATATAAAAG
>NZ_QVEX01000058.1:0-277 GCF_003434055.1 Enterocloster aldenensis | reverse complement strand
GAATGCATCAGAAAGAAAAACAACTGGATAAGAGTATACAGGATAATGATATTCTTCTCTGTAACCTCCAGAATAAGCTGACCGATCATCAAAAACTGTCGCATGAGCTGAAAGACACACCGAAAGCTAAAATACTTACAGAGGATCATTCGGTCATGCTCGAGGAATACCGACTTTATCTGGAGAATAATTCAGCTAATCGCAAAACGCTGCAGAAGCGACTGGAACAGGTGCAAGAAAGCATCGTTCATAAAGAAAATGATATCAAAAGATTCCA
>NZ_QVEX01000057.1:345-621 GCF_003434055.1 Enterocloster aldenensis | reverse complement strand
TGATAAGCGTGAGGTCGGTGGTTCGAGTCCACTTAAGCCCACTAAGGTTTATTTGCGGCGGTTATAACTTTCGGAAGAAAGAAGGCCCACGTAAGCCCGTCAGGGTACTGCGACCAAAACTCGCAAGAGGATAAATCGCTTTAACCCGCTGGTTCTGAAGTTCCTTCAGACATAATAGAATAACGTTTAAGAAGATAGGAATTGCCTCTTAAGAGGGAAGACCAGCATCCGTATTATGGGGGTGTAGCTCAGTTGGGAGAGCACCTGCCTTGCAAG
>NZ_QVEX01000057.1:0-335 GCF_003434055.1 Enterocloster aldenensis | reverse complement strand
CGAGCCGGCAGGCGACAGACGAACTTAGTGCGGGGCCGTCCATGAAACTTAACGAGGTATTGTCGAGTTTAGTTGAATGGACATACATTTATCATACGTACCTTGAAAACCGCATATTGAAATAAATGAATTGAGTATCCTATTATGAAAGATAGGATAAACAAGACATCCGAGGCCATGCAAGCGATTGTATGGAAAGAAACAAACTTGTAGACGCGAAAGCGTTGAAATAAGAACCTAGAACCAAAGGGCCCAACGCTATGGGCCTTGACGGAAACCCGCACCCGCAGGTGGAAGTCGTTTTGGTTAAGCTAATAAGAGCGCAGGGTGGATGC
>NZ_QVEX01000056.1 GCF_003434055.1 Enterocloster aldenensis | reverse complement strand
AGTCGCCGCCACCCGTAAAACGGGTGGCTCGGTGAACGGGTAAAACCCTTTGGTACCAGGCCAGCGTCTCAAGGCGCTGGCTTGTTCCAAGCCCCTATGCTTTTGACTCGTTGCCGCCCCTGAAGGGGCCTTCGTAATACCGACTAACCCTTAAAAGGGTCCTCGTACTCTTTTACACTTAATTTATCCACCATTTGATCGTATCTCTCTTGTTCTTTGATATACTTACGTATGGTGTCTTCATTTAAACCCACTGTGCTTACGTAATATCCTTCCGACCAAAAGTGTCTGTTTCCGAACTTATACTTTAGATTTGCATGTCGGTCGAACATCATTAATGCACTTTTTCCCTTTAAATAGCCCATGAAACTGGATACACTATATTTAGGCGGGATTGCTACCAGCATATGTACATGGTCCGGCATCAATTTTCCTTCCAATATTTCTACTCCTTTATAGCTACAGAGTTGCTTTAATATATCTCGCAAATCCTCTTTATATTGATTATAAATGACTTTTCGTCTATACTTAGGGGTGAAGACGATATGGTATTTGCACATCCACTTTGTATGTGCTAAATCATTGGCTTTCTTCGCCATATAAATCACCTTTCCTTTCTTTGATAGCGGCTTGGAC
>NZ_QVEX01000055.1:328-636 GCF_003434055.1 Enterocloster aldenensis | reverse complement strand
AGCTGGTCTACGATTCCATTTGTAACATCATACAAAGCGTCTGTTATCTCCTCTGAAACTGTAACAGGTTTATCAAACCATTGGTATCGGAAAAGTTCGTTTACAAGAAAGTAAAAGAAATTTCTGTCCGTACAATACATATTCCCATTAATGACATTGCCGACTCTTCGAGCTGTTCTGAGTGTTTTAAACATTTTGGCTTTTGCGTCTTCTGTACCCACAACAGCTGTTGCGACCTTAGTTCTGTTTGAGAGTGTAAGCAGAGAATCGAAAGAGTTTTCTCGTGTGTGCGAAAAATCTATTAGCTG
>NZ_QVEX01000055.1:0-301 GCF_003434055.1 Enterocloster aldenensis | reverse complement strand
TTCGTCGAAAATGATGATTCCAATAGCGAACTTTTCTACATATTCACGGATACGCTCTGCTTTTGCGCCTAATGTCCTTATTTTCATTATCACAGCGGAATATATGGGTTTGATATTTCCCAACGCTTTATCGATAGCGTCACCTATGCCGTCATACAAGGCAGAAAAATTGCTGTTTGGGATACAGTTGACAACAAGATATGTTATCTGAGGAAAATACTCTCCGTTTTCTGTTGTGTGCATAATAACTTGCGGATAGTATGATACAAGCATTTGTATTGCAGAGCTTTTGCCGCAGCCT
>NZ_QVEX01000054.1:477-717 GCF_003434055.1 Enterocloster aldenensis | reverse complement strand
CATCTGGCAGATATCATAGAACCACTCTTTCATGCGGTGTGCCAGACGCAGGTCCTCGCTATAGTGAAGCATTAAATCACAGGCCTGTTTGTTCTCATCTTTCAGCTTTTTATAGCGGGTCAGGATGAGTTTCCGGCTGCGTTTATAATACTTACGCAGGGAAACCGGCATGGACCGCTGCAGCCGTTTGCGTACGTTTTCAATCGCCCATGTCACCTGCCGGATGAAATGATATTTATC
>NZ_QVEX01000054.1:0-467 GCF_003434055.1 Enterocloster aldenensis | reverse complement strand
GTCACCTGCCGGATGAAATGATATTTATCTACGATGATCGTTGCGTTTGGAAAGAAGGTCTGTGCAAGTTCGGCATAGGGCCGCCACATATCGCAGACAAAGAACTTTACCTTTAGGCGCTCTTTCCTGGGAATGTTCCGCCAATAATCAGCCAGGTGGCTCTGGGTGCGATCCGGAAGAATGTCGAGGATCCGGCGTTTTTTCGGATCAACCAGAATGCACTGATATTTGCCGGTAGAAGCATTACCTTTGAATTCGTCAATGGAAAGCGCTTGTGGAAGCCGGTCAGGCGGAGGATAGCTAATCGTGTCCAAAAGGCGACAGACCGTCTGGACGGAAACACCCGTAAGTTCTGCAATCTGTTTGATAGAAAAGGTCTGCCGAAGTAGGGAAACAATGTAACAAGCCAGCCTGCGGGTCCTGCGATGGTAGCTTGGCAGGAACGAATAGGGTTCTGTGAAGCGTTT
>NZ_QVEX01000052.1:346-1015 GCF_003434055.1 Enterocloster aldenensis | reverse complement strand
ATAAATAACAAAAAACAGCCCCAAAGGACTGTTTTTAAGGTATATTAAATTATCCGGTGCTTAGAGGTTCGCTCTAAATTATTAGGCGGAGTACCCTCTAAATTATCGTGGGGATGTGAATCATCCCCTTTTTTGATACAATTTTACTGTCTGGTCCTGATTAAATTATTATTATGAACAACGAGTTATTAAAACTATTTGATATCAAGGATGATGTTGTTAAAACATTTACTGTAGATCATAAAGAATCTAATTATGAAATCGATATTAGATTCAAGCCATCTAGATTTTCATGTCCTACATGTGGCAGCACTCATTTCATTAGTAAAGGCAATAAGAAAAGATCTATTGTATCTGTACCTGTTAATGACAAACCTGTAAAGATGATTACTTATGTTAAAAGATATAAATGCATTGACTGTAATGCTTCTTTTTCTGATGTAAATCCTATTGCTTATGGTGATTGGTCTTTTACTAGAACAGCTATCATTTCTATTCTAAACAGGTTAAAACCTTATAATGCTACTTATGCTTCCATTGCTAGAATGTTTGGTGTTTCTTCTACCAGAATCATGGAAATATTTGATACTTTTGTCAGAATTAAAAGACATAGCCTTCCTAGAGTTCTATTGATTGATGAATTTCATTTCTCTAGAAATTCCAAATATA
>NZ_QVEX01000052.1:0-304 GCF_003434055.1 Enterocloster aldenensis | reverse complement strand
TGAACTTTGAAAACAATTTGATTATTGATATCGTTGAATCCAGAACACATGATATCATGTCCGACTATCTATTTAAGATTGATTTGGAAGAAAGAAAAAAGGTCGAATACATATGCACTGATATGAGCTTTATATTCAAACCCTTACTAAAGACATATTTTCCAAATTCGACCTTGCTTGTTGACCATTTTCACGTTACCAGACTAATAAATGATCAACTCAATCATACTCGAAAAAGAATTATGCGTAAATATGCTAAAAATAAAAAATCCAGAGAATACAGATTATTGAAACATCGTTACAA
>NZ_QVEX01000051.1:790-1074 GCF_003434055.1 Enterocloster aldenensis | reverse complement strand
AAAGGTTTAAGAAAGTAGTTTTTGTTCAATTTTGAGGATGCTGGAAACAGTATCTTTAAAACAGCACAATGGAGTACCTAGTCCCTGCATATGGGGGTGTAGCTCAGCTGGGAGAGCACCTGCTTTGCAAGCAGGGGGTCAGGAGTTCGATTCTCCTCATCTCCACCAAGGGACGAAGGAAGACGAACAGCTTGAGTGCCGTTATGTAAAGCATAATGGGCGCATAGCTCAGGTGGTTAGAGCGCACGCCTGATAAGCGTGAGGTCGGTGGTTCGAGTCCACTT
>NZ_QVEX01000051.1:0-729 GCF_003434055.1 Enterocloster aldenensis | reverse complement strand
ATGAAAAGCAAAAGTAATGCAAATGAGGAAAAATGAACGACAATAACGAAAGTTAAAGTCGGGTAAAAAACCTGCAATTAGCATAAAAATTAAGAGGATTAGACATAATTCAAAAATGGTTAAGCTAAGAAGAGCGTAGGGAGAATGCCTTGGCATTAGGAGCCGACGAAGGACGTGATAAGCTGCGATAAGCTGCGGGGATCAGCAAGTATGAATTGATCCGCAGATTTCCGAATGGAGCAATCCGTATGTGTATGCACATACATCATATACTGAATCAAATAGGTATATGAGGGGAACCGCCTGAACTGAAACATCTAAGTAGGGCGAGGAAGAGAAATCAACCGAGATTCTGTGAGTAGTGGCGAGCGAAAGCGGAAGAGGCTAAACCATAGGTAGCAATACTTATGGGGTTTCGGACAGCATTTAGCATTGATAATTTCTAGTTGAAACGTGTGGGAAAACGTACCGAAGAGTGTGAGAGTCACGTAAGCGAAAGAGAGAATCAGCGAGCTGTATCCAAAGTACCGCGGGACACGTGAAACCCCGTGGGAAGATGGGGGGACCATCCTCCAAGCCTAAATACTACCTAATGACCGATAGCGAATAGTACTGTGAAGGAACGGTGAAAAGAACCCCGGGAGGGGAGTGAAAAAGAACCTGAAACCCTATGCTTACAAGCACCGAGAGCACGTCAAAGTGTGATCGGGTACCTTTTGTAGAATGGTC
>NZ_QVEX01000050.1:303-1090 GCF_003434055.1 Enterocloster aldenensis | reverse complement strand
ATTCCTAAGCTTCGGTGTTGTGTTTCAGCCCCGGACATTTTCGGCGCAGGACCTCTCGACTAGTGAGCTATTACGCACTCTTTGAATGTGTGGCTGCTTCTGAGCCAACATCCTAGTTGTCTTTGAAATCCCACATCCTTTTCCACTTAACACATACTTTGGGACCTTAGCTGTAGGTCTGGGCTCTTTCCCTTTTGACTACCCAACTTATCTCGTGCAGTCTGACTCCTGTACATCATTTATACGGCATTCGGAGTTTGATATCCCTTGGTAAGCTTTGACGCCCCCTTAGGAATTCAGTGCTCTACCTCCGCTAAACTAATACAAGGCTAGCCCTAAAGCTATTTCGAGGAGAACCAGCTATCTCCGGGTTCGATTGGAATTTCTCCCCTATCCACACCTCATTCCCACCCTTTTCAACGGATGTGGATCCGGTCCTCCACGGAATTTTACTTCCGCTTCAACCTGGACATGGATAGGTCACCCGGTTTCGGGTCTGCCTGTACTGACTTGACGCCCATTTGAGACTCGGTTTCCCTTCGGCTCCGCACCTTAAGTGCTTAACCTTGCCAGTACCGGCAACTCGCCGGACCGTTCTACAAAAAGTACGCGGTCGCACCTTAACGTGCTCCCACAGCTTGTAAACACAGGGTTTCAGGTTCTCTTTCACTCCCCTCCCGGGGTCCTTTTCACCTTTCCTTCACAGTACTATGCTCTATCGGTCACTAAGGAGTATTCAGCCTTGGGGGGTGGTCCCCCCGACTTCCCACAAGGTTTCTCGTGTCTC
>NZ_QVEX01000050.1:0-293 GCF_003434055.1 Enterocloster aldenensis | reverse complement strand
CCGACTTCCCACAAGGTTTCTCGTGTCTCGTGGTACTCTGGATCCCGCTGCTTCCTATTGTTTTCATGTACGAGGCTTTCACTCTCTTTGGCCTGACTTCCCAGACAGTTCCATTAACAAATCGGTTCACGTGTGCGGTCCATAACCCCAGCATGCACGCACGCTGGTTTGGGCTCCTCCCATTTCGCTCGCCGCTACTTTGGGAATCGATGTTTCTTTCTCTTCCTCCGGTTACTTAGATGTTTCAGTTCACCGGGTTCCCGGCGTATGGCTATGTATTCACCATACGTCAC
>NZ_QVEX01000005.1 GCF_003434055.1 Enterocloster aldenensis | reverse complement strand
AGGCCAGTCCCACCGCCACCGAGGCCGCCGCAGCCACCGAGACCGGTTCCGCCGCCACCAAGGCCGCCGCAGCCACCGAGACCGGTTCCGCAGCCACCTAGACCGCCCAGACCAGTCCCACCGCCAAAGCCGGTTTACAGGCCGTCATGGCTCAGGGATTTGATAAAGGTCCTGTTATTGAATGAAATGCATAACAGACGGTGCGCCAGAGGGATTTGTTTCATATAGGCAGGGATATACCGTTGTTCCAAGGTTCCGTTTTCAATCCGGCAAAGGGTTCACACAAAATTTCGAAAAGATTAAGTTGTAGTTTTACTGGTTATTATATAAAATAAGAGATAACCAAAATAACCTGTATATGAGGAACAGATACACATATGAAAAGAACATTACAGAAAGCAGGAATTTTATTCCTGATATTTATAGCGGCCCTTGTAATCTATTTTATCAGTGCCCGGAACGCAATGGAAAAGGAAAATACGGTTTACACTTCCATGGAGGAACCTTCCCTCCCTGTGGTGTATATGAAGTTAAATGGAAAAGAAATCAACTGCCTGCACGGTTATATGCAGGACATGGGCAATCAGGCGGCCAGGGACAGTATCTCTGTGCTGCCTGAAAACCGTGAATTGGGGATTAAGATAACGGAATATGGCAATACCATAACAGGAATCAGCTATGAAGTGAGGAACCTGTCGTTGGACAGGCTGATTGAGCGCACGGATGTAACGGAGTGGGACAGTTCTGAAGGGAGTACTACGGCAGTTCTTCCCATTCAAAACCTTTTGATAAGGAATGAGCCGTATTATCTTACGCTGAATGTCAGCACCAGTGAGCGGCAGATCCGCTATTATACCAGGATTGTGTGGCCGGATAACAACTATGCTTACGATATGGTCAGCCTGGCAGAGGAATTTTCCAGAAAGAGCCTGGATTATAATCAGGCAAGGGAGCTGGTTTCTTATCTGGAGACCAATGATACAGAAGACAACAGCAATCTTGGACATGTGACAATCAGGGCCAGCTTCAACCATCTTACCTGGGACGGGCTTCCTGTGGAAATGGTGGGGGAGCCACAGGTGACGCTGCAGGAATTTGACGGCATCATGGGCCAGGTAAAAGTCAGGTATACGGTGGCAATCACTGAAAGTGATAATACCAGGACCCTGGTTGACACGGAAGATAATTTCACCATGAAGTGGAATGAGAAGCGGATTTACATGATGAATTACGAGCGCAATGCCAATGAGATGTTCACTGGGAAAAGGGAAGCATTTTCCGGTAAACGTATTATTCTGGGAATTACCAATGATAATATGGTGAAGACTGTTAAAAGCCCCAAGTCCCGCTATCTTGCCTTTAAGACAGGAGGGGACCTGTGGTGTTATGACCAGACTGACAATGAATTGGTGCGCATTTTTACATTTGACAGCAGCAAGGATGATGGAATCAGAAGCAGGTATGACAGGCATGATGTGAAAATACTGTCCGTCCAGGAGGACGGGACCGTGGATTTCCTTGTATATGGTTATATGAACCGGGGGAAATACGAGGGACACATGGGAGTCATATATTATAGCTATGACGCGGAAAAGGATACGGTCAATGAAAAATTCTATCTGGCCGCATCGGAATCTTTTGAGAAAATCAGGGAGGATATCAGCACCCTGTCCTATCTCAGCCAGAACAGCATGATGTACCTGATGCTGGAGGGAAGTGTATATGGCATTGACTTAAAAAGCAATGAATTCCTCGTGGTTGCACAGGGACTTACAAAAGGCAGCTTCGCGGTAAGCGGGGATGGAAGCAGGATTGCATGGCAGGACGGGGCCAGTCTTTATGAGTCGGAGAAGGTCCACGTCATGGATTTCAACACGGCCCAGAAACAGGAGATAACAGGATCTGAGGGAGATTATGTCAGGGTATTGGGATTTGTGGGCAACGACCTGATTTATGGTTTCAGCAATTCCGGAGACAAATGGATTGTAAATGGCCGGATGAAGGGCATGCCCATGTACGCCATGTACATTGTGGACAATGAGATGCAGGTGGAAAGCGAGTACAGGAAGGACGGCATCTATATCTCGGATGTGGTGGCGGAGGATGGGCGTATCCATCTGAAACGCCTGGTGCGGATAAGCGAAAACCAATACATGTATCAGGACCAGGATACCATTGTCTGCAACCAGAAGGTGGATGACGGGGAATTAAAAGGCATTGGCTACTTTGCCTCCCAGGACCGGGGCCGGGTATATTATGTACAGACTGACTCGGATCTGAACGGGGATAAGGTAAATATATCAGCGCCAAGGGCATTTTCCTATGAGTTCGCAAGTACCCTGGATATCAGTTTTGCAGCAACGGCCCAGGCAGATACGGGCATGGTGTTCCATGCTTACGGCGGAGGCCATTATCTGGGGTGCTCCAGAAGCTTTGGCACGGCCGTGAACATGGCTTACGGACAGATGGGATTCGTAACGGACAGCAACCAGCATATTGTATGGGACAGGATTAACCGAGGCCCTATCCGCAATATCAAGTCTCCGGTGGAAGAGGCGAGGAAGATGACCAAGTACCTGGATTCCTTTGACGGAAGCAGGATGTATGAGGAAGGGCTGATCCTCATTGACGCGGGCGGCTGCAGCCTGAGCCAGGTCCTGTATTATATTGATAAGGGGATTCCGGTCATTGCCTATGTGGATGCAGGGCAATATGTGCTGCTGTCCGGTTATGACCAGTATAATGTGACCCTTTATGACCCTCAGACCCAGGAAACCGCCAAGATGGGGCTTAATGACGCCACGGAATATTTTAAAGCGCTTCAGAATGATTTTCTGTGTGCCCTTACTGTAAATTGACCACAAGTCAATTTCTTCCGGATTTCATGAGATGGTCTGGAAGGAGTTGACTTTTTTAATAAATTTTGATATGCTGTCTGCATTGGTTAGAACTACCTAACTTACAGGTGAGGAGAATGGATATTGAGATATATTTGGATAAATCCAGTGACGGAAAGCATGTATGAGGAACCAGTCATGGAGGAGTTTTTAACAAAACATGGGTTCACCCGGGTCAGGTGCATGGTTGACTGGGGACAGGCCGTGAAGGAAAAGTATAGGGAAATGCTGGACGGATGCAGGGACACGGTGGCGGACGCGCGATGCCCCATGGCTTGTGGGTTAGTGGAAGCACTGGCAGTGGACGGTGTAAGGGCTGCCGCGATTGAACCGATTCTGATTCATTGTGCAAGGGAAATCAGCTGCAGGGAAGATTTGGGGAGTGGGGAGAAAATCATCACCACGCCGTGTGCTTCCCTGGCAGATATGGGAAATTCCCTGGGGCTTGCCAACACACGGTTCATTCCATGGAACAGGCTCTTAAAGGAACTGGGGCAGGGGCCTGAGGGAAAGCAGCTCCATGCAAGTCCCATTCCGCCTGGCTTTTTTGCCGGGGTGGAGGAGAAGGTCCAAAGCCTGACCGGGAAAGAGGAGATTGAAGCGTATATGAAAAGCGGCAGATGGAGGGAAGTGCGGCTTGTGGAAATGCTGTACTGCCACAGGGGCTGCCACAATGGGGACGGGGTGATGATGGATGAAACATAGATGGAAGGATGCGGCGGCGCCGGTAATCGGCATGGGCGCTGTCCTTCTTGTGTGGTACCTGGTATGCAGATGGGGGATGGTCAGCGCCTATGTGCTTCCTCCGCCGTATAAAGTGCTGCAGAGCTTTTTTAGGATGCTGGTATCCGGTGAAATCTGGAAGGATATCTATATCAGCTTCATCCGGGTAATGAAAGGATTTTCCATTGCATTTGGGCTGGCGTTCTGCCTGGGGATGCTGAGGGCGCTGCTGCCTGCCTCGGGCAGGTATTATGAGTATGTGGTCCAGTTCTTCCGCAATGTGCCGCCATTGAGCATGATTCCCTTGTTAATCCTGTGGTGCGGGATTGGGGAGATAACCAAAACCGTGATTATTGTGCTGGCGTCCTTTTTCCCGATGTATCTGAATATCGTTAAAGGCTTTACCGGGTGTGACAAAAAGCTTCTGGAGGTAGGGGACATGTTCGGATACTCCAAAGGAAGGAAATTCCTGCGGATCGTGCTGCCGTATGCATCGGCGGACATCCTGGTGGGCATGCGCATTGGCCTGGGATACAGCTGGAGGGCGATTATCGGCGCGGAGATGGTTGCAGCGTCCACGGGACTTGGGCACATGATATTATTTGCCCAGCAGATGTCCAGGACAGACAAGGTCATCGTGGGTATCCTGGTCATCGGGGCAGTGGGATATGCCACGGACCGCATCTTTGGCCTGGCAATCAGCAAATTACTGAAAGGATCCTGTGACAATGGCTGGAATTGAGCTTATTAACATACACAAACAATATGTGGTGGATGAACGGCCTGTTAAGGTCCTGAATGGAATCAGCCTGAAGATACCGGAGAAACACATTACGGTCATCCTGGGGCGGAGCGGATGCGGCAAGACCACGCTTTTGCGCCTTACAGGGGGGCTGGAACAGGCGGATGAAGGGGAAATACGGTATGGACTGTCCCATAAGACCGCATTTGTGTTCCAGGAGCCGCGGCTCATGCCCTGGCTGAATGTGTGGAACAATGTTACCTTTGGCCTGGAAAAAAAGGACCAGGACCAGGAAAAGATTGAGCGTATCATTGCTGCCGTAGGACTTTCCGGTTTCGAGAAAGCTTATCCGTCCCAGCTTTCCGGCGGAATGCAGCAAAGGACGGCCATTGCCAGGGCCCTGGCCTATGAGCCCTCCTTCATCATGATGGACGAGCCGTTTGCGGCCCTGGATTATTTTACAAGGGAACAGATGCAGAAGGAGCTATTGCGGGTTCAGGGAAAACAGGGCAGCAGCATCCTGTTCGTGACCCACAGCATTGACGAGGCCCTGCTTCTGGGACACCGTATCGTGGTGATTGAGAATGGGCTGGTCAAGGCACAGTATCAGGTTCCTGAGACAGCAGGGGAACGGAACCTGCTGGATGATTGGTTTATTTCCCTGAAAAGGGATATTATAAATAGTTTAAATATAACTGAATGAGGAGGATATGTATCATGAAACGATTAATGGCATTTGGACTGGCACTGTGCATGGGGGTTACGGCCCTAACGGGATGCACGGATGGATCTGCAACAGCAACCACTGCAGCAGCTGGGACGCAGACAGAGCAGACAGGGAAGGCAGGGGATAAGGCGCAGGAGGGCGCTGCGGCAGGTACGTCTGAAGCTTCCGGGGAATCCGGGGAAGAAGGGAAGAAGGCTGCAAGCGGCATTGACAAGCTGGTACTGACCTATGTGGTATCCCCGCTGAATGTTCCAAGTATCATAGAGAAGAACCAGAAAATTTTTGCCCAGAGCTTTGAGGATATGGGGATTTCCGTGGAATATGCTGAAATCAATTCAGGCGCGGACCAGACCCAGGCCCTGGCATCCGGCGACGTACAGATTCTCTATGCGGTTGGGGCGACCTCGGTTATCCTGTCAGCTGCCAATGGGGCAGACATCAAGGTGCTGAACATGTACAGCAGGTCGCCTAAGGCATTCTGCATGTATTCAAAGGATGACAGCCTGACCACGCCTGAGAGCCTGAAGGGCAAGACAATTGCCGGGCCGGCGGGAACCAACCTCCATGAGCTTCTGGCGGCTTACCTGGCCACCGGCGGGCTGACCATTGAGGATGTGGATTATGTTAACATGGGGATTGCTGAAGCAAAGGCGGGCCTGGACGGCGGCAGCGTGGATGTGGCCCTGATAGCAGGCGCAACCGCTTACCAGGCCAAGCAGCAGGGGTATCATATGGTTGCTGACGGTGAAGGGCTTATCAAGGCCATCATTGCGGTAGCTGTAAGGGAAGACTTCTATGAGAAGAACCAGGATGTGATAAGTCGGTTCATGGAAGCCCAGGATAAGATTGCCGCGTTCATGAAGGAAAATCAGGAGGAAACCCTGAAAATCGTGGCAGGGGAACTGGACCTGGACGAGGAAGCGGTACAGGAAATGTATGGATATTATGACTTCTCCATGGATATCAGCCAGGAGGATAAGGACGGGTTTCAGAAAACAGCTGATTTCATGCTGGAGTCAGATATGATTGAGTCGCCATTGGATGTAAATACGTTATTTATTCAGTAATATACGGCAAAGAAGCAAGTGCCCGGGATTCCCATCCGAGGAATTTTAAATCGGATGGGAACCCCGGGTTTTCATTTGCAGGGGCAGATGGGAATAAGGATTGGAAGAACATGGTTTGGGCGCCGGATTTGCGTTCTGCTTTACAAATCTGATTCTTATGGTATAATCTAAGAAAGATGTAAATAAAATATGAACAAATTTTTACGTAATTGTTTAGGAATGTTGTCCTTGGATATGGGATTTGTTTAAATAAATATCAGAGGTGTGGAATGGAACAATATATAATCAAAGGCGGCAACCCGCTGGTGGGCGATGTGACCATAAGCGGTGCCAAGAATGCCGCACTGGGTATTCTGGCCGCTTCCATTATGACAGATGATGACGTTTTGATTGATAATCTGCCGGATGTACGGGATATTAATGTACTGTTAGAGGCCATAGAGGAAATCGGTGCAAGGGTTGAACGCATTGACCGACACACTGTAAAGATTAACGGAAGCAACATAAAGGAAGTATCTGTGGATGATGAATACATCCGCAAGATTCGTGCATCCTATTATTTCATCGGCGCATTGTTAGGTAAGTATAAGAGCGCCCAGGTGCCCCTTCCGGGGGGGTGCAATATCGGCAGCAGGCCCATTGACCAGCATATCAAGGGGTTCAGGGCTTTGGGCGCCGAGGTTATCATTGAGAGGGGCGCTGTGATTGCCCATGCCATTGATTTGGTGGCAAGCCACATTTATCTGGATGTGGTTTCTGTTGGTGCAACCATCAATATCATGATGGCGGCAGCCCTTGCAGAGGGGCAGACCATATTGGAGAACGCGGCCAAGGAGCCGCATATTGTTGACGTTGCCAACTTCCTTAACAGTATGGGCGCCAACATAAAGGGGGCCGGAACAGACACCATCCGCATCAGAGGGGTGGACAGGCTCCACGGGACCGAGTATTCCATCATTCCGGATCAGATTGAGGCGGGTACCTTTATGTGTGCGGCCGCTGCAACCAGAGGGGATGTAATGATTAAGAATGTGATACCAAAGCATCTGGAAGCTATTTCCGCAAAGCTTATGGAGATTGGCTGCGAGGTGGCTGAGTTTGACGACGCGGTGCGCGTTGTGGGCAAGCCTTCCCAGAAGCATACGGATATCAAGACGCTGCCGTATCCCGGTTTCCCCACAGACATGCAGCCCCAGATGACAGTCGCCCTTGTGCTGGCCAACGGAACAAGCATGGTAACAGAGAGCATTTTCGAGAACCGCTTTAAGTATGTGGATGAACTGGCCCGTATGGGCAGCAGCATCAAGGTTGAGGGCAATGTGGCTGTCATAGACGGTGTGAAACGCCTGACAGGGGCCCAGGTCAATGCGCCCGATCTGAGGGCGGGGGCAGCGCTTGTGATTGCAGGACTGGCAGCTGACGGATACACGGTTGTGGATGAGATTGGTTATATCCAGAGAGGCTATGAATGTTTTGAGGAAAAGCTCCAGGGACTGGGCGCCATGATTGAAAAGGTAGATTCGGACAGGGAACTTCAGAAGTTTAAGCTGAGGGTTGGCTGATAGAAGGATAGTGAAGGGACGCAGGCTTTGCGCATAGGGATGTCTATGTGTGAAGCCTGCGTTCTGTATTAAGCGGAATGTAATGAAGCAGGGGAAAGGGATGCGTGATTAATCGTCCGGTTCCGCCTCCCATTCGGTCAGCGCGCCGCTGTAGGCGTCCAGTTTGAATTTATATTCCATGCCGTCATATCGTATCCTGCCTTTATATTCCAGTCTGCCGTCGTCTTCCTCCAGCGTGATTGATAAATCGCTGTTACTGGCGCCGGGTACCCTGGAAAGGACGGCGTCCATTGCCTGGGACTGGCCGATCCTGGCTGTGGCTCCCGGCGGGGACGGCTGGTTGTAATCATCCAGGTCATGTTCAAAACTGATGATCCGGCCGCTGTAACGGTCAATTTCATACTCATATTCGTTGCTGCCGCTGGTTTTAAATTTTACCTTATACATTACAATGCCGTCATCGTCCTCTTGTTTTACCTCCATTTGAGTGATGTCCTGACTGGATATGCCGGAGTGGGTTATGGCGATATCACGGGCCTGCTGTTCGTCTATTGTGCCGGTATCGGTATTGGCGGGTGGTTGTGCGGAGCCGGATGGACTGCCGGATGCCTGAGAGGCATCGTATGCCTCGCCGGAACCGGAATTCAGGTCTGATTCTTCCGGATTGGTTCCGGAAATCCGGGATGGATCAGACGGATTACTCCCCCCATCAGCCAAAACAGGAATCCCAGGGTCCAAAGGCCCCTGGATTACAACTCCGGTGAGGGCGTCAATGGCGTATTCGTACTCAGTTCCATCAGAGGAAAAGCAGATCTGGTAATAAAAGATACCGTCCTTTTTATCCAGGCCGGCAGTGGTGAATTCAGCCTGGTCCGGCGACAGGCCCGCGGATTTGAGGGCAATCCCTTTGGCGGAGTCAATACCTATATAATCAGCTGATTCCCGGGCGTCCGAGCCGCAGGCGGATATGGCCAATGTAATGGAAAGAACCAGGCAGGCCGGTAAATATTTATGTTTCATATGATCTCCTTTCAGTTACAAAACAGGTTTTTCTCCTTTGGGAAGGATTACGGTAAAACAGCTCCCCGCATCGGGCCTGCTGTTTACACGGATATCCCCGTCATGGAGGCGCATAATCTGACGGACCATGGACAGACCCAGGCCAAGGCCGGAACCAGCCTGTCTGGAGCTGTTTACCTGATAAAAACGCCGCCATATCTTATCCTGATGTTCCGGTGCGATTCCGATGCCGTCATCCTCCACTTCTAATATGAGATTATCCCCATTATCATAGAGTTTTACCCGGATGTGTCCATTATCATGTCCGTATTTGCGTGCATTTTCCAGCAGGTTCATGACGGCCCTGGAGAGGAGATGGGCATCTGCCTGGGCGTGAAGCTGCTTTTTTATGTCCCTTTCCAGGGAAATACCTCTGGCGCCGGTATCCTGTTCCTCACACAGGGTTTCCACCAGCAGGCTGACATCCGTATCCTCCTTTGCCAGTTTTCTGGTACCGAATTCCAGCCGTGTCATGTCCAGGAGGCGGTTTATGAGCAGGGACATCTTCTGCGCCTGCCGTTCAATGACAGCAACACCCTCCAGGTATTCTTCCTCGGTACCGGCGTATTTCCTGATATAGCTGCATTGGGCCAGGATGACGGCGGTGGGGGTCCTCAGCTCATGGGATGCATCGGAGGCAAATTGTTTTTCTGTTTCAAAGGAGTGTTCCAGGCGTTCAAACATATGGTCAAAGCTGCCGGCCAGGCGCAGGGCCTCATCTGAGCCCCTGGAAAGCCCGATACGGCGCGTCAGGTCCCGGCCCTCGGTAATACTGCCTGCTGTCTTTGCAATCTGTTCTATGGGCTCTAGGGCCCTTCTGACGATAAGATATCCTCCAAGGGAGGCTGAGAGGATGATAAAGGGCAGTATGAGGAAGAACATAAACAGTATGCTTCCTGCTTCCTGGCTGCTGTTATGGCGCTGGATGGCGCCCCGGATCCAGACCCCGTCCTCCCATCCCCAGGGAATCCACAGGTCAGACACGTAAAAGCCGTCCTCTGAGCCGGAAACTGCCTTTGTTACACCGTTTTCCAGCTCTGCGTCCACTGGGAAATAGGGAGGGGCCTGACCGGACAGAAGGGCCTTGTTCTTATTATACAGTAGGATGTAGACCCCGTTTTTATAAAAACTGAAATCATCATCCAGGGCAAGCTGGCGGTTATGGGCCAGGCGCACCTTGTCAACATTTCCCCTGACCGTGTCAGAAAGGAGCCTGTAGGCCTGGTTCCTGGCAACCTGGCTGTCAATGGTCAGTATAAGGATCAGGCAGATGGCGGAAATGATGGTCATGAAAGCGGTAAACCACAGGGTTATCTTAAGCTTGACCGACATGCCTGTCCTGGCTTTCCTTGGCCCTGCGGATATCCTTTTCATGCATCCTCCTTCAGCATCCAGCCCGTTCCCCATACCGTGCGGATGAGTTTCTTTTCCTCACCGCTGTCAATTTTTTTGCG
Organism: Enterocloster aldenensis; assembly: GCF_003434055.1. Classification (GTDB taxonomy): domain Bacteria; phylum Bacillota; class Clostridia; order Lachnospirales; family Lachnospiraceae; genus Enterocloster; species Enterocloster aldenensis. The sequence continues at coordinate 351,552 of NZ_QVEX01000005.1, read as the reverse complement.
CAGGTAACTGATATACACGTCCACCACGTTGGTGCCGCCGCTGTAGTCAAAATTCCAGACATGGTCCTCAATCTGTTCCCTGGACAGGACCCTTCCCTGGTTCAGGGCCATATACTCAAGGATTGCATATTCCCTGGAGGAAAGCTCAATGGGGCGCGCGCCACGGATGACGGAGTGGCTGCCCGTGTCTATTTTCAGGTCACTGATTGTAATGACGCTGGTCCTGTGTGTGCTGCGCTTTCTTGTCAGCACCCGGATCCGGGCAAGCAGTTCATCAAAATCAAAAGGTTTGATAAGATAATCATCCGCTCCCAGATCCAGCCCGGCGACCCGGTCCGCAATGCTGTCACGGGCAGTCAGGAATAGGACCGGGGTTTCTTTTCCAAGACCGCGCAGGTGTTTTAAAACCTCATATCCGTCCCGCCGGGGCATCATGATATCAAGGATTGCGGCATCGTAATCCGCACTGTCAAGATAATTAAGGGCTTCGTCCCCGTCATGGCAGGAATCCACCCCATAACCTTCTTTTTCAAGGGTCCTGGTTATCAGACGGTTCATATCGCGTTCGTCCTCAGCAACTAATATCCTCATATGTCCCTCCTTTGTTCCATTGCCTTTTGCCATATGGCTGCAGTCCAGACAGCTCCTCATGTCTGCTGCTGACATTATACATAAAAAAGTGCATGATTCATATCTTCTAATAATATTTTAATATTTAATTTTTAAAATATCATTAACAGGACAAAAACCATAACAAAATGTGAGCAGGAGGAAATCATATGAAGAGGATGGCGGCAGTTATCGGCACCGCGTTTGCAATCGGGTTATTATCCATGCCAGCAGCCATGGATGTGCTGGCAGCGGATATCACGGAGGCCAGGGCAAAGGAGATTGCCATGGAACATGCAGGGGTATCTGAAAAGAAAATTCCCTTTATCAAGGCAGAGCTGGATCATGAGGATGGAAAACAGATTTATGAGGTGAAATTCCATACCAGGGACAGGGAAGAGTATGAATATGAGATTGATGTGTCATCCGGAAGGATTGTAAAAGCGGAATATGATGCAAATGATAGTTCCGACAGCAGGGACGGCCGGAAGGATTCTTACATTAAGCTGGAACGGGCACAGGAAATTGCAGCGGAACACGCGGGATTTCCTGTGTCAGAGGTGACATTCATAAAGGCAGGGCTTAATCATGAGGATGGACGGCAGGTTTATGAGATAGAGTTTGTCACGGATGATTGCAGGGAATTTGATTATGAGGTGGACCCTGTTTCAGGAAAAATCTTAAGTTATGATTACGATGCAGGCCACTATGACAAAGATGCAGGAGAGGGCGGGAATACTAAGAAGATAACGTTGGGAAAAGCAAAGGAAATTGCACTGAAGCAGGCCGGGGTAAAGGATTCCCAGGCAGTATACACCAAGGCTGGGCAGGACTGGGATGACGGCAGGCTGGTATATAAGGTGGAGTTTGTATCAGGCGGTCTGGAGTATGAGTGTAAGATTGATGCCGGGACAGGGGAGATTGTGGACTGGGACGTGGAGCATGATTAACCGGCCGGTCAGGAGATGGAAAAGATGGGCAAATCAGGTGTGGATCAGGTCCTGGTTGGCGAGTTGTTTTTTGTAGCTGTTGTGGATAAAGTCATATTTACTGCACGATGCACATAAATAATGTCAAATCATCCAATAATTTCAAAGCGTTTCAGAGATGATAGTGGTAAAAATATTCAATAAAACAAGGGATAAAAGCTGAAAAAGATAACTAGTTGACAAAACAAAACTAGTAAGATATAATACAAGTCAACAGAGTAAAAAATACAGCGTTTCAGGAATGGATGAGGACATGAGTGCAGAATTTGATTTGCATGCATTAGATAAAAAGGAAATAAGGCAGCAGGTATTTGAACAGCTCCTTTCCCAGATAACAACCGGCAAGTGGAAGCCGGGAGAGAAGATTCCGTCAGAGAATGAGCTGACTTCCATCATGGGGGTCAGCCGCATCTCTGTCAGGGAAGCCATACAGAAGCTGGCAGCCATGGATTTAGTGGAGACATACAGGGGAAAGGGCACTTTTGTCAAGGAGTTCACCACCAATAACTACCTGAAGTCCCTGACGCCCATGCTGCTGATGACGCCTGACGATATTCTTTTCGTGGTTGAGTACAGAAGGATCCTGGAAGTGGGGATCATTGATTTATATACCAGGAATCCCACCAGCCGCGATATTGCATTTTTAACCAAGACTCTTGATAAGATGAAGCAGTACTATCGGACCAATCTTAAAAAGTATACCAAGTATGACCTGGAGTTTCATATGAAGTTATATGAGATGACCGGCAACCCCTTCATAATCAAGATCAGCAACCTGGTTTATGACATACTCAGCGCGGCCATGAAGGAGGCCGTGACCGAGCGCGGGGCAGAGGAGGGGATAGAGTTCCACTCCGCCATGCTGGAATATATCAGGAATGGGGAGATTGATAACCTTAAGAAGCTGACCAATGAACTTTTTGACCAGATAGAACTTGAGGTCAGGGAGACCATGGAAGAGGGACAGGCTCCAAAGGCCTGAGCGGAAATAAAAAATACATTCGGAACGTATCCCTATGTATTTTTTATATAATATAACTTGTATTACATCTTATATGTTACATGCTATAAGTTTGGGAACAAGGGGACGTAAGATAAAGATGTAATACCCGTAAACAATATTAAATTTTAGGAGGGTGTAACATGAGCAACAAGAAGCAGAAATTGACGTTTGTACAAGGATTAAAAGCACAGTTTTCAACAAAATCCCTGGTTCTCATACCGATTGCGGTAGGAATCAACCTGATTGGCGGCACGCTGGCATCCACTCTTAAGCTTCCATTGTTCCTGGATATGATAGGAACCATTCTTTCCGCGGCCCTGGCAGGACCCTGGGTGGCTGCATTGGTAGGCTTTCTGACCAACATATTCCTGGCGCTGGTATCCAATCCCATTTACGTGCCGTATTCCCTTGTAAGTATTGCGGCCGGTCTTATTACCGGTTATATGATTAAAGCCGGATTGTTTAAGAAGACCTGGGGCGTCATCCTTACATGGCTGGTGGTGACATTTTCATCTGTTGTGATTTCTTCCTGTATCACCATCTTTGTTTTTGGCGGGGCAACCGGGGCAACCGGTACATCGGTACTGACAGCAGGTCTGATTGCAGCTACAAAGGATATTGTTAAGTCCGTATTCGCATCATCCATGATTGAGAACCTGGCAGACCGTGCCATCGCATTTGCCATTGCATATGTGCTGTTAAAGAGGATACCCAAGAGATTCCTGAGCCAGTATGCGGTAGATTCCGCGGATGAGGACGAGGATGACGATTGATGGAGGGATAAGGAAAGATGGCAAAGACATCCAACTATATACCAATGGATTCACCCATTGACAGGATGAATCCTATGGTTAAGATATATGCGATATTCTGCCTGGGACTCAGCGCGCTTATCTATCCTGGATTTATCCTGGGATACGTAATTGTAGCCCTGTTGTTTGTGGCAGCGGCCATAGCCGGACTGTTAAAAAAGTTCTCTAAATTCATTTTTATGTTCTTTGTACCCATTTTTGTCATGCTGATGTTCATCCAGGGACTATACAGTCCTAAGAATGTCACGGTCCTTGCCGATTTTGGGTTTGCGCAGCTGGGGCTTGAGGGTACCGTATATGCACTTAAGATTGTGGGCACCCTTCTTACCTTTCTTGGAAGCTTCTACCTGATGTCCACCACCACATACACGGGTAAGCTGGTTGCCGCCCTTACGGCCTCAGGCATGAATCCCAAGGTAGGATACCTGATACTGGCAAGCCTGAATGTGGTTCCGCAGATGCAGCGCAGGATGAGCGTGATACAGGAAGCCCAGAATGCCAGGGGCGTGGAGACCAAGGGAACCATGATGTCCAGGCTGAAGGCATACATACCCCTATTAGGTCCGGTGGTCATGTCCTCCCTGACAGATGCCCAGGAGCGGGGGATGACGCTGGAGACCAGGGGATTCGGGATTAAAGGGGTGAAGCCCACCACCTATGTGGAGGTAACGGTTTCCGCCTCTGACAGGGTGTGCAAAACATGCTTAGTCCTGTTTTTCGTGGCAGTCCTCGCGGTCAGTATTCTGATGAGGCTCCATGTGATTTGAGGTGAATATTAGGAGGACGCTATGGAACAAGTGGTTTTAGAAGTAAAGGACCTGAAGTTCAAGTACAGGGATGCTAAGAAGCGGGTCCTGAACGGACTGAATTTTCAAGTTAAAAAGGGAGAGTTCCTGTGTATCATCGGGCAGAACGGCTCGGGCAAATCCACCTTATGCAATGCCCTGGTGGGGCTGATCCCTTACTATTTTGCAGGAAAGCTTAAAGGACAGGTCCTGGTGGACGGGATTGATACCCAGGAAAGCACCATTGCGGAACTTTCCTCAAAGATAGGCCTGGTTTTCCAGAATCCGTTTAACCAGCTATCCTATACAGCCGGAAGCGTGGCAGAGGAACTGGCGTACGGTCTGGGTAATAAAGGCGTGCCCAGGGAAAAGATGGTTAAGAAGGTAGAGTATGTGGCAAAACTCATGAGGATTGACCACATCATACATAAGAATCCTTTGGAACTGTCCGGCGGACAGGTGCAGCGGGTTGCCTTTGGCTCTACCTTTATCATGGAACCAGGCATCCTGGTGCTGGATGAGTGCACCACCCAGTTAGATCCCCTGGGGAGTGAGGAGATATTTGATATTGTGAAAGAACTGAATAAAAATGGCGTAACGGTCATCATGGTTGACCATGACATGGAGCGGGTGGCAAGGTGCGCGGATAGGATCCTGGTGCTGGATTCAGGGGAACAGGTTGCCCTTGATACGCCCCAGAATATATTCGGGAACCCGGACGTCATGGCCCATCATATAGGCGCGCCTGATTATGTGGCCATTACCAGGGAGCTTAAGGAACGGGGGCTTTATGACGGCCCGGTCAAGGTGATTGAGGAAGACACCATTGAACTTGTAAGGGAGGTGCTGGCCGGATGAAACTGGAATTAAAGGATATGAAGCATGTATATCCCACAGGGGACGAGGCGTTAAAGGGAATTGACCTTGTCATTGAGGGAAATGAGCCAGTGGCCATCATCGGACAGAACGGGGCGGGAAAGACCACCCTGGTCAAACATTTCAACGGCATCCTGCGGCCCACGTCCGGCCAGGTACTGATAAACGGCGAGGATATAAACAGCAGGTCCACGGCCCAGTGGTCAAAGACCGTAGGTTACGTGTTCCAGAACCCGGATGACCAGCTGTTCCTGGACAGTGTAAGGAAAGAACTGGAGTTTGGCCCAAGGCAGATCGGGATGGATGAGAAGAAGATACAGGAACTGCTGGAATGGACTGCCAGGCTGTGCGGGCTGGAGGATAAGCTGGATGAACACCCCTTTGACCTGACAAGCACGGAAAAGAAGTTCTGTACCGTGGCATCCATCATCATGATGGACCCGGAAGCGCTGGTATTTGACGAACCCACCTGCGGACAGGACGTGGAGGGTAATAAACGGCTCCGGGACATTGTAACCGCCCTTAAGGAACGGGGTAAGCTGTGCATCACCATTTCCCATGACATGAAATTCGTGGTTGAGAACTTTGAACGGGTGGTCGTGATGTGCAGGGGCCGGGTTCTGGTGGACGGGCCTGCGGCAGAGGTATTTGCACAGACAGAGCTGTTAAAGCAGAGTTTTGTCTCCCCGCCTCCCATTGCCCGTGTGGCCCAGGGAGCGGGACTGGATACCGTGTTTACCGTGGATGTATTCATGAAGAGTTTTGAAAAGGCCGTAAAAAGGGCATAGAAGCATAGAGACATAAGACTGAGATTATGGAGGAGAATGAAAATGGCAGATGTAAAGATTCAGATTTATGGAATCCGTACGGTTGAGGATGCAAGGATGGTGATTGATATGGGAGCCCATCATATCGGCGTTTCCTATGGCAGGATTAAACGGACCCCGGGACAGCTGACGCTGGAAAAGGCAAAGGAAATCTTTATGGGGGTACAGCCGGAGGCGGTTAAGATTGGATTGACCATTGCAGAGGATATTGATGAGATAACAGAGAACCTGAAGGAAGTCCTTCCGGATGTCCTTCACCTGTCAGGCAATATTGAAGGCATCAGCCCGGATGAGGTGATGGAGCTGAAACGGCGTTTCCCGGGCCTTAAGATCATGCAGGCCATCCCTGTCCTTCAGAATGTACCCATTGAGGAGCAGAAAGCCCTGGAATACATAAAGCAGTATGAGGCGGTTTCCGATTTCTTCCTGATTGATACAAAGGCAGATACTGCCAACGATATAGGGGCAACCGGACTGACCCATGACAGAAGCATTGACCGGGCCATCATTGAGAGCACATCCGTGCCGTGTATCATTGCAGGCGGCCTGGACACGTCCAATGTGGCGGAGGCCATCCATGAAACCCATCCTTATGGGGTGGACTCCTTCAGCCTCACTAATTTCGACCAGGTGGAAGAAGGAAAGGGGTGCAAGGACCCTGAAAAAGTAAAAGCATTTATCGAGGCATCCCTCAATGCCTAAGGTTCTGGTGGCAGGGGACGCCAATGTGGACCTGATTGTTCCCTTTCCGCGCTTTTTAAATGACAGGAGGACATTGGTGGAATATCCCAATCCCTGTCTTGTGGGAGGGGGGACCTGTGCCAATACGGCTGTGGCTCTCAGCCGTCTGGGGGTCAGGACAGGTTTTGCAGGGACCATTGGATGCGACCAGTACGGCGCGTATATAAAAAAGGACTTTGAGAAGGAGGGCGTTGACACGGCCTGCCTGATTGAAGATGCCAGAAAAAATACCGTGTGTGTGTTTGCATTTATTGATGAACAGGGGGAGCGCTACCTGTGGGGATGGCCCAGGGTGGACCAGGCATTTAAGGAAATGGATCTGGAGCGGATGGGCAGCGCCTGGATAAAGGATACGGCCTGGCTCCACTCTTCCGGAATGGCGATTGTGGATGATACCTCGGCAAGGTCATCCATCATCCGCATGTTCCGGACTGCTTATGAAAATGGGATTCCCACCTCCTTTGACCTGAACCTGCGGGTGGATAACGGGGTACTGGATCCTTCCTACAGGGACGCTGTCATGGAAATCATTCAGTATTCAAACTATGTCCTTGGATCCGGCGCAGAGGAATTTTACTATCTGAATCCCCGGGACAGCTGGGAGGACAGTGTCCGCGGGCTGGTGCGGGCCGGCCATGTCATGGTAGCGCGCATGGGCAGGAACGGCTCAAAGGCATTTTCCATGGACGAAGAAGTGGAGCGCCCGGCGTTCCATGTTACGGTGGAGGACACCGTGGGGGCCGGGGACGTATACAACGCCGGTTTTATAGCAAAAAGACTGGAGGGCGGCACCTTGTCCCAATGCCTGGAATATGGCAATGCGGTCTCAGGTTATACCGTGGAGCGCAAGGGAGCCAGGTCCTGCCCATACAGGAATGACGTGGAAACATTTTTGGAAAGACACAGGGAGGAATCATGAGCGATAAAAGAAAAGTAATACTGGACTGCGACCCTGGACATGACGACGCGTTTGCCATCATGCTGGCCGCGGCCCATCTGAATCTGCTGGGTATCACCACGATTGGTGGGAACTGCAGCCTTCAAAACGTCACAAAGAATGCGCTGAAGGTCCTGGAGGTAATTGGACGGCAGGACATAAAAGTTTATCCAGGCCATAGCTGCCCGCTGGTAGCGCCCCTGGTGACAGCGCCCCAGTTCCACGGGCCCTCAGGCATGGACGGACCGGTGCTGCCTGAGCCGTCCATAAAAGCCCAGGAAAAACATGGGGTGGACTTTATCATTGATACGGTGATGGGTACAGACGATGTGACGCTGATTGCAACCGGTCCCCTGACCAATATCGCGGCGGCCATTAACAAAGAACCCGGGATTGTGGGACGCGTAAAGGAACTGAGCATCATGGGCGGGTCTGTTACATACGGGAACTGGACCCCGGCAGCGGAGTTTAATATATTCGTGGACCCGGAAGCAGCATACCGTGTGTTTAATTCCGGCATGCATGTGAAGATGTGCGGGGTGAACCTGACGCGCCAGTGTTTCCTGGTACAAAAGCATGTGGACCAGTTCTACCGGATCGGCACGCGCAGCGCGGTGTTTGCAGCCCAGCTGGTGGAGTATTTCATGGATGCCACGGAGAAGAACGCAAGCCTTGCAGGCGCCAACATCCATGACGCCTGCGCTGTGGCATGGCTGATTGATGAAAAGCTGATCCAGGCGGTTCCCATGCATATTACGGTGGAGCTGAAGGGGGAGTTTACAAGAGGGATGACTGTGTGCGATTACAGGCATCTGCGGGGACCGGAACCGGATATAGACCTGCACCGGAAACCCACCATGGATTTCAGGGGGGAAGAACCCAATGCAGAGGCTGCGCTGGAACTGGATTTTGAAGGTTTTACAGAATTGCTGGATAAAACCCTGGCCTGTTATCCGTAATAAGGCATGGTTGATTCTATAAAAGGATAATGAGGTGTGGGGATGGAGTCTAATAAATATACACTGCTTGGGATCATAACCATCATCATATGGGGCACAAGCGCAGCATTTACAAAAAATCTCAGCACGGGACTTGGGCCGTATACGGCGGCGGCAGTGGTGAACCTGATTGGAGGCGCGGTTGTGATTGTCCACCAGTTAGTGACCAACCACGGCATCAGACAGTACAGGGGGGCTCCCCCAAAGTATTGGATTATCTGCGGAAGCCTGTTTGTAATCTACACCGCTGCTTCTTATATCTCCATGGAAATGGTGAGCACCGAGGCAGAAATCATGACCATGGTCTTAATCCGTTTCCTATGGCCGCTGTTTACGCTTGTCCTTACCATCCCCATCTTAAAAAAGAGAGCCAGCGCATGGCTGACAGCCAGTGTGGCTGTCAGCCTGTGCGGCATCATCATTGCCAAAATGGGAGGAAGCATCCATAACGTGCAGGCTTTTTTCGGGGACATCCTGAGCGGGAACTGGATGGCATATATGATGGGATTCATTGTCTCCCTGTCCTGGGCCTTTTACACAAACCTGACAAAGAAGTATCTTGGGCAGAAACCAGTGGACGGAGTGGGAATCTACATGATAGTATCATCCGTCATCCTGGGCAGCATATCCCTGTTCCTGCCCGAACCCAGGAACTTTACCCCAAGACTGGTGGGGGAAATGCTGTATCAGGCCATTGCCGTGTCATGTATTGCCAATGTGCTGTGGACTGTTTCCATTAAGAAAGGAAATATGCTGGTGGTGGTCCTGGCTTCCAACTTCCTGCCAATCATATCCACGGTCATCACGGCCTGGATGCTGGGGCTTAATATTACGCTGCCGGTGATTGCGGGCGCATTACTGGTGGTAGCCGGGACCATGTGGAGCAAATGGTGTTTTGCTAAGAAGGAGAAGGTAAGATGATGGGAAAGGCAGATGCGGTAATCTTTGACTTTGACGGGGTCATAGCGGACACAAGGGAGGATGTGTGGGATTCCGTGGAATATGCGGCCAATGCAGTGGGAGGAGCCGTGGACAAGGAATTCATGGAGGATACATCCCATGTGGCCCTGCCTGAGGAGGAACTGTTCCGGCATATTAACCCCCTGCCGCCAGGGCATCTGTTTGATGTGTTCTGCTCCCATATAAAGACCCATTACAGGACCATGAATCAGTTTCATAAGACAAGGATGTATCCCGGGCTGGAGGAGATATTCAGATACCTGGCAGGGCAGGGTACGGTATGGGTTGTGGTCAGCTCCAAGCCGGAACCCGCCTTAAGGCGGCTGATGAAAGTGAAAGGCTGGGAGGGATTGATGCCGGTCTGTTATTCCCTGGACTCTGTTGCGGGTGCGGACACAAAACAGGCCGTCTATGGCTACCTTATGGAGCATGAGCTGAAAAACAGGCGTCCTGTCTGTATCGGGGATACATGGAGCGATATCGCGGCTGCCAGGATGTGCGGGTTTCCGGCCATTGCGGTTTTATATGGGGATGGGGACAGGAGGCTGCTGCTTCGGGAAAAGCCGGATTATACGGCTTCTGATGGATGGGAGCTGTTTGGGATCATAAAGGATTTGATAATGGATCAGGCTGTCCCGTGCTGATAAAGCAGAAAGGAATGCAGGATAATTATGATGAGGGATTTTGAGTTATGGCTGAATACAAGATTTTTATTTGGCAGGGATGTGCATAAGAAAGCAGGAAGCGTATTAAGGCAGATGGGGGTAAGCCGTGTACTGATCCATCATGACAGCGGGGCCTATCTGTATGACACAGGGCTTCTGGAGTCGGTCAGGCGTGATTTGGAAGACAATGGGATGGCTGTCCGGGAACTGCCGGGCGTAAAGCCAAATCCGCGCCTGGACCTGGTTTATGAGGGCATCCGCTGTGTAAAGGAGAACCAGATTGATTTCATACTTGCCATTGGGGGAGGGAGCGTCATTGACTCGTCAAAGGCCATTGGGGCAGGCGCCCTTTATGACGGGGATGTGTGGGATTTCTTCACAAAAGGAATCCGCGTCAGCCAATCCGTTCCGGTGGGAGTGATCCTTACGTGTCCTGCAACGGGCAGCGAGTCAGGGGATGTGAGCGTGATTAACAACACCCGGACAGGGCAGAAGCTTTTGACCAGTTCCCAGGCATTAAGGCCGGTGCTGGCCTTCATGAACCCGGAGCTTACCGTGTCCCTGCCTGCCTCCGTAACCGCATGTTCGGTGGCGGATATGTTTTCACATGTGTGCGAGCGGTATTTTACACCGGATGATGAAATCAGGGTAATTGACCGCATGGCGGAGGGCATCCTTAAAACCCTGGTGGAAATAGGACCAGCCCTTATAAAGGACCCGCACAACTACGGATACAGGGCACAGGTCATGTGGATTGCCTCCATTGCCCACAATGATACCGTGGGAATCGGCAGGATCCAGGACTGGGCCACCCATGAAATCGGCAATGAATTAAGCGCGCTTTATGATACGCCCCATGGCATGACACTGAGCGCGGTCATGGGTTCATGGATGAGATATGTGTACAGGAACCATATGGAACGGTTTGCCAGATACGCATATGAGGTATTTGGCGTATCAAGGCAAACAGGACCCGGGCAGGCTGCCCTTGAAGGGATTGCTGCCACCGAGGATTTCTTCCGGTCCATGGGACTTCCTGTCAGCATAAAGGAAGCAGGTATTACTGACTGCGATTTTGAAACAATGCTGGACCACATTAACTTCCGCAATGGGAACCAGACCATTGGAGGCATCACTGCGCTGGACCGCGAAGATGTGAGGAATATATTAATGATGTCAGCAGGCTGAACACAGAGCCGGCCCGGGAAGCGTTCCCGGGCCGGCTTTTCAGGAAAATATTTCCTGTTACCAGTGGCATGTACCAATGGTTTATGTTATAGTAAAATTAACTGTTAAAGGGTCAAATATGAGAGGAGGAAACCCATGAAAGAAAGAATGAAACAAAGGCTGCTGTCATTGCTGCTTGCCATGGCAATGGTATGTTCGCTGACAGCGGGGATGCCGGTCACTGCCTTTGGGGCGGACCAGGACATTGTGGTGCTTTATACCAATGATGTCCACTGCGGGGTAGATGACAACATCGGTTATGCCGGACTTGCCCTGTACAAGAAGCAGATGCAGCAGCAGACGCCGTATGTCACCCTTGTGGATGCCGGGGACGCCATACAGGGCGCGCCCATCGGTACGCTGTCAGAGGGCGGGTATCTGATTGATATCATGAACTACGTGGGGTATGACGTGGCTGTTCCGGGCAACCATGAATTTGACTATGGCATGTCCCGGTTCCTGGAACTGGCAGGCAGGCTCAACTGCGGTTACTATGCATGTAACTTCATGGATAAGGCAACAGGCGCCACTGTTTTTGCGCCCTATAAGATGATTGCATACGGCGATACGAAGATTGCCTATGTAGGCGTTTCCACGCCGGAGAGCTTTACCAAGTCCACACCCGCGTATTTCCAGGACAGTGCGGGCAATTATATCTATACGTTCTGTGAAGATGAGAGCGGACAGGGCCTTTACAACCAAATCCAGGCAAGCGTGGACGCGGCCAGGAATGAGGGCGCTGATTATGTGATACTGGTGGGCCATCTGGGGGAGACAGGGGTTACGGACAGATGGAGTTCCGTGAACGTCATTCAGAATACCACCGGGATTGACGTGTGCATTGACGGCCATTCCCATGAGACAACCCCATCCATGACAGTTAAGAGCAGGGATGGAAGGGATGTGATCATTACCCAGACAGGTACAAAACTAAATAATATCGGAAAGCTGACCATCAGGACCGATGGGACCATAGCGTCGGAACTGGTTTCAGAGGTACCGGCCGTGGGTACCGCAAGGGAATATGTGGTACAGAAAAATGACAGCCTCAGCCGGATTGCCAAGAGGGAGCTGGGTTCCTATGACAGATGGATTGATATCTACAACAACAACCTGGATAAGATAAAGGATGCCAATGTGCTGCAGCCAGGCATGCGCCTTGTGATTCCGGGAGACAGCCTGATAAATGAGGACGGCAGGGCAATGGATTACAATACGGACCGGTTCATCAAGGGCATCCAGGATCAGTACAACGAGACACTTAAGGTGGTTCTCGGTACCACCCCGTATCTTCTGACGGTCAATAACCCGGCTGACGGAAAGCGCAGGGTGAGAAGCGGGGAAACCAACCTGGGAGACCTGACAGCTGACGCTTACCGGGTACAGCTTGGAGCCGATATCGGCCTGAGTAACGGCGGCGGCATCAGGACCGACATACAGCCTGGCAGCATCACTTACAATGATACCCTGGCAGTATTCCCGTTCGGCAACATGGGCTGTGTCATCGAGGCCACAGGCCAGAAGATTAAGGACGCGCTGGAGATGGGGGCCAGGGATTATCCGGAGGAATGCGGCGGATTCCTTCAGGTGTCCGGGCTTACCTATACCATTGACACTTCTGTTAAGACCAGTGTGAAGCTGGATGATAAGGGGAATTTCATAAGCGTGGACGGACCATACAGGGTAAAGGATATCATGGTAAATGGCGGGCCCATTGACCTGAACAGGACCTATATGGTTGCATCCCATAACTATATGTTAAAGTCCGGCGGAGACGGCATGACCATGTTTAATGGATGCAATGTGATTAAAGATGATGTGATGGTGGATGTGGATGTCCTTTCCTCCTACATAAGGAGCCTGGGCGGCGCAGTGACCGCGGATTATGCGGACCCGCTGGGGCAGGGGAGGATTCAGGTTCAGTAGTGTGCGGGGAATCCTTTTCCATTTTTTAAAGAATGACCTTGACAAAAACAGGCGGCAGATATATCATAAGAATAGCAGAAAAAGGAAATTATGTGCATTGCGCCACATAAGGGGAATCCCCGGAGAGCCACTACTCTCCGGGGATTCTTTTTTCCTTAATGGGTAGAATAACCCAGGCTGACTGTTGTCCGTTATTTTCTGTCCAGCCATTTACTGATGTAATAGCATATCACACCAGCCATAACAGAAATAAAAAAGGAAATTATGTATTGCATTGCTCCACCTCCTCCCTACTGGAAAGAGTCAACAGCAATTCCATTATATCTTATATAACCCTATCCGCCTATAGTCTACAGTTTCCGCGCGCAATATTCCCGTATGATTTCCATATAATCCCGTGCATGCTGCGGCAGATACCGCCCCTTTGGATAGGCAGCAATGGTTGTTGTGACAATGGGGCATTTTCCTATGGACAGGCAGAGGGAGGGATGGCTGCCATGGGATGCGGCCATATGATAGTAGCTTTCCGGCGTAAATGCAATCCCAAGCCCTTCCATGGCCAGTTTGATGGACATCTCGCTGTTGCGTGTGTGCAGCAGCACGGGAGGGTCCATACCGTAATCCTTAAACAATTTAAGGGCAATGCCGCCTGTGTTCTGGTCCGGATAAAGCAGGATGAAGTTCTCCCTGGAAAACAGGCTTAAATCTATCCAGGGGTGTTTAAAGCCAGGTTTATCCACTGCCTTGGAGGCCAGAGGATGCCCTGCGGATAAAATTAATACAATTTCTTCCCTTTGCATGACCTCATAGTCCAATAATTTGGGGAATACATGGACATTATAAAAGGTGAGGTCAATGGAATTGTCTTTTAAGCTTGTCTCGGCTATGAAGTTAACGGCTTCCATCACATTGATGGTCACATGAGGGTAGCGGCTGTGAAATTCCATCAGGGTGGGCTGGATGATGGTGCTTCCCATCATGATGGGGATGGCTATATTGAGACGTCCGTATTTCCTGTGGCTGATGTCCTCGTACTCCCGGTCCCACTGCTCCCCGTAAGCAGCAATCTGCTCCGCATAGTGAAGATATCGTTCGCCCATATAGGTTGGGGTGTAGCAGTTGTCCCTGCGGTAAAAAAGCGGACCGCCCAGCTGGTTTTCCAGGTTCTTAAGATACTTGCTTAAGGAGGGCTGGGAAATGAACAGGGATTCGGCGGCCTTTCCAATGCTTCCTTGCCTGGCAATGGCCAGAATATAGCGTGCTTCTTTTAGTTCCATAAAAATCCTCCTGACAGGGCATTTCTGTAAATAAACGGAAATGATTTGTAAAAAAACAGGTGAATATAGCTTTACTGCATAAAAAATATAGGATTTATATATTTGACGTATATTATATTACTTTTTATAATAAACGTAAAGTCTAAAATAAGTAACCTTAATAAATCTATTGATTCAGCATAACAGTCCGGACGGAACTGTTGTGATTCATCATGGAGCGTGAAAATCATGAAAAAGAGCAGTGCATTAATCATGCTGGTACCCGGCCTTGTCATCCTGCTGGTGTGCCTTGCCATCCCCTTGCTGCGGGTATTGGCGCCAAGTATTTTCTCAGGAGATTATCCGTTCAGTTTTTACACGGATTTTTTTCGGGACGGGTATTATATGAAAATATTCCTGCGCACGGTTAAGATTGCCGTGATTACCACTGCTTTCTGTATGGCGGGAGGTATCCCTACGGCATATTTTATCAGCCGCTGCCCTAAAAAGTACAGGGGGCTGCTGCTGGCGTTATCCATTTTTCCCATGATGACCAACTCCGTAATCAGGAGCTTTGCGTGGATAAACATACTGGGAAGCAATGGAATTGTGAATAAGTTTCTTCTGGCAGCTGGTTTTGTGGATAAACCAGCCAAGCTTCTGTACACGGACTTTGCAATCATCATCGGTTCCATCTATCTGTTCCTGCCGCTGATGATTGTGACGGTTACAGGCGTCATGGAAAATATTGACGACGATATGATGGAAGCAGCACAGAGCCTGGGCGCTGCCCGGATGGAGGCGTTCATGAAGGTCATCTTCCCCATGAGCCTTCCGGGAATCATTGTGGGCGGCATCCTGGTATTCACAGGGACGCTGACAGCCTACACCACGCCCCAGCTTCTGGGAGGCAACAGCAACATGGTGATGGCTACCCTGATATACCAGAGGGCCATGTCCGTGGGAGACTGGACCGGGGCGTCTGTAATCGCATTCATAATGATCATAGTTACACTGGGCGTCATCAAGGGCTTTAATGCCCTGGCATTACGGCTGGACAGGAGGGGAGGGAATTATGCGTAAGAATAAACTGCTCACCGTATATGCGGTCCTGGTATTTGCATTTCTGGTGATTCCGCTTGTAATCATTACCATTACGGCTTTTGGCGGCGGCAGCGCCATTACCTTTCCCATTGAATCATTTTCCTTTAAATGGTTTGCCAATGTGTTCGCGCTGAAATCCTTCCGCCGTTCCTTCCTTACAAGCCTGGAGGTGGCGCTTTTGGCAACCCTTATCGCGCTGCTTGTGGGTATCCCGGCAGCCTATGCCCTGGCCCGCTCCAATGTAAAGGGGAAACAGATGCTTAAGTCCATTTTCCTGTCGCCCACCATTGTGCCGGGAATCGTGATTGGCTTCATCCTGTACCAGTTTTTAATCCTTACACTGAGGATACCGGTGTTTGTAAGCCTTCTGGCCGGACATTTCATGGTAACGCTTCCCTATGTCATCCGCGTGGTGGGGTCTTCTATGGAACAGTTTGATTTCTCCATTGAGGAAGCGGCCTGGAGTCTGGGATGCCCCAAGCAGGCGGCATTTTTCAAGGTGGTTCTTCCCAATGTGACTTCGGGAATCTCATCCGCCTTCATGCTTGCATTTATCAACTCCTTTAATAACATACCTGTATCCATGTTCCTGTCAGGGCCGGGAGTCAGCACCTTCCCCTCCACCCTCATGAACTATATTGAATATAATTATGACCCTACTGTTTCTGCCGTATCCGTGCTTCTCATGGCAGCAACCGTAATCATCATGGTAATTATTGACAGGACACTGGGCATCGCGGCCCTGGCTAAATAGGAGGATGACGAAAATGGCATTTATGACCCTTAATCAGATTGATGTCAGCTACGATAAAAAGAAGCAGATTTTAAAAGGCCTTGACCTTAAGGTGGAAAAGGGGGAACTGGTATCCCTTCTGGGGCCAAGCGGCTGCGGCAAGTCCACGACCCTCAGGGTGGTGGCGGGATTCATTGACCCTCAGGGCGGGACTTTTACCCTGGACGGGGAAGACATGACCAGGGTGGCTGTGCACAAGAGGAATTTTGGCCTGGTATTCCAGAGCTATGCCCTGTTTCCCCATCTGAGCGTGTATGATAATGTGGCCTTCGGGCTGCGTACCAGGAAAATGGACAAGGAAACCATTGATAAAAAGGTAAAGGATATTCTGGAGGTCTGCGGACTGACTGAGCTTGCACAGAGATTTCCAAAGCAGATGTCAGGCGGACAGAGGCAGAGGGTGGCCCTGGCCAGGGCGCTTGTGATTGAGCCCAAGCTCCTGCTGCTGGATGAGCCTTTAAGCAACCTGGACGCAAAGCTTAGGCTCAGCATGAGGGTGGAGATAAAACGCCTTCAGAAAAAGCTTGGTATCACAACCCTGTTCGTCACCCATGACCAGGAGGAATGTTTCTCCATATCCGATAAGGTGGCTGTCATGAACAACGGCGTCATAGAGCAGTTTGACACACCTGAGAATATTTACAGAAGACCTGCAACCGAGTTCGTGGCAAGGTTCATCGGGTTTGAGAATTTCCTTGAGATGGAACGGGACGGTGTACACGTCTACCGAGTGCCGGACGGCAGCCGGTTCGAGGTGGACATGGACTGCGAAGAAGAGGCATTTGCAGGCACCATCCGTCCGGATGATATATGTCTGGCAGAGCAGGGACAGCAGGAAAATGTCCTCACAGGGGCAGTGGGCGTGCGCACCTTCCTGGGAAAGAGTTATCAGTATGAGGTGAATACGGCGGCCGGGGTGCTGAAGGTCAATATGGATACTTCCAACCTGTTCAGGGAAGGCCAGGAAATCAGGCTGTATCTGCCAAAGGATAAACTGGTCCTGGTACGCAGATAGTATATAAATAAACCCTATGTAGGGAAGTAAAAGGAGATTATTATGAAAAAGACAATTGCAATGGTACTTTGCGCGGCATTGACCCTGACCGCCTGCGGAGGCGGCGCATCCACAGGGGATACGAAGGCGGCTTCGGACGGAAAGCAGAAGCTGGTGCTTTCCACCTATGGACTGAGCGAGGATATTTCCGCGGAAGAGGTCTATGCTCCCTTTGAGCAGGAATTTAACTGTGAAATCGTTACAGAGACAGGCGGGACCAATGACCGTTATACCAAGCTGGCTGCTGACAGTGAGTCCAGCATTGATGTGATTGAACTGTCACAGGCCATGACCGCAAAGGGGATTGAGGAAGGGCTGTTCGAGGATATTGATTTAAGTAAGATTGAGAATGCGGCCGATATGATTACGGCTGCCAAAACCATGGCGGATGCAGGACAGGGCGTGGCTTACACCATTAACAGCATCGGCATCATGTACAATCCGGATGCAGTTGATTTTGAGATAAAGGGCTTTGATGACCTGTGGGATTCCAGACTGGAAGGCATGGTTTCCATTCCGGAAATCACCACCACCTTCGGACCGGCCATGGTATATATGGCAAGCGACCATGCAGGTGTGGATATTAAGAGCGACAACGCAGAGGCTGCATTTAAGGCCCTGGAAGAGTTAAAGCCGAATCTGGTTAAGACATACGCCAAGTCCGCCGACCTGATTAATATGTTTACTTCCGGTGAAGTGGCGGTAGCGGTTGTGGGTGATTTTGGTGTTCCTACCATCCAGGCAGCTAACCCGGACCTTGTCTATGTGACGCCGGACATTACGTATGCTAACTTTAATACCATCAGCATTACCAAGAACTGTAAGAATAAGGATCTGGCCTATGAATATCTCAACTACCGTTTAAGTCCTGAGCTTCAGGCCAAGACAGGCAAGGCCCTGAACGAGGCGCCCACCAACAAAAAGGTTGAATTCACGGAAGAAGAGTCTAAGAACATGACATACGGCCCCAAGGCCGCCAATGCAAAGGTGCTGGATTACTCCTTTGTGAATCCGCAGTTAAACAGCTGGATTGACCAGTGGAACCGTATCATTAATAATTAGCTCCATGCTATAAACATACAGCAGGTATTAGGTTAGAAGAATAAGGATCCCTGGAGAGTGGCTATGAAGGTTGATTTCGTGGTAAAGGACGCCTGGGTTTTCATGACATACAGGCAGTGCTTTGAGAAAAGGGATGTTGCGGTTGCAGGGGAAAAGATTTACGCGGTTTCCCCTGCAATCTGCTATCCGGACGTGACAATGGTTGACGGCAGCGGAATGTATATGATTCCGGGGCTGGTTGATATCCATATGCATATTGAAAGTTCCATGACTTACCCGGCAGAATTTTCCCGCATCACCCTGCCTTACGGCGTTACAACCGTTGTGGCTGATGCCCATGAGATTGCCAATGTATTTGGGATGGACGGCATTCAGTGGTTCATGGGGCAGGAGACAAAGCTGGATATATTTTATGCCATCCCTTCCAGCGTGCCGGCCACCAATGACAGCCTGGAGACATCGGGCGCAGGGATTGGGGAGGAGCAAGTCAGGGAGCTGTTGCGTGACGGCAGGGTGCTGTGTCTTGGGGAAGTCATGAATTTTAAGGACCTGACATCGGATGGTGATACGTTAATCAAACGGCTGGTGGGTATCTGCAGGGGCAGGGATATCCGGGACAGCATACGGATTGAGGGCCATTGTCCCAAAATCAGCGGTGAGGACCTTTGCCGTTTTATCTATGAAGGGGTGGACGCGGACCATACCCAGCAGACGCCTGGGGGCGTGCTGGAAAAAACAGATATGGGAATGTTCATGGAATTGCAGCATAAGTCCCTGACGCCGGAGGTGGTGGACACGGTATGCCGCCATGGTCTTTATGAAAATGTAGCCCTCATCACGGATGATACCATGCCGGACCAGCTTTTAAAGGGACAGTTAAACCAGATAGTGGGCCATGCGGTTAAGAATGGAATGCCTGTGGAAAAGGCAATCTACTGCGCAACATTTACCCCGGCAAGGCGGATGCACCTGGATGACCGGGGGATGATCGGGCCTGGAAAGCTGGCGGACTTTGTGCTGCTTCGGGATTTGGAACGCTTTCAGCCGGCGGCGGTGTTTAAGCGGGGGGAATTGGTGTATGGGGAACGCTGGGGAGCGGGATATGGAGCCCATAGGGCAGGAGAGGCGGATGAGGCAGGAGCGGCGGATGCGGCAGGAGCGGCAGATGCGGCAGGAGCGGTAGGTGCATCAGTGGGAAATGCAGAAAAGCCCGCCGGAAAAAGAGATGCATCCATACCTGAAGCATTTTACCATTCCGTAAACTGTAACAGGGCCATGGCAGAGGACTTCCTCCTGAAGACGGATAAACCATGTTCCAGAGTCAAAGTAAATGTGATGAAAATCCAGACCCATGGCACATTCACCTCCAGGGTAGTCAGGGAGCTGGATGTGAAAGACGGCGTCATATGCTGGAAGGCGGCAGGTCTGTCCCTGGCAGTGATGTTTGAGCGTTATGGGAAGAACGGGAACATTTCCTTTGGACTGGCGGAGGGCGCGTTAAAGAAGCCGGGAGCCATTGCAACGACCTGGTCCCACGACAGCCACAACCTGCTGGTACTGGGAACCTGTGAGCAGGATATGGCGGCGGCACAGAACCGGATCATAGAGCTGCAGGGCGGTTATGCGGCTGCTGAACATGGGCTTGTGACGGCTGAGGCCAGGCTTCCGGTGGGCGGCATCCTATATGACGGCCCGGTGGAAGAACTGGCGTCTGATTTGGGCAGGGTCAGGCAGGTAATGAGGAACCTGGGATATGAAAACAATAATGAAATCATGTCCATGTCCACCCTTGGGCTTCCGGTATCCCCGGAACTGAAGCTGACCGATTACGGGCTGCTGGACGTAAGGACCCAGGAACCGGTTCCCCTCATTGAGGAGTATATTGAATAAGGGAGTTGTTATCAGATGAAGACAGTCATCACCAATGGCATCATTATTACCATGAACCGGGATATGGATATGTATCCGGAGGGATATGTAGTCCTGGAGGACAGCAGGATATCAGAGGTCGGCCCCATGGAGGCGCTGGAGCACCGTATGACAGGGTGGGGAGGCAGCAGGCAGGAGGGCATTTCCATCATAGATGCAGAACATGGCATTGTCATGCCTGGCATGGTGAATACACACTGCCATATGGGAATGATCCCCTTCCGGGGATTGGGGGATGACTGTAAGGACAGGCTTCGGGTTTTCCTCCTGCCCATGGAGTCCAGGGCAATGGACAGGGAGCTGGCCGGCCTTTCCAGCAGATATGCTGTCTGCGAGCTTCTTTTAAGCGGTGTCACCACGGTCATGGATATGTATTATTTTGAGGATGCGGTGGCAGAGGTCTTGGATCAGATGGGAATCAGGGGGATTGCCGGAGAGACCGTGATGGAGGAAGCATCCTGTGATGCAAGGACGCCCCGGGAAGCCATTATGCTGGGGCAGGAGCTGATTAAGCGTTACAGGAACCACCCGCGGATAAAGGGCTGTATTGCGCCCCACGGAACAACAACGTGCGGCAGCAGCACGCTTCAGGAAATCCATGAGGTGAATCATAAATACGGCGTGCCATTTACCCTTCATGTGGCTGAGATGGATTATGAAATGACGTACCTGAAGGAACAATATGGATGTACGCCCATAGAATATCTGGACCGGCTGGGGGTCCTTGACAGCCATACCCTGTGCGCGCACAGCATACGCCTTACGGAGCAGGATATAAGCCTGATGGCAAAGTCCGGCAGCAGCGTGGCCCACTGCATCGGCTCCAATACTAAGGCGGCCAAAGGTGTGGCGCCGGTAAGTTCCATGCTGGAACATGGGATGACCGTGGGGCTTGGCACGGATGGACCGGCCAGCGGCAATACCTTGGACTTATTTACACAGATGAGGTTCTGCGCAAATTTCCACAAAAATGAGACCGGGGACAGGAGTGCATTTCCTGCAAAGGACATAGTCTCAATGGCAACCATATGGGGAGCCGGGGCTTTGGGCCTGGACCCGCTGACCGGATCCCTGGAACCGGGAAAAGAGGCGGACCTGGTGGTGGTGGAAACGGATTCGCCCAACATGTTTCCTGTGTATGACCCTTATTCGGCCCTTGTGTACAGTGCGCGTGCAGATAATGTAAGGCATGTGTTCGTGGCAGGCCGGTGCCTGGTAAAGGACAAGCAATTGGTGTCCCAGGATTTCCGGCAGATAAGGGAAGACCTGCAGCAGAAAATGAACCAGACTGCTTTTGGCGGAATGGGCAATGCTGTATTAGCTTAGGTATCCTTAATTTCATACCGGGACAGCACCCAGTCCAGGCCATTGATATGATTGAATATCTGGTCCAGCGCTTCCTGGCTGGTCAGTCCGGGATGGAATCCTTCATTGGTTCCATCCTTTTCCATGCGCATCCGCACGACCCAGCGCACGGAACTGTCATAGAGGGGAAGGTCATGGGAAATGCTGCCGTCCGCTGTCATGGGAACCGGACCTGCCCCGCACCGGGTAAGCTGTTCATCTTCTGTGATTGTTACAGAGGTAAGCTCTTCCTCTAAAGGCGCAGTGACTGCCTGCAGCTGTCTTATGGCCGTATCTGCATCCGGTCCGATGATGATGGTCAGATTCATGTCTGGGGATTGTCCTCCTATGTATCCATAGTAACTGTCACATGTCTTTAGAAGGCGTTGCGCCAGTTCAGGCAGGGTGCCCACAGAGTCCCATTTGAGAACCAGATGGGACGCGTAATCCTGGTCGTACCATGTGAACCCTGAAATCCCCTGCCCTGATGCGGCGTATAAAAGGGCTTCGGCCCAATATCCGCATCCTCCTACGGTATAGCGGGTGACGTCATCCGAGGAGGATTGGACAGGAATTACCCATAGCGGAAACGGTATATCAGCTTCACCTAAGGACTTCATATTGTAGAAATAAACCCCGTCAGTCTCATCCTCCTGATCGAAGTAAGAGCTGTCCACATGAATATCTACAATACCGGACATGACTGCGGTCAGCGGGGATGCGGATGGATAGGTATGGATGCTGGAGAAGCTTCCCTTATAGACCGTTGTAAGGTTATTCTTACCGTAAAATGCGTACTCTTCAGGAATTATAGGGAGATTCTCCGGGCGTGTGATGGGGCCGAAACCATCGTATATCCATTTTTTAGGAGATGAAGGTTGGGACATGTTTTGGGAGGTTTCACCGCTGTACGAAAGGATATTACCGGCAGGGCGCATGTCGGAGGCTTTTGTTTCCGTCAGTATCTTGTCAATCTCCCTGACCAGTTCCGATGAATCAGGGCCTGACAGGGGCTGGGGAGGATTTTTCTTTATTTCGTTTATTATTTTCTGTACATCGGAAGGATTGCTGGTGCGGCTGGGGGCCATGGAAATCCCCTTTATAAGGATGACCACGAATAAAAGTATCAGGCTGGACAGTATCCGCTGGGAACGGGACCAGGGCTGCCGGCGGGACCTGGCTTCCTGGTTATCTGCTTTGGGCAGCGGCGGCATGTCCGCCATGGCAGCCATATCCTTTTCATAGCGGTATGCATGCTGCATTATTTCCCAATGGACATTATCCATATGGGGAACGACGGGATAGGAGGGGGATTTATACTGCCTGAACCGGTAGGCCCTGTACAAAGCAACCGCCTCCGCCCGGTTGATATTGCTCCTGTTGGCACTGAGCCACTGGTCCAGCTGTTTAAGGAAATCAGGTTCCCATCCAGCCAGTTTGAAACGTGGGGATTCATACCATTCTTCCAGACGCATCAGGGCTTTTGTGAAATCCTCCCCATTGGTGTCAACGGATTTGGGAAAGGAGTCATGGAGTTTTTTTAGGCTTTCTAAAAGCTTACTGCATGAGGCGTTTAACTCCTGCTCCATGCCCTGCTCCACCAGCAGGGAGATATCTGGGATGGCCGCCTGTTCCCTGGCAGGAGCCGTAGTGGGCGTGTCCGCTGGGGTGGCTGTCCGTTCCCTGGCAGGAGCCATAGTAGGCGTGTCCGCCGGAATCCGCGCCGCCGCCTTAACCGCCGCCGTATAAGCCTTATGAAGCCGGTCAAATTCTTCCGGATGTTCTTCCGGGTGGCAGGCGGCGCATTTGGCAGCGTATGCTTTTTTGATTGCCCGTTTATCAGATGTGGGAGAAATGCCGAGTATGTCCCATATTGTGTCTGCCATCATACGCCTCCGTATAGTTTGCTTTCCAGGTAGTTAAATGTGTCGTCTGTCTTTTTGCGGGCGGCAGCAATGGCTGCGGGACTGCCTGCTGCCAGGACGCCTGAGAACCAGTTTAACAGGTTCAGGATTACCTGGCGGTCATCACCCAGCAGTTCCATGTAGAGCCGTTCTCCCCTGGAGAATACAAGCTGGTTGACGGCCTGTTCCCTGGCAGGACGTTTCAGCTGTTCCAGTTCCTGCATTTTTTCATCCAGTTCCTGGCTGTCCATCCGGATACGTTCATTCATGATCAGTTTTTTCACCACATCCCCATGCCTGTTTTCAGCCTCCACATCCAGAATACCGTTGATGTCATACGTGAAACGGACCACCACGCCTTCCTGGCCATTGGGGGCAGGCGGAACCGTCAGGTTTAATTCGCCTAAAAACAGGTTTTCACTGCAATGCATGGATTCGCCCTGGAACACAAGGATGCCGATATCTGTCTGCAGGTCCCTGGTGGTGACATAAAAACCGCTTTTACTGGTGGGCAGGGGCGAATTCCGTTCAATGATGGGTGACATGATATGGTCCCTGCCATTATTTCTGTCAATGATTCCGATCCCCAGGGTAAAGGGGCAGATATCCGTGAGGATGATATCTTTTATATCAGATCTGCGCTCCTTAATCCCCCCATAGATACCGGCCCCCAGAGCAATGATTTCATCTGGCTGTCCGGCAAGGAACGGCTCCCTGTGAAGGAAATGTCCGATATACTGTTGGACCGCTGGCATTTTACAGGTCCCGCCCACAAGGACAATCTGGTCAATATCCTCCACGGTCTTTCCGGCATCAGACAGGGCGTGGAATACCACCTTTTCCAGACGTTTAAAGAGGGGAGCGCAAATCCGTACCAGGTCCGCTGTTGTCAGGAAAAGCCCAAGCTCATTCTCCCTGTACAGGTAATTCATCATGGCCGCCTGGCTGGCCGTAAGTTCCCGTTTGCATTGCTCCGCCTTTTTAAGCAGAAGGTTTTGTTCAGACATGGTCATGGATTCATAATCCAGTCCATGCTGTCCGCAGAAATATTCAGCAATTAACATATCAAAATCATTGCCGCCCAGATGGTTGTCGCCAGCCACGGCCTGTATCTCGATGATCTGCTCAAAGCACTCCACCACGGATACGTCCAGGGTGCCGCCGCCAAAGTCAATTACCAGAAACTGGGAGTCATCTTCCCCGGTCTGGTTCCGGCAGGCCAGGGCTGCTGCAGATGGTTCATTGACCAGACGTTCCACCTTAAGTCCGGCCAGCTGTCCGGCCTGTTTGGTTGCAAAGCGCTGCTCGTCATTAAAATAAGCAGGCACACTGATGACAGCTTCCTCCACCGGTTCCCCCAGATATGCTTCCGCATCCAGTTTAAGCTGCTTCAATATGAGGGAAGAGAGTTGGGCAGCCTTAAATATGTGGTTCCCAAGCCGGAAATCGTGGGCAGTGCCCATCTGCCTCTTAAAGGAGGCAGCGCTGCGTTCCGGCTGGGTATGCATCTTTTCCCTGGCAACCGTGCCTGTCCACAGAGTGCCGTCCTTATCCATGCTGACCACGCTGGGGGTCAGGAATGTTCCCAGGGAATTGGGAATCAGCTCTGCCTTTCCGTGTCTCCAGATTGATACCAGGCTGTTGGTGGTTCCAAGATCAATACCGATAATTGCCATATGACTTCTCCTGCTTGGATTATTTTTGATATATGTATATTTTAGTTCAGTTTCCTATATTTTTCCACCATATTTAAATTGATTTATTTTATCACAAATAGGTGTTGACATGCATGTATAAATGGATTAATATATGGAGGGTAACATGATTTACAATTATATAGTTCGTATATATCCCTTATTCAGAGTGATGGAGGTACAAAGGACCTGTGAAGTCACGGCAACCCCGGTTGAGTATGTCAGTATTGATGTGCAAAAGGGCCGGAAGGTGCCAGCCTGAGCGAGGAGTGTGCACTGTTTCATGCATGCTTAATCGAGCAATAAGAGGATTTGAAGATTTTTTGTTATTTTCAAGTCCGCAATTGCTGCGGACTTTATTTTTTGTAAAGGATATGTGTTGCAGGAACCAGGTAACAGAATGATTTATTTCAGAGAAAAGGAGAACATGAATAATATGGAGAGAAGACTTTTTACATCTGAATCCGTAACCGAGGGACATCCGGATAAAATGTGCGATGCCATTTCCGACGCCATCCTGGACGCTCTTATGGCCCAGGACCCCATGAGCCGCGTGGCTTGTGAGACAGCTGCCACAACAGGCTTAGTACTTGTAATGGGTGAGATTACGACCAATGCATATGTGGATATCCAGAAGATTGTCCGGGAGACAATACGGGGGATTGGATATGACCGTGCAAAATACGGATTTGACTGCGATACCTGCGGCGTGATAACCGCCATTGACGAGCAGTCCCAGGATATTGCCCTTGGGGTGAACAAGGCCCTGGAAGCAAAGGAAAACAGGATGTCCGACCAGGAGCTGGATGCCATCGGCGCAGGCGACCAGGGAATGATGTTCGGTTTTGCCACCAATGAGACTGAAGAGTACATGCCATATGCCATTTCCCTGGCCCACAAGCTGGTCAGACGGCTGACAGAGGTGCGCAAGGACGGCACATTAAAATATCTGCGTCCGGACGGCAAGTCCCAGGTTACGGTGGAGTATGATGAGAATGACAGGCCGGTGCGCCTGGATGCAGTGGTACTTTCCACCCAGCATGATGAGAGCGTGTCCCAGGAGCAGATTCATGCGGATGTTAAGAAATACATCTTTGACGAAATCCTTCCTCAGGACATGGTGGATGGGAACACCAAGTTCTTCATTAATCCCACCGGACGTTTTGTGATTGGCGGACCCCAGGGAGACAGCGGCCTGACCGGACGTAAGATTATTGTGGATACCTACGGCGGTTATGCACGTCACGGCGGCGGCGCGTTTTCCGGCAAGGACTGCACCAAGGTGGACCGTTCCGCTGCCTATGCAGCCCGTTATGTGGCGAAGAATATCGTGGCAGCCGGACTGGCCGACAAGTGTGAAATCCAGCTGTCCTATGCAATCGGCGTGGCCCACCCAACCTCCATCATGGTAGATACTTTCGGCACAGGAAAGCTGAGCAATGAACAGCTGGTGGAAATCATCCGTTCCAATTTTGACCTCCGCCCGGCCGGTATCATCAAGATGCTGGATCTCCGCCGCCCGATTTATAAGCAGACAGCTGCCTATGGACATTTTGGCCGCAATGATCTGGACCTTCCCTGGGAGAAGCTTGATAAGGTGGAGCTGCTGAAGTCATTGGCAGGGATATAGGAAGACGTGTAGTAAGTATCTTTATTACACAGCACATATAAATATAGATGAAAGCCCAGTGCCGGCGCACTGGGCTTTTCATATTCTTTGGTGCCTGTCAGCGGCCCGGATTTCCATAAATCCTCCCCGCCCTCTTTTATCTTATGCATATAAATGTTATCCTGGGGATATATCCGGATTTAAAATATTCGGCAAGATATACATCATATACAGTTGGGAAAAGGTGGGGGACATATGAAGGGGATACGGAAATACTGGAGCAGACAATCATTTACAAAACAGATATCCGTTGTGTTTATATTGCTGTTTACCGCCCAGATCGTGTTTCTGGCAGGTATAAGCAATACATACTTAACGGATATTATTGAGAAGAAAATCATCGGGTTTTTCCGCATAGCAGTGGAGCAGGCAGCATCCAATATTGCAGCAACCCTGAATGGGTATGAGGAAGCTGTTAACCAGATGACCATAGATGAAAAATTCCTTGATTACATGCAGCAATTTGAAGAAGCCCAGGGACAGGATGAAGTGGGCGTGAAGCAGGAACTGAGGAAGCAGATGCGGACCTTTATGTCTTACCGCCCTCAGGTGTGGTGCATGGCTGTGGAGACTGAAAATGGAAAGGTATTCAGCTCGGACAGGCTTCAGATTGATTCTCTATACCAGAAAAGCCCGGAGTTATATGACCTGTATTTTTCACAGGTGGAAAAGCAGGAAATCCTTCAGGGGGAGTGGATACCGGCCGAGTATTATGACAGGCAGGGGACCTCGGATTATTATCTTTTCACGTACCGGAAACGGCTGATGGATTTCTATACGGCCAGGTATGTGGGAACCTTCCTCATGGGCGTGAATGAACTGGTACTCTCCGATATCTGCCAGGAGGCCCAGATTACGCCGGACAGGAACACGAATTATAATTTCATTGTGGATCAGGAAAACCGGATTGTTTCACATTATGACAAATCCATGATAGGTACGGATATCGCTGACATGGACGGATGGGAGCAGGTGGCTCCAGGAGGCGGCCAGGATGTGCACCTGGTGAAAGAGAACCACGAGGACAAGGCGGTGGTGCTGGTGGATATTCCCAAGACATCCTGGCGCCTGGCCGGCGTCCTGGATAATGATTATATACTAAAGGAAATACGGAATTTCCAAAAGATAATATGGATGATAACCATGTGCCTGATGGTGCTGGGCGGTTTCTTTATATGGATTCTGTCCCGCAGGCTGTCCGCATCTGTTAAGCAGGTGGTAAATACCATGAAGGAGGTAAGGTCCGGGGAAATGTCCGCCCACATGGAAATGGAAGGCAAGAATGAGATATCCATCATAGCCAGCCAGTTTAATAAGATGATGAGACAGATTAATAACCAGATGGACGAGATTAAGCAGGTCAGTGAAATGAAGAAGGATGCGGAAATCAGGGCGCTTGAGGCCCAGATTAACCCTCACTTCATCTACAACACCCTGGATTCCATCCATTGGCTGGCAATAGAGAACGGGGAAGATGAAATCAGTGAAATGCTTAGCGAATTTGCCCAGATCCTCAGGTATCAGATAAGTAAAAGCAATGACGTTGTTGAAATAAAGGATGAGATGGAATACCTGAAAAAGTATCTGTTCCTTCAGAAAATCCGTTTCATGGATAACTTTGAATATGCCATTGATTGTGAGGAAGGAATCCTGGACTGCCATATCCATAAGATGATATTCCAGCCCTTGATTGAAAATGCAATCATTCATGGATATGCGCATATCCGCCACGGAGGATTCCTCCGCATCAAGATTTACCATATAGATGAAAGCAGGATCTGTTTTTCCATAACGGATAACGGGCGGGGGATGTCACAGGAGAAAGTGGGGGAAGTTTTTGGTGAAGGTGGGAGCACGCCATCCATCGGCGTGTCAAATGTATTAGCCAGGCTGAAGCTTTATTATGGGGACAGCTACAGGCTGGAAGTACATTCGGAGGAAAACAGGGGAACCTCCATTAAGATTACCATACCAAAGATGTGATGTAAAAGAGGGTGAAAAGATGAAAATCATAATTGTGGAGGATGAAAGAAAGTCATTAATGGGGCTCACTGCCTTGATTGGACAGCTGGAAGAAAGATGGGACATTGTGGGGACGGCCGGTAATGGGGAAGAAGGCGTCCGGCTGATTGCCAGGGAACAGCCGGATGTGGTCATAACAGATGTGATGATGGAGCAGATGGACGGCCTGGAAATGATGGAGGCAATAAGGAACCAGGGCAACGAGTGCAAATTCATTGTGTTAAGTGGATATGCCGACTTCAAATTTGCCCAGAAAGCAATTCAGCTGGGGAGCGTGGATTATCTTTTGAAACCAGTGACAAAAAAGACATTGAGGGAAGTACTGGAACGGGTGGAGCAGAAAATCAGGGAAGAAAAATACCAGATAAGACCATCAACCTTTTCTGAACAGGAATTATGGGAAAGGCTGTACTCAGTCCCGGAGAACGCGGCTGAAAGCTATCTGAAGGAGCTGGAATCCAGGATGGCAGGCAAGGGGATATACCTGCTGATGCTTAAAGGAGATGCCGGTTTTACGGTTTCAGAAGAAACAAAGTGGAAGGAAATCATGAAATATTATCTGTCAGGCGTGGCATTCCATTTTTTCTCCGGAGGCAGGCATAAACTGTTTTTTGCAATTGAATCAGGGGAAACCGCATGCCTTGAAGGGCGGGTACGGGAAGGGCTGAAACGCGGGAAAAGCCTGTTCCACAAACCGGTTGCGGCGGTATCCTACTTCCTTGGAGGGTTAAAAGAATTTTACAGGGCGCTTAAAGTGATGGAGGACAACAGCAATTGGGGGCTGTCTGTCATACAGATGGACATAATAAACGAGGAAAAACTTAAGGCGGTAGAATGTAATAAATTCATCTATCCCATGGAGACTGAAAGGAATATGATCCGCCACATCGGGGAACTGGATATGGCGGCGGTCCGGGAGGATCTGAGGGAATTTGAAGCATATCTGAAAAAGCAGGTTTACCATTATGGGGATATCCGTGAGGCAATGCTGTGCATGACCGTTGCCATCCTGTATGAAATCCGTAAGACAAGTTATGGGATATATGAGGAAATCAGCCATCTGAATGTCCTGGAATGGGTAAAAACAAGAATTTCCACAGATGCCTATGCAACCATGATGCTGAATATCCTGGGTGAATTCAAACGTTATAAAGATAATATACGCCACTGTAATAATCCGGTCATTAATGAGGTATTAAATATCATTGAAAAGGAATACAGGGAGAATATCCTTGTGGAAGAAATGGCGCGCCGCTTTAATATTACCCCCGAGTATTTAAGCACGCTGTTTGTGCGGGAACTGGGGATTAAGTACACTGCATACTGTACCCAGGTTAAGATTGAACACGCAAAAAAGCTTCTCAGAAACAGTGACATGAAGATTTATGAAGTGGCTGAACAGAGCGGGTACATGGATGTAAAATACTTCTGCAAGGTGTTTAAGAAGTATACGGGAAAAAGCCCTAAGGAATATATCCAGATGTAACGTTTGTTTTGGACACCTTTCTTAGAAATGTAGAATGGGAAATGAGATACGCAGGTGGTATCCTTGAATCAGAAAACAAACAGGGAGGGATTTCAATGAGAAAGGAACACAAATGGTTATGGTCAGCAGCAGCAATTGCAATGGCGGCAGGAATCTGTATGGGGTGCGGTGCAAAGTCTGACGGGGGGACGGCACAGACCGCTGAACAGGATGTGAAAGCCCAGGAGGAAAGCACAGGACAGACCGATGCATCCCAGACCGAAGGGGATAAAAAGATTACATTGCTTTTAACGTATCCCAAGGAAAAAACAGTCCTCTATCAATGCATTGAGGATTTTACAGCTGAAACCGGAATACAGGTGGAGATCCAGTACATGCCCCTGGCGGATTCCAGAAAGCAGATTAATATCATGGTGGCCAGCGACAGCCTTCCGGATGTGATGGATGTGGACAACACAGACACGGCCACTTACGCAAAGATGGGAATCCTGGCGGATATCACGGACCGCGTTAATTCAGAACTGGAACTGGACCAGTATTATGACAGCATTCTGGGGCAGAACCAGTATGAAGGAAAGTATTACGGCCTTCCGTTCACATCCAACAACCTGTGCCTTTATTACAATAAGGAATTACTTGATAAGGCAGGCGTCACAGAGGTTCCGGCAACCTGGGACGGGCTTCTTGAGGCATGTGGGAAACTGAAGTCAACCGGGGTCAATGGCTTCGGTGTGGCGGGGAGCCAGACAACCGATACCACCTTCCAGATGTGGCCGTTTATCTGGGGGGCAGGATCGGATGTGGACCGTATTGATTCGCCTGAGACCGTTGAGATGCTTAAATTCTATCAGACAATGGTGCAAAACCAGTACATGAGCACGGAAGTGGTAAACTATAATTCCGGTGACAATGCAAACCAGTTTATTGCAGGTAAGACAGCAATGATCATAGACGGTCCATGGCGTCTTAGCTCCATTCAGGCTGATGCGGGCTTTGAATTTGGAGTGGCCAAGGTTCCTGAGGGAAGCGCTGGGTTTAAGACAGTGCTGGGCGGCCATAATTTTGCGATTTCCAATACGGGTAATGTGGATTTAAGCTGGGAATTTGTGAAATATATGAACAGGCCCGAAGTTATGGTTAAGTATAGCGAAGCAGAGAATTATATTCCATCCAGAAAAGACGTGGCTGCAGGATCTGAGTATTTCGGCCAGGAACCCATAAGCACATTTGTGGAAATGCAGGAGTATGCAGTGGCAATGCCGGTGGAGAATTATAATAAAATCAGTGATATCCTGATTGAAATGTGGCAGTCAGTTGTTCTTGGAGCCAAGGATCCGGAGCAGGCGGCCAAGGATGCAGGCGCATCCATAGCAGGATTATAATCAAACAAGATATGGGACAAAGCGCTGCAAACACATGGCAATTGTGCTTTGCAGCACTTTTTATGCCCAAAATCAGGTGAAATGAGTTGGAAAGCGGTGATGATTGATGAAAAGAAAGAATAAAAATCCAATGCACAACAGGTATACAAAAAGGGAAATCATGGCCGGATATTGTTTTATACTTCCTGCTGCAGTGTTTCTGGCGCTGATTGTAATATATCCGTTGATATACAACCTGAGTATGAGCTTTCATGAAGTGACGCTGGAAACCTTCCGTGGGGAGCAGCCCTTTATCGGACTGGAAAACTACAGGGAAGTACTGGCCATGCCCATGGTCAGGAAATCTATATGGAACACGGTTTATTTTACGGTAATGTCCATCATGTTCCAGTTCGTCATAGGATTTGCCCTTGCCCTTCTGTTTTCCAAGGCATTCAGGCTCAGCAAGATATCCAGGGGGCTTTTGATGGTGTGCTGGCTGGTTCCCGTCATTGTATTTGCCTCTGTATGGAAATGGATATTTGCAGGGGATGGTTCCGGTATCTTAAATTATTTCCTGACCCAGCTGCATATTGTGAAGGCGCCGGTTTCCTGGCTGACCACGGAACGGGGGGCCATGACAGCTCTTATCATTACGAATATCTGGAGAGGCGTTCCCTTTAACATGCTGTTGCTGGCAACCGGGCTGACTACGCTGCCCGAGGAACTGTTTGAAGCGGCTGCCATTGATGGGGCCAACCGCATCCAGCGGTTCTGCCACATTACACTTCCGCTGCTTAAGCCCACCATCCTCAGCGTGGTGACACTTGGGTTCATCTATACATTTAAGGCATTCGACCTGATTTATATAATGACAAACGGAGGGCCCCTGGATTCCACGCAGATACTGGCAACAGCCTCTTACAAACTGACGTTTTCCAATTTTGAATTCGGACAGGGGGCTGCGGTAGCTAATATCATGCTGATCCTTTTGCTGGTGGTTGCCATATTTAATCTTAAGTTAATGGAGAAAGAAGAGGTGATGTGAGATGGATAAACGGAAAAAAAGGGAACAGATATTGTTTAACCTGATTGCTGCTGCTGTGCTGCTGTTATTTTTGTTTCCCATCTACTGGATGGTAATTACCTCCCTTAAATCATCAAAGGAGATCTTTGCCGAAGTCCCAACCTTTTTTCCTGAAAAGATTGAACTGGAAGGATACATATCACAGTTATTTATCAGAGGAAGCGTGCCTATCTGGATCAGTTTCAGGAACAGTTTTGTCATAGCGGCAGCCACCACAATCATCTCTACCTTGCTGGCCACCTTGTCCGCGTACGGGCTGGCACGCTTTAAGCTGAGTATCAACCGGGCGGTGCTGTTGGCAATCCTGATAACACAGATGCTGCCCACGGTGCTGTTCCTCTCCCCGCTATTCATGACATTTAAAAAAATTGCTATTTTAGATACCCTGGCAGCGCCTGTTATTTTTACCTGCCTGCACAGCATTCCTTTCTGTATCATTACACTCCGGCCATATTTTCTGGATATTCCCAAGGAACTGGAGGACGCTGCCATTATTGACGGGTGCGGCCGTTTCCAGGTGTTCTGGCGGGTAATGGTCCCCATTACTTATCCGGGTATTGTGGTTTCAGCTGCATTTACCTTTCTCTGGGGATGGGGGGACCTGATGGGGGCCCTGACCTTTATCAAGACCGACCGCCTATATCCCCTGACGGTTAATATGTATAAGGCTATCGGTGAATATGGGATTGAATGGAACAGCCTGATGGCATTTGCGGTAATCCTGACCATACCCGTGCTTCTGATATTCATATGTCTTCAGAAGTATCTTATTACGGGTATTACGGCCGGCGCAGTCAAAGGCTGATGTTGAAAAGGTGTCTGAAAGGATGGAATTATGGATGAGAGATGGCAGAAGTCCCTTCCTGTAAGCTGGAAAAATGTAAGGTTTACAGGCGGGTTCTGGAAGAAGAGACAGGAAATAAATGAACAGGTAACCCTTCCGGCTGAGTATGAGCAGTGCAAAAGCTCCGGCAGGGTGGATTCCGTAAAATGTATTTATAAGCCCCGGGAGAACAGCGGACCCGGAAAGGGAGTGTTTACCATAGACGGTGTCCTGGAGGAGAATCTGGCGGATGGGGAAACAATACCCAGGCCCCATCATTACTGGGATTCCGATCTGGCAAAATGGATTGAGGGGGCATCTTATGCCCTCTGGTATCAAAGAAATCCGGAAACAGAGGCAGTGATTGATGGAATCATAGATGATTTCGGGAAGCTGCAGATGCCGGACGGGTATGTGAATACCTACTATACAGTGGTTGAACCCGGAAAACGCTGGACCAATGTACACCGCATGCATGAACTGTACTGCGCCGGACATCTGATAGAGGCAGCGGTTGCATACTATGAAGCCACGGGGAAGGCAAAATTACTGGAAATCGTGGAACGGTATGCCGACCACATTGACCGTGTGTTCGGCCCGGCAGATTATCAGATCCACGGGTATCCGGGCCATCAGGAGATAGAGCTGGCCCTGGTGAAGCTGTACCGTCTGACGGGTAAACAGAATTATCTGGAACTGGCAGCCTATTTCCTGAACGAGAGGGGAAAGCAGCCATATTTCTTTGAAGAAGAGGCAAGAAAACAGGGAAGGGACCCGGAGGACGGGGGCCCCAAGGGAATTTTAGGAAAAAGCTTTTTGTCCCAGGGACCATATGCCCTGTTCCAGGCACATCTGCCTGTCAGGGAACAGGTGACGGCGGAAGGCCATGCGGTCCGGCTGGCTTATATGGGAGGAAGCATGGCGGATGTGGCGGCAGAGACAGGGGATAAAAGTCTTTGGCAGGCATGTGTCCGTCTTTGGGACAATGTTACGTCAAAGAGGATGTATATTACCGGAGGTATCGGCTCCCAGGATGGGTGTGAGAGGTTCAACTTTGATTACCATCTTCCCAACGAGGAGTCCTACCATGAGACATGCGCTTCTGTTGCCATGGTCATGTGGGGATTCAGGATGCTTCAGGTGTCACCGGACCGGAGATATGGCGATGTGATGGAAAGGGCGCTTTATAACGGGGTGCTCAGCGGGGTATCCCTTGGCGGGGACCGTTTCTTTTATGCCAATCATCTGGCTTCCCATCCGGAAATGTTCCAGGACAGGATCATCCGCAACCCGCGCATGTTCCCGCAGCGCCAGCGCTGGTTTGCAGTGTCCTGCTGTCCCATGAATCTGGCAAGGCTGCTGGAATCCCTTGGCGGTTATCAATATACCCAGGGAAAACTGGATAATGGGGGACAGGCCGTGTACGTGCATCTCTATCAGGAGGGAACGGCTGATATCAGGGTCAGGGATAAAAACGTAGTCATCCGTCAGGAGACAGCCTATCCATGGCAGGGGGATATAAAGATTACGGTAGTGACTGACCTGGATGAGGAGTGGACACTGGCCCTTCGGATACCGGAATGGAGCGGGCAGCCGGTACTTGAGGCAGGGGATGCAGAAATCTGGGAAGACAGGGGATATCTCTATGTGAGGAAGAAATGGAACGCCAACGGACACCTGGATTTAAGCCTGCCCATGAAACCTGTATTAATGGAGGCCCACCCGGGAGTCAGGATGGATTGCGGGAAAGCAGCCATACAATATGGCCCGCTGGTTTACTGTGTGGAGGAAGAGGACAATGATGGGGATTTATTCGACTGCATCCTGACCGGCAACAGCCGGTTGGAGGCGGGCTTTGAAGAAAACCTCCTGGGAGGAATCTGTACCATTCAGGTACAGGGCATAAGAAGGAACCGGGAACAGTGGAAGGGAAGATTATACCAGCCTGTGTCCAGGCGTTACTTTGAACCGGTCAAGCTGAAGGCTGTCCCGTATTATGCCTGGGCCAACCGGGGGGCTGGGAAGATGAACGTGTGGATGAACCATATTCCCGATATGGAGCACAGGGAGAATGAGGGAACAGATAAGGATAAGGCGGACAGGGGGAAAATAAGGTGAAGGGAATTGTTTATGAAGGGCCGGATACCCTTACATACCGGGATGTACCGGATGTGACGCCGCGGCGGGGAGAAGTGAAAATCAGGGTAAGGGCCTGTGGGATATGTGGCAGTGATGTCCACGGCTATATGGGAATCACAGGAAGAAGGACAGCGCCCATGATAATGGGGCATGAATTTGCAGGGGAAATTGCAGGACTGGGGCAAGATGTGGAAGGGTGGAAGCCTGGGGACAGGGTATCTGTCTATCCGGTGGATTTTTGCGGGAACTGTGAAATGTGCAAAAAGGGCCAGGTCCATCTGTGTCTGAATAAAAGGGCTTTTGGTGTGCTGGATGTGGATGGGGCGTTTGCAGAGTATATCTGTGTACCGGCAAAATGCTGTTTTTCCTTATCTGATAAGGTTTCCTTTTCAATGGGTTCCCTGTTTGAGCCGTTGGCGGTCGCGTACAGGAGTGTGGAACATGCAGGGGAACTGGAAGGAAAAACCGTGTTGATTGTGGGTGCGGGAACCATTGGGCTGCTGGCCCTGGCATGTGTAAAAATGAAGAAGGCAGGCAAGATCCTTATCTCAGATTTAAGCTGCCACCGTTTAAGGGTTGCCGGGGAGATGGGCGCAGATGCTGTCATAGATCCGAAGAGCCAGGATTTTAAAGCCAGAATCCTGGAAGAGACAGGAGGCAAGGGGGTGGATGCTGCCATTGAGGCCGTGGGTGCGGGGCCTTCGGTACAGCAGGCCATGACTGCATTGCGGTTTGGGGGCCGGGCTGTATGGATAGGCAATAACAGACCGATGATAGAGGTTAACATGCAGGAAATCGTCACAAGGGAGCTTTCCGTGCAGGGGTCGTTCCTTTATGGTTATGATGAGTTTGAAGTTGTGGCAGGAATGGTCAACCGGGGAGAAATCCATGCAGAACCTTTAATTAGTAAGACCATCAGCCTGAAAGAGGCGCCCGCCTATTTTGAGAAACTGGCAAAGACGCCCGGGGATTTAATAAAAGTGGTTGCTGTCAATTGAGAGGGGAGGATAGGAAAATGGAATATGATGATAAATTAATAGAAAGCTTAAAATGCCAGGCCCAAAGGCTGAGAAGGGATGTGGTCATCAGCATGGGCGTTGGGGTGGCCGGACATATAGGAGGATCCAATTCATCTGCAGATATCGTGGCGGCCCTCTATTTTTACAAGATGAAGCACAAGCCGGAAAACCCCGGATGGAGGGAAAGGGACAGGTTCTTATTAAGCAAGGGGCATGTGGGAATCCTTCAATATGCGGCGCTGGCGGAATGCGGTTATTTCCCGGTGGAGGATTTGAAGCACACAAAGGAAATCGGCTCATATCTGCAAGGACATCCGGATGTACAGAAGACCCCGGGAATCGAGGCGGGTACGGGTTCGCTGGGGCAGGGGCTTTCCATTGGACTGGGTATGGCCCTGGGTCAGAGGCTGGATAAGATTGAAAGCAAGACGTATGTGCTGGTGGGCGACGGAGAGATTGCGGAAGGGCAGATATGGGAGGCGGCAATGGCAGCCAGCGCGTTTAGGGCAGACAATCTGGTGGCTATTGTGGATAGGAACGGTCTCCAGGCCAATGGAAGGACCAAAGAACGTTTTGATACCGGGGATATCATTGCAAAATTTTTGAGCTTTGGCTGGCATGTGATAGAAATAGACGGACATGATATGAGACAGATTCTTGACGCCCTTAATCAGGCCGATTATGTAAAAGGCATGCCCACGGTGATTGTTGCCAATACGGTTAAGGGAAAAGGGGTCAGCTTTGCAGAGAATGTGGTGGGCTACCACAACGGCATGCTGACGGAAGAAACCTATAGACAGGCCCTGGAGGAGTTAGCGGTGCAGGACCATGCCGCGGAGCAGGACTGGTCAGGAGTGCAAAGGCAGGAGGCGCACAGATGAGCGATACGAATCAGAGAATGGTTTATGGCAATACATTGGTGGAGCTGGGAAGACAGGATCAACGGATTGTGGTATTGGATGCGGACCTGGGCGGCTCTACCATGGGAAAACTGTTTGAAGCAGAGTTTCCGGAGCGGCACTTTGAAATGGGGATTGCTGAAGCCAACATGACAAGCGTTGCGGCAGGACTGGCCCAGACCGGTAAAATCCCGTTCACAAATTCATTTGCCGTATTTGCAGGCGGCCGTGCCTATGACCAGATACGCCAGACCATTGCAATTGGAAAACTGAATGTGAAGATATGCGGTTCATCGTCAGGCCTGTCTGATTTTGGGGACGGCGCCACGCACCAGTGCGTGGAGGATATGGCTATCTTCCGTGCCGTGCCGAACATGACGGTCATCTGTCCTGCGGATGCAAATGAAACAAGGGAAGCAGTAAAGGCAATTGCACAAATGAAGGGACCATGTTATCTCCGCCTGAACCGCAATGACTATCCCAATGTGACAAAAGAGGGGGCGCGGTTTGAAATCGGTGTGCCGAGGATACTGAAGCATGGAACCGACGTTGCCCTGTTTGCAGCGGGATATATGACAGGAGTGGCCCTGGAGGCAGCCAAAGAACTGGAAGGCAGTATCTCCGTAAGGGTAATCAATGTATCTACAATCAAGCCAATGAATAAAGAGGTAATGAGGAAAATGGCCGAGGGCTGCAGGGCCGTGGTTACGGCCGAGGAGCATAATGTGGCAGGAGGGCTGGGAAGCGCTGTGGCCGAGGCTTTATGTGAAGACCCCCTGCCCATGAAGATGGTGGGGATTAAAGATACATTTGGCTGCAGCGGCCATAATTATCAGGAAGTCCTGGCTTATCACGGGCTGACGAAGGAAGCTGTGGCAGAGGCTGTCAGGGAGATGGCGGGTTAGGATGTGTACGAAACACCAGGCTGCCCTTATAAGATACAGATCAGTAATTGGCATGAGGAGACAGGCGCATATAGTGATTGATACAGGGAGACAGTGATATGCGCGTATAACGGCATAAGGCCGCTTGCATTGGCAGGCGGTCTTTTGTATAATTATGTCAAAATGTAATTTGAGAATCCGTTCATGATCTGTAATGACGGGGTGTTTCATCCAGTGATTCAATTTTTTTTATAGGAGGCGCCATGAAATCATATATCGACATATTTAACCTGGAGGGAAAGGTTGCCGTCATCACAGGCGGGGCAACCGGTCTTGGTTTTTCCATGGCCCAGTGCCTGGCCGGTGCCAATGCCACCGTGGTCCTGGTTGGGAGAAGGGAAGAGGAACTGGAACATGCGTGCCGGGAAATTGGGGAGCGCGCCCATTATATCCGCTGTGACATTACTGATTTTGAGGGGATTCCCGTGCTGGTGGATTCCATTGTACACAGGTTTGGCGGGATGGATGTCCTTATCAACAATGCAGGCATACAGATAAAAAAGCCTGCGCTTTCCTTTGAGGCAGAAGACCTTGACCGCCTTTTTGACGTGCACTTAAAGGCGGGTTACCTTCTGACAAAGGCATCCGTACCCCACATGAAGGGCGGCAGCGTTATATTCCTTTCCTCAGAGACAGGGTTCATCGGTGTAACCGGCGTGCTGGGATACTCCATGGCCAAGTCCGGTACGCTGGGCATGATGCGTTCCTTTGCATCAGAACTGTCAGGCACAGGCATCCGGTTTAATGCGATTGTCCCGGGATGGACCGATACGCCGATGTTGAGGTATTCCAATGCAGACGACCCCGGGAGGGCGCAACGGATTATCGGGAGGACCCCCATGAAGAAGTTCGGACAGCCCGAGGATATTGGATGGGCTGCCTTATACCTTGCCTCAGACGCATCCAGGTTTGTCACGGGGACAAGCCTTGTGGTGGACGGCGGGGCCATGATTGGGTTTTAAAAATATCTGGTATCGGTCCCCTTTGGAAATGGGGGATATATGAAGTTATTCGACTATCTGGACAAATCGGATCAGAAACTTCCGGTTCTTGTCAACCTTGTTACCCCCCAGGGGCCGGAAGGATGGATTTATAAGCAGACAGGGAAGGTAGACCGGCAGTTTGAGGAATACAGGCATGTGCTGGGACCTAGGGTCTGTTTGAAAATTCATTCCCGCCATCTGCGCGCCCCACTTCGCGGCATATTTGGTCCCAATTCGGTCAACGTAGCCCGCTACGCCTCCCTCATCGGGACCAAATCTCCCACAAAGTGGGACGCACAGCTGACGGAAAGCAATTTTCAAACAGACCCTAGCATCCTCTTCTTTGAATACAGAGGGTTCCCTTGGCTGTGGGAGGATACGGATACCCTGGGCGCGCTTCTGCGAGGAGAATCTGTCTTGATAAGAGGCAGCCTGTTTGAGGATAGGTTATATTCGGATACAGCCCTGCCAGGGTGGAACTATGTCTTCAGTGACAGCTGTCTGGAAAAACCGGATACATCCTATGAAGGCACATGGATTACGGCATATGGATTGCGATGGAGATTTACATAAAAGCTAAAAGCACGGGTACTGGCCGGTATCTGGAAGCAGAAATAGTTGTTAATTGATTCACATGTATCTGGTTTTTATGGATTTATTGTTTATCTGATGCTGATATCTTAAAATAATAACATGCTTTTTCAAAAATGAAGCTGTAGAATTTTGTATTATTGTTAAATAATATGCAAAATCCTATGGCCTTTTAATCGTTTTATGAGCACAAACTGGAAAAATTTATCAGAAAAATTGTTAAAAGCATATCAAACATCCGTGCTAATTTTATTGGC
This sequence comes from Enterocloster aldenensis, assembly GCF_003434055.1. Classification (GTDB taxonomy): domain Bacteria; phylum Bacillota; class Clostridia; order Lachnospirales; family Lachnospiraceae; genus Enterocloster; species Enterocloster aldenensis. The sequence continues at coordinate 310,777 of NZ_QVEX01000005.1, read as the reverse complement.
CATTGTGTAAGTTTTTTATATTTGCCTATTTATACAGAATATTATGTTTTAATTCCCTTCACACCCCCTCATTATTTTCCATATTTACCCAAATCGAAAACAGAAGATTTTTATCCATCTAATGTAGTCATTTTGTTCTGCATTTTATAATTACAGAAAAATTATTAAGAAAACTTAACAAGCAGGACTATAAGTATAATGTTAATAAAAAATCGATATTAATCAAAATATTATCAAATAAATGTTAAAATAATATTTTAATTGACAGATTAAAAAGCCTGGATATAATCAGTTTTAGGCACCTGCCCTGGCCCGGACAGCTGGGGCGGGATGCAAAAATATAAGGGGGTAGCAGTATGTCTACATATTATTTTTTGCCTACACGCAATGTATTTGGTGAAGGTGCGGTTCAGGAAGCTGGGGATCTTGTAAAGAGTTTAGGCGCAAAGAAGTGCCTGATTGTAACGGACCGGTATCTGGGGCAGATAGGAATGGCTGACAGGGTACAGGGGATTCTTAAAAAGGCAGGTATTGAGGCCTGTATTTTTGCAGGAGCAGAACCCAACCCAACGGATAAGAACGTGGAGGCCGGGGCAAGGTTTTATCAGGAAAATGAATGCAATTCCATCATTTCCCTGGGCGGCGGTTCTTCCCATGACTGTGCAAAAGGTATCGGACTGGTTGCTGCCAATGGCGGGCAGATTGCTGATTTTGAGGGGGTTGATAAGTCTTCAAAACCAATGATTCCGCTTATGGCCATCAATACCACCGCAGGGACCGCGTCAGAGATAACCAGGTTCTGCATCATCACAGATACTTCCCGCAAGGTAAAAATGGCCATTGTTGACTGGCGTGTCACACCTCAGATTGCCATCAACGATCCTGAGCTTATGAAGGATATGCCGCCGTCACTGACAGCATCCACGGGCATGGATGCGCTGACCCATGCCATTGAAGCTTATGTGTCCACGGATGCCAATCCGCTGACAGACGCTGCGGCCATCATGGCCATTAAGATGATTGCCCACTACCTTCCCAAGGCAGTTGCCAATGGAAATTACATGAAAGCCAGGGATAAGATGGCTTATGCCCAGTACCTGGCGGGAATTGCATTTAACAATGCATCCCTTGGTTATGTCCATGCCATGGCGCATCAGCTGGGCGGCTTTTATAACCTGCCCCACGGCGTATGCAATGCAATCCTGCTGCCATATGTTGAGAGCTACAACCTGATTGGCAATATGAACCGGTTCAGGGATGTGGCTCAGGCAATGGGTGTCCAGGTAGAAGGCATTTCCGTAACATGCGCAGCTGAAAAGGCAATTGAGGCCATTAAGAAGCTGAGCAGGCAGCTGGAAATCCCTACGGATTTAAAGCAGCTGGGAGTAAGGGAGGAGGACTTTGGAATCATGGCTGACAATGCCAAGAAGGATGTATGCCAGCTGACAAACCCAAGGACTGCAACCAGGGAACAGGTAATTGAGATTTACCGTCAGGCTTATGTTGGGGAGTAAAGAAGCATGGTGTTAATGCAATATTAACAAAATTGGTTTGTTAAATAAAAGATTTTTGTTGACTATTGCCTGTCTTATGATATATCATAGTGGCCAGAGGGGTAACACAACCGTATTAATCTTCCAAAGTGGAGGGTTTTTCTGGAAACATGGTGTTTTAGGGCAGTCATGGGCTGGCTTTAAGATACATGTTTTTTTTGTACCCTAAAAGCCTGTCCGTATGCTGTACCAAGTGTGGAGAGGAGAATTTACAATGCATAATGTAGAACTTAAGGCCAGATACCAGTTGTTTATCGGAGGCCGGTGGAAGGATTCTTCTGACGGCAGGACCTTTAAGACATACTGCCCCGCGGACAGCAGCGTGCTGGCTGAGTGTGCGGAGGCGACAAAGGAGGATGTGGATGAGGCTGTAAAGGCAGCCTGGAAAGCTTTTGAGTCCTGGAAACACGTGACAGTCAATGAAAGAGCCGCTATTTTAAACAAGATTGCGGATATCATTGACGCCAACCGGGAACACCTGGCAATGGTGGAATCCCTGGACAACGGCAAGCCAATCAGGGAGACCATGACCGTGGATATACCTATGTCCGCCCAGCATTTCCGTTACTTTGCGGGCTGCATCATGGCGGATGAGGGAAGCGCCAACATGCTTGGGGAAAGTACGTTAAGCCTGATCCTCAGGGAGCCCATCGGCGTGGTTGGGCAGATCGTGCCCTGGAACTTCCCATTCCTCATGGCTGCCTGGAAACTGGCGCCGGTGCTGGCAAGCGGCTGCTGCACTGTATTTAAGTCCTCCAGCGCCACCCCATTAAGCGTGCTGGAACTTGCAGGGCTGATTCAGGATGTGCTTCCGGCGGGCGTGTTTAACGTGCTGACCGGTTCCGGCTCCAGGTCCGGCCAATATATGCTGGAGCATAAGGGCTTCAGGAAGCTGGCCTTTACCGGGTCCACGGAAGTGGGCAGGAATGTTGCGCTGGCAGCTGCACAGAAACTGATACCGTCCACCCTGGAATTGGGGGGAAAGTCGGCTAATATCTTCTTTGAGGACTGTGATTGGGAAATGGCCATGGACGGCCTGCAGATGGGCATCCTCTTTAACCAGGGCCAGGTGTGCTGCGCGGGTTCCAGGGTATTTGTCCAGGAAAGCATTTATGACAGGTTCGTGAAAGAGGCAGTGAAGCGGTTTAACCAGGTCAAGGTGGGGCTTCCCTGGGAGGCAGACACCCAGATGGGCAGCCAGATTAACAAGGGCCAGATGGAAAAAATCCTTCAGTACATAGAAATCGGAAAGGCGGAGGGCGCAGAACTTCTCTGCGGAGGTGAACAGCTAAAGTCAGAGGGACTGGAAAACGGCTGCTTCCTTAAGCCCACCCTCCTTGGAAATGTCACAAACCACATGAGGGTTGCCCAGGAAGAAATCTTCGGGCCGGTTGCCTGCATCCTTAAGTTCAGGACAGAGGATGAGGTGATTGACATGGCCAATGACAGCGAATACGGCCTGGGAGGAGCCGTATGGACCAGGGATATCAACAGGGCCCTGCGGGTGTCACGGGCCGTTGAAACAGGACGCATGTGGGTGAACACCTACAATGCCATTCCGGAGGGAGCGCCATTTGGCGGCTATAAGGCATCCGGCATTGGACGTGAAACCCATAAGGTAATGCTGGAGCATTATACCCAGATGAAGAACATCATGATCAATCTCAGCGAGTCCCCAACAGGATTTTATCCTGTAAAATAAAACAGGGTATAATCATATAGAAGGAAACGGTTTTGGAACGGGAAGTTCCGGGGCCGTTTCCTTTTCAGCCTTTTCCTGATTTGTTTTTAACAATCAAGCCTGTCCAAATATGAAAAAACAAAAATATTTTAAAATACATATTGACATATTTTTAACGAAGGGTTATAATGCAAACAGTGAGATTGTTAATTAATTATCAATAAGAATAATACCCCAACCCAAACAGGCTGATGCAGCCCCAATGCATCACAAACACAAGGAAAAATGAAGGAAAAATGGAGGAAAAGGAAATGGCAAAGAAAATCGAGCAGGTTGTTCCGGAAATCATCGACAGCGTGGACGGACTGAATGCAAAAATGAATGCAATGCGCGAAGCACAGAAAATTTTTGCTACTTACACACAGGAGCAGGTAGACAAAATATTCTTTGCAGCTGCCAGCGCGGCTGATAAGATGCGTCTTCCTCTTGCAAAGATGGCAGTGGAAGAGACCGGCATGGGTATTGTGGAAGACAAGGTCATCAAAAACAACTATGCGGCCGAGTATATTTACAATGCATATAAGGATACCAAGACAGTTGGCGTGATTGAGGAAGATAAGGAGTACGGTATCAAGAAGATTGCAGAGCCGATTGGCCTGATTGCAGCTGTCATCCCCACCACCAACCCGACTTCAACCGCTATCTTCAAGACACTGATTGCCCTGAAAACACGCAACGCAATCATCATTTCCCCACATCCGCGTGCAAAGGGATGCACTATTGCGGCTGCTAAGATTGTCCTGGACGCAGCGGTAAAGGCCGGAGCACCGGAAGGAATCATTGGCTGGATTGACGTGCCTTCACTGGAACTGACCAACGAGGTCATGAGGGATGCGGATTTAATCCTGGCAACAGGCGGACCTGGAATGGTTAAGGCTGCTTATTCCTCAGGAAAGCCAGCACTGGGCGTTGGCGCCGGCAACACACCGGTCATCATTGATGAGACCGCTGAAATCAAGATGGCAGTAAACTCCATCATCCATTCCAAGACATTTGACAATGGTATGATCTGTGCTTCCGAGCAGTCCGTGACTGTCCTGGAATCCATTTACAATGAAGTCAGAAAAGAATTTGAATATAGAGGCTGTTATTTCTTAAAGCCAGGCGAGATTGAGAAGGTCCGCAAGACCATCCTGGTTAACGGCGCGCTGAATGCCAAGATTGTCGGACAGAAGGCAGCTGCCATTGCCAGGCTTGCAGGCGTGGAAGTTCCGGAAGATACCAAGATCCTGATTGGCGAGGTTGAGTCCGTGGATATCAGCGAAGAGTTCGCACATGAGAAGCTGTCTCCCGTACTGGCCATGTACAAGGCCAAGACATTTGACGAGGCGCTGGATAAGGCAGAGCGCCTGGTGGCTGACGGCGGATACGGACACACTGCTTCCCTGTATGTGAATGTAAATGAAGAAGAAAAAATCATGAAGCATGCTTTAAGGATGAAGACCTGCCGTATTGTAATCAATACACCTTCCTCCCACGGCGGCATCGGTGACCTGTACAACTTCAAGCTGGCCCCATCCTTAACACTGGGCTGCGGTTCCTGGGGCGGAAACTCCGTGTCTGAGAACGTTGGGGTGAAGCATTTACTGAATATCAAGACCGTTGCTGAAAGGAGAGAGAACATGCTGTGGTTCCGTGCACCTGAGAAGGTATACTTTAAGAAGGGCTGTCTGCCTGTGGCATTAAATGAATTAAAGGATGTAATGGGCAAGAAGAGGGCATTCATCGTAACCGACTCCTTCCTGTATAAGAATGGATATACCCATGTTATCACAGACCGTCTCAACGAGATGGGACTTACCTATACCGTGTTCTCCGATGTACAGCCAGACCCGACCCTTGCCAATGCACAGGCTGGCGCAAAGCTTATGAGGGACTTTGAGCCGGACGTAATCATTGCAATGGGCGGCGGTTCCGCAATGGATGCGGCCAAGATTATGTGGGTCCTTTATGAGCATCCGGAAGTGGACTTCATGGATATGGCAATGCGTTTCATCGATATCCGGAAACGTGTATATACATTCCCGAAAATGGGTGAGAAGGCATATTTCATTGCAGTTCCAACTTCCTCAGGTACTGGTTCCGAGGTTACGCCTTTCGCAGTCATCACAGACCAGGAGACCGGCATCAAATATCCGCTGGCTGACTATGCCCTCCTGCCAAACATGGCAATTGTGGACACTGATAATATGATGAGCCAGCCAAGAGGACTGACAAGCGCATCCGGCGTTGACGTCCTGACCCATGCACTTGAGGCATATGCTTCTGTCATGGCTACCGATTACACGGACGGCCTTGCACTTAAGGCCATGAAGAATGTGTTTGACTACCTGCCAACTGCTTACAATGAGCCGACTAACGTAGAGGCACGTCAGAAGATGGCTGATGCTTCCTGCATGGCCGGTATGGCATTCGCCAATGCGTTCCTGGGAGTATGCCACTCCATGGCGCATAAGCTGGGCGCTTTCCACCACCTGCCACACGGTGTTGCAAATGCACTGTTAATCTCCCTGGTCATTGATTTCAATGCCGCTGAGAATCCACGCAAGATGGGTACCTTCTCACAGTACCAGTATCCGCATACACAGGCAAGGTATGCAGAGTGTGCAAGGTTCTGCGGAATCCAGGCCAAGGACGATGCTGAGGCAGTTAAGAAGCTGATTGAGAAGACAGAGGAACTTAAGAGAGCCGTTGGAATCAAGTCCTGTATTAAGGATTACGGCATTGATGAGAAAGATTTCTTAGACAGGCTGGATGAAATGGTTGAGCAGGCATTTGATGACCAGTGTACCGGCGCCAACCCAAGATATCCTCTTATGAGCGAGATTAAAGAAATGTATTTAAAAGCTTACTACGGTAAATAATTCGTACCCATTATGGGTAAATACCTTTATCCTTTGTGTTTGGAACAGGCCGTCTGTCATATGACAGGCGGCCTGTTCATGTATTTATTTAAGTCTTTATAATTCCTGCGTATTCACGGAGATTCCTTCGAAAAAAGATTCATAATTTATGTTAAATATTTCCTTCATGGCGGCCAGCTCGGAAACCCGGATATTATAAGTACCGCCCTCTATCTGTGAGTATATGCTGCGTGAAATGTTAATGCCCATGAGCTGCATTTTGGCTGTTACCTGCTCCTGGGTCATGTGGGACTGCAGGCGGTATTTACGGATGTTTGGTCCGATTCTGAAATCCTGCTTTATTTTTTGTTCCATGGCACCCTCCATAATATGCAAGAAATAGGTTGCACTTCCTTGATTTTACGATAAATGTCGTATATAATTGCAATGTATAGGTTGCACAAGAGAAAATGAAAATATAGATGCTGAAATGCGGAATAGGAGTTATGAATGAAGCCGGAGAAAAACCAGGGGGGTCTGTTAATCAGACTGCAGGAATTAGCGGGCTGTCAGTATTTATCGGACCTCCATAATAGTTTTTACATAGAGGATGTGCTGTATGCACTCCGCAGGATTAATATAGCTTCTTATTCCCTGGATGAGTGGAGGGAAGCCATCCGGTATATCCTGGGGGAGGATTTGGAATGCGGGTCTGGGGTTGAGGCGGTGGAGATGTTGATTAAGAAGTTGAGGGATGTTTAGCTTTGAGTTTTTTTGTGAAGGGTACGCCCGGGGAGCGGGGCAGGACGGGCAGCGGCGGATAGGACGCTGAGTTCCGGAGGATGTGGCTTCTAAGGGGCTGACAGGCAGAAAGACGGGGAATCGGTGCTATTCGCTGAGAAACTCTGAAGAGCTTTCTCAGCTCAAACCACCTTGAGTTCTGGCTTTGATGCCAGAACTCACCCCCGCCTTTCTGCCTGCCACCCCCTAAGAAGCTACATCCTCCGGAACTATACGTCCTATCCGCCGCCGCCCGCCCTGCCCCGCTCCCCGGACTGTATATCCCAACCGCTAGATGAGCTAAACAACCCTGTGGAAAAATAAAATATCTAAAGCTGTATTTACTTACTCTGGCCTATTCTAAAAACCATATCTTAGTAAACTTAGGAAAATATATCCCCCAATTCTGTTTGTCCTGTTGTGTATTCATATTTGGATAAATAGCATAATAAGACTATTGGTAAATATGCAGTAAAAGTATAAATCATTATGTAAAATAAAGGATTAAAACTGAAAATAGAAGTCAAAAGATAGTAAAGTAAATCTTGGCGGACTGTTTAAGCTATTTTGGTAACTTGATAATTAATATTTCACAGTAAAGATAAAAACTAAAATAGGGACTAAAAAACAGGAACTAAAAATAAAGGTTTAAAAGATAAGGAACTAAAGGGTAAGAACTAAAAGATAAGAACTAATAGATAAGAACCCAAAGGCTAAGAGTGAAAAAATAAGGATTTAAAAGGCAAGAGATGATAAATAAACATTAAATATGACCTAAAAACAATGAAAAAAAATCATGGACACCAGTAAGAAATCCAAGAACACCCAAGCCGGCGGCCAATCCTACCCACCCGGATTCAAGAGATGCGGAACAGATGGGATACGTAGCGGGTGAGTGGAAGGGGGATGGGGGATTCGGATGCTTCTGTAGGGCTGTGCTGGTCTTAGCCTGCGGGAAGCGGTGCTAAGAGGCTGGCGCCAATGTTTGAGCCCGATATCAAAACAGTTGGAAGAGACTGGGCGCGAGTTTTGGCAGCCAGCCTCTTGTCCAGCGCCGCTTCCCGCGGGCTTAGAGCAGCTAAGCCCAAAGCCGTATCCGAATCCCCCATCCCCCTTCCACTCACCAACGGATGCACCTCACCCCCCGCAACCTTCAATCCCCACCACCCCATAAAGCAATTCATGCTGTCTCACCACCCTGTCCCGCACCTGCCGCACAAAGGATTTTGGCCCCAGTACCTGTACCACCGGGCCGAAGGAAAGGATGTCGATAAGAAGTTCTGTTTCATCTGCCAGGTCATAGTAAATGGAGCAGAGCCAGCATTTGCAGTCCTCGTCATATTCCGTGTGCTTTTCATAGTTGGCAAAGTGGAGCATGCACCGCTCCAGGGAGTTGCGCTCGCCTCTGATTTTAAGAAGGACTGGTTCCGGGGCTTTCTGCACAGGCTTAAAACGGAATGATTCAAGTGTATGTACGCCGTCAGTGACAGTGACAGGCGGTTCGGGTGACAGGCGGCAATGTTTGATGCGGCTCAGGTTTAACAGTGTGTTGCGGCAGAAACGGCCGCGGCTGTGCCGGAGACAGCATAGGCGGAACTTGTCATCCTTGGAAGAATACTGAAGCTGGTAAGGGAGTACCTCGAAGGTGTGGGTGCGCCCTTTTTTGCCCTCATAGGCAGTTAGCAGGATCCGGTGTTCCCTTAGTGCGGTCAGGATTATGTGAAAATGTTCCCTGTATTCCGGTGAGTCGTAAGGGTCCCCGTCCTTATATCTGTCAAAATAATAGAAGTCCCTTTCATTATATAGGGGCTGGGTGTCCGCAAGGAGCTGTTCCAGGCCGGCTTGTTCCGTTTCGTCTAAAAACAGATGGATCCTGGGGTCTGACAGAAGGGAACGCAGCCAGGCTTTCTGTAGGCTGGTCAGGGGCAGGGGACAGGGCGGGGTGTGAAGCCGGGACGTGTAGGTGCGGAGGCCATTTTCCTGGAATAAGGGCCATGTGCCGTCCTTTATCTTGGGAAGGATGGCAAGGGCGCTTTCCTGAAATCCCAGGGTCCTGCATATGTCCTCCATATCCTGTCTGGTAAGGGGATGATCCGCGGCCTGGTTCAGCATGCGGCGGATGATATGGTAATAGCAGCCGTATATTTTATCAAATAATTCCAAGTCTTTCACCTTCCTTCTGATGGATTGGAGCCTGTTAGGGCATCTTTACGGCTGGACATCTGCACCGCAATACATCTGATACATCTTTTCCCAGTCATGGGTTATCTTTGCAATGGAGAACTGGTCCGTTCCCTGTATGTCCAGGATCCTTCCTGTAAATGTCTTGATCCAGGACAGCATTTCATTGGTATCAAAAAACATACCGCTGTACAGGTATTCGTTTTCCCGTATTTTCATGACCTGGCCGCCCCGGCCCTCGCGGTAGAGGCGGTTCAGGATATAAGGTTCTTTTTCTTCGTCAATGCGGAGTTTGATGCAGACCTCCTGCAGGCGGTTCCGCCCGTTTCCAAAGGATACGCCCCAGCATTTTCCCTGATTCTGCTCCAGGTCACTCAGTACCTTGCTGTATGCTTCATATGGTTCACCGGAGACCACCTTCTGTATGGAGTCCAGGCGGGCATTGCTGAACCTGCGCAGCTCAGGATGGTAGAGGCACAGGTACCTGCGGCCCGTCTGGGTGCTGACAAGGATTTTGAGGGGAACGCAGGTGTGGGTGCTTACTGCGTTGCTGCGGCTGCTTTTATTTTCATATGTAATCATGCGCCGGTCGTGGATGGCGGTCAGGATATGGGCCAGGACACCGTCTTCCAGGGTATGGACGATGAAGTGGTGCTTGAACTGGAACAGGCTGTTGCAGCGGTCTTCCCGGTCCAGGATGGTGCTTCCGATAAAACCAAAGGGCGCTGCCTCCTGGAAGAATTCCATGGCGTCCATAAGATGGGACCACGCCGCGTCATCCACGGGAAGCCGGGGGGACAGGGCGTAGACCAGGTTCCTGCCTGATTTCCCGGAGCGCAGGATGCCCAGGTTTTCATACTCCTTTAACTTAAGGCGGACGGTCTGGCTGTCAAACACCACCCCGTAGGACCTGGAAATCTCATCACAAAGCGAGGCAGCCGTCATGCCATCAGGGACAGCGTGAAGCAGGTCCAGGATGAAAAAATGCAGCATCAGGTCATTGTCTGTAAAGCTTTTGGACTTCCAGGCAGCGTAAAGGGGATTCTGGGAAATGGTCTTGCTGTCCACATTGATATACACATGCTTGCCTTTTGGCGTGTAGTCTGACTGGGTATAATCTGCCAGCCAGCTTTCAATCCTGCGCCGTTCATTATCATATGTCCTGGGACTTTTATCCTGGAAATCGTTCCTGACCTTAAAACCATAGATGTAGAACTGCCGCATATAATCACGTATCCTGTCAAAATTCTTGATTAATTCCTGAAATTCAGCCATAGTGCCCCTTCTGCCCGGGATGCGCTGGAATTTCTGCCGGGATTTCTGCCGGAACTTCCGCCCATGCGCCGCGGGCCTGAACCATTTTATAAATATGATTATAAATGGTAAAACTGGAAGTTCGCAACTTTTTTTAAATGATTTCCGGGCCTGGACCGGATATCATATGGGTGTAAGCAAAATACATACGCAAATATATGAGGATTACAAATAGGAACTGAAAGGAAGTGAGATATATGTTTGTGATGTATGAGAAAGAAAATATGAGGTTTCCGGTAAGGGTATGGTTAAAGGAACGCGGTTCGCTGGAAAAGAGCTGCATGGAACAGGCATATCATCTGTCAAGGCTTCCGTTCCTTCATAAATGGGTCAGCCTGATGCCGGACACCCATGCGGGTATGGGAATGCCCATAGGAGGCGTCATTGCCGCCGAGGGAGTGGTGATACCCAATGCGGTGGGCGTGGATATCGGCTGCGGTATGGCCTATATGCAGACCAACATAAGGGTGGCTGATATAAAGGAAATCATGACCGGCAACGGATCCCTAATACAGGCCATGATAGGGGATATCATGAGAAATGTTCCGGTGGGATTTGCCCACCATAAGACGGAGATGCCCTGCTATACCATGGAGAATGCATACAATGAGCTGGAACGCTATGAGGAGGACGGGGAGCTGCTTGGACAGTTGGAAGCAGGATTTTACCAGATTGGGACGTTAGGCGGCGGAAACCACTTCATAGAGCTTCAGGAGGATGAGGAGGGATACCTCTGTGTGATGATTCATTCGGGAAGCCGCCATATAGGCAAGTCGGTGTGCGATTATTTCCACAACAAGGCAAGGGAGCTGAACCGGAGATGGTACAGCGATGTGCCGGATGAATACCGCCTGGCATTCCTGCCCACGGACAGCCATGAGGGAAAGCAGTACCTGAACTGGATGCAGCTGTCCATGGATTTTGCAAGGGAGAACCGGGAAAAGATGATGCTGGCCGTAAAGGCGGTGCTGGAGAAATACATTGGTAAGTATACGGATTTTAATCTGGAGTTTTCCGGGGATATCAACTGCCATCACAACTATGCAGCCCTTGAACACCATTATGATAAGGATGTATGGGTGCACAGGAAAGGGGCTGTCCGGGCAGGGAACGGGGAATTGGCAGTGATTCCGGGAGCCATGGGTTCCTACAGCTATGTGGTCATGGGAAAAGGGAATCCTGAGAGCTTCTGCTCTTCCTCCCATGGAGCCGGACGCCGCTACTCCAGAAAAGGCGCCATGGCGGCATTTTCCTGTGAGGAGGTAATACTGGATCTGCAGAAACAGGGCGTCATCCTGGGAAAGAAAGGTAAGGCGGACGTAGCGGAAGAGAGCCGTTTTGCCTATAAGGACATAGAAGAGGTCATGGACTGCCAGCAGGATTTGGTGGTTCCGGTCAAACGGCTTAAGACCATTGGAGTTGTTAAAGGGTAGGCAGGCTGATATCAGGCAGGGCATTCCGTTGGGCAGCGAACCTGCCCCGGCGCCCGCCGGTGCCCGCGCCCCTGGCGCAGGGTATGCCGTCAATCTGCTTTTGTTCATGATGGAATGATGTGACGCGGGTTCGAATCCTGCTGCACCGGGGCAGAACTGTTCCGCTGCATAGCTAAGTGGTATAGCAATCATTAGGAAAACACAAAAAATGTGTTTCTCACCCAAAGGGAAAAGGAAGGCCTGGGCTTTGCCCCACCCGTGGGCTGCATGTGGATGCACATGCAGGCACCGGGAAAGGCAGTCCATGTCCGGCCAGTGTCTGTCCGGATACCGGAGGCAGCCCCTTAAGGACCAGGCAGGGAGATTAGTTCCATCCTGCCCTGCCTGCCCTTAGCCGGCTTCCTGCTTAAGGACAGACCCGCACGACATGGATATGGGACCAGGCACGGCCTTTTCTTTTACTAATTAGGATAAACTGTCATGTTAAATGACATTTTTGCATGATAATCAGCGTCTGAAGGGAGGATAAAACAAGATGGGTATTGTCAGACACTATATAATTAAGGACCAGGAATGCGGTTACCTTACAAAGAATGGAAAGTTCATAAAGCTTCTGACCGCGGGCAGATATTCCTTTGTAAAAGCCCTGGGGTATGAGGTGGATATAGTTCCCATGACCGGCGAGGTCAGGACCTGCGGTATTCCCGAGGAAATACTGATGGGGGATAAGGGGTTTGCGGACCGGGTGGTGAAGAATGTGCTGCCGGATGAGTGCATTGCCCTGCGGTTTGTGAATAAGGCGTACAGGGAGGTCCTGACAAAGCCTGAGTCCTTATTCTGGAATGTATTTGAGGAAAATGAATTCCGGAACATAGACATCACCAGGCCGTGCATGGAGGAGAGCCTGCCCAGGTTCTATATGGATCTGATGCCTGCCAGGTACTATAAGAAAATCATTGTCAAGGACGGGGAGATAGGGCTGCTTTATTATGATAACCGGTATGAAAAACGTCTGGAGACAGGAACTTATTATTTCTGGAATTATGGGAAAGAGGTGACCTGTAAGATATTCAATATGAAGATCCAGCAGCTGGATATCTCCGGCCAGGAAATCCTTACTGCGGATAAGGTGGCGGTCCGCCTGAATGTCATCTGCAATTACAGGATTGTGAACCCGGAAAAGCTGGTCCGTCAGGTGGAGGGCGCGGCGTCCCAGATCTATACCTGCGTGCAGCTAAAGCTGAGGGAGTATGTGGGAAGATACCGTTTAGATGAGCTTCTGGCACAGAAGGAGGAAATCGGGGCCTATGTGCTGGAGCGTCTGAAGGAGTATCAGGAGGAGTACTGTGTGGAGATTACCGGCGCAGGCATCAAGGATATCATCCTTCCCGGGGAAATACGGGAAATCATGAACACGGTACTGGTTGCAGAAAAAAAGGCCCAGGCAAATGTAATCATGAGAAGGGAGGAGGTGGCTTCCACCAGAAGCCTTTTAAACACGGCGAAACTCATGGATGAGAACAGGACATTGTTCAAACTCAAGGAGATGGAATATCTGGAGCGCATCTGCGATAAGGTGGGGAACATTACCCTGAACGGCGGAAAGGGAGTGCTGGAGCAGCTTGCGGAGCTGGCCGGAACAGAAAAACATTGACTTTAACAAATTAACTTGTTATACTTTTTGTTAAAGTGTTTGTCTGGTAAAAAAGGCATCCCCAACACTTCATACATAAACCTAGGAGGGCGAATTAATGTCATATGTTGATGAGATTTACGAGAGAGTAGTATCGCAGAACCCGGGCGAGCCCGAGTTCCATCAGGCAGTCAAGGAAGTTCTGGATTCCCTGAGGCTGGTTATTGACGCCAACGAGGAGAAGTACCGCAAGGCCGGTATCCTGGAGCGTTTTGTTGAACCGGAGAGGATTATTTCCTTCAGGGTACCTTGGGTGGACGATAACGGCAAGGTACAGGTGAACAAGGGCTACAGGGTACAGTTCAACAGCGCCATTGGTTCCTACAAGGGCGGATTACGTTTCCATCCATCTGTAAACCAGAGCATCCTTAAGTTTCTGGGATTTGAGCAGACCCTTAAGAACTCCTTAACCGGCCTTCCCATGGGCGGCGGCAAGGGCGGTTCCAATTTTGACCCCAAGGGTAAATCTGACCGCGAGGTAATGGCGTTCTGCCAGAGCTTCATGACAGAGCTGTACCGTCATATCGGCAAGGATACGGACATCCCTGCAGGCGATATCGGCGTAGGCGGAAGAGAAGTGGGATACCTGTTCGGACAGTATAAGAGGATTACGGGATTATACGAAGGCGTGCTTACCGGTAAGGGCCTGACCTTTGGCGGCTCCCTGGCCAGGACACAGGCAACAGGTTACGGCCTGGTATATATCCTGGATGAGATGTTAAAGCACAACGGCAAGGAGCTGGCAGGCAGGACCGTGCTGGTATCCGGTTCCGGCAACGTGGCAATCTATGCAACCGAGAAGGCACAGCAGTTAGGCGCCAAGGTAGTTGCTTTAAGCGATTCCAACGGTTATATCTATGATAAGGACGGCATTCAGCTGGATGTTGTCAAGGAAATCAAGGAAGTGCGCAGAGGACGCATCAAGGATTATGTGGATGCTGTTCCCACCGCTGTCTATACAGAGGGCAAGGGTATCTGGACCATTCCATGTGATATCGCCCTTCCGTGTGCAACCCAGAACGAGCTGAACCTGGAGGATGCCAGGACACTTCTGGCCAACGGATGTTTTGCAGTGGCAGAAGGCGCCAACATGCCATCCACCCTGGAAGCAACCGAACTGTTCGTGGAGAAGAAAATCCTGTTCATGCCAGGCAAGGCAGCCAATGCAGGCGGCGTGGCCACCTCCGGCCTGGAGCAGAGCCAGAACGCCCTCAGGATGTCCTGGTCCTTTGAGGAAGTGGATGAGAAGCTTCATACCATCATGGTCAATATCTTTGCAAAGGCAGCTGATGCAGCTGAAAGATACGGGGTTGCAGGCAATTATGTGGCAGGCGCCAACATCGCCGGATTTGAGAAGGTGGTTGAGGCCATGCTTGGACAGGGGATTGTGTAGGATATATTGATACTACACAGGACCATATATGGATAACAACAGAACCCAACACGCCTCTCAGCGATGCGCACCACGTTGGGTTTTTTATTGACAAAAACCATGATTCCCACTAGACTGATTACAGGATGTTTTTTAATAATTCATACAAATGGAGGGTTACGCATGATTAAATTAACAAAAGACGACTGTATCCAGGCGCTTTACGGCGGTCTCCTGTTAGGCGGGGGCGGAGGCGGCAGCATGAAGATGGGGCTTGATGCCGTGGAAGAAGCATTCCGGCATACGGATGCCATCACCATGCTGGATATCACGGAGCTTAAGCCGGAGCAGACCATTGTCAATGTATCCATGGTAGGCGCGCCGTCAGCCAAGGATACCTGCTGTACGGTTAATCACTGGAAGACAGTGCTTAAGAACTTTGAGAACAGCAGCGGCGCTAAAATTTCAGGCTTCACTACCTGTGAGAACGGCGGCGTGTCCACATCCAACGGCTGGGTCATCTCGGCCCTTACCGGCATACCTATGGTGGATGCGCCCAGCAATGGCCGCGCCCATCCCACGGGCCCCATGGGAAGCATCGGGCTGAACCTGTGCCCGGATTATAGGACCGTCCAGGCGGCCTGCGGCGGCAAGGGGGATAAGTATGTGGAAACCATTGCGAAAGGCTCCATGAATGCCACCTCCCACCTAATCCGCCAGACCGCGGTTGCGGCAGGCGGACTGTGCTGCGTGCTCCGTAATCCTGTGACAGCAGAATACGCGGAGGAGAAGGCGGCTGTGGGCGCAATCGCCCAGGCCCTGGATATCGGCAGAGGATATCTGGATAATAAGGATGACGTGGAAGGTTACCTTGAATTCCTTAAGAAGAATTATGACGCCCAGGTAATCTGCCGTGGGACAACCTGTGATTATACCTTGTGCATGGATGGGGGATATGATGTTGGTTCCGTCCACATTAAGGCGGATGGGGATGATTATGAACTGACCTACTGGAATGAGTATATGACCTTGGAAAAGAACGGCCAGAGAGCCGGGACCTTCCCGGATCTTCTCTGTACCCTGGACGCTGCAACAGGACTTGCCCTTTCCAGCGCTGAGATTGACAATGACATGGATGTGATCATGCTGAAGATTCCAAAAGCACGCCTGATACTGGGGGCGGGAATGTATCAGAAGGGCCTTCTGGAAGAGGTGGAGGGTATCCTTAAAAAGGAGCTTGTACCATATAACGAGGATCTGTTCCGCTGATGGGACTGTAATCCATGTGTTTGACCCACACTAAATACCTTGCTGTTTAGCCAGGCATTTAATGTGGGTCATTTTAGAATTATCTTTTTGTGATTTTCACGGGATTTAGTAACGCAATCTATAAAAGGTCAACTAACTTAGCGGCCGCATCCTGAAGCATCTGGTAGAAACCATCTTCATCCGAGGCGGTTTTGTGTTTGCCGGCTTCGATGATTTCAGCCAGTTCCTTTAAGTCCTGATTATCAGGATTTTCCTCCAGCATAAGCATGCACAGGCGCCCGGATGCTTCTATCATCCTTAGGGGGCCATAGATACGGGGTTCGCCTTTAAGTCCGGCTGCGCTGGTA
The DNA here is from genome assembly GCF_003434055.1 of Enterocloster aldenensis. Classification (GTDB taxonomy): domain Bacteria; phylum Bacillota; class Clostridia; order Lachnospirales; family Lachnospiraceae; genus Enterocloster; species Enterocloster aldenensis. The sequence goes on along the minus strand of NZ_QVEX01000005.1, from coordinate 294,251 downwards.
ATCATGTAAACCAGAAGTTCGAAGTATTTATCCTGTTTCATTGCGGGCCTCCGTTTAATCCGTATTGTAGTGAAGCATTTCCTCCATGGGCCGCAGGCGGCGCTGCCTGGGCGCGCCCTGGGGGTATCCGATGGATATGAGCAGCTCCATGCGGTAATGGGGAGGAAGCTTCAGAAGCTTTCTCACCGCAGCTTCATTGTATGATTTGACCGCACAGGTGCCCAGCCCCAGCTCCGCTGCCCTCAGCATGATGTTTTCCGCTGCCATGGAAGCATCCATGATGCAGCCGTAGACTTCAGAGTTGGGGGAGCCGTGTATGGAGGCATATTCCATGTCGGAGCAGATTGCCATGATGACCGGGGGATTGCCGCTTAGTCCGGGGCTGAACAGGTCTATCTTGCGTACAAGGACAGGATCTGTCAGCAGATAGAACTGCCAGGCCTGAAGGTTGCTGGCGCTGGGGGCCAGCGCACCCGCCCTTACCAGCTCCCTCAGCATTTCGTCAGGTACCATCCGGCTGCTGAAAGACCGGGTGCTCCGTCTCTGCCTGATGGCTTCAATAACATCCATATGTAATGACTCCTTTTACGCTACTTTTTCTTTGCCAGGCCAAGGGTTGCGGTAAAGAAGCTGTATACCGCTGCTCCCGCCAATGCGCCGGCGCCCAGGATATTGAGGATCTGCTCGTTGGCCTTGTTGCGTTTTACCGCGATGAAACGGATGATGAGTCCGGTAATGATGGTGACGCCGTTCATGGTGGTCCCCACCAACAGGCCGGTTGCAAAAAGGATACCGATCTGGCGGTTGCCGCCGATTAACTGGATGATGGCGCCTGGGATGGCCCAGATGAACAGCCATTTGGCAACTTCGGAGTTGGTGCCGGCATCAATGGTGGTTGCAAATGTCTTGCTGACAGGTGCGAACAGGTCCTGGCTGAAGTATTTGTTGGCCAGAAGGGCAACCATGATGAAGGCTATGATAAAGGAAAGCATTTCGGAATAATACTGCTGTTTTCTTCCTTCTTTTTCCAGTTCCGGATACTGTCCTGAACCTCTTAAGATATAACCGCACTTTAGGTCATAGGCCATGTCGGAGAAGGCCGGACCCGTTGCAGAGGTAAATCCTACCATGACGGCAAGGGCCATGGGCGGGAAGCCAAGAAGCATACCCACCAGCAGGAAGATAAGGGCAGTTGCAAAGCCCGGGAACCATCCGGAGTACATGGCGGAGATACCTACGATCAGTTCAGAGGAAATTGCTGCAAATGCAGAGAAAACCAGCCATATGATAAGGGTGACAAAGCTCATGTTGCTTATGATGCCGCAGAGCAGCGCCAGGATGAAGGCTGTTACAAAGTAGGCCACATAACCCCAGCCCAGGGTCCTCTTTAAGGTCTTCATGCTGCTAGAGAACTTGCCTGCGGCTGTGTCTTCATCACTGCCCTTTTTAAAGAGCATGCGGGCGCACTGAATCAGTGAGACGGCCCCTGCCCCGATCATGACGCCGTGAGGCATGTAGTTGATCATGGCATAATCACTGAACACAAAATCAGTGCCAAACATGTTGGATACAAAGGCTGCGCTGTGCCCGAACAGGGACAGGATGATACCGTTGTTCTTGATGACGCCGATGACGATAGAGCCGATGCCCAGAGCCAGCATGGCAAAGAAATCGCCGAACCAGGAAACGCCCAGAAGGTCTGTGGGGATACCTGCAATCTTGCCTACCCAGCCAATGGCAATACCAATGATTAAAAGGAATGCCTTACGGCCCTTTTCCACAACCGCAAGGATGGATTCAGCGGCAGCAACGCCCGGAGGCCAGGCGCCTTCCGCCGGATACATTTCCGAGTCAAAGGTTTTGTAAAGGATGGTTGCATCGATACAGGTGGCCAGGAAAACGCCGATCAGCATTGGAAACATTAATTCGGGACGCCCCATGACAACCGGGATACCGATGGGCAGGATCAGACAGTTGGCAGCGGAGAAGGTTGCGCCTGATATAGAGGTCTGGATTAGGTTCTGGCGGTGTACGCTGCGGTACTTCTGAAGGAACGCAATGGGTATGCGGGATATGAGGATGGCAAACAGCGCACCCACAATGGAGGTGTTAGGCGTAACACCGGTACGCACAATCAGTTCCAGGCCGATGATGGCGCCCAGGCAGCACATGACAATGTTGAGTATCAATACAGCTGGTTCAAATGCTTTTGGGTGTTCAGATGCGGGAATGATTAATTCCTGCGGGATTTTTTCTTTTTCCATAAATCCACTCTCCTTTGTGTGTTTATTAAGATAATAAATAAGATGGCCCCAGAAACTGCACGGCCATCCGCAACTCTTATTAAGATTTTATACATAAAGATAAAAAATGTCAAATATAAATAAAAATTCTATTAAATATTTCGATTTAAAAACGGGTTGCACCTAAAAGGTAAACACATTATAATCAAATTAAATAAAAATTTGGAGGTAAACCTTATGTTGATTAAACAGATTATCGAAACGTTCGACGTGCTGGACAGCAGTACGGTAACAGGAAAAGACGTGGAAAATTACCTGAGGGGAATTAAGGCAGATGCTGATATTGAGGTATATGAGCTGAAAGGTCCTAAGGGAAGCACGGACATGGTTAAAGTGCGCATTCCCGGGACAAGGGGAAAGACAAATGGAGGCGATGCGCCAACCATCGGCCTTCTGGGCCGCCTTGGCGGAATCGGGGCAAGGCCTGAGATGATTGGCTTTGTGTCTGACGGGGACGGCGCGCTGGCAGCCATTGCGGCTGCGGCCAAGCTTCTGGATATGCAGAACAAGGGGGATTATCTGGAAGGCGATGTGTTTATCTCCACCCAGATCTGCCCCCATGCGCCCACGGCGCCCCATAAGCCGGTTCCATTCATGGGGTCGCCTGTGGAGATGTCCCAGGTGAACCGGGAAGAGGTGTCACCGGAGCTGGATGCAATCCTGTCCGTGGATACCACCAAGGGAAACAGGGTCATCAACACAAGGGGATTTGCCATTTCCCCCACCGTGAAAGAGGGATACATACTGCGCACTTCCGAGGATCTCCTGGAGCAGATGCAGATTACCACCGGACGTCTCCCCTATGTGTTCCCCCTGGCTACCCAGGACATCACGCCCTATGGCAATAATGTGCACCATCTTAACAGCGTGCTTCAGCCATGTACGGCCACGGACGCCCCGGTTGTGGGTGTGGCCATCACCACCGAGGTCATGGTTCCCGGCTGTGCCACCGGCGCCAGCCATTTTGCCGATGTGGAGGAAGCTGCCAGGTTCATGCTGGAGGTTGCCAAGTACTTCGGCAAGGGCGACCTTAAGTTTTATGATGAAGAGGAGTATGAGCTTCTGAAGAAACTGTACGGGCCAATGAATCACCTTCAGACACTGGGAAAGGCGGATTAGGGCAGCTGGTAAAACGCATATACGGCGAATGCAGACAGGAAAGCGAATGCAGGCAGGAAAGCGGATGCAGGCAGGAAAGCGGATGCAGGCAGGAAAGCGGATGCAGGCAGGAAAGCGGATGCAGGCAGGAAAGCGGATGCAGGCAGGAAAGCAGGTGCAGGCAGGATAGCCAGACGCAGGCAGGAAAGCAGACGCCGGAAAGGGGACTTATGATGAAGATAGGAGCAGTAACCATTGGACAGGCGCCCAGGACCGATGTGACATCGGATATTATGCATATTTTTGACGGTAGGGTGGAGCTGTCCCAGAGAGGCGGTTTGGACGGCCTGACCGTGGAGCAGATAGCTGGATTTAAACCGGAAAGGGACGATTATGTGCTGGTGTCCCGGCTTACAGACGGCACGTCGGTGACATTTGCGGAGCGGTATATCCTTCCAAGGCTGCAGGAGTGCATCAATGAGCTGGAGGCCGAAGGCGCAAGGCTGATCATGTTTTTCTGCACAGGGGATTTCCCGGAAAGCCTTACGTCCAATGTCCCGTTGGTCTATCCGTGCCACATCCTTAACAAGGTAGTGCCGCTGCTGACCAAGAAGTCAAGCATTGTCACAGTGACCCCTTCGCCCCTTCAGGTAGGGCAGTGTGAGAAGAAATGGTCCAATTTCGTGGACCATGTAAAGGCCGTGCCGGCCTCCCCCTACGGACCGTGGGAAGACCTGGCCTCGGCTGCCAGGGAGATTAAGGATATGGATGCGGACCTGGTTGTACTGGACTGTATCGGATTTACCCAGGAAATGAAAGATATGTTCGCAAAGGAGACCGGCAAGCTGGTCGTCCTTCCAAGGACATTGCTGGCCAGGGTCATTTCCGAACTGACCGATGTGAAATAGGAGATGGAAGATGGATTTAATAGATATTGCCCAGAATATCCTGAGGGACTGTATGGGTGCAAAGCAGGGCGAGGAAGTATTGATTGTAACAGATGACAGCAGGGTGAACATTGCCCAGGCCCTGTATAAAGGGGCCGTGAACCTTGGCTGCGAGGCCATGATGATGGTCATGAAGGAGCGGGAACTGAATGGTGAGGAGCCGCCAAAGGCAGTGGCAGAAGCCATGAAGGCAGCAGACATTGTAATCTGCCCCACCGCCAAGTCCCTGACCCACACCAATGCCAGGATACGCGCGGCTGAGACAGGCACAAGGGTGGCTACCATGCCCGGGATTACGGAGAAGATGTTCAGCCAGGGCGCCATGACCGCGGATTACGCCGCAGTGGAACAGCTGACGGCCCGGATAACAGGGATGCTGACCGCCAGTAAGACGGCCCGGATTGAAAAGGACGGCTGCGTCCTTACACTGAACCTGGATGGAAGGAAAGGAGTGCCCAGCCCTGGCGTTTACAGGAAACCCGGACAGTGCGGCAACCTTCCTTCCGGCGAAGCATACATTGCCCCGCTGGAGGACGGCGCTGACGGGGAAATGATAATCGATGGTTCCATGGTGGGAATCGGCAGGCTTGGGTCACCCCTGCGCGTGGTGGTGAAGAAGGGAAAGCTTCAGGAAGTCACCGGGGATAAGAGTGAGAAGCTGGATATACTGCTGGCCAATGAGCGCAATGCCACCATCGGCGAACTGGGAATCGGCACCAATGAAGCAGCTGTGCTGAATGGCGTCATCCTGGAGGATGAAAAGGTTTACGGTACGGTACACATTGCTTTTGGCACCAATACTTCATTTGGCGGCGTTAATAAGGCGGAATGCCATATGGACGGCATCATATTGGAGCCGACCCTGTATCTGGATGATGAGATGGTTATTGATAAGGGAAGGTTTGTTGTGTGATCTTACCGGACGGCCGCGGCTATGGGAGCGGCTGCTGATATTGGTTTTATGCCGCGTACGCTGGCGGCGGAATGGAGATGGATATGGAGAAGGGGAAGGAATTCCGGGTAGGGGTCATCCGGGTACTGACATCAGAGGACCAGGATTTTGTGGACATGCACGGCAATATCATTGAACAGTATTATCCGGGAATCAGGTGCATATCAAAGTGTATCCCGGACCAGCCGGAGGGAATCCACAGCCATGAACTGGAGCAGATTGCAGTGCCTAAGATCGTGGAGACAGCCAAATCCTTTGAGGATGTGGACATGATTATTGTCAGCTGTGCCGACGATCCCGGGGTGGAGGAGGTCCGCAGGGCCCTTCCGGGGATGAAGGTCACAGGAGGCGGGGAGACAACGGTTTCCCTGGCCATGAGGTATGGGCAGAAGATTGCTGTCCTTGGGATTGTGGACTATGCCCCCAAGGCGTATCTGCGGATGATCCCGGAAAGAATCGTTGCCCTGGGCAAGCCGGAAGGCGTGGACAGCACCCTGGATCTGATGACCCCGGAGGGAAGGGCTTCCTGTCTTAAGACGGCCCGTGAGCTGAAGGAAAAGGGCGCTGACGTCATTGCGCTGGGATGCACCGGACTTACCACCATTGGAATCGCCGGGGAGATTGAGGACGAGGTGGGGATACCTGTCATTGACCCGGTGCTGGCAGAAGGATTATTTGCTTATTTTGAGTCCATCCGCAGATAGGATATTGACTTAGCAAGCACTGTCCGTGAGGCAGGATAAAAAGAAAGGACGTGTGCAGTCCCATGGCCGGGAATGGCCTGGGACTGTACCGTCCTTTCTTTTTTATACGACCGGCCATCCGGGCCTTGCCGGCAGGTCCCAACCGGTATGGATTACCCTTCTGCCTGCTGCAGCTGTTTCATCTGGGACAGCTCCCTGACCACGAACAGCGCGGCAAGGGCAGCTGCCATCAGATCGGCCACAGGCGCAGAGTACATGACACCTTCAATGCCGAAAATCAGGGGCAGGATTATGATCAGGGGCAGGAGGAAGATGATCTGCCGGGTAAGGGAGATGAAGATGCCCTTGGCCGCCTTACCGATGGAGGTAAAGAAATTGGCCGTAATGGGCTGAAGCCCGTTCAAAAAAGTGAAGAACAGGAAAATCCGGAAGTACTGCTCTGCAAAGTGGAAATATTCCTCGCTTCCCGAACCGAAAATGCCGATGATCTGGCGGGGCACCAGCTGGAAACATAAAAATGAAAAAGTTGATATGGCCGTGGCAATGCATACCGCCTTCAGGTAAGCCTCCCGCACACGCTCATAGTTCCCGGCCCCGTAATTATAGCTGACAATGGGCTGCAGTCCCTGGGAAAGGCCGATGACCAGGGAAAAGAATATCATGTTTACCTTGGTAATGATGCCTGCGCAGGCCAGCGGGATTTCGCTGCCATAGTGGGACTGCGCGCCGTAATACCGCAGGGTATTGTTCATCACAATCTGTATCACCATCATGGCCATCTGGTTAAAGAACGGGGCCATGCCCAGTGCCGCAATGGCCTTTATATGGGAAGGCAGCGGCCGCAGGGATCGCAGGGACAGGTACACGGTCTTAAAACGCGTCAGATATCCAATGACCATGAGCCCGGATACAATCTGCCCAATAATGGTTGCCAGTGCGGCCCCGGCCATTCCCATATGGAAGCCGAAAATGAAAAGGGGATCCAATATTGTATTGATGACAGCGCCTGCAAGGGTGCATACCATGGAGTATCTGGGGCTTCCGTCCGCCCGCACCAGGTTGGAACCGCCGGTGGCAAGAATCAGGAAGGGGAATCCAAGGCTTGTGATTCCGGTGTAGGTCAGTGAGTAATCCAGCACTTCCGGCGTGGCCCCGAACAGGACCATCATGGGCTTTAAGAAAATCCGTACCACCAGGCAGAGGATCAGGCCGATGGCAAAAAGCAGGAAGATGGAATTGCCTGCGTAACGCCGTGCCTCCTCCTTTTCACCACGTCCCATGGCCAGGTTAAAGTTGGCGGAACCGCCAATCCCGCACATAAGGGATACCGCAGTACAGGTGATGGTCAGGGGAAACGCCACATTGGTGGCAGCATTGCCCAGCATGCCCACGCTTCTTCCGATAAAGAACTGGTCCACGATATTGTACAGCGCGCTGACCAGCATGGCGATGATGCTGGGAATGGCAAAGCGGGCCAGAAGGATGTTGATGGGCACGGAACCCAGGGGATTATTGTCCGTATTCTCTGTTGGTGCAGATGTCATCTCATTACCTCGTCTTTCGTTGGGGATATTGGCAGGAAAACGGAGCCGTATCATGCCCCCATATCCACAGGAATAAAAGTCCCCCTGTCAGAAAGCAGGTGACAGGGAGTCACATATATAGTAAGAAGTATACTACTTTTTTTGAGACAGAGTCAATACGGTATGGGAGAAAAAGATACGGATCCTCACCCAATGCCGCCAAATGAAATACCTAGTATAAATACAAGGACCGTCAATCCGCAGAACACATATCTGGCCATAAAGGAAAAACATTTCCCGGGCCCATGCATACGTCCTTTTCCAACCTCATCCTGAACATAATCCCATCCACACACCCAGAAAAACATGATGCCGGCCAGCGCCGCCCCAAGGGGGCATATATAGATGGACACAAAGTCCATCCAGTCAGCCACCATGCCCTGGATGCAGATTCCTATGACAAACCCAGCGGACACCATGGCTGTTACGGCGGTTTTCCGGCTCATGGATAACTGCTGCTCCATGGTTGCAATCGGCGCCTCAAACAGGTTGATCAGGGAAGAGATTCCTGCAAAGAGCACGGCCACGAAAAATGCGGCAACCAGGATACGGCTTCCTGGCATGGACTTAAACAGGTTTGGAAGGAAGATGAATATCAGTCCGGGACCGCCCTGGTCCAGCCGGGAGCCGGCTGCTGCCATGGCCGGGATGATCACAAAGGCAGCCAAAAGCGCGGCCAGTGTATCAAATAACGCCACTTTCCAGGCAGCGCCCATAACATCCTCGGTATCCTCCAGATAAGAACCGTATATCAATGTTCCATTGCCTGCCAGGGAAAGGGAGAAGAATGCCTGTCCAAGGGCAAATACCCAGGTCATGGGATCCAGAAGCCCTTTCCTGTCAATCCGGAAAATATACCGGTACCCATCTGCTGCATGGGGCTGGAACGCCATATACACGGCCAGCCCGAAAAACAGGAAGAAAAACAGAGGCATGATAAGTTTATTAATCCGCTCAATTCCATTGGAAATACCCAGTACCATGATGATGAAAGTTATGGCAAGCCCTGCTGTCTGCCACCAGTTATTGCCAAAGGCAGACGCCATTGACCCGAAAGCATGGCTGAAACCATCTATGCTGTCAGGCGCAAGGACCGCACCGGTAAATGCGCCCACGCAGTATTTGAGTATCCACCCCACAATCACAGAATAACCGATGGCCAGCGCCAGGGAACCGATTACAGGGATGCAGCCAATGGCCTCGCCTAACCGTCTGTTATTCCAACGCCTGGCCGCCGCATACCCAAAGGCGCCCATGGGGCCGGAACGGGCGGCCCTTCCAAAGGACATTTCCCCGATTACCCCTGAGAGCCCTATGATAATTACAAAAAAGAAATAAGGCAGGAGGAATGTCCCTCCTCCATATCTGGATACCCTGGCGGGAAACATCCATATGTTGCCCATGCCCACGGCAGAGCCGATACAGGCAAGGATGAATCCCCATCTGGATTTCCAGGAATCCCGTTCCGGGTTTATTTGTACGCTGTTCACCTGATACCTCCCTAAAATATTGTCGGATACTTATTGTAGAACAAAATAAATGCATTATCCATGTTATGATAACCCATTTTTATTTAAATGTACGGTAAATGAGTGGAAGGGATTAGGATATGGGTTTCAGACTATGAATTTTGGTAATTATAACGATAAAATAATTGAATTGTTATAATCATTTATCTATATTGACAACAATATTCTTTATGGCTATAATTTTAATTAAATAGTAAACAAACCATAGAAAAAAGTTATTAATAAAAAGGAGGGGCAATGAAACTAACAGTCATACAACTTTTGGCAGATGATATCAACCGTTTTCAAAACACGTCCCACAGGATCCAGCAGAAAATCAGGGAGGCGTGCCAGGAAGGAGCGGATCTGATCCTTTTGCCGGAATGCGCATATCCGGCTTATATGATAGGCCTGGAGAAAGAGCCGGACTCTTTGAGCAATATACCTGATTTTTTATCAAGGATGTCGGAACTTGCAGCTGGGAACCAGGTGTACCTTGCGGTTGGGACAGCCATGTTTGAGGACGGCGTCCTTTATAATGGAGTTGCAGTATTTGACAGAAGCGGGGAAATGATTGCCAAAGCTTATAAATCCAATCTTTGGCATTTTGATGGGAAATGGTTTTCCCAGGGAGAACCGGGGTGCGTATTTGACACGGAGTTCGGGAAAATCGGCGTGATGGTCTGTGCGGACGGGCGCATACCTGAAATCGTCCGGATCCTGAGGTTAAAAGGCGCCGGACTGATCCTGGACGCAGTGAACCTGGTTGCATCTGCATGCACCCCGGACCAGCTCACGAACCAGCAGTACCAATTCATGCTGCAGGCCAGGGCCAAGGAGAACGGGGTATACATAGCGGTCTGTGATAAAGCAGGCATTGAAAGCAGCACCGTCACCTGCCTGGGCCGCAGCATGATTGTGACTCCAGACGGCGATATCGCGGCGGAATGTTCGCCGGATAAGGAAGAGATGCTTACATATGAACTGGAGCTAAAGGAAATGCCGCCTCTTAAAGGACGCAGGCCGGAGCTTTACCGTATACTGGCAGAGCCAATCCGCACACTGCCGGTCACGGCTGTGATTGAGCGTCCTTACAGACTTTCAGACCTGGAGTGTTTTACGGCCGTGATCCGGTTTGACTGTACGGATGAAGCGGATTACGTTAAAAAGGCCGTGGATGGAATCAGGCGCGCTGCAATCCTGGATTCCAGACTGGCAGTATTGCCGGAAATGAAGGAGGGCATGGGTTTTAATGCCGGGTCCATGGAGTACCTTTGCAGCCACATGCCGGATCATATCTGCGCCGTGACAGCGTATGGCACGGATGGAGGGGGAAAAAGGGCAGTGGTATTCAACGCGGATGGCATCAAGGGAGAACTTCCTGCTTCCCATATAGATGGAAGCGGGGATGCGGATGAAATCCGTGTTCTGGAATTGTTCCCTGGCTGCTGTGTGGCCGCTGTATTTGGGGAGGAGATGGAAATCCCGGAGATTGCCCGCGTTGCCATGTTAAAAGGAGCAGATATATTAATCTGGTTTGACAGGAAGAACACTGGGGATACCATGAAGATGATGCAGACACGGGCAGCGGAGAACAAGGTATTTGTCCTGCGCACCACCCCCTGCGGCAGCATGGACTACAGCCTTGGGGTGAACCCGGACGGCGGTAAGCTGTTTACCACATTCTGCACCTTGGAGCAGACTGCTTCCGGCATGATCCATACGTCTCTCAGCAAATCCAAGGAAGTGGTGCCCGGCACCAATATTGTTTATGGAAGAAATCCAAACTATTATAAGGAGCTGACAATATGAACAGAGAGTTATTAATTGCAAATGCACTGGTTGTTTCCTCAAAAAGCTGCACCCCGGCGGACATCCTGGTTTCAGATGGGAAAATAGCGGCTCTGCTGGCGCCTGGCAGCGGCTGTGAGGCAAAAAAGGTAATCGATGTAAAAGGACGTCATGTAATGCCCGGATGTGTGGACGGCCACACCCACATGATGGATCCGGGATATACGGACCGTGAAGAATTTGAGACAGGCACCATGGCGGCTGCGGTAGGAGGCATCACTACCATCGTGGACCATCACCGGACGCTTCCGGCCGTGTATTCCATTGGTCCCCTGCTTGAGAAGATTGATTATCTCAGCGAACGGGCATGCGTGGATTTTGGCCTGAAAGGAGGCATTTCCCCGGATAATGTGGAAGAACTGCAGGCCATGTGGGATGCGGGAATCACGGGATTTAAGACATTTACCTGCAATCTGCACGGGGTAAAGGCCATGCACACGGCGTTCCTCATGCGCAGCTTTACCGAGGTGGCCCGCATGGGCGGCACGGTATTGATCCACTGTGAGGATGACGGCATATGCCAGTACAATGAGGAGGTCTTAAAGGCCGCAGGCCGGACAGACTATCACTCCCAATGGGAATGGCGTTCCAAGCTGGCGGAATATGTTGCGGTCCAGACCGTTATTTCCATTGCAAAGGAAACAGGCTGCAGGGTTGTCATCGCCCATGTGAGCCAGCCGGACCTTCTGACCCAGCTTCGGGATGCCCGTGAGCAGGGGTATGAGATTTATGCGGAAAGCTGTCCCCATTATTTCAACCTTACGGTTGAGGACCTAGAGAAAAAGGGGCCCTGGGCAAAATTTACCCCGCCAATGAATACGGCTGAGAACCAGGCGCTTCTCTGGAAGAAGTTTGACCAGGGTTTTGTGACCACCATCGGTTCCGACCACTGCCCTTATCCCAAGGAGCAGAAGGTGCCGGGAGAAACGGATATATGGGATGCGCCCAATGGGATTCCGGGAATAGAGACATCCCTGCGCCTGATGCTTAACGGAGTCAGCGAGGGAAGGACAAGCATTAACAGGGTAGTGGAATGCATGTGTGAGAACCCTGCAAAAGTCTATGGACTCTTTCCGCAGAAAGGACAGATTGCAGTGGGGGCGGATGCCGATATGGTGGTTCTTGACATGGATAGGGCGGAAATGGTCAGCAATGATAAGATTGTTTCAAAATGTGGATGGTCACCATTTGACGGGAAGATTCTTAAGGGGTTCCCGGAACTGGTATTTGTGCGCGGCAGGCTGGTGGGGGATAACGGGGCCTTTGTTGGCCAGAAGGGTTATGGAAGGTTTGTAAGGCGCATTCAATCCTGTATGAAGTAGTCACATATAAACTTAATAACATGAGGAGGGTTACAATGAAAAAAAAGGTTTTGGCGGTTTTATCAGTTTCTTTAGCAATGACATTCCTGCTGGGTGCATGCGGCGGCAGCGCCAAGCCGCAGACAGAAGCACCGGCATCCCAGGGAACGGCTGCCGGGGGAAGCACTGAAGCAGAGGCTCCGTCCGGAGATAAGATTGTCATGAAAATCAGCCACGTATCATCACCGGGAAGCGCGCGCGACCTGGGGTGCCAGAAGTTGGCAGAGGTGGTGGAAGAGATGACAGGCGGCAGGGTGGAGGCACAGATTTACCCATCATCCCAGCTGGGCGGACAAAGGGACCAGGTGGAGGGCGCGCAGTTCGGCACAATTGAGTGCGTGGTGGTGCCCACCTCTTATCTGGGCGGGACCTGTCCCATGATGACCTTGCTGGATACGCCGTATCTTCTTCCGGATGATCCGGAACAGCTCTATGAACTTTATCAGTCCGACGCAATCAAATCCCTCAGGGACACCACCACGGAAAAGGGTATCCTGACCATGGCAATCTGGCAGACCGGTTATAAAGTGTGGTCAGCCAATAAGCCATTGCTTGACCCGGCGGATATGAAGGGGCTTAAGGTGCGCGTGATGAACTCGCCGATTCTTTTTAAACAGGCGGAAGTGTTAGGCGCTACCGGCATCACAATGGATTTTGGGGAGACTTACGGCGCCCTTCAGAATAAGGCGCTGGACGGACAGGAGAATCCCATTGATACGATTTATGATATGAAGTTCCATGAAGTACAGACAGATATCACAAAAACCAACCATTCAGGACTGGACCAGGTTGTGTTAATCAATAAAGCCTGGTACGACGGACTGGATGCGGACATACAGGAAGCAATCACCCAGGGCGTTAAGCAGGGAGGACGCGTCTGTCTTGAGGAAACCCTTGCATTGGCTGAAAAGGATGAAAAGTTGATTGCGGATACCGGAAAGACAGCAATCCATGAGCTGGATGATGAGCAGAAGGCTGCATGGCGCACAGCCATGGTTCCGGTACAGGAATATGCACGGACCAGCCAGGGCGCGGAAGGTGAGAAGATTTATGACGCCATAGTGGCTGCCAGAAAAGAAATTACCGGGGAACAGTAAACATCATATAACCGGGCATCTGAAAATGCTGCCCGGTTTTTTAAAATGAGGGAGAATTAAGAATGGACACTCTGGAGAAAAAAAGTGTTCTGGAGCGTATTGACTGTGCCACAGAACAAATAGAAAATGTAGTCATGAGCCTGGGCCTGCTTACTATTTCCGGGATTGTGTTTGCTAATGTGATTGCGCGCTATTTTTTTCAGACCGCATTTGCATGGTCTGAGGAGCTGGCCCGGTACGTGGTGGTCTGGGTAACCTTTTTTGGAATCAGTTCCTGCGCCCGGTATCATACACATGTGGGCGTGGATTTGTTGTCCAATTTTTTAAAGGGAAGGGCAAAACTGGTTTATCAGGCCCTTATCTGCCTGATTAGTGTGGGACTGTCCGTTTATATGACTTATATCAGCATTGGATTTACCATCATGCAGTATAAAGGCGGCAATACCAGTATTGCCATTGCAATTCCAATCTGGCTGATTTATCTGTCCACGAATATTGGATTTGGCCTGATGTCGTATGTATACCTGCGTAATTTCATGAAATTATGCAGCGGCTTCAGGACTGGGAAGGAGGGAACGGAATGTTAGCGGTCTGCGGTGTGCTTTTTTTGGGGCTTCTGATTCTTGGGGTACCTATATTCATGTCTATGATAATCCCGTGTCTGGCGGCCCTGCGTATGAATTTTCCGGGAATGGACATGGGTCTTACCATACAGCGTATGGTGGGAGGGATTGATACATTTTCCCTGCTGTCCATCCCGTTCTTCATGTACGCGGCCGATATCATGTCTAAGGGGGATATCGGACATAAGCTGGTCAATTTTGCAAATAAGCTGGTTGGACATCTGCCCGGGGGACTTGCAATTACCACGGTTGTCACATGTACGATTTTTGGCGCTATCTCAGGCGCAGGACCGGCAGCCATTGTGGCAATCGGTTTAATCCTTTATCCGGCGCTCTGCAAAGACGGATATGACCCTGATTCCGCCATTGGATGCATTACTGCAAGCAGTACGCTGGCAATGCTGGTTCCGCCTGGGATTGCAATGATCCTTTATGGCGTCTCGGCAGGCGCTTCGGTGGGAAAGCTGTTCATGTCAGGGCTTTCTGTGGGCGTGCTGATTGCCGTTGTTTTCAGCGTTTATGTCTGTATTGATGCAATCCGTAACAAAATACCGCGGCAAAAGCCAGCTACCTTCAAGGAGGTCTTACAGGCAACCGGCAAAGCATTCTGGGCATTGGGACTTCCGGTCATCATCCTGGTGGGAATCTATGCAGGGGTCATGACGCCTACGGAAGCGGCCGCTGTGGCGGTTGCATATGTGCTGGTAGTGGAGTTATTCATCTACCGGTCCATTTCATTTAAGGATGTATTTGAAATCGGCATCACATCCGGGCGCATGGTTGCCATGATATTCATCCTGATTGGCGCTGGATCCCTTTTGTCCTGGATACTGACCGCGGCCCAGGTGCCCCAGAAAATCGTGGCATTGACCTCAGGCACATCCAGTTATGTGGTCCTTCTTATCATTAACCTTTTGTTCCTTGTGGCGGGTATGTTCATGGATCCCAATTCCATTGTCATTGTACTGACTCCCCTGGTTCTTCCCATGGCGCAGGTCATTGGGCTTGATACGCTTCACCTGGGCATGATTATTGTGCTGAACTGTGCAATCGGTATGCTGACGCCGCCTTTCGGATTGAATATTTTCGTGTCGGTGGGAACCTTTAACCGTCCCTTTGAGCGGGTGGTAAGACCGCTGTGGCCGTATATTTTCATGATGCTTTTCATATTGGTGCTGGTCAATCTGGTTCCGGCAATCAGCTTGTGGCTGCCCGGCCGGATGGCCTGACTGGGAGGAGGGGGATTTTCTGAAGCCATTGATTGACAAATCAAAGGTCAGATGTTAGGATGGATGCAAGATAAGGATGGTGGGCTATTTGGATATCAAACAACTCCGGTATTTTGTAGGTATTGTAGAGGCGAACGGGTTTTCCGAAGCAGCGAAAAAACTGTATGTTTCCCAGCCTACTCTCAGTAAGGCCATGAAGCACTTAGAAGAAAACCTGGGAGTGCAGCTGATTTACATGTCAGGAAAAAAGGTGCAGATTACGGACTGCGGCAGACAGCTTTATGCCATGGCAAAGGGCGTGATAGAGCAGCATGATTCTATTTTCCGGGCCATGCATGACCTGACAAGCCTGCAAAAGGGAGTAATCCGTGTGGGTATCCCGCCTATTATTGGAACCTGCGTATTTCCAAGCCTGATAGCAGGATTCATAGGATTGTATCCGGGCATAGAGTTCCAGATTGACCAGCATGGTGCAAAACATATCCAGTTATTGGTGGACAAGGGAGAACTGGATGTGGGCTTTACCATCTGTCCGGTCATCACCGGCGCATTTGACGTGGTGCCGGTTGTGGAAGATAAGAATGTGCTGGTGGTTAGCACACAGCACCAGCTGGCCGGATGCGGCCGGGTCAGATACGAGCAGCTGCGCAATGAAAAGTTTGTGCTGCTGGGCGAGGAATATATGCTGAACAGCAACATTGTTAACGGATGCAGGGAGGCGGGATTCGAGCCCCGCGTCCTGGTAGAGGCATCCCAGTGGGACTTCATTGTCCAGCTGGTTAAGATTAACATGGGCATCTCCATCATACCGAGGCGTATCCTTGATATGTACCCGGAGCCAAGTATAGCGCAGGTGGATATTGAACACCCATCCTCCCTGTGGAGGGTTGTGATGGTTACTAAGAAGAACCAGTACCTGTCTTTTGCAGTACAGACATTCGTTACATATATGAAGGAGCAGGCAACCGCAATATTCCATCCGGACTTTGACTGTGAGATTATCCAGAACCCATAAATAACCAGGAAGGCCGGCAGGTAATTGTATCTGCCGGCCGCCTGGTTATCTTTTTATCCTGAAATGGTTATCTTTTATCCTGATGGTATATTTTATTCCTTTACAAACTGCTTGTCAAACTCAGCGTTAAAATAATAGAAGTTCTTTTCGTCCAGTTTGGATTTAATCTTTTCCAGCGCCTCCCCGAAACGCTGGAAATGAACCACTTCCCTGGCGCGCAGGAATTTAAGGGGTTCACGTACTTCCGGGTTTTCGATGACACGGATCAGGTTATCATAGGT
This sequence comes from Enterocloster aldenensis, assembly GCF_003434055.1. Lineage (GTDB taxonomy): Bacteria > Bacillota > Clostridia > Lachnospirales > Lachnospiraceae > Enterocloster > Enterocloster aldenensis. Next base: position 277,699 of record NZ_QVEX01000005.1, on the reverse strand, counting down.
GGTCCTGGCCTTCTGCTCCGCAGCCAGGTCCTCGTGAAGATCCGTGATGGCATCTCCCTTGGACTGGAATTCGCAGGCATTGAAAGGCACGCCGGCTGCAGCGGTTGGCCACAGGGCAGTGGTGTGGTCGATATAATACGCGTCAAACCCAGCGGTTTTTGCCTGTTCCGCAGTCAGGTTCTTGGTCAGCTGATAGATAATGGCGCAGATCATTTCCAGGTGTGCAAGCTCCTCTGTACCAATATCTGTCAGCAGTCCGCCTACCTCCTTGCATGGCATGGTGTAGCGCTGGGAAAGATAACGCATGGATGCGGCAAGCTCTCCGTCAGGACCGCCGAACTGGCTGATGATTAATGACGCTGTCTTAGGGCAGGTCTGGGTGATTTTAACTGGAAACTGTAACCGTTTTTCATAAGTCCACATGGCATGGCACCTCCTTAATTGTTTTGGATGTCCCAGGGCAGAGGTCCGTCAGACCAGGTAAAATGTTTCTGTCCGGGGTATTTTGTGTGGGATTCGGATTTGTTGTTGGTATCAGGACAGACGCAGTTTAAGGTAAGGGGTTCATATTCCTTTGCAAACGCGTCTAAAAGCTGCCTTCTCTGTGCCATCGCCTGGCTGAATTCCTCCAGTGCGCTGGTGTCTGTTGGATGGGTATCCAGATAAAGGTTTAAGTCATTGACAACAAAACTGATTTCATTAATCTGCTGAAGCAGTGTGCAGCGGTCAGACATGTTTTTCACCTCCTACTAAGAAGAATGGCAGGTCCAGACATGGGAAAATGGTTCCCTGTTTCAATGCTTTTGCAGGCTCATACGGTGTTTCCCAGGGCTGCATGGGAACGGTTGCGATTGCTAACTGGACGCCGGGGCCTGGAGCAGGAAGTTCCTTGCCGCATCCGCATTTGGATGCAGGTACGTTTGATTCACAGCTGCATAAATTCATGAATAACACTCCTTTCTGTTGAAAAAATGAGGACATGGTTCAGCCACATTCAGGCTTCATGATTAGTATGGGCGTGAAACGGATTTTTAGAGCCATTAAAATATGACAGTATAACCAGAAATAAGCGGTATGGACCTTTGAATACTTTATTAAATTAAGGAAAAGAGTCAATTTTATTATTAAATTAATTTTTAACTTAATTTAGTTAATAAAACCAATAGTTTCCCAAAGTGTTTTCTTTTGGACCGGAACGTGTTATGATCCAGATATACAGATGGGCGGCAGGGGCATGGGTGTTCCGGACGCCTGTCAATACAAGATTGCGGGAGGAAGGTATCATATGGTTACCAGGAAGGAATCTGATTCCATCGGAACAATGGAGGTGCCGGTGAAGGCGTATTACGGGGTTCAGACGCTGCGGGCAAAGAATAATTTCCATATTACGGGAAGGCCGCTCCACGGGGAGTTTATCAGGAACCTGGCCAGGATCAAGAAGGCGGCGGCGTTTACCAATATGACGGCCCATGTGCTGGATGAGCGCGTGGGGAATGCCATTGTGGCTGCATGTGATGAAATCATAGGGGGGAAGCTTCACGGGCAGTTCATTGTGGACGCCATCCAGGGCGGGGCCGGGACCTCCGCCAATATGAATGCCAACGAGGTGATTGCCAACCGGGCAATCGAGATCCTGGGCGGCACAAAAGGGGACTATTCCCTGGTCCATCCCAATGACCATGTGAACATGGCCCAGTCCACCAATGACGTGATACCCTGCGCCGGCAAGCTGACCATCCTGGGCCTGCTGCCCGGCCTTCTGGATGAACTGGAACGTCTGCAGAAATCCCTCCATCAGAAGTCCATTGAGTTTGACGATGTGGTTAAGATGGGAAGGACCCAGCTTCAGGATGCGGTCCCCATCAGGCTGGGGCAGTCCTTTGAGGCGTATGCTGCTGTGATTGGAAGGGACATCAGAAGGATCAGGGAACAGATGGATGAACTTAAGTATCTGAATATCGGCGCCACTGCTGTGGGCACGGCCATAAATGTGAATCCGGTTTACCTGTTCCACATCATCCGCAATATCAACCTTGTGTGCCAGACAGAGTGCGTCCAGGCAGACGACCTGTTTGACGCCACCCAGAATCTGGACTGTTTTGTACATACTTCATCCACCCTGCGCATCTGTGCCGTGAATCTTTCCAAGATATGCAATGACCTGCGTCTTCTGTCCAGCGGGCCAAAGGCCGGGCTGGGGGAGATTAACCTGCCGCCCAGGCAGAATGGTTCCTCCATCATGCCGGGAAAGATCAATCCTGTGATTCCGGAAGTTGTTTCACAGGTTGCGTTTAACATCATTGGCAATGATGTTACCGTGACCATGGCGGCCGAAGCAGGACAGATGGAGTTAAATGCATTTGAGCCAGTGATATTCTATAAGATATTTGAATCCATCGATACCCTTAAGGGGGCGGTGGAGACCCTGATTGACAACTGCATCCTGGGGATTACCGCCAACCGGGAACACTGCCGCAGGCTGGTGGAGTCCAGCGCTGCCCTTGCAACCGCCCTGTGCCCTGCCCTGGGGTATAAAAAGTCAGCGGATATTGCCAAGCGTTCCATGGAAACGGGAATCCCTGTAAGGAGAATCGTGCTGGAAGAAAAGCTGATGACAGAAGCACAGCTGGACCAGTGCCTGAACCTTAAGGATATGACACAGCCAGGACATCTGGTGGAGTATCATAAGATGGGAGGGAGTGCCGGCGGGGAGAAGGACCGTGCAAAGGAATTATAACACAAAAATGCCAGACACTGGGGATGTCTGGCATTTTTGTAATTGTATTGTATTGTGTATAAAGGGGGATAAAATGTGTGAAAGGGGGAGGGCCCTTTCGGTTTTCGCAACAATTCATTTGCTGTATGTGTTCTTGCTTACAGGACATATTATATGATAAATGCATTGCAGGAACCATTGTCATAAGCCAAAAAAATATTGCAATCAGCACATTATTTGGTACAATGGACATAACAGTGAAGAAGCCGTGTGAAAACGGCGGAAAGGAAACACATTGTACCAGGAGGAAAGCTTTAGGACCAACGGGGTGATGTATGCCCATACACGCAGCGATGAGGCTGATATGGAGTATAAGATGCACTGCCATGACAGTTACGAGATTTACTATATGATAACAGGCAATGTGGAATATCTTCTGGAAGGAAGGCCATATATCCCAAGGCCTGGAAGCCTTATCGTCATCCCGCCCGGGTGTTTCCACGGTTTGAAGGTGCTGGATGGGGAAGAGTACCACCGCATACGTGTGCATTTTGTAAAGGAGCTGCTGGGGGAACGGGAGCGGGAGCTGCTGCTGGGGCCCTTTGCCAGGGGCTGGTGCTGTTACGAGGAGCAGTTTCAGATGGAGTGGTATTTCCATGCCCTTGAAGAGTGCGGTTCCTATGGGAAGGATTTACAGGATATTGCAATTAGCGCACGGATGCTGTCTATTTTGACTAAGATTTTTGCAATCTGTCAGGATGGGGCAGGGGCATCCGGGGGAAAGGACGGACAGGCCAGGGATATCATCCGCTATATCAATGAGCATCTGAAAGAGCCTCTGACCCTGGAAGGGCTTGCCGGGACATTTTACATGAGTAAGAACCATCTGACCTCCATATTTAAGAGGGCAACCGGTACCACGGTGGCGCGTTATATACTATACAAGCGTATGGCAGTGGTGCGGGGTGAGCTGTCGGCAGGGATACCGGCAGCGGAGGCAGCTTCCAATGCAGGGTTTGGGGATTATTCCAGCTTTTTCAGGGCGTATAAGAAAATGTTCGGATGCGCGCCCACGGACAAAGGGGGAGCTGGACTGCCTGCGATGGATAAAAGCAGGGATTTCTGACAGCAGTCGGAAAAATTCATAAAAAACGGATAGTGCGCCTTTCATGCAATGGTATGATTAAAAATAATATTTGGCTGTCGGAATATTACAGACAGATGAGGAAAAAGAATGGAAGATAAGGATTTCACCAAATGCTTTGTATTTCATGATATGGACTGGGTACAGGATATCCTGCATATGTCGGAGCTGGGGCTGTGGAACATGGTGACAGACAAGGATATGCAGAATGTGAAATTTTATATTGACGGGACCATGGCCAGGCTGCTGGGGGCAAAGGAGAATATGTCCCCGGAGGCGTGTTTTGAGTTTTGGTACAAGCGTATCAACAGGGGAAACCATGCATATGTTAATGATGTCATGAACCGGATTGTCCATACGGGTAAGCTGTGTGAGGTCCAGTATACATGGAACCACCCGGAGTGGGGGGATATTCCGGTGCGGTGTGCGGGCAGGTCCCGCCAGCTTCCGGACGGGAGGGTCCTGATAACCGGGTATCACCAGAATATGGCGGACCTGGAACAGATGAAGCGGTGGTCCATGAATGTGAGCTGGGAAGAGGTCTTTGAGTACAATATGACCAGCGGGACGGCCCTCATCTATACGGACCGCAAGGTCACATACGGTACGGAGAAGCAGATACAGGGATTTCCTGAGGTGTGGGCGGACTCTGATATGGTGCATCCTGGATTTAAGGAGACCTTCCTGCAGGCATTCCGTGTCCTGCGGACAGGAGGGGACCATGCGCGGTGTGAGATCAGGCTTAAGAACCGGGATGGGGAATACAGCTGGTTTGCCATGGAACTGGAGGTCCTGTCCTATGAGGAGGGCTGCCCGGAGATTGTACTGGGCCGGTTTGAGGACATCACCAGGCTCAAGGAGCTGGAGAACGCCTATATCAGGCAGGCCAGGGTCAATCAGCTGCTTTTGGAAGATTCCCTGGCTCACGCTGAGGTGGACCTGACAGGGGACCGGGTGATGCGGCTTTACGGGAACTGGAAGCGCTGCCTGGGGCATATGGAGGAGCACAGTTACAGCAGGCTTCTGAACATGCTTGAGTACAAGGGCGTCAAACCGGAAGACAGGAAGGACTTCAGGCTTTACTTTGACAGGGAAAGCCTTCTGGCAAGGTTTGAGGCAGGCAGACATAGGGTGTCCATGAATTACAGGCGGCTGTTTGATGGGGACAGGCTGCGCCATGTCCAGCTGGCTGTATATATGTTTCAGGAACCTGCCGGCAATCACATATTCGGCGTATTCTGCCTGCTGGACAGGGAGGGGAGGAAGGACCCAGATAAGGAACAGGAAAGGGCAGGACAGGAAGCGCAGGGGAATGAGTTTGCCCAGCTTTTATCATCCGTAGGCGATGCAGCCTGTCTCATCGACCCTGATACATATGAACTGATTGAAGCCAACCAGGCTTATTACAGGATGATCGGTATGGCAGAGGAAGACTGCCGGGGCCGTAAATGCCATGAACTGTTTTATGGAAGCAGCAAACCATGTATGTTCTGCAATGGCTTTAACTGGGAATGGGACCGTTTCTCCCTGTGGGAAAACACAGACCCCAGGCAGGGCATAAAGCGCCTTATGAAGACGCGCATGGTGGAGTGGAAGGGAATGCCCGCGGTCCTGACCATTGGCATTGAAGCGGCCTATGAAAGCAGTAAGACCGAACCCTTAACAGGCATACCGGATACCAGGGCAGAGGTGGCCAATAAGGTGATAAGCTGCATCTATGCCATGATAGAAGCCAGGACCATGGAAGAGTCTATGAGACGCATGATGGACGTGCTGGCGGACCATTATAAGGCCGGACATGTCCTGATATACCTTCAGAAGGAAAATGGATTCGGCTATGAGTGCGCCTTCCGCAGGGATGAAAGGGACGGGCCCCCTGCCAGCGGCAGCCTGGAAGGCCATATCCAGGAATGGCTGGACCAGAACCACCAGGGCGGGGTCAGGGACATAGAAGAACCCCAGGATATACTGCCTGAGTCTTTTGAACTATATCAGGATATGGAACGGGAACAGGTTTCCAATATGGCCGTATTCCCCATTGTCTGTAAAAAGGGGGAACTGGGTTATATTGTGATGCTGGAACGCAGGGGCCAGGATTCCCTGGACCTGGTGAATATGCTTCTGTTTTTCATTGCACAGGAAATCAGCAGACGGCAGGATGCAATAAAGCTGGAGTACAGCATCTATAAAGATTCCCTGACCGGGCTGCTCAACAGGAGCAGCTATGACCGGTTCCGCAGGTCCTTCAAAGCAGACAACGTTGTTTCCATTGGCGTCATCATAATTGACATCAATGATTTGAAGTCGGTTAACGATATAAGGGGGACCGAGGCAGGAGATGCGCTGATCCGCCAGGCAGCAGGAATCATAGGGCGGCGGTTCGGCGGCTGTGCGGTATTCCGGCTAAACAGCAATGAGTTTGATATTGTGATGGAAAATATTTCCTATTCTGAGTTTGAGCACAGGTCCAGCTCCCTTGTACGGGAATTGAACAGCAGGCAGGATATGTCTGTTTCCGCGGGCAGGGTATGGGATGACAGGCAGAAGAACCTGGACTGGGCCATGAAGCAGGCCGGGGAACTGATGCGGATTGACAAGCAGCGGTATTATGAGACAAAACCCGGCATGACCGGTTCCGGCCGCCTGGATTTAATCAAAGGCCTGCTCCGCAGCATCGAAAGCGGGGAGTTCAGGGTGGTACTGCAGCCAAAGCTGTATCTGAAGACCGGTACGTGTGCCGGGGCAGAGGCATTGATACGGTATTATCATCCTGAGAAGGGAATCATCATGCCCTCCGGGTTCATCGGCGTACTGGAACGGGAGAACCTGATAAGTTATGTGGACCTGTTTGTGTTTGAGGAATGCTGCCGCCTGCTGGAACATTGGGGCCGTATGGGCTGCAGGGAAGAGGTCCTGTCATTTAATTTTTCCAGGATGACCCTGCTGAATGCGGATATTGTATCCAGCGTGGCATCCATTGCGAAAAAATACGATGTGTCTCCCAATAAGCTGGAGATAGAGGTGACAGAGAGCATAGGGGAACTGGGACGGGACATGGTCTACAAGGCCCTGGCGGAATTTAAGAAGCTTGGCTACCGGATATCCCTGGATGATTTCGGCACCAAATACAGCAACATGGATATCCTTTCCGATGTGGAATTTGACGTGCTGAAGCTGGATAAGAGCCTGGTGGATAAGATTGACCGGGACAAGGTCAGCGGCCAGATTGTCAAGCATATCATTTCCATGTGCCATGACATGAAGATACAGACCATTGCCGAAGGCATTGAGGAGGAACTGCAGGAAGCGTATCTGAAGAAATGCAGATGCATGATCGGACAGGGATACCTGTATGGGAAGCCCATGGAGGTAGAGGCGTTTGAAAAGGATTTCCTGATGAGGAAGCTTGACAGGGTTTAGGAGAGTGGTTATAATATCATATGACATATAAGGAAAATACACAAGGAAAGGGTGGGTGCAATGTTATTTGGTAAGTTCTGCATTGATGATAGCTCCGCACAATTTAACATGATAAAACATTGTACGGAGCCTGAGAATACGGAAATGATGTTTGGCAGGGATATTGTCCCAACGTTCCAAAGCAATGGCTTTGGGATTTCATTTTCGTGTTTTCCAATAGGGATTTATTAGATATTTTAAGTATCTATTTAATTTTTTGGGGCGGCAGACAATGTTTGGTCTGCCGCCTTTTGTTATGGATAAGGTTACTTAGCCGGAAAGCAGAGGGCGCACTGGATTGGCGCAGTCCCTCTGTTTTTTTATTATGAAAGGTAGGGTTAACAATGAAAGATAAACAGGACCTGACAACAGGAAGCGTACCGGGAAAGCTGGCTGCCTTTGCGCTTCCCTTGCTCTTAGCCAACCTGCTGCAATCCTTTTACAGCATTGTTGATATGCTGGTGGTGGGCAGGGCAGTGGGAAAAAACGGGCTTGCCGCTGTAAGCAATGCTTCCATGATAGGATTCATTATCAACTCGGTGTGCATCGGTATTACCATGGGAGGCACGGTGGTGGCTGCCCAGTATAAGGGATTGGGTGATGAGACGGGGCAGAGGGAGACCGTGGGGACCTTGTTCTCAATTGCTTTTATTGCCTCAATTATTGTTACTGTGGCAGGGCTTCATGTATATGAACCGCTTTTCCGGGTGCTGAATGTTCCTTTGGAAGCAATGGCGGACGCCTGCAGTTATATGGAAATCATCTGCTGGGGCACTGTATTTGTGTTTGGCTATAATGCTGTGTGCTCCATTATGAAAGGGTTAGGTGATTCAAAAAGCCCGCTTTATTTTGTTGCGGCCGCAGCCGCGGTTAATGTTGCACTGGACATCATCCTGGTGGGTCCGCTGGGATTAGGGACAAAAGGAGCTGCTTATGCCACTGTTTTTTCACAGGGCATTTCCCTTGTGATTTCCGTGGTACATTTAAAGAAAAAGAACTTTATTTTTGATTTCAGGCCCAGCCATTTTACCATGATAAGGGATAAGGCAGCCGCTATTTTAAAAGTGGGGCTGCCCACAGCCATCCAGATGGCTGTTGTCAATATTTCCTATCTATTGATTACAGGCATGCTTAATAACTTTGGTGTCCCGGTGGCCGCGGCGTCCGGCGTTGGGTTAAAGGTCAATACACTTGCCGGCATGCCCTGCTGGGCAATCGGGCAGGCCGTAACAGCCATGGTGGGACAGAATATGGGCGCCCAAAAGATTGAAAGGGTAAAGAAAATAACCAGGGCAGGACTGGGCCTGAATCTGTCAATTACGCTTATTGTGGTCATCCTGGTACAGATTTTTGCAAAGCCGGTCATCATGTTATTTGACCCGGTCAGCACGGATGTGATTGAAGACGGAATCCTGTATTTGAGGATATGCTGCGGGGCAAACAGCCTGATATACGCGGTCATGTATACATTTGATTCCTTTGCCATCGGAACCGGCTCTGCAAACATTGCCATGGTCAATGCCCTGTTGGACGCGGTCATTGTCAGGCTTCCCGTAAGCTGGCTGTTGGCATTTGCCGCAGGAATTGGATTTCCCGGCGTGTATATCGGGCAGGCGGTTTCACCTTTTATCCCTGCGGTGGCCGGATGGTTTTACTTTAGAAGCAGGGGATGGGAAAACAGAGGGCTGATCCTTAAAAAGACGGAGCAGGATAAGAGGCAGGCGGATGGATTAGAAGAGAGAACAGTAGAGAGAACAGACAGGTAAGCCATGGACTGAGGAGGTTGAAAGATAGAATTATGAAAGGCATTAAAATGAACCTGGCTTTTGGGAACAAAATAATATATGAGGATGCGGATTTTGACATCAGCAGATATGATAAGGCAGGCGTTGTTGGAGTCAACGGGGCGGGAAAGACAACGCTGTTCCGTATCCTGCTGGGTGAGCAGGAATTAGACAGCGGCAGTATCGTGGCGGGAAATTTGCGGATTGGCCATCTGCCCCAGGAAGTGGTGATTGGGGAGGAAACCGGAACGGTCCTGGATTATCTGCAGGAAGGGCGCCCGATAGGCAGGCTGCAGGAAGAGCTGAACCTGGTTTACCAGAAACTGGAATCAGCAGGGGACCAGGAGCAGATCCGGCTGCTAAAACGGATGGATCAGCTGCAGTCACAACTGGAGTATTATGATTGTTATGAGGCGGGACATATTTTGCTGACCATCATTGAACGTATGGGGATTGATATTGATTTACTGGATATGCCGATTAACCGGTTGTCCGGGGGCCAGAAATCCAAGATTGCCTTTGCCCGCGTCCTGTACTCAAAGCCTGAAATCCTGCTTTTGGACGAACCCACCAATCATTTGGACGAAGGAACAAGAGGGTTTGTAACTGATTTTTTAAGGAATTACAAAGGCATGGTTTTGATTATCAGCCATGACACAGACTTTCTGAACCAGGTTATAAATAAAATCCTGTTCATTAATAAGTCCACGCACAAGATATCCGTATATGATGGGAATTATGATATTTACAAGAAGAAATACGAACAGGAAAAACGTCTGCAGGAACTTGTGATTGACCGGGAAGAAAAGGAGATAAAAGAACTGGAAGGGTTTGTACAGAGGGCAAGACAGGCAAGCCGTACCAATCATGCCATTAAGCGCATGGGTCAGGAGCGGGCGCTGCGCCTGGAGAAGAAACAGGATGCGCTGCACAGGCGCGAAGGGGTCTGCAGGCGCGTTAAAATGGATATCCGCCCCCTGCGGGAGGGTGCCGGTATCCCACTGGAAGTAGAAGGACTGTGGTTTCATTATCCAAACCAGCCGTACCTGTACAGGGACCTGAATTTTCATATTAACGCAAAGGAACGCTTTCTGGTGGTTGGCGAAAACGGGGTTGGAAAGTCCACATTGTTAAAGCTGATGATGGGTATCCAGACGCCTGACAGAGGAAATATCCGGTTCCATCCCAATACAGATGTGGCCTATTATGCCCAGGAACTTGAACAGCTTGATCTGCAAAAAACAGTTCTGGAAAATGTCAGTGCCCAGGGATGCACGATGAAACAGCTGCGTTCTGTTTTAAGTAATTTTTTATTTTATGAAGACGATATCAATAAAAAGGCTGAGGTCCTGTCACCAGGTGAGAAAGCCCGTATTGCACTGTGCAGGATCTTGCTGCAAAAGGCCAACTTCCTTATCCTCGATGAACCCACCAATCATCTTGACCCTGAAACCCAGGAGGTTATCGGAAGGAATTTCAGGCGGTTTGAAGGGACCATCATGGTTGTCAGCCACAATAGGCGGTTTGTTGAGCAGATTGGGATTAACCGGGTGCTGAGGCTGCCGTCGGGCAGGGTTGAGGATTATACGTGAGGGTATACTTCTTTCTAGAAAACAGCTTGTAATTTGTTGCGGAATGGGTTATTCTATATATGACAAATGCAAACAGAGTTTGCAATTTTTTGTAATAATTTGCAAGTATTAAACTGTGAGGGGTGCTTACTATGATTGCAACAGAACGCGCCAGCTATATTTTAAATAAGCTGCGGGATAAAAATACCGTTTCACTTAAGGAAATAGCATCCGAGCTGGATGTTTCAGAAGCAACGGTCCGCCGTGATTTTGAACGGCTTGACAAAGAGGGCTTTGTTGTCCGTGTCCGTTCAGGAGCCAAGCGCGTGGAACCGGTTGTGCCAGATCATGTTACACCGCTTGTGACCAGTGAGAAACTTACTGAATACACAGAGGAAAAGAACGCCATTGCTAAATTTGCAGCTGGTTTTGTTCATGACGGGGACTGCGTATTCCTTGACGGCGGTACCACCATTGCTCCCATGATTGATTTCATCCAGGATAAAAAGATTAAGATTGTTACGCACAATCTTCTGATTCCGCGAAGGTTAAAGAAGATGAATGTTGATATCTTCCTCCTGGGAGGCCACTATACACAGTTTCATGAGAGCACAATGGGGGTATATACTGAGAAGATGGTGTCCCAATTCCATTTCGACCATGCGTTCTTTGGGTGTTCAGGAATTGAACTTGTGCACCAGATGGTATACAATGATGATATTGATACGGTTCCCGTTAAGGAAGTTGCAATGAAGTATTCAAATAAGAACTATCTGCTGGCTGATTCCAGCAAACTTGGGAAGACAAGTTTCTGCCGTTTTTCCAACCTGAGTGCATTTGACAGCATAATAGTCAGCCCTCCCCAGGAGCAGGATATACTGCTACCCCCTAATTTTATTGTGGTACAAAATGATTAACATAGACGTTCTGTGAGGCTTAAGGACCAAAAACCGTCAGGACCAGGCATATCATTGCCTGGTCCTGACGGTTTTTGGCAGTCTGCCCATGCATGTTTATTTGGATAGGGCAGCCAGGATTGCGTTTACCGCATCGTTGCTTGTGAGCTTGAATTCTATTTTCAGTAAATCCACTGTGCCGACCTGTCCAAATACATCATTCACACCGATCTTTAACAGTGGTACGCCTGCACCATGCCGGGCCAGCACGTCAGCCACGGCGCTGCCGATTCCGTTTATCACACTGTGGTTCTCATACGTAACTACCAGCTTTTTGTCCTGGGCTTCTCTCCAGATAAGCTCCTCATCAAAGGGCTTTACGGTAACCGGGTCCACCACTTCCACACTGATGCCCTTTTCCTTCAGGGACTCGGCAGCATCCAGGGCATCGCTCATCAGATATCCGCTGCCTATTAACAGTACGTCAGAACCAGGTACCAGTACCTGGCCTTTTCCTAACCCGAATACCGTGCCTTGTTCATATACTTCACGCACATTTTTGCGGTAAGCGCGGATGTAGTGTATGGCGCCGTCCCGGCGTGATGCACATTCGCGGACCATCCAGTCCAGCTGTACCTGGTCGCAGGGATCGCATACAATGGCGCCTGGAATGGTGCGCATGACCGCAAGGTCTTCGAAGCAGGAATGGCTTCCTCCGTCAAATCCGGAACAAAAGCCGGGGTCGGACCCGAAAATATTTATGGTATTTTTCTGATAGGCGCAGGAAATATAAAGCTGGTCAAGGGCGCGGCGCGTTACGAATGCAGACATTGTATGTACAAATGGAGTGTATCCGCGCAAAGAAAGCCCGGCAGCCACACCAAACATGTTCGCCTCACAGATACCTGTATCTATAAAGCGGTCAGGGTGGCTTTCCTTAAACCTGAGGAAAAATGATGCGCCGCCAAGGTCTGCATCCAGTATCATGATCCGGTCATCTGTTTCAGCCAGTTCTTTCAGGGTGGCCCCAAACTGGTTGCGCAGCTCGCCGCCCGGTTCTTTTGTCCTATTTTGTTTCAGCATAGCCCTTACTCCTCCTCCGTGATTTTTTTAAGTTCTGCAATGGCAGCGTCAATCATGGCGCGTCCTTCTTCGAATACCTTAGGGGAATGGTTGTCCGGCATATCCTCGTAGTATTTTACGCCCTGACCTTTAATTGTATCCAGGACAATGCATACAGCCTTGTCCTTTACCTGTTTTGCTTCTTCGATGGCATTGTCTATGGCTTCCTCGCTGGAACCGTCTGCTGTTTTGCACCAGAACCCGAATGCCTTCATTTTTTCTTCATAGCTGAAAGGTTTAAGGACATCGTTACAGTATCCGTCGTGCTGGCGTTTGTTATTATCAATGAATACAATACAGTTATTTAAGCCGTTATGGGCCATGAACTGGAAGGCCTCCCAGTTCTGTCCTTCATTGAGTTCGCCGTCGCCAATACATACGTACACATACTGGTCATTGATGCCTTCATGTTTAAGACCGTAGGCAATACCCGCAGCAATGCTGGCGCCCTGTCCCAGAGAACCTCCGGTCACGTCAATGCCAGGTGTTAACAGACGGTCAACATGGCTTGGGATATGCGTGCCGATATTATCCATTGTGAGTAGTAGCTGTTTGTCAAAGAATCCTTTTTCAGCCAGTGCTGCTTCCACTGCCGGGGCTGCATGGGCCTTGCTCATGACCAGGTAATCACGTCCCTTCCAATCAGGATTGGCAGGGTCATATTTCATTTGTTTGCCATATAGTACGCTGATAAGTTCCGTAACGGACAGGCATCCGCCAATATGTCCCATACCCCGCTGTTTAAACATTTCCAGCTGATCAATCCTGAGCTGTGCCGAGAATTTCTTAAGTGTCTTCCGTTCTGCTGCTTCCATGAATCATACCTCCTTAAAGTGGATTTTAGAATACGGTGCGGCCATGGCCGTGGGATGGTGGTTATTAAGTGCAGTCATAGGCTTTATATGTGTCGGATTTGCCTGACAGCATTGTTTTAAAATCCTGCAATAACGGATGCTGATGCCAGGTATAGTTTGTTTCGGCCACATAATAGGCTGTCAGCTGTACAAATGCAAGGCTGTACAGCGGGCTGAACAATTCGTCCTCCACTGCGGGCACACGCATGACCCCTGTCCCTTTAAGGTCCGGGTTGTTTGAAAGGGCAAATACGCGGTCTGTTATTTTCTGCGCGGCCTGCCACTCCTGCCGGATGCGTGTGCTCGTTTCATCACCCGGGTCTAAAAAGAAGAGATTATAATTAGGCGTCAACTGAATCTGGGGGCCGTGGATGGATTCGTCTATCTCATATCCCACTGCCAGGATATGTACGGTCTCCCCGATTTTTACTGCTCCTTCCAAAACAGTGCCATAGTTTGCCCCGGCGCCGATAAGGTACACTCGTTCCATGGAAAGGAGCTTTTGCTTGTTTGCCTCGAAATAAGCGGGATATGCCGCAATCAGGGCATCGTAACTGTCCATGCAGGCCATCATCTGTTTTTTATCCGCAATCACGTCTTCATCACTGAGTATGTTCTGGGCGCGGGCCGCATGAAGGGCAAACAGCATTAAAAAGGCTGTCAGGGTTACGACTCCTTTTGTGACAAAATCCAGTTTTTCACTTCCCAGTCCAAAGTCTATGACCTCATCTGCCTCATTCTTGAAATCCGAATGGATATTGCCTGTAAGCCCGATGGCCGGAACGCCCAGCTTCCGGCACAGGCGCAGTGATTCAATTGTATTTGTACTGCATCCGCTCTGGGATATGCATACCACGAAATCCTCTGGCGTCATGTCGTGTTCATAGTGGTTAAATGTGAATGGCGTAACGATTTTTACTTCTGCGCCAAGCCGGCTCTTCATGTAATAGCGGGCGCAATGGCAGGCGTTGCAGCTTGAACCGCAGGCAACCAGCCATATGGTCCTGTATGGGTGGATTAGGAAGAGGTCCACCATGCGTCTGGTCAGATTTTTGCTGTCCCCGATATTGGCGCGTACCTGGTCAGGCGTTTCCTTGATGTAGCGCAGCATGGATATCTCTGTTGTGCTCATGATTCTCAATCCTTTCTGTTTTCTGCAAAGGGATACTAAACAGTAACTGTCTTCTTACTCACGCCCTTGGGGGCGTCGGGGTTAAAGCCGCGGCTTAGGCTGCACAGGCAGGAGAACATCTGCGCAAAAACAGCGGCTGTGAATACGGCCTTTATGCCATCGTATTCCGGGGGCAGGAGCACGCTTGTATCACCAAGGGCCGCAAGTTCCGGCTTATTTGTTATGACCGTGCACCAGATACCGGTTTCTTCCTTCAGGCGTTTAAGCAATGCCTGGCCGCAGTAATCTGTTTTTTTATCGGCCAGGAAAAACATGTATGGGACGAACCGCTGGGCTGTGGCAATGGGGCCGTGACGGTAATCGGCCGAACCATAGCAGCGGGCGTCCAGATAGCTTGTTTCCTGTATTTTTAATTCAGCTTCATTCGCCAGGGCGTCCATTAACCCGCGGCCCACCAGCAGAAGGTGTTCGGTCTCCCTGTAAAAGCGCACCACATCCCGTACCTGGGCCTCCAATCCTGTAAGGGCTGCGGCCACGATTTCCGGGGCTTTATCCAAGGTATCCAACAATTCCCCATCACCGGATATGTATGCGGCAATCATGGTAAGTATGGTCACCTGTGTCATATATGACTTTCCGGCAGTGACGCTTTGTTCCGGGCCGCAATGGTTGTTAAGCCTGTAGCTGCCGGCCTGCGTCATCAGGGAATCCTCCACATTTGTAATGCCTACGCAGACGCCGCCCTGCCTGTCGCATTCCTTCATTACCTCAAAGAGGTCCTGGGCCGCGCCGGACTGGGATACCGCTATCATTAGGACATTGGAGTAATCCGGGGCTGACTTATATGCCGTGACCACGCTGGGGGCGCTGATGCTGACTACCATGCCGCATTTTGTTTCCAGCAGATACCGCCCTACCAGGTTTGCATGGTCGCTGGAACCGCGCCCTGCCAATACTGCTGTTTTGATTCCGCGGGCCTTGACCTTCTCGCCAACCTTCCGGCAAAGGTCGCGGTTTGCCGCAATACAGTCAGCAACAGCCTTTGGCTGTTGGAAGATTTCCTTCCAAAAAATGGAACCGCTTGTGTCAATCATAAAGTATCCTCCTTCAAAATTTATTTTTGTGCTATTATACGAACGGCATCCGGCTCAGGGCCTTGTCCAATTCCAGCAGGTCGTCTTCGCTTTTTACATGTGACAGCTGTTCCAGTATCTGCCCATCTGAAAGAATGGTAAATAACTGGCGCATATTTTCCAGGTGCTTTTCATCATCCACGGCTGCTAGTGTGAAGAAAAGCGTGGCGTCTTTTTCCCTGTCCGCGGGGTCAAAGGATACCGGCTTTTCAAATTTTGTGAAGGCAATGGCAGTCTGGGTGACACCTGGAGAACCTTTTGTTGAGTGCGGAATGGCCAAGCCCGGTACAATTACAATATAGGGACCAAATTCTTCTACGCATTGAATGATACGTTCTTCATAATCCGCCGTTGCACAGCCTGTTTTTTTAAGTGGGATGCAGCTTTTGCGGATTGCGTCACGCCAGTCCACGGCATCGTTAAAAAAGGCGCAGCGTTTGGCATCTACAATATCTTTAAAAAGCATGGTACCTTTCTCCTTTCGCTCAAGTTTTAACATTTGATGAGGCCATTATAAACTTTTTTGTGAATAATTGCAAGATATTGCAAGAAATATTTTTTGATTTTTATTTTACTGTTAATGGCCAGGGGGATTTTTGCATGATTTTGTTCATAATGATGAAAAAAATGCTCTTTCAATCTAAAAATATATTGACATTTTTAAATAAAGGTTTATGATAAAAGATAGGAAATGATTGGTTTTGAAATAAAAAACTTTAAAGTTGTAAAAAAGAACAAATATCTTGCAACTTCTAGCAAGGTATGCAGTTTGATTTCATATGGAAAGGGGGTGTGAAGATACGATGATTAATATTCTGATGGTTTGCGGCAATGGCTGCGGGAGCAGCTTGGTGTGCCAGATGGCGGTGGAGGCAGTTTTAAAAGAATTGGGGGTGCAGGCGCATGTTGATCATAGTGACATGCTATCCGCTTCTTCTAAGCAGGCGGATATCCTGATAGCTGGAATCAACTTTAAAACCCAATTTGATACGTTTAAATTATTCCCCAACAAAATCTATCTTAAGAGTCTGGTAAACAGACAGGAGATTCGGGAAAAACTGCAGAAGGTTTTACAAGAGAATAACTGGTTATAAATATGCGGTAGTATTTAGAAGGTATCCTGTATGGACAAAAGGAGGTAAGTATGGGTATATTAACATTTATCATTGACAACATCCTGATAAATGCAGCAATGGTATTGGGGATTGTTGCCCTGCTGGGGCTGATTTTACAAAAAAAGTCCGCCGGCGCCTGCTTTAGCGGCACATTTAAAACAATGATGGGATTTATGATCCTGTCCGCTGGTTCAGGCGTTATCGTGGGGGCGCTGGAACCTTTCGGCACATGGTTTGCGGCCGGCCTTGGAATCCAGGGGTCAGTGGCATCCATTGAAGCGGTGCTGGCCGTTGCAATGCAGAATGATATGATAGGCCGTGATATTGCATTGGCATACGCAGGCATTTTTGTGGTAAACCTGGTTATTGCGCGGCTGACCAGATGGAAGTATGTATTCCTTAATGGAGAGGCCCCGATTTATATGGCCATGGCCAGCATACTGTTTGGCGTGGGCCTGTGTGGTTTTAGCCACATGAGCGCCGTGCTTATAGGCGCCGTACTTGGCGGGATATGCTGTATCTTATTTCCTGCACTTGCACAGCCCGTTGTCCGTAAGATTACAGGCAGTGACGATATTGCCCTTGGGCATTTTTGTACATTGGGCTACCTGCTCAGCGCAGGTGTTTCAAAGCTGACCGGTGATGTTACAAAATCCACCGAGGATATAAAATTCCCGGCTAAACTTTCTTTTTTACAGGATACATATCTTGCCGTGGGCTCTGTGATGGTTCCGCTGTATGTCATCATGGCGGTATTGGCCGGGCCGGAGGTGGTTGCGGAAGCTGCCGGGGATAAGAATTATATTGTATTTGCCATCATACAAGGTATCATGTTCTGTGCCGGCCTGTTTGTTCTCCTTACAGGTGTCCGCCTGCTTATTGCCGAGCTGGTTCCCGCATTTGCAGGAATCGCTGAGAAGGTGGTTCCTGGTGCGCGTCCGGCATTGGACTGCCCGGTGCTTTTTACGTTTGCACCGAATGCCATTGTGTACGGTTTTGTATTTACCACAATCGGTACAGTGGTAGGGATGTTCCTATGGCCTGTATTTGGACTGCCTATGGTTATTCCCGGAATTATGTCTAATTTCTTTGCCGGAGGTACGGCCGGTATTTTTGCCAATGCCACAGGCGGCAGGCGCGGTACAATTATTGCATGTATTGTACATGGCTTGTTCATTTCCTTATTGCCGGCACTGGTTGCCCCCTATCTGGGACAGATTTTTATTGAGGGACTGCCGTCACTGGCGGCCTACACAATGACAGATGTGGATTGCGTTTCCATGAGCCTGTTCTACTCCTGGGTGCTGAAGTTCCTGGCCGGCCTGTTTGGGATTGGCTGAATCTGTTTGTCAGCGGTTAAGGATGCCCTATCAGCTGGAAGATATATGAAAGTAAAAAAAGCCGGAGACCCTGAAAATTCCAGGTCTCCGGCTTTTTTCATGCAGTTTTATTTCAGATATACCTGTGATAGAACCGTCAAAATATCCTCGAAGCGGATGCCGGGGATTTTCAAGGTCTTTAGATTGACTGGCTCACTGCGCAGACTGTCAATAAAAAGGGCAATGTCATGCTGGACAGGCTTAGGCAATTCACATTGCTCAGTACCGGTTAGGAGTGTTGCCAGCCGGATGATATCATTTTTGTGTTTGCGGATATCCTTTTCATCAACATGCTGTCCATCAGCCCTTCTGTCACGGTAATCCAGCCATGCTTTTGCCTTGAATGGAATCAGGTATGTATGTGATAATATCGAGATATCAGAAAGAACTATTTTACCATTGAGCAGCATGGAATAATATTCTTCGTTCAGTAGGATGGCTGATAGACTTGAAATATCGTCTCCTAATGGTAACGGTATACATGGGCCGGCATCCTCACTACGGAGCGTATTTTCTGCTTTAGAAAATAATTCAATCATATAAGGGAATCCTGCACAAACTGCCAGAACCTGCGGCCAAATTCTGGAGTAAGCGCCTCCGCAACCAGCACCATATCTAAATCCTTCGTTGTACGGAATGCCGTGTCCTGCTCTTCAAAGATAATATCGCAGGCCGCACCTCCGATTAAAACATACTGTTCAGCATATTCCTTGAAATACTCCTTAAAAACATTAAGTCCTATCAAAGATGAATTCCTCCATAATTTCTTTAACTGCACCTTCAATACGTGGATCGTCTAATTCCTCTTGGGTAAGCGACAGCACTGCGGATAAGGGATCAATAACAAATTCCTCAGTCCCTTCATAATGACAGATATATCCCATGACCTGTATGACGGCTGTCGGAAGCTCCCCCATCGGCACTTACGGCAGATTTTCTGGGTGCAGGTCCTTTACTGCTTGTTTGGTTATTGCATAAGTCCCAAAGGAATTATCTGCCAGCATGGAAAAATGGCTGATTGCCGTAAGCCCGCTTATCGGCAGTGGCCAGGGCGGTAGGCAGTCAAGTGAAAATTCCTTTTCCACTGGATTGCGCAAAAACGGCCGCACAGTTTCCCAAAGCTCACCTTTGGTTTTGGTCCACCGAAAGTGTCGTCCGGCTTTTCCGTTATCATCAATCATACCAAGCTGAAATGCTTCCAACTCATCAAAACAGCGTGTTACCGACATTTTACTTACATTCAAAATTTTAGCCATCTTTGTGACGTTAGCATCGACAATTCCCTTATAAAGAATCGTCAGCAGCATTTTCTGCTTGGCATAAGCAGAAATCGTTTTAAGCTGGAATGCACATTCCAGCCCGGTGGTTTCCATTAGCTTTGTTCTATGCTTCCGCATGGCTGCAAGATTGACCTTCTCTATTGGCGCCGCTGATAAGAAACTCATGTCTGCTATTTGCAGGACCTTCCAAAGATAAGTCCTTCTCAAAAACAGTGGGAGGGTTTCTGCGCCGTTAAATTCTTTTTCCTCGCATGGGATATGCAGTAGATTTTTTATTACATTTTCCATATGCCATATAAAAAAATAAGATTTGTGGACTGCTAAAGACCCACAAAAAACATAAACGCCGGAAATCTTATAAAAAGGTTTCCGGCGTTGCACCAATGTTCCTGAGCGGATTCGAACCGCTGGCCTTCCGCTTAGGAGGCGGACGCTCTATCCTGCTGAGCTACAGAAACATATGCATCATATGCATTTTACTGCGGGCCGTAATTCATACGGCCCGCAATATATAATAACCTATATTGGGAAAAAAATCAAGCCTCAAATTTCAAAGTTCCCTGCATCCACACCTGGCCTTTAAAACGGCGGCCTGTTTTGGGCTCTCCTAAGAGGTCCTGTTTGTTGATTATCACATGGAAAACCATGTCATTACAGTCCAGGGTCAGATTGTAAATCTCCTCGCCTGTTATCCTGTTTTTGTTCAAATCAACCGCTGTTATCCCGCCAATGACCGAATACTGGTCGCATTCAACACCGCAGGGCATGAAGCAGGTTTCTATGATGGAGTACACATCCTCATGGGCAATGCGCCTGGACACCATGGAATAGAGGTCGATGTCTTCAATGGTCAGCGTCTCGATGGCATCCTCGTCCCCGCGCTTGGCTGCTTCCAAGAGACTGCTGCGCTTGCGGGCGGCCATCCTGGAATCCTCGGCCTGCTGTTCTGTTTTCTGGATGGGAAGCAGGATCCGGCCCTGGACACACAACCCTGTCAGGGCTGCGCCGTGAGGAAGGACTGCCTGGCGCCCGGCGTGCCGCATACGGTACTCCATGGAGTTTTCTATATAGAAAATCAGGGAAATCCCCACCCTGTATTCGTCCAGCAGTCCGGCGTATGTCTCCCGCTCCGTATGGCGCTGGACGGAACATTCCGCATCAGAGCTTACATCTGTGCTGGTAACATAAGGAAAGTAATACTCCCGGCTGAAGGTTCCCTTGGGGCTCATCTCACCAGCCATGGCAACACCCATGCCAGGGGCTGTCTCTGCCCGCAGTTCGCAGAACGTACTGCCTTCCCGTTCAGATAGCTGTCCTATGCGCTCAGCCTCTTTTGCCAGGCGCCGCAGCAGTTTTTCCATATCCTGTTTCTTCTGGTACATACTGAATCCAATGGTCCGCATAAACTTATGCATGTTGTCACCCTCTTTCCTGAATCTATCATCATAAGCAATATTGTTTATCAGACAACAAAGAGGCAAAAGGAACACCTTCGCCTCATCATCTTTGCCCATTATATACTACTTTATAGCAGATTACCAGTATTTTTTCTTAGGACAGGCTAAATTATGCGCTGAATTAAGAGAATGGAGGTTTTTTTGATGGATTGTACCGTTGCATAAAAAGCAGAATTTCATATGCTGGAAATAAACCTGGGCATTATGGGACAAAATGGATGTTCCAAAATGGCCTGGCGGCAAAACAATAAAAGATAAAGGAAGGGGTAGAAGAACATGTCAGATTCATATGGGCCATTAAAACTTAGGGGGGAGCGTGTGTGGAGGACCTATACAGGGGGCAGGGAAATTGGACGTATCCATGGCGAACAGGGGGCAAAGGACGGCCATTTCCCGGAAGAATGGATGTTTTCCACAACAAGGGCGCTGAATGCAGGCCGGGAGGAGATAGAGGAAGGAATCTGCCGTCTGGATGAAGACAGGGAGATATCCCTCAAGCAGCTGATCCTGTCCAATCCGGAGGAAATGCTGGGAAAGGGACATGTGGGCAGATGGGGAGCGTCAACAGGCGTCCTGATTAAAATGATAGACAGTGAGGAGCGCCTGACCATACAGGTCCATCCGGACCGTGAGAAGGCCGGACGCCTTTTTAACAGCCGGTTCGGCAAGACGGAATGTTGGTACATACTGGGCACCAGAAGCGACGGTCAGGAGCCTGCCTGCATCTATCTGGGGTTTAAGGAAGGAATCACCAGGGAGGAGTGGGTGAGATGTTTTGAGCGGCAGGACTATGTTAAAATGTTAAGCCTGCTCAACAGAATCCAGGTAACCCCCGGGGAAACGTATCTTGTTAAAGGGGGAGTTCCCCATGCAATCGGAAGCGGCTGTATGATAATTGAAATCCAGGAACCCACGGATTACACCATACGGGTGGAGAAGGTAACGCCGTCCGGGTTCCGGATAGATGACAGGATGTGCCACCAGGGTCTGGGCTTTGAGAAGATGTTTGACTGCTTTTCCTATTGCGGTATGAGTGAGGATGAGGTAAGGGGACATTTCGGCATCCGCGCAGAGGACGTGGAATGGAGCCAGGGGATTAAACGCAGGATTATCGGATATAAGGATACTCCCTGTTTCCAGATAGAGAGGATGGATGTAAAAGGCGCGTGCAGCTTTCAGGGGGATGGGGTATACGGCTGCCTTTATGTGCTATCAGGGAAAGGCATATTAAAGAGCAGTGTCCATGAATATACAGTTGGAATCAACGACCAGTTCTTTATACCTGCTGTCTCTGGGGAATACACCATAACAAGTACCGGCAATGAGCCGGTATCCCTGCTGATGATGCGCGGCCCTCAATAGGATTATACCTATCAAATAACCAAAAACTGTGCATTTTGCATATTTATTATTTAAAAACCACAAAAAACTATAAAGTTTGTAGAAAAAGAAGAAAAAGTGAGGATTTGTACTGTTGTGATAATGCCACAAAAAACCTAAAATAACAGCAATAGGTTTGATAAGGGGGTAAAGCGACTGATGAGTCAGAAAAAAATACAGACCAGGGCCAATCTGATAGGTTATATCCTGATTTTACCGTGGATTATAGGAATCATCTGTTTTCAGCTCTGGCCAATCATACATAGTTTCCTAATGTCATTTACGAATTATAACCTGCTGAACGAGCCATCCTTCATTGCCCTGGACAATTACGGGAAAATGTTTCAGGACGATGTGTTTTACCAGTCGGTCAAGGTTACCTTTAAGTATGTGTTCATAGCGGTGCCTGCCAAGATAGTCTTTGCCCTCTGTATTGCTTTGATACTGAACATGAAGATTAAGGGGATTGGGATTTTCCGGACGGTTTACTATATCCCGTCCATCCTTGGTTCCAGTATTGCGGTTGCAATCCTGTGGAAGGCCCTGTTTGTAAAGGACGGTGTGATTAATGCACTGCTGGCCCAGGTGGGCATTCAAGGGGTATCATGGCTTGGCAATCCCAAATACACGCTCTTTACCATTTCCCTGTTGACAGTGTGGCAGTTTGGGTCATCCATGGTGGTGTTCCTGGCCGGCCTGAAACAGATTCCCTCCTCACTGTATGAAGCGGCGAGTATGGACGGCGCAGGCAGGATGGCTAAATTCATACATATAACGCTGCCGGGAATCATGCCGATGATGTCATTTAACATACTGATGCAGACCATTAATGCATTCCAGATGTTTGCGGCGCCGTATACTATTTTTAATGGAAGAGGCGGTCCTTTAAATTCCGCCATGCTTTATGTGATTTATCTGTATCAGCATGCTTTTAAATATTTTAATGTGGGATATGCATCAGCCTTATCCTGGGCCTTACTGGTCATGATTGCCGGCACAGCGCTTATCCTGCATCTGCTGGAAAAGAAGTTCCTGAATTATGATGATTAGGAGAGGAGGGGAACCGATTGAAACGGAGTACATTAACGAAATTCATTGTATATATCCTGATCAGCCTCCTTGGCCTGATTATGCTGTATCCTCTGATATGGATGATATTTGCGGCCCTTAAGCCCTCATCGGAGGTGCTGTCAAGCCCGGACCTGCTTCCCAGCCAGTTCCGGTTTGACAATTTTGCAGCCGGATGGAAATTGGTCAGGCCGTATACCTTTGGTAAGTTTTTCATGAATACATTTTTTGTGGTCATCAACTGTGTGGTGTGCAGCCTTGTCATCAGCCTGTTCGTGGGATATGCCTTTGCAAGGGTGGACTTCAGGTTTAAGTCATTCTGGTTCAGCGTCTTATTCCTGACAATCATGCTTCCGGCCACAACAACCCTTGTGTCCCGGTATGTGGTATTCAGCAAGATTGGGTGGCTTAATACATATCTGCCCTTTATCATTCCCACGGCCCTAGGGGTTGGAAATGGAGGAGGGTTCTTCATCTATCTGGTGGCCCAGTTCATCAAAGGTATACCAAAGGAACTGGATGAGGCTGCCAAGATAGACGGATGTTCCACGTTCAGTATCATTGTAAGAATCATTTTCCCGCTGTGCAAACCGTCCCTGTTCTCTGTTGCTATCTTTGCATTCATGTGGAATTGGGATGATTTCCAGAATCAGCTGATTTACCTGACAAAGGTTGACCTTTATACAGTTGCCCTGGCAATGCGGACAACCATTGACGCCACCGGGGCAGACAACTGGGGAGCGGTCATGGCCATGGCATTATGTTCTGTGCTTCCGGCAATCGTGATGTTCTTCTGCCTTCAGAAGTACTTTGTGGATGGGGTCAGCACATCAGGACTAAAAGGATAAAAGAGGAGGCCTATATGTTAAAGGTTGAAAAGAAAATCCAGTCAGAAATTAACCGTCTGGAGCAGATGCTTTACAGGCACAGGACGCCTGTGAAAGGATGGATGGCAAAGCAAGGTTATTACCGCCATCCCGAAGAATATGAAATGATGGATGGGGAATGGGAAGAACTGGCGGAAGGAATCCATGTGGGCAGTCCGGATCTGACCGTATTTCTCAAAAACCATATTGTACTGGACGCCGGTTATAAAGGCGAGACCGCAGTGCTCCTGCTTAAGGTTGGAGGCGAGGGCTGCGTTTCTGTCAATGGAAACCATTATAATGGACTGGACTTTAACCGGAATATGATTCTGCTGTCCGAATGTGCGCAGGGTGGGGAAGAATATAAGGTTGAGATTGAAACGTATTGCAAGGACCTGATTTTAGACAGCGACAATGTGTTTAAGACAGATGTTGTGATAACCCAGTCAGAGATTGCCGCCATTAACAGGCCGGCATGGGATTTCTATTTTGAAGTTAAGACGGGATTTGACTTTATTGTGGGCTGCGGTGAGGAGTACACAAGACAGCGTGTCCTGCATGTAATTTACCAGGCCCTGCTGAAACTGGATTATTCAGAACAAGATACCTTTGATGAGAGCGTGAAACAGGCCCTCAGTGAATATGTGAAGGCCATTGCCGGATATAATCAGATTAAGATTCCTGTAAAGATGTATTTTGCAGGACACTCCCATATTGACGTGGCATGGCACTGGACCCTAAAGGAAACAGTAAGGAAGGTGAGCCGGACATTTTCCAGCATGCTGCGCCTGATGGAACAATATGAAAGCTTTAAGTTCTGCCAGAGCATGCCGGTCCTTTACGAGATGGCCCAGAAATACTACCCGGAGCTGTTTGCCCAGATAAAAGAACGGGTAAAGGAAGGGCGCTGGGAAACGCTGGGAAGCATGTACCTGGAGCCGGACTGCAACTTGATCAGCGGCGAATCATTTGTACGGCAGATTATGTATGGAAAGCGGTTCTACCAGAAGGAACTGGGAAGCGATTCCAATATCTGCTTCCTGCCCGATGTATTCGGATATTCTTCTGCAATGCCCCAGATCCTTAAGAAGGCAGGGACGGATTATTTCTTTACCACAAAGCTGACCTGGAACGAGACCAATGAATTTCCATACAGCGTATTCAAATGGAGAGGGCTGGACGGCACGGAGGTCCTGTCAGGGATGATGTCCATGTGTACGCAGCGTGGGCTGGGGCTGTACAATGGGGACCTGTCCGCAGCTGGTGTAAGGCAGTCCATGGATCATTTTAAGAACAAGGAAAATGGAGACCCACTTCTCTATCTCTATGGACATGGTGACGGAGGCGGCGGCGTCACAAAGGAAATGCTGGAGTCGGTAACAAGGCTTAACAGGGTTCCCATGATGCCTGAGGTTACGGTTGGGACCGTAAAACAGTATTTTGACGAACTGGACAAGGAGAAGGATTATCCTGTATGGGCAGGGGAACTGTACTTTGAAAAACACAGGGGTACCTATACCACTGCCGCCAATAATAAAAAGAACAACCGTAAGAGCGAACTTTTATTCCGTGACGCGGAAATTGTATCTGTATTCCAGTATCTGGAAAATGGCACCTACCAGGGCGCGGACCTGGAGGCAGGATGGAAGAAGATTTTATTGAACCAGTTCCATGATATCCTGCCGGGAACCTGTATACGCGAAGTCTATGAGGAGTGCGACCGGGAGTATGGGGAGATTGCAGGAATCGGGCAGGAGAGCATCCGGCAGAACCTCAGATGTATAGCCCAGCCGGATGAAGCGGCGGTAACCGTATATAATACCCTGTCCTGGAGCCGCAGGCAGGTGGTATCCATTGACGGCAGGGGATATGAGGCTGTGGTGGACGGAAAAGGAGCATATCCGGTGCAGGCCCTGAAAGAGGACGGTACCATTGACTTCCTGGCAGAGGATGTGCCGGCCCTGGGGTACAAGGTATATTACCTCACTCACAGGACAGACGGCCCGGCTGCCCAGTCAAAGGCCGCGTTAACACAGGAAAATGGAATCACGCAGATAAGCAATGACTGGCTTCAGGTAGGGATTGACGGGGGCGGTGAACTTGTCTCTGTATTTGATAAGACAACGGGACGCCAGATACTAAAGGATGGAAGGAAGGGCAACCGCCTTAAGCTTCAGGAAGACATCCCGGTGGAGTGGGGGTCTGCATGGGAGGTAACCACAAAGAGGGAGGACAAGGCCCCGTTCCCATTTACCGGAACCAGCCAGTGCATAAAAGAACACAATGACTTATATACGGTCCTTTCCGTCAGGAAGTCGGTCCATCATTCTTCGGTGGAGCAGGATATCATCATGTACCATCATGCCCCGCTTATGGAATTCAGGACCAGGGTGGACTGGGATGAAAGGCAGAAGATGCTCAGGGTGGAATTCCCCGCGGATATACATACGCTGACAGCCAGATATGATATTGCCTTCGGCAATGTGGAACATCCAAACCATTCCACCACCAGCTATGATGAGGCGCGGTTCGAGGTGTGCGGACATAAATGGGGCGATATCTCGGATGGAAGCCACGGCGCGGCCCTGATGAATGACTGTAAATACGGTTATACCATCCAGGATTCCGATATGGTGCTGAGTCTTCTAAGAAGTGCGGATTTCCCATCGGATTCATGTGATAAGGGAGTCCATACTTTCTCTTACTGGTTCTATCCCCATGACGGCGGGATAAAAGAAGGCAGGGTGGCTCAGGCCGGATATGAGGCCAATGTCCCTCTCCTGGTACAGGCTGGAAAAGCTGCCAGGGATGAACATTCCTATATCCATACCAACTGTGATAATATTGTCATTGATACCGTGAAGAAATCAGAGGACGGGGAAGAAATCGTGCTCAGGATATTCGAGACATACAATACGGTCAATGATGTGGTCCTGACGATGGGATTTTCTGTGGATTCGTGTGAGGAGACAGACCTGCTGGAGCGCCATCTGGAGGATCTCCCTGTCACAGACGGGCAGATACGGTTTACCATTCATCCGTATGAAATAAAAACGTACAAAGTAACTTGCAAACATAAATAAAATGGAGGTTGGGGTTATGAAGAAATGGTCGAAACTGCAGGTAGCAGCAATGGCAGCCGGTGCGGCAATGGTATTATCAGCGTGTGGTTCATCCACACAGGCCACCACCGCGGATACGGCAGCAACGCAGGGGAAAACGGCAGCGGACACAAAGGAGGCTTCAGGGGAGCCGGTGGAACTGAGGGTATCCTGGTGGGGCAGTGATGCAAGGCATGAGGCCACGTTAAAGGCGCTGGATCTGTTCATGGAAAAACATCCTGACATTAAGGTGACCGCGGAATACCAGGGATTTGACGGTTATCACGACAAGCTGATGACCCAGATTTCTTCCGGCACGGAACCGGATGTGTACCAGCTGGACAACAACGTATATTTTGCAAGTCTGGCGGCCAATGATAAGCTGGGTGACCTGACGCCTTATATCGGGAACCAGCTGAAGCTGGACGATTATCCGGAAAGCGCATTGACATGGGCCCAGTATAACGGTGTGCAGTACGGTGTGCCAAGTGGATTGAACGGACCTCTCTTTATCTGGAATAAACAGATATTCGATGAGGCAGGGGTAGAATATCCCACCAATGACTGGTCATGGGATGACTTTGAGAAGGCATGTCAGGAGATTTATGACAAGACAGGCAAGTATGGCATGAAAGAGCCCTCCTATTTCCTTACGATGACAATGGTACGCCAGGCCGGACAGTGGTTTGCAACCGAGGAAGGGGGACTTCAGGATTTCTCAGCCGCGCTTGGGGATGTGTATGGGCAGTATAATAAGTGGAGGGAAACAGGAGTATTCCCGCCGCTGGACATGACGGTTGGGCAGGAGTCCCAGCAGGATAACCTGTTCTTAAGCTGTGATGCTGCATGTGAGGTTAACCATATTGCAACAATGCCGCAGGACCATGCGGCTATGGCCGACCAGACAGAACTGGGAATATCACTAGTTCCAGGAACCAAACAGAACGGAGGAGCCTATATGCTGGCATCCATGCCATGGACCCTTGGCAAAAGCTCCAAGCATCCCGAGGAAGCAGCCACATTAATTGATTTCCTTATCAATGATAAAGATGCGGCTAAGATACTTATGACGGTACGCGGGGTTCCGGCGCCTGATTCTGTCCGTGAAACAATTGCACCTTTACTGGAGGGAGATGCCCTCCTTGTGGTGGATGGCGTTAACCTCCTGATTGAAAATACGCAGAGGATTGATTATGAGTGGCTTGTTCCTGGAAGCGCGGTGATTGAGAATACCATAATGGACGAGCAGTATGCAACCGGATATGGACAGAAAACACCGGAGGAGGCAGGGGCCGCTGCCTATAAGACAATACTGGAATCCGTGAATAACGCCAAATAAAATCCGGCAGGTAGTGGGGGATTCCATAATATGATATACTTTTGGAAGGTGTTGCAGTCTGGGCTGCAGCACCTTCTAATACAAAAGGATAGGGCGCTGCAGCGTAGACACGCCGTGTGATCTGAAGGGGAGTACGCCATGAAGGGACAGCCATTTAAAATTTCTATTAACAGGTTATGGGTTATAAGCAACTGTCTGATCATGGCTGCTTTTTTTTCTTTGAATTCCTTTTTCAGCCAGAGCAGTTATAAAAAGGTGCTGGAGCAGCAGTTTAAGGTAAAACAGTACCAGATGTTAGTATATATCAGCGATACGCTGGAGCAGTCCATGCAGTCCATTGAACTTTTGTCCAGGTCAACGGTGAACAATTACAGTATTATCAATAATATCCTTAACTACAAAAAGAATAAGAATTCCTACGAGCAGATGGTGTTCCAGAATAACATGAACCAGAACCTGTCTTCCGTTGCATATTCCCTGGGTGACATCATATCCGTTAACATCCTGCTGGACGATGAGGGGCTTAAGACAACCAAGATAAACGGGGTGTACGATTATGGGCATTATGTGACGGGCAGCGGGCTGGACGGCATACGGGACCTGTCCGAGGGATGGGTTCCCACCAGGAAGAACGATTTGCCGGTCCAGCCGTATATTCCGTATATCACGTCCTATGTGCAGCGCATTTATTCCGGTATGTATTATGGGGATGCAATCGGACATCTGGTGATTAACCTGAATGAGGATATGTTTTATAAACAGATGGAAAGCTACCGCCAGGAGGAAGGTTCCGATATCCTTCTTGTGGATGGGAACGGCACGGTACTCAGCGGGACCGTGAGGGATATCCTTGGGATGGACCTAAGCGGGACAGCGTATGGTGTCTATGGAGAACTGTCATCCGGCCATACGGAACTTACGGTTGAAGAGGGACATAAAATCGTGAGCAGGCGTAAACTGCAGGGAAGGGACCTTTATGTGCTGGCAATCACTGATTATGACAGGGTGGTAGCCCCCATCAGGCAGACACAGAAGGTGGTTTTCTTCTGTTCCCTTCTGTTCATGGCGCTGTTTGGCCTTATCAGCGGATTACTGGCTTATAAGATATCAAAGCCCATACTGAGCCTGTCCCGTGAGGTGATGGATTTTAAAGGAGGGAAATTCTGCAGGATAAATAGTTCCAGCAGGATATATGAGATTGATGTGCTGTGCACACAGTTCAACCATATGACGGAAGAGATACACAAGCTCATAGAGAGCCTCCTTAAACAGGAAAAGCTGAAACAGAAAAAGGAACTGGAAATCCTTCAGGCGCAGATTAACCCACATTTCCTGTATAATACGCTGGAAGCAATCAACTGGATGGCGCTGAGCATGAAACAGAAGGAAATCAGCAACATGGTGGTACTTCTGGGGAGCTTCTTAAGGCTTAGCCTTAACAAAGGCAAGAACATATATATGGTCAGGGACGAACTGAACCACCTGAAATGCTATCTGGATATCCAGAACATACGCTGCAAAGGAAAAATCCTGTTCTCATCTGATATAGACGAGGCTGCGCTGGATTACCGCATGATAAAACTCCTGCTCCAGCCGTTGGTGGAAAATTCCATCCTCCACGGCTTTGATTTCAGGGGAGGGGCAGGGCAGATATGGCTCAAGGTCTATATGGAGGAGGAGTACATTTATTTTACCATTACGGATGACGGGTGCGGTATGCCGGAGGAATTAGTGACGCGTATATGTGACATGCAGTCCGATGTGGGGCATGGCATAAAAAATGTGATGAAACGGATTTCCTTGTATTACGGCAGCGGATGCGGGCTTACCATACAGTCAAAGGAGAAGGTAGGCACCACCATAGAAGTGAAAATACTGAATAATGTTCCCG
Organism: Enterocloster aldenensis; assembly: GCF_003434055.1. Classification (GTDB taxonomy): domain Bacteria; phylum Bacillota; class Clostridia; order Lachnospirales; family Lachnospiraceae; genus Enterocloster; species Enterocloster aldenensis. The sequence goes on along the minus strand of NZ_QVEX01000005.1, from coordinate 247,012 downwards.
GACAGCAGATATAGAAATGTAAAAAGGAGGATGGACATGCTTTACAAACTTGCATTGGTAGATGATGAAGACTGGATTCTGGATGGGCTTCAGAATGCCATTGAATGGGATAAAATCGGTTTTCAGATAGCCGGAGCTTTTACGAATGGAAGAGATGTGCTGGAAGCACTGCTTGAGAATCCTCCGGATGCCATCCTCACGGACATAAAGATGCCCATGCAGGATGGGATATCCCTGGTAAAGAAGCTGCGGGAAGCGGGCCTCAAGGATTTGGAGGTGGTATTTTTAAGCGGATACGATGATTTTGAGCTGGCCCAATCATCCCTTAGGCTGGGGGCCGTGGATTATGTGCTTAAGCCTTCTGCGCCGGAACAGATTATAGAGGTATTTACCAGGATTAAGAACCGGCTGGATGAGCGGCGGGAGAGGGAAAAGGAAAAACAGGCGGCTACCGGGCTGGTGCAGGCCGGTGTGCAGGTGTTTAAGGACGCGGTATATAACCATATAATGAGCGGGAATGAGACTGGATATGAGAGGCTGATGACCCTGTATTCTGAATTTGTGGAGCGGGAAAAAGGAAACCCGTTCATGGTGGTCTCGGTTGCCCTGGAATCCACCATATCTGAGCACATGCCCAGGTCGGAGGATGTGCGGACCATTGAGTATCTAAGGCAGATGGTGGTGGAATTCCGGGAACACCATAACAAGGGGATTTATCTGATTAAGAATCTTTTTTCTTATTCCTTTGTATTTTCCGGGTATGACGAGGAAGTGGCGGATAACCTGACGGAAAGTATGAAGCGGAAACTGAGACGGGATACGGGCGAACATTTGATTAGCGCGAAAAGCAATGTATACAGGGATTTCCAGATGGTAAAAAAGGCGTATGATTCCTCCCTTGACAGGCTGTTCCGCCTGGACATGCCGGATCCGGTGCAGATGCTTTACTTTAAACTCGGCAATGACGCCGTGCTGAAGGCAGCCATAGAGGACAGGGACCAGCAGATTGTGCTGTGGAGCCTGAAAAACTGGATGGTAAAGGTGGATGACACGGAGCCGGAACACAGGTGGCGTATGATGAAACGTCTTCTTTATAATCTCAGCCTTATTTTCCTGCAAAACAGCATTTCCTCCCAGGAAATCTGCAATTTATACCAGTCAATCAGGGAAGGGGATTGTGAATCCGTAAAAGAAGCAGTCATTTCCTTTGTCAAGTCTGAACTTCTGGCATCCAATAACGCAAACAGCAGGAATGCCCATCTGTGTAAGGCAGCGGCCAAATATATCAGCCGGAATTATACGGAAGAAATCACGCTTAACGAACTGGCGGAACAGTTCTATATATCGCCTAATTACCTGGGAACGTTATTTAAGAAGAATATGGGCATGGGAGTCAAAGAATACCAGACAGCCATACGTCTGGAACAGGCGGAGGCACTGATTGCCAGCGGCAAATTTAAATTATACCAGGTGGCGCAGATGGTTGGATATTCAAACTATGAATATTTCCGTAAAATTTACTTTAAGCATAAAAGCAGGAACCCATCAGAATAAGGAGAAGATATGATTTTTATTAAGGAGAGGATTGGCAGGCTCATAAAGGATGTGGAGGCGCTGGTATATCCGTATGAGGTCAAGATAGATTCCTATAAAATAAAAAAGACCTGTGATCGGTTTTGTGATATCAGTCAGATTGATACATCGGACTGGGAAGAGCTTCACAAAGAAGAAATCTGGGGCGGGAACCAGGAATATTTTTGGTTTGAAACCTTTATTACAATACCGGATGAATGGGACGGCAGGTGTGTTGCCTATGAGGTGATGACAGGCAGGGAGGGCCAGTGGGATGCGGTTAATCCCCAGTTCTCAGTCTTTGTGGATGGACGGTTAAAACAGGGGTTTGATGTGAACCACAGGGAGACCATCCTTTCAGAGCAGGCCCGGGGCGGAGAGCGGCACCACATCGTACTGTCCGCATTTACCGGGGACCGGAACTTTTATTTAAAGCTGGATTCAAGGCTTAAGGTCCTGGACCGGAAGGTGGAGTCATATTACTATGACCTGAAGGTCCCCTATGACACGGCCCTGTTGCTGGATGAACCGGACCGTGAATATATGGCGGTAATCAAAAGCCTGAATGATTCCCTTAACCTGTTGGATTTGAGGAAGGAGGGCTCGGATGCATTCTATGCCAGCCTTGCCGTGGCCCATGACCGCCTGAGGAAAGATTTATATGAAAAACAGTGCGGTCAAACAGAGGTGCATACATATTGCGTGGGGCATACCCACATTGACTGTGCCTGGCAGTGGACGCTTAAAGTCACCAGGGATAAGGCAGTGCGCAGCTTTTCCACGGCACTGGAACTGATGCGCAGGTACCCGGAATTCATATTCATGTCCAGCCAGCCACAGTTATACCAGTATGTAAAAGAGGAAGCACCGGAAGTCTATGAGGAAATAAAAAGACGGGTGCGGGAAGGGCGGTGGGAGACAGAAGGCGGCATGTTTGTGGAAGCCGACTGCAACCTGGCTTCCGGCGAGTCCCTGATCCGCCAGTTCCTGTATGGAACCCGTTTTTTTAGGAGGGAATTCGGGACAGAGAATGTGATTTTATGGCTGCCCGATGTGTTCGGGTACTCCGCAGCCCTTCCCCAGATTATGAAGAAATGCAAAATCCGATATTTCATGACAACCAAGCTTAGCTGGAATGAATTTAACAAGATGCCCTACGACACGTTCATGTGGGAGGGCATTGACGGAACGGCCATACTCACCCATTTTTCACCAACCAGGGATTATCATACAGGAGGCAGGGAAGACGGGAATGAGAACAGCCATTATACCACCTATAACGGGTTCCTGTGCCCTTCCCAGGTAAAAGGGGGATGGGAACGGTATAGTCCCAAGTACCTGAACAAAGAAGTACTTATGTGTTTTGGGTACGGGGACGGGGGAGGCGGGGCGACCAGCCAGATGCTGGAGAACCAGAGACGGATTTCCAAGGGGATACCGGGCTGTCACGCCACGGTCATGAGCACGGCCAGACATTTCTTTGAGACATTAGAGGAACATGTGTCGGGCAGTTCCTGGCTTCCAAAATGGACAGGGGAGCTATACCTGGAATACCATAGGGGGACCTATACTTCCATGGCAAGGAATAAACGGTATAACAGGAAGGCGGAATTTGCCACCCAGGACACGGAGTTCCTGGCCGTGTGCGACGGGCTTATATCTGGAGCCGCCTATCCCAGGGAAGAACTTGATTCTGTCTGGGAAGCTGTTTTAAGGAACCAGTTCCACGACATCCTTCCAGGCTCATCCATCAAGGAAGTATACGATGACTCAAAAGAGGAATACGAAAAACTTCTTGCAGTAGACAGCCGTCTCATGGAAGCCTCCCTTAAGCGCCTGGTATCAGCCATAGACGCGCCGGAGGGGGCGCTGGCCGTATATAACTTCGGGCCGGAAGTTAAAGCTGAAGTAGTGGAATTTTATTATGAAGGCGGCTGGCCCGTGGTTTATGACGGGGAGAGAAAGGTGAGTGTCCAGAAGTCAGGGGAATGCACCTATATCTTCACTGCATCCGGTCTGCCGGAGCGTGGATATAAAACCTATGGACTTGGGGAATCAGAGGTGGGGGATGGGAGCAAAGGGAATCCCATGTTTTCCGTATCAGAACACCATTTGGAGAACCGGTATTTTTCAATCAGGCTTAACTCTAAGGGGCAGTTTGCAGGTATCCTTGATAAAACGGCTGGCCGGGAACTGCTTATGCCGGGAAAATCAGGCAACGTAATCATGAGTTATGAAGACCGTCCCCATAAGTATGATGCCTGGGATATTAACAATTACTATGAAGAGAAATCCTGGGAAGTGGATCAGGTGGAATGTATCGAGGTCACTGAACATGGGCCTGTGCGGGCCTGCGTCACCGTAACACGCAGATATCTTGATTCCACGATTAAACAGTCCATATATCTGTATCATGATATACCCAGGATTGACATCAGGAACCAGATAGAGTGGAAGGAACACCAGATTTTCCTTAAGACCTTATTCCCTCTGGATATCCATACCAGCGAAGCCGTATTTGATATCCAGTACGGAAATGTCAAAAGACCCACCCATGCCAATACTTCCTGGGACTTTGCCAGGTTTGAGGTGTGCGTCCACAAGTGGCTGGACCTGGGAGAAGATGATTACGGGGTAAGCTTCATCAATGACTGCAAGTATGGCTGCAGCGTCAGGGATTCGGTTGTGGGGCTGTCCATGTTAAAGTCAGGGACCTTCCCCAATCCACAGGCTGACCAGGAATATCATGAATTCACATATTCCATCTACCCGCATAAGGGGAGCTGGAAGGAAGCGGGAAGCGTTCATATGGCGTATCAGATGAATAACCCTCCGGCAGTGGTGAGAAAGGAACAGGGCGGCGGATTCCTGGACCCGGTCTTTTCCTTTTTTTCAACCGACTGTCCCAATGTCATAATCGAAGCCGTAAAAAAGGAGGAGGATGGGGAGGGAATCATCCTCAGGCTGTATGAATGCTTTAACCGGAGGACCAAAGTAATCCTGCGGTCCGGTCTGGGGGCTGCAGAGGCGTATGAGTGCAGTATGCTGGAGGAGATTGAGCAGGCATTGGCTGTGGAAAAGGGCCAGGTAAGGTTCACCATTAAGCCCTATGAGATAAAAACCATCCTGCTAAGATGCTCAGGTCATGGAAATTATCGTTAAATTTTAAACATCTTTTATCTATTGACTGACAATGCAGCCTGTGTTAGTATGAACTTAGCAAGGGCGCGGCGGCATCGCGGCACCAGCTTTTGCAGACAACTGCATACCATCGGTTGATGGATTCGGGAGAGACTGTCCGGGGCTGGGAATGGATTTCCTGCCATGTCTGGGGACAGCGCCGAAGGGGAAGCGGAGAACTCTCAGGCAAAAGGACCGGATACCGGACGATACTCTGGAAAGCGATGAAGCACCGACGAAGCCCAATCTTTCAGGTCCAAAGACAGAGCGCATGAACAAGGTTTTTGTTTGTGCGCTTTTTTAATGGAGTGAAGGGCAGCGGAGAATAAAAAAGGAGGGGAATCATTTATGGGCACAGAAGTGACGGAGGTTGTTGAACGCAAGACGCCGCTCTATGACACACATGTGAAATACAAGGGAAAGATAGTCCCGTTTGCAGGGTATCTGCTGCCGGTGCAGTATGACACCGGTGTGATTGGGGAACACATGGCGGTACGTACCAGATGCGGCCTGTTCGATGTATCACACATGGGTGAGATTATCTGTAGGGGAAAGGATGCGCTTCAGAACCTGAACATGCTGCTGACCAATGATTATACGGTCATGGCAGAGGGACAGGCGCGATACAGCCCCATGTGCAACGAAGAGGGAGGCGTGGTGGACGACCTGATTGTCTATAAGGTAAGGGACAACTGCTACTTCATTGTTGTGAACGCTGCCAATAAGGATAAGGACTATGCCTGGATGAAGGCCCGCCAGTTTGGGGATGTGGTGTTTGAGGATATTTCCGACCGCGTGGCCCAGCTGGCCCTTCAGGGGCCAAAGGCCATGGATGTCCTTAAGAAGGTGGCCAAAGAGGAAGAAATCCCGGATAAGTACTATACCTGCCGGTTTGACTGCATGATTGGGGATATCCGGTGTATTATCTCCAGGACAGGATACACGGGAGAAGACGGGGTGGAGATTTACATGGCGCCTGAGGACGCCCCGGGGATGTGGGAGCTGCTTATGGACAAGGGACAGGAGGAAGGGCTGATCCCATGCGGCCTGGGGGCCAGGGACACCCTGAGGCTGGAGGCCTCCATGCCGCTGTACGGGCATGAGATGGACGATTGCATTTCACCAAAAGAGGCTGGACTTGGGATTTTTGTAAAGATGGACAAAGAAGATTTCATCGGGAAAAAGGCCCTGGTGGAAAAAGGACCGCTGACCAGGAAGCGTGTTGGCCTTAAAGTGACAGGCAGAGGCATTATCAGGGAGCACCAGCCGGTGTATATAGGAGACCAGCAGATCGGGATGACCACGTCCGGCACCCACTGTCCTTATCTTGGGTATCCGGCGGCCATGGCGCTTGTGGGTATCGGATATAAGGAGCCGGGAACGGCTGTGGAGGTAGAGGTGCGCGGACGGCGTGTGGCCGCGGAAGTGGTGAAGCTTCCGTTTTACAAACTAAAAAAATAAAACCAGAAAATTTGAGGAGGTATTAAGAATGAATATTCCGGAAGATTTAAAGTACGCAAAATCACACGAGTGGGTAAAGATGCTGGACGAGGAGACGGCCCTGATCGGCCTGACCGATTATGCCCAGGATGCCCTGGGGGACCTGGTGTTTGTGAACCTGCCGGAAGCAGGGGATGAGGTGGAAGCAGGTGAGACGTTTGCGGATGTGGAATCCGTGAAGGCTGTTTCAGATGTATTTTCACCGGTGACAGGCACTGTGGCGGAGGTTAACGAAGGACTTCTGGACGCACCTGAGTCCATTAATGAAGCGCCCTATGAGGCATGGTTCATTAAAGTGGAGCATATTACGGATACGGAAGAACTGATGGATGCCCCGGCCTATGATGCATACATCAAGACCCTTGATTAAAATAATCCATTCCGCCAGAAATGAGGTGTAGCTTATGGGGACGTATGTGCCTGATACGAAGCAGGAGCAGCAGGAAATGCTTCGTGAGATAGGATTCAACAGTTTCGATGAAATGTTTTCCCATATCCCGGAGGAGGTAAAGCTGAAGGACGGCCTGGATCTTATGCCGGGTCTCAGCGAGCAGGCTGTAATCGGGAAGATGGAGGACATAGCCGGCAAGAACGTGGTGTTCCGCCACATCTTCCGCGGGGCAGGTGCTTATAACCATTACATACCGGCCATTGTATCCAGCGTGATATCCAAGGAGGAATTTGTCACTGCCTATACGCCTTATCAGGCGGAAATCAGCCAGGGCATCCTCCAGTCCATATTTGAGTACCAGACCATGATATGCGAGCTGACGGGCATGGACGCATCCAATGCATCCATCTATGACGGCGCAACGGCAGCGGCCGAGGCAGCAGCCATGTGCAGGGACAGGAAGCGGAGCACGGTCTATGTTTCCGGGGCAGCCAATCCCGGGGTCATTGAGGTGATTAAGACATACTGCTTTGGCAGCAATACAAAAGTAATCATTGTGCCGGAGGAATGTGGTGTCACGGATGCAGATGCCCTGGCCCGCATGATGAAGGAGGACGCCCAGGCAGCCTGCTTTTATGTGCAGCAGCCAAACTACTTCGGCAATATGGAGGATGGGGACCTTCTGGGCCGCATTGTACATGATGCAGGCGCCAAATATATCATGGGATGCAATCCCATGGCGCTGGGGATCATGAAGGCGCCTGCCGGGTACGGCGCCGATATTGCGGTGGGCGACGGTCAGCCCCTGGGCATGCCGCTGGCATTTGGGGGCCCCTACCTGGGATTCATGGCAGCGACCGCGGCCATGGCAAGGAAGCTTCCGGGCCGTATCGTTGGAGAGACAAAGGATGATAAGGGCGAGAGGGCATTTGTACTGACCCTCCAGGCCCGTGAACAGCATATACGCAGGGAAAAGGCCAGTTCCAATGTCTGCTCCAACCAGGCATGGTGCGCCCTCACTGCTTCGGTGTATATGACGGCCATGGGCGCGGACGGCATGGCAGAAGCCGCAGCCCAGTGTATGTCCAAGGCACATTATCTTAGGGATGTGTTAAAGGAAGCCGGACTTGAACCAAAGCATGACCGGGAATTTTTCCATGAGTTCGTGACAGTCAGCCCTGAAGGCAGGTGCACGGACAGTAACCATATCCTCCGCGCACTTGAGGAACACGGAATCCTTGGGGGCCTTAAGCTGTCTGACAGGGAGATACTCTGGTGCGCAACGGAAGTCAATACCAGGGAGGAAATGGATGAAACCGCATCCATTGTCCGAAACGTGCTTCACGGTGAATGCAGGCATAAGGAGGTGTGCGGTTCATGAAACTTGTATTTGAAAAGGGCTCGGCCGGAAGAGGCTTAAACCTTATCCGTGGGTGTGATGTACCCAGGGTATCCCTGGATGGGGAACATAAAAGGGAGGCGCCCCCCCGTCTGCCCCATATGTCGGAAAATGAAATCAGCCGCCATTACACACAGCTGGCAAAGCGCTCCCATGGCGTGAATGACGGGTTCTACCCCCTGGGTTCCTGTACCATGAAGTACAACCCCAAAGTCAATGAGGAGGCTGCTGCGCTGAAAGGATTCAGATGCGTCCATCCGCTGCAGCCCGCAGACACGCTTCAGGGCTCCATGGAGGTCCTTTACCTGGCGGAGAAGTATCTTTGCGAGATTACAGGCATGGACGCCATGACCTTCCAGCCCGCGGCCGGCGCCCATGGGGAATTTACCGGCCTGCTGTTAATCAAGGCATACCATGTACACAGAAAGGATGACAGACGTACCAAGATCATTGTCCCGGATTCAGCCCACGGCACCAACCCGGCCAGCGCGTCCATGTGCGGTTATGAAGTAATCAGCATACCGTCCAGGGAAGACGGGTGTGTGGATTTGGAGCAGCTGAGGGCGGCGGTTGGGGAGGACACGGCAGGACTTATGCTGACCAACCCCAATACAGTTGGATTGTTTGATAAGAATATCCTGGAGATAACAAGGATTGTCCATGAGGCAGGCGGGCTGTGTTACTATGACGGCGCGAACCTGAATGCGGTCATGGGAATCGTGCGCCCGGGAGACATGGGCTTTGACGTGGTACACCTGAACCTGCACAAGACATTTTCCACGCCTCATGGCGGCGGCGGACCGGGCAGCGGCCCCGTTGGCTGTAAGGAATTCCTGATGCCGTATCTGCCGGGGGTCAGGGTGGCGGCGGATCCGGCAGGAGAGGCAGCTATAGATAAGACAGGAGACGGCGCAGGGGATAAGGCCCCGGCCCGGTATATCTTTGAACGGGCGCCCGAGTCCATCGGGGATGTGAAGCAGTTTTATGGCAATTTCCTGGTGGTCGTAAAGGCCCTGACCTATATCATGAGCCTTGGCAGGGAGGGGATACGGGAGGCGTCCTCCAATGCGGTATTAAATGCAAATTACATGAAGGTAAAACTTTCTGATGTATATGACATGGCTTACAATGAGACCTGCATGCATGAGTTCGTCATGAGCCTGGAGGGTATGAAGCACAAAAATGGCGTCACGGCCATGGATATAGCCAAGGCACTGCTGGATTACGGCATCCATCCGCCCACCATGTACTTCCCGCTGATTGTCCATGAGGCCCTGATGGTGGAACCCACGGAGACAGAGTCAAAGGAGACGCTGGATGAGGCCATCCAGGTGTTCCATAAGATATATGAGACAGCCATGGCGTCGCCGGGAGAACTTCACAGCGCACCCCACACAACGCCTATCGGAAGGCCGGATGAGGTAACGGCTGCGCGTAAGCCGGTGCTCCGGTACACATGGGAAAGCTGACCGGACCAATATAGAAGACCTGCCTGGGCAGCCGGGAAAGCTGTCCGGGCAGGTTTTCTGGGATATGGGGCGGCACTGGCCGCGCCCGGTGTAAAAACGCCGGTACATAGCCCCTGTCATGTACGCCGGGAAGCACTGGCAGGTCATGGGGTAACATACCATACGGAGTATTTGCGCGGAAGGAGGCAGAATGATTAACAGGCTGATCTGGCTGGAGACAGATAATACATACCCTTACAGGAACCTGGCCATGGAGGAATACATGACCAACCATGTGCCTGACGGAACCTGTATCCTTTTCCTGTGGCAGAACCGGCATACGGTGGTGATTGGCAGGAACCAGAACTGCTGGAAGGAATGCAGGGTGGATTTCCTTGAGGAAGAAGGAGGATACCTGGTGCGCAGGCTTTCAGGCGGCGGGGCAGTGTTCCACGACCTGGGCAACCTGAATTTTACATTTATTGTAAGAAAAACGGATTATGACGTGGAACGCCAGCTGCAGGTGATACTGGAGGCAGTCAGGAGGCTGGGAATCCAGGCAGAGAAAACCGGGCGCAATGATATTACGGTTGAGGGGAGAAAATTTTCCGGCAATGCATTTTACCAGACAGGAGACTGCTGTTACCATCACGGGACCCTGCTGGTCCATGCTGACAAGGAAAATATGTCAAGATACCTGAATGTGCCGCGGGAAAAGCTGGAATCCAAAGGAGTATCCTCTGTAAAGTCAAGGGTGGCCAATCTGGACGAGTTCTGTCCCGGTCTGACAGTGGACAGGGTGAAGGCTGCTTTGGCGGAGGCATTTTCCCAGGTATATGGACAGGTTGCTGAGAAGATGGAAGAGAAGGAACTCCCGGAGGATGCCATAGGCCCGCTGACGGAAAAGTTTGAATCCTGGCAGTGGAAATACGGCAGGAAGATTCCTTTTGAACATGAGATGGAGCAGCGCTTTGCCTGGGGCGGGATCCAGATGCAGTTTCATGTGGACGGGGGCAGGATACAGGAGGTTAATGTGTTTTCCGATGCCATGGACCAGGAACTGATTGGGAATCTGTCAGAGAGACTAAAGGGCTGTCCGTACGATGGGAATGCCATGTGCGAGGCAGTTAAAGAAGCGGGAACAGAAGGCGGGATAAGACAGGACATCCTGTCCCTCATAAAGGAATCCATGTAACAGAAGGTCTGGTGCCGCCTGGCGCCAGGATATAGAGCAGGAGTGAAAGAGAGGTTAATGATATGGCAGACAGATGGAATCTGGTGGTTATAGGCGCAGGACCGGGCGGGTATGAGGCAGCGGTTGAAGGGGCCAGGAAGGGTATGAGGGTGGCGCTGGTGGAGAACCGTGAACTTGGCGGGACCTGCCTGAACCGGGGATGTATCCCCACAAAGACCATCCTGCATACAGCGGAACTATATCATGAACTTCAGTCAGGGCCATCCATCGGCCTTCGGGCAGACCAGGCAGCCGTTGACATGGCCATGGTGCAGCAGCGCAAACAGGAGGTCATTAATCAGCTGAGGGCCGGAATCGCTGCCCTGATGAAGACAAATAAAATTGCGGTTTACAGTGGGACAGGAACAATAGTGGACCGTTGCCACGTATCGGTCCGGTCGGAAAGCGGTGAACCGGTCCTTCTGGAGACTGACCATATACTGATTGCCACGGGCTCTGTGCCGGCCTGCCCTCCGATTCCAGGAGCAGACCTGCCGGGGGTGGTGACCAGCGACGGTCTGCTGGATAAGCAGGACATGTTCGGGCATTTAATCATCATAGGCGGCGGTGTGATTGGAATGGAATTTGCCTCAATCTACAGTTCCCTTGGACACCCTGTGACCGTAATCGAGGCCCTGGACCGCATCCTGCCCGGAATGGACAAGGAAATAGCCCAGAACCTTAAGATGATTTTGAAAAAGCGGGGTACGGACATCCATACAGGCGCCAGGGTGGAGGAAATCCTTAGGGCAGGGGACGGCAGGGGACTGGCCTGCCGGTTCGTGGAGAAGGACAAGGCATGGGAGGTTACGGCTGACGGCATCCTGATTGCCACGGGCCGCAGGGCCTATACAGGCGGGCTCATATCAGAGGAAAGCAGCCAGGACATCAAGGATATGGCAATGGAACGCGGCCGTATCGTGACGGATGGGAATCATGAAACCAGCGTTCCCGGCATATATGCCATTGGGGATGTTGCCGGAGGCATCCAGCTGGCCTATGCGGCCACGGCCCAGGGGCGCAGCGCAGTGGCCCATATGGCAGGTGAGGAGGCGGGCATCCGTCTGGATATCGTCCCCTCCTGTGTCTACACCAGTCCGGAAATCGGCTGTGTGGGAATCACCGTGGATGAGGCAAAGGAAAAGGGCATATCTGTCATCACCAGGAAATACCTGATGTCAGCCAATGGAAAATCCCTTCTCTCCCAACAGGAGCGCGGTTTCATAAAGGTAGTTGCGGACAGCAAAAGCCACTGTATCCTGGGCGCCCAGATGATGTGTGCCAGGGCCACGGATATGATTAGCCAGTTTGCGGTGGCCATTGTCAATGAGCTGACGCTGGAGGACATGGCAAAGGCCATATTCCCCCATCCCACATTTAGCGAAGGGATTTCGGAGGCTGTAAGGCAATAAGAAGCTCTATTCCCAGAATTAATCTGGTTCCCCATCAATCAAATGCACACCATACCGGTAGTGCTCCTCTGTCAGCTTCTCCGCCAGCTTATAATCCCCATCCTCATAAGCTTCCGTAATCAGCCTGTGCTGCCGGATAGAGGAGGTCCTGTGCTCCAGGGTGCGGACCGCGTGCCGCATCAGCAGGAACCGTATCAGGTTGTATCTCTTGTAGGTTTCCTTTAAGAAACGGTTGCCGCAGTAATCAAAGAATGCCTTGTGGAAGCGGTAATCCGCGTCAAAATATGCCTCGTCATCCTGGGCCTCGGCCATAGCTTTTAGGTTGCGGTAAAGTTCCTCCGTTACCTGCCGGGTTTGGCTGCTGCGCGCAGAAAGGGCCACGGCCTGGCAGGACAGGGCAAGGATGAATTCATTCAGCTCCCCGGAGTATTCAAAATCAAAACTGATCAGCTGGGCGCCGGTTTTTGTCACCTCGCCAATCAGACCATCCTGGTTCAGCTTATTGATGGCATCCCTTATGGGAGTGGAGGAAACCTGAAAGCGTTCCTGCAGCTCACGGTTCGTGAGCTTGGCGCCAAGGGGTATGGTTCCTGCAAGGATGTCCTCTTTTAAGATGTTGTAAATCTGTTCACTTAATGTGAGTTTTATAATGTTTTCAGCCATAGACGTTCCGTATCCACCATCTTCCCTTCATAATTACGCCTATTCTACTACACATTTGGGTCAAATGCAATAAAACTATGGGAATGTGCATAACAGGATGTGCATAATATCAAAATTATTTTAAAATCCCCCTTGACTATTGGTTAAAATGCTGTATAATAAGAATCACAAGTGATGCATCACGCATCACGCATCATAAAACCGCGGAGAGATGCAAAGACAAATCATGGACGTAAATTGTTAAACAAACAAATTATGACAGGGGGGAATGATTATTTTTGAGCGGATATTACAGATGATTGTGAAGGTAATCACATCATTGAACGAACTTTTATGGGGGGATTTGTTTATCCTTGAGTTTTCCAATGGAGAAACCCGGTTTGGCATATCGCTGCTGGTTATTATCCTGATACCTGCAGGTATTTATTTTACCTGTAAGACACGGTTTCTGCCCTTCCGGCTGTTTCCGGAAATGGTCAGGGTTACGCTGGAGAAAAAGAGCAGTAATGAAAAGGGTTCAATATCAGGCTTACAGGCGCTGATTATTGCCACCGCTACCAGGGTTGGCATGGGGAACCTGGCAGGAGTTGTGGCCGCCATATCCTTTGGCGGGGCAGGAGCGGTTTTTTGGATGTGGCTGTCGGCATTGATTGGCTCATCCAGCGCCTTTATTGAATCAACCCTGGCTCAGATTTATAAAGAGAAGGATCCTCTTTATGGCGGGTTTAGGGGAGGTCCGGCCTATTTCATGGACCGCATGAGGATTATTACCAAGGTTAAGCGGGAGGATATTTTTGTAAAGGATGTACATAATGAGGCTGAATATGTTGCAAGTGACAAGCAGACCTATTATACAAGAGGCTGCAAATTCACATTCCTGGGCCTGGCATTTGCATTTTCCGGCCTTCTGTGCTGGGCAGGAATCAGCCAGGTGGTTGCCAATTCCGTAACATCCTCCTTTAAAAATGCATTTGGTATTCCTCAGCTGGCTACCACGATTGTCCTGGTTGTCATGTCTGCACTGATTGTACTCAGGAAGAATGCCACGGTAAAGGTCCTGGATAGAGTGGTTCCGGTCATGGCCTGCGCGTATTTTGCCATAACACTGTTTATTATCTTAAAAAATATTACTTATTTGCCGGTGGTGCTTAATAACATTTTTTCACAGGCATTTGGGTTAAAGCCCATTGTTGGGGGCGGCCTTGGGGCAGTGGTCATGAATGGGGTAAAAAGGGGTCTGTTCTCCAATGAGGCAGGAAGCGGTTCCGCATCCTGTGCTGCCGCTGCTGCAGAAGTCAGCCATCCTGTGAAACAGGGACTGATCCAGTCATTGGGAGTATTCATCGATACCCTGGTAATCTGCAGCTGTTCTGCATTCATCATGCTGCTGGCTCCCGGGGAGGCCATTGAGGGACTGGTGGGAATGGATCTGCTGCAGGCGGCCATGAATTATCATATGGGCAAGTTCGGGGTTGTTTTTATAGCCATCATCCTGTTCATGTTCAGTTTTTCAACCTTTATCGGCATCCTTTACTATGCAAGATGTAATGTGGCTTATATTTTCGGGGATACCTGGAAAGCCCAGACTGGCTATAAGCTGTTTGCGCTGGCAATGCTTTTTATAGGCGGGGTTGCCGCATACACATTTGTGTGGGATCTGGGGGATTTAGGGGTTGGATTAATGACAATCTTTAACATGCTTGCCATTATACCCCTTTCAGGCCAGGCAATTTCAGCCCTCAGGGATTATGAGCAACAGTACATGATGAAAGACAAAAAAGTTAACAGAAATGAAAAAATCATTATATAAAATAAGGAGGATTTAAATATGGATATGATGAATTTCGCACCGGAGCCATTTAAAATCAAAATGGTGGAGCACATGGGCAACCTGAACAAGGAAGAGAGGAAGGCAGCCATCAAGGAAGCCGGATATAACACCTTTTTACTGAAATCAGAAGAATGTTTCATCGACCTTCTGACCGATTCCGGGACCAATGCAATGAGTGACAGGCAGTGGGCAGGACTGATGTTAGGCGATGAAGCCTACGGCGGTTCCAAGAACTTCTACCACCTTGAGGCAACGGTACAGGAGCTGTTCGGATTCAAGTATGTGGTACCCACCCATCAGGGACGCGGCGCAGAGAATATACTTTCCACACTTACCATTAAGCCAGGCGATTATGTACCCGGCAACATGTATTTCACAACCACACGTTTCCATCAGGAACGCAACGGCGCAACCTTCCGCGACGTCATTATCGACGAGGCCCACGACCCCAATGCAATCCTTGATTTCAAGGGCAATATTGACCTGAATAAGTTCCAGGCCCTGATTGACGAAGTGGGCGCTGATAAGATTCCATATATCTGCCTTGCGGTGACCGTTAACCTGGCAGGCGGACAGCCGGTTGCCATGGCCAACATCAAGGCAGTATCCGAACTGGCACACAAGCACGGCATCAAGGTGATGTTTGATGCCACAAGATGTGTTGAGAACGCGTATTTCATCAAGACAAGGGAAAAGGGTTATGAGGACAGGACCATTAAGGAAATCGTCCATGAGATGTTCTCCTACGGCGACGGCTGCACCATGTCCGGCAAGAAGGACTGCCTGACCAACATCGGCGGCTTCCTGTGCATGAATGACAAGGACTTATATGTACGTGCCTGCGGTACTGTTGTACAGTTTGAAGGCATGCCTACCTACGGTGGAATGGCCGGCAGGGATATGGAAGCAATGGCTATCGGTCTCAGGGAATCCATGGAATTTAACTATATCAGCCACCGTGTGAACCAGATCCGCTACCTGGGCGAGAAACTGGATGCGGCAGGCGTGCCAATGGTAAAGCCTTACGGCGGCCATGCAATCTTTGTGGATGCACGCGCATTCCTTGACCATCTGGTCCAGGAAGAGGATTTCCCGGCCCAGGCCCTGGCAGCGGCTGTTTATGAATATTCCGGCGTGAGGACCATGGAGCGCGGAATCATTTCCGCGGGCCGTGACCCAAAGACCGGCGAGAACCATGTTCCGAAGCTGGAGACCATCCGCCTGACCATTCCGAGAAGGGTATATACCTATGCACATCTGGACTATGTGGCTGATGCAATCATCCAGCTGTATCAGAAGAGACATGATATCAGCGGACTTAAATGGGTGTATGAGCCGGAGGTGCTGCGTTTCTTTACCGGAAGATTTGAGCCGAAGAATGGCGAGTTGATTAAAGGGTTTTAAAGTTCATTTCATCATCCGGCATGCTATCCGGTATCAAGCGTTGAAAAAGTCAGGCATATAAGCTGCCTGACTTTTTCAACTACAGTAAGGAGTTAAAATATCTATCAATCGCTTTAACACTGCGTCTGAAAGAATTTTCCCCTTTTCCGCGGATGAAGAATAGGCAGTTGCCAGAACGCCGGTACCAGGTATCGTGTCCTTTTCAATGGGATATTTGATATAACAGCAAGGTATGGCGCCTTTTGTATCAACCATCCGTTCTTCATGAACTAAATCAGGTGCAAAATACATCATCAGGGAAGTTTCCGTGACCGCAGCATGCTCCAGGGCCCATCCCGGAAATGGTATCTGGTCAAAGACGGCATCAATGGTTTCCTGAGGAAGGGGATC
The DNA here is from genome assembly GCF_003434055.1 of Enterocloster aldenensis. Lineage (GTDB taxonomy): Bacteria > Bacillota > Clostridia > Lachnospirales > Lachnospiraceae > Enterocloster > Enterocloster aldenensis. The sequence continues at coordinate 230,588 of NZ_QVEX01000005.1, read as the reverse complement.
CCACCAATTGGATGTAATCAGAAGCAGGTCATCCCCGTATTTTGATGAAGCAATATCAAGTGCCTCAACAATAAATGCCTCATTTTCAAAATGGGCATTCAGTATGAAGATCTTTCGAAAACCATCCTTGTAGAATTCATCAATCAGTTCCATGATATTAGTCTGCAGTGTCAGGCCGCTTAAATCAATGGTTCCAGGAAACAGCGGTCCGCCCCCGCTTAAAGGCTTTGATTTATACCCATACTTAAGGGTAGGGGCAACAACGGCATCTAATTCTTCTGCTAACCGGAATGAAAAATTTTCTGCTATGACTGAGTCTACGTTCAGCGGCAGATGCGGACCATGCTGCTCCATGGAACCAACCGGAAGAATAATGAAAGAATCCGTTTTCTGTGCAAAATCCATCCATGTCATTTTCTCCATCCTGATTAAATCCCAACGTGTATTCATATAAGTGACCTCCTTCTAAAACCATACCTTTATTTATGAAAAGTATATAATAAAAGTAAGGAATCCGCATTGTACTGAAAGTATGAAATTAATTCCGTTCCATCATGAATCAAGGTACAATTACAGGATATAAAAATTGGTATCATGGTACAATGCCCGCTAAAGGAAAGTATGATATTTTATATGTATTATGATTGCGGAGGAGATTGGGATGCACAAGAATAGAGTGGTATTGAAAAATGTAAATATATATCAGCAGGGATTGGCAGATATTTTGATTGATGAAGGAAGGATAATCCATATATCGAAGGAGCCAGGATATGAAGTGGGGGACGCTGTCTGCCATGACTTAAAAAGTCATCTCATGGTACCTCCCTATGTGGAATCCCACATCCATCTGGACTATACATACACTGCATTCCACCCAAGCGCAATCAACAGGACAGGCACGTTGTTTGAAGGAATTGCCAGATGGTCGGAGATAAAAAAATCAGATGATGTACAAACGGTAAAAGAACGGGCGAAAAGGGCGCTGAAGCATCAGATCTTAAGCGGCATACAATATGTCAGGACACACGTGGATATCACAGACCCTGATCTCACAGGCCTGAAGGCACTTCTGGAACTCAAAGAAGAATATAGGGACCTGGTAGAAATCCAGATTGTTGCATTTCCTCAGGAGGGATTATATTGCTATCCAAAGGCAGAGGAACTGCTGGAGGAAGCACTTAGGATGGGGGCAGATGCCATTGGCGCAATCCCTCATTTTGAATATACAGAGGAACTGGGAAGGGCATCCCTAAAAAAAGTAGTTGAACTGGCAGTAAAATATGACAGGATGATTGATGTGCATTGTGATGAAACGGACGATGAACATTCCCATTTTTTAGAACAGCTGGCCTATCTTGCCCATGTTAATGGAATAGGTGCAAGGACCACGGCCAGCCACGCCTCAGCCATGGCATCTTACAATAATGCATATACATTTAAACTGTTTAAGCTTCTGCGCAGGGCAGGGATAAGATTTGCAGTCTGTCCGGCAGAGAATTTATATCTTCAGGGAAGGCAGGACAGCTATCCTAAAAGAAGGGGCATCACACGGGTGAAGGAATTATTGGAGGCAGGGCTGAATGTATCATTTGCACAGGATTCAATTTCAGACCCATGGTATCCCCTTGGCAACGGAAACCTGATGAATATCCTGGATATCGGGCTTCATGCATGCCAGCTGATGTCGTTAAAGGAGATTGAAAATGCATTGGATTTGATAACGGTCCATGGTGCAAAAACAATGAATCTGGACGCCTATGGTATTAAAGAGGGAAGAATGGCGGACTTTATCATCCTGGACGCCGGGACGCCTTTTGACGCGGTACAAAGCAGGGCAGATGTACTGTGTTCGGTCAGACACGGAAAACTGTTATTTAAAAAGGAGAAACCTGTCTGTCAGACAGGACATGAGCTGCTGGTATAGTAAATTGAATGATTTAGAAGAGACAGACAGGGCAGGAGGAATGCATTCTCCTGCCCTGGGTTTAATTACTGCTTTGCGTAAATTCGTGATATAGGATACTTAAGAAAAGGGACATTCTGGTGAGGGCGCTGTCAAGGTTATCATTTAATGTGCGTTTGATGATATTTAAGCGATATATCAATGTGTTTCGGTGTATATATAGGGCATCTGCGGTTTTTATTAAGTTACAGTTGTGCTGCAGGAAGAATTTTAGGGTAGTAATTAATTCCGAACCATTTTTTTCATCATAATCCATTAAGGTTTTCAGGTTTTTATCCACAAATAAGGATGCTGATTTCGGAATGAAATCATTGATATCAAAAAACAACCGGTATAGGGTCAGTGTATCAAAGCGGGCAATATGGTTTTCAGGGTTAGTTTTTTTGATAAAATACAAGGCCTGCTTTGACTCTTTGTAACTCAGGGACATATCTGCCAATGACAGGTAAGGGCTGCCAAAGGCTAACGCATAATGCCGGGGGGTATATTTGGTAATCAGCAATTTATATATGGCTGTTATATAATCCACTGCATGAGTGACCTGAATGTCAGAATCCACACTGCAAAAACCGATGATCGTATCTCCGGATGGAATCATGATGATAGGAAACCGGTTTCCATTCAGCTCGCCAATGGACTTTAAGATGCTCATTGTTTCAGAAACAGCGGCATTACTTTCTGAAAGGATTGTCTGGGTGACCATAAGGCTGAAAATAAAATGCAGGCTTTTAACAGGAATGGAGTGCAGTGTGGCATAGTCATGAAGTGAATCTGCTGTATCCCCTTCTGAAAACAGCAGGCGTTCAATAAAAATCTCTCTTTTTTTCTGGATATTCTTATCTGAGACAATCAGGTCGATTATTTCCTTTGTAACGTTAATCAGTTTGAGATCCCATGGCATTGCATATAAGGGCGTCGCATAATCATCTGAAAGCTTAAGGACATTTTGCGGGATTGAATCAAGGTCCGAAACACTGCCTACCAGTACGATTCCCGAAATCCGTTTGCTGCTGCAGTCTATGATGATCCTCTTAAGAAATTCCCAATTAGACATATTCTGTTCATTGGAGTTTATGATAAATAATATTTCCCCGCTGTTAAGCCATTCTTCAACAGATGGGGTGATTACTACATAGGGCCAGGTGACGGTACGGTGTATACCTGAATGTCCTGCCAATAATTTGATGCTTTGAAAATGCTTTAAACCCATTAAATCTTCACAGGTAATTGACATGGCTGTCCTCCTTTATCTTAGTATTGGTTCACCGGCCCGGTTTTGTAATAGACAGATTATACCCTGAAAACTGGGATATGTAAATATAGCACAATATAAGTGGGGACGTGCATGGTAAATATTGTACTAATAGTACAATGAATGGCGCGTTTTGTTGTGACATGAAAAGCAATATGCCACAACACTATATTCGTAACAAGGGTATATATACAGCGATATCACAATTGGCTAAAATGGAGTTATTAAATAATGAGGCGGTGGGACATAGATGAAAAAAGATGGTTTATTGAATCCGCAGATATTATCTGCCATTGCAGCTATGGGGCATACGGAATATCTGGTGATTGCAGATGCAGGGCTGCCGGTACCCTCTGGTATTCCTGTCATCGACATTTCATTAATCCGGGGGATACCGGATTTTGGTGCGGTACTTCATTCTGTCATAGACGAGATGGTGGTAGAATCCTTTATCGTTGCAGAAGAAATGGCGGATAAAAGCCAGGATACATATGGGACTGTCATTGAGGCCCTTCCACAGGTTCCATTCAGACGTATTGCGCATGAGGAATTTAAGGAAATGGCTGCCAAGGCAAAGACAGTCATACGGACAGGGGAAACAACACCCTATGCCAATATAATTTTGGTTGCAGGTGTCAATTTTTAAATAATAAGGAGGAATAAGCATGAAGGTAGCGTACACAGCATGGTCCTGGCTGCAGGATGAGTATAATAATTGGGGGCCGGTCAGCCACTTGCCGAAGAGGGATTTTGAGCAGTCCCTGAGGGACTTGAAGGATTGCGGATATGAGTATATGGAAAATTTCAACATCGTATCCGAAATCTATGAGAATGACAGGGAAGAGTTTGATGAAGTGATGAAAAAATACAACATGGAGTTTGTTTGTATTTATCACTATCTTACTGACGATTTCCAAAAGGATATGGCTATTGCTAAACGGTGTGTCAGGTTTGCAAAGGAACATGGTTTTGTACTTATGAACCTGGAACCCCCGAGAAAAAAGCCGGGACAGGTTGTGACGGATGCGGACCTGCTTACGGTCTGTGGGAAGGCTGATGAAATTGCAAAATTATGTAGGGATAATGGGATTGAGCTGAATCTTCATCCGCATTGGGGAACTTATATTGAAGCAGAAAAACAGATTGACTTTTTCCTGGCCCACATAAAAGAAAACATCGGGCTTTGTCTGGATACAGCCCATACGGTATTGTGTGGGATGGAACCCGCATATCTATTTGACAAATATCTGGGTACCGGTAAGGCCCGGTACATTCATTTAAAGGATATTAACGGAGATCCTGATTCTTATCCCGAGTATCCGCCAAGAAGATTCCGCGCCCTTGGACAGGGAGTGATTGATTTCCCAGGCGTGTTAAAGGTGCTGGAGGATCATGGATATGACGGTTATCTTACGGTAGAGCTGGATTTCAACAGGGTCAATAACTACGAGTCTGCCCGGACCTCAAGAAAGTATATTCACGATGTCCTTGGATTATAGAATAGAAGCAGGAAAATAAGGGAGGGAAAGAAATTGAAATGTGATGCGGTTTGGGTTGCAGAACCTAATAAGATTGAGGTAAGGCCGGTTGAGATAGCAGATGAACCAGGTTTTGGCCAGATTCAGGTAGAGGTGAAGGCGTGCGGGGTATGTGCATGGGACTCCTATCTGTTTCAGGGAGTAACAGGGCCAGGTCCCACACCATACCCAATTGGGCATGAGTCCATTGGAATTATAAGGAAAATTGGGGAAGGTGTAACTGGTTTTGAAGTGGGGGACAATGTATTTCTTGGAGCAGGAAGCAATGAGATGATGAGCCAATATCTGAACATCATTGCAGCAGGGGCGGCAAAGCTTCCTGAAACGATTGATGACTGGAGCAAATGGATTATTGAACCTACCTGCTGCGTAGTGAATCTTCTCAATAAAACACAGATAGAGGAAGGGGACACGGTTGCGCTGGTAGGGTGCGGTTATATGGGGCTTTTGACCTTAATGGGATTATTGAGGGGCTCCCAGGCAGGTAAGGTCATTGTTTTTGAAAAAAAACCTGAAAGACGGGCGCTGGCAAGGCAATATGGGGCCGGACTGGTGTATGATCCATATGATGAAGAGGGACAGGAAGCTATCCGTGAGTTAAAGGCAAAAGGCGGAGCTGATGTGGTAATTGAATTTTCCGCATCTAATTCCGGGTTTGAACTGGCCAATGAACTAATCCGCTATGAAGCAGGCAAACTGACCATTGGATCATGGCACCGTCATGAGATGACCTTTGACGGAACAAAATGGCATCTGGGCGGGCTTACTGTTTATAATCTGTCGCCGATGAGTAACCGCCATTATACAGATGTCATGAAACAGACAAAAGCAATGATTGATAAGGGGGTCTATACACCCCAGGATCTTGTGACACATGTGGCGGATTTCAGGGATTGCCAGATCATTTTTGAAAAGTCGGTAAGTAAGGAAGATGGTTATATGAAAGGCGTAATTACATTTTGAGAAGGAGAGACTTCATGTTAAGAAAGAAATTAGCAGGATTTCTGGGAATATTGATGGTAAGTGTTTCTGTTTTGGCGGGGTGTTCTGATGCAAAGGCAGATAAGGCTGTCCAGGTGACTGAGGGTAAAGAAACGCAGGGGCAGGAGGCACAGAAAGAAAAACCGGTCATAGGAGTCAGCCTGGCTACCCTCCAGTTCCCATTTTACCAGGATATGCAGAGGGGAATTGAGAAAGCGGCAGGGGAGGATTTCGAGATTGCATTTGTAGATTGTAATGGTGATGAGCAGGTGCAGATGAATTCCATTGAGAATTTTATCCAAATGGATTGTAAGGCTGTCATCATGACATACCAGAATTTTGACACGCTGAAGAATATCTGTACCCCGCTGATTGATGCAGATATCCCTATCATCCTGTGTGATGCGGGTCCAACTGATTTTGTATATCAGGCCATAGGCACCGACAATCGGATTGGCGGCCGCACGGCAGGAAAATGGGTTGCGCAGGAGTATTTAAAAGACGTGGATAAAAATGAAGAATTAGATGTTGTTCTTTTAATTCCTCCGGCAGGAACATCTGCAAAGGACAGGGCAGAAGGGTTTGAGGAAGAGATATGTAAGGTTTTCCCAAACGCCCACACGGAGACCTTTGGGAAATCATCTGACAGGCAGGACTTTATGTCAACAATGGAGGACGTGCTGTCTTCCCACAGCAGCCTGGACCTTGTTTTTGGGTATAGCGCTCAGGCTGGTATGGGGGCATATGATGCAATTATATCTGCAAAGAACAATCACACAAAGGTAATTGGATTTGATGCTACGGATGAAGAAAAGGGGGCGATTGATAAATCCGAAGATTCACCTTATTTGGCAACCGTTATGCAGTATCCGGAAAAAATGGGGGAAATCGCTGTCCAGACCATTCGTGATTATGTCATTCCTGGAAAGCAGCTGCCGGAAGACCAGAAGTATATGAATGCAGGCGTTGGCCTTTATACATATGGCGGAAAGATAATTACAGCAGAAGAGATTGCTCTCGATTAATAGGTAAAGGGAGACAGCTGATCCGGCCCTGTCATTGGGCGGGCCGGTATGCTGTCTCTCTTACCAGGAAATGAATAAACTGCATGAAACGGAGGAATTCATATGAAGGTGGGCAGCGATGCGGACTATATATTGGAATTCAAAGGAATCGGAAAATACTTTCCAGGTGTTCAGGCACTAAAGGATGTCAGTTTTACGGTAAGGAAGGGGGAAATACTGGCGCTGCTGGGAGAAAATGGGGCTGGAAAGTCCACCTTAATGAAGATTTTAGCAGGCGCTTACATAAAAGATGAAGGAGAGATTTATATTGATGGAAAGCCAGCCGATATTACATGTCCTGAAGATTCGGAACGTCTTGGCGTAGCAATCATTTACCAGGAGTTTAACCTGGTTCCGGGCTTAACAGTGGCTGAAAATATTTTTATGAGAAGGCAGCCCAAGAAAAACGGAATGATAGACTGGAAGTGTATGAACCAGATGGCGCAGGCCATCATTGATGAGATTGATATTAATATCCGGCCGACCGATATTGTAAATACTTTGACAGTTGCAGAGCAGCAAATGGTGGAAATCTGCAAAGCAGTTTCTTTGAACTCTAAGATACTGATCATGGATGAACCTACCTCTGCGCTGACGGAGAGCGAGACACAAAAGCTTTTTAATGTTGTCAGAAGCCTGAATAAAAAAGATGTGACCATGATATTCATTACCCATAGAATGGACGAGGTCTTTGAGATATGTACCAATACAGTCATACTGCGTGATGGGCAGTTTATTACAGCCGCCCCGATTTCTGAACTGACATTGGATCAAATCATAGAATATATTGTAGGGCGGTCATTGACAGAAATTTATCCTGAAAGGGACAATGAAATCGGAGAGGAATATCTGGAAGTAAGGAATCTGACAGATGGGGGAAAACGGGTACATCCATCTTCCTTTGTGGCGCATAAAGGTGAGATTCTTGGTTTTGCAGGGCTGGTCGGGGCTGGCAGGACGGAACTCATGCGCCTTATATTCGGCGCAGACAAAATCAAAGGCGGAACAGTCCTGATTGGAGGAAAAAAAGTACATATCCGCAATGAAAAGGATGCCATCCGTTTTGGTATTGGCCTGGTGCCTGAGGACAGACGGAGGCAGGGTCTGGTCCTTGCATTAAATGTTCGGGAAAATATAATAATGGCTAACTATGAGCATCAGAAAACATGGTTTTATCTGGACCCTCAAAAAGAAAAGCAGGTTTGCGCCAAATATATAGACAAGCTTCTCATTAAAACACCTGGACAGACCCAATATGCAAAATTCTTAAGCGGGGGAAACCAGCAGAAGATAGCAGTGGCCAAGTGGCTGAATTGCAATCCGGATATCATTATTTTAGATGAACCCACCCGGGGAATTGATGTTAATGCAAAATATGAAATATATAATATAATCATTCAGCTGGCCAGGGAAGGAAAGGTAATCATATTTGTCTCATCGGAACTGCCTGAACTGATTGGTATGTGCGACCGAATCATTGTAATGCATGAAGGTAAAATTTCCGGTGAAGTCACCGGCGGGGAGATGAACCAAAAATCCATCATGTATTTGGCAACGGTAGAGGGAGGAAAAGCAAATGGAGCAAATTAGGTTATTTGAAAGACGGAAAGGTGAGACAAGCGCGAAAGCTGTTGTTAGGAATATCAGCAATTACAGTCTGTATATCCTGCTTATACTTATGATTACCCTGGTTTCCATGGTATCGCAGGATTTCTTTACTGTGGATAACTTTGTGAATTTATTCCGCCAGATTTCTATTTCAGGCGTAGCTGCAATTGGGATGACATTCATAATGTTAATTGACGAAATTGATTTGTCGGCAGGAGCCAATGCTGCCCTGGCAGGAGTCATAGCCTGTATGCTCCTGAAGGAGGAGATAGGCATTCTGGCATCCTATGGATATGCAGGCATTCTGGCGGCCATTATAATTGCCATTGGGATTTCCGCGCTTTGCGGCGCACTCTGCGGCATATTCCATACATATCTGAAAATACCATCATTTATCGTAACCTTAGGTGTTTCTTATATATATAAAGGCGCGGCCCTCCTTCTGACCAATGCGTATCCGGTTATTGGCATGACAGAAAAGTTTGAAGTAATTGGAAGGGGATATATCGGCAAAATCCCGGTGCCGATCATCATTATGTTTGTATTATACTTTATTGCCTGGTTCGTGCTGAAATATACTAAGTTTGGTCGTTCGGCTTATGCAATCGGAGGTAATACGGAGGCAGCACAGTTATCTGGAATACCGGTTAAACGGAATAAGGTCCTGTTTTTTGCAATCGGTGGCCTGACGGCAGGTCTTGCCGGTGTGATTCTTGCATCCCGCATGTTTTCCGGTCAGCCCACTGCCTGTGCCAACACCGGCCTGGAGGCTATTGCAGCTGTAACAATAGGCGGGACATCTGCCAAGGCTGGACGCGGAAGGATGTGGGGGACGCTTCTTGGATCCCTGATTATGGGGATGATTTCCAATGCATTAAATATAATGAAGATTTCCCCGTATTACCAGTTTGTTGCGTTGGGAGCTGTATTAGTAATTGCTGTTGCCATTGATAAACTAAAAGACTGATTAACGGACCGCGCTTGTCTGCGGTATCATGATTACAGGAAGGAGATATTTTTATGAAATCACTTATCATGGAAGGGCCGGCTAAGAGCAGGGTCATAGACATTGAAATACCCACTCCTGGTCCGGGTGAAGTATTGGTAAAGATGAAGTACTGCGGTGTCTGCAGTTCGGAACTGGAGCCATGGAAGACCGCGGTTAACGGTCAGACCTTTGGCCATGAACCCATGGGCACAATTGAAGCAGTGGGCCAGGGGGTTACAGGGTTAGAAAAGAATGACCGGGTAACAGGCTTATCCAGCCCCTGTTATTCACAGTATACAATTATGAAGGAAGAGAACTGTGTGGTGATACCGGAAGCGGTAGCGGATGAGGATGCAATGGGGGAAGCGCTGGCATGCCTTATAAATGTTGGGGCACAGATGGCGCTGGCAGCCCCTGGAGATCCCTTTGTGGTTGTGGGCTGCGGTTATATGGGGCTGGGAACCATCTCCTTAATGCGCGCAATGGGTGCGGGAACCATAATAGGTGTTGATATACGTGAGGAAGCAAGGGAAAACGCGCTGAAATATGGAGCGGATGTTGTCTATTCTCCTGACACGCTGCCAGAAGAGTATTTCTTTTCAAAACATAATTTTGGAGGGCATGTTTTAGGACCGGGACGGAAAAAGGAGATGTTTTCTATTGGATTCAGCCGCGTGGAGGAGTTTGCAGGGACCGGCAGCGCCCTTCGCCTGGCAGGCGATATTACCGGTATGGCAGGCTGTCTGGGAATCGGCGGTTATCATCTTGGCGGGGACAGGAACATTGACTTCCAGCAATGGAACTATAAAATGATGAAGGTCCTTAACACCCAGATACGGGATGATGACCTGGCCACACGTTATTGCCGTCAGGCACTGGATTTAATTGCCAGGGGGCAGTGGAAATTCACGGGTACGGTAAATCCCAGGCATATCTATTCCCTGGAAGAGTTTGACCGCTGCCAGTATGAATTGGAACACAAGCCGGCAGGCTTCATCAAGGCGCTGATCCGTTGTAATGATTAACTTTAAAGGCGGGAATATAGAGAATGGAGATACTGAGTTTTGGCTCTTTGAATATTGATAATGTGTACTGTGTGGAATATATTGTAAAACCAGGGGAAACCATATCCTCTAAGGAACTAAAACTATTTCCGGGCGGAAAAGGACTTAATCAGTCCGTGGCCCTTGCAAAAGCAGGGGTACCTGTATATCATGCAGGCAATGTGGGGGAAGACGGCGGTATGCTTATGGAATATTGCACGGAATATGGCGTGGATACAAGACTGATCCGTAAAGTAAAGACCCCTACAGGAAATGCAATGATCCAGGTTTCAGATACAGGAGAAAACAGTATTGTTCTTTTTAGAGGTGCAAATTTTGAAAATGACATTGAGTATATAAAGCAGGTGCTGGGGAACTTTACGGCAGGGGATTACCTGATTTTACAGAATGAAATCAATTGCCTGAAAGAAGTGATTGATATTGCATCTGAAAAGGAAATGGTAATAGTCCTGAACCCATCTCCAATGAACCAGCTCATTCTGGACGCAGATCTGAAGAAAGTAACGTTTTTCATAATGAATGAAATTGAAGGATATCAGATTACCGGGAGAATCCAACCGGAAGAAATCCTGGACGAGATGCTTAGACGGTATCCGCTGAGTAAGGTTGTGCTGACATTGGGGGAAAACGGGGCTTATTATGAGGACGGGAAAGAAAGGATTTTTCAGGAGATATTCAAGGTGGATCCTGTTGATACGACTGCGGCAGGGGACACGTTTGCCGGATATTTCATCGCCTCCCTTGTACGTGATATAGGGATAAAGGATGCATTGATGTATGCGGCAAAAGCATCTTCCATCACGGTTTCAAGAATGGGGGCCGCTGTATCGATTCCGTATCAGGATGAGGTTTTCTGTTAGATACCCTGTTTTATATGATTGGGGCGTCAAACATCCTTGCATTGATTTTGCCGGATTTGGATATATAATACTACAGAGAAGTATCATATACTGGTATCTGATTCAGGACAGGAGGAGGCAGGATGTGCGGAAGATATTATTTCAGTGTTGATTTACTTGATGAAATCAGGGAATTGGTGGAGCCGGAAGATTGGAAGCTGGAACTGGGGCTTTTGGAAAAGGACATGCATCCGGGGGATGTGGCTCCTGTTATCACAATCCGGGAAGATACGGCGCGGGGAAATGCTGAACGGGAACATGCTGAACGGGGAAATACAGAACGGGGAAATGAATCCCCGTCCCCGGTATTTCTTGGAATCCGGAAAATGCGCTGGGGATTTGAGGCGCCAGGCGGCAAGGGACTGGTATTCAACGCCAGGTCTGAGTCCGTGCTTGAAAAACGGATGTTCCGGGACAGCGTGAGCCACAGGCGGGCAGCTGTCCCTGTTTCCTGGTTCTATGAATGGAATCAGAATAAGGAAAAGTATACATTTATCAGGGAGGACGGACAGGTATTGTTTTTGGCCGGGTTTTACAGTAAATATGAGGATGGGGACCATTTTGTGATTCTGACCACCCAGGCCAACCAGTCCATGGCCCCGGTCCACAGCCGTATGCCCCTTGTGCTTGAGAGGAATCAGGTGCGGGACTGGATAATGGATGGGGACGGTTTCCGGGAACTGCTGGCGCAGGTGCCGGCAGGGCTTGCAAGGTCCTGTGAGTATGAGCAGCAGACGTTGTTTTGAATATGCAGCAGGTCCCAGGCCGCCATTCCCGCGGCTCAGTTATACCGCCCCAGTATCCGTATTAACTTAGGTATCCCGGCCCGTATTTCGTCCTCATTGGCCTTGCTGACGCTGACACGGTAATAGTGGTTGTTGCGGAATTCCTTTAGGAAAAATTTGCTGGTGTCCATGAGGCGTATGTTGTTTTTAAACAGCATTGGCTGTATTTTGTCAAAAGGCGTATCCTTTTTTAACTTCACACATGCAAAGAAACCGGAATCCGGTATGTTCCATTCCAGGCCCGGGGCCGGGTTCCCACGGACGGTTTCCTGCAGTACGCCCATGCGGTTCATGTAAAGGCGGCGGATGCTGTCCTGATACTTATCAAACATACCGCTTCCCAGATACACGGCCAGTGAGCCCTGGGACAGGATGGAGGTGTAGGTATCGGTCCATTCCTTATATTCCAGGAACGTATTCTTAATCAGGTCCGGAAGGATGAGGGCGCACACGCGCAGGCCCGGCATCAGGACCTTGGAAAAGCTTTTGATATAGATTACCTTGTCTGAGGAATCATAGTAAAACAGGGGGTCGTTCCTGGAGTTAGTGTCAAAATCAGCGGCGATATCATCCTCTACTATGTAGACATTGTATTTGCCGGCCAGGCGCAGCAGCTCCTGCTTTTCCGCCTTGGTATAGGAATGGCCTGTGGGATTGTGGTATCTTGGTATGGTGTAGAAAAATTTGATGTCCCCATAATAAAACAGACGCTCAAGCTCCTCAAAATCCACGCCGTTAAAACCGCGGCGGATTCCAATGGCCGGCGTATTGCACAGGTAAATGCTCTTAATCATGCCATAGTAAATAGGCTGTTCAATCAGGACCGTCTTTTTGCCGTTTGGGAAGGGCATGCGGCACAGGATATCAAGCGCCTGCTGGGAACCTGAGGTGACCACGATACTGGAAGCCCTGGTATAAATCTGATATTGCTTAAACTGCTTTTCCAGGGTGTCAAGGAGCAGGGGAAGGCCCTGCACGTCGGCATAGGTAAAGATGACCTCCCTGCAAAGGTCCAGGGACTTATCAATACAGTGCTGGAAATCGTGAAACGGGATATACCGGCTGTCCGGCGCGCCGGAATAAAAGTCAATCATGGAGTTTTTCTTGTAACCACGGCTGTCCGTGATTCCCACGATATAGTAGCCGCTCTTGGGGATGGAATAAATCTTGTGCCGCTGCTCCAGGTATTTGTAGGCTGAAAGCACGGTGCCCACGCTGGTTGAGAAATGCCCCGCCATCTCCCGGAGGGAAGGAAGCTTCATATTAGGTATGAATGTCTGGTCTTCAATCTGTTCCTCAATGTAGGAGACAATCTCTTCATATTTCAGCATGGACATAATCCTCCTGTTCATTTCTCCAGGGGATGGATTTTCAGACATACCCCAGGCTGTACTATAACAGATTGGCAAACTATTAATTGTATTGATGTCTGTTATAGTATAACATTGAACCATAAGAAACTCAATCAGGTGGTTATTGCAAAGGTGCATAATTCAGTTTTGGCGGCTGGAATATGCCCTTTTTTGGAATATTGACCTGGTTGGGAAAATAGAAAAGGAGCCAAGAGTATGAAGAAGAGAGAACAAAGGAAACCTACATTTGCAGAAGCCCTGCTTCCACTGGTTGCCATGCTGATCATCCTTACCGTGGGATACGGTATCCTGGGATTTCCCAAGGAGGCCATGCTTGTAATGTCAGCGGCTTTTACGGCAATGGTGGCATTCCATCTGGGTGTGACCTGGGATGATATGATTGAAGGCGTGTCCGAAAAGATTGCCAAGGCCATGCCCACCATACTGATTCTTCTGGCAGTGGGTATCATCGTATCATCCTGGATGCTTTCGGGAACCATTCCCATGATGATTTATTATGGAATCCAGATTGTGAATCCCAAGTTTTTTTATGTCACATCCTTTATTATCTGTGCAGTGATATCAACCTGTACAGGAACATCCTGGGGGTCCATGGGAACCATTGGCGTGGTCCTGGTCATCATCGCCCAGGGACTTGGGCTTTCCCTTCCCATTACCGCAGGCGCAGTGGTAGGCGGTTCATACTTTGGCGACAAGATGTCCCCCCTGTCGGACACCACCAACCTGGCGCCTCTGGCAGCAGGCTCTACCCTGTATGAACACATCCAGCACATGTTCTACACAACGGTTCCGGCCGCCATCGGAGCCATCATACTGTATACGGTGCTGGGGCTTAACACCAGCGCGGCCGGACTGGCCAACTCTGAAAAAGTGGATATGATGATGGCTAACTTAAGTTCCATCTATCATTGGAACCTCCTGCTGCTGGTTCCCATCATCATTATCCTTTACGGGTCCATTGCCAAGAAACCCACCATCCCGGTCATGCTCATATCCAGCGCGGTTGCCTGTCTCATAGGAGTGTTCTACCAGGGATTTACCTTTACAGATGTATTTGCCTCGTCCGTAAGCGGGTTCAGCATGGAAATGGTGAAGGGCACGGATACATCCCTTATCCTGCCGGAGATTGAGAAGCTTCTGTGCCGCGGCGGCATGAATTCCATGCAGGAGACCATCCTTTTAATCCTTTGTGCATTTTCCTTTGCAGGAATCATTGCCAGGGCAGGCTGTCTGGATGTGATCCTGGAGCATCTGATGCATGTTGTTAAGACGCGGTTTACGCTGATTGCGGCCACGGTTGTGTCCACCATCACCATGGCCCTTGCAACAGGAAGTGATTTCCTTACCATTCTGATTCCGGGAGAACTGTACGCGCCGGTTTATAAGAAAATGGGCCTGGCTGCCAGGAACCTGTCCCGTACCCTGGAGGATTCGGGCACCTGCGTGGTGGCCCTGATCCCATGGTCGGCAGCAGGGGCATATGCGTCCGGCGCACTGGGGATTGCCACCATTGATTATCTGCCATATGCATTTTTCTGCTTCTTCAGCGTAATCATGGCCCTGGTATGCGCGGGCACGGGATTCGGAATCATGACATTGGAGCAGGAAGAGCAGAAAAAGAAAGGGGCAAACTAGGTAATGCTGAGTAATGATATTAAATCATATCTGGATACATACTATGAAGAAATGATGAAACTGCTGGAACGCCTGGTGAACATAGACAGCGGTTCTGCCTGTAAGGAAGGGATTGACAGGGTTGCAACCATCATGGCCCGGGAATACGAAAAAGAGGGGTTTGAGGTGGAAATCCTGGAACACGGAAACTGCGGAAACGCCGTAATCGCCAGGAAATCCGGCACGGGCCCGGAATATGACGGCAGCCAAAGCCCAAAGACCGGAAACAGCAGGAATCACGGTAAAGTACTTATGATCTGCCACCTGGATACCGCATTTCCAGAAGGGGCTGCTAAGGCCAATCCATTTACAATAAAAGGAAATATAGCCACTGGCCCAGGAGTCGTGGACATGAAGGCATGTCTGGTGGGATGCCTGTATGCGCTTAAGGCGCTCTACGCCTTGGGCGTGGACCATGTGCCGGAGGTTACAGTGCTTATGAGCGGGGATGAGGAAGCAGGAAGCCATGCGGTTCAGGAGCGGATTATAGAAGAGGGCAGGAAGGCGGACTGGTGCATTGTAACCGAGGGAGCCCGGGAAAACGGGGCCATTGTGATTGAGCGTAAAGGCAATTCCTATTTCCATGTCCGGGCATCGGGGCGGGCGGCCCATGCCGGCATTGAACCGGAGAAGGGCCGCAATGCCATTGAGGAACTGGCCTTAAAGATAGTGAAGCTCAGGGCGCTTAATGATTTTGACAGAGGAAGTACCGTGACCATCGGCACCATAAATGGCGGTGAAAACCGCATCGTGGTGGCTGAATCAGCGGAAATGGACATTGACCTGCGCTACAGGACCAAGGAGGACGGGGAAATGCTCATCCGCCAGGTCAGGGACATCCTGGAGCAGGTAGAAATCCATGGGGTGCGTACAGAGTACACATTTACCAGGAACCGTCCGCCTCTTGTACAGGTGGAGGGAAGCGCACAGCTTCAGCGGCTGGCAGAGGAAGCCAGCCAGGAACTGGGAATCCCGTACCTTACCGCTGTCACCGGCGGGGTCAGCGACGGAAACTTCGTGGCCGATATAGGCACGCCCACCATTGACGGCCTTGGTCCGGTGGGCGGCATGATGTGTTCACCGGAAGAATATCTGTGTCTGGATAGTATGACGGAGCGGATTGCACGGATGGGGACGGTTGTGGGATGGTTGGGGTGTTTGGCGGATGTGGGTAGGCCGTGAGGGCTACGTCCGCGAAGGGGGCCAGGGCGGGCTTTGCCTTTTGGGGAATCCGACGGTGACGGGGGGATTCCTTAGGACGGCGGGGGCGCGGACGCTGAGTTCCGGAGGGGCAGCTTCTAAGGCCCTGGCAATATAGAAGACGGGGGATCGGTGCTATTCACTGAGAAATCCTGAAGGACTTTCTCAGCTCAAAGCACCTTGGACTCATGCTTTGATGCATTCGCCCACCCCCGTCTTCTATATTGCCAGAACCTAAGAAGCTGCTCCCTCCGGAACTAAGCGTCCGCGCCCCCGCCGTCCTAAGGAATCCCCCCGTCACCGTCCGTTCCCCCAAAAGGCAAAGCCCGCCCTGGCCCCCTCCCCGGACTGCATACTCCGGCCACTACATACGCCAATAAGTATGAAATAGGTTGGACGGGAGAATCGTACCCTTACTTCCGGTTTAAATGGTGCGGAGACGATAAAAACGTAGGGGGTGAGCAGAAGGGGGCTGGGGGGAGGGAGGCATCTACAGGGGCGTGCAGGTCTTGAGCTGTGGGAACCGGCGTTAAGAGGCTGGCGCCCGTTGTCTGAACCCGACAACGAACGGAAGAAAGTAACTAGGCGTGAGTTTGGGCAGAAGCCTCTTGTATTTAGCCGGTTTCCAGAGCGCTAGAGCTGCTAGCCCCGCAGCCGTCTCCCTCCCCCCAGCCCCATTCTGCTCACGAACGGATGCACCTTAATCATTCACCCACCCTAATCCCACCCAATTGCACCAGCCCTGGTGAAAAAATGTCAATTCAAACACTGTACAAATTGCTGTATAATTTCTTGTGTAAACAGGATTCGTTATGCATTTTATTGAAAGGAAGGTAGGTTTATGGACAATGTAAAGCTGTTCCGCATTGACTATCGTCTGCTTCACTGGCAGACAGGGGTATTGTGGGTGCAGAAGCTGAAGGCGAACATGATTCTGGTGGCCGGGGATAAGGTGGCGGCGGATGATATGCGCAAGAACCTGATTAAACTGGCTGCGCCTAAGTCTGTTAAGACACGGATCGTGCCCATTGCTGAGGCGGCGGCATTCTTAAACAGCGAGAATGTTAAGAAGTACAGCATTGAACTGTTGGTGGAGACAACGGATGATGCCCTTGCGCTGGCAGAGCAGGTTCCATATCTGCGCAGCCTGAACGCTGCTCTTATGAAGACTGAGCCGGGTAAGAAGCTGCTGACCAAGTATCTGGCTGTCAGCGACCAGGATATTGAGAATTTTAAGAAGATGCTGGATATGGGGGTTGAAATCGGCTGTTATACGGTGCCGACTGAGAAATCGGTTAATATCACAAAGTATCTGTAGGGGACGGTCCAGATAGATGAAGGAGGGGGAAATATATGGTATTTCAAGCTTTTTTGGTAGCATTGGTAGCTTTTTTTGCATACTCCAGCAATAAGTTCCTGGGTGATGCAATGGTAAACAGGCCTTTGGTTACTGCCACACTTACGGGTCTTGTGCTTGGGGATCTGCAGACAGGTCTTATTATGGCGGGTACGCTGGAACTGACATGGATGGGAATTATGTATCTGGGACTCAGCATGCCGTCGGATGTTGCGGCAGGCGCAATCATAGGCACTGCCTATGCCGTGCTCAGCAGCGCGGATGTGTCGGTGGCCCTGACCGTGTCCATTCCCACCGGTATCCTCTGTGCATATGTGGCCACGGCCTGTGAGGTTGCCATCAGCTTTGCAATGCATAAGGTGGATGAGTTTGCGGCAGAAGGGAACATTGAGGGAATTAATGCAATCCATATAGGGGCGGGTATCATTAAGGCGGTCATTACCAGCGGGATTGTATTCCTGGCAGTGGCCCTTGGGACGGATACAATCGGGGCAGTGGTCGACGCATTGCCTCAGGCTGTGTTAAGCGGCCTGGATGTTGTGGCGGCAGCCCTTCCCGCGCTTGGTTTTGCAATGCTGCTTAATATTATGTGGGACAGGAGATTCCTTCCGTTTTATTTCATAGGTTTTGCACTGGCAGTGTATTTCGGCGTGGATATCATGGCAGTTACCGTGCTGGCAGTGGCATTTGCAGCATTCCGTTTCATGACAACCAAAGATGAAGTAAGTGAGGAGGATGAGTTTTGATGGCAGAGCAGAAGACGAACCAGGCAGTAGAAGAGATATCTGTAACAAAAAGCGACCTTAGAACCATATTCTGGCGTTCCTTCTGCCATGAGGCATCCTATAACGCGGAGCGCCAGCAGGCCCTGGGATTTGCATTTACCTTGACCAAATTATTAAAGAAGCTGTATAAGGACGACAAAGAGGCGTATGTGGAGGCATGTAAACGGCACACGGAGTTTTTTAACCTGACCGTGCAGATCACCAACTTTGTGGTAGGCATTGTGACTGCCCTTGAGGAGAAGAATGCCAAAAGCCAGGACAAGAACATGGGACCTACCATCAGTGCGGTAAAGTCGGCCCTGATGGGACCGCTGGCGCCAATCGGGGATACCTTTTTCTGGGGCTGTTTCCGTATCGTGGCAGCGTCCGTGGGCGCTACCCTGGCCCTGAAAGGGAATCTGCTGGGGCCGGTGCTGTTTGTGCTGATGTTTAATATCCCCCATCTCCTGGTGCGCTGGTACGGCCTGACACTGGGGTATAAGCTGGGCGAGAATTTTATCAGCTTCATGCAGGAAGGCGGACTGCTGCAGAAACTGACAGAAGCAGCTTATATTGTGGGACTGACGGTAATCGGAGCCATGACCGCTTCCTATGTGGGGGTTACCTGCGGCGTGGAATTCAGCATTGGTGAATCAGTCATCAACATACAGGAAATCCTGGACGGCATTTTCCCAAGACTGCTTCCCCTTGGGGTTACCCTGTTCATGGCCTGGCTCATGAGGAGCAGGAACGTAAAACCTGCCATTGTAATCCTGGTAACGGTTGTGGTGGGCCTGGTTCTTGGCGCGGCAGGATTCCTGATTGTGTGATAAGAAAGGTAATATGGATATGAATGAAAACGCGATGATGGATTGTATTAAGGCAGAACCGGATGTGATAAGGGAGATCCTGGACAACAGGGAGTATTACTGCGGGGATTTTGTGAAGCATTTCATGACCCACCCTGTGAAGCGGGTGTATCTGAGCGGTCACGGCTCCCCATATAATGCAGGTGTTGTTGTGGGATTCATGATGGAAAAGCTTCTTAAGGTGGAGGCGGCCACAAGTTATCCCACCCTGTTCATGAACCACAGCGGATTTAATGTTAACGGCATGTATGAACCGGAAGAAATGCTGGTCATATGTCCGGCCCAGTCCGGCCGCACCAGGGGTCCGGTGTATGTTGCAAGGAAAGCCAGGGAAATGGGGATACCGGTTATATGTACAACGCTTTTAAGGGATGGCGTACTGGCCAGGGAGTGTGATATAGTAATAGAGAAACGGAGCGGGGATGAGGAGAGTTTTCCTGAGACAAAGGGACATGTGGCATCCATGGCCATCCTGATGCTCTGCGTGGTGGAAGCGGCATATGCCCTTGGACGGATCCTTAAGAGTGAGTACGACGGGTATTTGGAGGCATTTGAGTCCCTGCCCCGGAGTGTTGCTCTGGCAGCAGAACGCACGCTGTCGTGGTATGAGGCCCACAGACAGGTATTGCTGGAAGCCGGCAGCTTCACCTTCCTGGGATATGGGGCCAACTATGCCACTGCGGTGGAAGGCGGGCTGAAGCTTTTGGAAACCACCTTAAAGCCTTGTATGAGTTATGAGTGCGAGGAGTTCATGCATGGCCAGAACCAGCCTGTAAAGGAAGGAAGTGTGCTGTTCTTTCTATGCCCCAGGGAGCCGGAGCGGGACCGGATGGATGAGCTTGTGCAGTGGTGCAGGAGGCATACCCATAACTGCTTCATGGTGGCGTCCCCGGATGACCCGGTGACAGATGCACATTCCATTGTCAGCGATTTTGTGGAATGCGAATTCCTTACAGCTATTGAGTATCTGATCCCGTTCCAGGTATTAAGCCATGTTGCGGCCAGGGATATGGGCTTAAGTTCCGTGGTTGCCAATCATGACGATGCGGGCAAAGAGCTGAATGTGCGGTTTGAATCTTAACATGGGGGACGGAATATGCAGTATATAATAGCAACCCATGGCAGGCTGGCGCTGGGATATGTGGATACCATACGCCTGGTAACCCAGGTGGAGGGACTCCATGCAGTGTGCGCCTACATGGAAGATTCAGAATTTCCGGAGGACATGGAGCGGCTTTTAAACTCCTTTGCGCCCGGGGAACCGGTCATTGTGTTTACCGATCTTTTGGGAGGGAGCGTGACCCAGAAAATTATGGAATTGTGGGCCGGAAGGGAGCAGTTCCAGGTATTCGCAGGCGTCAACCTTCCTTTTGTCATAGAGACAATCTTAAGCGGTTCCATGCCTTCCAGGGAAAACATGGAGGATATGCTGGAACGCTCAAGGGAACAGATGGTGTGGGTGAATGGACTGCTGGAGCGTGTTTGAACAGGCAGGCCCTGAGGTATGTATGACAGATGATAAGACTTCTTCGTGTGGATGACAGCTTCCTTTATGGAAAAAAAGCATTATTATGGATAAATGCAACACGTGCTAAGGTCATTGTCTTAATTGACAATGGCCTTAGATTCGATTATTTTGCACAGAGCCTCCTTACCATGGCATGTCCGCCCCAGGCGGAGCTGGTGTTTCTGGATGTGGAGGAAGCCAGGGCCGCGGCCGGGCAATACAGGAACTCCAGGGAACCGGTCCTCATGGTGGCCGGGTCGTTTTCCCAGCTTTTGGGGCTTTCGCCCAGTCTGGAGGGGCTGGTACGTGTGAACGTGGGAAGCGTGAGGGAGAGTTCCTCGGATGAATTGCAGGCCTTAAAAAAGCTGAGGGAACAGGACATGGAATTTGAAATATGCGATTTGCCGGAGGATGTCCCGGTCCGGCTGGAGTAGCGGAAAGGTCACAGGTTATGTATTTGATGAAGCGTCAGAAGCAGTATCTGCACCTGCTGATGGACAGGGAGGGACCTGTCACAAGCAGGGAAATGGCCCTGGAGACAGGCGTAAGCCTGAGGACCGTTAAAACGGATATGGCCAAGCTGAATGAACTTTTAAAAGATTATGATGTGCACATCATGTCAAAACCGGGCGCGGGATACCGCCTTGTCCCCAATGACGGGGGTGGGTTAAAGCCCCTCAGCCTGCTGATGGAACAGATGCAGTATGAGCGGTTTGACCGCATACCGGATACCGGGCCGGAACGGGTGGAGTATATTGCCAGGAAGCTGCTGGCTCTGGATTATTATATAACCATGGAAGAGCTGAGGCAGATTCTCTATGTAAGCCGTTCCACCCTGAACCAGGACATGAGACAGGTCCGCAGGCTGCTGGAGCTTTATGGGCTTAAGGTGGTCCATGCCTCCCATAAGGGGATACGGCTGCAGGGGACGGAGACAGCGCTGAGGCGCTGTATGGCAGAGCTGTTTTTCCGGGACGACGGGAAATGGGAGAAGGCCCCGGGTACAGGGCATGGTGAAGAGCGGATTAGCCAGATACAGCAAATCCTTAAGTCCAGGTCAGATGCATTGCGGGTCAGTTATCCGGAAGCCGTTGTAAGGGAGCTGGCCCTTCAAATCTACATAGCGGCCCAGAGGTGCCGGTTCAGGAAGGAAGTGGAATTTGACAGCTCCCTTCAGGTATCCCGCCGGTTCATGGACATGGCTGTCAGCATCAGCGACGGGCTGCGGGAGACCATGGGCATATCCATGCCTGATATAGAAATCCATAACATGGCCTGTATGCTGCAGTTCCGGAGCCTTAAGGAAGAGGCGGGAACAGAGGACGTAAGGTTTGACGGCGTGATCCGTAAGATGTTCCAGAGGATAGAGGAGAAGTTCGGACTGCATTTCTCAGGGGAACAGCAGCTGTCCCACTATTTAAAACTCCACCTGCCGCGGATGGCGCAGCGGTGCAGGAACCGCATCCTTATTGAGAATCCGGTGCTTAATGATACTTTCTGCAATTACCCGCTGGCAGTGGATGTGGCAAATGTGGCTGTCCAGGTACTGGAACGTGAACTTGACATAAAGGTAAATTCCAATGAGTTCGGTTATCTGGCTGTTTATTTTAACATGTGCATCGTCACCTACGGGGAACGGCAGAACAAGACCCTGATCCTGGTATGCCCCGGCAGCAGGGCGGAGGCGGTCATGTATTTTACAGAGCTGCAGGCATTGTTTGGGAACTATGTGAACACGCTTCTGACATGCGGTGCGGATGAACTGAAGTCCATGAAGTTCACGGGCAATGAGGTGATTGTGTCAACCGTGCCCCTGCATTTCCTTCCCGGATATGTCAGGTGGATCCATACGGGCTGCAACATTGTGGAAAGCTTTTCCGATATCATGGAGGCATTGACATCCCTGCCCCTGGAGTCCTTTAATATTGACGAGTTCATGGACCGGAGCCTGTGGGTTACAGAGGCAGAGGCGGACACGCCGGACACGTATTTTGAATTTTTGTTTGATACCCTTTGCGAGATGCAGATGATGGACTTTGGGGAGGCAAGGATATTATATGAAAATGTGGAACGGTTCGGCCAGGAACTGGGGAACCAGGTAGCGCTTATAAGGGCGGAGAACCCCTTCCTTACCCCGTTCGTACACGTGACATTTACAAAAGAACCGTTTTTGTGGGAACGGCAGTATGTGAAGGTGATTATTTTTATGAATGTGTCGGACGGCAGCTATGAGTTCCGGAACGGGATATACAGTTTCCTGGGGAAATGGTACCGCCATAAGGAGAAGATTGAGGAGAGTATACGGTGCCCGGATTTCGGGCGGTTCATGGAGGGGATAAAGGGAAGAGGGTGAGCCGGGGGATGTCCCTGGCAGGTTGCATTCACGCGGTATATGAATTATACTATCTTACAAAGAATGATATGGAACTGTAAGACAAGTGGAGGAATCTATGCCGTACATGAAAGATACAGCTCCCGCTTTTGGGAAACAGATAAAGGGAAACACCGTAAACATGCAGTTCGCTGTCCTGTCCGCCCTTGGCATGTTTTTTGTGGTGGACGGGCATCTGAACAACAGTTATCTGGATATTGGAGGGCTGTTTCCCTATTATTCCTTCCATATGCCGCTCTTTGCCTTCATATCAGGTTATTTTTTCCGTCCTGGCAGCGAGGATGATCTGGGAGCGTATGCAAAGAAGAAGGCGGTCCGCCTTCTGGGGCCGTACATGGCCTATAACCTGATATATGGGATAATCACCCAGTTCCTTCACGGCGCCGGGTTTGCTTTTGGGGGAAGCCTGAACCTTCATAACCTGCTCATAGAACCCTTTATAACAGGACACCAGTTTGAATATAACCTGGCTGCCTGGTTTGTCCCGGCCCTGTTTTTGGTGGAGATGGCTAATGTGCTGCTGCGGCGTGTCCTTGGGAAGGCGGCAGATAATGAATATGCGGTGACGGCCGTGTATATGGGGATTGGCATAGGAGGCATCAGCCTGTCCTTAAGCGGCAGGTTTGAGCAGGGCTGGCTGACCCTGGTACGGATGATGTTCCTGCTTCCCTGTTACCAGTGGGGTACTCTGTACAGGCAGAAACTGGAGGAGAAGGACCGGATTTCCGGCATATGGTATTACGGGGGCCTTCTGACCGTCCAGCTGGGGCTGGCAGTATGGGGGCGTCCCCTTATTTACTCGGTGGCTTTCTGCAATGGTTTCACCGGATATATCCTTCCCTACATAACCGCTGCAACCGGAATCGCATTCTGGCTCAGGGTGTCACGCACAGCGGCCTCTGCATGGAAGGACAGTCCGGCAGTCCGTTATTTCGGAAGCCATACGTATGCGGTGATGATGCACCATATCATGGCGTTGATGGTCTTAAAAACCGTGTTCGCGGCCCTTGCAAAATACACGTCAATGTTTACAGGATTCAGTTTTGAACAATATAAGGCAGACCTTTGGTATTGTTATTTCCCAAAAGACCTGCCTCAGTTCAGGGTATTTTATCTGTTGTGGGCAATCACGCTGCCTCTTGTTTTCCAGTATATACTGGACTGTGTGAAGCAGCGGCTTAATCCTCGCCCAAGGGCATGATAAGGGCCGCGATGAAATAGGCCAGGATGCCGGGGCCTGAACAGATGAAGATGGCCCATATCAGGCGCACGATGGTGGGGTCAATGTTAAAATATTCCCCGATTCCGCCGCATACCCCGCACAGCATTTTGTTGGTATTGGACCGGTACAATTTTTTCTCCATAGTAATTCTCCTTTATCTATACGCTATCGCTAAAGTTAACTTTTATTGAGCCAACGCCGCACTCCAGTTCCATGTTGTAGGCTGCGTTGTTGTTGATATGGGTTTCATGGGACAGCATGGTATAGCTGGAACCGCCCACCTGAATGGTGCCCACGCCGCATTCAATCCTGTAATTATAATCCTGTTCAGGGTTGGTCAGGTTCAGGGTCACATCCCCGACCCCGGTTTCCAGTTCCACATCCCCGGCAACTGTTCCGGTAAAGGTGACAGCGCCCACGCCCGTGTCAATATCCAGCTTGTTGGTGTATATCTGGCTGAACTGGCATTCGGCAGCGCCCATGTCAACGGAAATCTTATCAAATTCATAGCCCGTGGGAACCAGGACTTCGATGCGGATATCCTCGCCCCGGCGGCGTTTCTGTTCCCGCTTGATTTTCAGGGTTTCCTTATCCATATAGCACTGGGTGGCGCCGTACTTATCATTTACATTGACTTCTATCTGGGAAATGCCGTCCTGTTCATATACACGCAGGACACATTTGTCCACATCGATATCCAGTTTCCGGATGGAAGAAAACGTACCCGGGTTCTGGCCGGCAGTCCCGCCCTCCCGCAGCGTGTCCTCGGTCCATCTGACCCAGCCCTTACCGGAATCATGGGTATCGGAAAAATCATCATCGTTCCATCCATGCTCCATATAATCTTCATCATCCCATACCATGGACCAGATGCGCCGGGGCAGATAACTTGAGTACCTGCCGCCCAGGGCCGCGGATACAGAGGTAATGCCGATTCCCGCCAGCAGGAGTATAAGTCCGGTCAGCGCGCAGATTTTGATAAATTTCTTCATGGTCATGACCTCCTTTTGTGTAGCAGACGGTTCAGGCTATTGACAATGCCGCGTATGAGGTAAGGGATGAACCTTCCGTAAAACAGCACTGCAAGGGCAAGTAAAAGCACTCCCACGCCCAGGAAGATAAGGCCGGTCCCAGAAATCAGGAATCCGTTTAACGGGTGCATGAATATGTGTACGATTCCATAGGGCACCATGGCAACACCGCTTATGAGCATGGCAATGGTCAGCACCCCGATGAATACCAGAGCGCCCACCAGGATTCCCAGCAGACCGCCCACAATCCCCAGGGCGCCGCCTCCGATGCCCAGCAGCACGGGTGCGGCAACGATGATGAGGATGATC
This sequence comes from Enterocloster aldenensis, assembly GCF_003434055.1. GTDB lineage: Bacteria > Bacillota > Clostridia > Lachnospirales > Lachnospiraceae > Enterocloster > Enterocloster aldenensis. The sequence continues at coordinate 204,748 of NZ_QVEX01000005.1, read as the reverse complement.
CACAGGATTACCTTAAGGGGGCCGCTGGTTCTGGGGCGGGGACGGCCATGGTTTCCCTGTGCGTCATGGACATTCTCCTGCCAGCTGTCCCGGCTTCCCTGTGCGCCGTGGACATTCTCCTGCCTCCCATCCTGGCGTTCCCTGTCATCCCGGCGTGATTCCTGCCACTTTGGTTCCCTGCCCTCAGGCAGGTCGAAGCGCTTGACAACCTGATAATTGGGGTCCCTGAAGCGTTCATCCTTATAGCCGCTTTCCGTAAATTCCCCTCCGTCCTTCAGATTCCCAGCTATATCGGACCGGATGATGGAAGCAATCCGTTCAGGACTTCCAAGCTCCCTTACCACATCCGCTTCCCGGTCCGGACCGGCTTCATCAAAATAATCCATGTAATACTGAAGCGCGTCTTCCTTGTCCTCGTCCTGAATATCCTGTAAGAGATACGCAAGCTCCTTCATAAACTCATCCCTGGTCATAGATTAGCCTCCTTAAATATCTGGGATATCTTCTGTGAATAAGTTACCCATTCACCCCGGTACAAATTCAGCTGTACCCGTCCCTTTTCCGTAATCTTATAATACCTGCGGTTCCTGCCGTCAATGGCCATGTCGTAAACCTCCAGGCAGTCCTCCTTCTGAAGGCGCCGGAGCACGGGATATAGGGTGGATTCGGATATGTCGATGGCGCATCGCACATCCTGGGTAATCTTGTATCCGTATGTCCCATCCGCATCTTTTGAGACCACAGCCAATACGATTGCGTCCAAAAGTGCAGATCCTGTGTTGAATATCATAAGCATCCCTCTGTTCTGTTGGTTGAATGTTATTTGTTTCATCATATTATACGTCGTATAATATATTTATACTATACAGCATATAATATTATATGTCAATAAAAGAAAATAAAAGATATTCAAAAGATAATGTCATATTTTCTTAAGTCTCTTTATAAACTATTTAGTAACTGGTCAAACTTAGGTCACAAATCCCAGGTATACTTTAACCATAAACAAGCAGTCAGAGCTTTTCATATAGATGCACATATATATAAGCCGGTGGGATTGGCAGGAGGCCTTTTCTACCGGCTCAACCTATTTTCAGGGGTTTTAGGACGAACCGTTGAAAATGCATTGAAAATACATAAGGAATCAGCTACAATGGATGAATCAATGTAAATAAAGAAGGTATAAGAATGAATGCAGGAATTATTGCAAAGCAGATGCTGATTTTGTTCCTTATGATGCTGACGGGTTATGCTGCATATAAGAAAGGGATTGTATCCGGGGAAGGCGCCAAGAGCCTTTCGTCTGCAATTATCAACATTTTTAATCCGTGTCTGATTATCTCAGGTGTCCTGAACAAAACAATTACATACAGTACGGCCATGGTTACGGAGAATCTTATCCTGGTGGCTGTCTTTTTTGTGGTGCTGATACTGCTCAGCAAGATATTTGCCAGGATCATGGGGCTTTCCGCCGCCGAGGTCAACTGCTACCGCCTGATGATGATATTCCCCAACCTGGGATTTATGGGGATTCCTCTGGTACGCAGCCTTTACGGTGAAGAGGCAGTGATATTTGTGGCATTCTATATTGTGGGCTATAACCTTTTGGTCTATTCCTACGGCATACTCCTTGCCATGGGAAATGCCCCGGCAGCTGACGGACAGAAGCCGGAACTGCCATGGAAAAAGGTATTTAACATAGGGACAGGGGCATGCGCGGCCGCCATCCTTATCTTTGCATTCCACATCCGTGTGCCGGAGGTGATGGGCACATTCGTGGACAGTGTGGGCAATGCCGCCGTACCGCTGTCCATGATGACCGTGGGAATCATGGTGGCCCAGTCCGACCTTAGGGAACTGGTGACGGATAAAAAGCAGCTGGTGCTTTCCGCCATACGTCTGCTGGTAATACCCGCCATCTGTATACCGCTTATGAAGCTGCTTCCCGTGGACCCGGTATCCTACGGCATCTTCATCCTTCTCATGGCCATGCCGGTGGGCAGTGTGGTGATGATGGTGGAAAAGGAGTATGGCACAACGGACGGGAGTATTTCAGCCAAGAGCATTGCGCTTACCTCGGTGCTGTCGGTGGTGACGATTCCGTTGGTGACGTATCTGGCGTAAGCGGCAGGCACATTTTAATATGGGTTCCCGGACTTTTTGACTTTAAAACTTTGACTAATCGATGTAAATGGGGTACTATAAGAAAGATGGTCCGCAATCTGTCATTCCAGGGAGTCTTTATAATTGCCCTGCAGCGGATACGGACCATGAAAATTTACATCCAAAGGAGAAGTTATGAGCAAGCAGAGAAGTAAGGAACCTGTATCAGGAACCGTACACCAGAACGGCGGTTTTGGCAGTAGTTTTGGATTTGTGCTGGCCTGTGTGGGTTCTGCTGTTGGAATGGGCAACATATGGATGTTTCCGTACCGTGTGGGACAGTATGGCGGCGGAGCATTCCTGGTTCCCTATATTTTATTTATTGTTTTGTTCGGACTGGTGGGACTGTCAGCGGAATTTGCCATTGGCAGGCGGGCTAAGACCGGAACACTGGGCGCCTACGAATATTGCTGGAACCGGATAGGAAAAGGCAGGCTGGGTTATATCCTGGGCTGGATACCGTTACTGGGATCTTTGGGAATTGCCATCGGATATGCAATCATCGTGGGCTGGGTGGTCCGCGCCCTGGCCGGTTCGGTAACCGGGGCAATCCTGACTGAGGACGCGGCCGCCTATTTCAGCCAGGCCACGGGGAATTTCGGAAGCGTTCCCTGGCATGTGCTGGTTATCGTCATTGCCGCAGCCATCCTGATGTTTGGCGCCACAAAAGGGATTGAGAAGATTAATAAGGTCCTGATGCCTTCTTTCTTTGTCCTGTTTGCCGTCCTTGCAATCCGTGTGGCATTCCTTCCTGGCGCAGTGGAGGGATATAAGTTCCTGTTTACACCGGACTGGAGCGATTTACTTAAGGTAGATACCTGGGTCATGGCCATGGGCCAGGCATTTTTCTCATTGTCCATCACTGGGTCAGGAATGATTGTATACGGAACGTATCTGTCCAAATCAGAGGACATACCAAAGGCGTCCATCCGCACCGCCTTTTTTGATACGGTGGCGGCCATGATGGCAGCGCTGGCCATCATGCCGGCTGTTTTTGCCTTTGGGATTAAACCCAATGCGGGCCCGCCCCTGATGTTCATCACCCTGCCAAATGTATTCCGTCAGATGCCCATGGGGCGCCTGTTCGCGGGTCTGTTTTTCCTGTCCGTGGCTTTTGCAGGTATTACAAGCCTGATTAACATGTTTGAGGCGGTCAGTGAATCCTGGCAGACCAGGTTCCGTCTTTCCAGAAAGACGGCGGTTGCCCTTTGCAGCGGGATTGCGCTGCTGGTGGGGATTTTCCTGGAAGCTGAACCGAATGTAGGTTCATGGATGGATTTCATCACAATCATCGTGGTGCCCTTTGGCGCGGTACTGGGCGCGGTATCCATTTATTATGTGCTGGGATTCGGGGAAATTGCCAAGGAACTGAAGGAGGGCAGGAAAAAGCCGCTGGGAAGCTTCTTTGGCCCGCTGTCCAGATATGTGTATGTGCCGCTGGCTGTGATTGTGTTTATTCTGGGGATTGTGTACGGCGGAATTGGATGATTGATGTTATTGGATGGATATAGCGGAATTGGATGAACGATGTTATTGTATGAATATTGCGGGAATACCGTGGCCTGGGTGGGAAGTATCCGGGCTGCGGTATTTTTGTATTGGTCCGTTAAAATGGCAAGGTCACAACTAACGTTTGTCCTTGGTCAGCGGTACAAAAGTAAGGTTGTCTATTGCGGGGCCTTCAATCAGCGGCAGTTTGCTGCATGAATAAGTATACATTCATGAAAATGCCGTACATCCGGCATGTTAATCCAGAAGTAAACCGTTAATGATAACAGAAATCCGCACAGAACCCACCCCAATTTGCATAACCGCGTCATTGACAGATATTGGGGATAAGCCGTATAATTTTCATAGAAAATGTATAAATGAAAAGAGGAAATGGAATGGCAAGACCGAGAAGGAACACAGCTGCGGCCGCAGCTAAGGCGGATACAACGGAGACTGTGCAGGCAGTTAAGAAAGAAAGCGCTGTATGTGCTGCTGAGGAAATAGGCGCTGTCAGCGCAGCTTTACAGAAGGACGCAGCACGTATGGCTGAGAAGAAGGACGCTGCCGGCGCAGCTGCACAGAAGGACGCAGCATGTGTGTCTGAGAAGAAGGGCACTGCCGGTGCGGCTGAAGCGCAGGACACCTTCCATGAGGCAGGCAGGACCGTAGTTGTAGAGTTTGCAGGGAAGCAGATAATGGCGAAGGACGTTCTCAAGAAAGCCGAGGAGGCATATCTGGCAGCCCATAAGGGCGTTGGAATCAAGACCCTGGAGCTTTATATTTCGCCAGAGCAGAATGCGGCCTACTACGTGGTAAATGGTGAAGCATCTAAGGATTTCGTGATTCAGTTATAGTATAACAGGATAATGTACCGTGTAAAACGCCGCCTGCCGGGATGATTTCCTGGCAGGCGGCGTTTATGGATTGTGGCTCATGGCCTGTAAACAATGATTTCGTCAAAGCACCCGGCACCCTTTTGGATTGCCCGTTCATTGCCCACTGTCACGATCGGTCCCTGTTCCAATAAGTCATGGATGATCTGGGATGCCTCATACTGGTGCTCCAGCCGGGCATTTTTTATGTCCGCAATCATAAGGTTAATCTGTTCCGTGTCAATTCCGGCCATGGCCCGGCGCATATAGCGCATGCGGTTATTCAGCGTTCCGGCAGGAGGCAGTGCCTGGGCGTAGGCGCTTAGGATATAACCGTCCAGGTCCTGCTGTGTCAGGGAAATGTCCAAGAGCGCCTTTCCCGTATTGGAGAACAGTTCCAGGGTAGACCTGACTTCGGGGTCAGCAGTGCTCCACAAGGTAAAATATCCGGCTGGAATGTAAAAGTCAATTCCGCTGTCATATGCCCCGCCCTGATAACGTATGGCGGGCTTCAGGTATTTATCCGCACATGCCAGGAGGAAGGGGAGATGCCTGCCTTTAAAGCTTGCATTTGCGCGAAAGTCCCCCATCATACGGGTTTCCTGGGCAGGGGCGTCCACGCATATGGCCAGCTTCTGTTTCTGAGGCGGCAGGATGAAGGATGGATACCGGACCTGTGCATCAAGGCTGGAGTCCCCACTGGCTGTCCCACTGGCCGCCCCGCTATCTGCCCCACTGGCGCCGTCTGCCTGTCTGGCATCTTGTTTTCTTCCGAGGACATCCAGCTGCCATATGGCATCCTGTTTTCTTCCAAGGACACCCATCTGTCTCATGGTACCCTGGCTTCCTCCAATATTACCCAGCTGCCTTATGGCTTCCTGTTCCACGTCCCCCAAGACATCCGGATTTGCGGATGCCATGAACGTGAGACGGCTTCCGGATAATATGGCAGCCGCTATACGCCGGAGTGTGTCTGTTATCTCTTTGGCGGATTCCGGTTCTTCCCTCAGTTTTTTTGCCACATCCTTCAGGAAATAATAAACGTCCTGACTATTGAGCAGGTTCCTGAACCTGCATTCCTGCCTGATATAGCCTTCTGCCAGGCTGAAGGACAGGGAAGAGGCCATATCGGCCCGGGACAGGTCGTAATCAGGGAGATATTTTTCAAGGATGCGCAGTATGGTGGGAATATCATCGTATTCCCCTCCGCCCATAATATCCAGAAGGAAATCCAGGCTTTCCCCAAAGTCCGCGGTGAGTCCGTACCAGAATACGGTCATCATGGGGCGGCTGTCGGCGCCGGCCGCAGAATCCAGATAGAGTTCGTCAAAGGTACAGTCGTGAAGGTATTCCTGCTCCAGGGTTTTTTGCTGTTCCACCGTATACCGGCCTGTATCCAGTTCCGTGAGCAGCATCTGATACAGGGACAGGAATTTAAGTTCCTCCTGGGGAATAAGGCTCAGGTCAAAGTATATCTGGTAGCTTCCAACCGCGTCCACGCCGGCTGGGGCGGTGTAGCTGGTCATGGTCCCAAATTCCTTTTTCCGGAAGGGAGCGCCCGGCGCTGGGGACGGAAGGTCTTTTGGATGTATGAGGAAATCCATATTGCCCCAATCCATGGAATTCCACTGGCGGAAAGCTGCCGTGTCCTTACACAGGCGCTGCCGCTCATCCATGGACATGGAAGCCAGTGTTTCCTTCAGGTACTGTTCCTTTTCCTCTTCCAGTTCCTCCGCCATTCCGGGACAGGGCGACGTTACCACAACAGCGCTGGTGACAGGGGCAAGTGCCTGGGAAGCCAGCATTTTAAGGATGGACTGGCTGTTGTCATGGGCGAATCTGCGGGAGGCTGTTTCGTAGAGCTGGAAATAGTCTGTTTTGCCTGTCTGGCTCCAATACCTGCCGATTTCCTCGGAAATGTTAAATCCCAGGTGGGACCCTTCCCTGGTTAATGCATCGCTTAGCCTGTTTTCCTTCATGGCGGCCTGGTACAGTTCAGGGGTAACCCCATTGGCGCTGATTTCCTGCAGCGCGTACCGGATGATACGGCAGAACCCATCCTTTTGTTCTTCATCCCCATTCCTCAGACGGAAACGCAGGGACGGGGCAGGCAGAAGAAGGTCCAGATATACCTCCATTACGTTGTTAATGCCGGCTTCCCTTGCACACCGGTGCCAGGGGGAGGTGTCACTGTCAAGAACATCTGTAAATAAATCCCAGTAAATTAGTTCCTCCTGGCTGCTGCCTGTCAGGTCGATGGCATAGTCAATGATGGATGCCTGTTCCCTGGGACTGTCTGCATAAGCAGGACTTTTGGCTGTAAGGCAGCGCTTGCCGGGGGCAGGCGCCTGATTCATGACGGGCAGCAGGGAGCGGTGCGTTCCTTTGTAACGGGACAGGTGTTCCTTGTCAAGGAATTCAAGTACTGACCGGTAGTCCGCATCCCCGTAAAGCACCATCAGGCAGTTGGAGTAATCATAACAGCGGTTAAATGCTTCCCTGACAAGTTCAAATGAAAGTTCCCTGTAGTGAAGGTGAAGCCTTCCAAGCAGGTTGGACGCAGGAAGCCCGGGATACAGGGCTTTGGCTGTGAAGCTGTCGGCATTTTCCTGAATGTCCGTGAGATGGCCCCAGTCCTCGCTGAGCACGGTGCCCTGCATGGACAGGGGGCCATCTGGCTCTTCCAATTCCAGACGCAGCGCCTCCCTCAAAAAAAAATTCTTCTCCTTCAGCGCATCCGGCTCCTCCATGCAGCACAGGTACACATCCACCAGCTTTATCAGCTGTTCCTGGCTCAATGTACATATGGGATAACAGGTATATGTATTATCCGTAAGTCCGTTCATGAAGGTGGAATAACTCTTATTGTCCATGTCAAAGAAAATATCCCTGCTGGGGTATTTGCGGCAGGAGGACAAAAGGAGGTGTTCCAGTATGTGGTTTGTGTCGGTGCCGTCAAACTGGGGCGTCCTGTAAATCAGGTTAAACCCCAGTTCCGGGTCATCGTTCTGTATATATAAAAGCCGGGCGCCGCTGTGGGCGTGGTAAAACTCCACGGTCCGGGCACCCAGCATGTGTATGAATCCAAGTTCAGTCACGGTGAATCCTGATATGGTTTCGCCGGTTCCTGGCAAAGATACCATGATATGTCTCCTTTCACATGCAAACCTCACTATACTATAGCATTTTGACTGGGGGTTTTGCAAGGAGTACCTATTCACAAAAACAAGAACCGAACCTTTTATAAAATTACGGTTCCTTTTTTTGAGTGGGTATCTGGCTTTAGCATATTAGGGAAGAAAAAACGTTGACAGGAGTTTTAGGAATCGATATAATATATTTAACAAGAGAACCGATGACTAGATTAGGCCTAGCCACCTCGGTTGATAGTTACTAAAAAATAGCGTCTACCGGGCAAGGTGAAGGACGCTATTTTTTATGCATGTAAACAAGAGTTATTACTGCACATAGCATGATTACAAAGGTAAATAAATCGCCATATGTAACATACATGAGCACCAGTCCCTTTCTTTTGTATGAGTAGGCGGCTGGACATATCGCCCCATCGGTTCCCCTGGTAAATATATTATATTGTCATGATGATGCCCGAATTAAGTTTCGGGGCCTATCTCATTCAATCTTTGTGGAATCATTTTCCTCTATATACTCCAATAAATCCCAATGCCGATAATTGTTCCAGTAATAAAAGCAGTTTAACATAAGAAATTGCCATATATAAAAGTATGGATTGGTGTAATTAGTTTGTCAATAAAAAAGTACCAAAAATATCGTAAGGTTGATTCAGCAAAGGACCTTTTTAGGAACAGGTTTGGATTTGATAAAGGCTTATGTGACATGTGTCATAGTAAAATGGCATAAAGTCCGCTATGATTAAGACATCGTAATGATTTGAACTTAAGAACTTGAATATATGGCCATATGGAAGTCTAAGGAGAGAATGCGATGCGTGAAAAGACAGACAGTACTTTATTAAACGTGATACAGCTGGTAAACCAGGAGAGCAGCAGGGGAACCCTGGATTTGGAAATGATAAAGCCGTATCTGAATGATTTCATCCGTGCAAGGTCCGTGCCAAAGGGTGGATATATAACCACGGAGGATGTTATCATTAAGCGGGTTTATTACATTATTACAGGTTCCTTTTATGAACTTCGTTCCTCTGAACATGGTAAGACAAATCTCCTGTCCAGAAAGAAGGCGCCGGAGTTCCTGGGCGTTGACCGGGCAGTGAATCCAAGGAAGGCAAGCCTTTCCACCAACCTGGCTCTTGAACCCTGTATTGTATTGGAGATAGACACCAATTACTTTGTTAAAAGCCTGAAGGAAAATGGGGAACTGGGGCTGGAAATCATCAAAAATATCTGTGCAAAGCTGTCCAGGGCCTCCTACCGCTCAGACCATATCCTGTTCCACACCACCGGGGAAAAGCTGATGCTGTATATCATCCGGTACTGGGAAGAATATCACACAGGAGGTAATGAGTGCACGGTGGACGTAAAGAACATGTATATTGCAGATGACATCGGCGTCAGCACCAGGACATTGTACCGGGCGCTGAATGAGATGAAGGACCAGGGGCTTTTAAATGTGGTCAGGGGAAATATTGTGGTGACTTCTGTACAGATTCAGATAATACGCAGAAGATGCGAAAGTTTTATGGAAGGTGGTGCAGCTTCTGGCCCAGGAATCCACAGGTGGAACAGTATATGGATTCCCTTCCCGGAACCAGCATGAAACCAATCCTAAGGGGAGAAAAGGAAAAGATACGGGAGGAAGTGGTGGTATATGAGGAATACGGCCCTGTGCGGATGATCCGCGGCGACCGCTATAAACTGGTATACAGGACGCCCTATGGACCTCATGAGCTGTTTGATTTAGAAAAAGACCCGGATGAGGAGCAGAATTGTTTCGATGATCCGGAGTACAGAAACATTAAGGCTGACCTGTTCCGGCGGCTTGAGAAATGGTTTGAGGCTTACACACTGGAAAAGTATGATGGCCGCAAATTCCCTGTGAGGGGGGACGGACAGATGGAGCGGCTGGAAAAGTACGGTACTGAGACAACGGTATTCAAATCATTTTGAGTTTTACATGTGCTGACAGGTATCAGTGATGCCCGGCGTAAATACGCCGGCGGGCACTGATATCTGTCGGCGTATTAATGCCGTAAGGTACAGACCCCCCTATCCGCGTATTTACGCCGTGAGACACAGACCCCTGCCGCAATATTAACGCTGGGCGTCACTGATACCTGTCCGCAAAACACAGCCGCGGCAGCCCAAGGAGCGCGGCAGCTCCGGCCAGGGTCGTACCGTAGAATAATATCTTATCCTTCAGGTAGAGGAAATCCACGATGCTTCCGTTGCAGACCGTACTTCCCGTGCACAGCACCAAATCCGCCCAGCTGCAGATGGACTGGCTGACACCGGGGGCCCCGCCATCCTCTACCAGGACGCCGTATCGCGTCTGGCCGATGTTCACAGGACTTAAATCAGCTGCCCGCAAAGGAAACTGTCCGGACAGGCGTTCTAACAGGGATGGCTGGTATCCAATCAGCCCGATCCTGGGGTGCCCGTATACGCTGGAAATATACTCCGCTGCATCCGCCGCGCACTGTTCCGGGCCATCGCACCGGCAGTGGACCGTACATTCCACCTTCCCCAGGTGTTTCATCACGGCGTTGAGGGCGGCAATGAACAATCCCCGGTCATGGGAATCAGTCTCTATATCAAGGGCGCATATATCTTTAAGCGTCCCCCTGTAAACAGAAGGCGCATCCGTAAATGCCTGGCCAAGGGCTCCCATACATTCGGCCTGGACCATCACGTCTTTGCCTGTTATAATAGGGAAATCCCTGCGTTCTGTAATTCCGATGGCTTCCTCCGGCGTCAGTGAACGTGTACTGATGTCCACCCTTTCCTTAAGGATTCCCTCATTTTCCAATAGTTCCGAAAATCTGTGCTTCAATTCCCTGTAAAATGTATCCGCTGTAATTGCATCTCCTGTCATATCTTTTAATCCCTCCCAAGAAATTGTTCAACTTCATCACAATAGTGTCCATCCATGAGCCTGTCTGCAGAAGCCACTGCCTTCAGCCGGCCGTCCAGCAGGATACCTACCCTTTTGGCCAGCAGCCTGGCTTCGGTGAAATCATGGGTTACAAAGATTATGGTACATTGAAAACGTTCATGTATTTTTTCAAGTTCCAGGTAAAGCTGCTGCCTGGTAGCCGGGTCCAGGGCTGAGAATGGTTCGTCCAGAAGAAGGACTTCCGGTTTAAGGGCCAGCGCCCTGGCCAGCGCGGTGCGCTGGCTTTCTCCCCCGCTTAGGGTACCGGGATACTGGTTCCTGATATGGGTTATGGACAGCATTTCCATGAGGGCGTATGCGCGTTCCTCCTGCTCAGCCCTGGTGAAGCCGTGCATTTTCAGGCCGTATACAATATTGTCATAAACCTTCATGTGTGGAAATAGTCCGTGGTCCTGGTACACAAAGCCGAGCCTGCGGTTAAAAGGCGGGATTTCCATGACGTCAATGCCGTCATACAGGACAGAACCGCCGGTTCCAGGAAACATGCCCCCAATGGCCTCCAGCAGCACGGTTTTGCCGGACCCTGTACGTCCTAGTATAGCAAAGATTTCCCCTTTTTCAATGGTAAGGGACAGGGGATACAGTGTAAAACTACCCCGTTTCACGGTAAAATTGTGGATAATGATTTCCTTCACTTAATGTCCCACCTGCCTTTCGCGTCCATAGGGAGACTTCCCCAGCACCTGGGCCAGCGCCAGGGTACAGCCGGAAATCATTAGCATAAGCATGGCTGTGGCCATGGCCGTGGGATTATTCCCGGTTGAAATGCTCAGATAGATGCTGCCCGGCAATGTCTCGGTTTTAAAACGGGTCACGCCCACCAGCATAAGGGTTGCCCCAAACTCTCCTAAAGCCCTGGACCAGGTCAGGATGAAGGCGCTGGTTAAGCTGCCCCGGCACAGGGGGAGCAGGATGGTAAGAAAGCATTTCCAGGGGGAAGCCCCCAAGGTCTGCGCGATAAATTCAAGCCTCCGGTCCGATGCTTCAAATGCAGTCCGGATTAAACGGACAGCATAAGGAAGGTTTACCAGGATATGGGCCATCACGATGCCGGCAGGGGAGAAGACTACTTTGAAACCGTGCTCCTTCAGCCATTTACCGGCGGGTGAAGAGAAGATTATGAGAAGGCTGAGCCCCAGAAGGATATAGGGAAGGGAGAGGGTAAGTTCTATCATCAGTCCGGACAGACGTTTAAATGGCATGTCTGTCCGCGTAAGGGCGTAGGCGGTGGGGAGCGCCAGGGCCATTACAATGACAGTGGATATGCTGGCAGTGGTGACGCTCAGGCGGAATGCAAATAAGACTTCCTCTGAACGTATGGTTTCTGCAAAGCAGGGAATCCCGCTGATAATGACAGCGCTGATTGCGCTGCCGATGAAGAATATCACCAGCAGCGCTGTCCCGATGGTTATGGCTGAGAATAAATCATACTGTCTGCAGCGGTTCCTATTCCACGATTTCATATCCGTATTTTACCCATATTTCTTTGACCGTGTCAGAGTCTAAGTACTGGTTGAACGCAGCAAGGGCGTCTTTATCCGAAGCGCAGCTTAAGGAGGCGGCAGGGATGGTCTTGATGTATGGATCCAGGTCCTTTGTATCCACGATTTCCACACCTTCTGCATCGCAGTTTTCCTTCCAGACAATGGCTGCATCGGCCTCCCCCGCGGCCAGGGCAGTGGACATCTGGGGAGCAGTGGCCGTGGTTGCCTCAATCTTTACCTGGTCAAAGATACCGGCATCGGTCATGGCTTTCTTTGCAATCTTTCCAATGGGGGTGGAATCCACGTCGCCCATGATAAGACTTACACCATCCCCGGTCAGGTCGGAAAGCCCGGTGATGTTTTTGGGGTTGCCGCTCTGCACTGCCAGCACAGGTATGTGTTTTACCAAATCCTTTTTGTCCTCCACATAGGATTCCACGGGCTTAAGTTCATCCCCGGAACCGGCAACAAACATGTCGCCTTCTTCGGTAGTGGTTATCTGTGACTGGATCTGGCCCGCGTTGGCATAGGTGGCATTTACCTGGCATCCGGTGGCGTCTTTGAATGCATCGGCGATTTCCTGGAAAGGCGCCGCCATTCCGGCGCCGCAGTATATCATCAGGGTATGGCTGGTCAGGTCGGGGAGTTTTGGATTATCTGCGGATGTCCCGGCGCCGGGCTGGCTGGTGCCGGATGCGCTGCTTTTTGCGGAGGCAGCGGTCTGCTCCTGTTTGGCGTCCGTCTGGTCCTGGGCCGTGGCTGAGGGGGCGGCTGAGACTGCCGGGAAACCGGCCTCATTGCCCTTTGAGCACCCACCCAATATGGATGCACCCAGTGATGCAGCTAAAAAAATCGCGAATGTTCTTTTTTTCATTGTAATACCCTCCAATTAGTCAATATAGTAATATTTACCATATTATAATGGAAAAGCGTTATTGTCAAGAAAGAATAACGAAAAGCGGAATCAAAGTGGTTTTATCAGCTGATACAGGATTACATTTTCCTAAATACCCCTGGACTTGTAAAAATCCAGGAAATACCGTATAGTAAGATTTAATATCAGGGTCTGCATGTACAGGATCCAAGGCGGGGGAAAGCGTATGAAGGGATTGATTAAACAGTTAAAATACAGGTTTTACCGTCAGAGCATAACAAAGAGGATCATACTTGTGATTACTATGCTCAGCATCCTGTCCAATGCGGTATTTGTTGGGAGTGTATTTGTAATCATGAAGAACCAGCTGTTCAACAAGACAAAGCTGGATTATGAAAAGGATATTACCATGCTTGAAAAGGAACTGGAAATGTTCTTTAACGGAATCCGCAATGATGCTGTATCCTATCCTGAACTCATGATTTATAATGAGGACTTTACCAGAAAGAACATGGCCCACTGCTATTATGTAATCGGCCTTGGCAATCTTGGCCTTGGCAACATGGAAAAAGCCAGGGAAGCCTTTGAAAAGACACTTTCCCTGGACAGGTCCCACAACAATTGCAGGCTGCTGCTGAATGGCATGGACAGATAGGATGACCTGCAGCACCCATCTGTATTTAACCGTTATCTGGAACAGGAACAGGTATCACTGCTGTTTTTCCTCCCGTCCACATACCCGGCCGCCATAATCACCAGCCCAACAATCATCCCCAAAAACAGCGGGTCAAAGGGAAGGCGGATGAAAACCGATCCGGCCAGTACGCACAGGGGACCCGCGATAATGGACAGGACCGCGTATCTGGCGGGGATACGTCCAGGCAGGAACAGGGCGCCGGACATGGGCAGGAACAGGACCGCGCCCCTCAGACCCATGGACATGAAGCTCCACTGAAGGATGACTGACTGTAAGTCCCCCATGGTGAATACCACGGCTGCAAGCAGCACGGCCACAATAGAAATCCGGGTACAGGCCAGTTTTTTCCTCTCGTTCCGGTCAAGGCCCAGAGGGGATTCCAGGTTGCTGGTAATGATGCTGCTGATTCCCAGGGTCAGTCCGGCCCCGCATCCGATGATGGCAATGAGAAGCACTGCCAGGAAAATACCTGCCAGGAATCCGGGCATGTAGAGCATGATGAACCGTGGAAATGTCCTGGCAGCGTCCATGGCCGGGAAGAGCATTTTCATGTAAATACCGATATACACCCCGCCTAGCCCGATGGGCGGGATTAAGAGTGAGCTGGCCAGGGCGCCCTCCACAGCGGCACGGCTGCTTTTGGCTGATAAAATGCTTTGGGCATAGGTCTGTGTGGAAAGGACCCCTATGACCAGTGACAGGGCCGCGCCCCCGTCCACCCCGATACCCCGTGCAAACAGGCTGAAATAACGTGCCCCGGGAAGGCTTTCATACAAATCGTTAAAACCGCTGGTTTTCCTGAACACAATGGCCACGCACAGGATGGCGCAGGCATAGAGCAGCACGGTTTTAATAAGGCCGATGGTTCCCGCGCCCCGCATCCCGCCAAATACCACATAACATACCATAAGGCCTGCCACCAGCAGCGCGCATAAAAAAGGAGGCAGGGGCAAAAGCGCGCCTAACAGCGCCATGGCGGACAGAAGCTGTGCGATGATGTTTAAAAATATACCCAGAGCGCCCAGGACAGAGGTGAGGAGCCCGGCCTTCCGGCCGTATTCATGCTGTATCATCTGCTGTAAGGTCAGGTATCCGCTTTTGCGCATGGGCCGGACGAAAAACAGGGCCAGGAACAGGCAGCCGATACCGCCGCCAAGGCAGAACCAAAGGGAGGAAAAACCGTATTCAAATGCCAGCTGAGAGGTGGCTACGGTGGAAGAGCCTCCCACCAGGGTGCCGATAATGGCGCCCGCAACCATGACGGAGGAGGACCTGCCGCCTCCGATTGCAAAGTCACTGGCATTATTTACCTGACGGCCGGAGTGGATTCCCACCCCGGCCATGATTATTAAGGTCAGTATTGCGCCTGATAAATGTGATAACCCTAAAGTAGTCATTTATATCTGCTCCCTGGAATTATTTTTCTTTCTTTCCGGCCTGGTCCAGATTGCGTTTCAGGTCTTCTTCTGCTTCCTTTTTGTCCGCTGTCATGGACAGGGCCTGTTCCTTCCCAAAGTACATGCCAATCAGTCCAAGTGCCACGGAGACACTGGTCAGCTTAATGATGATTGGGAAAAAGGTGCCTTTAATCATCACGGCCAGGGCAGCGCCGGTCCCGCCGCCAATGATGAGGGCAATCACGAAACCGAAAAAGCAGGCGGCGCCGGCAAAGATGGATATGTAAGCGCCCCAGCCAAAGAGCTGGTAAAGTATCTGGGAACCTTTTTTCATACCGATACCTCCTATACGACCCACAGCGTGGGGATGATTCCAATGAGGAAAAGGACACTGAGCAGATAATGCAGGACACACCAGATAATGCAGTTCTGGGTGGTTTCTTTCATGGCGGAACCTGAGATTCCCATGGCGGTATACATACAAAGGGCCAGGGGAGGGGTCATGCCTTCCATTGCGCCGCAGATAACGGGAAGTAGGCCTGCAACCAGGAAGGGATTGGCGCCCGCGGCTGCCATGACAGAGACAATGGCAGTGCCAAAGATGGCTACCTGTGAGGAACCTGGGAGTATCATGCCCAGGACCGCGGTAAACAATGGGATGATCAGGGCCAGGGGCACCAGTCCCAGTCCCCACCCGGATATCATGGCCCCGATGTTGGCGCCCACGTTAAGGGATTCAAACAGGTTGCTGATGCAGTAGGCGAAAAAGATGGTGGCTGCAACCGGAACAATGGACTTGGTCCCCTTCTGGAGAAGGGCGGCAATCTGTTTCGGCCCAACCTTCATGCTCCTCCGGATGATGAACAGGGCATATACTGCCGCGATGCCGGGGGTAAAGAGCAGTACGCTGCCGGACAGGGCAGATGCCCCGGCAGAGGTCAGGCGGCTGGTAAAGAAATTGTCTTTTAATAAGGCGTCCAGAAGGAAAGGAAGGAGGATGACCACAGGAATCATCATGGAGCGCCAGCCTTTTCGCATGGCATCACCGAATCTTGGCACCTGGCTGGCTGGAAGGGCCTGGATTTTGTGATATTTACAGAAGAAAAAGATGGTCAGTGCGCGCTGGATGATGAACCAGAGGGATATGCCCCACATAAGCAGCCAGAACTGGGACATTGCGTACCGTTCATCCCCGTACAGGGTGGTCAGAATGCCAAAGGAAGCCACAATGATGCCGGAAGGCGGAATCATGTTTCCCATGGTACTGGACGCCATACAGATATTGGAGGCCAGATAGTCAGGAAAGCCGCTTTGCTTCATGGAAGGGATGGTGAAGACACCGGTGGCAGCCACATTGCCTGCAGCGCTGCCGGACAGGGCGCCCATGAAGCTGGACACAAGAAGCGCCACATACCCGGTACCGCCTTTAATGCGGCCAAAGATGGACAGGACTACTTCAACACAGGCATCGATTACTTTAGTTCCTGTAAATATCTGTGCCACGACCATGAAGGCCACAATGGCGTAAAACAGGGTATTGGTGGATGTCTTGTATACAAATTCCCATGCATGGCTCCACTGGTTGGTCATGGCCAGCATGACAATGAAACCAGCCAGCATCCCTTCATAAATCGGACGTTTCAGGACGATAAAGAAAATGCAGATGGTGATTAACAGCGCGGCCAGGTAGACGAGCTCGATTGGCATTGTTTTCCTCCTCTCATATTTTAGAAATTGCCGGTTGTCACCAGTTATTTATGCAATACAGAACCTGGTACAGCCGGCAATTACTCAGAATTTATGCAGCCTTTACTCCACGGGGATTTCTACGTCCAGCAGAGGCGGGTACTGTTGGCAGCCAAATATATCACCCTCCCCAAAGGAACCGGAGGGACGCAGGCGGTTGATGGTAAATTTGATTGCATAACCCGGGTCAAATTCCACAAAATCAGCAATACGGCTGTCCGGGATACCGAACAGTTCCGCCACGAATGCACGGTTGAGCACACCGCTTTTTTTAACCAGTTCATAGTTTTGTGGGTCACGGAAAATAATATCAAACGTGATTCGGTCCGTACCGGCATTCTTGCTGCGGATTGTTTTTGCCAAATCAACAAGCTTCATTGTCTTCATAATTTCGTCCTCCTTTTATTCACCGATTTCAATCATGGAAACAGGGAACAGTTCCAACGGGTCATCCACTTCCACGGTGTGGTCCATGGTCCAGGTATAGGCATCGGAAATCTTGGTAACTTCATCCAGGATGAATGCGGCGGTTCCCGCGGTTCCCTTAACCTCAGGCAGTCTTGCGTAGAAAATCTGGCGCATGCCGATCAGGGTGACTTCCTGGGCCAGGGCATCGTCATCCGCAACGCCTTCTACTACGATTAACAGTTCATGGGACTTGGTTTCCTTAATTGGCTCCATATCGCCCATGACGCCGTTCTTACCGAAAATCCGGTAGCTGAGTTCATATTTATCTTCCGGATGGCGCTCGGCAACCTGGGATTTGGCCCAGTCAATTACCTTGTCAATGTTCTTGATCGTATACGGATCGCGCACGCCTGCAAGTCCCATATAGCGCTTCCCTATGTAGCCAGAGCCTTCCAGTTTTACCTTAATCCTTCCCTCAATGGGGATGAATTTGGGATTCGTGATGCGGCAGGTCTTTTCATCAAACTGTTCATATGTGCATTCACTCATGTCCAGGCAGCCGCCTGCCACGTATTCATAGTACGGGTTGGTCCGCTCATACATCGCATGTCCTGCCACGGATGCGATGGTGCAGCGCTGGAACGGGGCCATGGCGGTAACCTTCACATCATCCTTTGTAATGGTCCCGATAACGGATTCCTTGGCGCCGTAAGGCTCGCAGCAGAAGGATGCGCACTCCAGGACCTTGCCTGTGTAATATGCAATGTTTTCCGGGAAGCCTTCGTAAATAGCGGCCGATGCAAAGACGCAGGCATCACTGGTACGTCCGCCGATGATTACATCCGCCCCCATCTCCAGGGCTTTGATAAAGGGATGCACTCCGGATACGGCCACAATCCTGGTGGTGGCGTCCAGCTCTTCCATGGTCAGGCTGGTGCGGCTGTTCAGGCCTTCGATTGTCTCGCCGGCAAGCATTTTCCTGCGGAGGTATTCCTTATCCACTTCAGAATAAAAATAAGCCAGTTTGAATTTCTTTAGACCATGCTTCTTAGCCATGTCGCGGATCATCTCAACGTACATGTCCACACGGCTGTTGGTTCCTGTATCGCCTGCGGATCCGATAATCATGGGCACACCCTGTTCACGGGATGCCAGCAGCATTAATTCCAGGTCGTGATACTGCCAGTCCGGATGGCTGGCGCATTTGTCCATGCCCAGAGGCACCGGGCCGATATCGTCACTGCCTGAATCACAGCAGTAATAATCCGGTTTTGTTTCTGCACCAATGTAAAAACTTCCTTCCTTTGTGGGGGCAAAGCCCAAATGTCCATTTGGGGAAATAATCCTCAGAGTGTCCTTTCCCATGGTAATCCTCCTTTTGAAATGCGTTGTTGATATAACTTGTTATTACAATATATACCAAGAATAGCACATGGAAATGATGCTGTCAAGAAGGATATTTGTATTTAAATACTCCGATATGCCAATTTTTCAAGCTCAAATTTGTGATATATGCACAATTTATATTACAAGTCTGCTGCTTTGCATCCAACTTGTAATATAAAAAAGAGCCGCATCCACGGTTTTGGATACGGCTAATTGTTTTAAGCAGGATATGTGGTTTTCAAATATGGGTCCTGTCCTATAACTGCCGCTGTAGATGGAAGGAATATATATCGGACCTGTAATATCCCAGTTTATACTCCAGGGCAGAGCCATCCGCCGCATAGTAGACGGACTCCAGCACAATCAGCGCTTTATCCTTTGGCAGCTCCAGCACTTCCGCCAGCCTGGAATCAGCATTCACAGCGCCGATGGTCTGTTCAACCCGGAACATATCCACCCCAATCCCTGCATACAGGTCATAGGTTGAAAAAGCATTGCCGGAACGTTCCGCATCCCCCGCGGCCTGCCACATGCGCTGCCCTATGTCCGGAGGGAAGAAGGAGCGGTAATATACGACCGGCGTGTGGGTGGCATATCCAATCAGGTTCAGATTGGATACATTTTTGCCCAACCGGCTTTGGGCTGCTTCATCCTGGATCTCAGGGGAAAATGACTGGATGCGCGTGTGGCCTTTCAGTCCTTTCTGCTGCAGTACGCGGCTGAAGCTGATGATTTTGTTCAGTTCATGGTTAATGGCAGGAGGCTTTACAAAGGTGCCTTTCCCGTGGACGGAAAAGGCCATGTCCTGCTGTATCAGCAGGTTCAGGGCCTGCCGCACCGTGATACGGCTTACATCATACTGCTGGCACAGGGTACTCTCTGAAGGCAGCTTATCGCCGGGATTGTATCCGCCCTGCTGAATGGCCTCTGACAGCTGCCTTGATATCTGGAGGTACATTGGAACACTTGAATTATGGTTAATCATGATTGCGACCTTCTTTTCAAAAATCTCACATTATCATAACATGTCATAATCTTTTATACAAGTGGAATGTACTGCTGATTTTTTAAACCACAGCCCCAATTACGCAAGGTTTATATCGGCCAACACCCTTATCTTTCCACAGGCACCACTGCCCCGTATTCCACCCGGAACACCGCATCCGCCAGGTGCTCCACAAGGGTCCTGTCATGGCTGACAGCCAGAAGCGTGCCGTCATAGCTTTCCAGCAGGCGCTCCAGCCCTTCCATGGTATATACGTCCATATGGTTGGTGGGTTCATCCAGAATCATGAAGTTGCAGCCCGACACCAGTACCTTGGCCAGGGCTGTTTTTACCCGTTCGCCTCCCGAAAGCACGCTGACGGTTTTAAACATGTCATCCCGGCTCATGTAAAGGTTGGATAACACAGCCCTGCAGATATGCTGGGGGCAGACCGCATCCGCGGTTACATTTTCCAGCACGGTCTTTTGGGGGTCCAGGGTGTCCTGGTCCTGGGAAAAATAGCTGACCCTGGCTTCAGAGGTGATGAAGGTTCCCGGCTCATGTTGGAGGATTGCTTTTATCAGGGTGGACTTGCCTGCCCCGTTGGTCCCGGTGAGGAAGGTCCGCTTCCCGGATTCCACATAGAGGGCAGCGTGATTCAGGACATAATTGTCACCGTAGTTCACGGTCAGTTCTTTGACCGTGGCCGCATATCTGGCGCGTATGCGCCCTGCATCCGGCAGTTTCATGGACACATGGGGAAGCTCGGCCGGTTTTTCCTTTTTCTCCAGATGTTCCAGCCTGCTTATGACAGCGGCCTTATTGCTCTGGACATGTCCCTGCTGTACGGAAGCAATGCCTTTGTAAAGCATCCATTCGCTGCTGCTCATGCGCTTTGGCGGCTTGGCCATTGCCTGGCCCTTCCTCTGAAGGGCGTCGGCGGCTTTTTCCAGGTGCCGCTTTTCTTTCTGATATTGTTCATACTCAAACTGCTGGAAACTGCGTTCCCTGTTTTTCTGCAGGCTCCAGTCTGAATAATTGCCGTCAAATACCCGTATTTTGCCGCCTTCCAGCTCCCAGATCTTATTGCATACCCGGTCCAACAGTGTACGGTCATGGGATATGATCAGAATGGCGCCCCGGTAACCGGCCATCATCTTTTCCAGCATTTCCACGCCTTCCATGTCCAGGTTTGTAGTGGGCTCATCTGCAAAGAGCAGGGGAGCATGTTTGGAAAATGCAGATGCAATGGCAAGACGCGTCCGTTCGCCCCCGCTTTTAACCGCGCTCTCCCGAAGCTTCATCTGGCTGATGAACCGTCCGTCCGGCTCCCCGTCCGAATCCCCTGTCTGCAGGATCTCCGCAATCTCACAGTTCCGCCTGATGATGCCTTCCTCGCAGGCAATCCTGCCTGTCAATACCCCGAACAGGGTGGATTTGCCTGCGCCGTTGCGGCCGATAAGGCCAATCCGTTCCCCATCCCCGATTTCCAGCTTTTCAATATCCAGTACGGTCTGGATGCCGTACTCCTTCTTAATGTTCTGTGCATTTAATAACAAAAAAATCCCTCCTAAACGCACTTCGTTCAGAAGGAATCAAAATCCTGGGCAATACCGTGATTGATATCCGGGACAGCGCCGCAACATACCGGTACCGCAGCGTGAAGACACAGCAGAACGTAAATGTACCAGGTTAAATGTGTATAGGATGTCCGTATTACGGTTCTATATAATATACGGCCCTCTGAAACAATGATTCCCAATGACTGAACGAAATGATGAAAATGCATAAGAATAAATGCCTGTATCCCCACGGCCTGTCTTTCCGTGGAAGCACAGGATTGTATCCATGCTGTCATTTGCTGCTGTTCAATCATTTAATAATCATATTTCAGTTAGCCACCTTTCTGATGTTGGAATCGCCGCATGCACGCAGCGCTGCGGCAATTCCGATTATAGGGGAAGGAGGGATGGATGTCAAGAGGGGAATTTTAAATAGTGCCTCCGGGGATGCGCATATATTTTACAGTCCTTTTACAGGGCAGTGGTGACATGGGTTCCTGATATCCGTTAAAATTAGTCCATAAGACGTCATATCCTGCGGATGCAGAGCCATATGCCTTATAAATAACGGGAAGGAGCCCTGTCAATGATTAAAACCTATGTAATAGACACCAATGTGCTGATACAGGCCCCCTATGCAGTCAACTGCTTTGAGGATAACCAGATTGTACTGCCTGTGGCAGTACTGGAGGAGCTGGATGACCTGAAAAAAGCCGATGGGGAAAGAGGCGCCAATGCGCGTAAGGCCATAAGAATCCTGGAGGAACTGCGCCAAAACGCGGACCTGCTGGCCGGAGTGGGGCTGGAAAGCGGCGGGAGCCTGCGGGTGGAGAAGAATTTTGTGGATGTGGCGCTCCCGCCGGATCTGCCGGATGACAAGATGGATAACCGGATACTGAAGGTGTGCAAGGGGCTTGCGGAGCAGCTGGGGAAAAACGGGCCGGATACGGACGTGCATCAGTCCCGGCAGGTGATACTTGTGACCAAGGATATCCTGCTTCGGATTAAGGCGCAGATAATCGGAATACGGGCAGAAGATTTCATGACGGAGCAGGTACCGGGCAGGGACGGACAATACACAGGGCGGGCAGAGGTATATGCGCCCGAGGAAAGTTTTAAGGATTTCAAGAAAAAGGGAATCCCGGTCAGCGCGGTTTATATGGCGGACCAGGACGGCAGCTGCAGCGTGCCCAGGCTATGGGAAAACCAATTCATCATAGTAAAGGCAGACCAGTCCTCCAGGAAAACGGTTCTGGGACGTGTGCAGGGAGAGCGGATTGTGGCCCTGGATTATAAGAAAAGCAGGCCTTATGGCGTTGCGCCAAGGAATTCCGGCCAGTATTTCCTCCAGGAAGCCCTGATGCAGCCCGCGGAACAGGCGCCGCTGGTCATAGTAAAGGGGATGGCAGGCACGGCTAAGACGTTTTATACCCTGGCGGTGGGCCTTGAAAAACTTCTTAACAATCCCACAGGCGAATACCGGAGAATCATCATCAGCCGCCCTAATGCCCAGTTTGATACGGATATCGGATTCCTGCCCGGGGATGAGCAGGAGAAGATATCGCCCCTTATGCGGCCTGTCATTGACAACCTGGAGCAGCTGATTGATTCCTGCGAGGAAAAAAGATATGAGGATGAGACAGCGTTAAAGGGCAAGGTGGACGAGGTTTTTGACCGGGGATTAATCCAGGCAGAAGCCCTTAACTTCATAAGGGGACGCTCCATTGTCAGGACCTATCTGATTATCGATGAGGCCCAGAACATGACACCTGCCCAGGTCAAAGGCATCATAACCCGCGCAGGAAAAGGAACCAAGATCATCCTTTTAGGCGACCCCAACCAGATTGACCGGAATTTCCTGGATGAGCGCACCAATGGGCTCAGTTACGCGGCTGAACATATGAAGGGAAGCACGCTGTGCTGGCAGATTACCCTGACCGCAGATGAGTGTGAGCGTTCCCTGCTGGCCATGGATGCGGTCAAACGGATGTAGGTTTCTAAAATTACCATTAAGAATTCCGCACCCACATTGATTTTAGCGGTGATTTAAGGTATAGTTACACTCATGTGGATGTGGGAAAGGAAATGATACAGATGTTAAACCGTTTAAGGGAGAAGTTCCAGCGCTTCATGATAGGAAGATACGGCATGGACCAGCTGGGGCAGTTCATGGTATCGGCCGTGCTTGTGGTGATTGTC
Organism: Enterocloster aldenensis; assembly: GCF_003434055.1. Taxonomy (GTDB): domain Bacteria; phylum Bacillota; class Clostridia; order Lachnospirales; family Lachnospiraceae; genus Enterocloster; species Enterocloster aldenensis. The sequence goes on along the minus strand of NZ_QVEX01000005.1, from coordinate 181,373 downwards.
GTCAATCTGTTCGTGCGCGCTGCGCTGCCGTCCATGATACTGAACATGCTGGAGCTGGCAGGCCTTTTTGCCATGTATTTCCGTATGTTTTCAAAGAATGTGGGACAGCGGTACCAGGAGAACCAGGCATATCTGAGAAAGCGTTTTTATCTGACGGAATACTGGAAAAAGGTGAAGTTTTATTTTGCGGAGGGACGCAGATACCGTATTTTCAAATGTCCTGGCTGCAGCCAGAAGATACGTATTCCACGGGGACATGGCAAGGTAAGCATCCATTGTCCCAAGTGCGGGAAGGATTTTATTAAGAAGACCTGATTCCATAGGGCGTGTCCGTGTATCCGGACACGCCCTATCTGACGGAAAGCAATTTTCAAACACGTCCTAAGACGGCTTTTCCGACAACAGACGGATGGAAGTAGCATACTCCGACGGTGTCATTGCGGTCAGCTTTTTAAACTGCCTGGAAAAATAGTGGATGGAGGTGTAGCCCAGTTTGTCCGAAATCTGGGTAAAGTTCAGCTGCTGGTCCCGTATCATCTGCTTGGCGGTGTCAATCTTCATGGCGGAGAAGAACTCAATCACCCCGCAGCCCTGGGCATCCCGGAACAGCTTCTGGAGCTGGGAACGTCCCACCAGGTTATCCTTGCAGATTTTATCAATGGTAAGCTGCTCGTCAATATGTTCTTCCATGTAACGGACAATCCGGTTATAGGTGTCATTGCCCGTGCCGGGCTTGGCCGGAAGCAGGTGGTTTGTGCGCACAGGCAGGGGATAGGAAAAATACCTCCGGTACAGGTGGATCATCAGCTGTTCCAGATAATGCCTGATTAGCTGGGGTGCGCCAAAGGAGGCCTGCTTTTCCAGGAAAACCAGTTTTTCCTGATAAGGGTCGTCCAGACGTCCGTCAAAGGTGTTGCGGGCTTCCACAATGATCTTTGCCAGCAGTTCCTTTTCTGTATCCTGGACGTTCATCAGCTGGTCCTCAAATGCTTTCATGCAGGGCGAATGGCAGTCAAAGCCAATGACCACCAGGCTGGGGGAGATACGCCCATTGGTCAGCACGTTGTGGAACTCGTTGGGCTTGTGGAACAGGATGTTCCCCTTTTTAAGCGCCAGCTGCCTGTCCCCTGCAACCGCAATGATCTCGCCCCGGTCCACGCAGACCAGCTCCCAGAAATCATGGCTTTCCCCTGGAAAGGAAAAGTCGCTCATATATTGGAAATAGTGGACCGAGATAATGTTTTCAATGGCAATGCTGTTTTCCAGATGCACGCTTTCATATGCCATGGCATACCCTCTTTTCAATCATGATTTAATCTGAGTATATCATACATTTCTCCTGGATAAAACACGATTATACAAATAAAACAATAGAATGTACAAATATATTTGACGGGCCTGTCTTGCCTGCAAAGGGCAATTTGTTTATACTGAGGATACAGGAAAATGCAGGAATACGCAGGAATATGCGGGAGGAGGTCATATGTCTAAGACAAAGGGAAGGGTGACGCTGCCCAGTGAATCCAATTTTCTGGATGAGACGAAGGAACTTCTGGAGCGGTGGGGGGCGGACGCCATCCGTGACAGCGATGGGACAAAGCTGGACCGGGATATCAAATCACTGGATGCAAAGATTTATACCACGTATTTTGTGGCAAGGGGCCATAATGAATTTGCAAGGGAGCACATGGATGAATGCCAGCAGCTTTACCTTATGTCGAAACGGCACACGGCTGCAGGGACGCGGCTGGGGATTGACTTCATGGACGGTTATTTTGACCAGCAGGTGGTGCCGGATCTGGACCATGACCCTAAGAAATGGTGGGAAGTCATGGACAGGACCACGGGGCAGGCGCTGCCTCCTGAGGAATGGGATTTGTCCATGGAGGGAAAACTGTCCATGGAGGGAAACTTGTCTACGTCCGGCGGACGGCCCGGGGAAGGCGGAAAACTGACAGTAGTGATTCCACATGCAGAACCGTTCCACGAGTATACGGTGTCGTTTCTCGTATACGCCATTTGGGATCCCACCCAGATGTATAACCATATTACCAATAACTGGGGCGATAAGCCTCATGAGATACCTTTTGACGTGAGACAGGATGCGTCCGGCGCATTTGCCAAGGAATATCTGGTACAGTGGCTGAAGGATAACCCGGACACGGATGTGGTGCGGTTTACCACATTTTTCTATCATTTCACCCTGGTATTTGATAGTGATGCAAAGGAAAAGTTTGTGGATTGGTTCGGATACGGCGCAACCGTGTCCGTGAAGGCGCTGGAGGAGTTTGAGAAGGAGTACGGCTATGCCCTCAGGCCGGAGGACATTGTTGATAACGGGTATTATAACTCCACATTCCGCGTACCCACCAGGCAGTACAGGGACTATATGGACTTTATCCAGCGGTTTGTGTCGGAAAAGGCCGGGGAGCTGGTGGGGCTGGTACATGAGGCCGGGCGGGAGGCAATGATGTTTCTGGGGGACAACTGGATTGGCACCGAACCCTACGGCAGGTATTTCCCTGCAATTGGCCTGGATGCAGTGGTGGGAAGCGTTGGCGGAGGCGCCACGCTGCGCCTGATATCCGATATTCCCGGAGTGAAGTACACGGAAGGCCGTTTCCTGCCGTACTTTTTCCCAGACACCTTTTACCAGGGAAATGACCCTGTGCCGGAGGCGGTTGAGAACTGGCTCTGCGCCCGCCGCGCACTGATGCGAAGGCCGGTTGACCGCATCGGATACGGAGGGTATTTAAGCCTGGCGTATAGGTTCCCCGGATTTGTGGATTACATAGAGAAGGTAACCGATGAATTCCGGGAGCTGTATGATAATATTGCGGGCAGCAGGCCATACTGCGGCCTTAAGGTGGCTGTGCTCAACTGCTGGGGGCGGCTGCGCTCCTGGCAGCCTTATATGGTGGCGCATGCATTGTGGTACAAGCAGACCTACACGTATTTCGGCATACTGGAGGCCCTCAGCGGCGCTGGCGTGGATGTGTCATTCATAAGCTTTGAGGATATCCGGCAGCACGGGATCCCGGAAGACCTGGACGTCATCATCAATGCAGGGGACGCGGGTACGGCCTGGTCCGGCGGGGATGAGTGGCTGGACGAAACGCTGGTCACTGCAATCCGCAGATGGGTATACAGCGGCGGCGGTTTTGTGGGCGTAGGCGAACCCTGCGCCGTACACCACAATGGACGGTTCTTCCAGCTGGCCGATGTGCTGGGGGTGGACAAGGAACTGGGGTATACGCTGTCCACGGATAAGTATGATACAAAACAGGCCCAAGGTCACTTCATAACAGAGGATATGGAAGTAAATCCGGTGGATGGCCATGGCGTCTTACCGCCCATTGATTTTGGGGAAAGCATGAAGAATGTCTATGCCCTTGGCGGGGATACTGAAATCGTGGAATATTCAGACCATGAAGTGCACCTCAGCGCCCATGGGTACGGAAAAGGCCGCGGCGTATACATTGCAGGCCTTCCATACAGCTATGTGAATACACGTATCCTGCTGCGCAGCATGTATTATGCCGCTGCCAGGGAAGGGGATATGAAGAAATGGTATGCGGATAATATTTACTGTGAGGTCCATGCCTATCCGGAAACAGGGAAGTATGCAGTGGTGAATAACTCCAGCAAGACCCAGGTATCCACGGTCTATGACGGCCAGGGAAATGGGACAGGAATGGAACTGAAGCCTTGTGAGATACGCTGGTTTTCCATGTAAATGACAAAGGAAAAAGGGACGCGGCTGCTAATGAAGAGCCGCGTCCCTTTTGCATATCCGGGGCAGGAATGGATGTTCACACAGGCCCAAGGGGCTGCAGTGGCAGTCTGCCTGTAATTTACAGATGTCCGTGATAAATGATATATGGAATGGCGAGGGGCATTATATATTTGTATAATATATATAAAAATGGTCTTATCGTACAAATTTAATAATCAATAGTCCAAAGAATATTATGTGCAGTTTTACTATACTAAGGGTATCAGAAATGTATTTGACGGGACAAAAACACAAATATATTTAAGGAGGAAGTATTATATGAAAAGAAGGAAATTATGGGCACTGGCACTGACGGCGGCAATGGTTGGCTCACTGACTGCCTGCGGAGGCGGTTCTAAACCAGCGGAGACAGCCGCGGCACCGGCGGAGACTGCGGCGCCGGCTGACACCAAGGCAGCGGATGGCGCTGCAGCGGACACCCAGGCATCCGGCGGGGACGGAAGCCTTGTTTACTGGTCCATGTGGGAGGCCACCGAGCCCCAGGGCAAAGTCATCAAGGAAGCCGTTGACCAGTTCTCAGCAGACACGGGAATCACGGTTGACCTGCAGTTTAAGGGACGTACCGGTATCCGTGAAGGCCTTCAGCCGGCCCTGGATGCAGGAACCAATATTGATATGTTTGACGAGGATATTGACCGTGTGAACAAGACATGGGGCGCCTACATCATGGACCTGGAAGAACTGGCCAAGGCCAATGATTATGAAGCCACGGCAAGCGCAAGCCTGATAGGGGCCTGCCGTGAGGTGGGCGACGGGACCTTGAAGTCCATTCCTTACCAGCCCAATGTATTTGCATTTTTCTACAACCAGTCTATCTTTGATGAGGCCGGTGTGACCGCTGTACCCGCCACATGGGCGGAACTGGATGCCGCATGCCAGAAGATTAAGGATGCAGGCTATACACCAATCACATGTGACGATGCTTATATCCTCTGCATGTTCGGATACCATATGTCCAGGATCAACGGATATGATAAGACTTCGGATATTGTTAAGAACAACAAGTGGGATGACCCGTCTGTCCTTGAACTTGCTAAGGCATATGAGGATTTTGCCAATAAGGGATATTTTTCAGAAGGTATTGCTTCCAACGTATGGCCGGCAGGACAGAACCAGGAACTGGCCATGGGAACGGCAGCCATGTACCTGAACGGTTCCTGGCTTCCCAACGAGGTTAAGGACATGGCCGGGGACGACTTCCGGTGGGGATGCTTCAGCTATCCGGCAGTCGAGGGCGGAACAGACGGTACGGAGGCAGCCAACTTTGGCGCACAGGTACTGGCAATCAACAAGGATTCCAAGAATGCAGAGGCTGCGTTCCAGTTAATCACATACTTAACCAAGGGCGAATTTGACAAGAAGCTTTCTGTTGAGTCAGTTGGTATTCCTTCCGATTCAACCAATACCGAGTGGCCTGTACAGATTGCATGTGTGAAGCCGGTCATGGAAAGCCTGACCACACGTTATCCATGGGCAGCAGGCGCAGAGGACAACGTGGATATGACCCCAATCATCAAAGAAAACATGATGAAGCTTTGCGGCGGTTCCATTACAGCGGATGAGTTCGTGGCGAATCTGCAGGCTGCCGGCAAGTAACACCCATTACCATAAACAGAATAATCCGGAAATAACATCATTGAGGTGGCATCGTCTAACGCTGCCGCCTCTTTTGCACGTTTCATCAAGTAAAGTAAGGAGGCACTGGTGTGAAAAGAAACAAAGGAATGATACTCGCGTTTATGACACCGGCGGTGGTGATGTTTATCCTGGTGTTCCTTTATCCCATCATCAGAACCATTCTGATGAGTTTTTTCAAGATAGAAGGAATCACGGATTCCATGTCAAAATGGACCTTCACCGGAATTGATAACTACGTTAAATTGGCCAACACCACGCTGTTCCGCATATCCATGTGGAACCTGGTCCGCATATGGTTTATCGGAGGCATTATCGTCATGTCGCTGGCACTTCTGTTTGCAGTCATCATTACCAGCGGCATCCGGTTCAAGAGCTTTTTCAGGGCCATGATCTACCTGCCCAATATTGTCAGCGCGGTGGCCCTGGCAACCATGTGGCTGCAGTATGTGTACAGCCCGAAGTTCGGACTTTTAAAATCATTTTTCTCAGCCATCGGGCTGGACTCCATTGCTAAGATACAATGGCTGGACAACGACCACAAGTTCATGGCGCTGCTGCTTGCGTACTGTTTTGGCATGGTTGGTTACCATATGCTGATATTCTCCAGCGGTATTGAGAGGATCAGCGATGAATATTTTGAAGCGGCAACCCTGGACGGGGCCAATAAGTTCAACCAGTTCCGTTACATCACACTTCCCTTGCTCAAGGGCGTGTTCAGGACGAACATTACCATGTGGAGCGTCACAAGCGTTGGGTTCTTTGTGTGGTCGCAGTTGTTTTCAACGGTTACGGCCGATACGCAGACCATTACGCCCATGGTTTATCTCTATATGCAGATTTTCGGTGCAGGAAACAGTGTGACAGAGAGGAACTCGGGCATCGGCGCGGCGGTTGGCGTAATGCTGAGCGTGTGTGTGGTTGCTGTGTTCTGGCTGTGTAATCATCTTCTGAAAGATGATGATTTGGAATTCTAAGGGAGGGGGAAAGGTATATGTCAGGAATGTTCGGAAAGAAAGAAAAGAGATACAGCGAACCCATCCGTTGGAAAAAGGAGCTGAAGCTGGGACCTGGTTACCTGCTTCTGACCCTGTGGATCTTCTTCACCCTGGTGCTTTTAGGCTGGGTGCTCTGCGCCAGTTTCTCCACCACCAAGGAAATCTTCTCCAACAAACTGCTGGAGAGCGGGTTCCACTTTGAGAATTATGTGAAGGCATGGGTTAACTCCGATGTGTCCACCATATTCTTTAATTCACTGTTTTACTCCATTGTGTCCTGTACCATGCTGATTGTCATCTGCGCGCCTGCCGCGTACGCATTGTCACGTTTTGACTTTGTGTGCAATAAGCTGATACAGACGGGATTGGTGGCATCCATGGGTGTTCCCGTGGTAATGATCGTGCTGCCCCTGTTTGCAATGGTGGCAGGACTTAATATCCTTAATAATGTGGCTGCCAACAGGGGCACCCTGATTTTCCTGTACATCGGCATCAATGTGCCCTATACCACCATATTCCTCACCACCTTTTTTGCCAATCTTTCCAGGGCGTTTGAGGAGGCTGCTGCCATAGACGGCTGCCCGCCGGTAAAGACCTTCTGGCTGATCATGCTTCCTATGGCCCAGCCGGGTATTGTGACCGTGACCATTTTCAATTTTATCAATATCTGGAATGAATATTTCATTTCCCTGATATTCGGCAACTCGGATAAGGTGCGTCCTGTTGCGGTGGGATTGTACTCCATGATTAACTCCATGAAATACACAGGGGACTGGGCCGGTATGTTCTCGGCCGTTGTCATCGTATTCCTGCCCACCTTCATCCTGTATATTTTCCTGTCGGAAAAAATCATTGCAGGTGTTACGGGCGGCGGCGTTAAGGGATGATGACAGAATCAATCAAGTGAAAGAGGGAAGAAGACATGGGAAAAAAACCGGTACTGGTAATCATGGCGGCTGGTATGGGAAGCCGTTACGGCGGGTTAAAACAGATTGACCCGGTGGATGAGTATGGCAACATCATCATTGATTTCTCCATTTTTGATGCAAAACAGGCTGGATTTGAGAAGGTTATCTTTATCATCAAGAAGGCCATTGAGACGGAATTCAAGATCCACATAGGCAACCGTATCAGCAGATATATGGATGTGGCATATGTGTATCAGGAGGTGGATAAGATACCGGAAGGGTTTGAGGTCCCGGAGGGCCGCGTGAAGCCCTGGGGCACCGCCCATGCAGTGCTGTGCTGTAAGGATTTGATTGACGGGCCGTTTGCAGTCATCAATGCAGATGATTATTATGGGAAAGAGGCATTTCACATGATTTATGACCAGCTGGCATTGGTGGAGGATGATGACAGATACCAGTATACCATGGTCGGCTACCAGCTTTACAACACCCTGACCGACAATGGACATGTGGCAAGGGGCGTGTGCTCGGTGGATGAGGATGGCCACCTGGTGGATATCCATGAGCGCACAAGGATTGAGAAGCATGGCGGCATGGCGGAATACACGGAGGATGACGGGGCATCGTGGGCCGGGCTGCCGGAATCCACCATTGTATCCATGAACATGTGGGGGTTTACAAAAAGCGTCCTGGGAGAACTGGATGGAAGGTTTGGGGCGTTCCTGGAACAGAACCTGCCGGTGAACCCGCTTAAATGTGAATATTTCCTACCATTTGTGGTGGATGAGCTGCTTAAATCAGGCCTGGCAGAGGTTACTGTGCTAAAAAGTGTGGACCGCTGGTACGGCGTTACTTACAAGGAAGATAAGGAAATGGTGGTAAAGGCCATAAAAGGACTGAAGGACAGTGGACTGTATCCGCAAAAACTGTGGGAGGATTAGGTGATGAGTGCAGAACTGGAGACATGTATATTGGAGGAAGCAGCAGGGGCATTTGCCACGGACGGGAAAGTAGTAAGCTGTGAGCGTTATGGCAGCGGGCATATTAATGATACATTTAAACTGGTGTGCGGCCGTCCCTATATCCTTCAGAGGATGAACGACGACATTTTTAAGGACCCCGTGTCCCTGATGAAGAACATTGAAGGGGTTACCACATTCTTAAGGCAGGAGGTTATCAGACATGGCGGGGACCCTGACCGGGAGACACTGAACCTGATAAAGACCAGGGACGGCGGTACATTCTATGTAGACAGCAAGGGGAATTACTGGAGGATGTACCTGTTCATCGAAGGCGCGACCTGCTATAACCTGGTGGAGAAGCCCGAAGATTTTTATCAGAGCGGAAAGGCTTTTGGCCACTTCCAGCGACTGCTGTCAAAGTATCCGGCCAGGGAACTGTCCGAGACCATCCCTGGTTTCCACGACACGCCAAAACGGTTTGAGCGGTTTAAGAAGGTGGTGGAGCAGGATATCTGCCACAGGGCGGCTGGGGTGCAGGAAGAAATCCGGTTTGTGATGGACCGGGGAGCCGACATGGGGCTGGCCATGGATATGTTGGAAAAAGGGGAACTGCCCATAAGGGTAACCCACAACGATACAAAGCTTAACAATATCATGATTGACGATAAGTCAGGCGAGGCAATCTGCATCATTGACCTGGATACGGTGATGCCCGGTCTTTCCATTTTTGATTTTGGCGACTCCATCCGGTTCGGCGCCAATACGGCAGAAGAGGACGAGACGGATTTAAGCAAGGTATCCCTGTCCCTGCCACTGTTTGAGATATATACAAAGGGATTCCTTGAAGGATGCGCGGGAAGCCTGACTGAGAAGGAGGTCAGGATGCTTCCCCAGGGCGCGCGGCTTATGACCCTGGAATGCGGGATGCGTTTCCTGACGGATTACCTTGAGGGCGACACCTACTTTAAGATTGCCAGGGAACAGCACAACCTGGACCGCTGCCGCACCCAGTTCGGCCTGGTGGAGGACATGGAGAAGAAGTGGACGGAGATGGGGCAGATTGTGGATTCCTTCTGCTGATGAAGCGGATTGTGTGGATAAAGCAGGATGTGCGGATGCAGCGGGATGCGCGGATAAAGCAGGATATGCGGATGAGACAGATCCTGCGGATGGACAGGATATGACAATTAAGGACGGCTGCCGGGACAATGGATGTGTGATTCCATCATCCCGGCAAGACCGTCTTTTTTTGTGTCATCACCCGGCCCATCACCCGGCCCATCACCCGTTCTCATCATCCGGCCCGGTAAGTTGCCGGCGTGATTCCCGTAAGCTTCTTAAACAGCACATAGAAGTACTTAATATTCGAGAACCCCACGTTCTGGGCAATCTCCTCCACCGACATGTCGGTCTGTCGCAGCAGGCGCATGCTTTCCTCCAGCCGGCAGGTATTGATATAGTCATTGATGGAACGGCCATAGGAATTTTTAAACATCCGTCCCAGATATGCGTTGTTCATCTGGATCATATCTGCAATGCGCTGGGAGTTAAGGCTGCTGTCATGGTAGTTCTCCTGGACAATGCCTTTAATCTGTTTTGCCAGTTCGGAGTATTTTTCCGCCTTTTTTTCACTATAATTCCCACAGATGGCCACAAATGCACGGTCAAATGCCTGGTCTATCACGTCCAGGTCCTTTATCTGCTCCAGGGACTCCGGCAGCAGTTTCTGGCTGTCCTTTAACAGGTCCGATGAAAATTCGTTTAATATACTGCAGATGGTATCCTCGGCCCGGTTAAGGACATACTGGAAGTCATCATACCTGTAGTTGACAATGGTGCTGCGGATTTCCTGCCATTTTGCCCTGCTTAAATCCAGGCTGCCGGACTTAAGACGCACAATCAGGTCCGTAAAATCCCGGGTGGTCACGGTGTTGGCCAAAGCCTTTGAGAAAAGCGCCTCCTCCGGGATTAGCCGCTCCTCCGGTCCCAGCACCAGGCTTAACCTGCGCAGTTCATGGAGGTTGGAGAAATGTAGCGGCAGGCTGTCAAAGTCCGTGAACAGGACGCTTTGAAACAGGCGGCAGTCCAGTGTTCCCGACAGGCATAGGGCCAGGCCGTGGTAATCCTCCTTGGACCGGTAGATGCCGATACACGCATAAATATGGGAGGATTTGGTGACTACCAGCTCAGGATGCTGCTTTTCCACCAGTCCATAGATGTCTTTTCTGTGAAGGGCATGTATCAGCATAAGGCCAAATGGGCCTTCCATATCCTTAAACAGCCGTGCAGAGGAAAGTGAGAGCTTACCGGCCAGCATGTCATAAAAAATCTGTTCCAGGCTGGTGCGCTCGGACTTGGACACCACGGCATCAATCTGCTCTTTCAGCGGAAGGGGAGGGGTGTCCGGGATATCCGCCTCATCCCCTTCCAGGAACTTGTTGATGGTGGTGATGGCATCCTTCATCTTCAGCATGGGCATCAGGGCGTAAATCAGGAGGACAAGCAGGGCACAGCCAAAGACAGAGATTAATGTAACCATAAAATACACAACAATCTGCCGGAAGTATAAAAGACGGGGCAGGGCCTTGGACAGGGAGGAGATCTTCATATAGGTGTGTCCGGTGGTCAGGGATTCATAATACATGCAGATTTCCTTTTTCTGCTTATTGATAAAATACCCGCTGTTTTTTTCCACTGTGATAAACGGATAATAGTCCAAATATTTTTCAAGGAGCGAATCACTTGCCGATACCAGCACATCCCCCCTTTTATTGATGACAATCAGGTCTGAGGCCGGATTGGAAGCCAGCAGGGCCCGTTTGTACCATTCGCTTTTTACGGTAATGATCAGGGTGCTGGGTTTGGGGGAGCCATCGGGATTGATTTCATAAAACATGAAGGTATAAAACTCCCGGCTTTCAGGTTCCTCCTCATGGCAGTAAATGGGTTTAAAACGGTTCTCATTGGTGCGGTTTGTCAGCAGTTCCCGGATCTGCGCGTTCCTGTAGGTATCAATGGACTGGTCCGGAAAGGACGGGTCCGTGGAGTAGACCCGGTTTGTATATCCGTTATGGATGATGATGGACCCGGCAAATTCCGTGGAACTCAGGGATGTATTCAAATCCCTGGTCATGTATACACGGTCCGTATTGGAAAATGAGGCAGCGCCCATCATGGTCTTAACTGCATTGGAATAGAAAAGCTGCATCCCATAGTTGACAATGGAGGAATTAATGGTCTCGGTCAGTGTATCAATCTGGATGGCAAAATCCCGGTTCAGGTCTGAAATGGAGTCATAGGTGATGCGCTCAAATATGCGGAACAAGGTAAAAAAGACAGCGGAAAGCATCACGATGAATCCTGTGCCAAAGGCCAGGATGCGGATTGCCTGTCTGACTTTTTTTGATTTAAACACCAATTTGTTCATATTTTTACCACTCTCAGTATAGTTTGATATTTGTAAGGTTTAAAAATTGTACATCGGTTGACTTCCGCATTTTTCATACTTTACATAGTTTAGCATAAAATTTACAATCAAATCAACTGCAAAACAAACAAATTGCACAAGGGAATGCACAAATTGTCCCAGATGCAAAAATTAAACGTATTGAGGGAGGTATTATCTATGAAGAAAAAATTAGCAGTTATCCTGGCATCAGCAATGGCAGTGTCACTGACAGCCTGCGGCGGTTCCAAAGCACCGGAGACAACGGCGGCAGCTGCAAAGACCGAGGCCCCGGCAGCGGATTCCAAAGCAGAAGACAAGGCAGAGGACACCCAGGCGGCCGGCGGGGATACCCAGGCTGCTTCTGAGGCATCCGGTAACGTCATGCTGTATTCCTCCATGCAGGAAGACCAGCTGATGGCCATTAAGGAAGGATTTGAAAAGAAGTATCCTAATATCAAGATGGATTATTATTTTGCAGGCACCGGCAAGGTCATCACCAAAATCGCAACCGAGCACCAGTCCGGGCAGGTGGCGGCAGACGTCATATGGGTAGGCGACCCCTCTGACTACATAGGGTTTAAGAATGAAGGCATACTTGAAAAATACTCCTCCCCGGAGGCATCCGCCATTGCTGATAAGTTTATTGATTCAGAAGGATATTACACCGGCGCCCGTATGATGAACATGTCCATTGGATACAACACATCCCTGGTCACGGAGGAGGAGGCCCCCAAGTCATGGAATGACCTGCTGGATGCAAAGTGGAACAACCAGATTGTCATGACAGACCCGTCTTCTGCCGGAACAACCAAGTACTTTGTAGGAGCGCTGCTTTCCAGCCCTGACTACGGCGAGGAGTATTTCCAGAAATTAAAAGACAACGGATGCGAGCTGGAGTCCGGCACAACCGCAACCCATAACCAGGTAGCGGCCGGGGCTTATAAGGTAGGCATCATGCTGGATTATGTGACGCAGAACCTGATGGATGAGGGTTCGCCTTTGGGCTTTACATATATAGATAAAGACCTGGTATCCATCTTCTCCCCCATCGGCCTGGTTGAAGGATGCGCCAATGAGACAAACGGAAAGCTGCTGTATGATTTCATCCTTTCCAAGGAAGGCCAGGAAATCCTGGTTGAGAACAACCTGCTCTCTGTAAGGGATGATGTTGACCAGAAGGGCGCAAGCGTGGAGGAGATTGCCAAGGCAGCCATGACCGTTGACCTTCAGTCCCTGTCCGATAACTCAGACCAGATCATCGAGACATTTGACAATATTTTCAAGTAAGGATTGGACCATGGATTCCGGCAGGGGTCCAGGTAAGGATTATAAGGGTATGGATGCGGGGCCGGAAGATGTTCCGGCCCTGTTAAAGTGTATTGGAATAGATTGGAATATAAGGGACAGGAGGGACTGGAATGGCCAGTATCAAATTTGACAACGTATCCTTTGCCTATGGGAACAATCAGATCTTAAGGAACTTTTCCCTGGAAGTGGATGACAGCCAGATCATGTGCCTGGTAGGACCGTCGGGATGTGGGAAGACCACATTGATCCGCTGCCTGCTGGGATTCAACAAGCCAAGTTCAGGAGAGATATGGATTGGGGACCGGTGTGTGTTCTCCCAGGCAAAACGTATTAACATTCCCCCGGAGCGCCGTGGCGTGGGCGTGGTGTTCCAGGATTATGCGGTATGGCCCCATATGACGGTCCTGGAAAATGTCTGCTACCCCATGAAAAAGCAAAGGATGTCCAAAGCTGAGATTAGGCAGAAGGCTGAAAATGCCTTAAAGCAGGTGCGCATGACAGAATATGCCAGTTACCTGCCCAGCCAGCTTTCCGGCGGGCAGCAGCAGCGGGTAGCCATTGCCAGGGCATTAGTGAGCTCGGATGCGGTCATTGTCATGGATGAGCCCATAACAAATCTGGACGCCAAACTTCGGGAGGAAATGCTGATTGAGATACGGCAGATCCAAAAGAACATAGGGACCACCATATTTTATATCACCCATGACCAGGAAGCGTCCCTGCAGCTGTGCGACAAGATGGCAATCATGGACCAGAATGGAAAACTGTGCCAGCTGGGGGCGGATGAGGACATCATCCTGAGGCCCTCCAACCGTTTTGTGTTTGAGTTCATCGGCGTGTCCAATTTCTTTACGCTGAGCAGACTGGGCGGTGACTGGTGCTTTGCAGGGAATAGGAATCTGGTGTTTGACGGGACGGTCCCGGCACAATTTGACAAGGCGGGGACGGTGGATATGGGCGTACGGCCCAACAACATTACCTTTGATCCAGCATCGCCTGTAAAAGCCAAGGTAAAGCGTTCCGTATTCCTGGGAAGTGAATACGATTATTTTGTAGAGTTTGACGGCAGGGAAGTCCGTGTCCAGAAAAATGCCTTTGACGCCATGCAGACAGGAGCAGTGGAGCAGGAGGGGGATACGGTGGGGCTTAAGTTCGTAGGTCCTGAATTTTATCCCACTGCAGGAAAGGAGGAAGCCGTATGATATTCAGGAGAAAACGTGCCATGACCAGCGGCTCGGAACTGGCTGCCATGGAGGGCAGGAAGTTCGGCCTGGACCAGGCCATGACAGGCCTGAGCTTTGTGCTGCTGCTCATCATTGTGGCAATTCCGATTTTCATGATTGTGTACAATGCATTTTTCTATGAGAATAAGTTTGATATCAGCCTGTTCGTCTCAGTCATAGGAAATGTAGATAACCTGAAGGCAATGTGGAATACCATTGTGATTGCCCTGGCAGTTACTTTGTTCGGCACCATTATGGGCCTGTTCTATGCATGGCTCCTGGGGCGGAGCGATATCCCGGCCAAAGGATTCATGAGGGCCATGTTCACGATTCCATATATGTTCCCCCCATTTTTCGGGGCCATGGCATGGGATCTGCTTTTTTCCGGCAGGGCCGGTTATGTGAATAAATGGCTGATGGCAACCTTCCATCTGGCCAATGCGCCCATTAACATTAACAGCATTGGCGGCATTATCTTTGTGGAGTGTTCCTATTACTTCCCATTTGTATTCATGCAGGTGGTCAGCGCGCTGGAGCGTATGGACCCCACGCTGGAGGAATCGGCCAGGATTGCGGGCGCAAAGCAGGGCCAGGTCATTGCGAAGATCACAATCCCCCTTGTAAAACCTGCCATATCCGCCGGCGCGCTGCTGATACTGATTTCCTCGCTGGCGCATTTCGGGGTGCCCTCCATTCTTGGCTTTTCAAAAAATATTTATACGCTTCCAACCATGATTTATGCCCTGATATATAAATCCTCGGGAAGCTTTGAGGGAATCCGCCAGGGCGCTGCCCTTTCCATCCTTCTGGTGGCGGTGGTGTCAGTGGCCCTGGTAATCCAGAAGCGGGTGTTAAGTTCCGGAAGCTACGATATCATCAAGGGTAAATCCATGCGGCCCACGCTGATTAAGCTGAGAGGCGCAAAATACCCCCTGCTGGCATTTGCCTGCCTGACATTGGTGGTGATCGTGGTGGTCCCGCTGGTGATGATATTCCTGGTAGCCCTTGTAAATGCATACGGACTGCCGCTTACACCGGAGAACTTCTCCCTGAAGAATTATCAGAAGGTACTGACCTCCCCGGCAACCCTGGATTCCATCAAGAACTCGCTGTTCCTGTCCGTAACGGCCGGAATCGTGTGTATGTTCCTGGGCGTTATGGTTGCATACGTAATCAACCGCATTAAGCCAAAGGGAAAAGGCGTCCTGGAGATCCTTTCCGTGCTTCCGTACTCAATACCAGGTACGGTGCTGGCAATCGGCGTCATCCTTTCCTGGTCCGGGTCCATTTTCGGAATCAAGCTTTACAATACCATCTGGATTATCCTGGTGGCATACATGGCAAGGTATCTGTCCTTTTCCATGAAGAGCGCGTCCGCCTCCCTGCAGCAGGTGAACTCGTCCCTGGAGGAGGCGTCCAGGGCCTGCGGCGCATCCCATACGGAATCCCTGAAGGACATCACGCTGCCCTTAATCCGGCCAGCCATGGTATCGGGCTTCTTCCTCATATTCCTTCCGGCCATGAGGGAGCTGACCACATCCATCCTCCTGTATGGGCCGTATACAAGGACGCTGGGCGTACAGATTTACTCCCTGCGTGACGCGGGCATGATACCCCAGGCATCGGCCCTGGCGTCACTGGCAATCTTAATCATTATCATATGTAATACAATTGTTACACAAATCACCAAGGACAGGAAGGGGGCGTAACGTCATGGCACAGGAACAGGTAATATTACAGCATGTTACAAAACGCTTCACAACCAGGACCATGGGCACGGTTACTGCGGTCGATGATTTTAACCTGGCCATTAAGGAAGGGGAGTGCTTCTCCTTCCTGGGGCCTTCCGGCTGCGGCAAGACCACTACGCTGCGTATGATAGCTGGATTTGAGGATCTGTCAGAAGGGGAAATCCATCTCTGCGGCAGACCGGTGTCGGTCAAATCCAGGAATCTGTATGTGCCGCCCGAGGAGAGGGGGCTGGGAATGGTGTTCCAGGCCTTTGCGGTGTGGCCTCATATGAATATATTTGACAACGTGGCATTTCCCCTTAAAATCCAGAAGGTCAATAAGACGGATATTGCAAAACGGGTGAAGGAGGCCCTGCACCACTGCAGCCTGGATGGGCTTGAGGAGGTTTATCCTTCCGACCTTTCCGGGGGACAGCAGCAGCGTATCGCCCTGGCCAGGGCCATTGTCACCAACCCCAAGGTCATGCTTTTGGATGAGCCCCTTTCCAATCTGGATCCCAAGCTTAGGGAGTCCATGCGTTTTGAGATTAAGGAACTCCAGAGGAAGTTTAACTTTACCATTATCTTTGTAACCCATGACCAGTCCGAGGCCATGGCCATCTCCGACCGGATGATGGTATGCGACATGGGACGGATCATGCAGATTGACACGCCTGAGAATCTTTACAGAAAACCAAACTCCAGGTTTGTCCACAGTTTCCTGGGCGAATCCACCTTTATGGACGTGGTCATAAAGGACGGCAGGGTGTATCCCAAGGGAGATTTTAGCCAGCCGCTTCACCTGGCTGTTCCGGCTGACGCGGCCAGCGAAATGGTGGTTGCCACAAGGCCCAACGCCATCCGGCTCACATCAGACCAGGGCTTTAGGACCCATGTGGAAAAAAGGATATTCCTGACGGACAGGACCGAGTACCTGGTGCCGGTGGGGGAACAGCTGGTGAAGGTGGAGACGCCTCACCGGGTGGTATTTTCCCCGGGCGAGGCCTGCTGTATTGATATCGCCGACCCCATGTGGTATCCGCTGGAAGATAAGAAAGCGGAGGAAGAGAGGATTAAGAGGCAGCTGGTATGATTTAATAATAAAGGCTGTACTGGTTCCGTCCTGCCTGTTTACGCCGGGCGGTACTAGGGGCTGTAAAATGCCGTCATGGGCCGCACCCTGTTTTGTATGGACAGGGTGCGGCTTATTTTGGTAGCCAAATGGTTTGTTAGGGGGTATAATGAGGAAAGACATTATAATTGCAGGAGGGGACAGATGACGGAAGATGATATGGTGGAATCCGTGCCCAGAAGGGTCAGGAAAACCGATTTAAAATTGCAGGTGGAAGAAGAACTTGTGCGTTTTATAAAACACATGGACCTGGCTGTTAACAGGAAGCTGCCAAGGGAGGAAGAACTGGCCCGGATGTTAGGCGTCAGCCGTATTACCCTGCGCAGTGTGCTGGATGATCTGTCTGCCAAGGGCATGATATTCCGCAAGCACGGGAAGGGCACGTTTGTCAACAGCAGCTTTTTTGAGATGAAGGCCAGCTTTAACCCGGTGATGCATTTTGCGGATATGATAAGGAACAGCGGCTATGAGCCAAGGGTGGAGATGATTGACCATCGGATCATGAAGGCGGACCGGGATGTGGCCGGGCATCTGGAGATAGAAGAGGGCAGTGACGCCCTGGTGTGCGACAAGATATTCTATGCGGACAAACAGATATGCGCGGTTACCAGGGACTTTATCCCTCTTTCATACCTGAAGGATGTGGATATGGCGGAACTGGACCATTATGTTAATTCCGTCTTCTATTTTATGTATAAGGCCAGCGGCAGGAAGCTGGAATGGGATAAGGTGGAGCTGAACGCAGTATACAGCCGGGATGACGCGCTGCTGGACCGGCTCTTAAAGGCTGCCGGGATTGCACCCAAGGCATTCCTGCTTCTTAAAGGGGTAAACTTTGACGAGGAAGGGACCGCGGCTGTGTATACATGGGAGTATGTGGATACGGAGATACTTAAATATAGCCAGATCCGTAAGAGGATTTTGCATTATGAGGATGTGTAGCGGAGAGGAGGTCATCAGATTCTGCATCTGATGACCCTTCTATTTTTCTTTTAAGTTAGGACTTGTTATTCCTGATTACCTGCGCCTGTTATCCGGGGTATGGGATACAGTGCTTATGTTTAAATCAACCTTTCAAGTCATAATTCCCACCCTGGTCTTCTTTATATATTCCCCAGGCATTTAATGCGGCCCCAAGTTCTTCATATTGCTTTCCGGCTTCTTCAAGGCCCTGTCCTGCCAGGACAGCATCAATACCCTGCCGGAATGCCCGGGCACCTGCTGCCGGGCCCATTGGGTGTCCGTGGATGGCACCACCGGCCGCAATGATTACATCATTTCCGAATTTATTCATAATATCTTCTATATGGCCCTGGGTGGTTCCGCCGCCAGGCATTGCAAAAATCGGTTTAATATTTCCCATAGGAATTGTCATGGCATATCCGCAGTCTATGAAGGTATCCATAAGCATTGGGAATTTGCCATATGGGCTCAGGGCAATGATCATATCCAATCCGGCCAGCCTTGGAAGCTTAGCGTTCATCAGTTTGGTAGATGTTCCGCACCATTCACATGCAGTACTGGCTCCCACATAATCTGAGTGCCCAAGAATTGGGACATCGATTTCCGGGTCTTCCGTAATCATTCTGGCAGCATCTAATCCAACTGTGGCATAATTCAGCATAAGGCAGTTAGCACCTGCTTCAAGTGCTTTGAGTGCATTTTCCTTAATGCGGTCGGCGCGGTCCGTGATGTTAAATGCAAATAAGGTCTTTTCGCCCTTTATCCTATCAGCATTCTGGATTGCCGGCATGACAGCTTTCACACGTTCTATCAGTGGACAATGGGGAGGATTGGCAACTAATTCGTCATCCTTAATGATATCTACACCACCCACAGCTGCCTGATAGGCAAGTTCAGCTGTCTTTTCCGGGCTGAGGCCTGTACATGGTTTAATCATGTTATTAAGGAGAGGTCTGTCATGTACCCCAAGAATACCACGGATTCCCTGAATCCCGAATTTAGGGCCCGGGAAGAACTTCAGGAACTCCTGTGGAAATTCAAGATCCAGCAGTTTAACTTTACCTGAACTGGAAATATTTCCAATAACAGTACTTAGCATCATAGAAAATTGAGGCCCGAAATTTTTCCAGGGATAAGCAATGCGGATGATGAAATGGCGTTCATTTACGTCATTGGGCATGGTTCCTTGATAGGATGGTGCCTCATATACGCCGACTACACGTCCCATGGTAAGTTCTCTGACTTCCGGGGTTTCTCCGGGAACTTTAATCCATGTACCGCAGGTCTGTTCCACAGCTAAGGCGGCTGCGAACTTTAGCATGTTGGTACTGCGCTTTGCGGCACAATAATAGGTTGCAATGATGAACCTCTCTTTTTCTAACCCTTCTGGTGCCTGTACTAAAATCGGATCAATATACATACTTTTAATCTCCTTTCAATGTTTATGAAGATAAATGAGTGGGTGATTTTGACATCATCATATACTTGATGCGGTTAGAGTACAATAAAGAAAGGTTTTTCAATATGGTATTTTGCTAAAAAACCATATTGAAAAAAATACCTATAACATATTTAGATTAATTCGGTCAGTCGTAATGCGAGGTCCTCACTGATTACCAGAACATTGGCAAGTCCGCCCTTTAAGGCGGCATTTAGGGTATAGGCTTTGTATTCACCGCTTGCAACAATGATTTTGCAGGGGATTTTTTTATAATCCTCAAAGGATATGGATAAAGTCCTATTTTTTAAACTTGTATTGCATTCCTCACCCTTTTCGTTAAAAAAACGCAGAAGAAGATCACCGTAAACATTTTCATCCTTTAGTTCCTGAAGTTCGTAGGCTGAAAGATAAGATGAATTGGCTAATGGGGATGTTGCCTCTGGATAAAAGGAACCTAATCCGCTTACGGTTATCGTAGTGCGGTCCAGCAGCTGGGATATTTTTACGATATCCGGTTTTTTATTAATGATATTTAAAATCTCTTCTGAGGCCTGCAGTCCGTCATGGTATAGTCCGGCTGTCTGACCTCCGCCAAATGCCATGGAGGCGCGGTGTACCAGGTTCTGGGCTTCAAGTTCTTCTAAATAATTTCCAAGGTTTCCATGTAACGTAACAAAAGAAGTACCTGCTTTTTGGCAGGGGTTTAAGTAATGGATTAAATAATACATGGTCCGGCCCCATGCCAATCCGAGTATATCATTATCTTTGATAATCCGCTGCAGGTAACGGGCTCCTTCCAGGGCAGTCAGCTGCTTTATGGACATGTTTTTATTGATTATATTCCTAAAATCCAGAGATACCACAATGACATCATTAAGGGAATATTGGTTCTTGATTTTATTCCCAAGAGTTAAAGCGGATTGGTATGCATCTGCAATGGAAAACTGGATGATTCCCAGGTCCTTTGCACGCTGAAGCATGCGTGAAACCGTTACGTTTGAGATGTTAAGTATAGATGCGATTTCTTTCTGTGACATGTTCTCCAGATAATATAGCTGGGCGGTTTTCAATGCCAGCCAGGTGGATGGCATATATGTTTCTCCTATCATAGTAATTCCTCCGTAAATAAAGAGACAAATTGGAATTGTCTGATGTTATGTTATCCATGTTGATATTTTATATAAGCAGTATATCAGGGCTTACTAAAAAGTATAAAAAATCCGCGCCTAAAAAGAATTATTGAAAATAATTTCTATACATATTATCAATAAAACGACTATTGAAATAAATTTCTTTATGGAAAAACCACAACTATTAAACTATGATTTTGGTAGACGCTTGTGCAGATGTACAAAAATATCAAGAGAGGGGGGAGGCTATAACACCAAAGAACTTTTAAGACCAGGGAACCTCTATGAATATTGCAACGTGGCACACAAATCCAGTAATTACGATTTGAAAGGATGATAGGTGAGGATATGAAAAAAATGTTATTAGTTTTGGTAAGCGCAGTAATGGTAGCGACAATGACAGCATGTTCTTCCGATAGCAAGACAACGGGCCAGCCACCACAGACAGAGAAACAGGTTCAGGCAGATTCGGATAATCAGGAAAAAGCCAAGGATACATCTGCGGCTGATACAGACGGAACAAAAGGAAGTGGCGCCAAGATAGATATAGCATTCTGTAACGTGGCCCCATCCAGCCATCCACAGAATATTGCATATAGGGCATTTGCAGATAAAGTAAAAACAGAGACAGATGGTAATATTACTATAACTGTTTATGACAATGCCCAGATGGGTAATATACTAGAATTATTTCAACAGACAATCGATGGTACAATCCAGATGTGTATTGTGCCAACATCTACATTGGGTTCATTTGATGAGGGACTGCTTGTCAGTGACCTGCCCTTTTTATGGCCGTCTGCCCAGATTGCCATTGATGTGCTGTTGGATGAATCCAATGGTATAGCAAAGGATCTGGTAGCGGATCTCTCTGCAAAAGGTACGGTATGCCTGGGGTGGCAGGACAATGGCTACAATTCATTCGCAAACAGCACCAGGCCGATTACATGTCCGGATGATATGAAAGGGCTGACAATGAGGGTGCCGGAGAACCAGTGTGACCTGGCCCTGGTGGAAGCCTGCGGCGCATCGCCTACTACAATGGCATCCAATGAGGTATATACGGCCCTGCAGACCGGAGTGGTGGATGGTCATGATTTTGGCGCAATTATTACAATGACCGGGGGATATGATGAGGTCACTAAATATTATACGGATGATAATCATCTGCTAAAATTAAATGCTGTTTTTGCAAATCAGTCCTGGTGGGATGGTCTTGATGCAGCGGATAGGGATTATCTTGCAGATGAGATATATACCATGTGCCGCCAGGCGGATAAAGGCTGCTGGGATTTGGAAGCCAGTATCCTGGATGAAATGGAAGCATCGGAAAGCATGGAACTGCATCGCCTGACAGATGAAGAGAGGCAGCAATTTGTTGATATTGGGGAATCCCTTTGGGATAAATTCAATGACAGGATTGATACGGACCTGCTAAAACGGATTCAAGATGAAATTGCTGAACGTAAATAGCAATGTATTGTAAGAAGGAAGGGGGATTACATGCAGCTATTACTAATGATATGCAGGATATTGGAAAGATTCATGAAGTTCTGTATAGGCTGGATGCTATTGTTCATGTCGGTTCTGGCTTTTACGGGTGTTCTTACAAGGTATTTCCTCTTTTATTCTATTACCTGGCTGGAAGAAGTGACACGCTATCTGATGGTTTGGATGACGTTTATTGTGGGGGCGCTGGCTGTTAACGATGAGTCTCATATTAATATTGATTTTGTTCCAAATCATTTAAATCATAAGTTTAAAAAATTTGACGCCAATATCATCTTAAATGTTTTTATATTGGCAGGAATGGCATGTTTTGCATACTATAACTTTTTTCAGATAAAAGCATCTATTAAAAGTGGGATGGTATCCCCTGTATTGCAGATACCCATGTGGATGATGTACTGTTCGACCATTGTCTGTGCCATCAGTTCTGTATTATTCTGTTCTAAAAATATAGCGGTTAAGGTTCAACGCTGCAGGAAAGGGGGAGATGAGTAATGGTACTGTTTGGTATATTCCTGGCTCTGGTGTTGCTGGGGCTTCCTGTAGCATTTTCATTTGTCGTGGGAGGATTGTTCTATCAAAGCTTCTTTACAGGGGTCAATCCCAATCTGATTGCTTCAACAACGTATGGAGGTATTGATTCATTTTCACTTTTAGCAATCCCCTTTTTTATCTTTGCCGGGGATATCATGCTTAAAGGCGGTGTCTCCAAACGTCTGGTGGACTTTGCAAAGCTGTTTTTTAAAGATTCTGTCAGTGCGTTTGGCACCATCTGTATTGTTGCCTGTGCATTCTTTGGGGCGATATCCGGATCGGCCGCAGCGGCAGTTGCGGCAATCGGAGGCCTGATGGTGCCTGAGATGATTAGGAATGGATATAAACGGGAATACGCCACAGCTTTGTCATCTGCTGCGGGATATCTGGGCATTTTAATACCGCCCAGTGTACCGATTGTATTGTACTGTGTCACGGCGAATGCATCGATAGGTAAAATGTTTATATCAGGTGTTGTACCGGGATTGCTGGCAACGGTAGCATTTGTCATATTAAATAAGATGCAGGTAAAAAAATGGTTAAATACAGCCGAAGAAATTGAAATGGAAGGAATAGAACCTGCCCAGGAGAACACAAAAACTCCGGTTCAGACTGTAATCAGCGTGATACCTGGTCTTATTATGCCGTTTATCATCCTGGGCGGAACCTATTCAGGTGTATTTACTCCTACGGAGGCAGCTGCAGTTGCCATTATCTATGGGGCTTTTGTAAGCATATTTATTTACCATGAGATAAAGTTCTCTGATCTTCCAAAGATAGCGGTTGGATCTGCCATGACGGCAGGAAAAATACTGGTAATAGTTGCTTTTGCAAGTTACTTTGGAAAGCTTCTTACATTGTTACAGATACCAGGGCAGATTTCGAGGGCCATTTTGGGCGTTTCGGATAATAAGTGGATAGTCCTTATGCTGATTGTAGTGTTGCTTCTTATCATGGGAATGCTGATGGACATGTCTGTATCCATTATACTTATGGTTCCAATCATGCTTCCAATTGCAACTATGCTTGGATTTGGGGAAACCCATTTTGGTATGATTGTTATCTTCTGTCTGGCAATTGGTCTTATTACCCCACCTATGGCATTGAATTTGTTCGTGGGATGTCAGATAGCAGACTGTCCCATGTCAAGAGTCATAAAGCCTATCATCCCCTTTGTGATTACAAGCATGGCTGTCCTGCTGATGATTATATTCATACCTGGGCTGTCTGTGTGGCTGCCATCAATGTTGGGATATAAATAAATATTGGGAGAAGGTGGATTATGGGAGAATGGGCAAATGTGGTATCAGAGAAGAATGTTCCGATGAGGCATACGCCATGGGGAGGGGAAATACATTGGCTGACTTTTCCTGCTGTAACGGATAGTCCGTATCTTACAAGTGGTATTTTAAAAATATATCCTGGACAGGGGCATGAACCGCACATCCATCAGGATTCAGAAGAAATCATTTTGATTCTGGAGGGGACGGGGATACACAGATATATCCTGGAAGATGGGGCGGAAAAGGCCTTTGAAGTTAATCCAGGGGATGTGTTATGGATGGACCGGGGGCAGCTACATTCCACAGGTAATTATTCCAATGGGATACTTAAAGTATTTGTTGTTTACACGCATCGGGATATTGAACCATTGTAGAAGGCAGGGGGAGATTTATGTACATATCAGAAAAGGCAGCCGAATTTGTCTGCCGTGACAGGCATTATGGCGAGGATATAATAAATGTTGCAATACGGTGTTTCCTGGATTCATTTGGCTGTATGCTTCTGGGATGTACGGAGCGTACTCCTCTCTCATCAATAAATTATGTAAGAAAGCTATCAGGTAAAAGCCAGTCTACTGTTTATTGCCGGGAGCCGTTTAAGGCAGATATGGAAAATGCTGCGTTTGCAAACGCCATATCAGCTCATGACTGTGATTTTGATGATATGGCTGCAGCGGGGGGAGGACATCCCAGCATACCGGTATTCCCGGTTATTTTATCGATAGGGGAAGCCATGCACAAATCAGGTGCTGAGATGCTTGATGCATATATTACAGGCATGGAGGTGTCTATGAGACTGGGATACGGCCTAGGCAGGGAAAATATGGGCCATGCCTGGAATCCAACCACTGTATTTGGAATATTTGGAGCCACAGCCGCCGCCGCAAGGCTGTTAAACCTGGATGTGGAGCGTACATGTTCGGCACTTGGGATTGCAAGCTGCGAAGCTGGCGGGACAAAAGGGAATTATGGGACAGGCGCAAAAAACATTACAACCGGACACCTGTGTATGAAAGGCATAAGATGTGCAGGTCTGGCCAAAGAAGGGATTATGTCTTCTCATGACGTTTTTGAATCCATGAATGGATTTGCCAGCTGTTTTACGAGGGAATTTAATGAGGATATGGTTTTAGGAGCTTTTGACTGTAAGGAAAGTTTCCTCCTTACACCAGGTATCATTCAAAAACCATATCCTACATGTAGAAGTAATCATAATGCGGTTGATGGTGCCATATGGATACACGGTATTCCGGGTTTTTCCCTTGATGATGTGGACTATGTGGAATGTTATGTGGATTCCGCGGCATGGAGGTTGGATGCTTACAGGATTCCGGAAAATACAGAACAGGCCAAATTCAGTACGGCTTACTGCGTCGCGCTTTCATTGATATATGGCGATATGAAAACTGAGTATTTCCTGGATGGGGCAGGGATAGATGTAACAGCCAGGAATTTTATAAACAGGATTTATATATATGAGAAAAGTGATTTCCATCCTGGCTCAAATTTTGCAAGTTGTCTGAAGGTATATTTTAAGGATGGTACTTATCAGGAATATATGGGGGAATATGCAAAGGGTGAGCGGGAGAAAACACTTTCACAATCAGAACAATATGCAAAGTTTTCAGAATGTCTGTCCCGCCTGTTTAATAAGAAAGAAATACAGGAGATTTATGATTGCCTTAGCAGACTCGGGGACTGTGCTGACTTTAATTCTGTTAAGGACATGTTTTGGGGGTATTTGGCTGTAGCCGAAAGGAGATAGGATGAAACCAGTTGTGGCAGTTTCGGGTATTTTAGATACAAAAGGAAAAGAGATTCAATATATGGCTGAAAGAATCCGTCTGTATGGCTGCGATACATTGGTTATTGAATTCAGCTTGGGAAAGCAGATTGACGAGCCATGGGTAGATATAAGCCTGTCGCGGCTTCTTGAGGAGGTGGGAAAGAAGCCGGAAGACATTTTTTCTTTAAGCAGGGGGGAGGCGGCCCTTGTTGTTACGAATGCAGCTGCAAAGCTGGTTGGCAATTTGTATAAGGATGGAAGGATACATGGATTTATATCATATTGCGGCGGGATGGGAAGTTCCATCTCGTCAAAGGTGATGCAAATACTGCCATTAGGCTTTCCCAAAATACTTTTATCAACCATGCTGCATAATTCTGCTGAGTACATAGGGGAAAAGGATGTTGCCATGATGTATCCGGTAACGGAATCCGGCCTGAACCGTGTATCCCGTCAGATTCTAAACACTGCTGCGGGTATTGTTGCTGGAGGTTCAAAAGCTTATTTTTCATATACGGATGAACAATCCAAACCATTGGTGGCCGTATCCATGCAGGGGGTTACGACTCCCTGTGCCCAATATATCATGAAACGTCTGGACGAGGATGGGGAAGTGGACGGTATGATTTTTCATGCAAATGGTGAGGGCGGAAAAACCATGGAAGCAATGATAAGCGAAGGATATTTTTCCGCTGTGGCGGATACAACGCTGGGTGAATGCAGCGCTCATCTTCTTGGAGGTATTAATAACGCTGGCCCAGGAAGGATGAGTTCGGCTGCGTCAAATGGGATACCCCAGATTATGTCTCCGGGAAGCGTTGATTTCTCCAGTTTCCGGAACCGGGGGGAAATGGGGGACAGGCTAAATAGTGAAATAGATGACGGCATACAGGGGAGAAGGGCACATTTTCATAATACATACTGTACGATATGTACAGTCACACCGGATGAAGCCTATGGACTTGGTATGAACTTTGCAAAGAAATTGAATTGTGCAACGGCCCCGGTATCCTTTTTCATACCCATGAGAGGCTGGAGTGCTTATGATATAGAAAAACCGGATATCAAGAAAGGCTGGGCCGGACCAGGTGCTGGGCCGTCCTGGATTCCATCAGAAAAAAACTCCAGATGGTCATTCCGGGCAGAACGGTTTACTGAGGGATTTCTTGGCAATTTGAAAAAGGACAATCAGAACATACAGGTGTATCAGGTGGATCTGCATATTAATGATCCGGATTTTAATGAACTTATGTACTGTGACCTAAGGGACATGCTTAAGGGAAAATGGCATAAGGGTAAATATGAAGCTGGAAATAAGATTAAAAGGATATTTTAGGGGGAGAAGGAATGGCTGAGATTTATACAAGGGATGAAGTGCTTGGCAGGTACTATGAAAAAATTTCTAAAAAGCAGTCCCTGTTGTTCTGCGGGGTTGGAACCGGGCTGATAGCCAGAATCTGTGACAGCAGCGGTGTGGATTTGATAGGCATATACAATTCAGGCCGGTTAAGGATGAATGGAATTGCCGCAATAGCAGGAAACCTTCCTGTAACAGACGCCAATGGGGTTGTTTTGGAAATGGGGGAGAAGGATATCCTTCCTCAGGTGAAGAACACCCCGGTCATAGCAGGGATATTTGGGGTTGACCCCACCAGGGATATGAGACGTTTTTTGCATAAACTGCGGGAGTTGGGCTTTTCTGGTGTCCAGGGATTTCCCACAGTTGGGAAGATTGGCGGTCAGCTCAGGGCGGAGCTGGAGCAGGTGGGACTGGGATTTAAAAAAGAATTATCTACATTGCAGATGGCCCGCGATATGGGAATGATTACAATGTCATATTGCTACAATGTTGAAGAAGCAAAGATGATTGCGGATGCAGGAATTGATATTATTGTATCACATATGGGTCTTACAAAAGGCGGCGATGTTGGTACCACAGAACAGAGTCCTTTGGATGTGGCTGCAGAAAAATCTGACCGGATTCTGCGTGCAGCAAAGGATATCAATCCGCGTATCATCACTATGTGCCATGGAGGTTCCATTACAAGCCCGGAAGATGCTGCGTATGTGATGGACCATTCAGCTGCCGTGGGCTTTGTAGGCGCATCATCTATAGAACGCATACCCACAGAGATAGCTATTAAACAGGTATGTAAGGATTATCTGTCAATTAAATTAAAGTAAACTGAGTTGCTTAGCAGATATGGATTTCAACATGTAAATCTGCTAAGCAAATTTTATAGGATACGATACCAGGTGAGGAGGGAAGATGGGTGAAGTGTAAAAGAATTGAGGTAAGAACTCTCAGAAGCAGATATATATCATTTCTGGCGGCAATTGCAGTATATCTTTTTATATTATATATACCTTTGAGCGATAGTGTTTTAAAAATAGACGGGGCGGCTCTGGATATGGCCGGGAGAAGGTCATTGGGGATTCTTGCATTTTGCCTGGTTTTATGGGTAAGAGAACCGGTTCCTTTCCATGTAACAGGATTTATTGGGATTCTCTTTATGTGCTTTGCCAGGGTTGATACATTTGCCAATCTAATAAGGCAGGGGTTTGGAAACGATACAATTGTGTTTTTTATTGGAGTATTGACACTATCTTCCGTGGTGACAAGGACAGGGATAGGAAAAAGGATTTCGGTTTACATTTTGTCAAAAACAGGAAACAGTACTTCCAGAATCCTGCTGGGATTTCTGATTGTGGGACCATTACTCTCCATGTGGATGACAGCCATGGCGGCGGCAGCTATTTTAATGCCATTGGCAGTTACCATTCTTCAGGAAGAAAAAATGGAACCGATGAAGAGTAATTTTGGCAAGGCTCTTATGATTGCGTGTGCATGGGGACCTCTTATTGGCGGTATCGGCACGCCGGCAGGAGCCGGCCCTAATCCCCTGGCCATAGGATTCATCAGTGACATAGCTGGCATAGATATTTCTTTTACACAGTGGATGATTTATGGGATTCCATCCGTTGTCCTTCTCATAATTCCTTCTTGGATTGTATTGCTTTTATTTTTCAGGCCTGAAAAAAAGTATTTAAATAAGTCTAAGGAGGATATGGAGAATGATTTTAGGAAACTGCCGCCAATTAGCAGGGATGAACGGCATACAATCATCATTTTTTTAATAACAGCATTTCTTTGGCTTGCTTCCGGGTGGCTGGGTGGAATCCTGGGGATTAAAATAGGCACCTCGGCTCCAGCGGTTCTTTGCCTTTGTCTGTTTCATCTTCCGGGTATAATTTCTATTTCGTGGAAGGAAATACAAAAGGAGATTTCCTGGGATGGAATCCTTTTGATTGCCTGCGGAATCTCCCTGGGACTGGCTGTATATAATACGGGAGCTGCTGAGTGGCTGGCCCTTCTTTTGTTAAAGGGAATTGTCCATATGCCTGTACTTGCGAGGATATTCATGATAATCTTTATTATCAGTATCCTAAAGGTTGGATTATCCAGCAATACGGTTACGGCATCCATCATTATCCCAATCATGATTGTTCTGGCTTCTACTTATAAACTTCCGGTTTTGGGAATTGTGATTCCTGCCTGTCTTACTTTATCCCTTGCTTTTATTCTGGTGACCTCAACTCCGACCAGCGTCATATCGTATTCATCAGGTTATTTCAGTATAGGGGATATGG
Organism: Enterocloster aldenensis; assembly: GCF_003434055.1. Taxonomy (GTDB): domain Bacteria; phylum Bacillota; class Clostridia; order Lachnospirales; family Lachnospiraceae; genus Enterocloster; species Enterocloster aldenensis. Next base: position 151,936 of record NZ_QVEX01000005.1, on the reverse strand, counting down.
CCAGGGCCGGTGTGATTATGACCATGGTTTCTTGTTTGATTTTAACATTTTCAATCTATTTTATAGGAATGTTAACAGGAATATATTAATGATTTGAATTAATTGTTACTAAATTGCCTGGGTTTCTGACAGGAAATAAGTGACTGCGGAAACTATTCCACCAATACGCTTGACATTTATTTAAGACAGATGTAGCATACAAGAAAGACAATTGTCTTAAAGGACCCGATTTTATGGAAAAAATAAAAAAACTGCCGGACGCAGAGTTTGACATCATGAAAGTGGTATGGGACAATGAGCCGCCCGTGACCACCACATTTGTTAAGGATCAGCTGGGAAAAGAAAAAGAGTGGAAGATACAGACCGTTGTTACCCTCATGCTCCGGCTTGTTGAGCGTGGTTTCCTGCGTTCTGAAAAACATGGAAAAGAGCGCACCTATTTCCCGCCTGTAAGTAAGGAAGATTACCTGAAGTTTGAAACCGGAAACTTTATGAAGCAGTATCACAACAGTTCTCTTTTTAACCTGATTAACACCTTGTATGATGGTGAGGCCCTTACTGACAAGGACATTGATGAGCTGTTAAAATGGGCCAAGGAACGGAGGGGATAATATGCAGGGTTTCCTGATTACGCTGGCGGCATGCTCTGTTACCATGTCGGCGCTTGCACCCAGGACCGCAGCCCCCAGGACCATTCGGAAGAGGCGGCGCAGGTTATGGCAGGCCAAACCAAATTTGGTTCATATCCCTCTTATGGTATTACTGTTTCGGCAGATAATCAGATATTATATTATAAGAACCAGCGTGTAAAGCTTTTTGCAGATGAACTCCCTGACGGTTCTTTTGAATCACTCTGGTATGACGAAGCCGGAACAGTCGGCTTATCAGCCATAAGGGACTCCGAAGGCAGGCTTACCGGCGTCAAGGGCGTCTCAGAAGAAACGGCGGAGGGATACCTTAAGAGGGCAGAGGCGGATAAACAGGATGTTTTGAGGGGACTGGATGAAAAGGTAGAAAACAGGATGAAGGAGTTATTTCCGGATGAATGATTGGTTGGGATGGGTTCGGAAATTGAGTTCCACCACGCCCCAGCGCTGTTCCGGTCCTGACAGAACCACAGGATAAAAAACAAAGGGGTTGCCGCAAAATGTATAATCTCAGCAAGATATGGTTTATGATTTACAAACCAGTACCATCTTGCACGAGAATCCATTTTGCGGCAGCCCCTTCTCATCAGTAATCTTCTGTTAAGGCAGCCGGATTTCCCATGGCGCCGCCTCTCTGTCCCTATTCAGTCCATACCTATGGCTGCCACCTGGAATATCCATATATCATAATCAGGATACTTACAACCAAAAGCGCATTTCCTGTGTTGATATAGACCGGATTCTCAGCCAGGCACCCCATAAAGGAACCAATTCCCATAATCACGGTGCCGATCAGCGCGCTTAATTTATATCTGTCCATCTGATATACCCCTTTCTATGCTTCTTCTGCCAGGTTGGTGGTTACGCGCTGTTTGCTTATGGCCATGAGCGCGGTATAGAGGACTGCCCCAAGTATGATTCCGTTTAAGGATGGAAGTCCAAAGGGAATCATGTACACCAGTGCAATGGAGATGGCCCAGGTAATCCATGGAACCGGATTCCATTTGCAGAAGCTGGCTTTATCGTAGGCAGCATAGTGGCCTTTATGTACCAGGAAGTAATCGGAAAGTATGATTCCTGATAAGGGAGGGACAACGGTTCCCAGTATGTTAAGGAAAGTGAACAGGAAGCCGATTTCATATGGCTTGGTCAGGGTTGCCAGTGCGGACAGTACCAGCAGGATTGCCAGCATTTTCTTGCGCTCCATCTTGAATGCATTGGAAAGGTTCAGGGAGGTGGAGTACAGGTTTGCCGCATTGGTGGTGAATATATTGGTTGTCATCAGGATAAGGCTTGGGATGACCAGGCCGAATCCCAGAAGGATGACCGTCAGGTCGCTGTTCTGCATGGCGATGGCTGCGATTGCGCCGCAGACAATCATCAGGATGTTGCCGCCCAGAAGCCCGGTAAGGGTGGCGGAGACAGCTGCCTTTGTGTCCTTGGCATAACGCATGATATCTGCAATACAGGTGGCGGTTGACAGGACCCATGTACCGATGACAGCCGTGATGCCTGTAAACAGAGGCATGTCAGAGGATGGAACGTAGGCAAACAGGGCCTCCATGCCGCCGATGACGCCCAGGGAGCGGATGGCAGTTGCAATGGACAGGAATACAATGGCCGGGATTGCAATGTAACCAAGGATGGTAATGGCGCCGATTCCGCACATGGCAAAGATTCCCATGACAATGGCGCTGACAGCCATGCAGATACCTTCTCCCACCTGTCCCATGTGGAACACCTGGGCCACAAAGTGACCATAGGTGGCAGCCTGGATGGTGTACCAGCCCAGGTTGACAACCGGCACAAAGATGGAAGCTGCCTTGGAACCGGTGGAGCCAAAGCTGTACCTGGTCAGCAGTGCAAAGGTAAGTCCTGTCTTACAGGCAATGATACTGATTAACACCGCAATGATGCTGAGGAAAATGTTGCCGCCCAGTGTGGCCAGTATGATATGTTTGAAATCCATGCCGGCCGCCAGCCCGCCGCCTGCCATCATACTGGTTATTACGAATACAAATCCGGTCCATACAATGGTAAGGCTGAAATAAGTCTTTCTCTGATTTAAAGGTACGGCGCAGCGGGAAAATTCCGTGTCCGCGGCCTGATTCTGATTCTGGTTCTGCTGTTCCATATCATGTCCTCCATTCCCAATCCATTATTTAATCTGCGGTCCTACCCTTAATTGTTCCAATATCCTTCATGTACGCCGGCAATCTCCTCCACCAGTTCCGGGAACGGCCCCACCACTTCAATCTTCTTCTGACCCCTTGCAAATACCTCACGGCAGGGCAGGTCAAAGGTTGGATTCTGGGGGTCGGCTCCTGTGTGCGCCAGCAGGTCCTTCTCAGACATGCCGTACACTACCCGGCCGATGCCGGCCCAATAAATGGCTCCGGCGCACATGGCGCAAGGCTCTGCCGTGGTGTAAAGGGTGCAGTCTTTTAAGAAATCCTTGGAATATTGCCGGGATGCCTTTTCTGCAACCTGTGTTTCTGCGTGTCCCGTGCATTTATTCTCAGTTATCTCCACATTCGGCTGTTCCAGCAGGATATTGCCTTCCTTGTCGGCAAGAAGTGCGCCGAAGGGAGTGTTGCCTCCTGCGCGTGACTGCCTGGAAATCTCGGCGCAGCGCTTTAAGTTCCTGATATCGATTGATTTGTCCATAGTATCCTCCATATTTCTCTTTTAGAGATAAAAGGTATTACCTCATATCTATTTACTGATATAAATTTATCATAATCTTATGGGGATGTAAATGTCTAATATGTATAAGGAAAATATAAAAAATTGTGCATTTTAGCCAAATGCCCATGGGCGCTGCGGATTTACATAGATTTTACAGAATCTATACCATACCTTGCTTTCAGCAAATGTAAAACTTTTGTATACTCCAAAATGTAAACGGAAATACAAAAAAGAAAATACGAAGATGACAGCGTATTTGAAATTCGCAGAAAAATCGGAGGCAGAGTATTATGAAGATGAACAGCAAAAAGATAATGGCACTTATGGGTTGCGCAATGCTTGTGATGGGGATGCTGGCAGGATGCAAAAGTTCTGCGGGAGAGCCAGCCACGGCGGCTTCCACCACTGCTGAAGGGGCGGCAGCAACAACCGGGGCGCCGGCCGGTACCAGTGAAGCGGCAGGCACATCCGCAGAAGACGGCTCCGGGGCAGCAGCAGACTTAAGCGGATCCATCAGCATGGTAGGTTCCACCTCCATGGAGAAATTCGCCAATGCACTGAGCGAATCCTTTATGGAAAAGTATCCGGATGTAACGGTCACGGCGGAGTTTGTAGGTTCCGGCGCAGGTGTTGAGGCGGTTTTGGGCGGCACGGCGGATATCGGTAATTCCTCCAGAAACTTAAAGGACGAGGAAAAAGCCAAGGGAGCTGCTGAGAACATCGTTGCAATCGACGGAATCGCGGTTGTGGTTGACCCGGCTAATACGGTAGGGGACCTGACCAAACAGCAGTTATCTGATATATATGAAGGAAAAGTGACAAACTGGAAGGATGTGGGCGGCAATGACGCGCCAATCGTGGTGGTGGGACGTGAGTCCGGCTCCGGTACAAGAAGCGCATTTGAAGAGCTGTTAAAGCTGGAGGACATCTGCAAATACAGCAATGAACTGGACAGCACAGGCGCTGTCATGGCAAAGGTTGCTTCCACACCAGGCGCCATTGGATACGTATCCCTGGACGTGCTGGATGATTCCGTAAAAGCCCTTAAGCTGGAAGGCGCTGAGCCTACAGAAGAAAACATCAAGGCAGGCAGCTATTTCTTAAGCCGTCCGTTCGTGATGGCGACCAAGGGTGAAATCAGTGAGCAGAACGACCTTGTAAAGGCCCTGTTTGACTATATTTACTCAGACGAAGGAACAGAAATCTTAAAGGCTGTGGGACTGATAGCAGTTGATAAATAAGAATGATGACAAATAAGGATGATGGATCATCTGGAATTGAAAGGAGACTTACCTGCATGAGAGCGGACACATTTTCCATACGTTCCCATCATAGCAGCAAGTCTGCCGTCGAAAAAGCAGCGCAGGCGATATTCACCGCCTGCGGCTTTTTCGCTGTGCTGGCTGTTGCTTCCATAACATTATATATGGTTATCAGCGGTACGCCTGCGCTGTTTAAGGTGGGTATACTGGAAATCCTGTTCGGGACAATATGGCAGCCGGCAGCGGCTTCCCCCAGCTTCGGCATCCTATATGTCATACTGACCTCCATTGCAGGAACCTTCCTGGCTATTTTAATCGGCGTTCCCATCGGGGTCATGACAGCCATTTTCCTGGCGGAGGTGGCGCCAAAGAGGGTGGCGGATATTGTACGGCCCGCAGTGGAACTGCTGGCAGGCATCCCGTCTGTCATCTACGGACTGCTGGGCATACTGATACTGAACCCCCTTATGTATAAACTGGAACTGATTATCTTCAAAGGTTCCGAAAGCCACCAGTTTACCGGGGGCGCCAACCTGATATCCGCGGTGCTGGTGCTGGCTCTGATGATTCTTCCTACCGTAATCAATATAAGCGAATCCTCCCTGCGGGCCGTGCCGGGCCATCTTAAGAGCGCGTCCCTGGCCCTTGGGGCAACAAGGATACAGACCATATTCCAGGTCATTGTGCCCGCGGCAAAATCCGGTATCATCACGGCAGTGGTGCTGGGAACCGGAAGGGCCATCGGCGAGGCCATGGCCATCAGCCTGGTGTCGGGAAGTTCGGTAAACCTTCCTCTGCCATTTAACTCCGTGCGTTTCCTTACAACCGCCATTGTGTCGGAGATGGGGTACGCGGCCGGACTTCACAGGCAGGTGCTGTTTACCATCGGCCTGGTCCTGTTCGGTTTTATCATGTTCATTAATATAAGCCTTACCAGGATTTTAAAGAAAGGAGACAGGAAAAATGACAGGTGACATAACTGGGAACATGGCTGGAAAAGCAGGGTCTGATATGGCGGTCCGGACCGGCCGCAGATCCGCGTCCCACGAAAGCATATACGGCAGGCGCGTGAGAAGCTCGGATGTGATCCTCACCGGAGTCATCTACGGGTGCGCAGCCTTTTCCATCCTGCTGCTGGCGGGAATCATGGGATATGTATTTGTGCGCGGGATACCCCATGTGACCTGGTCATTCCTGAGCACTGCGTCCAGCGCCACCAAAGGAACCTTCGGTATCCTGGGCAATATCATCAATACCCTTTATATCGTGACCATAACCCTGCTGATTGCAACACCCCTTGGAATCGGTTCGGCCGTATACTTAAACGAGTACGCCAGGCCCGGGAAAGCGGTGCGCCTGATTGAATTCACAACAGAGACATTGTCAGGTATCCCATCCATTATCTTCGGCCTTTTTGGAATGGTGTTTTTTGGAAATACCTTAGGCCTGGGATATTCCATCCTGACCGGCGCCCTTACCCTTACCCTGATGATCCTTCCGCTGATTACCAGGACCACCCAGGAGGCGCTTAAGACCGTGCCGGACAGCTACCGCCACGGCGCCCTTGGGATTGGCGCCACCAAATGGTACATGATACGCACCATACTCCTGCCAAGCGCCATGCCTGGGATCCTCACCGGGGTCATCCTGGCAATCGGCCGCATCGTGGGGGAATCCGCAGCCCTTTTGTTTACCGCGGGAAGCGGTTATTACCTGCCAAAGAGCCTGCTTGGGAAGATACTGGAATCAGGAGGGACCCTGACCATCCAGCTGTACCTGTTCATGCAGAAAGCAAAATATAATGAAGCCTTCGGCGTGGCCGTGGTCCTGCTTGTAATCGTGCTGGGAATCAACGGTCTGGCCAAATACCTGTCCCATAAGTTTAACGCGGAAAACCGTATCTGACAAAAGGATGCGGCGGGCGGCCGCGCAGAGGAGCAAAGGAGATAGATGATGGAAACAAAGACCAAGATATCCACCCAGAACCTGAACCTGTATTATGGTGAGAACCATGCCCTAAAGGATGTCAGCCTGGATTTGTATGAAAATAAGATAACCGCCTTTATAGGTCCCTCCGGGTGCGGCAAATCAACCTACTTAAAGACCCTGAACCGCATGAACGATTTGGTGCCGGGGGTGAAGATAGAGGGAAGCGTGCGCCTGGATGACGAGGATATCTACGATTCCCAGGTGGACACCACATTGCTCAGGAAGAAAATCGGCATGGTATTCCAGCAGCCCAATCCATTTCCCATGAGCATATACGACAATGTGGCATACGGCCCGCGGATCCACGGCATAAAAAACAAGGCGCAGCTGGATGCCATTGTGGAACAGAGCCTGAAAGGCGCGGCGCTGTGGGATGAGGTGTCGGACCGTCTGAAGAAGTCGGCCCTGGGCCTGTCCGGGGGGCAGCAGCAGCGTCTGTGCATTGCAAGGGCGCTGGCAGTGGAACCGGAGGTACTTTTGATGGATGAACCGACCTCGGCCCTGGATCCCATATCCACCCTGAAGATAGAGGACCTGATGGATGACCTTAAAAGCAGGTACACGGTTGCCATTGTCACCCACAACATGCAGCAGGCCGCCAGGATTGCGGATTACACTGCTTTCTTCCTGGTGGGGGAAGTGGTGGAATACGCTGCAACAGATGAACTGTTTACCATGCCAAAGGATAAGAGGACAGAGGACTATATCACGGGACGTTTTGGATGATTGCGCAGGACTGCCATTGCAGGGATTCATGCAATGCAGGATTGTGGGTGTGCATAGAAAGAAAGGAATCACAGATGAGTGTAAGGGTAACTTATGAACATGAGCTGGGAGAGCTTAAGCAGGATTTAAAGGAAATGGCCCACATGGTGGAAAGCGCCATTGAACAGACATTTACGGCATTTGAGGACCATGATTATATGATGGCGGAGGATGTAATCAAGGGCGACCGAACGGTTAATGACATGGAGCGGGCCATTGAGTCCAGATGCCTGTCCCTGATTCTCAGGCAGCAGCCGGTTGCCAGCGACCTGCGTCAGGTATCCACCGCCCTCAAAGTGGTGACGGACCTGGAACGCATCGGTGACCACGCATCGGATATCGCCGAGCTTATCCTGCGTATAAAAAGTGAACACGCATACCATATTGTAAAACACCTGCCGGTGATGGCGGCCTCGGCCCAGAAAATGGTCCATGATGCAATAGAGGCATTTATCGCCCAGGACCTGGAGTCCGCGCTGGAAATCATTGACCGGGACGATGAGGTGGATATGCTGTTCAATCAGGTAAAGACAGATGTCATCGAGCTGCTTAAATCAGCACCGGGCCAGGCAGACCAGGGAATTGACCTTTTAATGGTTGCAAAATACCTGGAGAGGATTGGCGACCATGCGGTGAATGTATGTGAGTGGACGCAGTTTTCCAAGACAGGGACGCTTAAGAATGTCAGGATCATGTAATGGATAAAAACACCCCTGGCCCTTCTTACACATGATGTGTGGGAAGGGCCAGGGGTGTTTTTTTAATCCGGAATCCCTATGTTTCATTAAGATTGTAATCTGCCAAATCCCACAATCCCGGCCCCGATAATCCCGTTTTCCGGCGAAGGCGCTGAAAAGAAAATCTGCAGATTATCTGCCGGGTAGGGTCTGCGCGCATTTTCCAGTATATATTGTACCAGTTTTTTCTTGGGGAAATCCTTCATCTGGACAATCCCGCCTCCAATGACAACCGCTTCCGGGTCCAGGATATTCACTTCCGCAACCACCGGCACGGACATATAATGGACAAATTCGTCCAATTCCCGGGTATCCCCCCACCTGGTAAACAGATCGGAGATATCCGTATCTGCAAAGCATGTTTTTTGCAGCTGTTCAAGGGCCTTGCCGCAGCAATACATCTCGATGCACCCCTGATTGCCGCAGCTGCAGGGGCGGCTGCTTAAACCTGTCTTTATGTGGCCCACTTCCGCGGCAGCCCCATTTTTGCCTGTAAAAGGCATTCCGTTTATATAGATTGCATTGCCCATTCCTGTGCCGAAATAAAAACCGGTTACGGCCCCGCTTAGAGGAAGCCGGAACTGGTGGATGTCATATGCCAGGAGGTAGTAGGCATCGTGGTCAATGATGGTTGGTATGCCCAGGTTTTTCTCCAGGAAGCCGACCATGTCCACGCCGTCAAGGCCGGGGAAATTGGTAGATGAATACAGGCGCCTTCTGCTTTTATCAACAACGGACGGGAAACCGGCCGCTATCATAAGGGGGCGTCCGCTGTCCGGATGCCGGTTTATGTAGCCCTCTATCACTGCGCTTAGGGCTTCAGGCGTATTATCTGACCGGTATACCTGTCTGGCAGGGATTACCTCCAGGCCGGACACGGACAGGGTTTCATCCACCAGGCCCATGCGCAGGTTGGTGCCGCCGATGTCCATACCGAGTATCTTTTTGTTTACCATAACCGCTCCTAATCCTTGGCAAGGATGTAATTGGCATGTTCTTTTAACAGTTCGGTCTCCTGTTCGGTTATGATTGTGCACTCAGACAGTTCCATGGCCTTGCACATGGTGCGTTTACCTGATTTGGAGCTGTCGGCCAGTACATATACTTCGGAGGAGTTTTCCTTGATGATCCTTTTTTTATTGGCTTCCCTGCTGTCAGGGGTGTTGATGCCGGACTGCAGGTCATATCCGGTTGCGCCGATAAACGCCTTGTCAAAAAACATGTCCTTTAAACTGTTATCCGTTATGCTGCCCACAATGGATGCTGTGGATTTTAATACATCCCCGCCAATCATGATTACATGAATATCTGTTTCCAAGATGCTGGGGACAACCATGGCATTGGTCGTAACAACGGTGATTCTTTTATTCTTAAGGTAAGAGATCATTTTCAGGCAGGTGGTCCCGGAATCAATGTATATGACTTCGCCGTCATGTACAAGTTTGGCCGCTGTCCTTGCAATTGCTTCTTTTTCTTTGATTTTATATAAGCCTCTGGAATGAATCGGGGTGTCGTAGGAGCCGGTTTTGATTTTGGCCGCGCCGCCCCTCAGAAGGACAATCTGACCTTCGCCCTCCAGAATTTTCAAATCCCTTCTTATTGTAGACTCAGATACGCCATGTAATGCCCTGGCAAAATCACTAAGGGTTACCATATCCTGTTTTTCTAATTCATTTAGCAATATCTGTCGTCTTTCGTATGGAATCATCAGACCCCTCCCCTGTATCATTCACGTAAATCTTCACTATAAAGTATACATGAAATGCCAAGATTGTCAATTTTACGATTGTTTCATTTTGAGTAGTTCCTGTAAAAATCCAGGACCGCCTGAATATCAGGCATGGAGTCCTGGGCGCCTGTGCCCTGGACCGTCAGTGCGCTGCAGCAGGTGGCGAAGTCCAGCATACTGCTTAAGTCCATATGATTCAGCACCCCGTATGCAAGCCCGCCCACAAAGGAGTCGCCGGCTCCTGTGGTTTCCACTGCTTTGACACAATAGGATTCCTTATAATGGAATCCACGGTCCCGGCATGCCATGGCTCCCTGTTTCCCCAGGGTGAAAATACATGTATTCCCCATTTTTCCTGCAAATTCAGTCAGTCCGGACCTGGCCGCAGGGACAGAGGTTAAGTCTTTTCCCGTATAAAACTGTGCTTCCACCTCATTCATGATAAGATAGTGGCACATTTTCATGTATGTCTCGTCAAACTCCATGGCAGGAGCCATGTTGAACAATATGGTGCACCCTGCGCCGGCAGCTGTCTGGATTGCATATTCAAGGACCTGTACCGGGATTTCCATCTGCAGGATCAGAACCGTATGTTCATCCAGAAGATGGGCTATTTCATCCACGTCCTTGTGCTTAAGTGTATGGTTCGCGCCCTTGGTTATGGTGGCAAAGACGCTTCCGTCCCGCAGGGTATGTACGATTCCCATGCCGCTGGCAGCAGATGTGCGTCTGACATAGGCGGTATCCACGCCGTATGCCTTAAGACCCTTTATCAATATATCCCCGTAGCAGTCATTTCCCACATGTCCGGCCATATAAGTGGGGATGCCTAATTTGGCACATTGTACTGCCTGGTTTCCGCCTTTTCCACCGCAGCAGCATTGTGAGCTTTCAGCGTTGTGGGTCTCACCCTTAAGCGGCATCCTGTCTGTTTTCAGGATTATGTCATAATTCAGGCTTCCTATAACAACAACCTTCCCATCCATTTGTCCTGTCTCCATTATCATGCTTGTGCCTTGGAAAATTTTGAGGACAGCTTGCTTTGGATTTCCTCAAAATAAGCGGCAATGACTATGATGATACCTGTTACGATATACTGCCAGAACGTACTTACGCCAGTGATGATCAGTCCGATTTTCAGCGCGGCAAGCAGCAGCGCCCCCAGAAAGGTCCCAAGGATACTGCCTTTGCCTCCGGCCATCCTGGTACCGCCAATGGCGGAAGCGGCAATGGCGTCCAGTTCATAACCCTGCCCGGTTGCCGGCTCCCCGGTCCCAAGGTTTGCCAGCATGATCATTCCTGCAAATGCAACACAGAACCCGCACATGGAATAGGCCAGGATTTTTGTCCGGTCCACATTGACGCCGGATAGTTTTGCGGCTTCTTCATTGCCGCCCACTGCAAATAAATAGTTTCCAAACCTTGTTTTCTTTAAGAGGATGTGGGCGATTACGGCAATTGCAAACAGTACGAATATGGAGATGGGGACATCGCCGATTACCTTTGCGCCAAGGGACTTCCTGTAGGCATCCGGTATGTTAAGGACCGGCCACCCGCCTGTGACCACATAGGCAATGCCGCGGAATACGCTCATGGTGCCCAGTGTTGCTATAAATGGCTGCAGTCTCATCTTGGTTACCAGCAGGCCGTTGATGGAGCCCATAAAAGTACCGAGAACGGCGCCTGCGGCAATGGCGGCCAGCGGAGGGATTCCCATAACCGTAAGCTGTCCAACCGCAACAATGACAATTGCAAAGGTGCTGCCCAGGGACAGGTCGATGCCGCCGGAAATGATTGCAAATGTAATGCCGATGGCCAGGATGCCGTTGATGGTTGCCTGCTTGACTATGTCCACAAAGTTCCCAACCGTCACATAGGAGGAATCAATCAATGCAAATATGATAACCATGATGATCAATGCAACGAAAACCCCTATTTCGCGGACAGCGCCGCCAAAATCCATGTGCGGCCGTGTCTTTTGCCGGTTATTATTTCCTTTCCCCATTGTCTTTTCCTCCCATCGCATAATTTAAGATTACCTGTTCTGCAAATTCTTCTTTCTGCAGTTCACCTGTCTTTTTGCCTTCACACATAATGACCATGCGGTCGCTGATTCCCATGACCTCAGGAAGTTCGGATGAGACAACGATGATGGATTTTCCGCTGTGGACAATGTCTTCCATCAGCCTGTATATTTCCGCCTTTGCAGCCACATCCACGCCTTTGGTGGGCTCGTCGAATATAAGGATATCCACGTTGGTGGACATCCATCGTGCCAGTATGATTTTCTGCTGGTTCCCGCCGGACATGTTCTGGGTCAGGTAATCCGGCTTCTTGGGGTTGATGTTCAGCTCATTTTCGTACTTTAGATAATTCTTCCGTTTTTTTCTGTCATCCACAAACCGGTTGGTAAGATATTTTTCAATGGACGACAGGGCAGTGTTGTCGATGTTGGTCATCATGTTCACGAAGCCCTGGGTTTTGCGCTCCTCGGGCAGAAGCCCGATTCCTAAGCGCAGGGCGTCCTGGGTGTTGCGTATGTTCACCTCTTTGCCCTTTAGGCAGATCGTGCCGGTATGTTTGGCATCCGCTCCAAAGATAGCCCTCATGACCTCGGTCCTGCCCGCGCCCACCAGACCGGCAAAACCTAATATCTCACCCTTTTTCAGTTCAAAGCTGATATCTTCAAATACTCCTTTACGGCCCAGGCCCTCTACCCTCAGCACCACCTCATCCTGTACACAGCTTTCCCTCATCCTGGATGCCACTGCATTTACATCGCGGCCCACCATGTGCCTGATAAGGGTCTCCCGGGTGATTTTCCCAACCTCCAGCGTGGTGATATAGGCGCCGTCCCTAAGAATGGTGGCCCGGTCACATATCTGGAATATTTCTTCCAGCCTGTGGCTTACATAGATGATCGTTATCCCGGATTCCTTAAGCTCCCGGATGATTTTAAACAGGGATGCGGTCTCGCCTGTTGTCAGGGAAGCCGTTGGCTCGTCCAGGGAGATGACCTGGGCGTTGTGGAAGAGCGCCTTGGCGATTGCCAGCATCTGCATTTCCCCCGCAGTCAGGCGGCTGGCCATGTCCTCGGCCCGGAAGCTGCATTTCAGCCGGTCAAGGATCTGATTCACGGACTGGTTAAGGGTGCGGTAGTCAACCATGATGCCACGGCGGGGTTCATAACCCAGGGTGATATTCTGCCCCACTGTCAGGTCGCGCACCACGTTCACTTCCTGGTGGACTTTTACGATATGGCCTTTCCGGATGGCCTCGTTGGGGTTCTTAAAGGATATCTGGTTCCCTCCCAGCCATATTTCACCTTCATATTCCTGATAGACGCCGTGAAGGATATTCAGCAGCGTGGATTTGCCGGCTCCGTTTTCCCCTAAAAGCGCATGTACCTCACCTTTTGCAACACAGAAGCTGATATCTTTTAACACCCGGACACCGGAAAATTGTTTGCCTATCTGTTTGAATTCTATGGAATTTTCCATTTGCATTCCTCCTTCGGCCATGGGGCCTTTGCAAAACCATAGTAAGCATTTTGCATCGGCCCCATGTTTGAATCCCTTATATTACTGTGCCTTATATTCGGTTGGAACCCAGTTGATGATTTCCTTTGCATCCATGTCCACGTTGGTGGAATCAATCAATGCCTGCGGTGTCCAGATGACTCTTGGAAGTTCCTGGCCCGCCAGTTCACGCAGCGCACATTCCAGGGCTATCTGTGCCTTATAGAATGGGAAGGAATCAATGGTGGCGCTTAATTCGCCCTTGCGGATGGAGTCATATGCCTCCCCGATTCCATCCACGCCTACAATCAGGATGTCCTTTCCTGATTCCTTTACAGCCTCCACAACGCCCAGCGCCATGCCGTCGTTGTTACAGAAGATGGCTTTTAAGTCAGGATAATTCTTAATCCATGTTTCTGTCAGCTCTTTTGCTTTGTTCCTATCCCAGTCCGCATTCTGTTTGGCAACAATCTCAATATCTGGTGAGTTGGCAGCCATCCAGTTTTCAAAGCCTTCGGTCCTCTGCCTTGCCGCAAATGCCTTTGGCATCCCGATTACAATCGCCACCTGCCCCTTGCCGTCCAGCTGCTTTGAAATCCACTCTGCGGCCAGTTCGCCGTTCTGGTCTGCCTTTGGTCCTACAAAGTTAGGCGCATTGGCAATCAGGCCGTCGTTTACGTTCAGTACGGGAATATTCTTCTCAACCGCGCTCTCCACGCCGGGAACCAGGTTGCCGTCAGAAATGGGGGACAAAAGTAAGACGGAGTATTTCTTATTAATCATGTTGTTGAGGATTGCCAGCTGGCCCTGTTCGTCGTTTTCATCCAGCGCTGCCTGGACATCCATCTTAATGTTAATCCCGGCTTCGGAAGCCAGCCTTGCGCCTTCTTCATAACCTTCCTTTAATGTACGCCAGTATTCGTTCTGGAACTGTTTTGCAACCGCGCCTGCAACAATTTCCTGGCTGCCATAGGGAACCTCGCTGCCGAACTGTTCACGTACGTCCTCAATGCTGACCCCGGCTTCCTTGTCCGGGTTAAAGCCTTCGCTGGTGACTGCCTCGGTTTCAGCTGCAGGGGTTTCCTGGGCGCTTTCCCCGGGTTTGGGATCCTGGGCTTTTGCGCTGTCTTCAACCGCGGCAGCGGGAGCTGCCGTGGTGGTTCCTTTGCTGCCGGAACCGCATCCCATTAACATGGTGCCTACAATTGCCGATGTGACTAAAATCCCCAATACCTTTTTTTTCATGTGTAACTCCTCCTTTTTATTAGTTGGTTTATATGTTCGAGAACATGTCCAGTATCAGCCGCTGGGCTTTTATACCGTCCTGTTCTTTCATGACATCCTCAATCCGGTCCATACCATACCTGTCAATGGCATCGGACAAGGCCATGAACGCCTGGATGTTGGCGCTGACCTCCTGGTCCGCTGCTTCGCGGATAGGAAATGAATCAAAGAATACAACCCCGTCATACTTATACTTTTTCAGGTAATACACAAACTCCAGGGCCTGCGGCAGGCTGACGGAAGCAAAGATCAGTCCGTTGTCCAGTTCCCCGTAACCGTCGTTCATGTGGAGACCGTACAGCTTGTTCTTGCGCGCGGCCAGCGCCAGTGAGTAAGCAGGATTCTCACGCTTCATGAGCATGTGGCAGAAGTCCAGGGTTACCCCGATATTGGGGCGGTCCACTTCATCAATCATCTGGAGGGTAAGTCCGATGCCGTCTATCATGGAAAATGCCCTGGGCTCGCATGGTTTATATTCAATGCTTACCTTTATGCCCTTTTCGCCGGCATAATCTGCGATTTCCTGAAAGGATCTGACTATTATATTCCAGTTTTTTTCATAGTCAACCTGGAACGGATAGTCGAATCCGTCAAATCCCAGCCATATGGTTATGACCTGGCCTCCCAGCGCCTGGCATGCATCTGCGGCTTCCTTACACAGCCGGACCGACTGCCGGCTTACAGCGCTGTCTGTTCCTGCAAATTCCCCCTCCATGAATTCATTTCCACGGAACCTGAGGGCAACGCCGTTGACTCCCAGGCTGCCCATATGCTGTCTCAGCTCTTTTAGGTCGTACCCCTTAAGATGCTCAGGATAGTTGAATTCCAGGTGGGTGATGCCGGGCAGGTTGCGGTAGGCGTCAATGGTCTGGAACAAATCATAGTTCCCTTTAAACATAAAGGAATTCATTCTTCCAGCAAATTTCAATTTCTGTCACCTTCTTTCATAATGTTAGTTTAAATATATATCTATTTTGAAAATTTGTCAATTATTTTAAAGTTTTTTCTTATTTTTTCATTTGTTTTCAAATACAACGGAGGAATATAAGGTGTATTGCCGTGTCCATAATAATGTGGACATATTTACAAAAGGCCCCCGCCTTAATTTTTCGCGGGCGCGTTGCTATAATTCTAATTAGTACATATGGATGGCAGGAATGGATTTTCAAACACGATCAAGGAGGAGGATGAATGAACAAAAGGCAGATATCATTTATGAATATGCTTTTATGCCATGACCAGGAGTTCCTGCCCATTGATTTTTACGCCGGTGAACTGGATACCTCGTCCAAGACACTGCGCCGGGATCTGGAACAGGTGCAGAAGTTCCTGGCCGGATTTGAGGCGGTCATAGATAAGAAAAGCGGTGTGGGCATCCGGCTCAGGATAGGAGGGGAACAGAAGGGGAGGCTGAATAACCATATTTCTTACCTGGCCTTTGCAGGACAGAATACGGGCGCACAGACCTGGGAAAAGGATTCCAGAAGGATGGATATTGCCCTGAACCTGCTTCTGTATTCAGATGAATATACGTCACTGGCATCCCTGGCCTATAAGTATTATGTCAGCAAGAGTACAATCCACAGTGATTTCATGCACCTGGAAAACATGTTCGGACATTTTTCGCTGCATATGAAGAAGACAATGGACGGAACCATTATCTCCGGTGAGGAGCGGGACATACGCCAGGCAATCGTGCACATCCTTTCCCGGATATTGAATCCCAACGCGGCCCTGGTAAGGAATGGGGAAATGACAGAAGACAGGAGCCTTCCCCACCCGGATACGCTGAGCACGATCCTGGATATATTCAGGGAGGACGACATCTGCTTTGTGAACCGGCTCCTTGGACGGATGGAGGAGGAACATGATTACAGGTTTGATGACAGTGAGTTTGTGCAAGTATCCTTAAATCTACTGGTGATGGTATACCGCCTGAAAAACAGCTGTGTCATGGAGCAGGACCCGGGGGGCATGGGCCCCGGGGACGGACTGGCCGGGCCCCTGGAAAATGAGGTGGAAGAGGTCTGTAACAGGATATGCGGGCATTATCACATGGAACTGCCTTTGGCGGAACGTGTCTGGCTTAAGAATATATTCCTTCTGACGCACCTGTTTGAGACGGCCGGTGAAGGCGGGAACGGGGATGAGGTATTCAGGCTGTTCTGTGAAGATTTCATTGATGCATTTACCACCATAACCAATATAAACTTAAGGGAAAACCCAAGCTTCTGCGAAAACGTGATTTCCCATATCAACCTTATGCTGAAGCGTCTGCTGGGCCGCACGCCTGCCAGCAACCCCCTTATGGAGCTTTTAATCAAGGATTATCAGAGCACCCTTAATGTGTGCAGGATCATCTGCTGCATACTGGCCAGGAAGTTCGGCCTTCCTGAGCTGAGTGTGGATGAGATTAGTTTTTTAATGTTATATATCCTGGGGGAAACCGTGAGGCAGTCCGAGCATGCCAGGGTGCTGTTTGTGACGGATATGACTAAAAGCATTGCAAACCTGACCAGACTCCGGCTGCAGCAGAGGTTCCCGCAGTGGAATTTTGATACCTGCGCCAGCAGCGGGTACCGTACGGCAAAACGGGAGTCATATGATTTCTGTATCTCCACGGCCATGCTGGATGGGGATGAGGGGTCCATACCCTATGTGTTTGTCTCACCCATACTGGAAAACAGGGACTTTAAGAACATCCAGGAATTATTCTGGAAGACCAGTGAGAGTACATCCGTGTACCACCTGGAGCTCATAAGGATCATCAATGACCTGCATGATATCGGGTGCCTCATCCGGGTTTCGGACAGCCCTTTTGATATTGCGGGCAATGAGCTGATCAGGATTTCCGCTTTAAAAGGAATCCAGTATATATATTCAGTGAATGAGCTGAAAAAGAATCACTGCGTCTTTGTCCTGGACAGCCCGGGTACCTGCATAAGGGAGGTACACATCGATATGTGCAATCTGGATTTCATGCTGTTTTCTTCAAAATTAGTGTATCTGCTGGACAACTGTCCAGATGATGTCATACCAGGTTTTATCAATTATTTAACGGGAGGAGAGGCAAATGTTTAAAATCATACTTTTCATGCATGGAAAGCTGGCAGAAGAATTCATAAGGGCATCTGCGCTGGTATTTGGTGAACAGAAGGAGATGGAGGCTTACGGCCTGGAACTTGGCTGTGATGTGGACGGGTTAAGGAACCGTATTAAAGAGTCTGTGCAGCAGTCGCAAACGCGGGGACAGGAGGTCCTTGTGCTGACCGACCTGATGAACGGGACACCCTTTAATACCATGATGCAGTTACAGGGAGAGTGCGCGTTCAGCCACTTCACGGGCGTGAATTTCCCCCTTCTGCTGGAGGTGCTTAACCGGAGGATGTCCCAGGACATGGCCGGAGCCGTAAAGGGGCTGGAGGATGTGGCAAAGGGCAGTATTTATGACTGTGACGCGTTCCTGCAGCAGATCGCGCTTTGATGCACGGCTGACGGAAAGCAATTTTCAGACACACCCTGTACTGCTTGTGAAAGGAGAAAGTTTATATGAAGAATATTTTAGTAACCAGGATTGACGACCGCTTAATCCACGGCCAGGTGGTGACGGCATGGATTAAACAGTATCCCATCAATAAGATCCTTATCATTGATGACGAGCTGTCCAGGAACAAGCTGATGGAGCGGATTTACAAGGCAGCTGCCCCTGTGGGGGTGGAGGTCATGATTATGGACCAGGAGCACGCGGAGATATTTTTAAAAGAGGCGCCCCTGGCCAAGGAACACATCATGGTACTTGTAAAGGTGCCGCAGGTGCTGGAACGCCTGCTTCAGTCAGGCGTGGGATTTGACAAGATCATCCTTGGAGGGATGGGGGCAAAGCCCGGCAGGAAGACATTTAATAAAAATGTTTCCGCCAATGAGGATGAGACGGAGTGCTTCAGGCGGATTATTGACAGCGGGGTGGAGATTTATTACCAGCTGGTGCCAAGTGAGAAGGAGGTTAACATCAGGAAACTCTTATCCTGAAGCAGGATGCCTGAAATGGGGGTCCGGACGTGGGATCCCTGATACTGAAAAATGGAAGGAGCAGATTATGAATGAATTTCCGGATTATTTAAAATCCTTTCCCAGAGAGGAATATGAAGCCCATATAAAAAAGCTTCAGGAGGAGATGGAGGCAGAGGGGCTTGATATGCTTCTGCTGTCATCGCCTGAAAATATATTTTATTCCACGGCTTACCGTTCATGGTATACCTCCAGCCTGTTCCGGCCTGTGCTGGTATTTGTCCCAAGAAAAGGGGAACCGGCTATTTCCTTACGTATACTGGAACAGTCAACAGTGAGGAATGTGGCGTGGTGTCCTGTCATTTATGCGGCAGGGACAAAATCCAGGGACCTGGGGCCCCTTAATTCCGAAGGACCCATTGATGCCATGAGACAGTTCATATCCGGTTTGGATTACCCGGTTAAGACAGTTGGGCTGGAAGCAGGGGACGGGCAGCATTATTTTTGGTCCCTTAATATTTTAAAGGAACTGGTGGATGCATTGGACGGCCTGCGCTTTGTGGATGGGACCGGGGCGATCCAGAAGGCCCGTATGGTTAAGACAAGTTGGGAGATTGACAGGATACGGACAGCCGGATATGTGACGGAACAGGCAATCCGGGATACCTTCAGCAAGATCCGTCCCGGCATCACAACGGAAAAGGAGATTGCAAGAGGCATAGCCAGCCGCATGACGGCTGGCGGGGTGGATAAGATTTCGTATCTCACCGTGAATTCAGGCAGGGATAAGTACCATACCTTTAACAGCTATGCCACGGACCGGATTGTTGATAACGGGGATGTCGTGCTTGTGGATATCAGCGGCCATATTGACGGTTACGCCTCTGACCTGACCCGGGTAATGTATCTGGGACATACGGCCCCGGGGCAGTATGTGGAGATGGCGGAAACAGCCAGGGAATGTGTGCATGCCGGTTTCCGCATTTTAAAGCCGGGAATTTTGGTATCTGATATTAATAAGGAAATAGAGGGGTATCTGAGAAAGTCCAGGTATGGAAGCCAGGTGGTGCATTCCAGCGGGCATTCCACTGGTCTGAACGTGACGGAGTATCCCAATATCAGTGATGACTGCTGCGAAACCGTGCGGCCGGGAATGGTCTTTGCCCTGGAAAACGGGGTTTATCCATATGATTTAGAAAAGGGGGCGGGAACGATATGGATATCCTTCCGTATGGAGGATGAGGCCCTGGTAACGGAACAGGGGGCAGAGTGGCTGTCCGGGCCGGGCAAGGCACTGTATACATTGGGAGATTTTTGCTGACAACAAAAGAAGGAGGTTACGAGTATGATCATTATCCAAGCTTTACTAATTGCTATTGCAGCCAACCTGGCCAGCGGCAGGGTCTGGAGCCCCATTACATGGCCCTTCTGTTATCCGCTTATCAACGGGACCGTGGTGGGACTGATACTGGGGGACCCGCTCCTGGGCCTTATGGCAGGAGCAACCATTAACCTGGCCTACATAGGCTGGATTTCCGCAGGCGGCACCATGCCGTCCAACATCGGTATCGCAGGTGTATACGGGACAGCCATCACCATACTGGCCAAGGCAACGCCGGAGCTGGCCATTACGCTGGCAATCCCCATCGGTCTTCTGGGCGTGCTGCTGTGGAACCTTCAGATGACACTGAATGTGTTCTGGGTACACCGTCTGGACGCCAATGCTGAAAAGGGTGAACTGAACAAGATATTCTTTAATGCATGGCTGTTTCCCCAGCTTACGTCCCTTGTGGTCAATGGCACCCCTGCTTTCATCCTTATGTTTTTGGGCGGGGATTTCTTCAACCGCCTGCTGGGCCGTATTCCCCAGGGCTTTGTCAATGCGCTGAGCGTGACCGGCAACCTGCTTCCCGCCCTTGGCGTTGCCATGCTGTTAAACTATCTGGGCAAGAAGAAAATGATTCCCTATTTCGTAATCGGGTTTTTCCTTACCACCTTCCTGGACCTTGGAATCATGGCAGTGGCCATCCTTGGGGCGTGTGTGGCTGTCATTGTCTACTATGCAGCAACGGAAAAAGCGGAAGAGGATTTTGTGGAGGCTGTGGAGGAAGCGCCAAAACAGGAATTGAAAATCAGGCTGCGCAAATCAGATCTGGTGAAGCACTGGCTTATCGGCCTTGGCGCTGAAGTTGGATACAACTATGAAAGGATGCAGGCATCCGGCAATGTGCTGGCCATGCTTCCTGTGATTAAACGGCTTTACACAGACCCTGAGGACATCAAGGCTGCATTAAAGCGTTACCTGGTATTCTTTAACACGGAACCGTCCTTTATCGGCAATGTGATTCCCGGCATCTGTGCTTCCCTTGAGGAAGAACGGGCCAATGGCGCGGACATATCGGATGAGATGATCAACGGACTGAGGACCGGCCTTATGGGACCGCTGGCCGGAGTCGGGGACAGCCTTGCAGGCGGCATCATCTATCCAATCGCGGTATCCCTTGGATGCGCCCTGGCCCTGAAGGGGAATTTTTCAGGCCCGATCCTGTTCTTTGTGATTTTTACAGGAATCATGCTGGTGCTAGGCTACAACCTGTATCAGATGGGATATAAGCAGGGAAGCGTGTCTGTCATGAATATCCTGGGTGAAGGATCCGGCTCCATCACACGGCTTACAGACGCATTCGGTATCCTTGGCCTGATGGTAATCGGCGCAATGGGCGCCCAGAAGGTATTGGTATATGTCCCTCTTCAGATTACCGTGGGACAGACAACGGTCATCTTCCAGGATGTACTGAACGGCCTGCTGCCCAATATGCTTCCCTTTGGCCTGATCATCGGCACCTGGATGCTGCTTAAGAAAAAGGTGTCTCCGGTCCTGGTTGTGCTGATACTCATGCTGGTGGGGATCATAGGATACTATATAGGGGTGCTTGGGATTGCGGCATAAGATATGTACTATAATAAAAGAAGGAATGGGGCGCAGGCATATCTCCTGCGTCACATTCCTTTGGCCTGTCAGTCTTTCCTTATTCCCCGAATACAGCCCTGTAATCAGCCTGGAACTTCTCAATACCCTGGTCTGTTAAAGGATGTTTTGTCATCTGCTCAATTACCTTATAAGGAACAGTGGCAATGTCGGCGCCTGCCTTAGCACAGTCGATTACATGAATCGGGTTGCGCACGCTGGCAGCGATGATTTCAGTCTCGATGTTGTGCATCTGGAAAATCTCGGTAATGTCGTAGATTAAGTCGATTCCAGGCATGGATATGTCATCCAGACGGCCCAGGAACGGTGATACGTAGGTAGCGCCTGCGCGTGCGGCCAGGAGGGCCTGGGCAGCGGTAAATACCAGGGTTACATTGGTCTTGATGCCTTCCGCTGTCAGCACCTTGCATGCCTTTAAGCCTTCAACGGTCATAGGGATCTTAACAACCATGTTGGGATGGATGGCGGCAATCTCGCGGCCTTCCTTAATCATGCCTTCGGCATCAACGGTGGTTGCCTTAACCTCGCCGCTGATTGGTCCGTCCACGATGGAGGTGATTTCCTTAATCACTTCTGCAAAATCCCTGCCTTCTTTGGCAATCAGGGATGGGTTGGTGGTTACGCCGCAGATGACGCCCATGTCGTTTGCTTTTCTGATGTCCTCTACATTGGCTGTGTCAACAAAAAATTTCATAGTAATTACCCTCCTAAAATATCCCGGACAGTGTCCCTGCCCTTCTCCAATTGTTTTCTAAGTGTATTATAGCGCATATATATATGATGTCAAGCAAAATAATGCAAGAAAATGCGTTAGTATGCGATTTTTGTGTAATTGCACTTAAGGAACACGTAAAAGGAAAAGAAAATGTCGCATAAATAACGCAAATTCCAGCAAAACGGCATTTCCCAGACCTTATATGAAATCCAACCCCTTATTCCGATAATCCACCGCCATCTCCCCGGACACATCGCTGTCCGTTATCAGGGTGGTAAATGCCTCAATCCCGCACACGTGATACCTGGATACGGTATTCAGCTTAAGAGGGTTGACAAGGGCAATGACCCTTCTGGAGGTCTGGATCAGCTGGCGTTTAATGCTTACCTCATCCGGGTAGGGGATGGTCATCCCATACTCGGGATGGATGGCGTATACGCCCATGAAGCATAGGTCCGGATGGTAAAGGGCTGCCTGGCTGGCGGCAATCTCGCCCACATTGGTCATGGATTCCTTTAACAGGGCGCCGCCCAGCACGATTACATCCACCTGTTCCTTCATGGAACAGGCGTGGGCGATCGAGTAGCTGTTGGTCAGCACGGTAAGCTTCAGGTTGTTCGGGATGCTTTTGGCAAACTGAAGGTTGGTGCTGCTGCCGTCAATGGCTACCAGCTGGTCCTTTTCCAGGAAATCCAGCGCCTTGGACGACAGCCGCTGTTTTAATTCCACATCCGTGGTTTCGCGGTCAAAAAAATTGATGACCGGCCGTTCCATGGGTATGGCGCCGCCGAATACCCGCTTTACCTGGCCCTTCTGGTCCAGATCCAGCAAATCGCGCCGGATGGTATCCTCCGATACATTAAGTTCCACTGCCAGCCGGCTGACCACCACCTTCCCCGAGGTGTGGAGTTTGTTGAGTATCAATGCCTGACGTTCTTCTTTTAACATATCATTCTGTCCTTTCCCCTGTATACGGACCTTGTGCAGCCCATTCCCTGACCAGGGTGGTCCAGCCCTGGCAGTGGGGCACCAGGCAGTCACCTGTATGGTCGGATACCTCCTCGGTGGCAAGGGACAGCCCATGGCATCCTTCCGGATAAATGTGCATCTCAAGGCTTACCCCGGCTTTTTTAAGGGCGGATGCAAAGAGCAGGGAATTTTCCACCGGCACGGTCTGGTCGGTCCAGGTATGCCACAGGAATGTCCGCGGCACATGGGGGCCTGCCTGGTGTTCCAGGGACACCAGCCTGCGCATGTCCGGATTCTGGACTGCCCCGGCCCCTAAAAGCTGGGAGAAGGAGCGCTGATGCCCGTATCCGCCGGATGTAATGACCGGGTAGCAGAGTATCATGCCTCCGGGCCGTATCTCTTCGGCGGTAAGGCCCAGGGGACCATAGAGGAACTCACGGTTCCACATGGTGCCCAAACATCCTGCCAGATGGCCTCCGGCCGAAAAACCGCAGACCATGATCCGGGACCTGTCAATGCACCATTCTTCACTGTGGTCCCTTATGAGCGCCACGGAACGGGCCAGCTCCATGAGGGCAAGGGGAAATATCTCAGGAGCCACATGGTAGTGGAGGACGAATACCTGGTATCCGGCGGCCAGGAACTCCATAGCCACGGGCTGGTCTTCCCTGGGGGATACAAAGCCATACCCTCCGCCAGGGCAGACGATGACTGCAGGGCGGAGCCGTCCCGGGGCCTGGGGCATGGAGGAGAGAAGATAGGCGGTCAGGTCCGCGGCGTCCTCTGTGGACCGCCGGTATCCGCATTCCTCTGATGTGACTGTGATTTTATAATGTTTCATATCCATATTGATCAACCGTACCTTTCTGGAAAATCCCGCATAAAAACGCAGAAAAAAGCAGCTTCCAGTTCCATTATACTGAAAACCGGCGCGCCCTTCAATAGACAATCGTATCTGCGTTTTAATTGGGCGGCAATATGGCGGGCCTGATACAAAGGTGCGCCGTACAGCCCATGGCATCCCGATATGCGCGGTGTACTGCACTGTTCCATGAGCAGCCAAGTATGGGCTTTACAGCCTTACAGGAACCAAGTATAATGGTTATGGAAGAAATTGAATTCGGAAGAGAGGTAACAAAAATGAAGAAGTTGGAAGAGTATGTAAGAAGCATACCGGATTTCCCGGAGCCGGGAATCATTTTCCGGGATGTGACCAGCATCCTGCAGGACGCAGACGGACTGTGCCTGGCAGTGGACAGCCTGATTGATATGGTAAAGGACCTGGATTATGACCTGGTGGTGGGACCTGAATCCCGCGGCTTTATTTTTGGTGTACCGGTTGCCTATGCGCAGCATAAGGGGTTTGTGCCTGTGCGCAAAAAGGGCAAGCTTCCATGTGAGACCATTTCCATGGATTATGACCTGGAATACGGCCAGGCCACCATTGAGATGCACAGGGATTCCATCAGGCCCGGCCAGAAGGTGGTGATTGTGGATGACCTGATTGCCACAGGCGGGACAACAGAGGCAATCATCAAGCTGATTGAGGAGCTGGGCGGAAAAGTGGTGAAAATCTGTTTTGTCATGGAACTGGCAGGGCTTAAGGGCAGGGAGCACCTGAAGGGATATGATGTGGAATCTTCGATTATCTATGAGGGTAAATAAAAGACAGGCAGACGGTCCAACAGATCACGGAACGGACAGCCGGTAACAGAAAAGCCTTATTCCTGATAAAGGGGAGGCTTTTTTTAAATTGTATACAGGAAAAGGGTGGATAATTCCTTGAACAAAGCCCCCTGTCGTAGTACAATAAGAATAATATTTTGCGGAAAAGAAAAGGAGTAGGCCAAATGGGACAGAGGAAAGCAAGATTCGCAGCAGCAGCATGTATGGTGTCCATTTCCCTTATGCTGGGGGCATGTAAAAGCGGTGTGCCCGCGGACAGCGCTCCGAAAGCAGCAGAAACAGGCCAGGAGGAATTAAAGCTGGTATTCTGGCATTACTATAATGATGCGCAGAAGCAGTACCTGGACAGGCTGATTAAGGAATATAACGAGACTGAGGGCGCGGGGAAGCATGTTGTGGTGGAGGCTTCCAGCCAGGGGTCCATTGGGGACCTTACGAATAAGATAGACCTGGCCCTTAACGGTTCTACCAATGATGTGGAGATGGCCAATATGTCGCTGGCCTACCGGGATATGATTGTGGGTGTTGTAAATAAACACGGGGAGAGGCTGGTGGATGCGGGTGATTACCTGTCTGAGGAGGATCTTGCGTGGTACAACCAGGCCTACCTGGACGAAGGTTACATTGGCGGCAAACTTTACATACTGCCCTTAGTCAAGTCCACGGAACTGCTTTTGATGAACCAGACCCGCCTGGACCAGTTCCTGGATGCCAATCCCCGGTATTCGGCTGACGGCATGTCTGACTGGGACAGCCTGGAGCAGATGGCCCAGGGGTATTTTGAATGGACCGACAGCGCCACCCCGGATGTTGACGGGGACGGAAGCCCTTTTATCGGCCTGGATAACCTGGCTAATTATTTTATAGCCATGAACCATGCCATGGGTTCCGATATCTACCATTATGACCAGGATGGGTCTCTTGTGGTGGATTTAAATGAAGAATACATCAGGCGGTTATTCCTGAATTATTATATTCCTTTTACTAAGGGATATTATGGGGCCAGCGGCAAGTACAGAAGTGATGATATCAAACAGTCCGTACTGGCGGGATATGTGGGTTCCTCCTCCAGCGTGCTGTATTTTCCCGATGAGGTTGCCGACCGGGACGGGAACATGGTTCCTGTGGAAATCGGGGTTTATAAGTATCCGGTGCTGTCCGGGAGCAGGGAAACCGCCATCCAGCAGGGCGCCGGCGTGGTGGTGTTCAACCGCAGCCAGGAAGAGAACCAGGCCAGCATGGACTTTATCCGCTGGCTGACGGTTGACAAGGGATTTGAACTGGCCTCCTCCATGTCCTATATGCCGGTGGACCATGAGCCCATGACCCAGGACCAGGAGAAACTCATTGAAAGCCCAAAGGTCTTAAAGGGGATTGAGGTCGGATTGGAGCAGAGCAGTACCTATCAGATGGTATATGGTTTTGATTTTGAGGATTCCTATGATGTCAGGACTGACCTGAATGATTGTTTCAGCACATTCCTTAAGGAAGGCCGTGCAGAATTCGTCGGATATCTGGATCAGGGGATGACCATGGAGGAAGCCGCACAAGCCATGGCATATGACAGCAAGGCTGAGGCGTTTTATGAGCAGGTAAATGAAATATTTGGACAGTAACATATGCCCGGCTTCCTGCTGGAATGGAGATTCGTCCTATGAAGAAATATTTGTTGAGCAACAGGGTGAGGAATGCAATACTGCTTGCCATACTGCTGCAGAGCGTCATATTTGGTATTGGCCTGTTGGTAACCGGCACATTTTCCGGGACGGTCAACCGTCCATATAAGGTAATGGAGTCCCAGGTATCTGAAAAGAATTCTCTTTTGTCCGGTTACATGAACAACGTACTCCTGCTGTCCAATACCATGGAAAAGGAACTGGGGCGGATGTCAGATAAGGAGGAAATCCAGAACCGGCTGATTGATAACCTGAACCATTCTTCATCAGCAGATGGGATATTCTATATTGATTTAGACAACCGGGAGGCGCTGGTATTCCACGATGGCGAACCGGATATCTATTCCTCCACCTACGGCGATATCAGCTGTGTGATCGGAAAGCCGGAGAGCAGCTACTCCATTGCCCTGGCCAGGAACTGGAGGCCTAAGCTGTCGGATGAGGACTGGGCCGATGCAGGACAGTTCTGGGATATGAGGGGCAGCGGCGGGACCTGGTTCTTTAACGATGAACGCATGTATTATGTCCTGACCCAGGAAAAGAAGGGGGACCGTCTGATCATGGGACTGGAAATCAGCAGGGATATGCTGGACACATATCTCAAGCTGGACAATCCCCCTTATGGGGGAATGGCTGTCCTGCTGCTTTCAGAGGACAATATAAGATACAGCGTTGACCCGGAGCTGGAGGGCACCGGATATACATATGATGAAAAGAGCGGCCACATTTCCCTGAATTATAAGGGCACGGCCTATGACGGGGTGCGCAGCGTGCTCCAGACCTATGGCTACATGGACGGCGGGGCTGTGTACGTGGCGGCCGTATGCCACCATTCGGAACTGGCGGCCCTTTCTTATTCCACGGTCATCATGGTGGCGGGGGTGTATCTGTTTTCTATTCTGATTGCCATGATTTTTTCCTATATCGCCATCTGGATCGTACTTAAGCCCATCCAGAAGCTTCAGGAGGATATAACGGACCAGAAGCCGGAGGAGGTCCATTTTAAGGAAAGCGGGATTGTGGAGATTGACAGGATTCACCAGGCCCTGAATGACATGGCTGCAAAGCTGGAGCAGAGTTATTCCAGATATTCCTTTGCCATGGAGTCCGCTGGGGATAATGTGGGAAGCTTTGAGTACCAGGACAAAGCAGGAAAGGTCAAACTGAGCCCGTCCATCTGGCACCTTCTGGATATCCGGCCGGACCGGAGGAAACCGGTGGGTGAGATGGATTATGGACAGTGGCAGGATATCCTTGGGCGTATGGAACGTATCCATGAGCTGGAGGACGGTTATTCCTTTGTGGACCAGAGCGGCAACAGACGGGCCGTGTCCATCCGGCAGAGGACCGAGGAAAACGGCGTGTTCGGCATGATGATAGACAAGACGGATGCGTACAAGGAGATTGTGCGCCTCAGGAACATTTCCCAGCATGACCAGCTGACGGGCCTGTACAATGCGGCTTATCTGAAAAAGGAAGGGCAGAAGATACTGGATGACAACAGGAACATGGTCAATGCCCTGGTGTTCTGTGACCTGGATAACCTGAAGTATATTAATGACAACTTCGGCCATGAGATGGGGGACCGGTACTTAAAGGCCATGGCGGACATGCTTGCGGACATGGCGGCCCAGGAACAGTGCGTTGCAGTGCGGCTGTCCGGGGATGAGTTCGTACTTTTCTTCTATGGGTACAGCGACAGGGAGACCATCCTCAATAAGGTGGAAGAGGGGTATGGGCAGCGTCCCCTCATACATCTGCCTGACGGGACCAATCACAGAATCAACGCATCGGTGGGTCTGGCCTTTGCCCAGAGGGAAACAGAGCGCATGGACGACCTGATCAACCGTGCGGACAGGGCCATGTACCGTGTGAAGCACGGCAATAAAAATGGGATAGCAGTGTATGATAAGTCAGATGAAGCGGGGCCGGCATAAGCCCCGCTTAGGTTTTTTCTATCCTACCCTTGCTTTTTTACATAAAAAAAATTATAATGTATCTTGACTATCCATAGGAAAAGGTGACCGCAGATATGGCAGAAAAGGGAACAAAAGAAAAACTGGATATTGAACTGGAAGCTCCGGCGGACTTTACCAGCCCTGAAGAACTGTATCAGGACCTGATTCATACCATCCGTAAATACCATCCGTCCGATGATATAACCATGATTGAAAAAGCGTACAGGATTGCCAATGAGGCGCACAAGGAACAGAAGCGCAAGTCAGGCGAGCCGTACATCATCCATCCGCTCTGTGTGGCCATTGTGCTGGCAGATCTTGAGATGGATAAGGAAACCATTGCCGCAGGGCTGCTCCACGATGTGGTGGAGGACACAATCATGACCCTGGACCAGCTGACCAAAGAGTTTGGTTCCGAGGTTTCATTTCTGGTGGACGGAGTTACAAAGCTGACCCAGCTCAACTGGGACAAGGATAAGGTGGAGATTCAGGCAGATAACCTGCGCAAGATGTTCCTTGCCATGGCTAAGGATATCCGCGTCATCATCATCAAACTGGCCGACCGCCTGCACAACATGCGCACGGGACAGTACTGGAAACCGGAGAAGCAGAAGGAAAAAGCCAGGGAGACCATGGAGATATATGCGCCCATTGCCGACAGGCTGGGTATTTCCAAGATTAAGATTGAACTGGACGATCTGTCACTTAAATTCCTGAAGCCGGATGTTTATTATGATCTGGTGGAAAAGGTAGACCTGCGCAAGGATGCCAGGGAGGCCTTTGTCCAGGAAATTGTGGATGAAGTTAAGAACCATATGAAGGAAGCGGGCGTGGACGCCACGGTCGGCGGAAGGGTGAAGCATTTCTTCAGTATCTATAAGAAGATGGTGAACCAGAATAAGACCCTGGATCAGATATATGATTTATTCGCGGTAAGGATCATGGTGGATAACGTAAAGGACTGCTATGCGGCCCTGGGCGTGATTCATGAGATGTATAAGCCCATACCCGGGCGTTTTAAGGACTACATTGCCATGCCCAAGCAGAATATGTACCAGTCACTGCACACCACCCTGATCGGCAGCAATGGACAGCCCTTTGAGATACAGATCCGCACCTATGAAATGCACAGGACCGCGGAATACGGTATTGCCGCCCATTGGAAGTACAAGGAGAGCGGCAGCGGGCAGGTGGCGGCGGGCAGTGAGGAGGCAAAGCTCAGCTGGCTGCGCCAGATACTGGAATGGCAGAGGGACACGGATGATTCCAAGGAGTTCCTGAGCATGGTCAAGGGTGATTTGGACCTGTTTTCGGACAGCGTATACTGTTTTACGCCATCCGGTGATGTGAAGACGCTTCCCAGCGGTTCCACCCCCATTGATTTTGCATACTGTATACATAGTGCAGTGGGCAACAAGATGGTGGGGGCCAGGGTGAACGGCAAGCTGGTGCCCATAGAGTACGTAATCCAGAACGGCGACCAGCTGGAAATCCTCACTTCCCAGAATTCCAAAGGCCCCAGCAGGGACTGGCTGAACATTGTTAAGAGCACACAGGCTAAGAATAAGATTAACCAGTGGTTTAAGAACCAGATGAAGGATGACAATATCGTCCGGGGCCGTGACTCCATTGAGCGCTATTGCAAGGCCAAGGGAATTAACTGGTCTGAGATAAGCAAGCCCGAGTTCATGGAAAAGGTCATGAACCGCTATGCGTTCAAGGACTGGGATTCCGTGCTGGCATCCATCGGGCACGGCGGCCTGAAGGAAGGCCAGGTCATCAACAAGATGCTTGAAGAGCGTGAGAAGAAATTAAAGCGCGAGATAACGGACGAGGATGTGCTGAACGGAATTGCGGATACGGCCGGGCGTTCAGGCGAGGCAACGGTGCGCAAGTCCAAGAGCGGAATCGTGGTTAAGGGCATCCATGACCTGGCAGTGCGTTTTTCCAAGTGCTGTAACCCTGTTCCGGGCGATGAAATCGTGGGATTTGTCACCAGGGGCAGAGGCGTATCCATCCACCGCACGGACTGCATCAACATGATTAACCTGCCTGAGGATGAGCGGGGCAGGCTCATTGACGCGGAGTGGCAGATGGCCGAAGGCGCTACCAACAACGAGCAGTATTCCACGGAAATCAAGATATTTGCCAATAACAGGATTGGCATGTTTGCCGATATATCCAAGGTGTTCACGGAAAAACAGATTGACATCACCTCCATGAATGTGAGGACCAGCAAACAGGGCAAGGCAACCATCATCATGACATTTGACATCCATGGCACGGAGGAACTGAACCGTCTCACGGATAAGATACGCCAGATAGAAGGGGTGCTGGATATTGCGCGTACTGCCGGATAATGTGGGCTGCTGTCTGGTGACGCGGGCTGCTGCCTGGTGATATTGGATGCCGCCTGGTATGGCCGGAGCCAGGCGGCTGATGCGGATATATAAGGTATGGACGGCTGCCATATGGAAAGGGGAACCGATATGAATGATATGCGTGTTAAGACATGTGTGCTGGGAGCGGTGAGCACCAATTGTTTCCTGGTCTATCATGATACTACAAAGGAGGCCGTGATCATAGACCCGGCCGACAATGCACATTATATCCTGAATAAATGCAGTGAACTGGGGATTTCACCCAGGGCAGTGCTTCTGACCCACGGCCATTTTGACCATATCATGGCGGCAGAGGATATACGGCGTACATTCCATATTAAGATATATGCTTCTGAGACAGAGGATGCCATGCTGGCAGACGGGGGGCTTAACATGTCCGGCAGCTGGGGCGGCATGCAGGTCAGCTTCCATGCAGACGTGCTGTTAAAGGACGGGGATGGGCTTGACCTGATTGGGTTTGGCTGGAAGGTGATAGGGACGCCCGGACATACATCCGGGTCAGTGTGCTACTATGTTCCTGAGGAAGAGGTGGTCTTTGCAGGAGACACCCTGTTCTGTGAATCCTATGGAAGGACGGACCTTCCCACGGGAAGCAGCAGCCAGATTGTGGATTCCATCATAAATAAGGTATTCCCGCTGCCGGATGATACCATGGTATATCCGGGACATGGGGAGCCAACCACCATTGGACATGAGAAACAGAGCAATCCCATTGCATTTTACAGATAATGAAAGCAGGACTTATATGATTGGATTATTAATACAGGATAATGCATATGAACAGGACATCAGAGAACTTCTGATGTCCTTTTATCCGGGGGAAACCTATGCCCATGAGGTTAGGGATGAACTGTGGTTTTACGTGGAGACAAGGCTGGGGCAGGGGGAAATCTCGGTCCTCATATGGGACAGGGACGGCGGCGGGGATGGCGGCAGGAATGGACTGGATCAGGGCAGGGGCGAGGATTGTCCGGCCGGGACAAGCCCGGAGGAAGAAGGACCTGTATCCTGGAAACTGGCAATGGCCCGTACCGGTGCCTCCGACCTGTCTGACCACTCAGCCACCAAGAATGTGGTTAAGAAGATGTTCTATCAGATGCTTATGGAGCGCACGGGAACCAGGCTTCCCTGGGGTTCCCTTACAGGAATCCGTCCCACCAAGATTGCCCTTACCAGGCTGGAGGAAGGCTGGAGCGGGGACGATATACGCTCCTTCATGAAAGAAACCTACATGGCCAGCGATGAGAAGATTAACCTGAGTTTGGAGATTGCGGCCAGGGAAAAGAAGCTGCTTGAACCCCTGGATTATGAGAGGGGATACAGCCTTTACGTGGGAATCCCGTTCTGTCCCACCACCTGCCTGTACTGTTCCTTTACCTCTTATCCCATCAGCAAATGGACGGGGCGCACAGGGCTTTATCTGGAGGCGCTGTTTAAGGAACTGGAATACACCGCAGGGAAGATGAAGGGACGCCCGCTGGATACCATTTATTTTGGCGGCGGCACGCCGACGTCCCTTCCGGCAGAAGATATCCATGCCATCTTATGTAAGCTGGAAGACCTGTTTGACACAGCGCACGCCCTGGAGTTTACCGTGGAAGCCGGACGGCCGGACAGCATAACTGAGGAAAAACTGCAGGTGCTGAGGGACCATGGGATTACCCGAATTTCCATTAATCCCCAGACCATGAACCAGAAGACCCTGGATCTGATTGGACGCCGTCATACCGTGGAAATGGTTAAGGAGCGGTTTTGGATGGCAAGGGAGATGGGATTTGACAACATCAACATGGACCTGATCATGGGACTTCCTGAAGAGGATATGGACGATGTGCGCCATACCCTTCATGAGGTAAAGAAGCTGGCGCCGGACTCCCTTACCGTCCATTCCCTTGCCATTAAGCGGGCTGCCCGCCTGAACATGTTTAAGGAACAGTACGGGGACCTGAAAATCAGCAATACGCCTGAGATGATTGACCTGAGCGCGGCATGCGCCAGGGAGATGGGGATGGAGCCATATTATCTCTACCGCCAGAAGAACATGGCCGGCAACTTTGAGAATGTGGGATACTCCCTTCCGGGCAAGGCCTGTATCTATAACATCCTTATCATGGAGGAAATGCAGACCATTGCGGCCTGCGGCGCCGGCACCACCACCAAGGTGGTGTTCCCATCTGAAAACAGGCGGGAACGGTGTGAGAACGTGAAGGAAGTGGAGCAGTATATCAGCCGGATTGATGAGATGATAGGGCGCAAGGAGAAAATCCTTGCCTAATTCCTATACCTTAAAGTAGTCCAGTATATAATCGATGAAATATCTGCTGGCAATGGGCAGCACCTTCTTATTTTTATATACCAGGGCCAGGGTGCGGGTGACTTGGGGATAGATGGGTTTGGTAACGATGTTCTGGTGATACCCCTCTAATACCAGGTCATAGAGACTGGAGACACCCAGGCCCTGCTCCACCATGGACATGATGGTGTAGTCATCCACTACCGTGTACTGTATGTTGGGGTTCAGTCCATGCCTGTAAAAGGCGGACAGGGGAACGCTCAGTTCCACTCCCTCATCCAAAAGGATATAGGGCAGGGACGCCAGGGTCTTCAGGGAGATGGATTCTTCCCCTGCCAGATAGTGGTCCGGCGGAAGGACGGCCTGCATGCGGTCCGTACACAGGGGGATGATGGTAAGCCTGGATGTGACGTCCGGATTGGTAAAGCCAAAATCAACGCTTCCCTCCGCCACCCACTGGCAGATGCTGGTGTAATCCCCCTGCCGCAGGATGAACTGTACGGAGGGATACATTTTCTTGAATTCCTTTATGAACCTGGGGAGCCAGGTACGGCTGACGCTGGTAAATGTCCCAACGCGTATCAGGCCCCGTTCAAGTCCCTGCATTTCCTGGCATTTTACGTCTAATTCACGTCTGGCATTGCTGACTGACTGTATGTAAGGCAGATATTCCCTGCCGTCCGGCGTCAGCTCTGCGCCGGTCTTGGAGCGCAGGAACAGGGTGGTATTCAGTTCGTGTTCCAATGTGCGTATCATCTGGCTTACGGCAGACTGGGTGTAACCTGACTCGGCCGCTGCCTGGGTAAAACTGCCGGTTTCCACAATCCTTATAAACACATCATATCGGTTCATGGCCATCTCCTTTCATCATTTCCTAAACATAAGTCAATCTAATGTATTCATTATAAACTTTCGTTTTTCTTATTTCAATCCCAGAGTTATAATAAAGCCATCACAAAATACAAGTGGGAAAAACAATGGATACAAAGAATTCATTTTGGCTGAAAAAGGGAATACATGACGGGATACCGATTGCCCTTGGGTATCTGTCCGTGGGCTTTACCCTTGGCATAACGGCCCGGCACGCAGGGCTTACGCCCTTCCAGGCAACCATTACCAGCCTGTTCATGAATGCCTCGGCAGGAGAATTTGCAGGCTTTACCATGATTTCCGGGAAGGCCGGATATGTGGAGGCCGGAATCATGATGCTGATCATCAATGCCCGGTATCTCCTGATGTCATGTGCCCTGAGCCAGAAGCTTGGAAGCAGTGCATCCGTGCTTCACCGCATGCTTATGGGATATGATGTTACGGATGAGCTGTTCGGCGCATCCATCCTGGTTCCGGGAAAGCTGGATCCCTGTTATTATTATGGGATGATGCTTATATCCATGCCCGGATGGGCGGCAGGCACATGCCTTGGCGTGGTTGCGGGGAATGCCCTTTCTGAGGGGCTTGTGAGCGCCCTGGGGGTAGGGCTTTACGGAATGTTCCTGGCAGTGATTGTGCCTCCGGCTGCCAGGGAACGGGTCCTGGGCGTACTGATTGCAGTTTCCATGGCTGCCAGTTATGCCATGTCCATACTGTGCAGCGGTATCTCACCGGGTACGCGGATCATGGCGCTGACCGTCATCATAGCCGGGGCGGCAGCCATACTGTTTCCGATAAAAGAGGAGAGGGAAAATGGAGCATAACGTATATATCTACATATTGGTCATGGGAGCCGCCACTTACCTGGTTCGGGCGGTTCCGCTGATTTTCATCCGGCATGAATTAAAAAATACAATGATCCGGTCATTCTTATATTATGTGCCGTATGTGACACTGGCGGTAATGACATTCCCGTCCATCCTGGAAGCTACCAGAAGTCCTGTATCGGCCCTGGCGGCCCTGATTACAGGAATCCTTGCGGCGCTGGCCGGGGGAGGACTCTTAAAGGTGTCGGCTGCCTGCTGCATTGTGGTTTATATAAGCGAGAGGGTTTTGAGCGTATTGTGAAAAACTACGGAGAAAAAGATGGAAAATGTGTCGCAAATAGTCGAAATGCACATAAAAAATTCCGAATATATTGAAAATTTCACAAGTATGTGATATTATTTAGAAATGAAAAAAGTATATTCGGTGAAATAAATATAAAGGAGTAAAGGGACGTGAAGAAAAGAGAGCGAGTTTTTGCGGCAATGAAGAATCAGCCCGTGGATAAGGTTCCCAGCTATTTTACCATGCATTTTCCAAGGGAAGTGGCATTTGGTGAAGCTGCCGTGGAGGAACATCTCAAGTTTTTTAAAGAGGTAAATCCGGATATCCAGAAAATCATGAATGAAAACCTGGTTCCCAATATGGGCTCAATCAAGACACCGGATGACTGGAAGTGCATCAGGAGCATTTCCCTGAATGACAAGTTCATGCAGGATGAAATCGAACTGGTGAAGCGGGTGCTGGACCGGTGTGACATGGATGCCTATAACATCGGCACGCTCCACGGCATTGTGGCGTCCACCATCCATCCCATTGAACCGGATTATGGATATATGCCTGTAAGGCAGCTGCTGGTAAGCCATCTGCGTCAGGATAAGGCGCCGGTGCTGGATGCCATGAAGCGGATTGCCGACGGGCTGTGCCAGCTGGCCGGGAAGTTTGTGGAACTGGGCCTGGACGGAATCCTGTATGCGGGACTGGGCGGTGAGCGTTTCCTGTTTACGGACCAGGAATTTGAAGAATACATAATGCCGTTTGATAAGCAGATCATGAATGCGTGCCTGGAGGCAGGCGGGAACAACATCCTGCACATGTGCAAGACCGATGTGAATTTTGACCGGTATAAGAGCTATAAGGGCCTTTATACCATTGCCAACTGGGGCGTGTATGAGGCCGGTTTAAGCCTGGCGGAGGGACGCAGGATATTTACGGACTGTGCAATCATGGGCGGGCTCTCCAACCATATGGGTCCGTTGATTGAGGGCACTGCGGATGAGATAAGGGAAGAGGTAAGACGCGTGGTGGCGGAGGCCGGAAGGACCGGGTTTATCCTGGGTACGGACTGCACCATTCCCACAGGAACATCCTATGACCGTCTCAGGACCGCGGTGGATGCCCTGGAAGGGCTGTGACCGTCCATGCGGCAGCCGGAATCCTGTAAGCAATATAATGTTAATATAAAAGCCATGGAAGACCATGGTGGGAGGGAGATTCTAATATGAAGAAACGAATTTTATCAGCAATCCTAATCGGCTCAATGGTGCTGTCGGCAACGGCCTGCGGCGGTTCCGGCTCTGACAAGCCTGCGGATACCGCGGCGCCAAAGGAAACACAGGCACCGGCAGCCGATGGGGGCAGCCAGGCGGCAGGGGAGGACAAGCAGGCCTATCCGGATGGCACCATGACCATTTACGCTTATGGACAGCCCCAGTATCTGCAGATTTACTTTGACAACTGGCTGGAGCGCAACCGTGATATCGCGCCGGGTGTAAAGATTGAGATTGTCCAGACCAAGGATGTCAATGACGCCCGTGAGAAAATCAGTATGACATACCTGTCCGGAGCCATGGACGACCTGCCAACCGCTACCATGATAGACCCGGTTAGCCTCATCGACCTGGCAAAGGGCGGTATTGTGATGGATGTGACAGACGACATCTCCCCGCAGGTGCCCAATATGGTTGACGGCGCCTGCAGCGACGCCACCCTTGGCGGGAAGATTTACGGATATCCTGATTCCGTACGTCCCCAGCTGCTGTTCTATAACCAGAGGATTTTTGACAAATACGGCGTTGACCCTGCTCAGATGGAAACCATCGAGGGCTGGATTGAAGCAGGACGCCAGTTAAAGGAAAAGAGCAATGGGGAGACATACCTTTCCTATATCGATCCCACAAGCCGTACCTGGCGTTATTATGGACGCCGCGGTCTCATGCCCCAGGCGGACGCCCATATCTGGGATGACCAGGGCAATGTGGTAATCGGAAGCGACCCAGGCGCCAAGCTGGCATTTACAACACTGGATACACTCTGCCAGGAAGACCTGCTGTTTAAGTCCGCAATCCTGGAGCCGCCCATGTATGATTCCATCCGGGAAGATAAGATTGCAACCTTCTATATCGGTGCATTCTGGGATGAGTTCCTGCGCCTGAACGTACCGGAGACGGCCGGGGACTGGCGTGTGATGAAGGCGCCTGTGTTCAAGGAAATCGGAACCGGGGGAGCGCCTGTCTCACAGTACTGGGCAGTCATCAACAATCCGGACGACCCATATACCTCCCTGTTCCAGAAGCTGTGGTATGATTTCCAGTTTGATAATGATGCCCGCAAGGAATGGGTCAATGAGGTTGAGTCACAGAACGGACCGTATGCGAACCCGGTATCCCTTTCCATGCTGGAAGACCCATTCTGGAAAGAACCATCTGATTTCTACGGCGGTCAGTCCTTTAGGGAAATGGAAGGAAAGGGACTTGAGAACAGTTCCAAGAACCTGGTGGTGACACCACAGGATGCGGAAGCAGACACCATTATAAGCGCTGAGCTGGAAAAGTATGTTGCAGGAGATCAGAGCATGGACGATGCGATTGCAAATATGCAGAAGAATCTGGAAGCGAAGATTGGAAAGGCAACAATCGAATAATCTTCTTGGATAGTTAATCTGAGGGGAGTCAAATGGCGCGGCACGGAGCAAGGCACTGAATCAATCCGTGCCGCGCCTGTTATATTTATATGAGAAGAAGGGGTGGCAAATCATGGCTAAATTTCTAAAACGGTACCGGTATCCTTATCTGTTCATCATGCCCTTTTTTATTCTGTTCCTGGTGTTTCAGCTGGTACCCAATCTCTGGACCGTGTATATCAGCCTGACGGAGTGGAACGGAATTGGGGAGCCGCGGTTTACCGGCGCGCAGAACTACCGCATGCTTTTTAAGGATTATATGTTTTGGGATGCGCTTAAGAACACGGTGATTTACTGGATTACAGGTGTCATACTGATACTGGCCCTGGGGCTTCTGATATCAGGGCTGCTCAATTATAACAGGCTAAGGGGCAAGGCATTTTTCAAAAGCGCCACCTATCTGCCTAATATCTGCGCAGTGATTGCCATGGGCATTATTTTCAGCATGCTGTTTGAGAAGAATACCGGCCTTATTAACGAGGTCATCTTTGCCATGGGCGGAAACAAGGTAGACTGGCTTACAGGCACCAGGTTTTCCAAGATTCCGGTCATTGCGCTGAATGTATGGAGGAATACTCCCTGGTTTACCATGATACTGCTGTCAGGACTGCTCAACATATCGCCTGAATATTATGAGGCGGCAAAGGTGGACGGGGCCAATGCATTCCAGCGTTTCTTCAAGATTACGCTGCCCTCCCTGTCCAATGTCATGTTTTTCTGCTTCATCACACTGACTGCTGACAGCTGGAAGATATTCAATGAGCCATTTATGCTGCAGGGGCCTGGTACGTCCAACGTATCCTTGTTCCAGTACATGTATGAATCTGGTTTCAATGTGTTTAAGCTGGGATATGCAAGTTCAATCGGCTGTATGCTGACCCTTATCCTGCTGATTGTTTCCGTTATCCAGTTTATCATCCGCATGAAACAGGGCGAAGTATAAGGGAGGTGGGTATATGGGTTACAGAACAAGAAGGCAGCTGGTGGATATACTGGTACATACGCTGCTTATCATCATAGTTATATTTTCCATGTTCCCAATCATATGGATGTGCATGATTGCACTGAAAGGAGCAGGGGAGAGCGTCAGCGGATTCAATTCCCTGATTCTTAAGAATCCTTCCCTGGGGAACCTGAAACGTCTTTTCGAACTGCTTCCTAACTTCTGGAAGAACTTTTATAACAGCGTGTTCACCACGTTTTTCGGCACGGTCACATCCCTGTTTTTTTGCTCCCTGGCTGGTTTTGCGTTTGCAAAATACAAGTTCCCGGGCAATAAGACATTGTTTTATTTCTGCGTGGCAACCATGCTGATCCCGCCTGAGGTGGGTTCAATCCCCATGTTCCTGGTCATGAGGAAGATGGAGCTGATTAACAGCCTGTGGTCCCTGGTCATCCCGAGGATGGCAACTGCAATCGGTATTTTCTACATGAGACAGTACATCATGGATGTGCCGGATGAAATCATCGAGTCGGCCCGCATTGACGGCTGCCATGATTTTAAGATTTACACCAGCATCGTAATGCCCATTATCAAGCCTGCGCTGGCTTCCTGGGGCATCCTGACAGTCATAGCCAGATGGAATGATTTCTTCTGGCCCCTGATTTTCCTCCGCAAGAGCGAGAAATATACCCTGATGGTGGCGATTACCATGCTTCCCTTCAGCGAGGGCATGTCAACGCCATGGCCTGTCACCATGGCCGGGACCGCACTGGCAACCCTGCCGGTCATTATCATCTTTATTGTGTTACAGGCCTTTATGAAGGATGGGCTGACCTTGGGGGCGGTGAAAGGGTAGGCGCGTACTGGTCAGGGATAGATTGAGGCTTGATGGATAATAAAGACATGGATATTGTGATTTTAGAGTGAGAAGCACTTCCTGCGGGAGGTGCTTTTTAAATTTAGTTTAAAAATTTTTGTATATTATGCTGCAAAAATCAGTAGCATATTTGCAAAATTTAGACAAAAATAAAAAATGCTCTTGTAAATGCACGTAAAGTATGTATATAATATAACCAAGTTAGATAGGTTATATGAGATGACTCATTAATTGCAATCTTAAGGTCAGGATATCTGACCGGCAAAGGAGGAAATGCTATGATAATTGACGCAGATGTGCATCTTTCGCCCCTTCGTGAGTATGAGACCAACATGAACGCTGAGATGCTCATGGAATCCATGGAAGAAGCGGGAGTTGACAAGGCCCTCTGTTGGGTACACAGGCCCTACATCCGGTCCATGCTGCCGGAGGTACAGCGCTACCTGTATGAATCATCCAAACGGTATCCTGGGAAAATCCTGGGTTTTGGCTGGGTTGACCCAAGGCTGGGACAGGACAATGCCAGGGATGAGCTTCACCGGTGCCTGTATGAGTATGGATTTTATGGTGTCAAATTTAATGGGGCACAGAATGAACATATGAATGATGATTCGGAGATGGTACTTCCGCTGGTAGAGGAGGTTGCCAGATGCAATGCGGTGCTGGCGCTGCATACGGGCGCGGATGCGTACGAGGGTACCCATCCTCACCGGGTAAGGAACATAGCAAAGCGGTATCCGGAGTTAAAAATCCTTATGGTGCACATGGGAGGAGCGGCCCTCTCAGACCTTAGCGCATCGGCCATCGAAGTGGCCAAGGAGTGCCCGAACGTAACAATCATAGGCAGCGATATAAGAGCCAGGTCCCTGCTGAAAGGAATCCGTGAGGTGGGCCCGGACCGGATATGCTTTGGAAGCGACACGCCATTTGAAGTAATGAGGGCGGAGGTTGCCAAGTATAAGGCCCTGCTGCAGGGCGTTGTGGGTGAAGAGGAAAAGGAGTTGATATTCCACAAAAATATAAGCAGGGTGCTGGGGATTGGATGATATATCCGGGAAACCGGATATGGTGTCTGCCAATCATGCTGAGCGGAGGGGGATTGGGTATATGGAGATTGGCTGTTGTGTATCGGTAGGGAATATTGAGAAGATTCCTGAATGTGGTTTTGATTTCGTGGAGCTGCCGGGAAGGGAACTGTTTCAGATGGAACCCGGCCGCATCGCCGCATTACGGCGCAGTCTGGATGACCGGGGCCTTAGGTGTAAGAGCCTGAATGCATATTGTCCGGATCATATCATCATGGCTGGGCCAGGACAGAACCTGGATGAGGCAAGGGCATACGCCAGGAAGATAGCTGCCTATGCCTCAGAGCTGTCTGTGTCCCAGGTGGGAATCGGATCGCCCGGATCCAGAAAGCTGCCAAAGGGATATGACAGGGCCCTTGCCAATCAGCAGATGGAGGAGTTCCTGCGGTATACGGTGGACGAGTTCGCAGCCTATGATATATATGTTTCCCTGGAGGCAGTGGGAGAATGCTACTGTAATTATATTAACCATCTGGAGGAAGCAAAGGATATGGTGGAAACAGTGCAACATCCTTTCCTGCGCCTGGTTCTGGACTTTTATAATATGGAACAGAGCGGGGAGGCCGATATGGACCTGAAGCAATATATACCATTTGCCGCACATGTACATATATCGGATGATGAGGGATGTCCGGACAGACGCGGTTTCCTGAAACCTGACAAATATGCCTGCCATGAAAGACGGCTTCATAATCTGATGGAGGCTGGATATGACGGGACCGTCAGCCTGGAGGTGGATGGTCCGCCGGATACCCAACTGTGTGTCCGGTCCTGTTATTTCCTGAAGAAGGTATTGAACTGTTAAAGGAGATGTTTATGAGAGATAGTATAGTGATTATGGGAGGCGGCCTCATGGGCAGCGGGATAGCAGCAGTCAGTGCACTGGCTGGAAATCCCACTATTATTGTGGATGTGGATAGGGATAAGGCAAAAGGGGGTGTGATGGATGCCTTAAAATGTGTGCGGGAGCTTTGTTCCAATGGTCTGGCTTCTGACCGGTCGGCAGAACAGGCAGAGGGACTGCTTGAGCCGGAGGCAGATATGGCTGCGGCATTAAAAAAAGCCAACATGGTAATTGAGGCTGTATCAGAAAATCTTGAATTAAAGCAGACGGTTTTTAAACAGCTGGATGAACTGCTTCCCAGGGAAATCCCTATCACCTCCAATACATCAGGACTTCGGATATCTGATATTGCAAGATATACAAAGTACCCGGAACGCACGGTTTCTACTCATTTTTGGTTCCCGGGACACCTGATTCCGCTGGTTGAGGTAGTGGTTGGGGAACACACGGATATCCAGGTGGCAAAACAGGTTAAGGAAAGGTTGGAAACATGGGGAAAGTCTCCTGTCCTTGTGAAGAAGGATCTGCCGGGCCAGCTTGCCAACCGGATTTATCAGGCAATCATAAGGGAAGCCATCCAGATCGTATCCATGGGACTGGCGGATGCAGAGGACGTTGACACGGCAATCAAGATGGGTATGGGGCTCAGGTTCCCTATCATGGGGCCGCTGGAACATATGGATACCATTGGCCTGGAATTGACAGCTTCTGTCCAGGACACGGTGCTGCCTGAGATATCGGCAGCCAGGTCGGCTTCCACGTATCTGGCAGGGCTCATTGAATCTGGCAGACGCGGTTATAAGGATGGTCAGGGGTTCTATGACTGGTCAGGAAAGGATATGGAGGAAATTACGGAAAAGAGGAACAGGTACCTGATGAAGGCCATACAGTTATTAAAAACAAGCAATGAAACACTATAATATCAATCAGATAAAGGAGTGGAATTATGAGGAAAAGAAGAATTGCCATATTATTGGGGGCAGCAGTCATTGCATCCACGCTTACAGGGTGTTCCGGTAAGGCGCCGGCCGGTACCCAGGCAGTGTCGGAAAACAACAAAGAGACAGACCCCAAAGCCCAGGCAGAAGCAGAGGGAAAGCCGGAGGCAGAGGCCCAGTCCGGTGAAACAGTGGTTATCAAGTTTGGGCACAACTATTCCGTGGATCATCCGGCAGAAATTGTAGGACAGTGGATGGGCGGCCAGCTGGCAGAAAAATCAGGAGGAAGGATTGTGCTGGAGACCTACCCGTCAGGGCAGCTGGGAACATCTAATGAATTGATGAACAGCGTTACCAATGGAACCATAGAGAGCTGTGTCACCTCCACCTTTGGTACTCTTGAAAAGAACATTTATACAGTGGAGCTTCCCTATCTGTTTTCCGGCTTTGACCATGTCAAGAAGTTCATGCACAGTGAGGAATCCGCACAGCTTCTGTCCCAGCTTGATGCAAAGGGGGTCCATGCAAATGGATGGTGGCCCGTGGGATGGAGGAACATAGGGAATAATAAACGTGAAGTCAAATCACCAGCCGACTTAAAGGGACTTTTAATCCGGGCATTTGATAATGAAATACTGATAGATACCTTAAAGGCCCTGGGAGCCAATACCACTGTGATGAATGTGAGCGAGGTGTATGTGGCACTTCAGACCGGCGCTTTGGACGGGGAGGAGAATCCATTCCTGAACACCTATACCATGAGCTTTTTTGAAATTGAGAAATACAAAACAGAGACCCATCATATGATGAACTTTGACGTGGTTGCATTTAACCAGAAGTTTTGGGATTCCCTGTCAGCCGAAGACCAGAAGCTGATTGATGAAGTGGTTGCCGAAGGCTGTGATATGTACGCTGACCTGGTTGCCGAATCGGACGATAAGTACCGTGGCCTGTTGGAAGAAGGCGGCGTGAAGATAACTCCCAT
Source organism: Enterocloster aldenensis (assembly GCF_003434055.1). Lineage (GTDB taxonomy): Bacteria > Bacillota > Clostridia > Lachnospirales > Lachnospiraceae > Enterocloster > Enterocloster aldenensis. The sequence continues at coordinate 108,292 of NZ_QVEX01000005.1, read as the reverse complement.
TGAAGATTATGCGCCTTGGATCCAGGCAGTCAGACCTGTCTATGAAAAATGGGAGAAGGAGTTGGATGCTGACCTGATCCAAAACGTAAGGGACATGGGGTGGTAACCTGGTTAAAAGCTTTGTAAATAGGAGTACTTAAAATGATGAAAGTGTTGCAACGTATTAGTGATTTTTTAAATACCGTGACAAAGGTACTCGGGATCATCTGCCTTGCAGGAATGTTTGCAGTCATAATCGCCAATGCGGTGATGCGGTATGTGTTTAACACGGGTATCATATGGGCCTATGATGTGCTGAGGGTCCTGATGATTGCACTGGTATTCTTCTGCACATGCATGGTTTACCACGAGCAGGAACACGTAAAGTTCGTGGTGCTCTACGACCACTATCCCCCAATGTTGAAACGGATATTCCAGATACTGCTCAATGCAGCCGGAATCCTGTTCTTTGGGGTGTTAGGGTCAGAAGGATTAAAATTAAGTATCAGCCTGTGGGAAACCAGGCTGGCCTCCTCCGGCATATCAAATTTCTGGCTGTACATATTTTTTTCACTGAGTATGTTTGTGCTGATTGTCCATTCTGTCAGGTTTATATCTGAGGAGGTTTTGGGAAAGGAGGCGGAGACGTGAATGTAACACTTGTACTGCTTATCGTGCTGTTTGCTGTTCTGGCAGTGATTGGAGTGCCTCTGGCTTTGGCCCTTGGACTGTCAACCTTTGTTTCACTGGCCCTGACAACGGATATGCTGCTGGTTGTCATTGCGCAGAAGGTCCAGCTGGGTGCGGATTCTTACCTGATGATGGCGGTGCCGTTATTTATCCTGGCAGCCAATATTATGAATTATTCAGGCGTGACAGAACGTATCTTCCGCTTCGCCAGGGCCATTGTAGGAAGCATGCCCGGGGCATTGGGACATGCCAACGTGGTTGCCAGCGTGGTTTTCGCCGGTATCTCGGGCTCCGCCATCGCAGACAGCGCCTCCTTGGGGAATATCGAAATCAAGTCCATGGAGGACCAGGGATATCCCGCAGAATATGCGGCAGCCATTACCGTGGCATCAGCTACCATCGGCCCAATCTTCCCGCCCAGCATACCGTTGGTCATTTATGCAGGCATAGCCAGCGTTTCAGTTGGAAAACTGTTTATGGGCGGCGTGGTTCCCGGATTGATTATTGCCCTGGCGCTTATGGTGCTGAACCATATCCTGTCTGTTAAAAATAAATATCCAAGAGATGAGCGGATGACGCCCATACAGATATGGGACTGTTTCAGGGAATCCTTTCTTCCCATCCTGTCCCCTGCAATCATCCTGTTTGGCATAACATTCGGTTGGTTTACCCCTACCGAGGCAGCCGCAGTCATTGTGCTCTATGCATTTATTCTGGGTTTCTTTGTGTACAAGGAACTGAAACTGTCCTATCTTCCCAGGATATTTAAGGAAACCATGATGACCACAGGAATTGTCATGTTCATTGTAGCTGCTGCCAATGCTTTTTCCTATGTGCTTACCATTTGTAAGCTGGGAAACGTACTGACCGACATGGCGGCAGCCATGCCCAATGCCATTACATTTATAATTGTGGTCAACGTCCTGCTTTTAATCCTGGGCATGTTCATGGAGTCAACGGCAATCCTTATTGTCATCACTCCTGTGCTGGTGCCGGTTGCACAGGCCATGGGTATTGATCTTGTTTATTTTGGGGTCATGATGGTCCTGAACCTGATGATAGGGCTTGCCACACCGCCTTTTGGAATGGGGCTGTTTACTGTGAGCCAGGTGGCTAAACTGCCGGTAGAGAAGACGGTTAAGGCAATCCTTCCATTTATCCCCGTCCTTCTTGTGGTGCTGCTCATGATTATCTTCATGCCCGCCCTTGTTACCTGGCTGCCGTCAATTGTTATGTAGGAAATAAAAATATAATAAATAGAAATGGAGAGAAACTTTATGTCAAAGTATATTGATTGTACCATGCCGTTTTATGATTACATGCCTGTGGGGAATGTTTGGGCATGGGATGTACCCTTCCGCACGGAACCAATTACCACCCATGAAAAGAATTCTTATGAATTATGGATGATTACCATGCATTCTGAGACAGGAACCCGGCTTATGATCAAGGCAATGCAGGATCCCAACGCGCCTACTGTGGACAGGCTTCCCCTAAATGAATTCCTGAACCGTGATGCGGTGATACTGGATGTCCCATGCGGCATGGACGGCGCCGTGACAGCAGAACAGGTCCGCAGTGCGGCGGGGAATGCAGATATCAGGAAAGGGGATATATTCATCCTGAGGACAGGCTGGGGTGACGATGAGCGTTATCTTGAACTGGGTGATGCATATGCCAGGAGGGGACCCTGTATTTCCAAAGAAGGGGCAGAGGAACTTTGCAGGATCATGCACGAAAATGAATCCAGCCTGGCTGGTTCCGATGTTGCATACTGGGGCAGGGGTGATAAGTATCAGGGACCGCTCTGGGCCGACAGGCCGGCCTGGGAAAGAAACCCCTTCCCATCCATCGAGGCAAGACGTTTCCTGGCTCAGTATACGGCTGAGAAAGCCATTGAGGACTGGGAATCCCCCAATGTAATGACAACCAACAATATAAGCTTTATCGGCGCAATGGTGAATCTGAACCAGATATCCAAGATGAGGGTAAAACTTTCCGTTGTTCCCATGAAGTTAAAAGGCGCCAGAGGTGCGCCGTGCAGCGTGATAGCAGAAGAAATCTAAGGGCTAATCTTGTTTTATCCCCTGAATTGTGGTACTTTATAGGGAAGGGGATAATAAAATTTGAAGGATTTGAGGTTATAGATGCAGACTTCCAATACATTAGGGTTTGAACCCGCAGTAGTACAAAAAGCTTCAGAGGAAATTGTAAACCAGATTCAGGATTCGATATTAGCAGGAAAACTGAAACCGGGGGATTCACTGCCGCCGGAACGCGAATTGATTAAGATGTTTGCCAGAAGCAGGCCGACGGTCAGGGAGGCCCTCAGGGTCCTTGAGATGAAGGGGCTGATTTCCGTGACCGGAGGAGGGGGCACCGTTATATGCAGGCCCGAGACCTCACAGCTTGAGGAGACACTTAAGATTATGCTGGCCATGCATGATATTACCCCGGAGGAGATGTATGATGCAAGGAACATGCTGGAGCTGACCACAATCCGTTTCGCGGCAAGTAAACGTACGCAGGAGGACATCGGGGAGCTGAAGGAACTGATTGAACGGGAGAAAGCCTGTGTGGATAATATAGAACTGTTCACATCTCTGGACCGGGATTTTCATGAGCTGATTGCAAAAGCATCTAAGAACAGTATATTTGAGATTCTTGTCAGGGCATTGCGAAACCCCATGCAGAATACAATCGCACATAGTATCATGCGTATGGGGCCGGATAATTATAAGAAGGAGCAGGATATCCTGATTCAGTGCCATATGGAGATACTGCAGTGCATTATCGACCAGTCGGAGACAAGGGCGGTTGAATGCATGAAAGAACATATAGACCAGTTTAAGCGGATTAATAAGCAGTGACATGTAAAGAGACATGTGGCAGACAGATACATATTTCGAAGAATCATCGCATGGAGGGCCGCCTTGGAAATAGGTGGCCCTTCAATGAAACAGCAGGCCAAGGGTACACCGGATACTAAAATCATCCGGTGTCTTTTATTTTCAGGACCAAATCCCCCTCCCCATGAGGTCAGCCGGTTTTCCTCCTGCCATCCGTATAATCATTTTATTTTGGGCAATATAAGTATAAAATGGATTATTACGACAATGCAAAAGGAGGATTTATATGCAGGAAAATGAAATCGTAAGGGCTGATATACTTGGTTTTAGAACGTATCTGATTAACATGGAACGCTCGGCGCGGACCATTGACAAGTATTGCAGGGATGTTGGGGCATTTATACAATATCTTGCACCGGGGAAATTGGTGACCAGGGAAACGGTCATAGAGTATAAAAGTTATCTGCAGGGGGCGTACAAGATATCAAGCGCCAACTCCATGCTGGCTGCGCTGAACTGTTTTTTTCATTATAAGAACTGGGACAGGTACAGGGTAAGCCAGTTTAAGGTGCAACGCCGTCTGATGGGAGGCGAAGAGCGGAGGCTATCCAAGGAAGAGTACGCAAGGCTGGTGACAACGGCCCTGCATCTGGACAACCAGAGGCTGGCCATGATTATGGAGACCATAGGCAATACGGGGATACGCATAAGCGAACTGCCTTTTATCACAGTGGAAGCCCTGGATACGGGGCGGGTGGAGATATATAATAAAGGGAAATTCAGAACCATTTTCATGATTGAAAAACTGCGGTGCCGTCTGCGCGCGTATTGCCGTGATAACGGTCTGACTTCCGGTCCTGTGTTTGTCACGTCGGGAGGTATGTCCGTGAACCGCAGCAATATATGGGCGGAGATGAAGCGGCTGTGCATTAAGGCCGGCATCCCGGAACAAAAGGTATATCCCCATAATCTCAGGCATCTGTTTGCCTATACCTATTATGGGGTTGATAAGGACCTGGTCCATCTGGCGGATATATTGGGGCATTCAAGTGTTGAGACTACCAGGATTTATACTATTTCAACCGGGGAAGAGCAGCAGGAGGTCATGCAGAAAATGGAAATGATTATATAAAAAAGAAACGACATAATACATATTATGTCGTTTATGGATATAGGGACAAAAACACGATAAACATGATAATTAAGATATCATAGAAACATATCCGTTAGCGGATATGAAATAAATATTGTCTGACATTCATTTTGTGGTATAATGTGTATATGGATTTTTGTTTACGGCATAGGATATAGGCTGGTTTTATCTGATTTAAAACATAATATGTATTATGTCGTAAAACAGTCTGTCCGTCTGCTGGCGGCAGCTTGATGTATAAGCACACCCGAAAGGAAGGATTGGATTATATGGAGGATAGGGACAAAATGAATGGTAATGGAATGGAAAAAGGGACAATCGGACAGGACAGCCAGCTGCGGGGCGGAGGCGGTCTGCTGGAAGACCTGGCCGCAGGCCTTGAATGTCTGTACCTGTCAGACCTCAGGTACGGTTATTGCCAGTCTGCGCTGCGGTTCGTGCTGCCCTGCCTGGATCCGGGACGGTACAGCATTGAGGAATGGAACCGGGCGGCCGCATATATCATGGGAACGGAATGCGCCTATCCGGACAGCGCCAAGGCAAGGGAGGCCCTTGTGGCATTTTCAAGGGAAAAGGCTGAAAACGGTATATACAGAAGCCGGGAGGAATGGTATGGGAACAGATAATGATAAAATCCATGTGTGCGTCCGTTTAAAGAAGGATGAGGAGGATTATCTGTGCGGGATTGCCTCTGTCAGGATAAGCGACGGGATTACCATCTGCGGTATCAGGATTTATTACTGCCGGGGGAGGTTAAGCGTGGTTTATCCTTACCTGATAAAGGAAAATAAAAGGCTGCCGGTCCTTGTCCTTGGCAAAGAGGAAAAGGAACGGCTGACAGCCCTGATCCTGGATGCATTTGAATATGAACGCCTCAGATAAGAGGGAAGCATGCCAAAATTCTTCGATTTTATGGTAAATTTATGTGAAATACATCTTATTTCCCCAAAACACTTGCAAAATCGTGAAAGTTCATTAAAATATATGTATTGACTAAAATCAGAACGATAGAATGGGAGAATGCATATGGCATTGGCGAAGAAACCGGTTACCGGAATGAAGGATATCACTCCTGCGGAAATGCAGATCCGCGAATATGTGATGGACCAGATTAAGGAGACATACAGGGGATTTGGATTTTCACAGATAGAGACTCCCTGCGTGGAGCATATAGAGAACCTGACCAGCAAGCAGGGCGGGGATAATGAGAAGCTTATATTCAAAATCCTGAAAAGGGGGGACAAGCTGAACCTGGAAACCGCCGGGTGCGAGAACGACCTGACGGACAGCGGGCTGCGCTATGACCTGACCCTTCCCCTTTCACGCTATTATGCGAACAATGCGGCCAGCCTTCCAAAGCCCTTCAAGGCATTGCAGATGGGCAGCGTATGGCGTGCCGACAAGCCCCAGAGAGGGCGCTTCCGCCAGTTTGTCCAGTGTGATATCGATATCCTGGGCGATGCCACCAGCCTTGCTGAAATTGAACTGATTCTGGCCACCACCACGGCCCTGGGAAAAATCTGCCCGGACAACGGATTTACAGTGAGGATCAACGACAGGGAAATCCTGCGGGGAATGGCCCTCTACTGCGGGTTCCGGGAGGAATCCATGGACCAGGTATTCATTATCCTGGACAAGATGGATAAGATTGGATTCGAGGGCGTGGAAAAGGAACTTCTGGAGGCAGGACATCAGAAGGAAAGTGTTGACAGATATCTGGACATGCTTAAGAATGTGACAAAGGACGCGGCAGGCGTGCGCGCGCTTGGCGAAATGCTGGGGGAGGTCATGCCCTTGGAGGTAAGTGAGAACCTGGCCCACATCATGGACACGGTTACCGAGGTGGCCGAAGCCGAGTTCGGGCTGGAATTCGACCCCACCCTGGTACGCGGGATGTCTTATTACACAGGAACCATTTTCGAGGTATCCATGGAAGGGTTCGGCGGCTCGGTTGCAGGCGGCGGACGGTATGATAAGATGATTGGCAAGTTCACAGGCATGGAGACACCGGCCTGCGGGTTTTCCATCGGGTTTGAGCGCATTGTAACCATTCTTCTGGAGAATGGTTTTGAAGTGCCGGGCGCGTCGGATAAGAAAGCATTCCTCTTTGAAAAGGGTGTGGACAGCGCTGCATTGGCCGGTGTGATACGTGAAGCCATGGCAGAGCGTAGAAAGGGCGTCCAGGTCCTGGTTGCCCAGATGAATAAGAATAAGAAGTTCCAGAAGGAACAGCTCAGTAAAGAGGGATACACGGATTTCAAGGAATTCTACAAGGAAAGCCTGAAGAAATAAAAAGGAGATAATATCATGGCAGAATCAATGATGGGTTTAAAGCGGTCCCACAGATGTACAGAAGTAACAACCGCTGATATCGGCCGGGAAGTGACCGTTATGGGATGGGTCCAGAAGAGCAGGAATAAGGGCGGGATCATATTCGTGGATTTACGCGACCGTTCCGGTATCCTGCAGATTATATTTGAAGAGAGTGACTGCGGTGCAGAGGACTTTGCAAAGGCAGAGAAGCTGAGAAGCGAGTTCGTGGTTGCCGTTACAGGCCGTGTGGAAGCACGGTCCGGCGCTGTAAATGAAAACCTGGCCACGGGAGCCATTGAAGTAAGGGCTCATTCCATGAGGGTGCTGGCAGAGTCTGAGACGCCGCCTTTCCCCATTGAGGAGAACTTAAGGACCAAGGAGGAGCTTCGCCTTAAGTACCGTTTCCTGGACCTTAGAAGACCGGATCTCCAGAGAAACCTGATTACCAGAAGCAGGGTGGCGACCCTTACCAGGGCATTCCTGGCAGAGGAGGGGTTTCTTGAGATTGAGACACCGACCCTGATTAAGAGCACGCCGGAAGGCGCCCGCGATTATCTGGTGCCAAGCCGTGTGCACCCAGGTTCCTTTTATGCGCTGCCCCAGTCGCCCCAGCTGTTTAAGCAGCTGTTAATGTGTTCCGGTTATGACCGTTATTTCCAGCTGGCACGCTGCTACAGGGATGAGGACCTGAGGGCGGACCGCCAGCCGGAGTTTACACAGATTGACATGGAGCTTTCCTTTGTGGATGTGGATGATGTGCTGGATGTGAATGAACGTCTTTTACAGAAGCTGTTCAAGGAAATCTGCAACTTTGATGTACAGCTGCCCATCCAGCGCATGACCTGGAGGGAGGCCATGGACCGCTACGGCTCTGATAAGCCGGACCTTCGTTTTGGCATGGAGCTTAAGAATGTGTCCCAGGTTGTGAAGGACTGCGGATTTGTGGTATTTAAGGGTGCTCTGGAGAACGGCGGTTCTGTCCGCGGCATTAACGCAGAGGGACAGGGCCATATGCCAAGGAAGAAAATTGACGCCCTGGTGGAATATGCCAAGGGATTCGGGGCCAAGGGCCTTGCCTATGTGGCTCTTGCAGAAGACGGTTCCTTTAAGTCCTCCTTTGCCAAGTTCATGACGGATGATGAGATGAGGGCCCTGATTGCCGCCATGGACGGAAAACCAGGCGACCTGCTGCTGTTTGCCGCTGACAGGGACAAGGTTGTATTTGATGTGCTGGGCAGCCTGCGTCTGGAACTGGCAAGACAGCTGGACCTGTTAAAGAAGGATGACTTTAAGTTCCTTTGGGTAACTGAGTTCCCGCTGCTTGAATATTCGGAAGAGGAAGACCGCTATGTGGCCATGCACCATCCATTTACCATGCCCATGGATGAGGATATACAGTATATTGATACGGATCCGGGACGTGTGCGCGCCAAGGCTTATGATATCGTGCTGAACGGTGTTGAGATGGGCGGAGGTTCTGTCCGTATCCATCAGGCGGATATCCAGTCCAAGATGTTTGAGGTGCTGGGCTTTACGCCGGAACGTGCCAATGAGCAGTTCGGCTTCCTGTTGAGTGCGTTTAAGTACGGTGTGCCGCCCCATGCAGGTCTGGCTTATGGCCTGGACCGCGTTGTCATGCTGATGGTGGGTGCTGACAGTATCCGTGACGTAATCGCATTTCCTAAGGTTAAGGACGCGTCCTGCCTTATGACGGAAGCGCCGGGCGAGGTGGATGAGAAGCAGCTTCAGGAGCTGGGTATAGAGATTGCGGCTGGGGAAGCGGAGGCTGAAGGAAACGGGGCAGAATAGCCCCGGGCTTAAAGGACCCGGAATCAATAGTCCCGGGATTGACAGCATATAGAAATGATCTAAATTTAGATGAGGATGTCCGGATGGTTAGATGATAGGCCAGGGGACATCCTTATTTTTATTATAGTACCAGGTATTGTTGATGTCCTGCCAGCTGTTAGTCACGCGGCCGTTAAGACAACCTTTACCCTTGGCTTATCGCCTAATGACCATTTCTCTGCCTCATTGATGTATTCCGCGCTTTCAACCGTGTATTCCCTGCTGGTGGTGCTGGCGGTTACGGTCCCCGGGGCTTCCCCGGCCTTAGGCGCTTCATCATAGGAAAATGTCAGCTTTACCGTATCAATCTTTTCCGGGAAGCGCTGTTATCCGCGGCTCATGAGGATTCCCAGTTCCGTGGCCTCACACCCGCCCCTGGTGCGGTGGACCTTGATATATCCCGCATCTGCCAGCTTCCTTAAGACCGTGCGTATTTTTCCCTCCGTCAGGCTGACACCCTGCTTTTTCAGCTGCTCCATTACCGTGCTCCGGCCGATGCGGGGATGGGAGATGATCAGGGAAAGGATATGCTTTTCTGTTACATCAAGGGAGGTCTGTCGGCTCAGTATCTGGTTTAATATGTAGCCGGGCAGGTCGCCCAGGGGAATGGGCTCCCGCTGGTAGATGCAGGAGAAGTAATTGCTCAGGTTGCGTATCTCCTGCGCATTCCCGGGCCAGTCATATTGTTTTAGGAAGGCGGCCAGGTTGCTGGTGAGCACATCCTCCATGACAAGGGATGGGTCCTTAAAGGCATCCCTTAGAAAGGTATTTAACAGGAGGGGGATATCGTCCCTGCGCTGCCGGATCGGCACTGTATTCAGGGAAAATGTGTTCAGGAGAAAGAACAGGTCGTCTAAAAAACGCCCTTCCAGCACCAGGCTGTATAAATCCGTTGTGGTGGTTGCTATCATCCGCACATCCAATGACAATGGCACGGAACTGCCCAGGGGCATATAATACCCGTTCTGAAGCACGTTCAGCAGCAGCTGCTGGGTCTGCAGGGCAGTGTGCTGGATTCCGTTAATAAGCAGTGTTCCCCGGCAGGCGGCCTGAAAGGCCCCCATATGCCGTCTGGTTCCAAGGGATGGATTTTCCTCTGTCCCCAGCAGCTCCGCCTCAATGCCGGATGGGTTCAGGGATGAGAAGTTCAGGGATATAAAAGGGCCGCCATGCCGTCTTGAATTGCGGTGGATGGCCTGGGCCAGCATTTCCTTTTCCGTGCCGCTTTCCCCCTGGATGATGACCGGAAAATCATTGAGGGATATCCTGCGGGCCGTGTCAAGAAGATGGGACTGGGTGGGATTCCTGGTAATCATGTTGTTGAAGTCATACAGGGTCCTGGCGCGGAAAGGAAAAGCAGCGTCCCCGGCCCCGGGTCCCTGCTCATCACAGACAGAGGCGTGCATCAGATATAACTCGGCCTTGGGATTCAGGCTGAACTTCTGGAACCACAGGCGTATGCGCCCGTGTCCCGGCTGGCTGATGATGGTTTCCCTCTTGTTGGGGAAATCGTAATCAATCCCGTAGGACCGCAAAAGCGCACAGAAGTTACAGCCGGACAGGTTCTTTTCCTTAAATCCTGTCAGCTTTTGGAAGGGCTGGTTCACCATCTTGATCATCCCGGTTTCATCCAGAAGGCAGAAGCCTTCAGACACATTGTCAAGGATCATCTGGGTAATCTGTTTCATGTCCAGGGCGTGGCTCAGCTGCTGGTTGGAGAGCTTTAATACCTGTACAATGTGGCTCATATAATTCCTGGTCACCTCATCGGCCAGGCTGGTGGGCAGATGGAAGCAGGCGATGATCTCATTGATGGTGGAGATATCCACCACCCGGTTGCCAATGTCAATGACCGTGGTGAGGGTGGAAGGGACCAGATGCAGCTCCCCGGGGGTAACCCCGTAATGGATGCTCTCATCCGGGTTAGTGCAGCCAGGATACCAGGGAAGGAAACGGTATTGGGAAAAACCGAATTCCTGGAGCTGCAAAATGACCTCGTGGGCATTGTTTTCCGTATCATTAATCAGATAGACGGATGAACCGGGAGGAATCTGGAGGATTTTGTGGAGATAGGTATGATTGAATGTGCGCATACAGACCAACTGGTATACATGTTCGGGAATCGGATAAGGCAGATTATCCTTTATGTTCTCCGTGGAAAGCAGGATACAGTCCGCATGGTCCAGGATTTCAGGGGTGATATCAGCGCCCCGGGCAGACTGGATGGTCAGGTACTGATTAAAAATAGAGGACAGATAGGATGAAATGCCTATTTTTGCCACCGGATTATTGGTTAATATCAGTAATTTCTTTTTCATGAATACGCCTCCTGTATATTAGGTTGATTATATCGCATAAAAACCATATAAACAACCTAATACATTAATAAAATAAGAAATATAAGAAAGTAAAAAGGTTTTTACCTCATAGGATTTGACAGCGGTACGTTAATTCATTAAAATTTAAGGAAAGCAAGGCGCTTTTTCGTACGATACAAGTGCGCCCTTGCTTTTTCTTTATCATCCGTTCGTGACGGGGACATGAAGAAAAGGCAATTGATTTTCAGAAAAGGAGGAGTATCAGAATGAAAAAAAGAACAATATCGTTATTGGTTGCGGCAGCGATTACAGCAGGATGTCTTGCCGGCTGCGGCGGGGGAACCACAGGCACCACCACGGAAGCAGGGGCAGGGGGGACAGAGGCAGATGCAGGCAGTCCGCAGGACAGCGCTTCAGGAAAGGACAGCCTGGTGATTGCCATGGCCTCGGATATCCTGTCCATGGATCCATATAAATATGATGAGGGGCCAACCAACCAGGTAATGCTCCATATATATGAGGCAATGCTGATGCAGGACGCGGACATGAAGTTCCAGCCATGTCTGGCTGAGAGCTGGGAGACTTCCGACGACGGCCTGACCTGGACCTTCCACCTGAGAAAAGGCGTTAAGTTCCATGACGGCGAGGAGATGGACTCCGCTGATGTGCTGGCTTCCATAAAAACAGCCATGAATCCGGATTCCCCATCAGCCTTCAGCGGCTACACCAGTACCTTTTCCAAGGTTGAGGCGCCGGATGCATACACAATCACCATTACAACCGAGACACCCAATCCCCTGATGCTGTTCCATGTGGCTCAGATTTATGTGCTGAAACAGGAAAATGTAGAAGGAAAGACAGAGGAAGAGATTTCTGATGTGGTAGTGGGCACAGGACGCTATAAATTTGTGGAGCAGGTAAAGGAAGACCACCTGGACCTGACCGCCAATGAGGACTACTGGGGCGAGGTGCCGGAGATTAAGAATGTACGTTTCCGTCCCATTACCAATGAGGCCACCAGGACAGCCACCATGCTGACCGGGGAGGTGGACTTTACCATTGATATTTCCGTACGCGATATTGACAGGCTGGATGGCACGGACGGTATCAGCGTTTTAAGACAGCAGGGCCTGAGGGAGATTTACCTGAACCTGGACAGCCGTGAGGACTCTCCGCTGTTTCCGGGACAGAAGAACCCCATGTCAGACCCCAAGGTCAGACATGCCATGTACCTTGCCATTGATGAGGATACCATCATCAAGAATATCATGAACGGGTGCGCCTTTGAAATGAACTCCATCATCCCGGAGAACTATGTGGGATATACTCCGGTGGAGCGTGAGGCATATGACCCTGAAAAGGCAAAGCAGCTGTTGGCCGAGGCCGGATACCCGGATGGTTTTGAGGTGACCCTGGATGCATCCAATGACCGCTATATGAACGATGAACAGATTGCCCAGGCGGTTGCCGGCTACCTGGAGAAGGTGGGGATTAAAGTAAACCTGAACCTGATGCCGAAATCTAATTTCTTTACCTACATCAAACCGGCGGAAAATAAATCCATGCTGCTTCAGACCGGATGGTCCGATGCTTCCGGTGATGGCCTGTCACTGCTGCACGATATGCTCCGTACATATAACAGGGAAGCCGGGCAGGGCACTGTTAACAGGGGACACTACTCCAATCCGGAAGTGGATGCCCTTATCAGTCAGGCATTTACGGAATTTGACGATGCCAAGAGGGGCGAACTGGTGGCAGAGGCAGATAAGATTGCAAGAGATGATTATGCGTACATCCCGCTGCATTTTGAGCAGGATACCTATGCAATCAAGGATACCCTTAACTATACCCCAAGAATGAACAAATATGTGCTGGCTTGGGAATTCTCCTACAAATAAGGTACCTGGCACTGCCGGCGCTGCGTTAGGATTAAGACGGTAAGAGGGACTGCTGCAAAACAGGAAACCTATTTTTTGCAGCGGTTCCCTTTTTGTAATCCGGCCCAAGATAAAGACGAGGTGAATCAGAGTGTTAAAATATATTGTTAAGCGATTTGTGCAGATGATAGTGGTTCTGTTTGTGGTTTCCATACTGGTATTCATGCTGACGAATTTCATCGGGGACCCTGTGGACATGCTGGTGCCGGAAAATGCAACAGTGGAGCAGGTGGAATCAGCACGGGCAAGGCTGGGCCTTAATAAGCCCCTTCCCGTACAGTATGGTATTTTCTTAAGGGATGTGCTGCACGGTAATTTCGGCAAGTCCTATACCTATGGAAAACCAGCCATGGGCCTGATTATGGAGCGTATGCCGGCAACCCTTGAGCTGGTTGCCATAGCAGCCCTTCTGGTGCTGTTCATTGCCATCCCCCTGGGCGTTTATGCGGGCGCATATCCCAAACGCAGGAGCAGCAAGATCATCATGTCGGGGTCCATATTGGGGATTTCCCTGCCCTCCTTCTGGGTGGGCATGATGATGATTTATATTTTTGCGGTCATGCTGAGGGCGCTTCCGGCATCGGGGCGCGGGAACACGGTAAATGTGCTGGGGGTTAATTTAAGCATATTCGCACCCGGCGGCCTGCGTTTCATCATCCTTCCCGCCGTGACGCTGGCCCTTACCAATGTGGCCACCACCCTGCGTCTGACCAGATCCGGGATCATGGAGAACATGCGGCAGGATTACATTAAGTTTGCAAGGGCCAAGGGAGTGTCCTCCAGAAGCCTGCTCTTTGGGCATGCCCTGAAGAACGCCCTGATTCCGGTCATCACCATCTTTGGGATGGATCTGGGCAATATGATTGCGTTCACCACCATCACGGAGACCATCTTTGCCTGGCCCGGCATGGGGAAACTGCTGATTGACGCCATCAATAAATCAGACCGCCCCATAATCGTGGCCTATCTCATGACGGCCGCCTGTATGTTCGTGGTGCTGAACTTTGTGGTGGATCTTCTCTACACACTGGTTGATCCGAGAATAGAATTGAGGTGATGACATGGAACATGAAGTACGTGCAGAAAAAACAAGCTGGTGGAACCATTTTATAAAATCTGAGTTTTTCTACCATTATAAAAACAATCTCCCTGCCATCATCGGCAGCATCCTGGTTCTGTTTGCCATACTGACCGCGGTTGCAGGCCGTTTCCTGGCGCCCCAGAATCCATATGACCTGACCCAGATAAGCCTGATGGACTCCTATCTTCCCCCGGCCTGGCTGGACGGCGGCAAGCTGTCATTCTTGCTGGGCACGGATGAGCAGGGAAGGGATATTTTAAGCGCCATCATCTACGGCAGCGCCAGCTCCATCATGATTGGCCTGGTGGGCATGGCTGCCTCCTGCTGCATCGGCACAACCCTGGGACTGATTGCCGGTTATTTTGGGGGAAAGGTGGATGCTGTCATCATGAGGATTGCGGACATCCAGCTGTCATTCCCCTCCATGCTCATTGCGCTTTTTATCATGTCCGTGTTCGGAAGGGGCGTGGGAAAGCTTTTAATTGCCCTTACCATGGTGGGGTGGGTCACCTATGCCAGGACGGTAAGGGGCGAGACCCTGTCTGTTAAAAAGATGGAGTATGTGGAGGCGGCCAGGACCATCGGACTGCCCAACCGCATCATCATACTGAAACATGTGCTGCCCAATGTAATTAATTCCATCATTGTGCTTGCAACCATACAGATTGGCAACTTTATCCTGACAGAGGCCACCTTAAGCTTCCTGGGAGTCGGGGTTCCCATTACGGAACCGTCCCTGGGTCTTTTGGTAAAGACCGGATTCGATGTGCTGTTTTCCGGCCTGTGGTGGGCTTCCGTATTCCCGGGCCTGTATATCATGCTCATTGTGTTCGGCATAAACCTGCTGGGGGATTTCCTCAGGGATGAGCTGAACCCCAATCTGAAATAAGCGAGGTGGCTTTGATGGAAAATAATATTTTACTTGATGTTAAGGGCCTGAAAACCTATTTCCACACATTTAAGGGAGTGGTAAAGGCCGTGGATGACGTAAGCTTTTCCCTGAAAGAGGGGGAGATACTGGGAATTGTGGGGGAATCAGGCAGCGGGAAATCCGTGACCAGCTTCTCCATCCTTAAGCTGGTGGAAGAACCCGGCGTGGTGGAAGCGGAACAGATCCTGTTTGACGGCAGGGATTTGAGCCGGGCCAGTGAAAGGGATATGATAAAGATAAGGGGCAAGGACATTTCCATGGTGTTCCAGGATCCCATGACATCCTTAAACCCGCTGTATACCATTCAGAGACAGATGGAGGAGGTTCTGATCCTCCATGAACCCCAGATGAACGCGGCCCAGAGAAAGGCCAGGTGCCTGGAACTTCTATCAGCCGTGGGCATCCCCAATCCCCAGGAGCGGTTAAAGGAATACCCCAACCAGTTTTCCGGCGGCATGAGGCAGAGGGTGATTATTGCCATTGCACTGGCAACCAATCCCAGGCTTCTGATTGCAGACGAGCCCACCACTGCGCTGGATGTGACCATCCAGGAGCAGATACTGGAGCTGATGAGGAAGCTTGTGAAGGAGCATAATACGGCCCTGATCCTGATTACCCATGACCTGGCTGTGGTGTCCCAGATGGTGGACCGCATTAATGTCATGTACTGCGGCAAGCTGGTGGAGACAGGCAGTACAGAGGACATTGTGGCGTTTAACGCACACCCCTACACGGAAGGGCTGTTAAACTCCATCCCCAAGCTGTATGAGGACAGGGGCCGCCTGGATTACATACCGGGCATGGTGCCGAATATGTTTGAACTGCCGGAGGGCTGTTACTTTGCGCCCCGGTGCAGATACTGCCAGGATATATGCAGGCATCAGCAGCCGGTCATGCGGGAGGTGGGACCGGGACACCTGGCTGCCTGCCATTTCCCGTTAAACAAGAAGGCGGCGGCCAAAACGGAGGAGGGTAAATGATGGAACCATTGATTGAAGTCAAAGATTTAAGCCAGGAATTTCATCTGACCAAGGGCCTTCTCCAGTCACTGCGCCTGGAAAAGGGCAGGATCGTGAAGCAGGACAAGGTGGTCCATGCGGTCAACCAGGTGAGCTTCCAGATGGAAAAAGGAGAAGTGTTCAGCCTGGTGGGGGAATCCGGCTGCGGCAAATCCACCACGGCCAGGACCATCATACGGCTTCTGGAGCCATCGGGCGGCCAGGTGCTGTATAAGGGCACGGATATCAGCCATTTAAGCGCCCATGAGCTTTTGCCTTACCGCAAAAGCATGCAGATGATTTTCCAGGACCCCTATGCCTCCTTAAACCCAAGGCAGCGTGTGGAGGAAATCATCATGGAACCCATGCTGTTCCATGGGATTGCAAAGGATAGGAAGGATGCAAGGGAGCAGTGCATGGATATATTGAACCGGGTGGGGCTGCGGCCTGAACAGGCCGGACGGTATCCGCACCAGTTTTCAGGAGGACAGAGGCAGCGTATCGGCATTGCCAGGGCGCTGGCGGTAAAGCCGGAGTTCATTATTGCGGATGAACCGGTGTCTGCCCTGGATGTATCCATACAGGCCCAGATCCTGAACCTGCTGATGGATTTAAAGGATGAATTCCATTTCTCATGTCTGTTCATTGCCCACGACCTTTCCGTGGTGCGCCATATCAGCGACCGGCTGGGAGTGATGTACCTGGGGTCCATTGTGGAGGTGGGGGACAAGCACACCTTGTTTGGGAATCCCCTGCACCCATACACCAAAGTGCTGTTTTCAGCTGTGCCCACGGTGGGGGAGAAACCGCTGGTAGAGCACATTGACGCAATGGGGGAAATCCCCAGCCCGGTAAACCTTCCGGAAGGCTGCTTTTTCTGCGACCGGTGTCCGTACGCCATGGACAGGTGCAGCAGGGAACGTCCGGCGCTCAGGGAAATCGAACCCGGGCATAAGGCGGCCTGCCATATATTGTAAGTCTGGCTCTGCTTTAAAATGACACGTAAGGAAGAAAAGAGGACAATGAGATGGGATCAGTGCAGTTGAGCGGGGAAAAGAAGGCCATATCTGATAAAATAGACAGCATGCGGGAAGGGCTGGTCAGCCTGTCACATGATATCCATGGGCACCCGGAAACAGGATTTCAGGAATATCACGCAGTGGAAGCAATCGAGGCATTTTTAAAGGGACAGGGGATGGTGATGGAGAGGGATTACTGTCAGATCCCCACCGCGTTCCGTGCTGTGAAGAAGGGAAGGGGAAAGGGACCGGTGGTGGCGTTCCTTGCTGAATACGATGCGCTTAGGGGAATCGGTCATGGCTGCGGCCACAATGTCATTGCCGCCTGCGCCGTGGGTGCGTTTTTAGGGCTGGCTTCCCGGATGGAGGCCCATGACGGGGAAATATGGCTTATTGGAACCCCGGCAGAGGAGGGCGGTGCCGGCAAGGTGCTGATGCTGGAGCGGGGAGGGTTTGACGGCGTGGATTTTGCCCTTATGATGCATCCCACGGGCGGCGGGGAAGCGTATAACTATATGAACCGGGGCGGCAGGGCAAGCGGCTCCGTAACGGTTTCCTTCCATGGAAAGGCAGCCCACTCATCCACGCCGGCTTCCGGCATCAATGCGCTGAACGCGGCCATCAGTGTTTTTAACCAGATTGACATGCTGCGTCCCGCCTTCCAGATCCAGGATAACATAAACGGGGTCATCCTTGACGGAGGGACGGCGGGGAACATCATACCGGAGTTTTCCAGATGTGAGTTCTGTATACGCGCGGAAACCATGAAACGGGCAGAGGAACTGATCGGCCTGATTAAGGGATGTGTGAAGCGGGCAGAGGAACTGACAGGCGCATGGGCTGAGACAGAGACAGAACCGATTTACGCGGAACGGTATCCATGCCTTCCCATGTGCGAGGCCTTCAGGGACAACATGGGGCTTTTAGGAATCAGCATGTGCGAGCCCCGGCCGGGTGAGCTGTTTGGTTCATCGGATATAGGCAATGTATCCATCCGGATTCCGGCCATCCATGACTATCTGTCCATCACGGATGACGCTTCCATCGAAGCGCATTCATCTGGATACGCCAGGGCGGCAGCCGGGCCAGAGGCAGACAGGATCTGTATCCTGGGGGCTGAGGGGCTGGCAATGACAGGGCTGGATTTGCTGGAGGATAAAGGCTTAAGGGAGAAAAGCATTGCATACCATAAAAAGACAGTCCCCTCCTTTTATGGTAAAATAGAGAAAGGGAATTACAATTAAGGAGAGCAATCATGATAATAATAAGACAGGCCGAAGTGTACAATCCTGAATACCTGGGAAAGCAGGACGTACTCATATGTGGAGGCCGGGTAGAAGCGGTGGCTGACCATCTGGAGATAGGATATGGCTGTCAGGAGATAGATGCCAGGGGTTGCCTGCTTGTTCCTGGATTTATTGACCAGCATGAGCATATTATTGGCGGCGGGGGAGAGGGAAGCTTTTGCACCAGGTCGCCGGAGATACAGCTGTCCTCCCTGATTGAAGCAGGAATCACCACTGTCCTGGGACTTCTTGGAACCGATGACATGACAAGAAGCGTGGAAAACCTGGTGGCTAAGGCCAAGGCCCTGAAGGAGGAAGGAATCAGCGCGTATGCCCTGTGCGGGGCTTATGGATATCCCTCCCCAACCATCACAGGCAGTGTGAAGAAGGACATTGTTTTTGTGGATGAGGTCATAGGCGTGAAACTGGCGCTTTCCGACCACCGGGCGCCCAATATATCCACGGAGGAATTAATCCGGCTGGCAAGTGACGTGCGCACGGCCGGCATGGTCAGCGGAAAACCTGGAATCATAGTGGTACATATGGGTAGCGGCTTCCGGCGCCTGGAACCGATTTTTGACGCCCTTAAGAGGACGGACATACCGGTAAAGACATTCCATCCCACCCATATGTCCCGGACAGAGGAACTTTTGGAGGATGGGTTCCGGTTTGCGAAAATGGGCGGATATGTGGATATTACCTGTGAGGATATACAGCGCATCCCGGAAGGAAAGCTGGGCACAGGGGCAATGCTCCGGCTTCTGGAAAAGGCCGGGCAGGAAGGGGTGCCCATGGACCGTCTGACATTCAGCTCGGACGGACAGGGAAGCTGGTCCAGCTATGACGAATCCGGCCATTTAAAGGAAATCGGGGTAACGGATGTGGGGAACCTGTTCCGGCAGTTCCGGCATCTGGCGGTGGATGGCGCCATGGACCTGACGCAGGCGCTTTCCTTCTTTACATCAAATGTGGCAAAGGCGCTGGAGATTTACCCGAAAAAGGGATGTATTGCCGGAGGCGCGGACGCGGATATGCTGCTGCTCCGTCCGGACCTGACCCTGGACACGGTGATTGCCCGGGGCGCAGTCATGATGCGTGATGGAATTGTACTGAAAAAGGGGACATATGAACATGATTGATATTGACATGATCAGGGACCTGACCAACGCCTTTGGCCCCAGCGGGTTTGAGGAAGAGGTGGTAAAGGTAATCGGGAGATACTTAAAGGACATGGAAGTGGAGAATGACGCCATGAACAATGTCTATGCATGGTTCAGGAATTCCGGCGCGCCGGACACGTACGGGACCGGGAGCGGGTTTCCCGGAAACGCTGGTTCCAGGAGAAGGCCTGTGATCATGCTGGACGCCCACACGGATGAATGCGGTTTCATGGTGCAGGGAATCATGGATAACGGCCTGCTATCCATGGTCATGCTTGGGGGGATGGACCTGGCCAGCCTGCCGGCCCACACAGTCCTTGTGCGGACAAGGAGCGGAAAAAAGGTAAGGGGGATTATCACATCCCGCCCCGTACACTTCATGACGGAAAAAGAAAAGAATGCGCCCCTGGACATAGAAGGCCTCTATATTGATGTGGGGGCGTCCAGCAGGGAGGAAGCTGAGGAAACATACGGCATCCATATCGGGGACCCGGCCGCTCCCGAGGTGGCCTTTGATTATGACGGGGACCACGGTCTTTGTTTCGGCAAGGCCTTTGACAACCGTTTGGGCTGTGCCTGTGTCATCCAAACCATGCGTGAGCTTAAGGATGCCGACCAGGAACTGGCTGTGGATGTGGCGGGGGCGTTTGCTGCCCAGGAAGAAGTGGGCATGAGGGGCGCGGGCGTGACCGCGGCCAGGATACAGCCGGATTTAGCCATTGTCTTTGAGGGTTCCCCTGCAGATGATTTTTACTATGGAAGGGAGAAGGCCCAGGGCGTCATGAGGGCAGGGGTGCAGATACGGTGCATGGATAAGAGCTATATAACCAATCCAGCATTCCTGAGGTACGCCCATGAACTGGGCGGGGAAAAGGGAATCCCCTTCCAGGATACAGTGAGAAGGGGCGGCAGCACCAATGCCGGTAAAATCAGCCTGGCAGGCCGCGCGGTCCCCACCCTGGTGCTGGGAATCCCCAGCCGTTATGTGCACAGCCACTATAACTTCTGCGCAGAAGAGGATATCGGGGCTGCAGTCAGGATGGCTGTGGAGGTAATCCGTAATCTGGACAGCCGGAGGATTGGGCTGCTGATGCATAAGGATATCCTGGAATAATGGATAAAGTCAATAGAAGTGGATGAATAAGTGCCCTGTATGGCTGGAACAGCCATACAGGGCACTTATTCATATTCATTGTGATGCATATGGATGATCTGAAGTCCCATCTCAATCTCCAGCCGTATATGGCTGTCATTATAATCACAATCCAATATCTGGGCAATGCGGTCCAGCCTGTTCAGCATGGTCTTATAGTGGATGAACAGCGATTTGGCTGCCCGGGCCGCATTACAGTTGGACGAATAATAGGCGGTAAGGGTGTCCACCAGATTGGTGTTGTATTTCCTGTCATGGCCCTGCAGGTGCTTCAGGCAGGCGGGGATATAATTTTCAGCGGCTTCCCTGGCAGGTATGTTGCCCAGCAGGCGCAGGATTCCCAATGTCTCATAGCATATGA
Organism: Enterocloster aldenensis; assembly: GCF_003434055.1. Lineage (GTDB taxonomy): Bacteria > Bacillota > Clostridia > Lachnospirales > Lachnospiraceae > Enterocloster > Enterocloster aldenensis. Next base: position 87,216 of record NZ_QVEX01000005.1, on the reverse strand, counting down.
TGGATTCATCCGTGGTGTGGGCGATTTTCAGCGCCTTCAGCGAATCCTCATAGCTTTTGCTGATATCGGAAATCTGCTGCTGTGTGGTTCCGATTCCTGAATACATTTTCTTTACGATTGATTTTGTCTTCAGCAGATGCTCTATCTGCTGGCAGGTGACAATGGCTTTCTTCTGGGCTGTTTCCGGAGAATCGGGTGGAAACTGCCCTATCATATAAAGGCTGTCAGAGGAAGAACGCAAAAAGTAATAATCATCAGGATGGTAATAATGGATCATGAATTCCAGTATCTCATAATAGACAGCCGTCCCTATCTTTTTCTGGCTGCCATACGCAACAAAATCCAGGTAAATCACAATATACAGGCGCTTGTCCTTAAAGCCCAGCAGGCCCGCCCATTCTGATATGGTTGCAGGATTCAGGCGGCCTGAGTTTGTAATGGCGTCCATCAGCCCGTTGCGGCTCCGGTTCACGACCGTGAACACAGACTGGCGCATCTCATATTCAATGGCCAGCGCGGAGATGACTGTCTTTAATGCGCAATAAAACAGGGGGTCCGGCAATTCCCTGCAGTTTCCCACAATCAGGAACTCGATTATCTCCCCGAATCTGTACAGGGGTATGATAAGGCAGGTCCCCATATCCTTTTTCAGGATTTTCCCCATGTACACAGGGCTTTGGTCCAGATGACCGATGACCTGGGAATGTTCCGGAAGCTGGTCAAAGAAATCCGATGATGACATCATATCGGTTGGGTTCATAGTGGGCTCAATCACCAGTACCTTTTTTTCCAGATTTGAGGTGATTGCCTGAAGCAGGTCCCTCATCCGGATGTGATAGCCGTTCTGAAGGGTTTCCAGGAAACGCTGGGTTAAAACAAGCTGGTACTGGGATTTAAGGATTGGATAAAGATCCGGACAGGATTTTGTAAGCTGGGTAAGAATATGACATAAAGAGCTTAAACCGACATCCACATAGGATAACATATTAAAGCCGTCAGGAATCTGGCCGGTTTTCCGCATGGAGGGGCCTTCGGCATAATCATAGAAAATAAACAGGCAAAGGTCTGCTTCCTCCATATCCCCGGGGAGCTGGACGGGTTTTCTCAATATGCAGATATGATGGAAGGTCTTCTCTGATGCGGTTAACGGATATAGGGATGAATATATGGTAAATTCTGCCAATAGCTTTTTAGCTGTGTGAGGAATAATGGAAAAATTCAACGAAAGGTCTCCTTTATGTCCGGGCATCCGGCAATGCCGGGCAGTCCTGTATCCTGTGGGTCATTATCGATGGTAAGGGCCGCGGCTGCGGCCGGTTATTTTACATACTATTATTATGATACTAAATTAATAATGAGAAAAGAATATCCAACTAGGATAATAATATGTACATATTTATAGAATAGTGTTCCATTCTCGCCAAAGTGACTATATGGTATTATAAAAAAAACGAAGAGGAAAGGCGGTAAGTAATTAAAATGGCTAAGAAAACCCTAAGGGAATATATGGATCAGAATGAATTCTTTTATGTCCCGGAAATTTATGATTGTATCTCCACAAGAGCAGCTGAAATGAATGGGTTTCAGATGGTTATGATTTCCAGCAGCGATTTTGCGTGTTCCCAGACCGGTATACCGGATTTGAACCTATTGTCCGTGGATGAGTACTGCCATATGATAGAGCGGATTACTTATATGACGGACATGCCCCTGTTTGTGGATGCGGATGAAGGTTTTGGACGGCCGCTGCAGACCTATCACGGATGTAAACGCATGGCCAGGGCAGGCGCTGACTGCATACTGATTACGGACGGCAACGACCTAAGCCGCCCGGGCCTGGCCTCCATTGAGGATGCCTGCAGGCGGCTGCGGGCTGCAAAGGACGGAATGGAGGGGACCGACTGCCTTTTGATGGCCAGCTGCAAGCATGAGGTGGATGAGGACTTTGACGGCTTTGTAGAGCGGTGTGAACGGTATATAGAAGCGGGCGCGGATATCATATGCCCCCTGGAAATCAACCGTTCCAGGAAGTACGGAGGCAAGCTGGGCGCTGCCAGGAAGGTGGCGGAGCATGTTAAGATACCGTTCTGGTACCCGGACCTGGATCCGGGTGATAAGGCGGAGGACGCAGGAGACCTTCTGAAATGGGGGTATCATTTTACAGGCATCCACTATTCCTTCCGCTCAGCCATGTACGCCATGCTGGATACGGGGCGCCATGTGTTTGAAACCCGTACCAATGATTATGTAATGGAACACTATGACTATACCGGATATCATTTTTACTATTCACCCATGACCTGTTTCCTCAGTGATGGGAAGTGGGCGGACCTGGAGTCCAGGTATGTGGATAAACCGGAAGACGCGTTGGCAGTGCGCAAGCAGAAGGGGTTCTGCGGACCCACTGACAAGCTGGTGCCGGATAATGAATAAACGGAAAAGTAGAGAAAGGGAGGATTAGGATGAGAAAGTGTATTTCGTTGGTAGTAGCGGCAGCATTGGCCGCAGGTCTGCTGGCTGGCTGCGGGGGCAGTGCTTCCGGCGCCAAAGGACAGGAAGGCACAACAACGGCTACAGGCGGGGAATCAGCAGAAAGCGCGGCAGGGCAGATGGAAGCGGCCTCTGATGCAAAGGCAGGGGGAACATTGAAAATCGGTGTCAACACGGAATGTGTACATACCATGCTGAGTTTTGACCTTACCGGCGCAGGGGTGGATTACTATTATTCCTGGCCCGTGTACGAATCGCTGTTTAAGCCAAACGCAGAGGGAACCGTGGACTCATGGCTTTTAGAGGATTATTCATACGACCCCGAGGCCTTGACTTATACGTTCCATGTGAGGAAAGGGGTTACCTTCTCGGACGGCACTGTCCTGGACGCGGAGGCGGTTAAGTGGAACCTGGACCATTACCTGGAGGTGGGCGCTAAGGTAGAGGCGCTTCTGTCTTCCATTGAATCCGTGGAGGTGGTGGACGGGTATACGGTCCAGTTGAACCTGAACAAGTGGAGTTCCATCCTGCCATATGCATTTTCAAGGGAATGCGGTTATATGTTCTCACCGGACTTCTTTAAGAAGAACGGGGAGGAGTATTGCAAGGAACACCCCTGTGGTACGGGGCCCTACGAATTGACAAGTTGGGATTACGATGTATCCAAGACCTTTACCAAGAGGGACGATTACTGGGGCGGGGACGTAAAGCTGGACAGTGTGGAGTATATTATTTACAAGGATGCCCTTGTATCCAGCGCCGCCCTCCAGTCCGGTGAGATAGATGCAATCCTTGCACTGAACGCAGAGAGTGCGGATGCGCTTGCGGCCTACGGTTACGATATTAAGACCTGCTCTGTAAAATCACATTCCTATCTCCTGTGTTTCAACTCCCTGAATAAGACCGGGGATGACCCCACAGGGGACCTGAAGGTACGCCAGGCCATCTGTCATGCAATTGATGCGGATGCGCTGGTCCAGGCGGTCTGGGGGGATTACGGGGATGTGAGGAATCAGTTTGGCGTCGGAACCCATTATTATAGTGAGGATGTAAAAGGATACGGCTATAATCCTGAAAAGGCAAAGGAACTGCTGGCTGAGGCAGGTTACCCGGACGGTTTTGAGATATCCCTGAAAACAGAGGAAACCTCCGCACTTAAGAATGCCGCGACCATTATCCAGTCCTATCTGGCGGAAGTGGGGATTAAGGTGAACCTCAGCATTTTATCCGGCGCGGACGCCAATACGGCTGAAGCCGGATGGGGTGAGGGAATGTGGCTCCACGGTTCCAGCGTGTATGTCAGCGTTCCTATGCAGATGGCCTCCATGTTCCGCCAGAACCTGACCGGCCATGTCCTTGGAATCAACAACCTGCTCCGTCCGGATGATGTGGAGGCGGCCCTGGCCACTTCTGTCATGGCGGCAGACGAGGACGAGGCAGTGAAATCGGTGGGTGAGGCCAACCGCCTGTTAACAGATGAATACTGCATCGTATATAATCTGGCAGAGGTTGCGACCCTCTTTGCTGTGAATGATTATGTGAAGGATTCAGGAATCGGCGAGGTGTTCTATTCAGTTGCGGACCTGGGAAATGCCTGGCTGGATAAGTAAACAGGATATGATGAAAATACTGCCGGCCGGGAGCAATCCAGACCGGCAGTTGAATAATAGGAAAGATATTTGATGAGGGCGTAGCATGATAAAATATGTTGGTAAGAAAATCGCCACAGCGGCAGTCCTGATCCTGCTGGTTTCACTCCTGGTATTCATCCTCATGCAGAGACTGCCGGGAGACCCGGCAACCATTGCATTGGGGGATGCGGCCAGTGCTGAGGCAATTCAGGATTACAGGAACTCCTACGGGCTTAATGACCCGGTTTTAGTCCAGTACTGGAACTGGATAACGAATATATTTTTAAAGTGGAACTTCGGCAAATCCATACTGAATGCAAGGGATGTGACTACTTATATCAATGAACGGCTTCCCAATACAATCTCCATCGGGCTTCCGGGACTTGTGTTTGGCGTTCTGGCCGGTATTATAGTTGGTATTATCTCTGCCGTAAAAAGGGGGACCTGGATTGACCAGGGGCTGACCCTGATTGTTAACTTTTTTCTGGGCGCACCCCGGTTCCTGGTTGCCATATTCGGAGTCATCATCCTGGGACTGCAGCTGCACCTGATACCCCTTCAGGGATACACGGCGCCCTGGGTGGATTTTGGGGAATATGTACATAAGGCATTTTGGCCTGTGGTGGTCAATGCCATCTACACCACAGCCATTCTTGCAAGACAGACCCGCTCCAACATGCTGGAGGTGATTAACCAGGATTATGTAAGGACGGCAAGGGCCAACGGACTGTCGGAGCCTAAGATTATTTTCAAGTATACCCTTAAAAATGCGCTGATACCTGTAATCACCATCATAGGGCTTCAGATGCGCAATATAGTTGCAGGCGCGGTTATCATTGAAAATGTGTTTAATATACCTGGAATCGGACAGATGCTTGTATCGGGCATCCAGCAAAGGGACTATTTTATTGTCCAGGGCTGTGTGCTGATCATATCCATGGTTACTGTATTCTGCAATCTGTTTGTGGATATCGCATATGGGTTTATTGACCCGCGGGTAAGAAAGTCAATGGGGTGATGAAAATGGATAATGATTTCGCAAAACTACAGCGGGAGACACGGAAACGGAACAGGAAGCAGGCCATGGGCATCTTTTTCGGACGTGGTATCATCGTGAAACTGTGTACGGTTGTGGTGGTAGGTTTTATTTTCATGGCTGTATTCGCGGACTGGATAACGCCCTATGACCCTGCTGCCCAGAACCTGGTGGAAAAACTGCAGACCCCGTCGGCCAGCCATTGGCTGGGCACGGATTTCCTTGGAAGGGATGTGCTGAGCCGCGTCATATACGGGGGCAGGGTGTCCATGTATGTAAGTCTTCTGTCCGGCTCGTTTGCAGCTGTCATCGGCATCGGCCTGGGACTGGTGGCCGGATACGTAACCGGTATCGTGCGCAGGGTAATCATGGGAATGACGGACATCATACTCAGCATACCTGGAATGGTGTTCACACTGATAATAGCGGCAATCATGGGGACCGGCGTCATGAGCCTTACGCTGGCAATCGGAATCGGCATGATACCCACCTATATCCGCATGGTGAACGGACTGGTGCTTTCCCTTAAGGAAAACGATTATATCGTGGCATCTAAGCTGGTGGGAAGGTCGGAAAGCAAAATACTGCTGAAACATCTGCTTCCCAATGCATTCCCATCCCTGATGGTACTGTATACAATTAACCTGGGCAATGCCATCATGACGGAGTCGTCCCTGAGTTATCTGGGGGTTGGCATTAACCCGCCCACAGCCACCTGGGGCAACATGGTCTCCGACGCCTATGCTTATCTTTTACAGGCGCCGTGGCTGGCAATGATTCCGGGAATCTGTATTATCATACTGATTATTTCATTTAATGTTGTAGGAGATGGCCTCCGTGATGCGCTGGATCCTCGGTTAAGGGGGAAGTTGTAAATGCCTGAAAAATTATTGGAAGTGAATCATTTAAGGACCTCTTTTTTTACGGCTGAGGGAGAGGTTAAGTCGGTAAGTGACGTGTCCTATCATGTAAACCGGGGAGAAGTCATTGCCATTGTAGGTGAAAGCGGCTGCGGCAAATCAGTGACACAGATGTCGGTAATGCAGCTGGTCCAGACACCGCCGGGAAAGATAATCGGCGGGGAGGTCATGTTTGACGGGAAAAGCCTTCTGGAGTACGATGCAAAATCAAAAGAAATGCGGGCTGTCCGGGGCGCGGGGATATCCATGATATTCCAGGAACCCATGACCTCCTTAAATCCCGTGCTGACGGTTGGGGAACAGCTGTCGGATGTCATATGCACCCATTCCCACCTGAGCAGAAAAGAGGCGTGGAAAAAGGGCGTAGAGGCCCTGGCTGCGGTTGGCATACCTGAGCCTGAGGCCAGGATGAGGTGTTATCCCTTTGAGATGAGCGGCGGCATGCGCCAGAGGGTAATGATTGCCATCAGCGTGGCCTGTGATTCCAAACTGATTATTGCGGATGAACCCACCACTGCCCTGGATGTGACCACCCAGGCACAGGTCATGGACCTGCTGATTGACATGGTCCATAAATATAATAAATCCCTGATCATCATCACCCATAACCTGGGGCTGGTGACCCGGTATGCCCAGAGGGTCTATGTGATGTATGCCGGGAAGATTGTGGAATCCGGTACAACGGAAAAGATATTGACCCATCCGGAGCATCCGTACACGCTGGGCCTTCTCAAATCCGTCCCAAGGCTTCAGGATGACAAGGATGGGGAACTGGTTCCTATCATGGGAGCGCCGCCTGTACTTTCAAAGTTAACCCAGGAGTGCGCCTTCCTGCCAAGGTGTGTGTATGCCTGCGATACATGCAGGAAGGAAAAGTGTCCGGAGTTAAGGCAGGTGGGGGATGGACACTTCGTGGCCTGCCATATAAACGTGGGGGATAAAGAAAACAGTGGGCCGGGCGCCCCTAAGACATCCGGGAAGGCCAAGGATGGTGCCAGGGAAAAGGGCGGGGTCCTTCTGAAGATTGAGGGGCTTAAGATGCATTTTCCTGTTACCAAAGGGGTGTTTGGGGTACATGCGGGAACAGTGAAGGCTGTGGACGACATATCCTTTTCAATCAGGAAAGGGGAGACATTTGGACTGGTGGGGGAGAGCGGATGCGGAAAAACCACCACGGGAAAATGTATCCTGGGAATCAATAAGCCCACGGACGGCAGGATTTACTATAAAGGGAAGCAGATAGGGGGTGTGTCCGCCCGTGAGTTTGCGCCGTACAGAAGGGAGATACAGCTGATTTTCCAAGACCCCTACAGCTCCCTGGATCCCCGTAATTCAGTTTATTCCATTTTAAGGGAGGCCATTATCTGCGACGGGGTCAATAAGACCCAGAAGGAAATATCGGAACGCATCCATGAACTGTTGCGGATAGTAGACCTGGATCCAGGTATGAGCCAGAGGTTCCCCCATGAGATGAGCGGGGGGCAGAGGCAGAGGCTGGGTATTGCCAGGGCGCTGGCCTGCAACCCGGAAGTCATTGTGTGCGATGAGCCTGTATCGGCCCTGGATGTATCCATTCAGGCCCAGATCATTAACCTGTTCAAGAAAATCCAGAGGGAACTGGGGATTACCTATCTCTTTGTGGCCCATGACCTGGCGGTGGTCCGCCACATAAGTGACAATATCGGTGTAATGTACCTGGGACACCTGGTAGAGGTCACAAAGTCCTCCGACCTGTATGCCAATCCCATACATCCATATACCCAGGCCCTGCTGTCGGCAGTGCCCATTACGGATTATTATGAAGAACAGAAGAGGGAGAGGATCATTCTTCAGGGCGAGGTCCCAAGTCCCATGAACATGCCGGAAGGCTGTCCCTTCCACCCAAGATGTGCGTACGCCACCGGACAGTGCAGGAAGGAAGTGCCAAGGCTGAGGGAGGCCGGCAAAGGCCATCTGGTCGCATGCCACTGTGCAGTGTATTAAAAAGCAGGAAAACAAGGAGAAACAATTATGGCAGAAGCAGTTACATTGCTGGTTTTTGTGCTTATGCTTCTAGGATGTGTCTTGACAGATATTTCCGTGATATATGCATTGATAGGAGGGCTGGCTTGTTTTAGTATTTATACCTTATACAATAAATATCCGGTTTCCCAGCTTGGAAAAATGCTGTGGAAAGGGGTGAAGGATTCAAGGACCATACTTGTTGTATTTGTACTTATCGGTTTTCTGACCGCTGTCTGGAGGGCGTCCGGCACCATACCATGTATTGTGTATTATTCAGCGTCATCCATGGCGCCCAGATACTATCTGGTGCTTACATTCCTGCTCTGCTGCGGGATGTCTGCGCTGACCGGCACTTCCTTCGGGACCGCGTCCACCATGGGGGTAATCTGCGCAAGTATCGGCAGGGCCCTTGATATACCATCCGTGTACATTGGCGGCGCGGTCATGTCGGGTATTTATTTCGGGGAACAATGTTCCCCCATGTCCTCCAGTGCATTGCTGGTGTGTGAACTGACAGATACGGATATATATGTGATTATTGTAAAGGTTTTAAGGCAGGTGCTGGTACCGCTCCTGGTTACGGCCGCATTATACCTCTATCTTGGCAGGGGATGGGGAAGCGGGGCCGCAGAGGTGGAGAGCACAAGGATATTTACCTCCACTTTTTACCTGGCTCCTGTTACGCTGCTTCCCGCTGGAATCATCATCCTATTTTCCATGTTAAGAATCAGGGTGGAACTGACCATGCTGGTCAGTATCGTGGCAGCAGCAGCCATCTGCGTGGTATATCAGGATATGGGGATCATCCAGGTCATGGATGTCATGGTCCGGGGGTATCATGCCCGGGATTTGCAGCTGGCGGCGCTGATTGACGGGGGAGGGCTTAAGTCCATGGTAAGCATTGGGGCCATTGTGGCAATTTCATCCGCCTATTTTGGGATTTTCAGCGCCACCAACCTGCTGTCCAACCTGAAACAGTGGGTGCTTGGACTGGCAAGCCGCAGCAATGTTTTTTTTGTGACCGTGCTGGTATCCTTCATTACCTGCGCCATCAGCTGCAATCAGACCCTGGCAACCATGCTTACCTGTGAAATGACCAAGACCCTGACGGAAAAAAAGGAGACGCTGGCAGTAAACCTGGAGATGTCGGTTATTGTGATTGCCGGTCTCCTTCCCTGGAGCATTGCATGTGCATTCCCTCTGTCAGTGGTGGAGGCGCCGAAAGAAAGCCTGGCATTTGCAGTGTATCTGTATTTAGTGCCCTTGTGGATGGTCCTGAAGTCTTTTTTCTTAAAACGCAGCAAATAATATAATCATCGGTTAAAGGCGCATTTCTATATGGAGTGCGCTTTTTTAATATGTCTGAAAGGCTGTCTGGTGCCTGTGGGAAGCGGATGGGAAATACTTGTCATGTTGATTCATAAAAAAGGGTTGACATTTTCAGGATTATGAATATAATGTAGATATAAACATATGAACAATCATTCATATGAACAGATGTCAAAAAAGAAGGGGGTTAACCGCATGGCAATGAATGACGTGGAGTGCTGTGACTTTTACCAGGTCCATGAGGATGTGGTGAAGGCGGTCACGGCTAAGATGCCGGATGAAGATGAACTCTATGACCTGGCTGAGATATTCAAGGTATTCGGCGATTCTACCAGGATTAAGATCCTGTATGTGCTCTTTGAGTCGGAGATGTGCGTGTGTGACATTGCGCAGCTTCTCAACATGAATCAGTCAGCTATTTCCCATCAGCTGAAGATCCTCAAGCAGAGCCGCCTGGTAAAGAGCCGCAGGGAAGGCAAAGCTGTATTTTACTCCCTGGCAGACGGACATGTAAGGACCATTATCAACCAGGGTCTGGAACACATTGAGGAATAGGAACTATTTTTATAATAATATGATGAATGGAGGATATGATAATGAAAAAGAAATTCAAATTACAGGACCTGGACTGCGCAAACTGTGCAGCTAAGATGGAGGAAGCAATCAAGAGGATTGAGGGCGTGGCAGATGCCAATGTAAGCTTCATGACCCAGAAGATGACAATCGAGGCAGAGGAAAGCAGGTTCGATGAAATCATGAAGGAAGTCGTGGCTGTGTGCAGGAAGGTTGAACCGGACTGCATCATCCAGATGTAAGGTCTGTCAGGCGGCGCCTACGCTTAATAAAAGGGAGCAGGCCCTGCCTGTTCAGGAAAGGAAATCATTATGACAAAGAAACAGAAGGCAATGCTTTTCCGTATCATAGCTACATTCATTGTATATATCCCTCTGGCTGTGGCGGACCATATGGGTACGCTGCCCGCAGGACCAGGTATCTGGGGCAGGCTGGCAGTATATCTGGTTCCCTATGTGCTGATTGGTTGGGATATTGTATACAAAGCATTCCGAAACATTAAGAACGGCCAGGTTTTTGATGAGAATTTTCTCATGACAGTAGCCACCTTTGGCGCATTCGGAATAGGGGAATATTCTGAGGCAGTGGCAGTCATGCTGTTCTATCAGGTGGGCGAACTGTTCCAGAGTTATGCGGTGAACCGCTCCAGGCAGTCCATCACGGAGCTTATGGACATCTGTCCTGAATACGCCAACATAGAGGAGGACGGACAGCTTAAGCAGGTGGACCCGGATGACGTGGAGGTGGGCGATATCATCGTGGTAAAAGCCGGGGAGAGGATTCCTCTGGACGGCAGGGTGGTATTTGGGGATTCCATGGTGGATACCTCGGCCCTTACCGGGGAGTCGGTCCCAAGGAAGGCCGGCGTGGGTGACGATGTCATCAGCGGCTGTGTCAACGGGAGCGGGCTGCTCAGGGTACAGGTCACAAAGGAATTTGATGATTCCACGGTTGCCAAGATCCTGGAGCTGGTGGAGAATGCCAGCAGTAAGAAAGCGCAGGTGGAGAATTTCATCACCCGTTTTGCCCGGTATTATACGCCTATTGTTGTGATTGCCGCCGTGGTACTGGCAGTCCTTCCGCCCCTGATGCTGGGGCAGTCATGGGCCGAGGGCATAAGAAGGGCATGTACCTTTCTTGTGATCTCCTGTCCCTGCGCCCTTGTCATATCCGTGCCCATGAGCTTTTTCTCAGGAATCGGCGCTGCGTCCAGAAGAGGCGTGCTGGTTAAGGGAAGCAATTATCTGGAAGCATTGTCCCAGATGGATACCATTGTATTTGACAAGACAGGCACCCTGACAAAGGGTGAGTTTAAGGTGACGGAGATTCATTTGGCGGATAGGGGTGTATCTGGCGGGAATGCACCTGCAGGAACGGTGCCTGCCGGGAATATATCTGCCGGAAATACAGGGGCCGATGACCTGTCCGGGGAAACTGCCGGCCTTCTGGAACTGGCGGCCCTGGCGGAAAGCTATTCCGACCACCCTATTTCACGCTCAATCAAGGATGCCTGGGGCAGCGCCGTTGACATGAACCGGGTGTCTGACACGGAGGAGATTTCCGGTCATGGGGTTAAGGCAGTCATAGACGGTCATGTGGTCCTGGCAGGAAACAGTAAGCTGATGAAGGAAATGCAGGTGGACTACAAGGAGTGCCCGAGCATCGGCACCGTGGTTTATGTGGCGCAGGACGGTGTGTTTAAAGGTTCCATCGTGATTTCGGATACAATCAAGGAAGAGGCATATAAAGCCATCCGTGACCTTAAGAAGGTAGGCGTCAGAAGGACCGTCATGCTGACCGGTGACAAGAAGGAGGTTGGCGAGGCAGTTGCAGCCCGTCTGGGACTGGATGAGGTTCATGCAGAGCTTCTGCCCGATGGGAAGGTGGCCAAGGTGGAAGAACTTCTGGCAGGCCTTCACGGTAAAGATAAGCTGGCATTTGTAGGGGACGGCATCAATGACGCTCCGGTGCTCTCCAGGGCCGACATAGGGATTGCCATGGGAAGCATGGGTTCCGATGCAGCCATTGAAGCAGCGGATATTGTCCTTATGGACGATGACCCGTCCAAGATATCGGATGTGGTCCGCATATCCCGCAGGACCATGTCGATTGTCAAACAGAACATCATTTTTGCATTGGGAGTCAAGGCCATCGTACTTTTGATGGGAGCCTTTGGAATGGCAAACATGTGGGAGGCCGTGTTTGCGGACGTGGGCGTGTCTGTAATAGCAATCCTTAATGCAATGAGGGCTTTGTCACTAAAATAGTATGACAGGGAAGTGCGTGTATTGTGAAGCAAAAAGCAGGGCTTTGCAATGCGCGCACTTTTTTGATAAGATGGTCCGGATGATAGTTGGTGGGAGATGATGTTTCCTCCTGACCATGCAGCTAAATCAGGATATCATCCAGGCTGCGTTTTGGTACATAGTGAATCTGGTTATTGTCCCTGTAATAGGTGGTGCTGCCATCCTCGCCCAGCGGAACCAGCACAACCTCTTCTTTTGGCTTTCCAAGGGCCAGGACCAGGCTGACAAAATACTGTTCCGGGTTCAGGTCCAGAAGCTTTAAAAGCTCGGCGCGGCGGCAGTTTCCAATGATACAGCCTCCGTAACCCTTTTCCACGGCGCTGAGCATGATGGTCTGGGCCGTGATGCCTTCATCCCACTGCCGGTTCTTCCCGATGGAAAGGTCGCAGACCATGATGATATATGCGCTGGGCCGTTCACCTGGCGCCGGTCCGTCCCAATCCGTTAAGGCAGCAGCCCATCCGATGGTTGGGAAAATCCGGGCGCATTCTTCCCTGCGGCAGATGATTTTATACTTTAATGCCTGGGAATTGGCTGCGCTGCCTGTAATCCTGGCAGTATCCACCATATCCTTCAGTTCCTCATAAGGTATGCGCTCCTCCTCATAAAACCTCCGGTAGGAACGGCAGCTGGCAACAAGATCTTTTATCATGGCATTGTCCTCCTTGCTTGGTATGCTGTATTATCTGCGGATGGGCTGCAAAAACCGTATCCGCTAAATATCCTCCGGCAGTTCGTGCCCCTGGGTAATATGGCGCTTAATTGCCTCGAACGTGTCTGCGCTCAGTACATGCTCCATGCGGCATGCGTCCTCGGCCGCTGTCCTGGCGTCCACGCCAAGATAAATAAGCCAGTTGGAAAGCATGGTATGCCGTTCGTACATGGTATCCGCAATGGACTGGCCCGCTGCGGTAAGGGTGATATATCCATGCTCATCAACCAGGATATATCCGTTCTCACGCAGGTTTTTCATGGCCACACTGACACTTGGCTTGGAGAAATTCAATTCATTGGCAATATCAATGGAACGTACATAGGGCTTCTTCCTGCCAAGCATTAGTATGGTTTCCAGATAATTTTCTGCTGACTCCTGTATCTTCAATGCGTAAACACCCCCGTAGTTTTGTCTGATGCCGCAAGGCGGCACCAGCTGATTATCCTTAAGTGTAACATATAAAAAAACGATTGACAAGAGAGTTAGAAAGTGCTAATCTGAGTATAAAGTTAGAAATACCTAACCAAAAGCGTTTTAACGGCTGCACAGATGTTTTTCCGGGCGGCCGGGGGCGGATAACAGACCAGACGGAAAGGAGAATGGATATGAATCTTCCAACCTTTGTAATATTACTTATATTGGCCGTGGCTGTAGGCGCGGTGGTGCGCAAGATGATAAAGGATAAGAAGGCGGGCAAGGGATGCTCCGGCTGTTCCGGCTGCAGCAGCGGTGGCTGCTGTGGAGCGCATCAGGATACGCATATGGAGCGTAATTAGGAAGTACAGACGGGGGATGGACAGATAACGGGATTGAATCCGGCAGGCGTACGTATGGTATGCGTGACTGCCGGATCCAATCCCATTATTTATACACTGTTTTTATCTGTCCGTGAGCCATTTTGCCAGATTACAGAAGATTTTCCCGTACCCGGGCCATTGGCAGAACCCAGGAGGGGCCCAGTGAGGAGAACAATCCGTTGTAAAAGCAGCAGAACGCCCTTTTCCATATTCGCCAAGCGCGATAAAGGGGTTGTCCTCAACCTTGACCGGGATGACTGCTTCCGGTTTGGCAATGGTTTTGTTGTAGCCCAGTATAAGCGGCCATTCCGTGTCAATCCCGTCTAAGACTGCATGGTCCGCCGCCTTGACCGGGCGGACACCCTCGCAGTGTTCCATCCGGTCGTCCGTTGGAAGGATCCGGACAGGGAGTACGTCCTGGACAGGGGTATCCTGCCATTTTCCCTTGGCATCCACGCCGGAAAATGTAAGATAGCCTCCAATCATTAAGAGCGCCCCTCCCTCAAGCACGTAATTCTTTATAAGGCTGCACCGGTTGGGCTGGATTTGGCTCCTGGTAAAGGTAAGGGTGGGCAGGAGCAGCGTGTTGGCGCCTATATCCGATAGTATGATAAGGTCATATTGCCTCAGTCCATCCATGGTAAATGGAAATTCCTCTGTGGCAAGATGGTTGGGCAGGAAGGTAAATTCATACCCTCCTTCTTCCAGCGCTGCCTTCAGGTACTTTTCGCCTGTTTCATATACTGATGTATAGAAAGCGTCAGCCCCCTTTACGTGGGTTGTATAGCTCATCCATGATTCTCCTGCAAGCAGGATGCGTTTTACCATTTTACACCTCTTTTCTGCCCTGCCCTTCCGTATTTTTTAACATCCGGAAAGGGCAGGGGGTTATTTACACCAATTGATGATCATTGCTGCAAGCATTTTAATACTGGTGATGTATTGGTCCAGTTCGATGTATTCGTCTGCCTGATGGGCAATAAGAGGGGAGCCTGGGCCGAAATTGATGGTGGGAATCCCCTGATGTACGTACCAGCCCATGTCTGAATGGGCGCCTAAACCGTTTATAACGACCGGGGACTGGACTCTTCCCGCGCCATCGGCCATGGCTTTTACGAACGCCCCGTCTGCAGGCGTCTCAGCGCAGTCCGCGTCCAGAAGCCACTGTACATGGGGCCTGTTTTCCCTGAGCCATTCATCGGTGTCAGCCACCTTATCCACAAAGTCCTCGATTTCCTTTTTTATCCGGCTTCCCCGGTATCGTTCATCCAGATCTTGGGGCAGGTACTGGGCGTCGAAGATGATTTCAGCGCTTCCTGCGTAGGCTGACGGATATTCCCCTGCATGCACGCCTGCCACCAGAAGCTGGCAGGGAATCTTCATGAGAGGGTGGGTTTTCCTGGCAGCCCAGTACCGGTTGAAGTTGTCAATTGCATTCAGATAAAGCTGCAGGAGTTTTACGGCGTCCACACAACCGCCCTGTGACCAATGGGACTGTGCCATCTCAATATGTCCTGCCCTGCCGGGGATTGTGATTTTGCCCCACAGTATGCCCCGGCACATGGGACCGATTTCAAGGTTAGTGGGCTCTGTCATGATGGCGCCGTCGGAATGGATTCCCCTGTGTACATAATCCAGGCTTCCCATTCCGCCTGCCTCTTCATCCGGCACCGTGTTTATCTGGATGTCTCCCCTAAGTTCAATCCTGCACTCGATAACAGCCCTTGCAGCCATGATCATGGCTGCAATACCGCCTTTCATGTCAACGGTACCACGCCCATACATCCGGTTTCCTTCAATAGCGCCTTCAAACGGGTCCCGGGTCCAGCCTTCGCCGGTCTTTACCACATCGGCGTGTCCTGTCAGGAGCAGGGAGCGGCCGTTGCCGGTTCCCTGGTAACAGGCATAGAGGATGGGCCTGTCATGCATGGGGCGCCCTTCATAATAGCCGGGGTAACCCTTGTAATCCTTAAGCAGGCCGGCATCTGTTTCCCAGAGCCGGACGTCAAATCCCAGTTCTTTCAGGTTCCTGGCAATAAACTCCTGGACCTCTTTTTCCGTGGTATATTCCTTATAGTCAGAAAACCATGGATTAATACTCGGTATCCTTATTAACTGCTGCAGGAAGTCTACTGCCAGTCCCTTATTTTCATCTATCCAGGTTTCAACCCGTGAAAATGTATCCATATGTAGTATCCTCTCAGTATTCTGTGCTGCAGGGCCCGGTTAAAGGATGACATCTACGCAGCCGCCTTCCACGGGCTGGAATACCGCCTTTTCATCTGTTTCAAGGGAAAGGAAATAGTAGTAACAGGAATCGCCGTCCGCACATCTGCATGCATCATGCCAGATTCCCCGGTCCATCACGACCAGCTCTCCGGGGGAGACGATGAATGCCTTTATATCCTGGGCCTTGGCATGTCCCTGAGGGTCTGAATCCGCGACTGCCAGTACAAGGGGCCTGTCCCCGCATACAATCAGCTCTGTTGTTTTTGTGTGGCGTTCCATAGTGTCAACTGTAAAGGGCATTCCCTTTACCATGGTAAAACCAAAGTGGGCCACATCATCCATACATACGCCCGGGGTCATCCAGGCCTTCCAGCCACCGGTCCCTGTCCTGGGAGCGCCGTCCATTACTTTGTAATATGTCCCAAAAGGCTTAAAATTCGTGCTGTTTACCGGAACTGCTTTTATTTTCATATGGCGCCTCCTTGGTGTACGAGAACATGTACCGGTTCGGGGCTGACCTGGACCCATTCGGTTTCCCTTGAATCCGGCGCTTTGTTGGTGGCCATGAAATAATACATGGTGTCCTTGTCAATTCCGTGGTTTGCATCGTGCCAGATGCCCTTTGCCAGGACCGCAAGGTCTCCCGGTTTCAAGATGAATGCTTTCACATCCCCGGCCTTAGGAGCGTTTTCGGGGTCGCTGTCCGCCACGGTCAGGACCATGTCGCCATCGCCGCAGAACTGGGGTTCTTCGGTGAGGAAATGGCGCTCCATGCTGATGCTGTCAAAGTCCCCTGCCTTACAGATGGTAATGCCAAAGTTCATGGGTTCATCTGTATGGAGTTCCCTGAGCATATATGCTGTAAAATCTTCACTTTCTGTTTTGCGTTCCTCAAATACATTGTAATATCTTCCGTAAGGCGCAAAATTATCTTTGGTAATCCGTTCAGCCTTGATTGTTTTCATAGGGCACTCCTTTATGAATAGTCATATTCATCAATGTTTTCAGGGGTCAGCAGGATACAGCCGTGATATACTTTGGTTCCGTCCTCGATTTTTAGGTCAACTCCTTCGATTGTAAAGGTGGCGTCAATGGGTTTTCCTTCCGCCATGGCTGCAAGCACATAGCAGGCCACCTTACCTGTTTCCGTGGGGTTCCAGCTGAGGACCTGTTTTAACACGCCGCTCTTTATGTAGGGACGGCACTGATTTGGGAATCCGATGCCTGTGACTGCAATCTGTCCTTCCTTCACTTCACCGTTGCTGATGGCCTGTGTAATCGCCTCTGCTGCCTGAGGGGCTTCTGCGCCTGCAAATCCCAGGATGCCCTTTAAATCAGGATAGGTGGTCAGCAGGGTCTGTGCATTGGCAAAGGCGGTCTCGTTGTCATCGTCTGAGTTGACCGTGGTCACGATTTCAATATCAGGGCAGTTCTCTTTCAGATAATCGGTTGCGCCTTCCACCTTGGACACCTGATTTTCGGCGCTGAAGGAAGCGACCATGAATGCCAGCTGTCCTTCCTGCCCCATTTCCTCAGCAATCATTTTCCCCAGTTCCTGTCCCATGGAGTAGTCGGAATCCGGGCATACAAGGTAAGACCTGGTAGAGTTGGGGGCGTCTGTGTCAAAGGTGATGGTATTGACACCCTTGTCCTGTGCCTCTTTAATAGTTGCACTGATTGCCTCCGCATCATTGGGGGCAATTGCCAGACCGCCGATGCCCTGTGCCAGCATATCCTGGATCATGCTGATCTGCTGGGCTGAGTCCGTGGTCGCAGGACCGTTAAACACAGCATCATAGCCAAGGGTTTTGGCTGCTTCCATAATACCCTTTTCAGCGGAGGTCCAGTAGTCAAAGCCCACGCTTTTTGGGCAGAAGAACAGCTTCCTGTTTATTTCGGAAGCCCCGCTGCCGTCCTGGGTATCGGAAGCCGCCGTATCTTCAGTCCCTTTTTCGGTTCCGGCCTGGGAAGACTGGGGGGCTTTGGCTGCTTCGGTGGCAGCTGTCCCGCTGCTGCATCCCGCCAGGAGCGCACCTGCGAGTACCATGGCTGTCATTGTTGCTAAATGTCTTTTTTTCATGTTGTACCTCCTTATGATAGGTTAATTAGTTTTTCTTTTTAAAGTTAACAGCAGATACTATGATAAGTACTCCAAGGATGACGGTCTGGAAGATTGCGGATACTCCCAGATGGTTCAGACCGTTCCTCAGGGTTGCAATGGTTATGAATCCCAGGAGCGCGCCGATCATGTTGCCGGAACCGCCGGCAATGCTGATTCCTCCAATCAGAAGGGATGTAAGGGTGTCGGTGTCATAACCGCTGGCAAATTTAGACTCAGCGCTGGCAAACCTCATCAGCATGAAGGCCGCTGCAATGGCGGCAACCGCGCCGGACAGGGTAAACATGATGAACTTAATCTTGTCGGACCCAAGCCCTGAATAGACACTGGTCTTGGGATTATATCCAATGGCATGTACCCGTATGCCAAAGCTGGTTTTCTGCATGATGAAGATTGCTATCATGAAGATAACCACCATGAAAATAAAGCTGACAGGCATACCCAGGATCCGGATATTTGCACAGGACAGGAACTGCTGGGGAAGGCCGCTTACCGGCCTGCCGCCGGTGAGGATGTTGCACACGCCTCTTAACATGACCTGTGTTCCAAGGGTTGCCACAATGCCGGCCAGATGCATCCTGGCCACCAGGAAACCGTTAAGGCTTCCGATTGCGGCTCCGATTAATATGGTTATCAGTACTGCCAGCCAGATGTTCATGCCGGTCTTTAACAGCCTGGCCAGGGAGATGGCGCAGACTCCCATCACGGAACCGATGGACAGGTCGATATTGCCTGTCATCAGTATGATTGCAAGAGGGATTGTCACCATCCCCAGTTCCGCGGTCTGGCGCATCAGGTTCTGGAAGTTGGCCGCGGTGATGAAGAATGGAGTCAGCATGGCAAATACACTGGTCTGGATGATGAGATATACAGCCAGCAGGACAATGTTTTTATTGCCATCCTTTTTGGAGTAATTCTTTATGCCTGTAACAATAGAGTTTACTGCCCCCATCAGTTATCCCCCTTTCTTTTCTCGCGGGCGTTGAGGACATTGAGTACCAGGGCAATCAGGATAATGGCTCCTGTAATTGCGTCAACCCAGTATTCCGATACCTTAATCTGGATAAGCCCGTTGTTGATGATAGTAATCATCAGCATGCCGATGGCCCCGCCCAGCAGGGTGCCCTTTCCGCCAAAGTTCACACCGCCGGCAAGGGCGGCTGCCAGAACCGTGGTCCCAAGGGTGGTGCCTGTGGATGACGGGTTGATTGCCCCATAGGAGGATGCATACATGACCCCGGCAAAGCCGATAAGGGCGCCGCAGATGGTATAGCCAATAAGCTGTATCCTGTCGGAACTGATGCCGCTTAAGTCGGCTCCCTGGGGATTGGTGCCCACCGCGTATATCTTCCTGCCTGTGTTGAAATATTTCATGAACACGGTCATCACAATCAGCAGGAGCATTGCCATCCAGAACAGGTTTGATATGCCAAACAGCCTGCCGGCGCCAATCCTGGTGAATGCTTTGGGAAACTGGTTCACCCAGTATCCTCCGGTTATGACCACAATCAGCCCGCGGAACAGGTAATTGGTGGCAATGGTGGTAACGATGGCAGGAACCCTGCATTTTGTTATGATAAGCGCATTGATAAAGCTGAACAGCATGCCCAGCGCCACGCCTGCCAGTATACAAAGAATCACGGGGACGCCTGATTTTACCATGGTGCCGGATACTGCCCCGGCCATGGCAAGGATTGCCCCTGCAGAAAGGTCAATGCCATTAAGGATGATTACAATTGATATTCCCAGAACACAGATGCCGTTTACCGCATACTGCTGCAGGATCAGCCTCAGGTTGGTGGGAGTGTAGAAGTTGTCTGAAAACAGGGAAAAGAAGATGAATACCAGCAGTGAGAAAGCCGCAACGATAAACTCCTGTCTTTTCACAATCTTCAATATTTTAGCCTTATCCATGTGGTTTCCTCCCCTAAATACGCCCTGATGCCGCTTTCAGCAAAGTATCCTGTCCGATTTCAGCTTTTGTGAAGCTGCCGGTAATATGGCCCCTGCACATGACCGTGATGGTGTCGCTTACCCCCATGACTTCCGGAAGTTCGGAGGATATGAATAAAATTGCCAGATTGTTGTTTGCAAGGTCGTCAATCAGTCTGTAAATCTCACTTTTGGCGCCCACGTCCACACCTCTTGTGGGCTCGTTTAAAATCAGCACCTGGGGATTCCTGTCCAGCCATTTTGCCAGGACCACCTTCTGCTGGTTTCCGCCTGAAAGCCGCATGACTTCCTGGGAAGATGACACACATTTAATCTTCAGGCTTTCAATGGCAGCCGCCACACGGGTCTCTATCTTTTTGTAGTTGAGCATGACCCTGCCGTCATAGGAATCCAGGTTGGCCAGGATGGTGTTCTGGCTGATTGGCATATTTACAATGATTCCTTCCTGCCTTCTGTCAGACGGAACATATCCGATTCCCGCATTCATGGATTCGTTGATGTTTTTCATCAGAAGTTTTTTGCCGCCCATAAACACGCTGCCCTGCAATGGCCGCAAAAGGCCCATAATCATTTCCGCTGTCTCAGTAGCGCCGGACCCTGCAAGGCCGTAGAGCCCGAGGACTTCCCCGCGGTGCAGTTCCAGGGATACGTCATGGACCCCGTGTCCGCTCAGGTTCCTTACCTCAAGGATTGCTTCGCCGGCCGTGCGCTGGGAGTGGGTGTAATAGTTGGTGATGCTTTTTCCTATCATCTGGGAAATGACTTCGTCAATCCGGCCAGCTTCCATTTCCAGGGTGCTGACCTTTTTCCCATCCCGCAGCACGGTCACACGGTCACAGATCTGTTCGATTTCCTTCATCCTGTGGGAGATATAGATGACCGCAACCCCCTTTTCCTTCAGCACCCGGATGACTTCAAACAGCTTACCTACCTCGTTCTCCGGCAGGGCGGCCGTGGGCTCGTCCATAATAAGGACGCGGCAGTTGGATGAAACAGCCTTAGCTATTTCCACCAGCTGCTGTTCCCGCACGGACAGAAGCCGTTCCGGCATTTCCACATCAAAGGAAGCGCCCAGATCCCCAAGAACCTTCTTGGCATCATCCCTCATTTTTTTCCAGTTGACAAACCCGAGGGAATTGCGGTATTCTTTCCTGTCCAGGAAAATATTTTCTGCAACAGACAGATTGGAAAACTGGTTAAATTCCTGATGTATGATGGAAACACCTGCAAGCCGCGCCTTGCCCGGGTCGGAAAAATCAACCTCCCTGCCATCAAGGAAAATCTGTCCGCTGTTTTTTGTATAGACACCGGTTATGATTTTCATCAGTGTTGATTTACCGGCGCCATTCTCGCCTACAAGTCCATGGACCTCACCGCTCAGTACATCGAGGTCCACGCCCTTTAAGACTTCATTGCCAAAGAAGCTTTTCGTAATCCCCTTTGTCTTTAGGATTTCCTGTCCCATAGCATTTTCCTTCCATTGTCCTGATAGTACCTGGTTACCAGTTCTTCTATAAAGCTTAAATCATTGACACCGCCCTTGGGCCCATATTGCGTAACAGAATAACCTCCCGCGGCATTGGCGAACAGGGCTGCCTCCCGTATGCTTTTTCCCATAAGGAGATAGGTGATGAATGAACTGTTGAACGTATCCCCTGCACCGGTTGTGTCAACGACCTGCTGTTTGACGGCAGGTGTCCGGAAGGTTTCGTTTTTTGTGGCTGTAAAGCTTCCCTTTTCTCCCAGGGTGATGGTAGCTATTTCCACACCGTTTTCAAACATTTCTGAAAATGCTTCCTCTTCACCGCGGTTTCCCTTTATTTTTTCAAACCCGAATTCATTAAAGAAAAGAACATCACCCTTATAAATCAGTTCTTTGTCGCAGGCATCCACGGTTGAGGCTTCAATATCAAAGGCCAGCTTCACGTGGTGGTTTTTCATGTCATCCACGAATTCCATGTAGTTCCTGATGTTTTTAAGTTCAACAGGAGTTGTGTAGATGTAGGATGCTTTTCTGAATATGTCCAGTTCACAGGCTTTTATATCGAGTAAAGGCTTGTGGGGTTCAACTACCAGTATGGTACGCTCCCTGTGGGTCAGTATGATGATGGTCCTGGCGTCCGGGATATCATCCTGGTAGCGGAGCAGTCCTGTCTTCACACCGTGGGCCTTTAAGTCACTGACAATCATATCCGTCTTTTTGCTGTTGTTTTTCAGTGTGTCCACCAGATATGTATGGACGCCGTATCCTGCAAATACACAGGCTGCATTGGGAATCATGCCCCCAATCATATCTTCCTTATAGTCCACCATTGCCTTGCCGCCTTCTGACGGCCAGGTATCCGCTGTATAGTACTCGTCCAGGGCGGCTGCGCCAATGGCAATGACATATCTGCTGTCAGGTTCCGTATTACAGGCCATCAATAAAACTCCCTTTCAATATCACGTGCCAGTCCTTCGAGGTCAAAGTCATTTACTTTATTAATCAAAGATATATACTCGTCTGGTATGTTGCCCATTCCGTAAAGCGCGCCCGCAACAGCGCCTACCATGGTAGCAACCGTATCCGTGTCGTCACCGATATTAACACCCATTTTAATGGCTGACATGGGGTCGCCGGGCGTGGCTGCAAGAATGCCGAATACACATGGGATGGCTTCGGTTGCCATCAGCCCCGCGCCTATGATATTCCTTAATTCAAGCATGGCGCCCTCCCAGTCAGCGCCCTTCCTGCCGATTTCCACTGCAAGGCCGATTCTCTTTTCCACGGACGGGGTGGCCAGCCTGTGGGCAATTCTTGAACTGTCCTCAAAGCCCTTATGGGCCCCGTAGATTCCTGCTTCAATCACATCCTCCAGGGTGGCGTTGTCCTCCATTGCCTTTGCAACGGCCGCCGATATGGCTGCTGCGCCGGAGATGGCCACGTTATTGTTGTGTGTGGGCATACAGATGGTTATGGTATCCTGAACGGCCTTGTCCAGATTGCCCGGATTAATCAGGCCTACCGGGAATATCTTCATGCCGGACCCATTGGTGGCCCTTAAATTATCAGCGGCAATATAGGCTTTGGGATTCACGGTTTCCTCGCCTTTCAGTTTCTTGATGGCGGCTTCCGTGGTGGGGCCGGCAAACCGGAAGAATTGAGGATAGGAGGCCCAGGTGAAAAGTGCTCTTTTGGCTGCCTCCGCATCCACATTGCCCTTGGAAGCCACCAGTTCCTTTGCCGTAAAATAAGCAAGGCTGAAGTCGTCCGTGACCGTGCCGGCATCGTATCCCCGTGCAAAGCAGTCTGAAGGCGGGGTGATGATTTTATCCACATAGCCCCCGAAGTCCTCTTTGATCCTTTCGGCGCTCCGGGTCTCTGTTGCGGCTCCCATGGCATCCCCTACGGCAGCGCCCATGATACTTCCTAAAATTTTGTTGTACTTACTCATTATTTTTTCCTCCTGATATAATAAATTGATATTGCTTTTTAATTTTTTGTATACTATATTTATGGTATGTCTAAGAGCACACGTATATCGGAAATCGAAAAACTATTATTCGCAGTTGGTTCTGTTGAGGTTTCGCACCTGAGCAGTCTTTTTCATGTCTCGGAAATGACCATACGCAGGGATATTAACATGCTGGTGTCCCAGGGAAAGGCTATCCGCACCCACGGCGGGGCCACCATACCCACTGAAAAGTATATTGACGGAGTGGCGTTTACTTCCCGTGCAAAGGAGCATATTGCAGAAAAAAGGGCCATTGCCATGGAAGCGGTCAAATACCTGAATCCAGGAGATAACGTGTTCATTGACGACAGTTCCACCTGCCTTCGGATGGCGGAGTTCATACCGTACAGTAAGCCCCTGATCATAACAACCACCTCGTTGACCGCTGCCCTTGAATTTAACAAATGCACAAAGTGCACCGTGTTTTCGCTGGGCGGGGAACTTCATAAGACGGCCCATTCCTGTTTTGGTCCCATAACACAGAACCTTATTAAGTCAATGTACTTTAAGACTGCATTCCTTGGTTTTTACAGCATTACCAAGGACGGGCTGATTACCACCAACAGTGTGAACGACCTGGAGATAAAGAAACTGATCATGCAGCATTCAGAAAAAACAATTGCTTTGATTGACAGCAGTAAAATCCATGAACCAAGGTTTTTCCAGCTGGGTACCATTGCTGAAATGGATGCAATCATTACAGATGCAGGTATCTCCGGGGACTTTGCGGACTGCTGCAGGGAGAACCATGTGGGACTGACTGTTGTGAATGTTTGAATAGTGCGATTTATGTTTGAATTATAATCGAAAAAAGGAATATAGTCAAATAAAATATAGGTAATATTGCGACATTAGAAGGGGGATTTTAAGAATAAATTAGTATATAATGCATAAAAAATGTCTGATTAGATAGAAGAAAAAGTTTTTATATTCATTATTACATGTAAAAAATGTTTGTTCGAACATTATAGAACAGAAATTTCTCTTGCAAGAATGGATGCGGAAAAAAGAAGAGCGGCAGGGAATGGGAAAACCATCCGATGCCGCTCTTCCATATTTACTTATTCAGACTTAATTTCCTTCCACATATCATTATAAATCATATCCACATCATCCCCAAGATACTTGATGATTTCACAATTAGGCAGGCTGTTTATATCCGGGAACAGGGCCTTGTTGTTCTTCAGGTCGTCGTCCAGCAGGTCATAAGCGCCTTTGTTGGGGGTTGCGTAGGTGATGTATTCAAAGTTTTTCTTGGCAATGTCGGGGCGGCACAGGAAGTCAATCCATTTTTCTGCATTTTCCTTGTGCTCGGCATTGGCCGGGATGACCCAGGAGTCAATCCAGTAATTGGTTCCCTCCTCAGGAATCACATACTCCAGGTCATAGTCCAGGCCCTGGTCAGCAACAGCTTCCTGGATATAGAGCATTTCCCCGGAATAGATGACACCCACAGCGGCCTCGCCGCCAATCATCTTATCCCTGACCTGGTCAATGACATAGGCCTGGACCAGGGGCTTCTGCTCAATCAGAAGGTCACGGGCCTTGGCCAGTTCATCCGGATTGGTGGAGTTTAAGGAGTATCCCTCCATCTTAAGGGCAACGGTAAATGCATCCCTTACGCTGTTCTGCATCAGGATTTCGCCGCTCAGGCGCTCATCCCACAGATCGGACCATTTGGTGGGCGCGGGTACGCCTAATTCCTCCAGGCGCTTGGTGTTGTAGAGGATTCCCATGGTGCCCCAGCAGTAAGGCACGGAGTATTTGTTCTCGGGGTCAAAGCCCTTGGAGATGTCCAGGTACTCCTGGCCGATTTCCTTGTAATTAGGTACATTGTCAAAATTAATCTCAGACAGCAGGTTGTTCTGGGCCATGCGCTGGATCATGTAGTCGGACGGACATACCACGTCGTACTTGACTGCGCCGGCCTCAATCACAGGATACATTTCCTCGTTGGTCTCAAACACATCGTAGACAACCTGGATCCCTGTCTCGTCCTCAAACTGGGAAATGACGTCCTCGTCAATGTATTCGCCCCAGTTGTAAACATTAAGCTTGTTGTCTTCCTTGCCGCCTGATGCGGGTTTGCCGCAGCCTGTCATCAGGGCGGCGCTGAGCGCTGCCAGGGATACTGCGGCAAGGGTCATTGTCATTTTCTTTTTCATAATCATTCTCCTTTAAATATAGATGGGATGTTGCTAAGCAGGTTAAGCATGTTCCGGCTTCTTGATGGACCGGAAGTTGACAAAAATCAGAAGAATCAGCACTGTCAGGAAAATAATGGAGGACAGTGCATACATGGACGGCCGGATGCCGCGCCGCACCTCGCTGTAAATCAGGGTGGACAGGGTGTTGATGCCCGCGCCCTTAGTGAAGTGGGTAATGATGAAGTCATCTAAGGACATGGTAAATGCAAGCAGGAAACCGGAGAGCACCCCCGGCATGATATCCGGGAACACTACCTTGAAGAACGCGTATATGGGCGGGGCGCCCAGGTCCAGGGCTGCTTCGTACGTGTATCTGTCGGTCATCTTCAGCTTTGGCATGACGCTTAATATGACATAGGGTATGTTGAATGTGATATGGGATATCAGCACGGTCTTGAATCCCAGGGATATGCCAAAGGCAATGAACGCCAGCATCAGGGAAATACCTGTGACGATATCAGCGTTCAGCATGGGTATGTTGGTAATGCCCATCACAACGGTTTTTGGTACCGCCCTCATGGAGTTGATGGAGATGGCGGCGGCCGTGCCGATGATGGTTGCTATGAGCGCGGATACAAAGGCAATGACCAGGGTGGTGGTCAGGGCGCTCATGATGGAGCGGCTGTCAAACATCTGGGTATACCACTGCAGGGTAAACCCGCCCCACTGGGTCCTTGACTTGGACTTGTTAAAGGAAAGCACCATCATGGTCAGGATGGGGGCGTACAGGAAGATAAGTATCAGCACCATATAAAAATCAGATACGATTTTGCGCAATGCTTTTGAACCTTTTGTCATCAGAATGCAGTCCCCTCTCCGTTTTTATCGTATTTGGCAATCATGGCCATGCTGATTAAGATGAAGACCATGAGGACCAGTGAAAGGCCGCTGCCCAGGTGCCAGTTGCTGCCCCTTGTGAATTCCTGCTCAATGACGTTGCCAATCAGCAGGATCTTGCTTCCGCCCAGCAGGTCCGAGATGACGAAGGTGGTTAAGGAAGGGACAAAAACCATGGTAATGCCGCTTATGATCCCAGGAATGCTTAAGGGGAACCATATCCGGATGAAACGCTGGAAGCTGTTGGCCCCCAGGTCCATGGCAGCGTTTATGATGTTGTCATCTATCTTGGACAGCACATTGTAGATGGGCAGTACCATGAAGGGCAGGAAGTTATAAACCATGCCCAGCACAATGGCGGCCGGGGTATTGATAAGGGACTGGGCGGGCAGGTGCAGCCAGCCCAGTATCCCGTTGATGACACCGTTTTTCTCTAATAATGTCTGCCAGGCCAGGGTCCGGAGGAGGAAGTTCATCCACATGGGAAGGATGAATATGAACACAATGAAGCCTCCGGCGGCAGCACCCCGTCCCCGGAGTATCATGGCCAGGGGATAGGCCAGCAAAAGGCAGAGCACCGTGCTGATCAGGGACAGGCCCAGGGACAGCCACAGCGCCTTGGCGTGGTCTGGTGATGCAATGGCAATGATATTGGACATGGTCAGGGAACCGCCCTTATCCGTAAGGCCGTACCATACAATCATGGCCAGCGGAATCAGGGTGAAACCCGCCATCCAGAGCAGATATGGTCCGGATAACAGCGCCTTGCCGATGGCGGCGCCTTTTTTCTCACTATTCATTGACTCCCAGCGCCTCCTCATCTTCAGAAGCAGGCTTATTCATGATCTGGATCTCAAATGGCTCCACATGGATGCCAACCTGCTGGCCTACTGGGAACATGTCGGTGGAATGTACCAGCCACTCAAAGCCGTCCGGCGTGGTCACTTCCATCTCATAGTGGACACCCTTAAAAATCAGATGGGTCACAACGCCCTGGAGCGTGCCGTCCTCGGGCTTTACAAGGTCAATGTCCTCGGGGCGGATCACAACGTCCACAGGTTTATTATTGCCAAAGCCCTTGTCCACACATACAAACCTGGCGCCCAAAATTTCTACCAGCTCATCCCTGACCATGGTGCCGTGCACGATGTTGCTTTCGCCGATAAAGTCGGCCACAAAGGCATTTTCCGGCTCATTGTAAATCTGTTCAGGGGAACCCATCTGCTGGATATAACCCTGGTTCATGACCACGATGGTATCTGACATGGTCAGGGCCTCTTCCTGGTCATGGGTAACGTAAACAAAGGTGATGCCCAGCTCGTTCTTAAGGCGGATTAACTCATACTGCATATCCTGGCGCAGCTTTAAGTCCAGGGCGCCCAGGGGCTCATCCAATAAAAGCACCCTTGGCTCGTTCACAATGGCCCTTGCAATGGCTATGCGCTGCTGCTGGCCGCCGGACAGGGAATCCACGGTACGTTTTTCGTAGCCGGACAGATTGACCAGCTTCAGGGCGTATTTAATCTTGTCGTCAATATAGGACTTGGACTTGTTCTTGATTTTCAGGCCAAAGGCAATGTTTTCCGCGATATTCATATGGGGAAACAATGCATATTTCTGGAATACGGTGTTAAGCTGGCGTTTGTTGGGGGGGATCCTTGTGATGTCCTGCCCTTCAAACATGACTTTTCCCGTATCCTGGGTGATAAAGCCGCCGAGTATACGCAGGGTGGTGGTCTTGCCGCAGCCGCTGGGGCCCAGCAGGGTGACGAAGCTGTTTTCCCGGATGGAAAGATTTAAGTCGTCCAGTACCAACTCACCGTCAAAACTTTTAGATATATGCTGTAAATCAATCAATGGCTGGCTCATGATAAATTCGTTCTCCTTTTATCGTAATAGTAATCAGAAACTGGGCGGTGAGCTTACCCACAGCAGCAGCGCGCCGTTCTTGCTTGTAAGATAATGCTTTTTATCTGAGGTGAAATAAAAGGATTCACCTTTTTTGGCCTTGTATGTCTTGGGGCCGATGTGGATGGAAATGCTTCCCTGGAGCACATAACCGAATTCCTCGCCTTCATGGGGATTGTCCGGATAAGTGGAGCCGCCTGCCTTCAGCGTCAACAAGATGGGTTCCATCATGTTCTTCTGTGCGTTGGGTATGATCCATTTGATTTCATTATTCAAGTCTGTGTCGATTTTCTCAAAATAATCCTGTTTTCCGAATACAATCTGTTCATCCGGGGTTTCGGTGAAGAAATCGCCGATGGTGGTGCCCAGGCATTGAAGGATATCTATCAGGGTGGCGATGGATGGGGAGGTCAGGTCGCGCTCCAGCTGCGAGATGAAGCCCTTGGAAAGCTCTGCCCGGTCCGCCAGTTCCTCCTGGGTCAGACCCTTCAGCACCCTCAATTCCTTTAATTTACTTCCAATATCCATGGAAAACCTCCCTGTCTGAAAGAAGTATGCCCGCATATTGCCGCCGTGGGCATCCCTTAAATATATGAACAAAAAGTTTACAAATACTAACTGACTATAAAAATAAGCAAAAAGTTTAGTAATAATAAACAAGCGCGAATTTCATTATACATTAAATTGATGGTATGTCAATACCTTTTCGCAAAGTTATGGGCAACAAATTCATAAATATCCAGTTAACAAATTCACAAAATTATGTTATGATAACTTTAGTTTGAAAATGGACGCGAAACAGGGAGGTACAGACAGGTATGAACGGCAAATATATGGCATATGTAGGTTCCTATTCCTATACCGGAAAAGCAAAGGGAATCACGGTATATGATGTAGATGTGGAGAACGGTGTATTTAAGGAGCGTTGTGAAATGGAAGTGGACAACTCTTCCTATGTGATTGCCAGCAGCGACGGCAAGACCCTGTATTCGATTGCGGATGAGGGCGTGGTATCGTTCCGCATCCTGCAGAACGGAAGCCTGGCCAGGTTAAACAGTTCACCTATACGCGGCATGAGGGGCTGCCATCTGTGCACCGACATGGAGGATAAATATGTGTTCGTGTCCGGTTACCATGACGGCAAGACCACGGTCCTGAGCCTGAATAAGGACGGCTCCGTTGGGGAGATTGTGGACGAGGTGTACCACAAGGGTTATGGCAGCGTGGCAGAGCGCAATTTCCGCTCCCATATTACCTGTACCAGAAGGATGCCTGACGGCAGATATGTCCTTTCCGTTGACAACGGAACAGACCAGGTAAAGGTATACCGGTTCAATGAGAAGGATAAGAACCTGGTCCAGGTGGATGCCATCCACTGCGACCTGGAGTCCGCGCCAAGACATTTCCGCTACAGCTCGGACGGCCGTTTCATCTACCTGATGCACGAACTTCAGAATGTAATTAATGTATATTCCTATGAAACCGGGGACAGGGCGCCGGTCATTGAAAAAATCCAGACCATTTCCACTACCGCCACCAGGAACCCGGGCAACCTGACCGCTGCATGCGCCATGAGGCTGTCGCCGGATGAGAAATATATATACTGCACCAATGCAGGGGAGAACACGGTAAGCATCTACAGCAGGGACGAAGAGTCAGGACTCCTCACCATGATCTGCTGTCTGCCGGTAAGCGGCGAGTATCCCAAGGATGTGGCCATCTTCCCGGACAACAGGCATATTGCATCCATCAACCATGACAGCGGTAGCATCAGCTTCTTCAAGGTGGATTATGAGAAGGGGCTTCTTGTGATGTGCGGGCGCAGCCTTCATGTGAACCAGCCCAACTGCTGTGCCATTGCCAGGATTGGAAGGTAGGCGCATATGGCAGGATCCACATTCGGGACAATATTAAGGGTATCTGCCTGGGGAGAATCCCATGGAAAGGGAGTGGGCGTGGTTGTGGACGGATGTCCGGCCGGCCTTCCCCTTGACGAGGCGGATATCCAGGCATATTTAAACAGAAGAAAACCAGGACAGAGCAGATTCACCACGGCCCGGCAGGAAGGGGACGTGGTGGAAATCCTCTCAGGGGTGTTTGAGGGCAGGACCACCGGTACTCCCATTGCCCTGGAGGTGCGCAACACGGACCAGCGTTCCCATGATTACGGGAATATCATGGATGTATACCGTCCGGGCCATGCGGATTATACCTTTGACGGGAAGTATGGGTTCCGGGACTACCGCGGCGGCGGCCGTTCATCTGGGCGTGAGACCACGGCGCGGGTGGCTGCGGGCGCCATTGCCTGCAGGCTCCTTGAAAGCCTGGGCATCACGGTGAGGGCGTATACAAGGTCTGTGGGCCATATTGAGATTGATTCCGGTTCCTTTCGGATGGAGGAGATGTGGAATAACCGTCTCTACATGCCGGATGCGGAGGCTGCCAGGAGGGCGGAGGCTTATCTGGAGGAAATGATGGCAAGGAAGGACTCCTGCGGAGGCGTGGTGGAGTGCGTGATCCGCGGCATGCCTGTGGGCGTTGGGGAGCCGGTATTTGATAAGCTGGATGCCTGCCTGGCAAAGGCCATGCTGTCCATCGGGGCAGTGAAGGGCTTTGAAATCGGGGATGGCTTTGAGGCGGCCAGGTCCCTTGGATCCGCCAACAACGACGGATTCAGGATGAGCCGTGAATCAGAGGACCAGGGCCTGCTCTTTAAGGACAGGATAGTCAAATCCAGCAACCATGCAGGCGGGACCCTGGGCGGGATCAGCGATGGAAGCGATATTGTACTGCGGGCGGCATTTAAACCCACCCCATCCATTGCCCAGCGCCAGCACACAGTTACCAGGAACGGTGAGGAGACAGATATAGAGATAAAGGGACGCCACGATCCCATCATTGTCCCCCGGGCAGTGGTGGTGGTGGAAGCCATGGCCGCACTGACGGCAGCCGACCTGCTGCTGCTGTCCATGACATCCAGGCTGGACCGGATTCAGGAGTTTTTTGGAAGATAGACGGCCTGCGGAGGGGATGGATATACAAACATAAAATGATATTGGATGATAGATAGGAGAGAATTATGAAAATCGCAATCGGTAACGACCATACAGCAATTGAAATGAAGGAAATCATCAAGGAATTCGTGGAGGGTAAGGGATATGAGGTCATTGACCTGGGAACCAACTCCACCGAGAGCTGTGACTATCCCGTATACGGTGAGAAGGTAGGACGCGCGGTTGCCGGTGGGGAAGCCGACCTGGGAATCGCAATCTGCGGAACCGGTGTGGGAATCTCGCTGGCAGCCAACAAGGTAAAGGGAATCCGCGCATGTGTGTGCAGTGAACCGTATACGGCCAAGCTTTCCAGGATGCACAACAATTCCAACGTGCTGGCTTTTGGCGCCAGGGTGGTGGGAAGCGAGCTTGCCAAGATGATTACCGAGGCATGGCTGGACGCTGAATTTGAGGGCGGAAGGCATGAGCGCAGGGTGAATATGATTATGGATATTGAGAATTCATAGGGATTGGAAGAAGGTTGTAGTGGGGGCAGGAAATGCCCCCACTAAATACGGAATAAAATAAAGTGCTGCCGCACCTGATTTTAAATCTGGCGCGGCAGCACTTTCTGCACTTATGCATATGAATTAATAATTCTCAACTTTCCTCTCAAAGTAAGCCTTTGGATGGGCACAGCATGGACATACCTCAGGAGCCTCGTCGCCTTCGTGGATGTAACCGCAGTTCCTGCACTTCCAGCCTAAAGGAGCGTCGCCCTTGAAGGTCTTGTCATTCTTAAGGCTCTCTAACAGCAGATTGTATCTTCTCTCATGGGCAGCCTCAACCTTTGCAACCAGTTCAAACTTAACAGCAAGCTCTTCAAAGCCCTCTTCCCGTGCCTCACGTGCCATGCGTGCATACATGTCGGTCCACTCGTAATTCTCACCGGCAGCAGCATCAGCCAGGTTCTCTTCCGGGGTTCCGATCCCGTGAAGTTCCTTGAACCACATCTTGGCATGCTCCTTCTCCTGGTCAGCGGTTTCCAGGTATAAAGCCGACATCTGCTCGTAACCAGCTTTCTTGGCTGCAGATGCATAATATGTATACTTGTTACGTGCCTGTGATTCTCCTGAAAATGCGTCCTTTAAGTTCTGTTCGGTTTTAGTTCCTGCATATTTTGATGCCATAATTGTACCTCACCTTTCTCATTAGAATAGTATATTGCTGTTTCTTCCTGCTAATTCTTATTGTAACGTTTAATTTCAAATATTTCAATCCATATTTTAACAATACTTAGTTTGTAACCCTTGGTTTATAACCTTCCGTAAGAGTGCAGGCAGTCTTGGGGGGACTGCCTGCATGTAAAAGGAGGGTTCTATTGATTATGCTAAATGATTAGCCGAAATATCTTTCTAACAGTCCTGCAAATGCCTTGCCATGGCGGGCCTCGTCCTTAGCCATCTCGTGGACCGTGTCATGGATTGCATCCAGGTTCAGGGCCTTGGCCCTCTTAGCCAGGTCGAACTTACCGGCAGTAGCGCCGTTCTCGGCAGCAACCCTCATCTCCAGGTTCTTCTTGGTGGAGCTTGTGACAACCTCGCCTAACAGCTCTGCGAACTTAGCTGCGTGCTCAGCTTCCTCATATGCGGCCTTGGCCCAGTACATGCCAATCTCAGGATAACCTTCCCTGTGGGCAACCCTTGACATGGCCAGGTACATACCCACCTCAGAGCACTCGCCTTCAAAATTAGCCCTTAAATCCATCATGATATCTTCAGGGGAACCCTGGGCAACGCCAACCTCGTGCTCACATGCCCATGCCATCTTGTCGGATTCCTGCTCTTTGAACTTGGATGCCGGGACGCCGCACTGTGGACATTTCTCAGGTGCATTCTCGCCTTCATAAACATAACCGCATACTGTACATACCCATTTCTTCATAACTTATATTCTCCTTTTTCCATTTTGATTTATGTGTTTTAATTAATAATAGTAATTGTTACTGATATTAATATAATACATTTGTAGTGAAATGTCAATAGTATTTTAGGATTTTTTTAAACAGTATCCATTCCTATTGTAACAGTTCAGACAGCCATAGGAATTCCCTCATTTAATACACCGTTCATCTTATGGCTGGTATGCCGTTCATCAAGGCAATAATACCTTGAAAAATACTTAATCCCATTCATTTATGGTTTCAATCAAACGTATGATGTTACAATATATCTGCCGGCCAGTTTCTGTGAGGAATCCGTCTGCCATTCTCTGGCGGTTTTTGCAGATCTGAGGGTCTTTTTCTGAATGGTTACTTTTCATACCCCCAACTAAAGAGAATTTAAATTTCTATTTCATTAACCGGGAAACTGTGATAAGATTAAAATTCACATGTTCCGAACAGAATAACGACAACGATGAACCGCATGCTTTTGGGCCGATTCACCGCGTACAATAAAAAGAAAGAAGAAAATACAAGATGAATTTTGATGAATTACAGTTATCTCCGCTACTCTTAAAAGCCCTGGATCAAAAAGGATATACCAAACCATCCCCTATCCAGGAGCAGGCAATCCCATATGTACTGAATGGCCAGGATCTTCTGGGCTGCGCCCAGACAGGAACCGGGAAGACAGCGGCATTTGCCCTGCCAATCATACAAAACCTGATGGAGCGTCCCAAAAACAGGCAGAAGAAGAAGCCCATCCGCTCCCTGATTCTGACGCCCACAAGGGAGCTGGCGCTGCAGATCCATGAAAATATAGAGGAGTATGGAGCCAGCACTCCCATCAACAGCGCAGTCATCTTCGGCGGCGTTTCCGCCAAACCCCAGATCCAGTCCCTGCGCCGCGGCATTGATATCCTGGTGGCCACCCCCGGACGGCTGCTGGATTTAATCGGCCAGCATGAAATAGATCTGTCCTTTGTGGAAATCTTTGTGCTGGACGAGGCCGACCGCATGCTGGACATGGGGTTCATCCACGATGTAAAGCGTGTAATTACCCTGTTGCCGAAGAAGCGCCAGACCCTGCTGTTCTCCGCCACCATGCCGGATGAAATCCAGACCCTGGCCGCGAAGCTGCTGCACAACCCAGTCAAGGTGGAGGTAACCCCAGTCTCCTCCACCGTGGATTTGATTGAAACCGCCCTCTACTATGTGGATAAGGCTAACAAATGGCCCCTGCTTGTGCATCTGCTGAAACACGAGGATGTGTCCTCCACCCTGGTATTCACCCGTACCAAGCACGGCGCGGACCGGGGGGCCAAATATCTGAATAAATCCGGCATAACTGCCGCCGCCATCCACGGGGACAAATCCCAGGGCGCCAGACAGACCGCCCTCAGCAATTTTAAATCGGGCCGTCTCCGTGTCCTTGTTGCCACGGATATAGCCGCCAGGGGCATTGATATCGAGGAACTGTCCTGCGTCATCAATTTCGACCTGCCCAATATCCCTGAGACCTATGTCCACAGAATCGGCCGTACAGGGCGCGCCGGGCTGGGAGGACGGGCGCTTTCCTTCAGCGACATTGAGGAAAAGGCATATGTGAAGGATATCGAGAAGCTGACCGGCAAGACCATTCAGGTAATCGGGGATCACCCCTATCCCATGAAAATCTTTGAGATTGCGCCTAAGGAGGAAAGGAATTCCAGGCAGGCGAAGGGGCCAGGAAAGGGCGCGGATTCCAGACGGGCCAAGGATTCCAGACGGGCCAAGGATTCCAGAAGGACCAAGGATTCCAGAACGGCCGCGGACTCCAGACGGGCCGCCGCCTCCAGAAAACAAACAAGCGCTGAAAAACCGGTCCTCACCCAGAGCCAGCCAGCCCCACAGAAGACAAGGCCTTCCGGCAAGCGCCCCCATGCCCCCGCCCCGCTTCCAAGGAGAAGCAGCCAAATGGCAATCCGGACGCTGCATTCCAAATAAATTCAACCCAAGCCGTTCACCACATACAACAAAGGGGCTGTCGGTTAATACCGATTTTTAACCCTTGACATTTAAGGAGGAGATACCTCTGTAGAATCCAGGCTTTTGCAAAGCCTTGAACCTCTACAGAGGTATCTCTTTTTCTGGATTTATTTTAGGGCAATTCCAGGGGCAGCTGGACTTATATAAGCCACATCTGCCCCTTCTGCTTGGAACTATCTATTTCCCCACAGCCCCGTTCTGCCGTCTTATGGATTATCATGTTGAACACAGGGGATGTCAATTACCGTCTGTCAATTATTTTGTCAATCAGGCCATACTCCACGGCTTCCCTGGCAGACATATAATAATCCCGCTCAGTATCAGCGGCAACCTGCTCAATGCTTTTCCCTGTATTGTCTGCCAGGATGTGGTTCAGGCGCTGTCTGCTTTTAATCATATGGTCTGATATGATTTTGATATCACTGGCCTGGCCCTGTATGCCGCTGCCATGGATGGCCGGCTGGTGAATCATGATTTCAGCATTGGGCAGGGCCAGACGTTTTCCTTTTGTACCGCCCGCCAGCAGGAAAGCGCCGAAGCTGGCGGCAAGTCCGATGCATATGGTGGACACGTCACACCGGATGAACTGCATGGTATCGTAGATGGCAAACCCTGCCGTGACCGATCCGCCGGGGCTGTTGATATAGAGCTGGATGTCTTTTTCCGGGTCCTGGGCCTCAAGGAATAGCATTTGGGCCGTAATCAGGCCGGCTGAGACATCGCTGACTTCCTCGCCGAGGAATATGATACGGTCTGACAGCAGTCTTGAGAAGATATCATAGCTCCGCTCCCCGCGGCTGGTCTGTTCGATAACATATGGTATTGTACTCATGCCGCCATTTTACCTCCACATATGCCGCCGCGCCGTGGGATGCAATGCATGGAACGCAAGGCGGCAGTGGCAGCCGGACTGCCAAGCCTGATTCTGGGGAGCCTGGGGACAAATACGCCATTCTTTCTGTATGTCTGGGGCGTGCACAGATAAAACTGGCTGAATGCAAGGGTAAATGCCTGTTGGGAACCGTAGCGGGCCTCGTAAGCTATTTCTACAATCGGTTTATCGGTTTCTGCCAGCTTCCTGGCCGCCAGGGTCAGCCTCCGGCCCTGTATATATTTGTATATCGTATATCCTGTATTATCTGCAAATACCCGGGCAATATAGAATTTAGAGTAATTGAGTTCCTTTGCAATCTTATCAAGGGGTATATCCTCTTCCAGATGATTCTCGATGTAGTCTGCTATCTTTTCAACAACGGTCTGATTCGTCATATGGGACATTCCTTTCTGCGCAGATGGCGGGTATGGATTTTCAGACATCCCCGTTATTTCTGCATATATTTTTAGTATAGCATGGATTGCGGAAGGCGTCTTAATAGAAATTGCCCTGATTTGCAGATTATCTGCGGGGGAGTGGCGGGATGCATAGCTGGCGGAAAGCAATTATCAGGTATATCCTTAGGTCCGATGCGTTTTAACGGTAAAAAACGGAAAAAAGCGGAAAAAAATCCGGTGCCGGGAGCATCAAATCATGCCCCGGACACCGGATGATTCCTGTTACATATTAATTTGAATGCTAAAATTAACCGAAGTATCTCTCTAACAGACCTGCGAATGCCTTGCCGTGACGGGCCTCGTCCTTTGCCATCTCATGGACCGTGTCATGGATTGCATCCAGGTTCAGGGCCTTGGCCCTCTTAGCCAGGTCGAACTTACCGGCAGTAGCGCCGTTCTCAGCAGCAACCCTCATCTCCAGGTTCTTCTTGGTGGAGTTTGTGACAACCTCGCCTAACAGCTCAGCAAACTTAGCTGCGTGTTCAGCTTCCTCATATGCGGCCTTGGCCCAGTACATGCCAATCTCAGGATAACCTTCCCTGTGGGCAACCCTTGACATGGCCAGGTACATACCTACCTCAGAGCACTCGCCCTCGAAGTTAGCCCTTAAATCCATCATAATATCTTCAGGGGAACCCTGTGCAACACCAACCTCATGCTCACATGCCCATGCCATCTTGTCAGCTTCCTGCTCTTTGAATTTGGATGCCGGAACACCGCACTGTGGACATTTCTCAGGTGCATTCTCGCCTTCATAAACATAACCGCATACTGTACATACCCATTTTTTTATAATCAATATTCTCCTTTTCCTTTTTCTATATTTTTTTTTATTAATAATAGTAATTGTTACTGATATTAATATAATACAAGGGGGAGAAAATGTCAAGAATATTTTTAAAGTTTTTTATAAAAAAGCGGAAAGAAAAATTACTATAAAAAGAGTTATGATCAGTAATATGAAGTTATGACACGAAGGGAGTTGTTTGACATATCTGTGCGCTGATATTAGAATGGAACATGTTAAGCTATGTCCGTTTATCTTTGGCGGGGAAAAGAAAGCTGTTTTAATTGATACAGGATTAGGGATTGCATGGATTTAGGAGACAGGACGCTGAAGGTCATCCATACTCCCGGACATTCGCCGGGGCATCATCAGTTATATGATATTTAGGTGTAAATTGGCTGGCCGCTCCATCTGTGGAGCGGCCACGCGCCTTTGCAGTTTCTGGATGCGGGGAATATTTACTGATACAAAAAATACGTTCCCTCATCCATATTCCCTGATTCCAGATCTGCCAGGAACTGTCCCAGCAGTGTGCTGAATTCCCCGGCTTTTATCCCGTCCATATGTCCGTCATAGTCCCAATACCCTTCCATGGAGCGGTCCATCAGCTCTGGTTTCAAGTAATTGAAATTATAATATGCAAGCCCCCAGCCGTTCATGAGCTTAGTAAAATACTCATGGGATTGGAGATAGGATTGGCCGAACTGGTTTAAGGTGTCCTGGGGAACCGGGGTGGTGATTACAGTGAGCCGGATTCCATTTTCACGGCAGTACCGTGCAATCCTGCCAAAATACCGGGCCGCCTTTTCTTTTACCATGGTTTCATCCCAGGGGATGTTGTTATAAGTGCCTTTGTCCTCCCCGGGCACACGGTCCCGGTAGATAAATCCCCGTCCGCCGTAATGCCCCACCGGGATATCCAGGATGGACGGGTCATAATCTTTATAGGCTGCGCTTTGTTTTTTCCTTATATTCACCGGTATCTGTGCGTACAGGTTCCTGTAATAACTCCAGGGGGCCAGGGCAGACCGGAAATCCAGGCCGGTTATCTTATCCATGAAATAGGAGGATTTTGCCTTTGATACCGGGAAGTCCTGATAAAAGAATATCTGTGTGGAGCCGTTTCGCTGTTCATTCATCCAATAGGATGGGTCCAGTTCGTATACCACTTGGGAAGGGGACTGGGTTTCGCAGGCCAGCTTTAAAAGATAATACATATCATTCGGATAGGCATCCGCCATGCACAGGCTTACGGAGCTGGTTCCGGTGGCCTGGTCAACCGCGGCAGGGTCAATCCCGTACTGTCCATGGGAGGTGCCGATGAAAATGGTATCATACTGCTGCCCGTTCCTCAGATTGTGAAGGTTAATCCTTACGGAGCTGGGAGGGATAAGGGCATAATTAAGCAGCATGGTGATGCACACGCACAGGGCAAGGAACAAAAATGCCCGGAACATTGCCCGGAACGTACAGGAGCGGGATGCGGGATCCTTAGAACTGTGCATAAATAAAACCTCCTCCCGTCAGATTGATCTGTCCCAGAAGCGGGATTGCAAAAAGCAGCATCAGATATATGCCCCATCTGGCTGCCAGGGGCTTTTTGGCGAGGGAACAGCGGATTTCCACATGATTTTCCTGAAGGAGGCTGACCATGAATAATACCCCGCATGCCAGTATCAGGGCCAGATAATCTTTTTTATCCAGACCCAGCCTCATCAGGGTTCCGTCCGTAAGGGCGGAGAAGGAGAAGCCTGTTACCGTGTTCTTCATCATGATAAAGGACGCCTTAAGGTCCTGGGCCATGTCAAAGTACCAGCTTATATTGACCAGAAGGAAGGTCCTTGCAATCTGGACCAGGCCCCAGGCTTTGGATTTTGTGG
This sequence comes from Enterocloster aldenensis, assembly GCF_003434055.1. Classification (GTDB taxonomy): domain Bacteria; phylum Bacillota; class Clostridia; order Lachnospirales; family Lachnospiraceae; genus Enterocloster; species Enterocloster aldenensis. The sequence goes on along the minus strand of NZ_QVEX01000005.1, from coordinate 47,706 downwards.
GGATGTGGAGTGCCAGGGCCGTCTTCTGGTACAGAGGGGCGGACAGGTTGCCCGCGGCAATGATGACTCCGTTATACAGGCCGTAAACAATATATTTCCAGGCTGGCCCATGCCATACGCCGACCAGGAAAAACACCAGCAGGTTAGCGATACACACCGGAAGCACCCGTCCGGCATGCCTGCCGAGATTCTTCTTGCAGTATTTACTAAAACGGTTCATTCCCTTGGACAGGGAAAATGGATAGAACACATAGTCCTTCATCCAGGTGCCCAGGGTAATATGCCAGCGGTGCCAGAAGTCAGAGATGGAACGCGCAAAATAAGGCCGTTTGAAATTCTGGTCCAGGGAAATGCCGAAGCATTCAGCCGCCCCCATCACCACGTCCATGCCGCCGGAAAAGTCGCCGTACAGCTGGATGGAATAGCACAGGACCCCCATGATGACCGCAATTCCTGTATAGGCTTCATAATTGCCAAACACCTCATTCACCACAACCGCGGCCCGGTCCGCTATGACAATTTTTTTAAAGTAGCCCCAAAGCATCAGCTGCAGGCCCCGTTCAACACGTTCCAGGCTGAATTTCCTCTGGCTGAACAGCTGGGATGCCAGACGGTCATAACGCCCGATTGGCCCCTGAAGGATTTGCGGAAAAAATGATACGAACAGGGCAAAACGGAACAGATTGTGGTCAGGAGCATATTTTCCCCTGTATACATCAATCAGATAACCCATGGACTGGAAGGTATAAAAGGAAATGCCAAGGGGCAGTATCAGTTTCCCCAAGGCAAAATCAGTCCCAAACAGCTGGTTGATGTTCCCCACTGCAAAATTCCTGTATTTGAGCACGGCCAGAATACCGAAGTTTATGAGGAGGGCGGCAGCTGCAATCCACTTCTTGTTTCGTTTGAAACGTGCCTTTACTGCTTTTTTCTGTTCTGGCGTTAACGGGGATGTTGATGTTGTTGCCGCGCTGGAAGGAACAGGGGGAGGGATTGTCTGCTTTTCTGGCTGAGTATCAGGATTCCAGGTTGTCTGGCTGTTAAGTCCCCCAGTTGTCTGGCCGTTAAGTTTCCCGGCTGTCTGACCGTTAAGTTCCCTGTCCATCTTCCCGTCCATATATTCCAAAATCAGGCCGGCGAGGAATGTGGTGATTGTCGTGGCCAGGATGAATACAACGGCCGTTGTCCCCGAAGCCAGGTAAAAAATGTAGCTGAAAAGAAGAAGCCACACCCATTGCAGCCGTTTAGGGATTACATAATATCCCAGGATGGCAACGGACAGGAACAGCAGGAAGTTCATTGAAAGAAAAGACATCATGCCCTCCCTTGTTAATTATCCCTGAGACGTTCAACCATGTTCCAGAGGGCCTGGGCGGAATTAAAATTATCCGGCACAATATCCACAGGCGATATTTCAATCTCAAATGCGTCATTTAATTCACTGACAATAGAGAGGATGTCGAAGGAATCCAGATATCCCTCATCAATCAGCCCGGTGCAGGTCTTAAAGTCAATAGTTGGTTTGATATCTTCTAAAATTTCTAATAATTCGTTCATTATGGATTCTCCTTTTTTATACAATCTTCAAAATATTGAATGCTGCCGTCATTGAATGGGCTGGTGGGGAGCGCGCCCCGGACCAGCTTAAGTCCGGCGTCCTTTTCATAGGTCAGGACAGCCGGCAGCCTGCGGCTTAAGAACAGATAAATTCCTTCCGTCACTGCGTATGCCCCAATCCGGTCAAATACCAGCATATCCCCGGTCTTTAAGCCGGGCAGGGGAAGGTTCTTGACCAGCATGTCCCCGGATGTACAGAGGGAACCGCATACCGTCCACTGAGAATCCCCGCCGGGGGGCTGGACATCAGGCATGCCGGGGGAAAGGGGGTGGGGAAGGAAGCGGATGGCCGGGATTTTCATGGCCATGGCCTGTCCGTAATAATTCACATGATTAATACCGCCGTCCACGATACAGTAATTCTGCCCCTGGTTCTGCTTGGTATCCACTACCCGGGTCACATAACTGCCGCAGGGCGCGGCCAGGAAGCGGCCTGCTTCCAGGGAGATGCGTCCCTTGAACGCCATGGCGTCAAGGGCTTCCCTGAAATCTGCCAGCATGGCATCCTCGTCCACCGGGGATTCCCCCTCAAAGTAAGGTATATGGAAACCCGGTCCATATTCCAGTTCACGGATTTCGTATTGCAGTTCGTTCCGTATCCGTTCCAGAAGGGCGTCCAGCTGTTCCAGTTCCTTTCGAATCTTGCCGGCCTGCTTTTTCTGGGTTCCTGAGTAGTACTGGAGTCCGGTAAAATGCAGATGGGTATAGCTGCTTCGTTTTTTGATTATGGAGAGGATTGTCTCCTCATCCATGCCAAACTGGTTTCCGCTGGTCAGACGCAGCAGGACACGCAGCGGATTTCCCTGTGTCTTGGCAGCGCAGGATTCCAACAGGTCCAGCTGGCTTAGGGACTCGGCGGTATAGGCGGCAGGGCCGGGAGTCCCGGCAGGGCCAGACAATGCGTCGGCGCCAGACCTTCCGGCAGGGCCAGATATTCCGGCGTCGCCCACAACCTCCCGGACATGGGCCGCCTCCTTATTAACGCCGGAGAGTACGATTTTCTCCAGGGGCACACCGGCCCTCCGGCATATGGCATATTCGCCGGGGGAGCACACCTCCAGGCCGTCCGCTTCCTGGGCGGCTGTCCTGGTAAAGAAAGGATTGGCCTTCATGGCATATAATATTTTAATATCCTGCCCAAGAACCTCCTTCATATGGCGGATGCGCCGGGCGAATGCGTCAAGGTCAAACACATAGGCGGGCGTTCCCTGGGTACGGGCGGCCTGACGCAGGATCTGTATGTCCATATTATCCATAATATCCATCTTACCCATAAAGCCTCCTTAATGCCTGGCGGTCAACCTTGCCGTTTTTAGTAAGGGGAAGGGCGGGCAGGTTCATGTAACGGTTGGGAAACATGTACCGCGGAAGGAGATGTTCCAGGCCTGCAGCAATCATTTTCTTATCCGCGTCCCCTTCGTAGAAGGCCGCAATCTTGTTTTTCTCTTCCAGGAATATGCAGACAGCCCGTCCCACCCCGCTGACGGTCTCAAGAGCGGCCTCAATCTCGCCCAGTTCAATCCTGTGGCCCATGTGCTTTATCTGGAAATCCCTGCGGGCATGGTAATATAACAGCCCATCTTCTCCGTAGTACGCCATGTCGCCGGTGCGGTAAATGGTTTCAGGATAATCCTGGTTCAGGGGATTCTGGACAAATGAAGCCCCGGTTTTCTCCTTGTCCCTGTAATATCCAAGGGCCAGCGCGGTTCCTGACACGCACAGCTCCCCGCAGGTGCCCGGTGCGGTAATAAGGCGGTCATCCTCATCCAGGAGGAATACCTTTTCATTGGGAAACGGAAGCCCGATAGGAATAGGGCTTCCCGGCTCAAAGTCCCGGTCCACCACATAGTAGGTGCAGTTACAGGTGATTTCCGTGGGGCCGTACAGGTTTACGAACATGGCGCCCGGAAGGTGGCTGCGCCAGGCGTTCAGATGTTTCACAGGCATGACCTCTCCGCTGAACAGGATTTTGTCCAGGTGTTCAGGCACGCGGTAGGTGAAGCCGTTCAGCGTGGTGATGATGCACAGGGCAGAGACCGCCCATATGGCTGTGGTTATCTTCCTGTCGCAGAGATAGTCCAGTAGTCCTGTGGGGATAGAAAACAGGCGTTTTGGTATGATTTCCATGGAAGCCCCTGTTTTCAGGGTTGAATAAATATCCTTCACGGAAACATCAAAATCAAATGGCGCCTGGTTGCCGATCACATCCCTGGAGGTAATATGGAACATTTCTGTAAAATGCTCCATAAAGTCGATGACAGAACGGTGTCCCACCACCACGCCCTTTGGGGCGCCGGTGGAGCCTGAAGTAAAGATTCCGTACAGCGGGTCCGTATCCATGGCCTGCCCGCGTATGGAGGCAAGGAGCAAAGGGTCCTGTGCATCGCTGCCAAGGGACAGAAGCATCCCCATATCAAGGATTTCCCCGGCAAAGGAGATGGGACCTGCCTCTTTCAGGCTGGGGCTGTCGGCAATCATGATATCTGCCTGTAAGGTGTCCAGGATGCGGTTCAGCCGCTTTGCCGGCTGCCCGGCATCCAGATAAATATAAAAACAGCCAGCATGGACAATCCCCATAAAGGCTCCCAATGTATAAGCGTTCTTTTCTGTCATGACGGGAATAGGCCGTCTTGGGCCGGTTTTCCTGCCAAGAAAGCTTCCAATCCGTCTGGACAGGGACAGAAGCTCTTTGTAGGTCAGGGCTGCATGTTCATCGGAAAAGGCCGGTTTATCAGGATATGCTTTTTCCGAAGCCTCAAGATAGCACAGAATATTTTGTATCAATGATAAGACCTCCGGTCCGTATGGATTTTTGTGCTTAGTCTAGCACAGAAGGGGAGCAGTTTCAAGGGAATTATTTCTGAAGATTCTATGACGATGGATACAGTATGGGGGTGTGGTGACTCAGTGGTAATCAGGAAGCTGCTTTGCTTATGCACATAAAAAGGGATGCCGCAAACCAATCCCCATTGGTCTTACAGCATCCCCTGAAATGTCTAACAATCCTAATGATTAACCGAAGTATCTCTCTAACAGACCTGCAAATGCCTTACCGTGGCGGGCCTCATCCTTAGCCATCTCATGAACCGTGTCATGGATTGCATCCAGGTTCAGGGCCTTGGCCCTCTTAGCCAGGTCGAACTTACCGGCAGTAGCGCCGTTCTCAGCAGCAACCCTCATCTCCAGGTTCTTCTTGGTGGAGTTTGTGACTACCTCGCCTAACAGTTCTGCAAACTTAGCTGCATGCTCAGCTTCCTCAAACGCAGCCTTCTCCCAGTACAGGCCAATCTCAGGATAACCTTCCCTGTGGGCAACCCTTGACATGGCCAGGTACATACCTACCTCAGAGCACTCGCCCTCGAAGTTAGCCCTTAAATCCATCATGATATCTTCAGGGGAACCCTGTGCAACGCCAACCTCGTGCTCACATGCCCAAGCCATCTTGTCGGATTCCTGCTCTTTGAACTTGGATGCCGGAACACCGCACTGTGGACATTTCTCTGGTGCATTCTCGCCTTCATAAACATAACCGCATACTGTACATACCCATTTCTTCATAATCAATATTCTCCTTTTCCTTTTATGGATTTCATTTTTATGTTCCGGACATCAGGTGCCCGGAACGGATCATTTACTGGTTATCAATAATAGTAATCATTACTGATATTGATAATATAAATCATTTAAGCCGGTTTGTCAATACCTTTATCAACTTTTTTTCCCAAACAATTCTTGCAGCGGCCATAGAACAGCACATAGTGGCTGTCAATGATACCCGGGGCGCAGCTTTGGGCATCCTGGTTCAGTTCCTCAAGGGCCCCAAGATCCATGTCGTAAACCTGGCTGCATTCAGTACACACAAAATGATAATGCTGTCGGGTGTCCCCATCAAAATGATCGGCGCCGTCCCCGCAGGTCAGCTTCCTTATCTCTCCGGTTTCAACCAACAGGTTCAGGTTACGATAGACTGTTCCCAGGCTGATGTTGGGAAATTCTTCACGGATGCTGGCGTATAGGGCGTCTGCCGTAGGATGGTCATGTCGGTTCATCAGACTGGCTTTGATGGATTCCCTCTGACGGCTATACTTTAAAGTTTTCATAGCATCTCCTTCTATAGAATATGATAATAATAACAGTTACTATTTATATTCTAGCAGATATCATATCCCATGTCAAGGCGCTTTGCGGATTTATGGATTATGTCAAGGCGCTTTACGGATTATATGTTTTATGCATGGTACGCCTTGGCCTGCGGGTTCAGGCCTCCTTCTGCGATCCGTCCTCCGCCGGATAAGCGATATGCTCCCGGGCAATCCGTATGAACTCCCGGGTGGCCCTGGACATATAACGTCCCTTGTGGTAACCGATACCAAGGACGCCGTGGGCCCTGGAGTAGTTAAGGGAATAGAGGTTCAGCCTGGAGTGCTCCAGCAGGGCCTGGCGCGGGGAACTGGCGGACTGGTCCGTGGCCATGAACATCTTGGGATAGAATGTGACTCCCATGCCTTTGCGGCATAAGGCGAGGACGGTTTCAATGTTCTCTGTCTCAAGCACTACCCTGGGGCTCATCTGGGCATCCTCAAATATCTCGTCTGCAATGGTGCGGACCCGGTTGCCCTTTTTTAACAGGACAAAAGGACACTGCTCCAGGAGACGGATATCCGTGGAGGAGGAAAGAGAATGCCTGATATCATCCAATTGGCCCGGATAAGCTTTTTCTATTACCTCATCCGGCACAACCATAAGGATTTCCTCGCCGCAGATAGGCACGGTTTCCACATTTTCCACTGTAAACGGCAGCAGGTCTATCATCAGGTCAATGCTGCCGTGAAGCAGGTTTGAGGCCAGCTGGCTTGAATTGCCCTCCACCAGGTTAAGCTCAATGCCCGGGAACCGGGCCTGGTAGGTTGGCAGGATCTCCGGCAGGATCACACGTCCGCGGGTATGGGACACGCCGATGGAGAGCTGGCCCGTGGAGAAATCCTTGATATCGGCAATTTCCTTATATGTCTCGTCCCTCAGGTTTAAAAGATCCCTGGCCCTGGCTTTTAAGGAATGGCCCGCATAGGTCAGGGTGAGGGGGGAGGTCCGGTTAAACAGCACCACGTCAAATTCTTTTTCCAGGTTGGAGATGTGGTTGCTCAGGGATTGCTGTGAAATAAACAGTTTTTTGGCTGCCCTGGTAAAATTCAGTTCTTCCGCCGCCACCAGGAAATACTCCAGATTCAGGAAGTTAATCATCACTTGGTCCCTCCTGCAGCAGCTGCGGCCGCGGTGCCCCCGTATCCCTGGGAAGCTGGCCGCATCTTGCGCCCTCGGGCTGGGCCAGGATGGCATTCAGGCGGGGGATGTAGGCGGACAGAAGTTCAAGGGATGTATTGACCACCAGTTCCTGCGGGAAGTCCAGTTCCTCAAGCAGGGCATAGGCAGATGCATGGTTTCCGGAATCAGCTTCACAGTGGGCATCGCTGTTGACAATCACAGGCGTGCGGTAATGCCTGCACAGTTCCAGCATTTTCACATAGTTTTCCCGTACGCCCTGTCGGTAGCTTAAGGGGGTCAGGGAGCTGTTGTTGACTTCCAAAAGCTTGTGGTGTTCCCTGGCAGCCGCTGTCAGCGTGTCATAATCAATGGGAAAGCGGCTGTCATCCGGATGTCCGATGATGTGGATGGCCGGATTCTTCATGGCGCCCAGGTATGCATCGGTGTTCTGGGAAGCAGTGCCGCTTTTTATACAGGGCTGATGGAGGCTGGCAATGGAATAATCCAGCTTCTCCAGAAAATCCTGGTCCAGATCCACATTACCCTCAAAATCCATGATGTTCAGTTCCACCCCCATCAGGAGCTTCATGCCGTACAGGGTGCGGGGAAGGACTTTAAAGTTAATGAAATGGTAATAATGGGAGCTGCCGGGCATGGCAGGGGCATGGTCGGAGCTGCCGAAGATCCGTATGCCCCGCCCTGAGGCGGATGCGGCCATCTCGTAAAGTGAGTTATAGGCATGCCCACTGGCCGTGGTGTGGGTGTGCAGGTCCAATAAATCTATCATGGAACATAGGTCCTTTCTTGCTGAAATTGCGTATATCTGCTGCTGTCTGAATCATATCACATTTTCCTATCAGTGAAAAGTTATAAAAAAAGAATAAAAAACTAAATTTTGGTATATTTTTATAAGAAAACTATAGAAATATTAGGTGGGTTGTTGTTATAATGGAGAGGAAAATATTTTGCTATATATACGGAAGGTGAGGAGACTATTATGAGTGAAGAAATGAACAAGGAATTAGAAACAGAGGTAATTGCCGGAGTGACCGCAGAAGAACCCGTGGAGACCATGGAGGATTTTGCGGCGGAGCTGGAGGCATCCTACAAGACGCTGAACAAGAGGAACATTGAACTGTCTGAAGAAGAAAGCGGCCAGGGCGCCAAGTGGGCCCAGTTTGCTCAGATGATGGAAGATAAGACCGTTGTAAAGGTGAAGATCAATGAGGCTGTCAAGGGCGGCGTGGTCACATCCCTGGAGGAAGTACGCGCATTCATCCCGGCCTCCCAGCTGTCTACAGAGTATGTGGAGAAACTGGAAGACTGGCAGGGCAGGTATGTGGAGTGTGTGATCATCACCGTTGACCCTGAGAAGAAGAGGCTGGTGCTCTCCGGACGCGAGGTGGAACGAGGCAGGAAGGAAGCTGAGAAGCAGGCGCGCATGGAACAGTTCAAGGCCGGCGATGTTGTGGAAGGAACCGTGGACAGCATCAAGCCTTACGGCGCGTTCATCAAGCTGGATGAGGGCGTGGACGGACTGCTGCACATTTCCCAGATCAGCACACAGAGGATTAAGCATCCGGGTGCAGTGCTTACGGAAGGACAGACCGTTAAGGTTAAGATCCTTAACACGGATAACGGCAAGCTGAGCCTGAGCATGAAGGTGCTGGCTGAGCAGACCGCTGACCAGGAAGCCCATGAGACATTTGACTACAAGGAGACCGGATCCGTGTCCACCGGGCTGGGCGACCTGTTAAAGGGGCTGAAGCTCTGATCCGGTATTAACTAGATAAGGAGGGATAGGAATGTCCAATATCCCCAAAACGGATGACCAGGTTGACCAATGGCGTTCAGTCATGTTTTTATATGATTCAGCACTGAAAAAGGTTAATACTAAAATCGAGATACTGAATAACGAATTTGTAAGCCGTTATGACTATAACCCGATTGAACATATCAAATCCCGGCTTAAGACGGCTGAGAGCATTGTAAAGAAACTGAAAAAGGATGGGTATGAGGTATCCATCGAGAATATGATGGAACGGCTCAGCGACATTGCCGGCATACGGATCATCTGTTCCTTTACATCGGATATTTACCAGATTGCGGATATGATAGCTTCCCAGGGGGATGTGACGGTCCTTCATGTGAAGGATTACATCAAGAATCCCAAGCCCAACGGATATAAGAGCTATCACATGGTTGTGACGGTCCCTGTGTACCTGACGGACGGTCCGGTGGAAACCAAGGTGGAGATCCAGATACGTTCGGTTGCCATGGACTTCTGGGCCAGCCTGGAACACAAGATTGCTTACAAGTTCGAGGGCAATGCGCCTGAGAACCTGTTAAAAGAACTGAAGGCCTGTGCGGATATGGTAGATATGCTGGATGCCAAGATGTTCTCACTCAATGAGGCCATCACGGCATTTGCAAAAGAACAGCGCCAGGATGAACTGCAGGGACAGACGGAAGAAGAATATAAGTGAACAGATTGATCAGGGAAACAGATCAGGTGATTAAACTGAACCTGCGCCAGCTGGCAGTATTTGAAGTACTGTTCCGGCTGGTTGCAGGTACATTCTATATCAGGCTGGCAAACCAGCTGCTTAGGTTCTCGTTGCGCATGGCAGGGTACAGTTACCTTTCCATGAGTAATATGGGGGCCTTTCTTTGGCGTCCGCTGACCATTGTCTGCGTGGCCGCTATCATTGCCGTGGGCATGGTCCTTATGGTGGTTGAAATCGCGGGCCTTATAACGGCTTACCAGGCATCGGCCTATTCCAGACGGATTGACTCCCTGTCCATCTTAAAGGGCGCCGTGGATAAGGTCTTTGATGAGTGGAAGAAAAGGAACTGGAAGCTGCTTCCCCTGGCTTTTGCTGATTTCCTGATGATGAACAGTTTTTTGCTGCTCCGCCTGCTTACCAGGATAAAACCCGTTAATTTTGTCATGGCGGAGATTGTCCGCGGCCCTGTTACCAGACTGGGCCTGGTGCTGGCAGTGGTGTTACTGATCCTTATCGGCATTCCTACCATGCTGGTGTTTTTTACCTGCATGATAGAGCAGAAGGACTTCCGGGACGGCTTCAGGCGCAGTATGGAGATCCTTGGAAGGAAATGGCCCAGGGCCGTGGGCCTTCTCCTGGCGCTGAACCTGGGGCTTATCCTGTTCCTGGTCCTGCTTCATTCTGTGATCGTGGTGGTATCCGCGGTGGTGGTAACGCTGTTTGTGGACAGCTATGCCGCCATGGCCGTGCTGGCGGCTGTGTGCGCAAGGCTTGAACTGGCGGTGCTGTTTATCGGCACCATTCTGGTATCGGTGGTGGATTTTGGCGCGCTTACCGTTGTCTATTACCAGTTTGAAAGAGGGCATGTCCATGGCCATCCCTGGGATTTTGGGATTTCGGAGGATATGCACCTGGGCGGGATGCACATCAAACGGAAATGGATGCTTACCATTACAGGCGCACTGGCCGGCGCCAGCCTGTTCATGATTTTCGATATGGTGTACAACGGCGTATCCCCGGACTGGTCGGTCCTTGGCCAGACTGAGATAACGGCGCACAGGGGAAGCTCTAAGATGGCGCCGGAGAATACCATGGCAGCCCTGGAGGCGGCCATGGAGGAGATGGCGGATTACAGTGAGATAGATGTGCAGACAACGGCGGACGGCATCGTGGTCTTGTGCCATGACCTGAACCTGAAGCGGGTGGCAGGGGTGGACCGGACCCTGGGCAGCATGACCTATTCCCAGCTGGAGCAGCTGGATGTGGGAAGCCATTTTTCACCGGAGTTCAAAGGGGAGCGGATTCCCGCGCTGAGGGAGGTATTGGAGGCATGCAAGGGCCGGATGAAGCTTAATATTGAGCTTAAGAATATTGGCAATGACACCAGCTTGCCGGAGCAGGTGGCTGCCCTTGTTAAGGAGTATGATATGGAGGACCAGTGTGTCATTACTTCTGTAAAGCTTAAGTACCTGGAACGGGTTAAGGATATGAACCCGGATCTGAGGACCGGATACATACTGGCCGCGGCCTATGGGAACTATTATGAGAGCGGGGATTTTGACTTTATCAGCATACGTTCCAGCTTTGCAGGCCGGCGCCTGGTGGAGGCGGTCCATGAGGATGGCAAGGCAATCCATGTGTGGACCGTGAACAGCAAGACCGAGATGAATCAGATGAAGCTATTGGGAGTGGATAATATCATTACTGATTATCCGGCCCGGGCCAGGGAGATACTTTACAGGGAAGAGGCCACGGAAACCCTGATGGAATACCTGAAAATGATGATACGATGAAAAGGAGACAATGCATATGAGAGCAGTGGTTCAGCGGGTAACCCAGGCCAGCGTGACAGTGGACGGCGAACTCCTGGGAAGGATTGGAAAGGGGTTCATGATACTTCTGGGGGTGGCTGACGGGGATACGGTGCAGGTGGCTGAAAAGATGGCGGACAAAATCTGCCGTTTAAGGATATTTGAGGATGAAAATGGAAAAACTAACCTATCGTTGGCCGATGTGGAAGGGGAGCTTCTGATTATCAGCCAGTTTACCCTGTACGCGGACTGCCGCAAGGGCAACCGCCCAAGCTTTGTCAAGGCAGGCGCGCCCCAGATGGCGGAGTCCCTGTACAAGCGGTTCATGGAACGGTGCAGCCAATATGTGGATGTGGTGGAAAAGGGCCGGTTTGGCGCGGACATGAAGGTGGAGCTTTTAAATGACGGGCCGTTTACCCTGATGCTGGACAGCGAGGAACTGTTCAAATAAATGCAGGGGCCTAAGAGGAGTGATGGTATGGCAAAATTAACAGAGACAGTATTATATTATAATCCGGGCAGGCCCGAGACCATGAAGCATGTGGCAATGATGAAAAGCGTGCTGGTACGCATGGGCATACGGATCCGGAACATTGGCCCGGAGCAGGTGCTGGAGACAGTGGGATATCTGGCCGGCATGGACGGATTCCAGGTACTGGATAAGGCGCCTGAGGGCCAGGAGGCTGCGGGGCTCCCTGTGATTCCCGTGGAAATGATGGTGCTTAAGCAGTTTTCCAACAGGCGGCTGGATGAGCTGTTGATGAACCTAAGAAAAGCCGGGGTGCCAAGGATTGGGCTGAAGGCGGTGCTGACAGAGCATAACAGCACATGGACCTTCTACCATCTGTATGAGGAACTGAAGGAAGAGCATGAGACAATGACAGCGGGAAAAGGACAATGACAGACCCAACCAGGAAAAGGCAGCTGGAGGAACTGGACCAGGTAAAACTGTGCACCAGGATCCTTTATCAGGCCAGAAGTGAACTATATCTGAATATGAGGTTCCTGGATGTTTCTTTAAGCAGCCTTGGATTTGAGGCTGACTGGGGCCGCGGCGGGATTGCCACTGACGGATGGCTCATCTACTATGGGCCTGAGTACCTGACCGCCCTGTTTGGCCAGGGTAGGAACCGGGTCAACCGGGCGTATCTGCACATGCTGTTCCACTGCCTTTTCTGTCACATGTATACACGTAAGGACAGGGATAAGGATTACTGGGACCTGGCATGTGATATTGCCATGGAGTCCGTAATAGACGGACTCTTTCAGAAGTGTGTCCATGTGCCAAAGAACCCCCTTCGCAGGGAAACCTACTTAAGGCTTGAAAAACAGCTGGCCCGGGAACCGGGTGGGGCCGGGCAGGAACAGGGACCCGGGCAAGGACAGACATCCGGGCAGGGACAGACACCCGGGCAGGGACAGACACCCGGACAGGAACAGACATCCGGGCAGGGACAGACATCCGGGCAGGAACCGCGCAGGATTCCCCTGACAGCGGAGCGTGTTTACCGTGCCCTTAAGGAGATGGGGCTTTCCGGGCGCAGGCTCCAGCAGCTGCAATCCGAGTTCTATGTGGACAGCCATGACCTGTGGGAGCAGGAGGATGATTCCAGGCAGGCCAGGCCGCGGCAGGAGCAGTGGAACGACAACCGTGAGAAGGTACAGACCCAGATGGAGACAATGGGTTCCAAGGACGAATCCGAGGATAACAGAAGCCTTTTAGACCAGGTCCAGGTGGAGAACCGGGAACGCTATGATTACAGCCGGTTCCTGCGCAAGTTCGCTGTGCTGAGGGAGGAGATGCAGGTGGACCCGGATTCCTTTGACTATGCTTTTTATACCTACGGGCTTTCCCTCTATGGGAACATGCCCCTGCTTGAACCGCTTGAGTCAAAGGAGGTTTACCGGATAGAGGACTTTGCCATTGTCATTGACACCTCCATGTCCTGTTCCGGCGAACTGGTGGCACGGTTCCTGGAAGAAACGTACGATGTGCTGTCTGAGTCCGGGAGCTATTTTAAGAAGGTCCATGTGCACATCATACAGTGTGATGATGCGGTACAGTCCGACGTGGTTGTCACCTGCCCGGAGGAGTTAAAGGAGTACATGGGACATTTTGAGATAAAAGGGCATGGGGGGACGGATTTCCGCCCGGCTTTTGAGTATGTGAACGGACTCAGGGCCAGACGGGAGGTGGTGAACCTGCGTGGCCTGATTTATTTTACAGACGGCCTGGGCATCTATCCGGTGCAGGCGCCGCCCTATGACACGGCATTTGTTTTTATTGAAAATATGTTCTCCGATGAATCGGTTCCTGCCTGGGCCATGAAGGTGGTGCTTAAGGAGGAACAGATCATGGAGTATAAAGGAAAACCAAAGGATGCAGGAGAGCAGGACTCATGAATATTAAGCGGGCAAAGGAAGAGATAAAGGACACCATAGAGGCATATCTTCTAAAGGATGAAAACGGGGAATATGTAATCCCTGCCATCCGGCAGAGGCCGGTTCTCCTGATTGGGCCCCCAGGCGTGGGGAAAACCCAAATCATGGAACAGATATCCAGGGAATGCCGCATCGGGCTGGTGGCATATACCATTACCCACCATACAAGGCAGAGCGCAGTGGGGCTTCCATTTATTGACAGGAAAATGTTCGGCGGCCGGGAATACGCGGTGACAGAGTATACCATGAGCGAGATTGTGGCATCCATTTATAATAAGATAGAGGACAGCGGATTAAAGGAAGGCATTCTTTTCATTGATGAAATCAACTGCGTCTCGGAGACGCTGGCGCCTACCATGCTTCAGTTCCTCCAGTGCAAGACATTTGGCAGCCACCGGATTCCGGAGGGCTGGATCATTGCGGCCGCCGGTAACCCGCCGGAATACAACAAGTCGGTCCGGGAGTTTGACGTGGTTACCCTGGACCGTATTAAGCGGATTGATGTGGAGCCGGACCTTGGGGTGTGGAAAGAGTATGCCTATAAGGAGAATATACATCCTGCCATCATTTCCTATCTGGGAATCAAGGGCCAGTATTTCTGCCATATTGAGACCACGGTGGACGGGAAAATGTTTGCAACGCCCAGGGGCTGGGAGGACCTGTCACAGTTGATCCTGGTCTATGAGAAGCTGGGCAAGAAAGCGGACAGGAATGTAATCAGCCAGTATATCCAGCACCCCAGGATTGCAAAGGATTTTGCCAATTACCTGGAGCTGTATTATAAATACCAGGATGAGTACCAGGTGGAAGGAATCCTTAACGGGGTCATGAACGAGGCTTTGTGCCACAAGGTGGCAAAGGCTTCCTTTGACGAGCGGCTCAGCGTCACCGGCCTGCTGCTGTCCAAACTGACGGATGGGTTTAAGGCCCTGTTTGCGGAGAACCAGGTGATGGAGCTTTTGATGGGACAGCTTAAGGCGTACCGCCAGGAGCTGGAGAGGGCGGATGACGGCGGTATGGAATCCGCGGGGCAGGAACCTGTGGGACAGGAACCCGCAGCGCTGGGAGGACGGCCCCAGCCTTCAGAAATCCTGCAGCAGCTGGCAGAGGACATGGAGAAGGAGAGGCTGCGGGGCAAGAAGAACGGCCTGCTTGGAAGGCAGGAAGAAAGGATGGGACGCAGATGCGCCGCTATTCTGGAAGATTATGCGCAGCAGATGAGGGAAGAGGCTGTGAAAGGCGCTGCTGCCGGGAAGGATGAGGCATGGCAGTGGGTGCGGGGCCGTTTCATGGGCCGGAGCGATGACTATGAGGCGTGGAAGGAGGACCTGGGCCGGAAACTGGAACATGCATTCAATTTCATGGAGGCGTCCTTTGGAAACGGACAGGAGATGGTCATATTCGTCACAGAACTGAATACCAGTGCTGCCAGCGTATGGTTTCTGGAGCAGTATGAATGTGAGCGGTATTACAGATATAATAAGGAACTTCTGTTTGATGAGCAGGAACAGGCCATCAGGGAGAGGATACGGTAGGGAGCACGGATGGTTACAAAGCATAATGTTTGTGGAGAACGCAAAAATCAAATGTGCAGAGGCTTTCTTCCGTCAACTGACAATTGACGGTTATGCCGTATCATTCCAAACGCAGTTGAGCAACAGGAAGGCCAAGCAGGTTATTGATGATGCAGAAACAGGATTATAACATCAAAGCACCGAGCTACATAACGGTTCGGTGCTTTGTCTTATACGTGAATTGCATCTTTCCGGTACGGATAAGATTGACATATTCTGATTTTCTTCGAGCGCTTCAAAATACAGATACTATGGTTCTTTATAATACTCCTCTATAACGCACTCATGCGCTTTGGTCTTAGTACTATAATTTATTCCTACCAACAATAGCTTTCCGCTATAGTTTTCCAGAGATTTTGCATAACGCCGTTCCTTAATCTGTGTGATTGCACCTTCTGACGAATGATTCCATTTCAACTCCACAATTATACCCGGTTTATCCAGGTGATTCTGACGAGGAAGAAACACAATATCCGCATACCCTTTCCCCGAAGGGAATTCACGGATACACTGATAGTATTCCCGTGCGCTGTAATAGGCAAGGGAAATGACACAGGACAATGCATTTTCATCATTATAGGCCAAGATGGATGTTTCCATATGGGACTCTGAAAGCCCCATCGCAACCGTCTCACTGTCCATATTCCATGTGGCCGCCAGAATCTTTCTTTGATTGTTCTATGGATTTCACCACCATATCCCATCCGGCTGATTCTACCGCATTGAAAAATTCCGAAGATATTTCCGAGTTTGGAATAAACACCTCTCTGGATATGAAATCATATCCCAAATATCCCAAATGCACCAACAGGGTCAGTACATCATCCGCTGACTGAAAGGTTGTCATATCATTGGAAAAGGTGTTTGTATTAACCGTTCTTCTCCCGCCGGCCAGGAGATTCACCACAGTGTCTTTCAGGCCCTTATAATTCATGACAATATAATTACGCAGTGCTTCAAATGTCTCTGTTTTATTCCAGAAATTATCATAATCTCCGGTCAGCATTGCGCTGACAACTGAACGCGGATTATAGATATGGGTATCTCCCCCGAAGCAATAGCCATCATACCAGCGCTGTATCTCGAAAAAATCCATTTTATACTGTTCGCACAATACCTTCACTTCCCACTCCGTAAATCCTGTAAAAGCAGCCAAGGGGCCGGGATTTGTCATGGAAAATTCATCAAACATATTCAGGGCGGAATGAGAACCATACTTCTTGATTGGCAGTATACCCGTCATATAGGCAAGGGCGACATAACTCTGATCCTTCAGGAGATTGCGTATAAAGTCAAGATAAATCTTCTGTCCCTTTGCATCATCCCTATTTTCACGGAAAATACAGTCCCATTCATCTATAATAAAAATAAACGGGTCCGATGTTTCTCCATAAATATCCATCAGGCTGCTGATTAAGTCCGACTGATCCAGGTAATCAATATCCGGATACACTTTCATAAGATCCCGGAGCAACGACTTTTCAATCATGCTTCTCAGCTTCATGATATCATGTGTCCGGCTTAAAAACGTTTGAATATTTAAAAAAATCACATTGTACTTGTTCAGATGCTTTTTGAACATTTCATCTTGTGAAATAGATAGCCCCTGAAACATCTCTGACGAATCAATATCTTTCTCATAATATGCAGTCAGCATATTTGCAGCCATGGATTTTCCAAAACGTCTCGGACGGCTCACACAGACAAAACGCTGTTCCGTCTTCAATACAGAATTTGTATAAGAAATCAATCCGCTTTTATCTACATATATTTTAGAATTTAATGCCATTTTAAATCCATCATTTCCCGGATTTAAATATACTCCCATAGCTTATCACGCTCCCATTCCTAATTTAGTAGATATTCTTCTAGTGTAAAGTATTTTTCCTTAACAATCCAGTATTAATCATATTTCCCACATTTTTCTCAAACAAATACTAAAATAAGGGAGCATATCAGGCTGAAATTCCAGCCTGATATGGCAGCCCTCTTTGTATTCCCGCCTAACTGCTTAGGGAACGCAGATATTCCTGGGCATCTGACAGCGCCTGTTCAGGCGTTTTCCGCCCGTTCAGGGCATCTAATAACCTTTGCCCCAATTGACATTCAAATTCCTTCTGGTCATAGCTGAAGGAACGGAAGGACAGGAGCGGCCTGCTTATGCCGTCCTTGATGTGTTCGGCCAGGTACTTAAGCCATGGATATGAATCAATGATATCCTGCTGCTCATAGACAATGGCAGAGGAAGATATCCCCCCAAGCATCACAAGGGCAGGGGCAATATCCGGGCCAGTGGCCCATTGTATGAACCGGCAGGCCTTTGCCGCATGTTCCGAGAACCTGCCCACGCCCAGGGAACCGCCTGCCAGCAGTGAATTATTGCCGGGCAGCGGGGCAAACCCGATATCCCCGTTAAAGGCGGCGCCCTCAGCCCTTACAAACTGGGAAGCGTAGTGAAGGTACAGGATAGTGGTTGCATAGGAACCGTTCACAAAGCCGGAAGCCACCTCGCTCCAGTCATGGGTGTGCGTGGTATCGGCATATTTGGAAAAACGTATATAATCCTTAAGTGCAGTGATGGATGCATCGGTCTGGAGGTTGATCATTCCCTTAGGGGTATAGGCCAGCCCCCCGGCAGAAATAAGCCTGGGAAGATACTCGCTGGTTACGGAGGTCTGGCTGGTATAGGCAGCGATACTGGAACCGTATGGCGTAGGGGAATCACTCCTGCATGCCCTGGTAAAGAACCTGGCCACGGTTTCCAGTTCCCCGTAGGTGGCGGGGACCTTAAGGGTGCTGCCGGATTCTTCATAAAAGGCGCGCTGCTGTGCCACGCTTTCAAACAGGGATTTTCTGTAGAAGAGCAGCTGCATGCTGATATCAAAGGGGTAGGCGTATAAGGTCCCGTTAAACCTGGAATAGTCCTCCGGGATGGAATCCAGGAGATGCCTGAAATGACGGTCCGCGTCCCTGTCCGCCTCTTCCAGGGGAAGAAGGATTCCGGGAGCCATATGGGACAGGCTGGAGGGGTCCACCCGGATGATATCCCACCGGTCATCCCGGGACGCGGCTTTGTTCAGTAACTCGCTTAAGGACGTGGTAATGATGTCCACCTGGATTCCCGTGCTCCTGGTAAACTGGGGAAGCAGGGTCCTGAGGGCTGATATGGTGGGGGTATTGTGGGCGAGCATGCGCAGGGTGCATCTGTCCTGTGGGTGTATGCCGCCTATGGCGCCGGCTGTCCTGTCCTTTGGCATCACTGCCCTGGAACCGTAACAGATTCCGGAAGGCATGAATATCCTGGAGGCCAGGGGTTTTTCATAATTCAGCGTATGCATCAGGGCTTCGGCGGCCGACATGCCCAGATACCTGTAATTCAGCTGGATGTTAATATAATGGTTGTCCGGCAGTGCGGTAAGCGGCGAGAGACAGATGATGCAGGGGCTGCTGCCGGTGAACCTGGTATAGGCATTTTCCGCCAGACGCGCCAGCAGCCCGCTGCCGGCAATACAGTAATCAGCGTGAGGATGGTCTGCGGCCAGCCGGTAAGAGGAAGGGGAGAGTTCACCGTGATTGTTTTCATAGATGGAACCGTCTTCCATGGGGATCAGGCGCTGTAAACCTGATTTTAAAGCCAGCTGGTCCCTGAAGGAGAGGGAATCCAAAAGAAAGCATACATCCGGCGCCCCATCCATCACAGAGGAAATCAGCCTGGCTGCTTCTTCCATATCAAAGGTATAGGAACAGAGCGCCTGTTGGGCTCCCTGACGTTCAAGGAAAACCACAGGGATGTCCGCGGTGAGGAAGGGGGCGTATTCGGCCTGCCCATCCTCAAGGCAGGACACGGTAAGCACACCCATGACCTTTTCCCTCATGGCCTCAAGGATGACCTCCCGCTCCCTGTACGGCTGGTCCCCGGATATGTACAGGCAGACCTTGCAGTCAAATCCTTTGGCCGCTCCCAGGACGCCCATGTAGATATCGCTGTATTTTTTTTCGGAAATGTCTGGGATAATGAGGGCAATGGAACCGGATACCCCTTTGCGCAGGGTGCTGGCGCGCTTGTCAAGGCTGTAGCCAAGCCTGGCGGCCGCGTCTTCTACCATCCGGATCTTTTCGTAACTGACACAGCCCCGTCCGTTCAGGACGTTTGATACTGTGCCACGCGACACCCCGGCAGCTTTGGCTATGTCGTTCATGGTTGCCATAAATAGTCCTCCCTTTTTAACAAAAAGTATATCATAATCATATACCCATTTCAAGAATTGAAAGCAATGGGGGCCACATGATTGGAACGAGATAATTTTTCAAACATTTTACATACCTAAATGATTGACACGTGATAATCACGGTGTTAATATAAAGTTAAGAAGAAATTAAATTGAAAGACACAGGAGGATTACTATGGATATAAAGGCAATACTTCTTGACTTTGACGGAACCACCCTTCAGCGGGACCAGGTGTTTATTTCAGTCAGAAATATGTACGCAATCAGAAAAGCGCTGGATAAAGGTATATACATAGTTCCTTCAACCGGCAGGGCTGAGAATATGCAGCCTCCCCAGATAGAAGCTGAAAAGAGGATCCGCTATTATATTACTTCCGGCGGGGCCAGGGTAGTGGACCACAGCACCGGGGAAATTATCCATGAGGAAATCCTTACGCCGGAGGACAGCGGGGGGATGTGCAGGGTATTCGAGGGCAGGAATATATATACGGAGATAGCTGCGGGCGGGAAGATATACCTGGAAAAGGCCGTGGCAGACCATCTGGAACAATATCCGGTCCCTTCCCACCATGTCTGGTTCATTGAGGCAGGAAGGCAGATTGTGATAGATAAGCCGTCCCGGTATTTTTCAGAGAACGGCATTGGGATTGAAAAAGTAAACATGTACGGCATTCCGGCAGGTTTACAGCAGCAGATATATGACGAAGTGGAACATTCAGGCGTGGCACACATAACCGATCCCGTGGGAGAGAACATGCAGTTCTTCCCCCAGGGCCTTGACAGGACCAGAGGGATCAGGAAACTGCTGGATAAACTGGGTATTTCCATGGAACAGGTAATGAGCATCGGGGATTCGGTGCTGGACGCGGAGGCTGTCAGGGCGTCGGGCGTCGGGGTTGTGGTGGGAAATGCACCCCAATGGCTGAAGGATGAGGCTGATTTTGTGACGGCTCCATTTGACGAGGACGGGGTTGCCATTGCCATTGAAAAATTCATTTTGAATAAAGGTTAGCCATTGGGCGTGCCTGTTGGCCGCTGCGGGCGGCTGGCTGCAACGGAGGTAAAGAATGGGAAAAGAAGTATTTGAAAGCTTCAGGCCCGGGCATCAAAGGCTGGTATGCATTGACTCGGACGGCTGTGCATTTGACACCATGGAGATAAAGCACAAGGAGTGCTTTTGTCCGGCCATGATAAAGCATTGGGGATTACAGCCCATATCCAAGTATGCAAGGATGGCCTGGGAGTTTGAGAACCTGTATTCAAAGGACAGGGGATTGTCACGTTTTATCACGCTGTACAGGTCCATTGAGTTGTTAAAGGACTGGGACGCGGTCAGGGAGTATGACTTTGAGTTTCCGGATACAGGGGCATTGGGCAGGTGGCTTAGGGAGGCGCCCGCTGCCAATAATGCCGCGCTGGCAGGATCAGGTGACCCTGTCCTTGAGAGGACCCTCTGCTGGTCCCTGGAATCCAATGAGCGTATATCGGATATGGTTTACGGCATACCGCCGTTTCCGCATGTAAAGGAGTCCATTTTAAGCCTCAGCCGGGAGGCGGACATCATAGTGGTTTCCGCCACTGCCAGGGAGGCCCTTCAGCGGGAGTGGGAGGAAAACGGCCTTCTGCCCTATGTGTCCATGATCTGTTCCCAGGACGAAGGTAGCAAGAAGGAGTGCATCAGCCGGGTCAAAGACCACTATGCACCGGATTGCGTGCTGATGATTGGGGATGCCCCCGGGGACATGAGGGCGGCCCATGACAACGGCGTGCTGTTTTATCCCATCAGGCCCGGGGATGAGGTGGGCTCCTGGAAGGAGTTCAAAGAGGTTTATATGGAAATGTTCCTGAACCGCACATACGGGTCAGGGAGCGAGGCAGCGCTCATAGGACGTTTTGATGAATGCCTGCCTGTTTTACCGCCATGGAAAGCTATGCATTTGTAACATACAAGTGATGTACCATAAAACAAAATACCAAGGAGGTTCATACTATGAAAAGAAAAGCAATTGTAGCGGCTGCGCTTGCGGCAGCCATGACGGCCACACTTATTACAGGCTGCGGCAAATCCAAAGAGGCTGCATTTCCTGACCCGGAAAAGACAATTACCCTGATTGTTCCCCAGGGAGCGGGCGGCGGCACGGATACCCAGGCCCGTCAGCTGGTGGAGGCCATGAAGGAGGTTTCCGGCAACAACAATATCATAGTTGAAAACGTAACAGGCGGCTCCACGGGAACCGGTACCAACCAGGTCATTGATTCCGAGGCGGACGGATACACGCTGCTTATGTACGGGACATATGTAATCTGCGGCACCATGACAGGTTATACGGACGGATTTAAAGAGCTGGATTTCATAACAGGCCTTTCCATGGAGCCATTCGTGCTTGCGGTTAACGCGGATTCACCCTACCAGACCCTGGACGACCTGATTCAGGCTGCCAAGGCTGACAGCGGCAAGGTCACCCTGGGCAATGCAGGCGCCACCGCCACCACAGGCGTTGTTGCCTATGGGCTGAATAATGCGCTGGAATCACCTTTTAACGTTGTTTCATTTAACGGCGGTGCGGAGCTTATCCCGGCAGTGCTGGGCGGCCACTGTGACGCAGGTATATTCTCACAGTCAGAAGTGCTTGCAAACATTGACGGCTTAAGGCCCCTGGTATTCTTTGGGGAAGGCCATTCCGTGCTGGCTGAACTTCAAGACGTTCCCAATCTGGCAGATGCGGGTTATGGAGACCTTACGGTGCCGGGCGGCTGCTTCAGGGGCATCTGTGCGCCGAAGGGCACACCCGATGAGGTAAAGACATACCTTGCGGACGTGCTTGAGAAAGCATACAATTCCGATTCCTTCCAGAACTGGCTGAAAGAGCAGGGACTGCTGGGCGATTATTCAAAACTTGGGGATTTTGAAAAGTATAACGGGGAAATGGTCGAGTCCATGAAGCCCATCATCAAGGCAACCGGTCTGGCAAAAGGGGAATACGCTGAATAAGAACGGCCGTGTCTGAGTCTGATAGAATTGCGAAGGTGGATGTATGAAACTGAAAGTAAAATTAATGCCGGCTTTCATGACGGTATTATCAGCCCTTTACTTTATATATGTATTGTCGGGCGGGGATACTACCCTGTCGGCGGATGCTGTTGGCGGGGATCCGGGAGGCAAGGTGCTTCCCCTGGCAATGGCGGTGTTCCTGTTTGCCGGCTTCCTTTATATTACCCTTAAGGAACGTCCGGATGGACAGGGCATGGATACGGGAACAAAAAGGCTTTTCCTCATTACCCTTATCCTGTCGGTCCTGTATGTATTACTGATCAGGCATGCAGGCTTCATCCTGCTTTCCTCCCTGCTGCTGTACTGTCTGGAGTATATCTATACGGCCGCCGGCCAGGATTGTGATAAGAAGCAGGCTGTCCTGGGAGGCCTGGGGACCATGGGGATCACGGCGCTTGGGTATTTCATCATGAGGACAATTACCAAAAGCCTTATGCACCTTGGAAGGATAGGCGATTTTCCCGGGATATTTACCGTATCAACATTCCAGGCAGTGATTTCCCTGGCATATGTGGCTCTGTTCACCTTTGCTGTCAGCAGGACCTTGTGCAGGAAGCTGAAGGCGGCGGGAATGAAGCGGATTGCGGACCCGGGTCTTCTTACCTTGGCCACGGTACTCTTTTTATATGTTGTATTTAAACAGTTTTTCAGTGTGAATCTGGCTCCGGGCATATTGGACTTTTAGGAGGTAACTATGAGTGAATTTATTGCAGGGGTAGGGCTTGTGGCCCACCTTTCAACGTTCCTGTGGTGCGCGTTCGGAGCCGCCCTTGGCATTGTCCTCGGCGCCCTGCCGGGGCTTACCGCAACAATGGGCATTGCCCTTGTCATCCCCATATCCTACCAGTTAGATACCGCCACCGGCATTGGACTGCTTCTGGCCGTGTACTGCGGCGCTGTATGCGGCGCATCCATACCCGCCATACTTTTAGGCATACCGGGCAACCCCAATGCCATAGCCACCACGGAAGACGGACAGCTTATGACCAAGAAGGGGATGGCCGGGCAGGCGCTGGGGGCCGCGGTCATTGCCTCCATGATCGGCGGCCTGGGTTCGGAGATATTCCTGATTTTCTTCAGCCCCCTTGTGGCGAAAATGACCCTGGCCTTTGGCCCTGCTGAGAAATGCACGCTGGCCCTGGTGGGTATCGTGATCATCGCCGCGGTTTCCGGCGACGACATACTAAAAGGCCTGCTCATGGGAGCCCTGGGCTTTGTGTTCGCGTTTTTGGGGCCGGACCCCATGTCAGGGGCGCTGCGGATACCATTTGTATCCGTCCTTGGGAAGACGCCCTTTGCAAACGGCCTGGATATGACCTCCACGCTGATTGGGCTTTACGGCGTCAGCCAGGTGTTTTCAGAACTGGACAATTTCAGGAAGCCGCAGAACAAGGAGATATGTACGGATATCGGAAAAATATTCCCCCCAATGAAGAAAATCCTGTCCATGTGGAAGATCATCTTTTCGTCCCTTGGAATCGGCACCCTGATTGGCGCCATACCGGGAACCGGGGCCAGTATCGCGGTGTTCATGAGCCGCAATGCTGCTTCCAATATATGTGAGCACAGCAAGGGAAAGCTGGACATGCCAGGAACCGGATGCCTGGAAGGCGTGTTTGCCCCGGAGGTGGCCAATAACGCGGTTACCGGAGGCGCGCTGATCCCTGCCTTAAGTCTTGGCATTCCCGGGGACTCTGCCACGGCAGTGCTGATCGGCGCCCTCATGATAAACGGGATTACGCCGGGATTTGCCCTGTTTTCCCAGAACATGCCCCTGGTTTATTCCATTTTCCTGACGCTTTTGATCTCAAACATATTTATGGGGGTGTTCCAGCTGGCAGGGGTCAGGTTTTATCCAAGAATCCTTCTTATTTCACAGCGCGTGCTGATGCCGGTGGTCCTGATTCTTTCATTTTTAGGGCCGTATGCCCTGGCTGGTTCTTCGGTCTCAAAAGGCGTTTATTTCCTTGGAACCGCCCTGGTCATGGGACTGGCGGGATATGTCATGAAAAAGAATAAGTATCCCATTGCGCCGGTGGTGCTTGGGCTGATTCTCGGGAAAATGTTTGAGGAACAGTTCAGGAGGGCTGTAAAGCTGGGCGGAGGTACATTTTCCAGGTTTTATACATCGCCTATCTGCTGGTTCTTCATCATGCTGGTTGTCTGTATTGTGACATCTGTGGTGCTTAAGAACAGAAAGCGCAGGGCAGACAATGCTTAAACTTATATTTTTAGGTGTAAATGGTTCCCTCCAGAATACGGACAGCGGCAATACCTCCCTTCTCCTTATGGGAAGGAAAGGGAGCCTGGCCGTGGACCTGTCATGTAACATCGGGACCCTGGTCAATGCCGGTGTGGACGCGGTAATCCTCACACATGAGCATATTGACCACGTATATGGACTTCCGTCGCTGTTGCACCAGATGTGGATTGCCGGCAGGAGGAAGGCCCTTGATATCTATGTGCCCAAAGGGCTGGAGGGGCTGGCGGACGGTCTGATCCAACTGTTCGGTATACGGGAAAAAAAGAACATGTTTGAAATCAGGATGCACACGGAACCCGTGTTTTCTGTGGGTACCATGAAGGTCACTACGTTTCCGACGGACCACACAAAGATGTCCATTGGGGTTGTTGTAGAAGAGGGCGATGTTATAGAGGATGGCGATGTTATAGAGGATGGCGATGTTATAGAGGATGGCGATGTTATAGAAGAAGGCGATGTTATAGAGGATGACGATGTTATAGAAGAAGGCGATGCTATAGAAGATAGTGATGCGATAGAAGATGCCATGGAGGATGCCATGAAAGGCCGCAGGGCTAAGCTGGTCTATACATGCGATACAAGGCCCCTTAGGGATATCCCCTCATTCATGGAAGGCGCCCAGGTACTGGTTCATGAGGCCTCCGGCCTTTCAAAAGACGGGGAGACGCTGCTGAGGAAGGGACATTCCAGCGGCGCGGACGCAGGGAAAATGGCCCGGATGCTGGGAGCGGATAAGCTGTATCTCTGTCATCTTCCCAGGGGGGAGGAGGCCAAGGCTGAAATCCTTCATGAGGCTAAGATGGTTTTTGAGGAGAGTTTCATACCAGAGGTGCTCAGGGAGATTGCGGTTGACGGTATTCACGTATAAATCCATAGTCAAGATAAGACAGCAGTGCTGCGTCATATAAATATGGCCGGTGCTGCTGTCTGTTGTTCAGGTAGGGAAACTTTTGTAAACATTTTGTAAACAGTGTCTTTTCAGGTGTCCAGCATTATGACTTCAGAGTCGAAATATTGTTCCTGGAAATGTATCTCTTTTTTAATGTGGTCCATGGAAAAGGTCTGGTTTTCTGGCGCGACCACCCATTTTTCTTCCTTATCATCATATCGGTGTACAACGGCGATTACCCTTCCGGTAAACTGCTTGACCGGTATATTGATACCTATGATGTAAGCGTCCTGTTCTTCCCCATCAGGCGCCATAATACCCTTTATGAAACCATAATTGATAGGGTAACGCATATCCGGATATTCCGGGTGGCAGGTACCGATTGCCCTGTCCACGGTTACTGTCACGGTATTCTTAGCCGCACTTCTTTTATCCGCATCCATTGGAATCCTGTCCTTTCGCCATGATTGGAATTTCATTTACTTTATTAATAGTACAATCCAGTTTATTATCTCATAAAAATCATAGGTATAAAAGCAAAACTTTTAACGGATACGGAATTACCAATAAAAGCAAATTGCACATTCAGCAGCATTTTGTTAATATGGTTTTAATGATGGTTAAAGATAATGGTTCAATTGGTCATAGAAAGTGAATATAAAGGGGAATGCTGACATATGAAGAAAACAATATCGGTCATAACATTAATCCCAAGGTCCAGCCGGTTTTATGCGGAGCAGGTCCAGGCCCTGTTCGGACAGTGGGCGCAGGTCCATTCTTACAGCACAGGGGACAGGTCTGTGGAGGGGATTGTGGAATCAGACCTGTATCTCCTGTCCACGGATGCTTTTGAGGACGCGCAGGAGGCCAGGCGGTATGTTCCGTCGGACGGGCAGGTGGTGGAAATCCAGCTCACGTATCCCAAGGAGGTAATACAGGACCTGAAGCGGATCCCAAGGGGGACCAGGGTCCTGTTTGTGAACGCCACCCGGCAGATGGCCAGGGAGGCCATCACACAGCTGGAGCAGCTGGGGGTGAACCAGATCGGGTTCGAGCCATATGGCCCAGACTCTCCTGTGCCGGAAGGCCTGGACATTGCCGTGACGCCGGATGAGGCCGGTTTTGTGCCTCCGGGCATGAAGAAGGTCATCAACATCGGGCACAGGCCGTGTACGCCCGGCACCATGATTGAGGCTGCCATCCGCCTGGGGCTGGAAGGACTGCTGGAGGAAAAACAGTTTCAGAATTATATGAAGACCATGGCGTCCGGTAATTACAGTTTTGATGAAATGTTTGCCAGGTCCAGGAAGATGGAGAGCCGTTTTGACATCCTTCTTGAGATACTGGATGAGGGAATGGTGGGGGTCAATGAAAAAGGGGAGGTATATGCGTGCAACCAAAAGGCCAAGGAGATAACAGGGGTTAACCGCAGCCTGATCATGGGCAGGATGGGAAGGGAGGTATTCCCCTATATTCCTTTTGATAAATGCATGAAGTCCAGGGCGCCTCTGGAACCAAGGCTTATCCGCATCGGCTCCGTGAATATCAACATGTCCCTTGTCCCTGTGCTGCGGCACGGGGAATGCATTGGGGCATTTGCCACCCTGCAGCCCTTTAATGAACTGGAGAAACGCCAGAATGAACTGCGCAGCCAGCTGCTCCACAAGGGATACAGGGCCAAGTACCGGTTTGACGATGTAATCGGCACATCCCAGTCAATTGAAAAAACAAAACAGATCCTGAAGAAAAT
This sequence comes from Enterocloster aldenensis, assembly GCF_003434055.1. GTDB lineage: Bacteria > Bacillota > Clostridia > Lachnospirales > Lachnospiraceae > Enterocloster > Enterocloster aldenensis. The sequence continues at coordinate 20,310 of NZ_QVEX01000005.1, read as the reverse complement.
GGCGGTAACCGAATCCCCGGTACTGCTGATTGGGGAGACAGGGACCGGCAAGGAGCTGTTTGCCCACGCGGTCCATCTGGCATCCGGGCGCTGCGACGGCCCCTTTGTGGCAATCAATGTGGCCGCCATGCCGGAAAACCTGCTGGAAAGCGAACTTTTTGGATATGAGGAAGGCGCGTTTACCGGGGCGCGCAAGGGCGGCCGGCCGGGATTGTTTGAATTTGCCCACAAGGGAACCCTGTTCCTGGATGAAGTGGAGGGAATGAGCCAGGCCATGCAGGTGAAGCTGCTCCGCGTCCTTCAGGAAAGGGAAATCATGCGTGTGGGCGGGAACCAGATCATCAATGTGGATGTGCGTATCGTGGCCGCGACCAATGAATCACTGGAGGAAAAGGTGGAGGACGGCAGTTTCCGCCGGGATTTATATTACAGGCTCAATGCCCTGCCTGCCCTTATTCCGCCCCTGCGTGAACGGGGAAATGATATCCTCCTGCTGATTGAAACCTTCCGGCAAAGGAGCAATGGCCGTTTCATCCTGTCAGATGAAGTGCGGGACCTGCTGCTTCATTACAGCTGGCCCGGTAATATAAGGGAACTTCAGAATGTGGTGGAATATCTGAGCTTTACGGGCCAGGACGAGATTGGGGTGGAAGACCTGCCGCCCACGTTCATAAAGATTAAGGATACGGATATGCGCCATGGCGCAGGAGGTCTGATGAGGGGATGGCTGACTGAAAATGGAAATAAATGGAAGATGGATGCGGCTGGCGCCGGAAATCCGGCCGGTGGAATCCCGGTCGGCGGAGCTCAGGCCGGCGGAATCCCGGTCGGCGGAGCTCAGGCCGGCGGAATCCCGGTCGGCAATACCATGGACGGTCAATACCCGAACGAGCAATACCCGAACGGGCAATACCCAAACGGGGAATATCCGAATGGTCAATACTTAGACGGCCAATACCCGGATGGTCAATACCCGAACGGTCAATACCCAAACGGCCAATACCCGGACGGCTTCTGGTTCGTGCTGGAACAGCTTTACAATGCATCGGAACAGGATGAACTGATTGGACGTGAGCGCATCCTGAAAACGGCAAAATCCAACTATATCCCCTTATCCCAAAAGGAAATACGGGACATACTGAATTACATGGCGTGCAATGGGATAGCCAAGGTAAGCAGGGGACGGGGAGGCAGCAGGATTACATTAATTGGTCGGAACAAGTGGGAGGAATACAAAAGAATGACCAATTAATCGAATTAGACCATTTGTTGGCAGGCAGTGGAACGGAAATAAAGGAAAAATCCCTCTGTAAAAGTTGGCATGAATTTTGCTTATATAAAATAATATAAATTTACTGCGATATAGCAGGGATTGGAAGGGTGAACATGAAATACAATTTTGACGAAATCATTGACCGCAGCCACAACAGGTCTGCCAAGTATGACGAAGCAGGTAAGAAGTTCGGATCCCGGGATGTGATACCGCTTTGGATTGCGGACATGGACTTTAAGACGGCCCAGCCCGTGATTGACGCCTTAAAGGCCAGGGCGGAGGAAGGCATCTGGGGTTATACGTCCCGTCCGGATTCTTACTATGAGGCTGTGTGCGGTTGGCAGAAGCGCCGCAACGGATGGGACATTGACAAGAGCATGATCAGTTTTAACCTGGGAGTGGTTCCCGCGCTGTCCTCCATGGTCTATGTGTTTACGGAGCCGGGAGACAAGGTGCTGATCCAGACCCCTGTGTACTCTGAATTCTACGATGTGACCGAGAGCTGGGGCCGTGAAGTGGTTGAGAGCCCGCTGAAGGAACAGGACGGACGCTGGATTATTGATTTTGAGGATTTTGAGGAAAAGGCAAAGGAAGCAAAGGTATTCTTCCTGTGCAGCCCCCACAACCCCCTGGGTATTGTGTGGACAAGGGAAGAACTTGAGAGGATGTGCCATATCTGCATTGCCAACAATGTGCTCATTGTTTCGGATGAGATCCATTCAGACCTGGTTTTCCACGGGAAGAAGCATATTCCCACCGCTACCTTATCGCCTGAGATAGCAGCCCATGTAATCAGCTGTATTTCCGGCACTAAAACCTTTAACCTGGCAGGGCTTCAGGCGTCAGCCACCATTTTCCCCAATCAGGAGTTAAAGGCACGGTTTGATAAGTTCTGGTTTAACCTGGATATACACCGCAACAATGCATTCAGCACCATTGCCATGGAAGTGGCGTTCAATGAAGGGGAAGAGTGGCTGGAGCAGCTGTTGGGATATATCGGAGGGAATTTTGAATTTATAAAAGATTACTGCGCTGCCAATATCCCCCAGGTTAAGCCAAATGTGCCGGATGCAACCTATCTGGTATGGCTGGACTGCCGCGGCCTTGGCATGGGCAATGAAGAGTTAAGGGATTTCATGATCCGCAAAGCCGGTCTTGGACTGAATGAGGGGTGGTCCTTTGGCCGCAGTTTATCAGGCTTCATGCGTCTCAACGCAGCCTGCCCGCGCCCTGTGCTTGAAAAAGCCATGGAGCAGCTGAAACATGCAGTAGACGCAAGAAATGCATAAAAACAATGCATAAAACAATGGAGGTATAGTTATGACAAAAGAAAAGGCTAAAAAAGGATTCATCGTCCGGGCATTGGACACAGTGGAACGAGTGGGAAACGGTCTGCCTAATCCAGCCACCATCTTCCTGATACTGACAGGTATCGTAATCGTTCTGTCAGCTGTCTGCGCCGCTCTCGGCGTATCCGTAACATATGATTTCCTGGACAGCGCCAGCGGCGAGATCTCACAGAAGACAGTACAGGCAGTAAACCTTCTGGCTCCTGACAGCATCCGCCACATGGTAACCACCGTGGTGTCCAACTTCACCGGATTCTTTGCGCTGGGTACCGTGTTCACCATCATGATTGGTGTGGGCGTTGCTGACGGAACCGGGTTTATGTCCGCATTGCTGCGCAAGGTGGCTGCTTCCACGCCAAAGGCGTTTGTGACCGCGGTGGTGGTATTCCTGGGCATCATGTCCAATATTGCTTCCTCTACCGGTTATGTTGTGCTGGTTCCCTTAGGGGCCATCCTGTTCATGGCTTTTGGACGCCACCCCATTGCAGGCCTTGCGGCTGCATTTGCAGGCGTGTCCGGTGGCTGGAGCGCCAACCTGTTAATCGGCACCAATGACCCCATGTTTGCAGGCATGTCCACCCAGGCCGCACAGATGATTGACCCGGGATACACGGTCCTTCCTGTCTGCAACTGGTATTTCATGATAGCTTCCACATTCCTGATTACCATTATCGGAACCATTGTTACGGATAAGCTGATTGAACCGCGCCTTGCGCCTTATGTGCCGGATGCGTCTGAGGTTGTGCAGGATATTGCTGAGAACGAGAAGCGCGGCATGCGCTGGGCAGGAATCACTGCCCTGGCATATGTGATTTTCATGGCAGTGCTGGTAGTTCCCTCCAACGGGCTTTTAAGGAATCCTGAAACCCACGCATTCCTTACATCCCCATTCATGAGCGGAATCATTTTCTTCATGATGCTCCTGTTCCTGCTTCCCGGTCTTGCCTATGGTATCGGCGCCGGGACGGTTAAGAATGACAAGGACGTAGTTGCGCTGATGAACAAGACCATTGCCGGGCTTGCAAGCTTCATGGTACTGATTTTCTTTGCAGCACAGTTTACCGCATGCTTTAACTATTCAAACCTGGGAACCATTATTTCCGTATCTGGCGCCAACTTCCTGCAGTCAGTTGGGTTTGTAGGGCTTCCGCTGATCATCTGCTTTATTGTACTGACAGCATTCATCAATATTTTCATTGCGGTTGACTCTGCAAAATGGGCTATCATGGCTCCGATTTTCGTTCCCATGTTCATGCGTCTGGGCCTGTCACCGGAGCTGACACAGGTTGCTTACCGTATCGGCGATTCCAGTACCAATATCATTGCGCCGCTGATGCCTTTCTTCGTACTGACCGTTGCATTCTTCCAGAAGTATGATAAGAAGGCCGGAATCGGAAGCGTCATCTCCACCATGCTGCCTTATTCCCTGGCATTCCTGGTTGGCTGGATCATCATGTTCGCTGTATGGTATCTGCTGGGCCTGCCCTTAGGACCTGGTTCACCCATGTTCTATTAATTAAACTATATGAAATGATGCGCCGCCCATCATGCGGCAATGCCATATACACGGAATGCTTCCGGAGGCCGTCAGCCGGCCCACGGAAGCATTCCACATATAATAAACAGCCAAACAGGCGGTTTAAGATAAAGAGAGGGATATGCGTTATGAAACCAAAGGAAGGTAGAATAAAAGAACTGCTTCGGGAAAGGGGACTTGACGGGGCAATCGTGTCCTCGCCGGAGAATTTCCACTATGTCACGGGTTTTGGGGGACACCAGCACACGGTCTCAAGGCAGCCGGGTTTTACGCTGGCAGTCATGCGCTCTGACGATAAGGCGCCAACCCATATAACAACCATGGATTTTGAGGCTGCCACGTTCCGTATTAAGTCCGCGGGCCTGGGTTTTGTGGTAGACCCTTACGACACCTGGGTCGGGTTAAAGACATGGCCGGAAATTTCCCAGGGAGCAGTGCTTCCCGACAAGACCAGGATGGAAAGCTCGGCCGATAAGCTGGAGCAGTTTGTAAAGGCATGCGACCTGGCGGATAAACGGATTGGCGTTGAGATGGACTATCTCACGGTTCCGTATTATAATATGATTTGTGAGAAGTTCCCCGAGGCACAGCTTGTTGATATCTCGGATCTGTTCGTGTATGCCAGGAGCATCAAGACAGAGGAGGAAATAAAGATGTTCCGGGAACTCTGCCGCATTGCCGACCACGGCTTTACCCAGGTCAGCAGAATGGCGGGAATCGGGGTGTCGGAAAAGGAGATGTCTGACTGCTTCAGGGAGGATGTCATTAAGTCCGGATTCTGCGTGCCAAGCGCCTGGTCCATGTTTTCCACAGGCCCATCCGGCGCCCGCCTGACCCTTCCGGGAGACGGGATTGTGAAGGACGGGGATGTGGTCAAGTTTGACGCAGGGGTCAACGCGGAATTTGATTTTTATACCACGGACACCTCCAGGGCATGGATCATCGGCAACGGGGACCCGGCCCTGATGAAATTAAAGGACAGGCTGTACGAGGGGCAGCGCAGGATGATAGCGGCTGCCAGGCCAGGCCTTCCTATAAATGAGCTGTACCATGCGGCCTATGACTATGTGAAGGAAATGTTCCCCTGCTACAGGAGGGGACACCAGGGCCATTCCATCAGTATGGGTCCGGCAACGGCAGAGGCCCCTTATATCAATGCCGCGGAGACAAGGCCCCTTGAGGCGGGCATGGTGCTGGCAATGGAGGTGCCCTGCTATATTGACGGCGTTAACGGATTTAATATCGAGGACATGGTACTGATTACAGAAAACGGATGCGAGGTACTGACACCCTGCACCCCACATTATTTATAAGGGAGATGGATCATTGATGAAGGTTGTGATTGTAGGAGGCGTGGCAGGCGGCGCGGGAACGGCTGCCAGGCTTCGCAGGAACGATGAGACGGCGGAAATCATCATGCTGGAAAGAGGATCATATATTTCCTATGCCAACTGCGGCCTGCCCTATTATATCGGCGGCGTGATTACGGACAAGGATGCCCTGCAGCTTCAGACCCCGGAGCGTTTCCATGCACGTTTTAACGTGGATGTGCGTGTGGACAGCCAGGTGGTATCCGTGGACACGGAGAAAAAGTGCGTGGTTGTAAGGCATGGGGAAGAAACCTATGAGGAAAGCTATGACAAGCTGGTGCTTTCACCGGGAGCAGGACCTGTCCGCCCGGGCATTCCCGGGATAGGGGAGAATCATGTATTTACCTTGAGGAACATACCGGATACCTATGCAATATTTGACTTTGTAAAGGAACATGGACCTGCATCCTGCGCTGTGATCGGAGCCGGATTCATTGGCCTTGAGATGGCTGAGAACCTGGCTGAACAGGGCATCAGGGTGTCTGTGGTGGAAGGGGCCGCCCATGTGATGCCCCCCATTGACATGGACATGGCCCATGCAGTACATAATTATATACGGGCCCAGGGGATTGGCCTTTATCTGGGACATACCTGTGCGGCCATGGATAAGGACGGGATTATCTTAGATAATGGCGTCAGGGTGCCGGCGGACATGGTAATCATGAGCATCGGCGTGCGCCCGGATACCGGATTCTTAAAGGACAGCGCCATTGAACTGGGAGCCAGGGGGGAAATCCTTGTGAACCAGTACATGGAGACCTCGGCCGAAGATGTATACGCCCTTGGGGACGCGGTGTCCGTAAAACATGTGGTCAGCGGACAGAAGGTACTGATTCCCCTGGCATCCCCGGCCAATAAGCAGGGACGCATCGTGGGCGACAACCTCTGCGGAAGAAAGACTGCTTATAAGGGAAGCCAGGGCACATCGGTGATGAAGTTTTTTGATATGACCGTTGCGGTGACCGGGGAAAAGGAAGAATCCCTCATTGCCCAGGGAAGGCCTTACCGCAAGGTAATCACCACATCCGCGTCCCAGGCAGGTTACTATCCCGGCGGGGACATGATGACCATCAAGACCATTTTTGACCCGGTGACAGCCGTTATCCTGGGCGCACAGATTGTTGGCGGAAAGGGCGTGGATAAACGGATTGACGACCTGGCCAATGCAATCCGTTTTAAGCTGAGCGGATTTGATTTACAGGAAATGGAACTGGCCTATGCGCCTCCGTTTTCCTCGGCCAAGGACCCGGTTAACATGGCAGGGTATGTAATCGGCAATGTGATGGAAGGCCTTATGAAGCCCTTTTACCTGGAAGACCTGGAAAGCATTCCTGAGGATGCGGTGCGGCTGGATGTGCGCACCGTGGAGGAATATGCCGGGGGAACCATCCCGGGCTTTATCAATATCCCTCTGGACAGCTTAAGGGAGCGCATGGATGAACTGGATCTGACCAAGGACATATATATCACCTGTCAGATCGGGCTCAGGGGTTACCTTGCCCAGAGGATCCTTGACCAGGCCGGCGCCAGGACATGGAACTTAAGCGGCGGGTACCGGTTCTATGAGATGAAGGCAAAGGATGAACAGTCCATGGCAGCGGCCATGACCATGTGTACGGAATGCGGTATGGAAGTAAATGCAAAATAAGATGTGGATTCGCAGGGAATTTTGGATAAATTGAAGATTGACGCAGAATGTTGGTTGCAGTAGGCTTTTATAGAAAACATTCTGCGTTGATTTTTTTTGTGATTGCAAGGGTATGCATTTGTGAATGCAAGGGTATGCAGCGGCATATGCCAGGCAGGCCATGGCATATATCGGGCAAATCATCGGATATAAGGCGCAGTGGGAAGAGGACGGTAAGAGGTACATGGAAAAGAGGAATCCGGGGGGATACATGTTTTCCAATGCAGACTTAAGGAGATTGATATTTCCGCTGATTGTGGAGCAGATACTGGCTGTGTCGGTGGGGATGGTGGATACCATGATGGTATCAAGCGTGGGGGAAGCAGCCACCTCCGGCGTGTCCCTGGTGGATATGGTCAATACCCTGTTCATCAATATATTTGCAGCAGTGGCCACCGGAGGCGCCGTGGTGTCTTCCCAGTACCTGGGACAGAAGCGTCAGGACAGGGCCTGTCAGTCCGCGGACCAGCTGTTAATCATAACCGGGATACTCTCCTTGGCCATCATGGCGGTGTGCATCGTGTTCCGCAGAGAATTCCTGTCATTACTCTACAGGGGTGTGGCAGAGGATGTGATGAGGAATGCCAGGACTTATCTGGTAATATCAGCCGTATCCTATCCGTTCCTATCTGTCTATAATTCATGCGCGGCCCTGTTCCGTTCCATGGGCAATTCAAAGATTTCCATGCAGGCATCCATTATCATGAATATGATAAATGTCATAGGGGATTCTATTTTCATATTCATCTTCCGCTGGGGAGTGGCAGGGGCGGCCCTTGCATCCCTGATATCGCGGATGGCCGCCTGTTTTATCCTGCTGCTGCGCCTGAGGAACCGAAACCTGGATATCCATATCGGGACCAGCCTTAAGATGAACCGGCGCATGGTCAGGCAGATCCTTCATATCGGTATCCCCAATGGGATTGAAAACAGCATATTCCAGCTGGGCCGCGTGCTGGTGGTGGGTATCATCGCCATGTTCGGCACCACCCAGATTGCCGCCAACGCCATCGCCAATAATCTGGACGGCATGGGCGTCCTTCCGGGACAGGCCATGAGCCTGGCAATCATAACCGTTGTGGGGCGCTGCGTGGGCGCAGGGGATTTTAAACAGGCGGATTACTATGCAAGGAAAATGATGAAGGCAACCTACCTTATCAGCGGCCTTTGCTGTATTGCCGTCATCCTGACCATGCCGTTCACGCTGAAACTGTATGGACTGTCCCAGGAGGCGCGGCGGCTGGGAGGCATCCTGGTGCTAATCCATAACGGATGCGCCATCCTTATCTGGCCGGCCTCCTTCTGCCTGGCCAATGTGCTGAGGGCTGCCAATGATGTGAAATTCCCCATGTGCGTGTCCATTGGATCTATGGTTGTGTTCCGCATCGGCTTCAGTTTCCTGCTGGCAGCCGGACTGGGCATGGGCGCGGTGGGCGTGTGGTGGGCCATGATTGCCGACTGGGTGGTGCGCTCCTCCTTCTTTGCCTGGAGATTTTTTGGAGGGAAGTGGAAAACGTTTTATGTCCGGGGTTAGGCTGTGTTTCATGATGGATATGTGCGGTCCGGTATGGACTTTGGGTGAAATGGGATAAAATAACTATACGTATTTTCCGGATTATGTTACTATAAGACATATATGAAGGATGGGAGATGACAAAACATGAAGGTAACATATATCCATCACAGCAGTTTTATGGCGGAACTGGAACATGCGGCGCTTCTGTTTGATTATTTTGAGGGAGAGATTCCTGCGGTGGAGGGGGACAAGCCGCTTTTTGTATTTGCCAGCCACCGGCATGGAGACCATTTTTCCCGCGCTATCTTTGACCTGGCGGACCAAAGAAGGAATGTGACCTATATCCTGTCAGATGATATCTGGAGGAGACAGGTGCCGGAGGAGCTTTTGGGAAGGACCACTTTCCTGGGACCGGACGAGGACACAAGGCTGCTGGACGGTGCAGGCGGGCCCCTGGACATTGAGGCATTTAAATCCACGGATGAAGGGGTTGCCTTCCTGGTCAGGGCGGAAGGGAAAGCCATTTACCATGCAGGGGATCTGAATAACTGGGTGTGGGAAGGCGAGCCGGAGAAGGATAACCAGAAGATGAGCGAACGGTATCATGGGGAGCTGGCCAAGCTGGCCGGACGCCATATCGATGTGGCGTTCATGCTCATTGACCCGAGACAGGAAAAGGATTTTTATCTGGGCATGGATGACTTCATGCGCATGGTGGGCGCGGATGTGGTATTCCCCATGCATTTCTGGGGGGATTTTGAGGCGGCGGCCAGGTTCAAGGCCCTGCCATGCGCGAAGGATTATCAGGACAGGATACGGGAAATACACAGAACGGGCGAATGCTTTATTGTATAGAAAGGAATTAAATCATGATATTGATTCGGAACGGGCGCGTTATCGGGCCTGCTGAAGGACTGGACATAAAGGCGGATGTGGTGCTGGATGGAGGCAGGATTGCCAAAATCATCCCAGCTGCAGGACAGGGAAAAGACGGGCGTATAGGAGACACAGGAGATGGGGGAGAGAACGGGCCGGATGGCGCGCGCGCAGATGATATGGGGGCGGACAGCGCTGATATGCACGGTGCGGATACGTACGGCGCTGATACGGACAGCGCAGTTGCAGGCAGCGGCCCCTATGCGCAGATCATAGATGCCGAGGGCATGATTGTGGCGCCTGGTCTGGTGGACGTCCATGTACATTTCCGGGACCCGGGGCTTACCTATAAGGAGGACATCCGCACAGGGTCAAAAGCAGCTGCAAAAGGCGGTTTTACCACAGTGGTCTGCATGGCCAACACAAAGCCCATTGTTGACAATAAGGAGACCTTGTCTTACGTGCTTGAGGAGGGGAAGAAAACCGGAATCCACGTACTCAGCTGCGCCGCGGTTTCCATGGGCTTTAAGGGGCAGGAACTGACGGATATGGAAGGACTGCTGGCAGCCGGTGCAGCCGGGTTCACGGATGACGGTATACCGCTGATGGACGGGGCTTTTGTGCGCGCCGCCATGGAAGAAGCCGCGCGGCTGGATACCGTGCTCAGCTTTCATGAGGAGGACAAGGCATTTATTAAGGAAAATGGAATCAACCATGGAAAGGTATCGGACAAGCTGGGAATCTATGGTTCCCCGGCGCTGGCAGAGGACTCCCTGGTTGCCAGGGACTGTATGATTGCCCTGGATACCGGGGCCACCGTGGACATCCAGCATATCAGTTCCGGTCATTCCGTGGAAATGGTCCGTCTGGCTAAGAAGCTTGGGGCCAAGGTCTGGGCAGAGGTAACGCCCCATCATTTCACGCTCACAGAGGATGCGGTCCATATACATGGGACATTGGCAAAGATGAATCCGCCCCTGAGGACGGAACAGGACAGGCAGATGCTCATAGAAGGCCTGAAGGACGGGACCATTGACATGATTGCAACCGACCATGCCCCTCACAGCAAAGAGGAGAAGGAGCGTCCGCTGACCGTGGCGCCCAGCGGGATCCTGGGACTGGAGACCGCCCTTGCCCTTGGTATTACCAATCTGGTCAGGCCAGGCCACCTGACCATGTCCCAGCTGATGGAGAAGATGAGCCTTAACCCGGCCAGGCTGTACAAGCTGGACTGCGGCCGCATGGAGCCGGGCGCGCCCGCTGACCTTGTGATATTTGACGCTGACAGGCAGTGGAAGGTGGACGGGTTTGAGTCCAAATCCTCCAACAGCCCGTTCCTTGGGGAAACCCTTACAGGTAAGGTGGTCTATACAATATGTGGAGGAAAGGTTGTTTATGGAGATGGGGACTAAAGCACAGGGCAGCCATGGGAAGACCGGAATGGGGAATGACGAAAGGAAATATGACATCGTACTCCTGGATGTGGACGGGACCCTTCTGGACTTTGGGCTTGCGGAAAAGCTTGGGATGGAGACAGTCCTGAGGACATACGGGATGGAACCCACCGGGGAGCGCCTTTCGCTGTATCATGACATCAATGAGGGGTTATGGTCTGCCTTTGAACGGGGCGAGGTGACAAAGGACAGGCTGGTGTGGGAACGGTTCCGGATTTTCTTTGGCAGGCTTGGAAAAGAAGTGGATGGCCACGAGGTGGAGGAATTATACCGCCGCCAGCTGGACCGGTCGGCCTATCTTATTCCCGGGGCCATGGATATATGCAGGTACCTGAAGGAGCGCTATGGGCTGTACGTGGTGACAAACGGCACCTCATCCACCCAGTACAAACGCCTTGCGGCGTCTGGTCTGGATTGTTTCATGAAGGATATCTTTGTATCCGAGGACGCGGGAAGCCAGAAGCCCCAGAAGGAATATTTTGATTACTGCTTTTCCAGGATACCCGGGGCCAGGCCGGAGCGCATGCTGCTGGTAGGGGATTCCCTGCATTCTGATATAATGGGCGGCAACGCGGCCGGGACAGCAACCTGCTGGTATAATCCGGAAGGAAAGGCAGGGGATCCGGACATCACGGCGGATTATGAAATCAGGAACCTGGAAGAACTGAAGGATTTTTTATAACAGATGGAAGACGGACTCCCTGGCATATGCTGCAGAAAACAGATATGTTGGGGAGTCCATAAAAATCTCCTTTACATATCCACTTTAGTGTGCTACTATGATAGCGTGTAAAAAACACGGTATTAAGGAGGAGATTATTATGAAAAAGAGATTGATAAGCATAGCACTTGCATCCGTGATGGCATTATCCCTGGCAGGATGCGGCGGTTCTGCAGGCGGGACAACCACTGAGGCAGACACATCTGCGCCTGCTGATACAACAGCCCAGGCATCTTCAGAAGATACCACGGCAGCTGATGATACATCCACAGAGGCCGCAAAAACCGCAGCAGATGCCGGCGGTACACTGATTGTTGGGTTTGACCAGGATTTCCCGCCCATGGGCTTTATCGGGAATGACGGTGAATTTACCGGATTTGACCTGGAACTGGCACAGGAAGTGGCAAAGCGTCTGGGACTTGAATATAAGCCGCAGCCGATTGCATGGGATGCCAAGGACATGGAATTAGAGGCAGGCAACATTGACTGTATCTGGAACGGTTTCACCATGACCGGCCGTGAGGATGATTACGCATGGACCGAGGCGTATATGGCCAATACACAGGTATTTGTAGTTGCCAAGGATTCCGGAATTGCAAGCCAGGCAGACCTGGCGGGCAAGGTAGTGGAGTGCCAGGTGGATTCCTCCGCCGAGGCGGCGCTTAAGGAAGTGCCTGACCTGACAGCCACCTTTAAGGATCTGCTGACAACCGCGGATTATAACACGGCTTTCATGGACCTGGAGCAGGGCGCGGTGGATGCCATTGCCATGGATGTGATTGTGGCCGGTTACCAGATTCAGCAGAGGAATGCTGATTTCGTCATCCTGGACGATTCACTTTCAGCTGAGGAGTATGGCGTTGGGTTTAAGAAGGACAATACGGAGTTAAGGGATAAAGTACAGAAAACACTGGAGGAAATGGCTGCTGACGGAACACTTAAGGGCATTTCCGAGAAATGGTTTGGCGAGGACGTTACCACCATCGGCAAATAAACAGCCGGAATATGGATGGCAGACAGAAAGAATGGATGTAACTTAAAGCCGCTGCGCAGGCGCGCTGTCCGGGCTTCATAAGGCCTGGGCAGCAGCCTTTTTGCCACAGCGGCTTTGCATGGTTTAAGAACAGATGTAAGATGATAAATGTTGAAGGCGGGTAACAGTTATGGGTAAAATGACAATCCAGCAGATGATCGTACAGTTAGCAGGCGGCATGGGGACCAGTATACAGATATTCATGGTCACCCTTGTATTTTCCCTGCCTCTCGGGCTAGTAGTGGCCTTTGGGCGTATGTCGAAGAATAAGTACCTCCAGGCCATTGTGAAGGTCTACATATCAATCATGAGAGGCACCCCCCTGATGCTGCAGCTGATGGTGGTGTATTTTGGCCCCTATTATCTGTTCGGCCTCAAGATGGGCAGCGGATACCGCCTGTGGGCAGCCTTTATCGGATTTGTCATCAATTATGCAGCGTATTTTGCGGAAATCTACAGAAGCGGGATCCAGTCCATGCCTGTGGGGCAGTATGAGGCGGCCCAGATCCTTGGCTACAGCAGGTTCCAGACCTTCTTCAAGATCATCCTGCCCCAGGTCATCAAACGGATCCTCCCCTCGGTCACCAATGAGGTGATCACGCTGGTGAAGGATACATCCCTGGCATTTACCCTCAGTGTGGCGGAAATGTTCTCGATTGCCAAGGGTCTGGCTGCTTCCCAGACCAATATGATCCCATTTGTGGCAGCCGGGCTGTTCTACTATATTTTCAACCTGGTGGTTGCCGTGGGAATGGAATGGGCAGAGAAAAAGCTGAATTATTACCAGTAAGGCAGGAGGAATGTGGATTATGAAGCTGTTAGAGTTAAACCATGTGGAAAAGTCATTCGGTGACTTGTCTGTTATCAAGGATATATCAATGAGCGTTAAGGAAGGGGAAATCGTATCCATCATCGGGCCATCCGGTTCCGGTAAATCCACCCTGCTGCGCTGCGCCACCATGCTGGAGACCATGGACAGCGGAGAGGTGGTATATCTGGGAAAGAAAGCGGCCTTTACCGGCCCTGACGGGAAGGTGGTTTATGCGCCCAGGAAGGAACTGAAGGAAATCCAGGCGCAGTATGGCCTGGTATTCCAGAATTTCAACCTGTTTCCCCATTACAGCGTGCTGAAGAATATCATTGACGCGCCGATCCATGTGCAGAAACGGGATAAAGACCAGGTTATCCGGGAAGCCAGGGAGCTGCTTAAGAAGATGGGTCTGGAGGACAAGGAAAATGCCTACCCCTGCCAGCTTTCAGGGGGCCAGTGCCAGCGTGTGGCCATTGCAAGGGCATTGGCCCTGAATCCCCAGATCCTGTTCTTTGACGAGCCTACCTCGGCGCTGGATCCGGAACTGACAGGCGAGGTCTTAAAAGTCATCAAGTCCCTGGCCGACCTGCACATCGCCATGGTGATTGTCACACATGAGATGGCCTTTGCAAAGGATATATCGGACCGGGTCATCTTCATGGCCGGAGGCGTGATTGTGGAGCAGGGCACGCCCGAGCAGGTGTTTGCGTCGGATAATGAGAGGACGCAGAACTTTTTGGGGCGGTATGGGGGGATGCTGCAGTAGGTATGTCCGCGAAGCGCGGCCGTCTGCCCTGCCCCGCTTCGCGGACTGGGGATTCCGGTCATAAGGGCTGTAGATGAATAGTGGGGGATGTGGGTTGGATTGTGTGATTTTTTGTATGGCTTAGCTGTTTATTAGTCCCATGCCTTCCAGTATTTCGGCTGCTGCTTCCGCATCTGTATCCGCAACATAAATGTCTGCTCCGGCTTTGGAGTTTCCGCCGTAGATGCCCATGATCCCGCCATTTCCAAGGTCCTTTTTGTAGGAAGGGATGCTGCTGCTTTTTAACGTGGAGATAATCATTTCTGCCTGGATGCTGTCCTGGGCCGTGAATATTTTGATTGCTTCGTGTTTCATGGCTGTACCTCCGTGGTGTGGGTGGGTTATTAAATCTTTGTAGGAAATAAAAAATGGACACTACCATGTTAGCGGCCACCACACAGGCGGCTTATGTTGAAAAAATCCACACGCTAATATGGGTTTACATGCCCATTTTTCTTGTATTTATTTATATTAAAATGATACCGCACATCCTGGATAAAGTCAAGCTTTCATGCCCCCAAGGTCACGGCAGGCGCATGAATGGACAAACTGTAAACAAATAGTCTTAAAAATACGAAGACTGGTAGAAATAACTGCTTATAGCCCGCGATTAAGCCTGATCCGTCAAAAATAAAGCCTCTTTCATTTGTATACATAGTGTGTCTCGCTATGTATTCATCCCATCCCCTTGCAAAGCCGCCTCATATACCTCACAAAGTAAATATGCGTGATGATTGTTGTCAGCACATTGGATATGGCTTCTGCCATGTAGATTCCCCAGACTCCTACGAAGTGGGGGAGGATGAGGGCCAGGGGGAGCAGGAGCAGGAGTTTGCGCATGATCCCGAAGATAAAGGAGTACCAGGTGTTGCCAAGGGCTACGAATGCGTTCTGGTTCACCATCTGCAGTCCCAGGACAAGGACCGTGCAGAACATGATGCGCATGGTGATGGTGGTGAGGCGGATGAGTTCTGCATCGCTGGTAAACATGCGGCAGATCTGGGCAGGGAAGGCAACCAGGCAGAACCACATAAGTGCGGCGCAGCCAATGCTTAAGATCCTGGCGTAGTGTATGGTTTCCCTGATCCGTCCATGGTTCTTTGCGCCCAGGTTGTAGCTGAGGATTGGCTGGGCGCCTGTGATGATGCCGATCAGGGGCATGAAGAACACCTGGCTGATGCTGGTAAGGAGGGCCATGGACGCAATGTGCAGGTTGCTTTGGTCACCGCCGTAACGGATTAACAGCCAGTTTAGGACAATGACCACAATGCTTTCATTTACACGGAAGGTAAACGGGGACAGGCCCAGTGCGCACATGGGGCGCACGATATGGCCCGTAAGCTTCATATCCCTGAACGTAAGGCGCAGGGTGGCCCTTTTGGAACAGAGGAAATACAGGACCCACAGGGCGGATACAAGCTGTGACAGGACGGTGGCGATGGCCGCGCCTCCAATCCCCATGTCCAGCACATAGATGAATATAGGGTCCAGGATTATGTTTAAAAATGCACCTATGACAATGGTAAATGTGCCGATACCCGTGAAGCCCTGGGCATTGATGAATGGATTCAAGCCCATGGACAGTTCCACGAATACAGTGCCCATCATGTAAATCCTGAGGTAGTCCCTTGCATAGGGAAGGGTGGAGCTGTCCGCCCCGAATGCCTTTAGCATGGGGGTCAGGAATGCGGTGCAAACCGCCATGAGAAGGATTCCGATGCCAACCAGCAGTACAAATGCATTGGAGAGGTAACGGCGGCCCTTCTCCATGTCGCCGCTGCCCATGGCGATGGACGCAAGAGGGGCGCCGCCCATACCCGGGATACAGCTGAATGCAGCTGTTATCATGATAATGGGAAATGTGATGCCGATGCCTCCAAGGGCCATGGTGCCTACTCCGGGCATATGTCCGATATACATCCTGTCCACAATGCTGTACAGGGCGTTGACCAGCTGGGCAATGGTGATGGGGATGGTAAGCCTGATTAAGAGGGGCAGGATTTTTGCTCCGGCCAGCTGACTGTTCATATCTTGTCTGGATGATTTCATGCGGTTACTCCCTGTCTGATTCTGGTTTTGTAATCCATGGGCTGACGCACAGGATGCTCTCTATGTCGGCTTTCAGCAATTGGCTGGCAGTTGAAATCTGCCCTTTTTCCAGATAATCCATCATGGCCCGGTGAAGGTCCACCGTGAAAATATGGGATTTCATTTTCAGGGCATAAAAGATGGTCTGGATGTTCATGGCATTTTCCAGGACGGTCCTGGCGTATTCATTTCCATACAGGGTGAACAGCTTAAGATGGAATTCACAGTTGGTGGACCAGCGTGTAATGGATTCACTGGGAGGGATGGCGTCATAACGGTCGCATAGTTCCCACAAGGTGTCTATATCCGCTTTCTTGATATAACAGTGGTTATTCTCAAGAAAGGAACACTCCAGGGCGGAGCGGAACTTTACAATCTCAAAAAGCTTTCCCTCGCTGGGCTGCATGAACTTATAGCCCTGCCGCGGTATGCTTACGAGAATCTTGTTTTCCGTCATCATGGTCAGGGCTTCCCTCACAGGGGCCCGGCTTACTTTGTATTTGTCGATTAAAAATTTTTCTGTGAAGATATAGTCAAAAGGATACATACCCTTGATGATATCAGAGAAGAGTGCATGGTATACCTGATGCTTCAGGGAATTTTCCTGATTGGAAGACATTTTGGGAACCTCCTTGGTCTTTTGGTTTAATCATAACCTTACGAATCGTAGAAGTCAATAGAAAGAAGTCGGCAGGAATAGGTGTCTGAGGATAGAAATAAGGTGCGTGATAATATCACAAAACCAATGAAAAGAAAGAAAGCTTTGAAAAACAGATAAATAAATGTACAATATGCATAAAATATTAGTAAAAAATGGTGCATTATAACGAATATGTACAAGACCACTTGCCAACAACCGGATGTCGTGATATTATCAGGGCATACTCGAGTTGAACGCAAATGAGAAAGGAAATCATACTATGAAAGAGCAAGCAAAGACCGGCAACAAAGTGATAGGTTACGTGCTTCTGGCTGTCATGGCTGTTTCGTTCCTGTATTTTGGGGTGTACAAGGTTGCCACAGGGCAGGCGCAGATGGATGTGCAGACAGCGTTCCTTACCATGCTGATACTGCTGATCATCGGTGAGGTGATATCAACAGCAACCAAGGCATTCGTGCCGTCCATGTTTATCAGTGCGGTATTATTCGTGCTGGGATTCTGGGCGTATTTTCCCAAGGATATCCTGCAGGTAGGCGGTATTGCAGCCAACCTTCCCACATTCCTGGTCATGATGATGGTTGTACATCTTGGCACCATGCTTGATATTAAGGAACTGATTGAGCAGTGGAAGACAGTTGTGATTACCCTGGCGGGAATGCTGGGTATCCTGGTGGTCATCCTGACCCTGGGGACCGTGGTCCTGGATAAGACCACGGCAGCCATTGCAGCACCTCCCCTTACAGGCGGATTCGTGGCAGCCATGATGATGCAGTCCGTGGCACCCACGGAGCAGCTGGCCATACTTGCCATGGCAGTGTATGTGCTGCAGGGATTTATAGGATATCCGCTTACAAGCATCTGCCTTAAGGCAGAGGGACGTAAGCTCTTAAAGGATTACCGCAGCGGCAATTTTACGGTTGCCAAGGCCGCCGCCCAGTCCAATACAGCAGCTGCTGATGATACCAGTGCATTCATCTTCCCGCAGATACCTGCAAAATATAAGAGTGATTTTACCTACCTGTTTACTATGGTAATCCTTACAGTCATGTCAGGCTACCTGGATACTTTAAGCCATGGATATATTTCAAAGTTCGTGTGGGCGCTGATTCTGGGCGTGTTCGGCACTGCATTTGGCTTTATTGAGAAGAACACCCTGGTGCGTTCCAGAAGCATGGGCTTCATCTATACGGTCATCATGATGTTTGTATTTTCACAGCTGAATACGGTTACGCCGGACACCCTGGTGCAGCTGTTAAAGGATTTTGCGGTTCTGATCGTGCTGGCGACAATCGGCATAGCAGTGTTCTCTATCCCGGTTGGAAAGCTGCTGGGCATGAGCCTTCCGATGTCCTTTGCACTGGGACTTGGCTCCCTGGCAGGCGGGTTCCCGGCCAGCTATACCTTGAGCGTGGAAGCTGCCAAGGTTCTTTCCTCCAGCGAGGAGGAGTATCAGGTCCTGGAGGAGCATATGCTTCCCAAGACACTGGTGGCAGGATTTGTCAGCGCCACCTCGGGTTCCGTATTTGTGGCAGGCATTGTCATGGCCATGTTCTTTAAATAGCATTGTTTTGACAGGGAAAAGGAGTGGTTGATATGGATTTGGGTTTAAGAGGAAAGGTTGCCGTGGTGACCGGAGGCAGCAAAGGTATTGGTTACGCCGCGGCCAAGGTGTTCCTGGAGGAAGGGGCCAAAGTGGCAATCTGCGCCCGGCATGAGGAGGAACTGCGGCAGGCAGCAGGGGAACTGGAACAGCTGGGGCCTGTTTACTGGGAGGCCGTGGATGTGACGGATGCCCAGGCCAATTATGATTTTGCAGAACATGTATACCGGCATTTTGGCAGTATTGATGTCTGGGTCAATAATGTGGGGGCCACCGGCTTCAAAAAAGGTGAGGAATATGATGACGGGGAAATAGATTTCATGACAGGCGTCTGTTTCAAGTCAGTGGTATTTGGATGCCAGGCAGGGTTCCGGTATATGAAAGAAAAGGGCGGCTCTATCGTGAATGTCAGTTCCCTGGCCGCAAGGTGCCCTTCCGCGGGCAGAAGCACGCTGTACGGGCCTCTTAAATCAGCAATTAATAACCTGACCAATACATTTGCAGGCGAGTACTGCGCACACAATGTCAGGGTTACATGTGTGATGCCCGGATTTACAGCCACCCCTCTGGCAAAAGCCAATATCAGCCAGGAGGAACTGGACCGCAATGCAGGGGCCACCCTGCTCAGGCGCATGGCTGATCCGGAGGAAATCGCAAGGCCCATAGTGTTCCTGGCCAGTGACTGGGCAAGCTACATGACGGCCACGACCATAGAAGTGTCCGGCGGGCGCAGCATGACCCTGAATCCCACCTATGCCTATGATAAGCTGGGGACTGGGAAATAGGAAGGTCAGGAGGAAACACACCTTAACAGGAAACACACCTTAATTAAGAAGCAGAATGATTAAATATAAAAATCCAAGGAGGAAAAGCAATGATTGACAACAAGATTACAATTAAAGATGATGAGATGGTGAATGTACAGAGAGGGGCCATCGGCCACCGCGCAACCTGGACCGGCCTTACATACACAAAGGCCAGGGAAGCAGGCATGGAAGAGGCTGCTGAGAAAATCATCCGCCAGGCAATCACTGAGACGGGACTGATCCAGGGCGGGGAAATCAAGGCAAAATGCCCCAACCCGGATAGTGTTTCCAGTTTCGCAGACACCTTCCTCACACCTACCCTGCGCAAGACCTTTGAGGTAGAATTCAAGGAGCAGACCGACGACCGCCTGGATATTGAATTCCATCATTGTCCACTATTAAAGGCATGGCAGGACCTGGGATTTGACGACGCAACCTGTGCAAAGCTGTGCGACATGGCAATGGACGGGGACAGGAACATTGCCAAGGCAATGGGTTATGGCTTCCATCTGGGCGATACCATTGCAGAGGGATGTCCGACCTGTAAAATCACGTTTTTTAAGGAGAAAAAAGAGGACTGATAAGCAGACGGCCGCTGTTTGGCTGCCAGCTGATTAAGGTCCGTATATCCATACCGGATAAAGTCCGCAGGCTGCCTGGCTTCATGGCAGTCTGTGGATTTTTGTTTATGGGCTTTAGCCTGTTGAGTATGTCGGAGTTTTT
>NZ_QVEX01000049.1 GCF_003434055.1 Enterocloster aldenensis | reverse complement strand
TGTAGTGCTACAATAGATATTGGACAAAATTAAGAAAAAAGAAAAGAGAGATAGACAAAAATCTGATAAAATAAAGTTACCACACCAAATTCAAATCAGAAAGGAAGCCTATCTCTCATGAATAGTATAACACAAGATATGAAGTTTCGTCAATCCTTAATGAATTACGCAAAGAAATATGGAGTGAGCCGAGCGAGCAGAAAATACAATAAATCACGTTCATATATATATTTCTGGCTGAAACGCTGGGACGGAAGTGTGGAGTCCCTTGCAGTTAAATCACGCCGACCGCATCATCATCCCAATGAGCATACCAAGGAAGAAATAGATCTTATCAAAAGGTATCACAAACGGAACCCGACACTTGAGCTTCCCGAACTATGGCATCGTCTCAGGAAACAAGGGTATACACGCTGTCTTGAAAGTCTTTACAGGGTTATGAAAAAACTAGGAATGCTTCCGAAAAAGCCGAAGAAAGCGACGTATAAACCAAAGCCATACGAGCAGATGACATACCCCGGAGAACGTGTTCAGGTGGACGTAAAGGTAGTTCCGAGAAAGTGTATAGCTGACCCAGAGATGAAGCTGTACCAATACACGGCGATCGATGAGTATACCAGGATAAGATTTTTATACGGATATGAGGAGCAAAGCACCTATTCTTCAGCAGACTTTGTAAAAAGGCTGGTGAAATGGTACAAACGCAGAGGAATAACGGTGAAATGTATTCAGACCGACAATGGATTTGAATTTACTAACCGCTTTTCGCCAAGCAAAAGAGACAAGAAAACGCTGTTTGAGAATACACTCTCACAACTTGGCATTGAACATAAACTCATTCGTCCATATACGCCTAGGCACAATGGCAAAGTAGAGCGCAGTCACCGAGAAGATCACAACAAATTCTATTCGTGCCATAGGTTTTATTCCTGCGACGACTTAAACGTGCAGCTAGCTGCACGTTTAAGTCGAACAAACAACCGTCCTATGCGTCCCCTCAAATGGTTTTCGCCTATCGAATTTCTTAATAATAGTGTCCAATATGATTGACAAACCTACATAGCTATGTATATAAACATCATGTGAGAGAATGTTCTTAACATATGTTA
>NZ_QVEX01000048.1:606-1197 GCF_003434055.1 Enterocloster aldenensis | reverse complement strand
TAAACGATGAGTACTAAGTGTTGGGAGTCAAATCTCAGTGCTGCAGTTAACGCAATAAGTACTCCGCCTGAGTAGTACGTTCGCAAGAATGAAACTCAAAGGAATTGACGGGGGCCCGCACAAGCGGTGGAGCATGTGGTTTAATTCGAAGCAACGCGAAGAACCTTACCAAGTCTTGACATCCCCCTGACCGGCACGTAACGGTGCCCTTCCTTCGGGACAGGGGAGACAGGTGGTGCATGGTTGTCGTCAGCTCGTGTCGTGAGATGTTGGGTTAAGTCCCGCAACGAGCGCAACCCTTATCCTTAGTAGCCAGCACGTCGTGGTGGGCACTCTAGGGAGACTGCCAGGGATAACCTGGAGGAAGGTGGGGATGACGTCAAATCATCATGCCCCTTATGACCTGGGCTACACACGTGCTACAATGGACAGAGCAGAGGGAAGCGAAGCCGCGAGGTGGAGCGAAACCCAGAAAACTGTTCTCAGTTCGGACTGCAGTCTGCAACTCGACTGCACGAAGTTGGAATCGCTAGTAATCGCGAATCAGCATGTCGCGGTGAATACGTTCTCGGGCCTTGTACACACCGCCCG
>NZ_QVEX01000048.1:0-580 GCF_003434055.1 Enterocloster aldenensis | reverse complement strand
CGGTAACACCCGAAGCCGGTGGCCTAACCGCAAGGAAGGAGCTGTCTAAGGTGGGACTGATGATTGGGGTGAAGTCGTAACAAGGTATCCCTACGGGAACGTGGGGATGGATCACCTCCTTTCTAGGGAGAGAAAGTTGTGCTTTCTTGTTTGGTTTTGAATGTCTTAGACATTCAAGAGGACATTGAAAACTGGATAGTAGTAAAAAAAATTGCGAAAACGATAAAGAAGAGATTAGACATTTAAAAGAAAAAAGGTCTAGTACGAAAAGTCGAAAGTAACTAAGATTTTACAGCAAGTGTAAACGAAAAAAAGTTCAAGCAAGCAAACCTAGAAGGTAAAGCAAGAAAGGGCGTATGGGGAATGCCTAGGCACACTCCGGCGAAGAAGGACGCAGCAAACAGCGAAATGCGACGGGAAGCGGTAAGCACGCAAAGATCCGTCGATATCCGAATGGGGGAACCCGCATGGAGTCAAATCCATGGATCACATGTTGAATACATAGACATGATGAGGCGAGACGCAGGGAACTGAAACATCTAAGTACCTGCAGGAAGAGAAAATAAGAATGATTTTCTGA
>NZ_QVEX01000047.1 GCF_003434055.1 Enterocloster aldenensis | reverse complement strand
CTAGTACCTTGACATAGTTAAAAAGCATTTATACTAATTGATATCTGACTCTATTACAACCGGATAAAGATGCTTTAATTTTATTCGTGCATCCTCTGTCCTGAATTGCCATTGAACTGCTTTTTGACTCTGATTGCGCTGGGTCTCCCAGGTGGATATCTGCCTTTGCAATTCCTCTATATTTGGTATCCTCCGGTCTAAACACTGGGTGGTCATCGCGCTTAGTTCTATTTCAGCTATATTTAACCAGCTCCCATGTTTGGGAGTGTAGTGTATTTCCAGGCGCTGGGCCAGGCCAAACGCAGTCTCCGGATCGAACGTTTCATAAAGAGAGGATATACCATGGGTGTTTAAATTATCCATAACCAGACGGATTTTCTTTACGTCTTTATACTGTACGGTAAGAAGTTCCTGGATCTGCAGGGCCCAGTCTTTTCTTGTCCGCTGCTCTGAGGCCTTTACATGACGCCATCCTTTTAAGGGCTCCGTAAAAAGAAAAATAGACGCGCTTCCTTTACGGATATACTCATAATCTTCTTTTCTGACACTCCCCGGCTTTATGGGGATGGGAAGGATTTTATCATCCAGAAGCTGCACCGGCTGTTCATCCATGCATACCAGGGGAATCTCTTTATCATAGTCCATCCGGTATACATTCAGGATATCTTCCATCCTGGCAACGAATTCTGAATTTTGTTTTTTAGGTATGCACCACTGCTTTTTTAAATGCGGTTTAAGCTGTGTTTTTTTAAAATCCTGCGGACCGTCTCTCTGGAAACCGTTTCAAAGATTTGAAGCTCTATCACCTTTTGGGTGAGAAGGCGAACCGACCACTTTGAGAAACCATCCGGAGGCTGGCTGCAGGCCAAAGCAATGACATTCGCTTCAATTTCTCCTGTAACAATGGTAGGATTGGTTGCCTTAGTTCGTTTGAATGTAAGGGCCTGTTGCAAGCCATGGAGGGAAAAGTCACAGACGGTGCGGGAAACGGTTGCCACATTAACGTCACAACGAAGTGCAATTTCCTTTTGCTTCATGGGAGTTCCAACACTTTGGTCTGACAGAAGAAGGATATTCGCTCTTTTACGCAACGAAATGGAGAGCATATTTTCATTTAACAGTTTATGAATTGTTTTGCGTTCTTCCTCTGTTAAGCTGACTGTGTATTTTTGATTCATTGCTTTTACCTCCTGCTTATCTATATAAGTAGATT
>NZ_QVEX01000046.1:1022-1277 GCF_003434055.1 Enterocloster aldenensis | reverse complement strand
TTGTCAAGAAAAGTGTGTAAGTAATTTAAACATTACTAAAAAATAGGTTATTCAAGTTTGTGATTATTTCTTGTAGTGTCACTAAAAGAACTTGTATTTAATAAGCAGCAGTGTTAAAACTTATCTTTAATACTGCTGCTTTTTGAGTATATAAAAGGTTATGCAATATATGAACAATTGCATCCTTCTTGGTTAAGATTGGCTACTTAAATATTGATTGATTCTAGTTGTAAAATGATCATCTATCATCAATTG
>NZ_QVEX01000046.1:667-1004 GCF_003434055.1 Enterocloster aldenensis | reverse complement strand
TCTATCATCAATTGATTTAATACCATTGACCAATTCCTAATATGACCATTTTCCCATTTGTTTTCTAATTCTTTGATTCTTAGATATAAAAGTTTAAACAATGCATTCTCATTAGGAAATGTTCCTTTTTTAGTGACTTTTCTAAAACTAGAATTAACTGATTCAATCGCGTTAGTCGTATACATGATTTTTCTAACATCACTTCCATAGTTAAAAAGCTGTTCTACATGTATGAAATTTCGTTTCCAAACATCTATGGCACCTGGGTATTGAGCCCATTCTTTTTGAAATGTTTCAAAAGCCGTTTTTGCAGTTTTTATATTAGTAGCACCATAGA
>NZ_QVEX01000046.1:0-645 GCF_003434055.1 Enterocloster aldenensis | reverse complement strand
TCTTTTTAAAGATTGTGTGAATTTCTTATAGTCTTTACTTGGTACATATTTAATAGAGTTTCTTATTAAGTGTACAATACATCTTTGAACTACGACTTTAGGAAAGATAGCTTTTGCACCTTCCTCTAAACCCGATACACCATCCATAGAAATAAAGAACACATCTTCTAATCCTCTAGCTTTTAATTCATCAAAAATCTGCATCCATTGATTCTTGCTTTCGGTTGGTGATAACCATAATCCTAAGATTTCTTTATGACCTCTTAGATCATACCCTAAAATTACATATACAGCAGTTTGATTTACTTCATAATCATGTCTTAATGACACATACATACAATCTACAAATAAGAATGGATAGCATTTTTTAAGCGGTCTATTACGCCATTCTTCTAATTCAGGCAATATTGCATCAGTAATGTCAGATATCATTTCATGTGATACAGAAAAACCATAAATGTCTTCAACAGTTTTAGAAATATCTCTTTGCGACATTCCTCTGGCGTACATTGCGAGCACCTTTTCTTCAATTGCAGAAACATCTTTTTTACGTTTAGGTACCAGTACTGGTTCAAACGATCCATCACGATCTCTAGGTGATTCAATCTCCACTTCACCATGTGATGTCTTAAGTGTTTTCTTTGT
>NZ_QVEX01000045.1 GCF_003434055.1 Enterocloster aldenensis | reverse complement strand
TGTTCCGATACACGACAGGACTTATCCGTTCTTTAAAATGGTTTTGTCAATATCACTTGACACATTTTATTCGAACAAGAATTATGCAACGAGAAAGATATGATCATAGTAGAGCTTTCTTCGAACTGCCGGAGGCAGCCCACCGTTGGCGGTGCAGATTCTTCTGTTAGCCCAGTAACTCATATAATATCTCCAGATCATAGTCTTCAACTCTCTCATAGTGTATTTCTCCGATTTGTCCCCACGGCTGTAGAATAGCTCTTCTTTCATTCTTGCCCACATACTTTCACAGCGTGCATTATCATGACATCTTCCGCCGGCACTGTTCATGCTTTGAATGATCCCATATTTCTTTACAGCAGCTTGGTACTCTTCGCTTGTATACTGACTGCCTCTGTCCGAGTGGATGATACAGCCCTTTATATCAGGATATGATTTGTTTGCGTTTTCAAGAGTATGGCAGCAGAGCGAAGCTCTCATATTATCTTCAATAGCTATCCCCAGCGGCATCAGATCAAAGCAGTCAAATATCACTGAAACATAGAGCCTTCCATCCTTTGCCTTCACCTCGCTTATGTCGGTCACAGCTTTTTTCAAAGGCCTGTCTGCGTAAAAATCACGTCTGAGAAGATCATCCGATTTTCGAGCAAGCCGATCCGCTTTGGTTATCCCGTTTGGCTTTCTGCGAGGCTTGTGTATCAATCCTATCTGCACCATGACCTTGCGTACAGTAGCTTCACATGGAATGTCAATGTCAGTTTTCCCGGCATCCTTTCTCTGCTGCAATGCAAGATACATACGCTCTCTGCCGTAGCAGTCATTATATTGGTCTTCTTCGTGGATCTTCATCATTTCATCTGCAAGTGCCTGATACTTCCAGGGGGCGTTTTTATGGCTGAGATGATCGTAAAATGCTTGTCTTGTAACCTCTAAAGCCTTGCAGTAAAAACTGATCCTTCCTGTGATCCTACCGTCATCAGTCTTTTTGGAAATGAACTTTAACCGTTCTTCTTTCCTGACTTCCGACGGTTCGCGGCGAAAAAAGCAGATGCTTCCTCCAGAAATTCATTCAGTTCTTCAAGCTCTCGGTTTTTCTTTTCAAGTTCTTTTATCCGTTTGTTCGCTGCCTGGAGCTGCTGTGCGATAGTAAGTGACTCTCCCGGTGTACGTGAGCCTGCACCTGTGTCTATTTCCCCGATCCGCGCCTTTTGCACCCATGTCCCCAGCGTCCCTTTGGGGATGCACAGCTCATCTGCTGCTGCCTTGGTGCCAATCTCCTTTGCGAGCTTTATTGCCTGCTTTTTAAACTCTTCATCATATTGTTTTCCTGTTCCCATTGATGACACACTCCTTTGTTTTTATTATACTTTGATTGTTTTTTATGTGTCAAGTTTTATTATACAGGATTACAG
>NZ_QVEX01000044.1:1122-1418 GCF_003434055.1 Enterocloster aldenensis | reverse complement strand
TCAGCTTTTTTTATTGCGATCCACCGTACTTTGCAACCGAAAACTACTACAAAGACGTTGGTTTTAAAACCAAGGATCATATTAGGCTCAGGGATTCGCTAATGGATATCAAGGGCAAGTTTCTTGTTTCCTACAATGACTGTCCAGAAATCCGTGAGATATGGGATAAGCCTAATATTCACATTGAGGAGATCAGCAGACTGAATAATCTGGCGCAGAGATACGACGGCGGCTGTCAGTATGCGGAGCTGCTCATATCCAATTACGATACAAGCGAGAGATTACAGGCGGTTCGC
>NZ_QVEX01000044.1:824-1109 GCF_003434055.1 Enterocloster aldenensis | reverse complement strand
GCTTTCGCTGTTTGACGATGAAACAGACAATTTGGAGGTATAATTTTATGAGAAAGATTATTTTTGCACAGGTACTCACAACCAACGGAACTACCGTATTTTCGGGGCTTTTTGATGAAAACGAAAATCCCGTAAGCGTGGAAACGGAGTGCGATGATAGCGGAGTGACGCTTACGATATGGCGCAATGCTCCTGAAACAGAACGCCGTGACTGCGGTATCTCGGAGGAAGAAATAGAGCGAACATGTTCAATGTATGATGACTGTAACGAGTGTCCACTGTGGG
>NZ_QVEX01000044.1:289-814 GCF_003434055.1 Enterocloster aldenensis | reverse complement strand
TGTGGGATTATTGCAATGAAGATGAGGAGGTTTTGTAAATGAAAATACTTGTTATTGAGCCTGAAAAAGCGCCGTATGAAAAGGAAATCGGCGATGATATTCACGATATGCAGGCAATAGTCGGAGGGTGTATCGAACCTATATATTTTGAGCCGAAAGAAACTGCGATTGCTTGGTGCAACGATGAATTCCTGCTTAATGGTTCACAGCCTAATCGTATTGTGGGAAATGTTCTTGTACATGGAACTTTCTTTGTTTCAGGAAATTATATGAACGAATACGGCGAATGGGACAGCTGTTCACTTACCGATGATCAGATCAAGAAATATTCCGAAATGTTTGAAACTCCCATTATCGTATTGGAGCAAATGCAGGCTACGGAAATTGAGGTAGAAAATACTCCCGATGAGGAAATGGCGGATGAACCTGAGCCGGAAATAACGATGTAATAAAAAGTAAAGTGTTGTAATTTAAAATCAAAGGAGAAATGCATTTTATGTTTAAAAAATCCAAAATATTAAAGAA
>NZ_QVEX01000044.1:0-279 GCF_003434055.1 Enterocloster aldenensis | reverse complement strand
AATATTAAAGAAGCTTGGCGCAGGGTTTATGGAAGGCCTCTGCGCTTTTTCTATGCTCGGTTCATCTGTGAGCGGAGCGATAACAGCAAATGCCGCAAGTACTTCGACCGAAAACTCTGCGTTTCCGTCTTCCGATACGGTGATCGCAAAGGCGGCAACTTTGCTCGGAACACCGTATACATTTGGGAATAAGGGGTACTGGTACGCATACAATCAGGGACAGTATACTCCTCTGTCGGTGCAGACGATAAATAATCTCGGCATCGACTGTTCGGGACT
>NZ_QVEX01000042.1 GCF_003434055.1 Enterocloster aldenensis | reverse complement strand
GAAGAGTGAAAAATAAAGTGAATTTTTGGGCGCACTTATATAAGGGTTCATAAAACCCCTGATTTTGCGATTGTTTGACAATAGAATAAAGATTAGTTATCGTTGCGCTTCACTAACTTAGAACTATCGTAACCAAGACTTTCAAGATAGGCAAAAACATTGTTTTCATTCAGAACAACACGCTCTACATGGTTTTGAGGCTTCATCAATTCCTCATAGTCAGCAGGGGTAAAAGGTTTCTTTTCCGAGACCATATGGTAAATACAGACCATCATCATTCTTGCGATGGCAATGATTGCTTTCTTATGGCCACGACGCTTTTTGATTCGCCCATATTTGATTGCAAAATAAGGCTGCTTTTTGTTTTTGATTGCGGCAAGGGCACACTGTACCATCATCGGTTTCAAGTAAGCGCCTGCTTTGGCAATTCGGACAGATTTTTTCTTACCTGCGGATTCATTGTTGGAAGGAGAAAGTCCACACCAGGAACAGAGGTGTCTGGCATCATCAAAAATGTTCATGTCAACGCCTGTTTCTGCGAGAACAATGGTGGAACTTAACTCTGTCATGCCGGGCATGGTGCTGACAAATTCCACAAACTCATAATAAGGTTTGATACGGACATAGAGTTCCACTTCGGTCTGGGTAATCATACCGTCAAGATATTCCAGATGGCCAAGGGCCAGTTCCAGTTTTTTTGCCTGGTCTGTTTCAATGTTGCAGCCTCTGATTGCTTCGATGATTTCATCAGACTTGGCTTTGGCCCCTTTTTTTATCAGTTTTCGGACAGCCTTTTCGTCAATGGAATCAGCGGTATGCTCCAGCAGATAAGACATGATTTCGGTTGCTGTTTTGCCGAAAGGGTCAGAAAGCACGCTGGCAATGCCGACATTGGAAACGGTCATACAGTTCTGGATGCGGTTCTTCTCAGAGGATTTCATGCAGACCAGCTTAAAGCGGTATCTGGCAAGTTCCCGGAGCTGGCGGAAATCCTTGGGAGGGATAAAGGAACATCTGACAAGGTCAAATTTGTAGAGGTCGGCAATCCATTTTGAATCCTTTTTGTCCGTTTTCTTGCCTTTGATAGCTTTGACATATTTGGGATGTGTAAGGCAGACCTCTATGTCCTTTTCGAGATAATTAAAAATAGGAATCCAATACTTTCCTGTGGATTCCATACAAACGTGATAACAATTATTCTCGATAAGCCAGTTGTGAAACTTTTGAATATCCGGGTTGATGGTTGAAAAGGATTTTTGCCTGTATTCGGATACTCCGTCCCTGTTAGTGATTACGATGGTTGCAACGATAACATTTTTGTGGACGTCAAGCCCACAGCAGATGGGGTATTTTAACTTCATCATAAGTATCACCACCTTATAAAAAGGAATAGCAACAGTGACTGTCATCCTGTGACTGAATAAACATGGTTTATTACCAATGATAAGAGTCCGGGCTCAAAGTCCCACTTGTTTGTGCTTGAAAGGATGACGGCACATATAATGATACGGGGTCGGAATAAATTCGCCACTCCTCCTTCCGTGCTCTGTAGTGTATTGCTATTCCCTACAGGGATTATAAATCAAATAGTGGAGAGGTACAACATTTTTTCATAACTTGTTTGTGCCTTGAGCGAAGCGAAAGGAATGACAAAAATGATGAAA
>NZ_QVEX01000041.1 GCF_003434055.1 Enterocloster aldenensis | reverse complement strand
GAAGCGGTACCGACGAGGAGCCGTGGACATTTAAGAAGAGAGAATGCCGGAATGAGTAGCGAGATGGAGGTGGGAATCCTCCAGGCCGAATATCCAAGGTTTCCAGAGTAAAGCTGATCTGCTCTGGGTAAGTCGGGGCCTAAGGCGAGGCTGGGAGGCGTAGCCGATGGACAACAGGTTGAGATTCCTGTACCGTGTATCATCAGAACTGTGGGGACACAGAAGGACAGCACATCCCGGGAATGGGAATACCGGGGCAAGCGGGGTAGGAGTACGGCTGGCAAATCCGCCGTACAATCCGAAGACGTGATGCGGAGCGAACTGAAGTAGCGAAGTGTGTGATTCCAGCTGTCAAGAAAAGCCGCTATCGTGTGATACACGCCCGTACCGTAAACCGACACAGGTGGATGAGGAGAGAATCCTAAGGCCGGCGGGAGAAGCATTGTTAAGGAACTCGGCAAAATGACCCCGTAACTTCGGGAGAAGGGGTGCCCATGAAAGTGGGCCGCAGAGAATAGGCTCAAGCAACTGTTTAGCAAAAACACAGGTCTATGCAAAACCGTAAGGTGAGGTATATGGGCTGACGCCTGCCCGGTGCTGGAAGGTTAAGAGGAGAGGTCAGCGGAAACGCGAAGCTTTGAATTTAAGCCCCAGTAAACGGCGGCCGTAACTATAACGGTCCTAAGGTAGCGAAATTCCTTGTCGGGTAAGTTCCGACCCGCACGAAAGGCGTAATGATTTGAGCGCTGTCTCGACAATGCACCCGGTGAAATTGAAATACCAGTGAAGATGCTGGTTACCTGCGCCAGGACGGAAAGACCCCATGGAGCTTTACTCCAGCTTGATACTGGGATCCGGTATTGCATGTACAGGATAGGTGGGAGGCTGTGAATCATGGACGCCAGTCTGTGAGGAGCCGCTGTTGGGATACCACCCTTGCGGTATTGGGTTTCTAACCTGCGCCCATGACCTGGGCGGGGGACAATGTCAGGTGGGGAGTTTGACTGGGGCGGTCGCCTCCGAAAGGGTATCGGAGGCGCTCAAAGGTTCCCTCAGGATGGTTGGAAACCATCCAGAGAGTGCAAAGGCATAAGGGGGCTTGACTGCGAGACTGACGGGTCGAGCAGGTACGAAAGTAGGACTTAGTGATCCGGTGGTATGAAAGTGGGATTGCCATCGCTCAACGGATAAAAGCTACCCTGGGGATAACAGGCTTATCACTCCCAAGAGTTCACATCGACGGAGTGGTTTGGCACCTCGATGTCGGCTCATCGCATCCTGGGGCTGTAGCAGGTCCCAAGGGTTGGGCTGTTCGCCCATTAAAGCGGTACGCGAGCTGGGTTCAGAACGTCGTGAGACAGTTCGGTCCCTATCCGGCGCGGGCGTAGGATATCTGAGAGGAGCTGTCCTTAGTACGAGAGGACCGGGATGGACAGACCGCTGGTGCATCTGTTGGCATACCAATGCCATGGCAGAGTAGCCAAGTCTGGACGGGATAAACGCTGAAGGCATCTAAGCGTGAAGCCCCCCTCAAGATGAGATATCCCATGCGTAGGCAGTAAGACCCCTTGTAGACGACGAGGTGGATAGGTTAGAGGTGGAAGTGCAGCAATGTACGGAGCTGACTAATACTAATCGGTCGAGGGCTTAACCAGAAGGTTCAGGGGATAGGAAGTTTGTTCAATTCGGTTTTCAATATGTGGTTTTGA
>NZ_QVEX01000040.1:1755-2197 GCF_003434055.1 Enterocloster aldenensis | reverse complement strand
CTTCAGCGTTTATCCCGTCCAGACTTGGCTACTCTGCCATGGCATTGGTATGCCAACAGATGCACCAGCGGTCTGTCCATCCCGGTCCTCTCGTACTAAGGACAGCTCCTCTCAGATATCCTACGCCCGCGCCGGATAGGGACCGAACTGTCTCACGACGTTCTGAACCCAGCTCGCGTACCGCTTTAATGGGCGAACAGCCCAACCCTTGGAACCGACTTCAGCTCCAGGATGCGATGAGCCGACATCGAGGTGCCAAACCTCCCCGTCGATGTGGACTCTTGGGGGAGATCAGCCTGTTATCCCCAGGGTAGCTTTTATCCGTTGAGCGACGGCCTTTCCATTCAGCACCGCCGGATCACTAAGCCCGACTTTCGTCCCTGCTCGACTTGTGGGTCTCGCAGTCAAACACCCTTTTGCCTTTGCACTCTGCGCTTGGTTT
>NZ_QVEX01000040.1:910-1725 GCF_003434055.1 Enterocloster aldenensis | reverse complement strand
GTATCTTTGGGCGCCTCCGTTACTCTTTGGGAGGCGACCGCCCCAGTCAAACTGCCCGACTGACACTGTCCCGTCAACGGCTTTACGTCGTCCGGTTAGAAATCCAATACAACAGGGGTAGTATCCCAACAGCGGCTCCTTGAATACTGGCGTATCCATCTCCTTGCCTCCTACCTATCCTGTACATGCTGCATCAAATCCCAATATCAACCTGCAGTGAAGCTCCATGGGGTCTTTCCGTCTAGTCGCGGGTAACCTGCATCTTCACAGGTACTAAGACTTCACCGAGTCTACAGCTGAGACAGCGCCCAAATCGTTACGCCTTTCGTGCGGGTCAGAACTTACCTGACAAGGAATTTCGCTACCTTAGGACCGTTATAGTTACGGCCGCCGTTTACTGGGGCTTCAGTTCAGGGCTTCACTTGCGTTAACCCCTCCCCTTAACCTTCCAGCACCGGGCAGGCGTCACCCCCTATACTTCGCCTTGCGGCTTAGCAGAGAGCTGTGTTTTTGGTAAACAGTCGCTTGGGCCGTTTCACTGCGGCTCATATCTCTATGAGCACTCCTTCTCCCTAAGTTACGGAGTCATTTTGCAGAGTTCCTTAGCTATAGTTCTCTCGCTCACCTTAGGATTCTCTCCTCACCCATGTGTGTCCATTTTCGGTACGGGTCACATATACTTTCGTTAGAAACTTTTCTTGGAAGCTCCTCCACTGCCTTCCGTACTCGCCTTAGCTTTCCGTACGCTTCACGCCTTCTCGTTTCGGATGGTGGATTTGCCTGCCATCCCGATATCTCGCTTGCACCAGCTCTTC
>NZ_QVEX01000040.1:492-900 GCF_003434055.1 Enterocloster aldenensis | reverse complement strand
CCAGCTCTTCCAGCCGCTGGCTGCAGCTTCCTCTCTCCGTCATTCCTTCACATATATATGAGTACAGGAATCTCTACCTGTTGTCCATCGACTACGCCTCTCGGCCTCGCCTTAGGTCCCGACTTACCCAGAGCGGACGAACCTTCCTCTGGAAACCTTGGGTTTTCGGTGCGTGGGATTCTCACCCACGTTCCGCTACTCACACCGGCATTCTCTCTTCCATGATCTCCACGCGTCCTCTCGATCACGCTTCTCCGTTCATGGAACGCTCCCCTACCATCCCTTGGGATCCATAGCTTCGGTAGTATGCTTAGCCCCGGTAAATTATCGGCGCAGAGTCATTCGACTAGTGAGCTGTTACGCACTCTTTAAAGGATGGCTGCTTCTGAGCCAACCTCCTAGTTGTCT
>NZ_QVEX01000040.1:0-482 GCF_003434055.1 Enterocloster aldenensis | reverse complement strand
TGTCTGTACATCTCCACATCCTTTTCCACTTAGCATACATTTTGGGACCTTAGCTGATGGTCTGGGCTGTTTCCCTCTTGACAACGGACCTTATCACCCGCTGTCTGACTGCCGAGTATGTTTCCGTGACATTCGCAGTTTGATTATGCTCAGTACCCCGAGATGGGGCCATCACATATTCAGTGCTCTACCTTCACGCAACTCTCTACCTCGACGCTAGCCCTAAAGCTATTTCGGGGAGAACCAGCTATCTCCGGGTTCGATTGGAATTTCACCCCTAGCCACAACTCATCCGCCAACGTTTCAACGGGGGTCGGTTCGGTCCTCCATCGGGTTTTACCCCAACTTCAACCTGGTCATGGCTAGATCACCCGGTTTCGGGTCTACTGCATGCAACTTTCGCCCTCTTAAGACTCGCTTTCGCTTCGGCTCCGCATATCCTGCTTAACCTCGCTCCATACAGTAACTCGCCGGTTCATTCT
>NZ_QVEX01000004.1 GCF_003434055.1 Enterocloster aldenensis | reverse complement strand
CGGTTGCCCTGGTAACCTCCCTCGCGGTTGCCCTGATAACCGCCTTCACGGCTGCCCTGGGATTCCTGGGATGTATGCTGCGGCCTTGCAGCTTCGCGGCTGTCAGGCGTATTCGCTTTGTCCGCTGTCTGGGATGCCGGGGTTTCTTTCACCGGCGCT
Organism: Enterocloster aldenensis; assembly: GCF_003434055.1. GTDB lineage: Bacteria > Bacillota > Clostridia > Lachnospirales > Lachnospiraceae > Enterocloster > Enterocloster aldenensis. Next base: position 363,671 of record NZ_QVEX01000004.1, on the reverse strand, counting down.
GCCTCCACTGCCTGGGCCTGGACCTGGGGACGTACGGTCTCCTGGCGGGGAGCAGGCGCTGCTGCCGGTGCCTCGGCCTTTGGAGCCTGGGCCTGCTGTGGCTTTGGCTGCGGTTTTGGTGGAACCGGACGCTTGATCTGCTGCTGCGCATTCTGCGGACGGAACACGGCTGTCAGCTTTTTCTTAGCTGGTTCTGTCCTGCCGGCTGCCTCCGCGGCCTTGGATGCTTCCTGCTTCGGAGCCTCTGTCCTTGAGGCTTCTGTCTTAGGAGCCTCTGTCTTAGGAGCCTCCGTCCTGGGCGCGTCTGCTTTGGGCGCCTCCTTTTTAGGTGCCTCTGCCTTTGGGGCAGCTGCTTTTTTAGGGCTTAATGAATTCCGCACAATATTCTCCTGATCCCTCGTCACATTCGATGCAGCGTACAAGGCAGCTGCATTGTCTTTTTGTTTTATGATTTCCAATATTTCTTTACTGGTTTTACCCAGTTCATTTGCCAGTTCACTTACTCTCATTCAAACTACCTCCATTTATATTCATTAGTTCTGCCATTGACTTTGCGAACCCTGCATCTTCCACGGACAGGGATGCCCGAAACTCCTGCCCCATGGCGTGCCCCAGTTCATCCTTGGTTCCAAACAGATAGATTGGGACTTTATAGTGAGTGCACATATTGGTAAACATTTTCTTCGTGTTGTCCGAAGCTTCCTCCGATACGATTACCATGTGTGACTTTCCGCTCTTTACAGACTTTTCCGTCGAAAATTCACCGCTTACCACCTTCCTTGCCCTTTTTGCAAGGCCTATCAGGCTTAACAGTTTTTTGCTATTTACCAAGCTCTTCCATCTCCTTTTCCAGAGTTTCATATACCTCTTTCGGAATCGCCATCTTGAAGGACCGTTCCAACCCCTTGCTCTTCACGGCCTTCTTAAAGCATTCCATTGATGGACACAGGTAAGCGCCTCTTCCGTTCTTACGGCCCGTGGCATCTAACATAATCTCATCTTCGGCGGTTTTTATGACTCTTATCATTTCTTTTTTGCTCTTCATCTCCTGGCAGCCAATGCACTGCCTGAGCGGAACTTTCTTTATACCCACTTATATCACTCCTAATCTTCTCAGAGTATCCCTAATCTCCCACAATCCGTCTCATCGTGGACTTTCCTATTCCTGTCCGTTCCCGTCTTCCTGGTAGCCCTCTTCATATTCCGGGTAGTTTTCTGTCTCTTCATAGCTGTCTTCTTCAAAACTATCTTCCTCGAAACTTGGCGCAGGGGTATCTCCGTACTGAAGGCCCATCTGCTCAAAGAGCCCCATCTCCCTTGCCTGGGTCTCGCTCTTTATATCAATCTTGAAACCGGTCAGTCTTGCCGCCAGCCTTGCGTTCTGGCCCTCCTTGCCAATGGCCAGGGAAAGCTGGTAATCCGGCACGATCACCTGTGCCTCGCGCTCTTCCTCGTCCGCCACCACGCAGATTACCTTGGCCGGGCTTAAGGCGTTCTCAATCAGATAAGCAGGATTGTCATCCCAGTTAATGATATCGATCTTTTCACCCCTGAGCTCACTTACAATGGCGTTCACCCTTGCACCGTTAAGGCCCACGCATGCTCCTACCGGGTCCACGTTGGCGTCATTGGATTTAACTGCAATCTTTGTCCTGGACCCAGCCTCCCTGGCAATGGCCTTGATTTCCACAGTGCCGTCGCGTACCTCTGCAACCTCGGATTCAAACAGGCGTTTAACAAGGTCCGGGTGTGTCCTGGAAACGGAAACCCTTGGTCCCTTCGGTGTATCCTTAACCTCCAGCACATATACCTTAATGCGCTCGGTCGGACGGAAGGTCTCGCCCTTTACCTGCTCGCTCTCATTGAGGATTGCATCCACCCGTCCAAGGTTGATGCTTACATTCCTGCCAAGATAGCGCTGCACGATGCCTGTCATCACATCCTTTTCCTTTGTATAATACTCGTTGTAAAGGACCTTGCGCTCTTCCTCACGGATTTTCTGCAAAATGACATTCTTGGCATTCTGTGTCGCAATACGGCCGAATTTCTTGGAATCCAGCGGGATCTGCACCGTATCACCCAAATCATACTTGGGGCTCAGCATCTTGGCGTCCGCCAGGCTGATTTCCATTATATCGTCTTCCACCTGCTCCACAACGGTTTTTTCTGCATATACAGCAAAATCACAGGTGTTGGGGTTTACCGTGACTTTTACGTTATCGGCTTTTCCAAAATGGTTCTTGCAGGCTGTGAGCAGTGAGTTTTCAATCGCTTCAATCAGTGTGTCCTTGGCGATGTTCTTCTCCTTCTCCAACACTTCCATTGCCTCTAACAGTTCCTTGTTCATGTTTATCCTCCTATCCATGCCTGGGCATGTGAATTAACTATCAATGCAGTATCAGAAATCCAGTGCCAGCCGGATCAGGGCAATGTCCGGTTTTTCAAATACCATCTGGCTTCCGTCTTCCATGGTCAGCGTCACAGTATTCTCATCATATGCACTTAAGGCACCTGTAAATTCCTTCTGCTTATCAATCTGGCGGTACAGACGCACGTCCACATCCTTGCCCATGCTCCTGATAAAGTCCTTTTCCTTTTTCAGGGGACGGCCAAGTCCCGGCGAACTGACCTCAAGGATATAGCTTTCATCAATAAAATCTTCCTTATCCAGCCACTCCCCAAGCTTCCTGCTGATGACCTCACAGTCATCCACTGCAATTCCGCCTTCTTTATCAATATAAGCCCTCAGATACCAGGTTCCTGCTTCCTTTACATATTCCACATCCACAAGTTCAAAATGATGTTCTTCCACCAGGGGCAGGAGGTAACGTTCTACCCTGCTCTCGTAGTTTTCCTTTTTTCCCAATTGCTACACCGCCTTTCCAATCTGTACAGTAATGTATGAGCCCTACTCAAAACGAAAGAGTGGACCGGCGTCCACTCTTTATCAGTACCCTACATTAGTTATCCTATATACTATACCATCATGTTCTGGTAAATGCAAGCATTTTCAGGGATTTTATTGAAATTATCCCGTATTTTAGAGCATTGCACGTCCCCTGCACCAGGTCTGGAGCACGCTGTAATCATCCTCCAGCACCACCAGGTCCGCGTCGCAGCCCACTGCAATCCTGCCCTTGCGGTCATCCACCCCAAGGCATCTGGCCGGGTTGATGGTACAGGAATTGACTGCCGTGTCAAAGGGGACCATGGCCTCTTCCACCAGGATCTTAAGGCCCCGGTTCAGGTTCAGCGTGCTTCCCGCAATGGTGTCCGTACCCTTAAGCCTTGCCAGGCCGTCATCGCCAATCTCTATGTCATGGCCGCCCAGCTGGTACTGTCCGCCCGGCGGGCAGTGCTTTGCCCGAAGGGAATCACTGATCATGATAGAGTAATCCCTTCCCTTTGCAGTAAAGAAATTATTCAGGGCAGCCAGATGGGAATGGCAGCCGTCGCAGATGATTTCCCCATAGATATCCCTGACCCTGAGCGCGGTTCCTACCAGCCCCGGCTTGCGGTGGTGGTATGGGGTCATGCCGTTATAGACATGGGTCATGGAAGTGGCGCCATTGGCAATGCCTAACAGGGCCTGCTCATAGGTTGCGGCCGAATGGCCCATGCTGACCACCACGCCGTGGGTGGAGCAGTATCTTGTCAGCGCATGGTCCGGATCCCGCTCCGGCGCCAGGGTAATATACTTAATCAGTCCCTTTGCAGCTTCCTGGTACTTCTTAAACTGCTCCACCGATGCAACAGCAATGGCCTCCGGAGGCTGTGCGCCCTTATATTCCATGTCCAGGAAAGGTCCCTCAAAATGGATTCCCAGTATCTCAGCGCCCTCATATCCTTCTTCTGACACCTTTGCCACATTGGCAACCGCTTTGGTAAGCACCTCGGGCATCTGGGTCACCGTGGTTGGAAGGATGGATGTGACGCCCTCTTGCGGAATCCTCTTCATCCATCTGCGAAGGCCCTCAGGCTCCCCGTCATTGGTGTCAAAATCATAGGCGCCGTGGGTATGGATATCAATAAAACCCGGAAGGATCCTCCTGTCCCCGTAATCCTGGTCCGCAGGACCTGTACCGTACCCGTCAATCCGCTTAATGGTCCCGTCCTCAATCTCCATCTGTGCCGCCATGAACTGGCCTGCAATCCAGACTCTCTTACCCTGAATCTTCATGTCGCTTCTCCTTTTCCATATAATGTTATTCTGTCTAAATTAATTTCCCTTATCACAAGTATAGCACATAAAAAATTATTTTCAACATTAAATACTAAATAAAAATATTTTCTTTTTATTTCTTTTCCAGTGATGGGAGCCGCCACGGTAAAAGGCGCGGAAGCAGGCATCCCGCCTGCTTCCGCACCCTTATCATGCGCATTTATTCCCATTTTATTTTGGCTTCATCCAAGAAGGGATGCAATTTCCGGAAATGGCTCCAGGCTCCGTTTTAAAATCCCCTGGGTATATGCAATCAATATGCCGTAATTGGTCATTGGGATTCCCTGGTCCTCTGCGCATTCCATCCTGTACTTCATTTCCCTTTCATTCAGCATGCATCCGCCGCAGTGGACAATCAGGCTGTAACCGCTTAAATCATCGGGAAACCCGGTCCCGGATGTAAAATGGAACTCCGGTTCCACGCCCGTATACTGCCGGATCCAGCCAGGAAGCTTAACAGTCCCGATGTCATTGCACTGCCTATGGTGGGTACACCCCTCTGAAATCAGGATCTTATCACCCGCGCCAATATGCTTTAAGGCCGCCGCCCCCTTGACCAGGGGGCCCAGGTTCCCCTTATACCTTGCAAACAGGATGGAAAAGGATGTCAGCAGGATGTCCTCAGGCGTATCCTTTGCCACGGATCCAAATACCTGGCTGTCCGTAATGACGATCCTGGGTTTCTTTCCCAGCGCCGGCAGCGCCTTTGCCAGTCCATCCTCCTTAAGTACAATGGAAACAGCGCCAGCCTCCAGGATATCCCGTATGGTCTGCTGCTGCGGAAGGATGAGACGGCCTTTGGGGGCGGCCTTATCAATGGGCACCACCAGCACGGCAAAATCCAACGGTTCCAGCAAATCCCCCACGATCCTGCGCCCACTCTCCTGTCTCTTCCCCAGGCCCGCCAGGCATTCCTTAAGCTTGTCCATGCCCTGTCCGGTAAGGGCGCTGACCATGATTACCGGAAGGGACTGCGGATATGCTTCCTGTGGTTTGCCGGCCGATTCCGCCTGGTTCCCAGAATCTCCATGGTTAGCAGCAGGACCATCCATGTCCGCCTTATTGCAGGCAATCACACATGGGATATGCTTTTCCTGTATCCGCCCAAGAAGCGCCCTGTCCTCATATGCCATGCCCTGGCAGCCATCCACCACCAAAACCGCCACGTCCGTCTTATTAAGCACCTGGTAACTCTTTTTAATACGAAGGCCGCCCAATTCCCCTTCATCATCAATCCCCGGGGTGTCAATCATCATCACCGGGCCAAGGGGAAGAAGCTCCATGGCCTTATACACAGGGTCCGTGGTGGTTCCCTTTACCTCTGATACCACAGCCAGGTCCTGGCCGGTGACTGCATTGAGCACGCTGGACTTCCCAGCATTCCTCCTTCCAAAGAATCCGATATGGACCCGTTCTGATGAAGGCGTGTCATTCATTCCCATATGTATCTTTTCCTCCTGTCCGTGTTCCGTGTCATTTCCCAACACAAAAAGGATACGCCAAAATAGGCGTATCCCGATAAAACCACTCAAGTGTACCCGCTTTCCCTCTCAGCCCTGCTTCAGGTCAGTCAACACATATTCTCTTCCATCTGTCTGCGGCCCCCTGGATTGGGGATATCCGCGCGGGCTGCTTTGCTGTAAGGGATACCTGTCAGTGCAGAAGCCTGTTTGCTCCATCTTACTACATATTCCCGCGGGCTGTCAATCCCCGGATATAAAACAGCCTGCGTTGTCTGCCCGTGGCCGCGGTCCCATCGGGGCCCCAATCCGGCCCCGGTCACAGACCGCTCTCAAGCTTCTGTCTCTTAATCCCATGTTTCTGCGCAAATCCGGTAAGGATCATGGTCAGGGCTCCGTCGCCGGTCACGTTGCATGCGGTTCCGAAGCTGTCCTGCAGGGCAAAGATTGTCAGCATCAGCGCCGTGCCTGACTCCTCAAATCCAAGGACGCCTGTTATCAGCCCCAGGGACGCCATTACCGTACCTCCGGGCACGCCGGGCGCCCCAATGGCAAATATGCCTAGGAGTGCACAGAATAAGACCATGGTCCCCATGGTAGGAATGGAACCGTAAAGTATCTTGTTCACCGTCATGACAAAGAATACTTCTGTCAGCACGGAACCGCACAGATGGATATTGGCAAACAGCGGGATGCCGAAGTCCACCATGTCATCCCGCAGGGGCGGCTGTGACTTCTTGGCACAGCGCAGGGCAACCGCAAGGGTGGCCGCGGATGACATGGTACCCACCGCTGTGATATAGGCCGGCCCGTAATTGCGGATGACGTCCAGGGGATTGGCCCCTGAATAGATACCGGCGATTACATAGAGCAGGGTCATCCAGATAAAATGTCCGATCATGACAATGATGACCACCTTTAAAAATACAGGCAGCTGCTTTGTAATGGTGCCTTCATATGATAAGGAGCAGAATGTAAATGCAATAAAAACAGGAAGCACCGGAATGACTACTTTTGTTACAATGGAAAGTACGATCTGCTGGAACTCCTCCAGGACATCCGTAATCACCTCCGCCTTGGTCCATGTGGCGGCCAGGCCAAGAAGCAGTGAAAACACAAGGGCGCTCATGACCGGCATGATCTGGGGGATATCCAGCTGGAACACGATGTCCGGCAGTTTCCTAAGTTCCTCTACCTCAGAAATAATGGACAGATGGGGAATCAGGAAATAACCGGCCATCATGGCAAACAGCGCAGCACCGATTGACGAAACATATGCAAGCGTAACAGCAACCCCAAGCATTTTGGATGCGTTATTGCCCAGCCTTGTGATGGAAGGGGCAATGAAACCAATGATTATTAACGGAACACAGAATACAATCACCTGATTCAGTATGTACTTAATTGTTACAATGACGTGCATAAGACCATCGCCGCAAATCTGTCCGACGATGATACCGAGGATAACACCCAACAGTAATCGGAACGGTAAACTACCTGTTATTTTTTTCATACCTAATCTCCAATCATGATTTTAATTATCTCCTCGTTGGTCTCCTTCATTCCTTCCTTTCCAAGCCTGCCAACATTCTTAAGTGTTTCCTCGACACCCTTTGTCACGATGCCGTCTCCTCCGTAGAACTGCTGACCGCGGATATACATGTTATAGCCCAGGATCCCTGCGTCAACCGCCGAAGCAATCTTGGCTGCGCAGGAAGCCTTGGCGCCGTCGCAGACAATGCCGGACACAATGGCAAGCGCATTGACAACCGTATGGACAATCTCCTTATAGCTGCCTCCGCACAGATAAGCGATTCCTGCCCCTGCTCCCGCGCCGGCGCTTACCGCGCCGCAATATGCGGATAATCTTCCAATCGGTGTCTTCTGGTGAATGGCAGTAAGGTTGGATAAGGCCAGGGCCCTGTATTTCTTCTCCTCGCTTACCTTAAGCTCCTCCGCATATACAAGGACCGGTACGGATGCAGTGATTCCCTGGTTCCCGCTGCCTGAATTGATGATGACCGGCAGTTCGCAGCCATTCATCCTGGCGTCGGAACCAGCCGCCGCCATGGCCTTTGCCCTGGTGCGCACATCATTGCCAGACATATCAAGAAGCACCTTGCCGATGTTGGCGCCGTAATTCCCCTTGATGCCCTCCTCTGCAATGGCCATGTTATAGGAAATCTGGCGGTCCAGTACCTCCTTGATGTCGGCTATGTCAACCGTGTTGATGAAATCCCAGATATCTTCCATATTAAGAAGGCTCCTGTCTGTCAGGCCCTCCTCGTCCTCTCCGGCCACTTCTATCTGCTTTAAGATCTCGCCGTCTTTTTCAACCAGTACCACATTGGTGTGGTAATTGGCAATGCGCACCTTTGCATAAGAGCTTCCCTTGTACAGTGTCACGATGATGTCAAAGGTGATGCCATTGTCCACATGCTCCACTTCAATCTGGGTATTTTCTATGAACTCCTTCATCTGTGCAATCTGCTCCGGTGTCACCTGGGCGATTACCTCCAGCTCCTTATCCGGGTCACCTGCCACGATACCGGCTGTTGCAGCGGCCGGGATTCCTTTTAAATGGTCTGTATTAGGCACAATCACGGATTTGACATTCTTGATAATACTTCCGCTGGCCCCGATTACCACCCGGTCCGGCAGTTCCCCCAGTACTTTCCGTGCCAGCGCAGCGCCATAGGCCAGGGCAATGGGTTCCGTACATCCCATGGCCGGAAGCAGCTCCTCCTTCAGTATCTGAACATACGCGTTGTACTTTACATTGTCTTTTTCCATGATATTTGATTCCTTTCTTTTTTGACTGATTTTTGGGAAAATAGTCATTATTTGGTATTGATTTCTCATTAAGCTTAATGTACCATAAAAACAAATGGTTGTAAAATTTAATGTTTTTATGATATAGTTTAAAAATTTTTATAGAAAAACCAATTAAAAAAAGGACGTATATTATGGAATTACGCGAAATTGCAACATTTCTTCAGGTAGCTCAGCTAAAGAGTTTTTCAAAAGCAGCCAAACAGCTGGGATATTCCCAGGCCGCTGTGACCATCCAGGTCAAGCAGCTGGAAAAAGAGCTGAATGTCCACCTGTTTGACCGCATCGGCAAACAGACCACCTTAACCCACCAGGGCGCCGTGTTCTTTGAACATGCCGCCGCCATCATGCGGGACCTGGAATGCGCCAGGGACGCTGTGACGGAAGCCACGGAACTGACCGGAAGCCTGTGCCTTGGCACCATTGAGTCCATCTGTGCATCCATCTTTCCTCCTTTGTTAAAAGAGTACCACCGCCTGTATCCCCGGGTAAACGTAAGCATCATCACCGATTCCCCCGGAACCCTGCTGGACATGATGAACAGCAATGCCATTGACATTGTGTATTTCCTGGACAAGCGTATGTATGACGACAAATGGATCAAGGTCCTGGAAGAGCCTGAGGACATTGTTTTCGTATCCTCCGTAAACCACCCCTTTTCCGGCAGGAAGGACCTGGACCTTTCCCAGGTCATCGGACAGCCATTCATCCTGACCGAGAAAAATGCAAGCTACCGTTTCATACTGGAACAGTATCTGGCGGCCCAGGATATGACAATCCGCCCTTTCCTTGAAATAGGGAATACGGAATTCATCATCAACCTGCTGAGGGCCAATATGGGCGTCTCCTTCCTTCCAAGGTTCACCATCCTCTCAGACATTGAATCCGGCTGCCTGGCCGCCCTTAACGTAAAGGATTTCCACATGCAGACCTGGCGCCAGATTGTCTATCATAAGGATAAATGGGTGACCCGCGAGATGAATGCATTCATAGAATTGGCCGGTACTTTCCTTCCGCCTGCCCCCGGCATGTAACCCGGATATTCTTTCCAGGTCCATCCCCGGAGCAATCCGGGGCAGTACGGCTTCCGGCTTTCATGAGGCGGATCTATTATAAGTATATTATGGAAAACAGGGAAGGTGAACCGAAATAAGGAAAATCGCATTTTTAATTTCCTTTAAAATCATCCCCTTCTGTTCTTTACATTTCAGGACATGTGTTGTTATAATAAAAGTTATACAGTACACATTTTCATATGAAAAAATGTTATATTACGGGGAGGACAGTCATGGAGCAGAACCTGTCACAATACAAGATATTCTATGAGGTGGCAAAAGCCGGGAATATTTCCAAGGCAGCCAAGGAACTCTATATCAGCCAGCCGGCCATCAGCAAGGCCATCAGCAAGCTGGAGGACAGCCTGGGCCTGTCCCTTTTCACCCGCAGTTCCAGGGGCGTGCAGCTCACAGCAGAAGGGGAAATCCTGTTTGAGCATGCCAGGGAGGCCTTTGACGCCCTGGACCGGGGAGAAATGGAGCTTAAGCGGATCCAGGAATTCGATATCGGCCATCTGCGCATCGGTGTCAGTAATACACTGTGCAAATACATCCTACTCCCTTACCTGAAAACATTTATTGACCAGTACCCCCACATGAAGGTGACCATTGAGAGCCAGTCCACGGCACTGACCCTGACCCGTCTGGAACAGCAGAAGATTGACCTGGGGCTGGTTGCACAGCCTTCGGTACGCAGGGACCTTGCATTCATACCGGTGATGGACATACAGGATATCTTTGTCACCACCCCATCCTACCTTGAAAACCTGCATCTCAGGGAAGGCAGGGACGCCAATATCTTTGAGACCGGCAACATCATGCTCCTGGACTCCAGCAACATGACGCGCCACCATGTGGATGAGTACATGTCGGATAACAACATACTGCCGCGGCAGGTCCTGGAAGTGACCACCATGGACCTGTTGATTGAATTTGCAAAAATCGGCCTTGGAATCGGCTGCGTCATCAAGGAACTGGTGCAGAAGGAACTGGACAACGGTTCCCTGGTGGAGATTCCCTTAAACATCCCCATCCACCGAAGGACCATCGGCTTTGCATACCATCCCTCCAACCAGGCCATGGCGCTTAAGACGTTTCTGGAGTTTTTATATTGACGGATTGCCGCTTACCCGGGGTGTCAGTCAATACCCACGGAAAAAGCACACGGCTTTTACCGCAATTCAAAGGATAAGGCGATTGAGCAGGAGGATTAATGGAGCTGCCCCCATGAAAGGGCGGATGTCTCCCACAGCGTAAAAAGCCATTGTATTTCCACCTGATGTACGTGGAAATGCAATGGCCCTTTGTCATTTTTAGGACCCTTTTCAAAATCTATCCCGAAAGTCAGGGCCCTGCCGGGCGCCAGGAACCAGGTCCCCATAGCAGGCTGTATCAGCCAATTCCGCCGTTGACGATTCCCAGAATGAACACTGCCATGGTCAGAATGCAGAATCCATATTTATAAAGGGGGTAGTACCAGCCGCCAATCCGCTGCTTTCTTCCAAGGGATACCGCATCCTCCACTGCCTGCTTTCCCCAGATCCAGGCAAACATAATCCCGGCCAGACCGGCGCCCAGAGGGCAGATATAGATGGATACGAAGTCCATCCAGCCGGAAACAATACCCTGGATGCACAGCGCCACCACAACACCAATGATACCGATGGTGGTAACTGCTTTGGCACGGCTGAAATGCAGGTTATCCTGAAGGGTGGCGATGGGGGCCTCAAACAGGTTCACCAGGGAAGTAAGACCTGCAAACAGCACAGCCACAAAGAATACCACCATTACAATGTGTCCGCTTGGCATGGCCGCAAACAGGTTGGGCAAATAGATGAACATCAGGCCAGGGCCTCCGCCAAAGGCAGTGGAGCCGGCGGCTGCCATGGCAGGAACAATGACCAGAGCGGCCAGGAACGCGGCCCCTGTGTCAAACAGGGCCACTTTCCATGCGGAGCTGACAATATCCTCATCATCGGACAGGTATGAGCCGTAAATAACCGTTCCGTTGCCGGCCAGGGACAGGGAAAAAAATGACTGGCCCAGGGCATAGACCCACATCATGGGATCTTTTAGCTTTTCAGGATTAATGGAGAACATGTATTTGTAACCCTCAGAAGCTCCGGGCTGGAAATAAACATAAACAGCCAGGCCCATAAACAGCAGGAAAAACAGAGGGATCATTATCTTGTTGGCTTTCTCAATACCGCTGGCAACACCCAGCACCATGATGGTAAATGTGACTGCCAGTGCAACAATCAGCCATAAGTTGTTGCCAAAGGAAGATGCGGTGGTGCCAAATGCCTGTTCATAGCCTGAGATATCCGACACATCCGCACCATAGGAAAGGGCTTTTCCGGTAAAGGAATTGAACACATACTTAAAAATCCAACCCACCACTACGGAGTAGCCAATGGCCAGCATCAGCGCCCCCGCCATGGGGATACCGCCTATCAGGGCACCCGTATTCCCTTTTCCACGGGAGGCGCAGGCCTGCCTGAAAGCGCCTACAGGGCCTTCCTTTGCCTTTCTCCCAAAGCTCATTTCACCAATCACACCGGAAAACCCGATCAGAATGTCAAAGATAAGATATGCTACCAGAAACGCGCCGCCATAATTTGCAACCCGGCTGGGAAACAGCCAGATATTTCCCATCCCCACTGCCGAACCAATACATGCAAGAATAAAACCCCATTTCGATCCCCATGATTCCCTGTTGTTACCATTGGATGTTTTTCCCATATATTTCTTCTCCTTTTCGATACAAAATGAAGACAAAAAGGGCCCCCCACAGTAATCTTTAAACTACTATAGGATGCCCTATCTTATTGCTGCCAAGCACATCACATGATTTCAAATAACGTTTGAATCATCATGCGGTCTGCCCCTTACCTTCAGTCCTCAACAGGTGCCAGAGAGGCCTGGAAATGACGAAGGATCGGTGGCTCCCATGTAATCTTGTAACCATGTTTGATTTCATGGGACCGCTCTTTAATTGCAATCAATGCATCTGCCATTATATCAATATGGGCCTGGGTGTAGACCCGGCGCGGAATGGCCAGACGTGTGAATTCAAAATCGGCATGAAGCTGTTCATTTGTATCCGGGTCATTGCCCAGCATATAGGAGCCAATATCACAGGTGCGGATGCCTGCCTCCTTGTAGAGTTCAACGGCCAACACCTGGCCAGGGAATTCATAATATGGAATCTGGGGGAACATGGCTGCTGCATCCACAAACACGCCATGACCTCCAACCGGGGCCTGGTAAGCAATACCGGCATCATCCAGCCTGGATGCAAGATATTCCATCTGTCCAATCCTGTAACGGAGATAATTTTCGTCAATGCCCTCGTATAAGCCGATGGCCAGGGCTTCCAGGTCACGTCCGTTAAGGCCGCCGTATGTATAGAATCCTTCAAAAGAAATACAGTTTGCTTTTATTTTCAGAATCAAAGGTGACTCTCCATCCTTGACTCCAATCATGCCGCCCATGTTGACAATGGTATCCTTTTTTGCGGACATGGTGAACATGTCGGCCAGGGAGAACATTTCTTTAATAATCTTTTTAATCGGCCAGTCCCTGCACTCCTCCTCATCGCGTTTGACAAAGTATGCGTTTTCAGCGTAACGCGCCGCGTCAATATCCAGGGGAATGTTGTATTTCTTACAGATTGCGGAAACATCCCTCATGTTCTGCAGGGAAACCGGCTGTCCCCCGGCGGAATTGTTGGTAATTGTCATGACCACCAGACCCACATTCTCAGCGCCCTTTTCAAGAATGATCTGTTCCAGCTTTTCCACATCCATATTGCCCTTGAACTTGCAGCGGTGGGACGGATCCTTTGCTTCCGGGATTACGCAGTCGATGGGACGCGCGCCGGCCAGGATTACATGGGCGCGGGTAGTGTCAAAGAACATGTTGGAAATTGCAATCTTACCCTCGGAGAGGAATGTGGGGAACAGAACCTTTTCAGCAGCGCGTCCCTGGTGTACAGGCTGGACATATCCATATCCAAAGATGTCCTTGGCAGCGTCAACCAGTTTGTAGTAGGAGGAAGCGCCGGCATAGGCCTCATCGCCCTTCATGATCCCCGCCCATTGGTCCTCGCTCATGGCATTGGTACCGGAGTCAGTGAGGAGATCGATGTAGCAGTCCTCTCCCCTTAAGCCAAACATGTTGTACCTGGCCTGGGCGATTGCCTGCTCACGCTCCTGGCGTGTGAGCATTTTCAGTGGTTCAACCACCTTGATGCGGAATGGTTCTGGAACATACTTGATAGCCATAATAATACCTCCATAAAATGATTTTGGTTTGGATGCGGACCTCTGCCGCTTCCAAATACCCCGGTCATCGTTGCCGACTGGCGGACAGTATTATGTAATAGGTTCAAGTTGAGAAGAAAGAATGTGAGATGTAATAAGGTTTTCTCAACTTATGAAAATATATTATTATATTTTTATAAAAATGTCAATATCATTTGTGTTAATTAATAAAAAAATATTTTTTAGGGCATAAAATTATACATAGTGCGTAAAATAGAAAAAATTTAATAAATAATTATCAAAACCAAAAAGAAAATAATAAAATTTTATTACCCTACATTCTAAAACATACTCTAGATATTAAAAGGGTATTTTGATACAATAGCATTATATGAGCATATAGAAAGAAGCAGGTCATGAATATAGAAAATCATTCAATCCTTCAGCATTATATAAAGTTAACGGAATTTCTTGGCCGTACCCTTGGGCCGGATTATGAGATTGTGCTCCACAGCCTGGAGGACAAGGAAAAGTCCATTATCGCCATTGCCAACAACCATGTCAGCGGACAGGAACTGGGAGCACCTCTGGCCAGCGAGATTCTGCAGATCATTGCGGATAAGAGCTATCACAATTATTCCTATCGTACCCATTATATGGGGGTATCCGCCCTTGGAAAGAAGCTGCGGTCCTCCACGCTGTTTATTGAGAATACGTCAGAAGAGTTAATCGGGCTGCTGAGTATTAATTTTGACGACAGCAAGTATGTGGACCTGGCAAAGCAGCTGATCGGGCTGTGCCATCCAGATACATTTGTAGAAACGAATTTCCGTTTCGATGAGACCTACAAGGAAACACCGGCCAGTCAGGGAGAAGCCCGGTCCGGTGAACCGGGAATCAGGAACGCATCAGCGCATCCGATGTCAGGAGAGGCTGTGCCTGTCTCCAGCGGAGAAACAGTGAACGAGGCCTTGTCCCGTATTTTTAGGGACATGGACCTGGAAGGCAAAAGCCTGTCCCAGTCCCAGCGCCTGGCAGTGATGGAACGGCTGGAAAGGGACGGCGTATTCCTTCTAAAGGGCGCGGTAAAAGACGCGTCCGGGGCATTGGGAATCTCCCAGGCCAGCGTATACCGCTACCTGTCCAGAATCCGCCAGGAATAATCCGTTCCTGCCAAAGCTGAACAAAACCTTAAAGGATTTTTAAGGGGCTTCTGTCAATCCATGACTGCCAGAGCCCCTTTTTGGTTCGCCCAGCATGGGCGGACCAAAAAGCGGATGCCCCTCTCAGTGGACATCCGCTTCGTTCTTATATGTATCTATTATGTATCTATGATTAGTTGTTGATAAGCTTATCCGTATCATTCCAGCTATACAGCTTCCTGAGCTCGGATCCAACCTTCTCAAGGGGCTGGTCTGCCTCATTCTTCCTCATGGCGTTAAAGTGCGGGCAGCCCACCTGGTTCTCTGCCAGCCAGTCCTTTGCAAAGGTACCGTCCTGGATATCGGACAGGATTTTCTTCATGGCTTTCTTTGTCTCGTCCGTAACAATCTTTGGCCCGGTGATGTAATCGCCGTACTCAGCCGTGTTGGAGATGGAGTATCTCATGCCGGCAAAACCGCTCTCATATATCAGGTCCACAATCAGCTTCATCTCATGTACGCACTCAAAATATGCGTTCTCAGGAGCATAACCAGCCTCTACCAATGTCTCGAAACCAGCCTTCATCAGTGCGCATACGCCGCCGCACAGAACCGCCTGCTCACCAAACAGGTCTGTCTCAGTCTCTACCTTAAATGTGGTCTCCAGGATACCTGCCCTGGCGCCGCCGATTCCCTGACCGTAAGCCAGGGCCATATCGGTTGCCTTGCCTGTTGCATCCTGATGCACGGCAATCAGACATGGGGTTCCCCTGCCCCTCTGGTACTCGCTTCTGACCGTGTGGCCCGGAGCCTTTGGCGCAATCATGGTTACGTCAACATCCTTCGGCGGAACAATCTGTCCGAAATGGATGGCAAAACCGTGGGCAAACATCAGCATCATGCCCGGGCGCAGGTTTGGTGCGATGGACTCCTTATACATGGCCGCCTGCTTCTCATCATTAATCAGAATCATGATCACATCGGCCTTCTTGGTTGCCTCAGCTGCCGTATATACTTCAAATCCCTGCTCTTCAGCCTTTTTCCAGGAACGGCTTCCCTCATACAGACCAACAATCACGTTGCAGCCTGACTCCTTTAAGTTTAATGCATGTGCATGTCCCTGGCTGCCGTAACCGATGACAGCAATGGTCTTGCCTTCCAATAATGATAAATTACAATCTTCCTGATAATAAATCTTTGGCATTGCTCTTATCCTCCTTAATTCCTTTGAAAATATATATGTTAAGGCAACAAAACCGACGACTCTCAGTCCGCCCTTGGCCGCCCCCTTAAGCTCTTACCCAACCGCTATGTAATCCCGCCCCCCGTCCGTTTTCCCGGCCCGGGAACTTATGGAAGCATCCTGATATCCTCGGCGCCCCGTTCCAGCCCTGTCAGGCCTGTGCGGGCCAGCTCCAGGATTTCATAATCTTCCAGCAGGTTAATTAACGCATCCAGCTTGGACTGGTCACCTGTCAGCATGACGGTCAGCGAATCCTTGCCCACATCCACGATGGTTGCACGGAAAATGCTGGAGATGGCGCTGACAGACTGCCTGTCTGCGGCATTGGCCCTGACCTTTACCATCATCAGTTCCCTGTACACGGACCGGTCCGGCTGCAGTTCCTTGATATCCCTTACATCCTCCAGTTTATTAAGCTGGTTCTTAATCTGCTCCAGAACAGTCTGGTCCCCCAGGGAGACCACGGTCATCCTTGAGTACCGCGGGTCCGCGGTAACGCCAACGGTCAGGCTTTCAATATTGTAACCGCGCCGGCTGAAAAGTCCGGCTACCCGGGCCAGCACACCGGCGGTATTGTCTACAAGCAGCGATAACACGATTCTGTCATCCATATAATCTAATCCCACCCTCTCATCCTGGCGGACAGCTTTCACACTGCCCTTCCTTACTTTTCCACAATGTTTTCCATCGTGGACCTTCTTAATAGTAATTTCAATCATAGCAACCATTGTTCTATTTGTCAATTGCATAATAGGAATGGTTATTATGAGTTCAGGTTATAATATCAAAAGTAAATCCTTTAATTCATCCACCGTATCCGCTGTCCAGGCCGGCCGGCACCCATCCATCTCCCGCCTGTCGCCGTATCCGTAAAGGACGCCCACGCAGTCCATGCCGCATTCCCTGGCGCCCAGCACATCATGTTCCCGGTCCCCCACCATCACGCAGCGTGCCAGGGTCTCCGGGGAGGCGTCAAGCCCGTACTGTTCAAGGACATACCGGATTACATCCGCCTTGCGCACCCGGGTCTCGCCCATATCGGCGCCGCCAATAAAGTCAAAATATCCCGCCATGCCAAAGTACTCCAGAATTTTCCTGGCAAACACCTCGGGCTTGGAGGTTGCCACCAACAGCACCTTTCCGGCCGCTTTGAGGGCATCCAGCATTTCCTTAATGCCGGGATACTCCTTATTCTCATGCCATCCCCTCTCACTGAAATATTCCCGGTATACCAAAACCCCTTCCCATGCCTGTTCATCCGAAAAACCATAATATTTCTTATAGCTGTCTGTGAGGGGAGGCCCTATGAACGGAGTCAGGTTATCCAGATCATCCACCTGGATTCCATAGTGGTTCAGTGCATGGCGCACTGACTTGGTTATCCCCTCCTTTGGGTCAGTCAGGGTTCCGTCCAGATCAAACAATATATAATCCTTCTGATTCATAAAATCAACACATTCCTTTCATATCCTGCCATCCTTAAAGGCCTTCATCATCTCATGTCCCACGCTGATATAAGGACCGTATTCCACTATCTCGTCCCTTGTGAACCACCCGGCTTCACAAAGTTCCTCCTCCTCCAGGCGTATGGTATCATCACCGTCCAGTTCCGCTGTAAATCCAATCATCTCCGTATCTGAAAACGCCCAGGGCTGGCTTTTGTAATAGCGTATGTTCTTAACTTTAAGCCCCACTTCCTCCATGACTTCCCTGCGCACACAATCCTCAAAGGTCTCGCCTATCTCCACAAATCCTGCAATCAGGGCATAATTCCTGTAGGTTCCCCTTGCATATCTGGACATAAGCAGCTTATCCCCATTGGTAATTGCAACAATCACGGCCGGGCTG
The DNA here is from genome assembly GCF_003434055.1 of Enterocloster aldenensis. Classification (GTDB taxonomy): domain Bacteria; phylum Bacillota; class Clostridia; order Lachnospirales; family Lachnospiraceae; genus Enterocloster; species Enterocloster aldenensis. Next base: position 345,604 of record NZ_QVEX01000004.1, on the reverse strand, counting down.
ATTTTAGGATACTCTGTCTGCCCGCATTCCGGACACACCATGGCCCGTTCCCTGGTGCTGGGTTCCATCCTCACCCCGCAATGGCCGCAGAACTGCCGGCTCTGTCTCCACCGGTACAGCTGGCTTCCGGTAATACCCGCAAAAGCCTGATGCAAAGGCTCCAGACTGCGGAAAACCGTGAGGGGTTCCAGATTAAACCCGCCAAACTCCGGCACATCCATATCCGTTACACAGTAATAGGCCCTGTCATCAATGGAAAACAGATACTGTGCCCCAGACTTAATCCCCCTGACATCCTCTTTCAGGTCTTCAAAGGTAGGAAGGGCCATCCCGTCCCCCTGTCTCATAAGCATCACCTTATTATACTCATAATGCAGCACGTAATCCCGGTCCTCAGGTTCCTTATTCCTAAAAACAGGATCGTATGTATGCGGCGCAATATCCTGAATCATCTTATGTCATCGTCCTTTCATCTTTCCTGAAGATATGGAATCTATTGTACCACATGAAAGCATTGATGTAAATTTGGATTTATATCTTGGTTCCCGCCGTCTGAACTGTTACAAAAAAACATGGGTACTCCTGCGTCAGGGCGTGTCTGAAGATTGCTTTCCGACACGCCATGGGGCAGGAATATAGGCGCCCTGCAAAAAAGCCCTTAAAAGCCGTCCTGCAGCCAGCACCGTCCCCGTCTTTTGGTTCTCCCTTCAGTCATGTATCACCACATTCAGCTTCTTGCGTATTCCCAGGCTCAGGATTCCAAGGATGGACTTGCCATCCACCATACAGCTTCCGCAGCACACATCCACGTCCTGGGGATACTGCTCCACCTGGTTCACGAATTTTTTCACTTCCTCTATTGAATCAAATGTAACTTCTCTTGTCGTCATACGGGCACCTCCTGTTAATTATACAGAAAGTTTTCCCAAATCAGGAACGCCTATACACACCGGTTCTTTTTAAACAACGGTTTTATCTCCCACCGCCTGAGACTGCTGAAGAAATAGTAATAAACCACAAAAGCAATGGTGGTCAGGCTCCAGGTCAGGGGATAACAGAAGGCTGCCCCGATAATCGTGTGGTACTTCGGAAGCACGAACATGATCCAGAGCACCCTTACCGCGCACACGCCGATACCGGTAAGGACCAGCGGGACCCAGGCATCCCCCACGCCCCTGAGGGTCCCGGAGAGGATTTCAATGGCAATATACGTGATGAAGGTGGGGACCATGAAATGCAGCAGGTCCATACTGATGGCCTGCACCTGCTGGTCCGTGGTAAACAATTCCACCAGAAGATAGCCTCCGTTATATAAAAGGACTCCCACGGACGCGGTAAGCACCACGCCGATCATCATGCATGCGCCGGCCCCCTTGCGCACCCGGTCCATGCGCCCGGCGCCATAGTTCTGGCCCACAAAGGTGGTGACCGATATGCCCAGGGCATTGATCATCATCCAATACAGGCCGTCCACTTTGCCGTAAGTGGCCCAGGCCGTTACATTGTCCGTGCCAAGGGTGTTCACCCCGGCCTGGATGATGACATTGGAAATATTGTACATGACGGACTGCATGCCGGCCGGTATGCCGATGCGCACAATGCGCTGAAGCATCCTGCGGTCAATACGGACCTTGTTCCATTCAAGCTTATACATGTCATCGGTCTTCATCAGGGCGCGCACCACCAGGATGGCGCTTAACAGCTGGGATGAGATGGTTGCAATGGCAGCGCCCGCCACCCCCATGCCCAGGACCGCTACCAGCAGTATGTCCAGGGCTATATTGGTAAAGCAGCTGGCTATCAGGAAGTACAGGGGCCGCCTGGAATCCCCCACCGCACGCAGGATCCCGGCTCCCATGTTATAAATCAGGTTCACAATGATGCCCAGGAAATAAATCCTTATGTAGACAACCGAATGCCCCATCACGTCCTCCGGCGTCTTCATGGCTTCCAGGGCCCACGGGGATCCCGCCAGCCCTATGATCATGAAGGCAATGCCGCCGATTATGGAAAATGCAATGGAAGTATGGACGGCCCAATGGACCTTATCCGCTTTCCTGGCGCCGTAAAACTGCGATATGACAACCGTGGCGCCGCTGGACAGCCCCACAAAAAAGCCCACTAGGAGATTGATCAGGGTACTGGTGCTGCCGCCCACCGCGGCCAGGGCCTGTTTTCCCACGAACCGCCCCACCACCATGGCATCCGCCGTATTATAAAGCTGCTGGAAAAACGTCCCGAACAATATGGGGAAAAAGAACAGCAGCAGCTGTCCGAATATGCTCCCTTCCGTAATCCGGTTCTTTTTTACAACTTCTCCCTCCATAACCCAACCTCACCCAATCATATTCTTTATTTCAGATAAAATAGCACCCATCAGTCAAAATACGCTGATGGGCACTACTGTCAATTCTCATCTTATATCATATTTCCATTTTTGTCTACCGGAATTTATTCCGCGGCCTCATCCTTTGCCGCAACCTCGGCAATGGACTTCACCAGCCCCGCAATCCCCTGGATATCCGAAGGGATGATGATCTTGTTGGCCTTACCGTTGGCAGCTGCCTGGAAGGCTTCCAGACTCTTTAACTGGAGCACGGCATTGTCCGCGCCCGCTTCCTTGATATAGCGGATACCGTCAGCTGTTGCCTGCTGCACGGAACGGATGGCTTCTGCCTGGCCTTCCGCCTCCCTGATTTTCTTTTCCTTCTCTGCCTCTGCCGCGAGGATGGCAGCCCTCTTTTCGCCTTCCGCGTTCAGTACCGCGGATTCCTTGTGTCCCTCTGCCACCAGGACCATGGACTTCTTCTCGCCCTCGGCCCTGAGGATGGATTCACGGCGTTCACGCTCTGCCTTCATCTGCTTTTCCATGGCTTCCTGGATGGCCGCGGGCGGGATGATATTCTTAAGCTCCACCCTGGTCACCTTGATGCCCCAGGGATCCGTGGCAATATCCAGGGACTCCTGCATTTTGGCGTTAATGGTTTCCCTGGATGTCAGTGTCTGATCCAGCTCCAGATCACCAATGATATTACGCAGGGTGGTGGCTGTCAGGTTCTCAATGGCCAGCAGCGGGCGTTCCACGCCATAAGCATACATCTTGGGATCCGTTATATAGAAGAATACCACGGTGTCAATCTGCATGGTTACGTTATCCTTGGTAATGACAGGCTGGGGCGGGAAGTCCTCCACCTGTTCCTTCAGGTTCACCTTCTTGGCAACCCGGTCAAAAAACGGGATCAGGAAATGGATTCCCACGCCATATGTGCCCTGATACGCGCCAAGACGTTCCACCACCAGCGCCTGTGCCTGGGGTACGATCCGGATGCACGAGGACAGGATGAACAGGATAATGACAGCGATGATGATAAAAACGAGAAAACCTCCGATTGCACCAAACATATTACTCCTCCTTAAGTTGTTGTCCTTTAGTTTGTTTTATTTTCCACTTTATGTTCCGGCTCAGCAGCCTTTACAATCAGTTTTGCACCGCTGACAGCTGTTATGACCACAACCGTATTGGGTTCAAATACCTCTCCTTCCCCGGCCGCCCTTGCAAGCCAGGTCTCGCCAGCCAATATGGCTGATCCGGTACCGGCCTCGTTATTAATCCGTTCCTTCACAACTGCCTTGCGGCCGGCAAAACTGTCCACATTGGTATCTGTCTTTTTCCTGTGAAGATACCTGGTTGTAAACGGACGCACCATCATGAACAGTACGAATGAAACAATTACAAACACCGCAAGCTGGGGCCTTAAAGGCGCTCCGCAGACCTGCACCACCAGGGCGGCCAGCGCCCCTCCTGCAAACCAGATGCTGGTAAGGGATGCAGTCATGCCCTCCACTACCAGAAATACAACAAATGCTATAAGCCACGCAACAGACATATGAATCCCCCTTCTTAGAGTTTGTTTGCCAACAGGTACAGTGACTCTGGAGAAAATTGGTTATACTGATATTCTATCATAGATACGCCTAAAAGCAATCAAGGGATTGTAAATTTATATTATTCTTAATATAATTGTAAACAGAACAGGAAACCTGTTACAGTTAATTATTATATGTTTTTAATTTAGGGATATACTATGGAAAACAAAAGAAAAGAGGGACATGACCATGAAACGCATCCTCATGCTGGGCACCGGAGGGACCATTGCCTGCAAGCGCACGGAAAACGGCTTAAAGCCGGTCATCACATCGGAGGAAATCCTGTCTTATGTGCCTGACAGCAGGACCTACTGCCAGATTGATACCATCCAGATCCTGAACATTGACAGCACCAACATCCAGCCGTCCCACTGGCTGACCATCGCATCTGCCATTGAAGCCCATTACGACCGGTATGACGGTTTCGTAATCACCCACGGCACGGACACCATGGCCTATACCGCAGCCGCCCTGTCCTACCTGATCCAGCATTCCAGGAAGCCCATTGTGATTACCGGCTCCCAAAGACCCATTGATATGGAGAACACGGACGCCCGGACCAATCTGGCCGACAGCCTGCGCTTTGCCTCCGACCCCAGGGCCCATGATGTGAATATCGTGTTTGACGGAAAAGTCATTGCCGGCACCAGGGGGAAAAAGGAGCGCACCAAAAGCTATCATGCATTTTCCAGCATCAACTTCCCCAATGTGGCCGTCATCCAGGACGACCATGTCATATTCTATCTGGATGACAAGGACAGGAACACGGAACCGGTCAGGTTCTTCCACGGACTGGATTCCAATGTAGGCCTCATGAAGCTGATTCCTTCCACGGATACGTCCCTTCTGGACTATATGGCCGGGCACTTTGACGCCCTTATCATAGAATCCTTTGGCGTGGGCGGCCTTCCCTCCTATGAGAAGGGCGATTACTACCGTGCCATCGGACACTGGACAGGCCGCGGCAAAACCGTGATTATGACCACCCAGGTCACCAACGAGGGCAGCAATATGTCCGTATACGAGGTGGGGCGGAATATCAAACAGGAATTCGGCCTTCTGGAGGCTTACGACATGACCCTGGAGGCAGTGGTCACCAAAACCATGTGGATTCTTGGACAGACCAGGGATCCGGATGAAATACGAAGGCTGTTCTATGGGACGATCAACCGGGACGTGCTCTGGAACAACGGCCAGCACTGAATGGCCGGCCGGATCCCTGTCATCTGCGCAGCGCTGCGCCGTCCCACTCGTTCAGGACAGTAAACCCGAGGATCATGAATCCCCCGGCGGCCTGAAGGGGCGATACCGGCTCATGGAGCACTGCCACGGATAGGATGACCGCCACCACCGGGTCAATGTAGCTTAATATGGACGCCTCCTGCCCCTTCAGATACCGCAGGGAGGAGAAATACATGCAATAACAGATTCCGGTATGGAATACCCCTACCACCATCAGGTTCACGGCGCCTGTCATGTCAAGTCCAGCCAGATGGGAACCGCCTGTCATGGATATGTACGGCGTCATTACCAATATGGCTGCCAGGAACTGCATAAAGGTCCGGTTCAGGCCGGATACGCGCCGGATGCCCTTGTTTATCAGGACCACGGCCGCGTAGAATACCGCGGCCCCCAGCCCCAGCAGGATCCCAAGCAGGTCATGGCTGCCGCCCCCGCCGCTGACCCCGATGACCATGACCAGACCCAGGGTGGACATGACAAAGCAGGATATCTGCTTTGCTGTCAGCCCTTCCCTGAATAAAACCGTGCTTGCCACTGTCACGATGACCGGTGCGAAATAATAGCTCAGGGTTGCCATGGCTACCGTGGTATACTTATAAGCTTCAAACAACAGGATCCAGTTCACGCTCATGGCTGCCCCTGATACAAACAGCAGGGGCAGCTCTTTTTTCACATCCTGCCATCTGACGGTCTGACGGGTACACAGCTGCCACAGGAACAGGGCCAGGGCAGCAATGACCGCCCGGTACAGCGCCACTTCCCCGGAAGGCAGGCCTATGTTCCTTACAAACACCGCAATGGTGCCAAATGCCGCCATGGAAAATACAATCTCAAATCTTGCCTTCATACAGATTCCCCTTTCATCATATCAGCCCCATGGACCGGATGACATAAAGCCATAAGGTCAGTGTAAAAGCGCTGCCGCAGGTGGTAAGCGCCACGATGCTGGATGTAAGGACACCTTCATGTCCCATGTTCCTGGCCATGACAAAGCAGCTCACCGTGGTTGCGGATCCCAGCATCACCAGGATTGCAACCAGCTGTTCATTGCGGAACCCGGCCATCACAGCCACGGGCAGGAAAACAGCGGTCAGTCCCAGGAGTTTGATGGCTGACGCCCAGAGGGCCGGTCCCATGGCTCTGAGGGCCTTTTCCCAGTCAAAGGACGCGCCCATGGCCATAAGGCCCAGGGGAGTGGCCACGGCCGCCAGGCTTGACACGGTTTTTTCCATGACCGCAGGCTGCGGGATGCCTGTGACGGACCACAGCATGCCGGCCAGGATTCCCAGGATGATCGGGTTGGTGCAGACGCCGCGGACCGTGCGTAAAAGGACCTGTCCGTCCATTTTCCCCTGACCAGGTCTTGTGAAGGACAATATCAGGACCGCCATCGTATTGTAAAGGGGAACGCTCCCTATAATCATAAGCGGGGCCATGCCTGCGTTTCCGTAAATATTCTTAATGAACGCAATCCCCAAAAGGGCTGCGCTGCTGCGGTAGGACGCCTGGATGAATTCCCCCCGAAGCCCCTTATCCTTAAGCATCATGGAGATACATGCCGCCAGGACAATCCCAATCAGGGTAACCCCAAAACAGAACAGCACGAATCTTGTATCCCAGACATGGGAAAAATCAGAATTGGCCAGATCTTCAAACAGCAGGACCGGAAGCGCGGCCTTAAACACGAACTGGTTCATCCGGTCCACAAAAGGGCCGTCCATCAGTCCCGCCTTCCTGAATAATACCCCCAGCACCATCAGTATAAAAATCGGAATTGTTGCATTTAAGCTGAATATCAGGTTTTCCACATCTGTATGCCTCCACTCTTTTGTCCACTATCCCTGTAACAATATACGTTCCTGTTTTATTTGTCAAGACTTTCAAACGCCCCCTGGCCTGGGGCGGAAATATTTCACCTGGCAGTTGACTTTCCTGACATTTTGTGTTTTAATGGAATCAACTTATTAATATTATATTAAAAAGCATATTAATATCTCCACCCAAAGGGGGTTTTAGATGAAAACAGAAGATTCCGTATCAATCAAACAGATTAACACAGAACGGATCCGGGCATTCATGGAGCAGGAGGGTCCGGTCTCAAAAAGCCAGGTGGCCCGGCAGCTGGGGCTCAGTTTCCCCACGGTCACCCGCCTGTTAGAGGAGCTTGGCGCCAGCGGCGAAGTCCTTACCCAGGGCATGGGCACTTCCACCGGCGGGAGGTGCCCATGTCACTACCGGCTGAACCCGGATTACCGCCTCTTTCTTCTGATTCAGGTGGAGGACGGGCACATGCGCTGGAGCCTTAAAAACCTGGATAAAGAAACCGTGGAGCAGGCAGAGGTTTCATTCCAGGGCTTTTCCCTTGAAAAGCTGGACCGCCTTATCCTTGACATTGCAGGAAGGTACGGACAGCTTAAGGCTGCCGCAGTGGGGATTGCCGCCCTGGTCAGCCGGGGCATGGTGGAGGAATCCGGATCCTTCCCATGCCTGCACGGCATTAACCTGACGGAACATTTTAAATCCCTCACCCCCGTTCCCGTGGTATTGGACAATGATATGAACTATCTGACCATGGGCTGCTGGAACAGCTACCGCTTCAGGGCCGATTCCCTCATCACCCTGTACATGGGCAGCTGCGGCATGGGAGGAGGCATGGTGATTGACAACAGGCTTTGGGCCGGTACTTCCGGTTTCTGCGAACCCGCCTTCCTTCCCTTCATGGAACCGTATTGGGAAGAGCTGGGACGCCATCCCAAAACCATGGATGTAACAGAGCTTTATACCAGGCTGATCCAGATTTATACGTTTACCGTCAATCCGGCCATGATTGTCCTGTACTGGCACCCTCTCCTGGAAGGAAAGCTGGACCAGATACGGCGCAGCTGCGCCGCCCTTATGCCGGCCAAGGCCCTGCCGGCCATTGAACTGTCCCGCAGTTACCAGGAGGATTATGAAAACGGACTGTTTGCCGTGGCCCGAAGGCATTCCTGAACCGGGCCAGATCCATACCGTCAACCATTGTTTCACTTAAGGAGGTTCCTATGAGATATCCACATATTGTATTTGATATTGACAACACGCTGATTGATACCACGGCCGCCGTACTCCACAGCCTGCAGAAAGCCCTCAGGGAAGTGACCGGGGAGCACCGGGAGGTGGGGCAGCTGACGCCGGTGCTTGGCATTCCTGGCATGAAGGCCTTTGAGGTCCTTGGCATCCAATCCCCGGAATTAATATTTAAGATTTATCCTTTGTGGGAAAAATATATGAACGCCTATCAGCACACGGCCTATGTTTATGAAGGCATCCTGCCTTTGCTGGAGTATCTAAAGACCCAGGGCCATGGCCTGGGCATCATAACCTCCAAGACCGCCCGCCAATATGAGACCACCTTCATTCCCTTCGGAATTGGGGGATATTTCCAATGTGTGATCACGGCAGATGATACGGTCCATCACAAACCCGGCCCCGAACCCATGAATGCATATTTATGGATGAATGACCTCCTTCCATCCCAGGTGCTCTATGTGGGGGATAGTGTCTATGACATGGAATGCGCCCAATCCGCCGGCACGGACAGCGCCCTGGCCCTGTGGGGCTGCCATAATCCGGACGGCATCCCTTCCACCTTCCGTTTCGTGTCGCCGGGGGACATGGAAAAATGGTTCCGGGACGGATGCCCTGACTAGGATCTGTTCAGCAAAAGTGGACTGGTCAAAATATCATCAACTGGATATTTTGCTCAGTCCACTTTTCCATTATAGTAGGTACCAGTAAACAAAAAGGAGGTATCTGTATTATGGAACGCTTATCAACAAAAAAACTTGTCATGTGTGCCCTCTTTGCCGCCCTGGCCTGTGTGGCCACCATGTCAATCCGCATCCCCACCCCTGCCACGGGCGGTTATATCCATCCCGGCGACGCAGTTGTCATCCTCTGCGGGATCTTCATGGGGCCTGCCGAGGCATTTCTGGCAGCCGGGATCGGTTCCTGCATGGCGGACCTATTGGGAGGGTATTTTATTTATGTACCCATTACATTCATCATAAAAGGACTGGTGGCATTTTCCTGCAGCCATCTTTACCGCAGCGTTACGGCCCAGGGAAAGCACGGTTACCTTGCCGCCGCTGCCTGCGGCGTGATTGACATGGCGCTGGTGGCAGGAGGATATTTCTTCTGCGAAATATTCCTCTACGGATTAGGAGCAGCCCTGGCCAGCGTTCCTTCCAACCTGGTCCAGGGCGCTGGCGGGCTGATCATCGCATGCGCTCTTTATCCGGTGCTTCGCCGGCCCCTTGAAACAGCCATGGCTGCCTAAGGAGCAGGCAGGCAGCAATCCCTGCATCGGCTGCAATTCCTGCATCTTACCAGCGGACGGCGGCGGGACGGATTCATGCCATACCATCCGTCCCGCCGCACACAGCCGCATATTCAGAGGGTTGTCTCCCTCCATTTAACAATATTCTTAAAAACCACATCGCCTTCACGCTTCTTACCGTCCAGCACATCCACCAGCTCTTCCATGGCCCTGACCCCTTCCTGATAAGCAGGGGTGATGATTGCCGATATGGCGGGCGTGGTCATCCTGGTCCAGCCCTCCACGTCAAAGCCCACCAGGCCCAAGGTGTCCGGGAACAGGCCCATATAGTCCGGATAATTGCGGATTGCCTGGTATACCACCTGAAGCTGGCCCGGACTGGCCACGTAAATCAGGGTCTTTCTGCTTAAATCCACCTTTTCCTTCAGCATCCCATATACCTGGGCCGACTTGACCCCATCCTGCAGATACTGGGTGCCGCCGTCCCTGCACGCATCCTGAAGGGCGTCTTTATATCCCTGGGTGTTCTCAAAGCCCACGCTGATTGCCGCCTCCCCATCGGATATCATCAGGAAATCCTCATATCCTTTTTTTATGCACTCGGTAATGACCTGGTAGACGCAGTCATAATTATTGCTTTTTACATATCTTCCCTTAAAATCATAGGGTTTTGCATCCAGGTAGACAATGGGTTTTTTCTTTTTCTCCAAATCGCCTGCCAGCATGCCGAACCGGTAAGTGGACTGGATGATGAAGCCTTCCGCGCCCAGCTTTAACATACGCTCCACATAATCCTTTTCCTGTTGGAAGGCAAGGCCGCTGTTCCCCATCATGATCTGATATCCCTGGGCGCTGGCCGCGTCCTCGATTCCCTTTAAGGCCCTGGCGCAGTAGGCGTCCGAACTGTCCCCAAGAATCACGCCTATGAGCCCGCTGCTCTTGGCCTTCATGGCCCTGGCCGCTGCGTTGGGTTCATATCCTGTCTCATTAATGATATGCTGTATCCTCTGTTTTGTCTCTTCGGACATCTTGTTGGTCTTGCCATTCAGATAGAAGGATACCGTTGTCTTGGATACGCCCGCCCGTTCAGCAATCTCATTAATTGTCAGTTTCTTCATACAAACCTCCACCACCCAGATCAAAGGATTTATAACTTTTATAACTATACCATTAATTTCTCAATCGGTAAAGTGTGGTATTCCCATTCCTGCAGTGAAGGGCCGCTGCCTTTGCATATATAGGAATCCCATTACAGAGATACATTTTACCGCCTTTAAAGGTCTCCTGGTTCCATATGAGGAACACCCAGGATTCAGAGGGTGATATGGCAAACGTCCTTGATACCACCTCTGTTTCAGTTACCGGCTGCGGCCTGCCATACTGATACACGGGCGCGCTGCCCATCGCCACATCCCCTCCGGCCAGGCAGGTCCAGTCCGTATGCCGGTCCGTGAACCGGTTTTCCTTTACCAGGCAGGAACTGGGCAGGAGCTGGTTATATGTTTCGGATATCATGCACGGCTCCTCCATGAAACCGGTTTGTCCCAGAAGGTTCAGGCTGATGTTCCCGGAACAAAGGGTCCATCCTCCTTCCATGCCCTGCGTCCCCTGCACGGCCTTTACACGGGGGTCCATATGGTAATACTCCTGCACCACATGTCTGCCCCTGCACCCGATGTCGTTTACAATCAGCCAGATTCCAGGGTCGGCCATGAGGACGCGGCGGATGACAAGGCAATCCTGCCCTGATGACAGCGTGCCATGATATGCCATCTCGCAGTACTGCACCGGCCCCTGTTCCCTGTAATATGTTTTCAGGCATTCCCCATATGAATCATACCCCCAGGAGCCATTGGGGATTCCTTGGGACTCGCCGTCAACCACACATACATTATGGGCCTGGGCGCTTTTTAAGGCAGGGCGCAGAGGTTCTTCTTCCATATAAGAGTATCTTCCGCTGTCCACCAGGAACGGCCTGCCCTTATAGTACAGGGAAATGTGGGTCAGGTCCGCATGTCCATGACCGCTGCCCAGGGGACCGCATGTAAGATAGGTAAAATGGCTGTCCTCAGACCAGCTGTTCCTCACATAGACATTTCCCGTATCCTCGGCGTGCAGGTTCTTAAACTCCGGCCTCCGGGGCTTCTGCCGCCCATATCTGCAGATTCCATTCCGCCCCAAAAGCCAGGCGCTGTCCAGGTCCATGGACTCAAATCCTGCAAACCGGAACCGCCCGTCCCCTGTCAATACAGCTGCTTTTGTCAGCACATCCCTCACATCCGTTATATCGCTGTCGCACTGGGCAATCTGGCAATGGTCCGGTCCGGCCGCATACATCGCATACCGGCTCATATCCGCTGTTTTTTCCAGCAGCCACGTCCTGTCTTTTGGCACATCCCCGTTCCAATAAGCCAGAAGTTTCATGCAGGACAGAAGCACTTCCATATGGTACATCATGGACTGCTCCCAATGGGAACCATCCGGCAGGACCTGAAGCGCCAGCTGGTTTTCAAGCTCGTTCCACGCCCACTCCATCAGCCCGTCCCCTGGCAGGTATTCCCCGAACCACAAAAAGCCGTGGCAGATGGCTGCGGTCTGGAGCAGTCCCCAGTTGCTGAGGGTGTATTTCCCTATATATCCATTCCTCATATAGGAAAACTGGCTCCTCATGCTGTCCAGTATCCTCTCCGCCTCCTGCTGCCCCATAAGCCCTTCCCCTATGAGATGGATCAGAAGGAACTGCCAGCTCATGCACCGGATTCCCGTGTCAATGGAACGGGTGGTCACGGTGCCCTCGGGAAGGATTGGATTGGATGTGATCCAGTGTTCCATATACCACTCCAGCTTTTCTATATATGCCTGTTTTCCTGTGAGGCGGTATGCCAGCAGAAGTTTGTGAAGGTATTCATGGCGGTTCAGCATGAATATCCATTCCGGGTCCTGGTTGGGGCTGTAATCCCAAATCATTTCCTTCAGTGTATATGGAACGGCGCATGGTTCCATATCCCACCTGTCCTCAAAGGTAAAGGTCTGTCCCATCAGGCGGTCCGCCTGGGCGATTACCTGTCCTGCCTCCAAAGGACACTGCCGGCGCATGTATTCCGTCACAAAGGCAGGGTCATATTGTTGCATATATCCGCGGGTCCGCTCCTTAAGGGCGGTAAATCGGTCCTGTTTCATTGTCGTCCTCCTATTTTTTATGGTTTGGCATGAACTGTGACCGGACGGCTTAGGCCGGACAGCTTAGACCGGACGTCTTAGGCCGGACAACTGCCGGATGCCGCCGTCCGGCTGTCAGATAGGAACAAACCCCCGGTCAGATCAAACTGCCGGGGGTTTTGCTCATGGGGCGTGTCTGAAAATCCATTCCCGCCATCTGCCTTTTGGCATTGCCGCATCATGCAATGATGTGCAGCAGTGAAAGCACCACGCCAATCACAATGGTTAAGATAACCAGCTTGTAGGTAGTCCACTTCTTTACCTTAATCAGGTAGAATATCAGTCCTGTGAACAGCACAGGCAGCAGCCTTGGGGCAATTGCGTCAATCATTTCCTGGATTGCCACTACTTTCTGCTGGTCGCCGGGCATGCTGGCCACATATTGTATGGGGGTTGCGATCTTCACAAAATTCACAGCCAGGCCGGATATGACGGTTACGCCAATCATGCTGGCCACATTGGATATCTGTTCCATCTTGCTGCTGAGGGTTGCGATGATGTTGGTTCCCAGCTTGTATCCCCACATGCCTGTAAGCACCTTGGCCGCCAGAAGGATTACGTTCATGGCCACAAAGAACAGGATGGGTCCCATGATCAGGCCGTCCATGGCCAGGGATGCGCCGATGGTTGCAAACAGGGGCGCCAGGCAGAACTGGGCCAGGGAATCGCCGATTCCGGCCAGGGGCCCCATAAGGGCCATCTTGATGTTGCGGATTTCACTGGATGGGGTCCTGTTCTCCAGCATCACCAGGTGCAGGCTTGTTATGAACGGAAGGAAATGGATGTTGGTGTTGAAGAACTCAATGTTTTCCTTTAATGCCTCCTGGAGCTTGTCATCATCGTCCTTATACATCTTGCGAAGGGAGGGATACAGCACATTGGCATATCCAAGGCCCTGGTAATTGCCGTAGTTAAAACCGTTCTGCAGGAAATACGCCCGCAGGGATGTTTTTAAATAATCTTTTTTCTCCAACTGATTAGATGCCATCTTCAAATTCAACCTCCACTTCTTCTACAGTTTCGCCTGCGCCTTTGCCTGCGTGAAAGAATACAAGTAATGCGATTGCGGTGCCAATCACTGCAACGCCCATGACCGGAAGGTTCAGGTAGGCGATAGCAATATAACCCAGCAGCACGAATGGTATCAGTTCCTTTTTAGCCATTACATTGAGGATCATGGCAAAACCGATGGCAGGAAGCATTTTCCCCGCCACGCCCAAACCGTCGCTGAGCCAGGCCGGAATCAGGGAAATGATTTTTGAAAGGCCTTCGGAGCTGAATGCGCCTCCGAACCCAATGATGAAACCAACGGCCGCGAATATGCACACCGTTGCATTGGCCGCAATGCGGAAGCCCCTGAAATCCTTTTTGTCCAGCGCCTTGTAGGCAAAGCCGGTCAGTGTGGTGGCAAATGTATAGGTGGCCGTAATCACAAACTGGAACGCCACTGCAAACGGAAATGAAAGGGCCAGGGCAGAGCCCACATCGATGCCTGAGTCCTTCATGGTAATGGCGATGATGGTTCCCACAATGCCGGGCCCCATTGGGTTAGGCGGCACGGAACCGCCCTGGGACACGCCAAAGCCCATGAATGCCAGTTCCCCCACAGCTCCCATGGCAAGCCCGGTGGGCAGGTCCCCCAGTATCAGGCCCACGCCCGCCGCCATCACAAGGCACCTGTTGGTGTAGATGCCAAACAGCATACCTGCAAGACAGAACGCTGTCCATAAACCGATAAGCAAACATTGAAACATACTGATTGTCACGATGATTCCCTCCTTTATACTCCCTTTTTATTATAAGTATTTATTTAAATCCACTTTTGCGGCAACCTCATCGCCGGACGCAGTGGTTTTCGTATTAAACGTGATTCCATATTTATCCCGCATTTCCCTGAGGGCCGCCTTGTCCTCCTCTCCCAGGGCAATGTATTTGCTTATGTCTTCCTTGCCCGGGGCATGGTGGATATTGCCCACGTTGATTTCCTTCACGGGAACGCCTCCCGCCACCAGCTTAAGGGCATCTTCTGTTGTCTTGCACACAATGAAGATGGTCTGCCTGGGGGATGCCTTCATGATTACATCACAGGTGTGCTGGATGGAAAAGAAGCGCATGGCAATGGTCTTTGGAACCACGGCCTTCATCAGGGTCTGCTGCATGGCGTCCTCACTGGCCGAGTCATTGGCCACAATCACCGTGTTGACCCCCAGGGCCTTAATCCAGAGCTGTCCCTGTCCGTGGATCAGCCTTTCGTCAATTCTGAATGCTACGATATTCGGTACTGGCATTATGTTTTCCTCCTTGTATGCTTACCAATATAAGTTCCAGTCTTTATAAAAACGCATCAGCGCTTCCATATAATAATAGTCTCCCCATATATTCCCCTCGTCCACGCCTTTGCCTGAATGCCAGGAGTACACGCCGTGGAGAAGCACCGGCGCGCCTTCCTTTATATCCGGGTTGGCGTACCCCTCCATCAGGGAGCGGAGGATGCGGTGCATGGCGTATTGATAGGTCTCCTTGTCCGGGTGCACCTCAGGAAGGTACTTAAGCATCTCGTGGATGCCGCACACGGCCACGGCTGCTGCGGATGAATCCCTGGGCTGGCAGTCACCATCCGTGAATATCAGGTCCCAGTAGCACACATCGTCCTCAGGCAGACGGTTTAAGAAGTAGTTGGTCATGCCCTCAAACAGGTTAAAGGCGCTGTCATCCCTTGTATACCTGTAATTCAGGGGGATTCCGTATACCCCCCAGGCCTGGCCCCTGGCCCAGGCCGAATCATCGCTGTATCCCTGCCTGGTAACGCCCTTTATGGGTTTTCCTGTTTCCGGGTCAAAATAAAACGTATGGTAGGCAGAGGCGTCCTGGCGGATTACATGATTGCATGCGGTTTCATAATGGCGTACAGCCGCATCTTTATATGTATGGTCCCCTGTCACCTTTGCGGCCCAGTACAGCAGCGGGATATTTAACAGGCAGTCAATGATCAGCCGGTAATTGTCCCTGGCCCCCAGTTCTCCCCATGCCTGGATGAATCCCCCTTTTTCCTGGAAACGCTCCATCAGTTTATCCGCTGCCAGGAGGCCTGCCTTCCTGGCGTCCTTGGAGCCGGTCAGTTTATACCCTGCCACACAGGAAAGGCAGTAAAGGAATCCCAGGTCGTGGTGGTCCAGTTCAATGCGTTTTTCTACCCGGTTCAGGAACGAGGAAACATTCTGTTGCGCCAGCTGCCTGAATTCCTGGTCCCCTGTGTACTCGTAACACAGCCACAAAAGCCCGGTCCAGAAGCCGTCGGTCCACTCGATGTTTTCAATGATGCCGTATGTCTGGTCCTTGGCCGCTGAGGACGGGAACTTTGTCCCAAAGTACTTCATATTGCAGCGCACCTGCCTTACCACATCCTCAATGGCAGACTCCACTTCCCTCTTGGTGAGCAGGCTGCCCCCAAGGTAGATGTCCTTTTTCCTGATTGGTTCCACATGTATTTTTTTTATCATGTCTCCCTTACCTCGTCCTTTTATTATCATACCACATCCGTCTACAGTCCGTCTTCAAACTCCGGCCCTTCCTCCTCACTGCCCAGGCCGTCCAGGTCCTTAATCCCTTCCCTGCCTGCTGTGAGCACTGCCGCCGCCAGCCCATCAAGCCCGTACATGGGTCTGGAAAATACGGCTTCCACCAGGGATGCCATGTTCACGCCTGCCATGACCTTTATCCGCCTGTCCGTACACTCCTGCTTCAGGGCCGCCGCAACGTTGAAAGGCGTCCCGCCCACCAGGTCGGCCAGAATCAGGACCTCCTCCCCCTCAAGGGATTCCATTGCCAGTTTCATGGCCTCTTTTAAATCAGATGAACTGCATCCCTCCTTAAAGTCCACCCCGGCCGTGTTCTCCGGCTTTCCCGCCACCAAGGCGATGGCGCTTAATATCCCTGTGGGGAAGTGTCCATGGCCCGTTACAATGATTCCTGTCATCTGTTTACTCCCTTCTTAATCAGTTTACTTCATTTTTACTTGTTTTCTTCCATTTTGTCCGTATTTTCTCGTCTTTTGGTAAACCGGTTTACTCATGATTGAAGTATAGTATTATTTACCATGGTTGTCAATATTAATTTTATATGCCCTATATTTTTCTGATATATTGCATAATTTATTTATTATTTTTTGTGCATATATTACATCTATTTCTCCAATAATTAGGTTTTTTTACCTTTTATCTCCTTCTTATCAAATCGTAGGTTTTTAGTAAACCATTTAAGGTTATATCTCAAATCACCGCATTGGTTTACATCTTTTGTTTACATCCTTGGTTTATATTCCTGGTTTATATTCTTGGTTTATCCCACAATCCGATTCCCAAAGCCGGACCTATCCTACTGCACAAAAAAAGCAGGAGCATTGTCCCCGGCCCATGATTCCTGCCATTGACATGCTCCTGCTTTCTGAACAGCGCAGCTGACGGAAAGCAATTTTCAGACGCACCCTAATCCAGCTCCAGCCCTCCTGTGTACAGCTGATAGTAAATCCCCTTTTCCTTTATCAGGCTTTCATGATCCCCGCGCTCCACGATATTGCCGTGGTCCAGTACCATGATGGCATCGGAGTTGCGGATGGTGGAAAGCCGGTGGGCAATGACAAACACGGTCCTTCCCTTCATCAGTTCATCCATCCCGCCCTGCACCAGGGCCTCGGTCCTGGTATCTATGCTGGATGTGGCTTCATCCAGGATCAGCACCGGCGGGTCCGCAATGGCTGCCCGCGCAATGGCCAGAAGCTGGCGCTGGCCCTGTGACAGCTCTTCCCCATCCCCTGTAAGCATGGTGCCGTAGCCCTGGGGCAGCATACGTATGAACTGGTCCGCATTGGCCAGTCTCGCGGCCCCGTACACCTCCTCGTCCGTGGCGTCCAGCCTGCCATACCGGATATTCTCCATGATGGTCCCTGTGAACAGATGGGTGTCCTGAAGGACAATCCCCAGGGAGCGGCGCAGGTCTTCCTTGCGGATTTCACCTATGTCAATCCCGTCATAGGTAATGGAGCCCTTCTGTATGTCATAAAACCGGTTAATCAGGTTGGTGATGGTGGTCTTGCCCGCGCCCGTGGCCCCCACAAAGGCCAGCTTCTGCCCCGGCTTGGCATAAAGGCTTATATTGTGAAGCACCATGTGCCTGGGGTCATATCCAAAATCCATGTCCGCGAACCGGACGTCCCCGCACAGTTTTGTATAGGTGTACGTGCCGTCGCTGTTGGGATATTTCCATGCCCAGGTATTGGTCCTCTCCGCCGCCTCAGTTATGGTTCCCTTTCCATCCACCCGCGCATTGACCAGGGTCACGGACCCTTCATCCGGCTCCGGCTCCTCATCCATCATATTGAAAATCCGTTCCGCCCCGGCCAGCGCCATGATGATGGAATTGGACTGCTGGGATATCTGGGCAAAGGGTTGGTTAAAGCTTTTGGTGAACTGCAGGTAGGACGCGATCTGGCCCAGGGTCAGGCTGGCCAGGCCGCACAGGGAGAGCATGCCTCCCGTAATGGCGGTCAGCACGAACTGCAGGTTCCCTATGTTGGTAATGACAGGCATGATCACATTGGCGTATTTGTTGGCATTGAACGCGCTCTGACGCAGCTTGTTGTTCAGCGCGTCGAATTCTTCCATGGTCTCGGCCTCGTGGTTAAATACCTTGATTACCTTCTGTCCCCCCAGGCGCTCCTCAATATACCCGGTCACACGGCCGATTGCCAGCTGCTGGGCCACAAAGTATTTGCCGCACCGTCCTGCCAGCGTCCTGCTGATGAACAGCATAAGCAGGACCATGGCCGCTGCCAGGACGGACAGCGGGATACTGATGCTTATCATCACCGCAGATATTGCCAGGATGGTTATGAGGGATGAAAATGCCATGGGCAGGGCCTGATTGATCATCTGCCTCAGGGTATCGATGTCATTGGTATAGCGGCTCATAAGCTCCCCGTGGGGATGCTGGTCAAAGTAACGGATGGGAAGCGTCTGCATGTGCTCAAACATCTCGTCGCGCACCCGCTTCTGGACGCCCTGGCCAATGTTGACCATCAGGCGGTTGTAGATATAGGTACAGATGACACCTGCCACGTAAAAAGCGGCCAGCCCGGCCATGGCCTGGTTAAGGGCCGTGAAGTCAGGGCCCTGCTGCCCCATAAGAGGGGTGATGAAATCATCAATCAGCACCATAAGGAACAGCGGGCCTGCCACATTAGCCAGGGCGCTTATGATTATGGCCACAAGGACACAGGCAAACTGTAACTTGTACGTACTGGCCACATATCCCATCAGCCGCCTGGCCGTCCTTGCGTAATGGCGGTTCACCTTGTCTCCCATCTTCCTGTCATTCATCATTCTTCCTTATCTCCCTTCTTCTGGGATTCATATACTTCCCTGTATATTTTATTCCTTGCCAGAAGCTCATCCGGCGTCCCAAAGTCATTGACCGTGCCATGATCCAGCACAATCACCTTATCCGCATCCTCCACCGAGGAAATGCGCTGGGCAATGATCAGCTTGGTGGTGTCCGGTATCTCCTCCCTCAGGGCCTTGCGGATCAGGGCGTCGGTCTTGGTATCAACCGCGCTGGTGGAATCATCCAGTATCAGTATCCTGGGTTTTTTAAGCAGCGCCCTTGCAATGCACAGCCTCTGCTTCTGTCCCCCCGACACATTGGTGCCGCCCTGGTCCAGGAAAGTGTCATACTGGTCAGGGAACTGCCTTATGAACTCATCTGCCTGGGACAGCCTGCACGCGTGGATGATTTCCTCCTCCGATGCATTGGGGCTGCCCCATTTCAGGTTGTCGCGGATGGTCCCGGTAAACAGGACATTTTTCTGAAGCACCATTGCCACCTGGTCCCTCAGGCTTTTCAGGTCATATTGGCGCACATCCCGTCCGCCCACCTTAAGGCATCCCGCCGTCACATCATAAAGCCTTGGGATCAGCTGCACAAAGGTGGTTTTTGAACTTCCGGTGCCGCCCAGGATTCCTATGGTTTCCCCTGGCTTTATGTGGATATCCACATCCTTTAAGGCCAGCTTTTCCCCGTCCCCTATGTAGCTGAAGTCCACATGATAAAAGTCAATGCTTCCGTCCTTTACCTCACGGATCGGATGTTCAGGGTCAGCCAGGCTGCTCTTTTCCTCCAGCACCTCCACGATACGCTCCGCGGAGGAACGCGCCATGATGACCATGACAAATACCATGGAAAGCATCATAAGGCTGGATAATATCTGGACCGCATAGATAATCATGCTGGTCAGCTCACCTGTGGACATGCTTCCTCCCACAATCAGACGGGCCCCCAGGCCTGACACCAGCAGGATGCAGTTGTACATGCAGAACTGCATCAGCGGACTGTTCCAGGCCACTATTTTTTCCGCGTATTTGAACTGGTAAAATACATCCTCCGATATCTGGTGGAATTTTTGGATTTCAAAGGGCTCCCTTACATAAGCCTTGACCACACGGATCCCGTTCAGGTTTTCCTGGACCACACGGTTAAGTACGTCGTACCGTTTAAACACAGCCTCAAAGTAGGGATGGGCCTTAATCACAATGAAAAAAAGCCCTGACCCGAGGATGGGAAGTATGATAAAAAAAATCGTGGACAGATCCCTGCTGATTCCCAGCGCCATGACCAGAGCGAACACCAGCATGATAGGTCCACGGATTGCAATCCGGATGACCATCTGATATGCGTTCTGTACATTGGTCACATCCGTGGTCAGCCTGGTCACCAGGCTGGAAGACGAAAAACGGTCAATGTTGGCAAAGGAAAAATCCTGTATGTGGTGAAACATATCCATTCTCAGGTTCCCCGCCATGCCCGCGGATGCTTTGGCCGCATTGGTTCCTGCCATGATTCCGAAAAACAGGGCCAGCATGGACATGAGGATGAGGACAGCCCCCACTTTCAGGATATAGTTTATGCTGCCTCCATTGATTCCCTTGTCTATGATGAGGGCCATGACCCCCGGCACCAGCACCTCCATCAGTACTTCCAGGACCACAAATACAGGGCACCACAGGGATGCCTTTTTATATTCCCGGACAGAGGATAACAAGGTCCGGATTGTTTTTTGATGTTGTCCTTTCACAGATAAAACCTCCTTTTATTGTAAATTTTTACCAATTTTAAGGTAATTTAAAGAGCCTGCTATAGGCCCTTTTTCATTTCAGATTATTCATCATCTTTGTGCCCGTTGCAATGAAGGCCTCCAGCTCCTCCTCTGGTATGCCTTTGGTCACCAGGCGTTCCATTTCCAGGATATCCTTTAAGACCTGCCCCTCCAGCATGACCCCCTTATCAGTGGGCATGATTTTCTTCAGCCTGGCATCATAGGAAACCCCTTCACGGTAAATCAGCCCTTTCTTCTCCATGAGCTTGAGAAGTTCAGTAGCTGTTGAGCGGCGCAGGTTGAATTCCTCCTCCACATGTTTCTGGAACAGGTCCTGCTCCCTGCACCTGCCCAGTATGAAATGAAGGACAGCGTCCTGTACCGGGGTCAGCCCTGGAATCCTATCCAGACTGTGGATTTTGCGCCGGATCAGGTTGGAAAGTGTTGCAATGAGACGCACCGTTGGATTCACAGCCATTGGCTGATGCTCCTTTCATGAATCGTATATCTGTTAGTTACCTAACAATATTACGGCCAAATCATCGGGATGTCAACTGATTTCACACATTTTTAACAGTCCTGCACCCACAATATTTCCTGTTTTTCAGGAAAAACCCGATTTACAACCTGGATTTTCCTGATATAATTGGAAAGGACGCCGGGGCTTTACATACAGCCAGCCACGCAGCCCGGCCACATTATTTTACATATGAGGGGGCATTATGGAAAGCAATGGAACACAATTTAAATCTGGATTAAAGGACGGCATTCCCATTGGCCTGGGATACCTGGCTGTTTCCTTTACCTTCGGGATCATGGCCAGCGGCGCGGGCCTTAACACCTGGCAGGCAGTGGTCATGTCATTTACCAACCTCACAAGCGCGGGGCAGTTCGCGGCCCTGGGCATCATCCAGGCCGGGGCCCCCTTTGTGGAAATGGCCGCCGCCCAGCTGATCATCAACCTGCGGTACTGCCTGATGTCCTGTTCCCTGTCCCAGAAGCTTAAGGCAGGACTTCCCTTTTTCCACCGTTTCTTAATATCTTATGGCGTTACCGATGAAATATTCGGGGTTTCCGTGTGCCGCCCCGGCATGCTGAGCCCGTTTTACAGCTATGGGCTGATGTGCCTGGCTGTTCCGGGGTGGACCCTGGGCACCCTGTTAGGCGCCATCTCCGGCGACCTGCTGCCTGCCCGTCTCTTAAGCGCCCTTAACGTGGCCCTTTACGGCATGTTCCTGGCCGTGGTCATACCACCTGCAAAGGGCAGCAAGGTCCTTACCTGGGTCATCCTTGTATCCATGGCGCTCAGCTGGATGTTTACCTGGATACCGGCGCTGAACCACATATCATCTGGCTTTAAGATCATTATACTCACCATACTGGTTGCAGGTGCAGCCGCAATCCTATTTCCATTAAAGGAGGAACAGGCCAATGAACCGTAACGTGTATCTTTATATCCTGGTCATGGCAGGCGTGACCTACCTGATACGTCTCCTGCCGCTGACATTGATAAAAAAGGAGATTAAGAATGTTTATATAAAATCCTTTCTTTACTATGTGCCTTACGTAACCCTGTCCGTCATGACCTTCCCGGCCATCCTGCACGCCACGGCCTCCCTGTGGTCGGGCGCCGCTGCCCTGGCCGTTGCGGCCGCCCTGGCCTACAGGGGGAAAAGCCTGTTCCAGGTATCGCTGGCAGGGTGCGGCGCAGTGCTGGTATTGGAACTCCTGATGGTCTGACATAATAAAAAACGTGTCCTGGGGCTGCCGCAGATCCGGCAGTCCCGGGACACGTTTCCTATTACAGGGATAACCCTCCCCTGGCCCGCGCCCTCCTGTCCCGGATGGACTGGACCACCGGCACCATGAAGATCGCCACGATGCCGCCCGCATACCCGTTGTTGTACAGGTTCATACCTCCGTATACGATTCCCACGTTCAGCGCCACGGACGAGTGAAGGAAACCGGCTATGATACCTGCCACAGCCCCGAACTCTCCTGCCACAGGAGCCAGGGTGGTGGAAAACAGCAGGGCCAGCATGGGGGATGGCTGATAAATCTCCCATGTCTTCGTAAAGCTGGCAAGGTACACGCCCAGCATGATGGGGGCAATGTTCCTCAGGTGCTTTCCAGTGGAACTGAAGCCCACAATGGTAAAGATGCCGCAGATGGTGGGCCCGTTTAAATCACCGCCCACTGCCAGGGAAAAATAGGTTGCGAACAGGCCATTAATCCCCATATTAAACACAGTGGTGGCCCCGCCCTCATCCCTGAGATAATCGGTTCCTCCAATCCCATAGGATTTGAGTATCCTTTTATAGGATTCCCACAGCCCTCTCCCCCTGACAGCAACCCCGAATACAACCATGCCGCCAAAGAGGACCGTCAAAAGAATCCCGAACATCATGTTATGGCCCGTGGACCAGATGAGCCTGGATTCCACCTCAATCCCAAAGGACTTGACCAGCGATATAATGACAGTTGCAATGATTCCCGCCGCAAACCCCACATTGTAGAGGGAATATCCCTTATGGGCATAGTGGACATGGGTACTTAAAGGCGGGAGCACGAAGCCGATGACAATGCCCACGCTGACCGCTATGAACAGACGTATGACAACCGGCTGGCTGCCCACCTGCAT
Organism: Enterocloster aldenensis; assembly: GCF_003434055.1. Lineage (GTDB taxonomy): Bacteria > Bacillota > Clostridia > Lachnospirales > Lachnospiraceae > Enterocloster > Enterocloster aldenensis. Next base: position 322,111 of record NZ_QVEX01000004.1, on the reverse strand, counting down.
CATCTGCGTGATGATGGGCGAAAGGCTGGTCCCGTACAGGCCGATATAGATATAACGTTTCATGGATGTTTTATGGTATTTGGCATACAGGTATACGCCTGCAAGAATTGCCCAGATATTCAGAAGGTTTTTTCCGAACAGGGAAAAACCAAACATCAGGCAGCTGGAAGTGATTGTATGGCCATCCATATCCATGCCCATAAAATAAATGATCCCGATGCTCATCAGGGTCAGCACGCCTGCGTTAATCAAAGCAGCCCCCACGCCGCCCACTACAAAATAATCCGTTATCAGGAAATCCGGTTCCCTGATGATATTCACAATTCCTGGGACAATTTCCTGCAAGGGCTGGACCACCAGACCTATGACAATAAAATAAGCCGGAATCAATGAAAGAAGACAAAACTTCTGTTTCCTTGTCAGCGATTTCATTTCATGGAAATGTTCCATATTCTTCATAAAATATCCTCCCAATTACAGCTCTTTTACTATCATAACTGATAGAAGGGCATTTAGCAAAGACATTTTTTACTTTAACTGACAATTCCTCCTAAATTCAACAAACTTATTATTCTTAAGCATTTCAAAATACTTAGCCAGACGTTCATACAGCGGTTCGCATTTTTCACCGAATTCCTCTTTTACCATGACGCCTATCTCAATCAGGTTCCTGTTACCGTCAATCTGTTTCCATACAAAGCTGCCAAAGCAATCCAGCTTGATATGGCTGACCTTGGGTGTGATCCACAGCTTCTGTGCAAGCATTGGGAAAAATCCCCGGTGGACCATGTCAACGGTCACGGTTCCCTGTTCATTTTCCTTCCACGTGAAATCAGGATTCCTCACCGGAATCTGCTCCAGGTAGTTTTTGTCCTTCAACTTAATACGGCCCAAACCAGCGCCTCCTTTCACTTACTATATGATATGGGCAGAAGGTGCCGGGAACCGGCACCTTCTGGATCCGCGCTCCATCTGGATATGGCAGCGCCGTCTTATTTTTTATCTTTATGCCAGATTGTAAACTTAAACATGGTCAGCATCAGGACTGCAAATGCCGCAAGGGAAAGGATCTTGGATGCAGGGCCTGATAGAAATGCACCCAGTCCGTTGTCCATGGCGGACAGGTTCAGGAAGTCAGCCAGGAAACCGCCCCTTGCGCTTGCCAGGGGCACAATGGCAAACACGGCCAATAAGATGCCCACCAGGCCTTCGCCTGCAATCATACCGGAAGTATAGAGGATGCCCTTGTCAATTGCTTCCTTCCTGTCCTCTTCCTTTGCAAACCTGCGCTTTTCATACCAGTGGCGGATCAGGCCGCCAACCATGATGGCCGACGTGGTCCTCAATGGAAGGTAAAGGCCCACCGCAACAGGCATTACCGGAATGCCCAGGATTTCAATCACAACAGCAATGGCAGCGCCTGCCAGAATCATGTTCCATGGAAGGTTGCCGTCCATCACGCCCTCCACCACGGTCTTCATGATCATGGCCTGAGGGGCCGGAAGCTCGGTGGAGCCGTAGCCCCATGCCTGGTTCAGCAGATACAGCACGCCGCCAATGGCAATGGCGGACGACACAACGCCGATAAGCTCGCCGGCCTGCTGTTTCTTAGGCGTGGAGCCAACCAGGAAACCTGTCTTTAAGTCCTGTGAGGTATCCCCTGCAATGGCTGCGATGACACAGATAACGCCTCCTATGGCAATGACGCCCATCATGCTGTCGTGGCCTGAACCGGATACAGCCTTGAGTACCAGCGAGGATACCAACAGGGTTGCAATGGCCATACCGGACACCGGGTTATTGGAGGAACCCACAAGGCCCACAAGCCGTGAGGAAACAGCTGCAAACAGGAAACCGAATACTGCAATCAGCAGCGCCCCCACAAAGGTTACGGGAACAGCCGGCACCAGCCAGATGACCACAACCGCGGCCAGTACGCCCATGAGAACAATGTTCATGGGAATATCCTGGTCCGTGCGCAGGGTGGATGCCTGGCGTCCGCCCTTTAAATCCCGCATTGCATCCATAAAGGTGGAGGCAATCATGGGAAGGGACTTAATCAGGCTTATCATACCAGCGGCCGCCACGGCGCCCGCGCCGATGTAGCGGATATAAGAACCCCAGAGGGCCTGGCTGTTCATATCGCTGATTAATGCGGTGGCCGGTGCGAAAGGCTCCGTAAGGCCGCTGCCGAACAGCTTGATGACCGGCATCAGTATCAGCCAGGAAATGATCCCGCCCGAAAACATGTAGGAGGAAATCTTGGAACCGCATATATATCCCACTCCCGCCAGGGCCGGGAGCACGGACATGCCCACGCCGCCGCCGTATTTGCGCAGATCATAGTCCACGTCGCTTGGGAACAGCTTAAGCCCGTCCGCAATGAACTTATAAAAAGCAGCAATCCCCATTCCGGCAAAAACAACACCGGCTTTGGATCCGCCCTGTTCCCCCGCAATCAGGACCTCGGCGCAGGCCGTGCCTTCCGGGTACGGGAGTGTTCCATGTTCTTTCACGATCAGGGCCTGGCGCAGGGGTATCATGAACAGTATGCCCAGAACGCCGCCGCACAGCGCAATCAGGGAAATCTCAACCAGGGACGGGGCGCCCTCCCCCCATTCGCTCATCCACATGAACAGGGCCGGCAGGGTAAAGATTGCGCCGGCTGCCACTGATTCACCTGCAGAACCAATGGTCTGCACCATATTGTTTTCCAATATGGAATCCCTCTTTAATATGACACGGATGACTCCCATGGATATAACGGCAGCCGGAATGGACGCGGACACGGTCATGCCCACCCTCAGGCCAAGATATGCATTGGCCGCGCCAAACAGCACTGCCAGAAGTATACCCAGGATAATGGATACCCCAGTCATCTCCGGAACCACCTTATCTGCTGGTATAAATGGTTTAAAACCATTTTCATCTTTCATGTAACTATCACTCCTTTGTATATAATATTGCCCTATTATAACACTGAAGGAAAATAATTTCCATGTTTTTTCGGAAAATGGTAAAAATTACATGAATTTTCTAAAGTTTTATCGCATTTTTTGGCAAAAATATGGCTTATATCCTTAATTATATTAATCCATGTTTCATAATCAAGGGCGGAAGCCGGAAATATTTTCTTATTTCTCATTGAGTCTTTCTTGTTCGCAGGTGAACTTAAGTCCCCAGGATGCCCGTATTGCATCCATCAGTTCCAGTACGGCCAGCGTATCCTTTTCCTTCAGCACATCGCTGGTATACATGCCTTCCTTCACACACCGGCTCACTTCCCGGATCTGGTATTCAAACCCATTGATTTCAAAGGGCATGCAGATTTCCTGGGGCTGTCCGCCATACGGGCATACCACCAGCTTCTCAGCCATCTGATAATCCGGCAGGCAGATGAATCCGGATGTACCGTACACAACCCCTTCCCTTGGCATTGCCATGCCTATGGACGTGGTCACGGATGCGGTGCGGTTTCCCGGATAATTCAGCAGGATGGAACTGAAATCATCCGTACCATGCTCATTGATATGATGGCTGGACATAAAACCCGAAGGCTTCTCATCCCCCATCACCATGTGCATGAATCCCAGGTTATAAATCCCGATGTCAAGAAGCGCGCCTCCTCCAAGTGCAGAATCAAACTTCCTGTCCTTCCTGGCACCCTGCGCGGTAAACCCAAAATCACTTCTGGCATAAACCACGTCCCCAATCACGCCCTCTTTTATCAATTCCTGCATCTTCTTTAAGAGGGGAAGGTGGCGGATCCAGAACCCTTCCATGATGAACCGTCCCTTTTCCCTTGCCATGCCAAACAGCAATCTGGCCTCGTCCGCACTGGTGGTAAATGGTTTTTCGCAGAGCACATGTTTTCCCGCGTCCAGGCACAGCCTGCAATTGTCAAAGTGCAGGTTGTTGGGCGTGGCAATATAAACAGCGTCCACCTCCGGGTCCGCCGCAAGGGCTTCATAGGAACCATACCCATGCCGGATGCCATACCTTCCTGCAAATCCTTCCGCCTTTTCCAAGGATCTTGAGCCGCAGGCTGTCAGCTGCTCTTCCCCTCCCATCTTCATTACCGTATCTGCAAATTTTGCAGCGATTGTTCCGGTTGCCATAATGCCCCATTTCATACCCTGCTCCCTCCATATTCCAAATGATATTTACCAGGTCTTTTTCAGTTCCAGGTTCCAGTCCACGGCATAGGGATTAAAGGCGCTGCCCTTCAGTCCCTCATAGATGGAATTCCTGTTTTCCGCCTCTTCCCCGGCCCACGCATCATATCCTTCCAGATAACTGGCAATGAATTCATCCCAGGAGCCATAGGTCTGCTGTATGGCTTTGGCTACCTCCAGGGAACGGTCCAGGGACTCGGTGACCGTATAATACCCTGCCAGATAGTAAAAGCCCAGATTTGACATGGCACGGCTGTAATCCCACGCAGAGCCTGTGGCCCTGGCTGACTCCAGCAGCCGCAAAAGGACCGCGTCCGCGCCGGACCGGTCTGTGACCCCCCAGCTTTCTGACAGCATCTTCCTGTTTTTTTCCTTTATGTAATCATCGGTGAAGCCATCATCCTCACCCTCCACGCCTGACAGCAGCAGTTCGCCGCCATAGGCCCGTATATTATAGCTGTTGTGCTTTGTAAGGATGGCATAGGTTGCATTAAACCACTGTATGACCTGGTTGTCATTATAGGGGTTGGCCTTTTTGTTCAGATACTGCTGGCGGTGGTTCAGGGCATAATCCCCTTCCAGGTATTCCGGCTGGCCGTCCGCCCCCAGCTTGGAACGCGTGAATTTCCCGTCTGCATCAAACTGATACAGGTAATTGCCGATTACCTTTTCGCAGTTCCTGGCAATGTTGCCGGTTTCATCCAGATAAAACATGGAATTGCCGGACTTCTTAAAATCATTGCGCACCATCTGTCCGCTGCTGTCATAATAGTGCCACTGTCCGCCTTCATTCTTCCAGTTCCCATATGCAGTGATGCACAGGAACAGGGAGCAGAGCAGTGTAAGTGCCAATATCCGCCTTGTTTTTGCCGCTTTCCTCATATCCCGCCTCCATTGATGGATCCAATCGCCTGTCCGGCGCTGATGCCGGTGCATTTTCTTCCATTATAACACCTGCGCCCGGATCCTGTCCATCACCCCATACCGAAAACAGGAACCTGGATGCGCCGGCTTGTCTTCACAATCCGGTGTCCGCAGGTTCCTGCCTTTACTGTATCCTGTTATGCTTCCTGTCCTGTACGTGAATAGAATGTAATCAGATACAGGCCGCACAGCCCGACCAGCGCATAAATGACCCTGGTAATCCAGGAAGCATTTCCGAAAATCCATGATACCAGGTTAAAGTTAAAAAATCCAACCAGTCCCCAGTTAATCGCCCCAATCAGGCTTACTGTCAGGGCTGTACAATCTAAAGCCTTATTTCCCATAGATGTTAACCTCCTTATTGTGGACATTTGGCTTATACCCAATAACAGTATGTACCTGAAAATGGTATTTTATACATTTACGGATAAAATGCAGGCCGCACCTCAACGGTATTGTCATTGAGCGTGGTCGCCTCCCCTATATCAGACAGGCGCTGGTGGTGAAGGGCATTGACCAGCAGGCCTGATCCAGACGCGGACATGCCGTACACACCGGTAACTGCCACTGCCCCCCGCGCCATCCGCCCTGAAAGCCTGGCCGTAAATTCCACCTGGGCCAGGTCGTTGCAGGCCGTCACCTTATCCCCATCCCTGATATCGCGTAAAGCCGCATCCATGGGGTGAAGCATAAGTTCCATGGGCCCCCGTTTCCCGGTCAGGTCCTCCCGTTCCAGGAAAATGGAGTTCAGGGTGTATCCACTGGGTACGGCAATGAGACGCAGGGGATATTCCCCGCCATGGGCAGATGTAAACCGCGGCATGGGCTCTGGCTGGCCCGGGTTCACAATCATGATTTTCCCGGTTTCTGTCTTAAAGTCCATGTGGTCCGCAAAGGGCGTGGAAATGACGCCGCCGCTTTCCAGAAGGTTCCAGTCCGCGGCGGATGCTGCCGCAAGCCCTGGTCCTGGATGGGCCAGAAGTTCCTTCACCATGTCCTCCTCAGTGTTCTTAAAATACGCCTCCTCATATCCCATTGCCCCGGCCAGGAGGCGGAACGTATCCCAGTTGCTCTTACAGAGTCCTGCCGGCTCCAGGACCTTGTAAGCAGTACCGAAGGTGCAGTAGCCATAAGCCAGATAACAGTCTGACTGTTCCACGGAAAATGTGGCCGGCAGCAGGATATCCGCATACCTGGCCGTGTCGGTCATGAACCGCTCATGGACAACCGTGAACAGATCCTGTCCCATAAGCCCCTTCACTGTTTCTGCCTGGCTGCTCACCGAACCCACCGGATTACTTCCATATACATAAAGGCTTCTAATGGGAGCCTGTCCATGGGCCCCGTTCAGGGCTTTGGCCAGCTGGTTGATGTTTACCTTCCTGCCCTGCCCGGTCCTGAAATCAGGCCGTGTCACAATGGTATCGTCCACGCAGGGACCAATACCGGGATTGCACCCGCACAGTCCGCCTCCGGGCCTGCCCCATGCCCCGGTTAAGGCAGAGAGTATGGTAATCAGCCGCACGGTCATACCGCCGTTCCCATAACGGGAGGGACCGCTTCCTAGCATGATGGCTGGCCGGGATGCGCGGCCATATTCCATGGCCAGGGCCTCTGTCACGTCTGCCGGGACCCCGGTTATCCCCTCTGCCCACTCAGGCGTATACAGGGGCAGTGTCTCCCTGAACGCAGCATAGCCCCATGCCCGTTCACAAAGGTAGTCTTCGGCAGCCAGCCCTTCCCTTACAAGCACATGCATCATGGCCAGCGCAAGGGCGCCGTCCGTACCAGGCCGTATGAGCACGGTCCCATCGCAGTACGGCGCCATATCCTCTGCGCATGATTCTATTAACACCACACGTTTTCCAGCCTTCCTCATACCGGCCAGAACCGGCATGGACTGGATCCTGGTAGCTTTCATATTGCTGCCCCAGACCAAAAGGAAACTGCTGTGTTCCAGCTCCCGGGGATCCAGGCATCCGGTGCGTCCCATGACAGCCTCATATCCGGCGCCTTTGGCCGAGGAACACAATGTCCTGACCAGTGAACAAGCCCCCATTTTGTTAAAAAAAGCATCCCCGCACTTGCGCTGGATCACGCTCATGACCCCTGAGTAGTAAAACGGAAGGATGGCGTCCCCTCCGTCCCGGCTGAGGATTTCCTTCCATCTTCCGGTTATCTCTGATATGGCTTCGTCCCAGGAAACAGGCACAAACCTGCCCTCCCCCTTTTTTCCAGCCCGCCTCATGGGGGTGAGGATCCGGTTGGGTGAATGGATGGAATCCGCATAACCGTGCATTTTCCTGCAGATCAGTCCATGGGCTGCAGGATGGTCCGGGTCCCCTTTAACCTCCAATATCCGGGTTCCGTCTGTTTTCACCAGCAGGCCGCAGGAGGTGGGGCAGTCATAAGGGCATATTGTTTTTTTCCATTCTGTCATCGTATCTTATATTCTCCCGTGTCATACTTTTTTATCCGTTTATAGCGTCCTTCGGACATGCTTTCAGTATAGATAATCCCAGCCTGTTCGTCAAACACAATCCGTCCCTTTTCCCAGGATATCCTTATCCCTCCCTGTTAAGGGGATTAATCTGGACAGCGCAGTGTTTTACCTGGGGGAACTGTTCCTCCACCATATCGTGTACTTCCCTTGAAATGGTATGGGCCTGCTGCAGGTTCAGGCGCCCATCCACCGCGATTTCAATATCCACATACATCCTTGGACCGAACAGCCGTGTCTTTAAGCCGTCAATCCGCACCACCCCCGGGGGTGCGAGCGCGGTCCTTCTTATAGCCTGCGCAGTCTCCTCATCACAGGCCTTATCCACCATTTTGTCCAGGGCGTCCCGCAGCACATCCAGGGAAGCCTTGCAGATGAATATACAGATTACAATGCTGGCCGCAGGGTCCATGAAGGCAAATCCCATCCGCGCCCCGCATATGCCCACAAACGCCCCCACCGAGGAAAGGGCATCGGAGCGGTGATGCCAGGCATCAGCCTTTAAGGCACTGGAATGTATGGAATCAGCGGCTTTTATGGTATAACGGTACATCCACTCCTTCACCACAATGGAGACAATGGCTGCCGCCAGGGCCATAAGCCCTGGTATGGCCGCGTCCTTTACTTCCCCTGATACCACTTCCCTTACCGCGCCAAAGCCGATTCCCAGCCCTGTGGCACACAGGATGACGGCAAGGAACAGCGCCGCCACACACTCCAACCGTTCATGCCCGTACGGATGTTCCTTGTCTGACTGTTTTGCAGACATGGATACGCCCGCCATCACGATCAGGGTGCTGAATACATCCGATGCGGAATGGACCGCATCAGATATCATGGCATGGGAGCGGCCCAGGATACCGGCAGCCAGTTTCCCGCACGTCAGGACCACGTTCACCGCAATGCTGACCTTTGAGACGTGCATGGCGGTATCTTTATGTCCGGCCGTACGGCTGTCTGCCGGATGGTTGTTTGCTGGATGGCGTTCTGATTCATGATACTTTTTTGAATCATATTTTACTGTATGATGCTTTATTCTGCGGCGCTTTCCTGTATGGAATTTCCTTGTACGGCTTTCCCCCATATGGCTTTCCCCCATATGGCTTTCCCCTGTACGGCTTTCCCCCATATGGCTTTCCCCTGTACGGCTTTCCCCTATAAGGTGCTCCCCTGTGAAGTCAGTTCCTGTCATATCTTTCCCTCCCATAAACCAGTACACGGCCCGGATAATAAAAAAACACCTGCAGGACAATACGAGTAAACGACTGTCCCGCAGGTGTTTCCTACCTGCTGCCGCCAGGGTCTGTTGGAAGATTCATTCCCGCCAGCTGACGGAAAACGGTTTTCAAACACACCCTGGGTGCGGCCCGGCTCCTCCATGGATGTTCCATCCACTTTAAGGCCTGATCAGATTGTACTGTAGCAATATATGCAGTGCAATAGATACGGATGTCAGGAATGGATTTTGACCAATCCCCATATCCGTTTGTATTATGGTATGAGGATCGGGAAGGATTGGTGCATGATGCAGGCCTGCCCGCACTTACAGAAGGTGTTTCCTAAGCTCAGCCCCATCCTGGGCGCTAAGATATGCCGGCGCAATGTCTAATACGGTCCTGCAGCCCGTCTGCCCTTCACGGCTCAGCCTGTACGCCGCCCTGGCATATGCGGTTATGACGGATGCTGTGAACTCCGGATTGGAGTCCAGCTTTAAGCTGTACTCAACCACATGGCTGTTTTCATCCTCCCAGCCCGTCCTTCCTGTGCGGATGACAAATCCTCCATGAGGGATTCCGGCATGGTCGCGCATCAGTTCATCCTCTGATATGAAATGGACGGTCGTGTCATAGTCCGCAAAATAATTAGGCATGGTCACGATTGCCTCTTCAATGGCCTTTTTATCGGCGCCGTCTTCCGCCACCACAAAGCATTCCCTGGTATGTTTCTGCCTGGTGGTAAGGTCCGGCCCTGTGCCGCTTCTCACGGCTTTCAGGGCGTCCTCCACCGGTATGGTGTACTGCCTGGCGTCCTTTACCCCTTGAATCCGGCGGATGGCATCCGAATGCCCCTGGCTCACGCCCTTGCCCCAGAAGGTATAATCCTTCCCCCCAGGCAGGATGGCTGCCCCATACAGGCGGTTCAGGGAGAACATGCCCGGATCCCAGCCCACGGAAATGATTCCTACATGTCCGCCCTCCTTTGCGGCCTTGTCAACCGCGTCAAAGTGCTGCGGGATGTTGGCATGGGTGTCAAAGCTGTCAATGACGTTAAAATACCTTGCCATGTCCGGCGTCTGTTTTGGAAGATCCGTGGCGCTGCCTCCGCAGAGGATCATCACATCGATATCATCCTTCATGGAAGGCGCGTCCCCGGCAGATAAAACCTTTGCCCCCTCTGTCAGGATGGTCAGGCTGCCAGGATCCCTTCTTGTAAAAACAGCTGCCAGTTCCATGTCCGGATTGTGTTTAACCGCACACTCCACACCCCTGCCCAGATTACCGTATCCTAAAATTCCAACTCTGATTGTCATGTAAGAACACTCCTTTGTATTGGATTTAATTTTTGTAAATTATACTATAAGTTAGTGGTTCATGGCAAGCAGATTTCCTTACATGGCCCCTCCCCGACCTTCAGGATCTTATCATATGCAAGCTTCGGGCCGCCTTTAAAAGTAACTGTCCCGCAGTTAACATATCCGTTTTTTATCAATATGTGCTGCATGCGTGTGTTGGGGAAATCCGTGTCCGCGCGGATGATGGAAACCATATTCTGCCTGCAGATTCCTTCAATCAGCCGGAAAGCAGAATCCGCCATCCCATCTTCCGGCAGATTTTCGAGCAGTATCTCCGGGAAAAAAACATTATCCTTGACCATACCATTGAGCTGTGGAGTATTCCAACCATTAAAAATCTTGTAAAAAACAATGTGGGTATTTCGTATCTGCCAACATTCACGGTAGAGGAGGAACTGGGAACCGGGGAATTAGAAGCAATACATACTGATATTGGGGATAAGACCATCACAGCGGTTTGCGTCCATCATAAAAACAAATGGCTCAGCCCCCTGATGCAGCTGTTCATCGACCTGTGCGTATCAATATCCGCCTGATCATCCAAGGACAATCCTGGTCCCGCTCTCCCCAATCATGGCTAACGGAGCCTTTTCCAGGGATGCGATTACCGATTTCCTGCCCTTTTTGCCGCGGGCAAATTCCATGGCCGCCTCTACCTTGGGAAGCATGCTGCCCGGCGCAAAGTGGCCCTGGCTGCATAAGCGTTCCGCTTCCTGCACCGTAATCTCCCTAAGCTCCCTCTGGTCAGGTTTTCCGTAATTGACAGCCACGCGGTCCACGGCCGTAAGGATAAAGAGATAGTCCGCATCCACCAGCTCCGCCAGCCTGGCCGAGGCAAAATCCTTGTCTATGACAGCCGGCACGCTTTCATAATCCCCGTTCTCATCCAGCACCACCGGAATCCCGCCTCCGCCGCAGGCAATGACAATGAACTCATGGTCCAGAAGATTCAAAATGGAATCCTTTTCCGCGATATCCATGGGTTTTGGTGAAGCCACCATCTGCCGGTAGCCCCTGCCCGCGTCTTCCTTCATACACAGGCCCGGATTTTCCGCCATCATCTTAAGTGCCTCGTCCTCCGGGTAAAAACTGCCAATGGGTTTGGTTGGATTTAAGAAGGCAGGGTCCTCCTTATCAACCACAATCTGCGTCACCACGGTTGCCACATGCCAGGGCATGCCCTCCCGGCGCAGCTCCTTCTTAATCCCCTTCTGCAGATGGAACCCGATGTATCCCTGGCTCATGGCCGTGCACTCCGGCAGTTCAAAGGCCGGAACCTTTCCATCCACCGCGCTTGCAGTGTCAAACGCCTGGCGTATAATCCCCACCTGGGGGCCGTTTCCATGGCTGATGATGATCTCATGCCCTTGTTTTATAAGTCCGATAAGGGCCGGAGCCGCATTGTCAATGCGCTCCTGCTGCTCCTTCGGCGTATTGCCCAGGGCATTGCCGCCCAGGGCTATTACGATTCTTGACATAATATACCCTCTCCCTTTTCTGTCAGCTATTCTTTTCTGTCAGTTATCCTTGCCTGTCCTTACGTCCGGCCCGGTATCCCTATCCTCTGTGCGTAACCGCTCATGCCTTTGGCTGCTGCTGTGTAATACAGTGGATGTTGCCGCCGCCCAACAGGATTTCCCTGGCGTAAAGCCCTACCACCCTGCGGTCCGGGAAACATGCTTCCAATGTCTTCCTGGCCTGCTCATCATTCTCATCATGGAACATGGGGAATACCACTCCGCCGTTTGCAATATAGAAGTTTGCATAGGAAGCAGCCAGCCTGTCGCCCTCCATGCGCGGAAGCGTCCCGTCCACAGCGTCCACGCCCTCGCTTTCCTCTTTTGTGATAAGGATGTTCCTGGGAAGCATCAGCTTGTGGATTTTAAGCCTGCGCCCCTTGGCGTCTGTCTCGGTGCTCAGCACGGCGTATGCCTTCTGGCAGATATCATACTGTGGGTCATCCTTGTCGTCGGTCCATGCAAGGATTACCTCTCCCGGGGCAATATAATGGATGATATTATCCACATGCCCGTTGGTCTCATCATTGTAAATGCCAAGCGGGATCCAGATGATTTTCTCCAGGTTCAGGTACTCCTTCAGCACCCCCTCAATCTCTTCCTTTGTGAGATGGGAGTTCCTTCCTTCGCTTAAAAGACACTCCTGCGTGACAATCAGCGTGCCCTCCCCGTCCACATGGATGGAGCCGCCTTCCAGGACAAAGTCATCCAGACGGTATCTGTCCTTGCGCTCAATGTCGCAGACCTTCCTGGCCACATGGTCATCCTTATCCCATGGGAAATACAGTCCGTCCACCAGTCCGCCCCATGCGTTAAAGGACCAGTCCACGCCCCTGACTTCAGATCCATTGGTCACAAAAGTAGGGCCGCAGTCACGGATCCAGGAGTCATCGGTGGACATTTCCACCACACGCACCTCCTCAGGAAGCTGGGACCTGGCGTTGTCATACTGGGCATTGCTTACGCACACGGTCACTGGTTCAAACTGGCTGATGGCCTTTGCCACTTCCACAAAAACCTTCTGGGCCGGTTTGGCGCCCAGTCTCCAGTTATCCGGACGTTCGGGCCAGATAATCCAGCACCCGTCATGGGGCTCAAATTCTCCCGGCATCCTGAAACCGTCCTGTTTTGGTGTAGTTGTATGTGTTTTCATATAAAATACCTTCCTCTCGTCATACTATTATTTTTTCTTTCTCCATGGCCGCCTCTGTCCTGACTAAAGGCGCCTTTCCTTTTTTAGCTGCCAGCAATTCCCCCACGCCGATGAATACAACAGAGCCAATGGTAATGGGCAGCACTTCATTTAATGTCTGGGCATCAAAGCTCATGGGCACTGCAATGAATACCAGGGAAATGACTATCATGATCATGGGGAGGGCTGCCAGGACCTTTAAGAACGCCCTGCCTCCTCCCACCTTAAAGGGACGTTCTGTTTCCGGGTCAATGGAGCGCAGCTTCAGGAACGCCGGGAATACGGGCAGGTATGCCAGCAGGAACATCACAAGGTTCAGTGCAAAGAAGCTCCAGAACAGGTCCTGGTTCGGAAGGATGGGAGCAATGACCACAACCACGCTGGCCACGATACCGTTCATCATGGCAGCGCCCACCGGCATGCCGTTCTTCACGCTCTTTCTGGCAAATACCTTTGGCATATCCCCCTGTTCGGCCGCATAACCGGCCACATTGTTCACGCCCAGGGACCAGGAAATCATATTGCCGAACAGCGTGAGCACAAACATGATTGCCATGATGGAAATGAACAGGCCGCCTGTCTGACCGGTCAGCAGCTGAAGGCTGTCAATGAGCCCGCTGCTGGTGCTGACCTCAGCGGTGGGGATTGCCACGCCGATTCCAAAGGCAGAGAATATGTAGATTGCCGCAATCACAAGACCGCCTGAAACAATGGCCTGGGGAATCTGTTTTTTGGGATCCTCCATATCGTCCGCAAAGGTGCACACCACCTCAAACCCCAGGAAATTAAACAGGATGACAGATATGAAGGACAGGCTCTTTGTATCAAAGCTGGGCATCAGTGAAGCAGCCGTGTACTCGTTAGCCACCCCATGGGTCACTGCGCCGTATATGCCAAGTCCGCCTACAATTACAGCCAGCAGCACCTTAATCAGGGCAGCGCCGTTGAGAATCCACACACTGTCGCACACAGGGAAAAAACTGATAGCCACAATCACCCAGATAAATGCCAGTTCAATGATTAATGAGGGAATGACCCCAATGGGACGCCCGATGACAATGCTGAGCATTTCAGGGCACATCACTGCCAGGGATGCCATCCACAGTGGGAAATTAATCCAGTAATACCAGGAAACCCGGGTTCCCCATTTGGAGCCAAAGGCCTTTCTCACCCAGTCATACAGCCCGCCTTCCCCGTCGTAGGTGGTGCCCAGTTCCGAGGCAATCAGCCCATAGGGCAGCAGAAAGGTAAGCATGAGGAAAATCCACCAGAAATATTGGGAGTTTCCGATTGCAGCCACCGGCGCCGCTGCTTCTGCCACAAATACAACGCAGATAACGGACAGGATTGCATCTGTTAATTTGAATTTTTTCTTTCCATGTGTTTCAGCCATGTGTTTTGCCCCCTTTTATGCTGAATTACAGCGTTCTTTTTAAGAATACTTCCAGGTCCGCCTTTGCATTTGCTTTTTCCTCTTCGTCCGCTTTTTTCTCAGCCTGTCCCAGGAAATATACAAGCAGTCCCCGCATGGCGGTCAGGCGGTTCTCTGCCTCGTCAAACACAATGGAATAACCTGCGTCAATCACTTCATCCACAACCTCTTCCCCTCTGGAGGCAGGCAGACAGTGCATGAATTTCACATGGGGCGCGGCCTTGGCCATCATGGCAGGGGTTACCTGGTATTTCGGATAGAAGATAGCCATCCTCTCCTCCTCGGAAAGCTCTGCGTCATACAGTCCGTACCATACGTCTGTGTAAACGAAATCCGCGTCCTTAAGGGCTTCATCTTCATCATCCGTAACCAGGAAGGTGCCTCCGCTTATCCTGCAGTTTGCCTCTGCGATTGCCCTGTGGTTTTCATTTAACTGGTAGCCTTGCGGCCCAAAGTGTACAAAATTCATTCCCATCTTGGTGGTGATGAACATTAAGGAAGCACATACCTGGGTGGCGTCCCCTACGAATACAACCTTGCAGTCTTCTAATTTCTTACCTGCCGGCAAATGCTCAATCATGGTGCACAGGTCGCCCATTTCCTGGGTTGGATGGTTATAGTCAGACATGCCGTTGATAACTGGGATTGTTGCGTTCTTAGCCAGGTCGGCCACACTCTTGTGGCGGTCCACACGTGCCATAAGGATGTCTACCAGACGGGACAGGACCGCGCTTGTATCTTCGATTGTCTCATGTCCTCCTAACTGGATCTGTCCCGGAGCCAGGTACTGTGCATGTCCCCCTAACTGCTCCATGGCAGTCTCAAAGGAAACCCTTGTCCTGGTGGAGGACTGCTGGAAAATCATACCCAGGGATTTATTCTTTAATAATTGCGGGTAGTAACCGGCCTTGATGCATCGCTTAATCTTTAATGAAAGATGAATGATGTCCATCAGTTCCTCCTTGGTAAATTCGTTTGTGTCGATGAAATCCTTTACTGACATGTTCATTTCCTCCTGTAATATGTTTTTGTTTTTTCGTACGTCCGGATGCGGAGCCTGCCATGCATCATGGATACGGTATCTCCTGAGGCTTCTTGTGTGTCCGGCGCCTTGTGACATCATCATAGCGCCCCGGGGCAGGGTTTAAAATCATCCCCGGGATGGATTCGCAGATATATGACCCCCTCCCGCCGTCTCATGAAAAAGGATGATTTTATTCATACTTTCATCATAAACCAACTAAACTTTCCTAAACTCCTTGTGCATATTGCATAATTTTTTTCAGATTTATCCAAAGAAACAATTTGCTAAATCTTCTGTTTTTTGATATATTTTAGGTGCCGCATACAGCAGCATGTCAGAGGAGGATTTCATGGATATACTGATTTTCATTTACAACATTTTCCTTATCGTTCTTTATACAATGGTTCTTACCTTCTGCATCATTAATTACAGGCACAAAAAAAGGCAGTTGACTGCCGCAACCGCCGTTCTCTTCCTTTTTTATATATTAGACAATATCATTATCTACATGACCGAATTCTTAGACGGGTTCTCTGTCCGCTACGACCTGCAGTTCATGAGCGCGCCTGCCTTTAAGACGCTTATATTCCTGGTAACCTCCTTCTGCCTGGTTTCCATCCAGCATCAGGTGCTTCCCCGGCGCCGGAAAAACCGGGATACGGCCGCCCTGGTGCTCTTAGGCCTCAGCCTCCTGTTCATCCCCACCGCGGGATACGGCGCGTTCAAGGTCTGGCTCTATTATCTTCCAGCCCAGCTCTTTACCTTGTATCTGAGCGTTTCCGGACTGCTGTACCTGAAAAAACATCCTGGGGAACTGGACAGGGAAATGCATTCCTATAAAAGCCTGCTGTGGATTACCGCTGTTTTTTCCCTTTTGATATTGGCAGAAGACACCATCGTCATCTTTTCCTTTGACGTCTACTCGGATATCATGGTCAAAATCAATAACCGCAGCTTCTCCGAGGACATGATGAGCATCCTGTATTCAGCGTATGCCCTGGTATACCTGACCCGGCAGCTGCAGGGCCCGCTGATAGAAATCCAGGCCCCTGACATGACGGGAAACGCTTTTCCCGCACCGGATGACGGGATGACGGCGATGACGGATGCAGGGATGACGGCAATGGCGGATGCAGGGGCGTCCGCGCTTTCGGCCGGCAAAACGCAGGCCCCGACAGACAGTACGGAGAAAAAACAGCCGTATGGGCCGGACAGCAACACCGTATTCCTTCATTTTGCCAGCCACTACCAGCTCACCTCACGGGAACAGGATATCCTGAGGATTCTTCTCACGGATAAAAACAACCAGGAAATCAGCGATGCACTGTTCATCTCCATCGGAACGGTCAAGACCCATGTGCATAACATTTTCCAGAAGGTAAATGTGACCAAGCGCAGCCAGCTCCTGAAGGTTTATTTTGAATATCAGAAAGACATGCCCTGGAAATAGGCCTGGGGTGTGTTAGAAAATTCATTCCCCAGGATTGCAGGCAGTTCCTCCCCAACCAGGCTATTGCACGCCACCACCTGGGTCACAAAATCAGCCAGACCTTTGACCTCAATCCTGGATGCCTGCTCATAGTCCAGCCAGCATATCCTTATGTCCCATTTGTCCCATCCAGCCGTTCCATCACCGGCCACTCCCTCTCAATGTAAAACATCTCGTTCAGCATCAGCCAGTTGGCCCTGAAAAGGCTCATCAACTGCCAGTACCCGACCCCTGACAATTCATATTCCTTGATAAGGTCAAACTTGGCCTTAATGCTCCTCACATCCTCAAACCACACCTCATGCTGGATTCCGTACTGCCAATACCGGAAGTAGGGGGACATGGCAGTCTCATCAAATCGTATATCCACGCCAAAATCAATGGCAAGCTGCACCGCCTGGTGGTTGTTAATGGTTTTGGCCCTGGTCACGCCCCGCTCATAGGGAAGGGCCCAGTCATATCCGTAATTAGGTATGCCCAGACTCAGTTTCTCCCTTGGAATGGCGGTGACCGCATAATCCACCACCCGCCTCACCATGTTGATGGGAGCCACGGCCATGGGCGGGCCCTGGCTGTATCCCCACTCATAGGTCATCAGCATGGCACGGTTGGCCGCCGCACCCAAAAGGGCGTAATCAATTCCCTCATACAAAAGTCCCCTCTGTTCAGCCGAGGTCTTGGGAGCCAGGGCCACGGTAACCGGATACCCGAACAGGTTCATGACCCTGGTGGCCAGGCCCACAAATGCGGCAAAGCCCTCCCTGTCATCTGCCAGCACGTATTCAAAATCAATGTCCAGACCGCCAAACCCCTTTTCCTGCATGGTGCTGCCCAGCTCCCATATGATCCGCTGCTGCAGTTCATGGCTGCGCACCAGGGCCGATACCAGATTATTATTAAAATGCCCGTCTTCCCCCAGGGGGGTCAGTGTCAGGATGGGACGCGTCCCCCATTGCTGCGCCCGCTCTATCATCCACGCATCATCGCTCATGGGCGGAATCAATTCCCCTTCCAGGGTAAAACCATAGGAAAACACCTTCAGTCCATCCAGGTAGGGCAGGGTTTCCTCCAGCACCTCCTCATTGATGAACGGGTATGCATATCCGCTGGTATAGAGCAGTTTCCTTCCCTCCACCGTATTGCCGTCAGAAATATAAAGAGCCTGGCCAACGGCCAGGCGGTATGGGTATTCTATCTGATTGTCCCATAATATTGTTTCTGCTGAAATATTGTATGATTTTGCAATGGAATCCACACTGTCTCCCTGTTTTACCACATATATATCCAAAGCATGCTCCTGAGCCTGTATTTATTGAATTATATGCGGCAGAAGCCAGTCCTAATACGGAAATATCAGCCTGTATCCGCTGCCCGTTTCAGGCAGCCCGCCAATCCGCCGGTTAATCCACCAGGCGTTTGGACATCCATTTCCCGCTTTTCACCCTCATATGGGAGAATATGAATCCAATTGCCCATCCCGTAGGAATGGACCACCAGATGGCGCTGGCGCCTATGTAGTGTGCAAGCAGATAGGCGATTGCCACGCGTGAAAACAGGTTGACGATGGAACTGAGCATGAACGCACCCATGTCCCCGGCGCCGCGCAGCAGGCCGTTGCCCACAAACAGGGCGCCCATCAGCAGATAGAACACTGACACGGTCTTCATATATTTAAGGCCGTAACTCATGGCGCTGCCTTCAGACCCCTGTTCCAGGAACAATCCCAGAAGCTGGGGACCGAACAAGTAGATGAGCAGGGTAATGATGACAGAAAAAATGAACACCATGAACATGCAGGACCGGTATCCCTGTTTTACCCGGTCCACCTTACCTGCCCCAATGTTCTGGGCCGTATAGCTGGACATTGCATTGGAGAAGTTCATATTGGGAAGCATGGCCAGTGTATCAATCTTGGTGGCTGCCGTGTATCCTGCCACAAATACTTTTCCGTATGAATTCACCAGGCCCTGCATCATCATCATGCTGACAGACACAATGGACTGCTGAAGCATGGACGGCACCCCTACCTTTGCAATCCTTCTTGCCGCGTCCAAGTCAAAATAGGAAAATTCCTTTTCCCGGACGCCTGGTCCATCTTCCATCCTCCTAAGCCGGCGGACCAGCACGAAAAATGAGATAAATGCACACAGTCCCTGGGCAATCAGGGTTGCCCAGGCCACTCCGGCCACTCCCATATGGAACTTAATGACAAACAGCAGGTCCAGGACAATGTTGGTCAGGGCCGACACCATCAGGAATTTTAACGGGGTCTGGCTGTCTCCCAGGGCGTTATAGATACCGTTCAGGGAATTATACAGGAAAAGGAACACTGCCCCGCCAAAATAAATCCTCAGATATGCCAGTGAATCTGTCATGATATCCGGGTCCGTCCCCAAAAGCTTAAGCAGGGGAAAGGAAGTCAGTTCCCCAATCCCCATGATGATAAGTCCAATCACGCCCAGGGATATCAGGGCGGTTGACACCGTTACCTTCATTTCCCTGATTTTCCCGGCCCCGAAGAACTGGGAGATGACAACGGTACATCCCATGGAGAGTCCGGCCGCCACTGCCACGGAAAGAAAAACCACGGGAAAGGACGAGCCCACCGCGGCCAGGGCATCCTCGCCCACAAACCGGCCCACCACCATGGAATCCACCATGTTGTAAAGCTGTTGGAACAGATTTCCCACCACCATGGGAACTGCAAAGAAAAACAGAAGCTTTAAAGGTTTCCCCTCTGTCAGGTTATTTATCATATGTACATCCTTCCTTCTGATTGATTTGGCTATGCCTGTATTCCATGGCGTTCTCAGCAATGCGCTTTACAAAATCCTGGTACAGGCAACGCTCCTGCTCCGTAAAGCCGGAAAAGCAGACAGCATCCCATTCTTCAAAAATCCTGTCAATGCCGGACAGGACCTGCCTGCCTTGGGAGGTCAGGCTTACCAGCTTCTGCCGTTTGTTGCTTTCATTCACAACCCGGCAAACCAGCCCCTTCTCCTCCAGTTCCGACAGGTTCCTGGCAATCCTGCCCTTGTCCATGTTAAAATAAATACATACATCCTCCTGGGTACAACATCCCTTGCGCAGAAAATAAAGGATTTTCCCTTCCAGAGGCTGAAGTGCATATTTTTCAAACTCACTCCGTATATACAGCAGCTCGCAGCGGCGGTATATTCCTATATACTGGTTCATACGTCCTCCCTGTCCGTGGTCACATTCATTGCATTATACAACAGTTGCAACAATCAACAATTATAGTAGCTTTTTATATGTCTGTCAAGCATTATGTACCATCAGGACGATAGGAGATTAACCGCATGAGGGATTTTCTGTGTACGGATCATTCCAACGGTTTCCCATTATTAAGGTTTTGTGGTATCATATCTATCAGCAGGAATGTTTTGGCTTAATCAGAAAGACGGAGGTGAAATCATGGTATTCCGAAGGAAATCAGCCAGGGAAGCAGAGTGGGCTGCGCTAAAGAAGCAGGAGGACTGCTTCCTCCAAAACACCGGAAAAAATAGGCAGCCTTTCATAAACCGGCAGCTGGAACGGTTCGTCCCCGACAAACTGTCCTCTGCCCTTGACCTGGCATTCTTTAAGGCATTTGAACTGGTGTTTGAAAAGGGAACCGGTACCATCGAAAAAACATGCCATAAAGAGAACCGTGAGCTGGCTTACAAGGTCAATGCCTACGCCGTGGGTCTGAAGGAAAACAGGAAGAACCTGAAGGCATTTTCCAAACATGCAGGAAACAGCAAAGCCTTCAACCTCCTGGTATCCGGCGCCAGCGGTATGGGACTGGGTGTCCTTGGCATCGGGCTGCCCGATATCCCCCTGTTTACGGGAATGATCCTGAAAGCAATCTACGAGCTTGCCCTGAGCTATGGTTTCACCTATGATACAGCCGGTGAGCAGTGTTTTATCCTAAGATTGATCCGTATCCCCTTTTTATCAGGGCAAGAACGGGTCATGGCTGATGAAGGGCTGAACCGGATGATTACAGAATCCGTATCCCTTTCCCCTGACCAGGCCTTTGCCGGACTCAATAAAAAGGAAGAGATACGTCTGACAGCAGAAGCACTCTCCCATGAACTCTTATATATGAAGTTTCTCCAGGGAATCCCCATTGCGGGCGTGATTGGAGGGATGTATGATGCGGTGTACATGAAGAAAATAACGGATTATGCGGAGATGAAATATAAGCGCCGCTTCCTGGAAGGAATCTGAAAGGCCCTATTTCAATTTACCGGCCAATGCAGCCTGGGCCTTCTCATAATCCTTCCTGTTCACATATATCTTATATTCACAGGAACAGGCGGGATTGGTTCCAAACCGGTCCACCCCGATCGGCCCCGATCCAATGCTGCGCGCCGCAGTGCCGCCTGTATCCACAATATAGTCAATCCCGTACGTATTAAGGACATTCCTGGCCTTGGACTGAAGTTCCATGGAATATGTGACAAGAAGTTCTTTCCTATTAAAAACCGTAATCATGGGCCTTCCCCTTTCACTCTATGATAATTCCTTTTTCCCTGCTTTTTGTGGTTTCATTATATCCTATCCAATGAATCCATGCAAGCATTAACCATGCTTTCCCGGGGATTCCCTGTCTGTCCCTAAACAGCAGCCGTCTTGCTGCCTTCCACATATCCGTATCCGCCCACACTGACTCCTGAAACAGCATCATCCCCACCTTCCACACGGACATATATCCTGGATATGCTGTTTAAATTGCGCCCTTGCTCAAACACATAGCCCGGCTGCTTCAAACCGTACCGGTACAGGTAACAGGCCAGGGCGCAGTTGGATGTACCGGTTGCCGATTCCTCCTTTATTCCATAAAGGGGGGCAAAATTCCTGCATACCGCGGTTAATCCCCCTTCCCCCGCCTCCCTCACAAGCGAAAACGCATGGACACCCACGCAGTCCTTTTCCCGGCTCAGCCTGGAAACCGCTGCAAAATCAGGAATCATCCGTTCCAGGGCCTCCGGGCTGCTTACAGGGACCAGTATATCCTTTAATCCGGTAGAGACAATCTGAATGGGCATGTCATGGGCAAGGATGTCTGTAGGAAAGCATCTTTGCAAATCATCCTTATTAAGGGTTTCATAAAAACGCGGGGCATTCTGCTCCATGAGAATCAGGCCGTCCCCGCTGTCAGTGACCCGCAGGATGCCGGATTTTGTCTCGATTGTATGGCACGGCTTATCCAACCTATGTAAATGCCTCAGCACAGCAAACGTGCCCACGGTTGCATGGCCGCATAAAGGGACTTCCCCTGTGGGCGTAAAATATTCCAGCTTAAAATCAGCCTTCCCTGACTTCAATACAAAGGCTGTTTCCGAATACCCCAACTGATATGCGATTGCGGTTTTTTCCGCCTTATTTAATTTTGTTTCCCCAAGCACCACGCCTGCACGGTTTCCGCCCATATCATCCTTACTGAACGCGCTTGCAACATAAACATTTACCTTCATACTGATATCCTTTCCCCTGCCCTCTTCCCATGGATGCCTGTCATACATGGAAGTCTGTCCTAGGATCTGTTTTTTCACATTCCTCCATTTTCTCATGCTGCCGGTATCTTGTCAAGGATACCGTATACGGCTTATACCGCCATATAGCTGCGGACAGCCCATTTAAAAAGCGTGAAAACCAAACATCAGGTTTCCCGCCCATACGCCTCCTGCGCCTTCCGCTCATACACGCTGCGGATCCCGGCCTCCTCCCGGTAATTGGAGACAGTCCTCCGCGAAATCCGCAGGCCATATTCCTTTTTCAGCATATCTGCCAGCCTCCCGTCACTGTAGGGCCTGTCTCCAGGTTCCTTTTCAATAAGGAATGCAATCAGCTCCTTGACACTGGATTTCCCCATGGTGCCTGTGACGCGGCCCTGACCATCCACCACGTCCACGCCCTTGCTGAAGAAATACTTAAGGGGCAGTATCCCCTGGGGACAGGACACATATTTGTTGGAGACAATGCGGCATACCGTGGATTCATGGATATCCAGTTCCTCTGCAAACATCTTATACGTCATCCCGGCAAGGAATCCGCCCCTGAAAAAGCCGGCCTGGACCTTCAACAGGTATTCCCCCACACGGCAGATGGTCCGGTTGCGCCTGCTCACTGCCAGATATATCTGCCTGGCCCTCAGAAGCTTCCTGTCCATATACTCCTGCAGTTCTGCATTGTCCTCATCCTTTATTGTCCTGCGGTAAAAATCACTGACACAGTACTGGCGCGTATAATAGTCATTTACCCTGACCTCCAGCTCGCCGCCCCTGGGCACGATCAGTATGTCGGGAATCACTGTTTCCGCAGCAGACCCCATCCCTGAATCCCGGATTGGATACGGCTCCAGCGTGCCCAGGACCCGTACCCAGCGTTTGACCTCCTGAAAGGAGGCGTGGATCTTATGTGCAATCTGGATAAAAGTCATCTCCGTGATATCTTCCAGATGGTTCATGCAGAGGTCCCGGAAAGCATCCGGCACATGGATTCCTTTTTTCATAAGCTGGAACAGGAAATACTCCCCCATGGAAACACATCCGATTCCCTCAGGCTCCAGTTCCATCAGCTGTTTCCTGAGCGCGCGGTACTGTTTGACCGGTATCTTCAGCAGCCCGCTCCCTTCTGCTTCAGAAAAGGCCAGGAAGCCATGGTCATCCAGAAGAAGGATCATCTGCTCCAGCAGGCGCCGCTGTGCAGCCGGTGTCCTGCCGTCATAAAGCTGTTCCTTGATATCCATCCTCCAGTCGCACCAGGATGTGGGTAACTCCTTTACAGCATCCTCATCCGTGTCCCTGGCTTCCGGCCCGCCTCCAGGCCCCGCAACTGCCCTGTCCTCCTTCATATTGGACTTATAATATTCCAGCCACTGGTATTCCTCCCCTGAGAATCCCTCCCTCTGTTCGATGAAGGGATTCTCCAGGTATTCTTTTTTCAGCAGTTCGCCTACCTGGGCATTGCCCAGGTGCAGGATATGAAGGGACTGGTACTGGTATGCGGACAGTGTCTGCTTTTGTTTCAGTTCCTGGCTCATGACCAGACCATTTTCCACGCAACCCCCTCCTCTTATCAACGGAACCACATCCAGATTGGAGCTTATGCCGCGCGCCGGGCTTTATGGGGCGCTGCCTGGCCGGCAGGTTCCGATGCCACAGGCAGGCTCAGATATCACAGACAGGCTCAGATGTCCCAGGCAGGCTCAGATATCCCAGGCAGGCTCAGATGTCCCAGGCAGCTGCAAATGCCTCCTGCACATTGGAAAACCCGTTTTTCACCGAAGCGGCATCCCCGATGGACCTTACCTCCAGTCCCGTACCAGCCAGCGCTTCCTTCAGGCCTTGTGACGGACGCATCCCCACGGCCAGGATGATCTGGTCAATGCCTTCCACCCGCATTTCCCTGCCATCCCTTTCCAGCACCACCGCTGTCCCTTCCACACGCTTCACCATTGTGCTGGTGTACATGGACACGCCCAGTTCCTTCAATGCTTTCAAAAGGAAATACTTGGGGCCCGGCTCACAGTCAATGGCAATGGCATCCCGCATCTCCACCAGTTCCACCGGAACCTGGTAACCGGCAATGAACTCAGCAGTCTCCGCGCCCGCAAGCCCTCCTCCTATAATCAGGGGATGGGCGCCCCATGGCTTTTTCCCTGTGAGGATTTCCTGGGCAAATGCGGTTCCTGCTGTTTCAATCCCGGGAACAGGCACCTTCACAGGGGTGCTTCCCGTTGCGTCAAACACCAGGTCCGGGGCCGTCAAAAGAAGGAATTCCCGGTCCGCCTCCTGGTTTAGAAGCACGGTCACCCCCAGACGTTCAAGCATATGCTTCTGCCAGCTTACAAAGGAAGAAAAATCCGCCTTGCTGCATGGCATGCCGGCCGCAATCCACTGTCCCCCAAGCTTCCCTTCCCGCTCCGCCAGGATTACTTGATGGCCCCGCATGGCAGCCACAATGGCGGCCTCGCAGCCGCTGATGCCTCCGCCGGCAACCACTATCTTCCTGACATGTCCTGCCTTGTCCTTTGGCGAATGTGTGGTCTCCTTGCCTGCGAAGGGATTCACAAGGCAGGTAAGCGTCTTTTTCTTTAACGTGCTTCCAAGACATCCCTGGCAGCATCCGATGCAGGTGAGTATGGACTGCGTATCCCCT
Source organism: Enterocloster aldenensis (assembly GCF_003434055.1). Classification (GTDB taxonomy): domain Bacteria; phylum Bacillota; class Clostridia; order Lachnospirales; family Lachnospiraceae; genus Enterocloster; species Enterocloster aldenensis. The sequence continues at coordinate 297,117 of NZ_QVEX01000004.1, read as the reverse complement.
GACTGCAGCTTAAGGGGCAGGTCCGGGTCTGCCACGGATGCCCGCCCCATGGCCACCAGGTCGGCCTTGCCGGACAGGATGACCTCCTCGGCCAGCTGCGGGCTGTTAATCCTTCCCACCGTTGCAACCGGGATGCCCACAACCTTCCTTATCTCATTGGCCAGTTCCACAAATGCGCCGTTTGGCACGTAGAAGCTGGGGACCGTATTGTAAAATGTGGCCGGGCCTGACTGGGAACAGTTGATGGCATCCGCCCCCGCCTGTTCCACCAGCCTGCAGATGGCTTTTGCCTGTTCCACATTCATGCCCTGGTCTATGAACTCCGTGGCTGAAATCCGGAACAGCACAGGATAATCCCATCCCGCCTTTTCCTTCACCGCCTTCACTGTCTCCACCGCAAACCTGGCCCTGTTCTCCAGCGTGCCGCCGTACCCGTCCGTCCTCCGGTTGGAGAATGGGGACAGGAACTGGGCAATCAGGTATCCGTGGGCGCCATGAAGCTCCACCGCGTCAAATCCAGCCTTTCTGGCCCTCAGCGCAGCATCCGCAAACTTTTCCTCAATGGCCTTTATTTCCCCGGCCGTCAGTTCATGGGGCACCTCACGGTTGGAAGGGTCGCAGATAGGGGACGGCCCCACATTATGGATGCCGGTGATGCCGCTGTGCGTATTCCTCCCCGCATGATAGATCTGGGCGCAGATTTTCCCGCCTGCGGCGTGGATCCGGTCCGTACATTTCTTATAACCTTCAATCTGCCCGTCATCCCACAGGCCCGGCAGTTCCTTTTTAATGCCCACTCCCTCATCAATCAGGAAATCCTCTGTAATGATCAGGGCCCAGCCGCCCTTTGCCCTGGTTTCATGGTAGGCGGTGAACTGCTCCGTGGCCCTGCCGTCCTCCCCCACAAAACGGGTGGACATGGCCGGCACGATCAGACGGTTCTTTAACTTCATGGTGCCAATCTGGTTTTCTTCAAATAAACATTCATACATAGGGAAATAACTTCCTTTCGTCTAAGCCCGGCTCTTCTTGATTTCCTGGATCAGCACGGGAATTACCAGCTTTAAGTCCCCTACCACGCTGTAATCAGCAATATTAAAGATTGGCGCTTCCGGGTCCTTGTTGATTGCTATGATGGTGCCGGAACCGCTCATTCCTGCCACATGCTGGATGGCCCCGGATATGCCGCAGGCAATATACACCTTGGGACCCACGGTCTTGCCGGTCTGTCCCACCTGATGGGCGTGGGCAATCCAGCCGGAGTCCACTGCTGCGCGGGACGCTCCCAGGACGCCTCCAACCAGGTCGGCCAGTTCCTTTAAGGGCGCAAATCCCTCAGGCCCGCCAACCCCGCGGCCGCCGGACACAATAATCTCGGCGCCCTCCAGGTCCACGTTTTCCGCCCCCATCTCATGGATGACTTCCACCAGGCGGGTGCGTATCCTGTCAGCCGTGATATGGATATCCTCATGGATTATTTCTGCCTGCCTTGCATCATCCCTTTCCCCCTTTTTGAACACGCCCGGGCGGACCGTGCCGATCTGGGGACGGTGGTTGGGACAGAGGATGGTGGCCATCAGGTTTCCTCCAAAGGCAGGACGCGTCCATGCCATGTTGCCGCTTTCCTCATCAATATCAAGGCCCGTACAGTCTGCCGTCAGTCCTGTCCTTAAACGGCAGGAGATGCGCGGCCCCATGTCGCGGCCCTCATTGGTGGCGCCGATGAGCATGGTGGTGGGCCCGTATTTTTCAACCAGGGCGCAGACCGCGTCCGTGTATGCATCGGTGGTATAGTGTTTATATTCTTCCCCATCCACGGCAATTACCTTGTCAGCCCCATATGCAACGGCTGCCTTGACAGCCTCTTCTATGCCGCATCCGATTACGACGCCTATCAGTTCCCCGCCCTGCTTATCAGCCAGGCGCCTTCCCGGGTTGAGAAGTTCCAGGCCCACGTTCCTGGCCCTTCCCTCCTGGTCCGTTTCTATAAATACCCATAAGTCCTTGTTCTTAGCCTCCATGTCAATTCCTCCCTCTATCCAATGATATTTGCATCGCTTAACATGGCGAATAACTTCCTGGCCGATGCCTCGCTGCTGTCCTCAGAAATCTTGATCCCACCCTGTTTCTGGGGAGGAGTAAAGCTTTTCTTGACCTTGGTAGGGGAACCTTTTAAACCGATGCTTTCCCGGTCCACAGGCAGGTCGTCCGCTGTCAGTGTAGGTATCTGCGCGCGCCCCGCCGCCAGTTTGGACTTGATGGTGGGGAACCTTGGGTCAAAGTAGGGCTTTGTAACCGTGACAACACATGGCATGCTGGCAGCCAGTACCTCAAAGCCATCCCCTGTCTCGCGTTTTACCAGGACTTCCCCGCCTTCCACCCTGGCTTCCACCGCGTACGTGACCTGCGGGTAGTCCAGATGCTCCGCTATCTCAGGTCCGACCTGGGCCGTATCGCCGTCAATGGCCTGCTTGCCGCAGAAAATGATGTCGAATCTGCCTTCTGTCTCCTCCAGCTTTTCTATGGCCGTCTTAAGGGTATAGCTGGTGGCCAGGGTATCCGCGCCGCCAAAGGCCCTGTCGCTGACCAGATACGCCTTGTCGCCTCCCACGGCCAGGCACTCCTTTAAGGCTGCCTTGGCCTGGTCCGGTCCCATGGACAGCAGTGTTATCTTTGTTCCCGGCGTCACATCCTTGATCCGGGCAGCAATTTCCAGCGCATATGCGTCAAAGGGATTGACGATGCTTGGAACGCCTGCGCGGATTAATGTATTGGTTACCGGATCAATCTTGATTTCGGTTGTATCCGGTACCTGTTTGATACAAACTAATATATTCATATATCATCCACCTCTTATTTTCATTGTTGTCAGTGTGTCCTGGAGCTGCCGGACGTGCAGGAACCGCCGGACATATGGGAACTGCCTCCATACGTATATACAATCATGCCGTCCTTTATCCCTATTTCCAGTCCGCCTGTCTCCGCCATATATTCCAGGAGGGAGCGCACCACCCGCTCCATGAGACGGGCCTTTGGCAGGCTCTTTACCAGGATGCCCATATGCCCCACAAGCCCTTTCACCATGTCTTCCAGGTAAAACTCCCCCGGCATGATTTCCCGGATGCGCCCTTCCATCTCCTCAAAGGCCTGGAGATTGGCTTTTAGTACGGCCTTCATGTCCCTGTGTACCCCATAATGGGACAGGATGCAGGGATAGCCGTCAAAACGCCCGGCCGCTGTTTTCATGGTATCCAGGGCGGTCCTCCAGTTGAGCATATAGATTACCTTTTCCTGCCGCGCCTCAGAAGGCCCCAGCAGGCAGTCCCCCAGATAAACCACCTTATCCGGCGTCATGAACCCCACCTGGCTGGCCGCGTGTCCCGGCAGGCCAATCACCTGAAACGGTATGCCTGACACCAGGATTTCCCCTGCCCCATCCTCAATCAGCCGGTCAGCCCTGCACACCATATCAGAAAAATGATTCCTGATTTCAGTCTCCGTACAGGAGTAAAAACAGGACTTTAAGGCCACCGTATCCCGAAGCGCCCCTGCGTCAAAGGCTGACATGACACATTCACATCCATACATTTCCTGAAGCAGGGCATGGTTCCCCACATGGTCATAATGGGCATGGCTGGTGAGCACTGCTTTTACACGGATTGCATTTTCCCCCAGGAAACGGATTAGTTCCTCCCGGTCATACCGTGAGCCGGAATCCATGATGATCCACTCCTTTTCAGACATACAGTACACAGGGATACAGTTTCCCCGCAGATACAGGCAGCCCGTATTGCCCGACACATGTTCAAACCTGGCCATCCTCTTCCTCCATCCGTTTCCTTGCGATCTCCCGAAGCTTAAATTTCTGTACCTTGCCAGTGGTTGTGTGGGGCCAGGTACTGCTGTCCGTAAAGAAAAAATATCTTGGCACCTGGTAGGGCGCCAGGTTTGCCTTACAGTAATCCACAATGGATTGTTTTGTCTCCTGGTCCGGATTGCCCGCATCCACAAACGCGGCGCCGATATACCCCAGCTTCTCATCCGGCACGCCAACGGTCTCCACCGTTACCACATGCCCGCACCTGGATATGATTTTGTCCAGGTACTGGGGCGAGACATTTTCCCCGTTGATCTTATACATATCATTACAGCGGCCCAGGAATTTGAGGTACCCGTTTTCATCAAAATACCCCACATCCCCTGTTTTCAGCCATCCCTCTGAATCCACGGCCAGGGCCGTTGCCTCCTCGTCCCGGTAGTATCCCCTGGTCACGATAGGCCCCCTGCACAGCAGCTGACCGCAGCCCCCTGCGGGCAGTTCCTCACCGTTTTCACCCACTACCTTGTACTGGATTATATTCCCATTCAGGCGCTCCTCCCCTGCCGGGCCTCCATAAAGGATCTTTCCAACACGCCCGGCCAGGACCGTATCATCATCCTCAGGGTCTGTCTGCATGGATGCCCCACAGACCTCGGTCATTCCATATCCTGTGATTACTTCCTGTACCCTTAGCTTTTCCCGTATTGCCTTCCACACCCATTTTGGACAGATGGAGGCAGAACAGTAGACTGCGTGAAGTTCCTTCAGCCCGTACTGTTCCAATCCGGGATACTGGAGGATCTTCATCATGATGGACGGCACGCTTAAGATATCATTGGCCTCATACTGTTCCATGGTATCCAGCGCCTTCTTTACATCAAATTTGCCTCTGGTAATCAGGATGCTTCCCCCTACCAGGACCGCTGCCAGCAGCCCTTCCACATAACCGTATACATGGAACAGGGGAAGGGGTACATATATCCTGCGCCCCGTCTCATACCCCCTGTTCACGCAGCTGGCAAATGCGCTGCGCCACAGCATGTCATGTGAAAGCATCACTCCTTTCGGCCGCCCTGTGCTGCCCGATGTATATATGATGTCGGAAATGCTGTCCCCATCCGGCCAGGGCATCTCCATGTCCGGGGCCTTCCCCTTTTCCAGAAAATCTTCCCATGAAAGATACCGTCCGTCCGCCCTGAAAGCGCCATCCAGGCAGATGATATGGCACGGTCCGGGGCAGGCAGGCTTATCTTCAGCTTCCACAGGCCTTTCTGTAATCAGGAACCTGGCCCCGGTCTGCTCAAGGATATACTCCAGCTCCCTAAGGCTTGCATTGCGGTTCACAGGCACCTTCACTGCCCCGGCTTGTGCCAGGGCAAATGTGATTGTGACAAATTCAATCCGGTTACTCAGGGCAACGGCCACACAGCCGCCCCGGGCAAGTCCCATGGCGCAAAAGGCCGCGCTGATGCGGTCCGCCTCCCTAAGGACTTCCCCGTAGGTATATCTTCTTCCCTCTACCAGCAAAAACACATGGTTTGGACACTCGGCCGCCTTTGATGCCAGACCCTGGTAAAGCGTCATTTTCTTCCATACAGGATAACTGGCCATCAGATCTTTCCGGCGTTCCTCTAAAGCTTTCATCTTATCTTCCTTTTTAAAAGGTATTTTTATGATTAATATAACATAAGGCCAAGGCCAACGCACAGACAGAGGTTAACAAAGGCCAGCACCACGGTAATCATGAACAGGTGCTTATACGCTTCCTTGTGGGTCAGGTCACAGGCCGCCATGGTTGTTATCATGACGCCGTTCCACGGCAGGGAGTCCAGGACGATACATGCGCAGCTGGCAATACGGTGCAGGATTTCAGGGTTAACGCCCATGGCCAGGTACTTATCTGCCAGGGTAGAGCATGCCAGCGCCACGCCGCCCGAGCCGGAACCGCAGGCCCCGGATATGACGGTTACTGCCACTGCCCACGAGATTAACGGGGATCCGCTGAAGTTGGATACCCAGTTCACCAGGCTGGTAAATGTGGATGTTATCTTTGCCACGCCGCCGATACCGACAGCCGTTGACGTGTTCATGATGGAGCCAATCGCATTCTGGGCACCCACAACCAGGGTGTCCATCTTATCATTGATATTTTTCCAAAACAGGATATAGCCAGCAATCACACCGCACAGCATGGCGATATTCACATCCATGTTGAATCCGTTGAGGACAATGATGATGACCGCAATGGGAACCAGGCCCACAACCGGGCTGATGGCCTTCTTCTCAGCACTTTCCTTTAAAAGCTTGGAAATCTTCTCTGTGGGTATGAAGCACTCTCCCTTTCTCTGCATGCGCCTGTTCTCATAAATCAGGTAAATATTGGCGCTGAGATAGAAGAAAATGGAGCAGATTACGCTTACAAGGGGAGCCGCCTTAACCGTGGTGCCCAGGTATGTAGTAGGGATGACATTACAAAGTCCGGGGGACCCCCATAAAATATTGGGGGCGGTAAATGCGCCTGCCGCAATGGCGCCCGGAATCAGCTTACGGCTGATATTGGCTTCCTTAAACAGCACCAGTGCAATTGGGTAGATTGCGAATACAAGCACGAAACAGGATACGCCGCCATAGGTCAGGACGAACGCCGCAACGCTTACGCCCCAGATTGCATATCTTGCCCCCAGCCGGGAACCCAGCCAGTTTCCAATGGAATATGCGGCGCCGGACACGTCCATGATACGTCCGAATATCGCACATATTAAGAACAGTATAAAGTAAGATTTGATAAATCCGACCATGGCATCCATATAATCCCCGGTCAGCGTGCCTAACACGTTAAGCCCGGACAGAAGCGCCATCAACGCCGCGCACACCGGCGCAGCAACAAGGATCGGAACCTTTTTATACATCAATATTACAAGAAGAGCAAACGCTAACAATACACCCATATTATTTCTCCCTCTGCTATTTTACAGTACTTTCCCGCAATTAATCCATTCCAGGGATTTCCTTATTTTTCTTTGACATACAATAGATTACATATACCAGTATAAATGCAGCTGCCGCAAATACCCCTGCAATGATGAATGCCATGTTGTAGGAACCGCTGGCATCCTTAACCGCAGATGCTGTCATGGGGCCGATCAGTGCGGCAATCCCGTAAGCAGTGAACACGATACCGTAGTTAATCCCCATATTCTTAAGCCCGAAGTTCTCAGACACAATATTGGGGAATACGGACAGTACGCCGCCAAAGCAGACGCACAGCAGGATAAGCGCTGTGACGAATATGAAAAATCCCTTTGCCCGGGACAGTACAACCATGCCCACGGTGCTGGCTGCCAGGGATATGAGGATTGTCTGGTAGCGGCCAATCTTATCCGACAGGCCCCCCATCAGCATACGCCCAAGGAAATTGGCCACTGCCATGATTCCCACCAGGAGCGCTGCTTCGCCGCTGCTGATGCCCGCAACCTCTTTTCCGATGGTGGATGCGTGTCCAATCAGCATGAGGCCGGACACACAGCCCCCTAAAAATGCCAGCCATATCAGGTAAAACCGCCTGTCGCCAAACATTTCCTTCCATGTAAGATCATTTGCAGCGCCTGCATTTGATGCCTTCCCCCCGGCTTCACAGCCGCCCGGCACCCATCCAGGCTCAGGCGTATCCGTCAAAAGGCTTGCACAGAACATGAGGAGCAGGAACGCGGCCCCCACAATCCTGAACGCCACGGATACATTATACCGCTCCAACAGCATATTAGCCACCGGGGCAACCACCAGCGAGGACAGGCCCGTGGCTCCTGTTATAAGCCCTGATGCAAATCCTTTTTTGTCCGGATACCACCGGACCGCCGTGGTGATGCTGGGATTGTACGCCAGGCCGGATCCTACTGCCGCCATGATCCCAAACACCAGATAGAGCTGCCAAAGCTGTCCCACACATCCTGTCAGGAACCATCCTCCGCCCCACATGACGCTGGCCGCAAGCATCAGCTTCTTAGGCCCGAACCGGTCCAATATCTTGCCGCCTGCAATCCCGAAAAATGAAAGCATGAGGGACATCAGGGAATATGCCAGCGTCACCTGGCCGTAGTCCCAGTTGCGGTACTCTGCCAGGGAACCTGAGAACACGCTCCATGCGTACACGCCTCCGCAGCAGAACGCATTGACAAACAGCGCGCCCAGGATCATACGCCTGTTCTTTTGTTTTGTCATGGTCATTGCACATCTCCTAATCACAGAATTCCCATTTCCGCTGCCTTAAACTTAAGCTCATCACGGAACTTGGGGTGGGCGATGGATATAAGGGCAAGGGCCCTCTGGCGCTCTGTTTTGTACTTAAGGTCCGCAACGCCATACTCGGTCACGATATAATGTACATCATACCTGGATATGGTGGTTACGTTCCCCGGCGCAAAATAGGGCACGATTTTCGATATGGTGTCCTGTTTGGCCGTGGAGTTCAAGGCCAGGATGGACTTGCCGCCCTCTGAAAGCTGGGCTCCCCGCACATGGTCCAGCTGTCCTCCGATGCCGCTGTACTGGCGTCCGCCCACGGTCTCGGAATTCACCTGTCCCTTCAGGTCCACTTCCATGCAGGAGTTGATGGAGGTCTGCTTGTAGTTCTGCCCCACCACATACGGGTTGTTGACGTAATCCACAGGATACACGGCAAACAGCGGATGATGGTCAATGAACTCATAGAACTTCTCAGAGCCGGCAGCCTGGGCGCCAATGCATATGCCCGGGTTCAGGGTCTTTTTACTGTTGTTGATGACACCTGCCTGCACCAGTTCCATCATGGCTTCGGTCAGTGTCTCGGAGTGTACGCCCAGGTCCTTCTTGTCCATCAGGTTCCTTGCAATGGCGTCAGGCAATGCCCCGATGCCCAGCTGGATGGTGGCCCCGTCCTCCACCAGTTCCGCCACATAATCTGCAATGGTCTGTGTCCTGGCGTCAATTTCCGCCCTTCCTATGGTGTAAAGGCCGGACTCGGCCGGTACGATATAATCAATCTTATCCAGGGAAATCTTCTTGCCTCCAAGGGTGGGCATCTTGGGATTGATCTGTGCAATGATACGGTCCGCTGTCCTGGCAGCAGGCTCCGAGAAGCAGCATGCATTGCCAAAGCTGCACATCCCCTCCTCATCCGGTTCCGAAACCTGGATGAATGCCCAGTGCGGATTTAAATCCGGGTTCTTTGCGAACAGGTCCGGCCAGCGGCTGAAGGTGGTGCCGCCGATGTAATCAATCCTCTTTTCCGCATAGGCTTTCCGGGTCTTTGGTCCGATGAACAGGGATGTGTGATGGAAAATGCCCTGGTATTCCGGCGCCACATAGGCATTGGGCCCCGGGCTCATACCGTGTATGATTTCCACTCCCTTAAGTTCATCCGCCCGGTTTACCAGCGCTTCCACCAATGCGGGCGGCTCGCTGACCCAGTCCCCAAAGATGATCTTTTCCCCTGATTCAACTTTGGCAACCGCTTGTGCCGCCGTATAAATCTTATCTGCATATTTTTCTTTCCAATCCATATTCATATCTCAACCTTTCCTGTGTTATGGCCGGGGCGGGAATGGGTATCCAGGCACGCCCCGGCCCTCTGGATTTAGAACAGTGAGAATCCGCCGTCTTCCAGCAATGTGACGCCGGTAATGTAGCTGGCATCCTCGCTGCCCAGGTACAGGGCTGCCGCCGCTGCCTCCTCTGGCTCCCCATACCGGCCCATGGGTATGTTGCGCAGGAATTTCTCATTCCGCTCCGGATTAAAACGCGTTCCCTCGGTAATCCTTGTAACGCTGGTTCCTGGTCCGATTGCATTGACACGGATTCCGTGAGGCGCCATCTCAAGGGCAGCCCATTTGGTAAACTGGGTAACCCCTCCCTTGCTGGCGCTGTAGGCGCCCGTGTTGCTTGACACTGTGGCGGAGGCAATGGAGCTGGTATTGACCACCGCACCCTTTATCCCTCTTTCCACCATGGAGCGCAGCACTGCCTGGTTCACAAAGAACATGCCGTTTAAGTTGATATCGATTACCCTGCGCCATGTTTCCTCGGTTGTATCCAGAAGGCTCTGGCGTCCGATGATCCCCGCATTGCTGAACAGGACGTCAATCCTGCCAAAGTGCTCCAGCACCTTTGCGATTGCCTGGTCCACGCTCTCTTTTTCTGCGACATCACAGTAAACCTGGTAAATGTCTTCTTCCTGTCCCGCATATTCCTTTTCCATTGTCTCAGTATCAATATCCAGGGCAGCTACCTTGGCCCCCTCTTCCACCAGCCGCTTTACCATGCTAAGACCGATTCCATTGGCAGCGCCTGTTACAACCGCGATTTTTTCATCATATCTTCTGATTTCCATATTCAGACCTCCTCATTCCTTTTCTTCCGGCGGCGCCCAGTACAGCATGGTTGCCATGCTTCCCACCTGGCAGACCTGATTGTCCTGGTTCAGGATGGTATACTGGATATTCAGCACGCCCCTGTCCGGTTTGGATTTTGATTGCTTGGCTTCCAGCACCTCTACCTCACAGTGGATGGTATCCCCGATCTTAATGGCGCCGACAAACTTCCACTCCGTGCTCAGCGCCGCAATGGCGGAACCGTCCACCAGGCCCATGCGGCCCCACAGGCCGGTGGCAATGCCCGCGCCAAGAAGTCCATGGGCAATCCTGCTCTTAAACGGCAGGCTTTCCGCATAAGTCCTGTCCGTGTGGATTGGGTTGTTGTCCCCTGTTATCCCGGCAAACAGCACCACATCCGTCTCCGTGACGGTTCTTGACAGTGTGATGAACTTATCACCCACATGGAACTCACTTAGGTACAAAAACGAACGTTTCATCTAAAACCCCTCCTGTATCCCGGATCATGTCCGGTTATTGATTTTTAATATTCCTTCAGCACATGTCTTCCAACCACCATGCGGCAGATTTCAGAAGTCCCCTCTCCAATGGTCAGAAGCTTTGCATCCCGGTAGAAGCGCTCCACCTCATACTCATTGCACAGGCCATAGCCGCCCATGATCTGAAGACCCATGTCACATACCCTTACGCACATCTCGGAACAGAACATCTTACACATGGTTGCTTCCTTGCTGAACGGAACCCCGTTGTCGCTCATGCGCGCCGTGTTATACAGCATGGCCCTTGCCACCTCAATCTCAGTGGCCATCTCGGCCAGCTTAAATGCAATGGCCTGGTTCTCACAGATCGGATGGCCAAAGGTCACACGCTCCTTGGAATATCTGGCCGCGCGCTCCAGGACCCCCTGCGCCATGCCTACCGCCACCGCGGAGATTGCCACACGGCCGTCATCCACACACTTCATGAAAATCGGGAACCCGCGGTTTAATTCCCCCACCAGGTTCTCCTTCGGGATGCGCACATCGGTAAAGGACAGCGGACAGGAGTAGGAGCTGCGGTTACTCATCTTCTCCTCAGGCTTGCCCACCTCAAATCCCGGAAGGCCTGCCGGAACAATGAAAATGGAGATGCCGCGGCTGCCCTTTGCCTCCAGATCTGTTTTTGCCGCCACCAGGAACGTGGACGCATATGTACTGTTGGTGATAAATGCCTTGGATCCGTTGATTACCCACTCATCCCCGTCCAGGACAGCGGTTGTGCGGATCTGGGCCGCATCAGAGCCTGACTGGGGTTCAGTCAGCGCAAAGGCGCACAGTGTCTCCCCGGTGGCTGCCGGAGCCAGATATTTCTGTTTCTGCTCTTCGGACCCCGCCATAAGGATAGGCATGCTTCCAAGGGATGCATGGGCGTCAATGATGGAGGCCAGGGAGGAGGAATGGCGCGCAAGCTGTTCCATGACCAGGACGTCGCTTAAATGGTCCAGTCCTGCGCCGCCGTACTCTTCCGGCACGCAGACCCCTAAAAATCCCATTTCCGCGCACTGTTTTACCTCTGCCATGGGAAACTCATGTTTTTCGTCCAGTTCCGTTACCGTTGCCGCCACTACCTCGTCAGCAAACTTTTTTGCCAGTTCCTGGATCATCAGCTGATCCTCGGTTAAAAAGTATTTGTTCATAAGCCCTCCTTAAATTGAATCATTGATTTGATTTGTAAAAAATTTAACAATCCATGGCCGAAACCATACTGATGTAATTTTTTACCCTCTGCCCTTATATATAGCAATTTTCTTTCCTGCTTTTTCAAATATTGGCTTTTTTGTCCTGATAAAAAGAGGGAAGGGACATAGGAAATGTAGAAAAAGCCTTGTAAATACAGTGATAATAAAAAACAAAAAAAAATATTATTTATTTTTTTGCCGGAATTAAAACTATTGTCGGAAAAAATATCTCAACTAAGATGTTGATTTTTTTCCAAATTCCTGCTATGTTTTTAACATGGATTATGATTTTTTTCAAACACAGGCACCGGCATATTGCACAAATACGCTTCTTATTTTTACCGATGTCAGGAATAATCATCCAAACAGTGTTTGACAAAAAATTAATGATGTTCTATTCTTATTTACAGGACCCGGACAGGACATTGCATGATTGGGTCATCATGAGTGATGATAAGAGAATGGAGATTGACCGTGGAGAACAGTGAAACAAAAGAACTTGATATTCAGACATTATACTGCCTTTTAGACCATTGCAGGCTGGGAATCATCATTGCAGACGCAAAGGGTATGATTTTATGGGGCAATGATTACTACAGCGCCATGGCGGGCTTTAATATAAAAGATTTCATCGGTCAGGATATACGGATCATATCCCGCAGGAACCTGGTCACACTGTCCGGTCCCGTGATGGCCGACCAGGTGCTGGAAACAGGCGAGGAGCTCACCGACATCGTAACCTATCCCAATGAGGACTTTATCGCCACGACCCTGACCCCTGTGCGGGACAGCCGCGGCGAGATCAGGTACCTGATTTACTCTGTCACCAACTGCAGCGAATCCATCCGCATGCAGTCGGAATTAAACCAGTTAAATGCCAGGAACCTGGCCCTGGAGTCCCAATTGAACGAATTACTGACCACTTCCCTTTTATCCAAGGATATCATTATCTCAGATAACCGTATGAAGCAGATTTATAAAATAGCAACCAGGCTTGCTTCTGTCACCACCTCGGTGATGATCCTGGGGGAATCCGGGGTGGGCAAGGATGTATATGCAAAATTCATCCATTCCATCAGCAACCGTAAAAACAGGAATTTCATCCATGTAAACCTTGGGGCCATCCCAAAAAGCCTTTTTGAGAGCGAACTCTTCGGATACGAGGCCGGCGCATTTACAGGCGCCTCCAAGACCGGCAAGACAGGCCTTATCGAACTGGCTGACGGCGGCACCCTGTTCTTGGATGAAATCGGCGAGCTGGGCCTTGACATACAGGCAAAGCTTTTGCAGGTGGTCCAGGAACGGAGCGTACGGCGCATCGGATCTGCCAAAACCGTGCCTTTAGACATCCGCATCATCGCAGCCACCAACCGCAATCTGGAACAGATGGTTAAGGACGGGCAGTTCCGGCTGGATTTATATTACAGGCTGAATGTTGTGACGGTGGAGATTCCCCCGCTCCGTGAACGGACCGTGGAAATCCCCCTTTTGGTGAATGCGTTCCTGAACCGCTTTAACCAAAAATACTCCACCCGCAAGACCATGGGCGCTTCTGCCATGGACGTCCTTATGCAGCACGACTGGCCCGGCAATATCCGGGAACTGATGCATACAATAGAAAGCCTGGTGGTAATCGGCACCAATGATGTGATTACCCCCGCAGAACTTCCATCCTCACTTACGGTGCCGGGAGGTGAAAGTGTCCTTGGAATGATTTCAGACATGGATTCCCCGGACCTGAACCTGAAGGATGCCACCGTACTGTTGGAAAAGCGGCTGATCTGTGAGGCCCTGAAACGCCACAAGACCACCACGGCAGCAGCCGAAGCCATGGGGGTGGATATTTCCACGCTCTCCAAAAAACGCAAGAAATACGGCATATAAAACACAAACCACAAAAACGCCCTGAGGCGGCACAATGACGCCAAGGGGCAATAACAGAGGTAAGGTACGGATATGGAACACTTTAGTGACATTCTTTTAAATGAGGGGATCGTTGCCCGGGACAGCAGCATGGTTAAGCTGTATTCCGATGCGCTGAGCATTGCGCCCACTGACGCCAATATACTGATTGTGGGCGCTTCCGGCACCGGAAAGGACTGTCTTGCAAAGTTCATCCACCGCCACAGTCCCAGGGCAGGGGCGCCGTTCATCCACATTAACTGCAGCGCCATTCCGGCTGAACTGTTTGAATCCGAGTTCTTTGGCTACGAGTCCGGCGCATTTACCGGAAGCAGCGCTTCCGGCCGCCAGGGACTGATTGCACAGGCTGCCGGAGGAACCTTGTTCCTGGATGAAATCGGCGAGCTGGATCTGGATCTGCAGACCAAACTTCTCCAGGTGGTCCAGGAGCACAGCATGAGGAGCATCGGTTCCACCGAGTACACGTCCGTCAACATCCGCATCATTGCCGCAACCAACCGCAGTCTTCCCGGGATGATAAAGGCAGGGCAGTTCCGTCTGGATTTATATTACAGGCTCAACGTAGTGTCCTTTGATATCCCTCCCCTGTCCAGGCGCAGGCAGGACATACGCGCCCTGATAGAATACCTTTCCCTGCGGTTCGGACAGGTCTACGGCTGCCAGAAGACATTTACCCCGGAAGCCATGGGCTTCCTGCTGGACCAGGAGTGGCTGGGCAATATCCGGGAGATACAGAATTTCATGGAGAAGCTTTATGTCCTGGAGGATGCGTCCGTCATAACAGACACGCTTCTGAAAGAGAATTACCGTTTTTCCCGCAGCCCTGCCCCCCAGACATCCCAGGCTCCGGAATTCAAGCCCTTAAAACAGGCGGTTGCCGAGTTCCAAAAAACATATATCACGGAAGTCCTGCGGCATACGCGGGATGTGGATGAGGCCGCGCAGATCCTGGGCATGGACCGGGCAGCCCTGAACCACAGGCTAAAGGATATATGACGCCGGACCAGATTCTCCTCACCATAAAACAGGAATGCCTGAGGTCCGGACAGCGGTCCGTACCTGCAGGCATTCCTGTTATGTTGACTATATTATGTTTGTTTCGATTACCGGTTCACCCGAAATCCCATAATCATGATTCCTTTTTCTCCCCGGCCATGATAAGCATGATTTCATTGCTGCGGTTTACAAACCTGGTCATGCGCTCAGGAGCCAGCGGGCCGTGGCCCAGGCTTGCCAGGTCGTAGAGCTGCTCACAGATTTTCCCTGTGTTTTCGCCCTCCTTGTTATTCAGCACATACTGTACCAGGGGATGGTTGGCGTTAAGCACCAGCGTCTCTCCCGTGCCGCCGAACATACCCATGTCCATGCCGCCCATGCTGTACATCTTCATCATATCCTGCATACGGCGGGTTTCCTCGGATACGGTAATCATGGAAGCCACGCCGGCGTTCTTCATCTTCTCCACCTTGATATCCAGCTTGTCATTGTCAAGGGCCTTTTTAAACAGCTCAGTCAGTTCCTCGGAAGTCTTCTTGAACTCCTCGTCATCCTCTTTGACCTCTTCCTTGAACGCAGCGTTCAGGTCCGTGTCAATGCGCAGGAACTTAAGCCCTTCCTTTTTCTGCTCCACATGGCTGATGAATGGATTGTCAATGGCAGCGGGCATGATGACAGCGTCAATGCCCTCCTCCCTGAACATGTTGATATACTGGCTCTGCTCCTTTTCATTGGTCACATAGAACACCGTATTCTCATGCTTTTCCTTGTTCTCATCCAGGCAATCCTGCAGGGTGAGGTATTTGCCTTCCAGATTCTTATAAAGGATATAATCCCCCATTTTCTCAGAGAACTTTTCATCCTTGATATAACCGAATTTGATGAATGGCGCAATATCGTCCCAGTACTTCTCATAGTTTTCACGGTCCGTCTTGCACATGCCGGAAAGCTTGTCAGCCACCTTCTTGGTGATATAGTCAGAAATCTTCTTTACAAAACCATCGTTCTGCAGCGCGCTTCTGGAAACATTAAGAGGCAGGTCCGGGCAGTCGATGACACCCTTTAACAGCATCAGGAACTCAGGAATCACTTCCTTGATATTATCCGCAATAAATACCTGGCTGTTGTAAAGCTTGATGGTTCCTTCCAGGCTGTCGTATTCCATGTTGATCTTGGGGAAGTACAGGATTCCCTTCAGGTTGAACGGATAATCCATGTTCAGGTGGATCCAGAACAGCGGCTCCTTGTAATCCCTGAATACCTTGCGGTAGAAATCCTTATAATCATCTTCGCTGCACTCATTGGGATGCTTGTTCCACAGAGGGTTTGTATCATTTAACGCCACCGGACGCTTTAAGATCTTATACTTTTCCCTGGAAGGCTCAATCTCCACGGTTTCCTTGGTGCCGTCCTCATTTTCCTTCTCCTCGGTCTTTGCAGGCTCAATCACGGTTTCCACAACCGTATCCTTGTCCTTAAGCTGGTCCTTCTCAATGGTCTCATACTGAGGCTCTGCTGTCTCATTATCCAGGAAAATGTTCACCGGCATGAACGCGCAGTACTTTTCAATAACCTCCCTTGCCCTGTATTCATTACAGAACTCGGTGCTGTCCTCATTGAGGTAAAGGGTAATGGTGGTGCCCACCTCTGCCTTGTCCCCTTCACCCATCTCAAACTCAATGCCGCCCTCTGACTCCCAGTGTACGGGCTTTGCATCCTTTGCATAGGAAAGGGAGTCAATGGACACCTTGTCAGATACCATGAACGCGGAATAGAAGCCCAGTCCGAAGTGGCCGATAATCTGGTCCTCATTGGCCTTGTCCTTATACTTTTCCATGAAATCCTGGACACCGGAAAATGCAATCTGGTTAATGTACTTGTCAATCTCATCCTCGGTCATGCCCAGACCGTTATCCGTAATCTTAATGGTCTTGTCCGTTGGATTAACGCTTACCTGGATCTTATACTCCACATCCTCAGGTCTCTCATATTCCCCCATCAGCTCCAGCTTCTTAAGCTTGGTAATGGCATCCGAACCATTGCTGATAAGCTCCCTGTAAAAAATATCATGGTCAGAATACAGCCATTTCTTGATTACCGGGAAAATGTTCTCGCTTGTAATTGATAAACTGCCTTTCTTTGCCATCTCGTATCCGCCTCTTTCTTTCTATCATTGTATTTCTTTTTAATTTACATGTTAACTCACAACCTACATTTTAGTACCTGCAGGACAAAATGTCAATAAAAAATTAGCACTCATTTTTATTGAGTGCTAATAACATTGGTTTTCAGTGGGAAATTCCTTGTATTTACTACATTTCTCATGTTAGTAAATTTCACTAAAATGGTATTTTACACCATTTTTACACCATTTCTATATTTGTGTCATTTAATTTATCCATCCCCCCCTGACCCTTACAAAATCTATATGATTGTAAATGTTCATGGTAGTATTAATATCGGAATATCCCATTACATTTTGCAGTATCTTAACATCAACCTCGGCTTCAGCCATGCGTGTACAAGCGGTATGTCTCAGTATATGCGAAGAAATGTGAGGAAGCAAGCACGCTTCTCTTTTTCCTTCTTCTGCTTTTTTGCTTTCTGCCTTATTATATGCATTGACAATATTAACCAATATAGAGTTCACATGAGCAGGGGATAGCGGCGTACCATGCCTCGTTGCTGAAACCGTGTACTTCCGTCCAGATTTTTATAAATAAGCTGATGGTCAATGGTAATTGTCCGCTCATCCAAATTAATGTTCTTGCTCCAGGACAATCCAGCTACTTCCCCAATTCCACACGCAGTATTTAGCATATAAAGAATCATCGGAAGATGAATTGCATATGACAGAGTGGCTTTCTATGATCCTGAAAAACTTGTTTTTGAATAGGAATCACGCATAGGCTGTCCATCCCCTCTTGAAATCCCACCCAATACATGTTATATTATAGACATAAAAGGAACAACCGCCCACAAGGGGTTGACCCAGTATGAGATAAAAAATCCACCCGATACCAGCCAAGTATACAAGGGTGGTTTTTCTATGCCTGTTTCCAGGACTTAAAGAAAAACGCTACTTACGATTATTGAAAATAAAGGTAAGCAATGCTATAATTAACAGCGGGACCACTACTTTCTCCCGTGTCTTTGGATTATACCTTATACACTCTTCCTTATACTCTGTCTTCAATGTTAATAACCCATGGATGTGAAACCGCTCTCCATCCAATAATGTCTCCGTCAATACATCCTTAAATGCTTCCATAAGCTTATAGGTTGCTTTCTTCGTCAGTCCGGACTTATAGGCATACATCTAAATGCCTGTTAACAACCTGCCCCAGCTCATCAATATTCATTTCTCCGTACAACCATGATAATCCTGCCATATTCTTTTCATCAATAACCACTACCCTGTCTTTTAATTCCATATGTAATTTCCTCCCGATATTATCCTTTTACACTAAATCCTTTGGCCTTCAGACATTGGATTGTTTCCTACCATCCTCGCTTCTGTTTTCACTGCCGAATACAGAAAGTCGTAGGTTCTCCGATAGCTCGATGGTGTCCAGCCTGTATAGTAGTCCTGTAAATAAAAGTTCAGTGTCTTATATACCCTGTCTGTCATCTGATTGACCATGCCCTGTAATATTGGAGCCAGGGCAAAGGCCAGTTGATTCATGTTACTTATGCTTCTTGCCATTCCTTACCTTCCTTTCCGGAGCCTCGATAACTTTTACTGATTTCGCATTGTATTCGCTCCTATCACTCACAAACACTTTAAAGTGCACATAGTACCCATATTCAATATGTTCTCCATATAGATTTGAATTGCTTTACTTTACCAATATGTTATAATATCCTCAAAACAGATGATGTATCAAAGCAGGAGGGGCAATCGTGAAAAAACTTTATCTCTTACTCTCAACCACAGCAGCATTCTTATCAATCTCCTTTAGTGCTTATGCTGGTCAATGGCAGCAGGAAGGAGAACATTGGAAGATGGTTATTCCGTAAATCAGGATGGCGCATGGGTTGTTGATGGCGTGGTCCAGACAAAGCCTGAAACCGCCAGCGAAGGGGAGTACATTTCTCTGGAGGTTGGTTATAATGCAAAAATCCCCGCAGGAATGGAACGGGTACATAACCATATCCTGGATTACTATAAAAGGACATCCGCCCGTTTTGAGGATGCAGGAGGAACACGTCTGATCGGATTCAGCATTGACGATTATAGGAATCAGGCTGAGTATTTCAGGAAAGCGGAGGGAACAACGGATACCAGTTTACAGGACAGTAAAGCTGATGCAGTGGGAACCACGTTAAATGCAACTGTTGTTTTAAGAGATACGAAAGAATACCGTTCCGGCATATGGAGCCATGTCCAATTAACTGATTATGTTGGGGACTATCAGAAGCATTGGGCAAATGTACATTACTTTTTCCAGTCAAATGATTTTGTTTTAACCACTGTCAGAATTTGGGATACCGGAGTTGAGATGGACATTGATGGTTTCATGAATAGCCTGGTGAAAAACCGTTATTATGATTCTGTCAGATAATATTCCGCAAGGGCTGTGTATTCCGTTCTTGGCTAAAATCGGTTTTTGGTGCTCTAAAATAAGCCTGCGAATATGCAACGCTGCTACATACTCATGGACTTATTTCGATGTCCAAATATTTAGTTTTTAACCATCATATCAAGGCTCAATTTTACACCATTTTTCTGTCTGGATGTAACGGGTTATATAAAACCATGGAACCGGTAACCGGCACAGGAGGAAAATCATGGGGGAAACTACTTATAAGATGAAAAAGATGACAGCCCTGGCAATATGCGCGGCCCTGGCTGTAAGCGGCTGTGCTGCTCCGTCAGGAAACCAAGGCAGCCTTTTGGAACCAACACAAAGAGCGGATGATACAAAGACTGATATCCAGGTCCAAAAACCTCCGGCTTACGTCTACTACGTCAAGGAGGCAGACCTTATGCGCGCGGATGTGAACTCGGACATGGTACCCGGGGTCAATCCTTCTGTAATAATGGAAGGGATTGGGGAAGGCGCCGGCCCAAGATCCTATTATGATGCCATGCATCCGGCCAAGGATGGGAGTTTTCTTATTTTTGATTTTGAGGCGGCCCGGGATTCTTCCACTGATTGGAGAATCGTGGCCGTGGACCCGGAGAATGGCAAAGCCGAACTGGTCCATGAGGCAGGGGGTCAGGTATATACCCTCATGTGCGGCGGCAAGGCTCTGATTCACGCCCAGGAATATTCCGAGGACACAGGGGATACGGTATTTAACCTGTATTCCTATGCGCCAGGAGAAGGCAGGCAGCTGCTTCTGGCCGATATTTTTGATTTCAATGCTTCCAAGGACGGTTCCGTCATAGCTTTTACGAGGCTGGACCCGGAAGGCGGTGAATCATTGTACATATTAAGGAACGGTGAAGAGACCAGGCTGGCGGATGAAATGGGGCTGGCAGGGGCGGACGAGGGCTTTGACAACATTTACGGGGTACGTTATACATATGGCGAGGCGTACTGCACACTGACCAGGATAGGACGGGACGGCCAGGCCGAAGACATCCTTACAAAAGAGGACGGCTCCACGGATTATTATCTGGACCCCCATTCCGGCGGTGTCTATTACCTTAGATATGGGGAGGATGGCTACGGCTCGCTGTATTACTGGTCAGATGGTGAAAAGCATCTTCTTTCCGATACCGTGGATAGGGTCTGTGAATACAGACAGGACCTGGAATGTCTGGATGGAACGTCCATGATAACCTATGCAGCCAAAGAGGATGGGACATATGGCCTGTTTGCCGCAATTGACGGGGTTGTTTCCCGGTTTGCCACTCCCGGAATCCAGATGGACCGGGCAGGTATCTATCAATCTACCATAACAGAAGACAGCTCCCACATCTATCTGGCGGCCGTTAAGATGGACCACACATACCAGGCAGTTGAAAGCAGGATTTATAAATATGGGCTAAATGACGGAAAGCTGGACCCTTCCCCGGAATGCGTGGCCCGCGGAACATACCTGGACAGCATACAGCCCATGGATGGCGGCATATTCTATACGGATTACACGCAGTCCGCGGACCTGTACTGCAATGGAAAGCTCCTGCTGAAGAATGCGTATACGGATTCTGTCCTGAGCACGGATCATGGCGGCTACTTTGCATTCCAGGAGAAAATGCAGCTGTCTCCATGGATGCTGCCTTTCAAGTGGAGGTGGCTGCCTAAGTTAATCGATTCAGGCAATGAATCCTTACCCCGGCTCATAAAAATAACCACTGACGGTTCCTCAGAAACATTCAAACGGAATGTGGCCTTGTGTGAATCCTATGCAGGCGGGCTTATCATGCTTACGGACTGCGGGAAGTCCTACCCTTACACGGGGACCCTGTCCTTTTATGACGGGACCCGCCTTAAGACCATTGACAAAGGCGTGGTTGTCTTTTATCCCCACGATGAAGAACGGTTTGTAAGCGGGATTCCCTGGTCCTGGTGCAAGGGAGTGTTTGAAGATTCTGAGCAATGATTTAACAGATTCAGTCATCCCGGCAGGAAATCCCTGATTTTCCTGCTTTTGGACGGGTTGCGCAGCTTTCTCAGGGCCGCTGTTTCTATCTGGCGGATTCTCTCCCTGGTCACGTTAAAACGCCTTCCCACTTCCTCCAGCGTAAGGGGATGGCCTGTCTCCAGCCCAAACCGGAGTATGATGACCTCCCGCTCCCTTGGGCTTAATCCCTGCAGCATGGCGTCAATCTCTTCCCTGAGCAGAAAACTCTCTGCCTTGTCTTCTGTTGAGGCATTGGCGTCATCCGCCACAAAATCCCCCAGGTTGGAGCCCTCTTCGTCTCCCACCGGGGTTTCCAGGGATACCGTGTCCCCGGATGCCTGAATCAGCTCCGTAACCCGCTTTTCCGGCATCCCTACTTCTTCTGCAATCTCTTCCGTGGAAGGTTCCCGCCCCAGCCTGACGGACAGGCTGCGCTGGGCCCTCCTGATTTTATTCACCGCCTCCACCATATGGACCGGAAGCCGTATGGTCCTGGACTGGTCTGCCAGGGACCTGGTAATGGACTGTTTCACCCACCAGGTTGCGTAGGTGCTGAGACGGTATCCCTTGGAATAATCAAACTTTTCCACTGCCTTCATAAGTCCCAGGTTGCCCTCCTGGACCAGGTCCAGGAATCCCATCCCGCGTCCCGTATACCGCTTTGCAATGCTTACCACAAGACGCAGGTTGGCCTCTACCAGCTTCCGGCCGGCCTCTGCATCCCCCTCGGACTTGCGCCTTGCCAAATCCGTCTCTTCTTCCGGGGTCAGAAGGGAAATGGAGCCGATCTCCTTTAGATATTCCCTGATTGGGTCTGCGGTGGAAACCCCGTCCAGGATCCGCTCTGACCGGTATTCATCCAATTCCTCCTCTTCGCCTTCCTCACTGCTCCCAAGGCCCCCTAAGCCGCCCTCATCCAAATCATCCGAATCACTGTCCCTGAACTTCCACCGGAACTCCTCCTTGACCATCCCCCCGTCATCCAGGGCCAGGTCATCCTCCAAGATCAGGTCACTGTCAGGCAGGGCTTCCTCCCCCTCCTCCGGCACCTGGATCTGGACGCCTTTCCGTTCCAGCTTCCGGTAAACATCCTCCATCTCCTCCGGCGTCACCTGAAGTTCCTTAAATGCATCCAGTACTTCCGTCATCTCCAGGCGGTTTTCCCTGGACGCTGCCAGTGCAGCCAGCTGTTCCAGCTTACGAGACAATTCCATTTTATCCATACGTTGCCCTCCCCTTCATATGGGACCTGCTTTACCTCAAGTGCACACAATCTCATGGGAACGCATAAAGACCTTTACCGCGTTATCCCACTCGTTTTCCAGTGTCTTGTCCAGGGTAAAAAAGTTCAGCGAAGTTCCCGTTATACAATATAATGCTCCGTCTTCGTAACGGATATTCAGATACAATCCCTGAATCTGGCTGCCATCTATTCCCGTGCCCAGGGAAGCTGCAAACTTTTCCACATCCCCTGGGGCAAGGGACAGCACAATATGGAAGCTTCCGGGAAGTTTTTTTCCTTTTATCAGGGAAAAGCAAAGAGGCCTTAACATTTTCCAGGAAGAAAAATCCTCAATCCGGTTCTCCTCCAGCTCCTCCTGGGTATAATATCCCTGTCTGACATGACCGTCAATCGTAAAACTGTTATAGGTAATAATATTGATTTCCTTTACAAGAAACCGGTCAAAGTCCTCTTTTACAAACAGTTTGGATGTAAATGACCTGACATCTTCTACTTTTAATGCAACCATAGCCCTCTCCCGCACCGCAGCCAACCGCAGTTTTCCAAATTCTTACTCAATTATACAGTTTTTGCCTATTTCCGTCAAATGGAAACTGCTATGGCGGTTATCAAAAAAACAGCTCCTCATGAGCCTTTTCATGAAAAGCTGTCCTTGGATCTGTTATTGTCATATGCCGGATTTTTTAAATACTTTTCCCTGCCTCGTTCATATATCCATCACTCCCTGCCACCCGCTTTCACTCCTCCCAGCGCCGCGGCCCGATATCAGCCTGGCCCACCGGTGGACATCCGTCTGTTTTTCTTCCTCAGCGGCATTTTCTATCTGTCTTAAGTATAACACACGAAAGCTCAGTTTACTACTGTAAACACGGCAGTTCCTTTCGTCCGTCAGCCGGATTACGCTGAAAAGCCTGTCCTCCCAAACCAAATCAAAGCCTTGGTCATCCTCATGGTCCCCGTGAAGGAAAGTGTCGGGAAACCCAATGCCCGTAATCTGTTCAGCCGGAATATCCAGAAGGCAGCTTAAGAGTCCGGGAAACAGGAAAATGGAATGATGCAAAGAAATCCTAAACGCGATGGAAACAGAAACTCAGATTAAATTGAAACAAGAAAATCCTTTAGTGAACATATAGTAACATAGATGACAGGCAATGAACAGAGTCTTGATATAGACTATAGACAGCCGTATGGGCCGCGGCGCAATGCGCGGCCCATACGGCGCGCCAGATATCAGCCCCACTCCGCCAGACCGGGATTTGCGGCTGTCAGGAGTCCACCGGCCAGAACGGCGTCATCCATAAGCCTGCTTTCCACAATCCCATAATGTCCGGCATCCGCCACAAAGGCGTATTCCTCCGTATACCTGCGGATGCGCGAAAACAGCTCATCCCCCATCTTGGCCACGCCTCCGCCCACAGCAATCCGGTCAGGGGCGGCAATTGCCAGCACATTGGCCAGCCCCAAGGAAAACGTCCGGGCAACCCGGTCCAGTTCCTGGCAGCAGAACAAATCCCCTGCCCTTGCCCCTTGCGCCAGGTCCGCGCAGGAAACCCACCCCTTCCCTGGTTCCAGGCAGGATCCTCCAGCCGCATATCCAGGCGTATTCAGCCGCTTCTCAATGCTTTTCCCAGAACAGATAAGTTCCAGCCTTGTCATTGCCCCGGGCCTGCTGTCCCTCCAGTCAGGAACCCATGTATTGCCCAGGTAGCCTGCCCCGAACCCGGACCCGTCGTAGTATCTGCCGTCCAGGTACAGGCCTCCGCCAATCCCGGTGCCGATGTTGGTATAGAAAAAACGGCTGCTCCCCGCGCCGCTGCCAAGAACCAGTTCCCCAATCCCGCCCAGGACCGTGTCGTTGACAATGACAGAAGGCACCCCAAACCGTTCCTCAAACCACTCCTTCAGCCTGAAATCCATCCATCCCGGCACCTGGAGGGAACACAGCACACGGCCCCTTCCAAGCTCCAACGGGCCGCCGAACCCCACGCCGATCCCGCCGATTTCCCACCGGTCCATGATTTCCCGGATATTATCCTCCAGCCACATAAGGATATCCCGGGCGCTGGTCTTATCCCCCAGCCTGACGGTCCTCCTGTCCAGGATTTCCCCCTGGGCCGTGCCTACCGCAACCTGCTGTTTTGTGCCGCCGATTTCAACGCCAACCAGCCTAATCATGCCACTTCGCCCCATATTCAGCCTCAATTTCAGATATCATGTCTACGCGCATGGCATGTCTTCCGCCTTCAAATTCAGCACCGAAGAATTCATCCACAATCATCTTCGCCAGTTCCGGCCCAACCACCCTTGCGCCCATGGCTATGATATTGGCGTTGTTGTGTTCCACTGTAAGCTTTGCGGAATAAGGCTCCGAACACACGGCCGCGCGGATTCCAGGCACCTTGTTGGCTGCCAGGGAAATCCCGATTCCCGTGCCGCAGATCAATACGCCCCTGTCTATTTCCCCCCGCATGAGCGCTTCCGCCACCAGACGCCCTGGCTCCGGATAATTCACCTTTTCTGCCGGGGACTTGGTTCCAAAATCAATGCATTCATATCCTTTTTCCTTCAGATGTCCCATCAAAATGTTTTTAAGCTCAACCGCTACATGGTCATTGCCAAATCCAACTCTCATATCCTGTCTCCTATCCTCTGTCCATCCTATCCGTACGCACGCGCAGGGCCGCAGTTACCACTGCAGCCCTGCCAGTCTCACATCATGATTGGAAATCAGCTGCATTTTCAGCAGTAACCAGAACCGACTCTACCGGTGTCTTTTCCGGGAATTTCCCAACCTCACCCTTCTTACCGCTTTCAACCGCCTCAATCAGAAGGTCCAGGCTGGTTGCGCCAATCTGAGCCGGGTCCTGTGCAACCGTTGCACTAAGCTCATTGTTGGCAATGGAGGAAACTGCCTCCGCATCACCGTCCGTACCCACAATCATGATTTCCCCCAGCTTGTTGGCATTGATGACAGCCTGTACAGCGCCAAGGGCCATGCCGTCGTTACAGCAGTAGATGCCTTTTAAATCAGGATTCTGCTGGATCAGGGTGGAGGCGATATCCATGGCCTTCTGGCGGTCCCAGTCAGCTGCCTGGCTGCTGATGATGTCCATCTTGCCGTCTGTAAATGCCTGCTTTGCCCCCTCGGTCCTGTCCTCGGAAGACTGGTTGCCGGATTTACCCTCGATGATGGCTACCTTTGCGCCCTCGCCTGCCGTATCAACAATGTACTGCGCGCCCTTTGCGCCTACAGCCACATTATCCGTTGCAACGAATGCCACGCAGGCCCCGCCCTGGTTTGCCAGCTCTGTCTCGTCAAACTTCTCATCCACGTCCACGATGGTAATGCCCTTGGCCGTTGCTTCCCCGATACCAGGCAGTACGTTCACGCCTGAAAGGGGGGCAATGGCGATTCCGTCATATCCCTGCTGGATACAGCTCTCCAGGATGGTAAGCTGCCCTTCCAGGTCATCCTCGCTCTGTGCGGAATACAGGTCCACCTTTACGCCCTTGGCAGCGGTTTCCGCCTCCACGCCCTTCCACATCTTTACCCAGAAGTCCGTGGCCTGGGTCTTTAAGATAACCGCGTATTTCTTATCGCTAACATCTGCCGAAGCCTCCTTTGCCTCGGCTTCAGTCTTTGCCTCCTCTGTCTTGGCTTCCTCTGTTTTTGCCTCTTCTGTTTTTGCTGCTTCTGTCTTTGCCTCCGGGGCAGCCGTGGCGGCATTGCCGCCGGATGTGCACGCTGACAGGCTCACTGCCATTGCCGCTGAAAGTGCTGCTGCTAACATTCTTTTCTTCATTTTTACCTCTCCTTTATACTTGTATTTTTTATTTTCCCGCCTTTGCAAGACAGCAGGTCGGACCCTGCTTCCTGCATAGACGTGGATAAACTGTTTTAAACCCTTTAATGCCGGCCCTTCATGGCGTCAAATGCAGCCAATCCGCCTCCGGCCACCCCGCTTGTCTGGGTATGCTCCGGGAATATGAATTCCAGGTTCTCCGACGGATATGGATGCCGCGTCCTTTTTTTTACCTGATTAATCAGATATTCCATGGGGAAATCCTTCATAATCATGACGCCGCCTCCCATGACCACATAATCCGGGTCCAGGATGGTTACTTCCGTACTGATTGGATATGCCAGTCCCTCCACAAACTCAAGTATGGCCGGCTCATCCCCGTGTTTTGTGAAAATGTCCCCGATTTCCGTCTGCGGATAATATTGGTTGCGTATCCTCTGCAGATGGGCGCCGGAGCAGCGCAACTCCACGCAGCCCATATTCCCGCAGGGACAGATTTCCTTTAGATGGAAGAAGGGGATATGTCCCAATTCCCCCGCCACCCCGTTCTTTCCTGCATGGAAACGTCCATTCACATAGATGGCATTGCCGAATCCGGTTCCAAGATACATGCCCAGTATGGTCTTATCCTGCTCCGGGTCCAGATTGTATTTCTTGATGTCGTGACACAGGAGATAATTCACATCCCTGTCCACAAACACCCTGATTCCCAGCTTTTTCTCCAGAAGATGCCCAAGATCAATATTCTCAAGCCCCTTCAGGTTAGGTGTGGAATACACAAAGCTTTTGTCCTTGCTGACCGCGGACGGGACCCCCACTGAGACAGCATCTATTGCACCCTTTAGGGAATGCCGTTCCATATAGTCCATGATTTCCCCGCACAGGACATCCACCGCTCCTTCCTTTAGCATTGGGGCGCTAGATTTTCTTTCAAAATGCTCCAGCTGCCCGTCTGCCGACACACAGCCAAGACGGAGATTCGTCCCTCCGATGTCAATTCCTATTACCTGTCCCATCATGTCCCCACCTTACTGATTCACAGCCTTATTAAAATTATCCATCATCTTATCCCAGGCAGTTTCCAGGTCCTTATCCAGGTTAAAAAGCCCGGATGTGCCCACGATAAACACTTCCGTCCCTGCCTTTGCCAGGTCCCCAAAGGTCCTTTCATTGCAGGAACCGTCCACTTCAATGAGGTAACCGTACCCCTTTTCCTCTTTCAGTTCCTTAAGCTCGCTGATTTTCTCCAGCATCTCACGGATGAACGGCTGTCCGGCAAACCCCGGGTCCACGGTCATGACCGTCACCTTGTCCAGCAGGTGGATATAATGCCGGATATAGGACACCGGGGTGGCTGGGTTTAAGACCACTCCCACCTTGCATCCAAGGGAATGGATTTTATTCACGATCCGGAACGCGTCCGCGTTGATGGTCTCTGCATGAGGACATATGTACCCCGCCCCTGCTTTTGCCAGGGGGTCAATAAAATCATCCGGTGTTGTCACCATCAGATGGCAGTCCAGCGGGATCTGGCACACAGGGCGGATGGCCCTGCAGAAATCCGGCGACAATGTGATGTTCTTTACATAATGGCCGTCCATGATATCCACATGGAAGAAATCAGCCCTTGTATTCAGTATCTGAAGCTGTTCCTTGATGTTCAAGAGGTCCATGCACATCAGGGAAGGGTTAAACATTGGTTTCATAATCCTGTCCTCCTTATCTAGTTCTTTGCCTTGGCAACAAAATGGTCAATGGCAACCGAGATGATGATCAGGGCGCCCATCACGATTTTCTGATAGCTGCTTGGGATCATCAGGGCCGTCATGCCGTAGTTGATGATACCGATAATCATGCCGCCGATTACAACCCCCAGTATCTTACCCTTGCCGCCCATGAAGCTGGTGCCGCCGATGATGGTTGCCGCAATGGCATATGTCTCGTATCCGGTTCCTGCGGTGGGTGCCGCAGCGCCCACGCGGCCCAGAAGCACGATTCCTGCAATACCGGAACAGGTCCCGGAAATCATGAACACCAGAAGCCTGTGAAGATTCACATTGACGCCTGAATACCAGGCCGCCTCCATGTTGCCGCCAAGGGCGTATATATTGCGTCCTGCCTTGCACTTTGTGGTAAAGAAGGCGCAGGCGGCTGCCACGATCAATGCAATGATGACAGGCACCGGTATGTACAGGACGCTGGCGCTCATGGTCTTTGTAAAGGATGCCGGGAACCCGTAAATGTTCCTGGAATCCGAGATGACCAGCATCAGGCCCTGGAATATGGACTGGGTGCCCAGTGTGATGATGAACGGATGAAGCCCTGTCTTATTGACCAGCATCCCATTGCAGAAACCAATCATGGTTCCAATCAGTATTCCCAGCAGGAGTGCGGGTATCACCGGGATCCCATTCACCATCAGCATGGCCGTGAGCATTCCCACCAGCCCTGCCACCGCGCCCACGGACAGGTCGATACCTGCAATCAGGATGGCAAAGAATTCACCCAGGGCCAGCAGGATATTCACCGCGCTCTGCTTCAGTATCTGGGGGATACTGTCAGGATTAAAGATGCTGGACGGCTTTGCAATGGTAAGCACTGCCAGCAAAAGCAGGAATATACCCATGGTGCCATATTTCTGCCACAGCACCCCGAAACTTGGTCTTGTCTTTACTTCCGTCTGATTATTCATGGTTCTTCCCCTCCTGATTACTCTTCACCGGTTGATGATTTCAATATTTTTTCTTCTGTTGCTTCCCTGACCGCATAGGTCATTCGTATGCCGCCGTCCCTGAACACACAGATGGTATCGCATACGGACAGCAGTTCCGGCATCTCCGAGGACACCATGATGACTCCCTTTCCCTGGCTGGCCAGCCTGCGCATCAGCACATATATCTCGCTTTTACTGCCAACGTCAATTCCCTTGGTGGGTTCATCAAAGATAATGACGCTGGACTCAGCCGCCATCCATTTTCCAAGTATTACCTTTTGCTGGTTGCCTCCTGACAGTTCCGTGATGTTCTGCTCCACATCCCTGCACTTGATGTTCATGTCCTTTTTCTGTTTTGCCGCATACTCCTCTTCCGCCTTGTTGTCCAGCAGGCCGATCAGCCCGTTCCCCTTGGATGTCTTGAGGAAGGGCACAATGGAAATATTCTGTTTGATGCTGAAATTATTCAGGAAACCGGTTTCCCTGCGGTTTTCCGTCACCATGGCCAGCCCGTTCTTAATGGCCTCATAGGGCGAGCGTATGGTTACCTCCCTGCCCCCTATGAATACCTGCCCCGAAAGCTTTGGCTCAGCCCCGAACAAAGCATTCATAAGCTCGCTGCGCCCTGCGCCCACAAGTCCCGCAAAGCCCACAATCTCGCCCTTCCTTACCTGAAAGGACACATCCCGTACCCTGCCGTCCCTGCGGCTTATGTTCCTGGCTTCAAAAATGACCGGCTCTTTGTCAAAATCTTCTGTTTCCTCGTTCCGGTAGGTGCCCTTGATTTCCCGTCCCACCATCATCCTTATGACATCATCCAGGGTTATCTCCTTAACGTTCCTGGTCCCCACATAGGTGCCGTCCTTCAGCACGGTAATCACATCGCCGATTTCCTTAATCTCATCCATCTTATGGGATATATATACAATTCCCTTGCCCTCTGCCTTTAGCTGGCGGATGATATCGAACAGGTGGGCTGTCTCTGAAGTTGTCAGGGAAGAGGTGGGTTCATCCATGATGATGACGTCTGCATTGGATATAAGGGCCTTGGCAATCTCACACTGCTGTTTTTCGGAAATACTGATTTCCTCCACCAGCTGGCCTGGCCTTCGTTTTAACCCCACCTTGTCAAGGACCTCCCGGGCCCTGTCCGTCATCCCCTTATAGTCCACCACCCGGATGCCTCCCACCCGCCTGGTAGGCAGCTTTCCCACAAACAGGTTCTCCAGGATGGACAATTCATTGATGACGCTCAGTTCCTGGTAGATGATGCTGATGCCGCATTCATAGGAATCCTTGGGGGTCAGGTGGGTGAATTCCTTTCCCTTTACCGTGATTTTTCCTGAGGTGGGCTGGTACACGCCGCTGAGTATCTTCATAAGGGTGGATTTCCCCGCCCCGTTTTCCCCCATGAGCACGTGCACTTCCCCTGCCTTGATTTCAAATGAAATGTTGTCAAGGGCCCTGACACCGGGAAACACCTTCGTGACACCTTCCATTTTTACTAATGTCTCCATAAATCCTCCTCTTTTCCCTTTCCGTCATAGCGGGATACGGGTCTAGTACTCCATGGCGTAAATACCAGTGAATGCAGTACTAGGTAGTCCCCCTCACCTCCAGCCTGACCGGTATGATGGTCCGCTTCTCACTGATTTCCTTTTTCTGTATCATCCTCAGTATGGTCCTGCCTGCTGCAATTGCCATCTGTCTCGTATCCTGGGTAATGGTGGTTATCTGAGGGCTTGTGAACCTGGTCACGGAAACATTGTCATACCCCACCACCTTTACCTGATCCGGTATCTTTATCCCTGCTTCCATCAGTACGTTGATACAGGCCAGGGCCATCATGTCATTGGTGGCGAATATGCCGTCAAAGTAACAGCCACCGGAGCGGACCAGCCGTTCCATCACCTTCCTTGCCTCCCCGTAATCCGGGAAGCAGCTGACCTCCAGTTCCTCCCTGTAGGGAATGCCGTTCTCTTTCAAAGCCCTTATGTATCCTTCTTTGCGGTACCGGATGGTTGAGGCGCACCGGACGTCCCGGAGCAGGAGTATCTGTCTGCAGCCCTTGTCAATCATTTCCTTGGTGGCCAGGTAACCTCCCTCCTGGTTATCGGAAAGGATCAGCATCTTGGCATTGAGCGGGGCGCGGTCAATGTAAACCACGGGTATATGCCTGATTTCATTGATGTTCTTGATTTCATTCTGCCCTGATATGTATACAATCCCGTCAATGTGTTTTTCTATCAGCCCTTTGATATGCATGTTTTCCAATTCATAATCCTCATTGGAATTGCAGATTAAAAGAGAGTATCCATGCTTCAGCAGATAAAAATCCAGTTCCTGGATGATCTTGGCAAAAAACTCATTGGTCACATCCGGCACAATCACCCCGATGCATCTGCTCTTGTTGGTCCTGAGGCCGATGGCATTGGCGTTGGGAGTGAAACCACACTCCTCAATGGTCCGGCGTACCTTTTCTTCCGTTTCCCTGGAGTATCCTCCGTTATGGTTGATGACCCGTGAAACCGTTGCGGTTGAAACCCCTGCACGTTTTGCCACGTCCACAATAGAAAGCTTCGCATTATCATCCATGGCAGGCCTCCTTGCTTTACGTAAAGGTTTTCGTATCTTGTGACTGTATAGTAAACCTTTACGTAGAAAAAGTCAAGTACAAATGTTTATTTCTGCTATTTTAACGATTTTTATCTACTATTTTTGTGCATAATTTACATTATATTTGGTAAACGTTTACTCTTTACGTAAAATAAAAAACCCTTTCACCGCAATGAAAAGGGTTTCCAATCCTCACCACTATTTCCTAACCGCACCGCCGTCAGGTTGTTTCCCTCACAACCAGCCTGACCGGTATGATGGTTTTTTTCTCCTTTATCTCCTCATCCTCTATCATCTTCAGGATAGTATCCGCTGCATGAAGGGCCAGTTCCTTTGTATCCTGGGCAATTGTGGTTATCTGGGGGCTTGTGAACTGGGTCAGGGAAATGTTGTCGAATCCCACCACCTTTACCTGGCCAGGCACCTTAATCTGATTCTCAGTAAGCACATTGACGCAGGCCAGGGCCATCATGTCATTGGTGGCAAATATGCCGTCAAAAAAACATCCCTTTTCCTTGAGAAGCCGTTCCATCACAACCCTGGCCTCTGCATATTCAGGGAAACAGCTCATCTCCAGCTCTTCGTTAAAGGCCATGCCCTTTTCCTGAAGCGCCCTTACAAAACCTTCCTTACGGCTGCGCACAGTGGAAGCAAAACGGATATCCCTGAGAAACAGGATCCGCCTGCATCCCTTCTGTATCAGTTCGCGGCCCGCCAGGTATCCCCCTGTCTCATTATCCGAAAGGATCAGCACCTCCGCGTTCTTAGGCGCCCTGTCTATGTACACGATAGGCAGGTTTTTAATCTCATTCATCTTCTTGATTTCATTCTGTCCGGATATATATATGATCCCGTCCACATGCTTTTCCGCCAGTCCTTTTATATGCATGTTCTCCAGCATATAATCCTCATTGGAATTGCACACCAGAAGGGAATATCGCCTGCTCAGCAGGGATGCGTCCAGTTCCCGTATGATCCTGGCAAAAAATTCATTGGTAATGTCAGGAACAATCACGCCTATGCTGTTGCTGCGGTTGGTCCTGAGACCAATGGCATTGACGTTGGGAGTAAAGCCGCATTCCTCAATGGTCTTCCTTACACGCTCTTCCGTTTCCTTGGAATATCCACCGTTCCTGTTAATGACCCTTGAGACAGTTGCTATGGAAACCCCTGCCTTTTTCGCCACATCTATAATGGATACCCGTTTATTGCCTTCCATACTTCCCTCTCATTCCTACACTGCCAGGATGTGTTTGAAAAAACATTCCCTCCAAATGACGCAAGGCAGTCTTCAAACACGCCCCAGAGCGTGTACATTACTTTCTCCTATTATTATAATGCGGTTTCAATACATGTCAAGTCAAGTTCCCAGGCGCCGCGCCGGAATACCTGCACGGGCAGCCGTATCCCCGAGAAAGGGAGACAGGCAGAGGGATGTGCCCTGTTTAATTTATCTAAAGCCCTAATAAATTTATGATTATTGCCGACATATAACTTAGGGTATGTCCAAACACCCAAATCTGCCGTCTGCACGCCGGGGCATTTCCCGGCGAACAGGGAACACGGCCATATTGATTATATATTATTTCTTAAAAATAATCAGGAGGAGTCATTACAAATGAAGAAGAAAATGAAGCAATCCACCCATTTGCTGGTTCTGAACAGCATCTCAATCCTGGCCCTGTTATTCATGGCATTCTGCCTTTTCAGCTACAGCGGGGTAAACAGAAAGATTAACAAAGCCAACAGCGGGCGTTTCGAATTAACCTATAATGCCAACCGCTTCATGAACGGCTCTTCCTATCTGACCAACGAGGTCAGGGCATATGCGGCAACCGGAAAACAGGAGCATTATGATAATTACTGGAACGAGGTGAATAACCTGAAAAACCGCGACATCGGGGTCGGGAACATGAAAGCCCTGGGGCTGACCCAGGAAGAACAGTCCATGATTGATGAGATGTCAAACCTGTCCAACACCCTTGTCCCCCTTGAGGAAAAGGCAATGGATGATGTGGCGGCCGGAAAAAAGGATGATGCAGTCAATTATGTTTATGGGAATGAATACAACACCTCCATCGCAAAAATCAACCAGATTAAATCCAACTTCCTCACACAATTGGACGGCAGGGCCCTGGGAGAGGTGAACAGGCTGATTGGCGTAAGCTATTTTATCTCATTCTGTTTTTTCATCACCCTTATCCTGGTCGTTGCGCTTCAGGTCATTACTTACCGGTTCTGCAAATTCCGTTTGTTACGGCCAATCATAGAAATACGCGATGAAATGGGGCAGATTGCTTCCGGCAGCCTGTCATCCGACTTCGCCCTGGAACCGGACACCAGCGAAATCGGCATGCTGGTGGGCTCCATCCATTCCACAAAGGCAGAGCTGAAAAAGTATATTGCAGATATTGCGTCAAAGCTCTCCCATATGGCAGAGGGGAACATGGACCAGGCCATTGAAATCAATTACCTGGGTGAATTCCTTCCCATCAAGGATTCCCTGACCCAGATACTGGATTCCCTGAATCACGCACTTACCCGCATCAGTGTTTCCGCCGAACAGGTTGCTGCCACCTCTGCCGATGTCGCCTCCACCTCCCAGGCGGTATCCCAGGGCTCTTCCCAGCAGGCCGCTGCCGCCGAGGAGTTCTCCGCCTCCCTGGAGAACATATCGGCCCATATCGAGGCCATATCCAGCAGGGCGGACACAGCCAGGGCCTGCTCCACGGAAGCCGCGGGCAAGCTTATGGAAGGCACGGATAAGATGAGGGAGCTTTCAGAAGCAATGAACATCATATCAGGTTCCTCCAACCAGATCAGCGGCATCATAAAAACCATTGAGGACATCTCCTTCCAGACCAATATACTGGCCCTGAACGCGGCAGTTGAGGCGGCCAGGGCTGGCGAGGCAGGAAAAGGGTTTGCCGTGGTTGCCGACGAAGTCCGTAACCTGGCAGCAAAAAGCTCCGAGGCAGCCAAGGATACCACTACCCTCATTGAAAATACCCTTAATCTGGTAGAGAAGGCCGTAACCCTGGCGGCAGATACCACGTCAACCCTTGAGGAAGTGGGGATAGGCGCCAGTGAATCCACTGATCTGGTAGGGGAAATCGCAACAGCTTCCTTAAAGCAGAAGGAAAGCATCTTCCAGCTTACAGAAAGCATACATCAGATTTCACAGGTAATACAGTCCAATATGGAAACCGCCGAGGAATCCAGCGCTTCTTCGGAGGAACTGTCCAGTCAGGCCAGTATGCTGAAGGATGCCATCCACAGGTTCCATCTGCGTTCCTGAACCATTCTGTTTACTTAAGCCAGGTTGGAATATCCCATCAGGCTCTTATCCACGGCTTTCGCCACCTCACGCCCTTCCCTGATGGCCCATACCACCAGGGATTGGCCTCTGCGCATATCCCCTGCCGCAAACACCCGCTCCACATTGGTCTGGTATGGACCGCATGGCGCGGCCACATTGGAGCGCGCGTCCAGCTTCACGCCAAAAGCGTCCGCCACATAGGCCTCGCTTCCCAGGAATCCCGCGGCAATCAGCACCAGGTCCGCCGGGATTTCCCGGCCGCTGCCTTCCACCGGCGCCATAATGGCACGGCCGCTCCCTTCATCCTTCCCAGGCACCAGGTCACAGATCACAGCCTTGCACACCCTGCCCTCTGCATCCTTCACAAACTCCTTTACCGTTGTCTGGTAAACCCTGGGGTCATGACCGAATACACAGATTGCCTCCTCCTGGCCATAGTCCGTCTTAAGGACCCTGGGCCATTCCGGCCATGTGTTGCCATCCGCCCGCTTCACAGGCGGTCTGGGCATCATTTCCAGCTGGGTCACGGATGCGCAGCCATGGCGGATGGCGGTTCCCACACAGTCATTGCCCGTGTCCCCGCCGCCGATTACAACCACATGCTTATCCCTGGCAGTAATATAATTCCCGTCCTCCAGGTGTGAATCCATAAGGCTTCTGGTAGTGGCCTTCAGGAAGTCCACTGCGTAATAAATCCCCTGGGCGTCCCTTCCGGGCACATTAATATCCCTGGGATTAGATGCCCCGCAGGCCAGGATGACGCGGTCGTATTCCTTCATAATCCGGTTCACCTTATAATTCTTACCTACATTGGCTCCGGTGATAAAGGTAATGCCTTCCGCCTTCATCACCTCCACCTTGCGCTCAATCACCCATTTCTCCAGCTTCATATTGGGAATCCCGTACATAAGCAGGCCTCCCACCCGGTCGCTGCGTTCAAACACAGTCACTGAGTGGCCCCTTTTATTCAGCTGGTCCGCGGCAGCCAGCCCGGCCGGTCCGGAGCCGACGACGGCAACCTTCTTACCGGTGCGGATGGAGGGCGGCTTTGGCAGGGCATACCCGCAGTCATACGCCTTTTCAATAATGGCCCGCTCATTTTCCTTTACCGTCACCGGGTCCCCGTTCAGGCCGCAGGTGCAGGCGGCCTCACAGGGAGCCGGGCATACCCTGGATGTGAATTCCGGGAAACTATTGGTCTTTTTAAGCCGGTTAAAGGCCTCCTGCCAGTTGCCCGTATATATCAGGTCATTCCACTCAGGAATCAGGTTGTTAAGCGGGCATCCGCTGACCATCCCCTTCATCATGACGCCTGACTGGCAGAAGGGAACGCCGCATTCCATGCACCTTGCGCCCTGTTTCCTCTGTTCCTCCCCGCTTAAGGGGGTATGGAACTCATTCCAGTTTTTTATCCTGTCCCTGGCAGCTGTCTCAGCACTTACTTCCCGTCCATAATCTAAAAATCCTGTCATCTTTCCCATGACGTCCCGCCTCCTTATCCTCTGACATTGGCATAAAATGCCTCAATCTGCGCCTGTTCACTGTTCAGCCCCTTTTCTTCCATCTGCACGATTGCATTCATCATGCGGCGGTAATCATGGGGGACAATCCGTTTGAACCTGGGGAGGTATTCGCTGAAATGGTCCAGTATACGCTTGCCCTTTTCTGAATTGGTATAGGCCACATGCTCCTGGATCAGTCCCTTAAGCTCCAGCACATCGTATTTATTCGTCACTTCCTCAAAGGATACAAGCTCCTTGTTCAACCGCTTATACAGGCTGCGCTCCTCATCCAGTACATAGGCGATGCCTCCGCTCATGCCGGCTGCAAAGTTCTTGCCAGTGGTCCCAAGCACCACCACGCAGCCGCCTGTCATATACTCGCAGCCATGGTCGCCCACGCCTTCCACCACCGCGGTTGCACCGGAATTGCGCACGCAGAACCGTTCGCCTGCAATCCCGTTAATGAACGCCTTGCCGCTTGTTGCCCCGTACAGGGCTACATTCCCAATGATGATGTTGTCCTCGGCCCTGAACCGGACGCCTGTTGGCGGGTACACCACCAGCTTGCCGCCGGAAAGCCCCTTGCCAAAGTAATCGTTGGAATCCCCCACCAGTTCCAGGGTAAGCCCCTTTGGTATGAAGGCGCCAAAACTCTGTCCGCCGCTTCCGCTGCAGCTGATGGTAAATGTATCCTCAGCCAGCCCTTCCGGGTACTTCCTGGTGATTTCCGAGCCAAAGATGGTCCCAAGGGCACGGTTCACATTGGAAACATCCACCTGGACGCTCTTTTTCTGCCCGCTTCCGAGGGCGCTTTTCAGTTTCTTTACAAAAACCTGCTCATCAATGGTGTCCTCCAGCTTAAAATCAAAGGCCTGTTTCTCATGGTACCCCGCCACCTTCTGTCCTGCGTAAGGATTATCAAGGATACGGCTCAGGTCCACTTTACCGCCGCGGCCCTGCGCTCCCTCCTTTGGGCGCAGAAGGTCCGTGCGTCCCACCAGCTCATCCACGGTGCGCACGCCCAGGGCCGCCATGTATTCCCGCAGCTCCTCTGCAATAAACTTCATGAAATGGATGACATACTCCGGTTTTCCCTTGAAACGCCTGCGCAGCTCCGGGTTCTGGGTCGCAATCCCCATGGGGCAGGTGTCCAGGTTGCACACGCGCATCATCACGCAGCCCATGGTCACAAGGGGCGCAGTGGCAAAGCCGAACTCCTCCGCGCCCAGCATGCAGGCAATGGCAACATCCCTGCCCGTCATCAGCTTACCGTCCGTCTCAAGGATTACCTTATCGCGCAGGCCGTTCATGATCAGGGACTGGTGCGCCTCCGCAACGCCCAGCTCCCAGGGAAGCCCTGCATTATAGATGGAATTCCTGGGGGCCGCGCCGGTGCCGCCGTCATAGGAGGAAATCAGGATGACCTGGGCCCCTGCCTTGGCCACGCCTGCGGCCACCGTGCCCACACCTGCCTCAGACACCAGCTTGACGGAAATCCTGGCCTCCTTGTTGGAATTTTTCAAATCATATATGAGCTGGGCCAGGTCCTCGATGGAATATATGTCATGATGGGGCGGCGGCGATATAAGGCTGACCCCCGTGGTGGAATGCCTTGTCTTTGCCACCCACGGATACACCTTCTTGCCAGGCAGCTGTCCGCCCTCGCCGGGCTTGGCGCCCTGTGCCATCTTGATCTGGATTTCCCTGGCGCTGACCAGATACCGGCTGGTGACCCCGAACCGCCCAGAAGCAACCTGTTTGATGGCGGAACACTTATTGTTCTTCCCCTGGCCCGACGCCAGACGTTCCAGGCTCTCGCCGCCCTCGCCCGTGTTGGATTTGCCGTGAATCCGGTTCATGGCAACCGCCAGGCACTCATGGGCCTCCTGGGAAATGGAGCCATAGGACATGGCGCCCGTCTTAAAGCGGGTCACGATGGAATCCACGCCCTCCACCTGGTCCAAGGGGATTCCTCCGTCCTCAGGGAACTTAAAGTCCATCAGGGAGCGCAGATGATAGGTCTTGTCATCCCTGTCAACCTCAGCCGTATACTCCTTAAATGTATCATAACTTCCTGTCCTGGCAGCTTCCTGCAGCAGATGGATGGTAAGGGGATTATACAGGTGTTCCTCCTGGCCAGAACGCGACTTATGGCTTCCCACGCTGTCCAGGGTCAGGTCCACATCCAGTCCCAGGGGGTCAAAGGCAGATGAATGAAGGGTATCCACATCGTTGGCAATATCCTCCAGCGTAATGCCTCCCACCCGGCTGACCGTATTGGTGAAGTATTTGTCCACCACCTCCCTGGAAATACCGATGGCCTCAAAAATCTGGGCGCCCTGATAGGACTGGATGGTGGATATCCCCATCTTGGAAGCAATCTTCACAATGCCGTGGAGCACAGCCATGTCATAATCCTTGACAGCCGCGTAATAATCCTTATCCAGCATTCCCGATTGAATCAGGGAACGGATGGACTCATGGGCAAGATACGGGTTGATGGCGCAGGCGCCATAGCCCAGCAGGGCGGCAAAATGATGGACTTCCCTTGGCTCCCCGCTTTCCAGGATAAGGGCAACGCTGGTGCGCTTCTTGGTCCTTACCAGGTACTGCTGGAGGGCCGATACCGCAAGAAGGGACGGGATGGGCACATGGTTCTCATCAATATCCCGGTCAGACAGGATGATGATATTGGCCCCGTCCTTGTGGGCCCGGTCCACCTCCAGGAACAGGCGGTCAATGGCCCTTTCCAAAGACGTGTTCTTGTAGTAGGTAATAGGGACTTCCTCCACCTTGAACCCGGGCTTTCTCATATACTTGATCTTAAGCAGGTCGGTTTCCGTAAGGATGGGGTTCTCCACCTTAAGGATTTTGCAGTTTTCCGGCCGTTCTTCCAGGATGTTCCCCTCCTCTCCCACATACACGGTGGTGGAGGTCACGATTTCCTCCCGGATTGCATCAATGGGCGGATTGGTAACCTGCGCAAAAAGCTGTTTAAAATAATTAAAAAGGGGCTGGTGCTTGGCTGACAGGACGGCCAGGGGACTGTCCACGCCCATGGCCGACACTGCCTCTGCCCCGTTTAACGCCATGGGCAGGATCATGGTCTTATACTGTTCATATGTATACCCATAGGTTTTCTGCAGCCTCAGGCGCTGTTCCTCCTCCATGGCAGCCACGCCCTTATTGGGCACTGGCAGCTCCTTGATGTCAGTCAGGTTGGAATCCAGCCACTCGCCGTAAGGCTTGCGGGACGCATAGTAATGCTTCAGGTGTTCATCATCCACCAGTTCACCCTTTTTTGTATCCACCAGAAGCATTTTCCCGGGACGGAGGCGGTCTTTCTTCACCACCTTTGTCTGGTCAATGTCAATGGCCCCCACCTCAGAGGCAAGGATCATATATCCGTCCTCCGTGATATAATACCTGGAAGGCCGCAGGCCGTTCCTGTCAAGAACCGCGCCCAGCACATCCCCGTCCGTAAACAGGATGGAGGCAGGGCCGTCCCATGGTTCCATCATGGTGGCGTAATACCGGTAAAAATCCTTAATCCCGCCATCCATGTACTTGTCATACTCCCAGGGGGCAGGAATGGTGACCATCACGGCCAGGGCCAGGTCCATGCCGCTCATCACCATGAATTCCAGCGCATTGTCCAGCATGGCGGAGTCAGAGCCTTCCTGGCTGATGATGGGCAGAACCTTGTGCATGTCATATTTAAAATACTCCGACTCCATGTTTTCCTCACGGGCAGCCATCTTATCCGCATTGCCCCGGATGGTGTTGATCTCGCCGTTATGCACGATAAAACGGTATGGGTGGGCGCGCATCCAGCTGGGATTTGTATTGGTGCTGAACCTGGAGTGGACAATGGCAATGGCGGACCTATAATCCTCATCCTGTAAGTCCGCAAAAAAACGCCTTAACTCCCCCACCAGGAACATGCCCTTA
Organism: Enterocloster aldenensis; assembly: GCF_003434055.1. Classification (GTDB taxonomy): domain Bacteria; phylum Bacillota; class Clostridia; order Lachnospirales; family Lachnospiraceae; genus Enterocloster; species Enterocloster aldenensis. The sequence goes on along the minus strand of NZ_QVEX01000004.1, from coordinate 256,573 downwards.
TACACAATGGTACGGCTGCTCAGGGAGACCACATACGTATCCTCGTTGCTCTGTTCAAACACCCGGCGCGCCACATACAGCTTCCTGTCAAAATCCAGGCCAGGCTTTACCTGGACAGGTTTTGCCACAAAGCCCTGGGCGATATAGGGCATCACTTCCACAGCCCTCTCACCCAGGATATCCGGGGCAGTGGGGACCACCCTCCATCCCAGGAAAGTAAGGCCTTCCTTCTTCACAATGATTTCGAACATCTTCATTGCCTGGTTGCGGGCAAGCTCATCCTGGGGGAAGAAGAACATGCCCACGCCATACTCCCTCTCGCCTCCGATTTGGATGCCGAGAGGCCGTGTCACCTTTTCAAAAAAGCCGTGGGAAATCTGGAGCATGATGCCAACGCCGTCGCCCGTCTTGCCCTCGGCGTCCTTGCCGGCCCTGTGTTCCAGATTCTCCACGATGTGGAGTGCCTGATTGACTGTCTCATGGGTCTTGATGCCTTTGATATTGGCAACTGCCCCGATTCCGCAGTTGTCATGCTCAAAACGCGGGTCGTACAGTCCTGGTTGTTTCTGTTTGGAATCCATAAGCATACTTCCTTTCTTTTGACGGCAGGGACTAGCCCGGGGCGTGTATGAAACGTGTATTGGGGATAACGCCGGAGGACATATCCCGGGGGAACTTCCGCCTGTTTTTTTATAGTGGTGATGATACTACATTTTTTTCCTTTTGTAAACTGGTTTTTGTCCTTAATTGTCAGATTATTTGACTTTTTATAATATCGTTATGTTGTTTTCTGTTATATTCGACTATTATAACAAAGTTACCACTTTTGTGCGCACATCTCATACATACATATCCACCGCTATATTTTCCATGTATTTTCCGGTTATCCGTGATATACTTAATGCATCACATATATACAGGAACCTGACATTTTCAGCATCCGCACATCAAGGAGGGACCTATGAAAAAACACATCCACATATTCGGCGCTTCCGGCTCCGGCACCACCACCATATCCCAGAAAGTATGCGGACACACAGGCTACAGCCATTTTGACTCGGACAGCTATTTCTGGCTGCCCCCCGGACCCCTTTACAGTCACGCGCGGGCGCGGGGACTACGCAGCCCTGATGGACCGGGACTTAAACAGCAGCCCCCATTGGGTACTCAGCGGTTCCGTGACCGGCTGGTATGATGAACTGGTATCTGTGTTTGATTTAATTGTCTTTGTATACGTCCCCACGGACATACGCATGGAACGGCTCAGACGGCGGGAGGCAGAGCGGTACGGCGATGCAATCCTGCCCGGAAACAGCAGGCACCAGGCGTCCGCTGAATTCATTGAATGGGCATCCGCCTACGATTCAGGAACAAGGTCAGGCAGAAGCTGCCGCAAAACAGCATATTGATGTGCGTCTGACCGTTGGGCGGTCATTCCGCAAATAGAAAAAGCGGCATGGCATATCCAATGCCATACCGCAGTAATATATGATTTTACACCTGAACTTACATCTCACCCAGTCCGCTCTCAATGGCCTCGGTCAGGGTCTTCATAGCCTCTTCTTCGTCCTCGCCGTCGCAGATCAGATTAATCTCAGTCCCGCTCTTAATGCCGGCCGCCATGACATTCAGCACGCTCTTAGCGATGATTTTCTTCTCCCCACATTCAATCGTAATATCGCTCTTGAACTTCATGGCTGTCTGGGACAGGACTCCTGCTGGTCTTAAGTGTAAACCGGATGGATTAATAACTGTTAATGTTTTACTGATCATAATACACGCTCCTTATTCACTATTTTATACTCATTTGAAAGAATATCCCATGATACGGACATACCCTCAGGACACCGTCTTGTGCAATGTCTCCTATGAAAGATTCTATTACATCTGCCTGTCTATGTCAAGTTAATCGGGCAATTCCTAAGCAACTTTTTCACAAACTTTCCCACAATCCAGGTTGTACCTGTAACCGGATTTCCATCCATGGCAAATCAGGGACGGCCAGACCAATCAGCCGCTTCCCCTGCGCATGCCAGGATGCTACGTAGATAGCAAGTGCCATCTCACAGGGATTCATGCAGCGGTGTACCGGTCTCTGCCCGGGAATACACGCAGCCGCAGTAATCCTGGCGGTAAAGGCCGTATTCCCCAGACAACTCCACGGAGCGTTTATAACCGTTTTTCTTCTTAAAATCAGATACCAGGTATGGCACCCCATATAGTTCTGCCATCCTCAGGCCAATGTCATTGAGCCTGGCCGCATTTTTCATGGGACTGATGGTAAGGGTGGTGGTAAAATAATCATAACCGCCTTCCTTTGCCAGTCTGGCAGCATGTTCCAGGCGCAGCCCAAAGCATTTAAAGCAGCGCTCCCCGCCCTCCGGAACCTTCTCATATCCTTTGACGGCCGCGTAAAAATCTTCCGGCACATACTCCCCTGCCACGAACCGCACCGGCCCCGGCAACTTCATTTCCCTGATTAGGCGCTCCTGTTCCCTTACCCTTGCATCATACTCCTGCGCCGGGGCAATGTTGGGATTATAATAATACACCGTGATGTCAAAGTATTGGGACAGGTATTCAAGGACATAACTGCTGCATGGCGCGCAGCAGCTGTGCAGCAGCAGGCGGGGCCGTTTCCCTTCCCGCCTAAATCCTTCTATCAGCCCTTCCATCTCTTTCTGATAATTCCGTTTCTGACCACCCTGTGCCATTCCAGGCCTCCTTACGACTTAATGTGTGTGCCATACACCAGAAAAAGAGGCCGCCTGCAAAACGACCTCTCCCCCTGACATACATATTAATTGTAACCGTTCAGGCAGCCCATCCTGCTGACCGTCTGAACGGTTACTATCAATTACAGGAAATCCCTGATTCTCTTGCTTCTGACCGGATTGCGCAGCTTCCTCAATGCCTTAGCCTCAATCTGGCGGATACGCTCCCTGGTGACATTGAACTCCTTGCCCACTTCTTCCAGGGTACGGGGATGCCCGTCCTCCAGCCCGAACCTGAGCACGATGACCTGGCGCTCCCTCTCCTTAAGGTCGCCCAGAAGCGCGTCGATGTGTTCGCGGAGCATGACGGATTCCACATTGCCTTCCGGAGTGACCACATTATTGTCAGCCACAAAATCCCCCAGGTTGGAATCGTCCTCTTCACCGATCGGTGTCTCCAGGGACGCGGGTTCCCTGGCAATCTGCATGATTTCCATAACCTTGTCCTCGGTCATGTCCAGAGCCTCTGCCAGTTCTGTCACCGATGGCTCATAACCAAGCTCCAGGGTAAGCTTCCTCTGCATCTTGGACATCTTATTAATCGTCTCAACCATATGCACCGGTACGCGGATGGTCCTCGCCTGATCTGCCAATGCCCTTGTAACCGACTGGCGGATCCACCATGTTGCATATGTACTTAGCTTATAACCTTTTGTATAGTCAAATTTTTCCACGCCCTTAATCAGGCCCAGATTGCCTTCCTGGACCAGATCCAGGAAACTCATCCCTCTGCCGGTATAACGTTTTGCAATGCTGACCACAAGACGTAAATTGGCCTCGATAAGCCTCTCCTTGGCATAATCATCGCCGTCAGCCTTGCGCTGGGCCAGGTTCAACTCCTCGTCTGCCGTAAGAAGGGGCACTGTGCCAATTTCTTTGAGATACATGCGGACCGGGTCTTCAGTGCCGATACCCTCCAACAGATCCACTGCATCCAGGTCGATTTCTTCCTCTTCTGCATCTTTAATGAAGCTGTCATCGTCTAAATCCAGGTCTAAATCAATGTCATCAAGCAGAACAGTGTCCTCGGTAAGCATCGCTTCGTCCAGTACGGGAACAACGTCAATATTACGGTTCTCCAGGTAACTGTAAATTTGGTCCATCTGTTCCGGTGACAGGTTATCCCCGGTAAAAAAATCATTAATCTCCCCTGCATCCAGCGTGTTGTGCTTGGATTTCGCATGTTCGACCAGCTTTTCCAGCTTCTTTAAAAAATCGTCCTTTTCCACTGATAAACGTCCTTTCGCTTAAAGGTAAATGTGGAGACTCCCACAACTTATCATTATATACCACTCGGCAACGTATTTCAACACATTTCGACATTTTATTTATTTTTTAAGGAGTATCCGTATCCGTTCCTTTAAATTTCCAATATCTACCTCTGTCCTGGTACCGCCGTACTCTCCGTCCAGTACCCAGTCAACGCCCCATTCCGAGGTCATGCGGATGGACGCGGTCTTAAACTTGTACACGTATTCATTGGGTTCTTCCTTCAGGAACATGTAGGAAACAATATTGCTAAGGTCCACCGGAGTCCTTGGCATGCGGATGAGCAGGACTTCAAACAGGCCGTCATTCAGGGCCACGGACTGGTTCACCAGCCCCTTGAATCCCCCCACGCTCCTTGTGTTGGTCACCATCCCAAAAGCAAAATCCTCCTCCAGCACCTGGTCATCCCACTCCACCTTCATGTGGTAGGGCTTGATGCCGGCCAGGCTTTTGACCCCTTCCAGCATATAGGCCTGGTGTCCCAGCAGGTTCTTCCTGTCCTGGGAGGTAAGGTAGGACACTTCCGTAAATGCCCCAAAGGCGGCAATATACATAAAATACCTGTTATGGCAGAAGGTCCCGATATCAATGGCATAAGGCATGCCTTCCACGATATCCGCGGCTGCCTGGGGCATTCTTTTGGGGATTTCCAGACTGGATGCAAAATCATTGGTGGAACCGGCAGGAATGTATCCCAGCATGGGGAGCTTCTTAAGTTTCATCATTCCGGTCACGGTCTCATTTAATGTACCGTCCCCACCGCTGCACACCACCACGTCCACACGGTTGCCGTACCTGGCAACTACCTCTGCCGCGTCAGACTGTTTCTGGGTCACATGGACACGGATTTCATAACCCGCCCTGGTAAAAATATCCAGGATTTCCATCAGATGACCCTTAATCTGCTCCTTGCCGGAACGGGGATTAAAAACAAAAAGCATTTTTTTCATCCATCATTCCTCCTTTTCATTGTAACCAATTTTGACAAACTTATCCAACCAATGCCGTATAGGCCTGAAATGCGTTGGGAATGGCATAGGAGGAAGCCAGCAATTCCCTGGAAACAAAGAACCAGCCCGCGTCCGGGGTTTCATCTGCCGCGCCTTCCCCCTCTTCCCTTCCTCCGGGAAACAGCGGATCCGCAGCAGCCTCGTCCAGCACCACCCGGTATCCCGTCATATGCCACTCCACGTGGGAAAACACATGCTTTGCAGCGGGAAGCGGGGTAATGGATTTTATCCATAAAGGCGCCATGCCCAATACCGAAGGTATCGCATCCGCATCCGGATGGCCGCAGGCATTGGGAAACTCATAAAGCCCTGCCAGAAGCCCGTTCATGGGACGCTTGCGGATTGCCACCTTATCTTGATATTCTATGATGAAAACGGTCTTTTCCTCGATTTTCCTCGCTTTGTTTGGAGATTTATAAGGGATTTCCTTCCACCATCCGTTCCTGCGCGTCAGGCACAGGGAAGCCAACGGGCATTCACCGCACCTGGGCTCCCCTCCCGGGATGCATACCAGGGCACCTATCTCAATCAGCCCCTGGTTATAGGAGCTGGCGTTTCCGGCAGGCATGACGGCTTTCAGTTCCTGTTCCATCCCCGCCTTCACCGAGGCCTTCCGGATGTCCCCCCGGTCCCCCAGCACCCGCGAGATGACCCTGAGCACATTGCCGTCCACGGCCGGCATGGGGATGCCAAAGGCAATGGACGCAATGGCCCCGGCCGTGTAACTCCCGATTCCAGGAAGCTTTATCAGCTCCTCAAAGGATGCAGGAAGGCAGCCGCCGTATTCTTCCATCACCATCCGGGCCGCTGCCTTAAGGTTTCTGGCCCGGTTGTAGTACCCCAGGCCTTCCCACATTTTCATAAGATGATCATCCTCCGCCCCGGCCAGGTCCCGGACCCCGGGGAATGCTTTCATAAATCGTTCAAAATACGGTTTCACTGCCTCCACCCTGGTCTGCTGCAGCATGATCTCGGATATCCATACACGGTAAGGTTTGGGATCGTCCCTCCACGGAAGGGAACGCGCCCTGCTGCCATACCAGGCCAGTAACGGCTTTTCCATGGCCTTAAGCCGTTCCTCCCGGCCAAGGGGGTCCTGCTCCCGCTCCATGACCTGGAGGCTGTCGTATAAACGTGCTGTGTCAAATATATCCATAAATACCTCTTACCGATACCTCCCCGGATATGACCGGCGCCACCGTACCGTCCCTTTTCCTCACAAGAAGGCTTCCTTCATCGTCAATTCCCAGGGCCGTTCCTTCATATTGTCCCCTGGGGTCCAGCACCAGTACCTCCCGGCCCGTGTTGGCCAGTTCCCTGTTATAATCCTCCTTCAGCCGCGACATGTCACATGTCTCAAGGAATATATCATAATATGTCTCAAAGGCCTCAGCCACTGCCCGGATGACAGGGCTGCGCTTTATGCTTTTTCCCAGTTCCAGCTTCAGGGAGGTTGCCGTGTCACGGATTTCCTCAGGAAATTCGTCAATATTTACATTGATTCCAATTCCTGTTATCACATAACGGATGGTCTCATCCTCCGTGCTCATCTCTGTAAGGATCCCGCATATCTTCCTGCCTGCCAGCACAGCGTCATTGGGCCACTTGATCATGGCATCCAGGCCCGTGCTTTCCTTTACCCCCCGCACCACGGCCATTCCGGCAATCAGGGTAAGCATGGATGCATGGACAGGGGCAATGTCGGGACGGAGCAGCATGCTCATCCATATGCCCACGCCCCTGGGCGATGTCCAGAGCCTGCCCCGGCGTCCTTTTCCCGAGGACTGGCTGTCAGCAATCACCAGGGTGCCGTGGGGTGCCCCTTCCTCTGCCAGCTTCCTGGCCCTTGTATTCGTGGAATCCGTTTCATCAAAATATTCCAGCCTGTTCCCAATCCATCTGGTTTTCAGTATGGATTTAAGCTCAGCCTGGGTAATCACATCCGCATCCTCCACAAGGCGGTATCCCCGGTTGCGGACAGCTTCAATTATATAACCTTCTTCCTTTAAATCATTGACGGCCTTCCACACGGCTGTGCGGGAGACCCCCATCTTATCGCATAGCTGCTGGCCGGAAAGGTAACCGCCCGTGGCCCTCAGCATGTTTAAAATCTCCGACTTCATCTGTCACCTCTTTTATGCGGGAAGGTCTGTTCCCGGTATTATGCCCAGATACTGACAGCGCTTAAGATGCCAAGGACAGCCAGTAAAGCGGCCAGCACCAGCTGCAATATGCCCTGGCGGCGTTTCTTCTTATCCCGTCCCCATGTCTTACATTCAAATATACCGCTTACGGCGTTTAATAATGCTGCCAGCAAAAACACCAGGGGGAACAGCATATGGTTTCCCTCCGGGTTAATGAATGACAGCACGGCCAGGATTACAATCGCAATCCCCAGTATCAGGTGGGCCATGTCCAGGAATATCCCGGCATGGCGCTCACCCCTTCCTCTTTGCCCATGCATATGTGCTATTCTCCTAACGTCGCTAACATTACAGCCTTGATGGTATGCATCCTGTTCTCAGCCTCATCAAACACCACGGACTGGCTGGATTCAAATACCTCGTCTGTTACTTCCAGTTCCGATACGTTAAAACGGGTTCCCATCTCATGGCCGATTTTGGTTTTCAGGTCATGGAAGGAAGGCAGGCAGTGAAGGAAAATGGCCTTGGGTCCGGCATTGTCCATAACAGCCTTTGTCACCTTGTATGGGGTCAGCTCCTTAATGCGCTCCTCCCATACCTCGTCCGGCTCTCCCATGGAAACCCACACGTCCGTATCAATCACATCCGCTCCCTTGGTTGCAGCCATCACATCCTCTGTCAGGGTAATGGAACCGCCGCTCTCCTGTGCAAAAACCTGGCATTCCGCCACAAGGGCCTTGTCAGGGAAATACCTGGCCGGTGCGCATGCAACAAAATGCATACCCATCTTTGCGCAGGCAATCATCAGGGAGTTACCCATATTATAACGCGCATCGCCCATATACACAAGCTTTACGCCTTTTAAATGTCCCAGGTGTTCGCGGATGGTGAGAAGGTCTGCCAGCATCTGGGTGGGATGGTCCTCATTGGTAAGGCCGTTCCACACAGGCACCCCTGCATATTTAGCCAGTTCTTCCACAATCTCCTGCCCGAATCCGCGGTACTCAATCCCCTCATACATCCGGCCCAGTACCCTTGCGGTATCCGCAATGCTCTCCTTCTTGCCGATCTGGGAACCGGACGGGTCCAGATAGGTGGTACCCATGCCCAGGTCATGGGCCGCAACCTCAAAGGCGCAGCGGGTCCTGGTGCTGGTCTTTTCAAATATCAGGGCCACATTCTTTCCCTTAAGCGTATCTGTCAGGATACCCTTTTTCTTCTTCTCCTTCAATTCCGCTGAAAGGTCCAGCAGGTATGTAATCTCCTCCGATGTATAATCTTTCAGCGTTAAAAAATGTCTTCCCTTTAAATTCATGATATCCTCCGTCTCCCACCACTGCATATGGCTGTATTTTATTAATATTTATGCATCTTTATGCATAATATACTACACCTGGAGGCTGCTGTCAAGAGTGGGGATCAATAGTTTCCGCGCAGCGCTTCCCGCTTTTTTGTGAATCAGGTTCAGAAGTTCATCCACTGTATAAATTTTAAACCGGCTGATGCGGTACTGTTTTGCCAGGTCCTCCAGCAGGGAAAGGTACAGTTCCCTGTAATCCCATCCATCCTTAAGCTTCAGTTCCTTTGCCAGCATGGGAAAAATCCGTTCCGTATACACCCGGTAGCCCGGCAGTCCATGGGACTGGGCCGTGTCCCCAAGGCCTCCGCAAACAGCCCCTGCTTTATCAGGATCCAGATAGGTCATCAGACATGGGATTTCCGACATCATCTTATCAAAATAATAAGGTTCGCCCTCCGGCGCATCAATATAATAAATCCTGCCCGCCAGGCCGTAAAGCATGCGCCTGCCGTCAAAATACCCCAGCAGCATGTTCCTCCTGGCCCGTTTCCTGTCAAACTCCAGTATGCCCCCAAGGTCCTGCCTGGGCGCCACATGGTACAGGTTCACATCCCCGGGTACCTCCAGCTTCTTTTCCGTATCAATGCCGTATCCGTAAATCCGCAGTACGATGATATCCTTATATCCTTTGTCTATCAGCACATCCACGGGCACGTTGTTAATCCCGCCGCCGTCCATATAGTATTTGCCGCCCAGCTTTTCCTGCCGGAAGCCAATCAGATATGCACTGGCCATGAGCATGTCGCCGATGGTCCCCTCCGGCGCCTCCTTTACATTGGCAATCAGGGGCTGGCGGTCCGAAAGGGAGTAGGTGACCACATAAAGCTCCCTGTCCGAGTTCCTGATTTTCTCCTCATCCACCACATCCTCAATCAGTCCCTTTAAGGGGGCAATGTCAAAACCGCCGTCCTTCAGGATCTTTTTGATTCCAGATATAAGTTCCCCCACATTCAGGGATGTGATGCTGGAAATCCTTCGCAGGCTGAACTTCCTGAGCCGGTCCATCATTTCGTCATCCACGTCCATCACCCTGGAATAGCTGATATTTTCCCATATGCGCTCTGCCTTCTTAAAATCATCCATACAGATAAGGGCGCCGTTCAAAGCGCCCACCGAGGTGCCCGCAGCCCCCCTTATCCTGACCCCGGCCTCCCTAAGGGCGCGCCAGGCGCCTACCTGATAGGCGCCCTTGGCTCCGCCGCCCTCCAGTACAATGCCGTATTCCTTGCTTAAATCCAGCTGAAGTTTCATGATTTCTGCCCGTCCTTTACGTGTCTGCCCATTAAAAATGCCACTGGCCGTATAAGAATCAGCGTAAGGAATGATACTGCCACAAAACCGGCCAGCTGCTGTTCCATGGAGCCGCCTGTAAGGGCCACTGCAAACGCCCCCAGCGCCCCCACTGCAAACCACAGTGAGGTAAGGCAGCAAAATGCCATCTCCACGCCCAAGAATACCAGAAATGATACAAGCCATCCCAATGATGCCATGCATTGTCCTCCTTCCTGTGGGCAGATGCGGCATGTCTACTCCTGCCGGTTCCTGCGCTGCCTTGCAGCCTCGAACATGAGGACGGATGCAGCAACCGCCGCATTCAGGGATTCCACCCTGCCCGCCATCGGAATCTTCACATAACAGTCAGCCATGGCCGCTGTCCCATCCGTCAGCCCGCCCGCCTCATTGCCGATTAAAAAGCCCACATTGTCAGTATAATCTTCCTGGTCATAATTATTCATTCCCTTTAAATGAGCCGCAAACAGACGCACGCCGCTGTCCTTCATGGTCTGGCACGCCTGGCGGATATCATCCACATAGACAAAGGGCATCCTGCATATGGACCCCATGGTGGAGCGGATGACTTTGGGATTATAGATGTCCGTGGTCTCACGGTTCATCACGATTCCTGTAATGCCGGCGCCTTCCGCGGCCCTTACGATGGTTCCAAGATTCCCGGGATCCTGGATGGTTTCCAGTACCATGACTGCCAGTTTTCCATTCCGGGGCGTTTTCAGTATATCCCCAAGCGTATAGGTCTTCTGCCTGGCCACGGCCAGCACGCCCTGGGGTGTCTGGGTGTCGGCCATCACTTTCATGACCACATCCGTAACCATTTCAAACCGGAAACCGTCCATCCACCTGCGGTTCTCCCTGTCGCCTGCAAAGCCTTCTGTTACAAAGAGGATTTCCGTGTCCATCGGTGATAGTTCCCGGCACATGCGCAGGCCTTCCGCCACATATACGCCTTCCTCCCTGCGCGCCTTTGCCCTGTTCCTCAAATTCACCACGCGTTTTACCTGTTTATTGGCCGTGCTGTTTATCATAATTTTTCTCCTGTATCTGTTATTTCCTGATCATCCATCCGCGCCTTAGAGCGTGTTTGAAAATTGCGTTCCGTGGGGCGTGCTTTGCCCTAAGGGGTACCTATGGTGGATTCCTTAGGGCAGACGGCCGGAATGAATTTTCAAACAGGCTCTAGCCCAGTTTATCCAGCTCGTCCAGCCAGAGCCTGCTGCACGCGTCGCTGGGCATACGCAGGTCGCCTCTGGGGGACACTGCCACGGAACCCACCTTGGGACCGTCCGGCAGGCAGGAACGCTTAAACTGCTGGCTGAAGAATCTCCGGTAGAACACCTTCATCCATTTCAATATGACTGCATTGTCATACTGGCCCCTGAATGCCTGCAATGCCATGCGGTAAATCTTGGACGGCGCATAACCGTAACGCAGGGCATAATATAAATAGAAGTCATGGAGTTCATAAGGCCCAACCAGGTCCTCTGTTTTCTGGGAAATCTGTCCGTCCTCAGGGGGCAGCAGTTCCGGGCTTACCGGGGTGTCCAGCACATCCAGAAGCACGTCTGCCAGTTCCTTTTCCCTGCAGGTATCCGCATAGTAGCGGACCAGGTGGCGCACCAGGGTCTTTGGCACGGACGCATTCACCCCGTACATGGACATATGGTCGCCGTTGTAGGTGGCCCAGCCCAGGGCCAGTTCCGACATGTCCCCGGTGCCGATTACAAGCCCTCCCACCTGGTTGGCAATATCCATAAGGACCTGGGTCCTTTCCCTGGCCTGGCTGTTCTCATAGGTCACGTCGTGATTGTCCATGTCCTGTCCAATGTCCGTAAAATGCTGGCTTACGGCCTGGCGGATATTGACCTCCCTAAGCTCAGCCCCAACCTTGGCCGCCATGGCGCAGGCATTGTTGTAGGTCCTGTCCGTGGTCCCAAAGCATGGCATGGTGATGCAGTGTATATTGGTCCGCGGTAACTTAAGCGCGTCAAAAGCCCTGACAGTCACAAGCAGGGCCAGGGTGGAATCCAGGCCTCCTGAAAGCCCCACCACCGCGTGCTGGCTGCCCGTGTGTTCCAGACGCTTTTTAAGTCCCATGGCCTGGATGGAAAGGATTTCCTCACAGCGGCGGCTGCGCTGTCTCTCATCTCCCGGCACAAAGGGAGCCGGATCTATGAAGCGGAGGATATCCCTGCCGGATTCTTTTTGGCCGGCTGCCTGCGGGGTCTGGGCGTTTGCATTGCTGCCGCCGGCAGGATACAGTTCAAAATCCACAATCATATACCCGCCTTCTTTCCTGGCGTCATCGGCTGCCGGGAATGTGGTCATGCGCCTGCGCTCGCTGTCCAGACGTTCCATGTCCAGGTCGGCGCAGATGCTTTCATTGGTAAAACGCCTGGATTCCACCAGACAGGTTCCGTTCTCCGCAATGATATTCTGGCCGCCGAACACCAGGTCCTGGGTGGATTCGCCGTCCCCTGCATTGGCATACACATAACCGCACACCAGCCTTGCGGACTGGCTGCAGATAAGTTCATGGCGGTATACATCCTTACCCGTGGTCTCATCGCTGGCGGAACAGTTGACAATGACCGTGGCACCGGCCAGGGCGTGCCGGATACTGGGGGGCGCCGGGGTCCATACATCCTCGCAGATTTCCACACCCACGGCGAGCCCTTTCATGTTGCTGCAGCGGAACAGCAGGTTCGTACCCATGGGGACCTGCCCGTCCTCCCATGCCACAAACACCGGCCGTTCATTGCCGGGACAGAAGTGGCGCGCCTCGTAAAATTCCGCATAGTTGGGGAGATGCTTCTTGGGCACGATTCCCAGAAGCTTTCCTCCCTGGATAACAGCAGCCACATTGAAAAGCTTGTCCTCCCGTTCCCATGGAAGTCCCACAAACACCAGGATATCCCTGTCTTTCGTTGCGCTTATGATGCGGGCCAGTTCCTCCCTTGCCTTTAACAGCAGGGATGACTGGTAGAACAGGTCGCCGCATGTATAGGCAGTCAGGCAGAGTTCCGGGAACACCATAAGCTTCACGCCTCTGCCGTACCCCTGGTTAATCAGTTCAATGATCTGCTGCGCATTATATTCCGGGTCAGCTACTTTTATTTTAGGGGTGGCAGCCGCAACCCTGATAAATCCGTCTTTCATATTCTCAAGCCTCCGTATCTCTCTCAATCATCATGCCTATAACTATCATGCCCATTTTACTATATTTTCCCTGGTTCCACAATCCTAACCTTTCAAATACTCCGGCATGGGCTTAGTAATATTATAGTGTGTTTCCAGTTATATGGAAAGAAGTTTATGGATTACCGGAAACAGATGGAATGATAACACATATTTCGGATACTTTCAAAGGCTGGAAAAGGATTACATTTACATTTTCCCCAATCTGGTGTACAATTTTTCACAACAAATCTGATAAAAGCAGGAGCGGTAAAATGATAAACGAATTTTCCAGAACAGAAATGCTTATAGGACAGGAAGGCCTTATGTCCCTTAAAAATGCCGCCGTGGCAGTATTCGGGGTAGGCGGCGTCGGCTCCCACGCCATTGAGGCGCTGGCCAGATGCGGGGTGGGAAGGCTGGTGCTCATTGATAACGACACGGTTTCCCTCACCAACATCAACCGTCAGAGCATCGCCTTCCACAGCACCATAGGATGTCATAAGACACAGGTCATGAAAGAAAAAATCCGGGATATCTGTCCGGACACCCAGGTAATCACCTTTGAGGAGTTTGTACTTCCGGACAATATTGACCTGCTCTTTGAAAACATAAAGGACCGGATGGATCCCCCCGGCCCCATTTCCTATATCCTGGACGCAATCGATACCGTGACAGCCAAGCTGGCCCTGGCAGAATACGCTGCCAGGCATGGGATTCCCCTCATTTCCTCCATGGGGACAGGCAATAAACTGCATCCCGAACAGTTCCGGATTTCCGACATTTCAAAAACCTCTGTCTGTCCTCTCTGCAAGGTCATGCGCAGGGAGCTGAAGGCCAGGGACATAAAAAGGCTGAAGGTGTGCTGGTCACCCGAGCCACCGCTGACACCGTCCCCCACCCAGGAGGACACCGGAAACCGGCGCGCCACCCCCGGAAGCATCTCCTTCGTGCCGCCGGTGGCGGGACTTCTCATAGCCGGGGAAATCGTGAGGGAAATCTGTGGGGTTGGATGATTGCGGGGTTGGATGAGGACAAGAAAAGATTTTCGATGGAATAGAAAAGCCACGGGGCATATCACATTGGGGCCTCATGGCTTTTCGTCATTCCAACAGGGGCGTCCATATCCTTCTGCCTGTCACTCTATGGGCGCCCTGTAAAACCTTCCCACAAACTGCTGGGTCCTCAGCACATTGATGATTACGTGTTCATCCGCGCCCTGCATCACATGGATGGCGTCATTTACCTCATAGGCGGAAAGGACCGTGTTTAACAGATACATTTTCTTCTTGCTGTAGCCGCCCATTGCCTCCACGCAGGACATGCCGTGACGGAAATGTCCGATATATGCCTCCACCACTTCGGGACCTTTCATGGTCGTGACCTGAAGGGTGACCAGTTCATATCTGTGGTGGAACGCGGATATCATCCTGGTGGAAATGAATTGGAATATGATGGAATACCCGGCATGCTTCCAGCCAAATATGGCGCCGTAAAAGCAGTACATCACTGCATTGCCAAAAAATACATAACTCCAGATGGACTGCCCTGTCCTGTTGGAAACAAAAAGTGCAATAAAATCAGTGCCTCCGCTGGAAGCATTGCCCCTGAGGGCAATCACGATGGCACATCCAAAAATAACCCCGCCGAATATCACGTTCAGCACCTCATCGGTAAATATCGGCGTAAAATTAAATACCTGGAGGAAAATACTGCTTAAAAACACCTGTACCAGGGAAAATACAGTGAATCTTATGCTGATTCCCCTGCAGCACATAAGGGCCACCGGAATGTTCAGGGCTACCATGGTTACCTGCATGGGAATATTGAGACCCCACAGTCCTCCCAGGCGCTCCACCAGCATGGCCATACCGGTAAATCCGCCGGATATGATGCCGGCCGGGCGCACAAACACCTGCAGGGCATATGTCTGTATCAGCGCTGATATGATCACGGCTGCCAGAGTCATGCCAATCCTAACGCGCCTGTCCTTTTTCCACTTATTAATGAAGGCTGAAATACGTCCAATCCATTTCATAAAGTCCTCCGCTCCCATTATCTGCCTTAATTTTATCCCCTCTTCCTGACCTATCAGGCCATATCCCAATCATCCAATCACATGATTATCCTTCAAATCATATAATTATCCTTCATGTTCCTGCGCCACTGCACCAGGTCCTCCAGCGTATACCGGTCCACAACGCTGCTGATGGCTTCATCCAGTTCCCTCCACAGCCTGAGGGTTACACAGTCCATCTGCCTTGTGCAGGGATTCTCTCCCCCGCTTAAGCAGTCCACGGGCGCCAGGCTTCCTTCGGTTACCCTGAGTATCATTCCCACCGTGTATTCTGATGCAGGCTTAGACAGATAATAACCGCCCTGGTTCCCGCGGATGCTGCGCACATAACCGGCCCTTGACAGGATGGAGATGATCTGCTCCAGATATTTGCCGGAAATCCCCTGTCGGTTTGCTATGTCCTTTATCTTGACGGGCTCGCCGTCTCCGTGTACGGCCAGGTCCACCATGGTGCGCAGGGCATAACGTCCTTTTGTTGATACTAACATATATATTCACGTCCTTTTGGTTTATTGTTTGTAGATGTGCTGAAAAATATCCGTATACGATTATCATACTATTCCTGTAGGAAATATGTCAATAGAAACTTGTCCCATGTATGAATAGACTGGCAGCATTTATGGGAAACATAAGCATGTTGATGCAGGACATATTGCATGATTAAAAATCAGAATGGAGGTTTGACATGAAAACAGACTTGAACCAGGAACCTGTATTTCTCACTGATAAAAACCGTATCGTGGTGCTGGAAGCCCTGTGCAGCGCCCCAAATGCAGCCCTTCCCGATACCTGCAGGCCATTTGAGATACTGGAGCCAATCATGGCGGAAGGCGCCAGCGAAAAACATCTTCCGGTGGTGGAGACAGAGGGACTCCATGTAACGGTAAAGGTGGGCGAAATATTCCATCCCATGGACGGGGAACATAACATCGGCTGGGTCTGCCTGGTCACAAAGGCCGGCTGCACCATGCGCGTATGCTTAAGCCCGTCCTGTGAACCGGTGGCACACTTTACATTGGAAAAAGGCGATTCACCCAGGGCCGCGTACGCCTATTGCAACCTTCATGGATTATGGAAAACGGAAATCCAGGCCTAAGACGGATCCGCACCAAAAGCTTCCGGTAAGCCTGGAGCGTGTTGCTAAATAAAAAGGGAGCTGCCCTTCCCCCACAGAAGGCAGCTCTCAGTCACGATCAAAACCGTCACACTATTAGTTTATCTGGCATCCCCATACCAAACAAAAACCCGTAAGGCACTCCTTTGTGCTTCTTACATGGACACTATATCACCCTTTCCATGATTTGTCAACGATTTTTGTGCACATTAGCAAAAAGCGTTCCCCTGCCAGCTGCTTTTTATATAAATTTCTCCCATTTGTCTTTACTCTAAAGACAAATGTACTTATGTATAATAACATTTACTCAGTGCATACTAACTTTATGCAATTTTTTCATCAGAAGTCG
Source organism: Enterocloster aldenensis (assembly GCF_003434055.1). Lineage (GTDB taxonomy): Bacteria > Bacillota > Clostridia > Lachnospirales > Lachnospiraceae > Enterocloster > Enterocloster aldenensis. The sequence goes on along the minus strand of NZ_QVEX01000004.1, from coordinate 240,006 downwards.
CGCAGAAAGGAATAAACAATGGAATTTTCCCAAAATTTAAAAGACAATATTACCCACCTTCATGAAAAGCTGAATGTCCAGACGAATTTTGATGTGGTATACCGTATTGTCCACATCGGAGGCCGGGAGGCCTGCCTGTATTTTATAGATGGTTTTACAAAGGATGAATCCCTCTTAAAAATCCTCCAGGTTTTCTCCACCATCAAACCGGAGGACATGCCAAAGGACGCCCACGCCTTCTCCAAACAGTATGTCCCATATGGGGAAATCGGCCTGCTGTCCAATGATACAGACATGATTACCCAGCTTCTGTCCGGCGTATCCTGTCTGTTTATTGACGGCTTTGACAAATGTATTACCATTGACTGCCGCACCTACCCTTCCAGGGGGGTAAGTGAACCTGAGAAGGACAAGGTCATGCGGGGGTCCAGGGACGGCTTTGTGGAAACCCTGATTTTCAATACGGCCCTGATCCGCCGCCGTATCCGCGACCCCAGGCTTACCATGGAAATCATGTCAGCAGGCGAAAGCTCCCACACCGATATTGCTATCTGTTACATGGAAAACCGGGTGGATAAACAGCTTTTAAAGAAAATAAAGGACCGGATCAAGGATTTGAAGGTGGATGCCCTGACCATGAACCAGGAAAGTCTGGCGGAATGCATTTTCCCGTATAAATGGTTCAATCCGTTTCCCAAGTTTAAGTTTTCAGAGCGCCCGGACACGGCGGCCGCATCGGTCCTGGAAGGAAACATCATCATCCTGGTTGACAACTCCCCTTCGGCCATGATCCTTCCCTCTTCCGTGTTTGACATCATCGAGGAGGCGGATGACTACTACTTCCCGCCTGTCACAGGAACCTACCTGCGTCTATCCAGGATGACCATCTCCGTCCTGGCCCTGATGCTGACACCCACATGGCTCCTGTTCATGCAGAACCCTTCCTACATCCCGGAATGGCTGGCATTCATCCGCGTGTCCGACCCCCTGAACGTCCCCCTCATATGGCAGCTGCTCATTCTGGAATTTGCCATTGACGGCCTGCGTCTGGCAGCAGTGAACACTCCCAGCATGCTGACCACCCCGCTGAGTGTAATTGCAGGTATTGTACTTGGGGAATATGCCGTAAAATCCGGATGGTTTAACAGCGAGACCATGCTGTACATGGCCTTCGTAACTATTGCCAATTACTCCCAGGCCAGTTTTGAACTGGGTTATGCCATGAAGTTCATGCGCGTCATCATACTGATACTGACCGCCATCTTTAATGTGTGGGGGTATATTATCGGTACGGCGATTGCCATCTGCGCCATTGTATTTAACAAGACCATTGCAGGAAAAAGCTATGTATATCCCCTTATCCCCTTCAGCCTGAATGAGTTAAGGAAGCGGTTCCTCAGAGGCCGCCTTCCCCACACTGAGAAATAGGGATTGGGCAGCAGGAAGGAATCAGGGGCTGTGAAAAAACGGAGCGGACCTTACCCTCCATTTTTTCACAGCCCCTTGTGCATTTTGCAGGTATATATACTTGCGGATACATAATATAATCTTATTATGCAGGAGGAGGCGTGACCATGAAGATTGTAATTGTAGGAGGCGGATGGGCCGGCTGTGCGGCCAGTGCCCAGGCAGCCAAAAGCGGCGCCAGTGTAACCCTGTTAGAGCGCACGGACTCCCTGCTGGGAACCGGCCTTGTGGGCGGTATCATACGCAATAACGGCCGTTTCACTGCCACGGAGGAGATGGCTGCCATGGGCGGGGACGATATGTTCCGGGCCATGGACATATGCCTGCGCCACAAATGCATTTCCTTTCCCGGTCATCAGCACGCCGACCTGTACGACATATCCAAAACACCCATGGCAGTGGAACAGCGCCTGCTTCAGCTGGGTGTTTCCATATGCAGGCAAGCCAGGGTGACCGGCGCAGACATGTCCGGGGATAACACCACAGTCCTGTCTGTCTGTGACGACAGGGGCAACCGGTATGAAGCCGATGGGTTCATTGACGCCACGGGAACCGCCGGGCCCATGAACAACTGCAGGCAATATGGCAACGGATGCGCCATGTGCGTGCTGCGCTGCCCCAGCTTCGGCGGCCGCGTCAGCCTTTGCGGCCTTACCGGGCTTACTGAACTTAAGGCAGTGGGACATGAGGGCTCATATGGGGCCATGAGCGGTTCCTGCAAGCTGTTTAAGGAATCCCTCTCCCCCGGGATTGTAAAAGCCCTGGATGATAATGGCGTGGTCATCATCCCCCTTCCCCGGGAACTGATGGAAAACCATCTTTCCATCAAGGCCTGCCAGCAATATGCCATAAATGAATTTGCCGAAAACATCATCCTTTTGGACACCGGACACGCCAAAATGATGACTCCCTATTACCCGCTGGAAAAGCTTCATATGATTCCCGGATTTGAATGCGCCCGTTATGAAGACCCATATGCAGGGGGCAAGGGCAACTCCATGCGCTATTTTGCCATGTGCAGGCGGAGCAACAGCCTGAAGGCGGACCAGCGGACCAACCTGTTCTGTGCCGGTGAAAAGGCAGGCCTCCTGGTAGGCCACACCGAAGCCATTGTCACCGGCGTCCTGGCCGGGCATAACATGGTACAATTCCTCTCCGGCCGCCCCCTCCTTGAGTTCCCCCGGGAACTGGCCGTGGGCGAGGCCATTGCATGGGTTAAGGAACAAATGGAAACGCCGGAAGGCCTGAGGGAAAAATATACATTTTCCGGCTCCTGCCTGTTCCGGCGCATGAAAGACCTGGGGCTTTATTCCATTGATACGGAGTCCATCCATAAAAAAGTAGAGGACCTGGGGCTGGCCGGTATTTTCTCTTATCTATAACATAAGCCATAAAGCAGGCCTGACGCCTCCCCTGTTATCGCCGGACGAAGGGTGGAAACAGGAAGAAATATTGCACAGAAAGATATTGTTTCCCTGGATGCCTATGTTCCCATCGCCATGTACGTAAACAGCCTTCACATTGTTGCGGCCAGGTGAACGGAGCCACCACCACCATTCATAACCTTCAAATGTTGCTGTCCGTCTGCAGTTATTTTCATCCTTCCGCTGGAACCAATACCTTTGATTCCTGCCAGGATGATACAATTTTCCGCTGCTGTCACCAAAATACCGGCAGACAGCCTCTTCCACGCTTAGCAAAAATATGGCGTCCTTGGTATCCTCCCCGCCTTTGGAGCCATACCATTGGTTATCGGGGTTTTCATTCATCACCGGGATAATCCTGGAACGGTCCGCTTGGTTAAACGATCCATAAAACTCACTGTTAAGATATCTCCTTAATTCACAGTCAGACCATGTGGTATCTTTATAAACATCATTATATGCCCGCAGTTCTATGATATCTTCTGTTATGACCAGGGCGGTATGGTTCTGTATATCAAGAATGCGCCAATCATATCCGCCGAATGGTATGATTGAGCCAATCGGTAACTCCTTCATGGTTTTCCTCCTTAACCTCATCCATTGTGGACATACATTCTTACCTCATCAGAATCCCCATCTCCCTGAACCATACAGAGGAACTCCCAGCCATTCCATTCACGGATTTACACAAAATCCTGACGCATGGGGTTAAAGATATCCAGGAGGATACCCGCCTCAAGACATACGCAGCCGTGTTCCACCCCATTCAGCTTAAGCATGGTGTCGCCGGCCTTTACAATCTTTTTCTCACCTTCAATATCAAACTCAAATTCACCGCTTACAACGTATGTAATCTGGGTGTGGGGATGATGGTGGAGGCTGCCCACCGCACCTTTCTCAAATGTATTCTCCACGCACATCAGATCCTTACTGTACGCCAGTACCCTTCTCACAACTCCCTGTCCTGCCTGGACAGCTTCTGCATTTTCATGAAATACCCATCTCTCATCTAACATATCCTTGTGCTCCGTTTCCGTGATTTCACTTTCATGATTCCGTTTCCGTGATTTCACTTCCGTGATTCCGTTTCCGTGATTTCACTTCCGTGATTTCACTTCCATGATTTCACTTCCATGATTTCACTTCCATGATTCCGTTTCCATGATCCAGTTCATTATAACACAGGATTTTTTGCCTGTACAGACAGACTCTCTCCTTCCCCCGGCACCCGTAAAAACAGAAGGCGGATCCGCGATATACCGAATCCGCCCTCTGTTCCTGTATCCTATCTGCCCGGCCCCGATGCCCTGGCCAAAATAAACCATCTAACACAACTTAGCATTCTGAAAATCCAACGCTGTTTAAGAACCTCCCAAAGGCCTCGCGTCCCTCTGCATCGCACTTGTAGACGCCTGCGTCCTCCAGCACCCTGGCAAACACATGGCCCACTTCCTCCTGAAGGATGGACTCCACATTACCCGCGGTTACAGCAATGCCTTTTTCCTTATATTTTGGAAGGAACCCATCGACCCAGTCCGCATGCTTTTCCAGGGTTTCATTGCTACGGATGTCCTTTCCTTCTATTATATAGGTTCCCAGTTCAGCCAGTTCCGTCTTCAGCCTGGATGGAAGTACCGCCAGACCCATGACCTCAATCAGGCCGATATTTTCCTTCTTGATATGGTGCAGTTCCTGATGGGGATGGTACACGCCCAGGGGGAATTCCTCCGTGGTGATATTATTGCGCAGCACCAGGTCCAGTTCATACATATCCCCCACCTTACGCGCAATGGGCGTTATGGTATTATGAGGTTCGCCGTCCGTTTCTGCAAATACAAACGCAGCTTCATCCGTATAGGCGCGCCATGCCCCCAGCACCACGTCCCCCAGCTCAATCAGACGGCCGGCATCCTTTGCCCTCAGTCTCAGCACGGACATGGGCCAGAACACGATTCCCGCCTCCACGTCCTCAAACCCTTTATATGTAAAATGCTTCTCCATGGCAGCCCTGGCCATGGCAAAGGTATAATGCCCTCCCTGGAAATGATCATGGCTCAGGATGGAACCGCCCACAATGGGAAGGTCTGCATTGGATCCCAGGAAATAGTGTGGGAACTGCTTAATGAAGTCAAACAGCTTCCTGAAGGCCGCCTTATCTATCTTCATGGGAATATGCCGGCCATTAAACACGATGCAGTGTTCATTGTAATATACATACGGAGAATACTGGAACCCCCACTGGCTGTCATTAATCGTAACCGGTATGATCCTGTGGTTATTCCTGGCCGGATGATCGGCGCGGCCCGCATACCCCACATTCTCCATACAGAGCTGGCACTTGGGATAACCGCTCTGCTTGGCAAGCTTGGCAGCCGCAATGGCCTTGGGGTCTTTCTCGGGCTTGGACAGGTTTACGGTGATGTCCAGGGTGCCGTACCGTGTATCGGTGGTCCACTTCATATCCTTGACAATCCGGTAGCGGCGTATATAATCCGAATCCTGGCTCAGCTTATAATACCAGTCCGTGGCTTTTTCCGGGGAAACCTTATAAAGCTCCCAAAAATCCCGCTCCACTTCACTTGGTCTTGGCATCAGGCAGTTCATCAGCTTTGTATCAAATAAATCCCTGTATACGACACTGTCTTCCTTCAGGGCCCCTGTTTCATGGGCATGGTCCAAAAGTACCTTTAAGATTGCCTCCAGGTCCCCCTCGAAACCTTCCCCTTCCGGCTCCTGGTATTCATCCATCCCCATTACGTCCAGAATCTGGTTCCTGGCATAAATAGCATCCACCTCAGTAATAAGGCCCGTATTAAGGCCATACCGAACAAGTCCTTTGATTGCTTCATAAACCATATCAGCGCCCTCCATTTTTTCATTATTAATAATTATATCCTGCCCCTGCTGACATGACAATGGCATTTTTTTAGGAATTATATCAAATTTCTCGAAAAACCCGGCTGATGCGCTGAACCACCATCCCGCCCAGCAGGCCAATCAAGGCTCCGGCCACGGTTCCGGCCGCCAGAAGCACGGGAAGATACGCGAACACACCAAAGGTGTTGACCACAAACGCTGCCATCAAAAACTGCCCGATGTTGTGGGCCACCCCACCCAGTATACTGACCCCCACCATGCCGAACAGACGGAACTTCTTACATACCCCCATGACAGTCAGGCTTAAGCCTGCTCCTGCCAGGCTGAACAGGATGGCCGATGCAGGGCCGAATGTGAAACCAGAAAAAAAGATACGGACCAGGTTAATGACAATTGCCTCCCTTACCCCCATACAGTAAAGTGCAATCATGGTAACCAGGTTAGCCAGCCCCAGTTTTACCCCAGGCGCCCCCAGATAAACCGGTATCAGGGACTCCACATATCCTAACACAACAGCCAGGGCCGTCAGAAGCCCGAACAGCGCTGTCTTCCTGGTGGATATACGCTGCCAGCCTGCTGTCTTTTTATTATTAATCACAACCATATGACACCTCTGCCTGTCCGGCATTGCAATGCACTGCCGGCTGATTTTGAAACGTATGTTTTAACTCAGTATATCACATATTCCCGGATGATTCCAAAGGATTTATCAGGCAGTTCCAGACAGTTCTCCCTGTCCCCTCCCTCAAATCCCGAATATGAGGCTCAAACCATGGAAATCCTCACCATGTCATAGAAATCCCCATCATGTCATGGAAATCCTCACCATGTATGTTTTCAAAGCCTTTCAGACAAACCATGCTGGTTTAATCTTACAGTGAAAATTTATTGTATAACCACTCTTATTGTGATAAAATAAACAATGTGCCGGGATACGTTCCTGAGGGCACATTACTACTAATTCCTGAGGAGTGATACAATGAGCAGAAAAACAATGACTTCTTCCACAAGAAGCGCCATCGGCATTGCTGTCATGGCAGTGATGTCCATCGGCATCATAGCATTCTCAAACCCTTTGTACCACGCATTAAAAGGGCCCATCACCACCAACCAGCCCGAGATTCCCCTGGCTGACGGCACCTACATCCATGAAGCGCCTGAGCCTGATTCCAACGGATTCAGGGATTCCACCCGCATCACCGTATCAAACGGGATCATCGTATCCTGCGTATGGGATTCCTATGACGCCGAAGGCAACGGCAAACAGAAGCTGAGCATGGACGGGCATTATGTGATGACGGAAAACGGTCCCACCTGGAAAGCCCAGGCAGATGCAGTAGGCAGATACGTCATCGAGCACCAGAAGGTCAGCGGACTTGCCAACCAGGACGGTTATGCCACAGATGCCGTTTCTTCGGTAAGCATCAATGTCTATCCCTTTATCAACGGAGTGGAGGAATGCCTGAAACAGGCAGCTGAACAATGAAAATTTTAGGAAAACGCGATATGATACTGGCCGCTGCCATCCTTTTGATTGCGGCGGCCGTATTTGGATTTAACTATGTCTCACACAGGACGCCTGCCGCCACTGCCCAGATCAGCGTGGACGGCAAGGTGGTTGAAATCCTGGATTTAAGTAAGGATACGGAACTCACTGTCACCAGCCCAGGCGGAGGCACCAACCATCTCATTGTAAAAGACGGGGAAATCTGGTGCAGTGAAGCCAGCTGCCCTGACAAGGTCTGCGTGCACCAGGGCAAAAAGCACCTGAGCAGCGATACCATTGTATGCCTTCCCAACAAGATGGTCGTGACCATTACAGGAAAAGAATAAAACGCTGCGGGATCATCAACGCACATATCAGAAATCCATATTCCCATCTTTTTTGGCACGTTCCTTCAGTTCCTTGCGCTGGGTATCTGTTAATTTGCTGTTTACGCATCCAGTGCAAATTCATTCTTAATGGAATCCGGCAGCATGCTTACGGTAATGAAAAAGAACTCTGCCCTGCCGTCCTGGTCACCCCTGGGTCATCTGCAAAGGAAGCGGTCTTATAGCAGACAATACAGCCCTCCTGGCTGCCTGGTATAAATCCTCCGGCTTCAGAACTTCCTGGATGTCCCCACTCCTGCCAGCGCCGTCTTGATTGCCTCAAAGTCCATTCCGCCCACAGAGTCAATGGTTGCAACCACTGCACCTTCCACCAGGGGGCAATCCACCATCTCCACCTTTTTTCCTTCAAAGGTTTCTATGACCATCTCCGTGGTCATCACCGCACTTCCCATATCCATCAGCACCAGTACGCCGTCATCGGAATACACCGATTCGATGGCTGCCTGTATTTTCTCAAAACTGGTCCCAAACCCTCCGTCATCCATGCCGCCCGCAGCCGCTATCCTTGCGCTGGGCGCCATGATGGCTGTCAGTTCAACCACACTTTTAGCCAGATTCCCGCTATGGGAAACAATCACAAATCCTACCATACCTTATCCTTGCTCCTCTCCATCTTCCTATGATATTCCAAACACGCCCCGGCCGTCTTATGGGTCTTATGGTTTCTGTCACATAAGTCCGGCCACAACCTCCAGCATATAGGAATAGGAAGTTGCTCCCGGATCCTGATGGCCCAGGCCACGCTCGCCCACATAGCTGGCACGCCCTTTGGTAGCCACCAGGTCCTTGGTATGCCCGGCCCCGGCCCATGCGGCCTGAACCCCTGCATCCAGCACTTCTTTTGTGGTCTTTCCCTCTGCCGCAGCTTCCTCCATGGCCTTCAGCGACGGAACCATGGCATCCAGCATAGTGGCTTCCTCCACTGTTGCCTTGCCCCTCTGCTCCACTGCCTCCACCGCAGTCTTCATCATGGACAGGAAATCATCCATATCCATCTCTTCCTTCCCAGCCATGGCCATCCCCGCCTTCATATATGCGGAGCCGTACAACGGCCCGGAAGCGCCGCCCACCGTGGATACAAGAGTCATGCCGACTGTCTTTAAAATGGTCCCGATATCCTTGCCTTCCAGACCAGGAAGCTTTCCTTCCACTGCCCCGAACCCTCTTGCCATGTTAATGCCATGGTCGCTGTCCCCGATTGGCTGGTCAAGTTCCGTAAGATACTCTTTCTTTTCCTCCATTTTAGCGCCAATTGCCTTGATGATTTCCAATACTTTTTTACTGTCTGCCATGGTGACCACCTTTCTGAGAATTTCTCACATCATAATCATTATAAAATCCCCGCCCGGTACAGGCGGGGAAATAATCCGTTCAACCGGTCCCTATCGAAGAGCCGGCGTATCTGCCGGAGCATCCAAAAGCCTCTTGAGCTCCTCATCCAGACGCAGCAGGGAAATGGAGAAGCCCTGCATCTCAATGGATGTCATGTACTCTCCCACCATTGTCTTGTAAACCTTGATTCCCTTTTCAGCCAGCACATCCGACACATGGTTATTGATGATGAACAGCTCCATGAGAGGCGTTGCGCCCGCGCCATTAATCATAACAGCAACCTCAGAACCATTATAATCAATATCCCCCAGGATCTGCTCCAGAAGCATATCCGTTATCTCATCCGCTGTCTTCATGGATTCCCTGTGTGTCCCCGGCTCCCCATGGATGCCGATTCCCACTTCCATCTCATCGTCTGACAGTTCAAACCCCGGCTTTCCAGCCGCGGGAACCATACACGGCTCTATGGCAGCGCCCATGGTCCTCACATTATCAATGACCTTCTGGGCAACGGCCTGCACCTCATCCAGGGTTCCGCCTTCCTCTGCCAGCGCGCCCGCGATCTTATGTACGAAAATGGTTCCGGCCACGCCCCTGCGCCCCACGGTATAAAGACTGTCCTTAACCGCTACATCATCGTTGGTCACCACGTGTCTGACCGTGATTCCCTCCATCTCGGCCATCTCAGCAGCCATCTCAAAATTCATCACGTCGCCCGTGTAGTTCTTGACAACCATAAGCACGCCTGCGTCCGTTGCAACCGCCTTGATGCCCTCATAAATCTGGTCCGGGGTCGGGGAGGTAAACACTGCTCCTGCCACTGCCGCATCCAGCATTCCGGTTCCCACGAATCCGCCGTGGGCAGGCTCATGTCCGCTGCCGCCGCCGCTGATCAGGGCAACCTTGCCCTCCTTCTTATGCGCGCGCACCACAACGTTGCCGCAGTCCAGCTTTCTCAGATACTGCGGATAAGCCTTGACCATACCTTGAATCATCTGTTCCTCTACCAGCGCTACATCGTTGATAAATTTCTTCATATTGCGAACCCCCTTATATTATTATGATAGATTTCCAATGACGGCCTGCAGGGTCCGTCTCAAAAAGGACCGTCTGCAGCCTCTTATAATACCGCACAAAGCAGGGACTCCCTCCGGGAGTCTCTGCTTTGTGTCCCCTGCTACTCGCCTAAACAGTTCATGTCGTTGAGGCCGCAGGTCTTGTCCTCTTCTTCCGCCACACAGTTCATGTCATTGAGGCCGCAGGTCTTATCCTCTTCTTCCGCCACGCAGTTCATATCATTAAGACCGCAGGTTTTATCCTCTTCTTCCGTGATTCCGTTCATGTTGTTGATGTCCAGCTGCTTTTTCTCCATGTAAAGTCCTCCTTTACCTGAGGCCGGTTTCATACGGCCCGTCTGTTAGTTGCCGCCCTGCTTCATGAACCACAGGAAGCCGGCCGCTGTCCGGCGGACGCCGAAAGCTCCATTCCTGCCGCTTTCAGATTCCATCCGGACAGCTGCCGACTATCTGCTGCTTTCCGCGAAGTTTTTCCTATCGCAGACGTTCCACTCCTTCCCGCTAAGGTTCCCTGCCGCGGACGTTCCACTCATGCATTCCTGGTTGCTACAATGTCCACTCCCGTATCAGCCACATTGGCAACAATCACATCGCCAATATGCACAGGTGCCTTTACGGTCACGCCCTTTAAGGCCTTGACACACTGGAAAATCTTTCCCTTGGGTATACTGTCCTTTGTCTTGACGGAAACCCTTCCCACCTTGCCGCCTTCCACCATGACGGTGGATGTGACAATCCTGGTGGGGTTGGTAACCTCGTTCCTGGCATATACCTCCCCCCTCTTGCAGGTCTGGCCTGTGATGCTTAAGATTTCCCCGTCCTCCAGTTGAACGGTCAGAGGACATCCCATTGGACAACCGATACAGATAAGTTCCCTCTTTTCCATGGTTTATGCCTCCTCTACCTTTATTGTAATGGTCTTAAGTTCCGGATGCAATAGTAATTTATCTTTTTCCAGCTTAATCTCCTCCATCTCACCGGGAGCCATTACCGGACGTTTCCTATGCATCACCCGTTCATCATCAAAGTATACTCCGATATAACAGTTCTTGTAGACATTCCCCACACGGAACCGGACAATCTGGGTATCCTCCATCTGCTCCGGATGGACCGTGCACGGAACCGTATAGCGGACTCCGTCCACTGCCTTCAGGACGATTTCCTGTCCGCCCCTGGCCCGTTCCCCATCCATCACATATTTGGCCGCATTCTTTCCGGCTGCCGCGGCTTCCTCGGACACAAAGTCCACCAGGTCATGCACGTGAAGTACATTGCCGCAGGCAAATACGCCTTCAATGTTGGTTTCCAGGCTTTCATTGACAACCGGGCCGGATGTGACGCGGTTCATCTCCACGCCCATGGAGCCGGACAGTTCATTCTCAGGAATCAGGCCCACGGACAGAAGCAGGGTGTCGCAGGTATAATCCTCCTCGGTTCCTGGAATGGGTTTTCCTTTTTCATCCACAGCCGCCAAGGTGATTCCCGTAAGCCGTTCCTTGCCCCGGATATCCACCACGGTATGGCTCAGCTTCAGGGGGATGTCATAGTCATTCAGGCACTGCACGATGTTACGCTTCAGGCCTCCGGAATAAGGCATCAGCTCAGCCACCACCTTGACCTTGGCGCCTTCCAGGGTCATACGCCTTGCCATGATAAGGCCGATGTCGCCGGACCCCAGGATCACCACTTCCCGCCCGGGCATGAAGCCTTCCATGTTCACCAGACGCTGCGCCGTACCCGCGGAGAATATACCGGCCGGACGGTAACCCGGAATGTTCAGCGCGCCTCTGGAGCGCTCCCTGCAGCCCATTGCCAGGATTACGGCCTTGGCCTGGATTTCAAACAGGCCCTCCTCCCGGTTCATGGCTGTCACCACCTTATCATGGCTGATATCCATGACCATGGTGTTTAATTTGTACTCAATGCCCCGCCGGAACACCTGTTCCTCATAGCGGGCCGCGTATTCCGGCCCTGTAAGCTCTTCCTTAAATGTGTGGAGACCGAAACCATTGTGGATGCACTGGTTTAAGATTCCTCCCAGTTCCCTGTCGCGTTCCAGTATCAGGATGCTTTCAATCCCATTGTCCCTGGCCGACACAGCTGCAGCAAGACCCGCTGGACCGCCGCCGATTATGACGATATCATATTCTTTCATCTTAAGCGCTCCTTTCTATATCCTATCCTTGTTGGTTCCCACTACAAGCTTCGAGTCCCCGCCCGACTTGGTTATCTCCGTCATGGGGAGCCCCAGTTCCCGGTGAAGCAGTTCCATGGACCTTGGCGTGCAGAACCCGGCCTGGCACCGTCCCATTCCCGCCCTGGTCCTGCGCTTGATGCCGTCCAGTGAGCGGGCGCCAAGGGGCCGGTGGATCGCATCCAGGATTTCCCCTTCCGTCACCATCTCACACCGGCAGATGATGTTGCCGTAAGCCGGTTTTTCCTGAATCAGCTTTGCCCGCTCTTCCTTTGTAAGGGTGTCCGGATCCAGGATGCCTTTTCTGGTTCCCACAAAATCAGGATTGGGCTCAAGCCCCATCTTGTCTTTCAGTATGCCTGCCACCATCCTGCCGATAGCCGGGCAGCTGGTAAGGCCAGGCGATTCGATACCGGCACAGTCCACGAATCCAGGCGCGTCTTCAAGTTCCTCAATGATGAATTCATGATGGTCCTCATGGGCCCTTAAGCCTGCAAATGAGGTAATTACCTGCCTCATGGGCAGGTTCTTCACATTCATCCCCGCCTTGTCAATCAGTTCGTCCAGGCCCTGCCTCGTGGTTGCCGTGGCTTCCCTGTCTTCAATATCTATGGCTGTGGGCCCTACTATCAGGTTGCCGTGGACCGTGGGAGATACCAGTACGCCCTTCCCATACTTTCCAGGCAGTGCAAAGATGGTACGGCTCACATGGTTTCCCGCGCTCTTATCCAGCAGACAGTAATCGCCCCGCCTTGGGGTGATGTGAATCTTTGTCTGGCTGACCATGTTGTGGAATGTGTCAGCATGGACGCCGGATGCATTAACCACATATCTGGTCTCATACACACCCTGGTTTGTGTTCAGGGCCCAGCCTCCTTCAATCTTCTCAATACTAAGGACTTCCGTATTAAACTTGAAGTCAATACCGTTTGTATATGCATTTTCAGCCAATGCAATGTTTAAGTTGAACGGACATACGATTCCTGCGGTCGGTGCATAGAGGACTCCCGCCACCTGGTCGGTCAGGTTAGGCTCCATTTCCCTGATTCTGGCCTTATCCGTGATGACTTCCATATCCTTCACCCCGTTTGCCACGCCTCTCTCATAAAGTGCCTGAAGGTCGGGCAGCTGCTCTTCGTCCAGGCATACCACAAAGGATCCGCACTGTTTAAAGGGGAAGTCCAGTTCCCTTGCAAGACCGGGCATCATCTGGTTGCCCTCCACATTCAGCTTTGCCATCAGGGAGCCTTCTGCCGCGTCATATCCGGCATGGACAATTGCGCTGTTGGCCTTGGAAGTCCCGCAGCACACATCCTCCTCCCTTTCCAGCACACAGGCATTTACCTTATATCTGGACAGCTCCCTTGCAGATGCAGAGCCTGCAACTCCGGCTCCGATTATTATTACGTCATACATTTTCCTCGTTCCCTTCCTTCGACTGCCTCATAAAAAGCGGAGCAAACAAGGTATGTTTCCATACCCATTTGCTCCGCTCCACTCTCACGCAATCAATATGTAATTATTTAAAACTGATTCATGCCCACGGAATTGCCTGGTACAGTAATGCCGCAACCACTGCTCCCACAACCGGCCCGATGATGACAACCGGAGCATACCCCCAGTTGGAACCGCCTTTGCCCTTAATCGGAAGCACTGCATGTGCAATACGGGGTCCAAGGTCACGTGCCGGGTTGATGGCATAACCGGTCAGTCCGCCAAGGGACATGCCGATGGATACGATAATCCCGAATACCAGCAGTTTATCAACGCCTGCGGGAATACCTGCTACCTGGCCAATACCCTTTATGGCAAATACAAGTACGAATGTGCCGATTGCTTCACTTAAGATGTTGCGTCCCATATTCGGGACAGATGGTCCTGTTGAGAAAACACCCAGCTTGGTTGCAGCTGACTCCGTTGCGTCAAACTGATCCTTGAACAGCAGGTAAACCAGGACCGCGCCCACGAAAGCGCCTGCGAACTGTGCCACTATGTATCCGGGAACCAGTCCCCATGCCAGGCTGCCGTCCACTGCCAGGGCAATGGTCAGGGCCGGGTTAAAATGCGCGCCGGACGCAGCGCCGAAGATGAAGGCGGGCAGCATGACCGCAAGGCCCCATGCAAAGGTAATCTGGATGGAACCGGCGCCCTTCATACCGGATTTGTTCAGCGTAACGTTAGCCACAACACCGTCACCTAAAAGTATCAGTATCATTGTTCCTAAAAACTCCGCAATATATGGCAACATATAGAAACCCCCTTGTCTAATTTGTCATCAACAGTTCCATACCCCGTACGATTAATCTTCTTTTGCCCATCCATAGGAACATTTTACTGCCTTGTTCCAGCCGGTTACCATCTCTGTCCTCTTGTCTTCAGAGATTTCAGGTGTGAATGTCCGGTCAATTGCCCAGTTCTTAAGCACCTCTTCCTTATTGGCCCAATATCCCACTGCCAGGCCGGCCAGGTATGCAGCGCCCATTGCCGTTGTCTCCACGCACTGCGGACGGTTGACAGGAGCATTGATGATGTCGGCCTGTGTCTGCATCAGATAATTGTTGGCGCTTGCGCCGCCGTCCACCTTAAGGGCCGCCAGTTCGATGCCTGAATCAGCCTTCATGGCCTGCAGCACGTCATTTACCTGATAGCACAGGGAATCCAGGGTTGCGCGGATAATGTGGTACTTATTCACGCCGCGGGTGATGCCTACAATGGTTCCCCTTGCGTACTGATCCCAGTGAGGGGCTCCCAGTCCTGTAAATGCAGGAACCACATAACAGCCGTTGGTGTCCTTAACCTTCTTAGCCATGTACTCGGAATCCGGTGAGGAATCAATAATCCTCATCTCATCCCGGAGCCACTGGATGGCCGCGCCCGCAACAAAGATGGAACCTTCAAGGGCATAGTTGACCTTGCCGTCAAGCCCCCATGCAATGGTGGTAACCAGGCCGTTGCTGGAGAACACCGGTTTCTCGCCCGTATTCATCAGCATGAAGCAGCCGGTTCCGTATGTATTCTTTGCTTCGCCGGCATTGAAGCAGGTCTGGCCGAACAATGCGGACTGCTGGTCGCCTGCCGCGCCGCCAATGGGGATTTCCCCGCCAAAGAAGGAGGAATCGGACTGGCCATATACACAGCTGGACGGTTTTGCTTCCGGAAGCATACACTTTGGAATATTCAGTTCTGCCAGGATTTCGTCATCCCATTCCAGTGTATTGATGTTAAACAGCATGGTACGGGAAGCATTGGAATAATCGGTTACATGGACCCTGCCTTTGGTCAGCTTCCAGATCAGCCATGTCTCCACGGTGCCGAACAGCAGCTCTCCTTTTTCCGCGCGTTCCCGCACGCCTTCTACGTTATCCAAAATCCATTTTAATTTGGTTCCTGAGAAATATGCGTCAATCACAAGTCCTGTCTTGGCACGGAAGGTGTCAACCAGCCCCTTATCCTTCAGGCTGTCACAGTACTCAGATGTCCTGCGGCACTGCCACACGATTGCGTGGTATACAGGCTCGCCCGTCTCTTTATCCCATACAATGGTGGTCTCACGCTGGTTCGTGATGCCGATAGCAGCAATGTCCTCTGCCGTCGCCCCAATCTTCGACATGGCCTCTACTGCTACGCCCAGCTGTGTGGACCAGATTTCATTGGCATCATGCTCTACCCAGCCTGGCTTCGGGAAATACTGTGTGAATTCTTTCTGGGCAACGCTGCACATTTCACCTTTCTCGTTAAAAAGGATACACCTGTTGCTTGTTGTTCCTGAATCCAGTGCCATTACATACTTTGCCATAAAAACCCTCCTTTTCTTTCCGCGATGTTTCCTATCGCGGAAGCTCCTAACTTGTTGTTGTGATACACTCCATTTCCTTCCACGGCGTTTTCTGCCACGGAGATTCCTTATGTACCATTTATACTAAAACTGTCTTCCATTCCCCGTGGAATCCAGTTCAGTTCCGCTTTAATATCCTTTGTGTCACATGAGCCATACTTTTGGGTTGGTTGTTGAAACGGATATGGCCCCGGCTGACAATGCAGCCATCACATCCTCCTTGTCTGATATAAGTCCCCCTGCAATGACCGGTACCCGGACCAGTCTGCACACCCTGCGGATTACCTTTGGCATAAGCCCCGGCAGGATTTCTATGATGTCAGGTCTGGCCACGGCCATCTGATGTTCAATGTTCTCAAATGCCATGGAATCCAGCACGAATACCCTGAGTGTCGTATAAAGGGACAGCTCCCTGGCCCGCTTGATCAGCGCGGGTTTCGTGGAAATGATGCCGTCCGCCAATGTATTGTTCTTTATGAAGTCAACTGCCACTTCCTTGCCGCTGAGTCCTGTTATCAGGTCAACGTGTACCATTGCCACTTTATCTGCCTGCTTGATCTGGCTGACAATCGTGCCGATGTTGCATATGTCCCCGAATAGAATGAATACCACCTTGATTTCTTCCCTGGCACAGCAGGCATTCAGTCCGTCTATGTCCTTAACAGCCGCTATGACCGGGTTTGATTCAATCAGGTCGTAAAACTTCTGGTCCATTGGAATCCCCTCCCTCTCAAACAAAAACAAAAAAGAGCATAGCGTTAAACCAACATTTCTGTCGTTCTACTATGCTCTCATCATCTCAGCACCATTATTTGTCTAAAACCAATATAGCATAATGCACATAGATTTGCAACACATTATATTTATTTCTTAAAATTCTTACAGTTTTTTATCAATAACAGGTCTGACTTTTGTAAATATTTCACGAATTTTTTGCTTTATTTTCCATTTTTTAGTTATTATTTTAACAAAGTGACGATTTCCTCAA
Organism: Enterocloster aldenensis; assembly: GCF_003434055.1. Taxonomy (GTDB): domain Bacteria; phylum Bacillota; class Clostridia; order Lachnospirales; family Lachnospiraceae; genus Enterocloster; species Enterocloster aldenensis. The sequence continues at coordinate 222,920 of NZ_QVEX01000004.1, read as the reverse complement.
TTTCCTTGCCGCCCATGTGGATTTCGCTGTCATTAAAGATCATCATGGGTATCCTCTTGATATCATATTTTGCCACCAGGTCCTCATAAAGCGCCGCATCAATCATCTCAGCCTCAATGTTCGGATTGAGGATGGCAATACGCTGGCAGGCAGCCACCACAACCGGGCAGTGATGGCAGGCCAGGGAAACGCAGATCTTGATGTTGGTCTTCTTATCCAGCTTTTCAATCTTCTTCCTCAATCCCCTGGGCATCTCCTGTCCGGGGCCGGCAAGGTTATAGATTGCCAGCACAAAGGAATTAATCTCCTTGCCGCCCGGCACTCCGTGAAACGATGCCCGGCCATACCGGCCGTCCCTGTAAAGCCCGGTCACGGGCAGCCACTGCGTATTAAGCTCAGGCACCTGCCCGGCCTCATCCGGCCCATAAAGCTCCAGGTCCAGTTTATCACTTAAGGCTGAAACCGCCCTTAAAAATGCCGCCTGCTCACAGTCCTTTTCCCTTGAAAGATCCACCACCGCCTTTATGGCCACCTGTCCTTCCATTTTACCGAAAATACCGGAAAGCTGTGTCTTCAGCCCCTGGTCAATCAGGCTGCTTTCCTCCGGAATCCTTGCAAGATCAATCGTAACAGCCACCTCCTTACAGCATTCCAACCAGATCCAGGCTGGGAGTCAATGTTTCCTCACCCGGTTTCCACCTGGCAGGACACACCTGGTCACCGTGTTCTTCCACAAACCGGGCTGCCTGGACCTTGCGCAGAAGCTCCTGCGCGTTCCTGCCAATACCCATGTCATGGATCTCGTACGCTTTAATCTTTCCTTCCGGGTTCACCACAAAAGTCCCCCTTAAGGCCTGGCCCTCTTCCTCCGCCAGCACGCCGAAGCTTCTTGCCAGCACGCCTGCGGGGTCGCCTAACATGGGATACCGGATCTTCTTGATGGTATCCGAAGCATCCGCCCATGCCTTGTGGACAAAATGAGTGTCCTCTGAGACAGAATAAATCTCGCAGCCAGCCTCTTTAAAGTCATCATAGAAGTCAGCCAGGTCCCCAAGTTCCGTAGGACATACAAAGGTGAAATCGGCAGGATAGAAGAAAAACACGGACCAATGTCCCAATGTGTCTTCCCTGGTAATCTCCCTGAACCTGCCTTGGTCATATGCCTGTACCTTAAAATCATCCACTGTCCTGTTAATCAGATTGCCCATACTTACGCTCCTTTCTGTATTGATTGCCAACGTTTTCAGAATTAATTCGATTGTAGCACAAGTAATCTGATATCACAACTATTTTCCTGGTCACGCCTGCCTTAGGGCGTGTCTGAAAATTGCTTTCCGTCAGCTGTGCGTCACACTTTGTGGGAGATTTGGCCCCGATGAAGGAGGCGTAGTGGGCTACGCTGACTGAATTGGGGCCGAATATGCCGCGAAGTGGGGCGTACTTTGCCCTAAGGGGTACCTATGGTGGATTCCTTAGGGCAGATGGCGGGAATGAATTTTCAGACAGGCCCTAGCGGACGCTTCATGGACCGGATGATTGTTTTCGTCTCCTGGTCCACCCGGAAGGATTCCGTAATCTTCTGCAGCGCTTTGTTGTAGGTCCAGTCATCCAGATGATTGTGTTCCAGATAAGGCATTACCGCCCCAGGAAGCTTGATGAAGTATATGGACAGGGCCCAGGCCACGGCCATTTTCACATAATATCCGTCATGCCTGATTCCATCCATGCGCCTCAGCGCCGCTTTTACATGCCCCTCATCCGCAAAGTGGGAAAGCATCATGACAACGCCGAACCGGATTTCGTACTCCTGTGCCGACTCCAGGTAGGGCTGGATGAATTCCCATGCTTCCTGTCTGTATCGGCCGGCCATTTTCAGGGAGCCGCAGAAAATGTCGCATACGGCCCAGTTGTTGATGGCAGGTATGAATCCGGTAATATAGGGCGCTGCATCCTCCCATTTTTTGAAGCCTTTGCATATGCAGAGCCCCCAGAGGATCAGCTCATCGTAATAAACCCCGTCTTCCCCCTGTCCCTCTGCCTTCCAGGCAGCCGAGACCTGGCTTATGTATTCCTTCCAGTCCCCTTTCAGCAGTTCTTTTGCCAGGGTGCGCAGAACCGGGGTGCGTACCCCTACGATTCCCGTGATTCCAGGCAGGAGCCTGCTGTGGAACTCCCTGTATTCAGGGTCTGCTTCCGCCCTCAGCCGCTCCCTCATATGTTCACGTATGGTCATGTCCGGCATCATCCGCCCTCCCTTTCCCCATCGTGTACTCCCGGCGTCTCCCCGGCGCCTATCTTTGCAGCCGGGATTCCGTGAGTATACCATATATTTTCCTGGTTTTCATCCGCGGCCCCAAATCACGGCAGCAGGAATTCACCCAGCACATAATTGCTCACATCCATCCCCCACTCGGTCAGGGATAACCGGACCCCGTTTTTCTCCATGAGCCCGTTGGATATCAGATGGTCTATGACAGGACCGAACACGGTCTCCAGCTTGATGCCGAACATGGCAACAAAATCAATCTCAGATACCCCTTTGGTAAGGCGCAGTCCCAGAAACATGAATTCCTCCATCCTTGCTTCCCTGGACAGTTCCTGGAGGGGGCCGTGAAGCTGTTCAAGGGATTCCTCCGGTGTCCCGGCAAAATCCAGGCCCAGGTACATATCCATGTCACCGGTATTGCTGAACCTGCACCCGCCCAGATAGGAGGATGCGCCCAGTCCCAGTCCCAGATAGGGTACCTCTGTCCAGTAGCCGATGTTATGCCGGCACTCATGGCCAGGCTTTGCATAGTTGGAGATTTCGTAACGTCCGTATCCCTGTTCCCCAAGGAATGTCCTGGTCAGGTGATATATCCTGTTTTCCGTGTCCTCATCCGGAAGGGGCGGAAAAGACACGGTAGCAGCCTTGCCCTGCCCGTAACGGTCCCAGAACGGAGTCCCCTCCTCGATGATAAGGCTGTAGGCCGATATGTGCTCCGGTTTCAGCATGGTTACTTTTTTCAGGGTATTCTTAAAGGATTCCAGGGTCTGTCCCGGAATACTGCTCATCAGGTCTACGTTAATGTCAGGGAAGCCCACCATCCTGGCGCACTGGTAGCTTTTCAGGAATTCCTCAAAGGTGTGTATCCTTCCCAGGTCCCTAAGCTCCTGGTTGTCCGTGGACTGCAGGCCGATGCTCAGCCGGTTGATCCCTGCTTCCCGGTAAATATGGAGTTTGTTATGAAGCAGGGTTCCCGGGTTCACCTCAATGGTGATTTCCGCGTCCGTTGCCACGTCAAAATGATATTTGAGCGCGCGCATGATATCCGCTATCAGACATGGCTCCATGACAGAAGGAGTGCCTCCCCCTATGAATATGGATGTTACCTGGTATTCACGGCAAAAGGCGCCCTGCGCTTCTATCTCCCGTATCAGTTGTGCGCTATACGCCTCATGGACCGGTTCCGGCGCCCGAAAGGACAGGAAATCACAGTAAAAGCATTTCCTGGCGCAAAAGGGTATATGGACGTACAGCTCCATGGGCTTTTTATATCTGCTTGTCATAATATGGTATTCTCATCCGTTCTGTATGAAGGGCGGTTAAACGCCCTCCAAAAAATCGTCACGGCCTTTATTACGCTTGTTATAACACCTGCAATTCATGGGACGATTACTCTTCATCCAGCTTTAACACGCTCATAAATGCCTTTTGCGGTATCTCTACATTGCCAATCTGGCGCATGCGCTTCTTGCCTTCCTTCTGTTTCTCCAGAAGCTTCCTCTTACGGCTGATATCACCGCCGTAACACTTGGCAAGCACATCCTTGCGCACGGCTTTCACCGTTTCCCGGGCAATGATCTTGCCTCCGATGGCAGCCTGGATGGGAATCTCAAACAGGTGTCTGGGGATTTCCTCCTTAAGCCTTTCGCACATCCTCCTGCCCCGCTCATAAGCAGAATCCGCGTGGACTATGAAGGAAAGGGCGTCCACTTCCTCCCGGTTGACCAGGATGTCCAGTTTCACCAGGCTGGAACGCTCATATCCCTTTAATTCGTAATCAAAGGACGCATATCCCCTGGAACGGGACTTGAGGGCATCAAAGAAATCGTAAATAATTTCATTCAGGGGCAGTTCGTATTTTAACAGCGCCCTGGTTGTCTCAATGTATTCCATGCCAAGGTAATTGCCGCGGCGCTCCTGGCATAATGTCATGATTGGTCCTACAAATTCAGTGGTAACCATGATTTCTGCACTGACAATAGGCTCCTCCATATATTCAATCTCCGTTGGGTCCGGAAGGTTGGAAGGGTTGGTCAGCTCAATCATCTCACCCGTGGTCTTATAGACGCGGTACACGACCCCGGGTGCAGTGGTAACAAGGTCCAGGTTGTATTCACGCTCCAGACGCTCTTCAATTATCTCCAGGTGAAGCAGGCCCAGGAAACCGCAGCGGAATCCAAAGCCCAGGGCAAGGGAGGTCTCCGGTTCATAAAACAGGGAGGCATCATTGAGCTGGAGCTTCTCCAGCGCGTCCCGCAGGTCGTTGTATTTGGCACCGTCAGCCGGATAAAGGCCGCAGTACACCATGGGGGTTACCTTCTTATAGCCGGGCAGCGGGGAAGCGCAGGGGTTGTCCCGTCCTGTCACCGTATCGCCGACCCGGGTGTCCCTTACATTTTTAATGCTGGCCGTGATGTATCCTACCATGCCCGCGCTCAGTTCTTCACATGGTATGAACTGTCCTGCCCCAAAATACCCCACTTCCACCACGTCTTCCTCTGCCCCGGTTGCCATCATGCGGATGGGGGTGCCTTTTTTCACCGTCCCCTCCATGATACGGCAGAAAATGATGACCCCTTTATAGGAATCATAGGTAGAGTCGAAAATCAGGGCCTGGAGCGGCGCCTGGGGGTCCCCTGCAGGGGCCGGTATCTTATGGACAATGGCTTCCAGCACATCCTCTATATTGACGCCTGTCTTGGCAGATATATGGGGCGCGTCACTGGCATCCAGGCCAATCACATCCTCAATCTCCGCAGCCACCCTCTCAGGCTCCGCGCTTGGCAGGTCAATTTTATTAATGACAGGGAACACGTCCAGGTCATGGTCCAGGGCCAGGTATACATTGGCCAGTGTCTGTGCCTCTATGCCCTGGGACGCATCCACCACCAGCACCGCGCCGTCACAGGCCGCAAGGCTGCGGGACACCTCATAGTTAAAGTCTACGTGTCCGGGGGTGTCGATAAGGTTGAAAATATATTCATTTCCATCCTTTGCCTTATATACGGTGCGGACCGCCTGGGATTTGATGGTAATCCCACGCTCCCGCTCCAGATCCATATTGTCCAGTACCTGTTCCTGCATCTCCCTGCTGGTCAGCAGACCGGTTTTCTCAATAATACGGTCAGCCAGGGTGGACTTACCGTGATCGATATGTGCTATGATACAAAAATTTCTGATTTTACTTTGGTCAACGTGGGCCATATTGGTTCCTTTCTCACATTCAGGTTTCTTACAGTCTATCAGCCAGGCACTGCGGGGAAGGCCCCGCACACTGGTTTCGCTTAGTAGAATATACCATTTTTTGCTTCTAAGTGCAACTTTTTGTTTTGATAATGCCGCTGCAATATCTGCAAAGCCCCCGGAGCTACCTTTATTTCCCTGACAGCACCATATGCAACAGCTCTGACAGGGGTTCCATGGCATTCAGCGCCTCCTGGTATGTGTTGGTCTGCGCCCCCACCTCAATCAGGCTGGACTTGGGACGCAGGTGCTCATTATAGCGCAGCCCCTTAAGATAAATCTTCCTGGTAAAACCAGGATAATAGGCCGCTGCATCCAGCTGCATCTGAAGGCTGAAAGCCAGGTTATCCTCCCGGTTGGGGTTCTGCAGATACTCAATGGGACCTTCCGGCGTCTGGCTCAGGCCGTTAAAAAACATGATCTGGGCAGTGTCCTTTCCGTCCACCTGGGTCACCAGGCGCAGGTCCTCCCCCACCCCGTCACGGTGGATATCCAGCACCACCTCAATGGACGGATTCTGCTGCAGGATGTTCGTTATACCGTCCAGGGCGTAATTATAGGCTTTGCTGCGGTCCAGCTGTCCATTTTTCAAATCATATACAGACTTGTCGTGATATACATTATATCCTTTGTCCTCCAGAAGCTTTGTCAGGTAATCCCCTACCCCGACCACGGTCTGGCCCGGACCGGAATCCGCAAATGCTTCCTGGGAATGGGTATGGTATATCAGTATCTGGGGTTTGGAATTGTCCCCCTTCATCGACATGTCCCTGCCCAGAAGGGTCTTTGCATCCATCAGGTCCCTTCCGGCGGTGGTAGAAGTATGTACACTGTAAAAATGTTTCATGAGGAAGTCATAATCCGCCAGCTGCTCCATTACATATGTATTGCCGGTAACCGGCCGGTTCAGGGTGCCGGTAAGGGTTTCCGATGCCTGAAGGGCATTGCCGCCCGGCAGCACCCCGTTCTGGCCCGCGGCATACGCCTGGCTGCCCGGGGTCCCCTGGCCCGGCGCATTCCCCTTGCCCGGCGCATCCCCCTTGCCTGACGTATCCCCCTGACCTGACGCGGCCAGGCTGCCCGGCTCCTCAAGCGACTGCTGCCCGGTTTCCTCATTGCCGTACCAGGCCAGGTACTGGTGCTCCTGGTAAAACGTCTTGACAGTCTGGTATTTCCGGTAAGAGGGGTCCGGGTCAGCAATACCCTGATATGGGCTGTCACCGTCCTGTCCTGTTCCTGCCTGTTCCCCGGGATGGGCCTGGGTCCATATGGTCCCCACCAGCCACTGGCCTCCGGCCTTTATCATGCGTCTGTAATCATTTCTCGGGATACTGCCTGCTGCACGGCCAATCAAACGGCCGCCGAGAAGCAGCAGCATAAGCAGGACCGTGCCGGCCAGAAACCGGCGCATCAGCCGTCCTGAGCCTCCACGTCTTAATCTCATATTATTTTTCACCTGTCATCATGCTAACTTAGGGAAGGTGGCGGAAATGGATTCCCAAATACGCCCTAATATCATGATATGCAGGTGTGATATGGATATTGCGTTTTTTATTCCCTGACAGGTGTAACTGCATCTTGCCAGCAGGCAGGATTCTTTGGAGTACTGATTCTCCTACGGAAAAACAGCCTGATGGATTCCCTCCGATATGGTAAAGCTCAGCTGTTTCACAGACTGGTCAATGTCAGGCGGGGTCACATACAGGGGACCGAATTCCGGCTCCAGCAGTTCCCTTATGAGCTGGTACTGCTGGTCTGAATCCATATCCTCAATCCAGCTGCCCGTCCCCTTTGTCTTATCGTTGTCCGCCAGAACCCGGATCAGGGCAGACACCGTATCGTGGACAATGGCAGCCGCCCCCACCACGGTGGGAACCCCGATTGCAAGCACGGGAACCCCCAGGCTTTCCCGGGTCAGGCTGTGCCTGTGGTTCCCAACGCCTGAGCCGGGATGGATGCCGGTATCCGTAAGCTGTATGGTGGTCCCAAGCCTGCGCACGCTTCTGGCCGCCAGGGCGTCAATGGCAATGATCAGGTCAGGATGGGTTTCACTGATGATCCCCTTCAGGATCTCCGCTGTCTCCATCCCTGTCTGGGCCATGACACCGGGCGCTATCCCGCTGATGGCAGGAAGCTTCCTGTCTTTTAAAAAGTTTTCCCCGTACTGTCCGTCCAGGTGCCTGGTCACCTGCAGGTTACCAAGCACCCTCGGCCCCAGGGAATCCGGGGTGACCGAACGGTTGCCGAGACCCACCACCAGGACAGATGGAAGGTCCTTTTCCTTCCAGTTAATCATTTCCCCCATCAGCTTCCTTATCTGGCGGGCCAGCTCCTCCGATATCTCACTGTGATATTCATCATCCTCCTTGGACAGACGGTCGGCCTCCAGCGTCAGATAGGTGCCCTTGGGCTTGCCCATGGCCTTGGCTCCCTGGTCATTGAGTATTTTTACCTCGGTCAGCTTAACCTGGCTTTTTTGGTGGTGCCACTCCTTAAGCTTAACCCCGGATATCTCGCCGCCGTCCCCCTCAAAACTCTCCCTCTGCTCCAGCGCAAGGTCGGTCCTTATGTCAAATCCTCCCTGCAACCCTGTATTCACTGCCTTGTCGGCATCATTTCCCTGCATACCCATTCACCTCTTGCCTGATATTTGTAAATTAACTATGGTTATTTTAGGCAAAATAACATGTTTTTATTCCATCATACAGGGCAAAGCCTATGATGGATGCGGTTTGGCAATGACAATCCGGTTCCTATTAAAGGCGGTCTGCGGAAAGTATATTGTTTTTCTTGAAAATTCCGCCATTTTCGTCTTGACATTCCGTCCCAGATCAGCTAGAATACAATAGTATGTTTACATTAAACTGTCCGTGTCCAGACTTTGATGGAAAACACAAAGATTATACGTAAAGAACGGAGGTGTATTTCATTGGCTAACATTAAATCTGCAAAGAAAAGAATCTTAGTAAACGAGACTAAGGCTGCAAGAAATAAGGCGATTAGATCCAAGGTTAAAACTGCTATCAAGAAGGTGGATGCTGCTGTTGCTGCTGGGGACAAGGCTGCTGCCCAGACCGCACTGCTGGCTGCTACTTCTGAGATTGATAAGGCTTGTACCAAGGGAGTATATCACAGCAATACGGCTTCCCGCAAGGTATCCCGTTTATCCAAGGCTGTTAATTCCATCGCTTAATTTATAGAGATGACGAATGAATCGGTAAAATGAAAATCCCCTCCGGACCAACCCACCGGAGAGGATTTTTTGTTTACATATTGCCTGCCGTCCATTCTGTCCCCATCATCACAATGATACAATCTTCTTCAGATATTCAGCGGCTGCTTTTGCGGCTGCCTTTCCATCCGGCTTCGGAAAGCATTCCGCAGTGATGAAGCCCTCGTATCCGATTTCCTTAAGTGTTTCAAAAATCTTTTTAAAATCCAGGCAGCCGGTCCCCGGTGCCAGACGCGTATTGTCAGCAACATGCATATAACCCAGTCTGGGGCCTGCCAGGCGTATGGCTTCGTACATATCCGTCTCTTCCAGATTCATATGGAATGTATCCAGATGGAGATATGTATGTTCCAGCCCGTTGCCCTCAATATAATCCAGGGTTTCCCTGGCCGTGATAAAGCAGTCCACCTCATAGCGGTTGATAACCTCCACCACCAGCCGGACGCATTTCATACCAGCATATGCATCCAGTTCTTTCATGCTTTCCGTCAGGAGCCGGTAATAAAGGGACTGGGGATTATCTAACGAAAACCTGCCTTTTACCCATCCTATCACCACATCCGTCTTAAGGCTGGCAGCCACATCGATATAACGTTTCACCTGATCCACCACCCAGGTCCTGCGTTCACTTACCGGGTCTGCCAGCGACAGCCCTGTCTGCGTGTATACCCGGCCCGTGACCACTGCCGCCACCTTCATGCCCAGCTCACCGCAGCACACCTTAATGCGCTCCACCTGCTCATCCGTAAACTCGTATTCCCGTCCATGAATCTCAATACCATCCAGTCCGATATCCTTTGCATACCGGAATGCATCACAGACATCCCCGCATAATGGCAGCGGTGCCGTCAACGGCCTCTGCCCGGCATAAGATACGCCAAATTTAAAATTATGCTCCATGGTGTTTCCCCTCCTATTCAATTCCCAGATAGCTCTTCTTGATGATATCGTTGTCCAGCAGGTTCTCTGCCGTATCCTCAATCTTCAGCATACCGGTTTCCATGATATAACCTCTGTCCGCCACAGTCAGGGCCGCCTGGGAATTCTGCTCCACCAGAAGAATTGTCATCCCATCATCTTTTATCTTTTTTATGGTCTGGAAAATCTCATTGATGACAATAGGCGCCAGTCCGAGGGACGGTTCATCCATCATCAGGATCTTCGGCTTCTGCATCAGGGCCCTTCCCACAGCCAGCATCTGCTGTTCGCCGCCTGAAAGGGTTCCCGCCATCTGCCCTTCCCGTTCCAAAAGCCGGGGGAACAGATTATATACATAATCAAAATCATCCGAAATCCCTTTTTTATCCGTCCTAGTAAATGCTCCCATCTGAAGGTTCTCCTTAACCGACAGATGGGGGAATACCTGCCTGCCTTCAAGGCACTGGGCAATCCCCATGCTGCTGATTCTGTGCGGGGGGAGGTTTTCAATATTCTTTCCCATATATTTAATCCCTCCCCTTCCTCCGCCGCGGATTAAGCCTGATATGGAACGCAGCGTAGTTGTCTTGCCTGCCCCATTACTTCCTATGAGCGTAACCACCTCCCCCTCATTTACATGAAAGGACAGTTCCCTGACAGCACAGATCTGGTCATAGTAATAACTGTAATTCATCACTTCTAATATCTTATTTGCTCCCAATCAAGCCACCTCCCAGATATGCAGCAATTACTTCCGGATTTTCCTGAATCTCCTTCGGGGTTCCCTGCGCTATCTTTTTTCCAAAGTTGATTACTGTTATCTCATGGGTAATATTCATCACCAGCTTCATATCATGTTCTACCAGAAGAATGGTAATCCCCCGGTCGTTGATTCTGTGGATTAAATCCGTCAGGTCCATCTTTTCCTTGGAATTCATGCCGGCCGCCGGTTCATCCAACAGCAGAAGCTTGGGGTCGCCTGCCAGTGCCCTGGCAATTTCAAGACGCCGCTGGTCCCCATAAGACAGGTTCTTGGACATATAGCCGCATTTATCCTCCAGGCCCACAAACCTGAGCAGTTCCATGCTCGTCCCGATGATTTCCTGTTCCTCCCTCTTTTGTGCCGGAGTCCTCAATATATTGCTTACAAGCCCTGACTGAATCCTGCTGTGCCGTCCTATCTTGACATTATCCAGCACACTCAGCGTATAAAACAGATTGATGTTCTGATATGTCCTGGCAATGCCCCTGCTGTTAATCTGATAGGGCTGCAGCCCCTTAATACTCCTATCCTGGAACAGGATATCCCCGCTGGTCAGGGAATGGACACCGCTGATCAGGTTAAACAAGGTGGTCTTACCGGCGCCGTTGGGACCTATCAGGCCAAAGATGGAGCCGTCCTTCACTTCAAATGACACTTCATTTACAGCCGTCAGACCGCCAAACTTAATTGTCGCTTTATCAATTGTCAGCATCCGCTTTCACCCTTCTTCCAAATAATCCTTTTATTTTTTCCACAATACCGTACAGTCCTTTCGGCATATACAGCACAGAAGCCAGAATTATGAAACCATAAATCAGCATCCTGTAGCTGGAAAAACCCTGAAGCGTCTCGTTCAGTATGGTAACAATCACAGCTCCGATAATGGGGCCTGCCAGATTTCCCATTCCCCCAAACAGAAGCATGGTCATGAGGAGCTGCGACTGGCTGCTTTGGAAACTTTCCGGGCTGATGTAACTTACGATATGGGCATACAAGGCCCCGGCCATCCCTGTGTATACGGCGCTGATTGCAAATGCCATGATTTTATACTTTTTAATATTGATTCCCATACCGTCGGCCGCCACCACATTTTCCCTGATTGCCATAAGCGCCCGGCCGGACGATGAGTGGACGATGCGCTGTTTCACAATCAGGAACAGGACACAGAGTACAAGAATCAGGATAGCACAGCTTAAATTGCTCCTGAATTCAAAACCGAACAGATTCAGCTTTGGTATCCGCTTCACACCTGCCATTGCATTTGTAACCGCTTTTGCCTTACAGGCAAATATGTATACCATCTGTCCGAAGGCAATGGTGAGCAGGGACAGGAAATGACGGACCAGCTTGGCGGCCGGGAATGCCACAATAATCCCGAAAATCCCCGAAACAACCATGGCTGCAATCATGGAAAGAAACACCGGCACACCAAGTTTAGTGGACAGGAGCGCCGATGTATATGCCCCAATGGCATAATAAGCAGCATGACCCATGGATATCTGTCCGCTGTAACCAAACAGCAGATCCAGCCCCGAAACGGCAATCACATAGATTCCGGCAAATGCAAACAGCGTCAGCAGATACTGGTCCTTACTTATGAAGGCCAGGGCCAGGGACACGGCTGCAAGAAACCATATGGACACCGGTATATCCTTTATGTTTATTTTCATTTAATCATCCTCCGCGCTTCCAAACTATCTATCATAAACCTTTGCCTTGAAGATTCCTCTGGGCATGAAAATCATAACCAGGATAAGCAGGAAGAAAACAATAAAATCTTTGTAGCTGGAAGTGATATAAGCGGCTGTAAAGGTTTCGCAAAAGCCTATGATCAGTCCTCCCAGGATAGCTCCGTACATGTTTCCATAACCGCCTATGACTGCTGCCGCAAATCCCTTCAATCCAATCATGGTCCCCATACCAAGGCTGACACCCTGGACAGGGCCCAGAAGGATTCCGGCCAATCCCGCCAGAGCTGCCGCCATGGCCCATGTTATGCCCGTTGTCCTTCCCACATTTATGCCAACGCATGATGCGGCTAGCGGATTCATGGCCGCAGCCCTCATAGAGGTTCCAAATTTCATCTTTGTCATGAATATATGCATGGTGACCATGCTGATCAGCCCTACAATCATCACAAGGAATGACTCAGGCTGGATAGCCGAACCAAGAACATCCACCGTAACCACTGAGAATATTGACGGGAATTGAAGCGTAAGGCTCCCCCAAATCTGCTGCGCCATGTTCATGAGGACAATACTCAGCGCAATCGTGGACAGGACTACATAGATGGGGGATGCTTTCTTATTCAGTAAGACACGGATCAGGAAACGCTCTATCATTAATCCGAACACAAACATGATGATCAGCGTAAGAATCAAAGCCACAATAAAGGGAAATCCCAGGAATTTGTAGAAGGTCAGGCCCAGATATGCTCCTAACATCAGAAGTTCCCCCTGCGTAAACGTCATCAGGCCGGAGGCTGAATAGATAAGGCTGTATCCTAACGCAATCAAACCATATACACTCCCTATTACCAAAGCACTAATAATTAATGAAACAACCATATTACCCTATCTCCTTGCATTGAGCACTTTACGCCTGTCCTTCAGGCGTTTACGTGCGAAAGTATTTGGCATTACTTGGCAAGGTCTTTTCGAGCTTAGTAACGCCAAGTTTCCATACATTGAGCACTTTGCGCCTGTCCTTCAGGCGCTTATGTGCGAAAGTACTTGGCGTTACTTGGCAAGGTCTTTTCGAGCTTAGTAACGCCAAGTTTCCGTTAGTTATGAGCCTTTTACTTATTCTTCAGGTATTCGTCCAACATCTGGATTTTTCCTTTCACAGCGATAAATGTATTACCTGTGCTCAGTCCTTCCCCATTATCTGCCGAGAAATCAAAGTTTCCGCCAATCCCCGTATACTTCATGCTAAGAATCGCCTCACGGATGCCGTCTCCGTCCAGGGTCTTGGCGTTTCTCATGGCTTCAATCAGGATATTGGTACCATCATAATCCCTGTAAGCAACCTCGGAGGTCGGCAGGGCGCCAAATTCAGCCACGAACTTTTCCAGGAACTCCTTCTCAATTTCCGAACTGGCCTCTTCCACTGAATCAGGCACAAAATAGCAGCATGAGAAAACAATATTGTCAAAGGCATCGCCTGCAACGCTCTTCGCATCAGGCGCCCCAAATGGCTCAATGCCGTAAATATACCCTTCATAACCTTTCTGCCTTAACTGTTTTACAATCTTTCCCATATCCTCGGAACCGCCTACCACATAAACCCCATCCGCGCCCGCGGCTATGATTTTCACAATCTGACCGGAAAAGTCCGTATCTCCTGTGGTAAAGTTCTCCTGCGCAACCACTTCCATCTTACCTCCGTCCTTGACCAGGTCATGGATGGTACCGGCTGCTGTCTGGGCATATTCCGTCTCGCCTGCCAGGGTAGCAATCTTTGTAGCCCCCATTGTTTCCATGGATTTATAGCAGTCGATATTAAACTGATCCGAACACGCAGTTCCCCTGAAGGTGTATTTCAGTCCTATGTTGGTCCATATAGGGCTGGTACCGGAACCAATCTGCACCACCTTTGCAGCTTCTGAAATGTCAACGGTAGCCAGGATGGAACCGCTGATATGGGAACCTATGATTGCCGTTACCTTATCAGATTCAACCAGCCTTGTAACAACCTTGACCGATGTCTCCGTATTCTGGGCATCATCATAACTGATTAATTCCAGCTGCCTTCCATTTATACCGCCTGCCTCATTTGCTTCCTTGACAGCCAGTTCCACTGCTTTCTGTCCTTCCACGCCTACCACGGAGGATGCCCCTGTCAAAGGACCGTAAAATCCGATTTTAATCGTATCCCCTGATTCCTCCTTGGGCTGATTTGCCGACGGTTCCTCCTTGGCAGCCGCTTCCGTTTGATTTCCCGCTGGTGCCGCCGTTCCCGTATTGCTGCTTCCTGCACATCCTGTCATTCCAACCGCCATTGTCACTGCCAATAAAAGTCCCGCTATTTTTCTCTTCATCATATGTCCTCCATTTTTCTATGAACCAATATAAAAACCACCGTTAACATCAATCATGGCCGCCGTAATATAGCCGGCTTCCTCACTTGCCAGGAAGCAGACAGCTGCCGCTATCTCTTCCGGTTCCCCCAGCCTTCCCAGCATGATTTTGGAATTCAGGTTTTTCAGTTCATCCTCTGTATACGTCTTCACAATATCCGTGGCTGTCGGACCCGGGCAGACCGCGTTGACGGTCACCCCATAAGGAGCCATCTTTCTTGCAATTCCCTTTGTTATGGCACACACTCCGCCCTTTGACGCAGTATAGCTGATTGAGTTTTCCACTCCTCCCATCCTTCCGGCCGTGGATGAAATATTGATGACACGGCCGCATCTGCTTTTTATCAGATAGGGCCACGCCTTCTGAATGGTAAAGAATGTTCCTGATAAATTGACTGCCAGCATTTTATCCCAATCACATCTCTTTATGTCCGGAATTTTAGTGGAACTTAGGATCCCTGCGCAGTTAACCACCACATCCACTGTGCCAAAAAGTTCCGCCACCTGGGTAATCATGGCTTCAATTGAAGATTCATCTGAAACATCACATGCAATCCCCACTGCTTCCCCGCCTGCCTCTGCTGCCGCGGCTGCCATTTGTTTCACCTTTTCTTCATTCAGATCCACAAACGCCACCTTCATTCCATTCTCGCATAATTTTTTTGCCGAATGGAATCCAATGCCCTGGGCCGCCCCTGTCACAACCGCCACACGTCCTTTGAATGTAAATGCTTCTCCCATCTGCTTCCGCCCTCTTTTCTGTAATATTGTTTTATAACAGTTCCATCTTCTGTACCGCTTTATCCTTTACTGCTTCCATACACGGGCCAAACAACTTAATACGGTCAAATTCTTTTGGATCGTCTGCAAATTGCCGTCTCAGGGTCTGTCCAAACTCCATGCGCAGCGCGGTTCCAATATTAATTTTCCTGGCGCCAAACCGGACCAGTTTTGCCAGATCTTCATCAGCCACACCGGTAGAACCGTGAATCACAAGCGGAATATCCACCTGCTTTGCGATTTCCTGCAGACGGTCAAACTGCAGTTCCGCCTTCTGCATCTCCATCCGATGCACGGTCCCCACCGCCACTGCCAGTGCATCCACCCCGGTCAGCTGCGCAAACCGTTTTGCCTCCTGAGGCTCCGTAAACCTGGCATTGAACCGGATATCCGGGTCACTGTATCCCACTGCTCCTATTTCAGCTTCCACACTGATATCCATGGCATGGGCCATTTCCACCACATGTCTGGTCCTCTCCACATTCTCATCAAACGGCAGCTGTGAACCATCGAACATAACCGATGTATAGCCGCTCCGGATTGCCCGTTCTATCACTTCCATATCCGTGGCATGATCCAGATGCACGTCCACCGGTACCTTGGCCTGGGCACCCACATGAAGCATGATTTCCCCTATCAGCTCCACGCCCATATGATTTACCGCATCCTTGTTGGCCATGATGATTACGGGGCGGCCAATGGATTCTGCTGCTTCAATCACAGCCTGGGAATCTTCATATCCGAACACATTAAACGCGGCAATTCCCCTGTCCTCCTTATCCACCAACCGGATGATATCCTTTAAGTTATATAACATAGCTCTACCTTCTTCATACACTGGCTATCATTTCACCGTACAGTTTCTTCTCCTCAGCAATAAACCGGCGTATCGTCCCAATGTCCGGCATATCATCCGAACATCCATGGCTGGCCACCAGCATGGAAGCTGAGGCGCTTCCCAGTTCCAGGCAATCCATCATCTCCATCCCTTCCAGCAAGCCATAAATGAACGCACTTGCATACCCGTCTCCTCCTCCAAAGCTCTTTATGGCAGTAACAGGAAACGGCTTAATACTGTAAGACCTCCCATCCATGGCATAGGCAGCGGATCCCTGTTTACCATGTTTGATTACCACGATTTTTGCATTTTCATCAAACCACCGTTTGGCTGTGGATATATCATCCAACCCCTGATATACCAATCCATCCGTCAAATCGTATTCCTCACGTGATCCCATGATGATATCCGCCATTGCGGCTGCGGCTGTGTAATAGATGGAAATCTCGTCCTTGTTCTTCCATGTATAAGCCCTGTAATCAATATCAAATACAACCACAGTCCCGTTTTTTCTTGCATAAGTCATTGCTTTTAATGCAGCTTCCCTGGATGGACTCTCGGATAGCGCGGTACCGCTTACAATCAGTATTTTAGCTGCTTTAATATAACTTTCCTCCACATCCAGGGGTTCCAGTTTCAAATCAGCCACATTATCCCTGTACATAATCAGTCCTGAGGTATCCTTGTCCAATATCTCTGTAAAGGCCAGCCCCAGGGACTCACCGTTCCTGGCCCGGACTATGTGCGATGTATCAATCCCCTCTTTCTGAAAATAGCTGACACAGTAATCCCCCATCTGGTCATCCGACACGCATCCGATAAAGCCCACCTTTTTTCCCAAACGGCTCAGCCCTACCGCGATATTGGCAGGCGAACCTCCCACATATTTTTTAAATGTACTGCATTCCTTCCACGGTTTAAAATAATCAATGGGATTAAAATCAATTGCAATCCTCCCCAGAGGAATCACATCAAACGGCCTGGTTGAATCAAAATTTATGTACGCCATATCCCTCCCCCTTCCTTTAGATTGTCCCGTCCCATGTGGTTACATGGGTTGATTTTGACTGTTCATCGTCAAACCATCGGGTTGTCACCACCTTTGTTTCTGTATAGAACCGGAATCCGTCCTTGCCAAGACAGTGCAGGTCGCCGATAAAGGACTTTTTATGGCCTGAAAACGGGAACATTCCCACGGGAACAGGGATTCCTACATTGATGCCTACCATTCCTCCATCTGTGTGCCTTGCAAACTCCCTTGCATAATGTCCGTTCTGTGTGAATATAACGGATCCATTTGCAAATGGGTTACTGTTCATGATTTCAAGCCCTTCCTCGAAGGTCTTCACACGCTTGATGCACAGAACAGGTCCAAATATTTCCGTATCGCCTACGCTCATGCCCGGTTTCACATGGTCCAGAATGGTAGGCCCCAGATAAAATCCATGTTCATATCCGGGAACCGTAACATCCCTTCCGTCCAAAGCCATGACCGCCCCTTCCTCAAGCCCTTTCTCAATCCACGCAATGACGGACTTTTTATGTTCCTCATTGATAACCGGCCCCAGCTTGAATGACTTATCATAGGCAGGCCCTACGGTTAACTTCCTTGCCTGGTTTACAATCTCCTCTACCAGCCGGTCCGCAATCCCTTCCTGTACCACCACTACCGGAAGCGCCATGCAGCGTTCTCCCGCACATCCGAACGCAGAATTAATGATTCCGGCCGCAACCCTCTTAACCGGCGCATCATCCAGCACCAATGCATGATTCTTGGCTTCACATAAGGCCTGCACTCTTTTTCCATGTGCCGCTGCCGTGGAGTATATGTGCATTCCAACGGATGTTGAACCTACAAATGTGATTCCCTTAATATCCGGGTGCTCCAGGAACAGCTCGGCTTCATGTCTGGAACATGTAACTATATTGATTACGCCGTCCGGCAGCCCTGCCTCTTTATAAAGCTTTGCAATACGCATGCATGACTGCGGTGTAAAGCTGGCCGCCTTTAAAACAATAGTATTGCCGCAGGCAATGCACATAGGGGTCATCCATCCCATGGGGATCATGGCCGGGAAATTAAACGGTACAATCCCGGCAAATACACCAAGGGGTTCCCTGTACAACACTGTATCATATCCCAGCGAGGCATCCATCATGCTTTCCCCCATCATCAGGGACGGGGCCGAAATGGCCTGCTCCGTGCCTTCTTTTGCCTTGAGTACATCCCCTTTCGCCTCTTCCCAGGCTTTTCCATTTTCCAGGGCTACCAGATGTGTCAGCTCATCCATGTGTTCAATCAGCAAGTCCCTGAGCCTGTATAGAATCTGCACCCGTTTTAGGACAGGTGTGGATGACCACGCCGGAAATGCAGCCTTTGCACTTGCAATAGCCTCTTCTACCTCTTCTTTGGTACAGCAGGGTACTTTGGCTATCACCCTTCCGGTACTTGGGTCAAACGCATCCCGGTATTCACCGGATTTCGACTCTTTGAATTCCCCATTCACATAATAACAGATTTTCTTTACATCTCCCATTACACGCCTTCTCCTTTTGATTATATTTTGGTTATCTTGGTTTTATTGAGTAGATTATATACCATATCTCATCATTTTTCAAGTATATTTTTGTTATTTTAAATAGTTTTTGATTTAAATTCGACATTTATATGTGTATATTTTAATCATTTTAATTATGTTATTCATCACAGTTGCAGATTTTCCAACAAATGCATCCCCCTCTCCTCCTGTTTTACAGTGTTTTTGTCTATATTTTAATTACCTTGGATATCTTTATGATATGGCGTTTTAATCTTTTTTTCCAATATATAATATTTTTTGGTTATATTTTCATATTATATCGGTTACTTTCTGTCATATATAATCATAAGTTTTTCAATCCGCGTACATTTTGGTAATATTTTGTTGTGATTTTAATAAATAGTGATATAATATACTCAAAGCTAATGCAGGGGGTTTAACCATGAAAGATAACCGAATAAAAGAAATGCAGGAATATATTCTCCTGCACCAGTCAGTTTCCTTAAAAGAATTGTGCGATACATTTAACGTTTCCATGAATACAGTGCGCAGATACATTAACGAAATCACAGCAGATTCAGCCATCAAGAAGGTTTATGGAGGCGTGAAGGTCCAGTCCCCAGTTTCTTCCCTCCCCACATTCACGGAACGGAACCAGACACAAAGCCGAGCCAAACAGCTGATTTGCAAAAAGGCAGCCGAATACATCAAGGAAAATGATATCATATATATTGATTCCGGCACCACAACCATGTACATCCTGGACTATGTCCCCTCCAGCATGCATGTGACTGTCATAACCAACAGCTATCACATCATCCATTCAGCCGTGGACCGGCCGGAAATAACACTGATTAATCTTCCCGGCATCCTGGACCGCAGGACCCTGTCCTTTAACGGTGAAAATTTTAAATACCTGGAATCGTTAAACATACACAAGGCATTCATGGCATGTACAGGGCTAAGTATCAACGACGGGGCGACTAACTCCTTTTCTGCCGAATTTACCAACAAAAAGATAGCCGTGCGCAAAGCCGACCAGATTTTCCTTATGGCGGACTGCAGTAAGTTCGGCGTTTCTACCCTTATGACCTACTGTCCCTTAAGCGATATTGACTATATTATCACCGACAGGAATCCGGCCCCGGAATTCAGGCAGATTATTGAAGAAAACGGACACCACATCGTGTTGTGTGACAGCGAATGATAAAAGGACAGGGAGGCATCATGGGAAAAGAACGTCTCTTGCAGCTGGAGGAATATATTAAGGTCCAGCAGAAAGTATCACCAGAAACATTATGCGAAAAATTCGGTGTCAGCATGAGTACACTGCGCAGGGATATCAATACCCTCGAGCAAATGGGCTGTGTACAAAAGGCCTATGGCTGCATCCTGTATAACTACTCCGCCGCCAAGATCATCCCCTTCCACGTACGCAGTACCATTAATCAAGAACAAAAACGGGATGCCTGCGCGGCCGCTGCTTCTTTAATCCAGGATAACGATACCATTTTTATTGACAGCGGTTCCACCACCTGCCATCTAATGGATTTTATGGCATCTTTTAAAAATCTGACCGTCATTACCAGTAACCTCGATATAATATTAAGGGCAACCTCCATGGAGAACATCAGCCTGCTGGTCTGTTCCGGGGAGCTGAACCGCAAAAACAACTCCCTGTCTCCAGTAACAGGCACGGATATATTAAACCATTTTAATTTTTCCAAGGCATTCATGGCAGCATCCGGAGTAAGCCTGACCCATGGATTTTCCCACAGCTACATATCGGAACGGCCTCTAAAACAGGCTGTTCTGGAAAAACCAGTACAACATTATTTTATTGTTGACAACAGCAAGTTCGGTGTGAAAGCCCTGCTGAATATGGGACCGCTCCGTTTGGCCGATGCCATATGCACCAACAAGCTGCCGGAACCCAGGTACGTGGAGTTCTGTCTGAACCACAACATCAGCCTGCTGGCTCCTGATACCCAAAATAATGGATAGGGATAATGAATAAAGTCCCGGTTTTGCCGCATACTAACACCGAGGTGATAGTAATGGCATCCTATGTTTCCCCGAAAATACGGGACAAATTTGAAAGTCTTTCCATTGACCTGAAGAATGACATATTGAAGCGCAATGTGCACCTGGAAACCTTGCAGGATTTAATTCAGGTTCTGGAAAAGATCGTGAAAGAAGGCAGCTGACAGCTGCCTTTTTCGCAAACAGACATAATATCCGAAACAGGAGGTGATAACGATGCATCAGGAAAAAGATACGGCCCCTGCAACCAACAGGGACTGTTCCAATGACACGGACCATGTAAAGAAAAAAAGCTGCGGTTATGTGGAACCGCTTCCGGAATCCTCAAGACCACGGCGGGATGGTCCCGGAGGGAATTAATAGCTCTTTGAAGGGCACAAAAGCCAGGGACGGTTTCCGATATGGCGTTATCCCTGGCTTTTATATGAATCTAATCCATTTTTATTCCATTATAAATTTAAGAGGCCCTGAGGACACAGCCATCACATGGCCGGCTATCAGGGCTTTAAGATATACTTATCATTTACTGCTTTATCATGTTCTGCGTTATTATGTGCTACCTTACATGTCTTATGTAGGCCAGGGCCGCATCCAGACAACCGTCCACGCCTATCAATCCACTGTTCACACAGATATCATAGGCATCCATTTTCCCCCACTCAATCGGGGAATAATACTCATGGTATGCCTTACGCCTTCTGTCCACAATCTCAATGCTGTTCACAGCCTCGTCCCTGGACAGACCAGGATTAAGGGACATGATCCGCTTGATGCGGCTCTCCATATCCGCAAACACGAAGATATTCACTGCATCAGGAAGTATGGCATCTGCACAGCGGCCCACAATCACACATGCGCCTTTTTCCGCCAATGATTTGATGACTGTCTCCTGAACCGCATAAATGCGCTGTGTCATGGCAATCTGGTATTCCGGCTCAATCAGGCGGGTGGAATAGTTGTCCAGGTCCGGTTCCACCTCATCATTTGCTTCCAGTATGGATGGTTCTATGTTGCCCTCTTTGGCTATCATTGCAATCAATTCCTTGTCATAGAAAGGAATCCCAAGCTTCTTTGCCAGCTTTTCCCCTAACTCCCTTCCCCCGCTTCCGTACTGACGGCTGATTGTAATCGCTCTGTCCATAAACCACTCCTCCTTGTTATTGTTTTTGCTACATATTCTCCTCATCATAGCGGGCTCTTATGCCGCCGATGAACTTAGGCCTGGTTCTTGCGCATACCACGCGGGCGCTGCCGATTTCCTTGGTCTGGATGCGCACAGGCACAGCCACATCCTTTAAATGCATGCCGATAAGGGTATCCCCGATGTCAATCCCCGCATGCGCCTTTATGTGTTCCACTGCCACAGGGTGTTCCAGGGTTGCATATGCTGCCGTTGCAAAGGAACCTCCTGCTTTGAGCTGGGGGACCACGTTGACCGGATCATAGCCATATTTAAGCGCCGCCTCCTCTTCCAGGATTAACGCACGGTTAAGATGCTCACAGCACTGCGCCGCCAGATAAATCCCAAGAGGCCTGCACTCCTCATTGAGGGCTGTATAAACAGCCATCCCGATATCCCCGTTGGAGTGGGAACCAATCTTAAAGCTGTCTATCTCGCTGGAGGAGCAGCCCACAACCAGTAACTGCCCAGGTTTTAAACGGGCAGCCTCAAGCAGTTCCCTAAACACCTGTTTTACCTGGCTTTCAATATCCTTTAGTTCAATTGTCTCCATCATATCCATCGCCTTCATCCTTCTTATTAATATTGATTGGTTATCAAAAGTTCCACGGCAAGCCTGTCCTGGAGCTTACCTGTCTTCACACCTTCCTCTGCGTCCACACAGAGGTTCACATAGGATAGGATCTGCTCTTTTGAAAATGTCTTTGCCTGGAGCATGATTTTCCCCACCACAAAGGGCTGCAGCTTAAGCTTAGATGCAATGGTCCCCTTATCCATTCCTTTTCCCACCAGTTCCTTCACCTGAAGAATCTGGTTAAACTGCCTGGCTATCAGGAAAAGGATACGCATGGGCGGCTCCTTCAGCGTCAGCAGGTCTTCGTACAGGTCCATGGCCTTCCTTGTCTGCCTGGCTGAGATGGCACTGATCATGTCAAATATCTTGTTGGTCACCTGGGTGGTGCAGATTGTCTCCACATCCTCATCCGTAACAATATCGCGGCCCAAGGTATAACTGATAAGCTTTTCCAGCTCCGAACTTATATTCTCCATATCATCCCCGGTCTTGCTGAGGAAAAGCTCCATGGTACGCCCTGTTATCTTCCTCCCGTTTTTAGAAAGAATGCCGGCAGCCCATCTGGCCAGCTGGCCGGGATCCTGATGGGACAGTTCTGCCGCATACCCATACTTTTTAACCGCCTTATATAGTCTGCTCCTTTTATCCACTTCTGATTCCACAAAAACAAGGCATGTGGTTTCAGGAATGTGCTCCATGTACTGCGTCATCTCATCCGCCCCGGCACCGCCTTTGAAGAACCCGCTGTCCTCCATCAGTATAAGCCGCTTTTCAGAAAAAAATGGCATGGTATCGGAAAGGCCGATGATTTCGTTCACATTCATGCCCTTTCCCTCATAATAATTATAATTCATGGTGTCGCCGTCCGTGATGGCATCCTTTAAACGGTTCTTATAGCTCTTTTTCAAAAATGCCTCTTCGCCGAACAGAAGGTACACCGGTTTAAAGCTGTGGTCCTTTATGTCCTGGTTTAATGTCTGCATATAAGGGCTGTCCTTCCATATTCTGTATTAAGTATAGCACAGATCCGGCCATAATCACCACTCTTTTTTCAGTTCCATGTTCCAATCCATCTTAAAAGGACCGTCCTCCAGGGAGTTCAGATACTGATAAATGCCTGCGCGGTACTGAAACTCGGACTGCGGTTTTGTAGGGTCTGATTTGCTCCAGTACACGAATCCGTACATATAACTCTGCATGAAATCCTCCCAGGAAGTGAACATGGACTGAAGCTCTTTACCCAGTTCCAGGGACTTGTCCATGGCCTCCTCATACGTATAATATCCCCCCACATAACACTGGCCTAAAAGCATCAGGGCGCGGCTATAGTCCCAGCCCGAGGCAGCGTACGCCCCATATGTCCTGTATCCCATATATGCAGCCATCTGACGGGCCGCTTCCCCATCAGAGATTTCCCCCTGGCCGCTGTCCCAGGATGCGTTCAGGTCCACATCTGTCTCATACTGCCCCAGATTATGCTCCTCATAGTACTTCAGAAGCGCTTGGTTATGGCCCTCCTCCTCCAGCCATGAAATCATTGCCTGGGCAGACTGGCGGTCCCTGATTCCCCAATCCCGCTCCATGACGCTTTTAATGACCAGTGCATAGAATGCATCATCCGGCGTCCCTCCTCCCGGCGTATAAAGGTCCGCTCCATTGCGCACACTCCAGACCGCATAGGTGGCTGTGAGCCAGCGCACCGTATCAGGATAGGTCCGGGATTGTGTGTCCTGGGCCGTTGCTGCCTGGGATACCGCCATCTGTGGCATTGCTGTATGGGTTGCCGATGCCTGGGCTGTTACCGCATTGGGCGTCACCGCCTGGGACATTACTGTATGGGATGCCAGGCTTTCTCCATGGGCGGAAGGAATCGTACCGGAACATACCGCACCGAGCAGCATTGCTGTTACAACTCTACTACATCTCATCATAGTCCTCCATTTAATCTTATATTTTACAGTATATCCTATATTCATATATTTGCAGTATTTCTATATTTTGCAATATGCAGGTTTACAGCACATCAGCTCATATACCAATTCATCCTATCGCCCGTCCACCGGATTGCGGCACACGCCCAGGAACAGCCATGTACCGGTTTTATTGTCCTGTATCCCATAGATAAACGGGCGGTTCAGAATCATATCCGCCTCCCGGTTCCCTTCAGGTATGAATATGCCTGTTTCCTCTAAAAGTATCATGGTATAAGCGGCTCCTTCCACACCGTCTTCGTCAATCCCCATATGCGTTTCCTGTATTACATCGGTCACAAACAAGGGAGACCCTGATATTTTTCCAAACTCAGCTCCCGGAGCAAACATTTTCTCCATGCCCATGTCTTGCAGCAGTCCGGCCAGTTGGAGTGTACTGCCAAAGGAGAATTTAGGCACTTTCCAGGTCACCTTACCGCTTTTCCATTTCCTGTAATCCGTGTCCATCGAGGTTTCCAGCCGCTCCGGCGTGTTAAGGAACTCCTCCACGCTGCGCCCCTGGTCCGGCAGCAGGAATACCATGCTGCAATCATTGCCTGTGGCCAGGGCAGACACCGTGCAGCCATCTCCTTTCATGAACCTTCCGGAATTGTCCACACGGTTCATGAAAGGACAGGAGACCTGACTGCCATCGGTTTTTGTAAAGTTGTCATCGGCTGTCTCTACCTCAGAAAAAGCATCCTTCCAGCCTCCATAAAAATACAATGTGTTCAAAATCGCCATCATTGTGTCAGAAGGCAGCTTTAATTCAGGCTGCATCACACCGTTTGTCTCCTGGGAAATCCAGTTTCCAATCTGCTGCCCGGCTTCGCGGCTGGTGAAATCCACCTGATAGGAGGACGCAAAAAACCGGGCGGCAGCCATTTCCCGGTAATCCTTTTTCAGTTTCAGCTGATTGGAAATCCAGAGGGAATTGGCCAGCTCGATGGAACCGTCATTTTCTTCATAGTATTCTTGAATCCGGCTCTTCCGATACTGCCTATCATAATAAAACCATTGATAGAGTTTTCTGCATTGCTCGGATAGCTGGACCTGATCCTGCACGCCAAGGCTGTCCATTATCTGGGCAGCGGTCCCACCTTCTGCCCCGCATCCAGCCATGGCCAGCGCATAGTACAGGCTAAGGGGACTATAATTGACATTCCCATGGCTCTCCTCAAGGACCCGGCTTGCGCTCTGAAAGGCAAATTGCTCCAGTGCCTCTTGAAAGGAATCTGATATCTGGTTCTCCTGCATCAGTTCATTCCAGCTGTCATAGTCATCAGCCTTGTAACTGACTGTTTTGGGCTCCAGGGCTTTTACACTGTTACCGCCGGTTCCTGCACAGCCGCTCAGAAGCGCTCCCCCGCAGAAGGCTGCAGACACGCATAGGAAAGCCGATGTGCAGATGGTGACAGACGTATGCACCCAGCCCCCTTTCCCTTCTCTTTTCCATCCTTTTCCCATAAACCATTTATCCTCCTGCAATCACGTTCCGCCATCTTTGCGTTTTATTATTAGTCTGATAAAACACCTTGGAATTGCCATCGTATGTTTGAACTGTCATATTATGGGTTTATTATACCATAAGCCGGTCCATTTAAGGAAATCATTTCTCCCCGGCCATAAGGCCGGTACGCAGAGCGGCCGGTATGACCCTGTAATTTGTCCGGTAAGCCTTCTAAATTATCTGGCAAGACTCCAAATCCCTTCGGCAACGCTGCTGATTCGGCTAATGTCACTCCAAATTTATTTGGAAATCCTCCTGGATAAACAAAACTTTTTCTGGCACAACAATATGCTGCAAGGCATTCCCAGAGAATTAAATATATATGAAAGGAAAAACGCAGGAAAGCACGGAAAAATCATGATTAACAGATGAATTGAAATCGGCTTATAATAAAGGTACAAAAAAGGCAGTTCACTCCAGTGAGTGGCGTCCAAAGAATCTTAACTCAAAAATAGTCACATTTGCCGTGGTAGGCGGGTGACTATTTTTTTGTACCTATAAACATAATATCAAGTACTCCAAACGCAATCATCAACGAAAGTATCCCATATGTACTCATGTCATACCACCTCCATCGGAGATGGAAGCCACCCGGCAGCAGGGACTGCCTGCATAAAGTATATAAAATGATAAAAATACTTTTCGTATGCCACGGCAGTATCTTGAAAAGTCCCGGAAAAGCCTGGAAAATCAATGGTTTTAAGACAGGGAAAGGCGCTTACTACACCACTACCACACCATTTTTGAATTGGGTTAGAGCCTTGATATGGCAAGGAAAAGTGGGAATGAGATGAGATTTGCATTATTGTAGATTTTTGAGGGATATTTTGTTATGATATGAATTGGGTAGACAGTTTCTACCCAATTCAACTGGAAGGATATTGTATGGAAAATATGGTGAAAGGTAATTTTTTTGATAGAGTATTAGAAGTTTTAAAAAATGCCAGAAAACAGGCAAAAATGGCATTGAATATTTCTATGGTCTATTCCTATTATGAGGTGGGACGTATGATTGTAGAAGAAGAACAGAATGGGAAACAGCGTGCCGAATATGGGAAAGCGATTCTTAAAGAGTTGTCAGAATGTTTAACAGAGAGTTTAGGAAAAGGTTTTTCTGTAGAGAATTTGAAGTTGATGCGTAGATTTTACATGGTGTACTCTCAAGACCAAATTGGGCAGAAGGTGTCTGCCCAATTTGAAAATTTACCAGAAACGCAAGAGGGAAGAAAATTTTTTCTGAGTTTTTCACATTATGTATCACTTATGCGGATTAGCAATATAGATGAACGACATTTTTATGAAATCGAGGCGGTTAGGAACGGATGGGGCGTAAAAGAACTGGGAAGACAATATGATAGTGCATTATATGAACGGTTAGCATTGAGCAGAGACAAAGAGGGCGTAGAGCGGTTATCAACAGAAGGACAAATAATTGAGAAACCCGAAGATTTATTGAAAGATCCATATGTATTAGAGTTTACAGGTTTGCCAGAACTTGCAAAATATTCAGAGACGGATTTGGAAACAAAGATAATTGATCATTTACAGGAGTTCCTCTTGGAATTAGGAAGAGGATTTACTTTTGTTGGAAGACAAGTGAGATTCACTTTTGAAGATGAGCATTACAGAGTGGATTTGGTATTTTTTAATCGTTTATTACGTTGCTTTGTACTCTTTGATTTAAAAATAGGACGATTAAAGCATCAGGATATAGGCCAAATGCAGATGTATGTGAATTATTATGATCGAAAGGTGAAATTGGAAGATGAAAATCCAACAATTGGAATTCTGTTATGCAAAAATAAAAATGATGCAGTAGTAGAAATGACTTTGCCGGAGGATAATAGCCAGATATTTGCAAGTAAATATCTAACCGTATTGCCCAGCAAAGAAGAATTGAAAAAGTTGATGGAAAGTGACTAATAAGAAAAGTCTAAATATATTTTTGAAGTGATTGAAAAATTTTAGCAGGTAATACAAAGAGTGTATAACGGATTAACAATATTTTCATTGACAAAAGAAAGAAGGTACTACATGGATTAAAGAGGTTTCAATGATTTTTTAAAGAGTATTGGATTGGTTAATTATCCTTTCAATTTATATACTGCAGAGAATGAGCAAGAATATGCGGATAGATTGTTTGTCCGAGCAGATAATTACGATTCAATAAAAGGTAGTTATGAAGGCAATAGGAGCATTATTGTAAGGGGCAATAGGGGAATCGGAAAAACTGCACTTCTTTTTGATTTACAAAGAGGGGTGAATTCTAAAGAACATTTTTTGTGTATGATTGATGACTATTCTATGTTAAATATAGAGCCAAAAACAGAAGAATACTATAATTTAATTATTCGTAACATGGGGGCCTGTTTCTTTGAATATCTGATTGGCAATACGAAAAAGCTTAAGAAGTTAAATCGAAATGAACGAATTTTTTTGTCTATGATATTGAGTCAATATACCACTTCGACAACGAAAACTATATTGGCACAGAAAATTGAAGCCATACAATTATCAAAAACCAGGAAATTAATAAAAAAATATATTAATTTGATTCGATTTATATTTAATTATGGGCTTACTACAGGAGTTAATATAGTAAATGATGCTTTGAGAAATTATTATACTCTGCTTCCACCTGTTAAGGAGGATGAAATAAGAAATCTCTTGCCTACAATTAAGTTAGATATTGATACAGATTTTGAACGAATTGATGCATCCTACAATTTGATTATCCAATTATGTAACATATTAAAAAAAATTGGATATAGCAGAATTACTATTATATTCGACAAGTTTGATGAAGATGGTAGAATGAAAAACAATGCAGAAACAGTGTCAAAATTCTTGATTCCGTTATTATCAGATAATAAGATACTCGAGAATCAAAATGTTCAACTTATTATTAGTGTTTGGGAAATTCCATTCAAAAGGATTTTGACAGAAGTTAGAACACAAAAACATTTTTGCCCATTATTATCATGGTCTATAGAGTCGCTTGAAAAAGCTTTGAACCAGCGATTGTCAGTATTTAGTGATGGAAAAGTAGTAAATTATAAGTTTATATTCGAGGAGAGTGTGCAAAGAGAAAGTATTGATGAAATTTTTGGATTATCCAATGGAAATCCAAGAGATTTGTGGCATGTTTTAAACTGTATATTTTTAAAACAATATGAAGTGGATTCAAATAGCAATAAGATTTCTGAAAATGCAATAAAAGCTGGTATAGTGGAATTCGTGAAAGGATTTAATTTTTATGAATATTATCCACGCAATCCAAAGGCAAAGTCAAATTCAATGGATATATATAGTTACATAAAACATTTGATGAAATTAAATACAATAGAATTTACGAAAAATCAATTGAATATACAAGCTAATACAGGAAGTTCCACAAATAATTATGTAGTTGGTATGGAGAATATTGGGTTAGTTGTGAATACAGGAGTAAAGAACAATGGTGGAGTTTTATATAGGATAAATGATCCAAAAATCATTTATGCAATAAAAAACGATATTGAAATATCTAAAAGATGATTTTCTTACACCATTTGCCCGATAATTTATATAGATTTATGTAGATATGCGTAGAGCGGGGTGAAAACAGAAAATCAAGAAAGCGCCAGAAAACCAATAATTACAGGTTTATGAAAGGATATAATCAAGATGATAAAAATACTATTCGTTTGCCACGGCACTCTTTGAAGAACTCCTTAAAAAGTCAGTAAAATCAATACTTGGAAGGTATTTGTGTGGAAGAAATAACCCGAAAATAACCCATAGATTTTTGTGTGAGTGTTACAAGATAAATAATTATAATTTAGGGATGTGACATGATGAGAATGAAAGCTGTAAGAATTCTAATAGTGGAATCTTACAGCTTTTTTTATAAATAAATTTGAAAGTAAAATCTTTACAATTTGGTATAGCGTGTTTTAAATGTAAAAAAGCAGATAGTTCTTTACATATAGATGTAACAAAAGAGGCGTTTTTGTGAAGGTTGTTTATGAGGTGAGGTAAGAGTCTTTAGTGGGGGTAAAATCTTTACATGTAATATCCTGTGTTCAAAAGGTAGGATTTAAGCGAAAAAAGCATCGTGACCATGAGGAAATATAAAAGTAAAAAGTATTCTATGATAAAGTATAAAGGCTTAGAGGAGAATGTCTCTTCTAAGTTTTTTTAATAAGAAAGCAGTTTGGGCGTTTGCTTTTGAAGTTATAATAAGTGTAGTAAAACTTACACCAGATGGAACAGGATACCGTACTAAGATGATATTAGCGACAGCAGTAATTATGTTGGTGTTTCCATGGCTTGCGGTTACATTCATAAAAGGTGATGGCGGCATGGCAGTTTGCTTCATTCTGTTTTTTGCAGTGAATCCTATTTATGCAATTTGCTCCGGAGCATACGCCGGCAAGGACATAAAAATATTTTGGACACTACCAATTATCATAGCGCTATTCTTTTTGCTTGGGACATGGCTGTTCTTTAGTATGGGAGAAAAGGCATTTATTTTATATGCGTTGGGATATTTGCTCTTAGGAATTGTAGCAGAGTTAATTTCCATGTTTGTAAAGAAAAAGAATTTAAGAGGTTAAACAAATTCTTGTTTGAAAAATTGAGAAAACGTAATATTGAACAAAAAAGAAATGCACAGTTCTTAGCTTATCGTGAACTGTGCATTTTTGTAAATAAATACTTTTAATTAGCCGATTACGGCATCCTCTGCTGTAAAATGTTCCAGAGAATTTTCTTTTACCTGAATGCAGATATAAGTAATTCCAGAAATATCGGATGCAAAAAACTGACGCTTTGCAGCAGGTGCGATTTTTAGCCAGTCTCCAGTTGAAAGGCTAATTTCTTCTCCATCAATTATGGCTTTGCCGTTACCTGAAAGAATTCCATAGATTTCTTCATTTTCTTTATGAGAATGAACAAATGGGACATTTGCTCCTGCAGGTAGTTCGTTTAAACTGATTTCTGCACCTGTTAAAGACAACTTTTCATGTAGCTCAATTCGGTTTTCCTTTCCAATAGTTGTTTTTGTGTAATTTGCCATAATAATACCTCCATAGTTAATTTGTAGTTTCTGGTTGCTTGGTATTAGTATAGTGTGAGATACATACAAAAACAAGTACGCACCTTTTTGTAACTGTACACTCAAAAATGAATGTGTTACAATAGACTCGGAGGTGAGAATTATGCGAGCAAAAGAAGAATTACCGGAATGCCCAGTTGCAACAGCAGTATCTCTTATCGGAGGAAAATGGAAACTGCTGATTTTGCGTAACTTGAAAGAGCGTCCATGGAGATTCAATGAGCTACAACGAAGTATAGATGGTATTTCACAAAAGGTTTTGACAGATAGTTTAAGACAAATGATGAGTGATGGGCTGGCATATCGCCACGATTACCATGAGCAGCCACCGAGAGTTGAATACGGCTTAACGGAACTCGGAACAAAAATGCTTCCAATTGTTAATTCACTTGCTGACTTTGGTAACTACTATAAATCAATTATTGAACAGAATTAAGGACGTTAGTATTTGAAAAGATCGAACAATCACAGTTTGGAGAATTGAAAAAAACGGAATTTACCTATTAAGACATATAAACTCTTGACAATAAAGCTCCTATATAGTATGTTTTTAATAAACTACTATATAGGAGCTTTTGTATGGAAATGAATGGAGGATTTCTTGTCACCAAAATAAAACAGCTTGGAGACCGGATTTTCGAGAAGATTCTCAGTGAAAAGAATATTGATGCGTTTAATGGAGCCCAGGGACGTATTCTTTATGTGCTGTGGCAGAAGGATGGTATCTCAATCAGGTCACTCTCGACTAAATGCGGATTAGCGATAACATCTCTTACTACGATGCTGGAAAGAATGGAAAATCAAGGGCTGATAAGCCGTGTTCAGTCTAAAACGGACAAAAGGAAAACACTCCTGTTTCTGACTGAGAAAGCACATGCCTTAAAGGGCGAGTACGATTCTGTATCTGATGAGATGGGCAGTATTTACTACAAAGGTTTTTCAGAGGAAGAAATTACCCGGTTTGAGGAATGCCTCGACCGCATCAGAAAGAATCTTGAGGAGTGGCAGAAGTCATGAGTATTTGTATCAAAGATCAGATTCAGAACATGAATATCGTCATTGGCTGCACAGTGGGGTGTGCATATTGCTATGCCCGCAACAACGTGAAACGCTGGCATATGATTGATGACTTCGCTGACCCTGAATTCTTTCCGGGTAAGCTCAAGATGATGGAAAAGAAACGTCCGCAGAACTTTCTTCTTACTGGGATGAGCGATCTCTCCGGATGGAAGCCGGAATGGAGAGACGAGGTATTTGCAAAGATCCGTGAAAATCCACAGCATCAGTTCCTGTTCCTTACCAAGCGACCTGATTTGCTGGATTTTGATACCGATCTGGAAAACGCATGGTTTGGCATTACGGTGACGAGGAAAGCAGAACTGTGGCGTATCGACGCCCTTCGGAAAAACGTTAGAGCAAAACATTACCATGTTACCTTTGAGCCGTTATTCGACGATCCCGGCACAGTTGACCTTTCCGGAATCAATTGGATCGTTGTGGGCACCATGACCGGAGCTCAGAGCAGGAAGATTCATACGGAGCCGGAATGGGCATGGTCTCTGACGAACCAGGCACATAAGCTCGGCATTCCGGTGTTTATGAAGGAAGACCTTGTCCCTATCATAGGGGATGAAAATATGATTCAGGAAATGCCGGAAGAATTTAATAAAGTGTTAGAGGTACAGAAATCATGGAAGAAGTAATAAATGGAATCCTCATTCGTGAGGTGGAAACAAAGAACATCATGACTAAGTCTAGTCTGCCGGTAGGCGGTTACTCGGTCAATCCCTATGTGGGCTGTACACATGCCTGCAAGTATTGCTATGCTTCTTTTATGAAGCGCTTTACCGGGCACAAGGAGGAATGGGGCACTTTCCTTGATGTGAAGCATTGGCCGGAAATTAAAAATCCGAAGAAATATGCCGGACAGCGGGTGGTCATCGGTTCTGTGACAGATGGCTACAATCCACAGGAGGAGCAATTCGGGAATACCAGAAAACTTCTGGAGCAGCTGATCGGCAGTGACGCAGATATTCTGATCTGCACAAAGTCAGATCTTGTGGTACGGGATATTGATCTGCTGAAGAAGCTTGGACGTGTAACCGTTTCATGGTCGATCAACACACTAGATGTAAATTTCAAGAACGATATGGATTCTGCTTCGAGCATTGAGCACCGTATCGCTGCTATGAAGCAGGTATATGAGGCAGGTATCCGTACAGTCTGTTTCGTATCCCCGGTATTCCCCGGTATCACGGATTTTGAAGCAATCTTTGAGCGGGTAAAGGATCAGTGCGATCTGTTCTGGCTCGAAAATCTCAATCTTCGAGGCGGTTTCAAAAAGACAATTATGGATTATATCGCCGGAAAATATCCTGATCTTGTACCACTTTACGACGAGATCTATAACAAGCATAACCGCAGCTACTTTGAAGCACTTGAAGTAAAAGCTGAGAAAATGGCTAAGAAGTATGATTGTGCCTTTGTGGATAATGAAATGCCTTATGGCAGAGTCCCGCAGGGACATCCGGTAATCGTAGATTATTTCTATCATGAGGAAATCCGTGGGACAGAGAATACCGGAAAAAGAAATCGCTAAATTTCAGCTTATTGAATTAAAAGAGTTAAGAAAATTTAAAATTATGAAAGTAAGTATTTTCTCTTGCTTCTATATTCATTGATTTAATGCAAAGAAAACTTGGAAAATAATTGACAAGTAAACTTGGTAGTGGTATATTATGAATGTAAATAAAACTTGGCATTTAAGAAAGGGGAATATCAATGAATAAGGAAGAAATTTTAGCTAGAAGTAAAAAAGAAAATATTTATGGAGATGAACGTGAAAAGAGTGTGCGTACAAAACGAGATGCTTTTTCTCTTTGGGGGCTTACTGTTTTAGGCATTATTATAATGTTCATTAAACTATTTTGTATGGAGTCTCCGGCAGATATAATTTCTATTTTGTTTTGTACATCAGGATTGGGATTTACCTATGAAGGGATTAAACTTAAGAAGAAATGGAGTATAATTTGCGGTGTTGTATTTTTACTATTGGCAGTTTACTTTTTTTATAAATTTTGTATGGGGTTATTCTAATGGATGATAAATTGGTATTAAAAAATAATTTAAAGAGTGCAAGAACAGAAAAAAAACTCTCGCAATCGGCATTAGCAGAAATGGTTGGGGTATCCCGAAATACAATTAGTTCTATTGAAACAGGACAATTTAATCCAACGGCGAAATTAGCATTGATTATATGTATAGCACTTGATAAAAAATTTGAGGAATTATTCTATTTTGATGAATAATAAAAAGTTGACTTTGCAGGAGGTATTATGATGAAGGATAAAAAAAATTATTTTGGAAATGGAATTTCAGTCGGGTTATGTTTAGGTGTAGTATTCGGAATTATTTTAGATAATCTTGCGTTAGGCATAGCAATTGGCATATGTCTTGGAAGTTCTGTTGGAACAATTGTTTATAAGAAAAAAACAAAAGATGAATAACAATTTCAGCTTGTCGAACTGAAAAACACTGTAATGACATGTGTAAAACAAAATATAAAACACCCCACTGAGTAGGTTGAATTAAATACTCCTATGATTTCGATTTTGAAGTCATAGGGGTATTTTTGTGCGGAAAAATAAAAAATTTCCTTTTCCACCCTGTATTTTCCCCTCTGAGCCTTTCGTTATATGAGGGTAAAAAAATAACATTCATTTTTTATTTGTAAAAAGCCCTCTCTACGTTCTGATATATGAGGAACAAATTACATTTGCCTTAAAAGAATCGGACCTGATTCAAGAACAAAGAAAAAACGAAAAGAGAAAGGAGAAACTACATGAACAAAACAATCTTAATGGGAAGACTGACAAAAGATCCGGAGGTGAAATATCTCCAGGATGAAAACAATACTGCAATGGCCAGATACACGCTGGCAGTAGACAGACGATATCGAAAGGATGGAAAGGCAGAAACAGATTTTATTTCTTGTGTCACCTTTGGGAAGAATGCTGAGTTTGCAGAAAAATATCTGAAAAAAGGTTTGAAGATTTTAGTAAGCGGGCGGATCCAGACAGGAAGCTATGTGAATCAGGAGGGGAATAAAGTTTATGCCACCAACGTGATTGTAGAAGAACATTATTTCGCAGAAGGGAAGAAACTGTCAGGATCAGAAAAGAAAGAAGATACCGATCCAGATGGATTTATGAATCTTCCAGACGGAGAAGAACTTCCGTTTGAGTAAGAATAACTCGGATGCTGAAAGCAGAAGAGCGCACTTATATACCTTAAAAGGTATGTGCGTCCTACGGAAGTAGCATCTTTCTGAAGGGGAATTCCGAAAGTATTTGCGGATGATCCATCCGAAGAAGGGTTCCCCTTCCGGCAGAAATGCCTATCCCGTAACAGAGAAAATTGAAGAGTTTAAAAAGGAGAAAAAGAACGATATGGCGAAGAAGAAAACATTTCAGGAATATACGCAGGAAGCACTTCTTGAGATTGAAAAAACAGAAGCTGCATTGAAACAGGCAAAGCTTGAGAAGGAACAGGCAGAGCATAGGATCCAGAGATCCTTGAATTATCTGGATACACAGAAAAAGAAAAAACGAAAGGCACGAACCCATCTGTTGATTCAGAAAGGAGCAGCCATAGAAGCAATCTGTAAAGATACCAAATATCTGACCGAGGCGGAATTTTATCAGCTGATGGATGAACTTCTTCATGATCCCGCTTGTAAGTTTTGTGATGTCGTTCATGAAATGGTTCGTGGACGGGCGGAAACTGCAGAAGCGAAGGAACGAGAATTCGCAGAAGAGGAAGCACTATTAAAGGCAATGCAACGAGGTGAACTGCCACAGGGAGATGAGTAAGATGGGATGTTATCACTTTCATCTGAATCAATTATCCAGAGGAAAAGGGCAGTCTGCCATTGCCAGTGCTGCTTATCGAGCCGGTACAAAACTGGAATGTACGTATTATGGAGAAGTAAGTGATTATACGAGAAAAGGCGGTGTGGTATTAGCGGAGATTCATCTTCCCAAACAGGCTCCGGAGAGATTCAAAGACAGGGAGACCCTTTGGAATGAGGTGGAATGGATCGAAGGGAATAAGAAAGCACAGCTGGCACACAGCTTTGATATTGCCTTGATGAATGAGTTTTCCATGGAAGAAAATATTGAGCTTGCAAGAAGATTCGTAGAAGAACAGTTAGTCGCAAGAGGGATGATTGCAGATCTGGCAATCCATGATCCGAAGAAGGCAAAGGATAAAATCCCCAATCCTCATATGCACATCATGGTGCCCATTCGTCCTTTACAGGAAGATGGTACCTGGGGACAAAAGCAAAAAAAGGTTCCAGTACTGACACCGGATGGACAGCCGGTTTTGAATCAGAAAGGACAACCGGTATTTCGGGCGGTACATACAACGGATTGGAGTAGGAAAGAAACCTTGGAAGAATTGAGAAGTGCCTGGGCGAAGATGTGTAACGAACTGTATGAAGAAAAAGGACTTACAGAAAGAGTCGATGCCAGGTCTTATGAGGAACGGGGGATTGATAAGATCCCGATGGTGCATGAAGGACCGAATGTACAGGCAATGGAAGCAAGAGGGATTTCAACCGCACTGGGAAGTTTAAACCGACTCATCCGAGCCTTAAATGATATGAAAGAACGGGCAAAGAATCTTCTTCAATGGTCCTTGTTTCGAGAAAGCCAACTGATGGAACGGATGGTGTTCTTACATCAGCCAACCTTAGCGGATTATCTGAGAAACTATTGTGATAAGAGAAATGCAGTTGCAGAATCCTACGCTTATGGAACACAAAAGGCGAAGAATACAAATCTGAAACAATTTGCAGAGACGATCCGCTTTCTGGAAGAGCAGGATGTGAGAACCCCAGAACAGCTGACGGAGAAAATCCAGGAATTAGATATACAGCTGAATGAGGTGAGTCAGCGGTTGAATCAACAACTGTCTGCTCTGAGAAGTGTCAACAGCAATCTTTATGCAATGAAAGAGTATTTTGAAACAAGACCTGTTTATCTGGAATTAAAGAAGAAATATTTTGGCAGGGAAAAATTCAAAGAGGAACATAAGAAGGAACTTAGCGGATATTATCGTTCGGAAAGAATCTTAAAAGAAAATCTAGACCCAAGTGGGAAGATCCCGGAAGGACAATGGAAACGAGAAGCCGCTCGTTTATCAGAAGAGATAGCTGCTTTACGAAAAGAAGATAAACGGATCCATGCGATGTTACGAAAGTATGAGGGAATCAAAAATCATGTGGAGGCTTTGATGGCAGAGGAAGGAGAAGGTGTCTCTCTTCCGGAAACAAACAAGCGGGAGCAATCCACAGAAACAAAAGAAGCAGTGAGAACCATGAAACGAAAGAAGAAACATCATGGAATGGAATTATAGGAGGGATTTTAGAAGATGGAAGAATATACAAGAGAACAGATCCAAAGAGCAGATGATACCGATTTATATGTTTTTCTTTCTGGGAGAGGAGAACAGTTCAAACGATGTGGAAAGGAATACCGGTGGTTACGACATGACAGTGTGATGATCAACAAGAGCGAATGGTATCGTTTTAGTCAGAATAAAGGCGGTCATGCCATTGATTTTATGAAAGAATTCTATGGCCTTTCTTTTGCAGAGGCAGTCAAAGAATTATTAGGAGAAGAGGGAGTTGGAGAAACCAACAGAAGAACGGCCAAGGAAGATGCAGGCAGACAGAAGGTCTGCCCCATCCCCTTGCCTGGATTGGAATTGCCAGAAAGAAATGAAAGCTGTGAGATTGCAAGGAAGTATCTCATTGAGCAGAGGAAACTATCGGAATGGCTGATAGATCAGATGATTGCAAAGGGGGATATTTATGAAAGTAAAAACTATCACAATGTGGTATTCGTTGGAAGAGACAAAGAACAGAATCCCAGATATGCAGCTATGCGGGGAACTGATGAGAAACGATATCGTGGGGAAGCAAAAGGTTCAGAAAAAATCTATGGATTTGGCCATATAGGAACGAATGAAAAGCTGTTCGTGTTTGAATCTCCCATTGATCTTCTGTCTTATATTACTGCAGTTCCGGAAGAATGGGAAAAGCATAGTTATATTTCCCTGGGAGGATTGAGTGAAAAAGCAATGAAACAGGTCTATATGGAGCATAAAAACATTAGGTCTATCTATTTATGCCTGGATAATGATGAGCCTGGAAATGAGAGATGCAGGCAATTTGTTTCTATGATTCCAGAGGAACTTTGTGTATTTCGTTTAGAGCCAGCCAAAAAAGATTGGAATGAATGTCTAGTTGCAGGACTGCCTGTAAAAGAAATGGCAAAACAGATCTGTTTGCGAGACAACAGAGAAAAACCAGTGCCGGTCATGAAGATGTCAGAGGTTGAGGAAACGGTGGTTCAGTGGTTATGGTATCCATTTATTCCCTTTGGAAAGGTTACTTTGATTCAGGGGAATCCGGGAAAAGGAAAAACATGGATTGCAATGGCAATCGCCGCATACTGTACGAATGGAAAAGAACTTCCCAATGCACTTCCCATAGAACCCTTTAATGTGTTGTATCAAACAGCAGAGGATGGGATAGCAGATACCATTAAGCCTAGATTAGCAAAATGTGGTGCAGATATGACAAGGGTGCGATTCATCAATGAAGATGAAAAACAGCTTTCTATGACGGATGATCGGATTGAAAAAGCTATCCGCCAGAACAATGTACGCCTCATGATCATGGATCCCATACAGGCTTATCTGGGAGCCAATGTGGATATGAACCGGGCAAATGAGATCCGTCCCTTATTCCGGCATCTCAGTACGATTGCAGAGAGAACTGGATGTGCCATTGTTCTCATTGGACATTTGAATAAGTCATCGGGAAGTCAGAGCGATTACCGTTCCCTGGGATCCATTGATATCGCAGCGGCAGTACGAAGCATCTTATTTGTAGAAAAAGTGGAAAAAGAGAAGGAACAGGATATTCGAGTGGTATATCAGCAAAAGGATTCTCTTGCTAAAAAAGAAAATCCGGTAGCATTTTCTTTAGGAGAAGAAGGCTTAAAATGGTTAGGAGAATACGATATATCCATTGAAGATCTGCTAATGGGGAAAGCAGGAACGAAAAAGGAAACGAAACTGAAAAAGGCACAGAAGTTGATCCTAGAATTATTGAGCAAACGGAAAATGATGTGTTTAGAAGAATTAGAGGCAGAACTGCTAGCCTATGGGATTTCTTCCAGAACAGGAAGAGATGCAAGAAAGCAATTGGAAAGTAGATTAAGCTATGACTGGTGTCAGGGAAGAAAAACAGTTGCGTTAATCACAGAATAAAAGATGACATTGGCAAAAAAATACTTTGGCATTGGCAGTCTTTATAGATACCTTTGCCAGCCGCCAATGTCAAAAACAAAGATAATAGAAGGAGGCATACAAATGACAAGTTATGATATACCTTATTGGAAGAAGTATACATTATCCATTGAAGAGGCAGCATCCTATTTTCGTATTGGAGAAGGAAAGCTTCGTAAGTTAGTCAGTGACAATCCAAATGCAGAGTATTTGCTTTGGAATGGGAATCGTGTACAGATAAAACGAACAAGATTTGAAAAATTTATTGATACACTCAGTGCGATATAAAATGAAATTTAAAAGAAGGAGGTGTTCGAATTAGGGGTTACATGATATACTAACAATATCATGTTGCGTCCCCTTGGAGGTAGGATATGATTTCAAAGAGACGTGATGATAAAGGCAGAGTTCTCCAGCAAGGAGAATGGCAGGAACCAAGTGGACGTTACCGCTATAAATATACAGATTCACTTGGCAAGCGTAAAATATTATATAGTTGGAGATTGACAGAAGCAGATAAGATGCCGGAAGGTAAACGGGCGGATCTTTCTCTCAGGGAAAAAGAAAGAAAAGTTCAGTCCTTACAGATGCAAGGGATTACAGGAAGTAACATTACAGTGCTTGAACTTGTGGAACGATATCTTTCCCTGAAAACAGGAGTAAAGCATAATACTTTAGCGAATTACAAATTTGTGGTGAATGTATTGAAAAAGGAAGAATTCGCTTATAAGAAAGTGGATGATGTGAAACTTTCTGACGCAAAGATTTTTCTGATAAAACTACAAAGAGATGGTAGAGGATATAGTTCCATTCATTCCATCAGAGGTGTTTTAAGACCTGCTTTTCAAATGGCTGTGGATGATGACTTGATTCTAAAAAATCCATTTGGATTTGAATTAGGTACAGTACTTGTTAATGACAGTCAGAAAAGACAAGCTGTTTCTCCGGAAGATGAAACTAAATTTCTTGATTTTGTAAAGAATGATCCGCATTATAATCAGTATTATGATGCATTTTATATCTTATTCAAGACAGGTCTTAGAATATCTGAATTTTGTGGACTTACTGTAAAAGACTTGGACTTTAAAGAAGATATTATCAATGTGAATCATCAGTTGCAAAGAACTCGAGAAATGAAGTATATCATCGTATCTACAAAGACAACAAGTGGTACGCGGTTACTTCCGATGGAAGCGGATGTAAAAGAAGCATTTCTTCGAATCTTGAAGAATAGAAGGAAACCAAAACGTGAGCCGATGGTGGATGGATATGGAGGATTTCTGTTTCTGGACAAGAATGGAAGGCCAATGGTTGCACTTCATTGGGAAAAGTACATGCAGCATGCAAGAGAAAAATATAATCGTGAGAATTTGTTGCAATTGCCGCCAGTTACTCCACATATATGCAGGCATACTTATTGTACAAATATGGCCAATTCAGGGATGAACCCAAAGACACTGCAATATCTGATGGGGCATTCAGATATATCTGTAACACTTAATATTTATACGCATACCGGCTATGATGATGCAAAGAAAGAACTTGCCAGATTAAAAGAAGCAAGGGATGAACTGGAAAAGAAAAAGTTTATAACCCAAAAACATGCACAAACAACTCATGTAAGCCTTATCTCATAAGGGATTTGGGACTTTAAAAATAACCCATTTGTACCACAAATGCCCGAAAAAACATGAGAAAATACAAGAATTTACAAGAAAAAGAACCTTTCAAGTAAAAAATGCACAAAGGCTGAAAAGCCAGTATTTATAAGGCTTTGAGAGGATATGAGGAGATAAAATGGAGAAAATAAAGGTACTATTCATTTGCCACGGCAACATATGCAGAAGCCCCATGGCCCTCTACTATTTCCAGGACCTGGTCCGCAAAAAAGGATTGGAGGACATGTTTTTCCTCGATTCAGCCGCCACCTCCACAGAGGAGATTGGAAACAGCGCCCACCGGGGCACCAGGGAAAAGCTGCGCCAGGCAGGCATCAGCTGTCAGGGACATCAGGCAAAGCAGATGAAGCCCAGGGACTATGGGACATTTGATTACCTGATTGGAATGGATGACTGGAACATCCGTAACATGACACGCATCTCCGGCGGCGACCCGGATAACAAAATCCATAAATTGCTGGAATTTGCCGGCAGCAGCAGGGATGTGGCGGACCCCTGGTATACAGGTGATTTCGAAACCACCTGGAATGACATTACCACAGGATGCAATGCCCTTTTAGAAAAAATATTGTGCAGCCCGGATGAATAAAAGCAAACTGCCAGACGTGCGTAAGGTCCTGTTTAAGAAATCATTCCCGCCATATGCGCGCTCCACTTACCGGCAAAAACTGACGGATGCCTATCTCCCTTCCTCCATAAAATATACGCACCGCAGCCCTTTCCCATCCGTACGCAATATGACTGCGCCGCCGTATCCCGTTTCCATCACAGGGATACGGCGTTTTTTCATCCGTTCCATCACATCAGGGGACGGATGGCCGTAGGAGTTGCCCCTTCCATATGAGACAAGCGCCAGGTCCGGATCCAAATAGTCCAGGAATCCCTCGCCAGAGGACGTATCGGAACCATGATGGGCCATTTTCAGCACCTGCACATGATTTAGATGTTCCTGCTGAAGGCTTCCCTCTTCTTCTGCCAGTTTCAGCAGTCCCTTTTCCTGCTCTGTCCCCATATCCCCGGTAAAAAGCATATGGAAGCCTTTGTAATCCGCACACAGGACCAGTGAATGGGCATTGCGGTCATCTGGCGGCAGCAGTCCTCCCCCTGCATACAGGCATGTCAGATTAAGCCCGCCTGCCTGTATGCGGTCTGATGGAGCCATATAGAATACCTTTCCGCCTGAATCCTCCGCAGCCCGTTCCAACTCATCATATATTTCCTGTCCCCGGCCAGGCATGGGCAATATCAGGTTCCTGACCGCAATGTCCTCTGAGTGTTCCATGAGATACAGCAGACCGCTTATATGGTCACTGTCCCCATGGCTCACCACAGCAAAATCAATCGTATCTATGCCCATACTTTTAAGGCATGGCTCCAGGGTTTTCTCTCCCAGACTCTTATCACTGCTGCTTCCCCCATCCACCAATATGGTAAATGCTTCTGTCCGCATTACGATTCCGTCTCCCTGTCCCACATCCAGCATTATGACCTTTAATCCCTTTTCCGGCACAGGCAGCAGAGTCAGGAAGAAAAGTCCATATAGACACGCAGTTACCGCTATAGGGAACCTGGATATATGATATCTGCATATTCCACCAATTCCCTTGCCGCTATTGCTATCGTTTATGGCATCTTTTACGCCACCTTTTACACCATCGTCCCCCCCATCTTCCAAACCATCCCCATTTTCCTCAAACCGCAGCCGTCTAAGCCAATACAGAGTCCCGGCCATCCCGGCCCCATACAGGATGATTTGAATCCAGGACGGTCTTCCCATCACAAGGCAGTATCCCGGCAGGTGTTCCACCTGCCTGCACAGCCATTCGTAAAAACACAGCACATAATGGCCTGCCCCGACCGCGGCGGTTCCTCCCTTCAGCCAGAAACTGCCCAGCACGATTCCCAGGATACCCGAGTACATAAGCACGGCTATCAGCGGTATGACCAGAAGATTCATGAAAATGCCGTATAGGGGATGCTGGTAATAATGATAAAGCACCACTGGCGTTATGACAATCTGGACGCACAGGCTCATCAGAACCGTGTTCTTCCACCCTTTGTCTGCTTTGAAACCAGACTTGAGCCAGCTGCCCAGACCTCCAATGGCAAATACGGCGCCAAATGACAGCTGGAATCCACTGGCAGACAACAGATAGGGAGATTTCCACAGAAGTATGGCTGCTGCAAGCCCCAGGGCAGACAGGGTATCATAACTTTTACCCCTGGACGCTGCCAGCCACAGGCATATAATCATGATTACGGCCCGGATTGCAGAGCCGGAACTTCCTGTCATGACTCCATAGCTTATGACCATCACCGCCCCCAGTATCCCGGCCCGGCTATAACCCAGCCCCAGACGGCGCATGATAAGATAGATTCCTCCCCCTATAATGGCCAGGTGCTGGCCGCTGACCGCCAGCAGATGGGAAATACCGTGGCGTTGGTACATGGAGCGCACCTCTGGTTCCATACCGGACGTATCCCCAAGCAGAACGGCCTTAAACACAGCGCTGTCCTGCGGAGGACAGATCCTGTCGAGTATTTTTCCACATCCTGCCCTGAATTTCATAAGAAATGTCTGATATGGAATGTATTCCCCATCTATAATCTTTATCTGTTCCCCAAACATCCTGCAGGCAGTGCCCTTGGAACGGTAATACCTTCTAAAATCAAACTCTCCCGGATTCCTGGGACCCTCTATTGCCTCCATCTTCCCCTTTATCTCAGCCGTCATTCCCGGAAGCAGGTCTGGCAATCCGGTATTTCCTTTTTTCCTGCCATCCGCTCCACCCCTTCCATCATTTCCACCTCCGTCATCAACTCCACTCCTGCCATGTTTCCCACCCCCATCATCCTTCACGTAAACAATCACCCGGCCATATCTTTTATCTGTCTTTCCCACCCGGGCCTTGACATCCTCCAGCACAAGGGATAAACTCCCGTTCCCCTGTTCTGTTTTCCCAATCCTTCCCTGAAGCGTGACCCTGGTGCCTGTGAATTCCCGGGCAGACACTTCTTCACGGTCCAGCCTTTCCTTTTCCCAAGCCCCCCTGGCATATCCTGCGCATCCTCCTGTGAGTACCAGCACAAAAAAGAGCAGGAGCGCTGTTTTTCCAGCACTGCTGCCCTGTCTTTTTCCGCCGGATTGCGGGAATGATATCCGGTATGACCACATCCCAAAAAGCCCTGCGGCGGCATACAGCCACCACAAAAGCCCCTGGGACACCGCTTTTTGACCTTGCAGGGCAAGCACCTCTCCAAGTACAAAACCAGCTGCCAATACAATAAGCGGTCTTTTCATATTAAGTTTTTCCTTTCAGATCTG
Source organism: Enterocloster aldenensis (assembly GCF_003434055.1). GTDB lineage: Bacteria > Bacillota > Clostridia > Lachnospirales > Lachnospiraceae > Enterocloster > Enterocloster aldenensis. The sequence goes on along the minus strand of NZ_QVEX01000004.1, from coordinate 178,522 downwards.
TTTGGGACACATCCCACGGAGGATGTGGATCCTTAAAGCCGAACCGTTAAACATTACTGCGCGCCTTCAATATACTCCTGGCTCCTCTCAAAGGCGGTATTGAGGGAAATCACATCCCTGAACATCACATTCTGCGAACCGTTTACCAGGATCTGTACCTTGGTCACCGATGTCATCTCTGACAGGGAATCCACAATGGAATAGATAGGCACATACTCGCTGACCGGAAGCGTGGTTGCAAGAAAAGCTGAGTCAAAGTTGATATAGCACACATTGTCTGTCACGGACAGGCTCAGTATCTTACAGTCCTCCGGAAGGGTCGGGTAATGTCCCTCCTGCCCCGGCCCTGCAATCAGCTGTTCCACAATCAGCTGTTCCAGGGAGGTGTTGATATTATGGACCACCTCGCGTTTTTCCTCCACCAGGCTTGTGCCGGTTTCATCTGCAAAATAAAGGGTCAGTTCTGTTTTTTCGTACGCGTTTACATTGCTGGTATTCATGATGAAATCACCGGATGTCAGCACCCCCACCGGATTGCCCTGGCGGTCCATCAAGGGCTGGTCCCCGCAATATATGCTGATATAGTCAACCCCCTTTATCTGGGTCATCATCCTGGTCAGGGCTGCCCGGCAGAGTATCTCCCGTTCAGGCTTCATGGCCGTGTAGTTCACATCAAAATACAGGTACAGGACCTGCTCTTCCTGGCGGCTTCCCTGAAATGTCACCTTATCCGTAAGACCAGGCTGGCAGTCCAGATCCTTGGGCACATGGATGAACTGGTCCATCAGTTCTGCCACAAGGTCCTCCTGATTGGTGGAAACAGCCTCATATGACCTGGGCACCAGCTTTGTGATGGCTGAATTCAGGTAATAAATCAGGTAGGTGCCTTCATCCGGCGCAGCAATAGGAGCCTCATCCCTGCTGCAGCCCATGAACACCCATACGGACATAATCATCAGTACCCAAAACAGAAGCATTTTCCTTAATCCCGGCCTGATCATGACTTCACCTCCAGTCTCGGCACATAGGTCAGGGGAACCCTCATGCTGAAGGTAGTGCCCTCTCCCGGCGTGCTTTCCACATCGATAATGCCATGATGCATCTGGATTACATTCTTGGCAATGGCAAGGCCCAGTCCGGTACCTCCCACCTCCCTGGAACGCGCTTTGTCCACGCGGAAGAACCGCTCGAATATATGCTCCAGGGCGTCTTCCGGAATGCCGATCCCCGTATCCGCCACCTTTACATAGAAATACTTGTGGTCCGCATCCAATGTTACCCTTACCATACCGGAATCCCGGTTATATTTGATGGCATTTTCCACAAGGTTTGTAATGGCAAGGGAAATCTTCACCTTGTCCACATCCGCAGTCACCTCGCGTATGCTTTCCAGCACAAGCTCCACGTTCCCCCGTTTTGCAATGGGATGCAGGCGTTTTAATATAAGTTCCAGTTCTGCGTTAATATTGACCTGCCCGATATTCATCTGGCTTTCCGCAGACTTGTCCATCTTCACCAGCATCAGGAGGTCCTCAATGATCTGGTTCTCCCTGTCTATCTCATCGGATATGTCAGTCATGAACTCACGGTACAGTTCCACCGGAGCCTCCTCCATCCCCATCAGGGAATCCGCAAGCACGCGGATGGAGGTAATGGGCGTCTTCAGTTCATGGGACACATTGGAAACAAACTCCTGCCTGGACTGGTCCACTGCCTTCAATTTGCTGAGGGACTTCTGCACGGAATGGGATAGCTGCCTTGTCTCCCTGTAGGTGTCCTCAGAGATGTCCGCGTCCAGGTCCCCCTGGGCCACACGGTCAAAGGACATCTGAAGGTTCTTAAAGGGCCTCATGATGATGTGGACCGCAGCTGCTGCCAGGACGGCCAGCACCAGGCACATGCACACCAGGAACAGGTTGGATTTACCCATGGCCTTGTCTGTCAGGGACAGGATATTCTCAGTGGAAGCAGTGACAACAATCACTCCGTTAATATTCTTTTCATTGGCCGGGTCATATACGGGTATGGTCTGGGCCAGATACTGCATATCCTTGTTATAATGGCTGCTGTTCTCTCCTTTAAAGCACTTGATGACTTCCTCTGATATATAGTATTTGCCGGTTGCCAGGTTAAAGGTATCCGTGACCACACGGAAGTTGGTGTTCACAATGACAATCCTTCCATTATAGACATCTGCAATGGCCTGCATCTGGCTGTCCAATCCTGTGGCGTTCTTCTTCTCCGCAGTCATGTAGCCTGACCTTGTCATCTTATTACTCAGGATGACGCACTGGTTCTGTATCTCTATGGTCCTTGCATCCAGCTGTCCCTGGTTAAAGGATCCCAGCATGACCGCGGCCTGAAGGAACAGGGGCAGGATGGCCACTGCAATCACAAGCCCGGTCAGAGGCACCTTTATGCTCATGCCATAGGTGCGGAGTCTATCCATGAATTTTTCCTTGGGCAATTATTCCAGCTCCTTTAACTTTTTGGTACAGGCCACCGCAAGGGCTCCCGGCCCAATATGACATCCAATGCTCAGTGAAAGAGGGGCTGCAAATACCGGCGCCAGGGGATACAGTTCCTTTACCATACCCGCCAGTTCCTCCGCTGCTTCCTCATTGCAGGTATGGGCAATCTGAAGATAGGTATGTCCTGCTTCCTTGTCGCCCAACCGTTCCTCCAAATCATGGGCCAATGCAGTCAGCATGGTCTGCCTTGCCTGCTTCATGGTCCTTGCCTTTGAAAATGCATCCAGCTTCTCCCCTTCTATGGTCAGCACCGGCTTGATTTTCAACAGGGTGCCAAGGGCCGCGGCCGCAGGCGTAATCCTGCCGCCTTTTTTCAGATACTTAAGGGTGTCCACCGTTATATAGATGATGCTGTCAAACTTGGTTGCCTCCAATATATCCTTTATCTCTTTTGCACAGTACCCTTTTGCAGCCAGGTCCCTGGCATCCAGGGCCGACTGGCGCTGGGTTACGGAAATGCGCTGGTTATTCACCACCTGCACCCTTTTGTCATAATCCTCTGCCAGCATAAGGGCGGTCTGGCAGGAGCCGCTGAGCCCGCTGGACATGGGAATATAGACAACCTGGTCATGTTCCTCCAAAAGGGAGTCCCAGCATTCCAGCACATCTTTTGGGGATGGCTGTGACGTGGTGATATCCGCCCCTTCCTCCATCTTTTTATAAAACTCCTCATGACTTAAGTCAATTCCTTCATAATAAACAGTTCCGTCAATCATAAAAGGCATGGGGAGTACGGATACCCCCAGATTCTTTGCCTCATCCTGCGTAATACCGCTGTTGCTGTCAGCAACAATAGCAATCTTCATATAATGAATTCTCCTTACAATCTCCTCTATGCAATTCCCTGGTTCAAACGGTTGGCTGTTGTATACAGCTGATAGTACATTCCCTTTCTGGCGAGAAGGTCCTCATGGTTCCCCTCTTCCACAATCCTGCTGCCGGACAGCACAAGAATCCTGTCAGCCCCCTGTATGGTGGTAAGACGGTGCGCAATGGTGATGGTGGTACGGCCCTTGGCCAGTTTCTCCAAGGACCGGGACACCATGTATTCGCTTTCATTGTCAAGGGCAGAGGTTGCTTCATCCAGAATCAGGATAGCCGGGTTCTTAAGGAAAACCCTGGCAATACTGATGCGCTGCTTCTGTCCTCCCGACAGTTTGACGCCGCGCTCACCCACATAGGTGTCATATCCATCCTGAAGCTCCGAAATGAATTCATGGGCGTCGGCCAGCCTGGCTGCTTCCACCACTTCCTGCCTGGTTGCCCCGGGCCGTCCATAACTGATATTCTCAAAAACAGACCCTGAAAACAGATATACATCCTGCTGGACCACGCCGATGTTGGAGCGCAGGCTTTTTAAGGTTACCCCACGGATATCATGTCCGTCAATGGAAATGCTTCCCGTGGTGGCATCATAAAACCTGGGCAGCAGGTTACAGAGCGTTGTCTTGCCGCCTCCCGAAGGCCCAACAAGCGCAATGCGCTCCCCGGGCTTCACAAGCAGGTTGATGTCTTCCAAAACCGGCACATGGTCGTCCGGATACTCAAAGCTTACATGGTCAAAGGCAATGGCGCCTTTGATTCCTTCCAGGTTCCCGGCGTCCTTCCTGTCCCTGATATCCGGCACAACGTCCATTATCTCCTGGAATCGTTCAATTCCCGTCATCCCTCTCTGAAACTGCTCGGCAAATTCAATAATCCTGCGGATGGTGGTCAGAAGGGTGGTCACATACATGGTATAAGCCACAAGGTCTCCCGGCTCCACCTTGCCCTGTATCATGAAAATGCCTCCGGCCACAATGACAACCACATACATCAGTCCGTCAAAGGATCTGGTCGTGATCTGGAACGCAGCCATGTAGCGGTAGGTATATTTCTTAATGTTCATAAAGGCTTCATTGCCTTTTCCAAACTTCTCAATCTCCACAGGCTCATTGGCAAAAGCCCTGACCACCCGGTTGCCGAGAAGGGTATCCTCAATCTGGGCATTCAGTTCGCCAATCTGGTTGCGCTGCCTGCGGAACGCCTCCTTCACCTTCATGTTGAACCATGTGCAGGACACGATCATAACCGGTATCAGCACAAAAATCAACAGGGTAAGCTCCAGGTTGATGCCGGAAAGGATGACGAATGAAACCACTGTCTTCAGGGCCGCGATAAAAAATTCCTCAGGACAGTGGTGGGCGAATTCCGTGACATCAAAAAGATCGCTGGTTATACGGGACATAATCTGTCCCACCTTTGTATTGCTGTAATAGCTGTCCGACAGCATCTGGAGATGTTCAAACGCATCCTGACGCATGTCCGTCTCAATATAAACGCCCATCACATGGCCGGTATAAGCCATATAGTAGGCTGCCAGGGAATCGATGATGCGCAGGACCAGGTAAAGCACGCCTATCCTTACCACGATTCCCACGGTCAGGGCCGTCAGGTCCTGCATTCCCTGGTTGGTGATATAGCGCAGCATCAAGGGCAGCACCAGCTCCCCCAATGTGGTCAATGCCGCGCACACCAGGTCAAATATCAATATCTTTTTATACTTTCCATAATAGGGAAGGAAACTCCTAAGCAGTTTTCCTGTCCTCATGCCTTTTTTCCCACTCACGGTTCCATTACTCCTGTTAACTCATTTTCAGCAAATCACTATCATCCATTCTATCCTATTTCCCATAAAAATGGAAGGGCTATTTTGCCTTCAGTTCTTCATATATCCTGCGTATGTTCTCTATCAGCTCCGGATGGATGAAATCCTTCTGGTAAACCATATCAATCTGCCGGACCATGGTAGAGTTCTCAATGGGGATGATGGACAGCCGGCCGCTTGCCAGCTCTTCCCGGCACGCGCTTTTTGCGATGATTGTTATCCCTAAGTCCATGCTGACCAGCTCCTTGATCATGGACACATTATCCAGCTCCATCATAACATTAAATTCAGAGAGGCTCAGGTTCCTGGCCCCAAGATGCTTTTCAAACAGCTGTCTGGTACCCGCGCTCTGGCTTCTTAAAATCAGCTTCTCATGGCGGATTTCACGGATGGAGACAGTCTTGGCCCTGGCCAGCCTGTGGATAGGGGACACGGCCAGGCACAGATAATCCGTGTCCAGGGTGGTGGTCACCAGTGCGGCATCCGGCACAGCACCTTCCACCACGGCAAAATCAAGCTCATACGCCTTGAGCCGGGTATAAATTTTTTGAATGGTATTCACACCGATATTTATATGTATGCCCGGGTTTTCATTACAGAGCGTGGCCAGTACCTGGGGGATGATGGTCTCCCCTGCCGTGGGGGTAATCCCCACATTCAGGTGCCTGGTCTCTGATTTGCTGTCCTCAATGGCCTGGCATGCATTGGTGTACACAGCTGCGGCCCTGCGGGCATACTGCACCAGGATCTTGCCCTGGGGCGTCAGTTTCAGCTTGTTTTTATCCCTATAAAAGATTTTTATGTCGAATTCATTCTCCAGCATCCGTATCTGGTGGCTTACCGCGGGCTGGGTCAGATTCAGCTTTTCTGCTGCTTTTGTATAGCTGCCTGTCTCGATGACGGACAGCAGGGTTTTCACCTTTGCATCGAACACAATACCATCTCCTTCATAATATAAATAAATTTTATATACCGGTTAATTAATATCATTTGATTTTATCACCAAATGCTACTATAATCAAGCAAAACAAAAAGGAACAGGGTAATCCTTATGCCCTGTCCGCAGAAAGGAGTGTTCCATATGGCACTGTTTATAACAAATCTGGGAGCAGCAGGAATCATACTCAGTATCGCAATCATGCTGGCATCCGGCTTTCTGCTTACACGCATCACAAAGAGGCTTCATCTGCCCAACGTTACGGGTTATATTATCGCAGGAGTCATCATCGGGCCATGGTGCCTGAATCTGGTTCCTTCTGAATATATTAACCAGATGGATTTTGTCACGGATCTGGCCCTGGCTTTCATCGCCTTTGGAGTAGGCAAATACTTCAGGCTCTCATCCCTGAAGGCCAATGGAAAGAACATGGTCATACTGACCCTGTTTGAATCCCTTACAGCTGGCGTGTTCATCACCACCGCCATGCTGCTGTTAGGCCTGTCCCTGTCCTTCAGCCTGCTCCTTGGGGCCATTGGCTGCGCCACCGCTCCGGCCTCCACCATCATGACCATCCGCCAATACAAGGCAAAGGGGCCGTTCATCGATACCATCCTTCAGGTGGTGGCCCTGGACGACGCAGTGGCCCTGGTGGCTTTCAGCGTCTCCGCCGCCTTTGTCCAGGCCAGTTCAGGGACCGGTTCTGTCACGGTGTCACAGATTGCATTGCCTGTGCTGTTCAATGTGGCCGCCCTTGCCATTGGCGCGGTATCCGGAGTCGTGCTCAGCAGGCTCATCCACAAAAGGCGCAGCAAGGACCACAGCCTTGTGCTGGCCTGTGTCACCATCATGGGCGTGGCCGGCATATGCACTTCCATGAACGTGTCGCCCCTTCTGGCCTGCATGGCCTCCGGCACGGCTTATGTCAATGCCAGCGGCAACAAACATCTGTTTAAGCAGCTGAACCAGTTTACACCGCCCCTGCTGGTCATGTTCTTCGTGCTTTCCGGCATGCGTCTGGCCATACCCAGCCTGGCTGCGGCCGGCCTTATCGGGGTCATCTATTTCCTGATTCGGATTGCAGGCAAATACGCAGGCTCCAGCATAGGCGCCGCCGTCATCCACGCATCGCCGGAAATCCGCCGTTACTTCGGCCTGGCCCTGATTCCCCAGGCAGGCGTTTCCATTGGTCTGGCCGTCCTTGGCCAGCGCATGCTGCCCACGGAAAGCGGGCTCATGCTGTCCACCATCATCCTGTCCAGCGGCCTGCTCTATGAGATGGTAGGCCCGGCCTGTTCCAAGGCAGCGATTAAGCTGTCGGGAAGCATACCGGCCAAGGGCAAGGCAGCGGGGAAACCGGCGGAAAAAGCAGCGGAAAAACTGGCGGCGGATACAGGGAAGGAAGCCGGGGAAAGCAGCAAGGGCCAGGCAGACGAAATGGTATCGGCCCAGGCCCGGCATGCGGTTGTTTAGGCGGCATGGGTATTCTTCACCATGATTCCCCTCATCCATACAATAAAAGCACCCTCAGGAGGTGTCATCTCAATATTCCTGAGGGTGCTTTCATTGTATCTTGATTCAGTCACGCTTTCATATCTGGTCTTGTCCGGAAATACCGCTCCAATCCTTCTAATAAATATTGTCCTGCCACCGCCCCCTGGTCCGGGACCCCAATGGCCCTGGCCGAGAATACCGCTGCCTTCCCAAACCTTGGCAGCATATCTTTGGTGGCTGCCACACCGGCCCTTGCGCCTTCCACCGCTGCATGGATTACCCCGGCCATATCTGCCCCATCCCCGCTGGCCTGCCGTGCATTCTTAGCAGCCGCATCCATGGCGTCCAGAAGGGTCCTGTCGCCTGGCCGGCATTTGCCGCGGCGTTCAATCCCCCTGACAAATCCGTCCAGGAATTCCGAAAGCCCTTCTGCACCTATCTCCTCCCTGCCCCCAAGGGCCCTGCCGCCCTCCATGATTCCGCTGGCCATCAGCGTGCCCATGGTGGATGGGACGAGGCCGGACATTTTCATGCCTGCCTTCATCAATGTCTTTCCAATATTTCCTTCCTCCCCATTTTCACGTATTAACTGCGGCAGGGCCCCAAAACCTTTTTCCATTGTCAGGCCCAGATCGCCGTCCCCCATATTGGCATCCATTTCACAGAGTTCCTCTTTTTTCTCTGCAAAGATGTCTGCCGCACCTTGGAAGAATGCGGGGAGTTCATGATATTTCATACAATCCATCCTTTCCCTCCTTCATGAACCGGAACCGTCATACCTGGATATAAAAGGGGGTGTGCACAGGCATATCCATCCATTGTTTCATCTCTTCATCCGCCATTCGGCAGATGGAAATGGATGCCCCGGCCATCTCCATGCTGGTAGCGTATTCGCCCACAAAAGTCCGATAGATTGTTATCCCTTTGTCCTTCAGGAGCTTGTGTACGCTTCCTGACAGGATATACAGTTCCTCCTGGCTGGTTGCACCAAGTCCGTTTATCAGCACACAGACTTCCTGGCCTGCGCCCAAAGGCATGTCATTTAAGATTTCGTCCAATGACTCGCCGGCCAGTTCATCCGCAGTCTTCACAGGCCCGTTCCATATCCCCGGCTCCCCATGGATGCCCATCCCAAATGCCATCTCGTCTTCTGCCAGCGTAAAATTGGGATGGCCGATTTCCGGAATCACACAGGGAGTCAGGGCAAAACCAACGGTCCTTGTATTGTCTTTTGCTTTTTTCGCTGCTTCCAGCACTTCTTCAAGGGTTCCCATCCGTGCAGCCATGGCACCGGCGCATTTATACATAAAGAAAATCCCGGCCACGCCCCGGCGCACCGCTCCATCCGGGCCGGACAGCACATCATCCGCCCCCACAATACCTGCAGTCTCAATGCCATCCATTTCCAGCAGTTCGGCTGCCATGTCAAAATTCATGATATCCCCGGTATAGTTCCCATAAAGGAACAGGATACCAGCTCCTGCCTCCACCTGTTTTGCCACATTATATATCTGCTCCGCGCCGGGGGATTGGAACACGCCTCCCACGCCGCATCCATCCAGCAGGTTCTCACCCACATAACCAAGGAACAGGGGCAGATGCCCGGTTCCTCCTCCTGTAATGATTGCCACCTTCCCCTGTTTCTTACGTGCCGTACAATAGCAGCGCAAATCATTTCCAGCATATCTGACCATATCAGGGTATGCTGCATAAATCCCCCTCAGCATATCATCCGTGTACTGCTCCGGGGCATTGATGATCTTTTTCATAGCGTCCTCCTTAAAGAAGTATTTCTTTTGGATAGGCCCATTTCTCGAGTTCTTCCGGCGGCAGTGCCTTGGGCTCGGCACCACCTGCGCTGGCAAGGGTGATGTAATACATCTCCGCAATCTCCTCCACATACTGCGCCTTTAAGAAGGCGTCCTCAAGGCTGCTGCCTGCAGCGATGGCGCCATGGCTTTCCATAAGGCAGACTTCGTTGTCCTTCATGACCTCCGCCACCTTCACCGCCAGTTCAACGGTTCCTGCCCTTGCATAGGGCGCTACCGGAACCATGCCTGTTTTCCCCAGATATGCGCTTTCATACACAATGGGGGGAATTGGTTTGTTCATGATTGCAAATGCAGTAGAATAGCGTGCATGTGTATGCACAATGGCCCGGATGTCCTTCCGCTCCTTATAGATATACAGGTGCATCATGGCCTCGCTGGATGGTTTCAAATCCACCTGACGCTGGATTACCCTTCCGGAAAGATCCATGACACAGATATGTCCTGTTGCAAGCACATCCCTGGACACACCGCTGGGCGTGATTGCCACATACCCGGTCTCCGGATCGTATATACTGAAGTTGCCTGACTTGTGCCTGCACATGCCAAGCCGGTCCGCCTCCTTGGCCACTGCAACCACCTGTTCTTTTAATCTCTCAAGCATGATAGATTCCTCCTCACTTCCCGACTCCCAGAGCCTTAAACGCCTCTTCAAAGGGCGCACGGCACATCCCTTTTTCCGTAATGATGCCTGTAATCAATGAATGGTCCGTCACATCAAATGCCGGATTATACACATGGATGCCTTCGGGCGCCATACGCTCTTTGTACCACATCTGCGTCACCTCATCCGGATCACGCATCTCGATGGGTATTTCCTTTCCTGTCGGTGTATCCATGTCAATGGTGGATGTGGGCGCGCACACATAGAAGGGGATTTTGTAGTACTTTGCCAGGATTGCCACTCCGCTGGTTCCGATTTTATTAGCCGCGTCTCCATTCTTAGCGACACGGTCACAGCCCACGAAAATAATATCTATTTTTCCGGACTGCATCAATATGGACGCCATGTTGTCACACTGCAGGGTTGTTGTGATTCCTGCGTTATACAGTTCAAAGGATGTAAGGCGGGCGCCTTGCAGCAGCGGCCTTGTCTCATCACAGTAAACATGCATGGCAGTTCCCGGCCACCCCTTCTCAAGGGCAATGTACATGGGCGCCGTGGCAGTGCCGTACTTTGCAGTGGCCAGCGTGCCTGCATTGCAGTGGGTCATGATGCCAATCTCCTTCCCCTCCTGCTTAAGTTCTTCCAACAACCCAAAACCAATCCCGCCAATCCCGCGGCTGATCTGGATATCCTCCTCACGGATAGCGTCCGCTTCCTGGAAAAGAAGCGCTTTAATCTCAGCCACATCCTTATCCTGATTATCGGTCACGGTTCCCTCCATGCGGTTCAGCGCCCAGAACAGGTTGACCGCAGTTGGCCTGGAGGAAGCCAGATAGTCCTTTAGCTCCTTAAACTCCGCGTAAAACATGTCATACCGGTCCGCAGTGATTCCCGAGGCCAGCAATGCAATCCCATAGGCAGCCGCTGCCCCTATGGCAGGCGCCCCCCGTACCCTCAGTTTCTTGATAGCTTCCCAGATTTCCTCTTTTGTGCTGACCTGAATCCGTTTTATGGTCCCGGGCAGAAGGGTCTGGTCAATTATATCCAGCGCACTTTTGTCCTCTTTTAAGCGGACCGTGATTACTTTGTCAAAAAATTCTTCAACCGTCATGTTTCCATGCCTCCTTCATATTAAAAGCAGTTCTGTATGATCCTGTCCATTTTAAAGCGTTTTCTCCGCTTCTTCTTTTGCCCGTTTCACCGCTGCCACATAATCGGCCCCGCACCGAAAAGCCCCCTGGTTCATGATATAGTCTTTTCCTGCCAGGATGTTAATCCGTTCTGCAAGAAGGCGCTTTTTTTCATCCTTTATCGTGGTCACATCCACGACATTGGCCATCCCCACTGTCCTGCGGTGCAGCTCGGTCCCCGCATAACCAGCGGTATCCCGGAGTATGCCGTCAAAATACCACTCCTTGAATCCTTTCACCTTGGCCATTGGCTCTGTCACCGCTTCATCATACTTTTTGCCGAACTTTTCAATAAAAAGATCCACAGTCTCCTCAATGGTCTTTAAAACCCAGCCGCAGAACATTCCGTCATCCGTGGAAAGGCCATTGTCATATGCAAAAATAAGGTTTGCAATCACATTGCCCGTGTCATAACCCATGGGCGCATAAGTGCCGAATTCCGAATCAAATATCTTGGTCGCATCCTGGCGGATGAAAATGGATCCCGTGTGGAGATCCCCCTGCAGAAGGGCCTGGGCATCAGTCATGAAGCGGAATTTAAGCTTTGCCACTTCCAGATGAAGGGCCTGGTCATCATAAAGCTCCCTTTTCACGAAATCCTCGTTGGGCCCATAAACATTATTCCGTTTATTCAAGTCATTGTAGGGCTCCATGAGAACCAGTTTTTCCGTAATATCGCAGAGGTCCGGTGAAATAAACTTTCTAACCAGTTCTTTTTTGTCTTTGTGGTCCATGACAATGTCGCTGCTCAGCAGCAGCGTGTTTACCATGAAGGTGGAAACATCGTCCGCAAACCCGGGGAAGGTCTCATGTCTCAGCATGGCATCCCGCATGACCGCATAGTCCGAACAGTCCTCCATTCCGCAGGCGCACATGACGGTGTCAAAAAAGTACACATGTGGCACCATGCCGGGCGCGAACCGGTCCTCCAGCATAAGGATTTCGGATTCCAGGCGGTTGCGGTCCCTGGAGGGCTTCATATCCTTTGAAATCCTGGCCTCGGTCCCTGCCTGCTTGATATAGATGGAATGGCCTTTACCGTCCCAGACCCGGTACACATAATTTAAGTTGCCATGGGATGGCGGGACAACCGCTTCCATGGAATCCCGGTCCCAGGGAATCTCCCCTGCCTTCTCCAGCGTATATTCGATAACATCATCCACATTCATCTGAAAATAATGATCAAATCTTGACATATGTAGTAACCTCCCACTTAATCTTCTCTCTTAGATGCATAAGCCGCGATAAGCGCCAGGGCCAGGACGGCGCCCTTGACCGCGGGCAGGACATAGAACGGCACCGCACAGATGGTAAGTCCGTTTTCCAGCGTGGACACCAGCATGGCGCCTATCATGGTTCCCAACGCATTCGGCTTCTCTGCGCCGCCAACGGTACGTCCCACGAAAACAGCTGCCAGCGACGGCATCAGGTAGTTGTCGCAGCACATGACCTGGGCGGAACTGCCTCTGGATGCCACCAGGATACCTCCGATTGCAATGAATACCGCGGTAATCATACCTGCCAGGTAGCGGTATTTCTTAACATCAATACCGGACAGTTTGGCAGCCTCCTTATTTCCGCCCATGGCATAAAGGTAGCGGCCGTGCTTGGTGAAATTCAGGAAAAGGTAAGCCACGAACACGCATCCCAGCATGATAATGATAATCCACGGCGCACGTCCGATGGCTGAAAATGATTCCGACAGCGCGGTGCGGGCCGGCATGGCTCCCCATGAAGTCTTCATGCCCGTGGATACCGCGCCGCCCCCAATATACCACTGGCCGATACCCTGATGAACGAACATCAGCGCACAGGTTGCAAGCATGTCCGGAATCTTACACACAAGGATCAGGAACATGGTAAGCTGGTACATGATCAGGGTAACAAAGATACATGTGACAATGGACATTCCCAAAGACATCCCAAGCCACAGGTAGGCTGACACGAACACATAGGCCGAGCAGCTGGCCAATGTACCTGCAGACATATCAAATCCATCCGGTGCCATGGTAATGGTTGCCGCAATCCCAAATACCGTGTTGATGGCCATCGCCCTGAGGATATTGACCATATTGCTTCCCGACATAAAGGCGCTTCCTTTAACCGCCGTAAATGCGATAAAACACACAAGCAGTGCCAGGACTGCAGCCCAATCCACTAAAAACCTTTTAACATTTGTACGACTTTTCATTGCTACAGTATCCCTCCCGTTTATTGATTCCGGTTTTTATCATCGGTTCCGCCAACCGAATAGTACATAATCTCATCCTCCGTGGTCTTATCCGTCTTAAGTTCCGCCATCACGGTCCCGTTATACATCACATACATCCGGTCAGTCAGGGACAGCAGTTCCGAGTTTTCACAGGATGCATAGATGACCCCATGGCCCTGCTTCGCAATTTCATTAATCAAATGGAAAATATCCTGCTTCGCCCCCACATCCACTCCTTTTGTGGGCTCGTCAAAAATATAGATATCACAGTCCGCTGCTAGCCATTTGCCAACCGCAACCTTCTGCTGGTTTCCACCGGAAAGGTTCTTAACCTGCTGCCTCACGCTGGGCGTGGAAATCCCAAGGTCCTCCACATACCGCCTGGCATTGTCGTCAACCCGCCGCCTGCGGATGAAGGGGCCTGTGCAGAACCGCGAAAGACAGGCGGCCGACAGGTTGAAGCTGACATTTTCATGGACCAGGACGCCCTCCTTACGCCTTTCCTCAGGCACCAGGGCCATGCGGTTCCTAACAGCCCCGGATGGATTCGATATCTTCAGTTCCCTGCCCTTAAGCAGCACCTTTCCGCCCGTTTTCCTGTATGCGCCGAAAATCGTCTTACAGAGTTCAGACTTGCCCGCGCCCACCAGTCCGGCAATCCCAACCACCTCGCCGCACTTTACCTGGATGGTGACATCCTTTACCTTACCGCCGGCCCCGGACAAATTCCTGGTTTCAAACAGCATTTCCCCGATTTCACAGGTCTCCTTTGGGAAATTCTCCTCAAAGGTACGGCCCAGCATCTTTTCAACGATTTCTTTTGTGGTTGTCCCCGGCGTAACCGGCGTGGTGTCAATCATCTTTCCATTGCGCATGACCGTGTAATTCCCGCAGATTTCCAGGATTTCATTTAGCCGGTGGGAAATAAAAAGAATTGCTATGTTTTCTGTTTCGTGTAAATGCCGCACAATGCGGAACAGTTCCTCTGTCTCCGTATTGCTAAGAGGAGCGGTCGGCTCGTCAAGAATCAGGAAATTGCATTCTGACCGGATTGCCTTGGCAATGAGCACCATCTGCTTCTGGGCCAGGGACAGGTTCTGCACCAGCTCATGTTCATCCACCTGGTCACGGCCGATGTGGAGCCGGTCCAGGGCCGCCCGCCCCTGTTTATATGCCTTACTCCAGTTTACGATATATCCGCTCTTTCCCATGACCATATCGTTCTGGACAATATTCTCTGCTACTGATAAAGTAGGATACAATGCAGTATCCACTTCCTGATAAACAATCTGTATTCCCAATTTCTTTGCATCCACCGGTGTCCTGATTTCAACCTTTTTATTATTTAGGAATACTTCTCCTGTGTAGGCGGGGTTGGCCCCTGCCAATACCTTCATTAACGTTGACTTACCTGCGCCATTGGCCCCTACCACTGCGCGGATTTCACCGGTCGTCACTTCAAAATCAATATCGTCAAGTGCTTTGACACCTGGAAATTCAATGGAAACATGTTTTGTTTCTAATTTAATCTTATCCATGGAGTCCCTCTTTCCAGCAATAAAATCTTTTTAAAAAAGGGAAACGCAGGGCAAAACCCGCGCTTCCCTTCAAAAAACGATTGCCTGTGGTTTTGTATCCGAAAAAAACCTCGTTTTTCAATGTCAGCTTATTAGTGGATTAAATCCTTTGGCATCCAGTCTGCTTCAGACAGATAATCCAGATTGCCGTAAGTTTCACCTGCAATGGTCCCAAGGTTTTCTACCGTTGAATCAGGCTGAAGCGCATCCGCCTTGATTGCGGTTCCAGGAACCTCGACCACATCCACGCCGCTCTGTCCGGTGGCCGGATCAAAAATCTTGTCATACTGACCTGCAAGCTGCAGCATCAGGATACGCATCCCAATCTCTCCGTTCATGGTCCAGTCCGTGGTGCCTGCCGCGGTCCAGATATCAGGACGGGTCTGCATGTTGGTAATGTCAACCGGGTCAATGTCAACCGACGCCATGGGAAGTGCATCGCCGTTCTTACCGTTGAAATTATCATTCTCAGCAATTGCGTTATAAACGCCCTGGCCATATAAATCGTAATAAGCAATGACGCCATCCACATCTGCCCGGTTAACGCCCTGGAGATATGCAGCAGTAACCGTATTGGCAGAATCAACGGAATCCTGAAGGGGCTGTACTTCGCCAACCGTCACGATCTTGCCTGCTGCCTCATACTCCTGCCAGCCGACCTCACGGCGGTCAAAGGGGCTGTTGTAGTTCGGTCCCCTCCATACCTTAATCAGGCGGACGCCCTCTCCGTACTCCTCAATCATCTGATCCAGGAGGACCGTTACAAGGGACTTATCCTGCTGGAACATCTGGGTAACGCCCGGAAGCTTCTGATACTCACCGTCCGTGTAGAACTGGGTGTCAAATGTAACAATCTTTAAATCCGGGTACTGTTCCGTGATTTCCTTTAAGAATACATAGGAACCGTCCTGGTTGCCGTGGCTGACCAGAAGCCCGTCATATCCCGCAGATGCGCAGGTACGGATGGTATCCTGCCACTTGTTAAAATCACCGTCACAGAAGAAGAAATCAAACTTCACATCCAGGGCATCGCAAAGGGATGCGCAGGAATCCTTCCACATCTGGAAGATTGTCGCAGACGGCAGAAGCATGATATAGGCTACCTTCTTGCCCGCCACCGGGTTTTCCGCAGCAGCCGGTGCAGCTGTTGTATCTGCTTCAGCCGCCTTAGCATCTGTCGGTGCCGCTGTGGTGTCCGCCGCCTTTGTCTCAGCCGCCGTGGTGGTTCCTGAACCGCCTGAACCGCCGCACCCTGCCAGCAATGATGCTGCCATGGTAATTGCCGCAATCACACTGACCACTTTTTTCATTTTTTTCATTCGTACGTTTCCTCCTTTTTTGTTATTGACTTTGTTTACTAAACGCTACTTATATCACGTCCTGTGTGTTAACTAAATAGTACAACTAATTTAATAATGTGTCAATATCATTTTGACATATTTGTTATTTTCTTACATAATAAATTATATTTGTTGTGCATTTTAATTACACAAATCAATCAATATCGTGCCCCTCGTTACTACTGCACTGTTTCTTGTTTAGTAAACATATCTTTTTCCTGTAAAGAATTGACCCGTTTCATACCATGTGCTATAATCTCAGCAGAGTATGATTAGTAAATTACAGGGGATTGTTCAAAGATGTTTACTACGTTCTTTCTGCATTCCGGAAAGGAAAAACCATATGACTGTCAGAGAACTGGCCAAGCAGATCGGTGTTTCGCCCGCAACCATTTCCATTGTATTAAACGGTAAAAAGGGGGTTAGCGAGGAAACACGCAAGAAGGTATTAGATGCCCTTAAAACCTACCAGTACATGCCCCCTGCCCGCAAATCAAGAAGCGGCAGGAATGTGCTGGTGGTAAAGTTTTATAAAAGCGGTATGCTGGTAGAAGAAAACCAGGGATTCATTACCATGATCATTGACTCAATCGAAGAACAGCTTCGGGCCGAACAGATCGGCATGACCCTGACCGTGGTCAAGACAGGTCTTAAATCCGCCCTTAATTCGCTGGATTACAGCAAATACTGCGGAATGTTCTTAATTGCCACAGAAGTCATGAGGGAAGATTTCGTACATCTGGACTCCATTCCCATCCCCTTCGTGGTGGTGGATAATACGGTACCCAACCATTACTGCAGCAGCGTATGCATGAATAACAGGGAGAATGTATATATCGCCCTGCAGTATTTAAAAGAATGCGGCCACACCGAACTGGGTTACCTGGGCAGCACCACGGGTGCCGAAAACTTCAATGAGCGCCACGATGCTTTTATCAAATACGTAAAAGAACTGGATTTTCACTTTGATCCGCGCAATGAATTCCGTTTAAAACCAACCATGCTGGGCGCCCGTGATGATTTTTCAAAATTCCTGGAACAAAAACCGGAGCTCCCCCCCTGTTTTTTTGCTGAAAATGATACCATTGCGCTGGGTGCCATGAAGGCCCTGAAGGAAAAGGGATATAAAATCCCACAGGATGTGTCACTTATAGGTTTTGACGACATCCCCTATTCCTCAATCAGTTCCCCCACCCTTACCACCATCCACGTACAGCGCAACATCATGGGCAAGCAGTCCGTCATCCAGCTGATGCAGCTGATTGAGGACCCGCGCTTCATGCCCATGAAAACGCAGATTACGGGACGGCTGGTTGTAAGATCCAGTGTGAAGGATTTGACGGAGGCGCTTTAGTTATTGGTGTATTATCTGAATGCAGAAAGGCCACGGTCCCAATGCATAGGCTTTGGGACTGTGACTTTTATTTTTTACACTCCAGCTTTAATACAAAGCAGCTTTATTAATTGTATTTAAAACAGTCAGCTTATGGCGGACTACTTCCTTTACTTTCTCATTGGCATACGGATACACATCCATGGGTTCGTATTTGCCGGGCACTTCATTCAGCCGTTCCCTGACCGCTTTAAAGAAAACACTTTTTAAATCAGATGACAGATTGACTTTGCTTACGCCATACTTTACGGCCTCGCTGATTTCCTCATCCGGATTCCCGGAACCGCCATGAAGGACAAAGGGGATACTAAGGCGGCTGTTCAGTATTTTCAGAAGTCCGATATTCAGCTTTGGGGTCACTCCCTTTGGATATAAGCCATGGGCTGTTCCGATTGCAACTGCCAATGTATCAATTCCTGTTTCATAAACAAAGTTTTCTGCCTGGTCCGGATCTGTAAATATGATTTTATCAGTGCCACCTTCTGGCGAACCATTATTTCCAATTGTCCCCAGTTCTGCTTCCACCGAAACATTAACTGAATGGGCAATCTCCACAATTTTCTTTGTGATAGCCACATTATCCTCATATGCCCTTGAAGATGCATCTATCATGACTGATGTATAACCGTTATGTATTCCGCGGACGACATCTGCCAGTGATGCACCGTGATCCAAGTGTATTACCACAGGGACCTTGCTTTTATGCGCATAATCCCTGACCGCCGCAACAAAGCAGTCTCCCAAATATGCTATCTCATCCGGATGGATTTCCATGATGACCGGCGCATTCTGCGCCTCCACCTCTTCCATTATGGATTTCAACATATCAAAACTGGAGATATTAAATGCCGGAACAGCAAATTGATTCTCCCTGGCAACCTTTAATAAATCTCTCATTGTGTATAGCATAATTTCCTACTCTACCTTTCTTTTTCTATCTGTCATCCAGATGCATTCCGGCCCGCAGGAACATCTGTTCCCTATTTCTTAGGGCCGTATTTGCCCCAACTGCCTCCACTGCAATGGAACCGGCCGCACAGCCAAGCTTGGCACATACTTCCACATCCATGCCTTTTGACAGTCCATATAAGAATCCTGCTGCAAAACAGTCACCCGCTCCTGTTGTATCCACAACCGCAGCCGGGCAGGCTTCTATCATCTTATCAGTTTCCTTGGTATGCAGATAGCATCCCCTGTTTCCCAGCTTTAATACAATATTGACGGCTCCCATATCCTGAAGCGCTTCTATTATCCGGCACGTCTCGGTCTCGCCGGTTATCAGGCTTGCCTCACCATAGCTTGGCAGAATGAAGTCTGTCTGTCTGAACATGGAGGATACCATGTTCCTGTCCACTTTCTCATCACCTTTTCCAATGCTGTAATCCGCAGCTGTCGTGACGCCATGTTTCTTTGCGTAAGAAAACAGTTCACAGGTTGCTTCACCGTCCAATGCCTTTAAAGCCAGGCTGCTTCCGATGCTTACTATTCCTGATTCCTTCACTGCATCAAGATTAATATGGGAAAGCCCAAAATAATCCATACAGCCCTTTTCCACGGCAAAATGACGTTCCCGCCCGGAATCCAGCATAACAATGGATACAGTGGTCGGATGTCCTGAATCCGTCGTGACCATGGAACAGTCCACACCCTCGTCTTCTAAGCTGTCAATAAGATACTTTCCCCAGTAATCGCTGCCGCATAACGCCATCAGACCGGTCCGGCACCCCAGCCGGGATAATACTACTGCCTGGTTGACCGCGTCCCCTCCTATCCCAAGGCTCAGTGTCTCCAGATAGGTTGTATCCCTTTTAAGCGCCTCCGGCTCCAGGATTCCGGCAATTAAATCTACGGTTGCCAGCCCGGCACAAATCACATCATATTGTCTCATATAACCACCTTTTATTTCTTTGCATTATGTCCAAAATCACTTCTGAACCAATGTTTATCCATTCATTACCACAGGGAAATGGACCAGGTGTTTCTGTACTCTTCCCCCGCTCCCAGTTGTATCAGATCAGCCTGATGCTCTAGTTCTTCCACCACCCCATGCCGGGAGGGCAGGGATGACCATGGCTCAATGCAGACATAAGGCGAATCTGTTTTAGGCCAGTGCCATATGCCCAGATAATCCATCTGGGGATAACGGACCGTCACTGCCCGGTGGCCCTTATGGCTTTTTAAAGTTACTTCCCGGCACATATCTTTCAGAATTATGGCATCATCATCAAACAGGTCATGGGACAGCCTTTGAATCCGTCCATCTTCCAATTTCCATCGCTCGTCCTCACCCAGAACAAAGCATTCCCTGGACATCCCTATCCGGTTCGGTTCACTGGCCTTGCTGAACTCAAGACAATAGTCCTCAAATGCCATTCCATTTTCCAGGGGGACCATAAAGCCCGGATGTCCTCCCAAGCCGAAATACATGGTCCTGCCGTCCTGGTTCTGTATGATATACGTAATATCAACTGTATTATCCTTCAGTTCATACTGAAGCTGATAGAAAAAATGACGGGGATATATCTTCATGGTATCTTCATCTGACGAAAACCGGAAAACTGCCTGGGTGTCCCCTTTCTTTTCACAATCCATCTCCACATCCGCTATGAACCCATGGGGCTGCATCTCATATATCTTTCCATCCAGCTTATAGATTCCACTGGTAAGTCGGGCCACATACGGGAAAATATTAATTGCCTTTCTCCGGTATGTGGCAGGATTGCCCTGCCACAGATATTCAATTCCAGCATCATGCCTTCTCAGGGACTGCAGTTCACCGCCATATGTATCAGCAGCCACTTTAATGCATCCATTATCCAGCGTAATCCTCATCTTTACTTTAAAGCCTCCGCATCAACAATGGATACGCCTGTATCTATATAGCTTTCTCCAACATCTTCGCCTTTTAATGCCTTGAGTGCTGTCTTAATTCCTTCATATCCCATCAAATCCGGGTTCTGTGTGATGGTACATACAAGACTGCCTTCCTTTACCAGTTCCAGGATTGTATCGGATTTATCAAAGCCAATTCCCATCACATCAGTACCGGCTTCCCTGATAGCATTGCCGATTCCTACAGTACAGCCTTCATTACATCCGAAAATACCAACGCATCCCTGTGCAATATAGTTTGCAGCAATATCCTTAGACTTGGCCGCGTCACCTTCACTGTACTGGGTTTCCAGTATCTCAAAACCAGAGCCTTCAAGTGCCTCCTTAAATCCCATCTCACGGTTTACATTGGAGTTGGTTGCCGCATTTGGGGTGATGATGCCAATCTTACCGCTAGTGATTCCGGCTGCTTCCAATGCCTTAAGCATTTCTTCCCCGCCGCTTTTTCCAGCACTCTTATTGTCTGTAGCCAGTGTCTGTATGCTGTCGTAGTTGGCCGGTGAATCAACGTATACGATTTTAACCCCTGCTGCATCGGCTTCTTTTAACGCCGCCACGTCTGCATCCGGTCCATTGGCTGCCAAAAGGATTGCATCGGCTTCATCTGCCACTGCATTGTTGATACATTCAATCTGTTTTGCATCATCCTTCTGGTCCGGTGCCGACCATTTGTATTCTATGCCGCCCAGTTCACCAACAGCCTTCTCACAGCCCTTATTCATATTGACCCAATGCTGGTCAATCTGGTCCATGGTTATCAGATAAATTTTATAACTATCCTTACTCTCCGAACCAGCGTTTCCTTTGGCTTCTGATTCCTGATGAGCCGTTGTCCCTGAACCTGAATTGCCCGAACTTCCTGAACCCGAACTACACCCTGTCATTGCTGCTGCCACCACTGCCGCCATTAAAACCCCTAAAACCTTCTGCCTTCTCATTGTAAATCTCCCTTCCGTATGCCCACGCATACATTCCACATTTTATTTTTATATTATTTGATGCTGCGTTTCTTCCTGGATGCGAATTTTCCTTTTCTGACCATGATATCAACCAGGACTGAGACCACAACAATGATACCAATCAGGATGTTCCTGATAGCAACCGGAGCCCCGGCAAACTGAAGCCCATTTTGCAAAGTTCCCCATATGGATGCACCGATAACCGTCCCCAGAAGGATTCCCTGCCCTCCCAAAGGGCTGATTCCACCTATGACCGATGCTGCCACACCGTACATCTCATACATGTTTCCTGCATCCATGGTCCCCATTCCACTTGTGGCGCAGATAACAAGTCCAACCGTGCATGAACAGATGGAGCTCACCATATATGCCATGGTTATGGTTTTTGTTATGTTAACGCCAGACAGCCTGGATGCATCTATATTGCTCCCCACCGCATATACATGCCGCCCAAACCTTGTCCGGTTCAAAACGAAATTAAATACCAGCCAGAATAAAACCGCGATGATGATTGTATTGTAAAGCCCTATGACCTTCCCATAATAGAAGAAGTTGCGGAACCCCTCTGCTCCTAAACCAATGGAATCCGTATTGTAATTGTTGTTAACAATCTGGGCAATTCCTCTGGCAATCGTCATGGTGCCCAAGGTTGCGATGAATGGCGGCAGACCGCAGCCAGCCACCAGGGTACCATTTACAACCCCCACAACCAGACAGCAGCAGAAGGTAACGGCTACGGCCACCCAGGGATTCACCCCTTTAGTCATCAGGGTTGCGGATATCATACAGCTCATGCCCACAACTGAGCCGATGGACAAATCAATATTACCTGTAATCAGCAGGTAGGACTGGCCAATTCCTATCAAAAGGATGGGGGCAATCTGACGCAGCAGATTTCCAATATTCTTCCCTGACAGGAAAGTAGGGTTCATAAAGCCAAATGCTATTATCAGGACTACCAGGCCAAATGAAACCGTGATTACCTGCCCCATACCTCTGGTAGAAATTATCCTTCGGAATATATTTTTGTTATTCATGTTTTCCTCCTGTCTGTACAGATTTCCGGACATGTTCCTGTAGTTCCATTGTCCCGTCTAATTTAGACTCAAACTTTGTCGCACACTCCAGAATCAAATCCTGTGATACCTCCTCAGTAGAAAAAACACCTGTTATCCTTCCGTCACACATGACAATGACCCTGTCGCTGATTCCAATCACCTCCGGCATTTCCGATGAAACAAACATAACCCCAATTCCTTGTTTCTTCAAATCATTCATCAGATGATATATCTCTACCTTGGCTCCCACATCAATTCCTCTTGTGGGCTCATCAAATATTACCACTCTTGATTTCCTTGCCAGCCATTTACCCACAACCACCTTCTGCATGTTACCTCCGGACAGGCTGTCTGCATTGTTTTCAATCGAAGACACCTTGATTTTCAGATTGTCAACTGCCTGCATGGTAATCTTCTCTTCTTTTTTTCTTTTGATGATA
This sequence comes from Enterocloster aldenensis, assembly GCF_003434055.1. GTDB lineage: Bacteria > Bacillota > Clostridia > Lachnospirales > Lachnospiraceae > Enterocloster > Enterocloster aldenensis. Next base: position 155,416 of record NZ_QVEX01000004.1, on the reverse strand, counting down.
CCAAACCGATTGGATAGGAAATCCAGATTGGGGAGCCCAACATTTTCCCTGATGCTTAATTTTGTACAGAGTCCATCTTTTTTCCTGTCCTCCGGAGCCAGGACGATTCCGGCCCGGATAGCATCCATGGGATTATTGATATGGATTGTTTCCCCATCCAGGATGATTTCTCCAGACTCTTTCGGGTCAACCCCAAAAATCGCACGGGTGGTTTCCGTCCTTCCTGCCCCCATAAGCCCGGCAATTCCAACGATTTCCCCCTCATACAGTTCAAGGCTGATATCCTTAACCATATTTCCTGCATTCAGATGCTTTACCTCAAGTATTTTTTTTCCCTTGGCACAGGATACCCGCGGAAACTTTTCTTTTATCTCACGGCCCACCATATTAGTTATGATTTCCTGCAGGCTGGTATCCTTAAAATCCATGGATGTGATATACTTTCCATCCCGCATAATGGTAATACGGTCCACAATATGCTGCAGTTCCTCCAGCCGGTGTGAGATATATACAATTCCCATGCCTTGGGAGGTAAGTTTTCTGATAATGAGAAACAGATCCTCAATCTCCTTGGATGTCAGTGCCGATGTCGGCTCGTCCATAATCAATATCTTTGCATTAATTGACAGAGCCTTTGCTATCTCTATCATCTGCTGTTTGGAAACAGCCAGGTCACCCACCACCGCATCCGGGCTGATATCCATATTAAGCTCATCCAGGACCTTTTTTGCTTCCAGTCTCATTTCCTTATCCGAGAGCAGCCCATTTTTCATTGTTTCATGACCCAGGAAAATATTTTCAGCCACCGTCAGATGCCCGCAGAGATTCAGTTCCTGATGTATGATGGCAACACCCAGTTCCTGTGCCTTTTTGGGATTTATATCCTGGACATCTTTTTCAAAAATACGTATGGTGCCGCTGTCCTTGGGATAAACGCCGCTGAGTATCTTCATCAGCGTAGACTTACCGGCACCATTTTCCCCCAGAAGCGCCATCACCTCTCCCGCCCTCAGGCGGAATGAAACATCATCCAGCGCCTTCACACCCGGAAAGCTTTTGTCTATATGTTCCATCTCCACAATGTAACTCTCCATTGCATCACCCCTTTGTTTTCTTCATCCTTACCTTATCTGTATCTATAATATAACATCTAAAATGCCCCATTATAAGAGGGGCGGTTTTGGTCTTTAGGGGGGTGGCTTTTGATGTTACTGTTTCGTCACCGTCCCATTCCTGACAATAATCGTGCGGTCAGGAGGAGTGTGGAGATCTGATATATTGCTAAGCAGTTCCACGATGGCAATTCCTTTTCTGTGCAGTTCCCCCAGCAGCTTCTTCACTTCCTTTTTCATGTATATATCCTCCTCTGCCAGCGGCCTGATACAGAATACAATCTTTGGATTGCACAGGTGTATCCTATAATAAACAAGGCGGTAAAGCTGAATCCTGTCAAGGGAGGTAATATCCGCTTCATCCATCTCATCCCCTAGAATACAGTCATATTCCCGCCTCACGCTTTTTCTTATACGTGTCTTAATCGTCCAGGCCCCCATCTTCTGCTCCATGTCAAAACATAGATTATCCATATAGCTCATTTCCTGAAATAGCATTGTTTTTGTTGGATTTTCACTGACAAAAGACACACCGCATCCGGGAATCCCAATGTTTTTCCATTCCCTGAATTCTTTACCTTGAAAAAAGATTTCTCCTGAATAAACAGACGCCTCCGCCTCCATATTCATGAGGCTGACCAGATTTTCCAATACCGTATTACTCATATCCAGCAATGTAACCCATTCTCCCGGGCAGACACAGAAACTCATATTCCGGATATCCTTCCAACTGACATTCCTGAACTCCAGAAGAGCTTCCTTATGTATCCTGTCACGTTTTGATTGTATCATCAGGGGATTCCGGAAACATAACCGCTCCTGAAGCCCGGCATTTCCTATAATCTTTCTTATCCGCCCATTGTCCATAAGCGCAATGCGGCCACAGACCTGTTTTGCCTCATCAAAGGTATCGCAGATATACAGAAAGGTATAACCCTGCCTTGCAAACCTGCCCAACAGATTAAAATATGTCATGAGGTCAAGGGGACCAAGATAATTGGCCATGTCACATATAACTACAAGACGGGTACCTATAATCAGGGCCTTACACAGTTCGACAACCGCCTTTTCATACGATGATAATTCGCATACCAGCTTTTGTCCCTTTAAATCAAGACCCAATGACTTTTCTTTTGCAAACCGCTCAAACTGCCTTCCCAGCTTGCTGCGGTTTACCAGTATTTTCCTGTAACTGCCTTTAATAACAAATATGTTTTCTTCCACCGTCATATTCTCAATCAGGCTTGGCTTCTGTCTGATGACAGCTATGCGGTTCGGCTTGCACAGACCATACCCTCCCGCATTAACAAGATTTCCATGGAAATAAATCCTTCCATATTGTACCGGCCGATTCAATTGAAGGATTTTTGTCAAGGCTTCCTTTCCACGGTTGTCATCACATACCATCCCCATGATTTCCCCACGGAATATACGCATGTGAAATTGTTCCAGCAGCAGTTGCCCATCCTCGGCATATGTCACATGTTCCATGCCCAGCACTTCTTCTTTCACCGGACAGCCACCCCCTGATATGGGTTTAAGGCAGACATATCCCCTTCAACCAACGGAAGGGTAATCTCAACATCTGTCCCCATCCGTGGAATGCTGTAAATATATATGCCATATTCCTCCCCGCACAAAAGGCGGATACGGTTATTGACATTTACCATGGCAATTCCGCCTTTATTCTCATGGTCGTCTTTTATATATTCTGTCTTCAGCTCATTCAGCTTCTGGTTCAACTCCATCACCCGTTCTTCAGGCATGCCGATGCCATTGTCTGATACAGTGATAATCATATGATTCTCTGTAATATCAACCTTAATTTTGATGATGCCATTGCCTATCATCTGCTCAATCCCATGGCAGACCGCATTTTCAACAATGGGCTGCAGTGTGAGTTTGGGCAGCCTGCAATGCAGGATACGTTCCGCATCCTCCTCACTGTATTCTATCTTCAGCGTTATCCTGTTCCCGAACCGGTACCGTTGTATGATGTAATAATTATGAATATTTTCCAATTCTTCTTCCAACGTAACCAGATTATCCATATTAGATATTGTGTACCGGAAAAAAGTAGCAAGGGCTTCTGTCATCTTAGCCACATGGTTTAATCCAGCATGCAGGGTTTCCCCACGGATTCCTTCCAGGGTATTATATAAAAAGTGAGGATTAATCTGGTTCTGCAGCGCCATATACTCCGCCTGTTTCCTGGTTGCATTAATCACTTCTTTCATATTAAGCATTTCGTTAAACCGGCTTATCATGTTTTCCTGCTCCGGTGAAAAGCAGATTCCACACCCGTTCATCCTTTTCAGCACCTGTCCTGCCGCAAATGCCTGCATCATCTCACAATGGCGCTGATATGGTTCAGCCACCATCTTATATATCCCCCATGCAGATAACAACAATGTTACCAGAAACAGGCACGGAATCCCCAGCCACAGCCGTCCCGCAAATAGAAGCATGGATGCTGCCAGCATATAGATTGCTGCAAATAAGGCTGCCACTTTTATCCGGTACGAAATATACCTCTTGCATTTACTTAACATACGCGTTCCGCTCCTTTGGTCCCCTGCAAAGATGCACTAGGAATACAGTTTTCTGTATTCACTTGGCTTCAGTCCCGTCTCCTGTTTAAATGACTTTGTAAAATGCTTTAAATCGCTGTACCCCACATTCCCACAAATAGCGGAAATACTTTCATCAGTTTCTTTCAACATCTCTTTTGCCTTTTCCATCCGTACTTCTGAAATATATTCGCCAAAATTCTTACCGGTTTCTTTCTTAAACAGAAGGCTGAAATATGATGCATTAAACCCTGTAATCCTGCCCATTTCCTCTAATGTTATAGCAGTCATATAGTTTTTCAGGATATATGTCTTGGCCATACGTATGGGCTTGATGCCTTCCTGCTTTTTATCTTCTGCTATCCTGACCATGCAGTTCCTCATACATTGGGACAAACATGCAAAAAGGGACCGCATACTGCCACAACAGCCGCTCTTTTCAATAAAATCATCATAAAACAGTTCCAGTACCTGACCATGGAACTTATTTTCCTTCATGTACAGCACAAATGAACTGCTTATCTGCCGGATTAGCATCCACAGTCCATGCCCACTTATATGGCCTGCCAATTCCCTTTCAAGGATTTTAAGTTCCCCTGCCATTGCATCTGCATCCAAAGCCATTACATGGTTCCTGAGATTTTTCAACGTCCGGTCAGTGAGCCTGCTGTTTTCAGGCTGATCCACATATGTATTTCCATACTCAATTACCTTTCCGGCTCCTCGTACCAGTCTTTCCTGCGCCGCTTCATCGGCTGTTAAAAAAGCAGTTCCAATTTCTCCGGCCTCCCTAATCATTTCCCCTATACCACAGGTAAAGCAGAACTGCGGAAATACGGTTCTCTGCACAGTTATCTCAGAAAAGGCCTGTCTGATTTTCTTTTTTATGTTTTTTTCCTGCTCTGGATCATAATTGACAATGCACCATAAACCATTCCCCTTTGTACAGCACTCCATATCATAACAGCATGCTTCAAGGGACTGCCTGATAAGGTATGCCGCCTTAGCTGAAATCAGTTCAATTCCCTTACCGTACTGTTCCCGGTAATCGTAATCGATTTTTATTATAAATGCAGTAAAGCTCCCCTCCATGAACTCCATACAATAACGGTTGTTAATAAACCGGATGTCTCCCCTGACATCCATTTTCCAACCATCCCGAAGGTACCCCAGCAGGAAATTTTCCCTGGCCCGTTTCCTGCTTTCTTTTACCTGACTGCGGAGTGCGTTTTCCTCTGTCAGACGCTCCTGCCTGGCATTGTACTTTTCCTGCATCTTTTTTAATGTATTCATAAGTTCTTCCTGCTTGATAGGTTTTAACAGATAATCGCTGACGCCATATTTAATTGCGTTCTGTGCATATTCAAAAAAGCGGTATCCGCTGATTATGATAAAATCTATTTTCTCCTGCTGTTTTTTTGCCCTATGGATTAATTCCAGACCATCACAGCCAGGCATCTTAATATCGGTTATCACTAAATCCGGTGCCTGCTTTTTTATTAAGTCCAATGTGTCCAAACCGTTATTAGCCATTCCCACCACCGTCATTCCATAATTTTCCCAAGGAACCAGATCATAAATCAGCTGACACACCTTCTGTTCATCGTCCGCAATGATTACCCTCATCATATAACCTCCCTCTCCTGACCATTACCTACAATAATGTTCTTATAAAAGACTCCATAATCAGATTACATGCAGCAAGCATCTTTCCATCTTCTGGCATCTGGGAAAGAATAACTGGAATATGGTGGACATCCCTCCCCATAACTCTGGAATTGACAATGGATTCCGTCATCTCTCCCAACAGTCCTCCCTTATAGGCAGCCTCACCTCCTAATACAACGGCATCAAGGTCCAATATATTCATCACATTGACAATTACCACTGACAGATACCCTGCCTCCATCTGTATCAGTTTCCTGGCCTGATCATCCCCATTATAGGCCAGGTTAACCATCCGTTTCCATGAATAGAACTGGGGATTTACGGCCAGACCACACTGTACTATACGTGGAATTGAGGCGTACAGTTCGGCACAGCCTATGTTACCACACTTACATTTATCCCCAAACATATTAATTGTTATATGCCCCACCTGATTGCCCATGCCTGCGCTTCCCCTGTAAAGTTCACCATGCAGTATGATTCCGCCTCCCACTCCGGTATCAAGCTGAAGTTCCAGATAACTGTCATACTTTTTCCCAATTCCATAATAACGTTCAGCAGAGGCAAGGGCATTAATATCATTTTCCAGGACCACCGGGGCCGCCAGCCTTTGCTTAAAATAATCTACTATATAAATATTTTCCCAGCCCTCAAAGTTAGGCGGGTTCAGTATCTGCCCCTTATCCAGGTCAAGTGGACCAGGGGCAGTAATTCCGATTCCCAGCAGCTGCCCCTTGCCAGCACTCTTTTCCTCGTAATTCAATATAATCCTGACCATATCCTCCAGGATATGGTCAATATTCCCTAATCTCCCATCATACTCAATCCGTTCCATCTGCTTAATGCGGCCGTCAAAACCAGCAATACCAACGCAACAGCAGCCACGTTCCAGTGTGACTCCTATCATATGATATCTATCAGGATTCAGGGTTATCCGGAAGGATTTCCTTCCCACTTTTCCCTCAATGGGTTCCCCCTCCGCCACAAGCCCCTCCTTTAGCAGATTATCCACAATCACACTGATTGCCGCCCTCGTCAGCCCCGTCTGTCTGGCCAGTTCTGCCCTGGAGCAGGGACTGATCCGGAGGCTGTCCATTATAATCCTTTTGTTTTGTAATTTCATTCCCCTTGCATTAAAAGAACTCTGCTCCATATATCCATCCTCCTGATTGTTCGATTCCCTTATTTCTTCTTTTTGTTAATAATATTTTGTTAAACCATTTTATATATATATCAATTACCAAAAAAATTTGTAAGTTTTTCCCTATACTTCCAAATAATAAACCAATATTTTATGATATTATTATATACATTTTTTATTTAATTTGTCAATTCATTTGACATTCAAATCCACTGGTGTTATACTTTTTTCATCTAATCCTTACCTAATACTGTACTGTGCAGTATGAATATCTGTTATTGAAAATAATCTCATAATCATTCAGGGATTAAAAATCCCTTAAAAAGGAGCATACTCATGAAAATCGACATGACTAAACCTATTTTCTTTGACAGAAACCGTGTTTACCGTATTTATAAAGGCGGGCTTTTATTTTCTGATTTCTTTGGGGATGAGCAGGAAGACAATAATTATCCGGAAGAATGGGTTGCATCCACCGTGAAGGCGTTAAATCCAGGAAGCACGGTTCCATTAGAAGGATACAGCTTAGTAGAACACACTGATATCACATTGAAAAGCCTGATGGAAGAACATCCCTGGCAGATGGCTGGACCTGCGGGAACCTTTCCCCTTTTGGTAAAGCTTCTTGACAGCGCCATGCGGCTGCCCCTTCAGATACACCCGGACCGTACATTTTCACAAAAGTATTTAAACAGCAATTTTGGAAAAACCGAAATGTGGATTGTCCTTAATACCAGGGAGGATGCCAGTATCTATTTTGGCTTTAAGGAAAACATGACCAAGGAATCATTCATCACTTATATTGAACGTTCCCGAAATGACAGAACTGTGATGGACACGGTTCTTAACAAGATTCCGGTACAGCCCGGGGAGGTTTATCTCATTCCGTCCCGCTGTGTTCATGCCATCGGAGCCGGCTGCCTAATTTTAGAGGTACAGGAACCTACTGATTTTACCATTCAGCCGGAATACTGGTGTGGGGAATATCTTCTTCCGGAAGACCAGCTGTATCTTGGCCTGGACAGGGATATTGCACTGGACTGCTTTGACTACAGTGTGAATGGCCCTGACTGTATGTCTATCTCTAAGAAAATCCCCCGCCTGTTGTCCAAGGAAAACGGGATTAAAAAAGAAATGCTGATGGGCTACGAAGATACCCCCTGTTTCAGCGTTAACCGTTACACGGTCCATGACAGTTCTTTTGTCTTAGGAACAGCGCCTGCTGTCTATATTGTAACAGAGGGTTCTGGTATGATTACCGGAAATGATTATAAAAGAGAACTAAATAAGGGAATGTATTTCTATCTGCCATATGGGGCAAAAGGACAGTGCGCCGTCCAATCAGATTGTGATTTGCAGCTGATTGAATGCCTTCCGCCATTGGCAGATGTATAATCAAAATCAGAAGGACCGTTCCATAGGAATTTAATAACCTATGGAACAGTCCCCCTGTCAATCAGCCAGCATTTTCCTGATTGACCATGTACATCTCTCCGTAAAGTCGGCATCATCCTGATTCGCAGCATGTTCCGGCCTGAAATACCAGCTCATGAAATCATCTGGCCCTGCCGGGAATTTAAAAATCCGATGTCCATGTCCGTATGCCTGCAGTAATAGGCATCGGTCCCTCCGGGAACATCCTTAACGAAAAACCAGGCATAGGCAGTTTCATCCCATACCACTTTATCTTCAGGCTGAACCGTTTTTTTATCATGTCCGTTTATCAGATGCAGCTCGGCGTTCATTCGGATACTTTTATTAATATGTATGCTTTTCAGGTAGCCTTCCAGCACCATTTCCGTATGGGACAGGAGTTCTGAAAAAGAAGGGATGTATGTATCTGCAGGATACACTTCAAATGTTGTGCTCATGTCCGGCCTTCTTCCTGAGGAAGGCACGGCAGAGCAGTTTTCTCCCCATTTTCCAACTGTATCACTATGGTTCCATCGTTTTCCATCACCACATCCTCCACCCATGTATCTCCAGTCCTATACCACTCCTTCCACTGTCCACATCTTTTACCATACCCATACGGTGTAAATGGTTCATTTAAATAATAAACAATGACTCCGCATCCAGCCATTACACAGCATTCCTCTTCCGGGGATATGATTACTTTTCCTACGTCCCCATAAAAGTCTCCAATGGTCACGGTTCGTTCCAGGTGTTTCATTTTCAAAAGAACCGTCTCATACTCCCTATACACCTCATAATGCATACTTTCTGCAATTTTATGCAACGCCTGTCCCTCCTTAACCAATTGCCATACGCCTGTAGCAAAACCTGGTGGTGCACGGTCTGCTCATTGGTTGTCATCCCTCCGATATCCATACGTTTTCATTTTCCTGTATGGCCAATGAAAGCATGCTCCGGATGGATGCTAACACATTTTTAGACCCTTCAAACCGGCATTCAGATATATCTATTCCTTCGAACTGCCGCAGACATTCTTCTAAGTCTGGAATCTGCCAGAAATCTTCATCATACCATCCGGTATGTAAATGATAGTAGTATGCAATTCCAGTCCATCCATACCGGGATGGTTCCATCTGCTCCATTATATCGTCAAAAAAGCCTGCCCAAATAACTATTTTTTCCTTTATTGTGTAAAACCCGATTTCCGTCTCACCTTCATAACCACGATAATATTGGTCATCCACCCTGCGCATATGCAAAGCCCTCCTTAATCTGCACAATCCCTATCCCTGCTTCTTCAAATTCCAGAGAATAGTATCGGTCATGATTTTAACCGCATTCTCCGGATAGTTCATGTCATCATATGGAACTGAATATATTTCGTTTTCTCCTAAAAAGAACCGTAAAACATATCTATTTTGATTGCCGTATATCTGATTACAAATCCAATTACTTTTTCTCAAAAACCTATCTGTCATCTTACTTCTCGGAAGTATCCACGTTTCATGAAAATACTCTATTGCCAAAGAGTCATATTCCTTTGGGAACTCCGGCGTAAATGTATCCTTTTTATTCACCGAATAATGATAGAGTCCGTTCTTTTTAAACATTTCGCCTTCAATGACAGCCAGTTCACAAGCTTCTTCCAATAATTTACCATCGAAATATTCCGTTTGGCTGCTCCCTCCCTGCTTGAGGGTCATCCCCAGCAACCAGGGATCAATACCGCACCACCTGCTTCTGTAACCAAAATTCCAATCCAAAAACAGCCCATCGCCAAAAGCAAAGCAGCCGTTCCCGTGAAGTCTGTATGTGATACCACCGATGATGAAATCGGTTTTACGCACTTTGCCCCTGTATTCAAAGAAATCCCATTTCGTTCTTAATTCCAGGTTTTCCTGCCTGTTTATTCCTTCCAGTAGTTTGCAGCATACATCCTCTACATTGGCTATATATTCATCAATCATTGATTTTATTTTATCATCCATAGAATCATCCTATATTAACTGCTGTATCATCAGTGACCCATTCTTTTTTGATGTCTCCATGCTTCTGGTTAAGCGGCAGTTCAGACAAGCATATTTTATAAATCAAGTATATCATAGAAGTCAAATGATAGAATCAACTTTTATAACCGCTGATTTTAAAAGTGATATTGTACCGATCATAACAAAAAACGACCAGGCAATGCCTGACCGTCTTTTCAGAAATATATCCATCCACATGGCTATCCGCATAGCTATCACGTAGATACCCCTCAACTATTCCCCAATCACCCTCACAAGTTCCTCCAGGGATTCCACCACCTTCTCAGACGAATAACAGTTCATGCTGTTAAGCTGGCACACAAACCTGCCCGACATATGGATCCGCTGTTTATTGCTGGAGTATACAATGGGTTTCCGGCCGATTCCATATGCAATCCCCCCAAGGACGGCTGAGTCAATATTGGGTTCCGCCGCATCAAATAGCAGGATGGCCTGGCCGCTTTTTCTCAGGCGGTCAATATCCTCCTCAATATCGCCCTGGTTGTCCCCTGTCACACAGGTCTTTCCTGCTGCCTGGATTGCCGATTTAATTTTCTCAAGTAGCATCTGTCCGGATTCCGTATATTTAAAATTAGGATCCAGGTAATAGTCATACTCCACCGGCAAGGACTGGATGGGTACAGGGGCCGGTCTGGGCATCCCGAAATCGTGGATCAGATTGTTTTTAAAAACCGTCAGGGCCCGTTCCAGCACATCCATGTTCCTCTGCCTGTAATCCGTTATCTCCTGATTCAGATCCGAAACAGCCGCAAAATTTGAAATATGCTCCACCAGTCTGCTTGCATGGTAAAAATCCTGTGAATCCCCCATTGAACTGGTGAAAATATCCGTGGAGATGATGTTGACCGGATATCCCCATGCGTACCCACATCCAATTTCAAACCCACAGCCCGGGTCATAGGTCCATCCGTCAAAATACCCCACCACCCCGCTGCAGTCAGCCAGGGCCTGCACATCCATTTCAAATATTCCCGCCTCCTGGCCAACGCTGGTATTGTTAGTGCTCTTAAAAGGAAGGTATGGCTCTTTCATATCAGCCAGAAGCCCCTTGTCTATCCAATCAATGATTCTTTCGTATAAATCAAGGGCAATCAGGCGGTCATTTACATTATAAATCCTGTTCTGTATATATAATTTACTGGACATCTTCTATTTCCTTTCTCATGTAAAGTTAACTTTTTACGGCTCCGGCAGTCATTCCTGCCATTACCTGCTTATTTAATATAAAGAATACTATCAGTGTGGGCAGTACTGTCACGGATACAGCCGCAAAGGTAAGCCCCCAGTCCCTCAGGCCGAAATTATTGATGAAATCATTCAGTCCTACCGGGACTGTTTTCATTGCGCTGGTACTGATGAACGTATTTGCGAATGTAAACTCGTTCCACACAAATACAAACTCAAATATGGCAATGGTTGCAATGGCATTATGCAGAAGGGGCACAATGATTTCCAGGAATATACGGAAGGAACCGGCGCCGTCCATATAGGCCGCCTCAATCAGGGCGTCCGGTATCTGGTCCAAAAAGCCAATATAGAGGTACATGGCCATGGGTATGGCAAACCCTACCTGCGGTATAATCAGGGACCAGTATGTATTCTTAAGCCCCAGCCTGTTGTATACCCCGAACATGGGGACCAGGGATACAAAAATGGGAATCATGATGCCCAGCATGAAGAAGTTGCGCACCAGGGTACGTCCCCTAAACTGCATTTTGGATAAAGGATAGGCTGCCAGCGCCCCCAGCACCACGATTCCTGTAAGGGTTATGGCTGCCACTACCACGCTGTTCTTAAAATAGGTGGGTATCATGGAATCCAGAAGACTTACATAGTTTGCAAGCGTAGGCGCTGTTGGCAGGGCATAGGGCGGGTTCATCAGATGCTCCTGTGATGGCTTGATGCTGGACAGGAAAATCCACAGGATGGGATAAGTCTGTATGACCGCCACAAGCAGGATCAGGCAGTAAAGGGGCAGCCGTTTCAGGGATTTTATGTTTTTCATGCTCCTCCTCACTCCTTCCGCTTTGTCAGGGCATTGATAAGTCCGAAAATCGCAATACATTCCACTACAATAATCAGGCTCAGCGCACTGCCGTATCCATATTCCATGTTGTTAAATGCCGTCTTATACATATAGGTTGCCATCAGCTCGCTGGCATATCCCGGACCTCCGTTTGTCAGGACAAATGGACCTTCAAATGCCTTTAAGGTGCCAATGACCGCCAATACGATACAGTTGATGATAACCGGGCGGATCAGGGGCAGCCGGACATAGAGCAGTGTCTTCCAGTAGCCGGCCCCATCAATGGAAGCCGCCTCAATGACCTCGCTGTCAATGGAGGTAAACGCTGAGTGGAACACCACCATGTACAGTCCCCAGAAACGGTATGCCTCGGCGATTGCCACCACCCACAAGGTCAGGTCCATGTCTGCCAGGAACGCGGTTTTCAGATGTGACACCCCGACCGCTCCCAGAAATGCATTGACCACGCCGTCCGGGCTGATGGCTAATAACTTCTTAAAGGTCTGGCTCATGGCCATACCGGATATGACCACCGGGGTAAACAGGATTACCCTGGTGATATTCTGTCCCTTGCGTATCTGCTGGACCAGGATGGCCAGGACAAGGCCTCCGCCCACCTGGAATACGGTGCCGACGGCAGCATATTTCAGGCTGTTAAATAGGCAGGTGGGCAGGTTTGGGTCCTTGAACATCTTGGCGTAGTTACTTATTCCCACAAACTTCATTTCCGTAATACCGTTCCAGTCCATGACACTGTAATATATGGATGAAAATATGGGAATCAGGACCACTGCAAGATATACAATGAGGGGCAGGGCAAGGAAAATGTATGGATCCTGTTTTCGATGTAGACACATGTGGAATCCTCCTCATTCTAAGGTCTGCCAGGTTATTGAAAGAACTTGGGGGCATTTTCAGCAATAGCGGCGTCAATGCGCTGGGCAAATTCCTCAGGCGTTATGGCGCCCATACCCAGGTTGACAATCTCCTTGTTCATCACCTCAACCGTGGCAGAGTCCATGCGCACATCCCAGCTGTATCCGTAATCTGTCAGGTTGTTGCAGTCATCCATGACCTTCTGGTCAAAGTCCGAGAAGGTTCCCAGCGTGGTGTCAAAATCCATGGGCGGCATGACGCTAGTCTTATAAAATGCAGTTTCAGGATAACTGTCCAGCACATATTTAATAAAATCCTTTAACTGGTCATCATATTTATCCTTGCTGATGGACGTGCCTGTGCCTGCATTGGCCCACATATCGGTCCTGCCATTCACCGCTCCTTCCATGGAGGGCATGTAGAAATATGCGTAATCGTCTTTCAGTTCCCTGTTTTCATCCATGAAACTGCTGAACTGCCAGGTACCGATGTAATAGATTGCAGCATTTCCTGAAAGGAAATTCTCAAGGGCGCTGGTATAGTCGCTGGTGGACCAACCGGGCTGGAAATATTCCGTTCCCAACTTCTGGAAGAAATTGGCTGCCTGGATGCCCACGGGGTCACTCATCTTCGCCTGCCCCACCTTCAGCTTCTCAATGTAATCATTGCCCTCCAGACGATAGGGGATAAAAGCCATCCAGCGTAACAGGGCCCAGCCCGGCCACGTGGAGATGGGTGTGATCCCGGCATCCTTTAGCTGCTGGCAGGTATCCAGTAATTCATCAAAGGTTTCCGGCGTCTTCTGGATTCCGGCCTTTTTGAATAAATCCTTGTGGTACCAGAAATATTCAATGTTGTTCTCCCATGCAAGGCTGTAGAGTTTACCGTCGGACAGACGCGCATAGTTTTCCCCAATGTTCATCATGCGGTCATAGCCCAGGTCTTTATACAGGCCGTCCACATCCACCAAGGCCCCGGTAGAGGCAATCTCACTGAGCAGGGTATCTCCCTCGCTGTCAAACAGATCCGGCAGTTCGTTGCTGGCAGCCAGGATCTTCAGCTTCTGGTTATAGGTGGAACGGTCGGAAATCACTTCAAACTCCACTTTTACATCCGGGTTTTCCTTCATATAATCTTCAGCAATCATGTTCATGGCAGGCCATGAGGAACGCACGGTCATCCAGGTAATGGTCCGTTCCTTTGTATCTGTTTTACCATTCCCCGCCTTTTCCCCATCCTGTCCGGCCTCTGTCTCCGAAGGGCTGCCGGAGCCGGAAGAACCTGTCCCGGATGAGGGGGCGCCGGAACATCCCACGCTTGAAAGTGCAATCACTGCGGCCAACAACACTGAAATCATCTGCCTGCTTCTCATTATCCTTCTCCTCCTTATCACCTGTGCGCCTACATTTCCTCTACAATCCGGTTCAGCAATTTCACGGTCTTCTCAGATATCTGCTCCATGACCTGGATGACTTCATCGTGGCTGGTCTTACCCGAGGAATGGATGCATGTCATGTTGGTTATGCACGAAATGCCCAATACCCTCATTCCGCAGTTGACAGCCACCATATCCTCCGCCACGGTGGACATTCCCACCACGTCGGCCCCCAGGACTGCATATGCGCGGACCTCCGCGGCAGTCTCATAGGTGGGGCCGGGCCAGTAACCGTACACGCCCTGCTGTATCCTGATTCCCATATCCTTTGCACATCTGCGGGCCAGTTCCATGTACTCCGGGTCATAGGGCCTGCTCATATCGGTAAATCTCGGTCCCAGTTCCTCCAGGTGTGCTCCCCTCAGGGGCGGCGGGCAGAAGTGTGCCAGATGATTCTCGATGATCATCAGGTCCCCCGGGACGAAATGTCTGCTCACGGCCCCGCAGGCATTGGTGAGAATAAGGCTGCCTGCCCCCAGCATGCGCAGTACCCTGACAGGATAAGTGATTGTCTGGGTGTCATACCCCTCGTAATAATGGTTCCTTCCCTGCATCACGGCAATGCATTTTCCTGCAATCTCCCCCATGAATAACCGGCCGCTGTGTCCGCTGACCGTCGGTCTTGGGAAATTAGGGATGTCCTCATAAGGAATGATATCGGCATTTTCCAGCTGGGACGCGTAATCCCCAAGCCCGGAGCCTAAAATCATGGCAATCTCAGGTACCTTTCTTGTCCGGCTCCTGATATAATCCACTGTTTCCCTGAGGGCAGACATCATTAAGCCTGCATCTGTGTAATCTAAGTTTTGAATCTTCATGTCCCGACTCTCCTCTGTGTTTTATGGTTCCATTGTAAGGTGAGCCGGTAATTTTTTAAATCCGCCTTTATTTTGGATTGTTGGGCCATTTTCAAGAATCTCTTTTATTCAAGCCCTATCTTTGTACGCTTATAGGTGTCCGGTGTCATGCCCACATATTTTTTAAACTGCTTGTTAAAGTAGCGGTAGTCGAAATATCCCACCTTCCTGCACACATCCTTTGCCTTTTCCCCCTTTTCCAGCAGCCCTGCTGCCTGGCGGATGCGGACCTGGGCCAGATAATGGCTGTAGGCAACCCCCTCTTCCTTTTTAAACAGGACGCTCAGATATGTGGGGTTCATATGGACCTGGTCCGCCAGGGTTTCTAGCGTGATGCTCTCGGCATAATGCTGGTCTATGTATTTTTTCACCACGCTTACAGGGTGTTCCCTTTCCGTATTCCGGTCCTGCTCCACCTCCAGCAGGAAACGGTCCGTCATGCGGCGCGCCCAGTCCGTCATTTCCTCCGCGGATTCCAGGTCCATGATTTCACTGTGGCTGATGACAGGCAGCCTATCTTCCCCAACACCACCGGATTCCAGCGCAAGCTTTTTCACCAGGTATACCAGGTCCAGGCATTCGTTCCTCAGTAGCTCCGGCATGATTCCCTCCTTAGCCAGGTAGGACAGGTATGCCCCGGCCTGTTTCCTGAACTGGCTGTAATTCTGCAGACGAAAATTAAACTCCATGGAATACTGGCTGTCCGTAATCTCAGCCGGAATATGGTTCCGATACTCCACATCCCCGCTGCGCACGATTTCCTCCGATTCCAGGAAGCACGCATAGTTCTGGGCGCTCCTGGCCTCTGCAAACGCGTCCTTCAGCCCATAGATGCCCTGATGTATGCTGCTGATTCCCCCATAAAAGGATATGCCCTGGTCCTCCAGCGCCTGCCTTTGCCCGGATATCTCCTGATAAAAGGGAAATATCTGGCATTCCTGGTTGAAGTATACAAAATACAGCTGCTCCTCCACGGTCAGGGTGTAAATGTCCAGGCTGTGGTTCCCTGCAATGGAAAATGTCATTGCATGGATCAGTTTCCGGTATTCATCCACGCCAGACTCCTTCCAGGATAATTTCCCGGCGCATAACACGGCCAGCTCAGTTGAAAAGCTAAGATATTCCCCCACCTCCAGAAGCCGCTCCATGTTTGCAGCTTCCATGGCGGACGGCTGGTTCATCAGGTCGTACAGGGCCTGCTCCACCATAACCCGGTTTACCTGCTGGGTGCGCTCCTTCATGCGTATATAATTTTTCTTGTAGTCCACCAGGTTGGCGGCCTTTTTAAGGGCGCCCCGCAAATCGCTGACCGTAACCGGCTTTTCCAGATAGGCAAGCACGCCCAGACCAATGGCCTGCTGGACATATTTAAACTCGCAAAATCCGCTGAATATGATGAACACCGTGTCCGGAAAACGCATCTGGGCCTGTTCTATCATCTCCAGGCCCGACAGTCCCGGCATGCGGATATCCGTCAGGACCACATCGGGATGTTCCCTGTATATCAGCTCCAATCCCTGGTTCCCATCTTCTGCCGTGCCTGCCAGGTCCACATCCGGCTCCCGCTTCAATACCATGGCCATGCCTTTTAAGACTACGTTTTCATCTTCAATCAGAACCACTTTTATCATTCCTTTACCCCCGCCCGCAACGATATTTTCACCTGTACCCCCTGTCCGGGGCTGCTCTTAAATTCCACCTTTGCATCATCACCATAGACAAGGCGGATGCGTTCCAGACTGTTCCTCAGGGCGTATCCTTTGGAAAGGGAGGCATCCACATCCATGCCAACCCCGTCATCCGCCACCTCAAAACACAGGAAATCCTGCTCCCTGTAAACCTTTATGACAACGGTGCCGCTTCCCAGCTTAGGCTCCAGCCCATGGTAAACAGCATTTTCCACAAATGGCTGAAGCAGCAGCTTTATGACTTTATATCCCATCAGGCTTTCATCGGCCTGGATGTCCACATGGATCTTCCCTTCAAAACGGATGTTCTGGATATAGAGATAGCTTCTGACAAAATCCAGCTCCTTCTGTATGGGAATGAACTTTTCCCCTTTGCTGAGGGCAATCTTAAACACATCGCTCAATGCCTTTGTAAGCTCCGCCACATCCTCGGCCTCATGGAGGATGGCCATCCAGTAAAGGGAATCCAGGGTATTATACAGGAAGTGGGGATTGATGTTGGACTGAAGCAGCTCCAGTTCCGCCTCCTTATTCTTAAGCTCCACCCGTGTGACCTGGTCGGCCAGGGTAAGCTTTTCATTTACCATACGGCTGAATTCCTGGCCGATGGCGCCTATCTCATCATCCGGAAAATCTGTTTCCAGGCAGCGCTCCCCCTCCCCCACACGTACAATATCATCCCTCAGCTGGTAAAGGGGCTTAGTAATCCGGTTACACAAAAGAACCGTCAGCACCAGCAAAAGGACTATGGTTATCGCCAGCCCATTCATAATAATGCCCTGTATCTTACCTGCTTCACTTAACAGGCTCCGGTTCTGCACCATGTGTACCAGCTCCCAGCCCATTTCCGAGCTGCCATACCTGGACAGATGATAGTCCGGGTCCCCCTTTACCAGAATGCGGGCAATCTCCTGCTCCTCCATGGCTGCGCCGGATGACAGGACCACATCATATCCCCCCTCCTCCTGTTGTTCCACCACAGCATATGCGCCTTGCTCTGGGCGGTAAGAGGGAAATACCTCTTTTAAAGCCGCTTTGTCAAAGTTCAATATCATCATTCCAATCACATCCTGGGTATCGAGGTTCTTAAGGAGCTTGATGCAGGAAAACTGCTCCCTGTTCCCGGTAATTACATTCCGGCCCGCGAACCCCTCATATCCTTTTTGCGCTGCCGCCTTCTTAAACCATGGCGTGGCTGAGATAACACCATAGTCCGCTGCGTCTGCCGCAGACCTGCCCTGCCCCGAGTCATCCAGATAGAACAGCCTTCCCCTGGAATCATACAGATAGATTGACCTGGCGCCGGAAAATCCCATGATATACTTTTCCATCGCATTGTCCAGATCCACGAACAGGCGCTCTTCTATCCGTTTTCCACCTGACCGGGAATTGCTGCTTATCGTAAGGTCATTTTGAAGAACCGGGTCTGCCAGCACATTCCTGGTAATGTCACGGTAGGAATCCAGATAATGGCTCAAAATGATATCTGCTGATTCAAGGACCTTTAGATAGGATTCCGAGTTTGTCTTTATGAGCATGGCGCTTGTCATGCCGTATATCATCACCCCCAGCAGGATGACAGCCGGAATGATGACCCCCAGCTGTACGGCGATTATACGGTTCCGAATCATTTTCATATTAAAGAATTTTTCCAGCCGTTTCATATGACAGGCACCTCCAGATGTTTTTTCCTCCTCTCATTATATGGCAGGGGAGCGTATTGGCACAAGTGCCCTATTTTTAGATTGGTGTGTGTATTTTGTGATTGGGGCGCAAAAAAAGACCGGGCAGTCACGGCCGCCCGGCCTTCTCATACATTATAATCCATTAAACTCCAATCAATCCTTACTTCACCAGCAGGGACTTTCCGGTCATCTCCACAGGCTGCTCCATTCCCATCAGCTCAATGAGGGTTGGGATGATATCGCACAGGGCGCCTCCCTCGCGCAGCTTGTAGGCTGGGTCCGCATTCACCAGGATGAACGGGACAGGATTGGTGGTGTGGGCCGTAAATGGCTCCCCTGTTTCATAGTCCACCAGCTGCTCCGCATTGCCGTGGTCCGCACAGATGAACATGACGCCGTCCACTTCCTTGATGGCCTCCACTGCGCGGCCCACGCAGGCGTCCACTGTCTCGATGGCCTTGATGGCAGCATCCTCCACGCCTGTATGTCCAACCATGTCCGGGTTGGCAAAGTTGATGATGATTACATCATACTTGCCTGATCTGATAGCTTCCACCAGCTTATCGCACACGCCATTGGCGCTCATCTCAGGCTTTAAGTCATAGGTGGCAACTTCCTTTGGTGAGGGAACCAGGATACGGTCCTCGCCTTTGTTGGGTTCCTCCACGCCGCCGTTAAAGAAGAAGGTAACGTGGGCGTACTTCTCAGTCTCGGCAATCCTTACCTGGGTCTTGCCATGGGCTGCCAGGAATTCGCCAAAGGTATTGGTGATGCTCTCCTTCCTGAATGCAACCAGCTTGTTTTCGATGGTTTCATCATAGTCGGTAAAGCATACGAACACAAGGTCCAGTTTCTTATCCCTTGCAAAGCCGTCAAAGGACGTGTCGCAGAACGCGCGGGTGATTTCCCTTGCACGGTCTGGGCGGAAATTGTAGAATATCACGGAATCCCCGTCCATAATGGTTGCGGTTGGCTTACCGTCCTTTTCAACCACGAAAGGTATCACGAACTCGTCTGCCTTGCCATCATCATAGGATGCCTGGATTCCTCCGGTGGCGCTTGCGGCCCGGTTTCCCTCGCCCTTTGTCAGCGCATTGTAGGCCAGTTCCACACGGTCCCATCTCTTGTCACGGTCCATGGCATAGTAACGTCCCATAACGGATGCCACTTCTCCCACGCCGATTTCCTTCATCTTGGCTTCCAGGTCAGCCACAAATCCCTTGCCGGATTCCGGAGGGGTGTCGCGGCCGTCCAGGAAACAATGCACATACACCTTGTCAAGGCCATTCCTCTTAGCCAGTTCCAGAAGGCCATAGATGTGGGTGTTGTGGCTGTGGACACCGCCATCGGACACAAGGCCGAACATATGAAGGGCAGTGCCGTTCTTCTTGCAGTTTTCCACCGCGGTAAGGAATTCAGGCACCTGGAAGAAATCACCGTCCTGGATGGACTTGGTGATCCTGGTCAGTTCCTGGTAAACAATGCGGCCTGCCCCCATGTTAAGATGGCCCACCTCAGAGTTGCCCATCTGGCCTTCCGGAAGTCCCACTGCCATCCCGCTGGCCTCGCCCTTTACAAAGGGGCACTGGCTCATCAGCTGGTCCATGACAGGAGTCCTGCCCTCGCACACAGCATTGTGGTCGCAGTTGCTGTTAAGGCCGTAGCCGTCAAGTATCATTAATACGGTTGGTTTCTTGCTCATATTCAAAAATCTCCTTTTTTTCCATTGCTGTCAAAGAGAATGATGCCCTGCAGTCAGCTTCTTTGGCCGCAGGGCAAATACATTGCTTGCTTATTACTTATTGTAGTTGACAATTTTCCCAAAATCCGGTTTAAGGGAGGCGCCGCCTACCAGACCGCCGTCAATGTCAGGCTGTGCGAACAGCTCCGGCGCTGAGGATGCGGATACGGAGCCGCCGTACTGGATGCGGATGGCTTCTGCTGTTGCATCATCATAAATCTCACCGATGCAGGCACGGATGGCTGCGCATACTTCCTCAGCCTGTTCCGTGGTTGCTACCTTGCCTGTGCCGATTGCCCAGATTGGCTCATACGCGATTACAGCAGTCTTAGCCTGGTCAGCCGTCACATTCAGGAACGCAATCTTAATCTGCTGACGGATCCAGTCAATGGTGATGCCCTGTTCCCTCTGGGTTAAGGACTCGCCGCAGCAGACAATCGGGGTAATGCCGTGTTCAAATGCCTTCTGCACCTTCTTATTCACTGTCTCGTCTGTCTCGGCAAAATACTCGCGTCTCTCGGAATGCCCGATGATTACATACTTTACGCCTGCATCCGTGAGCATGTTAGGGGCAATCTCGCCTGTGTAAGCGCCTTTTTCCTCATAATACATGTTCTCCGCGCCAATGCAGATATTGCTTCCCTTGGCAGCTTCCACAGCCGGGATGATGTCGATTGCGGGTACGCAGAATACCACGTCCACATCGTCATTTGCTACCAGTGGTCTTAACTCGTTAACCAGGGCAACTGCCTCTGAAGGTGTCATGTTCATTTTCCAGTTGCCTGCGATGATTTTCTTTCTTGCCATGATGGTTCCCCTCTCCTTGCACTTAGTGCCTGGCGATACTTAGCAAAGTCTTTATGGGCCTCATATCGCCGAAGTTTCCGTATCAGTTATACTATTATTTGTTATCTGCAGCCGCAACACCCGGCAGTTCCTTGCCCTCTAAGAATTCCAGGGAAGCGCCGCCGCCAGTGGAAATGTGTGTCATCTTATCGGCAAAGCCCAGTCTCTTAACAGCATTCACGGAATCGCCGCCGCCGATGACAGTGGTTGCATCTGTCAGTTCAGCAACCGCACGGCAGATTTCCAGTGTACCTTCTGCAAAGTTGGAGAATTCGAATACGCCCATGGGTCCGTTCCATACAACGGTCTTGGCGCCCTTTAAGGCATCCTTGTAAAGAGCAATTGTCTTAGGTCCGATATCAAATCCTGACCAGCCGGCATCAATCACATCCACTACCTTATGCTCTGTGTCATTGGAAAATTCCTTACCCTCTACATGGTCAACCGGAAGCAGCAGCTTAACGCCCTTCTCCTCTGCCTTCTTAACCATCTGAAGCGCGTAATCCAGCTTATCGGCCTCACACAGGGAATTGCCGATTTCCTGTCCCTGGGCCTTGGCAAATGTGTAAGCCATGCCGCCTCCGATAATCAGGGTGTCAACCTTGTCAAGGAGGTTGTTAATCACGTTAATCTTATCAGAAACCTTTGCGCCGCCCAGGATAGCCACAAAGGGGCGGACCGGGTTCTCAACCGCCTGTCCTAAGAACTTGATTTCCTTCTCCATCAGGTAGCCTACCACGTTCTCCTTGGTATATCTTGTAACACCCACATTGGAGCAGTGTGCCCTGTGTGCGGTGCCGAATGCATCATTGACAAAAATGCCGTCGCACAGATCGGCCAGTTCCTTGGCATAACCTTCTGTAGCAGCATCGCCATCCTTGAACTTGGTCTCTTCAATCCTGTAACGTGTATTCTGAAGCAGAAGAACCTCGCCGTCCTTTAATTCAGCGGCAACCTTCTGTGTCTCAGGTCCGGTAACCTTTGCATCATCCACAAACTTAACTTCAACGCCCAGTCTCTCGCTGAGGGCCGGTGCAACCGGTGCAAGACTCATCTCAGGTACA
The DNA here is from genome assembly GCF_003434055.1 of Enterocloster aldenensis. Taxonomy (GTDB): domain Bacteria; phylum Bacillota; class Clostridia; order Lachnospirales; family Lachnospiraceae; genus Enterocloster; species Enterocloster aldenensis. The sequence continues at coordinate 133,243 of NZ_QVEX01000004.1, read as the reverse complement.
GGCTCGCCCTTTGGCTTGCCCAGATGGGAACACAGGATAACCTTTGCGCCCTGGTCAAGAAGCTTCTTGATGGTTGGGATGGCACCGTCGATACGGTTGTAGTTCTGGATGACGCCTTCCTTTAACGGCACGTTGAAATCGCAGCGCACCAGTACCTTCTTGCCCTGTAAATCCTTTAAATCATCTACTGTTTTCTTATTTAACATTGTATTAATCCCCTTTCAGAGTCTTAAGATTCCATGCAGGAACCCCTGCGCAAAAAAGGGTCCGGTCCAAACGACCGGACCCCTCATGAGTCAACTTATTGCTTCAATTAGCCAAGCTCAGCAAAGTACTTAATGGTCCTGACCATCTGGCTTGTGTAGGAGTTCTCGTTGTCATACCATGAAACAACCTGAACCTCATACAGATCATCCGCAATCTGAGCTACCATGGTCTGGGTTGCATCGAACAGGGAGCCGAATTTCATGCCGATAACATCGGAGGAAACAATGGCATCCTCGTTGTATCCGAAGGACTCAGAAGCAGCAGCCTTCATAGCGGCATTGATGTCTTCCTTGGTAACGCCAGCCTTCTTAACAACAGCTGTAAGGATTGTGGTGGAACCGGTCGGTACCGGAACACGCTGTGCGGAACCGATTAACTTGCCGTTCAGCTCTGGGATAACCAGGCCGATAGCCTTAGCAGCGCCTGTGGAGTTCGGAACGATGTTTGCAGCGCCGGCTCTTGCCCTTCTTAAATCACCTTTTCTGTGTGGTCCGTCCAGAATCATCTGATCGCCTGTGTAAGCGTGGATGGTGGACATGATACCGCTCTGGATAGGAGCGTAATCATTCAGTGCCTTAGCCATAGGAGCCAGGCAGTTGGTTGTACAGGAAGCAGCGGAGATAATCTTGTCATCAGCTGTCAGTACGTTCTCATTAACACTGTATACAATCGTAGGAAGATCATTGCCTGCTGGAGCAGAAATAACAACTTTCTTAGCGCCTGCATCGATGTGTGCCTGTGCTTTGTCCTTGGAGCAGTAGAAGCCTGTGCACTCCAGAACCACGTCAACACCAATCTGGCCCCATGGAAGATCAGCAGCCTTTGGCTCCTTGTAGATGGTAATCTTCCTGCCATCAACAGTAATGGAATCCTCACCAGCCTCTACGGTATGAAGGCCCTGTCCATATACGCCAGCGTATCCGCCCTGTGCTGTATCATACTTTAAGAGATGAGCTAACATCTTAGGATCGGTTAAGTCATTGATTGCTACTACGTCGTAACCTTCTGCTCCGAACATCTGACGGAAAGCCAGACGTCCAATACGTCCAAAACCATTAATTGCTACTTTTACTGCCATGATTCAATTCCTCCTAGTTTGTTAAAAATTATATTATTGTTAAATAATAATCAACCTTCTTACATTGTAATCAATTTCTCTGGAAATGGCAAGTCCTTTTTTCAATTTTTCGCAGGACAGGCTTTTTCTGGAAATTTTTTTCATCCCCTTGGTGATTATGTCCAAATGAATGCTTATTTTTCATTATACCACAAATCTCTACACCTTTATACATCTAAATTATTATTATTACTGGCTTCTATTTTTGGAACTTTCTGTTATAATGAACCTGTTGAATGATTTGACCACAAGGAGAAACATTTATGATTAACGATTGTCATCTGCATACTGCATTTTCCGGTGATTCAGACACACCGGTGCGCAGGCAGATAGAAAAGGCCATGGAACTTGGCATGAAGGAAATCTGTATCACGGACCACCATGATTATGACTCGGGATTCTGCGACACGGATTTCAACCTGGATATCCCCTCCTATCTCTCTGCCCTGAAGGCATTTCAGGCTGAATATGAAGGGCGTATCCGTATTAATATAGGAGTGGAACTGGGACTTCAGGATCATCTGGATGGGTACCTTCATGATTTTGTACGTGAACACGGCTCCAGCTTTGACTTCATCATCGGCTCCAGCCACTTTGTGACGGGTATGGATCCCTATGAACTCAGCTACTGGGAACATTACGGCGAGGAGAGGGGGCTGGAGGAATTCTTCAAGGTATCCTTAAACCGTGCCAGGAACCTTTATGATGTATTTGATTCCTTTGGGCACCTGGATTACATTGTCCGCTATGCGCCTCACCAGAACGCTTCCTATTCTTATGAGCGCTTCAGCCAGTGGATTGACCCCATCCTCATGGTGCTTATCGAACACGGCAAAGGGCTGGAGTGCAATACCGGAGGCCTCCGGTACGGCCTCTCGCAGCCCAATCCTTCCCGCAGGATATTAAAACGATACAGGGAACTGGGCGGCGAAATCATCACCATCGGCTCTGATGCCCATACCCCGGAATATCTGGGCTACGGGTTCCAGGAATGCCGCCGTTTCCTCTTAAGGTGCGGGTTCCGGTATTATACCGTGTTCCATGGACGAAAGCCTGAGTTCATTCCATTATGATCCTTCCATTTCCTGAAAGCCCTGGTACTCCATCCTTTGTATTCCGGCGGCCGTCCTTCCCGGCCGCCGGACAGATGGCGGGAATGAATTTTCAAACACCCCCTGGCACTACAGCTCCTTTATGGCAGCATCCACATCTTTTCTGAACTGTACCCACGCATCTTCATGCTCCACATAATACTTGGGGCAAAGCTTACCGTTGATATCGTAATGGCGTACCACGTCCTTTGAACCCAGTTTAAGTTCCTTACACAGCCAGGCCGTCAGGTTCACAACCGATTCATATGTAACGTCATTGAACCTGCCTGTCTCATCCGGATGGCAGACTTCAATGGAAATGGTGTCTTCATTGCGCGGGGCATTGCCATAGGCGATTTCCGTAATCGGGATACACTGGATGACCTCTCCCTCCAGCCCCACCACAAAGTGGCTGCTGGTGGATGTACCGCTCTTCTGCTGGTCCTGGTCCGCCAGGCTGTCGAAATAATCCCTGTTGTTCTTTGCCGTGCTTCCCGGATTGGCCACATAGTGGATCACGATATTGTTAATCCGCTTCCGGCTCACATCCGGCCTTGAGAAAATATTCTTCCTGATGAATTCCTGTTTTACCCATTCCGGCACTTCCACTGCCTTCAGGTCAATGGTGTAGGGCCGCTCCCATCCCCACAGATAATAACCCCCGCCCAGGCCAGCGCCAACCCCAAGGATCAGCACAAGCAGGAGCGCCATAAAGGGAACACCTTTCCTTTTTTTGCCGCCCCGTGATACTTTTCCCGCGGGATGAGGGGAGAACTCCCCTGGCGCGTCATCCGGCCGGAGCGTGACTTCACGCGGCGCTGATTCAAGAGGCGGCTGGCCGGTCCGTTGATTCCTGGCTTTGGGCGGCCTGGTTCCCGCCGTCCCCGGCCTGCCTCTCCTGCCCTCTTCCTCCGCTGGAACCGTCCGTGCCTGCCTGGTACGGACTTCCTGCGCTTCCCTATTTCCCCGCGCCCTGGAACGTCCATATCCCTGGGATCCGGTCTGCGCCGCGCCTCTTCCCGGTCGCACCGCCCTTCCCATACCTTCATCCAGGCCAGGCGCTCCGTTTCCCGGACGCGCTGCCCTGCCCACACCTTCATCCAATCCGGATGCTCCGCTTCTTGGACGCGCTGCCCTGCCCACACCTCCATCAAATCCGGATGCCCCGCTCCTTGGCCGCGCCGCCCTGCCCACGCCTTCATCCAGGCCGGATGCCCCGCTTCTTGGACGCGCTGCCCTGCCCATACCTTCATCCATACCGGGCGCGCCTCTTCCCGGACGCGCTGCGCCGCCTGTATACGAAGCGCCAACCGGCCTTTCCCGGCCCGGGGCTGTCCTGCTCCCGGGCTCCAGGGGTACCTGGCGGATATCTTCCATTTCCTTATTTAATTCCATATCCTCTGTATGATCTTCCCTCATCTGATGTACACCTTTCATATGATTCCTTTTAACAATATAGCATTTTTCACATTAAATTACAATGAATGTTGCATTTCTGATTTCTTACGATAAAATGTTAAAATAGATGCAACTTAATAGGATCCTCAAACGTCTAACAGACAGAAACAAATGAAAGGAGGATGCATTGCATGGGCTTTCAGAACAATACGGCGGAAACGGAACAGATCCTCACTGAGAACTATGAGCGTTATTACCGCCTTGCATATAGCTATATGCGCAATGAAGATGATGCCCTGGATGTGGTCCAGGAAAGCGCCTACCGGGCGATCAGGGACTGCAGAAAGGTAAGGAATAAGGACTACCTGTCCACATGGATTTACAGGATCGTAGTCAACACCGCCCTGGATATGCTGCGCAGGAAAAAGAAGGAAAACATTACAGAGGAACTGCCGGAGATACCGGTCGAGGACCAATACCAGGACCTGGAGCTGAGGACCGTATTAAACCAGCTGGACGACAAAAGCAGGACCATTATCCTGCTGCGGTACTTTGAAGATTTAAAACTGGAGGACATTGCAGACATTGTAGGCGACAATCTAAACACAGTCAAAGCCAGATTATACAGGTCCTTAAAAAAACTCAGACTGAACCTGGAGGCAGAGCATTACAGGGAAATACCGGATAAGTCTTAGAAAGGAGCCATGCCCATGAAACGGGAACATTTGAAACAGGACGAATCAGAACAGATTAACATGTTAAAGCAGGAATATGAACATATCCCCGTACCGGAAGAAGCCAGGCAGCGCATGAAGGCTGGCATTGACCGGGCAAAGAAAGAACAGAGAGGTGTGATTATCATGAAATCTTTTAAGAAAACAGGCGGTGCAGCCGTTGCAGCCATGCTGACCATAACACTGCTTGCCAATTTAAACCCCACAACCGCCAATGCAATGGAACAGATTCCACTCATCGGCTCCATTGCCAAAGTAGTTACCTTCCGCACCTTTGAAGACAGCCGGGGCAACCTGCAGGCAGACATAAAGGTTCCCCAGGTCACCCTGGACAATGGACAGGGCGCACAGATCCCTGCCAACAAATCCATTGAGGATTATGCCAACGAGCTTATTGCCATGTATGAAGAGGAGGTTGCCAGGGATAACGGCGAGGGACATTACGGCCTGGATTCCAGCTACAAGGTGGTTACCGACACGGACCGCTACCTTTGCATCCGCATTGACACTACACTTACCATGGCCAGCGGCACACAGTACGTAAAGATATTTACCATCGATAAATCCACAGGCAATGTAATCTCCCTTAAAGAACTTCTTAAGGATAAGCCGGGTGTGCTGGACGCTGCCGGCAATAACATTAAGCAGCAGATGGCTGACCAGATGGCTGCCGATGATAATATCATCTATTTCTACAATTCCGAGATGCCGGAGGATGACTTTAAGGGCCTGACCGGGGATGAGAGCTACTACTTCAATGACAAGGGCGAGCTTGTGATTGCATTTGCAGAATACGATGTGGCTCCTGGTTACATGGGGGCTGTTGAGTTCACAATCCCGGCTTCGGTAACCGGAACATTTTAAATCATCATAAAGAATTGCCTTATAAAGCCGTGACTGTTTGTGGTCGCGGCTTTTGGCCCTTAAGCTGCCTTTCATACAGACGGACCGCGGCGGCAGATTGGCTGCATTCCTTCAAAAGAAATGCACCGTGCATATTTTTGCTGTCCCGGTTCCATACTAACCATGAGGTGATGAACATGATAAATAAGATAAATAACGATGAACTGCCCATCGGCTTTACCATGGAGCTGGCCATGCATTCCGATGCCCTGAACCGCTTTGCAGGACTTAGCAAACCAGAACAGGAGAAGATCGTGAACGGGGCCAGGACCATTGAAAGCCGGCAGGAAATGCGCAACTATGTGGAGAACATGTTTACGAAAGGGTGATGAAGCATGGAAGCAGGACAGACCCAAAGACCTATGGAACCCATTGAACTTCCGGGCCGCAACAGCAGCACCTATGGCGACGGGGACATACCGGAAATTGACCTTCCGGGAGCTGACAACGCAACCCCTTCCATACCGGAAGAATGCCCCCAGCGCGGCATGCAGTCCTGATTCGTCAGGGCTGTACATAAACTGCATTTCCCCTTATCCCACCGGCACCATGTAGAACATTTCCTCTGGCGTTGTCCCGCGTTCTGAAGCCGGTTTTTCGAACAGCAGGCTTTCCACCTGTTCCGCGTCCAGTACGCGGTCAATGGCAAACATGGTCCTGTAACGGCTGGATTCCTCTGATTCATATCCCGCGCTTCCTGGTCCCAGATAGATATATGGATACATGGTCCCATCCTTCATGCGCACGCCCATGAGCCTGGGGGGTTCTGCATGGAATTGGGTTTCTGTTACCTGTCCATTTTCATCGGTTGCGGTTCCTGGTTCCATCTGCCGGGGGAATTCATACTCCACTCCCAGGGAAATGGGGGAAATCTCTGCTTTTACCACACTTGCCCCTGTGCTGCCCAATGGCGTGTTTAAACTGCATTCTTTAAGTTCCGGTGAACCGGACAATGTTAAATCAAAGGTCCAGGTGCCGTTAATCTCATTTTCATAAGCCGCCCTGGCAACGGTTCCCAGGCCGGACAGTTCCACGTGGACCGGCTTATTGATGAAAAATCCTCTTTTCTGCGTGTTGGACAGGGTAATCTGGTATTCCATGGTTCCGTCGTCCATGGTATAGTTTTCAATTAAGTTGCCGGCTTCGTCGGTCTGTATCGGGGAGCCGTCCGCATGGATGATCTTTCCGTCCTCTCCCATGATGAAGCCATTGTAAAAGCCCGCAACGTAGTTGAAGCTGTCTTCAGGGGAAGCCTCATTATACCCATTGTTTCCGTCAACCGTAACCTGTATTGTCCCAAAATCAGGCTGTATCCCCGTATCCACCTTATATCCCTCCACCCGGAAGGCAATGTGGGTGTAATAATTGTCCGTTATGCTGTCCACTGCCGTTACCGTAATCCCCTGATCCGTACAGGACTGGTTCACTATGGATGACAGGTGCTTTTCCTGCATCTGTATCTGCTGCTGGTCTGTGACCTGCATGCCCTCGGTAAGGCTTTTGCTGCGTTTCATATAATCGGCCACTGCCGTGATTGTGCCCACGGCCAGCACCGCCGCTGCCGCTGCAATCCATATCTTCCTTCCTGGATGCCTGTGTATCCCCTTTTTCCTGCGGGACCTCCGCTGTCCGCTGTCCTCCTCCCCGTCTGCCGGATGGTTTACCATGGGGCTGCCGGACCTGCTGTTCCCTGCTTCCCTGCGGATGGCTGCAAATGCAGCATCTGCCTTTTTCTGGACAATGTCAGGGATTTCTATCTCTTTCTGTAATGTTTTTATGATATCTTTATTTTTCATATCTGTTCCTCCTTAGTTCCGGGCGGTAATCCCCTGCCAGTTTTTCCCTTCCCCTGGCCAGACGGGTCCTGACCGTGCTCTCGGTGATTTCCAGGATACTGCTGATTTCGTTGATTTGAAAGCCTTCCACATAGTACAGCATCATGATCAGCCGGTACCGTTCCCCCAGCATGTTCAGCGCCTCCTTCCATTCCGTGTCCTCATATCCCTTATCCTGGGACGGGACCTCCGGCACCTCTTCCATCAGACAGAACTGCTTTTTCTTCTGTATGATGTCCCTGCACTTGTTGACCAGGATGCGGGTCATCCAGGTCCTGAAGTATCCATCCTGCTTCAACTGTCCGATTTTTTCCCAGCATGCCAGTATGGTGTCTGATATGGCGTCCGCTACATCTTCCTCATTGCCCAAAACAGAACGGGCTGTTTTGTACATGTTCTGCATCTGCTGCTGCATCAGTTCTGTAAAAGCATCCGCATCCCGCAATTTTGCTTTCTTTATTAAGTTTTCCATTGCTGTTCCTCTCTTTTCTGTACGTACAGTCGCATGTTTTACATGCTTCTATCTATTAGACTGTGAAATGCAGGAAAAAGTCCCATTTTATTTTATTATTTTTGGAAATCACCCGGAACCGGGCCAGAGGGCATGAAAATGTGGGTTTCAGGCATGAAAATACCGCCAGTCCATGAACTGACGGCTTAAGGCTTTAGAGGGCGGGAAAGGATGTCCTGGCCTGCCCTGGGCGTTATAAAACGGAGGAGGAGGGATTTGAACCCTCGCGCCGGTGCTACCGACCTACTGGTGTTCGAAGCCAGACCCTTCAGCCACTTGGGTACTCCTCCAAAAAATGCCAACTACTGCATTATACACTAAATTTCGTGTTTTGTGTAGTAGCTGGCATGATTTTTTTACTCTTTTTTATCTACGGCAGGGTTACTGGTTAGCTGCTGCCGTGATATCGGTGTACTCAGCAATATTAGGAACCGGAACATCCACTGGCTGGCCGGGATCCGCGATACCGACATCGCCGTCCATGCTCATGGTAATGGTCTCACCGTCCATGGTCATGGACATATCCATCTTAAGGCGCATCTTAATCAGGTCATTGTTCGGATTCACAACGTACTCGCCCTTTATGTTATGAAGGCTCATGCTGGTCCCTTCCATCATTCCCGTAAGCCCGGTGGAACCTAATACGGTCTGAAGGAATTCATTCATCCGGCTGTCGTCAATGGTAAACCCGATTACCTTGTTCTCGCCTTCATCCCACAGGTTCATATCCTTAACAATATCGGTCGGAACATCAAAAGCATTGGCGCTGGCCATGCTCTGCTGCATCATGTCTCCCATGGCCATGGGCATCTTAATCTTCTGCCCCAGCATATCCATATACATATATCCGTCCAGATAGTACATGGAATAGGTCATCTGGCTGCCGTCCGGATCGGTCATCCTGCAGTAAGCCATATAACGCATAAGGGCAGGCTCTGTCAGATGGTTCATCTTGACATTCATCTCCAGACGCATGTCAGAGGCAGTGAGGCCCGCGTTCTCAATCATGGAGCCGCCAAATTTAATCTTGAAATCATAGAATGCATTCATATCCGTGATTGCATTACTCTTTTCCTGTACCTGGTCATACAGTGCCTTGGCTTCTTCTGTCTGTCCGGCATATGCGGTCATAGGGCAAAGCAGTGCTGCTCCAAGGACAATAGCCAGCAGACGTTTCATACATTTCATAAAAATTCCCTCCTTATATTGACAATACTTTAACTGTTACACTTATTGTAATCCAGTTTTCAGATTTTGTCTATTATAAGAAGGGTTATGTAAGAAAATGTTAATAAACCAGCAAGGCTTTTATGTACAGTATCTTATGATTGGCCAAAATACTGGTTGATACCGGCCAGCAGGCCGTCTGCCAGTGTGTTCAGGGTTGCCTGTGAATGGTCGGATGCCTTATCCCCCAGTTCAATGTCCACGGACGGGATGGTGGAATAGGATGTCTGGGTCAGGTCCATGGCCATGGAACCGCCGGAGAAGATCTTCACCCCAGCCCCCTTAAGGCCTGCCACCAGGCTTTCCCCCAGCGCATTGTGCTGCTGCCAGTGGGATTTCACCGGCTCCATGTTCCTGTAGGACTCCACATTGGGCACGCTCATATAAAATGCCCCCTTGTTGCTGGTGGTGGAATCCCAGTGAAGGGCAATATGGCAGTCGCTGGCATTATTGGCAATCACGGTCCTTGCCACGTTATCCAGCTGGACGTCATCATTTTCACGAATCATAAGAACATCATAACCTGCCGCCAGAAGCTTATCCTTTAAAATCAAGGCCATGGCAAGGGTTACCTTGCTCTCTGCCGTGCCGTCCGCAAAGGTCATGCCGCCTGACACGGCTGCCGCGGACGTCGCACCTGTTCCGGTGGTGCCGCCTGTTACCTTTGGCGTGCCGTCGGGGTGGCACAAGGTCTTCACGGACGAACCGCCCTTGGTGCCGTGGCCGGCGTTGACACAGATTGTAATGTTCTTCCTGGCCCCTGCCTCTGAACGGTACAGGACGGCCGCCCCTGTGTTGATTTTGGAAAACTCCGCATATTTCCAGGATGGGTTCAGCGTCACCTCACCGCTGTCCGCACAGGCGCCTTGGGCCGGTGCGGCCGTGGTCTTTGGCACCTCCGTGGTGATATATGCAGATGACAGGTAGGCCGTGGAACCATTATAATCAATCCTGGTCCACTCGCTCCCCTTACCTGTACGGGCAAGCCTGGTGCCGGGACTGGCGTATGTAACGATGTTGGAATCACTGTCCGTGCTGCAGGATGAGCGCAGACGGACGCTTCCCCCATCCTCTGTCTTTACATATACCTCATCGTTCACGGGCTCAAATTCAGGCATGGGGGCGGTTGTAAGCCCGGTCTCCACGCGGATGGTTTCGGCGGACGGTCCGCCGGTCCGGATGCCCTGGCCGTCCTGCGCCCCTTGACTGTCCTGGCCGTCCTGCCCCCCTTGGCCGTCCTGTGTCCCGCTGCCCGGTTCCCTCCGGCTATCCTGGCCAGTGCCGTTCCCGCTGTCCGCCTGGCCTGAAAGGGAGGCTTCCGCCTGAAGCCTCAGCTCACTGCTTGATGCATAGCTGCCGCAGCCTGTCAGCGCAAAACTGCCTGCCATGATTCCTGCCAGGGCCACAGCCCCATATCTTTTTATCTGCAATCTCATAAAATCGTACCTCCGCCCGCCACATAATCCCCATCATAGAACACCACGGCCTGTCCCGGCGTAGCTGCCCTGACCGGTTCATGGAACCTGCACTCCACCAGATCGTGTCCAATCTCACGGATGGTGCAGGGGGAACCTTTGTGGCTGTATCTGATTTTGGCAGTAACCTCCATGGGTTCCCCATGCAGGCCGTCTATTGCCATCCAGTTCAGTTTATCGCAGCAGAGGACATTTGTAAATACATCTTTCCCTTCCCCAATCACCACTTCATTGGTCTCAGGCCGTATCTCCACCACAAACACAGGGTGACCCATGGACAGGTTCAGCCCTTTCCTCTGGCCTATGGTATAATGCGAGATTCCCTTGTGCCTGCCAAGCACATTGCCCTCCAGGTCGACAAAATTTCCCTCAGGCACCTGCATCCCGGTGTACGCTTCTATGAAACGGGCATGGTCGTGGTCCGGTATGAAACAGATTTCCTGGCTGTCCGGCTTGTGGGCCACCTGCAGTCCTATATCCGCAGCCATCCTGCGGATTTCTTCCTTGTGGTAGCTGCCCACGGGCATCAGGGTGTGGGCCAGCTGTTCCTGGGTCAGGTTGTACAGGGCGTAGGTCTGGTCCTTTTCCGCTGTCACCGAAGTCTTAAGGGCATATCTTTGGTTTGGGAGCCGGCAGATCTGGGCATAATGGCCGGTTGCGATGTAATCCGCACCAATCGCCATGCTCCGGCGCAGCAGCGATTCCCACTTCACATAACGGTTGCAGGCAATACACGGGTTAGGGGTTCTCCCAGCCACGTATTCGCCCACGAAATAGTCCATCACATTGGTCCGGAACTCTTCCTTGAAATTCATTACATAATAAGGGATACCGAGGTCCATGGCAACCCTGCGGGCATCATCCACAGCGCTTAAGCCGCAACAGCCCCCTTCTGCCTCCTGGACATCCGTATCCTGATCCTGCCATATCTGCATGGTCACGCCGATGACGTCGTACCCCTGCTGTTTTAAAAGCCAGGCAGCCACGGAGGAGTCAACTCCTCCGGACATGCCTACTACAACCTTCCTGCTCAATAGTCTTCCTCTTCTTCCTCTTCCTCAATATTATCCTTGGGCTTCTCAAGTCCCTCGATGGTAATACCGTTTTTCTGTGCATAATCCCAGAGGGCTGCATGGATTGCCTCCTCTGCCAGTAAAGAACAGTGTACCTTAACCGGCGGCAGTCCGTCAAGTGCTTCCATCACCGCCTTGTTGGTCACTGCCATGGCTTCCTGTACGGTCCTGCCTTTCACAAGCTCGGTCGCCATGCTGCTGGTGGCAACGGCCGCGCCGCAGCCAAAGGTCTTAAACTTCACATCCCGTATGATCTGGTTCTCGTCAATGTCCAGATAAATCCTCATGATATCGCCGCACTTGGGATTGCCTACGGTTCCCATGCCGCTGGGGTTCTCTAATTCACCCACATTCCTCGGGTGCTCAAAATGGTCCATTACTTTATCGGTGTACATCTGTTTTCCTCCTGATGAATCTCTGTCTTATTTTTGTTTGCTGTGCTTCATATAATCTTCGTATAAGGGGGACATGCTGCGCAGGTAGGCCACTATTTCCTTAATCTGCCCTACCACGTAATCCATCTCTTCCTTTGTGTTTTCCTCGCTCAGTGTCAGGCGCAGGGAACCATGGGCAATCTCATGGGGCAGGCCGATGGCCAGCAGCACATGGGAGGGGTCCAGGGAGCCGGAGGTACAGGCAGAACCGCTGGATCCGCAGATTCCGGCCATATCCAGTTTAATTAAAAGTGATTCGCCTTCAATGAACTGGAAGGCAAAGTTCACATTATTCGGAAGGCGGCTGGTCCGTGAACCGTTAATCCTGGTAAAGGGAACCTCGTCCATGACCCGGTCCATCAGGTAATCCCTCAACTCCGTCTCCTTCTTTGTACGCTCTTGCATGGTATCCATGGCAATCTCAACCGCCTTGCCGTAGCCCACGATGCCAGGAACATTTTCCGTGCCCGCGCGGCGCTTGCGCTCCTGCGCGCCGCCGTGGATGAAGGAACGGATCTTCACGCCTGTGCGGATATACAGGAAACCGATTCCCTTTGGCCCGTTTAACTTATGGCCGCTGGAACTGAGCATGTCAATATTATATTCATCCACATTTATGGGTACATGGGCAAAGGCCTGTACCGCATCTGTGTGGAAAAGGATACCGTGTTCTTTTGCAATTGCCCCGATTTCCTTAATGGGTTCAATGGTCCCGATTTCATTGTTGGCAAACATGATGGAAATCAGGATGGTATCGGGCCGGATTGCCTTCTTAAGTTCATCCAGCTTGACCACCCCGTTCTCATCCACATCCAGGTAGGTGACCTCATATCCCCTCTTCTCCAGATACTGGCAGGTGTGGAGGACTGCGTGGTGCTCAATCCTGCTGGTAATGATGTGCTTTCCCTTTGAAGCATATGCTTCCGCTGTTGCTGTCAGGGCCCAGTTATCGGACTCGCTGCCGCCTGCTGTAAAATATATTTCATTGGTCTTTGCCCCCAATGCCCGGGCAATGGTCTCCCTTGCATGGTTTACCGCCTTCTTGCTCTCTGTGGAAAATTCATAGACCGAGGAAGGATTGCCATAAAACTCCGTGAAGTATGGGAGCATGGCCTCAACCACTTCCGGCCTTGTCTTGGTGGTGGCCGCATTATCAAGATAAATCAACTGTTTCATATTAAAAATCCGCCTTTCTGTAGTCCTAAAGTTAAAAGCTTCATCTACGCTTCCTACTATATCATAGTATTCCTACAATTTCAATAGGAATACTTGTATTTTGTCTGGTACTGTTATTATATGCAAAGCAATGACAATATCCACCCAATGCCTGATATCCGCATCACCCAGGGCCGTCCTCATCCGCCACGCAGAACAGTCCGTATCCGTCCTCATGCTTATAGCAGAACACCACTGGTTTCCCAAAACACCCTGTATAGGTGTAGGATATGTCCCTGGCAGGAAGTATATACACCTCATATCCGTCTCCCGGGCTTGCCAGCCTCCTGCCGTCATTGCCATAAAACCCCATGACCTGCCATCCCTTTTCATACCAGCCCGTAAAGGAACTGTCCGCTTTTTTTACATGGACATTCACATCCGGCAGAAGGGGCACCTCTATCATCCCCCCGTCAATGTCCCGCTGAAGGTAGAAATGACTCATCCGCCTGTCCTTATCCCCATCCGGGTCATCGTAAACAGCAGGGACCGCAAGCCTGCCCTTTTGGTCCATGTATCCGGTCTTTCCCCCCAGTTCCACCTTTGCATAACCTCCGTTAAAATCATAGGCGTAATCATATATAGGGGGAGCAATTTCATTTCCCTTTGCATCCACGAACCCGAAACAGCCATCCTTCATGACGGTAATGGTCCCATCCTCCCCCAGCGCGCCCGCCCAGTCATATTGGATTGGTATCCGCACGTTTCCGTTGGTGTCAATCAGGCCGTATCTGCCATCCAGGATGACCACTGCCAGACCATTCAGGAAATTGCACGCAAAATCATAGGACAGCCCAATGACCTCACGGCCGTTCCTGTCCACGTATCCCCATTTCCCGTCCTTTGAAACCGCTCCGCGGCCATAGCAGAATAAAAACGCGTCATCGTATGAAAAGGGTACTATCTCCCTTCCCTCCAGGTCAATGTAACCGCATCTGCCATCCAGACAGGCTGCGGCCGTCCGGCCGCTGATACTTCCAATCCAGTCATAGACCGGCTTTGTCACTTCCCTGCCAAGCGGGTCCATCAGGGCATATCCCGCCCCTGTGCTGACACTGTAATACCCTTCTGAAAGATTGCTTATGGATTGGTATTGATAAGGGACCTGGGTTCCTTCCCTGTAATTGGCGAATCCGTATATGGTCCTGTAATCCCCTTTTCCCCTGCCTGTCCTTACATTGGTGCCGGTCAGCGCAATGCCGTCATTACCGGTAAACAGGTGCATATGCTCAATGGGCACGGCAATGCCGCCGCTTTTGTCAATCACGCCTCTTTTACCGTCCAGCCGGACCGCGGCGTATCCGTCTTCAAAAGGAGATACCTGGTCATAAATCACAGGGATGATTTCTCGTCCGGCCGTATCAATGAAGCCATATTTCCCATCCTTCCTGACATCTGCCAGCCCATCTCTGAACTGGCCGGCATTTTCATATTGTATGTCCGTGACAGGGTTTCCGTCGAAATCAGCGTATCCATACAGTCCGTCCCGCTCCAGTATCACCAATCCGCCTGAATATGCCACCGGATTGTCAGTCAGTACCGGGTCCGTGATTATATGGAAACGCGGGTCATGGTCCTTGTAAATGTAGATTTCCCCTTGTGGTGTTCCCTGGTATTCCCCATATCGGCGCCCTGACCCAACAGCAGGACGGCTGCTGTCATCATAAGTACCGGATGAAACTAATATACCTGCCGCGGCAATCAGTTCCAATCCCGCAAGCATAACAAATACAAACAGAAGTTTTTTCATCTGCCTGTCCCCCTGTCCCCAAACATGACAAATACAATTAGTGCCGGACGGCACTAGGAGCATACACCGCGCAGCCCCCCTGACCGCAGACAATGTACACTCCTATGATAAACCTAATATATCCTGCCGGTCAAGACCGCAGATGCTGAAAAACAGTGCCGCCCGTCCCCTTAAGCCAGATGGCAGGAATGAATTTCCAAACATGCCCTAATACCAGTATGGCTCCCAATCCTTTGTCAGCCTTACCAGGGCTTCCATATAAAAGTAATCCCCCCATGTGCTGCATTCATCCACGCCACGGTCACAACAGGGATTGCCTGCGCTGTCCCTGGCATATGTGCCGTGGAGCAGCAGGCCGTTGGACTCTTCCCTGCTTTTTACCGCGCATCTGTCACAGAGGGCCTTTACCAGGCGTTTAGCCATATCCGCATAATAGGACGCCTCCTGCCCTTCCATGTATTTTGCCATCTCAAGCATTCCACAGGCAGCTATGGCCGAGGAAGAGGAATCCCTTGGCTCCCCGCTGGGGTCGTCAAAGTCAAAATCCCAGTATGGAATCAGGTCCAGGGGCAGGTGCTCCAGGAAATAATCCGTCACATCCCGGAACATTTCCATATATCTAGGGTCGTGGCCCGCGCGGTAGCTGAGGGCGCATCCGTAAATCCCCCATGCCTGTCCCCGGCTCCAGGCAGAACCGTCCCGGTTGCCCTGATGGGTCACGCCCCTTAAGGGCTTGCCTGTATCTGGGTCAAAGAAATACGTATGATAGGTGGAACGGTCCGGGCGGATGATGCAGCCCACGGCCGTGCGTATATGGGCGATTGCCTTTTCCCTATAAACCGCGTTCCCGGTGACCTCACTGGCCCAGAATAACAGCGGCATGTTCAGCAGGCAGTCAATGATCAGGCGGTAATTGTCCCTGGCCCCCAGTTCCCCCCATGCCTGGAAGAACTGCCCTTTTTCCTGAAAACGTCCCAGCAGGTTATCTGCGGCCATCAGGGCTGCCTTTTTCGCTGCCCCGCTGCCGGTCAGCCGGTAGGCCGCCACACAGGACGGGGTATATAAAAAACCCATATCGTGATTATCCGTATCGATTCTTCGTTCAATCCTGTCCAGGAAGGATTCCACGTGCACGGCCCCGGCTTTCCTGAACGCCTCCTCCCCGGTCATTTCATAGGCCAGCCATATTTCCCCGGTCCAGAATCCCGTGGTCCATTCCCGGTTATCACCTGGCTGGTAAAACCCGCCCTGGCTGTTGGAATATGGAAAGCAGACCGTAAACTGCCCCAGGTTCCCCCTCACCAGGTCCACTGCCCTTAAAAGATACCCCTGGGCCTCCTGTCTGCTTATGGTCTTATATGTCAGTAAACTGGATTTTGTCTGCATAATCGCTCCTCATCATGATCCTTATATCTGCCGTTTGCGCCCTACCACTGAAGCACGGTCATCCGCAGACCGGTTCCTGTCTTTCCGGGGATATCCCTTCCCCCGTCCTGTCCTTTGCATGCCGCTTCATCCAAGGCCATCACCCGCCCCAGGCCGTAACAGCCGCCAGCGCCGATGTATTCGCTGTCAGTCCCTGTCTCCCTGTGGTTGATGACCACCAGCCAGGAATGCCCTCCTTCCAGGATGTGGACCGCCTCCGCCTCCTGGTCCCCCAGCTGCCGCCCGGTAACCGGGGCAATGACAGGCACGCGCCGGA
This sequence comes from Enterocloster aldenensis, assembly GCF_003434055.1. Classification (GTDB taxonomy): domain Bacteria; phylum Bacillota; class Clostridia; order Lachnospirales; family Lachnospiraceae; genus Enterocloster; species Enterocloster aldenensis. Next base: position 116,511 of record NZ_QVEX01000004.1, on the reverse strand, counting down.
TGCTGCACCGTTCCTCATCTTTCCCGCCGTAACCTGCAATGACGGTCACCATGGACGTAAACAGGCTTCCCTCCCTGGAAACGCTGACACAGGGCCCCTGTTCCAGCTGGTTATAATGGAAGGAAACCGGGGTTTCCTCAAGCTCCAGGGCTGCCCCGGGGGTGAGCACGGTAAACCCGGCCTCTGCAGCCGTTCCATGATAAAAGAAGGTATTTCCCTTAATTTCCGTGGTCCCTGCCGGGTTCAGATGGAAGATCTGGCTGCACACATGGCTTCCCTGTCCATAGAACCCGTCCACAACCACATGGATCCTGGTACCGATGGAAATAATCCTGCGGTTCACCAGAACACCGGCGCCCAGGTATCCCAGATGGGTTCCCTGAAGGAAGGTAAATTCCCCTTTCCTGCACCACTGCTGTCCTGCTGCGCAGGCCGTCCCCTTTACCCCCCAGGAGCCGGTGCACTTTGTGTACTCCTGCCAGTCCACCACCGGGACATTATGGGCGCAGGCGGATTTGAAATGGCGGCGCAGGCTGCCGTCCACATACGTATATCTGCCGGAATCAATCAGCACATCCTCCCCGTGGATGGACAGGTCTATGTGAAGCTTGTCAAAATGCCCGTGTCCGCCTCCCAGGGAACCGCATTTAAAATGCAGGTAGTCGCTGTCCCTGCGCCAGCCGGAGCGCAGGCACCAGTTGCCGCTGTGTACCATGGAGGAAAAGAGCTGCTCCGGCTCCCTGGACTTCATGCTTTCATATTCCATGGCAGCCTCCGGCCCCAGTTCCCACACGCTTTCAAAGTCCAGGCGTTCATATCCGGCATACCGCAGATATCTGTCCTTTAGCAGGAATGCGGCCGGTGTGAACACATCCCTTAAATCCGTCCTGTCACTGTCCCCATTACAGGGCTGGGTATGGTCCGGTTTCACCCAGGCCAGGTCCGCGTAGGCCATGGCCCGTGCCTTGTCTTTCAGGATGTCCGGGACGCAGATGCCGTGGCGGCGCGCCAGGCGCAGCACCTCCAGGACACAGTGCAGGACCTCGTTGTGGTACATGGGCGACTGTTCCCACTGGACCCCGTCATCCATGATCTGGATGGACAATTCACGCGTCAGGCGGCTCAGGGCCTCCTCCACGTAGAGGGCGGCTTCCCTGGGGCCGGCTTCCCTGCCAGGATGTTGGGGCCGGACGGACGGTTCCGCCTGCCCGGGATGTCCCGCCTGCCCAGTCTCCCCTAAAAGGGCGGTCCCGATGCAGAACAGCCCATGGCTCTCCAGCACTCCCCAGTTGCTCTTGTCACTGAACGGAACCTGGTGGTTCATGAGATAGCTGCCATGGTCCCTCAGCCCCTTCCTGAACACGGCCTTTACCTCATCTGTCACGGTCCGGCTGTCCTTAAAGTATTCCATGGCCTTCACCCAGTTCTCTCCCCGGATTCCAGCCTCAATGCTGCGCCATGTGGTCTGTTTTGTCTCTTCTGTGATGGGATTCCCAGCCACCCAGGATACCAACTGGCTGACAAAGCATTTTGCGTACCGTTCATCTCCTGTCATGGCATAGGCCTGGCCCAGACAGATCCAGTAACGGTGGCGGTTAAACTGGTAGATAAACTCCGGGTCCCCGTCCGGCATGTGCTGCCAGTCAATCCCTTCCCGGTCCCCGCCAAATTCCACTGCCTTCACGGTCTGCTCCATGTCCCAGGGCAGGTCAAACACAAACCTCTGCTCCGTTGCGTCATCTGCAATCCGCAGGATATGGGCGCATTCCCCGGGCCAGTAATTCCTGCAGTACTCAGTGCACCATTTCCAATCATCGGAAATCTTTTCGTCCAAGGCCGCCTTTTCATCCGCGGCCATCCTTTCACCTATGGCTGCCCTCTCGTGCGCGGCCATCCTTTCACCCATGGCTATCCTCTCATCCGCGGCCATCCTTTCACCCATGGTCATCCTCTCATTCCTTTCCATATCCATCAGCCCTTAACGCCTCCAGCCGTGATTCCTTCCACAAACCATTTCTGGCAGATCATGAAAACAGCAAGGACCGGAATCAGGGAACACACCGAAGCAGCCATGATAAGCGCATAGTCCGCGCCGTACTGGGAGATGAACATCCGGATGCCCAGCTGGATGGTTTTCAATCTGGTGCTGTTTAAATAAATCAACGGTCCCATAAAGTCATTCCATATAGTTACAAATATAAAGATGACCAGGGTTGCAATACCCGTTTTCACCAGGGGCAGGGCAACCTATGCGAAGATGCCGTACTCGGAAAGCCCGTCAATCCTGGCAGCCTCCAGCAGCTCATTGGGAACGCCGATCATGAACTGCCGGATCAGGAACACGCCGAACCCGGAAAATGCCTGCATCAGTATAAGGCCCAGATGGGAGTCCGTAAGGCCCATCCTGGAAATCAGCGCAAACTGAGTCACCATATATGCCTGCCACGGCACTGCAAAGGTGGTCACGGATACCAGGAACAGGAAATCCCTTCCCCTGAATTCCACCTTGGAAAAACCGTAGGCAGCAAAGCAGCTGGTTAATACCTGTAAAAGCGTTGTGAGCACCGCAATCTTGAACGTGTTCTTAAAAAAGGTAAGCAGCGGGATCTTATCCCAGATTGTCTGGTAATTGACCCACTGGAACTCTTTTGGGAACAGCTTCATGGGAATACTGAATACCTCGTTGCTGGTTTTGACCGAAGCCAGAAGCATCCAGAAAAAAGGGACGACCACCAGGACTGCAAGTACGGTCAGCAGTGTATAGATTAAAACCTTGCTATGTATTGTTCTTGTCTCCATCTTCCTGCCTCCTATACGTAATCCGTAAACTTCTTCTCACCCTGGAACTGGACCAGGGTCACCACCAGCACAATGGCAAAAAGCACCAGGGGGCTGGCGCTGGCATATCCGAACTTGAAGTCCACAAAGGCCGCGTTGTAGATATGGTTCACCAGCACGTTGGTGGAACGTCCCGGACCGCCGCCTGTCATGACGTAAATCAGGTCAAATACCTTGAAGCACTGGATGGTCATCATGATGATGACAAAGAAGGTGGTGGGCTTAAGCATGGGGATGGTGATATAGCGGAATTTCTTAAAGCCGGTGGCCCCGTCAATGCCGGCAGCTTCGTACAGGTCCTGGGAAATGCCCTGAAGGGCGGCCAGGTACACCACCATGTAATACCCCATATACTTCCACACGCTGACAATGATGATGACGGTCATGGCCCAGTCCGTGGACGCGCACCACTTGGGCGGATTGGCAATGCCGATGAACTTGAGGAATTCATTAACCGGGCCGAACTCAGGCTGGAACAGCATGTTCCAGACAGCGCCCACCGCCACCAGGGAGGCGACATAGGGAAAGAAGAACGCGGTGCGGTAAACCACGATTCCCTTAATCTTGGAATTCAGCAGCACCGCAATGAGAAGGGCCGCCACCATGGTAAGGGGTACGGTAAAGACCGCATAAAAGAGGGTATTGCTGACTGAAATCCGAAAGCCGCTGTCCCTGAACAGCTTCATGAAATTCTTAAGCCCAACAAACTCCATGGGCGCGCTGGAACCGTCCCATTTCATCACGCACAATACAAAGGTCAGAATTACCGGAACAAATATAAAGATAAAATATCCGATAAAATTCGGAAGTATGAAAGAGTAGCCAATGGCATTCCTCTTCAATGCTTTTTTCTGTTTTCCTGTCATTTTTATCACCATATCCCTTATCAAACACGCTTAACATTTATTTTAATGCACAAAAAGAGCGTCCAACCTCCGCCGGCACGTCAGCGCGCGCCGCGCCCTGGTACTGCTTCCAGCAGTGCAATCCCAGGGCGTGTTAGAATAATCAGACGCTCTTTGTTTTTATCCCGTGGATCTTAGTCTTCCCTTGCTTCCTGGGCCCTCTGGTTCATGTTGGCAATACCGGTATCCACATCTTCCTCGCCAATCATGAATGGCAATGACGCAGATGATGAAGAAATTGTACCGTATCAGCCGCGAACGCAGCGTTTTTCCCCATATGAGCTCCTTCATGCATACCTCCCCGGACAGCTGTCCCGCTGCCATTATCTCCCATCTATTATATCATGCCCCCGGCCTCTTGCAAATAACGGAAAAAGAGCTGCCCGTTACAGGCAGCTCCTCCGGTATCAGTAAAGCAGCATTACTGTGCCAGGACCTGGGGAAGCCAAAGGCTGATGGCCGGCACAAAGGTTATGAGCAGCAGGGTGATGATCATGCACAGGTAAAATGGCAGCGTCGCCTTCACCACCCGCTCCATGGGCACCTTGGAGACCGCGGAGCCAATGAAGAGCACGGCGCCCACCGGAGGTGTCAGCAGTCCGATGCCGCAGTTTAACACAACCATGATGCCGAACTGGACCGGGTCAAGTCCGATGGAGGTGGCAATGGGCAGCAGGATTGGTGTGGCAATCAGGATGATGGGGGCCATATCCATGATGCAGCCCAGAATCAGAAGTATCAGGTTCAGGAGCAGCGCCAGGACAATGGGGTTGTTTGTAAATCCAGTGATGGCGTTTGCAGCCATCACCGGTACATGGAGTCGGGTCAGGCAGTAACCGAAGATACTGGAGGTGGCAATCAGAATCAGCACGATTGAGAGGGTGTCCACGCAGTCCCCCATGACCCTCCACACGCCCTTCCAGTCAAGTCCCCGGTAGATGAACACGCTGACCACCAGGCTGTAGATGACCGCGATGGCAGCTGACTCAGTGGCGGTGAAAACACCGCCCACCACGCCAACCACCACGATCAGCACGGCCGCCAGGGCCCAGAAGGACACGCTCAGCTGTTTTAAAAGGTTCTTTATGCTGAACCGGTCGCCCTTTGGGTAGCTGCGTTTCACGGAAATGATATAGGAACCAATCATCAGGGAAACAGCCAGCAGCGCGCCCGGTATGTATCCTGCCAGGAACAGGCTTCCCACGGAAACGCCTCCGGCCGTGGTTGCATAGATGACCATATTGTGGCTGGGAGGCACCAGAAGCCCCTCACAGGAGGAGGTGATGGTGACCGCGGTCGAAAAGTCATCGTCATAGCCCTGTTCCACCATCATGGGAATCAGGATGGAGCCAATGGAAGCCGTGTCCGCCGCAGCGGAGCCGGAAATCCCTCCAAAAAAATACGATGCAACAATATTCACCATGGCCATGCCGCCCCGCATCCATCCGACACAGGCATTGGCCAGGGCGATGAGTTTCTCAGAAATGCCTCCTGAGCCCATGAGACAGCCCATTACAATGAAGAACGGCACTGCCATCAGGCTGAAGGAACTGATTCCCTTTACCATCTGCTGGCAGATGGTGGCCAGGGGCAGTCCCTGGTAAAGCAGGCAGAACACGGAGGAAAGAGCCACCGCATATGCTATGGGGAACCTCAGTAAAATCATGGCAAAAAAACTTGCAAGCAAAACCAGGATTGCAGTATTCCCAGCGTCCATATATTTATTCCCCCTCCCTGATGCAGATTGCTTTTATGTGGTTATACAGGGCTTCCAGTTCAAATATCAGCATTGCCACGCCTGCCAGGGGAACCGGGAAATACATCCAGAACCTGGACAGCCAGGGCATGCTCACGTAAAAGCCCTTGGAGCCAATTCCTTTTGCATACTTCCAGCCCACGGTAATCATGATGACTGCAAGGGCAAGCACGGCGGCGTCCGAGAGGATATCCAGGGCCCGCACCACCTGCTTTGGCAGATAGGTGTCAAAGGCAGTCATGCGGATATGGGCATTCCTCCGGATGGCCAGGGCGGCTGACAGCACTGCCATATAGGCCATGCAGGTTAATACAACCTCCTCACTCCAGGCCGGATCCGGGATAAACGGAATGTAACGTCCCGCAACCGCCATACAGGTAATGAGGATATCCACGGTGAGGAGCAGTTTGCACAGGAACATGACCAATGCATAGGTCCTGTCATATACAGGTTTGATCTTGTCAATGGTTTGAAACAGAGATGACATGGCACTCTCCCTTCTTTTGATGATGGCATTAAGAAACCTGACCGCAGCGAGCTCTTACTGACTAGGTCATTATAAAAATATTATAAAGGAGGCAGCGGGACTCTCCTACCGTAAGTTTTTGCGAATTTTAGTAAAATTTTATCTTTTTTATATATTATGCACAAAAAATATACCCGTTAAGAAATCTTAACAGGCTAATTTTTACAATATTTTAACATTTCTTTTATATTCTCTTAACAGCCTGTCATGCCCTTTTGCGGCTGTCCTTATACTTTCTTAATGCATCCGGAAGGGGATTCCATACAGTCATAAAATACGCTTCCTCCCAATATACTTTTAATAATTCCCATTTCCCGGAGTTCTCATGAAGGAGTCCTTAACACCATCTTCAAACATATCCAAACGCCTCTCCCCACGGAAGCTGGCATTTATTACAGGAACACTGCTCCTCACCTCAACGGGGTTCATATGCCGTATCCTGGGGTTCTTTTACCGCATATTCATGTCCCGGACCATTGGCGCGGAGGGGCTGGGTATTTATAATATGGTACATCCCATATTCAGCATCTGCTTTGCGGTGTGCGCCGGATCCATCCAGACCGCGCTGTCCCAGTATGTGGCTGCCAACCAGTCCCGGGGCAAGGCCGTATTCAAGACAGGCCTGGGCATTGCCATGGGCATGTCATTCCTCCTGGCCTGGGGCATTTACGGCAACGCCGGTTTCCTGGCTGAAAAGTTCCTGCTGGAGCCAAGGTGCGCCCCCTACCTGCCCGTGATGGCAGTGTCCGTGCCCTTTGCAGCCCTCCACGCCTGCATCAACGGCTATTATTATGGCATGCAGAAGGCCAGGGTACCTGCGTTCTCCCAGGTGGCGGAACAGGTCATCCGCATGGGGGCCGTGTTCCTTATGGCCGGCGTGTGGCTGGACTCAGGACGTGAAATCACGGTCAGCCTTGCGGTGTACGGCCATTTAATCGGTGAAATGGCCTCGGCTGCATTTACCGTGTTCTGCCTTGGTTTTTTCCCGCCCGCCGGAATGGAGGGTAATAAGATAAGGAAGGCAATCCCCCTCTCCTTCCGTGAAACAGCCGCCCCCCTGATGGCCCTGGCCCTTCCCCTGATGGGCAACCGCCTGATACTCAATGTCCTTGGCAGCGCCGAGGCAATCTGGATTCCCAACAAGCTGATGAGCTTCGGCCTTACCAATTCAGAGGCCCTGTCCATATACGGCGTGCTCACCAGCATGGCACTGCCGTTCATCCTGTTCCCCTCTGCCATTACCAATTCCATGGCCGTCCTGCTGCTTCCCACGGTTGCCCAGGCCCAGGCCGACGGCAACGAGGGCCGCATCTCCTCCATGATTTCCATGTCCCTGCGCTACAGCTGCTACATGGGCGTACTGTGCATCGGCATCTTCACCATATTCGGCAGCCAGCTGGGCGTGGGCGTGTTCCATGACCAGAATGCAGGCACCTTCATCACCATCCTGTCCTGGCTGTGCCCATTCATGTACCTGGCCACCACCATGGGAAGCATCTTAAACGGACTTGGGAAAACCTCGGTCACATTTTTCCAGAATGTCTGGGCCATGGTCATACGGCTGGCTTTTGTGCTTTTTGCCATTCCAAGGTTTGGGATACAAGGTTATCTCTGGGGAATGCTGGCCAGCGAACTGGCCCTGGCGCTGATGAGTTTCCTGGCAGTGAAACGGCAGGTCCCTTTCCGCTGGGACACGGCCAACATGATTGTGAAGCCGGTCATCCTGCTTCTCATATCCATCGGGATGTACCTGGCATTTTCCTGTGTGGCAACCTCCCTTGACAGCCTGCCGCTCTTTGTCCGGACCGCGGTGAATATCCTGTTCCTATGCTTGTGCTATATGGGGCTGCTTCTGTTGTTCCATAAAAGGAAACCTCTTCCGTAAGGGAAATACCTTCCGTAAGAGTAATCCCTTCCGTAAAAGTAGTCCCTTCCACAAAAGAAAAGGGGGAGTGAACCCTCACTCCCTCTCCAATGGACTGTTTTGCATTGATAACAGGTAATCAACTGCCTGGGCCAGACCGCCTTCGGACACACTGCCAGTGACATGGTCCGCGGCCTCAATGGCCTTTCTGGTCCCATTCCCCATGGCAATGCCGATGCCAGCGTATGCAAGCATGGACACATCGTTATTGCCGTCCCCAATGGCTGCCATTTCCTCAGGCTTAATCCCATACCGGGCAATCACTTCCCGGATGCCTGAGCATTTGCCGCCGCCCTTGGGGGTTAAATCCACGCCTTCCCCGTCATGCCACACCGTGTATCCACATTCCGGCAGGCAGGCTGCCAGCCGGACGGCTTCCTTCTCATTGAGATAGGGGATTACCTGGTATATATCATGTTCCAGGGCCTGCCCCGGATCCCCCAGCGGCGGAATCCGGGTGCCGATTCCATCCTGCACCCGGATTACACGCTCATCCACAAAGTTCAGGTACCAGTTTTCTGCTTCCATGAACAGGCAGGGAAACGGTGTCTCTTCCAGTATCTTAAGGAGGATGGCAATCTGGCTGCGGGGGATGGGGTTCTTATAGATGACCGGACGGCCAGGGGTTCCTTCATAGCAATACTGGCCGTTGAGGGTAATATATGCATCAAATTCCAGTCCATCCAGCAGATCCTCCGAATCCACCTCCAGGAAATGGCGGCCCGTTGCAATGAACAGCCGTATCCCCGCTTTCCTTGCCCTGTCAAGGGCATGTCTGGTATCATCCGAAATCCCCTTTTGATTAAATCCCCTCAGTGTGCCGTCTATGTCAAAAAATATCGCCTTAACCATGTCCTGTCCTTCCTTCCTGCCCCGTTTTTCCTAAAAATACGCCCTCCTGTCACAAAGGCTGTTACCATTATAGCAGTATGGAAACATTTGCGGAAGTACCGTTATTGACTTTCTTCGGGTTTGGATATATATTTATTAAACGGCTGTTTTTAGACATCCGGATTTTTACAGATGGAAAGGATTGAATTTTTATGGGTTCCTCAGAAGAAGCAAAAGAAATAGACCTGGGTTCAGGAAGCGTGGGCAGACTGCTGTTTAAGCTGGCCGTTCCCGCCATCACTGCCCAGATCATCAATGTTTTATATAACATGGTGGACCGTATGTACATCGGCCATCTGCCCGGCGTGGGCGCCAGCGCCCTGACCGGCGTGGGCGTTACATTTCCAATCATCATGGCCATCTCAGCCTTTGCCGCCCTGGTAAGTATGGGCGGCGCGCCAAGGGCGTCCATCATGCTTGGGAAAGGCAGGAAGGAGGAAGCTGAGAATATCCTGGGCAACTGTACCACCGCACTGATTGCAGTGGCCCTTGTGCTCACTGTGTTTTTCCTTACCTTTGGCAGGAAAATCCTGCTGATGTTCGGCGCCAGCGGCAACACCATTGAATACGGCTGGGCCTACATGCAGATTTATTCCCTGGGAACCATCTTTGTGCAGCTGGCCCTTGGGCTTAACGCATTCATCAATGCCCAGGGATATGCAAAGACAGGCATGCTTACCGTGCTCATCGGCGCTGTCTTAAACATCATCCTGGACCCGATCCTGATGTTCGGGTTCCACATGGGGGTACGTGGCGCGGCTCTGGCAACCATTATCTCCCAGGGCGTTTCTGCCGCATGGGTGGTGCTGTTCCTTGTGTCCGGCAAAAGCTACCTGAAGATACGCCCCTCCTATATGAGGCCGAGGGCAGATATCCTGATGCCGGCCATTGCACTGGGCGCGTCTCCCTTTGTGATGCAGTTCACGGAAAGCATCCTGAACATCTGCTTTAACACCTCGCTGTTAAAATACGGCGGGGACGTGGCCGTGGGCGCCATGACCATCATGGGAAGCGTGATGCAGTTCTCCCTCCTTCCCCTCCAGGGCCTGACCCAGGGCGCCCAGCCCATCATCAGCTTTAACTACGGCGCAAAGAAGATTGACCGGGTCAGCCGCACCTTCTGGATCCTGCTGGTCACATGCATGTGCTACTCCACCGGGTTATGGGCTGTCAGCATGTTCGCACCGGGCGTGTTCATCTCCATCTTTACAAAGGACGCTGCCCTGACCGCCTTTTGCACCTGGTCCATCCATGTCTATATGGCGGCCGCCCTGCTCTTCGGCGCCCAGCTGGCCTGCCAGCAGACCTTCATTGCCCTGGGCGACAGCAGGACCTCCCTGTTTTTGGCGCTGCTCAGAAAGGTCATCCTGCTGATCCCGCTTATCTATGTGCTGCCCGGGCTTCTTGAAAACAAGGTGTTTGCTGTTTTCCTGGCAGAACCCATTGCAGATACCATTGCGGTCTGTACCACGGTTGTGTTGTTCATCATTTCCTTCCGGAAGCTTAAGAGGACCATGGGATAGGTTTATCCAAGGCCCTGTGCCCTCCTTCGTTCCGGGCATGACAGGAAACCACTGTTTCCGGACCATTATTTATCCTTCATATATTCATCCATGGCGTCCGCCACAACCTTTGAATATGCCACTGCCTCCACCACGGTCTTGGCGCCCAGGACCACGTCGCCGGAGGCAAATATCCCTTCCACCGTTGTGGCGCCATTCTCCGAGGTCTGGAGCAGGCCGTTCCTGGTGGCCTTCAGGCCGTCCGTTGTGTTGACCAGCTTGCTCTTTGGTCCCTGGCTGATGGAAATCACAACCGAATCAGCATGCACCTGCTGCATGTCCTCTGAATACCCGGTGATATTGCCCTCCTCATCATAAAGCACATCCTGGAACACTGGCCCGTGGTCATTGATTTCCACAATCCCCTTGCAGAATTCAAACTTTGCCCCGTCAAGCATTGCGTACTGCGTCTCATGAAGGCTGGCGTCAGAGTGCCTGCCCCTGGCATACAGCGTCACATGGCGGGAACCTTTCCGGATCACGGTGCGGGCCACATCCATGGCGGAATTGCCCACGCCGATGATTGCCACCCGGTCCCCTAAATCGTACGCGTCCGGATTGGCCAGGTAATCAATGGCAAAATGGACATTGCCCAGGGACTCCCCTTTAACCCCAAGTGTCTTTGGACGCCACACTCCTGTTCCGATGAAAATGCTCTTATACCCATCGCGGAACAGGTCCTTAATCTCCAGGGCGCCGCCAATGGTGGTGTTGGGCCTTATCTTAATGCCAATGGACAGAAGCATTTTCTTATAACGGTCCAGGATGGACTTGGGAAGCCTGAATTCCGGTATGCCGTACTGGAGCACGCCGCCAATCTTGTCCCTGGAATCAAATATGGTCACGCTGTAGCCGCGTTGGGTCAGCAGGATCGCAATGGTGATGCCTGCGGGACCGGCGCCGATAACAGCCACCTTCTTTCCGTTCTTCTGCGCGCAGTCTATCTTAATCCTCTCCAGGCAAGTATCCGATATATAGTTCTCAATGCTGCTCACATGAACCGGCTGCCCTTTCCTTCCCAGGACGCAGTGCCCTTCGCACTGGCGCTCATGGTTGCACACAAGGGAACACACAAGGGACATGGGATTATTGGCAAACAGCATGGCCCCCGCATCCTCAAGGCCGCCTTCCTTAAGGGCCCTGATCATGGCCGGGATTGGCGTATGGATGGGGCATCCCTGCTGGCACATTGGTTTTTTACATTGAAGGCATCTGTTTGCTTCGTCAATTACATGGACTGCCATGGTATGTTTCCTCCTTATTTTGAAACACGGTCATCTGTTTTCTCTTCATTCCGTTTTTTGCAGACCAATCATAGCACGGCCTTGTGGCCGCTGCAAGAGCGGCGGTGTACTTTTTGCAGAACAGCCTGACGCAAAATTAACGGTATCACGTGAAATTTCCCATGATATCCCAGCCGCTGCCCACAGCCCTGCCCTGGACATTCATGCAGAAAAATGCCTCTGGCAGACCATTTGGCAGGCCCGCCCGAGGCATTTTCCCTTTCCTTTATATTGTTAAATTTTTCATCCGTTCCTAAAATTTTTTTATATGGCTGCCCTGCTCCTGCCCAGAATGCGGAACACACCGGTCACTTCCAGTATCTTTGCCACATGATAGAATATCAGGGAATCAATGGGCCACATGACCAGGTTCCTCATAATACGGGGTATCAGCATTGCCAGGAAGGCCTTCCCGTATAACAGGGACAGAGCCCATGTGTTTAAAAACAGGTTGCAGACAACGGCAACCACCAGCTGGATTGCCAGCACACGCCAGAGGCTGATGGGCTTTTTGTAAAATGCGCACCCATACAGCAGCCCCTTTAACACCACGATCAGGGTCAGGGCCGGCATGAAGGGTCCCATGGGTTTTACCAGGTACTTGAGGATATCCAGGGCGCCGGCAAACACGCCTCCGGCCACAGGGCCGAACAGATAGGCGGCCAGCATGTTGGGGATTCCGGCAAATCCAATCCTGACCGTATCTGTTATGTAGATGGTCAGGGAGCCCAGGATTACCCCGATGGCTGCCAGCATGGCGCAGACCGTGATGGTCCTCACCTGCTTCAGTTCCCGGAAAGAGCTTGTGAATGTTTCAGTCAATCGTTTCATGGCAATTACCTCCTTTGCAGATTTCTCGTACTACAGACGGAGAGTATGCCAGGTATTGCCTTGGCCGCCGCCTGCGGGCGGCACGTCCATGGAAGGCATAAAAAGCGGCCCTGCACGGAAAATCCGCGCAGTCAGGCCGCTCCATCATCTCTGTATGCAGCGGGATGCGGCTTATGTACCGCAGGAAACCAAAGGTTCCTTTCGTCCAGCTGACAACTCCCTGTTCAGCCGGCACTTAACGCACATATGCCTACTCTGCTTTTCAATATTTTATTATGCCGGTTTCACACGGCACTTACTATACTATACACCATATGGTGAAATATGCAAGCATTTTTTGAACAATGGAACGCTACGGGGACTCCCAGTAGAAAATCCCATCCTCCTTGGAGCGGATGGCAAAATCCGTGTCATACAGGTACTCCAGGCAGGAAAATGTCTTGCTGATCACCATCTTAAGCTTTATGAACTCCGCCTCATCCTTTGGTATGGCCTCCATACCGTAAGCCAGGCACGCCACCTCCTTGGTGGTCATCCTGTGATGGCCATGGTCCAGGATATGCTTAATCAGGTCCGTCTTGTCAAGATAGGCAAACACAATCCGGTTCACCACCCGCTTCACATCCGCCACCGGCAGTTTGTGGGCCGGCAGCACCAGGCAGTCCGCATATTCATGCTTAAAATGCTCCAGCGACTCAAAATACCCCATCAGCAGATGTTCATCCGGGTAGGTGGTCCCCACAATGGGGACAATCCCGTCAATCACCTGGTCCGCACAGAACAGGATCCTGCGGTTCTTTTCATAAAGCCCCAGCTGCCCGAAGGTATGCCCCTTTAACGGCACTGCCTCAAAATCATATCCCCCATAGGAAAGGATCTGCCCTGCCTTCACAGGCGTATAGGAAAATCCCGGGATCTCAAATTCCCAGCCCTTGTGCTCAATGACCCGGCGGTTCACTTCCATGAACATGTTCCAGACCTCGGGCGTACCTTCCTCCGTAACACCCACGGCCCTCAGTACCTCGGGCTGGTCCTCTTTGGAACCATGGCTGTGGTTATAATACAGGCAGTCATAGCAGTGCCTGTCTTCCTGGGGATTCATGAACAGCCTGGCCCCCCGCTCCGCGTACACGCTGGCCAGCCCGCAGTGGTCATGGTGCTTATGGGTCAGGAAAATATCCAGTTCATCATACGTAATCCCAAGGCTGCCCATGGCTTCTTCCATGGTTTCCAGGCACTGCCTTTTCCTGAAACCTGCGTCCACCATCAGGCTGCGCTCCCCTTCCCTTCCGGGAATCAGGAAGATTTTTATCTCATCAATGCTTTTCTGATTGCTGTGAAGCACCACTTCATAGATACCTGGTGCGCGTTCCAACATAACTGCCACCTGTCTTTCTGTCACGATTTTTCTGTCATTGTTCCCGGGTCCTGTTTCCTGCGGCGCCTTTTTGCCGTCCTGGCCACGCACCAGGCAATCACGGTCCCAAGCACTGCTCCTGCCAGCACATCCGTGGGGAAATGTACAAACAGATATAATCTGGAAAATGCAATCAGCACAGCCAGCATCAGGGCCGGTATGCCCCACTTCCTGTTAAACATGAAAATACTGACCGCCCCTTCAAATCCCACCATGGAGTGACCGGATGGAAATGAGAAATCCCGCGGGACCTGGACCAGCAGTCCTACCGACGGATCCAGCCAGCAGGGGCGCTGTCTGGCCACCATGTTCTTAAGAGCCACATTCCCCAAAAGGAAACCGATACCGATGGATATGAGCATACAACCGCCCATCATCCTGGTCCTTGGGACCGCAAAAAGCACGGCGGCCAGCAGCAGCCAGAAAATCCCATGGTCCCCCAGCGTGGTGATGAAGGTCATAAGCCCATCAACCAGCGGGGTGTGCAGCTCCTGCAGTAAATATAAAAAACGGAATTCGATTTTGTCCACCTCTCTCTAACCGCTGAAGCTCATGCATTGCAGTTCTAAAAATAATGTCCCCTGTTCGTACCATTATATCCCACCGTCTATAAATTTGCAATATGTTAATATTTTCACAAACAGGCGCGTTCCAATCGAAAAAACTTGCATTTTTATCAAACTGTGATAAAATCCCTAACTAAAGCATGGTTGAAAAACACAATGGTATCCGTGTTTTCCGAAACCGCTAAAAGAGGGAGCGTATGAGTATGAAATCAACAAGTATCAAGGAGTTTCTGAAACGAAAAAATGTAAACATCACCGTGCAGACCTACCTGATTGATGCGCTGGGAGCCATGGCCTTCGGCCTTTTTGCGTCCCTGCTCATCGGAACCATCTTCGGCACACTGGGCCAGCAGTTCGGCATTGAGATCTTCAATGTGATTGCGGACTATGCCAAAAGCGCCACCGGCGCTGCCCTTGGGATTGCCATTGCCCATGCGTTAAAGGCGCCGCAGCTGGTCCTGTTCTCCGCTGCCACCGTGGGAATCGCAGGCAACGCCCTGGGCGGGCCCGTAGGCGCCCTGGTGGCCACCATCGTGGCAGCGGAACTTGGCAAGATTGTATCCAAGGAAACCCGTCTGGACATCATCGTGACTCCCGGCGTCACCATTATCTCCGGCGTGCTCATCGCCCAGTTCGTAGGCCCCGGGGTGGCCGGATTCATGGACTGGTTCGGCAACCTGGTCAAGACTGCCACGGAAATGCAGCCCTTTATCATGGGTATCCTGGTTTCAGCCCTTATCGGCATTGCCCTCACCCTCCCCATCAGCAGCGCGGCCATCTGCATCGCCCTTTCCCTGGACGGGCTTGCAGGGGGGGCTGCCACGGCAGGCTGCTGCGCGCAGATGATCGGTTTTGCAGTCATGAGCTACCGTGAGAATAAAATCGGGGGCCTGATGGCCCAGGGGCTTGGCACCAGCATGCTTCAGATGGGCAACATCGTCTTAAACCCACGTATCTGGATCCCGCCCACACTGGCGTCCATGATAACCGGCCCCATTGCCACCATGGTCTTCCGGCTCCAGAACATCCCGGCCGGTTCAGGCATGGGAACCTGCGGCCTGGTGGGACCCATCGGCATCTATACCGCCATGGGCGGCGGTTCCGGCATGTGGCTTGGAATCCTCATGGTGTGCTTTGTGCTTCCGGCGGTTCTTACTTTTATCTTTGGTGAGGTTTTAAGGAAGATGGGATGGATTAAAGAAGGGGATCTGAAGCTGGACCTTTAAAAACCGGAACCATTGCCGTCTGGCAGGGGTATAAACAGGCAGGAAGACAGGAACCCACTGGATGGTGGATTCCTGTCTTCCTGTCTGTTATATGGCATCTTTTACCATCTTCTCCCGACAGCCTATTCCTTCCAAGCCGACCTGTAAATCTGGACCGTACTGTAAATATGGGATTCCAGGGCCTTCCTCAGTCCGTCCACATCACACAGCAGCAGCTGGTTCACAATCTCCGTGTGCTGATCCTGTACCTGGCGCAGGGTCTTTGGGGTATGGCAGCCGTATCCCGCAAACATGCAGGAATGGGCATTCAGGCTGTTGTACATATTCATGATCTGCTGGTTGCGGCTGCATTTGACCAGTTCCGTGTGCAGCATGCGGTCATGTTCGGTCAGAAGGTTGAAGTTTTCTTTTGTGAAATCCGCAATGCATTTGCCGTATTCATGATTGGAAATGTCCAGTATGTCCTGGATATGCTTCACAAAGTCCTCGTCATGGCGCACGCGCTCCACTGCAGGAACGGCGCAGAACTGCTCGACCATCAGGCGGGCCTCCCAGTTATCCTTCATGTCCTGGAAATTAAAGGTCCGCACCTTCATGCCGCACTTTGGTATGGATACCACAAGACCCGTTGCAACCAGCTGGTTCAATGCCTGTTTGACCGGAGTCTCGCTGGTCCCAAACTCCTCGCAGAGCAGGCGCACGGTAAGGCGGTCCCCTGGCTGATATTGTTGATTCTGAATCTTTGCCCTGATTTTCTGTGCCACCTCATCCGCAAGCAGCTCAGGTCCTTCATGCCTCTTTTCCATGTGGCAGCTCTCCCCTGTAGAACTAGTCTAATCCCAGTTATTTTACATCATTATAATATATTTTTCCAATTTCGTCCAGTCCAGGTCAACCCCCAGGCCATCCCCCTGGGGGACGTAAAAGTTCATATGGCTGTCCGCCCGGAACGGCTCTTTGACAATGTCTGTTTTCAGAGGATTGGGATTCTCCTCGGATTCCATCATTTCTGTATTGGCCATGGATGCTGCCAGATGCAGGCTGGCACCGAACAGAACCGCGGAACCAAAACAGTGGAGGGAAACCTTCCGTCCGGACGCCTCTCCCATGGCGCCAATCTTGCGGCACTCCGTAAACCCTCCTGCCCAGCCGATATCCGGCTGCAGGATATCAACCGCATCCATGCGCACCATGGTTTCAAAATTCTTCAGCCCCTGCTGGGTCTCGCATCCCGCAACCAATATGGGGGGCAGCTCCCTGGATATGCGCTGCATCCCCTCCAGGTCTTCAAAGGGAACCGGCTCCTCCAGCCAGCACACGCCCAGGCGGTGAAGCTCCTGCCCAGCCTGGATGGCCGTATAGGAATCCCAGGATGCATTGGTATCCACAATCAGGCGGCCCGTCCCAAGAACCTCCCTGGCCGTCTCCATGCGCCTGATATCCTCTTCCACGGTCACGCTGCATTCCTGGTTCGCCATGTAGCACAGAGGTGAACCGGGACGGTCCAGGTTCCGCCCAATCTTGATTTTGGCATCCTGATAGCCTTTTTCCATATATCCCTCAAGTTCCGCCCTCAGTCCGTCAATCCCCTTGCCCGGGGCGTAGAAGCCCCCGCTGGCATAGGAGGGGACCATATCCGAACAGGCGCCCAGCAGCTTATACACAGGCATATGGCAGATTTTTCCCAATAAATCCCAGAGTGCAATATCAATACCGCTGATTGCTCCCATTACCATGCTTCTGCGGCCATGGGCAATGGTGCGCCAGTACATGGTGTTCCAATGCTTTTCAATCTGAACCGGGTCCTGGTCCATCAGAATGGGGGCCAGCTGCATTTCCACAATGTACTTCATGACAGCCAGGGGGGCCCCATATGTAAATGCCTCACCGATTCCATAATATCCGGAGTCAGTCTCTATCCTCACAAGAAGCGCCTGTCTGGCAGCAGAGGTTGACAGGGCGTCGCTGATAGGAGAACAGGTACAGCCCAGGGGGATTCCTTTTACTGCTGTGATTTTCATGGTAATTTCCTCATCTTTCTTAATAGATACAATCGTAAAACACACCCTGGCCAGCCATCATCACACGCTCATTCCCAACAGGGTGGGGAACCACAGGCTTAACCGCGGGATGAAGGTGACCAGCAAAAGGGCTGCCAGAAGGGCGCCCAGCCACGGCACCAGGGCTTTGGAAAACCTTCCGATGGAAATATCGCCAATCTTGCTGATGACAAAGAGGACCAGCCCAAAGGGCGGGGTCAGAAGCCCAATCATCAGGTTCAGCACCATGACAATGCCAAACTGGGTCAGGTTGATGTCATAGGCGGCCAGAAGCGGAAGAATCAGCGGAACCACGATGGTAATGGCCGATGCAGTTTCCAGAAAGCAGCCAATGATCAGCAGGAACACATTGATGATGATTAACAGCGTGAACTTGTTGGATACGATGCTGGTCATGGAAGCCAGTATCATCTGTGGGATCTTGGCCCTGGTCGCCACGTAGCCAAAAAAGGTGGCGCCTGCTATGATCAGGGCAATGGTGAGTGAATCCCTCACCGTCTCCTTCAGGATGGCGATGAATTTCTTCATGGTCAGTTCACGGTAAATGAACACATCCAGCACAAGGCTGTAAAGCACCACAATGGCCGCGCTTTCCGTGGGGGTGAACACGCCTCCGTAGATGCCCACCAGCAGGATGAAGGGGGCCATGAGCGGAAGGAAACCTTCCTTCAGCGCGTGGAAGAACTCCCCTGCCGTGGGGAATTTGGTTCTGGGATAATGACGTTTTACCGCATAGATGGTGACAACCACCATCATGATGAAGGCCATTACAATGCCAGGTATGATTCCGGCCATGAACAAAGCCCCGACGGACGCGCCTGACACGGTCGCATATACCACCAGGGGGATGCTTGGGGGTATGATTGGGCCCAGCGTGGAAGAAGCAGCTGTTACACAGCAGGAAAAGTCATTGTCGAACCCATTTTCATTCATGGCCCTGATTTCGATGGCCCCAAGGCCTCCGGCATCTGACACGGCCGTGCCGGACATGCCGGCAAAAATCACGCTGGACAGGATATTCACATGACCCAGGCCTCCCGGAAGCCAGCCCACCACCTTCATGCAGAACGCAAACAGCTTCCTCGTTATCCCTCCCGTGTTCATCAGCTTGGCCGCCAGAAGGAACAGGGGGATTGCCAGCAAGGTGAATGAGTTGGTACCCGTATAAAGATATTGGCTTAAAATGCTCCACTTCATTCCGGTAGTTGCCATCATCAGGGCGCAGCCGGTAAGGGCCATGCTGATATATACCGGGACCTTTAACAGGAACAGGGCCAGCATGCATATCAGGATTACTATTATAATAAGCTTCATATGCCCAGGTCAACCTCCTTTTCTTCCTGCAAGGCCTTTTCTTTTGCCTCTGCGTTAATATCCATGGTCTGGGGTTTCCCAACCATGGCGGCGCCTGCTTTTATGATAGAGACAACCAGCATGCAGCCAAAAGAAAACATGAATGCATAGTAGAGCCAGTTCATCTTTATCCAGGTCATGGAAACAGCTGTAACGCCCTGGTTGCTGCCTGTAAAAGTAATCAGGCTGCGTATACAGAATACACTGAAGGCCGCTGTGAGGATACTGACCAGGATGCTGATGATCCTCTGTGCTGTCTGGGGAAGCATATTCACAACCATATCAACAGCAATATCCGCTCCTTCCGTCAGCGCCAGCGGCGCCCCCAGGAAAATAAGGAGGCTGAAACTCAGCCTTGAAAGTTCCTCTGTGAAATTCTGTCCAATGGTAAGCAGGCGGCAGGAAATCTGGATACACATGCAGGACAGGATTAAAAGCAGCAGGAAGACACAGACGGTTTCCACTATCTTAAGATACCAGTGTGCGATTTTTTTTAACATGCGGGAAGACCTCCTTGATGAAACCGGCCGGGGAACAGGGCATCAGACACTGCCCGCTGCCCGGCCGGATTTTCCTGTTATTTTGCGTAGCTCATGACCTCGTCGTATGTAGATACGTTCCATTTTGTCTCAAACTGCTGCTTGTAAAAGTCTGTCAGGGCATCACGGAATGCTTCACGGTCCACATCCACCAATACCATGCCTCCGTCCAGACAGTCCTTCTTGTACCGCTCCCTGTTTTCCTTGGCCAGCTGGTCCGCATAGGCCAGATTTTTGGCCGCACAGTCGTTTAATACCTGCCTCTGGCTGTCGCTCATGGAATCGTACAGGTCCTTGTGGATGAACAGTCCCACAAACTCATACACATGGTCTGTCTCAGCAATATTCTTCTGCACCT
Source organism: Enterocloster aldenensis (assembly GCF_003434055.1). GTDB lineage: Bacteria > Bacillota > Clostridia > Lachnospirales > Lachnospiraceae > Enterocloster > Enterocloster aldenensis. Next base: position 96,476 of record NZ_QVEX01000004.1, on the reverse strand, counting down.
CATAGAGCTTCAGGGTATCCATCTGCTCATAGCCGCCCTCGCAGGCCTCTGCCACCTTGGTCTGAAGAGCCGTATAAAGCTCGCTCATGGCAACCGTGGTGGAGCTTACCCCCAGCGCGCTCCATGTATCCACATACACGGTCATGCCGGGAAGACGGAGTTTTAATCCGGCCACATCGGACGGGGACTTTACCTCCTTGTTGGAAGCCAGTTCACGGACATCCCTCTGGTGCCAGCCCAGGGTCACGAAGCCATTTTCCTCATAGCGTTCCTTCAGTTTATCACCAATGCCGCTGTCCAACAGGGCTTTCAGATGGGCCTCGTCCTTAATCAGGAACGGGCTGTCCAGGAATGTGTACTCAGGCGCATAAAGGTCCAGTCCTTCCAGCCCGGTCATGGCCATATCCAGGTCACCGCTGGCCACGGAGGAATAGTTGTCAGAAGCGCTTCCCAGGGTCCCGTCTGCAAAAAGGCTGATGTTGATGGTGCCGCCGGACTGCTCCGCCACATCTGCCACGAACTGTTCCAGAGCCACTCCCGCCGGACCATCGGACGCATAGGCTGTAGCCAGGTCGATGTTAAAAGTCTTATCCTCCGGTGCAGCTGCATCGGAGGAGGCTGCGGCCCCCTCACTTTTCTGTCCCGCATCCCCGGAGGTCCCTGCCGGTTCCTGTCCAGCTGCAGATGTAACCTGGGAGGATGTTCCTGAACCGCTGCATCCGGTCAGACCGGCTGCCAGTACGGTACAACAAAGTAACGCCATGATTTTTCTTGATTTCATAATGATTCTCCTTTGCTTTTTCGGTGTTGTTTCCCCGACCCGTGTTGACTTGTCAGTATTAGGTCTAATTTGTTTCACGCACTAATTATACAAACTTATAAGTGGAATGTCTATGTGCAATATTTATTAATTATTGGGTCTAATTTTATTCAGATTTTACAATGTTTTTCTTTATTATAGTATTATTTTTTTCATATTCAACTTATAATCAGGTCCAAAAAAGCATCAAGCATCTGTAACTTCGCCAAGAATTAATTAGGTCTAATTGTTCAAATTTGAGCAAAAAATAGGGATGCTGAAAAACCGGCCACAGCCTCTTTCAGCATCCCTTATTTAAAAATCATCCAGCCAGTCTCCTGTCCTGACCTTTACTTTGCAAGCTCAATCCGGATGGTCTTCATGGAAGCATCATACTTCCTGAACGTACACTTACTGTACATCTTGGCTGCAAACAGCGCCACATCCGCCTTGTGGTAAAGGCCGTCAAAATCCGTCCCCTGCTCCGGGACCATGACATAACCCGCAGAGATGGAGAACACGATGTCACGGCCTCCCCCATGGCGTGTGGTGGACATCTCATCCACAATCCTGTTCAGTTTTGCCTCCACATCCTTTTCGCTGATATTCTTACACAGGACAATGAACTCATCCCCTCCAATCCGGCATACAATGTCATCACTGCGGAAATAGCTTTTCAGCTTTCTCGCATTCTGCACAATCATGGCATCCCCAAAATCATGCCCAAATACATCATTGGCCAGCTTAAAATTGTCCAGGTCAAACATGATCAGGGCCCCCGGGGCCTGTGTCCCCTTGGTCAGGTAAGCCTGGATGGCCGGTATGGCAGACTGACGGTTAAGAAGCCCGGTCAGGGGGTCTGTGGAAGCCATCCTGGTCAGCATCTGGCTCTGCAGCCTGGTCTCGGTAATATCCGTGGTATATCCCACCACCACTGCCGGGATTTTATTTTCATCCACCAGGGTCTGGGCCGCGGTCCTGAACCATACCCGGGAATTGTCCTTTGCAATCACCGGGAACTCAAGGATAAGGGTACCCCCGTCCTGATTCATGCGCAGCCTTTTATTGTATTCGTGAAAAGCCTGCCTGTATTCCTGAGGGATACAGCTCAGGTTTTTAAGGCCATGGGACAGGTTAGGGAATACTTTCCCTACTTCCACTCCCCTGCCGCAGAAATACTTTATGAAGTTGGAATTGGTCACATTGGTCAGTACCAGGGTGTCCTGTCTGAGATTCCACTCCCAGCTGTTAATGTCAGCCAACCTGAGGATGCTTTCCTGCTTCCGCCCCAGAAGGTCCAGTTCCAGCTTTTTCTCCTGGATGCCGGTTACGTCCTTGTAATTAAACAGATAGATGGTTTCATTCCGTGTATGTTCCACGGACATGGCCTCGGTCCTCACCCACATGCGCCTGCCGTCCCTGCACACAAATGGGGATATGTGCACAAAACTGCCGCCTTTCCCTGACATTTCCCGGATTTCACGGAGCAGTTCCCCATAACCATCCCCCTTCCGTTCCTTCAGATACCCTCCAGCCTCCAAAAGCTCCAGGTACCCTTCCCTGGAATATCCCATGGTCCGGGCCAGCCCGTCAGCAATGATTTCATGCTCAAACCGCCCGTCATGACAGCTGACAAGGACAAAATCCTCCGGAACATGGGCCAGAAGCAGACGCAGCCTTTCCCGCAGGGTCACCAGTTCCGTAACCTCCAGGACAACGCCCTGGAAAAACTCCTTGTCCCCGTACAGCATATGCCTGGTCTGGTCAATGACCCATATATATCCCCTGGCTGCCTTCATCCGGTATTCCATATTATAGGTTCCTTCACTGCCGGTAAGGATGTCCGCCCCCCTCATCACCCGGTCCCTGTCATCGGGATGCACCATATTCATGAATTTGTCATCAAACAGTTCCTTAATCTGGTTCCTGGTATACCCAAATATTTCCAAAAATCGGTTGCTTATGTAGGTGAAATCAAAATCACGGTTCTTGGCACAGCGGTGATATCCCCCCGGCATGTCATTATTAAGGAAATTCAGTTCCTCATTCCTCTGTTTTAAATTGCTGTTGCTCTCCATCAGCAGGCGTTGGGCCTCCATGGTCTCAGATATGTCCGTACACGCGCTGACAATGGCAAGCCTTCCGTCCTCGGCTTCAATTACACGTCCCTTATCCAGGGTCCAGAACCAGGATCCGTCCTTTTTTTGCATCCGATAGATGGTGGTGTACTCCAGACCCGCATAATACTCAGGTCCTATATCCTGCCCTACCCGCATCCGGTCGTCCGGATGGATGGTATTGATTACCTGATACCCAATGGCATCTGCCAGCTCCTCAAATGTATCATAACCCAGAAGCCGTACCATCTCATGGTTGGCAAAATACAGCGGGAATCCCTCCTCACAGTATCCGCCAATCATTCCGCCGGGCGTCATCTGCGCAAATATGGACGCCGCCACACGGCGGTTCTCCTCTGCCAGCTGCATGAAGGACCCGTCCTTCCCGGATATATGGACCACTGCGGATAAGGCCCTCTGGGAGGCTTCCAGCATCCGTTCCCGGTGCCGCTGCTCCGAAATATCAGACACAGCGCCGTAGAACAGCCTCCGCCCATCCTGCTCCCTAAGGAAGAACACGCGCAGATGCATCCACATATAGGTGCCGTCCCCTTTTCTGCGGCGCAGGTCCCCTTCCGCCCCTTTCAGCGGATTTTCATAAGCCTGGGTAAATATGCCAAAGGCATGCTCCCTGTCTTCTTCCCGGGTATCCTTAAGGATGAATTTCCTCTGTTCCTCCAGTTCTACTGCGCTGGTGCCTGTAAGGGCGCAGTACTGTTCATTAACCCGCAGCAGCTCCAGCTGTCCGTCATATACCTCGTAGAACGCCACGGCGCCCAGTATGTTATTCATCATGGCATCGCTGGCAATATCCTCTTCCAGCATGTCCTTAAGCCTTACACGTTCAATCTGTTTTGCCCTGATTCCCCGGAAGTCTATGTTGTCCTCATCCGACAGAAGGGGTTCAAATACCTCAATGGGCATGGGATGGAAGAAATAATACCCCTGTCCATAGGTGCACCCCATGTTCATCAGGAAATCAATCTGCTCTTTTGTCTCAATCCCTTCCGCAATTATGCGCAGCCCCATGATATTGGCCAGCCTTGTGACCGCCTCCAGGATTTCCATGCCCTTGCCCACGGATTTACCATCCATCTCAAGGAATTTCATGTCAATCTTAAGTACGTCCACATTGACGTCCTTCAGCATGTTCAGGGAGGAATAACCGCTTCCAAAGTCATCCATCAGTACCGTAAAGCCGGCTTCCCGCAGTGATTCCACCACGCCGGGAATCACATTATACTCTTCCACATAAGCGCTTTCCGTTATCTCCACTTCCAAAAGCCGCGGTTCAATGGCGTATCTTTCTGTCAGTTCCTTAAACACGGCAGTCACATCCACTGCATAGATATCCATCCTGGAGACATTAACCGATATGGGGACCGGCCTGTGTCCCCGGTCAATCCATCTGCGCAGTTTCCGGCAGACCTCTTCCCAGATGAACAGGTCCAGTTTGGTAATCAGACCGTTGTTCTCCAGCAGCGGAAGGAATACGCCCGGAGGAATCAGGCCCCTGACCGGATGGTTCCAGCGCACAAGGGCTTCCAGCCCCACAATCCTGCCCGTGTCAAGACAGCACTTAGGCTGGGCATAAAATACGAATTCCCCATGGTCCAGCCCCTTCTGCACCTCGGACAGAAGCTTATGGTTTTCCTCCATCTCCCGCATCATACGGCTGTCATACCGGCACATTCTCCTGGCATAACTTCCCTTCACCGATGCCAGGGCTATACATGCCCTATCGTACATGGTGCTGATGGACATGGACATATCCTCGATGCCATATATCCCAAAGGCAGGCAGGAAACCGGCCGTGCCCCCGCTCTGTCTCACATACGTCATGATCCGGTCCTGCAGTTCCCCGATGGCCGCCCTGTGGTCCGGGATGATGATGACAAAATCATCCCCTCCCATGTATCCTGCAATTCCCTTATATGCGGCCTCAATTTCCTTCAGATGGCAGCCGATCCTGGACAGAAGCCGGTCCCCCTCCTCCTGCCCATACCATTCATTAAACAGCTTGAAGTGCTCTATATCCACTGCTGCCAGACAGTATGTCCCGGTCTTGCCAGAAAGGAATTCCTGTGCCCGTTTCAGGAACACGGTCCTTCTGAACAACCCGGTCATGGGGTCGAATTCCGCGTCCTTTGTTTCCAGCGCCTTCTTAATCTCATCCTCATGGGATTTCTGTTCGCTGATATCCTGTATAAAACACATGACGGTGTCATCATCACCCGAGCCCCGCTTAAGGGGCACCACAACCTGGGACACCCAGGTATAGCCGCCCTCCAGGCGCAGCCTCCTGAACTGTCCCTTGAGCGCTTTTTCATCCCTCCCATGGTCCAGGCATCCGCGGATCCTTTCCCTGTTCCAGAATTCCCGGAAGGAATCCCTGTCCTCGGGATGGATCATGGCGCCGGCCATCTCCTCAAGCATCCGGCCAAGGTTCCCTTCCACACCAGGAATCACATACTTGTCCTCTGCGTGGTATAAAAGCCGGTAGCTGTCCCTGGTAAAATCCAGTTCAAACAACTCATCATATACAGATATATTGGTAAGGCTGTAAAACAGGTTCTTGTTCCCCTCATGTATCTCCCGCACCAGGACCATGTTGCAGGTACCCATTCCAGGCCAATCAATCCGTCCTGTCCCCACCTCCAGCCACTTCTGGACCACCTTGTTGTAGAATACCACCGCCTCATCATCCTCCCGCTCAAAGGGACAGCGCGCGCATGGCTTCGCCTCCTGGCACAGTTTCTCATAACAGATGTCTCCACACTGCAGTTCCGGAAACTTATCCCGAAGGGCTGAATTGAAATGTACAATCCGGTAATTGTCATCAATTATATAAATACTGGTTTCGTTGCTGCTCTTTACCGTGTCCATGGATGACCTCTTTTCCATAATCTGCCGGGGTGTGCCTGAAGATTGCTTTCCGTCATCTGTGCGTCCCGGTTTGTGGGTGATTCGGGCCAAATGAAGGGCGCATAGAGGGCTATGTAACCTGAATTTGGCCCAAATATACCGCGAAGCGGGGCGGGCTTTGCCCTAAGGTACCTAGGGCGGATTCCTTAGGGCAGATGGCGGGAATGAATGTCCAAACACCCCCTGATGTTCATGGTACCATTATATTCTGCTTCCGGTACTGCCGTCAACCGGAGAATCTGCTTTCACACCGCAAAAGGAAAAAGGATTTCCAGCAGCCACACCGGAAATCCTTTTTTGCTAAACCGTATCCGAGTACTTCCTCAGATGGTTCAATATTGTCTTCTTGTATTCCAGAAAAGCTTCGGTCACCTGGAAATCCTTTGCCCTTGGCTTTGGCTCCTTTATCACGATTTCCCCTGTTATGGTGCCCGGCTTTCCGGTCAGCAGGTATATCCGGTCGGAAAGGAGAACTGCCTCGTCAATATCATGGGTAATGAACAGGGTGGACAGGCGGATCTGTTCCATCACATCCAGGTACCAGCCATGGACCGACTGTTTCGTAAGCATGTCCAGGGCGGAAAACGGTTCATCCAACAGCGCCACACTGCCGGAAAAAAGATAGGTCCTTAAAAGCGCCGCCCGTTGGCGCATGCCCCCGGAAAGCTGGGCCGGATACTTTTTCTGGGTGCCTTCCAGGCCAAATCCTGCAAAATACTTCCCCGCCTGCTGCCTGGCCTCTTTTTTCTTCACGCCTTTTACAATCAGGGGGAGGGCCACATTATCCTCAATGGTGCAAAAGGGGAACAGCAGGTCCTTCTGAAGCATATAACTCACATGGCCCGGGCATCCGGTAATATCCTCCCCGTCCATCACCACCCTCCCCTTATCCGGGGCGCTTAGGCCTGCAATGATATTGAACAGGGTGGTCTTGCCGCCTCCGCTGATACCTAACAGGGACACCAGCTCCCCTTTGTGCAGCTCAATGGAAATATCCCGGATGACCGGTTCCCCGTCAAAGGATTTGGATATTCCTTCAACCCTCAGCTGTGCCATCGGCTCCTCCCCTCCTTCCGCCGTATGGGCCCCGCATCCATATCAGGGCAGATACTCATTGGTAAAACCTGTATTTTCCTCAATGGGGGTCTCTGTCAGCCCTTTTTCACCCAGCCAGCCATAATATGCATTCCAGCGCTCCGGGGAAATGTATCCCCACTGCCCTGCATCTGCCTGGTACTTGTCAGCCAGGTATATCTGGCTGGCCTTCACAAGCTCCGGGTCCAGTTCAGGCGCCGCCTTACAAAGGATGGCCGCCGCTGCCTCGGGCTCCCTGGCCGCATACTCATATCCCCTGCCCACGGCTTCCACAAATGCCTTTGCCGTGTCCGGTTCATTTTCCAGGAAGTCATTGTTCGCAATAATGACCGGGGTGTAGAAGTCAAATACAGGGTCCATGTCCGCAAATGCAAAATAATCCGTTTCCAGCCCCTCCAGCTCCGTCTTCACACCTGCCCAGCCATAGAAAATCCAGATGGCGTCCACTGATTTCGTCTTAAGGGCAGTTACCTCGTCCGTGACCATGCTGGGAATCAGCTTAATCTTGTCAAAATCCCCGCCGTCCGCTTCCACCACTTCCCGGATAGTGGCCTTTTCAATGGGAAGGTCCCAGGTGGCATACTGTCTGCCTTCCAGTCCCTTGGGCCTGTCCATCCCCTCCCCCTTCCGGGAAATGATGCCGGATGTATTGTGCTGGATAACCGCCGCCACCGCTGTCACCGGAAGCTTGTTTTCGCCTGAAAACGCAGGCGCCAGGCTGTCCTGAAAAGACATGGCAAACTGGGCCTTGCCTGACGCAGCCAGCACCTCAGCGCCGTTTTCCGGCGGCTGCACCATGGTTACCTCAAGGCCCGCATCCCTAAAATATCCTTTTTCCCGGGCCACATATAACCCTGTATGGTTGGTGTTGGGCGTCCAGTCCAGCACAAACGTAATCTCCTTAAGGGGCTGTTCCTCCTGACTGCCTGCCCCATGCCCATCACTGCCTGATGCTCCTGCGCATCCGGTCAGGATTGCTCCGATCAGGGCCGCTGCCAGCAGGCCTGTGTATCCTTTTCTCATCCTGTCCTCCTTCTGCCTGTCCCGTCTCCTTTTTCCCATGGCATGCACTTTTCCTGCAGCAGCTCCACTGCCCGCATAAGCAGCAGGCTGATGACCGATATGAGAAATATGACCGCAAACATTTTATCAAATGAAAATGCCTTCCTTACCCTGGTCATATATACGCCCAGCCCGCCGAAACCGCCCAGCCACTCCGAGATGACCGCCCCAACCACTGCATAGCTTGCCGATATCTTAAGGCTGGAAAAGAACTGGCCCATTGCCCCCGGCAGCTTCAGATAACGGAATATCTGCATCCGCCCTGCGCCCATGGCCCGCAAAAGGTCCACCGCGTCCGGGTCAGCTGACTTAAACCCTGTGAGCAGCCCCACCGTAATCGGGAAAAATGTGGTAATGACAATCAATATGACCTTGGGCGTCATCTCATAACCAAACCAAAGCACCAGAAGCGGCGCCATGGCCACGGCCGGCACGGTCTGGGTCAGCACCACAATGGGATAAAATGCCTGGTAAGCCCGCTTAAAACGGTCCATGAGCACAGCCGCCGCAAATCCGGTGGCAATTCCGCATAACAGTCCCAAAGCCGCTTCTGCCAGGGTTATCCGGGCATTATCCATGAGTATGGGGAATTCGCTTATAAAAGTCCTCAGTACCTGGATGGGGGAAGGCAGCATGAATCCCTGGACGCAGCCCAGGGATACCGCTGCCTGCCACAGGACCAGGATAAAGGCCGCTGCTGAAAATGACCATATCCTACTGGTGGTGTTTTGTAACTTTCTTTTCAATGGTAAGTACATCTCCTTCAGGATGGTAAGATACTTTAATGTACGCGGCCACGGAAGGCGCTCCCGCCCTGACTGCAATATGCTGGCACTCCTTGACAATATCCATGAGCTGGTCATAATCCCCCTCAATTGCAGTCTCAAAGGGTCCTACATAGTAGTTTAACCCCGTACTTTTAATGTAATCAATCACCTCGTCCACAATGCGGATTAATTCCTCATTGTCCTTTGCCTCCGGTAATGTCTGAATGGCTACACTTGCGTTCATAAAAACCTCTCCTCCTCATCTTTTATCAGCAATTCCGGTTATAAAAATCCCGCCCGGATAATCCGGGCGGGATATTACAGACATGGTCTGTGCACTTCCTACGCTGGCATTATCCAGATCAGGTATCAGGGTTCGGAAACCGGAGTTCCATCTCAGCCGGTATCAGTTACGGACCAGCACCCCTCTTTGTTTTCTTGCTACAGTATACTACGGCAGGTTTTAAAAGTCAATTTAAGATTCCCTGCGCAGCTTAAAGATAACCATGGTCAGGGTTCCCTCTGTCCCTGCTCCCGGGCTGTTGTAGGTGAGTGTGAACACAGTGGGCTGCACCACCTCAATGATGAAGGAAACAGACCCAAATGCGCTGGACCGGTCCGGTCCTGTCATGAAATAAATCCCGTATTCAATATGGGAGCTGCCATTATAGGACGGGGTAATCTGCATATATGTTGTACCTGAGTACAGCACCGACACCTCATAAAAAATAGAGTAGAATCCCGGCTGCAGGGTTATATGGGTCGAATCCGTCAGCACAATGTTATCCGTAATGTCCGCTACCCCGATTCCCATGGGAATCAGTTCCGCATTCCTGTATACGGCGGCAAAATTAATAAATGATGCAAATATATCATTGGGATATGGCTCCGTAGGGCCTGTAGGGCCGGTTGGACCCTGGATTCCGGTGGATCCTGTAGGGCCGGTCGGGCCCTGGATTCCGGTGGATCCTGTAGGGCCGGTCGGGCCCTGGATTCCGGTGGCTCCTGTAGGACCGGTCGGGCCCTGAAGCCCGGTGGCTCCTGTAACACCTGCGTTTCCCTGGGGCCCCGCCGGTCCCGGCACTCCCTGAATCCCTTCAGGACCTGGTTCCCCCTGAGGCCCCATTGGTCCCTGAGGTCCGGCCGGGCCAGTGGGGCCAGCTTCTCCCTGAGGACCTGTTGGCCCGGTATTCCCTCTGGGGCCATCTTCACCGGTTGCCCCCTGGGGGCCGGTCACTCCCATGCCTCCTGTTGGGCCTGTTGGCCCCGGTACTCCTGCTGCCCCGGTTGCCCCCCTTGGCCCCATGGGTCCCTGGATTCCCTGAAGTCCTGTGGCGCCCTGGGGACCAGGGACTCCCTGAGGGCCTGGCTGCCCCTGGGGGCCGGTCACTCCCTGAGGGCCGGTCACTCCCTGGGGGCCGGTCACCCCCTGAGGACCTGGCTGTCCCTGAGGGCCTGGCTGCCCCTGAGGGCCGGTTGCTCCACGGGGACCTGCCGCTCCCTGAGGCCCCGGCACTCCCTGGGGGCCGGTCACCCCCTGGGGGCCGGTCGCCCCACGGGGACCCAGCACTCCCTGGGGGCCGGTCACTCCCTGGGGACCTGTCGCTCCCTGGAGGCCTGACACCCCTTGGGGGCCGGTCACTCCACGGGGACCTGTCGCTCCCTGGAGGCCAGTCACTCCACGGGGACCTGTCGCTCCCTGGAGGCCTGGCACCCCTTGGGGGCCGGTCACCCCCTGAGGGCCGGTCACTCCACGGGGACCAGGCACGCCTTGCGGCCCAGGCACTCCCTGGGGGCCTGGCAGCCCGCGGGAACCGGCAGGGCCAGTCGCTCCCCGGGGGCCAGCGGGACCCGGCGCTCCCTGAGGGCCTTCCGGCCCAGGCGCCCCTTGAGGACCTGCCGGACCGGCAGGCCCGCGGCAGCAATAACAATCACATTCCCGAGGCATGCAATCATTACCATCATCAAAGTTACATCTGTCCATTTGATTGTGATACATTCTACTCTCCCCCTGTCGCATACAGCAAATGCACTGCCAGGCTTTCGGCGGCAGTGCATTCACGTCCGTTACTTCCATTATATGCGAATCCATCATACAGGTTACCAGGACAGGCATAAGGCTGCCTTTTGTCCAGACGGTTAACAGGATGGGATGATTGATGAAGGTATTCATGAAATGAGGGTATTCATGAGGGCATTAACAGTTACCGGCAAATACGTACTCCAGGCTTTCCCGGGCAGCCATGACCAGCGCATACAGATGGCGGATATCCGTTGCATCCCGGTCCGTCATCTTCCACCTGGGGAAAAACCTGGTAATATGAAGGGGAATCCGTGGATCCACAGACGCAACCCAGGCAGCAAGTTCCCTTATCTCTGCTTCTGAATCATTTTCACCAGGCACAATCAAGGTCGTAAGCTCCACATGGCATCCGGCGGCCGCCTGCTCTATGAAATGCTTCACCACCTCCAGGCTGCCTCCCAGTTTCCCGTAATAACAATCCGTAAAACCTTTCAGGTCTATATTCATGGCATCCGTGAAGGGCAGCACTTCATCCAGGACCTTACCGCTTACGCTCCCATTGGTCACAATCACATTTTTCATCCCGGCCCCCCTCACAAGGCGGGCCGTATCCCGGACAAACTCCCATCCTACCATGGGCTCATTGTAGGTATAGGCCACGCCTATATTCCCCCTGGCTCTAAGGTCCGCGGCCTTTTCCGCCAGCTGTTTTGGGGTCACCGGGACAATCCGGCTGTCCGCCTCACCTGCCATGGATATCTCATGGTTCTGGCAGAAGGGACATTTTAAATTGCATCCAAAGCTGCCCACGGACAGGATCATGCTGCCCGGACAGAACCTGCGAAGCGGCTTCTTCTCCACCGGGTCCAGGGCCATGGATGTGAGTTTGCCGTAATTTAATGGTATGATTCCATTGCCCCGGTTTCCCCTGGCCCGGCAGATGCCGGCCTGCCCGGTATCCAGGCTGCACCGGTGCATACATACATCGCATGTCATCCTCATCCCTTATCACCATGCCTTATGACTTCAAAACGCTCCAGGCTGACCCCTTTTTCATCCGGCCCGATTCCGGCCTTCTGCCTGGCAATGCCTATCTGCTGCTCCACCGTATCCACCCCATCCAGATTCGGCAGTAGAAGCCCCCTTTTCCGTCCTTTGGACACAATGACGCCATACCGTTTTACATCCAGCTCCTCAGGCCCCTTTATGGGCGATGTTTCCCCCAGGACGTCCACGCTGTACACCAGCTGCTGCAGTTCATCCTCCCGGACCGACGGGAACCTGGGGTCATGGATGCCCGCGCTTACCGCATTTTGGATGATTTCCTCCGCCACATTGCCGCATACGGGCGAGATGGTACCGATGCAGCCCCTAAGGGCGCCGTTTTTATGGATGGACACAAATACGCCTGCCCGGGATCTTAACATTTCATCCGGCAGGTTCCCTCCCACTGCCTGCATGGGTATCATCCTTCTGGTATGCACGTAATGCTCCAGGGATTTTCTTGCCAGGGATACGTATGCGTCTTCTTTTTCCTGTTTCTTCCTGCACTGCTCCTGTTCCAGTTCCTGGTATGCACGTAAAAAGAAACGGCTTTTGTCCTCTCCCTGTACCTCGAAGGTGCAGATGCCGTATCCCACCCCAAAAGGCCCTTCGTAGGACAGACGCCGGGGCTTTACCGCCATGCCGTCCATGGCGCCTGCCATCATGGTAAAGCTTCTGTGTCCGCATTCCCCCGCCTTCTCACAGAACCCCTCCGTGAATTCCAGCAGTTCCCCGAACCTGGCCTCTCCCATCACATCCATGATGCGCTTATCGTATTCCGGCCCCTGGGCGCAGAAACCATAAGGACCCTCCTCCTTCAGTTTATGGGAAAGGTCCCCGCTGGCAACAATCACCGTCCTGCGTCCCAGACGCCCTGCCGCACGGGCAATCAGCTGTCCGGCCCGGTAATGGTCTGCCAGGGAAAGCCCGGAACCTCCGATGCGCACCAGCTTGTAACCGCGGTAAACCTGGTTGATGAAATACAAGGGAACCATGGTTCCATGGTCCAGTTCCCTGTCCCTCCCGCCCTCGCTTCCCATGGGGAAATCCGCGTCGTCCGAAAGGCCGCAGAGTTCTTCCACAAATCCGGTGTCATACTCTGCTTCCACTGCTTGCTGAGGGGCAAGGAACTGGCCAAAGTCCCCCTTTGCACCGGTTCCCGGGGATACATGGAAGTAATCCGCATACATCACCGTGTGGGGCGACAGCATCACAATGGTATCCGGCTTTAATGCCGCCACCAGACCGGCCGCCTCACGATAGGCCTGGACCGTGTCCTTTATCCGTACCTGCTGGCCCCGTCCCACATCGGGTATGATAAGAGGCGGGTGAGGTACCATGATTCCTGCAATTATGGCCATAGGCTTCTCCTTTCTTTTGCTGCATGTCCTGCTTCAACTACTTACTATTATAACCAAAAGAAAGAGGCTTTTCAATGCCGGTGCCCCACGGCGCCGTGTCCTGACATACTATTATTGGAGTATAAGCTCCAGAACCCCCCGTATATCCCTGACCACCCAGTCGGCCCCTGCCTCCAGGAACCTCTGGCTCACAATCTTGCAGGCATGCTCACTGTCCTCCGGGGAAAGGGCCTCATATTCCGCCATGGACAATCCCATGGCAGAGCTTCCCTCCAGGATCCCCACCGTATAAACCCCGGCATTTTTCCCTTCTTTTATGTCAGAAACCGTGTCCCCAACCTTCATGACACGCCTGACATCGGAAAGCCCCAGGGCCTCCATGTTGCGGAAAATCATGTAGGGGAACGGCCTTCCTTTGTGTCCCGTGGAATCCGGGCTGAACCAGCAGTCCGGGCTGTAACCCTTTTTTGCAGCGGCAGGCACCACAATGTCCATCATTGCATCCGTATATCCGGTGGTGGAGCCGATCCGGATTCCATGGGTACGCAGCGTTTCCACGGTTTCTTCCACATATGGCTTTACATCAGTGAATCCGCCCACCAGGCCAAGGATCTTGCTTTCGCTGAGCACATAGACCTGTTCCACATCCTCCTGGGTAAACGCCCGGCCATGGACCCTTTCCCATTCCCTGGAAATCCGTTCCATCTCCAGCATGGTCCGCACATGGTCGCGTTTTAACATTCCCATGGGCCCCCGTATCTCGTCCATGGTGGGCCGGATTCCATATTCCCCAAACGCGTCTGCAAATGCCTGTACCGGGGCAAAGCATCCGTAATCCACGGTGGTGCCTGCCCAGTCAAAAATAACTGCGTCAAATAATGCCATTTTACTGTCCCTCCATGTCATGTCCCCTGGCTTTTCTGCCCTCCAGGAACTCTTTTATTATACCATAAAGTTTTATGATATCATCCTCATAGATTTCCCCGATATTGCCAATCCGGAAGGTGTCCGCGTCCGTCACCTTGCCCGGATAGATGGCATATCCCCGTTCCTTTATATAATGGTACATTTCCTCAAAGGAAAAGCAGCTGTCCTTTGGGTAGAAAAAGGTGGTGATGATGGGGCCCTGATATTTCCCTTCAATATATGGACGGATACCAAGGCCTGCCAGCTTCTTAATCAGAAGCCTGTTATTGCCTGCATACCGTCTGCTCCTGGCCTCAATCCCGCCTTCCGCCTCCATTTCCCTGAGCGCCTGCGCAAAGGCCAGCACCGCATGGGTGGGGGAGGTGAATCTCCATTTCCCGTCCTTTTCCATGGTCTCCCACTGGCCGTACAGGTCCAGGGACAGGCTTAACGCCTTGCCCCTGCATTTCATCAGTTCATCCCGCCGGCAGATGATGAAGGAAAATCCCGGCACGCCCTGGATGCATTTGTTGGCGCTGCTGATGATGAAATCAATCCCCAAATCCCCGGCCGGTATATCCACGCCGCCAAAACTGCTCATGGCGTCCACGATAAAGACCCGGCCCGCTTCCTTTACCGCCTTTGCCACAGATGCAATATCGTTTAAAATCCCGGATGTTGTCTCGCTGTGCACCATGCAGACATGGGTAATCTCCGGGTACTTCTGGATGAACCCACGGATCCGGTCCGCCGAAGGAACCCGGTCATATTCCTCACAGTACTGGATGAACGGGATTCCTGCGTGCCTTGCAATGTCCGCCATCCTGTCCCCATAAGCGCCGTTGGAGGCAATCAGCAGGCAGTCCTCCGGCCCGGCGCAGCTTGTCAGGACGGACTCCACCCCAAAGGTGCCGCTGCCCTGCATCAGTACGCAGGTATATTCCGGTTCCGTCACATGGGCCAGCCCAAGAAGTTTCCTGCGGATTTCCTGTGTGATTTTCTTATAATCATCATCCCAGGTGCAGTGGTCAAACATCATCTCTTTCTTCACGGTTTCCGTGGTCGTTAAAGGCCCCGGTGTCAGCAGTTTATAATTCATCATATCGGTTTGCTCCTCTTTCCTCTTGTTTGTGGTTATTTACAGCTTTCTGAAAGGTCCTGATGCTGTTTCAGCAGGTCCACCGTCAGCTTTTGGGGAAATACCTTTGGATAGGCGGACATATTGGCAGGATCCCCCTGTTCCCCTTCATAAACCGGCAGGGGGTATGTTTTAATCAATTCCGCCCTTCCGTTTTTAATGATACATTCAGCCATCTTCTGGGCCATCGGGCTGGTCTTGCCGCCTTTATCAATCACTGCCACGGATTCGGTCAGGGAGAAGTTCCCTTCCAAGGGGTCCACATAGTCTACCGGCAGCCCCTGGGCCTTATCTGCCACGGCCTGATGGCGAAGGCCGAATCCAATGGCCACCTCCCCTGCACGCACCTTCTTAAGGGGAGCTGAACCGGAGTTTTCAATATGCGGGCCTGCATTTTTGTAAATACCGGCAAGCACTTCCCCCGCGCCGTCCTCGCCGTATTCACTGATAAGGGCCTGCATCAGCAGCCATGCGGTGGATGAACTTTTGATATCGGTTACCGAAACAAGACCTCCGTACTCCGGCTTTGACAAATCCTTCAAGCAGGCAGGCATGGCCAGGTTATGTTCCTTCATCATCTCAGTGTTGACAATGATTGCGCCCTCCTGCTTTGTAATCGGCGTGTAGTAAGAAGGGTATTCCTCTATTGCCCCGGCGTCAAAGGCAAGGTCCGCAAACATATGGTTCTGGTCCTGGGCACTTTCCAGGTAAAAGGAGCTCATGGTGACCACGTCCGCCTCTATGTTGGTCCCCTCTGCCAGCAGCTTGCCGCCAAGCTCAGAGGTCCCAAAGGACTGGAGCAGGTATTTTCCTTCAAATCCATTGCTGTCCAGGGCATGTTTCATGGCTTCTATGGCCTCATCATCCCCATTGGAATAGATTACCACCTGTTTTTCCCTGCCGGAACAGCCGGTTAATGTGAGGGCTGACGCTGCAATCAGTGCAGTCATTCCCAGGGTTGCTGCTTTTTTCCACTTTTTCATGAACGTTCCTCTTTTCTTTTTTATATGTTCCCCTCTTCCTGCTAACGCGCCGGACAGCGCCTTGGCCCCAAGGTTCGTGACCATGATCAGGATGGAGAGTACAAATATCTCATTGAATTTTGTATAATACTGCAGTTCCTTTATTTTCGTGGTGATGACCATGGTCCTGGCTCCTGCGATGAAAATCACGGCGCTGACCGTTACCATTGCATTGACAAAGTAATAGCTGAATACTTCCAGCAGGGTGGACACGGCGTTGGGCGTGACCACGCGCAGGATGGTCCTGAACCAGGTATCCCCCATAAGCAGGGCGGTTGTTTCCCAGGTCGCGTTCATCTTTGCAAGGGTGCTCTTCATCATCAGGTATGGCGTGGAGAAAAAATGCACCACATTGCAGATGACCAGGAGGAAAAATGTATTCTGCACCGGGGTCCCGGAAAAGGTGAACAGGAACGCGATGCCGATTACCATGCCAGGTATGGTGTTGGTCACCAGGGCAATGCTTTCCATGATGTCCTTAAGCCTTTGGTCCAGGCTGCTTCTGGCAGTTGCAAGGGCTGCCCCGTACACAATCAGGGAGCCGGTCAGGGCGGTCAGGGCCGCAACCAGGATGGAGTTTTTGTATACGGCCACAAGGGAGGAGTCCCGGAACACATCCCAAACATGGCTGAATGTGAAATCCATCTGATAGGGCCATTCCTGTACCATGGGTACCACGAATATGACGGCAAACACACTGAGGACACTGGCCAGGATGGCACAGGACGCCGCGCCGCAGGACACGTCCCGGAACCTGCCCCTGCGGATTTCCGTATTGGAAATACGGCTGTATCGGATATTATAGCGCTCCAGGTAATGAAGCAGGGAAATGCTCACAACGGACGGCACCAGCATGGACATGGCCACCACGGCCCCGCGGTTGAAATCCGGCACGCTCCCCAGCATTTCATTGTAAAGCACCGAAGCCACCACGTCATACCTCCCTCCCACGGATGCCGGGATGCCGTAATCCGTAAAGCAGAGGAAAAAGCACTGTACAAAAGAAGCGGCCAGGGTTCCAAGAAGGGGCCGGATTACGGTCCCAAGGAAGGTGGAAAACGGGCTGTCCCCCATGATCCTGGATACAATCATGAACTTTTTGTCAATAAAACCCATGGAATTAAATATCAACAGGAAGGAAACCGGCAGGGTGTAAATCACATACCCTAAAAGCAGTCCCCAGAATCCGTATATATCAAAGAGCTGCCGTCCCAGCAGCCTGGTCAGAAGCCCCTGTTTCCCAAAGGAATAAATGATGGCGAATCCATATGTGATGGTGGGAAGCAGCATGGGAATCACGGCCGCCAGGCGTATGAACCCCTTCAGTCCCCCAGGGACATTGGTGTAATGGATGGTATAGGAAAGGATGAATGCCAGGACTGTGGTCACCACCGCGCTGAGGGACGCCACTGCCGCGCTCCTTGCAAATACTCCTGCAAATCCCTTTCCGGTAAGCACATCCGCATAATGCGACAGGGCAATGCCTCCCTGGTACTCAAAGGATTTACCCAAAAGAAGCAGGATGGGAACCAGCAGGAATATCAGGAAAACACCGGTAACCAGCGCGTAAATGCCCTTAATCTCCCTTTCTTTCATAGTCTTCATTGTCAAACCTCCCATCATTTACCGGTCAGCCTGCCTGCATGATTACGCGGGCAGCCGGTTCCCTCTGGAACAGGGAGAAAATATTATTCTTTTTTATCACCAGCTGGTTTAGGATGAATTCCTCCACAAAGCGGTCCGCAGGCCTGCCTATGATTTCCTCCGGTCTGCCAAACTGGGCAATGCCCCCCTTATTCACAATCATCACCTTGTCGGAAAGGGTCAGGGCCTCCTCCGGGTCATGGGTAACAATCACCGTGGTCAGTTTGAATCCCCTTGCAATCTCCTTGATTTTTTCTTTAATGGATTCCTTGATTACCCCGTCCAGGGCGCTTAAGGGTTCGTCCAGCAGCAGGATTTTGGGCTTCATGACCATGGTCCTGGCCAGCGCCGCCCTCTGCTTCTGCCCGCCGGACAGCTGGTCAATCCGTTTGCACAGATGTTCCCTGAGCCCAAACAGGTCAATGAACTCCTCCACCTCCTGATCCGTGGAAATCCCCGGCCGGTTCTTAAGCCCGTATGTAATGTTCTTATATACATTAAGGTTGGGGAACAGCGCATAATCCTGGAATACAATGTTAAATCCCCTTTCCTCCATGGGAACCCGGGTGATGTCCCGTCCCTGGAACACCATCTGCCCGCTGTCTGCATCCGTGATTCCAAGAATCAGGTTCAGCAGGGTGGTTTTCCCGCATCCCGACGGACCCAGGATGGATACGATTTCCCCATCCCCGATTGTCAGGCTGATGTCATCCAATATGGTTACTCCGTCAAATGATTTCCTGATATGTTTCAATTCCAGCATAAATGCCCTCCTTCAATCTGCCCAAACCGTTCTTCTAAACACCCACATTAAAACACAACCGCCCGGCCGGATACAACAAGATCCATGTAAGTCCTTTGTAAAGGGATGGTAAAGCCGCAAAATGGAAAAAAAGAAGGCTTGTAGTCTTTCTACAAAACCTTCTTTTTAATCAGGCGGGAATGGATTTCCAACCACGCCCCGGTATGCCTGCCTCCGTATGATCCGGCTGCCCTCAGTATGCCTGCCTGCGTATGATCCGGCTGCTCTCATCCAGCTTTCCTGTAAAATGTCCATAGTCCCTGAGGATGATTCCCATGTATATCATGTCTACCACTGCGGTCTGGGACATGCGGGAAAATATGGCATTGCCATACAGGAGCTGCTGGCTGCTGGTACACAGCAGGATATCCGCATATCCCGCAATCAGCGAATGTTCAAAATTCGTGATGGCAATGGTGGCAGCCCCTTTCTTTTTCGCCAGCTTCATCACGTCCACCGTATTCTTAGATGAACCGGAATAGGATATGCCGATTGCAACATCCCGGCTGTCCAGATTGCCGGCGCTTATATGCTGGAGATAGATATCGTTGTACATGATGCAGTTAAACCCCAGATACATAAGCTTTGTGACCAGGTCCCCTGCAACAGAGGCCGAATTTTCCACGTAGTAGACGGCAATCTGCCTGGCGCCGCAGATGATTTCAGCCGCCCTGTTGATGGATGACGGGGATATATGTTTTAACGCATCATCCAGATAAGACACGGACTGGGCCACCACGCGCCCGGGAACTTCCTCCGGCCGGTCCTGGGCGGATATCTCGTAGCCATACCGCAGGACATCCTCTGAACGCCCGCCGCCCTCCTCTCCCGTTCCACTGCCATTACCGCCCATGGACGCCTTCAGGACCTGGTACTTGAATTCCTTAAAGCCTTCCAGTCCCAGGGCTTTCACGAACCGCATCACGGTGGGCTGGCTGACCCCGGCCGCCCTGGCCATGGCCGCAATGGACATTGTCTCCGCCGGTCCGTCATACCCCAGGTAATAGTCCGCTGCCTTTTGTTCGGATTTGCGCAGGCTGGCATATATCCGTTTTATCTCGTATTCCAATGGTTTTGCCATTTCTCCCCTTCTTCCCGGGACCCTGTTTCCGGCCCCCTCTGAATTGCCTGGTACTTTTTCTACAGGATCCCATCATCCGTCCTGCACCCGTACCCAATTCCCGATTTCCCCTGTCAGTGCAAAATGCCCGGCAGGTCTTTGTACTTTTTTCCGTACAAAGGCCTGTT
The DNA here is from genome assembly GCF_003434055.1 of Enterocloster aldenensis. GTDB lineage: Bacteria > Bacillota > Clostridia > Lachnospirales > Lachnospiraceae > Enterocloster > Enterocloster aldenensis. Next base: position 76,523 of record NZ_QVEX01000004.1, on the reverse strand, counting down.
GGCAGGTTCCTGTCCATTGTCACATCCTGGCAAACTAAGAGATACCATTGTTTGATAAAACTTTCGTAAAGGGAAGGTAAAATATTCCCCGGGGTATAAAAAGGCCGGGGTTGGGATATCCTCCTTCCATATTAAAAAGACGCCTGACCGCTGCATATCCCGCAGCCGGCCGGCGCCTGTTTCCAGTGTCTGTATTTAAGTATGGGGATTCATGTTAAGTCATGCTGCATAAGGAGCGATTTCTTCCAGAAGCGCGTCGCATTCATCTGTATGAAGAATCAGCTCCACTGTCTTGGACTTTGCCAGGGATAACACACCAACCACTGACTTTGCATCAACCACACGGCTGCCGCATTTTACATCTGCATCATATGAATAGCGGTTGATGATCCGGACGAAATTAATAATCTGGTCTGCCTGGTCAAATTTTACAAGTATATGTTTCATCTTTATTCACCTCCGTATAGTATATTTCCATTTTTTCTTCTGTATACCGTTCTTTTTCTTTACATCCTTATCATAGCATGCAGGCAATTACAATTCTATGGTAATATCTTTTTAAATGGCGTAAAATTGTACATTCTTTACCTATAACCGGGTTTCCCAGTACTCAATATTGTCCTTGTCAATGCGGATTGGCTCCCCGGATATGATTTCCAGACCGCCGTCATATCCCGTGTCTATCCTGTATGTCCTGCCATTGTCCAGAAGGATGTCCTCCCCCGGCTGTTCCTCTATGTCCCCGGACCACAGCCCCATGGACACCAAGGCCGCCACCTTTCCCATCTCCACCGGATCCCATATGTACATCATAGGGCATATATCCTCTTCCCCATCGCCGATGTATTCCGCCATCTGGCTGGGCAGGCCCAGGCCTATTACCTTGACCGTCTTTTCTTTTCCCTGTTTTTTTACCACGTCCGCCGCTGCCTTGATTCCTTCCGTGGACAGGCTGCAGATGACCTTCACATCCGGGTAGTTCTTTAGCAGACGCTCGGTTTCCTTTGCAGCCTTATCATATACGCCTTCCCCAAAAGCAATGTCCACCAGGCGCATATCCTTATATTTTGCCTCTTCCAGTTCCTTTTTCATCCAGTACATCCACTCATTCTGGTTGGCGGAACGGCTGCCCGCAGAAAGGATGCACCACTGGCCGCTGCCCCCGCATAGCTCACAGGCCGAACGCACCAGGGCACGCCCCAGCTTCTCTGCGTCTACCGGTTTAATGTAAATGCTCCTGCTGTCCGCCTGTGCATCCGCATCCAGGGTAATCACGGATATGCCTTTTTCCCTGGCTTCCCTGAGGGCCGGCGCCAGAGCATCCACATCATTGGCAGCCACTGCAATGGCATCCACCTGTTCATGGATCAGGTTGCGGATCAGCCGGACCTGCTCCTGGGCCGTGGCCTCTTCCGGATACAGGGTGAGACAGTTTTTGCCTGCATCCTCTATGACACTGCGGTATCCCTGGCTGGCCAGCTCATTGTACCAGTTATCCCTGGATTTCATGACAATGGCATAGGTCCCCTTGTCGTGAAGCTGCGTCCCATAACAGGAGCTTATAAAGATTCCTGCCATCATCAGTATCACAGCCAGTATCCATACACCATGCCTGCCCTTCATCTTCGCCACCGCCTTCAATGAATTTCTTTTTCCAGTATATACCTAACAGGGGATTTTGTCTATTTTCATTGCAAATTGCCGAATTCTTGTTACAATAATGATATAAGCCATAATTATGGGTTTACCGATAGAAAGGGACGTTGATATAGATGAAACTTTTAATTGCTGATGATGAGAAGCTGACAAGGGAAGGCATACGGGACAGCCTGGATTTAGAGGCGCTTGGGATATCCGGCGTATTCCTGGCTGATGACGGTGTCCACGGCCTGGAAACCGCTTTAGAGGAATTACCCGACATCGTGCTTACGGATATACGGATGCCGCGGATGAACGGCGTTCAGATGGCGGAGCAGATCCTGGCTGCCAATCCAGGCACTGTCATTATTTTCATGAGCGCTTATTCAGATAAGGAATATCTGAAAGCCGCCATCAAGCTGAAGGCTGTGAGTTATGTGGAAAAACCCCTGGACATGAAGGAACTTAAACTGGCCCTGGGCGAGGCCGTGGAAACACGCCGTACCATGAGCACACGCCTGGCTGCCTCCAGAAGCCATGAAAAGGAGCAATTGGGCCATCTCACCCTCCTGCTGACCGAACCGGAGCCGGAAAGTCTTTGTGAGGCAGTCAGCCTGGTTGGGAGCCTTGGACTTCCCATCACCTCCTCCACCTGCATCTGTGCCCTCATCCTGGACAGCCTGACACCTGTCACCCTGCTTCCTGAAAACAGGATGGATCAGGCCAGGGACGCCTTCAGCAGCATGCTGGCGGACAAGGGGATAGGACAGATGTACCTTGTCAGGGCGGACCGGTATATTATCATATTCCTGTATTCCGAGGCCCGGCAGGAGGAAAAGCTCATTCATGACTGCGCCGTCTTCCTGTCCGGACAGCTGAATGAAATCTCCCGTTTCTTTGTTTCCGTGGGTCCGGTGGTCAGCGGCATGGAACGGGCGCACATCTCCTATATGGAAGCAAAGGAGCATTTAAAACAGAGTTTCTTCCATGAATATGGGTTCATCCTGGACAAGGACACGGTAAATGTCCCCTTCCATCCCCCGGCCGACGTGCTGCTGGAGTTCTCCATGGCCCTGGCCGAAAAGCAGGAGGCGCAGGCGCTTAAGCTGGCAGGACAGCTTTACCGTTCATTTGTGCCAAGTGATGTGCTGGGCCCAAGCCAGGTCAAGGACATCTATTACAGGTATTTAAGCAAGCTGGATGAACACGGCATGAACAATTACATATCCCTGTGGCAGAAAGAGGGGCTGAACACGGAAAGCATCTGGGAGGGCGTCATGGGCTGCGCGACCCTGAAGGAACTTCACGACCTGCTGTGCGCCAAGGTAAGGCAGTTCTTTGAACAGCTGGAGGACAGCCAGGGTGAGAATCCCGTGGTGTTCCAAATCAAGGAATTCATCCAGCAGAATTATGCCGCTCCCTCCCTGTCTGTGCCGGATGTAAGCGAACACGTCCATCTGTCACCCAGCTATGTGTGTACGGTATTTAAAAATGAAACAGGCCAGACCTTAAACCAGTACCTGACGGATTACAGGATCAAGATGTCCAAGCAGTTCTTAAGCGATCCCCGCTATAAGATAGCAGACATTTCCTCCAAGGTGGGCTACAGCGACGGCAATTATTACAGCAAGGCATTTAAAAAAATCGTGGGGCTGTCCCCTTCTGAATACAGGGAGAAGATGCTTTAATGAAAAATCCGATCCGACGTCTGATCCACCGCTATACCTATGATATGCGGCTGAAGACGAAACTGGTCATATCACATATCATCCTGATCCTGCTGCCCACCGCAGTGCTGTCAGGTTTCTTTTTCCTGCGCATTTATGACATTGTCATGAAGGACAGCATCCGGTCCGAGCAGGTGCTGTCCGCCCAGACCGTCAATTCCCTGGAGAACCTGATATCCCACGTGTCCTCATCCTCTGATACAATCACCAACTCCCTGTTTGTACAGGACGTGTTCCGTATCCCCATAGAAGATGCAAAGGATAAGACAATCTCCTCCTCCAGGATGAGCAGCCTCTTCCATCTGGCCCGCAGCATAACGGACGCATCCCTGATTACGGATGTGAAAATATACTATGATGACCAGGCCTACGGCGACCTGCAGCAATACAACCAGCTCAATCAAGCCCTGTTCCAGCCCATGTCCACAATATCCAGCAGCTACTGGTACGGGATTTACAGCACCTCCCACAGCACTTCCCTGCTGTGTCCTGAACTGTACCTGTCCCCCAGCGAGGCGGAGAAGAACGGACGGCTTGCATATATCACGCGGATTCCATATTCGGACAGCGAACCTGCCATTGACAGTTCCAGGAGCGCCTCTGCCTATATAGCAGTTTATTTTTCCAGGACTTCCTTTGATAATGTGCTCAGCAAGGATGCAACCGTCATGGATGAGGCCGCGTTCATCATCAACAGCAGGGATGTGATTGTCTCTGCCTCAGACATGGCCCTGGCCGGGATGTACTATATGCCCCATTCGGAATTCAGCTCACGCATGGGCACGGAAAAGGAGTTTTCCCTGGTTTCATTTATGGACAGTTCCGCCTATGCGGCCTATTTTCCCATCAAGGACACGGACTGGATTATGGTTTCCGTCATTCCAGCCCTCCATATCACGGACGCGGGCCGGGACATGATGACACATTTTGCGCTGATTTACCTGTTCTTTACAGCGATTGCCATGTACATCTCCTTTCAGCTGTCCGGCTCCATAGCGGACCGTATCATAACCGTTGCCCTGCAGATGGAGAAGGTGCGCACCGGACGCCCCCAGCCCCTGGACATCGGGGACACTGGCTGTGACGAGATCGGCGTGCTGGCCGACACCTACAATTACATGACAGAGGAAATCGGGCTTCTCATGGACAGCCAGAAGGAGGCGGCGGACAATCTGCGGCGCGCTGAATTCCGTGCACTGCAGGCCCAGATCAATCCGCATTTCCTCTACAATACCCTGGACATGATAAACTGGCTGTCCCAGACCGGACGGAACCAGGAGGTAACCCAGGCCATCCAGGCCCTGTCCCGTTTCTACAAGCTGACCCTAAGCCGCAACGGGCTCATGAACTCCATTGAGACGGAGCTGCAGCATGTAAGCCTGTATATCAGGCTGCAGAACATGCGCTATGACAACTGCGTCACCTTTGTGATGGATGTGCCGGATGAACTCTATGATTACACCATCCCCAAGCTCACCTTCCAGCCCATTGTGGAAAATGCATTCCTGCACGGCATCATGACAACGGAACAGAAAAAAGGCAGTATCCTGCTCACCGGATGGAAGTCAGGGGATGATATCGGATTCATCATCTCTGACGACGGGGCAGGCATACCGCCTGAAAAACTGGATACCCTGATGCATGACATGGTACATGCCCATATGGATGCCGGGGTAAAGCAGCAGGCTTCCCCCGGGCATATCGGGATTTATAACACAAACCTCAGGCTCAAAAGCCTGTATGGGGAAATGTACGGGCTTTCCTTTACCAGCACGCTGGGAAAGGGGACCGAGGTCACCGTACGGATACCGGCGCGGCATATTACGGACTCGCTGGAGCAGGTGTGATGCAATCCCCCTATTACCCAATCCCCTTCACTTCCCAGCAATAAGATTCATAAGCCTGGACCAGGTTCATGGAAGCAGTCTCCTTCGCGGCCTTACTTTTCGCATAGTCCGCCTCTCCCTGGAGATATTCCGTATTGGACAGCATGCCTGCCGCCTGCCTGCGCTTTTGGGACTGGTAAACAAGTTCCGCGCCTGTATAGGATTCCAGCGCTGCCTGGTACTGTAAAAGCCGTGCCTGGAGTTCCTGGTAGGCAGCGGTAATGGAGGCTTCTGCGGTTCCCTCTGCCTCGTCCACCTGCCTGAACCTCTGGTTCATCTCCGCTGTGCTGACGGCTTTTGAGTGGCGCTGGTTCTGAACATTGGAGTCATTGCCAATGGCCTTATTCTTATCGCTCTCAAAGTCAATGGCCCCGATGGCGGCCAGGTCCGGCTCGGGTATGGCTCCGATGGATACCGATCCACTGTCCTCCAGCCCCAGCATGTTAAGCAGCTTAAACCGCAGCTGCTTTTCCTGTTCCTTAAGGGAGGCCAGGGATGTGCGGGCCTGTTCCAGACGGTTCTGCCCCTCCTGTACCTCTGCCTGTGTGGCGGTTCCCGCCTGGCCTTTCCTGACAAGGGACTGGTAAGAAGCTTCCAGGGCATTTACGCTTTTTTCCGTGGCCTTAACATTGCTGGCCATCTGATTGTAGGAATTCATCAGGGTCTGGGCCGTGTAGGTATAGGAGTCCGCAGATTTCTCAATGCTTCTGGTGCTCTTTTCATCTGTCAGGTTCTTTATCTGGTTATAGATACGTTTGGCAGAAGATTTTAGCATGGAGGCATTGGAGGCGTAAAGGGCGGCTGTCTCCATTCCCTTGCTGTCCGCGTCATCTTCCATTTCCTCCGCCTTATCTTCCAGGTTATCCTGTTCCCACTTCATGGTGTCCCACATTTCCTGATACGCATTGACGGAATCTTCCTGGTCTTCTATGGTCTTTTTAAGGGTCAGGTTGCCTTCTTTTAAAAGAGTGCGCAGATTGCCGTATTCCACAGTGATTTCCTGGGATGCGGCTCTCTGTGTCGCCGCAGAAGTTTCCATGGATACCCCTGTATCTGTCGTATCTGCTGCATTTTCCGTATCTGCTGCATTTTCTGCATCCGCCGTATGTTCCGCATCCGCCGTATGTTCTGCATCCGCCGTATTTTCCGCATCCGTCCCTTCTGCCAGGACCGTCAATGTACCTGACAGGGCCAAGGTGAGGGACATCATGCCTGACAAAAGCCAATATTTTCCCTTCATCTTCCTGTCTCCTCCTTTCTGATTCCCGCCCCTGTCATGATACGGATGCCAGGCCGTCCACGGCCCAGTCATAGTTGACCTGGGCTGTCAGAAGCGCCAGTTTCTTTGTGCGGACATTTACCTCTGCGGTCGTAAAAGAGGACTTCTGTTTCTGGTAATCATTTCTCGTCATGGTGCCTGCAAGAAGCTTCCTGTCCGCGGCTGCCATGGTGCTGCTCTCTGATTCATATGACTGCTGGGCCTGCACATAATCCTCTTTTGCCAGTATCAGGTCCTGGTACGCGGTCTTCACACTGTTTGCAGCAACCTCCTTCTGGTTCTTATAGGACTGTTCCAGGCTTTCCCTGTTGGAGGTGCTGACCGCATGACCAATCTGTTTTTCCAATATCTTCAGGCTGTAGTTATTCTCCAGCGCTTTTGTGATATCTGCTTCCAGGTCAATGGCGCTGATTCCGGCAATGTCCGGCTCCGGCACATCGCAGATTTCCACATCCGCCCCATAGGTCCAGCCCAGCATTAGACACAATTCTTCCTTGGTCTTATCAAGGCTGGTCCGGGCTGACAGGATGGCGGCTTCTGCCGAGGACACGGACTCTTTTGCCGAAAGCACATCCGCCTGGGTGCCCATGCCTGCGTTTAACTTCGTGACCGTGGAGTCATAGGCCAGCTGGGCCTGGACCTTGCTCTCATTCAGGTTCATAAGGGTATATGCCTGGGTCCAGTAATTAATCATGGAGGTCTGGGCCTGCTTCACCAGGGTGGCTTCTGTCTGGTCGTATCCTAACTTCTTAATCTCCCCATCATCCACATTATCATCGCCCTGCTCCCTCAGCTTATCCACCTGGATCTGGCTGTTCAGATAGGAGGACAGCCTGCTGGCAAAATCGGAATCACTTGAGTCAGGATAATCCATGGCTCCGTATACATCGTCCGCCGCATCGTAATAATCCTGGGAAATGTCGTCCCGCGTCTCCCCTCTGTACTCCTTATACTCTATCTGGTTCTGGATGACCGTGTTATTGTATTCGTGGATTAGATATATAATCTCATCAAATTCCAGTTTATTATCCCGGAAGGAGGCCCATTGCTCCGCTGTATACGCGAATTCCGGACTTCCCGCCAGGGAAACGGAGGGCGACGACGCTGCAACCGCGATGCACATAAGGATACCTGCCACGAGCTTTCCTATTACACGCTTTCCTGCCGCATTCTCCCCAGCCATCCCCCAACCTGCATTCATTCTACCTGTCATGTACTCACCTTTCCTTCCCGGTACTTCTATATATCAAGAACCACCCGTTTCTTATTGCCATTCATGACCGCATAATAAATCGGGAGGATGAACAATGCCACCAGCACCCCGGCTGTCAGGCCTCCGATATTGACCACTGCAAGTCCCTGGGTGGTGGAACCGCTGCTGCCAATGGCAAGGGCCATTGGAATCATGGACAGGATGGTGGTCAGGCTGGTCATCAGGATGGGACGGAGCCTGGTGGCCCCCGCCTCAATGAGGGCAGTCTTAAGGTCCATGGTCATCCTGTACTGGTTCACCGTGTCCACATAGAGGATACCGTTATTAACAACCGTTCCCACCAGGACCAGGAAGCCCAGCAGGGAAGTCATGCTGATGGTCACGCCGGTCACCTTCAGCAGGCCGAAGGAGCCCACAAGGCTGAAGGGTATGGTGGTCATGACCATGAAAGAGAACTTGGGCGACTCAAACTGGGCTGCCATGACCACGAATACCATGAACACGGCAATGGCAATGGCCTTGTAGAGCGCCGAGAATTCTTCCTGCATCATCTTATCCCTGGAATTGACCCCGGTGGTGATCGTGCCTGACAGGTTGGGATTGATTACCTCACTGTCAATCACTGATTTCACATTTCCCCCGGTATAGTCAGCCGTAATCGTAATCTCAAAGGATTTATCGGTTTTGGAAATGGATGCCGGGCTGTCTTTAAAATATATCTCAGCCACATCCGTAAGCGCCACATAACCGCCGGAAGGCTTGGTCAGGATGATGCCCTTCACCTGGTCCACGGTCCTGTAATCCTCCTCCGGATACTCAGCCATCACGCTGACCTCACGTCCGTCAATATCCAGTGTGGTGACCTCCATGCCGTCCAGCATCTGGCTCACCATGCTTCCAATCTGCGCAGGGGTAAGCCCTTCAGCCGACGCCATGACCGGATCCACCTCAATGGTTACGATAGGCGCCGTGTTCTCAATGCTGGAATGGACATTTGCCACATCACTCCTGGCCGTCATTTCCTTTACAATCCTGTCGCTTACCTCCTTCAGCTCATCATACTGGGTTCCGCGCAGGATGGCCTCATACCCCCTGCCCCTTCCCATGAAGCTCATGGACGTGGACGCCTCTACCGTGATGGTACAGTTGTCAATGTCCGCCATTTCCTTTTCCCACAGGCTTGCCACCTCATCCGTGTCCATGGTCCTGTCATCTTCCAGATAAGCGGTGATGGTGCCGCTGTTGCTGTTATAGCGCAGCATGTAGGACTCCACATTTTCATCCGCAGCCACAATTGCCTCGGCCCTGGACAGCATTTCGTCCGCCTGTTCCGACAGGATTCCCGGCCTTGTCTCAATGGATACGCTTACTGTGCCCGTGTCATCGGATGTCATAAGCTCTGTCTCCATTCCACTTGCCAGTACCAGGGTGGCAATAATGATGGCCACCGATGACAGCATGACCACGGCCTTATGCCTTAACAGCCCCGGCATGATGCGGCGGTATGCATTCTGAAGGTGGGCCACCGGGCGGGACATGGGCGCTTTTACCGTTTCCTTTGGCTTATACATCATATAACTTAACGGCACCACGGTCATGGCTGAAAACAGGGATGCCGTCATACAGAACACGATGGTGTATCCCAACGGCTTAAACATCTGCCCTGTCATGCCCTGCAAAAATACCAGAGGGATGAAAACCACGCAGGTGGTAACGGTGGAACCAATGATGGACTGAAGGACGATGCCCGTTCCGGCCAGCGCTGATTTCGCATACCCCAGCAGTCCCTTGTCCTCACACGCGTCCGTTGCCCTGAAGCAGCTCTCCAGAACAACAATGGAGTTATCCACCATCATGCCCACGCCCAGCACCAATGCGCTCATGGTAATGACATTCAGGGAGAATCCCACGCTTGTCATAAGTATCAGCGAAAGCAGGATGGAGGTGGGGATGGAACTTCCAACAATCAGGGATGCCTTATAGTCACCAAAGAATATGAGAATGATGATCATGGAAATGATGACTGCCAGGACCATGGTCACCGCCACGTCCTGAAGGGAGCTTAATATACTGTCCGCCGTATCCCTTGCAATGGTAATCTTCAGGTCCTCATCATCCGCCTCCAGGGCGGCAATGGTCTTCTGCACGGCTGATGACACATCCATAGCCGTACTGCTCTGCTGCTTGGAAATGGATATGGAGATGGTCTCCTGGCCATTATATCTGGAAATGCCTCCTCTTTGTTCCTCTGCCTCGTATACATTGGCCACATCCTCCATATAGACAATCTGCCCGCTGGATGTGGTGATGGGCACCCGCTTCAAATCATCTAATGTATCGTTCTCAGCCGATGTTGTCACGGACAGTTCCAGATTGCCTGCCACTGCGTCCCCGGAAGGATAGGACAGGTTGGCTGCGCCCATAGCCGACTTAATCTGGTCCATGGTCAGCTTATACTGCGCCATCTTTTCTGACTGCAGTTCGATTTTAATATACCCGGAGGAACCTCCCGTGGCCTCCACGTCTGCAACAGAAGTGATTTTCTCAAATTCAGGGACGATTATCTGGTCCACATAATCATAAAGGTCTGCCTCTGTCTTATGTGCAATAGACAGCATCATGGTGGTGCTGGCATTGTTGTTCATCTCCATGACAGATGTATCCACATCGTCAGGCAGCTGGCGTTCCAGGTTATCCAGCTTCTTCTTAAGGTCGTTGTATGCCTCATCCATATCCGTGCCGTATTCATATTCCAGCATGACCATGGACCGTCCGTCGCTGGATGAGGAAGACATGCCCTTCACGCCTTCCAGGGTGCTGACCTCATCTTCGATGGGTTCTGTCACCAGTTCGTTGATATCCTCCGGACCTGCTCCGGAATATCTTCCCATTACAATGAGCATGGGCGTATCCGTATCCGGCATCTGCTCCAGCGTTGCTGAAAACACGGAGGAAATACCAAACACCAGAAGGCAGAGCAGGGTCATGACCGTGGCTACCGGCCGTTTAAGTACAAATCTTGTAAGTCCCATATGTATGCCTCCCTATTCTGCACGGTTGTCTGCGGCCGGCTGCGCCTGGGCATCCGCACCTGGCTGGCCTGGGGTATCCGCGCCTGGCTGGCCCTGGGCATCCGCCCCGGCGCCCTGGCCGTCTTCCGTCCTCAGCTGTATCCTGGCGCCCTCGTACAGATTAGAAGACCACGTACTGACTACCAAATCGTCAGCGGACAGTCCTGATAATATCTCAGCGTGTTCCGCATCATAGAGTCCTACTTCCACCGGCACCATTGCAGCAACACCATCCTGGTAGAGGTACACATACCCGTCCCCTCCGCTGTAGTAAACAGCATCCACAGGGATCATCATTGCGTTTTCCGTATGCTCAGTCACCAGATTCAGCTTCACGGTGCTGCCAGTGGCAATGCCGTCCGCATGTTTCAGTTCTGCCTTTACCTTAAAAAGCCCGGTATCGGAATCCACCATGGAACTGATTTCGCTGATATATGCCTCATACCCTGTGCCGTCCTTCTGTATATCCAGCCTGTCGCCCACGGCAATGTTTCCCATCATCCGTTCTGTCACGTAGAAGGAGACACGTTTTTCCCCTTCCCCTGCAATCACGCACAGCTGGGCTGACTGGGAGACACGGTCATGGACCTCTATGTCGCAGTTTTCAATCTTGCCGCTGATAGGCGCCGTGACCGTGCTGTACTCCACCTGCCTGTCATAGGCCAGCTTGGCTGATTCGTACTGAAGCCTGGCTGACTTGACCTTATTGCTATACTGTTCATATTCCTGGTCCGAAAGATCTCCGCTGGCATACAATATCTGCATCCTGCTCAGATTGCTCTGGGCCTCGGAAAGGGATACGGACGCGGAATCCATGGAATTCCTGGCAGTCTCCACCTGCTCCGTATCAATCTCACACAGGACCTGGCCCTGTTCCACCATATCGCCTGCTTTTACCAGCACACTGGTTACATCGCCGGAAGCCTTGGCGTATACATAGACAACGTCAGAGGGTTCCACGGTTCCGGTAAGCCCTGTGGTCAGGCTGATATCCCCTACGGACGGTTTCTGCGCCTTCACAATGGTTGCCGCGGCCTCCTGCCCCATTCCCATAGGGCCCTGCTGTCCTTTTTTCTTTCCTGACAGCATAAGAAGGACTGCCGCAACTGCAATGGCTGCTCCGATTCCTATCCTAACCTTCATTTTCTTATCCATTGTCGCTCTCCTTTACCATTTTGCATTCGTCTCATATAGTAAAGCCTGAAGATAAATTGAACATTAACAAAAGCGGCTGTACACCAATAAAAAAAGTGAACTTTCTGTGATTTATTCATGTTCACTTTATATTTGGATGCTATAAATGTATAATAGATTTCAGATGGAGGTTAATGCCATGTTTCAGATTTTAATCGCTGAAGACGATAAGAATACAAGAAAATTAATGGAAGCCGTCCTGAAATGCAACGGATTCAACCCAATTCCGGCCAGCAGCGGGGAGGAGGCCCTGAAACTCCTTGACAGACACCACATTGACCTGGCCGTGCTGGATATCATGATGCCGGGCATGGACGGATACGAACTGACCAGACACCTCCGCTCCATGGATTACAACCTGCCCATCCTCATGGTCACCGCCAAGGTGCTGCCCGAGGATAAACGCAAAGGATTCATGGCCGGAACGGACGACTACATGACAAAACCGGTGGATGAGGAGGAAATGGTCCTGCGCATACGCGCACTGCTGAGAAGGGCGCAGATTGCCAGCGAACGGAAGATTACCATAGGCAGCGTGACCCTGGACTATGATTCCCTCTCCGTCACCAGGGGCAGCAGCGTCCAGACACTGCCCAGAAAGGAATTTTACCTTCTGTACAAGCTCCTGTCCTATCCCGGCAAGATATTTACACGCATCCAGCTCATGGATGAGATATGGGGAATCGAATCTGAAACCGATGACAATACCATTAACGTACATATCAACCGGCTGCGCAAACGGTTCGAACAATATCCGGAATTCACCATAGAAACCATACGCGGACTGGGCTACAAGGCGGTGAAACATTTATGAAACACAAGCTGAAGCACAAACCATTGGGAACCATCACCCTGGTTCTGTCCCTTATCATATTTGTCATCATGTTTGCAGTCATGACCCTGCAGGGCGCCCTTATGTACCTGTACCTGAAAATCTGGTACCAGGCAGATATCCCCATGCCCCAGTTCTGGCGCCCCATTCCATTCATCATCCTGGTCAGCGCCCTGGTGGGAATGGCCCTGACCATCCTGGCCAGCCGGATTCCCCTAAGACCCATCCGGGATCTGATTGAAGCCATTAACCAGCTGGCCCATGGCAATTTCCACGTGCGGGTCCATCTGGACCTGACGCAGGAATTCGTCCGTCTTTCCGAGAGTTTTAATTCCATGGCCCAGGAACTGGAGAATACCGAACTTCTGCGCTCTGACTTCATCAATAATTTCTCCCATGAGTTCAAGACCCCCATCGTGTCCCTCCGGGGGTTCGCGAAGCTGCTGAAAAACCCGGATCTGTCCCAGGAGGACCGGGACGAGTACGTGGATATCATCATCCACGAATCCACCCGCCTCTCCCAGCTGGCAGCCAATGTGCTGAACCTTTCCAAGATTGAGAATATGAGCATACTATCGGATATGGAACGCTTTGACCTGACCGAGGAGGTGCGCCAGTCCATTCTCCTGCTGGAATCCAAATGGCAGAAAAAAGAACTGGAGCTGATCATCGACATGGACGAGGTCAGCTATCACGGCAGCCGTAACCTGTTAAACCAGATCTGGATCAACCTGATTGACAATGCTGTCAAATTCTCCCCTGACAGGGGGAAAATCAAGATAAAGCTGCACCAGGATAAGGGCAATACCGTATTCCAGATCATTGACAATGGCTGTGGTATGAGCCAGGACATGCGCCTTCACATATTTGACCGTTTCTATCAGGGAGACCCCTCCCACACCACGGAAGGCAACGGCATCGGACTGACCGTGGTGGATAAGATTGTCCGACTGCACAAGGGATATGTGGCAGTTGGAAGCGAGGAGGGAATCGGCACCACCTTCACAGTCACCCTGCCGGAAATCCAGCCGGACTTTACTCCAAATGCGGAAAAACCTTGTCCTATATAGTCTATAAAACGGATGGCCAGCCATCCGTTTTTCTGTCTTCTGACTGATTTTTACCTTTTGTCTGCCTTCTGACTTTTGTCTGCCTTCTGCCTTTTATCTGCCTTCTGCCTTTTGTCTGCCTTCTGCCTTTTACTGCCTTCTGCCTTTTACTGCCTTCCATCTCTTATACCTTTTCTTCCATCTGTCTGTTTACCGCCCCATCATTTCCATACTCCCATCCTGATAAAACATGAAGGCAGGAAAAATACCCGTCAGACTCCTCCAAAAAAATCTTAGCCTTATCCCGCGCCTCCCCTCCCTCCACTTATTCCCCATTTTTTGGGTCCGTACAATTTACAAACAAATTAATCCTTGTTTTCCTCCTTTTTAATGAATTAATTTTAACATTAATTCATAAGTCATTTTAAATGAATTTTACCCTATTTTATATGCAATATATCCAAAAATATCAAACTATACCTCTCATATATTGACTATTATATACATATCTATTATAATAATATTAACTTAAAACTAAATCTTAAAAACATCCTTTCGATTTAGCTTTAGCAAAATACACGTGTATCTAATTTTATATTTTAATTTGATTCCAATGGATGATAACTGTTTAAAAGGAGAGGGAATTATGCGGAAACGATTATTGAGTATGTTATTATGCGGAGCACTTGTCAGCACATCATTAATGGGATGCGGTTCCAAGACCAACACCACCGACCCTGCACCTGCAGCCAATGCAAAAACCGAAGCAGGCGCCACAGAAGCGCCCGCCCCACAGACAGCCGAACCGGCAGGCGGCGGGACCACAGGCACCAACACCTTTGTGGACGGCGGAACCGAGATGGCGCTGTGGACCTTCCAGGAGCTTCATGTAAACTTCTATACGGAAATGGCGGACAAATGGAACGAATCCCATCCGGATAAACCCATCAACCTGACCGTGACCACAGGCGAAAGCTCAGCCGTACATACCAAACTGCTGGTAGCCCTCCAATCAGGCACGGGCGCCCCTGATATTGCTGACATTGAAATCGGAAGATACGCCACATTCTTAAAGGATAATTACCTTCTGCCCATCAATGACGTGGTAGAGCCCTACAAAGATGACATTGTCATGTCCCGCGTTAACATGTACGGGGATTCCCAGGGCAATCAGTACGGGATTGATTTCCATCTGGGCGCCAGCGTATGCTATTACAACATGGATATCATGGATGCGGCAGGGGTTGACCCCGGGACCATTGAAACCTGGGATGACTACTACAATGCAGGACTGACGGTCCTTGAAAAGACCGGCAAGCCCATGTGCGCAGTGGAACTCAGCGATCTGTTCCTTCCCCAGCTCCTGCTTCTGGAAAAAGGCGTGCAGTACGTGACCGAAGACGGCCAGCCAAACATCGACACGCCGGAACACGCCGAAGCCATCACCTTTATACGCAAGATGATTAACGCCGGTATCTGCGAAGTTGCCCCTGGCGGCAAATTCCACTGCGAAGAATGGTACGGACACCTGAATAATGCCGGGGTTGCTTCCATCGCCATGCCGCTGTGGTACATGGGACGTTTCACGGATTACTGCCCTGACTTAAACGGCAAGATTGCCATCTACAAGATTCCTGTATGGAACAAGGGAGATACCCGCTGCGTGCTTCAGGGCGGGACCGGAACCAGCGTGACCAACCAGTCTGCCAACCAGGACCTGGCAAAGGAATTCCTGGCATACGCAAAACTGTCCGAGGAAGGCAACCGCTATATCTGGGAAAAATTAGGATTCGACCCAATCAGGACCTCGCTTTGGGATGACGAAGCACTGACCCATGACCAGAACAACAAATTCATCCAATACTTTAATACCAATCCATTCGACGTGCTGAATGAAATCCGGGATGAATACGGAATTGACCTGACCGCCCCCAATATCTCCGGCGCATACGCCAATGTCCGCAGCATACTTGGAACCACCACCTACACCAATGCATTTGAGCTTTCATTGGACGAGGACGTGAACCAGCTGCTTGAGAATGAACAGGCCAGCGTCATTTACGATGAATGATATCCGAACCCCGCGTATGAATCAATCAGTATGAGGAAAGGGAGGCTTTGGGACAGTCCCAAGGCCCCCTCCCGGAACGCGCAGCCATGCATCCCGCGTTTCCAAACATACGTTAACCCCATGAATGGAGGAATCGAGATTGAACCGCAAAAAGATAGTTTCTCATTTTCTGTATTCCCAGAAAGTGGCACCGTATGTTTTCATACTGCCATTTATCCTGACCTTTTCCATCTTTTTTGTGTATCCGGTCATTAACACGGTTGCCATGAGTTTCCAGAAGGTATCCGGCTCAGGCAATACCTTTGTGGGCCTTAAAAACTATAAATCCCTCATGAACCCCATCTTTTTCAAGGCGGTCAAAAACAGCATGTTCTACACAATCGTGACCCTGTGCCTTATGATACCGGTCCCCATGCTCCTGGCCACCATACTTAATTCCAAGCTGATGAAATGCAAGACCGTCTTCAGGAGCTCCATGTTCGTGCCGGCCCTTACCTCCGTGGTGGTTGCAGGCACCATCTTCCGCCTGATATACGGCGAACTGGAAGGTTCCTTTGCCAACCAGGTCATGGCCATGTTCGGCAACGGCCCCATTGTATGGCTGAGAAAGCCCCTGACCGTATGGATTGCCCTGTTTACCATCTGCATGTGGCGCTGGACCGGAGTCAACATGATGTATTATTTATCCGGCCTTCAGCAGATTCCCGAGGAACTATATGAGTCCGCTTCCATTGACGGCGCCTCTGCCCTTCAGAAATTCAGGCACATTACCCTTCCCCTTTTAAAGCCAACAACGGTCTATGTGCTGACCATATCCATATTTGCCGGCCTGGCAATGTTCACGGAATCCTACATCCTGTTTAACGGCAACACCTCGCCTAATAACGTGGGCACCACCATCGTTGGTTATCTGTACAGGATGGGCTGGGAACAGAACAACATAGGCCTGGCAAGCGCCATCGGATGTTTCCTTCTGGTCATGGTCCTGATCATTAACCTGATACAGCTGGGCATCAATGGAACGTTCCGGAAGGAGGACTAGAGGATGAAATCCAAAAAAAATATATGTTCTGTCTGCCTAGTCCTGTTCTTCATCCTTGTGGCGGGCATCACCCTCCTGCCCCTGATCCTGCTGGCTGTTGCATCCTTAAGCCCGGGATCGGAACTGATGAGGAACGGACTGAATTTTAACATTGATTTTGCCAAGGCTTCCCTGAACAACTACGTCCAGCTGTTTAACGGCAATAATTCCTACTTTTATTGGTACAGGAACAGTCTGACCATCACCATTGTCCAGGTGGCCATGACCTTGTTCCTCAGCGCATGTGTGGGTTATGGGTTTGCCATGTATGACTTTAAGGGCAAGAATTTCCTGTTTGTCTGCGTCCTCCTTGTGATGATGATACCCACGGAAATCATCCTCCTTCCCCTGTACCGCATGACCATTGCCATGAAAACCATCGACACCATGTGGGGCATCATCCTTCCCTATCTGGTACTTCCCATGCTGGTATTCTTTTTCCGCCAGTATCTAAGCGGTATCCCAAGGGATTTCCTGGATGCCGCCAGGGTGGACGGATGCACGGAATATGGCATTTTCCTTAAAATTATGTTACCATTAATGAAGCCGTCCTTTGCAGCCATGGGCATCTACCAGGGCATGCAGAGCTGGAACAATTTCCTGTGGCCCATGATCGTCATGCGCACCGCCACAAAAATCACGCTGCCCGTGGGACTGGCAGGACTGATTACGCCTTATGGCAACAACTATGACATCCTGATTGCAGGCTCCTGCTTTGCAATCATACCGATCCTAATCCTGTTCATCTGTTTCCAGTCCTACTTTATCGATGGGATGACTGCCGGCGGCGTGAAGGGCTAGAATCAGACCGGATAAAGAAACAGAACATGCAGCCGGCCGCGCGGACGCGGCCATAATGAGGAGGAGTGGTTATGAGAGTCAGCATATCGGAAGATAACCTGGAGTTCTTTGAGGCGCTTGCAAGCCCTGTACGCCTGAAGATCATCGGATGCCTGTCCAAGCGCAGCATGAACATCAAGGAACTGGCAGAAAGTGTAGGCGTCAGCAGCGCCATCATGACTTCCCATATCAAGAAGCTGGAAAGCGCCCATCTGGTGGAATCCAAGAAAAGCAAACAATACGGAAAAGTATGCAGCCTGGTGGGAACCAACTACATGCTGCTCTTCCCCACCCCCCGCCTGGCCGTTACCCATTACGATGTAAACCTGAAGGTGGGCCAGTACACCCGGGCCGAGATTTCCCCTACCTGCGGGATTGCAACCGAACACAGCGTGATCGGTGATTACGACGACCCGCGCTGCTTCTATGACCCAAGGCGCGAGAACGCGGAACTTATCTGGTTTTCAAAGGGGTATGTGGAATACTACATCCCCAACTATGTACCGGATGACTGCCAGGTTACCAGCATAGAAATCTGTGCGGAAATGTGTTCCGAATACCCGGATGTGAAAATTGACGCCGTATCCGACATAGACCTTTTCCTCAATGACGAGCATCTGTGCACCTGGCAGTCCCCAGGGGATTTCGGGGACAGGCGCGGCAGGTATACGCCCTCCTGGTGGCACGCCGGACAATACGGTATCCTCAAGCGCTACGAGATCAACAGTTTTGGCGTTTATCTGGACAAGGAACTGAAAGCGGAAAAGCCACTGTGCCATTTCCATACGGACAAGGACTACTGGACACTGCGCTTTGCAGTAAACGAGGACTCCGGCACTCCCGGCGGCCTGACCTTATTTGGCAGTAAATTCGGGGATTATCCCCAGGACATATATGTATGCGTGAGATATGAATGACCCATAAACCAATTTTCAGGAGGAATATCATGAGCAGCAAAAAAGCAAAAATGATTGTAGATAAAAGTTTCAGGATCGCACCGGTGGATAAGCGCGTATACGGCTCCTTCATCGAACACCTGGGAAGGGCTGTGTACAATGGCATCTATCAGCCGGGACACGCCTCAGCTGACGAGGAAGGGTTCCGGACAGATGTGCTGGAACTGGTAAAGGAACTGCAGGTCCCCATCATCCGCTATCCGGGAGGCAACTTTGTATCCAATTTTTTCTGGGAGGACAGCGTGGGGCCAAAGGAGCAGAGGAAGAAACGTCTTGACCTGGCCTGGCGCACCCTGGAGACCAACGAATTCGGACTGGGAGAATTTTCCAACTGGACGAAGAAAGCCGGGTCCGACATCATGATGGCCGTCAACCTTGGCACCAGGGGGATTGCAGACGCCCTGAACCTGTTGGAATACTGCAACCTTGACACAGACACTTATTACAGCAATTTGCGGAAAAGCCACGGCGTGAAGGAACCATATAGCATAAAGACCTGGTGCCTTGGCAACGAGATGGACGGTCCATGGCAGATGGGCCATAAGACAGCTTATGAGTACGGACGCCTGGCAGCCGAGACAGCCAAGGCCATGAAGGAAATGGATTCCTCCCTGGAGTTTGTCAGCTGCGGAAGCTCCAATGTGGACATGGCCACCTTTCCGGAGTGGGAAGCTGTTTCCCTGGAACAGGACTATGATTACGTGGACTACATTTCCCTCCACCAGTACTATGGCAACCAGGACAATGATACCGAAGACTTTTTGGCCAAGACACAGGACCTGGAGCGTTTCATCCACACGGTAACCGCTACCTGCGACTATATCAAGGCCAAGAAGCGCAGCAGGAAAACCTTGAACCTAAGCTTTGACGAATGGAACGTATGGTTCCACTCCAAAGCAGCTGACAGCGATGAAATGGCAAACCGTCCATGGCAGACAGCCCCCCATCTTCTGGAAGATATCTATGATTTCGAGGATGCGCTTTTAGTCGGCCTGATCCTCATCACCTTCTTAAAGCATGCGGACCGTCTGAAGATTGCCTGCCTGGCACAGCTTGTCAATGTGATTGCGCCAATCATGACGGACAATGAAGGCGGGGCCTTCCGCCAGTCCATCTACTATCCGTTCCTGCACGCATCCAGATACGGACGCGGCACCGCCCTGACGCCTGTCATCAGTTCCACCTGCCACGACACCAGCAGGCACGGGGAGGTAACGGACATTGACGCGGCAGCCGTATACAATGAGGAAAAGGAAGAGGTCACCATCTTCGCGGTAAACCGCTGCGCTGGCCAGGATATCCCATTTGAAGCCGATTTAAACAGCTTTGAGGGGTACCGTGTCATCGAATACCTTGCAATGGAAAATGACGATATGAAGGCGGTCAATTCCCTTACGGGTGAAAAGGTAACGCCTTACTCCAAAAAGGAATACCAGATGGAGGACGGTATTTTTACAACAATCATGAAGAGCTGTTCCTGGAATGTGATACGGCTTGGGAAATAATCCGCCTTTGTACGCCGCCCTTATGAATACGGATGGCCGCAGAACAACCAGGAATAAATACATTACTGATTAAATGCACAAAAAAGGCTGTCCCCAGACCCAATCCGGTATGCGGACCGGTTATATGTCCGGGAGACAGCCCCTTCTATGTAGTTGTATGAACTGGCTATTTTTGATGATTCCTATGTATATCTTTTTATTCCTGGAAATCCTGATGCTTCATTTTCTCGATTTCCCTGTATGCTTCAATCAGCCCGTTCTTGATTGCCTTTTTGAAAACAAAATAGGTGACTGTGAAAAGAAGTGCAAAGATGCCAATATATAACAAAAATGCAAAAATAAAAAAGAAGATACCCATTCCTGTTGCCATACTCATTTAATTCCCTCCTTATAATGCCATAGCAATGTAATATATTCCATTATATGACAAAAAGGGAGGGAAACAAAGTATACAAAATCTTAATTTTCACTGATATCCGTTAATCATTATCCGGCATGATCCTTACAATGACCATGATCTGTTTCACAAACTCCCCTTCCTCCAGCTCCATATCTTCTATATGGGACTGGGCCGGGAAATCGTAGGTCTGTTCTTCCACCTCCAGGTAAAGCCAGTTATAAGCTGCTTCCCTTGCATTTTCCACCGCATCCTCCAAATCCGGGCCGTCCGCCTCGCAGCACTCCAGATCCGGAAACACTACATGGAAACCCTTATCATCCTTATGGGGTGTAAATACAGCCGGGTAAGTAAATGTCATATTTTCTTCCTCCAATATCTAAAATAAAACAGTATCATTATATACTGTTTTTCCCTGCCTGTACAGACTTAACCCCTTAATTCCTTTGCACAGGACAGATAGTAATGTCTTCCATTTGCGCTTGTCTCATATCCTGCAATGGATGTAAGGGCGTCTGCCTTTAACATAGCCGCCTCCCGGTCATCCCCGTCCCCGTCCAGCAGCTGGTCGCACAGTTCCAGGCACCACTGGTATTCCTTTGCCTGGCAGGCTTCCCTGGCCGCCTTAAGGACGTTTGTCCTTCCGCCCATGAGCGCTGTCTTTTTATCCGCCCTGGCTTTTGGCGAAAGGGGATGCAGGTGGGTGGGATTCCCGTCAAACCAGCCAAGGTATGCGGTATAGACAGCCCTTACGGTCCATTCCACACATCCGTAATACTCCCCCAGATAAGGAAGGCCCGCGTATTCCGGAGGCAGTTTGACCTCAGCCGCCAGCTGGTCCTCACTCCTGCCCTGATTCATTCCTTCCAGGGTCTTTTCCAGTATATAATCAATGGCCCGCCTGAAATTCCCCAGGACCTCTTTTATATTATCATTCCCATATATGACGCCTGTATGCCCCGGAAGCAGGTACTCTGCCGGATATGACATGAGCACATCCAGGCTTTTGATCCATATGGCCAGGTCCCTGTACTGGCTTCCGCGGACTGCATAAAGGTTGGGGAAACAGCCATAGTAATTATCCCCGCAGCACAGCACTTTTTTCTCAGGAACCCACACCATGATCTGGTCCTCTGTCTCCCCGGGAAGGCGGAGCATTTCCAGACAGATCCCATCTATCTCACGGATTACCTGGTCCTGTCCGTACACAACAGAAGGCGGTACAAAGGCCCGCTGTTCCCCGTAAGCCTCTCCCTCCCTTGGGCCGATTCCCTGGGAAATGTTTTCCTCATCCGTCAGTCCATATCCAAACTGTCTATAGCCGCGCAGGTTCTGGATATCCTTCAAAAGCCCCGTCCTCTCCAGCGCAGCGGTCTTGGGGGCAAATGCAATCACCTCAGGATTGCTCTCCAGAAAAGCCCCTGCGCCGCCCCGGTGGTCCGGATGCCCATGGGTATAGATAATGGTCCCCACATCCTTACCTGTCTTTTCCCGGATGATTGACAGCAGCTTCCGGCCCCTTTCCAGGGAATCCAGGGTATCAATCAGGATTACCCCTGTCTTCCCCTCAATCACCACCGCATTGCTGTGCCCCAGACCTGATATATGCCATACCCCGTCCGTAACCTTTGTGTGTTTCTCCTGATAACTGGCCTCTGTAAATTCCCGCAGCTTTTGGCTGCCCTGTTCTATTAACATAATGTGCCCATCCTTTCTCCTTTTATTTTCATTTACAATATTAGCTTTATTATATCAGGGTTTTATGAAAATGAAATCGTTATTATCCAGACCTTTCCGCAAGAAATGCCGGAATCCTTTCATATATCAGGGATTCCGGCATTCATTCCAGATTCATTTATTTTTTTATGTATCTATTTTATTGCCCATGGACACAATCCATAAAACTTTTTATCTTCTGTCTGCTCCATTCATTGTCTTTTCCATCCTCCAGCAGACAGGAACTTACAATCATCCCATCGCAGTGCGGGATGGCCTCCCCCACATTTTTTTCCGTAATGCCTCCGCCCAGATAGACAGGGGCCTGAGGGAAATGTTTCCTCACCCGGTCCGCCAGTTCAAGGGATTCCCCAAAATTCCTGCCGGTCAGTATCAGGCCGTCAGAACCATACTTAAGGGCCTGTCCGGCAGCAGTCTCAATGGGAAGGGGCCCCAGCGGTACTCCTGTACGGTCGTAGATATCCGTGAGCACACTTACCGGCCCATCCATGTCCTTTCTTGCTTCCCATACTTCCCCTGCGCGGCCGTTGATTACGCCTCCTGCCTTAATCATGGCCCCGATAAACACTTTTTGCCTGATAAAGTCCGCGCCGCAGGCATTTGCAATGTACATTGCCGCGGAAGGATTGTTGGCCTCCAGTATTATACCAAGGGACAGATCCGGAAACATCCGTTTAACCGTTCTGCCCAGGGCCGAAAGGATGGCCACGTTTTTCAATCCGGCCCGCTCTCCCGGGGTCTGGTCCTGTATCATCATACTTGTGATTCCATATTCCACATGTCTGCCTATCTGTTCCAGCAGCCAGCATTCCAGCCCTTCCACATGAATCCTGTCCGCCCCAAAGGGCGGAAGATGGACCACTCCCGTTATCCTGCATGACTTTCCCATCCTGTATCTCCTCCTGATTCAGTTTTTTTCCTTAATCCGGTTCCCGGCAAGGAAGCTTGTCCTTAAAATCCCCATTCCTCTACCGGTATCTGCCCAGCCAGCATTTCCACCTCACTGCGTTTCCTCCCGGCCACGCCTTCAAAGCCAAATGACTCAATGCACAGAGAGGCCAGGGCTGCCCCATATGCGCCGCTGCTTTTCCAATCCCCTGTCCGGCACCAGGCGGACAGGAATCCGCCGTTAAAGGTATCCCCTGCGCCGGTAGCGTCCTTCACCAGTGTATGCCGGATTCCAATCCGGTACGCTGTCCTGCTTTGGAAGTCATAAATATCAGCTCCCTGTTCCGCCCGTTTTATCACTGCCGCGGTAATCGAGGTTGCGGCCAGCCGGTCCGTCAATGAATCCGTGGATTCCCCGCAGCCTGGCCACAGCAGGTCCAGCTCCACATCCGAGGGCAGGAATACATCACACCAGCTTAAAACCTGCCTCAGGCTTTCCCCGTCCTTTTGGGCAAAGTATTCACTGGTATCCACACAGACCCGCATTCCGCGTTTTTTTGCCCATTTCGCATATTCCAGCTGAACAGACGGAATCATGGGCGGTAAAACCAGTACCGTATATTCCTTGCGCGGCAGATGTCTCGGGGTCTGTTCCAAGGTTTTCTCATACCATATTTTCCTGGCATGGCTGTGTGTCACCCGTTCAAACTGTTCTGAATATTCCATGAAACTTCTCCGCTGCCGGCCAAGCACCGCAAGCACCTCAGACACATCAATCCCCAGCCCTTCAATCCGCTGCAAGACTTCCTTTGGAAAGTCGCTGCAGCAGGTGGTTAAAAGCCCTGTGGTCCCGCCATATACACTGGCGGCCACCGATGTATATAAAGCCGCGCCTCCTGGAACCTGGTCCTCCTCCCGGTCCGGTGTTTTAATCCGGTCCAGGGAAAGATGACCTGCCACCAATATCTTTTCCTCTCCCATCCTGCTCCCCCTAATCAAGATTCACGGTTCCTCTTGTCAACATCCGGCTTACCTTTTTCCGGAATGGGTCATTATGGCTCCTGCGGTCCGGATCCAGCCCCAGCTTTCTGGAAAAATAGTAAGCGGTCAGCTGCATCGGGACCGCATACAGCAACGGTGCATATAATTCCTCTACTTCCTCCGGCATCCCAAAGGCATATTTTCCCATACCGCACAATTCCTCACTATTGGAAATCACAAACAGGTCGCAGCCAAAATGACGGAGACACTCCCCCACCTCCATGGTCCTTTGGAAACTGTCCCCTTTTGGCGCCACAAGGAACACCGGACAGTTCTTATCAATCACCCAGAATTCCTGATGTGCGAACTCCTCGCTCTCCTGTCCAATGGCAATCACCCCGCAGACTTCCAGGAATTTGGCCGCCCCGTATTTGGCCGTTGCAAAGCTCTGCCCGGCGCCCAGTATGTAGACAGGGAACTGGTGTCCATTATAAACAAAGTTCTCTCCTGCCTGCCTTGCCATGTCCTGGCACTGAGTAACTACACGGGAAACCTGTTCCATTGTAAATGCCAGTTTCCTTTTGCATCCGTCCCGTTCTGATTCCCGGCTAAGCCCTGCTCCCAGACAGTACAGGGCGTATAAGGTACCGGTGTAGGTCAATGTCCCTGGCGTCCAGCCCGGTTCCTCCTCCAGTCCCAGAAAAACAGGATGGCTGCACACTTCATAGAGACGTCCGGTCAGGGAATTGGTGATTCCCACCACATATGCCCCTCTTTCCTGCGCTTCCTTCACAGCCTCCACGGTCCGGGCCACGTTGCCGGACATGGAAACCGCAATCACCGTGCTCTCCTTATCCACCTGGCGGATTCCATATGTGGAGAACTCCAGTGCGGTCATCGGGAAGCAGAGGCTGTCCGTCTTTTCCAGAAAATAATTCTTAACAGCCAGACCTGCAAAATAGGAATCCCCGCATCCCAGGAAAAAAATCTTTTTGTTTTTCCCCTTCTCCATTATCTCCCGGCATGTCCCTGCTACCGCTGTCTCAATCTGTTTTAAGACAGGCCCCAGGCTCCCCTGCTTCTCAATCTCCGTCATCATATCCCGATATTCCTGCATAAAAACCTCCCTTTATAATACTGACATTGTAATCAGGCCAACTGCCGTGATCCTTAACCATATAAGCGCACCAAACAGGCACACCATTCCTGTTATCATCCCAAAATCCCAGCCCGTAAACGGCCTTTTGCTAATGGAGGTCCGCCTGCCGCTTCCCGACTCAAACCCCCTGGCCTCCAGACTTACGGATATCTGTTTAATCAGTCCCAGGGCCCTTGAGGACAGCGGGATTAAAATCGCCACATTCTTTTTAATCCTGCCGTACAGGCTTCCCTTGTCCATTTCCAGGGCCCGTGACCGCTGCGCGTCCTTGATGGTATGGAGGTCGTTGATGATTAACGGCACAAAGCGCAGGGACATTGAAAAGGAAAATGCCACCTTATAGGGCATGCCAAGGGTTACCAGGCCCAAAGTAATCTCACTGATACTGGTAAACATCATCCAGTAAATACTCATAAGCACAATGGTACAGAAGCGGAACGTCATGGCAATCCCATACCAGACACCCACTGAATAAACCGTAAGCCCTCCGGCCCGGACCAGTACCTGCCCTTCCTTCAGCGTAAAGGGCCAGATTACCAGGGAAAATATCACAATCAGCAGCGCAACGCTTTTCAGCAGTTTCAGGGACTGGCCGATTGGAAGCCTTGCTGCGGTTCCTATAAGGACTACCCCAAGGAACAACCCTGCCAGGATGGCCGGATGGTTCGTTAAGAGGCAGATTACAAATGTACCGATAAACAACAGGTTCTTTGTGACAGGATGCAGATGATGGATCACTGAATCCCGGTCAATGTAGCTGCCTACTGCATTCATATCCGGCCACCTCCATAAATTCTTCATTATTCAGCACAACGGATGTCCAGCCCAGTTCCAGTCCAAGCTGCGTAATCTGGGGCGGGAACAGGTACGCCTCCCGTAACCGGGCCTTTTCCCTAAATACCTCCCGGATTCCTCCCCGCAGTGTGATATTCCCATCCTGCACCACCCAAATCTGTTTGGCATGCTCGGCCACAAACTGCATATCATGGGTCACCAGAAGAATTGTCTTACCCTCCTGATTCAGCCGGTCCAGGATACTGCCAATCCGGTCCTTGAATGACTTGCTGAGTCCTGTGGTAGGTTCATCCACCACAAAAATGTCCACATCCATGGCAATGACGCAGGCCAGGATCAGTATTTGTTTCAGACCGCGCTCCAATGACAGGGGCGTCTCATTCCTCCACGTCTCCAGGCCGCTGATTTCCATGGCCCGTTCCACTGCTTCCTTCACCTTTCCCTCGTCCCATCCAAGATTTCTTGGACCAAAGGCAATCTCGTCCTCCACGGTCTGATTAAACAGCTGGTGATCCGGATTCTGGAACACATACGCAGTGCTGTGGGCTAAATCAGCCACGGAACAGGCTGCCGTATCCCTTCCGCATACATATACATGGCCCTGTGTAGGCTTTAAAAGACCGTTTAAATGCTTCACCATGGTGGTTTTCCCTGCCCCGTTTTTTCCAAGGACCGCGATAAAATCACCGGTCTGTATGGATTGGCTGATACCACTTAAGATTTCCCGTTCGCCATAGGAAAACACCGTATGATCATAAGACGCTGCCTGGGCCTTTTCCCCGCCCCCTGTTCCTGCCCCATGCCCGTCCAAAACAAATGCACCTGTATCTGTCAGCTTTTCCGGGGCCAGTGCAGACCTGGCTTCCTCTACCGTAAGAAATACCGGATATTTACCTTCAAATCCCATCTGCTTCCATAAAAGAGACACATCCGGAACATTAATCTTTGCCCTTTTTAAGAATTCCGTCCTGGCCATCACTTCCCTTGTGGGCCCCTGGGCAATGAGTTTTCCATCCTCCAGGACCAGAAGGCGGTCCGCCACAGTTACAAGATAATCAATATCCTGCTCCACGACAATCACCGTGTTCTCCCCGCTTCCCACCAGATTTCCCACAATCTTAAGGACTTCCGCCTTACCTACCGGGTCCAGCTCCGTTGTGGGCTCATCCAGGATCACGATATCCGGTGCAAAGATGATGGATGCTGCAATGGCCAGCCTCTGCTTTTCCCCGCCGGACATACGGAACGGAGCCCTCTTCTTATAATCCAGAGGCAGCCTTACGGTTTCCATTACCCGGTCCATCCTCATGCGGATTTCCTCAGGTTCCATGCCAAGGCTTTCCGGAGTAAACGCCAGGTCCTCCTCTACGGTCGTGCCAAGTATCTGGGTTTCCGGATTCTGAAATGTCATGGAGACATGAGGCACCAGCTTTGCCGTGGATTCAGTCCGCACCGACAGTCCGCAGACCTCCAGTTCCCCTCCCCATGCCCCGCCTGTTTTATGCGGGATAATCCCCTTGATTGCGGAGCAGAGCGTGGTCTTTCCCGCGCCGTTTGGACCGATTATCCCAATCACTTCCCCTTTGTGAATCTCAAAGCTGATATCATCCAAAGCCAGCTTATCCGTTCCGGGATAGCGGAATTTAAGATTTTTCGCTTTAATTAATGTTTCACTCATTGTATCTCCCTATTTCCTTTACAGATTCTCAACAGTGGCGGTGTTTTCCTGTCTCCAGTACATCCCGTTCTTAACTGTAAACGGATATAAAATCTTCAGGAAAACCGGCCCTAACAGCAGCGGTGATAAAATCCGGTTCATCAGCAGGGCAAAGGGTTCCGTTGTCCATGCAGCCACCGGAGGCATGGTCCCTGTCACATCAATGAACCATGGCATTGATAGCATCCCAAATCCTGCCCCGACGCATATGCCCACAATATACTGCATCCAGCTGTTTTTGTTCTTTAATGAAGCATCCCTTACAATCATCCCCGGTATCAGGGCAAATGCAAAGAAATTCCCCAAAAATCCGCTGACACTGGCCGGTGAGATAAAACCCTTCAATATGTCTGAAATCACATTTCCCAGGCCCGCCCCAATGGCCCCGGGTATCCCAAAGAGGATTCCCAGCACAGGAGTAATTGCCGCCCCCGGCCGGAAGCTGATCCATCCAAACCGGATTGGCCCTGTGATAATCGCTGCCCCGGCATTTAATGCCGCAGATATTGCGATTATCGTAATGACAGAAGCATCCCAGCGGATATGATGTCTCACAAGCTTCAGTCCGTCCATCCTCCATCTAAATGACAGCAAAAACGCGATTCCCCCAAGGCCAAACGATGCAGCGCCCAACACCCTTAAAATTCCCAAATAGTTTTCCATACCTCATTCTCCTTTTAATCTTTCTTCTTCATAAAAAACATGACCAGCGCAACAACCAGAAGCACTGCGCCTACTGCCTGGAACATAGGAGTTCCGGCCTTCACCCCACCCATAAGGGCGCCGACGATTACAAGCACCAGCAGCACCACTGCCAGAACCGCCATTCCCTTCTTCGACATCTTATTCCCCCCTCTCGTTATAATGTTATTATAAAAACATAATATGTTAGATGAAAAGGAAAAGCTGGTATCCAGCCCTATCCTTACTCTTCTCCTGCAAGTTCCACCGTTATCTTCATCCGCTTGCTGTTAATAAGCGACCTGGTAATCAGAATCGGTCTTCCATTTTCCTCCACAATACTCCGTGTATCCAACACCGGCGTATCACAGCTGATTTTTAAGTACCCGGCCTCCTCCCTGGTAGGCATGGCCGCCACTATTTCCTCTGTCCCGTGGCTCAGCTGATGCCCCAGACGCCTGAGATGTCCATAAATTGACTGGGTCAGGTCACAGTCCTTCAGCTTCTCACCAATTCCCGGGAAGACCTCTGAAGTACTTATGTGGGTTGGAATACCGTCAACCGTCCTGAGCCGGACGATCCGAAGCACGCCGGTTCCCTCAGGAATCCCGAAATCCCCTGCATTGCGGGATTCCACAGCAGCCTCTTCCACCTTTAAGACCACTGCCCCTACCGTCCTGCGGCTCTGCTCCATCTCCTCCGTAAAGCTCCGCAGTTCCTTGAACCGGAGATTATACTTTTCCAGCTCCCCGTAGGACACAAAGCTTCCCTTTCCCTGTATCTTATAAATCAGATTTTTCTTGTTCAGCTCTTCCAGCGTCTTCCTGACCGTAATCAGGGATACGCCATATGTATGGGAAAGCTCCTTTTCCGATGGAAGCTTCTCCCCTGGTTCCCAGATTCCTTTCCTGATATTTTCCATAAAAATAGACAGAAGCTGAAGGTATAGGGGAATATTGTTGCCTTTATCTATGAATTGAGTTGCCATTTGTTTCGCTCCTAACTTATTATGTTTTTATAATAACATAATGCTATTATTTGTACAATAAACATATTATTCAAAATTACTTCTATTTTTTTATGCAATATTTACGATCTTTAATATATTTGACAAAACCTTTTAATATGATATTCACGCAGGGCGCTGCCAGGGGGGGCGGAAAAAGAAATCCTCACCGTCGGACCGGATTCCATGCTCCCCTAATACCAAAGGATAGGATATGTGAAAATATGGATGGGACATAATTGAACCCTATACAGATGAGTATAAAGACCGAGACCAGAGTAACGGCCCCCCCTTACCCTGGTCTCAGATTCCCTCCCTTTCAAACTGCCCAAGCAGCCTCTGCGCATCCAACATGGTATTCTTCCAGCCAAACTCCTTCAAATCCACCCTGTTATCCCCGGACACCTTCACGCCTTCTTCCTCCAGAAGGCGCCTCTGAAGTCCAGGATAATCAAAGCTGGCCGCACCGCTCAGATACCCCTGCCCGTTAACCACACGGTGGGCAGGCACCTGACCGGAAAGGTCATTCCTCAAGGCATAGCCCACCTGCCTTGAATTCTTTGGCCTGCCGCAGAGAAGGGCGACCTGCCCATAGGATACCACCCGGCCCTCAGGGACCGCCCTCAGTACAATTCCTACCCTGCGGTAAAAATCCATCTTTGTCCTGCCCGCATTATCCATAATTGCATCATCCAATCTGTTTCACATGCCCACGCCGCATCATTTAATCTGCATCATCTCATACCCACGCCATATCCGCATCGCGGCGCATGCACCGCGATGCGCCGCGATACGCTCCGGCCTACTTATGCCCCTGTCCATAATAAGCATTAGGTCCATGTTTACGCATGAAATGCTTATCCTGCAGCCACTGGGGCGCCGGTTCCACCTGGGGGGCCAGCATCTCGGTCATGAAGTTCATCTTAGCCACTTCCTCAAGGACCACCGCATTATGCACTGCCTCTGCCGCGTCCCTGCCCCAGGTAAAGGGTCCATGGTTCTTGCACAGCACGGCCGGGATATACACCGGGTTCTTGCCCTCAAAGGTCTCGATGATCACTTTGCCCGTATTCATCTCATACCCCTCCTCAATCTCCTGGGCGGTCAGGTTCCTTGCACATGGTATCTCCCCGTAAAAGTAATCCGCATGGGTGGTGCCATAACAGGGAAGCGCCCTTCCGGCCTGGGCCCATGCAGCCGCATGAGGGGAATGGGTGTGCACGATGCCGCCGATTTCCTTAAATGCCTTGTACAGCTCCACATGGGTCGGCGTGTCGGAGGACGGGTTCATATCCCCTTCCACCTTATTGCCGTCCAAATCCATTACCACCATATCCGATGCCTTCAGCTTATCATAATCCACGCCGCTGGGCTTAATGACAAGAAGGCCCTTTTCCCTGTCAATGCCGCTGACATTGCCCCAGGTATAGGTAATCAGCCCTCTTCTGGGCAGCTCCATATTGGCCTCATATACAATCTGTTTCAGTTCCTCTAGCATATCAGTTCCTCCTTCTATCCCATATGCTCCACAGCAGCCTTCTCAATGGCAAGCCCCCTGGCATACCGCTTCATGAATGCCTCAAAACTTTCCACATCTTCCTTGACAGGTTCCGCCGTGATGCCCTTGTCCCCGCCAAAGACCTTATCAGCCAGATAGGCATCCAGTGTCTCGCCCTCTTCCCGGTTCCTCATATAGGATGCCAGCAGCGCGATTCCCCATGCGCCGCCTTCGCCGGCTGTCTCCATCACGGAAACCGGGGCGTTCATTGCACCTGCCAGGATCCTCTGTCCCACGCCTTTTGTCTTAAACAGGCCGCCGTGTCCCAGAAGGGTATCTACCTTCACGTTCTCCTTCTTTAACAGGATATCCATACCGGTCTTAAGTGCGCCCAGGGACGTATACAGGTGCACCCTCATGAAGTTGGCAAGGTTAAACCTGCTGTCAGGCATACGTACAAACAGCGGGCGCCCCTCCTCAAAGTGGGTGATGTGCTCACCTGAGAAATAATTGTACGCCAGCAGTCCGCCGCAGTCCGCGTCCCCTTCCAGCGCCTTGTTGTAAAGCTTCCCGAACAGGTCGTTCATATCCACCTTCATGCCCATGTTTTCCGCAAACTCCCTGAACAGGTTTACCCAGGCATTCAGGTCAGACGTACAGTTGTTGCAGTGCACCATGGCCACCATATCGCCTGCGGGCGTGGTTACCAGGTCAATCTCAGGGTACACATGCTCCAGTTCCTTTTCCAGCACCACCATGGCAAACACGCTGGTACCGGCAGAAACATTACCCGTACGGACCGCGACGCTGTTGGTGGCAGCCATTCCGGTTCCCGCATCCCCCTCTGGCGGGCACATGGGAATACCGGGTTTCAGGTTACCGGACACGTCCAACAGCCTGGCCCCTTCCTCCGTCAGTACGCCCGCATCCTGTCCGGCCACCAGGGCCTTTGGAAGGATGTCCCTCAGTTTCCATGGAAAATGCTCCCCTGCCACCAGTTCATCAAACTGGTCAATCCGCTTCTGGTCAAAATCCTTTGTATGGATGTCCACAGGGAACATGCCTGCCACATCGCCGATTCCAAGGACCCGTTTCCCGGTCAGCATCCAATGTACGTAACCCTCCAATGTAATGAGATAATCAATATCCTTTACATGCTCCTCCTGATTCAGGATGGCCTGGTACAGGTGGGCAATGCTCCATCTCTGGGGCACATTGTACCGGAAAACCTGGGTCAGCTTCTCAGAAGCAGGCCCTGTGATGGTATTCCTCCATGTGCGGAAGGGAACCAGGAGCTTCCCATCCTTATCAAACGCCATGTAACCGTGCATCATGGCGGAAAAACCAATGGAACCAATGGTGGTAAGGGTCACGCCGTACGTTTCCTTCACGTCGGCCGCCATCTTCGAATAACAGTCCCTGATACCATTCCATATGT
Source organism: Enterocloster aldenensis (assembly GCF_003434055.1). Classification (GTDB taxonomy): domain Bacteria; phylum Bacillota; class Clostridia; order Lachnospirales; family Lachnospiraceae; genus Enterocloster; species Enterocloster aldenensis. The sequence goes on along the minus strand of NZ_QVEX01000004.1, from coordinate 43,884 downwards.
CATCCAGGGTATAGGTCCAGATATGGTCCACATACCGGTTTTCCCAGTCATGGCTTCCGGAGGCAATGGGGGTATGGTCCTCCCCGATGAGCACTGCCTTAATCCTGGTGGAACCCAGTTCAATCCCCAGCGACGTATTCCCTTTTTCAATTCCTTCCTTAACTGCATCATAATCTAAACTCATGAATTACCCCTCCGTCAAACGTTGATTTACAATCCGGAATCTTACAGCACGGTTTCAACCCCCCCCCCCCCAGGCTCCGTGCCGCCTGAATACAACACGGAAACACCGGGAGCCGCAGCCGTCATCCTGGCTGCGGCTTCACCCGCGTCCTCCTATCTGTAAGCTGCTGCGTTCCAGCGCAGTTCGTTTTTCAGGCCCCTGATGGTTGTATCCTTATCAATATACACGACCTCGATGCCCATGGAATCTGCCCAGTCGCCCATCTGCTCTGCTGTCAGGTCATAGGAGAATGCAGTATGGTGGGCGCCTCCTGCCAGGATCCAGGCCTCGGCTCCTGTTGCCAGGCTTGGCTCCGGCGTCCAGAATGCGGTTGCGACCGGAAGCTTAGGCATCGGCTTTTCTGTCTTTTTGCATTCCACATCATTGATGATCAGGCGGAACCTGGTTCCCAGATCCACCAGTGAGGCGGCGATTCCATGTCCTGTCTTGGATGTAAACACCAACCTTGCAGGGTCTTCCCTGTCCCCCATGGACAGCGGATTCACCTTGATGCTGATTTCCCCGTCAGCAATGGACGGGCAGACCTCCAGCATATGGGCTTCCAGGATTCCTTCCTTGCCCGGAACCAGGTTATATGTATAATCCTCCATAAAGGAGGTGCCCTTCGCGTCCTTCACGCCCTGGGTCATGATTTTCATCAGCCTAACCATGGCGGCCGTCTTCCAGTCGCCTTCCCCGCCGAATCCGTAGCCTTTTTCCATCAGCCTCTGGATGGCCAGGCCGGGAAGCTGCTGCAGCTCTCCTAAATCCCCGAAATGCGTGACAACCGCATGATAATCCTTCTCAACAAGGAACTTCTCAAGGCCAGCCTCAATCTGGGCCTGGACAGCCACATGGCGCCTGAATTCCTCGGGATCCCTTCCCTCTAACAGGATGGTGTACCTGCTGTAATACTCATCCAGCAGGGCTGTGATATCCCCCTTCGGAACCGCCTTCACATATTCGCACAGCTCGTTCACAGGATATGCATCCACTTCCCAGCCAAACTTCATCTGGGCCTCTACCTTATCACCCTCGGTAACCGCTACATTCCTCATGTTGTCGGCAAACCTGGCCACCCGTACATGGCTGCTCTCCATGATGCCCACCGCAGTGCGCATCCAACCGGCAATGCGTCCCTGCACCTTCTCATCGCTCCAGTGTCCCACGATTACCTTGCGCTCAATGCCCATGCGGGTAACCATGTGGCCATATTCCCTGTCCCCGTGGGCGGACTGGTTCTCATTCATGAAATCCATATCAATGGTATCATATGGAATCTCCTGGTTGAACTGTGTGTGGAAATGCATCAGGGGCTTCCTGAACTCCTGAAGTCCCAGGATCCATGACTTAGCCGGTGAAAATGTATGCATCCAAGTGATGACGCCCGCGCATTCTTCATCTGAATTAGCCTCATTAAAGGTTTTACGAATCAATTCATTTGTAATCAGGGTTGGTTTCCACACCACCTCATAGGGCAGGATGCCTGACTGGTTCAGGTTGTCTACAATCATCCTGGAATGTTCTGCCACATGCGCCAGGCATTCATCCCCATACAGATCCTGAGAGCCGGTACAGAACCAGAACTTATAACTCTTAACTCCTATCATTTCCATCGTCCTCCTGAATATTTATTATTTTTCCGGTGTCCTCTGCCTCAGCCGATTCGTCCGCAGCCGCCTCATCTGCTCCTGGCTGCGTTTCCCCGTCCCGGGCACGTTCACCGTTTTTCACATAATCACCTTTTATAAGCTTCATGCCAGCCCAGACAGCCAGTCCTGCCCCCACTGCAAAGAAGAACGCAGCGCTTCCCAGCTGGTAAATCTTCCCGCCCTCCGCGGGATTAAGATAAATCTTAAATAGATCATGAGCCAGATACACCAGGTACCCTCCTGCAATCAGGCGTATGACCACTGTTGCCTGAAGAGGTTTTGCTCCTCCCCGGTCCTTCCCTTTTTCCATAAGCCGCCTCCTTTTAGCTGCCGCCGCCAAGTATCTTCACAGAATCCCGCTCCACCACATCTGAATCAAACAGGTGATTCCCGTCAAAACACGGATTCCCAATCATCTTCACAATATTCTCCGCCGCCTTCCTGCCCAGTTCCTCCATGGGATAAGGAAGGGATGTTATCTGCACATCGGCCAGGGTGGAAAGCTCGGAATTATCAATACCGATCAGGGAAAGCTGGTCCGGGATACGGATTCCCCGCCTTTTGCAGATTCCGGAAAGTATATATGCAACCTCATCATTATAACATACAAGGGCCGAGCAGTCCCCAATCCTGCAAAACAGATACTCCTGCCAATACTCCATATCCACCAGATCTTCCGAATCAATCCACACAACATTGCCGTCCTTTACCCTCAGGCCGGCTTCCTGCATCCCCTGCATGAATCCTTTATACCGGAGGAGTCCCTGGCCGTCATCACATTTGAAGATGCCCCCAATCCGTCTGTGTCCGGCCTTCACCAGATACTCCACGGCCTTCCTCCCCACCCGGACATCATCCATGGCCACATAGGGCAATCCCAGTTCCGGATAATTGCTGTTAAAAAATAGGATAGGTATCTGCCGCTTCATCAATTCCCTGTAATAGTGCAGGTTCGGATTCGGCAGGGCGCTTTTAGCCGGTTCCACAATCAGCCCGTCAATGATATCCTTATCAATCAGGTTGCTTAATATCTCCTGCTCCCTGACAACCCGGTTGCCTGTAAATGCGATCTGGGTCGTATACCCCTTCCCGGACAGCACGCTCTCTATCTCCCTTAACACGGTGGGGAACACATAACTGTCCACATACGTGCTGATGACCGCAATATTCATGTACCGCTCCCTGCGGCCCTGCCTGACCTCCCCGCCCACATATGTCCCGCTGCCCCTGATCCTGGTCACCAGCTTCTGCTGCTCCATAAGGTCAATGGCATGGCGGATGGTCTGACGGCTCAGTCCAAACCTGGCGCTAAGCTCATTTTCCGAAGGAAGCCTGTCTCCCGCCTTCAGCTCCCCGCTGTTAATATGATTGACAACCCAGTTATAAACCGTCTTATACTTAGGCTCCTGTATCCCCATAAGCAATCCCTGATCCTTTTTCTTATTAATCCCCGGTCCCCCGGACATACCTGCATCCATCGAATCACAGATCCTAGCGCGTGTTTGAAAATCCATTCCCGCCATCTGCACGCCCCACTTCGCGGCATTTATGTACGTACAACTTAGTCTGTACCAGCATCCCATGCATTCTTCTCCATCTCCCAACGCTCAGGGAATCCTGCCAACCGGATTATGCAGACATAAGTATTTTTCACTGATTATCCCATAAATCTTCCAATTAATTCCGTTCATTTACCCAATAAATCCCGTATACCCTTACTATACATTTTTCATCTATCATTGTCAATAAGTATTGATAACTTTTTAGTATCGGTAAAAATATGTACGTACAACTTATTTTGTGAATTACATACCAGCCAAGCTTTTACCTTGACACATTCCATATATTATGAGATACTTTAATATATAGTTTCAAATACTACATATGGAGGTACGGCATGAAGACTGCAATATTAATTGACTCTGGCTGCGATGTATCAGAAGAACTGGTCCAGAGATACCACATGAAGGTGATGCGCCTTCATGTCATCTACCCGGAAGGGGATTATATTGACGACATGGACATCACGGCCGAAACCGTTTATCGGCGGTTCCCCAGGGAAATTCCCATTACATCCACACCCAGCCCCCAGGAAGTGCAGAACATGGCAGAAGAAATCAAATCAGAAGGATACACCCATGTCCTGGCTTTCTGCATATCCAGCGGTTTAAGCGGAACCTACAATACGGTGAGCTGCATCCTGAATCAGGACAAGGACCTGACCTCCTTTGTCCTGGACACCCGGAACATATCCTTTGGCGCCGGTATCCTGGCTGTCTGGGCCGCCATGGAATTAGAGAAGGGAAAAAGCTTTGACGGACTGACGGAAATACTTCCCGTAAAAGTCAAGGATTCCAAGGTGTTTTATTACATGGACACACTGACCTATCTGCGCAAAGGCGGCCGCATCGGCCTGGTCACCTCCGTGGTAGGCAGCATGTTAAACATCAAGCCCATCATTTCCTGTGATGACGACGGCGTCTATTACACCGTTGCCAAGATACGCGGGGCAAGGCACGGGCAGTCCAGGCTGCTGGAAGAAGCCCGGACATTTGCCGGCAGCGGCCCATGCCTGACCGCATTGTTAAACGGTCAGGGCCAGGAATCTGCCGCAGCCCTGCGCCCCAGGCTGATTTCAGGTATCCAGGGCGGCCGGCTTATCATGGAAAAATCCATTGTCCCCTCCCTGGCCGTCCACACCGGTCCCGGGCTTGTAGGCATAGGAATCCTACGTCTCTGACCTCATCCGCCCACACCAGACCCACAGCCCGGATTTGGCCCAAATATTCCGCTAAGTGGGGCGTACAGATAACGGGAATGAATTTTCAGGCACACCATGGCACAGCCTTGCGCATATACTGATCAATGTTGTGCCGGAATGCGAAAAGACGGGGGTGGATTCTTGCATCAAAGCAAGGATCCAAGGTTCTGTTCTCTGAGAAAGTCCATCAAGATTTCTCAGCGGACAGCACCAATCCCCCCGTCTTTCCGCCTGTCATGGTCTTAGAAGCCACGCCTCCAAAACCAAGCGCCCAAACCGCCCCTGATCCTCCCTGGCTGCCTGGCGCATATCCCGGACGGGAATCCCCAGTCCGCCAAACAGCCACCGTTTATTTATTCTTCCTCTTAAACGCCGCAATCAGACTCTGCAGCACAATAAAGAAGCAAAGCAGCGCCGCAATGGTAATCCTTACCCACCATGATGACAGCGTCCCCTGGAAGGTAATGAATGACTCAATGGTACCTTTAATCAGCACTCCAAACAAGCTTCCAATCACATTTCCCACACCGCCCGTAAGAAGGGTCCCGCCGATTACAGAGGATGCAATGGCATCCATCTCAAATCCCTTGGCCTGCTCCACGAAACCGGAGCATGTATTCATACAGAACAAAAGTCCGCCAAGTCCGGCCAGAAAACCATCCAGTATGTAAGCCTGAAGCTTGATTTTCCTGACATTCAGTCCCAGAAGCAGGGCTGACTGTTCATTTCCGCCAATGGCGTAAATGGAACGTCCGAACTTGGTATATTTGAGCACCGCGAAAACCAGCAGGAGAACCGCAATGGCAATGATGACAGTGGGGTAGATATAAGGGTATATCATAATCCCCTTCTTGTTCAGGTAACCTCCAAACGGAAGGTACATCTTAAAGGTTGCAATGGATTTAAATGTTTCATTGTTAATGCTTATCATCTCCTGGCTGATGATGGAGGTCATGCCCCTTGCAAAGAACATGCCTGCCAGGGTCACGATAAAGGGCTGTATTTTCAGATACGCCACCAAAAACCCCTGCACCAGGCCGAACACACAGCCGGTCACAAGCACAATGATGATGGCCGGAACCGCTCCAATCCCTGCCTTTTCCATCATCCATGCCAGCATCATGCATATGAGGGCCACCACTGAGCCGACAGAAATATCAATTCCTCCGGTAATCATGACAATGGTCATGCCGGTAGCCACCACAATCAGGCCTGCATTGGAAATGAACAGGTTCAGGAAGTTCTGTACCTTTGCAAATCCGCGGCCGCCGAACATGATGATGCCCACAATGTACATTGCAAGGAACAGTACAATGGTCACTGCCAACAGAAAGGAGTTGCCGTCCAGTTTTTTCTTATTACCGTTTTTCATCATGCTGCCCCTCCTTCCACTGTTTTGGATGTATGTTTTGCCATCATGCGTTTTTTCAGTTTCCTAAGTTCCTCAGACTGCACAGCCACAATCAGGATAACCACGATTGCCTTGTACACCGGGATCTGGTCAGAGGGCACGCTCATGGCGTACAGGGTGGTGGTCAGGGCCTGGATGGTATAGGCGCCGATGACAGAACCCAGCAGCGAGAACTTTCCGCCTCCCAGCGAGTTTCCGCCCAGGGCAACAGCGGCAATGGCGTCCAGCTCCATGTTAAGGCCGATGTTATTGGCATCCGCGGAATAGATACGGGAGGATGCCACCAGCCCTGCAATACCTGCGCACAGGCCGCAGAACGCATAGGCCAGCCAGATGATCTTGGTGGATTTAAGTCCCACCAGGCGTGAAGCCCGTTCATTGATGCCCACTGCCTGTATGTACATGCCAAGGGCCGTCTTCTTAAGAAGTACATAGGTCAGGGCCACCACAATCACAGCCACGAAAATCGGGGTTGGGATAGGGATTCCCGGGATATTGTTGCCCAGAAGCTTATATGAGTCCACACGGATGTATGTAATCTGTCCGTTGGTAACCAGCTGTGAGATGCCCCGCCCTGCCGTGAACAGGATTAGGGTTGCCACCATGGGCTGTATCTTCAGCTTCGCCACTAGGAAACCGTTGAAGCAGCCGCACACAACAGCCACGGCCAGACCGCCCAGAACCGCCAGGATATAAGGGTTGGCATATTCATTGACCGACACCTCCCCTGCCGCAAGGATGCGGGTACACACAGACGCGGCCACCGCCATTACGGCGCCCACGGAAATATCCGTACCGGCTGATGCGGACACCACCAGGGTCATGCCCACGGCCAGCACCACCAGCTCACTGGCACGGTTGATGACATCGATGATGTAGCCATAGAGGACTCCATTGGTAATGGATATCTTGAAAAATGTTGGTGTGGTTATCAGGTTAATCAGCAATACGATGAGCAGACAGGACAACGGAAGAAAAAGCCGGTATCCTGTTATCTTCTTCACTTTTTCCATTATTCTTCCCCTCCTCCTGCGATTGCCTTCATGATGGAATCCTGGCTCAGCTCGCCTTCTGCCAGCTCCCCTACCTTCTCGCCGTCACGCAGCACAGCCATGCGGCTGCAGGTACGCAGCATTTCCTCAATCTCTGAGGAAATGAACACCACGCTCATCCCATCTTCAGCCAGCTTCAGCACCAGTTTCTGTATCTCGGTCTTGGTTCCGATATCAATCCCTCTGGTAGGCTCATCCAGTATGAGGAAATCCGGCTGGGTCAAAAGCCATCTTCCCAGGATTACCTTTTGCTGGTTGCCGCCGGACAGCTGCTTGATGGGCGTCTCCCTGTCAGCTGTCTTAATCTGGAGGATGTCGATGTATTTGTCCGTAAACTCCTCCTGCTCCTTCCTGGACATCAGCTTGAACATGCCCTGTTTGGCCTGAAGGGCGATGATGATATTCTCACGAACGGACAGGTCCGCGATAATGCCTTCCTCCTTGCGGTTCTCAGGCAGGTACGCCATTCCCTGCATCATTGCATCAATTGGCGCGCTGGCCTTTAACTTCTTGCCTTTCACGGTCAGTTCCCCGCTGTCAGGCTTATCCGCCCCATAGATGACCCTTACCAGTTCGGAACGGCCTGAACCAAGAAGTCCTGTAAGCCCGATGACCTCCCCTTTATGGATATCCAGGTCAAAGGGTTTGATGGTTCCTTTATGCCCCAGTCCCTTGGTGTGGATGACCACATCCTCCTTCACCGTAGAAATGCCTTCCTTCTTAATGGCTGCCAGGTCGTCAAAGTCCTTACCCATCATCTTGGCAACCAGCTGTACCCTTGGCAGTTCCTCTGTCTTATACTCGCCTACCAGGGTCCCGTTCCTGAGGACCGTTATCCTGTCGCATACCGCATACACCTGCTCCAGGAAATGGGTCACGAAAATGATTCCGATTCCCTTGTCCCGCAGCTGGCGCATCAGCACGAATAATTTCTCCACCTCACCGTCATCCAGGGAAGAGGTGGGTTCATCCAGTATCAATACCTTGGCCGACATATCCACTGCCCGGGCAATGGCTATCATCTGCTGGATGGCGATGGAGTAATTCTCCACTGCCGCCGTCACATCAATGTAGATATCCAGGCTCTTAAGCAGTTCCTGGGCATTCCGTTTCATGGCCTTCCAGTCAATCATGGGCCCCAGCTTTGGCTCCCTGCCAATATAGAGGTTCTCTGCCACGGACAGGTTGGGACACAGGTTTACCTCCTGGTACACTGTGCTGATTCCATTTTCCTGCGCTTCCTGGGGCGACCGGTTGATGATTGTGCTGGACAGACCATCAATTCGGATTGTACCGGTCTCAAATTCCTCCACACCGGTCAGCACCTTTATCAGCGTAGACTTCCCGGCACCATTTTCACCCATAAGGGCGTGAATCTCGCCTTTCCTCAAAGTAAAATCCACATTCTGCAGTGCCTTTACACCGGGGAAATTCTTATTGATTCCCCGCATTTCCAAAACAACGTTCTGCTCCATGCGATTTCCGCCTTTCTACCGTTTTCCGCCCCATCCACAGGGCATGTTTCCACTATCCGCCTGTCTGCCAGACTACTAGAAGGGGGAGAGCCGTGAAACGACTCTCCCCACCGCCTTTCCTCTCATGACTATTAATACGCACGCTCAGCCTTGATGGCTTCCAGATCCATGGATGTATCGAAGTAAGCCTCGTCTACATACTGGATTTTCTCAACAGTCTCGCCTTTTTCCAGCTTCTTGATGATTTCATCCACACGTGGTCCGTGAAGTGGGTTGCACTCAAACGCTGCGTTTAAGTCGCCTGCTATCATTGCGTCAAATGCTGCCTTAACTGCGTCGAAGGAGAAGATAATGATGTCACCATCAGGTCCGCAGGTCTTGCCTGCTGCCTTGATTGCGTCAATTGCGCCGAATGCCATGTTATCGTTCTCAGCCACTACCACATCGATATCGTCATAGGACTTTAAGAAGGATTCCATGACCTCCTGGCCCTTAGCCTGTGTGAACTCACCGGTCTGCTTATCTAACATCTTCCAGTTGCTGTGCTGTGCAAGGATGTTTGCAAAACCGTCCGTACGGCCAACCTGTGCGGATGCGCCGATGGTTCCCTGAAGGGTTACGATGTTGATTTCCTCATCGCCCCTGCCCTGGTCCTCTAAGTACTTAGCCAGCCAGTTGCCTGCGTCCTCACCTTCCTTGATGAAGTTGCCGCCTACCCAGCACTCATATAAGCTTTCATCCACGTCCATCATACGGTCGGACAGGATAACCGGGATTCCTGCTTCCTGTGCTTCCTGAAGCACTGCTTCCCATCCGGTCTCAACCACAGGCGCTACCACGATATAGTCAACGTCCTGCTGGATGAAGCTTCTGATGGCCTTAATCTGATTCTCCTGTTTCTGCTGTGCATCATCGAAAATCAGCTTATATCCGTTTTCTTCCGTAAATGTGGATTTAAAGGACTCTGTGTTGGCTGTCCTCCAGTCAGACTCAGCTCCGACCTGGGCATATCCGACCACGATCAGGTCATCGGAAGATGCTGTATCGGCTGCAGGAGCCTCTGTGTCAGCCTCGGGAGCCGCTGTTGTGTCAGCTGCAGGAGCTGCGGTTGTCTCTGCTGCGGGAGCTGCGGTTGTTGCGTCAGCTGGTTTGCTTGCGCCGCCGCACCCTGAAAGCAGGGACGCTGCCATTGCCGCACCTAATACAACACTTAATGTTTTTTTCCTCATAATACGTAAACCTCCTTAGATTTGTTGTTTTGTTTCCCCTTGTTGATGGTTCTATGATACCAGCTGTAAATAACAAAAACAACGGAATTTCTCCGTTGTTTTGTACACGATTTTTCGAATTTTCACTGTTTGTCCATACTTCCGGGTGTTTTTTTACGAAAAAAGGGGGAATTTTTTAAACAGTCTCATATTCCATGTCCAGAGGGATACATACCAGCGCAGTGGTCCCCTCTCCCTGGATGCTGTGGAATTTAAGGCTGCACCGTCCTCCATAGTTGAGCCTCAGCCGTTCCGCCACATTAAACAGCCCAAACCCGCCCTTGGAGGCAGAGCCGTTCCTGTCAGAAGGCCTGTCCTCCCCCCTGAGCTTGCGCTGTACCGCCTCCATCTCCTCCTGCGTCATCCCGGCCCCGTCGTCCCGGATTTCGAAGACAGCCCTGTCGTCCCTGGCATATCCCCGGACCCAGATATGCCCCCTGCCCCGTTTGTTCTTAATGCCATGGTAGAGGGCATTTTCCACAAGAGGCTGCAGGGTAAGCTTAAGTATGCGGTATTCTTCCAGGGATTTATCCAGCGCCACTTCATAATCCAGGATATCCTGGTAGCGGATTTTCTGAATCTGCAGATAACTCTCAATATGGCCCATCTCTTCCTTGATGGTTATGAAATCCTTGCCCCCGCTTAAGGTGGTCCTGAAGAATTCGGACAGGGAGGTGACCATGTCCACCACTTCCCGGTTCTGCCCGCCCTCTGCCAGCCATACAATGGTGTCCAGTGTGTTGTAGAGGAAATGGGGATTAATCTGCTCCTGCAAAAGCTGCAGTTCCATGACCCTGCGCTGGTTCTGCTCCTGGCGTATATCCTCAATCAGGCGGCCGATTTCCCCTTTCATATGGTCAAAGCTGCCGGTGAGGATTGCCAGTTCATCCCCGGATTCAATCTTGGGTCCCGAGGTAAAGTCCCCCCTTGCCACCCGTTCTGTTTCATTGCATAATTTCTGGATGGGCTCGGTCACGCTTTTTGTAATCCTGCGGCTGAGGATCAGTCCCAGCCCCAGTATCATCCCCAGAAGGCTCAGGCTTACCACTATGGCCATGCGTTCCTGGAGTTCCAGCTGCTGCTGGATTTCCTGCACATGAAGGGTCTCATAGTAGATGTATTCCTGGCTCTGTTCCGCGATATCCTCTGTCAGCATATAGACTCCCATTTCCAGAAGCTGCATGTTCTTGTCATAACTGCCGTAGGGAAGGTTGTCTTCAATCTCATTGACCCTGTCCTCCAGCTGGTCCAGGCAGTGGATGATCCAGGTAATCCTGCGCCGGTTCCCATCGTCCGTGGTCCGCTTTAAGAGCTGGCGGTACACCTTCCTGGTGGAATTAATCATCTCATGGGGATCCTTTATCTGCTCCCATCCATAGGGCCTGTCCTCCTCAGGCATGTCATGGATGTCCTGGTATGTCATGGTGCCGATTGCAATCCGGTACATGGTGTAGTCCAGGTCTTCCCGGAAATACGCCATGCTGTTATTCACATCCGTGATATTGACAATGCTCTGGTTATAGGCATTGCAGAACTTCACCACGGTGGCCATAAGGTAGATGACCAGCACGGTCAGAGGGATGATGATGATGAATGTCATGGTGTTCAGCCGTTTTTCCAGGGGAAGGCGGTCCAAAAACCGTTTTTCCCTTTCCCGCATATGCCCGGGCCCCCTCATAACCGCTCCCTGCTTCCTGCCCTATACTCTTTGGGCGTGCATCCCACTGTCTTCTTAAACAGATACCCGAAATAGTGGGAATCTTTATATCCGACTTCATAACCGATCTCAGTGGTTTTCATATTGGAGCACATGAGCAGTTCCTTGGCCCGCTCCATCCTGACACTGGTTAGGTATTCCACAAAGGTCACGCCCATCTCCTGGCTGAATATGGAGCTGAAATAACTGGGGCTGATGTTCACCCTGGCAGCCACCGTGTTAAGCGAAATATCCTCCCTGGCATAGTTCCCGCGTATAAATGCCCTGGCCTCCTCCAGCACCTGGCTGTATTTGCTGGCTGTCTGGCTGTCCCGAAGAAGCATGGTTTCCTCAAACAGGCGGATCAGGCTTTCTTTTAATGCCGTAATGGAATGTCGTTCCTTCATCACCATATCCATATCAGCTACTCCGTCCGGAAGCCTTGACAGATCCATCCCCAGTTCCTCCAGGAAGGTGCGCACGCACAGATAGCAGTCCATGATGATATACTGGCGGAACATGAAGGACTGGTAGTTCTTTTCTCCCACATTCTGGAAATACTCTTCCACAAAACCTCTGGCTTCCCCTGAAATTCCCTGTTTCAGGAAATTCTCCAGGGTTTTCCGGTTTACTTTGGAGCCATCCACTGAATGGATGTCAATGGGTTCCTCTGCCGAGGAAAGCATCTGCTCCATCTGGCTGTAATGCACAACCTGGTTCATTTCCGAGAAAAAGCGGCAGGCAAATGCCTGTCCGGCCTGCTGGTAGGACTGCTGAAGGTCCCCCAGCCGGTTGACACAGCATCCGATGCTGCCAAAATACTGTATATCCCTGTATGTATGCACCAGTTCCCCAAGATGGACCGCGCATTCCTTCATCCTGCGCTCCACCTCCTGCTCTGATTCCCCGGTCAAGATAAAGGCCCATCCCTCATCTCCCCGGTCAAATACAAGTATGTGGGACCTTCCCTCCATATGCTCCTCAATGGCCTCCTGGCAGGAAACCACTGCGTCGGACCATATGCTGGAGGGCCCGGACGGAATCAGCTTAAAAAGCATGAGCTGGTAAAAGGAAGCCGACAGTTCCAGGCCCAGCTCCTCCCCCCGTTCAAGGGCTTCTTTAAAATTAATCCGACTGGTCACCAGGTCCCTGAACAGGCGCTGGCGCTCCAGCACCGTGTTCTCCGCCATCTCCAGGCGGTAGCGCTCCAGCATGCCTTCCTCTTCCCGCTCTTTCTCAATCACATCCGCCACCTTTTTCACTGCCTCCAGCAGTTTGGACGCGGTAATGGGCTTTAAGAGGTAATCCGTGACCCCGATGTGGATGGCCTGTTTCGCATAGTCAAACTCATTATAACCGCTGAGGATGATGATCTTGATTTTGGGAAATTCCTTTTTCACCAGCTCTGAAAGCTCCAGTCCATCCATGAACGGCATACGGATATCCGTAATCAGGATGTCCGGCTGCGCTTTCTTTATCATGGGATACGCCAGCTCCCCGTCGCTTGCCTCACCTGCAAATATAAGGCCCTCCTTTTCCCACGGAATGTTGTTCTTGATCCCATTGCGCATGACGACCTCATCTTCCACAAGAAATACCTTTATCATAACACCTGCCCGCCCCTCTTATGCAATTCAGTCCTGCACGACCCATTTTCCTGCCATCAGGTCCGTAAAGTCCAACTGTTTGTTGTTACTTAGTATAGAATATAAGCAGGCTAATTTCAAGATATTTCCTTTCTGCCTGAAAAACCGCGCAAAAAAACAGGGACAGACCCTTCGTCCGGGACGAAACCGTCTTCCCCTGTCAATCAGCCAGCCAATGCCGGCCCTGCCGCTGTTATTTGTTTTTCCTGTTTATCCACTCCGTGGAGACATCCATGGCAGCCCTGCACGCCCTTGTCTGGTCCAGGGAATTAAGCATGACAAAATCATGGATCATGGCCTGGAAACGGATGGCGGTCACGTCCACCCCGGCTTCCCTCAGGCGCCTGGCATAGGCCTCGCCTTCATCCCGGAGCACATCGGCTTCCCCATTGAGGATCATGGCAGGGGGCAGGCCTTTCAGCTGGTCCCTTACAGCCCTGAGCGGGGATGCGGTTATCTGGTTCCGGTCCTTCTGGCAAATGGTGTACTGGTTCCAGAACCACTCCATCCCGGCCCGGTACAGGTAGTACCCTTCCGCGAATTCACGGTAGCTGCATGTGTCAAAGCAGGCATTGGTCACAGGATAGTACAGCAGCTGCTTCTGGATGAGCGGCCCTTTCCTGTACTTTGCCATGATTGTCATCACCGTGGCCATATTGCCTCCCACGCTGTCCCCGGCCACGGTCAGTGTGCCCGGATTGGCGGTAAAGCCCATGGACCGCACCAGTTCCGGCACCATGCACATCACGCTGTAGCACTGCTCAATGGCCACAGGATAACGCGCTTCCGGGGAACGGCTGTATTCCGGGAAGATGAGCAGGGAACCGGTCCTGGCAGCCAGTTCACGCACCAGCTTCTCATGGGTATGATAGCTGCCGAACACCCAGCCGGCGCCGTGGATGAAAAAAATCACATCAGCCAGCGCCGGCGTATTGCCCGGATCCACCAGGTAAACCGGTATCGTCCCCCATCTTCCTGTATTGACACTGACCCGGCTGACCTTGGCTGGATATTTGTACACCGGACTGTCCTGCGCCTTTTCCAGCACCATCCGTCCCTGGGCAGGAGGAAGTTCAAAAATAAGGGGTGGTTTAGAATTGGCCTCACAGACAGCTTCCGCTTCTGCCTCCAGTGGTACACAACGTTTCATATGGTAACTCCTCTTTGGGCTGCCTGGGCTGTGTTTGAAAATTGCTTTCCGGCAGCACCTGTTTCTTTATAACCAGGATATTCCGTTTCTTCCATTATGCCCCTGAAAACATGATTCTTTCTTATTTTTCCATGCCTTCCTTATACTTGGTGATGTCATGGCATGCCAGGAGGCAGGCTTCCTTCTTCCTCCAGCGGATCAGGGAAGCATCTGCCAGCGACCACACCTTAAGGATAGGGTTATATACCTCCAGCGTACAGTTGATTTTCTGGTCAATATCCTTCATCGGGCATTTGCTGCAGGGCTCATCTTTGCAGAAAAACGCTTCATGGCACCGCATCCCCACCCTGGAATCCGGCGCAAGCCTGTGGGTCTTCTCATTGATGTACAGAAGCTCCTTTGTCTTTGCATCCACCACATATATCCATGAATCCTGGTGGTCCAGCACCGTGCACAGGTCCTCCGCCAGTTCCATGGCATTGTCCTGGGCCCTGCGCTTAAGAAGGAACAGGGACAGCAGTTCGGAGATGAATGACAGGATTTCTATCTGGCTGATGGTCCACATGCATTTGGACGTGCAGTCGTCAAAGCCTACCCAGCCCTTAAATTCACCGTTATCCTTGATTGCGCACTGAAGCATGGACTGAATCCCCTGCCTGGCCAGCATTTCCCTTATGTCCTCCGGGAACCTGCTTATATCATCACAGTAAAGGACCCCCCTCTCATTGAAAAAGCTTTTGTAGTCCGCGCTCATATCATCGTAGGACATATCCTGCAGCATATCCTTCTGGGATTCAATCCCTTCCCTGCACCACTCAAATGTATTGCTGTAGGACCGGCCGTCCTCTGAATTCTCAAATATATATGCCCGGCTTACCTGAAGGCGCTCCCCCAACAGTTCCAGCACATTCTCAACCGCCCGGTCCAGCTGCACCGCCTTGCTGAAGATATTAAAGGCCCGTGGAAGAAGGTCATTTAACACCACCCCGCTGCCTTCCTCTGATTCTATGGTGGTGTTGGCAGCTGTCTGCCTTGGGGCATTCTGGCCGTAGGCCTTGTTCTCCATGGACTGTTCGTAAATCTGGTATTGTTTTTTGCCGCAGGCCTTTGCATGGTACAGGGCCACATCCGCTTTTTGGAACAGGGTCTGGAAATCCTCCCCATCTTCCGGGCACACCGCAATCCCCGTGCTGCATGTGATGCTGCAGTCCTTGGGCAGTTCCTCCAGAACCCGGTCAAAGCATTCCAGGATACGGTCCGCAACCGCCATGACCTGGCCCTCACCCAGCGCTCCCTGAAGCATGGCCATGAACTCATCCCCGCCGATACGCGATACAATATCGCTGCTTCTGAACAGATGTGAAAGCTGGGCCGCAATCTTTGTAAGCACGGCATCGCCGAACATATGGCCGTACCTATCATTGACCATCTTAAAGTTATCAATGTCAATGATGAACAGGGCCAGTCCCTCCCCCTCTTCCCGGTTCGCCAGCATGTATTCAATCTTCTGACGGGCGGATGCCTTATTGTACAGCTTGGTGAGGGTATCCCGTTCAGCCCTGGCCTTCAGTTCCTGGGCCGCTGTTTTCTCATCATTGATATCTATCACGATCCCGACCGCCTTACACGGCCTTCCCTGGTCATCGAACTGCATGGTTGCCCTAAGCTTGCACCATTGGTAACGGCCCCTGGAATCCGATACCTTGAACTCCAGTTCCCCATAGCGCCTGCCGGAACGCATCTCATTGATAAATACCCCAAAAGGAGCCATGTCCTCGGGATGGAGATGGGATATCTTGGGTATCCGCTCCGATGCCCTGGTGGAAATAGGGTCATATCCGAACTTTGATTTCCAGTTGGAGGAATAGGCAACCGTATCTGTTTCCACATCCCACTCAAAAAAGATATCGTTAGTCTGCTCCATGACAATCTTATACCGTTCCAGGCCAAGGCGCAGTTCCTCCTGGGCATGTTTTGTCTGGTTGATATCAATGACCACGCTGTAAAGGTACTCCTGTCCCTGCCGGTCAGTCATCAGGCAGCCCTTGGTCAGCACCCAGCTGATGCATCCATATGCGTCAACCACCCTGTGCTCCAGTTCAAATTCACTTCCCCGGTTCAGCTGGTCCAGCAGCTCCTTCCTGACACGTCCCCGGTCCTCCGGATGGATGATTTCCAGATAGCGGTCATTAAACTTACTGCGGACAACCTCCCTATCATATCCCATGAATCCGTCATCCATATCAAGGATGGTAAGCCACTGGTCATTGCGGTAACGGGATATACCCTTTAATATCTGATGGAGGATCTGGCTTTCATCCGCATGACGGGAGGGGGCTGATTCTCCGCTCCCGTCCGGATCCTCCAGGGCTTTCCACAAAAGCAGGGCCTTTCTCTGGCGGGGATGCTCCGTATCAATCCTGAGTATGGTCAGTTCATACCAGCGCCATTCCAGTCCTTCCCGGACACGGTGCTTCCAGGACTGCTTTAACAGCCCCTCCGCAAAAAACTCAGGCATTCCTTCCTTCCATGCGATCTGCATGTATTCCCGGTCTTCCGGTCTGACCATCTCGGAAATATACCGCGCAGCCGCATCCTCCAGGCGCTCGCCCTGGAAGGCGCGCTTAATCCGGAGATTGGGCGCATATACCAGATGATAGCTTCCCGTAGAAAAATCCACCTCAGCCACCATCGTATTCTCATAACGCAGCATGGCCAGGTACTTCAGCTGCTCCAACTGCAGCGCGCTGACACGGCTCTCAGCCGCGGCCTGCTCCTTATTCTGCATGTGAAGCGGGTTCCCTGAGGGCACGTTGCCGTCAGCATACTTCTGGCACAGGGCAGAAAGCACCGGCAGCACCAGCTTAAAGCATTCCATCAGCCTGGGGGAGTATATGCCGCATTCCCCATTGAGGATCATGTTGGCCGCCTGCTGGTAAGGGATTGCCTTCTTGTACACCCGATCCGAGGTCAGGGCGTCAAATGCATCCACCACCGACACTGCCTGGGCGCAGATTGGGATGGCGTCCCCGCAGAGCCCCTCCGGGTATCCCTTTCCATCCCACCGTTCGTGATGATAGCGGCAGATATTATAGGCATACTGCAGATATTCCTTATCACTCATCCGCCCCAGGCTCTCCAGGATCTGGCACCCCTTGGTGGTATGGGTCTTCATGATTTCAAACTCTTCCGGCGTCAGGCGCCCGGGCTTGTTGAGGATACGGTCCTCAATGGCAATCTTGCCGATGTCATGGAGGGCTGAGGCAGATGCAATCACCTCAATCTTATGCTGGTCCAATCCGTATTCCGGACAGTTTTGGGCCAATTCCTGAAGGAGGACCCTGGTAAGGAGACGGATCCGCTTGATGTGCTGCCCGGATTCCAGGCTCCTGTACTCAATGACAGAGGACAGGGCGTCTACCAGCACGTCATTGGACTCCTTCAGCTTATGGGCCTGCTGGTCCACCATGTCCTCCAGGTTATGCTTATGCAGGTAAAGCTCAATGATATTATGTACGCGCCGCTTCACCACATGAGGTTCAAATGGCTTTACAATGATGTCCGAGGCGCCCAGGTCAAAGGAATGCAGTTCCCCTTCCAGGGAATTATCTGCCGTAATGACCACCACCGGCACCTCATCCAGGAGTCCGCTGCCCCCCATCTCCTTCATTACCTGATATCCATCCATAACAGGCATTACCACATCCAGCAGCATGATTGCTATATTGCCGTGATACTGCTTCAGGAGCAGAAGGGCCTGTTCTCCGTTCTCAGCTTCCAACAGATGATACTCTTCCTGGAACAGACCGCTCAGTATGACCCGGTTGACCTCCATATCATCTACTATCAGAATCGTATCTCGCTGACCCATGTCAATTCTTCCTCTCTACGGATTCCCCTGAATCCGCACTTCCGTTCCATGGAGTATTTTTAAAGTAATCCTTTTTTCAGGATTCCGCAGATTTCATCATATGCGGCTTTCAGGTCAGGGAATGTTCCGGCTGCCGCCCCATAATCGCCGTCCCTTATGAGACTCACCATCTCCGATGAAATATTATAAAGCTTTGTAAGACCCAGATTAGCCGTCAATCCCTTAAAGGTATGGGTGGCTGTCAGGGCCAGCTGCGCATCCCCGGCCTTAAATGCATCCGTCACCATCCCAAAGGTGGGGTCGGACAAAAACTTATTAAGGAACCTCTCATAAAGCCCTGAATTGCCGCTGAACCGCCTCACCGCACCCTCTGTGTCCACTCCAGCCTCCTGAAGTGTAAGTATTGTATTTAACTCCATAATGCCTCCTTCTACCGGAACCGGACATGGGCATTTCCCACACCAACGCCGTTTTTATACCTGTTTTTTAATACCTGTTATCTGATTTATCTTTTTCAGGTCCTATATTCTTATACACATGCTTTCATTTTAGCATATCCCATTGTAAATTACACCTGTATTTTGTAAAATCCCGGCCCTGTCCCAAAGGGCGCGTAAGGCCCATGGGCGCACAAAAAAAGAACCTTTGTAATCCAACAAAGATTCCTCTTCTAAATAACAGTGCGGGAGATGGGACTTGAACCCACACGAGCATACACCCACAAGATCCTTAGTCTTGCCTGTCTGCCAATTCCAGCACTCCCGCAACACGAATGATAGTATATCACAGAGTTTTTAAATTGGCAACTATTTTTTGAAATTTTTTCTAATTTTTTTTATCTGGTAATCTCAGGAAATTTTTTTTAAAATAGTGTTGACAAAAAGGCCAACCTATCTTATAATAACTTTCGTTGCCTGAGACAAAACAGTTCAGTGCAAAACGCAGAAGTGGCGGAATTGGCAGACGCGCACGGTTCAGGTCCGTGTGGTAGTAATACCTTGAGGGTTCGACTCCCTTCTTCTGCACTTGCAGGAAAACCCCGGATTCCATGATTGGAATCCGGGGTTTTGTTTTACAGTCCCTTCATTGCCAGGACGCAGATTGTATCATCTGTATCTTCACATCTTTTGCCGGCAACATTGCCGTAGAACTGAATCCGGCCAAATCCGGCCTTCCTCAGATCCTGTTCCAGCTCTTCAAATGTAAAGGTATGCTCCCAGATATTGTAATAGTCAGTCCCATCCTCTGTCCCAACCACATACTGGTTCAGGAATGTGTTATCCTCATCGTACCGCCAGAAGGAATGAAGCAGCAGGTAAGGCTTCTCATGCCAAAAACCATTTTCTTCCGCCTCCCAGTCCCTGGCCTCTTTCATCCCCTTGTATTTTACCGGCTTGAACACATCGAACAGCAATGCGCCATGGGGAAGCAGGGACTCGTAAATACGGGCCAGCAGCTTCACCCGCGTGTCCCGGGCCAGCACGCCAAAATCACAGTATATCAAGGTAATCAGGTCATAGCTGCCCCCAAGGCCGGAGGCCGTGTAATCCTTCCGGCAATATTCAATTGCCAGATTCTTCTGCCTGGCAGACTCACGGGCGAACCTGATGGAACGCTCCGATATATCCACGCCGGTTACCTCATACCCATTGCGGCAAAATAATTCAGCGTAGATTCCCGGCCCGCAGCCCAGGTCCAGAAGCCTTTTGTACCGGGCCGGCGGCAGTGTGCAGGCAATCCACCCCACGGATTCTTTTACAAACCCCATCTTCCGTGTTGCCGAATCAAAGCCTTCATCCAGATGCGCGGCCAGCATCTGCTTTGATATGTGGGGATCATCCCACATATTCCTGGGGGAGGGTTCATATAAAGCCGGTTTTTCTTTTAATATTTTTAATAAATCCTTCATGATATCTTATCCTTTCCATTTGGGTTACGGTAACCTATGGTAATTGTGGGAATTAAAAAAACTGTGGAAGAATTCCACAGTTAATATGGTTAATCGTATTAACGCGGAATTCTTGATAATCTTGCTGGCATGACAACAAAACCTGTAAATACAGGCGCTGTCCCTTATGCAGTTAGGATTATCTTGGTTTTCCACGTTCCACTTATGCTGCTGATTGTGCAGCATCAAGTGCGCCGGACAGAATCAACTCCTTTTCATTACCATTATAGTTACCGTAATCCTATTATACCGGCATTTACACAAAAACGCAATGATTATTATCGGAATCCCCTGAGGTAATACCAGGGCGGGAACATTTTCCCAATCTGGTCAAAGACATCCAGGTACCGTCCCGCATCAATGAACACAGGGCAGAACAGAAGGCTGCCGATGACAAAAAAGGGAATGACGCAGCACAGCACCTGGGGCCTGCGGCAGATGACCTTTAAAAGCCAGGAAACAGCCGTAACAGCCATACAGTACCCCGCCATGGCCACGATTTCCTTTACAGGGTCCGTAAGGCTTTTGCTGGCCCACAATGCCATCAGTCCGGATATGGCCGCCATGGCCACGGGCGCTGCCATGGACGCGATGCGGCAGGGCGTCCTGTAACCGTAGGAAAGGGGCAGGAACAGCCCCCTCTCCTCATCCCCGCACAACACCACGGCCCCGTAGAGGCTTGTCACGAACACATAGACAGCCACAATGCCCCTTACCGGAAATACGGTCTCCTGAGGCTCCGTACCAGCCAGGGCCGCGGCACCGTCCTGTCCCTGGAAGCTGTATTCAAACCGGAAGGTGCTTCCATTGCCAAGCCATTTGTCATAAAGCGCGCCGGCCTCCATGGCTGATTCTTCCCTGGCCTGGCTTCCCGGTGCTCCCAGGGAATCAAACAGGCTTTCCTTTGCCACGTATCCTGTCAGTAACTCCCGGTCATAGATTTCCATCAGCGCTGCAAACACAGTCTCGGTGGAAAGGGACGCGGTGACGGTGGAGGGGGCGGAATAGACAAGGATACTGCGTCTGTATTGGCCGGAATCCAGTTTTTCCCTGAGCCCCTGCGTTATCACATAACCGCATTCCGCCCGTCTGGAAGCCACCTCATCCTTTACCTGTTCCTCGTCCCTGCATTCATAGAAGCGGAACATACCCGCATCCTCGCCCAGCCTGCGCTCCACAAGGCTTTGCGCCAGCCTGGCGCCCAGTTCATTTTCATCGCCTCCCTGGACGCTGACCGCAATCTTAATCTCCGGATCCTTATGGCCCTGGCTCTTGTCCGCCGCCAGGATCCCAAGGGGAAGCAGAAGCAGGATGACCAGGAAGGAGGGCTTCCTCACATACCGTTTACAGGACAGAAGGAACCAAATCATCACCTTTTTCATCGTCTTCCCTCCTCCACCCACAGGCTGAGCAGAAAACAGACCGCCATAACAGCCGCCAGCCTGACAAATACGCCGGGATCCATGACAGACGTCACCGTCATCTTCATACCCTCCATAAAGATATAGGACGGCAGGAACGGGGCCGCTGCCCGGATGGATACCGGAAGGAACACCAGCGGAAGGAACCCGCCCGCCATGAAATGCATGGCCGTCACGGTCAGGAACAGCAGCATGACGCCTCCCATCAGGCTACCCGCAGCCTGATACAGGAACACAATCATGGAAGCAGCGGACAGGCATACGGCTGTTACCGCCAGCACGGTCCTAACCCCCCATGAAATGAAGCCCAGGCTTCCTGCCGCCGCTGCCGCCGGAAGGGCCACCGCTGCCAGAAGCAGGCCCAGGCCCAGTATCCTGACCCCCAGGACCGTCACATTGCCAATCCCAAGTATCTTAAGCTTCTGTTTCATCACAGGCCTGGCCGGCGACAGGTATGCCGATACGGGAATGGCGCACAGAAGCAGAAACAGAACGGCCGCACTGACGCCATAGAAATGCAGGGTATCCACATCCCCGGTGGCAGTTACCTTCATATTCCTGAAATAATCCATCCTTGGCAGGCTGTATCCCATGAAAATCCGGTTCAGGTCCGCTTCCAGGACAGGGATGGAGTCCGTCATGCCTTCCAGGACGCAGAGCTCATCCCCTGCATAGATTCCCGCCTGACTGGCCCCCAGCGTCTTGGCGCCGGCATCTGTCAGTTCCTTGAATATCCTGCTTTCCAGACCCGCGCCCCTGGGCAGTATGATCCGCACAGGCGTATTGGTTCCATTCATGATATCCTGCACAAATCCCTCAGGTACTTCCATCACAGCGTAAAGCTGCCCGTCTTTCAGTTTCCTTACGCCCTCTTCCTTGTCCATATATTCAAAATCACAGATACTTTTTACGCTTTCCAGGGAGCTGACCATGGCCACTGCCTTTTGTGCCACGGCATCACCCTCAGGAAGCACTACCCCAACGGTAATCCTTCCTGCCGCCTGATCCCCATACAACATCCTGCTTGCCAAAAAGGCAACCGTAACCGCTAATAGTAACAGCACGATTGCCCCTGCAATGATGTGGGGAAGCTTTTTACATGCTCGTTTTAACTCCAGCTTGAGATAAACCAGACGTGCAGACATATTTCCCCATTCCTTCTTTGTTATGATCCGGCCCCGGTCCATCTCCTGACGGAAATGAACCAAAGCCCCTGTTTTATTCCTGTCTGGCCGGTTTTATCATCAGCCCATGGGAGCGCCAAGCTGCCCTGACAGTCCGATGATGCCGAATACCATCTCCATAAGGACATTGTTCCAATCCTCCTCGGTGGCCGACAGCACATCCATGGTCTCGCCCTCAAGCGGTGTTACCCCGCTGCTTAACGGACGGCTGTAAAGCTCGCCGCTGAGCACCATGTTCATGGAATTATCCATGGCTGCAATCTCCAGGGCATCGATATCCATATGGTACGCCTTGCCCTTTTCCATCTGGTCCACAATACCGGCTGCAGACATCTTAAAGAGCTGGGAACCCTCGCCTCCAAGCTCCACTGCCGCATGGTAGCTGCCGTCATTGGAATCATAGGTGCCTGTGTACATGAAGTTATAAACCGATGCATCCGGCGCAGTCACATCCACCGACAGATCGCAGGTCAGCTTCTTGCCGTCATAAGTTCCCTGCTTTAACAGGTCAAGCTTAACCGTGTCATCTGCATCCTGCAGCGTTATGTTGCCCTTAACGTTCTGTGTCAGGTATGCCCCGCCTTCCAGTGTAAGGTTAAATGTCACTGCCACATATCCTTCTTCTTCTGCAACCTCCTCATCCACATACAGGTTCGTGGTTCCCTCTAAGGCCGCAAGGTTTCCGTCCTTATCAACATAAACCGTCATCTGAATATCGGTCAGGGTCTTGTCCAGATATGTAATCATCTCATCCACAGCGTCTTTTACTTCATCATACGCCTGTTCCTGCATCTGCTCGGCAGACATGGAACCCATGCCTGTCATGGCGCTGCCCATCAGTTCGCTCATCCTGACCGTGGCCTCCAGCTGTTTCAGGTAATCTGCCTTCAAGGTCTCATCCTGAAGGAAGAAATCAGAAGAGGTGCGCAGGAATTCAATCATGGAATCCTTGCTGATCAGCACATCATATCCCTGGCAGCTGACCTGAGCCCCATTCATGGTGTAGGTGCCTTTGTCAGCCTTCTCAACGGTCATGGCCGCCTTAAAATTCTCCTGAGCGCTGCTGCCTTCCCTGTAGCGGGTAAGCAGGGCTTCGATATCAAATGGGGCCTTGCCCTCTTCCTCAGCCTTCTCGGCCTCGTCAATCAGGTCTGTAAAGTATCCGGCCAGTCCATCTACATCCACGCCGTTCTCTGCCAGCAGCGGGCCTACTGTAGGTGAATTCTTAATGCGCTCCCCAAGTCCATCTCCAAGGTCAAGGGTAAACACCTTGCTGCTCAGTTCGGGAACCGCCATCATCAGGTTGTCATCACCGTAATAGGCGTCCAGGTTTGCCAGGTCCATCCCGTTATAAATCACACCCATATTAAAGGATGACCTGTCATTTGTCTTATCGCTTTTGCCCTCAAGGCGCAGCCCGCTTCCCGCAAACTGGTTTACCGTGGGGTCGGAACAGCTGTCCATCTTAAGGGTAAGCCCGCTTTCCATGTCAGCCTTCAGCGCTGCCTCTGAGAAATCCTTGAATCCAAACAGTTCCTCGGACGGGAACACCTGGTCCTCGGTATAAACCTTCTCAAATGCATCGATTACCACCTGCTTGGGGTCTTTTGCATTCATCTTCACATATGCCACTGCCGCAACGGCAATCACTGCCAATGCAGCGATGACCGCGAACAGGATCTTCATGAACTTCTTGTTTGGCTCCGGTTCGCCTGCTGCCGGTACCGACATGGGGCCAGCCGCCTTTGGCTCTTCTTCCTTGACAGCGGCGCCTGCCTCTTCTGCCTGCTGCCCTGCCTCTGCCGCGGGCTCTGCCTCTGCCTGCTGCCCTGCATCTGTCACTGACGGCTGCCCTGCTGTTTTATCAGCCTCCGCCGCTCCATCAGCTGCCGCCTCAGTCTGTCCTTCTGCCGCTGTCCCTGCGTCATCCTGTCCGGCTCCGGACGCCTCATCTGTCCCGGCGTCCTTTGCAGGCTCTGTCCCTGCGCTGGTCCATGCCTGGGAATCCTGGCCTTCATCTTCCATAGAAGCGCCGCACTTGGTACAGAACTTTACGTCCTCCCCGTACTCAGCTCCACATTTCCTGCATTTCATTCTTATTTTCCTCCCTTGCATCAGGTCCATGCCAAAGGGCATGTTCCCTCGTATTTCTATCGAAACTGGCGGATCAGCTCTTCTGCTGACGAACCATTAACGATTTTTGTCAATCGGCATTGCTTCAGCGCGTACATGTCCGTGCACATGGCCAGTTCCGCCAGTTCATGGGATGTCAGCACCACGGCTCCGCCCCCTGCCATATACTCCTGCAGGTAATTCCGTATCAGTTCCTTGCACTCCAGATCCAGGGCAGCCCCCGGCTCGTCCATGATCAGCACAGGCGCGTGATTGGACAGGGCACATGCAATGCTGACACGCTTCTTCATGCCGCCGGAAAGCCTGCCGGCCGTGCGGTCCAGCATCTTATCCACGCCCAGCATGGCGGCTGCGCCGCTCCTTAGGTCTTCTTCCATCCCGGTCCTGCTTCCCCTGTACCACAGCAGCAGGTTGTCCCTTACCGTCAGTTCCTCCATCAGCGGATTCTCCTGGGGGACATAGGCTGCTTCTTCCGCAAACACGCGGGGATGCCCCACGGCCTGCCTGCCGTTAAACAGGATGCTTCCCTTGTCAGCTTTCAGCGCTCCTGCAATAATAGACAAAAGAGTGGTTTTCCCGCAGCCGTTATATCCCACAATCCCCACACACTCCCCCGGCCTGACCGTAAGTTCCACCCCGTCAAGGATGTTCTGTCTGTGATAGGATTTGCATATACCCGATAATTCCAGCATTGTCTTAAACCACTCCTGATAATTGTTAAATTTGTAACTTCATAAATCAGTGTATCATAGATCGGGGCTTAATGCAAAATAATAATTATTACGCATTTCTTAACGGAATCCTAACCTACGCCTCCCCGCCGGCCGCCAAGCTGTTGCCGATCATGCCTGCCACGATCACGGCAATCCCGGCCAGTCCCACTGCGTCCGGCACCCTGTCATGCAGCAGGAAAATGCCTCCAAGCAATGTAAAGACCACCTCCCCGCACTGGGTTGCCTCAATCACGGCCAGGTGTCCCGGATTATGCTTCACCATATCGGTTGCCTTAAAGAACAGGACCGTGGCAATGACGCCGGAGAACAAGGCCACGCAGACAGACTGAAGGACCTGGCCCCTTTCCGGCATTCCTGTGCGCACTGCGGCAAACACGGACAGCAGCAGCCAGAATGGCATGCTGCAGATTGTCATACCATACACCCTCCCAATGGTTGTCATGGAAGCCGGGCAGAGCTCCATCATCTTCCGGTTTCCCAGGGGATAGGAAAATGCGGCCGCCAGTATGGGAGCCAGGGTAAGGAACACCGTCCTCCCGTCCGTCTGCTCCATGTGCGGCACCTGCATGAGGAATATCCCCGCCAGGATGAACATGGACCAGGCCAGGTTTTTAAACGGGATTTTTTTTCCAAAAAGCGGGGTCAGGACCACCCCGGCCACAATGGTCAGCTGCCAGGTAGCAGCGGCCAGCCAGGACTCACCGAACACGGAGCCAAAGGTAAGCGGGGCGTAAAACAGCCCGAACCCGACCGTGCTCCACAAAAACCAGCTTCCCGGCCTGCGTCTGATTTCCCCAAGCACTTCTGCCGCCGCCCCCTTTTCCCTGGCAAGCATAAGCACCATCATGGGCAGGGTGAACAGGTACCGCAGGCAGGCAGACCACAGCCAGTATCCCCCGGCCAGGTTCATGCTCCGGTTCAATATAAATGTAAAAGCAAAGAAAAACGACGCCAGTATTCCGTAAAATAAGGCTTTCTTCATATTTATCCCCTTCCATCCGTAATCATTTGATTCCCTTCCATACCTATGATATGGCGCATATGATAAGTACAGGTTGTATTTCCCCATTCCCCTTCATATAATGGATATCATAAACAAGAAGGAGGAGTAAAATGAGGATACGCAGATGCATCACTGCCCTGGCAGGCGCCATTGCCCTTTCCGTCCTGGCAGCCATGCCTTCCCTTGCAGCAGGATGGCAGCTTGACAGTACCGGCTACTGGTATGAAAGGGAAGACAGGTCCTATCCGGCGGACACTTGGGAACAGATTGGCGGGACATGGTATCTGTTTGACCAGGACGGCTACATGCTCACAGGATGGCAGCAGAGGGAGGGGGTCTGGTACTATCTCGGCACAGACGGAGCCATGGTATCAAATACCGCCATGACCATTGACAATGTCTCCTACACCTTTGACAGCAGCGGCGCCATGGCTGCCCAGACCGCGGGGCCTCCTTTGATGGGCCGCTTTGCAGGTCCCACCTTTATCAATGAATGGTCCAATATCCGCCTTACCGTGCCCCAGGGATTTATTAATTATGATTCCTCTGCCCTGTCACAGTCCCAAGGCCCGGACACGTTCCTGGACATGCTGTCCATGAAAAATGAAAACTGCGCCGTGATGCTTCTCTACACCTCCAACAAAGAGGGGGATGCCGCGGACCAGGCCATGGCTTTCCTGAACATGTTCCAGGGCGGCTCCCACACATTGGATGAGGGCGGCAGGATTGAAGCAGTCCAGGCAGGCAGCCTTGAGTTCCTGCGCTTTTACTTTCCTCCCACCCAGTCCAATCCCCTGTCCGGTTACCTGTATGTACGGAACATAGGGGAGTATTACGCCGTCCTTGCCGCTGTCTCAGACCCGGCCGGTGAACCGGATATCCAGGCCGTCCTGTCCACCTTATCACAGGCCCGGTAACAAACAAAGGTGCTGCAGCCCTCCACGCGGTTACCCGCCATCGGTTTACAGCACCTTTAATGATTACAGATTCAATTATGCAGATAATTAAGCAATCTTGGATTTAGCCAGCTCAGCTAACTTTGCAAATCCCTCAGCGTCATTGATAGCCATATCGGACAGGACCTTACGGTTTAAATCCACCTCAGCTAACTTTAAGCCGTACATGAACTTGCTGTAGGACAGGCCATTGATACGTGCTGCAGCGTTGATACGTGCAATCCAGAGCTGTCTGAACTGTCTCTTCCTCTCTTTCCTGCCAGCGTAGGAGCTGGTCAGTGCGCGCATAACGGACTGTTTTGCTACTCTATACTGTTTGGAACGGGCACCTCTGTAGCCCTTTGCCATCTTTAAGACTCTATTGTGTTTCTTCTTTGCATTTAAACCGCCTTTAACTCTTGCCATCGGTATTTCCTCCTTCTACAATTCAACTTACAGATATGGTAAAATCTTCTTCATTACCTTTGCGTTGGTTGCATCGGTAACGATATCTTTTCTAAGATTCCTTTTTCTCTTTGTGGACTTCTTAGTTAAGATATGGGATTTGTAAGCTTTATTGCGGACTAACTTACCGGTTCCTGTCTTTTTAAAGCGCTTTGCTGCTGCTCTGCTGGTTTTTAACTTTGGCATTATTAATTTCCTCCTTAAAACTTTCTATTTTAACGTTTTGCAGTTAAAAACATTACCATGCTTCTTCCTTCTACCTTAGAGGGCTTATCGATTACTGCAATGTCCTTAAGACTCTCAGCGAAATCATCCAGGATGTATTTGGATTTGTACATATGGGCCATCTCACGTCCGCGGAAACGGAGTGTGACTTTCACTTTATCACCCTTCTCTAAAAACTTCCTGGCAGCTCCCACCTTTGTATTCAGGTCGTTGGTGTCAATATTGGGGGACAAACGAACTTCCTTTATCTCGATTACCTTCTGTTTCTTCCTGGCTTCCTTCTCTTTGCGTGCCAGCTCATAACGGTACTTACCGTAGTCGATAATCTTACATACCGGCGGCTTTGCGGTAGGCGCAATCTTTACCAGGTCAAGCTCAGCCTCCTGAGCCATCCTAAGTGCGTCCTTTGCCTGGACTATGCCTAACTGCTCTCCGTCTTCGCCAATCAGTCTTACTTCCTTGTCTCTGATTTGTTCGTTAATCATTAATTCGCTAATGGTCGTACACCTCCATAAATAATAAGTCATAATGTTCAGGAATCAGCACGCCCCGTTCTTGTCTCCAGGGCAAAAAATAAAGCGGACAGTCAGACCATCCACTCTTAACACAC
Organism: Enterocloster aldenensis; assembly: GCF_003434055.1. Taxonomy (GTDB): domain Bacteria; phylum Bacillota; class Clostridia; order Lachnospirales; family Lachnospiraceae; genus Enterocloster; species Enterocloster aldenensis. Next base: position 15,021 of record NZ_QVEX01000004.1, on the reverse strand, counting down.
ATAAAATCATCTGCTGACCCATCTCCCATGGAAATGCTACAGCACATCACTTCATCTATGAACCCAGGTCACTTGCTCGTGCCAGGGTGAGGCGGATACCTGCTTTCCTGTCAGTCGTTCTCACAACTTATATTACTTTACTACACTGCGCAAGATTTGTCAACGTCTTTTTATAAAACAGAACGTCACATGGGCGATTTTATTTCTAAAGAAGAAAATTGAGGCCGCCACACCGTATCCTTCCGGTATGGCGGCCTCAAACCACAGCCAAGGCCTGTCTTATTTTGCCTTAAATGTATTGCACCTGGTCTCCGTGCATTCACAGGCCCCGTCCCCGCTGATGTCAATGCGCTCAGCAGTGCAGCGGTGCTCCTCATTGTAAATGCATTTGACGGCATCGCAGGCAATATCCAGCCTGGTCTCAGGAGTCTTAAACAGGTTGGTGAACCTTCCGCCCTTGTTCTCGTCAAAGCTTGCACAGCATGTCTGCTCAGAATCCACTGCCTTGTTCCCATCCACGGCAATGGCTGCCTTGCAGCAGCAGTTATCTGCATTGTGCACACAGTTTTTAACGCTACATTCCAGCTTAGTCATGATCATTTCCTCCTTCTCATGGTTTAAACGTCTACCGATGACAAGGATAGTATGCGCTGATTATAAGTTTTGATTCATAAGACGCAGCGCTTCAATGCAGCCTCCCTCGGAACCGTCCATGTGGTACAGTTCGCCCTGGGTGGTGAATGTAAATACCTGGACATCATCCACATAGGCGGTATCTCCGCTGGCACGGATGGAGAAATCCTTGGCGCTGCAATTTTCAAAAACAAGTTCAACCGTGCCCGGGCCCTTTACCTCCACGGTCTTCGTGCGTCCGGACGCGCTGACGGACAGCTGGCTGACGCCCTCGCTTTCTGCCAGGAACCTTACATGGGTGTCTTTTCCCGTGGTACCTGTCATACGGTTCCCAATATCCTGGAAGATACCTGCGCCGCCCGGGATCTTGGCCTGCCTGGTCTTTCCTCGCCTGACCACACTGCTGCCGCCTGAAAACCTCCAGCCTTCCTGTCCCAGCCCGAACTGGGCATTATACAGTTTATTATCGCCGTAATCCCGGTATGTCCATATGCCGTATCCCATGGTCATGCTTTTTAGGACAGGGGCCGCCTTTTCCAGGAATAAGGCCTTCTGGTCATCCATCAGCTGGGCATTGTGCTCATACCCCACCGTGTTGTCCGTAAAAAGGAACTGGTCTATATATACCGGCTTTCCGCCGCCGTACACGTGAAGCCGGTTCATGAACACGGGAAGCTTCTCCAGGACCTCATCAGCCGTAACCCTCTCATGTTCATTGAGGAACCCCATGGGCACGCTGTACATGGTGCTTGTATAGGCCGCATTCCCGCTTGGGAAGGTGGAGGAATGCATGAATCCCTCCAGCGACCCGTCCGCATGTTCCACAGAATCCACATCCAGCCGTACCTCCATGGAAAGGCCGGGGAATGCTTCCTGGCTTTCAGCTAACAGTCCATTGAGGAAATCATCATAAAATTCGAAGAATACCTTCCTGGCATAGGAGTCCTTTCCCGGAAAATACAGGTCGTCATAGGAATCCAGGGAATGCCCGTACATTTCCTCCAGCTCCTCAAGGGTATAGTGTTCCCCGGCATATTCCGTGTAACCGCACTGCCTGGCCATTTTCCTTGCGCTGGCTTTGTTTCCCAGGCCCGCGCTGGTGTCCGTAAAGTTCCAGAAATCCTCCCATGTAATGAAGCCCCCGCAGAAATTTCCATGGGACGAGGCCCGCCCATACAGACGGCCCACATATTCCATCCAGGCGTCCCGGATATCACCGTCATACATAAGCCCGCGGTAGCGGGAAAGCACATCGTCCCTTCCATAATAATCCCAGGTATATCCCACCCGCAGCATGACGCTTAGTCCCTGGTCCGCTGCCGCTTCCATGACGCGGTCCAGCTTGTCCCAGGCATAGCTGTTATAGGTGCAGGGCGATGTGCCTGGCTGGAACTCCCTCCAGGGCACCACAAGAATGATGTTGTTAAACCCGTCTTCTGCAATCTGAGCCAGTTCCTCATCCATGCGGCTGCTTTCACTGTTCCAGAAATTGATGACCCAGTCATCGGAATAATAGGTTGCGGACTTGAGATATCCAGCCTTACCGGATGCATGGTCCTCTGCCCTGGCAAATCCCGTGGTAAACAGAAAAGCCGCCGCCCCAAGGGCTGCCGTTATCCTAAGTACATGTTTCTTCATTGGTCCGTCTTCTCCTTTGCCCCGCGTTTTAGTTCCGGCCACACCGTTAACATCATGGTCCCGAAACAGGCTGTGCCGCCGATAAAATTGGAGATTGGCTCTGCCATTAATATTCCCGTGGTACCCAGATTGAATACGGCCGGCAGTATCAGGATCAGCGGAATGACAATGATGACCTTGCGGAAAATGGAAAAGAACACTGCATTTTTCGACTTTCCAAGCCCCACGAACACGGCCTGGCCCGCAAACTGGAGGGACATCATGAAAAACCCGAAGAAATATACCCGCATGGCCGGAACGCCTGCCTCCACCAGTTCCCCTTCCCTGTTAAAGATGCGGATGAAGAATTCCGGACATTCATGCACAAAGAGCCATACAACCACCGTGTATGCAATGCTGACCGCGGACATGAATACAATGGACTTCCTGACCCGGTTGTATTCCCTTGCCCCGTAATTAAATCCCATCACCGGCTGGGCGCTGTTGGTAAGTCCGTTGACCGGCATGGAAATGACCTCCCGCACCGAGTTGATGACCGTCATGATCCCCACATACAGGTCGCCGCCGAACTTCTGGAGCATCACATTATACATGATCTGCACTGAGCTGTTGGTGATGGACATGGTAAAGCCCGACATGCCCAGGCCCACAATGCGCAGGACGCGGGCGCCTTCCAGCTTCATGGCGGACGGGCGCAGCCGAAGGATTGTCTTTTTCCCGGTGAGGAATGCGATGATCCACGCAGCGGACAGGAACTGGGACAGGATGGTTGCCAGGGCAGCTCCCCTGACGCCCATGTGGAACACAAAAATAAATATGGGGTCCAGTATGATGTTGCTCACAGCGCCCAGAAGCACGGTCATCATGCCCACTGTCCCGAATCCCTGGGAGTTGATGAAACTGTTCATGCCCAGACCGGTCATCACAAAGATATTGCCCATAAGGTAGATGGTTATGTAAGCGTCCGCGTAACCAATAGTTGCGTCGCTGGCCCCGAACAGATACAGCATGGGGCGTCTGAACATCAGTCCCGTGACCGTGAGGAGGATTCCCACTGCGACCATCATCACAAAGGCATTGCCCATAATGGACTCTGCCTCTGATGTATTGCCGCGTCCGCGTTCAATGGAACACAGCGGTGCGCCTCCCATGCCGAACAGGTTTGCAAACGCAATGACAATGGATATGATGGGAAGGCACAGCCCCAGGCCGGTCAGTGACAAGGTGGCATGTTCCGGAATCATGCCGATGTATATCCGGTCCACAATATTATACAGCACGTTAATCAGCTGGGCCAGGGTCATGGGCAGGGCCAGCTTCAGGATATTCTTTATGACGCTGCCCTTTGAAAAATCATTGGTTTCCCTCATACAATCCCCCTTTCCCCCAGGCATGGCCTGCAGGCGGTCCCGCAGTCCGTTCATTGCCCCAGGTCTTCCTGCAGATCGATGTCTTTTAATTCCTCTGCCGGCACCTCCATGGTCCACACGTCCCCGGGATGCGCCTTCATGATCACGCTTCCGCCCCGGTCTCCCCAAAGCGCCAGCAGTTCCTGCCTGTATCTGCCGGAAAATGCCGCGGGATTCCCTTTCCTGTCCCCGCTTTTCACACAGCCAATCCCATATCCGCACCCTGCAAACCCGCGGACAAAGGAAGCCACCGTAGTGCCCTTCATATAGGGCTGGTCCGCCACAAAAAACAGAAGGATGTCCGTGTCCTCCCCCGCGGCTTTCGTGCCCAGGCGCAGGGAAGCCGTAATCCCCTGGCTGCTGAAACCGTTATATACGGCCTCAAGTCCCAGTTCCTTCCCATCCTCCAGTATGTCCCGGTACTGGCTGACCAGTATCAGGCCCACGTCAAATCCATCTTTTTCCTTCAGTTCCCCGGCCGCCGCCAGCAGGCATTCCAGCCCATGGCGGTACAGCGGCCTGCCGTCCAGCCGGGCATACAGTTTATTAGATCCGAACCTTCTGCCATATCCGGATGCCATATAGATAAACGATATCTTCATATTAAAATAGTCCGGCGGATTCTTCCCCCAGCAGCCGGCCTGCTGCAATCCCGCCATCCTCCTTCATCTCATCCAAAAGCCCGGCTGCCGCCAGCCCCAGTTCCCTGGTGTCGGCCTGGTTCCATACAGGGAGGACCTCTGTGCGCGGATATTTGGCCCGGAGCGGCTCCAGATACCCATAACGCATCAGGCAGCCCATATCCTCCAGGGTAATCCGCCACGGTCCGCCTTCCCCTCCATTGTAATCCTTACGCCCATGGGCCTCCATGATACGCTGCGCTGCATCCAGACGGAAGCACTTTTCCGCCGCCAGGCTGCCTGCGGCTGAAAGGCCGCTGACACAGAGGATTAAATCCGTATTGTCCGGTATGATCGGCTCGTTGCCCCTCGGCACCTTAAGAGGCAGCCGCTTGGCCCCGTCCGCCTCCACCAGGACCAGGTCGGCCAGGGGACATAATGAGCCGTAGGCCCCATCCCCCATGTAGGAGATTTTCCCTGCCCCGTTGGTCTGTCCGGCCACAACAGCGTGTTCCCGGTCAAGCATTTCCTTCACGTCCTGTCCGCTGCCGGAAAAAACGCCCAGGCGCAGCGGCACGGCCATGTGGGTGGTGGTGGTCACAAAGACCTTAAGGCCTTGTTCCATCCCCTCCCATGCAAGACGGCGGATCAGGGATGTTTTACCGCCTCCGCCTGTTAAGGAAATCACATACGGCCCGCTTCCCCTCCGGGCCCTCCGCTCCATCCGCCCGTCAAGGGCCAGCGCGCGAAAAAGCCTGTCTGACCGGTTCCAGCTGCCTTTGTCCTTATAGTAAGCATCCATGCCCATCCACCATCCTCTGCATCATTCCAACACGTCCTGTTTCCCGTACAGATTATCTTAACATAAATTACAATTTAAGGAAAGCCATAAACGCACAAAAACAGCCGGGAACCAACGGCCTTGCCCTGTGTTCCTGACTGTTTTTCCTATCATTTGGTCAATTGCTTCCCATTTTATTTGCGGATGTTATCCCTGATGACGCCATACAGATCCACACTGAGGATGCCGTATGCAAGTATGATTGCGATTACTGCCATCTGCGTTCCCTTCTTTCAAAGTATTCTGCTTATCATTTGGATACCCTGATTATAGCCCGGAATCCGCAGCCGCACAATCCGCAATATAGATGATCTTTCAGGCCGTACATCCTTTGTTTTTGTTTATAAATACAAATTCTTTTAGGTTGCCTAAAAATTTTTGTATTTTATTTAACGAAGTCTTATCCTTACTTCCTGCGTCCCATCCTGGCAGCCCGCTCACAGATCAGCTCGCCTGCAATGCTGATTGCTATCTCTGCCGGTGTCTCTGCCCGGATATCCGTCCCGATGGGCATGTGGCAGGCTTCTATCTCTTCCCTTGTAAAACCGTCCGCCAGCAGTTTATCCGTTACCACCCTGATTTTATTCCTGCTTCCCATGATGCCGATGTAGCCCGGCTTCATGGTCAGGGCCTGGCGCTGTACATAATAGTCAAACTGATGTCCCCTGGTCATGACGCACACATAATCACAGGGCCTGATGTCAATATAGCTGCCAATCCCTTCCAGGTTCCCCACAATGGTTGCTGCTGCCTGGGGGAATACTTCCCTGTTGGCAAATTCCTCCCTGTCATCCATGACCACGCACCGGAACCCCACATGGGACAGGACAGGCACCAGTTCCTGGGCCACATGTCCGCCGCCAAAGATATAGACCGTCCCTGCCTGGACCAGGGGTTCAATGTAGTATTTACGTCCCCCAACCTCCTGTTGAAGGGTCCTGCTTGTAAAAATCGGTTCCTGCAGCGCCTGTCCCGGCATATCCATGCCCAGAAGGCCTGTGCTTTTGCTGTAAAGCCCCATCTGCCAGCAGGTCTCGTCCGATATGTCAAGGAGCAGCCAGCTGTCCTCATCCCTGCCAAGCGCTTCCCTCACCTTTGTGCATAAGCCTGCAAAGTCCCCGTCATCCGGGCGGATATACTGAAAGTAAACCACCACGTTGCCGCCGCACACCATGCCGATATCAGCCACCTGGTTCCGGTTCAGGGTAAATCCCTTGGTATAGGAAGCTTTATGTTCCATGGCCTCCATGGCCGTGAGTATGGCCTGGTATTCCACTGCGCCGCCGCCCACGGTCCCTTTGATGGAGCCGTCCTGCCTCACCAGCATGCGTGAACCGGTGCCCCTGGGCGTGGAGCCGGAGCTGGCTATGATTGTGACCAGCACGGCCTCCTCCCCTTTTGCCAATACATTGGATAACTCTTCAAATAATGCCTTCATAGACCTGTCTGATCCTCCATGGAAAAATATTTTTGATATAGTTTCTGCGCATCCTCCCTCAGTTCCTTCTCCATCCCCAGGAAACGGATCAGGAAATCCTTAGCCTTCGGGGTCAGCAGGGACGAACCGCCCTCTGCCCCGCCTGACTGGGTAATCAGCAGGGGGTATCCAAGCTGTTTTTCCGCTGCCTTTAAGATCTTCCATCCCTTGGTGTAGGACATGTGCATCTGCCTGCAGGCAGTCTGCATGGACCCCGTATGGTCAATCAATGATAAAAACTGTGCCACGGACGGACCGAAGAACCCTTCATCCCGCTCCAGCGTCAGCTGGATCTGCGGGAAAATGTCCAGCCGCTCATTGTCAAGATTACTCTGGGCACGGTCCTCATCCGTTTCCACTGCCAGGATGATTCCCTGGTCCTCCACCTCAACCTCCCACGCGCACCGGTCCACATCCACCTGCCTGAGGGCGCCGCGGAGCCCTTTTTCCCCCTTGTAATTCAGCAGTTTACCGATGATATTGCTGGAAACCAGCACCGGATGTCCCCTTCTCCCCTCAAATACAGGGCAGACCACCTGGGCATCCATATCCATCATCCGCTTTATGGTTTCCGGAAGGAACATGGGGAACTTGGCAGGCAGGATAAATACCCGGTCGCACAGGTCCTCAATGTAGTTTAGGCCCAGACAGATGCTGTTATACATCTGGGTATTCCCATAATTCTGATTGCGCAGGCAGATGACGCGAAGGCCTGCTATGTGCTTCTCCACCTCATCCCCCTGTTTCCCCGTAACCACCACCACCGGGTCAATCCCGGACCGCTTAAGGGTAATGATGATCCTTCTGATGACCGTACTGTCCCCGATGGGAAGCATGGGCGAAAAACTGCTTACAGAACTCTTGTGTCCTGCCGCAACAACCACAGCGCCTGTCCTCATATCCAACTTCTCCTTTTATCCATTTAACTCGCCTGTAAGCAGCAGCAAAGCCGATGGCTCCACCCGCAGCCACCCTGGTACAAGCCCGGCGGTGTTGTGGGTATGGATATCCTTTTCCTTTTTCCACCACAGGCCGTTGGACAGTGTAATATACCACTCAAAGGGCATCTCGGAAATATTGGGCGATTCCACCTGAATCAGGTTGGCGTTTTCCCTGCCTTTCCACTGCCCTGCTTCCCCATCGGACAGGGGTTCGAAATCATGTGCCCTGATTCCAACCGCTGTGATGGAACCGTCCACATCCCGGTCCGTTGAGAGCTCCAGCCCGCCCCAGTCCAACGCCTTGATGCGCCGCGCGCCCAGACGTTCTATCCTGGAAATGTTCTTGCAGCCCGTGAGCCTGGCGGCCTGGCACGTGACCGGGCACTGGAATATGTCCCTGGTCTTCCCGCCAGCCAGCACCCTTCCCCTGTCTAAAAGAAGAAGGCTGTCACAGAGCTGGTACGCCTCATCCCTGTCATGGGTCACCAAGATGCTGACCCCGTCGTAATCCTTAAGGACACCGGCCAGTTCCAGCCTCAGCCCTTCCCTGAGATAGGTATCCATGGCTGAAAACGGTTCGTCCAGCAAAAGCACCTCAGGCTCATATGCAAGGATGCGGGCCAGGGCCACCCTCTGCTGCTGTCCTCCCGACAGCTGTGCGGGATAGCGTTTTTCCAGCCCTTCCAGCCTGAACCTTGAGAGCATTTCCCTGACTTTCCCATCCTTCTCCTTCTGTGTCAGGGGCCGGCGTTTCCCGGACACTGCCTTCCTGCCGCCCCTGCTGTTCAAACCGGTAAGTATGTTCTGTTCCACTGTCATGTTGGGAAACAGGGCGTAATTCTGGAACAGGTAACCTACCCTGCGCACCTGGGGCCGTTCATTGACCTTTAGGGATGAATCGTAAAGCACCCTTCCCCCTGCCGCTTCCTCCTTGGCATACTGAACCGCTATCCTGCCGGAATCCGGCCTTACGATGCCTGCAATGGATTTAAGGGTCATGCTTTTGCCGCAGCCCGAGGGCCCCAGTATTCCCAGGCATCCCTTTCCCGTCTCAAATCCAATGTCCAGGCTGAATTCCTTCAGCTTCTTTTTTATATCCACTCCCAAACAAAGCTCATGCCCTGCATCTGCAATCATATCCTAACCCCTCCTGCTTCCGGTCCGAAGGGCCGTCCAGTTCATAAGAAAAACCGAAATAAACGCAATCACCACAATGATGGCCACATAACCGTATGCCTTATCCATGTTCCCGGCAGCCACCTCGGAATAAACCGCCATGGGCAGGGTCCTTGTCCTGCCCGCAATGTTGCCTGCTATCATGGCCGTGGCGCCAAACTCCCCAAGGCCCCTTGCAAAGGCCAGGACGCCTCCGCTGACAACCCCCGGCACTGCATTGGCAATCAATACCTTCCAGAAAATACACCACTCGCTCATCCCCAGGGTCCTGGCCGCCGCCACCAGGTTCTGGTCCACCTGTTCAAATGCGCCCCTGGCCGACCGGTACATCAGCGGGAAGGACATGACCACGGCCGCAATCACGGTGGCTGCCCAGGAAAATGCAATCTTGATGCTGAAATAGTCAATAAAAAACTGCCCCACCGGGCGTTTGACCCCAAATATATAGAGAAGGAAAAATCCGGCCACTGTAGGCGGAAGCACCAGCGGAAGTGTCAGCACACCGTCCCAGAACAGCCTCCACCCCTCATTTTTAAGACTTACCACTGCCCAGGCAGCAAAAATCCCAAGAAAAAACGTAATTATAATTGACAGGCCGGCTGTCTTCATCGATATCAGTATGGGTGACCAATCCATGTATGCATCCCCTCTCCCATTATCATTCTCCCTTTGTAAATCCGTAGGACTCAAACACCTTCATGGCTTCGTCTGTTTTCAGGAATTCAACAAAATTCCCGGCCGCCTCCGCATTGGCAGTGTCCTTCACAACAGCAACCGGGTAGATTACCTTCTTGGCCAGGCTGCCCTCCGGGGCCTCTGCAACAACCTTGACCTGGTCTGCCATGCTGGCTGCATCCGTTGCATACACGATGCCCGCGTCCGCGCTGGCTGCCGCCACCTGGTTCAGTACCTCTGTCACGTTCGTGCCAAAACTTACCTTATCCTGAATTTTATCCCAAATCCCCAGACTCGTCAATGCTTCTTCTGAATACTGCCCCACCGGGACACTGGCCGGATCCCCCAGTGCAATGCTCTCAGCTTTTTCAATATCCTCAAACCTGGTAAAGCCCGAATCGCTGTCAGAGGGCACGATCAGCACAATCTTGTTCTCCAGCAGGTTGGTGATGGTGTCAGAGACAATCAGCCCTTCCCCGTCAAGGGCGGTCATCTGCTTGGGTGCTGCCGACATGAACACATCCGCTTCCAGGCCCTCCTCGATCTGTGTCTGCAGCTTGCCTGAACTGTCATAGGTTCCCTTAACCGTAACGCCAGGGTACTTGTCCTGGAACATGGGAATCAGTTCCTCCTCATAGGCGTTCTTAAGGCTGGCAGCTGCCGCCACTAGGATCTCGGTCTCCTGGCCCATAGCCGCCTCCGCCTTGGCATCTGCCCCTGTCTGCGCCCCGGCCCCGGTTTTGGTTTCTGCCTTGGTTTCAGTTTCTGCCCTGGCTTCAGCTTCTGCCGCAGCCGCTGTCCCGGAGGACGCTGCTGTGGTTGCCGCTTCCTTGGATGTCCCGCATCCTGCCAGTACGGCTGCCGCCATCATGGCCGTTATGATCATGGTAATGTGTTTTTTCATAATATGCCTCTCCTTTTAATATAAAATAATAAATTGTAAACGGACAATGTCCATTCGTTATACTTGCTCAAATATATCGAATCCCGGGCAAAAGCCCACCCATGACAGGTGGGCCTGCCGGTCATATCTGTTTCATGCTGTAAACGGACGTTGGGACTGCCGGTCTGCGCCGCGTCTGCCAATCCTGTCTGTTGTCCGCCCCGTAACCCCACATTCAGGGTCTGGCGCACTCGGACGCGCTTCCGCGCAGTATCTTTATCCCATGCTCCAGGGAGTCCAGGATGAATCCAAGGCTTTCCTTCACCGCCTTGGGACTTCCAGGAAGGTTTACAATCAGGGTCTTCTTGCGGATTACGGACGCGCCCCTGCTTAACATGGCCCTGTCCGTAACCTGAAGGGATCTGTAACGGATTGCCTCCGCAATCCCGGGGGCGTTCCGGTCAGCCACCGCCATGGTTGCCTCCGGTGTCTGGTCCCTCAGGGAGAACCCGGTCCCGCCGCTGGTAAGGATTAAATCCACCTGCCTGCCGTCAGCCAGGCGCATCAGCTGGGTCTTTAACAGGGCCGGTTCATCGGCTATGAGAAGGGTTTCCACCACCTCATAACCTGCCTGCTCCAGCATTTCCTTTGCCACAGGTCCGCTTTCGTCCTTTCTTTCGCCCCTGGCCCCTTTGTCACTGAGGGTTATGACCGCGGCTGTTAAGGGACGGTTCTCATCAGGCAGTTTCACGCACATCTCATCACCAGGGCGGATGATGCCTTCCTTCAGCACCTTGGCAAACACTCCCTCCCTTGGCATGATGCATTCACCCATGCGTTTGTAAATGGCACAATGGCTGTGGCATTCCTTCCCGATCTGGGTCATCACAAGCTCCACGGTCCCCGCGTACAGCTTTGTGCCCACTGGCAGGGAACGGAAGTCCAGGCCTTCCACCACCAGGTTCTCCCCAAAGGCCCCGTCTCCCACATCAGCCCCTTTCTCGTTAAACGCCTTGACCTTGTCATAGGAAAGCAGGCTGACCTGGCGGTGCCAGTTTCCGCCATGGGCATCCCCCTCAATCCCAAAATCCACCAGGAAATGGCCTTCTTCAATGGCCCTTTTTTCAATTCCCCTGACATCGCTGATGCAGATGGCCTTCACAACCCCTGTGGGAAGCACGCCTTCCCCACTTTTACCCTGCCGGTCCATCTGCAGGCCTTCCTTTTTCTCTGTCACGTCTCCCATAACCCTTTTATTATCCTCCAATCGCAATCATATTGTGTGATTCCGTTATCATACCCGGCCGTTCAAAACAGTGGGCCGCAGGCTTGTGCTCAATGGCCTTTTCCATGGCAGCAGCCAGACGGGCCTGAAGCTTCTCCTCTCCCGGACATTCCCTCAGGGGCCAATGGTAGTGGCCGCCGCCCTCAGGCGCCTTTAAGCCTTCCCTCAGGATTGCCCTCAGGTCCACGCCGTCCTCATAACACAGGCAGGTCTTTAAAAAGCCCTGTGAGGTCAGGCGTACGCGGTTGCATTCATCACAGAATTTCCCGTGGATGGCGCTTATGAGCCCAACGCTTCCAAGGGCGCCTGGTATCCGGTAATACACAGCCGGTCCATAACCGTGCTCCGTATGGTCCTTAGCAAGCCCCGGGTATTCCCTGTGCATCTCCTCCAGCAGTTCCTTGTGGTTGATGGTCTTAAACTGCTTTCCGTATCCGATGGGCATCATTTCAATGAAACGCACATCCACCGGATAGCGGCCGGTCAGTTCCACCAGCTCCTTCCACCAGCTGCCCCCTGGGCCGCTGCAGCCTTCCCCGTCCATGGAACTAAAATCAATGGAAACCGCATTGATCTTAACCCTTACCGGGAGGCCCGGTGACCGCTCTATGGTCTTCATCACGCAGGCCAGCCTGTCAAAGCCTGTAATCTTCTCATACATGCATGGGTCCAGGGTGTCCAGGCTGATGTTAATCCCGTCAATCCCCGCCTCCAGGAGCGGTTCCAGATACCGGTCCAGCAGGACGCCGTTGGTAGTGATGGTCACCTTCTCGATGCCAGGTATGGACTTTAACAGCTTCACCAGCTGGCAGCAGTCCCTGCGCACCAGGGGTTCCCCCCCAGTCACCTTGATCCGGCTGATGCCAAGACCGGCGGCGCAGATGGCAATGGCCTCAATCTCCTCCAGGGACAGGATCTCCCAGCGGGCCAGGCTTTCCACCCCGTCCGGCATGCAGTACTTACACCGCAGGTTGCACCGGTCCGTGATGGATATCCTCATATAGTCAATATTCCTTCCAAATGAATCTTTCATAGTAAAATGCTCCAGTATCATTTCCTGGGGTTGTGAAACTCCCCGCTCTTGCCTCCGGATTTGTGTTCCAGATAAATATTGCCAAGTTCCATGGTCTTGTCCACTGCCTTGCACATGTCATAGATGGTCAGGAGCGCAACCGTGACACCGGTCAGCGCCTCCATCTCCACTCCTGTCCTGCCAGTGGTCCTGGCCGTGCAGGCTGCCTGGATTTCATTTGTTTCTTCTATGACGGTAAAATCAATGCTCAGCTTTGTCAGGTTCAGGATATGGCATAACGGGATCAGGTCGGAGGTGCGTTTTGCCCCCATGATGCCTGCTACCCTGGCTACCCCAAGCACGTCCCCCTTGGCCATGGTACCTTCCGTCACTTTTTTCAGGCATTCACTGCTCATGAAAATGCTGCCCTTGGCCACTGCTTCCCTCTTGGTGTCCGCCTTATCCCCCACATCCACCATCAGGGCATTGCCCTGTTCATCAAAATGTGTAAATTCCATCTCTGCCGCTCCTCCTACATTCCTTTTCCAAATCCGCAGTTGGGGAAGGTACAGACAGGACAGTTCAGGCAGAGACCGCCCTGTCCAAGGGCTGCCAGGTCCTGAGGTGTCACTGCATCGTCCGCCATGATCCGCGGCAGGACCAGGTCAAATATGGTGCGCTTTGCATACATCACACAGCCAGGAAGCCCCATGATGGCAGCGGTGCGCCTTTCATCCCCGTCCGCCACGTCAAGGTATGCCAGAAGGAACATGGCGCCAGGAAGCACCGGCGCCCCGTATGAAACCACCCTGGCCCCTGTGTTGCGGATGGCAAGGGGAGTCTTGTCATCCGGGTCAACGCTCATGCCGCCGGTACAGATCACCACGTCGGCTCCCTTTTTAACCATGTCCAGGATACTGGCCGTTACCTTGGCATCATCATCATCCCAGGTCACGTGGTCAATGACCTCCGTGTCAAACTCACTGATTTTCTCTTTGATGACAGGCGTAAAGGTATCCTTGATCCGCCCATGGAACACTTCATTGCCCGTGGTGACAATGCCTACTTTTTTATGTACAAAGGGCTTCAGTTCCAGGATCGGCCTTCCCTTGGATGCCCGGAAGGCCGCCTCCTTTGCAGCTGCCATCTTCTCTTCCTCAATCACCAGCGGGATAATCCTGGTGCCTGCCAGCTTGTCCCCCTTCTTTACCGGGAAGTTGCCGTGGCGGGTGGCAATCATCATCTGCCCGAAACCATTAACCGCCTTAAGCCCGTCATTGTCCACCTTTAAAAGGCCGTCGCAGGAAGCAGTCAGTTCAATCTTCCCTTCCTTTGCCTGGGAGCGTTCCATATGTCCGCCCCTGCACATGGCGCAGAGTATTTCTGCCGCATCATTCTCATGGAGCATCCCCTCTTCCTTCTCCCACACATAGAGCTGGTCCTTGCCAACGCTTAAAAGAACAGGGATGTCCTCCTTTGTCACCACATGTCCCTTGCGGAACACCGCGTCCTTGGTAACGCCTTTGATGATCTGCGTGATATCGTGACACAGTACGGTTCCCTCTGCGTCCACTGTCTTAATCAGTTTCATTTTTCCTTAACCTCCACCCGTTATTTATTTACAAAAATAACGCTGTTAACAGGATATCACTTTTCAACATTTTTGTAAACACTTTTGCGGACAATAATCCCATGAATTTAAATTTTGGGATTCAATAACTGGTAGAAAAGCCTGGCCATACATGCTATCCATCACGGTCCGCCGGACCCTGACGCTGCTGAACCAGCTAGGCGCCGTTCAATCCATAAACGGGGTTGGCAGCAAGATTTTAAGCACGGAGGACAGTTTAAAAAACTACGACATGACCCGGCCCATGATAAGAAAACGGCTGCTGGACTTCGTGCAAAGCCTTCAGATCTTTGCCATGACATGCAGGGCCTGTGTTAAAAGCATCAAGGCCCAGGCCATCGGCCTATGGAAAGACCGTCTGGCGTACATCAGGGAAAACTTCCGGTATGAGTCAGTGGTATTTGCCTCCCTTGAAATCATCCCGTTATGCTCTCCGAACCAGGTCATACAGGAAATCTATAATCAACTGCCCTCACTTCTGCTTTGGGGATATCCTCTGCGCAGCATGCATGGCTCCAGGGAGGAGATTAACGCATTCTATCTCCCGCACATCAACCTCCTGTCGGAAAGCCTGGAGCGCGGTGATTGGGATGGTTTGGCCGCAGAACTGGAGGACCTGCTGTTTTATGAGCTCCGGTTTTCAGCTGCCAGGCTGGGGGAACTGGGCATAAAAGAGGCATCCGGCCTTGTGATTTCCCAATCATGACCGGAAGACCAACCGGCCGCAAAGTCAGAATTAAAGCATGGTTATCTCATCATGAGTCGCCGCCACCCGTAAAACGGGTGGCTCGGTGAACGGGT
>NZ_QVEX01000039.1 GCF_003434055.1 Enterocloster aldenensis | reverse complement strand
GCAGGGGGCTTGCCCCCTTGCCCCTCGGAGAGTGGGGAGCTGTCCGCAGACAGCAGGGGCAAAGCCCCTCTTGACCTTGTTCGGAGCGTAGCGTAGAATGAGGTCAAGCAACCGCCTCGCAGAGCAAGTTTCCAAAAGCGTAAGCATTTTGGTATAACTTGCTACACCAAAAATATTTGGATTGATTTTCAGCGATAAAAAGAGAGGTGTTTCACTATGGCAAACGCACAGAAATATACAAGAGCCGCCTGCGGTCACTTGGCGGCGCATTATGAAAGACGGAAGGACGAAAAGGGTGAATATGTGAAGTTCGGCAATCAAGATATAGACCCACAAAAAACCCACTTGAACTACAATTTAGCTCCACGGCGTGGAGTTGAGCAAATCGACTTTATTCGACAGAGAACGACAGAAGCCCGTACCCTCAAGAGGGACGATGTGAATGTCATGTGTTCATGGGTGGTTTCTCTGCCAGAGTACCGCCACCACAACCAAAGTCTTCATGTAAGCCCAGACAAAGAGCAGGTCGAAAGGCTGTTTTTTGAGCGTTCCTATCGCTTTCTCTGCGACCGCTACGGAGAGCAGAATGTCATATCGGCGTATGTCCATAAGGACGAAAAAACGCCGCATATGCACTTTGCTTTCGTGCCGGTTACAGAGGACAAGAAGCGAGGGGGCGAAAAGGTTTCAGCTAAAGAGGTCATCACAAAGAATGACCTTAAGACCTTTCACACGGACTTGGAACGCTACCTCGACAGCTTCCGAGATTGGCACTTTGAGGTGGTCAATGAAGCCACCAAGGACGGCAATAAGGAGATTGCTGAACTGAAGAAGCAGACCGCCCATGAGGAAGTGCTAAAGGCACAGCAGGAAGCCCTACAAGCCCGTCAGAGGGCTTTGCAGGAGCAGGAGAGTATAAAACCTCTTGTGGAGCAAAAAAACGCCTTACGGGGCGAAATAGAAGCCTTACAGACCGAGAAAGAGGTTTTGACCGCCGCAGAGGTTGAAGCCATTAAGGGCGAAAAAACTCTATTGGGCGGTCTAAAGGGTGTGACACATAAGGAGTTTGAGCTGTGAAACGCACGGCGGTCGCCGTGGAGAGCATGACCGCAGAGCGAGACCAGGCTTTAGCCAGGGCAGAGCGAGCGGATCTGCGAGCCACCGCCGCCGAAGCGAAAGTAAAAACAGCCTATGAGGACGCAAACCGTCAGCTTCAAGCGAAAATCCGAGAGGTGGAGCAGGACAGACCGAGCATGAAAGCCCAGATGGAGATAGTTCAGCTTCGCAAGGAAAATCAGACCTTGAAGACGGAGAACAGCAGTCTCCGTAGCAAGGTCGCAGACCTTGAAGCCACGGTTCACCGTCTGGTTCAGATTATCCGTGAGAAGCTGCCAGAGGTCTATGCTGCTATCACGCAGCCAAAGCGTGATCGGCAGCAGCCACCGCAGAAGCAGAAGCCCAAATCAAGGGATTTGGAACGCTAAAGAAAGCGGTTTTTGGGGTATACTGGCGGAGACGACGGGACGGGAAACGCAAGTTTCTTGTTCCGTCGGCGTAGACGGAATAGCCCAAAAAATCCAGAAGTCAAGGGCATAAGGGTGGAGATTTTCGTCAGAAAATCCTCCCCGTCCCTTGACTTCTGGATAGCGTGGTACGTACTCCGAGGGAGACGCCATTCTGTTCCAGAGGTCGCCCTCCGCGTAGGAGCCTGCGGAGCAAATAAAAAATCCCGCCCTGCCAAGTGTCAAATTGACAAGGCGGGCGGATTCTCGTATAATGGCTCTAGTGGTTGGTACGCCAATACCAGACCACGAATTCATGAGGGTCAAGCTCACATACTCCCCGTAGGATAATTATAGCCGTAATTGGGCTTATAGTCAAGGTAACGAGATTGTACCCTCCGAAGAAAAGCGGAGGTTTTTTTATGGCAAAAATTGATAAGGCAAGATTTTGGACGGGCGTTCTCTACCCAGAAAACATGAGGGAGGACTGGAAAGAGGTCATAGGCGATACTTTGCAGTACCCCTATGCGTACTGTCAGCACTTCCAAGACAAGGACAGCAAGAGTGAACACCGCAAAGACCATGTGCATCTGATTGTGGCGTTCCCGAACACCACAACCTACAAGCACGCTTTGAATGTCATGGATTTGCTTTCTGCGGAAGGCAAGAAAGCAATCAATAAGTGTGAAGCGGTCGTTGGTATCCGTAATGTCTATGATTACCTCATTCACGACACCGAGGATTGCCGAAAGAAAGGTAAAGAGCAGTACGACCCGTCCGAGCGTATCACGGGCAACAACTTCGACATTGGTGCGTATGAGCAGCTTGGCACAGCCGAGAAGAACGAAATGTTCTTGGAGATTGGACAAGCTATCAGAGAGCATGGCTTCACCAACTACATGGTCTTCTATGAGTTCGTGGTCGATACATACGAGGACATGAACTACATTGAGGTCATGCGTTGTTACAGCGCTCACTTCGAGAGAATGACAAGGGGCAATTTCCAACGCTGGGAGCAGGGACAGCGTGGGCTTCGTCCGTCACAAGCAAAACTCCCACGAAAACCCCCCGAACCCCACGCCAGATTGTTGCCCTGCGTGTGGGTCTGTAGACATCGTAAAAAGTGGTAAAACCCTTGCAAATACACAGCGTTGGGCGTGTAAGGACTGCGGAAAGAGGTTCGTTTGAGGAGCACTATTTTGTGGCTACTACGACCACAAAATAGTCTATCAGAGAGCATGGCTTCACCAACTACATGGACTTCTATGAGTTCGTGGTCGATACATACGAGGACATGAACTACATTGAGGTCATGCGTTGTTACAGCGGTCACTTCGAGAGAATGACAAGGGGCAATTAC
>NZ_QVEX01000038.1:1920-3846 GCF_003434055.1 Enterocloster aldenensis | reverse complement strand
TGCCAGGAATCGCGCTCATCATTGATGTGTCCGATGTTGATTACATAGGTCTGTCCATCGTCGGCAGCAGCTGGCGCAGCGGTGCCGGCAGCGGCATCACCTGCAGGAGCGGCGGCAGGCGCAGCAGTAGTAGCAGTGGAACCGCCGCCACAACCTGCAAGGGACAGGGCCATTGCTGCGGTCAGCAGCAGTGCAAAAGGTTTTTTGTTCAGTTTCATAAATTCTTCTCCCTTCCTTTTGTAGGATTGGCATACCTTGACAGAGCCGGCCGGCTCTGGTCAAAACATACCTTGGTATGTATTTTACAACCTCACTAATATATTGCCATATGTGGGAATATATTACTATCTACAAAATGACAGTTTTGGAAAGGATTATTTGTGTATATTTAACAAAAACTAAAAAAATATGGTAAAAAATAGGGGAAAAAGTAAATATCTTACAAAGAAAAAGTAAAAAAACGTAAAAAAGTGTACATATTTTAACGGATGGAAAAACAGATATAAATATAATATAAAGACAGTATAAAGATGGCATAAAGAAACCGCCGGAAAAGTGCACATAGATTCAGCGCTTCTTCTGGCGGCGGTGTGTGAGGGGGATAAAATGCCATAACTAATATATTTGTTAAAAACATGTCTATCATCAATCCACAAAATAATCCGGATAGGATGTGATTGTATTCTGGAAATCCAGCAGGAACCGGCCCAGATGGTCATTGCAGAACTTGGCGATATCCACATCCCCGGGAATTCCCATGAGCAGATAGCAGTAAAGCGTGCTGTGGTTTTCCAGGATGGCGGACTGGTCCACATCGTTGACAACGGTATCCAGGTAACGCACCCTGTCATAGTGGGAATTGACCCCGTGGAGCGCGGACCATATGTGGTTGCGGTTGCTGAACTCATAAAGCATACGGTGCATGTCGTCATCCAGGTCAAAAAAGTCATCGCTTAGTTTATCCACATACCGGGCCAGCTCCTGGCGCTGCAGTTCCAGGTTGGCCTTGAGCGCCGCGGTCTGCTCTGAGGAAAGGGCGCCGGCAATTTCCCGGATGATGGCTGTTTCCAGGATACGGCGCATGAAATATCCTTCGCGTACAAGGCTGAGGCTGATATGGCTTACCCTGCTGCCACGCTGGGGCATGATATCCACAAGGCCCTCATTTTTTAAAAGAATCAGGGCCTCCCGTATGGGCGTACGGCTCATTCCCAGCTGGTCGCTGAGTTCGGCTTCATTTAACACTGCCCCCGGCTTCAGGTACAGGTTCATGATATTCCTCCGTATCAGCCTGTATGCATAGTCGCTGTTGGTTTCCTCCGGACAGCGTTTGTTTACAATTGTGAGAGACATGAAAGATGCTCCTCCTTTACTTGTTTTAATAGTTTTATACCAGAAAAAACGTGGTTTGCCAAGACGGGGAATAAAAGAGACCTGGAAATCCGGGAATTTCCAGGTCCTTATCATATTTAAAGCCATGGGGATTAAAAACAGAAGTCCTGTTAAGCGCCCAATATCAGGTTAGCAATGCCTGCGGTGATGAACGGCACATAGGTTACAAGCCCAAGGACCGCAAAGTTGGCAAGGAGGAAAGGCAGCAGTGCCTTTACATTGTCTGACAGCTTGTTGCCTGCAATGTTGGTGGCGGCAAACAGGCAGACGCCCACGGGCGGGGTACAGAGGCCAAGGACCAGGTTCATTACAACCATGACGCCAAACTGGATGGAATCCACACCTACGGAGGTGGCCAGCTGCAAAAGCACTGGGAACAGGATCAGGATGGCTGCAATGGTCTCCATGAACATGCCCACAAAAATCAGGAAGATGTTTATGAGCAGGAGAAGGACGTATTTGTTGTCGGTCAGGCTTAACATGGTATCTGCAATCATCTTGGGGATGTGCTCCTTGGTCATGATGTATGCAAAC
>NZ_QVEX01000038.1:0-1910 GCF_003434055.1 Enterocloster aldenensis | reverse complement strand
GACCAGGTTCATTACAACCATGACGCCAAACTGGATGGAATCCACACCTACGGAGGTGGCCAGCTGCAAAAGCACTGGGAACAGGATCAGGATGGCTGCAATGGTCTCCATGAACATGCCCACAAAAATCAGGAAGATGTTTATGAGCAGGAGAAGGACGTATTTGTTGTCGGTCAGGCTTAACATGGTATCTGCAATCATCTTGGGGATGTGCTCCTTGGTCATGATGTATGCAAACACATTGGCAAATGCAACCAGGGCCATGATGGACGCTGCGCTGGAAAGGGTCTGCTGCAGGCACTGGTAAAAGGTCCTAAGGGTAAGCTTGCGGTAAATGACAAAGCCCACAAAGGTTCCGTATACAATGCAGATGATGGATGCCTCGGTAGGGGTAACCATGCCGCCGATAATACCCAGCAGGATAATCAGGGTCATGATGATGGCCCAGATGGCTTCCCGCCCTGACTTCAGGATTTCGCTGAAGGAACTCATATGGTCGCGTTTGGGATAGTTCCTTTTTTTGGAAATGATATAGGAAACCAGAGCCATTCCCCCGCCCATCAGGATGCCGGGGACAATGCCGGCCATAAACATTTTGGATACAGATAACCCGGTCATGGTGGCAGCCATGATCATGGGAAGGGAAGGCGGGATGATGGGGCCCATGCAGCTGGATGCGGCAGTGACTGCCACGGAAAAATCCGCATCGTATCCAAGGTCAACCATCATGGGGATCTCAATGCCGCCCAGCGCCACGGTATCAGACAGGGCCGTGCCCGAGATTCCTGCAAAAATCATGGAAGCCATGATGTTGGCGTATGCCATGCCTCCGGTCAGATGTCCCACCAGCTTGTCGCAGAAATCCATCAGCTTGTCGGAAATGCCGCCCTGGTTCATCAGGTTGCCTGCCAGTGTAAAGCCGGGAATACATAAAAGGGTAAAACTGTCAAGTCCGGCAAAAAATCTTTGTGAAAACGTGGCAATGGGCATGTTGGCTCCCAGAAAGTAGGCGAGTGCCGAAAACCCCAGGCTGAACGCCACGGGTACGCCGATAAACAGGCAGATTATGAATGTGATGAATAATACAGGTACCATGCTCAGCCGCCCTCCTTTTCATTCCAGGTTAGAAGCAGGTTCAGGATTTCACACAGGTATGCCACGGCCATAAGACTGAACATCACTACCAGGGAAAAGTAAACATACTGCATAGGCAGCGTCATTGCCGTGGAAAACATAGGAAATTTGATGAATGCAAAAGGAATCACGGATTTAACCAGCAGGTAAGCGGTAAAAATCAATAGTGACACCTTGATTGCAAGGTCGATGACCCGGTTGGCCATGGGATGTCTGCCCTCCAGGGCGTCATGAAGGAATTCCACGTTAACGAACTCATTGCGGTGGACTGCCACGGCGCACCCAAACCCTACCATATAGATAAAGGAGTAGCGCGCGGCCTCTTCTGTCCAGGACGGCGCGCTTGGCAGGAAGTTGCGGCTGATGACCTGGATCAGTACGCAGGCCACAAAGGTCAGATAAAAAATAACGCCGAAAAAGCAAAGTGTATGGTCAAAAACAGACAGAAACTTATCAAGTCCCTTTTTGAAACAGCTCATTGATTGAAGCACCTCTCTTTCCGTAGTGGACCGTTTTCCTTATGCATCCGGGTTGGCAGCGGATATTTTTTCATAGAGTGCCTTCTGGCTGTCGGTCAGTACCGCCAGGACCCCGTTTGTCATGGCGTCTGAGAATGCCTTCTGGTCCACGTCCACGAATTCCATGCCTTCCTCAGCCAGCTTGGATTCCAGCTCGGATTCATTTTTCAGGAAAATCTCATGCTCGTACTTCTGCATTTCCTTGCCGCCGTCCACGACAACCTGCTGCAGGTCCGCGGGCAGGGCGTTGAACTGCTC
>NZ_QVEX01000037.1 GCF_003434055.1 Enterocloster aldenensis | reverse complement strand
AACAAGATAAAGGTATTAAAACGGAGCAGCTACGGAATCCGTGAGTATTCCGGATGATTTTACACCCCCATTCCGGAGATTGGAAACCGCTGTTCCGGATTGATGGAAACCATTATTCCGTTCTGGCGGAAACCGCTATTCCCGAAATGGAAACCGCTACTGCGAATCCTTTATAATGTATTCATGCGTCTATGGCGTAAATACATTTGAAGGAGGTCATCTTTTATGACTAAGTACCGAGAGATTATCAGACTTGCCAGTCTGAATCTCAGCCAAACCAATATCGCGCTCAGCTGCGGTGTCTCAAAGAAAACTGTCAATAAGGTTCTAAAGGCTGCCCGGGAGCAAAATATCTCATGGCCACTTGATGCAGATCAGACTGACCCTGTAATTGAGCAGTTGCTGTTTCCAAAGCCGAACGGTAAGCAGGCTCATACCAACAAACGTATGCCGGATTATGCCCACATCCGCAAGGAACTGCTCCGCAATGGAGTTAATAAAAAACTTCTGTGGACAGAATACCTTGAAGAATGCCGCCTTGCCGGCGACGAACCGCTGATGTATTCACAGTTTTGTTATTATATCCAACAAGACGAACTAAAACGGCGGGCAACCATGCACATCAACCGGAAACCTGCAGAACAGGTAGAGGTTGATTGGGCAGGGAATCCTGCCTGCATCACTGATCCTGATACCGGAGAGATCATCAATGCTTATCTTTTCGTCGGTGTTATGACTTACAGCCAGTATCCTTATGTTGAAGCGTTCATCGACGAAAAGCAGCCTTCCTGGATTGCAGCCCATGTACATATGTATGAATACTTCGGCGGGGTTGCCAAGATTCTGGTGCCTGATAACTGCCGTACAGCGGTTGACCATAACAAAGGCTGGAAAGACCAGCGGATCAATACTGTTTATCAGGAAATGGCTGAACACTATGGCACTGCCATCATCCCCGCCCGTGTCCGGGCTCCTAAGGACAAGCCAAATGCCGAGGGCTGTGTAGGAAATATTTCTACATGGATCACCGCAGCCCTACGCAATGAACAGTTCTTCTCTTTGGGTGAATTAAATCAGGCTATACGAAAAAAGCTGGAAACATTCAGCCACCGTTCAGTTTAATTATCACATATCTTGCGCCGGAATGCTATACTCAGTTCCGCATGAATATATAAAGCGCAAAGTCGATGTGCGGGTTACAGATAAGACCATTGAGATTTTTTACAATAACAACCGTATCGCATCCCATCGCCGGCTTTATGGGCGAAAGGGACAATACAGCACAATTACCGAGCATATGCCGGTTTCCCACCAACAATATCTCGAATGGAATGGAGATCGTTTCCGCAAATGGGCGGAACGTATCGGTAATAGTACCTACCAAGTAATAGATAACATCCTTACCTCCAAACGTGTGGAGCAACAGTCATACAGAAGCTGTATGGGGCTTTTAAAGCTTGCAGACAAGTACTCTGTTGACCGCCTTGAGGCAGCCTGCAAAAAGACTCTTTCCTTTACGGCAGCACCCAGTTATAAAAGCATCAAGAACATCCTTGATACTGGAAATGACAGGGGAGATCCAGCCAATAAGGAGCAACCGTCCACACCCGCAACTAACAACCATGCGCTCACAAGAGGCGCTGATTACTATCGGAGGTAAGGAATTATGACTACACAAAGTACAATGGATAAACTGATTGAAATGCGGCTGACAGCAATGTCTGACGCTTTCCGTACCCAACTGGATGACCCCAAAATGAAAGAAGTTGCTTTCGAGGACCGTTTTGCGATGCTGGTTGATATTGAGTACAGCAACAGGAAAAGCAACAGCCTGAAACGTCTGATCCGAAATGCCGGATTTGACCAGCCTGAAGCCCACATTTCTGATATCAACTATTCATCCGGGCGCAAATTCAACCGCACTCTGATTGAAAGACTGGCTACCTGTGAGTACATTACAGAACATCGAAATCTTTTCATCACCGGAGCCACCGGAAGCGGAAAGACATATATGGCCTGCGCATTTGGCATGGAAGCATGCAAGCAGCGTTTTAAAACCAGATATGTCCGTCTTCCTGACCTACTTCTTGACCTGGAAATGGCACGTAATGACGGCACTTATAAAAAGGTACAAGCCAAGTATGCCAATCCTGTACTTCTGATCATTGATGAATGGCTCCTTCTCAGGCCGACAGAGTCTGAACAGCATGATATTTTGGAACTTCTTCATCGAAGACGCAGGAACTCATCCACGATCTTCTGCTCGCAGTACGATCAGAGTGGATGGTACGACCAGCTTGGAGGCGATGACAGTCCTCTTGCGGAGGCAATCCTCGACCGCATTAAACATGATGCCTATAAGATTAATATCATTCCAACAGATCCAGTAAACTATCGGTCTATGCGGGAGGTATATGGATTGGATCCGGCATTAAGCGAGTAAACTCGCACTCAGTAAGTACTTAATAGCGGTACCCTGTTCCGGATTAACGGTTTCCATTTACCGGACTGGGGGTTTCCAGTTTTCCGGAACAGCGGTTTCACCGCACCGGTATATCCAATCCGGAATTTCAAACGGTTCCGGACGCGGATACTCCACTGTACATCATAGGATAAAATGGTCGGTAATGCGGAGGCTTATTTGGCATGCCCAAAATCAGTAAAACCTGGAACCAAACATAAAAAGAGCCCTTTTCATAGAATTGGGGCGGGATTTTAACAAATCCCACCCCAACTATTGACAAAGAGCCTTTTTTCACAGACCCATTTTTCCGTTATCTTAACCTCAGGAATACATTAGTTTCGCTTCCAGCAAAGCTTTGTTACAACGTCCATACATAGTTCGCTTTACCATTTTTAATTTACTGTTTGTTCCTTCAACAAATCCATTCGATAATGGACTGGCTACGGAGTTTTCTATAGCAGATAGGTCTTTCTCTATGCCTTTTGCAAAACGAGCAATCTCTTTTAAGTTTGAGTTTTTGTATCTCTCAATAAAGAGATAGAGTAACGACATATTTTTACGCTGGTATATTTCGCGGAATTCACGGACGCAGGCAAGCATTTCTTTTAGTTGGGGTAGTGCTCCATCAAATATGCTTTGTGAGCTGTCGTAATCTCCGTGTCCATCCACAGGAAACGGAATACCCCGCTCCTCGACAGATGATCATACTTTTGAAGTTCCCTTTTCTTCCGGATGGATTCTGTGGAAGTGCTTTTATACACCGCTATATCTATATGCAGACGTTCTATGATTTTATTCATGTAGTCATATGCCGCTGCCTGCCTTGGTAGCCTTTTTTTAGCAGACCACGGTAGACATCCTTTCTGCTGATGCCGACAGAAAGTTCACTGATGATATGATTATAAAATTGCTCCATTCCGCTACGGAGATTCTTACGGCACAGGGATTCATAATCCCCATTTAGATACTTTGTGACCGTATTTCTTCCGCAACGCACTATTTGGGCGATGGCCCGTTTACTGTATCCGGCCGCATCGTATTCATGGATTGCATTGTATAACTGTACACTTTTTTCATTGTATTCCGCAAAGTTATCCACGCAGCATGGGATTTTTTTTACCCTCATTGGTTCCCTGGAATCCTGTCTCCTGGCCGGATTTATCATAATCTTTGGGAATTTTAATATCCACTGGCACAATGGAGTTTACTGTGTTTTTGATTGCTTCCAGCAGGTTCTGGTGTAGATGGAACCTGTCAGCTATCTGCATGGCATCTGGAAGTATTTCCTGTATTGCCGATGCATAGGCGCTGGCACGGTCACGTGTTACAGTTCTCACATGCTTGTTTCTGGCAAGCCATTCCTTCAAGGCACTTCCATCCTGTCCATCAAGTATGGCAACTGGTTTATGGGTAGCCCCATCAACGATAATGGTCCCGTAAGTATGCCGTTTTTTGAAAGCAAAATCATCAACACCGATAACACTGCTGCATTTATTTTCTTCCTGCAGTTTATACTGCTTTGTGAGCAGGCGGACGACACTGTCACCACTGGTCTTGAGATTCATTGTTTTGCAGATACGGTAACATCCTTCACAGCTAGTTTCCAATGCTAATGTACAGATAAAATCCGCACAACGGTCAGTCATCCTGCTGTAGTAGTTCAGAAATCCATTGATAGTCCCGGCAAAAGTCGTAACATCACAATCAGGATTATCACATTGGTATTCATAGGTATTTACCAAAAGCCAGGTGGATTTCCCAAGGATTGGGAGATCCTGGACCTTTCTTTCGTAAGTTCCATGCGGATGTTCAGAAATGGTCCCACATTTTGGACAAGTACAGCTTTTAGAGCGGGCAGACATTTTAATGCGGATTTCTGTATCCGTCTGATAAATATTTGCGACTTCTAATTCTGTTGGATAAAATCTTTGTAGCTCTACTTTTGTTTCCATCCGCATAAAGCTCCTCCAGCAAATATATATGGTTGTATTATACTACGCGAAAATAATTATGGTTCTATACTGAATGTTGGGGTGTGCTGAAAAGCACACTTCCAACATTCTTTTCGTTGTAATAAAATACATCTATAAGAAGCCTCCTAAACGCATTATCCCGACCAAAGTTTAATGTTATGGAGGTGACCCCTTATAGATGTACCCTAATTATACCAAGGCTTTCCTTAACTTGGAAGGTGTTTCTATTAATAAAGTGGTTCAGGCAGACTCTTTCATTAAAATTTCCATCCAGTCCCAACCGGTAGAACAGACTTGTCCCTGCTGTGGGGCTAAAACAAAACGGATTCATGATTACCGTTTACAAGAAGTCCAGGACATTCCCTTACTAGGAAAACAAGTAATCCTGCTTCTTCGCAAACGCCGCTACCTCTGCCCATACTGCCGCAAACGGTTCACGGAACCCTATTCGTTCCTCCCCAGCTACCACCGCAGGACCCGCAGGCTGGCATTTTACATTGTCTCCCTGCTCCGGCAGACCTTTTCCTTAAAACAGATCGCAGAGCTTACCGGTGTTTCCGTCCAGACGGTCTGCCGCCTTCTGGACACGATTAGCTATCCTCCGCCTGACCAGCTTCCACAAGCGCTTTCCATTGACGAATTCAAAGGCAATGCTTCTACCGGTAAATATCAGTGCATTCTGGTTGATCCGAAAAAGCGTCGGATCCTCGACATTCTCCCGGATCGGACCCAAAGCCATCTGGCTGATTATTGGCGGAACATTCCCAGGAAAGAACGCCTGAAGGTAAAGTTCTTCGTCTGCGATATGTGGCGCCCCTACACCGAACTTGCACAGACCTTCTTTCCAAACGCTACAATCATCGTGGATAAATATCATTTCATCCGGCAGGTGACATGGGCGATTGA
>NZ_QVEX01000036.1 GCF_003434055.1 Enterocloster aldenensis | reverse complement strand
ACGGAGTGGACTGGCAGGACAGCCACAAATACATCACATATACCGACTTAGCAAGGAAGCAGGCAGGAGAAAAGGCTTGCAAAATTCGTAATAATAAGCTGGAAAAATACTACAACATGGGTTTTGGAAAGGAGGAACTGGAGCATGAGTTTGAGAGAAATGCACGAACAGCAGAAGTCAGAGCAGGCAAGTCCGAGAGAACGGATCCAAGAACTGAACCGTCAGAGCCGGACAGAGCTGGAGAACAGCCTGCTGAAGGAAGCCTTAGCTTTGTCGAGCGAGAGCTGCGAGGAATTGATGAAGCAGTCAAATCAAGGACAAGCAAGGGCAGAGCAGAACAGGCAGAGAGACGCCGAGCTGAGCAGGCAGCTCATCAGCGAGCTGAAGAAGCAAGTCGAGCAGTTAGAGAACAGCAACGAACTACTTCAGAACGCCATATCAGCCGGAATTGGGAGCCTGAGAGATGAGGTCAGAGAAAGTACCGTCCAAGAGGTAAAAAAGGCGTTACAGGCGAATATAGAGGCGGTACAGAAGGCAACAAAAGCTCTTGAAAAGCAGTCTGATACGCTTACAAGCGTAATGAAGCAGAAAGTCCGGGAGCTGGAGGAAAGCAAAAACAGCTTTTTCAGATATGAGGGCTTGAAGATATACCTGTTTTGGGGCGGTATGGTCTGTAATATTGGGACGTTTTTGATAGTGTTATATTATTTATTTGTCAAGTAAAGTTTTATAAAAATGTTATATATAATTAATGTTTTTTTGTTGAAAATATAGTATAGTAAAACAAAAAGGAGGGGATGCCAATGTACTTGTTGCTTTAGATGCTATAAAAATACATTGACATAGGAGGAAAATTAATGAGAAATATTCGCAGATCTGTAGCGTTAGCTTTGGCAGCAATAATGATGATGGCTATGAATATGGTTAGTTTTGCAGCAGATACAGCTCCTGCTGAAACCGAGGCGGTAGAATCGGTGACTCGTTCAACTAATGGAGAATCTGTTTTGCTGGATAAAGTATATTTTGCGTGTGATGGAAAAAACACAATTTCTTCTCGAGAACCTATTCCTGCTACAGCTTTAGATATTGAAAATAGAATTTTAGGAAGTATGGAGTATTTTTATGATGGTTTAGATTCATCTGGAAGACCGCAGTACACAGTTAAGGCATCTATGACGTCTAATCCATTAAAATTAAAATCCAGTAAACTTGTAACAAGAGCTGAAGGAGTAAATAGTTGGCATACAAATGAAGAAGATCATAATGGGTATACAGGAACTAATTCTCGAAGCTATGTATATACGACTCCGAATCCACCATCAAATCCATATTGTGAAGCAATATTAACCGCAACTGATGAGAAAGGTGACGAATACGCAGTATGGAAAGGAACTCTTCGTGATGCTAAGTAGAAAATACTGAAATATTGGTAAGAGTAGTGATGAAAATAAGAGGGAGTGAAGTGAGGATGAGATATTCTTAATTCACTCCCTTTTTTTAGAGGTCAAAAAGGTGCAATAAATTCATTGATAAGATAAGCGATAAGGGCGAGAGGGAGTGAGGTGTAGATATTGACACCAAAAAGGCTCTCCCTTATACTTGATGGAAAAAGGTAAAATACTTCATTGATAAGATAAGCGGTGAAGGCGAGAGGGAGTGAGGTGTAGATATTGACACCAAAAAGGAACTCCCTTATACTTGAGAGAAAAAGGTGCAAAAATCTATTGATAAGATTAGCGGTCAGGCGGAGTAAGGGCAGTATATTATATAATATATCTAAGTAGGAGAAAAATATGCGTAGAAATACAAAAACAATGTATGAGTGGAGAAAGGTATATAGGGATAAAGAGGAGCTGATGTTGGAGAGAGGTTTTCCAGAGGTCAGCCCCCATGAGTTCTATCGTGACTTGTTCCCAGAGGGGAGCTTACAGAGTGCAGAGCATGACGGAAAAGGAAATGTGATTGCAACCCAGATAAGACCATCTGGAAAGGGAAGAACGAAGCAGTGGGTTATAGATGATAGTCTGAATATGCTTGATAAGGTCATAGGGGACGAGTTCGGACTGATACCGCCTATCACGTTCTATGGCAAGACACACACGAAGCAGAACGCACATGAACTGTATGCGGTTGCAATAGATATTGATTATGTCGGAAAACAGCAGTTGAAGAACCTCTTGAAGCAATTCGGGAACGGAGTGCAGCTCCGACCGACCTACCTTGTGAGTTCTGGAAAGGGTGTCCATGCCTATTACTTTTTGAAAGAGCCAGTACAGTTGTATCATAATCTGGAAGATACCCTTGCGGAGCTGAAAGAAGCATTTATCCGCAGACTATGGAACGATACGAGCAGTATCAGACCAGACAGCCCAGATATAACAGGTATCTATCAAGGCTTTAGGTGTGTTGGGAGCCAGAGCAAGCTGGGGGCAGACTTCCCAGTGAAAGCCTATAAGATGTCGGATAACCGCTATACTCTGGAAGATATAAAGGACAGCATACCGAACTGTAAGGTTGATTTATCGGTACTTACAGAGAAGCCGAAGAAAGAAAAGAGTAAGCTGTCACTGGACGAAGCAAAGAAGCTGTACCCAGAGTGGTATCAAGAGCGAGTTGTAGAGGGCAGACCGAAGAAAAAAGGCACATGGGTGTGTAATGAAGCCCTTTATGAGTGGTGGAAGAACAAGATTTTTACCGAAGTAAAGGTAGGCGGTAGGTACTTCTCAATCATGGCATTGTGTGCGTATGGCTTGAAATGTGGCATATCTGAAAGACGAATAAGGCAAGATGCCTATTCATTTTTGGAGCATCTGGAGAGCCTTACAGATGATGAGGACAACCATTTTACAAGGGAAGATGTAAAGGACGCATTGAAAGCCCTCAAAGCTGATAACAAGCTACTTTCGACTATGGCAAGCCGAGAATGGATAGAGAAGCAGACGAAAGTTGTCATACCGCCAAATAAGAGGAACGGCAGAAAGCAAGCCACGCACTTAAAAATCGCACGTTTTACCCTTGAAACAATGAATGAGGACAGGGGCAAAGCTCTACAAGGGAGACCAGACAAGGCGAAGATTGTCGAAGAATGGAGAGAAAGCAACCCTCTGGGAACAAAAGCGGACTGCATCCGAGAGACAGGACTTGCAAAGCATACGGTTTATAAGTGGTGGAAGTAGGGCATACTTGAAATGCTGAAAGGCATATGCTATAATGCCAGTAGGCAAGAAAGACGAAAGTGCTCATTGTGGCACGCAAAAAGCCCCGGAGTTGCGACCTCCGGGGCTTTTCTATTCCGTTGTGGCAAGGTGGCTTATGCCTTAGGCTAGCTACCGCCTATTTATCTCCGTCCAGCCATTTGCAGATGTAGTAGGCGACTACACTTGCCAAGACAGAGAGTAAGAAAGACGAAAATATACTCATGGTGGCACAACCCCTTTCTGTACCTGTATAGGGGAGGTAGCGTTGCCCATTATACCATAGTGGCAGAAATCCCACAAGAAGCCATTTCCCCTTGTTTATTAACAGAGCCATAAGGAAAAGAGTGTCAAGGGCGGTCGAAAGACCGCAGCGTTTTCCCTTGATACTCTTTTTTGTTGGCTATCATGCCGGAGGGGGAAACGGCTGTCCGTCCGTTCCGTCACTTCCCCTTGTGCTTCATTGTCTGTTCCGGCGGAAGAAAGTAAAGGGTGGTCTGCGACCATTTTTTATCTGCTGCATTCGCTGATCGGCAAGCCGAAGCTCATACTGCAGATAAAAAACAAGCCCTTGACTGTCTCCCTCCTACACTTCCAAAGTCGCCCAAGAGGAAGTAAGCTCCACTGTATTTCTGGCGAAATCCACGCACGAATATATCCGCTTGACAAGTGGCTATCACTATGCTATATTATGTGTAGCGGATATATTGCAAGTTCCCTAAAGTGATAGCCTAACGGCTACACTTTAGAACTTGTGAGGGTGGCAAAGCCCCCCTTCAATCCCCCTTTGAGTGACCGCAGATATGCGGTAAATTGTTGAGTGATAGCCAAGAAGAAAGAGAGGTAAAAGCATGAGTTGGGGCGAGGAACAGCAGAAAGAAATTGAGACAATCAGAGAGAGAAAAATCACAGTGAAATTGTCGGACGCAGATTGTGACCGACTGGCGAGAAAGTGTGGGAAGCATGGTCTGACAATCGGAGAGCTGATAGAGAATTTTGTCGGAGATTTGGTGGGCGGTACTTACTCCAATGGAAGTGATGAAAGAGATTATGCTGACCAGTGGTTCGAGCGTTGTTGGTTCGGAATGTTCCCAGAGCCTACACTGCTGAATCACTTATTGAATTTGGGTTATGAACCAGAGCATTATCTGGATATGTTGGAGAACGTAGAGACAATAAAATCCGACATTGAAATTACTAAACAGAACATAGCAGAGCCAAGTGATGAATGGAAAGACATTGTGTACCACAAGTATAATGATGATTTTACAAGCTATGAGTGTGTGCCTTGTTACAATAGTGTTGATGAATATATAGCAAGCGAAAAAGAAGATTTAGAAAGCTATAAGGCAGACTTAGAAGAAGCACTGGAAGAACTGAAAGACATGAGAGCGGACTGGAAGCCAGAGAAAGAGCCGAACATGAACGAGGAAATCGAACTCATTAAGAAGTGGGTAAAGGAAAGAGAGGACTTCATCAATGAATAGGACAAGACCGAAGCAGATAGTTATAAGAGTGTCAGAGGAAGAACTTGCACAGATAAAAGAAAAAGTAGAGCAGTCTGGAAAGAGCCAACAGCAATATATCATTGAAGCCCTCACACAGTCGAACATTGTCAATCTGGACGGACTGAAAGAGATATATCCAGAGCTGAAAAGGCAAGGCAACAATCTGAACCAGATAGCCAAGAAGCTGAATGAAAATGGATATGTGGACTATAAGCAAGAGCTTCCTAACACCATGAAAGAGGTGAGAGAAGTATGGCAGTTATTAAAGCAGTATCTTCAAAAGCAGGCATAGGGCAAGCACTGGACTATGTGACAAAAGAGGAAAAGACAGAGGATAAGCTTGTCAGCGGTCTGCACTGTGAACCAGATACAGTAAAGGACGAAATGCAAGCCACCAAGGAACTATGGGAGAAAACCGGGGGAAGGACATACAAGCACTTTGTCCAGAGCTACCATAAGGACGAGAAAATCACGCCGGAGCAGGCACACAGGAACGCCTTACAGCTTGCAGAGAATACGTCGGCATGGAAAGGGTTTGAGGTGCTTGTGGCTACCCATAAGGACAAAAAACATATCCATACGCACTTTATCGTTAATTCCGTCAATTTTGAGGACGGGCACAAGCTGCAGTGGAGCAGCGCCGACCTGCAGGAGCTGAAGGAGCGGTGCAACGCACAGAGCAGGGAGCAGGGGCTACACGTCTCAGAAAAGGGAAAGACCTTTGAAGGAGCGGAACGTGAGGAAACAGTGGCATGGAAAAAAGAGACGTACCAGCTTCTGAAGCAGGCGGAGCAGGGGAAAGTGAAAAGCTATGTCCAGGACATTGCCCTGGCAGTCCTGGACTGTAAGGAAACAGCGACCAGCCGGGAAAGCTTTATTCGGCTGATGAATGAAAGAGGG
>NZ_QVEX01000035.1 GCF_003434055.1 Enterocloster aldenensis | reverse complement strand
GTGCCTTGAGCGAAGCGAAAGGAATGACAAAAATGATGAAAAAAGCAATCGTATTTGCAGTAGCGGCAGCCATGGCATTAACGGCTTGTTCAGGAGGGGAAAAGACGGCAGAGGTTGCGGTAGAATCAGAGACAACGGCAGCTGCACAAGGTACAGAGGCAGAAAAAGAGGCAGAAAAATCAGTGGGTCAGGAGGAGGAGCCAGGGAAAAAAGTAGGCGTAAGCCTTCTTAACAGTACCCATGTTTTCTACAACAATATTCAGAAATCCATGGATTATACTGCTGGAGAGATGGGGTGGTCAGTGGACTTTCAGGATGCGTCAGGTGACGCGAATAAACAGCTGAGCCAGGTTCAGGATTTTATCACCAAAAAGGTAGACGCAATTGTGATTGCTCCCACTAATTCCGCTGGTTCTAAGTCCATGGTTGAACTGGCAGACCAGGCAGGGATACCGGTATTTACCATGGACATTAAGTCGGATGGTGATGTAGTTTCACATATTGCTACGGATAACTATAAAGGCGGGGAGTTAGCCGCCCAATACCTGATAGAAAATATCCTTACAGATAAAACAGGTACAGCAGCAGTTATCACTTATTCTGAAATAGAAAGCTGCGTGGACCGTGAAAAAGGATTTACGGATTATCTGGAAAAAAATGCACCGGATATCGTAGTGGCAGATATCCAGAACTATTCCGGAGACCAGCAGAAGGCGGCGGATGTGATGCAGAACATGCTTTTAAAATATGATAATATAGATGCTGTATTCTGCGTGGGAGATCCAGCGGCAATTGGCGCCCTTTCTTCAATAACCGCAGCAGAAAAAGATACAAAAATTATTGGTTATGATGGAAATCCGGAGGGCATAGCCGAAATCAAGAAAGGCGGAAACTGGGTGGCAGATGTTGCGCAGGATCCGGAGGCAATTGGTAAGACAACTATGGAGGCCGTAGAACAGTACTTAAATGGAACCAACCCGGAAAAGGAGATCCTCATCGCTCCCTACATCATTGATGCCAGCAATGCAGAATAGAGGACAGGTTGTTATAAGAGCGCTGCCAAACAGCGCTCTTTCGTAGAAAGGAGAGGGAGGATGCAAAAAGAACCGGGAACACCACTTGTTGAACTCAAACATATAAGCAAATCATTTCCAGGGGTAAAGGTTCTGGAAGATATTTCCGTGGCATTCTATCCGGGAAAAGTCCATGTGCTTCTGGGGGAAAACGGAGCAGGGAAGTCAACTATAATCAAAATCATCTCGGGAATATATCATCCTGATTCCGGAGAGGTGATGATAGAAGGAAAAGCAGAACGCTTTACAAACATCAGACAGTCCCAGAAACTGGGGATTAGTGTCATACACCAGGAACTTAGCGTAATAGAAGACCTGATGGTTTATGAAAACGTATTTTTGGGACGGGAAATACGCTGCAATGGTATTCTTGATAAAAGAAAGATGATTGCTGAGACAAAGAATCTGATGTCTGGCATTGGTATTGATATTGACCCCAAAGCATACATAAGGGAGTTAAATAATGGCGAAAAACAGATGGTGGAAATTATCCGTGCCGTATCACAGAACAGCCGTATGGTTATTATGGATGAGCCAACCAGCTCCCTGTCCGGCTACGAGGTTGACGCACTGTTTGCGGTCATGAAAAAGCTGATAAAGGAAAATGTAGCTATTATTTATATATCACACAGGCTGAAAGAAATTTTGGAAATGGGTGATACGCTGACCGTGCTGAGAGATGGAAATGTGGTTGGTACACTGCCGGTCAGGGATGTTACAGAAGACCGCATGGTATCTATGATGGTGGGACGCGAAATACAGAACTATTATATTAAGCCTAACCGAAAAAAAGGCAGTAAGACAGTGTTGGAAGTATGCAGCCTGACCCGCAAAGGTAGTTTTAAGGATGTATCATTTCATCTGATGGAAGGAGAAATATTGGGAGTCTCAGGTCTGGTTGGGGCCGGAAGAACGGAAGTGATGAGAGCTGTTTTTGGGGCAGATCCTATCGACGGAGGGGAATGCCGCCTATATGGAAAGGTGTATAAGGCCAAGACCCCAAAAGATACAATCAAAATGGGGATGGGACTGATTCCGGAGGACCGCAGGGGGCAGGGACTTTTGTTAGGGAAAAATGTAAAAGAAAACGCATCTCTCGCCTCCGTCTATGCCAATTCACATAAAGGATTCATGGATTTTGAGTGGGAAAAGAGAGAGGCGCTAAATTATATAAAAAGACTGCGTATAAAAACATCTTCAGAAAAGACGGTTACCAGAAATCTTTCCGGAGGGAATCAGCAAAAGGTGGTAATTGCAAAGTGGTTGATGGCTAAATCACGGATTCTAATAATGGATGAGCCCACCAGGGGAATTGATGTCAATGCAAAGGCGGAAATATATACCCTTATGAAGGAGTTTGTGGAAAATGGGGGAAGCATTATCCTGGTATCTTCTGAACTCCCCGAAATCCTGGGATGCTCAAACCGAATCATGGTCATGAGGGAAGGACGGGTCACCGGTTTCTTGGATGAATCAGAAGCAACGGAAGAAACGGTCATGCAGCTTGCAAGTAAAGGCACAAGCGGGGAGGGAGAGTAATGGACCATAGTAAGCAAATGAGTCGCACAAAGGTTTTTGTTTCAGAGAATACAATGCTATTTTTTGCTATTGTATTGTTTATACTGTGTTTAATTGTGGTTCCGAGGTTTGCAACCAGTGGGAATCTAATGAATATCATGATACAAATTTCCATCAATGCATTGATTGCATGTGGGATGACATTTGTAATCCTGTCAGACGGCATTGATTTGTCGGTAGGCGCTGTGGCTGCTATTGCAGGCGTTGTAGGAGCCAGCTGGGTTAAACTTTACCCAGATGCGGGGATTCTCGTTTCTTTGGGTATTATCTTTGCAACTGCTGTTGGGGTAGGTACGGTATGCGGAGCTGTTAACGGTTTCTGTATAGCAAAATTAAATGTGCCCCCCTTTATTGCTACCTTAGCGATGATGAATGCGGCCAGAGGCCTGGCATATGTCCTGACAGATGCCAAACCGGTCTTTGGGCTTCCGGAAAGCTTTGGATGGCTGGGGCTTAGGAAAGCAGGCCCTATTCCCGTATCTATTATATTAATGCTTTTTGTAATTATCATATCTTTTATCATTTTATCTAAAACATGTTTTGGCCGTTATATCTATGCAATTGGAAGTAACCGGGAGGTTGCAAAACTGACAGGTATCAGTGTATTGAAAATCAGATTCAGCGTCTATATGATTTCCGGTATCCTGTCGGCACTGGCAGGGCTGGTACTGGCGTCAAAACTCCAGAATGGGCAGGCAACCGCGGCATCAGGATATGAACTGAATGCCATTGCCGCTGTGGCGATGGGCGGGACCAGCATGTCAGGTGGCAGAGGTGGTATTGCGCAGACGGTTATCGGATTGATTGTCATTGGAATCATTAATAATGCATTGAGCCTTTTGGGTGTTTCGTCGTATTGGCAGACTGTGTCTATGGGGGTAATCATTCTGGCTGCGGTGATTATAGACCAGTTCAGGAAATAAATCTGGAAAAGAGAGGACGGAAAGTTTTTTTCTTTTTGATAATGTTAAATATACTTCCGACAATTTATATAAAACTGCCATGAAGTGGAAGTAAGGGATGTATAAAAAGTGGAGGTAGATTTCAGTGTTAATTGAGCTTAATCAAGAAAAATCGGACAGACTGTCAAAAACAGAACAGGAAGTTATAAAGTATATTAATGAAAATGAAAAAAAGCTTTCTGAATTATCGATTGTGGATATTGCATTTGAAACATATTCCTCTCCGTCTACGGTGTCACGGGCTATCCGTAAGTGTGGAATTAATGGATTCAATGAACTTAGGTACAGGCTTACTGTGAAGGAGAGCAATACTCAGATTCAGAATATGGGAGAAATCTTAAATAAATCATTGATTGAGGCACAGCGTGTGCTGGAACAAATTTCCCTGACAACAATACTGGATATTGTGGGAGCCCTAAAAGGGGCAAGGCGTATTTTCGTACTTGCCAGAGGCCTGACAGAGTATGTGGCACAGGAATTCACACTAAAACTGCAATTATTAGACTTTAATGTTGTTTTTTTTGGCGACCCAAACATTATGCGCCAGAAAACTGGTAATTTAAACTCGGATGAGTTGGTAATCATTTTTTCTTTGAATGGAAAAACGCCTGAACTCATAGAATCAGCTAGGAAAGCCAAGCTGAGGAATGCGAAGGTCATCACGTGCTGCTGTAATGAGGATTCAGAACTGATTGAGCTGTCTAATTGCAATGTGATTGGATTTAAACATGAACATGATGCAATCAGGGACTATGAAGTGGCATCCCGGGTGGCGCTTCATATGATTGCCAGAATTATAATTGATTATCTGGTAGAAGAACATATGTAAAATTAAAAGAAGCAGGATAAGATTGTTTTCAGTTTCTGAAAAGATTTTCATCCTGTTTTCATTTATAGTTTAATCATCAAGGGGCGTTGCTTTAAAAATAAGGAGGTCAGCAGTGTGATTTATACATTAACTACAAACCCAGCGATTGATATGAACATAATAACTGATGGAATCAGATCTAAATATGTAAACCGTACATCAACCACGGTATATACACCTAATGGAAAAGGACTTAATGTCAGCTTTGTACTGCAGCATTTTAATGTTCCATCAACAGTACTTGGTTTTTTTGGCGGTTTTTCCGGGGAGTACATAGTTAAGGAGATAGAAAAAAGGGGATTTAAATCACATCCGGTATGGGTGGAAGACCTGACACGGATTAATGTTTTTTTAAATGACGGTGAACAGGAGTATAAATTTGTAAATGGAGGATCATTTGTAAGTCGGGAAAAGCAGGATGAAATGCTGGATATTATAAAAAGCAGGAAGGACATGGATTATCTTTCCATCAGCGGCAGCCTGCCTCCTGGGATTTCGCCGGAATATTACGAAGAAATCCTCAGTATCTGCAATGATAAGTCAGTGAAGGTAATATTAGATGTCAGTTCCCCGAAACTTAAGGAACTGCTGCGGTTCCGGCCGTATCTTATTAAACCCAATGATGAGGAGATTGCCGAGATTTTCGGAATTGTCATGAAGAGCGAACCGGATATTGTGGATGCGTTAGGGTATCTTCATGAAAAGGGTGCGCAGAACATCCTTCTGACTCTGGGGGAAAAGGGAGCATACTTTTCAAAAGGAAAAGATATTTACTATGTGGAGGCATATCCTGTAAAACTGTTAAGTTCGGCATGTGCCGGGGATTCATCTCTTGCAGCATTCTTAAGCATATGGCTGGAAAATACAAAAAGTATTGAAACGGCGTTAAAACGCTGTGCGGCCGTAGGGGCAAATGTGGCAGAGAGCAACGGTATAGGTGATTTGGCGCAGGTGGATAACTACATGGGAAAAATCAATGTAAGAAGGGTGAATGACAAATAACGTCAGCAGTCAGCAAACCTATGGCTGCAGTTAGATAGGGAGGAAAATAATATGCCATTCGTTACAACAAAAAAAATGTTACAGGATGCCCAGGATGGTCACTATGCAGTGGGTGCATTTAATGTTGAAAATATGGAGATGGTCATGGCCGTGATTGAAGCAGCAGAGGAAATGAATGCACCGGTTATCATGCAGACAACCCCATCAACAGTTAAATATGCAGGCTTAGATTATTATCTTGCGAATGTAAAAGCAGCTGCTGAGCGGGCTGATATACCGGTTGCCCTCCATTTAGACCATGGTTCCAGCTATGGACTGGCCATGCAGGCATTGCGCACCGGTTATACATCCATTATGATTGATGGTTCACATGAGGGATTTGAAGATAATGTAGTATTGACAAAAGCAGTTGTAGATGCCTGCAGGCCTTCAGGAATTCCGGTAGAGGCAGAACTCGGTAAAGTAGGAGGTAAAGAGGACGACCTGGACGGAGGGGATGGAGACAGTTATACAGATCCGAATCAAGCAAAAGAGTTTGTGGAACGTACGGGCGCCTCTTCCCTGGCGGTTGCAATTGGAACAGCACATGGCCTATATAAGGGAGAGCCTAAGCTGGAACAGGAACGTCTGTCAAACATACGTCAGGTTGTATCAGTCCCATTGGTTTTGCATGGGGCTTCAGGAGTACCGGACGAAGCAGTACGCGAGGCAATCCGGCGCGGTATCTGCAAAGTTAATTATGCAACAGAATTGAGAATTGCTTATAGCAATGGAATAAAAGAGGTCTTAAAAACAGATCCTGATATTATTGATCCTAAGAAATATGGTGCCATAGGTAAAAAGTATGTTAAGACCTTTGTCATGGAAAAAATCAGGAACTGCGGGTGTGTGAATAAAGGATGATAAGATATTTTTCTTACAGGCCCAGTAGATAGAGGTATATGAAGGGAATGATTAGTTGAAGATTTAAGATGGTTTTTCAGAAAATGAGGGGTCCTGTTTAAACTGCTATTTTTAGTAGTGGCAGTCGGAAGTTTATTTGCAGGACGGCAGGAGTAAGCAGAAAGGAAGCACTGCGGCAATCTCCCGGTCACTGCGCATTTCCCACAGAACCCCACCATACCAGATTTATTCATCAAGCTTTTCTTTTGATATGACAAAATCCGGATGCTTTGCTGAGCGCATAATTGGGGTTTATCTATTCATCAATATTTCACAGCTGCATCTATGCAGAAATCCGATTGCATATTTCGGTTTGACTATTCATCCATGGGATAACAACTGTTTTTTCTGTTTAATTCCAGCGTTTAAATACGATTATTTCTGCATCAGTTCCATAGCCGCTGTACTCGGATACCATGAGATGATTCTCGTCAGCAAGAATTCCATAACACCGGTGGCTGCCTTCTTTATGTAGTTGATTTCCTAAATAAATCCTGTTGTCATCCCAAAATTTTACGATTTGGCCGTTTGGAAGGACATATTCAATATTGGCATAGGAGCCCTTCAGTGCATGAAGTTCCGTCACTTCTTCCATGTCCAGAATATTAAGGGCATTAAACGCTGCAATCAGCTTTTCTTTTAATTCATTTAACACAGTCTCTCCTTTTTTACAGCATTGTGCAACTAGACATTCCGCCCCAAAAGGCTGTCCATCTGTTGCGGCACATCCATTACAAGCGCCGCTTAATCCGCATTTTGTACAATCAATTCCACAAATAGATTTCATTTTATTTCCCTCCATTCTTTGTTAATTATACCGCCATTGACTGATTTCGAAAAGACCTGATAATAAAAACCTCCTCAAAATCAGTCAATATATGAATTACAAAGAAGTTAAAAGCTTTTTAGTTTTAGGGCTCTTTGTCAATAGTTGGGGTGGGATTTGTTAA
>NZ_QVEX01000034.1:274-19907 GCF_003434055.1 Enterocloster aldenensis | reverse complement strand
CGCAAGAGATATCTTACCAGATGCTTCGACAATTGTCAACATTTTTCTGCAACTTTTTTTAATTACTTTTTCCTCTCCTCCTTTAACCTGTAAATATCCTTTAAAATGGACCTTTTAAAGAGTGGATGCTCTTCCCATTGCTGCATTTTCAATTCCCTGCACATCAGATATACCACATCCCTGTCCTGTATTTTCCCGGCACACAGGGAGTCTGCATATTGTTCCGCCGCATTCCGGATGCGTTCCATCTGGGATATGGCCGCTTGAATGTTCTGCAGTCCCTCTTCTTTATCATACACCTTGTCCCAGGCAGGACAATACAGGACCACCTGCCCCTGGCTGCCCAGACGTTTCAGCGTACGGATGCAGCTTTCAGAGTTCTCATAAATCGGCACATCATCAATAACCGGAATCGCATCCCCTGTAAACAGAACCTGCTTCTGAGGATAATAAAAAGAAAGGGATTCCCTGGAATGGCCGGAGGAATTGATTACCTCCAGTTCTATCCCCGGTTCCAGATATAGAATATCTTTATCTTTTATTATCCGGTCCACCATGACCGGCCCTTCAACCAGCTCATGGAAATTAGGTATGGGGCGCTCCTTATATTGAAGCCCTGTATCTTCTATCCAGTCCTTCTCCCCCTGACACGCGTAAATGCAGCTGTCATAGCCTTCTTTTATGGACCTTGCTGCTCCAATATGGTCCGGATGGGAGTGGGTTAAGATGAGGGCATTTATAGTTTGTCTTGAATTTCCAATTTTATGTATATATTCCCCAATTTTTTTCTGACATCCTTTTACCCCTGCATCAATCAGGTAATACCCCTCTTTTCCCTCTATGATATACACATAGACATATCGCTTTACCTGTGGTGTCACATTGAATTCAACCTTTAACTGATATACCGTATCACATATCTTCATATCTTCCTCCTTGCCAACCAGATAATATGTAAGCAATATTTTACGCAGGCAACATTATGTAAACAATATCCACTGAAAGTCATTTATATTCCCGGGACAATCACAGCCCGGCTGTCAACCGACGACGTACGCTTTTCCATAATCCTCTGATACGCCTCAGAGCCAAAGCAGGCATCCAGGCTCCCCCTGTCTGGAAAGCGTATGGCAATCACAC
Organism: Enterocloster aldenensis; assembly: GCF_003434055.1. Classification (GTDB taxonomy): domain Bacteria; phylum Bacillota; class Clostridia; order Lachnospirales; family Lachnospiraceae; genus Enterocloster; species Enterocloster aldenensis. The sequence goes on along the minus strand of NZ_QVEX01000034.1, from coordinate 18,767 downwards.
GTTCCGGCTCCCACCGGCGGTCAAGGGTCTCAACCGCTTCGCTCCGCACAATATACCTGCCTCCGTATTCTTCGACAATCGGCTTAACCAATCTGATATATTCCTCATATTCCCCCCATCCCCTTTCTTTGTCATGATAAACGCATACAATAAAATATGTAGCCATATCTCCTCCTTTCTGCAAGTATTCACTTGCATCCGATCTAAAAATATATGGCACTGATTGTGCCATATGCAGGATACGCCTTCACGCCCCATGATACGGATATGGTTAACCCGCTATACTTCATGCCCTACCCGTTAATCCCATGAACAAATGCCGAAACCATCCCGCTGATATATGCGTCTTCGGTCATTGCTGTCAGCTTTTCCCCAAACGATGCCTTAAAAAAGACAAATCCAAAATTCAATGCTAAAAACATCATGGCAAAAATCTCCGCATTGTCCTGCCTCAGGACCCCCCTTTGATGCATTTCCCCAAAATAATGAATCAGGCCCTTCCTGAATGTCTGCGGAACGGACAGGATTCCATCTGAAGTGGCATCCGCCAGTTCCGGTGTCCGAAGCCCAATGGACAGCTTGACAAAACGTTCCGTTACTTTATCCATGTAACTATGTGCAAACCGGCTTAAATCCTCCTCCATATCCCCGGACCATGTGCTGAAATCATCCGGGGTTAGGTCAGGATGCCATCGGCTCTGCTTCATGGCCTGGAGCACGATTTCCTTCTTTTCCCCAAACTTGCGGAAAATGGTGCACTCATTCACCCCGGCACGCCTGGCAATATCCTTTGTGGTGGCTGCCGTGTATCCGATTTCCATTATCAGCTCCATGGCTGCATCAATTATCTTCTGGCTGGTCTGATCCATTTTTTACCGTCCCCATTTGCAAGTATATACTTGCATTCTATTCCCCAAACTCCTTCCTGTCAAGTATTTTCTATGATATACTCCAAGTGAGGTGAATGTATATGAAAATGCGGGACGAGTACACCTGCCCATTGGAACTGACCCATGACGCCATCAAAGGAAAATGGAAGCCCATTATCCTGTGGCAGCTGAGCAAGGCCCCCCAATCCCTCTCAGGGCTCAGGCATTCAATCGCAGGCATATCGCAGAAAATGCTGATTCAGCATCTGAATGAATTAATCCACTTTGGATTTGTGGTCAGGACCACATTTGAGGGATATCCACTGAAGGTGGAGTATGACCTGACGGACAGGGGCCGGAAGATATTTGATGCCATTACAATCATGCAGGCCATCGGCATAGAGATGATGGTAGAAGACCATAAAGAAGAACTGCTCAAGGCCAAGGGACTTTTATAGCTAGCGTCCATGGACGTATAGTTACTAAAAAGTGCCTACTTCCCTTATTTACTGCAAACCGTTAAGATTGTAGTTAAAAGGAGGAGGAAGATATGAAAGATGTCCGGAAAACCATCGGTAGTTTAATTGACAGACAGAGTACTGCGTTTATAGGTTCTGTGTCCGCGGAAGGGTTCCCTAATGTTAAGGCAATGCTCGCACCAAGAAAACGGATCGGGCTGAAGACCATGTATTTTACCAGCAACACATCTTCCATGCGGGCCGCACAATATAGGGATGATCCCAAGGCCTGTGTATATTTCTGCGACCGGCGTTTTTTCCGCGGAGTCATGCTGACCGGCACCATGGAAGTGCTGGAGGACAGTGAGAGCAGGGAAATGATATGGCAGGAAGGTGACACCATGTATTATCCCCTTGGCGTAACGGACCCGGACTACTGCGTCCTGCGTTTCACGGCTGAATCCGGCAGATATTACAGTAATTTCAAATCTGAGGATTTCAGCATAGAATCATAAAATATCTGCAATCAAGGAAAGCGGGAAAAACGGTACACAGGCCATCTTACAGGCATCTGTGTACCGTTTTTATCATAGCAATATCACATCCACGGTCTCCCCTGGTTCCATCCCCTCGCTGCCGGCCGCAATATCCACCAGACAGTTGCACCGGGACAGGCTTACAAGCATGCCGGATGAATGGCGGCCTTCCGGGAGCCATACCTTTCCGTTGTCCATACGTCCCCTGATAAACCGCCTTGTGGAAGATGGTTTTGGAAACGCGGTTTCAAGTATTCCCCTGACCCGTTCCGGACGCCATCCGCTTCTTCCCCGCATCACCTCCAGGACCGGCCTTACCAGCACCTCGAAGGTTGCAGCGGCTGCAAACGGATTACCGGAAAGACAGAAAACAGGCTTGTTCCCGACCAGCATCACCATGATGGGTGAGCCTGGTTTGGCATCAATTCCGTGAAACAGCACATCCGCGCCCAGATATTCAGCCACAAGAGGCATACAGTCCCTGACTCCCACCGATACCCCTCCGCTGGTAATCAATGCATCACACCGGCGTAAAGACTCCAGGACCGCATCAGCCAGCTTTTCCGTATCATCACCGGCGCTGCCCAACCTGATTACCTTCATTCCCAATTCCATGACCCGGGCAGAAAGAAGGGGTCCATTACTATCATATATCTTCCCCTGCATAAGGGCATGTCCCACCGGCATTAACTCATCTCCGGTTGCCATGACCCCGATTTCCGGAACACGGTATACCTGCACGTTTTCGATTCCCTGGCTCGCCATGATGCCCACATGCATATGGCGTATCCGGGTGCCTTTCCTAAACAGTAAAACCCCCTTTTCCACATCCTCGCCCTGAAAGCAGTAATTCCCGTAAGCTTTGACCGGCCGGTAGATTTCCACTGCCTGCTCCCCTTCATCCGTCTGTTCCTGCATGATAATACCGTCTGCCCCCTCCGGTATGGGGGCGCCGGTCATAATCCTCACGGCCTCACCTGGCCCCACCTTCTTTTGGGGATACATGCCGGCGCAAACCCGCTCAACCACATTCAGCTTCACGGGATTTTCCCTGGAAGCCCCCTGTACATCCATGCTTCTGACCGCATAACCGTCCAGCGGTGACCTTGGGAACGGAGGCTGGTCCATAATGGAGTACACATCCTGCGCACATATACGCCCAAGGGAATCCACTGCCTTCATCCATTCAGTACGGACATCTATCTTAATCTGCCTCAGCCGTTCCTGCGCCTCTTCCACCGTTATCGCATTTCTTTTGTCCATAGCCATGCCTTCCCCGTCTGTTGATATATTCTCTGTTTAGTATAATGGAACCATGAAGTTCTGTCAACCATTGTATTTCCTTGAATATAATGGTATCATATCATATACGATAAAATGATGTAAGGAGCATCCCATGAACCCAGAATTAGCAATCAGACCTGCATATGACAGCCATGACATGAACCCGCCCGCCCATTATCTGCTTAAGCTTCAGGTCTATAACACTTCGCCGCATTTTGGCAAGGGAGTCATCTCATTGATGCTGTTAATCCAGGAAGGACATTCCATCCGGTCGGCCAGCCAATCCATGAATATGGCTTACAGCAAGGCATGGCATCTGATCCGCTCAGCAGAAGAGGATTTGGGGTTCTCCCTTATCATCAAGAAAAAGGGCGGTTCCACCCGGGCGGGTTCGGTCCTGACACCGGAAGGCCAATGCCTGTTAACACAATTCCAGGAATTTGAATCCGCTGTCCACAAGTGTGTGGACCAGCTGTTCCAGGAATATTTTGTGCCGGACCCCTGATGCCCAGGGGTCCTCATGACAGGATCATGGCATGGCCGGGGATATCATAAGGCGTCCAGTACCTTCTTAACCGATTTTTCTATCCTGGCAGCTTCGTATTCTTCCTCTGTATAGCATTTGAGCGCTCCGGTGGGACAGACCCTTGTACAGGCCGGCTCCATTCCATGAAGCTGCCGTTCAATACAGCCGTCACATTTCTGCATTTTCCCCATCCGGTTAAAGGATGGGACCCCAAAGGGACAGGCCATGGCGCAGCTGTGGCAGCCAATGCAGTTGGTGTTGTCATAAAGGGTAAAACCCGTGTCCCCATCCTTTGACAGGCATCCCACAGGACAGGATATGACGCAGGGCGCATCGCTGCAATGCATACAGGCAAGGGAGGCATAGATTGGCTCCTTGCCATGGATCCCATTCTTATCCGCCATAAACACATGCCTAAAAGGTATCTCTGTTTGTATATCTATATCATTCTGGTCCATGCAGGCTACTGCACAGGCTCCGCAGGCAGAGCATTTTTCCAGGTCCAGATCTATGTATCGCTTCATCCTTGTCCTCCTAACACTTTACGATATTGCAACCAATACTCTTGTATGCCGGATATCCGCTGTAGGGGTCTGTCCAGTTGGCCGGGAGCAGCGCATTGGCATTGGCTTTCTTGTACCCATGATATAGATGGACCGTTCCCTTCATGACAGTAGAAGTGACATTGGCCTTTACCTGGACACTGGACCGCACGGTCTCAATCCGGATGTCATCCCCCTGTCCGATACCAAGACGCGCTGCATCTTCATCATTTATATCCGCCATGGGATTGGGGCGGAGGCCTCTTAACCAGGGGACGTCATGGAGACGGCTGTGGATGGCATTGGGGATGCGCACGCCGGTTGAAAGTATGAACTCCCTTCCTGCCCGGATATCTTCAAACTCCTCCCTGTAGGTGGGCAGTGAGTCCAGGCCGAATTCTTTTGGAATGCTCTTTATCAGCTCCGAATCAAATTCAAATTTGCCTGAAGGCGTATGGCATCCATGAATCCTGGTCTCACCGATAACCGGAGGCCTGGCCTCCTGGACATGGATTGGAAGGTCGCTGGCCTTCATGTCAGCCACACTGACGCTCAGGTCGGCAAAGGCATAGTCCACAAAAGCCTCATAGCCCTGGCACAGCAGTTCATCCTGGGGTGCCAGATACCCGGCCAGTTCCTTAAGGATCACCACGTCACTCCTGCTCTCTCCCAAAGGTTCAATCACCGGTTCTGTCATATATGCATAACCGCCTCCGTATACACGGCACTCGCTCCGCTCAAAGGAACTGCAGGCCGGCAGCACAATATCCGCATATCTGGTAGTGGGTGTCTCAAATAAATCAACCGCAACAAAAAAGTCCAGCTTCTTTAATGCTTCACACAGCAGATCCGTATCCGGGAACATCAGTATATTCATCCCCTGGCCAAATAGGCCTTTGATTGGGTAAGGACTTCCTTCCAGTATCTGCCTGGACAGGTCAATGGCCTGCATTTCATCCACACATTTCCCCCAGAGCGGATAGGTAAGCTCACCCACCAGGGGCCTTGTCCTCTCAGGCCTTACATCCTCATAATACTGGGCCTCCCTGGTCTTGAAACCGGATATCTGATACACAAAGGAAAATGGCATTATGGGGAAATTGCCCCCCGGACAGTCAAAGTTACCTGTAAGTCCCAAAAGTGCGTTCATGGCCCTGTAATTCTGAAGGCCGTTTTTATGCTGGGTAATAGGCGAAGCACTCTGGTGGATGCTGGCCGGCCCATTGGTTGCAAACAGTTTTGCAGCTTCATATACCATCTTTGGGTCCGCGCCTGTAATCCGCTCAACCTTCTCAAGATTAAATTCTTTTACATATTCTGCAAATGCTTCATATCCATGGGTGTGCTTTTCAATATATTCCTTATCGGTCCACCCATTATCAATCATGATTTTGGCCATTCCCAGAGCCAGGGCCCCGTCGGTTCCCGGCTTTACCTGAATGAAGATATCCGCGAATTTCTTTGCCGCAAGGGTTTTCTTCACATCCACGATAATCAGTTTGCCGCCCCTGGCTTTATATGCCTCCATGCCGCGGATTCCCAGATGGTTGGAGTAATAAGGATTATACCCCCATCCCAGATAGGTGTTGGTCCTTCCCATATCCGGGACCGCAAATCCATTGGCCATGGTTTCCCATGCCACATCGCTGGCATGCCAGCAGCAGCTGGATTCCGTGCCGTAATTGCTGCTCCCAAAGGAAAATGCCAGACGCTTTAACAGCGGCCGGAACCACTTTGAGTAACCTGCAAAAAATGCGACGGCGTCCGCCCCGTCCTTTTCCTTAATCGCGTTAAATTGTTCCTGGATTTCCCTGTACGCTGTTTCCCAGGATATAGGTTCAAATCTGCCTTCCCCCCGCTCTCCCACACGTCTTAAGGGGGTCATCAGCCTGTCCTTCCGGTAAATATATTCCCGGTTTGCCGCACCCTTGGTACACAACAGGCCATGGTTCATGGGATGCTCCTTGGTCCCCTCCACCTTAATGACCTTGCCGTCCTTCACATATGCATCGATTCCACAGTGGAAGTTAGGCGCACAAATATCACATATGGTACGTTTTATTTGGATTCCCGTTTCCCTGCATGGAATCTTTGCCTTCATCAGTCTGTTTCTATCATCCATTCCTCGCTCCTCCAAGTATTCTGATAAACGCAGGGTCGACTCCCTGCCGCCTTAACTTTTCCTCCATAAATAAATCCAGGCTCTCATCGCTTCCCCGCATCTGTTTCATGAACGCACTCTTAATGATTCCTGTGTTTTCGTGATTTCCCAATACATTGATGCAGGAACATGCGCCGTCCTTCACCACGGCAGCTATCATCAGGTCCTTATTGGGATTCTTAAAAACCACCTGTTCACCGGCCGTTCCCCTGTCACCCAGGCTTACAAAATCCATATCCATGAAATGGGTTATATTGTGGATTATATTTCCTTCATACTCCGCCTGCATGCCTGCCATATTGCTTCCGGCACACCGGCCCTGACAGGCCGCATTGGCCCATAGGCCTATGAGTTGTGGTTGTCCGGTCTGGAGGTTCTTTCCCTCTGCACAGTCCCCTGCCGCGTAAATGCCCTTGACGCTGGTTTCCATGGTTTCGTCAACCAGTATTCCCCTGTTTACCTGGATCTTGCTGTCCAGGATAGCAGTGGCGGCCCTGGTTCCAATACACAGCACCAGAAAATCGCAGTCAAAAACGCGGTCATCCGTCAGTTCTACTGCAATGCCCTTACCGCGTTCCATGACCCGGCGTATGCCGGCACCAAAAACCAGCTGGATTCCCCTGCTGCTGATTCTCTGTTCAATCTCTTGCGCAACCGGCTCCAAGGCGGCCAGCGGAAAAATATGGGGAGCAGAATCATTCAGGATACAATGTATTCCCCTGTCCGCCAGAATTTCCGCTACCTTAATGCCTGCCATGGACGCTCCCACCACCATGGCTGTTTCCGCCTTGGGGCCCTCAAGGCGGTCCCTCAGCATACGGCTGTCCTTCCTAGTCCTCATCACAAAAACATTCTCATTGTCCCTGCCCTCCATGTCAGGAACAAATGCATCCGCACCCGTGGCAATAAGGATTTTGTCAAACCTGATGGACCGTCCATCCTCCGTCTCAACTGCCATTTCATCTGAACACACTTTCCTTACCTTCCCCACATGCACCTTCAGGTCCAGTTCCCCTGCAATCTCCTCCAGCCTGCCAAATGGAAATCCGTCTTCTGCATCCAGTTTTCCGCCTGCCACATAGGTTGTCAGCATCGGGTTAACAGGCGCCTCTGAATCCTCGGTAAATACATGGATTTCCCCGGTGTATCCATAAGTCCTCAGAGCTTTCGCACCATGATATCCGGCACAGCCAAATCCTATAATCGCGCAGCGCTCCATAGCCCCACATCCCTTCTCTTTTTATTGCATTTATTGTAACATCCATGTTAAAATAAAACCAATATATACAGGATGTGTTTCCATTGAAACTTATATATTCCGGAACAAATTTTAATTAGAGCGGGGGTATGGTTTGAAAAAAGAACTTTCTTCTCCTTTGACGCCAATCGACTTTTTACGCGCCTCCAGGATCTTGCAGGTGGCAGTGGCCTCTGTCATCCATCCTGCCGAAGAATACAGCTTCAGGGCCCATAAGCCCTGTGAGATATGTGTTGTCCGCCATGGACACTGTGTCATGAACATAGCAGGAGAAGACATTCCCCTGAAAGAGGGTGAGTTTATCTTCATACTGCCCTATGTCAGCCATGCGTTCACCACGTCGGCTGATTCGCCATGCCAGGTATTCTATATCCATTTTAACCTTGATTTCCTTAGTAATCCCCTGTATCAGCTTCCTCAGATCCTAAAGATTGACCTAAGACAATATTTTATGCTCTACGCAGACCGCTGCATATGGGGCAAAGTGGATTTCCAGCTGGAATCCTGCATCCAGAATATCACCACAGAATACAGTACATGGCTCAGTTCATCCATTTCCATGATGAACTATTATATATTTGAGCTTGTGCTCCTCTTAAGCCGCAGGCTCCACAATGATTTTCCCATTGACACGGATTATCACAACCGGTTTGTGGAACAGGCCCTATTATACATCCAGCAGCATTACCAGGACGCCCTGACCGTCTCAGCCATCGCCGCCCACCTTGGAATCTCAGAGCGTTATCTGAGCAGGCTTTTTTACAAATGTACCCGTCACACGGTCCTGGACTTCATCAATTCATACCGCATCAATCAGTCAGTCCTTCTTATAGCGGAAGGACATTCCCTTACCTTTATATCGGAAAGCGTGGGGTTCAGCAGTCCTCCCCATTACACCAAGGTCTTTAAGAAATATATGGGTGTCACTCCCAGGGACTATAGGAAAACCCTGTTAGATACAATTCCCCTGGGTTCCCCCTAGGGCATGTTTGAAAATTCATTCCCATATTCCGTCCGGGCGCCAAAAAAGGGCTGTCTGCACCTATGATTCAAATCACTTGGTGCGACAGCCCCCTTTTGCATGATGAAGCATTATTCGTACAGGATCAAGGCAATCATTTCAATCGGTTCATCACCGGCGCAGGCGAGCCCATGCCCTTCCCCCGGCGCGCAATAGGTTACATCCCCCGGAGCAACGCTGACCATGGTCCCGTTATCGTTGTAACGTCCGGTACCGCTTAAAATATAGTAAGTCTCACTGTCGCCGGTATGGACATGATAACCAATTTCAGAACCTGGATAGACGGTGGTATGACCAAACACACGGCCTTTGCGGCTCATTTCATCAGGGCCGTTTAACAGGCTGCGGACGGTAATCTCACCGGTTCCCTGAAAGGGAGCGGGCTTTCGGACGGTTTCTTTTTCAATGCTTTTTCTTATCATGATATTTCCTCCATTCATAAATTTATGGTTAATTTAACTTATTGCCAGGGGATTTCCAAAATTTTTGTTTCCGGACAGATATCCATAGATTCCATGCCGGGACCAGGTACAGATAAAATGCAGCCAGCAGGCAGGTTATTTCTGCTCCGATCGTGGCCACCGGTACGGCGCCGGCAATCGCCCACGGGATTAACGCCGCAATCAGAATCACCGAATTTTCCAGGGCAATCGCCAGTTCCTCTTTGTCCTGATAAAGATCATCACAAATCTGCCAGGTCAGGATGGTTCCCAGACTCTGATTACAGCTGACCATGGAAGAAAGGACCGAAGTCAGTATCACGGTGCCAAAGGGCGTTAATCTCTTAGCGGTCTGCTTCAGCCTGTCTTTTATCCCGGAAAGAAGCGGCGTGGCCGAAAAGATCCCGGAATAGGAAGCTGAAACCAGCACGATTGCCCCGACCTCAACCATGGATGAAATCCCGCCTCCATCCAGCAGCACGGCCAGCCGGCTTCCCTCCTCAAACACGCCTCCTGTCCATAGGGACCGTATAAGCTCACCCGGCGCAGCTCCCTGAATCAGGATTGCTGCCGCAGATGCCGCCACAATGCTGACCCCCATGGCAATCTTCACATCCAACCGCAAAAGAGCCAGCAAAAGCATCAGCACTGCCGGCATGACGGTTACCCAGTTCAGGGAAAAATTCTCCTCAAAAAGTGCGGTCACTGTCGGATCCGGCTCTGCAGCAATGCCTCCTGCCAGCACCACATAAAGGACGCAGGAAACCAGGAAAGGAACCAGGCTGGTTTTCATCATTCCCCGGATATTCCGGTAAATATCTGTCCCGGTAAGGGAATAAACAAGTATTGCGCTTGAAGACATCGGTGAACAGCGGTCCCCGAAAAAAATACCGGACAAGACAGCTCCTGCTGTCAGCATTGGATTTAATCCTGCTGCATTGGAAATCATCATACAGATTACTCCCATGGTACTGCTGGTACCAAAGGAGGTACCTGTCAGGAATGACATCATGCAGCACAGAAGGAACGTACACAACACAAAGTACCTGGGTTCAATCAGATCCACAGAGTAATACAGGATAAAAGGGATTGTGCCTCCGACCCGCCAGCTGGCTGTCAGGCAGCCAATCAGCACAAAAATGATTATGATATTCCCCACCCGCGCCATGCCGCACAGCAATAGCCTCAATACATTTCCCGGCGTCCGTCCTTTCTTTACAGTATACCAGGAAAAACAGAGCATCCCGAACAACAGCGCATATAAAAGCTCTGTTCCTGTGCCTATACACACGGCCAGGGCCACCAGGAAGGCCCCAAGTACCCATGTCTCCAATCCCATCTGATTCCTCCTTCAAACACCGGTTCCATGTTTACATAACGGCAGATTTTACCTGAGTCACTTAATCTCCTGGAACGTTTTCTCTAACTGCAGCCACTGTGTTCCATAAACATTAAATGCCTCTTTCTTTTCCTCTTCCGTAAGGCCGTCCATCTGGTGATGGCCGGAAAATACGCCATTCTTATTCTGGAAATTATTCTTGCCATAAAGTACCATGCCCCACATTGCCCCTTTTTCCAGGCAATGGATTGTCACAAAATTAAAGCCAAGCTCTTTCACTTCTTCCATGGTGACCATCGGCACCCCGTCAGGCATTACATCAATATCCGGATACATCTTCCAGCCCGGAACAGCCGCAGCCACCTTTTTGCACTCTTCAAAATCATTGACACGGTTAATCAGGGTCATCTGTGCCCCCAGCTCGTGCGCGCGGGCCACACGTTCCATGGCATCGTCAAATCCATTGACAGCCCTGCTTTCTGTCCGGGCAATCACAACGCAGTCAGTTCCTTCCACTGCGGCAAGGGCTGCTTTTATCTTGGCCAGGTAAACATCCATTGACATGACATCATAAGGTTTTTTCCCGGTTCCCCGATAATAGGCCAGACGTTCATATCCCCTTACGCCCTGCCCGTCATCCAGGGTAAAGCCCTGGGCTCCGGCCCGGACCAGCCTTTTAATATTCCTGTATACATTCAGCGGGCTGTCGCCATACCCCTCGTCAAAATCCACGATTAAAGGCAGCGGTGAAAAATCAGCAATCCGTTCCGTCACATAAATCAGCTCATCTGCCGTCATCAATCCCAAATCCGGCATGCCGGTTAATCCCTTTGACACAGCCGCGCCGCTGAGCAGCATGGCCCTATATCCGCAAAGCTCAGCAGCTTTTGCAGAAAAGCAGTCCCATACGCTTGGAGCAAACACCTGCTCCCCATCGTTCAACATTTTCATAAAAGAACCTTTTTCTTTAAACACAGCAAATTCCTCCTAGTATTATTCCATTAGACAGATGCGGCTGTGATAAATGCAGGTTCAAACCACATTTTCACAGCCTCATCAATATCATCCGGCGATTTCAGGTCGCTCAGTCATCCATCGTAACAAAACGATAGTTCCATGTCAGGCTGGTATTACGTACCTCTAACCCATGTACTTTTGGATTGATTAACATAGCCAGACCATTCTGTACAGTCGGGAATACGGCTACATCCTCCTCCAGCAGAATCTTTTCTGCTTCCGCCAGGCTGTCCCATCTTGCCTGGGGATTTTTCAGCATCTCTGCCGTAGAAGCTGCATCAATGATATCATTAAATGCTTCTCCGTCATAACGTCCATAATTATGCTCATTCTTTCTTCCTAACAGTTCAAGGAATGCCATTGGATCCTTATAGTCCGGTCCCCAACGGAACAGGAACAAATCAAAATCCCCGCTCTGTGCATAGGTAAGGGCTGAACTGGACGGATAGCTGTAAAGCTCAATCTTAAGTCCCGGCAAGGTCTGCTGCCACTGGGAAGCAATGTATTCTGCCTGGGCAATGGATGCGTCATTATTGTTATAATACATCAGGCGCAGCGTTACACTGTCTTTGCCCAGTTCCTCAAGGCCCTTCTGCCAGTCCTGCTTTGCTGACTCCATATCATATGCCAGGAAACCGTCACCATTGGTATCGCGCATCTGGGTCTTTTCATCCGGCGCAAAGCACAGATTATACCCCACCAGGTAATTGGCTGCCTGGGAACCATTATTCAGGACTGTCTTTGCAATTGCATCTTTGTTAATGGAAGTTGCCAGTGCCCTCCGGATATTAACATTAGCCAGTACCTCATTTTCAAAATTGGGGTATACATACCACATATGTACTTCCAGCGCCTTTGTAAATGCAGGATTGTCCGCATAGTTATTAATCAAAGCCCCGCTGATTTCCACAAAATCCAGTTCTTTGTTCTCAAACATCAAAGCACCTGTCTGTGAATCTGTCACGATCTGCCAGTTCAGCTGGTCAATATCAATGTTGTCCGCATTCCAGTAATCCGGGTTTTTAGTTGCCCTGATATTGGTAGCATAATCCCAGTAGGTCCAAGTATACGGGCCATTGTAGATGGTGGATTCGGGTTTCATGCCATAGTCCTCACCTGCAGACTCATAATATGCCTGGTTAATAGGAAGGAACGCCGGACGCACCAAAGTCTTCAGGAAATAAGGTACGATTGCCTCCAGCTCAACCTGCAGTGTCTTATCGTCAACTACCGTAACCCCCAGCTGTTCCGGGTCCATATCACCATCTACAATGGCTTTTGCATTCTTAATGCCTGCCGCAACCGCTTCGTTGCTGTTCTTTGCTGCGGTAGCAGGATCCACCAGGTGTTTCCAGGAAAATGCAAAGTCATTTGCAGTAACCGGTTCCCCATTGCTCCAATACGCTTCCCTGAGATGGAAGGTATAGGTAAGGCCATCCTCTGATACCTCATAGCTTTCCGCCATCAGCGGATCTAATGCGCCATTTTCATCCAGGGTATACAATCCATCAAACACTGCTGTTAACAGCTCATTGGACATGGGGTCATTTACCTTGTGTGGGTCACACGCCTGCAATGCCGCAAGCTTTGCAAGATTCAGGACATGCCCTCCTTGTGTTGCTGCCGCGTTTTCCGTACCTGCTGCGGACGAACCATTGACAGCCGCAGATGATTCCTTATCCGCTGCCCCTGAGCCGCAGCCTGCCAATGCTCCGGCAGTAATTGCTGCCGCTGCCAGCATTGCCAGCACCTTTCCAACTTTTCTCATGATAATCCTCCTTCATTTAAATTATTAGTCCACTTTGTAAATTCTTCATCCGTAGCAAGCACCTGATGTGTACCGCTTAATGCATGAATCGTACCTTTTGTATAATCAATTCCCAACTCCTGGGGTTCATAGAACACCGGAACCTTAGCCGCTGCAACCCTGGGATTCGGCTCAAGAATCGCGGAAAGCAGTGACTGTGTGTAGGGGTGTACCGGATTGGCAAATATCTCATCCGTTGTGCCTGTCTCCACAATATGACCCAAGTGCATGATTCCAAGACGGTTGCTGATATATTTCACCATGGAAAGATCATGGGCGATGAACAGATAGGTAATACCCAATTCATCCTGCAGGTCCCGCATCAGATTGACTACCTGTGCCTGAATCGAAACATCCAGCGCACTGATGCACTCATCTGCAATAACCAGCTGGGGAAGCATTACCAGTGCCCTGGCAATGCCGATTCTCTGCCTCTGCCCGCCTGAAAACTGATGCGGGAACCTGGTGGCATGTTCCCTGTCAAGTCCCACCTTTTCCAGTATCGCATAAATCTTTTCTTCCCGCTCCTCTTTGCTCTTATAGCTGTGATGGGCATCCAGCCCTTCCCCTATGATATCCATTACTTTCTTGCGCGGGTTCAGGCATGACATGGGATTTTGGAAAATCATCTGCATATTCGTGCGCAGATAATCCCTTGTAGCTTTGTCAATAGGGCCGCTGATCTTTTTACCATTAAAAATAACTTCCCCGTCCGTGGCATCATACAGCCGTATGATTGAGCGTCCTGTTGTGGTTTTCCCGCTTCCGCTCTCACCTACCAGTCCATATGTCTCCCCGCGGTAAATCTTAAACGAAATATCATCCACACCTTTTACGGTAAACTTATGGTTGATTTTAAAATATTGTTTTAAATGCTTTACTTCTAAAATCACATCCCTCTCGTCCATATCATCCCACCCCCTTTAGCATCCGGTCAATTTTAATACGTAAAGATTCCGGCATCTGGACCTTTTCCGCCTTCGGATGGCACAGCCACGAGGCAACCCTGTGCTTACCTCCCACATTGAACATGGGAGGAGCCTGCTCAAAATCGATTTTAAGCGCATAAGGATTGCGGGGCGCAAAGGCATCTCCCTTGATTTCATGTAGAAGGTTGACCGGTTCGCCCGGTATTGCAAACAGACGCGGCGAGTCTGTGGTAAGATCCGGCATAGAGGAAAGCAGCCCCCATGTATAAGGGTGCCTCGGATCATAGAATATTTCCTCCACGCTTCCCTTTTCTATAATCCTGCCGGCGTACATCACACACACATAATCCGCCACCTTAGCTACAACGCCAAGATCATGGGTAATATAGACAACTGATATCTGCTTCTCTTTCTGAATTTTTTTAATCAGGTTCAGGATCTTCAGCTGAATCGTAACATCCAATGCCGTTGTAGGTTCATCACAGATCAGGATATCAGGATCGCAGGCCAGCGCGATGGCGATTCCCACCCTCTGGCACATGCCTCCGGAAAGCTGATGTGGATATTGTTTAAACCGCTTTTCCGGATTTTTAATCCCAACTTCTTCCAGCAGCTTGATTGCCCGCGCTTTTGCTTCTTCCTTCGTCAGCTTATAGTGTTCCAGCATTCCTTCTATAATCTGGTTTCCAATGGTAACCGTGGGATTCAGGGATGTCATGGAATCCTGGAACACCATGGAAATATGGCGTCCGCATATTTTGCTGCGTACGTCCCGCGGGCACATCTTGGCAATATCCGCTGTCTGTTTCTGTCCGTTTTCATCCCACCAGCTGTAATGGATGGAACCGTGGTCAATATGCTGGTTATTACTGATAATGCCCATAACCGCTTTCATGGTAACCGACTTACCGCTTCCGCTTTCCCCTACAATTGCTACCGTTTCCCCTCTATACAGGTCAAAACGCATTCCCCGGATGGCTGCAGCCTTTCCATGCACCGTATCAAAGGAAATTTCCAGATCCCTAATTGATAAAACTCTTTCTCGTTCCATCTTTTCATTTCCTCCTACATATCCTTCATGGTGGGATCAACTGCGTCCCGCAACCCGTCCGCAAACAGATTAAAGCTAATCATCAATATGGCCAGGACCGTGACCGGTGCAATTACCAGATACGGATATGACAGGAATGAACCATACCCATCACTGACCAGGGAACCCAGGGACGCCATGGGAGCCCTTACCCCAAGACCGATATAGGAAAGATAAGACTCCGTAAAGATTGCGCTGGGGATGGAGAACATGCTCATGGTAACCACCTGCCCCAGGACATTAGGAACAATCTCCCTAAAAATTGTTTTACGGTTATTGGTTCCCAAGGTATGGGAAGCCAATACATATTCCTGACTTTTCTGTTTCAGCATCTGCGCCCTGGCAACCCTGCTCATGGGAATCCAGCCGCTTACCAAAAGCGCCAGGATTATGGATGAGATACCTGGTTCCAGTACAAGGGCAAACAGGGTGACCAGGACCACCTGAGGAATCCCATTCAATATCTCAACAAAACGCTGCATCAGGAAATCCACTTTTTTTCCAAAATACCCGGAAATCAATCCGTAGCTCATTCCGATGGCCAGATCGATTACCACAGCAATCACAGCGATTAAAAGGGAGAGCCGGGTCCCGCTCCAGAGTCTTGTCCACAAATCACGTCCCAGGGAATCCGTACCGAAAAAATAGTAAACGTCATCCGGTATTCCGCGCTGTGCGTAAACATCCACCCCGTCCTTAACACCATCGAAAATACCAAAATTCTCAAGAACCGGTATTCTGGGTGAAAGGAAATTATGTTCCAATATTACATCATCATACGTCCTGGCAGATGCAATGGGGGCAAATAATGCAAGCAGGATGATTCCCACAATCATGGCGATTCCTACCATGGCGCCTCTGTTGTGAAGCATTTTTAAAGTCACATCTCTCCAATACGAGGTATTCTCATATACTTCAGAGACCTCATGGAAATCAGAAGGATTTTTATGTACCAGTGTCAGTTTCTCCGCTGGAATATCCGGTATATTCAAATTTATTTCCTGCATTATGCTTTACCTCCAGACACACGAATCCTCGGATCTATCAATCCGTATAACACATCAACCACCAGCATGATTACAATATAGAGAAAGCTGTATACAAGCGCAACGGCCATGATTACGTTGTAATCATTGTTCTGTACACCAGAAAGCAGCATCTGCCCAAGTCCGGGAACCCCAAAAATCTGTTCCACAACCACGCTTCCTGTAATCAGGCCAATCATCAGGGGGGACAGCACGGTAATGATTGGAACCAGTGTATTTCGCAGTGCATGGCGTACAATCACTTTCCTTTCATTTATGCCCTTGGCCTTTGCAAGGATGATGTAATCACTGCCCAGACATTCAATCATCTCCGACCTTGCATACCGCGCCATGGTTGCTATGATATAAGCAGCTAAGGATAAGGTTGGAAGAATGCTGGAAAATACCGGCTGGTCAATGGCGAACCGGATGGGAAACCATCCCATTTTAAATGCTGCAAAAAACACTAAAAAGAGTGCAAACACATAAGCCGGCACGCTGAATCCGATGACAGAACATACGGTTGCAACCGTATCAATCCAGGTATTTTTCTTCAGCGCCGCAATAATCCCGAGTACCAGTCCCACCACCACACCAATCAGCATGGCCTGAACACCCATACGTATTGTAATCGGCAACCGGGTAACCATCATATTTGATACCGGCTGGTCAACCGCAATCACATAAGATATCCCAAAATCCCCATGCATCAGATTCGTCAGATAAATCCAGTACCGGACAAAAAACGGTTTGTCCAGGCCATATTTATGTTCCAGAAGGGCCTTCTGTGCTTCATTCAGCTTTTCATTATTAAATGGCGATCCCGGCAGCAGATCCATTAATAAAAAAAGCAAAAAAGTGATTGCCAGCAGCGTTACGGCTGCAATCAGCACACGCTTGGCAATATATCTCCCCATATCTCTCCCCATTTTTAGCCTCCTTGCTCCATTATCATTTTGTTTGACGGTAAAGTACATTCTTTTTTATGCAATGAATATATTTTCCATCCTTTTCTTTTGTTATTATATATCATTTTTTACAATATGTAAAATTCATATATTTCCTATATTCCATTATTTTTTTTCATGTAAATTTGGAATATCTATTGACACACAGCCTAATCCATGAAAAAATGATAGAAATATGAAATTCATATGAATATAAGGAGAAGCTGCCATGAATATCAATAAATACCGATTGATGATCAAAGCAATTGAATTAGGAAATCTGACAAAAGCCGCGTCAGAACTGGGATACACCCAATCCGGAGCCAGTCACCAGATTAAGTCTGTGGAAGAAGAACTTGGAATAAAAATATTACAGCGTGACCGTTCCGGCACCAAACTGACCACGGAAGGAAGACTGCTTCTGCCCTATATCCGCGAGGCTATTTCATGTGAAGATAAAATCCTGGCAACCGCCAACTCCATTATCGGTATGCAGATCGGTTCCCTTAAGGTGGGGGCTTTTACCAGCGTATCCCTTGTGCTTCTTCCCATCATCATAGGCCAATTCCATCAGCTGTATCCCAAAGTGCAGATTGAAATGCTGACCGGGCAGGGAAGTTATCCTGAAATGGAACAGTTTCTTATGGACGGCATTGCTGACTGCAGCTTTGTCAGCGGTTCTAACGCTCAGGGGCTGAATCTGATCCATCTATTTGATGATTCCCTATGCCTGGTACTTCCGCCCAACCATCCGCTGGCATCTACTGATTCCCCCATTATGTTCCAGCAATTGAATGAGGTGCCATTCTTAATGCCTACTGATGGAAATAACACAGATATCCTTCAGCTGTGTCATAAACATAATTTCACTCCTTCTGTGGCCTTCACCATGCACGATGATCTTGCTTTATTGGCAATGGTGGAAAACGGCCTTGGCTGTACCGTCCTTCCCAAACTGATCCTGAACAATTACCCCCACAAAGCAGCCATTAAATATCTGGAAGGATATCCCACCCGATCCATCTCCATTGCAACCCGTACCGACGAAGTGCCTTCCCCCATCGTATCTACTTTTTTGGAATTAACCCAGACCATTATTCATCAACGGCCTGATTTGACCAATTAAGGATGGTTTAAGCAATCATATCCCAGACAACACAAAAGGCTGGAATCCCTTGTAAATCAAGGAAATTCCAGCCAATAAAAAAAGCGCGAGACGGGATTCGAACCCGCGACCCTCGCCT
>NZ_QVEX01000034.1:0-264 GCF_003434055.1 Enterocloster aldenensis | reverse complement strand
AAAGCGCGAGACGGGATTCGAACCCGCGACCCTCGCCTTGGCAAGGCGATACTCCACCACTGAGCCACTCGCGCATATCATATTGAATTATGAAAATCGGGGTGACAGGATTCGAACCTGCGACCTCCTGGTCCCAAACCAGGCGCTCTAGCCAAGCTGAGCCACACCCCGTCATCACCAACGATAAATAATATACCACAGATGATTCAAATATTCAAGTATATTACGTACCCTCAAAACCACATATTGAAAACCGAATTGAAC
>NZ_QVEX01000033.1 GCF_003434055.1 Enterocloster aldenensis | reverse complement strand
CGCAAGAGATATCTTACCAGATGCTTCGACAATTGTCAACAACTTTTTTAACTTTTCGCAGAAAAAAATGCAGCCATGTCTTATCCATGGCTGCATCATGAAATTAATTGTACCGGATTTAAATATCTCCCATATTGAACTCATCTATGGCGCCATCTACAGGAGCTTCCTCACTTGACTCTTCAGGCACTTCCTCAGCAATCTGGAACTCGGAAAGATATGCCTCCTCCGGAAGCCCTGCCAGATATGCAGGAAGGTTGACTGCAATGCCATCCATGTGGTATGGCAGGTCCAGGGTCACATTAACGGTTTCCTCTGTCCCGCCCTTTTCCTGGGTGATTTCAAGCGTCATATTGAACTTCTGCCCAATACAGGTCGCCATGCCCCTCTCCTTGTCGCGGAGTTTTGCCACCTGTTCACCATCCACGAATACCACAACCTTATAAGGCGTGGTGTAGGTCTGGCCGTTATAATCAAAGGATTTATTATCAATATATACCGTATGGCCGCGGCCAATGAGCATCATGAATCCAGCAATAATGAGTAGGAGTAGGACCGCTCCCACCCTGAATAGAATGGTACGTTTCTTTTTCAATTCTCCGCCTCCTCATCCTGTGCAAGCTGAAGCATCTGACCAGCCTTGCCCTTTGCCCTGCGTTTTTTTGCTTCATACATAATAAGAGCCAGCGTTATGACACCATAAGAAATGAACACACGGAAATATTCACCTATCATGGAATCGCCCGTTATCTTCGCACCGGCTGACGGCGCAACGATAAACATCAGATGGAACAGGATGACGCCAAGGAATACGTTGCCAATCGATGCCCTATCCACGGATGCCCCGCCCACAAGCAACGCTGCAATACAGAACATACCTATCTGGGTATGGGAACTGTAGGTTGAAATATTACCCATATTCTGCAGATAGATGACCATGCCAAGGCCGGCAAAAACCGTGGACATCACAATGGCAATGATCCTGGTCCGCTCCACCTTGATGCCGGCATCTCCTGCCACGTCCATGTCCTGCCCCACGGCACGCATGTCCTGTCCAAGCTTTGTCTTTCTGAACCATATGATGAACAGGCATAAAAGACCGATGACAATCAGGGTCAGCACCGGAATCTTAACGCCTCCAATGCGGATTGCCAGCAGGTTATCAAGATACTGCCTCATATGCAGAAGGCTGACCGTGTTGCGGACGCCATATCCCCTGGGCAGTTTGATGGATGAATGCATGATCGGGATAATGGAACCCATCATATACAGAACCACCAGCTGGTATAAACCATTCATGAAAAAGCTGATGATATAGCTGGTAATCATCTCCCTGCCTTTTGCCCTGTTAAGCATTTTACCGCAAAAGATACCCAGCAGGATGGATATGGGAATCGATATGATCATGGCAAGGATAATACCGGGAATCCCCCATATCTGCCAGTCAGCAGCAAAAATCAGGCCAATCTGACCAGCCATGGCTCCCAGCGTCATGCCAAAGTTCAGGCCCATGCCAGCCATGATGGGAATCAGAAGGCTGAGGATCAGGAAGGCGTTCCTTCCAAGCCTGGTCATGATTTCATTAAGCAGGTATCCCGGAGAAAAGCCGGATACCGGAATGCAGACGGCGCAGATAAGGATAAACATCAGCGGCACAGAGTTATTCCTGGCTAGTTCGACGATTCGGTTGCTGCCGTTTTTTTTCTGTTTTGTGCTCATTTAGATCCCTCCGTCTTTCTGGTTAAAGCGTAAAGAATCATACCGTTAGATACAACGATACGGATTACCTCGCTCATATCCATATGAATCATGGAATTCATTACCGTTGGGGTCATGGTCACAATACCCTGGAACAGGAAGGTACCAATAATGACGTTGGTAATGGACGCCTTGTTAACTGAAGCGCCGCCGATAAGGATGGCAGACACCGCAGGCAGCGCCATATAAAACGGCGCCATATAGAGCTGGATGAACCCAAAGCCCTGCTCATACATCAGGATGCCAACCGCGGCAAGCCAGGTGGACATAATGACTGAGAGCATTCTCATCTTGTCAATGTTAATGCCGGACGCCCTTGCAAAGTTCGGGTTTGAACCCACTGCCGTCATGGCCGTGCCGGTCTTTGTGTGGAGAAATGCCCACATCAGGAACGCAAGTACTGCAAAGAACAGGAGGCTGCCCACAGGTATGGAAAAATGTCCAATGTGGATCTGAAGGAAATTAGCCAGGACCTTGTCATAAAAGCCTTCCAGTGATATGGTGGTACGAAGCCCTTTTCCTGACAGTCCCCAAACCATGGTCGGGCTGCTGTAAGGCAGTAAAAGCCACATCATACACATAAAAGAAACAGATGAAAAGCCCACATAGGTGGCAATCATCATTTCCCCGCCTTTTATCTTGTTTAACAGCCAGCCATAACCGCCGCCAAACACCAGGGCAAAAGGCGTTGCAATCAAAATAGCCATGACAAAGCTCATAGGTCCGCTAAAACCGAACTGTATGGACATGGTGGCTCCCAGAAGGCCTGATATGATACCTAAAGGAAGACCGAAGTTAAGGCCGCAGCCTGAATGCACCATGGGCACCATGGCCAGCACCAATACCGCATTCCAGCTGAAACGGTTAATCGTGTTGGTTATCTGGGTAGGAAGGTCCGCCCCCACAAGGGGTGCCAGAATAAAGAGCGCCAGAAGGAACCCGGCGATGATTAATCTTGGCAGACCAAAGTCATTCACAAATTCCTTGATTTTTGTCTTATAGCCAAGAGTTGTTGTCGTATTATCATTTTTTCCCATGCTGTCTCCCCCTTATTTAACCTGGCTGACCATGAGCAGGCCGAATTCTTCTGAGGATTCGGTCGCCGGCAGGATTCCAGCAATCTTACCACCCGAAACAATCGCAATGCGGTCACAGGTTGTCCGCAGTTCTTCCAGCTCGGATGAAATCATGACCACCGTGACGCCGTGTTCTTTGTTGAATTTCTTCAGGGCGTCCAGAACCAGTGACTTCGCGCCCACATCAATACCTCTTGTGGGCTCGGAT
Organism: Enterocloster aldenensis; assembly: GCF_003434055.1. Lineage (GTDB taxonomy): Bacteria > Bacillota > Clostridia > Lachnospirales > Lachnospiraceae > Enterocloster > Enterocloster aldenensis. The sequence goes on along the minus strand of NZ_QVEX01000033.1, from coordinate 18,776 downwards.
ACAAACAGGAATTTAGGTTCAAGGGCAAATGCCTTGGCCAGGCACACCTTCTGCTGGTTTCCGCCGGAAAGCTCCTTGGCCTTCTGCAGGGAACTGGTACATTTAATCATAAGTTCGTCAATATACTTCTGGGTCACCTCATGGATGGCTTTCTCGTCCCTCCACTTAATCAGGCCGCCCAGATAATTCTTAAGGAATTTGTCCTGGATCTGCATGGCGGAAAACGCAATGTTCCACTCAAGTGTTTCGTCAAGCAGCAGTCCCACGTCCCTTCTGTCCTCGGAAACAAAGGCAAGGGATGAATCCAGGCATTTCCTTGGGTTGTTAAGCGGAATCTCATGTCCGTCGAATTCCACTGAGCCGCCTGCTTCATAGAGTCCCATGACCCCGTTGGGAATGCCCAGCTTTCCCTGTCCGGCCAGCCCGCCGATTCCAAGGATTTCGCCTTCCTTAATATCCAGGTTGACGTTGCGCACGGTCTCACCGGGCATGTCAACCCACAGATTGCGGATGGACATGATGGTCCTGGCATCCGGGTTGATCCGGATGTCGGCCCTGGCAGTGGACTGGATATTCCTGCCCACCATCCACTTGGTAATGTCCGCCACATCCGTTTCTTTCGATGGCACATCCTTTACAACATAACCGTCACGCATGATTACAACCGTATCGCATACGGTCAGTATCTCATGCAGTCGATGAGTGATGAAAATCACGGCAATACCTTTGGCGGACATGCCGCGGATTGAATCTAACAGGGCCTCTGCCTCTTTCTCAGTCAATACGGCCGTGGGTTCATCAAGAATCAGCAGTTTCAGCTGCTCCTTGCTGAGCTCACGGGCAATCTCAGTAAACTGCTTATGCCCTACCGGCATGTCACTGATGACCATATCCGCATCAATCTTTACGCCCATTTTATCAATGGCCTGTGAAGAACGTTCGGCCATTGCCTTATAGTCCAGGGTATTTAATCTATCTCCAAAAACTTCTGAAATTATATTCTTCTTCATCGGTTCACGGTTTAACAGGATATTTTCCGTGGCTGTAAAACCCGGTATTAAGGAAAATTCCTGGTGAACCATGCCAATTCCCGCATTCAGCGCATCAAACGGCGTGGAGAAATTGACTTTCTCACCGTTAATCAGGACGTCTCCGCCGTATCCGCCGGTTTCCCTGATTACATCCATACCGAAAAGGAGCTTCATCAGCGTACTCTTGCCAGCTCCGTTTTCGCCTACAAGGCCCAGTACCTCACCGGCTTTCAGTGTGAAGTTGATATCCGTAAGGACCTGGTTCCCAAAGAAATCCTTTTTGATATTCCGCATCTCCAACAAGGGAGTGTTGTCATTTATCATCGTTATGCCCCACTTAAAAACAGCAGGAGGAGAGTGAACTCCCCCCACTGTTGTCCAAATTTAGTATTATAAAGCGTCTTACTTAATGGTGAAGTATTTCTCCGGAACCTCAATCTGTGTAGAGCCCATGAAATGTCCGGGATCGCCCATGATATAGGTATCCTGATAAACCAGGAATACGTTGTCTAACTTAACGCCGGTTTCCACGTTGGTGTAGTTGGAACCATTCCACTCAGCCTTTGGTGAGAATACCTGATAAGCCTTGGCAATATCATCGATATCATCCAGTTCGCTCTCGCCATTAAGGACGTTCAGGGCGTGCTGTGCAAGACCTGCAGAGGTTGTGTAGCCATAGGAATAAGCCCATGTGCCGAAGTGGTCAGCCCCGCCTTTTTCAACAATGGTGGACTCAACCTTGGCAAGGATCTTATCAAAGTCTCCTGCCTCAGCCGTCAAATCGATGCCCAGTGCGCCTGGATAACCCATAAGCGGTGAAGGAAGGTCAGCCTCGATGAAGTAGCCGCCGTATTCCATCAGCTGCTTAAGCAGCGGCTCGGTATGTGCATCGTTGGTACAGAAGTAGGCAGCGTTCTTGCCGTATTTCTCAACCCACTCCGGAACCTTCTCAAGGATGTAAGCCTGAGCACCGGCAACGCCCACGTCAGAGGTTGGGTCTGGAGCAGTCTCAAGAACGAATTCCATGCCAAATTCCTTGCAGGCTTCCTTCATGACAGCCACACGGCGGCTCATGGTCTCATACGCCATATGACGCGGGAAGGAAATATGTACAAAGGTGTCGCAGCCCAGTTCATGGGCAGTACGGATGATCAGGTAACCACGCGCAACGAAGTCGTTGTTGCAGACCAGGTCTGCGGCGCTTCCGATCTCCGGCAGGTCCTCATGACCCTCACCTGCGATACAGATGATGTCCGGGCGGCTTTCTTTAATCTTACGGAAAGCTTCGGTTGTACCTGGAACAGACTGGTTAACGATGATCGCCTTCATCTGCGGGTCATCGGAAAGGTTAACAATGGTCTGAATGGTTGTTTCAAGTTCCTCGGTAAAGTTGTCGGGATAGATGGCCAGTTTAACCATATCCTCGCCATACATGGCCTGGAATGCCTCGGCGCCACGTCTGTCGTCCTCGGACTGTGACACAGAACCAGTTACGATACCAATATGGAAATCGCCGGTCCCTGATGCCTCGGTCTCCTCTGCATCGTCTGCCTGTGTGTCGGCCTGTGCATCGGGTGCCTTGGACTCAGAAGCCTGCGTGGCAGGTGCCTGGGTAGTGCCGGTGTTGGATCCGCCGCAGCCAGCAAGTCCCGTAACAACGGCTGCTGCAAGCAGAATGCTAAGATACTTCTTCATAACAAACCTCCAAAATCTTATTTTAAAAAGGGGACAATAGGTACCTATTAATTGTAGCATATGCACATTTTTTGTCAACTATAAATAAACAAGCCGTAACAATGTGCGTAACGGTACCATATGGCTCATTGTCCCCTCCTCATCCTACATCCCGCTGTCCAGGGTGAACCAGAATTCCACCCCGCCGTCCACATTTTCGACACCGCAGTCCTTGTTGTGGGAATCCATGATGGCCTTGACAATGGAAAGCCCAATGCCGCTGCCGCCGTATTCCCTTGTCCTTGCCTTATCTACCTTATAAAACTTTGTCCAGAGGTTCCCGATGTCCTCCTCCGGAATATGATGCCCTGTATTGAATACAATGATCCGGACTTCATCTTCATTTTTTTCCAGCCGTATTTCAATCCGTTTCTCCCCTTCCAGATGGTTCATGGCATTGTTCAGATAATTCGTGACGACCTCTTCTATCTTAAATTCATCTGCCCACACCCACACCGGAGCCTCCTGCCCAAATACAACGGACGCCCCTTTCTGCTGCAGAAGTATGCCTGCGGACGAGAGTATGCCCTTAATCAGGGTCACGATATCAAACTGTTCCATCACCGGCATGTCATTGCCGAATTCAAGGGCTGTCAGGGTAAGGAGCTGTTTTACCATCTTGTTCATCTTATTGGCCTCATCCATGATGACATCACAGTAGTAATCCCTGCTTTCCGGATTCTCCGCCATGCCTTCGGTCAGTCCTTCCGCGTATCCCTGGATTAATGCAATGGGGGTTTTCAGTTCGTGGGATACATTTGCGATGAAGTCCTTCCGGGTCTCGTCAATGCGGATTTTCTCTTCTATATCCCTTTGAAGTTCATTGTTGGCAGTTTTCAGTTCCCCGATGGTTTCCTTTAATTTTTCCGACAATGTGTTCATGCTGTTGCCCAGGACCCCGATTTCATCCTCTGAACTGCCTGTGTAACGGGCCTCGAAATCCAGTTCCGACATACGCGCCGAAAGGGCTGCCAGGGAACGGATGGGGGATACCACCATTTTCGTGGTCCCATACATAAGGATGCTGCCGAACACCAGGGCCGCCAGACCCACATAGGCCATGAATTTATTGGAGATATCCACGCTTTCGTGGATGCTGGCAAGAGGCATGGACATGATGAAGATGGTCCTGTTGTCATCAAAAAAGCCCCAGCTTTCCAGGTAATAGCCCTGGGAACGCCTGTCATAGCTTTTCTGTATCTTATAATTGTCTTCGGAAATCAGCGTCTCTGTCTGGGGTTCATTTTTCCCAAGAATATACTGGTGCACCCGGTCGGCCAGGAACCTTCCGTCCCGGTAGGAGGGCACCATGTTGTCATTCATGCTGTCCACGATGGCAATGGTGATATTATACTTCTCGCTCATCAGCCGGAGCATGCGGCTGGCCTCGGTCTGCTCCCCGTCCTTGGAGTAAAGGCTTTGAAGGTCGTCTATGATGTTCTCGCCGTTCTCAGCCTTCTCAACGACAAACTCATTCAGCTTATCATATACTTCTTCCAGCAGTTTCAGCTTTTCATTGGTATAAAAGCCTTCCAGGAAAAAGCTGTTCACCGCCCACAGGGTAAGGAGCACCGCTGCCATAAGGCCGATAAAAATCATGGTGAATCTCACCCTGATTGAATGTTTCATCCTTCACTCACCTCGAATTTGTAACCCATTCCCCATATGGTCTTAATATAATCCCCTTTTTTTCCCATCTTGCTGCGCAGTTTCTTCACATGGGTGTCAATGGTCCGGGCATCTCCGAAATAATCGTAATTCCACACATTATTGAGTATCTTCTCCCTGGAAAGCGCAATCCCCTGATTCTCCACAAAATAACTGAGCAGTTCGAATTCCTTGTAACTCAGCTCAATCTCCCTGCCGTCTATGGTCACCTGGTGGGCTGCCTTGTCAATACAGATTCCGCCCACATCCATATTCTCCGTTGAGGCCACATTGCTCCTGCGCAGGATTGCATCCACCCTGGCCACCAGGATCTTGGGGCTGAAGGGCTTGGATATATACTCATCCACCCCCAGGGAGAATCCCTGAAGCTCGTCCCGCTCCTCGCTTCTGGCTGTCAGCATGATTACGGGCACCCGGGAATATTTGCGGATGGTCTTTAACACCTCCCACCCGTCCATCTTGGGCATCATCACGTCCAGCAGTACCAGGGCAATGTCCTTTTGTGCGAAAAAAGTATCCACCGCCTCCTCGCCGTCCCCTGCCTCAATTACCGCAAAGCCTTTATTGGTCAGGAAATCCCTGACCAGCTTCCTCATTCTGGCCTCATCGTCCACCACTAATATCTTAAGCGCATCCATGGTTTAGCCTCCTTCACTTACTTAGGACTTATTTTAACAAAAAAAAAGAAAGATTTCCATGTTTTCACACAAGTTTCACAGCTTGGACATCATAATTACAAAAAACAGCAAAAAAGCTCCGGAATCCTTCCCGGAGCCAGATCTATCATCAGTATGGGCCTTTATTCTTCTTCTAATTCATCCTCGCCCACAAGCTCGTCATATTCCTGGGCATCTAAAAGCTCGTCAAAGGCATCCGCCACAACCTCATACTCATCGTCATCCTCAATGTTGTCCAGGGTAGGCTCACCGTCCTCTGTCTCGCTGTAGCGGTAGAGATATACTTCCCCTTCCTCTGAATCAGCGCCTTCAACCGGGAGAAGGGCAATGTATTCGCGCTCCCCTGCATTGAAAATGGTCAGTACCACACACTCCACCTCAGTGTCATCATCCAGGGTGAGGGTAACGGTCATCTCCTGCTCTTCCTCGTTTAAGTTCTTCTCGTCTGCCATATCATGATTCCTCTCTTAATCTGCTTTCTTTGAATTGTGTATCTATTCTTACACTCTATCAGACTCACTGGAAAAATGCAAGAAAATATTCACCCTAATACTCAATCCCCTCGCGGGCAGGTATCCCCCTTTCAAAGGGGTGCCTGCCCATGACCATTTCCGTGATATAGTCCGCGCATTCCATCAGCCCATCCGATGGCCCGCGTCCCGTCATGACCACTTCCAGGCCATCGGGTTTGCTGCGAAGCTTCCCAATCACCATGTCCTCGCGGACAAAACCCAGACCGCAGGCGCCGATGACCTCATCCAGCACCAGCATGTCATACCCTGGATCCCCGTCCAGCCCTGCTGCCATTTCCCATGCCATGCGTAGCAGGTTATCATAGTATACAGCAGCCGCTTTCCTCTGGACCGCCGACATTTCCCAGGAAAACCCGAAATTCCGGTCGCAGGGAAGCAGGGTGATTCCAGGCACATGGGCCAGCCCCGTCACTTCCCCGGAGTCGTCTGTTTTCAGGAAACGGGCAATCAACACCCGTTTCCCGCGCCCCGCTGCCCGGACCGCACTGCCAATGGCTGCCGTTGTTTTTCCCTTGCCGTCCCCGTGATATATATGGATAAGACCTGTCATTGTCCCGCCTCCTTAACAAACCGCGATACTTCCTGCTTTTTATGGTACCGCTCTTTTACATAATATATGTGAAGCCGCTCCTTTGCCCTTGTCATGGCCACATAGAACATCCTGCGCTCTTCCTCCATATCCTGGTCCAGCACCGCCTTGTGATGGGGGGTTATCCCCTCATTGGCATCCAGGATATAGACCACCCTGAATTCAAGACCCTTGGAACTGTGCATGGTCATAAGGCTGACGCCCTGTCCCGGGCCGTTCCCTCCCTGGGCCTGCTTTAACAGCTGTTCCCTGTAGGCATCCATGTGGGCGAACCAGGCCCCGTATGTCTGAAAGCCGCCGGCGCTCTCCTGAAGCTGGTCCAGCACCTCCAACAGTTCCTCCGCCTTCATCCTGCGCTCTCCCGCATATTCCCTGAGATATGAATCATAATCCACGGCCTTGCGGATATAATTCACGGCAGCTGCCGGGGACATGCTCTTAAGCATGAGCAGATCATACTCCAGCTGTTCAATCCTGTCTAACATCCAGCTTTTGTCCTGGTAAAAGGATTTCACTGCTTCCCAGTCCACTATCTGGCGCTCCAGGGCATCCCGGCTCACATATCGCTTGGGGCGGTTGATGATGGAAAGGATATTGGCCCTGCTAAGGTCCCCTGACGCAGCCTTAATATAGGACAGCACGTTCTTTACAATCCAGTGGTCATAAAGGTTAGGCACCGTATCACGCATGCAAAAAGGGATATTATACTCCATCAGCTTTTCAATCAGGAGCCTTGGCCCCATGTTCGTGCGAAAAAGCACCGCCATGTCCTGAAAGGCAATGCCCATGGATGCGTAGTCCCGCAGTTCCATGGCAATTGCCAGGCTTTCCTCCATGGGTCCGGGCCATTCCCGGATGTCAACGGGCCTTCCCGGCCCCCTGGCTGCCTTTATATCCTTTTCAAACCGCGTCCTGTTGTGGACAATCAGTTTCCCGGCCGCCTCCACGATCTGGCGGCTGGAGCGGTAATTGGTGTCCAGAAGCAGCCGCCTGGCATCCGGATAATCCCGCTCAAACCCCAGCATGATTTCAGGCCTGGCCCCCCGGAAACGGTATATGGACTGGTCGTCGTCGCCCACTATGAACAGGTTGTTCCCAGGCAGGGCCAGCATTTTCACAATCTCGTACTGGATCCGGTTAATATCCTGGAATTCATCGATTAGTATATACCTGTATTTATCCTGCCATGCAGAAAGGATATCCTTCCTCTCCTTAAACAGCTGGTGGCACATGACCAGCATATCATCAAAATCCAGAAGCCGGTGCCGCCTTAACTGCTCCTCGTATCCGCTGTACAGCTGTTTAAATATTTCCTCAGGGCAGTTTTTGGCATAGTAATGGTCCAGGTCCATCATCTCTCCCTTGACCATGCTGATTTCGCTGAGGATGGAGGATATGAACTCCCCCTCGTCCTCCACCTCCAGGTCACAGCGGCCTAACAGCGTCTTTATGAACTGTATCCTCTGCTCTTCCCTTACAATGTTGGCGGCCTGGTACCGGTAGGCCAGTTTCAGAATCAGAAAAAAGACAGAATGGAAAGTTCCGAATGAAACTCTGCTGCATCCTGCCCGGGTCATCTGTGCATACCGTTCCTTCATCTCCCTGGCCGCTGCCCTGGTAAATGTTATCACCAGGATATGGGACGGGTCAACTCCGGCTTTTTCCGTAAGATAACGGACCCGGTTGGTAATGACTGTGGTTTTGCCTGAACCGGGCCCTGCCAGAACCAGCATAGGCCCCTGCCTGTGCCGGATTGCTTTTTTCTGTGTATCGTTAAATGCCATCGCTGATTTTCTTTATGCCTGCCTTCAGTCTTGACAGGGACTCCTCTTTGCCCAGTACCTCCATGATCTCAGTGGCCCCGGCCGGTGTCATCTGTTTGCCGGAAACAGCGGTGCGGATCGGCCACATGACATAACCTGTCTTGACGCCGTTCTCCTCCACATACCTGGAAAGGACTGCGTACAGGGCATCGTTGCTGTAATCCTCCTGGGCCTCCAGAACGGGAAGCAGGTCCGTAAGCACCTTCAGGGAGGTTTCACTGTTGGTCTTCATCTTCTTATGGGTGTACATGGCAGCGTCGTACTCCGGCAGTTCCTCAAAAAAGTCAATATGGCCCGCAATATCAGGAAACACTTCAATCCTGGTCTTGACCATGGCAGCTATCTTGCGAAGGTCCAGGTTCTTTTTAACCACGGTCCTGATGTAGGGCTCTGCCATCTCATAGAACTTCTCAAAATCCATGGCTTTTATATACTCGCCGTTCATCCACTTAAGCTTTGTCATGTCAAATACGGCCGGGGACTTGCTCATACGGTGGTAGTCAAATTCCTTCACCATGTCCTCCAGGGAAAAGATTTCCCGGTTGTCCTCGGGTGACCATCCAAGAAGGGCCACATAGTTAACCACTGCCTCTGACAGGAACCCCTGCTCCAGCAGGTCCTCAAAGGAGGAATGGCCGCTCCTCTTGCTCAGCTTGTGATGCTGCTCGTCCGTAATCAGGGGGCAGTGCACGTAAACCGGGACCTCCCAGCCAAATGCCTGGTAAAGCCGGTTGTACTTAGGCGAGGAGGACAGGTATTCATTGCCCCTTACCACATGGGTGATTCCCATCAGATGGTCATCCACCACATTGGCGAAATTGTAGGTGGGATATCCGTCCGACTTAATCAGCACCATGTCGTCCAGCTCAGAGTTGTCCACCGTGATATCGCCGTATATCTCGTCGTTAAACGTGGTGGTTCCCGTGACCGGGTTGTTCTGGCGGATGACATAGGGCAGGCCTGCTTCCAGGTTGGCCTTGATTTCCTCCTGGGACAGGCCCAGGCAATGCTTGTCATATGCCATGATTTCCTCTCCCCCCACTGTTTCCTTAAGGGATGCAAGGCGCTCAGGGGTACAGAAGCAGTAATATGCCTCCCCCTTATCAATCAGCTTCTTTGCATATTCCAGGTATATGCCGGATGCCTGGCGTTCACTCTGGACATAGGGACCCACCCCGCCGTCCTTATCCGGACCTTCGTCGTGAATCAGGCCGGTATCCTTCAGTGTCTGGTAGATGATTTCCACCGCACCTTCCACATAGCGCTCCTGGTCTGTATCTTCAATGCGGAGAAGGAAATCCCCGCCCTCATGTTTTGCAATCAGGTAGGCATATAATGCCGTCCTTAAGTTTCCCACATGCATCCTTCCGGTTGGGCTGGGTGCATATCTTGTCCTAACTCTGCTCATCTCTCATCAGTCTCCTATATTTTCCTTATTCCTGGAAATGTTCTGTCATTCCCGGTGATGACTCATAAAACACATTATATAACGAAGGCCAAAAAAAGACAATGCCTGATTTTACCCAGGCACTGTCCGATTATACTGCATATCTGATGGAATCTGATTCCGGATTTACTTAAAAGATGCGTTCTCCAGATCGTCCACGAACTTATCCATGTCAGAAGGCATCCATGAAACCTTCTCCTTGCCGCTTACTTCCACTTTCATCTTCTCGCACTTAACAGTAACGTCCGTGGTCTCCGTGGTTGGCTCCATCTCGCCGAACTTTGCAATGACCTGCTTGATTACGTCCTGCATCAGGGCCATGGTTGCTTCTTCGTCACCTGTCATGAGTGCTGTCAGGGTCTCCTCATCCATATTGGTCTGGATTTCGGTCATAAGGTCTGTCATGATCTGGTTCATGTCATCGCTGGAATAACCGGTCACCTTCAGAAGGACGGTTGTCTCATCCTTACCCTCATCCTGGATTTCAGCGGTATAGCTCAGCTTGTTCAGAAGCTTGGACATGGTGTCGGACATTTCTGCCACTTCCTCGTCCGTGAACTCGATGCCCATACCGGAAAACTCGTTCTTGAACATGTCAGACATTTCCTCGTAATCATCGGTGAGCAGGGAAGCCCTTACATCATCCTCAGATGCAAAACCAAGTAAATCCTTCATAGGGGTGGCATTTTCCTTAACAGTCAGTTCATACATTGCTCCCACTACCTGGTCTGCCGGTACAAGTTTGCTCTGGCATCCTGTCAGCGCCACGCTGCAGATCATCATCACTGCCGCAAGCAGCACTGCCAACTTTGTTCTAACGTTTCTCATAATCACTTTTTCTCCTCTTTTTATATTGCTATTAGCAGAGATCAGGTCTCTGGTTTAGCCTCTTCCTTTTTTCCGGCCAGGTCGCTTGGCCTCATGGTCAGGTTAATCCTGCCCATCTTGTCAACCTCGGTTACTTTGACCGTAACCTGGTCGCCGATGTTAACCACATCCTCTACCTTGCCCACCCGCTTATCAGACAGCTTGGAAATGTGTACCATTCCGTCCTTGTTTGGGGCCAGCTCAACGAATGCGCCGAAGTTCATGATACGGACCACCTTGCCCTCAAATACCATGCCGGCTTCTATGTCTGTAACGATTCCGGTAATGATGGTGATTGCCTTGTCAATCATGGCCTCATCAGTACCGCATACGTTTACGGATCCATCATCGGTAATGTCAATCTTGACACCGGTCTCTTCAATAATCTTATTGATGACCTTGCCCTGCTTTCCTACCACATCGCCAATCTTCTGTGGATCAATGGTAATCTGCTTAATCTTGGGCGCGTATGGGCTTAAATGTTTTCTTGGCTCATCAATCACAGGCTTCATCACGTCATCCAGGATGTGCATCCTGGCTTCCCTTGTCCTGGCAATGGCCTCCTCGATAATGGGTCTTGTAAGGCCGTGGATCTTGATATCCATCTGGATGGCAGTGATACCGTTCTTTGTACCGCCCACCTTAAAGTCCATGTCGCCGAAGAAATCTTCCAGGCCCTGGATATCAGTCAGCACAAGGTAATCATCATCCGTGTCACCGGTTACCAGGCCGCAGGAGATACCGGCCACCATCTCTTTAATCGGAACGCCGGCCGCCATCAGGGACAGGGTGGACGCACAGATGCTTGCCTGGGATGTGGAACCGTTGGATTCCATTGTCTCTGAAACAGTGCGGATTGCATATGGGAATTCTTCCACGCTTGGCAGCACGGGAATCAGGGCCCTTTCCGCCAGCGCGCCATGGCCGATCTCGCGGCGTCCCGGTCCCCTGCTTGGCTTTGTCTCGCCAACTGAGAAGGACGGGAAATTATAATGGTGCATGTAGCGTTTGCTGGTTTCATTCTCATCCAGTCCGTCAATCCTCTGGGCCTCGGAAAGAGGCGCCAGTGTGCAGGCGTTGAGGATCTGGGTCTGTCCGCGGGTAAACATGCCTGAACCGTGTACCCTTGGCAGCAGGTCAATCTCTGCGGCCAGGTGGCGGATTTCATCAATGGCACGGCCGTCGGGACGCTTGTGGTCCTTAAGGATCATCTTGCGGACCGTCTTTTTCTGGTACTGGTAAACAGCTTCGCCCAGAACTGCCAGCCACTCTTCGTTCCCAGCAAATGCCTCTTCTAAACGGGCTGTGATTTCAGCAATGTTCTTCTCCCTGGTCTGCTTGTCATCTGTAAATACGGCAGTCTCCATCTCTACAGGAGGAACAATCTCCCTGATTGCGGCAAACAGTTCTTCCGGAACCGCACAGCTTTCATAGGAATGCTTTTCCTTGCCGCACTCGGCAACAATGGTGTCGATGAAGCGGATGATTTCCTGGTTTACCTCGTGGGCCCTGAAAATGGCGTCAATCATCTTCTGCTCCGGCACTTCGTTGGCGCCGGCTTCAATCATGATGACCTTTTCCCTGGTGGAGGCAACGGTTAAGGCCATGTCGGAAACCTGCTTCTGGGCAGCGGTGGGGTTGATGACGAACTCACCGTCCACAAGGCCTACCTGTGTGGTTGCACATGGTCCTGCAAATGGGATATCGGAAATGCTGGTGGCAATGGCGGAACCCAGCATGGCTGTCAGCTCAGGGCTGCAGTCCGGGTCAACGGACATGACGATGTTGTCCAGGGTTACGTCGTTGCGGTAATCCTTTGGAAACAGGGGGCGCATGGGACGGTCAATGACACGGCAGGTAAGGACCGCGTTCTCAGATGCCTTTCCTTCCCTCTTGTTGAAACCTCCAGGAATCTTGCCCACGGAATATAATTTCTCCTCATATTCCACGCTCAGAGGGAAGAAATCAATGCCCTCCCTTGGCTTTGAGGATGCTGTAGCTGTTGCAAGAACGACTGTGTCGCCATAATGCATGAATGCTGCGCCATTGGCCTGGGCCGCTACCCTGCCAACCTCTACGGTCAGCTTGCGTCCAGCCAGGTCCATACTAAAACTTTTAAACATACTGGTGTCTCCTTTTCTTCCTAAAAAATAATGATATGATCTTATGACGGAGACAAAAAAGATGCCGAAACTACTAATCTGCCCGCCGGACACCGGCGGCAGCCGGGACCTGCGGTCTGTCCAGGCCGTCCTGCGGGTACATCAGCGGTCTCGGAGTATCTCTCCTGTCCGTCCATTCCGGTAAAATGCCGCAGATTCCGGGCATCATACCGCAATTACTTCTCCCATGTTTGAAAAGCAAATATAGGGTGGAGTCCCCTCCACCCTAATCTTCAGAATTACTTTCTGATACCAAGCTTCTCGATTAATGCACGATATCCTTCCAGATCCGTTTTCTTCAGGTAATCCAGAAGACCCCTTCTCTGTCCAACCATCATCAGAAGACCTCTTCTGGAATGATGATCCTTAGGATTCTGCTTTAAATGTTCGGTCAGTTCGGTAATCCTTTCTGTCAGGATAGCGATCTGAACCTCAGGTGAACCTGTGTCACCAGGCTTACGGCCATACTCTGCAATGATCTGTGCTTTCTTTTCCTTAGAAATCATGGTAGTTCCTCCTTAAAATAGTTAGTCTCACCGCAAACCAGGCAAATGGCTGGAGTAACCAGTTAACCGGGCATCGGCGTAATCTCATACCGGCTCAGTATAACACAACCGCGGACAAAAGTAAACCGGTAATTTGATTTTCAGTTTTCATTTGACCGCATTTTCCCGCTGTCTGAACGGCTGCGCCATTTTTCAGCGTCCTGCCACTTCAATCTCCGGATGCATCTCAAAATACCCTGCCGCAAACTCCTTATCCATCTCAATCCTCTGCTTCAGTTCTTCCAGGGAGGCAAACTTCTGTTCGGGCCGGTCAAAGGCCAGCAGCTGGACCTCAATGGTGTCCCCATATATATCCCGGTCCAGGTCAAAGATATAGGTCTCCACCCCCACAGGATACCGGCCCTCTACCGTTGGCTTTTTCCCTATGTTGGTGACCCCGCGGTAATACACATTGTCCACCAGCACCCTGGATACATATACCCCGAACCGGGGCAGGCGCTTCATGGCAGGAGGCTCTAAGTTGGCGGTGGGGAACCCCAGGATGCTGGAACCGATGTGGTTGCCGTGGACTACTTTCCCATGTATGGAATAGGGCTCCCCCAGCAGCGCATTGGCCTTTTCCACGTTTCCCTTTTCCAGTTCTTCCCTTATATAGGTGCTGCTGATATCGCGCATATGGTCTTTTTCCTTTTCAATCACATGGAGGCGGTATCCCAGTTCCTTTTCCATGTGCTTCAGAAGTCCTGCATTGCCCGCGCCCTGATAGCCAAAACTGCAATCCGGCCCGACCACGATTTCCCTGGCGCCCATACGGCCTGCCAGTATATCTTTCACAAAATCCTCAGGGCTCATGCGGCGGATTTCCTCATCAAACGGATATTCCACCAGATAGTCAATCCCCATCCGTTCCATGTTGGCGCGCCGCTCCATGTTGGTGGTTATCACGGTCTGGGGCTGGCCGGACATCTGGGTCAGGGGCGCGATGCTGAATGTAAAGATAGCCGTCGGATAACCGAGCTCCTGCTTCAGCTCCTTCATGGTGCGTAAAAGCTTCTGATGGCCCCTGTGCCTTCCGTCAAACTTGCCCACGGTAACAATGGTTGGCTCCTCTATCTGAAATTCCGTGGTGTCTGTTATATACCTCATCCTGCTATTCCTCATTTTCCTTCCGTATGGTGTCAAACATGATGGTATCAGGTATGCTCCGGGGCAGCCAGGAACATTTTCCACGGCTTCCACCAGTGTCTGCTGTCCTGATACTCATATACACCCACAAAATGTCCCTTGCTGTCGTACATCCTGAATCTCAGGCCGTCCTCCAGCCCGTCCAGGCAGCCGTCCCCGGCATCCAGCTGGCCTTTGAAACAGGGATTGCCATTATAAAGGAAGGCGTCCGCCTCAGGCAGGACCTTCAGCCCGGCATACCCCTCAAGGGCTGTTTCCACCGGAAGGATGCATGTATCAAGGCCGCCCTCATCCCTTATCCTTTCTATCTCATCCAGCCTGAGGCTGTCTTTTATATCGAAACGGTCCACCCTGGTACGGGTCAGATGCTCCATGCATCCGCCGCAGCCCAGCTTCCCGCCGATGTCATGGCACAGGGTCCTTATGTAAGTCCCCTTGGAACAGGTAACGGTCATCCACACCCTGGGAAGCACCACCTTGTCCACACGGATTTCCAAAATCTGGACCTGTCTGGCCTGGCGTTCCACTTCCTTTCCTGCCCTGGCAAGCTCATACAGCTTTTTCCCGTCCACCTTAAGCGCGGAATACATGGGTGGGATCTGGTCATAATCCCCCTTATATCCCAACACGGCTTCTGTCACAGCTGCTTCCTCCAGTCCCATGGCCGCATGATGCCGGTCCTCCAGTACCTCTCCCGTTGTATCCTGTGTGTCGGTGGTCATCCCCAGCAGCATGACAGCTTCATATGTCTTGGTCCTGTCCGTCAGCATGTCGCAGAGCCTGGTACCCATGCCAAGGCATACGGGAAGCACACCCTCGGCCGCAGGGTCCAGGGTTCCGGTATGTCCAATCTTCTTCTGCTTTAAAATCCCTCTGAGCCGGGCTACCACGTCGTGGGAAGTATAGCCCGGCTCCTTATATACATTCATGATTCCATGGTACATAGTCTCAGTCCTTTTGTCCTGTCCCTTGCCGCCTTCTTATATATCCAGCTGCCTGGCAATGTGCTGGGACAGGTTATTGATTACATCATGTATGCTTCCGGACATGGTGCATCCGGCCGCCCTTACATGGCCTCCGCCGCCAAAAAAGGCAGCAATCCGGCTCACGTCCACATGGTTCTGCGACCGCATGCTGACCTTGAATTCCTGGGCGCCTGACTGGTAAAGGAAAATAGCCACCTCCACGCCCTCTGTCAGCCTCAGCTGGTCGATGATCCCATCCATATCCTTGCTGTCCACGCCGTAAAAGTCCATTTCATTCTGGCGGATTGCACTGAATATACAGCGGCCGTCAAAAAATGTAATGCTTTCCAGCAGGGCCCTTCCCAGGATCTGGTTCTGGATATATGTTTTTTTATAAAAGCTGTTATCGATGATGGATCCGAAGTCAATGCCTTTGTCCATCAGCTTTCCTGCTATCTCCATGGTCCGGGCGGAGGTAGAGGAATATTTGAATACGCCTGTGTCGTGGATGATTCCCGTATACAGGCATTCGGCAACCGTCCTGTCAATCTTCCGGCTGTCCAGCTGCCCGTAAAGGACCTCGCAGGTAGAGCTTGCGCCGTCTTCCACCAGATTGGTGTCCGCGAAACGGGTATTGGTCACATGGTGGTCCAGGCACAGGCTTTTGCCGGCTGATTCCAGGATGCCGGCAAATCCTCCCAGCCTTCCAAGGTCGCCGCAGTCCAGGCAGACACAGAGGCCGTAGACCTCTTCATCCGCCTGGTGGCGTATTTCATCAAATCCCTGGAGATAGCCGAATTTGCATGAGGCTTCCTCCAGGTATACGGCTGCGCGGACAGCCGGATAATTAAGTCGGAGATAGTTATACAGTCCCAGGGCAGATCCCAGACAGTCCCCATCCGGACGTATATGGCCCAAAATTGCCACGGAACCTGTGCCTTCTAACATCTGTTCAAGAATTGTCATCAGCTCTCCTCCTCTTCACCATCCTCATCCGGTCCTTCTTTATCTTTAAGGTCCTTTGTGACCTCATCGATTAGTTTTGACATATTGACCCCATATTCAATGGACTGGTCCAGAATGAACTTAAGCTCCGGTGTATTGCGCAGGTTGATCCTTCTTGCCAGTTCCCTGCGCACGTATCCCTCCGCGCTCTTTAATCCTTCAATGGTTGCCTTTGCCGCATCTTCATTGCCCAGGACGCTGATATAGGCCCTGCAGTATTTAAGATCCGGCGTCACCTCAACGGAAACCACGCTGGTCATGGGATGTATACGCGGGTCCTTGATGCCTGTGCGTATGATCTCACTCAGTTCCCTGAGCACCTCCGCATTGATTCTGGTATTCTTTATGCTGTTCTTACGCATGAAACTCCTCTCTTATCTTCCAGGAAAGGACGCGACAGGCCGCAGCGCTTCCCGGCGCCGCATATTGGAACGCAGCGCCAAGGCGTGGGGCCTGTCATCATCTGTATGGGCCTATCTGGGTACTTCTACCATGATGTAAGCCTCAATCTCATCATCTTCCTGAAGATCATTAAACTTCTCAAATACAAGACCGCACTCATAACCTGCAGCCACTTCCTTCACATCGTCCTTGAAACGCTTTAAGGATGCCAGCGGTCCCTCGTATATCTGCTCCGTGCCCCTCTTGATGCGGCAGCTGCAGCCCCTCTGGAACTTGCCGTCCAGCACATAGGAACCAGCGATGGTACCGATGCCGGATGCCTTGAAGGTCTGACGGATAACGGCATGGCCGATTACCTTTTCCTCAAATACAGGGTCTAACATACCCTTCATGGCTGCCTCCACATCCTCAATGGCCTGATAGATGACCTTGTAAAGACGGACATCCACTTTCTCCCTCTCGGCAATGGACTTGGCGGTTGCATCCGGGCGGATATTGAAACCAATGATGATTGCATTGCTGGCAGATGCCAGGGAAACATCGGATTCATTGATTGCGCCCACGCCGCCGTGGATTACCTTAACCATCACTTCCTCGTTGGACAGCTTGGTAAGACTCTGCTTCACAGCCTCCACGGAGCCCTGTACGTCTGCCTTGATGATCAGCGGCAGTTCTTTTACATTGCCTGCCTTAATTTGGCTGAACAGGTCATCCAGGGACAGTTTTGCTTTTGTATCTTCAATCAGCTTATTCTTGCCTTCTGAGATAAATGTCTCGGCAAAGCTTCTTGCTTCTTTCTCATTTTCCGTTGCCACAAACACTTCGCCTGCATTGGGCACATCGTTAAGTCCAAGGATTTCCACAGGTGTGGACGGTCCGGCTTCCTTCACGCGGCGTCCCCGGTCATCCATCATTGCACGGATTTTTCCGAAGCATGCGCCGGCAGCAATGGTGTCGCCCACGCGCAGGGTACCCTTCTGCACCAGTACGGTGGCAACCGGGCCCTTGCCCTTATCCAGTTCCGCCTCTATCACAAGGCCCCTGCCCTTACGGTTCGGATTGGCCTTAAGCTCCATTACATCTGCTGTCAGAAGGACCATCTCAAGAAGATCGGTGATGCCTTCCTTAGTATGTGCGGAAACAGGCACAAATATAGTGCTGCCGCCCCAGTCTTCGGAAATCAGTTCATATTCGGAAAGTTCCTGCTTTACCTTATCCACATTGGCGCTGGGTTTATCAATCTTGTTGATGGCAACAATGATCTCAACGCCGGCCGCCTTTGCATGGTTGATGGCCTCAATGGTCTGAGGCATCACGCCGTCATCTGCGGCAACTACCAGGATGGCAATATCCGTTGACTGGGCGCCCCTCATACGCATTGCAGTAAATGCCTCATGTCCGGGCGTATCAAGGAAGGTAATCTTGCGGTCATTGATCTCGATGACAGATGCACCGATATGCTGTGTGATGCCGCCGGCCTCCCTGGCAGTCACATTGGTCTCGCGGATTGCATCCAGAAGGGAAGTCTTGCCGTGGTCAACATGGCCCATGACACACACAACCGGTGACCTGGGTATCATATCCTCAGAGCTTTCTTCATCCTCCTTAAGGAGTTCTGCAATCACATCTACCTTTACTTCCTTTTCACAAAGGACATCAAATTCCATGGCAATCTCTTCTGCCTTCTCATAGTCAATCTCCTGGTTCAGGGTTACGATCTGTCCCTTTAAGAAGAGTTTCTTGACAATGACGGAGGGCTGGAGTTTCATCTTATCTGCCAGCTCCCGGATGGTCAGGACCTCCGGAAGGATGATGGTCTTTACTTCATCTGCCTTTGTCTCTTCCTTTTTAGGCTGCGGCATGATAAATGCGCCTTTGCCTGTCTTCGGTACTTTCTTTCCGTCCTCTGTGCGGTCCCTCTTGTCATAACGGTCATTTCTATGGAAATTTTTGTTCTGACGGTTGCTGGTTGGTTTGGCCTGGATGGAAGACTCAAAGGACGGCTTGCTGTCCCTGGTTCCCGGACGGCGGCTGTCACCCCTTACGCCTCTTGTATCCCTTGCATCCTTATCCTTATCACCTGCATAACCGCCCTGGGGACGGTTGCCCTGATAGCCTCCGCCCTGGGGACGGTTGCCCTGATAACCTCCGCCCTGGGGACGGTTGCCCTGATAACCTCCGC
>NZ_QVEX01000032.1 GCF_003434055.1 Enterocloster aldenensis | reverse complement strand
TTTTACATACTGTTCAATCTTCAATTATCAAGGTCCTCTGTCTGTTGTCTGTCTCGGCAACAGCTTTGATAGTATATCATAAGCTTTTGCTTTTGTCAACAGTTTTTTTAATTCTTTTGTTTTGTTGTTGTCTTGTTTTTCGACTGCAACTTTTATATCTTATCACAGTTTCCATATCCTGTCAACAACTTTTTTTATTTCTTTTAAAAACTCCCCCGCCGTTTTTTCGCGGTGGAACTATAATATAACACTACTTAATCAATATGTCAAGGGAATTTGTACCATTTTTTTGAACAATTTTAAATAATATTCCACAACTACTAAATATGCTTATTTTCTTTGAATTTTTCTATATTTTGTGGTTGTTAAAAAAATAGCTGGCATCCGTTGTTTCCAACTTCCTCCAGCTATTTGTCTATATTTAATATAATATATGAACAACTTAATCATTTCTTATCAGAAGATTCCCCTGACAATACCGCCTAATACAAAGTTTATCAGGTTGTAGCGGTACAGAAAGGTCAGCCATGTACTGGCATACACCTGCTCCTCCAGCATTTTTCCCAATGGTGTTGCTGAAAACAGGTTCAGGATAAATCCTGCCACCCAAAGAAAAAGCAATCCCTGGGCCAATCCCATGAGGGCGCCCGCTATATGGTTCAGCCCATATAAAATGGGCAGGCGTGCTATCAGATCCAGCCACCTGACAATCAGATGTATCAATATATACACTGCCAGGAACAGTACAATGGACGCAATGGCATTGATGAGCATGTCGGCCAGATACATACTGATGTATTCTGCAAACTGGTCCACGCCCAGCATTTTGTATATCTCACTGTTATTATTCTCCAGTAATGCGTCTTTTACAGACTGGGGCAGGTTCAGGCCCTCAATCAAAAGCCGCTGGGATGAGGGAAGCTGCGTTTCTTCCTGAGATGGTTCTTCCCACCCTGATATGTTCAAAATGACATTGGCCGCACTTTGACGTATGGACGGATTGTCTTTTATGAATCCGGTCATGTAGGGCGTTGCCATTTTTACTATAACTATAGTAAGTATCAGGGCCCCCAGGGATACGCACTGCTTAAGGAACCCACGGTAATGTCCGTAGAGTACCATGCCTACCAGAAATACACCTGCCCCGACGGACAGCCAATTATCTATCATCATGTGTTAAGCTTCTTTCAGTCTCGTTTTCAGTTTAATATCAGGCGTTCAATTGCGTCTGCAACCCCGTCCTCATCATTGGTCAGGGTTACCTGGTCAGCTGCACTTTTGGCTATCTCCAGACCGTTCCCCATGGCAATCCCGATACCGGCCGCCTTCAGCATGGTGACATCATTCTCGCCATCTCCAAATGCCATGGTCCTTTCCCTGCTGATTCCCAGGTGGCTGGCCAGCCACATAAGTGCATTGCCCTTAGTGGCGCCTTCAGCGTTGATTTCCAGATTATTATAGAGGGAAGAGCTTATGATGATTCCTTCCACTAAGGACAGCTCCTCCCTGAGTATCTCCCTGTCCTTTAAATCAGCCAGATATATATTTACCTTCTCAACATCCTTTTTGCATTGCTCCACATGGCGTATTACATCCGGCACCAAATCCCTGGTTGCCCGTACCATGTCCTGCATGACGCCGGAAAGGCCAAAATCAGCCATATGGTCAATGAAATCAGGCTGTGAAATGCCCCGTCCGTCAATGTAGGGATCGTACATGGCATTGTACTTTTTTACGATATTCAGTATTTCCAATGCTTTTACATTGGAAAGCGTGCATCTGGTCAGGCATCTGGCGCATCTCAGGTCGGCAACCGTCCCTCCGTTGGTGGTGATGGCATAATGGACGCCGGGCAGATTGCGGATTTCAGGCATGATGCCGTCTACCGCCCTTCCTGTGGTAGGGACGATTTCAATTCCCAGGTCAGAACATCTGAGCAGGGCTTCCTTATTACGCCCAGACAGGCGCTTCTGGCTGTCCAGCAAAGTACCGTCCAGGTCAAGTGCAATTATTCCTATGGATTTCATATAAAATGCTCCTCTTTTAATATAAGAAGTCCATCCTTATCATATTTAGATGAAAATATCCCTGTTAAGCGTTTGAAAAAGGAGGGGTTTTCTGCTTTATCAGCAGCTTCCTCAATAAGGTCTTCGGCATTGACCCTTGTCAGAGGGATTCCATCCTCTTCCATGATTTCAATGCGCTCATAAAGAGCCAGCATGCTTTTTCCGGAAATGCTGCAGTCAATGTCGCCAGCGTATCCACATGCATACTTGGCGAATTCATCAATATCCATCTCCTCATCATCCGGAATCTCCTCTTCCTCGGGAATCTCGGGCTCCGGGACTTTTTTAACAGATGCAGGGACTGCCTGATTCTTCTTAATGGATACCGGGCCCGTCTCATCTTTAGCAGATGCAGGGACCGTCCTATTCTTCTTAATGGATACCGGGCCTGTCTCATCCTTAGCAGATGTAGGAACCGTCCTATTCTTCTTAATGGATACCGGCCCTGTCTCATCCTTCTTAAGAGATGCAGGGACCGTCTCATTTACCTTATCCGAATCAGCTGCATTTAATTTCTGTACCGGATCAGGCTGGGGGGGCTGCATCTTGGCAACCGGTTTCTGCTGTTCCGGTCTTCTTTCAGGCTTAATCATTTCCTGAGCCGTCTGCTGGCGGGGCTGCTGTTCCTGTACAGCTGTTTTTGTCTCCTCCTGTGCCGGATGCGGCCGTCCCATTGTACGCACGGCCGGCTGGGGATTGTCCTGCCGCTTCACCTGTACCTGTCTTACAGGGCGCTTATCCTCTTTGGAGGCCTCGTACCCATCTTCCTTGTGCGGCGTGGATGTCCCGATATATTCAAACCGCTTTGCCAGCCCGGGATATATCCTGTGCAGGCCTGCCAGACGCTCTGCCGTGTCAATCAGGACCACATTCATGCCGGTTTCGTCCCTGGCCATCAGCTGGTTAAGCTCCTGCAGGATGGACTCCGTCATATCGCCGGCACCCTCAATTATCAAATCCTTGCCTGTAAGCTTATCTGAGATATTGAATACACCTTTGCCGTTGATTTTTTCTCCTGTAATCTTTGCAGCCTGGTTTTTTGCCCCGGTCTCCTTGTGAATCTTTTTTAAAGATTCAATGGCCTGTTCAAGTCCCTGCTGCGGCGTGGCAGCCTCTATCATAAGGTGATGGGCCTGCCTGACCGGACTCTTGCTGATATCCCGGATATCAGAAAGGACACGGGTCTGGGCCATTTCCACTTCCCTCCTAAATCCCTGGTCAGAAATCCTGGACATCTCCATGGCTAGGTTGGCCTGCACTTCCGCTTCATGCATACGCGCTTTCAGGGCCTTGTCCGTCATTGCGTCCGGGTCCTCCTCCGGCATCCACTCCTGATGCCCTGTAACTGCTTCTTCCGGCTCAATGGTCACCTGGTCATGGACCGGGGGATTCTCACCATCATCCTGC
This sequence comes from Enterocloster aldenensis, assembly GCF_003434055.1. Taxonomy (GTDB): domain Bacteria; phylum Bacillota; class Clostridia; order Lachnospirales; family Lachnospiraceae; genus Enterocloster; species Enterocloster aldenensis. Next base: position 20,911 of record NZ_QVEX01000032.1, on the reverse strand, counting down.
CCATAATCATCATATACGCCGGCTTCCTCATCATCATCTTCAGCATATCCGGCTTCTGCGCCGTATCCTTCCTGTGCATCATACCCGGCTTGCGCGCCGTGTCCTTGCTGTGCGGCATACCCGGCTTGCGCGCCGTGTCCTTCTTGTGCGGCATACCCGGCTTCCGCATCATATCCTTCACGTGCGGCGTACCCGGCTTCTGCGCCATATCTTTCCTGTGCGGCGTACCCGGCTTCTGCGCCATATCCTTCACGTGCGGCGTACCCGGCTTCTGCGCCATATCCTTCACGTGCAGCATATCCGGCTTCTGCGCCATATCTTTCCTGTGCGGCGTACCCGGCTTCCGCTCCATACCCTTCCTGTGGGGCGTACCCGGTTCCTCCGGCATATTCCTGATCCTCAGCATACACCGCTTCCCCGGCATATCCTTCATAATCCCTATCCTCAGCATATCCGGCTTCTCCGGCACCGCCAATAAATGCCGCGTCCTCGTCATAACCCGCTTCCGGGTCATACTCCGGTCCTTCCTCGTATCCAGGTTCCCTGGTATATACGACTTCCCTGCTGTAGGATGGCTCCTCTTCATATTCTTCTTCGTATCCAGGCTCCCTGGTAAATGCGGCTTCCCTGCTGCCCGCATCATGGGATGGACGATCAGTTCCGGCTTCATACGGAACCTGTCCGTCCCGGGAAATATCCTCATAACCTCCGGCCGGCTTACCCATGCGGTATTCTTTTTCAACTGCCCGGAGTTTTGCTTCATATTTATCCCGGTTCTCCACTAAATCCATCTGGTATGTGGTAAGCGGGGCAAACTGGATCTTCAGTTCCATGGCCTTTTCCACATATTTACCCAGACCGAACATGAGCATGATCTTATCACAGGCCATGATGCACAAATCGCCCATGCCGGCTTCCGCATACAGTTCTGCCAGCTCATAAAGCCACTTTTCATCCAGCTCAATGCCACAGTACTGCTCCAGGGTATGGATTAACTGCTCCACAGGCGCACCTTTTGCCCCCAGGATCATATATCGGAGTATATACTGTCTGGGATCGTCGGGAGCCAGGTCACAGAACTCCCTGTAATAATCCTCCGCCTCCCTGATGCTGCCCTCCTTTATGGCCAGCTCCGCCAGCTTAAACAGCAGGCGTTTACCGATAGGGGCACGTTCAAAGGCAAGCAGCAGGATATCCTTGGCCTCCTGATACTCTCCATTCTTCTCGTATATGGTGGCTACCATGGACAGGATATTGACATTGCGCACCCTGCGCCAGTCAATGGTATCCGCAATCTTCATGGCTGTCTCATAGTCGCCTTTGTTCACCATCTTCTTTATCTGCTCAACTTTAATGTTAAACTCGTATTTATCCATCTTTTGCATCTCCCTATAGCTAGTTCCCGGTATGGAAATCCCTGTCTCAAGTACTGGTGCCATATCAGCCTGTCTCACCGGCCAGCACCAGGATGTACCGGGATGTGTCTGAAAACCGTTTTGGGTCATCTGCCCTAAGGGGACACCTCTTAATGATTCCTTAAGGCTGATGACTGGAATGGATTTTCAAACGCACCCCAGTGTACTGACCATGTTGACATCCCTTGGGTTTTTACAAGAAGCCAACGTGCCACCACACTAGATTTCGGTCCTGCCTTCCAATGCCCGAAGAAGCGTTACTTCATCTATGTATTCCAAATCCCCCCCAACGGGAACCCCGCTGGCAATCCTGGTAACCTTAATCCCGGTGGGCTTTATCAGCTTACTGATATACATTGCTGTTGTCTCACCTTCCAGGCTGGAATTGGTTGCAATGATGACTTCTTCAACATCGGACTGAAGCCGCTGCATCAATTCCTTGAGTTTAATATCATTTGGGCCAATTCCCAGCATTGGGGAGATGGCTCCGTGAAGTACATGGTAAATACCATCATACTTGCCGGTCTTCTCATAGGCAGCCAGATCCCTTGTATTCTCAACCACCATGATGGTCTTATGGTTTCTCCTGTCACTGCTGCAGATTGGACACAGTTCCTTATCCGTAAGGGTAAAGCACTCCTTGCAGTAACGCACATTATTCCTGGCCCCGGTCATGGCAGCCGCCAGTTCCTCCACCTGCTCCTTGGGCATGTTGATGATGTGAAATGCCAGGCGCTGGGCCGATTTGGCCCCAACTCCCGGAAGCTTGGACAGCTCTTCTATTAATTTGGTAATCTGACTGCTGTAATAATCCATTAGAAAGGAAGGCCTCCGCCCAATGCCCCTCCAAGTCCGCCTGTCAGCTTGGACATGGCCTCGCTGCTCTCTGTTTCCATCTGGCGGAATGCCTCGTTGGTAGCTGCCATGATCAGATCCTCCAGCATCTCAATATCATCCGGGTCCACTACTTCCTCGGATAACTTGACAGACACAACTTCTTTTTTGCCGGATACGGTCACGCTTACAGCGCCTCCGCCGGATGTGGCTGTATATTCTTTTGACTCCAGTTCCTTAGTCGCTTCTTCCATCTGGCGCTGCATACGCTGCGCCTGCTTCATAAGGTTATTCATATTGCCAGGCATTCCGCCTGGAAATCCGCCACGTTTTGCCATGGTGTATTCCTCCTATATAATCTGTTATTTATTATTATTAATCTTCATATGTAATATCCATATGAATCTTATCTTCCAGCTCTTCTTCTGTTATATATATGGTGTTCAGCCTCTCGCCCTTACCGGCCAGCCTTGTCTTAAAGTAAATGGACCTGCCATAATTGGTTTCCACGTACCGCTCCAGCTCCCCAATCACGGTGGGACGCTTGCCCATGTCGTAGTTCATGGAATCCATGAACACAATGGTAAGGCACCCCTCGCCTCCAGGTTCCACAACCGTATCCCTGAGATAGGATTTGGCTCCCCCTCCTATGCTGCGGACAATCTTAGCCCACTCGTTACGGACCAGCTTTAAATCCTCCAGCTGGGCCTTAGGCAGGCTTACCTTTTCCGCCGGGACCTGGGGCTCTGCCTGAACCTGCGTGAACTGGGCCTGGGGAACCGGTCCTGCGGGGCTTCCCGGTGCCGCAGTCCCTGGTACGGCAGACGTCTGGGACGGTCCTGCCATGGGGATTGCCATGCGCCCGGCTTCCAGGTCTTCCATCTGTTCTTCCAGTTCTGCAAGACGCTGAAGGACGGAATCCAGATTGGGTTCCATGGACGGACGGGTTAGTTTAATCAGGGCCACCTCCACCAGCACCCGTTTCTGGGATGCATAGCGCAGCTGGTTGGATAGTTCGGAAAACACCCGGATATACCGCATCAGCGTGGGTCCGTCCGCCTTTTTCCCATCTTCCTTCAGCTGCTTTAAGTTTTCCTCTGACATATCCAGGAGTCCTTCCGCGTCATCCGCGCTCTGAATCAGGAGAAGGTTCCTCATGTACCAGATAAAGTCATTTACGAACTGTCCCAGTTCCCGTCCCTGGATTACAATTTCCTCCAGGGTACAGATACAATCCCTGGTCCTGCCTTCCACGACCGCACCGAACATCTGGCTGAACACGCTGGAATCCACCGCGCCCAGCACCTCCAGGGCATTGTCATAGGTCAGGACCTTCCCAAAATGAAAGGCCACGCACTGGTCCAGAAGGCTGAGTCCGTCACGCAGGGACCCATCGGCTGCCTTTGCAATGTACATCAGCGCCCTGTCCTCCACCTCAATGTGCTCTGCCCGGGTCAGTTCCCGCAGCCGGTCTCCTATGGTTTCCAGGGAAATCCTCTTGAAGTCATAGCGCTGGCAGCGGGACAGGATGGTAATCGGTATCTTATGGACCTCTGTTGTGGCAAGTATGAAAATCACATAGGAAGGCGGTTCTTCCAGTGTCTTAAGCAGTGCATTAAATGCCCCGATTGAAAGCATATGCACCTCGTCGATGATATAAACCCTGTACCTTCCTTCTGTGGGCGGATACTGGACCTGGTCACGGATATCGCGGATATTCTCCACGCCGTTGTTGGATGCAGCATCAATTTCCACCACGTTCATGGATGAACCTGACTGGATTGCCTTACATGTAGGACATTCATTGCATGGGCTTCCGTCCACCGGATGCTCGCAGTTGACCGCCCTGGCAAATATCTTTGCAATACTGGTCTTGCCTGTGCCCCTTGTTCCGCAGAACAGGTAGGCATGGCCGATTCGTTCCGACGTTATCTGGTTTTTCAGGGTCTGCACGATTGGGTCCTGTCCCTTTACATCCTCAAACGAGACAGGGCGCCATTTGCGGTATAACGCCGTGTATGACATTCTGATTACTCCTTGTTACATGGTTTATTCGTCGCCAAAGCTGATTCCCACCATCTTGGCTTCCCGGATCATGGAACTTTCCGGATCAACTGTCTTTAACTTTCCAGCCACCTCTGCAAGCGGCACTTTTGTAATATCATTATTTTTAACAGCTACCATATAACCGTATTCCTTGTCTGCTATGAGCCTGGCTGCTGCTGCCCCAAGCCTTGTGGCAAGGACCCGGTCATATGCGCAGGGTTCTCCGCCCCTCTGCATGTGTCCCGGCACCGTGACGCGCACTTCGCTGCCCGTGACTTCCTGTATCCTGGCCCCGATTTCATAGGCAACAGATGGATATACCATGCTGTTTTTCTTTTTCTCCTTCAGTTCCTTCTTGCTCATACCAGCTTCTTCCCTGGATATGGCGCCCTCCGCCACTGCCAGGATGGAGAAGCGTTTTCCAGCCTTGGAACGTTTGGTCAGGGCGTCGCATACAATGTTGATATCGTATGGGATCTCCGGGAGAAGTATGATGTCAGCGCCTCCGGCCAGTCCTGCATATAAGGTAAGCCAGCCCACCTTATGTCCCATAACTTCCACGATGAATACACGTCCATGGGATGCTGCCGTTGTGTGGATGCAGTCAATGGCATTGGTAGCCACATCCACCGCGCTCTGAAAACCGAATGTCATATCGGTACCCCAAAGGTCATTATCAATTGTCTTTGGAAGGGAAACCACGTTGAGTCCCTCTTCGCTGAGCATGTTGGCTGTCTTCTGGCTTCCGTTGCCGCCTAATACCACCAGACAGTCCAGTTTCAGCTTTTTATAGGTATGTTTCATGGATTCTACTTTATCCAAACCATTTTCATCGGGAATGCGCATTTGCTTGAATGGCTGACGTGATGTGCCGAGGATTGTACCGCCCTGGGTCAAAATACCTGAAAAGTCAGATGATTTCATAATCTGGTAATCCGCATACATAAGTCCCCTGTAGCCGTCTTCAAAACCAATGATTTCAACATCGTCGAACATGTTGTATAAGGATTTTGCCACACCTCTCATGGTAGCATTCAGAGCCTGGCAGTCACCGCCGCTGGTCAGCATTCCGATTCTTCTCATATTGCACTTCCTCCATATCAAACTATTGCTTACTTGTCAATGGTTCTATTATACCCATTTTGTAATTATAACGCAAAGGGTGTCCATGGGCAAGCATAAATTAAGGAACGAATCTGTCAGAAATATTAAGAAATGGGACATAAATCTGTGGGCAACAAATGTCATCTCCAGATTTATATCCCATTTTAAATTCCACGCACCTTGCTTTGTGCAATCGCCACGGACGTTACTCATGCAGTTAACTCGGTCCAGGCTGCCTCACGGCACACGAGAGGTTCCGCTTAGTGCTGCTGCATTCCTGCCCTGACACGGTTCACAGATTCCCGTTGCGTAAGACCCAAACGTCAACGCCACTTACACAAGGCAGCTCCGCAACGTGTTGCCCGAGGCAAGGTATCACCCCTGCTGGAGCGGATTGCAGGTTCAGGGCACCGCTATCTCCCCGGCTGCGTGGAAACTTTATGACTTAGTTGGGTGTTGCACACATTACATGCATATGATATACATTGTGTGTAACCGCCTGTTAAGTATAACTTGTGGGCGGGGTTTTGTCAAGGGGCGGGATTCCCGGCGCAATATCACATTTCACAGGGATACCTGAATCCCCACTGGCCTCTGATTGTATCCATTATCTCCATGACCCGGACAGTAGAGGCCTGGGGCATCTGAGGACACTCCGGACTCCCTTGCCTAATAGCCTTGCGGCACGCCTCCACCTCATACTCAAATCCGGTAATCTGGTCCGGGGTCTTAAAGCTTTCCACCAGTTCCCTGTTCATGTTATATAGGTCAATCCGGGCGCAGTTATTGATATTGTCTATTACCAGGAAACCCTTGTCCCCAAAGACCGTGCCCTGGCGGTCCGTATTGGCCAGGACCGTGGCATGCAGTACGGCAAGCCTGCCGTCCCTCCATGTAATTGTGATTCCCTCCGACACATCTGCGCCCTGGTCGTTAAATACTGCCCCGGAAGTAATGGATTCATAATCCTCCCCAAAAACCATAAGGGCAAAATTAATTGCATAAACCCCTACATCTAAAAGGGCGCCGCCGCCCAACGCCGGATTCATCAGCCGCTCCACGCCTGTCAGTTCATACCCCAGATTGGCTGTAATGGAGATTGGGGTCCCAATGGCCCCGCTGCTTATGATATCAGAAATCATCTTCCTGGACGGCAGATATCTGGTCCATATGCCCTCGGCGCACAATACCCCTGCCTGCCGGGCCATGGATAGTACTTCCCGTGCCTGAGGCGCATTGAGTGTAAATGCCTTTTCGCACAGGACATGTTTCCTGTGTCCAATACACAGCTTCATGTCTTCATAGTGACGGGAATGTGGGGTTGCCACATAAATCAGGTCAACCTCGCTGTCCGCAGCCAGCTCCTCATATGAGCCGTACGCCCTGCCAATCCCATACTCCCCGGCAAACCTCCCTGCCCGCTCCAGGGAGCGCGAACCAACGGCATGTATACATACCTCTTCCATCCCCTGTGCGGTTTGCACCATCTTGACTGCAATCTTACCAAGACCCATGATTCCTATCTTCAGCATCTGATTTCCTCCTTTATCTGCCTTCCCTGATTTTCCTGAAAAACTCTTTCATCATCCCGGAACATTGTTCCCCCAGGACACCTGGGCGCGTATCCACCTGATGGTTAAAACCGGGTTCGTGCAGCATATCCAGAACCGACCCCGCGCACCCCGCCTTGGCATTCATGCAGCCTATCACTACACGTGGAATCCTGGCCTGGACAATGGCGCCGGAACACATGGGACATGGTTCCAGGGTAACATACATGGTACAGTCCTCCAGCCTCCAGTCACCCAGTTTTTTACATGCCTTTTTCATGGAAATGATTTCTGCGTGGGACAGTACGCTCTTATCTGCATTCCTGCGGTTATATCCCCTGGCTATGATCTGTCCCTGGCGGACAATCACACATCCAATCGGCACATCCCCCAGGGCCGCGGCCTTATGGGCCTGACGGATTGCCTCGCGCATGAACCGTTCATCCGTCCTGAGCTGTTCTTTTTCTTCCTTCTCTGCCTTAAGGGCGGCAAGGCGCTTCTGCTCCATTCTCTTTTCCCAGTTCCTGCGCCTGGTCAGTTCCCCTTTCTGCTGCTGTGTATATGTCAGGTCCTGTTGGGCCTGGTTTATTTTATCTGCTTCCATAGACAGTGCTTCCTCTTTTTTTTCAACTCTGATTGTGTTATACTTTTTCATTATATAAGACAAGTCATAAAATGAAAAGGGATGGGTTTATTATATCATGAAAATTTGTGGACTGCAAAAGACCACACTGCTGGATTTCCCTGAGCGTGTGGCCTGTACGGTTTTTACCGGGGGATGTAATTTCCGCTGTCCGTTCTGTCATAACAGCGAACTGCTGGGCAGTGAAGCAGAGGAAGATTATACGGAAGAAGAGATATTTGATTTTTTACATAAGCGAAAGGGAATCTTGGAAGGGGTCTGTATAACGGGCGGGGAGTCGACGCTGCAGCCTGACCTGGAGGACTTCATCCGGCGTATCCGGTCAATGGGTCTGGCTGTAAAGCTGGACACCAACGGATACAGGCCAGGACTGCTGAAGGATTTATGTAAAAAAGGACTGCTGGATTTTGTAGCCATGGACATCAAGGCTTCCAGGGATGATTATGGGAAGGTCTGCGGGGTTCAGGGGCTGCATATGGAATATATAGATGAGAGCATTGATTTCCTCTTGTCCGGCAGCGTACCCTATGAATTCCGGACAACCGTTGTCCGCGGCCTTCATACTGCTGATGATTTCAGCAAAATCGGGCCGTGGATCAAAGGCTGCCCCAGGTACTACCTGCAGTGTTTTACGGAATCCGGCCAGGTGCTGGTTCCCGGCGTGTATTCTGACTTTACCAAAGATGAGATGCTGGTTTTTGCGGACCTGGTCCGCCCTTATGTAGACCAGGTATCCCTGCGCGGAATTGATTATTAATATAAAATCACAAACACGTTCTTTATTGGATTTATGTTCAGGACAGACATTTTAATCCTGGTTATCCATCCTTACATCTGCATACCAATAGCCAAAGCGGCCGTCCTGTGACGGCTGTTTTTTCGAGAGTACAAAATGCGGGAAGCCGAACATGGATGCCATGTATTTTTCATTGCTGTAATAATGGCCCGGTACTCCCAGGATATAACGGACCCTGCCCTGTTCTTCACTTCCGATGCGCGCAAGTATCAGGTACCGGTAATTATAATAACCGTGAAGCAGGAAGCTGTTGTTTCCGTAATTCCAGTTTTCCCTTGGCAAAAGACCGATATCCTGGGGCTTTATGGTAAGGATCTCGCATCCGTTGGCGCTGTCAAAGGCCTGTATCTTGGCGTAACGCTTACGGAATCCTTCCCAAAGCTTATGGGGCCCTATGTCTTCCTGTTCCTCTTCTTCGAGGCGCTGCAGGTCCTGGGGATTTCCCAAAAGTATGTCTTCCTCCCGGACATTGCCTGCCTGGACATTAGCCTCTGGGACATTGTCCTGTGGGGTATTATTCTGCGGGACATTACCCTGTTGGGCATTGCCCTGTGGGGCGTTATTCTGCGGGGTATTTCCCTGCGGGGCATTACCCTGTGGGGCATTGTTCTGCGGGGCATTTTCCTGTGGGGCGTTATTCTGCGGGGCATTTCCCTGTCTGGCATTGTTCTGCGGGGCATTTCCCTGTCGGGCGTTATTCTGCGGGGCATTTCCCTGTCTGGCATTTCCTTCTGTGGTATTCATCACAGGGGGGTTAACCACCGGGGCATTCACCGCCGGGGTATTCCAGCTCTCCGGCCGGCCGGCCGGCCATTACATTGGAATCAGGCCTCCTATCCTGGCGGAGAGCGGCCTCTTCTTCCGGCTGTGCCATGCCTCTTTGCGGCATTCCCCGATTGAATCTCATATTCTGTCTGGGCTGCATTCCTCTTCTATTCTGCATGTTGGGACAGGTTGGAATGGAAGAGCGGACCGGGACTCCGGTATCTGCCGAAGCAGGGTTCCCAATCCAGGCATCGGTATCTTCGGCGGTCTGTCCTTGGGTATCCGTATCAGATGGCATGGCGGTCTGGTTCGGGGTATTCCTATCCGGCGGCATGACAGTCTCACCCAAGGTATTCCTATCCGGCGGCATGACAGTCTCACCCAGGGTATTCCTATCCGGCGGCATGACAGTCTCACCCAGGGTATTCCTATCCGGCGGCATGACAGCCTGGCCCGGGGTATTCCTATCCGGCAGCATGGCAGCCTGGCCCGGGGTATTCCTATCCGACGGCGCCGGGGTCCTTGCCGGTTCCTGCGCCGCTCCCTGCCCGTTCTGTCTTACAGTGATATTGGCCCGTGGATAGCGGCCAGCCCTTCGAAGCATTTCACGCTGCCGCAAAGTACCGGATTCCTGCCAGAATTCCATACCCATCTGCTCCCCGGCCCTAGGCCATGCCCCCGTCTGTCCACCGGGCATCTGCGCCCTGTCCGAAGCCGGATGCATTCCCATTTCAGGCTTTGCAGCATTGTATTGTCCCATATTATTTTCTGGTTGTGTATCATTATACTGATACCACTGATTATCTGTGTTTTCCGCACATCCGGCTCCTGCCTCTGTCTCCATGGCAGACTCGCCCCACACAGGTATTTCATGGTCCTGAACCGTATTTTCCCCAGGCCACCCCGGCTGCGGATTATCTGTGGAGTCCCTTCCTGCCATTGCCTCATCTGCCAACTCAGCTCCGGCCAGCTTCACATCCGCTGATTCCCTTCCTGCCGTCACCGCATCTGCTGATTTTGCATCAGACATTTCCTTACCCGCAGATCCTGCTTCCTCCGGTCCTGCACCCGAGGATTGCGTTCCGGACAGTTCCCCTTCCAAACATCCGCTTCCAGCCGGTCCTGCTCCAAAAGGCCCCTCTCCTGACAGCTCTCCTTCCAGGGATTCCGTTCCCATCAGTTCCGTTCCGGAAGGTCCTGCTCCGGTCAGCTCCACTCCCACGGATTCCGGGGCGGGCTGCCCTCCATCCGCGGCCTCTGCGCCGGCCAGTTCCATATCCGCAGCCCCGGCGCCGGCCAGTTCCATATCCGCAGCCCCGGCGCCGGCCAGTTCCATATCCGCGGCCTCTGCGCCGGCCAGTTCCATATCCGCAGCCCCGGCGCCTGCCAGCTCCATATCCGCGGCCCCGGCGCCTGCCAGTTCCATATCCGCAGCCCCGGCGCCTGCCAGCTCCATATCCGCGGCCCCGGCGCCTGCCAGTTCCATCTGGTCATTCCCTGTGCCGGACGCTGCCGCTGTGCCGGTTTCCGGGACATCCGTGTTCCTGACGCCAGCCGGTTCCATGCTTCTGGATGACTCCAGTAAGGGAATCTTCTTATCGCCAATCTCCCTGGCCAGTTCCTCCACCTTTTTATGTATCTGCTGCTCGGAATCCCCCAGCCTGCCTGAGGTCACGTCTGCCAGTTCCACCTCTGCCGCATGGGCGACGGCGTCTTCCCAGATCGTTGTATATGCGCGCCATGAATCGTCTGCTTCATGGATGGTCAGGCCATAACAATGGTCCATGCTGTATCCGGAGTCAGCAGCATTTTCCACGGACACCACTGCCCTGAATTCACCGGAACCGCCCCTGATAAATATATTTCCCAGCAGTATTTCCTTGCCCGGAGCCAGCAGATAAACCCCAAGGTCGCTGCTTCCCACGTAGACTTTTTTTACATTTACGCTGAGCTTGCACTGCCCGTTCCTGGACTCCAGCTTGGCAAACCCGATATTTTTGCCTTTGACTTCCCCTTCGTAGGCATAGATATAAGATATCAATCTCCGATAATTGGTCATATTTTCACTCCTCGCACCCATAGTCTGCAGCTGCCCCGAAAACGGCCTATCTGCTTTTATAAATATTTTATGCAATTACCCCTTGAAAGTATGTTAGGAAAATGTTATCCTATATTTAAACAGAAATAAAAATTTTTTCCAAGTTGATGGCCGAGCAGTTTCCAGGGTCTGTTTGAAAATTTCGTTCCCTACGTCGGCGGGAATGGATTTTCAGGCACAGCCCATGGCAGACGGACATCTGCAACTATTATTAATGTATGGAAAGGTGGCAATTATTATGAGAATCATCAAAGCAAAAGATTATGACGACTTGAGCCGCAAGGCAGCCAACATCATATCAGCACAGGTCCTTTTAAAACCTGACTGCGTACTTGGACTGGCAACCGGCTCCACCCCAATCGGCACCTATAAGCAGCTGATTGAATGGTACGAAAAGGGCGACCTGGACTTTTCAGCAGCAAAGAGCGTGAACCTGGATGAATACAGGGGCCTGACAAAGGATAACGACCAGAGCTACTACTATTTCATGTATAATAACCTTTTCAAACACATTAATATTAACATGGAGAATACCAATGTTCCGGACGGAACAGAACCTGACAGCGAAAAAGAGTGCTCCCGGTATGAGAATGTAATTGAAGCTTACGGCGGCGTTGACCTTCAGCTGCTGGGCCTTGGACACAACGGCCATATTGGTTTTAATGAGCCGGATAAGGATTTCCCCCGGACCACACACTGCGTGGACCTGACCCAGAGCACCATTGAGGCCAATAAGCGTTTCTTTGCATCCGTTGACGACGTGCCCAAGCAGGCGTATACCATGGGTATCGGAACCATCATGAAGGCCCGTAAGATCCTTCTTGTGGTAAGCGGTGCAGACAAGGCACAGATCCTTCACGATGTACTCTGCGGACCTGTCACACCAGAGGTTCCGGCTTCCATCCTGCAGTTACATAGCGATGTAATTGTGGTTGCGGATGAAGCTGCCATGGCTAAATTATAATTACGGAAAGGGGATTGCCGCAGGGCAGTCCCCTTTTTTATATGCACTGGTGTTAACTTTTGTTTAAGCCCAGCAGCCTTTCTGCATTTTCATGCAACAGCAGTTCAAGCACCTCCGGTTCAAAGGGCAGGGTCCTGAACTGTTCCAGGCTCTGCTTTAAGGGCCTGACCGGATAACTGGTGGCAAACATCATACGGTAGCGCATGAATGAATTGGCCGCCCGTACAAACTGGTCCGCAAAGGGCATGTTGGGCAGGCTTAAGAAGAAATCCGGATAGCAGTATACGTTCATGCACTGGAGCGCGGTTCCAAGGAATTCCTCCACAAAGGGCCAGCAGCCATGGGATACGGTGAACGCGACCCTGGGGAAACGGAGGGCTGTATGCTGCACCGCGATGGGATTGCAATATGACAGATCCTCCCCTGCCAGGACGCTTAATGTAAATGCGCATATCAGGCCGTGTTCCTCACAGGCAGCGTAAACCGGGTCCAGCTTCCTGTCATCCACATAAACCGGAGGCATGGACCATCCCGGCTCCATGGCAATCCCCTTAATCCCATATGTCTTAACATAATATTCAATCTCAGCCACAGCCCCATCCACATCCGCGGGGTCTACTGCGGGAAATGATATGAACTGTTTCGGATACAGCATCTGAAGGCGGCACACATCCTCATTATCCACGGCTGCCATGCCCGGACGCACCTTCCTCCCCTGTACGACCTGCATGTCAATCCCGGACGCCGACAGTTCATCCATGTATAACCGGAAGTCCCCATGCCGGGCTGATTCAATCCCTATGCTATCCCTGTATATCCCGGGCACATCCTCCGGTCTCTCAAAATCATCTTCCATGGGCCTGGGAAAGAAGTTTCCCTTTGTTACAAAACTCTTATACGGAGGCCTTGTCCTAAAATCAATTACCATCCCTAATCCCCTCCTTGTTTTAGCATTGATATAATGAATAAAAAAGATTATTATATTGATATAGATAATATGTTATTACTTATCAATCACCGGAAAGGAGCAGACCATGACCCTCCGCCATCTCCGCATCTTTGTTGCAGTGGCCGAATCCCTTAATATGCACGCGGCGGCAAAGCAGCTTTATATTGCGCAGCCAGCCATAAGCCAGGCCATCTCTGAACTTGAGAACCATTATAATGTACGGCTTTTTGAAAGGCTGTCCAAAAAAATCTATATAACGCCGGCCGGAAGCCAGTTTCTTTTTTATGCAAAGCACATCCTCTCGCTGTTTGGCGAACTGGAACAGCAGATGAATGACACAACCGCGTATACGGAAGTTAAGATCGGGGCCACCATTACCATCGGCACCTGTCTGATGAACCATATACTGCATGAATTCCAATCCTGTTATCCTCAGGCCGAGGTACGGGTATCCATCAACACCCCGGACTATCTGGGCCCCTCCCTGGCCAGGAATGAACTTGATATCGCGCTGGTTGAAAGCCTCCCCACCAGCCCGGACCTGATATTTGAACCGTTTCTTGACGATGAGATGGTCCTTGTGGTAAGCCCTGACCACAAATTCGCCAAAACCAGATACGCCACCCTGGACGAAATCAGCGCGGAAAATTACATTGCCCGTGAGCCCAGCAGCACGCCGGAACTGTTTACGAACTTCATGGAAATCCACAACCATATTTTGAAAAGCACCTGGTTCTGCAATAATTCGGAGACAACCAAGCTGGCTGTCATCAATAATTACGGCATAACCGTCATCTCCAGGAGGATTGTGGAGCAGGAGCTGAATCACGGTTCCCTGGTGGAGGTGGCCCTGGAAGGCGGTCCGCTGTCAAGAAAGTTTTATATGGTGTATCACAAAAACAAGTTCTTCACCAATGCCCTTTTAGACCTTAAGGAAATATGCCTGGATTTAGAAGTGACCCTTCCGGCTTGAACCTGACCCCAGTTACCTGCACAGGGAAATCATTCCCGCGAACATGATCAGTATATTGATTACATAAGCAAATGCACGCTGGCTAAGACGCCTGCAAAGCAGCCCTCCCGCAAAGATACCGGACAGCACAGGAAGCACGCCCGCGGCAAACAGACGGAGGGATTCCCGGTTCAGGGTTCCCATCAGCATATACTGGAGCACCGTAATCAGGCTGACAATTGTCCACAAAAGCGCCATGGTGGCCCTGAATCTGTTTTTCTCCTCCAGTTCCTGCTGCGCATATAAAAGTATCAGGCTTCCTCCTGAGGATATGGCGCCCTGGACAATCCCCCCTGCAATCAGGCATCCCCTTAAGGCCCAGGCCGGAAGGTGCATCCCCGCTGCCCGGGGTATCCAAAGCTTCATGATCCCATATCCGCCAATGACCAGCATGAAGCCGCCCAAAAGATGTTTTAACGCATCCACGTCCAAGGTCTTCAGACCGTATACGCCTATGGGAAGTCCTATGCACATGTAGAAAAGGATCCGGAAAAGCCGCTTAAGGTCCACATGTCTCCAGTTTTTTACTGCAATAAAGAGATTTAAGACGCAGGTCATGGTGGAAGCCATGATGACTGCCTTTGCATCAAACAGCTGGGTCAGGAAGGGTATGCTTATCATGCCGGCCCCAAATCCACCCACGGCCCCCAGCACATTGGCTGCAAACAATATGGACATATAACACAGGAGAAGCAGCGGGTCATTCATGCCAGCGCTCCTGCTGAATCCAGTATCATCCGGAAGAACCTGTCATTGTCCATCTCAAACACCACTTTTACATTTTCCGGTTTTCCGGACCGGTGGGCATAGTCGCAGATGGTGGCGCCGGATAAAGGACCTGGTTCCGTGGGGATTTCCACATACATCATCTCGCTTTTGGTTACAACAAAAGGGTCGATGATACCTGCCACCGCACATGCGTCATGGACCGGACAGCCCCCCAGGTCAATCCACACCCGGTTGTGCATGTTCCAGAACTCCTGAAGCAGGCAGGACATCATAAGTCCGGTCCTGTTGCCCAGCGCTTTCAGCGAATCCAGGAAATCCTGCCCGAACAGTGTCCTGTATGTAACATCGTAGCCGTACATGGTAATGGGCAGGCCGCTTTCAAATACTATCTTTGTGGCCTCGGCGTCCAGATATGTATTGAATTCCATGAACGGCCTGGTCAGGATGAAGTGGCAGGTGCCGCCCATAAGGGAGATGCACCGCACCTTTTCCTCGCACAGCTCAGGGAATGTGCGGATTAACAGCCCCAGGTTGGTAAGGGGGCCTGTGCCAATCAGCACCACCTTTTCCCTGCTGTTCCTGAGTACGTCCGCCATCACCTCCACCGCTTTACGGTCCGATGGTTTTAAAGGGTTGTCCCGCGGAAAATCAAAACCGTCCAGTCCGCTGACCCCATGGCACCCTTCCGAATCCGTTCTTGTATAGGCCCGTACAATGGGGCGGCTGGCCCCTGGGGCCACAATGCATTCTGCCCCGCAGTAATTGAGGATATTGAGGGTGTTCCTCACCACCTTTTCCATCACCTTATTGCCCGCCACATTGGTGATTGCCTTTACGTCCAGACGCGGGCTCCCAAGCGCCAGGACCAATGCCACCATATCATCGTGGCCCGGATCACAGTCTATGATTACCGGAATTTTTTCCATAGGTCTTTTCCTCTCTTTCCGCTTCCTTCATTTCCTTCCTGATCCGTTTTTCTTTTACCTGCTGTTCATGGGCAGAGTAGATGATGATGCCTGCAATGGACACAACATAAGGTATGGCCATCACAACATCCGAAGAAAATGAATTAATCTGCAGCACATTGGCGACCGCGTTGGCGCTTCCGAATAACAGGGAAGCAATCATGGCCCCTATGGGGTTGCCGCGCCCCATTGCATCTGCGGCCACTCCGATAAAACCGCGGCCCGCTGTCATATTCACAATGAATACCTGCATATTGCCCATGGACAGGTACATGCCTCCAAGGGATGCAAAGAGGCCGCTGAGTCCCAGGGCGATCAGCTTTACCTTTGTAGGGTTCTCCCCCACAGACCTGGCGGCGCTGCTGTTTTCCCCCACTGCCCGGATCCTGAGTCCCAGGGGCATCCGGTACATCAGGAACCAGACCACGATGACCAGGATGAACGCCACATAGGTAAATACGTTATGGCCTGATACAATATCCCCCAATACGGGTATGCTCCGGATGACAGGTATGTCAATGCCGGGAATCCCCATGCTCTTAACCATGGATGAGGAACCCTTATCCCCGGTAAAGGCATACAGGATCATTACGGCGGCCCCTGAGGTAAAGGTGTTGATGGCCACGCCTGTCAGTATCATGTTGGTATTCATCATGATATGGAAATACCCCATGAAGATTCCCATGACCACACCCACCGCCATCCCGCAGACCAGGGCCAGCCAAATGTTTTTTGTATATGCGCTGACCAGCACGCCTGTCAGGGCGGACATGATCATGGTGCTGTCTATGGTAATGTTGGTCACGCCGCCCTTTCTGGCAATCAGGGAGGACAGGCTGGCAAAGATAAGGGGCGTGGAAACACGGATAATGGTATAGAAAAAGCCGGTTGTCAGGAAATTCTGCAATATATCCATTGATTATGCCTCCTTTGCCTTTTGCGTATTGTACTTAACCCTGAGTTTCTGCTGGGTCCTGGCCAGAAATGCATTGGCTCCGATAAACAGGATCATGACAGCCTGAATGATCATTACGATTTCACTTGCCACATCCGAAGAGCGGTTCATGATGTCCGCGCCCGTCCTTACATATCCCAGGAACAATGCGGAAAACAGGATATATTGAGGCTTATACCTGGCAAGTGTGGCTACCATGATACCGTCCCACCCCAGATTGGTCAGGGAAAACCAGGCAAACCTGGGATTGCGCCCGAACATTTCCATGCCCCCGCCAAATCCGCTGAGCGCGCCCCCGATGAACTGGGCCAGCACGCACATGGCAAATACGTTGATTCCAATGTATCTGGCATAGTTGGGATTGGCCCCTATGAGGCGGATGCTTAAGCCCCACTTGGTTTTGTACAGGAAGAACCAGGTCAGCACAATTGCAATGAGCGCAATAATCAGGTTGGCGTTTACCTTTGTCCCATCAATCAGCGTGGGGAGGAAGCTGTCCTTGGGCAGCGGATAGGAGCCCGAGGAGGTGGAGGTGATGTCCATGAGATAATTGCTGAATATGTAATTCCCGATATAAAATATTACATAGTTAAAAAGCAGGGAGACCACAAAGGCATCCGTACCGTATTTCAGGTTCACGATCATGGGGAGCAGCGCCATCAGCCCGCAGACAACCAGCACCACCGCCATGGAGACCAGTGTCAGGCTGTGGCCATGTACCACGGTAAGCTTCAGGGATACCGCCGCTGCCATAAGGCCGCCGAAGTAATAACACCCTTCGCCGGACAGGGTGCGCTTGCCGGTGGCCCAAAGCACGCATACACCCAGGCCTACGTAAATCAAGGGCACGGTATTCTCTATCAGGTTCCCCATCCTTCGCGTGGAGGTAAACGGCCCCAGCAAAAAGGCGTGGAGGGCCTCCATAGGCTCGTCGCTGACAATCAGGATGATTACGAAGGCTGTCAGCATTGCAATGACAATTGCAAGCAGGACCTTTACAAAGGAAAATGTCTGGTTCAGTCTGTTATTGTTCATAAAATGCCTCCTTTATTTCCTCCGGAGTCTGCTTTTTTATCCCCAGCATGTATTCTCCCAGGGTTTCCTCGGTAATTCCCTGAAGGCTTTTAAAATACGCTGCGATTTCGCCTTCATACATCACGATCAGGGAATCGCTGAGTTCCATGATTTCCGCCAGGTCTGCGGAACTTATAAGGATGGCCGCGTCCCTGTCCCTTAGTTCGAATATCTTCTCATGTATGAATTTGGTGGCTCCTATGTCAATGCCCCTGGAAGGCTGGTCAATGACAATCAGGTCCCTGGGCATGGAAAGCTCCCTGGCAACCACCACCTTCTGGATGTTGCCGCCGGACAGCATGTCCACGGTCTGCTTCTCGCTGTCACATTTCACGGTGAATTCCCGGATCAGCTCCCTGGATTTCCGGGTCAGCTGCTTTTCCTTCACAATGCCTGCCTTGGAGATTTCAGGGTCCGAAAGCCGGTTGGCCAGAAGGTTTTCCTTAATCGTGGCTTCGCTGGCAACGCCAAACAAAAGCCTGTCCTGGGGTATATACGCGGTCTTGGCAATATCCCGGATGTTTCGGATGGACATCCCGGATACGTCGTGGCGCTTTATCCGGATCTTCCCTCTCTGGATAGGCCGCAGGCCTGTGATGCACTCCAGCAGCTCCCTCTGCCCGTTTCCTTCCACCCCTGCTATGCCAAGGATTTCCCCGCTCCTTACCGTGAAGCTCACATCATTCACCTTGAGCTTTCCTTCCCCATATCCATGGTACAGGTGCTCCACCCTTAACACCACATCCCGGGGCCGGGCCTGTTTCTTTTCCAGGTCCATCTTGACTTCACGCCCCACCATCAGCCGCGAGATATCGGATTCCGTAATATCCTTTACATCATATACCCCCATGGACTGCCCGTTCTTCATGATGGTGATCCTGTCGCATATCTGCTTGACCTCACGGATCTTGTGGGAGATGAATATGACTGTGTGCCCATGTTCCTTTAACAGGATAAGCTGCCGAAACAGTTCCTCTGTTTCCTGTGGCGTCAGCACGGCTGTGGGTTCGTCCAGTATAAGTATCCTGGCGCCGCGGTACAGGGCCTTCAGGATTTCCACCCTCTGCTTCATCCCTACCGGCAGGTCCTCCACCCGGGTGTCCGGGTCAATGGGAAGCTGGTACATCCGGGCGATACGCCTGGTTTCCTCCACTGCCTTTGCCCGGTTGATGAAGATACCCTTTTTTGGTTCTTCCCTCAGCATCATGTTCTCAGACACAGTAAGGGATGGCACCAGCATGAATTCCTGATGCACCATACCGATTTTCAGGTTGATTGCCTCGGCCGGGCTGTTGATACGGACCGGCCTGCCTTCAAACAGCACTTCACCTTTGTCTATTTTTTCTAATCCAAACAGCATTTTCATGAGTGTGGATTTGCCCGCTCCGTTTTCCCCCATAACGGCATGGATTTCCCCGTAATCCACACTGAAATCCACATCCTTGTTGGCAACCACACCATTGGGATAAATCTTAGTGATTCCTTTCATTTCAATTGCAGGCGTCTGCATACCATGTCCACCTTCCTGATTTTATCGGGTAAAAATGGGAAGGCAGGCTTTTTTCAAAACTTGCCCTCCCATGTCAGCATGTGCATTGTTATTGTGCGGAACTGATGATCCCATCAATCTCCTCTGCATCCATACCGATGGCAGTTGGTACCGTCACTTCCCCGCTTCCAATCTTACCCTCATACTCTGTCACCACCGCCTTCACCTCATCGGGCAGCTGCGCCTCATAATATTCGTTCTTAACCACGCCGGCCCCGTCTTCCTTCACCCCTACTGTTTCCTGGGACCCAAATGGAAGCTCGCCCTTGGCGAATCTTTCATAGGCAGTGCTTACGGCGTTGTCCACCTTTTTCATGACAGATGCAAGAATCACCTTCTCCAGGCTTTCGTCGCTGTTGGCGTATTTGGCAGCCACATCCTGGTCATTACCAATGGCTGAAACGGATTTATCCCTGGCAGCTTCATATACGCCTACCGCCGCGTTGCCGCAGGCCGGGAAAAGTACGTCCGCGCCATCCGTGATCTGGGCAAGGGCCAGTTCCTTTGCAAGGGTTGCATCATTAAAATCATTGGTAAACGCAACCGCCACCTTTATATCAGGATTGACTGCCTGGGCGCCGGATATGAAACCTACCATAAAGTCATAGATAACAGGTATTTTGGTGGCGCCCACAAAACCGATATAATTTGACTTTGTCATGCTTGCCGCAATCACCCCGGCCATATAGGCGGCTTCATTCTGATGGAAATCCATGGCATATACATTGGGCATGTCCACGGAATCAAAATCCAGGTTCACATCGTAACAGATGAACGGGATTTCCGGATACATGGGCGCAACGGTCTGAATGGTATCCTTCATCAGGGAACCCCCGGTGATGATAAGGTCATAATCCTCTTCACACAGGTCGCTCATGGCCGCCTCCCATTTAGCGGAATCCGTCACGGCCGTGCCCAGTTCTATGATGTCCAGCTCGGCCCCGATTTTGTCAGCAATTGCTTCCGATGCCCGGCATGCCAGGTCGTGGGTTCCCCCGTCCCCACGGACATTGGGCAGGACGGTAACCATCTTCTTTACCTCTTTTGACATTTCCTCTGACTGTCCTTCTGACGCCTCTTTTGTACTCCCGCCGGTGTCATCTGCTGCCACGGCCGCTGTGTTTGTGTCCTTTTTCTCCTCTGCCGGCCTGGCTCCCCCGCACCCAGCCATGGACAGTACAAGCGTCACCGCTGTAAACATTGCAACCAACCTTCTCTTCATTGTGCTACCTCCCTGAATCGTTTTTAAAAATACGTTTTAACTGCTATGTTGTATAAACAGTATAGCATTGTATATTGATATCGTAAAATATATATTCTTTATTAGTCTGATAAGCATTTACTTATTATAGTTATATTCTTTTGTTATATTTTACCAATAATTCCATCTATGTCCATATTACAGGGTCCAGGCAAAATAAAAGGTTCTATACTGAATGTTGGGGTGTACTGAAAAGCACACT
>NZ_QVEX01000031.1 GCF_003434055.1 Enterocloster aldenensis | reverse complement strand
TGGCCTCGGTGGCTGCGGCGGCCTTGGTGGCGGTGGGACTGGCCTCGGTGGCTGCGGCGGCCTCGGTGGCGGTGGGACTGGCCTCGGTGGTCTCTCCGGTCCTGGCCCCATTGGCGGTCTGCCTTGCCCTGGTCCCATGGGTGGTCTTTCCGGCCCTGGTCCCATTGGCGGTCTGCCTGGCCCTGGTCCCATTGGTGGTCTTTCTGGTCCTGGTCCCATGGGCGGTCTGCCTTGCCCTGGTCCCATCGGTGGTCTGCCAGATTCTGGTCCCATCGGTGGTCTCCCTGGCCCTGGTCCCATCGGTGGTCTTTCTGGCCCTGGTCCCATGGGCGGTCTGCCTGGCCCTGGTCCCATCGGTGGTCTTTCTGGTCCTGGTCCCATGGGCGGTCTGCCAGATCCTGGTCCCTGGGGTGGCCTATCCGGCCCTGGTCCCATTGGCGGCCTGCCAGATTCTGGTCCCATGGGCGGTCTCTCCGGCCCCGGTCCCATTGGTGGTCTTTCTGGCCCTGGCCCCATAGGCGGTCTTCCTGGTCCTGGCCCCATGGGCGGTCTCTCCGGCCCTGGCCCCATAGGCGGTCTTCCTGGTCCTGGCCCCATGGGCGGTCTCTCTGGCCCTGGCCCCATAGGCGGTCTTCCTGGTCCTGGCCCCATGGGCGGTCTCTCCGGCCCTGGCCCCATAGGCGGTCTTCCTGGTCCTGGCCCCATGGGCGGTCTCTCTGGCCCTGGCCCCATAGGCGGTCTTCCTGGTCCTGGCCCCATGGGCGGTCTCTCCGGCCCTGGCCCCATAGGCGGTCTTCCTGGTCCTGGCCCCATGGGCGGTCTCTCTGGCCCTGGCCCCATAGGCGGTCTTCCTGGTCCTGGCCCCATGGGCGGTCTCTCCGGCCCTGGCCCCATAGGCGGTCTTCCTGGTCCTGGCCCCATGGGCGGTCTCTCTGGCCCTGGCCCCATAGGCGGTCTTCCTGGTCCTGGCCCCATGGGCGGTCTCTCCGGCCCTGGCCCCATAGGCGGTCTTCCTGGTCCTGGCCCCATGGGCGGTCTCTCTGGCCCTGGCCCCATAGGCGGTCTTCCTGGTCCTGGCCCCATGGGCGGTCTCTCCGGCCCTGGCCCCATAGGCGGTCTTCCTGGTCCTGGCCCCATGGGCGGTCTCTCCGGTCCTGGTCCCATTGGGTTTCTTTCTCTGATTTCCTGAGTCTCTATCCGCTCTTCCACTGAACGGATAGTAGATTCACCTCTTCCCTGTGCAGGGTCTGGAGTTACTTCATTTGCTTCCTGCTTATCCATATACTGCATTCCCTGATTCTTCCTGACCGACTCTACCTCAATCTGAAAACATTCTTCTGGAATCATTTCATCCTGATCCGCATCCGGATTATCAACCGAAGAATCTATATCCAGACGTTTCATGTCATTATGCAGTTCCTCCATCTCCAAGGAACTTCTGTCAGTTTCTGCTATGTTCCACATGCTGGTAACCCGCTCCGCACCTTCTGATGACATGACTGTATCACAGATAGTATCACACAGTCTGTTGACCATCAGATGGTCCGGATACTCATCATACATAGGGCTGTTCTTATAATCCAGCCGGTCGCATGCTTCTGATACATATCCCTGAAGTATCTTTATCCCGGACGGATACATACTCTTCAGATATTCAATATCCTGCATCTGGTCTCCCTTTTACAATTTACTCTTACCAATATCATATGCAGGAATTTCCCTGACTGCCCCTTTCTTTTTAAAAAAATGAAAATATCCGTCATTGGTTCCACTTTGTCTTACTTTTTATGATTTTTTATTGATATACGGTTTGAAATACTGGTTGGGCAACGTGATATCACTGGACAGACAATCCCTTCTCCCTAATCCACACCAGAGAAGTCCCCTTCCAATCTGTATCTGGCGGGAAACTGTTATTTTCCCAAATACACATCGTATCAATAAAAATCCCGGACATACCTATTTCCCCACATTCTGGCTTGGATTAAATTCATCCATGTATATTACATATTTTGGAAAACTATCCCTCACCATATCATATCACTTAAACTCCTTCCTCCTGCATATTCCTCATCATATACCCTTATTACTGTAAATTATAGTAAATATTCAAACAAGGTTTTATTTGGCATAAGGCACAGCAGGACATCTGTTATGCATATTGATATTGAATTTCATAAAATGCTAACAGGAATGGTGCGGACAAATTGTCTGTCATCAAAAAAGGACATCATGGAATGCATATTAATTCGCTTTAATCCATGTGTCCTTTATATTTATTCACTATCCATGGTATGTGCTGCGTAAATAACCGCGAGATAGTGCCTGATATCTGCTTCAGGTGTGCGCCCCCAAAGCTATGGCCTGGCAGACCCTATAGCTAGTACAGCGTTGCTTAAATAACTGAGTAATAGTGCTTGATATCTGTTCATGTGTGCGTTGCCCTAAGGGGTACCTATGGTGGATTTCCTTAGGGCAGATTGCGGAAATGAATTTTCAAACATCCCCTGGCATAGATAGCGAGTGCTATATCACAGGATTTCATATAAGGTTGTGCTAGTTTTTCTTCACATACCCCAATGCCTGTTCCAATGCCTCCTGTTCCTCGTTGCCAAGAACAATATCCGTTTGTCCCATATCAACCTCTTTGATATACAGATAACATCCTTCCCTGCTGTGTACACAGTTCATGACGAATCCGCTGTTGGTATAATCCAGGACAGCCAGGGCAAAACTCAGGTTTCCGCCCATTCCTTTAAACGCATTATACTTTACAATACCATATTTCTGAAAAGATGCCCTGAAATTTCGGTTCAGGGTACGGATTGAATCTTTATTGCTTCTATCTTCAGCCCTCAGGTCCCGCAGCTCATCAATCTCATCCATGATTATATCCTCCAGGGTTTCCGCATCTTTTCCCCGCATGAAATAATCATATTTACGGTCCAGCCTTCTAAGCTTAGTCATTGTAATAATCGCCAATATCAGCAGCAAAACCACTAATATCACAAGTCCCATAATAATGTATGCGGGATCAAATGGACATAGATTTAAAATGCTGTTCTCCATTGTATATCTTCACTCCTTTGTGTCTAACGAATAGATTCAATCATCTCCACAATCCGCTCCAGTTCTGCTTCTGAATAATATTCAATTTCTATCCGGCCTTTATTTTTATCTTTATTATGGATACTGACCTTAGTGCCCATAATACTCTTCATTCTCTCTTCCAAATTCTGGTATATGATAGCTAAGGCCTCATCCTTTTTCTTGTCCTTTTTATCACTGCCATCATCCTCGGCTTCCCTGGCCAGCTTCTTTACAAGGCGTTCGGTTTCCCTTACGCTCATGCCTCCATCCAGAATCATTTTAGCCGCCTTAAGCTGCAGTCCTTTATCATCCAGGGAAAGCAAGGCCCTTGCATGACCGCTGGATATCATGTTTTGAATCAACATTTCCTGAATCTGTTCATCCAACTTCAAAAGACGCATGGAGTTTGTTATGGTGGCCCTGTTCTTTGCAACCCTTTCTGCAATCTCTTCCTGGGTCAGATGAAATTCTTTTACAAGCTGCTGATACGCCAGCGCTTCCTCAATGGGGTTTAAATCCTCTCTCTGTACATTCTCAATCAGAGCGATTTCCATGCCTTCCTGCTTGGTATATTCTCTCAGCACAACAGGAATTTCCTTTAAACCAGCCATCTTTGCGGCACGCCATCTGCGTTCGCCGGCTATAATCTCATAGAAATTTCCTTTTTTCTGAACCAGAAGCGGCTGCAATACACCATACCGCTTAATGGAATCAGCCAATTCCCTTAGCTGTTCCTCATTAAAGTCCTTTCTTGGCTGATCCTTATTAGGCTCAATCAACGCCAGCTTCACCATACGTTCACTGGTCATCTCTTCCCCTTTATCAACTGCAGCTGCCTTTGCCTTTGCAATGTCCTCTTCGCTTTCTTTTATTACATCTTCACCAAATATGGCACCCAGGCCTTTTCCTAATCCCTTTTTAGCCATTACAACTCTTCTCCTCTGCTCATTACTTCTGCTGCCAGCAACCGGTAGCTTTCAGCACCTGTTGATCTGGAATCATAAAGGTTAATGGACATTCCATGGCTTGGTGCTTCTGCCAGACGGACATTCCTTGGAATAATGGTTTTGTATATGGTACGGTTCAGACTGCTTTTAACACTTTCCACCACTTCAATGGAAAGGTTTGTCCTGGCATCATACATGGTAAATACAACACCTTCCAACTCTAAATCCGGATTTAATTTTCTTTTTACAAGATCTACTGTCTTTAAAACCTGGCTTAATCCTTCCAGGGCATAATATTCACATTGTATTGGGACCAATACTGTATCTGCTGCTGTTAATGCATTGATTGTCAGTATATTCAACGATGGGGGACAGTCAATCAGAATAAAATCATATGTATCACGAACTTGATTTAAATAGATGCTGAGCAGTCTTTCCTTTTCTTCTACTTCCTGAAACTCAATTTCAGCTCCAGCCAGGTTCATATCAGAAGGAAGGACATCCAGATTTGGCTGTATTTCCTTTACGATACATTCATCAGCAGGAGCTTCCTCAATCAGCATATCGTATACTGTCTTATTAAAGTCTTCCCGTTCCAGTCCCAAACCGCTGCTGGCATTGCCCTGAGGATCAAAGTCCACCAACAGGACCTTTTGTCCTGCTTCAGCCAAACAGGCAGAAAGATTAATGGCTGTTGTAGTTTTGCCAACCCCGCCTTTCTGGTTGGTTATTGTTATTATTCGTCCCATTTGTATTGATTCCTTTCTCGAAAAAACAAATCTTTCTTCGATTACTTTTACGATTATATCACAACTCCATTTCTTTTCCTATGACAAAATAAAAGAAACTCGTATTTTTCTCATTTTAAACAAAAAATGTTTCACGTGAAACATTTTTCTGTCTGAAAACTCTTAAGAATAATTTAATTCTCTAAACATTGTAATAGCCCCCGGCTTGTATTATAATAGATAAAGCAAAACAACTCTTATTCAAATGGTATGATATGACGAAGTTCAGGAGATTATAATTGAATGAAAACAAGGAACAAATTATTAACCTTACTTATACTTTCAGCAGGAGCAGCTACTACCACTGCTCTTATTAATAAAGCAATTAAGCTGTCCGCGACTTCACGGAATGTTTTAGGAGAACCAGAGGCTTTATGTTATAAGTGGCGTCTTGGTAATATCCATTATACAAAGTCCGGTGCAGGCAAACCGATTCTGCTAGTACATGATTTAAGTCCTGCTTCAAGCAGCCATGAGTGGAAAAACCTGGCAGGTAAATTAGCTGAGTCATATACTGTATACACCATTGATTTATTAGGATTTGGCCGCTCGGAGAAACCCAACCTGACATATACTAATTATCTCTATGTACAGTTATTATGTGATTTTATTAAATCCGAGATTGGACACAGAACAGATATGGTTGCAACCGGTTCCTCCACTGCCTTAGGGATTATGGCCTGCTGTAACTCTCCTGAGTTATTTAATCAGCTTATGTTTATTAACCCTGAAAGTATCCTCTCCTGTTGTCAGGTTCCGGGAAAGAATGCCAAGTTATATAAATTTATGTTGGATCTTCCAATTGTAGGAACCCTCATATATCATATTTCCTGTAGTAAACAAGCCATTACAAAGGATTTTATGACTAACTATTTTTATAATCCATATTCAGTAAAAGCTGGATTGATTGATGCATATCACGAAGCTGCCCACTTGGGTGAATCGCCAAAGTCTGTATATGCAAGCATTGAATGCAACTATATAAAATGTAACATTGTCAATGCATTAAAGAAAATAGATAACAGTATTTATCTCATTGGAGGAGGAGCTCTGGAATATATTGATGAATGTATGAATGAATATAAAGAATATAATCCAGCAGTAGAAACAGCGACTGTTGCAAATACCAAGCACCTTCCCCATATGGAAAAGCCTGCTGAGATATATGACTTGATTAAAACATTCTTATCTTAAAAGCAGTTAATGTTTCACGTGAAACATTCCGGTTCGGATAATTACTGTCCGGACCTTTTTTATTATATATAACATTTCATTTACTTACCATTACTTAATGCAGAAAGGAATAACATATGATACGAATAGGATGCCATTTATCCTCATCAAAAGGATACGAATCCATGGCAAAAGATGCCATAGCTATCGACGCTAATACATTTCAGTTCTTCACCCGCAATCCAAGAGGCGGCAATGCAAAAGCAATTAATAAGAAGGATGTGGAACGCTTTTTAACAACAGCAAAAGAGAAGGACATTACTCCTCTTCTGGCCCATGCTCCTTATACTTTAAATGCATGTTCTGCAGACCCAAAACTTCGGGACTTTGCAAAAAGAACCATGGCTGATGATCTCGCGCGGATGGAATACACTCCAGGTAACATGTATAACTTTCACCCTGGCTGCCATGTCAAGCAGGGCGTTAAAACAGGTATTGAATATATATCCCAAATGCTCAATGAAATACTTTCCCCAGACCAAACCACCACTGTCCTGCTGGAGACCATGGCTGGTAAAGGCAGCGAAATTGGGGGATGTTTTGAAGAGCTTAAACAGATATTGGATTTAGTCGATTTATCTGACCACATGGGCGTGTGTCTTGACACATGCCATGTATGGGATGGAGGATATGATATTGTCAATCATTTAGACGATGTATTAAACGAATTTGACCGAATTATTGGAATTAACCGTTTAAAAGCAATCCATTTGAACGATAGTCAAAATCCTTTAGGCGCGCATAAAGACAGACATGCAAAGCTGGGGGAGGGATATATTGGAATTGATACATTCAAGAGAATAGTAACCCATCCCATATTAGGTAAGCTTCCCTTTTATATGGAGACCCCTAATGACTTAGATGGATATGCGAGAGAAATCCACATGATGAGAGAAGCCGCTGGCTGACATAATTTTCACTAATAAATAATTAGTATGATGAAAGCTTAAATACATTTAAGTATTAGCATTATATGTAGATACAATAAGTTTTAAAAGAGTGAAAAGCCTAAAAAGAGTAAAAAATATCTATAATATCTAAAATATATGAAGTATTAACAATATATGAGATATCAATAATATGGGAAATTTTAATAATATATGAAATGTCAATAATATGGAAGATGTCAATAGTATAAGTGATATTAATAGTATTTAAGATATCAATAGCATAAGAGGTATCAATAATATATGTGATGTTGATAATATGGGAGATGTCAATAATATGAAAGATATTATTTATATGAGCGTCATTAATCATATGAGCGTCATTAATTATAAATAGGAAATATTAAATATATGAATGACATCAAATATATAAAAATATAAAGGAAGGTTTTTGAATGTTTCACGTGAAACATCCAAAAACCTTCTTCCCTATTAGAATCCTATCCAAACCTAATTCAATCCCAATCTATTTCTTATCTACTATTTCTTATCTACTATCTCTCTATCGCCCTAAATATATACTTAAATCCCTCAAAAATCACCTAAAATCCCTAACTCCCCCATTGCACCCCTTAACTCCCCTTTTTACACCCCACTACTTCAACGGCTCCTTAGTAGGCAATCCCGCCTTCCTAGGATACTTCTTTGAAACAGGCTTCACCTTCTCAATCATCACAAGGGATCTGGCAGCATCAGTGCCTGGCAGCACAAATTTCTCAACGGATTTCAGCTTTCCGCCCAAAATTCCAATTGCCTTCTTTGCCTGATTCAGCTCCTCATCTATCTCGCCTGATTTATATGGAATAAAATATCCTCCCACCTTAACAAAAGGCATACAATATTCGGAAAGACTCGATAGGTTGGCTACTGCCCTGGATACACACAAATCATACATCTCCCTATGTTCTGCCTGACGTCCTATGTCTTCTGCCCGCCCATGCACAAAACAAACCCCTTCAAGGCCTAGATCTGTACATACTTCCTTCAGCCATATAACCCTTTTATTTAAAGAATCCAGCAACGTCACCCTTAATTCAGGAAAAACTATCTTTAAGGGAATCCCAGGAAAACCAGCTCCTGTGCCTACATCAATCACATTACATGTCTTATACCATGCATCACCGCCAGCCTGCATTTCTCTTAACAGGCCAAATAGTGACAAGCTGTCACTAAAATGTTTTGTCACAACCTCGCACTCTTC
This sequence comes from Enterocloster aldenensis, assembly GCF_003434055.1. Classification (GTDB taxonomy): domain Bacteria; phylum Bacillota; class Clostridia; order Lachnospirales; family Lachnospiraceae; genus Enterocloster; species Enterocloster aldenensis. The sequence goes on along the minus strand of NZ_QVEX01000031.1, from coordinate 20,799 downwards.
CGTAATAGCGGTAAGATTCATTACCTTATTTTTTTCCACCAGCATTTCATAATAAGAATAAAACTGTTCCAACTGGGAATCGCTGAGCGTGATGCCCAACTGTGCTGATTCCTGCATCATCTGGATGCGAAATGTCTCTGTCATATCATTTAATCCTCTCACTGCTGCTTTCTCGCAAAGTGTACCAGCAGGACAGATATATCTGCCGGTGATACACCTGATATACGGGATGCCTGTCCAATGGTTGCTGGCTGTACCTTGTTCAGTTTTTGTACGGCCTCCCTTCGAAGGCTTTTTACCTGGGAATAATCAAAATCTTCAGGAAGCCTTTTTCCTTCCAGCTTTTTATACTGCTCTACCTGCTGGTACTGGCGCTTAATATATCCTTCATACTTAATTTCAATATTGACCTGTTCCCTTACCTCAGCTGACAGCAGTGGCCGGTCCCTATCCAGCTCTGATAACTTCTCATAATCCAGTTCCGGCCGTTTTACCAGCTCTGCCAGGCTTATACCTGATTTCAGTAAGGTACTTCCATATTTTTCCATAAATCCCTGCGTGGTGGGATTCACACCAACTACCGTTGCCTGAAGTCGTTTTATCTCACGTTCAATCTCATCCATCTTAATAAGAAGATCCTCATACTCCTTATCAGTGACAAGTCCAATCTCATGGCCTATTTTCCTCAGACGGATATCCGCATTATCCTGCCTTAAAAGCAGCCTGTACTCCGCCCTGGATGTCATCATCCTGTATGGCTCATGGTTCTCCTTGGTGACCAGATCGTCAATCAGCACACCGATATATGCCTGGGACCGGTCCAGGACCACCTGTTCCCTTCCCATGATTTTCATTGCAGCATTCACACCTGCCATAAATCCCTGGACCGCAGCTTCCTCATACCCGGAACTGCCGTTAAACTGCCCTCCTGCGAACAGGCCTGATATCTTCTTAAATTCCAAGGTCGGCTTTAACTGCAGGGAATTGATGCAGTCATATTCAATTGCATATGCATTTCTGACAATCTTAACCTTCTCAAGCCCAGGCACGGTACGGTACATTGCATACTGTACATCCTCGGGAAGGGAACTGCTCATGCCTCCCAGATACATTTCATTGGTATAAAGACCTTCCGGTTCCACAAAGACCTGGTGCCGCTCCTTGTCCGGGAACTTCACCACCTTATCTTCAATGGATGGGCAATACCTTGGTCCTGTGCCTTCAATGGCCCCTGAAAACAGGGGGGACCGGTCCAGGTTATCACGTATGATGCCATGGGTCCTCTCATTGGTATAGGTCAGCCAGCAGGACACCTGTTCCTTCTGCACGCTTTCAGGGTCTGTTGAAAAAGAAAAAGGAACCACGCGCTCATCCCCCTGCTGCTCTTCCATTCTGGAAAAATCAATGCTTCTTTTATCCACCCTGGCCGGGGTACCTGTCTTAAACCGGAACATCTCAATCCCATTGGCCTTAAGGGAATCCGTCAGGTGGTTGGCTGCCTGCAGCCCGTTAGGTCCTGTAGGGTTGCTGACATCACCGTAGATACACCTTGCCTTCAGATAAGTACCTGTGCAGAGTATGACGCATTTCCCCTTATACAATGCTCCTGAAAATGTCTTGACGCCCCTGATTTCCCCTTCTTCAACAACAAGCTCCGACACCTCGGCCTGTCGTATGGTAAGATGCTCCGTATTCTCCAGGGTTCTCCTCATCTGCCTGCTGTAATCCTGCTTATCTGCCTGGGCCCTAAGGGAATGCACTGCAGGGCCCTTGGATTCATTCAGCATCTTGGACTGGATAAATGACTTGTCAATATTCTTTCCCATTTCCCCGCCAAGGGCATCCAGTTCCCTTACAAGGTGGCCTTTTGAACTGCCTCCCACATTGGGATTACAGGGCATCAGGGCAATGCTGTCCACACTGACCGTAAACATGATGGTTTCAAGGCCCAGCCTTGCGCCGGCAAGGGCTGCCTCGCAGCCTGCATGTCCGGCCCCCACAACAATGATATCATAGGTTTCTTCCAAATATGGCATACGCTTTCATTCCTCTTTCATTTCAATCATTTTCCCATACAGAATCTGGCAAATATCTCATTCACCAAATCATCGTCCACTGCTTCCCCTGTAATCAGCCCCAGCTGTTCATATGCGTCCATAAGGTCAATGGAATAAAAATCCTCCGGCATACAATCCTCAATACTCCTCTTTACCATCATAAGGCTCCTAAGGGTCTGTTCCAGTGCCTCCTTATGCCTTACATTTGTTATATAGACCTGGTCGTTAAACTTAAGTTCTCCACGATAAAAGAGCCGTTTAATCTCCTGCTCCAGCTCCTCAATCCCCTGCTCCTCCTTGGCGGATACAGGAATCACCTTCTGTCCCGACATGCCTTCCAGTTCATCCTTACCCACCACAATCTCAAGATCGGATTTATTCAAAAGGATAATGGACTTCCTGCCGCGGATGAAATCCATGATTTCCCTGTCGCTTTCATCCAGTGGACGCGAGCCGTCTACCACGAATATGATAAGGTCCGCGTCACCGGCAGCCCGCCTGGCCCTGTCAACGCCAATCTTCTCCACCACATCCTCAGTATCCCTGATACCGGCCGTGTCCACCACGTTAAGGCTGATTCCCTGAAGATAGATATGCTCCTCCAGCGTATCCCTGGTGGTTCCGGCTATTTCAGTTACAATGGCCCTCTCCTCCCCTAAAAGCACGTTCATCAGGGAGGATTTTCCCGCATTTGGCTTGCCAAGTATAACTGTCTTAACCCCTTCTGTCATGACCCGGCCGTCGTCCGCTGACGCCAGCAGACCCTCTACTTCCTCCACCATGGGATTCAGCAGCTCCATAAGCTTCCCATCGTACCCATCCAGGGAAATATGTTCCGGATCGTCCAGTGCGGATTCTATAAATGCAATCTGATACAGAATCCGGCTTCTCAGTTCCTTTATGCGCTTTGATACAGAACCGCTCAACTGGCTCACCGAACTTTTCAGCGCATACTCATTGGTGGCATTAATCACATCCGCCACGGCCTCGGCCTGGGACAGATCAATCCTGCCATTGAGGAACGCCCTCTTTGTAAATTCTCCCGGCTCCGCCGTCCTGGCGCCTGCATGGATGACCGCCTCCAGTATCTTCTTTACCATCAGGATACCCCCATGGCAGTCAATCTCCACCGTATCCTCAGCCGTATAACTGTGGGGCCCTTTCATGATCAGCACAAGGGCCTCATCCACTTTCTCATCCCCATCATAGATAAATCCATAATGGACCGTATGGGATCTGGACTGGCTTACCTTTACCTTCCTGCCGTCCTTATTCCTGTATAACTTATCAATCACAGTAAATGCCTCATTGCCGCTGATCCTTACAATCCCGATTCCCGAATTGCACATTCCAGTGGCAATGGCTGCAATTGTATCTGTCCTCATCTGATATCCTTTCAATTCCTGCCGGACACGGGCCATTCCATGCCGGACAAATAGCGCAAAAGGCCGTCGCACCCTGCAACAGCCTTTTAAGCTTAAAATCTGTCAGTTATTCCTCATCTCCCGCAGCTGTCTCTTCTGACGCGCCTGATGAAGCTGTTGAAGAATAGTGGCTGCGGCGGTTATTACCCTTATATCCGCCGGAAGACCTGTCATAGCGCCCGCCTTTATTCTTGTCATAACGTCCCTTCCGGTCACCGCCGGACGCTTCCTTCTTAAGTGCAATCACCACATGGCGGAACGGCTCCTCGCCCTCGCTTCTGGTGGTAACGTACTTATCATTCTGCAGGGCCGCATGGATGATCCTTCTCTCATAAGGATTCATGGGTTCCAGTGAAACAGGCCTCTTGGTCCGCTTCACCTTATAGGCAATATTCTTTGCCAGGGTCTCAAGGGTTTCCTTCCTTCTCTCACGGTAATTCTCAGTATCCAGCTTAACCCTCAGGTACCCTTCGGTGCCCTTATTCACAATCAGGCTTACAAGGTACTGGAGGGAATCCAGGGTCTGTCCCCTCTTTCCAATCAGGATGCCCATGTCGTCGCCTTCCAGGTTCAGGGAAAGCTCCTGTTCTTCCTCATTGTATACAGCTATGATGGATACCTCCATATTCATGGCCCCAAAAATCTGAGATAAGAAATCCATGGCCTTATCTTCAATGGATTCCTTTTTCTTTGCACGAATAATAGCAGGTTTTGAACCGATTCCCAGGAATCCGGTACTTCCTTTGTCAACCACTTCATATTCCAGCTTATCGCTGGTTGTCTGAAGTTCGATTAACGCTTTTGTAACTGCTTCGTCCACTGTCTTGGCAGTAACTGTAATCATATCCATACAAAACCCCTCCTATTTTTTGCTTCCCTTATCGTGCTTTTCATTGTACTTGGCAACCATATTTGCTTTGGACGCCAGACTGCCCGGTTTGGCATTTTCATTATAATACTTGTTGGATTCCTCAACAATCGCCTTTGTCTTTGCAATCTTGGCCATCTGCGCAGACTCAGCCTTTGCTTCCTTTTCCTCAATCTTCTTAAGCATCTGGTCTACATTGCCCACTTTCGTTGGAGGAAGCCCCTTTTTCGCACGTTTCTTATTGGTTTTGTCAATATTCCTCTGAACCAGGTCGTCAATATTAACCTTATTCAGATAAGAATTAATACCAACCTGCTGGATGATTGTAAACACACTCTGCGCAACCCAGTAAAGTCCGATACCGGATGCAAATGAGAAACAGAAGAATACAGACATAAGAGGCATGGTCACGTTCATGCTCTTCATCATGCCTGCCGCTGGATTCTCATCGCTGCTGGCCTGGGGCTGGTTTGCAGTCATAAGCTTGGTGCTGTACCACTGGCTCAAACCTGCAAACAGAGGGATACAAAGCGCTGCAATGGCTGTCAGCAGGGTTGTCCCATCCACCTTGTTGAAATAGTTCATGATGACCTGGAACGGCGTATACGCAATGTTCAGGCCGAAAAATGTCTGCATGTTCTCAATGGCATCCACCACCCTGACGCCTGTATCCGTCACGGCCTGTCCCACGGAAGCAAAGGAAGTCACCAGGGCGTCCCACTGCTGTCCGGTAAACTTATATAATAAATCAATTACGGTATTAATATTGGTATAATCAAATTTATCAATGGGCATCTTCTGCGCCGCTGCCAGATCCGTAAACGCCTGAGCTGTCTGGTAACCGCTTGGAAGCTTGCTTATGATGATTTCATAATATCCCCTTACCGACTGTACGTAGGCAGGAATATTATAAATTACACGGTACAAAGCAAAGATGATAGGCATCTGTATCAGCAACGGAAGGCAGCCGCCTGTCATGGAAGTTCCATACTTCTCATAAACAGCCTTAATCTCTGTCTGCATCATCATTGCATACTTCTGGTCATTTTCCTTGCCCTTATACTTTTTCTGGATAGCAGAAATCTCCGGCTGCATGACTGCCATCAGCTTGGAGGACTGCTGCTGTTTAATGGTAAGAGGTATCATGAGCACCTTTGTTACCAGGGTAAACAGGATAATACACAGACCGATATTCTCAATGCCGAATATACTTGTAAACTTAAACAGCCAATCCATTATCCATCCAAGGATATCAGCGATCGGCCCCAGCATACCGCCTGTTTTTGTCAATAATACTGCGCCAGCTAAACCATTCAATACATTATACCTCCTAATCTCTACGGAACTGGATCATAACCGCCTTCTGCAAAGGGGTGACACCTGAGTATCCTTTTGCAGGCCAACCATGTACCCTTTAACGCACCATACTTTTTAAGTGCTTCAATGGCGTATTGAGAACACGTAGGTGTGTAAATACAGTGAGTTCTTAATTTAAGGGGAGACAGGAATCTCTGGTATCCCCTTACCAACAAAATCAAAAACCTTGTCATAATCACTTCACTTCGATTCTTTTAAAATGTGATGCAGTCCGCATAGGTGCAGATACGCACCTTCCAAATCTTTGTAGTCTGATTTTTTTGCAGCCACCCTGGCCACAACAATGATGTTTAATCCAGTCTTGATCCTACTATTATTTAAACGGAATATTTCTCTCAAAAGTCTTGTAATATGATGACGGACAATGCTGTTGCCCACTTTTTTGCTGACGGAAATGCCAATCCGGTTCCCATCTTCCCCGCTCTCCATCACATACATCACAAGCAGTCTGTTTGCATATGAAGTCCCATGCTTATAGATATCCTGGAACTCCCTGTTTTTCCTTACGGAAGGAAATCGTTTCATACGATTCTCCATTTCAATCTTCATGCTGACGAATGTAACAGTCCAGACAGCTTATTTTCCTGACATAAAAAGCAGGTCTGGTCTGTTACGTCTGAATTAAGAAAAGGCCACATGTTCCTGTGGCCCGCAGTTCTTTTGCTTCAAACAATTAAGCAGATAATCTAGCTCTACCTTTTGCTCTTCTGGCAGCAATAACTTTTCTACCGCCTACAGTTTTCATTCTGGCTCTGAAGCCATGAACTTTTGCTCTCTGTCTCTTCTTCGGCTGAAATGTCATCTTCATAATCCGGGCACCTCCTATCAAAATTATCTGGTAATGTGAAAACACACATTTAGACTAGTATAATTAAACATCTTCTCAATTATATAGAAGAAATCGGCCTTCGTCAAGCGGATTTTCGCAAAAAATCCACAAAAAGGGACAGCTTAAAAGCCGTCCCAATAAAATGTATGCATTGCTGTTTTATATTACTATATTTAGTACCGTAATCAGCTGTGGCTTGTGAAACGCAGCATGACTTTTCCAATTACTGCCACTAAGATTGCCGCGACGATTGCTTCCGGTATGCCGGAAGCGGTAACTGTCACCATAATCAGTCCCCAAACCGCGTCAACCGCAACGTTCTTGGCTTCTGCATACTGGGATGCAAACAGCAGGTAAATACTTCCCATGACAAATACCGTATTAACCATGGATCCCACAAATCCAACAATAGGAAGCGCTGCCAGTGCATTAAGCTTCACTTTCTTAAACAGGATCCAGAGCCATCCTGCGGCCACGCCAATCAATATCCTGCATCCAACGGAAACCCATACAGCCTTCAGCATGCCGGGAATCCCGGTCATACTCATGAAGGGCGAGAACGCAAAGGACAGCAGGGTCGGAACCATGGTATTGCTTATCATGGAACAGATGCCAAAGGTGGCGCCCAGCACCGCCCCTGCCAGGGGCCCCAGTAAAATTGCTCCCAATATAACGGGGATATGCACAGTTGTCGCCTTGATGACCGGAAGCTGTATCATCCCAAAAGGCGTATTCGCCAACAGGATGACCACCGCCATCATAAGTGCAACACTTGCAAGCCAACGGGTGTCTCTCTTCTTGTTATTCAATTTTTCATCCTCCTGCTACTGTTCTTATTAAAAGATACAATGCAATGCTACTGTCTCATTATAATCCGGGCAGGCAGGAGGAGTCAACGATTAAAATTGTATTATTTCAAGAACCACTGGGCCCCCAGTCCTGTAACGGTAAGGGCCGTAAGTATATAGAGGCAGATGGACGTCAGGTATGCAAATGGGATGGAAAGCTTTAAGTACTCCTTTGACTCCACTTTTGTATAGGCAAGGCCCCATGCAATCCAGGACTGTGTGATACAGGAACCCACGTTAACCGTTGTGGCAGGAATGGTGAACACACAATACAGGAAAGGAACGGAAAAATGTCCCACATTGGACAAAACACCAAGCGTGGCCGCGCCGCAGCCAAACAGTGTGAACGGCCCCCTGAAAAAGCCCAGGATTGCCAGCGCCGCGAACAATATACACACAACATACTCACTGGTGGGCATGATACCGCCGATTACTTCCTTAAAAAACGGCGAGGCATATGTAGCACATGTATTGAACATGGGGAGTGTGAGCAGGAAACCGATTAAGGGAGCCGTGTCCACGACGCCATCATAATAAAGCTTGTTAACCAGCTGGCAATTCTCCTTAAAGGACCCCTTCATCCTGCCGCACAGGAACAGGGCTGCAAATCCCGCAATGATGAACCCGCCGATGACAGAGAAATCCAGGGCAATTTTAAGCACCACCGGTACGATTGGAAGCAAAAGGGCAATCATGGGCGCATCCTTTACGGGCTGGGATCCGGGCGTACGGGATGCCCATGCATGTCTTTTTTTCCCGAACTTCAGGTATACGGCTGTCAGGAGTGAGACCGTAACCACGGAAATGGCAAGCGCATAATATCCCCAATGGCTTGCATACCATGAAAATGAAAACTCCGGCATCTGGTCTGCAGGCAGGATGAATGCACGGATCTGCGAGAACTGAAGCACGGGATTCAGATACATGCCCGCTGAAACAGAACCCATGAACGTGAACATGGCAATTGCTTTGGGAATGCCAAGGCTCATCAGAATCGGAAGCACGATGACGCCGATGGCAATAACAGGGCCGGCGCCCATCATGGCCGTAAAAATAAAAGCAGTCACAACATTAAGAAGGACAATGGTAATGATTGGGCGGTCGCCGCCAAGCTCCACGGTCTTGCGGATCAGCGTGGAGGCAATGCCTGTTTCCATAAGCACCCGTCCAAACCATGCGCCCCAGCAGACATTAACCAGGGTGGTTCCCCATCCTTCCGGGGCAGCCTGATAAATCTTATTCAGGATTGCCACCAGTCCCTTGCCTCCGTCCCCGCCAAACTGAAGCACAGGATTATCCGCAATGAACTGTGGGGAAGAAATTCCCGCACCTGCAAGGGACAGGATTGTCCACAAGACAGAAATGACCAAAAAACCGATCATCAGGTTGTAGCCCCTGACACAATAATAGGCCAGTGCAAAGAACGTCAGGATTAGCAGAATACCAATTACAAATTCCATATAAACCCTCCTTTTTGTTGATAACTTTTATTAGTTACATTAAAATATTAAAAATTTATTATGTATCCTAACTTATTATAAACAATTATCTGACAATGGGCAATGAATCCAATGCATTTCTAACGTTATTATAACATATTCAATTAGACATGAATCACTCTTCTTTGTGGATTTACATAAACTTATCCACAAAATGTTGATAAGTTGTGGATAAGTGTGTGTAATTGTCAATTTTTTCCCCAATGCCATCTTAAAATTCCATAATTTCCAATTATTCTCGGGTTGTGCACAACTCGAGATAACCTTTTCGGCTATTTTGTGGAAAACCGGTCTGTCCACACCGCTTTCACACTGCTTCCACACCCTACTCACAAAGTTATCCACATTTATTCACACTTGTCATTGAAAAAATTTTTACTTTAGTATACAATGTATTTAGATTGGGCAATTCTGCAATACAGTTTCAGGAGACAAGAAATGATCGATAAAATCAAAGAAAATTGGGAGCAGATCCTGCTTACCCTAAAAGAAGAACATGAAATATCCAATATCTCCTACAGTACCTGGCTGGAACCGCTTAAGCCGTATTCTTTTAAGGATAACACAGTAATAATCATTGTTCCCGAACAGACCTTCTTACAATATGTAAATAAAAAATATGGATTTTTATTAAAGGTGACCATCTCGGAATTCCTTGAACAGGAATGCGAGGTGGATTTCAAAGTTAAGGAACAAATCATAGAAAAAGAGGAACCGTCGGGGCCGCAGCTGATTCAGAAGAACACTGTCACCATAAGCCCGGACGTTATTCAGAGCGCCAATTTAAACTCAAAGTACACCTTTGATACCTTTGTGGTGGGCTCCAACAATAACCTGGCCCATGCCGCTGCCCTGGCTGTGGCGGAATCGCCGGGTGAGATTTACAACCCTCTTTTTATCTATGGAGGCGTGGGACTTGGTAAAACCCACCTGATGCACGCGATTGCTCACTTCATATTAAAGAACAATCCAAGTTCCAAGATACTTTACGTCACATCAGAAACCTTCACCAATGAGCTGATTGACGCCATCCGTAACAAAAACAACATAACAACAACGGAATTCCGTGAAAAGTACCGCAACAACGACGTACTTCTTATTGACGATATCCAGTTCATTATCGGCAAGGAAAGTACCCAGGAAGAATTTTTCCACACCTTCAACACATTATATGAATCCAAGAAGCAGATTATAATCTCCTCGGATAAACCTCCAAAAGAAATTGAGACACTGGAGGAACGCCTGCGCTCCCGTTTTGAATGGGGACTTACCGTGGATATCCAGTCTCCTGATTATGAGACAAGAATGGCAATCCTGCGCAAAAAAGAGGAGATGGAAGGATATAATATTGATAACGAGGTAATCAAATACATTGCCACCAACATCAAATCCAATATCCGTGAGCTGGAAGGCGCGCTGACCAAAATCGTTGCCCTGTCCCGCCTTAACAAGTGCGACATTACCCTGGAGCTGGCGGAAGAAGCCCTTAAGGACATCATATCGCCCAATGCCCAGCGGGAGGTCACCCCAGACCTTATCATCCAGATTGTGTCTGACCATTATGGACTCACCCCCCTTGATATCTCCTCCCAGAAGAGGAACAAGGAAATTGTATATCCCAGACAGATTGTCATGTACCTTTGCAGGAATATGACGGATACCCCTCTCCAGACCATCGGACGTTACCTTGGAGGAAGGGACCACACCACCATCATTCACGGATCCGAGAAGATTGCAGGTGATATTAAGAAAGACGATACGCTTAAGAATACCATCGAGATACTGAAGAAGAAGATCAATCCACAATAGGCAGTGGGATCCTTGTGGACAGGCTGTTGATAACCCGGCTGTCCTTAAGGACTTGTGAACGGTTTTTAAGGACCTGTGGATAAACATTAAGTTTTACCATGGATCGGTGGATGATTTCCACAGATCATTCCACATGAACCTTGCCTTTATTCTCAAGGACTTTTAAGGGTTTTACACAAACCCACACCCCCTACTACGGTTTCTACGGAACTTATTTATATCTTCAACTACAGATGGAATTTTCCGCCCTAAATAAACTGAAAGGAAGTTATCAACATTATGAAGCTGAGATTTCAAAAAGACGCCATTGTAAACGGCATTAATATTGTAATGAAAGCAGTCCCTTCCAAAACCACCATGTCCATCCTTGAATGTATCCTGATTGACGCCAGTACAGGTGAGATTAAACTGACCGGCAATGACATGGAACTGGGAATTGAGACAAAAGTAGAAGGGGAGATACTGGAACATGGAAAGATAGCCCTGGATGCCAAGCTGTTCTCCGAGATTACGCGCCGTCTTTCCAGTGAAAATGCATCCGTTACCATTGAATCTGATGATAAATTCACCACCACCATCAGCTGTGAGAACTCTGTATTCAATATCCAGGGACGGGACGGGGAAGAATTCGCATACCTTCCCTATATTGAAAAGGATAAATATATCTGTCTTTCCCAGTTTACCCTGAAGGAAGTAATCCAGCAGACCATCTTTTCCATCTCACCCAATGACAGCAATAAGATGATGGCCGGTGAACTCTTCGAGGTGAATGAGAACCAGTTAAAGGTGGTGTCCCTTGACGGACACCGTATCTCCATCCGCAAGGTACGCCTGAAAGACCATTATGATGACACCAAGGTTATTGTCCCTGGCAAGACACTCAGTGAAATCAGCAAGATCCTGGGCGGTGATAATGAAAAGGAAGTCCTGATATACTTCAGTGCCAACCATATCCTGTTTGAATTTGACAGCACGGTCGTCGTCTCACGTCTGATTGAAGGCGAATACTTCAGGATTAACCAGATGCTTTCCAGCGATTATGAGACTAAGGTATCCGTGAATAAAAAGGAATTCTTAAACTGTATTGAACGTGCGACCATCCTTATCAGGGAAAATGACAAGAAACCGCTGATTATCAATATTGGTGACAACTCCATGGAAATGAAGCTGAATTCCAGTTTCGGCTCCATGAATGCGGACCTGATGATCCACAAGACAGGCAAGGATATCATGATTGGATTTAATCCCAAGTTCCTGATTGACGCACTTCGGGTGATCGACGACGAGGAAATCAATATCTATATGATGAACCCCAAGTCCCCATGCTTCATCAAGGACGATGAGGAGAATTATATATACCTGATCCTTCCGGTTAATTTCAATGCAGCCACTGTTTAGTACATCTTTTGAAAATTTCTGTACTAAGAAAGGAAAACAATGGAAATAATCAAATTAAGGGAAGACTACATCAAACTAGGCCAGGCGTTAAAAGCCGCCGGCCTGGTTGGATCCGGTGTGGACGCTAAACATGTCATAGAGGACGGCCTGGTGACCGTGAACGGGGAAACTGCGTTCCAGCGCGGAAAGAAACTGGTGGATGGGGATGTGGTATCCTATGACGGACAGACCATCAAGATTACCAAATAAAGGGGCTGCAGAAAGAGAATATCCATGATTATAGAATCCATAGAACTGAAAAATTACCGGAACTACAAAGAATTACATATGGAATTTAATCAGGGAACCAATATACTCTACGGTGATAATGCCCAGGGAAAGACAAATATTCTGGAAGCTGTCTACGTCTGCTGCACATCTAAATCACATAAAAGCGCTAAGGACAGGGATATCATCCGTTTTGACCAGGATGAATCCCATATTAAATTACAGATCAGGAAGAACAATGTGCCTTACCGCATTGACATGCACCTGAAAAAAAACAAACCCAAGGGAATTGCCATAAACGGTGTGCCCATAAGAAAGGCCAGCGAGCTGTTTGGAATCGCCAATGTGGTATTCTTTTCCCCAGAGGACCTGAACATCATCAAGAATGGTCCCTCAGAGAGAAGAAGATTCATAGATATGGAACTGTGCCAGTTAAATAAGCTGTATGTACATTCACTGGTACAGTACAACAAAGTGCTGCTTCAGCGTAACAAACTGCTAAAGGAGCTGTTTTTCAAGCCTGAATATGAGGAAACCCTGGACGTATGGGACATGCAGCTGGTAAATTACGGGAAAGAAGTAATCCGGTTCCGCAGGGAGTTTATTGGCCGGTTAAATGAAATCATGCAGAAAATCCACCTAAGCCTTTCCGGCAACAAGGAGGAAATAAAGATTTCCTATGAGCCATATACCATTGAGGATCAGTTTGGACAGACCCTGAAGAGGAACCGCCCTCAGGATATGAAACAGAAAACCACGCTGTCCGGTCCCCACAGGGATGATATCAGCTTTATTGTGAACGGCATTGATATCCGCAGGTTTGGTTCACAGGGCCAGCAGCGCACCGCTGCCCTGTCATTGAAGCTATCTGAACTGGAACTGGTCAAGGCGGTCAGCAGGGATAATCCCATCCTTTTGCTGGATGATGTCTTATCAGAGCTGGACAGCAGCAGGCAGAACCATCTTTTATCAGCCATACAGGATATCCAGACCATGATTACCTGTACCGGGCTGGATGATTTTGTCAACAACAGGTTCCATATAGACAAGATATTCAAAGTTATCGACGGAACCGTGGAAAATGAGAACTAGTACCGCCCGGCACTGGTTACCTGAAAAGAAAGGAAGATATAGAACATGGGAGAGCAATACGGAGCAGATCAGATTCAGATTTTGGAAGGACTTGAGGCAGTCAGGAAAAGGCCTGGCATGTATATTGGCAGCACATCGGCCAGAGGTCTCCACCATCTGGTTTATGAGATTGTAGATAATGCGGTCGATGAGGCATTGGCAGGATATTGTGATTCCATTGAGGTTACCATCAATGAGGACAATTCCATAACTGTCATGGACGATGGCCGCGGCATTCCGGTAGGCATCCAGAAAAAGGCCGGTCTCCCGGCTGTGGAAGTGGTATTTACCATCCTCCATGCCGGCGGTAAATTCGGCAATGGGGGATACAAGGTATCCGGCGGCCTTCATGGGGTTGGCGCATCGGTTGTCAATGCACTTTCTGAGTGGCTGGAGGTACAGGTTTATAAGGACGGCGACATTTATCAGCAGCGCTATGAAAGGGGGAAAGTAACGTATCCTCTGAAAATCGTAGGCAAATGCAATCCTGACCAGCATGGCACCAGGGTCACCTTCCTTCCGGACAAAGAGATATTTGAGGAAACCGTGTATGATTATGACACCTTAAAAATAAGGCTGCGGGAGACTGCATTCCTTACAAAGAATCTTAGGATCATCCTTAAGGATGACCGGGAAGAGAAGAAGGAAAAGACCTTCCACTACGAGGGAGGCATAAAGGAATTCGTCACCTATCTGAATAAAGGCAAGACGCCTTTATATGACCAGGTCATTTACTGTGAAGGAAGCAAGGAAGGCGTGTATGTGGAAGTATCCATGCAGCATAATGATTCCTACACTGAGAATATTTATACATTTGTCAACAATATCAATACGCCGGAAGGCGGAACCCATCTGACCGGCTTTAAGAACGCCCTTACCAAGACCTTTAACGACTATGCCAGGAAGAATAAGCTGTTAAAGGAAAATGAAGACAGCTTATCCGGCGAGGATATCCGCGAGGGTCTGACCGCAATTATCAGCATCAAGGTGGAAGAACCGCAGTTTGAAGGCCAGACCAAGCAGAAGCTGGGCAACAGTGAGGCCCGTACAGCCGTGGACAACATTGTCAGCGAGCAGCTGACCTATTTCCTGGAACAGAACCCTGCCATTGCCAAGGCTATGTGTGAGAAGTCCATCATGGCACAGAGGGCACGGGCCGCGGCCAGGAAGGCCAGGGACCTGACACGCCGTAAGTCCGCTCTGGACGGGATGGCGCTTCCTGGCAAGCTGGCCGACTGTTCAGATAAGAATCCTGAAAACTGTGAGATTTATATTGTTGAGGGAGATTCCGCAGGCGGTTCAGCCAAGACGGCACGTTCCAGGGCCACCCAGGCCATCCTGCCCCTCAGAGGCAAGATATTGAACGTGGAAAAAGCCAGGATGGACCGGATTTACGGCAATGCGGAAATTAAGGCCATGATTACGGCATTTGGAACCGGAATCCATGAAGACTTTGACATATCCAAGCTGCGCTACCACAAAATCATCATCATGACGGATGCCGATGTGGATGGCGCCCATATCAGCACCCTGCTTCTGACCTTCCTTTACAGGTTCATGCCGGAGCTGATCAAACAGGGCTATGTGTACCTGGCCCAGCCGCCCTTATACAAGGTGGAGAAAAGTAAGAAGGTATGGTATGCTTACAGTGATGAGGAGCTTAACTCCATTCTCACGGACATTGGACGTGATACCAACAACAAAATCCAGCGTTACAAAGGTCTGGGTGAGATGGATGCGGAACAGCTGTGGGAGACAACCATGGATCCTGAGCGGAGGGTGCTGCTGCGCGTGACCTTGGATGAAGAGACCACATCTGAGATTGACCTGACATTTACCACCCTGATGGGCGACCAGGTGGAGCCGAGAAGGGAATTTATCGAGGCCAATGCAAAGCGCGTACAGAACTTAGATATCTGATTTCAGCATTTAGAGTGTAAACATAAAGGAGATTGAATATGGAACCAAATGTATTTGACAAGGTTCATGATGTAGACCTGAAAAAGACCATGGAACAGTCCTATATTGACTATGCCATGAGCGTAATCAGCGCCAGGGCCCTTCCCGATGTAAGGGATGGTTTAAAGCCGGTCCAAAGACGTGTACTTTACTCCATGATAGAGCTGAACAATGGTCCTGATAAACCACATCGTAAGTGCGCCCGTATTGTAGGTGATACCATGGGTAAATACCACCCCCATGGTGACAGTTCCATCTATGGGGCCTTGGTTAACATGGCCCAGGAGTGGTCTACCAGGTATCCGCTGGTGGACGGCCATGGGAACTTTGGTTCCGTGGACGGCGACGGCGCTGCGGCCATGCGGTATACGGAAGCCCGCTTAAGCAAGATTTCCATGGAAATGCTGGCTGACATCAACAAGGATACGGTTGACTTCGTGCCAAACTTTGATGAAACCGAGAAGGAGCCGGTGGTGCTTCCCTCCAGGTATCCAAACCTTCTGGTCAACGGTACGTCCGGTATCGCCGTGGGTATGGCCACCAACATACCTCCCCACAACCTTCGGGAAATCATCAGCGCCGTTGTAAAGATGATTGACAACCAGGTGGAAGAGGACAGGGAGACTTCCCTGGAAGAAATCATGGAGATTGTCAAAGGGCCTGATTTTCCTACCGGGGCAACCATACTGGGAAGAAGAAGCATAGAGGAAGCATACCGCACCGGACGTGCCAAAATCAAGGTGCGCGCGGTTACCAACATAGAAACCATGGCCAATGGAAAGTCAAGGATCATAGTGACCGAACTTCCATACATGGTAAATAAAGCCCGTCTGATTGAGAAAATCGCGGACCTGGTTAAGGAAAAGAAGATTGACGGGATCACATACATCGGTGATGAGTCCAACCGTGAGGGCATGCGCATCAACATAGAACTGCGAAGGGATGTGAACGCCAATGTAATCCTGAACCAGCTGTTAAAGCACACACAGCTTCAGGACACCTTCGGCGTCATCATGCTGGCCCTGATTGACAACCAGCCAAAAGTATTAAACCTTCATCAGATGCTGGATGAATATCTGAAGCACCAGGAAGAGGTTGTAAGAAGAAGGACACAGTATGACCTGAACAAGGCCGAGGAGCGCGCCCATATCTTAAAAGGCCTGCTCATTGCCCTGGACCACATTGACGAGGTCATCCGGATTATCCGCGGTTCATCCAATGTGGCGGATGCCAAGAACCAGTTAATGGAACGCTTTGGCTTATCCGATGCACAGTCCCAGGCCATTGTGGACATGAGGCTGCGCGCGCTGACTGGTTTGGAGCGTGAAAAGCTTGAAAACGAATATAAGGAACTTCTGGCCAAGATTGAGGAATTACAGGCAATCCTGGCAGATGTGAAAAAGCTTCTGACCGTAATCAAGGAGGAAATCCAGATTATCGCGGACAAATACGGGGATGACAGGCGTACGGCCATTGGATATGACGACGACGTATCCATGGAAGACCTGATTCCGGATGAGGATACGGTGATTGCCATGACCCATCTGGGATATATCAAGAGGATGGATGTGGACAATTTCAGAAGCCAGAACCGCGGCGGCAAGGGCATCAAGGGGATGCAGACCATTGAGGAGGACTATATTGAGGACCTTCTCATGACCACCAACCACCACTTCATGATGTTCTTTACCAATAAGGGACGCGTATACAGGCTTAAGGCATATGAAATCCCAGAGGCAGGGCGTACTGCAAGAGGCACGGCCATCATTAACCTGCTTCAGCTGCAGCCGGATGAGAAAATCACAGCCATCATCCCGATGCGTGAATACAATGAGGACAAGTACCTGTTCATGGCTACCAGGAACGGTATGGTCAAGAAAACGCCCATGGTGGAATATGAGCATGTGCGCAAGAACGGGCTTCAGGCCATTGTGCTGCGCGAGGATGACGAACTCATTGAAGTAAAGGCAACAGATAATAACCAGGATATCTTCCTTGTAACGCGCAAGGGGATGTGTATCCGGTTCAATGAGACGGATGTCAGGGTGACTGGCCGTGTATCCATGGGTGTCATCGGCATGCGGTTTGAAGAAGATGACGAAGTCATTGGAATGCAGATGGAAAGCCAGGGAGAGAGCCTCCTTATTGTTTCTGAAAACGGCATGGGCAAACGTACGGTCATATCTGAATTCAGCGCCCAGAACAGAGGTGGAAAGGGTGTCATCTGTTACAAGTGCACGGAAAAAACAGGCAATATCGTAGGTGCAAAGCTGGTAAATGACGGCCGGGAGATCATGCTTATCACAACAGAAGGCATTGTCATCCGCATGAGCGTGGACGATATATCCATCATCGGGCGCAACACATCCGGAGTCAAGCTGATGAACATTGACCAGGAGTCTGACATCAAGGTTGCAAGCATTGCCAAGGTGCGCGAGAGCGTTACAAAAGAAAGCAATGTTTTTGACGAAGAGTTCTACGATGAGGATAGTGCTGAGTCAGAAGACATGGGTACAGGGAATGCCGATACAGAGGACGGGGAAACGCAGGAGAAAGAATAAAGAGCAGCCACAGCTGATATGCAGGCAAACAAGAATGAATATACTGAAAAGGCTGTCCTGAAAGACAGCCTTTTCATGTGGAATACATATTGCCAGTTAAAGGAGGAGTATAGGCCATGAGGGAGATACACACAGGGCTGATCACGGAAGCGGTTAAGGAAATGTGCATTGAGGCAAACCATGTGCTTGCCCGGGATATGGAGCAGGTATTCAATCTGGCTGTTAAGGAAGAGGAGTCTCCTTTGGGGCGCCAGGTCCTTGGCCAGCTGAAAGAAAACCTGAAAATTGCTGCTGAGGACATGATACCCATCTGCCAGGACACAGGGATGGCAGTTGTATTCATTAAGGTGGGGCAGGACGTGCATATAACAGGAGGCAGCCTGACAGGAGCTGTGAATGAAGGTGTGAAAAGGGGATATGAGGAAGGATATCTCCGTAAGTCCGTGGTTGGGGATCCGATTCAGCGGATTAACACAAAGGACAACACGCCTGCCGTGATCCACTACGAAATAGTGGAAGGGGATGCTGTCGATATCACGGTAGCCCCCAAGGGATTTGGCAGTGAGAACATGAGCCGTGTATTTATGTTAAAACCCGCCGATGGACTGGAAGGGGTAAAGAACGCCATCATTACCGCTGTCAGGGACGCGGGCCCCAATGCCTGCCCTCCTATGGTGATTGGCGTGGGTATTGGCGGGACCTTTGAAAAATGCACCCAGATGGCGAAACATGCCCTTACCAGGAATATAGAAGAAAAGCCAAAGATACCGTGGGTAAAGGAACTGGAACAGGAACTGCTGGCCGCGATTAATCAGCTGGGCATTGGACCGGGAGGATTGGGAGGAAGGATGACAGCACTTGCAGTTAATATTGAGACATTTGCAACCCATATTGCAGGACTTCCTGTGGCCGTCAATATATGCTGCCATGTCAACCGTCATGCGCACAGGGTATTATAAACAGGATAAGGGATTACCATGAAAGGGGAGTAATGGTTATGGACAGACATATAAACGTACCAATGACAAAGGAAGATACGCTTTCTTTAAAGGCGGGGGATTATGTATATCTAACAGGAACCATCTATACTGCCAGGGATGCAGCGCATAAGCGCATGGATGAAACCCTGGATAAAGGTGGAATGCTGCCGTTTGACATAAAAAACAATATAATATACTATATGGGTCCGTCACCTGCCAGGGAAGGGCGCCCCATTGGATCCGCAGGCCCCACCACTGCCAGCCGGATGGATAAGTACACGCCCAGGCTTTTGGACATGGGCATGGGGGCCATGATAGGAAAGGGAAAAAGGTCCCAGGCAGTCATGGATGCCATTACCCGCAACCAGTCCGTGTATTTTGCGGCCGTGGGAGGAGCAGGAGCCATTTTGTCAAAATGCATCCTTTCCTCGGAAATCATTGCATATGAGGATTTGGGTCCGGAGGCAATCAGAAAACTTAGAATCAAAGATTTCCCGGTAATCGTGGTAGTGGATTCCCAGGGAAACAACCTGTACGAGACAGCGGTTAAAGAATACTGCAGATCATGATGCGGGGAAGCATCGTTAAAATCATGGGGAAGAAGAGGGAATCATATGAAACGGATTATATATATGGTATTCATGAATCTGTTCCATGCGCCGGTATGGCTGCTTAAAATCGCCCGTATGGCAAGACCCGGGGATAATCATACCATGCAGCAGCGGTATGACTATATTGCGGAGATGACCAGAAGGATCATAAAAAGGGGAAGGGTTACCATAAAGGTAACAGGGGTGGAACATATTCCTGAGAAAGACGGATTCATGCTGTTTCCCAATCATCAGGGGCTGTTTGACGTGCTGGCGCTTTTTTCAACATGCCCCAAAGCCCTTTCCGTTGTAATTAAGAAAGAAGCATCCGGGTGGATATTGGTAAAACAGGTGCTGGGGGCCACGGGAAGCCTGGCCATGGACAGAAAGGACATGAAGGACCAGGTACGTATCATAGGGGAAGTGACAAGACTGGTAAAAGAGGGCCGGAACTTTGTTATATTTGCGGAAGGACACCGCAGCAGGAAAGGAAACGAGATTCTGGATTTTAAGAGCGGGACATTCAAAAGTGCGGTAAAAGCCGGCTGCCCCATTGTTCCGGTTGCCCTGATTAATTCCTTCCGCCCCTTTGATATGAATTCATTGAAGCAGGAATTTGTGGAAGTCCACTACATGGAACCCATTATGCCGGATCAATATATGGGAATGAAGACCTCGGAAATAGCACATCTTGTGCACAACAAAATACAGGAAGAAATAAATAAAAATGTCGCGGAAAAGCCCTTGACAATGTAGAATCAATCGAGTATAATGGTCAATGCGTCTGAGGACAAACATGTCAAAAGAAGCAATCATATGGAAAATATCAATTCGGAGAAATACTCAAGAGGCCGAAGAGGCGCCCCTGCTAAGGGTGTAGGCTGGGAAACCGGCGCGAGGGTTCAAATCCCTCTTTCTCCGCTCCATTTTCCAAATGATTATTTTTTTACTGTTTTAGCCCTGGGGGCACAAAATTAATCAAAAAAAGTTGTTGACAAAAAATAACAACCGTGATATGATTAATACCCGCTGGAGAAAATACAGCGGATGATTTTTGAAAAGAAGAAATCAAGTCAAAAACAAAAATCAAAAAAAATTAAAAAAGTTGTTGACAAACACAAGCGACTGTGATAAGATATAAAAGTTGCTGCTGAACAAGCCGACAACACAGAGGACCTTGATAATTGAAGATTGAACAGTAT
>NZ_QVEX01000030.1 GCF_003434055.1 Enterocloster aldenensis | reverse complement strand
GTATAAATGCTTTTTAACTATGTCAAGGTACTAGGGTGTGTCTGAAAATTGCTTTTACGTCAGGCAGGCTTCCGCTGCGGCGCGGCATCCTATCCAAACAGCAGGCTTCCTATCTGGAACACCACCACGGCTGCCAGCCATGCAACTGCCAGCTGGAACACCACCATGCCGATTGTCCATCTCCAGGAACCGGTTTCCTTTTTAATGGTTGCTACCGCTGCAATACACGGAGAATACAGCAGGCAGAAAATCATGAGCGCATATGCATTTACCCCGCCAAACCCGGCCATGGACATGCTGGAGGAAAGTTCGGCCATACCTGCCCCGGAATTGATGTTGCTGATTCCATAAAGCACGCTGAAGCTGGACACCACCACTTCCTTGGCTGAAAGGCCTGAAATGAGGGCTACTGCCACCTGCCAGATTCCCAGTCCGGCCGGTCTTAACACCGGCACAAGGATGTGTCCGATGATTGCGGCAAAACTGTCCGACACATCTGATACAAAACCGGATGGTCCCAGATTCAGGACAAACCACAGCACGATTGACGCAATGAATATGGTGGTTCCTGCTTTGCTCAGATAGTCTTTTACCTTGTCCCACACATAGATGGCAACGGTCCTGCTGTTTGGGGTCTTATACTCCGGCAGTTCAATCAGGAGGGCATTCTGCGCGCTGTCATGCTTCTCATGCATATGGGCGATGAACGCCACCAGGATGGCTATGCAGAGTCCGATGATATACAGCGAATATGCAACAAGAAGGGCTTTGTCCGGGAAAAACATCTCTGCAAACAACACGTAAATCGGAAGCCTGGCAGAGCAGGACATAAATGGAGTTATGAGGATTGTCCTGCGCCGGTCCTTAACACTCTCCAGCGCCCGGGTTGCCATTACAGCCGGAACCGTACATCCGAACCCCAAAAGCATGGGCAGGAATGCCTTGCCGGATAACCCAACCATGCCCATGGTCTCATTCATCACATACGCAACCCTGGCCATATAGCCGCTGTCCTCCAGAAAAGCAAGGGCCAGGAACAGGATGAAGATATTGGGCAGGAACGTAAGGATCCCGCCCACCCCGGCAATGATTCCGTCCAGGATCAGGGATGTAAGCCACTGGGCCGCATGCACATTGGTGAGCAGGGCAAGCACGGATCCCGAAATCACATCCAGGCCCATCTGGAAATATTGTTTCAGGAAATCACCAACCGTAAATGTGAGGAAAAATACCAGTGCCATGATTCCCAGGAAGATGGGGATTCCCCAGACCGGATGGGTCATGAACTGGTCCACCCTGTCCGTGGTAGCCGCCTTCTCATTCTTATTAAACAGGCATTCCTCAATTACTTCCTCTATGTAATCATATTTTTCATTGATAATCTGTTTCTCATAATTCCGTGGCAGGATCTGTTCCACATGATCCAGCGGGTGGTCGCTTATGACTACCTCATCAAATTCCAGGAACTTGATGGCATGCCAGCGCATGTTATCCATATCGCCGTATTTTTCCCTGAGGGCTGTTTCAATCCGTGCAATCCTGCCCTCCACCTCTTCACTGTAATGGACCACCACGCCCTGGGGCCCCTCTTCATAATGATGCACCACTGCATGCATCAGCACATCCAGCCCTGTCCGCCTTCTGGCAGACACCGGAACAACCGGGATTTCCCCCAGCATTTCAGGCAGGCGGTGCATGTCTATCTCCATTCCCCTCTCTTCCACGATATCCATCATGTTAAGGGCCAGGATGACCGGTTTTTTCAGTTCAATGAGCTGCATGGTAAGATATAGGTTCCGCTCAAGGGAGGAGGCATCCACCACATTGATGATGACATCCACTTCCCCGTCTTCAATGCATTTCCTGGTCACCTTTTCTTCTATTGTGTAGGAGGTAAGGCTGTAAATACCGGGAAGGTCAATTACCTTAATCGGCCTGCCCTTATAGCTGGTTTCCCCCTCCACCCGTTCCACGGTAACGCCTGGCCAGTTGGCCACTTTCAGCTTGGCTCCCGTGAACGCGTTAAATAAAGTGGTCTTCCCGCAGTTAGGATTCCCGACAAAACCAACCGTTATGGGGCGTGTGCTTTCCTTACTGTCCCTATGCGCCGGATCCGGCAAACCGCGTTTCCTTTCTCCCGGCTTACCGGCATGTGGTTCCATATCCATGGATTCACCCCCTGTCCCCAGAGTTATGCTTCCATATAAATCTTTTCCTGCTGCCCTGGCCTGCCCATTCATGTTGTATGTTCCTCCCTGACCGTGATTCCCTCCGACAGACGGCGTCCCAAAGCCAGCCTGGTTCCCCTGACCTTTATAATCACGCTTCCGCTGCCCTTCTTATTCAATATATTCACAGGAGTACCTTCATTGACCCCAAGGGCCTCCAATCTCCTGGTAATGCCCTCATCCACCTGTACCCCTGCCACCACATACCGGCCGCCGATTTCGCACTCATTCAGTTTCCTCTGCATACTGACCCGTATCCTCCTGTAAAATCCTTAAAACCATATTCATTGTATGCTTAATAGGAAAAATTGTCAACAAAAAGAGTTTGTTGCGACAAACTATTTATAGGATGGCGTAAGGACCGGCTGGTAGTCACACTTGCAGATAACCCGGTTGACCGGATTTTTGTCAACTTCTTTTAAATACAATCAATAACATTAGCCTGGGAAGCATCCACCTGACAATTGCACTAAAAACAGCTGCAAATGCAGTTTTTATGTGTATGATACAAGCCGGCAGCCATGTGATATATGCAATCTAAATATAATTACCGCTTGCCATTCATGTCTCTTCACTATATGATAATAACTGAATACAGCTTCAAGGAGAATGATTTATGCCCACACAAAAAGATGTTGCCAATGCCGCAGGCGTTACCCCCACCACAGTATCCCTAATCCTCAACGGAAAAGCAAAGGAGCGCCACATACATCCGGAAACCGTGGCGCGGGTCATGGAAGCCATGAAGGAACTGGGTTACCAGCCCAACACCACTGCCCGAAGGCTTAGAAGTTCCGGGGCAGAGCGCCCGATTTTTGCCCTTTACTGGCCTGCGGACTCCCGGATCCGGCTTTGCGGCGATTTTATATATGAAATACAGCAGGTATTTGCAGCCCTGTCCTTTGACTGTGAGCTGGTAATCCAGACCTATGAGAAGGACCGGCTGCAGGCAGTTGCCGAAGGATTCCAAAAAGGCATTTACAATGGAGTAATCATCAGCGGCTGCTCTGCAGCGGATCTTGTTTTTCTGGAGGATTGTACGCCCATGGTCCCGGTGGTCCTGATTGACCGGTACTGCGAAAAATATTCCACTGTAGGCGTGGACAATTCCCAGGCCGGGCGTTCGGTTGCCAGGCTGATCCATGAATCCGGCTGCCCACAGGCCGCCGTCATACGGGCGGATGCAAGGCATATCGGACAGACCGGGCGTTTCAATGCATTTCTGGAGGGATGCAGGGAGCTTGGAATCCAAATCAGGAAAGACTGGATCATACAGATTGAGAATAATGTAAACGGCGGCGCCCTGGCAGCCGAACAGTTATGTTCCCTGAATGACAGGCCGCCGGTCCTGGTATGCGAGACCGACAACCTGGCACTGGGCGCACTGGTGGTACTGCGCCAGAAAGGAATCCGTATTCCGGGAGAAATGAAAATGCTCTGTTTTGGTTTTACGGCCAACGACACCCTTGCCTACCAGTCTCCGTCCATCTCCACCATAACCATGCCGGTGTCCCGGATGTGCAGGGCTACCGCCGAAATCCTGATTCATGCCCTATCCCACAGGGAGTATATGCCTGTTCATGTTCTGGTCAATATCGATATCCATTTACGTGAAAGCTTTTCAGAAATACAGGAGGCGCCCGGACTCATCTGATATCCGGGCGCTTTTTTAGTTATTATTACTGTATTGTGTGCTTCTTTTTTGGTACTATTATGGATTTTTATCTCTTTTCCACATTTCCATTGACATCTTTCTTTTTTTGCCTTATATTAGTTTTACGATAAACTAATAAAAAATAACGTTATTTAAGATTTAGTTTTACGAAATAATACTATATTGGAGGTTATTATGGCACTTGTTCAAGGGGAATTCTATTCTGAAGCATTGGGAATGGACACCCAAATCACCGCCCTGATACCGGAACCATCTGCTGCCTGTACAGCCGCGGCTGGGGGACGGAATTTTCCCACCCTGTATATCCTGCACGGGGCAACGGGAACCCATATGGACACGGTTCTGCAGACAGAGCTGGTCCAGCTGGTCCATATTCATTTTCCTAATCTGGCAGTGGTCATGCCGTCCGGGAATTTCAGCTTCTGGACCGATTATCAGGAAGAATATAAATACGGACATCAGTATATGACCTATGTGTCAAAGGAACTGGTTTCCATCTCACGAAGCCTGTTCCCATTGTCCGGTCAAAGAGAGGACACGGCAATCTACGGATTGTCCATGGGAGGCTTTGGGGCTCTGGCTTCCGGTCTCAACCACCCGGAAACCTTCGGCCATGTGGGAAGCCAGAGCGGCATGGTGGATATTGGCTGGGCAATCCAAACCCGCCCGTTCATGAATCTGAAACACCGCCGTATGTTCGGAACGGCCGCTGATATCACGGACACCTGTTACGACTTCTATGATGTCACCAGAAGATTGTCTGCGTCAGCTGATAAAAAGCCAAGAATCTTCCAGAGCTGGGGCGAGGATGATTATCTGATTGAAATCAATGAGGCATACCACCGTCACCTGGCCGCCCTGAATCTGGACTATACATGGCACAAGATACCCGGTCCCCACGGCTGGGGCGTGCACGGGCAGGGGCTGGGACTTTTCCTGGACTGGTTAAAGCAAGGCATGGAAAAGGAGGTGGGTTAAATGGCATTGCTGAAATTTACATACACTTCTGAGGCAGTGAATACAAACATGGAATTTTATGCCCTGATTCCCCAGAAAAAACATATACGGTCCCAGGATTCGCCGGAGCTTACCCTGACCTCCTTTCAGGAAACTTACCCTGTTACGATCCTGCTCCATGACATGCACAGCTCTCCCGGCGGACTGATCCGACAGACCGGGCTGGAACGGCTGGCATACCAGTCCGGACAGCTGATCCTGCTTCCCCAAGGATACCTAAGTTATTATACGGATTATGCCGCAAGGGACGATGCCCCTACGCCCTTGAACCCGGCAACGGGAACATCGGGGAATTTTACGGAAATGTGCTATGGAACATATATTGTCCCTGAACTTCTGGATTACGCCCAGGCCGTGCTTCCTGTTTCGTCATCCCCCCAGGACGTGTGCATCGGCGGAATCGGGATGGGCGGATTCGGCGCGCTGAAGCTGGGAGCGCTGCACCCTGACCGGGTGGGCTGCGTCTTTTCCATTGACGGCCATGTGGACCTGCAATGGCTCATGGACCACAGCCCGTCGCAAAAGGAACAGTTTAAGGCAGTCTTCGGCTCCCTACGGGCAAAAGGATCCAATGATCTGGCCGCGGTCTGGTCATCTTCTGAAAGGCTTCCGGCCCTGTTCCAATCATGGCAGGAAAATGGACCCTGTGCGCAGATGAACCGGAATTTTGCAAATGCTGTAAACCGTAATTCCATAAAACATACAGATACAAATCTTCAAATCAGATACTGCTGTTTCCCGGATAATATCCATGCCGGATGGAATCATATTGACAACGCACTGGCACAGGCCCTTGGCTGGACCGGACGCCTCAATGAAAAAAAGGAGAGGTAACAATGATGGAAACAAATACGCATATTACTGACAGCAGTCATTTTGTCCCTGATCCCCGTTTTAAGACCCTTGGAAAGGAAGCCATTGCAACCGGGCTTCTCTGGCTGTTCGATATAGGAATCACCATGGTCATTGCCTTTTTTTTCAGTAAACAGGACCCTGCCTCCTATACATACCTGTTCGGGCTGCCCATGTGGTTTGCACTTTGCTGCATCCTGCAGGCAGTGACCATCATCATATCCATATTGATGCTTTTATTCTGGTACAAGGACATTTCCCTGGAACCCAGGGACCCGGAGTTCAGTTCACACAGAAAGGACGGTAAATAAGAATGGAAGTTACAAGCAGAACAAGAATCATCGTGGGGCTTACCTTTGCTGCCTATTCCCTGATTACCATACTGCTGGGAATCTGGTCCACCCGTCAGGCCAGAAAGACGGATACTTCCGGCTCCGGCTTTGGAAAAAATTTCTATGCCGGCGGCGGCAACATGAACTGGCTTCTGGTGGGCATGATGCTGGCGGCTGGCGGCGCTTCCGGCGGAACCTTCCTCTCCAACCCAGGCCTTGCCCACAGCTGGGGGCTTATGTGGTGTATCTGTATGTTCGGCACCATTTTCCTGAACCTGTACGGCGCGGGCCTTGTGCAGAAAAAGCTGAAAATCGTGTGCGGCAGGATTAATGCGGTCTCCTTTGGCGTGGTCTTAAAGCACCGTTTTAATAATAATCGTTTTATTGCATGGTATACCCCCCTCTCCATTGTGGTGTTCACCGGCCTTATGCTGTACATGCAGATGACATCCGGCGCAAAGCTGGTGGCAACCATGACCGGCATGCGCTACGAAATCGGCCTTGTGCTGTTCGGGATCATACTGGTCGTCTATACAATCTTCGGCGGAGCCAAAGGGACCAGTATCGTATCCGTATTCCAGGGCTTTATCATGACCGTGACCACGGTTGCCCTGATGGTGGGGCTGTTTACCTATGTGCGCAGTGATTACGGCACCGTGGAGAAGGCGTTCCGCAGTCTGGCGCTGACAGACCCGTCCATCCTTACCCCAACCGCACAGTTTTCCCTGACCGGACTGATGTCCTACCTGTTCCTTACCGGGATGTCGGGCGCCGTTGGCTCCAACAATGTATCCAGGGCGGTCCAGATTGGGTCCAGCAAGGCGCTGCACCGCTCCACCATCATGACCATTCTGTTCATCGGTTTCTGGAGCTGTATCATGCCATTCCTGGGAACCCTTGGAAAGACCGTATTCCCTGATATCGCTTCCGATACCATCATCCCGTACGCGGCCCTGATGGTGCTGCCTCCTGTATTTGCCGGTATCGTGGTGGCAGGCGTCACCTCGGCCATCCACTCCACACTGGCCGTCAATATGCTTACGGTTAATGCCAGTGTTGTCATGGACCTTTACGGCTCCCTCATCAAACCGGAGGCCACGGACAAAGAGCTGCAGAAGGTCAACACCATATCCACGGCGGCACTCATCGTCCTCATGACCTTATTTGCCATCAAACCGCCTGCGCTGATCGGCGTCATCAATAACTTTGCAATTGCCGGAGGCGCGGCCGCGTTTTTCATTCCCATGCTCCTGGGCACATGGTGGAAACGTGCCAATGAATACGGATGTATCGCCTCCATGGTGGGCGGCGTGGGATACTACTTCCTGGCTACCTTTAACCCGGTGTTTGCATTTAACATGAACCCCATCATTCCCTCTCTAATCGTGGCGCTTCTTGCAATGGTCATTGTATCTGTGGCAACACCTGCGCCGGAAAAGGAAATTGTGGATATCTGGTTCGGCGCCGATTACGGCACCCGTGCAGCTAATCACTCATAGAGATTATAATCCCTAAAATCAGGGGCGGTTCCCTCTCTCCCACAAATCATTTGACATATTGCCAAAAAGTTCCTATGATAATAGGATACAATAATGATTTGGATGTGATCAGATGACAACGATTAAAGATATAGCAGAACTTGCCAATGTGTCCGCAACCACGGTATCCCTGATTCTCAACGGAAAGGCCAAAGAGCGCCGGATTACCGAGGCAACCATAAAGCGGGTAACGGACGCCATGAAGGAATTGGACTACAAGCCCAATCTAAGCGCCAGACGGCTTCGAAACAGCGGCACTGCCCGTCCTGTGATTGCCCTTTACTGGCCGCTGGACACCCGTGTCTCCATCCTGGCCGTATTTCTCAACGTGTTCCGGATGGAAGCCAGAAAACAGGGATTTGACTGTGAGCTGGTGATTCAGACATTTGAAAATGACCGTCTTAAGGAGGATGCCACCGCCATCATACAGAACAGCTACAGCGGCATCATCGTGGGCGCTGCCTCTGTCAGGGATATTGAATACCTGGAGTCCATTTCGCCCCGGATGCCGGTTGTACTCATCAATCGTTCCTCCGGCCGTTTTTCCACCGTATCCACGGACCAGTCCAAAATCGGCACATGCGCCGCCAGGCTGATTCATAAGAAGGGGCATGACTCCGCGGTCCTTATAGGGGTGGACAACCCGTTCCTGGCCAGCGGCCTTAGAACCAGGGCGTTCTTGGAGGCATGTGCCGGGCTTGGGATCCGGATCAGCCAGGATCATATCATCCAGGCCCCTAACACCATGGCGGGCGGCGCTCTGGCCGCCCGGGCCTACTGTTCCCTGCATCAGCCGCCAAAGATGGTCTTTTTCGAATCGGACTACATGGCCCTTGGCGCCCTTGGCGTGTTCCATGAGCAGGGTATCCGTATACCTGAGGATCTGGAGATGCTGGCCATCGCAATGATGGATTCCGAGTACAGTGAATTTTCCTATCCGCCTTTGAGTACCATCAATATGCCCATCCATGAAATCATGAACGGAGTCATCACTATTTTGATGGAACAGATCCGGACAAATAATGATACCCCGGTCCATGTGATGGCGGAGGCCGGGGTTACGCTGAGGAAGAGTTTTTAAATACCTGAATCCGGGCAGGAACCGCCCAGAACAGATGTATTACCCACCTTTCCCGGTTTTCCCTCTGCGTCCAGGGCCACATAAACAAATAAAGCATCTGCCGCCAGCACCCCCTCCGCTTCCTCCTGGGAATCCATCACCACACAGATTTTTATCTGAAGGGATGTGTTGCCCACCTTTATAACCTCCCCGGCCACATCCACAAAGGCCCCCACGGGAACCGGCTTTAGGAACCGTATCTGCTCCACCGCCACCGTGGCGACCTCGCATCCTGCAAACCGTTTAGCCGTAATGCCCGCAACCTCGTCCATCCATTCCATCAGTATGCCTCCAAACAGGATTCCCCTGAAATTCGCCATGGATGGCATGATTGCTCTTGACATCTTTGTCATCTTTTCCGCCTCCATCATAAGACCCCAAAACCAAAGGAATACCACCTGTGGTGTTCCAGCATCATCAGATCCGTTGCCGGGCATTGTTCCTGCACCGCTTTTCCCAGCGCATCCATATACCAATCCATCCGGAATGCTCCGTTTTCAATAAAATGCTCCTGGTTCTCCCTGCTCATATCCTTCATGGCCTCGGGCATCATCTTAAAAAACCCTTCTGTGAAATCATAATGATGCGGGATTACGATTCTTATCCCCATTGCCTCCACCAGACGGGCAAACTGGTCAAAATCCTGTTTGGGGCTGACGTGCATCAGGGCAATATCCGAGCGCACACCGCGCAGACGGTTCTTCTGGTCCTGGGATGTCATGCCGGCCCAGACCATGATCCTGGTTCCGTCGCACAGCGTCAGACGGTAATTGTTCAGCTCCAGATTGCCGAACCAGTCTGAAAGGCTGACGCTGCCGTCCTGATTCCGGAACTTCTTAGCACCTCTGTAATAGCCCCGCGGCGACTCGGTGTGACGGCCGGCAAACACCTCCACCAACAAATCGTCAAACTCATATACCTCGCCGCTTCTCACCCTGCAGATGCGGGCGCAGTTAATATTCAGCCACTCACAAAGCGGGTCCGCAGACAAATCTCCCACAAATATGACAACATCCGGAAATTTCTCCTGAATCCTTGCCACATCCGCCGCATGGTCTATATGTATGTGGCTTAACAAAAGATAATCACACTGCTTAATCTCCTCCAGCTCCATGGGGTGGCATAAAACCCCGTCAACATTTCTCCATATTAAATAATCCTCCCGCGATTTCTATTCAGATTATATATAAGCTGCCGTACAAAAGAGCGCCGCATCCGCCCGGCTGTCAAACCGGACGGCCGCAGCGCCCTTTCTGTATCTTTTATCTGTATCTTCTATCTCTATATCCTATCTCCATCTGCCATCCATATCTCTTTTAATATTAATCTAATGCATAAATAGCGGATACAGCAAACCAATCCATATTACCATAAGAGCGCCGCCAATCCGCGTGGAGATGGATGCAAATGCCAGCAGGTTCATACGGTTTCCAGCTGTCAGTACCGCGATATCACCGGAACCGCCGATGTTGCAGCAGCACAGGCCGGCCGTGATGCCTGCCTCGTATGGGTACAGCCCTGCCAGGCGGCCAAAAATCATGGCGCCGATAAATGCGCCCAGCACCCCCAGCACAATTACTACCAGTACGCCCAGACTGAAGAACTTAGTCAGGTCCGTAATGTTCAGGGAACAGATTCCAATGCCTGCAATCAGCATGGGAAGCAGGGCCTTCAGCGCAAAATTCATGGAATACACACAGTTGTCAGCAAATTCGTCCGGAATAATACCGGTACATTTTACGATGATGGCAAGAATAATGGTCCATGCCAGACCTGCAATATTGTTGAACACCGGAAGGCTTCCCAGCACATTGCCAGCCAGATAAAAGCACAGGGACATAAAAATCCCGCTCCCAAGGCTTGCATAGTTGGCGCTGGTTCCAGGACGCTTTTCTTCCTTCATCGCCTCCTCTGCTGTCCCTGATTCCACCCGGAGTATTTTGCCGCGGCCGTTCCAGCCCGGAATCTTCTCCGTGATTGCACCGCCGATAGCTGCAAATAGTACAGCCAGCACGTTGGCGATGGAAGCGTAGCACAAAAACTGTCCCGCCAGGCCTGTCATATCCGAGCCTGCAAGGCTGGTATAAAGGGCAGGAAGCGTAGTGATGGCCCCGCCGGAGCCGCCGGACATACAGGGAGCGCCCACATAAAACAGACCCTCTGCCCCGCCAAAGCCGGTAATCATCCCTCCGATGATGCAGGCGCCCAGGGCAAATACCTGGCTTCCCAGTATCGCCGGCATATACCGCGCCGTGGCGCTTAAGAGCACCTTTCTGTCCATCACAAGGATGGAGCCCACCAGAA
Organism: Enterocloster aldenensis; assembly: GCF_003434055.1. Classification (GTDB taxonomy): domain Bacteria; phylum Bacillota; class Clostridia; order Lachnospirales; family Lachnospiraceae; genus Enterocloster; species Enterocloster aldenensis. Next base: position 18,255 of record NZ_QVEX01000030.1, on the reverse strand, counting down.
GCAGTGCAATGTACATATCCTGGAATCCGCCCTTCATCCAGACCTTGGCGCCGTTCACCAGCACCTCCGGAATCAGGCCCATGTAGTTCATCAGGGACGCGCCGAACAGCGGAAGCAGACAGGCACCACCCAGATAATTATTGACAATGGGAATCGTATTCCCCAGCCAGAAAAAGATTCCGCCGATTGCCATCAGGAACGCCCAGGTATGGATAAAGCTGGTGGCCATATAGGTTCCCGCGTCATTGGAATAAATCTTTACCGTTGGCATGAACCCGCCGTAGGTGACCACCATGACCACAATAAAAAATGGCAGGAAATACTTCAGGTTCAGACCACATACATTAAATTTTATGCGCTTTTTTTCGCTCATTGTTGTCCCTCCATCAAGAGATTATTTTATCTCTGTTATAACTTCAAATGTCACTGCTCATTGAATCCGTTCCAAACCGGGATTCCCGTGTATTCCTTGGCTGTTTCCTCCCGGTTCAGCACGCGCAGGGCGCCCGAGGCCAGGGCTTCCATTTCAAACTCCCCTGCCATCACCGTGACCGGAGCGATAAAGCGCAGCATTCCGGTAAGCTTTTCCACCAGGTATCCGTCATGGGAAATGCCTCCTGTAAAGATAATACCGTCCACATCTCCCTCCAGCACGGCTGCCATGGAACCCGCACATTTTCCAATCTGGTAAATCATGGCGTCATATACCAGCTTTGCATATGCATTTCCCTGTTCCATCATACCACGGACCTCCCTTGCATCGGAAGTCCCCAGATGATCTACCAGTCCGCCTGATTTGGTAATCTTCTCATACAATTCCTTTTCGGTACAGTTTCCGGTAAAGCAGGCCTTCATCACTTCCTTCACCGGGATGGCGCCGCATCTGGTAGGGGCCATGGGTCCGTCACCCTGGGCAATATCATTGGAATCCACCATCTTCCCCTTTTGGTGGGCTGTCACGGAAATACCGCCTCCGATGTGACAGATGATCAGATTCATTTCCTCATACTTATTTCCCCTGGATGCCGCATAACGGATGCCGATTTCCTTCTGGTTCAGGGCATGGATCCGGCTTTCACGATAGACTCCCTTCCATCCGGTCACTCTGGCCAGGTCACTGAATTCATCCACATCCGGAGGGTTCACCACGTATGCGTTTCCACCGTATGTCTTTGAAAATGCATCTGCCAGCTGTGCTCCCAGCATGGCCGGGTGCTTGACCGAGAATCCGGCCCTGGCATGTTCCAGGAGTTTATCATTGACAACATATACGCCGCCCTCCACGCTCACCAGACCGCCGCCCCTGGCGGAAAATGCATCCACGCCTTCCAGGCTGACACCGGCCTTTTCCACTTCTTCCAGAATGGTTTCCTTCCTGTAGTCAAACTGGTCGCTGATTTCCCTGTACTGCTTTAACACCTCGGCATCGTGGGCAACATTGCTGGAAAATACGGGTTGATTGCCTTCGAACAGCGCGATTTTGGTGGATGTGGAACCCGGGTTGATTGCAAATATTTTATATGGGACCATGCTCTTATTTACCTCCTGATTTTATCTTATCTTTCATGGACTTACCTGCTGCCCGGTTCCAATCAAGGCTGAGATTACAATGGACATGTACTTGTCATCCGCGGAAGCCGACCGGGACACCAGAAGTACCGGTACCATGGCGCCCAGCACGGTTCCTCCCGTGCGTCCGCCGCCGATGCAGGTTATGGTCTTGGCCGCCACATTCCCACTGACAATATCAGGCATCACCAGAAGGTCTGCATCCCCTGCAACCGGACTTTCATAGCCCTTGATAGCCGCTGACCCGGAATCCATGGCCAGATCGTAGCTGATGGGGCCTTCTATGACGCATCCGTTCACCCCTTCCGCTTTGATGGCGTCCGCTTCCACGGTTTCCTTCATCTTTGGGTTCACCTTTTCCACGGCCGCAATCACCGCCACCTTGGGTTCCATCACGCCCAAGCTGTGAAATGCCTCCACCGCGTTTTCAATGGCTGCTTTCTTCTGCTCCTGGGTTGGGTAGGTCAGAAGCCCCACGTCCGTGATTGCAAACACCTTATGGTAATGAGGGCTTTCCATAAAGGCCAGCAGACTCATGACATCATTTTTGCGGATACCGTTTTCCTTATTGACCAGCACCTTCATGAGGGTACCTGTCTCCAGTTTTCCCTTCATGATACAGTCAGCCTTGCCTGCCTTTGCAAGTTCCACCGCTTTTCTGGCACATTCCACCGGGTCATCCATGGATATGATTTCCGCCAGCGACGCATCAAAATCCAGTTTCTTCATCAGCCGCCGTATCTCATCTTCGTTACCAATCAGGACCGGGCTTATCATACCATCCTTTGCGGCTCTGGAAACCGCCTCCAGAGTGTGCTCATCGTGGGCAGCCACCACTGCCACGGTCCGCTTTACCGGTTTGTTTTTCAGCATTTCTTTTAACTGTTCAAAATCCTTTATCATCACATGCCTCGGGTCTGTCACAACCCCGGTCAGCGCCGTGGCGGCCGCCACGGCCGGGCTGGACAGATAGCTCAGAGTCTTTTTCGTTCCCTGTCTGCCAATAAAATTGCGGTTTGCAGTGGACAGGATACGCTCGTCATCATACATAAGTCCATAAGGCATTCCACAGCACAGCCCGCAGCACGGATGGCTGATTACACAACCTGCTTCGATAAAGGTCTTAATATATCCCGCCGCAATGGCATCCTTAAATACCTTGTTGGTAGCCGGCACCACGATTACCCGCAGGTCCTCCGGCACTTTCTTTCCCTTCATGATTTCTGCCGCAATCCTCATGTCTTCCAGGGAGCCGTTGGTACAGCTTCCGATATAAACCTCATCCATCTTTGTACCCAGGATTTCACTGACAGGATGCACATTGTCCACCCCCTGTGGACAGGAAAGCTGCGGTTCCAGTCCGCTTACATCATATACCAGTACCTTTTCATAAACCGCGTCCTCATCCACCTTTACCCAGTCAATCTCATTTAACGGCATATCATAATATTCCGCCGTCTTTTCATCCGCCTCGAACAGGCCGCATTTTGCACCGGCCTCCAAGGCCATGTTGGCAACCGTAAACCTAGCCATCATGCTCATTTCCCTTGCGGCAGGACCGGTAAATTCCAGGCTCTTGTACTGGCCGCCGTCCGCCCGGATATCGCCCAGGATTTTAAGGATGACATCCTTGGACAGCACCCCGTCCTGAAGATGTCCGTTCAGCACGATTTTGATGGCTTCCGGCACTTTGAACCACAGTTCTCCCGTAATCAGGGCCGCGGCCATCTCGGCCGTTCCGATTCCGGAGCAGAAGTTGCCCGCGCCTCCGTAGGTGGTGGTGTGGCTGTCCGTGGCGGTGGCGATATCGCCCGGCCTTGCATACCGCTCCTCATGCATGATGCTGTGGCAGATGCCTTCTCCGATATGGAGCTTTTTAATGCCGTATTTCTCTGCCAGGGCGATACCTGCGTTATAGTGCGCATAGTCGTTTTTAGCCACTGCTGTTGGCATACAGTGGTCAAAGATAATAGTCACCTTATCCGGGTCGTCGATACATCCAGCTCCCATTTTCTCCAGCGTGTCCAAAAGATACGGAGTGTAAATGTCATGGATCATAAACATATCGGGATGGGTAATCACAATATCACCTGGCTGCACATGGTCCAGCCCCGCATTTTTCTTAAGAAGCTTTTCCACCAGGGTGTAGCCTGTTTTGCGCCTCCCCACATCATCCAGCTCCGTGTGCCCCGACTTGGGGATACCAGCGGCAATCCGCATCTTGGTATCCTCAATCAGTCCGCCGTGCTCCACAATAGCCAGAAGGTTCTCCGGCACCTTTCCCACCGGAAACTCCTTTCCGTTGACGCGGACGCATTTCCCCACTTCCACGGTAACCATATCCCCGCCCTGACAGAAATCCTGGATACCATCGCACTGGATCAGAAGGATTCCGCTGTTAAAGGCGTTGCGGAAAAATATCCTGGCAAAACTCTTCGCAATAATGCAGCGCACACCGTTCCCGGACAGCACGGTGGCAGCCTGTTCCCTGGAAGAACCGCATCCGAAATTGCGCCCCGCCACCAAAATGTCGCCCGGCTGTACGGTAGAACCAAACTCCGGCTTTAATAGCTCAAAGGCATATTTTTTCATCTCTTCAATGGTAGGAATGGTGCCTCGTTTGCCGGGAATAATGGTATCCGTGTCAATATCGTCCCCAAACTTCCATATTTTACCTTTAAATACTGTTTCCATTATCCTTCCCCTCCTGTGATTCCATGCCGGATGTTGATTTTGCTGCCTTGCCAGATGCTTTTTCTGTGTCAGACGCTGCCGCCATGATTGTTTCCACCGATGCCGTCATGACCCGCGCATCCTCACATCCCATAGATCCTGCAAAGGTATACAGCCCGGTCGTTAAAAGCGTTTCTCCCGGTCCCATGGCGCCCGCTCCCTGTGGTACCACGCTATGGTCTCCGGCCGCGCTGATCTGTGCCCCGAAATCAATGAATCTGGTGATGATTCCTTCCTCCATGGCCTGTATGTAATCCGCGCTGGCAGCCGGACAGACCGTAAGCCTGAAGCCCAGTTTCAGCTTCTTTCCCTCTGTCATCGCGGCTGCTTTTCTCAGGTCCTCTATGGTTCCTCCATTGCATCCGCCAATCTGGCCTCCATGGATCTTACAGCCGGCCAGGATGGAAGCTGGCTGAAATCCCGCCTTAATCTGGGAATTTTTATCACTGCACGGCATTCTCAGCATGGGAACCGTCTGATCCAGGTCCAGACAACAGCCCGCCTGCCCTTCTTCGGTCCAGAATGCGGTGTATGCGCCTGTGCCGCAGGCCATATGGCACAGCACGGCCTTTTCGTGGCTGGTCAGATTCCCGCCTATAAATTCAATGGCTTTGCCCTGGATACCATTTCTCTCCTTTAAGAAGCAAAGGGCCGCGTCCACAATGCCGCAATCCGTCCCCAAGCTGCCTTTCACCTGTACGCCCAGTGTTTCCGGCACTTCCACATGGTATTTTCCCGTCTCCAGCACCCTGGCCAGCTCCGTGTTGCTGACGCCGATTCCCAAGGCTCCCACAGCGCCTAACACAGAGCTGTGCCTGGAACCGGTAACCACAATCTGGCCGGGTTTTACTTCCTCCTTAAGAAGGTACTGCAGCCCGGTTCCCTTTGCCTGAAGGAAACGGGTACCGTATTCTTTCGAAAATGTCAGGATTTCCCCAAATATCCTGGCGTCCTCCGGTGAACCGGACGGCACGTTGTGGTCATACATCACCAGTACCTTTTCCGGCTCCGATACCCGGGAAACATGTTCCGTTACCCCGTGGGAAAACCCATTGGTAACCAGTACCATATCCGGGGAAACGGTGGCAATCTCGCCTTGTGCCGCGCCCAGAAGCTTTTCTATCATTCTTTTTTCCATTATCCTGTCACCTCATATGATTTTATAGACACGCCCTGACCGCTTCCCCAATCTGCTCTGTTGCAGCGGTCTGTTCCCGGCCCGACCAGCAGGGGCGTCCTCCGATTCCATGTTCCATCACGCGGTACACCGCCTTTCTTACACATTCCGCTTCCCGGCAAAGGCCGAAGGAATATTCAAGCATCATGGCGCCAGCCAGAATCATTCCCATGGGATTGGCTTTCCCCGTACCGGCCAGTTCTTCGTGGACCTGATGAAGCTGGTTTGGACAGTAGATTCCCCTTTTTCCGGCATTCAGACTGCCCGCCGGAAGGAACTCGCCCGCGCCTGTGAGTCCTGCTGCCTCGTCCGCGATAATGTCCCCAAACACATTGGAGGCCACAATCACGTCAAAGGCATCCGGCGAACTGATCAGTTCAAAGGCCCCGTGGTCCACCAGCATGTGTTCCAGTTCTATATGGGGATAATCCCTGTGGGTTTCCTCCATCACCTGACGCCATAAGGCACTGCTGGACAGAAGGATGGCCTTATCCAGGCTTGTAACCTTCTTTCTTCTGGTCCCTGCAAGTTCAAATGCCAGTCTGGCCGAATCCCGGATCAGTACCTCGTCATAGCCCTCCGTGTCCCAGGCAGCCCTTACATTGCACAGATTAGAGCTTTTACCTTCCGTGGTAAACATCCCTCCCGCAATATCCCGTATGATCAGGATATCCATTCCTTTTTTGCGGATTTCCTCTTTTAAGGGACACAGCCCCCGAAGTGCATCCGAAAAAAAGCAGGGACGTATATCGCTTCGCAGGGAAAGCTCTGTGCGCAGCAGTCCAAGAATGCTCTCCGGCCGGTCTTTAAAGTCCAGGTCCGGGCGCCTTCCCACGGCCAGCTTTCCCATGAGTATCCCATCCGCCTGGCGGCAGGCTGTGAGGCTCTCCGGCGGCATGGGACAGCGTCCCTGTCTCAGGGCCTGGGTACCGGCCGTCACCTCCTCAAACCGGAAGCTTTGGCCGAACACCTCCCCTGCCCGTTTAAGGGTCAGCACCGTTTCCCTGGTAATCTCAGGTCCAATACCGTCCCCGGGAATGACAGCTATGGTGTAGATCCTGTTGTCATCCATTGCGTTCTCTCCCTGGATTATTTGGACGCCAGCCCTTTGTATACCTGATATCTGGCCTTTGCATCTGCCTCTGATTTCCTGTAAAGGGCGTCTGCCGCATCCGGGAAGGTACGCTCCAGTGAAGAATAGCGGACCTCGCCCCGCAGGAATTCCCTGTAGCCGCCCTCCGGCTCCTTACTGTCTAACTGGAATGGATTTTTGCCTTCCTCCGCCAGCATGGGATTATATCTGTAAAGGTGCCAGTAGCCGGCTTCCACCGCGCGTTTGATTTCATCCTGCACCTTTGCCATGCCGCAGCGCAGTCCGTGGTTGATACAGGGCGCATATGCGATAATCAGGGACGGACCGTTGTAGCTCTCGGCCTCCTTCACTGCCTTTAACAGCTGTGCCTGGCTGGCGCCCATGGCCACCTGGGCCACGTACACGTCGCCGTAGCTCATGGCCATCATACCCAGGTCTTTCTTCTTGGTGCGCTTGCCCGCGGCGGCAAACTGTGCCACGGCTCCTGTCGGAGTTGCCTTGGACGCCTGGCCGCCCGTATTGGAATACACCTCTGTATCAAATACCATCACATTCACGTCCGCGCCGGAAGCCAGTACATGATCCAGGCCGCCGTAGCCGATATCATATGCCCAGCCGTCGCCGCCAAACATCCACACAGACTTCTTCACAAGGTGTTTTACATTTTCCCGTGCAAATCCCACCTGCTCCGCTACGATGGTGCCTGTATAATTGTAAAGCGCTGCCTTCAATGTTTCGCTTACAGCCTTAGTTGCCTCCTTGTCATCAAAATGTGCCAGCCAGTCCGCTGCCGCTGATTTTAATAACTGGTCATCAGACTGTGCAGCAATCTCCTCAACCCGCAGGCAAAGGCTGTTCCTCTGCTGGTCCGCCCCAAGGCAGATACCCATTCCAAATTCCGCATTATTCTCAAACAGTGAACCGCCCACCGCAGGTCCCTGTCCTTTCTTATTGGTGGTATAGGGGAAGCTTGGGAAGCTGGTGGCCCATACCTGGCTGCATCCTGTAGCGGTGGCGATATACATCCTGTCGCCGTACAGCTGTGTAACCAGCTTGGCATAAGGCGTCTCGCCGCAGCCTGCGCATGCGCCGGAGAATTCCAGAAGGGGCTGTTCAAACTGGCTGCCCTTTACATTGGATGTACCGAATGGATTTCGGATTTCCGGCAGTGCTTCCGTGTAATCCCATACCTTGGCCTCCTCCAGCTCCTCTTCCAGCAATACCATGGTAAGGGCTTTTTCCTTAGCCGGGCAGACATTGGCACAGCTTGCGCAGCCCGAGCAGTCCAAAACGGATATTGCCATGTGGAACAGCAATCCATCCGCGCCCTTTCCCATGGTCTTTGCTGTCTTTAATCCTTCCGGCCCGCCCGCTGTCTCCTCCTTTGTCAGAAGCAGGGGACGGATTACTGCGTGGGGACACACATAGGCACACTGGTTGCACTGGATGCATTTGTCCGGATTCCAGGACGGCACCTTGACCGCAATCCCCCGTTTCTCATATTTGGAAGTTCCCTGGGGCATGGTTCCATCTGCGTGGTCCTCATAAAATGCAGATACCGGAATGGAATCACCCTTCATACTGTTTACCGGTTCCAATATCCTGGTGATGAACTTCGGTTTCTCCCTGCTGTCTGAAGCCTCCTGCGTGTTAAGATCCGACCAGGACGCAGGAACATTTACCTTCACCAGATGTTCCACCCCGGCGTCCACCGCAGCGTAGTTCATATTTACAATAGCATCGCCCTTTTTACCGTAGGACTTAAGGATGGCTTCCTTCATGTACCGGGATGCATCCTCTGCCGGGATAATATCCGCGATTTTGAAAAATGCCGACTGGAGCACGGTATTTGTACGGCTGCCCAGTCCCAGGCCTGCGGCAATCTGAACGGAGTCGATGATATAAAGGTTGATTTTTTTATCCGCTATGGCTTTTCTCATGTATGCGGGAAGATGGCGGTCCAAATCCTCCTCCTTCCAGTCACATGCAATCAGCAGGTTCCCGCCTTCCTTCAGATCCGATACAATGTCATATTTGTCAATGTACGCCTGGTTATGGCAGGCCACAAAATCCGCCTTGTTCACCAGGTAGGAGCTGCGGATGGGTGAATGGCCGAAGCGCAGATGGCTCTTGGTCACGCCGCCCGACTTTTTTCCGTCATACTCAAAGTAGGCTTGTACATACATATCCGTGTGGTCACCGATGATTTTGATGGTATTCTTATTGGCGCCCACGGTCCCGTCCGAGCCAAGTCCCCAGAATTTACAGCTGACCGTGCCCTTTGGGATGATATCCAGCTCCTGGCCGTAAGGAATGGAGTGGTGGGTCACATCATCCACAATACCGATGGTGTAATGATTTCTTGGCTCCTTTGCTCCCATGTTCTCATACATGGCCACTATCTGGGCCGGTGTGGTGTCCTTGCTGGCAAGGCCGAAGCGGCACGCATAGGCCTTGATGGGGCTTCCCGAATCCTGAAGCACGCTGCAGATTTCCTCAAACAGCGGCTCGCCCACGGCTCCGGCTTCCTTATCCCTGTCAAGGACCGTAATCTTCTTCACGGTATCAGGCAGTTCATGGAAGAAATGCTTCGGGCTGAAGGGACGGAACAAATGAACCTCCAGATACCCCACCTTCTTCCCCTGGGCTACCAGGTAGTCAATGGTCTCCTGGATGGTTCCCGTCACGCTGCCCATACCCACCAGGACTGTCTCTGCTTCAGGACTTCCGTAGTAGTTAAACAGCTTATAGTTTCTGCCTGTAATCTCATTAATTTGATCCATGCAGGATTCCACCACATCCGGAAGGGCTTCATAGTAAGGATTCGCCGCTTCCCTCTGCTGAAAATATGTATCCGGGTTCTGCCCTGTGGTGCGCAGTACCGGGCTTTCCGGGTTCAGCGCGTTATCGCGGAACTTTTTTAACTCCTTCTGGTCTACCAGCTTTGCCAGCTCCTCATAATCCAGACATTCCACCTTCTGGATTTCATGGCTGGTCCTGAATCCGTCAAAATAGTGGAGAAATGGAACATGCCCCTTAATCGCTGCCAGATGGGACACCGCCCCCAGGTCCATGGCTTCCTGTACCGTGGAGCTTGCCATCATGGCAAATCCCGTGGGACGGCAGGCCATAACGTCGGAGTGCTCCGCAAAAATGGAGATTGCGCTTGTAGCCACATTCCTGCTTGCCACATGGACCACACCCGGTTTCAGCTGCCCCGCGATACGGAACATAGTGGGAATCATCAGCATCAGTCCCTGGGAAGCCGTGTAGGAGGATGCCAGAACACCTGCATCCAGCGCACCGTGCACGGCTGAGATTGCCCCCGCCTCTGACTGCATTTCCACCAGCTTGACCGGTGTCCCAAATATATTTTTCTTTCCATGGGCCGCCCACGCGTCCACATGCTCCGCCATTGGAGATGAAGGTGTGATTGGATAAATGGCCGCTACCTCCGTAAATGCATAGGAAGCATATGCGGCTGCTTCGTTTCCGTCCATGGTCTTCATGATTTTGCTCATAATCCACTTCTTCCTTTCTTCTAAGACAAATGATTGTGTGTTTCAGTTAACGGCTGTAACTTCTGGTTTGTGTCTGCATCAATTAGTATTATTTAGTATTAATTATTTTGTACTTAATGACTGGTTTATCGTGTTAGTTTAACGTTTTAGCTTATCTTTATTATAGTTTTACGTTTTAGCAGATGTCAATACCCACTTTTCATTTTGTATTATTCTCACAATTTATTCTTTTTATATTTGTGCATATTTTATTTTTTCATTCTCATGCTTTCATAATAAATGCAAAATCCACCGCCTCTTTTTTTGTGATTCTTTTTCGTCCTCCCACAGCCCCGTTTCTCCCTATTTTTCTTTATACTTCTTTATTTTAATCCTCCATCCTCACCGCTCTCCCCCTCTCGTTATTTCCCAATCCTTGACAAATCCTCTGTCACTCCGTATGATAGATACAGACTAAATCACGTTAACGAAACCGGAAAGGAAGTGCAGCTCATGGTAACGATTAAGGATGTGGCTAATTACGCCCATGTCTCTCCCACCACTGTTTCCCTGATTCTCAATGGAAAAGCAGAGGAACGGCGCATCTCGCCCCTGACATGCGACCGGGTCATGGAAGCCATGAATACCCTGGGCTACCAGCCCAATCTCAGTGCCAGGCGTCTGCGCTCCAACGACAGGCTGCGGCCCATCATTGCCTTTTACTGGCCCATGGATTACCGGACCAACATCCTGGCTTCATTCCTGTCCAGCTTTCAGGAAATCATACGCAAGCTGGACTTCGACTGTGAGCTTGTGGTACAGACCTATGAAAACAATGCCCTGGAGAAACATTCCGACGGCATCATAAAAAACAGCTACCACGCGGTCATCATAGGCGGCGCATCCTCCCGGGACATCGCCTATCTTGAGACCTTGAAGCCCCAGATTCCTCTGGTCCTGATGAACCGTTCCTCCGAAAAATACTCCACGGTATCCGTAGACACCAAAGAGATGGGACTTCTGGCCGCCCGCCTGTTCCGGCAAAAGGGCTACACTGAAGCCGCAGTCCTGACCTCCAGGCGCCCCTACCTGGCCACAGGTCTTCGCACCCAGGCATTCCTGAACGCGTGCGCCCAGATTGGGATTACCATAGACGCCACCCACATCATCCGTGCAGAAAACACCATGGAAGGCGGAGTCCAGGGAGCCGACACCTACTGCAGCCTGCCCGCCCGTCCCAGGGCCGTATTCTGCGACTCCGATTCCATGGCCCTTGGCGCCCTTTACTCCTTCCACCGCCACGGCCTTATCCTTCCCCGTGACGCCGAGCTTCTGGCCATCGGGTTCCTGGACCCGGAAGCCACCAGGTACTCCATCCCCCCGGTAAGCGTCATCTCCATGCCCAACAAAGAAGTAATGGAAGGCGCCATCCGCCTGGTCATCCAGGCCCTCTCCGTCACCCTCACTACACCTGTCCACACACTGATTGAGCCGGAGGTAGTATTGCGGGACACATTTCAGTGTTAAATCAAAGGATAGTCATTCCTAGGGCCTGGCATACCCCAGGCTCTTTTTCATCGGATCTACTTTTTAAATTCTCTCTTGACAATTCACCAATCCTATATTATTCTTATTTTAACGATTTAGTTTAACGTTTTAGCAAACCCTACTAAACTAAATCGAAAGGACGTGAATCCGTGTTTTGGAACAAAAAAGCATCCCTCCCCTCCGGCCATTCCGCTTCCGACTTTGCAGGAGCCGGAACACCGGTAAAATTTAACAGCGTGGAATTCCGCGATGGACAGCAGTCCCTGTTTGCCACCAGAATGACAACCGCGGACATGGTTCCTCTGTTAAGCGCCATGGACCAGGTGGGATATGACAGTATGGAAATGTGGGGCGGAGCCACCTTTGATGTGGCGGTCCGTTTTCTGAAGGAAGATCCCTGGGACCGCATCCGCGAATTCAAGAAATATGTAAAGAACACCCCTCTCAAGATGGTCCTAAGAGGCCAGAACCTGGTAGGCTACAAAGCTTATCCAGATGATATCGTGGAGAAATTTGTAGAAAAAGCGGCAGAAGCCGGCATTGATGTATTCCTGATTTTTGACGCGCTCCAGGATCTGCGAAACTGCGAATCCGCTTTCAAAGCCGTGAAAAAGGCTGGTAAAAAGATTGAAGGTTCCATCCAATACAATATAAGCCCATTCCATACCATTGAAAAGTTCGTGGAAAATGGAAAGGAACAGGAAAAGATGGGAGTTTCCCTTCTCCATGTGGAGGACATGGCCGGACTTATGACACCGGCTGCTGCCTATGACCTGATCAAAGCCCTGAAAGCAGAGCTTCATGTGCCCATCCATCTCCACTGCCACTGTACCGGGGGCATGGCCGAGATGGCCTACTGGGAAGCCATCCGTGCGGGCGTGGACGGCCTGGATGTATGCGTATCCTCCATGTCCATGGGACCGGCCCATCCGCCCATTGAAAGCTTTGTAGCTGCGTTAAAAGGAACCAGCCGGGATTCCCACATTGACGTGGCCCAGTTTAAGGCCATCAACGATGGATTCCTTGCGTTGCGGAAAAAATACGCCCAGTTTGAGACAAAACTCATCGGCGTGGACGTGGGCTGCCTGGAGCATCAAATTCCCGGCGGCATGCTCTCCAACCTGGAAAGCCAGCTCACTGCCATGAAACTGTATGACCGCCTTCCCGAAGTTCTTGAAGAAGTGACCAGGGTAAGGGCTGACATGGGATATCCCCCTCTTGCCACCCCATCCAGCCAGATGTGCGGAGCACAGGCAACCACCAATGTACTGACAGGCAAACGATATATGATGGTCAGCAATGAAATGAAAGACTACTGCCGCGGCATGTATGGCATGCCTCCCGGCCCGGTTGCCCCAGAGCTTCTGTCCGCCGCATTAGGCGGTGAGACGCCCAGCACTAAGAAGCCGGCCGACATGCTTGCCCCCGGCTTTGAAACCGCCAGATTGGAAGCCGGTACTTTGGCCCGCACCGAGGAAGATGTACTCACCTACGCGCTTTTCCCAACCCACGCACCGGAGTTTCTCCGGGCCAAATACAATCTATCATCCACAGGAGGCATTTGAATGAAGCAGCAAAACCCTGAAAAGCTCCTCCGTTCCCAGGAGGTTTTAAAAGAACTGAAGGAAGCCAGAGGCGGCTCCCTGCTAAACTCCCACCAGGTCATGGGCAACGACCCCAACCTGGTCAACGCATTTTTACAACAGTACTTAAACTGTAACAAGCGGGATGTGGATATTCCGAAAAAATACCGCGAGCTGATTGTAATGGCCATCGGTATGGCTACCCAAACAGCCACCACCACAAAGGTGCACGCCAAACTGGCACTGGAAAACGGCGCAACGGTAGATGAGGTATTTGAAGTAATCCGCATTATCTTCTTTACCTGCGGCGTTTCCAAGCTTCTGCCGGCATTAGAATGCCTTGAAGGCTTCTTTGAACCCATAGGGTTAGAAGAATAGATGTAACAGTTCTGAATTGTTACAGATTCATAATCAACCAGACAAACGAAAGAGCCGCCGCAAAACAACTCCCAAGTAGATTTTGGTTATTTACCTTATCTACTTAGGAGGTATCATATCATTTTGCGCGGCTCTTTCAAATCCATAAAGACTTTCTATAAAGGAGAAAGCACCATGAAGCAAACGGCCCTCTAGTCTCCCAGCTACAATATCCTCTTGTTCTGCTCTGTCTGTATCTCCATTTTTTATGCACTCATCCCCCTGCTGACCAGATACACCACATCCGGATTAAATCTTATGCTGGCCGCTGGCCAACCCCCTCCGGTTGATTCCTTAAACCATAAGGTATTTTTTGAATCCCTCATCTCTCTTATACCTCTTGGCTTGTTAGGCGCCCTCTTTTCTATTTCCAATGGAGTAGAAACAACCTTTCTTGCCTTGTTGGCAAGGGAGCGGGGAATTAATCATATTTCTATTTTTTTACATTGTATAAAAAGACTAAACCTAACAAATAAACTTTGTTAGATTTAGTCCTTTTCCTCTCGTCAACCTCTAAATACGTCTGTGATTATAATAACTCATTGCAAAGCTCCCGACCCATCCACATACCGGCCGTCCGGCGTTGTCGTATTGGCATACATCACACCATTGCTTCCAAGATAGTACCACTTCCCGTTAATGGCCTGCCAGCCCGTAAGCATGGCACCGCTGGGATCCAGATAATACCACTGTCCGTTCAGCCTCTGCCAGCCGGTCTGCATGGCGCCGCTGCTGTTCATATAGTACCATCTTCCGTTCACTGCCTGCCAGCCGGTCTGCATCACGCCGCTGCTGTTCATATAATACCACTGACCATTGATGGCCTGCCAGCCCGTTGTCATGGCGCCGCTGGGATTCAGATAATACCAATCCCCGTCCAGACGCTGCCAGCCTGTTAATATATAACCTGAGTTGTTAAAATAATACCAGGCTCCGTTAATCTGCTTCCAGCAGGATGAGGGATACCCGCCGGTATCAAAGGCATACCACCACCCCTTCTGGTCCTGGACCCAACGTCCGCTGCCGCCGTACCGTCCAAGATCATCCTCGTCCACATAAAAGGAACCGGAATCCTCAGACCACTCACCAGCCTTACTGTTATACCGTGATATTGCCCTTACCCGGAAGGTATAATCACCTTCCCTGTTAAAATATCCTGCAAAATCATAGGATGTTCTGGTTGTGCTTACAGTTGTCACTGTCTTGTCATTCCTGAGAAGCTTTACATCATAACTTTTGGCTCCTTCAATCTCCTCCCACACAGCCGCGGTGTCTTCCCAGTCCAGATCCGTTGCGCCTTCCAGCTTGCCGCCAATACGCTTCAGCTCCGCATATACCTCTATATACGCGCCGCTGTCATAAATCTTGGCTTTCTTAAACTCGGCATTACATCCTGTAAATTTAAAATGGCTCTTGGATGTGTAAGAAAAGCGGTAGCCATCCTTGGCTGACAGTTCAATCTTCACCTCCGGTACATCCCCCACGGTCCAGGTATCCTGGTCATCTGAATTCGTATATTCTGCTGATTCCACATAAAATTCACTGCTGTCTGCCTTTACCTTGATATTGCCTATGTCGTCCCCGCTTGCAGGTGCCTTGTCATATGAAAATGTAAGCTTCACCGTATCAATCTTCGTATCTGCCGCCAAGGCGGTAAATCCGGTGCTGATTGCCATGACAACTGCCAGCATTAAGCATATGCCTTTCTTTTTTCTCATAACAACTCCTCCTATCCACCATTATATGAATTTTCTACCAATTGCTTATCTTTATTATAATAAAGCAAATGATATTGTACAATTTAATAATCCTTAAAAGAATATTACATTTTTCAAACACAATCAAAGTGGAAAGGACAAGTTACAAACTATTCCATATCTATAAGTATTTTTTTAATTTCTATCATACGGTCACGAAGCCTTGCAGCCTCCTCAAAGTTAAGTTCCACTGCGGCCTGGCGCATTTTCTTTTCCAACTCCTTAACCAGTTTATTAAGTTCCTTCTCATCCATGGATTCCGGATCCTTTTTTAACTTCTCATCATTATCCGCCACTGCTTTTGATATGGCAATCAGGTCCCGGACCGCCTTTTTAATGGTTGTGGGCGTAATTCCATGCTCCTCGTTGTATGTCTGCTGGATCTGCCTGCGCCGGTTGGTCTCCCCGATGGCCACACGCATGGAGTCAGTCATCTTATCCGCGTACATGATTACATGTCCTTCTGAGTTTCTGGCCGCACGGCCAATTGTCTGGATCAGGGAAGTCTCTGAACGCAGGAAGCCCTCTTTATCCGCATCCAGGATTGCCACAAGGGTAATCTCAGGAATATCCAGTCCCTCCCTTAAAAGGTTAATGCCCACAAGCACGTCAAACACATCCAGACGCATATCACGTATGATCTGGGCCCGTTCCAGCGTATCAATATCCGAGTGCAGGTATTTAACCCGGATTCCCACCTCCCGCATGTAATCCGTAAGGTCCTCTGCCATCCGCTTTGTCAATGTGGTAATCAGCACCTTATGATGGTTTGCCACTTCCTTGTTCACTTCAGAAATCAGGTCATCAATCTGGCCCTCCACCGGGCGGACGGTGACTTCCGGATCCAAAAGCCCGGTAGGACGGATGATCTGTTCCACACGCATCAGCTCATGATCACGTTCATATACGGACGGGGTAGCGGATACAAACATCATCTGGTTGATTTTCTCCTCAAACTCAGAAAAATTAAGGGGTCTGTTATCCAACGCGGACGGAAGCCTGAAACCATAATCCACCAATGTTGATTTCCTGGACCGGTCCCCGGCATACATGCCCCTGACCTGAGGAAGCGTAATATGGGACTCATCCACGATAATCAGGAAATCCTCCGGAAAGTAATCAATCAGCGTACAAGGCGGCTCACCGGGAAGCCCGCCTGTCAGGTGGCGTGAATAGTTCTCAATACCAGAGCAAAAACCAGTCTCCCGCATCATCTCCACATCGAAATTAGTCCTCTCCGAAATCCTCTGTGCTTCCAGCAGCTTGTCCTCGCTTTTGAAAAATGCGACCTGTTCTTTCAGTTCAGCCAGGATATTCTCAGTTGCCTCCATCATCTTCTCTTTTGGTACCACATAGTGGGATGCCGGGAAAATGGCAATATGCCCTAGCTGGGCTTTGATTTCGCCGGTCAGGGTATCAATCTCCGTTATCCGGTCAACCTCATCCCCAAAAAATTCTATCCTGTAAGCCGCGCTGTCCGAATATGCAGGAAATACCTCCAGCACATCCCCCCTTACCCGGAACGTACCACGCTTAAAGTCCATGTCATTGCGGTCATACTGGATATCAATCAGTTTGTGGATGATTTCATCCCTGTCCCTGGTCATTCCCGGGCGCAGCGATATTACCATCTCCTTATAGTCAATGGGACTGCCCAGTCCATAGATACAGGACACGGACGCCACAATAATCACATCCTCCCGCTCTGACAGGGCCGCTGTTGCCGAATGGCGCAGCTTGTCAATCTCATCATTGATGGATGAATCCTTCTCAATATAGGTGTCAGTGGACGGAACGTAAGCCTCTGGTTGGTAGTAGTCGTAGTAAGACACGAAGTACTCTACGGCGTTCTCCGGGAAGAACTCCTTGAACTCACTGTAGAGCTGGGCGGCCAGGGTTTTGTTATGGGCTATTATGAGGGTTGGCTTCTGTAATTGCTGGATTACATTCGCCATGGTGAAGGTCTTGCCAGACCCTGTGACCCCTAGTAAAGTCTCGAATTGATTGCCTTCCCTGAAGCCTTTGACAAGGGCCTCAATTGCCTGCGGCTGGTCGCCGGTGGGCTGATATTCTGAGTGTAATTTGAACTCCATAATGTGTTTTTACCTCCTTGCTAATCCAATAAAAAGTACGTCTATTAGGCAGAAATTCGTAAAATCTTTGAAATCAGGTGTTCAGGCAGCTGCCTAATAGGCGTACTTTCGAATTTCAGAATTTAGCTGCTGATAAAACAATATTATTTATTACTGAACAGTACAAAATAGCATCCCTATAAAATTTTATAATGAATTTCCTACTCTTTTGTCCGATATACATTATCCATAAGCATGCCTTGATTTTTCTCAAGTTCATATGCCAATTCTACCTCAGTAGGCAATACCGTCATATATTTTGAGGCAAAAATCTGTTTACTATCATTCAATGCTGAATATTTTACAATCGTTTCATCCTTATCCGTACAAAGAATACATATCTGGCAGCCCCATCCGGGAATACCGGACCACGTGGATATGCCTGTCCCCACAAACAGGACTATCCCGTCCTCTGCAATCGCCTTCTTAATCTTTCTCCGTATACCTGGCACCATGAAATATTCATAACCGTATACACTTCATTCATTATATCAGATTGCCATTAGAAAGTATAGACCGCAATCGAATGTTTGTTCTATCCCCCCAATTCCTGTATGATTCAATCAGACCATCTTCCATAAGACAGCAAAACTTCGGCCAGATGGCCAAGGACCAGGTCTGACAGCCACGAATCAGGCCCAACACCCTGGGACCAGACCCAAATCCGGCCCAACAGCCACTATCCCTGATAATCAGTACAAAAACGGTTCTATACTGAATGTTGGGGTGTGCTGAAAAGCACACTT
>NZ_QVEX01000003.1 GCF_003434055.1 Enterocloster aldenensis | reverse complement strand
ATATAAGTGCGCCCAAAAATTCACTTTATTTTTCACTCTTCTTATCCTCCTGTTATTGTTTTATTGTATAGTTAAGGCCTCTGCCTTCAACCCATTTTTAAACCTGCATTATATATTCTCCTCAATCCACTGGCTCATGGAGCGGAATATAATCCACACAGAAGTAGCTCCGGCATCCTGTAGCCCAATTGCTTTTTCCCCAAAATACTTAGCTCTTCCAAATCGTGCCTTCACATTTTTACTGTATTCTACCCCCTTACCGGCACATTCTGCTGCCTGTGAAAATCCTTCCTTCAATCCTTTTCCCTTAGCCGCAGCTAACCTCAGAGCTTCCGCAGCCGGCTCCAATGCATCCACCATGGTTTTGTCTCCCACCTTCGCCTTCCCCCTTTCCTTAAGAGCCAGAAGAGAGCGATTGAATACCTGTGAGAAATCTTCTAAATTCCAGAAAAGATGATTATCTCTTTTCGAAATCCCGCTAATAAATACAGTCCCGAACAAAACACCGGAAGCCCCTCCCATTGTATCTAACAGGGTCCAGCCAGTCACGCGGAACACCTCTTCCATACTTTCAGGGCATCTTTCCTTCAACGTCTTCATAACATTTGAAAATCCGCGCTTCATACCCGTTCCATGATCACCATCACCAATCTCCATATCAATTTCTGTTAGATAAGGCTCGCTTTCTACTATCTTTTGAGCTACATATAAAATCATTTCCCGACACTGTTTATAATCCATTTGATTCATAATCCGCTTTCTCCTTCCCTGCCATTTTGAACAATGGCGAGTATGCCGGCTGATTGTAAAAACTGCGGTACCGCTCGTCCATTTTTAAAAAAGTAAGTGAAAATCCACCTGCCCCCTGGGTAGGAAAGAGAGACTCCACATAAGAATCACTAACATGAATCCCCTTCTCCGCCAAAAGTTTTAATATCTGCTTCTGCAATACATAACTTTCTATTACTGTAGTGGCTTTAAACAGATTTAAAAACACGGAAATCTCATCCCCTGCTGTTAATTTCGTGTCTTTCAAGAGTAAATCTACCACGTGGCAGGCAATCTCATCTGCTGATGCAAAGCAGCTTCTCTCTATCCCCATCTCACCATTAAACCCCATGCCGTACTCAACTATCCCCTCCGGCAGGTCGTATGCTTTCTTTCCAGTTTCCAGAACATAGGCAGGCGAAGTGGTAACACTGCAGGTATAAAGATTATCATTGACTAATTCTGCAATTGCAGCCGTATCATCCAGAGACAGCCCACAAGCTGCTGCTGCCGAAGCAATCTTCACTGCCAGTGCAACACCGGCTACGCCTCTTCGCTCCTTCTTCTCAGGTGAAGAAGTTATGTCGTCTGAAATATATATTCTTTTTGTACGGATTCCTTCCATTTCAGCCAATTCAGCAACCAGTTCAAAATTCAACACATCGCCCGCATGATTGGTAGCAATACACAGGACTCCATGTTTGTTAGGCACATTCCGGATTGTGTTTAAAATAGCCTTGGCCGCAGGAGCCACAAATACATTGCCTAATGCACACGCATCGGCCAGGCCCTTTCCTACATATCCTATGGGCCAAGGTTCATTGCCGCCTCCTGCCCCAATAATAACGGAAACCCTGTCCTCTGTATTCCTGCGCATCAGAATATTGCCTTGATCCAATTTCCGATATTCATCTGGATAGCTGTTCACATATCCTTCCAGCATTTCATCAATTACTGTCTCCGTGTTGTTAATCATTCGCTGCATAAGCTTCATCCCCCTTATTTATTTTACTTTAACAGAAAAAAGGATGAAAATCTTTTCAGAAACTGAAAATAAACATCCGGCAAAGTAATGTTTCAAATGCCTGTTCAGCTTCATTTCAAGCATCTCCTTTGCCGTTTATTATAATTGGAGTCATACCTGATATCAAATACATATACAGAATGGAACTGCATACTTGAAAAGGTTACATTGACGGAGGAGGGGATGCTGCTTCGCAAACGCGCCGAAGAAATGGTTGAACTGATGGAGAAAACCAAAGCCGAACTCACTTCTTCTAATGAAAATATCAACGGCGAGGTATATATCGGATGCGGGGTAACAGATGCAATTTCCTTTTTGGCACAGGCCGCCCAGAATCTGCAGAAAAAACATCCTCTGATTCATTATCATATTTACAGTGGCGATGCTGAGAGTGTTATGGAAAGATTGGATAAAGGCTTAATCGACTTCGGCCTTCTGGTAGGTTCTGTGGATGTGGCAAAATATGAATACATGAGGTTCCCCATGAAAGACACCTGGGGCGTCCTAATGCGGAAAGACAGCCCGCTGGATAAGCTGATTAATACCACAGGAGAAAGCAGACTCTGCTTCAAGCCGCTTTCCCCAGCCCTGGAGTCCGGCCTCTGTATCATATGGAAAAAGCATCAGGTCTTTTCGCGGGCATCCAACAAGTTCCTACACCAATTACAGTGCGGGATAGAAAATAAATAGAAGCAGTTCAGACAGACAATCATTGCTTCTCCCCCTCTGGGAAAAGCAGCCAAAACCCCTTGTATCTATGGATAAAAGGGCTCTGATAATAACAAAATAAACGGCTGGAAGAAAAACATGACCATAGCCACTGTTCCATATAAAAGATATAACTCACTTTTCCTGCAGCCAAGTCCATCTAATTGAGGAATCATTTTTATGATCATCCTGCCAATCAGATACCCGGCCAACGTACCTGCCGCATTCGTTATCAAGTCATTGATATCGGTTGCACGAAAGGTAAATATCTGTAGTATTTCAATACCAAATGATGTCATCAGGCCCAACCCCACTGTTTTCATCATGCTTCTATAATCGGGCCATAAGCATGGAACAGATATACCTAAAGGAATAAAAAGCAAAATATTCAGATAGCTATTCGTTATATCGGTCAGCATACCATAAAGAGGAATAAAATTATAAGACCAACCAATTTTAATCCCTGCTGCACTTGGAAAACCCACCAAAAAGCACATTGCAGTCAAATATAACGTAAAAATAACATAGGAAGCCGTCTTTTTTATGTTGTGGAAAATAAATATTTGATATAAAAAAAGAATCGGTATCAGTATTGTTGATGCAGCCGCGGTTTCTATACCTGTTGAATATATTCTATACATAAACATCTCCATATGCACATCCTGTCTCTGTACTAAATAGGTGTATCCTTTCCGGCTTTAACCGGATATATACCTCCTGCCCGACCTGGCCTGAGAAATCCGCGCCTGTTACCATCGTAATATCCGGTATGCCAGACGCCGTGAGGAAAACTGCCACTTCACGCCCGGTATTTTCTAAAATGCTGATTTTCATCCGTACCGCATGAGGCTCATCCGGTGCAGCCGGCATAACATGTTCCGGACGGATACCGGCCTTAACAGACCCATGTACTCCTCTTACGGTCAGGCTGCTTTTATCCATTGGAATACGGACATTTCCCAGGGTCAGATAATGTTGTCCGCTATTTGAAACAAGCTCTGTGTCCCACACATTCATATTAGGTGATCCTATGAATGTTGCAACAAACAGGTTCGCCGGATTTCTATATATTTCCTGCGGCGTTCCAAACTGCTGTAACACGCCGCCATTTATTACGGCGATACGCGTACCCATCGTCATTGCCTCCGTCTGATCATGTGTAACATATATGGTTGTTACGCCCAGTTCCCGCTGAAGCCTTATAATCTCCCGGCGCATTTCTGTGCGTAGCTTCGCATCCAGATTGGCTAACGGCTCATCCATGAGAAAAAGTCCGGGTTTTCTTATCATGGCCCGCGCAAGGGCAACACGCTGGCGCTGACCGCCGGATAGGGCCCCCGGTTTCCTTTCTAGCAGATCATCCAGCTCCAGCTTTTGCGCCACTTCTGCTACCCTTCCCTCCCTTTCCTGTTTGCCGATGTGCTGCATTTTAAGGGGAAAGGCAATATTATCTTTTACTTTCATATTGGGATAAAGGGCGTAATTCTGGAATACCATGGCGATATCGCGGTTCTTTGGCGGAACCTTGTTCACAATCCTGCCATCCATAATGACCTCGCCGCTGCTTATGCTTTCAAGTCCTGCAATCATGCGCAGCAGCGTTGTCTTTCCGCAGCCGGAAGGGCCTACAAATACAATAAATTCCCCTCTCTTTATTTCCATGTCCATATCCTTAACAGCATGGACATCACCAGGATACCATTTATTCACCTTGCTTATCTGCAGATTGCCTGCAAAATTCCTGTTTTCCATAAATCAATCCTCTATTAATCCTTCATTCCGGAAGATATAATGCCCTGCTCCAGATATTTCTGACCGGACAGGAATATCAAAAGAGGTGGCATCAGCGTAATCAGTGACGCGATTAATGATACCCCGGCGTTATCCGCTGTGATATTTGACATATACAATGACAGCGGCCAGAGCGCCTGGTTTTTTAAGAAAGCCTGCGGCGCCTCTATTGCGTTCCAGTATTCCAAAAACCCTAATACCACAGCCGACAGAATGCCCGGCGCGCCCAGCGGAAGCCCAAACCGTAAAAATGTCTGAAATGAGGAAGCCCCATCCACGGCCGCCGCCTCCATGACCGCCGCCGGTATGTCCATGAAAAAACGTGTCATAATGAATACCGGAAGCGTTGATGCCGCGCCGGGCAGTATGACCGCCCATACAGTATCAATCAGGCCCAGCTTATTCAGGACAAGATAGCTGGAAACCATGGTTACCTGAAATGGCATCAGCATCAGGACAATATACAATGTATAGAGTATTTTTTTTCCGCGAAAGTGAAACTTTGCAAACGCCCATGCCGCAGGAGCGCCCAAAAGGACATGACCGAGTATGATTGGGAAAACCTGCCTGCAGGAATTCCAGAATACCGTAAAAAACTGGGGCGTATCCAATAATAGTTCCACATATGCCGCCAGTGTGGGATAACGCGCAATTACAGGCCATACAGCCGTTCCTCCCCTGCCTTCCAGGACAGGCGCAAGGTTTTCAGACAACTCTGCCCCTCCCATAAAGGTCCCGGATATCAGCATCCAAAGAGGCATCCATATAAAAACCGCAATCAAAACAAGGGGCACGCCAAGAAGCCATTTTTTCATATCCTCTCTCATATCCGCTCTCCTCTGTCCATGATTTTTTGCATCAGTAAGATTAAAATAAATACCAGAATTGCCATCATCACAGCTCCGGCACACATTTTATCCACATCCAGATTACCGTACCAGTTATTGAATAAATGCTGAAGCATGTAAATACTGTCATCCGGATAACCTCCCGCAATCAGATAAGCCTCCCTGAATACCTTAAAGGAATTGAGCAGCGACAGCACTGTAATGGTAAATAATGTGGGCATGAGATTGGGGAGTGTAATCCTTACAAACCGCTGTATGCTTCCTGCTCCGTCTATCTGCGCCGCCTCATATAATGCCGGATTTATGGCACTGAGTCCTGACAGCCACAGTACCATATCATATCCGAAATTTTTCCACAGATAAGCAAAAACCACCACGCCAAAGGCTGCCTTACTTCCAACCCAATCAACCGGAACCATGCCCCAAAGTGCAAAGAATGCGTTGAGAAGTCCATTTTTGTGAAAGAACACCCGCCACAAAAGCACAATCGAAGCAACGGGAACCGCCATGGGCACAAGAAACGAGGTCTTGAACATACCGCGCTTTTCCCTGAAGGATGCCAGCATCAGTGAAACAGCCAGGGAAAAGAGTAACAGAAGCGGTATGCAGACTAAGATAAATTTTGCTGTATTGGCTGCCGCCAGCTTAAACGCATGGTTTCTCAATACTGCCAGATAGTTCTGAAATCCTACAAACCGGTCACTGGCAGCCAGAAAAAAGGAACGGCGCAGAGCATCCAGCATAGGAATCAGAACCATAATGCTTACGAACAGCAGGCTCGGCAGCAAAAACAGCCATGGCACCATTTGTTCCCTAAGCCAAACACTGTATTCATGTTTTTTCCTCATCCAAAACCCTCCCTTCACCATCAGCGGCGGCAAATGTTTCTTTCAGATAATAGAACAGAAAATCCACACATATCCACAGGCATGGCATCAGATACATTGCTTTGCAAAAGGTCATATTGTGAACAGATGCTATCTTGAATGATATCAGGCAAATCGTCAGTGTATATGCCATACAAAAGAAAATCATTCTTTTGTATGAGCGTATGGATACCAGCATTGCTGCGGCTGCCGTAAAGGCAGAGGCGCACACAGAAAGCAGCACTGCCATAAACGACGAGGTCCAAAGCTCCATATCCCGGAAGGCAGGCCCTGCCGTCATCCAGGAGACCATATTTTTTCCCTGCTCCTCAAACAGATTTCCCCAGAATCCAAAATCAGACCACATGGCAGGGATAAAATCGGAAGGAAACTTAGGCAGGTCTATACAAAACCATAATCCGGCCAATATTCCAAACGCCATTAAAAGATACATTGCCAGCAGGATAGGATAATGGCAAAGCCTTTTTCCATACATAATCACGCGCCCAAGGATTCCAAATGCCAGAATGATTGCAGGAAGCCTGAATATCATACCAAGTACCCATGCAAATAATGTCAGGTCAAGAATCCGTCCCTCCGGAAAACCTGCCGATGAGAGATACTGATTTGTCCTTTCCCTTGCTCCCGGACCTGTAAATGTCAGCTGCATATTGGATAAGGGTTCTTCCGATTCAGCCTGCGCCTGTAAGAATAACCTTGGTTCTTCCTCCTCAAATGTGCCTCGGACATAGAACTGCTTTCCTTCCACCCTTACCGGCATCCCAATCGCGTTGGTACTTCCCCACAAGGAGAATGCCAGGCCGGTACTGACTGCACATCCAGACACATCCGATCTGGCCGGATAAGCACCGGCAATCAGCATGGAGGATGATATATCCCCATAGTCTCCAAAGACAGCAACTACATTTACATTCATTTTCTGGTTATCTGAAGCCATTACTTCCTGTTCCGGGTATGTCTGCCATAAGGTGACCTCCGGCTGGTTTCCTGCTCCATCCTGCCTTGCATATGTCTGCTGCCTGATAAGCCCTGAGGGGCTGACACCGCTCGTTTCCCATTTAATGCCCACACTTGTACAGTAACTTATGGCCGTACTATAGAAAGAACATGCGGTACACCAAAGAACTGCTGCCAGTAATGATGATATTGTCAACGTCCGGTAATGAGCAAACCTGTCAATTTTCAATACGGACCCTGTCTCCTTCCGATATGATCTTATTCGAGTTTATGACCACCTGATCCGAATAAGTAAGCGCGCCCTCAACATACATCGTCTGGCTGTCCCTTTCCTTAACTGTTATATCTACCCTGGCAATGACCCATTCTGTTCCCAGTACGGAGCTTTGTTTGCGGAGTACGAAAACGTGGTCTCCGCCGGAATCACTTCTGAGTGCGGTAAGAGGCAGACAATTTTGATACGTCTCGCTTTTCCTGCTCATAAAAAGCTGTGCCGGCATACCGGAAGAATAACTTCCCTCTGGCAGAACCGCAGTTACTAAAACCTGGTCCGACTCGTCCTGCGGACTGATGGAATGAATCTCCACATCTGCTTTTTGTGAGCTTCCATCCAATCCGTAATGAAGCTCTCCCTTGTCCCCGGCTGAAAAGTGGCGTGCTGAATCTTTATCCAGTTTTCCTTCAAAAACAAATCCTCTGTCAGCACAGGAAAGTATGACTGCATCTTCCCCCTCCTTTGTTTTATCCCCACGTTCCAGCGTCCTCACCACCGTTCCAGGGGCCGGGGCCAAAAGGCATCCCCCATTATCCAAAATTCCCTGTAATGCAACACGCGATTTTTCCTTATCTGACCGCTCAGATTCATAGGTAAGCCTGTCAATCTCATCTTCCTTCTGCAATACATCAGCCTGTCTCCGGGCATCCTCCAGTACTGCCTGCGCAGTCTCAATTGCCCTTCCCGCAGCATAGAGTTCTTCCTCCTCAGAATATTGGTTATCCTCAGACTCACGCCGGGCACGGTTTAATGCTTCTCTTGCAGCATCAATGGCAGCCTGAGCCTCACTGACCGCAGATTCAGTTGAGAAATCTTTTCCTTCCCGGACTGCTTCCAGCACTGTTTCTGCTTCATAAAGAGCATCTTTGGCTTTTTCAGTTTTATGTCTCCAGCGTCTCTTGATGGAGTCCAGGTTATCGTCTGCCCTGTCATAGGACGATGAGGTATAGTCTGCTTTTGAAAGCTCCTTTTGGGCCTGGTTATATGCCTTTTGCGCAATGGAAAGTTCTTCCTCTGCCGCCTTCAGCTCCTCCGTATAATCCGCGTCATCATCGGGCTGCTTCCCTGCAATCGCTTCCTTAATTTCGCTGACTTTCTGTTTTGCCATATTAAGATCTTCTTTCGCCTGTTCATATGTTTCTAATGCCTGCTGATAACCATCCTCTGAATCATCAAGATTTTCTGATTCCTCATCCAGCGCCTGTTCTGCGGCACGGATGGCGTCCTCCGCGTCCTCCCTTGTGATATCCAGGTTTTCCCTCGCTTCCTTCACGAGCGCTTCTGCCTTCTTAATAAGATTTTTTTCCGCATCTGCCAGTGTTTCTTCAAGTTTTGTATAATCTTCTTTTAATCGTATCTCTGTCCTGGCATACTTCGCAGCAATGCGCTCATACGCCTTTTGGGCATCCACAAGCGTACGCTGTGCCTCTATCACATCATTGCCGCCATTGTTTCCTGATAAATTGATTCTCAGGTTAAGGATATGGATTTCTTCTTCCAGTTTCTTAATCTGTTCTTCCACGGAAAATATATCAAATTCTATCAGTACTTCGCCTTTGTCTACCGCCCTTCCCTTCCCTGCATTGACGGACACCACCTTAAGGCCATCCGGAAGGCTAATCCCCTTCTCTGCTGCCGCATGGATAATCCCTTCCATTTCAGCCCTGTTCATTAACGTTTTGCTTGTCATGGAAGATACTGAAACAAGGGCAGTTGTAAAAGAATGGGAAGCACGGGAAATGATTGTGCATACAAACATGAATGCAAAAAATCCAATCATAAGATATACAGCCATGCGCTGCACGCGGTCTTCCATAAGGGGCCTGTATTTCTTTCCGGAAATAAGCATGGCCTTTTGTTGTTTGATTTTTTCCCCAATATGTAAACGCATAGCTGTATCATCTCCTATAAGGTTAATTAAACACAATCATAATGATTCTGTCTGCCAGGTAAGAGCCGTCTGCCTGCTGTTTTCCAAAACACAGTACAAAATCATGATTACTTATCCCGTCCTTTTCACTGTCCTCCAAAGAATAGCTGCTGCCATCCGATTTCACGGTTCCTTTTTGAAATACTGTGTCTTCTGAATAAATAACCGTCATGCTGCCCCCATCACCAGAGGATGAAGTGCCATCCGCAAAGGGCGACGTATTGATCACGCATCCGGTATCCGAGCATTCGCCAGCCGTGCCGCTCAAATCAGCAGACTTCATCATGTCATTCGCATCTGCAAACGTATCCATTGTATCTGACTCCTCGTTCCCGGCATCATCCTGAATTTGCAGATGCGAATCATTTTGGACCGTCTCCTCCTGCTTCTCAGGTTCTTCCTCCTTACTGGCAGTATTTACAGGATTACTTTCCTGTCTCTCTGTCATTTCAATTCTTTCTGTTTCGGTTTTTACATTTGGCTCTGTACCTGCGCATCCGGTAACCAATAGCATCCCCGCGCAGATAGCTGCATATATCCCCATCATTCCTCTTTTCATAAGCTGTCTTTTCATACTTTTGAATCCTTTCCTTTGCATATAATATTTTTACATTTGTTCATTGATATAAAGGCTGGCCCGGCTCTGAATTCTTTCAGCCGTTTCCCGGGCGCTCCTGGCCCCTGAAAAATATTCCCGCGCCTCTTCCAATATAAGTTCTTCCAGTGTCTGATTGTCATTCTCCACATAGGCTGCGCTGTTTAAAAGCTGCTTTGTCAGCTCCGCATCTTCTTTTGTTGCCTTACCATCTTCGTAAATCCATGTCCAGATGGATTTTCCTTCTACCGCCGCCTGCGTGACCTTATCAAACGCCCTCCGATGAATCGGAAGCATCATACAGGACATCTGGTGGTCCTCTGTCAATAGTGTCCTGACGAATTCCCATGCCCCTTTCTTCCGGGTGCTGGACGAGGAGATTCCAACCTTCACTTCAGGTTTGATTGCATGGTATTCACCGCCGTCTCCGGGAAGTCCAAGAAACTTCAGGTTCCCGTTGTAGTAATTTCTGTACTGGGTGATATGGTAAACGCTCAGCACTGCTTCATAGGCTGCTGCATAGGTATCACTCATCTCCGTTCCTCCAAAGCCATTCTGGCTGCTTACCTGTATTTTACCGGCAAATTCCAGCATTTTTACAAATTCAGGCGAATCAAAAGAGCACTTGCCCAGGTTCCAGTCAATAAAACTGCCATCTGTCTGAAGCATGACTTTCAGGAAGGAAGCACCAGACAGATTGTTTATGGAATTGGCTCCGTAAGTATCAAGGACCTTTTCCAAATCCTGAATGGTCCAGCCATTGCTTCCATCCACAACATCCGCGCCAGCCAGCATAGTGGATATGGCTACTCCGTCTGTAAGATAAGGTAACTTTCCATCCAGGCTGATAGCTTCAAAGACATTTTCAAAATAATCCTCTGTACGTATTTCCGGATCATGTTCCATATATGGATAGAGGTCTTCCAAAAGCCCTTTACCTTGATAAATCTGTACAGACAAATTACTCATATCCAGGATATCCGGCATATCACCAGAGATAATCCGTGTATTAAGATTCAAAATGGCATTATCCCATTCCTCATTGGACACATTTTGTGCATACGGGAAATACTCTGTCAGCTCAACCTTATACCTGTCGTTTGTTTTGTTAAAATCGGATACAGCCTGGACAAGGCCTGGAGTCGCGCTCAGGCTTACCATACTCAAAACCTCCCTCTCATCCACACCCTCGGTCAGCACCGCCATTTCATACGATAATACCCCAGTCTGATTGGATGAGGCTGCCAGGACCACAAAGCGCCCATCCGTGCATTCCCCAAGATGAACTTCTGATGTGCCAAGTCCCATATCCGACCAGTTAAAGACAGGGATGCCCTCCTGCGCGCCCGCAGCATACCCATACAGAACGGAAGAATCAAACCGGTAGAAATCTTTGTTCACACCTCCGTACAGTCCTGCTGTTGCTCCCAGATAGATTTTATCTTTCCTCCAATCCTGGCTCTCCATGTCCACTGTAAGCAGGTCATAGTTCATACGGTCCGAGGAAGTCGCACAAATACCTATCTGTCCCTCGGCAGTCGTCGTGGTTGTCATAAGATTCCCCTCATAATCGAGAGAAAATAAGAAACGGCCGTTATTGTCGAATAAATAGACCAACGTATTTTTGCCTTTGGCAGCCACACAGATATTCCCCTCTAAATCAATGCTAAGGAACAAATCCCTTCCAACTGCCGATATGACCGGGGTATCCATCACACCTTCCAGGTCAACCGATTGAACCAGCGAACCACTGTTGTCAAATTTCCTTAGACTATAACCGCCTGCCTTCTCCAGGCAAACCGCCCAGATGCTGTTATCCGGGGCAAAGCCAAAATCCAGAAGTGAAACAGAGATATCCAAATCCAGATTCTGTTTCAAAAATTTGCCGTCATCAATGTCCATTGCTGCCAAATAGGACGTCCCTTCTTCCTCCAGGCAGCACATATAGGCCATATCATCTTTGAGCAGAAGTCTTTCGATTCCTGTCACCGTGTCCGGAATATCAAAAAAGTCTGTAACATAGGAAGAAGCAGGCTGCATGGTATCCATGCGGTTCCCGCAGGCTGATACGGTAAAAATCATTGCTGTTGTTCCCAGAATTCTAAAAATCCGTTTTATCTTCTTTCTCATAGCCACCTCCATTTTCTAAAATTACCTCCTTTCATATAAATATTGCCTGCTCTATCAGGCAGTTTAAGCATACCATTGATGAGCAGGAAGTTTTTTAATTTAAGATAATTGATTTTCTATGGAATGGTAAATGAATG
The DNA here is from genome assembly GCF_003434055.1 of Enterocloster aldenensis. Lineage (GTDB taxonomy): Bacteria > Bacillota > Clostridia > Lachnospirales > Lachnospiraceae > Enterocloster > Enterocloster aldenensis. Next base: position 368,281 of record NZ_QVEX01000003.1, on the reverse strand, counting down.
ATTAAGAAATTCCTAAGGCTATATGATAGGGATATTGAAAATAACCAGTTGCTGGATATTTTGAACAAGACCACCCGCAAAATACGTGAAAAGGCCTTGATTGGTATCTTCCGTATGGGACATTCCCATTTCTACGTTTGTATTGAAAACTGCTGCCATTGACGCCTTCTCCATATGGTAGCGTTTCCAAAGCTGTCCTGGCATGTCTACACCTGTGCTTTCACCAACCGGAATCTGTTCAGAAATACGGACTTCCGTTTCCAAGCCAAGATAAATTTCCGGTTCCGCCAACGTTTTTCTCTGGATTTCCAAGATGATATTTCCTACCACCAGCGGAACCCTTTCGTCTACTAAGACGTAATTCATGGAAACTTCCGGCTTGTCAAATGTGTTAAGCATTGGCAAATCCCTCCTGTACCCTTCGGGTGTGGTTCCATACGTTTCCTTGAAAGCCCGCGTAAAATTTGCATGGCTTGTAAAGCCATAGTCCAAGGCAACGTCAAGTATTCTCTGTCCGGTATTACCCAGATTTTCAATCACCTTAGCCAGACGGCGGAGCTTCACATATTCCTGAACCGGTTTATTTACCAGCCGCTTGAACAAACGCTGAAAGTAGAAAGGGGACAGGCCAACGATATTTGCCAGATCTTCCGTACAAATTTCTTCTGTTAAGTGTTCCTCGATAAAAGTTAAGGATTGTTCGATTGCTTCCCATGCGTACATTGTTGTACCTCCTGTATTTGATGTTCACATTATATCATCTTATTTTTTGCCGGGCTTTTCACACAATGCGCTTTTCATCAGGAAATCACACTGTATAAAATAGTAACCCTGAGTTAAATATTATTCCCATCCAGGGAATCATAAATGTCGAGTTCCCATAGTCCTGATTCCCATATAAAAACTTATGAAGCGCCGTGACATTGGTCTCCAATCTGTCAGGAATCACACAGCCCACAGATTTTCAAGAGTGGCTGTCTTATGTACGGCAGGAAAGCCTTCAAAAGCCGCAATACTGCAGCTCCCGGATTTGAATATCATATAAAACAGGCGGGCCCGGTCTTATCCGGTACCCGCCTTGTTCCATTTTAATTTGACCGGGGATATGGACGTCTATTCCATCTTCCGTCTTCAAATCCTACTGTATACCCATCGTTAAACCCCTCTCTGTATGCCCAGCGCCTTTCATTCGCACAAGGATCCCAATTGCCGCCCCAATTACCACCCCAATTGTTTCCTCCGCCAGTATTGCACCACCACGGACAACAGCAGCATCTACTACAGCATCTGCAACATCTTCTACAACAATTACAGCAACACATTCATTTCTCCTCCTTTTAAATAGTTTGTACTATATTATATGGGACGGATAGACAAGGTGTTACTTCTGGCATCGTTTACATTTAAGGTTACTATCGTGACAATATATAATCACTAACCTGCATATCGAAAGCGCTGTATGTAGAGATATCCAGCGGATTACAGGCATCCATTGGCTGTCTCGGAAGAGATATAGGGACTGTGGTCAAAATCTTCTGACAATCTGATTTTGAGTTTTCTCTGATGGGATTTCAATGATGAAAGCCGTGCGTCCTTTCGTACTTTCAGCCTTTATCTGTCCGCCGTGCAGTACAATAATATTTTTTGCAATCGCAAGCCCCAGGCCGGAGCCTCCTGTTTCGCTCAATCTTGCATTGCTTAAACGGCAGAATTTATCAAAAATCACATTGAGCTTATCCTCCGGAATTTCCCCATCATTTTCAAATTGAATCACAGTCCAGTCTGCAAGCTCTCTGGCTGATACTTTGATGACGCTATTGTCCTCACTATAAGTAATGGCATTTTTTAAAATATTATTAAATACCCTGGCCAGCTTATCAGAGTCTCCATATACAGATATGTCCTCATCCACATGATTCTCTATGGTTTTTCCACATGCATTCAGCTGCGGATACAATTCATCTGAAATCTGTGCAATCATATAGTAAAGATCAACCTTTGTCTTTTGAAGCGGAAGGGATTCTGAATAGCTGCGGGTAATCTCAAAAAACTCATTCACCAGGTTCCTGAGCCGGTTGGCTTTTTCCCATGCGGTGTGGATATATTTTACTTTCTCCTCATCAGGCATATCCGGTGTTTCATCTAAAAGACTGAGATATCCGATAACAGAGGTCAGTGGGGTCTTGATATCATGGGCCAGATATACCACAAGATCATTCTTCTGCTGCTCTGCCCTCTTGGCCTTATCCGCCCGCTCTGCAAGTGTCCGCTTTACATCAGCCAGTTTGTGCTCCACACTCTCCAGCTCCGGAGACAGGGAAATCGCTGCCCTTTCTTCCATAAGCTTGTCAATCCCTGTTACTACCTCATCAAAATATCGTTTATATGTGTCCAACAGCATATGGAACAGCAAAAAAACAAATATGATTATGACCAATGTAAGAATAAACTGCATATTGACAGTCACTATCCTGAAATATATCAAATCAGCTTCCTTCTCACTGATTGAAAGACCGCGTGCAATCCACCCAACAATGGCATCTGCCAAGTGTCCGCGCGTCAGCATCCGCAGACCAAAGACTGCAGCAACTGCCCCCACTGTAATCCACAATCCTCGGATAAACGTAATACGGCCCAGCTTTGAATGGTTATACTCTGTTTTTTTATATCTCCCCAATTTTATATCCAACCCCCCATACCGTTTTTATATATCTGGGATTTTCCCCGGTATCCTTCATCTTCTCACGGAGATGGCGGATGTGTACGGTAATCGTATTGTTACTCTTGGTATAATATTCTTCCTGCCAGACTTCATGGAATAATTCTTCGGCACTGACGACACTGCACCTGCGCTCTAAAAGAATCCTTAGTATGGAAAATTCCGTAGGGGTCAGTGACAGCGTCTCTCCATTAAGCCGGCATTCATAAGTCTTAATGTTCATCGTTAATCCGGCATATTTAAAGACTTCATCCGCTGCCATAACCGCTGAGCCTACATTATATTTCTTGTAACGGCGAAGCTGGGCCTTTACCCTTGCTACCAGTTCAAGGGGCAGAAACGGTTTTGTAATATAATCATCTGCACCGAGCGTAAGCCCGGTAATTTTATCCGTCTCCCCGTCCTTTGCCGAGAGCATGATTACCGGATATGTGTACTCCTTGCTGCGTATGGACTGACATATCGATAGTCCGCTGATATCCGGAAGCATGATATCCAATATAGCCAGGTCAAAATCCGTACTCCCAATACAGACAAGTGCTTCCTCCCCTGAATAAAACTTATATACATCCATATTTTCATTTTGAAGATATACTTCAATCAGATCCGCAATTTCCTTCTCATCATCAACAACTAGTATCTTTTCAAGCAAAGCATGACACTCCTTTCAGTTTAAATCAAATATATTATACCGGATTCATGGCACCAATGTGTTTATATATACTGGATAATTGATTAATTATTTCCTAAGATACACATAAATACCATTTTACATTCAATGTGGGAGGACTCTTATATTCAGGATACTTCACGGTCTGGCTGGATGACGGATTTTTCAATTTATAGAAAGAAAAGGGCGGCCTGAAAATTAATTCAAAACCGCCGGTGGAATTTGAAAGGCTAAAACTCATATCTAGTACCATGTGAGAGTAACAGGCCATCTGTTAATTCTACACATAGAATAACGGTATTCTCATCATCGAAATCATTATGTCCGTTATCAATCCATTCCGCAAAAATATTTTTCAGCTTTTCAGCAATTATACCATTCTCTTTTTTTCCGAAATACCCCAGGCTGACGCCTTTGCCATGTGCTGTAAACCACTGGCCGGCAATTGCAACAACAGGGTTATCTTTTATATGTTTCATTTTATTTGAGAGTGCGTATGTAATGATATAAAATGCACCATTTTCGTAATAGGCATTTACATATCGCACATAAGGCGTTTCATTTTCCGTTGTTGCCAATGCTATAATTGTGTCTTTTCCGAAACGCTCAATCATTATCTGTTCTGCTTCTGGACTAAAATTATTCACTATATCCTTCCCTTTCTAAATTATGATTTGCTTTTCCATAATAATAGACTTTACTCGTTATAATGAAAAACCATTACATTCCAACTACCCTTCTAACAGTATTAGCCGTTCGTATTGTTAATTTGCTGCTGATAGCTGAACTTGCTGTCTTAGACCACCAATTTGTTTTTTGATAATCTTTTCGGCTGAAAGACCAAAATATCGCATTTTTGTATGCCTTTATTGTTTCTAAATCCGCTTTAGGCTCTCCAATCTCACTATATACCTCTGCGGATCTGGCCGGCGGCATAATAAATATAAGATTGTCATAAATTTCATTATTTCCATTGCCCCACCATTCTGGCGCATTATACAGGATGTTTTCAAGTTCTTCTTTTGATATGACAAAAACAGGAATATCCAAGCCAAACCGTTTTTTTATCATTACCTCAATCTGGTTTGTAAACTTCTCAGCCCCATCTTCGTCACTTGAAAAAATTACATTTCCACTGTTCAAATATGTCTTGACCTCTCCAAAATCAAGTTTTTCAAAACCTTGTTTTAACTCTGCCATCGGCACTTTATTTTTTCCGCTGATATTGATACCGCGCAAAAATGCAATATATCTTTTCAAATTCTCCGACACCTCCAACATATTCTTGAGTCTGATGTTGTCTGTCATCATTCCCCATACAAAGTATGACACTTCCCTTGCCATTGCCGCTGCCCCAATTTATTTTCGTACGGCTCACAGCAGATTTAGTAATTCTGTATGGATATATCCGTTTGTCCCTGCAACGCTGCCGCCTTTTCCCGGGTCAAGGGGCTTTCCCGCGAAATCAGTTACTTTACCGCCCGCCTCCTGAATTAAAAGCATACCGGCAGCATAGTCCCAGGGATTCAGATATATCTCGAAATAGCCTCCCTGTCTGCCGCAGGCAGTATATGCCAGTTCCAGAGCCGCAGAGCCAATCCTGCGGACATCCTGGCACTGACCGAACACCCTGCAGAACCGGGCAAAGTTTTCATCGGCCAGCTCTCTTTTCGCTGTTCCCAGCCCAATCATTGTGTCGGATAGTTTTTCAGCGTTTGATACATGTATGGGCTGTCCATTTAGGAAGCTGCCCTTGCCTTTCATTGCAGAAAACACTTCTTCATGGAAGGGATCGTATACAATCCCCATAATAATTTCCCCTTGGCAGCAAAGGGCTAACGATACAGCGCTGTGCTGATAATCATGCATAAGGTTTGTGGTCCCGTCAACCGGGTCTAAAATCCAAAAGCTGTCTGCATTTATTTCCTGCAATCCGGTTTCTTCCCCAAGGAATTGAATATCCGGCGCCAGTGCAAACAGCTCCTTCTTTAAGAAATCCTGCACGGCAATATCTACCTGCGTCACATAGTCTGCAAGACCCTTCTCTTTCACATGAGCTGCCATTTCACGGTTTTTTATTAATCCCTGTGTCTCTGTTACTAAGCCTATGATTTTCTGAATATCCATATATATTCACCTCCATTGGCTGCAATCACTGGTTGCAAAACATCGTTTCCAAAATAAGGTTTGAAAGAACTCAGCAAACTTGATGCTGCAATTATCCCTTCTTTTCTATTACATAAGATTGCAGGCTTTTCTGACAGCCATTCTTTTCATAAAATGCTTCTATCCCCGGTTGCGCGCCAAAATATAACATGGTAGGTGTATTGTCCTTTGCAAGCTGGAGAAGTTTACTTCCAATCCCCTGCTGCTGATATTCCGGAAGAACAAGTAATTCTGTAATTGTTCCAAAATAGTAACCATCCGAAAGAATACGCAAACACCCTACAAGCACGTTACCATCATAAGCTGTGATATTAATCGTTTTGGATAACGCAGCCTGCGTTCTTTCTATGTTATAATCGCCTTGCCATATCTGATTTACAAAAGAGACAAAAAATGAAGCATTCATTTCTTTATCGTCCACTTTATATTCTATCATTTTATTCCTCCGCAGCTATCAATTTCGTTTAAATCTCATGGGCGTATACCTTATGCCATCAGATAATTGTTCGGTATCCATATCCACAAAGCCTAGTTTATGATAAAAAGGAATGGCATACGGCGAAGAATTGACTGTGATAAGTTCACTTGGACTATTCTTTAAAAGATATTCCCATAACATCCGCCCAATACCTTGTCTATGATACTGTGCTTTCACAAAGAAACAGCAGATATGTTTCCGTTCTTCCTTTGCAGCTATAACACCTTTTAACTCTTTGTCATCATAAGCGCCCCAAAATTCCAATGTTTTAATCATTTCCCTATTCTCAATAAAATCCTTAAAGGACTGAATACCCTCCTCTGAATAATCAGGAGCTTCAAATTGTATAAATGTTGCCCAAATCAAATCAATCGCATTAGAAATTTGAGTATCGTTGATTCTCTTAATCTGCATATTAAATACCTCTACCTAAATTATCATTTTTCTATTCGCCCATGAGATATTAGATGCTTAAAAGTATTATTTTCCCATTTTGAAATTGCTGTGGTTTTTTATTGAATTCCATAAATATATAACCCATTTTTTCTTTCTGAAATTTAGCTGTTCATAAGTTTTGTTAAGTCCTCCACGGAAGCGTCCATTTTCACAGAGATTTCTTCCATCGTCATGCCGGAAGCAAGAAAACGCTTTAGCACCATTTTCATATCCTCCCCAACCTCTACGATATGACCGTCCAAATCGTAAAAACGAATCACCCGCTGGCCCCAGCTATGCTCAACCACTTCCCCCAGATATTCAATATCCGGGTATTTTTTCAACTTGTTCAGAAAGCCGTCAAATTCCTGTTCCTCAAAGACGATTTCCGCATTGTTGGATTTCTTTAATACCCTTTCTTTCGGCAGGTTCACAAGCCAGTCAAAATCCTGCTGCAATGCCAGGCCGCAGGTAAAAGCGATGTTTCTCCCGTAGTCCTGAAATACCTCCAATCCGAACAAATCCTCATAAAATTTTCTTGCAGCATTAATGTCGGCCACCGATATCAGCATACACATGTACTTCATATAAATATTCCTTTCAGTTTTACGATTGCTTTTTCTTATCGCTTTTTCTTATCGCTTTTTCTTGTGCAGTTTCAAATCAATCCCTCTTAAAGACGCAGCATCTTGAAGCAGTCCTGCGGCAAAAGCACTTTTTTCTTTAAGTGTCATCGTTTTTATGTCAGGGCTACACTCAATTTCCCTGAGTACGGCCCGTAGCTCTTGTATTTCCAAAAGATTTACAGCTATACAAAAGAGTGTCTTTTTCCGGCCATCATTATAACCGGACAGGAGCATGTCCAGTATTCTTACCTTTTCTATCTGTTCGTCATTATAAGCTTCCACTCCAGACTGCCGGGCCTTTTCCAAATCAGCCTTTCGTCGGCGGTGCGTAATAAAAGAGTCGAAATCGTCAATATGATCGTATCTTTCACAGGGATATTCACTGCACTGAAAGCAGTATTCTACTCCGCCATGTTCTATGCTGCATCTTGCTATTTTGCATGCCTGGTTTCCTTCACCGCCGCCGCAGCCAGGACAGTTTTTATTCAGGAACATGGGACAAAGCCCACAATTTAATCCACAGAGGGAAAATAATTGATTCTGCCGTTTAAACCCTTTCATGATACCTCCTTAAGTCCTTTACCCACATCCAATCCAGCTGAAGGAAACAATACTTATCCCAACAGACTTATCTCCACTAACATTATATTGGGTCTGTAGGATAATTGTATTATTTAATGCTAAAGAATTTATTAATCATTTCCTAAGGTGCAGATAGTATGCGTCTTCCCGCTATCAGAGGCCCCTTCGTCCGGAACCACATCCTCCCCAGGCCGCCAGGCCTGTCCAAACTTCACATCGCGGAACAGGGCCGCCAGGCCGGTAATCTGCTTGAGCCTCAAAATCTCATCCCGGTCCATACCCAGGTGTTTGGAAATCCATGCGTCAGAACGTCCTAACTCATACAGTTCCTTAATGATATTACTCATTAAGTCCACATCGTGTGTTCCACGGGCGCGGTTATGACGGATGGTGCTGGCCATACGGCCGGACAGCGGCTTATCTATTATCGAAACCGGCATCATCCCCTTCTCGCGCTCATAAATATCCGGGCAATCCCGCATCACCCGCCAACGGTGAAAGCCATCTACAATCACATACTTATCACTGCTTTTTACATGATAACAGACAATCGGCATAGTATAACCGTCCTCCTTGATGCTGTCGTACAACAACCGCATTTCCGGTGGGGCCACGTTGTTCGGGTTATATGTATTAGGTACAATCTTTTCAAATGGCACTGCAATGATATTGTATACCGGGCTTCTGAATTCCTTATTTGCCATCTATCATCCCTCCATACTTAGATCTGATAATATCCACACGTTTTTGTTCCTGCCGCGTAAGCCCAAACCCCATAAACCGGCAGGTATGGTCATTTTTCAAAATACAGTAGCACATCCGTTTCCAGCTTGGTATATCTTTTGTGCTTTTGATATCATCGGTATGATCGGGAATCGGTCCCAGAAAAATAATACGGGAATTTTTATTGATTGTATAGTTAGAGATACCGTTCCTCCGTATGTGATATCCCTTTTCCACAAGCTCACGGATTGTTTCCTCCGGCAGCCCTCCTCCGGTCTCACGCCAGAAATGGATGGAGGTGTTAAACTTTTTCACATAATTATTCCGCAGTCGGACAGGCAATGTATCCAGCAAAAATAGAGTGTAGGATTTCCAGGTATGACCTTTTGGCAACGTAATACTGCGGTAACCCATGGCTTTTGTCTTACCATAAATAGCGCCAAAATTTGCTCCGCGCACCCGCCCCACCAGTTTCGTCCATATTTCCGGGTCGATGACCCGGTACAGATTCAAAGCGTCTTTGGAGTAATCATTAAAAGGCGATGCTACCCGCATCTGGTCTATTTTTAATCCTGCCTTATAATACAGATCATATAAATGATTGTAATCATAACCGAAGCGATAATTCGCGCACCATACGTCAGAATTTGACCAGTCATATAAAGGTGAAGCACACCATACGTCTTTGAACTGCCTGGAAATCCAGCACTTGTTTTGATATCCGTATTTCTTATTGACAAACCCGCTGTACCGCTGCAAAGATTCATCCGCCCGCATACCAAGCAGGCAGACCGTCCTGCCATTCCCATGCTCCTCCTTGTAGAATCGGCCAAACTGCTTTGCCAAATCTTCCTGATGCATCCGGTAACGATAATGGGTAAAAGGCTTCGTCAGATTAATGACATAGGGATACTCCGGTATCGGACGCACCCATATATCCTGTTTGGTATCATCCCAAGGATACCAATACATCTCATAACTACTCAGTGCTGTCCTGGTTGCCATGGGAAGGCAGACCCAGTAAAGATCTATGCCGGATTCGTTTTCCAGCCGCTTAAAAGTGCGGGTAATATAGTCCGTTGTCACGGTATACTGTGCCTCAAAATCCTGATGGAATACGCCAATCACACGATCTGGAGCATACTTATTCCGGTAATCCAGCAGCAAATTCAAAAGAACGCCGCTATCCTTGCCGCCACTGAATGAGATATAAATATTTTTAAATTCCTGAAACAAAAACGCAAATCTCTTCTGCAATGCATCGAATACATCCATATTAATGTATTCTTTTTTCATATCTTTAGTAAACTCCTTATCTTTCCGGTAATCTTGACCCATTTATCATGTACTTTACTAAAATAATAATATGAGGAACAGAAAAATTCAATATATTATATACTTAAATTATGAATAATAACGTTGGAGAAAATGCTGAAATTTCAAAAACCTGTACTTTGGGCATGTATGATTATCTATAATAGCAAGCGAAATAGCAAAGGAGATGTTCAACATGGCGTAAAATCGTATCCACAACCGGAACGTGAATATGGCATCAGCCGAAGTACACTCAGCACCTGGGTAAAGCAGCTGACCCCGGTAAGGGTATCCGAAGACGGGACTGTGGCCCTTAAGGAATTCAAGGCTCTTCAAAAGGAACACCAGAGGCTAAAAATCGGGAACGAAATATATAAAAACGACTGCCATCTTCGCAAAGGAACAATAAAAGTCCGTTGTCGCGCTTATTCACAGTGCCATTGAATATATGACTCCGCAGCAAAAAATGCATATTTTTTGATACGCTGTCAAATAGTATTCTTGACGCCAAACAATCCCTCCCTTATAATTATGTAAAATATTTTATCATATCCCCTATTAAAAAACTTCTTCTAAATTCTTGCTTTTTTCTTGCTCTTGTAAATAGCCGGTCAATCGATACTGATATCGGCTTAGCTTGGAACATTATAATAAAAAACGAGGACAATCAATATGGACATTTGTGCAAAAACAATTTATAACTCCGCAAAACAAATCCAACCAGAAATGGTTTCTATTCGCAGAACACTACACAGGCATCCTGAAATTGGTACCTGCCTGCCAAATACTAAAGAGTTTGTTAAAAAACAGCTGTTTGAAATGGGGTATGAGCCGGTTGAAATCTGTGAAAGCGGCATAGTTGCTTCTATCAGCGGTGCAGCCCCGGGGCGCTGCATTCTGCTCCGTGCCGATATGGATGGATTGAATATAAGGGAAATGACAGAACTCGAATGCAGATCCGAAAACGGGTATATGCATGCCTGCGGTCACGATATGCATACAGCAATGTTATTGGGAGCAGCTAGACTGCTTCGTAACTATCAGTCCAAAATAACAGGGACCATAAAACTGGTATTCCAACCGGATGAGGAAGGTTTTACCGGAGCCAAGGCAATGTTGAAAGCAGGAGTTTTGGAACAGCCGGTGCCCGAAGCCGGCATGGCTTTACATGTTCATTCCGGAACTCCCTCCGGCCTTATACTATGCGGCCAGGGAACGACAATGGCGGGCTGTACCCTCTTCCGAATTTCAGTAAAAGGAATCGGCTGCCACGGAGCCATGCCTGAAAACGGTGTTGATCCGATTAATATTGCTGCACACATTCACTTGGCTCTTCAGGAAATTACCGCAAGAGAAATCGCAGCAAAAACTCCTGCTGTTATAACAATTGGAAAATTCAGCGGAGGGCAGGCGCCCAATATTATCCCTCAGGATGCGGTGATAGAGGGGACAATCCGGACTTTCGACAAAAGTCTTTCTGCTGAAATACTTCAAAGGATAACTGTAATTTCCAAAGCCACCGCAGAAGCCTTTCGTGGTACTGTTACGGTAGAAGAATTGTCATCAGCCCCTCCACTTATAAATAATCCGCAGCTCACAAGTCAGATGGCCGGCTTTATTACGGAACTTTTTGGAGAAAAATCGATATATCTTATGGATGGAGGCGGCATGGGCTCAGAGGATTTTTCATCGTTCACATATGAATTACCATGTGTGTATCTGTTAATTGGAGCAGGGACGGCAGAAGAAAATCCACAGTACGGAATGCCAATGCATAATGAAAAAGTTATATTCAATGAAGAGATTCTGGCGAAAGGCGCTGCTATCCACACCTATTGCGCCTTGAAATGGCTATGTGATGAATAATACGGCTTGGCAGGATATGGAGATATCCCAGGAGATGTCCCCGTATCTATTTTTATCGTTTCCGTGAATATGAAATGCCCTCCGGGGAGCGAAAATCAAACTTTAGATTTGACTCCCCGGAGGGCATTTATAGCAGTTGTATCTTTTTAAAATCCCGGCTGTTTATACTAGAGCGTGTTTGAAAATTGCTTTCCGTCAGGTGTGCGTCCCACTTTGTGGGAGATTTGGTCCCGATGAGGAAGGCGTAGCTGGCTACGTTGACCGAATTGGGACCAAATATACCGCGAAGTGGGGCGTGCAGATGGCGGGAATGAATTTTCAAACACGCTCTAACACATTGCTGCAGCCTGTATTCCCGCGATAGCGCCATCAGCAACTGCTGTAGCTACCTGTCTTACCTTTTTTACACAGATATCCCCGGCAGCAAATACTCCGGGAATTTCTGTCTGCATACATTGATCCACTGGAATATATCCGTTATCTAACCTTAATTCCGTGTATATCTGAGTGTTCGGGACAATGCCTGCATATACAAATACCCCGCACCCTGCATCTTTCACCATCTGTATGTTTCCCGTTTTGTTGTCCGTAAATTCAAGTTCCTCAGCTCTTTCGTTGCCGTATACTGCTGTGAGGCTTGAATGGGGCATGATTTCAATATTATGGTGTTCAGCAGCCTTATCTTTGAATTCCTGTATGCAGACAAGTTCATCTTCCACACATACAATTGTTACCCTCCCTGCAATTCCAGCCAGGTATATGGCTTCCTTTACTGCGCCGTCTGCCCCACCGATGATATAGATATTCTTACCCTTATAATCAAGACCGTCTTTTGGCGCATTTAATCTGATGCCTTTCAGACTTTCACCTGGAATTCCTAACATACGGGCAGAACCGCCATTTGCGAGAATTACTGTTTTACATTCATAACATTCTTTATCAGTGTTGACCTTCTTAATTTTACCTATGAGCTTTGTCTCTGTCACAGTTTCATAACGAATCTCCACACCGGCACTAAGTATCTGCTCTTTCATCCGCTTAGCAAATGTCCTTCCAGATTCTTCTTTCATGATTGCCGTATAATGTGTAACGGTTGAGACAGTTCCAATCAAGCCGCCTACCTGACCTTTTTCCAACATCAGAATCCTTTTGCCTCTGCTTTTTCCATAAATAGCCGCACTGATACCGGCTGGTCCCGCTCCGATAATAATTATATCATACATTTGAATGCCCTCCTGCTGCTTATATGAAAAGATTGATAACATATTCAATATAATCACATTTTTACCCTTTACGAACATTATATTCAAAATCTTTTCAGCGCAAGTTCCATATCCGGACATAGTCTGAATCTTCCAGCCAGGGCCTGTTTGAAAATACATCCCCCTTAATCCCGGATCAGACCAGTCTGTTCCCCTGTATGAATCAGCGTCAGCTTATGCATGGCCCTTGTACATGCGATATAGAGCAGACAGCGGTCAAAATCCGTACAGTATGTCCTGTTATCGGCATCCCAAACCACAACCTCGTCAAACTCCAGTCCCTTAGCCATCTGAATGGAGGTGACGGAAACCCCGTTCCGAAAGCGGGAGCTTTCAGGGGTAATCAGGTTTACGCTCTGTTCCGTCTTAAGGATTCCATACAGCTCTTTTGCCATATGATTTGTCTTTGTAATGATTCCAAGGGCCGCATTCCCGCCGGACAGGAACCGGTCAATGGCCTGCTTTACATTCTGGTACTGCTCCTCCTTGTTTTTGCAGGAAATGAGTGCAACCTCTTCTCCATGCCGCTTTACCGGTTCCAAAGAGACCACATTCTGGACACGCTTTGCAAAGGTGATGATCTCATAGGTGGACCGGTAGCTTTTATTCAGTTCTGCAAACTCTGATTTCGGATAGGCCTTCCTTAAATCATCCAGGGTGTAACGATGGTTTGGGTTTAAGAACTGACCGAAATCACCCAGGATTGTTTTCGGGCATGGGAACATCCGGTTCAGCACCGCGTACTGCACCGGCGTATAATCCTGCATCTCATCAACTACCAGATGCTTTGTAATACCGCTCTTTTTGAGCCCTTCAAAAGCCCCATGGAGGTACAGGAAGGGGTATACGTCCGCCCACTCCAGGGTTTTCCTTGCAGGCATGGCAAACAGCTCCGGCCTGCCCAGCCATTTGTAGAATTCCTTATAGAGGGCAAGGGTGTTCTTAATCTTTAACATGGAATTCAGGCTTTTTAAAATCACCCTTGGCCGCGGCAGGTCATGCTCCATGATGTTATCCGTCCCAAACCGGTCGTGGATGTCCTCAGCAACCATGACAAGACGCTGCTTTACCGGGTATTGGCCGTAGGCAGCGAACCTGGCCCGCACCCATTCCCGGTCCACATGAAAAGGGCCAAAGCTGTAGCCGGCCGGCTCAAAAATCAGTTCCGGAAGCTGTCTTATGTACCCGTCCATCATGGATACAAAGTCAGGGGTGGATTTGAAACGTGTCCTCTGGACCCATGCCTCGTCTTTGTCCTCCAGCGGGTCCTTATCCGCCTCAAAGCCCACTATACCTTCCAGCTGGATATCCGCAAGCTCATCAAATCCCAGCTCGTAAATCGGTTCCTCGCCCAGTTCCGGGATGACATTCGAAATATAATCCCCAAATACTTTATTGGGAGACAGGATCGTTATGTTCCTGGCGCTCAGCCGGTTTTTATACCGGTAAAGCAGAAACGCAATCCGATGCAGGGCAATGGACGTCTTTCCGGACCCGGCCACCCCCTGTATGATCAGTGTCTCCGCCTTATCATTCCGGATTATCTGGTTCTGTTCCTTCTGTATGGTGGAAATAATGGATTTCATCTTCTCATCCGAGGTGTGGCTTAGCTCTTTTTGAAGGATATCGTCCTGGATGTTGGCCGAACTCTCCAGGGCATATTCCATGACGCCATCCTTAATCTTAAACTGCCGCTTTTTTGTCAGCATCCCTTCCACCCGCCCGGATGGCGCATCGTAGGCAGCCGGTCCCACTTCATAGTCATAAAACATGCTGGAAACCGGAGCCCGCCAGTCAAAAATCAAAAGTTCATTCTCATATTTAAAGGTAAACCTGCCAATATAGAATTTGCTGCTTTCTGTCTTACCCGTCCGGCAGAAATCAATCCGGGCAAAATAAGGGGATTCTTTCAGCTTTGCAAGCTGGTTTTGGACCTCTGCGGAAAAAGCGCCGGTCCGGTCCGTCTGCCTTAAAAGCAGTTCATTCTGGAACATTTCATGGGGGTCGATTTCTCCCCGGTAGTCCACCATATATTTCTTGGCATCCCGGTACTCCTGATCCAGCTTTCTTACATTTTCCTCCGCCTTCTTTAGCGCCTCCTCCAGCTTTTCATTCATCTGTATCAGATGGGCGGCCTCATCTGGAAATGGATTCCTGTCCGTACTCATGCTTCTGTCCCCTCCTTAAGCGGGCCGGTTCCCATGGATGAGGCTTCCCGGTTCCTGTCCCTGCCTTCTGTTAAAATGAATTTCTGTGTGGGGTATCCGTATTCCACTAAAAGCTCTGCCTCCGCAAAACCCAGGCCCTTTATCACGTCCCGGTGCCCTGTATCCGCCTTATCACCATCCCGGTATGTGGTAATGCTGATTTCCCGGTCCTTAATCAGTTCGCCCATCACCTTGTCAAGAAATGCTTTGGGAATTCCCTTTTTCCTGTATAATGGATGGGTCCCCATGAAATCAATGCTGCCGTTTTTACCGGAAAACAGCATGATGCCGACAGCTGTTTTGCCATCCTTCAGGATTAAGGCCTGTTTCGCTTCAATCTTCTGCTTCAGCACCTCACTGTATTCCTCCTCATTGAGATATGGGAATCCGTCAACCACCAGCCGGACCAGTTCCATCCAGCATGGGATATCCTCCTTTGATGCAAAGGTTATGTTCCATGGTATTTCTTCCTTTTTATTCAGCATGTCGTAGCTCCCTTCCAATACAAACTTCAGCTGCAGCGGATAGAACTTCTCATTCTCCCTGTACTTATTCGGCGGCATTTTATACATTTCAGTAAAAATACTGGTAAATGCCTGCTGGCTTTTGTAGCCGGCCATAAGGGCAATGTCAATAATCGGCCGGTCGGAAAAGACAAGCAGCTTTGCTGCTTCTGTAAGCTGCCTCCGTTTGATATAATCATGAATTGTAAGGCCTGTGGTATCGGCGAAAACCCGGTGCAGATGATATTTGGAGTAATGGATCTGTTTTGCCACTTCCCCTAAATCCAGCTTTTTGGTCAGGTTTTCCTCGATAAAATTGACTGCCATGGATACTTTCTCAATTCGGTCCATGCTGCCACCTCCTTTCTCAGGTAGATATTATAAACCATATAAAGGATTCTGTTTTAAGGAATCTTGCTCATTTTCATGGAACTGATTGGAAACAGGTCATCGAAGTAGTAACTGAATGATATCTTCTATATCCTTATCTGAAAGCACTCTTTCAATGGCACAGCCTATCACTAGAACAACGGGCAGATTGAGCAGGAACCTGCAGATGGAAAACTTCCACCCCAATGCGGAGGTTTCAAACAGCAACAGCGGAATCCGGATGCTGACACTGGAGCATAAAAAAATCAGTACGTTGGAAATCCTGCCGCCCTTTTTTATGAGCAGGCCTGCGATTGGCAGCAATGCATAAATCGGCACGGCGGTCAGCATGCCCATGAACAGTGAAAGGACCTTGCCCGTTAAGCCGGACTTCTCCCCTATGATTTTTATCATCTTCTCTTTTTCAACCCACACGTCCATCAGTCCCACACACAGGAACACCGGAATCAGGTTCCACAAAAACTGCATAAGCCCTGCGCCCGCATAAGACATCACTGCGCCGTAGTCCTCCGGCAAGGACAGGATTACGGCCATACAGGCAGCCCCCATGATGATCCAGGCTCTTATTTTTTTCATAACATTACCCCCAGAAGATACGAAGTGGCGAATGCCGCCAGGAAGAACAGGATGTTTCGGAGAACCGCTGCCTTGACTCCCAGGTATTTGATTTCCAAAGGGATTGTAATGAATCCCACGGTTGTCAGGGTTGAGATGAATATGGCCATCTGAGCCGTGCCAGCCCCGTTTCTCAGCAGTTCGGACACCATTGGGAATACGGCCAGAACCGGTACAAGAGCGGCCGTACCGGCCAAGGCAGCGGTTATCATTCCCCGAAGGCCGGACTCTGCCCCCAGAATCTGCCTGATGGTATCCGGCTTCAGATAGATAAGGGCCGTGCCGGTAACCAGCATGATGGTCAGGAAATAAGGCAGTACCCCAAGCATCATCCAAATGCCCTTTTGTATTCCCCTTTTTGTTTTATCCCGGTCTTTGTAAACAGATACAATCAGCAATAAAATCGCCAGTGCATAAAGAAACATGGTAAAAACGCGATTCATAGGCTCCCTCCCCGGATTCCTGCCCACAGGATCATTTTTAAATCCTCCTTTTCAGCTTGCTTCTATTGGCCTATTATATTACAATCAGTCTGGGAGGTAAGTTGCGCAGGCAACCAAATAGCGATGAAATCAATGATACAAGATTTGATACAGACAAATTTATTTGCCGGTATTTCAGAAAGGGACGCAGCCCATCTCATGTCCTGTCTGAATGCCCGGACCATGGAATATAAATCAGATACCGTGGTCATTGAGGAGGGAAACAAGGTCCGGATGTTTGGCGTCCTTCTGTCCGGATGGGGCAGGTCCTACAAGACAGACCTGCAGGGAAATGTCATCACCATCACGCTCCTTAGGAAAGGCAGTGAAATCGGCGTTCTTCTGGCCTCACGCCAGGAACAGATAAGCCCTGTATCCGTTGCCGTGGAAAAAGGAAGCCGGGCTTTGTTTATTTCCTATGATTCCCTGATTGGCAGCTGCAGCAGAAACTGCCCGTGCCACAGGCAGCTGATCCGTAACTATATAGGGATTGTTGCTGAAAAGGGCCTGGTCCTGCATGAGCGGCTGGACTGTCTGCTCCGGCCTTCTGCGCGCAGTAAGATCCTTGCCTATCTAAAAAAGTTTCCGCCCTTATCTGATGATGGGACATTTACGGTCCCACTTGACAGGAATGCCATGGCCGAATACTTAAACATGGACCGGAGCGCCCTGTCCAGGGAACTGTCAAATATGAAAAAGGACGGAATCATAGACTTTCACAAATCCAGATTCCGCCTGTATTAAGCCGGAATTTCACGGCTTTTCCCGGGGCTGCATCACGAAAAATAAGGCTCCTGCCCCAAGGCTCCCCCTTCCCTTGCCTGTCAGACAGGGTAGTATGTTTCCGGAATCCGGATATTCGCCACATGATGCAGCTTATAGTTTTCCGCCATATGTTTCTTTGTACAAACCAGAATGTAACGGTAACAATCTGCAATCCTGTCAGCAAAGGATTTTGCATCACCGTCCCTTAATTGACGGAGCGCCAGGATTATCTGCCTGTTCAGATGTGAAAGTGTATGTCTCCTGGTCATATAATAAGCAAAATGATGTCCCCATTCAAGAAGGTGATTGGTTTCCGATAATATGACATATAAAGGTCTTAAAGTTGTATGGTTCATGATGGCCTCTAACATGCCTGATAAATAGATGGCGTCTGAAGAAGAAAATCCCTCTGCCAGCCCATCCAATTCTTCTCTGGTAAACTCAGGAGCAGCTGCCAGCGCCGCCGGGCGGATAATTAATATCATCAGCTGCAGGGCATGAAGGTAACGCAATGCTTTTTCTACATATCCGGAATTCAGGGCCAGCTGATGAAGTTTCGTGACATCAGGTTCTGTGACAATCGTACCTTTGCCGTTTAATGTTTTTACGAAACCTCTTTGTTCGAGTTCTGACAATGCCCTTCTGACAGTTGATAAAGAGACATCATACCGGACCGCCAGCTGCTTTTCATATGGAAGATACATCCCGGCAGAATATTCCCCAAGGCCAATTTTCCGATTCATGTCATCAACAATTTTTGAGTAATGGTAATCCTGCCCCCGCATAGGGTTCCATGAAAACGGGATACCGGTCTGCGCAGGACAATCCGGTGTTGTATCTGACAGATAATTTAATGTACGTTCAATGGAATCCGCAAGTTCCTGATACAGATCTGATAACTGGCTGTACTTTGTAAGCGGATCACCGCCCTTTAATATATCCATGATAACCCCGGTCACGGATTCAGACCCCTCTATAAAATGACTCGCGAAGTAGGGGCAGTCCTCAGTAAAAAATGCAAGCTTATTGTAAAGGCCAAACGTGGAATAAAGTTCACCGAATAAGGAATTGCCGCCTATCCTTAAAATATCATAGCCCAATTTAGACGGAAGGCGCCATCCGCCGACGCGGTTTCCCAAACGCAATACTTTCATAGCCTGTTTATAGTGAGGCATTATCTCCACATCACATCCCTGCAGGGAAAAAACCAGAAGGGAAGGCAGTATCAGTGCAAACGTCCGATATACCTGTAAAATACCTTCCCTTTGTTTTAAAATGTCGGCAACAGCACCGGATGGATCGGAAGCGTCTTTTCTTATGGCAACGGTTGGCGCAAGGCGGGGCCGGATATGAACCAGGCCTTCCTCCCGCAGTGCGTCAAAGACACGGTTAACCGTGTACCTGCTTACATGGAATTGATTGCACAACATCCTTGAAGATGGCAGGGCATGTCCAGGAGGTATCTGTCCCTCCAGGATACACTGCTTTATTTCATTATATACAAATGTAAATTTTGTTTCTTGTGGTTTCATGACTCATCTCCTATCTGTCTGAATTATATCATGATGGCCCACTTTTGTCAGCAGTAAAACCCGGTAACCTATTTGCACACCTTACCAATATGGCTGTTGCCAGTATGCATGGATAGCATTTATAATAAAACCGTGAAATTTTTTGGAAAGAGTTTGAGAATCATGGAAAAACAAAAAATCTTAATTGTGGACGATTCAGAAATGAACCGCGCCCTTCTGGCCGATATCCTGGAAGAACAGTATGATGTGGCTGAGGCTGAGAATGGTATGGAAGCAATTTCCATCCTCAGAAGGCAAAGAGCTGAATTTTCCCTTCTGCTTCTGGACATCATGATGCCTGAAATGGATGGGTTTGAAGTATTGGCCTGCATAAACAGATACCACTGGAATGACACCCTTGCTGTTATTATGATTTCTGCGGACGATTCCCCTGCCAATATAAAACGCGCCTACGACCTGGGGGCTTTTGACTATATCAGCCGTCCTTTTGATTCCACCATTGTGCAGCGCCGCATTTCTAATACCATGTTTTTATATGCACGGCAGCAGCGTCTTGAGAAAATCATCGCAGAACAATTTCACGAACAGGAAAAAAACAATAAGCTGATGATTTCAATCCTGTCCCATATTGTGGAATTCCGTAATGGAGAAAGCGGCTTACATATACTGCATGTTAATACGATTACAAAATATCTGCTAAAGCAGCTGGTCCGGTCCACGGATCAGTATCCTTTGTCCAAAGCCGATATTTCATTAATCAGTACTGCTTCCGCGCTGCATGATATTGGGAAAATCTCAATTTCAGATGCAATATTAAACAAACCCGGACGCCTTACGGCAGATGAGTTTGAAGTGATGAAGACCCACTCAGTGATTGGCGCTGATATGCTGTCAGACCTGCCCATTGAACAGCAGGAAGCCCCGCTTGTCAAGGTGGCTTCTGAAATCTGCCGGTGGCACCACGAACGGTATGACGGCAGTGGTTATCCGGATGGATTAAAGGGAGAACAGATTCCCATTGCCGCCCAGGTGGTTGCCCTGGCCGATGTATACGATGCCCTGACCAGTGAGCGGTGTTATAAGAAAGCTTATTCACATAAAGATGCTTTGAAAATGATTTTAGATGGACAATGTGGCGCATTTAATCCCACTCTCCTGTCATGCCTTCAGGAAATTGCGGATACGCTTGAAAATGAGCTTGTGGATACCCCTCATGCACAAGAGACTAAACAGAACCGGCATATAAGAAATAAAATAGACTACGATAGGTTGTTTTCCTATGAAAAATACACGCTGCTGTCCCGCAGGCAGAGGAACCTGCAGTTATTATACATTGATTCCCTGACCAGCGTCTACAACCGCCGTTATTATGACGAGCATTTTAAAGGCGCAGATGATATTCAGGCCATTGTTGTAATAGATGTGGATGATTTTAAGCATATCAATGATAATCATGGCCACGATGTGGGCGATATCGTATTGCAAGGCATTGCACAAACCGTTTTATCCTGTGTACGGAAAACAGATGCCGTGATCCGCTATGGCGGGGATGAATTTATAATTATCTTTTACAGCATACCTGCAGATATATTTGAGAAAAAACTTGAGAGGATCCGGCGCTCTGTTTATGATCTGATAATTGATGACCATCCTGGACTGCACATGTCAGTGAGCATCGGCGGTGCATACGGGACAGGAACCACAAAAGAACTGTTCAAAGCTGCAGACAATATGATGTATCAATCAAAAGTCACAAAAAACCAAGTGACCATATGTTTTCTTGACCAGAAAAAAGACAGCACGGACAACACCTGACAAGGAGGAACTATAAGGATGGATTTAAAAGATTATTATATGAAAACCGGCGGCAGTTTTGATGAGGTGCTTGGCAGACTGCGGCGTGAACAGACCGTCCGGAAATTTGTATATAAATTCCTGGACGATAAAAGCTTTCACTTGTTTGAGACGTCCATGGGTGATAAGGACTATGATGAAGCCCTCAGGGCAGTCCATACGCTCAAAGGAATCTGCCAAAATCTTTCTTTTGCCAGATTATTTGAAAGCAGCAGTCTGGTGACAAAAGCATTAAAAGAAAATGACTGGAATCAAGCGGTTGATATGATGCCGCGATTATCAAGGGACTACTATGAACTGATAAATGCCATTGAAGAACTCAAACGTTCTAAGGAGGAATGACGTCAATGGAAAACAGTAAAAAGAAAAATCCTACAACGCGCTTCCTGATAGGCAGTTTCATTGGGCTTTTAATCTTTAGTATCATCATGTTCAGCCTGCTTGGAATCTACATGGGCAGAAAAAGTAAAAATGCGGTTTACGAAATTGGGAAAATCTATATGTCCGGAATGAATGAACAGATGTCCAGGCATTTTGAAACTGTCATTAAATTGCGTTTTAATCAGGTCAGCGGCATTGTTTCCGTTGTCCCCACGGATACGGACGATAAAGATACGCTATATGAGGAACTGATTTACCGGGCGCAGGTCAGGGAATTTGACTATTTAGCACTTTGTTCTGCAGAGGGGGATTTCCAGACACTTTACGGACAATCAATACAGCCGCTTAACCCAAAACCGTTTGTAGAAGCATTAAGACAAGGGGAACAAAGAGTGGCTGTCGGCGTTGATTCTGCTGGAAATGAAGTGGTATTGTTTGGCGTTGACGCTGCTTACCCTATGCACAACGGCCAAAGGAGCACCGGCCTGATAGCAGCCGTTCCTCTGGAATATATCACGGATTTCCTCTCATTGGAGGATGAAGGACAGCTGATGTATTATCATATCATCCGGCCGGACGGCAGTTTTGTCATACAAAATCCCAACTCTGAATTGTGGTATTTCTTTGAACAGCTGCAAAACCAGCCTGACTCGGCAGCCAATGAATCATCTTCAGGAAATCCGGTCAAAGCACTGGGCGCAGCGCTAAAAAATCATCAGGAATATGCTGCAACATTGGATGTAAATGGTGAGGAACGGCAGGTTTATGGCATATCACTGCCCTATTCTGAGTGGTATCTGGTATCGGTAATGTCTTATAGTATTTTGGACCATGTCATAAACAACCTGGACAGCCAGCGTATGTTCATGACATTGCTGTCCTGTGCCTCGATTTTAATCATCCTGACCTTGATTTTCCTTCGGTATTTCTCCATAACCCGCTCCCAGGTCCATGAGTTGGAAAAGGCCCGGCAGGCAGCGCTTGAAGCAAACAAAGCCAAAAGTGAATTCCTGGCAAATATGAGCCATGATATCCGTACACCCATGAATGCGATTGTAGGCATGACCGCCATTGCCACTGCCCACATAGATGACCGGAAACAGGTACAGAACTGCCTTAGGAAAATCACATTGTCAAGCAAGCATCTATTAGGACTGATCAATGATGTCCTGGATATGTCTAAAATCGAAAGCGGTAAATTAACGTTAACAACAGAGCAGATTTCACTGAAGGAAGTTGTGGAAGGAATTGTTAACATCATGCAGCCGCAGGTTAAGACCAAGAAGCAGACCTTTGACATACATGTTGAAAATATCTTCACAGAAAATGTGTGGTGCGACGGCATACGCCTGAATCAGGTTTTGCTGAACCTCTTATCGAATGCAACAAAGTATACGCCGGAAGGAGGTTCAATACAATTATCCCTCTCTGAGGAAGCATCCCCCAAAGGGGAAGGCCATGTCCGAATCCACATCAAGGTCAAGGATAATGGAATTGGCATGTCGCCGGATTTCCTGAAAAGAATCTATGAATCCTACAGCCGTGCAGATGGAGCCAGGATACATAAAACCGAGGGCGCGGGTTTGGGAATGGCGATTACAAAGTACATTGTGGACGCAATGGAAGGAACCATTGATATACAAAGCGAACCTGATAAAGGTACGGAATTCCTTCTCATGTTTGATTTTGAAAAGGCTGCTGCCATGGAAATGGATATGGTTCTTCCCTCCTGGAACATGCTGGTGGTGGATGATGACGAATTATTATGTAAGACAGCCATGGAAGCCCTGAAATCCATTGGAATAAAAGCAGAATGGACATTAAGCGGGGAAAAGGCCATTGAACTGGTAAACCAACGCCACAAAAAGAGGGATGATTATCAAATCATCCTGTTGGATTGGAAACTGCCCGGCATGAATGGTATCCAGGTTGCAAAAGAAATCCGGCGTAATCTGGGTGATGATGTGCCAATCCTGCTGATTTCCGCCTACGACTGGAGTGAATTTGAAGCAGAGGCCCGTGAAGCAGGTATCAGCGGTTTTATCTCCAAGCCCCTTTTTAAATCCACGCTGTATCATGCTTTGCGTCAGTATATGGATTCTGAAACAGAACATGACCAGACATCGGACCAGGATATCAACCTGTCCGGACGCCGTATCCTGCTTGCCGAGGATAATGAGCTTAACTGGGAGGTGGCAAGGGAATTGCTGTCTGATCTGGGCGTGGAGCTGGATTGGGCTGAAGACGGCCGGATATGTGTGGACAAGTTCCAAACCTCACCACAGGGCTATTATGATATCATCCTTATGGACATACGGATGCCCCATATGACAGGATATGAGGCCACACAGGCAATCCGGGGACTGGATCACCCGGATGCCCTGTCTGTTCCGATTATAGCCATGAGCGCGGATGCTTTTTCTGACGACATACAGCATTGCCTGGATTGCGGTATGAATGCCCATATAGCAAAGCCCATTGATATCATGGAATTGACCCGCCTGTTAAAACGGTATTTCGTATGAACCCATGCCCCTAAACGGTATTTTGTATGAACCCATGCATGACACGCCCAGCGCCGTGTAGCTCTCCCACGCTTTGCGGAAGTCCTCCCTACGTCAACCCATCCATCATTCAAAACAACCGTTTCCCATCCGAAATATCAATGCCAAGCTCTTTCGCCGCACCGGTCTGTTTGTATGGGTTGACTTTTTCCACGATTCCGTCATGCCTGAAAAGGGAACCGGTATTTTTGAACCAGAAGGTCACGCCTGCTTTCACGCATTGCTCCCTGATATCCAGCACCCACCCATAATCGCACTCCCGCGCATCCCGTCCCGTTTCACCGCCAACCGTCACATGATCCACCCCATGAAGATAGGGGGCCAGATTGATTGCTTCCAAAAGCGGGGCACAGGCGATGAACCGCCGCTTCATGGGATAGGATAAAAACAGGGGAAGCCGGTAATCAGCCATTGCCTGGTTCTCCACCGTGCAGCCAATGTTCACATTGTCATACCCCTCTCCCCAGTCAGCGGGAAGGGATACAGGGAACCGGTCAATCCTCTTGGTCAGGATCAGGAAATCAATGTCCGTCCGCTCCCGGATCATGGCCCAGACCTCTTTACGCCATTCATCTGCTTCCGGCAGGAAGAAATCAGTGGCAAAGCAGGTGGCAAGGATTTTATTCCCTTTGATGTTGTATCCGCCTTTTTTATTTTTCCTTATGGGCCAGTCAAATTTATCTGTTTTCAGGATTGTATCCTGTCCATAGCGTTTTGCATAGGGACCATAAAAATAACAGTTTGTGCAGCCATCACTTATTTTGTAACAACCTGTCCACGGCTCCCAGTTCATTGGGCGTCCTCCTTTACAATAACCTCTTACATATATGAAAACCAGCCTCCATCATGTGTTGGTATGTCATGATATCACAGACAGGGCGTATCTGTATTGTAAAAAAACGACATATGCCATAACCAGATGTCTGTTAAACGAACACGGTCTGCCCGGCTGGATGGCGGAAAATGCTCATGGGGTTAAAATCACTGGAACCCAACCTTCACCAGCTTCTGCTGCCTGAACCCCGCGTATTGCTCCGCAAGTTCCAGGAGCCCCTGCCTGTGATGGACCTCTTTCCACAATGTAATCTGGATTTCCATCCCCTTCCCCTTCTTTTTGCCTGTCCAGATGCCAACCACTTCTCCCCGGCACACCACTGCGCCCGGATTTGCTGAAAGCCTCCATATCTTCTTTTGAAGGCCTGGGTCCTGCTGCAGGATGGCCCGGTCCCGCTGGTCCAGGTATGGGTCATGGCCTCCCAAGAGAATCATTTCCCGCTCAAAGGAAGGCGGTGCAAAAAGCCTTTCCCTGTCATCAGACAGGATGTACATCTTTTTCCCGGATGCCATGACCGGCTCCATTTCCCCTGAAACCAGGTTCCATAAACGCCTTCCCTGCTTGCCGGAACACCCCAGCCAGTTCACGAACCCATCCACGCCAGACGGTCCGTAGCAGTGCAGGTAATGCCGGACCAGATTCCCGGGCGCGCCTTCATCCGGCTTTAACAGCTGACCTGTCCAATTCTTATAAGAGGTAAATGTGGGGCTGATTCCATCACGTTTCCCGAACACCACCAGCCCGCAGAAGGCACAGGGCCTTAAAAGAAAGGAGACAACCGCCCCTCCCACGGTCTGTCTGTCAGGACTTCCATACATGGACGGCTGGTTCCACAAGCCCCTTTTATCCGCGGGGATCATTGGCAGCATCCAATCAGCCAGGGTCTGGTCCAGCGTGGCTTTGCTGACAATGACCCTGTGATCAAGGCAGGGCATGACCTGTCTGAGCAATTCCAGCAAAGGCTGGAAATCCATCTTGAGAAAGTCCAGGGCACCCGTAATCCCACGGGTATATATCCATGGTTCGTCTCCTTCCGGCACCAGGGCAGACAAAAAGACAGGGCTTTGTGAAACCGGGAACAGGGCGGGCACGCCACGCAGGCTCCATGCCTGCACCAGTGTCTTATCCTCATACAGCCAACGTTCCATGTCCGCCAGGCTGCTGTCCGGCGCGCGGTTAAACATGGCTGTTTCCCATGCGCCAGGCGGGGTGTTAAGCATCCCGCACGCACCGGCAAGCCTTTCCATGTCATCCTTTGGGTATACCGCGTCAAGGTGGTGGGAATGCAGCCTGAAACTCCTGATCTGTTCAATGCCCGGCCCTGTCATATGGATACTCCTCTCCGTCGTGTTTTTAAGCGCTCCGATACCAACGTAATATGGTCCATTATATCGGATACGCAAAAGAAAGGCAAGGGCGCCCAAGCTTGACAACTTAGAAAAATATTGCTATAGTATGCATGTAACAATTCTGTAACATTTACAGGAAAACAGGAATTCATTCTATGGATACAGGGGGTTTTAAGAAACAAATGCATAAACATACTGACTGGAAATGGACATCCCTTGCCATGGCTGCCATCATAACCGCGCTGGGAATTTCCTTACCAGGGGCCCACACCCAGGGGACTTCCCCGCAGACTTTCCCGCAGGTGCCCATACAGGGAATTCGCACACCCGGAATCACTGCCCAAGGGTCCGGCATTTCCCCTGCCGTGACCGATGCAGCGGTTCCCAAAGCATCCATCCGCACAAAGCAGGTGCCTGTCACCCATGCTCCGGCTGCATCCGAATATGACAATATGGTTGTGGCCAATGTTACCGATGTCCTGAACCTGCGGGCAAAACCGTCCCTGGAAGGCAAGATCATCGGCAAATGCTACCGAGGGGCAGGCGGCACCGTGCTGGAGAAAAAAGACGGCTGGACCAAAATCCGCTCCGGGGGCCTGGAGGGCTGGCTGAACAATGACTACCTGGTATTTGGGCAGGATATCAAACCCCTTGCCAAGGAACTGGGTCTGTTTACAGCCAAGGTCACCACACAGACGCTGAATGTCCGTGAGGAACCCACCACTGAATCCACCATCATCGGTCTGGCTGCCGGGGATGATTATTATCCGGTTCTGGAAGAAAAAGATGGCTGGGCCAAAATCCAGCTGGCCTCGGATACCAGCGGATATGTCTCCACGGACTACACCAAGATCAGTGTTACTCCGGGCAAGGCGGTGAGCATTGAGGCTGAGCTGGAAGCGCTAAAGGAATCGGAAAAGGAAAAAACCAAGAAAAAATCAGAAGAAAAACCCAAATACGTCATAAATGCAACTGAGGACGAGATTTACCTGATGGCCTCCTGCGTCATGATGGAAGCCGGCGGCTATTCCTATGACGGCCAGCTGGCAGTTGCCAGCACCATTGTGAACCGGGTGAAATCCGGCCGCTGGGGCAGTTCCATAACCGATGTCATCTACGCCCAGGGACAGTTTCCAGGCGCGTCCTCGGGACTGTTAGACAAGTACCTGACCAAGGGGCCGTCCTCCAGCGCCCTAAAGGCAACCAGGGCAGCCCTTGAAGGAACCAATCATATTGGCGATTACCTCTTCTTTAATTCCACCAAGAACGCTGATTACGCAAGCTATTCCGACTATACCGTGGTGGATGGGAACTGCTTTTACAAGAAGTAGCATGTCCCTTGCCAGCCATACATAGAAAGAACAGGCAGCCTGCCTCCTAAACGGAGGTATGGCTGCCTGTTTTCCATATATCTGATTCTGTGGATATTATAACTGAGGACCAGCGGGAACCAATGCCTTGCCAGCTTCATTGCCCTCGTATTTTGCAAAGTTCTTAATGAAGCGCTGAGCCAGGTCCTTAGCCTTGGTATCCCACTCAGATGCATCGCTGTATGTATCGCGTGGGTCAAGGATTGCCGGGTCTACGCCTGGAAGCTCGGTGGGAACTTCAAAGTTAAAGTATGGAATCTGCTTTGTCGGCGCTGTTGCAATGGAGCCGTCCAGGATAGCGTCAATGATGCCGCGGGTATCGCGGATGGAGATACGCTTTCCGGTGCCGTTCCAGCCTGTGTTCACAAGGTATGCCTTTGCACCGCTCTTCTCCATTCTCTTAACAAGCTCTTCCGCATACTTGGTAGGATGCAGTTCCAGGAATGCCTGTCCGAAACAAGCGGAGAATGTTGGTGTGGGCTCTGTGATACCGCGCTCTGTACCGGCAAGCTTTGCAGTGAATCCGGACAGGAAATAATACTGTGTCTGCTCCGGTGTCAGGATGGAAACTGGAGGCAGTACGCCAAATGCGTCTGCTGACAGGAAGATGACATCCTTTGCAGCAGGAGCAGTGGAAACAGGGCGTACAATCTTCTCAATATGGTCAATCGGATAAGATACACGGGTATTCTCCGTCACGCTCTTATCATCAAAATCAATCTTGCCGTCCGCGTCAAGGGTAACGTTCTCTAACAGGGCGTTGCGCTTGATGGCATTGTAGATATCCGGCTCGGATTCTTTATCAAGGTTGATGACCTTGGCATAGCAGCCGCCTTCAAAGTTAAATACGCCGTTGTCATCCCAGCCATGCTCGTCATCACCGATAAGAAGACGCTTGGGATCTGTTGAAAGGGTGGTCTTGCCTGTTCCGGAAAGTCCGAAGAAAATAGCGGTATTCTCGCCGTTCATATCCGTGTTGGCAGAACAGTGCATGGAAGCAATGCCCTTTAACGGCAGGAAGTAGTTCATCATGGAGAACATACCCTTCTTCATCTCGCCGCCATACCATGTGTTGACAATAACCTGCTCACGTGTGGTGATGTTGAACATGGCAGCTGTCTCTGAATTCAAGCCCAGCTCTTTGTAATTCTCAACCTTTGCCTTGGAAGCATTATAAACAATGAAATCTGGCTTAAAGACCTCCAGCTCCTCAGCAGTGGGCTGGATGAACATGTTCTTTACAAAATGAGCCTGCCATGCAACCTCAACGATGAAACGGATGGCCATACGGGTGTCTTTGTTTGCACCGCAGAACGCGTCAACAACAAACAGCCTTTTATTGGAGAGTTCTTCCAGGGCAATCTTCTTAACCGTATCCCATGCTTCCTGGCTGGCCGGATGGTTATCATTCTTATATTCATCGGATGTCCACCATACGGTGTCTTTGGAGTTCTCATCCATGACAATGAACTTGTCCTTAGGTGAACGTCCTGTATAAATACCGGTCATGACATTGACTGCGCCAAGCTCACTTACCTGGCCCTTTTCATAGCCCTCCAGTTCAGGTTTGGTTTCTTCCTCAAACAGCATTTCAAAAGAAGGATTGTAAACAATTTCTTTTGTTCCGGTAATTCCATACTGACTTAAATCAACATTTGCCATCTTTCATTATCCTCTCTTTCATTTTTATCGAAATCCTTCTTATTATCTCATTTTGTTAATTAAAAGTCAATATTTAAACTGGCAAAATATGAGATAATGTTCGGATATTTATACAATCCCCTTCAATGTCTGGCTGAGGGCTGTTTTTAATATTTCCATATCAATGGGTTTTGCCACATGCGCATCCATGCCGGCGTCCAGGGCGTCCTGCACATCCTCGGCAAACGCATTGGCTGTCATGGCGATGATGGGTATGCGCCCCGCGTCCTCCCGCTTCATGCCGCGGATGGCCCTGGCCGCCTCATACCCGTTCATCTCCGGCATGCGGATATCCATAAGGACAGCGTCATAGGTGCCGGGAGCAGCGTCCCTGTACATCTTAAGCGCCATGGCCCCGTCATCCGCCACGTCCGACATTGCCCCCCGCATCTTAAGCAGTTCACAGAGTATCTCTGCATTGATGTCATTGTCTTCCGCAATCAGGAACCTGCGGCCTGCAAACACCTGATCCGCTGCATTGCCCCCATGTCCCGGGTCCGGATGTCCTGTCTCCCCGTCACCGCAATCCGCATACTCGCATTCCAGTTCCACCTTGAATGTGGTACCTTCATGAATCCTGCTTTCCACGGAAATGGTTCCATCCATAAGCTTTACCAGTCCCCTGGTGATACTCAGCCCCAGTCCGGTGCCCTCCACCCGCGCCGTGTTGCGGGTAAAGGGTTCAAACATATGCGCCAGGAACTCTTTTCCCATTCCGATTCCGGTATCCCTGACCGTAAACCGGTAGCGCGCATACCCCTGGGGCCTGATCGGCGTTATCTCCTCTGCCAGAAGCTCCACACTGCCGCCTTCCGGGGTGAACTTGACCGCATTGCTCAGAAGGTTTATGAGTATCTGGTTCATGCGCAGGCTGTCCCCGTAATAATAACCATGTTCAATCCCCCTGCCCTGGATGGTAAGCTTAAGTCCCGCTGCCTGTGCCTGGGGTTCCATGATGGCGGACAGCTTTTCCAGCAGGCCGGACATGGATATCTTCATATGGTTCAGGCTGAGTTTTGACTGCTCAATCTTGCTCATATCAAGTATATCGTTGATCAGGCTCAGGAGATGGCTGGAGGAAACCGAGATTTTCCCCAGGCAGTCCGACACCCGCTCCGGCTCGTCCAGATGCGCCCTGGCCAGTGCCGTCATGCCCATGATGGCGTTCATCGGCGTCCTGATATCGTGGCTCATGGTGGAAAGGAAATCACTCTTTGCCTGGCTGGCCTCCCTGGCAATGGCAAGCGCCTCCTCAAGTGCGTCCTTGCGCCTCCGCTCCTCCGCCAGCATATCCGTCACATCCGCCCTTACAAGGCACACGGTCCGGTGGTTCTCATCCCCCCAAAGCACATTGATCTGCTTATACCGGATTCCGTCATCCCCGCGGTAAGGAAAGACAAAATCATACCCTCCTGGTTTTTGTGTCAGTGTTTGGAGGATATGTTCCAGACAGAACCGGCTGGAAGATCCATCCCCGTCCTCCGAATCATACTGCCCCACGAACCGTTCGGCCGCGCTATAATAATCATCCGCAACATAAGGCGGAAGATTCTCCAGAACGGTCTGGCGCGTATGCATGGTCAAACGTCCGGTATATACATTGATGATTCCTACCAGGTCAAAGGTATATGCCATTATATTAAGGAACCCCTGCTGTTCCCGCACCGGATCCGTTATGTCCGTGCGCACCAGGCAGACCCTTCCCAGGCGGAGGTCCACCTCTGAAACCGTCATGTTCTTGGTGCGGATATCCCGGTTCTCATCCATGATGGAATATGAAAATGTATAGGCCCCTTCTTCTTTCAGACGCCTGCGGATTTCATCGGGGTTAAGGGAATTGGCAAACTGCTCCCTGTCCTTTGGCACAATCACCTGTCCCAGCATATATTCCACATGCAGGGAGTGCTGTCCTGACCTGGAGGAAAGGCAGTGGGAATCCTCATGACAGGTCAGGACCGTGTAGGTATCCTGCTCCAGGTTCAGGTCTATGACAAAGTCATAGCTGGTCACGGACAGCTGATGCAGGATACGGTCACTGATGACCTGTTCCGTTATATCCGTCACGGTCAGGATTCCGGTAATGTCGCCTGTGTCAGGCTCATCCACCAGGTTTACCTTAAACTGCACATAGCGGCCGTTTTTTTCTTTCGGCAGCTTAATAAAACATCTGAGTATCTTCTCCGTATCATTTTTCCTGAAGGCTTTCAGGGAGGGAGCGTTCAGGTAAATATCCAAAAAGGCCCTTCGCTCCGATTCATCTGTCACCAGACCCGCAATACCGGTAAAGAAAGCCTCCCGCTCATATCCAAAGGTTTCAAGCAGATGTGAATCCGTATGGTCGCTGATTTCAATAATCCGGTTCTGCGAGATGTTGCAGTGGCCCATGATGATCACATTGGGGTCCGTGGTCCCATAATGCTGCATCAGCCGTTCCTTGTACTGGCTGCGCAGCTGCTCCCGGGCCTCCCGTTCCTTTGTCACATCATGGTAAACAGCGTAAAACCGTTTCTCGCCTCCTTCACTGCAGAGCATGGAAAGCGTATTCTTCACCCAGACATAGCTGCCGTCCCCCCGTATCAGGCGGTACACCATTTCAAGGTTGTTCACACCGTGCCCAATGAACGCGGACGTCTCTTCCATCACGCGCTCCCTGTCATCCGGATGGACTCCCGACATGGCGTCCTGGCAGTATATTTCCCACGCTTTTTCAAGGGACATCGAGGTCAGTGCCGCAAACCCGTCCGACATGTATTCCGGTATCATGCTGCCGTCCTTCTCAGCCCTTACCACAGCAATACCGCCAGGCAGGTTCTTTATCACGGTCTGGAAATATTCCTCCAGCCGCTCCTTTTCCCTGCGTGTCTTTACCTCCTGGGTCACATCCCGCACATATTTTATATAAGCAGGAATCCCATTCCAGTCGCTCTCCTTAAACCGGGTCATATAAAAACGGTCCGAACCATATACCTGCATCTCATGTTCCTGTCCGTCCGCCGCATGGGCCTTCTTTAAAGTGCAGAAACCGCATGGGCCGTCCTGCCCGTGGAGGGCGGTATAGCATTTCTGACCCACACAGTTCTTCGAATCCGTAAAAAGGACCTGGTTTTCATTCACATAAAGAAGATCATAATTCTCCTTGTCAATCACATAGATGGAATCCGCCATCTCGTTGGCAATGGTCTGAAACAGGCGGGTCTGCGCAGACATTCCCGTAATTACAATATAGAGTCTTGAAAGGCCGGTCAGGGGGCCCATGCGCCTTCCGTTCATATGGATCCAGACCAGGCGTCCGTCCTTATGGCGGATGCGGTAAAACACATCCAGGGCCAGGCCGTTTTCCATTGCACTGTCAACAGCGGCCCGGACCCGCCTGCGGTCCGCCTCATAGACCATATCCAGGGCATCCCTCTGTATCATGGCTTCATATTCGCCGCGCGTATAGCCGGACAGGGTGATAACGCCGTCTGAGAGGAATGCTGCCTTATATGCGCCCTCTTCTTTTTGGAACAAGGCAATCCCGCCGGGAATGGAGTTGATCAGATGGTTCATTTCCATCTGTGTTTCTTTCAGGTCGGAAATATTATGGAACACGCAGTGCAGCAGCGGGCGTCCCCTGTCTTCACCAATCCATTTTACCTGAACACGCACCCATACGATATGCCCGTCCCTGTGCTGCTTGCGGAACTCAAAATCATCCACGCCTTTTTGCCGGATTACCTCCATGGCCCTGGATACTACCATGGCAGTATCCTCACTGTAGGTCATATCCGCTGCATTTCCTTTGACCAGCTTCCGGTACTCCTCCACTGTATATCCTGACAGTTCCGGGACACCATCCGAAAAATAGACGGTTTCAAATATATCCGACACCCTGTAGATGGCCACACCGCCGGGAATTGCATTGATGATGTCCTCCATCTTGGCATTGGCTCCGGCCAGTTCCTTTTCCAGCCGCACCTGGCTGCTTACATCACTGAATGCACCATAAAGCATGGTTTCCCCATGTTCCAGCTGCCTTGTGGAACCTTCCAGGCGGATCCAGCGGTATTCATTTTCCCTGTCATGGAACAACCGGAAGGTGTGCTGGATTTTTCCCTTGTCCCGGACCAGCATGGACAGCTTTTCCTTGAGCGGGCCTGCATCCTCAGGATGGACCCTGCCCAGATCCAGGCCCTGTCCGGCATCAGACCTATGCGTATCAGAATAACCCAGGATTTCATAAAAGGCCGGGTTGCGGAACCTGGGCAGGATCTGCCCGTTCACGATCTGATAAATACAAAGACCGCAGGGAATGCTGTCAAAAGCCATCCCCATCTGTTCTTCGTAAAAAGAAGTGCCCTTCATTATGACTGCCGCCCTTCTTTTAATTTTTTACGGAACTCATCCGCCTGAAGGAATCCTGTCTGGATTATCTGATATAACACGTTATAATCTTCCGGTACTTCTCTTTTGCGAAGAGATTCCACAATGGCGCAGACCGCGTTAAAAAGAGGTGTCAGCCCCATATTCCCCACTACCCCCTTAAGCGTATGGGCGGCAGCAAATGCAGCCTCATAGTCCTGCTGCTCAAGGGCTGTTCCCAGCTTCTCAAGGTTGTCATCCTTAAAGAGCATGTCCAGAAACTTTAAATACATGGCCTCCTTTCCCATGAACCGCGCCATCGTGGAGTTGTAATCCGCCCCGTAGACCTCAAATATTTCCCTGAACTCCCCCATTGTCAGGCCTCCTTTCCAAAAATAAAGTCATATAAGGTTTGAAACAGCCGTTCCGGCTCAATGGGTTTGGCCAGATGGGCGTCCATGCCGGCCGCCTTGCTCTTTTCAATGTCATCATCAAAGGCATTGGCTGTCATGGCGATGATCGGTATGGTCTCGGCATCCGGATTGCTCAGATGACGTATGTTCCTGGCCGCCGTCAGGCCGTCCATCAGGGGCATGCGTATGTCCATTAATATGGCGTCATAATACCCATCCGGCGACTTGCCGTACATCTCCATGGCCCTGAGCCCGTTTTCCGCGGTATGGACAACAAAGCCTTTTCCTTCCAGCAGCATGACCGCCACCTCGGTATTGATCATATTGTCCTCGGCAAGCAGCACCCGCTTTCCTGAAAAATCATAATCCGACACCTCCGGCTGGCGTTCCTGCTCTTCTTTTTCCCCAAGTGCCCTTGTGAAAGCAGAAATCAGGGAAGATTTAAACATGGGTTTGCTCATCAGCAGGTTTACCCCTGCCAGTTTTGCCTCATGCTCAATGCATATCCAGTCATAGGCAGTCATGATGATGATGGTCACGTCCGGTCCCACAATCTGCCGGATGCGGCGCGCTGTCTCGATGCCATCCATCTCAGGCATCTTCCAGTCAATTAAAATCATGTCGAAATACCGGCCGCCGGCCCACAGGGCGCTTACCCGCTCCACTGCCTTGCGTCCGCTGTCCACCCATTCGGCCTTGATTCCCATTTCCTCCAGCGTGACAATGGCGCTTTCGCAGACAGCCACATCATCGTCCACCACCAGGGTCTTCAGATGGGAGAAGTTATGGACGGATTTCCTTTTATTGTGCCGGAGTTTCTCTTCCTCCGTAATTCCCAGCTTCACATCAACGGTAAACTCAGTGCCGATTCCCTTAATGGAGCGGACGTTAATCTTGCCGTCCATCATATCCACGATGTTCTTGGATATGGCCAGGCCCAGGCCCGAGCCGCCATACGGCGCCGTGGTGCCTGTGGATTCCTGGGAAAACGGTTCAAAGATATGGGGGATGAATTCCTCACTGATCCCAATCCCCGTATCATTGACAATGAACCGCAGGACAGCATCGTTCTTGGTCTTCCTGCGCAGGGCGGCCGAGAGTGTCACCTTACCGCCCTCCTTGGTAAACTTGATTGCGTTGCTCAGGATATTGATCAGCACCTGCTGCAGCTTCATGGCGTCGCCCATATAATAGTCATCCAGGACAGGGTCCACGATACACTCATAGTCCACGCCCCTTGCAGCGGCCTGGGCATAACAGATGGAGTTAATCCCGTTCAGGAAATCTTCCGTGGGGATTTTTTCATTTTTAAGAAGCATCTTCCCGCTCTCAATCCGGCTCATGTCCAGGATATCATTAATCAGGGACAGCAGGAAACGGGAAGAAATCCCAATCTTGGAGATACAGCCTTCCACCTGTTCATCATCCCCGATGGACTGGGCCGCAATGGTGCTCATCCCGATGATGGCATTCATGGGGGTGCGGATTTCATGGCTCATCCTGGAAAGGAAATCAGACTTGGCTGCATTGGCCTGCTCTGCGGCAACCAGCGCCGCCGCCAGGTCCTCCTTCTGCCTCTGTTCCTTGCGCGCAACGTCTGTCACATCCGTGCGGGACATGCCCACACGCCCCAATGCTTTGTTGATGTAGAATACCTGGAACCGTTTTACGCGCATCACGCCGGTACGGTCCCTCATCTCCACAATAAAGGAATAGCTGTCCTTTTGTTCCAGATGCTCCTTTATGTATTGATAATCCAGCTTCTGAAGATATTCTTCCCTGTCTTCCTGTTCCATGCACTGATCCGCGATCTTGCGTATGGCATCCTGGAACCGGCTGGGCCCTGGCACCAGTTCCTTCTGACCGCAGTGGATGGACACCGGGCGGTGTGTATCTTCCTGTATGTCAATCTCAGTCACTATGTCATAGTCCAGTTCGGCTATCCTGTGGAGCAGCTGCTCCTGTACCATCTTCTCAGTCACATCAAATGTATAGAAAAAGCATATGATGTCGCCGCTTTCAGGATTCAGGCAGAATCGCAGGCTGGTATTGCACCAGAAGGAACCCTGGCTGCTGCTTCTGCGCTGGAATTCAAAATGATATGTGGTCTTGCCTGAGGCATATCCGGCCAGCACCTTTTCCCGCTGCAGGTCACGGAAGATTTTCCTTCCGTATCCGATATCCACCGCGGACGCGGCCAGCCTTTTAACTGCCTCATCATATGTATCGCCTATTTCCGCGATGGCCGTATCTTCTGTTGAGGTATAATTCTCCAGCCTGTTCTGTGTTACATTAAGCCTGCCCTGTACCAGCCCGCCCTCAGAGGACAGTTCGGCAAAATAAGCCAGCTCTTCCTCATACAGTTCCTTGACCCGCTCCTGGACATTCTTCTCGTCCGTTATGTCCACAAACACACAGTAAAAATACTGTTCCCCATTTTCTCCGGCAAACAGCTGCGCTTTGATGGAAATCCATTTGACCTGGCCATTTTTGCATACCAGACGGTTTTCATTCTGGATGGTATTGCCGTGCTCCAGCTGGGCCCTGAGTTTTTCCTCCATGACCACCAGGTCTTCCGGGTAGATGACAGCTGACATCCGGCTTCCCATTGCCGCAAATTCCTCCCGTGAATAGCCAAGGAAATCAAAAAGGCCGTCATTGGCATCAATCACGGAAAAATCAGGATCAAACCGGCAGCGGAAAACAGCGCCCGGAATATTATTATAGATATTCATTACCTCCAGCTGGGCCAGCCTCTGGGCCGTAATATCGCTGCACACAGAGGTAATGGCAGGGCGGCCGTCCTCTGCCAAGGTCTTATGGCCGGTATCATGAATCCAGATATAGGAGCCGTCCTTTTTCCTCATCCTGTATTCTACGGTGTACTCTTCCCCGCTGTCCAGCTGGGCTTGGATGGACCGTTCCACAAAAGACCGGTCCTCCGGATGGGTGCAGTTGCTGATGCATCCGCCAATCTCTTCCACAAATTCCTTTTCATCCAGGTAACCCAGATATTGCAACATTCTCTGGTTGATGAAATAGAAAGGGGAACCCTCCTCCCTGTAGTGGCCCATCATACCGCCTGCAAAGGCTTCATTCAAAAGCTCCTGGCGCTGCTTTGTTATGTTCTCCAGGACCAGCGCCTTGGGATAATGCTCCCCGTTCCTCTGGGTGGAGGCCGGCTCAGAGAAATGAAGGGTACTTAAAAGCCACCTTCCATCCTGGAGGCAGAATACGCAAAAGCACCGCAGGAACCAGGAATAGACCGTATTCTTCAATGTGAATTCCGAGGACAGGATGCTGACCGGTTCCTCCGGGCACTGCTCATGGATAACGGAAATATCCACCCTGAACGGTTCCGGTATTTCCCGGATATCCTGAAGGAGGTATTGGAACATTTCATCCTTTCCGCAGGCATATTCATTTTCCCCGGTTCCCACAAACCGTATATCATCCGCCACATATCCCAGGGCTGCTCCGGCATCCCTCTGTTCAAACCACGCCTGGCAGAACAGCCGCAATGTCTGATTTGCATCTATGTGGTCCATCATAATATTTCCTTTCTCCACAGGCAGTACTTATCCTGGTTTGTATTCTTTATTTCCTGGTGCTCAGGATCCAGGCGTTTCATGGCCTCTGCAGGCGCTTCCCCCTGCCGTGCCAAGGCCACTCCTGCCGATGCATAGAACAGGGCGCTTTTCTGTATCCGCTTTGAAAGGCTCTGCATCAAATGCGGCTTGGCGATGAAATCGTCAGCCCCCAGTTCCAGCGCCATGTATTCCAGTTCCGGATCTGGACCCGATGTGGTTATGATAGGAAGGTTCCACAGATTCCTGTCCTTCTGTATGGTCTTAAGGACCTTAAAACCATCCGGGCCAGGAAGGGTCAGGCTCAGTATCACTGCGGCAATGTCCTTATGTTTGGCTATGAATGCCAGGGTATCGGTACAATCCCCGGTCCCCGCCACACGGTACCGGCCTTCAAATGCCTGATGTACCATGTTCCGGTAATCCTCATCCCCGTCCGCTACCAGAAGGACCGGAAGTTCATTCCTGATTTCCGTGTCCGTTGAGGGTTCTTCTATCCCGGCCCCCCTGTATTCATCCAACAGCCCTTCGAACTCCTGACAGGGCATGGGCTTTGCGAAATAATATCCCTGTACATAATCACAGCCGATTTCCGTAAGCCTTAAAAGCTGCGCCTTAGTCTCCACGCCTTCGGCCACAACGCTCAGGTTCATCCAGCTGGCCAGGTTGATGATGAACTGAAGGATTCCCTGGCTCTTGGGCTTTGCCATCTCGCTCCGTATGAACTTCATATCCAGTTTCAATATATCAATGGGCATGTCATTGAGCATGTTAAGGGATGAGTACCCGCTTCCGAAATCATCCATCTCAATCACGAATCCCAGTTCCCGGAGGGTTGTCACCGTATCAATGATCTGTTTCGGATTCTCCGTATAAGCGCTCTCCGTGATTTCCAGGTGAAGACGCGACGGATCCAGGTCATATTTCTCAATTATCTTAACCAGGGTGTCTGCAAGGTCCTCATTATATATATCTGCCCGTGAGACATTCACGGACACGGACATGGGATAATATCCCCGTTCATCCCAGTCATGGAGCACGGCACATGCCTTCTCCCATACAAACCGGTCCAGCCTGGTGATGAATCCGTTCTTCTCAAACAATGGTATGAATTCAGCCGGGGATAAAAATCCCCAGACCGGATGGTTCCAGCGCACCAGGGCCTCAGCCCCCACCAGGACCTCGTCCTTAATCCTGTATTTGGGCTGGAGATAGACCAGGAACTGGTTCTGTGACAGCGCGGATTCCATGCTGTCCGTAATGGCCTGCTCCCTCAGAAGCTGGTTGCGCAGCGTATCATCATATATGGCAAAATATTTGCCGTACTGGCCTTTGATGCTCCTGGCTGCCAGCAATGCCCGGTCGCATATCTGTTCAATGGAGACAGACCGGTCCTCCACATTATAGATGCCCCATTTCATCACGATATTATGTATGTCCAGCAGTCCGTTGGTCAGGATGCTGGCCTCAATGAACATATCATCCGTATAATCATCCCTGTGCTTTAACAGGCATGCAAACTGGTCGGAATTAAGACGCCCGCAGATACCGATGCCCTTCAGTCGCTCTGCGTAAGCATTGCCAATCCCGCGCAGCAGGCGGTCGCCGGCCTTAACACCGAACACATCGTTAATCAGTTTGAAGTTCTCAATATCCGAACATATTATGTCATATTGCTGGTCAGGGTTGCGCAGCAGCACCTCGCCTGCCTGCTGGTAAAAATACTGCTTGCTGTAAAGTCCCGTAAGCCTGTCATACTGGATCATATTAATCATGGCAGCTGTTTCACGCAGCCGGATGATTCCCGCCACCCGGTGCAGGATGATCTGGGGCTTATAAGGCTTAGCGACAAAATCCGTTGCCCCGTGGGACAGGGCCGCCACCTCGTCTGACTCAGCATCGTTCTGGGTTGTGACAATTACAGGGATAGAGGAATAAGAAGGGTCTGCTTTCATGATGGACAGGAAGGTATAACCATCCATGACAGGCATGATGATATCCAACAGGATAAGGGATATCCCCTCTCCAAACTGCCTCAACACCCCAAGGGCCTCCTGTCCGTTCTCTGCTTCCTCAACATCATAGTCAGCGGACAGAATCTGGCACAACAGGCTCCGGTTAAGTGCATTGTCTTCCACCACCAAAATCTTCTTACGTGAAAACATAACTTTACTCCTCTTCTTTAGGATATAAATGGTATGAAAATAGATAATTAATCCATTTTATTTTAACATAGAGGGTTTAAAAACTCAATGATTGGTTTGGGGGATTTCAGGGGGAGAAGGGGAGGTGCATCCGTTCGTGAACGGAATGGGGATGGGGGAGATGGATGCGGGCTGCGGACCTAGCCGGTCTAAGGGTGTGCAACCGACGCTGGACAAGAGGCTGGCTGCCAAAACCCGCGCCTGGTCTTCTACCAGGTATTTTGGTAACGGGCTCAGACAATGGCGCCAGCCT
Organism: Enterocloster aldenensis; assembly: GCF_003434055.1. Taxonomy (GTDB): domain Bacteria; phylum Bacillota; class Clostridia; order Lachnospirales; family Lachnospiraceae; genus Enterocloster; species Enterocloster aldenensis. The sequence continues at coordinate 328,094 of NZ_QVEX01000003.1, read as the reverse complement.
CTTAGCGCCCCTCCCACGCCCATTTCTCCGGAGAACGCAAAAAGCAGAGGCTGCGTAACCTACGTCACACGCCCTCTGCCTCTTCCAACATCCCCTTACCGGTTTGCAAGTTCTTCTGTTATTTCTTCCCAGGTAACCCCTTTATCAGCCATTAACACCATCATGTGGTAAAGGAAGTCTGATATCTCATATTTGATTTCCTCCGGATCCGGGTTCTTGGCTGCTATTATGATTTCCGTGGCTTCCTCACCCAGTTTTTTGAGGATTTTGTCTATTCCCTTGTCAAACAGATAGTTGGTGTAGGAACCTTCCTTTGGGTGTTCCTTCCGGTCCAGGATGATATGGTAGACCTCCTCGAATACCTTAAGCGGATTGGTTTCCTTGTATTCCTTTTCCGCCAGGGCGGTGAAGAAACAGCTCCTGTTTCCGGTGTGGCAGGCTGCTCCTACCTGTTTGACCGTAGCAAGGATGGTGTCGTTGTCACAGTCTATCTTCAGGGACTTCACATACTGGTAATGCCCGCTGGTTTTGCCCTTGAGCCAGAGCTCCCGGCGGCTCCTGCTGTAGTAGGTCATCTTCCCGGTGGACAGGGTTGCCTGGAACGCCTCCTCGTCCATGTATGCCAGCATCAGCACTTCCAGGCTTTTGTAATCCTGTACGATTACAGGGACGAGCCCGTCGCTGTTCCGTTTGAAATCATTCCATGACACGGCGCTCTCAAAGGTATCCGTGGATATGCCCGCGCTTTTTAATATCTGTTTCATCTCCATGCAGGAGCCTGTTTTCTCTTCCTGAAGGGTAAGGACAGCGCCCTGGACCTGGGGACAGCCAAAAAGGATTTTCAGTTCGCCGGCCATGTCCTGAATGGAGTCCTGGCCGCCGCAGAATATCAGTGTCTCATGTCCGCCCTCGCCGATTTCCCCCAGTTCCTGTAAGGACGGGACCTGGGCAGAGGTCCTGACAATCATCACAGATGCCCCAAGCTGCGCGTACTCCTCCATCCTGGGGATATAGGATACGTTGGGGAGGTAGGCATATACCTTTTCCCTTCCAAAGCGGTCCGCGGCCTCTTTCATCATGTCCACATTATCTTCCCGGCTCACATCCAGAAAGACCGCGCTGGCGCCGGCATAAAGGTACTTTTTCACATCCTCCAGACGTCTTACGCGGCCGCCTGCCAGTATGGGCTCATCGATTGTCCTGGCGGTTTCCTTCATGATGCCGATTACGGCCTCGTGGTCCTCATCGCTTTCAGAACGGTCATGAATCAGCACCTGGTCCGCCCCGTTGTCGCATCCCTGCCTGGCAAGTACGGCCAGCGGGCTGCTGTATCCGGTCCGTCCGTCCCAGGTATATGCCCTGCCTTCCTTTACGCCAAATCCTAATATCAGCTTTTTGTAATCTGTCATAATATGTATCTCCTAGTTTTCATAAAGCATTACGGCTTCCTTCAGATGAATCCTGTTTTCATAAAGGGCCTTTCCAATGATTGCTCCCCTGATTCCCGCCTCATGCAGTTCCTTCAGGTCCTGCATACAGGATACCCCGCCGGATGCTATGATGTCAAGTCCCGTGTCATCGGTCAGACGTTTTGTGGCCTTAACATTGGGGCCGGACAGCATTCCGTCCCTGGATATATCAGTATACACAATATGCTTTACGCCGTAGCCTTTCATCTTAAGGCATAATTCACCGGCAGCCATGGAGCTGACCTTTTCCCAGCCCTCCACTGCCACCATTCCGTTCTTGGCATCCACTCCGGCCACAATGGCGTCTTCCCCGAATTTCCCCACCATTTCTTCCAGGAATTCAGGATGTTCCACTGCCTTGGTCCCGATAATCACCCGCTTCACCCCCAGGCCAAGCATGCTGCGGACCGCCTCCTCTGAACGGATCCCGCCGCCTATCTCTATGGGTATGGATACATGTTCCACAATCTTCCGGATGGCTTCTTCGTTGACGGAATGGCCTGCCAGGGCGCCATCCAGGTCCACCAGGTGCAGGAACGTGGCTCCCTGGGCCTGCCACCAGGCCGCTACCTTCCAGGGCGCATCCGAATACACGGTAATGTCCTTAAATTCTCCCTGTCTTAAACGGACACACTGTCCGTCCTTCATGTCTATTGCCGGATATAACTGCATTGGTTTCTCCTCTTTCTGTTTATTGTGCTGCCTGTCCGTGTATGTCTGTCCCTGCCTGTTCCAGGGCCTGTTTCTTTTGAAGCATCCCAAGGATCTGTCCCCCATGCCTGCCGCCTGACACAATATGGGCATACCCATCCTTTGTAACAGCAATCACAAACCCTCCGGTTGTCTCCATCCGGTCAATGCAGGTGTATGGAATCACATCAAACTGGTAAAAGGACGTCACGATGAAATGCTCTGTCAGGTAAACGCGGCTGCCTTTGACTGCCTCATCCGTGCACTGCAGTTCCAGGTCCGCTGCCCTTAATCCGTCCGGCTTTCCGGACAGGCCGGCGCTTTGGGCCTTCCATAGCCATATACATCCACTGCAGGAGGAGGCTCAGAAAGCCCATCCCCATATGTATAATCAATGAGGGCCGTCAGGTTGTCAGGCATATGGCCTTTCATGGAAATGATGTAGGGCCTGAACAGAAAATCAAACCCATAAAAATAATTCTCTTCTGATTTTACGTGTTCCGCAAAACTGTCTGTCAGATATTGCAGCCTGACATAGCTGTATCCCCCCGGTCCACTGGGATCAAAGGGAACTGCGGGGTTCTGCTCCTCCCGGTATCCCCTTCCGGCCTCCTTCCTAAAGGCTCCCTTTGGTGGAAAGCACGCCTGTAAGTCTCGGCTCTGCCGCAACCGCGCTGTCCAGGGCCTTTGCAAATGCCTTGAAGGCAGCTTCAATGATATGGTGGTTATTCATGCCTGCCATCTGCCGGATGTGCAGGTTCATTTCTGCTGCATAAGATACGGCATAAAAGAATTCCCGGACCATCTCTGTCTCCAAATCCCCCACCTTTTCACGGTCCAGGTCCAGATCATAGACCAGATACGGCCTGCCGCATAAATCCAGGGCGCACAGGACCAGGGATTCGTCCATGGGAAGAATCTGGGAACCATATCGTACAATCCCCTTTTTATCCCCCACAGCCTGTTTGATTGCCTGGCCCAGGACTATGCCGGTATCCTCAATAGTGTGATGGGTATCGACTTCCAGATCCCCCTTCACCTTTACGGTCAGGTCAAAGAACCCGTGTCGGGCAAAACTGTTCAGCATATGGTCAAAGAATCCGATGCCGGTCTGGATATCGGCTTTCCCGCTCCCATCCAGGTTAAGGCTTATCTGGATTTCTGTTTCTTTTGTATTCCGTGATACCACGGATGTCCTTTCCATCATATGTCCCTCCTAGTATTGCAGTTTCCTACATTAAGTGTCCATTTCGAACCGTACCCGGATGGAATTGGCATGTGCGGTCAGATGCTCAGACTCCGCAAACAGTTCAATGTCCTTATGGGCCTTTTCAAGGGCTTCCCTGGAGTAGTAAATGATACTGGACTTCTTAATGAAGTCATCCACGCCAAGGGGGGAGAAGAATTTGGCTGTCCCGTTGGTGGGCAGGATGTGGTTTGGTCCTGCAAAGTAATCCCCCAGTGGTTCGCTGCTGTATTCCCCGATAAAGATAGCTCCTGCGTTCTGAATCTTTGTCATGACCTCAAAGGGATTGGCGGTGACAATCTCAAGATGCTCTGGCGCAATGTTGTTGGCTGTCTCCACCGCCTTTTCCATGGTATCCGTAACCAGGATGTATCCGTAATTATCAAGGGACCTGGCAATGATATGGCTTCTGGATAATATGTTCAGGAAGCCGTCCACTTCATCCGATACCTTCTTAGCCAGTTCCATGCTGGTGGTCACCAATATGGCGCTTGCCAGCTCATCATGCTCGGCCTGGCTTAAAAGGTCGGCGGCCACAAAACGCGGGTTCGCACTGTCATCCGCAATCACCAGGATCTCACTGGGACCTGCAATGCTGTCAATGCTGACATGGCCGTACACCGCCTTCTTGGCAAGGGCAACAAAGATATTGCCTGGGCCCACAATCTTATTGACCCTGGGGATGGACTGGGTTCCAAAGGCAAGGGCGGCCACGGCCTGGGCACCGCCTACCTTATACACCTCGGTGGCGCCTGCCAGATGGGCGGCTGTCAGGGTAACAGGATTCACCTTCCCGTCTTTACCGGGCGGGGTCACCATGACAATCCTCTTTACCCCTGCAACCTCAGCCGGAACGATATTCATCAGCACAGAGGAAGGGTACGCTGCCTTGCCCCCCGGCACATAAACGCCAACGCTCTCCAAGGCCGTAACCTTCTGGCCCAGTATGGTGCCGTCAGGCTGCGCGTCAAACCAGCTGTTCCTTTTCTGCTTTTCATGATAACGGCGGATATTGTCCATGGACTTTTTCATGACGCCAAGCAGGCCCTCATCCACCTGGGCCATGGCCTGGTCAATCTCTTCCCGGGTCACCCGGATGTTGGAAGCATCAAGGTCTGCCTGGTCAAATTCCTTTGTATACTCAAACACAGCCTCATCCCTGCGGTTCTTTACATTTTCCACAATTGCTTCCACGGTCTTTGTATAGCTGTCATAATTGTTTGGGTCGCGTCTGAGCATGTCAGCCAGGATATCCTTCATGGATGTATCGTCTAATGTTATGATCCTCATTTATTTATCCTCCTTAAGCAGCGCCTGGAAATCCTTGATTATCTTTGTGATGCGCCCGTTCTCCGTCTTCATGCTCACCTGGTTCACCACCATGCGGGCAGACAGGCTGCATACCTCCTCCAGCACGGCCAGGCCGTTCTCCCTTAGGGTGGATCCGGTCTCCACGATATCCACAATCACCTCTGAAAGCCCTACAATGGGCGCCAGTTCAATGGATCCGTTCAGCTTGATAATCTCCACGGTCTGATACTTCTGGTTGTAAAAATAGTCCTTTGCAATATTAGGGTACTTGGTAGCCACGCGTATCAGCTCGTGATGCCTTAAGCTCTCCTTTGCCGATTCCGGGCCACACACGCACATCCTGCATCTGCCCATTCCCAGGTCCATGACCTCATAGAGTTTGCGGCCCTCCTCCAGGATGGTGTCCTTGCCAACAATTCCAATATCCGCTGCCCCATATTCCACATAAGTGGGCACATCATTGGCCTTGGCCAGGAAGAAACGGATGCCCAATTCTTCATTTACAAATATCAGCTTCCTGGAATCCTTATCCTTCATCTCGTCACAGGAAATGCCGATTGCCTCAAACAGTTCCATGGCCTTTTTGGCCAGCCTGCCCTTTGCCAGCGCTATTGTTAAATATCTCATCTGCCTTCAAGCCCTCCGATTATTTACTTCTTACTCATACGCCTCAATGGGAATCTCATCCGCGCTGCCGTTCACCATATCCATGGCAGTGACCACCCGGCCGTCATCCTTCAGATACAGAAGGTTCCTCATATGGCGCCCCAGCGTCATGGCTCTGTAATCCTCAAGGCTCTTGTCCTGCCTCCGCTTCATGGACTGGACAGCCAGCCCCCTTTCCTTAAAATAACGACCCAGACGGATGGCGTTGTCCCTGGCCGTGGCTTCGTATAGGATGACCGTGTTCACCAGGGTCACAGGCGTATCGATCTGCTGCCTTGACAGGGCTGCCATGACCTGGTCCACCACAATGGCAAACCCCACGGCAGGCGTATCCTTGCCAAACTGCACCAGAAGCTTATCATACCGGCCTCCGGTGACAATATAATCCCCTGTGCCATATGTATATGCCTTGAAAATGATTCCCGTATAATAATGATACTTGCTGAGCATTCCCAGATCAAAGGACACATAGTCAGCCAGGCCGTAGCTTTTAAGGATGGCGTGGACCTGTTCCAGCCGTTCAATGGCAGCCAGGGCCCGTGGGGCGGATGTAAGTTTCCTTGCCTGGGCAATCTGTTCCAGTGAGCCAAACAGCTCCGGCAGTTTTAGGAATGCCTGCTTCAGACCCTCATCTATGTCCTGGCCCTTAAGCAGTTCAGCCACGCCAAAATCATTCTTGTTCTCCACCAGCTGGTTCAGCTCCTCTTCCACTTCCCCGCAAAAACCCGCTTCTTCCAAAAGACTGCGGTAAAATGCCACCTGTCCCAGTTCCACCTGGAATTCCTTAAGGCCCGCGGCCTTCAGGCTGTCAATGACCATGGCAATCATCTCGGCATCCCCGTCCGCAGAATCATCCCCGATAAGCTCTGCCCCCATCTCGGCCCTTTCTTTAAGCCTTCCCTGGTAACTGCTGTTGTTTTTAAATGTGCGCTCCAGGTAGCAGAGGCGCAGCGGCATGTCGTCATCCATGAAATATTTGGCAACACACCTTGCCACGGCGGGCGTCATATCCGGGCGGAGCACCAGGGTATTATTATCCCGGTCAAAGAACTTGAACATCTCCCGGTCCGACACGCTTCCCCTGTCCTTACTGAATATGTCGAAATATTCAAAGCTGGGCGTCTGTATATGCTCATAGCCATACAGGTATAAGGTGTTCAATATCTTATCCTGCACCGCCAGTTTCTTTCTGCACTCCGCATTGTAACTGTCCCTCACGCCTTCCGGGGTGTGGATTAAACGGTTCTTTCCTGCCATCATGTCCCATCCTCTTTTATCATATTCTTTGGCTTAAATCATTGTATCTGCAGCTTCCGTTATCTCATTTTACCTTTATCCCCTCTTTTGCTTTCCTGTGGTAAAGTGATAATTCGATAACGTGATTGTATTATTATAGGGGATATCAGACGGATTGTCAATCAGAAATCCTGCTGTCTCCCCTAAAAGGCCATCATGCCCATCCCTGCATTCCCGTGCCCGTCTTCATCATCCTTCATCAAAAGCAAACGGGCAATTAACACTATATGGTATTATACTTTTATTTACATTTAAGGTCAATCATGAGATGGCAGGGAAAAGGGTACCTTTGACAGCAGTTACAAGATTTCATCTGAAAAACAGGGGTTCCCTTACTAAAAAGACCTGGCAGGAAGGTCCTGTTGTCCGTCACGGCCTTCTGTCCAGGTCTTTCTGTATCTCCTCCAGATAATGCACCAGCATATCCCGGAAGGAGCGTATCCTCCACGCCTTATCCACTTCGCCGTATGTAAAGCTTTTGCGTCCGCCGTCCTCCATCCGTTTCCAAAAGGTATATATATGCTCAAAGGGCATATAGTACATCTCGTTAAGGCTTGTAAAGTACAGGATGATGAACGCAATCCCGCCCTGCTCCTCAAACTCCTTCATGAACTGGATCTGATGGGGGTGGATGTTCTGGAGCGGGAATGTTTTCACCGCGCATTCCTTCGCATCAAAGCATACCGGTATTCCCTGCACGGTCCCTATGTAATCCACCGTACTTTTCTGGTCAAAATAGGCCAGTGTTATGTGCCTGCTTGCCTTGTCTATCTCAATGGGCGTGATGGGCGTGGGAATCTTCTGGATCAGCGCCAGATGCTTGTCCCGGTAGCTTTCATTGGTATGGTTGATTAAATCCTCCAGGGTCGACCCCCTCAGGCCTCTTGTGTTCCAGGTTCCCATACAGATACATTCCTTTCAACAACATTCCGGAAAAACCGTTTTTCCTGTGTTCCACCAGTATACCAGAACATCCGTTTTTTCTCAAGTCATTTTCCAGGTCCGGACAACCTGCTGTCTGCCCATCCGCCGTCCGCTCGTATACCGTCCGCCTGCTGTCCGGCCGCCTACCGTCCGCCCGCCTGCTGTCTGCCCGCCTCTGTAAAACCGGCCCACCGCGCCTCGTCTCCTGCAAACACGTTCAGGTCAATAAACCGCTCGTCCCCTGTATATCCGTCCAACCGCCCGCGGTTGCTGTACTGCCAGAACAGCCAGTCCCTGTCCGTGTCCGGACGTCCCGTCACATTGCGTATCCAAAGGGGATATTCGTCAAAACGGCCCTCCAGATACATGCGGTAGGTTTCCTCTGTGGCATAGAGGACGGGAGTCATCCCGTAGTGCTGTTCCAGTTTCCCTAACATGGCCCACAGCTGCTGCACCGTGGGTTCCACCGGGGGAGGGCTGGCTTGTTTGTCACCGTAAAATTCAAAATCCACAACCGGAGGCAGCATTCCGTCAAAGGCCTGTACGGTCTCAATGAAATGCCCTGCCTGTGTCTCTGCCGGACTGTCGAAGCTGAAGAAATGATAGGCCCCCACCTTCAGTTCCGTGTCCGCTGCATGGTCCCAGTTTTCCTGGAACCGCTCATCCGTGTGGCTGCTTCCCTCCGTGGCCTTGATATATGCGAACCGGATATCCTGTCTGCTTAAGACTTCCCAGTCAATGTCCCCCTGGTAATGGGACACGTCCACTCCGCGGATTGGATATTGTTCCCTTGAAGGATTATTAAGCAGGAACCAGCCCTGCAGCACGCCATAACCGTATAATGCCGTCAGGACCGTTCCGATACAGATAATTGCCAGGACAGCCCTGGCCCCTATTCGAAATGACTTCTTCACATCCATCCTCCTTTCCTGTGCACAGCGGCAATCCTGGACATAAGGCCTGTTTCCGTGCAGCGGGCGGGAATGAATTTTCAAACACACCCTGGGAAACGGAGTTCTAAGATTCCTCCACATCCACGAACCTGACATAACGCCTCAGCGGATACTCCCCGTCATGGGCGCCATCCTCAAACAGGGCAGACATACTCCCGGCACCGGTAATCCGGCTCACGCCGCAGGAACACAGAAGGGCCTCCAGTTCCTTTCTGCTTTCCCCTGCGCATATAAGGCCGGCTGTCTGCAGATGTCCCTTATGGCGGCGCAGGCATCTGAACGCCATGTTCCTGGGCAGGCGCTTGATAAGACAGTTCCCGAACATGGGGGACAGCTCCAGTTCCATATCACTGCATATGGTCACACTGCATCCTTTTCCCTGGAATATCCGGTTCCCGCCTGCGCCCTCGCCGTAAACAATCCGTTCCAGCCCATCACTATAACGGCTGAGACTGATTGCGCCTGTCACAAAGGGACTGCCGCCCGGATGACTGTCTGCGGCCCGCTCCAGGCAAGCCAAAAATCCCCTTCCAAACTCCAGGATTTCCTCATAGGATTCCGTATCAATGAATACGGTCTGACATGAACTGCATAACAGCTGTCTTGTGGCCATCATGTGCTCTGCCAGGGCAGCCAGTTCCGCTTCCTTGTCCGTATATCCTGAAATATATGCAAATCCCAGTTTATGGCCCCATTCAGCCAGCCGGATTCCGGGAGGCGCCATGCTCCTTACCTGGGCAACCGCCCCATCGCCTCCCCACACCACAATCCCATCTGCAAGCCCTGCCAGCTGCATTAGGGCGTCCCTGTCCCTGGACGGGGTATCAAAAACATAGATGTAATCAGCCAGTTCCTTCTGGATTCCAATGAGCAGGCGCAGTATTTCCATGGATGCCTCGTTGTCCGCGCCCGGCAGCTTCAGTATATTCACATTACAGGTGAGAAGGCCCTCTGCCACACTGTAAGCAGGAAGGAAATCCGCATTGCCTGCCCCGATGTGGAGCAAGGTCCCAAGGGGCATGACGCGGGTGGAAATGCGGCCATGTGCCGACGGCTTCATGGAACCATATGGCCGGACATTCCCCAGTTCCCGCATAAGCCTGCCTTCCAGGGCTTCACGGCTCAGCATCCCTGCAATCTGCGGATACCCATATTTCTGTTCCAGTTTCCGCCCCAGGCAGGCCAGGGCGGATATCACCATATCCTCCTCCAGCCGTTTCCCTTCCATGGTCCGGTTAATCCATTCCTCCATATGGGCAAGGACCTCTCCCTGCCTGCCCGAACCGTATAATTTTCCATTTGCCAGAATCATATCCGGTTCTCCCCCTCCTCTTCCTTAAAACATCCATTCCTGTCCGCGCAGATACTCCTCTGCCCCTGCCGCACATGTCTTGATTTCCCGGATTCCTGCCCTCCCTTTCAGTTCCAGGTAAGGGGAAGTGATGCCGCACCCGCATCCCGCCCCTTCATGAAGCACTCCCAGATCGTCTGTCATCACACTGAGCACAGGCGTTGCTTTAATCATGGGCGTCACCAGGTTTACAAGTCCTTGTTCCCCGTATCCCAGCGGTTTTAGGGTATCCACATCGCGTATGATTACACGGCTGTAGACCGGCACATGGAAATGATGGTTCCTGCAGGTGCAATAAAGGACCGGATGCTCCACTGCACTGAAGAATTCAATCATATCCTCCCCTCCAATCCCAAGCACCTTTCCGGCAAGGCTGTAGAGTACCTTTTTATCCACTTTCTCTGACCCATGCTGTTTCCATCCTCCGCTCAGCACAATCCGGGAACCCTTGGGAAAGGAGAGGCTGATTCCCTTCTGCTCCAGTTGTTTCAGGGCGAACCAGGTATAGGACGGAAAGCCCATTATCCTGACCGGGAAGGAGGATCGGCTGCATCTTATCATTTCCCGGATAATCCCATCCATATCCGGATAATATTGCCCGTTTTTCCTCTCCAGGGCATAGGTCCGCTTCAGGGCAGGCGCAAAAAAGGTGGACAGGAACATGGTTCTTGTCACACCTGTCCGGTTATCCCTGTTGGGCCGGTATCCAAGAATAATGTAATTGGCCGGCCTGGCAGACAGAAGGCGGCTTGCTCCAGCCACTTTCAGTCCCATATATACCCCGCAGGCCATGGCGCCTGTATCATATCCGATGCGGCTGGACATACCGGATGTGCCGGAGGACAGGACTTCCATCCTGATTTTATCTTCCGGCATGGAGAATATGGCATGGCGTTTAAAAAACAAGGTGGGAAGAAAGGGAATCCCAGAAATATCCTCCATCCTGGCTATGGATTCCGGGCTGAATCCTGCATGATCAAGAATCCTCCTGTATTCCGTACAGTTCCTGTAATGGTATCCGCAGTTTTCACGGACCGCTGCCACGAACAGCTTTTCAGTCCCATCAATATCATACATGTCCCGTGTGCTGAATAATCGGCCACGGTATCCGAATCCTTCCAATGGTATCGTACCTATCATCTGTCTTCCCCTGTCATCTGTCTTCCCCTGTCACGGCATTCACCCAGTCCAGGGCTGTCCAGCCGTTTTCCCTTTCCCTGTTCACGAATACGGATGTGTAATAAGGCGAACCGTCTGATGCCATGGTAAGTACAATCAACGGGTACTCCTTAATCCTCACCGGGGCCATATCCGCAATCCCCTCCTGTATGCTGTCTGCAACGGATCCGTCCAGCACCCGGGGCGTGTCCACCAGGACCAGGAGCCGGTCGCCTCTCAGGCTGTTCTGGAAGCTGACGCTCCCTTCTTTGGCCATTGCCGGTCCAAGCTTCCCTGATACCATGGCTGCAAGCTCCTCCTCTGCCTCAAAACCAGCCTCCCTGGCCTTTACAAAACAGGCGCTGTTTTCATAATACCCCTCTACCCTGCGCTCTTTATAATTGTCCTGGAATATCAGGGTGTCCGCCACAAACAGCCTGCACCTTACCTGGGGGATCACATTCCCCCATCCGTACTCCATCAGCCAGGAATCATAGGGTGTCTGCGCATTCTGGTTCCAATGGTTCATCACGAATTTATCCAAGACAAAATACCGGGCGCTGTCCAGTTCTGAGTAGGTCACATCCTTATTAAAATGAAAGTCCATCTGCATCACGGTTTGGTCCCAATACAGTTTATGGTCCTCCAGATTCCGGAACCCGTACAATTCCTTAAGGGCATCCGGCATCCGCTCCGTATCTGTTATGTCCGCCGTCCCATCCTGACCGGAAAGATCAGGCCTGAACGCTGTTTCCTCCTCCGCGTATCCGCTCCGTTCCTTATAGTCCCTTCGCAGCCGGTCCTCACTTCTGCCGCATCCCATGGAGCAGACGGCTGCTGCCAAAAAAGCCAGTCCCAGCCGCCGTGTCCCTGTCATCCTCCTACGGTATCTCATCCGTCCCCTCCTTAAAACATCTGCACAGCCTTGCAAATACCTTTCCTTCCCGTCCAAGGCATATGGGTCCTTCCCTTTAAAACAGGTCCGTAAAATGCTCCGGAAACTCTATATACTGCAGGGCAATCCTGTTCTCCGGACGCACGTCGCACAGATAGATGACAGCCAGGAACATCCACTCCAGGGGCTTCATCAGGATATAAACCATGTCAGCGGCCAGCGGTGCCTTTATATGGCGGGCCAGCGGGAACCCGTACCTGTCATATATGCGGCGTACCAGGCCATGGACTGCCGGGACGCGTTCCATCAGGATCTGCTCAAAGGCATTGGCAACGCAGAGCTGCCGGTTCACGATTACCGGATGGCCATGACGGACCCCCATCCTTGTGGGACGCACTACAGCCGGATGGCCTCCTGCAGCCACCGTGCACAGGTAATGTTCATCATACACCAGGTTCTGGGGCGAGACCCTCCTGGACAGGTTCCACTGGCTTGTCTCTGTCCAGGCTTTAATCACGCTGTCCGGCTTCTGTCCAAATAAAGTCAGGACCATGACCAGGATTCCCAGCATAGGAAGCATGAACAGGAATGCCAGCCAGGGCCAGTTCCTTGAATCCTGAAGCAGGGCATCAATCCTGCCGCGGTCGGTTTCGCGGGCATTTTCCCCCATCTGCTCATGTTGTTCCTGCCACTGGCCCAGCAGGTTCCGGATTACCTTGATTGCAATGAGTATGCAATTAACAGGAAACAGGTACAGGTAAATCCCTCCCTGCCCCGGAACGCAGGTCTGTATGGTCCAGAGCACGCACATCAGGCATCCTATATACATGGCTGACATGGATAACACGGCCGCCAGGGGAGGCGTATCCTTTAAAGGTCTCAGGCGCAGGACCATATATCCCAGTATGCCGGCTGCCGCCATGACGGCAATGGTTGTAAAGGTCCATGTGGCAATGGGCGAGTGGACCTGCCTGTTTGACAGTACCTGGGGCCAGTCCGCAAAAATGATTTCCGTGGCCTCGGTTACATAAAGCCAGCTGAGCAGGAACCCAAATACAATGGTGGCGGTCTCTGTCCACCCGCTGACCGCCTTCTGGAAGGGGGATGGGTTCCTTTTTATGATAAAATACAGATTGCATACGGTTAATACAAGCGGATAACATAATACAATAAATAAAAACAGAAGAAAAAAAACAGATGCATACCATTCTGTCGCCTTGTTCGGCCTGGAAAAGCCGGTCAGGAACATCATCGGCCACCCTAATACCAGAAAGGCCAGAAACAGGACCAGCGGAGCCATGACCAGGGAACAGAACTTATGCTCCTTAATAAAACCACACATCTTTTTCATCCCACAACCTCCTCATGAATCCAGTATATGGTGCCCAGGGTCTCCAGTCAATGGAAGAACCGGCATATTAAGGATATATTCAGAAAATTGAAATTATTACCAGTACCCCATCCCTACAGAATCCGGACATCAAAAAAAGACCGGCCTTCCTGACTTTCAAAGACCGGTCCCACGACTGCTGATCACGCCTGGTACTGCCTTACGCAATGAATGGCTAAGGCAGCGCTAACGCCTACTTCCTGACAGGGAAGAATATCTCTGTCACCCACTCTTCCGGAGGAAGCTTGTCAAAATGGGTCTTCCGATAGATTTCATAGGGCATTCCGTCCATCTTATACCCACTGGCGTTAATCCAGGCCACGATAGCCCCGTATGCGTCAGGAAGCCCGGAATACGCGCCTTTGTGGATGGTGGTGGCGCAGAGATGCCCCGGCAGGATGAAGTCCGCCTTGTCCCTCTCCGTAATACCCACGCCCAGTTCAATATCGCTGAAGGCCGGGTCAAACTCCTGGTCATGGTATATGGCCATCACCACCCCGTTGATTCCCAGGTGTTCCCTGGCGATCTTCTCATATATCTTCCCATAATAGGTACCGAACTCTTCCACTGACATCTTCTGCCTGTGGGTAACCAGTACCTGCTCCCCTGCTTCCTTTACCACAATCTCATAATTATTCTGATAACTCATGATATCACCTGTCCTTTCAAATTCTTCCAGATGATAGCCCATCTCCCTGATGGTAATGGAAATGTGCTCCATCTGCCGCTCCAGCCGGAATCTCTGCTGATGCATCTGGCGCAGCAGTTCCCTGCTATCTTTGACGGTCAACAGACGTTGAATATCAACGAGTGGAAAGCCATACCGTTTCAGCCTTCCGATGAGCAGCATGGTACCGATCTGGGAATCCTCGTAATAACGGTATCCATTGGCCTCATCTGTTTTCTGTGGCTTCAAAAGGCCGATTTTATCATAGTGATGCAGTGTCTTTACACTCACACCGCACACCTTTGACATCTGTCCTATGGTCAGCATGCTCCTGCTCCTCCATTCAATTTCTGTTCTGCCTGATCCGGATCTGGATTCAGTATAATCTCTTACCTAAGGTCAGTGTCAAGGACTTTTTTACAAGATTTTTGACTGTTCCACAGGCTCCCTCCCCTATAAAGAATCAAGCATGTTATTACATAAACAAAAAGGATTCCTGCCGGAATCCTTTTTGTTTTCCATCCTCACGTTTGACAAAAGGCAATCATCAGGCACGCCCTGATGTGTCTGATGATTCATTCCCGCCATCTGCACGCCCTAATCCGTCTCGGAACGGAACCGCTCCGCCTGCTCTGCAATCAGTTCCTTATCTTCAAAATAATTAATCTTCATGGCCCGTTTCATCTCTGCCAGGGTTTCCGCTGCTTTGGCCTTAGCCTTACGGCTGCCTTCTTCCAGTATCTGGTAAACAGCCGGGATATCCTGTGCGATTTCCTTACGGCGCTCACGGATTGGGCGGAGTTCATCCTGGAGCACATTGTTCAGGAACTTCTTGACCTTCACATCCCCAAGGCCTCCCCTCATGTAGTGGGCCTTAAGCTCATCCAGGTTCTTGTAATCCGGCAGGTATTCTGCAAAATGCCCATCCCTGCAGAATGCGTCCAGGTAAATGAATACCGGGTTGCCTTCCACCTGGCCCGGGTCTTCCACCCGCAGATGGTTGGGGTCTGTAAACATGGACATGATTTTCTTTTTGACCTCTGCCTCAGTGTCTGACAGGTAGATACAGTTGCCAAGGGACTTGCTCATCTTGGCCTTGCCGTCAATGCCCGGAAGCCTCAGGCAGGCCTTGTTGTCAGGAAGGAGGATATCCGGCTCAACCAAGGTGTCCCCGTAAACAGAATTAAACTTGTGCACAATCTCCCTGGTCTGCTCAATCATGGGCGCCTGGTCTTCTCCCACCGGCACCGTGGTGGCCTTAAAAGCAGTGATGTCCGCTGCCTGGCTGATGGGATACGTAAAGAACCCAACCGGTATGCTTGCCTCAAAGTTGCGCATCTGGATTTCAGATTTGACCGTTGGATTGCGCTGAAGCCTGGAAACAGTCACCAGATCCATATAATAGAAGGTCATCTCACACAGTTCCGGAATCTGGGACTGGATGAACAGCACGGACTTTGCCGGGTCCAGGCCGCATGCCAGATAATCCAGCGCCACTTCGATGATGTTCTGGCGCACCTTTTCAGGATTGTCCGCATTGTCGGTAAGCGCCTGGGCATCTGCTATCATAATATAAATCTCGTCAAACTCACCTGAGTCCTGCAGTTCCACCCTGCGCTTCAGTGATCCTACATAATGTCCTACGTGAAGCCGTCCCGTGGGGCGGTCACCCGTCAGTATAATCTTTCCCATTCCAAAAATCCTCTCATTCTCATGTTACGCCAGGGCATACGAAACAGGCTGCCCCGGCCCACATTTTATCGCTTGTACTATCATAACCCGAAGACGGCTTCCTGTCAAGAATCACAGGGATACTGTATCCATCCTGATGCTATCCGGGGATTCTTATGCCTTCCCCTTTTAACACCCTGGCAAACTGGTCAGGAAGCCCTGCTAGCATCTCCTTCCCGCTTAGGTAGTCAAGCGGTTCCGGCAGCTTATCCGGCATCACCAGCTTCCAGGAATGAAGCAGCTGGGAACGCACGCCGTATTTCTTTTTCATGGCGTCATTCATATCCTGTCTGCCGTATTTGTAGTCCCCCACGATCGGATGTCCAATGGATGCCAGATGGGCGCGTATCTGATGGCTCCGGCCCGTAATCAGGGTCACCTGGAGAAGGGTGTAGGTTCCATTTCCCGCCAGGGGGAGGTATTCTGTCATGATGGGCACACTGTCCTCCACCTCCAGCGGATAGACCGTAACCGTATTTGCAGCCTCATCCTTGCGCAGGAAGCCGGCAATCAGCTTCTTCTCCGTAACCTGCCCGTTCACCAGGCACTGATAATACTTGTGCAGGCTCCTGTCCTTAAATACCCCGTTCATGACCTGAAGCCCTGCCAGGGATTTGCCGGCCACCACCAGCCCGCTGGTGTTGCGGTCCAGACGGTTGCAGATGGAGGGTTTGAAGGTGCGCAGCTGGCTTATGGGAAGGCCGCCGGAATCAATCAGATAGTTAAGGATATACTCATTGAGGGACATATCCCCCTCCCTGGCCTTCTGGGACAGCATGCCTGAGGGCTTGTTCACCGCCAGTATGTGCTTGTCTTCATAGATGATATCAAGCTTTTTATATCCGTGTCCGGCCGCGGTCCCCCCAGGAACCTTATGGGCTGCCTGGAATTTTTCAATGGTCCCGTCTGCCAGGAACAGCTGGATTTCATCGCCTTCCTTCAGGTGCTCGGAGCCGTCGCATTTTTTCCCGTTAAGGGTAATGTTCTTTTTCCTCATCATCTTATAAAGAAACCCCTTGCCGGCCTGGTCCAGGTATTTGGCGAGAAGCTTATCCATGCGCTGCCCGGCCTCATTGGGGGTCACAGTCAATGTCTGCATATGGGGATTCTCCTTATCTTCAGATTATATGGCTGCACCACTCCATCATCCTGAGGATCAGGCGGTGCGGCAGTACCTTGCAGAGTATCCGGAAGGCTTTCATGGTAAGGCCGTATACGGAAATTTCCTTTCCGGCCACACTGTCCCTGATAGCCTTTGACACCACCCTCTTTGGGTTGGCCATGACCAGACGCTTGTACAGCGCCATCTCCCCCGTGGTCTCTGCTATGTCAAAAAATTCTGTTTTTACCGGTCCGGGGCAGACTGATGTCACGTAAATGTTCCTGGTTTTCAATTCCTGGTTCAACGCCCTGCTGTAGCTGAGGACAAATGATTTAGTGGCCGCATATATGGCAAACCCGGGCTGCGGAAGGAATGCGGCCGAGGACGCAAACTGGATGATGCGGCTGTTGCATGTCATATAGGGCAGCACCAGACGTGTGACGGCACACAGCGCTTCACAGTTCAATCGCACCATGTCTGTCTCATCAACCAGGGCCAGGGACTCCACGGTGCCAATCTTGCCAAACCCGGCTGCATTGACCAGGAATTTCACCTGGGGTTCCTTCTCTGACAGTTCCCGCTCCAACACACGCAGATCCTTTTCTTTTGTAAGGTCCAGGGCAAATTTACGCAGCGGGACCCCCACCTGGCGGTCCAATTCCTCAAGACGTCCTTCCCTTCTGGCTATGATCCACATTTCGTCAAATCCTTTAAAATGCTCCCACAGCTGGATGATCATTTCCCTTCCCATTCCGGAGGATGCTCCGGTTACTACGGCAATCTTCATTATCAGGATCCTTTCTTTTTATGAACGTTGCGGATTGTTTTCTTTGGACGGTTGGAGGAGGCGTGGCGGCCTGTCCGGCCCTCCTGGCCCGCCGGTGCACGACCTGACCGGCTTCCCTGGCCCTCCTGCGCCCGGCCTGTCCGGCCCTCCTGGCCCTCCAGTCCCCGGCTTCCCCTTGGCCTGATCAGGCATTTTTTATCAAATCCGATTAAATCCGTCCTTCCGGCAATCTTGAGGGCTTCCGCCACAAGGTCATGGTTCTTGGGGTTCCTGTACTGTATCAGCGCCCTCTGCATGGCCTTTTCATGGGGACTGACCGGAACGTACACCGGTTCCATGGTCCTGCAGTCATATCCCGTATAATACATGCAGGTGGAGATGGTGGACGGCGTGGGATAAAAATCCTGGACCTGTTCCGGCATATAACCCAGGTCGCGGAGATATTCAGCCAGTTCCACTGCTTCCTTCATGGACGAGCCCGGATGGGAGGACATCAGGTAAGGCACCAGATACTGCTCCTTGCCAAGCCTGCCGTTCATTTCCTTGTATTCCCTTACAAACTGCCTGTATACACTGTTTTTCGGTTTACCCATCCTTTGGAGCACCTTGTCCGCCACATGTTCCGGCGCAACCTTCAGCTGACCGCTGACATGGAATTCACAGAGCTCCTTGAGGAATTTGCGGCTGGGGTCTGCCAGCACATAATCAAAGCGGATACCGGACCGGATGAATACCTTCTTTACCTTGGGCAGGTCCCGGAGTTTCCTCAGAAGTGCAATATAATCACTGTGGTCCGCCTTAAGGTTCCTGCACGGTTCAGGGAACAGGCACTGGCGGCCCGGGCATGCGCCCTTTGTCAGCTGCTTGTCGCAGGCCGGGAACCTGAAGTCTGCCGTGGGGCCGCCCACATCGTGGATATATCCTTTAAAATCAGGCTCCTCTGTCAGCAGCTTTGCTTCCTCCACCAAAGATTCATGGCTCCTGGCCTGGATGATCCTGCCCTGATGGAAGGTGAGGGCGCAAAAACTGCAGGCGCCGAAGCATCCCCGGTTGCTGATAAGGCTGAACTTTATCTCGCGGATAGCCGGAACACCTCCAAGTTCTTCATAGGAGGGATGGTAATTCCTCATGTATGGAAGGCCGTAAACCGCGTCCATCTCTTCCTGGCTTAAAGGCTTTGCCGGCGGATTCTGGACCACGAACACCTTGCCCTCATAAGGTTCCGCAAGGCGCTTTCCGGAAAACGGATCCGTGTTGCTGTACTGGACATAAAAGCTCTTGGCATACTCCTTCTTATCCTTTAAAAGCTCCGCATAGTCAGGCAGCAGCCTGTAATCATAGACGGATTCCAGGCTTTTGGCCTTATACACGGTCCCGTCAATAAATGTAATATCCTTTACGTCAATCCCGCTGTCCAGGGCATCCGCTATCTCAACAATGGAGCGTTCCCCCATGCCGTAGGAGATGATGTCTGCCTGGGAATCCAGGAGCACGGAACGTTTCAGCTTTCCCGACCAGTAATCATAATGCGCCAGCCTGCGCAGGCTGGCCTCAATTCCTCCGATGATGATGGGCACATCCTTATACACGCTGCGAATCAGGTTGCAATACACCACAACCGCATAATCCGGGCGTTTTCCCATGACCCCTCCCGGAGTATAGGAGTCTTCCTTCCTGCGCTTTTTAGACACGGAGTAATGATTCACCATGGAATCCATGTTTCCGGCCGATACCAGGAAGCCAAGACGGGGACGCCCAAGGATTTCGATGCTTTTCTTATCCTTCCAGTCCGGCTGGGCAATGATTCCCACCTTGTATCCGTGCGCCTCCAGTATCCTGGAAACGATGGCCGTGCCAAAGGAAGGATGGTCCACATAGGCATCCCCGGATACATAAATAAAATCGCATTGTTTCCATCCCCTGATACTCATATCATGACGGTTCATGGGTAAATAATCATTCTTCATCCTGCTGCTCCATCTAATAATTCATAGTAATCCTTAATATAGTAATCCGCCAGCTGCATTTTTTCTTCCCTCATGTCCAGTGAAAATGCATCCTCCACCGCAAACACGGTCATCCCTGCATTCTTTCCAGCCTGGATTCCGGCCGGGACATCCTCAAACACCACACAGTCGGACGGCGCCACCTGCAGGCGTCCAGCCACGCTCAGGTAGATGTCCGGCGCCGGTTTCCCGGCCGCCACCTCACATGCCGTTGCCACCACCTGGAAATACCTTCGTATGTCCAGGGAATCCAGCACAGCGTCCACCATGGCCCTGCCATTGCTGGTGGCAATCCCGGCAGGTATCCCACTGTTCCGTATATAGTCTAAGAATGCCCTGGCGCCGGGCTTTAAGGTTACCTCGTTCTTATATTTGTCAATGGACATCCGGACCCAGGCATCCTTAATCTCATCCAGGGAATCCCCAAGACCAAACCTCCTTTTAAAATAAGAGGCTGTCTCCGAAAAGCTCATGCCTTCTATCTCCCTCTGCAGGTCGTCAGGACATTCCAGGTCATATCTGGCAAGATACTCGATATCAATGGCCTTCCACATCCACATGGAATCCACCAGCGTCCCATCCAGATCAAATATAACTGCCTTTTTCTGATTTATTTTCATTTTCTCCAATTCCTCTGTCTGTTAATCATTTATCCGTTCCTGCATTCCTTAAGGCTGCGGATTTCCTCTTCCGTAAGAGGCCGGTATTCCCCGGGCTTCAGTTCCGGGTCCAGCCTGAGGGGCCCCATGGACATCCGCTTCAGGAACTCCACATGGCAGCCCAGCGCCTCAAACATGCGCTTTACCTGGTGGAACTTGCCTTCCCGGATGGTGAGGAGGACTTCTGACATTCCCTCGGGGCCGTTTCCATGCCCCGCATATTCCAACAGGGCAGGAAGGGTTTTAATCCCCTCATTAAGGACAATCCCTTCCCCAAACCGCTCTTTTGCATCCGCGGGAAGCTGGCCGGACAGACGGGCCATGTATACCTTATCCACATGTTTTTTAGGGGAAAGCAGATTGTGGGCCATTTCCCCGTCATTGGTGATGATGAGAAGCCCTTCCGTATCCACATCCAGGCGGCCCACCGGAAAAAGGTCCTTTCGCAGCGCATCCCCAATCAGACCCACCACGGTGGGGTAACGGCTGTCCGTTGTGGCGCTTACCACACCCTGGGGCTTATTAAGCATGTAATATTCCATCCTGGCATATCCCACCAGGGCCTGGTCCACCATGACCTGGTCTGTCTCCGGCGCCAGTTTGGACTCAGGAGCCTTTATCACCTGTCCGTTTACCTGGACACGTCCTTTCCTCACCATCTCCTTAATCTGGGTGCGGGTGCCGTATCCCATCTCCCCCAGGAATTTATCCAGCCTCATGGGGCCTGTCTTCTGTTTCTTCTTATCTGCCACTTATATCTCCATTCTTCCAAAAAATTACGTCCTGCACGGACATCTACTGCCACCGCCAGCCAGGATAGTATTTATTCTTAAGGCTCATGCCGGTTCCCTTGGCCCAGCCCATGGGATAATCTTCCATGGCCACCAGGCACCAGCCCTTTATAGGGCCTTCTGCCTCTGAAAGTTCCACTGTCTCCCCTTTTAGGTAACGCACCACCCGTTCATCCTCATGGCCCAGACGGACAACCGCATCAAACTGGTCGGCCTTAAGGGCCATGGCCAGGGCCTGGGAAGGCTCGAACCTGCCCTTTTTCACTTCCCCAAGAAACAGTCCTGTGCGCAGGAACCGAAGGGGCAGGTTCCACTCCAGCCCTTCGGGCAGGTAATAGACATGGTCCTGATGAAAGACCATCCGTTCCTCATCCATTTCCAGGGACAGAGATTCCATGAAACGGGCCAGGTCATCCTGATGCTTCATGGCCTTTAAGGCTTTCATGGTTTTAGGCCTGCTGTCCCCGGGCATGTGAACATCTGCTTTCTTCTTTCTAAGCAGGGCAAGGAAATGTCCCTCGCCCTTCAGCCGGTGGGGAAACAGCCGCATACAGCCCTTCAGCCCGATTCCATCTGCTGCCCCGGGCACGGCCGACAAATCAAGCGTGCACAGCTCCATCTGTGGATAATGCTCCAGTATATATTCAATGTTCCCCTCATCCTCAATCCGGGAAAAGGTACAGGTGGAATAAAGCAGCATCCCGCCCGGCTTTAACATCCGGACCGCCTGAACCGCGATCTGGCGCTGGATGGGCGCATAGTATGAGGGTCCATGGGCTGTCCAGTCCTTTACCATATCCTCATCCCGGCGGAACATCCCTTCCCCGGAACAGGGAGCGTCCACCAGTATCTTATCAAAGAATTCCGGCCACACTTCTGCCAGCCTTTCCGGACTTTCGCTTGTAACGCAGATATTGGGGATTCCGGCAAGTTCCAGGTTCTTAAGAAGCGCCCTGGCCCTGGAATAACTGATATCATTGGACACCAGCATCCCCCGGCCCTTAAGCCTGGCCCCCAGTTCCGTGCTCTTGCCGCCCGGCGCCGCACAAAGGTCCAGTACCCGGTCCCCCGGCTTTACCGGAAGCATGGCAGCCGGCGTCATGGCGCTGGGTTCCTGAAGGTAATACAGGCCGCAGTAATAAGCCGGATGCTTGGAGGGCCGTACTCCGCCTTCATCCCCTGCTTCACTGCTGTAATAGAATCCGTTCCCTGTCCACGGCACCGGCTCCAGTTCCCAGGGAACCATTGCCCTCAGCTGTCCGGGCTCCAGCTTTCGTGTGTTAACCCTGAGTCCCGGCTTCCACCCTTCCTCAAAGCTCTTAAGATACCTGTGGTATTCATCCCCCAGAAGCAGCTTCATCTCTGCCAGGAATTCCTTTGGGAGCTGTTTTACATCCGTCATCCTTTTACCTCATTCATCCTATAATCCTACTTATCATATCACAATTCACCTGGACAGGCCACTCTAATATGTAAATGTCAGCCGCCGTTTTTCCAGATACCGGAGAATCCAGTATGGATTCACGCTCATTTCCTCCATATGGTCTGTCTTAATATAGATTCCCAGATGGAGGTGCACGTCAAAATTCCCGGTGGTGCCTTCTGTCTTCCCATATCCCGTATCCCCCATATAACCCAGCAGTTCCCCGGCCTTTACCTGGTCCCCTTCCTTAAAATCCCTGGCATAACCGTACAGATGGGCATAATAAAGATATGCACCGCCCGGACTCCTGATCCCGATGCGCCATCCCCCCATCTCCAGCCATCCAATCCGCTCCACGGTCCCATCGCCCATACTGACAACCGGATAATATCCTCTGGGCATTTTGGAGCCCATGATATCGCAGCCCTCATGGCGGCGCTGGCTCTGGCTTTCACTGTCCGTCCTGTAACTGCGCCCCTCCAGCCAGCCATCCTCATAGACCACGTCCGGTGTCCCCTTATCCGAACTTAGCGGCACCGGAAAATACTTAAGATCCCCCATGACGGTCTCATAGGCCTGCCGGAGTTTCCTGTAATCAGCGGGCCTGGCCGCCAGAAGGAGCCCATTGCTGTAGGAGGTGTCCTTTACCCCGGTCAGGTCATAGTCATGTTCAATCATAAGCGTGGTAAGCATGTCATAATCAATGGATGCCTTCCCTGACAGCATGGTCCCCAGCTTCATTGACCTGAATTCGCTGCTTTCCCAGGTATAGGGGCCCAGCTGGTAATAATCAGGATTCATGATCAGGTAATTGGTAATGGAACACTGGAACACTGCCAGCAATAATATGAGAATCAAAGGCATAGCCCGCCACCCTTTACAATATATTGTATAAATCATTGTATTCAGGTGCTTATGAAAAAATCCATCTTAGGCTATCTGTCCGTCCTGTGCCTGCTCATGCTTTTGTTTAACCCTGGACTTGCACTGGAAGGCGCGAGACAAGGCATCCTTCTCTGGGGTAACGTGGTCCTCCCAACCCTTCTCCCATTTATGATATGCTCGGGCGTGATTGTTGCCCTGGACGCCATCCACATACTGACAGGTCCCTTTAAACCAATCCTTTCATACGTTCTGCAGCTTTCGGACCAGGGAAGCTTCTGCCTGATGAGCGGGCTTTTATGCGGATATCCCATGGGCGCCAAGACCACCAGTGAATTCATGGACAGCGGGAGGATTTCGGATAAGGAAGGACAATACCTCCTGGCCATCAGCAACCATCCCAGCCCCATGTTTGTCCTTGGTTACGTGATGGCACAGATCCGTGTGATACCCGGCATTGCCGCCTCATGCCCCCTATGGGCGGTGGCCGCTGCCCTGTACCTCCCCATCCTGCCCATATCCATATTAGCCAGAAAATGCTATCACTATAAAAAACGCCCGCAGCCGGTAACGGATAATACCACTTTAACAGAATATCCCTTTTCCTTTGACGGACACATGATGGGCTGCTTTGAGACCATGATAAAAATCGGCGGCTACATCATGCTCTTTTCCATACTTGCCCTGTATCTCACCGTGTTTCCCTTTGCCATGCCTTCCCTTTTGCGCCCTGCCCTTTTAGGAGCAGTGGAAATCACCACCGGCATACAGACCATTGCCCACAGTGTACCCGGAATGTCCGGAGCAATGCTTATCATCGGCTCAGCTGCCTTTGGCGGCCTGTCCGGCATCTTCCAGACAAAGAGCGTATTAAAAAATGCCGGACTCTCCATCCGGCACTATATGCTGTGGAAGCTGATCCACAGCGCATTATCCATTATCCTGTTTCATGTACTGGGGGGTGTTTGAAAATTGCTTTTCGTCAGCTGTGTGTCCCACTTTGTAGGAGATTTGGTCCCGATGAGGGAGGCGTAGCGGGCTACGTTGACCGAATTGGGAACAAATCTCCCGCGAAGTGGGGCGTGCTTTGCCCTAAGGGGTACCTATGGTGGATTCCTTAGGGCAGATGGCGGGAATGAATTTTCAAACACACCCTAGTATAAGGAACCATGGGCAAAGCCTGCCCTACATCTGTTCCTGATCCGGTTCCTGCTGCATCTCCTGCTCTTCCTGGCGGACAATTCCTCCTGACAGCTCGTTGCGGTTGGAGGATACGATATCATAGCTGGACTGCATGGAGGTCATGAACGCATCAAAACGGCCCTTGGCGCCTTCCATGGTATGGTTGATGATGGTCTGAAGGCTGCGCAGCATGTCATCCGTATACTGGATGGAACTTTGCCGGATATTGTTGGCATCATTCACAGCAGCATCCACAATGGCCTGGGCCTGGATGCTGGCCTGCTCCACCACCTGGTCCGCATGGGCGTATGCCTGCTGCATGATTTCATGCTCATTAATCATCTCCGTGGTCTGTTCGCTCACCTGGGCCATCATGGAATCAGCCTGTTTCTTGGCGTCCTCCAGCATGGCATCTGCCTGGGCCTGGGCTTCTCCAAGAATGGTATCCTGCTGGCTGATGATTTTCTGGTACTTCTTAATCTCATCCGGTATACGGAGACGGAGTTCTACCAGCAGCTCTTCCAATTCTTCTTTATTAACAATGATCTTACTGTTGGATAATGCCTGGAATTTACAACTGTCAATATATTCTTCAATCTCGCTGATTAACTGCTCAATTCTACTCATCATATTACTTCTTCTCCTTATCCTGATAAAGACCCATCCTCAGACAATGCAGCATACCGAGCCGTGCAGACGCAGCAGCAGGGTGTGTCTGAAAATTGCTTTCCGCCGGCTGGCAGGAATGAATTTACAAACAGACCCTAGCGTCCTTCCCTCAGTTTCTCCCTCACACGGGCAGCAATGGCCGGATGAAGGAACTCGCTGATATCCCCGTCGTATTCCGCAATCTCTTTTACAATACTGGAACTTAAGTAAGAATACTTAAGGTTCGTGGTCAAAAATATGGTATCAACTTCAGGCGCAATCACCCGGTTGGTCTGGGCCAGCTGAAGTTCGTATTCAAAATCCGTGATGGCGCGCAGGCCCCTTACAATGATGGCAGCGCCATTCTGGCGTACAAAATCAATCAATAAACCCTCAAAGGACTGCACCTCCACATTGGTAAGGGAGACGGTCACTTCTTTTAACATATTAACACGTTCTTCAGCAGAAAACAACGGGGATTTTGCCCGGTTATTCAACACTCCCAATATGACCTTGTCAAATATCTTGGAAGTGCGCTCAATAATATCATAATGCCCTAATGTGACCGGGTCAAAACTGCCCGGATAAACAGCTATCTTCATCTATTCTCCCCTGCCAGCAAACACATGCTTGTTGGTCTTGTACTCCTTGCTTTTTATCATGTGGTATCCTTTTTCCCCAAGCCATCCGAAATCCGTTTCCCTGGATGCCTCTATGATAAAGACGGTTTCATCTGATACCATGGGCGAATGGGCCAGATATTCAAGCACCTGTCCTTCATATCCATGATCATAGGGCGGGTCCATGAACACCAGGTCAAACCTGTAGTCATGCCCCTCCAGCCGCTTAAGGCCTGTCATCACGTCACATGCCATGACCACGGCCCGTTCCTCCAGTCTGGTGGTTCCCAGGTTTTCCCGGATACAGGTTACGGCCTGGGGATTGTTCTCTATCATCACCGCCAGGTCCGCGCCACGGCTTAAAGCCTCAATTCCAATCGCACCACTGCCGGAAAAGAGGTCCAAAAACTGACAGCCCGGTATCTGGGGCTGCAGCATATTAAATAATGTTTCTTTTATTCTATCCGTGGTGGGTCTTGTATCCATACCGTCCACTGTCTTTAAAAGCAGCCTTCTGGCGCTGCCTGCGATTACTCTCATTCAATGCTCCTGTTTATCCATACTGCCAATCCGCAGCAAATTTCATTCCAAACAAGTATAATATGAAAATTCCAGATATACAAGAGGTTTTAAGGATTTTTTAGCATTTTTTTCAATCCCTCAGGGCAGGGTCCCATCTTAGTTTGAAGTTGGCAGGCCCTGGGCAATCCGGCCCGTGAATTCGGCAATGTTCATGGTCTGCATATATATCTTGCCAGGCCCCGTTAGCCTGGTAAGGAACAGGCCTTCCCCGCCGAACAGCATGTTCTTCACTCCCTTGATTGTCTCAATCTCATAAGACACCGTGGGTTCAAAGGCAAACACATTACCCGTATCCACTTTCATCACCTCGCCCGGCGCCAGGGTTTTCTCAACCACATCGCCGTCCACTTCCAGGAACGCCATACCGCTTCCCTTGAGCTGCTGGAGTATGAACCCTTCCCCTCCAAAGAAACCGGCGGAAATCTTTTTTGTGAATACCGTGCTTACCTCAACCGTGGGCTGGGCGCAGAGGAATGCCCCTTTCTGGCATATAAGGCTGGTCCTTGACATATCCACCGGAAGTATCCTGCCCGGAACCGTGGATGCGAAGGCAATGATACAATCCGGTCTGACAGCCGTATAGGTAGCCATGAACAGGGATTCCCCGGTAAACATCCTTCCGATTCCCTTCATCAGCCCGCCTTTTATATTTGAATCCAGGGTCAGGCCCTCACTCATCCATGCCATGCCGCCGGACTGTGTGTACATGGCCTCCCCTGTCATAAGCCTGATTTCAACAACCGGCAGTGTCTCTCCAAGTATCCTGTAATCCATCCTGTCTTTCCTCCTATATCATACTGTTTTTCAGTATAACACAGGATTGGAAGGATTACTTTAAGTAAGTCTTAATATTTCCGGTCACTAAGTCCGCCGCATCCCTGAACCATTTATCTTCCGGATCCGCCGACAGCACAAAACCAATCCTGCCGCACAGGGACTGCAGGTATCTTAATTCCCCCTCTTCCCCCATGGCCAGATATGCGGTTTCGCCCCTATGCCTTAAATGTTCCTTTACCCCGTATTTCAGGCAGTAGTGGACCTCCTGCCTGAGGGCCCTCCTGTATGGAAGCGGAACCTGTACCTTGTCATTGACCACCATTCCTGTCACGGTCTGGCGCACATGCCGTGTAAGGACCTTTGTCTTGGATTGATTCAGTTCAAAGCCCATGGCCCCCAAAAAGCCGTTGACCTTGCCATATACCGCAGAAACACGGAAGTCCCCCGAAAATGTCATATCATCACAGTATCTGGTATACACAATCCCCCTATCCCTGCACCAGCCCTCCATATATGTGTCAAAAGGCTTCATCACCAGGTTGGATATGGCTGCGGACGCCGGGGACCCCTGCGGAAGACGGTCCTGGCAGCAGCACAGGGAGGTAAGGAGCGTCCCCACAGGAACCGGAAAATACCGGCTGTTAAAGGCGCCCCGATGTACCATGGGGAAGGTAATGCTTCCAAAAAAGTCCTTGATATCCAGCTTCAATACCACCTGCTTATCCATATGGCAGGCTGCATTTAACCGGACGGATGCCCCCTTGTGGTAGGCCATGGCGCAGGGGGAAACCTCCAGGCCTTCCAGCACATGGTGCAGGATGTTCCTCTGGACGGTCTTAAGGACAGGGTCAGGCGCCAGGATATGCCGCACTCCCCCGCCCTTTTTTATGAGCTTCTGTTTGTTATAATGTTTCTCCGTATGATTGCTGATTGCGTAAAGACAGGAAAGGACCCTTCCTTGTGTCCATTCCTCCCCTTCCAGGAGGCGGAGGGACAGGATCATTTCCCTGCAGTGTCCAGCCGTACAGTATTTCCATAAACCCGGTTCACCCATCTTATGTTCCTCACATGCATTGGTCGTGTTCATCATAAACAGCACAAAACAGCAGCGGATGATACAAAAGGGGATTCCGTAAGATGCGCAGATGTACAAGCCGCAGGCGTGTGCACATGGAATGTGCGGTTGTACATTGGAGCAGATTACGGTCTTTCGGCCTTACTATCATGATGTTCCTGACAGCGACTCGCTGCCCGGCCGGATTCGCTCAGGATTCCGGAAATGCTATCATTCCGCTGCTGTTTTATGATTGTTTATTGTATCACACCTTGGACCGGGTTGCAACCTGTCCCTTTGCAGCACACCGGGGAATGCTGGATACCTGTCCCTTTGCTGCGCGCCCTGAAATCCGGTTTTATAAAAATTTCTTCACAAATATTCCTGCCAGCCCGTAATACACCTTTTGGGGAAGCAGGCCCGCCAGGACTTTTATAAGCTTCCCCGCCAGATCCGGTACGGAAACCACTTTTCCTTTTTCATAATCCTTCATGGCCCCTGCCACTACTGTTTCCGGATGTCTGAATGCAAACATGCCCTTTTTCTTCTTATCCACGTGCATCCCTGCGCCCTCATGGAAATCCGAATCAATAAAACCAGGACATACCACCTGTACACGTACACCGGTCCCGGCCAGTTCCATGTGAAGCCCTTCGGTAAATGTCACGAGGAAACGTTTGGACGCCGCATATGTAACATTCTTAGGCAGCGGGGCAAAGGCTCCGTCCGATGATATGTTAATGATTGTACCATGATGTTTCTTTTTCATGTCCCGCAGCACGTAGTGGGTAAGTTCCGCAATCGCGGAGGTCTGTAAAAAAATCAGGCGCCGTATGTCCTTGATATCTGAATCAGCAAATTCCAGTCCCAGGCCAAACCCTGCATTGTTAACCAGCACGTCCACAGGCTTTCCATCCATCCGGGCAAGCAGGTTTGCGGTTCCCTGCTCTTCTGCCAGGTCCGTGAGCACCACTTCCACACTGCATCCGTATGCTTCACGGATTTCCTCTGCCCTTTTTTCAATGATATCTTTTCTTCTGCCCGTAATGATTAAATCATATCCTTTCCCGCCAAACCACTTCGCATAAGCCAGGCCCAGGCCGCTGGTTGCACCTGTAATGACCGCATATGTTCTTCTTGTACCGGATACGGATTTATTCTGCATCATATTTAATCCCTTCCTATCTTCTGCTGATTTAGTATCATGTCCCTATATGCTTTCAAACACGCTCCAATGAACAATGTTCACTCACTGTCCGTAAAGAATTCCCGCACCCGCGGGAATCAAATGGCGGGACTTTCTTCCGTCCCTTTCCCAAATCTTTATATGGCTACCTTGGTTTCAGCAACTGTTCCATCAAACCGCGTATCCCTTTTGCCTTCTCCTGGGTTGAATACCCGCCATCCTGGATTACAGGCCATGCCCCGTATAATAGGAAGGAGGCCGCCATGGGTATGCACTCCACGTCCGTCAATCCTTTTTTGTTCATTTGATAGAGTTTTTTTTCCATATACGGTTTCAGCGCCTCACACAGCTGGGCGGACAAAAGCTGGTGAAGGCTGTGGTTCTCCTTCTTATGAAAGAACAGATGATACCGTTCCCTTTTGTCCATCCCGCAAAAATGTCCCTGCATCCTGTCCAGGAATCCGTCCAGCGTATCATCCTCCTCTTCCAGCAGCAGAATCATGGGCGCTGTTATGTCCCTCACATACTGCCGCACCACCGCGTCATATAAAACCTGCTTGGATTCAAAATAGCGGTAGCACAGTCCCGGCACCACATGCATGGCTGCCGCAATATCCCTCATGGTGGCTGCCTCATATCCTTTTTCCATAAAGACATCCATGGCTGTATCCAATATCTCCTGCCTGCGTACTTCCGGTTCCTTGGATATCCTGGCCGTCCTGCGCTCCATTCCCTAAACTTCCTCCCTGTTAACAATTATCATTATCCTTCAAATCCTGTCCTTATGTTAATATCCAGGATATCGGAAGATACTATCAGCATATCACTTTGGCATGGGATTGTCAATGAACATTGTTCAATGGAATGTGCGGCATTGATTTAATGTTACTCCCAAAATTAACCAAAAAACGAAAAACCTTCTAGTGTATTATTGCTGAATCATCACATAATAGGATTGTAGCACAAAACAAGCCGCACACAACTCAAACAAAAGCGGCAAATAAATTTTAAGGAGGCGTTTTATTATGTCTAACAATTCTAACAGAACAAACGTACCAGAAGCAAAGGAAGCAATGGACAAATTCAAGATGGAGGTTGCCAACGAAATCGGTGTTCCGTTAACCAACGGATACAACGGTAACCTGACTTCTGCACAGAATGGTTCCGTAGGCGGTTATATGGTTAAGAAGATGATTGAGTCTTACGAGCGTCAGCTGGCAGGTAAATAAATCTTCCGGACCTGAAGGTTTTAAGAAGTAAGATCTGAACATTGCTGGAAACAGCAGAAAGTCCCCAGGCTATGTGAACACACGGTCTGGGGACTTTCATTTTATTTAATTGTCCATATCCTATTCCACAATCACGACTTTGCCGATCCGTTCCTTTTCAGCCTTTACATCATCCGCATAACCCAATGCGGCCAGTCCATATACCACATGGTTCTCAGGAATGCCAAGGGATGTAAGGACCTGGCGCACGGAGGGTTCATCACAGATGCCCTGAAGCTGGTTGATCCACACAGAGCCGATTCCCATGGAATGGGCTGCCAGGAACATGTTCTCCATGGCGCAGGCATCATCCTCACGTCCAAAAGGGCTTTCACGGTCATTACTTGGAATGATGATGACTTCCGGCTGATACATATCGTATCCGTCCCTGTCCAGGACTTTCCTGATGACAGCTGCCAGTTCCTGGATTTTACCACGGTTTTTCACTGCGGTAAACTGCCAGGTCTGCCTGCCCATGCCGCTGGGGGCGTGCAGCGCGGCCTGTATGATCTGCTGAAGTTCCTCCTCCGGTATGGGTCTGTTCAGGAATTTCCTTGTGCTTCTTCTGGTCAGTATGGTGTTCATTGTCTCGTTCATCCTGCATTTCTCCTTTCATGGTCCTTTATAGGTCCAGCTTCTCCTTTATAGATTCAGCTTCTCGTAATTCGTGCCCAGATAATCCTCGATTTTCCGCTTCAGCTCCCTGTGTTCCTCAAGTTCCAGTTGGGGATCCAGGTCCAGGAGGCGGTCCACTTCTTCTGATACCCGTTTAAGGATATTAGCATCTGTAAAAATATCAGCCAGCTTAAATTCCATGTCCCCGCTCTGCCTGAGGCCGAATATATCCCCTGGTCCCCTGAGCTTAAGGTCCTCTGACGCAATATAGAACCCGTCATTGGAACGGTTAAGGATGTCCAGGCGTTCCCCCGTATTCTCGTCATGGGAGCAGTTGACCATGATACAGAAGGACTGCGCGTCCCCCCGTCCCACACGCCCCCTGAGCTGGTGGAGCTGGGCAAGGCCGAAGCGTTCTGCATTTTCAATCATCATCACCGTGGCGTTGGGGACGTTGACGCCCACCTCAATTACCGTGGTGGATACCAGTACCTGGATTTCTCCTGCCGCAAACCGTTCCATGATTGCATTTTTTTCCTTTGCCTTCATTTTCCCGTGAAGGTACTCCACCGTAATCCCGGAGGACAGCTCTTTTTGCAGGGATTTTGTGTAATCCAGCACATTTTCGGCCTCAATCATCTCGCTGGCCTCTACCATGGGGCAGATGATGTATGCCTGATGTCCCATCTCCACCTGTTTTTGGATAAAGGAATATGCCTTTGGCCGGTATCCCGGGTCCACCACACAGTTCTTAATGGCCTGGCGGCCCTGGGGAAGCTCATCGATGACGGAAATGTCCAAATCCCCGTAAAGGATGATGGCCAGGGTCCTTGGTATGGGCGTGGCGCTCATGACAAGCACATGGGGTTCCTGTCCCTTTGTGCTGAGAAGTTCCCTCTGCCCCACCCCGAACCGGTGCTGCTCATCCGTAATCACCAGGGCCAGGTTATCATAAACCACCTTTTCCTGGATAAGGGCATGGGTCCCGATTATGATATCTGCTTCGTGGCCAGCTATTTTTCCGTAAGCCAGGCGCTTTTCCCTGGCAGTCATGGATCCGGTCACAAGGATTGGTACCTTGGTAATGCCATGGGCCTGAAAAAGGGAGGTCATGGATTCATAATGCTGCCTTGCCAGTACCTCCGTGGGCACCATGAGGGCGCCCTGATATCCATTATATGCTGCCTGGACCAGGGCCAGAATCGCGATGATGGTCTTACCGGAACCCACATCGCCCTGAATCAGACGGTTCATCACCCGTCCGCCCTCCATGTCCCTGTACACTTCCTCCAGGGCACGCTCCTGGGCGCCCGTGAGGGCATAGGGCAGGGAGGACTTAAGGGTACTGGCCTCCTGCACCCGTTTGATTACATAGGGGGAATGCTTATCCTCCCTGTGCTCCTTCATCCGCCTTACGCCTACCAGGAACATGAAGAACTCGTCAAATACAAGGCGTTTCCTGGCAAAAAGCAGTTCTGTCCGGTCTGCCGGGAAATGGATGTGTTCCATGGCATAATTGATTTCCGCCAGTTCATACTTCCTCCTAAGCCCGGCAGGCATATATTCCCGCTCCAGCCTGCGCACCTCAAGGGCCTGCTGCTGTGCCTTTACAATTGTCTTATTGCTAAGCCCCCTGGTCTGCCCATAGACCGGCTGCATGGAATGGGCCACCGCCTCATACGCCTGCGGCGTGAACACTTCCGGCTGTTCCATAACCAGCCGTCCGCGCTTTTTCACCACCCGTCCGCGGAAAACATAGGTCTCTCCTGATTTCAGGTTCGCGCGCATATAAGGCATGTTATACCAGGATACCTGCAGGGAACCGGTCATATCCTTTAACTGTACGGACACAATCCGGATATGGTTTAAACGGACCAGGTCTGCGCCCTTTAGGAGTACGGATTCCACTGCCGCCACAGTCTGGTCCTTGAGCTGGCCAATGGGCACCGGGGCCTCATACGTATCATATGCCCTGGGATAATAGGCAAGCAGGTCGTCAATGCTTAAGACGCCCAGCTTTTCAAATAATTTACCCGTTTTCTCACCAATGCCCTTTAATGAGTGAACCGGCTGTCCGTTTAACATGCAGCAATCTACCTCCTGGAAAAACTATCGTGATGCGTCAAGGGCATTGAGCCCCAGCTTGATGCATCCCATAATGCCCTGATTATCCTTAAGGCTGGCAGGAACAATGTAATTGTCCATATCCCCCAGCTCCTCTGTATTGATATATCCGTTCAGCATTTCAAGCACGTTGGCCCGAATCATGGGGAACAGCTGTTCCTGGTGCATGACGCCTCCGCCCAATATGATTTTCTGAGGGGACAGCACCAGTATATAATCCACCAGTGCCTGGGCTATGTAGTAGCTTTCAAGTTCCCATACCTCCGGCCTGTCCACCAGTTCCACTGCCTTTTTACCCCATCTGGCCTCAATGGCAGGCCCGCTGGCAAAGCCTTCCAGGCAGTTCTTGTGATAAGGGCAGATTCCGCCTTCCGGGTCCTTTGGATGGCGCGGCAGGAATACATGGCCGCCTTCCGGATGCAGCATGCCGTGAAGCAGGCCGCCATTGACCCAGACGCCCACCCCCACGCCGGTCCCGATGGTGATATAAATGACACTGTCAAGGCCTTTGGCGCAGCCGTAAGTCACTTCACCCAGACAGGAGCCGTTCACATCCGTGTCAAGGCCTACCGGTATGCCAAGGGCCTTTTTCAGGTCTCCCACCAGGTCCTTGTGTCTCCATGCCAGCTTGGGTGAATCCAGGATATATCCAAATGTCCCGGACTCCGTTTTCACATCCACCGGCCCAAAAGCACCGATTCCCAGTGCTTCAATTTTCTTATCCTTAAAATACCCGATCAGCTTCGGTATGGTCTCCTGGGGTGTGGTGGTTGGGATTGATATCTGCTCCAGGATCGTGCCGTCTGCCTTGCCAATGGCACATACCATTTTGGTTCCGCCTGCTTCCAATGCTCCGATTAACATAAGTGTTCCCCTTTCATTGTGGTGATTCAATGATTGAATTATACAATCATTTCCTGATTTTGGCTAGACAAAATTATATCTGTGCCCGCCCTCAATCCTGTCCCTGAATGCATCAGGCCCTGACAGCATCTTGTGTCAGGGCCTGAAAGGATATGGCAGCGTATTTGATTGTCTGCTTATTTCCTGCGGCCCAGAACGCGCAGCAGGTAAATGAACAGGTTGATGAAATCCAGGTAAAGCTGAAGCGCGGAGAAAATGGAAGCCTTGGCAGCCATCTCCGGAACCTGGCCATAGTATTCATAATAGGCCTGGATTTTCTTTGTATCATACGCGGTAAAAATCAGGAACAGGAAAATCCCAAACATGGACACCCCTGTCTCAAATGCACTCAAATCGATAAACATGGCAAGGAGCCAGTAGAATACCAGGAAAATCAATCCGCCGACCATAAACGGACGGAGTTTTGCAAAGTTGATGTTCCCAAACCAGCCAATGAGGGCCATGATTCCAAAGAACACGGAAGTAATCCCAAATACCATCCACAGGATGGTCAGGTCAAAAATAATCAGGTATGCGCAGAACACAAGCCCGTTCAGTACCGCATACAGGAAGAACATGGACCTTGCCATTCCCACGGACATCTTCTCAATCCTGGCTGAAAGGAATAGAACCACGCCGATTTCAGCTGCAAACAGGATATAGTGCCAGTAAGGAATGGAATACACATATGCTATGGCGCCTGTCAGCAGGCCGCCCACAGCAACTGCAAAGGTAATCAGGAGACCGGCAAACATCCAGCCAAAGGTCTTGGCAGTGTAACGTCCAAGGGATTCCCTCTCCACCTGTACTTCATAGGACCTGTTCATCATCTCTTCATTCATTTATCATCTCTCCTCTCATCATTTAAAAAAATGAAAACAAAAATATCATATTAAGTATATAACCCACAATAGCGGCTATGACGGCCACTGTCCCCAGGATGACGGAAGCCCTTGCAATGTTGCCCTTGCTGGAGTTCCTGGCATTCTGTCCCAGCGAGATCCCCACGCTTCCAAGAAGGATTCCTCCCAGGGGAGACAGCATAAGGCCCACAATAATCCCCACTATGGAAACAACCATGGCCGGTACCGCGTACTTTGCGTGGTCAGGCACCTGTATGGTCACCACCCTGCCGGCTTCCCCTTCCCGGGCCTGGGGCAGCGGCTGGTGCAGGAGCCGGATAAGTTCCTCCAGACTTTCCCTGAACATCTTCTTGGGCAGTGCGCCCACAAATCCTTTGAGGGCATTCTCCCTGCGCTTGCCAATCCACGCCTCCAGATGGAACAGCCCATCGGCATATTCGTAGCGGATGAACCGGGCGGAGGACAGGATGCCCTCTCCCTCCTGCCACACTTCCTCGCCTTTATGGATTTTCTTTTTAAACCCGCCTTTATTCAGATAATCTTCCATCATGAACCGGACAAAGTCCTGGGGCTGGTCCAGCCTTTCATCTCTCGTCCATCTTGCCATATAATCCGTCCTCTTATCATTCTTCTTATCTTTATTCCGCGGAAATCATATAATAATAAATGGGCTGGCCTCCGTACTGAAGTTCGATCTCCTTATCCGGATACATCTGCTCAGCCTGGCTTACCAGGGCTTTTGCCGCATTCTCACCCACATCGCTTCCGTAATACACGGTGACCAGTTCGCAATCATCATCCAGCATGCACTTTAAGGCATCCAATGCCACCCGGTCCACGGACTTGCCTGCCGCCAGCATCCCATGATCCCCGATGGCCATGATATCCCCTTCCTCAATCTCCATTCCGTCAATATTGGTGGTTCGTACCGCATAGGTTATCTGGGCCGTCTTTACATTGTCCATCTCCTCTGTCATGGCAGCCAGGTTCTCCTCGGCTGACAGGTCTGGCATGAAGTTTACAAGGGCCGTGATTCCCTGGGGCACTGTTTTGGAAGGAATCACGATAATGTTCTTATCCTCGGTCAGATCCCTTGCCTGCTGGGCTGCCATGATGATGTTCTTATTATTGGGAAGGATGAAGATATTGTCCGCATTCACCTTGTTGATGGCATTCAGCATATCTTCCGTGCTGGGGTTCATGGTCTGCCCCCCTTCAATCAGGTAGTCTGCGCCGATTCCCTTAAATATCTCGCTAAGGCCGTCACCGCTTGACACCGCTATGAACCCGTAGGTCCTGCGCTCCTTGGATGGCTGCCCTGCATCTTCGTCCTTCCTGGCCGCCTGTTCCCTTGCCAGCCTCTCGGAGTCCTTGATGATGCGCTCCTGATGCTCTTCCCTCATATTGTCAACCTTCATGCGGGACAGGGAGCCATAGGTAAGGGCTTTTTCAAATGCAAGCCCTGGATGGTCCGTGTGCACGTGAACCTTCACGATTTCGTCATCCGACACCACCACAAGTGAATCGCCAATGGATTCCAGGTAGGACTTTAACTGGATTTCATCCTGGTCCGAGTATTCCTTATCCAGATTGATGATGAATTCCGTACAGTATCCGAACTTGATATCCGCAGTGTCAATATCCGTCAGGGCGGCTGTCCGGGACTTTGGCGCCTCAGGTCCCTTCTGCGCAGGTGCACCGCCCAGGGAGACATCCGTCATCCTGCCTGTGAGCCCGTCAAACGCGCCTTTCACCACCTGCATCAGGCCCTGGCCGCCGGAATCCACCACGCCAGCCTGCTTTAACACAGGCAGCATTTCCGGTGTCTGCTCCAGTACATAATCGCCATAGGCAATGACTTCCCTTGCAAATTCTTCTATATCGTCTGTCTGGGAAGCCATCTCCAGGGCTTTGTCCGACATGCCCTTTGCAACCGTCAGTATGGTTCCTTCCTTTGGCTTCATGACAGCCTTGTATGCTGTTTCGGTACCCCTCACCATGGCATTGGCCAGGGTTGTGGTATCAATCTCTGTTACTGATTTTATTTCCTTTGTAAATCCTCTTAAAAGCTGTGAAAGGATAACCCCTGAATTACCCCTGGCCCCCCTTAAGGAACCCGAGGAAATGGCTTTTGCCAGCTGGTCCATGGTTGGATTCTCCAATTCCGCCACTTCCCTTGCAGCTGCCATGATTGTAAGCGTCATATTCGTACCTGTGTCCCCGTCAGGTACAGGGAACACGTTCAGTTCATTAATCCAGTCTTTCTTGGCCTCAAGGCCTTTTGCTCCTGCCAGGAAGGCGTTCTTTAATTTCCCGGCATCAATTGTACTTATACCCACAAGTTACTTCCTCCTAATCAATCACTCTCACACCTTCCACAAAGATGTTGATTTTCTCAACCTCCATGCCGGTGAATTCTTCTACTCTATATTTCACGCTTTCGATTAAGTTGTCAGATACTGCGGATATGCTGACCCCATAGGATACGATTACATGAAAATCAAAGGATATCCTGTTATCATTAATAACCACATTAATTCCATGGGTCAGGCTCTCTCTTTTAAGCAGTTTGACCAGCCCGTCCTTCATGCTGACAGCGGCCATCCCGACAATGCCAAAACACTCTACCGCTATGGTTCCTGCATATAAAGCAATCACTTCCGGGTTAATCTGTATTTCGCCCATCTTATTGCTGATTCTTCCCTTCATACACATGCCTCCATTCATTTACTAGAGACAGTATACACTATTTTCTGAAAAAAAGAAATAAATTTTTGTTTTTTCACTTGCAAATTTTATCACTTTCTGGTATCATACATTTGTTGTGGATTTTTCTTAGTGGAAGAATCCAAGTAACGTGCTAAGGAGGTGCAATAGTATGGCTAAGTGTGTAATCTGTGAAAAGGCAGCTCATTTCGGTAATAAAGTGAGCCATTCCCATAGAAGATCCAACAAGATGTGGAAAGCTAACGTTAAGTCCGTTAAAGTCAAGGTTAACGGTGGAACCCAGAGAATGTACGTATGTACTTCCTGCTTACGTTCAGGCCTTGTAGAGAGGGCTTAATGAAACAGAATCCGGGGAACGTCTGAGGGCATTGTGAAGCTTAAGAGCTTTGGCAATGCCTTCTTTTTGTCCAAAAATCCGTCCATAAACCAGATTCTGTCAATGAAGCACGAAAGGCCGCCGTGCCCTCTGTCCCGGGCGTCAAAAAGCCACCCCGCAGCAACGAGATACTGCCGGATGGCCCTGTATACCTTATCTGACTTCCTCTTCGAACCGCTCCATCAACAGCAAAAGAGATTATATCCCAATACAAGACAGCCGATAACGAACAGGAAAGTAAAGATTGTCTCCGGAATAAAGAGCAGCACTGCCATCCCAAATCCGAAGCAGAACAGCATAAGACCGCATATTCTTCTCATATCTTAATCATATCCCCCATTCTGCAACAAGCTATATTTCATCATATGCAGAAATCCGGGAATCATTACCTTTGCCGGTTATTTTACCCTCCTGGGTCCGTTTCCTTCCATCACTTTACATCCATGTGCTCGGTTTTACCTGTATCATACGCCGATGCAGTATCCTTTGCAGCCTGCAGGGTCTCATCCGGCACAGCCGGCTTGCCGCCCATGAACTTATTGATGAAATCCGGCGCCATGTCAATCACCTTGGTGATGGCATCCTGGTTCTTTACATTGACCAGCTTGGTGACCCCGTTCTGGATGACAAGGACAGCGCTGGGGCTCATCTTGGCGCTCATGCCCCCGCCGCCTTTCTGTTTCTGTTTCGCGCCCTCTGCAAAAGCCCCGGCCGCCATTCCGCAGGTTACGTCAATAAGGGGGACAATGATGGTCTCTCCCACCTGCACAGGCTCCCCCACCACTGT
Source organism: Enterocloster aldenensis (assembly GCF_003434055.1). Lineage (GTDB taxonomy): Bacteria > Bacillota > Clostridia > Lachnospirales > Lachnospiraceae > Enterocloster > Enterocloster aldenensis. The sequence goes on along the minus strand of NZ_QVEX01000003.1, from coordinate 288,985 downwards.
CTTGGTGGTGACAAACTGGTCCATGCCCTTGAATAATGTTTCTATTGTAGATGTGAACTGATTCTCTGCCATAGTATGTCCTCTTCTCTTTTATTTTATAAAACCGCGGATCATCCTGCGGGTATGTTTATCCATGAACACCTGGACTGCCAGCCACAGGGGATAGGCCAGGCGTATCCTGCCCTTAAAGCTTCCCTCTGCATCCAATACCTTGTCATCGAACACAGGATGCAGGGCAAGCTGTTTGTAAAAGAGCGGATAAATCAGGCTGAATGCCTGAAGCACCTGTCCCGTGGTATAAGGGTCCTCGAAACCAAAGGTGATACTTCCCTTTCCCTTCCGCGGCCAGATATGGGCAATCAGACGTTTCACCTGCCGGTAGAGCAGCTTAAGGCTGGCCTGGTTCTTCCCATCCTCCAGCCACGCCTTTTTATCCTGTGCAAAGGCCTGCATCCCTTTTAGCTTATCACGGATGCGGATAAAAGAAAACTTAAGTTTCTCCCACAGGGCCTTTGCCCGGGACCGGATCCGCCCGGGCAGGGACTGCGGATCCCCAGAAGCAGGGGGCGTGTCCTTTCCGGCTTCTGCACCTTCTGCTTCCGCTTTTGCGTGCCTGCCCAAAGAACTCCTCTCCTCCGCCGATTTCCTGTACCTGGCCTCGTCCTCTTCCAGTTCATGGTACAGGGTCTGCCCCTCCTGGTCCAGGACATCCTCTGTCCCGTCTTTTACCGCATCCGCCGCGTCCTTTAAGGCATCCTTGTCATGCTTGCCCAACAGGCTGAAGCCCAGGACCCTGACCACGAATTTCAGGCCTTCCTTCGTATAAAGCGCACGGAAAGAAAGCAGGTGTAAAAACCAGCTGGCCTTTAAGGCCAGGTCCGGTTCCCCATGCCAGGAAAACTCAGCCTTATACCGGACCGGCGCAAACAGGACGGCCAGTATAATCAGAAGCAGGATTCCCAGGATAACCAGGAGGATGATTCCGATTATTTTTAATATCATAAGCAGAATATGGATCATTTTGCCTCCTTACGTGTCATCCCTTTGATCTGCGGCGTCCAGGTATCCCATGTAAGCATTCCAGTCAAATGCTCCTGTGGCACGGTACATGTCGTCTACCATGGACCGGACCACCTCACCGGCTTCGCCGTACCCCTTTGCCACCCCCAGAATAAGGAATCCCTCATCCTCCCGTTCCTTTTCAGTCAGCAGCAGGACAGGACGTATGTCAAGTATATGATTCCCACTCTCAGGAAGAGTAATCACATATGTGTCCGGGATTGTCCTTCCCTCGCGGATTCCCATGAGGACTTTGGCCCTGTTCTTCAAAGCCCTGTCCCCCATATACAAATGCTTCCACCAGCGCATACATTCATCTCCTGTCACATTTTCTCCATGTCCCGCATCTTACCGGAGTACGGCATACCTGACCAATGTGCCTAAAATATATCATCCTCTTCCATACCATCCTGCTCCATCATATCCGTAATCAGCTTCATGGTAATGGCTTTTTCCATGTAATCCGTACAGCTTACCAGGCTGTTCCTGATATATTCCTGCACCTCATCCAAGGACTGGAAGAATACAGGAAGGCTGGAAAGGACCTTTGCCATGACAGCACGCACCAGCAACCTTGGCTGCCCCTCAAAGGCAGCGGAAAACTCCTCAAAAAACCGGTTGGCTGCTTCTGTAAGTCCTGCCTGGTCCACAATCTCACCGTCCCCCGGTCCGGCAGGCTCAAGGGACATGAAGGAACTTCCTGACAAGAGCATCTCCACCTTGTAAAGTTTTGAGGCTTCGCCCTCCTGGCTTTTTATATCCTTAAGTTCCCCGGATGAAAGCCCGTCCTCCATCCACTGTTCAAAATAGGCTTCCTGACGTCCTTCCAGCCGGTTTAAAAGCCCTGTGATCCCATCCGGGATAGGCGCATCCGCTCCCGCCTCAAACAAAGACAGGATTCCTGAAAGAATCCGTTTCAGGCACTGCTCCTCGGATACCTCCATCATAGCGCTGGCCCTGGAGAGGAAGAGCACATACAGATCATTCACCAGTTCCATCAGCAACATGAGCCTGGCCGTGTCCTCCATCAGCATATGGCCGGCCCGCTTCATCTCATCCGTAAGGTGCCGGTAGGATGACTGGGTCATGGACTTATAGTCCGCTGTCCTGAATTCCTCCAGGATGGAATGCAGTTCCCCGTACCCGGTCACCATGTCGGCAGGAACGTACAGCAGGGCTTCGGAGCGCAGGATATAGAACATATCATTAAGGCTTTCCCTGGTGCTTCCCCGGTACACTGAAAGCCCTTCCTCCACCAGTGAAAAGAATCTGTTCCTGGTAAGCCTGACCGGAAGCTGTCCAAGGACGGAACGGATCCGTTCATTTACCGTAATGGCATCCCGTGCATCCGTGATATAGGCCATGATGCGCTCTGTCATGGCTTCATCATGGTCTTCCCCGCCCATGGTCCCCACTGGCTGCGGCGCAAACCGCCCTTCCAGCCGGTTCAGCACATATTCATATGCCTGGAATGCATCGGTGTAGGCAGTGGCTGTCTCCATCTCCGCCATCACCTGACTCCTCAGTCCCCACAAGGCGTCTTCTGCGCAGGTCCCATCCAGGAACCCGCGCAGCAGGCCGTGGAAAGCCGTATTAAGCGGCTCCAGCCTGTTGTCCGGCAGGGATTCCTCAAGGGAGGTCTCATAATACATATAATAATTCAGGGCCAGCCGTGTATAGGAATAATGGCAGGCCGCTGAAAGCTGTCGTTTCATTCTTTTTATCTGCAATGTTAACAATCTCCCTGTTCCAATATGCAAAGGCGCACCAAATCAAGGGCCTTCATCATGGATTGTTCCCGTATCTTATCCCTGTTTCCCTTAAAATGATATTCCCGCACCGTCACCTTTCCCTTAAGGCAGCATGCCATATACACAAGTCCCACCGGTTTCTTATCCGTGCCGCCGTCCGGCCCTGCAAGGCCTGTGATGGCCACGCAGACATCGGTCCGGCTCATGGCAGCGCCTCCTGCCGCCATCTCAGCAGCGGTCTGCCCGCTGACTGCCCCGTAAGCCTTAAGCGTCTCCTCCTTCACTCCCAGAAGACGCATCTTGGCTTCATTGGAATAAGTGACCATGCCCTGCATGAACACCTGGGACACCCCGGAAACATTGACCAGCTTAGCCGCAACCATGCCTCCTGTACATGATTCAGCCGTTGACATGGTAAGCTTATGCTTCTTTAACAGCTCCACCACCGCCATCTCCAGGCTGACCTTCTCATCCGTGGTATAGATTTTCTCCTTGAACCGCCTGCTGATTTCTTCCAGCACCGGCTCAATCAGGGCCTCTGCATCTTCCCTGTTCCCGGCCCTGGCCGTGATCCGCAGATGTACCTCAGCGGTCTTGGCATACGTTGCAATGGTGGGATTGGTCTGGCTGTCAATCAGGTCCAGTATCCGGTCCTCCACCTGGCTCTCGCCGCATCCGCAGATTTTTACCATCCTGGATACAAGGACGGACTGCTGGCGCTTTTGAAGCCATGGGAACACCTGGTCATTGAACATGGGGTACAGCTCTCCCGGAGGTCCCGGAAGCAAAATGGCAGCCTTGCCTTCCCGTTCCAGGATCAGCCCCGGGGCCATGCCGTTATGGTTGTCAAGGACCAGCGCACCCTTTGGCACGGTGGCCATTTTCCAATTGTTTTCCGGAATCTCCCTGTATATGTTATTTACAAAAAATGCTTCCAGATGCTTCCTTGTATGCGGGTCTTCCACCAGCTCCATACCCATGACGGCGGCGCATACCTCCTTTGTCAGGTCATCTTCCGTGGGACCCAGGCCTCCGGTCAGTATGATAAGGTCCGACCGTTTAAGGGCTGTTTCAATCACATCCTTCATCCGTCCGTAATTGTCCCCCACCGTGACCTGATAATACATATCGAATCCAAGGAGGGCGCACTTTTCCGCCAGGAACCGGGTATTGCTGTTCACAATATTCCCCATTAACAGTTCGGTGCCCACTGAAATCAATTCCGCTGTCATCCTACATGCCTCCCTCAGTGAGAATCCTGTAATTCTTAGCCACATAGTCCACCAGTGAAATGATGGTCAGGGCCACTGCAATCACCACGGTTATGTTGGCCACCATGCGCAGGGCCGGGATATCAAATATCAGCAGGATGACCGCAATCATCTGGAAGGTGGTCTTGAACTTGCCCCAGTAGCTGGCAGCAATCACCACGCCGTTGTCAGCCGCAACCAGACGGAAGCCGCTGATAATGAACTCGCGGCTGATGATTATGATCACGACCCAGGCAGCAAGCTGTCCCAGTTCAATCAGGCAGATAAGGGCGGAACACACCAGGAGCTTATCCGCAAGGGGATCCATGAACTTGCCGAAGTTTGTGACCATGTTGTATTTGCGGGCAATCTTGCCGTCAAACAGGTCCGTAAGGCTGGCAATGATGAACAGGACATTGGCAACAATACGCATGGTGTAATTATTGCCATGGTCAAACAGCAGTGCAGCTACAAAAAAAGGAATCAAACACACTCTTACAATCGTCAGTTTATTGGGCAGATTCATCGCACACCTCTCCTATCAGATCATATTCAGCGGCTCCGGTCACCTTTACCCTTACAAAGTCGCCAGACATCAGTTCCATCTCAGCATTCACAAATATCAGTCCGTCCACATTGGGCGCGTCCATATAAGTCCTTCCCACATAAACAGGCTCATCCACCACCTTCCCTTCAATCAGCACGGTCAGGACACGTCCCACCATGTCCTCACAATGTCCAAAGGCAATGTCCTGCTGCAGTTCCATGATTTCGTCCCTGCGCCCTTCCTTCACTTCCTGGGGCACCTGGTCCGGATAAGAATACGCAGGCGTGTCCTCCTCTGCGGAATAGGCAAATACCCCCAGCCTTTCAAATTCCATCTCATTGACAAAATCCATCAGTTCCTCATGATCTGCCTGGGTCTCGCCCGGAAACCCGGAAATCATGGTGGTGCGCAGCGCTATATCCGGAATCTCCCTGCGAAGCTTTGCAATGCGCTCCGTCAGCTCCTCCCGGTTGGTCCTCCGTCCCATACGCTTAAGAATCCGGTTGCTGGCATGCTGGATTGGGATATCCAGATAATGACAGACCTTTTCTTCCGTGCGTATGGCTTCAATCAGTCCGTCCGTAATCTCTTCCGGATAGCAATACTGGATCCGTATCCACTGGATGCCCGGAATCTGAGCCAGTTCATGCAGCAGCTTTGGAAGGGACTTCTCACCATAGATATCCTTGCCGTAAAGGGTGGTCTCCTGGGCTACCAGGATCAGTTCCTTTACCCCTCCCTGGGCCAGCTGCCTGGCTTCCTCCAGAAGCTGTTCCATAGGCACGCTGCGGTAAGGCCCCCTCAGGTATGGGATGATGCAGTAGGTGCAGCGCTTATCACATCCTTCCGCTATTTTCAAAAAAGCATAATAGCCGCCAGTGGTCACCACCCGCGCAGCCTTCGTGTCAGGAAGTTCCCCCAGGTCATGGAAGCTGGTCAGATGGGTGGTTCCCCTGCCCTCCAGCACCTGTTTCACGATTCCAGCCACATCCTCGTAGGACGTAGTGCCTAAAATGGCGTCCACCTCAGGGATTTCATCCAGGATTTCCTGCTTATACCGCTGTGCCAGGCACCCTGTCACAATCAAGGCCCTGCAGGCCCCTTCTTCCTTTAAACGCGCCATTTCCAGGATTGTATTCACACTCTCCTCCTTGGCATCCCCGATAAAGCAGCATGTATTCACAAGAATCACTTCTGCTTCCATCTCGTCATCCGTAAATGTAAAACCGGTCCCGCCCAGCAGTCCCAGCATTTTCTCCGTATCCACAAGGTTCTTATCGCATCCCAGGGACACGCAAAATAATTTCATGTTTTCCATATGTCAGATTTACTCCTAATGAACATTTAAGCCATCCCTGCTGTGCCCGCAGCGCCGGGAATGACCCTGCCTGCTGCGATGTACAGGAGACGGCTTATGATTTTATGCGTTCTGGTTCTCTTCTTCCTCGGTTGGGTTTTCCTCTTCCGGAAGGATTTTCACCTTCTGGTGGTATAGTTCGTCAATGGCAATGGACAATGGCTTCTTGCCTGCTGCGCCGCTGACCATGGGGTCTTCACCCCCGATGATCTGTCTGGCGCGTCTGGAAGCTGCAATGACAATGGAATAGCGGCTCTGTACCACCGGCTGCTCTCCTGGCTCGATATCGCTGTTAACTACGTCAATTAAATCGGTGTATGATGGATGTAACATATTACATTCCCCTTTCAATCTTAATATTTTATTTTCTGTCGTCCAAGTGATATAAATCTTCCCGCATCCTGCTGAGAAAATCCAGATGGTAGGAAGTCTTATTGTGCTGGAGCTGGATCAGCTGATGCATCTGCTCCACGCAGGGCTGTATCTCATCATTAATCAGCAGATAATCATATGCCTCCATACCTGCTGCCTCCTCTGCGGCACGCCGCAGCCTTGCGTTAATGACCTCAATGGTCTCCGTGCCGCGTCCCACCAGGCGGCGGCGCAGTTCCTCTGCATTGGGAGGCGTGATAAAGAGAAGCAGCGCGTCCGGAAAACGCTTTTTCACTTTCAGGGCGCCCTGGATTTCAATCTCCAGGATCACATCCTTGCCTTCCGCCATTTTCTTCTCAACATACTCCCTTGGGGTTCCGTAATAATGATTGACGTACTGGGCATATTCCACCAGCTGGTTCTCCTCAATCATCTGCTGGAAGAGCTCCTTCGTGACAAAGAAATAGTCCTCCCCGTCCTTCTCGCCTTCCCTGGGCTGCCTTGTGGTGGCTGATACAGACAGCGCATAGTTATCGTATTGCTTCAGCAGCTCCTTCATAAGTGTTCCCTTGCCTGCACCGGAAAAACCGGATACAACCACTAATATTCCCTGATGGTCCATGGTGTGCTCTCCTGACTTACGCGCTGCGCTTATTCGATATTCTGTATCTGTTCCCTGACCTTCTCTATCTCGGTCTTAAGGGCAATGGCCTTGTCCGAAATGGACAGGTCATTGGACTTGGAAAGGATGGTGTTGGCTTCCCGGTTCATCTCCTGGGCAATGAAGTCCAGCTTGCGGCCAACACTCCCGCCGCTCAATAAATCTTTCCTTGTGTTCTCAATATGGCTTCTCAGCCGTACCGTCTCCTCATCCACGCAGATCTTATCCGCATAGATGGTAACCTCTGCCGCAATCCGGCCCTCATCCATGGCTGTGCCGTTTAACAGTTCCTGGACCTTGGCCTCCAGCTTTGCCCTGTACTCTGTCAGTATCTGCGGTGAACGCCCTTCAATGTAATCCACCAGGCCGGTCATATAATCCAGCTTGCCAAGAAGGTCATTCTTCAAATGCTCCCCTTCCACCTCCCTGGACTGCACGAACCTCACCGCGGCATCCTCAAGGGCGGCCGACAGGATTCCCCACAGATGTTCCTCATCATCCGGCGCCTGCTCCATGGAGAATACTTCAGGGAACTTGGCCAGTGTGGAAACCTTCACATCATTCTGTATGCTGAATTCTTCCGCCATCTTATTGAAATAATCCATATATTCAGCTGCCAGCGCACGGTTATACTTAAGGCACATGTTGCCCTGCGTATAGTCCTCGTAGTTGATGAACAGGTCAACCTTCCCCCTCTGGATGTATTTCTTAAGAAGGGTCCTGATGGAAGCTTCAAAGTAATTAAACTTCTTTGGCATCTTAATACTCAAGTCCAGATATCTGTGATTCACGGCTTTCATTTCGACAGAAATCCTATATTCATCGGTTATATTCTCGCACCTGCCGAAACCAGTCATGCTTTTTAACATAACAAATGCCTCTCTTTCGCTTTTATCCATAGTTAGATAGTATTATAATTCATCTGCGGATTCAAGTCAAGGAAATGATTGGGTGGGGTTGTATGGGATGACGGGGAAGTGCATCCGTCCGTGAGGAAGGGAGCCGGAGGAGGGGGATACGGCTCCCTTCCTCACCCGCTAGGTGTTTCTGTTTGCCGTATCTGCATGCATGGTGGGTGAATCGTATAAGGGGCTGGCGTAGGTTGGCCTTTTCTTATTGCCGCTTTTATGATATTCTTATAGTCAATGGCCGTGGCGTAAGGGAAGGTTTGTTTTTTTCTTTATGTCAAATCAGGCCTGATAGGAGTGGGATTTTATGGCATTTGACGGAATTACCATTGCCAGTCTGGTACATGAATTTAAGGATACCCTGGAGGGAGGGCGTATTTCTAAGATTGCCCAGCCTGAAAAGGATGAGTTGCTGATTGCCATCAAGAATAACAAGGAAAATTACAGGCTTCAGATATCGGCCAGCGCAAGTCTGCCGCTGATTTATCTTACGGATAAGAATAAGCCCAGCCCCATGACAGCCCCGAATTTCTGCATGCTGCTGCGCAAGCACATCGGAAGCGCGCGGATTGTGGGAATCAGCCAGCCCGGACTGGAGCGGATCATTGAGTTTGAGCTGGAACATCTGGATGAACTGGGGGATCTTTGCCGGAAGAAGCTGATTGTGGAAATCATGGGCAAGCACAGCAATATTATTTTCTGCAAAGAGGATAAGACCATCATCGACAGCATCAAGCATGTGTCGGCCCAGGTCAGCTCGGTCCGCGAGGTACTGCCGGGCAGGGAGTATTTCATCCCCCAGACCGTGGCCAAGGAGGATCCGCTTACGGTTTCCCAGGAAGCCTTTGCCGGTCTCATGGAAAATGCCCCCATGCCACTGCAGAAGGCGCTCTATAACCGCCTTACCGGAATCAGCCCCATTATGGCCGAGGAAATCTGCCATCTGGCTTCCATTGATTCCGACCTTTCGGCCAACCAGCTTTCAGAGGCAGAGCTGGTGCATCTGTACCATACCTTCAGCCTGGTGATGGAGGATGTGCGGGACGGAAACTTTTCACCGGCCATTGTCCATGACGCGGATGGACCGGTGGAATATGCGGCATTCCCGCTTACATGTTATGAAGGGGATGATTATCATTTGGAGCATATCCCTTCCATCAGCGCACTTCTTGAAAATTATTATGCGTCACGTGACACCGTGACCAGGATCAGGCAAAAATCCTCGGATCTGCGAAGGATTGTACAGACCGCGCTGGAGCGCAACTATAAAAAGTACGATCTGCAGCTAAAGCAGCTGGGCGACACGGAGAAACGTGAGAAATACCGCATCTACGGGGAGCTGCTCAATACCTACGGATACGAACTGCAGGGCGGTGAGAAGTCCCTTCGGTGCCTGAACTATTATACCAACGAAGAAATCACGGTCCCCCTGGATTCCCAGCTGTCAGCCAAGGATAATGCCAAGAAGCATTTTGACAAATACAACAAGCTGAAACGTACCTATGAAGCCTTAACCGACCTGACAAAGGAGACAAAGGCAGAGATTGACCATCTGGAATCCATCAGTTCGGCGCTGGATATTGCCCTTAAGGAGGATGACCTTGTGCAGATCAAAGAGGAATTGATGGAATACGGTTACATCAAGAAACGCAGGTCCGGCGACAAGAAGCCCAGGATTACCAGCAGGCCCTTCCACTACATCTCTTCCGACGGATTTCACATGTATGTGGGCAAGAACAATTATCAGAATGAAGAACTGACCTTCAAGGTGGCCACGGGCAATGACTGGTGGTTTCATGCAAAAGGGATTCCCGGCTCCCATGTGATTGTTAAGTCCGAGGGAAAGACAGACCTTCCTGACCGGGTGTTCGAGGAAGCAGGCGCCCTGGCCGCCTATTATTCCAAGGGACGGGATAATGATAAGGTGGAAATTGACTATATACAGAAGAAGAATATCAAAAAGGTGGCTGGTTCAGCTCCCGGCTTCGTAATCTACCACACCAACTATTCCCTGGTGGCCACGCCTTCATGCAGTCTTAAGGAAGCGGACTGACATGGTCTCTTAACAATCAGCGGCCAGGAAAAGACCGCAAACCGGAAAATAAGGAACTTGGGAATGTGCGCCCGCAGGCGCACGGCAAAAACAGCCGGCTGTCATGTCTCCATAACAGCCGGCTGTTTTTACTTGCATCTGATAACCAAATCCACAACCAAGATACCGTGGATTAGTTGAATTTACGCTTACGGGCAGCTTCAGACTTTTTCTTACGTCTTACGCTTGGCTTCTCGTAATGCTCTCTCTTACGAATTTCCTGCTGAATGCCAGCCTTTGCACAGTTTCTTTTGAATCTGCGTAAAGCACTGTCTAAGCTCTCGTTATCTTTAACAATTACGTTTGACATCGCTCACACCTAACCTCCCTCCAGTTGTGTAATTGTGCATAATACAACTGTTTGGGTATTTTTAGCACTGCTATGATTATAGCATAAAAATACCATACGTCAAGAAAAAATTTATATTTCTTGCAGTTATTTTGCATTTTTTTTAAGATAAGACCTATTTCGTCTGTTCTTCCACCACTTCAACTGCTTTTTTAAGGGCATCATCCATGCCGGCCGGGTTCTTGCCGCCAGCCTGGGCCATGCCCGGACGTCCGCCGCCGCCGCCGCCCACAAGACCGGCGATTGCCTTAATCAGGTTGCCTGCATGGGCTCCCTTCTTCTGTACCGCATCCGTGGCAGTAGCCATCAGGTTTACCTTGCCGTCCTGCTCAGAGACAAGAACCACGACCCCGTCTCCCAATTTATCCTTTAACTGGTCTCCCAGGCTTCGCAGGCCATTCATATCAACGCCCGATACCTTTAAGGCCAGGACCTTGATGCCATTGACTTCCTTTACCTGGCTCATGACATCCCCCAGGGAGTCATTGGCCAGCCGGCTCTTTAATTTCTCATTCTCAGAATTCAGGGACTTAATCTCATCCAACAGTGCATGGATTTTTGAAGTAAGGGCTGCAGGCGTTGTCTTGGCTGCCTTGGCTGCCTCATGGAGTTCTGCCTCCACTTCCTCATAATACTTCATAAGCCCCTCTGATGTAAGGGCTTCAATACGCCTTACGCCGGCAGCAATGCCTGCCTCTGACAGGATCTTAAATGAAGCGATATTGTTAGTATTCGCCACATGGGTGCCGCCGCACAGTTCTGTGGAGAAATCCCCCATCTCGACCACGCGTACGGAGTCACCGTATTTCTCACCGAACAGGGCCATTGCCCCTGTTTTCTTGGCCTCCTCCAGGGTCATGGTTTCAGTCACCACCGGAAGGGATGCCTGAATCTCCCTGTTGACCAGCGCCTCTACCTTCTTAATCTCCTCAGGTGTCATGGCTGAGAAATGGGTAAAGTCAAAGCGGAGCCTTCCTGCATCCACATAGGAGCCGGCCTGTTCCACATGGTCTCCCAGTACCAGGCGGAGGGCTTTCTGCAGCAGATGGGTGGCACTGTGGTTCTTGCAGATAAGGGCGCGGTTCTTTTCGCAGACTGAAAGCGTCACCCCGTCGTCCACCTGAAGCATTCCTTTTGTCATTATACCCACGTGGCCCACTTTGCCGCCCTGGAGATGAATGGTATCTTCTACTTTAAATTCCCCGTTTTCATTGACAATCACACCTACATCGCCCTGCTGGCCGCCCATGGTGCCATAAAATGGGGTCTGCTCTACAATCACGGTTCCTTTCTGTCCATCCGTAAGGGCCTGGACCAGTTCATCCTCCGTGGTAAGGACCGTAATCCTTGAAACCGCGCTCAGCTTGTCATAACCCACGAACTCCGTTGTGATGGAAGGGTCAATGGACTGGTACACGGTTACGTCCGCACCCATGTAATTGGTTGTCTTGCGCGCCTTCCTGGCTTTTTCCTTCTGCTCCTTCATGGCAGCATCAAAGCCGTCCTCATCCACCCCGTATCCCTTTTCCTCCAGGATTTCCTTGGTCAGATCCAGCGGGAATCCGTAGGTATCATACAGTTTGAACGCATTGGTCCCGGACAGCGTCCTGCCGCCTTCCTTCTGCATCTCCTCTTCCATCTCGCCTAAAATCGTAAGGCCCTGGTCAATGGTCTTGTTAAACTTGTCCTCTTCCTCAGACAGGACCTTGAATATCATGACCTGCTTTTCTTCCAGTTCAGGATATCCATCCTTGCACAGTTCAATTACCGTCCTTGAAAGTTCTGCCAGGAACCTTCCTTCAATCCCAAGCTTCCTTCCATGGCGGGCAGCCCTGCGCAGCAGACGGCGCAGCACATAACCCCGGCCTTCATTGGAAGGCATGATTCCATCCGATATCATGAAGGTACAGGACTTGACATGGTCTGCCACAATACGCAGTGAGACATCTGTCTCATGGTCTTTCTGGTATTCGGTGTGGGACAGTTCACATACCCTGTCAAGAAGGGCCTTGTTGGTATCCACGGTAAACAGGGAATCCACGCCCTGGACCACAACAGCAAGGCGCTCCAGCCCCATGCCCGTATCAATATTCTTATGCTCCAGTTCCGTGTAATGACCATGTCCGTCATTATCAAACTGGGTAAATACATTGTTCCATACCTCAATATAACGGTCGCACTCGCAGCCCACCGTGCAGTCCGGGCTGCCGCAGCCGTATTGTTCCCCTCTGTCATAGTATACCTCGGAACAGGGGCCGCATGGACCGGAGCCGTGCTCCCAGAAGTTGTCCTCTTTGCCGAACTTAAAAATACGTTCTGCCGGAATCCCGATTTCCTTATTCCAGATGTCAAAGGCCTCGTCATCCTCCAGGTATACGCTGGGATACAGCCTGTCGGCATCCAGTCCCACCACTTCTGTCAGGAACTCCCATGTCCAGGCAATTGCCTCATGTTTAAAATAGTCGCCAAAGGAGAAATTACCCAGCATCTCAAAAAAAGTACCATGTCTGGCAGTCTTGCCGATATTCTCGATATCACCGGTGCGGATGCACTTCTGGCAGGTGGTCACACGCTTTCTTGGCGGAATCTCCTGTCCTGTAAAATACGGCTTTAAAGGGGCCATACCGGAATTGATTAAAAGCAGGCTGTTATCATTATGCGGAACAAGGGAAAAACTCTTCATGGCAAGATGGCCCTTGCTCTCGAAAAATTCAAGGAACATCCGGCGGAGCTCATTCACGCCGCGGTACTGTGGTTCTTTCACTTTATCTTCCTCCATATCATCACATCATAAATTACATAACCGTCATTTTACCATATTGGTATATAATTATCAAGACTCACTTCACAAAATAAGCGGGAAAACCAAGGATTTCCCTTTGGTTTTCCCGCTTATCCGTGACTTTATACATTCCCTTTCCCGGACCGCGCATGGGAAACCGGTCAGGCTTCCTACTGCCCGGATAGGGCGGCCGCGGTTTCCTCTTCCTCCTGGGCCGGCAGGCCGTTGGCCTGTTCATATCTGCCTGCCAGTTCATATGCCCTGTTCCTTGTAAGACTTGCCATAGTGGCCGAATATCCGATCCGATCCACTGAACCGCCGCTTTTTCCCGTGTTCTCTGCAGCCCTTGTCTCCCTGGTTTTCAGCCATTCCTGCTGTTCGGAAGCCAATCTGGCCGCGTCCTCCTGGGGCAAAAGTTCAAGAAGCGCATTATAAATGGAGTTCAGTTCCCCCTCCCACATCCTGAGTTCGGTCTCAGCCGAGGTCTTGATGGAATAGACATTGGAATCCGTCTCCTGCTCACGCATCTTCTGGATCTGTGAATCCAAATCCATCAGGCGCTGCCTGTAATCAATGGCAAGGACCGTCTTTGCCCCGTTTTCTTTTGCGCCTGTCAGCGGCGAGATGGGCATCTGCTCCACAGGCACTTCATCCTCTGAATATATCTGGACTGCCTGGGCCCTGTCCTCGGAAGATGCAGCTGTCTCTTCAGCAGCAGCGGCGGCTTCTGCCCTGTCTTCCACGGAAGAAGACGCATACGCAGCCCCCGGGCCCGCTCCTGCTGCCGGGGCAGCACCAAGGCTCCTGCCCATGGGAGCAGGAATTTCCGTGGCTTCCTGCTCCTTTTGTTCCTCCTCTTTCACTTCAGAGGCAGATGCAGTGGAAGGTGCGCCTGCAGGCATCCCGCCAGCCGTTGTCGCCGTATCCATGGCTGTTGCCTGGCTTTTTACGTAGTACTTGGTATAATGGGTTACCCCGGTCCCTATCACCAGGATGCAGATGATTACAATCCATATTCGTTTATCCTTCATTGTCACACTTCCCTGCTGTGTTCTTGTCACTACATTATCACAAAAAAACAGGAAAGTGAATATGCAGATGAAAGGAGTAATAGATTGTAAGAGATACGTAAGAAATCAGCTTTCAAGCCCTTCATCAATCATCAGGTCATTACCGTCAGCCGCAGAGGTTGCCAGCTGGTCGCAGCGCTCATTCTGGGGATGGCCTGCATGTCCTTTTACCCAGATAAAGCTTACCTGATGGGGCTCCTTTGCCTTTAAAAGCCGCTTCCACAGGTCAATATTCTTAACAGGACCGCTTTTGCCGCGGTTCCATCCCTTTGCAATCCAGCTGTCAATCCATCTCTGGTTAAATGCATCTGTCAGGTATTTGGAGTCGGAATATAACTGCACCTGGCATGGCCGGTTCAGCGTCTCCAGTCCCATGATGGCAGCCATCAGCTCCATCCTGTTATTGGTTGTGCGCACGTATCCGCCGGACAGGGTCTTTTCATGCAGCTGCCCCTTGCTGTCCGTGAAATGCATCACCACCCCATAACCTCCAGGGCCGTCCGGGTTGCCCCTGGCTGAACCATCCGTATAAATCTGTACTTTACTCATGTATTACTGTCTCCTGTCCTTACCGGCCCTATCTGTTCCATTTATCGCAGAGGGCCAGTATCTGTTCTGTAAAATGTGTTAAATCCTTATTGGCCCCTCCCTGGTTGCGGCTGATTACATCCATAAGAAGCTTACCGGCATCCACAAGACGTGTATAGACACCGGTTGCCTTGCGTCTGGCTGCTGTTTCTTTCTCAATCAGCACAGGCCCGGCCTCCTTGATCCAGCACCCCTTAATCAGATCAAACTGCGAACCGGAAAACGGCGCCCTGGCTTCCAGCTTCAGCTGGGTGTTCAGCATATCCGCAAATGCGGTACAGGACTCCTCATCGCCATGGACCACAAACACATAATCCGGACGTTTCCCAAAGGAGGATATCCATGTAAGCAGCCCGTCCCGGTCCGCGTGTCCGCTGATTCCTTCAATATTCTCAATGTGGGCCCTTACATCAATCTCCTCCCCAAAAATCTTAACGGTCTGTGCACCGTCCTGGAGCAGGCGCCCCAGGGTTCCCTCTGCCTGGTATCCTGCAAAGACAATGGAACATTCCGGCCTCCAGAGATTATGCTTCAGATGATGCCTGATTCGGCCCGCATCACACATGCCTGCTGCGGATATGATTACCTTGGGCGTCATATCAAAGTTGATGTTTTTTGATTCCTCGCTGGTAATAGACAGCTTAAGCCCGGGAAAATCAATGGGGTTGATTCCCTTTTCCACCAAAGCCTTTGTCTCATCGTCATAGCATTCCAGCATGTTTTCCTTAAACACATGGGTGGCTTCCACTGCCAGCGGGCTGTCCACATAGACGTCAAAGCCGTCATGTCCCTTGACCAGTTTTTCATCCTTGATATGCCGTATCAGATAAAGCAGTTCCTGGGTACGTCCCACTGCAAAGGCAGGAATCACCACGTTGCCGCTCCGGTCCAGGGTCTCCTGGATGATGCGGGCCAGGTCCTCCACATGGTTTACTCCCTTTTTATGGTAGCGGTTGCCATAGGTGGATTCCATCACCACATAATCCGCCTCATCAATATACTGCGGATCCCTTATGAGGGGCTTGTTCTTATTGCCGATGTCCCCGGAAAATACAATCTTCTTGGTCCGGCTTCCCTCGGTAGCCCATATCTCTATGGATGCGGATCCCAGCAGATGCCCCACATCCGTAAAACGCAGGGTCAGGTTGTCATTCAGTTTGAATTCCTGGCCATAAGCCACCCCTTCAAAATGCTTCAGCACATCCTGTGCATCCTCCATGGTGTAAAGGGCCTCCACCTCACTGCGTCCGGCGCGCCGGGCCTTACGGTTCTTCCACTCAGCCTCCATCTCCTGTATATGGGCACTGTCCTTCAGCATGATGTTGCACAGGTCAACGGTCGCATAGGTGGCTATCACCTGGCCCCGGAACCCTCTTGCATAGATCCATGGCAGCATGCCCGCATGATCGATATGGGCATGGGTCAGGAACACGTAGTCTATTTCACGGTAACTTACGGGAAGTTCCGCGTTCTGATAGATATTGTTACCCTGTTCCATGCCGCAGTCAATCAATACCTTTGTTTCCCCTACTTCCAGAAAATGACAGCTTCCAGTCACCTCATGATCCGCCCCGATAAATGTTAGTCTCATCTGCATTCTCCCCTCTGCGTATAATATAGTCCCGCCACATAAATATTCTGTCAATTCTGGCTACAGTATACCATGTTCTCCGTATGAATGCAAATAGTATCGCTATATTTACACAATTTCCCGAAACCTATCATGCTTTCAACACACCTGCGGCCGACTGTTGATTTCAGATAATGATGCATATCATTCCGCCGTTGCTGTCATTGATGATTTTCTGCAGGGTATCCTGAAGCTTGAGCTGGCAGTCTTCCGTCATCTGTGAGACCTTTGCCTGTATCCCATCCTCCACAATCTGCTCAATGGATTTTCCGAAAATATTGGTGTTCCAGATTCCGTCGTCACTGTCCCTGGCATTTTCCTTAATATAGGCAATCAGGTCCTGGGCCTGCTGTTCACTGCCCACAATCGGCGCAATCTCCGTCTCTATGTGGGCCTTTATCAGGTTGATGGAGGGGGCTTCCGCCTTCATCTTCACGCCATACTTGTTGCCATGCTTGATGACCTGGGGCTCATCCAGGACAATCTCAGAGCGTTCCGGGGTCACTACGCCATAGCCCTTAAGGCGTACCTGTGTCAGGGCGTTCTGGACCTTTTCATATTCCTTCTGCATGTTGGCCAGGCTGCTTAAGGTCTGCATCAGCTGGTATTCACCCTCTATGGGGAGCCCCACATAGTCACTGAGGATCTGGTAATAATAGCTGTCGTCCATATCCACCTGCACGGCCACCCGTCCGTCTGCCATCTGCATGTTCTTTACATTCATGGACCGTATGGTGTCCGTGTTCTGTGCGGCCAGTTCACCGGCCACATCCTTCATATGGCTGACCTTCTGGATGACTCCCCTGGCAGCCTGGATGACCTGGGCCTTCAGCCAGTGGGTAGCCGGCAGGATTTCCAGCCATTTCGGAATATGGAAGTCCATCTCCGTGACCGGGAATTCCTTCAGCACCTTCTCCAGGATATGGAATACATCATCCTTTTTCAGCTGTTCGCAGTTAACCGGAAGCACGGATACGCCGTATCCTTCCGACATTTCCTTGGCCAGCTTGGCTGTCTCGTCCGAGTAGGGCTTCATGGAATTGAGCAGGACCACAAATGGTTTCCCCAGCTTTTTCAGTTCATCCACCGTCTGTTTTTCAGCTGCTATGTACCCTGGGCGTTTGATTTCCCCGATGCTGCCATCCGTGGTCACCACAATCCCTATGGTGGAGTGGTCATTGATGACCTTCCTGGTGCCCAGTTCCGCTGCCTGGGTAAAAGGGATGTCGTAATCAAACCAGGGGGTCTTCACCAGACGTTCCTCTCCGTTTTCCACGTGTCCTGCCGCACCGTCCACCATGAAGCCCACACAGTCAATCAGCCTTACCTTGGCTTCAATCCCATCGGCCAGGTTGATCTTGGCTGCTTCCTTGGGGATGAATTTGGGTTCTGTTGTCATAATGGTTTTTCCGGCAGCACTCTGGGGCAGTTCATCACGGCTCAGGTTCCGCAGGTTATCATCTTCCATTGCAGGAAGCACCAGGAGTTCCATGAACCGCTTGATGAACGTTGATTTGCCTGTGCGCACCGGCCCCACCACACCTATGTATATCTCTCCGCCTGTTCTCGCTTGAATATCCTTGTATACATTAAAATTGTCCATAAATATACCCCCTTGCTATGCTTTTATAATATATGCACAGGGAATTATGGGTATGATAAATAAATGCGGATGTATTTTTTATTGAATTACCAGTGGAAATATGGGACATATCATCCAGAACTGCCGCAGACGGCATCAAAACCATTGAATCAATCCGATAAACAGATAGGAATATAAGCCAGCCAATGTTTGATTCCCTGGCTGGCTATGCTGATTTCTTTTCCAGGGCCTCTACCCTGCGCTCTACTTCCTGTATCATCTGAAGCAGAAGAGCCCCGTTAATATCATCCAGTTTCTTAATCCTGTAATACTCGGTCATCTCGTCCAGCCTCTGCTTCATATCATCCAGCTGATCCTGAAGCTTAATATGGATACGGTCCAATTCGCCAAGTATCAGGTTCTCAGATGCGGCAAAACGCTTATCCAGATGCTTCTCCAGCCACTCACGTTCCTGGGCAAACCGCATCTCCATCCGTTTTCCAAAGCACTCATCCTGTTCTGCAAAGCGGGCATCGTTCCGCTTCCCCTGTTCTTCAAAACGGGCGTCTATGCGCTTCTCCTGTTCTTCGAAACGGGCGTCTATGCGCTTCTCCTGTTCTTCGAAACGGGCGTCTATGCGCTTCTCCTGTTCTTCGAAACGCGCATCCATCCGATTCTCCATGCGCATCTCTGATGCCGTTATCTCTTCCTTCATAACAAGACGGATCATTTCCAAGTCCTGTCTGTCAAGCATGGCCTCACTCCTTTCAAAATTGTTATTCCGGCCGTAAACTATATATAGCACAATCACGCAGGGATTTCAAGAGCGGATTTCAGAATATGGGACAGGGCAGGATCCCGTATCAGTCCCGCCCTGTTCCCTCCATCTTTTTATATCCTTATTTTTGCATCCTTATTCACTCAGGTAAGCCTTCTTCACCTGATTATTGTTCATCAGTTCCTTTGCATCGCCGCTAAGCGCAATGTTGCCTGTCTCAAGCACATATGCCTTGTCTGCGATGGACAGGGCCTTCTTGGCATTCTGCTCCACCAGGAGCACGGTGGTGCCGTCCCCGTTAATCTTCTGGATGATATCAAAAATCTCATTCACGTAGATAGGCGAAAGGCCCATGGAGGGCTCATCCATGACAATCATCCTGGGATGGCTCATAAGGGCCCTTCCCATGGCAAGCATCTGCTGCTCACCTCCGGACAGGGTTCCTGCGGGCTGGTTCTTACGTTCATCCAGACGGGGGAAGCGGCTGTATACCATCTTAAGGGTTGCTTCCATCTCATCCTTATCTTTTCTGGTGTATGCCCCCATCTTCAGGTTCTGAAGCACGGTGAGGGTTGCGAATACCCGTCTTCCCTCAGGCACATGGGCAATGCCCATGCCCACCAGTTTATATCCGGGAACCTTTGTTATATCCGTACCTTCATAAACGATCTTACCGGACTTGGCATGGATCAGCCCTGTAATGGTATGCAGGGTTGTTGTCTTTCCTGCACCGTTGGCGCCGATTAATGCCACGATTTCTCCCTGGTCCACATCAAAGGAGATTCCTTTTATGGCCTGGATCACGCCGTAATAGACTTCCAGGTCCCTGACTTCAAGCATAGCCATATTACCATCTCCTCCTATTCACCAAGATATGCTTTGACAACTTCCGGATTGTGAAGCACGGAGCTGGTGGGCCCCTGGCACAGTACCTGGCCGAAGTTCAGCACGGTCAGTTCCTCACAGATGCCGCTTACCAGCTTCATGTCATGTTCAATAAGAAGGATTGTCATATCAAAATTATCGCGTACAAAGCGGATGGTGTCCATAAGTTCCGCTGTCTCATTGGGATTCATGCCCGCCGCCGGCTCATCCAGAAGCAGAAGCTTTGGTTTCGTGGCAAGGGCCCTGGCAATCTCCAGTTTTCTCTGCTTGCCGTAGGGAAGGTTGGATGCCTTGTAATCACACTCTTCATCCAGGCCGAATACCTTCAGAAGCTCCATGGCCTTCTCATCCATCTTCTTCTCCGTCTTATAGTACCGGGGAAGCCGGAAAATACCTGCTGCCGTGGAATATCTGTACTGGTTGTGAAGTCCCGCCTTAACATTATCCAGCACGGACAGGTCCTTGAACAGGCGGATGTTCTGGAACGTCCTGGCAATGCCGGACTGGTTAATCTCCGTTGTCTTCCTGCCGGTTACATTGATTCCATTTAACTCAATGCTGCCGGCATCCGGTTTATATACGCCGGTCAGCAGGTTGAATACCGTTGTCTTACCGGCCCCATTTGGTCCAATCAGCCCATAAAGCTGGCCTTTATCTATACTTATCTGGAAATTATCAACCGCCTTAAGGCCGCCAAAGGCTATGCTTAAATTCTTAACTTCAAGTAATGCCATGTTACGCTGCCTCCTTTGCCGGTTTTTTATCTTTCCTGCCAAACCTGTCCATAATCCGTTCACGCATGGTCACGAACTGCGGCGCGGAGTTGAAAAGCATGGCCAGGATCAGTACGATTGCATACATAAGCATACGGTAATTGCTGAGTCCCCTGAGCATTTCCGGAAGAAGGTACAGGATGACCGTTGCTATGACAGAGCCCCTGATGCTTCCGATGCCGCCCAGGACCACATACACAAGAATCATGATGGACATGTTATACCCAAAGTTCTTGGGCTGCGCGGTCAGGGTGGTCAGGTTATGGGCATACAGCACGCCTGCAACCCCTGCAAGACCGGCTGAGATGGAAAATGCCAGCAGCTTGTACTTTGTAATATTGATGCCTATGGATTCAGCAGCAATACGGTTGTCGCGGATGGCCATGATTGCGCGTCCTGTACGTGAATGAACCAGGTTCATCACAATGAACAGGGTAATGAGCACCAGGATGACGCCAATGGTAAAGGTGGCTGCCTGGGGCGTGCCAGTGATTCCCTGGGCGCCTTTTATGAGGATTTCCCCGCCTTCT
Organism: Enterocloster aldenensis; assembly: GCF_003434055.1. Lineage (GTDB taxonomy): Bacteria > Bacillota > Clostridia > Lachnospirales > Lachnospiraceae > Enterocloster > Enterocloster aldenensis. The sequence goes on along the minus strand of NZ_QVEX01000003.1, from coordinate 268,021 downwards.
TCCAGCTTCAGGGACATGGAGTCCTTAAAGGAAATGTGGAAGCCGGAGGAATCGCGTCCCAGATAAATGGCATTGACCAGATTCTTAATGATCTCGCCAAAGGCCAGGGTCACGATTGCAAGATAATCCCCCCTCAGACGGAGGACCGGTATTCCGATCAGCATGCCGAAAACAGCCGCTGCCGCTGCGCCGATTACAATGGCAATCACCAGGCTCAGGGTTGGATTGATGGAACCCTTCATACATTTTGAGAACAACGCGCCTGCAAATGCGCCCACACACATGAAGCCGGCATGTCCCAGGCTCAGTTCGCCCAGGATTCCCACGGTCAGGTTCAGGGAAACCGCCATGATCACATAGATGCAGAAAGGAACTAAAAGCCCCTTTAACAGGCTGGATATATGACCGGTGCCAACCAGGACCTGCATGATGATATAGGCCGCGGCCACTATCCCATATGTAATCATATTATTAATGAATATCTTACGTTTTGCATTACTCTTCATACCGGCACCTACACTTTCTCATTAATCTTCTTGCCCAGAATACCGGTGGGCTTGACAAGCAGCACGATGATCAGCACGGAAAATACGATGGCGTCGGACATCTGTGATGATATGTATGCTTTTGAAAGGATTTCAATCACGCCCAAAAGGATTCCGCCGATAAATGCCCCCGGAATGGAGCCAATGCCGCCGAACACGGCTGCAACAAAGGCCTTGATACCCGGCATGGAGCCTGTATACGGGGTAAGGGACGGGTAAGCGGAGCACAGGAGCACACCAGCAATGGCCGCCAGGGCGGAGCCGATTGCAAAGGTAAGGGCTATGGTGCCGTTTACGTTAATTCCCATCAGGGTGGCCGCGCCCCTGTCCTCAGAGACAGCTAACATGGCCTGGCCTGATTTGGACTTATTGATGAAGGTGGTTAAGCCCAGCATGATGATGATACAGGTAAGGATGGTCACAATGGTCTCCCCTGTAATGGTCATCTGCCCGTCTGCCAGCTTAATGGCAGGGATGGTGACAACGGATGTAAATGACTTCGTATCCGCGCCGAATATAAGCAGGGCCACATTCTGCAGCAGATAGCTGACACCGATGGCCGTAATCAGTACGGCAAGAGGTGAAGCGCCGCGCAAAGGCTTATACGCAATCCGCTCAATGGTCATCCCCAGCAGCGTACAGGCCAGGACCGCCACAAGTATGCCCGCCAATGGCGGGAATCCCATGGTGCTGACCGTGACAAATACCACGTAGCTGCCAATCATAATAACATCGCCGTGAGCGAAGTTCAGCATTTTGGCAATCCCGTAAACCATTGTATATCCAAGAGCTATGATGGCATATACACTGCCCAGGCTTATGCCGTTGATTAAATAGTTAATAAAGCCCATACCTGCACCTCTTTGTCTGAAGTCTTTTTTGATTTACCGCTGTGAAGCGGCGGAATCCTGTAACTTATGATATCATGAAACCTTACTATAAACAAGAGGGTTGTCATAGTGACAGCCCTCTGTTGGGTTTTGTGTTGTAACAGTCAGTCCACCTTATCTGAATGGGCTGTACTTACATGGCTGCGTATGCTCCGTCCACTACCTTAACGGCCTTTGGCGCCTTGTGAGGCTCACCGTCCTCGGTCCAGGTCATGCCTTCGCCGGTCAGTCCGTCTAACTTGATGTTCAGCATGGAAGCCTTCAGGGCATCGCAGATAGCGCTTGCATCCATATCAGCGGTCACATTGGCATCTTCCATGGCTGCCTTCAGGGCGTAGATTGCATCGTACGCATCAGCTGCGAACTGTACAGGAACTTCATTGTATGCATCCTTGTAGCTCTTTACAAAGTTAACAGTCAGGTCGTCTGTTGCATCTGCTGCAAATGGTGTAAGCAGCATCAGGCCCTCTGCCAGGCTGGTGTCAAAATTCTCAACCTGAAGGATTCCGTCCATACCGTCACAGCCAAAGAACTGTGTCTCAAAGCCGGCCTTGTCAGCCTGCTGTAAAATCAGGGAAGCCTCTGTGTAGTAAATCGGCAGGAATACCAGCTCTGCGCCGGCATCCTTGGCCTTCTGCAGCTGTGTGGAGAAATCCTTGTTGCTGTCAGCCGTGAAAGCCTCGGCCGCAACAATCTCAAGGCCCTGGTTCGCGGCCTCTTCCGCAAACTTCTCATAAATACCGCTGGAATAGATATCGGAGCTGTCATAGATAACAGCAATCTTGGTTGCCAGCTTGTTCTCGCCTATGTACTTAGCGGAAGCAGCGCCCTGGTCCGGATCGGAAAAACAGATACGGAACACGTTAGGATTGGCCGCGCACTCCACGGCGGAGCCGGATGGGGTAATCTGGAACATGTTGTCAGCCGCCGTCTTATCAGCAACAGCGATACATGGGCCGGATGTCACGGTGCCCATCAGCGCCTGCATTCCCCAGTCCTTTAATGTATTATAAGCACTTACGGACTTCTCCGGATCATGCTCATCATCCTGGAAATTAAATTCAATTGTACATCCATTGATGCCGCCTGCCGCGTTAATCTCATCAACTGCCAGCTGTGCGCCGTGCTGAACGGCCAGGCCATATACAGCCGCGCCCCCGGTAGTGGGTCCGATACCGCCAATCTTAATCACGCCGCCTGCTGCCGCGTTATCCGCTGCTCCTGCCTTGTCTGCCGCGGTTGTCTCGGCAGCCTTAGTGGTCCCTGCTGTGCCGGAACCGCCGCATGCTGTTAAAGAAGCAGCCATGGCCACTGCCAAACCAAGACTAAATAATTTCTTTTTCATAATTTTTCCTCCTCTTGCTTTTCCTTACCCTTCCGCGTCGAAACACCGCGGACTTTCTTTGTAAAGCTTTCTATATTATAGGTAGTTACCGGAGGATTGTCAACCTTTTCATAAAAATTATAGGTTATTTTTCGCGAATGACCGAAAATTTGTGCCTGAATTCATCTTATTACCGCAAAAGCCCCCATTTTTTAAGGGAGGGGAGCCAATCCAGGCATCCCCTCCCTTAAACCTAACCGCATATGTCATTGCGCATCCCATTCCAGGCCGGAATTCTCAATCCGTTTATCCCTGAGCATCAGCTCGGAAACAGCTTCCTTTGCAGGCATGCCGTCAAACAGTATGGCATTGACCTGTTCAACAATGGGCATGGATACCCCATACTTCCCTGCAAGGGCCAGGGCTGCCTTGGCTGAGTAGACGCCTTCCACCACCATCTTCACCTCTGCCATGGCTTCCTCCATGGTGTATCCCCTGCCAATCAGTATGCCTGCCCGCCGGTTGCGGCTGTGCATGCTGGCACAGGTAACAATCAGGTCGCCGATTCCCGTAAGGCCGGCAAAGGTTTCCATCCTGCCGCCCATATCCATACCCAGTCTGGATATCTCCGCAATCCCCCTGGTAATCAGGGCTGCCTTTGTATTATCGCCATATCCAAGGCCGTCGGCCATGCCGGCTGCCAGGGCAATCACGTTCTTCAGGGCGCTTCCCAGTTCTATCCCCAGGATATCCGGACTTGTGTACACCCGGAACACCTGGCTCATGAAAATCCCCTGTACAAATTCCGCCACATGCTTCTTATGTGCGCCTGCCACACAGGTGGTGGGCAGTCCCCTGCTTACCTCCTCCGCATGGCTTGGGCCGGACAGGACCGTAACCTCTGCCTCAGGCAGTTCCTGCTCTATGATCTGTGACAGGGTCATAAGGGTATGCTCCTCAATTCCCTTGGCCACATTGGTAATGACCTGGCCCGGCCTGATATATGCCTTCATCCTCCGGGCCGTGTCCCTGACAAATACAGAGGGCACTGCCAGGACCAGCAGGTCCTTATCCTCCATGGCTTCCTTTAGATCATCCGTAAAACCGATTGCCACAGGAATCTTTACTTCCGGCAGATTCCTGTGGGCATGGGTTTCCTTCAGCTCTTTTATTTCCTCTGGTATTGCCGACCAGATTACCACCTGATGTCCATTGCCATGGAGCAGCACTGCCAGCGCCGTTCCCCATGTACCTGATCCAATTACACCGATTGATGCCATAACTTCACCGTCCATTTTGATATTTTATTGCTTTTTCGCACCCACCTTATTCTCCCTGCCCTGGGCCAGCCTGACAATATTGGCCCTGTGTCTCCAGAAGGCCATGATGGATATCACCGCAGAAACCCCGTAGAATTCAAGCCTTGATGTCTGGGAAAGACCGTAGGCGCCCATCTGTCCCATCATTATATTCCAGATAAGGAAGATGGTGGAAACCACAAGGGAGCCTAGGGACACATATCTGGTAACAGCCACAATGAGGATGAATGCAGCCAGGCACAGGGCCGTCAGCCTCCAGTCTAGTGAAAACATAATCCCGGCAGTTGCAGCAATCCCCTTTCCGCCCTTAAAGTTCAGATAAAACGGAAAATTGTGCCCCAGGATCACACCGAATCCGGCATAGAGGATTAAGACATAGACATATTCCGGCCGGGATGCGAACAGGATACGCACCAGGAAACATGGGATCACGGTTTTCAGGAAATCCCCCATAAACACAAGGGCGCCCGCCCTTACCCCCATGACCCTCAGGGCATTGGTACTTCCCGAATTGCCGCTTCCGTGCTGGCGGATATCAATCCCCTTGACCTTGCCATATATATAACCTGTCTGAAAAAGCCCAAACACATACCCCATGACTAAACATATGATCCGTTCCATTCCATTATCCCCCTTGCTGTGTTTATTGTTCCTTTGTCTTTCGCTCGCGGATAAGGAATTTTAAGGACGTCCCCTTAAACCCGAATGAATTGCGGATCTGGTTTTCCAGATACCTGGTATAGGAGAAATGCATCAGTTCCTTATCATTTACAAAAACTACGAATGTGGGCGGTTTCACTGCAACCTGGGTCATATAGTAAATCTTAAGTCTCTTTCCCTTGTCAGAGGGCGGCTGCTGCATGGCAACTGCCTCTGTCATGATCTCATTCAGGACGCCTGTGGCAACCCGCAGGTTCTGGTTCTGCCGCACCGCGTCAATCAGCTCAAACAGCTTCGGAAGGCGCTGTCCCGTTGCCGCGGAAATGAAGATATATTCCGCATAAGGCATGAAGGAAAGGGTCTCCTTTATCTTGTTGGTATACTCATAAATGGTCTTGTCCGTCTTCTCAATGGAATCCCATTTGTTCACGGCCACAATGACACCCTTGCCCCGTTCGTGGGCAATACCGGCAATCTTGGCATCCTGTTCCGTCACGCCCTCGGTGGCGTCAATGACAACAATCACGATGTCCGCACGCTCCACCGCTGTCACGGTGCGGATGATGCTGTAACGTTCCAGTTCTTCCTTAATCTTGCTCTTGCGGCGCAGGCCGGCCGTGTCGATGAACACATAGGGCATGCCGTTATAAACAATTTCAGTGTCCACCGCATCCCTTGTGGTGCCTGCGATATCGCTTACAATGACCCGGTTCTCACCGAGAAGCTTATTGATGATGGAGGATTTGCCCACATTGGGCTTGCCCACAACCGCAATCCTTGGGCGGTCATCCTCTTCCTCCTCTATCTTCTCCCCGTCAAAATGCTTCACCACTTCATCCAGCAGGTCTCCGATTCCCAGCCTGGAGGCAGCTGATACGGGAACCGGTTCGCCGATGCCCAGATTATAGAACTCATATACGTCGTTGCCGAACTTGGCCATGCTGTCCACCTTGTTTACTGCCAGCACCACCGGCTTGCGGGACTTGCGCAGCATATCGGCCACCTTGGCGTCCGAATCCACCAGCCCCTGGCGCACATCCACGATGAAGATGATCACATCTGCCGTGGATATGGCAATCTCCGCCTGCTCCCGCATCTGGGAAAGGATGATATCCTTTGTGTCCGGCTCAATCCCTCCCGTGTCAATCAGCGTGAAGTTCATGTCCAGCCAGCTGCAGTCCGCATAAATCCTGTCCCTGGTCACTCCCGGCGTATCCTTTACAATCGAAATGGTATCCCCTGCTATTACATTAAACAGCGTGGACTTTCCCACATTGGGCCTGCCCACAATCGCTACCACTGGTTTACTCATGTCATTTCCTCTCTTTCAAAACATCCTATATCTGTTTCCTTACAATCCTGTACTCGTCGTCAGACTGATAATAGGGACAGGCATACATGGTATTGTTTAAAAAACGGCCCATTTCGTCCTCATCCAGATCCACTTCACAGATATAGTAATCATTATCCTCATCATACACATAATTGCCGCAGCACTCACAGCTGGTCTTTCCAGGCTTCCTGCCAGATCCCATTGCGTACCATACCCTTCAGATAAAATTGTATCCGCTTGATTTTACTATACGTGTCCCGACTTGTAAAGTCTTTTGACTTATATAATAACAATATTGCCCTCTTTTGTAAATGACAAGTTCTTTTTGAGGAATTGTTTTGTTTTTTTTGAGGAAATATCTGCAACCCCTTGACCCGGCCAAATAAAAAATGGTATAAATCATATGTGATAATATGCAGACATATGAAAATTGGCAATTATTTACTTATTTGACAAAGGAGTACAGCTATCATGGCTAACAATTTCGTATTTAAAGATTCCCTTCCGGTCGCGCCCCTCAAAATCGCTGCCCTGGAAAGCTGTCAGGACCTGGCATCCAAGGTAAACGACCATATCGTCCAGTTCAGGCGCAATGACATGGAAGAGCTTATGCGCCGCAAGGAGGACCTCCACTACCGCGGTTATGACGTGGATTCTTATCTGTTAAAATGCAGCTGCCCCAGATTCGGCACCGGGGAGGGCAAGGCTGTCATCGGCGAATCCGTCCGGGGTGCAGATGTCTTCGTCATGGTGGATGTAATGAACTACAGCATCCCCTATACGGTAAGCGGCTATACCAACCACATGTCGCCGGATGACCATTTCCAGGATTTAAAGCGTATCATCGGCGCCTGTACAAATGCCCACAGGGTGAATGTGATCATGCCTTTCTTATATGAAAGCCGCCAGCACAAGCGCAGCAAGCGTGAATCCCTGGATTGTGCCATGGGCCTTGAGGAAGTGGCGGCCATGGGAGTGGAGAACATCATTACATTTGACGCCCATGACCCGCGTGTGCAGAATGCCATCCCATTAATCGGCTTTGACAACTTCATGCCAACCTACCAGTTTGTCAAAAGCCTCTTTACCCATGACTCCAGCATCCGGATTGACAAGGAACACCTGATGATCATAAGCCCGGACGAAGGCGCCATGAACCGGGCGGTCTACCTGGCCAACAACCTGGGGGTTGACATGGGCATGTTCTACAAACGCAGGGACTATTCCCAGGTAATCGGGGGACGCAACCCCATTGTTGCCCACGAATTCCTGGGCGCTTCCGTGGAAGGAAAAACCGTGCTGATCATTGACGACATGATTTCTTCCGGCGAAAGCATGCTGGATACCTGTAAGGAGTTAAAAGAACGCAAGGCAGAGAAGGTCATCGTATGCTGTACCTTCGGGCTCTTCACCAATGGTCTTGAGAAGTTCGATGAATTCCATACCCAGGGTTATCTGGATTATGTCATCACCACCAACCTGAACTACCGCACCCCTGATCTGTTAAAGAGGGATTGGTATCTGGAAGCAGATATGGGCAAATACCTGGCCGCCATCATCAATGCACTGAACCATGACCGTTCCATCAGCTCTTCCCTCTCACCCACGGAGAAGATCCAGAAGCTGGTACAGAAATACCAGAACGGCGGATATGAGTATTTCCAGAAACTGGTATAACCATAGACAGGTGGAATCAGGTAAAAAACCTGGCAGCCTTACAGACAATCTGCAGCCTTAGATGCAGGGATATAAAAATGCACGGCCCTTCCCGCCATGGAATGGGCCGTGCATTTTTCATCTAAGTATAACCCCGCAATCCGTCCCCAACCATTACCTGATACTTAAAAAGGCTGCCAGATTCCCGCGCTCCTCTCCCACCCTGCGGTGGGAGAACAGGTAATCACTGTTGCACATGGTACAGATATTCGTGGTATGGATCTGCTCTTTGGGCACGCCGGCCTCCTGGAATATGATTTCATTGGCCTTCCATAAATCCAGCTGGTATTTGCCCGGCTTTGCGTTGGCGCGGTACAGTGCGTCCCTGTATTTTGGGTCAAAGGCATCCGCAAAGGCTTCTGCCACCTCTTCCCCCACCTCAAAGCAGTCCCTGCAGATGCTGGGACCGATGCAGGCCGTCACATCCTCAGGCCTTGTGCCAAAGGCCTCTTTCATGGCATCCATGGTCACCTGGCCCATGCGCCTTACCGTCCCCCTCCAGCCGGAATGGCTGAGACCGATTGCATGATGGACCGGATCCACCAGGTACAGGGGCACGCAGTCCGCATAAAAGGTTACCAGGGTAATCCCGGGCACATCGGTAATCAGGCCGTCCACATTCCTGTAATCCCGTTCACGGATAACGCCTTTTCCCTCATCTTCCCGGGTGACCCTGCGCACATTGGTGGTGTGGGTCTGGTAGGAAACCACCATCCGGTCGCGCTCCACTCCCAGGGCATCTGCCATCCTTGTAAAATTCTCCAGCACATCCGCCGGGTCGTCCTTCCTGCTGTAAGAAAAGTTCATGGTGGCGAACCTGCCCTTGCTGGCCCCGCCCAGGCGGGTGGAGAAACCGTTTATCACCATCCCCGTGTCCTCCAGCGCCTTAAAAGAAAGATAGGGCACACCGCCGCGTTCCACATTGCGAAAAACGTTCCTGTCATCCTTATATATCCAGTTAATTGACATGGTATTACCTCCTAGTCCTGATAGTTGGGGCGTGTCCGAACATTCATTCCCGCCATCTGTCACGCCCTAAACGCCCTAAAACACTCTAAAACGCATCCTGGATCAGTTCCACCTGATCCCCCAGGATTCCCACCACATCAAAACGGCAGGGACAGTCCTCGGGTATTTTGTGGCTGAACATATAGTAAACCGCTGCTGCACGGATGCGTTTCTGCTTGACCCGGTCCACTGCCTCCAGGGGCCCGCCCATGCGTCCGGTGGAACGGTATTTGACTTCCACGAACACCAGGTACCTTCCGTGACGGCAGACCAGATCCACTTCCCCCTGCCTGCAGCGGTAATTCCTTTCAATGATGCGATATCCTTTTTTCTGTAGACAAACAGCTGCCAGTTCTTCATAGCAGCTGCCTGTCTCCCGTTTATTCATATGTATGCCCCACAAAATTACGGATGAACGTCCTCCTGTGGATGGGGCATGGGCCTAACTCCCGGATGGCCGCAATATGGGCCGCGGTCCCGTAACCCTTGTGCTTTGCAAACCCATAGCCGGGGAACATTTCCTCATATCCTGCCATCATGCGGTCCCTTGTGACCTTGGCCAGGATGCTGGCCGCTGCAATGGAAAGGCTTTTTGCATCGCCTTTTATGATGGGCACCTGTAGGATATCAAGGCCCGGTATGGTCACGGCATCGTTGAGCAGCACATCCGGTTTCACGGCAAGCCCGGCCACAGCCTCCCTCATGGCCTCGTAGGTGGCCTGGAGGATGTTAATCTCGTCAATCCTGGCAGGGGTGGCAATGGCCACGGACCATGCCACTGCCTTTTCCTTAATCTCCTCAAACAATTCCTCCCTGCGCTTTTCTGAAAGCTTCTTGGAATCGTTCAGATAAAGGATCCGGCAGTCCTTTGGAAGGATGACAGCACCGGCCGCCACAGGGCCTGCCAGAGGCCCCCTTCCCGCCTCGTCAATCCCGCATATGCCCCCGTATCCCTCATACTCTTTTTCATATCCAGCCATGGCCTCCAGACGGGCCAGTTCCTTTTCCAGTCTTTCACCCTTTAATACTCTTGCCGCCACTGTCCGCCTTTCCGTGTCCCGTTATATCCGGTCACTCTTTATCCTTATAGTCTTCGGGCCGCTCCAAGGTGACGCGTCCCAGTTTCCCTGACCTGAAATCATCCAGGACCATGGCAGCAGCCCTGGCAATATCCAGCTCCCCGCCCTTCATCAGGCAGGAGCGCAGTCTTGCCACATCTTCCAGGATGGCTGCCGGTTCCTTATCCTCTGTCTCAAGGCCGAACCGCTGGGATACCATGCCTGGATACCGTTCCTTCAGGATACGGATGCACCGGCAGGCCAGGTCGTCCTTGTTAAGGATCTGGTCGTTGATGGAGCCGATCAGGGCCAGCTTAAGCCCCACTGCCTGGTCCTCGAATTTGGGCCAGAGGATTCCCGGGGTATCCAATAGCTCCAGCGTCTTATTGAGGCGGATCCATTGGTTTCCCTTTGTCACCCCCGGCTTGTTGCCGGTCTTTGCACATGCCTTGCCGGCAAAGGAATTGATGAAGGTGGATTTGCCCACGTTGGGGATTCCCACCACCATGGTTCGGATGGGACGGTTCATGATCCCGCGTTTCCTGTCCCGCTCAATCTTTTCCTTACATGCTTCCTGCACAACGGACTGCACCTGTTTTAAGGTTCCCTTGTTTCTTGAATCCACCTTTACGGCATGGATGTTTTTTGCCTCAAACCATGCGGCCCACTGCGCATTTACCCGCTCATCCGCCAGGTCTGATTTATTCAGCAGCACCATCCTGGCTTTCCCCTTGGCCAGATCGTCAATATCCGGGTTCCTGCTGGACAGGGGCACCCTGGCATCCACCAGTTCGATTACCAGGTCAATCAGCTTGATATCTTCCTTCATGGCCCGTTTCGCCTTGGTCATATGACCGGGATACCATTGTATATTCATATCATTCTCCTATTCTATTTGGAATGGATGAAATCCAGCTTCAGAAGCGGAAGGATCCTGAACCAGACTTTTCCATATATCTGCTCTCTCTTTACATTGCCTATATTGGAGAAACGGCTGTCCTCACTGCTGTCACGGTTATCCCCCAGAAGGAAATATTCATCTTGCTCCAGCTGGATGGGGGTATCTGCCCGCCCGGCCAGGGACACCTGCTCCAGACCGTCCTCCACACTCAGGACCTCACCGTTGATGAATATGAAACCGCCTTTTATCTGTACGGTTTCCCCGGGAAGGCCGATGATACGCTTCACGTTCTTTTTGTGGTCCTCACGCTCAAACACAACAATGTCAAGCCGCTCCGGTTCACCCACGTCATAAACCAGGCGGTTCACCAGCACCACATCATCGGCGCTTAAGACCGGCTGCATGGAATTGCCGGACACAGGGACCTGGGCGCAGAACGCATACACCAGGAACCAGGCAAGGGCCAGCACAACCACCACGTTCACGGCCCAGCGCACAATCCGGCGCAGCCAGGCCGTATCCTCATTCACATAAAACTCCATGCACCACACCCATTTCTCTGTATTATCCCATCCCCTGCCGTGACACCCTATGTCCGCAAAAAGGAAGGGAATTTAAGAAAGGGACAATTTGCATTGTCCCTTGTTCCTGTTCCACTACCTGATTAAATAACCGATTATTTAACTGATTCCTTAACCTTGGCAGCCTTACCGACCCTGTCTCTTAAGTAGTTCAGCTTAGCGCGTCTTACTTTACCTTTACGTACGACTTCCACGTTGTCAACGCTTGGGGAATGTAATGGCCAGGTCTTCTCAACGCCGATGCCATTGGAATTCTTCCTTACGGTAAATGTCTCTCTTGCTCCGCCGTTCTGTCTCTTAATGACAGTTCCCTCGAAAATCTGGATTCTCTCACGGGTACCCTCTTTAATCTTGTTGTATACCTTAACGGTATCGCCAACATGGAATACGGGTACGGTTTCTTTTAACTGGGCTGCTTCAATGTTCTTAATAATGTCGTTCATCGGTGTGAACCTCCTTCATCTATTGGATGTTCTTAATACCATCTGCGGTAAATCAAATTCACTGCGTTTCAGTAACAGAGGACCATCTATTTCTTGTCACAACGACTGATTCTATCATATATTCTTCCAAATTGCAAGCATTTTATGATTTAATCCCGGCCTTTTTCTTCATTTTCAGGCAGGTATATATGGATTTTGTCAATGCGGTTTTTTTCCACCTGTTCCACCACCAGGCGGACGCCTTCCCACTCCACTTCCTCCCCCTGGGCAGGAAGGTGTTCCAGCCGGTCAATGACCCATCCGCCCACGGAATCATAATCCTCGGACGTAAGTTCCAGGTTCAGTTTGTGGTTTAAATCATCCAGTTTCATGGCGCCTTCGACCAGGTACTGGCCGTCTGACAGCTGTATGAGTTCATCCTCCTCGTCCTCGTCGTACTCGTCCCGGATGTCCCCCACGATTTCCTCTAAGATATCCTCCAGGGTAATCAGCCCTGCCGTGGCCCCGTATTCATCCAGCACAATGACGATATTGTTGGAGGTCTGGCGCATTTCCACCATAAGTTCCGACAGTTTTTTGGATTCAAAGGTGTAAAGGGGCTGGCGCAGATGGTCCGCGATGGAAAAATGCTCCCGGTCCTCAATGAGCAGCATGTCCTTTATGTTGATGATCCCCACCACATTGTCCGTGGTTTCCTCATACACGGGGAGCCTGGTATAGCGTTCTTCCCGAAACACCTGAAGCAGTTCATCAAACCCTGCATTGATATTGATGAAGGTCATGTCAATCCTGGGTACCATGATATCCGTGGCCACAGAATCGCCCAAGTCGAATACGTTGTTAATCATTTCCTTTTCTTCTGACTCAATCACACCCTTTTCGTGCCCCACTTCCACGATGGTCCGCAGCTCGTCCTCCGTCATGTCATCCCCCCGCTTGCTGGGATCCACGTTCAGGGCTTTCAGGACGCCAAAGGACATCCAGTTCACAGCCACGATGACAGGGGTCATGAGGACCATCAGCACATAAATGATATGCCCGAACCTGAGGGCGTTCTTCTCCGCCTCCAGGGTGGCAATGGTCTTTGGGGTGATTTCACCGAAAATCAATATCAGAAGGGTAAGGATTCCGGTTGCCGCGCCCGCGGCCCTGCTGCCGAACACTTCGGTTGCAAGGACCGTAAGCATGGACGAGGCGGACAGGTTGACCACATTGTTGCCAATGAGTATGGCGCTGAGCATCCTGCCCTGGTCCTCACCCAGCTTCATGACCCACACGGCAGATTGATTGCCTGCCTCGGCCAGGGTCCTGATGCGGATCTTGTTTACAGTGGTAAGGGCTGTCTCCGATGATGAAAAAAAGGCGGAAAGCCCCAGTAAAATAATGATAACAACTAAACGTATGGCGATCGAGTCACCAGATGGTTCCAAAATCATCAACTCCTATTTTTGCGTATTTTCATGAGATTGTACAATATTATGCTGATTCTGTCAACGCCGCACAGCCATTGTACGGGATTTAGTAATCCTTTTTAAGCAGCTTTAACCGTGCTTTGCATACTTTATAATAACTTTTTACATCGTTCAGGGTACAGTCGCCCCCGGCCAGCAGCTTCTTCACCTCAGACATGGCCCTGCGCCTGATCCTTGGCGCCGGTTCCCCCAGTCCGGGAAGGGGGCTGCCCAGGCCGGAACATTTTAAGTCCTCCTGGGCGGGCTGCCGTTCTTCCCTGACGTCAGTCCGGTCCTCCTCAGAGCTGATCCGGTCCCTTTTGCAGAACAGCCGCTCCGCCTCAGCCGCATAGCTGTCCAGGATTTCCTCCAGCTCCCCAAGGCCGTCCGCCCCGCCCTTAAGGGAATCCAGGTACTGATGCTCCTTAAGGGTCAGGCTGGCGCCGGGCAGGAGGTCAGGGCGCCGCTCCAGGGTCCGCCTGATGGACTCCTTCCTGCGCCATTCCTCAATGTTCTTATGATGTCCGCTTAAAAGCACCTCAGGCACTGCCTTTCCACGGAACACCTCCGGCCTGGTGTACTGGGGGTACTCCAGCAGATTGTCATGGAAGGATTCCACCTCTGCGGACACTTCATTGTTCAGCACACCGGGCACCAGCCTGGAGATACAGTCAATCATGACCATGGCAGGAAGCTCCCCTCCGGTCAGGACAAAATCCCCCACCGACATATAATCCGTCACAATCAGCTCCAAGGCCCTTTCATCAATCCCTTCATAGTGTCCGCACAGGAATACAAGCTCCTCCTCCTGTGCCAGTTCCTCAGCAATGGACTGGTTAAACACCCTGCCCTGGGGCGTCATATAGATGACCCTGGGCTTTTTTCCAGTCCTGGTGCACAAGTCCTCATATGCGTCGCACACAGGGCCAGGCTGCATCACCATGCCGGCGCCTCCGCCGTAAGGCGCATCATCCACATGCCTGTGCTTATCCTTTGAATAATCCCTGATATCAATGGCATCCACCAAAATGGCGCCGCTGGCCATGGCGCGGCCCGTAATGCTGGTGCCCAGCCCGTTCATGACCATTTCAGGAAAAAGTGTCAGTATATGGAACTTCATTGTGTCTCCTTCCACCGGTTCTTAAGCTTTGTCTGAAGCCGGTACAGGGTATTGAGGGCATCGATGGGCGTCATGGTTGACAATTCCAGCCCATCCAACTCCCTTACAATATCGTCATCCTTCACCGTGTCAAAGAAGGTGAGCTGCTGCATGTCCACCTCATCCGGCTTGGGAACCGCCTTGTGCTGGGTAATGTTGGAACTGATTTCCGCAATCTCCTTGGCCCTGGCCGTGATATCCGCATCGCTCAGTTCCTCTGCAATCTCCTTGGCCCTGGCAATGACGGAATCCGGCACCCCGGCCAGCTTGGCCACCTGGATGCCATAGCTCTTATCCGCCCCGCCCCGCACGATTTTGCGCAGGAACACGATATCCTCCCCCTGTTCCTTCACCGCGATGCAGTAGTTTTTCACCCCTGCAATGGTGCCCTCCAGTTCGGTAAGCTCATGGTAGTGGGTGGCAAAAAGGGTCTTTGCCCCCAGAAGCTTGGTGCTGCTGATATGTTCAATCACGGCCCAGGCAATGGACAGGCCGTCAAAGGTACTGGTCCCCCTTCCTATCTCATCCAGGACCAGAAGGCTGTTCTTGGTGGCATTGCGCAGGATGTTGGCCACCTCGGTCATTTCCACCATGAAGGTGCTCTGTCCGCTGGCCAGGTCGTCGGAAGCCCCCACCCTGGTAAAGATGCGGTCACAGATCCCGATATCCGCTTCCTGGGCCGGCACAAAGCTGCCCAGCTGGGCCATGAGCACAATCAGGGCCACCTGCCGCATATAGGTGGACTTACCCGCCATGTTGGGGCCTGTGATGACGGACAGGCGGTTCTTCCCATTGTCCAGGAACGTGTCATTGGCCACAAACAAATCGTCCCGCATCATCTGCTCCACCACGGGATGGCGGCCGTTCTTAATCTGTATCACGCCCTTTTCGTTTATCATGGGCTTCACATAGTTCCTGCGGGTTGCCACAACGGACAGGGAACAGAACACATCCACCCCTGCAATGGCCTTGGCTGTTTTCTGGATGCGGACCACCTGGGCAGCGACGCTGTCCCTGACCTGGCAGAACAGGTCGTATTCCAGGGAAACCAGCTTTTCCTCGGCCCCCATGATGATATCCTCCAGATGCTTTAACTCATCCGTGGTAAAACGTTCCGCGTTGGTCAGGGTCTGCTTGCGCACAAAGTAATCCGGCACCTGGTTCTTAAAGGAATTGGTCACTTCAAAATAATATCCGAACACCTTATTGAACTTGACTTTAAGCGTCTTGATGCCCGTCTTTTCTTTTTCCCTTGCCTCTAACTCCGCCAGCCAGTCCTTGCCTTCTGTTTTGGCCTGGCGCAGCCGGTCCGCCTCCTCATGGTACCCGTCCTTGATGATGCCTCCCTCCCGCACGGTCACGGGCGGGTCCTCCAGGATGGCCTGGTCAATCAATTCATAGATGTCCTGGAGCGGGTCCATTTCCCGCGCCAGTTCTTTCAGCAGTTCACCGGAAAATCCGCCCAGGATCTGTTTAATATGGGGAAGCATTTCCAGGGAACTTTTAAATGCAATCAGGTCCCTTGGATTGGCTGTCTTGTAACTGATGCGCCCGATAAGCCGCTCCAGGTCATAAATGGGATTCAAGTATTCACAGATTTCCTCCCTGGAAATATAATTCATGTTCAGTTCTTCCACGGCTGTCTGACGCTTTACGATTTCCTCCTTATGGATCAGGGGCTGCTCAATGTAGGTGCGCAGCAGACGGGCGCCCATGGCTGTCTTGGTCTTGTCAAGCACCCATAAAAGGGTCCCCCTCTTCTGTTTTTCCCGCAGGGTCTCCACCAGTTCCAGGTTCCTTCTGGTAGACGTGTCAATGACCATGAACTGTCCCGTGGAATAGGGGGTGATGGTGGTGATATGCTCCAGGGTGCTTTTCTGTGTTTCATACATATACTGCATCACCGCGCCCGCACAAATAATCCCGGTCCCGTAATCCGTAAGTCCCAGGCCGCTTAAGGAACCCACACGGAAATGCTCCCGCAGCACCTTGCGGCAGGATTCATCCCCGAAGAAATGGCTGTCCAGGGCCGAAATGATTACATGATAGCGGTTCTTTAACCCGTCAATGTCAACGCCCGACATGTAAAAGGCATTGTTGCAGATAATCTCCGACGGTGAAAACTTGTTGATTTCATCAAATAATTCCCGGTCCGAACCCACCTCCGTGACCATGAAATCCCCGGTGGTAATGTCCGCAATGGCAATGCCGTAGACCCCGTCCCTGCCTTTGCCCGACCGGTTTGACCGCGGACCTACCTCATAGACAATACCCATCAGGTAGTTGTTCTTTGTCTCGTCCAGGGCCTGGACGCTTGTAATGGTTCCCGGCGTCACCACCCGGATTACCTCCCGCTTCACAAGCCCCTTTGCCAGCTTCGGGTCCTCCACCTGCTCTGCGATGGCAACCTTATACCCCTTCTGCACCAGGCGGTACAAGTAGGCGTCCAATGCATGATAGGGGACGCCGCACATGGGCGCGCGCTCCGCAAGGCCGCAGTCCTTTCCCGTAAGGGTTATCTCCAGCTCCTTGGAAACCGTAAGGGCGTCATCAAAAAACATCTCGTAGAAATCCCCCAGCCTGTAAAACAGGATGCAGTCCGGGTATTCCTTTTTTGTCTCCATGTAATGCTGCATCATGGGTGATAATTGTGACTGTATCAAAATACTGACCTCTCTTCTCTGTCAGCCCCGGCCAGGAAACCCGGCCAAGGGACTGCTTTTATCTTTACTGTCTTTCCATGCCCGCACATCACAGGGGCCTGTCCGCCTGTTTTCCCATGTAGTAGAATCCCCTGCTTTCCTCCAGGTAAACAGGGACCAGCTTCCCAATCAGGGAGGCGTCCCCCGGAAAATGCACCACGGTATTATTGGACAGGCGTCCTGTCATCAGTCCGGGCGAATGGTCATTGACCTCCTCCACCAGGACCTCCTGTACGGTATGTTCATCACGGCAGCAGACCTTGGCAGAGATATCCTGCACCTCTTTTAACAGGCGGTCAAACCGCTCCTTCACCACGTCCTCCGGGACCTGGTCCTCCATGGCGGCTGCGGGCGTTCCCGTGCGCTTGGAATAAATGAAGGTAAAGGCGCTGTCAAATCCCACCCTGCGCACCACGTCCAGGGTTTCAAGGAAGTCTTCCTCTGTCTCCCCCGGGAATCCCACTATGATATCGGTTGTCAGGGAAATGCCCGGGACCGCGGCCTTAATCCGTCCTGCCAGGTCAAGGAACTGTTCCTTGGTGTAATGCCGGTTCATTTCTTTTAAGATGCGGCTGCTTCCCGACTGGAGGGGGAGGTGCAGGTGGCGGCAGATTTTTTCAGAACCGGCCATCACCTCAATCAGTTCCTGGGACAGGTCCTTTGGATGGGAGGTCATGAACCGGATACGGCGGATTCCATCCACCTTTTCCACCTCCCTTAAGAGTCCTGCAAAGGTCATGGGTGTTTCCAGGTTCCTGCCGTAGGAATTGACATTCTGGCCTAAAAGCATGACTTCCACCACGCCCTCAGATGCCAGCCTGCGGATTTCCTTTATGATTTCCTCCGGCTTCCTGCTCCTCTCCCGCCCGCGCACATAGGGGACAATGCAGTAGCTGCAGAAATTATTGCACCCGAACATGATGTTGACCCCGGACTTAAAGGGATACTTGCGCTCCACAGGCAGGTCCTCCACAATCTGGTCCGTGTCCTCCCACACATCTATGACCATCTGGTGCTTATGGCCCCTGACAGGGGTCCCCGGGGCTGCCTTCCTGCCTTCATCCTCCTTTTTGCGGCTGTCCAGGCACTGGGATACCAGCTCCGCCAGCTTGAAGATATTGTGTGTCCCGAATATTAAATCCACGTAGCGGTAGCTCTTCTTAATCTTGTCCACCACTTCCTTTTCCTGCATCATGCACCCGCAGAGCGCTATCATCATCTGGGGATGCTTCTTCTTATAGGCGCCCAGCTGGCCCAGGCGCCCGTAAACACGCAGGTTGGCGTTTTCACGCACCGTGCATGTATTGTAAAGGACAAAGTCAGCTTCTTCTGATTCCACGGCCCTGTAGCCAATGGTCTCCAGGATTCCCAAAAGCTTTTCCGAATCCCTGGCATTCATCTGGCATCCGAAGGTGTTGATGCAGCAGGTAAGGGGCCGTCCCAGATGGTCCTCAAGTTCCTTTACCTGCAATCTGGCCCGTTCCATGAAGTACTGCTGGCGTTCCGGCTCCGCGGCCGGAGGTGTCATGTCTCTTTCTTCTATTGTAGTTCTGGATTCTTCCATTCATCTGCTCCTTACTGTTCCTACCTTTATGCTGCCGGAAACCGGCGGTTTCCGGCATGCTGTAACACGCAAGCTGGCTGGACCGCATGGTCCAGCCAATTATAATCATTAACAGTATGAATTTTATATTAAAACATCCCAGAAGTCAATCCAGGTTTTTCAAAAAGCAATTCCCTGCCTTGTTCCGTCAGGAACCATCACCGGCAGACCCGGACAGTTCCAGACGGATGGTGACTGTCTGGTCGTCAATCTCCGGCCTGGGGGTGTGGATATGTATGCGGGCCGTTCCTTCTGTCCCGCCGGCGCACGTCCGTACCCAGAAGGCTGCGCAGCCTCCCATGGACGGGATCAGGGACGGCCCGATCAGTTCAATCCCCCCTTCCACAGACACGCTGACCGCCTCCAGATGATGATACAGCCGGTTGCCGTACTCATCCGTAAAGGTGCAGACCACCCGTGTCTCATCCACCTGGTCATTATAGAGGGCCGTGTCATCTGCCTGGACCAGCAGCTGCGACAATCTGGGGTTGTCTGAATACCGCTTCTCCACCACTGCCTGCTCCCCGACATATCCCACGATTCTGGCCCCGGTCCATCTGTGCTGCCAGAACTCGCCGTTCTCAGTCACAAGCACCGGTGGATGGGCAAGTCCGGGAAATTTAACGCTTGGATAATAGGTCCTTGTTATGTCATTTGACAGGGTTACCTCAATATAGTCGCAGTTAGTCAGCACATAAAAGGGCACCGGCTCGCAGCGCTCCCCCCTTCCAACCATGGAGCAGGGAACCAGCACAGCCTCCTTTTCCGGGGACTTCTGGCTTGCATACAGATATGCCGCCCACTTGGGCACGCGGAACATATCCAGCACCCCATGGTAACATACCTTGTTAACAGAGTTGTGGTCATTATGGGTGTTATAATCAAACATGCACCACCCAAGGCCTCCCAGGTACTGGTCGGATGTCATGATCTTGCTCATGGCCCTTGCATGGCGGATGGCAAACTCCTCCTGCCGCTCTTCGGAATCCACCGGTTTTGTGGGAAGGACGGCACCTGTATGTTCACTTACCAGATATGGCACCTGTTTTGTGCTGCCCGTGGCCTGATGGGCGGTCAGCAGCATATGTTCTCCCTGGTCGTCCTCACTGTAGTCATTGTAACTGTATATGTCCTCAATCAGATGGCTGCCGGTCTCCCAGCGCACGCCCGTGGTGGGGCGGGAAGGATCCATGGCCTTGCAGCGCCGGTTGGTTTCCTCATACAGCTCGTCATAATCCGTTGTCTCATTCAGACGCGTCCCCCATATGACAATACCCGGATGATTAAAATGTCCCAGCACCATGTTTTCCAAATCCTGGAACACAACCTTTTTAAACTCCTCATCCCCGATATATCCCCAGCCAGGAATCTCCTCAAAAACCATAAGTCCCAGTTCGTCGCACTTATCCAGGAAGTACCGTGACTGCATATAATGGGAGCAGCGCACCATGTTAAGTCCCATGAAATCCTTTAACAGGCAGGCGTCCTTTTCCTGGGCCCGTCTTCCCATGGCATATCCCGCATAGGGATAGGACTGGTGACGGTTCAGCCCAATCAGCTTTGTCCGTTTTCCATTCAGGTAAAATCCATCCGGCTCCACTTGGATTGTCCTGAACCCTATCCTGGTCTGAAAACAATCCACGCACCGGCCGTCTTCATCCTGCAGTTCAACGCCGGCCTGGTACAGCTGGGGATCCTCCGGCTGCCACAGTCCTACCGGTCCCACCTGCCCCGGTTTAAGGGAAATGCTGGCAGTATCCGGTGAAACCTGTATCTTCTGCCTGTTTTCCCAGACAAGGACCCCATCTTTTTGCAGGGAAGTCACTGCCCACAGATTCCTTTCCGGCCCATGGCTGCGTATCAGGAGTTCCGGCTCCAGGACCGCCGTCCCATGGTCCAGGCTGTAGCGGAACAGAACCTGCTTCACATATGTTTCTTCCTGGATATACAGGGTCACATCCCTGTATATGCCTCCATAAATCAGGAAGTCCACGGTTGAACCGTTGGGCGGCACGTCACTTCTCTCATGGGAATCCACGCAAAGGACCATCCGGTTCCCACCCTGGGTGACGTATTCCGTAATATCAAACAACGCCATGGAGTAAGCCCCTTTGTGGCTGCCTGCCTTATGACCGTTTATGTATAAATCGTAGCAGGCGGAAACCCCCTCAAATGAAACCAGGGCGCGTTTCCCCGCCATGTCAGGAAGCTGGAAGCTGCGTATATAGGTGGATATCATGCAGGTCATGGTCTGGTCAAAGCAGTCATAGGGAACCTCCTTCACCGTATGGGGCACATGGACCAGCCTGCCCTCCTCATCCTTCCCGCCTGTTATGTATTCTTCCTCAAACCCCTCTTTAAATCTCCATCCCAGGTTTAAATTGCAGTATTTCTGCATTTTATCTTTCCCTCATCTTTCCCATTTTATGATTTGATTGCGCCTGCCGTGATATCTGCCGTAAACTGTCGGCTGAACAGCAGGAATATAATGAACAGCGGCAATGTGGCCAGAAGGACGCCGCACATGACCATGCCGTAATCCGTACTGTTGTACGCACCCTGGAGCTGGGCCAGGGCCACCTGGAGGGTATTCCTCCTGGAATCGTTGGTTACAATCAGGGGCCACAGATAATCATTCCAGCTGTCCATGAATATATAAATGCATAGGAAGGCACAGCCAGGAACCATGATGGGAAGCCCCACATGGAGGAACAGGCCAAAGGTGCCGCAGCCGTCAATCCTGGCAGAGTGGATCAGGTCGTCGTGTATGGACCCAATGCAGTACTGGTTCATCCAGTAGATGCCAAAGGCAGGAATCAGTCCTGGAAGGATCAGCGCCTTGAAGGTGGAGAGCCAGCCCAATTTATTCATGATGATCAGCTGGGGAATCAGGTTAAGCTGGGGCGGGATCATCATGGTCACCAGGCACAGTGCAAATAAAAAACGCCGGCCGGGGAACTTAAACTTTGCAAAGTAAAAGGAAGCCAGGGAGCAGAAGAACACTCCCCCCGCGGTCTTGCATACCGCCACCACAAAGGTGTTGAACATAGCCCGGCCAAACTGGATGGAGCTTAAAAGATTGGTCATGTTTGTCATGAACTGCCCGCCGAACACCATGACCGGCGGGAACCGCATGAATGCCGCCGAACTGTTGGTGGCCATGACCGCCAGCCAGTAAAAGGGGAACAGGGATACAAGCGCCCCCAGGATGATGAATCCATACAAAAGGATTTTGGATATCACGTTGTTCATGGTCATATCAGTCCACCTCCCGTCTGGTAAGCAGCCAGTTAATCAGGGAGCAGAAGCCGATGATTACCACCAGGGCCCAGGAAATGGCCGAACCGTAGCCGAACTGCCGGTTGCCAAAAGCCTGGTTATAAAGATACAGCACCACCGTCATGCCGCTCTTTCCAATCCCGCCTGCTGTTCCCACCAGCATCTGGGCTTCTGCAAACAGCTGCCATCCTCCGATGGTGGAGGTGATTACCACAAACTGGATGACCGGGTTCAGCAGCGGCACCGTGATGTAGCGGAATATCTGGAATGTGGACGCCCCGTCCAGGCTGGCCGCCTCGTAAAGGGAGCTGGATATCTTCTGCAGCCCGGCCAGGAGGATGATGGCGTTATAGCCGGTCCACCTCCATATGACAATGGCCGCAATGGCCACATGCACGCCCCAGGTAAGGGACATCCACTGAACCGGGTCAAACCCCAGACGGCTGATCAGGAAGTTGAGTATTCCATATTTGTTGCCGAATATATTGGCAAACACAATGGCAATGGCCACGGTTGAGGTGATATTGGGCAGATAGTACACGGTACGGAAAAAATTCTTTCCCTTTAAAAACGCGCCGTTCAGCAGGAATGCCAGTATGACTGCAATAACGACCATGGGAATGGTGGACAGCACCCATATAATCAGCGTGTTCTTGATTGACAGCAGGAAGGTGCTGTCCTGTAAAAGATGCTGGAAATAAAAAAGCCCTACAAACTTCTTCTCCCCCACCCCTCCCCATTTATGGAATGAAAGGAAAAAAGAATAGAAAATGGGAAATATCCAGAATAGCCCGTATATGAAAAAGAAAGGGCTGATCAACAGGTATATCATCCTGTTTTTATATATGTCATGGAGTAATCCCCGGAACCTTTTCCCATAATCTTCCTGTGGTTTCATCCTTTGCCTCATTGATTGTTTTCCTCCACGGCCTGCCCTTTCATGCAGATCATCCGATCATCCAGGGCAGAATCAAACGATGGGCCACCTTGGCAGCGGCCCATACCATCAGTTTATTTCATGTATTCCAAATCATAAATCTGTTTTGCCTCATTTACCGCATCCGCCAATGCCTCCTCAGGATCCTTGTCCTGGTCCTGTACCAGTAGGAGCTGCTGTTCAAATGCAGACTGGTAGGAGCTGTAGTTGGGAGGATAATAATAATCCTTGATGTCCTTTGCGGCCTTAACAAAATACTCATTCGCAACCTGGTTCCCGAAAAATTCCTCCTCGTACATCAAGGCAGGGTCATCCAGGGCAGAAATCAGGGACGGGAACAGGCCCAGCTGTTCCAGGGACTCCACCTGGTTCTCCGTGTTGGTCATCCAGGTCAGCACCTTGTACGCTGTCTCTACATTTTTACAATTCCTGGTAATGCCAATGGAAGAGCCGCCCACATTGCCGGCCCCGCCTGGCGCGGTGGTCACCCTCCACTGTCCGGCCGTATCCGGCGCAGCATCCTGAAGCTCGGGTTTCATCCACACAGCGCCCACGAAAGCAGCCACATCCCCGTTGTTCAGCGATGCCGCCCACTCTGAGGACCATTCGGTGTCGCCGCCATACACATAGGGCTTTCCTTCCACTGCCGTCATGAACGCCTGCCTGATATGATCCTGGTCAGCAATGAAGTTCCCCTCTTCATCAATCATGTGCTGGGGCTGCTGCCCCAACGCGGCCACGAACAGATGCCCCATGAAATCAAACATCTTTACATCCGGGGCTGCTTCCTGCAGCTTCCCGGCTGCCGCATATGCATCCTCCCAGGTGGACATGGCAGCCGCCACATCAGCCGGTTCCGTGGGAAGCCCTGCCGCCTCAAACAGGCTTGCATTATAGAACATGCAGGTAGGCCCGATGTCCATGGGAAGGGCTATGAGCCTGCCGTCAACGGTTTCCCCGCGTTTCCACTTCCACTCCACGTACTGGTCTTCTATCTCCTTTGCATTGCAGGGAGCCTCATACAGGTCAACAAACATATCCGGATACTGGAGAAGGTTGGCAATCCAGTCATCCATGGGAAGCAGGTCCGGCAGTTCCCCGCCGCTTGCAATGGTGGTGTTGATCTTCTCTTCTATATCATCAGCGGAAAACAGCTCTGCCCGGATGGTGACTCCCGGAAACTGTTCCGATACCTGCGCAATCAGGTCCTCCCGTATGCTGTTCTTCCAATACCACATGGTTAACACTACTTCATCCGATCCATCCTTTGCGCCCTCTGATGCTGACTGGGATGCCTGGGGTTCTTTTACCGGATCCGCGCTGTCATTGGAACCGGAACACCCGGTCAGTGCGGACATTACCATCGCTGCCGCCAAAAGGGCTGCCATTGACTTTCTTAACATAATATCCCATTCTCCTTTGTTGTGAATTGGTATAATTATACACACTTACCCTCAGTGTACAAGGGTATTATAGCAAGATAGGACCGCACCTGCAAATTGCGGATACGGACTGGAGGCAATGGCGTAAAAATAGTAATATTTTTCTGTCACAGGGACCTGTTCCTGTCCCAGGATGAAAATAAAATCATGTATTCCCTATTCCCGGATCAGCGGACGTATGGAATCCCAAAAATAAATTACTATTTCCAGCATGGAAAAAGTATCATTCCTAACGGGTTTTCCAGGTTTCGGAATTGATTTTACCGTTTATTATAAACGTAAAATTTTACTACTTTTTCTCAAAGGATCGTGGTACAATAATAGAACTGATAACAGCATTCCGGGAGGGGGGCGGCTTTGGTGCAGACATGCAGGGTCCATATCAATACAACAAAAATGGGTTCCATTTTAAATCCCATATCTAAACTTTTAAAAACTCCGGTGCTTTTTTATGCAACGGAATCCAAGCAGTGGTTTGGGGCGTCCAAGCGGAACCTTCCCTTCTGTTACGCCATGGAGCGCTGTCCTGCCACCAACGCCTTCTGTGCACATTGTGACCAGCAGGCGGACCAGCAGTGCTCCAGGCAGAAGAACGCCTATGCCTACCATTGCCACGCCGGCCTGATTGAGGTCGCATATCCGGTATACATTGACAATATCTATATCGGTTTCCTGATCATCGGACAGTTCCGCACCAAGGAAGCAGGACTGGACAAAGAATATGCCAGGAAACTGGCCCTGTTATGTGAAACAGAGCCAGATGCATTATATAAAAAATACCACTCCCAACCGTTAATCGGCACAGAGGCAGTGGAAGGGATAAAATTAGTGGCCGGAATGATCAACAGCCGTCTCCTGGACGAAAAGGTCTTTTCCCTGGAATACCATGAAGTCATAAAAAAGGTGGAAAACTATATCAACCAGAATATTTCCGGTCCCCTTCCCCTAAAAGACATTGCCCAGCATGTTTTTATGAGTTCCGCCTACTTAAGCACCACGTACAAAAATGTCACCGGCAGGAACATCACGGATTATATCCAGGAGCGCCGTGTATCCACGGCCTGCTTCCTGATCCGCACCACCTCAGGATCCATTTCAAACCTGGCTCAGGAAACCGGGTTTTCCGATGCAAATTATTTTACCAAGGTTTTTAAGAAAAAAACGGGAATGACGCCCAGGGAATACCGCAGACGCTGGAAGGACGGCGATATTGAAGAGTAACGGATTTTATTTTTTTATTGACTTTTTTCACACGCCGCAGTAAAATCACATCAATCAGTTAAAGAGTTACAGCAGGCTAAGACGGGGAAAAGTATCCGGAACCATCCTTTCAGAGAGCTGCCGGTTGGTGGAAGGCAGCAGGAATGGACCGGGGAATATCACCCCTGAGCTTCCGGGCAGAACCTGGCACACCGTGCCAGCCTTATTTAGAAGTAAGTCCGGACGGACGGCGGCCGTTATACCGTTACACATTGTCGGATGTGGCTAAGGGGTTGCCGGTTGGCAGCAATCAGAGTGGTACCGCAGAGGGATTTTCAGGCCTTTGTCTCTAAGAATAACAGGAGACAGGGGCCTTTTCATTTCCCAGGGAGTAATTTGGACATCCATTCCCGTCATCTGTGCAATGTGTCCCCAAAGCCTGCTGTGGCCCAACAAAAGAAACCGAAGGGAGAATGTATCATGAATGCACTCAAAAAACTCAGTAACTTCTTTGGACAGAATATGGCGGTAATCGTCATCGCCGTGGCGGCCCTGGCCCTGCTGGCGCCCGGCTCTGTCAGTTTCATCAAGACCTCCTATGTAAACACCCTTTTAGGCATCGTCATGTTCGGCATGGGACTCACCTTAAGACCAGGTGATTTCAAGGTGGTTTTCTCCCGCCCCAAGGACGTGGTGCTGGGATGTATTGCACAGTTCACCATCATGCCCCTTCTGGCATTCCTGCTGACCAGGCTGTTCCGCCTTTCCCCGGAACTGGCCATCGGAGTCATCCTGGTAGGCACCTGTCCGGGCGGCACCTCATCCAATGTCATGACCTACCTGTCCAAGGGCGATGTTCCCCTGTCCGTGGGCATGACCGCGGTCTCCACCGTGCTTGCGCCGTTTCTGACGCCCCTGCTGACCTATGTGTATGCGGGCGCCAAGGTGGATGTCAATATGGCAAGCATGTTCCTCTCCATCATCAAGGTGGTGATCGTACCAATTGCCGCCGGATTCATCATCAACCATTTCTTCTCACGCTTTACCCAGAATGTGGTTGAAATCCTGCCCCTGATTTCCACCACGGCCATCGTAGCCATCGTGGCCGCCGTGGTAAGCGCCAATTCCTCCAAGATCATGACCAGCGGGCTGCTGATTGTGGGTGTTGTCATCCTGCACAATGTCCTGGGCTACTTCCTGGGATTCTCCATCGGAAAGCTCTTAAAGCTGGATTCCAGCAAATGCAGGGCCATCTCCATCGAAGTGGGGATGCAGAACTCAGGTCTTGCCACTTCCCTGGCAGCCACCCATTTTGCCCAGTATCCCCTGGCAACCATACCGGGCGCCGTGTTCAGCGTATGGCACAATATATCCGGCGCAGTCCTTGCCAACATCTATGCCCGTACCGCAGGACAGGCCGGGCCGGCCCCATCTTCCGCTGTATCTGAAGGGCAATAAGGCAGGGGCTTGGTCATCCCGGTCCTTTTGGCCTTGTCAATCCCGCCGCCCATGTGGGGCAGGCTCCCGCCGAGAAACACGGCCCGCATGACAGAGTCCTCGCCGTACCGGCTGCGTATCCCGTCAATGGCTTCATCCAGCCTGGCGTACTTCTCATAACGGTCCATATCGAACAGGTTGTACTGATAGGCCGTGTCATGGGTAACCCGGCTGGTGTGGACCCCCATCTGGCGGATGGGCGCACGGTCCCACAGGTCTTCAAATATCAGGCAGGCCGCCCGGTATATCTCAAAGGTGGTATGGGTGGCCGAGACCAGGGTCCGCTGGCGGGAGGCATGCCTGAAATCCCGGTCCGTGATGGATATGCCCACACAGCCCGCCTTCATCCCATCTGCCCTCAGCCTGGCGCACACTGTCTCCGTGAGGGAAAGGATGACCTGGCGGGCCGTATCCGCATCCGTCACATCCATGGGAATTGTCATGGAATTCCCATATCCCTTATTCTCAGGCCGTTCCTGCAAAAAAGGGGAGTTATCCCTGCCATTGGCGTAGTCCCAGATAAACTCCCCATGCTTTTTCAAATGCCGTCCCACCAGACCGCGGTCCGCTGCCGCCAGATCCCCGATGGTGCGGATCCCAAGAGCCTTCAGCTTCCGGCTGGCGGCGCGCCCCACCCAGAACAGGTCCTCCACCGGCAGGGGCCACATTTTCTTTGGGATTTCGTCCTTAAACAAGGTGTGTACCTTGTCAGGCTTCTGGAGCTCCGATGCCATCTTGGCCAGCAGCTTGTTATCCGAAACCCCGATATTAACCGTGAATCCCAGGGTACGGCGGATTTCCGCCCCAATCTGCTGCGCAAAGGCCACCGGATTCCCCCACAGGTTCTTTGTGCCGTCCATGGCGCAGAAGGCCTCATCAATGCTGTACTGGTGGATATGGTGGGAATACCTGCCCAGAAGTTGTATAAGGGCCCTGGAGCATTGTACATACAGGTCATACTCCGGCGGCGCTATGATAAGCCCCGGGCACTTGTTCCTGGCTTCCACCAGGGTCTCCCCGGTCCTGATGCCAAACCGGGCCGCCGGTCCCGACTTGGCCAGCACGATGCCGTGGCGGTCCTTTTCATTTCCCCCTATCACGGACGGCACGGTGCGCAGGTCCAGGTCCCCGCCCTTAATCCAGATCTCATGGGCAGCGCTCCAGCTCAGGAACGCACTGTTGACATCTACGTGATACCACAATTCCTCCATCTTCCCTTCCTGTCCATCCTCCTATGATAAAGTCCGGAACAATGACCACTTGTGGGTGGACACCCGGTAGCGCAGTTCAATGAGCCGTCTCTGCCCTTCTGCTGCCGCCCAGCACACAAAGCTGATATAATCCATTCCGCAGTATCTTTCTTCCTTTGATGAAACAACTTCCTCCACCTTAACTGTAACAACTGCGTGTTCCTCATTCTCATACCGGAACCACAACGGCGTCATGTCGCCCAGCGTGCTGCACGCCCCAACCAGCTGTATGGGTATGTTCAATGCAGCCATTACCCTCACCTCCTGTTTTCACTATACAGGAACGTATGTTCGATTTCAAGTGGTAATTCCTGCCAATGCCTGATTACAGATGGTTACAGGACCCTCACAGAACCGTAAAGCGGTTCTTCTCATAGGCAATCACGCCTTCCTTCTGCATTTTAGAAAGTTCCCCGGACAGGGCGCTTCTGTCCACGGACAGATAATCCGCCATCTGCTGCCTGTTAAAAGGAACCGTGACCGTCCGGTTCCCCTGCTTTACCGATTCCTGGGACAGGTAAACCAGCACCCGCTCCCTGAGGGACTTGGGTGTGATCACATCCATCTTCTTTGTGAGGACCAGGTTCTTATGGGCCAGCACATACATCAGGCTGCGTATCAGCCTGGCGTGGAAATCGCAGGCAGAAGGACATGTGGTCAGGATGCGCCTGACATCCACGAACAGCACCTTTGTGGGTTCGGAGGCCTGCACATCCACCATCATGGCCTCCCCCTTAAGACACGCATATGTCTCTGCAAAAATCTGGCCCTGTCCGATGTTCTCAATGATTTTCCGGTTCCCCCACACATCATCCTTCACAATATTGACAGACCCCTCCATCACAATCCCCAGACGTCCCGTGATATCCCCTGTCCTGTAGAGATAGGCGTCCTTTTCAAACTCTTTTTCCTCAGCAGAAAGGCACTGCAGCATGGCCTCTATCTCCTGCTCCTTGATTCCCTGGAACAGCGGGGTACCTGATAAAACACGGACATTCATATTTTCTCCTTTCGTTGTCAGAACAACATACATGTTGTCAGAATTATAGTATACTTCACCCATAACAGTCAAGCCGGTCCTATCCGGAACATCACCCATAACAAGGAGGAAACCATATATGAGTCATGAAATGTTTTGTTTTCAATGCGAACAGACCGCTGGATGCAGCGGATGTACCGGAAATGCCGGTGTCTGCGGAAAAACCGCAAAAACCGCAAAGCTGCAGGATGAACTGACAGGCGCCCTGATCGGCCTTGCAAGGGCGGCCGACAACACCGCCCCGCCCAAAGAAGCGGACCAGCTGATCCTGGAAGGGCTTTTTGCAACCCTGACCAATGTAAACTTTGATGATGCTTCCTTAAGACAGCTGACGGAAAAAGTCCGCAAGGCAAAAAACAGCCTTTCCCCCCTATGCCATGGATGCACTTCCCAATGTGCAAAAAATGACGACTATGACCTGGATTCACTGTGGACCGAGGATGAGGACATCCGTTCCCTAAAATCCCTTCTGCTCTTTGGCATGAAGGGCATGGCCGCCTATGCCTTCCACGCCCGCGTCCTTGGCTATGAGGATCCGTCCGTCTCTTCCTTTTTCTACAAAGGGCTTTTTGCAGTGGGCTATGACGGCTATGCCATGGAAGACCTGCTTCCTCTTGTGATGGAGTCCGGCAAGGTGAATCTGGACTGCATGGCCCTGCTTGACAGGGCCAACAGGGAGACTTATGGGATTCCGGCTCCTGCCCAGGTTTCCATGACCATTGAAAAGGGACCGTTCATTGTAATCTCCGGCCACGACCTCCATGACCTGGAACAGCTCTTAAAGCAGACCCAGGGAACCGGGATCAATATCTACACCCATGGGGAAATGCTTCCCGCCCATGCATATCCGAACCTTAGGAAGTATCCCCATCTGAAAGGAAACTTCGGGACCGCATGGCAGAACCAGCAAAAGGAATTTGACCATATCCCGGCCCCTGTGCTCTTTACCACCAACTGCCTGATGCCGGTAAAACCGTCCTACGGGGACCGCGTCTTCACCACCTCGGTTGTGGCTTACCCCGGGATGGTCCATATCGGGGATGGGAAGGACTTCTCCCCTGTCATAAAAAAAGCCCTGGAATTAGGCGGTTATGACAGGGATGTGGCCATGACCGGCATCAACGGCGGAACCACCCTTACCACAGGCTTTGGCCATGAAGCCATCCTTGCCTCTGCCGGGGCCGTGATTGAGGGTGTTAAAAACGGGGATATCAGCCGCTTCTTCCTGGTGGGCGGATGCGACGGCGCCCGTCCGGGCAGGAATTATTATACGGAGTTCGTAAAACAGGCTCCGGCGGATTCCATCATCCTGACCCTGGCCTGCGGCAAATACCGTTTCAATGACCTGGACCTGGGGACCGTGGCAGGGCTGCCAAGACTCTTGGATATGGGACAGTGCAATGATGCTTACGGCGCCGTGAAGGTGGCCGCGGCATTGGCTGAGGCCTTCGGGTGCAGTGTCAATGACCTGCCCCTGACCCTGGTGCTTTCCTGGTATGAGCAGAAGGCCGTGTGTATCCTCTTAAGCCTCCTGCACCTGGGGATTAAGAATATCTATCTTGGGCCCACGCTGCCGGCCTTTGTATCCCGGGGCGTATTAAACTACCTGGTGGAACAGTTTGACATCCATCCGGTTTCAACACCTGAGGAGGATATCAGGAAAATCCTGGGACAGCAATAGCGTCTTTCTGCCCTTTCAGGAACACGTACTCCTTTTCACCGGACAGCTCCCCATGATAACAATAGCCCAGCCCGTCAAAGCCTTTCAACTCTTCCGGGCAGCTGACCTCATGTTCCGCCATGAAACGCACCATCTCGCCGCGGGCCATTTTAGCTTCCGTGGCTTTTACCTTTACTTTGGGCCGTCCCTTTTTATCAGCCTCAAGTATACCGAACACACAGGTCAGGTATGTGATATCCGGCGTCAGGAAGGGTTCTATGGCTTTGCTGTATTCCTTGGAGGCAAGGTTAACCACCACCTTGTCCTCCTTTACCAGTTCCCGGTACAGAAGGTCACCCCAGTACTCATACAGGCTGGTAATCCCTTCCTGACTGCCGCAGTCCGGCGGCAGTTTTACCTTTGCCTGCATTTCCAGGCGGTATGGCACGATTCCGTCCAGCGGCCGCAAAATCCCGTAAAATCCCGACAATATCCTTAAGTGCTGCTGCACATAGTCCCAGTGCCTTGTCTCAAACACCCCGGGCGCCATGTACTGGTACTGGATCCCCTCATAGGACAAAAGGGCGGG
The DNA here is from genome assembly GCF_003434055.1 of Enterocloster aldenensis. Lineage (GTDB taxonomy): Bacteria > Bacillota > Clostridia > Lachnospirales > Lachnospiraceae > Enterocloster > Enterocloster aldenensis. The sequence goes on along the minus strand of NZ_QVEX01000003.1, from coordinate 236,435 downwards.
GGTAAGCCGTCCGGTCAGGTCCATGGCCTGGAAACGCCCATAATTAAGTCCGGCAATGGTTTCATTGCACTGCCAGAGGGCCCTTGCCTCACTCCGGCTCAGGCCCCTTATGTATTCTTTTAATTCTTCTGCCTTTGAAAGGAAACAGGGAAGATCGGCCCAGTCCAGCTCATCTTCCCTGACATTCATCTTCTTGGCAGGTGATATGATTATGTTCATCCTGTCATCTACTCCACTTTTCCGATTCTTGGATAATAGCAGAACAGTACCTTTGCCATGATATCCTTCTTTGGTACAAACTGGTTCTTCCAGAACCTGGCGTCCAGTGAATTGTTCCGGTTGTCGCCCATCATGAAATAACAGCCTTCCGGCACCGTGTACGGACCGTACGACCCTTCCATGGGTTCGGGCAGATAGGGTTCATCCAAAGGCGTATCGGAATCATTGATATATACCTTGCCGTCTACGATGTCCACTGTCTCACCCGGCAGCCCGATTACCCTCTTCACATAATAAATATCCCTGTTGTCCGGGAACTTAAAGATAACCACATCCCCCCGCTCAGGGTCACTGTTTATATAGGACAGCCTGGAGCCGATCACCCGGCTTTTAGACATGATTGTATTTTCCATGGAGCCGGTTGGGACACGGCTGTTGGCAATGATGAAATTATTAAGGACCAGGGCAATCACCACGGCTGCTGCGATAATCTGGATCCAGCTGATGATTTCCTTTTTCCAGCTAAAGGGTTCTTCCTCCTTCTGCCTGCGGCTCCTTCCCCGCCCCTTTTGCGCTTCTGTCTCTTCCATTTCCTCTATGGACATGTTATTACCTCTTTTCTATGGTTTTACCGGATCTGCCCATCCCCGTAAATAATGTATTTGGTGGTGGTCAGTTCCTTTAAGCCCATGGGGCCCCTGGCGTGAAGCTTCTGGGTGCTGATGCCGATTTCAGCGCCAAATCCGAACTCATCGCCGTCCGTGAACCGGGTGGAGGCATTGACATACACAGCCGCGGCATCCACCTCGTTCAGGAATTTCTGCGCATTGAAATAATCCGATGTCACAATGGACTCCGAATGGCCTGTGTTATAGGTATTGATATGGGAAATTGCCTCATCCACGGAATCCACAATCTTAAGGGACAGGATGTAATCCAGGTATTCCTTCCCCCAGTCCTCCTCCGTGGCGGGAACAAAATCCGGCACAATCGCACAAGCGCCCTCATCGCCCCGGATTTCCACGTTCTTTTCATCCAGGCGTTTCTTTAACATGGGCAGGAATTCCTCTGCAATCTTCCTGTGTACCAGGAGGGATTCACATGCATTGCACACGCCGATCCTCTGTGTCTTTGAATTAAAGACAATGTCCAGGGCCATCTTAAGGTCCGCGGTCTCATCCACATACACATGGCAGTTGCCGGTTCCTGTCTCAATCACCGGAATGGTGCTGTTCTCCACCACGGTCTTTATGAGGCCTGCGCCGCCTCTTGGGATCAGCACATCAATATAGCGGTTAAGGCGCATCAGCTCCTTGGTTGTATCCCGGCTGGCATCTTCAATGAGCTGCAGGGACTCCTCCGGAAGCCCTGCCCTTAAAAGCCCGGTCCTTAAGGCCTGCACAATGGCCTTATTGGACTGGAGGGCGTCGCTGCCGCCTTTTAATATAACTGCGTTGCCTGATTTAAAACAGAGTCCAAAGGCATCCGCGGTCACATTGGGGCGGGCTTCATATATCATTCCGATTACGCCCAGGGGAACACGCTTCTGCCCTATCTGCAGCCCGTTGGGGCGCAGCTTCATGGAAAGGACCTCGCCTACCGGGTCATCCAGGGCAGCCACCTGCAAAAGGCCGTCCGCCATGGCCTGGATTCTTGCGGGTGTCAGCTTCAGGCGGTCTAAAAGGCCCTGGCTCATGCCGCCCGCCTCAGCCCGCTCATAGTCTTCCCTGTTGCCGGTGAGGATTTCCTCCTCACTGTCCAAAAGGGCCCTGGCAGCTTCCTCCAGCCCCATATTCTTCTCCCTGGAACCCAGGGTGTTAAGTACTCTTGATACATCCTTGGCACGCCTGCCCATCTCAGTTAATGTCATTGCGCTCTCCTCTCCCTTCTGCGGTCCATGCACAGCCCTGTCTGATTTTCCTTGGGGCTTAGTTCCCCAAGTCCTAAACTTCCTTTATTCCGCCGTACTTCTTCCCCAGGTCCGTAACAGAACCATCCTGTTCCTGTATGGAAATATGATTCAGGTTGTTTCTCAGGCTCCCGCGTATGGCGGCAATATAGTCCCGCCGCAGCTTTGCCTGCTCTTCCTTTTCCTCATCCGTAAGTCCCACGGACTGGGATTTATGGTACAGTTCATTGATGCGGTCTATTCTGGATGCGTCCATATCAATCACCTCTTCTAATATTCATTGTTCAGATAATGCATTAAATCAAAATCCAGGTTGGGATGCGCTAAAAACAGCGTGCCCTTTTCCTTCCCCGCCATGATATCCAGTATGACCTCCACCTGGTCCCCGTTGGCAATCACCATATCCGCCCCGCTGTCCGTGGCAATCCTGGCCGCTGCCAGCTTGGCCGACATTCCGCCCGTACCCACGTCACTGCTGGAGGTGGACTTGCCCATGTCCAGGAATTCCGGGGTTATTTCAGGCACCAGGCTTACAAACCTGGCATCGGGATTGCTCCTTGGGTCATCGGAATACAGACCGTCAATATCGGAAAGCAGGATTAAAAGGTCGGCCCCAATCAGGGCCGCCACTATGGCTGACAGTCTGTCATTATCCCCGAAGCTGTCCACATAGGGAATCTCCGAAGTGGACACGGTATCATTTTCATTGACAATGGGAATGGCCCCCAGGTTCAAAAGCTCATCAAAGGTATTCTGGGCATTGTACCTGGATGAATCATTGATCATGGTATCTTTTGTGAGAAGGATCTGGGCCGCTGTCTGGTTATACTCTGCAAACAGCTTCTGGTAAACCATCATGAGGCGGGCCTGCCCCACTGCTGCGAATGCCTGCTTCTCAGCCAGGGTATCCGGACGCCTGTGATGCCCCAGGGCCTGACGTCCTGCCGCAATGGCTCCTGAGGACACCAGGACCACGTCCCGTCCCTCTCCCCGCAAATCGCTGATTACCCGTATCAGTTTCTCTATCTTCATAAGGTTCATCTCCCCTGTCTGCGGATGGGTCAGGGAAGAGGAACCAATCTTAATCACAATCCTCTGCTTTTCCTTAAGGATCTGGCGTTCCTGGATTTCCATGGTATGCTCCTTATGATTCTTATATTGACTCCTGTTTATCTTACACCAATTTACAGGTCACGTCAATTTCTATTCCTTTCCACAAGATGAAAGATTTGCAGCAGCCGTTCAGACGGCGCCTGAGCTGTCACGGCTTGTAAACGGCCTGTACCGTCGGATGATTTCCTCCGAGGTCCGGATGCCGTCCATGGCCGCCGAGGTAATGCCTCCCGCGTAACCCGCTCCCTCGCCGCAGGGAAAGATTCCCTTCACTTCACTTTCCAGCCCGCTGTCCCTTGGGATACGTACCGGGGATGAGGTCCTGCTCTCAATCCCCGCAAATATGGCATCCGGGCGGTCAAAGCCTTTGATCATGCGCCCAAAACCCTCCATGCCCTCCAGCAGGGCCCTGGAAATGGGCTCCGGAAGCATTTCCCGCAAATTGGCAAAACAATACTGCCCCTTAAAAGCCGGTTTCACTTCCCCAAAACCAGAGGATATCCTGTTTTCCTTAAAATCCCCGTAAAGCTGTACGGGAATCCTGCCGGCTCCCAGGCAGAAGGCGTCCTCTTCCAGTTTTCTCTGGAACTCCACCCCGGCCAGCGCTTCCCGGCCAGCTTCCGCTGCCGGGAAATCCTCCGGTGTAACCGTTACAATCAGCGCGCTGTTGGCATTCTCCCCGGCCCGGTCATGGTAGCTCATACCATTCACCGCAAGACGTCCCGGTTCCGAGGAGGCGTTGACCACATACCCGCCCGGGCACATGCAGAAGGAATACACTCCCCTTCCCCCTGCAGTCTGTTTTGTCACCTTATAGCTTGCAGGCCCCAGTTCCCCGCATTCCTCCATGCCGTACTGGCTCCGGTTAATCAGTACCTGGGGATGCTGCACCCGCAGTCCCACCGCAAAGGCCTTGGCCTCCATGGGAATCCCCCGCTCCAGCAGCACCTCAAAGGTATCCCTGGCGCTGTGCCCGATTGCAGGCACCGCCACCTCCGTGTCAATCCGTTCATTTCCATTGACCATCACCGCCATAAGGCGCCCCTGCTCCACAATAAAATCCGTAACCCGGCTCAGGAACCGCACCTGGCCTCCCAGGCCCACAATCTCCTCACGCATGGCCTTTACAATCCGGCTCAGCACATCCGTGCCGATATGGGGCTTATTCACATATAAAATGGATGGGTCGGCCCCAAACTCCACCAGGATTCTGAGTACCTCCTTGTTCCTGCCGGATGGATCCTTAACCAGGGTATTCAGCTTTCCATCTGAAAATGTTCCTGCCCCGCCTTCCCCGAACTGCACATTGGAATCAGGACACAGACTGCCGTTTTCCCAGAACTCAGCCACCCGCCTTGTTCTGGCATCCACATCCTCGCCCCGTTCCAGGAGGATGGGCCGGTATCCCTTCCTTGCCAGCAAAAGCCCGCAGAATAGTCCTGCCGGTCCCGTGCCGATAACAACAGGCGGCCGGGCAAGCTCCTGCGTGCCCGGCTCCGGAAGGCGGTAACCCAGGCTGTCCTGTACCGACACATCCCTGCCCCGCAGCTTACGCACCAGCTTCTCTTCCTTCTTCCCCGTAATCCCCCTTACCGCCACATCCACCACATAACTGTACAATATGTCCGGTTTCTTCCTCGCGTCCACGGACTGCTTTATTATATGGAGCGAATCAATTTCCCCTGCCGGAATCCCAAGGATTCCCGATACCTTGGCAGGCAGGTCCTGCCTGTCATGACCCAGGGGAAGTTTAATCTGGTTAATGCGGATCATAAGCGTCTCCTTCCCGCAGGCATCTTTCCTGCACCCTCTTTTTCCCGTCCGCGCTTTTCAGCGGTGTCCTTTCCCGCCGCGCATTTACCAGCTATGGCACCGCTGGACCATGCGAACTGCAGGTTATAACCGCCGCAGATGCCATCCACATCCAGCAGTTCCCCTGCCAGGTACAGTCCTTTCCTGACTTTGGACTCCATGGTATTGGCATCCACCTCATGCACATCCACCCCGCCGCAGCAGACCTGTGCATTAGCAAAAGGGTTCACGGACATGACAATGGCTTCATAGGATTTAATCTGTTCCAGAAGGCGCCCCAATTGCCTGGGCGACAGCCCGCCCGACTTCATGGAAGGGTCAACCCCTGCCAGCCGGATTAAGACCAAAGCCAGCTTCTTATTAAGAAGGCCCACAAACATTTCCTCCACCGTCTTATAATCCATGTGCGACGCCCGTTTTCTCAAAAGGCCGAAGGCCTCCTCCTCCTTCCAGGACGGCATGAAATCCACCCTGGCAACCACTTTGCTGCCCTCATCCAGGGCCCTTGCCCCAAAGCGGCTGACCTGGAACACAGGAATCCCCGACAGCCCGTAATCCGTCAGCTGAAGTTCCCCTCTATCCTCTGCCAGCAGTATCCTTTCCGCACCTTTCCCCGATTTATTTAATCGGGGACTTTCCGCATACAGGCTTACCTTTGCCTCCGTACGGATTCCGGCCATCTGTTTATACATACTCCCCTGGCACCTGAGCTGCACCAAGGCCGGAAGCGGTTTTATCACACGATGTCCCAGGCTCTTTGCCAGTTCGTATCCGCTCCCATCCGAACCCGTAGAAGGCGCGGCCTTGGAACCCGTGGCCAGTATCAGGGCATCTGCCTCCAATATTCCCTGGCTGCTGGAAACCCTGTACATGCCGCATGATGGCTCTATCTTACTTACCTGGCAGGAAAGCAGCACCCGGACCCCCAGGTGCTCCACCTCCTGGCGCAGGACGTCCAGCACAGCGGAGGCCTGGTCGGAATTCGGATAGATATATCCGTTCCTGTCCCGGATTTCAATCCCCAGCCCCCCAAAGAACCGCAGGGTATCCTCTACCGAAAAACCTTCTATGACCCTCATGGGAAAGCTGCTGTCACCGCTGCGGTAACATTCCGGCCCCATGTACAGGTTCGTCATGTTGCATCTTCCATTCCCGGTGGAAAGTATCTTCTTCCCCACCCGGTCCATGTGCTCCACAACCGTTACCCGTGCCCCCTGCCTGGCAGCCCAGACAGCCGCCGCCAGTCCGGAGGCGCCTCCGCCTATAATCAAAACCCGTTTCTTCACATCCATCTCAGGCTCCTTATTCTCTCATAAAAGTTTACAACTCATTTTATCCGCTTTTCCGCCATATTTCAACCACTAAATGATGACCGGACAGGCAGGCGGGCAATCTGATGCCGGAAATCCGGTCTGTTCCCGGATGGAAGTTCTATGTATGGCCATAGGGCAGTAAGGCTTTTGTGGAGGGAACCCACAAAACACGGAGCATCATAACGTATCACACACGCCTTAAAGCCGTGTCTGTGAATCAGCAGCGCAGTCATACTACGTCCGGATTCAAAGGCACGGCCCTGGGGCGGGAGCAGCAGTCAACGGGATGCAGGATGGTTCAGGCCATCCTTCTCAGCTCGTATACGACTCCAGATAATGATAGACATCCATCATAGAAGGAAACCAGATTCCCTCCAGGAGTTTGGACCTCTCTTTCTCCGGAAAATCCGTCACCGGAATATGGGTATAAAGACAGATTGTGCTTCTGTCACTGCAGAATACCAGCAGGAAGCCGGACTCAGCCACCAGATAGTACTCCTCTGCAGGGGAAGGACTTTCCAATATGGGCTTTATCTGCTCCTGGTTCATAGCGGCTTTGTCATCCATGTCATTGACCGTCTCAGTCTCAATCACCGTATTGGGAACCGCCTGCTCCTGTCTAACACTATATCTGGTAATTCCATACCCCACGATAAGGCATACAATGGATGTGGCAACAAACAGCAGCACACAGTATAATACTTTTTTCATCAGGCTAACCTCCTAACATGCTGGAGCATTCTCAGACACGCTCTGGAACACGCTCTGAGGTTAGTATCTGCGTTCTATGCTGTTTTAATCATGATTTCTCAAATTTTTCCTGTAAATGATCCAGGCAGTGCCGGCAGCGGCCCGGCGCCATGCCGGAAAAGACGCTGGATCCAGCCGCCGGATGCACATGGGAAGGAATGGATTTTCAGGCAGGCCCTACAGCAGGTGCAGCCTGACAAGCAGCCCTGCAAGCTTCCTTCCGCCGGGCATTCCCCTTAATTCATCCTCGTCCACTGCCCTGAACCGTACCAGCAGCAGCGCGTACACCACAATGGCCACTGCCACGGAGGGCAGGACCACGATGGCCATTCCAAGCCGTCCGTGCATCATGTGGGATGGAAGGAGGCTGTATATTCCTTTGTAGACCCCGAAAGCTGCCGCTCCCATGAAAACGGAACACAGGGCGGGCAGGAATACGGTCTTTTTATATTCCTGCTTATATCGGACAAACCTTGCAATGGCACGTCCGTTCAGCAGGCACATCACAAGTGCAAAAACGATATTGGCAATGACCACGCTGTAGATTCCCATCTTAAGCATCATAAGGCACACTTCCAGCACAGCCACATGGACCGCCAAGGCAGCCACTGCGTGGCGGATCGGCACGTCCAGGCGGTTCAGGCCCTGGAGGATGGCGTTGGTGACGGTTGAAAGGGAATAGAACACCACGGCCAGGGAACCGATCATGGAAAGACGGATTAACAGGCTGTTGTCCTCGCTGATAAACAAAAGGTTGCAGACCGGCTTTGCCAGCACCGTGATCCCCACTGCCGCGGGAATGGCAATCAGCAGGGAAAAGCGGATGGCGGTTGCGATGCGTTCCAGCTTTTCCTTCCTGTTCCTGCTGGCCACCGCCCTTGTAAGGGAGGGGATAAGGGAGGAGGATAAGGCATTGGACACTGCCACAGGTATGTTAAAGAGCAGCTGGTACTGCCCTAATGCGCCCCAGTAGGTGGCGATGGAGTCTTCCATATATCCCAGCTTATCCATGCCCTGACCGAACAGATAGTTGTCCAGCACATTGGAACAGTTATAGATTCCGCTGCTGATTACAATGGGCAGCACGGTGATGGTAAGGATCCTGACCAGCCGCCGGTAGCTCTCTGTCCTGCCAGACACGTCCTTCCTTGCCCGGGCCCGCATGTCCCCGCCCTTTGAAAGGGTCAGGATGATAAAATAAATCAGGGCGGTCAGCGCGCCCGCGCCCGTGCCGATGGTGCCGCCTGCAGCGCCCAGGGCATAGGAATAATCCCTTGCGCCCTGGGCCGCGTTGATGGACACGCCCACGTCAAACAGGATGCCGGCAGCCACCACGCTTACGATGGCATTGATGATCTGCTCAAGGATCTGGGATACCGCCGTGGGCACCATGGTTCCCGTTCCCTGGAAATATCCCCTGAGCACGCCCAGATAAGCCATGATCCAGATGGTGGGCGCCAGGGTCTTAAGGGCGTAACGGCTGAACGGGGTCTTAATCAGTTCTGCAAATAGGTCAGCCCCAAACCACAGCACAACAGCTGCCACGCCGCCAATCACGGTGGCATAAATAAGAGCCGCTTTCAGTATGCGGCTGCAGTTTCTGTACTCCCCCCTTGCAATCCGGGCGGATATCATCTTGGACACCGCCACCGGCATGCTGTAGGAGGATAATATCAACAGGATATTATACACGTTGAAGGCAGATGTATAATATCCATTTCCCTGTTTTCCTATGATATCGTTCAGAGGCATCCGGTACAGCATGCCGATGATGCGTACCAGGATGCCGGCCAATGCCAGGATGCTGCCCTGTATGACGAAATTGGCAGCCTTTTGTTTTCTGGTTCTTTTCCTAGATGTGCTTACATTCATATCTCTTTCTTGTGAGTCCTCATTTCCCAATTATTTCTGACTTGGCAAAGTCTTTTGTGGAGATGATGCAGACCCATGTCTGTCCCTGGTTCAGCACCACTTCATTGTGTTCCTGGTCATAATACCTGGTAACACCAAACTCCCCGTCCTTTTCCCAGCTGATGGGAATGGCCTTGCCGCCTGTCATAAAATACCCGCAGTCAGAGGTATGTACATTAATATTCAGATAATCCGTGGTGGCATAAAAACCGGACTGGCAGTACTGGAATATCACGTTCCTGGCCGTGATGGGACCTTCATCCCCCTGGTGCACGCCGCCGTACTGATACCGGTGATAAAGCCCGTCCGAGGAATCATACACAAAATACGCCTGATTCATGGCATAACCCGGCCGCACCGTGCCCGCGTCCATAACGCCCGGACGCCCGTCCAGTCCTGCTTCCTTCCCATCCCTGGCAAACAGGTAATGTCCCTGGTAGGAGGCATCATAATCAGGGGCATAACCCAGCTTTCCGATGGACTCTGTGATGCGCCGGCCGCTGGTGTATGCATTGTGAGGGGACTTCTTGTCCTTTGTGCGGTAAAATGCAGTTGTCCCGATTCCCTCCAGGCCATTGATATTGTCCACATTGCCAAGATAAGGTTTTGCGAATGTGCTCTGTCCGAAATGGACATAGACCGCATCAAACTCCCTGGCAAAATACGTGTAATAGGTACGGCAGCTGCGCACGGAACCAATCCGTTCCAGGTCATCATAATCCTCAATCAGTGACATATAGCGGTTCATGCCGCCTTCCACCGGGGCCTCATAGACAACCCCGGCCCGGTTGATGCCATATTGGGGACGCGCCTCCTTGTCATTGCTCATCATCACGGCTGCCGGACGGCGGCTGCCCTGGGACACAGGCACCATCTTTCCTGTCAGGTAGCTGCGTATCATACCGTCCTTTTCCGTCCGTTCCTCCGGAAGGTAATAGTCCCCCTGCCCATCCGGCCCCGCATCTTCTGTCTCCCTCTCGGAATGTATGACAATCTCAGGCTCAGGCTCAGTGGTCACGGCAGGCGTCTCCATGACAGAGGTGCCGGCAGCATCCACGCCCGCCTCCTTGGCACACCCGGCCATGAGACCGGCCGCAGCTATCATCACCGCCATCCATCTGAGCCCTTTTTTCATCTCGTATACCCCCTGGTTTCCAGAATTTTCCTCTGTCTGTCTTCCATCTGCTCCCGCTCCCCGTCCTCCATATGGTCATAACCCAACAGGTGCAGCATGCTGTGGGCCACCAGGAATGCCAGCTCACGCCGTTCGGAATGGCCATACCTGCGCGCCTGCTCCTCCACCTTGTCCACGGAAACCACGATATCCCCCAGCATCAGTTCCCCTGTTTCAGGATTAAAATAATCCTCCACCGCATCCTCCACATGGTCAAAATCCGAAGGCGTCACATAATCCACCATGGGGAATGACAATACGTCCGTGGGGGAATCAATCTCCCTGTATTCACGGTTGATTGCCCGTATGGACTCATTGTCCGTAAGGATTACATTCACCTCCGCCTCATAGGGGCATTCCTCATAATCCAGGGCAGCCAGCACCATATCATGAATGATCTCCTCATAAGGCAGGTCCAGCTTTCTTTCTGCTTCGTATTCAATGGATATTGTCATAGGTAAACCTCTCCTCGCCTTTCCCTCTTTCATCCGTCAGGGCATTCCCTGTCATCTCTCCCTGCGGCGCTCACGCTTTGCAGGCGGCGTATTTTTCTGTTCATAGGATTCATAGGCCTGTACAATTTTCTGTACCAGCGGATGGCGCACCACGTCAGAGCTGGTCAGGTAACAGAATCCGATATCGTCAATCTTCCTCAGCACCTTAAGGGCCGTGTCCAGGCCGGATACGGCTCCCGATGGAAGGTCCTTCTGGGTCTGGTCGCCGGTAATGATGACCTTGGAGCCAAAACCGATTCTTGTAAGGAACATCTTCATCTGGGCAGGCGTTGTGTTCTGGGCCTCGTCCAGTATGATATAGGCATTGTCCAGTGTGCGTCCCCTCATGTACGCAAGGGGCGCCACCTCTATCAGCCCCTTCTCGGAATTATGCAGGTAGGACTCAGCGCCCATGATCTGGTATAAGGCATCGTACAGGGGCCTTAAGTACGGGTCAATCTTGCTCTGAAGGTCCCCTGGAAGGAATCCCAGCTTCTCCCCTGCCTCTATGGCAGGACGGGTCAGGATGATGCGCCCCACTTCCCCGTTCTTAAACGCCTGGATGGCCATGGCCATGGCCAGGTAGGTCTTGCCGGTGCCGGCTGGTCCGATGCCGAACACAATCATCTTCTTCCGGATGGAATCCACATAATTCTTCTGTCCCAGGGTCTTGGGCTTTACCGGTTTGCCGGTAATGGTCCTGCAGATGATGTCCTTGTCAATCTCCAGGATCTGGCCGTCTTTCTCCGTAAAGGAAAGGGACAGGGCATAGTCCACATTCTGCTCCGTGATCGTATTGCCCCTTTTGGACAGTTCTATCAGGTTGCTGAACACGCTCCTGGCCTGGCCTATGGTCTGTTCAGGTCCTATGATCTTAATCTCGCCGTCCCTGGCAATCATGGTCACATGCAGGGTGCGCTCTATTTTCTTAAGGTATGTGTCAAACTGCCCGCAGACATTCTTCTCATGTTCAGCGGGGATGTCAATCATGGTCTCAATTACACTCATCTAGGCTTATCTCGTCTCCTCTGGCTCTGTAGTTGGCTGTGTATCCGGTTCCGTCATGGATTTTGACATGGGCTGGGTCCTTACAATGGATTCCTGGGTCACTAACTCCCCCCTCAGCCTGCATTGAGATACACTTGTTTCTATTCTATCATTATTTTCAAGAATTTGTACCCCCTTTTCCTCTAAATTTTTGACAAATTGGTAATTTATGGCTTTTGATATGTGCTCCAGTTCCTCCTTTGTATAATTGCTTTCATAGGAAACCATTTCCTTTCCCCTTATATCCCCTATGTAGACAGGCAGGTAAAAATTGGAAAACAGCCGGAGCTGCTGCTCTTCCATGGCGTAATCCCATTCCCCCTGTCCCCTGACCGGCAGCAGGCAGGTGAAGGACCATCTGCCTGCCTTCAGATACCATCCCCTGCGCCTGCGCCCTGTTTCCGCCCGTTCCCTGTGGAGCATGGGAAATGTCTTTTCATACTCCCTGGATGTCCTGGCCACCACATCCGCGTCCGCATGGACCAGATAGGCATTGATTTCCTCCTCGCTGTCGCCGATTATGGGCACGCGTCCGCTGACCAGTACCTGTCCCTCTTCCACCTCGTCCCCAACCGAAACCTGGGCAATCCCCTGGCGCACCACCATGGAAGTGATGGTCCCTGACCGGTCAGCCACAATGTCACAGGGTGTCTCGTCCTTCTCGGGAACAATGGACAGCACTTCATTTTCCTTGATATGGATCAGGAGCCTGGTGCCCGACACCCTGGCCGACACCCAGGTAATCTCCGGGAAACTGGTACGGATGGATGCTTCCAGGTCCTCACAGTTAATCCTGGATTTAAGCATCCCATAATCAATATCCTGGGAATCCAGATAACGTATGAGGGTGTCATAGGTATACCGGTAATTGCCGTCAAACTGGATATCCCATATGAACAGGGACATCACATACAGCACCAGGAAAAATGCCGCCAGGCCCGCCCCGAAATACCAGCGCTTCCTGTACCTGTAAATAAAAAAGGGAATACCGAAACGCCCGATGATATGCAGCCTTACCTGGGCTTTGCGTACCAGGGGCTTTACACGGCGGTACCCTTCTACTGTCATATAAAATTCATAGTCCCCGTCCCGGTTGCACATAAGCTCCCAGACTTCCAGCCCCCTGGCATTGCACAGGTTGAGGAAACGTTCCGGCGAATAGCCGTGAAGACGGAGTCTTACATATCCTTTCCAGTTATGTAACAGCCAAACAATCAAACAGGCCCCTCCTCGCTATGAGCATTTAGCGTCTGTCCATCGGACGCTTACGGGCATTCGCCCACTTATGTTTCGAATTCCAGCGAACCGATCTGACCGGTTATCTTCATCTCCTCGGATGTATAATAATCAATTCTTAAACGGTTTCCGTGGATGAGTACCTTACAGTTTTTCGCCTGAAGTTTTACCAGGGTATCTGTATATATAAGGATGCTCCTGTAATTTTCCACATTCACCTGTCCGCGGCCCACAAAGTTTACAAGCACATCACCCAGGATTACGTCCCTGGGCAGACCCAGTGCAGACACAGCTGTTTTCTTTGGTTCCCATGACATACTATCCACGCTCCTGATACACTGGTTCTTTTTATTATATGCATTAATGGGAGGAAAATGCAGTCTCAATTCATCCATCCCATGTATTTCCATAACATATCCGGTTTTTTGAAAAATTACTCACATTTGGCCCTGCACCTGAATAGACTATACTGAATCAATCAATCAGTGAGGTCGTTATGAATAACCAATCCTATCATATGGACAGAGCAAATGGGTATCCGGACACGTTAGTCAGCGCTGCTGAAATCAACGAGGCGGATATCCCCATCACTCCCCTTCCCAACCCAGGCGAAGGCGGTCCGGTAGACAGCGGGAACAGCATGGACAATGGCGCAGGCGTCCCTGTCATTCCCCTTCCCAACCCAGGCGAAGGCGGTCCGGTGGACAGCGGACGTCCAAACTTCCCGCCTATTTTCCGCCCCATCTTCCCAGGCGGCACAGGCGGTTCCGTCACCGTCATTCCCGGTATCACCTTCCCATGCTACAACTGCACCGCCACCAGCTTTGGCAGGGTGCGCATCCTCAACGCGTCCACGGGATACCAGCCCTTCTATGTGTACATCGGCAACTGGATGGTGGCAAGCGGGCTTGCAAACGGGGACATTACAAGCTATGTACAGGCAGCCTCCGGCACACAGACCATCACCGTATCCGGCGCCAACGGATATGTCTACATCCAGAAACCGGTCCAGGTAAGGGCTTCCTCCTCCATGACAATTGCCATCATCAACACGGCCAGCGGCCTGGACATCATGGAAATCTCCGACATTTCCTGCAACGCCCCTTCCGGCACCAGCTGCCTGCGGGCCTGCAACCTGTCCCAGAACCTTGGGCCCTTCGACGTGTCCATTGGAAACCAGAACAGTTCCTACATGGCATTTACCAATGTACGCTACCGGGAAGTAACGCCCTATACCAGCTTTTATCCGGGTTGGTATCAGCTCTATATTGCCAGGACCGGCGCATACCCGTCTACCTACGTGGCAACCGCTGCAGCCAATATGAGCGCCAACAATTCTTATACCCTATACATGTTCAATGCGCCCAATGCAACCGACGGGCTGCGCACCATGGTGGTCTCCAACTAAAACATAAAAAGGACCGGATGCGGCTGATTCAGCCACATGACCGGTCCTTCTGTCATTCCTTCCGTATAGGTTCCTATTGCAGGGTATTACTCATCCCAGTTATGGTACACGGCCTGGACATCGTCGTCCCCGTCCAGCAGGTCCAGGGTCTTATTAAGCTTCTTGATATCCTCTTCATCCGTCAGCTCCACCCAGGTCTGGGGTATCATGGTCACACCTGCTTCCATCATGGGGATTTCCTGGGCCTCCAGGGCTTCGCGCACAGCGCTGAAATCCTCCGGGGCAGTGATTATTTCATAACTGTCCTCTTCCTCGGCAAAATCCTCTGCGCCTGCATCCAGGGCAACCATCATCAGTTCATCCGGGTCCATCCCGCATTCTTCCTTGTCAATGATGATCTGTCCCTTCTTGTCAAACATGTAGGACACGCTTCCAGGGGTCCCTACGTTGCCGCCGCCCTTGGTAAACGCGCTTCTCACATTGGCAGCCGTACGGTTCTTGTTGTCCGTCAGCGTGTCAACGATAATGGCTACCCCGCTTGGTCCGTATCCTTCGTATGTAAGAATCTCGTAGTTCACGGATGCAGCATCGCCGGCTGCTTTCTTAATGCCCCGGTCAATGGTATCATTGGGCATGTTATTGGCTTTTGCCTTGGCAATCACATCGCGCAGCTTGCTGTTGTTGGCCGGATCCGCACCGCCCTCCTTTACAGCCACCGCGATCTCACGTCCGATTACCGTGAAAATCTTGCCCTTTGCCGCGTCATTGCGCTCTTTCTTATGTTTAATATTGGCAAACTTTGAATGTCCTGACATCGATAAAACACCCTTTCCTTCATTCTTCTTAACCTGTTTTTCTATCCTTCATACAGCCTATGCTGTATTTTATACACATCTTTTCTATCTTAGCACGATTTTTTTTATATGGCAAGTTAAAAATCCGGTCCGCCATACCGGCAATAAAAATCCGGTCCGCCATACCGGCCGGTCTTCCCCTACCTCACCTGCACGGTCAGGTTCCTCAGCCATTTCTTCTGTCTGTAACGTATATATCCCAACACAGCCTTATAAACTTCCTCCAGCATTACCAGGCCATAGACCACATAGATGGGGAGATGCCACACAAGGGCGCCTAAAAACGCCAGGGGTACGCCGATACACCATACCCCGCTGGTATCCAGGAACAGGCACATCTTTGTGTCGCCTCCGCTTCTTAACACTCCCACCACATTCACATAGTTAAACATCTTGGCCGGCATATAACATGCAAATATCAGGATGCATATGTTCACATCACGGCCAACCGCTTCCGTGATGTTATAAAGCCCGATAAGGGGTCCCCTGATTCCAATCACCACAAAGGCCGACGCGATTGTGACAATGAACTGCAGGATGAAAAACTGGGTGGCGTACTTCTCAGCCCGCTTTATCTTGCCCGCGCCCAGTTCATTGCCCAGGATGACCGCAGTGGCTGCGCTGAGTCCCTGGAACAGCACCACCACAATATCCTGTATGGTGGTGGCAATGGTAATGGCCGCCACCGCCTCGTCCCCCATACGGCCATAGGCCAGGGAATACATGGTAGTGCCAAGGCCCCACATGAACTCGTTGGCAATGACAGGAGCGGATGTGAGCACAAACGTCTTCACAAATGCGGACGGCCATCCGAAAAGTCCTGAAAAACCGCAGGCAATGGGCATTTTCCTGGTGTAAACATATGTAAGCATGAGGCACACCTCAATCACACGCGCAATGAGGGTTGCCACGGCCGCGCCTGCCACACCCAGGGCCGGGGCGCCGAACTTGCCGAAAATCAGCACATAATTAAGGCAGATATTAATGACAATGGCAATGCAGCTGCCAATGACCGGGAACACCACCCTGTTTACCGCCCTCAGCATGGCCACATACACATTGGTCAGCGCAATGAAGGGGTAGGTAAGGGCTGCTATCCTCAGATACTTTGCCCCAAGTTCCATGCTGTCCCGGCTGGTGGTAAAGATACGCATCACGGCCTGGGGACATGCGATTGCAGGTACTGCAAAAAACAGGGCGCCTCCCAATGCAAGCAGGATGGACAGCCCCAGCACCTTCCTGATATTCTTTACATCCCCGCTGCCCCAGAACTGGGCGGCCAGGATCCCTGCGCCGCTGACAATCCCGAATACCAGCAGGGAAAACACAAAAAAGACCTTATTGGCCAGCCCCACGGCCGCAATGGCCGTTGCCCCCAGGGTGCCGATCATCAATGTGTCCACAAGGTTCACCACTGTGTTCAGCATGCCCTGAAGCGCTACCGGGCAGGCAATCATAAGGGCTTTTCTTAAAAATCTGCTGTCACGAAACATCTCCTTCGTGCTCTCTATGATTCCTGTCATCGTTTCCTTCCACCAAACCTTTTTTGGATTTATCTGACTGGGGGCTGTTGCTGTCTTTCCCCTGTACTGTCCCCAGGCCTTCCCTGTCCTTCCCGCCGTCCCCTTCTTCCTCCTGGTCCTGGAATACGTGGATGCTTTCTATCATCTTATTGCCGGCCTTGATCACCTCAAAGGTATAGCCGCCGAACCCCACCCGGGGATTCTCCCCCTCCTGGGGTATGCGGTCCAGACGCGATATCAGATATCCGTTCAGGGTATCATATGTATCGCTGTCCTCCTCGGGGAACTGGATATCCAGCACATCCATCACATCATCCAGGGGCGTAAGCCCGCTCATGATATAGGAACCGTCCTCCCTGACGGAAATGAAATCCTCCTCCTCATCATACTCATCCATGATGTTGCCCACGATTTCCTCCAGTATATCCTCCATGGTCAGAAGTCCTGCGGTCTGTCCGTATTCATCCACCACGATTTCCATATGGATCTTGCCGGACTGCATTTCCTTAAACAGGGTGTCAATGCTCCGCGTTTCAGGTATGAAGTTGGCTTCCCTGAGAAGTCCCGGAACCTCAAGCAAAGGCCTGTCCTTATATTCTTCCATCTCCACATACACCATGGCATCCCTCATATGCAGGATCCCCACGATGTCGTCTATATCCTCCCGGTACACAGGGTAACGGGTGTTTATGCCTTCATTTAAGATAAAATGCACCGCATCCCCCAGCAGCATGGCGCCGTCCAGGGCCGTCATATTGGTACGGTGGGTCATGATATCGGAAGCTTCCTTGTCCCCCAGTTCAAATATATTGGTTATCATCTCTGTTTCGTCCGCTTCCAGGACGCCCTGCTCATGGCCTTCATTTACCATGGACATGATGTCTTCTTCCGTCACATTGTCATCGTCATCCGCAAGATCCACCCCGAAAAGCCGGAGTACAAGGGCTGACACAAGTGTGATCAGCTTGGTCAGGGGCAGGAACACACCGGCAGCAAACAGGACAACCGGCAGCATATGGTATCCCCACTTTTCCGGTTCCTTGGCAGCCAGGCGCTTGGGGATTATGATCCCGAAGCTGATGATGATAAGCAGCAGGGCAATGGTCACGGCCGCCATGAACAGTATCTGCTCCCACCACATGGAATCCAGATACCAGGGCCCCCCGGAGGTCCCGGCGTACCATCCGGCCATGGGCTTGAAGATATGGACATGCCTCATCAGCCCGTTGACCAGCACAGGGAGTATGACTGCTCCGGTAATCATACCAATCAGATGGGTTGTGATCTGAATGGTGTGCACAAACCGCCCCGGCCGGTTGACAATCTCAAGAAGCCTGGCAGCCTTCCGGTTCCCCTGGCGGGCCTCTTCTTCCAGCTTCCCTTCATTCACATTCTGAATTGCCGAACCGAATCCATAAAACACAGCCTCCAGAAGGATAAAACCAATCAATACAAGTATACTGACAGGCGAATAACCATCGTCCATAATACTATAAAGACTCCTTTCGTACTCATGCCGCCCTGGTTTCTGTCATGTAAAAAGCAGGGCAACGCCCCTTAAATCATGGCATAGCTCTGCTTATCATAACATTTTTCTCATATTTCGTCAATGGTGCCTGCCTATGTATGCAGTTCCAGGCTTACCATCAGCGCTTCATCCACCCTCTGCTGAAGCTCCTCATCTATATGGCATATCTTCTCCTTCAGCCGCTGCTTGTCAATGGTGCGCAGCTGTTCCAAAAGGATGACGGAGTCCTTGATCATAGCACACCGCCTTGTATTCAGTTCCACATGGGTGGGCAGCTTTGCTTTGTTCATCCTTGAGGTAATGGCTGCACATATGACCGTGGGGCTGTGTTTGTTGCCCACGTCATTCTGGATGATCAGCACAGGACGGACTCCTCCCTGCTCGGAGCCCACCACAGGCCGTAAATCCGCATAATAAATGTCTCCACGTCTGATAATCACATCGTCCACACTCCGTCAATTTATTCAACCTTAGTATTGGCAATATCTGACCTGTGTATACATTGCCCTGTAACCTAATAGTATCATATGTTTCAGACGCTTATTTGGAGCATGGTAGGCTTTTACATATATCCGAAGCCTTCGTAAATATCATTAAAATAATCTTTTTTCCCAATCACCCGGCCGTCCCGTATATATACCCTGGGCACCCGTTTGCCGATGCCGCAGATGATTTCATAGTGGAAACCTCCGCCGGTTCCAGCCAGTTCCTCCACGGAAATGAACCCATCCCCGTCCCTTCCGATCAGTGTCACCTCATCGTCTTCTGCCGCATCCACAATCCCCGTCACATCCACCATGAACTGGTCCATACAGATCCTGCCCAGTATCCTGGCCCTTTGGCCGCGGATTAGGACAGAACCCCTGCCGGACAGGGAACGCGGATAACCGTCCCCGTATCCCACCGGGATCGTGGCCACGCGCATCTGCCTGTCAGCCACAAAGGTGCCGCCGTAACTCACCGCATCACCTGGCCCAATGGTCTTTATGTAGGTGATGAAGCTCTTAAGCTCCATGGCCGGCGTCAGCTTCACCGCATCTTTCCCCACCTCATCCGATGGATACAGACCGTAGATGGAAATACCGGCCCGCACCATGTCAAGGCCGTTGGACCCCAGGGACTCCACGATGCCGGCGCTGTTGGAACAATGTCTGATCGGGATGTTAATCCCTCTGCTGCCCAGCATTTCCACAAAATCAGAATATTTCCCAAACTGCAGTCCATAGGTGGTCTTATCCGCCTCATCCGCCCTTGCAAAATGCGTGAACATGCCTTCAATGCGGATTCCCTCCAGCATGCTGATCCTTAACACCATGTCCGCGGATTCCTGGTCCGGTTTCATGCCGATGCGGTTCATGCCGGTGTCCACTGCCAGATGGATATTGGCCCTTTTCCCCATGGCGGCTGCAACGGCCGACAGTTTTTGGGCCTCCCCGTACCGGAATATGGCCGGACGGATATCATACCGGACCAGGTCCTCAAACCTGCTTTCATGGGTCACGCCCAGGACAAGGACCATCTTGCGTATGCCGTGGCGGCGCAGGATGATGCCTTCGTCCACGGATGCCACGGCATATCCGTCCACGTATGGGTCAATGGTCCTGGCAACCGGCACGGCGCCATGTCCGTAGCCATCTGTCTTAACCACGCCAATCATGGATGTTGAAGCCGGAAGGTTTGCCTTCATGGCCTCCATATTGGCAGCCACCGCATCCAGATTAATGGCCGCATATACCCTGCTGTATGGTTTCATCTTATCTGCCTCCTGTTTTTTGTCATTCTGCCGCGGACTCCATGGCAGCTCCGATTGCATGGGCCAGATCCGATGCCAGAAGGCTGTGCTGCCCGGTCTTCCTGGCTGCCGCGTCTCCTGCCCTGCCGTGAAGGTATACCCCCATCAGCGCTGCCTGCCCTTCCTCCATCCCAATGGCCGTAAGGCCTGCAATGATGCCCGTAAGGACATCGCCGGACCCGGCCTTGGCCATGGCGCTGTTACCGCTGGAATTAATGTAGAGCGTGCCGTCCTTACCTGCCACCACCGTGGCTGCATCCTTAAGCACACAGGTAATGCCGTAACGCCCCGCATATTCCAGGGCTGTCCCGGCCAGATTCTCCTTTATATCCCTGATGTCCTCCCCGGTCAGCCTGGCCATCTCGCCAAGATGGGGGGTAATCACGATATTTTCCGTATAATAGGTGGTCAGGTACGGATGCCCGGCTATGGCATTGAGGCCGTCCGCATCAATGATTACAGGCACAAAGGCGCTGGTCAGTATATCCTCCACCAGGTATTCCACATATGGTTCACTGCCAAGCCCCGGCCCCAGCACCACCACATCTGCCCAGTTCATCTGCTCCTCAATCATACGCTTAAACTCTTCCCTGCCTGAAATCAGCTGGTCCGCCGTGTAGGTGACGATGACGGCTTCCGGCAGACGCTCCTGAAGGATCTGACGGTTTTCCTCCACGGTCAGGAGCTTTACAAGCCCGGCGCCAGTGCGGTAAGCCGCCAGGGCGCTGAGATATGCCGCGCCGCACATGTTCCTTGACCCTGCTGCAATCAGCACCTTCCCAAAGGTTCCCTTGTTGGAATAGGCGGGACGGCCCGGAATCCGCGCCAGGTCCTCCGGCCCGTAGGTGAATGCATATCCGCTCCCCTCTTCTGCCTCCGCCACGGCCATCAGGGCTGTTTCCGGAAATCCAATATCGCATACCTTTACCCTGCCCGCATATTCCCTGCCCGGATAAAGGGCTGTGCCGGTCTTCTCCCAGCCAAAGGTAACAGTGACATCCGCCCTCAGCGCAACCCCCATGACAGTCCCCGTATCCCCATGGATTCCTGAGGGCACATCCACTGCAACGGTATGGGCAATCTTCTTATCCGCCAGCATTTCCATGCACTGTCTGTACTCCCCTTCAATGGGACGGCTTAAACCCACGCCGAATACGGCATCGATGAGAAGGCCGCACTCCCGGTCCGCCGCCGCGGTCCAGGGCCTGACCTCCATGCCGAGCCTGCGCGCAATGGATACCTGGGCCTTAAACTCCTCCGTACCCTTTTCCAAATCCCCCACCACATAGACACACGCCTGATACCCTTTCAGATAAAGCATACGCGCCGCCGCCACGCCGTCCGCCCCATTGTTGCCCGTGCCGCACACTGCCCATATGACTTCCTTCTGTCCGGCCAGCGCCCCTGCCTCTTCTGCCACCCAAAGGGCTGCCCGCTCCATCAGGACCATGGACGGTATGCCTATGGTATGGATGGTATGGGCGTCCACGGCCTTCATCTGTTTTGCCGTTACCAGTGTTCTCATCCGCATTTACCTCCTGTAAAAGCAACAGCCGGCAAGCATAAAGAATGACTCCTTTGCTTGCCGGCTGATTCTTACTTTGATGCTTTTCCCTCTTCTGTCTTCTGGTCGTACATGCTGCAAACCCTGTATGACAGACGCATCAGACTTTCAGACAGGTGGACATTCTCCACTACCACATCATCCGGAACCACCAGATCGGTATGGGCAAAGTTCCAGATTGCCTTGATACCGGCCTGGACAAGGCGGTCAGCAATCTCAGGCGCCTTTGTCTTTGGAATGGTCAGGGCCGCTATCTGAATCTCATTCTCCTTGATGTAGTGTTCCAGATCGTCCACGGAGCGGATCTCAATCCCGCGGATTACCAGACCAATCAGCTTGGGATTGATATCAAACATGCCCTTGATGACAAATCCCCGCCTTTCAAAATTCGTATAGTTTGCAATGGCCTGCCCCAGATTACCAGCTCCGATGATGATTAGGTTGTGCTGCTGGTCAATTCCTAAAATCTTTGCTATCTCAGCATACAGGTACTTGACATTATAACCGTAACCCTGCTGGCCGAATCCTCCGAAATTATTAAGGTCCTGACGGATCTGTGATGCCGTTACTTTCATCCTGGCGCTGAGTTCATTGGAAGAAATGCGTTCCACACCTTCCTCAATCAGTTCACCCAGGTAGCGGTAATAGCGGGGCAATCTTGAAATTACCGCCTTTGATATCTCTTTGCGTTCCATTGTGTTCCACCTTCCCCTTACGCGTTTCTATAAATACCTAATGGTTCTATTATAAACAAGTGTCAAAAAAATGTCAAACACGTTTCAGTATGTTCTTGAAAAAATTTTCCTATTATATTATACTGGTGAAAGTATAATATGGAAATCCCGGCAATCCAGGACGTGTCTGAGAATTGCTTTCCGTCGGCCGTGCATCCCACTTTGTGGGGGATTTGGCGCAAATAAAGGGGGCATAGCGGGCTATGTGACCCGAATTCCGGCCAGATATGCCGCAAAGTGGGGCGTACTTTGTCCTAAAGGGGGTATCTCCTGATGGATTCCTTCACATATAAGCGCGTGGAAAACAGCGCCCTGTTGCCCCCTTTGGATGGAGCGCCGGTATACAATGCAAAGGAGCTTAACCATGATTTTATCATGCAGCAATATAACCAAGTCATTTGGTGACAAACATATTTTAAAGCAGGTTTCCTTTCACCTGGAAGACCACGAAAAGGCGGCTATTGTGGGCATTAACGGTGCAGGCAAGACCACCCTTTTGAAAATCATGATCGGTGAGCTGGCTGCTGACGAAGGCGTTGTGGCCCTCAGCAAGGGCACCACCATCGGTTATCTGGCACAGCACCAGGACCTGGACAGCGAAAACACGATTTACGAAGCCCTTCTGGAGGTAAAGCGTCCTGTCATAGAGATGGAGGAGCGGATCCGCAGCCTGGAGCTTAAGATGCATTCGGCCTCAGGCGATGCCCTGGAAGCCATGCTGGCAGAATACAGCCGCTTAAACCACGCCTTTGAACTGGCTGATGGCTACGCTTATAAAAGCGAGGTCACGGGCGTATTAAAAGGCCTGGGATTCAGCGAGGATGAATTCACCAAACCCATCAACACCCTTTCCGGAGGCCAGAAAACACGCGTATCCCTTGGCAAGCTCCTGCTTACCAAGCCGGACGTACTGCTGCTTGACGAGCCCACCAACCATCTGGACATGGAGTCCATTGCCTGGCTTGAAACCTACTTAAAGAGCTATGCAGGCAGTGTGATCATTGTTGCCCATGACCGGTATTTCCTGGACCGTGTGGTTACCAAGATTGTGGAACTGGATAACGGCATAGGGACCATGTTCTCAGGCAACTATTCCGCTTACAGCGACAAGAAGGCCATGCTGCGGGATGCCAAAATCAGGGCATACCTAAACCAGCAGCAGGAAATCAGGCACCAGGAAGCAGTCATCGCCAAACTAAAATCCTTTAACCGCGAAAAGTCCATCCGGCGTGCCGAAAGCCGTGAAAAGATGCTGGATAAGATTGAGCGTGTGGAAAAGCCGGTGGACATTGACGCTTCCATGGATATACGGCTGGAGCCGGATGTAATCAGCGGCAATGATGTGCTGACGGTCAGGGAATTAAGCAAATCCTTTGACGCCCAGCCCCTCTTCTCCCATGTGGATTTTGATATCAGGCGCGGGGAGCGGGTGGCTATCATAGGCAATAACGGAACCGGCAAGACCACCCTGCTAAAGATCATCAACGGCCTGCTGGAAGCTGACAGCGGTGAAATCCGCCTGGGTTCCAAGGTGCACATCGGTTATTACGACCAGGAGCACCAGGTCCTGCACATGGACAAGACATTATTTGAGGAAATACAGGATACCTATCCTGACATGAATAATACCCAGATCCGCAATACACTGGCCTCCTTCCTGTTCACAGGAGATGACGTGTTTAAGCAGATCAGGGACTTAAGCGGCGGGGAACGCGGACGCGTGTCCCTGGCCAAGCTCATGCTCTCCGATGCCAATTTCCTTTTGCTGGACGAGCCCACCAACCATCTGGACATCACGTCCAAGGAGATACTGGAAAGCGCCCTCTGCCGCTATACGGGCACCGTGCTTTATGTGTCCCATGACCGTTATTTCATCAACCGCACCGCCACCAGGATACTGGACCTGACCAGCCAGTCCCTGATTAATTATATCGGCAACTACGATTATTATCTTGAGAAAAAGGATGACGTGGAAGCCGCATTTGCAGCAAGGAATGCGGCAGGCCAGACGCCTGCGGGAACCCCGGACAGGGATTTTGGATCCCCTTCTGCCAGCGGCATAAAGCTGGACTGGAAAGCCCAGAAGGAGGAGCAGGCCCGCATACGCAAGCGCCAGAACGAGTTAAAAAAGACAGAGGATTCCATCCATGCCCTGGAAACCAGGGACAGTGAGATTGACGGGCTGCTTTCCCAGGAAGAGGTCTACACCGATGTGGACAGGCTGATGGAACTGAACAGGGAAAAGGAAGAAATCGCCCGGCAGCTGGAAGAACTGTATGGGCGCTGGGAAGAACTGGCTGAGGATTGACGGTTCAGACGGATGGACAATTGGTCCGGAACGGATGGTTGAGTCGATTGGTTGGAACGGGTGGTTAAGACGTTTGATTGGGATGGATAAGGAAACAGTCAACGGATGAAAGGAGTCAATGCATGAAATTAAAACGGATCCTGGCCCTGGCCGGAGCCCTGCTTCTGGTGGCGCTGTTTGTGCTGGCCATTATCCTGGCCGTGACAGGCGCCCCAAAGAATTACCTTATGGCCGTGATTTTCTCCATGGTGTTCATACCTATCATCATGTTTGCCATGGGACTGATGGCACGTGTTTTAAAGCCTTCTGAACCAGCGGACATAGAGGCGCTGAAAGCCGAGGCGGAAAAAGCCGGCAGGGCCGATACACAGGCAGACAGGCGGACAGCCCATGGCAAAACAGATGTGAACGGGCAAGATAAAACATCCAGGCCATAGGCAGATGGGATGATTTAGAAAAGGATTGATCTAAAAAATCGGAAATACCGGGAAAGCTGTATCCTACAGGTTTCCTGGCATTTTTTTATATCCTGGATGCAAAAAGGGCGTCCGGAAGGAAAATGCTTATAAAACAGTATCAACCAATAAACTGAAACCGGTAGATGCCACATAGGTATGGTACAATGTAAAACCGGATAGAAACGCCTATAATTATGTGCTATAATCTCTTAAAATAATGGTGTGAACTATATATAAATGTATATTCGAAACGAGGGGTCATTTATGAAAGCAAATTTCGATGAGATTTCCATACAATACTGGCTTGATAATCGTAAATATATTCAAGCAAAATCATATTCCTGTTTTCACAATGGATATGTTTACGGTGATAACATGCAGTTTGATAAAATAAATTTTGTATTTGTGGCTGACGATAATGAGATAATAATTGACGGGGAAAGTCCTCGTAAAACATATATTAAATTTGTTGAGGCTGCCTGTAATCAGTCCATTGAAATCATAAATGGCTTTCTAACGGCAAAGGCTGATAAATTTAAAATTTTCCCAGAAATTGTTGTCCATGACTTTACAAGCAGACAAAAAAACAGTACCCGAATACAGGATGAAAACAGTGCAATCATTATTTCGGACAAAAAATATTATGTTGCAAATAATTTAAAGATATGCGAATTCTTTAATGCGGCTGCCAGTGCCCTTACAGAAGAATATAGAAAAAAATGGTATATAAGAATCATCTGTAATGATGAACACAGAAACACCCCATTAAAGGCCGTTGATGAGCTTCAACCAACAGAAACAAAATCGTATAGTAGTTTTAAATTACTGATTGATGACGAGGACATTCCCGCTGAAAGGAAACCGGCAACAAAACAGACTAGAAAGTCATATAAAACAGATTATCTGGCCCTTAATGAAAAGAAAAAAAGTATTGGCGATTTAGGAGAATATATTGTTATTGAGTTTGAAAAGAAAAAGTTATGTAATGTAGGGTTAGGGAAACTTGCAAAGCAAATTGAACATACATCTCAAGAAGTAGGCGATAACGAAGGTTATGATATTAAATCCTTTACCGAACAAGGGGAGTTATTATACATCGAGGTAAAGAGCACAGAGCAAGACCACGATGGCGGCTTCTATATTTCCCAAAACGAAATTACCGTTGCCAATAAGATGCAGCAGCAAAAGAAAAACTACAGAATTTATAGACTATACAATATTAACAAGAGAAAAGGCGAGGCTCACCTAAAGATATATGAACCTCCATTTGATACCGGACGGTATATCATGAAAGTAACGTCATGGTATATCGAAAGCGAAATTTGACAGATTCTTATAATCAAGTAAGTAATAAGGATCATAAGTGAACATGACCTTGTGGGAATACTCCTGCATCTTTACCGAATGACCTACATAATGGAGAAACGGCATAGCCCGATAGCCACGCCGTTTCCAGAAAACATTTCCATCATTGCCTTGTGATTGTGTTCCGATTGAACGCCCATATACCGGAATTCAATTTACCATCCCTGCTATACTTCCAGAAGCGGTTAGCGCATGATGATGTCATCCCGCCCCGGTCCATTGGAGACCATTGCAATGGGAGCCTCTATCTCCTTTTCCACGAACTCAATATATCTGCGGCAGTTCTCAGGAAGGTCCTCATAATCCTTAATTCCTCGGATGTCGCATTTCCATCCCGGAAGCCTGGTAAGCACGGGCTTCGCCTTTTCAAGCCGTGTGGTGGTCGGGAATTCCTTTGTCACCTGGCCGTCAATCTCATAGCCCACGCACACAGGAATCTCATCCAGATACCCCAGGACATCCAGCACGGTAAATGCCACCTCCGTGGTTCCCTGGATGCGGCAGCCATATCTGGTTGCAACCGCGTCAAACCATCCCACGCGTCTGGGGCGTCCCGTGGTCGCGCCATATTCGCCGCCATCGCCTCCGCGGTTCCTTAACTCCTCCGCCTCATCCCCGAATATCTCGCTGACAAAGGCGCCTGCGCCCACAGCGCTGGAATAAGCCTTTACAACCGTGGTAATATCCTTAATTTCATATGGCGGTATTCCTGCGCCGATTGCGCCGTATGCAGCCAGTGTGGAGGAGGACGTCACCATGGGATAGATTCCATGATCCGGGTCCTTAAGGGAGCCCAGCTGGCCTTCCAGAAGGATTTTCCTGCCCTTTTTAATGGCTTCATAAAGATATGCGGATGTATCGCACACATATGGCTCAATCATGTCGCGGTAACCATGCAGCTCACGGAGCAGTTCCTCCGGATCCAACAGCGGTTTGTGGTACAGATGCTCAAGAAGCACATTCTTCTGTTCACACACCCTGCATGCCTTCTCCCTCAGAAGTTCCTCGTCAAACAGCTCGCTGACCTGGAAACCGATTTTTGCATATTTATCAGAATAAAACGGGGCAATGCCTGATTTGGTGGAGCCAAAGGATTTGCCTGCCAGACGCGCCTCCTCGTAGGTGTCAAACAGCACATGATAAGGCATCAGGATCTGTGCCCTGTCCGAAACAAGCACCCTGGGCTTTGGAACCCCTCTGTCCACCAGTGACTGTATCTCATCCATCAGATATGGGATATTAAGCGCAACCCCATTGCCAATCACGCTGGTCGTATGCTGATAAAACACGCCGGATGGAAGGAGATGAAGGGCAAATTTGCCGTAGTCGTTAATAATGGTATGTCCTGCATTACTTCCGCCCTGAAAGCGTACAATAATGTCAGACTCCTTGGCAAGCATATCTGTAATCTTGCCCTTGCCTTCATCGCCCCAGTTAGCACCTACAATTGCTCTGACCATACAATAAATCCTCCTTCGGGTATCTTCCCGTCCATGCTCATTATCTGTCTTATGCCATATTCTGAGTTCAATACAAACCCAAAAAAGACAGTTCTTACTTTACTACATCGTTCTTCATAAGTAAAGACGTTCTTTGTTATGCTTCCCATAATGAGCACTTATATCATGTCCGTTTCAATCCTCTGACCGGTAATCATTTCCAGAAGCTTGCGTCCAGGCATGGATATAAGGTTAGATTCCCCGGTAACCACGCAAATATGCCGTGCAGGCATCTCCATTTTAAATTTCAGTTCAAATACATCCCCTGCTTCCACTGCATCCTGGGCAAATCCCTCCATCACGCAGCCCACCCCCATGTTGCGCTTGGCAAACTGTACAATCATGTCGCTAATGGCCAGTTCAAACTCCGGTTTCAGTTCAATCCCCTGTTTTAACAGGAAATCATCCATGAACGTCCTGGTGCTGGTATTCTTTTCCAGGAAAATGCAGGGCAGTCCTGAAAGCTCCGAATAATCCAGTTTCCTGTCCCTCAGCGATTCAAAGCTGTTGCCTGCAATAAACACGTTCCGTATGACCTTGACCGGAATCCGGTTCATGGTCCCCCTGCATTCAAAGGGCGTGGTGACAACGCCAAAATCAATCCTGCCCTCTTCCAGGCTCTTTATGGTTTCCGGCGTAGGCGCATTGGATACATTGACCTTGATTTTAGGAAACTCCTTGTGAAACTGTTCCAGATAAGGAAGCAGGAAAAACTGCAGGGTCATATCGCTGGCGCCAATCCGCACCTCCCCCATATCCATGCCCAGGACCCGTTCCACCATCTTCTCACCTTCCAAAAGGCTCTCCACCCCTATTTTAACATAGCGGTACAGAAGTTCACCCTCCTTTGTAAGCTGGACACCTTTGGACGTCCGCAGGAACAGCTTAATCCCCGCTTCCTTTTCCAGCTGGCGCACGGCCTGGCTGACTGCCGGCTGGGAGATACACAGCTCCCTGGCAGCCGCAGTCAGGCTCCCATGAACGCACACATAGTAAAACACCCTGTAATATTCCAGATTTACATTCATCCATGACCTCCCTTTCCTTTGTTCTTGTTGACTTGTCCTTATACTTTCCTATATTAAAACTATACCATTCCTTGCCAAGGTTCGCAATATGGGAACGTGGATTTATGAGGTGTGGGCGTGAAGGTGCATCCGTCCGTGAGCGGAAGGGGGATGGGGGTGCGGATACGGCTGCGGGACTAGTGGCTCTAAGGCCGAGGAAAACGGCGCTGGACAAGAGGCTGGCTGCCAAACTCGCGCTTCAGGTATTACCACCCATTTAGTCATCGGGCTCAGACAAAGGCGCCGGCCTCTTAGCACCGCTTCCCTCAGCCTAAGACCCACACGTCCCTGTAGATGCATCCGCACCCCCATCCCCCTTCCGCTCACCCACCACGTTCCTCCATCCCTGCATCACATAAATCCGACTGGAAAAATAAAAAATCCCCCCGCCAGTCCATCCCATATCTTCTGGAAACAGCTGGCGCCGGAGACTTTATTTCCACTTCTGCGTTTGGCGCATGTCATGGCTGGAATACACAGTCCGCGAAGCGGGCCAGGACGGGCTTTGGGCTAAGGGGGAGCAGGCGGGTACGGGGGGGATTCCTTAGGGCGGCTGCGGGGCGGGCGCATTGTGGAGGAGGGAGCAGCTTCTTAGGTCATGGCAAGCAAAAAGACGGGGTGGATTCCTGCATCAAAGCAAGAATCCAAGGTGCTCTGAGCTGAGAAAGTCCTTCAGGATTTCTCAGCGAATAGCACCGGTCCCCGTCTTTCTGCTTGCCAGGGCCTTAGAAGCTGCCCCTCCGGAACTTGGCGTCCGTCCCGCAGCCGTCCTAAGGAATCCTCCCGTCCCGGCCGGTTCCCCTTAGCCCAAAGCCTGCCCTGGCCCGCTTCGCGGACGTAGCATCCGCAGCCCCCTCACATCCCCCAATCCAACCTATACATTTATTTCCGCAGTCATCCCCAGCTCCCCTGCATTATCCGCAAGTACCGGGCGGATTACTTCCTCCAGGAACTCCTCCACCTGTTTGGGCGCCCGTCCTACATACCGGGATGGGTCCATGGCCGCCTTCAGGTCATCCAGGGAAAGGTTGAATGCAGGGTCTGCTGCAATCAGTTCAAGAAGATTATTATCCAGGCCTTTTTCTTTTACATTCTTTCCTGCTTCCATGGACAGCTCCCTGATGCGCTCATGAAGTTCCTGGCGGTCGCCCCCGGCCTTAACCGCGTCCATCATGATGTTCTCTGTTGCCATGAATGGCAGTTCCGCCATCAGGTGCTTTTCGATTACCTTTGGATACACCACAAGGCCATCCACCACATTCAGATATAAATCCAGGATGCCGTCCACGGCCAGGAAGCCCTCGGGCACGGATAACCTCTTGTTGGCCGAGTCGTCCAGGGTCCTCTCAAACCACTGGGTGGAGGCCACCAGCATGGGGTTCATCATATCGCTCATCACATAATTGGCAAGACTGGCAATGCGCTCGCTCCGCATGGGATTGCGCTTATACGCCATGGCGGATGAGCCGATCTGCTTTTTCTCAAATGGTTCCTCCACTTCCTTCAGGTGCTGAAGCAGGCGGATATCGTTTGAGAATTTGTGTGCGCTCTGGGCAATTCCTGCCAGGACGCCAATCACACGGCTGTCAACCTTCCTGGAATAGGTCTGGCCTGAGACAGGATAACAGCCCCCGAATCCCATTTTCCTGGCTATCCGCTCATCCAGGCTGCGGCATCTGTCATGGTCACCGTCAAACAGTTCCAGGAAACTGGCCTGGGTGCCTGTGGTGCCCTTGGAGCCAAGAAGGCGCATGGAACCAATCAGATAATCCAGGTCGTCCAGATCCAGCTTCAGTTCCATCATCCAAAGGGTGGCGCGCTTTCCTACCGTTGTGGGCTGGGCGGGCTGGAAATGGGTGAATGCAAGGGTTGGAAGTTCCTTATAGGCATCGGCAAACTTAGCCAGTTCAGCTAAAACATTGAGCAGTTTCTTCCTCACCAGCTTAAGGGCTTCTGTCATGATGATGATATCTGTATTATCCCCCACGTAACAGGAGGTGGCTCCCAGATGGATGATTCCCTTTGCCTTGGGACACTGGACCCCGTATGCATACACGTGGCTCATCACATCATGGCGCACTTCCTTTTCACGGGCCTTTGCCACATCATAATTAATATCGTCCGCATGGGCCTTCAGCTCCTCAATCTGTTCGTCCGTAATGCCCAGGCCCAGCTCCTTCTCAGTCTCAGCCAGGGCAATCCACAGGCGTCTCCAGGTCTTAAACTTCATGTCCGGCGAAAAAATATACTGCATCTCGCTGCTGGCATAGCGCTCGGAAAGAGGGCTTATATATCGGTCTGTGTTACTCATGTCATTTCCTCCATACTTCTCCACGACTGCTTGTTCATCATGGTTTTTCCTAAGTTCTCTGAATTCATGGTTTTTATCTTATCACAACAAGGGCGTGTCTTCAACCGCTGTTTATTTATCATAGCTTCCCCTGATATCCTCAACCGGCGGCTCAATGGGGTATTTCCCGCTGAAACAGGCCGTGCATATGGACCGGCTGCATGCCATCTCCTGAAGCCGTTCCATTTTCAGGTAAGAAAGGGAGTCAGCGCCAATCATGTCCCGTATCTCCTCCACCGTATGCCCATGGGCAATCAGCTGGTCCTCTGACGGGATATCCGTGCCAAAATAGCAGGGATGGAGAAATGGCGGCGCACTGATCCTCACATGGACTTCCCTGGCCCCTGCGTCCCGCAGCATGTTCACGATCAGGGCGCTGGTGGTGCCGCGCACAATGGAATCATCAATCATGATGATACGCCTGCCTGCGACCGCTTCCTTAAGGACGTTCAGCTTAATACGGACCGCGGACTCCCGGCTGCTCTGTTTGGGCTTTATGAAGGTGCGCCCCACATAGGAATTCTTCACGAATGCGGTTCCGTAGGGAATCCCGGACTCCATGGAATAACCAAGGGCTGCCCCGTTACCGGATTCGGGCACGCCCACCACCAGGTCTGCCTCCACCGGCGAATCCAGGGCCAGGAAACGGCCTGCCTGAATCCTGGAATGATATACGCTTACCCCGTCAAATACACTGTCCGGCCTGGCAAAATATATATATTCGAACACGCACCTGGCTTCTTTTGCAGTATCCCTGAAACACATTTCCGTGTCAGACGCAATCCCCTCCCTGGTGATGGTGACAATTTCCCCCGGCCTTACATCCCTCACAAACTCCGCGCCGATTGTCTCAAGGGCGCAGGTCTCTGAGGCAAGGATATATGCATTGCCCCTCTTTCCAATGCATAAGGGCTTGAATCCAAAGGGGTCCCTGGCCCCAATCAGCTTGCGCGGGCTCATGATTACAAGGGAGTAGGCGCCCTTTAGCTTACCCATGGCTTTTGCCACCGCGCTTTCAACATTGGGCTGGGAAACCCTGGCCCTTGCAATATGGTAGGCTATGACCTCGGAATCAATGGTTGTCTGGAAAATGGCTCCTGTGTATTCCAGTTCATGGCGCAGCTGGGGCGCATTGACCAGGTTGCCGTTGTGGGCCAGCGCAAGGGTGCCTTTTACATAGTTAAGCACCAGGGGCTGTGCATTTTCCCTGGTACTGCTGCCGGCCGTGGAGTAACGCACATGTCCAACCCCGATGTTGCCGTGCATCTGCTCCAGATGTTCCGTTGAAAACACTTCATTGCAAAGGCCCATGCCCTTGTGGGCGCTCACCTTGCCCTTTGGTCCCTTTGTATCGCTGACCGCAATGCCGCAGCTTTCCTGTCCCCTGTGCTGCAGGGCAAAAAGCCCATAATAGACAGTAGACGCCACATCGTTCCCATCCAGGTCATAGATTCCAAAAACCCCGCACTCCTCGCGCAGTTTATCTGCCCCAATACCGTCCCGTGACTGATCCAACCGGGAATTTTCCCTGTCAAAGTCAAACTGGTTCCAATCCATTCAGCCAAGTCCCTTTCTTTTATGATAGATTGATAAGATGTATTGAATCAGGCAACGCCTGGGTAATCAATGCCCAGGCGTTGTATGTAAGTTCATTACTGGATTCCCAGTCTGCGGAATACTTCCTCATAAGCATCCTCCACATTGCCAAGATCCCTTCTGAACCTGTCCTTGTCCAGCTTCTCATGGGTGTCCTTGTCCCACAGGCGGCAGGTGTCGGGGGAAATCTCGTCAGCAAGGATTATCTTTCCGTGGTAACGGCCAAACTCAATCTTAAAGTCAATCAGGTCAATGTTCAGGCCGTCAAAATACTCCTGAAGCACCTCATTTACCTTAAAGGTATATTTGGTAATATCATCAATCTCCTCCTGGGTGGCAAGGCCAAGGGCCAGCGCATAGTAGCTGTTGATGAAGGGATCGCCCAGGTCATCATTCTTGTAGCTGAATTCCAGGGTCGGGCATTTAAACTTTATGCCTTCCTCCATTCCCATCTTCTTGGCAAAGCTGCCCGCGGAATAGTTGCGCACGATTACCTCAAGGGGCACGATTTCCACTTTCCTGACAGCTGTCTCCCTGTCATTTAATTCTTCCACCAGGTGGGTCGGCACGCCCTTTTCTTCCAGCTTCTTAAAGATGAAGTTGGTCATACGGTTATTGATGGCTCCCTTGCCCACAATGGTCCCCTTCTTTAATCCGTTAAATGCAGTGGCATCATCCTTATAGGATACGATTAATACATCCGGGTCCTCCGTAGTATAGACTTTCTTAGCCTTTCCTTCATAGAGCATCTCTTTCTTTTCCATGGGTATCCACCTGTCCTTTTCTTTTCTTCATGATCCGCGATTGAATTTGAATCGTGGATTTTCCTAAATGGTAACATAGATATAAGATATAGATTTATAAGTTGACGCTATAAAAGAATACCATTTCAGAAGAAATTATAATACAATATCCAGTTGAATACAAGAAGGGCAATCATTAAAATTCCTAATGAATTTTCTATCCCCTTCTAATCACTCCCGGTTTCCATGTGTTCTTCCATCCTGAAAATGCTCACAGACCCTTTATCCAGAATAATCGTCACTCCTTCCTTCCGGCGCCTGCCCTCAAGGGGGGCTTCCCTTTGCTGCCAGCCTCCATCAGCGGCTGGTTCCGTCCTCAGATTGCCAGTCCTATCAACCGGTGCCGCTTCCTGTTCCTCAACATAACGGATCTGGACCATCTCCCTAAGCCCCGTGAAAAATCCTCCCTGCCCGGATACGGCCCCATATGCAGCCAATCCTGCGGCGGCTATAAGGATTTTTCTCATAATGCGTTTTTTTCTCTCCCTTGTCCTGATTGTGAGTTTTTTTCTCCTCCTCTGTCCCGGCCTGAAAACGCGTGCCTGTCCCCCATTCCCCCTGCCCTTCCACTTCTTAACCATATGGCTTCTATACAGCCGAAGCCATCTTCTGCGCCAATATGACTTTTGCCATACAATCATATGGCGCCAGCCACATATCATCCGGTTCAAGAATCCCAATCCCGGTTCCTTTCCCGCATCCTCTCCAATGAAGCATATATGGCAATTATAATTCATCCCAGGTTCCATATCAAGACCAGAACATGCATTCACCACCATGACACAGAAGTCATGCTAAAAGCCCCTTCTTCCCGCTAAATCTGCCAAAACGAACATGCTCCTTCTCCCCGCTATGCCTGCCAAAACAAACGTGCCCCTTCTCCCCGCCATGTCTGCCAAAGCAAAAGGAACCCTTCCCCTGCCGTATCGGCCAGGAAAGGGTCCGCTCTGCAATAAATACCATATGGTCGTGATTAGTGTGTTGCCTCTGTTGTGGCTGTGTTGCTGGTCTCATTGGTATTGCCTGATTCGCCGGTCATGTCCTTGATGCCGTTGCCAACATCATCCACGCCGTCTTCCACGTCATCTACAAGATTGTCAAGCACACCTCCGGTGGTTTCGGAACCGGAGGTATTGCTGTTGCTCTCATTATTCCCTGCAGCAGTTGTGGATGTTGCTGCTGATGAAGAAGACTGGCTGGAACCTGTGGTGGACTGGGAGCCTGAGTTATTGCTTCCGCAGGCCGTCACAGATAAAACCATAACGAATAGTAACATAGCTAAGATAGCAGGTCTGATTTTTTTCATAATAACATTCTCCTTTCTATTTCTATCCTTATTATGTGCGTTTGGAGTTTATATTATGGTGGTACATCCTGCTATTTCAGGAAAATATTTCCTACAATTTAACCACGTCAGCCATGGTATAAAGTCCCGGTCCTTTTCCTGCCAGGAACTTGGCTGCCTCCAGGGCGCCCTTTGCAAAAATGGCTTTGGAATAAGCGGTATGGCTGAACGTAACCACCTCATCCGTGCCAGCGAATATCACGTCGTGTTCCCCAACAATGGAACCGCCCCTGACAGCGCTTATGCCGATTTCCGACGGATGCCTTTTTTCACGGCGGGTACTTCTGTCATAGGTATACCCATAAGACATGTCCATGGCCTGGTTAATGGAATCCGCCAGTGCAATGGCCGTGCCGCTGGGCGCGTCCATCTTCTGGTTGTGGTGTTTTTCCACGATTTCAATGTCAAATCCAGAACCCGCAAGTACCTTTGCCGCGTCCTTCACCAGCTTAAGGAGCAGGTTGACGCCCAGGGACATATTGGCCGAGCGCAGCACAGCAGCGCTGGCGCTGGCCCGTTTCAGTGTCTCCAACTGCCCTTTTGACAGACCGGTGGTACACAGCACCACCGGCATGCCTGTTTCGGAACAATATTTTAAAAGTCCGTCCACTGCTTTTGCCGAAGAGAAATCCACAATCACATCTGCCTTCACGTTACATTGGTCCAGGCTATTAAATACAGGATAACCGCTGTCCTTTGACGGATGCAAATCAATTCCCGCCACAATCTCAATTGAATCATCTTCTGCGGCCAGGCCTGTGATTACCTGTCCCATGGCCCCGCCGCAGCCGTGCATTATCATTCTTACCATCTGTGTCTTATCCTTTCCAGCCTTTGTTTACAGGATACCGTATTCAATCATGGCTGCTTTTAACTTCTCCTGGTTCTGGGGTTCCATCTCAGTCAGTGGGAGGCGTAAGGGTCCCACATTCCTGCCCATCAGGTTCATGGCCGCCTTTACCGGGATGGGGTTCACCTCTGCGAACAGTTCTGTAATCAGCGGAATGGCATCCAGCTGCAGTTTGGCGCTCCTGGCCGTGTCCCCTTCAAAATACGCGGCGCAGATGTCATGGGTCTGTCTGGGGGCCACGTTGGACAGCACGGAAATCACGCCCTTGCCGCCCAGTGAAAGAAGAGGTACAATCTGGTCGTCATTGCCGGAATACAAATCCACCTTGCCGTCAGCCAGGTTCATCAGGGTTGCAATGGCTGAGAAATTGCCGCTTGCTTCTTTTACACCCACGATGTTTTCCACATTCTTGCAAAGGTCGGCAATGGTCTGGGGAAGGATTGTAACACCGGTCCTTCCGGGAATGTTATAAAGGAGGATTGGAATCTTTACAGCATCGGCAACCGCCTTAAAATGCGCCTTAAGCCCGTTCTGTGTGGCCTTATTATAGTAAGGGGATACCAGCAGGAGTCCGTCGGCCCCCCGGCGCTGCGCCTCCGCCGAAAGATAGACAGCTGTCTCCGTACAGTTGGAGCCGGTCCCTGCAATGACAGGAATACGTTTTCCGGTTACCTTGCACACATATCCTACCACATCCAGGTGCTCCTCATGGCTCATGGTGGAAGCTTCTCCTGTGGTTCCGCAGACAATGATGGAATCCGTACCTCCGGCAATCTGCTCCTCCACGATTTCTTCCAGCTTTTCGTAGTTAACTTCCCCATTTTCCTTAAATGGGGTTACCAGCGCAACGCCTGCTCCTTCAAAAATAGCCATAATTTATTCTCTCCTTTTCTCTTGATTCAATCACAGGATAGCAAAAAAGGGCTGAGGTAAATGTCAGCCCTTCACGTACGTATCATATCGTCATTCACGAATCCACGTTCTTCGGTAGCTCTCCATCCACCCGGATGACAGTCATATGGATATTCACCATATGCCCAGAAGGAAACATGTTCCAGGTATGCTTCCCCCTTCGGCGTCTTTCCCTTTCCCCAAGCCGTCCTCTGTGCCTGCCACATCGGGCCTGGTTACTCTTGATTGACGCAACCTCTACTCTATGATTGTTGGTATTATATTATCATCCTATGATATGGATGTCAACAGGAAATGTCATTCATATCTGGTCTGAAGCTTTGTAACCTCATCCACGCATGCATCCAGGTAATCCGGATACACATTGCCGGTAAGTATCAGCCTGATTCCTGCCTGCCTTGCCTGGCTGATCAGGGCGCACAGCTCATCCCGGGTAATGACGCCTTCATCCAGGATCCCAAGAATCTCATCCAGGATAAGGATGTCGCATTCGCCTGTCACCAGGACCTTCTTAGCAAAATTCAGCCCGTTGCGGATGCAGATCCTTGCCTCATTCTTTTCTTCCTCTGCCAGCTGGTCAAAGAAAACAGGCGTCTTCTCAAATCTGAAAATTTTAAATTCCGGTTCCAGACGTTTCAGGATTTCCATGTTATCCATATCCAGCGAACCTTTTAAAAATTGTACCATGATTACATTGCTGCCCTTGGCCAGCGCGCTGATTCCCCTGCCCATTGCACTTGTTGACTTACCCTTGCCTGGCCCGCAGATAACCTGTATCATGCTTTCTTTCATCATTATGCACCTCATGCTTTACTTGCTTTTTCTTAAGAATGACCATTCATTCATAGACTTTGCTCATAATAGCATAGTTTGACCAACTTTGCAAATATTTCTTACTTTTTCCGAAAGATTTTCCAAAGAGTCTTAAAAGACTATTCCTCGTCACATTCCAGTTTGCTGATGGAAACTTCATAGGCAATCCGCTTCTCACACTCGGTCTCGCTCAGCTTTTTTGTGTACTCCCTGCTCTGTACGCGGCCCCAGATCCGGACCCTGGCCCCCACCTCAAATCCGGATGCATAGCGGGCATTGCGGCCCCAGCTGATGCATGGTATGTAATCAGACTTGCCATAAGGACGGTTTACTGCCAGAAGGATATCTGCAATTTCACGGCCCAGAGGAGTTTTGCGGTAAATCGGCGGCTTGCAGATATAACCGTCCAGGAATATCTGGTTTGTTTTTGTGTAGTCTGTAAATTCTTCCATGAAATGGACTTCCCGGACAAAGATGGAAAGCATCAGCCTGTTCTTCACACCTTCATGGCGGTTATAGGAGCGGAACTGGCCCAGCGCCTCAATGGTGCTTCCGGAATAATCCTGGTGTACGTCCAACAGCCGCTCAGACACCATGAGCGGGATGATATCCGCCTGCTCACTGAGCCGGTTCACAGCAACATCCACCATATAAAAGCCTTCCCCAAATACCTCATGGCTAAAGGTAAATCCCGATACGATCTCACCGATTACACTTACCTTGTTGTTTTCAATCATTTTTTCTGACATAGTACATCTCCTCTTCGCTTCTAAATAAATTCTCACTTGGCCGTTTCTATTTTTTTCTTTCTGTTTAGCTTGCTTTCGTACGGCACATTGATAGTTTATGAGGAAATTTACCATAATAGACCAAAAAATAAGCGGATCCTGCCAGAACATTTCGACAGGATCCGCCTTTTCGTGTTTTATTATGTCGATTTTACTTTTTAAAGGACGCCCTTTTGCGCATGGTGGGGTCCAGGATCTTCTTGCGGATCCTCAGGCTTTCCGGCGTTACCTCCAGAAGCTCATCCGTGTCAATGAAGTCCAGGGCCTGCTCCAGGCTCATGATTTTGGGCGGCGTCAGCTTCAGCGCCTCATCCGCGCTGGAAGAACGTGTGTTGGTCAGTTTCTTTGTCTTGCAGACATTGATTTCAATGTCCTCTGCCTTGGGGCTCTGGCCCACAACCATGCCTGAATAAACCCTGGTTCCCGGTCCGATGAACAGGGTCCCTCTTTCCTGGGCATTGAACAGTCCATAGGTAATGGCCTCGCCTGCCTCAAATGCAATCAGGGAGCCGGTCTGGCGGTAGAACAAATCGCCTTTGTACTCTGCATATTCATCAAAAATAGTATTGAGGATACCATTTCCCTTTGTATCTGTCATGAAATCACCGCGGTAACCGATCAGGCCCCTGGAAGGGATGGAGAATTCCAGCCTGGAATATCCTCCTGCTGCCTGGCTCATGCCCTGGAGCGCGCCCTTGCGGCTTGTAAGCTTCTGGATGACCACGCCCGTATATTCCTCCGGCACATCCACATAAGCCAGTTCCATGGGCTCCAGCTTACGGTTCCTCTCATCATACCGGTACAGGACTTCCGCCTTGCTCACCGCGAACTCAAAGCCTTCACGGCGCATGTTCTCAATGAGAACGGACAGATGCAGCTCGCCGCGGCCGGATACCTTGAAGCAGTCAGCGGAATCCGTCTCCTCCACACGCAGGCTTACATCGGTGTTCAGTTCCCGGAACAGCCTGTCGCGCAGGTGGCGGGAAGTGATGAACTTTCCTTCCTGTCCGGCCAGGGGGCTGTCATTTACCATGAAATACATGGCAATGGTTGGCTCGGATATCTTCTGGAACGGGATTGCCTCAGGATGATCCGGTGAACATATGGTGTCGCCGATGTGGATGTCCGCAATGCCGGATATGGCCACAATGGAACCCACGGATGCCTGCTGTACCTCCACCCTCTTAAGGCCGTCAAACTCATAGAGTTTTCCTATCTTGATCTTTTTGAATTTATCCGGGTCATGATGGTTCACAAGGACACATTCCTGGTTCACCTTAAGGCCGCCGTTGTCAACCTTGCCGATTCCGATACGGCCCACGAATTCATTGTAATCAATGGTGCTGATCAGCACCTGGGTATCTGCATCCGGGTCGCCTTCCGGGGCAGGGGTATGCTTGATGATGGTCTCAAACAGAGGACTCATGTCCATGTTGTCGTCTTCCATCTCATACCTTGCGAACCCGCCCCTTGCGGATGCAAATATAAACGGACAGTCAAGCTGCTCATCCGACGCGTCCAGGTCCATCATAAGCTCAAGCGTCTCGTCTATCACCTCTGAGGGACGCGCTTCCGGACGGTCCACCTTATTAATGCACACAATCACGGACAAGTCCAGTTCCAGGGCTTTCTGAAGCACGAACTTGGTCTGCGGCATGGGACCTTCATAGGCATCCACCACCAGCACGACCCCGTTCACCATCTTAAGCACACGCTCCACTTCCCCGCCAAAGTCAGCGTGTCCGGGGGTGTCGATGATGTTGATTTTAGTATCTTTATAAAATACAGCCGTATTCTTGGACAGGATGGTGATACCGCGCTCGCGCTCAATGTCATTGGAGTCCATGACGCGTTCCTGAACCTCCTGGCCCACACGGAATACGCCGCTCTGCCTTAACAGCTGGTCTACTAATGTGGTCTTGCCATGGTCTACATGGGCAATGATAGCAATATTTCTTACATCTTCTCTTTTCATCTTCATAGTGATTACTCTTCCTTAATTATATACGTCTACAGCCACGGTTTTATAGTATAGCATTGCTATTTACATAATGCAAGGGATTTTACGGGAAAATGCCGTTGATTACGGAATTTTCTTCTAAAAAACAATGACTTTTCCGTCAACAACGCCATAATAAACCTCATTCACGTTCTTAATGGAAGCCCGTCCATTGGTCCCTTCCGTCAGCTGGGCCTTAAAACGCCCTTCCTCGGCAGCAGGCACCAGGAAGGTAAACAACACCTGGTCCGTGTACTGGCTGTCCAGGGTATCAATGCCTGACTGGGCCGCAATGTGCTGAATCTTGCCAACGCCATTGTAATCCGTCCTGACTTCCAGGCAGGAGGCCAGCTTTTTCTCCACCACCACACAGGCCTTAAGCCCCTCCTTCAACGCGCCGGAATAGGCCCTGACCAGGCCCCCTGTGCCCAGAAGGGTTCCGCCAAAATACCGGGTCACCACAGCGCACACATCGTGGAGTCCCTCTCCTGTCAGCACATCCATCATGGGTTTGCCCGCTGTCTGGGACGGTTCCCCGTCATCGCTGCACCTGGCCGTCTGCCCCCTGTCGCCTATGACATAGGCAAAGCAGTGATGCCTTGCATCCCAGTATTTCCTGCGAATCTCCTCCACAAAGGCCAGTGCCTCTTCCTCATCGGCCACTGGTTTTATATCTGCAATGAACCTGGATTTCTTCTCAACCAGCTCACCGGTTCCGCCCTGATACACGATTTTGTAACGTTCTACCACTTTCCATACTCCTTTGTTCCGATTTAAGGGTATCATTCCCCACATTCCGACCTGTTTCCGCCTGATTTTTATCATAATATAGAAATACGGCGATGGCAAGGGCATATTTAAACCTTTTCAATTTTACAAAACTGGTGTATAATCTACAAGATAGACTTAGAAGAGGATCTGTAAGCAAGAAAGGCCACGGTGCAAAGACCGTGGAAAGGTAAAGGAAATCCACGAAAAAGGAATCGTGGAGGATTAAGGAAAGTCCACGAAAAGGAATCGTGGAACGATAAAGGAGAATATATGAACTATGGTAAGTATGAGACTGAACGCAGGATCAAGTCTCTCCACTCCAAATCAGGCAAATATGCCTCGCGGCTGTTCCTTAATATTTTTAAGGCCCTGTTTGTCCTGTTTCTATTCTTAGCAGTAGTGGGTGCGTCCATCGGTTTTGGCATGGTTAAGGGTATTATTGACAATGCCCCCTCCGTAGATATCTTAAACATTCAGCCCGACCGCTTTGCCACCACGGTTTATGATGCGGCAGGCAACCTGACGGACACACTGGTCACCAGCGGTTCCAACCGCGAATCAGCCACATATGAGGAACTTCCCCAGAACCTGGTCAATGCTTTCATTGCCATTGAGGATTCCCGTTTCAGGAGCCACAACGGCATTGATATCCGCTCCATTGCCCGTGCCGTAAAGGGCGTTATCAGCGACGACTACGCCGGCGGCGGAAGCACCATCACCCAGCAGCTCATCAAAAACAATGTATTTTCAGGCGGCATGGAGTCGGGCTGGGGCGCCAAGATTGAAAGGAAGCTGCAGGAACAATACCTTGCAGTCCAGCTGGAGAAAAATTCCGGCATGAGCAAGGAAGATACCAAGAACCTGATCATCACCAATTACCTGAACACAATCAACCTGGGCAACAACACCCTGGGCGTGAAGGTGGCTGCCAAACGTTATTTTAACAAGGACGTGTCCGACCTGACCTTATCCGAATGCGCGGTGCTGGCTTCCATTACCAAGAATCCGTCCAAGCTAAACCCCATATCCGGACGTGAGAAAAATGCGGAACGGCGCCAGATCGTACTCCAGTACATGTATGACCAGGGTTTCATCACCAAGGAGGAGCAGGAGGAAGCGCTTGCGGACGATGTCTATGACAGGATCCAGAATGTGGATACCGCTACCAAGGAGACCAATAATCATTACAGCTATTTTACGGACGAGCTGATTGAACAGGTCATAACAGCGCTGATGGAAAAGCTGGATTACACGGAGAGCCAGGCCAGCAACCTTCTGTATTCAGGGGGACTTCAGATTTATACAACCCAGGATCCGGATCTTCAGGCCATTGTGGACGAGGAGATCAACAATCCGGACAACTACTCTGTTGCAAAGTATTCCGTGGAATACAGGCTGAGCGTCAACCATGCGGACGGCACAACCGAACATTATTCCGAAGAGAACCTGAAAAGCTACCGCAAGAACATACTGCGGGATACTTCCTTTGAGGGTCTTTACATGAGTGAGGAGGCGGTCCAGTCCGATATTGATTCCTACAAGGCATGGCTGTTAAAGGACGGGGACGAAATCATCGGTGAGCGCCAGAACCTGATCCTGCAGCCCCAGGCATCATTTGTCCTGATGGACCAGCACACCGGGGAGGTCAAGGCACTCTGCGGCGGCCGCGGCGAGAAGAAGGCCAGCCTTACCCTGAACCGGGCCAGCAACGTATACCGTCAGCCAGGTTCCGCGTTCAAGGTCATCACTTCATTCGCACCGGCGCTGGACGCCTGCGGCGCAACCCTTGGAACGGTTTACTATGATTCCACTTACACCATTGGCACCAAGACCTTCAGGAACTGGTGGAACTCCGGTTATGGTTTTGTGGGCTATCACAATATCCGTGACGGCATCATCTATTCCATGAACGTGATTGCGGTACGCTGCATGATGGAAACAGTCACCCCCCAGCTGGGCGTGGAATACGCGGAGAACATGGGCATCACTTCCCTGGTCAAGGACGACTTAGGAGCGGCCACTGCCCTGGGCGGCATCACAAAAGGTGTTTCCAACCTGGAGATGACCGCTGCCT
This sequence comes from Enterocloster aldenensis, assembly GCF_003434055.1. Classification (GTDB taxonomy): domain Bacteria; phylum Bacillota; class Clostridia; order Lachnospirales; family Lachnospiraceae; genus Enterocloster; species Enterocloster aldenensis. The sequence goes on along the minus strand of NZ_QVEX01000003.1, from coordinate 193,056 downwards.
ATGCTTCCATTGCCAACGGCGGCGTGTACACCAAACCACGTTTCTTCACAAAGATACTGGACCACAATGGCAAGGTGCTTATCGACAACGAGCCCGAAACCAAACAGGTCTTAAAGGATTCCACCGCATTCCTCCTTACGGACGCCATGGCCGAATCCATGAAGAGCAACCGGCTGTTTGCAAGGTCCGGGATTTCCATCAACTCCACCAGTACCAGGGCGGCGCTGACCGGAATGTCCGCTGCCGGCAAGAGCGGCACCACAACCGCTAACAACGATATCTGGTTCGTAGGTTATACGCCATACTATACGGCCGGCATCTGGGGCGGATGTGACAGCAACCAGAAGCTGAAACACGGCAATGTCAACAACGGAGGCACCACCTTCCACAAGGATATATGGCGTAACATCATGAACCGTATCCATGAAGGCAAGTCCGACCCGGGCTTTGCCATTCCGGACAGCATAGAAACCGCGGAAATCTGCCGCAAGTCCGGCAAGCGCGCCGTTGCAGGCGTGTGTACGGCCGACCCAAGGGGCAATGCGGTCTATACCGAATACTTTGCAAAGGGAACCGCTCCCACGGAAGTGTGCGACAAGCATGTGGCCGTCACTGTGTGTGCTGACTCCGGCATGCGTCCAACGCCCTACTGCCCCAACAAGACCACCAGGGTCTGCATGGTGCTTCCGGACGGAGAGACAGGCGCAACAGACGATTCAGCATTTTCCATACCGGGTTACTGCAACATCCATACGGATGTTTCCACCATCATCAATCCAAACCCGGATGAGACCGGTGAAGACAGCCCCATTGTCTCACCCATCGGACCCGGCTACCAGCCATCCACGTCAGCGCCGGCCACAGAGGGTTACGGACCGGGGAATATACCATACTAATGGAATCCCCGTCCCTGTTTAACGGTTTAGCAGCAGCTTTTATATCTGCACTGCCTGGGGCGGGGTTCTGATTCAGACAGCAGACATCCGTCCCGCAGGTACGGCAAAACAAATAAAGCTCAGGATATTCCTCATATTGCCAGAAGATAATCATTATGGATGTTAATCTTTATGGATGCAATCCATTTCATCTGATTATCAGTATGTAGTATATGGAATTACCTGGGCTTTCTATTTATCTTTTGTATATCTTCTGCGTCCCCCTTCCGTATCTTCATTCTGCATCTCACCACTCTCTGCATCCCACCACCCTCTGCATCCCACCACCCTCTGCATCCCACCACCCTCTTCATCCTCTTACCCGCAACTGCCTTTTTACTTTTATGAAACTTCTGGTTTTCAGATTTTTCCAATTGACCCTGACGCTGCGTCATGGTGTAAAGTATAATCATGGTCCGGACATACTAAGTTCATATTCCAAGGAAAGGAAGGGGTTCAAAATTGAAAATAAACCAGGTCGCGGCGCTGACAGGTGTTACCGTCCGCACACTGCACTATTACGACAAAATCGGCTTATTAAAGCCAAGTCAGGTAACAGAGGCCGGTTATCGTCTTTATGATGGTGCGGCTCTTGGGAAGTTACAGCAGATATTATTTTTCAAAGAACTGGATTTCCCTCTCTCTGACATTAAGGAAATCATGACAGACCCTCGGTACGATAAAAAGGAGGCATTATTAAAACAAAAAGAACTGCTTCTGCAAAAGCGTGACCGGCTGGATGGGTTAATTAAACTAGTGGAAAACACGATAAAAGGAGATATGGATATGAGTTTTCAGGAATTTGACATGACTGATATTGAAACCGCCAAAAGCAGATATGCAGCCGAAGTAAAAAGACGCTGGGGAACAACAGACGCATATAAGGAAAGCAAAGAAAAAACCTTTGCATATGATAAAGACAAGTGGGGAACAGTGAATGACGAAGGCGCTGAAATCCTAAATGGCTTTGGCAGGATCCGCACCCTTCCGCCCCACGGCAGGCAGGCGCAGGAACTGGTGGCGCGCTGGCAGTCCTATATCACCGCCAACTTCTACCAGTGCACCGATGAAATCCTTTCCGGTCTAGGACATATGTATATCAGCGACCAGCGTTTTACAGAAAACATTGACAAACACGGCAAAGGCACCGCTACCTTCATGGCTGCTGCCATTGAATCCTATTGCAGGGCAAACGGATAACCTGCGTTCGATGCATGATGCCTGCGTTCGATGCATGATGCCTGCGCCCAATGTATGGGGGCAAGCAACATCATAATGCACAGGAGGGATGAGGGGGCATCTTAAGTTCCGGCAGCGTAAAAGACAGGGAACTGATAGGCGCATGGTCCGGAAACCCCCAGGGATTTCCGGGCAGCCAGCGCCATTCCCCGTCTTTTAAGAGGTCATGGTCTTTTAGGCTTCCACAACCTTTGTATCGCACCTTATTTCATCTTAGGCTTAAACACCAGGGAAGCCAGGTATCCGAAGACCAGAGCCCCGCATATCCCGGCCGAGCTGGCTGTCAGGCCTCCTTTGAAAATCCCCAGCACCCCGTCTTTCCCAATGGCCTCCTTGACCCCTTTCCAAAGGGTGTTGCCAAAGCCCAATAAGGGCACCCCGGCCCCGGCCCCGGCCCATTTTAAAAATGGCTCATAAATACCGATGGCACCAAGGATACATCCGGTGACCACCAGCGTTACCATGATCCGCCCAGGCATCATTTTTGTTTTTTCCATCAAAATCTGCACCAGCGCGCAGATAAGTCCTCCAATTAAAAATGCTTTCACATAATCCATGATGTCTACCTCCTTAATCGTCAATATGCTCAATGATGACTGCGTGGGCGATTCCAGGAATGCTCTGGCCTTCATTGAAGCTTACCGTAGACAGAAGGGCACCTGTGGGGACAAACAGCACCCTCTTCCATGTACCGTCCTGTACCTTAGGCAGGATATAGGAACACAGCGTAACCGCGCTGCAGCCGCATCCGCTTCCGCCCGCATGTGTGTCCTGCTGTTCCTTATCGTATATCTCGATTCCGCAGTCCATATGGATCTGGCTCAGGTCCCTGCCCTTGTTCTTCATGAACTCCAAAAGGATGGTCCTGCCCACTTCCCCCAGGTCACCGGTGATGATCTTGTCATACCATGTTTCATTGACCTGGAAATCCTCCAGGTTCTGTTCTATGGTGTGGAACGCGGCAGGCGCCATGGCAGCGCCCATGTTCATGGAATCCTTGGCGCCCATATCCACCATACGGCCCGTGGTGATGCCTGCAATCCTTGCAAGCCCGTTCTTCCTGTCCCCTGCAATGACAATAGCGCCGCAGCCTGTTACGGTCCATGTGGCTGACATGGGCCTCTGGTTGCCATAGGCCAGAGGAAAACGGAACTGTTTCTCAGCCGTTGCAAAATGGCTGGACGCCATGGACATGACCTGGTTGGCATATCCTCCATTCACAGCCATGGCCCCAAGGCTCAGCGCCTCCCCCATGGTTGAACAGGCCCCGTAAAGGCCAAAAAGAGGAATCTCCAGGTCCACGGTGCCAAAGGATGTGGCAATCAGCTGGCCCAGCAGATCCCCTGCAAACAGGTAGCGCAAATCGCCTTTCCTGATTCCTCCCTTTTCAATCACAAGGTCCGCGGTCCTTTTCTGCATGGCGCTCTCCGCCTGTTCCCAGTTGTCCTTGCCGAACATGTCATCCTGTTCCACCTGGTCAAAAAGCTGTCCAAGAGGCCCGTCCCCTTCCTTTTTACCAACCACCGCCCCGGCGCTTATGATTACCGGCGGGTGTTCAAACTCTATACTTGCCTTTCCTTTCATCTGTCCCATCTTATGCATTCTCCTTCCTCTGACAGGATATATTCATTATCAGTATCTCTCATTTCCTGAAAATTAGTCATAATGGGCAATTGACAGGATAAAATATTTCTGTTAGAGTAAGTTCACATGAAACATATGAAGGAGGCCTGTCTTATGGTATGGTTCTATGCAACGGACAGGATGAGAAGGCGAATCAGCTCTGTACAATTGTATCCGGTGAAGCATTGTACGGAGTTTAAACCGGGCGTTTAACTGCTTTCATTCACCGGGAAACATGGTAGTTCCTGCGCGTATGGATTGAATAGCTGCATACGCCTTGTTTTTGCGCCATTTTCCTGGATTAGCAGACGTCCTCATGGATTGGGCTGCGGACAGTGTCTGTCCGCAGCCTTTTTGTCATGTTTAAACCCCAAAATAATCATAGAAAGACGAGGTTACACAAATCATGAACCAATCCTGGAAAAATACAGCCGCCCGATTCCTCACAGCCCAGACCATATCGCTCTTTGGCTCCTCCCTGGTGCAGTATGCCATTGTCTGGTATATCACGCTCTCCACTTCATCAGGACGGATGCTGACCATATCAACCGTATGCGGCTTTGCACCGCAGATTGCCATATCCCTGTTTGCAGGCGTATGGATTGATCGTTATGACAGGAAATCCCTGATCATGCTGTCTGACACCATCATTGCGCTCTCAACCCTGATTCTGGCCATTGCATTTTTATCCGGGCACAGGAATATATGGCTGCTGTTTACCGTGCTCATGGTCCGTTCTGCCGGAACAGGGATTCAGACGCCGGCAGTCAATGCGGTCATTCCCCAGATTGTACCGCAAAAGCATCTGATGCAGGTAAACGGCATCCAGAACACCATAACATCCCTTATCATGTTCCTTTCACCGGCAGTCAGCGGCGCCATATTGTCCGTGTCCACATTGGAGACAACGCTGTTCATAGATGTATTCACTGCGCTCATAGGTGTGGGCATCACCTCTGCCCTGACCATCCCCGGGTATAGAAAGGACATGTTGGCGGGTTCGGACAATGCAGGCTGCAAAGACGGCCTGAAAAGCAGGGACAATATCAAAGAATCCTCAGGAATCCTCAGCATGAAACAAGGTTTACTTTATCTGAAAACAGATTCCTTTGTACGGCATCTGCTGTTATTCCAGATAGCGGTGCTGTTCCTTATCAGCCCTTCTGCCTTCCTGACACCTCTGATGGTCAGCCGCACCTTCGGACCAGAGGTATGGCGCCTTACGGCTTCGGAAATGACCTACAGCATGGGCTCTGTCCTGGGCGGCATCCTGATTACATCCTGGGGCGGCTTTAAAAAGCGGTTAAAAACAACGGTCCTGGCCGGATGGTTGTACGGTGTGCTGATGGCAGGCCTTGGAGTGGCTCCTGTATTCCTGTTTTACCTGGCTTGCAATCTGATGATTGGAATCACATCTCCCTGCTACAACTCCCCTATCACGGTCTCCATCCAGGAACAGGTCCCTGCTTCCATGCAGGGAAGGGTGTTCAGTTTCATGCAGATTTCCACCTCCTGCGCCCTTCCCATTGGAATGATGGTATTCGGCCCCCTGGCAGATGTGGTAAGGATACAATATCTTCTCATAGGCGGAGGTCTTGCCGTCATGGCCTGTACGGCCGCCTTCTATTTTGCTATAATAAGGCCGGCATCCATACATACGGGGAATTAAAAGAGTTTTATCAGTGGCATGAAAATAATAATTAATGTGCCGGGACCTATACTCCCGGCACCATTCCAGTCCTTATAATATAGTATCTGTCCACAAATATTATCTATAGAGTGGTCCGTAAGCCTTACATGCCCTGTAGTCCTGTGATTCCGGATCCATCCCAAATGCATTCCAGGCAGCCGGACGGAAAATCCGTTCTGGTCCTACATTATGCATGCAGACAGGAATTCTCAACATGGAGCAAAGTGTCATCACATCTGCACCTATATGGCCATAGGAAATAGCGCCATGATTTGCCCCCCACCGGTTCATCATTTCATAAACATTGGAAAACGTCTGTCCTGGCATGATCTTTGGGGTAAACCATGTGCTTGGCCAGGTATAGTCCGTTCTCCTCCAAAGCTGGTCTGACACATTCTCAGGAAGTTTAACACTCCATCCCTCAACTAACTGAACCACGGGACCTAGTCCCTTCACCAGATTCAACCGGATCATTGTCATAGGCATCTCTTCCCTGGTTTCAAACCTGGAGGAATACCCGCCTCCTCTGAAATATCCCAGATCCGCCTCACACCATGTAACTGCATCCATACATGCATCCACATCTTTTGGTTCCATATCCCACCACGGTTTCACAACCGGTTTTCCTGTCCCATCCAAAACCCTGCCGCATGCATCCAGGCAGCATGCACCGGAATTTATCAGGTGGATGAATCCGCCTGCTTCCCTGGCCTTCCCCTCAACATCATAGCCACAGACACGTTTAACGGCCTCTGCCGACCAGCACGTCCTGACATCAGCAAACATCTGTGCCCTTCCTGTTAAAAGTTTGAGGAACATCATGCTGACCCCGTTAAGCGTATCATTTTCCGTGGATAGGATATATGGTTCCCTGGGACCATCCCAATCAAACGAACTGTTTAAAATGGCCTCAGCAAAATCTGTATTCGGGTAATGATCCGTCCACTGCCTCTGCCCCTGAAAACCTGCGGCCAAGGCATTATGCCCCTGCCTTTCTTCTTCGGAACCCTTTGGCAAATGGTTATTCCCATTCATTAAATCTTTCATAATTAAAGCACACTTAACTGTAAATTTCCAATTTTCATCCTTTTCATCCCTGGTATGCCTGACAGCCTCCGGGTTCTTATCAATCCCTTCCTTACATTTCCCCTTAACCCAAGCCATTGCCCGTCCATACTCATCTTCATCATAAATCTTCTGCTCAATCCGCCTTATGACTTCTACCTCATCCACTGATTCCACCCGCATGCCCAGATATTCTTCAAAAAAATCCGGATCTATAAAGGATCCGGAAATACCCATACACGCAGAACCTATCTGCAGGTAAGATTTGCCCCGCATAGTGGCTGCTGCCACCGCTGCCCTGGCAAAAGCAAGCAGTTTAATCCTGACGTCTTGCGGAATATCCCCATCATCTGCTTCCTGGACATGCATTCCATAGATTCCAAAAGCAGGAAGACCCTTTCTTGCATGGGATGCCAGTACAGAGGCCAGATATACGGCCCCTGGCCTCTCCGTTGCATTCAGTCCCCATACACCTTTGATTGTCCTTGGGTCCATATCCATTGTCTCTGATCCATAACACCAGCAGGGGGTTACTGATAGTGTAATATCAACACCAGCCGTCTTAAACTTTTCAGCACAGGCAGCTGCTTCTGCAACCCTGCCAATGGTGCTGTCAGCAATAACAACCTGCACCTTCTCCCCATTTATGTATCTTATATTTTCTTCAAATAGTTTTTTTGCGGCCATTGCCATATGCATGGTCTGTTCTTCCAGCCCGCCCCGTATGTTGACGGCCCCCTGCCTGGCGTCAATAACCGGCCTGATGCCTATAACAGGAAAATTCCCTACGTATCTGTGTGCCACAGCCATCCTCCATTCTTTTACCTGCACCATTCATAAATTGCATGTGCAAGTACCTCAATACATGTATAGTACTGCTCAAGTCCAACATATTCATTGATACCATGTGCCTGTTCAATACTCCCCGGTCCATAAAGTACTGTGGGCGTATGCGCATAATTCGTCAGCAGCCTTGCATCACTTCCATATTCACAGCCTCTGGTGACAGCCACAGCCTTTACCGCATCTTCATGGCATGACTGGATTAATTGGATCAGTGGATTTTCCCGTGGAAGTTCATAACCGCTTCCCTGCTGGTACAATTTAATCACGGGAGGATTTTCAGAAAGCCATGGGTCTCCTTTAACAGCAAAATTGATTGCATCAAATAAATCTTTTTCAACATTTTTGCCCAGCCCATCTGCATCTGCATCCGATGGAAGGTAATGGAGGCCAAAATCCAGCATACAGCTGTCAGGAACCACAGAACCTGCCATCCCTCCCTCAATCACACCAAAATTAATGGTTGGCGGAGGAAGCATGGAACTTCGTTTCTCCATGCACCATTTCCTCTCTAACTCCCGCAGGGCATTCATGATGACCATCATTTTTTCTATGGCATTGACCCCCTTCCACTTCATGCTGGAATGGAGTGCCTTTCCCCGGACTTCCATCTTATAAAACAGCCATCCCATATGGGCGGGCATGACAGTCAGTTCAGTCGGTTCCGGTATGATTGCCCCATCAGCATGGTATCCCCTGATAATACAGGCCATTGTCCCATTGCCGCCTCCCTCCTCATCCACCACTGATTCCACAATCACATCCCCGCGTAGACTGATACCAGCTGACTTTAAAACATCCAATGCAGAAATAGCTGCTGCCAGCCCGCCTTTCATATCGCAGGAACCTCTTCCATACAATTTTCCATTTATGACCTTTGGGTCCAAAGGATGCGTAATCCATTCTTCCAGATGGTCAAAGGGCATTGTATCAATATGACCATTTAGTATGAGTGATTTCCCGCCCCCTGTCCCCTTTAATACTCCCACTACATCCGGCCTGTTATTATAATCATGACCAGGGTTGGCCTCTTCAAAAGCCTTTGTCAACTCCGAGTCATCTGGTTCGAATGAATCCACTTCCATACCCATGGCTTCAAGTTTTTTCATTACAATTTTCTGGGCATTTATCTCATTCCCATAAAAACCATGTTGGATATCTGTAGAATCAGCTTTAATAAGCTCCTTTAAAAATTCCAGATACTCTTCTTTTTTTTCTTCCACCAGTTGTTTTATCTGTAACATAGTTCCTCCTCCCATCAATATCATCTGTTTTTACGGACTAAGACTGCCAATATGATAATCACACCTGATAAAAGTGTCTGCAGATATGGGTTTACACCGGTCAAGTTCATGATGTTATTCAGTGTACCAATGATTGCTGCCCCCAGGAATGTTCCCCACATGGTTCCTGACCCGCCTGATACGGATGCACCACCCACAAATACAGCAGCAATTGCAGTTAACTCATATCCTTTTCCCGCTATGGGGGTCCCAATCCCCAGCTGGGAACAGTATATAATACCAGCCACTCCTGCCAATACTCCGCTTATGGTATAAACCGCTACTAAAGTGCGGGTCACACTTATCCCAGAAAGCCTGGTGGCTTCTTTATTACTGCCTATGGCATAAACATGACGGCCAAAAACAGTATTTCTTAATATCATATATCCAAAAATCAAAAGTACCACAAAATATATGACCACATAGGGCACCTTTCCAATCATACCATTCCCCAGCTTAAGGAAATCCCCTTGGAGCATGATTGGCATACCATTCGAGTATAAGTAGGCAATGCCGCTTGCAATGGACGTGGTCCCCAGCGTCATTACAAAAGGAGGCATTTTGCCATAGGCGACTCCTACGCCGTTCAGAAGTCCAATTGCCAGCCCACAGCCCACGCCTGCCAATATACCAAGTCCAGTGGACCCAGTTCCATCCACTACCGCAGAAGTCAGCACTGTTGTCATTGCTATGATTGCACCCACCGACAGATCAATACCAGCAGTTATACATACAAATGTCATACCGATTGCAAGAATCCCTGTCATGGCTATCTGCCGTAAAACATTCAGGATATTCATAGTGCTTAAAAACTTATCCGATAAAAAAGAGAACAGTACCATTTCCAATATAAAAACTAAAAGTACCCCATATTTTTCATAAAAATCACTGAAGGCAAGCTTCTGCCACCCAGAATGTGAAAATATCTTCTCCATCATACATCTCCTTTCCTATTGCAAGACCTGCCTACAATGCCTCCAGAATGGAGGAATCTGCCTGCATCTGCTCCCTGGTGAATTCCCCTGCCACTTCTCCTCTCTTTATGACCATTACGCGGTCTGACAGGCTAAGGATTTCTGCAAATTCAGAAGAGATAAGCAAGATTGCTTTACCCTGGGCCTTGATATCTTCAATAAGCTTATAAATCTCTGACTTGGCGCCTACGTCCACCCCCCGGGTCGGCTCATCTAAAAATAAGATATCCGGCTGAATATGCAGCCATTTTGCAATTGACACCTTTTGCTGGTTTCCGCCGGAAAGGCTCAGTACCGGATTTTTAATATTTTCTGTTTTTATAAGCAGTTTTTTCTTAAAATCATTCACCGTATCATACTCCTGCTTATTACTGACCAGTCCCCAATGACGGTACCGGTTCATCTGTGTCATGGTGATATTCTGGAAAATCGGCATTTTCAGATGCAGCCCCTGTGTTTTTCTGTCTTCCATCACAAACCCGATTCCCAATCTGCATGCATCCCGCGGGGAGCGGATTGCCACTTTCTTTCCTTTAATAAAGATTTCACCGCCAGTCTTTGGATCAGCCCCGAATATTGCCCTGGCTATCTCACTCCGCCCGGAACCAACAAGACCTGCCAGCCCCAGTACCTCACCTTTCCTAATATGGAAAGAAACATCTTTAATGGCATTATCCCGGTTCAGGTTCCTGACTTCAAAGACAATCTCATTATGATTCGGCACATACCCAGCTGTCTGTTGAATGGACCTGTAATCCTTGCCAGTCATATAGGAAACGATATCTTCCATTGTAAGGTCTTTTGTATCCTTTGTGATTATATTCTGTCCATCCCTAAGAACGGTCACGCTATCTGTAATCTGCATGATTTCATCCAGACGGTGGGATATATATATGACCGATATCCCCTGATTCTTTAGATCTGAAATCCTCTGGAATAATATTTCTGAATCCTTTGCCCCAAGAACAGCAGACGGTTCATCAAAAACCACGACCTGGGACTTATTCTTTATTGCCTTAGCAATTTCTACCATCTGCTGCCTCGCGACAGTCAGATGACCGACTTTCTCTTTGGGATTAATCTGGATTCCCAGTTCTTTAAGCAGTTGGCCGGAGCGCTGGTTCATTTCTTTCCAGTTCACAAAACCATTCTTAGTAGGAATATGATCCATAAATATATTTTCAGCAACTGTTAAGTCAGGTACCATGTTTAACTCCTGATAAATAACACTGATGCCATGTTCCAGCGCCTGTCTTGGGGAATCATAATCCACCTGTTTTCCCTTGATTGCAATAATTCCTGAATCTTTCTTTACCGCTCCTGCAAGAACCTTCATGAGGGTGGATTTTCCCGCTCCATTTTCTCCCACCAGGGCCCGTACCTCTCCAGGTCTGATACTCAGGCTTACATCCGATAAGGCCTTTACCCCTCCAAAGCTTTTAAAGATATTCCTCATTTCCAACATGTACATATACAGAACACTTCCTTTGTCTGAGTGCGCTCCCGAAGGAGCGCTGTTTACAGCCTGCAATCAGTCTTTATAATCGCCCCATCCTTTACCAATCCATTCCTGGGCATTCTCCGGCACAACAACCGGAAGATCCGATAATACCAGCTTCTTCCCATATTCATAATCAGTAAGTCCGTCAATTTCCTTACCCATCAGGGTATAAAGCGCTGCCCTGACTCCCAAATCACCTATATACGGGGAATAGTTGCCATCTGCCTCAAACTCTCCTTTTTTTACTGATACAAACCCCTCATTGGAACCATCCATGGTGAAATGCATGATTCCTTCATTGGAACGCCCGGCACGCAGGATTGCCAACTGCGCCCCCCAGCTGGATTCCTCTGCATGCGAATAAACAGCATCTATTTCATCATAAGCAATCAGCCAGTCTTCCATAAGCTTCACAGCCGGTTCCCTGATCCATTCCCCATCACCCGTGGCAAGGATTTCTATCTCAGGATACTGTTCCAGGACAGACATCATGCCAGCCTGGCGGTCTATGGCCGGCGAGGACCCCATAAGGCCCGTTATCTCCAATATCCTGCCTTTTGGTGAACCATTTTTTTCTGTCAGTTTATCAACCATACGCTGAGCCACGGCCGCCCCCATGGTCACATTGCTCTGTCCTATGAAAACCGTCCTTTTATCCGTAAATATATCCCTGTCCAGGACAATAACCGGAATTCCGGCCGCAGTTGCTTCTTCCACGGCTCCCACCAGGCCTGCTGACTCCACAGGACTCATTACAATCGCGTCAACCTGCTGTGCAATCAGATCCCGTATGTCACTGCTCTGTTTTACAATATCCACGTTGCCGTCTGTAACAACCATCTTCACATTCGGATGACGGTTGACTTCGGAACGGGCAGAGTTAATCATTTCACTTCTCCATGGATGATTAAATGCAGTCTGCGAAAACCCGATTACTATCTCATCTTTTCCATCCAGCTTTATTTCACCTTTATCAAGAGGAAGGACATCCTTGTACGGAAGCGCGTTATAATACTCATCCCCCAATTCACTCATATCCGCAAAATATTCACTCTCTCCTGCATCAGATACATCTTTGACCTCAGCTTCATCCACTGGCTTATCTGTCCCTCCTGCCGATGCTTCCTGTGCAGCAGTCGTGGCATCAACTGCCTGGGAGCCACCGCCTGAGGAAGATGCGCAACCCGATACCATTGCTGCTGCTAAAGAAATACTGACCAGCGTCCTCCATAATGCCTTCGTACTTTTCTTCATAATGAATCTCCTTTTCTTTTTGTCTTTTATTTGTTCCCATTACATAACCACATTACAATATTTCTCCAAAGCCTTCTATAACTGTCTGTCCCGCAAAACTCAGCGGCTGACCAGTGAGGTGCACAGTCCGTGGTATACGCCACCGAACGCCCCTTTCCGAATTCTCCTACAGCAATAAATGGGTCTTTGTCAACATAGGCAATTACCTGACAGGACTCTTTGGGGATGGCGCGGTTATAACCCAAAATACCCGTTATCTTTTCCGGCATGCCCTCCAGTATCTCATGCAATGATGCATCAATGGAAATCTCAAGCCCCTCCGGATGTTCAACGCGGTCGTCATGTTTCAGAAAACGCACAGGCATTATATCTTCAACCGGAGTGTCATTATACCTGCCCTTTCCTTCAATCCCCATAAATGACAGATATCCGCCTATCATGCAAAAGCCTCCGCCGTTTAACACATATTCCTTAATCATCTGTAATTTATTCGGTGTTTTCTTACATTGTAAAAACGTTTCGACAGGAAGCAAAAAAGTATTTGCACCCACATCGCTTATCATCACCACATCATATTCCAGAAGTTTATTTACATTTTCAGGAAACAGCTGATCAATTAAATGACATGGTATGTGATGAAATTCTATTTCATCTGTATCAAGGGCTTTTTTAATATACTCTGTTCCTGTCCCATAAGAATCAGCTGTAAAGATATCAAAACCCTTCGCCTCCACCGTATGTACCATCCATGTCTCCCCAATAAATAATACCTTCTTTTTCCTTACCATTTTAGGTTCCTCCATTTCTTTGTAAAAACGTTTTGACATACAGTAATAACCACTGTTAGCCATACCATTACTGTGTATCTATAAATCTATTTAAGATTTACCACTGAGCCCCGGCGTATCAACTCTACGCCCATCACAATCTTCCTTGGTTCCCTGCTTTTTTTTCCCTGAAGCCTGTCTATCAGTTTTTCCGCCCCCAACCGCCCCATCTCAATCGTTGCCCTACGGACAACGGTCACGCCTGGCGGCATATATTTTGCTAAAATGTTATCATCAAAACCCACAAGTGAAATATCCCTCCCAATCATTAAACCTTTGTCTGATATAGCCTCCATTGCGCCCAGACATAACAGGTTGTTTGTAGCAAATACCGCAGTTGGAGGACAGTCCATGGAAAGGAGCTCCATCGTCTTCTCATATCCGCTTTCTTCATACCACGTACAATCCTTTATATAATCCGGAAGAACCGGTACATGGTATTCTTCCATTGCATGAAGGAAGCCATTAAGCCGCTCCTGCCCAATATTAAATGTCCGTGGCCCTATCAGTATACCAATATCTTTATGCCCTGCCTCCAGTAACTCCCTTGTCAGGATATGGCTGCCTTTAAAATTGTCAATTACAACAGCATCCATTTTACTGCCGGGAATATATCGGTCCACAATCACGACCGGCTTCTCAAATTCCCGGAAAAAATCCATGTTATCATGAGCCGGTATGACCACTGCCCCGTCAACCATCCTCCCAAATTCCCCATTGAGAAGTTCTTCCTCCTTGGTAAGGGAATCGCCTGTAGAAAATACGAGGGTATAATATCCCCGGTTAACGGCAACGTCCTCAACGCCCTGTATGACTGACGTATAATACTCATTGATAATATCAGGCACTACAACTACAATTAATTTAGTAGAACCTGTTTTCATGGAAGCCGCCAACCCATTCTTTATGTATCCCAGTGTTTCAGCCGCCTCCTTAACTTTTATCCGGGTTTCATCGCTTACCCTATCCAAATCATTTAACACGCGGGAAACGGTTGAAATTGAAACCCCAGCCAAATCAGCAACTTCCTTGATGGTAATTGTTCTTCCTGGATTCTTCATCTGCTTATATTCTCCATTATCAAAACGTTTTTACATAATACGTAATAACACACTCCCTTCGTTCTGTCAATAGAATCCCTGTGTTTTTCTATACTTTTTCTTTTCTATCTGTTTTATTTCTATCATATATAACATTGCTTGTCAAGTGTTTTGGGAATTATTATGGTTATTTTGTATATTTTATCTTTAATAACCCCCGCCCTTTATGTGCTATATGCCAGTATATAAATATATTCCAACCCACGCCCAATACCTCATATACATTGGTTCATGATTAAGAGCCTGCACTTTTGCAATATCCAAGCAGGCCGTAAATATTTTATTCAGTTCATCTAATTCTTGTCCGTTTAAATAATTTTTAGCAATTTCAGAATCTGACTTTTTAATTTGTTTTCCTTCCTATTACGCTTCTATCACGTTGAAATAGTTCTGCCATCTGATCAATCGACAGCCATACTGTAGTCACGTCCCTTAATCAATAACACGAATATACTATAAAAAACAGAGCAATGAAAGCTATTAGCCCATCACTCTGTTCTCTATTCTTGTCTTATACTTACATTTCTCTTTACGTTCAAGCACTCTTCATAGAATCCCCACCGCTTGTCCAATCCAGTAAATCAATCCCAGTACCCAGCTGGTCAGCACCCCGTACAGGATAACCGGGCCTGCAATGGTAAATATCTTACAGCCCACGCCAAATACCTCGCCCTCTGCGTGGAACTCAATGGCAGGCGCCACCACGGAGTTGGCAAATCCTGTGATTGGCACCAGGGCACCGGCGCCGCCGAATTGTACAATCTTGGGGTAAATATTAAGGCCGGTCAGGATAATGCTGATAAGAATCAGGGCCAGAAGGTTCCAGGCCGAAGCTGTTTCCTGTTCCATCCCCATGCCCTTCATCAGGTAATTGGTAATAAGCTGTCCAATGAGGCAGATAACGCCTCCTACCAGGAACGCACAAGCCATGCTTTTGGGCAGGCTGTGGACCGGTGTTATCTCCTTGACATATTCTTCGTATTTTTTCTTGTCAACTTCCATTACTTTTTCTCCTTTTCAATCAATGCATTACCATAAGGCGCGACACCCCGCCAACGCCACATAGGTCCAGGTTATCCCAGGGAAGCCATCCGGTACCAGAAATAAGCCAAAGAGCCGGCAAGCTTGCCTGCTGCCAGGGCAAATATCAGGTATTGAAGGCCCACCGCCAGATGGATCCTCCTGCTGATAACAGGCAGGGCCTTAAGTGTCTCTGCCAGGGACATGACCAGGCAGCCCACGAATATCCCCATGGAAAGTCCTGCTATGATCAGGAAAACGTGCCCGAAAAACGCGCCCATATAAATGGGAAATTCATAGATATCCAGTATGTTGCCCAGGACTCCCCCCAATATGATGATGGTTTCGTACAGCATGATATGCTTCCTTGTCCCGGTCTTTCCCATCAGGCGCACGAATATGCCGATAATCGCCAGGAACGCATATACGCCGGCCGCGATGATGCCGCCGGCGCACAGGCCAAAGAATGCCAGAAGTATTTTTTTAAGTAATATCAATTTTGGTCTCCTTCCTGCCGTCCTCGGCAATCAGGGTCTTACTGATATTATCTTCATAAAGACGCATTTCCACTTCCAGCGGGGTAGGATCCGTGTTCAGCTTAATGGAGGCAAAATGGTTAAAGAACCCGATGATTCCCACTGCCAGCCCCACACTATAGCTGACTTCCAATACAGTGAACCCTCCTGATTCATATCCCATGACCAGTCGGTAAACCTCGCCAAACACATCCGTCACATTGACATCATTATTAAAAGTCATGATTGCGAACGCTGCCCCGAAAAAACACACGGCGCAGACAAACACCGTCTTGCTCCATTCCCAGATGTAGGATGGCGGGGAAGGCGGTTTGTATGCAATGATAAAATCCACTTCCCCCACATGGCTAACCTCCAGGGTAGGATCCATCTGGATCAGCTTCCTGGTGACATCCAGGGCGCTCATGATATAACGCCTCTTTTTATCCAGCTTAACCGTCATGACCTTCATGGCATTGCATTTATTCATTATATTCTGGTCATCACAGTAAACCTGGGCCACATCCTTTAAGACCACATCCTTGTGGGTCAGCTCCGTGATCTGGTTGAGTTTCACATAGACCGTGTTTTTCATAGTCCTTTACCGCTCCTTTGTATCTCCTGTTCCCCATATATCATGGATACGGGATCTGTCACAAAAGCAGGATATGCGGCTTCCCCGTCATTCCAGGGCTCTTCCAATCCCAGGCCTTCCCCAGACAATGGATTCTGTTCTTCCCACACCAGGGTGCCCTCCTTTTCATATCCCTTGTCCCTCATGCCAGAGGAGAGATACCATACCAGAATCCCAATCAGGACAATTGCCCCGATTACTGCCAGAATTTCACATACACGTTTACCAAAACCCATATAATCACATCCTTTTCGTAAACTGATTTGATTGGTTCTGGTAGATAGTATGGATGGAAAAAATAATTTTATACTTTTTTATTTTTCATACCGCATTCGCATTTCTTTTAAAATCCGCTTTTCAAGACGTGATACCTGGACCTGGGAAATGCCCAGTTCCCCGGCGATCTGGGTCTGGGTCTGGTTATAAAAATACCGCCTGACAATGATTTCCCTCTGTTCGTCGCTCAGGTCCTCCATCAGTTCTTTTAACACCATCCTGTTAAGCAGCTCCTCGTGGTCATTGTTCTCCTCCTCCAGCCGGTCCATGAGGAACATGGTATTGTCATCCCCATTGCCTGTCGGCCGGTACAGGGATTCCACCTCGGCGCCCGCTTCCATGGATGCAGCCACTTCCTCACGGCTTGTTTCCAGCCGCGCCGCAATCTCCTCAATGGTGGGTTCCCGTCCCAGGCTGTAGGTCATCTCCTCCCTTGCAGCCCTTACCTTAAACCCCAGTTCCTTGATGGAGCGGCTGACCTTAATCATGCCGTCATCCCTGAGGAACCGCTTGATTTCCCCTGTAATCATGGGCACTGCATAGGTGGAGAATTTTACCTCGAATCCCGTGTCAAATTTGTCAATAGCCTTGATGAGCCCAATGCTCCCTATCTGGAACAGATCCTCCATCTCATATCCGCGGCCTGAAAACCGTCTCACAATGCTCCATATAAGCCCCACATTGTCCATGACCAGCTGGTCCCTTGCCGCTTTATCCCCTTCGTGAGCCATATTGATTAATTTCATGGTCTCATCCATCGCCGTCACCTGCCGATGAATTTCTTCATTGATACCAGGGTTCCCTTGCCCGGCTCCGACTGTACCTCTACCTCATCCATAAACGCCTCCATAAAGGAAAAACCCATGCCGGAACGCTCCCCTGACTCATCCGTGGTAAACATAGGTTCCATGGCAGTCTTCACATCCGGTATGCCAACACCCTGGTCTTCTATGCATACGGTCAGTATGCTGCCGTCCGTATCTGCCGTTATATCCATACCGATAACCCCTCCCCGGCTCCCATAACCATGGATGACTGCATTGGTCACGGCCTCGGACACAGCCGTCTTAACATCATCGATTTCTTCCAGGGTGGGATTCAGCCTGCTCATGAACACGGCCGCCACCACCCTGGCAAACTCCTCGTTCTGTGAAAGGCTGTCCATTGTAAGCCTTATGTGCTCCCTGCCATTCCCCGCCTTGTTAATCCGGGGATTTTCCATCATTGATCCCATCTTCTTATCCTCCATTTTTTCTTCTCCCCTTTCATCCTTTAAGGGCTGATTCCCTGTCTTCATATCCTTTGATCAGGCGGTTAATCCCGCCCATTTCCAGTATCCGCCTTACCTGGGCGCCCGCCCCATAATAGGATACATGACCCCTGCTGGCCGCCATCTGCTTATAACGGCTTAACAGTACGCCGATTCCCGAGGAGTCCATAAATGATGTGTGTGTAAAATCAAATACGATCCGGTTAATATAATTCTCTTCCAGAAGCAGGTCCGTATCGCTTTTAAGGTTCCTGCAATTGTGATGGTCCAGTTCCTTAGGAAGGTGAATCACAAGTGTCTGCTCCCTGGCTTCATAGGTAAACATTGTATGATCCATGTTCTCATACTCCTTTCTTCTGCGCTGTGTCTGGATTTTTGTATAAAAAAAGATACTACAAAAGACGCGTCAAGCTTATCTTCCGTAGTATCTTGTTTTTTTTATGTCTGCTTTAATATCCTCTTGCGTTCCTGGCTCTTTCCACATAAGGGGAATCCGGGAACTCGTTGACCACCTTGTCAAACATGGTGTTGGCATTGTCCATGTCGCCCGCATCCTGGTACAGACGCCCCACATAGAACAGCGCCTCAGGATTATCCGGCTTTATGGTCAGGCTGGCCTGGAAATAGTCCATGGCCTCTGTCTTATTGCCGGCATTCCATAGGGTAAGTCCCCGGTCAACCAGGTTCTGGTATATATTGGCCGTCATATCCTGGCGTATGCTTTCCACAATGGCCTTGATATTCTCATCCTCAATCAAATCAAAGCTGGCATCTGCAAATGCCTTGGCAGCAGCCACCAGATCCCCTGTCCTGTAGTTCTGCAGGATCCAGATAAGCCCCTGGTACTGGGCCATGATACTTGTGTTGCCGGTTGTCAGCTCGTCCAGCCTGGCCTGCACTTCTTTTGCCTGCGCATCCAGCCTGTCATAATCCGTTTTAAGGATATCGTACTGCTGGTTTGCATTGTTCAGCTTCTGGCTGTAGGCAATGACTTCCTGGTTCCTCTCATTGTTCAGCGCCTTGGTCCTGGCAGGAAGGATGAGGAAGTAAAATGCAGCTATGCCCAGGATCAGACCGATGATAATGTGCAGTATGGTGGAAAGCCCTGTGCTTTCTTTATACGTATTGGGAATGATTACATCGTCATCTTCCATTTTCCTGTGGGAAAATGCCTTTACCATCTTGCGCTTCTCAGCATCTGCCCGGCCCGTGTTCTGCTTTACAATGGACATATAGTAAAGGGCTTTCTGGTTGCTCTTGTCTATCTGTAAAATTTTATACAGGGAACGCCCGGCCTTATTATAATCTTCCCGTCCCATATACAATAGGGCCAGAAGCAGGTGGGCCTTCACAAAATGCGGGTTGGATTCCACCACCCTGGCAAGCTGCAGGATGGCCAGGTCATCGCTTCCGTTCTGGGCATGCCACAGGGCCTGGTTAAAGGTCTTTACATTCTGGCTTTCCCGTTCCAGCTGGCCCGGCTTTCTCTGGATCTCGTCCAGATAATGGTCAGCCAGGTTGTCCTCGGGCTGCAGGTTCAGGCTGATGACCCACTGTACCAGGGCATCGGCAACCTCGCCGTTCTCGTAGTATATAAGCCCCAGCAGGTTGCGGGCGTCTGTCTGATATTTGTTAAAATGAAGGCTTTTCTTCAGACACTGGGCTGCTCCGGACAGATCCCTGATCCTGGACTTCTCCAGGCCAAGGTTATAGAAGCTGTTGGCAATCTGCTGGTTTCTTCTTGCATAGTCCATATCCACCGCCTATTTCTCGCCTCTTTCTTTTATCAGTTCCATCATGATGTCCGTCATATCCGTCAAATCGCTTTTTACAATGGCGTCCTCCACCTGCTCCACATCAAGGCTGGGTTTAAAACGCTCAATCTCCTCTTCAAAATCAATCATGTATGCTCAACTCCTATCTCGTTTAAAACTGCCTTAATCTCCCCAATCAGATACAGCGACCCCACGCAGAACAGGACACCGTCCCTGCTCCTCTTCCTCATATCACGAACAGCGGTCCTGGTGTCCTCAAAGGGAACCACAGGGCATCCGGCTGTTTCTTCAAACTCCTTTGCCAGGATTTCAGATGAAATCCCCCTGTCACTGTTAATATGGACCACACCAATGCATTTCCATGGGATTCCCGCGGACAGCTGGGCCTCCATGTCCCTGTAATCCTTATCCGACACGGCTGCAAACAAAAGGAAGGGCTGCTTGTCCAGCCGTTTGGAAACCTCCTTTGCCGTTTGCAGGAAGGCCCTGATTCCCCCGGGATTATGGGCCCCGTCCAGATAGATGCCGGGAACCACCTGTTCCATCCGTCCCGGCCAGACTGTCTTTAAAATCCCCATGGCAATCTGCCTGTCCCCAATGTTCCAGGTAATGCACCTTGCCGCGCCCACCGGCCCGTGGCCCGGGACACGGCTGCCTTTTCTGCTGCATTTTCCCCCGCTCCTGAGCACGTCAAGGGTGCGCACCGCAAGCATGGCATTCTCAGCCTGGTAAAGCGCCTCAAAGGGAATCTGAAGCTTCATCCTTGCCTCATCCCTCATCCTGGCACTGATTTCCAGACCGTCGCCGCCAATATGCACCACCCTGAAGTCATCCATTCCCACCGGATAGCGCGCCGCCCCCCTGCGGAACGCGCATCCCTCCAGTATGGTGGACACCCGGGGCTCATTATTGTCAAATATAAGCGGAACCCCCGGTTTGATGATCCCGGCTTTTTCACCGGCTATCTCCTCCAGGGTATCGCCCAGATACTTGGTGTGGTCCAGGCTGATGGAGGTAATGACGCAGGCACATGGATGCTCCAGGACATTGGTGGTGTCCAGCCTGCCCCCCATTCCTGTTTCCAGGACCATTACATCCACATCCTGTTTCTTGAATATGACCATGGCCATAAGAAACAGGAACTCGAAAAAAGTTGGATGGCAATATCCTTTTTCCATCATTTTCCTGCTGGCCTCCAGGACAATCCCAAACCCTTCCTCGAAGTCCGCCTCATCCACCATGGCGCCGTTTATCAGGAAACGCTCCCTCACCTCAATCAGATGGGGGGATATGAATGTTCCTGTCTTATATCCTGCTTCCTTAAGTATGGATGTAAGGAATGCGCACACAGACCCCTTTCCATTGGTTCCGGCCACATGAATGGCCGGTATGTCCCGGTCCGGCGCCCCCATCACATCCAATACATCCCTGACATCCTCCAGGGAGTTCTTTTTCCTGGTCCACATCGGAATCTGATTTAAATATTCCTCTGCCCTGCCCATATCAGTACCATTCTTTCTTAAAAGCCTGTCCCCCGGACAGGCTTTTATAATCTTAACCTAATTTCCTGTAATTATCAACCGGATATTCTCGCCATGCTTCGTCCGGATACGACAAACCGGGAGCCGTTCAGACAGATTATCTTCCTGACCGGAAAATCCGCTCCTACGCGGGATTTTTCCTTCCCACCGGCAGCTGGGCCAGTATGATGGCCCCAAACATCAGGGCACAGCCCGCCAATTCCCTGGCTGAAAGCCTCTGTCCCAGGATGGCCCATCCGGCCAGTACGGATATGCTGGACTCCAGGCTCAGTATCAGGGAGGCCACCGTGGGGTTCATACCCTTCTGGCCTATGATCTGAAGGGTATATGCAACGCCGCAGGACATGACGCCTGCATAGAGCACCGGCGCCCAGGCAGCCAGGATCTGTCCCATGTCCGGCGTCTCATATATGAGCATGCCGATTCCGGAAATTGCCCCGCACACAAAAAACTGGATGCAGGACATCTTGACCCCGTCCACCACCGGAGAAAAAAAGTCAATGATGATGATATGGACGGAAAAAAGCAGGGCGCATACCAGCATCAGCAGATCCCCTTTATTCACGGCCAGCTCCCCGCCGGTCATGCACAGCAGGTACAGGCCAACCACTGACAGGCCAACCGCACCCACAATCACAGGGCTGCACTTCTTCTTAAGGAAAAGTCCCAGGATAGGGACAATGATGATATAGCAGGCAGTGATGAAGCCCGCCTTTCCCACCGTGGTATACTGGATGCCGAACTGCTGGAAATTGCTGGCAAGGCACAGGGCCACGCCGCAGCACACGCCGCCAATCACGAGCGTCTTCCTGGCGCCGGGAATCACAGGCACCCGGCGCTCCCGGTTCCTTTTTTTATCAAAATACCAGATACAGGGAAGCAGGACCACTCCCCCAATCAGGCTTCTGACACAGTTAAAGGTTAACGGCCCCACGTAGTCCATTCCAACGCTCTGGGCCACAAAGGCAATGCCCCAGATGGCAGCTGTCAAAAGCAGCAGGACTGCATTCTTTATCTTCATAGTAGTATTATCCTCACTGTAATCATTATGCTTCAATGGTGTCTTCCTTGGGAAGTATGAGATTCAGGCTGTAGGTAACCGCCACATCCTTGCGCACATAGGCCTTGTTGAACGCCGACATGATGCGGCGCATGACCTGTTCCCCATTCTCATAGGTGACGGATGGGAGAAGGATTATGTACTGGCTCACGCTGTAGCGGGAAAATGCATCGCTGGAGCGCAGCGAATGGTTAATCACACCCTTTAACCGCTCCATGGCCCTGGCCTGGATTTCAGGCTTCAGGGTGCGCCCCCTCCTGTCCCCCACCGTAAGCAGGCACAGGTATACGGAATCGCCGCTGCGTTCCACACCGCGGCGTTCCAGCTGGACAAGGCGCTTAAACACGGCATATTCGCACTGGTAAGCCCCATGTTCCCGCTGCTCCTCAATGGTGCCCGGGCAGTCAAGGGATGCCTGGATGACATCCAGGTCCGTGATGATTTCCTGCTGGCGGTCGCTGATGATTTCATATAATTCCTTAAAACGGTCCGAAGGCGTTATCAGGCGTTCCCGGTAAAACAGTTCCGTGGTGGACTTATATTGTTCCAGCGCCTTTTTCTGATTTCCCTGCTTATAAACAGCATAAATCATATAATAATAGAAATCCTCGGCAAACCGGTCAATCCCTGCTGCCCTGGAACAGATTTCCTCCACCTGGGCATATTCCTGCTGATCCAGGAGGTATCCGCACACAGCCTTAACCAGTTTCTGGTACAGGGAATGATAATATGTGTTCAGCGGCACCACCCAGCTGTCGTCCGCTGACTTTGGAAGGAACGCGCCCCTATACAGATTGAGGGCTTCCTTCCACTCCTTTTCCATATCCCTCATATCCTCCTGGGAGGTCAGGATGCGCCTGCAAAGGAACTCAAAACGGTCCGTGTCAATGGACAGCTCCCAGGAAGGATTCCACATATATGCCCCTTTCTGGTTCAGTATCAGGTCCTGTGAGGGAAAGCCTGCTGCCTCCATCATTTTCCTGACCCGGAAAACAAGGGTCTTCAGCGCCCCGTAAGGGTTGTCCTGCATTCCGTCCTGCCATATGGCTTGAAACAGTTCATTGATGCTGACGTCCTTGCGCCGGTTGATAATCAGATAACTGAGCAGGTTCCATGCTTTCCTGGAACGGTTATCGCTGTCGCCCATGGACTTGTCATCCATTGTAATGGTAAATCCGCCAAACATCTTCACCTGGATGACCGGCTTGTTTCCTGATGTATCAATCATTCTCTGCTCTCCCTCTCTATGCTGAATTGCTTCCGGATATTCCATGCACGTGCTTAAATACCCGGAACCGTTTATTTCTGAAGCTGTGCCAGACGGGCCTTTACCTGCTCCATCATCTGGGTGTACTTCTGCAGCTTGGCTTTCTCCTCTGCGATCTTGGCTTCAGGGGCACGGCTGACAAACTTCTCATTGTTCAGCATGCCGTTTGACCGGGCCAGTTCCCCTGCCAGACGTTTCTCTTCTCCCTGAAGTCTCTCTATCTCCTTATCGATATCCACCAGATCCGCAAATGGCATATAGATGACAGCGCCCGGAATAACCGCGGAAACCGCATCCTCCGCAATCCCCGTCTTATCCATCTGAAGCATCACCTCTCCCGCATATCCCAGCGTGGCAAAGAAGCTTTTGCTGTGTTCAAATATGCCTAACAGTCTCTGGTCCTCCGATACAACATACACGGTGGCCTTCTTGCTGGGCGGGACATTCATGGCCGTACGCACGCCGCGGATGGCCCGGACCGCTTCCTTGATGGTCTGGGTGGATGTCTCCTCCGCGCTGTAATTCCACTCAGCCCTGTACAGCGGCCACTGGGAAACCATGATGGTTTCCTCTTCCTCCTGAAGGTTGCAGAATATCTCCTCGGTAAGGAAAGGCATGAATGGGTGGAGAAGCTTCAGAGCCTGGATCAGTACGGTCCTTAAGGTCCAGACAGCGGCTGCCTTGGTGGTATCATCTTCATTGTACAGCCTTGGCTTCACCATTTCAATATACCAATCGCAAAATTCTTCCCAAATAAAGTCATAAACCTTCTGAAGCGCGATTCCCAGCTCATATTTATCCAGGTTTTCCGTTACATCCTTTGTCAGGGTGTTTACCTTGGACAGGATCCACCGGTCAGCCATGGTAAGACTGTCCAGGGAAACCCCGGTTACATCCGGCGCCTTCTCTATGTTCATCATAATGAAACGGGAAGCGTTCCACACTTTGTTGGCAAAGTTACGGCTGTTCTCCACGCGCTCCCAATAAAAACGCATATCATTGCCAGGTGCATTGCCCGTAATCAGGGTCATGCGCAGGGCATCTGCCCCATACTTGTCAATGACCTCCAGAGGGTCGATTCCGTTGCCCAGGGACTTGCTCATCTTGCGGCCCTGGGAATCCCTTACAAGGCCGTGGATCAGCACTGTATGGAAAGGCAGCTTTCCGGTCTGTTCAATGCCTGAGAACACCATGCGGATGACCCAGAAAAAGATGATATCATAACCGGTTACCAGCACATCCGTTGGATAGAAATAATCCAGGTCCTGGCTGTGTTCCGGCCAGCCCAGGGTTGAGAACGGCCACAGGGCTGAGGAAAACCATGTGTCCAGGGTGTCCTCATCCTGCTTAAAGGCGGAGCCGCCGCACTGCGGGCATGTGTGGGGTTCTTCCCTGGAAACCACGATTTTGCCGCAGTCCTGGCAGTAATAGGCAGGAATCCTGTGGCCCCACCACAGCTGGCGTGAGATACACCAGTCACGGATTCCCTCCAGCCAGTGCAGGTATGTCTTGCCAAAGCTCTCGGGCACAAAACGCAGGCTGTTGTCCTTCAGGGCTTCAATGGCAGGTTTTGCCATCTCCTCCATCCTTACAAACCACTGCTGCTTTACCATGGGCTCTACCGTGGTCTTGCAGCGGTCATGGGTGCCTACATTGTGGGAATGGGGAACCACCTTTACCAGCAGTCCCTGCTTTTCAAGGTCAGCCACAATGGCTTTCCTGGCTTCATAGCGGTCCATGCCCTGATAGGGTCCCTCCGCGCTTATCGTGGCATCATCATTTAAGATAACGATTTCCTCCAGGTCATGGCGCTTTCCAACCTCGAAGTCATTGGGATCATGGGCCGGTGTAATCTTCACGCAGCCGGTTCCGAATTCCTTGTCCACATAGGCGTCTGCAATCACCGGGATTTCACGGTCCGTAAGCGGGAGCTTCAGCATCTTGCCCACGATATCCTGATAGCGCTCATCCTCCGGGTTCACGGCTACCGCGGTATCGCCCAGCATGGTTTCAGGCCTGGTTGTGGCAATCTCCACAAACCGTCCCGGCTCGCCCACCACCGGATAATTAATATGCCAGAAAAATCCGTCCTGTTCCACATGTTCGACTTCCGCGTCTGAGATGGAGGTCTGGCACACAGGACACCAGTTAATAATCCTGGATCCTTTATAAATATAACCCTTTTCATAGAGTTTTACAAATACTTCCAGTACGGCCTCGGAGCAGCCCTGGTCCATGGTAAAGCGCTCCCTGTCCCAGTCAGCGGAGGATCCCAGCTTGTGAAGCTGCTTCACAATCCTGGTGCCGTACTCATCCCTCCACTTCCAGCACTCCTTAAGAAAGCCCTCCCGTCCAAGGTCAGCCTTGTCAATGCCTTCCTTTTTCAGCTTGTCAATCACCTTGACCTCGGTGGCAATGGCTGCGTGGTCCGTGCCTGGCTGCCACAGGGCCTCGTATCCCTGCATCCGCTTATAACGGATCAGGATGTCCTGCATGGTATTGTCCAGGGCGTGTCCCATATGGAGCTGTCCTGTGATATTAGGCGGGGGCATCACGATTGTGAACGGCTTTTTGCTGCGGTTCACCTCAGCGTGGAAATACTTCCCTTTCAGCCACTTCTCGTACAGACGGTCCTCTATGTCTGCCGGATTATAGGTTTTCTCCAGTTCCTTCATAACTTCTTTCTCCTTTACCTTTACACTTGTCCTGAAAAATAAAAAGGCCCCTTGCCCATATGGCCGTCCGGCCGGGCAAAGGGCGGATATTCCGCGGTACCACCTTTACTTCTGCCGGAACAGACCGATGTCCGGCAATCTCTTTGGCCAGTAACGGAGCCGCCCGTGTGACGGCTACACAAAACAGGCGCCTTCCCTGTTCCTTCACCATCCAGGTTCAGAAGCTACCTTCCACCCTTCGCCGCCAAGGCCGCCTTCCAGCCCGGATTGTGTATGGACATCCATTCCACACATCCGGAGCAGCCATCTCTGCTGGTCTGAAGCAGTGTACTCCTCTTCCTCATCACCTTTTATGAATTTTGTATATTTATTTATGATAAAGATTATTATCCTGTTTGTCAAGCGGTTTTTGTCATGTCAGCCGTGCCGGACGGTCCTGTCCCTGTTATTTCCGCGTCCTGCCACGCCTTGCACACATCCACCCATACCGGGCTGCCCGAAGCCAGTTCCAGTTCCGGAATGGTCAGGTGCACCGCGCTGCTGGCGCTGCCGCAGGCCGGGAACACCTCGGGGAAGCGTTTCAGGGATTCATCCAGATAAACCTTAACCCCGTCCTTTATCCCAAAGGGACACACGCCGCCCACGTCATGGCCCACCAGCTCCGCCACCTCATCCGGGGACAGCATCTTGGCCTTAGCACCGAACTGTTCCTTATATTTGTGGTTATCCACCTTGGCATCTCCTGCCGCCACCACCAGTATCGGACTTCCCTGGACCATGAAGGACAATGTCTTGGCAATCCGGGCCGGTTCACAGCCAACTGCCCGGGCAGCCAGTTCCACGGTTGCGCTGGATACCTCAAAGGTATGGATCCTGCCGCCCAGTCCCATTTTCCCAAGATGTTCTTTTGCAATGTCAAAAGCCATGTCAGTTACCTCCGTTTTATCATACCATCATCCTGTATTCCTGTTTCCACCGCTGCACCATGGCAGATGCGCCGTTCATGCGTTTAATGGGGTCCTTTTTAAACAAGGCCCTCAGGGCCC
Source organism: Enterocloster aldenensis (assembly GCF_003434055.1). Taxonomy (GTDB): domain Bacteria; phylum Bacillota; class Clostridia; order Lachnospirales; family Lachnospiraceae; genus Enterocloster; species Enterocloster aldenensis. Next base: position 165,643 of record NZ_QVEX01000003.1, on the reverse strand, counting down.
GCACATCCTCATCCTGTGCCGCATCCAGGCCGGCCCCTTCAATCTCAACCTTCCATTTGCTTTTTAGTTCCTCCGTGAACAGGGCCTGGTAGCGCTCCTTCACATCCAGCTCCGGCGCAAAGACCGTAAGGAAATAAATCCGTTTCAGCACATCCATGTCCTTGCCCAGCCCATACGCCTTATCATAGGCCGAAAGGGCCTTCCTGAACTGGAACATCATGGCGTAGGACGCGCCCAGATTATTGTATACCTTTGCAAGGAAAGCGTCATTGACCTGTTTATCGGCCGGATATTCAAGCACCTTGCTGTATCTCTGTGCCGCTTTGCCATACTGGCGTGCCCGGAACATATAGTCCGCCCGCACCTTTTCATATTCAGCGGGATGAAGGGCGCGCAGGGCTGCCACGGTTGTCTTATATTTCTGTATTTCCTTATCATTGTAATAGTCGCACTCAGACAGGAACAGGAACAGCACATCCTCATGCCGGCTGCCTGTTTCCAGGAGTTTTTCCATACGGCCTGCCAGATAATCCATATCCAGATCCCTGCGTATGAACTCAATCAGCAGTTCATCGATGAAATCATCCATCACCAGGATGGGATGGTTGTAGATCACATAACACAATTCCTGGGAAGAATGGATATGGATTCCCAGCACATCGATATAATAAGGATGTTTCACCGGTTCATGCCTGCAAAGTATCAAACTCATAAGCTTACCTCTTGTCTTACCACTGCTCCGGAGGCCGGGAACAGTTCCCCGAATCCCTTGTCCTCGATTACCATCATCATGGTTTCCTCATTGGTAAATCCCACTTTAAGTCCCACCCGCGTGGTTCTTGGTGGACGGTCCGGGAACCCGCTTAAGGGTACGCGAACCAGCTTGCGTTTCTTGGAATCCAGGGGCGTGATGGTGAATTCAATCTCGCTCTGCCCATCCACGATCAGGTCCAGTGAGCTTTTGGATTCATACCAGTTGTCTCCATAGGACGCCACCACCAGGCTGCTCTCCCTGCCGCGTCTCATGACACGCAGGGCCACCTCGGCCCTGAGCCGGCCCTCACATACAAAAATATAAGGGTAGGACGTGGCGTCATGTGTGTAATCCGCCCCTTTATAGGCAGCCCCCCTGGCAAATAGATACTCTTCCACAAAGACCTTCCTCCGGTTGCATGCAAACCGCATGAAACCGCCGGCCCAGTTCTGGCGTTCAAATCCCTTCCCCGTAAGGAACACGGTGGAAAACAGCTTCCTGCCAAGGAGCTTCTCCCCGCAGGAGCATAGGATCTTATCCGCCAGTTTGCTTCCGGAAGGCGAGTCCAGGATATCCAGGTTAAACGCCTCCTCCTGGTTCTGGGCCTCTGCCTGTACCATATTCCGCCTCATGCCTCTTATGACCTTCATCTCATAATAGCACAGGCGCTCCGAGGACAGTTCGAACAGTCCCACCTGGTTGGTCCACAGTTCCTTTTTCTGGCTCAGCACATAATAAATGAAGCTTTCCGTATGGCTGATGACATGGACACGCTCCCTGGGGATTTCCAGAAAATCAGCGCAGTACATCAATATATCCAGCAGTCTGGCATCCACATCCGAAAGCGTGATGACCAGCTGCCAGATCCGGTCCTTTCCAAATTCCTTTTTCGGATACTCCAGCATTTTCTGGATGAACAGCTTTAAAAGCGTGCCGCCGCTGTAGCATATGCCTCCGATTGTGGACGTTCCGTCCTTTGCAGCCAGTTTCAGAAGCTTATCTACAATTATCCCTTCTCCCAGAAGGGTAGCCGCATATGCCTCCTCCCCTGAAAGCCAGGTTTCCTCTTCCTTCCTGCGGCAGATGACCGTAGGAATGGTCCAGGACTTTTCCTTATCATAACAACAGATCTGGGTATAATCATCATTCAGATCCAGACCGATTACAAGTCCGTCCATAGACAGCTCCTCCATACCTTTCCCGGTTCATATATCCGGGGAACTTCCATATTCTCCCCAGTTCTTATATCCGGGGAACTTCCATATTTCCCCCAGTTCTTTTATCTGGGGAACTTCCATATTTCCCCGGCTCATCTATCCGGGGACTTACCCCAGCAATTTCACAGACAGGCTTATTCAATGGGGAACAGACGGCTAAGGGCAGCGGATTTTTTAAGATAATCTTCCATTGCCATTTGCAGGCTCCCGCTGTCCTTATCCTTCAGCGCGGCCCCCATCTCATTCAGACAGGCGAAGCGGCTGTTTTCCTTGCCCTCCAGCTTGTGGTCGCACTCCACCCGTCCTTCTGCCGCCAGCACGCGGCTTACCTCCGGGCCTTTCCCTGATGGATTGCCACGGGCAGCCGCCTTATAGTCATATATCCTGTACTCCATGACCTCACCCTCAAAGAGTACCTTCTGTTTTACATAGATTCCCTGATAGACCCTGCGGAAATCCTCACTGTGCCACTCTTCCTCCTCCGGAAGTATCCTGACCTGAAGCTCCGGATGCCCGTCCTTGCTGCCCCTGTACTCCACCATGGCCTTGTCCATGATGTCCTCCGGCACAGGAATATGCCTGGACAATTCCCTTGTGTAAGGGAATACCAGACCCTCCTCCAGAAGCACGGCAGTCACGCCCTTAAGCAGGTCCGCATCTTCCGCGTCAAGCTTATCAAGGGTGGAACAGTACTTGGTCAGGGCCAGCAGGTAGATGGTGGGCATCCTGTCCTTTTCAAGGCTCCCCGCCACTGCCTGTTTCAGATATTCAAATACCCGCCCGTCCATGTCACGGCATTCCAGGAAATACTGGACGCACTTCTGTGTAAAGTATGCTTTTACAATAATCTCCCTGGTGGGTTTCCGGTTCATATAAAGCTCAAACACAGAGTCCATCTGCTCACAGCAGCCCGTAAACAGCATCTGGCACAGCAGACGTTCTTCCAGGTCATATGTCTCCACATGCTCCCGCACCCCCTGTATCAGGACCTCATACATCTGGGAAACGGTTCCGTTAAAATGTTCGCAGAGATAATCCATGATGACACTGTCATATGCCCCTGCCTGAAACACCTTGTATGCCATATAAAGCAGCAGGTCATCCTGGTCAAACAGCCGCAGCAGTATGGTACGGGCGCAAAGCTTCATCAGCCTGTGCGGATTAATGTATTGGCTGCCATACTCCCTTATCATGTCATAGGCTTCCCGCATATAATTCTGGCTGATCAGTGTCTCGCAGATCTGCTGTCTCTGTTTTACCCCAAGGCGCTTTTTATCTAACTGAATCAGATAGGAGCAGTTAAACCCTCCTGGCCCTGCTGTTTCTTCCGACGCCTTTTTACAATAATATCCGGTCACTGCCTGCAGGACAGACGCTTCAAACACAGGGGACAGATGCATCTCCACCATGGTTCCTTCCAGAAACTCAGCCTGGCTGTCCGTCTCCACCCCCTGCTCCAGTATGGCCCTGCATTCCCGCAGGCGCAGCATGGGATGGTCCGGATATACCTGGTAACACTGGTCCAGAAGCTCCTGTTTGTCCATCACCGGCACCTTCCAGTGTTTCACGTCCAGGTACCGGTTGCCATAGGCGTCCTGGAACAGCAGCACATTGCGGTCGGAAAAAATAGGGACATAAGCTGCCTGGTCCTCCAGCAGATAGGCCTCCTCCTCTTCCAGTTCCTCATAACGGACAATCACATACTTCATCCGGGAATCCTCACAGCGGACCCGGCAGGACCTTAAGATACCCGGCAATACCCGGGCAACCCGCATGTCAATCATGTCCTTGTATATCATGTGTTCGTAAATCACTGCCATACGGCTGTTAATCTTGGACCGGAACAGCTGTTCCATGGCAAACTGCTCCATATGCCTTGTATATGCCTGATACAGCTCGGATGACGGATTCATATAAAGCAGTATGTTCCGGTAGAGCACGGAACGGCTGTGGCTGTCCAGATCCTTGTCATAGGAAAAATACAGCAGCACCTCCCTCGGCAGCAGATGGCTGTAATCCCCGGGCAGGGAATACAGGAAATACTCATACAGCCTGGTCAGGTTAACCCCCTGCTCCAGCGCCTTTTCATACCACTCAAATGCGTCCCTGTTCTTGCGCTCCCCTTTAATGAGGATACTGCAAAGTGCCTCCAGCAGGCTCACATCCGGGTAGGACTCATAAAGTTTCACCATCAGGCGTTCCAGCAGTCTTCTGTAATGCTTGATTCCCAGGGCCAGTCCTGCTGCCTTAAGGGCCAGCCGTGAACCCACCATGTTTTTCTGTATGCCCAGATACAGGACCTGTATCTCAAAATCGCCCAGACGGATCAACAGGTCAGGATGTTCCTCCATAAGCCTGCAGGCCGCCGTATATAAAAATGGGCTGTTGCTTCCGTTTTCAAACAGGGATGCCATGGTCTCATAAAGCTTCAGCGGATTCTGCGCCATGGTACTGTCCAGTTTCACAAGGAGAAGGAACAGATAGGGCCGGACCATGCCGTCCTCCCACAGCAGTTTCCGGATGTAGCGGATCAGGGATTCCTTCTGGTCCGCAGAGGGCTTTACCTGCAGGCGCAGATACTGGTAAAAGCAGTATATCTCCACCTGCTTCTCCCTGTTCTTTAGCACGCTGTCCCTTGTTTCCTCCAGGACCATGAATGCGTTATCCTGTTTGCCGTTAAGGATCATAAGCTCTGCCTGGAGGAGCCTGGTACGCTCATCATCCGGGTATCCGGCCCGCAGGCGTTCAGCTTCCTTTGTCATCTGGTTCAGAAGCAGGGCCGGCTCATATATGCCTGTTTCATAATCCAGCCTGAGGGACAGGTATCGCAGCAGGCTTTCCCTGTCCATCCTGCCATCATTCTCAATGCCGCGGCCGGTGACGTCCGCCGCGGCATCCCCCATGGCCTCAATCTCCAAAACAAATTCTTCCCTCAGGGACCGTACCCTGATCCGCCCAAAATTACGCCCTTTGTGAAGCCGCCCAGGCACAATCCTGTAATGGATGCGGCACCTGCTGTTGACAAAATCCCGGTCCGTTATCTTTGTCTTTACCAGTTCAATAAAGGGGGCGTCTGTTTCAATATCCGCAGACACATACCCCCAGCTGCCGGCCGCAATGTCAATGGAATCCCCCACCGGTTCCAGAGGATTCCCATAGGTCCTTTTTCCTGTATCCATGGACAGCCTGACAGGCTCCTTTACATGGAGCGCCACCAGGAACTCCTCCAGCAGGTTCCTTCTGCCTGCCCTGCCCTTTAATCCTTCATAGATGGTACGGATGCGCGCATCCTGCATAAAGGGGGCTTCCGTAAAATCCTGATATTCAAACACTCTCAGGGCTGTCTCCAAATCCCTTTTTGCCAGGGCTGCAAAATCCCTTGGCGTGGCAAGGGAGCCGAATACTTCCCCCCCGTTTCCGGCCTGTACGCGCAAAGAATAAGGAATCTCCCTCTCACCTCCATTGGTGACAAGATAAAAAGATCCCTTAATGACGTCCCCATGCTCCGTATACCGGCTGTTGACTTCGTATATTATCCGGTTGCGCAGACCGCCAAAGGCGTTGTCCACAACCTGTACCCTCGCATGGCTGGAATACACCAGCCCTTTGATATGCAGATTGTTTCCGCTGCTCACCACAATCTCACCACGGATGACCTCACCCGCCGGAACCGCTGCCTCCACCTTGTCCGGAGCCAGCACCAGTTCCGGAATCCCGCTGTCAATGATCCCCCTGGCCAGACGGTTAATCCGTTCCCTCATAGTACCACCTATATCTTTATCCTTATGTGTATATTGTTCACACTTATGTAACATGATACCACATTTTATTTTGATTTAAAAGTTTTAATTGAATAATTCTTCAAAGACTGAAAAGGAACTTGATTCTGATAGTTAAAATTGTTATGATATAGGAAAATGTAATTTTGATTCTATATATCATAGGAAAAGGACGGAATCCATCATGACAACCAATGAAAAAGCATTGATGCTCCACGAAGAATGGAAAGGGAAACTGGAAACAGTATCAAAAGCAACGGTGGCATCCAGGGAAGACCTGGCCCTGGCCTACACGCCCGGGGTGGCTGAACCATGTAAGGTAATCGCAAAGGACCCTGAGGCCGCATACTTATATACGATTAAGTCCAACACCATTGCCGTCGTATCTGATGGAAGCGCGGTCCTGGGACTGGGCAATATCGGGCCTCTGGCCGCCATGCCGGTCATGGAGGGTAAGGCCGTGCTGTTTAAGGAGTTCGGCGGGGTCAACGCATTCCCCATCTGCCTGGACACTCAGGACACCCAGGAAATCATTGAGACAGTGGTCCGCATCGCACCTGCTTTTGGAGGCATTAATTTGGAGGACATTGCTGCCCCCCGCTGTTTTGAGATAGAGGAAGCATTAAAGGAGCGCCTTAACATACCGGTATTCCATGATGACCAGCACGGAACCGCCATTGTTGTCCTGGCCGGCGTCATCAACGCCTTAAAGGTAACCGGCCGCAGGAAAGAAGACTGCCAGGTGGTTGTCAATGGCGCCGGTTCCGCAGGTGTGGCCATCACAAGGCTTCTTCTCACCTATGGATTCCCCCATATCATCATGTGTGATAAATCAGGAATCCTCTGCAAGGGCGCAGAAGGCCTTAACTGGATGCAGGAAAAAATGATGGACGTGACCAACCTGGAGCACAGGACCGGCTCCCTGTCAGACGCCATGAAGGGGGCTGATATCTTCATCGGCGTTTCCGCCCCTGGTATTGTGACAAAGGACATGGTTGCATCCATGAATAAGGATGCAATCATATTTGCCATGGCCAACCCGGTTCCCGAAATCATGCCGGACCTGGCAAAAGCAGCCGGCGCAAAGGTGGTCGGGACCGGCCGTTCCGATTTCCCCAACCAGGTCAACAACGTGGTTGTATTCCCTGGAATCTTTAAGGGCGCCCTGGAAGGACGTGCCACAGCGATTACGGAAGAGATGAAGCTGGCTGCCGCCAATGCCATCGCAGGGCTTGTGGATGAAAAGGACCTGAATGAGGATAATATACTTCCGGAAGCCTTTGACCCCAGGGTGGCCGATGTGGTAAGCAGAGCTGTAAAGGATTATATCTGACAATAAGTAATAACCTGATGGAGAGTGTATGATATGCTGACTGAACCTATGACCTTGTATAAACTGATGAACCTCTATATGTTAAAGCAGGTGAATTTCCCTCTCACCAATGCCCAGTTGACCAACTTCTTTACAGAGCATGAGTACACCACATATTTCACCCTCCAGCAGGCCTTAAATGAACTGGAAGACGCCGGTCTGGTCCACAAGGAGGCCAGCCATAACAGTACCCGCTACGATATCACCAAAGAAGGCGAGGAAACCCTGAACTTCTTCGGAAAGAACATATCCTCGGCCATCATTGAGGATATGGACCAGTATCTTAAGGAAAACAAGTTCCGCCTCCGGGAAGAGGTCGGGACCACTGCTGACTTTTACCGCGGGACCAATCAGGACTATATTGTCCACTGTGAGGTCCGGGAAAACAAGACCACCTTAATCCGCCTGGATTTATCCGTTCCGGATAAGGAGCAGGCCGAGACCATGTGCAATGCCTGGAAAACAAAAAGCCAGGAGATATATGCGCATGTGATGCGCACCCTCCTGTCCTGAACCTGCTTCCAAAGCTTGCCGGTACAGCCGGCAGTTGTCCCGGAGTTTGCCGGTGCTGCCGGCAACTGCCCCGCCCCTGTCCATACTGTCTTATATGGACATGATCTGTTCCTTTAGCAGTTCCAGTATCTGCCTGGCATTGAGTCCCGGCTTTTTTTCGCAGATGTCATACACGGTTCCGGCCAGCTTATATCCATCTCCCAGATTCCGGATGACCCAGTCCCTTGTTTCCCCTGCCTTTTTCAGACGCTGGATTTTAGCTATCATGAACAGGCTGTCGCGTTCCGCCTCTTTCTTTTGGGAGGCACGCTGCTCCTTATCCCCTGCCTGTGTTTCAGCTCCCGCTTTCCCGGCCTTCTGCTTATAGCGCCGCTGCTGCTTTTCATATTTGCTTGCTTTGGCTTTTTCCATCTGTGCCTTGGCAGCTCCCGGTGTTCCGTAACTTTTTTCCAGCCATATGGTCTCCACCTCAAACCTGCCGTCCTCTATGGTCATCACGGCCAGGGACAGGGGCAGGGTAAACCGTTTGTAACCGCAGCTTCCCGGATTCAGCCAAAGCCTTCCATTGATTTCCTGCTGATAAAACATGTGTGAATGTCCGAATATGACCACCTGGACATCCCCGGGCGGACTGGGGATATCCACCCTTTCATGGGCCATGATGAATTTAACCCCGCCAATCTCAAACCGCTTAACAGCGGCAAGGCCCCCTGACCATCCCCTGTCATTATTCCCCCTGACCGCATACAAGGGCTGGTTTACCTCCAATTTATGGTACAGCATCTGACTGTCAAAGTCGCCAGCATGGATGATCACGTCACAGGTTTCAAGGATTTTCTCAACCTCTGGCCGAAGCACACCATGGGTATCTGCCATGACCGCTGCCCGTATAGGTCCCCCTTCCATTACTCATACCTCCGGATTCATTTGTCTCTTTTAGTTTCATACCGCGTTCCAGTATGTATCATAGGCTGAATGTAAACCATGCCGGGTTGAATCTACTTTACACCGCCCCCCATCTATGGTATATTTAATGTTAATAAAACGTTAACGCTTAACAAAGTCGCTTAATGTTGCTCACGGCAACAGTGGGAGAACCAATTTTTTGGGGTGTATTTGTCCAGGCATGTCCTTGTGATATCCTGACAACAGGGAACCTTCTTATCCCTAACCCGGCAGCTAATCTCATAGGCGGAAGAGGGACACGGACATTCTGGTATATTGTAGTTTCATATGGATTCTTTCATGATTCCATATGTCCAGCATTGCTATATTGCCGCATACTTTTCCGTCTGCATTCACTGCAGGCGGATTTCTTAATTTAAGTCCATTCTTTTTTCCTTACCAACTAAAAATTGTATCCCTCCCCCACAGGCGGCGCCATCCAGGAAGGAGACCTGTTTTATGCATGAACTGACAGTATTGGATCTGACTATCATTGTCCTATATATGATTGGTATGCTGCTGGTAGGAGTATGGTTTGTGAAACGGATTAAGAATACAGGTGATTTCTATGTGGCCGGAAGGACCCTGGGCCCCTTTGTGCTGACAGCCACCGTGTGCGCCTCCATCATCGGCGGAAGCGCCATGATGGGACGGGCAGGCATCGCATATACCACCGGCTTCAAGGCCATCATGACAGCCATTCCCTATCTTATAGGCATGTTCATCTTCTCCGCCATCGCAGGAAGGATCCAGGAGGTGGGCGCGGCCCGCAACATCAATTCCATTCCAGAACTCTTCCACTACCGTTTCAGCAGGAACGCACGCTGTATCCTGGCCCTCATGATTGTTTTCACCATGATGGGGACAGTGGCCGCACAGGTAACCGCTACCGCCACCATCATCAAGATGCTGGGCAGTGAATTCGGGATCAGCTATGAAGCCGGCGCACTGGTGGCTACCATTATCTTCATCATCTATACAGCGGCCTCCGGGTTATTCGGCGTAGTATACACGGATGTGCTTCAGTTTTTCATGTTGATTATCTTTGTATACATCCTTATCCCCATATCCAGCGTCCGGTACCTGGGCAATTTCTCCGTATTCTGGCAGAACCTGGATAAATCCTACCTGGTTCCCCACATTAACGGCAGTATCCTGGGCGATATCGTCACCTACCTGGTATTTACCCTGGCCGGCGCCGAGATGTGGCAGCGGGCCTTTGCAGCCAAAAACAAAAAATCGGCAACCCGGGGCATGTTCTGGGGCACCTCCATCTACATGGTGACCATTGCCCTGGTCTTCTTCATGGGCCTGGTGGCCCAGCAGATCCTTCCCAACGTGGTGGCCCAATACGGAAGTTCCGACGCAGTGGTGCCTGCCCTTGCAATCAGCATCCTTCCTCCCGGGCTCACAGGACTGGCCCTGGCCGGCATCCTGTCCGTCATGATGTCCACGGCAGACAGCTACCTGCTGGTATCCGTCCAGACCTTTGTCCATGACCTGGGCAAGAATTTCATGCCTGAAATGACAGAAAAGCACGAAATCCTCATGTCCCGCATCATGTCCGTGGTCCTGGCCATGGGCGCGCTTATTATAGCACTGTACATAAAAAATGCCTACAACGTGCTCATGTTTGCCTGGTCCTTCTATGCAGCGGCAGCCGGCCTTCCGGCCCTGGCGGCCCTATACTGGAAAAAAGCCACCAACCAGGGCATCCTGTCCGCCATGATAGGCGGCTTTGCGGTATGCGTGGGCTGGAAGCTTGCCGGCAATCCCTTTGGACTTGGAGAAACGGTTCCGGGTGCTGTTGTATGCGGCCTGCTGTTAGTAACCGTAAGCCTGGCAACGTATAAGAAATCCCCTTGCAGGATGGCATAAAGGGAAAATGGGTCTTAGGCGGTGTGGTGAAGGCATGGGCGCTTCCCACATCCGCCCCGCACCCTTCTTACATATTCCCCTCAATCAGATTCCATATCTCATCCCGGCCCTGCTTTGTCTCAGCAGAAAACGGGATGATGATCCCATCCTTTTCCATTCCCAGGCCTTCCCGTATCATCTTCACGTGCTTCTGGACCTGGCTGCGGTTAATCTTATCCAGCTTGGTGGCAATGACAACGGGATGGTACCCATTGTATATAATCCACTCATACATCATCCTGTCATTGGCCGAAGGCTCATGGCGGATGTCAATGAGCAGGAACACCATCTTAAGCATGGCGGAATTCTTCAGATACCGCTCTATCATCTTCCCCCATTTTTCCTTTGCTTCCAGGGCCACCTTTGCGTAACCGTAGCCCGGAAGGTCCACGTAATAAAGCGCGCCATTGATATTGTAAAAATTAATGGTCTGCGTCTTACCTGGCTGGGAAGAGGTCCTGGCATAAGCCTTCCTGTTCATCAGCGCGTTAATCAGGGAGGACTTTCCCACATTGGACTTGCCTGAAAAGGCAAATTCCGGCAGGATGTTGTCCGGCATCTTGCTGGTAATACCGCATACGGTCTCAAGATTCACATCTCTTATAATCATAAATATCTCCTTATTTCCCTACTCTGTAACAGCAGGTACAAATGCTTCCCTTGCCACATCAACCATGGACCGTACATACACGATATCCAGACCCTTGGTTATCTCCTTGGACAGTTCCCCAATATCCGGCCGGTTTTTATCAGGCACCAGCACCTTGGTTATATGGGCCATCTTTGCGGCAAGGATTTTCTCCTTCAGGCCGCCGATTGGAAGCACCCTTCCCCGGAGCGTGATCTCACCTGTCATTGCAACCTTGGCATGCACCGGCTTTTCAGTAACAGCCGAAAGCATGGCCGTGGCCATGGTGATGCCGGCTGAAGGACCGTCCTTTGGCACTGCGCCTTCAGGAATATGGATATGCAGGTCGTGCTTTTCAAAATAATCATCTGCCATCCCGTGTTCCGGGCACACGGAACGCACATAGGTCAGGGCTGTCTGGGCTGATTCCTTCATCACATCGCCTAATTGCCCGGTCATGAGAAGGTTCCCTTTTCCAGGCATCACATTAACCTCAATCTGAAGCGTATCCCCGCCCACGCTGGTCCAGGCCAGGCCGCGTACAATCCCCACCTGGTCCTCCTCATTGACATCCTCAAATGTAACCTTTTCCTTGCCCAGGTATTTCTCCAGATTGGATTCCGTTATTTTGATGGACTTCTTATCATTTTCCAGGAACTGTCTTGCAGCCTTCCTGCACACATCCCCGACGCGGCGCTCCAGGTTACGGACACCTGCCTCCCGGGTGTAGTTGTGAATGATTTTCTCCAGGCTTTTATCGGAAAATGTAATCTGGCTTTCCTTTAACCCGTTGCGCCCTATCTGTTTGGTCACCAGGTAATCCCTGGCAATGTGGAATTTTTCATTCTCCGTGTAGCTGTTGACCTCAATCAGCTCCATGCGGTCTAATAATGGTCCCGGTATGGTCTGGGTGGTATTGGCGGTTGCGATGAACAGGACCTGGGAAAGGTCGATGGGCACTTCCACATAATGGTCCCTGAACTTTACATTCTGCTCCCCATCCAGTACCTCTAAGAGGGCGGAGGACGTGTCTCCCTTGTAATCGCTGCTGACCTTGTCAATCTCATCCAGCAGCATCAGTGGATTGCTGTACCCGGCCTGCCTCATTCCTTCCACAATCCGTCCCGGCATGGCACCCACATATGTCTTCCTGTGTCCGCGGATTTCCGCCTCATCCCGGACCCCGCCCAGGCTGATGCGGACGTACTTCTTGCCCAGGGCCCTTGCTACTGAGCGGGCAATGGATGTCTTTCCTGTTCCGGGCGGGCCTACCAGGCAGATGATGGGGCTTGTCCCCTTCTTTGTCAATGTGCGCACTGCCAGGTATTCCAGTATCCTCTCCTTCACCTGCTCCAGGCCATAATGGTCTTCATTGAGGATTTTTTCCGCATGCCGGATGTCGTCATTATCCTTTGACATCTTTTTCCAGGGAAGCTCCAGCAGCGTCTCAATATAAGTGCGGAGCACATTGCCTTCCTGGGATCCGGCAGGCATTGTGCGGAATCTTTCAATCTCCTTGCGGAGTTTTTCCTTTACTTCCTTGTCAGCCTTCATGCTGTCCAGCTTTTTCTGATATTCATCCGCATCTGACAGAGGATTGTCCTCCCCCAGTTCCTGACGGATTACCTTCATCTGTTCCCTCAGTATATATTCCTTCTGGTTCTGGTCAATATCAGACTTTACCTTTTCCTGGAATTCCTTCTTAATCCTGTATATCTCCATCTCTGTCATGAGGGTATGCATCACTACCTCATACCTGGCTGACAGGGAACTGTTTTCTAATACGGTCTGCCGGATTGTGTAATCCCATGGAAGCTGGATTGCAATCTGGTCCAGCATCTCATCCAATCCGCTTACGGACAGCAGGTTGGGAAGGATTTCTTTTGTAATTTTCGGATTTACTCTTCCATATTCTTCCAGTTTATCCCTTACAATCCGGAGCATTGCTTCCTGGGTCAGATAATCCACCTCTTCCCCATCCATCTCAATGGAGCCGATTTCCCCTATAAGGGCCGGTTCCTCTGAGTCAAGACACAGCAGTTCCCCCCTCTCAAGGCCTTCCACCAGCACCCTGACCACCTTGCCAGGAAGCTTAACCAGCTGTTTGACAACTGCTACCGTGCCCACCTGAAACAGTTCCCCAAGCTCAGGGTCCACAATCTCAGGATGTCTCTGGGCCACAAGGAAAAGCCTCTGGTCACCTACCATGGCTTTTTCCACAGCAGCTACGGATTTGGGCCTGTTCACATCAAAATGCAGCACCATTCCCGGAAGTATGGTTAGTCCTCTCAGCGCCACTACGGGCATTATAATCACTTGTTCTGCCATTCTTAAACTTCACCTCTTGTATGTCAAACATTCAAAAGGCCGCTGCAATACAGGTGCCGGAAAAAGCCCTAATATGGCTTTCATCCGGGTCATATCTGGTTTGCAGCGGCCCTTTCCCTTTGTCTAAATTGTCACAGAAACGAACCGCCTCTTTCCCGGTTTCATGAATCAGGAAACATCCTCCTATGCAATCTCGCCTGTCTTTCCCTCTCCCCGCATCCGGTCAGACAGCGGTTTACGGGCAGACGCAGGAGGCATATCGCGGTATACCAGTTCCGGCTGTCCTGTCTTATCCACTACCCCTTTGGTAATGGTGCAGATTCCGATTGTGTCATCAGATGGGATCTCATACATCAGATCCATCATGACTGTCTCAAGGATGGAGCGCAGTCCCCTGGCGCCGATTTTGCGGTCCACGGCCAGCTGTGCAATCTCCTCCAGGGCTTCCCTGGTGAACTCCAGCTTTACATTGTCTAACTCAAACAGCTTCTGGTACTGTCTTGTCAGGGCGTTCTTTGGCTCGGACAGGATGCGTACCATGGCGTCCTTTGTCAGGGACTGGAGGGATACCATCACCGGCACACGGCCGATGAACTCAGGGATCAGACCGAACTTAGTAAGATCCTTTGGTTCCACCTTCCTTAACAGGTCGTCAATATCGTTATCATTCTTATTAACCACTTCTGCGTTAAATCCAATGGAACCCGCGCTGATGCGCTGTTCCACAATCTTCTCCAGCCCGTCAAAAGCGCCTCCGCAGATAAACAGGATATTGGTTGTATCAATCTGAAGCAGTTCCTGATGCGGATGCTTCCTGCCTCCCTGAGGAGGAACACTGGCAACCGTTCCCTCCAGTATCTTTAAGAGGGCCTGCTGCACGCCTTCACCGGATACATCCCTGGTGATGGAAACATTCTCAGACTTCTTGGTAATCTTATCAATCTCATCAATGTATATGATACCGTACTCAGCACGGGAAATGTCATAATCAGCTGACTGAATCAGCTTTAACAGTATATTCTCCACATCCTCGCCCACATAACCTGCCTCTGTAAGGGCCGTGGCATCTGCAATGGCAAATGGGACATTCAGGATCTTAGCCAGGGTCTGAGCCAGGTAAGTCTTACCGGAACCAGTAGGACCAACCATGAGGATATTGCTCTTCTGTACATCCACATCCATGTTCTGGCAGGATGTGACGCGTTTGTAATGATTGTAAACAGCCACGGACAGCACCTTCTTTGCCTCATCCTGCCCAATGACATATTCATCCAGGAATGTCTTGATTTCCTTTGGCTTCAGAAGGCGGATATCTGCCAGGGCAGGGGATGCCGGATCTTCCTGTCCCTCCAGCTCTTCCTCCAGGATTTCTGAGCACAGTTCAATGCACTCGTCACAGATATACACATTGTTGTTGCCTGCTCCGGCAATCATCTTCCGTACCTGATCCTGGGTCCTTCCGCAGAAGGAGCAGCGGATCGTGTCATCTGGTCTAATTGGCATACGTTACCTAACCTTTCATGCTATTACCCAATTTATCCAACCGGGAATCATCTTACTTCTGTCCGGCCTTCCAATTAATGATGAGCGATGATTTCATCAATAAGGCCGTATTCCTTTGCCTCCCCGGCAGACATATAATTATCGCGCTCCGTGTCGCGTTCAATTACTTCTATGGGCCTTCCGGTGTTGGCTGCCAGGATATCATTTAACTTTTTCCTGGTCTTTAAAATGTTCTCGGCCACAATCTTAATCTCAGTGGCCTGGCCCTTTGCGCCGCCTGACGGCTGGTGAATCATGATTTCGGAATTAGGAAGCGCAAAACGCTTGCCCTTTGCACCGCCTGCAAGAAGGAATGCACCCATGCTGGCCGCCATGCCGATACATATGGTAGACACATCACACTTGATGTAGTTCATGGTATCATAAATTGCAAAGCCAGCTGAAACAGAACCGCCTGGGCTGTTGATATACAGATGGATATCTTTTCCCGGGTCTTCCGATTCCAGGAACAGAAGCTGTGCAACCACAAGGCTTGCGGATACATCATTCACTTCCTCTCCCAGGAATATGATCCTCTCTTTTAACAATCTTGAATAGATGTCGTAGGAACGCTCCCCACGGCTGGTCTGTTCAATGACATAGGGTACTAAACTCATATCATCATCCTCCTGTCACACAGTTATATTATATACTCACTTACAAAAACCCAGGAGATTCACAGTATGGCCCCCACACCGTAAACCCCCCGTATCATAACTTTCCACGATTCTTCCCATCGTGGACTTTCCAGTGTGTATTATACCAGTTTTGCTTCGGCAACCAGGAAATCCACCGCTTCCTGAACAGCAAGGTCTTCCTTCATCTGCTCTTTGTCGCGGTCTGACATGTACTCTTTTAACTTGTCAGACTCCATCTGGTAAGCAGCTGCCATCTTGGCAATCTCCTCATCCAGCCTCTCATCAGGAACCTGGATATTCTCAGCCTTAACAACTTCCTCCAGCACAAGTCTGGTCTGGATCCTCTTAAGTGCCTGGGGCCTCATCTGGTCCCTCATGGAATCCATGGTCATGCCTGTGTACTTCATATACATATCCATGGACAGGCCCTGTCCCTGCATACGGCGGGCAGTATCCTGGACCATGTTGTCAATCTGGCTCTCCACCATCTTATCAGGAATCTCCAGGCTTGCATTGGCGGCAACCTTGTCAACCACCCTGTTCTCATTCTCAGTGGCAGCTTCCTTCTGCTTCCTCTCAAGAATCTTTGCCTCGATATCCTTCTTGTATTCATCCATGGTCTCAAATTCGGAAACTTCCCCTGCAAATTCATCATCCAGTGCAGGCAGTTCCTTTACTTTGATTTCCTTTACGGTTACTTTGAAGGTAGCCGGCTTTCCAGCCAGTTCAGGCGCATGGTACTCTTCGGGGAAGGTTACGTTTACTTCGCACTCCTCACCGATGTTCCTGCCGATCAGCTGCTCCTCGAATGTATCGATGAAAGAGTGGCTGCCGATGGTCAGGTCGTAATCCTCTGCCTTGCCGCCGTCAAATGGCTTGCCGTCAACAAATCCTTCAAAATCAATGACAGTCTTGTCACCGTCGGCAACCGGTCTGTCCTCAACGTTCAGAAGCCTTGCATTCTGCTCCTGTACCTTCTTAAGCTCTGCTTCCACATCCTCAGCTGTCACGGATGCGTCTGCCTTCTCAACTTCAATGCCCTTATATTCGCCCAGGATTACCTCTGGCCTTACTGCTACAAGTGCGGTATAAATGAATGGCTTGTCCTTGCCTATCTGCTCCACGGCAACTTCCGGTCTGGACACAATCTCCAGTCCGCTCTCATCCATGGCCTGCATGCAGGTTGCGTTGATGGCTTCGTCAGCAGCATCCTCATAAAAAATGCCTTCGCCATACATCTTTTCAATCATGGCACGCGGTGCTTTGCCTTTACGGAAGCCTGGAATATTGAATTTATTCTTGTTCTTATTGAAGGCTTTCTTCATTGCATCCTCAAACTGCGCTGCATCTACTTCTATTGTCAGTTTGGCCATGTTTTTTTCTAATTTTTCTACCTGTACACTCATTTTTACGGGTTCCTCCTTAAAATATATGTGATTCGCCCATGAACCATGAGGGCGCTACACTTCAATGTACCATTATAGCATGCTCAAAATGAAAATACCAGCATTTTTTCATAAATTTCCTGTACATATTTCCCTGTATATCCAGACAGGCAATGTGCTGAACCATATTTTATCCGTCGGACACCCATGCGCTTTCAGGATGCAGGTATGATCCACTGGTATAATCCCGAATTATAATTTGACTAAAATGTCCAAAGCGTTTATAATGGTATATATGGATTTTACATAAATTTTACACAAATTTTACAAATGAAAGGTGGAGTAAATATGGGTTTTTATCGAAAGTACCACAAAATTCCAATGGTTTACAAAATGGTGGCAGCCATGGTCATCGGCATCCTGCTGGGGGCCGTGCTGGGTGAACGGGCCACGGCCGTGGAGCCCCTGGGTAAGTTTTTCCTGACACTGCTCAAGATGATTGCCCTTCCACTGGTCATTGTAAATCTGATTGCAGGCATATCCGCCCTGGATGACCCGCAGTCTTTCGGACGTATCGGGGGCAGGATTTTCATCTACTACTTCGGAACCACGGCAGTTGCCATGCTTGTGGGCACCCTGCTTGCAACCATCCTCCGCCCGGGTGTCAACCTGCCCCTGGAAGGAACGTATGACGGGGTGGTAGGCGAGATCCCCACTATTTTCGAAACCCTGATCGGGCTTGTTCCGGGCAACATCTTCCAGGCCATGGTGGACGGACGGTTCGACCAGGTGGTGGTGGTATGTGCCCTGATCGGCATCGGGGTCCTGATGCTGCCCAAGGAACCCAAGGCACGGCTGAGCCAGAGTTTCAGCGACCTGTCCATGCTGATGTCAAAAGTGGTGGGAATCATCATGGGACTGGCTCCCTTTGGCATCTGTGCACTGATTGCCAATTCCGTGGGCAGGTACGGAAGCAAGATTTTCGGCGTGCTTGCAAAATACATTGCCTGTGTGTACCTTGGGATATTCTGTATGTGTATGCTCTATGCCACCCTGGTATTCCTGTTCACCAGAATCGGATTCGGCCGCTTTTTCAAGACCGCTTCCAGCATCATGATTACCTCCTTCAGCACCTGTTCCAGCACCAGTTCCATACCAATCAACATGGAATGCGCGGATAAGCTGGACGTACCCCGAAAAGTCTCATCCTTCACCATACCCCTGGGTGCCCAGATTAACAAGGACGGAACCGGCCTGACCCTGGCAATTGTATTCGTGCTGACCGCACAGGCCATCGGCGTTTCCGTGGACCTTGCCACCCTGGTCAAAGTCATCATCCTGGGCCTCATCCTGACCACCGGATCCGGAGCCATACCAAGCGGTATGCTGGTCATCCTGGCCATCCTCCTGGAATCCCTGGGCTTCCCGCTTGAAATCGTGGGCCTGGTAGCCGGCGTCCATGCCTTCAACGACATGGGAATGACCATGATCAACTGTCTGGGTGACCTGGCCGGCACAACCATTGTAGGCCATGCAGAGAAAAAGCGGGTGCGCAGGGCAGAACGGACAGGAAACAGGACGCAATGACCTGACATGTCCTGATATCCCAGGCCTAATCCCATAAGCCCTGTATCCAGCAAAAGGAACTCCCCCGTTGTGCCGCATCTTCAATCGATACGGCACAACGGGGGAGTTTCATCATACCTGCAGATTTCGTCATTTCCGTAAGTCCTGTCATACCTGCAGGGCCCGTCATTCCTTCAATCAGCCGCGGCTGTACTGGATGGCTGCCGCAATCTTCTGGGCCTGCTGGGGCCCCTGAAGGAGGCGTATCAGTTCAAGGCCAAGATCCAGTGCATATCCCAGGCCCCTGCCGGTGGTGATATTGCCGTCAGTGACAACGCCCTGGCTTGTGTAGGATACCCCGGTAAGCTGCTCCTCAAATCCAGGATAACAGGTGGCTGTCCGACCCTTTAACAGCCCCATGGCCCCAAGGACGCTGGGCGCCGCGCAGATGGCAGCCACCCTCCTGCCCTGCTTATTGGCACGTTCAATGGCTTCCCTAAGCCCCTGGTGTTCCCTCAGATTATTGGTGCCAGGCATACCTCCCGGCAAAAACAGCACGTCCGCCTGATCAGGATCCGCCTCCTCAAACAGCGCATCTGCCATTAACCGTATTCCATGGGACCCCGTGACCTCTTTCCTTCCGGACACGGAAACCATTGTCACCTCAACCCCGGAACGGCGAAGCACGTCCACTACCGCAAGACATTCAACCTCTTCCAGCCCTTCCGCCAGAAATGCATAAACCTTTGCCATGATTCTCTCCCTTTCCTGCCATACTGACACAATACAACATAACAACGCACAATATTTTTATTTTATCATTTTAGTCTTTTTCTGAAAAGTGATAAATGATATGATAGTAAAATGGAAAAAATAACATTCCTTAGTAAAATCCACTAATTGCATTATGTATACAGTATTTGGAGGTATGAAAGATGGAAATCGAAAGGAAATATCTGGTGAACCACGTCCCTGCAGACTACATGGAATTCCCCTGCCATGCCATTGAGCAGGCCTACCTGTGCACCAGTCCCGTGGTGCGCATCCGCAGGGAGGATGACAGCTATTATCTCACCTACAAAGGAAAAGGCCTGATGGCCAGGGAAGAATATAACCTTCCCCTCAATGAACAGGCTTACGCCCATCTGCTCAAAAAAGCGGACGGCATCATCCTGACCAAGACGCGCTACCTGATCCCGCTGGAAGGCTCCAATCATCTCACCATAGAACTGGATATCTTTGAGGGAACCTACAAAGGTCTCATCCTGGCCGAGGTGGAGTTTCCCACGGAAGAAGAAGCCCTCACCTTCACCCCGCCCCAATGGTTTGGGAGGGATGTGACATTTTCCGGCGAATACCAGAACAGCAAGCTGGCCTGCGGACGTTAGGATGTGTTTGAAAATTGCTTTCCGTCAGGTGTGTGTCCCACTTTGTGGGAGATTTGGTCCCGATGAGGGAGGCGTAGCGGGCTACGTTGACCGAATTGGGGCCAATAACCATGCGGCAGAAAAAGGCTGGCTGCGGGTTTTGCAGCCAGCCTCTTATATTTAGCCGGTTTTCAGCATTCTACAGACCTTACTTCTTCTGTACATACTTCAGACAGTCAAGGGTTACTGCCGTGATGATGATGATACCTTCGAATACAAACTGAAGGTTTGTATCAATACCAAGAATTGTAAGGGAATAAATCAGTACGGTAAATATCAGCACGCCGACTACCACGCCTGAAATCTTACCGATGCCGCCGGTAAAGGATACGCCGCCCACCACGCAGGCTGCGATTGCATCCATCTCCCAGCCCTGACCATAAGCAGCGGAACCGGAACCCACCATTCTTGCGCATTCCAGCCAGGAACCGAATCCATAAAGGATACCTGCCAGGATGAAGGCACCCATGGTTACACCGAATACGGAGATACCTGAAACCGCGGCAGCTTCCGGGTTGCCGCCGACCGCGTATAAGTTCTTGCCAAAGGTGGTTTTATTCCAGATAAACCATACAATCACGATTGCAGCCACTGCCCAGAGGATAATGGTTGGGAATCCGTTAACCTTTGGGATGATCATCTTCGGGATAGCCGGTTCAATGGCACCAAAGGACACGCCCTTTGTGGCATATGTGACAAGACCAAAGATTACCAGCATGTTTGCCATGGTTGATATGAACGGATGCATCTTGAATTTGGCGGTAAAGAAACCTCCGATGGACGTAAAGCACGTACAAAGCACAATACACATAAACAGTGCAAATACAACCCTTAAGCCAATGGGCATGCCAGTAAAATCAAATACGTGTCCGAAAACAGAGCCGGTATTGATACCCTGGTGCATGATGATGGTTGCCGTGGTCATACCCATGCCCACCATACGCCCGATGGAAAGGTCCGTACCGGTAAGGAGGATAAGTCCTGCCACGCCCAGCGCAAGGAACATCCTGGGTGAGGCCTGCTGCAGGATATTTAAAATATTGTTATAGGTAAGCAGCTTTACATTCTTTACCACCGGGGCAGCGATACACAGCCCGATGAAAATCAGGATAATGGCAATATACAGACCGTTCTGCAGTAAGAATGTCCTGCGGTTGAATGTATATTTATAATTTTCCCATTTCTGCGCCCTGGTCTCCATGAAGGTGAATTTGGACAGACGGAGCATGTCAATCAGGTGATACTGCCAGACAAATGCAGCATGCCTTCTGTCCTTAATCCGCTGAAGTTCCTTGTCCAAGTCCATTTTTACATCAAACAGACGGTTCTTATGGACGTACTTCTCATCCTTTATCTCCTGATGGTCGGTAAGCTTTGACAGTGTCTGCTCATGCTCTTTGTTCAGTTGTGCAACCCTGGTGTCATATTGTTCCTTTGCCAGCGCCTTTTCCTGTTCACAGCTTGCCTTTAACGGCTGATAATAATCCTTTTCAAAATGCGCCTTGAGGAAACCCTCCGCATCGGAAATCAATTTCGCAATCTCGTCTTTATTCTTTGCCTCAACAGCCTTTGCCTGTTCCATCTGCGCGCTGCTGGCAGCAATCCTGTCCGCTCTTTCTTCTTTTGTAAGGGAACGGTCCCTCTTTGCCGCATCGATACTGTTCTGCAGGGCCACTACCCTGTTGGTACCATCCGCCCTGAGGCTGTCAATCTTTTTCTGAATCTCACCAACATAATCCTCGATCGGCTTACGCAGCTGCATCTCCTGCTCAGCCGTAAGAGTCTCATTGTTTCCTTTTGCCATATCCATGAATCCCCCTTATAGGTATTTTGCACTGAGCCTCAAAAGTTCTTCCTGATCCGTCTCTTTTGTATTGACAATTCCGGAAAGACGTCCATTTGACATAACACCAATACGGTTTGTAATACCCAGGATCTCCGGCATCTCAGAAGAAACAACAATGATTGTCTTCCCCTGTTTCGCCATATTGATAATCAGCTCATATATTTCATACTTTGCGCCCACATCGATACCTCTTGTGGGTTCGTCCATCATAAACACCTGCGGACTGCGTTCCAGCCATTTTCCAAAGATGACCTTCTGCTGGTTGCCGCCGGAAAGGCTGGAAATCATGTCATCGGGACCCATACACTTGGTATGCATGATTTTTATTTCCTTTGCCGTGGCTTTTATCATCTTTGCGTCGGAAAGCGCTAATCCTGACATATACTGCGGAAGATTGGCAATGGTGGTATTAAAGGTAAGGTCCCCCTTTAAAAACAGGCCGTTAGCCTTCCTCTCCTCAGTAATCATGGCAAACCCATGATCCATGGCTTCCTTTGCGCTGCTGAAATTCATTAGACGGTTATTAAAATAAACCCGTCCTGCCGCCCTGGTGCGGACACCAAAGATTGTTTCCAAAAGTTCTGTCCGCCCTGCCCCCACCAGACCGTACAGTCCGAATATCTCGCCTTCTTTTACATCAAACGAGACATCCTGCAGATGAGGTTCAAACTTCGTGGATAAATTCTGTATGGACAGGATCACATCCCCGGGGGTATTGTCAACAGGCGGGAACCGGTTATCAAGGGAACGGCCGACCATTGCCGCAATCAGCTCATTCATGTTTGCATCCTTGGTACTCTTTGTCATGACCAGGTTGCCGTCCCGAAGCACTGATATCTCATCGCATATTTCAAAAATCTCATCCATCTTGTGGGAAATATAAATCAGGGCGATTCCCTGTTCTTTTAACATCCTCATCATCTCGAAGAGCTTATCAACCTCCTGTACGGTCAGGGAGGAGGTAGGCTCATCCAGAACAATCACTCTGGAATTATAGGAAATGGCCTTAGCGATCTCACACATCTGCCTCTGTGATACGGACATGCGCCCCATGGGCTGGGTAAGGTTAACGGTCATGCCCAATTTCCTAAAAAGCTCAGCGGCTTCTTTTTTCATTCTGCCTTCATCAATTACACCCATGGAATTGACCGGATAGCGTCCAAGGAACAGGTTGTCAATCACATTCCGTTCCAGACACTGGTTAAGTTCCTGGTGAACCATCGCAATGCCGTTTTCAAGAGCATCCTTTGGTCCGGAAAAGCTTACTTCCTTGCCATTCAGGAAGATATTTCCCTCGTCTTTCTGGTAAGTGCCGAAAAGGCACTTCATCATGGTTGACTTGCCGGCGCCGTTCTCACCCATAAGCCCCATAACGGTTCCGCGCTTCACATCCAGGTTGATATGGTCCAGAACCCTGTTACGGCCGAAGGACTTGCTCATACCGCGTATTGATAAGACGATATCATCTTTCTTATCTGCCATTATTTTACTCCTGTATACATAGATTGATTGGTTTCAGTATTAAGTCTGAATCGATTATTAGGGAGAATTTCTTCTCCCTAATAACAGAATATCTTTACCTTTCCACGATTTTATCCATCGTGTACTTTCCTTGATATCAATGAATATTACTGCTCAAGCAGAGATGTGTATGAAGCTGCGTTATCTGTCTTAACCATGTTAATGGCAAATGCATCATACTGGCTTGGATTTCCAAGACGGTTGGTGATATTGGACTCAGTCTGTCCGTCACCGCCGATGTAATCAACTTTAAGGTTGAGAAGCTTATCGTACTTCTGAAGCAGCGGCTGGTAGGTGGATCCCAGGAAGTTATCAGCTGAGTTGTAGATGTTCAGCCATACAGACTTTTCAGGGCTTGTGCTGGCATCCAGCTGGTTGGATACAGGTGCGTAAACCATGGTGGAATCCATGAAATCCTGATAGTTGTCAGAAGTAACAGCAACGTTCAGGGCATAGTAGGAACGCTCATCAGCCCTGTATACATATACATCGTCACTGAGGACGTTGCCTGCTGAGTCTGGTGTGGCAATACCGGTGTTGATGTCAACGCCGTCCAGTGCATTACGCAGTACACGAAGTGTCAGGTAAGCCTGTACGTCTGCATGCTGGCTGATTGTGCCGCCGTAGCCTTCTGCGATGGCAGCAACCGCGTCGCTGTTTGCATCATAACCGAATGTAGGAACATTGTTGTCCTTGGACCATGCATTGAACATTGACATGCCCATGCCGTCGTTATTGGATACAACAATATCAATCTGTTCGCCGAAAGAAGAGGACCATGTGCCGATTCCGTTGCCTGCAGTAGCTGCATCCCATGTAGCGCCTGCGGAGTTCTTCATCTCCTGGGAAGCCAGTTCGCGTACAATGTATGTCTTGCCGCCCGCCTCAATGGAGCCGTCCTTTACAACTGTTGCGGTACCGTCTGCATTTGTGCCAACCGGAGTACTGTCGATGTTGCCGTCTTTTTCAACGCCTGTGCCAAGAGCCTTACGGACACCCCTTGTACGTGCAATGGAGTCATTATGTCCGATATCCCCGATTGCCAGGACATAACCGATGATTCCGTCGCCGTTGCGGTCGATTGTGTCAATGTTCTTCTCGATGTAATCCTTAACCATGGTGCCCTGAAGCTCGGCACCCTGATTGGCATCGAAACCTACATAATATGTATCCTTATTGAAATTCAGGGCTGTCATATCCAGCTGTCCGGTAGCGCTGCTGGATGGCTGACGGTTAAACCATACCAATGGTTTGTCCTTGTTAGCCACTTCTGCGCCGCTTTCAGCTGCTGCTGCCTCGGTTGTGGTTTCTGCTGCTGCCTCAGTGGTGGTATCACCGCCGGCGGCTGCTGTTGTAGGTGCTTCCGTTGGCTTGCTTCCGCCGCCGCAGGCAACCAGTGATAATGCCATGGAACACGCAAGGGCAACACTTAATGCTTTTTTCATTTTTAATTCCTCCCTTATGAATAATATGATTGCTTTGGTTGTTTTTGCTTAACAACAAAGCCATTATACGGCCTGGTTGTGCATTTTTCCATAGGATTTTTAAAGAATGATTATAAAATTTCTTTGATTCTGTGTTTTTTTATCAGGTTTTTATGGAAGCCTACTTATTTTTAAGCATTTTTGCCTCCTCCTGGGTCAGGACCTTCTGGGGACACCAGTAATATTTCCCATTGACCAGCGGCACGACGGACTTGGGGTCCTGGCCCAGGGACAGGTTCCAGGCAATGTCAAATATGGCCTGGGCGTAACTTTCCTTATCCGATTCCACGGTAGCGAAAAGGGTTCCCTCCTCCAGGGCCTTTATGCCCACAGGGGTGCCGTCAATACCCACCACCTTGATGGAATTGGCCCCTATCCCGGCCCGGTTCATGGCGTCGATGGCGCCCAGGGCCATGTCATCGTTGTTGCTTACCACCAGTTCAATCTGCCCCGGGTACTCTTTCAGCCACTGCTCCATAAGGGCCGAAGCCTGGCTCCTGTCCCAGTTGGCAATCCCTCCCGTGATTTTCTCCAGCGGAACGCCCCCGTCTTTTAAGGTCTGGATGGACCACTCCGTACGGATCAGGGAGTCCTGATGGCTGGTCTCACCTTCCAGGAGCACGTAGCTCACCAGACCGTTCCCGTTGGCGTCCAGGGTGCGGGAATCCTTCCGATAGGCATCCACCAGGACCGCTCCCTGAAGCACGGCCGATTCCTTGGCGTCCGCGCCCACGTAATAAAGCTTCTCCCACCGGTTCATGTCCTCCTCCACCGGTTCCCGGTTAAAAAACACCACCGGAGTCCCCGCATCCATGGCTTTGTCAATGATGATGGAGGCAGAGGAACGGTCCACGCTGTTGATGCACAGGGCGTCACATCCAAGGGATATCAGGCGCTCCACCTGGCTGTTCTGGGTGTTCTGGCTCCCCTTGGAGTCCAGGATATCCAACTTTACCTTGATTCCTGTTTTCTGTTCATATTCCTTTGCCTTATCCTCCAGGCCTGTGCGCAGGGTGCCGATGAAGGTATCATCCCCGCGGTAGAGAAGGACCCCGATACGGATGGAATTCTTCTTTGTCTGCCGCTGTCCTTCATGTTCCCTGTACTGCCAGAACCCGATCAGGATGCCGGCCCCTAAACAAACCGCCAATAAATAAATCCAATTCCGCTTCACCGCATACGCCCCTTTCATTTTCCCGTTTTCCCTCATTCAATGGGATAGAACATTTTCTCATTTGTCTTATCCCTCAGCCTGTCCTTGTCCACGTAGATGGCCGTCAGCTGCGTCTCCTGCTTCTGGTGGGTGCCCTGGATGGCTTCCACTGCCTGCTTCACACTTAAATACCCCTCGTCAAACTGGTTATAGGCCGTCATCCCCGTGACAATCCCCTTTTCCAGCGCCCTGAGCAAAGATGTGGTGCTGCCCACGCCGTAAAGCCCGGACACCCTGCCCTGATAGATGGGGTCTTCCTCCAGTATCTGGGCTGCCTGGTCCAAGGACTGTACGTCCAGGGCTATGATGGTAATCTTGCCGCTGCCGGGGGAGTCCGTTTCCTGGACAGCCTGCCGGTATGTGTCCTGAACCTTCTTCTCTATGAGCCGGTATTGATACCCATATCCATCCAGCACGCCCCTGACCCCTTCGTAGACCTGGGCGCTGTCCCCATAGTCCAGTCCCTTACAGAAGAGATAGACCGGGACATCCCTGGGGGTCTGGGATACGGCCGCCTCCCCCAGCATCCTTCCAATCTCCCGGCTGTCCACACCGATGGTATCCGCCACCTTTGCGCTCTGCTGTGGGCTGCCAAGAAAGAGGACAGGGCAGCCCGTATTCATGCCCTCCAGTTCCTTAACCGCCTCTTCTGCCATCACCGGGGCCAGGATGACCGCCCTGGTCCCATCCCTGATTTCCCTTTTCACCAGCTCCATCTGCTGTGCCTGGTCATGGTCCGCGTAAAGGGTGATGAAGCTGACGTCCCCGTGGAATTCCACCGCTGCCTGATCCATGCCCTTTTTGAAATTCACATAGTAGTCATCATTGTCCCCGTCTATGATGACGGAAACCGGGTATACCTCAATCTCCTTTTCCTTGATGATAAGGTCCGTGGAGGACATCAAGAACAGCAGGACCAGGATACCGGCCCATATGCACCAGAGAATTTTCCCTTTATTTAACATAGGCTTCCTCTTTCTTCACTTCCTGATAGGGAATAGCCGGCAGATGCGCCGTAACCGTGGTCCCCTCATCCGGTTCCGACAAGATCTCAAGGCCGTATCCCGTGCCAAAATAAAGCTTGATCCGCTCATTCACATTCTTTACGCCAATGCCGGAGCCCCTGCCTGAGGACGTATGGTCCGCGGCCCGGAACAGGCGTTCCACCTGCTCCTGGGTCATGCCCAGCCCATTGTCGGACACGCTCATATAAAGGTCGTCCTCCCGGCGCCATGCCCTGACCAGGATTTCCCCGTCCCCGTCCATGAATTCCATGCCGTGGTAGATGGCATTTTCCACCAGTGGCTGAAGCATGAGCTTTAAGCTGGCCAGTTCCAGGACATCCTCATCCGCCTCAATGTCATAGGTGAATTTGTTCTTATAGCGCATGTGCTGGATCATCAGGTAGTTGCGCACATGCTCCAGTTCGTCCTTTACCGGGATGATGCTCTTTCCCTTGCTTAAGCTGATCCGGAAGAATCTGGCCAGGGCCGTCACCACCTTCACGGCTTCGGACTGCTTTTCATTTTCAATCATCCATACAATGATATCCAGGGTATTGTAGAGGAAATGCGGGTTGATCTGGGACTGGAGCGTGTCAAATTCACTTCTACGCTTGGATTCATGCTCTGCCACGATGTCGTTCATCAGCTTCCGGATCCGCCTGGCCATGCTCTGGATGGAGGTGCCCAGATGCTGTATCTCATAGGAACCGGCGCTTCTCACCTCCACTTCCAGGTTCCCCTGCTCAATCTCATTAACCGCCTTCTCCAGCTCTTTGATGGGGTCCGTGATCCTGGTGGAAATGTAGGAATTGATGATGGAAAGGATGAACAGCACAAATGCGATGATGAACACCATCAGGAGCTTTGTCTTGATGTTGTTAAGGGACATGCCGTCAAGGGGCGTGACGCCCACGATCTTCCAGCCCGTATATCCCACGGTCTTCACTGACACAATCCGCTTTTCCCCGTCAAATACCTCCTCATAATTGCCGTCCTTAAGGCCGGCCGACTCCCGGTTGTTCTCTTTGACAATGCCGGAGTCGATAAGCTGTGCCTTTGGATGATAAATGATCTCCCCATCGCTGCTGATCAGGTACGCATATCCGCCGTTGCCCAGGTTCACGCCGTCAAACAGCCGCTCCAGGCTGTTGTAACGGATATCGATGAGCAGCACGCCCTGGTCCGTATAGGGACCATTGGTAATCTCCACTGCCCTTGACATGGAAATGACCCAGCGGTACTGGCTTTCGCTCCCATCAAAGATTGTCTGTACATGGGGCGTGGAAAAATGCAGGTTCTCTGTCTTTAAAAGGGTGTTCCTGAACCAGTTCTCATCAATCACGTCAACATTGGACTTGAGCCTGGCCGCAGGTACGGATTCCAGCATCTGGCCGTTCTTGGACAGCAGGGCGATATTTTCTATATTATCCTTGTTATTGTCATACAGAAGGGTGATCTCGCTGCCAATGGAGCCGTCCGAAAGGTCGGCGTTCTTAATCACGCCGTAATATAGGGAATCGGACAGCTTCATGATTGTCTGCAGATAGGAATCCATGGAACGGTTAATCTGGTTAATCAGTATCTGGTTCTCTTCCTGTATGGTATCCGCCATCTGTCCCGACAGCCTTGTATAGAGGGAAATGCCTATAAACACGCTGGCAGCCAGGGCGGTCAGCGTAAAATAAATAAATATGATGTAGCGGATGCTGGCCTTTTGCACACCCTGCCTCTGCTTTTCAAAAAGCATGTCCGTCTCCTTACCGTTTGGCTCCCCTGAACTTGGTTGGGGAAATACCGAAACGTTTCTTGAATACATAACTGAAATAGTTCTGTTCCTGATACCCCACCTTGGATGCAATCACATAGGTCTTGTCATCAGTCTTGCCCAGCAGTTCCACCGCCTTATTCAGCCGCACCTCGGTCAGATAGGCGATATAGGCCTGCCCTGTTTCCTTCTTAAACATGGTGGAGAAATAGGCCGGGCTCATATGCAGGTGGCGGCAGATTTTTTCCACGGAAAGGTCCGGATCCTGGTAGTTGTCCATGATATATTCCTTGGCCTCCTGTATTACCTGCTTCATGGTGTTGTCACGTTCCTGGTTCATCACCTGGTTCATCCGCAGCGCCACCGACAGAAGCCACTGGCTGAAATCCTCCTTTTTCTGCATCTTGGGGATCAGCGCAAAGGTATCCTCATGGTCCTCCCCTTCCTCCAGAATCTGGGCCATATCCAGGTCATGCTGCTGGATCCTCTGTATGATGCTGCTGGACACGCTCAGCATATAGGCCTGGCACTGGCGGAAATGCACCTTTGCGTCGCTCATCTTATCCATGACGCTGCGCACGGCCTCTTCTATCTTTTCCCTGGGGCCGAACTTGATGGCCGCAATCAGTTCCGCCTCGTCCTTGCCGTCAAACAGCAGCTTGCCGCCGCTGACCGGCTCCACGTCGTTGATGTAGATGGTGCTTCCGCCTCCCACGATGGCCTTGTAACCAAGGGCGTCCACTGCCGCCTTGTAGGAGCTGCTGATTTCAGACAGGGCCTGACAGCCGTGACCGATTCCCACCGTGATGGGGACTTCCAGGATTTTCTTGGTCTCCTTACAGATGTCCCCCAGCACGTCAATCAGCCCTGTCTGGCTGTTCTCCCCGTCAATGGCAGCAATGACTGCAATCTCCGCCGCCGCTGTCCTGGCCGAGGTAGCCAGGGCGCAGCGGCAGTAATTCTTTAATTTCTCCTCCACAATCTGCATCACGGAAATGGGAATCAGGTCCTTTTCCTTGTGCAGGGGAAGCATGGCGCTGCCCCGGATTTCCTCAGGCTCAATGTCAATGGCAGCGGCCACCCACTTCTTGGCTCCGGCAAGGGGTATGTCATATTCCTGCAGCCGGTCGGCCACGGTTTCTTCCGGCACCGGATAACTGATCAGTTCATTGATGAACTGTTCCCGCAGGATGGGAAGACTTTTAATATAGTTCTCCCGCAGCAGGCTTACATTCCTCTTCTGTTCAATCTCCTCGTCCAGGTTGGATTTGATGCGCTTTAATATGGCAGTCAGCTCCTCCACGTTCACGGGCTTTAATATATACTCCGTCACATTCAGCTTGATGGCCTGCTTGGCGTATTCAAAGTCATCATATCCGGAAAATATGACGATTTTTACGGAGGGATATTTCTGGCGCACCTTCTCCGCCAGGGTCAGTCCGTCCATATATGGCATACGGATATCCGTAAGGATCAGATCCGGCTCCAGGGCCTCCACCTTCTCCATGGCGTCCTCCCCGTTCTCCGCATCCCCCACAACCTGAAATCCTGCTTCTGTCCAGTTAATCTTCCTGATGATGCTCTGCCTTACCTCTTCCTCATCATCCACCAGAATAATCCTGTATAAGTCCATATGAATGCCCCTTTTCTCATCTATCGTGAAATATCTTCCTGAAATCCCGGCTGTTAATATATCTATTAATTATACAATGAGTCCCATTATTTTGCAATTGTCCGGTTGGCCCCGTACTGCTTATGATGCATTATAAGTATAAATAATATAACATTCATATTGTCCTCCAATGCTAATATATGTTATGATAAGTCCTGTAACAGGCAGGATTACAAATCACTGATCACAAATCACTACTATCAAAGAGGGCATATACATGGGCGGAATATTTGGTGTTGCATCTAAGAACAGCTGTACATTGGATCTTTTTTTCGGAGTCGATTACCACTCCCATCTTGGCACGAAACGCGGCGGTATGGCCGTGTACGGGGAACAGGGCTTTGCCCGCTCCATCCATAATATAGAAAACAGCCCGTTCCGTACAAAGTTTGACGGCGATTTAAACGAGCTGGAGGGATATTATGGGATTGGATGTATTTCCGATAATGAACCCCAGCCCTTATTAATCCAGTCACACCTGGGAAGTTTTGCCATAACAACGGTGGGCAAGATCAACAACCAGGACGAGCTGATACAGGAAGCATTCCGGAACGGACATATACATTTTATGGAGATGAGCCACGGGCGTATTAATTCCACGGAGCTGGTGGCTGCCCTGATTAACCAGAAGTCATCCCTGGTGGAAGGGCTTTTATATGCGCAGGAACGGATTGAAGGTTCCATGACCATACTGCTGCTGACCCCAAAAGGCATCTACGCCTCCAGGGACAGATACGGCAGGACGCCTGTTGTAATCGGAAAAAAGGAGGATGCTTTCTGCGCCTCCTTTGAGAGCTTTGCCTTTATCAACCTGGGCTACTCTGACTACAAGGAGCTGGGCCCCGGCGAAATCGTATTCATTACCCCGGAATGTGTGGAAACCATGAGCCCCCCAAGACAGGAGATGAAAATCTGCTCTTTCCTCTGGGTCTACTACGGCTATCCCACCTCCACCTATGAGGGGGTCAACGTGGAAAGCATGCGCTATGAATGCGGAAAGCTTCTGGCCAAACGCGATGAGGCAAGGCCCGACGTGGTGGCCGGCGTACCTGATTCAGGAATCGCCCATGCCATCGGTTATGCCAATGAATCCGGCATCCCCTTTGCACGCCCTTTCATCAAATACACGCCTACCTGGCCCCGTTCCTTCATGCCCCAGAACCAGGGCCAGCGCAACCTGATTGCGAAAATGAAGCTGATTCCCGTGGACTCGCTGATCCGCGGCAAAAAGCTGCTGCTGATTGACGACTCCATTGTCAGGGGGACCCAGCTGGGCGAGACCTCCGAATTCCTTTACCAGAGCGGCGCAAAGGAAGTGCATATCAGGCCTGCCTGCCCGCCCCTTATGTTTGGCTGTCCCTATCTTAATTTCTCCCGCTCCTCCTCGGAGCTGGACCTGATTACCAGACGTATCATCAGGGACAGGGAAGGCGGCTGCGTATCGGATGAACTGCTGGCAGACTACGCCAACCCGGACAGCGGTAATTACAAGGAGATGATGGAGGAAATCCGGAAGCGCCTGAACTTTACCACACTCCGTTACCACAGGCTGGACGACCTGGTGGAATCCATCGGCATTTCCCCATGTAAGCTCTGCACCTATTGCTGGAACGGAAAAAAATAAATCAATCATCCAATCTGATAAAGGAGGGCATTGCAGATGGCGGCCGCCACGTTGCTGCCCCCCTTTCTTCCTTTTGCCACAATGTACGGCGTGTCCTCAAGGGTAAGGATCAGTTCCTTGGACTGTACCACGTTCACAAAACCGACCGGCGCCCCTATGACCAGGGACGGGGAAATGCTCCCCTCCTTCACCAGCTCATATAGGCGGATCAAAGCAGTGGGGGCATTGCCGATGGCAAAGATGCAGGGACGGCTCCTTCCAAATAACCGGGCCGCCTTCTCCATGCTGGCCACTGCCCTGGTGGTCCCTTTTTCTGCCGCCTCCTCGGCCACGTCCTTATCTGCCATGAAGCAGAGCGCCTCCCCTCCCAGGGCAGACAGCTTCCTTTTATTCACCCCTGACCATCCCATATTGGTGTCCGTGACGATTACCGCCCCCTGTTTGAGGGCGTCGATTCCCTTCTGTACTGCGTGCTCAGAAAATACCAGGTTCCCGGCGTACTCAAAATCAGCCGTGGTATGGATGGCCCGTTTGATGACCGGCTCCTGTTCCGGCTTAAGCCGGATTCCCATTGACTTAAGTTCCTGGTCAATCAGTTCAAAACTTCGGCGCTCTATCTCTGATGGGAGCACCTGTTCCAATTGTATATTTAACATCCTGTCTCGTCTCCTTATATGGCATCCCAAAGCCCCTGCTGCCGGTCCGTTACGGTTTTGTGGGTCTGTTCAGGTCTATTGCCGTCATTGCCTTAAAAGCAGTCTTTCTGCGTCCTATAACCCCATCATCTTATAGATGGCATCCATATCCAGACTGGACCGCAGCACATCTGCCAGCTTGTCATACTGCTGCTGACGGTAGGCACTGTAATCCCCTGCCTTTACCTCGTCCATGGATATCCCCTTTTTGGCTGCCAGGGAGGATACAATGGTCTCCGCTATCCCCGGATGGTCGAAGATACCGTGAATGTATGCCCCGTAGATATTCCCCCTGTTCCATCCGTCTTCCTTTACCCGTTTCCCATCACAGCCAGGCCGGTCCCTGTCCTGTATCTCCATCACATAGGAGACAGGACGGCAGATTACGGGTTCCCGGCGCCAGGAAACCAGCATTGCGGTATCCATGGCGCCGTTTTCCCTGTCAATGGCAGTGCGGCCCATATGGATTTCATAACCGCCGATGCATTGGCCTGACAACGGGGCCAGGACGCCGTCCAGCTCCCCAAGGGAGCCTTCCACCTGGGTACGCACCTTTTCTTCCTGGAAATCAGTGCACAGCGGAAGCAGCCCCATACCGGCTGTCTCCCTTACGTCCGCGGACTCCACCCCGCCGGCATCCCTAAGGACCTCCCCCATCATCTGGTATCCGCCGCAGATTCCCCATATGGGCACCTGTTTATGGGCCAGCTTAAGAACTGCGGCCTCCAGGCCGTTCTGCCGCATCCACAGCAGGTCATCCATGGTATTCTTTGTGCCCGGGAGAAATACCAGGTCCGGCGTCCCTAACTCTGAAACCCTGGAAACATAGCGCAGGGACACCCCGGGAATCCTGGAAAACACATTAAAATCCGTAAAGTTGGATATCCGCGGCAGACGGATGACCGCCAGGTCCACCAAACCGGATGCCTGGCCGTTTTCCAGACGGGCGCTTAAGCTGTCCTCGTCCTCAATATCCACATCCATATACGGCACCACCCCGATTACCGGTATGCCGCAAAGATGTTCCAGCATCGCGGCACCCGGGTCCAGGATGGATCTGTCCCCACGGAATTTGTTGATGATAAGCCCCTTGACCCGCTGCCGCTCCTCCTGTTCTAAAAGGGCCACGGTGCCGTAAAGCTGGGCAAACACACCGCCCCTGTCAATGTCGCCAGCCAGCAGCACCGGGGCGTCCACCAGCTCTGCAAGGCCCATGTTCACGATATCGTCTGATTTGAGGTTAATTTCCGCCGGGCTTCCCGCGCCTTCAATGACAATGATGTCATGGGACCCGGACAGCCGTTCATAGGAGGCCATGATTTCCGGAATCAGGCTGCGTTTCATGGCAAAGTAATCCCTGGCCTTCATGTTCCCCCTGGCAACGCCATGGACAATCACCTGGGAACCCACATCCGTGGTGGGCTTCAGCAGGATCGGGTTCATATCCACATGAGGGCTTATGCCTGCCGCCTCTGCCTGGACCACCTGGGCCCGGCCCATCTCCAGGCCTTCTGATGTAATATAGGAATTCAATGCCATGTTCTGGGATTTAAACGGCGCGGTCCTGTATCCGTCCTGCTTGAATATACGGCAAAGTCCGGCCGCCAGGATGCTTTTTCCCGCATTGGACATGGTTCCCTGAATCATGATTGGTTTCGCCATTATCGTTCTCCTCTGCTCGTTCAATTTGGGGATGTTTTATTTTGGGGCCGTTTCATTTTGGACCATTTTATTTCGGGCCGTTCCATTCTGGGCCGATTCATTCTGGCCCGTTTCATTCTGGCCCGTTGCGTTTTGCCCCGTTTTCCTCTTTTACCGCTTTCCCCATGTACTCCATCAGCCGCCTGTTCTCCTCCCGCGTCTTTACGCAGACCCGGTAAAAGGAGCGATTAAGGCCAGGATAATTGCTGCAGCTGCGTATGAGCACCTTGTGTTCCAATAGCCGGTGATACAGCCAGCCCTTGGGGGGCGTCTGCATATCCCGGCCCGAGGGGCTGTCCGGCCCGGTATCCCCTTCCCCCTGGAAGGCCTTGAAAAACACATAGTTGGCCCGGGACCCATACACAGTAAACCCAAGTTTTTCCAGTTCCCCTCGCATCCACTCCCGTTCCGTCCCAACCACTTCCCTTGTCCGCCTGACGAAATCCAAATCTTTAAGGGCTGCCTCGCCCGCTTTCTGGGCCAGGCCCGATACGGACCAGGGCTGCCTTACCTCACGCAGGCGTTCAAGAAGGTTTCCGTCACTGCAAAGACCGTATCCCAGCCGAAGTCCCGCCATGGAATACAGCTTGGTAAATGCCTTGAGCACAAAAAGATTGGGATATTCCCCCAGGAAAGGGATTGCGGAGCAGGCCTCCGGTTCATCCAGGAAATCACAGAAGCATTCGTCCATGATCAGGCGGGTGCCGGATTGGAGACATACCTCTGCCACCCGTCTGATTTCCCCTGTTGGCACGGGTATACCCGTTGGATTATTGGGATTGCACAGGAATACCATGTCATACGGCCTGCCTTCCCCCGCCGCCCCTATGATCCGCTGAAGAAGGGCTTCCACATTCAGTGAAAATCCTTCCTTTTCCTCCAGGAACAGGTAGTCCACGCTGCATCCGCAGGTCCTCATTGCCTGCTCATATTCGGAAAAGGCCGGGGCCGTCACCAGTCCGCGCCTTGGCATACAGCCATGGGCCAGGCCGAATACAAGATCCGCCGCCCCATTTCCGCAGATAATCCAGTCCTTTGGCACTTCATGGAGCCGGCCCAGGGCTTCCCGCAGCTTCCCGCAGCGGCTGTCCGGGTACACGCTGCACACATCTGTATGTATACAGGATGCAAGCACCTTCCTCACCCCGTCCGGAAGCCCCAGGGGATTTAAATTGGCGGAATAGTCCATATGGATTTCCTGGGTGTAGATATCCCCTCCGTGCTGATACTGCATGAATCGTCCCTCCTCTCAAACCCTTATCCGCAGATGCTGCTATCTGTAAATATTGCTTTCCGCAAATACTGCTATCTGTAAATATTGCTTTCCGCAAATACTGCTTTCCGTAAATACTGCTTTCTGTAAATACTTCTGTCTGTAAATACTTCTATCTGTAAATACTGCTTTCCGTAAAATGGCCTTTGTCATGCCAGGAACAGGGCAGCTGCCAGCCCGGCCATGAGAATCCCCTCCGCTGCAAACATGAGCCGGTTGGCCCTCTTAATATCCATGGGACACACCGGGCGGTCGTCATCCCCGATAAACGGCTTTTTGTGCAGGATGCCAAAATACCATGCGTCCCCTGCCAGCCTAAGATGCAGTGCGCCTGCACACGCTGCCTCGGCCTGGGCCGAATTAGGGCTTGCATGCTTATGCCTGTCCCGCATCAGGATGCGCCAGCCATGGACTCCGTCCATTCCCGGAAGGAAAAAGGCGGCCAGCACCATAAGGCCTCCGGTCAGGCGGGAGGGGATGAAGTTCAGGATATCATCCAGTTTTGCCGCCGTCCTTCCAAAAAGCATGTATGTTTCATTCTTATACCCTATCATGGAGTCCATGGTGTTAACTGCCTTATAGAGCATCCCCCCGGCCGGTCCGAACAGGGCCATGAAAAGGAACGGGGCCACCACCCCGTCAGATGCATTCTCCGCCACGGTCTCAATGGCGGCCCTGGCAATGCCGGCTGAATCAAGCACCGCCGTATCCCTTCCCACAATCATGGACACCTGGTTCCTGGCCCTCTCCACGTCCCCGGACTCCAGGCTGCGGCATACCTTCATGCTCTCCGTGCACAGGCTTCTGGCCGCAAGCATCTGGTAACAGAGGATGGTCTCCACGGAAAAGGGGATGATCCAAAGGGATGGATAGGACATTTGCCGCAATACACGCAGTACGGACCAGGGAATCAGGAACCACACCGCGCACATGACGGCCGTGAGGAAAAAACCGGCCGCCAGTTCCCTGGCTTCCAGCCGTTTCCTCAAGCTGCCTTCCAGCCATGAAATCATCCGCCCCATCAGACGTACGGGGTGGGGGAAATGATACGGGTCACCGAGGATCCAGTCCAGGACGCATCCGGCAAGCAGTGCCGTCCCATGCAGTTTCCATACTTCAAACCATCCAGCCATGTTCGTATTCCGTCCTCCATTTGGTCACATATTTGGTCACTTTATTCTCTGTCCCAGGCCGCATAAGACCCGCCAGACCTGTCGGGCCTCTTTGGCCGCAAGGCAGCACAGCCTGCCTGTTTCCTCCCGGTACTGCCGTTCCGCGGCATCTGCCGGAACAATCCCATAGCCGATTTCATCTGTCACAAGTATCCGGTCCGGCACATCCTGAAGCAGGGCTTTCAGGATTACTTCCATCTGCTTTTGATCCCCGGGCATCCAGGGATTCCCGCCGGCCCCTACCCCAACCTCCCGGTTCATAAGACGTCTGATAAACAGGTGGAAATCACAGCAATACCTGCTTTTCATATAGGATTCCCATCCCTCGTCCCTGCCGGACGCCCACCGGACCATTGGCGCTTCGTCCTCCGGTATCAAATTCTGCAAGGCAAATTCCCTCTTGCCCTGTCCTCTTCCTCCAATAACCAGAATCATATGATATGACCTCCAAGTCCTCCTGTCTTTAACAGGGCCGCCAGCAGGGCCAGTCCGGCCAGCTCGCATACCTGAAGGAAACAGCCGGCCAGATCCCCTGTGATACCGCCAAATTCATTTGACGACATCCTGTGATACCACCAGAATACAAGGAGATGGACCAATCCCAGGCCAAGGCTTAACGCGCATGCCCCGGCCAATCCGTTCATTTTCCATCCCAGCAAAAAGGCAATGGCCATGCATAGGGCCAGCCAGACAGCCAGCACCGCCCTGTCCGTACGTTTTACTGCTGTCCTGGCAAATCCCGCTGCCAGCCCGTCCTTTTTGGCAGATGGGAATAAGACCACCGAAAGTCCGCTGAATGCCCGTTCCATCACGAATACCAGGGCAGGCATTCCGTAAAGCAGGAATCTTAAGTCCCCTTCACAGCCGGAAAGGTACTGCACATACTCATTAGCCGCCCCCAGATACAGAAGGAGATAGACTGCCAGTGATATGACAGCGAACGCCCCCAGATGCGGGTCCTTCAGGATTTCCAGTTTTTTCTCCCGTCCGCCATAGGAGTGGATGGCATCCATGGTATCCATGAAGCCGTCCATATGGATACCGCCTGTTACAAGGAGAGGAACGGCTGCCGCTGCCAGCGCGACCGTCAGGGGATCCAGGCCAAATAAATCCAGCCCCAGATAAAACCAAAGTCCCAGCACCATGCCCTGCACCATGCCCACAAAGGGGAAAAAGCACATGACATGGCGCATCCGTTCCTCTGTCCATTCCACTGTGGGCATGGGTATCTTGGAATACATGGAAACAGCTATTATGCAGGAATAAATCCCATTCATCCGTTAATCAGCTCCTCTCCTCTGTCTTTTTTGCATCGCGGTTTTCCGTTATCCCTTCCATACAACAGGAATGCCGTACACCACTTCCACCACCTGGTGGGAACATGCCCCGAGGCGCCTGTTAACAAGTCCCATCAGGCGTATGTACTGATCCGTCCCCGGATTGTATGTGATACCGTCAGACGCCACCTCATTGGTGACAATGACCATGTCCCTGACCCTGGGTGCCAGGGAGAGGATATCACCGGCCAGTTTGCCTGCCAGTCTGTTAATGGCGGCATTTCCAAGCTCCTCCACGCTGTCTGCAAACATCTCGTTGGCAGCCAGGTTGGACACGCACTCCAGAAGCAGGGCGGCATCCTCCGGGGCATCCTCCTCCTGATTGCTGCTGATACCGGACAGGGCCGTATCCACGTTTACCGGGCATTCCACCGTGATGAATCCCTTCCCCCTGCGCAGTTCCTGGTGGCGCAGGACCTTTGCCTTCCCCTCTTCCCCATACACGGTCATGGTCGCCACATAATAGCGCACCGGGCAGCCGGAGGACATCACAAGGTGTTCCGCGTACTCTGATTTGCCGCTGCCGCTGCCGCCTGTCACAAGATATATCACAGGCCATCCCTCCCTTCGGACTTCATGGAACGCTGTTCCTGCGCTGTCAGGGGCAGATATGTATCAGACCAGGTGTTCATACCGGCCTACCTGGATTTCCTCAAAACTGCTCATCTGATTGTACACGGCTGCCGCCATGTCAAGAAGGGGGAAAAGCGCTGCCGCACCCGTCCCCTCTCCCAGACACATTCCTGCCCGGATGGCAGGGCGGAGCCCCAGGGCCTCCAGCACCATTTCCCCGGCAGGCTCTGCCGAAACATGGGATGCCAGCAAAAAGTCCCTGACCCTGGGGCAGATTCCAACTGCTGCCAGGGCTGCCGCACCGGTAATCAGGCCGTCCAGCACCGCCGGCAGGCGTACCATACCGCATCCGATGTAAAAGCCGGCCAGGGCCGCCAGGTCAAATCCCCCTACCTTGGCAAGCACGTCCACCGGGTCCGTCCTGTCCGGACAGTGAAGGGCAATCCCATCTTTTATGACCTGGATTTTCCGGCTGTATCCATCTGTGGTAAGGCCTGCGCCCCGCCCGGTCACCTTCTCCGGCTCCTGGTCCAGAAGCACGGACAGTACTGCGCTGCTGGTGGTTGTATTGCCAATCCCCATTTCCCCGGAACCGGCCAGCCCGTATCCCTTTTCTTTCAGTTCAAAGGCAGTCCTGATACCCGCCTCCATGGCCTTGAGGGCCTGCCCGCGGCTCATGGACGGCCCCTTCAGGAAATTCCGGGTGCCTCCTGCAACCTTTCTTGGCAGCAGGCCGGGAATGGAATCATGGCCTGCGATTCCCACATCAATGGGGATTACATCCGCACCGGCCTTCCTGGCCATGATGCAGACACAGGAACAGCCCTTTGCCATGTTCCCCGCCACAATGGCAGTAACCTCCTGCCCGGTCTGGGTCACCCCCTCCTCCACGATTCCATTGTCAGCGCACATTACCACAATGGCCTTTTTGCCGATATCAACCGCGGCTGTGCCGGATGCCCCTGCAATCCGCACAATGTCCTCCTCCAGGACACCCAGGCTGTTCAGCGGCTTTGCCACCTGGTCCCAGCGTCTGAGGGCCTGTTTTACGGCTGTCCCATCAGCCTCTTTAACTGATTTTACCATTTCCTCAAGATTCATGTCCCATCTTCCTTCCAAATACAATGCACCTGTCTGCAAACCGCGCTGCAAAACCAGGACAGGAGGGATAATATAAATGCGGGAAACCGGCCATCACATTTCCTCTGGTCCGCATGCAGCGCCATGACCGGCCGCCCGCCGGTTTCCTGGCCGTCATCCTGTATTCCTCATCCCGGCACTCACAGTCCCAGTAATGGAACTCATGTCCCTTTATCTCCATGCCCGGCAGCATGTACGGAAGGATTCCGTCCGCGCTGAGGGTGATATAACCGAAGCGTCCCTTTCTGTCCCCCTTAAAGCCGCGGCCAGGCAGGACGCCTGCCATGGGATAATCCTTTCCGTCAATGCCCTGTAGTGTATCAAGCAGATAGAGATATCCCCCGCATTCCCCCAGTATGGGCATTCCCCTGGCGGCCGCGGCCGCCACCGAATCACGCATGGATTGGCCGGCGGCCAATTCCCCTGCATGGTTCTCAGGATATCCTCCGCCAAAAACCAGGCCGTCCAGATCATCCGGTATCTTTTTATCATGAAGGGGGCTGAAGTATACCAGCCTGGCCCCTGCACGTTCCAGGGCATCCAGATTATCCCTGTAGTAAAAACAGAACGCCTCATCCAGCGCCACACCCAGGGAGAATTTCCTGTCTGTTCTTTTTTCACATATATGAGTGACGGACGTGGTCCTGTCTTTTCCACACCGTGGCATGGGGGTATGTGCACTGCAGGAATCTTTCTGCCCTGGTTGGGCAGGATGTGTCATGCCGGAATCTGCCTGGCCCGGTTGGGTACGATGTCCCGGCATGCCGGAACCCGATTGCCCCATTTTTTCCTTACCGCTGCAAACCATGGCCAGCACATCCAAGTCCACGGTATTTTCCATGCAGTCGGCCAGCCGTTCCATCTGTTCCTTAAGCCCGTCAATCTCATCCGGCAGGACCAGCCCCAGGTGCCGGCTTCCCACCTGCAAAAACCCAAGCTCCGGCACATAACCGATGACCGGGACGTGAAGCTGTTCCTCCACCAGCGCCTTTATCCTTCCATATATCATGGGGGATATGCGGTTAAACAGCACACCTCCGATCCGGCTGACACACTTTATTTCCTTTCCCCCTTCATCCCTGGGTACGTATTCCAGGAACCCCTTAACCTGGGCTGCCAGCGACAGGCTGGCCCCCTTGGCGTCCACCACCAGGATGACAGGCAGTTCAAGAATCTGGGATATTTCCCAAGAACTTCCCTTAACGGAAATTCCTCCCAAGCCATCAAAGTATCCCATGACCCCCTCAGCCACCACAAAACAACCGGGAGTTATGTGGGATATTTTCTCACGCATATGGTCCGGTTCCTCAAAAAAGCTGTCCAGGTTCCCGCTTTCCAGTCCCAGCACCTGGTTGTGGAACAGGCCGTCAATGTAATCAGGGCCGCATTTAAAGGGGGCCGGGTTCCATCCTCTCCTGTCAAGCAGCTTAAGAAGGCCGCAGGTAATCATGGTCTTTCCGCTGCCGCTTTTAGGAGCCGCTATCATAACTCCTGCCATTGAATCTCCTCACTGTCCAAAGATGGGTTCTGCATCACCGCAATATATACCGGGTTCTGTGCTTTTGGCATATGATAAGCGCCCACCGTCTCCACCTTTGCCGCCCAGATTTGGGTCAGCTCCGTGTCCTGGAATCCGAAGTTCCTCATACAGTCCAAAATCTCCCCAAGGGTTTCCAGCGTAATGGCATTGGCCACTATCCTTACCCCGGGATTAGCTGCCACAAGCGCCTCCACAATTGCCTGCATCTTTCCGCCGCTTCCCCCGATAAAGGCATGGGTTGGCGGGGGCAGGCCCTCCATTGCCTCCGGCGCCCCGCCTTCTACAATATGGAAGCCCTGCCAGCCTCCATGGAATTTCTGGCAGTTGGACTGTATAAGCTGAAGGGCGTCCAGGCTGCGCTCAATGGCATAAACTTCCCCGTTTCCGCCCCTGCGCCGGATTTCCAGTCCCATCTCCACTGCCACGGAACCGGTCCCTGCGCCAATATCATAACACACAGCGCCATGGCCGATGCGGAGTTTTTCCAATGACAGCCTGCGCACCTCTGACTTTGTCATGGGAACCGGTCCCCGGATGAATTCGCTGTCCTCAGGCCCCTTGACCGGATAAAGCTGTTCCTCCAAAGCACCGTCATTTTCCACCAGGACACAGGCCAGGCTTCCAAAAGGCCGGTGTTCATCCTCCATGATAAGCTCGGCCGGCGTCATGGCCCAGGTAATGCGCTCATCTTCATAGGAGAGGTTTTCCCCGGCCCATATATCCACATGGCTCATGCCGCTGCCCACCAGCTGCCTGCACAGGGAGGACACGCTTCCCGGCCCGCCAAGCAGGATAAAACAGGACCTGTGGTTCCTTATATGGGCCACCACATCACACTCCCGTCCATGGCTGCTGACCGGATGCACATTCTGCCAGCTCTTCCCCAGTCTGGCGCAGAAATAGGACAGGCTGGATACGCCGGGAACGTATTCCACATCCCATCCTTCCCTCATGAATGCCTTGGCAGCTGCTTCCGCGCCGCTGTAGAATCCGGTGTCGCCGGAAAGCACCAGGGCCGCCTCCTCCCATTTGAAGCTTCCCAGCCACTGCACCATCTCACTGGGCTTGTAGGCGGAAAACACGCGCTTTCCCTCGGTGTAAGGGCGCACGCTCTCAAGCATCCGGTCTGCCCCGGTAATTACCTGGGCAGCTTCCAGGCAGTCCATGGCCCGGCCGGTAAGCTGGTCCTCACCGCCCATGCCGATGCCCACCAGATACACAACCGGCCGCTGCTCCTGGGAAAATGCGTTCTCATCTTTCATGTTCCATCCACTCCTTTATCTGCTTTTTTACATCCTCCAGGGAAATGCCTCCGGCGCTTTTTGGCCTGTCAATCAGCAGGGTCCGTACCCCCGCTGCCCTGGAGGCCTCCAGCTTCTCCTCCATGCCCCCGGTCTTTCCTCCATCTTTTGTCACAAGAAACCGGCATTTGAACTCCCTTAACAGGGCCAGGTTCATTTCCATTGAAAAAGGGCCCTGCATGGCAATGATATGGCGTCCTTCATATCCCAGCGTCCTGCACATGTCCACGGATTCCACGGACGGCAGCACCCTGGCGTATATCCTCTTACGGTAATCAGGAAGGCTGCAGAAAGCAGAAAGCTCCTTAACGCCCGTGGTAACCAGTATATTGCCCTCCTGTCCCGCCAGCCACTGAACCGCTGCCCTTACATCCGGCACACGGATGACGGGATTGTCCCAGGCCCCGCTTTCCCTCCGCAGGCACCGGATGAACAGGATGTGAGGAAATGCCGTACAGGCCCGCCTGATATTTTCCGACACCTCTGCCGCATATGGATGGGTGGCGTCAATCACCATCCCGGGCCGGACTTCTTCCAGCAGTCCCTCCATGGACTTCTGGTCCAGGCGGCCCTGCCGGATATCCAGAAGGCGGTCATCCGGGCCTTTGCCATCTGTCCCGCCGGCCAAACCATCCTGTACCAGAACATCCCGTCCATACTCCGTTGCCACACACACAACGGTCCGGCATCCAAGGCCTGTCAGATATGCTGCCAGCAGACGCCCCTCCGTTGTCCCTGCAAAAAGGACCGCCTTTCTTTGCCCCGGCTGGCCGCCTGTCTCTTTCCTGTGCTTCCATGCCTTATCATCCCTCATACCTGTAACCTCTGGGAGTTACCATATACTGCCCGATTTTCCTTGTGCGCGGGCTGCCTATGTAGACCGTGGTAAACATATCCACCGCCCTGTCTTTTATTTCCCTGAGGCTCATCACCTCCATGTGCTGCCCTTCCCTGCCTATATTGGATACAAGACCGCACACCGTATCCCCGCACCGGTACTTAAGGATCCGCTCACATGCCTGCCTGAAATAATCCGGTCTGCCCTTGCTGGCCGGATTATACATGCAGATGACAAAACCGGCCCGGGCAGCCGACTCTACCCGGTCCCATATATCGTCCAAAGGAGTCAGCCTGTCACTGAGGCTGATGACTGCAAAGTCATGCATCAAAGGCGCTCCCAGCACCGCGGCGCCCGCGCTGGCAGCCGTAACCCCGGGCACGATTTCCACCTGGACTCCGGGATATTGTCCTGCCAGTTCCAGTATCAGCCCCGCCATTCCATAGATGCCCGCGTCGCCGCTGCATATCATTGCCGTGTCATTGCCCTCCATGCAGCATTCCAACGCCCTGCGGCACCGTTCCTCTTCCCTTGTCATTGCCGTTGTCAGGAACTGTTTGTGAGGAAAATGCTCACGGATAAGATCCACATAAACCGTATATCCGGCAATGACCTGGCAGCGCTTTAAAGCTTCCAG
Source organism: Enterocloster aldenensis (assembly GCF_003434055.1). Taxonomy (GTDB): domain Bacteria; phylum Bacillota; class Clostridia; order Lachnospirales; family Lachnospiraceae; genus Enterocloster; species Enterocloster aldenensis. Next base: position 121,296 of record NZ_QVEX01000003.1, on the reverse strand, counting down.
GGCATCGCCTGTCATCTGGTCCATGCTTCCCGGTCCCATTCCTACCACATACATGGTACCTGGCCTGATATATCCCGTATCAGCCGAATGCAGCCTGTAGCCTTCATCCCCTGCAATTACACCTTTTACACCCCCGCTCTCCTCAGCAGCATTAACAGCATCTCCCTGTCCTGCCCTGAATTCAGTGGTGAATACGGGATCATACAGCCTGGACCGCTCATATCCGCCCTGGGCCACACTGTCCCCCACTATGATCAGCGCCGTCTTCCTAATCCCTTCCCGCTGTGCGGACTCCTGCAGCGTACCCACGGTGCAGCGCACCACCTTTTCCTCCGGCCACGTGGCTTTATAAACAATGGCTGCAGGCGTATCCTGCCTGTATCCCCCCGCCGTCAGTTCCCGTGACAATTCCTCCAGCATACCCGCGCTCAGGAATATGACCATGGAAGCCCCATGGGCCGCAAAGCTGCGTATGGATTCCTTTTCCGGAACCGATGTCCTTCCAGCCATCCTGGTGATTACCACGCTCTGGGTCACGCCGGGAAGGGTATATTCCATCCCAAGGGCAGATGCCGCACCGCATAAGGAACTTACGCCAGGACATATGTCATATGGGATTCCTTGCCTGTCCATCCAGTCCATCTGCTCCCGGATAGCCCCATACAGACACGGGTCACCTGTGTGCAGGCGCACCACGGCAAGCCCTGCCTGGTAGGATTGTTCCACAACAGCCATCACCTCTTCCAGCGTCATCCCGGCGCTGTCGTAAACAGCGGCCCCTTTCCTGGCAAAGGCCAGAAGTTCCGGATTCACCAGGGAACCGGCATAAATAATCACGTCAGCCTCCCCAAGAAGCCGCTGTCCCCTTACCGTTATCAGGTCCGGGCTGCCCGGTCCTGCTCCTACTATATGTACCATTGAATATCCGCCTTTCATAATCATGAATTTTCAAACACGCTCCAGCAGCCTGGCCGCTCCTCGGGTGATGCCGAGGATTCCTCTCTCATTGGTAAATACCACTGCTTCAATCTCCAGCCGCCCGGCCGCACGCCTTTTTAAATGTTCATCCACACGTTCCATCACCAGATCCATTACCTGGTTCCTCAGGCCTTCCCTGGTTTCCAACAGCCGCAGGCCTTCGTCCACCGTAATGGCCTTCAGAAGCCGGCTGACCAGATAAGCGTCTGCCCCGCAGGCAGCGCCGTAGGCTGCCAGCACCTCCATACGCCCATCGGCCACGGACGAGTGTGTGTTCATGATCCCAGCCGCCAGTTTGATGAGCTTGCCTCCATGCCCCACCAGCAGGATTCCTTCTGCGCCTTCTTCCACAGCCATATCAATGGTGTTTCCAATGAAATTGCTGCATTTTACAGCCTGTCCAAGCCCAATCTTCAGATGATCCCTCAGAAATGCTTCCCCGTAGTTCCCCGGCGTCACCACCAGACGGCTATGTCCTGCCAGCACTTTCTGCCGCAGTTCCAGGCGGATGGTTTCCAAAAGCGCTGTTTCACTCATGGGCTCCACCATGCCGCTGGTTCCCAGGATGGAGATTCCTCCCAGGATACCAAGCTTGCTGTTAAAGGTACGCCCGGACACCTCCAAGGCCCCCGGTACGCTGATTTCAATCCACAGCATCCCCCGGTACCGGTATCTGGCACAGATATCCTCCACCTGTCTGAAAATCATCTGGCGCGGCACGGGGTTAATGGCTGCTTTCCCCACTTCGCAGCTTAATCCTTCTTTTGTAACCCTTCCTACCCCCACCCCGCCTGTTAACCGGAGGCAAATCTCATCATTTTTATACTCATAATACCCACCGGCATGATTTTCCACATCATCCGCGGCATTTTCTTCCCAGTCAAAGCTGACCCTGGAATACACCACAAGGCCGTCCGTCACATCAGGGTCATCCCCCGCATCCTTCCTCACGCCGCAGGAAACAGAGTGCCGCCCCATGGAAATATCCTCCACTTCCAGATCCAGCCGTATGCCCTTTGGCGTTTCAACCGACACCTGCCCTGTCCTGTTCCTCCCAAGCAGCATAACGGCAGCCGCCAAGGAAGCCGCTGCCGCACAAGTACCCGTGGTATATCCCCATCTCAATTTTTTCTGATTCTTATAGATGTATGAGTCTCCCATCGTATCACCTGCTGTCTATCCTCTGACTTATAAACTAAAAGTATAGCATATCTATCTGTATTTCTCAATGTCTAATTTGAAGGGCTCCACGGCAGCCGCCACCGTCACGCCGCCGCCGGCCTCCTTGCCGAACAGCAGCCTTCCTCCCCCTGCCATACATGCCCGCTCGCAGACATTGCCAATCCCCACGGTCTGCTCCACAAAGGATGACTCCGTGAAGGTACCGCAAATCTGCCCAAGCTCAGCCGCGCTGTAAAACCGCAGGGCCCAGCCCCGCTTTCCTGCCAATGCAAGCAGGGCCGGTTCCTCTTTCTTTCGGTCAATGGACGCCAGCGCCTTGACTGACGCAGGGTCTATGCCATGTTTCCTAAAGCCTTCCAGGACCTGCTGTTCCAGGACCAAAGGCTCCACTCCCCTGCGGCAGCCCACACCTGCCACAACTGCCTTGGGAACCAGCCTGAGCACATGGCAGGGTCCGGCAGCCACCAGACTCCGTTCCAGCGCCAGGGCGCTGTCCCTCACCGTAATCCATATATTATATTCACCTGGATCCGTGCAGCAGCCCCTGGGCACGCCAGCCGACCAGTCCCCAAACTCATGGAAGAACCCCACTTTCCCTCCGTCCAGAAGCCTGGCAGACACCTGCCTGGCCGCCTCCCGGTCTGTCAGGGCCAGTCCATTGGCAGCCGCGAATACATCCACTGCAAAAAGCCCGTTTACATCAGTGGCCGTTGTAATCACAGGCACTGCCCCGATGCATCCGCTGATCCGTTCTGCAAGGGCATTGGCCCCGCCCACGTGGCCGGACAGGATCGGGATAGAAAAGCAGCCCCCTTCATCCACCACAACCACCGGAGGGTCCGTCATCTTGTCCTTTATAAACGGCGCAATGGCACGCACCGCAATCCCAGCCGCCCCGACAAACACAATGGCACTCTGTTCCCGGAACATGGTCCCGGTCCACTGGCTCAGGGACATGTCCCGGCATCTTATGCGCCCTTCCACATCCCCTGCCCCACAATATGTATCCAGGAAACGGCCAGGCACAAACGCAGTGCACTCATCCGCCCCGCTGTTTAACCTGCCGGCCAGCTGGCAGCACAGTCTGGTTCCCCTGGCTGTAAAACTGGTTATACTGATTTTCAATCCCCTGCTCCTTTATCCGTAGTCTTCCATCCGTACTTCCCCGTCCTCCCATCCATATTCCTGGATCAGGCTGCCAGGAATGACAGGCCGGCCAGACCCTTCCCTGCCGGGTAGCCTGGCAGGAATCCCCTGGAGTCTCCGTATCACACAGCTCCAGGGCATCCTTTGGCCGGGATGGACACGTTTTAGTATAATAGATATTTATTCCTGTTGCAATGCCTCATTTTTCATTTCCCTCTTACGCTTTGTAATCAGGCCGCCGATCCGTCCGCTTTCCTTTGCGGTAAGGCTCCTCCATCCGCTTTCCATTACCTTTGAATCCAGGCCCAGTTCCTGGGCAATCTCGAATTTCAGCTGGTCCTGGGGACTTAAATTATGAGGGTCAAAGGGCTCTGCCTTTTTTGCTTTTCCCATGATATGCACAACTCCTTTCATATAAGTACAAAAGGATTATGCCCAGGCAGGGGGTACCCTATACGGTTCTTACAACTAATTCCAATTACTCTTGCTTTTTAACTTGTTGTATATTATACTGAATTTGTATCTGTTGTCCCATTATATACAGTTGTTTGACTAAATTTTCACAAAAGTTGTAGGGTTTTGTGACTAAATCATAGAAAGGAAGCGCAACGTGAATATCGCAGTAATTGATGACTCCATAGATGATGCGCGACAGCTGGCCGGATTCGTGTCCACTTATTTTTCCGATGCCCACATCAGTCAGAAAACCACTATTTTTAATACTGCAGCCGACTTCCTTAACATCTGGCATACCGGAGGATATGACCTTGTTTTCATTGACATTTACCTGAAGGGGGAGGCCTCCGGGATCCGGATTGCCGAGCGTATCCGCCGGGACGATGACCAGTGCACCATCATCTTTACCACCAGCAGCACGGATTTTGCCCTGAAGGGATATGAGGTGCGGGCCCTGGATTACATGTTAAAGCCGCTGCGCTACGGAAAGTTCTGCCAGACCATGGATTATTTCCGTTCCGTATCCCAGAGAAAGCGCAGTCATTACATAGAAGTAAAAGAAAGCCGGATCATGGTCAAGCTGCCCGTTGATGACATCCTCTATACGGATTACAGCAACCATTACATCCAGATCCATCTGCAGGACAGGCTTGTGAGGACTTACATGCGTTTTCACGATTTTTCCAGCCTGCTGCTCTGCTATCCCCAGTTCATATGCTGCTACAGGAACTGCATCATCAATATGGACAAGGTGACATCCCTGGAAAAGGCTGAGTTTGTCCTGAATACCGGGGAACATCTGCCGATTACAAGGACACTGCGGCCGCAGATCCATCAGCATTATGCTGATTACCAGTTCCAGAAGTTAAATGGAGGTATATGATGTATCCTGTCAGTATCCTGCTGGTATGTACAATCCTGGCTGAGTTATTATATGTCATCCTTCCCTTCCTCCTTACATTCCGCAAAGAATGGAGATATTCTGCGGCTAAAATTACAGGTATTCTCTTGGGATACCTTTTTTTTGTGTGCGTGCTCACCTGCGCTGCATTGAAGCAAACCCCTGAAAGGATCCGTCTTCCATGGAACTGCATGATCATGGCGTCCCATGTCCTGGTCTGCAGATGGATGGTAAAGACAGATCTTCAGGTCACTGTCTATTCCCTGTTCCTGTATAAGAATTTTGTGGATATATCCACTTTCTTTGCAGGCCTTCTGGACGTTTCCCGGAATATCCCGGCCAGTACGGCTCCCATATCCAGCGCCGGCTTTGCGTATCAGCTTCTTTTCCTCACCCTGATTGTTTCCAGCGCATATTACCTGCTGCACGGGCACCTGGCCCAGGCCGTGGAATACACGCGTCCGCTTCCGGTATGGAGCCGCCTTGTCTCCATCCCTGTCCTGTTTTTCATCGTGCATCACTTTGACGTGGGTTATATTATGCCAAAACAGTTCATGGCCACACATACCAACGCATTCTTTTCCGTTATCTGCTGGCTGACATGCATCTACACCGTGCACTATGTGACCTTAAGGATACTTTCCAGGCTGGCCCAAAGCTATGCTGCCAGCGAGCAGTACAGGACCACGCGTCTCCTTGCCAGCGTACAGACCTCCCAGATGGCTACCCTTCAGTACAATCTGGACCAGCTGAAGAAAACACGGCATGACTACCGCCATCACCTGATTACCATAAAAGGACTTCTGGAGGAAAAGAAACCTGACTGCGCCCTGGAATACATCAATGAATACCTGGGCAGTTTTGAGGCCCTTTCCACAATCCAGTACTGTTCCAATATTTCCTCCAACGCCATTTTGAATTACTACATCCATCTGGCCAGGAACCAGGGCATCGGAGTGGAGACCTCCATCTCCCTGCCCGAAGCCCTCCCCCTGCCTGATACGGACTTCTGCACCATACTGGGCAACCTTCTCTCCAACGCAGTGGAAGCCTGTGAACGCCAGACATCCGGCATCCCCGCCATTGCCATCAATATAGGCCAGGCAGGCAAATCCATGATTGCGCTTTCCATCCGCAACACCTATACCCATGCCATCCGCCTGAAGGACGGGCGTTTCCTGTCCTCCAAACGGGAGGACCTGGGTACGGGCACCTCCTCGGTGCGGTATCTTGTGGAGCGGTATCATGGCATCCTCAAATTCACATACGAGAACGGGATTTTTGAGGCCTCCCTGCTGCTGAACCCATTGATGAAATAGTCCAAAGCCAAGAATGGGCCCATAAAAAGGAATATTAAAAAAGGCTATGGATGCATACCGCGCCCATAGCCAGTCCCTTAATGCTTTGCCACATCCCCGCAATTCACCTATCGCGGGCTTATGGTATTATTCTTCTGTGTACTGTGAAATATCCACGTCAGCCACATCAGCATCCTGCTGTACAGGTGCCATCATAGCCTTGATGCTCAGGCTGATTTTATGGTCTGCCTCGTTAAAATCAACGACCCTTGCCTCAATCTCCTCGCCAATCCTCAGCACATCAGCAGGCTTTTCCACATGCTCCCTGGAAATCTGGGATACATGAAGGAGTGCGTCCACGCCTGGCTCCAACTCAACAAATGCGCCAAAATCAGTCATACGTGCCACACGGCCAACCACGATATTGCCAACCGCATACTTTTCAGATGCCTGTACCCATGGATTTGCCTCCGGGAACTTCAGGCTCAGGGCAATCTTCTCGCCCTGTATGTCCTTAATCAGGACCCTTACCTGGTCGCCGGCCTTGAATACCTTCTTGGGATTCTCAACACGGCCCCAGCTCATCTCAGAGATATGAAGCAGTCCGTCAGCGCCGCCCAGGTCAATGAATGCGCCGAAGTCAGTTACGTTCTTAACGGTTCCTTCCACTGCATCACCAATCTGGATCCTGGAGAACAGTTCTTCCTTCAGCTGTGCCTTCTGTGCAACCAGCAGCTGCTTTCTGTCGCCGATAATCCTTCTTCTCTTAGGATTGAATTCAGTGATGACGAACTCAATATCCTGTCCTGCATACTTGGACAGGTCTTTCTCGTAGCTGTCAGATACAAGGCTTGCCGGGATGAACACCCTTGCGCCCTCAACCTCGACGCTTAAGCCGCCGTCCAATACCTGCGCTACCTTTGCGGTCAGGACTTCCTGGTTCTCAAATGCTTCCTCCAGGCGCTTGTTGCCCCTGTCTGCCGCCATACGCTTATAGGATAAAGAAACCATGCCCACGCCGTCATTCAGCTTAATGACCTTGGCTTCCATCTCCTCACCAATCTGTACTTTGGTAGTCAAATCTACATTACTGTCGTTGCTGTATTCATCACGGGTAATAACGCCTTCCGACTTATTCCCTGCAATACTCAGTATAATCTCATCTTTGCTGACTTCGATGACCTGACCGGTGACTATCTCTCCTGTACGTATTGGTTTGGTTGATTCTTCCTCTTCCTTTAATAACTCTGCAAAACTCTGCTCTGCCATTCTGGTATGAACCTCCTCAATAATCTTTTTTGGGGTGGATGCCCCAGCTGTAATACCTACGCTGCGCACAGAAGATACACTATCAGGATCTAAATCGCCGAGTGTCTGAATGTAAGACGTATTCTTACACTCCTTGAGGCAAATTTCATATAGCTTCTGGGTATTGGATGAATGCCTTCCGCCAATCACAATCATGGCGTCTACCTGAGAAGCAATCTTCGCCGCCTCCACTTGTCTTTCCTGTGTTGCATTGCAAATCGTATTTAAAACACTACTATCATAACCCTTTTTTAAAAATTTTTCAACTAATTCTTTAAATTTGTTGTAATTAAATGTCGTTTGGGACACGATACAAAGCTTTTTGCCCTGGGGAAGGACATAATTATCCACCCCCGCCCCATCCTTTACGACCGTAGTGTACTCATTCCCCCATCCCCTGATTCCTTCCACCTCCGGATGTTCCGGACTGCCGATGATCACGACCGCGTCCCCTGCCCCGGAGTGCTCCGACACAATGCGGTGGATTTTCTTCACAAAGGGGCAGGTGGCGTCCACTATCTCCACCCCGCGCCCTTCAAGGATGTCATAAATATGGCGGCTGACACCGTGGGAGCGGATGATCACGGTTCCCTGTCCCTTTGGCAGGAATCTGAGGGCGGCCTCATCCTCCAGCACCATGACCCCCTTTTCCTCCAGGTCCTTGACAACCTCCTCATTGTGTATGATGGGGCCAAATGTGTAGATAGGGCCTTTGGCCTTCCCTGCCTTCAGGGCGTCTATCTGCTGGTACACCTGGTCCACTGCCCGTTCCACGCCAAAGCAGAAGCCTGCGCTTTTTGCCACCACTACCTGGCGCCCCGTCCCTTCCCGGCTCACGCGCCCACCTCCAGACCGCGTTCACAGGCAATGCGGATAATGGCATCCGCCACCTGCTCAATGGTCATCCCGGAGCTGTCTAACAGAACGGCATCCTCGGCCTGCCTGAGCGGGGAGTGCTCACGGTTCATATCCCGGTAATCGCGCTCCCTGATGTCCTCCTCAATCTCCTTCAGGGTGCACCCCACGCCCTTTTCCGTCAGTTCCTTGAACCGGCGGCCTGCCCGTACCTCCACCGAGGCGGTCAGATAAATCTTGGCAGGTGCATCCGGAAGCACGCAGGTACCGATATCCCTGCCATCCATGATCACATCCGTCTTTCTTGCCAGCTCCTGCTGGAGTTCCACCAGCTTCTTCCTTACCGGCGCATAAACGGAGGTGGCCGAAGCCATGCCGCCCACCTCCTCGGTGCGGATAAGGCCGGTGACATTTTCCCCGTTCAGCATGACCTGCTGTGCCCCGTCCTTGTAACAGATGGTCACATCCACATCCCGGCACGCGCGGGCAATGGCTTCTTCATCCCCGGGGCTGATTCCCAGCCGGATAAAATGTAATGCCATGGTTCGGTACATGGCGCCTGTGTCCACATACACGAATCCAAGTTTTTCTGCCACCATCCTGGCTATCGTACTTTTGCCGGCTCCTGCCGGACCATCCACTGCTATGTTAAAATGTCCCATGTATCCAGTTCCTCTCCTGTCTTTTTGTATCTGGTAGGGCGGTGTCTGAAACGTCATTCCCTGGCAGCCCCCTTGCCGGCAGCCCAGCCCGTGGACCATGCAATCTGCAGGTTATACCCGCCTGTAACCGCATCCAGATCCAGTATCTCCCCTGCAAAGTACAGACCCCGGACATGCTTGGATTCCATGGTCCCGGGATTCACGTCCCGGACCGATATGCCGCCCTGGGTAATGATTGCCTCTTTGTAATCCCTGAGGCCTGTGAGGGTAAACTCCAGTTCCTTGGTGGTCCGCACCAGTCCGGACCGTTCCTCTTTCGTAATTTCATTGACCTTTTTATCCGGGTCAATGCCGCTGCGCTTTATGATGACCGGAATCAGCTTGGCCGGATACAGATGGGTCAGCGAGTTTTTAAACTGCCTGTTCCTGCTTTCTGAAAAGTCCCGCAGGATCCTCTCATCCAGATGCTCCCTTGTCAGCGCCGGCTTAAGGTCAATGACCAGCCGCAGGGGCTGTTTCCTGATGGCCTTGGCTGCAAATGAGCTGGCGCTCAGGAGCAGCGGGCCGCTGACGCCGAAATGTGTGAACAGCATTTCCCCGAAATCCCGGTACAGCTCTTTCCTGCCAGCGTATATGGCCGCCTCCACGTTCTTAAGGGACAGCCCCTGCAATTCCTTTACCGTATCCAGTTCCCCTGCCTCAAAAGGCACCAGGGCCGGGGACAGGTCTGTAATCTTATGGCCGCACTCCCTGGCCCATCCATATCCATCGCCCGTGGAACCGGTGGCCGGATAGGACAGGCCGCCCGTGGTCACGATCACGCGGTCCCCGCTTTGCACACAGCCGCCCACACGGATTCCCCTGCACACGCCGTCTTCCACGGCCAGACCTTCCACCCTGTGGTTCAGGCGGACTTCCACCCCCTCCCTCTTTAAAATAGAAGAAAGGGCTGCGATTACATCAGACGACTTGTCCGACTCAGGGAATACGCGGCCGCCCCGCTCCACCTTCAGCCTGAGTCCGGCCTGTTTAAGCAGCTCCATCATATCCTGGTTTGTAAACCCGTAAAAGCTGCTGTACAGGAACTTGGGGTTATTCACCACCGCTGCCAGCATTTCCTCCATATCACAGGCATTGGTCACATTGCAGCGCCCCTTGCCCGTAATGAATATCTTTTTGCCCAGCTTCTCATTCTTCTCAAACAGGTGCACGTGCGCGCCTTCCCTTACCGCTGCAATGGCAGCAACCATGCCCGCCGCCCCGCCGCCTGCAATTATTATCTCTTTTGTATTGCTCATCTTTTTTCTTTTACTTCCTTAATTTTCTTTTCCAGGGCATCCACAACCGTCCTTAAGACCTTTACCCTGGCATACCGCTTATCATTGCCTTCCACCACGATCCATGGCGCATAGGTGGTGGAAGTGCGCACCAGCATCTCGTTGACCGCTTCCTCATACATGTCCCACTTCTCGCGGTTGCGCCAGTCCTCGTCCGTTATCTTCCACTGCTTCATGGGATCTGCCTGGCGCTCCTTGAACCTGCGCTCCTGCTCATCCTTGTCAATATGGAGCCAGAACTTAAGCACCACGGCGCCGGCATTGGCCATGTGGGATTCCATCTCGTTGATCTCCTGGTATGCCCGTTTCCACTCCGCCTCGCTGCAGAACCCCTCAATCCGTTCCACCATGACCCTGCCGTACCAGGTGCGGTCAAAGATGGCAATATGGCCCGCCTTTGGCACATTGTTCCAGAAACGCCACAGATAGTGGTGTACCTTCTCAATGTCATTGGGCGCTGCCGTGGGGTTCACCCGGTAGCCCCTGGGATCCAGCTGGCTTGTCAGACGTTTGATGGCCCCGCCCTTGCCGCCTGCATCCCAGCCCTCAAACCCGATCACCACGGGAATCCTTAACCGGTACAGTTCACTGTGCAGTTCGGATAACCGCTTCTGAAGCTTTTTTACCTGCTCCTTGTACGCTTCTTCTGTCAGGCTCTTGGAAAGGTCAATCCCGGACAACACGCCGTTCTTAAAGCGCTCCCTGGTGGTGGCCGGCGCCGTACCCACTGTCCTACTGTCTGCTGAGGCCTTCCTTTTCTCCAGCTCGTACTGAAGCCTGTCCATGACAGAGGACACGATCTTGGTGGCAGCATAATCCTTATCCACTGATTCAATGATGGCCCACGGCGCATAATCCGTGTCTGTCTTCTCAAGCATTTCCTCATTCATCCTGAGATAGCGTTCATAGTGCCTGTTCCTCTCCCAGTCCTCCTTTGTGACCCTCCAGGAGGTTTCCTTGGAAGCGTCCAGCTTTTTAAACCGCTTTTTCTGTTCCTCCTTATCAATATACAGGAAAAATTTGATGATGACCGTCCCGCCATCGCTTAGCTGCTTTTCAAAGGACAGGATGTCCTGATAGGCGCCCTCCAGCTTGTCCTCGGTTGTCAGTCCGTCAAACCGGTCCACCTGCACGCTGCGGTACCAGCTTCTGTCAAATATGGCAATCCTGCCGTTGGCCGGGGTCTTGGTCCAGTAACGCCAGAGGAAGGGACGCATCTGCTCATCCTCAGTGGGCCTGTCGCAGGCATACACGTCAAATCCTCTTGGGTCCAGGGACTGGATCAGCCGGTTGATCTGGACCCCCTTGCCGGCTGCTCCCATGCCCTCAAACACAATCATGACCGGAATCCCCGCTGCCTTGCACTCCCGCTGCAGCAGCCCCAGTTTCCGGGAGGCCTCATCCATCACCCTGCGGTACGATTTCTTATCCACGGTTTTATTTAAATCAATCTTTTCCAGCATATGCAGTTCCTCCTTGTCTTGAAGCGCATCACCATAGGCTCTTTACTATTTTATCCAGTATACCATACTTTTTATCATTGGAGAACAAATAATCCTTTTATGCCCCTGTATAGGACGCAGGCAACGAACACAAGGCCCAGGTACCCCACCAGGGGATAGAACAGGTTCACCAGTTTAGCGAATGGAAGCATGCCCAGGATATAGGTAAATACGGTTACCGCCGCAGCCATGCCGTGTCTTCCGGTTCCCGGCGGCAGGGGAATCCGGTTGCAGACCGTCCACATCATGGTGGAACAGGAGGAAAAAATGCCCAGGACCAGTACGATGGAGAACACGACCCCCAGCACAAAGGAAATTTCCTTTGCAAGATACAGGGTAGGTACGGACAGGGACGCCGCTGTCCCGCCATGGAGCAGGATGGCCGTGTTCATGATTGCAATTGACAGGACCAGGGTGGCCGCGCCCCAGATTGCCCCCCATTTTGCGTCCTTCCTGCTTTTGGCAGTCATTCCCAGGGCAGTGAAATACGTACTGCCGCTGAGGAAATTAAGGGACAGGTACAAAACAGAACTGACCATCCAGCTGGGCGATGGCCGAAGCCCTGCCAGCGCCGTCCCATACTCCCCTGCCTGGGTGATGTTCCCAAAATCCCGGATTACGGTAACCACCCCCACAAACAAGGTAAATACGATAATCACAGGACCGATGGCAGACACGATCCGGATCAGGCGCTCAAACCCAACCAGATATGCCCCTAAGACCAGGGCCGACATAATCAGGGAGCCAATATACCGGTTCAGCCCATAATACTCAGACAGGGCGGCGCCTGCCCCTGAGACCAGGACGGCAATCAGCAGCAATAAGGTTCCCAGGACCAGCCATGAATAAAAGGTTCCCGCCCTTTTTCCGCAATAATAGGTAAAATGGTTAAATCCGCCGTCCTTTTTGTGGGCATATCCCGTGGTCATAAGCATATGCCCCAGAAACAGGAACCCAACCAGGTTCAGTACCACCACACCATAGCTGTAATAGCCATAGCTTGTGAAGAACTGGAGGATTTCCTGCCCGGTTGCAAAGCCCGAGCCAATCACCCAGGCAATAAAAGCCCCGGCGTATTTCATCACAGCCTTTTTATCACATCTGCCATCGATATTCCCCATCTTCCATCCTCTCCTGACCCTGCGTGGATTTTTTGTTTTCCCGGGCCGTGTCTTAAAAGAATGGCACGGTATCCCACCGTGCCACTCCATTCCTCATCTAAACCATCCTGTATCCCTGCACCCGGGCGGTGCAGGCATCATCCACTATCACAGCTCCGTAATCACGAAAATGTCGTAGATGGCGCGGATAGCTGTCTCAAAATCGTCATTCTCCACGCCTATGATGATATTCCATTCACTGGAACCCTGGTCAATCATCTTCACATTGACCCTTGCGTGGGCAAGTGCGGAGAATATCCTTCCGGCCGTGCCGCGGTTGGACCTCATGCCCCGGCCAACCACTGCAATCAATGCCAGGTCAGACTCCAGCTCCACCGTATCCGGCTCCACTGCCCTGTGGATGCCTGCAATCACGGACTGCTCATACTCCTCAAACTCAGGCTGATGCACATATACGGTCATGGTATCAATACCTGAAGGCATGTGCTCAAAGGAAATACCGTACTGCTCAAATACGCTTAAGACCTTCCTGCCAAATCCCACCTCGGCATTCATCATGGCCTTTTCAATGTTGATGGAGCAGAATCCCTTCTTGCCGGCAATACCGGTAACGGTATGGCGCGGCTTGCGGCAGGTGCTCTCCACAATCAGTGTGCCTTTATCCTCGGGCCGGTTGGTGTTCCTGATATTAATGGGAATCCCCTCCTTGCGCACCGGGAAGATGGCATCCTCATGAAGCACGCTGGCGCCCATGTAGGACAGCTCGCGCAGCTCCTTGTATGTAATGGTTTCAATGACCTCGGGGTCATCCACGATCCTTGGGTCCGTGACCAGCACGCCGGACACATCCGTCCAGTTCTCATACATATCCGCATGGATGGCCTTTGCCACGATGGAGCCGGTGACATCGGAACCTCCCCTGGAAAACGTCTTGACCGTTCCGTCATGGCGTGAACCGTAAAAACCCGGGATAACGGCCTTCTCCACATGCTCCAGGCGCTCGGACAGCTCCTTATTGGTCAGGTCAGGCTCAAAATTACCGTTATCGTCAAAGAAAATCACTTCCGCGGCATCGATGAATTCAAATCCCAGATAATTGGCAACCACGATACCGTTCAGGTACTCGCCTCTGGAAGCAGCGTAATCCCTTCCTGCCTTTGCCAGGAAGTCCTCCTCTATCCGTTCAAATTCGTGGTCCAGGTTCAGGTTTAAGTTCAGGCCGTCAATGATATCCATGTACCTGCTTTTGATCTTCTCCAGGATTTTCTTGTAGGACCTGCCTTCTGCCACCGCATCATAACAGGCATACAGCATATCCGTAACCTTCTCATCCTTGTCACTCCGCTTGCCTGGTGCGGAAGGAACCACATATCTCCTGGACTTGTCAGCCCTGATAATATCCGCAACCTTCTTGAACTGCCTTGCGCTGGCCAACGAACTTCCGCCGAACTTCACCACTTTTTTCATCGTATCTGTCTCCCTTGCTCTTACTTTGCACTGTCTCTATTCTTAACAAAATAAAACACGCTCTGGCCTTTACTGCGTTACAAGTGCAAATAATACCTTACTTTATCAAGGATGTCAATAGGTTTCGATGAAAAAATTTGCGTACAGAGGACATTTGTTTTTACAGGACGGACTTTCTTTGTGGAAAATGTTTGCCGTCCCCGGCCAATCCTACAGCAGGTGCACCGCCACCACCAGTCCTGCAAATACAATGGACACCATGGATGTGAGTTTAATCAGGATATTGATGGACGGCCCGGAGGTATCCTTAAAGGGGTCGCCTACCGTGTCACCGATAACCGCTGCCTTGTGCTGCGGACTGCCCTTTCCCCCGTAAGCGCCGCCCTCAATGTACTTCTTGGCATTATCCCAGGCCCCGCCTGCATTGGACATCATCACGGCCAGCACAAAACCGGTCACCGTGTTGCCTGCCAGAAGTCCTGCCACGCCCTGAGGCCCCAGCAGAAGCCCCACTGCCACGGGAACCGCCACCGCCACCATGGCCGGTGCGACCATAAGCCTCTGGGCCGACCTGGTACACATATCCACACATGCGCCGTAATCCGGCTCGGCCTTTCCTTCCATCAGCCCGGTTATCTCCTTAAACTGCCGCCGCACTTCCACCACAATGGACTGGGCCGCCTCGCCCACCGCCTCCATGGTCAGGGATGCGAACAGGAAGGGAAGCATGCCGCCGATGAACAGTCCGATCAGCACCGGAGGATTGGTGATGGACAGGTCCAGATCCAGTCCCGGCGCGATCTGCCTTACTTTGTCAATATAGGACGCAATCAGGGCCAGGGCCGTAAGGGCCGCGGAACCGATGGCAAATCCCTTGCCGGTGGCAGCCGTGGTGTTGCCCAGGGAGTCCAGGGCATCTGTCTTACGTCTGACATCCCCGGGCATATGGGTCATCTCAGCAATACCTCCCGCATTGTCCGCCACCGGGCCATAGGCATCCGTTGCAAGGGTAATCCCCAGGGTGGACAGCATTCCAACAGCGGAAACGCCCACGCCGTAAAGCCCTGCGTTAAAGTCACCCTTGCCTCCTGCGCAGAAATAACTGACCAGGACCGAAATCCCCACAACGACAACAGGCCCCACCGTGGACATCATTCCCAGGGACAGTCCGCTTATGATGACCGTGGCCCCGCCGGTCTCACTGGAGGCAGCAAGCTTCCTGGTGGGTGAATAGGAATCTGATGTATAATATTCCGTGATGGCGCCGATTGCCACACCTGCAGCCAGGCCGGACAGAATGGCCGCATATACCCCCATCTGTCCCGGAAGCAGGATGCGGATGGCAAAAAAGGCTGCAATCACCACCAGAACGGCGCTGATATAGGTCCCTGTCCTCAGGGCTGTCAGCAGGTTTTTCTGGGTCGCGTCCTCCTTTGTGTTCACGAAAAATGTTCCTGCAATGGATGCAACCACGCCCAGGGCAGCCAGCGTCATGGGCACAGCCACTCCCCTGACGCCGTAGCCCGCGGCCACTGCCAGGGCGGATGTGGAAACAATGGAACCAACATAGGACTCGTAAAGGTCAGCGCCCATTCCGGCCACATCGCCTACGTTA
Source organism: Enterocloster aldenensis (assembly GCF_003434055.1). GTDB lineage: Bacteria > Bacillota > Clostridia > Lachnospirales > Lachnospiraceae > Enterocloster > Enterocloster aldenensis. Next base: position 105,468 of record NZ_QVEX01000003.1, on the reverse strand, counting down.
TCCCCGACATTGTCAGCAATCACTGCCGGGTTCCTGGGGTCATCCTCGGGAATGCCCGCCTCCACCTTGCCCACCAGGTCCGCCCCCACATCCGCGGCCTTGGTAAAAATGCCTCCGCCCACCCTTGCAAAGAGGGCCATACTGGACGCACCCATTCCAAAGGTCAGCATGTTGGCTGTTATCTGGGCAATCCGTTCCCCCTCAGGCAGGGCGCCAAAGGCCATATTCAGTATGAAATACCACACAGTCAGGTCAAAAAGCCCCAGGCCGACCACCGTGAACCCCATGACGGATCCGGCAGAAAACGCAACCCTCAGGCCCTTGTTCAGGCTCTCCGAAGCGCCCTGGGCGGTCCGGCAGTTGGCCATGGTAGCCGTCCTCATGCCGATGAAACCGGACAGTCCGGAGAAAAATCCTCCTGTCAGGAAAGCAAAAGGTGTAAAAAAACTCAAAAAGCCGCAGATTGCCATTCCCATAAGGATGACAAAAACCGCGGCAAAAAATATTCCTACGCCTTTGTATTGACGCTTCAGATACGCATTAGCACCTTTCTGTACCGCGCTGGAGATTCCCAGCATCTCTTTGCTGCCCCCGGGTTCCTTCTTAACCCTGAAAAACATACAGGCTGCAAAGGCCAGTGCGGCCAGCGAACCGACAGCCACATAATACATAGCATACATAACACCCCTTCTTTCTCAATGTGCAACAAGTTATCCAACGATTCACCCTAATTATAAGATATTCATCGACACTTTTCAATATGTAACCTATTTTTTCTTGCAGATCATCGTATCATTATCTGTGCAAAGAGGAAGGGGCGTCCATTCTCCCCGGACGGGGTGCGGACGGCGCCTATGAATGTTCAATCACGCCTCAGGGTGTGTTTGAACATTCATTCCGTCAGCTGTGCCATCTGTCCATTTACGGATTCCTCGCAGGAACGCATGGCAAGGATAGCCTTCTCCATCAGTTCCTCCAGGCTCCATCCCAGGGCTTCTGCCCCGTCCTGGATTACATCCCTGGAACATCCGGCGGCAAACCGTTTATCCTTGAACTTTTTCTTCAGGCTGGACACCTCCATGTCCATCACGCTCTTAGACGGACGCATCCTGGCCGCTGCGCCAATGAGCCCGGTCAGCTCGTCCACTGCAAACAGTATCTTCTCCATCTGGTGTTCCGGCTTAATGTCCACCATGATGCCATACCCATGGCAGCAGACCGCACGGATGAAATCCTCCTCTGCCCCCGCCTCTTTCAGCAGCTCAGGCGCCTTGATGCAGTGCTCCTGCGGATACATCTCAAAGTCAATGTCATGAAGCAGACCCACAAGACCCCAGAAGTCCGCCTCATCCCCAAAGCCCTGGTCCTGGGCAAACCATCTCATGGCCCCCTCAACAGTCAGTGCGTGAAGGATGTGGAACGGCTCCCTGTTGTATTTCTTCAGTGCCTCCAGCGCCTGTTCCCTGGTCAGTTTTGTTTCCATAATCAAGATCTCCTTTCTTCCTGCCCGGTCCCTCCCGGCACTCCATTGGGGATCCGGGAAAATGCTACTTTCCAGTATAACACCATGATGCAAAAAATCAAGAACGGGTTGGGGAACGCGGCCTTTTTGCTTTTAGGCAAACTAATGGTTGACGGATGCTGTTTTCCTTCTATATACTGACCTTATGCAATAACGGCCAGTATCCTGTCCGGCCGGAACTTCAATCAGACTTATGATCAGGGAGGTACCATATGATATACCGTTTAGCAGACAAGGATGACCTGCCCCGGCTTCTTTCCATGGTGGAGCAGGCCAAGGTTTCTTTCCGGGCCAGGGGCATCGGCCAGTGGCAGAAGGGGGACCCGGACGGTCCGGGGCTTCTTGCGGCCATCGGCCGGAAAACCGTCCATGTGCTGGATGAGGAAGGGCAGGCCATCGGAATGATAACCGTGGTCCAGGGGCCGGAGGCCAGTTACAGGGACATAGACGGCGCATGGCTCAATGATGGGCCATACGCTGCCTTCCACCGCGTATGTGTGGAAGAAAACCACAAGGGCCAGGGACTGGCCGCCAGGCTGTTCGCAGAATCGGAGGACTTTGCCAGGTCCCAGGGATGGCGTAATGTCCGGATAGACACCCATCCGGACAACCTTTCCATGCAGCGTGCCCTGGAAAAAAGCGGTTACCGCCTATGCGGCAGCCTGATCCTGCAGGAAGGGACGGAAAAAGGGGATCTAAGGCTGGCTTACCAGAAAGTGCTCTGAACTGATATCCTGATTCCCCACCACAAACAGGGAATGCCCGGCCGAAACCAAGTCAGCCGTGTATTCCCTGTTTCCATGTCCAATCCAGCCCTTCATACATCACTTAATTACAGCTGGAAGTATTTTACTCCTGATTCGAATATCTTCATATCCTGTTCCCCGTAAATGTTAATGGCCACCGATTCCCCGCGCCGCTCAGAGTGGGCCATCTTGCCCAGGATGCGTCCGTCCGGGCTGGTGATGCCCTCTATGGCCATGTAGGAACCGTTGGGGTTCCAGTATTCGTCCATGGTGATATTGCCCTCATGGTCCACGTACTGGGTTGCCACCTGTCCATTGGCCATGAGCCTGTGGAGCCATGCCTCATTGGCAACAAAACGTCCCTCGCCGTGGGATGCCGGGTTGCAGTATACGCCGCCAAGCCCTGCTCCTGCCAGCCATGGGGATTTGTTGGACACTACCTTGGTATATGCCATCTTGGAGACATGGCGCCCAATGGTGTTCATGGCAAGGGTTGGCGAATCCGGTCCCTGCTCCACGATCCTGCCTTCCGGCACAAGCCCCAGCTTGATCAGGGCCTGGAAACCGTTGCAGATGCCAAGCATCAGTCCGTCACGCTCATTTAACAGCTTTTCCAGTTCCTCCTTCATCACCGCGTTGCGGAATACGGTGGCAAAGAACTTGGCTGAACCTTCCGGCTCATCCCCTGCGGAGAATCCTCCGGGGAACATCACGATCTGGGCGCCCGCTATGGCTTTCCTGTACTCGTCAACGGACTGCCGGATATCCTCAGCGCCCAGGTTCCTGAACACCTTTGTAACCACCTTTGCCCCTGCCCGCTCAAATGCCTTTGTGCTGTCATACTCGCAGTTGGTGCCCGGGAATACAGGAATGAATACGGTTGGCTGCCCCAGCTTATGGTCACATATATACACTGCCGGACTGCGGTAAAGCTTTTCTTCCAGGACGGCCTCCCGGCCGCAGGCAGACCTGCCCGTAACAGTGGGGAACACGTCCTCCAGCGTGCGGGTCCATGCATGGAGGGCTTCATCCATGGTGATGACCGTGCCGCCGTACTCAAATACGCCGCTGTCCGTCACCTCGCCAATGACCGTGTATGGGATGGAAAGCTCCCCTGTCCTGCCTTCTGCAACTTCGCAGACAATGTTGCCCCATCCTGCCCCGAAGAAGTCCCTTGGGTCCACATTATGCTCTATCTTCACACCCAGCTTATTGCCGAATCCCATCTTGCTCACTGCCTCTGCCAGGCCGTTTCCTTCCACTGCATAAGCGGAAATGATCCGGCCGGCCAGGATATCCTCACGCAGCTTTGTGTACCCCTCCATTACCCGGCCGTAATCCGGCAGGTCGTACCGGTCCCGTGCAATCCTGAATTCCACAATCCTGCTGCCTGGTTTCTTAAACTCAGGCGTAATGATATGCCTGCTGCTGTCCACATCCACCGCAAAGGACACAAGGGTTGGCGGCACGTTAATCTCGCCTTCTTCCGTGTCAAAGGTGCCGGACATGCTGTCCTTGCCTCCAATGGACCCAAGGCCAAGGCCAAGCTGCGCGCCATAGGCGCCCAGAAGGGCTGCAAAAGGCTGGCTCCATCTGGACGGGTCGGAGTTCATCCTGCGGAAATATTCCTGGAACGTGAAATGGATCTTGCTGCAGTCGCCGCCTGCGGCCACAATCTTGGCGACCGAGGACACCACTGCATATACGGCTCCGTGGTACGGGCTCCAGCTGGAAAGGTACGGGTCAAACCCATAACTCATCATGGTCACCGTATCCGTGTGTCCCTTCAGTACGGGCAGCTTTGCAACCATGGCCTGCGTCTCGGTCAGCTGGTACCTGCCTCCGTAAGGCATGAACACGGAGCCTGCCCCGATGGAGCCGTCAAAGCGCTCCACCAGACCCTTCTGTGAGCACACATTAAGTCCTGCCAGCATTTCCATCCATTTTGCCTTTACATCCCCCGTTTCCCTGCGCTCAAAGGGATTGCCCTCACGGTTTGGCACTTCCAGGGTCACGTCTGCTTCCTGGTGGGCGCCGTTGGTGTCAAGGAAGGCCCGGCTGATATCCACAATAATCCTGCCCCTCCAGCTCATCACCAGGCGCGGTTCTTCCGTCACCACTGCCACGGTCACTGCTTCCAGGTTCTCCTCAGCGGCATAGGCCAGGAACCGGTCCACATCCGCCGGGTCAACCACAACCGCCATCCTTTCCTGGGACTCGGAAATGGCGATTTCCGTTCCATCCAGACCCGCGTATTTCTTCGGCACCTTGTCAAGATCAATCTTAAGCCCGGCAGCCAGTTCCCCGATGGCAACCGACACGCCGCCTGCCCCAAAGTCATTGCACTTCTTTATGAGGCGGCTCACCTCCGGGCGGCGGAACATCCTCTGGATTTTGCGCTCCGTGGGGGCATTTCCCTTCTGCACCTCTGCGCCGCACACTTCAATGGACGCCGTGGTGTGGACCTTGGAGGAACCGGTGGCCCCGCCGATGCCGTCGCGGCCCGTGCGTCCGCCCAAAAGGATGATGATATCACCCGGGTCGGAAGTCTCACGGATTACATCTTTTCTGGGGGCAGCGCCCATAACCGCGCCGATTTCCATCCGCTTCGCCACATAACCCGGATGATATACCTCTTTTACATATCCGGTGGCAAGACCAATCTGGTTGCCATAGGAGGAATATCCCTGGGCAGCGCTGTTTACGATTTTCCTCTGGGGCAGTTTGCCCTTTAGCGTCTCGCTTAATGGTTTTGTGGGGTCTGCTGCCCCGGTCACGCGCATGGCCTGGTACACATAGGTACGGCCTGACAGCGGGTCACGGATGGCCCCGCCCAGACAGGTGGCGGCGCCGCCAAAGGGTTCAATCTCAGTGGGATGGTTGTGTGTCTCATTCTTAAAGTTAACCAGCCACTCCTCCTGCACACCGTCAATTTCCACGGGCACCACGATGGAGCAGGCATTGATTTCATCGGAAACCTCCATATCCGTAAGTTTTCCATCCCTGCGCAGCTTCCTCATTGCCATCAGGGCCAGGTCCATCAGGCAGACATACTTATCGTCCCGCCCCTTATATATCACTTCCCTGTCAGCCAGGTACTGCTTATATGTATCCTCAATGGGTTCCCTGTAATCCCCGTCCGTAAAGCTTACATTCTTAAGTTCAGTGGAAAACGTGGTGTGGCGGCAGTGGTCGGACCAGTATGTATCCAGCACACGGATTTCCGTTACGGACGGATTCCTGCGCTCTTCCTTTTTATAATATGCCTGGATATGGAGGAAATCCTTAAAAGTCATGGCCAGGTTCAGGGTATCATAAAGAGCCTTTAACCCTTCCCGGGAAAGATCCGTAAAGCCGTCAAAATCCTTAATATCCTCCGGCACCTCAAACCCGGTCACCAGGGTTTCCGGTTTCCTTTCCTCTGCCTCACGGCTGTCCACCGGGTTGATGCAGAAGCTTTTGATGGCAGCTTCCTGGTCCCCGGTCAGGGGCGCGGTGATTACATAGGTGGCTGCTGTCCTGATGACAGGCTCCTCGTCTTCCTTTAAAAGCTTGACGCACTGCTCGGCGGAATCCGCCCTCTGGTCAAACTGTCCAGGCAGGTATTCCACGGAAAATACAAGGTCACCCGGATTCTTTGGGAATTCCTCCTCATATACCTCGTCCAAGGGCGGCTCGGAAAAAATGGTCCCCAATGCCTTCCTATATGTTTCCTCCGACAGGTTCTCAATATCGTAACGGATTAAAACACGCACATTCCTCACATCATCCAGTCCCAGGTAGCTTTCTAACTCTTCCCTCAGCTCGCCTGCCTTAACTGCATAGTCCGGTTTCTTCTCCACAAATATTCGCCTTACGCTCATTTAGCAACCTCCTGCTTTTTGTGACCTTCTATATTGATACAGCCAAAAGGGACCAATGCCCTTTTATCTGTACTTATCATATCACAAGTTATATAAATTAGTAAAATTAATATATTTAATCTTTTTTCACATGTTTTCTTATAAACAATCTCCTGTATCCATGTTGCCTCCTGCAGATTAACTGCAGATCATCTGCATATCATCTTCAGATTCCGCGGAAACTATTATGGCACACATACGTAAATTGTGCTATACTAAAATGGTATGTGGTTAATTTTAGGACAGGGAGAATACAGAAGAAATGAAAATCGGATTTGATAACGAAAAATATCTGACCATGCAGTCAGAACACATCAAAAAGCGGATTGGGGAATTTGGCGATAAGCTGTATCTGGAATTCGGCGGCAAACTCTTTGACGATTTCCACGCCTCCAGGGTGCTTCCGGGCTTTGCCCCTGACAGTAAGCTGCGTATGCTCCTTCAGCTGGCCGACCAGTCCGAGATTGTCATCGTCATCAATGCGGCTGATATTGAGAAGAATAAAGTGCGCCATGATCTGGGCATTACCTATGATGAGGATGTGCTCCGCCTGATCCAGGAATTCAGGGACAAGGGCCTGTATGTGGGCAGCGTGGTGATTACCCAGTACAGCGGCCAGAACGGCGCCGACCAGTTTAAGGCCAAATTAGAGCACAGGGGCATCAAGGTATACCGCCACTACTGCATCGAGGGTTATCCCAGCAATATCCCCCTGATTGTCAGCGATGCGGGCTTTGGCATGAATGATTATATAGAGACCACCAGGCCGCTGGTCATCATCACGGCTCCCGGACCCGGCAGCGGCAAGATGGCCACCTGCCTTTCCCAGCTCTATCATGAGAACAAGCGGGGAATCAAGGCCGGATATGCCAAGTTTGAGACATTTCCCATCTGGAACCTTCCGTTAAAGCATCCGGTGAACCTGGCCTATGAAGCTGCCACGGCGGACCTTAACGATGTAAACATGATTGACCCCTTCCACCTGGAAGCTTACGGCGAAACAACTGTCAACTATAACAGGGATGTGGATATCTTCCCTGTGCTCAACGCGATTTTCGAAGGGATTTACGGCACCAGCCCTTACAAATCCCCAACGGACATGGGCGTCAACATGGCAGGCTTCTGTATCATTGACGACGATGCCTGCCGTGAGGCCTCCAACCAGGAAATCATCCGCCGGCATTATCATGCGCTGAACCGCCTTGCCATGGAGGAAGGGGATCAGGATGAGGTCTATAAGATCAACCTCCTCATGAACCAGGCCAAGATCACCACTGCCATGCGCCGCGTCATTGCCCCCTGCATGGAACGTGCCCAGAAGCTGGGTGCTCCTGCGGCAGCCATGGAACTGGATGACGGGCAGCTGGTGACCGGCAAGACCAGCAGCCTTTTAGGCGCTTCCGCCGCCCTGCTGCTGAACGCCATCAAGGTATTGGGCGGTATTCCCCACAATGTACACCTGATTGCCCCATCCGCGATTGAGCCCATCCAGACCCTTAAGACCCAGTACATGGGCAGCAAGAACCCACGCCTTCACACGGACGAGGTACTGATTGCCCTGTCCATGAGCGCGGCCACGGACAGTACGGCCAAAAAGGCCCTGTCCCAGCTCCCCAAACTGCGGGGCTGCCAGGTACACACCTCTGTCATGCTGTCTGACGTGGATATCAAGGTCTTTAAGAAGCTGGGCGTGGAGCTTACATCCGAACCGGTCTATGAGCACAAGAAGCTGTACCATTAAGATATATGGATTAAGATATACGGATTAAGATGCACCGGATTAAAACAGGGCTGCAGCCCCACTGGAAAAGCCAGCGGCCGCAGCCCTGTTTTTAATTTACCGTCCTGCTACTTTTTCTCCACATCCGTGTAATACAGGTGTCTTGGAAGCCCGTCCGTCATGATTGGGGTAAGTTCTGCCTGGATTAAAGGACGTATGTAATTCACAAATTCTTCCGTCACATAATCCCCATCCTGATTAATCCATTCCCTGGGCACCTTTTTCTCCACATTGGCAACCTTATGCACGTCATAGATATCCGTGACGCACACATAAGGGTCGTCGGAAACCCGTTTGAGGATGACCATCTTGCCGGTCTCCCCTTCAAAGGCCTCCTTCACGGCCGCCCCTCCAACCTGGAACGCCTCCGTGATATCCACCCTGGAGACAATATGGGACGCGCATCTTTGAAGTGAGTTAAACTCAATGGCCCTGGTCTTGCAGCCAACCTCCCGGTTGATTTTCTCCGCCAGGTATCTGGCTGTTCCGGTCAGCTGTTTATGTCCAAAGGCATCCACAAACTCAATCCCCTCTGTCAGTTCGCAGACATAACGGCCGTCCGCCAGCTTCACGCCCTCTGATACGGCAACCACCACCGATTTCTTGCGCCGGTGGAGTCCTTCCACCTTCTTCATGAAAGCATCCACGTCAAAGGTAACCTCGGGAAGGAAAATCATGTCCGGCCCCCCGCAGTCCTCACCCTTTGCAAGCGCGGCCGCGCCGGTGAGCCATCCCGCGTTCCGTCCCATGATTTCCAGGATGGTCACGTTCTGCTGGTCATAGACAAGGCCGTCCCGGATTACTTCTTTTGTAATGGCGCCAATGTACTTGGCCGCGCTTCCATATCCAGGCGTGTGGTCCGTTGCCGCAAGGTCATTGTCAATGGTTTTCGGCACGCCCATGAAACGGATCTTACTGCCATTTAATAAGGAGTAGTCGGACAGCTTCTTAATGGTGTCCATGGAATCATTACCGCCGATATAGAAGAAATACTCCACTTCCAGCCCGTGAAGGATTTCAAATATCCTGTCGTAAACAGTCCTGTCCTCACATATCTCCGGAAGCTTGAAGCGGCATGAGCCAAGATAAGCGGAAGGGGTCCGTTTTAAAAGCTCAATGTCCAGATCCGTCTTGATGTGGTCAGACAGATCCACATACCGCTCCTGCAGCAGGCCCTGGATTCCGTGAAGCATGCCGTATACCTTCCTTGCCCCTCTGTCCCTGGCAGTTTTATAGACCCCTGCCAGGCTGGAGTTAATCACTGCTGTAGGTCCTCCGGACTGTCCTACGATTACATTGCCTTTAACCTCTGTCATAAGAATACCTCCCATATTTAATTGTAAGCGCTTACAAAACTATCTCCATTTTAATATACCCTGGGGTCTGTTTGAAAATTCAGTCCAGGTGGCTGCAGTCATTCAGGTCCACCAGGCGGCAGGCCCCGGATTTCGGGTCATAGTCCATGGTGGTAATGCTTGCATTGCTGACCACAATCTCCTTGGCCTCGGGCTGGCCCTCCAGAAGATGTACGATAAAGTGGGCCAGCGTCCCGCCATGGGCCACCACTGCCGTGTCCCCCTTCATCCCTGACCGTATCATGTCCCAGGCCTGGCGGCAGCGTTCATCCACCTGGTTCAGCGTCTCTCCGCCCGGAGGCGCCACCGTGGCGGGGTGCTGCCACCAGGACTCATACAGTTCCCTGTCCGTGGTCAGTATATCTTCGGCGCTGCGGCCTTCCCAGTCCCCATATCCGATTTCCATCAGCTGTGGCACTGCCTTGACCGTAAGGCCCAGGGGGCCTGCTATGGCCTCTGCCGTCTCCATGGCCCGCTTCTGGGGACTGGAGTAGACAGATGCCACCGGGCGGGATTTCATGCCATCTGCCAATGCCCTGGCCTGCCTGCGTCCCATATCATTAAGCGGGATATCCTGCCTTCCCTGTATCTTGCCCTCCACATTCCAGTCCGTCTGTCCATGGCGTATGATATATAACTTCATGATCCAGTTCCCCCTACCGTTCTTCCATGCTCCATCCATCCTTAATGGGATTGGAGGAATCCGTGTCATCTTCTGTTTCCCCCAAGGCCCGGCCTTCCCCATTGACTGTCAGGGCGTCCAGTGCCAGCTTCATGATGTCCTTGATTTCCTCTTCCGTCATCTTCATCTTGGCAGCCAGTTCCTGGAGCGTGGCCTCCCGGCCCAGTTCCTTGGCCATCATCTGTGATACGGTCTGGAGTACATTGACCCTGGCAGCCATGTTTTCTTCTATTTCGGCTTCCGCTCTCTGTTCCTCAAGGGCCAGTTCCACGGCCTCCCTTACCCTGCGCTCCACAAGTCCGTCCCATGGCTCGCTTTCATCATATTCAATGGCCGCCAGCATCAGGGCCGTATTGGCTTCCTGGACAATATCGGACATGGGCAGCTCCCTGCCCTCATACCCTGATACCAGATCCAGCACATGCCTTAAACTGCCTTCCACCAAACGGCTGCGCGCCCCTGCATCCCCCCGGGCCGTCTCTTTTAAAAGAGCCTTTTTCTCCTGCTCGGTCAAAGGCGTGATACCGCCCATCTCTTCCAGATACATTTCATAAAAATTTTCTGCCATCTCAATCCTTATTCCTTTCAAGATATGTATTAGGATAATCCATCCACTTGTAGAAGTCAAGCAATCGGACAGAAACCTCTTTACAAACCCTTGTCCATCGTGATAAGATAGGCTTAGTTTATAAGGAGGACTTAATAATGGATATTAACTATGAACTATATAAAGTATTTTACCATGTTGCAATTACACTGAGTTTTTCCGAAGCGTCCAAACAGCTTTTCATCTCCCAGTCAGCGGTGAGCCAGTCCATAAAAGTCCTGGAGAAAAAGCTGAACCAGCCTCTTTTCATACGGAGTACCAAAAAAGTGCAGCTCACGCCCGAGGGCGAGATTCTGTTAAAACACATCGAACCAGCCATGAACCTGATTAAGCGCGGTGAGAACCAGCTTCTGGAAGCCCACACATTAAACGGCGGCCAGCTGCGCATCGGCGCCAGCGACACCATATGCCGTTACTATCTGGTGCCCTACCTGAATCAGTTCCACAAGGAATTTCCCAACATACACATCAAGGTAACCAACCAGACCTCCATTGAATGCGCCCGCTTCCTGGAAAACGGACAGGCCGACTTCATTGTGACCAATTATCCCAACTCAGCCCTGGCCGGCAACATGAACACCCGGGTCATCAATGAATTCCATGACGTATTCGTGGCCAGCCGGGCTGCCTTTCCTTTGGAAGGAAGGAAGCTGGGGCTGGAAGAGCTTCTGGACTACCCCATCATGATGCTGGACCGCAAGAGCACCACCAGCGAGTTCCTGCATCAGATTTTCCAGAAACGCCAGCTGGACCTGGTTCCTGAGATTGAGCTGTCCAGCAACGACCTTCTCATCGACCTGGCCCGTATCGGACTGGGGATTGCGTTTGTCCCGGACTTCTGCATCCCTGCAAAGGACAGGAACCTGTTCATCCTGGATTTAAAGGAACAGCTTCCCTCCCGGCAGATGATGGTGGCCTACAATGAAAGCCTGCCTGTTTCCCAGGCAGCCAGACAGTTCATGGATATCCTGTAGAGCGCCGTTCCCTTCCGGCACATGTTAAAAGCGGTTCCAGAACCGTTCCACTGCCTGGCCCACATTGTACCGGCTGACCACTGTATAGGAGCCCCATTCCCTTGGAAACATGGCCACATATTCCGGGCGCAGGAACCGGTCGTCCAGCAGGGCAATCACGCCCTTGTCATGGATGGTCCGTATGACCCGGCCGGCCGCCTGCATCACCTTGTTCATTCCCGGATACTGGTAGGCATAATCAAACCCACAGCCGCCGTGTCCGTCAAAATAATCCCTGAGGATTTCCTGCTCCGTATTCACCTGGGGCAGGCCGGTCCCGATAATCACGGCGCCAATCAGGCGGTCCTCCTTAAGGTCAATTCCCTCTGAAAAGATTCCCCCCATCACACACAGGGCCGCCATGGACTGTTTCCGTTCCCCGTCAAAACTTCTCAGGAAGTCCTCCCTCTCCTCCTCTGTCATGCGGTTCTTCTGGGCCAGCCATGTAAAATCCAGCCCGACCTCCTCCTGCCGTCTGGCAAGGACCTCCTCAATGGCGTGAAGATATTGGTAGGAGGGGCAGAACACCATGTAATTGCCTCTTTTCCCCTCCACGATCCTGCATATATAGTCTGCAATCTTCTCGTATTCATAGGGGCCTCTCCGGCTGTAGCGGCTGCTTACATCGCTGGCAGCCAGCACCAGGCGGTTTTCCTCAGGGAACGGGGACCTGGCATAGACCGCGTATTCCTCCTGGCTGCCGCTGAGCAGTTCTTTGTAGTACTGGATTGGCAGCAGGGTCGCTGAAAAGAACAGGGTGCTGTTCCCGCGGTCCAGGCATTCCTTCAGGTTCACAGCCGGATTCACGCACAATAGCTTTACCATGAAATGCCCGTCCGGCAGAAGCCTTGCATAAATCCTGTAATTGTCATCCAGCCTGTCATAGATATACAGGAAATCCCGGACAGCAAAGTAAAACTCCAGCACCAGGTCCCTGTCCCCAAACTCCACGTTCTCATTCATGAAACTTTCCAGCTCGCCGAACATGGTCATGAGCTGAAGGGCCAGCAGGTTCACATCCGGCAGCAGCTCATAGTCGCTTCCAAGGACCTGGCGGTGGATTATTCCCTCCGCGTCCTCCGAACCGTACGACCTCTTTAGGTCCAGGAACTTCTGGTTTAACTTGTCCAGCTGGGTCAGCACCTTTCCCGCGCCTGTCTGGGACTTGAGGATCCTCCTGACCAGGAGCACGTCTTCCTTCACCAGGCTGGCGCTGTACATCTCCCTGGCCCGGGCCACCAGGTTATGGGCCTCGTCCACCAGGAACAGATATCCCTGCCCCGGCTCCCCCTGGTCAAAATACCGCTTCAGCCTCACATTGGGGTCAAACACGTAATTGTAATCACAGATGATCCCATCCACCCAGTTGCTGATATCCAGGCAGAATTCAAAGGGGCATATCTGATACCGCCCTGCATATTCCAGGACCTTCTCCCTTGTAATCCCGTCCACATCCCCGATGATCTCATAGACCGCGTCATTGACCCTGTCATAATGCCCCTTTGCCCTTATGCAGGCCTGGGGATTACAGTCCGGCTTCTCCATGATGCACAGCTTTTCCTTGGCAGTGATGGTCACTGTGTTAAAATACAGCCCGCTTTCCTTCCTGAGGATGGAAAACGCATCTTCTGCCACACTTCTGGTAATGGTCTTGGCTGTCAGGTAAAACAGCTTCTCCCCATGGCCCTCCCCCATGGCCTTCAGGCTGGGATAGATGGTGGAAAGGGTCTTGCCCACACCGGTGGGTGCCTGTATGAACAGGTTCCTCTTTCTTGCAATGGACCGGTATACATCCACTGCCAGTTCCTTCTGCCCATCCCTGTAGGGATAGGGAAAGGGAAGTTCCTTTAAGCATTCCTGGCGCCGCATGTTGTGATGGCAGATGTACCTGGCCCACTTCACATACTCATGTATCAGCCCTTCAAACCAGACGGACAGGTCCGCGCTGCTCCTCTCCTCCTTAAAACGCCTGATTTCCTCTGTCTCTATATTGCAATAGGTAATCTGGATGCCAATGGTGTCAAGCTTGTTATCATAGCTGTAAAAATATCCATAGCACAGGGCCTGGGCCAGATGCACCGGGTCCGGCTCCTCCAGCCGGCCCACATCCATGTAGATGCATTTAATCTCATCAATCACAACGCCGGCCGGCTCCGTGATGATTCCGTCCGCCCTTCCTTCCACCAGGATTTCAAACATATCCTCCCGTACCCTGTGCTTTAAAACCACTTCCGGGCGGTAACTGCTTCCCATCCGTTTCTGTATCTTCCGGTGCAGCCTGCCGCCAGCCTGCATGGCCTCCTTCTTGGCCCCTGCCGTCCTGCGGTTGTCTAAATCACCACTTCGCATCACGAATTCCACCAGATTACGTACGGATATCTTGATTGGCGGCTGTGCCTGTGTCTGTCCGTCCAAATCCGCTACCTCCTTGCTGCCGGCTGAGGGCGCAAGGCGCCGCCCGGATAAATACGCGTACAGCACCTGCCCCATCAAACAATCTTACGATATCATACCATAAAAACAGGAGGATTGCAAACAGACGTTCGCAATCCTCCTGATTCAGCCCGCAGGCTCTTTCATTGCACTACTTTTAGCTATTTACTTGGGTGTGTTTGAAAATTGCTTTCCGTCAGCTGTGCGCTCCACTTTGTGGGAGATTTGGTCCCGATGAGGGAGGCGTAGCGGGCTACGTTGACCGAATTGGGACCAAATATGCCGCGAAGTGGGGCGTGCAGATGGCGGGAATGAATTTTCAAACAGCCCCTAGAGCGGGAATGAATTTTCAGACACGCCCTAGGCAGCCGTGATTGCGGCTTCCGGTGAAAGTGTGCCCAGATACTCCTCAAATACTTCATCGGTCCCATTGAACTGGACCGTAAGGACCCTGGTCAGGTCCAGGCTCAGCACGCCCAGGATGGACTTGGCATCAATGGTTACCCTATTATAAAATACATCAATATCAAAGTCACACCTGGTAGCTTCTTCCACGAATTTCCTTGCTTCAGCTATTGTTGGCAATATGATTTTCTTCTCTTTCATAATCAAAACTCCTTTTTGGGACGCCCGGTCTTTTGTATATTAAACCATGGTGTCCATGAATGATATTTGGAAAGGTTGACATAAATATACCACCATTGTAATCCATTGTCAAATCCCCCTTCTCCCCTCCCCCATGCCAGGGGGTGTGTTATCATTGTGCAGACTGCTTGGGTTTTGAAGTATTAAACCCGTTTCATTGTGGTTTTTTAAAGGCGGTCCCCAGAAATCTGGAAACCGCCCTTGATTCTTATCTGCCAAATAATGGCTGAATCTGCAAATTTTTAAACTAATCATAGAAATTTTTAGCCATTATGGGTATCCTACCGCTTCAAAACCAGGTGCTGGGGCAGTCCGTTTACCATGAACGGCTGGTAATCCCCCTGTATCAGCGGCTCCACATAATTAACGAATTCCTGTGTCACATAGCTGCCGTCCTTGTTCACCCAGTTCCTTGGCACCACCTTTTCATTGTTGGCAATCTTATGGACATCATAGATGCCGGCCGCGCTCATATAGGGGTCGTCGGATACCCTGTCAATGACAACCATCTTGCCGGTGTCGCCTTCATCCGCCGCCTTAACAGCCGCACCGCCTACCATGAATGCCTCGTTGATGTCCACACGGGAAGCCACATGGGAAGCGCTCCGCTGGAGGGTGGACAGTTCCACGGACCTTGTCTTGCAGCCCAGCTCCGCTGCCAGGAATCCGGCCAGGTAGTCAGCGGTGCCCGCCAGCTGTTTATGCCCAAAGGCATCCACATAATCGCTTCCCCCTGACAGCTGGCACACATACCGTCCGTCCGGGACCTTGATTCCCTCAGATACCGCAATGACGCTGGACGGTTTCTTAACAATCAGATCCTTACACTTTTTAAGGAACTTATCAATGTCAAATGTAATCTCCGGAAGGTATATCAGGTCGGGGCCGCAGCAGTCCTCTGTCTTTGCAAGGGCCGTGGCACCGGTCAGCCACCCTGCATTCCTTCCCATACATTCTATGATTGTGATGGTCTTGCGTTTATAGGAAAGCCCCATGGCATCCCGTATCACTTCCTTGGTGGAGGTGGCTATGTACTTGGCCGCACTGCCAAATCCAGGCGTGTGGTCGGTCAGCGCCAGGTCATTGTCAATGGTCTTTGGCACGCCTAAAAACTTCTGGCTGTGTCCCTTTACAATGGCATAGTCAGACAGCTTCTTGATGGTATCCATGGAGTCGTTGCCTCCGATGTAGATGAAGACCTCAATCTCCAGCTTATCCAGGATTGCGAACAGTTTCTCATAAATATCCGGGTTCTCGTGGATATCCGGCAGCTTATAACGGCAGGAGCCCAGGAATGCGGAGGGCGTCCTCTTTAAAAGCTCAATGTCCATGTCTGAATGGATCTGGGTGGATAAATCCACATACATTTCATCCAGCAGCCCTTCAATGCCGTGGAGCATGCCATACACCTTGTGGAATCCCCTCTCCTTTGCCGTCTTATACACACCTGCCAGACTGGAGTTAATAACTGATGTAGGTCCCCCTGACTGCCCAACAATTATATTGCGTTTTTTACCCATACAAAATCCCCTTTCTTAGTAGTGTCTTTTATTAATAATGGCCGTCCGGCTCATCAAAACCATCGTCCCCATCCTCGTAGCCGCCTATGAATTCCCTTGAGGATACCCGCTTATTATCCCTCTCCTGCTCCACCAGCCCGGAAAGCTGCTCCTTGACATTCTCGCAATCGCGGATATTGTGTATGTCAAATGCCTTCATGGTCTTGTCACTGCTGTCCACATGGATGGTTCCCAGCCCCACGATCCTCTGCCAGAAGGACCTGCGCAGGGACAGATCCAGTATCCTGTAAAGACGGACCTCATCTTCATGGATGTTCAATACGCCGGTCTTAATGAAAAGCCGGTCTTCTGTCAGGCCATACACTGTAAATGTCCAGGGAAGTCCCAGCCAGTTCCTCTTCCTGTCACTCCATATCATATCTTCACGTTTCATCTCCAGTTCCTCCTCCAGCAATATCCTGGTCCGTATTCTCTCATTTATTGTACTATAAATTCTCGCAAATATCCACAGAAATCTCGCAAATACAATCAGATTTCTGCGTTTTTTCTCTTTTTTCCGTAAAGTTCCCACCAAATAAATTACAGCCGCCTTTATGGCGGCTGTACGGTAATACCTATTTCTTCTATATTATAATAATGCATATCCGTTCTATGTAACATACAATTCCAGGTCTTACTTATTCTGTTGGTTCACCGGCTGTTCCTTCCGGACCCTCGGGCTGTACCGGCTGTTCTTCCCACACAAATCCTCCGGCTGTTTTCTGGGCTCCGCTCAGGGCGCATGACAGGCTTCTCCGGCTGATTTTAAGTGCACGGCTGGCATGGGCAATTGAGAGGAACTGTCCAATCACCTCACCATCCAGGGTCTTCTGCACCAGCGGACGTTTATCATGGTTCCCTATTTTACTGGTAAGGTCAATCTCAATGTTTTCCTTTGGGGATTCTGCCAGGACCTTCCTCCACACAAATCCTCCCCCGCTTCTGCGTTCACCATGAGCCGCCCTGGCTATGGAGCCAATGGATACCCCTGTGGCCTCATGGGCTTCCCTGGAACTTTTATAGTCTGCCAGATACACACCTTCGGTAGAATATTGACGATATACATAACCTGCGCTAATTGTACGACTCATCTCTCGTTTTTTCCTCCCATTATCTTTAGATTACCTGATGCACATGGTCATTATATCAACTATTGACTTTTTTGTCCAGACAACTTCTTACCCATATATAACCCCCTATTTACAGTGTATTCGTTTTGTCGAAGATACGATTTGGGAACCAATGTCTGCCTTTTCCCATAAGTGGTTATATTTGTTGCAAAAGTCATAGCAATTTAAAATTATTTGTGATAAATTATAAATATCAAATATTCAGGAGGTATCACACCATGTATGCAGAATTTACAGATGACCTGGTTACAGGCAATACTTTAATTGATTCCCAGCATAAGGAGCTGATTGATAAGATTAACGACTTGCTGAAAAGCTGCGAGGAACGCTCCAATCAAAGCGGCGCAGCCAGGATGTTAAATTACCTGGCAGATTATACAGAATTCCATTTCAGGGAAGAGGAAGGACTGCAGGAATCCATCAGCTATCCCGGCATAAAGGAGCATAAGCAGAAGCACGAGGAGCTGCGGAATACCGTACAGGAACTTCATGACATGCTGATGGAGGAGGAAGGCCCTTCAGACGCGTTTGTAAACGCGGTACAGGAAAAGGTACGGGACTGGCTTTACTATCATATCCAGACCTTTGACCGTTCGGTAGCCGAGTATAAGTTCATGCGTGATAATGCGGAGCGCATCTGACCCTTATAAAAGCAGGCCACGCCGGACACGCCCCAAAAACAGCCGGTCCGGGAATCCAGGATTCCCGGGCCGGCTGTTTTTAATGGATATGTAATTTATTGGTGTTCATGACTCCCCATCCTGGCCCTGGGCCGCCACCGGCCGCACGGAAATCCCATTGATTTCCACATGCTCGCTGATGGTAATGACGATACACGGCCTGCCCTCAATCATACGGTTCTCCACAAGATGGGTCTTATCCGGCGCAACCTTGATGCTCACATCCGGTGTCTTGATTTCAAAGCTCCTGGTGTTAACCACATTGGCCGCCACAAAACTGGTTCCCGGCCCGTCCTCCACCTGTGCGTAGCGCTGTTCGAATTCTTCCAGCTTTTCCGGTGTTGCGCCGTTTGTCTCTAACAGCTTTTTCACCTGATACTTGTCCAGGGTCAGGGGAATGGGCTCATCCTTGGTCTCCTCCACCAGTTCGGTCAGGTTCTCATGAATGTTCTTCACTGTCTCAAAGTCACAGTTTTCTCCCAGCGTCTCCTCCACAAGGGCCTGGAACGTCTCCTTCTGGCTTTTGGCCGACATGGGGATGACGCAGCCTAACAGCTCATCAATCAGGGTTTCCGGCATCTGCTCCGGATTCTTTGCATAATATAAAAGGCTGTGGAGATCCATGTTCCTGTCATTAAAGGCAGGGAACAGGAAGCCCTGTTCCGGCGCCTCCACCAGCCAGTCCCGGTTACGGTTCTCAATGGAATTGGTCAGCGGGTTATAACTCAGGCCTGCCTTGGCAAGCTTTACCGGACAGATGGTGCACTGGATGAACTCGTACACGTATTCCGAGGCGTCAAACATCTCCGTGCCGTCCGTGGCCTTGGCCGGGATATCATAAGCACAGTGTATGAGGATGATATAATAATTCTCACCGTAGTCATAATTGGCAATGACCTTATCATAGAATTCCTCAAGGATGACATCATCCTTTAACTGGCTGTCCCGCAGCTTCATGAGGAAGTGGTGGGTACCGCCCTCCGCCTCCGTATGTAAAGGAAATTCCATATTAATCAGGTTCTTTCCCAATGTTCCTGAAAGCGCATTCCTGAAAATGGTAAAATACTTAAAGGCCTCTTCCTCCGGAAGTGAGAGGAATGCCTCCTTAAGCTCTGTCTTCTTATTCTTCTCCGAATCCACATAGCAGCCGCAGATGCGCGTGATGGCGCAGTTGGCCGGGGTAAACAGCTTTTTTATTTCATTGGCTTCTTTCTTATTCATGACCTATCTCTCCTGTCCCTGCCGCGGTATGGCCATCCACATCCGTCCATGGGGCCGCGGCGCATATTGACAGTTTTTATACTAGAACATATCGGTCCATAAGTCAAGTCCTTAACAGTCCAACGTCACAAGGGTCCATCTCTCATTCTGCCACATGACAAAGCATGGCCTCCTGATTCTGAACCGGTAATAAGTTTCAATCAGATTCTTAAATACGCCGAATTTCATCAGGCTCCGGCAGGGTGGATAGATGGTCATATGTATTGGCTCCTTTCAAGGGTTGATATTACATTCTATGCTGCCTGTCCAGGAAATATGCAGACAGTCAAACTCATCTGCGGGAAGCGGTCCTGCAAACACATACCCCTGTACCATGTTGCAGCCAATGGACCTGAGATACTCCACGGTCCCCCAATCCTCTATGCCTTCCGCCACGGTCTTTACCTTCAGCCGTTTTGCCAGGTCCACCAGGCAGGCAATCACGTCCCTTGCCTTTTGCCCTGACATATTGACGAAAAAGGAACGGTCCAGTTTAATGGAATCCACGTCAAATTCCTTTAAAAGGCCCAGGGATGAGAAGCCGGAGCCAAAATCATCCAGGGAGCAGGCAAAGCCCAGTTCATGCATCCTTTTTATGGCATCCCCGACACGGTTGATTTGATGGTTTTCAAAGAAAATGGACTCCGTCAGTTCAAATTCAATCATGCCCGCCGGAACATGATACTGCTGTGCAAGATCCGCGAACCGTTCCAGGAAATCCTCTTCCGCAAAATGCTGTCTGGACAGGTTGACGGAAACAGGGACCACTGCCTTCCCCTTCTTCTCCCAGCTGCTTATGATCCTGCAGACTTCCCCAAACACATATAGGTCTAATTTACATATTTTTCCATTTCGTTCAAACAGCGGAATGAAGTCAGAGGGATATATGATTCCCCTTTTCGGATGCTTCCAGCGGACCAGGGCCTCGGCCCCTTCCAAGACCCGGCTTTCAAGGCCCACCTTTGGTTGGAGGTATACCTGGAAATCATGGTTCTCAATGGAACCCGCAAACAGGCTGTTCAATTCCTCCTCCATTTTCAGTTCCACGGTCAGGCTGTCATCATAGAACACACATCCAGGCTCCAGATCCGGATTCCTGCTCTGGGAGGCCAGTCTTGCCCTATCCTGGAGGATGGCAATCTCCTGCCCCGGTTCCTCCACCAGGCAGGCGCCCTGCCTGAATGAAAAGGTGTATCCTGGAAGATCCGGATTAAAAAATGAATTGATGTCCCGGATTATCCCGTCCAACCTGTCCCGTATTTCCTGGTATCCGCATCCCCTCAGGCACAGGAAAAAGCGGTCCGACTCACTCCTTGCCATGAATTCGCCCTGGTCCTCACGCAGATGGCCCTCCATTACGCGGTAAAGATATGCAAGGACCCGGTTTCCCGCATGGATGCCAAAACGCTCATTAATCATTTTAAAATGCCTCACATCCATGACTGCAATGGTATATATGCCCGGTTTCATGCCTGGGGCCAGTTCGCGGTACCTAAGTTCAAACGCAGCCTGGTTGGCGCCGCCTGTCAGCGGATCTTCAAAGGCCAGACGTTCCAGCTGCATCCTGTGGGAATGATAAAACCGGTATATGGCATTCAGGAACAAAAAGAAGATCACAATCAGGATGCCTATGATAAGAAAGGTCTGCAGGATATACCGTTGAGCGCCTCCTGAGATGATACCGGCAGGAATAATGGTCAGCAGGAACCAGTCATTTATATCCAGGCTGTTATAGGACAGGAACAGTTCTTCTTTTGTTACTGCTGAAAACTCCAGGATGCCGTCTTTTCCTTGTTTCATATCATCCTGCATGTTCCTTAATTCCCCGGCTGCCTTCTGTTCCTTTCCGCTTCTGAAAATATCATCCAGCCGCAGGAATGGCTTCAGTTCGGACGGCGAGATGACGACCTGGCCGCGGCTGTCAACAATGCAGCTGAGCATGTCCCCGTTAAAACTCTTAGACGCTATCATGGACTGCATGTCTTTCTTGCTGCGCACCCCTACCAGCACCTCGCTTACCGCCCCATCCACGCCATATACAGGAACAGAATAAAATATACTTTCCCCACCCATGTAGCCGGCCCGCACCTCCCCCTGAAAGGACGATTGGACACTGGATATCCCAAAAAAGCTTTTGGGGTCCATGTCCCGGGACACTGCTTCTGAGCAGATATATCCCCCCTTCCTGTCCAGCAGGATAAGAGGGTCGAATTCAAGGATTTCCGCCTTGCGGGCCAGGAAATCACGGACAGATGCTTCATTTCCATGGACATCCATCCTCATTATGGAATCCGCAACCATGATCAGGCTGCTCATCTTATTATGGATTGCTTCCCGGATATCCCTTGACAGGTTCGTCGTTATATCATCCAAATATGACCTGGTGCTGCGGTTCATGGCCATCCGAAGTTCCGACGCATTCCATATGGAAACCCCAAACACAAAAATAAGGATTACTGATAGTAATCCCACCTGTATCCTCCTGATAAGAGGTCTTGATCCCTCCGGCAGGAAATGTCTCTTCTGCTGCATGATTGCATAATCTCCACATCATTGGAATATGCTTTCATTTTAGATTACGGACAATGATTAATCAAGGCAGAATCTGTGCACATTAACATAGAGTACCAGGCATTTTTATGGCGGATTCCGGAGAACATGTTATAATGTCGTATGATAACGGACCGCTTATGTGCGGATAATCATCAGATATGCGGAGGACTTATCGTTGGAAGAAAAAAGAACTTTATATGACTATCTGTACCGGAATTTAAAAGAGCAGATACTGAACGGATACTTTGCCTGCGGCGAACGGCTTCCCTCATTAAACGAACTCTGTGAAATGTACCATGTGGGGATACGGACCGCAAAAGATGTGATCCGTGCCCTGAAAGAGGAGGGACTGATTAAGACCGAGGAAAGGAAACCTTCCTATGTAACGTACTGCAGGCCCCAGTGTACTCCTGACACATACCTGGTCCAGTCTGTCCTCAAAGGCAGGACATCCATACTTCAGGTATACAGGACCATGGAACTTCTGCTTCCTGCCATCTATACCTTTTCCCTGGAGGTATGCAGCAGCGATATGCAGAAACTGTGTTTTGCGCAGCTGTATAAGGACAGCCGCAAGGATCTTCGGACCAGGTGGAAATCAGCATCCCTTTCCCTGTACCGCCTGCTGGACGCGTCCGGCAACCTGCTGTTCCGGGATGTGCTCACCCACCTGGAACTGTACGCACGGATTCCCTTTTTCCTGGAACAGGAACAGGAGGAATGTTTTTCCTTTCCCTACACCCAATACGGAAACCCGATGTGGATTGTGGACGCGGCCGGCACCGGAAATCCATCAGCAATCCACCAGCAGTTCCGTTCGATGTACGCTTCACTTACCCGGTCAGTTGAAATGTATCTGGCGGACACATGCTCCCGCCATCCCAGCGCGGCTGAGGAACGGGAAGACATGTTCCATTGGCATATCCAGCCAGGACGCGACCATTATTATATGCAGATCACACGGTCCCTCATTGACCAGATCGGCCTTGGCCTTTATGGGGACGGTGATTTCCTTCCTCCCGAGGCAGTCCTTGCAGAACAGTACAAGGTATCGGTGTCAACAATCCGGAAGGCCATTGCCATGCTGAACAAGACGGGCTTCTGCCAGACTTACAATGTAAAGGGCACCCAGGTAACCTTGTTCAATGACAATGCAACCATGCGCTGCATGAAAAATAAAGTATTTAAAAGGGATACCCTGACCTACTTAAGCGGACTCCAGTTCATGGCCATCGCGGTCCGGCCCGCTGCCCTGCTGGCCTTTGAACAGATTGACGCCGGGCGGTTGGAAGAACTGAGCCTTGCCCTTAAGGCTCCCTATGCAATCCCCCTGGACCTTCTTATCCGGTGCGTCATGGAATGCCTTCCCCTGCAGCCATACAGGGCCATACTGAACGAGGTTACCGGCACACTGCGGTGGGGATACTATTATTCCTTCTTCAGCGCCGGAATCCAGGCAGACAATCCCCTGGACCGGATAAGCATGTCTGCCTGCCAGTCCCTGATCCGCGGGGATAAAGAGGCCTTTGCCATCCAGCTGTCCCAGTGTTACTGCCATATCCTGGAATTTGTCCGGGATTTCCTGGCTGACTGCGGGCTGCCGGAAGCAAGGAACTTTGTCACGCCCAGGCCCGAACTGCTGGGGTGGGAAGCCTTTGGTCCGGGACCGTCTGAACCGGGATTGCCGGAATCGGAATTGCCGGAACCAGGATTGCCGGAATAAGATAATCCCCTTGCGGATATGGGATGGAAATGATATAATCACACCAAAACGGCGTGGTATGCGCCGGAAAAACAGGAGGATTCAAATGGATTTTACGTATTACCCAAACCGGATTGCCCTGCTGGACGGCGGCGGCCGGGCCATTGCTGAAATCACATTCCCGGACATAGATGAGGATACCGTGGATATCAACCATACATTTGTGGACGAGTCCCTCAGAGGCCAGGGCATGGCCGGCAAACTGATGGAAGCTGCCGTGAACCAGATCCAGTCCCAGGGCAAGAAGGCTGTGCCCACATGTTCCTATGCCGTAAAATGGTTTGAAAAACATCCGGAATACAACAAACTGGTGAAATAGCCTCCGGGCTATTCCACCAGTTTTCTGTTTTCATGTCCATCTGTACCATTTTTCCTGTTATTTTCCAAAAACAGATTCTTCCTTTATATCCAGCTTCCTGCACCACGCCTTCAGCTTATCCTCATCATAACCGGAAACATGGAAATCATCCAGGGTTTCCTCAATTGCGATATCTGTCTTAATGGTAGCCAGCTGCTTTGAAAGCAATGCCGCTGCTTCGCCGCACAGTTCATCCTCTTCCCCTGTCTTTGTAAGGGCCTTATAGGGCGAGCGGCTGATGCCCAGGCCGGATTTCCAGAAGTCCTGCAGTTCCTTTAAAGACGCCTTATCCTTCTCAGCCTCATGGATAGCCGCATAGATTTCCTCAATGGTGCCGTATTCGCCCAGAAGGATGGGGGCTGCGCTTGCCACGCCCTTTACACCCGGTATGTTGTCAGAGGTATCTCCCTGGATTCCCTTAAGGTCGGTTATCTGGTGAGGCCATACCCCCTCCTCTGCCAGGACATGCCCCGCTGTAAATTCAAAGGTTTTCTCCGGAAGATTGACGCTTCTTTTGTCCATTCCATAGGGCGCATAATATTTATCATATAGTTCGTCCGCCTTTTCCTGTTTGGACTGTACCATCCATGCCCTTACATTATGCCCATCATCCACAAGCTGCAGATAATCATGGTCCTTGGTCATCACAACCATGGGAATCCGGTCCCGGAACTTCATCACCAGGCTGCCCGCATAATCATCCGCCTCGTACTGGCTGCTGTAAAGCACCCTGAATCCGGCGTCCTCCAGAATCTGTTCCAGAAGCACGAACTGCTGCTTCAAAGGTTCCGGGGTCGCGGACCTGGTTCCCTTGTAATCCGGGTACAGTTCCCTGCGGAACGTATTCCTTGTCTTGTCGAACACGAAGGCCATATGATCCGGCTGCTGCTTCTTAAGCAGGGAGACCACTGCCTTTAACACGCCAAATATCCCATTGGTATAGGTCCCGTCCGCTGCATGCAGTATCTTATCATAATGCTTCTGTTTTTCCTCGTCTGTCTTGGCAAACATGATTTCCCTGGGCAGCACGGCATAATAACAGGTGGACAGCAATGATGAACCATCCACGATTACAAACTTTCTCTCTGACATATGAATTCCTAACCTTCCTTTGCAATCCTTAAATATGATTTTAGTCATTATACCAGACAAGGCGGTCCGAGGGAACGGTCTCATATCCGTCCGCCTGCTCCCCCACCCGCATGATTACATTGCGTATGCCTGCCTGTATAATCATCCTGGCACATACCGGACATGGCTTTGCCCTGTGGACCGAGTTATCCGCAGGGTTTACGCCTGCCAGATACAGGTCCGCTCCCATGGTCTGTTCCCTTGAACAGTTTAACAGCGCATTCTGTTCCGCATGGATGGCCCTGCACATACCGTAGCCCTCCCCCTGGTGCAGGCCAAGCTGAATCCTTGGGCAGGAACCAATGTCGCAGCAATTGTCATACCCCCTGGGGGAACCGTTGTATCCGGTTGAGACAACCACATCGTCCTTGACAATCACCGCGCCGTATTTTCGTTTGATACAGGTGCTTCTGTATGCAAATGCCTCAGCCACGTTCAGATATGTGTCGATTTTGGATATCCTCTGTATCCCGTCCGGTTTAACCATGAACCTCTCCTTATGTTCCTGCCTTAAAATTATAAATCGGTCTTATCACTTTTTCTATATCAGCCGTGTCCCCGATATTGTCCACAATATCTTTCATGTCTTTGTAAGCCATGGGACATTCATCCAATGTATCCATATTGACCGACGTTGTATAAATCCCCTTCATCTGCTGTTCAAACTCAGGAACGGTAAATGACTTCTTTGCCTGGGTGCGGCTCATAAGCCGTCCCGCCCCATGGGGAGCGGACTGGTTCCAGTCATCGTTGCCCTTTCCGATGCAGATCAGGCTTCCATCCCTCATGTTGATGGGAATTATCAGCCGTTCACCTTTCCTTGCGGAAACAGCGCCTTTCCTAAGTATCATATGTTCTGTATCAATATAATTATGGATGGTCGTAAACTGGCTGACCACATGAAGCCCCATTCCTGCCACCAGTTCGTCCATCATGGCCTGCCGGTTGTATACCGCAAACTCCTGTACCAGCTTCATGTCATGGATGTACTGCTCAAACAACGCGCCTTCCACGTAGGCCAGCTGTCTGGGGACTGCGGTGCGCACCCCGTTTTTTAATTCCTTTAATGCCTTCTGGATTTCTTTTTCCCTGCCCCGGGCCTTCAGTTCCAGAATCAGCTTCTGCTGGTCCTGCCGGGAATTGCCGTTTAAAGCCCGGTATCCCTCGCCCTGATAATGCTCCGCAACCTCCAAGCCCAGATGCCTGCTGCCGGAATGCACAACCAGATAAACATGCCCCTCATCATCCTGGTCAGCTTCAATAAAATGATTTCCGCCGCCCAGCGTACCCAGGCTTTTCTCAGCCCGGTTCAGGTTAATGTTTTCCCCACAGGCCAGTTCACCCAGCCTGCACCGTTCATAATACCGGTGTGTCTGGGTCCTGATGTTAAAACCTGACGGAATCCGGTCATAGATGAGCCGGTCCAGCTTCTGAAGGTCAATCTGCCGCTCCTTTAGCCGTACCACTTCCATGCCACAGCCAATGTCAACCCCTACCAGGTTGGGAACTGCCTTGTCCTTGATTGTCATGGTGGTTCCGATGGTGCATCCTGCCCCTGCATGGATATCCGGCATCAGCCGTATCCTGCTTCCCGCCGCAAACTCCTGATCAAGCAGCAGCATGACCTGGTCAACGGATGTGGCGTCCACCACATCCGTGAAGATTTTCGCCTCATTGTATCTGCCTTTCAGTTCAATCACTGGCGCCCTCCTTATGTCCTGCCGGATACATGGTACCGTATTACAGATCAGAATGCCCAGGGATGCCCCTCTGGCAGACAGTCATCACAAAGCAGTTCACCGTCCACCACCGCGCCGTTGGTCAGTTTCCTGATTGGATCCGGCTTCTCCCTGTCCGTTGTCCATGCCCAGATAACCCAACAGTTCTTGCTTAGTCAGCGGCTCTGCATGGCTTAATATACAGTACCGGCAGTCCATGCGCTCAATGGTCCGTACCAATATCCCCAGCCTGTCCTTGTCCATATAGCCGTCATTATAAAAATCCCCACAGGTTGAATCCCCCAGGAACAATACCTTTTCCTCCGGAATATAAACCAGCACCGTATCCTCTGAATGCGGGGAAATCCCATGGAACATATCCGCTGTCAGACCGCCCAGTTTAAGTGTCATTTTATCAGTAAAGCCAATATCCGAGGGGATTGCCACAATCTCCCTGCCGTCTGCGTATTCCCGTTCCAGGCACGGGTCCTCTTCCTTGAGTGCATCCGCATAAGCGCTGTCCTCCAGCCTTGTCCGCTCCTGCTCAAGCATTTCATTGGTCTTCATATGGGCGGCTGATAAACCGTGGATGTGATGCATCCCAAAAGTATGGTCCCAATGCCAGTGGGTAATGACCGTTATATCAGGCTTCTTCAGATCCGCTTCTGCCAGCGCCCCATAGAATTCGTCCACATGGGCAGCCGAGTTGCCAGCATCTATGGCAAGGCTTATGCGGGAGCCATTAATATACGCCAGCATGGGGCGGTCTGTCTCCGGCTGATGGGGATAATAAAAAATCCGGCTGGTTAACTGTTCCAGCCTCATCTGCCGAACTCCCTGCTGATTACAGAATCATATATCAGCTTTGTCCTGGCATCAAAAAGAACCCATATGATTTCATCCAATGCCCCGTCATGCCCCACCAGGAACTGCTTAACCGCAGCAGCCGCACTTTCCGCGGCCAATTCCACCGGAAAATGATAAATACCTGTTGAAATAGAAGGAAATGCAATCTTTTTAATCCCTTTCTTTACCGCAATATCAAGTGAATTCTGATAACAGGAAGCCAGAAGCCCTGCTTCATTGTGCGTCCCCCCATTCCATACCGGGCCAACCGTATGGATGATATAGGAACAGGGCAGGTCATACGCCTTTGTAAGCTTGGCCTGCCCGGTCCTGCAGCCCCCAAGAAGCCGGCATTCCGCCAAAAGCTCCTTGCCCGCGGCCCGGTGGATGGCCCCATCCACTCCCCCGCCTCCAAGTAAGGACGAATTAGCCGCATTGACAATGGCATCCACACCCTGTATCTTTGTTATATCGCCTAACCTTGTCTGTATCTTTGTTTTCATTCATATCAACCCCCTAATAATGGTTCAGGTTACATTCTGATTAAAAATATCAATTTTACCCTCATAATATTATACCAAAACCATTCCTAATATCAAAGCAAAATATGAAACAAAACAATTCCGGCACCACAATGGCTACCAGAAGCAGGGGATTTGGGAATTTTGATATATAATGTTTGGATAAGGAGAAAGAAAAATGAGAAAAATATTGTATGTGTTTTGATTCTTTATTATTCCCTGGCGGATATGCCTCCCTCATCCGATAAGGACAGACAACCCAGCCATCGGCACGGCACCATCCATGTCTAAAGGGAGGCCGGTTCAATCCAACCAAACCCACTTTTCTTTAAAAATAAGGGTCCTGTCCTCAAATTTATGTATGCTGGACAAAATGATATCCCAAAAAAATCCCTGCCAATATCAAACTTAAAGAAAGAATAATTATTATGGTAAATATAGTATGATTTTTATTGATTTTAGTCGTCACTTCAAGAGTCATTGAGAATATACTAAATGAAAGAATAATAATGCCGCCTAAAACAAGTACCAAGCATACTGCTATATAAAAATTGGCCGAGTTAGCAATCAGGGTTGTTGTACACGTTATAAACGCAATTATTGAAGAAAAAAATGCCAAAAACTCAAGAAAGCGAAGTTTGCTGTCATTCAGTTCCTTGGTAACTTCATTTATTTTATTCTCATAATTTTGAGTTACAATATTTAATCTTTCTGACATTTCGTTAGCTTGTTTATGTAAAACCAAGATGCTTTTTTGAAATTGAGAGTTGTATAGATAATTATTATACTTTATTATACGATTTAACGAATCTTTGTTGTCCCCATTTTCATAGTTTAAAGCCTTAGTTATATAATATGATCCCATATCATACTCACATTTATGAATATATAATCTTCCTAATGTGGCATAATTCTTAGCATATTTTATTTGTGCAGGTTCTGTATTCCAAAGTTCTAT
This sequence comes from Enterocloster aldenensis, assembly GCF_003434055.1. Lineage (GTDB taxonomy): Bacteria > Bacillota > Clostridia > Lachnospirales > Lachnospiraceae > Enterocloster > Enterocloster aldenensis. The sequence continues at coordinate 76,307 of NZ_QVEX01000003.1, read as the reverse complement.
GGACTCATTAATTGCATTAATTGCTTCTTGTATAAAACCCTCCCTCTCTTCATCTCCAATAAAATCATGATCTAATCCAGTTGCAATCGTTTCTGCGTAATGATGCAATATAGCTTTATGATGCTCTATTTTCTTTTTAGCTGAACACGCATAAGATATTGCTTTATACATCATATCACTACTAGAATAACTTAACGCAGTATAGCGATATTTAAAAGACAAAACTATATCGTTTAACGCATAATTAATAAAATAACGAGCATAATTGTCTGCTAATTTTATCATTTCTTCAAACTTATTATTCCTGCGAAAATAGATAGAACAAGAATAATAAGCAGAAAAACGAATGTCTTTATCAATATCAGGATCCTCAATAATCGGTACAAAGTATTCATACAAGTCGTTCAGTTCATATGACATTACTAGATTTCTTAAAAATATTGTATATTCAGGATTATCAGTTTTAGGAGCTGATTTTAATTCTTCAGTAAGTTTAGCGTATATCATCTGGAGTTATTAACCTCTTATTGAAAATTAATCACAATTATGGATTTATCGTCTTCGTGTTCAGTATTAGAGAATTTGTTTGATTCAATTACAAGTTCCTTAGCATTATAAATTTTATATGGTGGTTTTATATTATGCATAAGATAGGATTCCATACCATCAGTGGCCAAAATAATCTGAACATTTTTATCTAATTTAAAGTATCCTGTCTTTACAAATGCAATCGCTTTTTCATCACCATTTATTACTCCATATGCATATGGATGATTGGGATTATTACAAATTTCTTCTCGTATTGCACGCTGAGTAAAATATGGTTTGAATTTCTGTATCAAGTCTGTTTGCTTCTCAGTAAAAATAATAGAGTTATTTTCTGATATCTTTAAACCAATGCAATCCCCGATATACGCATAATAAAAAGTTTCATCAACTATCATGCTAGCTATACCTACTGCACCGGGCATAAAATCAAACTGTTTATCAGTGGTAAATTCCCTTATGTTGTTATTTCCAAATTCTATTGATTTCATTAAGAGATTTTCGATATCCTCATGTGATTGGGAATACCTCATATTATTCTTGATATATTCATAAATGCTGTTAGATATTAGATGTGTGACTTTTTCAGATGGACTCGGATTAGGATATCTGCCTTTAATCATGTCTCTTGTTACTCCATCCAAAATAATATAAATTTTCTTAATTTCATCGATTAGAATATAGTCCTCATTTGGCTTATCTTTCCAAATAGTATTTTTTTGAGTAAATTGAGTAAAATATATATTATTCATTCTTTCATCTCACTACACAATAGATTAGTTTATTAAATATATTCCAGATATATAATATTTATTATAACAAAAATCAATTATTATATCTAGTATTTTCCAGCAAATTGAAATATATACATGTTCTTTATATAGAACCACCACTTAGTTAGCTCTTTTGTGTTATCTTATGTGTGATTGTTGCCGCAAGTCCCCACATAAACCGATGATCCCGTTATCAGTAAACGTAACGTCACCGTGTTACGCTACACTGGCATATAATATACACCAGCTACGTATATGACTAGAAAAAGGGTGGAATATATCCGTAATTTGTTAGGTAAAAACAATTATTATAATTTGAAACTGCGCTTTCATAGTTTCCTCGCTACGTCGTACTTTGTCGTATAGTTATGAATGGAATTTTTATATACTCATCCGTCCTTAATGTGTAACCATATATAAGGAGGAATTATTATTATGAATTACGAAAGAGAAGCCAGTCAATTGCTGAGGAGGCTGGGAGCAAACAGCTCCTATGTTGGATTTTACTATGTTACATATGGCGTATCACAAAACATCCAGAAACCTGAACTGATTACCTTCATTACAAAAGGATTATACGCCGAGATTGCAATTAAATACCAGACAACAGTCGGGTGTGTGGAACGTGATATGCGGACTGTTATTAATACTATATGGCAACACGGAAATAGGGAGTTACTGGAAATCATCTTTGAACGAAATCTTACACGCAAACCGCGCAATGGGGAATTTATTGATGCATTATCTAATTATATAATTAATATATAATACTCCAATCATACATTTACATATCATGTCTAATCTGTTCGATTGTTACGGGCACCCTACTTTTTGTAGTAGGTGCCTATTCTATTTTATAAGAAAGGTGGTCATCACACATGACAAAAGCAAGGTCCGATAATAATAGGGATTAAATCCCCAGGCAAAATAACATCTGCATAATACATGGATGGTCTCCCTGTCGGGTACATGGATAAAAAACCTTATCCGATGCCGGACCTGGTCCTGGGCTCTCTTCTCACAGCAATCTCATTATATTATCCTTTTATTGATATTTGCATTTTTCCATGGCTTTTTTTCATTTAAGTTAGGATAAATAAATTTGACAAGACGAAATCAGTGACAAATCCAGTGACACTTTGAATACCTCTAAATGCTGCCAAGTACTAACTGTCATACAATTAGGTGCAACTATCAGAAACTACAATAGACATGATTTTAAATGCATATGCAAAAAGAAAAAGCCCAGAAACCTTATAAAATAAGAATTTCTCGACTTTCTTCGGGTTGGGCTATTCGTTAAAATAGTCAGCAGGGGAAGAGGGGCTCGAACCCCCATCTACGGTTTTGGAGACCGCTGCTCTACCATTGAACTATTCCCCTTTAGTGGACTGCATTTCTGAACCTCAATAAGGATACCATATGATTTGTAAAGTGTCAACTACTTTTTTGTATAATTTATCCTTCCACCTTTAATATTTTACAGAAAGGTCCCCCATGATTTTTATTTTATCATGGAAGACCCTTTGTTTCTTATCTTACGGAACCATTCTCCCGGTTTCCGCCTCTGTCATATCCGCAGGAAAATGTCATTGGACCCATTCACCGTTTTCATTCACAGTATACCCGTCCGGTGTAGTTGTCCCTGTCAGAAGCTGCCCATATCCGCTGCCCTGTTCCTGGCTGAAGTAATACCATTTACCGTCAATCTGGTTCCATCCGGTACACATGGCCCCCTGATTGCCGTCAGACACTGGATTCAGATAGAATTTTTTTCCGTCCGGAGCCGTAAACCACCCTGTTACCATATAACCATCCTGGTCAAAGTAATACCAGTTGTAGCTTCCGTTATAATACAGATATCCCCACTGGCTGCTGTAGGAATTGCCGTAGCTAAATGTCCACTTATCTCCATCTGATGACCAGTATTCCGTGTCATCGTGTCCTGCTCCTTCCCCCTCATCATAATCTGATTCCGATAAATCCACATCGGAATAATCGCTGATATCCCCAATTCCAAACAGGACAGAATATTGTCCTGTTTCTCCTGCGCCCAATGAAAGATCTAACCAGGAACAGGCCATACCGCTGTCCAGATTTTCTAAATCCCCCTCAGGCAAATCCCCTGAGAATATATACTTGGTCCGTTCCCCATAATAACCGTACCACCATCTGTCAATGGGAGCGTCACTCTCATCATCGTCTTTGACAACAAAGGCATTGACATAATCCGTATATCCGTCGTTTCCAAAATTGCGTCCCAACATAAGGATCCCATCCCCTGTACTTTGGACTTTTGCACGGTCATCAACGCCCACACATGTATCTGCGTCTATTCCAAGAGAAAAACCAATTTCCTCATCATCTGTTGTGTTTTCCACATATAATGTCAGCCTGACATAGGAAACACCATCAATTGGTATGATTTCCGCCCGCAGTGATATTTCCAGATTATTGATTTCCTCTTTCATATCTTCGTCAAAACCAAGTTTGCTTGGAGTACGTTCATCTGCCATCAATATCCTGGTGGCATAACCACTATAACTGCTCCGTATTATGTCCTCCCCATTATAGCCGCCTATGTCAAATCCGTTCCCGTTCAAAATAAATATCATGCTGCCATCGTCATCTTCGCTTATCAGCTCCGGTATATTGCTTTTGGGAAGTGCGTCATATAGGGCAGGTACTAATAAATCCTGCTTCAGAATCAATTCCGGATTCTGAAGGTCCGGCTCAACCAGATCATCCGGAAGATTCACTTCTGGTTTTTCTTGATCATCATTTGGATTACTGTCTGGATTTTCATCATCCGGAGGATTATTCGTATCGGCATCCGGGTCATTGTCTAAGTTTTCATCCCCGTCCGGGTCCTCTTTATCAGAGGGTCTGCCTTCTTCCTCTTCGCTTCCGCCTTCTTCGGTTCCGCTTCCGCCGGTTCCGCCTTCACCAATCCCGCGGTTCCCCTCTGTTTTGCCGCTATCCTTGCCGCCTGAGGCGTTTTGTGAATTTTGGCTCTCTCCAAATGCCGTGATTTGTCCGCCTGCAGCCAGACTGTCTATTGGCGCGGCTCCCATGCTGACACATACAGACAGGATAATAGCCGCCACCATTTCCCGATATTTTCTCTTTGTCATATATATCCTCCTTTATCCATTTATTGCTAAATCTAATTATAAATATAGCAAAAAATACAAATGAAATGGAGGTCTTGTGATATAAGTCACTTTTTAATACAGAAAATGTAGTCTTTTGAAAGGTGGAATTAACAATGAAGAAAAAATTATCATTTATCATTGAGATTATTATAGGTATAATCTTTATATGTTTTGGATATTTCGTTATTGATACTGATTATTACGCTACACTTTTTTACGCAATGGGGTTCGGTTTAGCTTTTGCTTCTGGTGTTCAATTATTGAAAATTTGTTATTATGAAATGCCAAAAAATAAAGAAAAATTACAAAATATAAATAGAGAAAATCACATCAATAATGTTGATGAAAGAAAAATATTTTTAAGAATGAAAGCTGGTTCTTTAGTATATCAGTTAATGACTTTCGTGTACTTGTTTGTTGCTTTTGTACTTGCGTTACTTCATATTGAAGCATGGATTATAGGCATTATATTTGGTTTATTCCTACTGCAAACATTTTTAGGGATTATTCTATATAAGCATTTTGAAAAACATTTCTAAAACATTCAGTAAATTGTGACGAGGTAATACTATGATAGGACTTAAAAAACGAGATATTAAAAAAGCATTGAAAGCTGGTGCAAAAGCTGGCGGTGTGTCATTAGCTGATGTTCGAGCTGATATTGAAGCGACGATTGATGAAGCTATGAACAGCACCGACCCAGAAGTGCAGGAGAATTTCAGAAAGTATTTTGGAAATAAACGCCCTACTCCAGAAGAATATATTTACAAGATTACAAAAAAGACAAAAGTTTAATAGAAATCAAGTGCTGTAAGGGGGCTTGTGTCATGGAAAGTTTTAAGCATAATCTTATACGGTCATACACTACCTAACAGCATTTTATTAACAACTGAATATCTCACAGCTTTAATAGCTCGTACAGACTATATGTTTTGTGCGGGCTTTTTTTGTACCCGAAAAAATTTTTTCATTTTTTTTCAAAATCATGCAACAAATCACACCTTGCTGTACAGATATGGTGCGGAAAGAGGGATAAACACTTTTCACGTCATAACGGAAAGGGGGTGTGATGATATGAAACCGTCGGACTTCCAAAAGACAATACAATGTCAATTTGACTGCAAGCTCAAACGTGTAGTGAAAGGCATTGTCCGTAATTATCGCAAAGAATTAAAGCGACGAAGAAATAAGGAAATTTCCTATTGTGAACTTCCAGAAATCGTCGTAGAAAAGCTGGCAGTCTGGGACGAATACGAAAGCGATTATACCGCCTTTGATGTATGTGGTATTGAGGTTCGTGTCCTTGATGATGATTTAGCAGAAGCGATTAAGTATCTGTCTGAAAAAGACAGAGAAATCTTGTTGATGTATTTCTTCTTAGGCATGAGCGATACAGAAATCGGCGACAGATTAAAGATTAACCGTTCAACGTCGTTCCGCAGTAGGAAGAACTCACTTGAAGAAATCAAGAAAAAATTAAAGGAGAACATGAATGATGAATAACACACGCCCGTCATTTTACCTTATTTCGTCGGCTGTGGACGGCAACGTAAATGCGATTGAAAAGATACTGGCGTTGTATGACCCGTACATATCAAAATGTTGTTTGCGTCCGTTCTACGACAAATATGGTAATGTCTGCATAGTCGTAGACATGGAATTAAAAGGACGTATCAGAGAAGCACTTATCAAAATGATTTTGGACTTTGATATTCCTTTAGAAACCGAAGAATAACAAGCAGTAACCGCAGAGCATGATTTGTTCAATCCCCTCTTTCCTGCTCTGCCCCTGCTTTTACATGAAAGCAACACGCTTTCGCCACAGCTCTTTGACAACTGAATAAAGCAGACAGATACGTTTGTGAGATAGCGAGCCACGGGGACTGTACGCCACGACCTTTTCAAAAGAAAGCGAGCGACCCACGCAGTGATCCGAGAGCGACTGTTGGAAAAGTCGTTTTGCCACGACCTATCCTCACAGAATAATGATACGTCCGCATGGTGCGGTTCTGCCCACAAGAATGGGAATAGTTGAGATACTAACGGAGCTTTCCAAAGCCGTCTGCCTGCTTGTAAAAAATGACACACAGTAAAGGGGGTGCATAGATTATGAACAATACTGATGTGCCTATCTGGGAAAAATATACGCTGACGATTGAAGAAGCGTCCAAATACTTCCGCATTGGCGAAAAGAAATTGCGTAAATTAGCCGAAGAAAATATTGACGCTGGCTGGGTTATCGTGAACGGTAACCGTATTCAGATTAAGCGAAAACAATTTGAAAAAATCATAGATACATTGGACGAAATCTAATGTCATTGAGCCGTAGATATGGTATAATAAATATAGCGTATCACGGCTCATTCCATGACGGAAAGGAGCTTTACACTATGTCTAATGTAAAACGAAAAGACGGTAAAAATCGCAATTTGCGTAATGGAGAGAGCCAGCGAAAAGACGGAAGATACGTTTATAAATATACCGATATATACGGAAAGCCACAATTTGTCTATTCTTGGAAACTTGTACCGACAGACAAGACACCTGCTGGAAAGCGTGATGATATATCGTTGAGGGAAAAAGAAGCACAGATAAAAAAAGACCTTAACGACGGTATCGACACAGTCGGCGGTAAAATGACAGTCTGCCAGCTCTACGACAAGAAGAACAGCCAAAGAAAGAACATCAAAAGGGCTACTGAAAAAGGACGACAGTATCTTATGAACGCTCTGAAAAACGACCCGTTGGGTATGAGGGCGATTGATACTGTGAAGCAATCGGACGCTAAAGAATGGGCTATCAGAATGAGTGAAAAAGGATATGCCTATAAAACGATTGATAACTATAAGCGTTCCTTGAAAGCGTCATTTTACATGGCGATACAAGACGACTGTATCAGAAAGAACCCGTTTGAATTTAAGCTAAGTGATGTTCTGGAAGATGATACGGAGCAGAAAGTTATCCTTACACCAGAGCAGGAAGAACGCCTGCTTGCCTTTATGGAAAAGGACAAGATTTACAGCAAGTATTATGATGAGGTTGTGCTTCTGCTGGAAACGGGACTTCGTATTTCTGAATTTTGCGGACTGACGACGCATATTGATATGCAGAACAGAATACTCAATATAGACCACCAGCTATTGAAAGATAGCGAAATAGGCTACTATATTGAAACACCAAAGACCAAAAACGGAAAACGGGAACTTCCATTGACAGAACGGGCTTATCAAGCAATCCAAAGAATACTAAAGAGCAGAGGAAAAGCACAACCGCTGATTGTAGGTGGTTACAGCAATTTCCTATTCTTAAACCGTGAGGGCTTGCCTAAAGTTGCAGGAAACTATGAGGGTATGGTGCGAGGATTGATTAAGAAATATAACAAGTATCACACGGATAAGTTACCGAACATCACACCACATTCATTCAGGCATACTTATTGTACGAATATGGCAAATAGAGGAATGAACCCAAACACCCTGCAATATCTCATGGGACACGCTAACATAACCATGACACTTGGCTATTACGCACACGGTACATTTCAATCTGCAAAAGCGGAACTGGAAAGACTGGCTTGTTAATATCGGAGCTTATATTTACTACTCATTTACTACTTTTGGTTGCATTTTCATGCTGGTAAATGCCAGCTTATGCAAGGTATCTTCCAAAAAGAAAATACCGATAAAGCCCTAAAATACGGGATATATCGGCATTTACCAACTTATGAAAAGATAATCAGAAATTTAGTAAGTTTTTTATAAACAAACGTCATTTTTTATTTTTTTGCATGTATCCTGTTTCAGCTGCCCGCCATCAGGTCCGCTGCCGAAAAAAGCGGACACATTTTCATGTATCCGCATTCCCTTCCCTCATCCTTATTCATATTCCCATACTTATCCAATCACCTTCAGTTCCCTTGGCAGATGGTTCAATGACACTGCCCCGTCATCCGTTACAGCAAACAGGTTTTCAATACGCACCCCGCCCTTTTGCGGCAGATAGATGCCGGGTTCCACGGAGAATACCATACCTTTCTGCAATGGTTCGCTGCAGGACAGGCTGATATCCGGGAACTCATGGGAATCCAGGCCAATGCCATGTCCGGTCCTGTGTGTGAAGTACGATCCATAACCCTCATTGGTTATGATATCCCTGGCAATCCTGTCAATTTCCGAACACGCAACGCCTGGTCTGATTGCGGCAGATGCCTGCAGGTGCGCCTCCAGGACAATATGATAGATTTTCTCCATTTCGGGCGATACTTCTTTGTAAAAAACAGTGCGTGTCTGGTCGGAACAGTAATGTCCATAGGGCGCGCCTAAATCAAACATGATGCAGTCGCCGGGTGTCAGCCTGGTATCATCCGATACATGATGGGCTTCGGCACAATGGGCGCCATATGAGAATATCACATTGGTCCCATAGGCATCTGCACCATATTTTGCAAACAGTTCATAGCGCATGCGGGATAGTTCCAGTTCACTGATATCGCCATTTATATTTTCAAATATTTCAGCCAGTACCTTATCATTAATCAGGGAAGAGGTTGTTAAAATATCCAGCTCCTCCTCATCCTTGATCATGCGCAGGTCATCCACCAGTTTTGGCATATTGACATATCTGGCATTGGGCTGGGCAGTCATTAAGCCCAAGAGGAACCTGGCCTGCCAGTCCTGGTCCACCACAACCGTGCCGCCTTCCTTAATTGCCTTCCCCATAAGCTGTGTGGGGTCCTGGGTGTCATCCCATAATACAAGATCCGCCTTAACACTGGGGTCCACGTGGAATAGCCGGTTCACATAGTAGATTGCGCTGCCGTCTGCATTGATGATTAATGCCAGCAGGCGCCGCATGGGGTCCATATACGCGCCTGAAAAATAAAACACATTGGCTTTTGATGTGACGATTACCTGGTCAACCCCATACTCTTTCATTTTCCCGCAAAGCTTTTGTACACGTTCTGATTTCATATAATACCTCCTGTTATTTATATCCTTTTCATCTTATAGTAACATCGTCCACAGCCGGTACAGCAGATTCGCTGAAATCCCGGCACATAATCCGCCGATGGTATGGCAGGCAATGGCTGTTCCGGTAAACCGCCTCTCGTTCAGGCTGTCCATCATGGCAACATGGGTGCTGAGATATCCGCTCCAGCACATGCACATGGCGGTAAATACAGCAATGTCGTTGGCATGGGCCAACCCGCCTGCCACCATGGCAGGAATCAGGCTGATTGCCGCCCCGGCAGAACCAAGTGAAGTTACCGGCACGGATATTGCCGCCGGGGAAGAAAATCCAAAGAGCGGAACAAAAATAAAACTTAATTTTTCTCCTAGCCAGGGGAAAAATGCAACGCCCTCGTAGGCTGCCCCTGTGTATATCCCCCCTTCTCCCGGTCCATTGGTAAGCATCAGCACAATGGTACAGATAATCAATACACCCGGTATGATGGCAACCCCCATCTTCACACCGGACTGGCCGCCTTCCAGCAGCGCATTAAGCAGGCGGTTGGCCCTGGTTCCCTCCCGCACTTTCCTGTAGCGGATAAGGTCCACCTGCAGGCCGCCCTCGTTTTCAAATCCCTGCTCCGTGCCGTAAAACCTGCTGGTCCTGCTGATCATCAGTCTTGTACTGACAATGCTTCCTATGACAGCGGCAACATTCCCTATCATGACAGCTGATGCAAATGAACCTCCGTCCGCCAGGGGCAGGCTGATTAAAAAAACAGAAATGATAAGCCCCATCCCAAAGGCTGTCCCCAGATTTGTCAGGGCCGGCAGCTGATAACGTTTAAAATACCCTCTGAACCGTTGGTCATCACACAAGGTCAGGACCGCGGGATTATCGGAAAAATATGTTGCAAATACGCTGATGATACTGGCTCCCGGAAGACGGTATAAAGGATACATAAGGGGTGAAATCAGCTGGTTTGCAATTGAAATAACGCCAAACTCCGCCAGGACTCCGGATAAAGCGCCTGCCACCACTGCAATTGCCGTAATATACCATACCGTTTCCATCAATAACGTATAGGCCGTGTTCAACATGGTATTAACCATGTTCACCCCGCCCATCTTCATGCCGATAAGTCCAAAAAGGATGCTTATGGAACATATGCATACCCCGCCTTCCAGACTGACTGCCTCCTTATATCCGGCAGGGGGAATCTGTTGTTTATTAAGTTTCATCTAACTCCTTTGCATTTTGGTAATCTGCTTACAATCGTTGCCATCATTGTATCATAAAATACCCATAAAAACTTTACCGTACTTCAGGTTCAATCATCCGTTTTCTCATGCAAAGATTTAATTAGTATTGTTTTCTGATTATTTACCCCCCCCCCCCCCCGATTATATTATATAATTTTAGCATCATCTCATAAATACTATGCATATTCTCAGGTTTATATATATTTTGTACATATATGTTGTAATTTTTTGTTTTTTTATATATAATTGTTGCAGGTTCTGAAAAAATATAGTTTGTTTTTCCAGCTTACTTTATTAATTATCAGACTCCATCTTAGCGTACAGAAGAAAAATATACAAATGCACTTGGGAATCTGCATGATATCAATCGTTACCTTCTGAATATTTCTGAGATAAAGTCAAATCAGGCCGGAATAAAACAATATATTCAAATCAGGATACAACACATCATGTTATTGGGAGGTATTAAAATGGATTATCTGCAGATAGCGAACAGCCCGACCCTTTGGATTGCCTGTGCAATTCCAGTTTTACTGATTGCTTTTCAGGCAGTCATATTTGTCTGTAAATCCCTGAACGCTGCAAATGCCCTTGGAATCACAAAGCATCAGATTAACAGCGCCGTGCGCAGCAGCGCAATCGCATCATTTGGACCATCTGTTGTTGTGGCCATCGGGGCGTTAGGACTGGTCCTGGCCATGGGAGGACCCATCTCCTGGCTCCGCCTGTCTTTTATCGGGGCCGTACAATATGAGTTAACCGCAGCCACATTCGGCGCCCAGGCAGCCAATGCCACATTTGAAACAATGACACCCCTGGCATTTGCCAATGCCGTATGGACAATGACCATCTGTTCCGTTGGCTGGCTGTTAATGACTGTCCTGTTTGCGAAGAAATTTGACAAAATGACCCACATGATTGCAGGCAATAACCAGAAGGTCCTGGGCATGGTATCCGTAGGCGCGATGCTTGGCTGCTTCGGTAATCTATGTGCAGGCCGTCTGGTCAATCTGGATGCCGGGACCGTAGCCGTCATCGTTGGCTTTGTTGTTATGTGCGCCATGGTGACGCTTGCCAAGAAGACCGGCAAGCAATGGGTCAGCGACTGGTCACTTACCATTGCAATGGTGTCCGGAATGGTGGTCACCATACCAATCACACTTTTAAGTTAGGGAGGGATATACATATGAGTACAGAAGCAGCCATGACCGCAGGAAACAGAACATCCGCTGCATATTATGAGAAAGAATATATTCCCGGCATATATAAATGGGGCATGATTACAAATACACTGGGAATCATCCTTGCATTCCTTCCAGCCATGGTAATATCCGTGGTATTCGGCATCACCCCAAGTTTCAGTATGATTGTGGCCGGAAGTACGCTTCAGCTGATGTCAGGAACCCTGGTATCCTGGCTGGTGGACCCCATTGCCATGTATCCCATGTTAGGCATGCCCGGCATGTTCATGTCATTCCTTTCCGGCAATATTTCGAACCTACGGCTTCCGGCCCTGGCAGCTGCCCAGCAGGGCGCCAATGTTGACGCCGGAACGGAAAAAGGCAACGTAATCGCAACAATCGGTATTGCTGTCTCCAATATTGTAAGCCTTCTCCTTATCACGGGCGCTGTATTGGGAGGCTCTGCCCTTCTTGCCAAACTTCCTGCCAATGTTGTCACCACATTAAACTACATATTGCCCGCGTTATTCGGCGGTATTTTCGGCCAGTTCTTCATGAAAAGCAGGAAGCTTGGCGTTATTGCAATCTCCCTTGCAGTGGGACTGACCATTCTTGTGAACCTCCATCTCTTTGACTGGCTCCCATTCGCACCTTACAATATTGTTGTAATCGTAGCTGTGTTCGGAACAATGTTTGTGGGTAAACTTATGGCTGACAAAGAAGTGCGGAACGGGGAAAACAACTGATAACATATCACCCAGCCCCCTCTCAGAACTGACCGGGGGCTAATTGATAGAAGGACGGCGAAGATAACATGACAAATAAAGTAATCTGTAAAATGATGGATTTCCCCAGCCACGAACAGGGACACTCCCATTCCCATGCGCATATCATCATACCCATAAAGGAACCGGTCCATCTGACACATGACGGAATGAGCTATTACCTTATGCCTGGCAACATGTCATTCATACTGCCTTACTCCTATCACACCTTCAGCGGCAAGTGTCACAAGGACAACATTGTGATGGACATTCCGGAAACAATGATAAAAAAGAAGGATTATGCTATATTTTCCGCCAACCGGATACTTCCGATCAGCAGCACCTTAATGCCTGTCATTGAACTGATCCACCACGAAATCACCGTGAATCCGGCTTCTGATTCCGTGCGGTATTTGTTTTATTATATTTATGACAAATTTGTGGAAAAACAAAGTTTCCGATCCCTGAAGTACATTGCTGAAAATTTTTCAGAAAACCTCACCGTGGCCAAGCTGGCGGAAATAGAGAACTATAACCGGTTCTACTATACGGATTGGTTCAAGAGCAAAACCGGCATCCTGCCCAGCGAATACATCCAGATTGTGCGGATTGAAAAGGCCAAGGCCCTGCTGGCGGATACCGGTTATAAAATCATTGAAATTGCCCTTCAGGTGGGCTATGATAATGCATCTTCCTTTACCAGGACATTTAAAAGGCAGGAACACATATCCCCCCGTGAATACAGGAACCTGTTCCAGAAGCCATCCCCGTCCAGGAAAGCCATGTGACGGCCTTCCCATTCCCTCCATGCCCATGGCCTGCTTATCCTGCCAAACCATTTACTCAAAGGGCTGTATATAAAAATTCCCCACCACGTCGCTGGAATTGATGACGTTCACAAACGTATCCGGATACTGCTCACGGATACGTTTTTTCATTTTCCTCACGTCACCGTCCGAAAGCACGGTGTAAATCAGATATTTCTTATGGGCCGTGTAGGAGCCAAAGCCTTTCAGTATGGTGCTGCTGTGGTTGGTAAGTTCAAGCAGGTCCGCTGAGACGGCGGCCGGATTGTCCGTGACAATCATCAAGGTTTTTTTCTTATATTTCTTATAGAACGTATTGATGACCTGGGTGTTGCAGAACTGGAATATGATGGAATATAATGCCTTATCCATTCCGAATATGGCGCCCGAAATCAGGATGATTACGGCGCTGAATAAAAGCATGTAGTTAAATGTGGATACCTTGTACCTGGCGGACAGGGACATGGCAATAAAGTCCGTTCCTCCGCCGCTGGCATTGCTGTTCAGGACAAGGCTCATGCCCAGGCCATTGATGATTCCCCCGAAAACCGAAATCAGCAGGATGTCCCCTGTGATGGGAATCACAGGCAGCTCATCCACCAGGATGGATACCGTAAACAGGCTGACACAGGATAGGATGGTAAACTTTTTTCCTACCAGACGGTAAGCGAAAACAGCAGGCACTGCGTTGAACACCACATTAAGCAGGGTAAACGAAATCTTCGTATCATAAAAAGTCAGCCCCACCCTCTGTAACAGCTTGGCAAGCCCCGAGAACCCTCCCGGCACCAGTTTCCCCTGTTCCACAAAGGTATTCATATTAACTGCCACAATGAAACTTCCCAGCAGGATGCAGACAATTGAAGCCGCATCCCTCCACCTTTTGTTTTTCTCAAACCGTTCCAGATTCTTCTGATATAATCCGGAAACCTTCCCGTGCTCTTCCATAATATACCTCCTGGCGCTTATTATGCCGCTGTCCGGCCTGTCGGGACATGACTGCCGCACATGACTACCGCACATGATTACCGCATATGGTCACCGGCAGCAAGACAGATAATAAAACAACCCGGCCCCAGCGGCAATCATGCCCGTGATGATTAAATCAGCGTATATTATATTCCTGTCTTCATTTGGACAGTAGAATTCCATGACATCATTGAGGTTATAATATATTTCCACCTCATCCCCATGATTCCCTCCCTTTGCCAAGGCAAGCGGGGTCCTGGCGTCAATGCCGGTATAGCTTGTTCCGTCCACACTGTATGTATAGATGGTATGGCTGGTAAGCACAAAAGAAGGACCGTACATGTAATGTCCCCTCCGGTGCTCGTTCATTTTAAATTGTCCCCCAACTAATCCATTCTTTTCCATGTCTTATGTCATAATAACACAGAACAGCGCAAAAATATAGTGATGAATATCCATAATCCGAATATCCACCACTATACCGCACATCATTTATCCCAATGTCATAAATGCATATCTTACTATAAATACAGCTGAAATCATCAGGGTCAGCACCTTAACATCCTGTTTCCTGCCCGTTGTAAGCTTCATCAGGCAGTATGTAATCAGGCCGAATGCAACTCCGTTTGCAATGGAGTAGGTAAATGGCATGAATACGATGGTGCAGAAAGCCGGAAGCGCATTGCTCATGTCGCTGAAATCCACGTCCCTGATATTACCCAGCATCAGGATGCCTACAAAAATCAGGGCCGGGGCTGTTGCTGCCGCCGGAATGATGCTTACCACCGGAACGAAAATAATGGCTGCCAGGAACATGACTGCAGTAACAAGGCTTGTAAGCCCTGTCCTTCCCCCTGCAGCGATTCCTGCGCTGGACTCAACCACGGTTGTTACGGTGGAGGTTCCAACCATTGCGCCTGCTGCTGTGGAGATTGCGTCTGACATCAGGGCCTGTTTCATATGGATGACTTCTCCATTCTCATCAATCATGCCCGACTGCTTGGCCGCCCCCAGAAGGGTGCCAATGGAATCAAACATATTGACCAGGGAGAAGCTGATTACCAGCATGGTAACCGTAAATAAGGTCTCAATGAAGTTCCCTCCTGCAAATAAACCTGCAAAGTCCATTTTCATAAAGGATACTTCTGCGAAATCCTGGAATTTTACAGCAATGTTCATGTCCAGGTTGGAAATGTGTGTGATGCCCAGCGGGATGCCGATCAGTGTTGCTGCCACAATGCCCAGAAGGATGGAACCTTTAACTTTCCTTGCGTGCAGTATACCCATGGTGACAAGGCCCAAAAGCGCTACCAGGGCGCCGTTAATCAGCGCCATATCCGCGCCTTCCGCCTTCCACTGTGAAAAGTCCACAAGACTTACAAGGGTGGCCGGATTGGCTATTACAATACCCGCGTTCTTAAGTCCTATGATGGTGATAAACAATCCGATACCTGGCGTTATCGCTGTCTTCACCGCGTCTGGTATGGACCGGATGATGGCTTCCCTAAGTCCAATGGCCGTGATGACAATAAAGAAAATACCTGAGATAAATACAATTACCAGGGCCTGGCCATATGTATAGCCCATTCCCAGCACAACCGTGTAGGCAAAAAATGCATTCAGGCCCATGCCCGGCGCCTGCGCAAAGGGAACCTTGGCATACAATGCGCAAAGGGCGGTTCCGATAAATGCGCCGATACATGTCCCGATAAATACGCCATTTGCAATTTTGCCCGCCATTATGGTATCGCCCATAATCATATACGGGTCAGATAAAACCTGAGGGTTTAAAATTAAGATGTAGGCAATGGTTATGAATGTGGTGATTCCTGCGAGTACCTCTGTCCGGATGGTTGAATGATTCCGGGAGACTTCAAAATAGCGGTCTATCAATCCTTTTTTCTGATCCAATGCTATGTCCTCCATGTCTTGTTTTAATCTGTATGATGTCATCAGATTTCTAGTACTGTGATTCATGTAGCTGGATCTTACCGGCTTTCTGCCACCACTCCTTTCCGCCAACAGCTTTCTGGTCACCAAAAAAAGAGCCAACTACATCAGGGCATTGTTATTACGCACCCCATCCATGTAGTCAACTCTTTACGGCAGTTGGTAGAAACTCTGAGCCAATTCTCAGGATATACATAGTGAATAGCACCAATATTTAATACAAAATTAATTATATACCCTAAAACTTTTTTAGTCTATTGGCTTTTTTTCTCAATATTTTACATTAGTTTTTGTGCATTATGTACACCCAACCATTCCCCTGACTTATCTAATAGGGATTTCCGTTCATTTGGAACAGCGCCGGATGACACTACTTCACATAACCTTTGCAGCGTTTCACCCACCTGTCTGCCCTGGGGGACCCCGAGCAGGATCAGGTCATGCCCGGTAACTGCCAGGTCTTTCATCCCAAGGCATCCCTCTTTGGAGGCAATCTCCTCTAAGATGGCAGCTATCCGGTCTATTGCCGCGGTTTTCTCCTCAAGATAATCCGGATTCTGTCCCGCCGCATCACACCGGAATATGGCTAAAAGCCTGCAAAACTGTTCTTTGCCCAGCCGGTTCAGCCAGTTCCTTACACTTTTATGTCTGCCGCGCAGGTTCAGGTCATGGTATTTTACAAGTTCACCCACCTTTTCCCTTGTAACACAATCAAATCCCAGGTCTTCCAATATCCTGCGGGTCATTCCTGCAGATACAGCCCCATGGCCATAGAAATGGCCAATGCCATGTTCATCCTGCGTGTAACAGTGCGGTTTTCCGATATCATGGAACAGGACTGCCAGGCGGACTATGATATCATCCCCTGCAGCGGATAAGGCCTTCATGGTATGCTGCCACACATCATACACATGGTGTATGTTATTCTGTTCAAATCCAGCCATGGCCCTGAATTCCGGAACCATGCCAAAAAGGGCTTCCTGGGCCAGCGCATCATCCGGCAGTTCTTTATCCAGGACAGCCTTTGTAAATGCGTTCCGCGTATATGCCGGTTCCATACAGCCGGTTTTATCTTCCATGCCCCATCCCCTCTTTCCCTACAGTATGTTTATGGCCTCCCTGACATTGGAAACTCCTATGAGTTTCAGGCCTTCCACCGGTTTCAGCTTATCCACGCACACCTTTGGCAGCATGCAGGAGGTAAATCCCAGCTTAGCGGCCTCATTCACCCGCTGGTCGGCCTGGGATACGGCCCTGACTTCACCTGAAAGCCCTACCTCCCCGAATATGATCATCCGCGGGTCCACGGGCCGGTCCTTGTAACTGGATATGAGGGCCATGACAATGGCCAGGTCCAGGGCCGGTTCATTCATCTTCATGCCGCCCGCAATGTTCACATACGCGTCCAGCCGGGACATTTCATAGCGGCAGCGTTTTTCCAGCACGGCCATGAGCAGGTTCACACGGTTATAGTCCGTTCCCGCCGCTGTCCGCCGGGCCATTCCAAAGTTTGTCTCGGCCACCAGGGCCTGGACCTCTAAAAGGATTGGCCTGGTCCCCTCCAGCGAACAGGACACCACTGCCCCCGACGCTTCCTCCGGGCGCCCGTCCAGCATGTATTCCGACGGGTTCCCAACCTCCGCCAGTCCCTCTTCCTGCATCTCAAACACACCGATTTCATTGGTGGAGCCAAAACGGTTCTTGACACTGCGCAGGATACGGTAGGACGCATTCCTGTCGCCTTCAAAGTACAGGACCGTGTCCACCATGTGTTCCAGCACCCTGGGGCCTGCCACCACGCCTTCCTTTGTCACATGGCCCACCACGAAAATGGCAATGCCCCGGCTTTTGGCTATCTGCATCAGTATGGCGGTGGATTCCCTTACCTGGCTTACGCTTCCCGGCGCAGAGGAAATCTCTTCCCGGTACATGGTCTGGATGGAATCTATGACCACAATCTGGGGCATTGACCTGTCAATGGCATGTTCAATCCGGTCCAGGCTGGTCTCACACAGGAAACGCAGGTCACCGGTCACCGGGCCGATCCGGTTTGCCCTCATCTTAATCTGCTTCAGGGATTCCTCGCCTGATATGTAAAGCACCTTCTGTCCTGCCCCGGCCAGATGCCTGCATACCTGAAGCAGGAGAGTGGATTTGCCGATTCCCGGGTCGCCTCCCACCAGCACCAGGGAGCCGGCTACAATGCCGTCCCCCAGCACACGGTCCAACTCCCCAAATCCAGTGGTTATCCTGTCCTGTTCCTCGATATTAATCTCTGACAGCAGCGCCGGCTTTGCAGGATCCGCCCTGTCTCCTGACTGGCTGATCAGGCTGCTGCGCCCTTTGGTTCCCGCACTGCCCGAAGACGGGGCCAGAGGTTCCTCCACCATGGTATTCCAGGATCTGCAGCCCGGACACTGCCCCATCCATTTTGATGATTCATAACCGCATTCCTTACAGAAAAATGCAGTTGTCTTTGCTTTTGCCATCTCTTCCTCCTGTCTGCATGTCCGCGTCATCATGATACAAACACGCCCGGTTCACAGAAAAAGGCCGGAATTGCTTCCGGCCTTATAACTTACATTCCTGACTTACGTCTTCAAATCATCCCCGCCTGACAGCCTTCACCGGAACGGAAATGCCTTCCTCCAGTTCAACGCTCACGCTGAGTTTGCCGCTCATATTGGTCATCATGTTGCCAACCGCTGAGTCATTCACATAAATCTCATAATCCGTATCATTCTCCAGCTGCACCGTAATCTGCGCATCCTTGCTGCCTTCCACAGTGAATTCCACGCCTTCATCCGTAACCCTGAAGTGCTCTGCCGCGGTTCCCGGAACAGATTCATATACAAACATGTCATTGCGCTCCAGCTTGGTAATCTCGTTGTAGGTCTTGACCTTGTACATGTCTCCCTGATATTCAAAATCAGACTTCTTTGCCTTCTGCCCTAACTTGTAATTGCCAAAACTAATGGTGCCATCCTGCTCCGTGCAGATTAATTCTTCAATGACCGGCATCTTCTTATCCTCCTGCTAATTGTGCTTAAGTAACTTCCTCATAAAAATTATACATCAATCCATCCCAAATGACCAGTGAAATAATTCTTAAATTGATTTTCCTGCCGGGGTCCTGCCGGAACCGGCTTTGGCCGGACCGGTCTTTGGACCTGGTTTCTTGCCTGCTTTGGCACCTGCTTTTGTATCTGTTTTTGTATCTGTCCCGGCCGCTGTCTTACCCCCTGAAGCCCTGCGTCTGGGCGCTGCTTTTGCTTTGGCCTTAAAGGTCAGCTTTTCCCCGTCAAAGTCCACGGTCACGGTATCCCCGGCCTTTAAGCTGCCGTCCAGCATTTCCTCTGCCATCTTATCCTCTACCAGATTCTGGATGGTGCGCCTTAAGGGTCTTGCGCCGTATTTGTCATCGTAGCCCTTGTCAATGAGATGTTCCCTGGCCTTATCCGTTACCGCCAGCTCAATCCCCAGCTGCTCCTTGCCGCGCTTTCCAATGGTCCTAAGCATGATATCGGCAATTCCGCGGATATGCTCCTTGGTCAGCTGATGGAACACGATGATCTCATCAATCCTGTTTAAGAACTCAGGCTTAAACAGGCGCTTCACCTCATCCATCACCCGGTCCTTCATAAAGTTGTAATCCGCCTTGGCGTCACTTGTCATGCCGAACCCAAGGCGCTTGGGGGAAATGATGTTTTCCGCGCCGGCGTTGCTTGTCATGATGATGATGGTGTTCTTAAAGTCAATTTTACGGCCCTGGGCGTCCGTGATATGCCCGTCGTCCAATACCTGGAGCAGGATGTTGAACACATCCGGATGGGCCTTTTCTATCTCATCAAAGAGAATGACTGAATAAGGGTTGCGCCTTACCTTCTCGCTGAGCTGTCCGCCCTCATCATAACCCACGTATCCTGGCGGTGAACCGATCATCTTGGACACGCTGTGCTTCTCCATATACTCTGACATATCCACGCGTATCAGCGCGTTCTCCGTGCCGAACATGGCTTCTGACAATGCCTTTGAGAGCTCTGTCTTGCCCACGCCGGTGGGCCCCAGGAACAGGAATGAGCCAATGGGGCGGCCCGGGTCCTTAAGCCCCACCCGTCCTCTGCGGATGGCCTTGGAGATAGCGGTAACCGCCTCCTCCTGGCCTACCACGCGCTCATGGAGAATGCCTTCCAGGTTCATCAGCCGCTCAGATTCCTCCTCTGCCAGCTTCCTTACCGGAATCTTGGTCCAGCCGGACACCACATCCGCAATCTCGTTCTCACTTACCACCAGTTTCCTGGTTTCCTTTTCCTTCTGCCACTTTTCCATGGTCTGGTTTATCTTTTCCCGGAGCTTTTCCTGTTTTTTCTTAATCTCCCCGGCTTTTTCATAGGCCTCCTTCTTAATGGCCTCCTCCTTGCCTTCCTCCAGGGCGTCAATCTCCGCCTCATAATCCTTAATCTTGGACGGCTTGGTGTAATTCATCAGCCTTACCCTGGACGACGCCTCGTCTATCAGGTCAATGGCCTTATCAGGAAGGAACCTGTCATTAATATAACGGCTGCTGAGTTTCACGGCAGCCGACAGGGCGTCGTCCGTGATTTCCACCTTGTGGTGCTCTTCATAGCGGCTGCGCAGGCCCTTAAGGATTGCCTCGGATTCCTCCTCCGTGGGCTCATCCACCGTAACGGGCTGGAAACGCCGCTCCAGCGCGGAATCCTTCTCAATATACTTGCGGTATTCATTAATGGTGGTGGCGCCAATCAGCTGCAGTTCCCCCCTGGCCAGGGACGGCTTTAAGATATTGGAGGCATCCAGCGCCCCCTCCGCGCCGCCCGCGCCAATGATTGTATGGATCTCGTCGATGAACAAAAGCACATCCCCGGAATCAATGACCTCGGATATCACCTTCTTGATCCGTTCCTCAAACTCTCCCCTGTACTTGGAACCGGCCACCATGCCGGATAAATCCAGTGTCATGACCCTCTTGTCCGCAATGGTCTCTGGAACATTACCTGCTGTGATCATCTGGGCCAGGCCTTCCACCACAGCGGTTTTGCCCACTCCTGGTTCGCCGATAAGGCAGGGGTTATTTTTTGTGCGGCGGCTCAGTATCTGGATGACCCTCTGGATTTCCTGTTCGCGGCCAATGACAGGATCCAGCCTGCCATCTGCCGCCAGCTGGGTCAGGTTGCGGCTGTAGCTGTCCAGGGTAGGGGTGGCGTTGCCCTTCCGGCCGCCCTTGGCGCCAATCTCGTCCTTTACCGCGGGAGCGTCCTCGCCCATGGCTGCCAGCAGGTCAATGTAGAGCTTCTGTATGCTGACCCCGATGGTATTCAGCAGCCTGCTTGCCACACAGTCGCCCTCCCGCAGGATGGCAATCAGTATGTGCTCGGTTCCTATCTGCGCCGCCTTAAAGCGCACTGCTTCCCGGTAACTGTTCTCTATGACGCGGCGCGCCCTTGGGGTATAGGCGGTCTGTCCCGTGGTCTGGATGGTTGGATTGGGCGCAATCAGCTGGCTCACCAGCTGGGTCACCCGGTCCTCCTCCACCCCGTTGTCATCCAGTACCTTTGCCGCAACGCCGGTGCCTTCCTGCAGCAGGCCGATCAGCAGATGCTCGGTTCCCACATATCCATGGTTCAGGCCCTCCGCCACTTCCACTGCCAGGCCCAGCGCTTCCTGGGCCTGTGGTGTATATCGTTCCATCATAAATTCCGTGTCCTCCTTACAAGTATTACTTATCTGCTATCTCAGGTAAATTCTGTCTCAAATAGGCTGCCCTCACAGCATCCATCTCATCCTTATCCAAGGGCCGCTTTGCCCAGAGATTTAGGTTGGCAGGCTTAATCCCGATAATCAGGCTGTAGAGGGAATACTTTTTGTCCAGCTTCATCAGGCCGTCTTCCTCTCCTGCCATGAGCTGGGAAATGAAAATCCTGGCATCCTTTTCCGATATCTTCCTGGCGTACTTAAGCACGCCGTAGGACTTGTAGGCCTCGTCCTCCCGCTCCAGTCTCTGGGTGTTAAGGGTCGCGTTCCTCACCCTCATCTCCTGGTTGTTAAGCTGCGCGGCCGCCTTGGTCACCAGCTCCACGATTTCCCGCTCCGACTGTCCCAGGGTCCGCTGATTGGAAATCTCATAGAGGCTGCCATAATTATCGCTGCCCTCTCCATACAGCCCCCGGATTGCCGTGCCGAAACGGCTCATGTCGCCCACAATGCTCTGGAACTTCCTGACCTGGGACAGGGTGGGCAGGTGAAGCACCACACACGCCCGAAGCCCGGTTCCCACATTGGTGGGAAATGAAGTGAGATAACCGTATTTCTCATCGAACGCATAAGAGAAGCGCTCGTTGACATAATCATCCATCACATCTGCCTGATGCCAAAGTTCATCCAGCTTAAGGCCGGATGCCAGGAACTGCATTCTGATATGGTCGTCTCCCCCCAGCACAAGACTGCTGCCCTCGTCCTCTGAAAGGAACAGGCCCGCGGGTTCCTTCTTGTTCACAGCTGACAGGTTCAGAATCCTGCGCTCCCTGAGGGCAAGCTTCTCCAGGTCCTGCATCTCGTCCAGCTGTCCGTATCTGTATTCCTTCCCGTCCAGGCTGCCAAGGTCCTTAAGCCCATCCTTCATGCGTTCCAGCATTTCCCCGCACTGTTCCCTGGTCATCCTGGAAGGAAATGTATACTCATCCCAGTTCCGCGCCAGGCGGATGCGGCTGTAAACAATGTTGGAGCTTTTGTTATCCACACTGTCATACCATCTGCCCATGGGTTCACGCCTCCTTTTTCAGTTCCCGTATCTGGTCCCGGCACTGCGCGGCCAGTTCGTATTCTTCCTGTTCAATTGCATCCTTTAACCTGCTCTCCAGCTCCCGTATCTGTTTATTCACGGCAGCACTACGTGTGCCGTCACCCGGCTGTTTTGCTTCAGGGATATCCGGCGCCTCCTGGCCATCCTCCCCCTTTGCCCGGGATACATCGGGATGCTCCTTTTCAAATGTGCTTCTGAACTTGGGATGCTTGCCCTTATGGCTCTCGCTTCCCTGAAGCTGCTTCATCTTGTCATTGATGAACAGGTCAAACACACCATAGCAGTCAGGACAGCCAAACCGGCTGTTCTCCACAAAATCGTCAAAGCTGGTGCCGCAGGTAGGGCACACAACCTTGCCGCGCACATCCGTCTCCTCCTCATCGTCTTCCAGTCCCAGAAGGCCGGACAGGAGTTTCCCCAGAGGAAATTCACCGTCCAGAATGGCGGCGTACTGACCAAAATCCATCTCTCTTGCACAGTGGGAACAGAGGTTGTGTTCTGTCTTAATCCCGTTTATGATCTCTGTGTATTTGATATTGGCTTCCCGGATCTTGCATCTTTCACATAACATACGAATCCTCCATTTGTCATTCAGGACGCAGAAACGTCCTAATTTTCATCTGCCTCATCTTCTTCCGTATCCATACACCCCCGGGTGTATTTATCGTAAATCTCATCTACCACCTGGTGAACCTCATTCCTGGTAATATTCTTGCAGATTCCCCAGGCAAGCACTACATCCAGGTTCCGGCGCAGTTCGCCCATGGACTGGATCTTATCAATATCCAGGCTTACCACGGCGCCCTTACGGCGGTCCAGCTTTACAAAACCCTCCTGCTTAAGAACGGAATAGGCCTTATTAACTGTATGCATGTTGATGCCGATATAATCAGCCATCTGGCGCACGGAGGGAAGTGTGTCGCCCTCCCGTATCATATCCGTGGCAATCCCCATGATAATCTGGTTGCGCAGCTGTATATAGATTGCTTCATCACTGTTGAAATCAATCTTTAACACCATAAATCCACCATCTTTCGTCTTGTACTGACATAAAAGTTATATTTGTTCTACAAGCAATATAACAATTGCTGTTATTAATAATATAGCAAGGGATAGGCGTTTCGTCAAGAGCAAAAACAATGGAAACTCCCCTCTCCTCCTGCGGCCGGGAGTTCCCCCTTCCCATTGGCAATGAACGATGGGCGGCGGACCATGGAATTATCGGTTATAATTTATTTTATATTCTTGGGGAAAGGAAATGACCATAAAATGTCAATGGATTTCATGATATGGGAAGCCCGGAAAGAAGATACCCACAGCGTCCGTCTGGTCTCAGACGCCGCAGGGACCCAGGCACATGGGTTTTATAAACGCTGTGGATACGGCATGGGAAAGGAGCAGCTTAATTTTTAAAAAATACTGCATCCATGTGATGTATGGCCAGCTCAGCCACCTCATCCAGCTGGTCAAAGGCAAATACCTGCCTGGGTTCCCGGGAACCCTGCTGGCTGACCTGGCAGTCCGCAACATAGGCCAGCACGGTTTCGGGACTGCATACCGGACTGCATGAGATTTCCTGCCTGAGAACCTCGATTTTTGGGTAGGCAGAATTTTTCTGCCCTTCCAGCAAAAGGATGTCCGCTTCCGGAAAATAACCAAAGAAATCCCTGGCCTCCAGCCCGGCCTGGTCCTTGACCAGGGCAAACCGGGTGCCGGAATAGACCACGGTCCCAAAGGCACCTGCTTTTTTCATCCTGTGGCTGTCCGTCCCCGGTACATCTGCCTCAAACTCATGTCCGTCATGTTTAATCACAGCAGCGCGCACGCCTGCCCCGGCAAGTATGGACACCAGATGTTCCAGGAGCCATGTCTTTCCCGTATTCTTGCTGCCGCTGACAGCCAGCACGGGCTGCGCCGCCTGATCCAGTCTCCCATATACTTCAGGTGTGTTCACATTCAGGAACCATTGGTCCGGAATATGTTCCCCGGATGTTTCCACCACCACACAGTTCAGATGGCCCAGGAACCTCATCATCCTGTAATCCTGCTGCTCCATATGCTGCTTAAGGACAGGCAGGCAGGACCTGGAATAAAGGCCGCACATGGGCTGGAGCCGCCTGTCCCTGGTCCTCCACAGGACCGCGTCCACCCCAGGTTTCATATACCGGATAAGACGCTGCGCCATCACGGCCCGAAACAGCGGCATATCACAGGACACAAAGAACAGGCAGTCTTCCCCTGCTGTTTCAAAACAGGACCAGATACCTCCCATGGGGCCTATCCATTCACCGTCCTTCCCTTTTACCGTGTCCTCAATCACAGTAAAACCGCGGTGGGGTTCCCCGGCCTTATAGGCTGCCCTGGAAAGGTAACAGGCCCCTCCAAGCATGCCAAGCTGTCCGCTGATCCGTTCCAGGAATGTCATTCCCTTAAATAACAGCCCGCTCTTATCCTCATATCCCATCCTGCTTCCACTGCCGCCTGACAGGATCACGCTTCCCCAACTATTATCCATCTTGCAGCCTCTCCCTTTATCCTACTCTTTCTGTTCCAGCTCGCCTTCATTGGCTTCTTCTTTGCATATATTTTCCTGAATCTGGTGTTCCAGCACCGCTATCTCCATCACTGCCTGAAGATAATTCACGGACAGCCGGATGTATTTCCCCTTTTCCCTTGCAGCATCAGAGGCAATGCCCGCAATCTGCTCCAATACGGAACGGTTCAGCGCGCCTCCCCTCCAGTGGAACACAAAAAAAGGCTGTTTCTTCCTCAGCACGGCTTTCATCCGTCCGGCCACATCCTCCACCCTGGTCATGGATAGCCGGTTCTCTTTGTAATAGAAACGGGTCCCGTCCGTACACTGCGGTATGGGGTAAACCAGGGGCTCATGGTCCCGGAATATCATCCTGTCATCCAGATTATAGTAATCAAACCGCATCTGTCCATATCTTCCAAGGGAATTATCAAAGGTGGCGTCCAGGTGGTACCATGTATTCTTAAGCTTCACCACATTCCAGGCATGGCGGTAACGCACGCCCTTTTCAGGATTGGCCTGGCTGACGGCAATCAAGCACTCAAGACCCAGCCTGTCGCAGAGTATCTTCACGGTCTTCGCGATACCTTCGCAGACCCCGATTCCCTGCTGCAGCGGGCCGATGATTTCATGGGAATACTGCTTCTTCAGTTTGTCATAGGTGACATTGGCACAGATGAAATCATGGACATACCTTTCCTTTTCGTCCGGGGAAAGGTTCTTTGCAGGCTGGACCAGACGGTTCATCCTGGCCTCCAGGGCATTTTTCATTTCCTTAATCTTTTTCTTCTCAAACATATATTGGGGTATGAGCTGGACATAATCCGAATGTTCCTGATAACGGTAACGGAATCCCTCCACATAAAAAACAGACGGGTGGTCCAGACGAAGCCGGAAGAACAGATCCGACAGATCCCTTCCATCCAGCCGCAGCACCGGAAATTCCGGTGATATCATTTCAAATCCAGCCAGCATGGCGCGGTATACGGACTGTTCCGCCTTATTCATGTGCTGGTAATAGTATTCCTGTTTCATATTTTATCCTGATGCTTCCTATATCTGCTATCCTTTAAGGTATGCTTTGAGACTTCCTGCCGGAAATGTCCCGGCACGTTCCAGTATAGCATGAAACTTTTTATGATACAAGACAGCCTTTTCATGCAAGCCGTCCTGTGATAACATATGGATGTGATAA
This sequence comes from Enterocloster aldenensis, assembly GCF_003434055.1. Lineage (GTDB taxonomy): Bacteria > Bacillota > Clostridia > Lachnospirales > Lachnospiraceae > Enterocloster > Enterocloster aldenensis. The sequence continues at coordinate 49,403 of NZ_QVEX01000003.1, read as the reverse complement.
CCATATGCATATATAGGAATCAGCCCGTCCATACCCTAAAAAACAGTAAAAGGAAGGTATCTGAGCATGGTAACATATTCTAACGCTGAAAAAAAGATTGTGGAAAGCGGCGCCGATGCCATACATAAGGTGCTGGCAGGAGATGACGCGGATGCCAAGGAACGGCTCCTGCCCTGCCTGGATTATTATCTTGACCCATATTATAAGAACACGCTGCCCTATGAATCAGAAATCATAAAACTGCTGGAGCACGTCATTATATCCGGCAATCCCCTGTCCGTGAAAGAGGATGCCCTCAATCTCCTGACCAGCTACGCATACCCGCCGTTTTACATACTGGAACAGAATCTGGGGCAGATTGAAGACCAGCTGATGCCTGATGTCATGTATGCGCTGAACATGGGCAGGTCCGATGGGCTGCTGCACGCCCTTCTGGATTAATGCTGCTGCATGTTCCGGGAGCTTGGTGAATATGCCCGGAATCAGGACACCTCCCGCTATGGGGAAATGCCCCGGTCAGCCATCATACAATATTGTGAAAATGGGACCACCGAACTATCCGGTTACTTCAAAAATACCCCCACCCACACCTGGAAGCTGGAGAACCCGCCCAGGACCAATGATAAAGAAGGGCGCCTGCCAAACATAAAGCCTATCTGATTTATCAGATGGGCCCCAGATTTGGACGGTGTTTTACATATGATGTGTGCTTTCAGGACGGATACAAGGCAGGGTTAACCAATGAACAGGTTGTATGGGTTTCCTAGGATGTGTTTGAAGATTCCTTTCCGTCAGCTGTGCGGAAACCATATCTGAAACCACTGCAGGCCCCGCTTTTAAACAGCGGGGCCCACCGGTCACATGCATCCTCCCGATACATTCTCCCATTGCTTTCCCTAATCAGGTAATGGAAGCCTCATATATTTCCTTAATGGACTTGGCCAGCATGCGGTCAAATTCCCCTGCTGTCTGATCCGCGTTAAGGCCTTCGGACAAGGCCCTTGAAAAACTCGCAATCAGACCAGGGCTGCGTCTTAACCGCTCATTGGCCTCCTGTCTGGAATAACCGCCGGACAGGGCCACCACCCTTACCACATGGGGGTCCTCCATGATATCGCTGTAGAATCCATGTTTATCCGGAATGGAAAGCTTAAACATGATTTTAATATCCTGAGGAAGGCCTGCCAGTTGTTTCTTCATCTCCTCCTTCATGATACCCTCGCACTCCGCCTTATCCGGGCTGTAGATATCAATCTCCGGCTCCAAAATGGGAACCAGGTCCGCCCCTGCAATCCTAAGGCCAAGTTCAAACTGCTGGTCAATGATTTTCTTTATTCCTTCCGGATTGGCTTTTTTAATCACGGAACGCATCTTGGTTCCGAATATATGGCGTTCCTTTGCCCTGGCAAGCAGATCCTCAAGACCTGGTATGGGCTTCATGAGGCGCACGCCGTCTTCCTCCTCTGCCAGCCCCTTATCCACTTTCAGGATCGGTATGATTCCCTTTACCTCCCACAGATAATCCGCTGTAAGCCTGTCATCAATCTTACGTTCCATGGTATTCTCAAACAGTATGGCTGCCAGTATATGCTCTGATGTAAACGAAGGGCTTTTGATGATCCTGGTCCTCATCTCATGAACCAGGTTGAACATCTCTTCATCCGTGCCGTACCTGCCTTCATCAATACCATAGTTTTTCAAGGCCTTTGGCGTACTCCCGCCGCTCTGGTCCAATGCTGCAATAAACCCCTTGCCTTCACTCATACGTTTTAACTGGTCCTGGTTCATATGGCTACCTCTCTTTCTTAATTGAAAATAAAAACAGAACAGGAAGACGCATCCTGCGCCGGCCTGTTCCGGGTTCTTTCCTGTTATGCTGGCAGCTGGGCGCAGACCCAATACACCAAAAATAATCACACTGACCCATATATACTTACTATTATTATAGTAAAACCCGCGCCTTATTGTCAATAGGAGTTTCCAGAAGCTGCTAATTGCCGACATTGCCAAATCCATAAATCGTGATACAATACTATCATACATGTTTTCTGCCATACCATGAACGCCCCAAAGGAGTATATCAAATGTCTGCGGAACAGAACATCAACCCTTCACATGAAAAAGACAGTTTTGAAACAGGCCTGCTTCCCGGTTATACCCGGGTCATCCATTCCCTGGAGCCGGTCTATGACAGGAACTCCCGGATACTGATTCTTGGAAGTTTCCCGTCCGTCAGATCGAGGGAACAGGATTTTTACTACGGCCATCCCCAGAACCGGTTCTGGAAGCTGATGGAACGCCTTTTGGAGGAACCTTTCCCTCCTGACTATAAATCCAGGAAGGGCATCCTGCTCTTGAGGGGCATCGCGCTCTGGGATGTGATAAGGTCCTGTGATATCAAGGGCTCCAGTGACCAGAGTATCCGCAATGTGGTTCCCATGGATTTAAACAGGATCCTTAAAACCGCATCCATCCGCCAAATCATCACCAATGGCAGCACCGCCCATGGACTGTACATGAAATACTGCCGGGAACAGACCGGGCGCGATGCAGTCAGATGCCCTTCCACCAGCCCGGCCAATGCGGCATTCACACTGGACCGCCTGGCTGAAGCATGGGCACAGGCCCTTTTACCGTTCCTGCGAAAAGGGTAGGTCCGGACATCCATAAAAAGAACAGGTATCGATTCAGATTTCTCTTCCCCGATACCTGTCTTTTTGTTTCTTCTGCTCTCCTTACTTTGTTATCCAGGTATTCCATGTACATATGCTGTTTTTTATCTTCACCTTTCATCATCAAGTCCATTTAAATGATACTTTCTCGTCATATCATCCAAATGTTCACGTTCCTTGATAACCTACTTGGTTTTTGAAGATAAATACATTCATTGTACCTGGTTTCCTTTTTAACATTTCATCAGGCAGGTTTGTTATCCACTGTTTTCACATATAATCTGGAATCATATGGAAAACCATAAACCTGTTTCTGGCGGACCGTACCTCCTTGTTTTTATTTCGTTCCTTTTGTTAGTTTTAGTATACTCAATCCGCTCTGTTTTGTCAATACTTTTTTGTAAATAACTTATTATTATTTGTTTATTGTTCTTATATTGTAAAATAATCTGTTTTTTAAGATAATATATACAATTTCATCAACATACAGGAGGCCCAAAATAGTTTCCTATTATCTGGAAAAAGTTACATCAAAAAGTCCCTGGCACCGCCATGTTTTTCTTGCCAAAGTCCTGTAAAACAAGTATGATGGATATGAAACCATTGTATCTGGACACCACACAGACAAAAGGAGGTGCAATACCCGTGCATTGGAAGAAAATCATTGCCCCGGTCATCATAACAACCCTGCTGGTACTGTGGTTTGCATTTTACCTCTGTATCTGGACCATAGCGCCCATCCCCCTGCTGCTTAAGCTGGTACTGTGCCTTATTTTCATGGGGTTGATTGGTGTTTCCATTTACAACCTGGTATGCAGGATATTAGAGATAAGGAGCGGTGAGGAAGATGATCTTAGTAAATACTGATTATATTACGGGAAAGGAACTGGATATGCTGGGTCTTGTCAAGGGCAGCACGATCCAGTCCAAGAATATCGGGAAGGATATTACCCAGAGTTTCAAGACCATTGTGGGAGGCGAGTTAAAGGCCTACAATGAGATGATGAACGAGGCCCGGGCCCTGGCCACCAAACGCATGGTCATGGAAGCCGAGGAACTGGGCGCTGATGCAATTGTCAATATACGTTATGCATCCTCCGCTGTCATGCAGGGAGCCGCAGAGGTGATTGCGTACGGCACAGCAGTGAGATTCATTGTTTAAACAGAAAGGCAAGGAGGAAACAAACATGCTGGACAAAACAGTTGCGGGGTTATTAAATACACAGATTAACAAAGAATTCTACTCCGCTTACCTGTACCTGGATTTTGCCAATTATTATAAGGACGCTGAGCTGAATGGATTTTCCAACTGGTATAAGGTGCAGGCCCAGGAAGAACGGGACCATGCCATGCTGTTCATGCAGTACCTGCAGAACAACGATGCCCATGTCACATTGGATGCCATTGATAAGCCGGTCAAACTGTTTGAGGATTTCAGAGGCCCTCTGTCAGCAGGGCTGGAACATGAACGATATGTAACCGGGCTTATCCATGTGATTTATGACGCAGCCTATTCGGTTAAGGATTTCCGTACCATGCAGTTTTTAGACTGGTTCGTAAAAGAACAGGGCGAGGAAGAGAAAAATGCCAGCGAACTCCTGAAACGTTTTGACCTGTTCGGCCACGACCCCAAGGGGCTTTATATGCTGGATTCCGAACTGGCAGCAAGGGTCTATGCCGCTCCTTCCCTGGTGCTGTGATGGGAAAGGATAAGTACATATGCCCGTGTTTTAAAGTAACAAAGGCAGATATCAAAAAAGCAATCGCAGACGGCGCCGGTTCCTTTAAGGAAGTGAAGAAAGCCACCCATCTGGCAGCCGGGTGCGGGCATTGCAAATGCAGGGCAAAAAAGTATACGAAGAAACGGCTGGGGAAATGTTCCGGCCACTAAAAAGACGTGGGGACAAATGCATGATTGCATGGGTCCACCCACGTCTTTTGTTTATCCGCTCCTTGGGGCATATTAACAAAATGCTGTCCGGAATTCTGTTTCCGGACGGCTGCAGTCCTCCGGTTCCTTACATGTGCTGGCCATCACCCGGCAATTTCCAGCGCGCACCGGATCATTGCATCCAGTTTTTTTTCCCGCTCTTCATTGCTCAAAGCCCTGTCATGGTGTATGCTGCTTCCTACGGTAAGCATGGCCAGGGCCCGCTTACCGGTGCGGGCGGCTGTGCAGTAAAGGGACAGGGTCTCCATTTCCTGGGCCAGTACGCCCATCTTCTCCCATTCCCCCTTTTCCCCTTTGCGGTCTTCGTAAAACACATCTGAACTGAATACATTGCCCACCCAAAAGGGGATGCGGCTGCTCCTGGCCTGGGCTGCGGCTGCCTCTAACAGGCCAAAGTCGGCGATTGGGGCAAATGTTCCCGGCAGATGATACTGGCCCGCAAAATTAGAATTGGTACAGCATCCCATGGCAAGGATCAGGTTTCCTATTTCCACGTCCCTGTGCACGGCCCCGGCTGTCCCGATGCGGATAATGGTGTCCACATCATATTCCTGGTACAGCTCGTAGGCATAGATGCCCATGGAAGGGATTCCCATCCCGCTGCCCTGGACCGAAATCCGTTTTCCTTCATAATAACCTGTATAACCGTTCATTCCCCTTACCCGGTTATAACACACCACATCTGACAGATATGTGTCTGCAATGTATTTTGCGCGCAGGGGGTCACCCGGCATCAGGACAGTGCCTGCTATCTGCCCTGGTTTTGCTTCATTATGGAATGTCTTCATCTCATTACTCCGATTTCTTCATCATATTCCTGTCATTCTTCCTGCGGATACTGAGTTCATGCTGGTCCGGCCCGAAAAACAGCTTCTGGGAAAGCACCGGCGTGTCATATTCCGTGTAGAGCACCTCCTCCAGCAAAAGAAGCGGGTCCCCTTCCTGGATGCATAATATATTGGCCAGACGTTCCCTGGCCTGTCCCAGGCGGATTTTGGTATCGCTGTACAGCCCGCTTGTTTCCAGCAGTTCCGTATAGTAACGGTAAACGGTATCCGTGTCCTCCAGATCCACATTGCTGTTGTCCAGCACCTCATGGGGCATATACACCATGGCAAACCCGGCCGGCGTATCCCCGGAATAATAGGTGATATCAATGACGGCCACCACGCTGGAAGGCCGCAGCTTAAGTACCTGCTGGTGCTTTTGTGTGGCCGGCTGGAAGCCGATGGTGGTCACCACCCGGTCCACCGGCTCACTGCAGAAATCCACAATGGGATTCCCAATCCGCTCCAGCCCGCTTTTACTCATATCCTGGTTGGAAAGGACGATATTGCCCTTTCCCTGGTGGTTGATGATCAAACCATCTTCCTGCAGGAGCAGCATGGCCTGCCGTAAGGTACCCCTGCTGACCTGGAGCTGCTCTGCCAGGATGTTCTCTCCCGGCAGCTTGTCCCCGGCTTTGTATTTCCCATCCTTGAGCCATTGGCTGATGGTCTCATATGCAGCCACATACAGCGGTATCTTTACATTCTTTTCGTTAATAACAGTATCCTTCACAGGTCCCGTGCTCCTTTCGTGCGCCTTGGCGTCAGTTCTTATACATGTCCGGCACGGCATATATCTTGTTTAACAATGCCGTGTCTCCTGTATATTAGTATAGAACTAATCCACCAGTTTGCCAAGTGCTTCCGGACCTTTTACCCGTTTTCCCACAAACAGCAGCACAACCAGGGTCACTGCATAGGGCAGCATCTGCACGAACTGGGACGGAATGGACAGATCCGTGAGATAGAACCTGGCTGCCTGGGCAATGGCGAATATCATGCCCGCGCCCATGGAGCCAAGGGGCTGCCATCCGCCGAAGATATTGGCGGCCAGGCCCATGAAACCCCTTCCCGCCGTCATGTCCGTCACGAACAGGTTGTTCTGGGATATGGACAGATAGGAACCGGCCAGGCCCGCGATGCTGCCGGCCAGTATCATTGCCGTGTAGCGGTAGCGGTTTACCGGCACCCCGGCTGTCTGGACCGCATAGGGCTGGTCGCCCATGGCCCTGTACCTAAGGCCGAATTTCGTTTTGTAGAATACCACCCAGACCCCTGCCACAATCAGGAACATGGCGTAAAGGTAGGGGGACTGTTCCTTAAACAGGGCGCCAAGGACAGGAATCCCGGACAGTCCCGGTATGGTCAGGTTGGGGATGGATGCCACGGATTCAGACATGCCCTCTGTCTGCCAGACCGCTTTTAACATCACTGCCGTGATACCGCTGGCAAACAGGTTGATGCCAACCCCCACCACGGATTGGTGGGCTTTCCATTTCAGGCAGAACAGGGCGTAAAACCATCCGATGAGGCCGCCCAGGACCAGGGACAGGACCACGCCTGCCAGGGCCCAGCCCGTGGCATAGGAACCCAGCACTCCTGCAAATGCGCCCACCAGCATGATTCCTTCCACGCCCAGCAGTATGATTCCTCCGCGCTCCGCAATGGTGCCGCAGAGGGCCCCCAGCACAATGGGTACGGACAGCTGCAGGGTCAGGCCGATAAAATTATTAAGCATTTCCATATTTCATCCTCTCTTTCTGCTCCATTTAATCAGTTCCGGCGCCGCTACCAACAGAATTACCAGGCTCTGTATGACAATGACCATGTTGGTGCTGACCATGGTTTCCCTGCTCATGCGCAGGGAGCCCATGTCCATGATTCCAAAGAGCAGGGCCGTGAGAAGGACTCCTGCCGGATGGTTCCTGCCCAATATGGCCACGGCAATTCCCGTGAACCCGAAGGAGGGCGAGAAGCCTTCTATAAACCTGTGGTATTTTCCAAATACCTCCGTAATGCCGGCCATGGCCGCGATACCGCCGCTGAGCGTCATGGACATGATAAGGAACAGGTTCACCCGTATGCCCGCTGTCCCGGCAGCAGATGGGTTGGCCCCCACGGCGCGCAGCTGGTATCCCACCGATGTCTTCCACAGGAAAACGTACATGGCCGCGGCAATGAAGATCAGCAGGAACAAGGCATACGTCAGCTGGGTCCTTGGAAGCAGCCTGCCAAACCAGATTCCCTCTGCAATCAGTTCGGTCTGGGCCGTGGAACCTTCTGTCTTAAAAGGACCATTGACCAGATAGGAGGTGAACAGGGTACAGATATAATTGAGCATGATGGCCACGATTACCTCGTTTGTACTGAACCTGGCCTTGAAAATCCCGGGCACGCTTCCCACTGCCATTCCTGCCAGGATTCCTGCCAGGATGCTGACAACCAGCAGTATGGGGGCCGGAAGGGACCCCAGGGTCAGGGCTGTAATGACACTGGCCATGGCTCCTGCGTGAAGCTGTCCCTCGGCGCCTATGTTTAACATGCCGCACCGCGACCCCATGGCCACTGCCAGGCCGGTAAAAGCCAGAGGGATGCTTTTGCTGATTGTGTTGGCAATGGACTGGGGCGTTCCCAGCGCGCCCTGGATCAGGGAGGTATATGCCCGGATGGGCGATTCTCCTGCCAGAAGGATGAACAGGGCTCCTATCACAAGCGCCAGCCCAATGGCTGCCAGGGATTTGCCTATCTCTGCGGTCTTCTTGTTACATATCCACTTCATGAGCATTTACCTCCTGTTTCTTTCCTGCCATGAACAGGCCGATTTCTTCCTTTGTATATTCCCCATTGGCAAACTGGGCGCTGACCTCCCCTTCATAAAACACGGCGATGCGGTCGCTGAGGTTCATGACTTCAGACAGTTCCGCTGATATCAGAAGGATGGCCTTACCCTGTTCCTTTAGCTCAAGCAGGGTCTTATGTACCTTTTCAATGGCTCCGATGTCCAGTCCCCGGACGGGCTGGGCCACCAGCACCAGACCTGGGTCATGGCTGATTTCCCTGCCAAGGATCACCTTCTGCTGGTTGCCTCCTGACAGCTGGCCGATTTCCTGGTCCACACCTGCGGTTTTTATTTCAAATGCCTCCACCTGCTTCCCGGCGTCCTGTTTCAGTTTCATATAGTCAATAAAGCCTTTTTTACAGTACTGAGGTGATTTCTGGTATCCCAGAAGGAAATTTTCCGTGATGGAAAAACCGGATATCATGGCATTTTTGTGGCGGTCCGAGGGTATGTATCCCAGCCCCATAGCCTTCCTGTCCTTTACAGACATGGTATGGATGGGGGTGCCATCCATAAGGATGCTCCCCTCGGCCACCTTGCGGTTACCCACAATGATTTCCTCCAGCTCCTGCTGTCCGTTGCCGTCCACGCCTGCAATGCCAAGTATCTCCCCTGCATGCACGGTCAGGTTTACGGTGTGTCCGGCCCGCTCATGAAGGCGGACATCCTTTATCTTAAGGACCTCGCGGCCGGCCTTTCCCCTTCCCGCCACCACGGACTCCACCTGCCTGCCCACCATCTGTGTGGCCAGTTCCTTTTCATTGGTGTCAGCAGTATCACAGCAGAATACCACTTTGCCTTTGCGGATAACGGTTATCCGGTCAGACAGGGACATGGTCTCGTTAAGCTTGTGGGTGATGAATACAATGGTCTTGCCGTTCTCTTTAAGCTGACGCAGGATTTTAAATAACTCATCCACCTCCTGCGGGGTCAGCACGGCAGTGGGTTCGTCCAGGATGATGATATCCGCTCCCCTATAAAGGGTTTTCAGTATTTCCACCCTCTGCTTCATGCCCACGGACAGGTTCACCACTTTTTCATCCAGATTGATCCTGAAACCGAACCGCTCCACCAGTTCCTCCACCCGCCTGCGGCTCTCCTTCCTGTCCAGCAGGAAACCGCCGGATTCCTTGCCCAGGATGATGTTCTCCAGGACCGTCAGCTGGTTTACCAGCATGAAATGCTGATGTACCATTCCGATTCCCAGCCCATAGGCATCATTGGGATTGGCAATGGATGCCTTTTCCTCATTAATGTAAATCTCTCCCGCATCCGGATGATACAACCCGAAAAGGATATTCATCAAGGTGCTTTTGCCGGTTCCGTTCTCCCCCAGGAGACAGTGGATCTCCTGGTGCTTTACGGTAAAGTCAATGCCGTCGTTGGCCCGTACCGGCCCAAAACATTTTACAATGCCAACCATTTTGATTGCGTCCATACCTGCCTCCTGTCTCTTAGTTCAGTTCAGATGGTACCTCTATCTCCCCTGCGATTACTTTCTGTTTCAGTTCCTCCAGCCGTGCCAGCATGTCGTCCGTAACCTTGATATTGCTCTCCTCCACATTCACATCCACCCCGCCGTCACTTAAGCCTAACATCTGGTTTTCCCCTGTATAGGTTCCCTCCACAACACTGGCAATGGCGTGGTATGCGCAGGAATCCAGCTTTTTAAGCATGCTTGCCATGATGAAATCCGGAGCAATGCTGTTCTGGTTCAGGTTCACGCCAATGGCCACAAAGCCCGTTTCCTCTGCTGCCTGGAACATGCCCATGCCGGATGCCCCTGCTGCGTGGAAAATCACATCTGCGCCTTTCTCCACAAAGGTCTTGGCAATGGTCTTGGCAGTGGTGGGGTCATTAAAGCCTCCGACGTAGTCAATGAGCACATTCATCTCCGGCTCAATGTACCTGGCACCTGCCTGATAGCCTGCCGCAAACCGGTTGATAAGGGGATTGTCCACGCCGCCGATGAAACCGATGGTCCTGCCGTCCCCCATCTTACTGTCGATGGCCTCTTTCTTGGCCAGGGCTGCCAGGGCGCCTGCCAGGAACGCGCCTTCCTGCTCCTTACAGGAATAGGAGGCCACATTGGCCAGATCGGAGTCAGCGTCCAGAAGGGCAAAACGCTGTTCCGGATAAGCGGACGCCACATTGGTCAGTGCATCCACCTGTTCGGCGCCCACACAGATGATTAAATCATAGTCACCGGAGGATGCCATCTCGTCCTGGATGATTTCCTCATCTGACACCGACTTTGGTTCCACCTCATCATAAGTTATCCCAAAATCCAGGGCCGCCTTCTTCACGCCCTCCAGGGCCAGGTCGTTGAAGGAATTCCCCCCAAGCCCTGCTTCCGTGAAAATGATTCCCACATGGACCGCGCTTCCTGCTGTTTCCCCTGCCGCCTCTCCAGCTGCCGGCGATTCCTGTCCTGCCTTCTGTGCGGCGCTGCCCGCGGATGTTGATCCGCATCCCGTTACCACACTGCCTGCCACGCTGGCTGCTGCCATGAATGCTGCTAATTTCTTCATTGTTCCCATTGTTTTCTTCATTGACTTCCCCTCCGTTTTTATACTTGTTTTAACACTTTTTGTATATGTTCATAAACTTGTTTTACAAGTTAATTAGAATGTATCACCAATTATGTATTTTGTAAATCATTATTTTCATCATCCATTCCACTTCGTTAAAACCGCACGAAAACAGGAGGGGGATTTTGTGCAATTTTACAATTCATCCCATCCCTTTTTCAAACCTTGAGAGGGATTCATTGAAAAATTTATAAAGCATCTTGTTTTGCCATATCCATGGAGTTATACTTTATTCATCCGGACATCAGCTGGCTTATCAGGAGGCTATTCCAATTACACATATCTCACTATGATTCAATCATTCTGATAGTAAGTTTCAATTTATTTCCAACTATGATTTCCCAAAAGGCAAAACAAATAATATCCATGTTGATTATCAACGGTATGAAGCTGCCCTTACCAATAAGGGTATTGTCCGGCGTTCCAAAAAAAGTTATAATAGGAGTAGCTTACCTATGGCCTGCCGGTAAAGGAGGCTGTATGGAGCAAACCAACGTATCTGACAGACCACAGGGTATCCAGGACGTCCCCAACCAGATTGAGGACAAAGTACTGAAAACAGCAGCCATGTTCTTTGGACATGAACTGCTCCCCTATCTTGGCATCAAAGGACGCATGGCCGCTGTGGCACCCACGGAACAGATCCATCTGGATGTGCGCAGGATGGAGGAAGATTTTAATTTCATAATGGAGGATGGGGTATTACGGCATCTGGAATTTGAAAGTGACCAGATTACTGAAAAGGATTTAAGACGATTTCGGGAATACGAAGCATTCTTAAGCCTGACGTCCGGCCGCCAGGTCATTACCACTGTTCTTTGCAGCGCCCATGTCAGGAATCCTAAAACAAGATTAAATTGCGGGATTAATGTATACCGGATAGAATTGGTCCGGATTAAGGATGCGGACGCGGACCATGTATTCAATGACCTGGACATGAAACTTAGACAGGGAGGACGCCTTACCAGAAGCGACCTGTTCCCCCTGCTTCTGGCGCCCCTTATGTCCGGTAACATGGATGTATGCGGACGCATCTGCCGGGGAATGGATATCCTTTGCATGGCGCAGGTGGACGCGGACAAAGATGATATCCGACGCATGGAAGCCGTGCTCTACGCATGGGCTGTTAAGTTCCTGAACAAAACAGATTTAGCAAAGTTAAAGGAGAGGATGGGTATGACATTACTTGGACAGATGCTTATGGAAGATGGAATTAGGAAAGGCCTTGAGAAAGGCCTTGAGAAAGGACTTGAGAAAGGCGAAATGATTAAGCTTATATCCCTGGTCATGAAAAAAGCCAGGAAAGGATTATCCCCGGACGAGACAGCCGAAGTCCTTGAAGAGGACATAAGGGTCATCACCCGGATTTATGATGCGGTTGAGGAGTGTCCGAACCAGGATGAATACACGATTTATGAACGGTTAAGCCAACAGCCCTAAAGGGGGGATAAAAAAGCAGGCAGTCCAGGACAGAATACCATCTGCGCCAGGATTGCCTGCTGCTGCATCTATTGAAAAAACAATAAATTACTTATGGCCATGGGGCGTGCTTAAGCCTTCATCCCTGTCCTGATACCGTCCCCCGTATCACGAACCCATATTCAATATCCTTATCGGCCAAAACATGGTAATCCTCCTCCACATCCGACCCCCAGCTGTCGATTCCGCCCACGCCCCGCATGGCTCCCAGCACGGATACCACGGTCCTGCGCGGCACCGGAAGTTCTTCCCTGTGAAGGGCGTTTTCCAGTTCATGGGGGGTATAGGGGATTGCGGAAAAATGGAACGGCTTATCTTCCATGGCTATCTCAAGGCAGCGGCCCGGACCGTCCGGCTCATGAAGCCGCAGCCACTGTGTATCCACATGGCAGCCATATTCCTGAGGCACCAGATAATCCGGCTTTTCAATCCGGCTTTCCCATACCCCCAGTGCACCGCCCTTTTTCCTGTCAGGATAGGTCTCCCCCTGCCGGCCTTCCCACTGTACCTTCCCAGCCACAAACGGTACGGAGAAACGCAGGCCGAACAGAGGCAGCTGAGGCAGTCCATCCTGCCCATGATAATGGCAGCGCACCCGGATTGCGCCGGAGGTCTCTACGGTGTAGCTTACGCTTACCCGGGCCGCAGGCACCGTACCGGCGGCATACTCATAGATAATACGCACCTGGTCAGGACTTTCCTCGGTATGCCATCCCGTGCAGCTGATGAACTGGTCGGCGCCGCACCAGACAGCGCTCCTGGCAGCGAATCCATTGCCCTTGTCATTCTCAGTGGATGCCCTCCAGAAAGCCGGCATTGCAGGTCGGTACACCCACTCCAGGCCATCATAAACAAGGGAAACCATACCATGCTCTGAGTAGGAGAAAATCACATGGAACCCATCTCCCTTTACTCCCAGCGTAACATCCCCGTGAATAACCGTAAGGCGCTTATGCTCCGCCCCCTGGGTACTTCCGGTCCCTTCACCGGTCCCCGGCCTTCCGTCAACGCCTGTCTCCGTACCGGTACCCGGCCTTCCGTCAACTCCTGTCCCCGCACCGGCCCCCGGCCTTCCGCCAATCCCGGCACCGGCCTTCCGGCCCTCCAGGTCAAACCGCTCCCGCTCCTCTTTTGTGCTGTACCAGTAGCGTACTTCCTGCATGGCGGGCTTTTCCCTTCTGTCAGCAAAAACAATCCCGTTGCCGCAAAAGGCGTAATCCGTGGGTCTGTCCCCAAAGTCCCCGCCATATCCCAGGACCTCCGTTCCATCCACATCCTTCCGGTAAACGGCCTGGTCAATATAATCCCAGATAAACCCGCCCTGATACATGGGATACTCATCGGCCAGCTGGATATAGCTCTCCATACCGCCAATGGAATTGCCCATGTCGTGCATGTACTCGCACAGAAGATACGGCTTCTGCGGATTATCCTCCAGGTATGCCCGTACCTCTTTGGGCGGTGCATACATACGGCTCTCCACATCGCTGATTTCATTAAATTGCCTGTTCCAGAACACGCCCTCATAATGAACCACCCTGGACGGGTCCTTTTCATGGAAATACCGGCTCATGGCCAGGATACAGGTTCCGGCATAGGATTCATTGCCGCAGGACCACCACAGGATGCTGGGATGGTTCTTATCCCGCTCCAGCATGGACGCAGCCCGGTCCACCACACAGGCCTCCCACTCCGGCAGGCTTCCCGGAACGTTCCAGGATGGTTCACATCTGCCCATTTTCTGCCAGGATCCATGGCTTTCCAGGTTTGCCTCATCCATGACATAGATTCCGTTTTCATCGCAAAGCCTGTACCAGAGGCTCTGGTTCGGATAATGGCAGGTGCGCACCGCATTGATGTTGTTGCGCTTGAGGATTTCGATGTCACGGCGCATATCCTCGGGCGTGACGGCGCGGCCCCTTCTGGGATTCCACTCATGGCGGTTCACGCCATTGATGATGATGCGTTCACCGTTCATCAGCATGATCTTATCCTTGATTTCAAAACGGCGGAACCCGGTCTTTAGGGGAACCACCTCAATCACCTCCCCATCCTCCTGCTTAAGGCTTATATACAGCTGGTACATATATGGGCTTTTGGATGACCATGACCTGACGTCCGGGATTTCCTCCTCTGTGAGGATCAGGTACCGGCTGTCCTCCAAACGGCCCTGGCCTGCTCCGTTCACGGCTTTCGCAGCATTTCCCCCAATCCGTCCTGCAGTAACCACATCCCCATCCTGGCCGCACAGCCTCCACTCTGCCATGACACCGCTTCCATCCAGGCTGCGGACCCATCTGGTCTTAAGGGCGCTGCCGCCGTCCATGCCTGCGGAAACCCTGATGCCCAGGGCAAAGGTGCCGGTCCTGTAATCCTCCCCGAGCCCGGCCCGTACCCAAACATCCTCCACATGGTACCTGGGTTTGGCATACAGGTACACACTCCGGAAAATGCCGGAGAACCGGAAGAAATCCTGGTCCTCCAGCCAGGCTGCCGAACTGCGTTTATACACCTCCACGCATAGACGGTTCCCTGTCTTTCGTATCAGCGGGGTCAAATCAAAATCCGAAGGCGTGAATGAGTCTTCCCCATAACCCACAAACTTTCCGTTCAGCCATACATAAAACGCCTGTTCCACGCCCTGGAAGGAAATGCACACGCGCTTTCCTCTTAAGCCCTCATCCAGGTCAAATTCCTTCACATAACTTCCCACCGGGTCATAATCCCAGTCAATGCAGGGCGGCCGCATCTCAGCATGGCCTTCCCATGGATACATGGTATTGATATAGTGGATCCGGTCATACCCCTGGAGCTCCATGTGCCCCGGCACCTCTATGGCGCCCCAGCCGCTGTCGTCAAATCCTTCCTCATAAAATCCGGCGGGGCGGTCGCCTGGCCGCCTGCTCCAGGCAAATCCCCATTTGCCGTCCAGGCTCTGGATGAGCGGGTTTTCCCCTGACTCCATCTGGGCCACTGTTTCATAAAATGCATGGTCTGAATGTGCGTCCAGCCGGTTTACCTGGAAAACCCCAGGGTCCTCCAGCCATTTAAGATCTGCTTCCATCTGTTTCATGCCATATCCTCCCGGTTCATATCAGATATCAATTTTCCGTTCTTTATAATAAAACTGTCTGTCATGCTCCCCGATTTCCCTGAGCACCCGGCAGGGATTGCCCACCGCCACTACATTGGCCGGTATGTCCTTTGTGACAACGCTTCCCGCACCAATGACCGAGTCATTGCCAATGGATACTCCGGGCAGGATGACTGCCCCTGCCCCGACCCATACATTTTCCCCTATGTGCACCGGCATGTTAAACTGGATGGCCTGCCTGCGCAGTCCCGGCTCCACCGGGTGTCCGGCCGTGGCGATTGTCACATTGGGTCCGAACATGCAGTGGGAGCCAATGTGGATTTCAGCATCATCCACCAAGGTCAGGTTGAAATTCGCATAGACCAGATTCCCCATGAACACATGCTTTCCTCCCCAGTTACAGTGCAGGGGCGGTTCTATATAACAGTCCTGTCCCACAGAACCCATCATTTTTTCCAGCAGGGCCCTGCGCTTCTCCTTCTCCCCCGGTCTGGTGGCATTGTAATCATAGAGCAGTTCCATATACTGTTCCTGCTCTTTAAGGATATCCGTATCTCCCGGAAAATACAGCCTTCCCTCTTCCATCCGCTTTCTTGTTCCATCCTGACTCATAAGCCAATTCCTCACTGTCCGCTGTGTATTAAAAAATGTCCGTCACATGTACTGCACGCCATTCCTCCATGCAATTTTACTCCTTAACCGCCCCGGCCGCAATCCCCGCAAGTATATATCTTTGGAAAAACAGGTATATGCAGATGGTCGGCAGCATCACAATGATGATTCCGGCTGCCAGCTGCTGCCAGGACCCCCTCTGGGCATTGGCATAGTCCATCAGGAAGGTGGTCAGGGTGCGCAGCTTATTCTTAGGCATATACAGATATGGGATGTACATGTCATTGATGATATTAATGGCCTTGATGATTACCACCGTGGCCGTGGCCGGCGCCAGAAGCGGGAATATGATCCTGGTAAACAGCCCGAAGTATCCGCAGCCGTCTAACAGCGCGCTCTCATCCAGGGACACGGGCAGGGTGGATATGAACTGCCTGTATATGTACAGCTGCATCAGGTCGGACGCCACATAAATCACAATGGGGGCGCCCAGGGTGTTGTAAAGGTGAAGTCCCTGGATTACCTTAAAACGTGCAATCTCAGTGACAAAGCTGGGAATCAGCATCCCCACAAAAAACAGTCACACGATGAATCCCTTAAACCGGAACTTAAACCGTTCAATGATGAACGCTGTGATGGTGCCGAACATTACATTGAAGAAAATACTTACAACCAGTATGATTCCTGTGTTCTTAAATCCAATCAGCAGGTATTTGTTATTCAGTACCTTCTGGAAATTGTCCAGGGTAAACCGGCTCTTTGGCGGAAGGAGAAGGGGGGATATCTTCACCATGTCTGCCTTGGTCTTAAAGGAGGCAAACAACACCAGTACGATGGGCGCCAGCACAATGGCCACCATGGCCAGGCAGATAAGCTGTTTCAGGATCTGGGTTGTGGTACGCTTTGCCATAATCACTTATCTCCTTTCAATACAATTCCATGGATGATCTTGTTCTGGATTACATAAATCACAACTATCATAACCATGATGGCCACTGCCATGGTTGAGGCAAGGCCAAAATTACTGTAGGTAAACGCAGTCTCAATGGTATAAAGGGTAAAGGTGGAGGACGCGTAACCAGGTCCGCCCGAGGTCATGACAAAGGGGATGTCAAATACCTGAAGCGCCCCCCTGATGTTGTCGAATAACACGAAATCAACCATCAGCATGATGGCCGGGATCTGGATGAACTGAAACATCTGCCATGCATTGGCGCCATCCACCCTGGCTGCCTCCTGAACGTCCTGGGGAAGGGACTGAAGGGCGGCCATGAACAGGATCACATGGTAGCCTGAGAACCTCCACAGGGATACAAATGCCAGCACGAAGTTTACGATTTTGGGATCGGACAGCCAGTTCTGGGACAGCATTCCCATGTGCAGGGCTTTTAAAATCGCGTCAAAAGCGCCGTTAACCGGTGAAAAGAAATAGGAAAAGGCATAAGAAATCGCAACGCCGTTGATGATATATGGCATGAACACCATGGTCTTATAAAACTTGGCGGCCCTGAGTTTGGAAGTGAGCAGCACGGCAAAGGCCAGCTCCACAGGTATCATGCACAGATGGACCGCGAAATAAACCGCGTTATTTTTAAGTGACTGCCATAAATCCGCGTTGCCCAGCATGGATTTATAATTATCCAGCCAGATGAAATCACTGGAAGGCGACATGCCGTCCCAATTAGTAAAGCTCATCCGGAATAAATCAAACGCAGGCAGTACCACAAAACAGATCAGCAGCAGGGTGGGGATGATCAGGGACAGTATGATAAAATTCCTCTTTTTTCTTGCAAGGGAACTCATTGTATTCTCCTCCTTTTCATGAACACTTCATGGATTGATTTTCATAAAAAAGGATACAGCAAAATTGATTCAGGGTTAGGAGTCCTGTTCCTTTTGCTGCATCCGTTACTGTCTGTAGCAGGGCATGCCTGTCCTGCCACGCTATATCTGAAAATTCCTGCCCCTACTGAATCCCCAGTTTCTGCCTTGCAGCTGCCCACTTGGTATTGAGTTCACCCAGCCTTGTATCAAGGTCAAATCCACTGGTAAACATCTCTGCCCCCAGCTTCTTATAATCAAAGGCAGTCTCATTCTGGATGGCCTGGAAATCATCGCCGCCGCCATCATACATAACCATTTCCATATCTGGCTGCGCATTGTCCGCCTCTGCCAGGATTGGATCTTTTTCCTTGGGGAAATTGGTCATGGATGAAGCACTTGTCACATAACTTATGTAACCTGGATACCATGCGTCACTATAAAACCATTCCACGAACGCTTTGGCCAGCTCAGGATTCTTGCTGTGGGTGGTAACGCCCATGAAGGAGTCGCCCTGTACGATTACCCGGAAGGGGTCGCTTTCTGAATCCCTTACCGGAAGGTAGAAGGTACCAAGCTGTGAGTAATCATCCGTACCGTTCTGGATGTTCTGAAGTCCCCAGTCCCCCAGTGCAGTGATTGCAGCCTGTTTCTGTGCGAACAGGGAGGTTGCCTGGTCGCTGCCAAGCCCCAGAGGGTCTTTTCCAAACACGCCGGAGGTAAACAGGTCATTTACCTTGTGGTATGCCTTGGAAATATCGGTGCCATCCGCAAATGGCGCGTCTGTCCTGGCCATGTCATTCCAGTTCTGGCCATTGCCGCTTTCCAGGGCCGGCATGAATTCCATGAATGGGTAATCCGGCCATTCTTCCTTAGCGCCCAGGGCAATTGCCATGAAATCGGGGTTGTCCTTGCCGTAATACTCCTGAAGGGTCTTTGAGACTTCCTTTAACTGTTCCCAGGTAGTAGGCACCTTAACACCGGCTTCCTCAAACATGTCCTTCCAGTAGTATACGTATTCATAACCGGCTGTCATGGGAACGCCGAGGATTTTTCCGTCCAGGGCATAACCTGCCGCCAGTTCATTATTCTTCGTTGCCTCCAGGTCAGAAAGGTCCACCAGATAGTCCTTAAAGCGTGACAGGGTAAATGCCTTATTAAACATCACATCCGGCAGCTGGTTGGCGCTTGCGCGCATCTTCATGGCATTCCAGTATTCAGAGTCATCCTTGATTTTCTCCACCTCAATGTTGACATTGGGATAGCTCTCCTGGAACTTGCCGGCCATGTCATTGGCATCAATGTAATCCATCAGGTTATTGTCCCAGATGGCAAACACCAGGTCGCCGCTCAGTTCCTCGTTCACCTCTGCCTTGACCGCTGCCGCGGTGCTTTCCTCTGCCTTGGACCCGGACTGGGCCTCGGTCCCGGTGCTGGGGGCCGCTGTCCCCTCCCCGTCCTCCGGTGCGCAGCCATACAGGGAACCTGCTGCCAGTGCCGCGCACATGGTAAACGCCAGTAATTTCTTTCTCATGATAAATACCTCCCTTTCCTGCTTCTCTTTGATTCTGTCCATATTTTACCAGTACGAAGGGTATATATCCATGAAAAATGGTTGGATTTCTTGATGTTTCGTCAGGTCCTGCCCCGCTTATAATCCCCGGGGCTGGTCCCATACGCTTTTTTAAACATCCGGTTAAAATGCTCCACGTTGTGGTATCCCACCCGGTCGCTGATTTCATACATCCTAAGGTCCGTGGACTCCATCAGCCGCTTTGCTTTTTCAAGGCGCACACTGGTCAGGTATGTGCTGAACGTCATGCCTGTTTCTTTTGTGAATTTGGTGCTGAAATATTTTTCATTAAGCCCCACATAGTCAGCCGCGCTTTTTAGTGTCATCTCCGGACTTGCGTAGTTGTCCGCAATGAAACGCCGGGCCCGCAGAATTACATCCTCCTGCCGGTCCTCGCGGCAGTTCTCAAGATAGTCGGAAACCCAGCGGAAATAATTGTTCATCCACAGCTCCAGCTCTTTTACATGGGTCAGGCGGCCTATTTTCTCAAAATAGTTGACGCGCTCCGGCAAAAGGGTGGAAAAATCATTTTCATACACACGGAACTGGTCAGCCAGCTGACAGAGGATGTGGAGGCACTCTTCTGTTGCTGATTTCATGTCCATGGTATTAAGGGAGGACAAAAGCCTGTCCTTTTCCCGGGCAGCAGCCACCTTGTCGCCGGAAAACAGGGCTGACATAAAGGGCTGGCAGTGCTGCATCTTTTCCTCCATGACTGCCAGGCGCCCTTCAAAATCCCAGGCAGCGCACATGCCGTATTCCCCTGCCAGCGCGCTCCACTTAAGCAGCTTTATATCCTGGTCAAGGGCCTGGCTTATGCCGTCATATCCAACCATGGCGCTGACCGCGGCCTGTGTCTCCAGGTTCATGAAATCCCTCCACACCTTCTGTGTCTGGCGCGCAAGGGATACGATGCCAGATGGATACTGGACCGGGTCCGTAGCCTTATAATACATCAGGAACTGGGATGGATACACCTTGATGATGTCTGCCTTTGCAGCCATCCTCGGGATCTGCCTGGCCAGGTCCAGCATGGGTCTGGCCATCCCCTCCTCCACATTGTCGGCAAACCGCACGGACTGGCGTTTAAAGTCCACCACCTCAAACAGCACGATGCCATACCGGCCGTCTTTGGGAAGGTTAACTGTCACAAGCTCCATATCCATGGGGTTCATGCCCCCAAGCTCCATATCCGGCCGTACCGGCTCCTGGTTTTTAAAATACTGCCGGTCCACCTTATCCAGCAATTCCTCCAGGGCATGCTGGTTTAAGTCACCCTTGAGCATATAATCATAGACCCCCAGGCGGAAGGCCTCCCGCACCAGTTCAAATTCATTGTAACCGGAAAGCACCACCGTTACGGGGAGAAGGCCTATTTCACCCAGATGGCTGATAAGCTCCAGCCCGTCCATATCCGGCATCTTCATATCTGTTATCAGCAGTTCAACCGGGTTTTCCTTTATGTATTCCACGGCCTGCCTGCCGCCCATACAGTCCCTGACAACCATATATCCGTGCTTCTCCCAGTCAATCAGGGAACGCAACGCAACCCTGACAATACTTTCATCATCCACAATCAAGACACGTTTCATCCTGTTCCTCCCCCTGTACGGACATGCTCAAAGCTTTGGAATGCGAAGGAATGTCCTGGTATAACATCCCTGCCTGCCCTCCATCCAGACCGCGCACTGTTCCCCGAAGTTCAGCTTCAGCCTTCCCAGCACATTCTCAATCCCAATGCTGGTATTGTCGTCATCCAGCCTCTCCTTTGGGTGAAGCAGGCATTCTATCTCCTCCTGTGTCATTCCGCGGCCGTCATCCTCCACCGTGAAAAGGATGGACTCATTCTCCTCCTCCAGGCTGATTTTCAGGTGGCCGATATCATCCTCCTTTTCCGCCATGCCGTGGACAATGGAGTTTTCCACAATGGGCTGCAGGATCAGCCTGGGCATCTTATAATCCAGGCATCCCCGGTCAATATGGTACTCCACCTCAAATCCGTCGGAATAGCGGATTTTCATCAGATAAATATAGCTGTCCAGCACATCCAGTTCCTCCCTTACCGTATAGAAACTAATGCTGCCCCTGAATGAGCAGGAAAGGATTTTGATTAAGGCCTCTGCCATCTTACGGATCCCGTCAAACCTGGACACCTGTGCCATGAAGCGGATGGAATTCAGGGTATTGACAAGGAAGTGCGGGTTAATCTGGGACTGGAGGGCGCGGACCTCTGCCTGATGTTTTTTCTGCTGGACCCTCTCATTCTCCTCAATGGACGCCTTCAGTTCCCTGACCATGCGGTTAAAGGAGTGGATCATGGTCCGGATCTCGCTCTGTCCCGCCGGCTCCACGTGCACGGTAAGGTTCCCTTCCTCCATCTCCCGCATGCCTTCCACCACGGAATGAAGGGGTGCAATGATCTGTCCCAGGAAATATCTGGAAAACAGATAGAACAGCAGGAGTAAAAGGCTGATGACCAGGATGGAAATTCCCATGACCTGGTTATAGGCAGCGGTAAGGCGGGAGGTGCTGACCATGGACACCACCTTCCATCCATTCTCCTCCACCGAGGACACAACCGCGGTATAATTCCCGTAATGCCCTGTCCCATGGGCGTCCACCGAGGTCCTGTAGATCCCGGCCCGGGTGGATGGCAGCCCTTCCAGCAGACGCCCCGCCTCCTCTGTCCTGTCCCCTGCAAACAAAAGCTTTCCCTCCCTGTCCAGGATAAAGGTGACGCCCAGCTGTTCATCCCTGTTGTATCTGCGGATGACCTCTCCCACATGGGTAACGGAAAACAGGCTGACCATCTCCAGTTTCCCGGAGCGGTCCGCCTGATAATCAGGGGCCAGGGCTGCTGCCAGCACAAACTCCCCTTTCTTTAGACGCGAATATGTAAGGGTCTGCCTGGCCGTGTCAAACGCGCCCACGCTGACCACGTTCTTATGTTCCAGGGCCTGGCGGTACCAGTTCTCCTGCTCCATCCTTTCCCTTGAAAGGATTACCTCATCCTTCAGATACACCGTGTTCCCGCCCTTCAGATAGAACATGGCAGACACCGTGTCCTGGGAAGGGACCATGGACACCCGGAATATCTCATCCAGCCGGCTGCTCAGATCATAGCGCTGCTCCTTGTCATCCGTGTCCATGCCAGACACCAGTTCCATGATTTCCCCGTTATTCACAAAGACCAGATGGGACAGCTGAAGGGAGATATTCCGGACCGACTCCGAGAGGCTGGCCTCTATACTGGCCTGTGCGTTCTGTATATTGGCGATGGCTGATTTCTCCATCATATACCGTATGATGCCCAATGTAACCACGCTGACCAGCAGGATGGGAATCACAATCAGAAGGAAAAAGCTTCTGTAATACACGGTTTTTAATGAAAAACGCTTGTTAAACAGCATGGTGTCCCTCTCCTGTCGTACTGGTGTGTGCCTGAATCCCTAGGGTGTGTGCTAGATACTCAGCAGGCTGCAGGCAAGCTGGAAATAAACCACCAGGCTTACCGCATCCACAATGGTGGTAATCAGGGGCGCGGCCATGATTGCCGGGTCCAGATGAAGGATCTGGGCAATGATGGGCAGTGTGCAGCCAATGGTCTTGGCAATCACCACAGTGGCCAGAAGGCTTAATACCACGGTCAGGCAAAGCATCTCCTGTCCCGGGAAACGGATGAGCAGCTGTATATAGTTCACCAGCCCAAGAAGGATTCCCACAATGATACCCACCCGCAGTTCCTTCCACAGCACCCGCAGGATATCACCTGCCTCTATCTCGCCCACGGCCATGCCGCGGATGATCATGGTGCTGCTCTGGCTGCCGGCATTGCCGCCCGTATCCGTCAGCATGGGGATAAAGGTCACCAGCAGCGGGATTACTGCAAACGCTGCCTCGTATTTAGCAAGGATACTGCCTGTTATCATGCTGCTGACCATAAGGATCAAAAGCCAGGCCAGCCTGTTCTTTGCAAGGACGAACACCCCTGTCTTCAGGTATGGCTTTTCACTGGGGATCATGGCAGCCATCTTCTCAAAGTCCTCCGTGGCCTCCTGCTCCATGACATCCACCACGTCGTCCACCGTGACAATCCCAACCAGGCGGTCCTCATGGTCCACCACAGGCAGGCTTAAAAGATCGTACTTGCGGAAGCTTTCCGCCACTTCCTCCTGGTCGTCCGTGGTCACTGCCTTAATCACATGGGTATCCATGATGCTGCCTATGACCTCATCATATGGGTTCATCAGCAGGTCCTTTACCGTAACCACGCCTTCCAATGTCCGCTTTGCGTCCATCACATAACAGGTGTAAATGGTCTCCTTATCCACCCCGTTCCTGCGGATATAGGCAAATGCCTGCTCCACGGTCATGGTCTTTTTAAGGCCCACGTACTCGGCTGTCATGATGCTTCCGGCACTGTTCTCCGGATACTTTAAGAACTGGTTGATTAATTTCCTTGTGTCGGATGTGGAGTTCTTAAGCACACGCTTCACCACATTGGCCGGCAGCTCCTCCAGCATGTCTACCGCGTCATCCACAAACAGGTCATTGACAATGGCGCTCAGCTCATAGTCCGTAATGCTGTTAATGATATGCTCCTGCTTTTCCACGGGCAGGTTGGCGAACACATCACTTGCAACCTCCTTGGACAGCATGCGGAACACCACCACGGTCCGCTCCGAATCCAGTTCCTCGATGAAAGAGGCGATATCCACCTCGTTCATCTCCATTAAAATTTCCTTAAGCCTGCGCAGCTGCCTTGTGTCCAGCAGCTCCATCAGTTCTTTTAAATCAAAATTCTCCTGCATCTTATTCCTTCCATGAATGGTACTATCCATGAAAGCAGCACACAAAATAGCCATAATTACAAAAAACCCCTTGACCGGCAGTTCCCGTAATCCATGGCTATCATCATAAACGTATCTCTATCCCAGACGGTTAACGGCAGTGAAAGCAAAGCGGAACCAAAGCCGTCCCTGGGCATGCCTGATAAAACACGGCCATACCGGCAGCTCCCACTACCATACGCTTATGATAATTGTCTGCTTCCATCTTACGACTTCGACCTTCCACTTAGGTTCACTTCCTTTCATCATTTATTTTAATCCTTATTAAGCATACCAGCCCCGGACCATAAAATCAACCCCCAAAAACAGGATTATTTCACCGGGGCACGGATTTTCTCATACTATAGATTATATTCTTAGATACAGGAGTGACTGTTATGATTGAATCCACCATAGTGCTGACTCCCCTGCACTATGCTTATCTCATCGGCGTCATCGTCATCCTGGCTGTCATGGTCATGAGACGGGACACGCCGGCTGTCTGCATTGCCTTCCTTTTCATCCTGGGCCTCATTGGCTTAAAATCCTTTACAGGCGCCATCATGACCGTATTTAACGCCATCCTCTACGCGGGAAAGGAATTCATGGAGGTATTGGCCACCATAGCAATGGTAACAGCCCTTTCCAAATGCCTGAAGGACCTGGGCAGCGATTACCTTATGATGGTCCCCATGTCAAAAATCATGAAGACGCCTTCCATTACCTGGTGGATACTGGGACTTACCATGTTTTTGTTTTCCCTCTTTTTATGGCCCAGCCCCTCGGTTGCGCTGGTTGGCGCCATCATGCTTCCTTTTGCCGTTAAGGCAGGGCTCAATCCCCTGGCCGCAGCCATGGCCATGAACCTGTTCGGCCATGGATTTGCCCTGAGCTATGACTTTGTCATCCAGGGCGCGCCCGCTGTTTCCGCCGGCGCAGCAGGCATCACCACCACCGGAATCCTCCACCAGGCCTGGCCCGTATTCTGGGTCATGGGCATTGTCACGGTGTGCAGCGCATACCTGTTAAACCGGGAGGAAATGGAAGGGCGCGGACTGCGCCTGACCATCCAGACCGGGGACCTGGATACCCCCAAGGGCGGGAAGATGGCCCTGCTCATGGCCATCCTCACCCCGGCTGCATTCGTGGGCGTGATTGTCCTGATGCTGGTATTTGACCTGAAGGGCGGGGATGCCACCAGCATGGTGTCAGGAACAGCCCTTATCCTCATGTGCCTTGGCGCCTTCCTTGGCTTTGGGAAGGATTCCCTTGAAAAGGTAACCGGATATGTGACGGACGGCTTCCTTTTTGCCATTAAGATATTTGCCCCGGTCATCATCATCGGCGCCTTCTTCTTTTTAGGCGGCGAGGGAATCACCTCCATCATGGGAACAGGCTTTTCCCACGGGATCATGAATGACTGGGCCATGTGGCTGGCCCAGAACGCGCCTCTGAACAAATATATGGCGGCCTTTATCCAGATGGTGGTGGGCAGCCTGACCGGGCTTGACGGTTCCGGGTTCTCAGGCCTTCCCCTGACCGGCTCCCTGGCCCGTACCTTTGGCTTTGCCACCGGCGCCTCCGTGCCTGTGATGGCTGCCCTTGGCCAGATCGCGGCCATCTTCGTGGGCG
The DNA here is from genome assembly GCF_003434055.1 of Enterocloster aldenensis. Classification (GTDB taxonomy): domain Bacteria; phylum Bacillota; class Clostridia; order Lachnospirales; family Lachnospiraceae; genus Enterocloster; species Enterocloster aldenensis. Next base: position 23,483 of record NZ_QVEX01000003.1, on the reverse strand, counting down.
GCGGGACCATTGTGCCCTGGGGCCTTATCCCGGTTGCAGCCATCTGTAATGTAAGCCCGGTGGAACTGGCCAGGAAAAACCTGGTTCCTGTATGCCTGGGATTTGTCTGTACCTATATCGCGGCCTGTTTCCTGATTTAGGGCCTTATCATCAATCCATGACAGGAGGAAATAACTATGTGCGGAATTGCCGGTTTCTATAACCCTCATGACCATTACCTGAAAGAAAAAGAACACTGCGGGGAAATCCTTAAATCCATGGCGCAGTGCCAGAAACACAGGGGGCCGGATGACGCCGGCCTGTTTTTAAGCGAACACGGCGGGCTCTCCCACGCCCGCCTGTCCATCATCGACCTGGCCGGCGGACACCAGCCCATGGTAAAATCCGGTTCCGGACAGACCTTTGCCATTGTCTACAACGGCGAACTGTACAATACCTGCGAACTGCGCCAGGAGCTGCTGGGGCGCGGCCTTGTGTTCCAGACCTCCAGCGACACCGAAGTCATACTGGCAGGTTATATGGAATTCGGACCTGACTTTGTAAAACGTCTCAACGGCATTTTTGCCATTGCCATCCTGGACACTGCCAAAAACCGTCTGTGCCTGTTCCGTGACAGGGCAGGCGTCAAACCCCTGTTCTATATGGTCAGGGGAGATGAAATCATCTTTTCCTCCGAACCCAAGGGAATCCTTGCTTACCCCGGGGTACGTCCGGCCCTGGATAAAAAAGGGCTTAATGAGATTTTCTCCATAGGCCCTGCCAGGACCTATGGCTGCGGTGTGTTTAAGGATATGGAAGAACTGCTGCCGGGACACTTCCTTATCTGTTCGGCAGAAGGCTTAAGGCTTAAAAGTTACTGGAAACTGGAAAGCCGACCCCATGAGGACAGCTATGAGGAAACCATTGAAAAGACATCCTTCCTGGTCCAGGACGCCGTGCGCAGGCAGATGGTCTCCGATGTGCCCATCTGCACCTTCCTGTCCGGCGGCGTGGATTCCAGCCTGGTATCAGCCATCTGCGCCTCCGAATTAAGGAAGCAGGGGAAACGTCTCACCACATTTTCCTTTGACTTTGTGGACAATGACAAATTCTTTAAGGCCAACTCCTTCCAGCCCTCCCAGGACCGTCCCTTCGTGGACCGTATGGTGCGGTTCCTGGATTCGGACCACCACTATCTGGAATGTGACAATCTCACCCAGGCAGACCGTCTGTATGATTCCGTGCTGGCCCATGACATGCCGGCCATGGGGGACATTGACTCCTCCATGCTCCAGTTCTGCTCCATGGTAAAGGAACACAACAAGGTGGCCCTTACCGGCGAGTGCGCGGATGAGATTTTTGGCGGTTATCCCTGGTTCCACAAAAAGGAATGTTTTGAAGCGCACACATTTCCATGGACCATGGACCTGGAGGCCAGGAAGGTGCTGCTTGATGACAGCTTCATAGAATACCTGGACATGGACGGCTATGTAAGGAATACCTATGAGCGCTCGGTGGCCGAAACCCCAAGACTGCCTGAGGATACGCCGGTGGAGGCAAGGCGCCGGGAAATCGCCTGGCTGAACCTGCGCTGGTTCATGCAGACCTTGTTAAACCGCATGGACCGCGCCAGCATGTACTCCGGCCTGGAAGCCAGGGTCCCCTTTGCGGACCACAGGATCATGGAATATGTCTGGAACGTGCCCTGGGATATGAAGACCAGGGACGGCGTGGTCAAGAACCTGCTCCGCCAGTCAGCAAAAGGACTCCTGCCCGAAGATATCCTCTTCAGGCGCAAGTCCCCTTATCCCAAAACCTATGATACTTCTTATGAAAAGCTGCTGGCTGGCCGTGTCCGCGAAATGATGTGCGACAGCCATGCGCCTGTGATGCAGTTCCTGGACAGAAAGAAACTGGAACGGTTCCTGTCAAGCCCGGGTGATTATGGAAAGCCATGGTATGGCCAATTGATGGCCGGCCCCCAGATGATGGCCTATGTCCTGCAAATCAACTATTGGATGAAAGCCTATGACATTGAACTGGTACAGTAACCGTTCTTCAGTTCCAGACCCGGGGTGTAGAACACGTACCGGTTCTTGCCCAACCGTTTTGCCTCATATGCAGCCGTATCCGCCTTTACGAACAGGGTGTCGTAATCCGTTCCATCCTTAGGGCATATGGCGCCGCCTATGCTGCATGAAAGCCTTAGTCCTCCAAGATTGGGGTCTTCCATGCTGCCCACCGCCTCACAGAGCCGTTTTGCGCATTCCACGCCTCCTTCTTTTGCGGAAATCCCGGTGAGGAGCGCGACGAACTCATCCCCGCCAATCCTGCCCACCATATCCGTGGCGCGCAGGGTATGGCGGAACAGGTCGGCCACGCAGCGCAGGGCATAGTCCCCGCTTCTGTGTCCCATGGTGTCATTAATGCGTTTGAAATCATCCAGATCCATAAACAGCAGGACTGCCCGCGTACAGGTGGGGGATTCCAGGAAACGGCTGATTTCCCTGGATATGGCCTGCCGGTTGTAAAGCCCGGTAAGGGAATCCACCCTGGCATTCTTTAACGCATCCCTTAACCGCTCTTTCTGTCTGCACTGTTCCTGGTATTCCTCCGTAATGTCGTTTCGCAAAAGGAACACGATCCTGCCAGGCCTGTCATAATACACATACTGGAACCGCTTGCGCAGGTACCCTTTTTCCGGATCCTTTACGCCATATGTCAAGACGTGTTCGCCTTCTTTGTCAAGGACGGAAAGGACATGCTTTATTTCCATCTCCCTGGCAACCATTTCCCTGTCCTCAGGCACCACATAACTCATGACACAGGTATGGACCATCTGGCTGTAGCTGCCCGAGGATTCCCGCGGAAGCAGCGCCGAGCCTTCGTTCCTCTTAAACATGGTATATGAGTCCTTATCCGCATCCAGACATATGAGGTAATCGCAGTTCCTGTACACATACCGGTCCACAATCTGCCTTAACAGATAGTTTTCCCCATTCCCATCCCCCAGCCCGGACACATAACATAACACGGTATCATCCCTGCCTGGTTCCGGTATCAGGAGCGTCCTGATCCATATATAATTCCTATCCATGTCCCGGCACCGGAATTCATGGCGCATGGGTTTTCCCTCTTCCATGACCCTCCTCATATGTTCCCTGTTAAATATCCCAAGAAAATCCCTGTATTCCTCAGGGTGTATGTTCTCCCGGGCAAACGTACTGAAATCCTCAATGGATTGGTTCACCGAAAGGCGGCATCCCCCTTCCGTATAAAAAATCCCCCTGCATTGTCCTGTCCCAATGCTGAATTCCATAAGTTCATCAAAAATCCCGGAAAGGAAGGCCGCGCATTCTTTCTCCCGCTTTGCATCCATAACAATGCGGCCGTCAGATTTTCCATTATCTGAATTCCCATCCATAAACCTGCATCCCTCTTTCCTTTATCTGTTTCATGCCGTATATCAGTGTATTTAAGTTCATAAAATATATGTATCGCATAGTAATTCATAATATGTAAACTGTAGTGTACACTAGTATTGAGGTGAATCACAATGCATGATTACGTTAAAACATTAGGTACGGTCATCCGCAAAGCCCGCGAAGAGCAGGGGCTGTCCCAGGCGTCACTGGCTGAAAAACTGGGAATTGATGTCCGTACCATTATTAATATTGAAAACTTCCGCGGGAATCCCAAATTCGAGGTTCTCTATCCTTTGATTACCACGCTCAGGATTCCGGCAGACAGGATATTCTATCCTGGTTCCGATGCCATAGGCGATGCCAAGCAGCAGCTTTTCTGGGAACTGCATAACTGCAGCGAAAGCGAGGCCAGGGCCATCCTTCCTGCCGTCCGGTATATTACGGAACTCCTGCGCGGCCAGCCGTCCGATTTCCTGTAATTTCCTAATCATTTTACTACGTTATCTAAAAAAACACAACCAGATATTCATTACAATTCATATTTTTAATGTACTGCAATGAAGTCCTTGATGAAAAAAAGAACCAGCGGATGCAATTGGCCTGCCGTTGGTTCTTTTCCTTCTGTCATCTGTTAAGTTCCGGGTCCCTAAGACTGTCCCGGGACGCTGATGATCAGTGCAATGATTTCCATGGGTTCCTCACCATAACATGCAATGCCATGGCTGTCCCCGTCCTTACACATATGGTAATCCCCCGGATTTAGTATGGACTCAGTCCCATTGTCGGTCACAAGGGCCTGCCCCTTCAGCACATAATAGCCTTCAAACTCCCCATGGTGTTCATGCACCCCTATGGATGTGCCCGGGAGGAATTCCACCCTGGCAAAGGTCCGCCCCGCGCCGTAAGCCTCATCTTTTGTCATGAACGTATGGAAAACCACATCCCCGTTCCCCTTCTGCACTTCGTGCATGACTTTTACTTCCGTTTCTTCTTTTCTCCTGATCATGGCCCGTCTCCTCTCCCTAGAGCGTGTCCTTATTGTATTACTGCTGATCCATGGTCCTGACAATGGCGTCTGCCATGCCCTCCAGAATGACCAGCTGGTCTTCCTTCAGCGCGGACTTTACAGTCACCGTCTCATCCAGGACCGTCATGTTCTTCATGGAACCGATGATTTCCCGCATCTGCTTTCCTGACAGCACGCCCCATGAACCGTTCTCCATGATTGCAACAGTCCTGTTCTGCAGGTTATGGGCCTTAAGGTCCATGAGGAAATGTTCCATGTTGCTGAAAATCCCTCCGTTATAGGTAACGGATGCAATCACCAGATGGCTGCACCGGAATGCCTCGGATATCATGGTGGACGGGTGGGTGGAGGAGACATCATACATGGCAATATTCCTTACGCCCCTGTCGGCCAGCATCCCGGCCAGTATGTTGGCCGCGTTCTCCGTGTTGCCGTATATGGAACCATAGGCAATCATGACAGCCTTTTCTTCCGGCTCATAGCTGCTCCAGGTCAGGTACTTGTTCACATACCATCCAATGTCCTTTCTCCACACAGGACCGTGGAGCGGGCAGAGGGTAAGGATTTCAAGGGCAGATGCCTTCTTAAGCAGGGTCTGTACGGAAGGACCGTACTTGCCGACGATATTGGTATAATATCTTCTGGCGTCATCCAGCCAGTCACGTTCAAAATTAACCTCATCCGCGAACAGGTTGCCGTTCATGGCGCCGAACGTGCCGAATGCATCTGCTGAAAACAAGGTCTTGTCCGTGGTATCATATGTGACCATGACTTCCGGCCAGTGTACCATGGGAGCCATGATAAAGGTAAATGTATGCCTGCCGGTACAGAATGTATCATTCTCCTTCACGATCACGGCCCTGGAGTCAATATCAAAGTTATAGAACTGCTTGATGATGGGCACGGTCTTGGAGTTGCAGACCACCTTTACCTCAGGATATCTGCGTACAATCTCCCCCAGGGTGGCGCAGTGGTCCGGCTCCATGTGGTTCACCACCACGTAATCCAGGGAACGTCCCTTTAATATTGCCTCTATGTTTTCAAAAAACTGTTCCGTAATGGCACGGTCCACGGTATCAAACAACACGGTCTTCTCATCTGCAAGCAGGTAGGCATTGTAGGAAATGCCCCGGGGAATAGGGAAGGCGTTTTCAAATAATGCCAGCCTGCGGTCTGTCCCGCCAACCCAGAACAGGTCGTCTTTAATGCGCTTTACACAGTACATATTCAGTCATCCTTTCGTTAAATGATGGTCAATGTTTCATTTCGTTTAGAAGTATACTACATTTTACCCCAAATGTCACTGTATTATTTAGGGTACACTTACTCACTGCAGGATTGTCACATCGCTGCTTAAAACGCGGAGGTTCCCCACCGGATTGCCGGCACAGTTAAGGGTACTGAGCCTGCCCAGTCCTTCTAAAGGCGTGATGTCAGTCACATAATTATCCTTGATGTCAAGATACTCCAGATTGGGAAGGGAGGATACAAAGCTTATATCCGTCAGCATGTTGTCTGCAAGGCTGAGCCTTGTAAGCCCGGGGAACGCGGTCAGGAACCCTGTATTATCATTCAGGTCCACCTTATCGTAATCCACGTATACAATTCCTCCTCCTCCGCTGATCTTCACATTTTCATACAGCTTCACCCCGTCCATCCCAAGGATCTTAAGATGCTCATTGGGGGATATCTTTGAAAAATCCAGTTCACATTCCACTCCGTTCAGATAGAGTTCCCTCAGGGCGGGCATGCCGAACAGGGCCGATATATCCTCATAGGTCTTTATGCCATTGAGGTTCAGCACTTCCAGGGAAGGGATCCTGACCACAAAATCCCACTTTGTCTGGTCCGGGATACGGGAGCAGGTTAATTCCTTAAGACTGGCAAGCCCTGCAAAGGGCGCCGTGGAATCAATTTCCACCCATTCCAGTTCCAGTTCCTCAATCCCGCCCATCCCTGACAGATAGGAAACCGTATCCATGCCATTTACCTTAAGACGGCGAAGGCCGGTGAGACCGGCAAGGTCCGGCCGGGCACAGCCGTAAGGCACCTCCAGGCACAGTTCCTTAAGTCCGGTAAGCCCGGACACCGCGCTCATGTCCTTTAATTCACCGCACTTTGTAATGGAAAGGGAGGTTAGGCTTGTATTGCCTTTCAGGCTGTCAAGATTCAGGATTTTGGCCCTGGACAGTGAAAATGATGTGAGCTTTGGCATGTTCTGCACAAAACCGATATCCCTTATGCCCTCTGATTCAATGGACAGCCCTTCCAGCCAGTCCATCACGGAAAGCACGGAAAAATCCTTTAATTCATTGCAGTATTCAAGGGTCAGCCACTTCACCCCCTTCATGCCGGCCAGGGCCTTGATATCCGTCAGGTCAGAACCTTTAAGGGTCAGTTTTTCCACACCGTTCAGCGCTCCCAGCCCATCCAGGCTTTCAAGTCCCGCGCTGATGCGCAGTTCCTTTAACTGCCCCGGATCCTCAAATATAGCAGCCACCTCCCCGGGGGATTTGCCGTAACAGCTGAGCCGGGCAAGGTCCAGCCCCTTAACATCCCCTGCGGACAGATAACCGGCCGCGCTCAGGGATTTAAGCCCGGTAAACCTGGACAAAGCCTTACTGTTGATCTTGGCGCTGTCACGGTCAAATTCCAGCCATGTAAGGGCTGCGTCCGGCTTTTCCATGGGATTGTCAAAGCTATACCCCACCAGTACATAATCCATGGAATATCTATATTCAATCCACTGAAAACGCGCCAGTTCCTCATCACTTACCAGGTCTGCCGCCTTGCCGAAGGCCATGGAGGCCATATCCCCGAATATGCCTGAAAGCTCTGCCTTTTCCTCTTCTTTCCCGGCTTCCGTCCTTCCTGCTGCCTCCGGTTCCCGGACAGTCCCCTGCCCGCTGCCTCCAGGCATCCTGGCGGACCGTGGATTAACCGAAGACGCGGCATGGTCCCCATCCCACCGGTTCTTTACAGCCGTTCCGGATATCACTGCCACAAGCAGGAGGGCAGCGGATATCAATGCCGCTGCGCGCTTCCATCCGCAGGGTTCCCAACCCATGGGCTTTTTAGCCGGACTGGGGTTGATGGGGATATAATCAATCCTTGCGGGGCCGCTGGCAAGACGCACATTCCCCTCCCCCTCATCTTCCAGCACATACCGTGTCCTGCAATACTCACAGACAGCTATATGGGGATTATCCCTATCCAGTTTCAGGCTACCGTTGCAGGCAGTACATTTAAGTTCTGTCAGCTTCATAATTCCTCTCTCTTTCGTCCTTCCTGTCATACGTATCAATTGTACCATATCCGGACATGTTTGAGAATTCCTTTCCGCTGCTTATGTGAAAATGGACAGGCTCCCCCTGCATCCGGACAACGGTACCCCCGCCGGAATTTTCCATTTCAAAATACTGGAAAGTATTTGAATTCTTCTGCGCCTTAAGATATACTGTTTCAAGAGGGAGGTGCCCACCATGGATTTAGTAAACCAGTTTATAGAAAACTACAGAAAAAAATACACATTTTATGAAAATGCCGGGCGCCTGGCTGCTAAGCAGCTGGAGACAGCGCTGCAGTCTGCCGGTATCCGTGCCATTGTCACTTCCAGGGCCAAAAACCCGGGAAGGCTGAAATACAAAACCTTCCACCGGAACGCTGAGAGGGAGACCCCCTATAAAAACATGCGGGAAATATACGATGACATGTTTGACCTGGCAGGTGTCCGCGTATCCCTCTACTTCCCCGGGGACCGCGACAAGGCAGACGCCCTTATCAGCGACCTGTTTACCGTGATGGAGAAAAAACAGTTCCCGGAGCAGTCCAAGACGCCCACCTATAACAAGCGTTTTTCCGGGTATTGGGCCAACCATTACAGGGTGCATATCAGTGAGGAGAACATATCGCCCAACCAGAAAAAGTATGTCCAGGCCCGCATTGAAATCCAGGTGGCGTCCGTCCTTATGCACGCCTGGTCCGAGGTGGAGCATGACCTGATTTACAAGCCCCTGCAGGGCGCCCTGTCCGATGAGGAGCTTTCTATCCTGGATGAGCTTAACGGACTGGTGCTGACAGGGGAAATCGCCCTGGAACGCCTGCAGAGCGCGGGTAATGAGAGGATTAAGAACAAGGAGACCACATTTACCAGCCAATACGACCTGGCCTCCTACCTGTACAATTACCTGAGCAGCCATTTTAAGGAAGAGGACGTTGAACTGCGCATGGGCAATATCGAACTGCTGTTCAAGCTTCTCAGCCGTTTGAAGTTCTTCAAGGTAAAGGACATTGAACCCATATTGAAATCCGTAAAGTTTGAAAAAGACCGCAGGAACATTTCCCAGCAGATCATTGACCAGATCATCACCGGCAATGACAAGCGGTACCACGTTTACCAGGAATTAAGGAACAGCGAAGATGTCTCCGACCCGGAGACCCGCCAGGCCGTCAACTACTTTTTTGGCCAGTGGGTTCCCCTTGAGAACCTTCTTAACCGCGCCGCCGGACGGAACACGCCCAAGTCCTACAGCGCCTTTAACATCAATACCTTAAAGCGCATGGACATCCTGGATAAGGACCTGGCCAACAAAATAGGCGCCCTCAGAAGGACACGGAACGTGCTGATCCACGACATTGAAAAACCGGATGTGGAGGAACTGATGCGGCAGGGGGATGAGATCCATGAGGTTTATGAGAGGCTGAAGGGGAACGCGGGGGGAACTGGCGGAGGTTTATAGGCCTACGGGAGAAAAGATGGGGGTCAGGCTTTGCTGCCTGGCTCCCATCTTTTCCTTGTTTTCTTTGATATATGTGTTTTAACTTTTCTTAAATCTTACACAGTACCTTCCTGGGGTCCGGCATGTTTGTGTTCTGACAGCGGCATCACATGCATGTTGCCTCTCTGCTCATTCTCGGCCCAGAAGATATTGTCGGCTACCTTGGCTTCCGGATTGAATTCCACGCCTTCGAAGATGTGCTTTGCAAACTCCTTGTATCCGGCACGGTCAATCAGGTGGCCGCCATGGAGGTACTCGGGCTTGTAGTCAAGGACCCAGGCGGAGAATTTCTGCCAGTTGGAGAATACGCCAAGGACCACGTCCTCTGTTACCCAGTTCATGAAAAGTTTTCCAGCCCTTGGATTCTGCTTGCCGGTACGGCCGCCCAGGGTTACACGGTAGAGTTTCTTGGTTCCCCTGGTCCATGCGCCGGTGGGACAGATTAAGGAACATTCGCCGCAGCCAACGCAGCAGCAGGCATCCTTGTCAATCTTCCCGTTCTTGTTCAGGCTCAGCACGCCTGTGGCATGGTGCTTACATGCATCCACACAGGAACCGCAGCCAATACAGCGGTCAATGTCATAATCCTGCTTGTTCACACCCATGATCCCAAAATCATTGAAGTTAGCCTTTACACAGTCATTGGGGCATCCTGCAACCGCAACCTTGATGTGGTAGTGGGACGGGAAAATGATTTTCTCAATCTTCCTTGCCAGTTCATATGTATTGATGTTGCCCTTGATGCAGTGGGCGTTGCCGATGCAGGACATAACGTTACGGGCGCCGATGGTTGGATATCCGTAGTCATTGACATCCATGTCCACGTCACACATCTCCACGTCCACTTCTTTGATATAGCCCTTGATGAATTTATTTACTTCTTCAATATTCTCATACTTAATCCCCGGCACGTCCAGGGTCTGCCTGGTACCCATATGGAAGGTCCCGTTTCCGAAACGCTCGCAGAGTTCCTGCACCATGGTCAGGTGCTTTGCCTCTATCATGGCGCCGGGCACCCTCATCTGAAGCATGAACTCTCCAGCCACCTTGGACTGCCTGAAGCAGTTAATCCTTACCTTTTTGATATCTATATCATGATTCATTCTTTGCCACCCCTCTCTTAGTCAACCAGATATTTGGCCTGTGTATAATTGAATACAGGTCCGTCCAGACAGACATAAACCTCATCAATACGGCAGTGGCCGCATTTGCCCACTGCACAGGACATCTTGCGCTCAAAGGACATCCATATCTTTTCTTCAGGCACGCCCTGCCTGATGACTTCAAAACCGGTGAACTTCATCATTGGCGGAGGTCCCACCACCACCACTGCATAGTCATCCCCAAACTCATCAAATGGAATCCTTGATACGAACTCAGTCACGAATCCTGTCTCCCATCCGTCCTTATGGTCTTTGTCCAGGGCATAGATGGTGTCAAAGCGCTCTTTCCAACGCTCTAAATCACCTTTGAAAATAATTCCATCCTCGTTTTTAAAACCGCTGATCAGATGCACGCTTTTTGTAAAATCAGGTTCATCATAAAACTTATTCAGCATACTCTTTACAGGCGCCAGTCCGGTTCCTCCTGTAATCACCACCACATGCTTACCTTTAAACTGGTCAACCGGCCAGCCTTTGCCATAAGCCCCGCGGAGGAACAGGATATCCCCTGCCTGTTTCTCAAAAATCTCATCTGTCACCTTGCCCACGGAGCGGATGGTGAAATCCATGTACCCATCCCCGAATGAGCTGACCGAGATAGGGGCTTCCCCAACCTTTGGTATGGAAAGCTGAAGGAACTGTCCGTGTTCCGGCTTTATATCTGTCTCTACCCTGTATGTATACTCGTGAAGGCTTTCACGCTTAACTTCCAATATCTTACATGCCACAGGCTTTACAATATTCTTCATGGCTTATCCCCTCTCCTGTCCGATTTCCCCTGCTTTTATTTCTTCTATGGCCTCTGCCATCTTGTTCACCGTAGCCACGATGGATATGTACTCAGGACATCGGTCAATACAACGGCCGCATCCCACACACATATGGTAATCCTTAAACCGCGCCTTGTAGTCGTGGAATTTGTGGAGCACCTTGTAGCGCATCCTGTCCCCGGCCCGGTTCCTAAAGCTCATCCCGCCTGCCATGTCCGTAAAGTCCTTTACCTGGCAGGAGGCGGAGGTACGCTTTCTCTCGCCTACGTTGGCATTTTCATTGTATATGATGTCAGTGGTTGTAAAGCAGGTACAGGTGCTGCATGCAACGGTACATGCCCCGCAGGAGATACACCGTTTGTCGTACTGTCTCCACATGGGATGGTCTTTCAGCTTTGTAAGGACTTCCTTGTCAGGAATCTCAGGCACAGTGACCTTAAGTTCATTCTCCTCCACAAAAGCAGGATTGAAGTCCTCATCCTCCATGCCTTCAAAATAAGCGGCAAAGCTTTCATCCTTTACCTGGAAGGAAAGGCCGTCTTCACCGAAACGGACCGCCATGGAATAATCCTCTGCCTTGTTGGTGCCCATGCTGACACAGAAGCAGGTGTCCCAGCCTTCCTGGCATTCCATCATGACAATCTTAACCCGCTCGTTCATCCTCTTATAATACATATCCTCAAAACCGCCGTTCTGAAGGTATATCTTTTCCTGGTGATGCTGGGCATGGATGTCACAGGGGCGCATGAAAATCAGGAGCTTCTTGGAGCCGGCTTTGCTCTCAATGAATTCATCCTCGGTAAAATAAAACAGGGACTGGGTTATGGGGCTTAAGACTTCCTTTGCCGGAAAGTCTGATTTCTCCTTATACTCAATCTCCTTAACACTTGCCACCTGGGCATACTTAATCAGGTCTGTGTCTGAATATCTTCCTTTTCCCACAAACCGTTTGGGTGCCCAGATCTCATACTCGTCCTGAAGCTGCCCAAAAATCCTGTCGGCATCCTTAAATCCAACCTTATATCCCATGAAATGCCTCCTCCTTTACTGGTTATCCTTCTTTATTGTATAATCTATTTTTAAATCTATGTTATTATTATAACAAATCCAAAATGGTATGCCTAATTATATATTGTAATGGTTTAATAATAAAAATTTATTATTCATTCAAATAGGTGTCTAAAATCCACAAAAATACAGCGCTCCGCTTGCCGCGGAACGCCGTACCTTTTATCTGTATCTAATTTCCTTATTATAAATCAAATATCTCAAAATCGTCATTCCCATCATCCTGACCCTTAACAGGCCTTGCCGGCTGGGCTGGGCCGGATGGCCGGGACGGTCTGGGCGGAGCAGCTGATTTGGGCGGCTGCACTGCCTTTGGGGGCTGTACTGCCTTGGGCGGTTCCACTGGCCTTAATGGCTGGGATGGCCTGTCCGTTAATCTGGCTGCGCCCTCATAGCGGCCTGTTTCCCTGTGTCCGGCCGCATCCCCATAACGGTCTTCCTCCAGGCTGTCGTCCGTGTCATCGTAACCCTCATCATCCCCGTACTCTTCCTCATACCCCATCTGGTACTTGCTGGCGCGGCTGTCATCATAAGCAGGATCGTCCTCATAATCCCCTGCATCATCCTGGTCATCATAGGTATCGCCGTATCCGTCATCTTCACCATAACCGTCTTCTTCGCCATAGCTGTCTTCTTCGCCATAACCGTCTTCTTCATAGTCCCGGTATCCTTCACTGTCCTCAGACGGAATCTGTTTCTTTTTCTTTGCGGCTGCTTTGGCCCTGCTGCCTCTTGAACCAGGGGTGCCGTCGCCGCCCGGGCCTCCGTCCTTGCCCTTCTTATTCATCACAACCACAAGCAGGATGATTAAAAGTACAAGTGCAATGGCTACCGTCACTGCCAGAAGTATCTTGAACAGGTTGAAGTCATCGCGGATGCTGTCGTACTGGTCAGCCAGGTTATTGAATACGTCCGTGCTCACGGTGTCACTTGCAGCAGGATCCGCAAAATACCGCTGGATGGTCCGCTCGCTGTCCTTCATATCATAGCGGTAGAAATTCTTCTCACCGGCCTCATTCATTCCATAAACAACACAGTACTCAGGCTTCTCAGAAGCGCCCCATACCCAGCCCTGTACCTTGTGGCCGTCAATATTAATGGTGGTGGGTTTGAATCCGATGGGCACCTCAACCGACGCATCGGGCTGTAATATGGTGATGACCCGTTTGGATATCTCCATCTTGACCTCGGCGGCCGAGGCATCTCCAGACGCGGCGCTGGCGCCGCCCTCTGCCTTGGTTACCACAATGACATATTCCTTCGTGGTCTCTCCATCCTGGGCCGTAACCTTACAGGTGACACGGTTCTCACCCATCTGCAGTTCGTCATTGCCAACCACCACGTTCTGGGCATTGGCGTCCGTTGTCTCTGCACTGATGATTAATTTGTCCACATCCGTACCCACGGTCACCGCATAGGTATCCACATCCGGTGAAAAAGCCGGTGTCAGTTCGCCTGGCGAAACCTTAAGGCTCTTTAAGGTGGCATCCTTGGATGCTGTCTGAAGGGCGCCCACTGTTACCGTCGAACTTCCCTCATGCTCCACTGTCACCAGCTGGTCACCGGAATCATAAATCTCCTGGCTGGTCACCGTTATCTTACTGGTTCCGGCGGTCAGGGCATTAAACTGCAGGGTAAATGCAAGGGTCCCTGTGCCGGGGGTTCCCCCATCGCCGTGGACGCGGACCGCTCCCGCACCGCCGTCCGCATTGGTACCGCTGACAAATTCCAGCGCGCTGGAATCATAGGCCAGCATCACATCTGCATTGGCAAGATTGCTGCTGCTGGTTATCTTCATATTGACCTTGACCTGGCTTCCCACGGTAGCGGAAGGGTCAGAAAATGTTATTTTGGCATTGGCTGCAAATGCAGTCAGCATCTGGGCCGGCATCATGACTGCAATCATACATGCCATAACCAGGACTGCAATCCCTTGTCTCATTCGTCTTATCATCATTTATTCCTACTTTCAGATTATCATGTATTCTCTGTCAGGACTGCACCTGTACAATGGTCACATTACTTCCTCCCGGAGTACTGCCGCTGTCGGCCGGACCGGAACCGCCCGGTCCGCCGGAACCACCCGGCCCGCCGGAACTGCCTGGGCCTCCCGGACTGCCGGAACCGGAACTGCCCGGACTGCCGGTACCTGAACTGCCTCCCGGTGACACCGGGCTTCCCGTGCTGCCGGAGGTAGGTCCTCCGTCCTGCTTCACCACATGGATGGTATAGGTCCGGACATTACCGTTCTGCGCAGTTACCGTTATGATGATATCCGTACTGGTATTTTGCAGGGAAATGCTTCCCGCTCCAGTTACCCTGGCGCTGGAATCAGCTGCCGTGGCATTGACCATAAGGCTGCCCACGGAAGAATCCACAATCAGGTTATACTCATGGGTATCCCTGTTAAAGGACGGGGTCAGGCCAAATCCGTCCACCCCAAGTCCGGAAAGCTTGTTATTGGGGCTTCCGTCCCCGGTGGGGGCAACACATGCCTGCTCCGGCATATTGTTGAACACCGGAATGTGGAATTCAAGGGCCGTGTTCTTCATATCCGATGTATACGCCTGGGCCAGCCTGGCTGCCTCTGAAGCAGCCCCCTGGATATTGCTCATGTACTGGTGCTTATAGGGATTGCTTCCCTGTACATTAAATTTCTTAAGATAGAATGTATTCTGACCGGCTTTTACATAATTATCCCCGTAATTCTGGGCGCCGCCGCGGATGGATTTCTCCACTGTATTCCAGGGACGTCCATAGGAGCCGGACTGGGATGCATAGCGCAGGCCCATCTCAATGGCTGACATGGAACCGGACTGGTATGCTTCCACATTAAAAAAATTATAATAGCCTTCATACCCTGAATAATTGCCGGATATAAGGGGACTGGTGCCGTTATTGCCCTGCTCCTGCAAAATCATGGCTGCCAGAACGTAGGGGCTGACCCCGGACTGGGACGCCGCATTCATGATAATGTCAATATAGGGCGATGCCTCACCGGACGGTGACGTCCCGGACGGGGAGGCGCCTGCCACAGGACCGGAGCCGGACTGGTTGCCGGACGACGGGCTGTTGCCGGACGACGGGCCATTGCCGGATGAACCCGTGCCATCCACTGCCACCGGACCATTCGCCGAAGAGGAGTTATCCTGTCCAGGAGCCACCAGGCTTACATTGGCAGCCACAAACCGGCGTTCCTTTGGCGTAATGGATGCATGAGGCGCTTCCAGGCTGACACTGCCGCTGCCTCCGGAAGAGGGCTGGCTGCTGCCGGAAGAGGGCTGGCCGCTGCCCGCTGAACCGGAAACTCCCGGACCGTGCTGGCTGTCATCATACGTACCCGCCCTTCCGGGGCCGCTTGATGAACCGCCCGATGAACCGGAACCGCTTCCCGGACCGCCGGATGAGCCCGGCCCGCCCGTGCTTCCCGGACCGCCTGCGCCTCCCGGCCCACCGGAGAAATCACTCCCCCCGGTCCCGGTGGAGTTGGTGCTGCCGGAAAGGAACGTGCCGGCCACCATGCTGTTAAGGCCTTCCCTTGTCTGGGTGCCCTGGTTATATTCATGTGCAAGGAACTGGAACACATAGGTCTCATCCAGGAAATTCCTTGGGTCCATATAATACCGGATGATATCCGGTGAAGCCGCTACCCAGTTGCTTCCGTCCAGGCCGGTCCATGTGCTGTTATCCCAGTTATAGGCGCCGTCCGCAACTGATTTCCACGAGGAAACGCTGCCTGAGGATACCAGGTTACGGCTGAGCACGGACTCGTTCTCAATGACCGTATTCCAGTCCAGGCCGGTGTTCTTGGCTTTAAACACCCAGTTGGGATACTGCTGGTGAAGCTGCCTGAGCCCGTTTTTATAACTCTCCGGAAATCCCTGGGAATTCAGATATGCCTCGAAATTAGAATCTGGTGTATAAGAAACAGGGAGCCGCACGTAAACGGATGACACATATCCCGTGTTCACCGCCCCATTGGTTCCCGTGTATTGGATCTGATACCATGTATTGCCGTCTGTTCCCCGCTGTTCGCCGATAACAGTAATGGCTGCTCCTGCTGCCAGCCTTCCCACGGAGGAATATCCGGTGCCTGCCCCGCTGCGGACATTCAGTGATGTGGCTTTTACCGTGGCGGCCCCTGTATATGCATAGGAATCAATCATTGTAAAAGGCGTGGCCACGGATGCCGGGAGATTTGCTGCCATCATCATCCCCAGCATAAGGGCCAGGCCCCTTTTGAATTTCTTTCCCTTCATTATGTATAAATCTCCTGTATTTTCATTCATAACCAATAAAAGCATGAATTTCTATTTTATGACATTAATCCTATTATAATGACAAAAGGCTTCATATGTCAACAAAAACGCAGGAAACTTCACATAATACAAAGATTCGTAAGAAAAGATTAAATAATGTGGCAAGACTTTCCAAAGTCCATGAAAATTCCCAGTACATGCCGCACAACCCTGGAAAATGTCATCTCATCCACCCCTCTGCCTGCATAGACAGGATACTGCTTAATCACCGTCCCATTGAGGCTGTAATCAATGGTCCCGACCTTCTGCCCCTCCCTTACGGGCGCCTTAAGCAGGGCTGGTATCTTCTTTGTCACCTGCACCTGCTCACCCTCGCCCAGCAGCAGGGGCAGATGCATTTCCTCCTCCTTCAGGTGCAGCTTCAGGTCTATGGATTCCTGGCATGTTCCCTCCTCGTCCCAGCACAATCCGCCGGTGACCGGGATATCCGGCAGGACTTCCTCCCTGAACACATCTTTTAATTGGAAATGCTCCAGCCCGTATGTATACAGCTTTCTGGCATCCGTCCATTTATATGTCTTGTGCGGCGGCCAGCCGCATCCTAACAATGCAATGATATAGGTCCTTCCTTCATTTTCCATGGCGCCCACATAGGAATATCCCGCCCCACCGGTAAATCCTGTCTTGCCGGACAGCACTCCCTCCATCATATTAAGGAACGCATTGTGGTTGAAGCAGCTGTAGGAGCGTCTGCCGCTGCTATCTGTGAACGTATGGTTCTGGGTCCTGGTGATACTCAGGAACTCATCCTTTTTAGGGGATTCCATGACGCAGTAGCGCATGATGGCAGCCAGGTCAGCGGCTGTAGTGGAATGGATGTGTTCCACGCCGTCTTTGTCCTTTTTTACCCCGTCCAGTCCATTGGGCGTTATGAAATAGGTATCCCTGCATCCCAGTTCCTCTGCCTTTTGATTCATCAGGGCGGCAAATTCCTCCACACTCCCCCCGATATTTTCAGCAATCATCACAGCCGCATCATTATAGGACTCCAGCATCAGGGCATACAGCAGGTCCTCCAGCCTGTATTCCTCCCCGGAACGCACCCCCAGATGGACCTTGGGCTGGGACGCTGCATAGGAGGAAGCCGTCACCTTATCGTCCAGGTTGCCAAGTTCCAGCGCCAGGATGCAGGTCATGATTTTCGTGGTGCTGGCCATGGGGCGTATGATATCCTGCCCTTTACCATACAGGATGCGGCCGCTGCTCCCATCCATCAGGACAGCTGACTGGGCGTACAGCTTCAGGAAATCCGCGTTTTCCGTCCGTGCGGCCTGGCCCTGACCTGCCTGCTTCTGACCTGCCTGCTCCAGCCCGGCCGGCTCCTGACCGGCCTGCTTCTGGCCCGCCTGCCCCTGCCCGGCCGGCTCCTGCCCTGTCCCTCCTGTCTGCTCCTTTTGTATGGTATATTCCCCTGCCGCTGCCTCCAACTGCCCGCATACAAGGGATATCGATAACGCAATTGTAAATATCCATTGCTTCATGGTACGCCGCCTCTTTGCCTTTATTTTATCGTATTCACAGGCAGTGTGATTTATTCTGTGGTGTGATATAATAGCATCATGAATAGGAGGGACTGCCTGTGTTGAAAAATTTCTGCTGTATTGAATTCCGGGAAGGAAGCAAAGAAGAGATACTGCCTGATTTCATGCCTGATTTTCCTTATATCAGTTCCTATATGGAGTTTGACCGCCAGAAGGCCGGACGTTTTGTACCCTGGCACTGGCATAAGGAAGTGGAGCTGTTTTACGTTGAATCCGGTGTGGTTGAATATTATATCCCCAAAGGAAAGGCGGTTTTCCCTGCCGGCTCCGGAGGATTGGTGAATTCCAATGTGCTCCATATGACAAAATCCAAGGACAGGGCTGCCAATACGGTCCAGCTGAACCACATTTTTGACGTATCCCTTATTGGCGGTCATCATGGAAGCAGGATTGAGCAGAAATACATCCTTCCCCTTACCACCGCATCACAGATTGGAATCATCCGCCTGGATCCAAAACAGCAGGACCAGGACGCCATCCTCAAGGATATCAGGAAATCCTTCCAGATATCCTCCAATGGATATGCCTATGAGATAAAACTGCGCTCTGCCCTGTCTGATATATGGGCCAGGATATTTGCCCTGTCCGCCCCGCTGCTGCATGCAGGCAAAAACAATGATAAGACCGATGACACGCTGAAATTAATGCTCATATATGTCCATGAACATTTCTGGGAAAAAGTTACGGTCAAGAAAATCTCCTCTGCTGCTTTTATCAGTGAGCGCGAATGCTTCCGTACCTTCCGTGAATGCCTGCACACCACGCCGCTGGAATATCTGAGGAATTACAGGCTCCAGCAGGCATGCCGCATGCTGACCCAGGGACAGGAAACAATCACAGCAGTCAGCCATGCCTGCGGACTTGGCAGCAGCAGCTACTTTGGCAGTGTATTTAAGGACTGCTTTGGGTGCTCTCCCATGGAGTACAGGCGAAAATGGCAGGATTGTAATATTACAAGGCAGGTATGATATATAAAACACATGAATCCTGCACTATAATGATATTAGCAAAGATGACAGGCAGTAAAAAGGAGGTTCTGTTATGATTAAGCTGGGTATCATTAATGTGGAGGAATTCCTGCGTACGGTAAATGCCTGCGAAGGCGCTGTATACATGATCCAACCAGATGGCAGACGGACCGATATCGGCAGACAGTATGGTATTCAGAATGACCTGCGCAGGCAGCATTGTGACAATAAGGGTTATCTGAAGCTGATGCTGGATATTCCAGTCCCTTCGGATTATATGAGTATCATCAGTTATTATGCCGGGGATGTATAGGAACAGGACGTCACTGCGGCACAATCAGATCATGGCTTCATGCACCAAGCCCGGGAAACGGTTTCCCGGGCTTCTGTTTTTCCTTTTATTTTCCTTCTCTTCCATGTGGTGGGCAAGATGAGGAATTGGCCCGTCTGCCATGAAACGGATTGACAAGTTGCCTGGTTAACCTTAAACTATAATGTAACAAGGGAATATATGTTCTGTTTTTCCTGTTCCATGTTTTCGGACGCGGACAGGCATGGCATGTTTCTTTATGGATGTTTTATGGATGGGAACCGGAGAACAAAAAGGACGGTGGTATGGGTGGAAAATGCCTGGGATAAAAGAGAGGCGCAAAAAGGTATGGGCCACAGGGAAAGGGAGCGGCTTATTTTTCATATTGACGTTAATTCCGCGTTTTTAAGCTGGGAGTGCGTATACCGGTTAAGCCAGGATCCGGAAGCGCTGGATCTGCGCACCATTCCTTCCGCTGTTGGAGGGGACGCCAGTATGAGACATGGGATTGTGCTGGCCAAATCCCCCCTGGCCAAAAAGTACGGGGTTACCACCGGGGAACCCCTGGCCCAGGCCAGGCGCAAATGTCCTGGCCTGATGGTTGTCCCTTCGCGCTTTGACTTCTATATTAAGTGTTCCAGGCGCATGATGGGACTTCTGGAGGAATACACCCCGGACCATGAGAAATTCAGTATTGATGAGATATTCCTGGACATGACGGAAACCATCCACCTCTTCGGGGAGCCCCTGGCCACTGCCTGCCAGATACGGGAGCGGATTAAGGATGAACTTGGCTTTACCGTGAACATCGGTATCTCCAGCAATAAACTGCTGGCCAAGATGGCCTCTGACTTTGAAAAGCCCGACCGGTGCCATACCCTGTTCCCTCATGAAGTGCCTGCGAAAATGTGGCCCCTTCCCATCCGCGAGCTTTTCTTTGTGGGCAGTGCCGCCCAGAAAAAGATGGAGGCCCTTGGCCTTCATACCATCGGACAGCTGGCTGCCTGCGACCTGGAACTGCTAAAAGCCCATCTGGGCAAACGTTACGCGGTCCTGATCCACCAGTACGCCAATGGCGTGGACGTGGACCCGGTTGAGGAACGGGACCCGATCAATAAGGCCTATGGCAACAGCGTTACCCTGTCCAGGGATATTTCTGATTATGACAATGCATGCCAGGTCCTGCTGTCCCTCTGTGAAACCGTGGGCGCCAGGCTTAGGGCGGACCATGTGCTGTGCAGCAATGTATGTGTGGAGCTGCGCGACTGGGAATTCAGGAACCATTCCCACCAGATGACCCTTGACGGGCCCACGGATTCCACTTCCGTGCTCTACGAATGTTCCTGCCGGCTGCTTAAGGATTTCTGGGATATGACCCCTCTTCGGCTTATGGGCGTCAGGGCGGGCAAGATAAACGACGGCTCATTTTCCCAAATCAGCCTTTTTGACGACCCCGGACTGGTTAAGAAAAAGGAGTTCGAAAAAACAGTAGATAAGATACGGAACAAATACGGCATTGACAGCATCAAGCGCGCCAGCTTCCTCCAAAAAGATTCCATTGTGGACCATGCCGCCAGCAAAAGGAAACACCTGAACCGCCGGGAGGACATGGACTGATAACTGCCGGTAAAACAACCATAAATCCCGTTTACAGGAGATTCCATGATTAAGAAATGCATTGAATACACAATCACAGAGCCATATACCAACCGTACCGTAGAGGAGTTTTTAAAGAGCCGCGGTTATTCCCACCGTCTGGTGGTGTATCTGCGCAATACAGAGGGCAGCCTTACCATTCAGGGACAGCCGGTTTATACCATACACAGGCTGCAATCCGGGGAGGTCTTAAAAGTAGTGCTTACGGAAGAGACCCCGTCCCAGTCCATTGTCCCGGTTAACCTTCCCCTCTCCATTGTATATGAGGATGAGGATATACTGGTGGTCAACAAGGCGGCCGGGGTCCCCATCCACCCGTCCCAGGGTCATTATGACAATACCCTGGCCAATGCCGTGGCCTGGTATTACAGCCAGAAAGGGGAACCCTTCACCTACCGGGCCATCAACCGCCTGGACCGGGATACCACCGGCCTGCTCATCCTTGCCAGGCACATGCTCAGTGCCTGCGTCCTTTCCAATGATATGTTAAACCGCAGGATTAAGCGTGAATACAGGGCCATTGTATGCGGCAGGACAATGGACACGGGAACCATCAATGCCCCCATTGCCCGGGTGGAAGGCTCCACCATTGAGCGGCAGGTGGATTTTGGGAAAGGCGAATCCGCCTGTACCCACTACAGACGGATTGCTTATAATGAACGCCTTGATCTGTCCTTAATCAGCCTCTGGCTGGAAACAGGGCGGACCCACCAGATACGGGTCCATATGAAATCCATAGGCCATCCCCTGCCTGAGGATTTCCTCTATCATCCGGATTACCGCCATATCAGCCGCCAGCCCCTGCACTCCTACCGGCTGGGGTTCACCCATCCCGTGACAGGGCAGTCCATGGAATTCACGGCCGGGCTTCCCAAGGATATGGAGCGGCTTCTGTAGTACCGGATCACATCCATCTCAGCCCCTTGGGGTAATGGTTCTTAATCATTCCCCCTGCCATCTTACACCAGCCAAGGCTGAAACCGTCTGTCAGGACCAGGCCCCAGCCCTTGCCGATTCCTTCTGACAGAAGCCCTCCGGCTGACAGCGTCTCCCCTTTCAGGTAACGGATTACCTCCATGCTGCCGGATGGCAGTTCAATCCATTGCTTCACATCCCCCTTTTTAAGGGCCAGGGCCAGCCCGTGGGAAGGCTCAAACCGTTTCTTTTTCAGGGTACCCATATGAAGCCCGGGGCGCAGGATCTTTAACCCCTCCATGTCCGGCATGTCCGGCGGCAGCAGGTAAAGCTGCCCGCCGAATAATACATACTCTTCCCGATTAAGGTATTGTTCCGGTCCTGTCAGGCTGTCGGTTAAAAATTCCCTGTATTCTTTCAGGAGTTCTTCTTTTTTCCTCCCCTTCAGGTACTCCGCTGGTTTCATGCAGGGATAGCCTTCATATCCATCCGGCCCGTCTTTTTTAAGGACTGCCATGAAGTGTCCTTCCCCTTCCAGGTTCTGGGGCATGATGCGGAATGCCCGTTCCAGATGATACCGGTTCCCTATGTTCCTGTCCGCCAACTCCGTACAGCCATATACGGCCCATCCTGCATTTCCCCGTGTAAATCCTTCATACCCATCCACTTCCTCCAGGCAGAACCCGCTGTGCCGCCCCAGAAAAGCCGCGATGGAGCCTTCATTTTCCTCCGGGGCAAAGGTACAGGTGGAGTAGACCATACGGCCGCCCGGACGGAGCATGGCCGCGGCATTGTCAAGAATCTGTGCCTGGCGCCCGGCGCACATCCTTACATGGGCCTCGCTCCACTGCTCCCTGGCAGCCTCGTCCTTGCGGAACATGCCTTCGCCGGAACAAGGTGCGTCCACCACAATCTTGTCAAAGAACGCCTGGAAATGGGACGCCAGGCGTTCAGGGTCCTCATTGGATACAACACAGTTCTTGACACCCATGCGCTCCATGTTCTGGGACAGGACTTTTGCCCTGGCCGGATGGATTTCGTTGGACAGAAGGAATCCCCTGCCCTTCAGCCGTGATGCAATATGGCTGGATTTGCCTCCTGGGGCAGCGCACAGATCCAGGACCCGGTCTCCCGGCCTGGGGTCCAGAAGCTCTGTCACCGCCATGGCGCTGGGCTCCTGTATATAGTACAGACCAGCCTCATGATAAGGATGTTTACCAGGTCTGCCAGACCCATAATAAAAGCCTTCCTTTACCCAGGGAATCTTCTCAAGGCAGAGTCCTGCCTGCCCTTCCACCAGCCTGGCCAGTGCATGGGCACCTTCCTCCTCCCAGTCTTCCCTTATTCCGTCTGCCGTCTTAAGGCTGTTCAGGCGCAGCCCCTGGACGCGTTCCTTGTCATAGCTGGCTTCAAATGCCTCGTATCCCTCTCCCAGTAATTCCTTCATCCGCTCTTTAAACCGAACCGGTAAATCTACCATCTTATATCCATCCTTTTTCTTCGTACATATACGTTGGGCAATTAGTCGCCGCCACCCGTAAAACGGGTGGCTCGGTGAACGGGT
>NZ_QVEX01000029.1 GCF_003434055.1 Enterocloster aldenensis | reverse complement strand
GCCCAAACCAGGCCTTCTGTTTTTTAGAATTTTCAGGGTTTGTGTATTATTCAGTCTTCAATTGTTAAGGTACGGGGCATTTCCACATAGGACAATCTGTCTCGTCCAAAATGTCATATGCCGAACGCAGAAGGAGGGATTTGAACCCTCGCGCCGCTACTAACGACCTACTCCCTTTCCAGGGGAGCCCCTTCAGCCGCTTGGGTACTTCTGCTTGGCTGATTCCTGTGTGCGCTTCTGTTTTAAAAGCATCACACCATTTATTTAATTCCGCAGGCAAATCATAGAATCCGTCTGCAGCGGAGAGAGTGGGATTCGAACCCACGCGCCCTTGCGGACAAACGGTTTTCAAGACCGCCTCGTTATGACCACTTCGATATCTCTCCAAACGTGCTTTTCTATATTACAGAAGATTAGCAGTTTTGTCAAGTGTTTTTTTAAATCTTTTTGAAAAACTTTTTTTCTCTGTTTTTCTGTGCTGCCCTGTTCAGTGGCAACTCGGATAGTCTATCATGTATTTCGACATAAGTCAACACCTTTTTTAACTTTTTTTATTTAACATGGTTTCGGCTATCAAAAGGTCTTCAGGCGTGGTGATTTTTATGTTCTCATAGCTGCCCTGGGTCATGTGGATTTTTACTCCCATCTGGGCTTCCACCACCATTGCGTCGTCCGTCACATTGCTGCAGTCTTTCTTCATCTGACGGGCAAACGCCTCTGCAATCAGGGGCACGGCAAACACCTGGGGCGTCTGCGCCTGCCACACAAGACTGCGCCTGGGGCTGTCCACGATGCAGCTGTCCGTGTCAACCAGTTTGATGGTGTCCTTCACAGGCATCCCCACCACACAGGCTTTCCACCGCACCACATCCTCATATGCCCTGGCTATGATTTCGGGGGTCACAAAGGGGCGGGCGCCGTCATGGATAAATACATACCCTTCCTGTCTTGCCCTGCACCGTGCCTCATCTTCCCACTCTTCCTGGTCCATAATGGTGCAGAGCGCCTTCCATACGCTCTCATACCGCTCCCGGCCGCCGGCCCCTACCGTGGATACCTTGTCCAGACCGTATGCCTCCACGATTTCCTGTTTACAGTATCCAAGATGGCCGGCATCTGTCATCAGGATGATCTCGTCAATCACAGGGGACTCCTGAAAGGCCAGAAGCGCATGGACCACCACCGGCATGCCTCCGATTTCCAGATACTGCTTTGCTGTCCGGGTACCCATCCTGGCCCCTCTGCCAGCTGCCAGCACAACAGCCGTACAATATTGCTTCTCCATGGAATCCGCTCTCCTTACCGTTCACCGAGTTTCAGGTTAGGGACCGCGTTTAAATCCCAGCCTGAGACATTTCCCTTTAAATACTCATAATACGCAGCAGCGCCGATCATGGCCGCATTGTCCGTGCAGAATATGGGCGAGGGATGATAGAACTTTATACCTTCTTTTTTACAGGCTTCCTCCATGGCGCTCCTGAGGGCTGAATTGCTTGCAACACCGCCTGCAATGGCCAGCTTTTTATAACCAAACTCCCGGGCAGCCAGTATGGCCCTGCTTACCAGGGATTCCACCACGGAATTCTGGAATGAGGCCGCCAGGTCGGGCACATTTATCTCCTCGCCAACCATGCGGGCATGGTTGATGTGGTTCAGCACTGCTGATTTAAGGCCGCTGAAGCTGAAATCATAGGGCGAGCCGTCCACCTTGCCCCTGGGAAATTCCATGGCATGGGCATTGCCTTCCCTGGCAGCCTTGTCAACCTTTGGACCGCCCGGATATCCCAGCCCCACGGCCCTGGCCACCTTATCAAATGCCTCGCCTGCAGCGTCATCCCTGGTACGGCCAATGATTTCAAATTCACCGTAGTCCTTTACAATCACCAGATGGGTATGTCCGCCGGATACAATCAGGCACACGAAGGGCGGCTTAAGGTCCGGGTTCTCAATAAAGTTAGCAGATACATGGCCTTCTATATGATGCACTCCAATCAGCGGTTTTTTAGCAGCATAGGCCAGTGCCTTGGCTTCCGCCACTCCCACCAGCAAAGCCCCCACCAGCCCCGGTCCGTAGGTCACACCGATGGCAGTGATCTCCTCAAGGCTTGTCTGCGCCTCTGCCAGCGCCCGCTCTATCACGTAATTCACAGCCTTGATATGCTCCCTGGAAGCAATCTCCGGAACCACGCCTCCATATACGGTATGGGTTGCAATCTGGGACGAAATTACATTGGACAGCACGGTCCTTCCGTTCTTCACCACGGATGCAGCTGTCTCGTCGCAGGAACTTTCTATTGCCAATATTAAAATATCCTCTGAAGTATTTCCAATCATGATCCCATCTCCACTAATCTTCATCAAATTCCAGTTCCAGGGTCCAGCCATCCCTGGCAGCCTTTGCCCGCGGGAAAATGCTGCGCACCTCATCCATATATTCCTCGGGCCTTGTCAGGGAAGGACTGTAATGGGTCAGCCACATCTGCCCAGGCTGCGCATCCCTGGCCAGGGACGCTGCCTCGTAAAAGGTCATATGTTTGTATTCCTTTGCCTTGGCAGCCTTATCCTTTTCACCGTACATGCCCTCACAGATAAAAAGGTCCGCACCAGCTGCATATTCTGCAATCACAGGCACCGGCCTGGTATCCGTACAGTACGTTACCTTCAGTCCCCTCCTGTCAGGTCCCAGCACCATCTTTGGGGTCAGCAGCCTTCCCTCATGTTCAATCTCCTCGCCTTTCTGCAGACGGCTCCAGAACTTTTGCGGGATTGCCCCGGCCCTTGCCCTCTCCACGTCAAACCGCCCGGTACGCGGAATGGAAATGGAATACCCGTAACAGATCACATTGTGGTTTACCCTATAGGCGTCAATCACATATGGGCCGAACTCCATGTGTTCCCTGTTCTCTGTCAGCTCCTTGAACTTCAGCTCAAAGGGCAGCTCCGGCGCAATGGTGCGCAGGGCAGTGACCACCCGCTCTAGCCCCTTGGGGCCAACCAGCGTAAGGGGGTCCATCCGCTCCGCATTGCCCATGGTCAGAAGCAGTCCCGGAAGGCCGCTGATATGGTCTGCATGGTAATGGGTAAAGCAGATGACGTCAATGGGTTTGGGACTCCATCCCTTTTCCTTTAACGCCACCTGGGTGCCCTCTCCGCAGTCAATCAGCAGGTTGCTTCCCCTGCACCTTGCCATCATGGAGGTGAGCCATCTGTATGGAAGAGGCATCATTCCCCCGGTTCCTAATAAACATATATCTAACATATCCGTTCCTCATCTTTTCTTGTCAACTTTGGAAATCATAACACAGATTGTATTGAATAATCAAGAGGAGGCCGGAAAAGTTCTGTAGGATATGGATGAAAATAAAGGGATGCCCCGCTGTCTTCTTATATCCGCGTGCCATGGGCAGCAAAAAACCGGGATGACCGGACCGCCCTTACATGGGCATGCCACGGTCATCCCGGTTCCATTGTTCCATTTATGGGGCGTGCAGATGACGGGAATGAATTTTCAGACAGACCCCGGCGTCAATATCCGGCCGCCCTTTTCACCAGATAAAGAAACTCCCCGCTATAATCGTCTTCCTTTACACGCTTCATATCCTGCAGCCTGCCGATGACCGACCCATAGGATGCATCCCCAGCGTATTCCGAATGTTTTAATAACAGTCCTGTTTCAGCCACGCAGGAAGCAAAGTCCATATCCTCGGGCATCTCGGAGTAGTAGCAGTCATCCTTAACCGGATATTCAAGCAGGCTGCTTTTGTCGGAGTCCGGATCCTTATAGCGGATTTTCACGGTAAGCCATTCATCGTTAAAGGAAGGGGCCTCTGCTGTTTCACGGTCTGATTCATGGTCTGTCCCATCATCTGTTTTATCAGCCGCCGTTCCAGCTGCCTGCTGGTACTTAAGGCTTGGGGACGGCAGCGCATCAGCGGAACCGGCCGGGATGATTTCATAAAGGGCTGTCACCCGGTGGCCGGCGCCGATTTCCCCGCCGTCCTTTGTATCGTCATCAAAGTCCTGGTCAGCCATGACCCGGTTCTCATAACCGATGAGACGGTATCCTTTTACCTTGGCCGGATTAAATTCCACCTGGAACTTAACATCTTTGGCAACCGTGAAAAGGGTTCCTCCCATCTCTTCCACCAGCACCTTCCTGGCCTCAGCCATGCTGTCTATGTAGGCGTATTGTCCGTTTCCGTTATCCGCCAGGGCCTCCATCTTGTTATCCTTGATATTCCCGGTCCCAAATCCCAGGACGGATAAAAACACGCCGCTTTTCCTTTTCTTCTGAATCAGGCGTGTCAGGCCGCCCTCACTGGTGACGCCCACGTTCAGGTCCCCGTCAGTGGCTAGGATGACACGGTTGTTGCCGCCCTTTATGAAATGCTTCTCCGCCAGTTCATATGCGGTCTTAATACCCTTGGAACCCGCCGTGCTTCCTCCTGCCTCAAGGTTTTCAATGGCAGTCATGATCCTGGTCCTGTCACTGCCGGACGCGCCGTCCAGCACAACCTTATCCGATGACGCATAGGTGACAATGGAAACGGAATCCCCGTCCTTCAGGTTCTCTGTCATCGTGAGAAATGCACGTTTGACCAGATCCAGTTTATCCGGGGCATCCATGGATCCGGATACGTCCAGCAGGAATACCAGATTGGAGGCAGGCAGCGCATCCTCATCCAGCTTCTTAGCCTGAAGTCCAATCTGAAGCAGGCTGTGGGGCTGATTCCACGGACATTCCGCCAGCCTGGTGGTTACGGAAAACGGTTCCTGTTCCTTGGGTTCCGGATAATCATAATAGAAATAGTTAAGCATTTCCTCAATGCGCACCGCATCTTCCGGAACCGGGCTTCCTCCCAGAAGCATCCTGCGGATGTTGGCATAGGATGCCGTATCCACATCTGCCCCAAAGGTGGACAGGGGCGCACCTGACACTGCCATGAACGGATTTTCCGGGTTATAGCGGTACTCCTCCGTGTTGTGGGCCACCATCGGGCTTCCTTCACCGTCTTCCGGCATGGAACCGTCATCCATGACCGGACCGGGTACTGCGGCCTCCATGGCAGCCATGGTTTCCGCGGCCTTGGCGGCATAGGTGTTGGCGGCAGGGGGTGGCTGTGCAGCCATGGTTGCCGATGCCTCCCTGCCCGCGCCGGATCCGCAGCCCCACAATACGCCTGCGGCCGCAAAAACCACTGCCGCAAGGCTCATCCATCTGATACATTTTTTCATGATACTTTCCTCCTTTTATGCTGCCCGGGCGGCAGCATTTCTCTGTTGTGATTCCAACATAACAGAAAAAGGAAAGTCCGGCAATAGGCTTAATAAAAGCCTAATCCATTCTTAATAATCCTTAAAATGCCTATAATAATTCAATCTGTTCCTCGGTTTCCACCGGCAGCCTGAAGCCGGAAATCCATTCATCATAACAGTCTTCACATAAGTCAAAATGATGGACCTGTCCGTCTTTTTCGGAAAAATAATCCCATGCATGGTCAATACCGATGGAGCCTTCACGGATGATCCCATGCTCCACAACCAGCTTCTTTCCGCAGCAGTTGCAAAGTACTGCCTCCAGCTGCCCGTTCCTATTGTACCTTTTCATATGAACCCTCGCCTTTCTCTTTCATCATGTCCTCTCATCCATCCCCTTTATCCTCCATAAGACGAACACTGCGTGCTCAATGCAAAATGAAGAGGAATGTCCGATTCCTCTCCATTATATACACAAAATATACATATTTTAAGTGGAAATTGTTTCATATTCCCCTGTTCCACATGATGATTGCATCCTCGGGCGGATTACGGTAATACCCCCTTCGCAGGGCCTCCTGCCTGAAACCATAGGATTCATAAAGCTTTCTGGCTCCGGTGTTGCCCTCGCGGACCTCCAGGGCAATGGAACGCACCCCCCTTGCTCTGGAAAAAGTGACCATGGCGTCCATGAGTTTCCTTGCGATTCCCTGCCTGCGGTAACCGGGCAGGACGGCAATCCGCTGTATCTCGCCTTCATCTGCCAGTATCCTTATGATACTGTATCCAAGAACCTGACCGTGGTCCTCGTAAACAAAGTACGTGTCCAGCCTGCTGTCCAGGCCGGAACGAAGCAGGCCCTCTGACCATTTTTCCGAAAAGCAAACCTGCTCCAGGCCGGTCACAGCCTCTATGTCCCGGGCAGTCATGGGGCGCACCCCTCTGATTAACTCCATACACCAATCCTCACTGCATAATTTTAAATCAATAGTCGCCCGGCAGCTTGGCAGCAGCCCCCTTGGCGGAAAGCTCCGCCTCACGCTGGCGTTCTGCCTGGGGTTTCCTCAGATAATCCGGGGCAAAATCAGCCGCGCCCACAAGACGGGCGCCGCAGTAATCCCCGGCTCCAGTCCCGCACCCGCTGCTGCCTGCTTCCGCAAGCGCCGTCATTCCCAGGACCGCCACGCAGGACGCCCTCTGCCGGTTCATCTGCGCCGGTGCAAATCCATAGCTTACCTGCATTTCCTCTTCAATGATGCTTCTGTACACAGGCACGCCGTCCCCCAGAAATATGACCCGCTCCCCTCTCCCGTTCAGGAGACGGGCCAGCTCCCTCATATCCATGGGACACTGCTCCATCAGCACCTCAAGGCCGTGCTCCACATGATAAAGCCCGGTATATACCTGGCTTCTCTTAGCATCCATGATCGGGCACACAAGGCCTGACGCCCCCCACATATTATATGCCATGGCATCCACGGTAGGAACATGTACCAAAGGCTTTTTAAGGGCCAGTCCCAGTCCCTTGGCAGTGGCTGCGCCGATGCGCAGGCCGGTAAAGGAACCAGGCCCCCCCGCCACGGCAATGGCGTCAATGGTATCCAGGTCCAGGTCCAGCAGCTTTACGATCTCATCCAGCATGGGCAGGAGCGTCTGGGAATGGGTCTTCTTGAAATCTACCGTGTATTCGGCTGTCATTATATCATCCGTTACCAGGGCCACGCTGGCAACCAGGGATGAACTTTCAATTCCTAATACTCTCATCACGTCTCCTCCACTGAAATCCGCCTGTAATCAAACCCATGTTCCAGGTTCTTCTCAATGGCTACTTTCGTCACATGCTCAGGAAGAATCTCTTCAATCAGCCCGGACCACTCAATCAGGCACACGCCGTCCCCGAAAAAGCAGTCCTCATAGCCGATTTCATCCATCTCACTGATATCGCCGATGCGGTAAACATCAAAATGATACAGGGGCAGCCGTCCTTCCCCATACTGCTGGACAATGGTAAAGGTAGGGCTGTTCACCGGCCCCTCAATCCCAAGGCCGGCCGCAAACCCCTGGGTAAATACGGTCTTGCCCACACCCAGGTCGCCGTTCAGGCAGATGACCTGGCCCGGCACGGCTTCCTCCCCCATCTTCTTACCCAGCTCATATGTCTCCTCTGGTTTCCATGTTTCAAACACTGTCATGACTAAATTCCTTTCATGGTAAGGGCAATCCTTTTCTTTGCCAGATCCACGCTGATGATCTTTACTTCCACAATATCCCCCACGCTTACCGCCTCCAGCGGATGCTTGATATACTTGTCGGTCAGCTGTGAGATATGTACCAGGCCGTCCTGGTGCACGCCGATGTCCACAAAGGCGCCAAAGTCAATTACATTGCGCACCGTCCCCTTAAGGACCATGCCCGGCTTTAAATCCTTCATTTCAAGGATATCGCTTCTGAGAATCGGCTTTGGCATCTCATCCCTTGGGTCCCTGGCAGGCTTTTCCAGTTCCCCCGCAATATCGCGCAGGGTAATCTCACCCACTTCCAGCTCGGACGCCATTTTCCTGTAATCAACAATCTTTTTGCCGATTCCTTTGATTCCTCCCTGGCCCAGTTCAGAAAGGTCATATCCCAGCCGGGTCAGAAGCTTTCTGGCCGCCTCATAACTCTCAGGATGCACACTGGTGCCGTCCAGGGGATTTTCCCCGCCCGTAATCCTCATAAAACCAGCGCACTGTTCAAATGCCTTAGGTCCAAGCTTGGCAACCTTTAACAGCTGCTTCCTGTTCTTAAACGCCCCGTTCTCCTCCCTGTAGGCAACAATGTTCTTAGCCAGGGCCTTATTGATGCCGGATACGTATTCAAGCAGGGATGCGGATGCAGTATTCAGGTCCACGCCCACCTTGTTCACGCAGTCCTCCACCACGCCTTCCAAGGCCGCGCCCAGGTGCTTCTGGTTCATGTCATGCTGGTACTGTCCCACGCCAATGGACTTGGGGTCAATCTTTACCAGCTCTGACAGCGGGTCCTGAAGGCGTCTGGCAATGGATACGGCGCTGCGCTGGCCCACGTCAAAATTAGGGAACTCCTCCGTGGCAAGCTTGCTGGCGGAATATACGGATGCGCCTGCCTCATTAACAATCACATACTGCACCGGCTCCTTGATTTCTTTTAAAAGGTCCACGATGATCTGCTCGGATTCCCTGGAGGCCGTTCCATTTCCAACAGAAATCAGGGAAATGTTATATTTTTTAATAAAATCCTTTAATATCTTCTTGGATTCCGCCACCTTGTTCTGGGGCGCCGTGGGATAAATCACCACTGTATCCAGCACTTTTCCCGTGCCGTCCACAACAGCCAGCTTACAGCCCGTACGGAAGGCCGGGTCCCATCCAAGGACAACCCGTCCCACAATGGGAGGCTGCATCAGCAGCTGTTCCAGATTCTTGCCAAATACCTTAATCGCGCCTTCCTCTGCCCGTTCCGTCAGCCCGCTGCGGATTTCACGCTCAATGGACGGGCCGATGAGCCTTTGATAGCTGTCGGCCGCAGCCTCCTTCAGCACAGGCGTGGTATGGGGGTTGTCCCTTACAATGGTCTGCTTCTCAAGGTACATGAGTATCTGGTCTTCCGGGGCCGCAATCTTGACCGTAAGTATCTTCTCATTCTCCCCGCGGTTCAGCGCCAGGATCCTGTGTCCGGCGCACTTTTTAACCGGCTCCTCATAATTATAGTACATCTCATACACGGACTGGGCCTTCTCATCCTTGGCCGAGGACTGGACCACGCCCTTGTTCATGGTTGCATTCCTGATATAAGTGCGGTACTCCGCATTGTCCGAGATGCGCTCTGCCAGGATATCCTTGGCCCCCTGGATGGCATCTTCCGCGGTTTCCACGCCCTTTTCCTGGGAAATGTAGGCAGCGGCCGCCTGCAGCAAAGGCTCCTTCACCATCTGCATGCTGATTAAATCCGCCAATGGCTCCAGGCCCTTTTCCTTTGCAATCATGGCCCTGGTCCGGCGCTTTGGCTTATAGGGCCTGTATAAATCCTCCACAGCCACCAGGGTCTGTGCATCCCTGATACTGCGCTCCAGTTCAGGCGTCAGCTTCTCCTGCTCTGCAATGGATGCGATGACCTGGTTCTTGCGTTCTTCCAGGTTACGCAGATATTTTAACCGTTCATCCAGATTGCGCAGGACCTCATCGTCCAGGGAGCCTGTGGCTTCCTTACGGTATCTGGCAATAAAGGGAATGGTGTTGCCTTCATCAATCAGCTTTACAGCTGCCTCTGCCTGGTGGCGGCCAATATTCAGTTCTTCCGCCAGTTTCTTAATAATGTCCATGGGTAATCCTCACCTATCTGTAATCTAACTAACTTATATATTATAGTTCATCCCTTCTTCTTATGCAAGTTCTGTTACAATGGAATTGTCTTCATCTGGACACAGCGCTTAATTCGTGATAAAATAAGCAGGATAACTACAGAAAAACTACCGTAAGGACTTAAAGAAAGGTATCTGTTCAGAATTATGAATGAAACTTATAATAGCCAAAACCCCAACACCGGCAAACAGCCCAGGAATCCCAAGGAATCCACTTCCTCAGAGCGCCTGGCAACCTGCTCCATGATAGCAGGAATCACAGGGATGATCTGCAGCTTCTTTTATTTTCCGGTATCCCTTGTCAGCGGCAGCAACACGCCTACCGGGATGATCTGCGGCATCATCGGCATCGTCCTTGCCATCATGTCAAGGAATGCGGATGTCAGCGGCAGGAAAAGCTTCAATGCCCGTGCAATCACCGGCATTGTGCTCAGCGGCCTTGCCATTGCGCTTACCTTCTTCTTTTTCTACCTGCTGGGATGTTACTATGAAATCCTCAGCGACCCTGTGATGGGACCTAAATTCAACGAATACATCAACCGCATCCAGCAGCAGATGCACCTGTCCGGCGGTTCCTCCTGGATCCATCTCTGATTGGGATTTCATCCCCATGCCGGCAGCAGGTCAATGCCAAAGAATACCAGCAGCACATTCTTGCCTATCCAGTTGACCACGATAATCCCTGCCGCTATATACACAAACAGTGTTTCATGCCCCAGATACCATCTGGGGTTTTTTGCTGCCTTTGATATGGCAAGGCTCAAAAGTTCCACGGTCAGCACTGCCGCCGTATAAAGGACCAGGGGATGATACTGGAAGCTCAGTCTCAGGTTCCCGGCCGCCATGGCCCGCACCGCCCTTGTACCGCCGCAGCCCGGGCAGTACAGTCCGGTTAAAAGATGAAACAGGCAGGGAAAACCCTGCCTTGTCATCCGTGTCATCCATTCAATGATTTCTGTCATATATTCCCGTACCCTCTACAGCATTGCCCGGATCATCTGTTTAATCCCATATTCAGACCTGGCCTGTTCAGCACTGTCATATGCGGTTGCCGCTGCCCTAAATTCCCCTTCTGACATCTCAGATGTAAGCACTGCGAACTCATCCATGCCGTAGAGCTCCACAACCTCCACCTTGCCAAAGGCCCGCTTCACATCCTGCTCCTTGTTGCGGCAGGAACCAGCCACACGGACAAAATAGCGGAACCTTGCCTGGTCCATGGATTCAATGGCCTGCTTTTCACCGGACCAGCCAATGGCCAGGTTGTGGTCCAGGTTCTGGGCAGCTTCAATGATGTCCGCCACCACTGCGCTGGCAGTGGGAAGCTTTCCGGCGCCGCTTCCGTAGAACATGGAAACCCCCAGCATGTTGCCCTTAACCATAATCCCGTTAAACACATCATTGACAGAATAAAGCGGGTTATTCTTCTGGATCATCACAGGAGCCACAAATGCATTCACCTTGCCGTCCTTGATGCGGCTGGTGCCGAAAAGCTTTATCGAGGTCCCCATCTTTTCCGCGTACTTAAAGTCAATATCCGTAATGCGGGTAATCCCTTCTGTGTAGATATCCTCATAATCCACTTCCCTGCCCGTTGCCATGGCAGTAAGGATAGCTATCTTACGGCAGGTGTCATGGCCTTCCACGTCAGCTTCCGGGTTGCGCTCCGCATACCCCAGGTTCTGCGCTTCCTTTAACGCATTTTCAAATGACTCACCCTCTTTATCCATCTTGGTCAGGATAAAGTTGGTTGTGCCGTTCAGGATTCCCGTAATCTCTTCAATCCTCTCCCCCATCAGGCACCGGTACATGGGCCGGATGATTGGGATGCCGCCGCCCACGCTTGCTTCAAACAGGAAATTCACGCCTTTTTCCCTGGCAATGGCCAAAAGCTCGGTTCCATAGGCAGCCACCAGGGCCTTGTTGGATGTGGCCACATGCTTTCCAGCCAGAAGGCAGGCCTTGACAAACGGATAGGCCGGGTTCAGCCCGCCCATGGCCTCCACCACGATCCTTACCTCCTCGTCCTGCTCTATCACCTTGAAATCATGGACAATCCTGTCTGCCACAGGGCTGTCCGGGAACTCCCTCAGGTCCAGCACATATTTTAACTCCACTTCCTGGCCCACCTGTTTTGCAATCACGTCCTTGTTCTGTTCCAATACCTCTGCCACGCCGGAACCGATTGTTCCATATCCCATTATTGCTGTCTTAATCATAATCCTTACGCTCCCTGTGTCTTATTTTCATTGCCGTGCCGCCGGCACCATATCTGTTCATTCCCGATTGCCTATTCCCTGGCAAGGATCTTAACGTAATGTATCCCCTCCAGCTCCTCCAGTTCATCAATCATGCTGGACACATTGCCCGTGTTGTCCCTGACTTCCACGCTCAGGGTAAGGGTGGCCACGCCGTTAACCGGAATACTCTGATGGATAGTAAGGATATTCGCCCTGTACACAGCCACCACGTGAAGCAGATCGCTGAGAAGCCCCTGTTCGTCATCCATCTGTACCACCAGGGTAATGGTCTTGCCTTTGGTATTGTCATAAAACGGGAAAATGTCATCCTTATATTTATAAAAGGAACTGCGGCTGATCCCCACCTTATCCGTTGCCTCCTGCACCGTAATGGCCCGCTCTGTCTCCAGAAGCTTCTTGGCCTCCACCACTTTTAAGAGGACCTCCGGCACCGCCTTCTGCTTTACCACAAAGTATTTGCTTTTGTCTTCCATTCTTTAATCCTTTCATAGGTCCGCATTCATGTCCGCATTAGGAATACATCTGTACTCACGAGGAAGATATTAGCACAATTCCATTGAAAATGCAACCACTTTTTATGCCATGCTTCCGGTAGCAGCAGGAAATCAGGCGGAACCCGGACCAAACACTCCAGCTGCTTTCTTGACAGCAATCTGAAAACCGCTGCTTAAACGGAAATCATCCATTCCCCGAACCATACTTCTGGCCGTATTCTTAGGCCTGCTGATGGGATAAATACAAAAAAACAGGCCTGAATCACTCAATACTCCAGGCCTGTTCATGATTGTTCCTAATCCATTAATCCTCTGTCACCGCATTCTTATCCGGGCATCCCAAACTCATCCACCGCAGATATGCACTGATAAATGAATCAATGTTTCCGTCCAATACCGCATCCACATTGCCGCTCTCCTCGCCGGTCCGGTGGTCTTTGACCATGGTATATGGCTGGAGTACATAGGAACGGATCTGGCTTCCCCATCCATTGTCCTTTACATCTCCCCGGATACCGGCAGCCTTGGCAGCCTGCTCCTCCTGCTTGAGCAGGAACAGCTTGGACTTAAGCATCTGCATGGCCTTATCCTTGTTCTGGAACTGGGACCTCTCATTCTGGCAGGTAACCACGGTTCCGCTGGGGAAATGGGTGATACGGATGGCGGATGAGGTTTTGTTAATATGCTGTCCGCCTGCACCGCTGGAACGGTAGGTGTCGATACGGATGTCATCCGGGTTAATCTCTATGTCAATATCTTCCTGTATATCCGGCATGATATCGCAGGATACAAAGGAGGTCTGGCGCTTTCCGGCCGCATTAAAGGGCGATATGCGGACCAGGCGGTGCACACCGTGCTCAGAGCGCAGATAACCATAGGCATTTTCCCCGTTAATCTGCACCGTAACCGACTTGATACCGGCCTCATCCCCGTCCAGGAAATCCAGCACCTCTGTCTTAAATCCTTTTTTCTCTGCCCAGCGGCAGTACATGCGGTAAAGCATGCTGCACCAGTCACAGGACTCCGTGCCGCCTGCCCCTGCATTAAGACGCAGTATGGCGTTGTTGCTGTCATATTCGCCGGACAGAAGAAGCTTCATGCGCATCTTCTCAAGGGTGTCGGAAAAATGGCCCAGCATCTCTTCAATCTCCGGAATCAGGGAGGCGTCATTTTCCTCATATCCCATCTGGATCATGACCTGGATGTCCTCATACTCCTGCTCCAGCTCCCTAAACGTCTCCACTTCATCCTTCAGGTTCTTGGCTTCCCTGACCATCCTTGTGGACTTCTCAGGGTTATCCCAGAATCCCGGCTCTTCCATGGATTTATCTAATTCATCGATTCGTCTGACCTTGTTATCCAGGTCAAAGTGAATCCCTCACTTCCACTAATGGTTTGTCATACGTTGATAACGTATATTTAAAATTATCTAACTCTACCACAGCTTCACCCGCTTTCATTTTATATTTCATCCCGGTATCCCGGTCAGTTATTTAATCCTTCCATGGCACTGCTTATACTTCTTGCCTGAACCACATGGACATGGATCGTTTGGATAAATCTTCTGCTCCGCCCGCTTCTTCGGCGCGCTGGCAAGGGAGGTATCCTTGTTGGTACCTGTTACCTTGGCAGCCGGCTCACGCTCCACCTTCTGCTCAACCCGGATGTGGAACAGGATGCGCACGGTCTCTTCCTGTACGGCAGCCATCATGGCCTCGTACATCTCATAACCCTGCATCTTATATTCAACAACCGGATCCCTCTGGCCGTAAGCCTGAAGTCCGATACCCTCGCGCAGGGCGTCCATATCATCCAGATGGGCCATCCACTTGTTATCAATTACCTTAAGCAGGACAACGCGCTCAATCTCACGGATCTGCTCAGGCTCAGGGAATTCAGCTTCTTTTGTCTCGTAAAGCTTGATTGCCTCTTCCTTCAGGTTATGCTTTAACTCGTTCTTCTTCATGGACTTCTTCTGGTCTTCGCTCAGGATGACCGGCTTCAGCGGAATAACAGGAAGAAGAAGGTTGTTCAGTTCCTTAAGATCCCATTTATCCGGGGTCTGGTCATCGGAAACAGACATATCCACTGCGTTCTCAACAATATCCGTAATCATCTTAAGGATAAGGTCGCGCATGTTGTCGCCGTCCAGGACCTTACGGCGCTCAGCGTAAATGACCTCACGCTGTTCATTGTTCACTTCATCGAATTTAAGCAGCTGCTCACGGATACCGAAGTTGTTGCTCTCTATCTTCATCTGCGCTTTCTCAATTGCATTGGAAAGCATCTTGTGCTCAATCTGCTCACCCTCCGGCACGCCCATTGCCTCAAACATGGCCATGAGGCGGTCAGAACCAAAGAGCCTTAAAAGGTCATCCTCCAGGGACAGGTAGAACCTGGACTCACCCGGGTCTCCCTGACGGCCGGAACGACCGCGCAGCTGGTTGTCAATACGGCGTGATTCATGGCGCTCCGTACCGATGATCTTCAGGCCCCCCAGTTCCTTGGACTCCTCATCCAGCTTAATATCCGTACCACGGCCTGCCATGTTGGTGGCAATGGTTACGGAGCCGTGGATACCTGCATCCGCTACAATCTCAGCCTCCAGCTCATGGAACTTGGCATTCAGCACCTTGTGGGGAATCCCGCGCTTATTCAGCATCTTGCTGAGCAGTTCGGAAGTCTCAATGGCAATGGTGCCCACCAGGACAGGCTGTCCCTTCTCATGGGCCTTTGCAACCTCCTCCACAACCGCTTTGTACTTTTCCTTCTTGGTCTTATATACTGCATCATCCAAATCCTTACGGACCATAGGCCGGTTGGTAGGGATGGCGATGACGTCCATTCCGTAAATGTTACGGAACTCCTTTTCCTCTGTCAGGGCAGTACCTGTCATACCCGACTTCTTGGTATATTTATTAAAGAAGTTCTGGAAGGTAACAGTAGCCAGGGTACGGCTCTCACGGCGCACGTTCACATGCTCCTTGGCCTCAATGGCCTGATGGAGTCCGTCTGAATAGCGACGGCCGGGCATGATACGTCCTGTAAATTCATCAACAATCAGGACCTCATCATCCTTTACAACATAATCCTTATCACGGAACATCAGGTTGTTGGCGCGCAGGGCCAGGATGATATTATGCTGGATTTCAAGGTTCTCAGGATCAGCCAGGTTCTCAATGTGGAAGAACTCCTCCACCTTCCGGACGCCCTGCTCGGTCAGGTTCACCACCTTATCCTTTTCATCCACAACAAAATCCCCGGTCTCCTCAATCTCCTCACCCATGATGGCGTCAATCTTGGAAAATTCCTTGGATACGGTTCCGCGCTCCAGCTGGCGCGCCAGCACGTCACATACCTCATACAGTTTGGTGGACTTGCCGCTCTGGCCGGAAATGATAAGAGGCGTCCTGGCCTCATCAATCAGCACCGAGTCAACCTCATCGATGATGGCGTAATCCAGGTCGCGAAGGACCAGCTGTTCCTTATAGATAGCCATGTTGTCACGCAGATAGTCAAACCCCAGCTCATTGTTGGTAACATATGTGATATCGCACGCATATGCTTCCTTACGCTGCTCACTGGTCATGTCATTCAGAACAACGCCCACGGTCAGTCCCAGGAAACGGTGCACCTGGCCCATCCACTCAGCATCACGCTTTGCCAGATAATCGTTGACCGTTACAATCTGCACACCCTTGCCGCCCAGCGCGTTCAGGTAGGCAGGACAGGTGGATACCAGCGTCTTGCCTTCACCAGTACGCATCTCAGCTATACGGCCCTGGTGAAGCACGATGCCGCCAATGAGCTGTACAGGGAAATGCTCCATATTCAGGGTTCTTTTTGCCGCCTCACGGACAGTGGCAAATGCCTCCGGCAAAATGTCATCCAGTGTTTCGCCCCCAGCCAGTCTTTCCTTAAGGATCCTGGTCTGGTCGCGCAGTTCCTCATCTGATTTGGCCATCATATCCGTGCGCATGCTTTCAATCTTTGCCACAATCGGCCTTATCATCTTCAGTTCTCTTTCACTGTGAGTCCCGAACACCTTTTCAATTACGTTCATGGTATACTCTCCTAACTTCTTCCTTAATTTCCCACGATGTGATTTTATCGTGGGCTTTCCTTTACTTCCCGCGATATGGCTTTATCGCGGGCTTTCCTTATATAACAGAAAATCCTTTTCAACCAGCGTCTGTATCTGCACCACCTGTCAGGGCAGTTCTTCCTGGACCTGGCACTGCCTTGCAATACTTATATTATCTGCCCGCTGATTCCAGTCTATTCCTTTACAATCCACGATACTCCCATCATGGACCTGGCGGCCCTTCCCACAACGCTTTCCTGCTGCGGATGTTCCGTATAAAATCCTGCAAATACTACGCCTATGATACAATCTTACTTATTGTAGCACTTGGAGCAGATTAATTCAACGGGTTAATGAAAAATTAACATTTTGGACATAAAATCAACGGTTTTACAGGGTTTTCCGGCTTATACGCGTCCAAAAACACCATACAAAAGGTCTGATTCCGGACGTTCCTGCATATAAATAAGAACGGGTCCGGTCATTGGCATGATTCCCGGTACCCGTTCTTCCATTACCCTAGTATCTGCGACACAACAGGCCGCAGCCTCCCTGCCACCATGATGGCAAGCACACACAGCACACCGTCCGGAAACATGGTGGGCAGGCAGTAAACCGCAAATATGGCTCCCCATCCAACCGTGTTTGGCGTTACCACAATCCAGTGAGTTATAAAATAAAAATAGAGAATACCCATTCCATAATAAATCACATACCCAACCGTTGCCGCAAATATCCATGTACCTGGTTTGGAGGAATGCATCCACTCACAGATTTTCCCCATGGCATATGCTGCCAATGCAAAACCAAGCAAAAAGCCGAAGGTGGGACGGAGCAGATAGGCCGGTCCGCCTCCCCGGGCAAAAACAGGGATTCCCATAAGTCCAATCAGCAGATAGGTGGACACACTTAGGAACGCCCTCTTTGACCCCAGCAACAGTCCTGCCAGCAGTACAAAAAACCACTGAAGGGTAAAATTCATGCTGTCAGCGCCCACCGGTATCACAATTTTTATAAATGCGCCAACTGCTATCAATGCAGAAAACAGCCCGCACACCGTTAAATCCTTTGCCTTTTCCCGTCTCCCTGCCATAACCCTGCTTTCATAATTCATCTTTCTTTCTCCTCTGTCTCATTGTCAGGCAATACCTATAAACATTATTCTACTGCTTTTTTTTCATTTAAACAACCATCTTTCACCATTCGCCCCACTTTTTTGCCTCACTTATGGTCAACCAAGCACATTGCACAAAAAATGTGTTCGATTTTTTACCTGTCCACATTATCCCCAGAAGTTTATGCACACTACCCACAAAGTTATCCACATCCCAGTTTGTCCATTTTAAGGCAAAAAATAGTTATACACTGACTTATCCACATTATCCACAAGTTTATAAGCTTTGGCCTTCAAACTTTACCCAGGCTTAACAGAAATTTTATTTTTGTACACTTCTGATAAACTTTCATATTTCGGAAGAAAATACATGTTTTTCTATTGACATTTTAAGGCCGTTCCTATTGATGATTCAATGGTTATCCCCCTGATTCAAAGATTATTTTTATAAAAAATTAAGATAAATTGTTAGGCAATTCATAGGTTCTGATTGTAATTTTATACTAAATATGTTATAATGTCACTATCTCAAGAAAAGGAGTTGATGATTATGCGTTATACCATAACAGGACGAAATATTGAGGTAACTCCAGGTTTGAAGGCTGCTGTTGAAAAGAAGATAGGCAAGCTGGAACATTTCTTCACTCCGGACACCGAAGTAATCGTAGCGCTGAGCGCGCAGAAGGACAGGCAGAAGATTGAAGTAACAATCCCGGTTAAGGGCAATACCATCCGTGCAGAAGAATCCAGTACAGACATGTACGTATCCATCGATCTGGTGGAGGAGGTTATTGAACGCCAGATCCGGAGATATAGAAAGAAACTGATTGACAAGAAACAGGCGGCAGTCTCTTTCTCACAGGCATTTATAGAGGAAGAGGACGAAGTACAGGACGATGAAATCCAGATTGTCAAGACCAAGAAGTTTGCCATTAAGCCAACCATTCCCGAGGAAGCATGCCTGCAGATGGAGATGCTGGGCCACAGCTTCTATGTATTCCTAAACGCAGATACGGACCAGGTCAATGTTGTTTACAAACGCAAGAACGGAACCTATGGCCTTATTGAACCGGAATTCTAGCCATATAAGATGATGTAAGGATTTTTCCTTCAAATAAGGACAAGACTGCAGCCAGTACATACTGGCTGCATTTTTTATACGGACACCCATGGAACAGGGGACAATCCCCGTGATAGCAGCATTCAGGAAAAAGAAGGCATTAAAAAGGACCATGCACCGTAAAATCCATGCATGATCCCTTTTATCTGTTGGCAGATCTGTCAATCCATCCAATCTTTATGTATTAACCATACCCTAATCCAGGAATGTAACTGCCTTACATGGCGTCCTGTAATTAGAAGGCGCTATGCAGATGCCTGTTGCCGGAGTGCTGGAATGTATAATCTGGCCGCCTCCTATATAAATGGCCACATGGTTGATATAATCACCGCTGGCATAGAACAGAAGGTCGCCCGGCTTGACATCGCTTACAGGAATCGCCTTGCCCCTGGCCGCCTGGTCCCTGGAGCTTCTTCCCGTACTGATACCGAAATGGGCGAATACGCTCTGGGTAAAC
Source organism: Enterocloster aldenensis (assembly GCF_003434055.1). Lineage (GTDB taxonomy): Bacteria > Bacillota > Clostridia > Lachnospirales > Lachnospiraceae > Enterocloster > Enterocloster aldenensis. Next base: position 21,603 of record NZ_QVEX01000029.1, on the reverse strand, counting down.
CCGGAACAGTCCGCACCGCTTGTAAGGCTTGTCCCTCCGTACACATATGGATTGCCTAGGAACTGCTTGGCGTATGCCACCACAGCGTTCCTGGTGGCTGATGCCACCTCTGAGGAAGGGCTGCCCCCGCTTCCAGGTCCCTTGGACTGGCTTCCCTCTGTCTCCTTCTTGGTTGTGGGCGCTGCCACCGTAACATCCTTTCCATTCTCCGGATTGGCTGCAATGGTCTGGATTACCGGGTCCGTGGGCTTGTTTTCCTCTTTCTTTGGCGCCGCAGTGGTTGGCGCTTCCGTGGTCTTCTCTGCCTTTGTGGAAGCTGCAGTGGTCTTTTTCTCAGATTCTTTCTTCTTAGCGTCTTCCAGGGCCTTCAGGGCTTTTTCAGCCTCCTCTTTACGCTTAGCCTCCTCAGCCTCCTTGGCCTTCTCCTCTTCCACGGACACTGCCTTATTAAATTCCACGCTGGTCTTCATATACTCCTTAAATACATATCCTTCCAGGTCCGAATCCACGGAGACCTTTAAGAAGTCCCCCTCTTCTCCCGTAACCACATAATGGGCTCCTTCAGAGAGAAGGGTCAGTGTCTTGCCCTCCAGGTCAGGGGTATCCCGCAGACGCAGGCTGGGCGTGCCCACAATGGTACCGTACGTGGTCCCCACCTGCCTGGCCTTTGCCTCTGCCTGCTCCCCTGTCACAAAATATTCTGCCTTTATGTAGCCGGTAACGGAACCGGACTGTATCTTATACCACTTGCCGCCCTCCCCATCCACAGTACCCAGGATGGTTGCCGCTGAATCGTTGTATATCTTGCCTGCAACGCCGCTGTTGGTATTGGCGTCGGTCCTGATGTTTACGGACCCATTGACCTTGGAGACAGCAATATTATCGTATGGGGATGATTTGGGCTTCGCCGCCTTGGTCTCCTTGGGCGGGGCTTCCGTCTGTGCATCCGTCCCGGTTCCTGAATCCGAAGAAGCCGAACCCTTACCCGAAGACGCACCTTTATTGCTGCCAGAACCACTTCCCTGATTCTTTGCAGATCTGTTTTCCATGTCTGAATAGATGGTCGCCAGCTGCTTTTCAGGCTCCGTGTTGCCGGCATAGAAATTGTTCAGCGCCACGGAGATGCCTGCAAGGGAAGAACCGGTCTCCAGATTGGTGGATGCCAGGGCAGGCGCTGCAAACGCACAGCTGCACAGGCCGCTGACAGCCAGTATTCTCTTCCACTTCCTCATTCGCCCTGCAACCCCCTAATTCTCTATCAGGTACCGTTCCACGCTGGTAACTGCATTGGCGCCGTCCGCTGCTGCCGTAATGATCTGGCGAAGGGGCTTGGTCCGCACATCCCCGGCCGCAAAGATGCCCGGAACAGAGGTCACCCCGTCTTCACCGGCCCTGATGTATCCGTGGTCCATGTCCACAATCCCCTCAAAGGCTTTGCTCTCCGGTGAAATGCCTACAGCGATAAATACGCCCTGGACATCCAGGTCCGTCTTGGCCCCGGTTTTTACATTGGTTACGGACAGGCTCCTGACCATGCCGTCCCCATTGATGCAGTCAGCCACCGTATCCCAGATTACTTCCACATTTTCAAGACCAAGGAGGGTCTCCTGAAGGCTCTTGGCAGCCCTCAGCTCATTCCTTCTGTGAATCAGGTACACCTTGCTGCACATGCGGGCCAGGAAGATTGCATCCTCCACAGCCACATCCCCGCCTCCAATGACAGCGGTTACCTTGTTGCGGAAAAATGCCCCGTCGCAGGTTGCGCAGTAGGAGACTCCCATGCCGGCCAGCTCCTCCTCGCCAGGTATGCCCAGCTTCCGGTGGACAGCCCCGGTGGCAAGTATCAGGGCCCTGGATTCATAGGTCTCATGCTCACATACCACCCGTTTGATCTTACCCTGATCCTCAATCCTTACCACATCATCCTCTGCAAAGGCAGCGCCCAACTGGTCCGCATGTTCCCTGAACTTTAACCCCAGGTCATATCCGCCAATCCCGGGCAGGCCGGGATAATTATCCACTTCATAGGTCGTAAGGACCTGGCCTCCGCTGACCATTGCCTTCTCAATTACCAGTGTATCAAGTCTTGCCCTCTGGGCATAGACGGCTGCGGCAAGTCCTGCCGGTCCTGAGCCGATGATAACCAAATCATAAATATGTTCCATATCCTTACCTTTTCCTTATCTGAGTTTCATTATTTTAGTATTTTGGCCGATTTATAATTATTATATCACAGATATTTAACTTATTACAATTCAATTTCTTACAATTATAGTAAGGATGTGATAAAATATAAATACAGTGATGACAGAAAGGATGTGTGTCTATATGCCACGTAAAACAGTACTGGTCACCGGGGCATCCCGGGGCATCGGAAAGGCTATCGCAGTCAAATTCGCTAAAAAGGGCTATAACATAGCCATCAGCTGCGTCCACAGGGAAGACAGGCTCTTACAGACCCAGAAAGAAATTGAAGGCTTCCAGGTACCCTGCCTTGCTTATAAGGGTGATATGGGTAACATGCAGTGCTGCGAAGAACTGTTCGGAAAAATAAAGACCCGGTTCGGGGGCATTGATGTGCTGGTGAACAATGCCGGCATTTCCTATATAGGACTTTTGCAGGATATGTCTTCCCAGGACTGGGAAAGGATGCTCTGCACCAACCTGACCTCGGTATTCAACTGCTGCAAGCTTTCCATTCCCTATATGCTGCAGCAGAAACAGGGCAAAATCATTAACATCTCCTCTGTATGGGGCGTGGTGGGAGCGTCCTGTGAAACGGCATATTCAGCCACCAAAGGCGGTATTAACGCCTTTACCAGGGCATTGGCCAAGGAACTGGCCCCCAGCAACATACAGGTAAATGCAGTGGCCTGCGGCGCCATTGACACGGAGATGAACCAGTGGATGGAGGAGGACGAGCTCATTTCCCTGGTAGAGGGAATCCCCTCAGGAAGACTTGGAAAGGCAGAAGAAGTTGCCGACCTGGTATACCATCTTGGATATAAGGAATCCTACCTTACAGGCCAGGTCATCGGGCTGGACGGCGGTTGGATCTAGTGCAGAGCTGCAATAACACCTTAAGTAATAGTGCTCCATCCAGCCAGCAACCATGGTGACGGCTCTAGTATTCAATTATTTATGCAATACTGTATTTAGAGGTTTTACTGATTTTAACATTGTTACTTTAAATTTCCATTTTCCTTACAAATCCATTAACTGTATTGACCTTGGAGCAACTCCAGGGTGTAGAATCCAGCTATTGAAAGCAATACATTTAATAGATTCTGCAAGGAGGGAATTTTCATGAGAAAGAAATATTTGGCAACAGCTGCCCTGACCCTGGCTCTGGCAGCAGGAAGCGCCATGACATCATTTGCAGCCGGTTTTGTAAGCACATCACAGGGAATGAAATACCAGTGGGGTTCCGGCGACTACTGCACCAACAACTGGGTCAACTATAAGAACCACTGGTTTTTCTTTGGCGCCGACCAAATCATGAGGACCGGTTGGATTCAGAAAGACGGGACATGGTATTATGCGGCCGATACAGGCGAGCTTCAGGGCGGCCTGATGAAAATTAATGGCAATGTCTATTATTTTGACAACAACAGCCTGAAGCTGCAGACCGGCAACCGCACCATTAACGGCAGCTCCCATGAATTTACTGAGAACGGAACCACCGACGGCGGTCCATACGTCTACACAGAATGGAACAGTAACGGCACAATCAGACGCGGTACCAAATTCGGGGTACGTTAATAGATTGCATCATCACACAACCAAAAATACCTCTGTGGCCTTTCACCAGGCCCAGGGGTATTTTTATTCATCCGGTAAACCGTCCCATCTCCTTCCTGAACCCATCCAGGCCAGACAGGCGTTTTACCCTTCTAAGTCTGATTTCAGCTGATTCACAGATGTGTTCAAGAACCGACTCCACTATCACATTGGTAACCCGTATTTCCTTTGGGGCTCCGTGTTCCATGATAAAACCTACAATATTCTCTGCCAGGGCTGCCCTTGGGTCCTCCTCCGGACCCAGCATATCTGCTTTTAGGATCATACCCGACACAGCCTCCCCCTCTTCCAAGAACACTGAAAAATACGGTATCCTCCTCTTTCCCTTCCTGAATCCCAATCAAATCCATGTCCCAGAAATGCTCCCATGGTTTAAGTTCCTTAATTATAGTGGCAGCCTGGTATAAATCCTTCCACTCCTGTATGGACGCTTCTTTTCGCATTGTAATTCCTCCGGACCTGCCTTATACTTACGCAGTTATTGATAAGTCAATATTAATACATCTGATACTATAGGACATACTCAGATAACTCCGGAAAAACATCCAGCCGCTCCCTGACATAATGCCGTTTGAACCCGGCAAATGGCATTTCCTTTTTCAGCAGTGCCTGTAATGTCCGCATAATCTGTTTGGATTCAGGTTTCTCTGCGTGCGCTTCCAATTTTGTGTACAAAACATTCATCTCTTCCTGTAATGCCCTTAAACGCATTTCACTTTTGTATATACGCATCCCTGTATTTCTCATATTAAATACTTCTTCCACAAGCCGGGCAGCCAACCCGGCTTCAGGGTCTTCCTGATTTTTGGGAATGACTGAGACATTATCCTCTCTTAGGTCAAAGATAATGGCTTCTTCCGGATTCCTTTTGCAACAGTCTAATATACCGTCATCATACTTACTTTGGTTTTTTACACCATTACAATGTCCGCATGCCCAGAAAAGATTATCCCAATCAAATTCCCTTTCCTTATATCTGCCATTCTTATGGGGAAGCAGATGCTCTATCTGCGGGTCCTGCAATTCCTTCATTTCACAAATATAGCATTTGTTATGAAAATCACGTTTCAGCCTTTCTACCACATCGGGTTGAGCGTAGCTTCCATTAATTTTCGCAGCCTCCTTTAATAATGACTCCGGCGCCGGATAACTGCGTTCTATCTTTACCATTATAATAAATCCTCCCGGCTTTCGAAATCTAATTTTAAACCTTTATACTCGGTTGATATATTTAAAGCCAGATAATCCGGTATTTCATCTAAAAACATTTCCAATTTAGCAATCTCAGCAATATCTTCATCGGAAAGATTCTTCTTTCTCACCAGCATTTTGTATCTTTCATACTTTTCCCTTAACATAGCGGACATCTTATCCACATTAAAATATCCCTCAACAATTCCATCATAAGGCACATCTGTTAAGCCATCCTCCACCAGCAGATGGTTTTCCAAATCATAAATCACCACATTCTCCAGACTGTTCAAAATAAATGGAGAATGGGTCGAAACAATAAACTGTATATTGGGAAATATAGTTGTCAATAAATCCAGAATCCTCTTCTGCAATTCCAGATGGAGGTGGGTCTCAATTTCATCAATGAGGACAATTCCCGGCATTTCGAATTTAAAGCTTCTGCCGGTCCGCTTTTCCATACGGATGATAATATCAACAATGATATCCAAAACCGCTGCATATCCACTGGAAAGGCTGTTAAAGTCAAAGGGTTCCTTACCTGTTTCACAAATCGTAAATTGAAAGGTATCTTCATCAAAGTTCAGCTTTAAGGAGCCATCTTCAAAAATCCTGCCTAATAGATCCTCGAATTTATTAAACCAGGTCTTGATTACATCGGCCTTTTCTGTCTTACCTCCCGTTGCCGCCAGAGCCTGGGTCATCTTTAAATCCAGCAGATATTTAACAAAATCCTGGCGTGGCGTATCAGAAATTGAATAGTATTCCTTCAATTCCACCTTTTCTACATGTCTTGGAATCTCAGTGCGGAATATACGGTCGGCTTTATAATAGGCAATGATATATCCGCCGGCCTCATACATACTGCGTATCTCATTCAATGGATAATTCAATTGCATATCGATTCCTTGCTTTGCCCGTTCTATCCTTAGCTTAAAATGCTCTATGCGTTTCCTTATATCTGCAATTTCATTACCGGATTTTCCATTTTTAATCTGATATTCCAGATTATCTATATCTTGATTTAAATAATCTTGCGCTTCCACAGGGTCATTGGTTGTAGATACCGCATTCAAAAATCCTGCCATGGCATCCAAAACACTGGTTTTACCGCTTCCATTCCTTCCGGTAAATATCAGATGCTTCATTCTGTCTTTGGACAATGGAATGCGGATATCCTCCAAATGCCGGACCTTCTCTATTGTCAAAGCTGAAATAAATAATTGGTTCACTGTTCCCTCCTTAAAATATCAGTGTACTCCCGGAATCGCCTGGTGCTCAGGATTACGAGATGATTTTTGCCAGCCTTTTCATCCATCATACCACAAAAAAACCTCCCAGGGAATCCCCTGGAAGGTTTTGTCCTGCCATATTCTGTCCTGAAACGTGATTAACGCTTGGAGAACTGTGGTGCACGACGTGCAGCCTTTAAGCCGTACTTCTTTCTTTCTTTCATTCTTGGGTCCCTTGTTAAGAAACCAGCTTTCTTCAGAACCGGCCTGAAGTCAGCGTCTGCCTGAAGAAGGGCCCTGGAGATGCCGTGACGGATTGCGCCGGCCTGTCCTGTTGTGCCGCCGCCGCGGACATTAACCTGTACATCGAATTTGTCAGTGGTCTCAGTTGCAACTAAAGGCTGACGTACGATTACTTTTAAAGTCTCAAGACCAAGATACTCATCGATATCTCTCTTGTTGATTGTAACCTTACCTGTACCTGGTACTAAATATACTCTGGCGATGGATTTTTTTCTTCTGCCTGTTCCATAAAATTTTGCGTTAGCCATGATACTTTCTTCCTCCAATCCTCATTAAAATGTTAAAACTTCTGGTTTCTGTGCTGCCTGCTCATGGTCTGGGCCTGCATATACATGAAGCTTTGTAAACATGCTTCTTCCCAGAGGTCCCTTTGGAAGCATACCCTTTACTGCTAACTCTATTACCCTTTCAGGCTTCTTAGCCATCATCTCACGCAGGGTGGTCTCTCTCATGCCGCCTACGTAATCAGAATGGTTGTAATAAATCTTCTGATCCAGCTTCTTGCCGGTAACCTTAATCTGATCTGCGTTTACAACGATTACATAATCGCCGCAGTCCATGTGTGGTGTGAAAATCGGTTTATTCTTTCCTCTTAAAACCTTTGCTATCTCGGAAGATAAACGTCCTAATGTATATCCTGTAGCATCAACTACGTACCATTTTCTTTCAATTGTCGCTGGACTAGCCATAAAACTCTTCATTGGTTAACCTCCTGTTAATCTCAATCTTGTTATACGCCTGACATCCAACGGATGCCCGCTATATGCATGATAAATATGGGAAGTATTTATCTACAAATACTCACTCCGGGGCTTTGGACGAGTATTCTCTGCTAATGTCACAGTTTTATATTATATAATATACTTCCACGGATGTCAACCACTTAATCAGGAAAAAATGACGTAAAATCGTGGTTTACGGCAATGGTCCATCATCGTACTCCATCCGGATCAGCGTCAGCCCCCTGGCCGGCGCCGTGGGACCCGCAGCCCTTCTGTCCCGGGCCTCCAATATGCCTTCCATGTCTTCAGGCGCCATCTGTCCCATGCCCACTGCCATCAGGGTGCCTGCGATGATGCGCACCATGTTGTACAGGAAGCCGCTGCCTGTCACGCGGATACGGATCATATCCTCCTCGTCCCGCTTTACCTCTATGCTGTAGATGGTCCGCACCGTGTCCGTAACCTGGGTCCTCACGCTGCAGAAGCTTTTAAAATCATGCTCTCCGGTGAGCAGTCCTGCTGCCTGGCGCATTTTATCCAGGTCCAGGTTAAAGTAGCAGAAATGAGAGTAAAAGCGCTGCATGGGCATCTCAATCCTGCGGTTTAAAATCCTGTATTCATATGTCTTGAGACATCTGCATTTTCGCGGATGCCAGTCAGAGGCCACTTCCTCGGATGACTGCACCCTTATATCCTCCGGCAGCCGCTGGTTCAGCGCCATGCATATCCTGTCCGCAGGCATACGGTGGCTGGTGTCGAACACGGCCACATTCCCCCTGGCATGGACGCCGGAATCCGTGCGGCTGGCCCCGATGACCTGTACCGGTTCTCCCAAAAGGCTGGTAAGGGCCTCATTTAGCTTGGATTCTATGGTTACTTTCCCGGGCTGTATCTGCCACCCGTGATAATGGGTGCCGTCATAGGCAACCACAATGCGCACTCGCTTCATGGGTTCTTTTTCCTTCCGTCTTCCATTCCTTCGGCTTTACAGGTAAACCCTTGCCGCAATCATTACCACCAGATACAGGGCAAATATCATATATGCATCATGGTCCGCCTGCCCGTACTTAAGGGGCTTCATCTTGGTCCGCCCTTCCCCGCCCCTGTAACAGCGGGCTTCCATGGCCATGGCCAGGTCCGTTGCCCTGCGGAAGGCGGATATGAATAAGGGCACCAGGAGGGGCACCATGGCCTTGGCCTTCTGGATCAGGTTTCCTGTGTCAAAATCAGCTCCCCTGGCCATCTGGGCCTTCATGATTTTGTCCGTCTCCTCCACCAGGATTGGAATGAACCTGAGGGCAATGGACATCATCATTGAAACCTCGTGTACAGGAACATTTACCCGGTTCAGGAAACCCAGCCCCTTTTCCAGTCCGTCCGTCAGCTGGTTCGGCGTGGTGGTCAGGGTCATGAGGGAAGAGCCGATCACAAGGTAAACAAGCCTTACTCCCATGAAAAAGGCAAGGCGCAGTCCCTCTGTTGTAATCTTGAAGATCCATAGTCTGGCAAGGACATGGCCGTCTGTCAGGAACAGATTAAAGCTCACGCTGATTACCAGAAGGATCATGATTGCCTTCAGGCCCCTGACAATAAAACGGAACGGCACCTTTGTAATCTTAATGGCAGCTGCCAGTACCGCGGTTGCAATCACATATCCCCAGATATTATCTGCAATGAACAGGGATGCAATAAATACCATGGTGCCAAAAAGCTTGGTCCTGGGGTCCAGCCTGTGGACCACGGAATCGACCGGGTAATATTGTCCCAATGTAATTTCTCTAAACATCTTTATCCCTGCTGCTTTCTGTTAATTTACTTCCTCCGGCCCCTGACGCGACCGTCCACTGCGCCAGGATTGCTTGCCTGGCCTCATTTACCGTGGTGATATCCCCGTCAATCCGGACGCCCTTTTCCTTCAGGTCATGGACCAGATAGGTAATCTGCGGCGCAGCCAGGCCGATTGCCTCCAGCTCCCTGTAATGACGGAACACTTCCTTTGGCGTACCGTCATACACCTTCTGTCCGTGGTTCATCACAATCAGCCGGTCCGCGTACCTGGCCACATCCTCCATGCTGTGGGATACCAGGATGATGGTCATGCCCCGCTCCCTGTGGAGATGGTCTATCTGGTCCAGGATTTCATCCCGTCCCCTTGGGTCCAGTCCCGCCGTGGGCTCATCCAGGATCAGCACCTCCGGTTCCATGGCCAGCACCCCTGCAATTGCCACGCGGCGCTTCTGTCCTCCGGATAGTTCAAATGGGGACTGTTTATAATAGGAAGCATCCAGTCCCACCAGCTCAAGCGCTTTTTTGGCCCGGGCCTCTGCCTCTTCCTTATCAAGTCCCTGGTTCTTAGGCCCAAAACATACGTCGGACATGACATCCACCTCAAACAGCTGGTGTTCAGGGTACTGGAACACCAGCCCCACCTTGCTCCGCAGTTTCTTCATATCATAACCGCTGTCATAGATGTTCTCCCCGTTATAATAGAGCTGACCTGCGCTGGCCCTGATAAGTCCGTTCAGATGCTGTATCAGTGTGGACTTCCCCGAACCCGTATGTCCGATCAGTCCGACAAACTCCCCGTCCTGTATCTCCAGGTTCACATCAAACAAGGCGTGCTGCTCAAAGGCCGTGCCGCCGCCATATACAAAATTCAAATCAACTGCTTTAATTGACATCTGTTCTCTCCTTAACAACGCAGCAAGGCTTCTGTGTCCTTAACCCTTTTTCAGAAGCGGCTCCAGTTCCCTTACCAGCTGCTCCCTGGTCAGGATCCCGTCGGACAGCGGCATTCCGGCTTCCTTCAGCTCGTAGGCCAGTTCTGTTACCTGAGGCACGTCCAGCCCATAGGCTTTCAGTTCCTTTACCCTGGAAAATATCTCCGCAGGTTTCCCATCCATCACAATCCTGCCCCCGTCCATCACGATGATCCGGTCCGCATCAATTGCCTCTTCCATATAATGGGTAATCAGAAGGACCGTAATCCCCTCTGCCCGGTTCAGTTCATGGACCGTCTTAATGACCTCCCTGCGGCCATTGGGGTCCAGCATGGCAGTTGGCTCGTCCAGGATGATGCATTCCGGCTTCATGGCCATGACGCCTGCTATGGCCACCCTCTGCTTCTGTCCGCCTGACAGCTTGCCCGGGGACTGCAGCCGGTATGCGGTCATGCCAACCGCCTTCAGGCTTTCCTCCACCCGCTTCCATATCTCCTCTGTGGGGACGCCGATGTTTTCCGGGCCAAAACCCACATCCTCCTCCACAATATTGCCGATGATCTGGTTGTCCGGATTCTGGAACACCATTCCGGCTGTTTTGCGCACATCCCAGATGTGTTCCTCGTCCTTTGTATCCATATCCCCCACCCACACCGTACCATCAGTGGGCATGAGGAGTCCGTTTATATGCTTTGCAAAGGTGGACTTGCCGGAACCATTATGTCCCAGGACAGCCACAAAGCCGCCCTTTTCTATATCCACATCCAAACCGTCAATGGCCCGGTTCACTTCTTCTATATTCTCTTCCTCATCGCGCCTGATATACTCATAGACCAGTCTGGCTGCTTTTATGATTCCCATATGTTTACCCTAGCTTCCATGTATTGTTTACGTTTTTCAATTGTAGATGAAAATACTATAGAAGTCAAGTATGGCACATAAATATAGAAGGTATTGCATCCCCGGCGCTAAAACCAGCCAGGGACACAATACCTTCTGTCTTTTACGTTATCTGCATCTGCACATTCCATGCCTTCCGCTTTTACGCGTTCCGGCAGCCGTGCCTTATCCGTTTCCTACCTTACCATACACGGCTTCTTATGGTCAAACTTCCAGCCAGGGATCAGGTACTGCATCGCCATGGCGTCATTCCGGTCCCCGTAAGGAAGGGTGCGGTAAAGTTCATTTGCCTTCATCACCGCGTCCATGTCAACCTCAATGCCCAGCCCGGGTTCCCTGCGGATTTCAATGACGCCGTTCCTGATTTCCATGGGGTTCTTTGTCAGGTACTGTCCGTCCTGATATACATAGTGGGTATCCAGCGCAGTGATATTGCCCGGTGCGGCGGCCGCGCTGTGCGCAAAGATAGCCAGGGAAATATCAAAGTGGTTATTGGAGTGGGAACCCCAGGTCAGGCCCCAGTCATTTAACACCTGGCCCATGCGCACAGAACCGCTCATGGTCCAGAAATGCGGGTCTGCCAGCACAATATCCACCGCTGTCTGGCTGGCCGCGTGGTAGAACTGGCGCCAGTCCGTTGCAATCATATTGGTTGCCACCTGGATGCCGGTTGCATTTTTAAACTCCCTCATGATTTCACGGCCTGAGAAGCCTCTTTCCTCACCGCAGGGATCCTCAATATAGGTAAGGATATCCTTCATGCCCCTGCAGTATTCAATTGCCTGTTCCAGGGTCCAGGCCCCATTTGGGTCGATATTGATCCTGGCATCCGGAAAGTCCTTCTTAAGTTCCCGGACCGTCTCCATCTCCTCCCAGCCGTTCAGGACGCCGCCCTTCAGCTTGAAATCCTTAAATCCATACCGTTCTTTCATGGCATGGGCATTTTCCACGATACGGTCCGTGGTCATGGCCGGCCTCCTTCTGAGACTGAACCATCTGTCATGGGAACCGCTCTCATCCAGGTATGCCATGTCTGTCTTAGTGTAGTCCTGGCAGTAGAACAGGTATCCCAGGATCACCACCTCATCCCTCTGCTGTCCATCCCCCAGAAGCTCGCACACAGGCAGTCCCAGGAACTTGCCCATCAGGTCCAGCAGGGCGCATTCCACTGCCGTCTCCGCGTGCACCACGAATTTCAGGTTGCTCAGGTCCAGCTTCTGAAGCCCCTGACCGTCATTGCCGCCCGGGACATATCCATTGTTCCTGATGCTGCTTATGATACTCTTATATTCACCGATTGTCTTTCCCACCACAAGGGGGATATAGCTCTCAAGGATTTTTGTTATATCATCCCCGCCATGGACCTCGCCGATTCCCGTGCTGCCGGAATTATCCGTGATAATGACGATATTCCTGGTGAACAAGGGCCCATGGGCCCCGCTCAGGGATAAAAGCATGCTGTCATATCCGGCACAGGGAATGACCTTCATATCTGTTATTACAGGTGTCTTGCTCAACACTTCTTACCTCCGCCTTGCAGGCCATAACACTTAAGCCTTGTTCTGCGCCTCTATTTTTTTTGTTCTCTTGTTGTCAAAATAAGCATAGGCCAGTGAAATCAAAATCAGGACCCAGATTATATTGCCGATTGGACGGTTGAAAAATGCCGCAAAGCTGCCTTCGGAAGATTTCAGTACGTCAATGAAATATTTTTCAAAATCATCTCCCAGTATAAAACCGATCAGGAAGGGCGCTGCCGGTATGCCTGTCTTGCTGAATACAAAGCCCACAATTCCGAACAGCAGGAGGGTCCATACGTCAAACATGTTGCCGTTGCGGATTGCATAGGAGCCAACCACGCACATAAGGATGACAACCGGATACAGGCGGTTTTTCGGAATGTTGATAATCTTTGCTATGTACTTGATGGGATAGAACATTACTATGAACATGATGATGTTGCATACCACAAGGCCAATCAGGATATCCCTCCACAAATCCGGGTTCTGGGTGATGAACAGGGGCCCTACCTGGATGCCCTGCAAAAGGAATGCGCCGACCAGCACTGCCGTCGTACTGTCGCCGGGAATCCCCAGGGACAGAAGCGGTATCAGGGCGCCGCCTGTCAGTGCGTTGTTGGCTGCCTCAGATGCCACCAGACCATCCACACAGCCTTTGCCGAACTCATCCGGATGCTTGGAGAAGTTCTTGGCCTGTGAATAGGACAGCAGGGATGCGGCGGAACCTCCCACGCCTGGAAGGATTCCCATAAATGTCCCGATGGCAGCGGAACGGATTGTATTGACCCCCTGGCCCTTAAAATCGGAAAAGGAAAACTTCCTGCCTCCGCCCTTAATGCCGCCTTCCATCTTGGGGTTCCGTTTCATTCCGGCCTCTGCTTCCTCAAGGATCTGGGAAAGGGCGAACAGTCCGATAAGCACCGGAAGCAGCTGGAAACCGCTTCCCAGTTCCACGGTCAGGAACGAGGGCACCATACGAAGCTGCTGGTTGTCAAAAAATCTTCCAATCAGCGTGACCAGGACTCCTAAGAATCCGGCAAACACGCCTTTTGTCATAGAACCCTTGGAAAGGGCCGCAATGACCGTCATGGCGAATACAATGATCAGGAACTTCTCAACCGCTGAGAACTTAATGGCCAGCTTGGCCAGGGGCGGTGTGAAGAAGAACAGGGCCAGCAGGGAAATAAGCCCGCCGATCAGGGACACCGTGATGCCGATCTTAAGCGCCCTCTCACCTTCTCCCCTGGCAGCCATGGGATGGCCGTCAAAGCCGGTTGTGATGGAGGACGGGGTCCCCGGGATATTAATCAGGATGGCCGGCACAAGACCTCCGCTGATACCACCCACATAAAGCCCCAGAAGAAGGCAGAGCGCCTGCCCCAGGTCCAGTGAGTAGGTAAGCGGCAGGAATACCGCGATTGCCATGGTTGCCGTCATACCGGGAAGCGCCCCGAAGATAATACCGATTACCACTCCGAGGAACGACATTAAAATATTCATGATCCCAAACATTATCGAAACCTCCTTTTATGGTAATGTGATGCGGAACAATACTCCGAAAATAAGCCAGATGAAAACAGAAAAACCAACTGAAATGACGCCGGATGTAATCATGCTCTTCTTTGTCCTCTCATTGTCAAACAGGACATTGAATATGAAGATGCTGATGATGCTTGCCGGAAGGAATGTAAGGAATTCCATCAGGTAAATGTACGCAACAAAGGTCAATATGCCGCCAAGCAGCTTCACCTTATCCCATCCTGGCCGGAAGAAGCGGTAATTCTTTAATTGAATGAAAGGGGTTCCTGTCTTCCTGCAATGGATCAGCCTCTGAATCCCTATGATAACCAGGAGAACCACCAGAATCCCCATCACGATCCTGGGCATGACCCAGTGGGACGTTGAATTTATAATCTTAAGCTTCACAAGCTTTCCCTCCTTAATTGAAACCGGGCTGTCTCCAGCCCGGCCTTACTTGCTGCGCAACACTATTACTGGGTCAGGTAGTCAAAATCCGGACACGCTTCAATCAGCTGTGTCATCTCTGTCCTCTTGTTATAGATAAAGTCTTTTGCAGCAGAGGAATCCAGATACGCGCCCCTGTAATTCAGCTTGGCCATATCAGACTTGAAGCTTTCATTCTCACATACTTTGGCTGCCGCCGCATCCACTGCCTTTGCAAAATCAGCGTCAATATTCTGTGGGTAATATACAAGGAAATCCTTGGACAGTGCAAATGGCTCACCGTTAAATGTAATTCCCTGCTCCGCATAGGTCGGGGCATCTACAGCGCCCTCAATCTCATCCAGAAGGCCCACGCACTTCATGGCCAGCTGCTTGTCATCCACGCCCACATACTGCTGGATGCCATAGTAGTCATCAAAGATAATGTCCACATTGCCGTCCCATAACATCTGACGTTTCTCAGAGGTAACGCCTGCAGCGATTACACGGAGCTGGTCGGCAACTTCCTGTCCGTAGTTGTCCAGTACCCAGTTGTAGTATGCCAGGTAGCACAAGGTTGATACGGAACCGTTCTCACAGGCCACACGGATCTCAGCGTCCGGATTTGCCTTTAAATACTCAGCAGCCTCCACCAGTGTGTTGTACGGCGCGTCTGCCTTAGCAGCAAAGCAGCAGCCCGGGTTCTGGGCCACCCTTGGTCCCACGGTAATATTCTCAAGGGCGTATTCCTCGCCGTATGTACCGAATACAACTCCCAGATACATCATGTCATGGAAGATTGCGATGGTATCGCCTTTGCCCTTGTCGTTGCGGATGATTTCAAACATTTCCGCAGCGCCCACCGGGTCAACCTTTGCATCCCAGCCCATTTCTTCTGCCAGATAACGTGTCACGGTATCAGCTATCAGATAACTGTCACCGCTGGTGGATGAGGAACCGATTACCACACGTACGGATTTCTTTCTGTTGCATCCCGCCAGGCATGTAACCGCCATTGCCAGCACCAATAACATACACAATACTCTTCTCTTCATTACTCATTCTCCTTTTTATATATTCTTCAGGTCCCTTCTGTTATCTTACCAGGCAGGGGCGCTTTGAATCAAACTTCCATCCCGGGATCAGGTACTGCATGCCCATGGCGTCGTTCCGGGCTCCCAGGCAGTTCTCAAGGTATATCTGGTTTGCTTTCTTAACCTGTTCCATGTCAACCTCAACCCCAAGTCCGGGTTTCTTAGGAACAGCCACGCAGCCGTCCACGATCTGAAGGGGTTCCCTGGTCAGGCGCTCAAGGCCTTCCTGCCAGATCCAGTGGGTATCCAGGGCATTGTACTCACCTGGTACGGCTGCTCCCACCTGTGTGAACATGGCCAGGGAAATGTCAAAGTGGTTGTTGGAATGTGAACCCCAGGTATATCCAAAATCATGGCACAGCTGTCCGACCCTTACGGAACCGGCCATGGTCCAGAAGTGGGGGTCTGCCAGGATGATGTCCACTGCCTGTGACTCCAGGGAATGTCCTACCTCCCTCCAGTCTGTTGCAATCATGTTGGTGGCGGTGGGGAAACCGGTGCGGCGGCGGAACTCGCTCATGATTTCACGCCCCGAGTAAACGCCCTCTGCCCCGCATGGGTCCTCGCAGTAAGTGAGGATTCCCTGCATTCCCTTTACATACTCCACTGCCTGTTCAAGAAGCCAGCCTCCGTTGGGATCCAGGTCAATCCTGGCATTGGGGAATTCCTTTTTCAGGGCGCGGATCACATCCATCTCCTCATTGCCCGCAAGGACGCCGCCCTTTAACTTGAAATCCTCAAATCCATACTTTTCCTTTGTTGCCTTTGCAAATGCAACAATCTTATCAGCCGTAAGGGCTTCCTCATGGCGGATTCTGTACCATTCGCAGTCCGAATCCGGTTCAGATACATAAGGAAGGTCTGTTTTGTTCCTGTCTCCCACGAAGAAGAGGTAACCCAGCATACGCACCTTGTCCCTCTGCTGTCCTTCCCCTAAAAGCTCGCACACGGGAACGCCCAGGTGCTTGCCCAGAAGGTCCAGGCTTGGCGCCTCAATCGCAGTCAGTACATGGACGCCGGTGCGCAGGTCAAAGGTCTGGTTTCCCCTTACATCCTCTTCCCCCTTTGCATCCAGGTATTTCTTCACTTTCAGCAGCGTGCTCTTATACTCAGCCACCTTTGTGCCCACCACAAGAGGGATACACTCTTCCAGGGCCTTTGTGATTTTCTGTCCTCCCGGAACCTCTCCCACACCTGTCTCGCCATTATCAGCATACAGGACAACCACGTTCCTGGTAAAATACGGTGCATGGGCCCCGCTGAGGTTCAGCTCCATACAATCCTGACCAGCTACCGGCCACACTTCCATTTTAGTAATTGTTGGCGACATTCTCTTTACCTCCCAGCAAAAATATATGTGTTATTTTAAACTGCCTTTGATTTTTAACAAGAACTAAACCGTCATTTTGTAATTTGTTCTTGTCTTTTTTACATCTTTATTGTATAAAATATATAGGACTAAGTCAAATTACTAGTTTCGATTTTAACACTAAGTAAAACTTAGTCATTCAGGGAGGGCAGACACATGGATTTAAAACAATTGGAATACATCGTGAAAATAGCAGATGAAAACAGCATAACGCGGGCAGCGGAACGCCTTTATATCTCCCAGTCCGGCCTGAACCAGCAGCTGTTGAAGCTGGAAAACGAACTGGGCATCCAGCTGTTCCACCGCAGCAAGAATGACCTGAGGCTTACAGAAGCAGGGAAGGTCTATGTGAAGTATGCGCGGCAGATCCTTATGCTGAAGCAGGAAGCCTACGACATACTGAATGATATGGCGGACAATAAGGTGGGACGGCTGTCCGTGGGCCTGACGCCTGAGCGCGGCATCAGCATGCTTATGAGCATTTACCCGAAGTTCTACCAGCAGTTCCCCCACATCACCATAGAACCTCAGGAAATCGGTGTAAAGACACAGCAGTCCATGATCTCCAAGGGATATCTGGACCTGGGCTTTGTGACGCTCAGCGAGAAAGACAAGACCAATGATGAGTACGTCCATATATACTATGAGAATATCCTTCTGGCCGTGCCCCGTTCCCATCCCCTGGCAAAGCATGCCAACCCGCCGGGCCAGCCCTTTGCCACCGCGGACCTGAGGGATTTTAAGGACCAGCAGTTCGTGCTCATGTTTAAAAGTTCCACGCTGCGCACTGTCATCGACCCTCTGTTTGAGGAAGCCGGCTTCATGCCCCGGATCCTGTTCGAGACATCCAGCAACCTGACCCTGTGCAACATGGTGAAGAACCGGATGGCCTGTTCCCTGATTACCCATAACTACGCCAAGGAGCAGCAGGACGTGGCTTATTTCTATCTTCCCTCCCGCCCCTTCTGGGAATTGTGCGCAACCTACAAAAAAGGCCATTACCTCACAAAGGCCGGCAAAACCTTCATCGAACTGGCCATTGAACATTACCACGCAGCTGCCCTGCAGAACAACCAGAGCGTGGTGTGACGCTGGCCCAGGGCCGGACCAGGGCGGTAAACCACGAAGCAGCGCACTCCCCTTTCCCATAAACAGCAATGCAAATAAATAAAGGTGGGAACATGGAACATACCTTCTTCCTTATTCCCGCCTTTTATCTTATTACTGCTTCATTTCCCTTTTATTCGAATACATATCGGCATCCGCCCTGGACAACGTGTTATCCAGTCCTGCGTCCATTCCCGGATCATAAAATGCAATTCCGGCCGCAACGGACGCATCAAAACTGCAGCCGCGGCTGTACTCCTCCATCCCAACCGCCAGGACCTTTAATCCTTCCCTGGCCTCATCCGGCCATACATCGGTCAGTATGACGGCAAACTCATCCCCGCCAATGCGGAATACATGTCCGGTGGGAAATGCTTTCCTGATGCATCCTGCAGCTGCACAGATGTACTCATCCCCCTTATCATGGCCAAATACGTCATTGACCCCTTTCAGGTCATTGAGGTCGCACATGACCAGCGCAACCGACCGGTACTCATCCCGGCGCGCCCCCATCTGTATCATGGTCTCCCCAAAAGCCATCCTGTTCTTAACTCCGGTAAGTCCATCCCAGTCACGCTCCTTCCTCAGGGCCTTTGTCTGGAGGACTTCATCTGTCACATCCTCAACCACGCATCGGATTGGGCTGCCTGATGTTTTCCGGGCAATTTTAATCCAGCGGTTTTCCCCCTTGTCATGCATCCTGAAAACGCCCTCCTCACTGGACTCAGAGGATTCAAGCTCTTTTAGGAATGCGCACATCATATCCTTATCCCGGCTGAATTTCCGTTCCTGCTCCCTGGTAAGGTTCAGCAGCCTGGGAACCTGGCTGGTCATGTAAACCCGTTTGGAATGAGGCCGCATCTCAAAAGCCCCCACAGGAAGCCCTGCCAGTTCAATCAGTTTGGCATGACGCGTAAACCACTGGCTGGTGATGATGGCTGTAATGAAACCAATTATCAGTGACAGCAGGAATGAATAGCTGAGGATCCTCCCTATCTTTTCAGGGAACTGGTGAAGGTCCGGGCCTTCCATTAATCCTATGAGGAACCACTCCTCTCCTTCAAAGGGAGTGTTGTGGTAGTACATGCCCATGGGATTAAGGCAGGCATATACTTCCCCGCTGCTTTTGTGATTCAAAAGCCTGTAAATGGATTTTTCCTGATCCACCCCCGCAAGTTCCAGGGGCATACCCTCCTGAAGCATCCGTCTCTGCATGGCGCCATGGGTGACAGCAGCCTTTATATCCCCTTCCCCATCCCTGATTCCTATGATATATCCATAAGAATCCGATGTCTGCAGGTCCGAGGCGGGAAGGAAGCGGTACAGATAATTTACAGATATCTCTACCCCGAATATGGCCTTTACCTTCCCGTCCGCCCCAAACAACGGTGTGGAGTAGGTAATCACATCCTCGTCCTGGGGATTTACCTGGAAGGGGCTGCTCCAATACCCAAGCCACTTTGATTTTCCATGATTCAGGGCCGCCTCATAGGGCTTATACACAAAATCCCGGTTGGATTCATTCATATTCAGGCGGAAGCTCCAGTTGGCGGTGGTGGCAATCTCCAGTTTTTCCGCCACATTCCAAGGCCCTACCAGCATATAGAGATTGGAGTTCTCCCGGCTGCTCCTGTCCGGGTTGTTATTGCGCAAGTATAATGCGGGCAACGCGCCGTCCCCTTCCCTTCCCTGGTCAGGCATCACCAGGAATACCCCGGTTGTCTTAACACGGAATAAGGTGTCAATCACCATGGGCGCCAGCTCTTCCAGCATCGCATCCGCGTTTTCGGGAGCCCCCTCCTGTTCCATTATTTCAAAATATTGGCTGATCTGCTCTGCATCATAATCCAGGTTGGTCCAGATATTCTTCATCTGGTTTTCCAGATTATCACTGCGCCCATTGACCTTTTCAGCAAATATGCTGTATTGGTTTGCCTTTGCCTGCTTTAGGACACCTCCTGAAATCATCAGGGACGCCAGGAGGATGCTCTGGAAAACCGCAAAGAAAATAAACACCACAGCCAGTTTAAATGCAATTGAACCGCTTACATTCCTCTTACCCATCTGTTCTACCAGCCATTTCTCTCATGAGGCTTTCATACCACTCTTTAAAGTTCTCCTCCCCCAGAAGCCCTGCCTCCGCCTTTTCACGGCTCCCGCCATCTTCCGCCAGGCGGTTCAGCTCGTGGAGGTCCAGGGCAGTCTTATGCTCCAGGGAAGAGGTAAATATCTGGTTCATATCATAGGACCCCTCAAAAGGCTTCCGGATGTAGAATTCCCGTTCCCTCATGGCTTCCAGTTCTGTTTCTATACTGTGTTCCACCATTTCTGCATTTTCAGCTTCGCCCATCTCTTTTAAAAGGGTGTCCACTGATTCCAGGGCAGCTGTCTTTACAGGAAGATACCCGGTGGATACCGCAAACCGGATATTCTGCCCTGGCTGCGTAAACCACTTAAGGAACTGGGCCGAGGCATATTCATGGACATGGTCTGATTCAAATACAGCCATATTGGCGCCCCTCTGTGTCATATAGGGGGTTTTACCGCGGAATGTGGGATAAGGTAAGCTTGCACATTCAATGGGGTAGGAGTTATCCTCGTCCTCTATCACTTCCCTTGGAAAGAACCCGGCGCCTGCCGAGGAACCGATGTAAGCCATCAGCCTGCCGCTTTTAATCCCATCCTGGTTATATACCCTGCTCTCAAACCAGCCGCGTATATGGGGGACATAGTAGGCATCCCAGGCTTTCCGGGCAGTCTCCTCAGGATAGAAGAACCCCGCCTTTCCATCTGTTTCCCGGTATACCTGTGTGCCCATCTGGGCCGCTGTCAGGACGGCATAATCATTATATGAATTCATTCCCAGGAACGGGCTGCCTCCCGACCACTCATAATACATACCGGCCGCCTCAATCAGGCCTTCCCAGGTATACAGCATTTCATCCGAAGCACCTGTCTCCCTGGAAAATTTATCCCAATCCGTCTTATTCAGATATAAAAGTTCCGTGGACTTTGATACCGGTATCATCTTGCAGGACGCATCATCCCATATCCCCTCTTCCAGGAACTCCGGCCTGTACTCCTTAAGCTCATCTTCCGTAAAATAATCATCCATATTGACCAGCGGCGCGATTTTGTCCAGCCGGTACGCATTATCCGGATAGGATGCAAATATGTCCGGCAATGGTTCCGAGCCGATTACATGGTTGGCAGATGCATAAAGCACGTCTTCCAGCTCTTCACTGGAACCATAACCCACCGCATCCACAATAATCCCCTGTTCCATTCCAACTGTCTCATTAAATTCCATGACCAGTTCATCAAACTGTGCCTTTGCAACTGCATTATATGCATGCCATACCGTGATGACCGTAGGCGACTTGGCATCCAGTCCTCTTTTATCCTTGTCCCCGCAGCCTGACAGGCAAAATACCGCGGTCAACAAAATAATTGCCGCAGCCATATAATTCCATTTTTTCATTGTATTCCCCTGCTCCAATACAAAACCGTCAGAAAATAAATTACATTTATTTTCAGTATACACGATTGATAACCGGGTGTCTATTTGATTTTCTTATATATAGTATGGATAAAATATGTAATAAATCCGGATAATCCGGTATGTCTGAATCATTTATGCAAAAAAGGCATGAAAAAACGGTTCTATACTGAATGTTGGGGTGTACTGAAAAGCACACTT
>NZ_QVEX01000028.1:1950-45002 GCF_003434055.1 Enterocloster aldenensis | reverse complement strand
CAATTAGTATAAATGCTTTTTAACTATGTCAAGGTACTAGGCAAGAATAGACTAAGAAATCAAACAGTGTGCTATTGAGCAACACCCAAAGAACGCCAATAAATCAACATCATAGTCGGGAAATATCAAAGTAATCGCTTAAGACTTGAAATCCAATGCTTAAAGGAATGGTTGGATGAACTGAACCATATTGAACCATATAGACCTATATGAGGAAAAGAGGAACCAGGAAGAAAATAGGACGGTTGAGGACTTTATAACGGAAAATAAAAGCCCTTGTATCTGCAAATAAAGAGCCTTCCTGCTGAGATTGGTATTCTCTTTACACACAAATATTTTATAACGGCAGGTCCTGATTGCAATCATAATATGGAGGTCTGACATGAAAGACAGTATACATACAATATACATCCATAAAAAGAACAAACCTATAAATATAACCTTAAAGAGCGGCCCCGGCAATCATACAAACCATTGCCAAAGCCGCCTTTTGTACTGCCCCCATCATCCCCGGCCCCATCATCCCCTGCATCCATTATCCCTGGCGCCCATCACCATCAGCTTCCATGGACCGGTTCTTCTTTTTCCAGAGAAGGCAGCTGGATAGCGCATCCTTGAGCTGATTCATGGAAACCGGTTTGGCAAGATGTCCGTCCATTCCGGACAGCCGGGCCCGTTTGGCGTCCTCGGCAAAGGCGTCGGCTGTCATGGCAATGATGGGCAGTTCTTGGATGCGGTCCATATGGCTGCTGCGGATTGCCTGGGCCGCGTCATAGCCGTTCATTACCGGCATCTGTATGTCCATGAAAACCATATCATAGTATAAGGGCGGATGGGAGAGGACCGCGTCCACTGCCGCCCGGCCGTTTTCAGCGGTTTCCACCTCAGCGCCCAAAAGACCCAGCATTTCCACGGCTATCTGCCGGTTGATTTCGTTGTCCTCTGCCATCAGGATCCGCAGTCCGGGAAATGTTTCAGGTAGCGGGTCCTTTTTCCCGGGCAGGGCAGGAGGGGCGCCGCATTTGTTCAATGTGAGTGTGATGAGGAAGCGGGTGCCCTTTCCATATTCGCTTTCTATCTGTATATCACCGCCCATCATGGCCACCAGGTTTTTGACAATGGTCATGCCAAGTCCGGTTCCCACGGTCTTGCTGGTCCGGCTGTCGTCCGCCCGGCTGAAGGGTTCGAAAATGTGCTTTATATATTCCGGCTTCATGCCGATTCCGGTATCTTCAATCGTAAAGCGGTAGGCGCCCATGGTCTGGGTCATTTTGTTAAGTTCATTCAGCCCTATGGAAACCTTGCCGTAATCCGGCGTGTACTTGGAGGCATTGTCCAGGATATTGACCAGTATCTGCTTCAGCCGCCGCTCATCGCCTATGACCTGGGGATGAAGGCCCTCCTCTATATGGACGGACAGGGACTGGCGCCTCTGGTCAAGGGAAATGCGCACCATCCCAACCACGTCCTCCAGCAGTTGGTTCAGGTTGAATTCGGTTTCTTCCAGCTTCATGGTACCGCTTTCTATCTTACTCACATCCAGGACTTCATTAATCAGGCTTAGAAGATGTGTGCCGGCACTGGAAATCTTCTCAAGATAGTCCTTCAGCCGGTCTTCTTCTCCTGTATGCAGCCGGGCCAGATGGGTCAGTCCGATGATTGCGTTTAGGGGCGTCCGGATGTCATGGCTCATTTTGGAAAGGAAATCATTCTTGGCCTGGTTGGCATTTTCCGCCTTCAGCAGCGCTTCCTCAAGCAGCTGTTTGGCCTGGCGTTCCTTTTCAATGGCAGCCTCCTGTATCCTGCGGTCCTCATCAATGCTGCGGGACAAGGTGATTTCAATCAGGTCGTCCGTATCAGGGCTTTCTACACGGACCACCTCGGTATGGCTCCAGTGGTAGAGGCCGTCCGTGCCTTTGTGGGGTATTTTCATGGAAACGATGTTCTGGCCGCCCGTATATGCGTCTATCAAAGCCTGGCGGGAGAATTTGCTTATGAATTCCTTCTGATAATCAGGATGCACTGTTTCATACTCAGCCGCTATCAAATCAGTAAAATAGCCGGATTCCCCCGGTTTACTCACAGGATAGCGGTTATATTCCAGCATATCATAAGTGTTGCGGGTAAGGTTGACCGCAATCAGCATCTGATAGGCTGTGCGGGCCGCTGTGGCCAGCTGGCTGATTTCCACATTGCGCCGCTGTTCCAGCATGTACTCGTCCTGCATATCGCGGTAAACCAGGACGCACCAGCAGCCTGGTTCTGACCGCGGCTCCACCCGCGCAGCGGTAAACTCCACCATGTGATAGGTGCCGTCCTTTACCAGGCGGCGAAGACGTTTTGTAATGTGTTTTTTCCCGGTCCCAAATATGCGCAGCATGGCTTCGCGGGTAAAATACTGTTCAAACTGCTCCAGGTCATCCGGGTGCAGGACCTGCCTGGAATATCTGCGGTTTTCTGTGTCAAAATTACCATGTTCCGGAATATCGGTCCACATTGCGTCCTTCTGGCAGTTGACATAATAGTCCGCGGTCAGGTTGGCAATAATACATTCCCCAAAAACAGTTACAAGGCTCTGGGCATATATCCTGCTGAACCTCTGAAGCCCCTGTTCTTCCTTTAAGCTCATCCGGTGCGGCGTGACGGTTATGACGACCGCGGGTATATGTCCATCCCAGGTAATACGGTTGGCAGTGACATCTACCGTTGTCTGAAGGAGCGGGTCATAGGAGAGGATATGGCTGGATTGGCCATGGCCCAATGCGGTTAACGGGCAGTTGTCGCAGTGTTCAGGCCATACCTGGTGGCAGGGGCTGCCAATCTCCGGGCTTGGACGGCCGCTTTCCTGGCAGCGCTTATTAAAATATAGGAGGCAGTGGGAATCTTCTTCTATCACATAAATGCTGGTTTCGGTCAGCGCATCCAGCAGGTTGATTAGATTATCAGCAGTCATGGCTGTTTCTCCTTGTTCCTACACGCAATGGTTAAAAAGCATTGGCGGTTAATGTGGCAGTTTATGTTTATTATACATCGGTATAGGGCAAATAGGAAGAATTTCTTGAAATGCCTGCCCCACTTGTGTATAGCTGCATTTTTTGATACAATTATCACAGAAAATTCAGGAAGTAGCAGATACTGCGCCTCGGGGGTAAGGATATGGACGATGCAATAAACTTAAAGGGAAAACTGCTTGCAGAGCAGGTTCAGGAACAGATATTCCAGTATATATTAAAAACACCGGTTGCCTTAGGGGACCGGCTGCCCAATGAATTCGAGCTGGGAGAAAAGTTCGGGGTGGGCAGGAGCACGGTCAGGGAAGCGGTAAAGCTTCTGGTTTCCAGGGGAATCCTGGAGGTGCGCAGGGGGTCGGGGACCTATGTGGTAAGCACCACCCCTGTGGACATGGATCCCCTGGGGCTGGGGGCGGTGGAGGACAAGATGGCCCTGGCCCTGGACCTGGTGAATGTCCGTATGATACTGGAACCGGGGATTGCCGAAATGGCGGCCCTCCATGCCACCAGTGAGGATGTGAAGCGGCTCCGCCAGCTTTGCGGCATAATTGAAGATAAGATAGAGAACGGCGAGAATTATATTGAAGAGGATATTGCCTTCCATACCGGGGTTGCCAGATGCTCCGGCAACAAGGTAGTGGAACAGCTGGTGCCCCTGATTGACACGGCGGTCATGATGTTTGTGAATGTGACCCACAGAAGGCTGACAGAGGAAACCATCATGACCCACAGGGCCGTGACGGACGCCATAGAGGAAAAGGACCCCATGGGCGCCAAGTCCGCCATGATGATGCATATGACATTTAACAGGAACATGATAAAGGAAATGATTAAAAATAACGAAAAGTGATGGAAATTAATGTAAAATAATCAGCCAGATTTTGAGAATAATCATCTGGTATATTTTCCAACCATCGGCTCATACTAAGAGGGTACAAAGGAAGTACGAATCAGAAACAGGTGAGTCCATGGAAAAGCCGGGTAAGAAACTGAAGAAATTATTAATCATAACAGGAACCACGGGAGCGGTGTATGCTGGGTTTAGATACCTGCTGCCCCTCGTGGCTCCTTTTTTAGCGGGCTATGTATTCGCCCTCCTCCTGCGTCCCTCGGCGCGGTTCCTGGCTTACAGGATGCGGATCCGTGTAAAGGGAAAGACATACCATATGCCCATCGGGGTCATTGGGGGCGCTGAGTTTTTGATACTTATATCCGTTCTTGGGGCGGGACTATACATGGGGGCCGTCAAGCTGTGCGCGGAAGGGAAAATGCTGATGCTGCACCTTCCGTCATGGATTGACCGTTTTGATATATGGCTGACCGGAAGCTGCCACCGTATGGAGACTGCCTTTGGCCTGAGATATGACTGTGTGGCGGACCTGGCCGGGGAAATGCTTTATAAACTGGTGGATACGGGAAAGGCAGCTGCCATGCCGTTCCTTATGACAAATTCACTGACCATCATCGCATGCCTGGCAAAATGGGCCATTGTCAGCCTGGTGGTGTTCCTGGCAGCCATACTGAGCCTGCAGGAAATGGAGGACCTGAGGATGAGGCGGGACCAGTCAACCTTCAGGAAGGAATTCAACCTCATTGGCGGACGCCTGGTCCAGACAGGAAAGGCCTGGTTCAGAAGCCAGGGCATCATCCTGTTCATCACCACCGGGCTGTGTATTGGCGGCATGTTCATGATTGGCAATCCCTACTATATCATGGCAGGTATCGGCATAGGCATCCTGGACGCCCTTCCCATATTCGGCACAGGCACGGTGCTGATTCCGTGGGCCCTTCTGGAACTGCTGACAGGGGACTGGAAACAGGCAGTCATCCTGACCGGCCTTTACCTGGTCTGTTATTTTGTGCGCCAGATACTGGAGGTGCGCATGATGGGGGGACAGGTGGGCCTGTCCCCCCTGGAAACCCTGGCCAGCGTGTATGTGGGGCTGGAGCTGTTTGGGTTTTTCGGATTCATCCTTGGGCCGCTGGGGCTGCTGCTGATTGAGGACCTGGTGGAGGTGTGGACCAGGGAAACTCACGATTAAGCATTGACAAAGTCATGATTCTGGCGTAAAATCAACAATACGTAAAAGAATCATTCCAGGACCTGCCTGGATTCCATGACAGGCCCGGCCATGATGTTATATGAACAGATGACAGACAGCGATGAAGGGGAATAGTAAGCCTGATGCGCGTTACAGAGAGAGGACTCACGGTGGAAGGTCCTTACGCCGGCACACGCCCAACCAGCCCTGGAGCTTTGTATGATGAATGCAACGTATATCCGGCGTTAACGGATAATGAGAGAGCAGGATGAATCAGTACAGGCATATGCGCTGCGGGCAGACGATGCCGCGCCATGTAATGACAGGTCCATAGAATTACGGATCCATAGAATTACAGCGCCATGTGACGCAGGTGAGCCATAGGGATTCTGGAAGCTAACTTGGGTGGTACCGCCGAGTCATTCGGTCCCTTGCGTAGATATAACGTATGGGATTGGATGGCTCTTTTTGCGTAATGAGGAGGCGGATAAGCCGGATTTTGGCGTGTTTGAAAATCCAATCCTGCCATCCCTGGCGGCTGCCTCAGTAAAACTAAGGGATACAGAGAGAATCAGAAAAGGAGAATGAGTCATGGCAGATAACAAGAAGATGGTAGAGGCCATCACATCCATGGACGTGGATTTTGCCCAGTGGTATACGGATGTGGTGAAGAAGGCCGAGCTGTGCGACTACGCCAGCGTAAAAGGGTGTATGGTAATCAAGCCCGCAGGATATGCAATCTGGGAAAACATCCAGAACGAGCTGGACAGAAGGTTTAAGGAGACAGGGGTCCAGAACGTATACATGCCTATCTTCATACCGGAGAGCCTGTTAGAAAAGGAAAAGGACCATGTGGAAGGGTTTGCGCCTGAGGTTGCATGGGTGACACATGGAGGTCTGGAGCCATTACAGGAGCGCATGTGTGTCAGACCTACCTCAGAGACATTGTTCTGTGACTTCTATTCAAAGGATATCCATTCCTACCGCGATCTGCCAAGGGTATACAACCAGTGGTGTTCGGTTGTGCGCTGGGAGAAAACAACCCGTCCCTTCCTGCGTTCCAGGGAGTTTTTGTGGCAGGAAGGCCATACAGCCCATGCAACGGCCGAGGAAGCCGAGGCAAGAACCATCCAGATGCTGAATGTATATGCAGATTTCTGTGAGGAAGTGCTGGCAATCCCTGTCATCAAGGGCCAGAAGACGGACAAGGAGAAATTCGCGGGCGCAGAGGCGACCTATACCATTGAGTCCCTGATGCATGACGGCAAGGCCCTTCAGTCCGGGACCAGCCATAACTTTGGGGATGGTTTTGCAAAGGCGTTTGATATCCAGTTCACGGATAAGGATAATACCCTTAAGTATGTGCACCAGACCTCCTGGGGCATGACCACACGTATGATCGGCGCCCTGATCATGGTTCATGGCGATGATAACGGTCTGGTCCTTCCCCCAAGGATTGCGCCCGTACAGGTTATGATCGTACCTGTGCAGCAGCAGAAGGAAGGCGTGCTTGACAAGGCATTCCAGCTGGAAGACCGTCTTAAGAAGGCAGGCTTCTCTGTCAGGACAGATGATTCTGAGAAGAGTCCGGGCTGGAAGTTTGCCGACTGTGAGATGCGCGGTATCCCCCTGCGCGTGGAAATCGGGCCAAAGGACATGGAGAAGAACCAGGCTGTCCTGGTACGCCGCGATACCCATGAGAAATCCTTCATTTCCCTGGATGAACTGGAGACAAAGGTTTCTGAGATGCTTGATACCATACAGAAGGCTATGTATGACAAGGCCAGGGCCCACAGGGATTCCCACACCTATGAAGCGGTTGATTGGGATGGATTTGTGGACACCATTAACAATAAGCCAGGGTTTGTAAAGGCAATGTGGTGCGGATGCCAGGAGTGCGAGGATAAGATTAAAGAGGAAACAGGCGCCACATCCAGGTGCATGCCTTTTGAACAGGAGAACCTGTCTGATACATGTATCTGCTGCAAAAAACCGGCTAAGAAGATGGTTTACTGGGGACGCGCGTATTAAAAGGCGGCAGATGGACTGTTTTTTGTAAATGATATAGATAATGGAACATAAACAATAGAGATAATCATAGAAGGAATGGAAAGAGGACCCTATAAGGCATTATGGGGTTCTCTTTTTATACTATAAGAAATTATTTTATGGTAAAAGCAGAAAAATACATATGATGTATTGATAAAATTTTTGATAAATGATATAGTAATATCAAAAGTAGTCAGATGTTTAATGGTAATAGTTGATAAGACGATTAGGAGGTATTGTATGATGGAACTAAACAGTCAGAGGGTGAGGGGCCTGGCGCCGGAGAACGACCCGTTAAAGATTGGCATGGGATGGACCGTGGAGGATCTTGACAAGCCGCAGATCATGGTGGAAAGCACCTTTGGGGACAGCCACCCGGGAAGCGCCCATCTGGACCTGTTTGTCAATGAGGCATTAAGGGGGATTGCGGACGCGGGAGGAAAAGGCGCGCGGTATTTTACAACGGATATCTGCGACGGCATTGCCCAGGGCCATGACGGAATCAATTATTCCCTTGCCCACCGGGACATGATTGCCAATATGATTGAGATCCACGGCAATTCAACGGGATTTGACGGCGGCATTTTCATTGCCAGCTGCGATAAATCCGTGCCTGCCTGTCTGATGGGGCTGGCAAGGCTTGACATGCCCTCCATCGTGGTGACCGGAGGCGTGATGGACGCGGGCCCGGACCTTCTGACCCTGGAGCAGATCGGCGCATATTCCGCCATGTGCCAAAGAGGGGAGATTACAGAAGAAAAGCTTACCTATTATAAGCACAATGCATGTCCGTCCTGCGGCTCCTGTTCCTTTATGGGAACCGCTTCCACCATGCAGGTCATGGCTGAATCCCTGGGGCTTATGCTTCCAGGTTCCGCGCTGATGCCGGCTGCATGCGGGGATTTAAAGGAGGTGGCTTATAAGGCCGGGCTTCAGGTCATGGAACTGGCAAGGAAGGGGATTAAGGTCAGCGACATTGTTACCATGAAATCATTTGAGAATGCCATTATGGTCCATGCCGCTATCTCCGGCTCCACCAATTCACTGCTGCACATACCGGCCATTGCCCACGAGATGGGATTTGAGATTGACGGGGATACCTTTGACCGTATGCACAGGGGCGCCCATTATCTTCTGGACATCCGCCCCGCGGGCAAGTGGCCTGCACAGTTCTTCTATTATGCGGGCGGGGTCCCTGCCGTCATGGAGGAAATCAAGTCCATGCTCCATCTGGATGTGATGACCGTGACAGGCAGGACCCTGGGCGAGAACCTGGAGGAGCTTAAGTCCAATGGATTCTATGACAAGTGCGGAGGGTATCTGGAAAAGTGGGGGCTTAAGAGGACCGATGTAATCCGTACATTTGAGGAACCAATCGGAACAGACGGGACCGTGGGCATCTTAAGGGGCAACCTGGCGCCGGAAGGTTCCGTGGTAAAGCACTCCGCTGTTCCAAAGGAGATGTTCAGGGCAATCCTGAAGGCAAAACCATTTGACTGCGAGGAGGATGCGATTGAAGCCGTCATATCCAGGAAGATACAGCCCGGGGATGCGGTGTTCATCCGCTATGAGGGGCCAAAGGGCTCCGGCATGCCGGAAATGTTCTACACAACGGAAGCCATCTCATCTGACCCTGAACTGGGCAAGAGCATTGCCCTGATTACGGACGGCCGTTTTTCCGGCGCTTCCAAGGGTCCGGCAATCGGGCATGTCTCACCGGAGGCTGCAGAGGGAGGCCCCATTGCGCTGGTGGAGGAAGACGACCTGATCCGGATTGACATACCGGGCCGGGTCCTGGAAATCATTGGCGTAAAGGGCAGGGAACTTCCGGCAGGGGAAGTGGAGCGGATTCTGGCAGAGCGCAGGAAGGCGTGGAAACCTAGGGAGGCAAAGTATAAAAAGGGAGTGCTTAAGATTTTCTCAGAACATGCGGTGTCACCCATGAAGGGCGGGTATATGGTATAAAACCGCCGCGGACCTGTCCTGACTCCCGGGAAATACCTGTTTTCAGGAAAAAACATGGCAGCCCGTTCAGATATATGATATGATTATCCCATACCTACGGTTGAGAAGAAAATATCAGGGAGTTGTTTACTATATGGAGGACATAAATTTAGGGAAAAAAGTCCAGGATTTCCGGAACAAAAGCGGGATGAGCCTGCGGGAACTGGCAAAAAGAGCCGGGCTTACGGCATCCATGTTAAGCCAGATTGAACGGGATCTGGTGAATCCGTCCATCGGGACGTTAAAGGCCATTGCACAGGCCCTGGATGTGCCCATGTTCAAGTTTTTTAAGGATGATGAACCCCAGGTGCAGATGATTGTGAGACGGGGGGAGAATAAGACCATCGGGCACCCGGACGCTGACTTGGCTTATACGCTGCTGACCCCGGATGTGCGCGGCAGTATTGAATTCTGCATGATGTCCATACCGCCGGGCCTGACTTCGGGCAGGAATCCCCAGGAGCATGTGGGGGAGGAAGTGGCCTACGTTGTCAGGGGAAGTGTGGGCATTAATGTTGCAGGCATATCCTACCAGCTGGAAGAAGGGGACAGTATCCGTATCCCGCCCCAGACAGCACACCAGTGGATGAACCAGGGAGGAACCGTTGTGCAGGTCATATTTGCAATCACTCCCCCCAGTTTTTAGCAATATAGGACTATATGGAACGATGTAAAGCTGTGGTTAACGACGACCACAGCTTTTTTGTGGCTAATACACACAATATAGTTAAAAATATGCTATAAAAGTAAAAAAATAGCTAAACGGTATTTACTTTTTGTAAAGTATGTATTAATATATAGTTAAGCTGTAATTAACAAGTGTTAAACGAAAGCGAAAGGAGCAAACAGGTATGGAAAAGGAAAAGAAGTTGGAGTTTTACGGAGGCAATGGGATGTCGCTGGTACCCTTTGTTGTATTCATTGTAATTACAATCGGGTTATCATTCATCAATGCGGCAGATCTGAACATGATGATTGCCTCCGGCGTAATCGGACTGATCGTGGGGATGCTTATTGTAAAGGACAAACCCAGGTACTGGGATATTGTGCTGGAGGGCCTGGGGGATAAGATGGCAATGACGGCAGTCCTTATCTGGCTGGTGGTCGGTATCTATGGATCCGTCTTAAAGTCAGGCCATCTGGTAGAAGGCCTTGTCTGGCTTAGTGTTAAGCTGCATTTATCAGGCGCAGGCTTCTGTGTGGCCACCTTCCTGTTTTCAGCCACCTTTGCCCTGGCAACAGGCGCTGCCTTTGGTACCGTGGCAGCCATGAGTTATATCCTGTATCCGGTAGGTATCCTGATGGGATGCAATCCGGCTGTCCTTGGCGGCGCCATTATCTCAGGCGCTATATTCGGGGATAACATAGCGCCTGTGTCCGACACAACCATCGTATCCACCACTGGACAGACCTACAGGAAAAAGCAGGGCAGCGCTGAAATCGGAGGCGCTGTAAAGGACCGCTCCAAGTACGTGGTAGTAACATTTATCATATCCATCATACTGTATGCCATCTTCGGCGGCGCTAAGAGCGGACAGGGACTGGATACCAGTGTGGCGGCAACCCTTCTTGCCGAGAACCAGAATCCGGCAGGCCTTCTCATGCTGATTCCCACGGTGATTGTCATCGGGATGGCAGTTATGGGAAACAACCTGTTCGTAACCCTTCCGGTGGGCATCATCATTGCTGTCATTGTAGGCATTGGGGGCGGGCTGTTTGGATTTGCCGACCTGTTCCGCATTGAGAACGGAACAGCCATGGGCGCGCTGCCGGACGGCGTGGCCGGAATGTTAAGCGTATGTATCCTTCTGATGGTGGTGGTATCCATGGGTTCCCTCCTGATTACCAGCGGCTATATGGAAGAACTGGTTGAACGTCTCAGCCGGAACATTAAGACCACCAAGGGGGCGGAACTGCTTATCTTCCTGTTCAGCAGCGTGTTCTCCGTGCTGATCAGTGCAATCAACACCATTCCAAACATCTGCGCGTCACCGCTGGTTAACGCGGTTGGACAGAAAGCCAAGCTCCACCCATACCGCAGGGCCAATTTCCTGGCAGTGGCATGCGACTCCTTTAATGCGTGCATGCCCTTTGGCGGAAGCGTACTGTTATTGTTAGGTATCATGAAGACATTGTCAACCACCTATGATTTTGTGGAGGTGCTGTCACCCAACGCGTTCCTGTTCACCTGCTTCTATCCATGTATCCTGTGGTTTGTGATGCTGTTTGCCATCCTTGTGGGCTGGGGCCGCATTTACGAAGGGGAGAATGGTGAGCCGGTAAAGGAAGAGCCAAAGGACTGACAGAGGGATAAAGGAGGAAGCGGAACATGATTGAGGCATTTACATTAAAGAGCAGGGGAAAGGACATGGTCTGCCTGCTGGAATACGCTGACCCGTCTGTGCGCGGGAAAAAGGTAATACTCTACAAACATGGATTTTTTGGGAATAAAATAACCCCCCACCGCATCATGGTGGCTGCAAGCCACAGGCTCCAGCAGCAGGGATATACCATCTGCCGTTTTGACTGTGTGGGGGCAGGGGACAGCGAGGGCGACAGCCATTATACAACCATTTACGGGGAGATTGAAGATACAAAGGTGGTCCTTCACTGGATTGAAGGACAGCTGAAACCGGAGAAGTTCATGATTCTGGGCTACAGCATGGGGGCCATTGTCACATCGGTCCTGTGCCATGAGGTGCCCCTGGAAGGAATCCTTTTGTGGAGCCCGTGCAGCGAGCCCTACGGTAATTTCCGCCATCTGCTGGGCCAGGAGATTTTTGAAGAGGGGCTTCGGGGAAATGACGTGG
Organism: Enterocloster aldenensis; assembly: GCF_003434055.1. GTDB lineage: Bacteria > Bacillota > Clostridia > Lachnospirales > Lachnospiraceae > Enterocloster > Enterocloster aldenensis. Next base: position 33,086 of record NZ_QVEX01000028.1, on the reverse strand, counting down.
ATTTCATGGGAGACCTGGTTCCCCATGAGTTCTTTGTGGGACTGGATGCGCCGGAGATTGACCCCTTAGCAGCCATCAGGGATTTTCAGAAGCCGCTTAGGCTGATACAGGGCGATGGGGACAAGGATGTGCCGGTGTATAATTCAGGAAGGTATGAAGAAACCGTTCCCGGCTCCGTGCGCCATGTGGTCCCGGAGGCCACCCATGGATATGACAAGGTTTCATGGCAGGAGGAACTGCTTGAATATACGATGATATATGTAAAGGACATAATGGGAGATTAAAAAGAATGAAAAGGCCCGGCCCTGCGGTATACCCTTCCGCGGGGCGGTCCTGTATACGGAAAGGACGGAGTATTGACATGATGGAGCATGTGCAGGAGTTAAAGGAAGCATATCCTTTAATAAAAGAAATGGAAGCTGGCAAAGAGGTTGTATGGATGAATCCCGGCCTCTCGGACTTGAAAACAGCCATGGAAGGCGTAAGCCTTTCCATGGATGATATAGATGACGCTGAAAACAGATGGGCGCGCTTTGCGCCGTTTATCAGGAAAATGTTCCCGGAAACAGAAGCAGCCGGCGGCCTGATTGAGTCGCCCCTGCGCACGGTTGACAGGATGAAGGACTGTCTCAACCGCAAGTGGGGCGCAGGGCTTGAGGGGAGGCTCATGCTTAAGATGGACAGCAATCTGGCAGTGGCCGGTTCCGTCAAGGCGCGGGGCGGCATCTATGAGATATTAAAGCATTCAGAGGACCTGGCGCTGGAACATGGCATGATTACGCTGGATGACAACTATGAAAAATTTTCCCTTCCCCAATTCAGGGAGTTCTTTGGGAAACACTCCATCCATGTGGGGTCCACCGGCAACCTGGGATTATCCATCGGCATCATCAGCGCCGCCCTTGGATATGACGTGACGGTACATATGTCCATGGATGCAAAGCAGTGGAAAAAGGACCTGCTGCGCCAGAAAGGCGTCCGTGTGATGGAATATGCCTCTGACTACAGCGAGGCGGTGAAAAAGGGAAGGAAGCTGGCAGAGGAAGACCCCATGAGCTATTTTGTGGATGATGAGAATTCGGTCAACCTGTTCCTGGGATATTCCGTGGCAGCCAAACGCCTGAAGGCACAGCTTGGGCAGGCTGGTGTGGCCGTGGATCAGGAACACCCTCTGTTTGTCCATATCCCCTGCGGCGTGGGAGGCGCGCCCGGAGGCGTGGCATTTGGCTTAAAACAGGTATTTGGCGATTCTGTGTACTGCTTTTTCCAGGAACCGGTCCAGGCGCCCTGCATGCTGCTGGGAGTGATGACCGGGCTTCATAATGATATCTGTGTGCAGGATATCGGCCTTTCCGGCCTGACCGCCGCAGACGGCCTGGCGGTCGGACGCCCGTCCAAGTTTGTGGGAAAGACAGTGGCACGGATGCTGGCAGGGGAATTTACCATTGAAGACGATAACCTTTACCGCTTTATGGGGGACCTGATGGATGAGGAAGGGATTTTTATCGAGCCAAGTTCCTGCGCTTCCTTTGCAGGGCCTGCAAGGCTGTGTTCCTCACCGGAGGGCAGGGCGTTCCTGGAGCATTTTCACCTGGACCGGAGCATGGGGAACGCCACCCATATTGCCTGGGCCACCGGGGGCAGCCTGGTGCCGGAGGAGGTGCGCATGCAGTATTACGGAAAGAGCAGGGAACTGGGGCTGGAAAATGCAGCAAAAAGCTGTTAAAATAGAGCACATGGAAAGCTTAGGGCTTTATCCGTAGTACTATAAACCGGAAAGAGGATGCATTCACACAATGGAAATCAAGATTCCCGCTCCCGCAGAGGAGATTCTGACAAAACTGAATGAGAATGGTTACGAGGCATATTTGGTCGGAGGCTGTGTCAGGGATATGATCCTCGGGCGGGAGCCGGGAGATTGGGATATCACCACCAGCGCCCTGCCGGAACAGGTCAAGCAGGTATTCCGCCGTACCGTTGATACGGGAATCCAGCACGGCACGGTGACGGTCATGATGGGGGATGAGGGGTATGAAGTGACCACCTACCGGATTGACGGGGAATATGCAGATGGACGCCACCCGGACAGCGTGACCTTCACCCCCAGCCTGACGGAAGACCTGAAACGCCGCGATTTTACCGTCAATGCCATGGCTTATAATGGAAACACTGGTCTGGTGGATGAATTTGGCGGTATGGAAGATCTGGGCAGGGGAATCATACGCTGTGTGGGAGAACCCATGGACCGGTTCAGCGAGGATGCCCTGAGGATACTGAGGGCAATCCGGTTTTCAGCCCAGCTGGGATTTACCATTGAAGGGCGCACGTATGGGGCCATCCGGGCCATTGCGCCTAATATGGTGCATGTGAGCAAGGAGCGCATCCAGGCAGAACTGACCAAGCTGCTGTTAAGCCCTCATCCGGGGCATATCAGCATGGTGTATGAGACCGGTATCAGCCCTTACGTATCGGAAACCTTCCATCAGGTGTATTGCCGGAAGGACGGCGGGGGCCTGGAAGACGGGCAGAAGCAGGAACGTGCCGGTTGGAAACCATTCTTTGGCATACCGTCCATACCGGCGCAGGTCCCGCCTGTCAGGCATATGCGCTGGGCTGCATTTTTAAGGAAGTGTATGCCGGATGAGGCAGTGAAGATCCTAAAGGATTTAAAACTGGACAATGATACAATCAACCGGGTAAGGACGCTGATATCATGGCAGGACTATGGGCTGGGGCCGGATAAGTATTCCATCCGCATTGCCATGAGCCGGATGGAACCGGATCTGTTCGATGACCTGCTTGAATTCCGGATGTGTCTTTCAGAGGCCGGGGCCAGGCAGGACTTGGCGCATACGGCATTGCTTGTGGATGAAATCCGGCGGGCCGGGGACTGCATCAGCCTGAAGACCCTGGCAGTGGGGGGCAATGATATCATAAAAGCAGGCATAAGACCCGGCAGGGAGGTTGGGCTGACCCTGGCGCGGCTTTTGGAGATGGTCCTTGAGGAGCCGGCGCGCAATACAAAGGAATACCTGCTCCAACATCTTGTATAAAATTCCATACCCGGTCCAGATATGGGTATTATCTATTGCAACATTTTCAATAATTGGATATAATGTCTTTGGGGTTCGCGTAATCGCGGAGAATGAAAAATAATAATATGGGGAATATATGAAAGTACGGGCATTTCCCCTAAACTGAAGGAGGATTTAAAATGAACGTAATCAGTACAGAAAAAGCACCAGGCGCAATCGGACCATATTCCCAGGGATTTGAAGTGAACGGGGTAGTATATACATCCGGACAGATTCCTGTAAATCCAGCAGACGGCAATGTTCCGGAAGGAATCGCAGCACAGGCCGAGCAGAGCTGCAAGAATGTGGGCGCTATCCTGGAAGCAGCAGGCAGCGGCTATGACAAGGTATTTAAGACCACCTGCTTCCTGGCAGATATGGGTGACTTTGCCGCATTTAACGAAGTGTATGCCAAGTATTTCACTTCCAAGCCAGCCAGAAGCTGTGTTGCAGTTAAGACCCTTCCAAAGGGCGTGCTGTGTGAAATCGAAGCAATCGCTGTTAAATAAGGCATAAACTGACAGATCCATAAAGCCGCATTTTCCTGTAGTCATGCACGGGAAGTGCGGCTTTGTCCATATTAAGAAGAGGAACTGGTAAACTGACATGACGGCTCATAAGGAGGCTTGCGGTATGAAGAAAAAGAAGATTGTGGGAAAAGCAGTCAGGGTTTTTCTGGTTTTGGCGCTGGCAGGATGCCTGGTCCTGTTTCTGGTAAACCTATATATTATCAGAAAAGAGGAAAAATACATTGTTTCCGCCGAGGAGGCTGAGGCTTTTCAGGACGTGGACTGCATCATGGTGCTGGGCTGCGGCGTACGGCCGGACGGCAGTCCCTCAGGTATGCTGAATGACCGTCTGGTACAGGGTGTCAGCCTATATAAGGAGGATGTGTCCGACCGGCTCCTTATGAGCGGCGACCATGGCAGGGTGAACTACGACGAGGTGAACCTGATGAAACAGTTTGCCATTGACAGGGGGGTGCCCTCTGAGAACATTTTCATGGACCATGCAGGCTTCTCCACCTATGAGAGCATGTACCGGGCCAGGGACATTTTCCAGGTGAAGAAGATTGTGATTGTGACCCAGCGCTACCATATGTACCGCGCCCTGTACGTGGCCCGGGCCATGGGCATGGAGGCCTACGGCGTGGCCTCGGACCCCAGGACCTACGGCGGCCAGAAGATGCGGGACCTGCGGGAACTGCTGGCCCGTCCAAAGGACATGCTCTATACCATCGTGATGCCCAAGCCCACCTATCTTGGGGATGCGATTCCTGTCAGCGGCGACGGCAATGTGACCAATGACAGGGAGGAGAACCGGGGAAGGGATTCTTCGGAATCCGGCAGGTAGGGACATATAAAAGGTGTCCGGCCATTTTAAATGCCGGACACGGGATGGGAAAGGTATGTGTTCATTCATGGGTTAAATCTTAACAAAGTAGCTGGCATCCTTGCCGCACACCGGACAGATGAAATCATCGGGCAGGGTATCGGATTCCAGGATATAACCGCAGACAGTGCAGCGGTACCCCACGGTCCTGCCGGCATTTTCCTGGTAGGAAGGCGCGTTTGGAGGCGTGGAACCGTTTTTCTTTACATGATAGTCGGAATAGGTGAGGCCGGGCGTCTTTTCATCCATGACTTCTGCTTCCTCTACCTGGCCGATGACAATCACATGGGTCCCCACATCCAGTGTGGAGATGATCCGGCATGCAAAACGGGCGCAGACACCCTGGGTGGGATATGGGTTATGAAGGCCGTCCCGTCCCTGGGGCAGGCCGTCATACTTGTTTACATCCCTGCCGCTCTGGAAACCGAACCTCTTAATCAGGTCCATGTCCACGTTGTCTGATAAGACCACCCCGGAAAATGTGCCGGATGTCTCAATCAGTTTTAATGTATGATTGTTTTTGTTCAGCGCAATGGAAAGCCTTGCCGGTGAGGAAGTGACCTGGGACATGGTGTTGATGACACAGCCGCCGTCCTTTCCGTCCGCGCTGCTGGATACGATATAGACGCCGTAATTTAGTTTGAAAAATGCTTTTGAATCCATAAAATGTAACCCTCCTGTTCTCAATGGAATGCAGATTCCTTATTCCATCCGCTATAGTTTGATTTTACCACATTCCTTTGATAATATGTATTATAAACGTATTGTAGCATATAAATTGCATAAAATCAATAATAATTACTATTATTATAAAAAGATTTACATGGGATGGGATTTGATATGAAGGACAGCAGGATTCTGGTTATTATGAATTTTTCCGGCGTGTATGAAGCAGAGGGGTTCTATAAAAATCATGGACATGTGTGGGTGGACTGTAAGGATATTAAGGGCACCAACTGTTACTGCGATGAGGAAGGGGAAAATGCAATCAGGGAAGCAATCAGGGAATTGGGGCCAGAGGGAATCCATTTCCTGGATTCCGGGAACTACCATTATGTAAGCAAGATATGGCTGGAGAAGATAGAGGAGGAGTTTGAGCTGCTGGTGCTGGACCATCATACGGACATGCAGCCCCCCATGTTCGGGGATATCCTATCCTGCGGCAGTTGGATTAAGGACGCCCTTAACAGTAATCCTGCAATCCGGCATGTGTGGCTGGCAGGCCCTCCGGCAGATGCTGCGGATGGGATTAAAGCAGGGGAATATGGGGGACGGGTTACGTGCGTGCCGGAAGAACTTGTCGGGGACGGGGATGGCTGGCGGGAACGGCTGGGGGATTCCGGCCTTCCCCTTTATATTTCCGTGGACAAGGACGTGCTGGGGCCGGATTATGCCAGGACCAACTGGGACCAGGGCCGCGCCGGCCTTTGGGAAGTGCTGGCCTGTCTGGATGCGGCTGTTTCCTGCAGGCCCATCATCGGAGTGGATGTGTGCGGGGAAAACCCTGAAGGAACGGAGACTAAAGAGGATGGGGCCGGGGATGGCCCGGTCAATGACAGGACCAACAGGGAACTGGTGCATCACTTATTCAGTCTACCATTTTATGGTAAATTGTGATATAGTGTCATAAAACAGCGCGGGGACACGCTCCTGCGCACAGCTGACGGAAAGCGAGGGCATATGTATGAAACCAGTAATCGGGGTAATGCCTCTGTTTGATGAGGAAAAGGACAGCATCTGGATGGTGCCGGGATATATGGAAGGAATACGCAGGGCAGGAGGAATCCCTCTCATGGTCCCGCTCTGGTGCGAAGGAGAGGATTTGGAACAGATCAATGATATCTGTGCCGGGTTCCTGTTTACAGGGGGGCAGGATGTGGATCCGCACCTGTATGGGGAGGAGCCGGACGCACTCTGCGGCCGGATAAACCATGCCAGGGATGAACTGGAGAAGCGGATATTTGACATGGCCTGGGAGAAGGACAAGGCGGTATTCGGCATCTGCCGGGGGCTTCAGGTCCTGAATGTGTTCCTGGGCGGCACGCTGTATCAGGACCTTCCCTCCCAATATGCGCCTGCCCGGGACCCAAGTACAGGGATGGTTGACCATCATATGCGCGCGCCCTATGACCGGGTATGCCATCAGGTGGACATTCTCCGGGATACGCCCCTGCACCGGATCCTTGGCAGGACAAAGCTTGGGGTTAACAGTTATCACCATCAGGGAATCAAGGCCCTGGCCCCGGGTCTTAGGGTCATGGCGGCTGCAGAAGACGGGCTGGTTGAAGGCGTCTATGCGCCGGATAAAAGATACATACAGGCGGTTCAGTGGCATCCGGAATTTATGGGGGCCGGGGACACGGACGCCGCTAACATATTCGAAGGGTTCATAAAAGGGTGCGTTTAAGATGCAGAGGGATCTGACACAGGGAAATATAACTGGTACCATGCTGAGGTTTGCATTGCCTATGATTCTGGGCAATCTGTTGCAGCAGTTTTACAACATAGCGGATACCCTGATTGTGGGCCGGTATCTGGGGGCCAATGCCCTGGCCGCGGTGGGGGCTGCCTATGCGCTGATGACATTCCTCACATCCATCCTTCTGGGGCTGTGCATGGGAAGCGGGGCCGTGTTCTCGCTCCGGTACGGTGAGAAGAATGAGACGCTGCTTAAGAAAAGCATATTCGTATCCTTTGTGATGATTGCAGCAGTGGCCCTGGCGGTAAATGTCGCGGTATTCCTGTTCATCGACCCCATCATGGGCCTGCTGTGCGTGCCTGCTGAGATATATTCCATGATGAGGGAGTATCTGTGGATGATATTCTGGGGAATCCTTGCTGTTTTCCTCTATAACTTTTTTGCATCCCTGCTGCGCTCCGTGGGCAATTCCTTTGTGCCTCTGCTGTTCCTGGGAATTGCCGCTGTCTTGAACGTGGTGCTGGACCTGGTCTTTGTGCTGGTATTTAACTGGGGCGTTGCCGGGGCTGCCGGGGCAACCGTCATTGCCCAGTATGTATCCGGAATCGGGATCGTCATCTATACATATGTGAAAATGCCGGAGTTCCGGGTGGCAGGAAGCGACATGGGAATGGATAGGGGCGTACTGCGGGAAATATCCCAGTTCTCAGTCCTGACCTGCGCCCAGCAGTCAGTGATGAACTTTGGCATCCTGATGGTCCAGGGCCTGGTGAACAGCTTTGGCACCGTGGTCATGGCCGCCTTTGCAGCTGCGGTGAAGATTGATTCTTTTGCATATATGCCGGTGCAGGATTTTGGCAATGCGTTTTCCACCTTCATTGCGCAGAACTACGGGGCTGGTAAAAAGGACAGGATTAAGGCGGGCATTAAGAGCGCGGTCATGGTTTCCATTGCATTCTGCATCATGATATCCCTGGTGGTATGGATATTTGCTGAGAAACTCATGCTTATATTTGTCCAGCCCCAGGAGACAGGCATACTGGCAGTGGGCGTGCAGTATCTGCGGATAGAGGGCGCCTTTTACTGTGGAATCGGGTGCCTGTTCCTGCTGTACGGTCTGTACAGGGCAGTGAGGAAACCTGGGATGTCGGTGGTGCTCACCGTGATTTCACTGGGCACCAGGGTGGCGCTGGCTTATGTGCTTTCTGCTGTTCCGGCCATTGGCGTGGCTGGGATTTGGGCCGCTGTGCCCATTGGATGGGTGCTGGCGGATCTGGTTGGATTTTTGTATTATGGAAAGGTCCGGCGGGAGATGTAGGATAAGCATGGGCCGGCGGGACATGGTTCAGACAAATAAAACATGGCGTGATATAAGACAAAGAGGCGGAATCTACGGTTCCGCCTCTATGATTTTGTTTAACACGGTACCCATCCGTTCAATCATGGGAACCACCAGGGCATTGCCCATACAGAAATACCGGAACTTTTCCGGCATGCCGGTATTGGTCCATTCATCATCAAATCCCTGAAGCCGTTCGGCTTCCACCGGGGTAAGCAGCCGCAGCCTTCCCGTTACCGGATCGGCTATGACATGTGTGCTGCGGTTTAAGGATGACTCAGAGGTCAGCATGGTGCGCGAAGGCCTGTCAAGAGGGTCCGGGAATGCAATGGGGCCTTCAGAGAATACATAGGCATGCCCGGATTTGGAAACCCGGTCGATTCTCTTGGCGCCTTTTAAGTACACCCATTTCCCCATGGACTCATCACTGATATAGTAACGCTGGTCCGCATCCTGTACCGCAATCTGCCTTAGCGGGATGGGAGGCTCATGAACCGGGACCGTGCTGCAGGTATGGATGATTCCGTTAATCATGAAACCTGAGTTTTCAAAGGGAAAGGCAAACTGCCGGGATATGTCCAGTAAGTCATTGTTGCCGTCCTCATCGCCCGCGGCCAAAAGGGTCTGGGGATCCACATTGCTTAAATCATGGAAGAGAATACGTTCCGTCCTAAGGCTTGCGTCTATGGTGCAGGGAAATGCTTGTGCGAAGAATCCGTCCTGCAGCAACAGGTCCTCAGCCGTAGAAAGTCCCATGGCTGCCCCATGGCGCGTCCTGTTATTGCATGCAAATATGAAAATCCGTCTGCGCCTTTGGGCAGCGCCGTAATCCGCCGCATTCACAACCCTCCACTCAACATTGTATCCTAACTGTGCAAAGCAGGTCAGCATGACGCCGAAATCCCGGCCCCGCTGGGATGCAGGACTCTTTAAGAGACGGTCAACATTCTCAAGCAGCACAAAGGGAGGACGTTTTGCAATCAGCGTATCCCTTATGGACCACCATAAGGCTCCCTTTTCCCCCTCGATGCCCTTGGATGACTTGGATGCGGCCACGCTGTAATTCTGGCAGGGGAAACCTCCCACTAAAAGCGTATGGTCCGGTATGGCTGTCTTATCAACGGACGCGATATCCTGTCCTGTCCTTTCATCTATATCTCCGAAGTGCCTCACATAACAGTCATGTGCCCATTGTTTTTTCCTGCCAGGCTCCCATTGGGAAAACCATACGGTTTCCCACTGAGGGGAAGCGTGCTGCAGCCCCAACCGAAATCCGCCTACACCGGCAAATAATTCACAGACCGTTTTTTGCATTGTAATTGCTCCTTATCATGTAATGTTATGATTATAACACATTGCGCGAGTTTGATCAAGATAAACTTTTGAAACTCCCTTTTATCTTTAAAACAGTATATGTTACAATAGAAACAAATAATAAAATGGGTGATGTTATGGATGAAGGTGTGAAGCGGAAACAGCGTCATGATAATATGAGCCACATAAGGGGAAAGGATACAAGCATAGAGATAAAGCTCCGGAAGGCATTGTGGGAAAAGGGATACCGTTACAGGAAAAATTATAAGAAGCTGCCCGGGTCCCCGGATATTGCCATCACAAAATACAAGCTGGCCATATTCTGTGACAGCGAGTTTTTCCACGGGAAGGACTGGGATATCCTTAAGCCAAGGCTGTCAAGGGGAAGCAATCCGGATTTCTGGATTAAGAAAATCGAGCGGAATAAGCAGCGGGACGATGAAAACGACAAGAAGCTGTTATTCTTAGGGTGGACAGTCATACATTTCTGGGGCAAGGACATCCTGAAACGTACGGATGAATGTGTGCGGGTGATTGAGGAGACTATATTTGACATAAAGATATCGGAATGACAAGGCGAAGGAATACGGATGGGATATGCATATGATGGTGGACGGGGCCGGATTGCGTATGGGGGAGGTTCCGGTATGGGGGAGGTTGGGGTATCGGAGGCGGTTCAGGTATTGGATTGGTTAAAGGACTAAATATTTTATGAGGGTTTGTCAGGTAAAGTGTGTAAATTTAATGATTGCGGTTTATGGTTTTGCAGGGGATTTTACCATAACCCCATCCTTTGTACCAACTATGATTTTTTCGCAGATATTCCCAAACAACCCAGTCTCCACCACGCCGGTCAAAGCTTTAAGTTTTCCGGCCATCAGACGGTAGTCCATGCCTTCTTTACCCTGTAAATCCAGGATATAATTTCCGTTATCCGTAAGAAAGGCGTTGGCGCCGGGATTATCCCCCGACAGTCCGCTTCTGACCAGCCCGTTTCTGATCAGTCCGTTTCTGACCAGTCGGCTTCTATCCAGTCCGCTCTTGTCCAGTCTGCCCCTATCTGGCCCATCTTCGGCCGGCCCATCCCCGTTCCGGCGCAGACAGGATGTAAAACCCATGGCGCGTACTTGTTCCTCCACGTATTCCAGAGCAAAGGGCACCACCTCCACGGGCAGAGTAAGTCCGTTCAGTGTTGGAACCAGCTTACTTTGATCCATGATCCAGATAACACGCAGGGCTTTTAAGGCAATCACCTTTTCCCGGAACAGCGCGCCGCCACCGCCCTTAATGGAATGGAAGTCCGGGTCAATGGCGTCCACGCCGTCAATTGCAAGATGAATCTGTTGCGCGCCATGGAACGGGATAAGGGGGATGCCGTAATGGGCAGCCAGTTCCTCTGTCCTGGCAGAGGTGGCGGCGGCATGGATAGATAGGCCGCCGCGGACGCGTTCCGCCAGCTTTACGATGAGATGATACACAGTTGAGCCGGTGCCTAATCCCAATATCATATTGTCCTGTATTTCACCGGCAGCTTTAAATGCTGCCAGCTTTTTTTGTTCCTCGGTTCCATGATATCCATCCGTATTGTTCATCCGGCTGCCTCCTATATGCTGACTCCCTGCTGCTTATTCCCTGCTGCTTATTCCTTGCTGCCTATCCCCTGCTGCTTATTCCGTTCTGCTGCTTCCACCCTGCCTCCGATATCCGATATCCTTCATGACCCTGTCTACAACCTGTAAATACCCGGTTTATGGTTCCTGTCTCATCCACTGGTGTCCGTGCTTTTCCAGCAGCCGGCCAGACTCATCCGGTCCCGGCGTCCCCGGCATATAGGGGTAAACGGGCAGGGCTGTATGGGAATAAAGCTCCTTTAAACGGCTGATGTAATTCCAGCAGCGTTCAATCTGGTCCCACTGGGAAAACCAGGAGCGCTCCCCCTCCATGCATGCGGTGATAAGGCGTTCATATGCTTCGGGCGTGTTAAGCTGGTGGACCAGGTTGCAGTTCTGGCAGAAATCCATTTTCGTGGGAATGATATCGTCCGTATCCCCGGGACGCTTAATGTTAAACTGAAGATATACGCCTTCGGTGGGTTGTATTTTGATAATCAGTACATTGGGTTCCACTTCCGGATAAGGCCTCCTGAAGATGACCGACAGTTCGATTTCCCTTGTGCCGGTCTTTTTTCCTGTGCGGATGTAAAACGGCGTTCCTTTCCATCGTTTATTGTCAATGAAGAGCTTAAGCGCGGCAAATGTCTCTGTCTGGGACCCGGGGCGGACAAGTGGTTCATTCTGATAACCCTCATATTGGCCTAACACAAGCATTTCCTTAATGGATTCCTCATCTGCCTGCCGCAGGGCGTCAAATACATCCAGCTGGGCATCGTGGAGGCCCTTGGGGGTCATTTCTTTTGGCTCCTCCATGGCCATGATGGACAGTATCTGAAGCAGGTGGTTCTGGACCATATCCTTAAGGGCGCCGCTGGCATCATAGTATCCGCCCCTTGTCTCCACGCCCATATCCTCCAACGCTGAAATCTGCACGGACTCGATATACCGGGAGTTCCAGACATCGGTAAAGATGGGGTTGGCAAACCGGATGGCCTGTATGTTGCGGACCATTTCCTTGCCCAGATAATGGTCAATGCGGTATATCTGCCCGGCCCCGAAATGGGCTTCCAGTTCTTTATTAAGTACTGTGGCAGACGCCAGGTTTTCGCCAAACGGCTTTTCCAGGATGACCTTGCCTTCCTCAGAACCCCCGACCATCTTAAGCCCTTTTGTGATGACGCTGAAAAAACGGGGAGCCACTGCATAATAAAACAGGTGGGACCGAATCTCATTCTGCCTGTAATACCTGTCCAGGGCCTCGTATTTGCTTAGTTCTGAGAAATTCATCTTGTAATAATATATTTTTTCTGAAAAATGTCCATAGCTTTTTTCTTCAAAGGGAAGCCGGGAATTTTTCTCCACCCATTCCCTTGCGGCCTGACGGTAACTGGCATTATCAAAATCCCGGCGGCCGATGATTACAATCCGGCTGTTTCCGGGCAGCTTCCCGGTAATGTCCATGGTGTACAGGGCGGGGAGGAGCTTACGGAATGTAAGGTCCCCGGTGCCGCCGAATATGGTAAGGTTGGTGTCAATTATCATTTGCTTTCCTCCATTCATGGTGGAATGTGCCTTCCCGGTCCGTCCTTTCATACGTGTGGGCGCCGAAGCAGTCACGCTGTGCCTGGATCAGGTTGGCTCCCACTGCTTTTCCGCAAAACTCATCCAGATAGGAGATGGCATTGCAGAGCGCCGGGATGGGCAGCCCGTTCATGACCCCGGTGGATACGGCCTTTCGGAGGCTGTCCTGATGTTCATTGATCCTGGACAGGAAGAAACGGTCAAATATGAGGTTTTCCGGTTTGGCGCCGTCCTCGGACCTGGTTTCAAATGCCTTGGTGATGTCATTGAGGAACACGGCCTGGATGATGCAGCCGGCCCGGAATATGGATGCAATCTTGCCAAGGTCCAGGTTCCATCCGTACTGCAAAGACGCATCCTGCATCAGCGAGAATCCCTGGGCGTAGGCAATGATTTTTCCCGTATACAGGGCTTCCCTGACCATGGCTGCAAATTGCTCCTTGTCCGCGGCAGGGCTCACTCCAGGGGCGTCAACCAGACCAAAAGCCTTTTTCCTGGCGTCCAGATGATTGGACATGATACGTGCGCTGCACGCGGAAGTAATCATGGAAATATCCACGCCCTGCTTCAGGGCCTCTATGCTGGCCCATCTTCCGGTGCCTTTTTGTTTGGCGCTGTCCAGTATATGGTCAATCAGTTCCCCGTCCGCCAGGTCGTCTGCTTCCCGGAAGATGTCAGCCGTAATGCCAATCAGGTAGCTGTGCAGTTCCCCCTGGTTCCAGGAATGGAAGATATCAGCCAGTTCCCTGTTGGAAAACCCTCCCACATATTTTAAGAGGAGATAGGACTCGGCAATCAGCTGCATGTCAGCGTATTCAATGCCATTGTGGACCATTTTCACGTAATGTCCCGCACCCTCCGGGCCGATATAGGCGCAGCACGGCTCATCCATTGCTTTGGCGGCAATGGCTTCCAATATGGGGCGTACCGGTTCATAGGCGTCCCTGCTGCCCCCCGGCATGATGGACGGGCCGAAACGGGCCCCTTCCTCCCCGCCGGAAATGCCTACGCCCAGGTAGTGGATGCCCTGTGCTTCCAGCATCTTTGTGCGCCTTCTTGTGTCCTCAAAAAAGGAATTGCCGCCGTCCAGGATGATATCCCCCTGTTCTAAAAGGGGAATCAGCTGTTCAATCACCGCGTCCACCGGTTTTCCGGCCTGTATCATCAGCATGACCTTCCTGGGCCGGGAGAGGGACGCAATCAGTCCGTTTAGGTCGTAAAACGGGGTCAGGTTCTGGTGGGGATGCTCCTTCATCACCTGCTCGGTGACGGCTGCGCTGCGGTTGTAACCTCCTACCTTAAATCCATGGTCTGCCATATTAAGGGCAAGGCTGCGTCCCATAACGGACAGGCCTACAATTCCAATATCAAGTTTTGTCATGGTATGAATTCCTCCTTATTCAATGTGCGGTTAGTTCTAGTATGACGGCCACTGCTTCAGGCGCAGGGACCTGGGAACACGGGCCGGTCAGGCATCCGGTTTCCTGGTTGATCCTGAAACTCACAAGCCCTCCCTCTGTCCGGTTGACGGCCAGCAGATACTGTCCGTCCGGTGTAAGGGTGAAATCGCGGGGATGGATCCCGCCGCTGCCGGTCTGCTGTACCAGCTTTAACTGACAGCCGTCTATATGAAACACGCTTATGATATCGGCAAAGCGTGTGGATACATAGAGGAAACGTCCATCCGGGGACAGCCGTATGGCTGCCGAGGCCGGGGGTTCCTTGTATGCCGTGCCCACGGGCAGGAGCGGATGAACCTGCTCCAGGGTGAAGGCGGGGCCTGACCGCGTATCCGCGGCCAGGGAATATACAAACAGCTGGTTGCTTAGCTCGCTGGCCAGGAACAGCCTGTGGTGGTCCTTATCAAATACTGCGTGGCGGGGACCGGTACCTGCCTCAAACCTTAATTCCCCGGCCGGTGCGAAATCCCTGCTGCAGTCATATATCTTAACCGTGTCAAGGAGCAGGCAGGGAACCAGCATATAGTGGCTGTGGAACAGAATCTGGTGGCAGCCCGCCTTTGGGGCTATATCAATCCACTTTGCCAGTGTCAGGCCGCCGGGGGATTTCTTATAGACCAGGACGCATCCTTCGTGATAATTGGCAGTGTATATATAAGAGTCATCCTGGATGACATAGCAGGCCGGGGCTGTCTCATGAAATGCTTCTCCTGCCAGGCTGACACTGCCCCCGGCTGTATCAAGGAGACATATCCCTGCCTGGCCGTCCCGCTTCCTGGGAGCTGCTAAAAGCGTTCCGTACAGGGACAGGTATTTGCAGTCCAAAGCGTCATAGTATAGTTCAGGTCTTGACAGGTTTCCGTTATCCAGGTCCATGGAAAAACGGTATATCCCAAGACTTTGGGGTGAGGCATAGGTGCCTATATATCCGGTAAGTATATTCATGGCTGATTCCTTTCTATGATAAAAGTGTAACAAGATATGATACAGTTTCTACATCTGTAATTATATGAGTTACAGTAACCTGTGTCAAGCGTTATTTAAATATCATTTAAAAGACCGGGGAGTTGGATGCTTTTTATTAGGATATACACTATTTTGTAAATAATGCGGTGTGGGTGAGGAAGGAAGATTGGCATATTGAATCAGATATAAGTATGTGATATAAATTGAATCTGTCGGGGCGCCATGGTAGAATATCACTAAAGGGTTGGCACAGGTGGATTTTCAACATTCTATTCCACAAAAAGCTGATTTGTATCTGCAATAGACAATGTTTTATTAGGTTAAAATACTAGATAGTTCAATATAATAGGGATTTTACTTAATAAAATAAGTTTTTTAAAAATATTTGTGGAAAACCAAGTTGTAAAAAATGTGGAATTTG
This sequence comes from Enterocloster aldenensis, assembly GCF_003434055.1. GTDB lineage: Bacteria > Bacillota > Clostridia > Lachnospirales > Lachnospiraceae > Enterocloster > Enterocloster aldenensis. The sequence continues at coordinate 17,507 of NZ_QVEX01000028.1, read as the reverse complement.
GTGAAAAACCAAATGGCAGGGGGAAGATTGACCTATGTATAATAAACGTCAGAAAGAAATTATCCGGTTTTTGTCCGAGGCCAAGTTTGCTAAGATGGAGCAGCTGGCCGAACAGTTCCAGGTCAGTTTGGAAACCATACGCAGGGATTTGCTGGAATTGGAAAAAGATTCTTCTATTAAAAGAGTCAGGGGAGGGGCCGTATATAATAACCTGCGGGCCAAAGAAATGGAATACGAAAAAAAGATGGAGAATAACCAGGTTGAAAAGCATGCCATAGCCAAACTGGCGGCTGAGTATATCAATGACGGGGATGCCATTGCCATGAATAATGGCACTGCGAACCTGGAATTGGCCCGATGCCTGCTGGATACAAAAGAACGTCTGACAGTGGTTACTAATTCTCCGGACATTGCCATGGTCCTGATTGGCAATGAGAGTAACAGCGTTTACCTGACGGCAGGCCGTCTCCGCAGACATAATAAAAGTCTGATTGGAAGCATGTGCAGCCAGAGCCTGGAGGATTTCAGGGTTGATAAGACCATATTGTGCATTGACGGCATTTCCATTGAGGATGGGATTACGGAATACAATACGGAGGAGGCTGCCATATTAAGGAAAATGCTTCAGATTGGGCGTACCAGGATGATTTTATGTGAGTTCAGCAAATTCAGTGAGGTTGCATTTAACAAGGTGTGTTCCGCTGCACAGATTGACTACGTGTTTACAGACTGGAACATATCGTATAAAGAAGTAAAAGCCTGGAGTGATATTCATGTTCGGGTATTGACCGCGGATAGGAAATATATGGAAAATAAGAAGTTGGAGTAAATGTGGAAAACCCGTGGAAATGCTTGTAAAACCACAATTTCCAGTTGCAAAAATTGAACATTAACCAAAGAAAGCTGTCAATTGCCATGATTGACAGCTTTTGTTTGTTTTTGGTAAGATTATACCACATAAGACAGTAAAAAATGAGAGGGTGTGGGGATGATTCAGAACAAACAGTTAATTTGTAATGGCAGGGTTGTACTCCCGAACCGTGTGGAAGATGTATCGCTATTGGTTGAAGACGGCAGGATAACTGCCTTGTTGGAAAAAGGAAGTGATTATTCAGGGGATTGTGAAATCATAGATGCATCAGGGAAGATAGTGATGCCGGGGATGATTGATACACATAATCACATGGGTGACCCGGGACCTGCGAATTTCCGGGAGGATTGGTACTGCGGTTCATGCAGCGCTGCGTCAGGCGGTATCACCACAATCTGCGACATGCCGCTGCCGTCAGAGCCGTCAACCATTGACAGGGAAAGCCTGGCCCTGAAAAAGCAGACGGCAGGGAGCCGTTCAGTGGTAGATTTTGCACTGTGGGGAGGCCTGATTCCTGACAGCATCAAGGATATGAGGGAAATGCACGACCTGGGCTGTGTTGGCTTTAAGGGATTTATGTGTTTTTCAACGAAAGTATACCCCCGTATCACGGATGGTTATCTGGTAGAAGGAATGCGGGAATCGGCATCCTTTCACGGGCTGGTTGCCCTGCATGCCGAGAATGCGGAAGTGGCGGATTTTGGCTGCCGGCATTATTCGGAAATCCACTGCCAGGACGAGGCATGCTTTGACGATGCAAGGCCGTGGTGGACTGAGTTTGACGCAATACAGCGGGCTGTGCTGTTTGCCAGGATGACCGGATCCAGGCTTCTGGTCTGCCACACCACCATCACCCAGGGAGCGGAATTCATAAAGAACCAAAAAAAGGAAGGGGCGCCGGTCTTTGTTGAAACCTGTCCCCATTATCTGATATTTGACAGGAATATACTAAGGGATAAAAAATCCTTTGCAAAATGTACGCCGCCCTTCCGCAGCCGCGAAAATGTAGAAAAGATGTGGGATTATGTAAAAGATGGGACCATAGATGTACTGGGTTCGGACCATGGCCCGTATACAGATGAAGAAAAGGTAATGCAGCACGATTTTTGGAAAGAGTACTGTGGCTTTGGCTGCAATGATGTGATGCTGGCTGCAATGATTTCAGAAGGAGTGAATAAGCGGGGCCTGTCATGGACAAGACTGGCAGAACTTACCTCCCAAAACGCGGCCAGGCTTCTGGGACTGTACCCGAGAAAAGGAAACCTGATGCCGGGGGCGGATGCGGATTTTATATTCATTGACCCGGATGAGAACTGGGTTTATGACGGAACCAAATCATTCTCCAAAACAAAGAGTGACAAAGGTCCGTATCATGGAATGGAGCTGAAGGGCCGTGTGACAGATACATTTGTCAGGGGAAAAAGGGTATATGGAGATGGAAGAATCCTGTGCGATGCAGGATATGGCAGATATATCAGAAGCGAGGGATGATTATGGGGAGGCAGATTGAATTAAAGAAAATCACCAAGGTATTTGGGAAACTGACAGCTAATTCCGAGGTGGATTTTACAGTTGAATCTGGAAAGATATATGGATTGATTGGGGAAAATGGGGCGGGCAAGACAACACTCATGCGTGTGCTTTACGGAATGTATGAGCCGGATGGAGGCGAAATACTGATTGACGGTAAGGCCGTGCGGTTTAAGAGCCCCAAAGATGCCATTGACATGGGAATAGGTATGGTACACCAGCATTTTGCATTGGTCCCCACCCTTACAGTGACGCAGAACATGATACTTGGCAAACCCATACAGAAAAAGAACGGGCTCCTGGACATGAAGCAGGCGGAACAGATGGTTTTGGATATTGGTAAACAGTATAAGCTGGAGGTTCCGCCCAAAGCGCTGGTCAAGGATATACCGGTCAGCCTGCAGCAGCGTGTGGAAATCCTGAAAGCACTTTATCTTGGGGCAGACCTTCTGATTATGGATGAACCCACGGCCGTACTCACCCCACAGGAAATTGTAAAGCTGTTTGAAACCCTGGTGGAACTGCGTAACGCAGGAAAGAGCATCATACTGATTACCCATAAGCTCAATGAAATCATGCAGATTACAGATGAAATCATGGTACTCAGACTGGGGAAGGTTACAGGGCACGTAAAGACCTCTGAGACAGATGAGCGCAGAATTGCAGAGATGATGGTGGGGCGCCAGCTTAGCGAACAAAAGGAAAAGAAAGTGGTTGACCAGTCCCAGATTGCCCTGGAAGCAGAGCGGCTTGAATATGTGGACAAATGGGGGGTCAAGGCAGTTGACGACATTTCATTCACCTTACATAAAGGAGAGATACTTGGCATTGCAGGGGTCCAGGGGAATGGGCAGTCTGAATTAATCGATATATTAACCGGTATGGTCAATGACTATAAAGGGACGATACTGATTGAAGGCAGGGAGGTATCGCCATCCATGGGAACCAGGATCAGGCGGGAATATGGGATGGGATGCATTCCTGAGGACCGGCAACTTACAGGGGCAGCGGTAGGCGCCACCATTCTTTCTAATTTTATCATGGAAGGATACCGGTCCAGGGATTTTGCAGGTAGGTATTTCATCAATTATAAAAAGGCGAAACAGATTACCTGGGACAATGTGAAGAAATTTACAGTGAAAACAGATAACATCATGAATGATGCCCTGTCTTTGTCCGGCGGCAATCTTCAGAAGTTGATAGTAGCCAGGGAATTATACCTGAAACCATCTGTCCTCATAGCTGCCCAGCCAAGCCGCGGCGTGGATATCGGGGCAACGGAGTATATTCATGATACGCTTGTGGAACACCGCAACCAGGGCAATGCTGTCCTGCTGGTTTCCAATGAACTTTCTGAAATCATGGCAATCAGCGACCGCATACTGGTCATCTATAATGGACGTTTTGTGGGGGAAGTTAATCCGGGTGCGGCAACAGAGGAAGAAATCGGCCTGCTGATGGCTGGAATTGTAAGGGAGGGTACAGCTGTATGAATTTTACGTATAGGCCGACGCCAATCAGTGTTAAGACTGCTCTTATGGCAGTGGCATTTGGTTTGCTGGTCGGCGCAGTCCTGATTTTTGCAACAGGCAATAATCCTATTGTTATCTATGCCGCCCTTTTGCGCGGCGCATGCGGTTCCATGTTCGCCCTGGCATCCAGCATCCGTTGGACCGTGCCCCTGATATTTGCAGGGGTGGCGGCATCCATTGCCTTTAAGGGCGGGGTCTTCAACATGGGTGTGGAAGGACAGATGTACATGGGCGGACTGGCAGCAGCCATTGTGGGCATCACATTCAGGGATTTGCCGGGATATGTCCTGATACCGTTCATGTTCCTTGCCAGCATGCTGGTGGGTATGATATGGGCGCTGCCTCCGATTCTGGCCAAGCTTTATTACGGCAGCAGCGAGGTGGTGCCGTGCATGATGCTGAACTATGTGGCAATGTATCTTACGGATTATCTGGTACATAATGTGTTCCTTGCCAGCGGCAACCGGGGCGCGACCATCAAGACGGACATGATTGCTGAACAGGGGCAGCTGACCAAGCTGATACCGGGAACCAATGTGACCACGGCACTGTTAATCAGCCTTGCGGTTGTGGCTTTCTATTGGATTATGATTAAACGGTCAAAATTCGGCTATGAATTTGAGGTATGCGGGATTAACCCCAGGTTTGCCAAGTATGGTGGAGTGAATGTAAATACGGCAAGGATTGGCGTCATCCTTATGAGCGGGGCCATTGCGGGGCTGGGCGGCGCCACTGAGATCATGGGAGTCAGGCTTTGCTTTGAGAGCCGTTTTGTGGGGGATTTTGCAACCAATGGAATCCTGTCAGCCCTGCTGGGCAGCTGCTCTCCTCTTGGAACCTTGTTCGGCGCGGTATTTATGGGTTTTTTAAAGGCAGGTTCCCTGACCGTGGAGCGGACCACCAGCGTATCAAGGGCAGTGGCCGTGGTCATACAGTGTACCATCATATGTTTTGTTTCCGCCAAGGCATTTGCAGGTATGCTGGATTGGAAACGGTTACCATTCATCAGGCATAACGTAAAGGAAGGAGAGGCATCATGAATATTTCGCTTTTAATCAGCGCTACCATGAGGTATTCCGCCCCCATCCTGCTGGCTGCAGTGGGAGCCCTGTTCTGTGATTGTGCCGGGGTAACATTCATCATATTGGAAGCCCAGATGCTGCTGGCCTGTTTTTTTGCGGTCATTGCAGGCTACTATTTCCACAGCTGGGTGATAGGGGTGCTGTGTGCGGTTATTGCAACCCTTATCCTGGGGTGCTTCTTTACCTGGATTACCATGAAAATGAAAGCCATTGAGCTGGTGGTTGGCTTTGCCATCAATTTCCTGATTGACGGCTTTACCATATATCTGCTCAGGATGGTGTTTCACCAGACCGGTTCCTTTATATCGCCGGATATCCCATCCATATCCAGGATTACGGTCCCTGTGATTTGTGATATCCCGGTGATTGGAAGTATTTTTACACAGCAGACATGGATTGTGTATGCAGCCTTTCTCACCGTGGCAGCCGCGGCCGTCATTATTTATCACACGCCTTACGGACTGCGTATCCTGTCCAGCGGTGCCAATCCGGAAGCAGCCGAGGCAGTGGGGATTAATATAAATAAGACGCGGATTTCCTGTATCCTGATTGCCAGCGTGCTGTGCGCATTGGCTGGAAGCCAGCTCTCCATCGGATTTTTGTCCATGTTTTCTGAGGGTATGACTGTGGGTAAGGGGTATATTGCACTGGGCGCATTGATGTTCTCAAGGCGTAGGCCTGTGCTGGTCCTGTTCATCACGCTGCTGTTTGGGTTTGCGGAAGCATTTGGAAACCAGGTACAGCTTAGCGGGACCATTGCTTCTGAGCTTGTGTTGATGATTCCATATCTGGCAGTGCTTGCATGTGTGTTTATCAGAAAACCGGTAAAGGAACAATTTTAACATATAAAACAAATGGAACAAACAAAAAAAGAACAAGAAAACGGAGGAAAAGAAATGAAAAAAGCAACAGCAGCAATTCTAGGAGCAGTGGCGGCAATGACAATTCTCAGTGCCTGTGGTTCAGGCAGTACGGCGAAAGACACGGCAGCGGCTCCCCAGACCGAGGCCGTGAAGACAGAAGCCCCGGCAGAAAAGAAGGAGACAGAAGCATCAGAGGCCCCAAAGACAGCGCTGAAGGCAGCATTCATAACACCCCAGGCCCTGGGTGACGGCTCTGTAACTGACTTAAGTTATTCCGGTTTTACAAAGGCAGCGGAGGAATATGGCATGGATACCCAGGTAGTGGAGGTCCAGGTAGGCGAGTATGAGGAAACACTGCGCTCCATGGCCCAGGAAGGATACGGACTGCTGGTATGTCTCCAGCCTGAGATGGTGGATGCCATCTGTACCGTGGCCCCGGAGTACCCGGACACGAAATTTTTCAGCATGAACGGTGAAATTAACGCTATCCCCAATGTGCTGGGGTCTGCCAACAAGGAGCAGGAAGGTTCCTACCTGGCAGGCGTGACGGCTGCGCTTATGTCAGAAACAGGTAAGATAGGAGCTGTCATCGGGCAGGATATGGCACAGAATAACAGATATGCGGCAGGTTATGAGGATGGGGCCAAAGCAGCCAATCCGGACATTGAAGTATCCATCATGTATGCAGGTACCTTTGAGGACCCGGCCAAGGGCAAGGAACTGGCGCTCACCTTATATAATTCAGGTTATGATGTGGTATATCAGGTAGCGGCAAAGACGGGACTTGGTGTATTTGAGGCGGCGAAGGAACTTGGCGAAGGGCATTATGTGGTTGGATGTGACATTGACCAGAGCCCGCTGCTTCCTGGACAGGTGGTCGGAAGCCAGATTACACCATATGATACATGGGTATATGCAGCGATGAAGGATTATGCAGAGGGGAAGTTCGAAGGCGGACGCACAGAAGCATTTTCCATGAAACGTACGGACGGAGCAGGGTTTGATTTTGATTCCACAGGCAAGATTACATATAAGGATGGCGTGAAGGATATGGTGGAGGAGAGCAAGGAAAAAATCATGTCCGGCGAAATCGTGCCTGAAAGTGTACGCGAAAAAGATAAATAGGGATATGGATGTTAAAGAGGGGAAGGGCTGCAAAGATGGCAGAGATGATTAAGGGGATTGCGGACCGCGACAAGGCCGGCAGATCTTATTATACAAGCAATGGATATACCTACGAACTCCACCCGGATTATGGCAGGTTCCCGGATTGCTTTGGGCTTACCATGTATTCAGGGGGATGCTGTGACAAGGAGGACAACCTGTTTTTATCCACACGGGATGTGGACCACCCCATCATGATGCTGGACCCGGAGGGGAATTATGTAACAGATTTTGGAAAAGGCCTGTTTAAAGAAACCCATACCCTGTGCGTGACACCAGATGATACATTACTGTGCGTGGACGTAGCCATGCATGTGCTTCGGGAAATCAGCAAAGACGGGGAGCTGATCCGCGATATCGGTACGCCGGGAGTTCCAAGTGACAGCGGGTTTGACCCTGATATCTGGAGGAAACGCCAGAGAATGGGAAAATACGTACCGACGGATGTCTCTTTTGACAAGGGATGGTCTTTCTTCATGGGAGTGGGAACCATAAAGCGGGCCGCGCCTCCCTTTAATAAACCTACAGGTGTGGCATTTGCACCATCCGGTGACCTGTTTGTCAGTGACGGCTATGGAAATGCAGCCATCCACCGTTTTACCAGGGATGGGAAGCTGGTCCGGACCTGGGGAGGGCCTGGGGATGAACCGGGACGGTTTGTGGTGCCTCATTGTCTCTGTGTGGATGTTCTGGGCCGTATATGGGTTGGGGACAGGGATGGAAACCGGCTCCATGTATTCTCAGAAGACGGAGAACTGCTGGCATACTTTGATGGGAACCTGTATCAGCCTACCGGACTCTGGGCGGATAGGAACTACGTGTATGTGGCAGAGCGGGGAGGCGGCCTTACAATAATTGATATGGAACTGAATGTGAGGGCACAGCTGGGATTTTATAATTCATCCATCCGGGCCCATGGAATGTGCGGAAACAGCAGGGGAGAACTATTCCTGATGCCCCTTACCACATATGACAGACATTTTCTGATGAAACTGTCCCCGGTGGCCGTTCCTGGGAGGTGACCTACATAGAGTTGGGGAGGTGAATCATGTACAGTGAGCGCCAGAGGGAGATGCTCAGGTATCTGTCCGAGGTAAAATTTGCCAAGGTAGAGCAGCTGTCCGACCTGTTTCACGTATCCATCGAAACCATACGCCGGGATTTGCTGGAATTGGAAAAAGACTCATCCGTAAAGCGTATTCGGGGCGGTGCAACCTACAGCAGCTTCAGGGCAAAGGAACTGGAGTTTTCAAAAAAAATGGAAAGCAACCAGCAGGAAAAGCTGGCCATTGCCCAAGCGGCAGCAGAATATATTAATGACGGGGATGCCATTGCCATGAATAATGGAAGCACGACCCTGTCCCTGGCAAGATATCTCTTAAAAAGCGGGAAGATGCTGACCGTGGTAACCAATTCACCGGACATTGCACTGATATTAAGCGATAATGAGAGCAACCAGATTTATCTTACTTCCGGGTATCTGAGGAAGCATAATAAGAGTCTGGTGGGAAGCACGTGCAGGGAATGTCTTGAGGATTTCCGCGTAGATAAGACCATACTGAGCATTGATGGGATTTCCATTGAAGATGGTGTGACGGAATATAATACGGAGGAGGCAGCAGTCCTGCGGAAAATGCTTGAGATAGGACATTCTAAAATCATCCTGTGCGAGTTTAATAAGTTTAGCGAGGTGGCTTTTAACAAGGTGTGCAGCGCCGAACAGGTAGATTATGTCTTTACGGACTGGAATATGCCGGCAAAGGAGATTAAGGCATGGAATGATATTGGGGTAAAGGTGCTGGTGTCACCACAGGAAAAATATGCATAGAAGCAATGGACAGGGCCGGAATCTGCCGTTTATAGGGCGGCTTCCGGCCCTTCCTGTATATTTGTATTTGCATTTTCCCCCAAATTGTTGATAATAGAGTATAGAAACGAAAAAGGAGACAATCCCATGAACTGGACAACCCTGCTTTGCGATGACCGTATCCGCAGCTATAAGAAATCATCCTCCACCGACCTGCGCACTGAGTTTGAGAAGGATTACCACCGCATTATCGGAAGCGCCTCCTTCCGCCGCCTCCAGGACAAGACCCAGGTCTTTCCACTGGACCGCAGCGACTTTGTCAGGACCAGGCTTACCCATTCCCTGGAGGTTTCCTCCCTGGCCAAGTCCCTGGGGCAGAATATATCCGAGAGCATACGGGTGAATGTTAAGGACGATACCTTCCTGCCGGAGCACAAGGCGGCTGTGTGCGACATCCTTCAGTGTGCAGGGCTGATCCATGACATCGGGAACCCGCCCTTTGGACATTTTGGGGAAACCTCCATACAGGACTGGTTTAAACAGAACCTGGGCAGGCTTACGTTTAAGGGCCAGGCCATAAGTGATATGCTTAAGCCCCAGATGCTGCAGGACTTTTATCATTTTGAAGGCAATACCCAGGCCTTCCGGGTGGTGACCAGGCTGCATTTCCTGGTGGATGAGCATGGCATGAACCTGACCAAGGCGCTGCTTGGGACCATTATCAAGTATCCTGTGTCCTCCCTTGGGATAGATAAGAAAAGCGGTAACATCAGGACAAAGAAGATGGGATATTTCTATGCGGATAAGGATAATTTTGAAGATGTGCAGCGCTCCGCCGGGACCTTTGGCATGAGGCATCCCCTGACCTTCCTTCTGGAGGCGGCAGATGATATTGCGTATAAAACAGCGGATATAGAGGACGCGGTGAAAAAGGGCTGCATTTCCTATGAACGGCTTCTGCAGGAGCTTAGGGGCTTCCGGCCGGAACAGCAGACAGAGCAGTACCGGAGGATTGTCTCGTGGCTGGAGGAGCGGTTTGGCAAGGGCGTCCAGAGGGATTACAGCCGCCCGGACCTGTATGCGGTGCAGAACTGGGTGATAAGCGCCCAGGGGCAGATGATTGCAGGGGTGACGGACTGCTTTACTGCGAATTACGGCGCCATCATGGACGGCAGTTACGGGAAGGATATGTTCGCAGGAACCGGCGTGGAGCTTCTGATGGACGCCCTGGGGGATATTGCCTTCCGCTATGCTTTTGACACCAGGCCCATACTTAAACTGGAGATTGCGGCCCAGACCATTTTCAGCTTCCTGCTGGAGCGGTTCGTGGACGCGGTCATACCCTGGGATACGGACCTGCCCATGACACAGGTGCAGAATAAGATGGTTTCCCTTATTTCCGATAATTATAAGAAGATTTATTCCATCTGTTCAAAGGACAAGGATGAGGCGGAAAAGCTGTACCTGCGCCTGCTGCTGGTGACGGATTATATCTGCGGAATGACGGACAGTTATGCCAAGGATCTGTACCAGGAACTGAATGGGATTGTATAAGGCTGCATGGGACTGCGCGGAATCCTGTGGGACTGCAGGGTGCCATATGGTTCTATTATAGAAGTAATGGGGCAAGGGAGGAGCTGGAATCGTGATAATAAGTAAAAGCAGGCAGAGGATGGGATATCTGGCCGCATTCGTCATCCTATTCCTTATTGAGGCAGCCATTGCGCTGTGGGTGCATGACCGGTTTATCCGCCCTTATATAGGGGATGTGCTGGTGGTGGTGCTGGTATATGTTTTTGTGCGGATTTTCTTTCCGTCCGGCGCCAGGCATCTGGTACTGTATGTGTTCCTGTTTGCCGTCTGCGTGGAGGTGCTGCAGTATTTCCGCCTGGTGGAGTTATTAGGGCTTCAGGCGTTCAGGGCGGCCAGAATCATACTTGGGTCGGTATTTGACTTAAAGGATATTGCGTGTTATGGCGTGGGATGCCTGGGTCTGGCGCTGTTTGAGCAGCTTGGACGGAAGGGAAGGCCTGGACCGCTTAGGCGGCCTGGGCGGAGACGGAGACCTGGGACGTTGGAAGAAGACGCAAAAACACAGGACGGGAGCTGATTGGGATGGGAAGTGCTGATGGTGACAGGAAGGTGGAACGCCTGGTGGAGGTGGCCAGGATGTATTATGAACAGGACCGGACACAGAGCGAGATTGCCGCGCATTATGGGATTTCCAGGCCCATGGTCAGCAAGCTGTTAAAAACTGCCAGGGATACGGGGATTGTGACCATCCGTATCCAGGCCCCTCAGATACGGGAAAGCGGACAGGCTTCCCTTATGGAACTGGTGGGAAGGAAGTTTGGCGTCTATGGAGGCCTGGTGATACCGGACGGCTGCGGCGACCATGCAACCAATGCCGCGGTGGCAGAGGCGGCCATCCGTTTCCTGGAAGGCCTGGGAGAGGATCATCTGGGAATCGGCTGGGGACATATCATTGGGGATGTGGTCAAATGCATGGAGCAGAAGAACCGGCTGGTTCCCCTGTGCACGTCCGTATGCCCCCTGATCGGCAACGGCGGCGTGGGGCTTAAGAATTATCATTCCAATGAACTGGTGCGGGCCATTGCGGAGCACAGCGGGGCCAGGCCTGATTTTATCTATTCCCCAGCATCCGTGCTGTCTGAGCAGGAACTGCGCCTCATGAAGTCCCTGGATAATTACCATGAGGTGTACAGGTCCTGGGAAAAGCTGGATATCGCCCTTGTGAATATCGGGAATTTTCCTTCTACCCCTGATTTTGCATCGGAGGCAAGGTATGGGGACAGGCTGGCCAGACAGAAGGCGGTGGGGCGGATCCTTAATTATTATATTGATGTGGAAGGCCATGTAATCCGTTCTGAGACGGATTATGCAATCCAGATTCCCCTGGAGCTTCTGGCAAAAACCAGGTATGCGGTTGGAATCTGTTCTGCCAACACAAGCCCAAAGGCGCTCAGGGGAGCGCTGAAGTCAGGATACATCAACCACATCCTTGCGCCGGAGCATGTAATCAGGGAAATGCTGGAACAGTAAATCCTGAAGTAAATGCCCTGAGGGAAAATCATGAGAAATGGATAAGGTTACATATGTAACTAAAAATGTGCAGTTTGTCATAGGAACTGTGCATTTTTTGTGCAATTTCTAAAAAGTATGAATTTTAAACCAGAATAAATTGACAAGTATGTCAGTGGATGATAATCTAAAACTATGGAATAATTGGGGAAACTGCGTGAAAGGAGGTTACATATGTTACTTGCGAAACCGGAAGTCATACAAATGTTCAAAAAGATAGCCCTGCTCTGGAATGAGAACAAGGACTATCTCAGCCAGATTGATTCCAGATTCGGGGACGGGGACCATGGCATCACAATCGGAAAAATAGCCAGCCTGATGGAGAAAAGCATAGAGGGCTGGGAAGACGACGACATGGAGACGTTCATTGAGGATTTGGGGGACAACACCATGGAGATTGGAGGCGGCAGCGCGGGACCGTTATACGGAACCATGATCGGGGGCCTGTCAGGACCGTTGGAGGGGAACAGACCCATTGACGCAAAGATATTGAAGGAAATGTTCACCGAATGCCTGTCAGCCATGGAGGATATCACGACAGCGGGCATAGGGGATAAAACCATGATGGATGCCCTGATTCCGGCCGTGGATGCGGCCCAGAAGGCAGATGACGATATCATGGCCATCCTGAAAGCGGCCAAGGAGGCGGCTGTCAGGGGGGCAAAGGAAAGCGAACAGTACATATCCAGGTACGGAAGGGCCAGAAGCTATAAGGAGCAGACCATAGGGACACCTGACGCCGGGGCAGTGAGCACATCCCTGTTCTTTGCCGGATTATACGACGGACTTAAGGATGAATGAAAGGCCTGGAAAATAACAGATAGGAGAGGTAGGACAATATGAAGATGAAGAAATTTATTAATAACCCAGAGAACCTGACACCGGAACTTCTGGAAGGCTTTGCCATGGCCCACAAGGACCTGGTCACACTGGGGGAGAACCGTATGGTCATCAACAATAAGCTGGCAGACGCTGACCGTGTTACAATTGTAACCCAGGGCGGCTCGGGCCATGAACCTGCCATCAGCGGATTTGTGGGAGAGGGCATGGTGGACATATCGGTCGTAGGCGATGTGTTTGCGGCTCCCGGGCCTCAGGCGTGTCTGGATGCCATCAAGATGGCGGATAAGGGCAAGGGTGTGCTATATATTGTGCTGAACCATGCAGGCGATATGCTGACCGGAAACCTGACCATGAAGAAGTGCGCCAAGGAGGGACTGAACGTTGTCAAGGTAGTGACCCAGGAGGACATTGCCAATGCCCCAAGGTCCAACGCAGATGACAGGAGGGGCCTGGTTGGCTGCATCCCCACCTACAAGATAGCGGGAGCGGCTGCCGCTGAAGGCAAAAGCCTGGAAGAGGTGGCTGCCATAACGCAGCGGTTTGCGGATAACATGGCAACCCTGGCCGTGGCTGTTTCCGGCGCAACCCATCCTGCAACAGGAAGCCTTCTGGCTGACCTGGGCGAGGACGAGATGGAGATTGGAATGGGGCAGCACGGAGAGGGCGGCGGAGGCCGCCAGCCCATGAAGTCGGCGGATGAGACAGCCAGAATCATGCTGGACGGGCTTCTTGCCGACCTGGATATAAAGGACGGCGAGAAAATCATGCTGATCCTCAATGGCACAGGCGCCACCACGCTGATGGAGCTGTTCATCATTTACCGCAGGTGCGTGGAATACCTGAGGGAGAAAAACATTGAGATAGCTGCCAATTATGTGGGCGAGCTGCTGACCGTGCAGGAACAGGCAGGATTCCAGATGTTCATGGCAAGGATGGACGACGAACTGCTTCATTATTGGAATGCGCCATGCAACACGCCGTATATGAAGAAATAGCAGGATGAAGGCCGCTGGTTTTCTTAACACATACGAACTAGGAGGGTATGATATGGCAGCTGAATATATGCACATCGGCATCCCGGTCCTCAACAAAAAAGAGGGGATGACCTATAACGAGGATATGAAGTTCTGGGTCAGCAGGGTGGATGACTATGATTTTAAGATTGAGTACCTGAAATTTGAGGAGGGGACCCCGTTCCCTGAGATACTTTCCAAACAGCCCCATGTGGCATATAAGGTGGATGACCTGGACCATTATGCGGCCCAGGCCCAGCGGGTTATCTTTGGGCCTGCTGACTGCGGCCCAGGGGTACGCCTTGCATTCGTGATATGGGATGACGCAATCATCGAGCTGTATGAAAAAAAGTGAGGAGAATGACAGATGCTGGTTAGTATGAATCAGGTCTTAAAAAGCGCCGTGGACCGGCAGTGCTGCATCGGGGCGTTTGATACGCCCAGCCTGGAGATCCTGATGGCGGTCCTTGGCGCGGCTGAGAAACGCAATGAGCCGGTGATTGTCCAGCATGCCCAGCTCCATGAATGCGAGATACCCATTGACGTCATCGGCCCCATCATGGTGCGGATGGCAGAGGATGCCCTGATTCCCGTATGCGTGATGCTGGACCACGGGGAGGACATTGCCTATGTGAAAAAAGCCCTGTCCCTTGGATTCAGCGCCGTGATGATTGACGGTTCCTCCCTTTCCTATGAGGACAACGTACGCCTGACCAGGGAGGTGACAACACTTGCAAAAGAGTACAATGCGGATGTGGAGGCTGAAATCGGCATTGTGACAGGACATGAGGGACGGGTGTTTGATATCAGGGATGTGAGTGAGGCATATACGGAGCCGGAACTGGCCGCAAGGTTTGTAAAGGACACCGGCATTGACGCCCTGGCTGCATCGGTTGGCACGGTCCATGGCTTCTATGCCACAAAGCCCAGGCTGGATTTTCAGCGGATCCGGCGGATCCGGGAACTGACAGGGGTGCCCCTGGTCATGCACGGCGGCTCGGGCATCAGCGTGGAGGACACCCAGAAGGCCATCCGCTGCGGTATCCGCAAGATAAATTATTTTTCCTACATGTCCAATGCGGGCGTTAAGGCGGTTAAGGAACTGCTGGAGGAAAAGGACGTGAAATATTTCCATGAACTGGCCAATGCGGCAACCCTTGCAATGGAAAAGGACGTGCTGCAGGCCATGGCGATGTTTGCGTTGGACTGACAGATGATTTGAGATGCAGGGAATCAAATAAAAAGGTACGATTCCCGGACAGGAGTTTTATAAACTCCGTTTGTCCGGAAGCCGTACCTTTTTAAATATCAGTACCTGGTTCCGTCTTAACCTCCTAAGACAAGGCTGGCAACGCCTGTGGTTAAGAATGGGACATAGGTCACAAGACCCAGCACGATGAAGTTGGCAATGAGGAAAGGCATCAGGGCCTTTACATTGTCAGACAGCTTATTGCCCGCTATATTGGTAGCCGCGAACAGGCAGACGCCTACAGGCGGCGTACAGAGACCGAGAACCAGGTTCATGACTACCAGGACGCCGAACTGGACGGAATCCACGCCCACTGAGGTGGCCAGCTGCAAAAGCACTGGGAACAGGATCAGGATGGCTGCAATGGTTTCCATGAACATTCCAACAAAGATCAGGAACAGGTTAATGAGCAGCAGCAGGATATATTTGTTGCTTGTCAGATTGAGCATGGCCTCCGCAATCATGTTCGGGATACGTTCCTTGGTCAGGATATATGCGAAT
>NZ_QVEX01000028.1:0-1940 GCF_003434055.1 Enterocloster aldenensis | reverse complement strand
GGGAACAGGATCAGGATGGCTGCAATGGTTTCCATGAACATTCCAACAAAGATCAGGAACAGGTTAATGAGCAGCAGCAGGATATATTTGTTGCTTGTCAGATTGAGCATGGCCTCCGCAATCATGTTCGGGATACGTTCCTTGGTCAGGATATATGCGAATACATTGGCAAATGCAACCAGGGCCATGATGGACGCTGCGCTGGAAAGGGTCTGCTGCAGGCACTGGTAAAAGCTTTTAAGGGTCAGCTTGCGGTAGATGACAAAACCTACGAATGTGCCGTACACAATACAGATAATGGATGCTTCCGTAGGGGTTACCATGCCGCCGATGATCCCGAACAGGATAATCAGGGTCATGATGATGGCCCAGATGGCTTCCCGGCCGGATTTAAGGATTTCCCTTACAGAACTCATATGTTCCCGTTTGGGGTATTTCCTCCTCTTGGATATCACATAAGAAACCAGGGCCATGCCGCCGCCCATCAGGATGCCGGGAACAATGCCGGCCATGAACATCTTGGATACGGACAGGCCGGTCATGGTGGCGGCCATGATCATGGGCAGTGAGGGCGGGATGATGGGGCCCATGCAGCTGGAGGCAGCAGTGACTGCCACGGAAAAGCTTTTGTCATATCCAAGATCCACCATCATGGGAATCTCAATGCCGCCCAGGGCCACCGTGTCAGACAGGGCCGTGCCGGAGATGCCGGCAAAAATCATGGAGGCCATGATATTGGCATAGGCCATGCCGCCGGTGAGGTGTCCCACCAATTTGTCACAGAAATCCATCAGCTTATCAGAAATACCGCCCTGGTTCATCAGGTTGCCGGCCAGGGTAAAGCCGGGGATGCATAAGAGCGTGAAGCTGTCAATACCTGCAAAGAACCTTTGGGAGAAAGTGGCAATGGGCATGTTGGCTCCCAGGAAATAGGCCAGGGACGCAAGTCCCAGGCTGAAGGCCACAGGCACCCCGATGAACAGGCAGATAACGAATGTAATGAATAATACGGATACCATACTTATTTGCCCTCCTTTTCATTCCAGGTAATGATTATGCCTAGAACCTCGCACAGGTAGGCGATGACCATGAAGCCGAACATCAGCACAAGGGAGAAATATACGTACTGCATGGGCAAGGTCATTGCCGTTGAAAACATGGGGAACTTGATAAATGCAAATGGAATCACGGATTTAACCAGCACGTATGCTGTGAAGGCCAGCAATACTATCTTGATGAGCAAATCCAGTATCTTGTTGATGATGGGGAACTTTGGCTCCAGGGCATCATGGAGGAATTCCACGTTGACAAATTCACTGCGGTGGACTGCCACGGCGCAGCCAAACCCCACCATGTAGATGAAGGAATAACGTGCAGCCTCTTCTGTCCAGGACGGAGCGCTTGGGAGGAAGTTACGGCTTACCACCTGGATCAGTACGCAGGCCACAAAAGTCAGGTAAAAAATAACGCCGAAAAAGCAGAGCGCATGGTCAAAGTAATGGACGAACTTATCCAACCCTTTTTTAAAATTGCTCATGGATGAGCACCTCGCTTTCTGTTAAGGAATTTTAACACTGTATCTACAAAAAGAGGCGCAGCGCAAAACCGGTCGGTCATGTACTGCGCCCATAGGCTGGACGGTCGGTCCGCCGCCAAAAGCCAATGCTGGAATCGTGTTAAATTTAAGCGTCCGGGTTAGCAGCAGAAATCTTTTCGTAAAGAGCCTTCTGGCTGTCGGTCAGTACTGCCAGGACCCCGTTTGTCATGGCGTCTGAGAATGCCTTCTGGTCCACGTCCACGAATTCCATGCCTTCCTCAACCAGCTTGGATTCCAGTTCTTCCTCATTCTTCAGGAAGATTTCATGCTCATACTTCTGCATTTCCTTGCCGCCGTCCACAACAACCTGCTGCAGGTCCGCGGGCAGGGCGTTGAACTGCTC
>NZ_QVEX01000027.1 GCF_003434055.1 Enterocloster aldenensis | reverse complement strand
AAGGCGAGGGTCGCGGGTTCGAATCCCGTCTCGCGCTTTTTATGTGGGCTGAAATTTCCTTGATTTATAAGGGGTTTCAGCCTTTTGCGTTCCCCAAAATGTTGTAGACAGTTGTAGACACTTCTCATTCTGTCCTGATGGAGAAAAGGCGATAAAGTTCGAGTCCCGTCTCGCGCTCTTTTTATTTGTTGCGGAAGCCTTGATTTATAAGGACCTCCGCTATTTTTGTGTGTCTTTCAGGCTGTAGACAGTTGTAGACAGCTTACAAAGCCTTAGATATGAGGTCATAGGTTTCTTTCTCTGTTAATGGATTGTAGATATATCCGAGAGTGGTATTCAAGTTGCTATGTCCCAGAAGTTCCCGTATACAGTCGAGGGGCACACCGCTGGCGTTTAAATTGCTGGCAAACGTCTTTCTCATTTTGTGGGTGGACTTTGTAGACAGTCCTTGACGTTCCGCATACTTCTCCAGTACATAGGCAATCTGCCTAGATGTAAGCCGTTCCCCGTCTCTCATGAAAATATAATCGCCGGTACGTTCAATCTTTTGCAGAATATAGATTGCTTTTGGAACCAGAACCACGAACCTGTCACGGTTCGTTTTTGTATGTTCTACTACCTCATATTGGTTTGTAACCTGATTTCTGACTTCTTCACGGACAATATGCAGATGGTTGATATTGATGTAATCGTCCCATTTTAAAGCGACCAGTTCCCCCACCCGTAAGCCAAGCAGGAAATTTAACTTGACGGCTAGGAAAGCGGTATCTTCTGTTTCTGTATACATACAGTCAAGATACTGGTTCAAGTCTTTCAGTTCATCAGAATTATAGGTTTCTGTTTTTCCTGTTTTCCTGACTACCTGTTTAAACTTGACAAGAATCTGAACCTTGTCCATAGGATTCTCGGTGAGATACTTTTTTCTGATGGCATATTCAAACATACCATTTAAGATTGTCTTGATATTGCCCCATTCTTTACGGGGAAGATTAAATTCCCTTACAATGCGGTTGCACTCTGTTTCAAGCAGTAATTCATCTACCCGTTTGATTTTCTTATCATGCAGGGCAGACGGTTCAAAATATTTATGGTAATGCTGTTTATGCCGCTTAATGGTGTTGGGGCTATTGGTTACGGTCTGTTTATACTCCAACCATTCCTCATACAGTTCGTAAAAAGTCATTTTGTCAATGTGCGAATTTTGGAAGTATATTGGAATCAGCTTATCCAATAATTCATCTTCCGTTTGTGCCTTGATATTCTTTCGTTTTCCGTCTGAACCTTTATAACAGGTCTGCCACCGTCCGCTCTCTTTGGCTGGCGGGGTGATGGCGTAAGTATGTATTTTCCGGACTTGTTCTCTCTTTGTTGACATAAGCGTATCAAGCACACTGTCTGTACTGATTATACCGCAGTCAAGAGCCTCTTTCAATAAAGAAAGATTGAAGATTTCCGAAGTGTTTTTAATGTCATTCATATACGCCGCCTTGCAACAGGCACAGGGAACAAAGATTTTTTGTGGGATTGTTTGATTGAAATTTGATATGGTTTATGATTTTATAATTTGTAAGTATGATTATTTTTGTTATCGTTTTTGGTTTGTAGTAGTTTTATCAGCGTATATTGTGAAGTCCCAATGCCTGTCAGATTTAATTGTTAAATGGTGTATCTGCCCTGTTAGCCGGCTGGAATCCATGCAGATAATCAATAGTATCATATTCCTGCCATTCATCGGGAGCCGTGTATATCCTTACCTTGTGAATACGCCGTATAAGAGCGCTCCAAGTCTCTGCCTGTTCCAAGCGGATATTATGGTATTGGTCATCTAGTTTCCAGTTGGAAACGATATACACGAAGTTATAACAGGCTTGCCGGTTGTTGTATCGTGCAGGAAGTTGCAGGGGGTAGATGTCAAGATAGTTCAGCATATTGCCTATGGGTAAATCGCTTCTAAATTCTTCAAAGACTATCACATCTTCCCCGGAATAGGTGTCGAATGGGTGCTTGTAGTCCGTTACCCGATACACATTGGAATCTCCGTGGTTATCAAGAATATACCTTGATTTCCCATAGCCGGTTGAACCGCTCACATAGGTTACTAATAGATTCATGCGCCGTTCCGCCTTGTAGCGGCTGGAAAGTATCTCTAAACGTGCTTTGTCAATGTGCTGTAGGTTCAAGAGGTTGTCAGGATTGATTTCCAAAATCTCCACATTGGAATAGCCGTCTTTAATCATCTGATAGAGGTTGGCTAAATCACTTCTTCGTCCCTGTCCCGTTTGTGGCATGGTTCCCCATTCCTCAAAGGTATCTTTTAAATTGGTAGTTTCCTTTTCTGTATCTCCCCACTTGCCCTCTTTGCGGATATATGCCCGGTTTTCTTCTGCAGTTCCCTTCGCTTCTTCAATATGAGCAGAGGGAAAGGTTTTCTTTATGCTGGAAAAGTAGACAGGATTCTTAAATTGTGTAAATAGATGGGTATGCGGAGCCTTAGCAACTTCATCACACATACACCAGTAAATAATATTCTCCCAACTGGACAGCTTTTCTTTAATCGCCTGATGGGAACAATTTTTGTGCTTTTCCGGGTTGTTAAAGGTTAATTGGTATTTTCGGCTACGCCGATTATTATTTGTGTTTGTCTTTTTGGTTGTCATCGTATTTCCTTTCTAGGTTCCGACACAGAGCCGACACAATCGGAGGATATGCCGGAACCATTGATTTTAAAGGATTTTTGCGTTTTTAACACTGACACACGAAGTCTGGGTAATACTAAGCCAACTTCGGCAGAATGGGCGGCTTTCGCTCCGCTTCGCCACCCATTCTGTACGGTAATTAACGACACATGGCTTGTCTAATAGAGGCATTCAGCAGTTCAATATCTTTAATTGGAGCGACTTTCACCTTTTCAATTCCCTTTCCGTCAATGAGTAAATATCCTTCACCTAGTCCATTGTTGCGTCCGTCCATCTTGTCCTTGTAATCGCTAAAAAGCATTTGCCTTTGTTCCTTAGATAAGTTACCAAGGGCAAGGATAGCCCGGAACTGGTCGCGTGCGCCAGCTTTAAAATGTTCTGCATCGGCACGCTGTACGCCGATTAACAATCGAATACCCAAACTGCGCCCCATAAACAGCATATTAGCAACCATCATTTTTAACTCCTCGGCGGTTTTCTTGTCTTGTGCTGATATAAGTGCGCCGTACTCATCAATCAGTAACACTCGCATTTGTTTATTGCGATCTTCATTATTGGCTTCAAGCCGTTCAGAAAATTCTTGATAAAACGCTCTGATACCATCTGGTACATTCTCATAGCCATAAAAATTAGGCGTGTCCTCAAAATGTGCAAAGCTGCTTTTCTTGTAGTCACAAATCGTGATATTTAAACCGGGAATATACTTTGCATAAATTCCAAGCAGCACCGTAAGGGCGTAACTTTTGCCGCTTCCTGTATTGCCGACACAAAGAAGGTTAGGCAGCGTGCAGAACTCCTTTACAAAGTTTTCGTTATTCAGCGTAATGACAGTAGGTCGTACATACTTACGTGGTGTAGCATATAGACGTGTACGTGTGCTTTTATTGCACAGTTCTATACGGTCGATACGTACATTTAAAGCGGTATTAAGCTGTTCTACTTTGCCCTCTAATTCACTAACTGTTATACCTTTGTTTTCAATTTCATATATTACGCCGTGTAATCTGTACTTATCTAGGCAAATAAAACGTAAGCGGGGATATTCATTGGAAGCGTTTTTTATTCCATTACGCTCACAACATAGTTTAAATCGAATTGCCTTAAAAGGCGGGGTACAGAGCAGTTGCACAAGGCAAACGAACCCCGTCCCTAAAAGAGCAATAACAACCATATCACGGGTAAAGGCTCCAAGAGGTGCAGGAATTAAAGAACGTTGCAACCATATCCCAGCAGAAACAGGTAAATACAGAATCGCTAATAACCATTTCGGTTCCGTAAGATTTATAATTTTACTCATATAGTCTCCTTTTTATAGGACTGGGGGAATGACTGCTAGTATTCCCCCGTCTGAACCATTATTTTACTATTTCTACGCCTGTTGCCGTAGCTGACATTATCATCTTTCCTCCGATATTATACAGAGTGATACGGCAGTCGGTAAATTTCACTACAAATAACTCAATATTTACAAGACTTGTTTCAATTTCTTCATCGGTGATATTTGGAAGAGGGTCTGTTTTTCCCTCGATTTTGACCGTTAAAGAGGTAAAACAATTTCCCTGCAAAGCAACTGTAATTTTAGTACCGATAGGGGTCTCACTTGTTCGCTTGCCGTCTTCGTAGAAATAAATAGGACTTTTTCCAGTAAGAACTGCAAATTCCTGTCCTTTATTGATGGCAGGTAGAGAGACCTCAAGTTTGTTGTTTGCCATAATATTTTTTCCTTTCTTTAATACGCTGTTAATCTTCAGCAATACAATTTTGCTTGCTTTATTTTTCTTACTCCACAGTAGCGGTTACAACCCTAGGTACGCCCTCTTGTAACTCAATGAGCATACTGACTATCTCACCTTTTTCGCTAGGGACAACGTTAAACGCTGTAACAGGGGAAGAATCCTTGCCTGCAAGAAACTCAGCGTAGGCTTGTTCTTCCATGAAAATAATTAGATAACCGTTTTTGAGTCCTTGCGGTGCAATAATAGAAATTGCGGTTTTTTTCATTTGAAATTCCTTCTTTCTTTACCTTGTCGCTGCTTAGCTAAGGCGGCAACAAAGCTGTTTTATTCACAAGCACTTGTTGAATTTAATTATAATACTTATATGTTGTAAGTAAACAAAATGAGGGTATATTCACGGTAAACAAATATAAATGCATAAATGAATATATTACTAATCTTGGTTGACACATACACGAATATTTGGTATCTTGTATATAAGAAAAATATGGAGGTAATTATTTATGGATACTAATTTTCCGTCTTCTCGATTGGCTGAATTACGAAAGAAACATAAACTTACACAGGAAAAAATGGCAGAGCAATTAGGGGTTAACAAAAATACTTTAAGTGCAGTAGAAACATCAAGGCGGCTCTTGACTATTGATAAGGGAATTGAGATAGCAGAAAAATTTCATGTTTCATTAGATTGGTTATATGGATTGAAGGACGCAGAAAAAAAGAGTGATATTTTGGATAACTTTAGTTCTTTTTTTAATTTTAGCAAATGCACAATACCTGTTGAAGATAAGACACCATACGGTGGAGTTTCATTTTTGACTATGCAGCTTTCAAACGTTGTGAGGGATTACCTTTTAGAAATGAATGAAATTGAAAAGATTTACAATGAAAAGAATTTGCCGGAGCCTGCTTATAAGGCTTGGTGTGAAAGTGTAAAAGCTCAATACTTAGAAAGACTAGAGAGACAGGAAGAATGCGAAAAAATTGAATTTGTTTTGATTGAGAATGATAAAAAGTTAGGTGCTAACGTTGCATATGGCATAGCGCGCAGACAATTACCGGACATATCAGCACAAATTGAATTTGACAAATTAAATTCTAATGATTAACATAAAACACCCCTTGCTATACATTTATGTATACAGCAAGGGGTGTTTTCATAATACCGTTATTTATCTCCTGTTTTTTCAATCAGCTTATCCAAGCTAACCCCCAACGCAACCGAGATTTTATAAAAGGTTTCGACCGAAAAATTATAGCCCACCTTTTCGCTCTCAATCTGCCGTATAAAGTCATGGGATAAATCGACCATTTCCGCAAGTTGTGCAGAAGTCAGCCCCTTTTCTTTTCGATATTTCTTGATGTTGCGCCGTATCGTATCATATATATTTTCATCAAATTGTAGTTGTTCTACTTTTTTTGTCATATGAGCCACCACCTAACAAAATTGTACTGTCAGATAACATAAAAGTATGTTAGGGAATAGCTCACAAATTATACTTGATATTATGAATGAACAATGATAAGATAATTTTAACAGAAGCCATTTAGAGAACCGGGAAAGGGGTAATATTATGAGAAGAAAATATTTAGCATTGGCAACAGCAACATTTATGGCGGTTATGCTTATGAGTTCAACAGCTATAGCTGCGGAGTGGCAGCAAGATAACGTTGGTTGGCGGTATCAGGAAGATGATGGTTCTTATACGATGAACACATGGAAATGGATTGGGGATAAATGCTATTTTTTCGCCGCTGACGGATATATGCTGTCCAACACTGTAACACTTGACGGATATACCGTAGATGAATCTGGTGCATGGGTACAGGATATACCAAAGGTAGAACGGGATTGGTATATTGGGGAAGATGGATTAGCACATGGCCCAGAGGGGGACAAGGAAGGTTACACTTACATTCCGGGATATGGATATGTTGACATGAGCAACGCAGGCGGAGCTATACAGGGTGATAACGGAAATTTTGAAAGTGATTTAACTGGAATTAAAATTGGAAACATGGGATAAGAAATGGTATTTCGTTTAAAGAGTAATCAAGAGGTTGATAGATAAAAGCTGTCTATCAACCTCTTATATATAGTATGGGAGTATTCGACCGTAGTAGAAAGCAGTAAAGGGGCAAGATGTATCTGCTCCGCAGACCCCTTGACAGCTTTCCTCTCTGATTTACAAGTTGTAGACAGCCTGTAGACACACGTTAGACAGTGTGCGTTCCTCCTTGATTTTAGTAGCTTTTCCGACATTGGGAGAGTTCGAATCCCGTCTCGCGCTTTTTTATTGGCTGGAATTTCCTTGATTTACAAGGGATTTCAGCCTTTTGTGTTGTCATTGTGTTTTATCATGGACCGGAATCCTGCAGCAATGAAGGGTTCCGGTTCTTCTAAATTGAAAGTAAGCGGATATAAAATTTTTTTATTATCCCGCCTTGATTTTCCTGGATGAATAAGTTTACATAAAATTCCACCGCCTTCAATATTTTGTTTTGTAATATAAAAATCAAAGAAATTCTTATTTATAGGTAATAATATAGCAGAATTTAAAGTTTTCCGTTAGAAAGTAGTAAATAATGTATATTTTTAGTAGACATAAACTATTTTTATATGGTATAATTTTTAACATGACTGTACCTTAATTGGATGGTGTCCATAAGGCATTTCAGTCCATGAAAGGGAAGTTGAAGAAAACGTTTATTAAAAGGAGAGAGAGCATGAAAAAAAGATTATTGAGCTTTACACTGGCAGCCGCGATGGTATTCTCACTTGCCGGATGCCGCAGCGCAGAGCCCGCAGCAACTGAGGCCCCAACCACCATTGCAGCCACCACCGCAGCCGCAGAGGGCGGTGAGGCAGAAGCGGCAGAGGGGGAGGAGACAGAGGCCCCTGCTGCAGATTTCAAGATTGGTATCATTACAGGTACTGCTTCCCAGGGTGATGAGGAAATCACACAGGCCAACAAGATGAAGGAAAAGTATGGCGACATGATTGTTACCTCTACATACCCGGACAACTTCTCCACTGAGACTGAGACCGTTATCTCCAACGCAGTTGCCATGGCGTCTGACCCGGCTGTTAAGGCGATTGTTTGGTGCCAGGCCATCCCGGGAACCGCCGCAGCCATTGATAAGGTACGTGAGACACGTCCTGACATGATCTTCATCACCGGTACACCAGGCGAGGATCCAGGCGTCATCAACCCCAAGGCTGACATTGTTTTACAGGTAGATGAGCCAGGATGCGGAGTCGTGATTCCTCCTCAGGCAAAAGCCCAGGGAGCAAAGACCATGATTCACTATTCCTTCCCGCGTCATATGAGCTATGCCCTGATTGTTGCCCGTCATGAGAACCTGAAGAAATATTGTGAGGAGAATGGCATTGAGTTAGTTGATGTAACCGCTCCTGACCCAACCGGTGATTCCGGTATCACCGGCGCCCAGCAGTTCATCCTTGAGGATGTACCGCGTCAGATTGAGAAGTACGGCAAGGATACCGTGTTCTTCACAACCAACTGCGGCATGCAGGAGCCGTTAATCCGTTCCGTATTTGAGCAGGGCGCTATCTATTCCTTACAGTGCTGCCCATCTCCATTCCATGCATTCCCCGCAGCCCTGAACATTGATATGGCCGGACATGAGGCTGACGTGGACTACATGTTAGAGCAGCTTCAGGCCAAGGTTGATGAAGCAGGCATGAACGGAAGGGTTTCCACATGGGGCGTTCCGTGTAACATGCTGTTTGTTGAAGCCGGCGTTGAATATGCAAAGAAGGTATTAGAAGGACAGACCAACGGTGTTGTCCTGGACGACCAGCTGCTCCGCGATACCCTTCAGGAGTGCGCAGGCGAGATTAAGATGACCATTGACAATTATGTAGATGACAGTGGTAATGCAAAAGACAACCATTACCTGGTAATGGCAGACTTCGTTACATTTGAGTAATTCGTACATATTGTAAGAATTCATTGTATCTGTGGTTTCGCCGTCCTGCACTGGCAGACGGCGAAACCTTTTTAAGGCGGCCAGGTGTTTGTTAGAAGAAGTCCGAAGGAAAAGAGGTTGTTAACTTGGATAATACACAGTATGTCCTGGAAATGGATAATATCACAAAAGAATATTCCGGTAACCAGGTACTCAAAGGAGTAAACCTGCACATTAAACCAGGTGAAATCCATGCCCTGATGGGTGAGAACGGAGCCGGAAAATCTACACTCATGAATATTTTATTTGGTATGCCGGTAATCCACTCAACCGGCGGCTTTGGCGGAACCCTTAAGATGGCAGGCCAGCCAGTGGATATTGACACCCCATTAAAGGCAATGGAGTTAGGGATTGGAATGGTTCACCAGGAATTCATGTTGATTCCGGGTTTTACCGTGACGGAAAATATAAAGATTGGACGCGAAATTAGTACCCCGAATCTGGTCAGCCGTGTCTTTGGAAAGGCCATGGAAGGCCTGGATGTGGAAGCCATGGCAAAGGACGCAAGAAAGGCCCTTAAGACCATAGGGTTACAGATAGAAGATTATGTTAAGGTAGCCGGCCTACCGGTTGGTTACATGCAGTTTATTGAGATTGCAAGGGAGATTGATAAGACAGGAATCCGCCTGCTGGTATTTGATGAGCCTACGGCTGTGCTCACCGAATCCGAGGCTGACCGTCTGCTGGAAGCCATGCGGGTCATTGCTTCCCAGGGCATTGCCATTATTTTCATCACCCACCGCCTGGACGAGGTCATGGCAGTGGCAGATGGGATGACCATTCTCCGGGATGGTGAGTTCGTGGCGCGCAGGGAGATTAAGGACACCAATGTGGTTGAGATTGCGGAACTGATGATTGGCCGCAAGGTGGAGAAACTGGTGGACACCAGCGAAGAGGACAGGCGCGTAATTAATGACAGGGATATTGCGGTAAGCCTTAAGGATTATTATGTGGATATGCCGGGCGAGCAGGTAAAAGGGATTAACCTGGACATACGGAAAGGGGAAATCTTTGGAATCGGCGGTCTGGCCGGACAGGGGAAACTGGGAATCCCCAATGGTATCATGGGACTTTATAAGGCGCAAGGACAGGTCCTGATTAATGGTGAGCCTTTGAACCTGGATAAACTGGGCAGCGCCCTGGAACATAAGATTGCATTTGTTTCCGAGGACCGTAAGGGGGTCGGGCTCCTGCTGAATGAAAGCATTGAACATAATATCATCTTCTCAGCCATGCAGACCAATAACAAGTTCCTTAAGAGGGTCCTGTGGATGCGGCTTTATGACAAAAAAGCGGCCAGGGAACACGCCCAGGAAATGGTCAAACGGCTGGATATCCGCTGTACGGGTATCCGGCAGGCAGCAGGAAGGCTTTCCGGCGGCAACCAGCAGAAGGTATGTCTGGCCAGGGCGTTAACCCTGGAGCCTGATATCCTGTTTGTATCGGAACCCACCCGGGGGATTGATATCGGCGCCAAAAAGCTGGTGCTGGAGTATCTGGCAAGGCTTAACCGTGAACAGGGAATGACGGTCATTATTGTTTCCTCTGAACTGGTGGAACTGCGTTCCATCTCAGACAGGATTGCCATTATATCAGATGGCAGGCTGTCCAGGATATTAAGTCCGGATGCTCCTGACGCGGACTTTGGCCTGGCCATGTCAGGTACAAAAATAAAGGGAGGGGAAGCCTATGAATCATAATCCCGTGAAATCGGCAATACGGCAGTTTGGTCTGCCGCGTATCATCATCGTAGGTTTTTTTATCTTTTTAGTGATTGCTGCAGGCGGGTTCCAGATGAATCTCATGCAGCTGTTAAGTGACTGTGTCCGCAGGTGGGGCATGTTCGGCATCCTGACCCTGGCCATGGTCCCGGCGGTGCAGTGCGGCATCGGCCTGAACTTTGGTATCTCCATGGGTATTGTAGGCGGTCTGCTGGGAGGCCTGATTGTAATTGAACTTGATGTTGCAAGGATTCCTGCCCTGGTAGCTGTGGGACCCATGTTTGGGATGTGGGTATCCGTGCTGGTGGCCATCCTGATTGGCGTTGTCCTGGCAACGGGAATCGGATACCTATACGGCCTTCTGCTGAACCAGGTAAAGGGTTCGGAAATGACCGTTACAACCTATGTGGGTTTCTCCATCATCGCATTCATGAACATGCTCTGGATGCTCCTCCCGTTCCAGAACGGGGAACTGAAATGGCCCAATGCCGGTAAGGGATTGAGGAATACCATTTCCCTGTCCACATCCTTCAGCGGTGTGATGAATGATACCCTTTCATTTAAAATCGGTAATTTTACAGTACCCACGGGCCTGCTTCTTTTCATGTTCTTCATGTGCCTTTTGGTATGGCTGTTCATGAAGTCAAAGACCGGCATGGCTATGTCCGCAGCCGGATCCAACCCCATGTTTGCAAAGGCGGCCGGAATTAACGTGAACCGGATGCGTCTGGTAGGGACCACGCTTTCCACGGTCCTTGCCGCGGTGGGAATCATTGTATATGCCCAGGGCTTTGGATTCATGCAGCTGTACAACGGCCCCATGATGATGGGATTCAACTCCGTGGCAGCCGTGCTGATCGGAGGCGCTTCGCCAAGACGGGCAAGGATTTCCAATGTATTGCTTGGCACCTTCCTGTTCCAGGGCATCCTGGCGCTGGGACTGCCGGTGGCAAACCAGTTTATACCGGAAGGAAACCTGTCGGAGGTAATGCGTCTGATCATCTCCAATGGTATCATCATCTACGCATTAGCACAAACGAAAGAAGGTGATGGACGTGAATAGAAAGAAAGCATTGGATGTTTTATTTAAGAATAAAGTTGTCATATTGTTCGTCATCCTGTGTGTGGGCGGGACAATCGCTTCCAAGCAGCCCCTTACCTTTGTCATACCTGAGCTGTTTACGCGTATTGCACGTAACTCCTTCCTGGTGCTGTCCCTGATCATACCGGTCCTGGCAGGCATGGGACTGAACTTTGGTATTGTAATCGGAGCCATGGCGGCCCAGGTAGCCATTTTCCTGACTACTTACTGGGGCTTTGTGGGGATTGGCGGCTTTTTGCTGACCGTTGCCATTGCAACCCCGATTGCCATGTTTTTCGGCTTCCTGGTGGGCAAACTGTTCAACCACATGAAGGGCGCGGAGATGATTGGCGGTCTGGTCCTCTCCTATTTTGCTGAAGGCCTGTACCAGCTGCTGTTCCTGTTTATTTTCGGCGGCGTGATTCCTTTATACAATCCCACGCTGATGATTGCAACCGGAGTGGGTGTAAAGAATACCATTGACCTTAAGGATACGGTTAAGTATGCCCTGGATACGGTCCCCATGCTGACCATCATTGAGATTGGCTTCTATATCTGTGTGGCTGGCATCATTGCAACCATCATCATAAAGAAGACCAAGAATCTTGAGATTAACTGGAAGGCCGCCATAATCAAGCTGATCCTGGCAGCTGCGGTTTATGGTGTGACCTATGTGCCTGCAGTTGAACAGTTCCTGGCAACGGACCGTCTGCTTCTGCTCAACGCCATTGAGCTGGGCTGTGCCGGCACCTTTATCTGGCAGATATGGAAGTTCCTGGCATCTAAGTTTATTTACAAAAAGGACTTTAACAGCAAAAGGGCGGCTGTCAACTGTGTGCTGGCAGCAGCCGTATATGGCCTTACCTATATACCGGCTGTCTTTAAGGTCCTGATTGTGGTGCACCTGCCGGTCATGACCTATCTGTGCATCGCCGGACTGTGTTTCTTTAACACGGCCCTTATGCGCACCCGTCTGGGACAGAACATGCGTACGGTCGGACAGAGCCGTACCGTTGCCAATGCGGCTGGTATCAATGTTGATAAAACACGTATCATTGCCATGATTTTCTCAACGGTCCTGGCCAGCTGGGGACAGCTGATCTTCCTGCAGAACGTGGGGACCTTCTCCACCTATGGGGCACATACCCAGGTTGGGCAGTTTGCGATTGCAGCCCTTTTGGTAGGCGGCGCTTCTGTACAGAAGGCCAGCAATAAGCAGGCAATCCTGGGAATCATCCTGTTCCATACCCTGTTCATCGTAGCGCCCCTGGCAGGCAAGGAACTCTTCGGGGATCCGGTCATCGGTGAATATTTCCGTGTATTCGTATCCTACGGCGTGATTGCCATGGCCCTTGCAATGCATGCCTGGAAAAAGATAATGAAGCCTTCAGCCGCACCGCCGCCACCTGCGGGTGCCCTGAGCGGCAGCGGCGGCAATCCCGGTCCGGGAGCCGGCGCGTGATTTGATATTACCATGACAGCAGGCAGGAAGTTTCCTTTGGGAAGCTTCCTGTCTTGTCATATCTGGAAAATTGTACTATAATAGGCGAAATGGACTGTCCTATCCCAATGAGGCGCCAATCACGCGCATAGGAGCAGGAGGCGTTTTGGAACGGCGCCGTCTGCCAGGGCAGGAAAAGGTTACGGAACAGGCAGGTATAGAGGGATGACAGGATTAGGGACAATCGTAAATATAGGGGCCATTCTGGCCGGATGTCTGGTTGGGATGCTGCTGAAGGGAGGCCTTCCAAAACGCCTTCAGGACACCATTTCCAGCGCAGTGGGGCTGTGCGTGGTGTTTGTGGGGATAACCGGGGGCATCAAAGGCCTGATGACCATGTCCGGCAGCGGCTTTGAGACAAGGGATACCCTTGTGACCGTTGTGTGTATGGTGGCGGGAGCGGCCCTGGGGGAGTGGATCAATATTGAATATAAACTGGAGCAGCTGGGGGATTGGTGTAAGTCCAGGATTCCCGGGGGTCAGAAGTCAGGGACTTTTACAGAGGCATTTGTCAGCTCATCCCTGCTGTTCTGCGTGGGCGCCATGGCAATCGTGGGTTCACTGGAGGACGGGCTCAGCCATAATTACAGCACGCTGTTTACAAAAGCAGTGATGGATGGGGTGCTGTCCATTGTATTTACCGCGACCCTGGGCATTGGAACTGCTTTCTCCATCTTTCCGGTGGGGATATACCAGGGCGGCATGACTGCGCTGGCCGGACTGGTGAAGCCGTATCTCACGGACCTGATGATTATCAGGATGTCCTGTATTGGCTCCATCCTTATTTTCGGGCTGGGACTGAACCTGGTCCTGGGAAGCAAGATTAAAATCGGCAACCTGCTTCCGGCGGTGTTCCTGCCGCTGATTGCATGCGCCCTGGGTTTTTAGGAAGATTCGGATATATAAGGGAGGATGACGGAAATGGAATTTGCAAAGAGGATGGACCGTTTTGGGGAGGGAATCTTCTCAAAGCTGGCTGAGATTAAGAAACAGAAGCTTAAGCAGGGGGAGGAGGTCATTGACCTTAGTATCGGAGCGCCAAACATACCGCCCGCGTCCCATATCACAGAGGCGCTCTGCAAGGCTGCCGCCGACCCTAAGAATTATGTGTATGCCATCAGCGACAGGAATGAGCTGCTGGATGCTGTTTCCGGCTGGTACAGGAAACGCTATGGGGTTGTACTGGACCCTGACAGGGAAATCTGTTCCCTGCTGGGCTCGCAGGAGGGGCTGGCGCACATTGCGCTGACCATGGTGGATGAAGGGGATATGGTGCTGGTTCCTGACCCCTGTTACCCTGTGTTCGGGGATGGTCCCCAGATAGCGGGCGCCAATCTGTATTATATGCCCCAGAAAAAGGAAAACGGATATATGATCCGTCTGGATGAGATACCTGAGGACGTGGCGGAAAAGGCAAAGCTGATGGTTGTCTCATATCCGAACAATCCCACCACTGCCATGGCGCCTGATTCATTTTATGAGGAATTGATTGCATTTGCGTCCAGACATGATATCATCGTGCTTCACGACAATGCATACAGCGACCTTGTGTTTGACGGAAGGACCTGCGGCAGTTTCCTGGGTTTTCCAGGCGCAAAGGAGGTTGGGGTGGAATTTAATTCCCTGTCCAAGACATATGGCCTGGCAGGCGCCAGGATTGGGTTCTGCCTGGGCAATGAAGCGGTGGTTTCCAGGATCAAGCTGCTGAAATCCAATATGGATTACGGCATGTTCCTTCCCATCCAGGCAGCTGCCATTGCAGCCATAACAGGAGACCAGTCCTGCGTACATACCACGATGAAGGCCTATGAGACGCGCCGCAATATCATGTGCGACGGATTTACCGGAATCGGATGGAAGATGGAACGGCCCGCGGCCACCATGTTTGTGTGGGCTGGGATTCCGGGGAAGTTTAAATCCTCAGAGGAATTTGTGATGGCGCTGGTGGAAAAGGCCGGGGTCATGGTAACTCCCGGCAGCGCCTTTGGCCCGTCCGGTGAGGGATATGTGCGCCTTGCCCTTGTGCAGGATGAGGAAATGCTGAATAAGGCCATCCGTGCCGTGGATGCAAGCGGTATCCTTAAATAAGCGTGGGCGCAAGATAAGCTTAGGCGGGTGCGTGGGCGCGGCCGGAAGAAAAAAGGGGTAATGACAGGATGAAGAACAGGAAGACAGCGGACCAGTGTGGGCGGGGAAAGACAGCGGGACAGCCGGAACGCAGGACAGCGGCAGGCCCGGCACAGCGGGCGGCCTTTATCCTGCTGATTGCATATATCTGCCTTATTTACGGTAATTCCCTTATGCCTGCCCATATATCCTCAAGGGAGAGCGGGTTCCTGCTCATAAAGCTTCATGATTTTTGTGAAATGGCGGATTTGGACAGCGGATGGCTTACCGAACATATTGTGAGGAAAACAGCGCATTTTATAGAGTATACAGGTCTGGGCATCCTTTTAGCCTTAAATTGCAGGACATGGATGCCAAAAGGAATCAGGAAACCCAGGCTGGCAGCAGAACTGGCCTTTCTTGTGCCTTTTGTGGACGAAACCATTCAGCTGTTTGTGGATGGTCGGTCCGGGCAGGTGGATGATGTGTGGCTGGATCTGTGCGGAGTGGTGTGCGGGCTGGTATTGACCACCGCGCTGGCTTTTATGAGAAATACAGATAGGGGAAAATTAAGATGAATTATATCATATGGCTGTCCTATGACGGGACGCGTTATGACGGATGGCAGAAGCAGGGCAATACGGAAAAGACCATCCAGGGAAAACTGGAACGCATCCTGGAAAAGCTGGATGGGGAACCGGTGGAGGTACGGGGCTCCGGAAGGACGGACGCAGGTGTCCATGCCCAGGGCCAGGTGGCTGATTTCCGGCTAAAGGGAAAGAGGACTCCGGATGAGGTAATGGAGTACCTGAACCGGTATCTTCCAGAGGACATTGCTGTGTGGAGGATCCAAACCGGGCCTGAGCGGTTCCACAGCCGGCTGAACGCCGTGAGCAAGACCTACCGGTATCAGATTGAAATGGGACCCAAAAAGGATGTGTTCAGGCGCAGTTATTATTATGGTCTGGGACAGGAACTGGATGTGGACTCCATGGAAAGGGCTGCGGCATTCCTGACCGGCACCTGGGATTTTAAGAGTTTCAGCGGCAATAAAAAAATGAAAAAGTCCACGGTACGGACCCTGGAGTCCATATGCTTTGAACGCCTGGAACACACCAGGCTTCATATATCATTTACGGGAAACGGGTTTTTGCAGCAGATGGTGCGTATCCTTGCCGGAACACTGATAGAAGTGGGGCAGGGCAGGCGCAGGCCGGAGGACATGAGGTCTGTCCTTAAGGCGCTGGACCGGCAGGCGGCCGGGTTTACGGCCCCGCCTGAGGGGCTGTTTCTTGAAAAGGTAGAATATGGGGAATTGATATGACTGATTTTCTGGTAAAACATTTTGTTAAGAATCATGAACAGGTGGAGGAAGACGAGGTCAGGACAGAGTATGGCACCCTTGCAAGCGGGGTGGGGATTTTCTGCAACCTTCTTCTGTTTGCAGCCAAGCTGATGATTGGGATATTGGTAAACAGCATCTCTGTCATGGCAGATGCATTTAATAACCTGTCCGATGCAGCCTCTTCCATTATCGGCTTTATCGGCGTTAAGATGGCGGAAAAGCCAGCGGATGACGACCATCCCTTTGGACATGGGAGGATTGAGTATATTTCCGCCTTCATCGTGGCCTTCCTGGTCATACAGGTGGGTTTTTCATTGTTCAAGTCATCGGTGGGCAAGATCATCCATCCCGAGGATATGACCTTCCGATGGATTTCCATTGTCATCCTCCTGCTCTCCGTGGGGGTGAAGCTGTGGCTGTCCATGTTTAACAAGAAGCTTGGAAAACGGATTAATTCCAAGGTCATGATGGCAACTTCGGCAGATGCAATGGGGGATGTGGCAGCTACGTCGGCCACGATTTTCTCCATTGCTGTTTATGGCATGGCCGGTCTGAATGTGGATGGCATTGTGGGAATCATCGTGTCCGTGGTGGTCATGGTTGCCGGCGTGAATATTGCAAAAGATACCCTGGCGCCCCTGATAGGAGAGGGGATTGACCCGGAGTTTTATGAGGAAATCAGTAATTTTGTGGAGGGCTTTGACGGTATTGTGGGAACCCATGATCTGATTGTACATAATTATGGGCCAACCAGAAGCATGGCCTCCATCCATGCAGAGGTCCCCAATGACTGTGACGTGGAGTTCAGCCATGAGATCATTGACCGCATTGAACGGGAGGCGCTGCGGCGGTTCCGCCTCCTTCTTGTAATCCATATGGATCCGGTGGAGACGCACAATGAACTGGTTGTAAAATTCAAAGATATGGTGGCCGATGTCCTGGAAAATATTGACAGCCGCCTGGAATTCCATGATTTCAGGATGGTGGACGGACAGGCCCGGATTAACCTGATTTTTGATTTAGTAGTTCCCTGGGAATATAAACAGTCTGTGCAGGGTAAACTGAAAGCAAGGATTAGCGATGAGGTTAAAAAGCGGGACGGGCGTTGCGAGTGCGTCATTACCGTGGAGAACAGTTTCATGTCGGGAAATAAAGAGTAGGCTAATCCCCAAAGGGGGAAGGGCAGATGTCACAGGAAGAGATGATACAGGCAATGGCAGAGGGCGACAGGGAAGCCTTCCGCCAGTTTTACCAGGAAACGGCCCGCCCGGTGTACAGCTTTATCCTGTCACTGACAAAAAGCCCTTATGAGGCAGAGGACCTGATGCAGGAAACATATCTTTGCGTATGGACCAAGGCCAAATCCTATGTCCCTTTGGGAAAACCCCTGGCCTGGGTTTTTACCATTGCCAGGAATCTCTGCTATATGAGGTTCAGGGAACAGAAAATGGTAAGCAATGTGGCCTTTGATGAGCTGGAAGAAAAGGAAGAGGGAGCGTACTGTGAATCCCTGGAACAGGCTGCGGACAGGAAGGTGCTCCTTGATGCCCTTGGAAAAATCAGCGAGGAGGAGCGTCAGATCGTGCTTCTCCATACCGCGGCCGGGATGAAGCACAGGGAGGTGGCGCAGACCCTGGAAATGCCTTTGGCCACAGTCCTGTCCAAATACAACCGCTCCATGAAAAAGCTTCAGAATATCCTGAAATACCCAGGCGCCTGAAGGGCTGTCCGGAGCATATGCCAGGAACCGGAAGGGTCTTTGGAAAAATGTTGCCTGGAAAGATATTCAAAAAGGTACTGCTTGGAAAAATATTCAAAAAGGTACTTGACGAAAATTGAACTATGATATATAATAACTTTCGTTGTGTTATTGGGCTATCGCCAAATGGTAAGGCAACGGACTCTGACTCCGTCATTTCAAGGTTCGAATCCTTGTAGCCCAGTTGTTAAGTAAGCCGGGAATCCAGTTTATGGATTTCCGGTTTTTTGTGATGTGCCGCGGGCATATCGGGTTGCGGGATTACTTGGTTTATGGTATCCTATCCTGTAAGCGATGTTTAGCCAGAGAGCCGGCTATCTGGAAAAAGGGGTTTAAATGTCTAGTAAAAAGAAAAATATATTAAATGCCGTATTTTTGCTGGTTGTATTCTTTCTGACCATATACAGCGTGTTTGGGGGGGAAGACTTAAGCGATATAGCGGATACCATGACCGAGGCATCGCCGGTGTTCCTGATCCTGGGCGTGGCCTGTGTGGTATTCTTCATATGGGCTGAGTCGGCCATCCTCCATTATCTTTTTGGAACGCTGCAGGTAAAGGCAAAGCGGCGGACCTGCTTCATGTATTCGGCCATTGGCTTTTTCTTTAGCTGTATCACGCCCTCGGCAGGGGGAGGGCAGCCGGCCCAGGTCTATTATATGAGGAAGAATATGATACCGGTGCCCGTGGCAACCGTGGTGCTGATGGTTGTGACCATTACGTACAAGTCCGTGCTGGTCATTGTGGGATGTCTTCTGGCTGTATTTGGAAGAGGGCTGCTGGACCGTTACCTGTATGAGGTCATGCCGGTGTTCTATCTGGGCCTTACACTGAACGTGGTGTTCTGTCTGGCCATGCTGATCCTGGCATTCCACACTTCCCTGGCAAAGAACATTGTCATGAAGCTGCTGGGATTCCTGGTGGGACTGCATATACTGAAGGATAAACCGTCCAGGACAGAGCGGCTTAACCTGACCATGGACCATTACAATGAAACAGCATCCTACCTGCGCCGGCACAAGGACGTATTGGTGCGGGTGACGCTCCTTACTTTCTGCCAGAGGATAGCCCTGTTTTCTGTTACATATTTTGTCTATAAGGCATTTGGGCTAAAAGGAACCCATGCAGCCACCCTTATCCTTTTGCAGGCAACCATATCCATATCGGCAGATATGCTTCCCCTCCCGGGCGGCATGGGAATCAGCGAGCATTTGTTCCTGACCATATTTGACCCTATTTTTTACGGGGACCTGCTGCTTCCGGCCATGGTGCTTTCCAGGGGGATTGCCTATTATGTACAGCTGTTATTCAGCGCTGCCGTGACATTGGGGGCCCATATCCTGATTGACAGGCGGCAGAAAGGGACCTAAAAATTTTTTAGATACTCTAAAAATGATTGTGCACATTGCTGAATTTTCATCCTCAAGTTGGTCAGTATGCCCATTGTAGCGGATAATAGAACGTGCTATGATTAAATATATAAAATATTTTAGGTATACTAAAAAAAATAGAGGTGTCAGCACGTGAAAAATTCAGATATGTTTAAGCGTTATGGAATGTTCATTGCAGGAGTCATATTCAGTGCATTGGGAATAAGCCTGATAACAAAAGCAGGGCTGGGAACGTCACCGATTACCAGCCTTGCTTTTGTGTTGACCTTTATTTTTCCCCATACCCTGGGAACCTTTACCATGATGGTCAATTCGGTCATGTTCATCATCCAGGTAATCCTGCTGGGGAAAGCGTTTCAGAAAATCCAGCTGCTCCAGCTTCCGGCGGCACTTTTATTTTCCGTCTGCATTGACGGCTGGCTCTGCATCCTCAGTTATTGGCAGACAGGAGGTTATGTGGGACAGGTGCTGATGCTGCTGCTGGGATGTGTATTCCTGGGGCTGGGGATTGCATTTGAGGTCATCCCCAATGTCCTGATCCTTCCTGGTGAAGGGCTGGTCCGTGTGATTGCAGGACTTACCGGATGGCGGTTCGGCCGTGTGAAGACCGGGTTTGATATGAGCATTGTGGCCAGTGCGGTGGTGGTTTCTGTTGCGGTGACAGGACATGTGCTGGGCATACGGGAGGGGACCGTGATGGCTGCCCTGATTGTGGGGAGCATTTCCCATTTCTTTATTGAGAAGGTTTCAGCGGCCCTGGGGGGCTGGATACCGTCATACACAGAGGCAGGAGATGCCTGTTCATAAGGGGCGCAGGAAAATATCCATCTGCAGGGTGAAAGGCAAATGGATGTTTTTATGTGGGTTTACCCAGTACTGCATTATTAAATATGGTATTGTATAAAAAAATATTAATAATTGAGAAATAAAAGAAAAATGCTTGACAAATTAGTGGAACATGATAAAATGAGTTTTAGTTACACGCGTAACCCGCATGCATTTATCATATACATATATTTTTTTAACCATTAGTTACGCGCGTAACTATAAAAAGATAGGAGAAGGAGGAAGGGAAATTGGAACAGAATAGGTGTCCGAGGATTGGCATCATAGGTTGTGGGCAGATTGCAAAAATCCGTCATGTACCAGAACTTGCGGAAAGCAAGGATGCAGAACTTGCAGGTTTTTACGATTATGTGCCGGAACACGCCAGGTCCCTGGCCAATCGGTATGGGGGTAAGGTCTATGACCAATATGAAGAAATGCTGGATGATGAAACCATTGACGGGGTTGTAATCTGTACTTCCAATGACAGCCATGGAAGGATTTCCATGGAAGCTCTTAAGAGGGACAAGTATGTTTTATGTGAAAAGCCCATGTGCATGAGCCTTAAGGAAGCCGGTCAAGTGCTGGAGGCTGAGCAGGAGAGTAAGGCATTTTACATGGCAGCCCATAACCAGCGTTTTACCTTGGCCCATAGAAAGGCAAAGGAGATTTTAATGGGCGGTCAATTGGGAAAAGTCATTGCCTTTAGGTGTACACTGGCACATGACGGACCGGAGCGTTTCAGCATCAACCGGTCCACATCCACCTGGTACTTGAATAAACGGAATTCAGGTTTTGGGTGTATCACTGATTTGGGGATTCATAAGTGTGATGTACTTGGTTATCTTTTGGGAGAACCTTTTATAAGGGTTGGGGCCATCGCTGGTACCAGGGACAAGTGTGATGCAGAGGGAAGGCTTGTGGATGTATATGATAATGCAGTCTGTGTCCTGGAGAGCAGATCGGGTGTCATGGGTACCCTGAACCTGTCTTATTCTAATTACGGACCAATGGAAAACGGGACAGTTTACTATTGCCAGAAAGGGGTGCTCCGTGTTCAGTACAGTCAGGACTGCGCACTGGAGGTAATCATGGATTCCGGCGAGAAGGTACGGTATATAAGCCAGGAGAATCCGTCTTCACAAGTGGTCAGTACTTTTGTAAAAGCAATACAGGACCATGGTCCATCACCTGTGCCTGCAAAGGAGTCTTATGAGGCAATGCGTGTGGTATCTGCAATAGAGGAGTCTGCCAGGACAGGTGGTTTTGTCAATTTATAATTGGATATGTGAAATCACATAACCCTGAAGGAAATAGGATTATCCTTCCCTTTTTCTGAAACTGGTAATATAATAACACCAGAATAAATGGAAGGGAAAGAACGAGGATGTCAAAGCGAAAGGAAGTTGCAGCAGCAGCGGGTGTATCTGAGGCTACAGTATCCCATGTAATAAATGGAACAAAGTATGTGAGCCCGGAACTTGCCGCACGGGTAAGGAAAGCAATTGAAGAAAAGGGCTATTATCTAAACCAGGCAGCCAGGTGTCTGGCTACGAACAGAAGCGGCCATTTGGCGCTGGTAGTAAATAACTTAAAGAATCCACGTTATGCGGAAGTGGCGGAAGCCATGCAGGAGGAAGCCCGAAAACGGGGATATATTGTATCAGCCATAGATATTAATATCTTTAACTTTAATGAAGATGCCATTTTTGACCTGATAGCAAGGAATGTGGATGGATTATTCCTGGCAACATACATTGACAGCATGGAACCGGCTATCCGCCGGGCTTGTGCAAGCGGTATCCGTGTGGTCTCAGGCTGCCCGGAGTTTGGCAGGGTGCTGAAGATTGACTATGAGGATTCCATTGGGGAGATGGTCCGGTTTCTGGCAGGGACTGGTCATAAGCGGATTGCTTTTCTGAGCGGATATTCTCTAAAAGAGACATCTCATGAAAAGTATGCTAATTTCTGCCAGGCCATGAAAGCCAATGACCTGCAGGTACTGCCGGAACTTCTGATTGATGGCGAGATGCCTTATATCGCTGACCTGGATACAGGATTCCAGGCAATGAATCAGCTTTTAGAAAGGGGCACGGATGTAGATGCGGTCTTCGCTGTTAACGACCTGGTGGCTATCGGGGCAATGAAGGCTTTGCGGCAGAGGGGGATACGTGTTCCGGAAGATATTTCCGTGGCGGGCTGTGATGATATTCCATTTGCTTCCTATGTTGAACCAGTATTGGCTACTATCAATGTCCCTAAAGCAGAGATGGGAAAACTTGCGGCAGAAATGCTGTGTGATATCCTGAATAACAGGCCCTGTGAGGACCATTACCTGAAAACCACATTTAAAGCAGGAGCATCAATCGGACATGCGTAAAGCATAAAAGATGCTGGATTTTGTATTGCCAGACATGTTCCGCATGTGGATATCAGGGAAACCATATAAGAGAGGAAACTTAAGAGATGACGCATAAAGAACGTTTGATGGCAGTAAAAGAAGGAAGAAAGACAGACAGACCGGCGTTTGTGGCCTGGGGGCCCCATATGAATCTGGTAGACAGAAATGCAAAGGATTTTACCGAGGCAACCATAGCATATCAGAATACATATCAATTTGATTTTATAAAACTGATGCCTAATGGCATGTATTTTACCGAAGATTTCGGGCAGATGTTAAGACCGGCGGCCCATATTTATGACGATACCTGGATGAACGTACAGGCAAGCGCAATCAATGATCCGCACCAGTGGGCGAAACTAAAGGTGCCGGACCTGAAAACGGGTGCCTTGGCTAGGGAAATCGAGGTTTGTAAACGGGTGAATGATTATTATCAGGGAGATGTGCCTGTGCTGGCCACTGTTTTCAGTCCATTCATATGGATGGGGGAGATGACGGGAGGGTTCTTCCACCCGGAAGTAATCCTTTCGCATTTTGAATACTCCGGCAGCTATGCCAGGGCAGCCCTTGAAGTGATTTCCGAGACCAATGAGCGGCTAATGGAGGCGTTTGTTGATGCGGGTGCCGCTGGATTTTTCCTGGGGTATCAGTGTGGTATGGCTAAACTGATGGGCAGGGATATGTTTGATGAGTGTGCAAGGAAATATGATGTGAGCAATATTAATGCAATAAAAGACAGGACATGGTTTAACATGGCCCATATCTGCCATGGGGATGCCAGCACCAGCCAATGGTTTTTGGATTATCCGGTAGATGCATTTAACTGGGCGGATCAGGAGCAAGGCCAGCTAACCATTGGAGAAATGCGCCAGAAAACAGACCGGGTCCTTGTAGGTGGGCTGGATCATGCCAATGGACATGGTTATAAAGAACTTGAGGGCAGATATAAACCAAGCTCTGATTTTGCAGGGAATGACAGGGATGAGATAAAGGGCCATATTAAAATGAAGGTGATAGAAGCCTTAAAGGCAGGCGGTGTAAAAACAGTAATCTCCGGCGGATGCGGCTGGTCTGAAGGTTCCCTTCCCAGATTCCCTCTTTGGAGGGAAGTGATGGAGGAAATCGGGGAGGAAGGCTGGAATGAAGCATAAGATATTACTCCTTGGAATGGGATTCTGGGGCCGGCGGTGGCTGGAACTGATTTTAAAATCTGAACAATGCCATCTGGCAGGCGCAGCAGGCAGTGAGGACGAAATGCAGGAAATATGTGCAGATTATGGAATTAATCCTGTAATCACGTTTACTGACTTCAGGAAATCCATTGTACAGACAGATGCAGATATTGCCGTGGTAGTGCTTCCGGGCGTGCTGCACTTTGAGGCCGATAGGCTGGCACTGGAAAAAGGCATGAATCTGATTACAGAGAAGCCGCTGGCAATGGATATGGAGGAGGCCATGGAGTTACTGCGCCTGAAAGCCCAATATCCTGCCCGAAGATTCATGACCTCACAGAATTACCGATGGAGACCCCATAACCAGGCCATTAAACGAGCCATTGACCATGGTATGATTGGCAGGATGGAATCCATACTTTTGGAATTCCGCCAGCAGGAGGACCTGCAGGGATACAGGGCGGGATTAGAAATGCCTCTTTTGCAGGATGTGTCCATCCATCATTTTGACCTGATACGGTTTTTTACGGGCGCTGATTGTAAGGAAG
Organism: Enterocloster aldenensis; assembly: GCF_003434055.1. Classification (GTDB taxonomy): domain Bacteria; phylum Bacillota; class Clostridia; order Lachnospirales; family Lachnospiraceae; genus Enterocloster; species Enterocloster aldenensis. The sequence continues at coordinate 23,734 of NZ_QVEX01000027.1, read as the reverse complement.
CGTATTGCCGCGTTTCCAGACCGTCCTGGTCCCTATATGAAGGAAAGCCTGATACATATGCAGTCTTTCAGATGACCAATGGTGTTACGGTTACATATAGCGGAAGCTGGGCGGCCAGAGGAAAGGAAACCTCCTGGGACGGGAATTTTACTATTACAGGTGACAAGGGCTGCCTGACGCTGGATGCAGATGGAGCAGTGTATTTTTATAAACATGAAAGGGCAGAGGTGGTCGTACTTAATACCGGCAGACAGCAGGGAGAGGAAATCCTGCAGCCAGAAATGAAGTATACTGAAATGGAATACGGCTTCCATATGTTTCTGGACAGTCTTGAACAGGGGGATGTTCCGGAAACCTCCCTTGAGGACAATGTGAAAAGCTTTGCCATGGTCATGGCCTGCCTTGAATCTGCAAAGCAGGGAATGGTAGTGGATTGTAGTGAGTTACTGCGGCAATATGCACGGTGAAAGGATAAAGGATATTATGTTACAGGAAAAATATACGATTAGAATGCGTCTGTCAGTCTGGTTTGGACTTGCAGCCTTGGTTTTTGGGGCCTTTTGCGGAGGCGCGATGGCTTCCGGCGCTTATGCCACCAGCTATTTTGCCAGATATGGCGGCGGCCATATGCTAATTTTCATTCTGATTTTCATGACCATCATGGCTGTCTGCTGCATCCTGGGTATCAATGTAATCAGGGCTTATAAAGTAACGGATTACAATGGATTTTATCTTGCCCTATATGGTCTTCATAGGGATGGTTCCAACCCTGGACTTAGGAAGATTGTCACACTGTTTTTTGATTTTTATACCATATTATCAGGTATTGCCGCCTGTGCTGGAGCAATGGCCCTTTTCGGCGCTCTTGCCAATTCAACCACTGGAATGCCTGTACAGGCAGGTTCACTCATTGCAGCTTTTGTATTTGCCATCCTTAGTGTTTACGGCAGTGCATTCCTGCGCAAATTCAACACCGTGATGACCCTGGCTCTGACAGGCAGCCTTCTGGCGGTCCTGGCTGCTGTGTGTGCAATACGGGGAGATGTTCTTGTTGGCCTGCTGGGAAATTTTAGGACAGGGGTGGACTGGAGCGGAGCCTCTCTTGCCACGGGGTATACCATGCTTATTTCTTATTGTTTTAATGTTGGCTCATGGGGGGCCACCCTTAGCAGTTATTCAGAAAAAATCCGGGACCAGAAAGATGCGGTCGGTTCCGGTATCATGATTGCAATTTTTGTCAGCGTCCTGTTTTTTGCAACATCCTGTATCGTGCTTCCGTTCCTGCCGGAGCAGCTTAACTCCACCCCGATTCTGAACATCTGTCAGAATTATCTGGGAAGCACGCTTACCATTATTTACTGGGTTGTTATTTTTATTGCGGTAATTACTACCGGGCCCACCTTTGCATTCAGTATAGCGGCACGTTTTATCAAGCTTTGGAAAAACTCAGGGATTGACCGGAAGCTTAAGGTTTTTGTTATTGCACTTGCATTTATGATAGTGTGCTATTTTGTATCCCTTATGGGATTGATGAAAATCGTACAGATTCTCCTGACCTCTACTGGGGCAATCGGTGCATTTTCTATTTTTATTCCGCTGATTATTTCCATTTTCCGTATTCACAGGCTGAACCTTGCTGAGAGGAATGGGACTTCCGGTTGATATAAAATAGCTGAAACAAAATAATTGGATAAAAAAGTGCTTGACTATTTGCCACAATATGGGTATAATTAATCCCGCAGCTGTTAATCGGTACCGTGATTGCCAACACTGTGGGATTTAAAATTGAATAATGGGCTATCGCCAAATGGTAAGGCAACGGACTCTGACTCCGTCATTTCAAGGTTCGAATCCTTGTAGCCCAGGTAAGTGAAAGCTGATAAACTGAGAGGGAACTCTCTTGTTTATCAGCTTTTTTTGTCGCAGCCCAGCAGCGCTATTTTTTGAAAGATGTGACATTTTTTCCCTTATCATTAATTTGAATCAGTCGATATATTCACTAGAACGATAAGTTATGAAAAACATGAAGTTGACGAGGGATTTTATCATGAAAAAAAGGATTTCTACCTTGAAAATCAAACAATTACTGAGCATGTCTTTCGGGATTCTTTTAGTTATCCTGCTTTTGTTGGGCCTGACTTCCATTACTTACATCCATAATATATCCGGCAATACGGAGGTACTCTATGAACGGCCCCACACAAATCTGGTTGGAATGTGGGAGGCAAAGTCCAGGATTTCCCAGACCGGAAACGGGTTGAGGGAGATGATCCTTTACAATATCCCGCCTTCAGCGGATCTTACCGCTAACCTGATGGCTGTGGAGCAGGTAATCAGGGACATCGAAGGAAATAAGGTAGATAAAACCGCTCCTATGAGCGATAATATGAAGAATATCCTGGCTATGGTCGACGCCTGGTCCTCATCCGGGCAGCAGATTCTGGAGATAGTCAATTCCGGGCAGATTCCATCCGGGGAACAGGTGGAGCAGTATACAAAGCTTGAGCAGGATGCCATCAATGGTTTGGATGCCATTATTGCAACGGCTGCAGACAATGCCCTGAAGTTTAAGAATACTGCGATGGAAAGTGCCTCCGCCAGCAGGATGGTGCTGTGTTTTATTTTTGGGGCTGCCTTTATGTTAACAATCCTGATGCTCGGCATCCTGAGAAAACGGATTATTTCCCCTATTTATGTTCTGTTAGAATCTGCGGAGAAAATTGAACAGGGAAATCTGGAGGAGGAAATTCCTTATGTTTCCAGGGATGAGTTTGGGGAACTGGCTGATTCTTTCCGGCAGATGCAGGCGAGTCTGAAGGATGTGATCATGGATGTAAAGACAAATCTGGAACGCATGGGCGGCAATGATTTTTGCGTGGAGATCCATGCGGATTATCGTGGGGAATTTGAGATGATCCGAGAATCGATGGAGGCAATTTCGGATCATTTGAGTATGGCGCTTTTGCGGATTAATGAATCTGCGGACCAGGTGGCCGGAGGTTCGGACCAGGTGGCCGCAGGAGCCCAGATGTTGTCTCAGGGGGCAACGGAACAGGCGTCCTCGGTTGAGGAGCTTGCCGCGACCATTAACGAGTTGACCAGTCATGTGGCACAGAATGCAGACAGTGCTTCAAATGCAACCCGGACAGCGGAAGAAGTGAAAGATTATGCCGTGGAAAGCGGCAAAAGAATGGCGGAAATGCTGGAGGCTATTTCCAATATCAGCGACCGCTCGAAAGAGATTGGAAAAATCATAAAAACCATTGAGGATATCGCGTTTCAGACCAATATCCTGGCTTTAAATGCGGCTGTCGAGGCGGCCAGGGCAGGGGAAGCCGGGAAAGGGTTTGCCGTGGTGGCTGACGAGGTGCGAAACCTGGCAGGCAAATCAGCAGAGGCGTCCAACAATACCGCGGAAATGATTAAGGAATCCCTGAAGGCTGTGGAGAACGGGGCCGTTATCGCAGATGAAACAGCCCAATCCTTAAAAAATGTGGTGGAAGGCGTGCAGGGAATTACACAGGCCATTGAAGATATATCGGCGTCCTCAGGGGAACAGGCAAGTTCTCTTTCCCAAGTTACGATTGGCATTGACCAAATTTCCAGCGTGGTCCAGACAACGTCCGCCACCGCGGAGGAAAGCGCAGCGTCCAGCGAGGAACTATCGGATCAGGCCAGGAAGCTTAAAGAACTTGTGGGACAATTTCGGTTAAAAAAGGCTGCAATTCCAGAATTGAGAAATTTTGATTAAGGTATGCGGTAAGAGAATACCAGCGTCTGCGAGGAGAGGATTCCCGGGCGCTGGTTTGCAGCGTTTTGGAGGATATGTGAGAAGGTCCGAAACATTGGGCGGGGATTGGGCGAAAAAAATGTAAAAAGTCAAAAAAGGGCTTGCCTAAATTGCTAAAATATTGTATAATTCAAAACGTTGTATTAATGGGCTATCGCCAAACGGTAAGGCAACGGACTCTGACTCCGTCAGTTCAAGGTTCGAATCCTTGTAGCCCAGCTAAAGCAAGTCTTTAAATATGAGGAGGGGTTCCTTGTGTTTAAAGACTTTTTTTTACAGAACGGGACATGGGCAAAAGGTCATGGGAAAAGGCATGGGGGACTGCGGGATGACGGTTGGGGAAGCGTTTGGGATTTCAGATATATTAAGGGATGCCAGTCCGTCCAGCAGGGCAGAGATAATGTCCTTTGCCTGTATCAAACGGTATGAGAAGGGACAGCATGTGTTTTATGACAGTGAGGGGCTGTCCTGTTTCTATATTATATTAGAAGGGCTTGCCTCCCTCTATAAGCTGAACACCCTGGGGGAAAAGAAAGTGGTGTTCATATACGGGCCTGGAAAAATGCTCAATGAGATCATGTTCCAGGACCTGCCTGTCTCCATTAATTGTGAAATCCGGGAAAGCGCCCAGGTGCTGGTGCTTTCCAAGGAGCGGTTCTGGCACGTGATGGAGCGGGATCCTGGGTTGACCAGGGCTGCCTTTGACGCCATGGCCCTTCGGGTACGCAGGCTTTACAGACAGATGAAGAATACCACCAATGCCATGAAAGGTGAGAAACGGCTGGCTGCAAAGCTATACAAGCTGGCCAGGGACTACGGTGTCACGACGGATAATGGGGTGCTGATCCAGATGCAGCTCAGCATCACCTATCTGTCGGAGATGCTTGGCTCCCAGCGGGAGACCGTATCCAGACAGGCCAAGAAATTGGGGGATCTGGGCCTTATATATGTGGAAAAGAACCATTTCTGGGTACCTGATTTAGAAAAATTAAGTGATTATTTTAAACAGCCGTGATATAAATCACGGCATTTTTTGTTTTTATCTGTTATAGTTAAATTATTAACAAGGAAAAGGAGTATGTGCTGCATGGGTTACTGTCTGCGGGAAGATGGGCTGCATCAGTTGTTTGAGATGTGGAACCGGGATTATGTGGTTTATGGACCGAAGTGCATGGCCGGGGAAGGAATGTATTCGGATACGGATGTGGTAAGATATGGGCGGCTGAAACGGTTTGAGGAACTGGAATGGGAAACGAAGTCCGCGTATTCATTTAAGGAGGCAATCCTGCCTATTACCCAGATCCTTTTTTATTTTACGGAAGGGGAGGTAAAGGAGGCTGAGCCGGAGAGGAAGAAACCGGCGCTCCTGTTCATGAGAAGCTGCGATATCCACGCCCTTAAAAGGCTGGATGCGGTTTATCTGGAAAATCATTTTGGGGACAGCTATTATGCACGGCTGAGGAAGGGGCTGCGCCTTGTGCTTTTAGGCTGCAGCAAATCCTGTGACAACGGATTCTGTGTGTCCATGGGAACCAACCAGACAGAGGAATATGATGCTGCCATGAATATAAAGAAGGTTGACGGACAGGTCCGGGCAGAAATCACAGGCACCATGGATGGACTGGAGGGGCTGCTGGACGGACTGGGCGCGGATAGGACTGAGGCAGGGCCTGATTTTGTCAGTGAAAACCATGTGAAGGTAAGGATACCGGAGGAATGCGGGCCTGAGCATGTAAAGGCCGGGTTGTGGAAGGATTACGACAGCCGCTGTATTGGCTGCGGCCGGTGTAATTTTGCCTGTCCTACCTGCACCTGCTTTACCATGCAGGATATATTCTACCAGGACAACGAAAGGGCGGGAGAGCGGCGCAGGGTACATGCTTCCTGCATGGTGGATGGCTATACGGATGTGGCGGGAGGAGGCTGTTACCGGGATTCCAAAGGAGAGCGCATGCGCTTTAAGGTCCTGCACAAGATATCTGATTTTAAGAAACAGTTCGGATACCAGATGTGCGTGGGCTGCGGCCGGTGTGACGACATCTGTCCGGAATATATCTCATTTTCAGCCTGCGTGAACCGTTTGGTGGATATGGGAAACGCAGATCCGGAGGGCGGGAATCAGGCGTGCGGGGACCAGGCGCGCAGGAACCAAGGGAATAGGGTCCGGGAGGGCGTATGTGCCGGCGCCGGGAATACCAAAAAGGAGGTGCGCTGATGAAGGGACAGGAGTATGCACCATTTTTGTCAAAGATAGTAAATGTAAAAAAACATACGGAGATTGAGTACACCTTTTCCATGGAGTATTTCGGGAAAGTGAAGCCGGGACAGTTTTTCCAGGTGTCCATTCCAAAGTACGGCGAGGCACCTATCTCGGTCAGCGGGATTGGGCCGGACTACGTGGACCTGACCATTCGGCGGGTGGGCCGGGTGACCGGAGAGGTATTTGAACGATATGAAGGGGATTCCCTGTTCATGCGCGGACCTTACGGAAATGGCTTTGATGTGGATGATTATAAGGACAGCGAACTTGTAATCATTGCCGGAGGCACCGGGGTGTCGCCGGTGCGCGGGGTGGCGGAGTATTTTTCCCATCATCCCGGGGAGCGAAGGGGCATGACGATGATTGCTGGTTTTAAAAGTCCCGGTGATATCCTGTTTCAGGCGGACTTTAAAGAATGGGAAAAGACCATGGACCTGTTCCTTACCGTGGACGGGGCGGAGGATGGCTATGAAGGACGGGTGGGACTCGTGACAAAGTACATACCTGACCTGGACCTTAAGGATGCCTCATCCGCAAAGGCAATTGTGGTGGGACCGCCGGCCATGATGCGTTTCTCTGTCAAAGGGCTTTTGGAGCGCGGCTTCCTGGAGGAGAATATCTGGGTGAGCTATGAGCGGAAGATGTGCTGTGGGATCGGCAAATGCGGACACTGCCGCATCGGGGATAAATACGTCTGCGTGGACGGACCGGTATTCCCCTATACGGTGGGAAAGAATCTGTTGGATTAGGAGGCGTGTAATGGATATCAATACAAAGAAGTTAAAGAAAAATGCCTTCCGCGTCACCAAGGAGCGCGGACTGACCGCATCCCGCGTCAGGGTGCCGGGCGGACACCTGGATGCAAGGTACCTGTCAATGATACAGGAGATTGCCCAGCAGTATGGTAATGGCAGCGTCCACATGACGGTGCGTCAGGGGTTTGAGATCCCAGGCATCCGGTATGAGGACATGGATAAGGTAAATGAGCTTTTACAGCCCATCATACAGGGCATCGGGATTAACCAGGACCAGCCGGGCCGCGGATATCCGGCGTCGGGTACCAGGAATATTTCCGCCTGCGTGGGCAATAAGGTCTGTCCCTATGCCTGCTACGATACCAGCGAATTTGCATTTAAGATTGAAAAGGCGGTATTTCCCAATGACCTTCATGTAAAGGTGGCCCTGACCGGGTGTCCCAATGACTGCGCCAAGGTCAGGATGCATGATTTTGGCATCATGGGAATGACAAAACCGGAATACAGGCAGGACCGCTGTGTCAGCTGCGGCGCCTGTGTGAAAGCCTGTGAGAAAAAATCGGTCGGCGCCCTGAAAACCGTAAACTACCGGGTGCAGAGGAATCATGAAAAGTGCATTGGCTGCGGCGAGTGTGTCATCCAGTGTCCTACCAGGGCATGGGTGCGCAGTGAAAAAAAGTATTACCGCCTGACCCTTCTTGGAAGGACCGGCAAGAAGAATCCGCGCATGGGGGAGGATTTCATCAAGTGGGCGGATGAGGAGGGGATTTTAAAAATCATCACAAACACCTATGAGTATGTGAAGGAATACATTGACCCGGAGGCGCCCGGCGGCAAGGAACATATCGGGTACATCGTGGACCGGACCGGGTTTAAGGAGTTTAAGAAGTGGGCCCTTAAGGACGTGTCCCTGCCGGACCTGGCTGAACTTGAGGAGCGGATTTACTGGAGCGGGATAAAATATTAATGGGGAAGGAGTAAGGAACGCATGAAAAAGGTACAATCAACCTGCAACTACTGTGCCCTGGACTGCAACATGGATTTTTACGTGGAGGATGGGCGGATCGTGAAGGTGCTGCCCACCAAGGGGTATCCGGTCAATGACGGGTTCTGCTGCATCAAGGGGCTTTCCCTGGACAGACAGCAGACCGTGGTAAAGACATCGCCCCTTCCAAAGATACGCCAGGCAGACGGTTCCATGAAGGAGGTCACATGGGATGAGGGTTTTTCTCATGTTGCGGATAAGCTGAAGGAACTGCAGGAGAAATACGGGAAAGAGAGCGTGGCCGGAATCAGCACGGGTCAGCTTACCATGGAGGAATTTGCACTGTTCGGCCATGTGATGAGGAATTATCTGGGGACCAATGTGGACGGCAATACCCGGCTGTGCATGGCAACCGCAGTGGTTGCGCATAAGCAGAGTTATGGATTTGACGCGCCGGGATATACGCTTAAGGACCTGGAGCTTTCCGATACCATCATATTCGTGGGGGCCAATCCGGTGGTGGCCCACCCGGTCCTGTGGAAACGGGTACGCCAGAACCCTGACAAGAAGGTGATTGTCATTGACCCCAGGAAATCAGAAACAGCCATGAACGCGGATTACTGGTATCCGGTTAAATGCAGGGGGGACCTGAGGCTGTTCTACATCCTGGCGGGGGTGCTCATTGATAAGGGATATGTCTGTAAGGAATATATAGAAGCGCACACAGAAGGATATGAGGAATTTAAGGAGTTCGTGAAGGATTACACCCTGGACAATGTGGAGGAGACGACCGGGCTTTCAAAAGAGCAGGTCCTTGAGCTGGCCGGGCTGATCCACAGCGGGAAGCGTGTTTCCTTCTGGTGGACCATGGGCGTGAACCAGGGATACGAGGCAGTGCGCACCGCCCAGTCCATCATCAACATCGCGCTGATGACAGGCAACATAGGCCGTCCGGGAACCGGGGCCAATTCCATCACAGGCCAGTGCAACGCCATGGGCTCCAGGGCCTACAGCAATACGGCTGTGCTTTATGCGGGCGGGGATTTCACCAATCCGGCCAGGCGCGCCAGTGTGGCAAAGGCGCTGGGGGTGGACGAGGGCGTGCTGGCTGAGAAGCCCACAGCCACCTATAACCAGATCATTGAGGGGATCAATGAGGGAAGGATTAAAGGCCTATGGATCCTGTGCACCAATCCAAGGCACAGCTGGACCAACAACGAGACATTTGCCAGCGCGGTGAAGAAGCTGGAGCTCTTTGTGGTCCAGGATATCTATGACACCATTGAAAGCGCTGAGGAATGTACGGTATTCTTCCCCGTGGTTCCGGGAATCAAGAAAGAGGGGACCTACATCAACCTGGAGAGGCGCCTTTCCGCCATGCGCCCCTGCCTTGAGAAAGGGGAAAATGAGATTACGGACTACGAGGCCATCCTGGGCGTTGGAAAGGCCCTGGGTATGGGCAGTCTCCTGAATGGCTGGGAAACCCCCAGGGGATGCTTTGAGCTGATGAAGAAATGTTCAAAAGGCATGCCCTGTGACATTACCGGCATTACCTGGGAAATGTTAGAGGATTCCCACGGAATCCAGTGGCCGTTCAGGGAAGGGGATGTCCTTGACGAGGATGAGCGCAGGCTTTACGGCGACGGCTGTTTCTTTACACCCAGCAGGAAGGCGCAGTTTAAGTTTGAAGCGCCTAAGGAGAACCCGCTGCCTGCGACGCAAGGGTTCCCATATGTGCTCAACACGGGACGCGGCAGCGTGGGTCAGTGGCATACCCAGTCCAGGACCAGCGAGGTGCGGTTTATCGGGGATGTGTCGGCAAAGGAGGCATACCTGTATATGAATCCGGACACGGCCGCCGCCGGGCATATTGAGGAAAACAACTGGGTCCGGGTCCACTCCGCCAACGGGCAGCAGGCCGATCTGAGGGTCAGGATATCGGAGCAGGTAAGGCCCGGGGAGCTTTACGCGCCCATCCATTACATTGAGTGCAACCGGCTTACCCCATCCATTTACGACCCATATTCCAAGGAGCCGTCCTACAAGGCAACACCTGTGTGGTTTGAGAAAATAGAAGGAGGAAATGCATATGCTTCGGATAAAAATTGACAGGAGCCGCTGCATTGGCTGCCTGACCTGTGTCACAGCCTGTGTGGTCAGCCATGAAAGCTGCGATGCCAGGAACCGGGTGGTCATTGACAGCGGGGCAAAATGCGCGCCCATATTCTGCCGTCATTGCCAGCGCCCGGAATGTGCCTACACCTGTATGACCGGGGCCATGCATAAGGATCCGGATACTGGTTTTGTGGAATATGACAAGGAGAAGTGCGCCAGCTGTTATATGTGCATCATGGCCTGTCCCTACGGCGTGTTAAAGAGCGACCGGCTGGAGCATAAGGAAATCATGAAATGCAACATGTGCGTGCACCGGACGGAGGATGGTACCCCTAAGCCCATGTGCGTGGAAATCTGTCCCATGAATGCAATCACACTGGAGGAGGTGGATGAATGAGATATGTGGTATTAGGCGCGTCTGCCGCAGGGATAAACGGCGTGCGGCAGCTGAGAAAGCAGTGTCCGGAAGCTGAAATCATCCTGGTATCTAAGGACAGCTCGATATATTCCAGATGTATCCTGCACCATTATCTGGGCAATATGCGGACAAAGGAGGAACTCTGTTTTGCAGAGGATGATTTTGAGGACAGGTACAAGGCAGACTGGAGAAAAGGCGTCACCTGTACGGGGCTGGATGATAAAGAAAAACAGGTATGCCTTTCAGATGGGACCAGCATTGCCTATGACCGGCTCCTGATTGCTACCGGCTCCCACACGCTCCTGCCGGCCGTTAAGGGACTGTTGGGAACAGAGGGCGTGTACGGCTTCCATAACCTGGACGAAGTGGAAGCCATTAAGAAAGGGGCCGTGAAGGCGGAACACATCGTGGTCATGGGCGGCGGCCTTACGGGGCTGGACGCAGCGGTTGGATTCCTCCGCCTTGGGAAAAAGGTGGGGTTGGTTGAGATGGAAGGGCATCTGCTGGCAAAACAGCTGGATGCAAGAAGTTCAGGAACCTATGAAAAGGCCATGGAACATAAAGGTATCGTCCTGCATCTGGGCGTGGGCATCCGGGAAGTGTGTCAGCAGGAGGGAACCGTCACATCCCTGAAGCTGACCGACGGTTCCGAACTGGCATGTGATATGCTGGTCGTCACCGCAGGCGTGCGCCCCAACATTGATTTCCTGAAAGGGTCCGATGTGGAGTGCGACCGGTTTGGCCTTGTGATTGACCGGTACGGGCAGACCAGTGTTCCTGACATATACGGCGCAGGCGATGTGACCGGACGTTCCCCCATCTGGCCCGCGGCAGTGAAGCAGGGCATGGTGGCTGCGGTGAATATGGCAATGGGCCATGGGGCAAATGGCAGGAGGGCTACCATGGACGACTTTTTTGCCAGCAAGTCCACCATGAATTTCCTGGGCATCCCCACCATGTCATTGGGAATCCCGGAAAGGCCGGATGACAGCTATGATGTGGTCATGGAAGACAAGGACGGCATTTACCGGAAGGTCATCCATAAAAACGGAAAGATATACGGCGCCATCCTTCAGGGAGATCTGTCCTACGGCGGTGTGCTTACCCAGCTGATTGCAGGGAAGATAGATGTATCAAAAGTGAAGAAGCCATTATTTGAGATTGATTACTCAGATTTCTTCCATACAAAGGAGAACTTTGAATTCTATTATGAGGAGGCTTAAGCCTATGAAAGAGAGACTGAAAAACATGCCCATCCCGGTAGTGGCCACCATGCTGGGCGCGGCAACGCTGAGCAATATCTATCAGGGACTTGGATATGACTGGATCCGTCATCTGACCATGTGGGCGGCCACGGCGGTGCTGCTGTGTTATATGGGAAAAATCATCCTTTACCCTTCCGTTGCAAAGGGGGAATATAAGAATACGGTCCCGGCCAGCCTCTATGCGGGAATCACCATGGTAACCATGATCCTGTGCAGCTATTATAAGGACTGGGCTCCGGGGCCTGCCAGGATCATCCTGATTGCGGCTGTCTGTATCCACGCCGTACATATCCTGGTTTTCCTGTTTAATAATGTGTTTGGCGGAGTGAAGCTTGATACCTTTGTCCCAAGCTGGTTCGTTACATTTAACGGAATCATGGTATCCACCGTGGTGGGGGCTGCCATGCTGCCTCCTTTCATGGCTAAGGCCGTGCTGGTCTGGGGCCTGTGCATTTACACCATTACCATCCCCTTCATGGTGTGGAGGCTGGCCACAAGGGAAGTAAAACCGGTGTTCTGCCACACCCAGGCCATTGTGCTGGCTCCCTGCAGCCTTTGCCTGGCAAGCTACCTGAACCTGGCCCAGGAACCAAGCATGGCTCTTGTGGGCATCCTGTTTTTCTGTGTTCTTGCCTCCCTGGCATTCATCATCATCAAGCTGCCCGTATTTTTTGCAGTTCCCTTTGCACCTGGCTTTGCAGGGCTTACCTTCCCCATGGCAATCGGGATCGTGGCCTCCAACAAGGCGGCTGCCTTTTTCACGGGCGCGGGCCAGGAGACCCTTGGTTATGTGGTGAAACAGATTGCCGGTGTACAGATTTATCTGACAACGGCCATCATCGGCATGGTATTGTTCGGTTTCCTGAAAATGCTCTTTGGCACCGGCAAGAAGGCGGGCTGACAATCATCTGGTTTACCCTTGCGTCATGGATGGATTCTTATTCCATATATCCATTCCATATACCCATTTCATAAAAATATGCGTCCGCTTTAGCGGGCGCATATTTTTATGGACACCGTCAGGGAACTGGTATATAATTTCCCTAACAAGTATTTTCCTGGGACAACAGGATGGGTATTCAGGCATTTCCAAGGGGAAAGGGGAGGGTCACATGAAAATTCTGGTTATCAACAGCGGCAGTTCCTCACTGAAATTCCAGGTGATTGATTCGGAAACCGAGCGGGTCCTTGCAAAGGGACTTTGTGAACGGATTGGGATTGACGGCCGCTTTACCTATAAAACAGATACAGGCGTTTCCTTGAAGGAGCGGGTTCCCATGGAGGACCACAAGCAGGCGGTACATACCATCCTTGACACGCTGTCAGACCCGGACAGGGGTGTGATCCGGGCGTTTTCCGAGATTGACGTGGTGGGCCACCGGCTGGTCCACGGAGGGGAGAAGTTCACTGGCTCTGTTGTCATCAGCGAAGAAGTCATCCATGCCATGACAGAGTGCAATGACCTGGCGCCCCTCCATAACCCCGCCAATCTGGTGGGTGTGGAGGCCTGCCGCCAGCTGATGCCGGACACCCTGATGGTGGGGGTGTTTGATACGGCATTTAACCAGACCATGGAACCCAAGGCATTTCTGTACGGCCTTCCCTATAAATACTACGAAAGGCATAAAATACGCCGCTACGGTTTCCATGGGATCAGCCATAAGTATGTTTCACGCAGGGCGGCCCAGTTCATGGGACAGGACCCGGGGCGGGTGAAGACCATTGTCTGCCATCTGGGAAACGGCGCCAGTATCTGTGCGGTCAAATACGGGCAGGTGGTGGATAACTCCATGGGCTTCACGCCTCTGGAAGGGCTGGTGATGGGAACCCGCTGCGGGGATGTGGATGCAGGGGCGCTGGAGTACCTTGCTAAAAAAGAGGACCTGGACATCCGCCAGATTGTGGCCATACTGAACCAGGAATCCGGCGTACTGGGCATATCCAAGAACTTTTCCAGTGACTTTCGGGAGTTAAAGGACGCGGAAATCAAATACCATGAAAAGGCGGCCCTGGCCAGGGAGATATTCGCATACAGGGTGGCCAAGTACGTGGGCAGCTATGCCGCTGCCATGAACGGCGTGGACAACATTGTCTTTACGGCCGGAATCGGTGAAAATGATTCCGATATACGTGAGGAGATATGCAGTTATCTGGAATACCTGGGCATTGCCATTGACGAGGTAAAGAACCGGGAGCAGGCAGAGGCTGTGAAGATATCGGACGGCACCTCCCGGGTCAATGTGCTGGTCATAAAGACCAATGAGGAACTGGAGATTGCCCGGGAGGCTGCCGCGGTGGCGGAAGGGCTTGTATAATCCGCTTTATATGTGATACAATGGCTTGGTACGCTGATTCATGATAGGATTCATGATGAAAGGCAAAACGAAACACAGAACGAGGTAAATATGTATACGATTAACAGCAGGGTCCGTTACAGTGAGACGGACGAACGCGGGCAGCTCTCACTTACCGGGATCATCAACTATATGCAGGACTGCAGCACCTTCCAGTCAGAGGATGCAAGGGTTGGGGTGGAGTACCTGGACACCGGCCACAGGGCGTGGCTTCTGTCCTCCTGGAGGATTTTGGTTGACCGCTATCCAAAGCTTGGGGAACGTCTGGTGGTAGGGACATGGCACTGTTCCTCCAGGGGGATTTACGGATACCGCGACTTTGTGATCCGGGATGAAACGGGCGGCGACTGTGTCAGGGCTGCATCCGTGTGGTTCCTCTATGATACGGAGAAGAACATGCCGATCCGGGTGCGGCCGGAGGACACGGAGCCGTACGGAGACAGGGAGGCGCCCCTTGAACTGGGCCCGGCGCCCAGGAAGATAGCGGTGCCGGAAATTTATGAGACAGGGGAACCGATTGTGGTGGCGCGGCATCATATTGACACCAACCATCATGTGAATAATGCCCAGTATGTGGATATGGCCAGGGAATCTATCCCGGAAGGGCTTAAAATCAGGGAAATACGGGCAGACTATAAGAAAGCGGCTGTGCTGGGTGATGTCATCATTCCCCATGTCAGCCAGGAGCCGGACCATGTGTGGACGGTTGCATTAAACAATACCAAGGATGACGCCTGCGCAGTGATATGGCTGCGGACCGAACCGGAAGAAGAGGCCGGACCAGAGGGGGAGAACGATGATTGAATTAGGAAAAGTACAGGAACTTGAGATATTAAGGGAAAAAGATTTCGGCGTATACGTTGGCGAGAACGCAGGGGATGAGGCATCGGTCCTCCTGCCAAAGAAGCAGGTGCCGGAAGGGGCAAAGGTAGGGGATAGGATACAGGTGTTCATCTACAAGGATTCCTCGGACCGGCTGATTGCCACCACGGCCGCCCCCAAGCTGCAGGTGGGGGAGACAGCCATGCTGGAGGTAAAGGATGTGGCTAAAATCGGCGCTTTTCTGGACATGGGCCTGGAGAAGGACCTGCTGCTGCCGTTCAAGGAACAGACCCATCCGGTGCGCAAGGGGGAGCGCTGCCTTGTTACCCTTTATGTGGACAAGAGCAGGCGCCTGGCAGCCACCATGCGGGTATATTCCCATATGAGCAACCAGTCCCCGTATAAGGCGGATGACTGGGTGAATGGCACGGTTTATGAGATTAATGATACCATTGGGGCATTTGTGGCAGTGGACAATAAATATTATGGGCTGATACCAAAGAAGGAGCTTTTCGGGAAGTTCCGGGAAGGCGATACGGTGCAGGCCAGGGTGACCAGGGTGCGCGACGACGGGAAGCTGGATCTGTGTGCCCGGGAGAAGGCCCATGTGCAGATGGGGACGGATGCAGAGGCCGTGCTCAAGGTGATTGATGATTTTGACGGGGTGCTTCCATTCAATGACAGGGCCAATCCGGATGTGATCATGCGCGAGTTCCACATGAGTAAGAACGCATTTAAGCGTGCGGTTGGCCGCCTTCTGAAGGAAGGCAGGATCCGTATTACGGAGAAGACCATTGAGCGTATATGAATGCGGATAGATGCGGGGGAATGCAGATGGATGCAGATTAATATGCACAACCGCAGATGGAATGATCAGGCAGCCCCATATCAGGCGGCTGCCTTTTTATGTACCAGGGTGTGCCGGGGCAGGGTATAGGGAGACCACGGGAACACACGGACGGCAGGGCGCGGTTCCCAAATCAGGGCGCGGCTTACAAATACACCTTAGGGTGGAGAGGGAGATGTGAATATGAACAGGAGAAGCACGGCAGTGGATTATATCCTTATTGTGGCAGGGACATTCCTTATCGGATTTGCAATAAAAAATATATATGACCCGGTCAGCATGGTAACAGGAGGCGTGTCTGGCCTGGCCATCATTGCAAAGGAGCTGTGGTCCGTGCCTTTGTGGCTGACCAATACCCTTCTCAATATCCCGCTGTTTGCGGCGGGCCTGTTTGTCATGGGATGGAAATTCATCAAGCGCACCTTATTTGCAACCGTGATGCTTTCCGTTTCCCTCTATATCCTGCCCGAAGGCTCATACATGGGAAATGACATCCTGCTGTCAGCCCTGTTCGGAGGCATCATAAGCGGCGTGGGCACCGGGATGGTGTTCCTGACCAGCTGTACCACGGGCGGCACCGATATGCTGGCAGCCCTGATCCAGAAACGGATGAAGCATTATACCCTGGCCCAGATCATGCAGGTGCTGGACGGGCTGATTGTGATAGCCGGCGCGTCCGTGTTTGGAATCCGAAGCGCCTTGTACGCCCTGATAGCCATTTTCTGTGTTGCAAAGGTGACGGACGGACTGATTGAAGGGCTTAAATTCTCAAAGCAGGCATACATCATCTCTGATGTATACGGACAGATTGCGGATGCCATCATGGAGCGCATGGGCCGGGGGGTTACCAGCCTGGAAGCCAGGGGCATGTACTCGGACCAGGAGAAGAAGATGCTTTTCTGTGTGGTTTCCAAGAAAGAAATTGTGCAAATCAGAGAAATTGTGGCCGAGTTTGACCCCAAAGCCTTTGTGATTGTTAGTGATGCAAGAGAAGTTTTTGGCGAAGGATTCATTGAATTTCATTGATTTCCGGGTTTGATTAACATAATTAACAAAAAATTTACGGAAAATATTGGAATGCATTGTGATTTACAGCACATTTTTTTTTTCGTATACAAATTAGCTAAATCCCCAAAATGGATTTTGTGGATTTACAATATGGATTCCTCAATTGCTTTCATGTATGATATTAACAGTTACACGAAAGGCGTTCATGCATGTAAGCAAAGCGAATTTTAGGAGGAAAAGACAGGATGGCTAGTTTATTACTGAAGAATGTAACTAAGAAATATCCAAACGGTTTCGTTGCAGTTAAAGAGTTTAATCTGGAAATTAAAGATAAGGAATTCATTATTTTCGTAGGACCTTCAGGATGTGGTAAGTCCACCACCCTTCGTATGATTGCTGGTCTGGAGGACATTTCTTCCGGCGAACTTTACATCGATGACAAGCTGGTGAACGATGTTGAACCAAAGGACAGGGATATTGCAATGGTATTCCAGAACTATGCCCTTTATCCTCATATGTCCGTATATGATAACATGGCATTCGGCCTGAAACTGAGAAAGACACCAAAGGACGAGATTGACCAGAAAGTACGTAATGCAGCTAGGATCCTTGACCTGGAGCATCTTCTGGACCGTAAGCCGAAAGCGCTTTCCGGCGGTCAGAGACAGCGTGTTGCCATGGGCCGCGCCATTGTCCGCAGTCCCAAGGTATTCCTGATGGACGAGCCGCTGTCCAACCTGGACGCCAAGTTAAGAGGCCAGATGCGTGTTGAGATTTCCAAGCTTCATCAGAGACTGGAGACAACCATCATCTATGTAACACATGACCAGACCGAGGCCATGACACTGGGAACCAGGATTGTAGTCATGAAGGACGGCGTGATCCAGCAGGTGGACAGCCCGCAGAATCTGTATGATAAGCCATGCAATAAGTTCGTTGCAGGATTCATCGGAGCACCTCAGATGAACATGATTGATGCGGCAGTGGGCAAGGATGGCAGTGATGTGACGCTCAGCTTTGGCGGACACACGGTTGCGCTTCCGGAAGGAAAGGCAAAGAAGCTGGAGGAAGCAGGTTATGTGGGCAAGACAGTTACCCTTGGTATCCGTCCGGAAGACCTGCATGATGAGGAATCCTTCCTTTCCATGTCACCCAAGAGCGTTTTTGATGCCACCATCCGCGTATACGAGATGTTAGGTTCCGAGGTCCTGCTGTACTTTGATATTGATGACGCTGATTTTACCGCCAAGGTAAACCCGCGTACCACAGCCAGACCAGGCGATACCATCCAGCTGGCATTGGATTTAGAGAAGATCCATATTTTTGACAAGGACACGGAACTTGTAGTTCTTAACTAACTTTCATATTCCGTAAATGAAAATTAAGGTAAAAAGAAGCAGGAGAGTATACAACTCTCTTGCTTTTTTTGTAATTTTGCATTAAAATATGAAAATAGGGATATTAGTTACTCCGAATACGTTTGAAAAGGAGATTATAGAATGATTTCAAATCAGATACTTCAGACCACACTTGATGGATTAAAAGCAATTACGAGAATTGATTTGGGTATATGTGATACAGAGGGAAAAGTGCTGGCATCCACATTTACAGATGCAGAGGATTCCGAAAGCTCCATATTGGTGTTTGTGGATTCACCGGCAGACAGCCAGGTGATTCAGGGTTACCAGTTTTTTAAGGTGTTCGATGAACACCAGCTGGAATACATCCTCCTTGCCAAGGGTGCAAGCGATGATGTATATATGGTAGGAAAGCTTGCGGCATTCCAGATCCAGAACCTGTTAGTGGCATACAAGGAGCGTTTTGATAAGGACAACTTCATCAAGAACCTGCTTCTGGACAACCTGCTTCTGGTGGATATCTATAACAGGGCCAAGAAGCTGCACATTGACACGGACGTAAAGCGTGTTGTATTCATCATCGAGACCCACAATGAGAAGGATGTCAATGCACTGGAGACCGTAAGGAGCCTGTTTGCATCCAAGACCAAGGACTTTATCACGGCCGTGGATGAGAAGAACATCATACTTGTGAAGGAAGTCCGTCAGGGTGAATCCTACGGCGAGTTGGATAAGACTGCCAACACCATCCTGGATATGCTGAACACCGAGGCCATGACCAAGGTGCGGGTTTCCTACGGAACCACGATTAACGATATTAAGGAAGTATCACGTTCTTACAAGGAGGCCAAGATGGCCCTGGATGTAGGAAAGATTTTCTATGCCAGCAAGAATGTGATTGCATACAACAACCTGGGAATCGGACGCCTGATTTACCAGCTTCCCATTCCGCTGTGCAAGATGTTTATCCGCGAAGTGTTTGACGGCAAGTCACCGGATGACTTTGACGAGGAGACACTTGCCACCATTAACAAGTTCTTTGAGAACAGCCTGAACGTGTCTGAGACTTCCAGACAGCTGTATATCCACCGCAACACCCTGGTATACCGTCTGGATAAGCTTCAGAAGAGCACGGGCCTGGATCTTCGTATCTTTGAGGATGCCATCACGTTTAAGATTGCGCTGATGGTTGCAAAGTATATGAAGTATATGGAGAGCCTTGACTATTAGACCGGAGTAACAGATGATAGAATTAAGCCGCGTATGCAAGACCTATGAAACCGGCAGCAAGGCCGTGAAGGATATTTCCCTTACCATTGATGACGGGGAATTTGTATTCATTGTAGGCAGGAGCGGTTCCGGCAAAAGCACGCTGATGAAACTGCTTTTAAAGGAACTGGAACCCACAAAGGGGCGTATCGTGGTAAACGATATGGACCTGGGAAGGATGCCGAGACGGTATATTCCCAAATATCGGAGAAGACTAGGCGTGGTCTTTCAGGATTTCAGACTCCTGAAAGACCGCACTGTGTTTGAGAATGTGGCATTTGCCCAAAGGGTAATCGGGGTGCCTGGCCGGGTGATTAAAGAGACCGTGCCGGAGATGCTCCGTCTGGTTGGGCTGTCTTCCAAGTACAAGGCGTATCCCAGGCAGCTTTCCGGAGGAGAGCAGCAGAGGGTGGCCATTGCCAGGGCTCTCATCAATAATCCGGAAGTACTTCTGGCGGATGAGCCCACAGGTAATCTGGACAGCTTTAACACCCACGGAATCATGAAGCTTCTGGAGGAAATCAACCAGAGGGGGACAACTGTGATTGTGGTCACACACAGTCAGGAAATGGTGGATGAGATGAATAAGCGTGTCATTACCATGGAACGGGGGTCGATTATCAGTGATGAGAGGGGCAAATAAACAGCAATGAGGATCAGTACATTTTGGTATTGCCTGAAACAGGGCGTCATTAATATATGCAGGAATATTTTGTTTTCGCTGGCTTCCATAGCGACTATTTCTGCATGTATTTTTTTATTCTGTCTTTTTTTTGCCCTGGTGGCCAATGTGCAGAATGTTTCGGAGACAGCACAGACAACGGTTGGCATAACCGTGTTCTTTGACGAGCAGCTGCCGGAGGAACAGATTCTGGCAGCAGGCGATGATATCCGAAGCTGGGGAGAGGTCAGGGAGGTCAATTATGTATCGGCCGAACAGGCATGGGAGAATTTTAAAATACAGTATTTTGAGGGGATGGAGGAACTGGCTGAAGGGTTTGCGGATGATAACCCGCTGTCAGGCTCTGCTTCCTATGAGATTTTCTTAAACAGCCTGGATGACCAGGAGAGAATCGTGGAACGCCTTAACGGTATGGAGGGCGTGCGCAAGGTGCGCTATTCCAGCGCAGCGGTCGCGGGCTTTACCAGTGCGGGCAGGATGATCGGGGCGTTGTCCGTGGTCATTATCGGCGTGCTGCTGGCAGTGGCCGTGTTCCTTATCAGCAACACAATTTCGGTGGCAGCCTCCTTCAGACGGCGTGAAAATGAAATCATGCGGTTCATAGGGGCTACCAATTATATGATACGGGCGCCTTTTGTGGTGGAAGGGGTGCTGTTAGGCGCCTTTGGGGCGGTAATCCCCTTGATTGGGATGTATTTCCTGTATCAGAAAGCGGTTATCTATGTAAATGAACAGTATCAGATGATAACAGGGATTTTCAGGCCCATTGCCCTGGGGGATATTTTCCCTTATATGGCGGGTACGGCAGGTGCGCTGGGGATTGGAATCGGCTTCTTTGTAAGCTTTTTCACGATCCACCGCCATCTGAAGGTATAGGGCGTGTCTGAAACTTTGGGAAAGGAGCGTTCCATGAAGGGAAACAGAGGAATCAGGGCAGCGGTCCTGGCCGGCGGCCTTCTCATGGGAGGGATGTGCGCATTTTCTTCCTATGCCACGAACGTGGAGATTGAGGACGCCAAAAAGCAGGTTTCGGCCCTGGAAGAGGAAAAGAAAAAAGTAGAGAGCACCCTGAACCAGCTGGAAACGCTGAAAGCGGATACGGCTGCCTATGTAAAGAAGCTGGATGGCAGCTTATCGGAACTGTCAGATGAACTGTCACGTCTGGAGGCACAGATTGCGGTTAAGGAGTCAGAGATAGGGACAGCAAAGGCACAGTTAGAGGAAGCAAAGGGTGTGGAAGAACATCAGTACAGCACCATGAAGCTGCGCATTAAGTACATGTATGAAAACGGGGAGAGCAGTTTTGTGGATATGGTCATGGAGTCCGGAAGCATTTCCGAGCTTCTCAACAGGGCTGAATATGTGAGCCAGATTGCTGAATATGACAGGAAGATGTTAAAGGAATATGCGGCTGTAAAGGATGAGGTGGCGGACAGGGAAAAGAATCTTGAGGAAGAACACCAGGGACTCCTGGTGCTGCAGGAGACCACCCAGGCCAAACAGGCGTCCATGCAGAAGCTGATGGATTCCAAAAAGTCAGAGCTGGATTCCTATAATTCCAAGATCGCATCGGCCCAGTCTGAGATTGACCAGTACAATGCGGACATCAAAGCCCAGGAAGACCAGATGAAGAAAATCGAGGCTGAGATGAAGCGCAGGGAAGAGGAAGCCAGGAAAAAGGCAGAGGCGGCCGGCAAAACGTATACCGTATCAAATTTGGGGAATATTAGTTTTAAGTGGCCCTGTCCGTCCAGCAGCCGTATCACCTCCAATTTTGGGGACAGGGAATCGCCCACAGAGGGCGCTTCCAGCAACCACAAGGGAATGGATATCGGCGCTGCAACAGGGGCGGATATCATTGCGGCGGCTGACGGCGAGGTGGTGATTTCTACATACAGCTATTCAGCTGGCAATTATATCATGCTTGACCATGGAGGCGGCGTCAGCACGGTTTATATGCACTGCTCCAAGCTTTTAGTGGGGGTGGGGGAGAAGGTGAAGCAGGGGCAGGTGATTGCAAAGGTGGGGTCCACCGGCTATTCCACCGGCTCCCACCTGCACTTTGGGATCCGTTCAGGAGGGACTTATGTGAATCCCCGCAGTTATGTTAGCCCCTGATACGTCATAAGTATAGATTAGAAGGGACAGATAGGAGACTTAAATTGGATAATCGCGATTTTAATCAACAAAGAAATATGGATGGGAACAGCAATCCGGCAGGTGGCGCCGGCGGCAGATATCCCGGCCCGCAGCCGGATCCTGATAAAGGATGGCCGGGCAATGAAGGACGCCCGGATAATGAGGGACGTCCGAACAACGAGGGACGCCAGGGCAATGGAAGGAACCGGTTTTGGGCAGGGGTACTGGCCGGAGCCTTGGTTACTGCCTTTGTGGGCCTGATTGTGGTGGGGATGTCGGCCGGCATATACATTTTCGGAAAAAAGGTGCTGAACCATCAGCCGGGTACCCAGACAGAGGGTCGGGCGCCTGCGATTTCAAGCGGGGCCAAGAAGCCGGAAGGCGTGGATTTTGGGCGTGTGACGGCCAAGATGGATTTAATCCAGCAGATTATAGGGGAATATTTCCTGTATGAAGAGGATGCGGATAATGTGGAGGATTTCATCTACAGGGGCATGCTGGCAGGTCTGGACGACCCATATTCTGTGTATTATTCGGAGTCGGATTATAAGTCGCTGCAGGACAGCACCAAGGGCACCTATTCAGGTATCGGCGCCATGATCAGCCAGAACCGCACCACCGGCCTTTGTACCATCGTAAAGGTGTTTGAAGGATCGCCTGCCCTGGAAGCAGGCATGCAGCCCGGGGACATCATCTATAAGGTGGGGGAAACCATGGTTGCTTCTGAGAGCCTGGATGTGCTGGTGAATAACTATATCAAGGGCGAGGAAGGCACGCCTGTAAAGATTACGGTTTACCGCGCGGATAAGGATGAGTATGTGGACCTGACCGTGAAACGGCGCAAGATTGAGGTGCCCACCGTGGAGCACAGGATGATGGATGGCAATATTGGATATATTGCTGTCAGCGAGTTTGACATCATCACAGTGGAGCAGTTTGAGGCTGCTGTGGACGAACTTCAGAAAAACGGCATGGAAGGTCTGATCATCGACCTGAGGAGCAATCCGGGCGGTGTCCTGGACGGAGCCGTGAAGATGGCGGATTACCTTCTTCCAGATGATATTTCCAAGTACGACAAGGGAGAGGGCAAGACCCTGATTGTGTACACGGCTGATAAGAATGAGAAGGGCGATGTATATACTGCGTCCGACAAGCATGAGCTTGACCTGCCCATGGTCATCCTGATAAATGGAGACTCTGCAAGCGCTTCCGAGGTATTTACAGGAGCCATGAAAGATTATGACAGGGCAACCGTGGTGGGGACCACCAGCTATGGAAAGGGAATCGTACAGAACCTGATTCCTCTGGGTGACGGCTCTGCAATTAAGATTACCACTGCCCATTATTATACACCAAGCGGATTCGACCTCCATGGAAAGGGGATTGAGCCGGACGTGGCAGTGGAACTGGATGAGAAGCTTAAGACCCAGGCCGTGGTGAAGCCGGAGGAGGATAACCAGATCCAGAAGGCGGTTGAAGTGCTGGAAGGTAAACTGGGGAAGTAGACGGCATTGGTTTGGTTAAGGAAAATGGGATATATGGGAGTGGTCTGCCGGCGGCAGCCACTCCTGTTTTATTGGCTCTTTGTCAATAGTTGGGGTGGGATTTATTAAAATCCCGCTTCAGTTCTATGAAAAGGGCTCTTTTTATGTTTGGTTCCAGGTTTT
>NZ_QVEX01000026.1 GCF_003434055.1 Enterocloster aldenensis | reverse complement strand
GGATTTTAACAAATCCCACCCCAACTATTGACAAAGAGCCTATAAAAGTACGGCTTCCAGGAAATCAAATTCCAGGGAGCCGTACTTTTTATGGTTATACCGGAATCTCACGGCTGTTTCTTGGTTGCGGTAGGAAGGTTCCAGCAGTATCTGGTGGCCAGCATGCGTATCAGGATGACCAGCAGGGCGCTTATGATCATGGATGCATCCCCTGTCATCCAGTCAGCCAGGAACACATAACACAAAGCCCCTGCAATGGACGCGCTGGCATATACATGCTTGCGCAGGATATAGGGTGTCTGGCCGGCCATGATATCCCTGAGCACGCCGCCCCCCACACCGGTAAGCACACCCAGGAAGACGGACAGGAAATGATAATCCCCATATCCTGCCAGCACGGCTGTATCAATTCCTGTAACCGTAAAGGCAGCCAGCCCGATGGCGTCAAAAATGTTCATCATTTTCTCGTAGGAGGCAATGTAACGGCTCTCCAGTATCCTTTGGTTCAGCCTTACCACGATGAACAGTGCAAGGACAGTAATGAAAGCAGCCATCACATAAACCGGGTTCATGAAAAGTCCGGGCGGGACATTGCCCAGTATGATATCCCTGAGCATGCCGCCGCCTACCGCAGTGGTGACGCCCAGGACCACCACGCCTAGCAGGTCCAGCTGCTGTTTGATGGCCACCATGGCGCCGGAGGAGGCAAAGGCAACGGTTCCGATTACCTCGATAATGAAAAAGATTGATATATGAAATTCCATAAGATCCATTCTATCCTTCGTACTGTTTATTGAATACAGCAGGAAAATATCATAACAGGAAAATGTTGTGCTGCCTGCACACTTCCCTCATGTCCTTTGGCCAGATGCTGGCCTGTACCTCGCCGATGTGGGCGCGGTCCAGCAGCAGCATGCACAGACGTGACTGTCCGATACCGCCGCCGATGGTGTACGGCAGTTCGCCGTCCAGGAGCATCTTATGGTAGGGAAGGCTTCTGCGCTCTTCACATCCGGCCTTTTTAAGCTGTTCCTCCAGGGCTTTTTCGTCCACACGGATTCCCATGCTGGAAATCTCCAGGGCACAGTTTAGATGTTCAAACCAGAACAGGATATCCCCGTTCAGGCTCCAGTCATCATAGTCAGGCGCGCGCCCGTCATGGGGTTTGCCGCCGGTGAGCTTGTCGCCGATCTGCATCAGGAACACACATCCGTGCTCCTTTGTAATCAGGTTTTCCCTTTCCTTGGGAGTGCTGTCAGGATACAGGTCCTCCAGTTCCTGGGTGGTGATGAAGAAAATGTCCTTGGGAAGATGCTTGACCGCTTCTGGATATTTGTACCACACCTCATGCTGCATGTGCTTGATGATCTTGAATATCTCGCGGACCGTGTCCATCAGGGTATCCAGGCTGCGCTGTTCCTTTGTGATCACACGCTCCCAGTCCCACTGGTCCACATAACAGGAGTGCAGGTTATCCAGCTCCTCATCCCTGCGGATTGCGTTCATGTTGGTGTAGAGGCCTTCGCCGGGCTGAAAGCCGTACTCCTTAAGGGCCATACGTTTCCATTTGGCAAGGGAGTGGACAACCTCCAGGGTCTCGCCGGGAAGCCCCAGCATATCAAAGTCCACGGGCCGCTCCGTGCCGTTCAGGTTGTCATTAAGTCCGCTGCTGCGCTCCACGAACAGGGGGGCGGATATCCTCTCTAAGTGCATTTCACGTCCCATCTCTTTCTGGAACGTGTCACGTATGTATTTGATTGCGTCCTGTGTCTCCCGGATGGTAAGCCGGGGGTCATAGTTTTCAGGTAAAATCAGTTCCATCTAAATAATCCTCCAATTATCCATTTACATATGTTTCTTATGGTATCATTAATGGGAAAAAGGTGCAAGGGCTAAAAATAAAAAACTATTCAAATAAACCCATGAGCTTATTGTGCATGTTCCTGCGCCGTTCCTCAGTGCCTTCCTTATCAATGGAATAGATACCTTCCGCTTCATAGATCATATCCCCTTCTTTTATGGCTTTTGGCAATTGGGCCAGGGGGATGGATATCATTTCCTTCTGTTCGTTTTCACATATGGCCAGACCTTCTTCCAGCCGGTCGATGATGTATTTCATGTAAACCTCCTGTTGCAATGATTATGGGTTGTATTTATGGGCTGTATTTATGGGTTGCAATTACGAGCTGCATTTATGGGTTGCAATCACGGGCTGTATTTATGGGTTGCATCCATGGGTTGCATTTACGGCCTGCATTGCCCGCAGGGCGCGTATCCCTCACTGATAAGCTCATCCCTTGTGCCGGAAAACTCCTTCCGGTTCCTGTCCTTCATCTGTTCCAGGGAAGGGCAGTCAGGCAGGTGGAATTTCCTGGAGCTGGTGTTGAGTATGTAAGTGGACTGCGGGGACTGGAAAGGCTGGGCACCGGCGGCATCCTTTGTGCCGGAAACATTCCAGGTGATTTGGGTCCCGTCGCTGGAGGCCGTGATGGTGCCGTATTCATCCGTGCGCAATACCTGGCATCCGGCCTTTTCCAGTTTTTCCATGGTCTCCTTATGGGGGTGTCCGTAGGAATTGTCCTTTCCGCACTGGATTACCACATAAGAAGGGGAAACTGCCTTCAGGAAAACGCTGCTGGTGGAGGTGCTGCTTCCGTGATGGCCTGCCTTCAGCACATCTGCCTTCAGGGGCATGCCCCTTTCCAGCATATCGGATTCGGCCTGGGATTCAGCGTCCCCGCACATGAGGAAGCTGTTGCTGCCATAGGTAAGCCGGATTCCCACGGACCAGTTATTTAAATCATTGCCATAGTCCTTTACCGGCGCCACAATGGTGAAGGATGCGCTGCCAAGGGTATAGGTGCTGCCCGGAACCGGTTTGGTGATTTTAAGCCCCTTGTTGGAGACTGCGTTCAGTACATCCTCAAAGGTACGCGTGGTATGTTCCACCGGGGGAAGTATGACCTTGCCCACGGTAAACTCATCAATGACCTTGTCCAGGCCGCCTATGTGGTCAGAGTGGGGATGGGTGCCGATCACATAGTCAAGGGAGGTGACGCCGGCCTGTTTCAGATAGGAAACCACAGTGTCCGCCTGGTCATTTTCACCTGCATCAATGAGCATATAATGTCCGTCTGACCCTGCCAGTATGCTGTCGCCCTGGCCCACGTCAATGTAATGCACCGTAAGCCCCTGCCCGGTTCCGCTTTGGGGTGCGGACGGAGGGATTGGGGATGGGGAGGAGGAACAGCCGCCGGTCAGTACGGCAATCATCGTGAATATGCTAATTATCAATAATCGGATATGATTGTGTCGGGTCATTTTAAAGTCAGCCTTTCTGTGGGTTTTTATTTCAGTTGTTCCATGGCCCGTATAAAGGCCTCATCCCACTGGGGATGGATTCTTTTTAAGGATATGGGCCGTCCCTGTCTGTTTAAGAAGCAGTGGCTGCTTTCACCTGAAGCCATCAGCCGGCCGCTTGCGGCATCCCGCATTTCATATTCCAGGGTCATGCGGATTGCATTGTAAGCCTTCAGATTGACCCGGATACGGATATGGTCGTCAAAATGCACCATGTTCCTGTACTGGCAGCGGACTTCCAGGACCGGGCTCATGATCCCGGCCTCTTCCATGGCCCGGTATCCGCATCCCATCTGTTCCATCATATCTATCCTGGCTTCCTCCATCCAGCGGATGAAGTTGGAGTGATGGACGCATCCCATCTGGTCAGTCTCATAATATTGGGCATGATGCTCATACTCTTTTAACATTCTTACCTCCTGATTCTGTGGTATCTGGCGCGGGCCTGTTCATGGCTGGGCCCTGCCGTCTGTCTGTGCGGCGCACATTAATATAACACGCTCTAGTATATCGCAGGCAGGATGATTCGTAAAGTCCCCGGAAAGTGGGACACACAGCTGACGGAAAGCAATTTTCAAACACGCCCTAGCATCATGCATACGTGAAGACTCATGGAAGGATTTGAAAAACGCCGTATATTTTTGGATAAGCCTACATATACTGGTAATAAATGGGCTTAAAGATTGGAATTACGGCCTTAATAATAAAATCAGAGAAAAGGAGCGCATCGCTATGGCACGGGGAGTAAGAAAAACACCAATTGAAAAACTGCAGGGAGAACTGGCTGAGGTGCAGGCAACCATTGCACAGTATGAGAACTGTCTGGAGACAATGAGGGAAAAGGAAACATATCTGGAAGAACAGATTCAATTGGAGGAGTTTAAAGTTGTCAACGAAATGCTGCGGGAACGTGACATGACCATGGGAGACCTGAAGGAAATGCTTTCATCCGGAACAGGTGACAGCCTGAGTGCCTGACATGGTGTACAGCCCGGGATTTTTATGATAAAATAAATAAAAAATCTCAAGTGGAGGTACAAAAGATGGTGGAAGTGACTCTGGGAAGCACTGGCATGACTGTGAATAAGAATGGTTTCGGCGCCCTTCCAATCCAGCGTATATCGGATGAGGACGCCGTATATCTGGTAAGAAAAGCGTATGAAGGAGGAATCACATTTTTTGACACGGCCCGGTGTTATACGGACAGTGAGAAGAAAGTGGGGATGGCGCTGGAAGGAATCCGGGACAAGGTCTTGATAGCCACCAAGACCATGGCTGGGACCGTGGAGGAATTCTGGGAGGATTTAGGGACCTCCCTGGAATATCTCAGGACAGATTACATAGATCTTTATCAGTTCCACAATCCATCCTTCTGCCCAAAGCCAGGCGATGGGACCGGGCTTTACGAAGCAATCCTGGAGGCCAAGGCTCAGGGCAAGGTAAGGCATATCGGCATCACGAACCACAGGCTGGCTGTTGCCAATGAAGCCATTGATTCCGGGCTTTATGAGACACTGCAGTTCCCGTTCTGTTATCTGGCAACGGATAAGGACCTGGAACTGGTAAGCAGATGCAGGGAAGCCAACATGGGCTTCATTGCAATGAAGGCATTATCCGGCGGCCTGATTAATAATTCCCGGGCAGCCTATGTATATCTGGCAAAGTTTGACAATGTGCTTCCAATCTGGGGGGTCCAGAGGGAGAAGGAACTGGACGAGTTCCTATCCTATGTCCAGGAGCCGCCGGTGATGACAAAGGAACTGGAAGAACTGATTGCCCGCGACAGGGAACAGCTCCAGGGCGAATTCTGCCGCGGCTGCGGATACTGTATGCCGTGTCCGGTAGGGATTGACATCTGCAACAGCGCCAGGATGTCCCTGATGATCCGCCGCGCCCCGTCCCAGGCCCAGCTTACCCCCGAGGCCCAGGCGCAGATGAAGCTGATTGAGCAGTGCCTTCACTGCGGACAGTGCAAGGGAAAATGTCCGTATGGGCTGGATACGCCGTCTTTGCTTGAGAAGAATCTGAAGGATTACCTTGAGATATTGGATGGGAAAGAATATTAATGGCGTAGTGGAAGTTTAATAGAGAAATAGGAACAGGGGCTGCGCGGCATTTTAATCATGCTGCTCAGCCCCTGCTATTCACTTTTTATTTATCCTCTGTAACGGTTCATGCAGGCAAATATCTCCTGTACCCTGGGCATGCATAATCCCATGGCAGCATAGGAGGAATCGCTGATTGCACTCAGGCCGCCCTTTGTTATTTCCTTCTGCACAAGCGCAACCGTGTCGGCAACCGTATAGCGTTCCAGAAGTTGGTGCTCCACACAGTACCGGAGTATCTGGGCAAGGGCATTGGTCTGCTCCGGGTCGATGAGCTGTTCCACGAATCGCAGGTCAACCGGTGACCTGCCTACCTGAAGGGAATCCTTTCCATAGACCTTTACCTTGATGCGTCCGTCGCGTCCCCCGGAGTCGGACGGGCCGTGTCCGCGCTGTCCGCCCCGCCCCCGGCCGTAGGAAGAAGCTCCCCGGCCATTGGATGACTCCTCCCGGCCATAGGAAGAATCCCCCCGGCTATAGGAGGAACCGTCCCGGCCAGTGGATTCGCTGCGGACCGCGGCCGCATTCCCATTGCTTCCTGTGAAAAGCTTCCGCCCTTTCTGGGGAATGGAGAATCCGGGTGCGCAGGTGATGGGTTCTGCGCCGTAGGACGCGCAGAATGCCTTTGTCTTGTCTGTGATGTCATATGGCTCGTAGCAGTCCATCTGAAGGATGGTGTCCGCAATATAGAAATAGGCGCCGGAACTGCCTGCAACCATGACCGTGGATATGTCCGATTTTTCGTACAGATCCCTGGCCCGCTCAATGAACGGGGTAATGGGTTCCTTGGAACGGCTGATGATTTTCTGCATCAGGTCATCCCGCACCATGAAGTTGGTGGCGGAGGTGTCCTCGTCAATCAGGAAGACACGGCTGCCAGCCTCCATGCCCTCAATGACAGCAGCTGCCTGGGACGTGCTTCCGCTGGCGTCCTCGGTGGTAAAGCACCGTGTGTCCTTTTTGTTGGGCAGGTCATTGATGAACAGGGAAATATCCGTGTTGCGGATGCTGCGTCCGTCCTCGGCCCGCAGTTTCATGGCAGTGCTGTCCGTGATGACATATTCCCGTCCATCCCCTGCAATGTGGTTGTAAACCCCGGACTCCAGGGCCTTGAGCAGTGTGGACTTGCCGTGATAACCGCCGCCCACAATCAGGGTGATGCCGCGCTTGAGCCCCATGCCTGTAATGGGGCCGTGATGGGGAAGGTTCAGTTTGACGCGCATGGACTGGGGGGATACAAAGGGCACGCTTCCCTTCATGGGACGGCTGGAAATCCCGCTTTCCCTGGGCAGGATGGCCTGGTCGGCCACAAAGGACACCAGGTTCAGCCGCCCAAGCTCCCCGCGGATGAACTGCTGGTCCTCGGCCAGGTCAATGACTGCCTGTACCTCGCCGGGCCTGCGGTTCTTAAAGTAAAGTACGCTTTTGGCACACCTGGGAAGGAAGTCAAAGAGTATTTTAATGAGTTCGCCTGAATTAATGGTCCTCCCGTTAGCCGGGAAACCGCATTCAAAGCGTACGGTTATTCCCTTGGCACTGCACTCGCAGGCAGTGCGGCTTAAGACCTCGGGGCCCGGATGGCTGGTGGCGATAAGCCCGCTTTTGCCGGAGCCCTTTGCCTTAAAATTATATTTTGCAATCTCCTGGTAGAACTGCCTTACCAGATAATCCTCAAGGGCTGTCTGCTTCCAGGGCGTATCAAAGGAATCCGATGGATATCCCGCCTTCTGGTGCGGAATGAAGATGCTTAGTTTGGAAGGGGAGGCAAAAGGGTCCCCCTGCACATGGTCAATGGTCAGGACATAGTCGCTGAAGTCATAAGATCCCCTGGCATCCTTGTAGGCCGGATAGCTTCTCCGGTCAATGGACTCTAAAAGCTTTCTTAAATCTGGTGCTGATTTCGTCATTTATGTTCACCTCTTGGTCCGCAGATTCATGGCTGTGCCTGCGGCTGCTTTCATAT
The DNA here is from genome assembly GCF_003434055.1 of Enterocloster aldenensis. Classification (GTDB taxonomy): domain Bacteria; phylum Bacillota; class Clostridia; order Lachnospirales; family Lachnospiraceae; genus Enterocloster; species Enterocloster aldenensis. The sequence goes on along the minus strand of NZ_QVEX01000026.1, from coordinate 44,264 downwards.
TGAATGCACCATCCGGCCAGGAACCATAGCGGCAGTGCCGGATGGGGCATCAGTCTGTTTTTTAGTCCATTATATTTTAATGCACGGAACAGGAAAATGCAACCGGATGTGCAGATTTCCCTGCTGCGGATTTCCTTCATTTACCGGCGTTGAACAATGTACGTGTTTATGGTATGATGGTTTGCATAAAAAGCAGGAAAGAAAGTGATGCACGTATGATGGAAGATATAAAACAGGAGCTGACAGATGCCCTTTCGGGCGCTGAAAAGGTATTGATCGGTATCGGCGGTGAGTGGAAACTGGGGGATGACGGCAGGGACATAAGGGAACGGAGCCTTAAGGACAGGGCCCAGGCCGGGCTGAAAGAAGCGTATGATGCCTTATACGCCCTTGTAAAGGATAAGGATTACTATGTGGTTACCACCCTGACGGACGCAGCTGTCCATGAAACGGACTTTGATCCGGGCCGGATGGTGGCGCCCTGCGGCAACATCCACTGGCGGCAGTGCCCGGACGCCTGTACCAAGGACATATGGGAGGAAGGGGAAATACCGGATGACATCTGCCCTCATTGCGGCCGGCCCCTTACCGGCAACACCCTGGATTCGGGCAATTATATAGAAGAGGGATACCTGCCCCGCTGGGAAGCTTACAAGAAATGGCAGACAGGCACATTGAACCGGGCCCTTGTGATACTGGAACTGGGGGAAGGGTTCGGGACGCCCACGGTCATGAGATGGCCCTTTGAGAAGATTGCATTTTTCAACCAGAAGTCCAGGTTTTTCAGGATTCATGAAAGCTTTTACCAGATACCGGGGGAAGTCCGGGAACGTGCATATGGCGTCCGCTGCAATTCCGTGGACTTTATCCGTGATTTAGCAGGAATTTAAGAAACATATTAAAAAAATATTGCCTTTATTACGTTACCATGCTAAAATGTTAAACCATAGGAGCGAGGTTAATGATATGATTGCTATAATTGATTATGACGCAGGCAACCTGCGCAGCGTAGAGAAAGCACTGATATCCCTGGGAGAGGCGCCGGTCATCACAAGGGATGGGGAGACCATACTGGATGCGGACAAGGTCATCCTGCCGGGGGTGGGTTCGTTTGGCGATGCCATGGGACGCCTGCGCCAGTACGGCCTGGTGGATGTGATTCATGACACAGTGGAAAAAGGGTCCCCCTTTTTAGGAATCTGCCTGGGACAACAGCTTTTGTTTGGAAGCAGTGAGGAAAGCCCGGGAGTGGAAGGGCTTGATATCCTTCCTGGCCGTATCCTTAAAATACCGGACTGCCCGGGGCTTAAGATTCCCCATATGGGATGGAATTCCCTGGACATAAAGCCCCGGTCCAGGCTGTTTAAGGGGATTGGGAATGGGGCGTATGTATACTTTGTACATTCCTATTATCTGAAGGCAGGGGAGGAAGACATTGTGGCGGCTTCCACGGAATACAGCACCCATATACACGCCGCGGTTGAGCGGGACAATGTATTTGCCTGCCAGTTCCATCCGGAAAAAAGCAGCCAGGTGGGGCTTGCCATACTGAAAAATTTCATTGAACTGTAGGAGAGGGCTATGTTTACAAAAAGAATCATTCCATGCCTGGATGTGAATAAGGGGCGTGTTGTAAAGGGTGTGAACTTTGTGAACCTGCGGGATGCAGGGGACCCGGTGGAGATAGGGGCCGCCTATGATAAGGCCGGCGCGGACGAACTGGTATTCCTGGATATTACTGCTTCATCGGACAACCGGAACACGGTGGCGGATATGGTGCGCAAGGTGGCGGAAACCGTGTTCATCCCATTTACCGTGGGCGGAGGAATCCGCACGGTGGAAGATTTCCGCATGCTTTTGCGGGAAGGCGCTGATAAGATTTCCATTAATTCTTCCGCCATTGATAACCCGCGTCTTATCAGTGATGCGGCGGATAAGTTCGGGCGGCAGTGCGTGGTGGTGGCCATTGATGCCAGGCGCAGGCCGGACGGGTCGGGATGGAACATTTTCAAGCACGGAGGCCGTGTGGATGTGGGCATTGACGCCGTGGAATGGGCCATGAAGGCCGACCGGATGGGAGCAGGGGAAATCCTCCTTACCAGCATGGACTGTGATGGGACCAAGGCCGGGTATGATAACGTACTCACATCCCTAATCGCGGAAAATGTCTCAGTGCCTGTCATTGCATCAGGCGGGGCAGGTACAAAGGAGCATTTTTATGATGCCCTTACAAAGGGGAAGGCGGACGCTGCCCTTGCGGCATCCCTGTTCCATTATAAGGAGCTGGAGATAAGGGATCTTAAGGAATATCTGGCCGGCCGGGGGATACCGGTCCGGCTTTAGGGCGTGCAGATGGCGGTAATGAATTTTCAAACACGCCCTAATACAGCGGCATCTGGTCAAATGAAGCAGGAATGGAATCACGGGGCGGCGGCGCCTGGAAAGGATGCCGCCGCCCTGTCCGTGTTTTTTCCTGAAACCGGTCTTTCTTTTTTCTTTGACAAATATTTTGTATATATCCGTTGTTTCCTTTGTATTCCTATGCTAAAATATGAAAATATGGATAATCATGTAGAAGAAAAGGAGATGCAGGAGATGGCCGCAATATCCAATGACTGGCTGCAGCCCTTAAGTGGCGAGTTTAAGAAAGAATATTATAAAAAGCTGTATCAGACCGTAAAACACGAATATGAGACCAGGAAGGTATTCCCGGCGCCGGATGATATTTTCAATGCATTTGCATTTACGCCTTTGGCGGATGTGAAGGTGGTCATCCTGGGGCAGGACCCTTACCACAATGACGGACAGGCCCACGGCCTGTGTTTTTCCGTGAAGCCGGATGTGGAGATACCGCCGTCCCTGGTGAATATATACCAGGAGCTTCACGATGACCTTGGATGCTACATCCCCAATAACGGATATCTGAAGAAGTGGTCGGACCAGGGCGTCATGCTTCTCAACACCGTGCTTACCGTGCGGGCCCATCAGGCCAACTCACACCATGATATCGGGTGGGAGCAGTTTACGGACGCTGCAATCCGGATCCTGAACGACCAGGACCGCCCCATGGTATTCATCCTGTGGGGAAGGCCGGCCCAGTCCAAGAAACCCATGCTGACCAACCCAAAGCATATGATACTGGAAGCGCCCCACCCAAGTCCTTTGTCCGCATTCAGGGGCTTTTTCGGGAGCAGGCCTTTTAGCAGGACCAATGCATTTCTTGAGGAACATGGTCTGGCACCCGTGGACTGGCAGATTGAGAATATATAAATCAGGTATAGTGACGCATAAGATTACATAAAATGTACAGCATACAGCCTTGGCATCCATGTAAGGGGCATGATGCGCAGATTACGGGCAAACATGCGGTAAGGAGAATTTATGACTTTAGTTGAAGTGTTGAAGATAATTGTATTGGGAATCGTGGAGGGGTTCACGGAATGGCTGCCCATAAGCAGTACCGGGCATATGATACTGGTGGATGAGATCATCAAGCTGAACCAGCCGGATGCATTTAAGGACGTGTTCCTGGTGGTCATCCAGCTGGGGGCCATCCTGGCAGTCGTGGTCATGTATTTCCACAAACTGAATCCTTTCAGCCCAAGTAAGAGCAGCAGGCAGAGGGATGCAACCTGGTCCCTGTGGATTAAGATTGTCATTGCCTGCATCCCGGCAGCTGTCCTGGGACTTCTGCTGGATGACTGGATGGAAGCCCATCTCTTTAATGCGTATGTGGTGTCCGCTGCCCTGATAGTATATGGCGTGCTTTTCATTGTCCTGGAGAACAGCAGCGTTTGCTCCAATCCAAGGTTTAACAAGGTAGGACAGATTTCCGCCAAGACCGCGTTTTTAATCGGTATGGTCCAGCTTCTGGCCCTGATTCCAGGAACCTCCCGTTCCGGTTCAACCATCCTGGGCGCCATGGTGCTGGGGTGTTCCAGGGGAGCTGCCGCGGAGTTTTCATTTTTCCTTGGAATCCCGGTCATGTTCGGCGCAAGCCTTTTAAAGCTGGTAAAATATTTTGTGGCCGGCAATGTGTTCACAGGCCCGCAGGTGTTTTACACAATCCTGGGCATGCTCATAGCGTTTGTGGTATCCATCTATTCCATCCAGTTCCTGATGAGTTATGTGCGCAAGCATGACTTCAAGTTTTTTGGCTATTACAGGATTATATTGGGAGTGATTGTGCTGGCTTATTTTGGGATAACGGCATTGGCCAGCTAGGCTGTGTTCTGGCATTGGTTTGAAACGGTTATAATGGAACATTTTGTACCGCCCTGGAGACAGGGCGGTATTTTTGCTGGAAAGTGGAGGGAAGATAACCGAGGCGGTAATAATTGACGGTGTTAGACAAGAAATGATATACTGGGAAAGAAAGAGGGAGGGGTTGGAAATGTCTGTTGTTGATAATATAAGAGAAATCATAATGTTAAGAAAATATGATTTGCGGAGAGGTTACGCCATATTCCAAAATACTTTGGTTGAGGATGAAACACAACTCTGCCAATTATTATGCCGCATATTTGACGAAGAAGAAAAGGAAATTGAAAAAGAACATCAGAAATCATTTGTAACAGATGATTATGAAAAAGACATTATGTCCTTTGCTATAGATTTGGACCACGCATTATTTTTGGAGAAGACAACATTTTTGGACCAGAACATAAAGATGCCTGGTAAAACATATAAAGAGCTTTATGCCAGAAGACACATGGCCTATGCTTTTTTCCACAATCTGGATATCGAAAAGGACAGGGGAAAGAAGCACAATCGGAGCGTTTCAGGGCTGCATGAAACTGCTTATCCGGCCTTAATAGAGTTTTATGGGAATTTCATAGGGAAGTTTGCTGATAATGAAGAGGCAATCCGATTAATATGCCAGTTTTACCCCCAAAAAGAATTATCCGGGCTTTCCGTGGACAGGACGGCAGAAACGCTTTTTACACATATCCGGCATGCGGGTACCATGAAGGACCATGGATATGCCTATCATGGGATTGAGATGATTAAGACATACATCCATAATGTTCCGGAGGCAGTTCTGGGCAAAGTCCTGAGACAGTATCATCTGTACGGAATTATCAATGATATGGTTTGCCGGCATCAGATCCATGCTGTCATAACATCGTCCTCATTAACCGGTGAAAGACAGAGGAGATACAAATTCTGGTACCTGGATTCCCTGATTCTTGCCGATATCCTGAATAAGATTTTATATAAGAAGCTGCAGGAGGATACGGAAGATGTGGATAGGGAGTTTTTGGCGGATATAACAATGGATACGGATCCTCTGGTAGTCTTTGGGAGTCCGGAGGGATACTGGAAGAATAATCAGATTGGGGAACGGGAATTCTATCTGGACAATCATTTGGCATTTACCATTTCTTTATCTAAAGGCAATGTGGCTGTATCAAACCTGAGTGCGCATGTGATGGAATCGTTCCTCTTTGATATGAAAGACTGGCGGCTGGAGGGATACTACCAAAGACAGGAAGAACAGAGACTGTACGGAGTTGTTTTTGGCAGTTCCGGGGAAAAAATCAATTACAGGCAAATGTTGTTTTCGCTGCTTTTTTTAAACCGGTATCATGGGATGGAAGAGCAGCAGGTTGATTTTGACCATCGGTATCATTATGATAACCAGAAAAAGGAGCTGCGGATAAGCCAGGGAAAGGAGGGGAAGATACCTCATTTTTACGGAAAGGCCGTGTCCTCCCTTTCCTGTATTGTAGGAAAGAACGGGACCGGTAAATCAAGCACGGTGGATTTCCTGAGGGAGACATTCCTAAGGCTTATAAAACTCGTAGAAGAAACCGATATTATAATAGAAAATGGATACATAAAGAAGGAGGCGTACCAGGATTACCATATTTTGGGTGAGGATACGGAGTTCCTGGTGGTGTTCCGGCTGGACGACGATGCGTATTATGTGACAAACATAGACGGGATTACGGCAGAACAGGCAGTTCATTTAAAGCCTTTTAACAGGGGAACCATCAGAAGCTTCAATGAAATCAGCAAGCTGTTTTATTTTTCCGGTCTGCTGAAAAATGATTTAGAACCTTTTGCTGACACGGAGCAGAGGATGGATGTGGAGAAGGGAAGTAAGCAGGAACAGGCAATCATGTTGGATGACTTTAAGCAGTATGATTACTCTGAAATGGGAAGCTTCTTGGAAAAAATCACTTGCTGGAAGGAAGGCATAGCAGAGGATAAGGATTATATTAATAAGGAGTTGTGTTACCAGTTTACCTTTTTAAAATACATGGGACAGGACAGGATGAACCGTCTGCTGGATTTAAAGACAGATAAGATATTCCATGTCAGGAGCCGGATGCCAAACCATATAAATGACGCAGAAGAGCAGTTTACCTTGGGGCAGATTGGAAATGACCCTGAACAGCTTGACTGGCTGCTGGAAAAATTCGTACATTATCCGGATGCAAAGATAGAATACTTTTCCTCCGGGGAGTATGCTAAGTTTGCATTTCTGGCAAGGCTGTACTGGATGCTGGAAGGCTGTCAGCGTGAGAAACGGCTGTATGAGAATAAGTGGGGTAAAAATATCTTTGGTAACGAGGAATCGCTGCTGCTGGGGGAAACCGCTGTGATTTTTATTGATGAAGGGGAGGTTTATTATCATCCGGAGTGGCAGAGATGTTATATTGACATACTTTTGAAAATGATCAATGAAAATTTAAACCAGGAGCGGGTGCAGGTTGTGATTACGACCAACTCTCCTTTTATCCTGTCAGATGTGTTAAGGGAAGACGTGGTTTATCTGTCAGGGGAGGAGGAGAAAATCACGGAAATGCGGGAAAAGGAAATCACATTTGGACAGAATATACACCGGCTGCTTCGCAGGAATTTCTTTATGGAAGCTACGATTGGGGAATATGCCAAGACAATGATACAGGAAATGATAGGCGTGCTGCAAGGCGGGAAGAAGAGTAAGGCTGCAAGGATGGAGGATATCCGCAAATTTCTGCATCAGTATTATACTGAGGTAAAAGACGGGGAGGAATATGAGGACGTACAGAGATTGATCCATCAGGTAGGAGAACCTATTTACAGGGATAATCTGGAAAAACTCGTAAGCATACATAAGGCTGAGGATAAGAACTGGCAGATACGTGAGATGCAGAAAGAAATCCAACAGTTGGAGGAAAGGATACAAAGGCTAAAGCATGATTAGGATTAATGCATATTCAGATGGATTCCGGAAGGAATATTTGGCTGCAGTAAAAAAGAACGTCAGTATAATGGACAGGAAAGCAGTTGTAGCCAGCAGCAAAAAGTTCCTGCCTCTGGATTTTTTCACTGCAAAGGATGCAGAGGGCCGGTTTGAGGAATTGATTTTGGCTCCTTATAAAAAGCTGAAGGAGGCTGAGCAGTATATCAGGAATAATAAAAAGGCAGAAATGGAGGCGGAATGCCGTGACAGACATTCACCCCATAAACCGAAATTGACAGATTTGTATTTCAGGATATATGAAGCCTTTGGCGATGCGGCGGATTCTCAGAAGGACGGGAAGTCGCTGCGGGTCAGGCTGGTAGAGAATACCGGATTGACCGTATGTCCGTATTGTAACAGGGATTATATTAATGCAAGGGCAAGAAATGCGGCCGGGGCCCAGCTGGACCATTTCTTTGGCCGAGCCCAGTATCCGGTTTTTGCAGTAAGCCTTTACAATCTGGTGCCGGCCTGCGGTAACTGCAACCGCATCAAAAGCAAGGGAAGTGAAGAATTTGCATCCCCCTTTGACGAGGAAATCGATTTTAACCAGGAAGTGACATTTTCATACGAATCCCAAAACGACGGATACATCGTCAATATCGGGACAAAAAATGAACGCATGAAAAATAACCTTAATCATATGAAAATCCGGGAGGCTTATGCAATTCATGAGCGCGATATTAAGATGATATTAGAGAAACAAATGGAATATTCTATAAGCCAGATAGAAGAATTTCAAAAAATGTTTAAGGAGTTAAATGATTCGGGAAAAATCTATATAACAGAAGACGACGTGAAAAGGGCTGTTTTTGGACCGCCAATCCGCGAGGAGGATATGAAAACCCGTTCATTGGCTAAAATGTACCATGACATTTATAATCAGTTGGGGATATATCCGGTTACAGCCCGGCCAGGAAGCTGAGACGGAAGAAAAGCAAAAAAGTGCACAGTAAAACACTGCCCCTCGTATTGCAGCGGCTTGAAGTCCATGGAAGCAGGAGCGTGCAGGAGTTATGATCGCATTTGTCATTTTGTACAAAATTAATTAAATGAATTAAACAATATGACGAAACTAAGTTTTTTCCATATATCCCATTGACATTTAGCTATTTTAACTATATTATTGAGTTGAAAGGTTGGAGTAAGCGGATAAGTTCACAAACTCTCATAGGCCCAATCCCTTGCTACAATAATTGATTAATCAAATTAACAAATTAAATTAGAGTCAAAACAAGGAGGATGTAAGATTATGAAGTATTTTTTAGACAGTGCAAAGCTGGATGAGATCCAGACAGCCTACAACACATTCGGAATTGACGGTGTCACCACCAACCCAAGGCATATCATGCTCAGCGGGAAGCCGTTCCTCACAGCAATCCAGGGCATTGCGGACTGGATTAAGTCAGAAGGACTGGACGGATATGAGCGTTTTCCGGTATCTGTTGAAATCAATCCCCACCTGGATGAGGCGGAGGCAATGCTGGCAGAGGCCAGGAAGATTGCAGCCATCAGCCCTAACTTTGTAATCAAGATTCCGGCAACCGAGGCAGGTGTCACAGCAGCCAGGAAGCTGGAGGCAGAGGGAATCAGGACCAATGTGACCCTGGTATTCTCACCGGCCCAGGCCATCCTTCCGGCAAAAAACCACTCGCTGTTCGTATCCCCGTTCATCGGCTGGAAGGAAGCCAACGGAGAGGACTGTAAGGCGTATATCCGGAATATTGTGGACATTTACAAGAACTACGGTTTCTATGGGAAGACCCAAATCATCTGCGCGGCCATCCGGACACCGAAGCAGATTGTGGATTGTGCCGTGGCCGGGGCGGATATCGTTACAACCGGGCTGGCCGTGTATCAGGATACCATGAAACATGCCTATACCAACCAGGGAATCGGAACCTTCATTGATGCCTGGGACAATACGGTTACGGAATAAAAGGAGTACTGCAGATATGAAGATAGGATTTATCGGACTGGGAATCATGGGTGAGTCCATGAGCTGGAATATTGTAAAGAAACATGATGACACGGTGTATGTGTTTGATTTTGTAAAGGAAAAAACAGAGCTGCTGGCATCCAGGGGAGCCGTGGCCTGCAGTGATTCCGTGGAACTGGCAAGGAATTCGGACGTAATCATTTCCATGGTGCCAAAGTCAGAGCATTCAAGGTCTGTGTATATGGGAATCCTGGGCGAGCTGGACTCCACCAAGACCTGCATCGACATGAGCACCATCGACCCAAGCGTATCCGTGGAGATTGCCGAAATGGTGAAGAAGACTGGCGCCGGATTCATCGACGCGCCGGTTGTGAAATCAAAACCCGCTGCCGAGGCAGGTAAGCTGGGAATCTATGTGGGCGGCGACAAGGAAACGTACGAGGCCATGCGCCCCATCCTTCTCTATATGGGAGAAAATGTAAAACACATGGGGGAAAACGGCAAGGGCCTTGTGATGAAGATTTGTCATAACGCCCTGGTTTCCCAGATCCAGAACGGGGTTAACGAGACCATCAGCCTGGCTGGAAAGAATGGGATTTCCGTCATGGATTACGCGGAAGCCATTTCTTACGGAGGCGGCCAGAATTTCTATCTGGATTCCAAGAAAACGGCTATCGGGAAAGAGGATTATACCACTGCCTTTTCCGTGGAAAATATGGCCAAGGATGTGAATATCTGTATGAATCTGGCAGAGGAATGCGGACTCTCCATGCCGGGGGAGCAGGCGGCTGCACAGGTTTATGAAAAGGCGTTGGAACAGGGATATGGGAAAGAGGATTTTTGTGCTACCATAAAGGTGGTAAGAGGCTGATTCAGGGAAGGATGGAAGAAGGGAAAATGGACAGTACGATGATGGAACGTCTGAACCGGGTCAATACAGTCCCGGTCTGCCCTGTGGACGGCAGGGAGTTTGAGACATACGGGCGGATTGTAAAGGGGTATGATTTCTCTGAACTGATATCATATATGGAAACAAGGTCTGATATTCCGGAAAACGGCAATGTCTATCTGCCTTCTGTTCCTGAAATGGAGCAGGCGCAGGTGGCCGGGCTCCTGAGGGACAGCTTCTACGGCGGGATGGACATCCAGGTAGGATACTGCAATGGCAGGAACACGACCTACAACGGATTTGAATACCACAAAGGAAGCGAGATTAACATTGCAGTAACGGATTTCATGCTGGTATTGGGACATACCTGGGAGATAAGGGACAATACATACAGGGTAGAGGACGCAAAGGTGTTTTTTGTGGAAAAGGGAACAGCCATTGAGATGTACCAGACCACCCTTCACCTGTCGCCCTGCCGCGTGACAGACAAGGGGTTTAAGGATATCGTAATCCTTCCCAGGGGAACCAACACACCCCTTGAAAACCGGAGGCAGCCGGTGGAGGAAGAGGGAAAGCTGCTTCTGCAGCGCAATAAATGGGTCATCGCCCACCCGGGACGGGAACCCTTGATCCGGCAGGGGGCATTCCCGGGGCTTCTGGGGGAAAACAGGGAACTTAAGTATTGAATAACACCGTAATTCAAAATAAAAAACGCTGCCCAGGCACAGCTTGTATCCTGGCAGATGGGGCTGGACCCGGGCGGCGTACAGTTGAGGCATGTGTACCTCCAATGCATATCCATGGTATCACAACGGCTCATCTGAGTATACAGGTAAATTGTACAAAATTAAAAAATGGGGGAATAATTTATGGAACATCTGATGTTTACCTTAGTTACATTCATCCTTTTTACAGCCGCCGTGGGTGTGATATCTGCGAAAATCGTAAAGGGCGGGGATGACCAGAAAACGGCAAAGGGATATTTCCTGGCAGGAAGCGGACTGGGAGGAACCTTCATAGCCGGCTCCATGCTGCTGACCAACCTTTCAGCCGAGAACCTGGTAGGCCTTTCCGGCCAGTCCTACGCAGCCAATATGTCAGGAATGGCATGGGAGGCAACCGCTGTCATAGCAACCATTGTCATGGCCTTTGTATTTCTTCCGCTGTATCTGAGGAAGGGATACACCACCCTTCCGGAGTTTATGGAAGAGCGCTACGGCATTTTCGTGCGCCGTATGGTATCCCTGTTTTTCCTGGTGGGATATCTGTTGATCGGTATTCCTGTGTGTCTGTACGCGGGCGCCATCGGCTTTAACCAGATATTTGACCTGTCCCATATTTTCGGTATCAGCTCCCAGACAGCGCTTACCATCCTGATTGTGCTGGTTGGCATCATCGGGGCATTGTATGCAGTGTTGGGCGGACTGAAGGCAGTGGCTGTATCCGATACCATCAACGGCGTCCTGCTGGTGGCCGGTTCCCTTCTGGTTGTGGTATTCGGTTTTATCGCAGTGGGGAATGCCAAGGCGGACGGAGGTTTTTTTGCAGGCGTCAGTTATGTCCTGGATAACAACTATGCCCAGTTAAACGCAATCGGAGGCAAAAATGACCCGGTGCCCTTTGCATGTATCTTCACCGGCATGGTGCTGGCCAACCTGTTTTACTGGGGCACCAACCAGGTCCTGATCCAGAGGGCGCTGGGCGCAAAGAACTTAAAAGAAGGGCAGAAGGGCGTGCTTATTTCCGGTTTCCTGAAAATGATGGTGCCCATGCTGCTGGTACTTCCCGGTGTCATTGCCGCGGCGCTGGTGGGGACCGGGCTGGAGAGCAAGGATTTCGCATATCCCACACTGGTGGCTAAGGCGCTTCCGTGGCCGGTGGTTGGCCTGTTCTGCGCGGCCCTGTTCGGCTCTGTCATTTCCACCTACAACTCCTTCCTGAATGCGGCTTCCACTGTATTCATGGTAGATATTTATAAGCCCATTTTCAATCCCGGATTGTCGGATGAGAAGACAGTTGCCTATGCCAAGAACATCGGATGGGGATTTGCGGCATTTGCCATCTGCTTTACACCGTTCCTTCAGGTGCTGAGCACGGGCCTGTACGACTTTGGGCGCAGCTTTACCGGATTTTACAATATCCCTATCATTACCCTGGTACTCATCGGCATGTTCAGCAAGAAGGGATCCTCCCTGGGAGCAGTGGCTGCCTCTGCATGGCACGTGTTCTTCTACTCAGGCTACAAGTTCTGGTTCAAATACATTGACATGCCTGTTACCAATACGATCCTGGGAATCAACTACATGCACATTTATGCAATTTCCTTTATAGTCATGCTGGTCATCATCTTTGTATGTGCGAAAATCAGACCAAATGACAAGGTATTTGACAACAGCACCCAGAAGAACGCGGCCTATGATATGACGCCCTGGGTACATAAAAATGCAGTGGCCGTGTGGCTGGTATCCTTCCTGGTGTATGAGTACTTCATCTTCTCACCGGCCGGTCTTGCCACGCCGGACAGGAACATGGGGCTCATTGGCGGAGTGACCCTGGCGCTTGTGGCTGAAACCGTAATCCTCTATTTGATGGAAAAAAAGAAACGGGTAAGCGCAGAACCATGTCAGGCAGTGAAGGCTGAAGCATAGGAAAATAATCCAAAACAGGCAAGGAGGTTTCATATGGAGTTTATTCGCAGGGAAATGGACTGGGAGTTAAAGGCAAACGGCCGCAGCATACTGGATTGCAAAGGCGGCAAGCCCATGATTTACGTTGGATACGGGGAAGAATCCGTGGATATGTACAGGGGAAATTATAAGATTGAGGACTATGTGGTGGAACGGCGCCCCTTAGGTGTGACCGGGATCACAGAAGGGCCGGAGGGCATTTCCATGGACATGGAAGGGCAGCTTACCCTTACGGTCAGGGTTGAGGGCGAGTGCGCGGTCCTCTCCTTTCACCAGGTGGATCCGCGTATCAACCGGTTCTGGTTCCGGGTGGATGCGGACGAAGAGGAGTGCTGCTACGGATGCGGTGAGCAGATGTCTTACTTTAATCTGAGAGGAAGGCATTTCCCTCTGTGGACCTCCGAACCTGGGGTCGGAAGGGATAAGACCACCTATGTGACATGGCGTTCGGATGTGGAAAACAAGGCGGGAGGCGACTATTACAATACCAACTATCCTGAACCCACCTTTGTATCCAGCCATCACTATTACCTCCATGTGGATTCCACGGCATATGCGGATTTTGATTTCAGGAACAAGGATTTCCATGAGCTGCAGATTTGGGAGGTGCCTGCATCCATCCGCATTGAGGCAGCCCCCACCTTCCTGGAACTGCTGGAAAAGCTGACTGCATTCCTTGGGCGCCAGCCTGAACTTCCTGAATGGGTATACAACGGCCTGATCATCGGCGTACAGGGAGGCAATGAACGCTCCTTCGGACTCCTTGACAAGACCCTGGAAAAAGGAATCAAGGTGTCCGGCCTGTGGTGCCAGGACTGGTGCGGCAAACGGGTCACATCCTTTGGAAAACGTCTTCAGTGGGACTGGCAGTACCATAAGGAAATGTACCCGGACCTGCCAAAGCGCATTGAGGAGCTTCACGCCAGGGGCATCCGGTTCCTGGGCTATATCAACCCCTATCTGGTAAATGACGGCAGCCTTTACAAGGAAGGGAAGGAAAAGGGCTACTTTGCCACCAAAGGGGACGGCAGCGATTACCTGGTGGATTTCGGCGAATTTTACTGCGGTGTGGTAGACCTGACCAATCCGGACGCCTATGAATGGTTTAAGGATGAAGTGATTAAAAAGCACAGCCTGGACATCGGCATTGACGGCTGGATGGCTGATTTTGGGGAGTATCTCCCGACAGATGACTTAAGGCTTTACAGCGGTAAATCCCCCATGATTGAACACAACCGCTGGCCGGCCCTCTGGGCAAAATGCAACTATGAAGCGGTGAAGGAGAGGAACAGGCTGGGGGAGGTTGTATACTTCATGCGGGCCGGGGGAACCGGCAGCCAGAAGTACTGCACCCTTTTATGGGCAGGGGACCAGTCCGTGGACTTTACCGTCCATGACGGGCTGGCAACGGTTATCTGCGCGGCCCTAAGCGCGGGCATGACCGGATGCGGCCTGAGCCACAGTGACATCGGCGGTTACACCTCCCTGTTCGGCAATACCAGGACAAAGGAACTGTTCTTAAGATGGTCCGAGATGGCCGTGTTCACGCCGGTGATGCGTACCCATGAGGGGAACCGCCCGGACACGAATTTCCAGTATTATGAGGATGAGGACTGCATGGGACAGCTGGCAAGGCTGGTGGATATCTATACCATGCTGGCCCCGTACATGAAGACCCTGGTAAAGGAAAATGCCGAAAAGGGCATACCGGTGCAGCGGCCGCTGTTCCTTCACCATGAGGAGGATAAAAGGGCGTATGCCATCCAGTATGAATACCTGCTGGGGCGCGACCTTCTGGTGGCCCCGGTCTACCTTGAAGCCAGGGAAAACTGGGATGTGTATCTTCCTGAGGGCGAATGGGTCCACCTGTGGACCGGGGACCCATACCAGGGCGGGGATGTGAACGTGGATGCACCCTTAGGTTATACCCCGGCATTTTACCTGAGGGATTCGGAGTACGCGCCTTTGTTTGAGGAAATACGCAGGAAATATGGTACAGGGGCCGTAACGGATTAAGGCGGGAATGAATGTTTGGATACGCCAGGACAGATGGCGCAAATGGGTGTCCGGGCGCTGCCAGGCGCCTTATGGAATAGAGAAAAGAAAGCAGATAATATATTATGGGATACGCAGTATTTTTCCTTGTCATACTTTTGTCCAACATCATACAGGGAATCACAGGCTTTGCAGGGACCATCCTTGCAATGCCTCCCAGCCTGATGCTGGTAGGGTATGATACGGCCAAGCCCGTGCTTAACGTGCTGGGCCTGCTGTCAGGGATATATGTGTTTGCCGGGCACAGGAAACATGTGTGCTGGGGTGAGCTTAAGAAGATTGTGGCCGTGATGGCAGCAGGGATTGTGGGAGGCATTTTCCTGAAAGGATTTTTTGCTGGAAGGGAAAGGGCGCTCTATGCGCTGCTGGGGCTGTTTGTTGTCTGTCTGTCCCTTCAGGGGCTGCATAAGCTTTGGAGGGATTGGCTTGGGACGCAAGAGGATGCGGCAGCAGGGGCTGAGGCAGCAGCAGAGGCTAAGGCGGCGGCAGGTGCTAAGGCAGCAGAGGCTAAGGCGGCGGCAGGTGCTAAGACAGCAGAGGCTAAGGCGGCGGCAGAGGGCAAGGCGGCGGGGCCGGATAAGGCGGGCCTTTACCTCCTTCTTGGCCTGGCCGGGATTGTCCATGGCATTTTTGTATCGGGCGGCCCCCTTTTAATCGGATACCTGACTAAACGGATCCAGGATAAGGTCAGCTTCAGGGCCACCATTTCCACGGTGTGGGTGGTGCTCAATACCATCATCCTGCTGGATGATATCCGTTCAGGGTTATGGAACCCGGAACTGGTAAAGATACAGGTGGCTTCCATACCTTTCCTGTTAGCGGGCATGGCGGTTGGAAGCCGGCTTTATGCGAAGATGAGCCAGCGCCTGTTCATGCTGATTACATATGTACTTTTGTTTGTGTCGGGAATTTCCCTGTTAATAAAGTAAAGGAGATATAAAATCATGAAATATCAAGTTGCATATATACCGATTGGAGTACCTACCTTCCATCTGGAAAGCGCCCAGGTGGAATTTGACAAATCCGTGGGCCTGATTTCCTCCCTCACAGAGGACGGCGTTTACCCGGATAAAATGCTGCTGTCCATGGATGACCTGTGCGCCTACCTGGATACAATCAATCCCGGGCTTATCATCCTCCAGAACATTACCTTTGCCAATGCAGCCTTTGCCAGCGAGGTGCTTAAGCGCTTTACCTGCCCCGTTCTGCTGTGGACCCTGAGGGAGCCGGTGATTGACGGAGGGCGCCTGAGGCTGAATTCCCTGACCGGGGCATTCTCAGCGGGCAATGCCTTGCGTGCGTTCAGGGACAGTGAATTTGAATATATCTTCGGCTCCCCGGAAGAAGACGAGGTGGCAGGATCTGTAAAGGCAGCCATTGGCGCTGCCAGGATTAAGCACCAGATGCGGGAACTGAAAATGGCTTCCATCGGCCATACGCCCCAGGGCTTTGGGTTCGGAAGGGCGCTGGATTCCGAGCTCATGCGCGCCTTTGGGGTGACGCTGGATTCCATTGAAGCCAGGGAGCTGATTGACAAGGCAAAGTCTTTTACGGATGAGGAATGCGCGCCCTGCCTTGAGGAAGCCAGGGCCATGATGGTGGGGCTGGACGGCACGCCGGAGAAGAACGTGAAGGATTTTGCCAGATTATATAAGGCATACAAGGATTATGTGGCTGAGAACCACATCGGCGCATTATCCTCCAGATGCTGGCCTGACTTCTTTACCTCCTTTGGGACGCCTGTATGTTCCGTGCTGGCCATGCTCAATGCGTCGGGGATAGCCGCAAGCTGTGAGTCCGACGTGTACGGGGCATTGTCCATGTATATCGGGACACAGCTCACCGGCAGCCCTGTTTTTTTCGGGGACCCTGTATCCATGGATGAAAAGGAAGGAACCATTACCTTCTGGCACTGCGGAATGGCGGCCTGCACCCTGGCAAGAAAAGATATCGGGGCCCGGGTGGGCGTACACCCCAACCGCAAGATCGGACCGGTCATGGATTTCGGATGCCAGGCCTGTGACCAGGTGACCATCTTCCGGGTAGGCCGTAAGGCGGACGGAAGCTTCCGGTTCTTTATCGCATCCGGCGAGGCATTGGACCGCCCAAAACAGTTCTGCGGAACGTCCGTGGTAGTGAAGACAGACCATGATGCCAAAGATATCATAGTAAAAAGTGTGAAGGGCGGCTGGGAACCGCACTTTGTGGTGATTTACGGGGGTGTGGCCCGGGAGCTTACCATGCTGGCACATATGATGGGGATGGAGGCCTGTGTATATTAGGATGCATCCAAATTTTCCTTGATTTTAAAAGTGTTTGCGCCTATACTGATATGGGATAAGATTTACAATATCTGAGAATACAAAGTGTGGCCGGTTCCGTGAAACAGTTATGCATGACAGGAAGACATGACAGTAATACATAACAGTAAGACATAACAGGAAGTCCCTGGTGCAGCGGACCGGGAAATGATAAGGAGGGAGAAGATATGGGCTATACGGGTATTAACCTTGAAAATGTAAAAGTGAGTAACCGAAGCGCCATATTGAAACTTCTGAACGACCATGGCGCCATGTCCAGGAAGGACATAGCCCTGGAACTGGGACTGACACCGGCCACGGTTACCATGATCTGCACCCAGCTTCTATCTGCGGGAATCCTTGTGGAAAAAGGGGAGATGGAAGAGGAGAAGCGGGCAGGCAGGAAAAAGGTGTCCATTGATATTAATTATCAGTATAAATATGTGCTTTCCGTGAGCATAGAAGCGCCTGAAACCTGCATATCCATCAGCGACCTGAAGGGAAGGCTGCGCGCCTGCAGGAAGCTGAGGACAGACGGGTCACTGGAGCCGCAGGTATTCTTAAAACAGGTGGCGGATGAGGGCAAGTCCCTTATGTGGGAACAGGGAATATCAAAGGAGTCTGTCCTTGGCGCAGGCATATCCCTTCCTGGCCCTGTGAAGCGGGATACAGGGGTCAGCCTTCATGCTTACCGCATATGGAACGAGGCGGTGCCGGTTGGGGAATATATGAAAATGTTCCTGGACCTTCCCGTGGTGGTGGAGAATAACGTAAAGGCATTTGCAGAGGGGGAACTGATATACGGCACAGGCAAAAATCAGGAAAACCTCCTGTTCATCAAATGGGGGCCGGGCGTTGGCTCGGCCATCATCATACAGAACAAGATATATGACAGCCAGAATTCCAAGACAGCGGAAATCGGCCACTATATCGTGGAGCCGGGCGGGCTTTTATGCCGCTGCGGCAGGCGGGGCTGCCTGGAGACCCATGTGGCCACCTACGCCATTGCGGAGCGTGTGAGACGGGCCTGCACAAAGGACTCCATGCCCGGACTCCATGCATTCGTGGACGGGGATGTGGATAAGATTGAAGTCAGGAACATGGAACAGTGGATAGGGATAGAAGACCCGGGACTCCAGAAAATCATTGATGATATTGTGGAACGGCTGGCCAGGACCGTGGTGAACACCATCACCCTGCTGGCGCCGGATAAGGTTATCATCTATGGGTTCATGTTTGAGATGGACCATATCCAGAAACGGTTCCTGGATTTCTGCACGTATTATGATTCCCTGTATGACGGGGACTATATCCTGAAATCCGGGCTCAGTGACCGCATTGGATACATCGGGCCTTTGGCAATTGTTGTGAATGAAATGTTCCTGGGGATGTAAGCCCCATGGGATTAAGATGGATAAGGGAGCCCGGATCATGTAATGGTGTATCACATGATCCGGGCTCCCTTCTATGTTTTCCGGTTTTATCTTTCCTATTAACCTTAATCCAGGTTATCTGCAATCTCATACAGCAGACGTTCTGAATCTTCCCATCCCAGACAGGGGTCCGTGATGGACTGGCCGTAGCAGTGCTGGCCAATCTTCTGGCTGCCGGGTTCGATATAGCTCTCAATCATAAGGCCCTTTACCAGCCGTTTGATATCTCCGGAATGACGGCGGCTGTGAAGGACTTCCTTTGCAATCCTGATCTGTTCCTTATACTGCTTGTTGGAGTTGGCATGGTTGGTATCCACGATGCAGGCCGGGTTTTGCAGATCACGCTTGGCATACAGGTCAAAGAGCAGTTTTAAATCCTCGTAGTGGTAGTTGGGGATGCACTGGCCCCGTTTGTTCACCGCGCCTCTGAGGATGGTGTGGGTCAGAGGATTGCCGGGGCACTGTACCTCGCTGGCCCGGAAGATGAAGTCATGGGGAAGCTGGGCAGCCACCACAGAATTAAGCATGACGGTCAGGTCACCGCTGGTGGGGTTCTTCATGCCCACGGGCACGTCGCAGCCGCTGGCCACCAGGCGGTGGAACTGGTTCTCCACGGAACGGGCGCCCACGGCAACATAGGACATCATGTCGGAAAGATAGTTCAGGTTTTCAGGATAAAGCATCTCGTCCGCGGTGGGGAAACCTGTTTCCCGCAGGACCCTCATGTGCATGTGGCGGATGGCCAGTATGCCTTCGAACATATCTGGTTTTTTCTCCGGATCCGGCTGGTGCACCATGCCCATATAACCCTCGCCCGTGGTCCTGGGCTTGTTGGTGTATACCCTTGGTATGATGATGAGCCTGTCCTTTGTCTGTTCCTGGACCTTAACAAGACGGCTGGTGTAATCACATACAGCCTCTTCGTTGTCAGCAGAACAGGGGCCGATAATCACAACAAACTTTTGGCTTTCCCCGGTAAATACTTCTTTGATTTCCTGGTCCCGTCTGCGTTTGATTTCTGCCAGTTCAGGGGCCAGCGGAAACTGTTCCCGTATTTCTGCCGGTGAAGGCAGCTGGTTGATGAATGTGAATCCCATATCTTATGTCCTCCCATGTATAAATACCGCGCCCGGTAAAGTCTGGCGCTGCATATCCGCCTGATCCGGGTGCACGGATGTATTCCAATGCTTCATTATAGTATAGAAACCGGGATTCGTAAAGGGTTAATACCATGAAAATGTTGACAATATGGGGATTTATAAGTATAAATAGAGCATGACAGGATAGGAGTATGGGAAATATGAAGATACAGAACAGACAGACGTTGGGAACCATGATGGCATTGGTGGGAGGCACCTGCTGGGGCTTTTCCGGGTGCTGCGGCCAGTTTTTATTTGAACAGAAGGAAGTGCAGGCGCCGTGGCTGGTCACGGTGCGCCTCTTCTTTGCTGGATTGATCCTCATCATGATTGGATTCAGGTTGAACGGCAGACAGAACCTGAACATATTTAAGCGGAAACAGGATGCACTCCACCTGCTGCTGTTTGCTGTTTTCGGCATCACATTCTGCCAGTTTACATATTTCATGGCCATCCAGGCATCCAATGCAGGCACTGCAACCGTGCTTCAGTACCTGTCGCCGGTCCTGATCCTGATGGTGGTGTGCATCAGGGGGAAAAGACTTCCCAAAGGACTGGAACTTGGGGCAATCGGCCTTTCACTGCTGGGGACCTTTGTCATCGGCACCCATGGGGACATCCACTCCTTCCACATTACGGGGGAGGCACTGTTCTGGGGGCTTCTGGCAGCTGTCAGCGCCATGATTTATACCATGATACCGGGCGGGCTGATCCTCAGGTATGACATCTACCAGGTGCTGGGATTCGGAATGCTGATAGGAGGCATTGCAATGGGGATATTCGTGCGTCCGTGGACCTATCATCCTGTCTGGGACCCAGGTACGGCAGGAGCGCTCGGCGGGGTAATCGTGGTCGGGACAGCGCTGGCTTTTGGCCTGTACCTTCAGGGGGTCAGCATGATAGGACCTTTAAAGGGAAGCATCATGGGAAGCGTGGAGCCTATATCAGCAGTCATTATTTCCGTGTTCTGGCTTAAGACCTCCTTTACCCCGGCTGATTTTGCCGGGTTTGCATTGATCCTGGGCGCTGTGTTTGTCCTGACGTTTGCCCACAGACCGGCTGCCGGGCCGCTGCCATAATCCATTTTTGGATGAAAACAGAAAGAACAGAAAGAAACGAAGAACAGAAAGAAACCTTAGGATAAAAACAGACAGGGGCTTGACAAAACAGCCGGACCTGTCTATAATGGGGATAATTTCATGAATTGGCTATGACGGGAACAAGTAATGATCTGCAAAAGCATACAGAAAGCAGCCGGGTGATGAGAGGCGCATGGAAAGCAGGTCATGAATACATCTTAGAGCTTCACACCCAACGGCGGATGCCCAGTAGGCTGTGACGGGTCCTGCACACGTTATCGTGCTAGAGTATTCAGGAGAAGCATGCGCTCCAGTACTCGAAGAGGCGGGCAGCGCGAGCTGTCTGTAAACATCAGGTGGTAACACGGAGTCCAGGCTTCGTCCTTTTGAAAGGGACGGGGCTTTTTTGTTTTTGATCACGGAAGCGCCGCGGACGCCGCCTGATAGAAAAACGTAAGAATCAAGCCCTTGCATGAAACTGGAAATATGTTAAAATATTTAGAGTAGGAAGAGGAGAGAACAACCATGCAGATTTACGAAGAATTAGTTGCCAGGGGATTGATTGCCCAGGTGACGAATGAAGAAGAGATTAAGAAGATGGTCAATGAAGGAAAAGCTGTTTTCTATATTGGCTTCGATCCTACGGCTGACAGTCTTCATGTAGGGCATTTCATGGCACTGTGCCTGATGAAACGCCTTCAGATGGCAGGCAATAGGCCCATTGCCCTCATTGGCGGAGGCACAGGTATGGTGGGCGACCCTTCAGGCCGTTCCGACATGCGTACCATGATGACACCGGAGATCATCCAGCACAACTGCGATTGTTTTAAGAAGCAGATGAGCCGCTTTATTGATTTTTCCGAAGGCAAGGCCATGATGGTCAACAATGCCGAGTGGCTGATGGGGTTGAATTACATTGATTTCCTCAGGGAAGTAGGACCTCATTTCTCTGTTAACAATATGCTGAGGGCGGAATGTTATAAGCAGAGGATGGAGAAGGGCTTAAGCTTTTTGGAATTCAACTACATGATCATGCAGAGTTACGATTTCTATGAGCTGTTTCTGCGCTATGGCTGCAACATGCAGTTTGGCGGGGATGACCAGTGGAGCAATATGCTGGGCGGTACGGAGTTAATCCGCCGCAAGCTGGGCAAGGACGCACATGCCATGACCATTACCCTGCTGCTGAACTCCGAAGGCAAGAAGATGGGCAAGACACAGTCAGGCGCGGTATGGCTGGATCCCAACAAGACCACTCCGTTTGAGTTTTACCAGTACTGGAGGAACGTGGCGGATGCGGACGTGCTTAAGTGCATGCGTATGCTGACATTCCTTCCGATTGAACAGATAGACGAGATGGACCGGTGGGAAGGCAGCCAGCTTAACCAGGCCAAGGAAATCCTTGCATTCGAGCTGACCAAGCTGGTACACGGCGAGGAGGAGGCTGCAAAGGCGCAGGAAGGCGCCAGGGCCCTGTTCGTGGCAGGCGGCAGCACTGCCAATATGCCTACATTTGAGCTTTCAGATGAAGATTTTGCGGACGGCTCCATTGATATTCTGGGCGTGCTTCAGAAGTCCGGACTCTGCGCTTCACGTTCCGAGGCAAGAAGGAATGTGGAACAGGGCGGTGTGTCCGTGGATGGCAGCCCGGTAAAGGATATCAAGGCAGCATTTGCAAAAGACCGGTTTGCCGGAGACGGCATGGTATTTAAGCGGGGCAAGAAGAACTTCATGAAGGTTGTTGTCAGATAATAATCCTGCGGAGTCAGAAGATTGAGAGGAGGGTACCGGATGAGGATGATCAGACCGGTCCGGCAGCTGGGAGCCATTGTAGCTGCAGCTGTCCTTAGTATAGGTTCTGTATTTGTATCAGAAGCAGCAGCCGTAATGCCTGATGTGCCTGTGACCATGCATATGGATCTTAACAGCAGGAAGACTTCCATATACGATGGTTACTCGTCCTATGTGCTTGGCTACAGGGCTTCGGAAGAAGATACATTCACGGTTACAAAAGACAAGAACGACATCAATCTGGATGATGTGACAATGAATTATTATTTAATCACCTATGACGGTGAGACCCAGAAATATCTGGAATGCACGGTTACAGGACTTAAGGAAGGGACCCATTATCCCATTGTGCGTCCTGAGACAGTGGAACGGGAGAAAAATGCAGGCGGTCTTTATGATACCCTGGACCGATGTTATGTAGTGGAGTTCCGTTATGGGGATGCCAGGACAAACCTGTATTTTTCCATATTGCCGGAGAGCGACATGAACGCGTACCGCAACATCCTGCTGGGCAAGTGGATAAAAGAAAGCAAGGGCTGGAAGTACGAATATCAGGGAGAGAATCTTACTTCCTGGGCCCTGGTGAATGACAACTGGTACTATTTCGGCACGGATGGCTATATGAAGACGGGATGGCAGGAATACAAGGGTGACTGGTATTACCTGAACCCGGATGACGGCGTGATGCGTGTGGATTGTACCATTGACGGATACCGGCTGGACAGGAGCGGGAAGCGGATTTAAGACCAGACAGGATATTTGGCGGATGGAGCGCAATGGCTGCTTTTGTGATGCAGCCATGATAACATAAAAGGCAGGGGTGGATTTTTGCTTGGATGCAGGAATCCACCCCTGTTTTTATTGTTTCTGACGGCGCGCCTATCCTTCCGCGTTCCTTAAATCCCAGATCCCATCATCCACCACCCGGTCAAACCGGTAGGCCGAAACAATCATTCCCAGTAACAGCATATTGGCCAGGATGCTCATCCGTCCCTCTGAAATCAGGGGCAGGTTGGAGAATGAGGCATACTGGTATCCAAGATTCCCAAGGAGGTACAGGACTCCTTGCCAAAGCAGGCACTGACCGCAGCAGAATGCAAGGGAGGAAGCCAGTTTTCCGCGTATCCTGGCGATGCAGGAGAACAGGAGAAGGTAGAACAGGGCCATTGCCCCAATCAGGACCAGCCCGGGCAGCCAGCCGAACAAAAGGATACACACAGCGATGACATAATTGTTGTAATAGTGCTGTGGAAGGATATCCTGCAGGGTTACGTTTTCCGCATTGTAGTGGATGTACCGGGGCGTGCTTCCTGGTTCCCACTCCCCATAAGACTCAAACAACTGCCGGTTGGAGGTATTTCCCGTAGCGTCAATACCGATCCTTCGTGGATTGCGGGAGGCAAAGTACCATGCGCCGGTCCCATAATCCATCATTTCCTCCGGGGAAAGCACGATTCCATGGGTGAGCGGGGTTTTGGCAATGAGCCGGCGGATGAGGATTCCATTGTATGTATCATCCCAGGTGCTGCTGATTGCTGACTGGGGTGAAAGGAAGGCCTGTATGCTGCCGCGGCCCTGGGCTGTCAGGAAAAGAGGGCTTGAGAGCAGTGCCAGACCGGCCAGTACGCCGGCATAAAGCTTTCTTTTGCTGCCCTGCAGGATCTTACGGTGAATCATGAAGCAGACCGTGCAGGTCATGGTCAGGATGAAAATAAGCGCAGCGGTCCCACCTTCATACAACAGGGAAAAATACATTGACATTGCCCACAGGCCGGCACATGTAAATAACGCGGCCAGGACATGTTTCCTGTACTGCCGGCAGCCATATAATAGTACGAGGGCCACAGGGGCAAACAGCATGGTGGCAAAATAAGTGATATTTCCTATATTGAAGTACCTGCCGTTTATGTGTGTGTAAATGATTTCATGGGCCTGGACCACCAGATACAGGAAGGGGATGGCAAAGGCCAGGACCCTGCGGCAGCGGATGAGCAGGGGATATCCTTTTAAGGCTGTTATGACAAGGAGGATTCCCCCCGGAATATAACATAGGGCTCCATTGGCTGCCTGCTGATGCGTCCACCCCATGAAACCGGAACAGGCGGCTGCAAAGCCGGTCAGGAAGAGCAGGGCGGTGACGATGGAAAGCAGCGGGGATCCCTGGATTCGGTGGATTTCATTCAGCTCTGTGCCAATGGCAACAGCATCCCCCATGCAGGCCAGTGCTTTGGCGGCTGCATCGGAGGCGGACAATCCAAGGGATTCATATTCCTCAACCCGGTCCTCTATATGGGAACTCAGTTCCTGGCGGATGGAAGGGCGCAGGGGCTTGTAGGAAATCTGGTCGGTTATTTCATCCAGGAATCGTTCCTTATCCAAAAAGAACACCTCCCATCACCTGGTTGACAGCGGTTTCATAGACCCGCCATTCCTTTTCTTTTTCAACTAACAGTTTCCGGCCGTGGGCTGTGACGGCATAGTATTTGCGGATTCTGCCGTTGTCCGCCAGCTGCCGGGACGTGGAGACCGCGCCCTGCTGCTCCAGCGCGTGAAGGACAGGATAGAGGGTGCCTTCATGTAGCCTGAATACGTTCTGGCTCTGCTGCTCCAGTTCCCGGATGATCTGGTACCCGTACATGCTCTGCCGGTCAAGAAGCTTAAGGACCAGCATGGAAGTGGCAAGGGCCATGTAGCGTTTGTCCATGGTATGACCTCCTTTGATGATGATAAATGATTTAAATAGCATAGATAATCTATGTATATAAGGTATTATACATAGATTACATAGGTATGTCAAGAACAGGATAATGTTGTAATTATGCACAAACCTTCAGCGGACCATATATGACATAATCCACGAAAATAATGGCTTCTGCAAAAAACACCTGACATCGACAAAATTTTAATGTTAAAATAGTATTATAAAATCAGGGCGTGTTAACACGACCCGGGGAAGCGGGCGTTAAAGTATGTTTGAGAAAGGCCAATATATCATTTATGGAATCAGGGGAGTCTGTGAAGTCATGGATATTAAAGTGATAGACAGGCCTGGCGGGCCAAAGGGCAAGCTTTATTATGAGCTGAGGCCTTATTATCATCAGGACTGTAAGATCGTCACGCCTGTGGATTCGGACAAGACTGTCATAAGGCCGCTCCTTACCAGGGATGAGGCCCTTTGCCTGATTGACAGGATCCAGGGCGTGAAGGAAATGGAAGTGACGCAAGACAAGCAGAGGGAAGAGCGGTACAAGGAAGCCCTTAAGACCTGCGACTGCCATGTGTGGGTCAGCATGATCAAGGCGCTGTACCTGCGGCGGCAGGACAGGACCAGGCAGGGCAAGAAGATGACGGACCTGGACGAGCGGTATTTTAAGACGGCTGAGGAAAACCTGTATTCAGAGCTTGCATTGTCCCTTGAAATACCCAGGGAAAAGGTGGCGGATTATATTAAGTCCCGGGTGTCGGACGGGGAACAGGCATGGGAAGGGAATCCAGGATAAAAAAGGGGGATTGCAGGTGATGCAATCCCTCTTAATATATCCTATTCAATAACCGTTCCGGCATTCCCCTTAAGGCTTTCCTTGGCCTTGTCCAGGGTGGTGATGATGGCCTTGCGGCCTTTTCCGCTTTCCAGGAAACTGATGGATGCGGATATCTTTGGCAGCATGGATGCGAATTCAAACTGGCCCTGGCTGATATAATCCTTTGCCTGGTCAATGCTCATGCGCTTTATGGGCTGTTCATCCTTGGTGCCGTAATTAAGGGTTACATTGTCAACGCTGGTGAGTATCATCATCACATCCGCGTCAATCTCCTTGGCCAGAAGCCCGGTTGCAAGGTCCTTCTCGATGATGGCGCTGGCGCCCCTTAAGTTGTAGCCCTGCTCCATGACAGGGATTCCGCCGCCGCCGCATGCAATGACAATCTGGTCAGCGTCCATCAGCGCCTTGATGGCGTCAATCTCCACAATGGCAACCGGGTGCGGGGAGGCCACAATCCTGCGGTATCCGCCTCCCACTTCCTTAACATGGTTGCCTTTGGCTTCTTCTTCCTCTGCTTCTTCCTTTGTCATGACGCGTCCAACTACCTTGACCGGTGTATAGAAGGCCTCGTCATAGGGGTCCACGGTAACCTGGGTCAGTACCGTGCAGACCGGTTTATAAATGCCGCGCTTAATCAGTTCGGCGCGGATGCCGTTCTGAAGGTCGTATCCCACATATCCCTGGCTCATGGCCGAGCACACGGACATGGGCGCCTTGCTGTATCCATCATGCTGTTTGCCGAATTCATTCATGGCAGTGTGGATCATGCCTACCTGGGGAGCGTTGCTGTGTACGATGGCTACCTGCCAGCCTTCCTGGATAAAGTCCGCAATGACCTTTGCGGTCCTGGCCACGGCAGCCTTCTGCTCCGGAAGATTGGTTCCCAAATCTTTGTGGCCAATGGCCAATACAATGCGTTTTTTTGCCATAATCCATACCTCGCTTGTCTCTTAATTGTCATATAAATTAAGTTAATTATAGGTGAAACTGGGAAAAAATGCAATGAAAAGAGAGTAAAATATGGTGGCAAAAACAATACAGTCATGCTATACTGTCAGCAGAATGGGAACAGGAAGATAAGGGACATATGAAGGATGGAAGGAAGCTGCTGCCGGACGGGTGGCGGCTGCGTATTGGAGTGACAATGGCCGCAGCCCTTGCCGGCAACCTGCTGGTGAGGGTTGTTCCGTGGCCGGCAGGGAGCCTGGCTGCCTTTGAGGCTGCCATGAAACCGGCGGCAGAGCGGCCGTCCGCATTTTTAATGGTAACGCTGTTTACCGCGCCGTTGGCAGAGGAACTTCTGTTCCGGGCGTTCCTGTACAGCTGGCTCAGACAGTGTACGGGATTCTGGTTATCCGCTGTCCTGTCATCCCTGGCATTTGGATTATATCACGGAAACTGGGTGCAGGGAACGTATGCGTTTATTTTAGGCATGGTATTGGCATGGGGATATGAGACCAGTGGATACCGGAAGTATCCCATGGCCGTACTGATGCACTGGGCTGCCAACCTGACGGCCCTGGCAGTATTCGGATCCTGAAGAAGGCGCCGGAAGGAAAGGCGCTGATTGCTTGTGATGAGGAGGAGAAAAAGTGAAGTTATTATCCGTGGCAATACCCTGCTATAACTCGGAGAGTTATATGGAACATTGTATCAATACCCTGCTTACGGGCGGGGAGGAGGTGGAGATCATCATTGTGGATGATGGCTCTGCCAAGGACAGGACAGCAGAGATTGCGGATGAATATGCGGGGAGATACCCGACCATCTGCCGGGCAATCCACCAGGAGAACGGGGGGCATGGCGAGGCAGTGAATACCGGTCTTAGGAATGCCACCGGAATCTTTTTTAAGGTGGTGGACAGCGATGACTGGGTGAATGAGGAGGCCTTTCAGGAAGTACTTGAAACCCTGCGCCGTTTTGTGTACGGGGAAGAGACCCTGGACATGCTGGTTACCAACTTTGTGTATGAGAAACAGGGGGCAAAACGCAAGAAGGTCATGAAGTACAACACCGCGTTTCCAAAGGAGAAGGTCTTTGGATGGGATGACGTTAAATTCTTCATGACAGGCCAGTACATACTGATGCATTCCGTCATATACAGGACAGGGCTTTTAAGGCAGTGCGGACTGGAACTGCCAAAGCATACATTTTATGTGGACAACATTTTCGTGTACCAGCCATTGCCTCATGTGAAACATATTTATTATCTGGATGTGAATTTCTACCGGTATTTTATCGGAAGACAGGACCAGTCCGTGAATGAGACGGTGATGATCGGGAGGATTGACCAGCAGCTTCTTGTGACCAAGCTGATGCTGGGATACTACGATGTGATGAAAATCAGCAGCAGGAAGCTGCGCCATTATATGACCCAGTATCTGGAAATCATGATGACCGTGTCCTCGGTCCTGGCCATTAAGTCAGGGACAGAGGAGAATCTGGAGAAGAAAAAGGAACTATGGCAGTACCTGAAGAAAATGAACCTGCCGCTGTACCTGCGCATGCGCCTGGGGTTTTTGGGGCAGGGCTGCAACCTTCCGGGTAAAGGCGGGCGGAAGCTTCTGATCCTTGGGTATAAGATTACACAGAAATTTTATGGGTTTAACTGATTGAACGGACAGCCGGCCTTGATTGGGGCCGGCTGTCCATGAACGGAAAAAGGGATGCTGAAAAACTGATGTGCCTTGGTTTTTCAGCATCCCTTTGTATTGTCAGCTCAGTGCCTTCTCCCTGACCTTCTTATCCTCTGCGGACCAGTTATATCCATAGACAATCCCGTAAATCACATAAGCCATGATGGCTGCCCCTATCATATCAATGACGGAGTGCTGTTTTAAGAACACGGTGGACAGGCAGATGGACACCATCAGTATGCCGGAACCGGCCCGCACCAGCCGGTGCTTCCTCAGCGCCGCGCTCTTCATGATGGCGATGTGGGTGCCGATGGAGTTGTACACATGTATGCTTGGGAACACATTGGTTGGCGTATCGGTCCTGTAAAGGGCGGCCACCATGCTGGTAAACACATTCTTTCCAGGATCCAGCGCGGGCCTGAAGTCCGTGCCATTGCGGAAAAAGGTGCAGATGATCAGGCTGATGGTCATTCCTGAGAACAGGAAGGTGCAGATCCTGTAAAAATCCTCCTTGCTGGTCAGCAGGAAATAAAGAATGGCGCCTGCCACGTATAAAAACCACATCATATAGGGAACAATAAAATATTCGTTAAATGGAATGAAGTCGTCCAGTGCCACATGCATGACATGATAGTTGCGGGTGACTGCCTTTTCCAGGTAACAGAACCAGGGGATATAGATGAATGAGTAGGACAATATCCACGCGTGCCTGTACTTGTAAAGAAATGCTTTTATACTGTTCATAGTATCAGCCTCTTTCTCTGTTTGAAAAAATAAATATCACAAAAATGTAAAGAAAGTGTTAAAAATATCTCAACGTTCTGAGATTATAGCACACTGAAATTAGAATTACAAGGGGCTTCCAAAAAAGTTAATAAACCTTTAGAAAGCTTTATAATATATGCCCATAAACAGCTTTTAATTTTAAATTTTATGTGCTATATTTAATCTATGAAATAAATTTACACAGAATGGACGGAATGTGATATGGGAGAGACACGAAGCGCGCTGGGAGTCATCTGCTCCTCCTATGACGGATTTTTTGAAGCAGAAAAAAAGATAGCGGATTATATGATGGAGCATAAGGCGGAAGTGGTGGATATGACGGTGGGGGAACTGGCCAAGGCCAGCGGTACCAGCGACGCCACGGTGTCGCGTTTTTGCAGGCGGTGCGGGTTTAAGGGGTTCCACAGCCTGAAGCTGGCCCTGGCCAGGGAGGTGCTGGAGGAAGAACGTGGTGACGTCAATGTTTCCAATGACATAGACAGGCATGACCTGTCCCAGTCTTTGCAGAACATCCTTGCCAATAAGGTGGCGGAACTGACCGAGACAGTGAACATGATGGATCCGGAGAACCTGGAGCAGATCCTTCACAAGCTGGAACACGCACGTATGGTACAGCTTGCGGCAGTGGGAAATACCATTCCCGTTGCCCTGGACGGCGCATTTAAGCTGAACCAGCTGGGGATTGCGGCGGTGGCAGGGGATATATGGGAGAGCCAGACCGCCTATACCTTTAATCTGGGGCCAGAGGATGTAATCCTCATCATATCCAATTCCGGCTCATCCAAGCGTCTCATGACCCTGGCACAGGGGGCGAAGGAGAACGGGTGCACGGTCATACTGATTACCAACAACAGCAGTTCACCCCTGGCAGCCATATCAGATTACCGGATTGTCACTGCCACCAGGGAAAAGCTTCTGACAGAGGAGTTCTGGTTCTCAAGGGTAACGGCCACAGCGGTGGTGGAGATACTGTACCTGCTTTTGATGGCAGGAAAGACAGATGCGGTGGACCATATACGCCGCCATGAAAATGCCATATCACCGGATAAAAAGTGATTTGGGAATAATCGTAAATTCACAGAAGAGAAAATAGAAAAAATGCACAAAAAACAGGCGGCTTTTTACATGAATAGGCTGCCTGTTTGTATATTGTGATGAAAAACGAGAAGAAACATATTTTCTTATGAATAACTATTGACGAAAAAACGATATCGTATTATGATAAAGGTAACAAAGAAAATAATTTTCATGAAAAGAGAGGTAAGTGATATATGATTTACACAGTAACGTTCAATCCGGCACTGGATTATGTGGTAACCGTAAATCATTTCACACCGGGAAGGGTCAACCGGACAATCAGGGAAAACATCTTTTATGGAGGCAAGGGAATCAATGTATCAGCCCTTCTGGCCAATCTGGGGTATCAGAGCACGGCACTGGGGTTTGTGGCGGGATTCACCGGGGATGAGATTGAACGGGGCGTTAAGAAGCTTGGCTTTCAATCGGACTTCATTAAGGCAGAAAAGGGGATGTCCCGGATAAACGTGAAACTGAAATCAGATGAAGAAAGCGAAATCAACGGCATGGGCCCTGAGATAACGGCCGGGGATGTAAAGGCGCTTTTTGAAAAGCTGTCCCATCTGGAACAGGGGGATGTCCTGGTGCTTTCCGGAAGCATTCCGGCCTGCGTTGACGAGGATATCTACGAGCGCATCATGGAGATGCTTGACGGCCGGGGAATCCGGATTGTTGTGGATGCGGAAAAGGACCTTTTGCTGAATGTCCTGAAATACCATCCATTCCTGATCAAGCCCAATAACCATGAACTGGGGCAGATGTTCGGTGTCACGGCTGCCACGGATGAGGACATTGCAGCCTATGCAGGAAAGCTCCGGGAAATGGGAGCGGTCAACGTACTGGTATCCATGGCAAAGGACGGGGCAATCCTTGTGGCGGAGGATGGCAGTATTTACAGACAAGGCGTTGCCAGGGGGACGGTCAGGAACTCAGTGGGGGCCGGGGATTCCATGGTGGCCGGGTTCATTGCCGGGTACCTGGAAACAGGCGATTGCAGATATGCCCTGAAGCTGGGCACTGCATGCGGCGGAGCGACGGCATTTTCAGATGGAATCGGAACAAAGCAGGATATCATGGAACTCATGGAAACACTTTAATGAAACAGGAGGGGCGAGTTGTATGCGCATAACGGAATTATTAAAAAGAGAAAGTATTGAACTGGATGTTGCGGCTGATTCCAAGGAAGAGGCCATTGATAAGCTGGTATCCCTTATGGATGCAGGCGGACGCCTGAATGACAAGGCCGGATATAAAGAAGGGATCCTGGCCAGGGAAGCCCTTGGCAGTACTGCAATCGGCGAAGGGATTGCCATCCCCCATGCAAAGGTGGAAGCGGTAAAGGAACCCGGGCTGGCAGCCATGGTGGTGAAGGAGGGGGTGGACTATGAGGCATTTGACGGTTCCCTGGCCCATCTGCTGTTCATGATTGCGGCCCCGGCCGGCGGAGCGGACGTACACCTGGAGGCATTGTCCCGCCTGTCCACCCTTCTGATGAATCCGGGGTTTAAGGAGAATCTGATAAAGGCAAAGGATAAGGATGAATTCCTGAAGATCATTGACGAGGCAGAGGTTGCACGCTTTGGCGCTCCGGAGGGAGGGGAGACCAGGGAGGATGACCGGGCTTTTGCTGATCTGGACAGGGACGGTGAGGCGGATGGCGGTCCGGCCGGAGATGTCGTGGCGTCCGGCAAACAGGGCGGAAATGGCAGGGCGTCTGGCGGCTACCGCGTGCTTGCGGTCACTGCCTGCCCTACCGGCATTGCCCACACCTATATGGCTGCCGAGAACCTGGAGAACACGGGTAAGAAGCTGGGGATTGCGCTGAAGGCTGAGACCGACGGCTCCGGCGGCGCCCAGAATGTGCTCACAAGGGAAGAGATAGCTGCGGCTGATGCTATTATCATTGCGGCAGACAAGAACGTGGAGATGGCCCGGTTTGACGGGAAGCCGGTTATCATGGTTCCGGTTGCCGACGGTATCCACAAGGCGGAGGAGCTGGTTAACAGGGCTGTGAGCGGAACGGTTCCGGTTTACCGCCATACCGGTTCAGAAGGGGGATTGCCGGACAGCGGCAATGACAGCATGGGGCGTACCATTTACAAGCATCTGATGAATGGCGTATCCCATATGCTTCCATTTGTAATCGGAGGCGGCATCCTCATTGCACTGGCATTCCTTTTTGATGACTACTCCATTAATCCTTCCAACTTTGGTAAGAACACGCCTTTGGCAGCATACCTTAAGACCATTGGAGAGCAGGCCTTTGGCATGATGCTTCCCATCCTGGCCGGGTTCATTGCCATGAGTATTGCCGACCGGCCGGGACTGGCAGTGGGCCTCGTGGCCGGCATGATTGCAAAGATGGGCGCCACCTTTGCAAACCCGGCCGGCGGGGATGTGAACGCAGGATTCCTGGGAGCGCTGTTCGCGGGCTTTGTAAGCGGATATATCGTGGTTGGCCTGAGAAAGCTGTTTTCAAAACTGCCAAAATCCCTGGAAGGAATCAAACCGGTGCTTCTGTACCCGGTAATCGGGATATTCCTGGCAGCCGTTGTCACCACCTTCATAAACCCTTATATGGGAATGATAAATGACGGGCTGACCCATTTCCTGGGCGGCATGGGCGGCGCCAGCAGGGTTGTGCTTGGCATGGTACTGGGCGGCATGATGTCCATTGATATGGGGGGACCATTTAACAAGGCGGCCTACGTGTTCGGAACCGCCCAGCTGGCAGAGGGCAACTTCGAAGTCATGGCGGCCGTCATGGCAGGCGGAATGGTTCCGCCCATTGCAATCGCACTGTGCACCACTTTCTTTAAAAAGAAATTCACTGCAAAGGACCGTCAGTCCGGCATTGTAAACTATGTCATGGGACTGTCCTTCATAACGGAGGGAGCCATTCCCTTTGCCGCACAGGACCCGCTGCGCGTCATTCCGTCCTGTATCATCGGCTCTGCCCTGGCGGGCGGACTTTCCATGGCATTTGGATGCACACTGCGCGCCCCTCATGGCGGCATTTTCGTACTGCCGACCATCGGCAATCCGTTCATGTACCTGGCGGCCATTGTGGCGGGGGCGGCCGTGGGCTGCGTTATCCTTGGATTTCTTAAGAAGAATGTAAATGAATAAAGGGGAGTATTAGAGTTAATAGGCAGTTCCGGTGTCCTGGACCGGGCTGCCTGTTTTTATCCGGACCTATATTCTGCCTTGACAACTGGAGGGCAAGGGAATAATATGGATTTATATGTGGATTGCATATAGGACACAAAGTGCAGTAGGAGGAAAGACATGCTTGAAGTTGGAGTAAAGGCGCCGGATTTTACACTTAAGGATAAAGATGGGAAGGAAGTTGCCCTGTCCTCATTTAGAGGTAAGAAGGTGGTGCTGTATTTTTATCCGAAGGATAATACGCCGGGGTGCACCAGGCAGGCCTGTGCGTTTGCAGGTGCTTATGCCGGGTTTAAGGAGAGGAATGTGGAGGTTATAGGGGTGAGCAGGGACAGCGGGAAATCCCATGCAGGCTTTGCAGCCAAATATGGCCTGCCCTTCATCCTCCTGTCGGACCCGGAACTGACAGCCATCCAGGCTTATGATGTGTGGAAGGAAAAGAAACTTTATGGAAAGGTATCCATGGGTGTGGTCAGAAGCACATATGTGATTGATGAGGATGGCGTGATTGAAAAGGTGTTTGAAAAGGCAAAGCCAGATACAAATGCCCAGGAAATCCTGGATTATCTGGACGGGACAGCGCGGGAAGCTTAGGATTAGTTTGAAAATTGCTTTCCGTCAGCTGTGTCTGAAGCAGCCTTTCGGGGGGCATTACCTCCAGGGGCTGCTGTTTTTATACCCTGAAAGTCCATGCTATGTGCATATGTGCGCAAATATCCGATTGATTTCCAATGGTTGGGATTTTAGAATGATATGGAAATGTATGCGGGTGTATAAAAATTCTATATGGGGATGGTAAGATGCGGGAATCATATGTCATATATCAGTCAACAAAGGCAGCTGAGGATATGTTTACAGCCATGGAACTGTTTCCGGACAGCGCTGAGACGGACTGGGGTAAATTTATCAGTAATGAGAAGGCAAAGGTGAATCTGGACGTGGCCCTGATCCTGATAGCCATAGAAAAGGGGCCGTATCAATGATTGTAAACTTATCCACATGTAATTAACAAACCATCCACAGACTTATCCACAATATGAACCGGCCATACAGGGAATCAGCATCAGACAGGAAATGTGTGAACCATAAAACCTGCTGACCGGAATCATGCATGGGTAACGATGGAAGACGGGGGATGTGGAATCAAAAAGGGGAAAGGGTATGAGCAGGCTGGAAAAACGTATCAGGTATTTAAAGAGGGCATTATACATATATGGATCCATAACCGTGCTGTATTCGCTGTTTTGGGAATGGTCAATCGGAATAATCGGTTCTTTTAATCCATTTGAAATGATTGGAGGACAGCCGGTATGGTGCGGTTCGGCATGCGGCGTTATTTTCATCATGTTAGCAGGAGTCCCGGACAGGCTGCTGATTGAAAGCAGGAAATTATGCTTTTCATACATTATCATAGGCGCGCTGGGCATAGTGGGCTGCATACCGCTGGGAATGCTTTTAGGAACCACGGATGATGTCCTGCATGGGCCCATGAGGATGTTTTTTATTGTTTAGACAATAATATATATCATACCCTACCTGTTTATTTCTGTATTTTCTTTTTTGATTGCATCCGATGGGACCGAAGTGCCTGAGACCTGTCCGGAAGTAAGGATGACAAAGAAAAGGATATGTTCCAGGATTGCAGCTGTTTTTATAATGATATTAGGCGCAGGAATCACGTATCATGGGGCGGAACGTTATTATAAGCCTGAAAACATATCCAGCTGGAGCAGACATGCCATTTCCAATACCGGTGTATCGATGCTGATGCCGCCTGGAAAGAGGGCGCTTGGACCGGATGGGGAATATCCCGGCGTAAAAAAGGGGGTTTATGCCATCGGTGACAGGATTATGGTTTTCCTTTTTGAAAAGACAGATGACACCCCGGAAGACCCTGAGGAAAAAGGCCAGGTAATCACTCTGGATGAACAGGTATACACCAGGGATGGTATAGAGTATGCAAAATATATTACAAAAACCATTTATCCAGGTTCATCAAGACCGGATTATGGAATCTCAATTGAGTTCGAAGCGTATGGCAGGGAATATGCGGCCCTGGTCTGGTCCACGCGCTTTGATGAGGTTGTGAAGAAGGATATGGACCAGATACTGGATTCGCTGGAAGTGGATTTGGATGTACAGGGAAAGAAGTGATACATAAAAGTCAGATAGGGTCATGGATGGGGCTGACCCGTATCATTGCATGGCAGGTTTCTTTATAAAACCATGAACAGGGTGCCTGCTGTAATCAATATCATACCGATGATTGATTTGACGGTTATGCTTTCATGTAAGAAAACAAAAGCCAGTATGATGGTTATGACAACGCTTAATTTGTCAATAGGGACCACCTTTGATGCCTCCCCAATCTGTAATGCCCTGTAATAACAGAGCCAGGAGATGCCGGTGGCTATGCCTGACAGGATAAGGAAAATCCAGCTCTTTTTCGATATGCTTGCAATTCCTCCCTGTGAGTTTGTAAGAAATACCATTCCCCAGGCCATGATTACCGCAACCATGGTTCTCAGGGCGGTTGCAAGATTGGAATTCACGCCCTCTATTCCTATCTTTGCCAGAATCGAAGTCAATGCTGCGAATAGGGATGAAGCAAAT
This sequence comes from Enterocloster aldenensis, assembly GCF_003434055.1. Lineage (GTDB taxonomy): Bacteria > Bacillota > Clostridia > Lachnospirales > Lachnospiraceae > Enterocloster > Enterocloster aldenensis. The sequence continues at coordinate 7,896 of NZ_QVEX01000026.1, read as the reverse complement.
GCAAAAAGAAGCCACATGATTTTTTCCTCCGTGTGAGGTATAAGATCGGTTTGCTGGTTTACTCTAATAATAACACCAATTCGTATGTGGGAATCCATGGATTTTTAAAAGCAAAATCCCTGACTCACTTGAATCATCAAGCGTTCAGGGGTTTCAGTTAGTAGCGGAAGGGAGATTCGAACTCTCGACACCACGGGTATGAACCGTGTGCTCTAGCCAACTGAGCTATTCCGCCATATTAAATTTTGATAGGTAGTGGGGCCTACAGGGCTCGAACCTGTGACCCTCTGCTTGTAAGGCAGATGCTCTCCCAGCTGAGCTAAGACCCCACAATCCGGGCTTCGCAGCAGCTCAATCGCGACTGCCTGTACAGTATATGATAAATTGTGGTAATTGTCAAGACTTTTTTAACTATTTTTTTTATAGAAATTTTCTTAGTGTTTTATATGGGATTATGGTATAATAATCGACAGATATTAGAAATTAATTAATACACTGGAAAGGACTCCGTATACCTCTCATGTATAACTTTATCGTAAACCCCAACGCGGGAAGCGGCAGAGGCATGAAGCTTTGGAAGGCCATGGCCCGCTATATGGATAATCATAATATAGAATATGAAGCTTTCCTGACAGAGGGGATTGGCGATGCCAGGCTCATTGCCAGGAGGCTGACCGATGGCGTCCGCGAACCGCGCTACATCATTGCGGTTGGCGGCGATGGGACCATGAATGAAGTCCTGGACGGCGTTTCTTTCCATGCGCCTTTAAGCCTTGGATATATACCTGCCGGGACGGGCAATGACCTGGCCCGAAGCCTTCATATGCCAAGGAGGGTGTTTAAGTGCCTGAAGAAGCAGCTGACGCCCAGGCATTTTACCATGATAGATTATGGCGTGCTTTCTTACGGGGATAGGGAAGTGTCACACCGGCGTTTCCTTGTAAGCGCGGGCATCGGTTACGATGCGTCCGTGTGCCAGGATGTATTGACGAGCGGGTGCAGCCGGCGTTTAAGCTGTATGGGATTGGGAAGACTTTCCTATATCATCTTCGGGATACGCCAGTTTTTCCGATGTAAGTCCTCCAAGGGCTACATCATACTGGACGGAGTGAAGAAGGTGGAGTTTAACAATATCCTTTTCATCTCATGCCACATACAGCCTTCAGAAGGCGGAGGCTTCCTGTTTGCGCCGGGAGCGGACGGCAGTGATGGAAAGATGAATATATGCGTGGTCAGCCATGCTGCCAAGGCAAGGATGATTCCGGTCCTGCTTTCAGCGCTCACAAGGCGTAAGGGAAAACAGAAGGGGGTGCGCAGTTTTGAGTGCAGGGAGATTGCCATCCACACAGAGGCAGCCCTTCCGGTCCACGCGGACGGCGAGTGCTGCGGCCTTCAGACGGATATCCAGGCGGGATGTATTGCCAGGAAGGTAAGGATGATGGTATAGTGGGTTGCGGTAAGGCTTTGTATCAGGTATGGCATATCAAGACAGGCCCCTGAACGAAGAAAATAAAAGCTTTATCGGTAACGGATCAGGGGACAGCAAGTATGGAAACAGGCATATAGTTTAAGAAGCGTATGATATTAACAAGCATATAATTAAGGAGAATCTATGAGAATCGGACAAGGATATGATGTTCATAGGCTGGCGGAGGACCGCAGCCTGATTCTGGGAGGCGTGACCATTCCCTATGAAAAGGGATTGCTGGGCCATTCAGATGCGGATGTGCTGGTCCACGCGGTGATGGATGCTCTTTTGGGGGCGGCCGCGCTGGGGGACATCGGACAGCATTTCCCGGATACGGACCCTGCATATAAAGGGATTTCCAGCATAGAACTGTTAAGAAGGGTAGGGGAACTTCTGGATGAGAAGGGGTATGTGATAGAGAATATCGATGCCACCATTATTGCCCAGAAGCCAAAGCTTGCACCGTACAGGCCGCAGATGGCGGCCAATATGGCAGAGGCCCTCCACCTGGATGCGGGCAGGGTCAGCGTCAAGGCCACCACGGAGGAGGGGCTTGGTTTTACAGGAACAGGGGAAGGGATTTCTTCTCAGGCAATTACCTTATTGACGGAACCGGCAGACTACTGTTATGATAATAAAATGATGTCTGAGGGCTGTAAAAGCTGTCCTGGCTGTGGCCGGGGATAAGGAAAAAGACATATAAAGGTTTAGGGAAATCAGGTAGATAAGAGAGAATTTATCCACGAGGAGAATAAGAGTATGAAGATATTTAACACACTGAGCAGAAGAAAAGAGGAGTTTGTGCCATTGACGCCAGGCGAGGTCAAGATGTATGTATGCGGACCCACGGTGTATAATCTGATTCACATCGGCAACGCGAGACCCATGATCGTATTTGATACGGTGCGCAGGTATTTTGAGTATAAGGGCTATGATGTGAAGTATGTATCCAATTTTACGGATGTGGATGATAAGATCATAAAGAAAGCCATTGAAGAGGGCGTGGACGCGGATACTGTCTCAAAGCGCTATATTGAGGAGTGCAAAAAGGACATGGCGGCCATGAATGTCAAGCCCGCCACGGTACATCCCCAGGCAACCCAGGAAATCTGCGGGATGCTGGAGATGATCCAGACCCTGATTGATAAGGGGCACGCATATGTGGCAAAGGACGGCACGGTTTATTTCAGGACCAATTCCTTTAAGGAGTACGGCAAGCTGTCCCATAAGAATCTGGATGAACTGCAGTCTGGTTTCCGCGAGATTAAGGTGACCGGCGAGGAAGGGAAGGAAGACCCAAGTGATTTCGTGCTGTGGAAGCCGAAAAAGGAAGGGGAGCCTTTCTGGGAGTCACCATGGTGCAACGGACGTCCGGGCTGGCATATTGAGTGCTCCGTCATGTCCAAACGCTATCTGGGCGAGCAGATTGACATCCATGCAGGAGGCGAGGACTTAATCTTTCCCCACCATGAGAATGAAATCGCACAGAGCGAGTGCGCCAACGACAAGCCCTTTGCAACCTACTGGATGCACAATGCGTTCCTTAACATTGACAACAGGAAAATGTCTAAATCCCTGGGCAATTTCTTTACGGTCCGTGAAATCAGTGAAAAGTATGATTTGCAGGTGCTGCGTTTCTTCATGCTCAGCGCCCATTACCGCAGCCCCCTTAACTTCAGCGCCGACCTGATGGAGGCGTCTAAGAACGGCCTGGAGCGTATCCTGACCTGTGTGGATAAGCTGAGGGACCTGGAAGCAAAGGCAGAGGGAGCGGTTGAAACCTGTGGGGAACAGGACAGCATGGAAGAGGCGGGCAGGCTTCTGGGCAGGTTTGAGGAAGCCATGGACGATGACTTCAATACCGCGGACGCCATATCGGTTGTCTTTGAACTGGTGAAGCTGGCTAATACCACGGCTGATGCTTCAAGTACCAAGGCGTATGTGTCTTTCCTTAAGAAAAACATCGAAAAGCTGTGCGATGTGCTGGGCATCATAACTGAGAAAAAGGAAGAAGTACTGGACAGCGACATTGAGGAAATGATTGCGGCCAGACAGCAGGCCAGAAAAGATAAGAATTTTGCACTGGCAGATGAAATCCGCGGAAAGCTTCTTGATATGGGCATTGTACTGGAAGATACCAGAGAGGGCGTAAAGTGGAAGAGAGTGTGACTTCAGTTGATTTCCTGACATATTATAAACAGTGTATGAAGCTTGAACCAGTGGACGTGAATATGTACTCGCCACTGGTTCTGGCCTATATTGGGGATGCGGTATATGAACTCATTATCCGATTCAGGGTTGTGAACCAGGGCAGCATGCAGGTGAATAAGATGCATAAGCGAAGCGCCGGACTGGTCAAGGCAGGCACCCAGGCAGCCCTTATAAGGGCCATTGAAGACCTGCTGACAGCGGAAGAACACGCCGTGTACAAACGGGGGCGCAATGCCAAATCCGTGACAACGGCCAAGAACGCATCGGTGATTGATTACCGGACCGCCACTGGTCTGGAAGCCCTGGCCGGCTGGCTGTTCCTTAAGGAACGCTATGACAGGCTGGTATATCTGGTGAGCCAGGGCCTGATAAGGCTGGGGGAACTGCCGGGCGGAGAAGATGGGCGCGACGGGGAAGATAAACCGGGTGGGGAAGATAAACCAGCCGCAGAGGATAAACCGGGCGGGGAAGATAAACCGGCCGCAGAGGATGAAACCGCCGCAGACACCATGGCCGGAAAAGAGACAGGAGACATGACATGAGATATGAAGAACTGACCATAGAGGGGCGCAATGCGGTGCTGGAGGCATTCCGTTCCGGCAAGACCATTGATAAGCTGTTCGTGCTGGACGGCTGTCAGGACGGACCGGTGCGCACCATTGTGAGGGAAGCCAAGAAACACGATACCATTCTGAATTATGTGTCCAGGGAGCGTCTGGACCAGATTTCAGAGACCGGTAAGCACCAGGGCGTGATTGCATATGCGGCGGCCTATGAGTACGCAGAGGTGGAGGATATGCTGAAAGCGGCAGAGGAGAAAGGGGAACCGCCATTCCTCATCCTGCTGGACGGCATAGAAGATCCCCATAACCTGGGCGCCATTATTAGGACAGCCAATCTGGCAGGCGCACACGGGGTCATCATCCCCAAGCGGAGGGCGGCAGGGCTTACGGCCACGGTTGCCAAGACATCCGCAGGAGCCCTTAACTATACCCCGGTGGCAAAGGTTACCAACCTGACAGCCACCATGGAGGACCTGAAGAAAAAGGGAATGTGGTTTGTCTGTGCGGACATGGGCGGCGATATAATGTATAAGGTGAACCTGAAAGGCCCTATCGGGCTTGTGGTTGGCAATGAGGGGGAAGGCGTGGGCAAGCTGGTCAGGGAGCACTGTGATATGACGGCCTCCATTCCCATGAAGGGTGATATTGACTCCCTGAATGCATCTGTGGCAGCCGGGGTGCTGGCGTATGAGATTGTGAGACAGCGCATGACGCCATAAGATTCCCCATAGGCAGGCAAGAGGTGAATTTATGATGAGATTGATACGTAAACCAGTTATGAAGTTAATGGCCGCCGTCACAGCCGGGATGATTGCAGCAGGCGGTTTCCCGGCCACCGCGGCATGGGCCCTGACCGGCAGGGACACGGTGGAGATAGAGGACGCCCGGGTGCCTTTATATAATAAGCCTGCGGGCAGTTATGTGCGCACGCCCATTGCCTCCGGAGTGACCACGTATAAGAACGAAAAAGCCACCCTGGATGCTTCCAATGTATCAGAGGGCTACATCATGGTCAAGTACACTGGCAGCGTGGGAAAGATTAAAATCCAGATTACAAAAAGCGGCTCTGAGACCTATACATATGATTTGAATAATAGCGGCGTGTACGAGGTATTCCCGCTGTCCGAGGGCAGCGGCTCCTATCAGGTAAAGGTATTTGAGAATATCCAGGGCAACCAGTATTCCCAGGCCTTCAGCCAGTCCATTGACGCCAATATAACCAACCAGTTCGGTCCCTTCTTATATCCGAACCAGTATGTGAATTTTAACTCAGCCAGCGCTGCCGTGCAGACTGGCGCTGCCGTGGCAGCAGGCGCGGCGGACCAGATTGGCGTGGTAACGGATATTTACAATTATGTCATCAGCAATGTTACCTATGATACGGCCAAGGCCTCATCCGTGCAGTCGGGTTACCTTCCCAACGTGGACGTGGTGCTGGCACAGAAAAAGGGCATCTGTTTTGATTATGCTGCCCTGATGACAGCCATGCTGCGTTCCCAGGACATCCCCACCAAGCTGGTGGTTGGTTATACCGGCAACCTGTATCATGCCTGGATTAATGTTTATCTGGAAGGCCAGGGCTGGGTGGATAATGTGATTTATTTTGACGGCAACAGCTGGAAGCTGATGGATCCCACGTTTGCATCCTCCGGCGGCCAGAGCCAGGAAATCATGCAGTATATCGGCAATGGATCCAACTATAAGGCAAAATACAGTTATTAATGGGGAGGCAAAGAGATGGAAAAGCAAGGCGGGGCCTATTACCGCTATTCCTACCGGGAGCTGTCGGCTTTCTGCCTGCAGATTTCCCTTCTTCTGGAATCAGCGGTACCCCTGGACGAGGGGCTTGCCATCATGGCAGAGGATGCGGCTGATAAAAAGGAAAAGGACATGCTGCTGTACATGGCAGAGGGCGTGGAACTGGGGGACCCGTTTTTCAAGGTCCTGGAGGACACAAAGGTATTTCCGGATTATGTGGTTAAGATGGCCAAGCTGGGCCAGAGCACGGGAACCATGGACCAGATGATGAAATCCCTGTCCGTGTATTATGAAAAGGAATACCGGCTGATACAGGCTGTTAAGAATGCAGTGACCTACCCTGTCATGATGGTGGTCATGCTTCTGGTGGTGCTGTTTGTCCTGTTCACACGGGTCATGCCGGTGTTCAACAAGGTATATGAACAGCTGGGGGCGCAGATGTCGCCGGCGGCCCTGTCCGCCATCCGTCTGGGCGGCCTGTTCAGCGGCGCGGCCCTGATTGCGGCGGCCCTTTTGGGACTGCTGGCAGGCGGTATCTGGGCTGCATCCAGGTTCGGCAGGAAGTTCAGGTTTGTGGAGCGGTTCAATAATTACGTCAAATGCCGCAGCAGGATTGCGCTGGCAGTGGCCAACCGGCGTTTTACCGCGGTCCTTTCCCTGACCCTTAAAAGCGGGATGGAGCTGGAAAAGGGCATGGAGCTGGCCAGGGAACTGGTGGATAATGAAAAGGTGGCTGAGCGCATCAGCAGATGTTCGGAGCAGCTTCAGGCCGGGGAGGGGTATTACCAGTCCATGAAGGATACCGGGCTGTTCTCCGGCTTTTATATACAGATGATTAAGGTGGGAAGCAGGAGCGGCCATCTGGATCGTGTCATGGAGGAAATATCGGGTGATTATGAGGAAGCCGCCGATGCATCCATTGACAATATGATAGCCAGGTTCGAGCCCACCATTGTGGCGGTACTGGCAGTGTCCGTGGGCCTGGTGCTTCTGTCTGTCATGCTTCCTCTGGTGGGAGTATTATCCGCAATCGGATAGGGAGGCCGGATTATGAAGGTTCAGAACAGGAAAAAGGAAAAGAGCAGCATCTATGGCTACCTGCTGTCAGCGGCAGCCATGGCTGCTGTTATTGCAATATCTGCAGGAGCCATGATCAGTTTTGCAGGCAGGACCGGAAGCAGGGAGGAGGAAACCCTGAAAAAAGCGGTTACCCGGGCTTCGGTCCAGTGTTATGCCATTGAGGGGCGTTATCCGCCCAGCGTGGAATATCTGGAAGAGAATTACGGGGTACAGATTAACCGCAAAAAATACAATGTGTTTTATGATGGCTTTGCATCCAATGTAATGCCGGAGATTAACATCATACCCATAGAAGAGCAGGGGGCATCAGAATGATTCAGAAGACAGAGAAAAAAGGCCATATGACAAGTGTGCTTTTTACCATGCTGCTGTTTCTGGTATTTGTTTTGAGTGCCCTCTTTACCGTGCTGATTGGAAGCCGGGTATATGAGAACATTACGGTGCGCAGCGATGTAAGCTATACAGGCAATACGGCCCTCAGCTATATTGCCAACAAGGTGCGCCAGGGAGACCGGGCAGGCCTTGTGGACGTGGTGGACATAGACGGTATCCCTGTCCTTGAGATGAAGCAGGAAATCGGGGATTCAGAGTATGTCACCTGGATTTACTGGAAGGATGGGACCATCCGGGAGTTATTTACAGATACATCCAGCGGGTTGGGACTGGAGGACGGCCTGACCATACTGGAGTGCGGAGGGCTTGACCTGTCAAAGGACGGGCAGCTGCTTTGCATAGAAACACTTGGGGAAGGCGGAGGCGCTGTGAGCTTATCCTTAAGGCTCTTTGTCAATAGTTGGGGTGGGATTTGTTAAAATC
>NZ_QVEX01000025.1:322-55044 GCF_003434055.1 Enterocloster aldenensis | reverse complement strand
TCAGAGGCCGATGCAGGCGTATATCTGAACACATACTGGAAGTAACTCCCCTCGCGGAAAAAATTACCACTGCCGCCGTTAATAGACCAACAACAGGGCCGGAACCCGTCAAACATGGATTCCGGCCCTGCCTGTATACAATTCGCCTGCACTTATTATCATCCAGACTTTACATCTGAACCTTTATTTACCTTTAAATCTACTGGTTTTACTTACTGTCCCGCAGCTTTTTCCCGCTGCGTCCGAATTTGCGGCGCTTGAAAAATGGTACCTTGGCAGCCGCTGCCTCAGCCTGTCCGCCTTTCTGATACGCCCTCAGGGTCTCGTCCAGCTGGCGGAAGCGCTCCTCTTCCTTTTGATTGGATGCCTGAAGGAGGAATTCCAGTTCCTTGCCCATCTTATCGTTGACAAGGCTGCTGATATCCTGGCTCAGCTTTTCGTTGTTCACTTCCAGGGCACGTCCGATGATCAGGTTCATGATCTGCTGGAACTGTTCCATCTTTTCTTCTATGGCAACCACCGAACCCGTGTCGCCCTTGACCGTGCTTAAGGATGTGCCTCCATCCTCTTCCTTAAATTCACGCAGGGCCGCATTCATGTCCCGCTCTAATATTTCATCGGAAAGCTCTCCCTGGGCTTTTCCGTCTTTCTTTAGTACCTGGTTCAGCGCATGTTTGATTGCCTTCAGCTGATACCCTTTTTCTTTCAGGTTTTTAACCTGCTTGAACAGGCGGATATGTAAATCCGTATAGTACCGGTGCCCCATCTCGTTACGGGGAATATCAAGTTCCAGCTCTTCTTCCCAGTATCTTAATACATGGGCCTCCACATCGACCTTTTTGGACGCATCCGATATCAGATAATGTACTTCATCCATAGCCATTCTCTCCTTCACATCTTAACAGGCATGTCCTGCCTTACTATTAGTGTATGCGTTGAGAATGGATATTATGACACCTGACTTAAAAAAATCCCCGGGCCTCCTGGGCACGGGGATTTCTTCACTCCTGGGGTCCGCCCCCCTGAGGGCGGGCTGCATTGACAAACTTTGTATACTCCGGTTTCCAGATTAATGTAACCGTACCAATAGGGCCGTTACGCTGTTTGGCTATGATGACCTCAGCCTCATTGGGATGTTCCGTATCCTTATTATAGTAATCATCACGGTATAGGAACATAACAACGTCCGCATCCTGCTCAATGGCCCCGGACTCACGCAGGTCAGAAAGCATGGGCCGGTGGTCCTGCCTGGTCTCGCAGGCGCGGGACAGCTGGGACAGGGCAATCACCGGCGCATGAAGTTCCCTGGCCAGTGCCTTTAAGGAACGGGAAATATCTGAGATTTCCTGCTGGCGGTTGTCCCCTCCGCCCTTCTTGCTTCCGCTCATCAGCTGAAGGTAGTCGATGATTACAATGTTAAGGCCGTATTCCAGCTTCATTTTCCTGCACTTGGAACGCAGCTCTGAGATGGATATACCCGGCGTATCGTCAATAATCAGCTTGGAATTACCGATGATCCCAATGCCCTCCACAACCGCGTCCCAGTCAGAATCCGTCAGGGTACCGGTCCGCAGCTTCTGTGAATCCACGTTGGATTCCATGGAAAGCATACGGTTAACCAGCTGCTCCTTGGACATTTCCAGACTGAATACCATGCAGGGCAGGCTTTTGCGCACCGCCACATAATCCACCACATTAAGTACAAACGCCGTTTTACCCATGGAGGGACGGGCTGCTATCAATATGAAGTCCGATGGCTGGAATCCTGACAGCTTATAATCCAGATCAATGAATCCTGAAGGGATACCCGTAACCGTGCCCTGGTTCTTATAAGCATCCTCAATCTTCTCAAGTACATTAATGGCTACCTGTTTAATCGGGACAAAATCCTGTCCCCCACGGTTCTGCAGCAGGTTGAAAACAGTCTTTTCCGTATCCGCCAGGATATTCTCCAGCGGCTCTTTTCCCGCGTAACAGGTATTGGCAATCTCCTCCGTGGTCTTGATAAGCCTTCGCAACACTGCTTTTTCCCCTACGATAGCCGCATAAGACCTTACGTTGGCCGACGTGGGTACCATGGTTATGATATCCCGCACAAAATCCAGGCTGCTGACCTCAGGGGGCACATCCTTTTCCTTAAGCCGGTCCTGAAGCGTTACCAGGTCCACCGGTTTACCCTCGTTGAACAGCTCTACCATAGCATCAAACATAATTCCGTACTGCTGCTGGTAAAAATCGCTTCCGGTAATGATTTCCGATGCAGCAATGACCGCTTCCCTGTCCATCAGCATGGAACCGATGACTGACTGCTCTGCTTCCAGGCTGTGGGGCAGCACCCGCTTAATCAGGGCTTCTTCCATATTAATCGTCTCCTGTATTCCATTTAGTAAACCCGCTCCTTCCGGGGCGGGTCATACCATCATCCATTACATACGCCGTGCTTTATTACGCTTCCACTACCTTCACAGCCAGCCTGGCTGTCACATCCTTGTGAAGCTTGATTGGAACCTCAAAGCTTCCAATGGATTTGATGGGGTCGTTCAGCACGATTTTCTTCTTGTCAATCTCCAGCCCCAGCTGGTCTGTGATGGCTTTGCTGATTTCCTTGTTGGAAACAGAGCCAAATGCCCTGCCGCCTTCCCCTGCCTTGATGGACAGGGTCACCTTGGATTCATCCAGCTTTGCTGCCAGCTCCTTTGCGGCTGCAAGTATTTCCGCTGCCAGCTTGGCATCATTGGCTTTTTTAAGCTTTAAATCATTTAAGTTCTTAGAAGTAGCTTCCACGCCAAGCTTCTTGGGCAGGATGAAGTTCCTCGCATAACCGTCGTTTACCGTTACAATCTGTCCCTTTTTTCCTAATGCTTTCACATCTTCCAGTAATACAATTTCCATGTCATATACTTCCTTTCTGTTTCTGTCTATATCATGTCCCTGATCAGGACACCTCGCCTTCCTCCATCATCTGGCAGATGACTTCCTTTAAACGTTCCTTGGCCCCTTCAATGGATACGCCCTCCATCTGCGCCCCGGCAATGGTGCGGTGTCCGCCGCCGCCCAGCTTCTCCATCATCACCTGTACATTGACCTCGTCAATGGAACGGGCGCTGAAGTAAATGGTCCCATTATAATCCGTCAGCACAACCGATGCCTTGATGCCCCGTATCTCTAACAACTCATTGGCCGCCTGGGCGCCTATGATAGTGGGGCTGTCAAGCCCATCGGCCGGGCATTCGCTGATTGCAAATGCATCCATATATACCTCTGCCTTGCGCACAGCCTCTGCCTTGGCCTGATAATCCTTCATGTTTTCCCTGAAGAGCTTACGCACCCTGGTGATGTCCGCTCCGCTCCGCCGTAAGAAGGCCGCGGCCTCAAACGTCCTCACGCCGGTCTGGTTGGTGAAATTCTGGGTATCAATCACAATACCCGCATACATGGCGTCTGCCTCCGCAGTCTTTACCTTGATTCCGTCCGCAATATACTGCAGCACCTCAGCCACCATCTCACAGGTTGAGGATGCATAAGGCTCCACATAGGAAAGCACCGCGTTATCAATAATCTCGCTGCTGGTCCTGTGATGGTCCAGGACCACAATGGTCTTCACCATACGCAGCAGGGACGGCTCATCGGTGATGCTCGGGCGGTTCACGTCAACAATCACCAGCATGGTCCCCTGGTCCACCAGTTCGGCCGCCTTAGGACCGGTCAGAAGCATATCCTCCGGATAATCCGGATTCCCCACAAAGCGGTCCAGCATGGGGCGCACCGAAGATGTCACCTCATTGACCACGATATTCGCCTTTTTATTCATGGACATGGCAATCCGGTAAATACCCACTGCCGCCCCAAAGGAGTCAATATCCGCCAGCCTGTGCCCCATGATCAAAAGCCTGTCTTTGTTCTCCATCAGTTCCCTGAGGGCATGGGCCTTGACCCTGGCCTTGACACGGGTAGTCTTCTCTATCTGCTGCGCCTTGCCGCCGTAATACTGTATCTTGCCTGAATCCTTGACAACAGCCTGGTCGCCTCCCCGTCCCAGGGCCATGTCGATGGAGGTCCTGGCATACTCATAATTCTGGTTATAGCTGTCGCCGTTCATGCCGATGCCGATACTCAGGGTAACCGCCATGTCGTTGCCTATGTTCACTGTCTTTACATCCTCCAGGATGGAAAAGCGCTCTTCCTGGATTTTGGCCATGTACTGCTGTTTGATGACAAAAAAGTACTTATCCTTCTCCAGCTTCTTCACAATGCCGTTCATGCCTGAAATGTATTTGCTGATTTTCCTGTCAATCAGGGCGGTCAGCAGGGAACGCCGCACCTCTTCCACACTTTCCAGTGCCTCGTCATAATTGTCCAGGTAAATGAGTCCGGCCACCAGCTTCTGGTCGTTAATCTGCTGCATGTACAAAAGGGTCTGGGTCTCGTCAACCAGGTAAATGGCTGTCACGAATGTGCCCTGTCCCTCCAGACCGTTATCCGCCACCGCGGCATCCAGCTTATCCACCACCACCTGCTTTAAATCAATGCGGTACTTCCTGTCGCCGAATGCGCTGTGGATGCTGACGATCTCGCCGTGCGTGGCCAGCATCTCCCTTGTGATCTCAGGGAACATGGCCGTAATATTCTTATATGAATTCCTGTCTTCGTCAAGGATTGCCGCAAACTCCCGGTTCATCCACAAAAGATGTCCGGTCCCGTCCGCCACCGCATAGGGCATGAGCATCTCTTCCATCAGATTCTGCCTGCTCTGGTCATAAGCGGATGAAAATGCAATAAGCCCTGCAAGTATGCCTCTTCTTCTTGAAAAGTAAAGCCAAAGGGCAATCCCTATATAGACAATGGTAAATACCGATACTATAATGCCGGCCTTTATGGATACCGCTCCAACAGCGGCAGTCAATATAACCAAAAGGACCGACAAAAAGAGCGGCCACTGCAGGTAGACCTTAAACGTCCCCCGCGTCCTTCCTTTATCTTTCATAGTCTGCCTCCAATCGTATCCATAATCGGAATACGCCTATCTTAGCTAGTATACCATATCTGCCGCGGTTCGTCCATAAAATAAAGTTTTTACCAGAAGATAACCAATGACAGCATGCCCCTTTTTGACTGGTATACTGCCCTGTTTTCAGGGTCCTGCCCTTGTCTTTTGGCAAATCTCAGCAACCGCCTTGCGCCCCATTTTCTACTGTGTTAGAATATAAGACATGATTCATCCACAAGGGGTTAGACCATGAAAATATCACAGACCAAAGACATACGTTCCGCCAACCGGCTGACCATCATCAAGCATATACTGAATAAGAAGCAGATTTCCCGTGCACGCATTTCCGAGGAGACAGGCCTTAACAAGGCCACTGTGTCCACCATCGTGAAAGAGTGGATGAGCCTTAAGCTGGTGGAAGAGACCACCATGGGGGATTCAAGCGGGGGGAGGCGCCCCATCATCCTTACCCTGGACGGCAAGGCAGGATACTGCATTGCCATTGATATCGGCGCCCGCCGCCTTGGCCTCATCCTCACGGATTTGAATAACGAGATCATCAGCCGCCAATCCATTCCAATCAGCAGGCAGGCATTCTCTCATGTATACCAGCAGATTTATCTTGCCATTGATAAGCTGATCCGCGACATCCCTCCCTGCCCCTATGGGCTGATTGGCATCAGTCTGGCTGTGAGGGGCATCATTGACCTGGATGGTGTCATCCGCTTTATCCCCAAGCTCCAGTGGCATAACATTGATATCAAATCCCTCCTGGAACAGCGCTATCATGTGCCTGTGTATATCGACAACGACGGAAACCTGGCGGCATCCATGGAATCCAGGCTTCATCCCCAGTATGAGGAGCTGACCGTCCTGTGTATAACCGATGTGATTTCCTGCGGCATGATATCCAACGGACAGCTGATACGCGGATACCTGGGCTTTGCCAATGCCGTTGGGCACCACACCATCAACATCCAGGAGACAAAGCAATGCTCCTGCGGCAAATTCGGCTGCTGGGAACAGTATTGCTCAGACCAGTATCTGATAGACGAGATGAACCTGCACCTGGAGACGCCGCTGGAGGACATTGATGAGTTTATCGAACTGGTAAGGAAGCAGAATCCCACTGCCCTTGGCATCCTGGATACATACATCAGGAATCTGGCCATTGGGTTGTCCAACATCATATTTTTTGTGAACTGTGAGATGATCATCCTCAATTCCCATCTCATCCAGTCCCTTCCCTACCTGATGCCTGAAATCATGAAGGATATTGTCCTTCCCATCACCCATACCCAGGAAATACTCATCTCAACCCTTGGCAATGAAGCCCCGATTCTTGGGGCATCCCTAAAAGCCATTGAGGAATTCTTTGAAATATTATCAGCTCACGGCTAAGGACCAGGCGCCCGGTACCAACCGCCCCGGACCGTGTTTGGCAAACAAAAAGAGGGACCTCCGGTAAATCCAGGTCCCTCTCAATCTGCCGGCAGAACCAGCGCCTGCCATCTTACTAAAAATTCGTTCCATTCCATCCCCAGTCAGGAGATGCCTCATATTTAATATACATATCATCAGGCGAGACCCCTAATACCCCGCCTAACACCCTGGTGATCTCCCCGGTCATGCGCTTTGCGCCGTCCTTGTCAATGGAGCTTCCCAGTATCTTAACTTCCACCATGGCAATCGGGCGCCCGCCCCGGCCGCCAAAGTACATATGGCATCCGTCCTCAATGGCAACCATGAGCCAGTCCTCGCTTTTGCCCGGAAGGAATCCGATGGCCTGGCCCAGGGCCGCCTTGATTGCGTCTGCTTTTTCCCTGGAAGTACTAACGTTTGTTTTTACCTGTATACACGGCATGTCATCTGCTCCTCTCCCTAACCGTAAATCAGCTTATGCCTGAAATAAAAGAAATGGTCGCTGTGGGAATGGATGCTCAGCATCCTTGTATGCGGATGGTCCTTGGAACCAAATTCCTGCCCGTATTTTCCAATGGTCAATGCCTGACCGCCCACATAGATGCAGGAGTAATTAAAGAAAAGTTCGTCCATCATTTTCTGGGATACAAGATAATGCATGTAAGATGGAGTCTCAACCAGTACTTTATCAAGGCCGAACTTTTTCATGATATAAAGAGCCACTTTGGAATCAGGCGCCTTGTCTCCGGTTGCGATTACCAGAATCTTGTCCCGGTTGGCCTTCATGGCCTCTATCATTTCCCCGGTCACCTCAGATATATCATGAACCGGGCCTGTCAGATAGTAGTCCTCCTTCATGTTTTCCTGTATGACCGGTATGCCGGAGGCGCTGGTGCTGATCATCACCGGCACTTCCTTTGTCTTAAACAGCAGATGGTCAAAGGGGATATCGGTGGCATCCAGGGATGAAATGATATTCCACGGAACCGGCTGCATACCCGCAGCCACCCTTGCGTCCTCCAGCTGCCTGGAAAATACATGGGCCGTGTAATCGCTCTCCGCGTTCATGGTTCCCGCCCCGATGATATCGCCGTCCGACACGGCCCTGAGCATGTTAAGGATCCACCAGTCCGCGCCTGCGCCGTCACCGTCGTACTGGTTCAGCTTAGCAATAAGGGGCCCCTGAGGCGCGTCTGTAAATGCAATCCTGCCGTCAATAGACGTTACCAGGGATGTGTATGTATAGGGACGGTCCTCATAAAGCTTATCAAACTTAAGTTCCCCGTAGATTTCCTTCATCTCGTCACAGGAAATGGTTTCCACCCCGGCCCGGTCCAGGGTCTCACTCCTGTATATCTGATGCACCCTGGTCTTATCAATGTCAAAGGGCATTTTAAATAAAGATGTTGCCATGTCTTTCCTCCTTAAATCAGGCTGCCGCCGCACACGTGCATGATTTCTCCTGTCATGAATCCGCTTTCATCGCTGGACAGGAATGCAGCTGCATTGGCCATATCCTCAACCTTACCCATCTTGTGAAGCGGGTACAGGCTTGCATATGCCTCTTCCAGTGCGGCCGGGTCCTCTGCCTCTGTAAACCGCTGTTCAATCATAGGTGTGCGCACCAGACCTGGAAGGATGGCATTGGCACGGATGGACGGGGCGTACTCCAGGGCAATGCACTTGGTCAGCATGATGACGCCTGCCTTGGACGGGCAGTAGCCGATCCGCTCCGGGATCGGGCGCACGCCCAGGTCTGAACCAACCGTGACAATGGTGGAGCCTTCCTGCTTTTTAAGTTCAGCCACAGCCGCCTTGCACATATTGAACACACCGCCCATGTTGATGGAAAGTTCCCTCATGAACCTGTCATAATCCGTTGTCTCCAGGGAACCCACAAAGGTAACGCCTGCACAGCAGACCAGCTTGTTAACCCGGCCAAATGCCTTAACCGCTTCCTCCACCACATGCTGCGCCTGGGCAAAATCAGTCAGGTCCGCCTGGACATAAACCGCATGTTCATTCTGGATATGCATCTCAGGTTCAATGCCGCATCCAACAACCAGGGCGCCTTCCTCCAGGAATTTTTTGGCAACGCCCTCGCCGATACCGGAACTTGCGCCGGTGATAATTACCACTTTATCTTCAAATCTCATCATCTTTCCCTGCTCTCCTACTTACATATTATGGTCCTGTCCCCTGCGGGGCAATATCAGATCCGTTCAAAACGGCTTACGCGGTGCACGCCGAAGTTCTCTTCATTCTGTACGCAGCGCACAAACTCATAAGGCCTTCCGAACTTCTCATCAAATTCCTTAATCAGCTTGGCCTGGTATTCCTTGTGGTCAATCTTTCTCCAGGATTCGATGCTCTCCCATACAAATATAAAATGTATCTCGCCCGGTTTATTATCATTGACCCAGACTTCCTTATAAAGGAACGGGATATGGTCAAATCCAGGCGCATAGGCCTCCTTTAATGTCCAGATTTCATGGTCAACCGCCAGATAGTGTTCAACGTCCTCCGGCGCCACCTTGAAAACCAGATGTTCCACCGGATAGTGCTCTCCCTTTGTGTAAGTATAACCCTGCATGATACTTCCTCCTTATATGTTTGTTTTTATTTCATACTTTATTGTATGGATCCAATGATTCTGATGCCTGATTCATGGCTTCAGCCAGGGCAATGACCTGGTCCGCAATGTCCTTCCTTGTCTCAAGGCTGTCCCTGTCGCTGTTTGGCAGGCAGACCTGGCCCAGGCACTCGGCGCTCAGGTCATTCAACAGGTTCTTAAGTACGATTTCCCCTCCCAGGAACTGGTTCTCAAACGAAGGCGCGCCGCCCACCATCAGGATTGCTCCCCTGCGGAGCATTTTCTCCGGCATGTCCTGTCTCACATGTCCTGCCCAGTATACCTGGAAACGGTCAATCAGGGTCTTCATCCTGCCTGTTATGGAATGGAAATACATGGGGGAGGCCAGTACTATGTTGTCAGCTTCCTCCAGCTTCTGGTAGATATCCTGCATCCCATCCTTAATCACACACTCCTTTTTCTTCCAGCAGAAACGGCAGTCCATACACGGCTGTACCTCTGTGCGGTAAGCGTCAACAATTTCCTTTTCCCCGTCCAGATGCTCCAGGAATAAATCCACCATCTGGCGCGTATGTCCGTTCTTTCTTGCTGCTCCCATGATTACCAAGGTCTTCATTTCTTAAGTCCTCCTGTCTTACGCTGTCTTTTTCTGATTAAATCCTACAAAATGCATGACTGCAAATACAATCATGAGTACAATATACACCTGGACAAATCCCATGTCCGGGGCATAGGCTGCCGTTCCCAGTATGCCGGGTGAATGGATCATCCCGATTCCGGTCAGGGCCAGGGCCGCTGCATTGGTAATGGACGCGTTTTTCCAGTTATTATCAATGATGAATACAAACACGCAGCCCACCAGCAGCCCCACAAACGCAGATCCGGGATCAAAAGCAGTAAATCCAGGCAACGCCCCTTCCCTCATATTATCCACGATAAAGTCCATGACAACAGGCAGGGAAGCCATGATGACGGCTGGAAAATATTTCTTATCCACTACCTCAAATGCCTGGGAATAACTGGATATCCCCACAAACACCAGGATAGGAAGCACAACGGCCTCTGGTATGAATGCGTTGATGATGGCCGACAGGCCTGTCAGTCCCACCAGGGCGTACAGGGCCACGATTCCCAGATGATATCCTGTGCCGGATTCCATTTTCTTCCACCCCGGGTATCCCCAGTACAATCCCACTGCCAGAGGATTCCCAAAACATGCGCCCACAATGCTGGCCAGGCCGCAGAGCACCAGGGGCTTGGTTGTGGTAAAGAACGTATCCCCGCATTCCCTGGCCTGTTCCACTGCCTGGATTCCCGTAATTACCTCATTTAAAGAGAAAACAATGATGATGGGAAGGAACGGGACCATGGAACCCACCACCTGGGGATTGAAAATATCCAGAACAGGATGGGGTATGTAAAAGTCCAGGTTGGACAGGGATTCCGTCACGGCACCGAATCCCATGACACCGCTGATCCAGGCCACAGCCGAACCAATGACGATTGCAATCAGGGCAGCGGGCAGCTTTACCTCCACCTTGCCCAGATAAATCACAAAGAGCACCATCAGGGACAGCCAGCCCACAAAAGGCATTTTCAGCACACCGTTCATGGACTGCATGATTAGGAATGCCATGGCCCCGCCTGCCAGGGAACCGAACAGGGCGCCTGCCGGTACGATCCGCAAAATCACCGGAACCACAAATGCACCGATAATGAATATGATTCCTCCCACCAGGTGGGCCAGGACACCTGTCTTAAATGCCAGATCCGCATTGCCTGTACTGAGGAACACGGGCAGCATGATACTGTAAAGCCAGATAAACATACGGCCGGCCTGAAGTCCGGCCGGTATGGCCGTCAGGTCCGGGTCCCCCCGGTAGGCAGCTATCTTCCTGTAATAAAGCCACAGGCCGCCGTTTAAGATGACCACGGTAAGGAATACTCCCGGCATCATGGTGCCGAATATAGTGCCTCCATCCAGTCCGAATGTTCCTGCCAAAATAGCGATTGCAACAATTACCTTGGAGAACCCATCAAAGAAAACACCAATTGATGCATCCAGGTCCGCCTTTTTGAAAAAAGGTATACCAGCCTTTTCCATACTTCTCTCCTCCTGAAATAAAAATTATATATGATCCTGCCTATCCGGGCCCGCTTTACTCCACGACCCGCTTTCCCAATGCCTGTCCCGGCCCGCCATCCTCCTGTCCATCCGGCTGATGCTCAAAGTAACAGCTCTTGGAAAAAAGGAAAATGGCCACCGTGAGATAAATAACACCGAAAATGATGCCTGGCCGTGACAGCAGTTCAATCCCCGGACAGTGTATCATACCCACGGCCGCGCATCCGGCCATGACAAGGGCAAAGCTTCCCGCCATCTTATATCTCCGGTCCACCACGCAGGCCAGAAGCCCGGCCAGCAGGAGACTGGTGAGGAAACCTCCGTTCCCAAGATACATGATTCCCTCAACGGGCACGGAATACTCGGTAAAATTCTGCACCGGTATGGCCTCCAGCACGCCTCCCGCAGCCTGGACCGAGGAGGTGATAAGGGTCTGCATGTATTGGAACAGAATGGGCATCAATGACAGGAATATGACCTGGTAATACTTCTTGTCAATGGAACGGAAGGTACTGTCCGTCACGGAAAATCCCACAAAGATAAGAAGCACCATCACGGCCTGTGTAGGTATGACTGCCATCAGCACACCGGTCAGCCCGGTGGTGCAGATAAGCAGGTAAAGACCGCCGTTTACAAGGGAAAAACCAGCCCTTGCCCCCAGTTCCTTCCAGCCCGGGTGTCCAAAATACACCGTGGTGGGAAACGGATTGCCGAACAGGGAGCCTGCAATGGTGGATACCCCATCCATTATCATGGAACGGCGCTCCGGATATGTATCCCCTGCCATCCTGGCAGACTCAAGTCCCTGGAGCGTTGACAGGAAATTATTGATCTGCAACGGGATAATCACAGGCAGGAAGGGCACAATGCCCTTAAAGCCAGCAAGGATATCCCCAGCGCTTAAGGACGGCGGATAAAAACCAATGCTTGCAAAGGACTGTTCAAACCGTTCCCAGGTCTGGTATCCTCCGGCCCAGGCCACCGCGGTCCCTATGAGGATTGCCGCCACGCCGGAAGGGATCTTGGCAAAACGTTTGTCCGCCTTGCCCAGGTAGTCAATGATAATGATGAACAATGGAAGGAGTCCGTACACCGGCTTGTCAAACACCATGGCCAGGCCCACGATGGACAGCCACACCATTGCCGATGAAGCCATGTTCCCCATCAGCGCGCAGTTGGGGATATTATCAATAATCCACCGCCCCGCAAACCCGCCTGCAATTTCCACCATGCCCCCGATAAAGGCAGCTGCCAGCCCCACCTGGAATGCCAGCTCCGCATCCTTTGTCTGCCAATACACCGGCCCTATAATCAGGTACAGCCAGCCGGACAGCTGGGAAGCGCCGATCCCAAAGGGCTGGGACGTCACATCCTGACGCCTTTCCCGGATTGCCAGCTGTCTGGCCTCATAAAAATACCACAGGTTCCCAAGGAAAATGGCCAGCCCGATTCCCGGA
Source organism: Enterocloster aldenensis (assembly GCF_003434055.1). GTDB lineage: Bacteria > Bacillota > Clostridia > Lachnospirales > Lachnospiraceae > Enterocloster > Enterocloster aldenensis. Next base: position 42,460 of record NZ_QVEX01000025.1, on the reverse strand, counting down.
ACCACCTTTCCTATGACAATCCTGGCCGGCATGCCGAACACCATGGTCATGATTCCCGTGGCAGTGAGTATTTTTGAAAAGCCATCAAAGAATATACCAAAGGATGCGTCTATGTCTCCTTTTCCCCACCAATGATACTTAAATCCTTCTCTTTCCATTGTTAAAAGTTCTCCATTTATTTGTTTGTGTATTAAACAAAGTTAAAAAAGAAAAAATAAACGATATTATTTACGTTTATGCAGTGCATTCATGGAAAATATTTCATTCTTTATTTGAGTATTAAACAAACTATATATTTAAAAAAGGATTTTTAATCCTTTCTAAATATATCACTTCGTTATTTATTTGTCAATACTTTTTTCAGAAGACTTTTTAATTTTTCCTGATGGATATCTGGCAATCATTCAGGCGGCCATTTGACGGATATTAATGAAAATTATCAGCAAACCTCTTGATTTTTCCCCATGTCTGTGGTATTATAATCACTGCTTATCAACGCAAATATTGGGCGAATTCCCGAGTGGCCAAAGGGGACAGACTGTAAATCTGCTGCTAATAGCTTCGGTGGTTCGAATCCACCTTCGCCCACTAGGATGTGTTTGAAAATTCATCCTAGCGTGCCAATCATAGCTTAAGGACATCAGTGCATAGCGCGTAAAGGTCCTTGTTTTCAGCCGCGGCACGCATTTAAGTATCCGTACGCTGCGGGTGTGGTGGAATAGGCAGACACAAGGGACTTAAAATCCCTCGGTAGCGATACCGTGCCGGTTCAAGTCCGGCCACCCGCATCAGGAAAAGACCTGGAACATATGTTCCAGGTCTTTTGCGTCCATCCCATTCCATTCATTCCAGGGCGCAGCGCGTAAACACCAGGGAAATAGAAAGGAATTTCGTGTGGGTTATACAAGCTCACAAAAGTCCCACCAGCCGCCACCACATCATTGCGGCTCCGCCGCACAGAAGCGATGGTACGGTATAGGCCAGCCCAAACCTGGATGCGGTCCCTGCGGAATATCCGCCTTCTCCTTCCCCCAGACCAATGGTAAGGCTCAGGCTTTGGTAGGGGAAAAACCATTGCCCCACCGTCAGTACATAGACCAGCAGCCCCACTGCCAAAGGCGATACGCCTGCTGTTATTGTCAAAAGCGCAGGTACGGCCAGGGAAAAGACCGCCATGATGCTTCCCAGCAGCAGGTGAAGCAGGATACAAGCTGCCCCGGTAACAAGAAACAGCGCGGCCAGGCTGTCACCCAGGTGTGCAGGAAGAAGGCGTCCGGCCAAAAAGGAACTCATGCCGGTCTTTGTGCCAACACTCCCAATCGCCATGCTGGCACACAAAAACAGCAGGGTGTTAAGATTCACCTCTTTAATCTGGGACCCGTCGACCAGATTACCAACCAACGGAAGTGCCATTCCAATGGTCACCCCCACACTGACCCAGCCAATATCAATTCCATGGATTGTATCTGTAAGCCATAATCCGACAGCGGCCAACAGCCACACCATCATACGGATTTCCTGGGCTGACAGCCCCTTTAGCTTATCCAGCTCTTCCTTTGCCTTTCCTCTGTCCAGCCGGAAGGTTTCAGGCTGCCCAAATAAAAACAGCTGCAGCGCGCACATACATGCCCCGGTAAGCAGGGCAGGCACCGCCATATAGTACAGCCACTGCCCCCAGGACGGCCTGAATGCCTCCGGTATCTGGCTGAGGATCATCATATTAAGGGAGCTGTCCCCTGTCAGGACCATCATGCCCGCCCCATTCTGAGCCGCAAAAACAGCCAGGCCAATATTGGCTGCATGTTTTTGTCCCAGACCGGAATCCTTTAAAAGCAGCTGCATGATGGACAATATTAAAAACGCCCTTGCAAATGGCTGTGGAATCATGACCGCCATAATATAGCTTAACAGATAACAGCAAATGATTACATGCCTGTAATCTGATATGTACCTGCTTATGAGGAACAACGCAAGCCTCCTTGCCAGTCCCGAAGCCCTGACAGCGCCCGCTATGATGAAGCCGCTTATAATCATATAGGCCATGGGTTTGGTGAAGAATCCGAATATGTCCCCTGGTCCGGCCGTCAAAGGATTGATTGCCAGGGAATACCCCATCAAAATCCCCATGGAGGTGTATCCCAGCGGGAACACCTCAAAGGCCCATAAAATGATTCCTGCTGCCGACAATGCCAGACATTTCTGCCCATCCAGGCTAAGCCCGTCCAGAGGAAGCCTCCACAATACCACACCTGCTGTCAGCGCCATGCACAGCCCCAGTATCCTTCGGCAGGTCCTATTCCAAAAAAGCGGAATCCATTTTCCTCCAGCTGCCATGCCTTATCCCCCTGCCATGGTCAGGGTTTCCAGATATTGGTTCAGATTTTCCCTGGACATCCCCGACATCCCCATATTCTTAAGGGTACGGCCATGCTCATAATAATTGAATCCATTAACCGTATTGGCAATGGTAATAAGCGCTTTACATACCGGGACCTCAATCCCGTACTCCTCTGCCAGGGACACAAGAAGGGCCATGGAACAGGATGCATCTTCGCTGATGTACCTTTCCTCCAGGCTGGCAGGTCCTTTCAGGGACCGGAAGTAATTCAGCTCGTCATAATGCCCATAGTCCATCATCTGATGCATTTTGGACACCGTACTTGCATAAGCGCTGTAATCCAATTCCCTCAGCACCTGGTTGCGTTCCTTTTCAACTGCATCCGCGCACCTTAACAGGGATGGTGTCAGCCCGTTTGTGTACAGCGCAAAATCCTGCCCCATTTTCTCAATAGCCGTGGTGTTCAAAAGGGTGCCGGCCACATGGATGACCAGATTGGGGGAATTGAGCATTCCCTCAAAAATATTCCTGGCTGCATGGAACCTGAACACATCCTCAAATGCCTGGATTGCCATCTGCGTCCGGCAGGCCGGAAATGCCGCAATCCGCTTTTCCCCCACCGGCATGGCCATAAGCACCCTTGCCCTTCCGGTTATACGGCACGGGCAGATATTTCCCACAAGTTCCGCGGCCGTGACACCCTTTTTCCCCTTTTTGTAAAACCTGTCTACAAATATGACAGCGCCCAGGTTGCCCGGACTGATGACATAGGTCTGCCCTTCCCTGGCATACGGGGAACACAGATCCGCAATCTCCCTGTGCCTGTCCGCTGAAACGCAAACCAGGATCCGGCGGGCATTCCCCACAGCATCCTGAAAATCATCCGTCATACGGAAGGGAAGCACCGGGGAGCCTGTTTCCATGACCCCCTCCAGGGTAATTCCTCCCCCATCCTCAATATCCCGGAATCTCTGTCCCTGTTCCCTGTCGCACAGGATGACCTGTTTTCCCTTTATTGTCAGATATGCGGCAGCTGCCAGCGCAGTGGCCCCGCTGCCGATTACTGTTATACTGTTATCCGTCATTATACTTTACCCCTTTTAGATGCAAACGGGCTGAGACGCCACTCAGCCCGTTGCCAGAACATGTCTACACGCCCTAAGGTATGTTTAAAAACTCATCTACAGTCTGCCGCCGGATTTGATTTTCCCTTTTTTAAATAAATAGTAAGCCCATACCACAGCCGTACCCATGAAGAACAGGTTCAGGTACATGGAGTTCTTGCTGGCAAAGGGCAGACCGAATACCGCAAGCATGATCAGGCACAGGATGGAGGGTAACGCAGCTACCTTTGGACTGCCTAAAAATACAGTGACAAACATATATCCGAATAGCGCGGGAATGATATTCCCAAATCCTGGTGAAAGCACGGGATTGGATATCACAGGATAAATAATGGTCACGGCAACCATACCCAGGGTACACACTGCCACTGACACCAGTGACGAGATGCCCACTGCTATGGTAGCCACGATATCCCCCTCCTTGGTCCCCATATCAACTCCCATGATTTCCTGACAGCTTGTGGCGCATGGAAGCCGCTGCTGCGGCACATTGCCGAATATGAAGGACAGGTAGGTCCCGCCCGCCCCCAGCATGGGAAAAAATGTAAATGGCTGGAAAAACCCCTGCAGGCCAAACGCGGATACAACCGCAATGGTAGCTGCCAGAATCTGTCCCCAGTTCAGGCGGACCTTGTAGATAAGGGTAATGCCAATGGCCGGAAGGAACCAGGTAATCAAAGATACGAACGTACCAATCCGCCCCATCCTGTGAATTTTATGGTCATATTCATCAAAGACCCCGTCACGCTTTGTCCCCTTTACCTGCACATCCTTTGTACTCTGTTCACTCATACCACTGCGCCTCCTTCCTTATGTGAATATCCCTGCCTGGGTCAGCGCGATGCACGCCACCATGGCCAGAAGCAGGGAAAGGGTCATTGAGAATTCCTGAAGGAACGGGAACCGTTTTTTCAGCTTCACGCACAGGAACCGGACAGAACCGCCCACCAGCAATGCAACGATTGCCAGCGGTTTCTTGGTGTTCACCGCGTATGGAAGTGCTGAGAATGCGATAAATCCCGTGTACAGGGCAGATGTCGCTATGTTCATGAAAGGCTTGGAGCCCTTGGCCACCTTCAGTGTTGAATCAAATTTCTTAATCGTAAAGATACAGAGAATGGGCGCAATACACATCCCGAAGTTCATGACCAGCATGATCAGGACATATCCTGCCAGGGTAAGGGCCTTCCAGTCCCCGGCGCCCGAGGCCTGCATGCCTATATTAGCCGCAACCGCTTCGTACTGTCCCGCCCCAATGTTAATCATACGCATCCAGGGATAGAACTTTCCTATGGTGGGCGCTAAGCCCACCATCAGGATAAGCAGTGAAAGGGTAGGAACAATGGAAAATGTAACTGAGGTCGTAACACACTTTTTCAACTTTTCATTTGACATACCCAGTTCCAGCCCGCGTCTCCATGCGGTCCTGATAAATAAAACAGCCACGGTAACAATGGTCAACGCCGGAACCAGGCACAGCAGAAACATGGTCCTGCTATTGGCTACATCTAAATAATTCACTCAGACTCCCTCCTTCCCCCATTCCCTACTTTTTACTCATGGGCGCTTTTTCAAACAGCGCTTCGCACAGTGCCACATCCGTTGCAATCATGGGTCCCTGACCGATTACGCCTAAAAATCTGAGGGAATCTTCCATATCCACGCCCAGTACTCCCATATTAAAGGGCAGATGGACATTCTTCATGGCCAGTCTTGCCGCGTCCACTGCCACGCCCGTGCCCACCGCAAGCCTCATGGCACATGCCTGGCGCGCGCCGTCACAGACCACGCCAAAGGAATTGACAAATGTATTGCTGAATGCATATTGAACCTGCTCATAGGAGCCGTCCATCATCAGCACCAGACCGCAGGCCACTCCCAGTGCGGCTGATACCATACAGGAACACATGGCCGGGGACTTCCCGATATTGCTGATTGTCATGATGGACACCAGGCAGCTTAAAGCCACCGCCCGTAACAGGACCTCCTCGCCGACCTTCATGGAATCCGCCATGCTGACCAGGGGAAGGGAGGAGGCCAGTCCCACATTTCCCTTGTTACACACTGACATTGCAGTAAGCTGCACACCTGCCATACGCGTCTCGCATCCGGCCGCTGCATAAGCCTTTGCCCGCATCAGCATGTCATCCGGGTCAATCTCCAACAGGCCCCTTCCGATTCCTGCACCTGTATCTGATTGAAGGGCATGATCGGCCATCTTGGAATTATAACTCACCATATCCCTGAGGAAATATAAATCCTCGATGGGACAGTTCTTTGCAAACTCAAAACATTCCTTTACCGTGTGCCGGCGGATCAGGGCCTTGCTGTGGTCATTCAGCTTCTTGATATCATAAGGCTTATCCAACAGGACCCTGCCGTTTACTTCCTGGTAAACCACGTTGTCCACTTCCGTTGCAACAATAACCTTGCTGGTTCCATTCTCCGTCTCCAGCTCAAGTTCCACATACCGTCCGTTAATGGACAGATCCATTTCCACATCCACAATCCCGGAATCCGCCAGGCGCTCTGCAATCTCCTTTTGTTCCGGGGTCACGTTCCTCAGCACCTCCAGGCCGGCGCCGGCATCCCCACCTACCGCGCCGATACAGACTGCCATGGGAATTCCTGTCTTTGAGACTCCCGGTATCCCCACATCCGCATTGCGGCCCACTGTGTTCTTGCTTCCCCTGATATGTATATGCTTAATGTCCTTCCCCCCAAGGATTGACATGGCGGATGCCGCTGCATACACCGGACCCAGCGGTCCCGTACATCCAAGTGCTGGCTTTACCTCTTTGTGAAGAATATCATAAAAATCCTGATACATACGTCCTCTTCCTTTCTTCCTCTGTTCACATGTACAATATTCTTTAATTAAACATGCAGTAAGGCCGGCACTCACTCCATGAGATAATTCTTCTTACTTATTGTTCCTTTTCCTGATTACGGAAAATGGATAAATGCACCCTCATTGTTTCAATTGCCTTCTCCTTGTCCCTGTTCTTAAATGCCTCGATGATCTGGCTGTGGGACGAAACCGCATTATCCCGCTTCAGCGTCACATTGGACATGTAATCCAGGTTCTTGACAGTTACCAACTGCACTGCCTTAATAAGCTCCTTAATAATGGTATTGCCTGTTGCCTCTGCAAACGCACAATGCAACTGGATATCCAGTTCCCTGGATTCATCTGCCTGCAGGTCCGGATTCTGCATTTTCCATAAAATCCGTTCCATGTTCTTAATATCTTCATCCGTGGCCCTCTCCACTGCGGCTGCAATCATGCTGACCTCCAGCATCTCACGCAGTTCTATCAGGTCATTGATCTGCCCGATATCCATGGTAATCAGCAGGTCCAGAGGTGCAATCAGACAGTCTTTCACGCGGTCTGACACAAATGTCCCGTCTTTTTTCCTTACAATCAGTCCCTTGGATGACAGGGCCTTCAGGCTTTCCCGAATGGTTGACCTGCCCACGGAATACATTTCCGCCAATACCATCTCCGTGGGAAGCCGGTTCCCGGCCTTCATCTGGGTGGTAATCATGTCCTCCAGTTTCCTGCTAACCGTGTCTGACAATGTTTCCTTTTTATTTTTAGTCTCCATAAAGCATCAGCCTCCATATCACCAATTTGTTTTATTATATATTGAATATCCCCCCAGCACAATAATGCCGATTGTTGTAGTACATATATTTTTATTAGTCCTACTATACCAATATTTATTTTATATTTATCTGATGTTATTTTTTGTTGTATGACAATATAATACTATCATCACACATCCTTGTTGTAAATTGACTAACCTTACAAAAAATATTGTTTATTCTTGTATGATTTCAACAAAACACACCCTGGTCCGGAAAACCAAGGGCAGGCCTAAATTAAAATCCCATTCCCGCAAACCCCAAAAAAGCGCCTCATAGCCGCAGACCAAAAGAAAAAGCGCCCCATGACCGCATCCTAATATCTGCCGCCATCAAGCGCTCTTCCTTTCAATTCCCTATCTATCTTCCTATGAATCCCCTGCACATCCCCGGATTCCTGTTTCCTGTTCCTACTTTTCCTCTCCCACTCCGTCCGCAAACCGCGAATCCACAACCGGATAAAAATCCTCGGGCCTGGAGATAAACACCGCCGCGCTGTAGGACGGCATGTTAACCTTCAGGATGCCTTCCTTTACACGGTACATCATGATCCCGGCATTATACCCATCCTCCGTGGACAGGATAGGACGCCCAAGGATCATATCATCCGTTATGCCCAGCTGCCACACCGGAATCTCCATGGTCTGCGCCTCAGGGCTGTTGCACACAACGGTCACTGCCTGATAATCCTCATACATGCGTCCATAGGCAATTTTCTGATATCCTGCCGCCAGCGGCTTCACACTTCCCTTGCGGAAGGCCGGAACCCGTTTATGGATACCGGTCATATAACGGTGGAACTCAATCAGTTCCAGATCCTCGCTGCCCCAGGGATAGGTCCTTCTGCTGTCCGGATCCGTCCAGCCGCACACGCCCGCCTCATCTCCATAATACAAAGTAGGGGCTCCCGGCCATGTCATCTGAATCACCACTGCCTCCCGGAGCACGCACAGCTTTATGTTCTCTCCTGCCCTGTCAGGCCCCATGGTACCGGTCCTGCCCACCATCTGGTTGGTTCTGGTAAGGAACCTTGAATGGTCGTGGTTGGAGAGCTGGTTCATGGCCGTCATCACCGTGTTGGTCTGCATACGGCTCATATGATATTTCATTGCATTAAAAAATGCTTCCCCATCACCCCACAGGCCGCCGTTATAGCTGTCACTGTGCTTTTCCATGCCGGTCAGGAACCATGTGACCGGCTCCATGAACGCATCGTAATTCATGATGGAGTCCCACTGGTCGCCTTCCAGCCAGGATGCCGGGTCACCGTAATGCTCTGCAAGAATCAGCACATCCGGATTAACCTCCTTCACGGCCTGCCTGAACCTGCGCCAGAAAGAATGGTTGTATTCCGAGGTGTGGCCCAGGTCGGCTGCCACATCCAGACGCCATCCGTCAATGGAATACGGCGGGGACACCCACTTCCTTGCAACATTCAGTATATACTCTACCAGCTTGTCGGAATTTTCATAATTCAGCTTGGGCAGGGTATCATGCCCCCACCAGCCGTCATAGGCTGCGTTGCGCGGCCATGCCTGGTCCCTCTCGTCATAAAAATGGAAAAAGCTGTGGTAAGGGCTGTCCTTGGATTCATAGGCCCCCGGCTCATAATCCCCTGATTGCTTATACACTTCTTCCGCATCCAGCCATTTATTAAAGGAACCGCAGTGGTTAAACACGCCGTCCAGTATGATCTTCATGCCGCGCCTGTGGATTTCCTGGACAAATTCAGCAAAAAAAGCATCGCTGGCTTCCAGGTTCTCCCTTCCCGCACTGCGTATCACATACTTCTTTGCTTCCTGGTTGTCAGTGGCGTCCTCATCCACCAGCCTGCCGCCGTCTTTCACAATCCGTCCAAAATGGGGGTCAATATGTTCATAATCCTGGCAGTCGTACTTATGGTTGGATGGGGATACGAAAATAGGGTTAAGGTAAATGACCTCCACGCCAAGGCTTTTGATGTAGTCCAGCTTATCCCAGACCCCTTTTAAGTCACCTCCGTAAAAATATCCCACATCCATTGCGGACGGGTTCCTTCCCCAGTCCTCAACCCGCTGGACCGGACGGCCTATATATACATACTCACAGGTCTCCACATCATTACTTTTATCGCCATTGCAAAACCGGTCCACAAAAATCTGATACATCACCGCGCCTTTGGCCCATTCCGGCGTATGGAATCCCGGAGTAATCTTAAAATCAAACCCCTGCTGGGCCTCATCCGTGGCTCCCAGCCGGTTATATAGACAGACCTCCTGTCCTGTTACAACTTTAAAGTGATAAAGCACCTGGTCGGTGCCTACTGTGATTTCATATTCATAGTAGTCGAACAATTCGTCTGAAAGGACCTTGGTCATCTCAACCTCAGCATTGTCCTCTACATAATATACATGATCTGCGTTGCCCTTACCTGTCCGCATATGGAGGATTACATCATCATCTGCGTCCGGCTCAGCCGGAAAACGGTAGTCCTCTGTCTCTGAGGAAAACAGGGCCTCCCTGTTGATTAGTCCTTTTATATTGTCTTCCACTCTTTATATCCTTTTCCTTATTTGGTCAAAAAATACTTTCCTTCCATCTATTGTATATGAATTCCCACAATTGCACAAGACGAATAATAGTAGAAAAACCTCGATAAAGGTGACATTTTTGCACACCTGCCACAAAGTGAAAAGCCTGGCGGGGTAGCCAGGCTTTTCAGGAGAAGGTATTTCGTTTCTTATGGGGTGTAGCAAAAACTATATAATGTATTGGGGGGGGTTACGTCTATTATAATATCACAGGTATGAAAAAAAGTGTGCACAAAGATGCAATTATTTCCAGTGTGTTTGTGGTGAAAATAGACAAAGGGAGGGGGTTTATTGAAAAAACATATCCCTTTTATCAAAAAACACTCAGTAATTATACTTCTGGGAGCACTTATTCCAGTACCGGTTCATGGAAAAGGTGGCAAAGAGGGCCATTAAAGCAAGGACTGACAGGATAAGCCAGCCGTTTCCCATCCGCTGTTTACTGGGCCGGGCTGAAAAGCGCCTCGAATTCTTCCTGGTTAATTTTTTCCTTTTCAATTAAAAGGCTGGCGCAGGAATGAAGGACATAATCATATTGTTTGATGATATCCCTTGCCTTCTGGTAGCACTCATCAATAATCCGCTTCACCTCAGTGTCAATGGTATCCGCCACACCGTTGCCATAGGACTTGGTGTGGGCCAGGTCACGTCCGATGAATACCTCATTCTCATCCCCGCCGTACTGGATCATGCCCACCTTATCGGACATACCGTACTGGGTCACCATGGCCCTGGCAATCTGGGTGGCCTGCTTGATATCCTGGGACGCGCCCGTGGTAATATCGTCAAATATCAGTTCCTCTGCAATCCTGCCGCCCAGGTCCACCATGATGTTCTGCATCATGCGGCCCCTGGTGTTGAACATCTCATCGTTTTCAGGAAGAGGCATGGTGTAACCGGCCGCGCCGATTCCGGTGGGGATAATGGATACCGTGTGCACAGGGCCCACATCCGGAAGCACATGGAACAGGATTGCATGGCCCGCCTCATGGTATGCCGTAATCTTCTTATCCTTTTCAGAAATCACCTTGCTCTTCTTCTCCGCGCCGATGCCCACCTTTACAAAGGCCCGGTCAATATCACTCTGCTTGATGAACCTGCGGTTCTCCCGTGCAGAAACAATGGCTGCCTCATTCATCAGGTTTTCTAAGTCGGCTCCCGTAAACCCTGCCGTGGTCTGGGCCACCCTGCGCAGGTCCACGTCCTCGCTGAGAGGTTTCTCCTTGGAATGTACCTTGAGGATTTCCTCACGTCCCTTTACATCCGGGCGGCCAACCGCCACCTTCCTGTCAAAACGTCCCGGACGCAGGATTGCAGGATCCAGTATATCCACGCGGTTGGTGGCTGCCATGACAATGATTCCCTCATTGACGCCAAAACCATCCATCTCAACCAGCAGCTGGTTCAGGGTCTGCTCCCTCTCATCGTGTCCGCCGCCCATGCCGGTGCCTCTGCGGCGTGCAACCGCGTCAATCTCGTCGATGAACACAATACAGGGCGAATTCTTCTTGGCTTCCTCAAACAGGTCGCGGACACGGGATGCGCCCACGCCTACGAACATTTCCACAAAATCAGAACCGGAGATGGAAAAGAACGGCACACCGGCCTCACCGGCCACTGCCTTGGCGAGCAGCGTCTTACCGGTTCCCGGCGGTCCCACAAGAAGCAGTCCCTTGGGGATCCTGGCCCCGACGCTGGTATACTTCTGGGGATTCTTAAGGAAATCCACCACCTCTTCCAGTTCTTCCTTTTCCTCCACAAGGCCGGCCACATTGGAAAAGTTCACCTTGCTGTCCCGGCTCATCCTGGCCCTGCTCTTACCAAAATTCATCATCCTGGCATTGGCGCCTCCGCCTCCGGCGCTGCGGTTCATCACCATGATGATGATGACCACCACCACGATGGACAGCATGAAGGGAAGGATGATGGTCACCAGATAATTCTCCTGGGGCACATCCATCACCACGTACTCCATCTGATGATCCTCCAGAAGCTTCTGGGTATCTTTTACATCTGTCACATACAGGCGTTTCACCTGTCCGTCTGTCAGGGTAATCACCACCTCACCCGTGGGGGTCTGGGGATTCTGATGGATGGCGACCTCTGCTGCCTGGCCATCATCCAATATCCTGACAAAATCCTGATTCGTAACCTTATCCGCCTGTCTTGCATACGGCAGCCGCACTGCCGTGGCGATTAAGATCAGCATCAGTAGTATGAAAATAAAACCTCTAAATGTCTGCTGCTGTCTCACCGAATTGCCTCCTTAGACCTTCTTTCTACTTATTGTCCAGCTCTACTACTCCGATGTAAGGCAGGTTACGGTACTTCTGGTCATAGTCAAGTCCATATCCCACTACAAATTCATCCGGTATTGTAAAACAGGTATAATCCACCTTTACCTGCTTCTTCACACGGCGCTCCGGCTTATCTAAAAGCGTGCACAGACGGATGCTCTTTGGCCCTCTCTGCTTCAGCACCTCAATCAGATATGCCAGGGTACGGCCGGAGTCAATGATATCCTCCACAATCAGTACATCCTTGCCGGCCAGCGGTTCATCCAGGTCCTTGAGTATCCGCACAACGCCGCTGGACTCGGTTCCTGCCCCGTAGCTGGAAACTGACATGAAATCCAGGGATACGGGAACCGTAAGCCTCTTGGCCAGTTCACATGTAAAGAATACCCCGCCCTTTAAAATACAGATCAGGTGGATCTGTCTGCCCTCATACTCCTCGCTGATTTCTGCCGCCATCTCATTAATGCGTCTGTCAACCTCTTCTTCGGTCAATAACACGCGAATCCTATCCGCCATCACCTTATCCTCCGTTTCACTCATTCTTTTCTCCTGCTGCCTGCCTCTGCCTGCAATACCTTGGTTGTATCAGGACCAATCTTGTAAAAATCGCTGATTCTGTATCCGATTATCCACATCACATGGCTTCCGTCTGTCAGAAGGGGGACCTGGTCCCGCAGCTGTCTCGGTATTTTCTCATCAATCATAAACCGTTTTAATGCCTTATGGCTTCCATCCGCCAGGATAATATAATCTCCCGGACGCCTGGTTCTTACCACGGGCGTACCCTCTATTCTATCACAGTCAAACCATTTCGTATACATATTTTTCGGAAATTGTGACCCTTTTTTATAGGGAAAAATGCTCATTCTGACCTGGGGCAGGCATGCCTCCCCGTCCTCTTCCTGCAAAATACCCCTGCCAATGGAAATTCCCCCGTATTCCCTCCGGGCCAGAAGCGAATAGGGCAGGTTTACCTCTTTTCCCACCGGCCGCCCGGCCAGGGAAAGCACCTGCTGTACATGAACCAGGCCAAGGTCTTTGGCTGATCCAGCCAGGCTTTTTAACAGCTCCATCACCACATAGGAACGGATGATTTCCGGCTCTGCCTCCAGTGCGTCACAGGGAATCAGGAAATGCGCCGGGCCGCCGCGTATGACATGCCCCTTTATCCAGCATTCCCCCTGTGCCCGCAGATATTCATCTGCCTGGGATGCCAGCCTCCCCATGCGCAGGATATTGCCGGCCGCGCCCTGGTTTACCTCCTCCTCAATCAGCGGAAGCAGACGGCACCGTATCCGGTTACGGGTATAGTGGTTGGAGGTGTTGGTGGAATCCTGTACCCAGGCGCGGCCATTTTCCTCCAGCCACCTTACGATATCCTGCCGTCCTATATCCAAAAGAGGCCGTATGATCCTGCCCCTTACATAAGGAATCCCTTTCAGCCCCCCAAGCCCGCTCCCTCGGAACAGGTTGTGGAGTATGGTTTCTGCCTGGTCGTTGCTGTGATGGGCTACTGCAATCTTCACCCTTTTATTCCGGCACGCCCCGGTCCCACTGCCAAGGCTCCCCTGCCCCCCATCGCAGTCCTGCGCCTCACCGCAGCGCCCTTCCCACCTGCAGGCCTCCTGCTCCAGCGCCTCATATCTCAGTATCCTGCCTGCCTCCTCCTCGGACATCCCATTTTCCGATGCAGACTTACGCACATCTACCTTTATGATATGACAGGTGACATCCAGTTCTTCACACAATGCCCTGACAAAATCCGCATCCCTGTCAGCCTCCTGTCCCCTGAGCCCATGGTGGACATGGACCGCTAAAAGCTCCAGGTCCCAGTCCTTTTTCATGCCGCATAACAACGTTAAGAGGCAGACGGAATCTGCCCCTCCTGATACTGCTGCGATTACCCGGTCCCCCGGGTCCAGCATATGATATTCTTCTATGGTCTTTCTGACCCTCTGTTCTGTCACATCCATCTGTCCCACCTGCATCCGGTTATTCTCCAGGCCGTCCCAAACCGCCCCGGATACAAGATGGACCAGGATGCCGCCAGGGCGGTTTTAGGTGTCTTATTATAATATACCTGTAAATCCCCGGCCGCGCAAGCCCTATCCTACTGCCTTTCTTTAGGAATGCCGTTTCCACAGCCCTGCTGTCAGTACCGTCATGTCATCCCTTGGCGCAGGAATGAAGGACACGGCAAAATCCAGTATCTGGTCAGCCAGTTCCTGAGGCCCCATCTCATCCACGCTCTCCAGGTACTGTTTCATCACCTGCTCCTTGTCATCCCCCGGAAGCGCGTCCAGCACCCCGTCGCTGACCATGATGATGCGGTTGCCATCCCATAGTTTCCTGGACATGAGCACGGGCTCCACCCCGTTCATGATTCCCATGGGAACCTGTCCCGCTTCCAGGATTTCCACCCCCTCGTCGTCAATGATGAAGGTAGGGACCGCTCCCAGCTTCATCACTTCCAGCACGCCTGTATGAAGGTCGATACAGCTCACATCCAGCGTGGCAGGGTGCTGCTCCGCACCGGCCAGCAAAAGGACCGTGTTGACCAGTTTAAGGGCTGCCCTTGCTGAGAATCCGGTCTCCAGGAGCTGCTCCGTCAGTTCCACCACCTGCCTGCTCTCCTTGGATGCAGTCTCCCCGCTTCCCATGCCGTCGGAAAGACTCATCACCACCTGGCTTCCCTGGCTTTCACAGAATGTATAATTATCCCCTGAATATTTCTCACCCTGGCGCGGTATCCTGGACGCGCCGTAAAGCATGCGGTAGCCGCCGTCCTCCAGCAGACGGATGGTGGCATACTGCTTGGTTATGATGCTGCGGCTGTCCTTGGCAGGACTCCACCTGGAATCATCCACCACCTGGCCCATAAGCTCAGCCGCTTCCTTGGATGTTATGCACCTGCCGTTGGTGGTCCTGGCTGTCAGGAACGCCTCTTTCTGGCCATTCCCATACTCCAGCAAAAGCAGGTTCCCCACCGCTATATGATATTTCCTGAAATGCTTCTTTATTATGTAATCAAACTCCTCACTGATATCCCTGGCCTGGTCAATCTGATGGGAAAACTCCTCCAGGATGACAGACAGTTCCCGGAACTGCGACACCACCGCGTCCCTGCTCTCTAAAAAACGGTTCTTCCAGGACAGGTTCATGGTAGCCCGTCCCAGGCTGCGGTTAAGCTGGGCCAGGTAGGCGTCCTGTTTCCTGCACCCGCTCTTAAACATCTGGGGCATGTCCTCATAATCAATGCGGCCTTTCTGCTCAAATGCCCGCAGCAGGTAATACAGGTAATAACTGTCCTCCTTTTCACTGTCAGCATACAGATTGCACTTGCTGCAGCTTTCGCACACCAGGGCAGCGCTTGCCTGCATGGCGGCCAGCCCGTCCAACCGGGTCAGCTGCCCGCTCTTTTCCACCTCATCGTCAAATGCCTTGGCCAGCTGGTTCAGCGATTCCGCCATGTCCCCCAGCCTTCTGGCCGTATAATGATTCACATCTACTTTATTTTTTATATCTCTGCTATTCCTTGAAAACACAAAAATCCCTCCTAATCCGCGTAACTTCCAGTATACGCATCACGGAGGGAAATAAATGTCTAATCATGATTGGAATATTAAAAATGTTTCGCCTGTTTTCGTCATTACTGGGTTGGCTTTAATAGTATCTCATCCGGGTTCACCAGTCCCAGCCTTTCCTTGGCCACTTCCTCGGCATACTGCTTGGTCTTGACATAAATCTTGTATTCCTGCAGCTCGCCGGTCCGCTTCTCCTCCTCTGCCACCTGCCTTGCCAGATTCTCTTCCCTTATCTGGTAATCCAGGTCGGACTGCTTAAGGTCCGCGCCCTTTATGTTAATGGCAACGGCAAGGCACATGACAACAAGGGTAATCCCCATGATAGCCATGCGGTTTGCCCATTTATCCTTTTTTATGCGTCTTGATTTACCATAGGATTTCATCTGTCTACTCACCAACTTCACTTTGTTCCTGGTTACAGATTTTTGTATGTCTGCCCCTGTTAAATATTATTTTAAGACATTTACCTATCTTTTTCAAGCACTTAAAAAAAATTCTGCTGATGAACCTGTCATATAGGATCATGCCCAAAAACACCCCGCCTACCACGTACGCCCGGAATACCCCGTCGTTCTGTTCATACAGAAGGATGAATGTAACAAGGCCCGCATACAGCCAATATATAAAATCCTCCACCCCCATCCAGAAACTGCCGTGCCGGATGACCAGACGGAATACCCTCAGGGTATCATAGGCCAGCATCAGCCATGCCCCGGTCACCAGGCTCAGGGCCATAAGCCAGACTTCGTACTGAATCCTGCCGCTCACATCCTTACCTCCTATTTAAACAGCCTGGTAAACAGGGATTCCCCGGATTTGCGCAGGGCCTCATTGGAGCTGTACACACAGCTGTCAATGGTCCCCTCTATATCCACCTCCCCCTTTTCAAGGGTAAGCCTGCTCACATGCAGTTCCTTTCCCTTAATGGTGAGAAGCCCCATATCCGTATCCAGGACAATGGTATTCTCATCAAAGGACACCACATCACAGATTCCTGTTATATTACCTGTTCCACGGTTCTGAAATATAAGTTTGTGCTGGCGTCCGCCAACGTTTCTTTCATCCATACAAAAAACCTCCCCATATATCTAACCTAAGTTAAATATATGGGGAGGTTGGCCATTCTATGCCTTTTATCTCAGATATAACGGTAAAGCTCTTTGGCTTCATCCTTTTTCACGGTTTCCTGCACGTCCAGGACCTCGACCTTAACAGCCTTGGCGCCAAACTGAATCTCAATCATATCCCCTGCCTTCACATTCAGGGAAGCCTTGGCCGGCTTATCATTCACCAGCACACGGCCTGCATCACAGGCCTCATTGGCAATGGTCCTGCGCTTAATCAGACGGGAAACCTTGAGAAACTTGTCCAGTCTCATGAATTATTTGTTAACCTCATCCTTCAGTGCCTTGCCCGCTTTGAACTTTGGTGTCTTGGAAGCAGGGATAGGCATAGCGTTACCAGTCTTAGGATTCCTACCCTCTCTAGCAGCCCTCTCAGCAACCTCGAAAGTACCAAAGCCAACCAGCTGTACTTTGCCGCCCTTTACAAGTTCTTCTGCTACTGCATCAGTGAAAGCCTTAACAGCCTTCTCTGCATCTTTCTTGGAAAGTTCTGCCTTCTCAGCAACTGCTGCGATTAATTCTGTCTTGTTCATCAATTTGTCCTCCTGAATATAGTCCCGGGAACCTCCCGGATTCATTACTTAATTAATGTCTGGTATACTTAATCATTTATAGCCTTTTTGCTTTGATTTGTCAAGGTTTTTTGGCTTTTTCCTGCATTTTTATCTGATTCCAGAGAGCGGTCCCTTCCTCCACTGAATTTATCTTAACATTTCCAAAGACGTGGGGGTGTCTTCGCACCATTTTACTGCATATACCGTCAATTACATCCTCAATGGTAAAGCATCCATGCTCACTTGCAATCTGGCTGTTAATCATGACCTGGAACAGCACATCCCCAAGCTCCTCACACAGATTCTCCATATCCCCATTGTCCACAGCCTGGAACACTTCCTCAGCCTCAGATGCCAGATGCTTCTTCAGGCTCCCAAACGTCTGCTCCCTATCCCAGGGACACCCTTCCTCCGACCGGAGCTTAGCCGTAATCCCCTTCAATTCCTCAAATGTATACACACAAACCTCCTTACCGGAATCCCACACAAAACCATCCCAAAAACCCCCTCATATTATCCCCCTCTTCCCTACATTTATCCTACTCCCCTTTATTCCTCTTAATCACCTTGAGCCTGGTAAACTCCTCCCTCTCCTTTTCCTCCAGGGCATCCGAGATGGATTTGCTCAACTCAGTATAATGGGGAATCGTGATATTCTTAAGGGCATTGGCCCTCTTCTGGGTCTTCTTAATGGAGTTGGCCAGGCGGTAGGCGGAATTCTCCACCATGGACAGCTTGATGGTCAGTTCCTTCACCTTTTCAAAATGGTATCGGGCCTCGTCCAGTGACTCCGTGGTGTTATAAAACCCATACGTCAGGGCCAGCGGCCTTACCTCGTGCTGCACCAGGGGAATCTCCGTGCCCATGATGCTCCTGGCCTTAATCTTCACCCTGTCATCCACTGGCACGGAGGCTCCGATTTCCTGGACATAGTTAATGCCCAGTTCAATGTTGGCCTTCTGAAGCGCGGCATAGGCTGCCCGGAACGTGGAATCAATTTCGGACTGGATGCCCTTTGCCTCGTCAATCATGCCCATCAGCTCCCGGATCAGGATATTCCTCTTCTTATCCATAAGCCCATAGCCCATGTTTGCCAGGTTCAGTGAGTTCTTGGCCGCAATCAGATTACCTTTTGTGGGAAATGTATTTGGATCCATTCACATCACTCCTTATGCTGCCATGTCATTCTATTGCCGGCTTATAAAACTGGTCAAGTATCTTAGTGTCAATACGGTCAAGCTCTTCCCTGGGCAGCATGCCAAGAAGCCTCCAGCCAATGTCCAGCGTCTCCAAAACGGTCCTGTTTTCGTGACGTTCCTGGCCCACGAAATTCTCTTCAAACTCCCTGCCGAATACAAGATACTTCTTATCCGTGGGAGACAGTTCATCCTCGCCGATAACCGATGCAAGGGCCCTGGCATCCCCCACCTTTGCATAGCAGGAGAAAAGCTGGTTGGCCACATCCTGATGGTCGGCCCTTGTATATCCCTCGCCGATACCGTCCTTCATCAGACGGGACAGGGAAGGCAGCACATTGATGGGCGGATAGATGGACTGGCCGTTCAACTGGCGGTCCAGTACGATCTGCCCCTCTGTGATGTATCCGGTCAGGTCGGGGATGGGATGGGTGATATCGTCATTGGGCATGGTGAGGATCGGAATCTGGGTAACGGACCCGGGCCGTCCTGCCACGATGCCCGCCCTCTCGTAAAGGGAAGCCAGGTCACTGTACAGATACCCCGGGAATCCCTTCCTGGAAGGAATCTCGCCCTTGGATGAGGACACCTCCCGCAGCGCCTCTGCGTAGCTGGTCATGTCGGTCAGGATGACCAGGATATGCATACCTTTTTCAAATGCAAGGTATTCCGCCAGGGTCAGGGCTATCTTGGGCGTGATCAGGCGCTCCACCACAGGGTCATTGGCCAGGTTGATGAACATGGCCACGTGTTCGGACACGCCGCTCTCCTCAAAGGTACGCCGGAAGAAATCAGCCACATCATACTTAACGCCCATGGCCCCGAACACAATCGCAAACTTCTCATCCGAATTATCCCCCAGGGATGCCTGCTGCACAATCTGGGCGGCCAGCTGGTCGTGGGGAAGTCCGTTGCCCGAGAAGATAGGCAGTTTCTGTCCCCTTATAAGGGTTGTAAGCCCGTCAATGGCAGAGATGCCCGTGCGGATATAGTTCCTGGGGTACTCACGTGTCACCGGGTTTAAAGGCTTTCCGTTGATATCCAGCTTCACATCGGATATGATGTCGCCCAACCCGTCAATGGGCTGACCGATACCGTTAAAAGTACGCCCCAGCATTTCCTCGGAAACTTCAATCTCCATGGGATGGCCGGTAAGCCTTGTATGGGTATTGCGCAGGGCCATGCCCTCGGTGCCCTCAAAGACCTGGATGATTGCCTTATCCCCGTAAATCTCAATAATACGCCCGATCTTGTGGGTGCTGCCGTTTACCGTCATCTCCACAATCTCATCAAAAGCCGCATTCTGAACGCCCTCAAGGACGACCAGCGGGCCATTGATTTCACTTAAACCTAAATATTCAATTGCCATTTGTCCGTCCTCCTTTACGCGTTCCTCTCCATTACCCTGTCATAGAACGCATCAATCTGCTGTTTATAATCATCAAACATATCCAGGCGTTCATTGGGCACATCATACTTAATGGATATGATTTTATCAAAAATATTTTCTTCCTTTAACACAGACACAGGCATGCCCATGGAAATCAGGGCCCTGCACTTCTTATTCAGGTACAGGATGATTTCCATCATCTTGAACTGCTTAATCAGGGGTACGGATGTATCTTCCTTATGGAACGCGTTCTGCTGCAGGAAGCCCAGACGGATTACCCTTGCAATCTCAAGCACCAGCTTCTGGTCATCCGGCAGTACGTCCGCCCCAATCAGCTTGACAATCTCCATCAGGCTGCTCTCCTGGGTCAGCAGGGCCATTAAACGGTTGCGGTAATCCACAAACTTCTTATCCACATTATCCATGTACCAGGACGCCAGGTCGTTGATGTACTCGGAGTAGCTGGTCAGCCAGTGGATGGCCGGGAAATGCCTGGCGTAGGCCAGGGATTTATCCAGGCCCCAGAAGCACCGCACAAAACGTTTGGTGTTCATGGTCACAGGCTCGGAGAAATCCCCGCCCTGCGGGGAAACAGCGCCGATAATGGTCACGGAGCCTTCGGTCCCGTTCAGGTTCTGCATCATGCCGGCCCTCTCATAGAACGCGGACAGGCGGGACGCAAGATATGCCGGGAAACCTTCCTCTGCCGGCATTTCCTCCAGACGGCCCGAAAGCTCACGCAGCGCCTCCGCCCATCTGGAGGTGGAATCTGCCATGATAGCCACATGATAGCCCATGTCCCTGTAATATTCTGCCAGGGTCAGGCCGGAATACAGGCTGGCCTCACGGGCAGCCACGGGCATGTTGGACGTATTGGCAATCAGCGTGGTCCTGTCCATCAACGGATTGCCTGTCTTAGGGTCAATCAGTTCCGAGAACTCCTCCAGAACCTGGGTCATCTCGTTGCCGCGCTCCCCGCAGCCGATATAGATAATCACGTCCGCGTCCGACCACTTGGCAACCTGGTGCTGGGTCATGGTCTTGCCGGTCCCGAATCCCCCGGGAATGGCTGCCGTGCCGCCCTTTGCCAGGGGGAACATGGTATCCAGGATACGCTGTCCCGTAATCAGCGGCTTTACGGCCGGAAAACGCTTGGCCGTGGGCCGTGGGATACGGATGGGCCATTTCTGGGTCATGGTAAGCGTTTTCTCCGACCCGTCCATCAGCTGCACGGTAAGCAGCGTCTCCTCAATGGTATACTGTCCGTCCGGCACAGCCTCAAGGACATAACCTTCCACATCCGGGGGCACCATCACCTTGTGGGTAATGGCCCTTGTCTCCGGCACCTCGGCGATGATGGTTCCCGGCATCAGGCGGTCGCCTTTTTTTACCACCATATGCGTATCCCACTTCCTGGATGTATCCAGGCTGTCCACGGATATGCCGCGGCTGATGTAATAACCGCTCCCCTTAGCAATCTCGCTTAAGGGACGCTCAATTCCGTCAAATATGTTGCTGAGGATTCCCGGGGCCAGGGTAACGGACACGGGCGCGCCCGTACCGGTCACGGTTTCACCGGGCCTGATGCCGCTGGTCTCCTCATACACCTGAACCGTTGTTTTACCTGAAGTAAGTCCGATGACCTCGCCCACCAGGTTCTCCGCTCCCACATAAACCATTTCATTCATCTGGAATCCCGGGTCACCCAGCAAGGAAACGACAGGACCATTAATGCCGTGTATCACACCTGTCTTAGCCACTTTACTTACCTCCTAAATCGAATTTGAACGCATGACGCGCCTCATTTAACTTGGTCTCAAATGAATTGTCAATCAGTATATGTTTACCGGGAATCACGGCCCTGGTGCCGCCGTTAAAGGAATATTCGCTGATTTTGATGGATGCGTTGTGATGCAGCGCAATCCTCTGCACTTTATCCACATCGGAAGGATCCATATATACAATCAGCTCCTCGTCTCCCGCAAACTCCTTAACCGCCTTCACCTGATGGTCCAGAAGGCGCTGGTATTCCTGGGTCTCCATGAAATTAGCCAGCTTATCCTTAAGCTCCACAAACAGCTTATCCTTAAGTTCCTCCTGCCTGCGGCTGAATTCCCTCTTAAGGTCCAGCTGCCCGATGGACAGCCGTTTATTAATCTCACGTTCCAGCTTCTCCGTCTCTGCCTCCACCTGCATGTCGGCCCGCCGTCTTGCGTCAGCGGTGTGTTCCTCATAGGCGCCCTCCAGGGCTTTCATATAGTCGTCCAGCATCCTGGCACTGCGCTCCCTGGCATCCTCCATACAGATATCCTGGAAATGCTTCAGCTTCTCCTCTGTTGTCAAGCTGCCTCACCTGCTTTCTCTATTCTTATGCGTTCAGATATGTCTGAACCCTGCTTACAGTTTCAGTCCGATGGCCTCGTTCACATAGGAGGTGATAAAGTCCGGCTTGCGGCCGGTTCCATGGCGGTCCGGGATTTCGATGATCAGCGGAAGTTTCCTCTCCAGCTTCACATCATCGATTATCTCCGGGAACTCCCTGCCAAACTTCTCTGTCAGCAGGATGATGCCAATGGATTTATCGGCCAGGACCTTATCCAGCTCATTCTTAAGCGCTTCCCTCTCATGGACCACGGCTCCCTCCACCCCGGCCAGGCGCATCCCGGTCAGGGTGTCCACATTGTCGCTGATAAGGTACATCTTCATAGACTTACAGCTTGCCCAGGATCATAAAGGAAATGATCAGGCCATACAGACACACACCTTCGGCAAGACCTACGAAGATTAATGATTTACCAAGAATGGAGCTGTCCTCACTGATTGCCCCAAGGGCAGCGCTGGCCGCAGCTGATACCGCGATGCCGCCGCCCAGGCAGGAAAGTCCGGTTGAAAGGGCAGCTGAAAGATATCCCATGCCTGCCGCGGACGGGCCGGCTGCCTGGGCCCCTGCCTCTGCTGCCTGGGCATTACCGGAAAACATGACAACCGCCGCAAAGACCATGGTGCCAAAGAACAGGAACAGGTTGGCTGCCAGCGCTGTCTTATAACGCCCCTTTGTCTTTTCCCCTGCTGCAAATGCCCCAAATGGTACTGCAATACTCAAAATCAGTGCTGCGCTCAGTGTAATCTTAACTAATAAACTCATATCTCATTTCTCCTTTTTAATCTCCGGCCCGTCTGGCATATGCCAGTGTCCCGGCAGTTTTTTATGTTTACTGCTCTCCGGCAGCTTTTCCATATGGTTCAAATGCCCGGCCGCTTCCGCGGTAGAACCGGCTGAACAGCTCATAATATTCCAGACGGAGTACCTGGATCCCTACAATCAGGCCCTCCATTGCGCACACAAACAGGTTGCCGCCGATAACCACGGCCCAGTTGGTGTTTCCTCCCGCCTCCGCGCCTGCAAGCATCAGCACCACCTGCATCATGGCAGCATGGCTCACCGCAAACGCGCCCACACGGACAAAGGAAAGGGTGTTGGAAAAATAGCTTAAAAGCACCTCAAACAGTTCAAATATCCCCTGGGTAATGAACATACCCAAGCCGCCTTCTATCCGTTCCGACTTCTTCTCCACAATGGCCGTAAGCGGTTCCTTAAAGAACATGATGATTAACGGTATCAGGAACATGACAACCAGTATGACCGTGGCAGGAAGCGCATTGCCCGTCATATAAAGGGCCAGTACGGCGGTCAGGGCAAGATAAAACACAAACCCGGCCACGCCGTTGGTGTCAAAGTAAATCTTCTCTGTATCATGGGAACGGACGCTGTTGATGATGTTGAGCACCATACACATCAGGATGATTCCCATGCCGATGGCCACAGCCACCACGAACACCGTGTTCAGCCTGCCGATAAAGGGAAGGTCCACCATGGCTTCCTGGGGCCTGAGCCAGACAGCTTCGATTATATCCTCAAACCCGAAGATACTGCCAAACAGGAAACCGAATATAGTGGAAAACACACCGCAGCAGGATATGATGCCTGCCAGCCGCACCTTCTTGAAACGGTACAGCAGGTATCCACCGATAAGCAGGCACAGGCCCTGTCCCGCGTCCCCGAACATGAAGCCGAACAGGATGGAATAGGTAATGCCGATCAGGATGGTGGGGTCCAGCTCATTATAGGAGGGAAGCCCATACATCTCCACATACATCTCAAAAGGTCTGAACAGGCCTGGATTCTTCATCTTGGTGGGAGGATTGCTCATGATATTATTATGGTCATCCTCAATAATACAGAACGTGTCCTCATCCCGTTCAATCTCCTTCTGGAACGCCGCCGCGTCCTTCTGGGTCATCCACCCGCACAGGATATAGAAATTATGGCGGTCATGCTTGGTGACCGCTGCCATCTTGCGCACATCAAAATTAGTGGAAAATGTCCGCACCGTGGAATAGGCCGCCACCAGTTCGTCCTTCCTGTTGCTGATGGCCTCCACAATCTCCTTGTCAATGGCGTCAATCTGCTTCTGGAAGGCGCTGATGCGGTCATCCAGTATATGACCGGCCTCCACCGGCGTCCCCTCATATTCATCCGGAAGATAACAGCGCTCAAAATGCATGGATGCATAGATGGCGTCTATCTTATCCGCCAGCTTTTCAGGCACAAAATATACCACCCACACATACTCGTCATTTTCCTCACACTTAAACATCACCGTGTCAATGCTGTCATACACATAGGCGTAAAACTTTTCATAATACTCCCTGGAAATACGGCCGAACCTGAACTTCATGAACCGGAATCCAAGTATCTTCTTCACATCATAATTAAGCCCGTTAAACGGAGCCACCTTGTCCTTGGATGCCTGCAGCTCATCCCTCTGCTCCACAAGACCGCTCTTTTTATCGGTCAGCGCCTTAAGTTCACTGTCCAGCGCATGGATCAGGTCCACCGCGTCCTCCAGCTTAAGCTTCCGGTCCGTGTGTCCGGGCAGCAGCTCATGGTAGCTTTCCACCAGCTCCCCTGCCTTTGCAAGCTCCTCCTTATAAGGATTGGACTCAATATAGGGCCGCAGGTCCTTAACCGTCTTGAGTTCCGACAGGGCGTTTTCCAGGTGGATCTCATATCTGGACAGATAGGTACACACCACCCGGTCAATGTCCGCCTTGGGACCGGTAATACTCAGGAATTTCATTTTCTCAATCACGTCTTAACCCCCTTTAGTCAATTTGCCGCCAGGCCATACCGTATTTTTTCAATGGTATTGATGATATGTGCAATCTCCCTCTCCTTAAAGTAAAGATAGGAGTTCAGTATGGCAATGGAGTATGGGTCGTTTCTTCTGGTCGTCTGGTAGATCCTGTCAATAATTTCAAATGTCAGATGGTCCAGGTCCGGTTCCTCTGACTGGCGGATGACATCCAGCTTCCCATACCAGCTTGCGCGTATCAGCTCATAGAGCTGGGGAAGGGTCTCGGCCTCAGCCATCTTATTGATTTCCCCCTTGGTCAGATGGAGCTGTATGGGAATCAGCATGGCATATATCTCTCCCGGTGAAAGCTGGTAAAATTTCTTGGAACGGCAGATCCACTCAAGGTTCAGCATATCCATCCTGGTACCAAAGCACTGGGCCAGGATCTTACGTTCCTCCTTGGACAGATACTTGTCCTTTATCTTCCACATGGTCCTGAAGTAAAGCATATCCAGGGCCGTCTCACAGGCCGGCAGGCTGGCCCTGCCATCCTCAAGCATGCGGCTTAACGGTTCATGATACGGCGACCCTTTCAGGTTGCCCACAAATTCCGCCATTGAACCGGACTGGGACAAAAGAATTAAGTCAATGCTGGAATGGCGTTCAAAAAAGTCCCTGAACATGGACAGGTCCTGACGCTGTTCCCTATGTCCCACCGCGTTCCTCAGGCAGGTCTTTATGATACTTATCTCATAGTGCATGAAATACAGGTCCAGGAAACGTCTCTGGTTCATGTTTGCAAACTTATACAGCTTTGCGAAATCCCTGTACTGTGAAAGATTCAGACGCTGCTCAATACTGGCCCTGTGCATGTCCTTTTCCTCCAGCTCATCGAATATCTCCCTGTAAGGAAGGAAGCGGCGCAGGTAATCCACTGCTTCAGGCACGCTTTCCAGGGACGCCATCTCTTCAAACTGTCCATCCTTAATACGCCAACGCTCCATGGCCTTCACCTTGGTAGCAATGCCGCTATAGGTAATCAGGCTGCCCATACGCTCACTCCTTTATCATTTTCTGGAACAGGGCATCTGCATACGCTGCATGATAACGGTTGTAATTGTCTTCCAATTGTTTAAGAAGTGTCTCAAAATCCGATTTCTGCCGGGCAAGCATGGCTTCCATATCTGCTTCCATCTTATGCCCGATATCAGCAATCCTGCGGGCGGTTTCCTGTTCAAGGCCGGCATCAAAAGAGGCAGTTTTGTCTTCCATCTCTTTGGCAAATGCTTTCTTGCGCACATTCGCCTCATCCGTAATGGCGCCGGCTGCTTCTTCTATCTCCCATAACTTATTGATTACGGTATCCATAGAGCTCCTCCTTTATAAATTCATATCATTTCATGATACTACTTTTTTCGAAAAAAACCAGAGGTTTTTTAGAATTGGAATAAACTTTTAACAATTCCCTTATGGCAAAATGCCAAAAAGAGGAAGGATATTTTCTCTCCTTCCTCTTTTTACCAACATATATTCCAAAATTTTCTATACATCTTTTACAAATTCCATTATCTGGATTCCGTGGCTGCTTCCTGCGCACTCCAGCCCCTACTGCCCTTCTGCCCCATCGCCCCCGGTGGGTACGACCTCTGTCTCGGGAACCGGCTCAACCTTTTCCAGGAACCGGCTGGACACATAGGCTTCCTGCCCCTCGTAATTTATCACATCCCAGTCATTGCTGTACCGCTTCACATAGTCAACCTCATAGCCGTTGGAAAGCTGTACCAGGATGCGGCTGTCCGTGGACGGTTCCTTGCGGACATTCACGCTGTTGCCCTTAATCCGGTAAACCACTGCCGGCGGTTCTGTCTCCGGCTCTGTCTCCGGTTCCGGCGGCGGTGTGGGTGCGGGTTCAGTGGCAGCCGTGGTAACGGTGGGTGCCGTGGTGGTCTTATCCTTGTCCTTGCCGCCCTTGCCGCCCAAGGTCTGTATGACAACTATCAGCAGCACAACCGCAAGCACGGGAATCAGGAGTCTCCAGACATAATATACAGGGGATACCCGTCTGCGTTTTTTCTTCCTGGGCGCTCCCTGGCGTGAACCTCCTGAACCGGACGGACGTCCCTGGCTCCTTGTGCCCCGGCCCCCTCTTGGACCGGAACCTGGCCGGCCGCCGGAACCGGCTGTCCTGGCCGGCTGGCGGGAAGCACCTCCCCTGGATGCCTGAGACGGCCTGGATGACCGCCCTCCTGCAAACTCATTGGCAAACACATAAACTTCCTGGGTCAGCAGCTGGTATGCCTGATTGGCATCATAGGCAGCATCGTCCCCTTCATGGACCGCCTTGTTGCCCAGGATGCGGATGGTATGGTAATTATCCTTGGTTGCCTTGTTAATCCACTGCCCTTCATAAAGCTGGTCAATGGTATCCGACAGGTCCCCTTCCACCACGCATGCACGTTCCGCCATGCACCGCACCATATATTCCAGGACCTGTCTTGCCTTAACCATCACAAGATTATATTCTTTTCGTACAATTAAACGCTCTGCCTCTTTCACGCCCAGTTGAATCTGCTGCCAGCTGGTCGTCCGCTCCATATTCGACATAGCCTTCCTCCTTAGTATCGCAGATATCCGCCTATTATGTATAGTATAATCGATTTTTGGCAATTTTGCACTATTAATTATAAAAAATCAGAAAAATAAGAAAAAAGTAAATTTTGTTGCAAATAGGCACTTCCGATGATAAAATAAGGCCTGCGGTTACTCAATAATGGTACTGTTCAGAAAGAAAGGAAAAATAATATGCGATTACGCCATATCCGCGGTGCAGAAGAGTCCATTGCATCCAGCCCCTATGTAATCCAGGAGCCGGAGACAAGACGTGGGAATTGGGACCAGGTCTTCTGCAACAGCAATCCGATTGAAATAGAGGTGGGGATGGGGAAGGGACGTTTCATCATGGAACTGGCCCAGACCCACCCTGATATCAATTATATAGGCATAGAACGTTATTCCAGCGTGCTTTTAAGAGGCTTGGAAAAACGTTCGCAGCTGGACCTTGACAATATCCTGTTCATGTGCATTGATGCCAAAACCCTGCCCGATATCTTTGCCCCCTGTGAGGTCAGCCGCATCTACCTGAACTTCTCAGACCCCTGGCCAAAGGACCGTCATGCCAAGCGCAGGCTGACTTCCCCCGCCTTCATGGGCGTGTACGGCAAGATCCTGGCCCCCGGAGGCACCGTGGAATTCAAGACGGACAACCGTGAATTGTTTGAATATTCCCTGGAATCCATCCCAGCCTCGGGCTGGACCATCCTGTCCCATACATTTGACCTTCATAACAGTCCCATGGACGAAGGCAACGTGATGACTGAATACGAAATGAAATTCGCAGGGGAGGGAAAACCCATCTGCAGGCTGGTTGCCTCAAAGTCCCGGACCTAAGACACGTCCGGGGAAGAAATACGTGTCCAGGAGCGGAACAGGTGTCCGGGCAGGCACTGCCACGGGGAGTCTGCACAAACCGGGAGGGCGCGTCATATACTGTTCATAACAGAACCTACTACCGGAGGCGGTTAATATGGCATTACCCCCAGGAATCACCAAAAAACTGTTGCAGGCAACCAGTGACAAAACAGATTTAAACAAACAGGCGCTCCGCCTGAGCCGTTCCTTTAAGGAAGTAAATAAGATCATCGGCCCTGGTTCCAAAGCAAAGAAAAAAGAAAAATAATTTTTTTGACGAAAATGGTTGACATTTAACTTTCAAAGAGATATAATGTCGTTCGTGTCACCCGCAAGGGTTGAATGAAAACACGGGCATGCGCCTTTAGCTCAGTTGGTAGAGCAGTAGACTCTTAATCTATTTGTCCAGGGTTCGAGTCCCTGAAGGCGCATTTTAAAGGTCTGATTTTGCAGATACTGGAAGCTGCGGGGTCGGACTTTTTTGTGGCACAGGACTGAAAAAAGAACTGAAAAATAAATTTTTTCTTAAAATATTCTTGACATTTTCCTTGCATGGATATATAATAGTGGACGTGTCACTTAAAGAAACAAAATAAACGTATGCGCCTTTAGCTCAGTTGGTAGAGCAGTAGACTCTTAATCTATTTGTCCAGGGTTCGAGTCCCTGAAGGCGCACTAAAAGGTCTGACTTTGCAGATACATGAAGCTGCGGGGTCGGGCTTTTCTTTGTTACGTACATTTTTTCCTGTTACAGACAAATTTTTTAAACAGACTTTATTATAATTAGGAGGCCTTATGAAATATTTACACAGACTGGCCGGAATTGCGGCCGCATTCTGCATCATGATTGTCCTGTTCATCACTTCCGTGGAAGCAGTGGTTTACTGGACACCCGGATATTTTGAAAAAGAATACACCAAATACAATGTGCTGGACAGCCTTCCGTCCATGACCATGGACGACCTTCTCCATGTAACGGATGAGATGATGGATTACCTGCGCGGGGACCGGGAGGACCTGCATGTAAAAACCACCATGGGAGGACAGGAGCGGGAATTCTTCAATGAGCGGGAAATTGCCCATATGGAAGACGTACAGGTGCTTTTCCTGAAGGCCATGTCCATCCGCACGGTCTGTCTTGTGCTCACGGTCCTGTTGCTGGCGTTCATGGCAGCCACAAAAGCCCGGATGAGGAAAGTCCTGCCATCCTCCCTCTGCCTGGGCACAGGTCTGTTCTTTGGTCTTGTAACAGCGCTGGGACTTATGATATCCACGGACTTTTCCAGGTATTTCATCATGTTCCACCATATCTTCTTTACCAATGACCTATGGATCCTTGACCCGTCCACGGACATGCTCATCAATATTGTACCGGAAGGATTTTTCATGGACACCGCTGCCCGTATCGCCTATCTCTTTGGCTCATTGTCCCTGATTCTCTTCGGCATATGCCTGTTCCTTACCATAAAAAACCATAAAAATGCCGCTTAATCCCCATCCAGCCTTTACTTAAATACAGAAATCTTTTATACTGTACAATAGGCTATTTATATGATTGGAGATTGTTGGATGAAGCGATTTTTCTCATTGTTCCTCTGTCTCTGCCTGTCCATGGGTGTTTTTACCATAAGTGCGCTGGCTGCACCGGAGTGGCCCTCTGATGTTTCCATACAGGCGGACGGCGGTATTGTCATGGACGCGGACACGGGAACCGTACTATACGGAAAGAATATGGACCAGCCGTATTATCCGGCCAGTATCACTAAGATACTGACTGCTTTGATTGTGCTGGAACACTGCGATCTGGATGAAATGGTGTCTTTTTCCCACGATGATGTCTATAACGTAGAAGCCGGCAGCAGCAGCGCAGGCATTGACGAAGGCGACGTACTGACGGTCCGGGACTGTCTCTATGCCCTTATGCTGGCTTCTGCCAATGAAAGCGCCAATGCCCTGGCCTGCCATGTAAGCGGCTCCAGGGAGGAGTTTGCAAAGCTCATGAATGAAAAGGCTGCAAGCCTTGGCTGTACCGGAAGCCATTTCGCCAACCCCAGCGGCCTGAATGATGAAAACCATTATACCACGGCCCACGACATGGCGCTGATTGCCAGGGAGGCCATCAAGAACCCGGAATTCCTGGCCATCAACGGCACCCGCAGCTATAAGCTGGCCCCCACCAAGCGGACGCCGGAAGGCGGATACGTGGCCAACCACCACAAGATGCTTAACAAGAATGAATCCGTCTACTATCCGGGTGCCTTTGCAGGCAAGACAGGTTATACGTCCCTGGCAGGCAACACCCTTGTTACCTGCGCCAAAAGAGACGGGATGACGCTGATTGCGGTGGTCCTTAACGGGCACCAGTCCCATTATTCAGATACAAAGGCCATGTTTGATTTTGGTTTCCGTAATTTCCAGTCTTTAAAGGCAGTGGACTACGAGACCCGGTACAGATCCGTGGAAAATGACATGACCATTGCCGGCATGACGGCCCGGGACAGCATTTCCCTGGAACTTGACAAAAACGGACGGGTGGTGATTCCCAAGGCAGGGGATTTTGCGGACGTGCAGTCCATGCTCACCTATGACCTGGACGGCCAGAGTCCTTTGGACGCAGTGGCCTGTATCCGTTATACTTACAATGAACGCCCTGTTGGTTTCGTATACCTGTGTTCTGCCGGGATGGGGTCTGCTTCCCTTCCCGCCGCACCGGCGCACGAAGAAGGGATGGGCGGACCTGTCCCGGAGGGCACCGGCGCGCCGCACTCCCAGGACGGGGCCGGCGCCCCCTCTCCGGCGGACCATCCGGCCTCCCGGGACCAGACCCCTGCAGCGCCCACGCGTCAGGACATCACCACCAAGGAGGGCGCTGCCTCCAGCATACGTATACCCGCAAACACGCTGGCCATACTGGGAATCGTCTTTTCCCTGTGCATCATCATCGCAATCGTGGCTGCCGTGAAGATACATGTAAAACGCAAGGAAGAGGCCGACCTTCTGTTAAGGCGGCAGCGCAGGCTGGAGCGGCTGGAGGACATTGGCTATTCCTCCTCAGAGTTTGACCGGCTTCTGGCTAAGCGCAGGGTCTCGTCCCCGTCCGCACGCAGGACCAGAAGAAGCCGGCGTAAAAAATCCATTTTCCGTTGAACTTGCCATACCCATCGGTTATAATGTAGGAGGTTATGATGTAGGATTTATCTGTAACACCTACTTTAATTAAGGAACCGCAGTCTGCAGGGGAGTGTGCAATGAAAATCTTCCATAAGGAAAAAAGTGACCTGAAGGCTGCTGTCATGAATCTGGTTAGGAATCTTCCTATCACCATAGAGTATATGGCTGCAGCCACTTTAGTCTCTACCGTATTTTTTTATTTCAGCACGAACGTGACCAATATCTCCATTATCTACACCTTGGCCATCATTCTGATTGCCCGCGCCACAAGCTGTTACGGAGCCGGCATACTTGCCTCGCTGTTCGGAGTCTTCTGGGTGAACTTTGCATTTACTTATCCGTACATGACCCTGAATTTTACCATGTCAGGATATCCGATCACATTTGTGGGCATGATGCTGATTTCCTGCCTTGCCAGCAGTATATGCATCATGATTACCAAGCAGAACGTACAGCTGCAGGAAAAGGACCGCATGCTGCTGGACGCGGAAAAGGAAACCATGAAGGCCAACCTTATGCGCGCCATGTCCCACGATCTGCGCACCCCCCTTACCACAATCATCGGTTCCAGTTCCACCTATCTGAACCAGGAGGGATCCATGACCAGGGAGGAAAAGCGAAAGCTGGTGCAGAACATTGAAGAAGATGCCCAGTGGCTGCTCACCATGGTGGAAAACCTGCTGTCCGTTACCAGGATCCAGGATGAGCGCGGCGTGGCCACTGTGATAAAGACAGAAGAATCCCTGGAGGAAGTCATTTCTTCAGCCGTGGGGCGGTTCCGGAAACGGTTTCCGGAGGTCCAGGTCCAGGTCTGCATACCGGAAAGCTTTATCATGGTCCCCATGGACGCTACCCTGATTGAGCAGGTCATCAACAACCTTCTGGAAAATGCATATTTCCACTCCGGAAGCCATGGCCCCATTGACCTGCAGGCATCGGTGGACGGTCCGTATGTATCCATCGCCATCCGTGACCAGGGCAACGGCATCCGGCCGGAACTGTTAGGCACGCTGTTTGACGGAGGCGGGGTCTCCGACAACCAGACCGGCGACAGCCACAAAGGGATGGGAATCGGCCTTACGCTTTGTAAAACCATCATAAACGCCCACGGCGGCCACATAGAGGCCAGCAATTACGACAAGGGCGCCCTATTTACTTTTACCTTACCAGATTGGAGGGAATATTAGCTTATGAACACAAGAGCCAGTATTATCATCATTGAGGACGAAAAGAATATCTGCAATTTTATAGAAACAGTCCTGACCCCGCAGAACTACCAGGTAACCTGTGCATACACGGGTACGGACGGCCTGAAACTGATCAACACCCACAAACCGGATGTGGTCCTGCTGGACCTGGGTCTTCCCGACATGGACGGACTGGAAATCATACAAGAGGTAAGGACCTACAGTTCCGTGCCCATCATAGTAATCTCCGCCAGGACCATGGAACGCAGCAAGGTAGCTGCCCTGGATATGGGCGCTGAC
Organism: Enterocloster aldenensis; assembly: GCF_003434055.1. GTDB lineage: Bacteria > Bacillota > Clostridia > Lachnospirales > Lachnospiraceae > Enterocloster > Enterocloster aldenensis. The sequence continues at coordinate 9,371 of NZ_QVEX01000025.1, read as the reverse complement.
GATTACCTTACCAAGCCATTTGGAACCGCGGAACTCCTGGCCCGCATCCGCACGGCCCTCCGCCACAGCCAGCGCGCTGCGAATGAAAACTCCAAATACGAAGTAGGCGGCCTGCTCATTGACTTTGAGCGCCGTCTTGTTAAGGTAAATGACCAGGACGTGCATCTGACGCAGATTGAATACAAGCTGGTATCCCTGCTGGCCCACAACGCAGGCAGGGTGCTGACCTATGAAACAATCATCTCCAAGATATGGGGGCCATTTGCAGACAGCGATAACCAGATACTCCGGGTGAACATGGCGCATATACGCAGGAAACTGGAAGAAAACCCGGCCGAACCAAAGTATATTTTTACGGAAATCGGTGTTGGATATAGGATGAGGGAAGAGTGAACGGAAATGGATGTTTGTCAAGGCAGGGTCTGCGGTGGGTACGCAACCTCTGCCTTGTCTTGTTCCAGGAGACAGGAACGGGAGATGGGCGGGGAATCAGTGCTTGGCGCTGCGGCGTTTGCGGCCGTCCTCCTTGCGCTGTGTGAGGAGTTCCACATCCTCTTCCCCGGCCATTTTGGTGGTTTTGACCACATAGTATCTGTCGTCTTCTGATTTTTTAACGCGGATTTTTCCTTTGACATATCCGTGTTCGGGGCAGACGGCCAGGCAGAAGTAGAATCTTTGGCCGTAGGGGAACCAGCGGATTTTCTTGCGGAGCATACGCCTGCATTTCAGGCACACCATGTCTGTGATATCCTTGTCTTTCATGATGTCTTCCCTGGAGCTGAATTCCCTGGATACGAATTTTGTGTATTCCGGGAAATATAACCTGTACTCGTTTTCTTTTGTCTCCGGCAGCCCATAATAGTCCACGGACACATATACGCCGTACTTCTCCATATCCAGCACGGATAGGATCTTTCCCGTGTAAAAAGCATCGTCCAGCGCCCGGTGGAACGGCCGGTCCTCTGCCATGCCCTGCAGCTGCACAGCCTGGTCCAGGGACACTTTATTCTTACCGTCCCCGTACTGGAGGCAGTACAGCTTCTGGATATCATAATATAGAAGCGGACGCGGAAAGGGTATCTCCATGCCGTGATATATCATGTTCCTCTGCAATTCCGTCAAATCCATGGACCCCCATGTGCAGAAACGGAAATCCCCATCCCCGCACCAGTCCAGGAATTCCTCCATGACTGCCCCAAAAGGCTGCCCCTCCTGGCATAACTTCTTCATATCCATATGTGTTACTTCTGATATCTTAAAATGCATCTTTTTATATACCTGGGGCTTTATCAGTTTATGGAATTCACCTGCGGGCCGGAACTGATTGTCCAGCATCACCGCACCTATCTCAATAATCTCAAAGGGAAGATGCGCTACGGAGTCTTCCTTTCCGCCCGGGCTCTGGTTCCATTCAAGGTCTAATACAATGTAATTCATATTTTCATCCTGTCACTCTATAATCTCGATTTACCTTCCTATCTTACCATACCAAAAAGAATATGGAAAGGGGCTATCTTCACACATCCCTGTGGTGTCATTGCTTCCCGGACCAGAGCGTGTTTGAAAATTGCTTTCCGTCAGCTGTGCGTCCCACTTTGTGGGAGATTTGGTCCCGATGAGGGAGGCGTAGCGGGCTACGTTGACCGAATTGGGACCAAATATGCCGCGAAGGGGGGCGGCCTTTGCCCTAAGGGGTACCTATGGTGGATTCCTTAGGGCAGATGGCGGGAATGAATTTTCAAACACGCTCCAGGCCACATTGTTGACCGGCTCATTGTTAACCGCCATAGCTTTTTGAGTTGACAAATAGCCCGGACAGCCCTATAATAAATAAAATGTAAACCAAATTCAATGGATAGGGTGACAATTATGATGCAAATCATACATGCGGCATGTGCCCATGACCAGCATACGTTTGATGGGTGGGTGATAGGAAAAGCTTTTTATGGGAGATATGACGATTCGGAACCAGTGTCCTTTGAGACACGGACCCAGCGTATGCGCCAGGGTTATGCCAGGCTGTCCTCAAAGGGATATGACAAGGAAAGGAATCTGGTGCAGGACCTGGTACTGGTGCTGGTTGACCCGTCCTGTGTAAATGGGGTTACACGGAGGGATACATATACGGATGTGTTTCCAGGCAGGCCTATGCACGGCCTTACTTTCCCTTCAGAGGGCTTAAAACGTTTTTTAAGGGATTCCGGCGATACCAACCCGATACACCATGGGAAACAGGCTGTTGTGCCGGGATTGTGGATCCTGGAGCGTTTACAGGGCATTTGGCAATGTGAGGCAGCGCAGGCCGCAGACACGGACCCAGACGATCACGGTTTACCCCTGGGATTCCATATCCGGTTCTTCCATCCGGTGCGCACAGGACAGACTGTACAGCTGGTATGTACTGAGGACGCAATCACAGGAGTGTGCGGCGGACTTATTTATTTTCATTTACAGGTAAACAAATTATGATGTGGAGGTATTCATGAATACAAAATCAAGATTCAATACATTGGAACTGACAAAAATGGGGCTGCTCACCGCCCTTATCTGTGTATCAGCCTATATTGTGATTCCCCTTCCGTTTTCCCCTGCCAGCCTGACTGCCCAGACCCTGGTGGTCAACCTGATTGCCCTTTTGCTGACCCCCAGGCAGGCAGCATTTACCATTATCGTATATATATTCCTTGGACTTACCGGGCTTCCTGTCTTCTCAGGCGGCGTAGGCGGCCCGGGCAAACTGTTCGGACCTACCGGGGGATATATAATGGCATGGCTTATAGCCGTTGTCTTAATGTCGCGGCTGAAAGGGCAGCGCTACAGTTTTGGGCGGTACTTCCTTGTTACCGTATGCATAGGGATGCCGGTCATCTATGTCCTGGGAAGCGCCTACATGAAGTTCGTCACCGGTATGGACTGGATTTCTACGTTTACGGTGGCCGTCCTCCCCTTTATCCCGCTGGATCTGTTTAAATGCGCTGCCGCCGCCCTGATTGCAAAACCGGTCCAGGAAAGCCTTTTAAGGGCCAGGGCCGTCCTATAGGAGGCGCCATGGACAATGTATATGTATTAGGCGGGCTGAGAAGCTATATCGGAATAAAGAACAGCGCCTACCGGCATGTCCCGGCCGAACAGCTGGGCGCTGCCGTGCTGAGGGAACTGGCAGGGAAATATCCGCTGCATAAGGCAGATATGATAATTGGCGGGAACAGCGTTGGCTGCGGAGGCAATATCACCCGTCTGGCAGCCCTTGAAGCCGGACTGCCATCTTCCATCCCCTCCCTTACCATTGACCAGCAGTGCGCTTCCTCCCTTGCCGCCATCACCACGGCCGCCGCAATGATTGAAAGCGGCCTGGCCGGCCTTGTCATTGCCGGCGGGTTTGAGAGCACATCCACCCAGCCCCTGCGGATGCACCACCCGAACCACCCTGATTTTACAAAGGATTCCCGCCCCTATACCACGGCCAGGTTCATACCGGGCCCCCAATATGAGGATATAATGCTTCAGGGTGCGGAACGCACCATTTGCCATCATCATGTCCAGAAGGAAGAACTGGACAGCTGGACCCTCATAAGCCACCAGAGGGCGCTTCGCGCCCGTGAAGACGGGGTATTAAAGGATGTGGTCTGCCCTGTATGCGGACTGGATATGGACGAGGGCATCCGTCCAAGGATGAGCCAAAAGCTCATTGACAGACTCCCCCCTGTCCTAAAGGACGGCAGATATCTGAATGCGGCCAATGCCTGCTCCATGAACGACGGCGCGGCCTTCATCCTTCTTTGCTCCGGCCAGTATCTTAAGGACCACGGCCTGACCCCGCGCTGCCGCCTGTCCGGCGCATTCAGTACGGGAGCCGACCCTCTTATGAGTCCTGTCTCTGCCGTGGCCTCCATACAGCAGCTCCTGGAGCGGACCCATACGTCCATGGACGAAATCGGCTGCGTTGAATGCAACGAGGCATTTGCTGTCATTGATGTGCTTTTTCAGAGGGCGTATCCTGATAAATGCAGCCGCTATAACATGTTTGGCGGCGCCCTTGCCTACGGACATCCTTACGGTGCATCCGGCGCAATTATTTTCCTGCATCTCATGAAGGCCATGGAACTGACCGGCAGCAGGAAGGGAATCTGTTCCGTGGCAGCGGCAGGGGGAATCGGCACTGCCGTGCTTCTAAGGAGTGTTTGAACGCTGATTGGAACAACGGCCCGGATCTGGGTCATTGATATCACGTACTGAACGTACAAGGAGTACCACATGAATTATCTTGAAATGCTGCAGGCTGTCCCTGCCCGCCAGACAGCCCTTATTGAAGATTCCAGACAATATACCTACGGGGAAATGGTTATGGATGTCTGTCAGTGTTCAGACGGGCTTCTTTCCCATCATCGGACGGCTGCCCAAAGGGCTCCGGGACAACCGTCCGCCGCAGCGGCCGCCGTATCATACCAGGAGGGCCTTCCCTCATTGGCATGGATTAAATCCCCTTCTGTCTATACACAGCTTATATGTTTCCTTTCCTGCGCACAGATTGGCCTGATTCCGGTCATACTGTCCCCTGACATGATCCATCCCCCCCGCATTCCATCGGATTTATCCGTTCCGGACAAGGACTGTATGGGCGTCCTGACCTCAGGCACCACGGGGACTCCCAAGCTGCTGTTCCGTACCTTTGAAAGCTGGCATGGGTATTTCCCTGTCCAGAACAGCATCTTTGGCGTGGATGGAAATACCAGGATGTTTGTGCACGGCAGCCTTGCATTTACAGGAAACCTCAATATGTACCTGGCCCTGCTGTCCCAGGGCGCTACCCTTATCACATGCCCGGCGGTCCATCCTCCTGGGTGGAACAGAAGCATTTCCCTGAACCAGGCAAACGCCATCTACCTCATCCCCTCCAAACTGCGGCTCCTGTCCAGGACAGCCCCCGGGCCTGCGGACCATGTCAAAACCATCCTGACCGGTTCTCAAAGCATGGATTTAAAGGACATGCATGGGCTGAAGCAGGCCTTTCCCCAAAGCAGATGTATCCTGTATTACGGCGCCAGTGAACTCAGCTATGTGTCGTATCTCTGCGGCCATGAAATGACAGGCAACCCCGCCTGTGTGGGACGTCCGTTTCCCGGCGTCCATATCACTGTAAAGGATGGGGAAATCATGGCAGACACCCCTTGCTGCGCCCTGGGGGTACAGACTCCCGCAAGTGCCGGGGATATAGGATATCTGGACAGCCAAGGATTCCTGTACCTATTGGGCCGCCGGGATAATGTATACAATATCCACGGCAGGAAGATTCCTGGGGCACTGGTGGAACACGCCCTTACCGACCTGGAGGAAATAAACGAGGCCGCCGTTGCGCTGGAGCATGGATCACTGACCGCTTATGTGGTCCTTAACCCTGCATTCCATTCCCCGGACAGCCAAACGCCTTCCACGGACCTTAGCCGCCGCCTGATGAGAAGGCTGGAGGAAAACCTGGAATATTACCAGCTTCCCCGCAGGATACGGTTCCTTAAGGAAATTCCAAAAAACAGCAGCGGAAAGCCAATCCTGTCATTGCTTTCCGCTGCTGAATGAATGTGTCCCATCCCAATCATGAAACTGAAACAATGCAGTTATTGGGTAAGACTGAATGTATGGGCCGGCTTATCATACTGCCTGCCGGTCACCACCTTTGCCGTAAGGTCAGTACAGTTAAAGACAATGGACCACTGGGTTGCATTTAACCGCCCGGACGTCTCTGACACATGCCAGTCCTTTGACGCTGCCTGCAGCAGATCCATACCGGCCTGTTCATCCTTTACAACACCGCCGCAGCGGTTCAGGGACGATTCCAGGGTCCCATACCTGTCTTGTCCTGTCCCGAAATTGAATTTCTTATCTGAAAGCAGGAAATTAGTTGCCATCTGATACCCCTCATCTGCCTTCAGCACCACAAATTCATTATCAATGTATTCCACAACCGCGCTGTTCCCAGCCGCATCTGCAAGCTGGAAATGGTAACAGCTTCCTGCGGAGGAATGCATGTCATACTGCTCCAGAAGGCTCACTGCCTCGTCCACCGTGGCCGCCTTATCAAGCATCAGCCGTATGGCCGTGGTGGTGGTAATATCTGTTTTCCCTGTATCCTGGTCCGTTGGTACGTCCGCAATGCGGAGCACCGCCACCGCCAGTCCCTTTTCATTGATCCCGTCTAAAGGCGCATATGGCGCTGCCAGCGTGATAAGCTTCTGCTTCCATGTATCTGGCAGCTTATCTTCCCCAAATCCCAGAAATGCAAGGTTGACCGTGGATATGGAGCGGTATCCGTTGTCCGGCGCCGTTTCCACCACCAGGGCCGGCGAGTAGGTAAGGTCAAAATTCCTGCCGAATATACGGTCCCCCTCCTCAGTCCAGGCGCTGAATGTAGAGCAGCCCAAATCCGGAATGGAAAACTCCAGCGGCAGGCCCTTTAACAGCCTGTCCGTCACAAACTTAACCAGCTCCCCATCGGTGCTGGCGCCTGTGAGCAGGAAATCATCAAAACCATAATCCCCGTCATACTTCATGGAATAAAGCACATTGTCATCTATCTTCTTAAGCGTGGTAAGTGTTTTCAGCTCATGCCTGAACAGAAAGGCGCCTGCCAGGACCGCGGCCAGCACAATGCCTGCCGCCCAGGCAGCAGCCCATAGCAGCCGTTTCTTCCATCTTGTCTGTGTCATATTTCTCCCCTTGTCCATAGTCCCTGCTTTATAGCAGAATATCCTTAGAATCATAACACCATGCACGGGAAATGTCAAATATACGCGAGGCAGATACCGAACTGCTAATTGTGCATATGCTAATTTATATGCCTTATCTTAAATTCTCCTCACACTTAACCATCCGTTCCTCATACCCATCTAATTTCCAATCCAGCCTTGCCAGAACAGCCTGAAGTCCGTCAATCCTGGCAGCTATCTGGGCCCGCTGTTCCAGAAGCAGGTTCTTCCTTGCCTGTATGGTTTCATTTCCCTGATAGAATAAAGCCACATATTCCACCAATGTCTCAACGGACACCCCGGCGCTTCTCATACATTTTATATATTCCACCCAGCGGCAGTCCTCCTCAGAATAATTGCGGATACCGCCGGAAGTACGCCCAATGCTTGGCAGGAGGCCCACACGTTCATAATAGCGCAGTGTATCCGCAGAAATATCATAGGCCCTGCTTACTTCTGCAATTGTCATATCATCACCTCCTGATTATCTGCCTTTTATTTATTGTAACCATATTTATCCGTGAAGGCAAGGATAGGAATGCATAAGAATGAATATCTGCAGATATTATCCAATCTTTACCAGGTCATAGTCACGGCTTCCAAGCCCAAGGGCATGTGCTGCTTCCACTGTATGGATTCCATGGCGCGATTCCATCCTTTCAATCAGCGCGGCCTTGCCTGTATCCAGGGAATTGTACACTGCATCCACACACGCCTGGTCCAGTGAAACAGGGTCCGTGGATGCGAAAATACCGATATCGCCTATTTCCGGATCATGAGGATGGGCATCGCAGTCGCAGTCCACAGAAAGCCGGTTTGCCACATTAATGTAAACAATCCTGCTGCGTCCCACAAAATCCATTACTGATTTATCTGCGTCAGCCATGGATTCCAAAAATGAATCATGGTCCGCTGTAAAGACATCCTCAAACCGTTCACTGGAAGCAGACGTATGGATCCATATCTTGCCCCGTGAAGAAGCAAGGCCGATGGACATATTCTTAAGCGCCCCTCCGAATCCCCCCATTGCATGCCCTTTAAAATGGGACAGCATCAGCATGGAATCATAATCCGCCAAATGGCTCCCCACATAATTCTCGTGGAGATGATAGCCGCCGTTCACAGGAATTGCCATGTCCCCATCCTCATCCAGGATATCGCATGGGGCAATGGCCGCAAATCCATGGTCATGGATTGTCTGCCAATGGGCCTGTGTGGTATTACGGCGGCCTTCATAGGCCGTGTTGCATTCAACAATTGTACCCTTCAGCCTATGGACCAGATCCTTAATCAGGTCCGGCTGTAAAAAGTTATGCCCACCCGGTTCACCTGTTGAAATCTTAACCGCTACCCTGCCTGGCAGGGATATGCCCATTGCCTCATAGATATGGACCAGGCTTTCCGGGGTTATCCTGTCTGTCACATATACCTTTGCCATGTTATAAGATACCTCCTAAATCTGTTTTCCCATGTCATATGCCTGCTTCATCGCAGGACTGCTCCCAATATCTCCTGCCTGCCAGGCCCCTGTCCCATAAATGATTCCTTTCTCATGGGCCCCCGGCAGGCAATCCTGCGTAAAACCGCGGAATCCTTCAATGGTGCGTTCCATCATGGATATCTGTGTATCAGCTGCCGCAACAATAAAATAAAAATCCTTGTTCCTGATTTCTTCATAACGCGGTACCGTGCGGTCAATCAATGTCTTCATCTGCCCATCCATTGTATAAAAATACACAGGGGTTGCCATGACAATCACATCTGCATTTACCATCTTTTCAAGGATATCCGCCATATCGTCATGCTGGACGCACTTGTGGGTACTGTTACAGACACCGCAGCCTGAACAGTAATTAATCTTACAATCCTTCAGGAACACCTTTTCTGCCACGTTCCCGCCATCCAATGCCCCTCTCATGAACTCATCACATAATGTATCCGAATTTCCTTTTCTTCTGGGGCTGCCTGAAAGTATTAAAACCTGTTTGTTCACTATGATCTTCCTTTCTGTCTGTTAGTAAAACCTATTCTAAAGGTCTATGTCCTGCATAACTATAGCCTACTACCTGGAGTCGGCTCCAAGTCAACCACTAATTTTATTTTTTTATATGTTTCATTAGCTTTTCGGAACAGGCGTGAACTATTTTTACAACATAATTTACAACAAAAAAACCTCGGATACCTTCCGAGGTTAAAATGAGAGGCGACGACCGGATTCGGACCGGTGGTGAGGGTGTTGCAGACCCGTGCCTTACCACTTGGCTACGTCGCCATATTAAATTGAATGACCCCAAGGGGATTCGGACCCC
>NZ_QVEX01000025.1:0-312 GCF_003434055.1 Enterocloster aldenensis | reverse complement strand
ACCCCAAGGGGATTCGGACCCCTGTTACCGCCGTGAAAGGGCGATGTCTTAACCGCTTGACCATGGGGCCTTGCAAATAATTATATATAGAAAAACTCCCCGAGTAGGACTTGAACCTACGACAGCGCGGTTAACAGCCGCGTGCTCTACCGACTGAGCTATCGAGGAATATTAAAAGTGCTCTCCGAGTCTTTATTATACTTTATAATCAAAGATTCATCAAGTACCTTTTGAAGATATTGTATGAAACTTTTGCTGATTTTATGCAAAAATACATACCTTCAAAACCACATATTGAAAACCGAATTGAAC
>NZ_QVEX01000024.1 GCF_003434055.1 Enterocloster aldenensis | reverse complement strand
CACGAAAAACTCCGACATACTCAACAGGCTAAAGCCCATAACAAAAAACCGGAAGATATCCCGAGTGTCTCTCTCCAAATATCTTCCGGTTATGATTGACTGCTAAAGCTGTGAAACGCAAAACTCCTGAATCTGCCGCAAGATTTCCTCCTCGTCTCCACCCTCCACCAGAAATACCAACTCATCCCCTTTCACAGCATATAGATTCATCACTGCAAAAACTTCCTTCCCGTCCGCCTTCCTGTCTCCGGCAGACACCACAATCCGGCCCTCCGCATCGCGGCAGATTTTCGCCAGATTTACAGCAATCCTTGCATGAAGCCCTTCCGGGTTCGTAATCACATACCGGTATCCCTTCATCCTATTTCTCTCCCTTTATATCGGTTCACACATCAGTATCGCCTCAATAAATTCCTCATAGCTATTGCTGCCAAGCACCTTTTCCAGGCTCTGGTATTCCAAAAGAAGCACAATCAGATTGTCAAATATCTCATGGAACAGCTCCCTGTCCCGGCGGTTGATTGCAAACAGCAGCACCACATTCACCATATGCTCTCCCCAGGAAATCGGCTTATCACTAAGCAGGATATATACTCCGGTACGGCTGGCCTCCATTTTCAAAGAATGCGGCACAGCCAGCCTTCCAAATGCCGTGGAGGAATGAGCCTCCCGGTCCTCTACCTCCGCCATAAAGCCCTCTTCCACATAACCGTTTTCTTCCAGGGCACGTACCATATGGGTGAGCGCCTGTTTCCGGTCCCCCATATCCCCATTTTTGCAGAACAGCTCAGGGGAAGTAATCTGCAAGAGCATCTCCCGCAGACGCTTCTGCTTTCCAGCCTGCTTCATTTCTGCAATCTTTTTCCGGATTGCGGCAAGATCCCTCTCGTGCAGAAATGGATTGACCTGCACCACCTGCTGCCCCTCTTCCGGCTCGACTGCTATGGTGGAGATAATCAGTTCCTCCCTGCGCACCTGCTTAAGCTCTGACGGCTTGGTAACTACTGTCTTGACCACCAGATCCTCAGAAAAGCTTCCCTCAATCTTTTCCATCATGATATCTGCCAAATCATAATACTGCGGGGACAGGAGGACGCAGCCCAGCTTGTCCTTCTGATTCTCCCAGGTTTCCAGATTTCCGCCGATATGCAGAGCGATATAGGCAATCTCATCCTCGTCCACCCGGTATCCCGTCAACTGGCTTAAGCAGTTTGCCACGCCCACTGCGCACTCGAAAATCAGCGGGCAGGAATTCTTGATATGCTCTGTCAGCGGATTCTTGGTGGAATATTCATTATCCAGACGCCTTAAGAGATTGTGGATATGAACGGAAAATTTCACTACAAACTCATCATTCTCCGTATCAATAAAATAATTCTCATTAAGATAATCCAGAATCTTTCCAACGATTTTTGAACACTCCGGCCCAATAAAGTCCTGGATATTATCACGGTTTAAGGTATCATAGTCCACCTTCATCAGATGGCTCACCAGAAGTGCGGTCAGCTCCTCCATCTCCAACTCCGTAAACCGAACAGCGAACGCCTCTTTGATCCGGCCTGCAATCCTCCCGGAAAACTCTGTCTCACGGATTCCATACCGGTGTTTTTCCGCCACATGGGTGCGGAATGTGCAATTCTTCCGTATCCGGTCCATGCTGACGACCAAATCCAGAATCAGGTTCACCATGGCGTAGTCATTGATAAAATAGTGATACCGCTTGCATTCCGTCAGAACAATATCCCGAAGCAGTTCCATATTATAGTCCGGAAATGCTTTCTGCACCATATCCAGGCTCATTATATTCTTATTGAACTCCTCGTAGAGAATGCCGCTTAAGAGACGGCGCTTGTCCAGCTCCCTCCCCTCCAGCGTTACCTCCGAACCTGCCACATTGGCATAAAGCCCGTATTCCTTGAGTTTTTTCCTCACTCTGACTAAATCCTTTTTAAGCGTCTCTAAACTTACAAAGATTTCCTCGCTGATATCATAGAGGTCGATGCCTCCTCCATTTTCACTGTCATTTGTGAGAAGCTGCGCAATCATATAGTTAACCCGTTCTCCCGGCGTCTCCGGCAGGCTCGCCTGCTGCTGTTTCCCCAAAAGTTCCCGCCCCCGCTCCCGCTGTATCCTATAACCTTTTCTGGAACCTTCAATCAGATTAGTTTCAAAATAATTTATTTCCCCTATATAATTCTTCACACTGCGCTCCGAAATGTGAAGCTGGAGGGACAGCTGTTTTGCCGTCATCCACTCCTCCCGATTCACAAGGATCCGGATAAGCGCCAGATGTTTTTCTCTCATATGCCCTTCTCCCTGTCCGGCCGTTTAACACAACAATCGCAGCCAGAATGCACAAAATACCTGCCACGCCAAAGAATCCCATATGCTCCCCCAGCATCAGCTCCCCCAGAATGGCGGCCACGGCCGGCTCCACCGATGCAATGACCGACACGCTGCCCGGCTCCATGTATTTCAGCGCCGTATTATAAAGCAGATAGGAAAAAATATTGCAAACACACGCCGCAGCTGCCAAAATTGGTACTAATTGCGGCTTTTGAGTAATACTATACACCACATGTCCCATATCTGCAAGAAAGCATCCCGCACAGGCCGCCGAAAAGAATGCGTAAAACAGTACCGTCAGCGCATGATAACGTTTCAGCAGCGCACCTGCTATGATACTGTACATAGCATATCCGAATGCGGCCAGGATTCCCCAGAAAAATGCAGCAGCCGGAAATGTCACATTTCCCGACATGATTCCCGACACAAAGGCGCAGCCTGTGATGGCAAGGAGGACCGCCGTCAGCTTCCTGCCGGAAATCCGCTCCCCGAATACCGGCACCGCAATGACGGTCACAAACACGGGGGACGTATATAGAAGAACCGCTGCCGCTGCCATAGAGGATTTTTCAATGGCAATTCCATAGCTGACATTAAAAAGCAGCAGGCACAAGATTCCCGCAGCTCCAAACCATGGAAAATCCGACACTTTAATCCGAAGCAGCTTTCGGTCTAAAAGCAGCAGCGTTATCCCTAAAGCCGCTGCCCCGATTACCATCCGTACCACGGTCAGCTCCAGGGAGTGGACGCCATGGCGCCCGGCAAGACTGACAAACAGACCGATTGTCCCCCACATACCTCCCGCTGACGCCGCGCAGCACACCGCTTTTATTCTCTGCTTCTCCATGTATCTGTCACTCCCTGTTTTTGTTAGTATCCCATCTTTTTTGTGGACTCTCCCCGCTTATAAACGTTCACCATTAGAATCAATCACCTGCTTATACCAGTAAAAGCTGTCCTTGCGGTACCGCTTCCCGCTGCCGTTTCCCTCATCATCTAAATCTACATAAATCAATCCATACCGTTTTTTCATCTCCGCCGAAGAACAACTGACGATGTCAATTGGGGTCCACATCAGATATCCCTTCAGAGGCACGCCGTCCGCTATGGCTTCCTGCATCTGGATTACATGTTCCTTCAGATATTCGATGCGGTACGGGTCGTGCACGGTCCCGTCCGGCTCCAGCTTATCCACCGCCCCACAGCCGTTTTCCGTGATATAGATGGGCACACCGGGATAGCGGTCCCCATAATTGTTCAAATTCACCCGAAGCCCCACCGGATCAATCTCCCACCCCCACTGGGTTTTCCCCAGATACGGGTTGGAGCATTTGTCCATGGGCTCAAAAGTATTTTTTGAGACGTCATTGACCTTTGTATAGTAATAGCTGGTAGAAAGAAAATCCATCGTGTTCTCTCGCAGAATACGCTCATCGTCCTCCCCCAGTACCAGACTGATGCCATTATCTTCAAAAAACCTCATCGCATAGCCGGGATAATATCCTCTAAACTGTACATCCGGGAAAAGATACTGCATCTGATTTTTCCTAGTATTAAAAAGCATATCCTCCGGACGGCAGGTCGCCGGATAGGCCAGCTTATCGCTAAGCATGGTCCCTACCTGAATCTCCCCACCGTATCTCCCCGCCAGTTCCTTTGCCCTGGCACAGGCCAGAAACTGGTGATGGATTCCCTGATATTGCGCCTGCATGAAATTCTCTGCCCGGTTTCCCAGGATTCCAAGGGAATTGAACGTGGTCAGGTTAATTTGGTTAAACACAATCCAGTAACGCACCTGCCCATGATACCGCTCAAACAGTGTTTCGCAGTACCTGGAAAAAAGTCCCACCAGCCTGCGGTTCATCCAGCCCCCGTATTTTACCGCTAGGTTCACCGGCATTTCATAATGCGAAAGGGTCATGAATGGCTCCATGCCATGTTTCCTTATGGAGGCAATCAGCCTGTTGTAATATTCAAGTCCTGCCTCGCTGGGCTTTTTATCATCTCCATTGGGATAAATCCTGCTCCAATCAAACGAAGTGCGAAAAGCCTTCAGCCCTATTTCCTCCATGAGACCCAGGTCCTCCTCAAACCTGTGGTAGAAGTCAATCCCGTGACGCTTTGGATAGTAAAGCCCCGGCTTGGTCACAAGGACACTTTCATCGTTTCGGATGGTGCTGTCCTCCTTCCTGTCATCCCGGTTCTTGATATCCTGGTAAGGATGGAAGTCGGCAATGGACATCCCCTTGCCGCCCTCCCCAAAACCTCCGTCCGCCTGGTTTGCAGCAATCGCACCACCCCACAAAAAATCCTCCGGAAATTCCCGCCGCACCTTAATCATACCTGCCCCCGTCCTTTTTCTCCAGCACGTTTAAACGCCTGTCCAGCTCCCTGTACATGGTAATCATCTTTCGGGCAAGATTCATTTCCGTACAAACCGTCATCACCGTGTCCTGGGCATGGGTAAATAACAGGGAATACTCATATTTCTTTCCTGCTGCCTCGGACTGGACAATCTCGGTCTGAAAGATATGTGCTTGGCGCAACTCCTCTTTCGCATCCTTTAGCTTATCCTCCGCCTGGTCATACTTCCCCTCTGCGGTACAGTCCAGCGCTTCCATAATCAGATTCCTGCCATCCCCGGCGTGAATCACAATCTGCATGGCGACGGACGCCATTTTTTCTCTTTCTTCCTCATAACTGTTCATAATCTCACTCATAGCAAACTCCTTATCCTTACTCATTTTCTTCCTGCTCCAGCTTCAACTGCTGCCTGTCATAAATTTTGAAGAACGGAAAGAAGATCATCGCCGCCACCGCCAGGTTTATGGCAGTCAGAGCCAGCCCGGACAGGCTATGGTTGACCAGCCAGGAACTGATGAATACCGGGCAGTACCACATATTGAACACTTCCACCGGAATCGCCACCATACCGGTCACCTGCGCCAGATAGGTAATTACCGGAAGCACGATTGCCGTAATCCACATGGGAATCATCAGAAGCGGGTTCCATGCCACGCACCCGAACACTACCGGTTCATTAATATTTAACAGGCTTGGCACGATTGAAGCTTTCCCAAGAGCCTTGAGCTGCTTGGAAGCCGCGAATAGCAGCATAAATGATAAAGGCAGCGTTGCACCGCGACCACCAAGGCTGAGCCATGCATAGACCGCCTCATTGGTAAACGGCTGTGAAGCGCCAAGGCCCGCCGCCAGCGCATCCGCATTGGCCGTGATTGCCACCAGCGCGATTGGATTTAAGATGGGCTGGAATACCCACCCGCTGATTCCCATGGAATACAGGATAGTTGGAATCAGATACAGAAGAATCATGCCCGGCAGGGACTGCGCAATGCTGTTTAACGGTGAGAAGAAATTCACGATAAACGCATACATGTCAAAGTGAAGCTGGATGACCACCAGCCATCCAATCAGCACCACCGTAGCGATTGGAAGCATGGAATCGAACCACTCCTTCACAAAATCCGGTATTACGGAATCCTCCTTAAAAAAGGTGAATTTTGCATACAGGTTCATGACAAATGCAGTAAACAGACCCGCCACAATTGCAACGAACATACCCCCTGCGCCAAAAGCTGAAAACTGGTATACATACCCTGTGTCAGTAATCTCCGGGTTCACGAGAATCATGAATAACGCCACACCGGTAAATCCGGCAATCAGCTTCATCTTGTTGTTTTTTTTCAGTTCCAACACATAATAGGGGATTAGAAATACCATAAACAGGGAAATCAACCCGAAGGTATAATCTCGAAGCGCGGTAAGTACCGGCAACGCCGGTATGAAGTTTCGAAGCACGTTGTATATAGTAATCAGTGATCCCACCAATACCATGGGAAGTGTCTTGATGATGGCTTTCTGCATTGCAGAAAGCCATGCATTCCCCGTCAGTTCCTCCATTTTGGGAGCGACCACATCGCTCATCCAGTTCATAAACTTTTCCATACCGTTCCTCCTATTCCATTAACCCCATCGCCTGTTTCAGTACAGCTTCCCCGTCCAGCGTTGCATAAGACTTCCGGTCAATAATGGCCGCTTTCACGCCCATCCCGCCGACCTCCTCCTCAATTTCCGCAAACTTATGCTTTAGATGCGGACCAATGAGCAGTACACCCACCCCGTCGATGTTCTCCATGACTTCCGTGTCGCTTACCGCACGGATACTGACCTCCAGTCCCTGTTTCTGCGCCGCCTTCCTCATCTTCTGCGCGATAAATCCGCTGGAAGCGCCTGCTCCGCAGGCAAGCAGAATATTCTTCATACAGCCTCTCCTTTCCATTTCCCTGTTACAATCATTTTTGATATCTTCAGTATATTTAAAAACACAGGCGGTGACAAATCTTTGATTTCACCGAAAGGAGTGCAAAACAATCTTTTGGCGGATAGGAAAATCAGAATAGCATAAATCAGGGGGATAAATCAAAATAGAACATGCCACCCAATGGATGCAAAACAAACAGGAACAGCATACCAGAATCCCAGTATGCCGTTCCTGTTCCTTTAATCCGTATTCCCTCAACCCTTTGTTTGATTGATATATCTGCAGATCATCTGTTTCTGCAAAATGTTCCGTTAATGTGATGTATCAGTCGTCATCGCGGTCATTGTCGTTGTCGTCATCATCATGGTCATCATCGCGGTCATCGTCATGGTCGTCATACCGGTCATCGTCATGGTCGTCATCACGGTCATCATCGCGGTCATCGTCATGGTCGTCATACCGGTCATCGTCACGGTCGTCATCGCGGTCATCGTCATCATAACGCCCATCATGGTCATCGTCCCTGTCAATATCCAGGACTGCACCGGTTACCGCGTCCAGTTCCACTTCATGCCCAACCCCCTGAATCACTACCTCTATCTCATAAACCCCGTCATCCAGTTCATATTCCTTGAATTTCAGGCTGTCTGCCTTTAATCCAAACTGTTCCAATACAATTTTCTCAGCTGTTTCCCGGTCAATATACCCCTTGCCATCCAATGAATGGGTTCCCACAACCTTGATATACACATTGATTTCCCGGTCTTTTACAACGTCACGGACTTCATCCTCTATCTCCCTCATAAACTGGTCGTCCGGGTACTCAGAGCCTTTTTCAGCCTTTACCACCAGGCTCTTTCTGGAACCGTCCGCATGTTCACCGAACCATCCCTTTTCATCCAGGCGTCTGACCAGTCTTCCCACTGCTGTTTTACAGCTTTTGCCCACATATCCCTCCTGTCCTTCCAGGAAATTTTTACCGTCCCGGTCAATTCCTTTTATCTCCAGCACCGTACCATCCTTATCATAGGAAATGGATATATCCGGTCCCCCGCTCACCAGAATCCGCCCCTTCACCTCCTCCTTATTGCTTGATGCCCTGTAAGACGGGGCCCCGAAGGCTGTATTTCCTGCTCCTGCTGCCCCTGCTGCCAATATGGCGGCACATGCAAATACGACTGCCCTGTTTAATCTTCTTTTTAACATATTCATTTTCCTCCTGTAATCTGTGATTGATTTTGTTTATATACATAGATTACGGAAGCATATTTTTAAAACCGGGGTAGAAATGATTTTTTTATATTTATTTTTCCGGACATAAATCCCCATATCTGCAATCAGCTACCATTTTTCATAATGAACCTTGGCAGATTCCCATCGGTTACATGATTCCTTTATTTCGTCGGGCCAGCCAAAAGCAATCACGGAAATGGGTTCCAGCTTAGGAGGGAGTCCTAATTGATGGATGCACAATTTTCTCCAATCAGAATTAGGCGCCACGCCACACCAGACGCCTCCCAGTCCTAATCCATGGATACTGAGCAGCATGTTTTGCGTGGCAGCCGCGCAATCCGCATATAAGAACTCCTGTATCCCTTCAATATTTTTATCTCCGCAGACAACAATTGCCCCTGCCGATCCTTCCATCATCGCAGCATTTGAATTGTGCCGGGCCAGCATTGACAGGACACGTCTGTCCCTAATCATAATAAAATGGTACGGACGCTTATTCTTTGCCGTAGGAGCGTGCATGCCCGCGCAAAGAATGGCATTAACCATATCCTGGCTGACTGGCTTGGAGGTGAATTTCCGTATGCTCTGCCGTGTCTTTATGGCAGTAAGCACATCCATATCACTTGTGATATCAGCCATTTTTTCATGGTCCTCCCTGACAGCATCCAAATCC
The DNA here is from genome assembly GCF_003434055.1 of Enterocloster aldenensis. Classification (GTDB taxonomy): domain Bacteria; phylum Bacillota; class Clostridia; order Lachnospirales; family Lachnospiraceae; genus Enterocloster; species Enterocloster aldenensis. Next base: position 48,487 of record NZ_QVEX01000024.1, on the reverse strand, counting down.
TCACAGGACATGGTAACCCTTGCAGTCATGGCCTGCCCGTCAAACCCGATGGACTTCTGCATCGCCTTATTTAAAACCATGATAAATTTACCATTGCCGCGGGATAATAATATACCTCGGTACCCTATGCCATTGATTGTGCCGCTTACATAAATGGTTCCCTTAGGTTTACGGAATACCGCTTTTGCATCAAACGGGATTTCCATAATCGTCAGACGGTCTGAACCGTCCTTTTTGATTTGTGCATCGAATTGTTCCATTACATTTCCCTTCCATATAATCCTTGTTTTGCATAATGATTATCCCTTAATCATCTTCCTCATCCCCACCATCCCGGCCACCATCTTCTTCATCCTCCTCATCATGGTCGTCATCTTCTTCATCCCGGTCATTTCGGCCGCTATCTTCTTTATCCCCGTCATCCCGGCCGCCATCTTCTTCATCCCCGTCATCCCGGCCGCCATCTTCTTCATCCTCATCATCATGGCCGTCATCTTCTTCATCCCGGTCATTTCGGCCTCTATCCTCTTTATCCCCGTCATCCCGGCCGTCTTCTTCATCCTCGTCATCCCGGCCGCCATCGTCCTTATCCCTATCATCCCGGCCGTCATCCTCGTCATCCCTATTATCCCGGTCACCCGTTCCGCCTCCCCCCGGATTTTTTTCCACCTCTTCAGCATCCTTTGGCACAGCCGGGGCGGCTGCCGGACGGGCGGGTACAGAAGGACGATGGCTGGCTGCAGGGCGGGCCGCGGGCTGGCCCACCGGGACCTCCTGCCCAGGGGTCCGGTTGTTGACGTCCGTATCCTTCCTATCCCCTGCATCGTCCCCTACCTTTATCTCCACTTCCATCCTGCCTTCAAACTGCTGCCTCAGTCCATTGCCGATGTCGGATTCCCGCTTCTGTTTCCACCGTGCGCTGCCCCCATCTGCTTTGACCATCACGGTTCCGCCATCAGTCAGGTACCCCATGTCCACGGCGCGTCCAACCAGAAGCCCTGTGATTTCCTCTGCATGTTTTCCTTTGTAGGGCACCTGATCAATCAGTCTGTCCCCATCCTCATTCAGCCCTTCCAGCCCCACTACCCGGTCCATGTAACTCACGTACATCCGGACATCCGGATTGATGGTCAGGTGCACGGTTCCGTAGGGGAGGAAGCAGGCCCCATATCCCCCTCCTCCCAGAACGGCAAGGCAGAGACAGGCCGCAGCCACCATGGATACAACCCTCATTGGAAGCAGAGCCGGCCTGTGCTGCTGTTCAATGACATAATCCACCTTCTGCCCCACCTCATACCCCATATTTGCCACCTTTATGACACGGCCTGCCTGATCCAGCACCACTGCGTATGCGGGATGGCATTCCATCACCAGATATGTCATATGGACGCCTCCTTTCCCCTGGATATCTGACAAAGATGTCCCCGGATAATCTCGTAACCATTTGTATATGCAAGTAAAATAGCCATCATATAGGAATGGTGCCGTTCCAGGGTCTTTCTTGCGACTCCTGAAACAGCGGTCAGTTCCGCCAGGGGCAGCCGCCTGTTTTTCACAAACCGCTCCAGGATTCCCGGATGCTCCCTGGCTGCCTGCAATGCCCTGTGGCAGGCAGCCAGCGTGCGTTCCTGCTTCGGACAATTATCCGCCACCTCGGACAGGCTCAGGCCATATTCCATAAGATTGCTTGCAAATTCCTCCAGTTCCTCCTTGGTGGCCTCCCTTACCGTCCATTGCTTCATCCCGTCTTCCCCGGAAGGAATCCTGTCAGAAAGCGGCTGTTCCTCCCCGTCCCCTGATGGCGCGTCATAGGAAACCGTCCCCTGGTGGCGTTCCTCTTTTCTATGATAATCAACCAGACGGTTGCGGATGGCAGCAGAAGCATAGGAAAGAAAACTGCCTCTCTCCCGTTGATATCCCTGAACAGCCTCATAAAATGCAAACATGGCAATGCTAAGCTCATCATCCCTGCCCTCAGAAGATAGGGCGTGGGTATGCCTGGCTGTCTCAGACCGTATGAAATTCATGTATTGGGAAATCAGTTCATCGGCAGCCAGCGCATCCTTTTTTGCCCTGTATACCATCTGAACGATTGCATGTTCTCCTCCCATCCTGCACCTCCATCTAATATAGGATACGGATTCATATCCGCCTTTTCGGGGTAATGCGGGTAATTATGATTTTATTTTACCATAGAATGAAAAGAACTGCCGCTGATAACGACAGTCCTTTTAAAAAATCCACACTTTAATCGTGATATACCACTGCTTTGTAAGCCCTCATGGCGCCGCGCGGATGCCTTTCATGATTCCAATCAATGGCGGGACAATCCAGGTTCTTACCACTCGCCCTTAAATGTGTCCACATTATCCTTATTGACTTCCACCTGCCTGATTTCCGTTACCGGCTCCACCTTCTCACCGTTCAGATACTTAACAGATGTCTCAATGGCCAGATGTCCTTCTTCCACTGCCGACATATAAGTGGTTCCGTCAATCACGCCGTCCTTGACCGCCTGCAGTCCGTCCTTACTTCCGCCAAGTCCGATTACCTTAACCTCTTCCTTCATCCCGGCTTCCTTAAGCGCCTGGCCTGCGCCGGTTGCGGAGTTGTCATCCTGGCAGATGACCACATTGAATTCCATCTTCTTCTGAATCAGGTCCTCCACAATCTTTAATGCCTGCTCCTTTTCCCAGTTGGAGGTCTGGTTGTAGATAATCTCGATATTGCTGCCTTTAAGGGCCTGCTCCAGCCCCTTCTTGCGGTTTATCTGTGGCGTGGTCCCGGGAACGCCTTCAATCAGGATTGCCTTGCCGCCTGCCTCGCCCAGCAGGTTCTTTGCAATCTCGCCCGTAACAGCGCCTGTATTGACCTCGTTCTGTCCTACATAGGATACCAGCCCCGCATACTCACCGGTTTCCTCAGAGCCAATGGCATTGGTAAATGCCAGCACCGGGATGTTGGATTCCTGGGCGGATTTAACTATTTTCTCACCGGAACCAGAATCCACACAGCAAAGTGCAATCAGATCAACTCCCTTAACCATGAAATCCTCTGCCTGTGACAGCTGTTTGGATGCATCCCACTGGGCATCCGCATACTCAATGGTAACCCCGTATTCGGCTGCGGCAGCATCCACGCCTTCTTTGGTTGCCACAAAATATCCCGTGGGGCCCGGAAGCAGTACCGCTATCTTATAATCCTTCTTTTCCCCTGTGGTTTCAGCCGCCTTGGTGTCTTCCCCGGTGCTTCCTGCTTCTGTCTTTGCCACCTCTGTCTTCGGGGCCTGGTCAGCCGGCGCTGCCGTTGTCTCCGGCGCCTTGGTGGCATTGGCGGAACTGGTGCATCCTGCCAGCCCTGCTGCCATCACACATGCCATCCCCACTGCTACTGCACGTTTTACTGTTCTCCTCATAATCCTCACCTTTTCCTTTCAAAATACTTTTTTCTATCTTGTAGCAAGCCTTTTCTTGCTGTAAGAATCAAATCCCACTGCAATCAGGATGATTAGTCCCTTGAATATGTACTGGAAATACATATCCACCCCCAGCAGATTGAAGCTGTTATTAATCACGCTCATCATCAGGACGCCGATTACCGTCTTAAGCGCTGAACCGGAACCGCCTGCCACTGATGTGCCGCCGATTACCACCGATGCAATGGCGTCCATATCATATCCGTCTCCGGCCGCAGGGCTGGCCGTGCCCATCCTTCCCACCAGCACGATGCCCGCCAGTCCTGCCAGCACCGCGTTAATGATGAATACTTTTATTTTGTACGCGTCCACATTAATGCCGTTTAACTTGCTGGCATCCGCATTGCCGCCCACCGAATACACATACCGCCCGAACCGCGTTTTGCTGAGCACGACCCAGGCCCCCAGCACGGTCAGCGCAAATATCACCACAGGGACCGGAATCCCCATCAGGTAGCCATTGCCAATGGCGTCCAGCACCACAAATGTCTCAGTGATAGGGTACCCGCCCGTAAGCATCAGCATGGAGCCTTTCACAATGCTGACCATGGCCATGGTGGTTATCAGGGAAGGAATCCCTATCTTAGCCACCACAAAGCCGTTAATGCTTCCGATTACCCCGCACACGGCAAGCGCCAGTATCATGGCAAGGAACAGGTTCACACCTGAAGTTGCCAGCTTCATGATCACTGCCCCTGAAAGGGCTGCCACCGCTCCCACGGATATATCAAAATTCCCGGATATGATGACAAAGGTCATTCCCGCTGATATGATGCCGATAATGGAGGACTGCCTCAGCAGGTTCAATATATTCTTGTGGCTTGCAAATGCCGGCGTTGCTATGGTTATCATCACACACAGGGCCAGGAAGCCGATGACCACACCATACTCTCTTAAATTTATCTTTTCCCTCATACGTTTCCCATCAGACATATTCTTCACCCCGCTAAACATTAAATATCTTATTCATGATATCCTGCACCGTCAGATCCCGGTTCTCCATCTCACAGACAGCCATCCCATCCCGGATCACTATAATGCGGTCAGATACCCTGATTACCTCCTCCAGGTCTGATGAGATAAAGATGACCCCTATGCCCTGGCTGGAAAAATCCTGTATGGTACGGAATATATCTTCTTTGGCTGCAATATCAATACCTTTGGTGGGCTCGTCATAGATGATTAAATCCATGTCCTGTCCCAGCCACTTTGAGACAACAACCTTCTGCTGGTTGCCTCCGCTTAATTCCTTGACCTTCTGGGTCACGCTGTTTATCTTGATTCCCAGCTTGCTGACCCCGTCCTCTGCAAAATGGATTTCCTGGTTCCTGTCCAGGAATCCATGCCTCCTGAACCTGCTTACCTGCACCGCGGTTGCATTTTTATAAATCTCCTGGTCCAGTATAAGGCCCAGATTCTTCCGGTCCTCGGGTATATAGCCAATCCTGTGGGCAATGGCCTGCTGGGGCGACCGGATATCCACAGCCTTACCGTTCACCAGGATTTCTCCCCCTGTCTTCCGGTCAATCCCATAAACCAGGTTAATTGTCTCGGTCCGTTTGGAACCCACCAGCCCGGCCAGCCCCACTACCTCGCCCTTATGTACCTTCATGCTCACATCCCTGACCACATTTCCCCTGGACACGCCCTTAAGCTCCAGCACGGGGCCAGCATTATAATCCGCGTAGTGGTAATCCTTGGAATCCTTGATCCGGCTGTCCGTATTGCCTGTCATCAGCTGGGTTATCTTTGCTTTTGTCAGTTCCCCGATATCATAGCTTCCCACCAGTTTCCCGTTCCTCATGATGCTGGCGCTGCCGCAGACACGGAACACCTCCTCCAGTATATGGGTGATGTATATGATACTCTTGCCCATCTCCTTCAGCCGCCCGATAATCTGGAACAGGCCTTCCTTCTCATTATTGGTCAGTGAGGTGGTGGGTTCGTCCATGATCACAAGGTCCGCATTCCATGATACCGCCTTCATGATCTCCACCATCTGCTGCTTGGCAATGCTGAGACGGGACACCACTGTATCCGGGTCAATGTCAAAATCAAAGTCCTTGCAGATGCGTCCATATTCCCGGTACATTTCCTTCTTCTTTAAAAACCCGCCTGCCCCAGCGCTTTCCCGCCCAAGGAACATGTTCTGCACCACCGTAAGGGTAGGCACCAGGCTCAGTTCCTGGTAAATGATGCTGATTCCATGGGATTTGGAGTCATGTTCATTCTTAAACGCCACCTTCCTGCCCTTTAAGAACACCTCACCTGAGGTCTGGCTGTGTACGCCGCCCACGATTTTAATCAATGTGGATTTACCGGCTCCATTGGCCCCGAGAAGAGCCCTTACCTCGCCCTGTACCAGGGAGAAATCAATGCCTTCCAGAACCTTAACCGGGCCGAAGCTTTTATGAATGTCTTTCATTTCCAGAATATATTCCATATCCAACCTCCCCCTGTCAAAACGGTCTTTCAGCAGCCGGTCCTGGGTCCAGACACCCACGGACCGCGGCCAGGTTCCCATCCGTGGCGCACATCAGGTCCCATGAAAGGACGTATCCTTCCATATCCAGCAGCCTCAGGCCTTCCATGGTCTCCCGCAGATATCCCGGATTGGACGGTGCGGCCTCATTGCTGTTTACCTCAATCCCACAGTATACCGGCACGCCCAGGCCGGCCATATATGTAAGCTCCCTGGCTGTAAAATTAAGGTCAAATGCCCCTGTTCCAGTGTCATGGCACCCCAGTATTTCAAAAAAAGCGTTCCGCGCCCTGGTTTTGGCATCCCCTTCCATCTGCATCCCATTCCCCTGCACCGTTTCCCGGATCAGGCAGTCCGTCTCAAAGGGCATCCCTGCCGGGGCATTGGTGATGCGGTACATCATGGGCTTGATAAAATCCGCCATGGACGCCAGCAGCTTCATGTCCTGCCCTGCAAAATACGCCAGGTACGGGGCAAATGTATCCATCCCCACCTTCATCCCCCTTTGGCGGAAATAGCGGGTCACCGGCTTTAGCGCCCCTGCGATATCCTCTGCCTTTTTCCTGTAAAACGGTTCCCATACAGGGTGTAGGAACGTGTAATTCCCCTGATCATAAGCAGTTATCCCAAGGACATGCTCCCCATATCCCCCGGCGCCTTCGCGCACCAGTCCCATCTGGTGTTTCAGCTCATCCACATCAATCCCATACTCCCGGTACCGCTTCCTGCATGCCGGACAAAAACAGCTGAACACACCGCCCAGACCATTGGAAAATGACCCATAGCGGATTTTGTCCAGGAACACCCCGTCAAAACCAAGGCCTTCGAAATTCTCCTCGTAAATCTCCAGGAATGCCCTTATATTGCGCTGCTGTTCCGGACAGTAGAATTCAAAATTCTCTCCTTCCGACAGGCAGTAACTCTTCACCTCATTGCCTGTATCGTCAATCAGCTTCCCGGTATCTGCCTTTAATATCCCTGTCTCCGAAAACACGGGAAGCCACAGATAACATTCAATGCCATGCTGTTTCAGGAACCGGATGACATGTTCATATAATTCCCGGTCGCAGGACCAGCCGATGATTACCTTGCTGACCGCAATTGTTTCAAGCAGCGCTTTAAGCCTTCCGCACACCGCGTCATGGGTAACCTTATGTTCCAGATAACCTCCGGTTGAAATCTGGACAATGATTTCCTGTTTATTCATGAGAATCCTCCCTTGAGAGCCTGCCTTGTCCCTGCGTCCTTCTCCCGCGTCCTCTGCTCCAATATCCTCTGCGCCAGACGTATGCCACCGTAAGCAGGCGCATTTTTCTGAAGGGAAAATGCAACATGCTCCAGCGGGATCTGCCGTGCCAGCTCATTCTTAATCAGCTGCTGGTAAATCCTGCTTTTCAGCACACCGCCCGAAAAAACAATGTTCAGTTCCGTGCCGCCGTCAAATCCCATCCGCTTGTGGATGCTGCCCATGAGCCGTGCAATTACCTCCGCCCCATGCCTTAATATCCCAAGCGTCACCTCTTCCCCGCGTCCGGCCTCCTCTGTCACCAGTTCGGCCAGCCTGGCAATCTCATAATAATCCGTTACCTCCGTAACCACGTAGGGCAGGTGTTCAAAACTGTCTGCCTTAAAATACTCCCTGATACAATCGTAAAACGGTGAATATTCACCGCAGCCGTCGCAGTAAAGCAGCGTATGCTTAAGGGCCTCGGCCCCAATCCAGTACCCGGAACCGATGTCGCTGATATTATATCCCCATCCGCTGGCCCGTTTATATTCCCCGTCCCTGCCGATTCCAAGAATGATGGAACCAGTCCCGGCAATCACCACCATCCCGGGCTCCATGGCCTGGGCATAGTAGGCGAGTATGCCGTCATTGCACAGGTAACACGTTTTCCCGTCAATCCCAAGATCCTTAAGGACCGCGCGTACCAGGGCGAAATCATGTTCTGAATCGCATCCCGAGATTCCCCAGACGCTGCAGCGCAGATCGCCACGCCGTATTCCTTTCTTTTCCAACAGGTTCAATCCTGCCTGAAAGCTTTCACCCACCGCTCCCAGGCCCACGGATTTATAATTACTGCATCCCACCACCACGCTTTCTTTTATATGGCCCTCCATATCGCTGATGCAGAATTCCGTCTTAGTTCCTCCGCCGTCCACGGAAAGTATATAATCAGCCATTTCCTTATCCCCGTTTCCTGCTTGACAAAGAGTAGGTCGGCGTAATTTCACGGATACACATGCCAATCAGACCATAAATGCTCTGCTCCCTGATATCATCCAGCTTAATCAGCTTGGGAACATGCTCTTCGCCAATGCATTCTTTTAACAAATCCTCAATTCCCTTTACATCCGCCCTTGAAATCTGGCTGCACACCAGTCCCACCACCTCCGGGTTGATGACGCAGATGATGCTGAGAAGCCCGCCTGCAACCGTGCGCCTTAAGAGGCTTTTAAGTTCTTTCCTGCGTGTGCCGCTGCTCTGTCTGATTTCCTCTTCCAGATGGCTCATGGTATGTTCAAAATCCCCTTTGTACCGGCTGTTCCCGTCCTGCCGTCCCACCCCCTGGCTCACCGGCAGGTAGCTCAGCTCTCCTGCAAAGTTAGTGGAACCTTTAAACAGCTCTCTTCCCAGTATCAGACCGGAACCAATCCCCTGTTCCAGGTATACCAGGGCCAGGCTGTCCACCTTCTCCTTGTACTGCCCATAATACACGCCCATGGCAGCCAGATTGATGTCATTCTCCAGAAGCACCGGCGCGCCGTACTTTTCTTCCAGGACATGGGCAACATCCACGCCCTCCCAGCTTGGGATGTTTGGGATGCTGGTCACGACCCCGTCCTTCACCACACCCGGCACGCCAAGACCTATGGCCGCAATCTCATGGCCCGTGCAGAACCCGCACAGGACATCCAGGGCACTGTACGTGTCCTCCATCACCTGGTCATAGGAATCCGGCCTTACGGGAAATTCCTTCCTGTATATGATATCCCCTATGCTGTTTGACACCGCGCCTATATACATATTACAGTCATAATGAAGCCCTATGATATAATGCAGCTCTTCATTTATCTCAAAATACTGGGCCCTGCGCCCAACCGATGAATCCTGTACGCTGCTGAGCTTTACCTTATTCTCCTTTACCAGGATATCAACGGTCTTGTTCACCGTCACCAGGCTTAAGTTGGTCAGCCTTGCAATCTCCGGCTTTGTGATGGGGCCGTTCACCTTGATGATGCCCTCTATCACATCCTTATTCAAAAGCTTAATCATTCTGGGAGTCCCTACCATCTCAGCCATATCCGCATCTCCTCACCACGCAATTAATAAATAAACTTTATTAATTAAGTATGGCTATATTATATGCAGAAACCAGGCATATGTCAATACCTATCCGTCAATTTATCCATTTTATTTTTCTGCCGACACATCTTTTTGTGCATTTGCCATATCCACTCTGTTTTTTACCTTTGCCCGTATACATGCAATGATAAAAATAGTATAATAACAAAAAAGAATCAGGTGGTAAGATGAATCAAGATAAAATGCTCTCACAGAACGCAGCCGAATCCATATTATCCATGATAACCGTTGAAAAACGTTTCTCAACCGGGGACAGGCTGCCCAATGAAACAGAACTGGCAGAAGAACTGAATATAAGCAGGACCACATTAAGGGAAGCAGTCAAAATACTAACCGCATACGGCGTCCTGGAAATCCAGCGGGGAAGGGGCACCTATGTAACCAGGGATACCCTGCCCCAATCCCCGGGGCTCCAATCCCTGACAGCCGTAAAGGTCAATGCCAGGGACCTCTATGAGATGCGGCTCATATTTGAGCCCGAGGCCGCCTATCTGGCTGCTGTCCGAGGCACGGATGCTGAAATCAGGCGCATCATGGGATATGGAAAGAGGATTGAGGAAGAGATAATGAACGGGCAGGACAGGACCGGCGATGAACATGGGTTCCACAAATCCATTGCCCAGGCAACCCACAATGAATTCATGAACCAGTTAATGCCCATATTGTACCAGGCCATTGCCAAGGGCGTCTGCCTGGCCTCCGGCAGCGCCAAGGCCCTGCAGGACACCGTCACGGACCACCGGCTGATCATGGAATTCCTGGACCAGCGCAATGCCGAGGGCGCAAGGAATGCCATGAAGATCCATATCATGCACGCCATGAAGGAACTGGACATGGAGTAAGGCGTGCACCGGCACACCACTGTGCCGCGGCGGGTAAATCCAACAGGAAAACCGCGCCCAAAGACATATTATGTCTGATTGACATACTATGTCTTTAGGCGTATAATCCATATCATAAATCATTCATAACGGAGGTATGCAAAGATGGGAGAACCAAAGATAAACTGGATTGACGTGCCAACCTGGGACAGGGCCACGCATTATGAGATATTCCGCAGCATTCCCCAGCCTCAGTACTGTGTGACATTTGAACTTGACATCACGCAGTTCCTTCCGTGGATTAAGGAGAAAGGATACTCCTTTACCTTTTCCATGATATATGCCGTTACCAGGTGTGCCAATCAGGTAGAGGCGTTCCGGTGCCGGTTCGTGGACGGGAAGCCTGCTGTCCTTGATAGGATCAACACCTCATTCACATACCTGGTTCCTGATACGGAACTGTTTAAAGTAGTCAATGTGGACATGCAGGATACCCTGCAGGAATACGTGGCCCTTGCCGCCGAAACAGTGAGGAACCAGAAGGAATATTTTACCGGCCCCATGGGCAATGACATATTCCAGTTTTCCCCTTTCCCCTGGGTATCCTTTACCCATATTTCCCATACGGATTCCGGCAGCCGCCACAATGCCGTCCCGCTGTTTGACTGGGGAAGATTCTACGAAAAGGACGGCAGGATAAAACTGCCATTTTCCGTCCAGGTACACCATTCTTTTGTGGATGGTATACATATCGGGAAAATGGCAGATCTGGTACAGTCTTACCTGGATGGTTTTAAAGCCTGATGCCGGTCCGTAAATCAACCGGTCCTGATATCATGAGAGCGCTTCATTCAGTTCACCGGTGCCCGGCAGCACGAACCTGCCCTGCCGGATGATATAAACCTCCTGCCCGTCCTCCCCCACGGCCTTGATATCCCCCAGTTCGGAATAAGGGATTGTAATATCCGTGTGGCAGCTGAAGTAAGCCTTTGACATATCCTCTTTGCGCAGAAGGGATATCTCATTATCCCTGGCAATGATTTCCTTGCCATCCGGGTTATACATAGGCGAATCCTCTGCAAAGCTGTAGCAGGTATCCCCGACTGCAAAGTGAGGCCCCATCTTCTCCGCAATAAGGATGGGCAGTTTATCTCCAATGCCAAACTTCCTGGCCATGGCATAAGCAGCCGTGTTGGTGCCGATGGCAAATTCCCCCAGCGGCAGCCACTCATGATTGTGCATGATCACCTGCTTCACCAACGCCCTGCCCTGGGCAGCCTCATCCTGGGAAGCCTCACCGCGGGCAGACCCGTCCCCGGCAGCCCCGTCCTTTTCAAAATTGCCGCAGGAAAACTCCGTGACCCTTCCATCCTTAAACCGCATCCTAAGGTTTTTGAACTGATAATCCCCCACATACACATTGCGCACATGCAGAAGCCCTTCTGTCCCGGTCAGGACAGGGGAGGTAAATACCTCTCCCAGCGGAATATTCACATCGGAAACACAGTTCTCAAAATTCGTTTCCCTGCTTCTGTCATGCAAAGGATGGAGCATCACCTTCATGCAGGTCTCATTATCATCCCGGCCAGTTATGATGACATGCCCGGCCTGATCCAGGGCGTCAATGATATGCTGCTGGATGCGCTGGTATTTGCCGTAATCCAGGGTGTTAATCCGGATGGTCTCCCTGAATATCTCCTCAAAATCCGGCCCGATATCAGGTTTTGGAAATGCAATGATGGTAAAACTGGTCTCATCCCCGGGCATATACTGGTTCACGACCTGCCTGGATTCATTGGCATAAGAGACGGTCAGCTCCTCCTGATGTCCATTCAGGGCCAGGGCGGTTTTCTTATTGATTGGTGTGAATCCTGCCTCTCCGAATGTCTCCACCAGGGCCGGTCCTGCGCACCAGGAAGCCAGCTCCTTAAACTCCTCATAGGCAGCCTTCAGGACAGAAAGCCTGCGTTCCTTAAAACCATTGCCCATATACAGGGCGCTGTCATAGCGGTGGTCATAATCATACTGCCGGTTGGCCGAAGTCCCATAATAACCGCGTTTCCCCCCAGGCCTGCGGTTCACGGACTCCACTGCCGCCCGGTAGAAAACCGCTTCCAGGCCCATGGCGCGGAAATTCTCCACTGCCTTCCGTATCATCCGCTCAAAACCCAGCTGGTATTCCACCACCACTGTCTTTTTCTTAGACAGGTCCCGGCCCATGACCTCAAACCCTTTGCGGTAGCCCTCGGTATATGTGTCCGCCATCCTGTCAATGGTTTCCTGGGGCAGGCTGTTCATAAAGGATGCCACCTTTAACTCGGTATCCGATATATATTCACCGTACTGATACAGATACCCCGGGCTGCTTAAATCACTGTCCATGACGATTTCCCTGGCAAAGGACAGGCCGGGGTCCAGGCCCTCCCGCACCCGCCAGGTAACAGTCAGGTCCGTGTAATCGCTGACAAACCAGTACAGGGCGTCCTTGACCGCCTGTTTATCCGGCGCTTCCCTGCCCTCTTCCCATGCAAGGACAAACAGGTTATAGACCTCCAGGAATACCTCGCTGAGGATGGTCATATGGGCCAGCCGCATCTCAAAGGCATACACGATGTCGGCGCGTATTTCCGTGTAGAGAAATGACAGCAGCTGTCCCATTCCATCTGAAAGCCGGCTGACCGCATAGTCGGGATTGGCATAGCTCTCCCCATAGTTTTCAGGCAGGATGTCCTCATACAGGGCATGGTTTTCCCTCCTAAGTCCTTTAAGGTCCATGTCTGCATGACCTGCCCCGCCTTCTTCCCATCTTCTCCTGACCACTTCCCCCACCTGCAGGATGAATGCAGCTGTCTTCTTAAAATAACTGCCGTAAGGCTGCCTCATCTCTTCTGTCCCCATGGCCTTAATCCGTTCCATGGATAATTGGTAGCGTTCCCTTACGGCATCATTTTCTTCCTGTAATAAAGTTCTGTAATCCATACGAATTTACTCCCATCTATCTTACAAACCCGGTGATTATGATGACAATCCAAACAATCAGCAGCACCAGGCTGATACTGATACCAATTTTTGCCAGTATGTAATTACGTTCCTTTTCCGTAAATGACAGCAGCCCGAACCACATTCCCATAAAGGCCGCCGCAATGCTGGCAAAACCGAATGCGCCCGTATTCAGACCGCCCTGGCCAGCCCTGGCCACGGACAGGTACATGCTGCCCGCCCCAAGGCCAAGGCTTAAGACGGCAAGCCCCAGGCAGTAATAGCTGTTCCTTGCAAAGGGATTTCTTACATAAGATACCTTATCCCCAATCTGTTTCACTTCATCAACCTCCTGCGTCTTATGCTGACCCGGGCCCACTGGACGAACCTGTATGCCAGATATCCAAGGGCAGCGCCAAGGGTATTGAGCTGCATGTCATCCACATCAAAGCTGCCCACCATGAATATGAGCTGTAATGTCTCCAGCATCAGGCTGAAGCCAAATCCCAGCATGACCGTGTTATACCATTTCTTGCTCCTTCTGCTGATGATGGGGAGGAAAAAACCAAAAGGCATGAAGGCTGCAACATTTCCAATCATATTGACAAGAAAAAGCAGGGGTCCGATGGTACTGTAATATCGGAAGTATCTGGAAATTTCCTTAAAGGGCACCAGATTATACTGGTACCCCCTGCTGGTGTCCGTGCGCCCGAAACTCTCTGAAAAAAACATAAAATAAGCCAGAAGGCACAGATACAGGATAAAAAGCACCCAGCCCAGTTTTTGGCGTTTCGTTGTATTTCTGATCATTGGCAGCCCCGTTCGTTAAAATACAATATCTGATTTACGCTTTAAAAGCAGGGCCCCGTTTATGATGGAAATGACTCCCACCGTAAGTCCTGTCACTGCAATGATGATGCCGATAACAATACATCCCGCGCCTGTGTTGCGCATTGTTTTATATATTTTCTCCATATTCATCGCCTTTCCTGTTGGTAACATGCTGTTATGCCTGGGCGCCATACTGCTCATAGTAAGCGTCAATGGCTGCCTTTATCTGATCGTCGATGACTACTTTGCCGCCGCAGTCCCTGTTATAAAGATGCCCGACCACATCCTCCATGGACACAATGGCTGCTGTGGGGAATCCATATAAGTCCTTGATCTCGTCCAGTGCGCACTTCGTCCCTTTGCCCCGTTCCATGCGGTTCAGGGATACGATAAGGCCTTTAATCTCCACATTGCCCTGTGCCTTGAGGATTGGGAAGGTTTCCTCAATGGACTTGCCTGAGGTGGTCACATCCTCGATAATCATGACCCTGTCCCCGTCCTTTACCGGACTGCCAAGCAAAATGCCCGTATCCCCATGGTCCTTCACTTCTTTGCGGTTGGAGCAGTAGCGGATATCCTTGCCGTATAAATCACTGATTGCCATGGTGGTTGCAACGCTTAAGGGAATCCCCTTATAGGCCGGCCCGAAGAGCACGTCAAAATCCAGTCCGAAATTGTCGTGGATTGCCTTTGCATAGTATTCGCCCAGCTTCTTTAACTGGGTTCCGGTCACATAACTTCCTGCATTCATGAAGAAGGGGGACTTGCGTCCGCTCTTAAGGGTAAAGTCACCAAACTTAAGTACATTGCTCTCAACCATAAATTCTATAAATTCCTGCTTATAACTCTCCATATTATCATACGCTCCTTATTATTATAGGCATTTTCGCCATTTCTATTTTCTATTTTTCATTTTCATATCTGCCTTACCGTATCATCAAAATGTCATTTTATATCCAGCTTAACAGCCTGTCATTCCTTTTCCCAATCCCTTCCCCGGGAGATCTGCCAGTGTCCCCTCCTTTCAGCGATAATAATCGGGAAAGAACCGTAATCAGGACATTCATCCTTGATTCTATCATACCTGGTATATATTTTCAATCTGCAATCCTTATAGAATTTGTCCCATGGAATCTGTTTCAATGAATTTGTTTCTGAAAAACTGTTCCACTGCCCTTCATCCATGGCCCGGGCCATGTCACGGAATTGACGGACCAAATAGACATGGCTGACAGCTTATGGTAGAATATTTACACCGGATGGTATACTAAACCAATCCACAACAGGATACACAGCGAGGTGAAAAGCGCGGCAACCTCATGATGTTCCAAACCAGGTATGGAAGGAAGGTTTTAAAACGAAATGCAGTTGCGGCGGCCTTTTGCGCATGGATGCAGGCGACTCCATACAGGATGGGGTGTACCGATGGTATGCCACATACCATTGCAGTCAATGCGGCCTGGAAACAGAGGCGGATGGAACAGGAATTCACCTTCTGCCAGAAATCCAGGACTTCATCTTGGAGTACGAAGGTGAATGGAAAGTGGAGGCTGCAAAAGGGCATGCTGCATCTGTCAGCTATTTATTGGGTAAGATTTTAAAAATTTACCAGCTGCCCGGTATTGCCAGGGAATCAGGGCATCAGGGCATGCCCTATTACGGAACCCGTAATTAGGCAAAATTATTGATGTTGGGATGTTACTACAGTGGGATTAATACATTGACAGCCTTTCAAGTGAGGCTTTCACATATCTGTCATCTATATCCGTTCCGATAAAACGTCGATTATTCTTTAATGATGCCTCACCGGTTGTGGCAACACCCATAAACGGGTCGAAAACGATATCATTGGGATTTGATGCAATTAAAAGTAAATGTTCAATAAGTGCAAGAGGCTTTTGGGTTGGATGTTTTGGAGAAGTGAGTTTTTCTGGAGGGAGGCAAGACGGACATTCATAGAAATTGTGCATTTCATCTTGGGAAGAGAAATTCCAAGTATGGCCTTTATTCCAAAGGCAAATAACAAGTTCACAGCTATTAAGAAAACTGTTATGGTATACGCTTTGTGTAGGAGTTGTCTTATGCCAAACGAACAATTGAACTGTCGAGAACAGGGGATTGAAAGCATCATACCATTTACCAAGTAATGAATAACTGGTGAATATGAAAATGTTACCAGTTGGTTTTATTATTCGAGCAAAGGGTTCGATGTAATCGTCTGGACAGAGAGGTGTATTATCCCATTCTGCAATATTGTTATGGATTGTTTTCCCATTGTTAAGATGGATATTGCCTCTGGAAAAAGGTGCAAGGTTATATGGTGGGTCTGTTAGAATAAGGTCTATAGATGAATCGGGTAATCTCTTCATGAAGTTGAGATTATTCTCGTTGAATAATTTGTATCTATTTTTATTTGTACTGAACAATTAATCCTCCTGTGTTAGTTCTTTATTTTGATTTGAATTAGAGTCTTCTTCCACATTTTCATCATCAGGTAAGAAGACAAGAATATCATTTGGGGTGCAATCCAATGCGGTACATATGCTTTCAACTTTATCAAGAGCAATATATTGACCATTCTTAATTTTGGATATTATATTTGCAGAGATATTTGCTAATCTCATCAGCTGAGAGTTTGATATGTTGCGCTCGATTAAAATATGCTGCAGCTTTTTATAATTTACACTCATAGTGGCACCTCCATAATAGAAAATATCACGTTTCTATGAAAAAATCAACAAAAACATGAGAATAAAATGAAGGGAACTTAATTAGGGAGGGGGAGGGAAAATTTCTACAGATAATTGATTAGGAGACCGATGCCACCACCCCTCATGCGAATCTTCGCAGAATTTAACAATGGAGGATACTCACTAAAATCAGATTGAAGCAAAATATCCGCAGAATACCGACATCAGAGGCGGCTGCTGAAAAAGTAGAGGTATTTCAAATGATATTGGCGCAAAAAGTCATAAATGCAATAAAAGTCTCTGATTTTTTGGCCAATACCGTTCCGTTATTCCTCTGCTTTTCCCCTCATTTCCTTCATTCTTCGTCCTGAAGCCTCAGTATGCTTTTTATATTGGATATAAATATTGCTGCTCCTCCTGTAATTGCATCGAAAATAGACCCCTGCCTGTTGCACGGGTACAACCATATCGATTCTTTAACTCACTATTTTTTGTCTCTATTCTATAACGTTCTTTGTACGCACTCTGGAATTCTTCTGTATTGACATACTCCTGATGGGCCTTATCAATTGGTTGCGTATCGATATGCTGTATGTCCTACTTTTTGCTCCTTCTTTATAACAGCCTTCCTTTTTCGGGCAGTATTTACGGTTCCTTTTGTCAAAGCAATAAGTATCTACTGCTGTTCTCTCTTTTCCTTCCTTCGAAACCCCTGCTTTTCTGTGCTTTTCTTCTGTACTCATATGTCCATTTGGGCATATATACATTCCTGCATCTTTATTGTATTCAAATTCTTCCTTTACTTTCGTTTCATGGGTTTCACTTACCATTAATGGGGCTACCAGGTCTAGTGGTTCCGGATTTTTTTCTCCTTCTTTTCCCTGCTGTTTGGCATATCTCAGATTTGGCCCATCTCCATATGCAGAATCTGCTACCACCTGTCTGGCTTTCATCCCATTTTCCCGGCTGCCGCAAACCAGTTTTTCCATTTTATATCCATCGATTGTATTTCCAGATGTAAAAACTGCTGCTGTTAAAATCCGTTCCCTGCTCATTGCCAGTTGCAGTTTATATCCAAAAAAGTGTTTTCCTGTGACTTATGCCCCAGCCTTGCATCTGTATCTGATATCGTTTCGAAATGCTCCATTTCACCCAGGACTTCTTCCAGATTATTCATTTTTTCTTATAAAGCCGACATTTCTGAAATAGCCGAATCCTTCTTTAAGGTTTTTACCACCTCCCAGCAATAATCCATTGCCTCTTCCGTTTTCCACTCTACGGTTTTGTGTGAGCCGTCGCAGACGATTACACCTATGAAGCCTTAAATCTGTTCCTGATGGGAGCCATTCACCAGGCGTTCTGCCCCGGCTGCAAGTTTTAGATCATACTCTGCCTTGTGGGCGGTCAGGGACCCGGGAAAACCACCCAGCAGACCGCCCTCGCCAGTGTGTGTTCGGCTGTACGTCCAACGCCCTTGACTTCGAGCCGTCACGGAACAAATGGAACTTCTCTTCTAAAAATCCACTCCGTTGCCGACTTCGTTGCTATCCCGCTGTCGAGCCGTTTTCCTCCCCCACCCCCGTAACTACGGGTTTTTCTTCTCTTTGAGAACCAAAGCAACAGAGAATTAAAGAAAAGGTAAATAATAACCAGACAGGGATTATTTGCGAAGTTTTTTGAAGCTCGTTGCCGAGCATTTCCCTGCCCGGTTATTTTCATATGTGGAGGATAACTGCCTATGAAAGAAGTCCCAATTTTGGAAAAAAGTAATCTGAATCTGGAAGAAGCGGCTGATTAAACGCCGTTTTCGGGATTTAAAATATACAATTGATTTATTGCATCTTCAAGAAATCTACGCCAGACTTATAATGTATAACTTTTCTGAATTGATTACCTCGCACGTAGTCATAGAAAAGAAAAACAGAAAACATGAATACAAAGCCAATTTCTCTGTTGCAGCACACATATGACGGGAATTTCTATTAGGTAAAAATACTCCACCTGATATAGAAGCACTGATTGCGCGATACATAACTCCAATCCGTCTTGGCCGATTCCGTCCAAGGGGTATGAAGATTAAGAAGGCAATAAGCTTCATGTACAGAGTAGCATAAATTCTGTGAATTTCATATATTTTTTAGGCGAGGAAGAGTTCTTGCTGCTATTGCAGAATGTGGCTGCCGCTTTATTCCTATGACAGAGGAAGTCTATCAAAGTCTGAAAAATATCCTTGCCCGCCGCAAGAGAGTAAAAACGGAAATCTTAGTAGACGGGTACAGCGGCTTCATTTTACTAGATAAGGACGATAAGCCCAAGGTTGCGCTGCGTATCAAAAATGAAATGAGATAGGCGATAAAGAAATACAGAAAGTTGCACCCGGACAAACCGCTGCCAAACATCACGCCCATGTGTTCTGTCATACGTTCTGCACGAATATGGCAAATACCGGTATGGATATTAAAACCTTACAATATGTGATGAGACATTCTGATGTGGGTGTCACGCTGAATGTCTAGAACAGATGGTAAAAGTCATGGACTTTAAGTCCGCCGATATGCAGGAAAAGCAGAGAAAATCAGGTTGAAAACGAACAAAATACTACACCAGTTGCCCGTGAATTTGCGTAGATTTATAAAGAATATCGTAGGTTTGGGGCAAAACACGAAAAACGAAAAAAGCGCCGAACAGACTATTATATCAAGGTTTAAAGGCTTATGAAGGGATATAAACAAGATGATAAAAATACTATTTATCTGCCATGGCACTCCAGTTTTATGACAATGCATACCTTTGTAGACTGAGGCAAAATAGAGCAGATAGAAAGAGAGGTACTACCGACCTTACTACTAAGGGAGCAAGGTTGGATGCTTAAAGGAATAGAGCGATTAAAAGCCACAATCATTGGTAGTAATACTACTGGGGTGTGGCTTTGTTGTAATTAGAGGATAAGTTTTCAGGGGATAAGTTTTCATGTTCAATTATCATTGAATTTGTTCCGCATTTGGAATATAATAAAAGGGCATGTGGAGGAATGGATATAGAATATTTAACATCCAGTGAAATGGGATATTTCTAGTCGTAAAGTTAGAAAACTATGCGGAGAAGGAAGATTCGAGGGTGCAGTTCAAAAGGGCAATCTGTGGCTAATACCAGAAAACTCACTGAAACCAGAAGAGTTCCAAAAAGGAAGAAAAAAACAAGATAATGCTATGAGATAGTGTTACCTAATAAAAGGGAGGTTGCTATTATGGCGATTCATAATAAATCCCATAATAATCATGCGCTGATGTCATTGAATAAGATGCGGAAAGATGATAGCTTAAAGTACAAATCCGCAGCTGATTTTGAAACACCAACTGAGATTAAGTTACTTCTCAACGTTTCGGATTGTGGAGATTTCCTAAAACAATTGCCTGATAACTCAGTTCAATTAGTCTGTATCGATCCACCATATAACCTAGAAATTGCTGGGTGGGACATATATGATAATTACATTGAATGGGCATCGAAATGGATAGATGAAGCATACAGAGTGTTATCAGATAATGGAAGTATGGTTATTTTTGGTGGTATACAATTCAGAAATGTCAAATCGGGAGATTTATTAGACATAATACAGTATGTAAAGAAGAATACGAAGTTCAAGCTAATAAACACAATAATATGGCATTATAAAAATGGCATGTCTGCACACCGTTTTTTTGCCAACAGGCACGAAGAAGCAATTTGGTTGGCTAAATCAAATGATTACTATTTTGATTTGGATTCAGTCAGGGTGCCTTATTCAGAAGAAGATTTAAAAGTTGCATTAAGAGATAAGAGATTGAATCCTGAAACCACAAGGAAAGGGAAGAATCCAACGAATGTATGGGAAATAGGAAGATTAAATGGGAATAGTAAGGAGCGTGTAGGACATCCAACACAGAAACCAGTTAAGATTATAGAACGCTTTGTGAAAGCATTATCTTATCCAGGTTCTATTGTTCTTGATTTCTTTGCAGGTAGTGGTACGGTTGGAAGAGTGTGTATAAAAGAGGGAAGAAACTGTTTGATGTGTGACAGTGATAGAACATCCCTTGAATACTTTAAAAAGCATCTCTCACTAATGGAAGGACTTGGACAAAATAGAAACTATATAAAAATTGATAATGTTGATGAATTTTTCGAATAAAATACAAAAGCCTGCTAATAAAAAGTCAAGTGTTTTTTGAAGGAAATTTCAAAAAGTCGATTTGATATTTTAGGGCATAACTTTTAAGCCACCAGGACTGCCGGCCTTGAAAGGGGTGATATAGAAATGGGCGTTACTCTGCCTGCTCCAAGTTCCGCAGGCACTCTTTGACCTTGCCATAATAAATGCGGAGGAACTTATTCGCTCCGGCGATCATGTAGACATAGTAAGGCTTTCCCTGTGCCCGCTTCTTATCAAGAAAACGATATACCGGATCGTTCTCAGGGGCATTCTGGAGCAGGGTCGTCATGACCTGAAATAAGGTCTTGCGCAGCCTGGCAGAGCCAACTTTTGAAGCCCTGTTGCTCTTGGACTTGTGCTGGCCGGACTCATCCACGCCGGGGTCAACGCCTGCAAAGGCGGTCAGTGCTTCCCTGTGGGTAAATCTGGACACGTCGCCAATCTCGGCGATGAGCTGGGGGCCATAAGTCTTCCCAACGCCATAGATGCCCATCACGGTGCTGTATTCAGGAAGGGTGGATGCCAGCGCATTCATTTCCTGACGGAGACGCTCTACATGCCCGTAAGCAAGATTTAACTGCTGGATGCTCTGCTGTATCAACAGTTTGTAAGTCTTTTCCTTTGGGAAGACAGCAACCAGTTTTTTTGAGGCATTGAACAGTTTTTCGGGCTTGTCCTGTTGGAAGATGTAGTGGTGTTTCCTGCAGAAAGCCTTGTAGCGCTCTGTGAAGGTTTTTAACCCAATCCTGCGGACACAGTCCACATGCCAGAAAGAATAAGCATAATCCACCCATTTTTCACTTCCGTCCTGACGGGGCGGACTGTCAAAGAGTTTATTCACACCGGGATAAGTATTATCCAGCAGTGCAATGAGGTTTGCCTTTGCGGCAACCTTCTGCTTCATAAAGAAGCTGAATTGGGAATTCAAGGTTTTTAACTGGGTACGTGTATTGTCCATACCTGAATATTGGCGCAATTCTGCCCAGTTGTCAAGAGTATAGCGTGCAATCCTGCGGGCATCTGCGGGGTCAGATTTGACCTTGCGCAGGGAGTTGTTGCCGAAGTTTTTGATCAGGTGGGGATTCACAACGGAAACGAATAATCCGGTTTCGTACAGAGCCTTGAGCATGGGCTCATGGTATCTGCCCGTACATTCCATAACGATTTTGGTTGAGCCCTCTAATGAACCAAGGTAATGTGCAAGTTCAATGAGGCTCTGGGATGTATGGGAGACATCGAAAGGTTTGCGGATGACAGTGCCGCCAGGCTGCAGGACTGCGATGGTGCTCTTGCCTTTTGAAACATCAATACCTACTGCGTTGTACATTCTATGTACCTCCAAAAGTGAATCTGCATGGTTTCCAGCATTCCTCATTGCCGATTCAATCTCCTGGGGTGTCAAACGAACGTAAGTGGTAGTTCAACCTGCATAAATCGAACAGCTGCAATGACAGGCTGGCTGACTGGCTTTCGTACGGACGCTAATGGTCCTAGGAGGTGTCGTCAGACCGATGCCTAATCATTATACAGCTTAAACAATGAGAGGAATAAGTCCCAACTGGCTGTTGGGTACTGAAACCCTACACTTATATATTAGGAGGAGGGACAGCAAATGAAAAAGGGACAATCAAACAGATTAACAGAGCAGCAAAAAGAGGGACAAGGTCCTATTACAATCTTTCATAAGGATGCTCAAATCCATGATGCAGAGGTAGGAAATACATCTCTATTTGTAAAACAGCAGCTTGAATTTGAATTTCCTATGTTGAAGTTTAGATACAGAAAGGATTTATCAAAGAAGGAAATAAATGAAGCACTTAAAAAGATTGATGCTTTTCTTGGTCAAACACTTTTTGTGGAAAGTGCGAGTATAAAGCCAGATGGCGGTATTATTGAAGTACAAGATGATAATGGTAACTGGCGTGTTGTTCTTGTATCAGAGGCTAAACATCAAGGAAAAGATATTGAAAACATTAAGGCTGGAAAACTTGTGGGAAAGAAAAACAATCAAGACCTTATGGCTGCTGGTAATGCTATTGAAAGAGCATATAAAAACGTGAATGAGATAGCTAATTTTATGCTTTCAGAGTGTTACTTCCCATATCTTTTGTTCCTTGAAGGCTCAAATTTCTTGACACAGGATGTTGTTGTTACAAGACCTGACGGAAGACAAGTTACATTGGTTTATAATGACGGAACCTTAAATCGTCTTGATAGATTGACTGCTGCAAACTACGGTATGCCTATAAACACTAATTTATGTGAGAACAAATTTGTAAAAAGCAGTGGTGCTACTATAATGTTACAGGCGGCATCAATCTATACAAAGGGCGAGGGCGGTCATTGGCATGATAAAGATATGATTGAGGTTATGTTGGATGTTGCAAGGACATCATTGAAAATGTTAGGAAAGGATTTGTTTTCTCAGATTACAAAGAAGTAAGGAATTGTTATGAAAAAAAGAGTAGTTAATCATGCCCTTTTGGATAAAGCAAAGGTCAATAAGAAAGATGAGTTCTACACTCAGCTAATTGACATCGAGAGGGAAATGATTCATTATACAAAGCATTTTAGAGATAAGGTTATATATTGTAATTGTGATAATCCGAAGATGTCTAATTTTTGGAAATACTTTTATGACCATTTTAATGAATTGGAATTGAGGGAATTATATGCAACATTTTATGGATTCGGAGCAAGTTTTTATCGGTATGATGGCGAAAACTTGGGTATCACGCCGCTTCAAGGAGATGGTGATTTTCGCAGTGATGAATGTGTCCAGATTTTAAAGCAGAGCGATGTTGTTGTAACGAATCCACCATTTTCTTTATTCCGTGAGTATATAAGTCAATTGGATAGTCACAATAAAGATTTTCTAATTATTAGTAATATTAATGCAATTACATATAAAGAAGTCTTTCCTTTAATCCAGGCAAATAAAGTATGGTTAGGAATTTGTTTTGGAAGAGGAATATCTGGGTTTATTGTTCCAGAAAATTATGAATTATATGGTACAGAAACAATGGTAGATGAAAATGGTAACAGAATAATTTCTCCCAATAATTGTATGTGGCTAACTTCGTTAGATAACGAAAAGAGACATCAACCTATTAAACTAGTAAAAAAATACGAAGGAAATGAAGAAGTTTATCCGTTCTACGATAACTATTACGGAATAAATGTTAATAAAACTCAAGATATTCCTGCAGATTATATGGGAGCAATGGGAGTACCCATCACTTTCTTAAATAAGTATAATCCTGAACAATTTGAAATTATTAAATTTAGAAAGGGTGATGACGATAAGGACTTGAGGGTTAATGGGAAAGCTCCATATTTCCGTATTCTCATCAGACGAAAAATAGCATAAATTCCGGGTGTATCCCAAAGATTGTGTAAACCTCCAAACTGATGTAAGATAGAATGACTCAGTTTGGAGGTTTTTCTATGCACACCACTTTTCTTTCCATTTCTTCATTCGTTTGTTTTCTGCTATAGGATATTCTGGCGGTTTATCGCAGGCCATTGCTTCAATCCGTACTTCCAGAGGCGCCTTACACTGATACCTGTCCTGAGGACGTTCTTCACTGTAAAATCGTATATAATCCTTTATTGCATACCGTAAAGAGGCTTCATCTGTTATGTCATACATTTGATACATCTCGGACTTGATTATACCCCAGAATCCCTCTGTAGGGCCATTGTCTATGCAATACCCTACTCTTGACATGGACTGCTCCATTTTCTGGTCTTTCAGTTTCCTTTGAAATACCCTGCTTGTATACTGGAATCCTCTGTCGCTGTGAAAGAGGGGCTTTGCATCCGGATTGGCAGCAATCGCTTTGTCAAATTTTTAAATACTAATCGATTGTCGTTTCTGCGGCTGATTATATAGGAAACCGGGTACCGGTCATATAAATCCAGGATAGCACTTAAATACAGTTTCTTTTTCTCTCCGGGAACTTTAAATTCCGTGACATCCGTTGCCCATTTCTGGTTTGGGGCATCCGCATAGAACTCTCTCCTTAACTTATTTTCTACTGTTGTTTCCGGAGAAAAAGATTTATATTTATTCCTTTTCTTTCTGATGACAGCATGAATATTCAACTTTTTCATAATCCTATGAATCCGGTTACGACTGTAACAAGTATGGTTGAAATGATTGAGCCATGATGTCATTCTGTGATAGCCAAGTATGTGGCAGAACCGTTCATCATACTCCTTAATCAAAACAGCCAGCTTTTGATTTTCCTGTTCCGGTTCTGGGATGTCACGGTGCAGCCATTTATAGTATCCGGCTTTGGAAATTCCAAGCTGCTTACACATCCAGTTTACACTCCATTTCTTATCCTCATAGAAATGCTTTACTGCCAGATATTTTGATTCGTAACGTACTTTTCCCAGCTTCACATCCCTTCGAATTCTTTCACTTTTTTTAATAATTCAACCACCATATCTTTTTCTTCAAGCTTGCGTCTCAGACGTAGATTTTCACGCCGTAAACGCTCTAATTCATCGACTTCACTGTCCGTTTTGTGATATCCACGCTTGTCCGGCAGGCCTTCTTCTCCGTTAGCTTCATATTTCTTTACCCAGGAATAGACCTGGCTGTATGAAACATCAAATAAAGTGGCTGTATCCTTGTAATTACAATTATGCCCAATACAATATTTAACGATTTCCATGCGTTCATCAATTGTTGTTTTCCTGCGTGCTTCCGCCATATAGACCTCCCGTTTCGGATTATAATCCTTAAGTTCTCTATTGGCATTATACATGGAAATCCAGTTTCGCAAAACCTTTCGGCTTGAAATATTATATTTAGCTACAATGTCATCAACACTTCCTTCTCCGGACAAAACGGCTTCCGCACACAATATTTTAAAATCTGATGAATAGGAAGCGTTCCCCTGTTTACTCTGGAAGGCAGACAAACCATGCCGCCTATATTTGGCAACCCATTCTTTTAATGTTTTAGTACCGATTTGATAGTTAGTGGCCAGAGAGTTATATGAGACTAATCCGTTAAGATACTCTTGGGAAACCATTGCTCTAAATTCTGGCGTATGTGCTGATTTGGACATGAAAATACCTCCTAAGTACATTTTGGTTATTTACCTTGTCTACTTAAGAGGTATCATATCAGTTTATTTTTACTGTGACACAAACAGACCCGGCAGGGGATTGAATCCCCCATCCAGGTCTCCTTCATACATACGGACCATGTCAGCTTTCATGCCGCGGCCACCTTTTCCGCCGTCTCAATCAGCTATCTCACAGCCACAGCCGCCCCGCCGGCTCAATCAGCTATCTCACAGCCCCAATCAGCTGTTTTATATCGTCAATCCCATACCGCTCCATATAGGACCGGATTCCTTCCACTGCCTCCACCGTGGCATAAGGATTGTGGAAATTGGCTGTGCCGATTGCCACTGCGCTGGCTCCTGCCAGGATGAATTCCAGGGCGTCCTCCCCATTCATGATACCGCCCATGCCGATAATGGGCACCTGCACTGCCTGGGCTGTCTGGTAGACCATGCGCAGGGCCACGGGCTTGATGGCGGGACCGGAAAGTCCTCCCGTCTTATTGGCCAGGGCAAAAGCCCTTTTGTGTATATCAATCTTCATGCCGGTCAGGGTGTTAATCAGGGAAATGGCATCAGCTCCACCATCCTGGACAGCCTTGGCCATAACCGTGATGTCCGTCACATTGGGGCTTAACTTCATGATGATCGGCTGCTTTGCATGTGCCTTCACCGCCTTGGTAATGGCCAGGGCCGATTTCGGGTCCTGTCCAAAGGCAATGCCGCCTTCCTTTACATTGGGACAGGAAATGTTAATCTCCAGCATATCCACCGGCTCATCTCCCAGCCGCTCCACCACGTCAATGTAATCCTCCGTGGTCCTGCCGCAGACATTCACAATTATCTTAGTGTCATATTGTTTCAAGAAAGGGATATCCCTTTTGATAAACACATCAATCCCCGGGTTCTGCAGCCCGATGGCATTAATCATCCCGCCGTAAGTCTCTGCAATCCTGGGTGTGGGGTTGCCGGGCCACGGCACATTGGCCACGCCCTTTGTCACAACAGCCCCCAGCTTGTTCAAATCCACAAATTCACCGTATTCCATGCCGGAGCCAAATGTGCCCGACGCCTCCATCACCGGATTCTGGAATTCCACACCGGCAATCTTTACACTCATATTCATCTTCCGGGCCACCTCCGTCATAGTTCAATCTCATCTGCCAGGAACACGGGACCGTCCTTACAGATACGTTTGTTGTGCACCTGGGAATGGTCGTCCACATCCTTTGACTGGCACACGCAGGCCAGACAGGCCCCAACGCCGCAGGCCATCTTCTCTTCCAGGGACAGTAAACAGGGGATGCCCTGCTCAGCTGCATACGCTTTCAGCGCCCGGAGCATGGGGGTGGGTCCGCAGGCATAGATGATATCCGCTGACAATCCCTGTTCCCTGATGGCATCCAGCACATTTCCCTTTGTGCCGGCGCTTCCGTCCTCGGTTGCCACATGGACAGGCCCAAATTCCTCGAATTCATGCTTCAGGAACATCTGGCTGTCCCGGTATCCCAGGATGGACTGAACCAGCCCGGCCCGTCCGCCGTCCTGTTCCGGCAAGCCCCCGTCCGGCTGCGCGCCAGCCTGTGCCGAAGCGCTTCCATCCAACCGTGCGTTGGCCTCTGCCAAAGCTTTTGCCAGTTCCAGCATAGGCGGGATACCAATGCCGCCCCCAATCAGGAACGCCTTCTTTCCCGGCTCCACGGGGAATCCATTGCCCAGAGGCCCCAGCACATCGATGGTATCCCCTGCCTTCAGTTTAGAGAACTCCTTTGTCCCTGCGCCGGCAATGCGGTAAACCATGCGCAGTTCCCCTGCCTCCCTGTCAATGCCGCACAGACTGATCGGTCTTGGAAGCAGCCTGGCGCCGTCCTTGGTATAAAGGGAGACAAACTGCCCCGGCACAGCGTCCTCCGCAATCCGGGCCGCCTGAATCCTCATATCAAATATATCCTCAGTCAGCTGCTCCTGTCCTGTAACCACAGCTGTCATCTTTATCTTTGCCATAGATAATCTCCATCTTTATGTTCTTACAGCACCGGCAGGTATTGCCGGTGCTGCAGTTATTTACAGTACGCTGTTAATATCATTCACCATGTCCACAACAGCCTGTCTGGATGCCCCGCCAAACTGTTCCGGCCCAAACTGTTTATACTTCTCCTGCTTATATGCGGCAATAATGCCTCTGGATGAGTTTACAATGGCGCCCAGCCCGTCCTCATTAAAGCAGTGCTTCAAATCCTCTGCCGTACCGCCCTGTGCGCCGTACCCCGGCACCAGGAAATACGTATGCGGCATAAGCCTGCGCAGGATCTTGCCCATCTCAGGATAGGTGGCCCCAACCACGGCGCCCACGTTGCTGTATACGCCGTCCATGGAGGCTTCCCCCCATTCCATCACCTTTTCAGCCACCCACTCATATAAAGGCCTTCCGTCAATGAGACGGTCCTGGAACTCGCCGCTGCTTGGGTTGGAGGTCTTCACCAGAACGAACAGTCCCTTGTCATCGCTGCTGCACACATCCACAAACGGCTTCACGCCGTCTGTTCCCAGGTATGGGTTCACAGTCAGCATATCCACGTCAAATCCGCTGAATGCATTGCTTCCCACCTGCACCTTGCCCAGATGTCCGGCTGCATATGCAGCAGATGTGGAACCAATGTCGCCCCTCTTGGCGTCGCCGATTACAATCAGGCCCTTTTCGTGGCAGTAATCCACTGTCTTCTTATATACAATAAGGCCTTCTATGCCAAACTGCTCATACATGGCAATCTGCGGCTTAACGGCCGGAATCAGGTCCCATGTATGGTCAATGATTTCCTTATTAAATTCCCAGATGGCCTCTGCAGCGCCTTTCAGGGTCTCGCCGTAGGTGTCAAAGGATTTCTTCACCACATGCTCCGGCACATAGGACAGCATCGGATCAAGTCCGACACAGATGGGGGCATTGGTCTTTTTTATCTTTTCAATCAACTGGCTAATCATAGTTTCCTCCTTATGTATGGGTACTGAAAAAACCCTTTCCTCATTCTAACATATAAAGTACCGTGTTTCAAGGGCGGAACGTATTTACTCTTCCGGATTTTTATTGTATGCTAATACTACTTTACCATACATAAATCAGGAACAGGATCAGGAGAAACCATCATGAGTGAATTCCACAAAGACAGGGAACTGGAGCACATGTTTGAACTGCAGGGAAATAACAGGAGCGGCTGCCCTGACCATACGGCAGACATATGGGACAAGAGGATGAAAAACTGGAAACAGAACTTCTGGACAGCCAACCTTAAGGACAACGGTTCCGGCAAATCCATGGCCAGGGTCAGGGAAACCGCTGCTTATCTGAAGCAGGCAGGGGTCCTGGGACCGGATACGGATGTAATTGATATCGGCTGCGGCCCGGGACGTTTTGTCTCAGAGTTTGCCCGCACCGCCCGTATGGTGGTGGGCGTGGACATTTCCCCACGGGCCATTGAATATGCCCGTCTGTTTACAAAGGAGAGCGGGCAGATGAATACCGGTTTCCTTGTCAGCGACTTTTTATCCCTTGATTTAAAATCCGCCGGCCTTAAAAGTATATACGACCTTGCGTTCTGCTCCCTCTCCCCCGCCGTCTCAGGAAGGGAGGGCCTGTCCCGGTTCATGGGGCTCACCCGTTCCTGGTGCTGTATGAACTCCATTGTATCCGGCCGTCACGAACTCCACCAGCGCATTGCCAGGGAGGTTTTTCATAAGGAAACACTGGAAAGCTGGAATGGACAGCATTTTTACACCACCTTCAACATCCTTCTGCTGTCAGGTTATCAGCCCATGACCAGCTATTACCGGCAGGCCAAGGAAAATGAACGCCCGGCCAGCAGGGAATTTGCAGAGATATCCGCTTCCATCATACTGCCGGAGAAGGAACGGACCAGCCGCAATATCCATAAGATATTCCAGTGGATGGAAATGCACGCGGACACAGAAGGCAACCTCCAGGAACGTTCGCTGTTTACCTATGGGCGGCTGCTATGGAACATCCACCAGACATATTGAATCAAAAAAACCAACGTAAAAAAGATAGGGGAAAATCATGTTCAGGACAGAAACAATGACAGCAGGCCACAAGGATTATACAAAGGTAAGAACGTTATATGAAAATGCATTTCCTCCAGAGGAACGCATCCCTATCCGTTATCTGGAAAATGGCCACCAGGGAAACGGGGACTTCATTGCATTTTACCAGGGGGATGTATTCTGCGGATTTTTCTATCTGCTGACCTTTGGTGACCTTACTAACATCCTGTTCCTGGCGGTTGAGGAATCCCTGAGGGGCAATGGCTGCGGCACCAGGGCGCTTCAGGCCATCCGAAGCCTGAAACCGGATAACCGCATCATCCTGGATATCGAGGCCGTGGACAAACATGCGGACAACCACAGCCAGCGCCTGAAGCGCCGGGATTTTTACCTGAAGAACGGGTACACCGGGTCCGGCATCACCTACCGCTGGCGCGGCGTGACATATGAACTTCTGATTACAGGGGGAACCATAACAGAAAAGGAATTTAAAGACTTCTGGAAAACGCCGGACAGGCAAAGGGACTCCCTGATGGAAGGACTTTTACAGAAGCCTTATGCCGTGATTGATGTATTCCCGGTACAGGTTCCGGCTGACCGGAGCAGCATATATCTGGAAACAGAAAGCCTGTTCCTGGATAACGGTGAATCCAAACGTCTTGCCCGTAAACTGGCACGCATGCTGGTAAAACTGCACTGTTATTTTGATATGGACATGCACACAGAGGGCTGGCACAGCGGCGTATCCGCTGAAAGGCTGGAAAAAGCAGTGCGCCACGCCGTGAAAAACAGCAAGGGAGGACTGGGCCTGCTTCTTACACAGGAGCAGACCTTAATCTGCCTGGAAGGCCGTTCCCTCCATATGACTGTATACCAGCCAAGCAGCGGGGTACGGGAAATCTTAAAACCCCTGGCTCAGTCGGAAGGATTATTCTGGCGTGAGAAATCTCAATGATTACTTAAAGGAATGTTAATGCCCCCCCCCTCACCCAAAAAAAATTTATGATATCATGAAATCAAGGACCAGACGGATGTATGGGGAGGGGAACAAGCCAGGGCAATGAATCCATATCACTCTCCCTGCACTACCGTGAATTTTATGTGGACGGCGTGAATGTACAGCAGGAAGACCTGGACAGTTCATACTGACAGCGGAACGTATCACCATGTATCTGAAATAGTGGATGATGGTCCCCTGCGGTTCAGGCAGAAAGATTCTTCCCAGGTAAAACTGCTGGATGGATCTGAGTTAATAATTTTTTTATATTTTTATTAGCACTCACCTCTTGACAGTGCTAACAATCGTGTTATAATACAGTTATGAAAAATAAAACAACTCAAACAGTTTCATATATGTAAGGAGGATATGATTATGATGTTAATCCCAAGAAGAAATTATGGACTTAATTTATTTGATGAATTTTTCAATGACCCATTTTTCAGCGGTTCCACCGAAAAGGGCAATGACAGCAAGAAGCTTCCCATCATGCGTACCGACATCATGGAAAAAGACGGCAACTACTTAATGGAGATTGAACTTCCCGGATTTAAGAAAGAAGATATCAAGGCTGAATTAAAGGACGGCTATCTCACCATTACGGCTGAATCCAGCAGCTCCGCTGAAAACAAGGACGAGCGTGGTACTGTTATCCATAAGGAACGCTACACCAGTTCCTGCAAGAGATCCTTCTTTGTGGGAGAACAGATCAGACAGGAAGATATCAAGGCTGGTTTTGAAAACGGCATCCTAAAGCTTCAGGTACCAAAGGATAGTCCTAAGGTAGAAGATACGCCAAAGTATATCGATATACTGTAATCGGGCTGACGGTACTGCATGCAG
Source organism: Enterocloster aldenensis (assembly GCF_003434055.1). Taxonomy (GTDB): domain Bacteria; phylum Bacillota; class Clostridia; order Lachnospirales; family Lachnospiraceae; genus Enterocloster; species Enterocloster aldenensis. Next base: position 16,670 of record NZ_QVEX01000024.1, on the reverse strand, counting down.
TAAACAATCCCGCGTATATTATAACCGTTCCACTTTTTTTACCACCACTCCCTTTTAATATATATCTTATGTCATGCAGGATGCCGCCAGGTCCCCCAACCTGGACGGCATCCTGCATTCTGTCATCATAAGCGGCTTATTCTTATATGTGTCCCGCCGCTCCATATGCCCCGCCGCTCCATATGCCCTATCGCTCCATATGACCTGCCATTCCTCACATCCTGCCGTCCCCTGCTGTCTCATCCATATCAGCCTGTCATTCCGCACACCCCGCCCTGCTGTCTCTTCCATATCAGCCTGTCCTCCTTAATCGTGGCCAATACCCGGATGTCCCTTATGGCCTCCGGTTCCACGGACATGGGATTGCGGTCAAGGATTGCAAAATCAGCCACCTTTCCGTTGACAATGGAGCCTTTTTCATCTTCCTCAAAATATTGATAAGCCCCGTTTATGGTCAGGGCCTTCAATGCTTCCCATACAGGCAGGCATTCCTCCCTGCCAAGGACCATGCCGCCTTTTGTCTCCCTGTTCACGGCGCACCATAGGGTTTCCAGCATGTCCGGGCTGATGACCGGGCTGTCCTGGTGCAGGGTAAATATAATCCCCTCCTTTAAGGCAGAGCCTGCCGGGCTAATATGGCTGGCCCTTCTGATGCCGAAATTGCGGACATGCACATCGCCCCAGTGGTACACATGGGCCAGGAAAAAGGAGGGGATTACTTTTAATTCCTTTACCCTGGGAAGCTGGTCCTGACAAAGGAGCTGTGCGTGGATCATGACAGGACGGATATCCCCGGGATAACATGCATTGCCCTTCTGCTCCTCCAAAGACCTGTACGCGGCCTCCAGCTGGTTCAGATACTGTTGGCAGGCCATATCCCCGTTACAATGGGCCAGCAGCTGCATTTTATCCGTTTCCGCCTTCAGGATGCCGGCCAATACCTCCTCATCAGAGAGCGTGCCGTACCCTTTATAATCAGCCGGCTGGTCCCACCCTTCCACCTGCTCATATGGTTCCCGCATCCAGGCCGTCCTGCCCTGGGGGGATCCGTCCAGGAACATCTTATAGCCCCCAAGTTTTATATGGTTCTTGTAACATTTCACATAATCCTTCATGGCCTCTGCCACTGCATCGCTTTCCCGGATATCGGCATAAGCCACCAGATCCAGTTTCAGCAGTCCGGACCCTTCCAGCATCCGGTAAAGCGGCAGAAGCTTTGCAGGCAGCATTCCTTCCTGGACCGTGGTGATACCGTTGGATGCATACAGCTCCTGGGCGCGGCCATAGGCTTTCAGGAACGCCTCGGGCGATGGCATGGGAACCTTATCCTGATACTCCAGGAACGCCCGTTCCTCCATATATCCGGTGGGAATCCCATCCTCTTTTTCAATGAATCCGCCCTGGGGTGACCGGGTCTGGGCATCCACGCCCAGCTGGTTTAATGCCATGGTATTAAACACGCCCATATGGCCCGACTGATGCTTTACAATCAGCGGGTTCCTGGGACTTGCTTTGTCAAGCACCTTCCTTCGGGGATGGGTTCCTTCCCTCAGGCTGTTGTGGTCATATCCTGCCGCCTGTATCCACTGTCCCTCCGGTATCTTCTGCTCCTTTATGAAAACCTGGATGCATTGGATGATTTCCCCAAAATCCCCGGCATGGCTTAAATCCACCTCCATGGTCTGGCTGGCACAGGCCGTGAAATGGCTGTGGGGGTCAATGAATCCGGGCAGCATCACATTTCCCTGTAAATCTGCTGTCTGTACCCCTGGCTGCGCCATGTCCTTTAAGGTTTCATAGTCCCCGGTGCCGAGAATCCTGCCATTTTCAGTGAGTACCGCACCCACACACGGCTTTTGGTCCTCCATGGTCAGTATGGTCCCGTTATGATAAAGTGTCTGTCCCATGTACTGCGCTCCCTTCCCATTCATGCGTTTTAAATGATTTGACTTTCTTGTCCATTCTTAGTATATTACCCTATAGGTTGTTTCCCATTTGTTTAAAGTATGCTCACAAAAGGAGTTCCTTATGATTATCAAATGGATTAAAAAACACAGGGCCATGACCGTCCTGCTATTTATATTCCTGTATCTGGTCATCGGTGCGGCCGCACCCTTTTACCATTATAAACCGGTTTCCGGGATAACGAAAGCCAATACTTCTGCTTCCGCCTTTTATCAGGATGGACCGGGCTGTGACAGGGCCATGATCCTGGAGACCAATCAGAGCGCATGGGATGAGAGGATGCGCCTCATGAGCCTGGCAAAGGAACGGATCATACTGTCCACATTTGATTTCAGGGACGGTGAAAGCCCCAGGGATATCATGGCGGTCATGCTCCATAAAGCAGACCAGGGGGTAAAGGTACAGATTCTGGTTGACGGTTTTTCCGGGCTGGTGCGCATGGAGCGGAACAGCTATTTTTACGCGCTTTCCAGCCATCCCAATATAGAGATTAAGATTTATAACAAAATCAACCTGCTCCTTCCCTGGAAGACCCAGGGCAGGATGCATGACAAATATGTGATTGCCGATGACTACGGCTATATCCTTGGGGGCCGTAATACCTTTGACTACTTCATTGGCTCCTATCCCACCAATTCCCGCAGCCATGACCGGGAAGTCCTGGTCTATAACACAGCCCACGGCACTGCCGGGACCAGCCAAAGTTCCCTGAACCAGGTGGAGGCTTACTTTAACCAGGTGTGGAATCTGGATGTATCCTCATTGTTCCATGATGATGAAACGCTGGCTGAAAAGGATTCCGTTAAAAAGGCAGCCGGGGTTTTAAGGGACAGATATAATATGCTGGCAAACAAAAATCCGGAACTGTTGGGCTGGGAAATGGAAAATCCTGGGCAGCCCGCCTGTCCGGCCCTTCCCATTGACCCGGACATCAATGACAATGACAGGGAGATACCGGCCTCCACCCAGCCGGCTCCCCTTGCCTATTATGAAGAACACACGGTTCCTGCCGGGAAGATAACACTTGTATCCAACCCCACTGACATCTATGCAAAGGAACCAGTGGTTTTCTACACCATGACTGAGTTGATGAGGAGCGCCAGGGAACAGGTGGTGATCCACACCCCCTATGCGGTATTCAACAACTACATGTATGACACCCTGACAGAGGTCACGTCCCATGTGCCGGTAACCATGATGATCAATTCAGTTGAAAACGGGGACAATTTCTTTGCTTCCAGCGATTATCCAAGGCATAAGAAAGCCTTCATCGGGACCGGTATGGAAATCCTGGAATACGACGGCGGCCTTTCCTACCATGGCAAGTCCCTTCTGATTGACCATGAGCTGTGTGCCGTTGGTTCCTATAATTTTGACCTGAGAAGCACTTATATGGACACGGAACTGATGCTGGTCATCCAAAGTCCTGAGCTTACATCCCAGCTGGAGGATTATATGGAATCCTATGAGGCGGACTGCAGGAGACTCCTGCCGGACGGCACCTATGACATACCGGAACACATCACGGTGGCCTATGTCCCGTTTTATAAAAGGGCGGCATGGAAGGTGGTCGGCTTTGTGATGCAGCCCTTCCGGTTTTTAATATAGATATTCCCCTTTAAAAAGACAGCCGGAGGCGTTTTCCTCCGGCTGTCTGTCCATATGGGTGGATCGGATATGGTATGATGGACCATGGACTTATCTCAGTTTTCCATAAATGCAGAGATTATAAATACTGCCATCCTTTACCACTGCATGTTTCAGGATTCCCTCCAATATAAACCCGTTCTTTTCCAGGACCCTGCGTGAACCGCTGTTCGGTTCATAGACCAGCCCGGTAATACGGATGATATCTAATGAGGAAAATGCAAGATTGCATATCTGTCCCACTGCCTCTGTCATGATTCCCTGCGACCATTTCTCCGTAATAAGCAGGTAGCCGATTTCCGCATCTTTCCCATAAACATCTGATTTCTGTTCAACAGAAATATTGCCCACAATGGTCCCATCCACCAAGACAGCGCGGAAGATACCGTCTTTTCCATCGTGCTCTTCCACCATGTCCAGCCACCATTTGGCATCTGACTCCGTATATGGAAACGGCAGCCGGTTGGACAGGTAACCTCGGTTGACCGCATTGCATATTGCCATAAGGTTTTCCTTATCATGGAACGTCCATTTCCTTAACTCAATCTTTCCCATCCTTTTTGCATCCCTTTCCTATCCTATATCACTTTCTTATCCTTCCACTTCCCGGTCAGATACCGGCTAAAGGAAATCACATAGTTGGCAATCCAGCCCATAGGCACTGCGTACCACACAGCCGCAACGCCCCACACAGGCGCAAAATGGAATGCCGCGAAAACGCGGATTCCCAGATTGACCAGATTGGCAATGGTGAATACCAGCACATCACCGGACCCGCGCAACACACCGTCCGTCACCGCCTTAAGCCCAATGAACAGGAAAAAGTAAGCGATAAAGGACAGATATCCCGTACCCGCCGCATATGCCTCCGGGCTCATATCCCCGCCCAGGAAGGATGCAATTACCGCGCCGTTTGACAGGGATACCACCACTGCAATGATGACAGCAAACCCCAATATGATCCGGTAGCTTGCACGGTACCCTTCCTTTACACGCTCCAGCTTTCCCGCGCCAATGTTCTGGGCCGTGAAGGTTGACACTGCATTGCCCGTGGCAATCATGGGCACCACGCAGATGGATTCGATGCGGCTTCCGGCAGAGTATCCGGCCAGCGCCGCGGAGCCGAATCCATTGACAACAGACTGTACCAGCAGCATTCCGATGGAAACAATGGACTGCTGCAGGATGGACGGCACCGCAATCCTGGTGCCTGAGCCCAGCATGGCCCTGTCATAGAACCGGAAACCGTCCTCCTGGGCGCGTTCATACCCCTTCAGCTTCCTCAGCAGCAGACCAAAGGAAATCAGGGCTGAGATGCCCTGGGCCATGACCGTGGCAATTGCAACCCCGTCCACGCCCATGCCCAGCCATGTAACGGAGATGATATCCAGGACCACGTTCAGGATGGAGGAAAATATCAAAAGATACAAGGGCGTCCTGGAATCCCCCAGGGCATTGAAAATAGCTGCCAGCACATTGTACATGAACAGGAACGGCAGTCCCAGGAAATAAATCCCCAGGTACAGCCTGGCCTGGCCCATTATGTTTTCCGGCGTATTAAGGGCTGTCAGGATTGTCCCGTTCATGGCAAATCCCAGGCCGCCTAATACCAGGCTGACGGCCAGGAATGTGATAAGGGCGGTGGAGATGGATGTCTTCATCTTCCCATGCTGCCTGGCGCCCAGGTACTGGGAGGTGAGCACCGAGGCGCCGTTGCCGCCGCCAATGGCAATCATGATGAACACATTGGTCAGGGCATAGGAGGCACCCACTGCCGCCAGTGCGTCCTCCCCCACAAAGTTACCCACAATCATGGAATCCGCCATATTGTAAAACTGCTGGAACAGGTTGCCCAGAATCATGGGAAATGCAAACATCAGGAGACTTTTGCCCGGATTGCCCCCTGTCAGGTCAACCTGTTTTTTCAGCTGACGCCCTGAGGCGTTTTCTCTTAACGTATCCCGACTCATCTTTGCCCCTCAAATTCATCCAGCAGCTCCCCAAAAAATGACAGCGCCTCATCCACAGGCCTGGTGGTGGACATATCCACACCGCAAAGTCTTAACAGTTCAATGGGCGTCATGGAACAGCCGCCGCTCAAGAATTTCTTATAGCCCTCCAGCGCGCCCTCTTCCCCTTTCATGATCCTGCTGCTGATTGCCACTGCCGCGGAAAACCCGGTTGCATACTGATATACATAAAACGGGGTATAAAAATGGGGAATCCTCTCCCATTCATAGTCGATCTGGGCATCCACATTCATTTCCGGCCCAAAATAATCCACATTCAGCTGGCGGTACATCTGGCAAAGGTTCTGCGCTGTCAGGCTTTCCCCGGCAGCCCCTTTCCTGTGGGCCATGTCCTCAAACTCAGCAAACATGGTCTGGCGGAACAAGGTTCCACGGAAGCTTTCCAGGAAATGATTCAGCAGATATGCCTTCTCTTCCCTGCTTCCCGCCTTCTTAAGCATGTGGCGGATCAAAAGCGCCTCATTGCAGGTGGATGCCACTTCCGCCACAAAAATCTTATAACCGGCATAGGTAAACGGCTGGTTTTTATCAGAATACCAGCTGTGTATGGAGTGTCCCATCTCATGGGCCAGTGTAAACACGTCATTCAGCGTGCCGTGGAAATTAAGGAGCACATAAGGATGGCTGCCATAAGTCCCCCAGGAATACGCCCCGCTTCTTTTCCCTTCATTTTCATACACATCAATCCAACGGCTGTCAAAACCTTCCTGCAGGATGGACAGATATTCCTCTCCCAGCGGGGCCAGACCCTCTTTTACAATGGATTTGGCCTCCTCATAGGTATAACGGCGGTCAAATTCAGCTACCATGGGCACATACAGGTCGTACATATGAAGCTCCTCCACGCCCAGAAGCTTTTTGCGCAGTCTTGCGTAGCGGTGAAGCTTTGGAAGGTTATCCCTCACCGCCCGGACCAGATTATCATAAACCAGTTCCGGGACCTCATTTTCCGCCAGGTAATACTGTCTGACGGACTCATATTTCTTTGCCCTGGCATAGAACACGGCCTGTTTGATATTGGAGGAAAATGCAGCTGACAAGGTGTTGGAATACTGGGCATACACACTGTAAAGCCCCTCAAAGGCATCCCTCCTGATCCTGCGGTCCTGGTTCTCCATCAGGGAAATGTAGTTGCCGTGGGTTATCTGCACAGCCTCCCCGTTCTCTCCTGTAATCACAGGGAATTTCACATCCGCATTGTTGAACATGGTAAATATCTGGCTGGCTCCCTGGGTAGCGTCATAGGACTGGGCCAGCAGTTCCTCCATTTCCCCGGAAAGGGTATGCTCCCTTTTGTTCAGCACCATTTCAAGCGCACGCTTAAAATGGCTGATCCCATTGTCCGCCTTCATGTATGCGTCCAGCGTTTCCTTTGGAATGGCAAGGATTTCCGGCACGATATAGGAGGAATGCTCAGAGGCCCGGTAGGACAGGGACTGGGCCCTTGAAAACATATCCTGGTATTTCTGGTCTGCCGTGTCCTGGTCGGAGCGCATCCTGGAGTATACATAGAGCAGTTCCGTCTCCCTGGATATCTCATCGTCAAACTTCAGGCACGCGTACAGCGTATCCGCGGATTCATCCAGCCTTCCCTTATAATCCGCATACTGTTTCACCCTGGAGGATGCCTCCTCAAACAACTGTTCCCACTGGCTGTCGCTGGCAACCATATCCTCCAGCTTCCATGTGTCCTTGATTTCCACTTCACTGCGTTTCTTCATGCGGCCACGCTCCCTTCTTAACTAATGTCTGTTGAACCGTCTTATTATCATTTTATCAGATTTGCCGCCAGAGGCACCACAATCACGGTCATCAGCCCGGCCACTGCAATGGAAAGGCTGCTCATGGCGCCTTCGATTTCCCCCAGCTCCAGGGCCTTGGCCGTCCCCACCGCATGGGCGCTGGTTCCAAGGGCAAGGCCCTTGGCCACGGGATGGTGTATCCTGGCAAGCCTTAATATGGATTCGCCGGCCATGTTGCCCAGGACGCCGGTGAGCACGATGCTCATCACCGTCAGGGTCACGATGCCGCCGGCCTCCTCGCTGACGCCCATGCCGATTGCCGTGGTAATGGACTTTGGCAGCAGGGTCACATAATGTGTGTGGGTCAGCCCCAGGACCCGGCACAGCAGGAAAACGCTGACCGCGCTGGTCGCCACACCTGCCGTGATTCCCAGGACAACCGCATCCCCATGCTCTTTGAGCAGATGCAGCTGCTTATAAAGCGGGATTGCCAGACATACGGTTGCAGGGGTCAAAAGCCAGCTCAGATACGATGCACCCTTATTATATGTTTCATAATCCATTCCTACTCCAAATATACAGGCAATTATAAGCGCGGCGGAAACCAGCAGCGGATTCAGGATTGCCAGTCCGGTCCTTTTCTTCAGCCAGCAGGCAAACAGATACGCCCCGATGCTTAGGACCAGGCCAAAATACTGGGACTGTTCTAATATAAGACGGATGCTGTCCCTTATAGTGCTCATGCTGCATTTCCCCCTTTTATCCCCTGCTTTGCTTCCTTGCGCCCCATGACCCACTGGGCCATCCGGCCGGTCACGATCATGACCAGTACGGTGCTGACAGCTATAATCACAAGGAACGGAACCAGCACAGCCCTGACCTCGGCTATGGATTCCACGATTCCCACGGTGGCTGGTATGAACATCATGGTCATGGTGTCCATGAGGAAATTGCCGGTTCCCTCCACGCTTTCCAGTTTCACTGCCCCGCCCATAAGGGCTGCCAGCATGATAAACAGCCCATACACGCCTGCCGGGACAGGCAGGGGCAGCACCTGGTACAGGACCTCGCCTGCCATGGTAATGCCCAGAACAATTCCAATCTGTTTTACATATTTCATCTTTATGCCTTCCTTCTGATGCTTTTGGCGGAGAAATGTCGGATCTGCCCCGCACATGGCTTTTATTCTACCACCCGGTTTTTCCAGATTCAACCCGTAGATTGCGAAATACACAAGAAATACAATCCTGCACCGTTGCATTTTTCCGTCCCATCCCCTACAATAAGAAGATATCATTTTGCTGCATCCGCACAGACCTTAGGGTCTGTGCGGATGGAAAAAGAAAGGAAAACGCCATGAAGATCATCCATACACCATCATTATCCCGGGAACAGGCCCATGACATACGCACCATCACCGACCTCTGCCGCCAAACAGACGGCACAACCCTGTCCTGTCCAGGGGACGGGGATCATTTCTGGCTTTTATATGGGGACGGCAGCCGGATGCAGGCCTTTCTCGCTGTCTATAAGATGGATGGTTCCTCCTGGGAATGCAGCGCATTTACCCGTCCCGGCTGCCGGAACCAGGGGTATTTCCATGCGCTGCTGGAACAGGCGTGCAGGGACAGCCAGGAGGAAGGCGGACCTGACCTGTGCTTTGTCACGGACAACCGATGCCCGGATACACTTAAGGTGCTCCGGCATCTGGATGCGGAATTCTTATATGATGAATATATGATGGAGATTGACCTCCCCCTGGCAGAGGAAGGACCGGGGCTGCAGAACCTGGACAGCCGCTATCATGTCTTTGCAGAATGCCTGGAGGAGGATGGGGAAATGTCCCTGACCATGTGGATTACCCCCGGAGGGGATTCCTCTGCCACGGACAGGTCGTGTCCCGATTCCCTTACGGACTCCCGTGACCGCCTGCCTGCCGGGACCTGCCGGATTGTTGTCCATGGGACCGGCGCTTACCTCTACGGGCTGGAAATCCTTCCCCGGCACCGTAAGAAAGGTCTGGGAACATGGTTTTTATACCACATCATGTCCAGGCTGGCAGGACAGGGATGCCGGCGCCTGCGCCTGCAGGTATCAGGAACCAATGCACCGGCCCTTGGCCTCTACAGAAAAACAGGGTTCCGCATAACGGAAACCCTGTCCTATTACTTATATTAGCTGTCTCTGGGGCAATATCCTGTTACCGGGGCTGCCGCCCGTCATCAGTCCCTGCGCACCGTAACGCCCTGGGCCTCAATCCGCTTGCGTATCGCAAGCATCTTCTGGTCGGTCTCAGCAATCACGTTAGCGCACTTTCTCAGTTCCTCACTGATTTCTCCATTGTCGTCAATAAATGATTTCTTATACTTCAGCTGATGGTCCAGGCTGGCCCAGAAATCCATGGCAATGGTGCGGATCTGCACCTCCACCCGGATTGGCTTCTTGCTGTCGGAAAAAAACACAGGAATCTCTATGATCATGTGGTAACTCCGGTAGCCGTTGGGCTTCGGGTTCTTAATATAGTCCTTGACCATGATTACAGTCACATCATCCTGGCGCACAAGCATGTCGGCCACTTCATAGATATCATCCACAAAGGAGCAGATGATGCGGATTCCCGCAACATCATCCAGGTTCTTTTCCATTGAATCCAGCGAAACCTCAAACCCTCTGCGCTGAAGCTTCTCCACAATGCTCACGGGTTTCTTCACCCTGGATTTAATCATCTCAATGGGATTGCGCTGGTTCTTCACAGACAATTCATCATTGAGCACTTCCAGCTTTGTCTTCACTTCACGGATTGCGCAGGTATACCTCATCATTGCCTGCTGAAACTGACGCGCCTGGTTTACCCAGACTTCCGGCACCTGTACCAGATCCGGCACATTGACGATGGACTGATGAAGTTCGCTGTTGGGATTCATGTTAATGTTCATATTCATCGGTTCGCCTCATTATCTGTTGCAATTTTATCTCATACATCCTGTCCGATACCCTCAGGCGCCGCTGCACATGATGCTACTGCGTACGATGCCGCTGCTCATGGTGCCGCTGTGTACGATGCCGCTGCTCATGATACTACTGCGCATGATACCGCACCATAGGTATCACAGTGCCCCGACTATCTCCACTGCATGCCCAAACCACGGCATATCCAGGTATTCCACCCGTCCCGCATCTACCATCTGGGCAATCATGGGGTCAATGGGAATCTGCGCAAGGACCTGTATGCCGTGTTCCTTCGCCACCTCTTCCACATGGCCTTCGCCGAATACGCTGATGCGCTTCTTGCAGTCAGGACACTCCAGATAACTCATGTTCTCAACGATTCCCACAATGGGGATATCCATCTTCTTGGCCATATTCACTGCCTTTGCCACAATCATGCTTACCAGCTCCTGGGGCGAGGTAACGATGATAATGCCGTCCACCGGCAGGGACTGGAATACGGTCAGCGGGACATCGCCTGTCCCGGGAGGCATATCCACAAACATGTAATCAATGTCCTGCCACAGGGTTTCTGACCAGAACTGCTTAACAGCGCCCGCAATCACAGGCCCTCTCCAGATAACAGGATCCGTATCCTTATCAAGAAGCAGGTTGGCGGACATGATTTCCACACCTTCCATGGATCTGGCCGGCAGCATCAGCTTGCCGTCCGGCGAAGTCATGACGCCCTCATTGCCTATGCCGAATGCCATGGGGATGGACGGCCCCGTAATATCCGCGTCCAGGATGGCAGTCTTCCTGCCCTTGCGGTTCATGCTGACAGCCATCATGGAAGTTACCAGGGATTTTCCCACCCCTCCCTTGCCGCTGACCACACCGATTACCTTTTTCACGGAACTGGCTGGATTCAGCGCCTCCAGGAATTCACTTTTATCAACGGTACGGCTCTCGCAATTGGCACTGCAGGAACCGCAGTCGTGGTTACATTCACTCATTTTTCGTTCTCCTTCCAATTCTTGTTTGGCTGTGTCTGTTCAAAGGTTTCAAACACTAACCATATCATGTACATTATAAAACCATTTGAAACTATTGTCCATTCTTTCATCAATAAAATATACATGAAAGTAAAAAACTCTTGAAATGGAAACAGACCTATTTTTAGGTGGCAGGTAAATCTGCAATGTGATAGAATAGGTAAAATAATCAAAACCGCCCAAAGGAGGACGCCTATGGATTCACGGAGCCTGTACCGCAGACTGGAACTGGATTTTAACCTGAAGGACATGAAGGATGACTGGAGCTTCATGTCCCTTGACAATGATTTCATTTTTCCTGAATTTAAAAGCAGGTACATGGGACTGGTGGCTGATAACACGGAACACATCCGGAAAGTTTATACTGCCACATTTCCAGACAAGGCAGTCATAGATGAGATTTTTAGGAGAAATGAGACAGATGTGCTGCTGTTCGCCCATCATGCAATGGAATACATTGCATCAGATGAAGGTTTCCCGTTCCATGACATTCCCTTGGATTATCTTAAGGAAATGAAAAAACGGCGGATTTCATTCTACATGCTGCACACGCCCCTGGACCAGTACGGGGAATACTCCACTTCTGTCAGTCTTGCAAAGGCGCTGGGACTGCGGATTGCGGAACCCTTCTGCCGGTATGATGAACATACCCAGGCGGGTGTCATCTGCCGGACCGATATGTCTTCTGTCCTGGAACTTCAGGACCTTGTGTCACGCACGGTGGGGCACGATACAAAGCTGTACCCATACGGTGAGCCCTCCATCAAGGACGGCAGGGTAGCCATTGCCGCAGGCGGCGGAAGCTACCCATTTGTCATTACCGAACTTGCGCAGAAGGACGTACACTGTTATATCACCGGTTTCACCAAACCCCTGCCCCACTTTGAGCCGACCCTTGCGTTCCACCGGCTGGCCAGGGACCATGGGGTCAATGTCATTGGGGCAACCCATTATTCCACGGAAAAATTTGCCTGCATGGCCATGACCGGTTATTTTGCAAAGGCCGGGGTTCCGGCTGAATTCCTGGAGGGGACCTGGTATCTGGAGGATTTATAGGCAGTTCCAGGCATATCCTCCATCTGCCTTGTCAAACCCGTAAAAATCCGCAAAAGAAAGGCGGAAGATATCCCGGCCAGTGACTGGCAGCTTTATCTGGTTCTTAATCAGGTACTGGTAGATGCCGCTTCCCGATATGTCGCCAAGCAGGAGTATGCTTTTAAGGATCCCATCCTCCACCAGCGCCTTCCTGTAATTGCACCTGTCTTCCTCAGTGATGACCTGGGTGCCGTCCCCCCTGCGGTTGATGTCACCGATACAGAGGGCGGGCAGGCCAAAGAAATTCATGGTATTTTTCATGGCATAGGTGTCGTCATAAACCGTGGGGATCCCGCACATGTTTTTGGCCGCGGCCACTCCCTGCTTCATTGCATTGGGCCAGATTCCGGACAGGCCGCAGACATCACCGGCCCCATAGACATGGGGAACCGTGGTTTCCATGTATTGGTTCACGGTTATGGCCCTTCCGGTCCCAACCCTGCTGTTCTCCAGGAATCGGATTTCCGGGCGGACCCCTGCCGCCACTATGATGAAATCACATTCCAGTTCTTCCCCGGTGTCAAGGATCAGGGCCCGCGCATTCCCGTCAGCATCCAGACGTGTTCCCGAGGCCTTGGCTGGCAGCCGGAACCTGCAGCCATGGGTTTCAAAGAGCTTCTGGTATTCGGCTGCGGCCAGGCCATCCAGCTGAAGCGGAAGGATACGGTCTGCCATCTCCACGATCACAGGGCTTATCCCCTTTTCTAAAAGCGCATACGCAGCGTCCATGCCCACCAGGCCCGAACCTATGATCACAGCCTTCATCCCCGGGCCGGCGGCATTTTTAATTGCTTCTGCATCTGACAGGTCACGGAACCCGTAAACATTTCCTGCCTCCCTAAGCCCCGGCACGGGGGGGACCAGATAGTATGCGCCGCTGCATATCAATAGCCTGTCATATGGTATCAATGTCCCATCGTCCAGTTCAATCCTCTCTTCCTCACAGTGAAGCCTTGTCATGGCCTTTCCTGCAATCCAGTCAATGCCCAACGACTCAAAGAAATCCGGCGGCGTAAAGTCAATCTCCCCCGCCGTCCTCTGGCCGCCCAGATATTTGTGCAGCATACAGCGGGAATGGACTTTATCATCTTTGGATACCAGGACAATGTCCCCTTCCCGGTCCAGCTGGCGCAGCGTCCTTGCCGCGCTGATCCCGGCTGCGCCGGCTCCAACAACCACATACCTCATGACCGCACCTCCTCTACCCAGATTGCCTTTTTTGGACATGCCTTAACGCAGCTTGGCTCACTGCCGCTGTCCTTGCAGAAATCACACTTTATGATCCGGCTCTTAGTGGCGCTGTCCGGCTTCAGGACGCCAAAGGGACAGTTCATCACACACATGAAACAGCCGGCACAGCGTCTTTCGTCATACTCCACAATCCCTGTTTCCGGATTTTTGCTTAGTGCGCCGCTCATGCAGGAGTTTACACATTCCGGCTCATCACAATGCCGGCAGAACACGGGCCGGTACGTGCCGTCCGGCTGCCTGTGGATGAAATTGCGGCCCTCATTGGACGGGTCCGCCAGATCCAGGTCATATATGCTGCCTTTGTCCGCCCTGTGGGCATTCATACAGGCAAGTGTGCAGTTCAGGCAGCCATCGCACTTGCAGGCGTCAATCCATATTCGTTTCATAGCCACCCCTCCTATATATTCAGCGCTTTCCGTTTTTCTTCAATGATCTGTTCCAATATCCCTGCGGTTTCCACTGCATCGCTGTTGACAATGACCTGGCCTCCGGTCAGGGCCTTCATATCCTCTGTAAGGACCTTGGTCACCAGGCTGCTGCCCGTTATGAAGGGAGGAAGCCCCAGATGAAGGGGAAGCCCCAGGGCCAGGCCAAAGGCGCCGTCGGCCAGGGCCTGTTCTTCCAGCCACTGGGCGGCGGAAAGCACCAGGGGGAGCTGGGGGATATCCACCCCAAGGGCGGACGCAAGCTCGGTTGCCACCATCTCCAGCCTTCCGATGGCAAGGCATGGCCCGAAGTTAAGTACGGGCGGAATCCCAAGGGACTGACAGACTGCCTTAAGTTTTGGTCCTGCAAGCTCCGCCGCCTCAGGTCTCATAAGGCCGCAGTTTTCCAGGCCGCCTGAGGAACAGCCGGCGGTCAGTACCAGGATGTCCCTGGCAATCAGTTCCTTTGTCAGGTCCACGGTCAGCACATCATGGCCTCCGGCTGTCAGGTTGGAGCATCCCACCACACCTGCAATCCCCTTGATATCGCCGGATGCAATCAGGTCAATCAGGGGTTTCCAGCTGTCTCCCAGGAACTTTTTCAGGGAAACCTCGCTTACGCCTGTAATGGTGTTCTGGTTGCCATGGCCCTTAAGAAGGTTGAGGGGCACGCATGACCTGCGCTCCCTGTAAGAAGCCAGCACTTCCTCTATGATTTCCCTGCTGATCCGTTCCCTTTCCTCAAATATAAATGGTTTCAGCTGGGCGTTCTGCTTCTTGGCCACGTCATCCAGGCATATCTGCTTAATATGCAGTGAGTCACAGATGGGCTCAATTCCCGGAAGGGTGCAGTTGAATTCGCTGAGCACCGCGTCAATGGCCCCTGTGGCAAGCACGGCCTCACTGGTATAGTTATTGCCGGCATGACCGCTGAATATATCCTGGTAATGCACGCCCCGCAGCTGCAGATCCTGACCCACGCAGGTACAGCCAACCAGACGGAAACCTTTTGCGCCGGCCGACCTGGCCAGTTCCTGGACCTCCGGCTTCTTAAGCTGTTCCTGAAGATGCACGAAAATGGAGTGCTGATGGCCTGTTATCATGATATTGATGTAATCCGGGTCAATGACGCCAAGCCCAACAGGAGCAGGCATGATTTCCGGTTCCCCCAGCATCACATCATTGAGGAGATTGGTCAGCATAAGGCCGTACACACCGGTGGATATACCAAGCTTCAGGCAGTGGAGCAGCATGTCAACCGGATCCGAGTTCAGGTTGGTGGAGCATTTTACCACGCCTGCACAGACCTCGGATTTGGCCCCGCCGGGCAGGATGCCAAGCTCCCTCCATTTTTCAAGGCGCGGACCGTAGGCCAGCTTCTGCTGCAGCTTCATGGGCACGTAATCCGGCAGGTATAAATCATCCAGCACGGCCTGGGCCACGGCCGCTGCCTCTGTGTACGGGTCGCTTTCCCGGATTCCAAAAAGCCCGCACAGATGCTTTAACGCGTTCATGCCCTTTATCTCCCCCTTTGCCAGGGCGGTCTGCTTCAGGTTCAGGGCAGTGGTCTCAATGACATGGATATAACAGCCGGAGCCGGACGCAACGGCGCGCAGGAAATTCCTCGCCACGATTACGTCTGCCGACGCGCCGCAGATGCCATGGGGCGCTTCCGGGGTGATGCGGCATGGACCGTTGGAACAGAGACGGCAGCAGACACCCTGAAGCCCGAAGCCGCATTTGACGGACTGGCCCTCCACCCTGTGGTGGGATGTCTCCATTGGAAGTCCTGCTATGTATCCTTCCAGTGGTTTATCTGCGCTTTTGCAGGTTGTGCAGCTGTAACAATTGTTCATGGTAAATACCTCCTACTTGAAGTTTTGGATGAAACTATTGGTTTGGGTTAAATGGTAAAATAATCTATACCGTAAAGTGGATAAAAACAGTCCACTTTTCAATTAAAAAATAGGGGGATATGGATTTCCCGGTCAGCAAAACAGCTCTGCCAGCGTCCTGTGCTGCAGTTCCCGCTCCAGGATTGCCTGTACCCTGGCCAGTTCACAGTGGACCAGGCAATTATGGCCGCTGCCCTCTGCATATTCACACCGATACCCCTGCTTCAGGCAGGGATTAAGGAAAAATTCCTCATCCGTGGCACGTATGACATCCAGAAGCGTAAGCACATCAAGGCCGCGTCCCAGGCTGCATCCGCCGCCCGCTCCCCTGCGGATACGCACCAGTCCTGCCTTCTCCAGCTTCTTTAAAATCTTATAGGCAAACTGCCTCGGCACCTGCTCCTTCCGGCATATCTGCTCAATGGTCAGCTGCTCCCCGTCCTTCAGGGCGCGGATCATGCGCACCGCATAATCGGATTCTCTTGTTATCATCATGTCCATTCCGCCTTAATTGTTAAAGATATAACAATTCATATGTAATATTATACCAAATTTGACAAAAATTATCAAGTAAGAAAGTCATATTTATATAAATACCATCTGACGGAAAGCAATTTTCAAACACACCCTAGTACCT
>NZ_QVEX01000023.1 GCF_003434055.1 Enterocloster aldenensis | reverse complement strand
AGTGTGCTTTTCAGTACACCCCAACATTCAGTATAGAACCATCCTTAAGAAGCGGAGGACTTGAGGCGGATGAATAGGAAAAGCGGGTCCGGTTCAGGGCCATTTTTGATGGAAATGCTGGTAGTGGTAGGTTTTTTCATTATCTGCGCCAGTATCTGTATCATGGTATTTGTCAAGTCGGACAATATCAGCAGGGAAGCCAGGGACATCAACCAGGCAGTGCTTATGGCCCAGAGCCTGACCGAGGAGCTGAAGGCCGGTGTGGATCCCCAGTGGAGCCAGCAGCTGCCGGACCGCAATATATGGCAGCACCTGGCGGAAGCGGACGGTGAAAATGAAGAATACGCTGAATGGAACAGGGAACTGGTGGAAAGCAGCGGTTATGAGGGAATGCACGCCATTTACTGGGACAGCAGCTGGAAGGTAACAGAACCCAACCTCAACACGCCGTACCTGGGAATTATATACCAGGGCACGGTGGACGGCATGAGAAGGACCGATGTACTGGTCCTGCGTTACGGCAGGGGGGATGACAAGGGGGAGCTTCTCTACCGTCTGCAGACAGAGAGTTATGAGGCGCGGTAAGTATGATTATCATGTACAGGAGAGAGATGGCAGATGGATGGAAAAAGTTCCAGGAATAAAGTGAGTATAGGGGCCTCATCGCTGATACTGATATTCATTGTGTTGTGTATGGCCACCTTTGGCCTGCTTTCCCTGAGCAGCGCCCAGGGGGATTTAAAGCTTGCAAGGCGCAATGCGGACGCGGTAAAGGGGTATTATGAGGCTGACAATAAAGGGCAGCAATGGCTGAAAGGCGTGGATGAGGTCCTCAAGGAAGAGATGGGCAAAGGACAGGATTCCACCCAGTGCAGCCTGGAGATAAAAGACAGGCTGGGAGACCTCTATGACAGGGAAACCGGCCTTATATCCACGGATATACCCATGGACAGGGGCCAATCCCTTCGTATCGAACTGGTGCTGATGTGCGGGGAAAAGAGGTATGAGGTAAAATCCTGGTACGTATATAACAGCGAGGAGTATGAAATCGATACATCGATGCCGGTCTGGGGCGGGCAGGTCCCTGCAGAGGGGTAATCCCATGGCTTTCAATGAAGGGACCGGACTCTGTGGGATATGCGGTTTTTTGGAGCACATGCATGCAGAATGGAATAAAGGAGCATAGATTTATGAATGTTATGGAATTACTTACATCGGCAGTGGAAAAGGATGCGGCGGACATTTTCCTGATTCCCGGCATGCCTTTTTCCTATAAGATTGGGGGCCGGATCATCTATCAGGGAGATGACAGGATCATGCCTGACGAGATGAATGAGATGATTAAACAGATTTATGAACTGGCCAAGAACCGGAGCATGGAAAAGGTGCAGAGCCATGGGGATGATGATTTTTCCTTTGCCATTCCAGGCGTATCCAGGTTCCGTGCCAGCGTATTCCGCCAGAGGGGGTCCCTGGCCGGCATCATCAGGGTGGTACGGTTTGAACTTCCGGATGCCGGACAGCTTCATCTGCCAAAGAGCATTATCGATGTGTCCAGGCTGACCAAGGGAATGGTGCTTGTGACAGGACCTGCGGGCAGCGGGAAAAGTACCACCCTTGCGTGTATCATAGATGAAATCAACCGGACAAGGAATGCCCATGTCATTACCCTGGAAGATCCCATTGAGTATCTTCACAGGCATAAGATGAGTGTTGTTACCCAAAGGGAGATCGTAACGGATACGGACAGTTATGTAAGCGGCCTCAGGGCATCCTTAAGGCAGGCACCGGACGTGATCCTTTTAGGTGAGATGAGGGATTATGAGACCATCAGCATTGCCATGACAGCGGCTGAAACCGGTCACCTGATCCTGTCCACCCTGCACACGGTGGGCGCGGCCAATACCATTGACCGTGTCATTGACGCGTTCCCCCCAAACCAGCAGCAGCAGATACGGACCCAGCTGGCCATGGTGCTGGACGCGGTCATTTCACAGCAGCTGATACCCACATTGGACGGAGGCGTGCAGCCTGCGTTTGAAATCATGTTCCTGAACAATGCAATCCGCAACATGATACGTGAGTCCAAAATCCATCAGATTGACGGCATCATCGCCACTTCCCAGGAGGAAGGCATGGTATCCATGGACAACAGCCTGATCCGGCTTTACCGGGACGGCGTCATATCCCGTGAGAATGCAGTGGCTTACAGCAGCAACAGTGAGCTGATGGAAAAGAAGCTGTCCAGGTAACAGCAGGGATTCACGGGCAGGTTCCGGGCTGATGTACCAGATTGACGTATCAGGCTGATGTACCAGACTGACGTATCAGGCTGATGCGCCGGGCTGATGTACCAGGCTCACGTGTCTGACTGATGTGCCGGGCCGGCTGATTCGTGGAATAAGGATAAGCCTTTCCAGATATACTATATCCAGAGCATGTCTGGAACATACATTCTGTCATGTACATGGCAGAGGAAGCAGATATCCGGGGAAAGGAGTCTTAAATGAAAGTTGATAAACGGAAAGTAGTAATTGTGGGAACAGGAATGGTAGGCATGAGTTATGCATACAGCCTGCTCAACCAGTCTGTGTGCGATGAAATGGTGCTGATAGATGTGAATAAGAAGAGGGCGGAGGGGGAGGCAATGGATTTAAACCACGGCCTTGCTTTCGCCAATGCCAGCATGACCATATATGCCGGTGAGTACGGGGACTGTTCGGATGCGGATATTGTGGTGATTTGCGCAGGTGTGGCCCAGAAGCCGGGAGAGACCAGGCTGAATCTGCTTAAGCGGAATGCGGAGGTGTTCCGTTCCATCATAGACCCTGTGACATCATCTGGCTTTAACGGAATTTTCCTGGTTGCGACCAATCCGGTGGACATCATGACAAGGATAACATGCACCCTTTCCGGTTTTAATCCAAGGCGCGTGCTGGGCAGCGGAACCGCCCTGGACACAGCCAGACTGCGTTACCTTCTGGGGGATTACCTGAAAGCGGACCCAAGGAATGTCCACGCCTATGTCATGGGCGAGCACGGGGACAGTGAGTTTGTGCCGTGGAGCCAGGCCCTGCTGGCCACCAAACCCATACTGGAACTCTGCAATGAGTCCGGGGATGAGGCATGCAGGGGAAGGTTTGAGGAGATAGAAGAAGAGGTGCGCACCGCTGCCTATAAGATAATTGAAGCCAAGAACGCCACCTATTATGGAATTGGGATGGCCCTGACCAGGATTACAAAAGCAATCCTTGGGGATGAACACAGCGTGCTTACCGTGTCAGCCATGCTCAGGGGGGAATATGGACAGCGGGACGTATATGTGGGCGTGCCCTGCATCATCAACCAGAACGGGATCCAGCGCGTGCTTCCGTTGTCCCTGACAGAGGATGAGCTGGATAAGCTGGGCAGGTCCTGTGATACGCTGAGGGAGAGCTTTGACGGAATCTTTTGAGGATAAGGGTGGTGAAGCGGAGGAATGTCCGGGTCCCGGGCTGACTGAAGCGTGGGTGTAATAAGACATGGGAGTTGACAAGGCTTGGGAGTCAATAAGACATGGGACCTGATCAGGTCATAAATGAGAGGAGCCGGTACGATGGGGGACAACGTACCGGCTTGGTATGGAAAATCTATATCAAAAGGAGTGTTTCCTCGTTTATGACTACAGTATACAGGACGTTTGTGACCAAAGTTTGAGCAGACTATAAATTAAATGTGAAATACTTTACGGTTTTATTGTTATCAGCCGCATAAATTCTGTCGGTATTCCGGAGTGGGAATCTGGCGGACCTTGTGAAAGGGACCGGAAGGATTGGCTTAGATCCCGCAGGGATTTTGGTTCCTGCAATCCACATCCAATTAACAGGATATCCACATATTTATCCACATTATCCACCGGAAGTACAAGATATTTGGTGTTGATATTGTGTTTATCTATATCTGGTAGGATCAAAAATGTGGATAAGTATAAAAAAGATATGTATATTAATCCTGTTTCTGGGGCATACTATCCCATATATCACGTAATTAAGAGGTAGTATGCTATGAATGACAATAAGGATAAAGTTCTTTTTTATATAAAAGAATTTACAAAGAGACATGGGTACACACCCACAACATATCAGGTATCAAATGAATTATATATGCCCCAGGATAAGGTTTCCTCCATTGTGGAAGCCCTGAAGGCAGAAGGCGCCATACAGATCCACAGGCCGCTGACCTGATTATCCCTTCTTATATGGCAGTAATGCAGCAGCATGGTTTGAGTCCGCTTTAAGTTAATTAAGTTTAATAAAAACTTTTTGAAATTTATTGTTGACAAATTTCTCCCCTCATGATAATATATACAAGGTTCGCGTGAGCGGAACGAAATAAAAGCTGCTGTGGCTCAGTCGGTAGAGCGTCGCATTGGTAGTGCGGAGGTCACGGGTCCGATTCCCGTCAGCAGCTCGGTAAATCCCTTGATGATTCAAGGGATTTTTTGTTGTCCGGACATGGATCTTGCCGCCATCTGATTTATTTTCCTGTACTTTATTTTATTTCTTATACCTCGGGTGCTGCAGTGCAATCCGTGCCGTCCCAATGTCTGGCCGGCTGTCCGGGCAGGAGTATCAGGCAGGAATATCAGGCAGGAGTATCAGGCAGGAATATCAAGTAGGACTACCAGGGAAGAATGTCAGGGAGGGGCATTTAAATTGTCCGTAATTACTAGAAAATTTCTCATAATTACAAAATAAGTCAAAAATAATCGGAAATAGAAAAATAATATCCGTGGTAATCTCTTCCGTTTTTGGCCTATTTATGATAAGATGGATATTGTACGTAAAATATAATCTATTTGTGTGTCGGTTTATAGGAAACAGTGCCGGTTACATGGCTGTATCATATATGGAGGGGATTATGGGAAAACAGGTGGATGGTTGCGTTGGGAAGTCAGATATCTTAATGAATACTGGCTTCCGTTTTTTGTTTGGGCAGGGGGAGCAATGATGTCAGACTGGATACTTGGCCTGGGGGCGTTTGTAATGTTTTTTATATATGACTGGAACCGGGTGTTTGTAAAAAAAAGGTGGATGAATCCATTGTTTGCAATGGGAAATGTGTGCCTGGCCCTGGTGGCTGTCCGGCTGATCCTTGAGGCATTATCCCTCCTTTTTGGGGAAGCAGGGACAGGCCTGGCCCTGGTATTATGGCTGTGTCTGGCCGCCGTGTGCCTGGCAGGCCTTATCTATACCCTATATTTTGCCCTTCCCTTTGACAGCACCTATTGCAGGGAGGCTGACCGGCATAAGGCGTGCAGGACCGGAATATACGGCTGGTGCCGCCATCCGGGTATCTGGTGGTTTTTCGGCTGTTTTTTCTGTCTTGGAATGTCGGCAGGGGCAGGGGAACGCATGGTGCTCTGCCTTGTTTTGTCATTTCTTAATCTGTTGTATGCCTGGTATCAGGACCGGTATATTTTTGTGAAGGAATTTTCTGATTATGAGGATTATCGGAGGTCTGTGCCATTTTTGTTACCGAAAATGAAAAAGGGGCGGTGAGTTTATGACATTTGAGGAAAAGCTTGTGAATCAGGAATATGACAGGATATGGCAGGAATACTGCGGGTTCCTGGACCTGGATATGGATTCCTATATGAAGATACAGAAAAGACTGCTGGCGGAGCAGATGCGTCTCTGGTGCAGCAGTCCCATTGGAAAAAAGATTTTAAGGGGCAGGAACCCGGGAACCGTTGAGGAGTTCCGTTCCATGGTGCCCCTTACCACCTATGATGACTATGCGGACGTGCTTCTCCTGAAAAAGGAAGATATGCTGCCGGACAAGCCCATTATATGGATCCAGACAACATGGGAGGGCGGGAAACATCCTATTAAAGTGGCGCCCTATACCAGGGGCATGCTTGAAACGTTTAAGAATAATATCATAACCTGTCTGATGATGGCCACCAGCAAAGGGAGGGGGAGTTTTGATATTGACATCGGCGATACGTTCCTCTATGGCCTGGCGCCATTGCCTTATATCACAGGCCTGATTCCCCTGGGTCTGTCCGACCAGTTCCATATGGAGTTCCTTCCGCCTGTAAAAGAGGCAGTGGACATGACCTTTTCCGAGCGCAATAAACGCGGCTTTAAGATGGGGCTGGGTAAAGGGATTGATTTCTTTTTTGGAATGGGAAGTGTTGCATACTATGTGAGTATGAGTGTTGCAAGTCTTTCCGGGAGCGGCAGGAAGGGAGGATCCAGCCTTAAGAAGCTGTTTTCCATGTCCCCGTCCATGGCCCTTAAGTATATCAGGGCCAAAAGACAGTGCCGGAAAGAGGATCGTACCCTGATGCCAAAGGATCTTTTTAAACTCAAGGGCTTTTTGTGCGCCGGCACGGATAACCGGTGTTACAAGGATGACCTGGAGGAACTGTGGGGCGTAAGGCCGGTGGAGGTGTTTGCGGGCACGGAGCCAAGCTTCGTGGGCACGGAGACATGGAACCGCAACGGTCTGTACTTTTTCCCGGACGCATGCTTTTATGAATTCATTCCGGAAGAGGAAATGTACCGCAATATGGATGACCCGTCTTATGTGCCAAGGACGGTCTGCATGGATGAGGTGGTTCCGGGAGAAGTCTATGAACTTGTGCCTACCGTGCTGAGGGGCGGCGCCTTTGCCAGGTACCGGGTGGGGGATATGTACCGGTGCCTGGGGCTTGCCAGCAAGGACGACGAGACAAGGATCCCACGGTTTGAGTATATAGACCGGGTGCCGGATATCATTGATATTGCCGGATTTACCAGGATATCAGAAAATTCTATCCAGAACGTCATCGGCCTATCCGGCCTGGAGGTGGAGGGCTGGGTGGCGCTTAAGGAGTTTACGGCTGATAAGGGACGTCCTTTTCTGCATATGTACGTGGAAATGTCCCCGGGTTCAGTGGTGAACCGGGCGGTCAGCAGGGAACTGCTGAAGGAGCATCTTACCATTTATTTTAAGTATGTGGACCAGGATTACCATGATTTAAAACGTATCCTGGGCATGGACCCACTGGAGGTTACCATATTAAGGTGCGGAACATTTAAGGGATATAAGGACAAGACAGGAAAAAGGCTGCGGCATATTAACCCATCCATACACGATGTGCAGGATCTGGTAAAGATGCAGGAGCTGTTTGACAGGCAGAGGAGATACTGATTGTATGAGAAGCTATGTTTTTATTTCCATTACAGCACTATATTTCTATATGTTCCTCATGCTGGCCTTCATGTCGGCTAAAAAGTCGAGGCTGGTCAGGGATTTTATTGCTGTATTGGGTGCTATGATTTTATGGACGGGCGGCTCGCTTCTCATGAGGCTTATGGCGTGGCCATCCTACCAGGTTTGGTTTCATGTCTCGCTGGCAGGAATCTGCCTGGTACCATATGCGTTTTTTTGCTTTATCAGGGACTTTTGCGGACATTCGGCCAAAGGGTCCCACCGGATATGGCTGGTACTGATTGTGCTGGTCAATCTGTATAACATGACCACCAGCAACCTGCTGGGGGCGCCGGCCATTACGGGAATCGGGGACAAGGCATTTTTTGTTTACCATATGACCTGGCGTGTGACGGCCATGTATGGACTGTGTTTTCTTGTCATCATCCACTCCGCGGTGATTATCTTTGGCAGCAGGAAGAACCGGGCGGTCTGTTCAAAAGTGGTTCCACTGCTGTCCGGAATCCTGCTTCTGTTTGCAGGCAACATGGCGGTGCCGGTTTTTAAGGGGTTCCCCATCGATATCCTGGCAGGCGCGGTCAATGCCGGGGTCATGTTCTATACACTGTATTCCAAGCATGTGTTTAAGATGACGCTTCTGGTCTCCAGGGGAAACTGCTATATCATTGCCATGGGCATCAGCGCGCTGGCATTTTATAATATAGCCCAGACACTGGAGTATCTGATACGGACCAGCGTTCCCATGCTGTCATCCTTCAGCGTCATGATTGTGGCTACCCTGACCATGATTGTGACCCTGGTCATCTATAAGCTGGCAAAATGCTTTTTTGACAAGCTGTTCATACGTGAGGAAGTAAGCCAGACCGAGCGTCTGAGCGAATACACACTGCTGGTGTCCCAGTCCCTGCGTCTGAACGAGATCCTTCAGGGGCTGGTAAGCGTTATTACAGATACGGTGCATACAAAAAAGATATATATCTGCATCAAGGATGACCAGGGCAATTACCCTGCGGTTTTCAGCAGCAGCCCCCTGGATGATAAAAATTTCATGATGGATGGGGACGCGCCGTTGATCCACTGGCTGAAGGCCCACGATTCCTGCCTGACCCTTCGCGACTTCAGGCGGACCGTGGATTACAAATCCATGTGGGAAGAGGAAAAACGGCAGCTGGAAACGCTTAAGATAGAATGCCTCCTGCCTTTAAAGGATGGGGATGACCTGGCCGGGCTTGTGATGCTGGGCGGCAGGGAACACAAAGGGAAGCTGCGTTCCGGGTATTCGGAGGAAGATATCATCTTCCTCAATTCCATAGAGTCGGTAAGTTCTATTGCGGTGAAGAACTCAAGGCTATATGAAAAGGCTTATGAGGAGGCAAGGACAGATGAGCTGACCGGTCTGTTAAACCGTAAGTATTTTTATGGGATGCTGGAGGATGCATATGAAAAATGCAGCCGTACCTCCCTTGCCCTGGCCATTTTCAATGTGGATGATTTTAAGCTGTATAACCAGCTCTACGGCAACCAGGAAGGGGACCAGGCCCTGATACATATTGCCCGCATCATCCAGGGCACGGTGGGGGATAATGGCTATTGCGCAAGGTACAGCGGCAAGGAGTTTGCCGTCATCTTGCCGGAATATGATATCTATTCCGCCCAGAACCTGGCAGAGAACATCTCACGGCAGATACAGAACATGAACCGTGACAGTTCCGAGACATATCTGAAGCCCCTGACTGTCAGCTGCGGTATCTGCGCCATTCCTTACGCGGCGGCGTCCATCCAGGAACTGGTATCCAATGCGGACTGTGCCGTGTACCATGTAAAGCGCTCCGGCAAGAACGGGATCCGTGTATATTCAGACGGAATCATAGGCATACGGGAAACAGATGAGGGACTGGCTAAAAAGCACAAGAGCATGTATTCAGAATACGCTCCCACCATCTATGCCCTGACAGCTGCCATTGACGCCAAGGACCATTATACATTCCAGCATTCCAAGAATGTGGCATATTACGCAGAGGCCATTGGAAGGGCCCTCCACACCAGCGAGGAATACAGGGAAATACTTAAGGAATCGGCGCTGCTCCATGACATCGGCAAGATTGGGATTCCTGAGAACATACTGAACAAGACAGGAAAGCTTACGGCAGAGGAATATGAAATCATGAAGCGCCACGTGGAAGCGTCTGTGGAAATCATCCGCCACCTTCCCTCCATGGACTATGTCATCCCGGCCGTCATCGGCCATCATGAGCGTTATGACGGAAAGGGCTATCCCCGCCGTATTGGGGGGAAGGACATCCCTCTGGCAGCCAGGATACTCTGCATTGCAGATTCCTTTGACGCCATGGTTTCAAAGCGCAGCTATAAGTCCAGCATGTCCGTGGAGTTTGCCATCAATGAACTGGAAAAAGGCGCCGGAACCCAGTTTGACCCGGAGATGGTGCCCTTATTCGTGGAGCTGGTTGCATCCGGCGCAGTGATGCCGGTACTGGATGAGGGCGGTGTGAATGAGGACAACGGGAATGAGGACATTGGGAAGGCTGGTCCATGATGAAAGGGGAAATGCTTGAAATTCCAGGATGTCTGTGGTATCATGCAGACAGAAGAAATACCAGCCGTATAGGGCGGGGGCAGTTCATACCATATGGGTATTGAAGTCAGCCACAGGATATCTGTGGTTTGAACTGAAAAAGTAAGCCTATACACACATCCTTTGTGTGCATGGGCTTTTTTCTTTGCACGGTGTTGGAAACGCATTCCTTTAAAATGACTTCAGGAGGTAAATAAAATGGCTGAAATCCTAATTACATCCGGCCTTGCATTTGCAGGCACCAATATGGATGATATACTCATCCTTATGATACTATTTGCAGCGGCGGGAAGCAGGAAAGAAAGGCTTTGTATTACAGCCGGGCAGTATCTGGGGATGGGGCTTCTGACCCTGATTAGTATTGCGGGGGCTTACGGGGCGCGTATCCTGCCTCAGGGGTATATCAGGTTTCTGGGGATATTGCCCATATTCCTGGGGATAAAGGCCTGGACAGGGTATCGGAAGATACAGGGATGGGGCGGGTGCGGAATGGAAGGATCCGGCGTTATGGGCGTCATGATGCTTACCGCGGCCAATGGCGCGGATAACCTGGGCGTATATATACCTGTTTTCAGCCAATACTCCATATGGGAACAGCTGGAGGCGGCCGTTGTGTTTGGATGTATGACAGCTGTCTGGTGCCTGGCAGGAGTTAAGCTGGCTGGCTGCACTCCGGTCAAAGAATGTATACGGAAAAGCGGGCATATCCTGATCCCGGCCGTTCTGGTCTGCCTGGGAATCGGGATTCTTATGGGTGGACCCTAAAATACGATCAGAATACCATCTGCACCAGCACCATATAACAAACCGTGCCCAGGGCAATGCTTGCCAGTGTATTTCCCTTCCAGAGATGGAGCACCACCACCGCGGCCACGGAGATAAGTTCGGGCAGTCCGTAAGGATATGCCAGGGGAGTGATTCCCTTCAGGCAGTATACCACCAGCACAGCCATGATGGCAGCAGGAAGTATGGTTCCCAGATAGCGGACCAGACGGGGGACTTCTTTTTTCCCTCCGAACAAAAGGAAGGGGAGCCAGCGGGTAATCTGGGTGCACAGGGCGCAGACCAGGATTGTGGACAGCACATAGGCTGGATCTGTCAATGTATGGGTCAGAGTATGGATCATGGGTTATTATCCTCCATCTTTTGTTCCACGGTCCTGCGAAGGAACAGCAGGATGGCTACGGTGGCTGCCAGGGCAGGCAGGATGAAATTGGATGTGCGGATGAGCATCAGGAACAGGGCGCCGCAGATGAATCCGGTCATGGCCGGGATATGGGTCCTTGCCGCCTTCCACTGGTCCACACAGATGACCACGAACAGGGCGGTCATGGCAAAATCAATGCCCGTGGTGTCAAACTTAATCAGTTCCCCCATAAGCGCGCCCAGTACGGAGCCAAGGACCCAGTAACACTGGTCAAACAGGGAGACAAAGAAGGTGGCCTGCTTCCATTCCCTGTCCGTAAAATCCGCCGGGCGGGCCATGGAGCAGAGTAGGGAGTATGTCTCGTCCGTCAGGGAGAAGACCATATATGGGTACGCCTTTTTCATTTCCTTAAATCGTTCAATGAAGGTCAGGCCGTAAAATGCATGGCGGCTGTTGATGAACAGGGTCATGACAGCGGTGGTGATGTAACTCAGGCCGCCGGTGAGGATGCCTACCAGGGCAAACTGCATGGAGCCCGCGTAGACAAGGGCGCTGATGAGAAAGGCCCATAGGACGCCAAGCCCGGATTTCTGAAGCAGGAGGCCGAAGGCAATCCCCAAAAAAATATACCCCAGGAAGATAGGGATAGTCTTGACTAAGGCAAACTTTGCTGTTTTTTTCATGATATGTAAAATCTCCTTATAAATGTACACATTTTAGCACATTAATATAGTATAGCAGACACAAGGGAAGATTTCCACTATAAAATGTATTTTCCCCTTTCATACACCAGATAAATATGTTATTATTTATTATACTTGATTTTAAAAGTAACAATAACGGAGGAACAATTATGGCAGAGAAAGACACCGTAATGGAAACAGAGGAAAAGGAGGTAATCTCCAAGAATTTTATTGAGCAGGAGATTGACAAGGACCTGGCAGAAGGCGTGTACAGCCATGTCCAGACCCGTTTCCCGCCGGAACCAAACGGTTATTTACACATCGGGCACGCCAAGTCCATATTACTCAACTACGGTCTGGCACAGAAGTACGGTGGAAAGTTCAACCTGCGTTTTGACGATACAAACCCCACAAAAGAGAAGACGGAATTCGTGGAATCCATTATGGCGGATGTGAAGTGGCTGGGCGCTGATTTTGAGGACAGGCTGTTTTTTGCCTCCGATTATTTCGAACAGATGTATGAGTGCGCCGTACTCCTGATTAAGAAAGGGAAGGCATTTGTCTGTGACCTGACCGC
Organism: Enterocloster aldenensis; assembly: GCF_003434055.1. Classification (GTDB taxonomy): domain Bacteria; phylum Bacillota; class Clostridia; order Lachnospirales; family Lachnospiraceae; genus Enterocloster; species Enterocloster aldenensis. The sequence continues at coordinate 46,655 of NZ_QVEX01000023.1, read as the reverse complement.
GGAGCAGATCAGGGAATACAGGGGCGACTTTACCACTCCCGGCAAGGAAAGCCCATACAGGAACAGGAGCGTTGAAGAGAACCTGAAGCTGTTTGAGGAGATGAAGGACGGCAGGTACCAGGATGGGGAAAAGGTCCTGCGCGCCAAGATTGACATGGCTTCCCCCAACATCAACATGAGGGATCCTGTCATCTACCGTGTGGCCCGCATGTCCCATCACAACACCGGGGACAGGTGGTGCATTTATCCCATGTATGATTTCGCCCATCCGATTGAGGATGCCATTGAGCATATCACCCACTCCATCTGCACCCTGGAGTTTGAGGACCACAGGCCCCTTTATGACTGGGTGGTAAAGGAGTGCGGGTTTGAGAATCCGCCCCGCCAGATTGAATTTGCCAAGCTCTACCTGACCAATGTGGTCACGGGCAAGCGCTATATTAAGAAACTGGTGGAGGACAAAATCGTGGATGGCTGGGAAGACCCGCGCCTGGTGTCCATTGCGGCCCTGCGCAGAAGGGGATATACCCCTGAGGCCATCAAGATGTTCGTGGAACTGGTAGGCGTTTCCAAGGCCAACAGCTCCGTGGATTATGCCATGTTAGAGTACTGTATCCGTGAGGATTTAAAGCTCAAGAAACCGCGTATGATGGCTGTGCTCAATCCGGTCAAGCTGGTGATTGACAACTATCCGGAGGGACAGACAGAGATGCTGGACGTTCCCAACAATCTGGAGAATCCGGAGCTGGGGGACAGGAAGGTGCCCTTTGGCCGTGAACTCTATATTGAGAGGGATGACTTCATGGAGGAGCCGCCCAAGAAGTATTTCCGCATGTTCCCTGGCAATGAAGTGCGTCTCATGGGCGCTTACTTTGTTAGATGTACTGGCTGTGAGAAGGATGCGGATGGCAATGTGACCGTTGTCCACGGGACTTATGACCCGGAGACAAAGAGCGGTTCCGGCTTTGAGGGACGTAAGGTAAAAGGCACTATCCACTGGGTCAACATACCTACGGCAAGACAGGTGGAATGCCGCCTTTATGAGAATATCGTGGATGAGGAAAAGGGCAAACTGAATGAGGACGGAAGCCTGAACCTGAATCCCAACTCCCTGACTGTTTTACATGAATGTTATGTGGAACCCGCCCTGGCAGAGGGCAGGGCTTTGGACAGCTATCAGTTTGTGCGCAACGGTTTCTTCTGCGTGGACTGTAAGGACAGCACGCCCGAGCATCCTGTGTTCAACCGGATTGTATCACTTAAAAGTTCCTTTAAGCTGCCAAAGTAAGGTCAGGGCGTGCCAATCCCCTATATGGACGGATTGGCTGGATCATGACCGTGATATCATGGCTGCCGTGCCTTTTATTGGGTATGGCGGCCATTTTATATTGGGTATGGCAGCCATTCTGTATTGGAAATCCGGGATCTGCTTTTTACGGAATCTGCTTTTCATGCAGTACAGTGAAATGTACAGTGAAATGCACAGGAAATGCATCCCACATTGACAGCGGCATTTGATTCTGGTATGATGAACCGGACTGAATTATTGCATAATAACAATGCCAGTTTGCGGCAGAAAGGCGGTATCATGGAGCTGATCGTACCATTTGACAGCCAGTCCGGCAGTCCGCTTTACGAACAGATTTATCAGTATATCAAGGACGAGATACGCGGCAAAAGGCTGGGGGCGGGAAGCAGGCTGCCATCCACCAGGATCCTGGCACAGAACCTGAAGGTAAGCAGGAGCACCACACAGATGGCGTATGACCAGCTGGTATCGGAAGGTTATATAGAGGCCCTGCCCTACAGGGGATATTATGTCTCAAAGATAGATGAGCTGGTGGAGGTCCGTCACAAGACAGCCGGTTCCTTTGTGCTGGAAAAGAATCAGGATGAACATAGGTTTGAGGTGGATTTCTCACCAAGGGGCATTGATTTGGAGAGTTTCCCCTTTAATACATGGCGCAAGCTGAGCCGCAACACCCTGGTGGATGACAATAAGGAAATGTTCTCGACCGGAAATCCCCAGGGAGAGCTGTCCCTGCGGACTGCGGTGGGGGAATATCTCCACTCGGCCAGGGGGGTGGACTGCAGCCCGGACCAGATCCTTATCGGCGCCGGAAGCGAGTACCTGCTGATGCTGCTGGCCCAGATACTTGGGACCGATATGGGGATAGCCATGGAGAACCCTACCTACAAACAGGCCTACCGTGTGCTGAAGGGGGAGGGATATCATGTGGTTCCTGTGGGCATGGACCGTTATGGCATGGATGTGGAGCGTCTGCAGGCCAGCGGGGCAATGATTGCCTATGTGATGCCGTCCCATCAGTATCCCACTGGAATCGTCATGCCGGTGAAACGGCGCCAGGAACTGCTGGCCTGGGCTTACAGCGGTCAGGGCAGGTACCTGATTGAGGATGATTATGACAGCGAATTCCGGTACAAGGGCAAGCCCATTCCGGCCCTGCAGGGCATGGACCGGGGAGGCCGGGTGATTTATATGGGGACATTTTCAAAATCCATTGCGCCTGCTATCCGTGTGGGATTCATGGTGCTTCCGGAGCATCTCGTGAAGGTGTACAGGGAAAAGGCTGGTTTTTATGCGTCCACGGTGTCCAGGATTGACCAGAATATCCTTTATCAGTTCATCACCCAGGGCCATTATGAACGCCATTTAAACCGTATGAGGGCCGTATACAAGGCAAAGCATGATGTGCTGTTAAACGGCCTTCGTAAGCTGGAGGACCGGTTTGTCATACGCGGGGAATACGCAGGACTTCATGTACTTTTGACCTGCCGCTGGGGAGGCAGTGAGCAACAGCTGACAGAACAGGCCGCTGCAGCCCGCGTAAAGGTCTATGGCATGTCGGACTGCTTCATCCATTCCGAGCAGAACATTTATCCGTCCACGGTCATGCTGGGATATGCGAAACTGAGCGAAGCTGAGATTGAAAAGGGCGCCAGGCTGTTGGATCAGGCCTGGTCCTGAACCTGTGATGAAAGGAATGAGGATAGAGTGAAGGACAGGAAATACAGTGTCATGGACAGAACGGCGGCAGCGGCATTTGCCATCGTGCTGGGAATCAGCGGTATCTGGGGACTTAAGGAACAGGAAAATGCCCCGGGGAAAAACAGGGCGGCCATGGTCCGGGAAGCAGCGGACCCGGCGGACATGGCAGCGGACAGCGCAGAGGAAAGCGGGGCAGAGCAAAATGCAGCCGGCAGGGCTTCCCGTGAATCCGCGGCCGTGGTCCTGGATGAAAAGCAGATGGAAACCGTGTCAGACATCATGGCTGCGCTTGAAAAGGGAAACCTTAAGGAGGCTGCCTCCGTGATGGAATGTGAGGCGGATATGCTGGCAGATATGTTCTATACTGCCATGGACGGCGTGCGTTACCTTTTTGACGGCAGTTCCTTCCAGGCTGACATAGATGGCAGGGGGATGGTGTTTACCAAGGCGGGCACCGTGTACTACGGTACATTTAAAGCCGGGAAGCCGGAAGGACAGTGCACGGCCCTGCAGGTAGTGGATCTGGACGCGCCCCGGTATGATTATTCCCAGGGAATCTGGAAAGACGGCAGGATGGAGGGCAAAGGCCATACGGGTTACTGCTATTTTGAGAGAAGCCCGGAAGGGGAGGCAAGGGATATCTGCAAGACAGGAACATTCTCCCAGGACCTTATGGAAGGTGATGTGGTCTATACCAGTATGAATGAGGAGGACCAGGTTTCCACCTGGAAACTGAGGGTGGAGCATGGCATTGCAATCATGGATGACAGGTGGGATTATGTGGAATCCACTGGGGAATACCAGCTGCTGTCTGAGGACAATGATAACCATGCATACGTGGTTGAGGAGGACCAGGCCGCCATGCCCATGTGGGTGAACCTGCTTATATGGGAGGAGTAGCATGGCCCCATGCGGGTCATACCAGCGGACCTTACCAGCGGACCATGGCAGGGATTACCATAAAAAACCTCCGGGCAGATGCTTATGCATCCCCGGAGGTTCATTCCTTCTGAACATATGGTCCGAAAAACGTACGGTTAACAGCTTAATCCAGTGTGTCTTCCTCAATGGTAGCGGTAGGTTCCTGGGGCGTATGCAGGGAACTGCCTTCCTGCCCGGACACCTCCTCCTCATCCATCAGGTCGTCACTGTAGTCTGCCGGATAATGATGGGAGACATAGGAAGGACTGCTGTCTCCGTCCATGCGGCCGTAGTCATACAGGTCGTCCTCGTCCACATAATCATCATCCAGGAAGCCCTCGTCCTCAAACAGGTCGGAATCATCCTCCTTTTTCTGGGCACGCTCATCCATGAAATCATCCTTCTTGGTCTTCATGGTGTGGAGGGCGATGTGGGCGGTATCCACGGCCGCGGAGGCAACCTCATGGGCTGTGTCTGAAAGCAGGCTTCCGGCATCCTTCAATACATTCTTAGTGGCATGGGCCATATCCTTGGCAGCCACCTTCAGTTCATCCTTACTGGAAGTAAGGGAAATATAATTGCGGTCCAGCTTGCGGGAATCAATGGTGCGGTCTTCCTCTCCGTCCGGTCTGTCCTCGTCGCCGCTGTCCTCAAATTCGCGGAAATCCTTTTCCAGTTCTTTGTGGTATGTCTTATACTGGAGTACATAAGAAACGCCGGCAGCAACAGCGCCTGTGACAGCCGCGAATGCTACGAACTTACCCCAACCTTTCTTAGCCATGCAAAAACCCCCTTCTTACCTTTTAGTAGTGATTACGCATAAAACGCATAAAAGTACGATACAATTCATAGTATTCCTTATTGTTACTATTGTAATACGAATGGAAAAAAAAAGAAACATGAATTTGTAAAAAAAAAATAAAATTAAAAGAAATTAGCACTCAAGTCTTGACAGTGCTAACAACTGGTGATATAACTTATCATGTGAGCAAAATAAAGATGCTTAGAAAGATAACACAAGAAAGAAAAAGCAGAACAGTTTGTAAGGAGGAATTCAATTATGAAGTTGGTACCATTGTTTGACAAGGTAGTATTAAAGCAGTTAGTGGCAGAAGAAACCACAAAGTCCGGTATTGTCCTTCCAGGTGCGGCAAAGGAAAAACCACAGCAGGCAGAGGTTATTGCAGTTGGTCCTGGCGGCGTTGTGGACGGCAAGGAGATCACCATGCAGGTTAAGGCCGGCGACAAGGTTATCTACTCCAAGTACTCAGGCACCGAAGTGGAAGTAGAAGATGAGAAGTATGTGATTGTTAAGCAGAGCGATATCCTGGCTGTAGTTGAATAATTGAAACCATTTTACAAAATAATGAATAGAACATAATTTGGAGGTTGATCATCATGGCAAAGCAGATTAAGTATGGAGTAGAAGCCCGCAAGGCCCTGGAAGCAGGTGTGAACCAGTTAGCAGATACAGTACGTGTGACATTAGGACCCAAAGGACGCAACGTTGTCCTGGATAAGTCCTTCGGCGCTCCGTTAATCACCAACGACGGTGTTACCATTGCAAAAGAGATTGAACTGCAGGATTCATACGAGAATATGGGCGCACAGTTAATTAAGGAGGTTGCTTCCAAGACCAACGACGTGGCTGGTGACGGCACCACAACCGCAACCGTCCTGGCACAGGCAATGGTAAATGAAGGTATGAAGAACCTGGCAGCCGGCGCTAACCCAATCGTTTTAAGAAAGGGTATGAAGAAAGCCACGGACGCAGCAGTTGACGCCATCAAGGCTATGAGCAAACCAATCAACGGCAAGGCTCAGATTGCAAGAGTTGCAGCTATCTCCGCATCCGATGATGAGGTTGGCACAATGGTAGCAGACGCCATGGAGAAGGTTTCCAAGGACGGCGTCATCACCATTGAGGAATCCAAGACAATGATGACAGAGCTTGACCTGGTTGAAGGCATGCAGTTCGACAGAGGTTACCTGTCCGCATATATGTGCACTGATATGGATAAGATGGAAGCAAACCTGGACGATCCGTATGTGCTGATTACCGACAAGAAGATTTCCAACATCCAGGAGTTACTGCCTCTGTTAGAGCAGGTTGTTAAGATGGGTGCAAGACTGCTCATCATCGCTGAGGATGTGGAAGGCGAAGCACTGACAACCCTGATTGTCAACAAGTTAAGAGGAACCTTTAACGTAGTTGCCGTCAAGGCTCCCGGCTATGGCGACAGAAGGAAGGAAATGCTGCAGGATATCGCTATCCTAACAGGCGGCACCGTTATCTCTGAGGAAGTTGGTCTGGACTTAAAGGATGCAACCATGGATCAGTTAGGCCGTGCAAAATCCGTTAAGGTCCAGAAGGAAAATACCATCATTGTAGACGGTATGGGCGATAAGGATACCATCGCTGCAAGGGTTGCCCAGATCCGCAAGCAGATTGAGGAAACCACCTCTGATTTTGACAGGGAGAAATTACAGGAGCGTCTGGCTAAGCTGGCCGGCGGCGTGGCTGTCATCCGTGTAGGCGCTGCTACCGAGACAGAGATGAAGGAAGCTAAGCTTCGTATGGAAGACGCCCTGAACGCTACAAGGGCAGCTGTTGAGGAAGGCATCATCGCAGGCGGCGGTTCCGCATACGTACACGCTGCAGCTGATGTGCAGAAGATTGTTGACAGCCTGGAAGGCGATGAGAAGACTGGCGCCAAGATTATCTTAAAGGCACTGGAATCCCCACTGTTCCACATTGTTGCAAACGCAGGACTGGAAGGTTCCGTAATCGTGAACAAGGTTAAGGAGTCCAAGGTAGGAAGCGGATTTGACGCATACAAGGAAGAGTTTGTTGACATGATTGAAGCAGGGATCCTGGATCCTGTTAAGGTAACAAGAAGCGCACTGCAGAACGCAACCAGCGTTGCTTCCACCCTGCTGACAACCGAGTCCGTTGTTGCAAATATCAAGGAGCCGGCTCCGGCAATGCCGCCAGCACCTGACATGGGCGGAATGTACTAATCCGCAGCATGATATAACCACACACAGCCTGGAAGGTTGGGATGAACCCAACTGTTCCAGGCTGTTTTCATGTCCGGGGTATTAAAAGTCCGGGGTCCTTTGACGGGACAGCTACACAAACATCCCTGCCACGCAGGTAAATGCAAAACAGATGACGATACCGCACACAGTAGGCACCAGGAAGGATACAAGGGTCCATTTAAAACTGCCGGATTCCTTGCGTATGGTGAGAAGGGTGGTGGTACAGGGCCAGTGCATCAGGGAAAACAGCATGGTGCTGACAGCGGTAATCCAGGTCCATCCATTGTTCACAAGAAGTTCCTTTAACTGGGCCAGGCTGTCAAACTCCAGGATACTGCCCTGGGCCATGTAAGCCATGATGATGATGGGTATGACGATTTCATTGGCAGGAAGCCCCAGTATAAAGGCCATGAGTATGACCCCGTCCATGCCCAGCAGCCTGGCAAATGGGTCCAGGAAGCCGGAACAGTGGGCCAGCAGCGTAAGACCGCCCACCTGTACGTTTGCCATGACCCAGATAAGAAGTCCGGCCGGGGCAGCCACCACAATGGCCCTTCCCAGCACGAACAGGGTACGGTCAAAGATGGAGCGGACAATGACCTTCCCAATCTGGGGACGGCGGTAAGGCGGCAGCTCCAGGGTAAAGGAAGAGGGTATGCCCTTTAATACGGTCATGGACAGGAACTTGGACGCAGCAAAGGTCATGAACACACCCAGCACAATGAAGACCGTTAAAAGCAGTGCGGACAAAAAGGAATCAAAGGCGCCTCCGGAAACACCCACAAAAAACATGGTGATGATGGCAATCAGGGTGGGGAACCTTCCGTTGCAGGGCACGAAGTTATTGGTAATCATGGCAATCAGCCGCTCCCTTGGGGAGTCGATGATGCGGCAGCCCACGATGCCGGCTGCATTGCATCCAAAGCCCATGCACATGGTAAGGGCCTGTTTGCCGCAGGCATGGCAGCTTTTAAATGGTTTATCCAGGTTGTAGGCAATCCTGGGAAGGTATCCGGAATCCTCCAGCAGGGTGAACAGGGGGAAGAAGATGGCCATGGGCGGCAGCATCACAGATACAACCCATGCCAATACGCGGTAGACACCCAGGATAAGGATGCCGTGGAGCCAATCCGGCGCGCCCATGGCCATGAATCCCCTGGTCAGCTGGTCCTGGAGCCTGAAGAAGGCGTCCGCCAGCATCTGGGAAGGATAGTTGGCCCCGGTGATGGTCAGCCAGAACACCACGGCCAGCATTCCAATCATCACAGGATAACCTGTGAAACGGCTGGTCAGTATCTTATCCAGGCGCCGGTCCCCTTCATTGTATTCACTTTGATTAAAATGTACGGTATCCCGGCATATTTTTTCTGCAGAAGCCACCAGCGCAGCCACCACCCGGTCCCCCATGATTTCCCTGGTGACACCGTATTTGGACAGGTGTTCCCTGGCTTCATCCAGGGCCTGTGTCAGTTCCGGTATGTCAAGTATATCTTCTCCCAGATAGGCCTTCAGTTCCTTCATAAGGGAAGGGTCGCTGTCAAGAAGCTTAAGTGTCAGCCACCTGGAATTGATTTTTCCCTCCACCCTGGCTTTTACCAAGGGTTCTGCCATGGCAATGGCCTGCTCAATGATGGGGGAATACTGAACCTGGTAGGGATGAAGGTCCTTCTTATCATCCACCAATGCGTCCAGCTGCTTAAGGAACTGCTCCAGGCTTTTCTTTTTCCTGGCAATGGTGCCCACAACCGGTACCCCCAGCTTTTCAGAGAGCATTTCCAGGTCAATGGAAATGTTTTTGCGCGCAGCTTCATCCAGAAGGTTGACGCATACCAGCACATGGTCTGATATCTCCATGGTCTGCAGTACCAGGTTCATATTGCGTTCCAGGCAGGTGGCGTCACAGACCACCACCACACTGTCGCTGCCCCCAAAACAGATAAAATTGCGGGCAACCTCCTCCTCGGCAGAGTGGGCCATGAGGGAATAGGTGCCTGGTATATCCACCAGCACGTATCCGTGATTCCTGGTTTTACAAAAGCCCTGGGCATTGGTCACGGTTTTTCCGGGCCAGTTGCCGGTATGCTGGTTCATGCCGGTCAGGTTATTAAAGAGGGTGCTTTTTCCTACATTGGGGTTACCTGCTATGGCAATGACCTTATCTTCGGGTGTCTGTTTTTTTATCTCCAATCCGGAATCGACAGCTCCCATTCCTACTGATTGTTTTGTCAGCCCCATTTTAATACTCCTTTTAAATATTTTTAGATTTATATTTAAGAACCATCATTCTTGGATCATTATTTTTGGATTATCAAACTTGAATTTTCATCGTTAAGCATCATTCATGAATCAGGATACCCCTGCAGTCCTCGGAACGTATGGCGATGACAGCGCCCCGTATCAGGTAGGCGCATGGGTCGCCAAGAGGGCTCTGGCCCAGACATTCCACTTCCGTGTCCTCAACCAGGCCGATATCCAAAAGGCGTCTGCGGATGCTGCCGCAGGCAGTCAGTTCTTTCACGTGTGCCCGCTGTCCGGGCTTTATATCATTCAGACAATGATTTTCTTTCATAATTACAATACCTCGCAATAGATTTAGGATAGGGAAACATTTTCTTACTCTTATAATATTGCAGGAGGTATGCTTTGGTTACTGGTATGGGTGGAAATCATGAAAAAAACAGATCTGCCATGGATAATGAAGGGTTCTATACCATGAAAGGATATGAGCGGGCAAATGTGGATGAGCTGACGTCTTCCATGGAAGATTATCTGGAAATGGTCTGCCGCATGGAAGCGGAGGGATATCCGGTGCGGGTAAGCCTTCTGGCCGCCAACCTGCATGTGCGCCCTTCCTCCGCATCCAAGATGTTGGATAACCTGAAGGCAGCGGGCTATATTGATTTTAGGAAATACGGCGCCGTCATGGTTACGGACAAGGGGCATGCGCAGGGACGGTATCTGCTGCACAGGCACCGGGTGCTGCAGGAATTCTTCTGCGCCCTGAACCATACGGACAGTGAACTGGAACAGGTGGAGAAGATTGAGCATTATATCAACCGGAGGACCGTGGAGAATATGGAGCGGATGCTGCCTTTCCTTAAAAGCCTGTAAGGTATGACTGGAAATATGGGGCAAACTATTGTATAATGGGAAATATGCAAATCAGAACATTTACCACATGATAAAAGGAGAGACCATGATGAACGATGATAATTACGTAGAGTGGCTTGTGAAAAGGAAAGACCCGGCCTATGCCATTCCCCTTAAGATATTGATGATTGTCCTGTGTGTCCTTGCAGCCTTCCTGGCCATGCAGACCATATTTGGGATCATATTCCTCCTGGCAGCGGCGGCAGGTACTTATTTTGTTTTCCTGAACATGAGCGTGGAATATGAATACCTGTTTGCAGAAGGCGGGCTCAGCGTGGACCGCATCCTGGGCAAGGCCAGGAGGAAGCGGGTATTTGACTGTGACAAAGAGGATGTGCAGGTGGTGGCTCCGGCTGATTCCTTTGTGTTAAAGGATTATGAGCGTCAGGGCGCCAGGATAAAGGATTTTTCATCCGGCAGGAAGGAAGCCAAGGTATATGCACTTATGTACCAGAAGGGGGCAGACAGCTTCAAGGTCCTGATTGAGCCCAATGAGAAGATGATTGGCGCCATGAGGAGGACATTTCCCAGAAAGCTTGTGATGTAGCCGGATTGGGAACCACGGCATGATATGATAAGGAGAAAGGGGCAGCCGGACCTGGGGGATATGGGGATTCCCTCCAGGAACAGCTGCCCCTTTCTGGACGGTTCCAGGCAAGTGCCCAGTTTTTTTGGCCTCCTGCCCGGATGGTTTAAAATTCTTTCTTCCTGTAAATGGAAATGCTTATAAAATAGGATCCTGCAAAAACCAGCAGTGACAGACCCAGCAGCAGTATGGCGAAATTGGACAGGAGGTCCGGGCTCATGGCCTTAAGCCTGCCGCCCCGGGCCATGGCGATACCTGCAAAGAAGATGGCTGCAAACAGCACGCTGGGGATGTAACGGCCCTTTTCAGCGCCAAGCCACAGGGAACAGGGAAGGGCCAGGGCTGTGTAGATTAGCGATATGGCCGTACCTGTCAGAAGGGTTGTATACATTGCATACAGAAACTCCGCATCGATTCCCCCGGTACGGATCAGCCAGGCAAGGCCTGTCAGGGGAAAGGATATGGCGGCCGCGGCCATAAGCATCAGTATGGAAACGATGTATTTTTCCTGGACCATGGCGGTCCTTGAAAGGGGCATGCTCAGCGCATAGGTATCCCACTTCACCTGTCTGTCATAGGAAGAAAGGGTGAAGGTAAACATTGCGCTTACCATCATGGACAGGGATATGAGCAGCAGTCCGCCATCCTTTTGCGGAAGGAAGACAAGACCCCATATGACAATGATGAATAACAGGCTCTTGACGTTCTGTCCTAAACAATAAAGATCTTTTAATAGTAATCCTTTCATCGCATCTGCCCCCTTACATAAAACAGCATGATTTCCTCAATATTGGTGCGGTCCATGACCAGGGCTGGATAGCGCTCCATTACTTCCCGGCTGCTGCGCACCAGGCACTCTGACTGGTATGCGCTTTGGCGGACGCCCACGATGGTAATCCCGCCGCGGCTTTCCAGTTCTTTAAGGCTTTGAAGTTCCTCCTGGCTGCATTTGATGATTCCCATGTCCTCGATTAAGGCATCTTTTTCTTCTGAAAACAGGATGGAACCGTTGTGGATCATGGTGATATAGTCGGCCACCTTATCCAGGTCACTGGTGATGTGGGAGGAAATCAGCACGGAATGCTCGCCGTCCTCAATGAATCCAAATAATATATCCAGGATTTCATCCCTGACAACCGGGTCCAGGCCGCTGGTTGCCTCATCCAGGATCAGCAGACTGGGATGGTGGCTCAAAGCAGCCGCAATGGACAGCTTCATCTGCATTCCCTTGGAATAATCCTTTATCTTCTTCTTCCCGGGCAGGGCAAAACGGCCCATGTAATCCAGGAACAGTTCCTGGTCCCAGTTTCTGTAAATCCTGCCCAGCATATGGGATACCTGTATCCCGTCCAGGAATTCATGGAAATGACTTTCGCCCCACACAACCCCAATCTGTTCCTTGATACGCTGCTGGTCCGTGTCCAGGTCCAGGCCCAGTATCTCAACCCCGCCGCTGTCACGCCGGACAATATCCAGCATGGCCTTAAGGGTGGTGGATTTGCCGGCCCCGTTTTCCCCTATCAGCCCCATGATGGCTCCCTTTGGAAGTAAGATGTCAACATCCTTCAGGGAAAAATCCTTGTAGGCTTTAGAAAGCCCTCTTATGTTCACTGCGTACTCCATGGACATCTCCTCACTCTCCGTTATATATAAGTTCCAGCACTTCCATCAGTTCCTTTAACGAAATGCCGCTCTTTTTAGCCAGGTCAGCTGCTTTTGTCAGATATTCCTCCGCAATCCGCAGGTTCCCCTCCCGGATGACCTCGGTATCCTTTGCAGCCACAAAGCTTCCTTTTCCGGTTATGGTTTCAATGAATCCTTCCTGCTCCAGGTCATGATAAGCGCGCTTGGTGGTAATGACGCTGATCCTCAGTTCCTTTGCAAGTGTCCTCATGCTTGGCAGGGAATCGCCTGCATCCAGCTGGCCTGTCATGATCATGTTCTTTATCTGGGATGTTATCTGTTCATAGATTGGTTTTCCGCTGGAATTGCTGATAATGATATTCACTGCGCTGCCTCCGTGGTATGGGGTTGTTGTATTTGTGGCAATCATGATTGTTTGGATGATTATATTGTGCATATCGTATATACACAATATAACATGCAATCCAGGAGCTGTCAAGGGTGGATTTTTAGGGTAAGTTTTATATTGTGGGGGCTGGAAGGAGAGCGGCGCTGGTTGATGTATAAAATGCACAAAAAAATATTTTTAATTTGGATATTATAGGCATTGTGTTGGATGTAGTCATATGCTATGATTTAATCATAAACAGTGTATACAAAATTTTAAATTTTTAATTCTGAAAAGAAGTTCAACACAACAGGAGGAAGCAATGGAGATTCTGGTATGCATCAAGCAGGTGCCGGGAACCACCAGCGTGGAGGTGGATCCGGTTACAGGCGTACTGAAGCGGGATGGTATTGAGGCTAAGATGAATCCATATGATTTATATGCGCTGGAATTGGGGCTGGAGCTTGGGGCAAGGACAGATGGACATGTTTCTGTCATTACCATGGGGCCGGACCAGGCCAGGGAAGTGCTTTTGGAAGCCGTATGCATGGGGGCGGAGAGAGGATACCTGATCTCGGACCGATGCTTTGCGGGCGCGGATGTGTGCGCCACAAGCCATACCTTATCCCAGGGCATCCGTCAATCAGGAACCTATGACCTGATCCTGTGCGGGAAGCAGACCACGGACGGGGACACGGCCCAGGTAGGGGCGGAAACAGCCGAGTTCCTGGGGATTGCCCACGGCGCCAATATACTGGAGGTCCTGGAAACAGGGGATACCTTCGTGACGGTGAGGATGAACCTGGAGAATAAGATACAGACACAGAAGATGGAACTGCCATGTCTGTTAACCGTGGACAAGGATGTGAACACGCCCAGGCTTCCTTCCTATAAGAGAAGGATTGGGATGGACCCGGGCTGTATCAAGGTTATGGGTCTGGATGACCTGGAGGACAGGGATCCCGGCCACTATGGCCTTAAGGGATCGCCTACCCAGGTGGAACGCATTTTCCCGCCTGATAAGAAGACGGATAAGGAAATCATGGAAGGGACCGGCCGGGAGCTGGCCCAGGCAATGGCTGCAGTCCTGAGGAAACATAAGTTCATATAAGCTGTTTGAAGTGAGGTATACCATGGCATATTTAGAGATAAACCAGGATAAGGTGACAACGGAATCCGCAAAGCAGCTTCAGGCGCTCTGTCCCTTTGGTGCAATTACAGGGCAGGGGAAAAGCCTGTCCATTACGGCTGCCTGCAGGATGTGCCGCCTGTGTGTAAAGAAGGGACCGGAGGGCGTTGTGCGGTGGGTGGAGGAAGAGGCGCCCGCATCCGTGGATAAAAAGGAATGGCGGGGGATTGCTGTTTATGCGGAGCATGACGGGGAGTCCATCCACCCTGTTACATTGGAACTTCTGGGAAAGGCAAGGGAGCTGGCAGAACAGATTGGACATCCTGTTTATGTCCTTGTAATGGGAAGCGGGATGGAAAAACAGGCGGAAACGCTTCTGGGATACGGCGCGGACCGGGTATTCCTTTATGACCATCCGGGCCTGGCTGATTTTAACGTGCTTTCCTATACCAATGTGTTTGAGGATTTTATCCGGAAGATAAAACCTTCCTCCGTGCTGGTGGGAGCCACCAATACCGGGCGCTCCCTGGCGCCCAGGACAGCGGCCAGGTTCAGGACCGGCCTTACGGCTGACTGCACCGTGCTGCAGATGAAGGAGGATACGGACCTGGTTCAGATCCGCCCTGCCTTTGGCGGCAACATCATGGCGCAGATTGTGACGCCCAGGCACAGGCCCCAGTTCTGTACGGTCAGGTATAAGATCTGTTCCATGGCAGGACAAAAGGAACATCCCACAGGAACCCTGGTACATATGGATGTAAAGGAAGGATTCCTGGATAACAGGATACAGGTCCTGGGATGCACGCCAAAGGAAAAGCAGGTGGATATATCCGAGGCAGACGTGATTGTCGCGGTGGGCAGGGGTGTTAAATCGCAGGCAGACCTGGAACTGATGGAACAGCTGGCGCAGCAGCTGGGAGCCCAGATGGCCTGTACCAGGCCTTTGGTTGAAAATGGCTGGTTCGACCCCAGGCAGCAGATCGGTTTAAGCGGAAGGACGGTAAAACCAAAGCTGATCATAACAGCCGGGATATCAGGTTCTGTCCAGTTTGCCGCGGGTATGAAGGGCGCGGACTGTATCATTGCGGTGAACAGGGATAAGAAGGCATCTATTTTTGATGTGGCCCATTATGGAATCGTGGGGGATTTATACGAAATCATTCCGGAATTAATCAGACAGTTGAAGGGGGAACTGGAATGAACTATAAGAAAATAGATTCACAGGACATTTCCTATTTAAAAACAGCTGTTTCCCCGGACCGTGTGTTTACAGGGGAAGAAATCAGCGAGGATTACGGACACGACGAACTGGGGGGAGTATTCTCCATGCCGGAGGTCCTTATAAAGGTCATGGACACAGGGGAAGTGGCGGCTGTCATGTCCTATGCATCGGAAAAAACAATCCCGGTGGTTGTGCGCGGAGCCGGTACCGGCCTGGTGGGAGGCGCCGTGGCCGTACATGGAGGAATCATGCTGGATACGACCGCCATGAACCATATTCTGGAACTGGACAGGGAAAACCTGACCGTCACCGTGGAGCCGGGTGTGCTCCTTATGGACCTGGCAGCCTACGTGGAGGAAAACAACCTGTTTTATCCACCGGACCCCGGGGAAAAGTCAGCTACCATTGGCGGGAATATCAGTACCAATGCCGGAGGGATGCGCGCGGTCAAGTATGGGGTTACCAGGGATTATGTCAGGGGTCTTACGGTGGTGTCTCCTTCCGGCGAGGTGATGAGGCTGGGCGGCAAGGTGGTAAAAAACAGTTCAGGCTACAGCCTGCTGAACCTTATGATCGGTTCGGAGGGCACGCTGGGCATCATCACGGAGGCAATCCTGAAACTCCTTCCCCTTCCGTCCAGGACCGTGAGCCTTCTGGTGCCCTTTGGGACCATGGAATCAGCCATTGAATCCGTGCCGCGGATCATAGAGGCACAGGTCCAGGCCACGGCCATTGAGTTCATGGAGCGCAATACAATCATGTTTGCAGAGGATTACCTTGGGAAGCGGTTCCCGGATACGGGAAGTGATGCATATATATTGATGACATTTGACGGAAACAGCAGGGAAGAGGTGGAACGCAATTACGGGCGGGCAGCGGATTTATGCCTGGAGCTGGGGGCAAAGGATGTGTTCCTGGTGGATACCGAGGAGCGCAGGCAGAGCGTGTGGAACGCCAGGGGAGCCTTTTTAGAGGCAATCAAGGCCTCCACCACGGAGATGGATGAATGTGACGTGGTGGTTCCCAGAAGCCATGTGGCGGAATTCATCAAATATACCCATGAGCTGGCCGGGACATCCGGGATGCGTATACCCAGCTTTGGCCATGCGGGCGATGGAAACCTGCATATTTATCTGTGCAGGGATGATATGGACCAGGAGGCCTGGGAATATAAAAAGCAGGATGTGTTTGAAAAAATGTACGCAAAGGCCAGGGACTTCGGAGGACTTGTGTCCGGCGAGCATGGGATTGGGTATGCCAAGCGCATGTATCTGGATGAACAGTGCGGTCCGTGCCAGATGAGGCTGATGGAAGGAATCAAGAAGGCATTTGACCCTCATTGCATTTTAAATCCGGGTAAAATCGTGGCCCTGCACGGTAAATAGGGGAAATTAGATACTTTACCGATTGCATATGCGGGTTTAAAATGATACCATTAAAAAAAACAGAGGGGATGTACCAGTAGCATATGTCACTTAAAAAGAACTTAGATGATATTGTATATGAAACAATCTGTATGGGATTTGTCAGCGGGGATTACGTAGCCGGGACAAGGCTGGACCCCACCGAGCTGGCAGAGCGTTACCAGATCAGCAAGACACCGATTATCCAGGCCCTTAAGCGGATGGCCCATGAGCATATTGTAGAATTGATGCCGGGTGGTAAATATGAAATCCCGGTTGCCACCAGGGAGGACATTGCGGATGTCTGTGAGGCCAGGCTGCTGTTTGAGGAGCAGGCCCTTGTGAAGCTTGGCAGCGACATTACATCCATGCAGCTTAAGGAACTGGAATTCATGGTGGAAAAGAGCCGGGTATACTTTGAAGAGGGAAAATTCGATGATTATTTTCTGGCGGATATGGCGTTCCACAAAAAGTTAGTGGAGATGGCGGGAAACCAATGCCTGCTGGATTTGTATATGGTGCTCAGCAACCGGTATATGGTCATCCGGACCACCACGGGCACGTCCCTGTTTCATGAGCGGGTGGCGTGCAATGAACACCTTAAGATGGTGGAGGCGTTAAAGGAAAGGGATGTACAGGCCGTGCGCGGCCTGATTCAGACCCATATCATGAATATGGAGGAACGGATTAAAAGCAAGGTCGAATGATATGGCCGTGCCAGGCCTGTTCTGGGTGAAGGGAAGGAGGGATGCATAAGGAACGTTAATTTAACGTTGGTAAGGGTAACGTATGCTCTTTTTTAAAAAATTTTTAATTTTTAATTAAATATTTCGGGAGAGGATAATAGCACATATGTGTTTATTATAAGAAACTTTTATTTTATCAATTAAGGAGGAAAGAACTTATGGGAACAGTGGGAAAGGGCGTTATGCCGGCAGTAATGACAATGTGGAATGCAGATGAATCCTACAATGAGAAGGAGACATTAAGGTATGTCCAGTGGGTGCTGGATAAGGGGGCGCACAGTATTTCCTGTGTGGGCAGCACCGGCGACAATATTTCCATGTCCACCAGGGAGCAGAAGTATATCATGGAAAGCATCATCAAATCCGTGGACCACAAGGTACCTGTGTACCCGGGTACCGGCAGGTACTCCACGGCGCAGACCATAGAGCTGAGCCAGTACGCGCAGAAGTGCGGGGCAGAAGGGGTCCTGGTCATCATGCCGTATTATCTGCAGCCGCACAAACGGGCGGTGGTGAACCACTTCAGGAAGCTGAGGGAAGCCATTGACATTGATATCATCCTCTATAATAATCCCAGGTTCTGCGGGTATGAGATGACACCGGTTGAGATTAAGGCCATGGTGGATGAAGGCTTAATCAATGGCATCAAGGCCGCGCACGGGGATGCCAACCGGATCCATGAACTGAAATACCACTGCGGCGATAAGCTGACCGTGATGTATGGCCATGACTACGCCCCTATGGAAGGTTTCTTTGCAAAGGCAGACGGATGGCTTAGCGGAATGCCGGCCATTTTCCCAAAATTCGCACGCACCCTGTTCGATATCTGCACCATTGAAAAGGATATTGACAAGGCCAATGAATACTGGACCAGGATCCAGCCTTTTGTGGATTACTTCATTACATACAACACCAATGACCCGCACTGGCATGAGGTATTCAAATATGTGCTTAAGTGCCAGGGATTTGACGCAGGCCTTCCAAGGATGCCTTTAGGGGACCTGCTTCCCGAGGAAAAGAAGAAAGTAGATGCGCTGCTGGCAGATATGGGGGATATCCTGTAGGGTGTGTGGCATTGTTCTCATTAAATTGGATAAAGGGAGGTTACATAATGGAGAAGAAACGGTATCTTAGTATAACCCTGGCAATGTGTCTGGTGTTCTCCATCCTGTCAGGATGCGGCGGCCAGGCGGCACAGTCCCCGCAGACACAGGCTGCCGGTGATGCAAAGGAGGAAAGCCGGCAGGACGGGACCGCGGGGGAATCCCCGGAGGATACGGCAAACCAGGCTTCCGGGGATACAATCCTGATTGGGGTATCAGGGTCCATCACCGGAGCAGCGCCCATCAATGGCCTGAGGACCAAGCAAGGGGCACAGATGGCGGCAGATGAAATCAATGCGGCCGGCGGCGTGCTGGGAAGGCAGATTGAACTTTTTGTCGCGGATGACGGAGGCGCCCAGGATACGGCCATCAATGCGGCCAACCTGATTATCAGCCAGGACGTGGCGGCACAGGTAGGGCCAAACCTGTCCGGTATGGCGCTGGCAGTGGAAGGCCTGCTGTCACAGGCCAGGGTTCCCATGCTCACAGGCGCCACCAGCCCCAAGCTGGTTACCACCATTGACAATCCATATCTGTTCCGGATCCGCGCGGCTGATACGGTGCAGGCAAAGCTGGCAGCAACCTATGCCACCCAGAACCTGGGGTGCAAAAAGCTGGGGCTGTTTACCAACAGCAATGATTATGGTTCAGGAGCCTTAAACGTCATACAGGAATATCTGGACGGAATCGGAACCGAATATGTGGCGGAAGCCCATAATACAGGGGATACGGATATGACCAGCCAGATCCTTAAGTTAAAGGACGCCGGGGTGGACGGGGTCATCATATGGACGGATGATGCAGAGACAGCCCTGGCCGCAAGGCAGTTCCACGATCTGGGGCTGGATGTGCCGATCATCGGTTCACCCTCCATTTCCACTCCCCAGGTATCCGGGCTCTGCCAGCCCCAATGGCTGGATAACTGGTACTGCGTGACGGACTTTACCGCTTCCAATACCAGTGACCATGTGACAAGGTTTGTGAAGGATTTTGAGGCTAAATACAATGAAACGCCGGAGTTGTACGCGGCCACCTACTATGGCTCCATCTATATCCTCAAGGATGCCATTGAGCGGGCCGGGACCACGGAAAGCGACGCCCTGTTAAAAGCGCTCAATGAGACAGACAACCTTCAGGGCGTGGTGGGAAAATACAAACCTAACTCCATGCGGGAAATGGTCCATGAAGGAATCATCTGCAAACTGGAGGACGGCACCGCGGTTTACCTGGATTCCATTACGGTAGAGGATTAATCAGTTGTACGGTTCAGGGATGCGAAAAGCAGGTTTTTGCATCCCTGCAATAAAATGTGGAGGTATGCCTATGTTTGGGATTTTGATACAGCTGATTGTAAGCGGGATTGCCATGGGGTTCATCTATGCGCTGGTGGGGATTGAGTACACGTTGATATGGAACGCGTCCGGCGTCCTTAATTTCAGCCATGACAAGATGATTACAACAGGCGCTTATATTTTCGGCGGAACCTATATTCTGGGCCTGGGAATGGATTTCATACCAGGTATCCTGCTCAGCCTTATAACCGTGGCCCTTCTGGGTATTGTGGTGGCCAGGGTCATCTTCATACCGCTGAGGAATATGACCATGATATATACCATAATGGCCACTGTCATGCTGGGAAAGATCATTGTGGAGGCCATCCGCCTGCTGTGGGGGCCTGTGCCGTTTTCCGTCCCGGGTTTCCTAATCGGCACCGTGAAGGCGGGGGATGTGGTCATTTCCATTGCCAATATTGCAATTATCGCGGCTGCTGCATTCTGTGTGCTGGCGCTGCAGCTTTTCTTATATAAGACAAAACCGGGAAAGGCCATGCGGTGTGTGGCGCAGAACCGGAAAGCGGCCCAGCTTATGGGGATTGATGTGAGGACGGTCATGACGGTAACGGTCATGATCAGTATGATGATATGCTGCCTGATTGGGCTTTTGGTATCCCCGCTGCTGAATATCACCACCACCATGTCCAACATGATTGGACTTAAAGGGTTTGCAGCCGGAGTCATCGGAGGGTTCGGGTACCTGCCCGGAGCCATTCTTGGAGGACTGTGCATTGGGATTGTGGAAAATATTGCTTCCATGGTACTGCCATCTGTTTATAAGGATATTGTAGCCTTTGTCCTGCTTGTGGGTTTCCTGTTAATCAGGCCCGCAGGAATTACCGGGAAGACGCGCTGACCCATTGGAAATCGGATGGAAGGAACAGAGGTGGAAAACGTGAATAAGAAAATAAACTGGCAGTATGCAATGATGGCATCAGCCTTTCTCATATTAGCACTGGTTCCGTTATTTATGTCCAATAATTACTATATAACGATCCTGAACCAGATGGTTATCAACATGATTGTGGTGTTCGGACTGAATTTCATTACGGGCCTGGCCGGGCAGATGAACCTGGGGACAGCGGGAATCTATGCCCTGGGCGCCTATACCTCGGCCCTGCTTTCCAGGAACTTTGGGCTGTCGCCCTGGCTCACCATGGTGGCGGCCCTGGTGGTTGGGTTCCTTATCGGCAGGGGGCTGGGATATCCCAGCCTTAAGATGAAAGGGGTGTATCTTTCCCTTACAACCCTGGCATTTTCTGAAATCATCCGGATCCTGGCCACCAACCTGATGGATATTACAGGAGGAACCCAGGGAATCAAGAACATACCCAGGTTTTGTGTGCTGTTCTGGAACCTGGATACCAATGTGAAATACTTTTACTTTGTATGGACCGTGGCCGTGCTGCTGTGTCTTCTGTCCATGCGGATTGCCCATTCCAAATGGGGCAGGGAATTTAAGGCGGTAAAGGACAACGCGGAGGCAATCGAATCCCTTGGTCTGGATATCAAAAAGATTAAGATCCGCGCATTTACCCTGGCCGCGGTATATGGGGCCCTGGGCGGGGCGCTGTACGCCCATTTTAACCAGTTTGTAACATCCCTGTCGTTTACCACCGACCTGTCCATCTCCTATGTCATCATGCTGATGATAGGGGGAATCGGCAATATCCTGGGCAATATGATCGGCGCCATTGTCATCACGATCCTTCCGGAAATGCTCCGTTTCCTGGGGGATTACTATCAGATTACTTTTTGCACCATGGTCCTGCTCTGCGCTGTGTTCCTGCCCAACGGGCTGGTCTCGCTGCCGGGGAGGTTCAGGCATCTGGTGAAGAAAACAGGAAAGGGCGGTGAACGGTTTGGGAAGTGAGGCAGAGACGGTTCTGGAGGTAAGGAATCTGGTAAAACGGTTTTCAGGACTGGTGGCTGTAAGTGATTTAAGCTTTCAGGTGAAAAAGCGCAGGATCCACGCCCTGATTGGACCCAACGGGGCCGGTAAGACCACTACGGTCAACATGATTACGGGCGACGGTCCGCAGACAGAAGGGGATGTGCTGCTGTTTGGGGAGTCCATATCCAGGCTGCCTGTTTATATGCGGGCCCAGAGGGGCATTGGGCGCACCTTCCAGAACATAAAGCTGTTCTCCACCATGACGGTCCTGGAGAACCTGATGATAGGCGCTCAGTACAACACCAACCAGAACCTGTTAAGCTATCTGGTAAACGTGGTAAGGTCCGCACGGGAGGAGCGGGAACTTAGGGAAAAGGCGGAGTCCATACTTGCATTTATCGGCATGAGCCGTTACCGGGACGAGGTGGTAAGCAATCTGGCGTATGGACGGCAGAAGATGACAGAGCTGGGGCGGACCCTGATGATGGAACCCAGGCTGATCCTGCTGGATGAACCGGCTGCAGGGCTGAACCCGTCGGAGCGCAGGGAATTCATCGATATCATAAGGCGGGTATATGAAAGCGGCGTGGACATTTTCATGATTGAGCACAACATGGACGTGGTCATGAACCTGAGCCACGACATCACGGTGCTGAACTTCGGGTGCAAGATCGCAGAGGGCGGCCCCAGGGAAATACAGAAGAATGAGGAGGTTATCCGGGCATATCTGGGCGAAGGGTACAGGAAGAAAGCGGCGCAGGCAGAAGGGGGACAATCCAATGCTGGAGATTAAACATATTGACGCATTTTATGGGAAAGTCCAGGCGCTGTACGACGTCAGCCTGGAGGTGGGGGACAATGAGATCATTTCCCTCATAGGTGCCAACGGGGCAGGTAAAAGCACCCTGATGAAAACAGTCATGGGACTGTTAAGACCAGCCCGGGGAGAAGTCCTGTTTGACGGGGAGGACCTGACTAAAATCAGGAATACCAGGATTGTATCCAGGGGGATTGTCTATGTGCCGGAAGGCCGTGAGGTGTTTCCTGAAATGACGGTAAGGGACAATCTGGAAATGGGGGCTTACTGCAGGAAATATTCCCAAAAGGAAATGAACCGGAAGATAGAGGAGATGTACGATATTTTCCCGCGTCTTAAGGAGCGGCAGAAACAATTGGCAGGCTCCCTGAGCGGAGGAGAGCAGCAGATGCTGGCAATCTCCAGGGGGCTTATGAGCGATCCCAGGCTGATTATGTTTGACGAGCCGTCCCTGGGGCTGGCGCCTGTAATCGTGGAAGATATGTTCCGGGTCATCACAAGGATCAATCAGGAAAAAAAGATACCGGTGCTCCTGGTGGAGCAGAACGCGTATATGGCGCTGAGTATTTCTGACCGGTGCTACATCATGCAGAACGGCGCCATCAAGCTTAGCGGTGACAGCACGGAGCTTATGGGCAATGAAGAGGTCAACAAATCATATCTGGGCGGATAAAAGGAGATTGCTATGGGAAAATTCAGTCTTGAAGAGACGGTTAAATATAATAAGTCAGGTCCGGCAAGATACTGCTGCCGGACAGATGTGTGGAAGGAGGCCGCCATGGTCCTGCCTTCCTTTGGAAAACGGGCAGTGGTCAGCGGCGGGGCCAGGTCCAGGGCTTCTGTCAGGGAGAAACTGTTCCCGGCCCTTAAGGCAGCGGGAATCCAGTATGTGGTCAATGAATTCTCCGGCGAGAGCAGCATGGGTAATGTAAAAAAAATATTAGACCTGTGTGAGGGATTCCAACCGGATTTCATCATTGGCACAGGCGGGGGAAAATCCATTGATACGGCTAAATATGCAGCTGAACTGTATAATGTCCCCATTGTCACCGTGCCTACCATTGCAGCCACCTGCGCGGCGTCCAGCAACCAGATAATCGTGTATTCCGATGAAGGGGAGTATCTGGAGAATATCTATCCTAAAACCAACCCCCCGCTTGTGCTGGTGGACCCGGAAGTGATCGTGGGTTCCCCATATGGGTATTTTATTTCAGGCATCTATGATTCGCTGGCAAAGTGGTATGAGGGGAGCGCTTCCTTGCCGGGCTCGGACAACAGCGATATATTTGACCATATGGCGCTGGCCGTGGCCGGGATGTTAAAGGCGCAGATGTATGAAAAGGCTGTATCCGCTGTCAGGTCTATGAAGGCAAAGACCGTGTCACCGGATTTTATTGATGTTGTAAATTTGAATATTTATACAGCATCCACGGTGCAGGCCCTGGGAATCAAGGCTGTGAGGAACGGCATTGCCCACTCGGTACAGAACGGCCTCACTCTTTTGGAGGGAAGCCACGACGTCACCCACGGGGAAAAAGTGGCATATGGGATCGGTGTACAGCTGATGGTGCTTGAGAGCCCGGAGGAAGAACTGGAGGAGTTATTTGGATTTTACCGCAGCCTGGAACTTGTGCCTTCCTTTAAGGGACTGAACCTGGAATTTAACGATGGGAATATAAAAAAGGTGGCCCGCAAGGCAGTGAATGACGTACTGATGCGCGCCAGACCCTTTGATGTCATTACAGAAGAAATGATGTGTGAGGCCATCCGTAAACTGGAAAATTATTGCTGAAGTCTATTAGATGGGCTGATTGATACCTATAAGTAAAATGAATGAATTTTTCCTTTCAATTTGATTTGACAAGCCACATAAAATTTGCTAGTATTAGATACTAATAAGAAGCAGACAGGCAGTTCAAACAATATCCAGCAGATATATTCCGGGGCATGGGGCCCGTTCCAGACAGGCCCCGTGCCCCTGAAAACAAATGTCAAAGCAAACACACAGAAAGAGAGGAAATTCGAAATGGGTACAATTATCGGCGAAGGCATAACCTTTGATGATGTACTTCTGGTACCATCTTATTCAGAAGTAATTCCCAACCAGGTGGACCTGACTACCAATCTGACCAGGAAGATTAGACTGAACATCCCAATGATGAGCGCCGGCATGGATACGGTTACAGAGCACCGCATGGCGATTGCCATGGCCAGACAGGGCGGTATCGGCGTGATACACAAAAATATGTCAATTGCAGAGCAGGCAGAGGAAGTGGACCGGGTAAAGCGTTCTGAGAACGGAGTCATCACAGACCCATTTTTCCTTTCAGCGGACCATACATTAAGGGATGCCAATGACCTGATGGCTAAGTTCCGCATCTCCGGCGTGCCCATTACCGAGGGCAGGAAGCTGGTTGGTATCATCACCAACCGTGATTTAAAGTTTGAAGAGGATTTTGACCGCCCAATCAGGGAGTGCATGACATCCGAGAACCTGGTCACGGCCAGGGAGGGCGTAACCATGAAGGAAGCCAAGGCCATCCTGGCCAAGGCAAAGGTAGAGAAGCTGCCGATTGTGGATGCTGACTTTAACCTGAAAGGACTCATCACCATCAAGGATATTGAGAAGCAGATTAAGTACCCGCTGTCCGCAAAGGACGAACAGGGACGCCTTCTGTGCGGTGCTGCCGTGGGTATCACGGCCAATGTGCTGGAGCGTGTGGAAGCCCTGGTTAAATCAAAGGTGGATGTGGTCGTACTGGATTCCGCCCATGGCCATTCCGCCAATGTGGTACGCTGCGTCAGGATGATCAAGGAAGCATTTCCTGAGCTTCAGGTAGTGGCGGGCAACGTGGCCACGGCAGAGGCCACCAGGGATCTGATTGAAGCGGGCGCTGACTGTGTCAAGGTCGGCATCGGGCCTGGTTCCATCTGCACCACCCGCGTGGTTGCTGGCATCGGTGTTCCCCAGGTCACCGCTGTCATGGACTGCTACCGCGTTGCCAAGGAGTACGGAGTGCCGATCATTGCTGACGGCGGAATCAAGTATTCAGGCGATGTGACCAAGGCCATTGCGGCAGGCGGAAGCGTTTGTATGATGGGAAGTATCTTTGCCGGATGTGACGAGAGCCCGGGGACATTTGAACTGTATCAGGGACGTAAATATAAAGTATACCGCGGCATGGGCTCTATATCAGCCATGGAGAACGGCAGTAAGGACCGCTACTTCCAGACCGATGCCAAGAAGCTGGTGCCGGAAGGCGTGGAAGGCCGGGTGGCATACAAGGGCATGGTGGAGGACACCGTATTCCAGCTGCTGGGCGGGCTGCGTTCCGGTATGGGATACTGCGGCGCAAAGGATATCCCGACCCTTCAGGAGACAGCAAGGTTCATCAAGATTTCCGCCGCATCCTTAAAAGAGAGCCATCCTCATGATATCCATATCACAAAAGAGGCTCCCAACTATTCGATTGAAGAATAAGGGGTGCCGTACCGCATTGGCAGGGGCTTTCGCGGTATTTGCGCAAGGGCGTGTCTGGAAATTCCAAACAGACCCCAGACAGCATTAAGGTTGGTTAATAATGGTACCCGTTAGGATGATCCGGCGGGTACCCTTTTATTTTTGGTAAGAGGAGGCGCGGGATGGGCATAGAAGCAAAAATGACAACGCTGTGTTATATAGAAAAGGATGGGGCATATCTGATGCTCCACCGTGTCAGCAAGAAACACGATGTATGCAAGGATAAATGGATAGGGGTGGGCGGGCATTTTGAGATAAGCGAGAGCCCGGAGGAATGCCTTTTGCGGGAGGTGAAGGAGGAGACAGGACTGACCCTTACTTCCTGGCGGTTCAGAGGGCTTGTAACCTTTGTGGCGGAAGGCTGGGATACAGAGTATATGTGTCTGTATACTGCGGACAGTCATGAAGGCCAGATACTTCCCTGCAATGAAGGCGTGCTGGAGTGGGTGAAAAAGGAAGATGTGCTGAAATTAAATATCTGGGAAGGGGATAAGATTTTCCACCGCCTGATAAATGAGGACGCCCCCTTCTTTTCCCTGAAGCTGTCCTACCGCGGTGACCGGCTGGTGGAGGCAGCCCTGGACGGGAAGGCGCTGGAGCTGTTTGATATAAGGGATGGGGAAGGACATAGGACAGGAACGGTGCGGGAGCGCACCATGGTCCATATGGACGGTGATACCCATGGCACGGCCCATATCTGGATCGTCAGGGCCTGCGGGGAGGGAGGATTTGAAATCCTCCTTCAGAAAAGGAGCCAGGGGAAGGATTCCTATCCGGGGTGTTTCGATATTTCTTCGGCCGGGCATGTGCAGGCCGGGGATGATTTCCTGACCACGGCGCTCAGGGAACTGAAGGAAGAACTGGGGATTTCGGCAGAGGCAGGGCAGTTGGAATTCGCAGGAATCCACAAAGGTTACATGGAAGAGGAGTTTTATGGGAAAATGTTCAGGGACAGCGAGTACAGCCATGTATATGTGTACCGGGAACCTGTTGACATACAGGGACTGAAGCTTCAGGAAGAGGAAGTGGAAAGCGTGATGTGGATGGAACTTGACGCGTGTATGGAAGCAGTGGGACAGGGGACGCTTCCCAATTGCCTGTACATGGATGAACTGGAACTTTTAAAGCAGTATCTGGGCGCCGGGCAGGGGGATTAACTTATAAAAATCGTAAGTTTATCGTCAGAATTAGATGTTTTTTGTAACCATGAAATATGATATACTGATGCTGGACTGTTTTTATAAGACATGCAGGAGAGGTATCAGGATGAGATTGAAAAAATGGAAATCATTTTTAAGCATATTCATGGCCAGCGCCCTTATGATGAGCACGGCCGCATACGGCAACCCGGTTGTCATCACACCATTGGAAGAAAGCCAGGTGGCGTCCTTCCAGTCCGGCAGTCCTGCACAGGGACAGGGGCCGGACGGCAGTTACGGCAGCAGTGGGACAGGCAGTGTGGGGGGTGGCGCGGACAGCGCAGGGGTGGTATCCTCCACCGGGCCTTCTGCTGACAATACAAACAATACAAATAACCCAAGCAGCCCCTCAGGGCCATCCCAGACAGCGGATGGGACGGCTGCCGGACCAGAGGGGGCAGGAAGCAGTACCGGTGTGAACCCGGGTAACGGCACAGGGGTAAATCAAGGGACCAATCAAGGGACAGTGGACACGGCCTCAATTCAGCAGCCGGCCGTTGAGGCGGAAGGCGCAGTCCTTATGGATGCAGCCACAGGCAATGTGCTGTTTTCCAAGAATGGGGATACAAAGTTTTACCCGGCCAGCATCACCAAACTGATGACAGCCCTGCTGGTAGCTGAAAACTGCGGCCTGGACGACAAGGTTACATTTTCAGCCACAGCCACCACCAATCTGGAATCAGGCGCTGTCTCCATCAACATGGTTGAGGGGGATGTGATGACTGTCCGGCAGTGTCTGTACGCCCTGCTGTTAAAGTCTGCCAATGAAGTGGGCAATGCCCTGGCAGAGCATGTGGCCGGCAGCAATGCCAAGTTTGCGGAGATGATGAATGCCAAGGCAGCCGCACTTGGATGCACCAATACCCATTTTACCAATCCCCACGGGCTGAATGACACCAACCATTATACGACACCCCATGATATGGCGCTGATTGCCAGGGCGGCATTCCAGAATGATACTGTTAAGACCGTGGCTTCCACAAGGACGTATACACTGCCCCCAACAATTAAGAACCCTTCAGGTCTGACGGTGACCATGGGACATAAGATGCTTAATCCCAGTGATTCGAGATATTATCCGGGCGTCATAGGCGGTAAGACAGGCTATACCTCCAAGGCTGGGAATACGCTGGTGACCGCTGTGGAAAAGGACGGCGTAAGGCTCATCGCAGTGGTGATGAAGAGCAAATCCACCCATTATACAGATACAAAAGCAATGTTTGATTACGGGTTTGAACTTGCTAAGGCCGGCGCGCTGGGAGGAAGCGGCACAGGCGGTACGGCGTCTCCTTCCGGTTCGGGAAATGCAGGTCCTGGGACCACGGCCGGAAAGGGCTGGATACAGGACAGCAATGGCTGGTATTATGTAAAAGATAACGGTGCAAAGGCATCCAATGAATGGATTACCGTGGACGGCGTAACCTACTGGTTTGATTCCAATACATACATGGCAAAGGGATGGCGTCAGATTGACGGGAAATGGTATTTCCTGCGTTCCAATGGCGCCATGGCCAGGAATCAGTGGGAAAAGGTTGAGGAGAACGGCCTGTGGTTTTATCTGGGGGCAGATGGGGCTATGCTTACGGATACCACCACGCCGGATGGGTTTAAGGTGGACGGGAGCGGGGCCTGTGTGCAGTAGGCTTATGAAAGGTTTAATTTGACATTCAGTATATAGGAATGGTATGGCGTATGATTCGCCATGCCTTTTCTTTTACTGGATTTTCCTGTATAATGAATGGAAGAAAATATGTGCATATGAAGTATTATTATGTGATGGTATCTAAAGATAGCCATCGGTTTCCAGAAAACCCTACACTTATATATTAGGAGGAGTATATATGGCAAAACTAGACGGATTTATGGCATTACTGACCGGGAGTTTCAATAACAGGGAACAGTATGATGCATTACAGAAAGAGGGAAAGGAATTTCCCTATGCGGAGCACATGAATACGGTTTGTAACGATAAAATCAGCAATCTGCCGCCAGAATTTCAAGGGAAGTTCATGGTTGAGGAGAGCATTTACGAAGTAAATGGAAAACGGCATTGCTCCTCCCATCTGTTCCTGTTCACAGAGGAACCGGAAGGGATTTTGCTGACTTCTTATGAGATTCCGGACGGCAATGAGAAAACCACATTTTCTTATAAAAATATGAAGACGGCGGATTTTCAATGCTTAAAGATTTCGGAGAAGTTTAGGCCCGCGCTGTTCCAGGAAAAGGCTGGTGTCTGGGAGGGAGGCAGTACCAGTATGTTTACCCCCGTGATGAGGTTTCAGCTGTTTGAACGTTTTTCAAAGGAATGTCTGGAAGTATCCGAAACAATGGAAGTAAACGGAAAGAGGACATTTGGCTATGATGAGCCAATCTGTTATAAGCAGGTATCGGATTAAATTCCGGTTTATTGTGAATAGGGAGAACTGCTATCTATCAAATATGGGTTTAGTAGTTCTTTTTATTTCGGCAGAATATGTGACTCCTGTTTATGCGGGATGGAAAGTGAAGGTGCAGCATTTTATATAAATACCGGCATGATTAACTACATGGAATTAATCTTTACGTCTGGAAGATTTAAGGAATAAGAAAAGAACAAAAGGAACAGTCCTGTTATGATAAATGTAGATAAACATATAGGAATTCCGTTGAAAAGAGGAGGGGCTGCCATGAAGAAAAAATCAATATCTGCTTTTGTGATAACAGGTCTGCTGTCTGTTCTATTGTCCGGCTGCCAGGGGAAGGAGGAAGCTGGGGGAGGAGTTTTGGAGGATACATCAAAGCCGGTCATCAGTATGGAGGGAAAACATACCGAAGAAGAGAATGATGGCAAGGCGGAAGAAAATACCGGAATGGCACGGACTGAAACAGAGAATCCGAATGCAGGCAAGCAGGTTGAAACAGAAATGGACAAACGGATTTCCGCTCTTCCATATCAATTTGTCAGGACATATGGAATCATTCAATCGGAACATCCGGTCTATGAATTGGAATCTGTCATTGAATCTAAGATACCCCAGAAAGAAAAGTCATTGGCTTTGACATCTGTTATCTGTCAAAATCAGGAGCTGATAGTAAATATTGTCATGGATGATTATTCCCAGGTCCGGAAAAACGCGGCTGGCGGGGATGTATCAGGGGACAGTGTATACCAAACGCCGGGGGATGAGGACATGGCTGTTTCCGGGCGGTATCAGAACCAGCTTTGGGTGTCGGGGGATGGCTTGTTTTTGACAGGACCTGGCATTCCGGAATCTGGAATAAAGCCCCAGGAATCGGTGTATGCTTCCTATCCCGACTATTTAGATGCATATGGACATATGCGTTATTTCATTGAAGCCAGGTTTGAGATTCCATCTGTTTCAGGACATGAAAATGCATTGGCCGGATATGCGCTCCGGATTCTCGATTTTGAAGAGCCGCTGGAATTTGCCATGAAGCGTGCGTCTGAATATGGGACGTTGGAAGAATTAGTGTCGGAGGAGCGTGGAAGTATGGATACCCATGACGGTATTTCCATTATAAGCATAGGTGAAAAGGTTAACGAAGGGATTTTGATATCCTGGTATGTGTACAGTGAAAGAGAAGAAAGGCAGGTAAGCATTACTTACAAGCCGCCATACCAGGAGATAGATTTGCCAACCATCTCCGATAAAGAGGGAGAATATCCAATAAAGCAATTACCTGCCAATCCCTATTGGGATAATATAGGGCGGTACAGGCTGTCGGATGTACAACGGCATGGGCGGCGTTACTCATGCCTGTTTGATGTTCCCCGGAATGAACCGAGTGGGTCTTATCGCATAAATATTCCTGGAATCACATTTTTGAACCGCGAAGAATCCCCTCATGTTACGCTGGATATCCCGGATGATCATGAAACATTGAACGTTGATATCCCGTGGAAAGAAGGCTCCGTACGTATATTGGGCATTACCAGGATGGAGCCGCAGCCAGTGTCAATAACAGATGGGAAAGGGAAAGAAACAGTAAAGGAGCGGCCGGCAGTATATATTGATGTGGAAGCAGTGCATGAAGATAAGGAGCTTGCATTAAGGGGGCTGATCTGCCAGAGGAAGTTAAAATGGTCCGGGTGGGAGCATGAGCGGTATGACTTTGATGGAAATGGCAGCCTGAGCGGTTTCCGCATCTTTTACGAGGATGGGGACAGCTCAGTTACCCTCAAATTCAATGGGGCGGCATTTTACTGGAACCAGCCCTTTGTGATGGAAGTTCCATTAGGAAAATAGGAGACGGCATTATGTATGATGACAAAACGCCAGATTGGAGGACGCTGAAAGCAAAATGGAGAGTTGAATTCAAAGTATCCAGGCGGTTTTAAAGCGCATTATAAGAGGCTTATTGGGACGACTGCATGATATGAAGGGAATTTGCCGGACTGTCATCAATGCTGTTCATCAGAGCAAATGTGATAACATGGAGGTAAGGGATACGATGCGGATTGCGGCAATGGTTTTCATGCTGATTATACTGGTTGGTTTATTCATCAATGCGGAAAGACAGATTTATAAATGGCTTGCGATGATTTTTCAAGGTTTGAACCGGCCCGTATCCGGCATGGTTTTTGGTCTGCTGGTCTTGACAATTCTGGCGGTGTTTGTTGTCAGCCGGATACCAGGCATGGGGGCCTATGGGACCTTGTTCCTGATTGACCATTATGCACTGGGTTTTTTGGCCTATGTGGTAATCATTACCAATGCAGTAAGCCTTCTCCTATTTGCCCTAAGGCTTACCCATCTGATTCAATTCCCGGTATCCCGCAGTGTACGTCTTGTGTCCGCAGCACTGTCCATGCTGCTGGCAGTAGGACTTACGGTCTTTGGTGCGGTTCATGCTGCCAATATCCAGATACGCCGGTATCATGTCCGGCTTGGGCAGGAACAGGCTGGCATGGAGACAATACGTCTTGTCTTACTCAGTGATATACATCTGGGCTATGTGATTGAGGAAAAGCATCTTGCCAAGATAGTTTCGGCTGTCAATGCACTTAAACCAGATATTATCTGCATTGCCGGAGATATTTTTGACGGCGATATCACTTCATTGGCGAATCCTGGAAAACTGATGGGATTGTTCGGGAAAATGGAATCAGAATACGGCGTGTACGCATGTCTTGGCAATCATGATGCGGGAGATGGTTACCAGCAGATGCTGGATTTTCTGGATGGGGCGGGCGTCCGCGTGCTGATGGATGAGGCGGTGGTGATTGACCGGAGGTTTGTGCTGGCCGGGCGAAGGGATTCATCTCCCATCGGTGCCCACGGTGATAACCGCAGGAAGCTGGAAGTACTGCCTGATGCCGGACCCCTTCCTGTAATTGTATTGGACCACCAACCAGGTAATCTGGATGAGTATGGCAGTGAAACAGACCTGATTCTATGCGGTCACACCCACCAGGGCCAGATGTTCCCGTTTAACCTTATTACAAATGCTGTTTTCGATGTGGACTATGGGTATTACAGGGCCAATGCAACAGCACCCCAGGTAATTGTCACCTCTGGCGCAGGAACATGGGGGCCTCCCCTGCGGGTTGCAACTGACAATGAAATTGCAGAGATAGACTTGCTGGTTCCGCATTTGGAATCGGAACAGGAATAAAGGGACTGGATGGATCATTCCATCTGTACGCCCTACTTCGCGGCATATTTGGTCCCAATTCGGTCAACGTAGCCCGCTACGCCTCCCTCATTGGGACCAAATCTCCCACAAAGTGGGACGCACAGCTGACGGAAAGCAATTTTCAAACACACCCTAACACATGCATATGGGGAAAGGGCGCCGCATACCATGGCCTGCAGCGCCCCATTCTTATCCGGATACGCCCGGCGGCGTACATTTTCCTGTCATATCCTCACTGCTGGTACGGCCCTGGCTGCATATCAAACTCCGGATTAAACGCATAGAAATTCCGGCTGTCCAGTTTTTCCTGGGTAATTCTCAGGCATTCGCCAAAACGCTGGTAATGGACCACTTCACGTTCCCTCAGGAACTTAATTGGCTCACATACATCATAATCCTTAACAACCCTCAGGATGTTGTCATAAGTGCTTCTGGCTTTCTGCTCTGCGGCCAGATCCTCGTGAAGGTCGGTGATTACATCTCCTTTGGATTGGAATTCACAGGCATTAAAGGGTATGCCTGCGGCTGCCTGCGGCCAGATACCTGTGCCGTGGTCAATATAATAAGGCCCGAATCCCTGCTCTACCAGCTGGTCGGCGGTCAGGTTCTTAGTTAGCTGATGCACGATGGCTGCAATGATTTCCATGTGTGCCAGTTCTTCGGTACCGATATCCGTTAAGGCGGCCTTGCATTCTTTATATGGCATTGTATATCGTTGGGAGAGATAACGCATGGATGCGCTGATTTCACCGTCAGGTCCTCCATATTGGCTCATGATGAACTTGGCCAGCCTTGCGTTTGGTTCCTTGATATTAACAGGAAACTCCAGTCTTTTTTCATATATCCACATGTATCAGCATCCCCCTTCCCATGGCCATGGACCATTGACCCAGGTCCAATATTGTGTATCCCTGCTGTCAGAAGCCCTTAGAGGGCCAAATTGTGCTTCGTAATCAGCTAAGGCCCGGCGGTATGCCTCAGCCATCTGGTTGTGGTAGTTGATTGCAGCCGCATCACAGGGATGGGTATCAAGATAAAGGTTGGAATCAACAACGGCAAATCCTGTTTCATTTACCTGCTTCAGCATCATTTCCCGTAAATTGTTAAAATCGTAATTCATCATATGCCACACCTCCCGCAATGAAATGGAAGATCCAGTTCAGGGAAAATGGTTCCCTGTACCAGACCCTGTTCCGGGACATAAGTGGGCTGCCACTGCTGCCAGGGCACGAATGCCATTGCAACCGGATAATGAATCATATCCGTACAATGGGATTGGCAGCAGGAGGGGCAGCCGGATTGGCCACAAGGACAGCCAGAAGCCTGTCCCTGGTCACAATTGCAGCATTCTCTGCTTATATCAGTGCATAAATCCATAGATAGACACTCCTTTCAATATTTATTCCCAATATCATTTTATGTGACAGGATGTTTTTTGTGACAACCCTGGTCTGAGCCTATATTTTAGTCAGGAATGTATTGTGTTCCTGTCTTTCACGGTGTAAATTGGATTATAAGTATATGAAAAGAATACAGGATTTCAAAAGTGTGTTGGATGAGATTATCTGAATGGGGAAAGGGTGGATGGAAATCTTGGGAATTGCGGAGGTATCAGTGGTATCAGTGGTTTCAGCCTTTAGGGACATTAGGCGTATATCCATTTTGATACAGAGAATAAAATTTTGAAAATAGGGCGGGTTATATCTGATATGCAGTGCATGTGAAAAAGGAGGGTGAATTGGCGGGTATCATGGAGGATGTAACGGTTCCATAAAGAGAGATGGATTTGGAAATCATACTGGAGTGCAGACGCATAAAATAGACGGGAAGATGCTGGATTGGCTTTTATTTTGCGAAAAAGTTTTATATAATAATATACAGGATGGAGTTATTGTTTTATTGGGGATAGAAGAGTTGGGGCGTGCAGATGGCGGAAATGAATTTTCAAACATACCCTAGGGGCAAATGATGGTGCGGATCATGAGCACACATAAAATTCCTAGGGGATTCGCACCTAAAAAGCAGGGTGGAAGTCAGGGGAGCCTTCTTGGAACTAGAGTTTGTTAATTAAATATATATGCATTGTATATGATTATGTCTGTTAGAATGTGGTTTTTGTTGGGTATTATTGCTGTCACAGCCTGCGAGGGCTGTGTGGATTGAAATATGCATCTGGCTGACAAAATCAGGATGCAGTCGTAGTCACAGCCTGCGAGGGCTGTGTGGATTGAAATTTTCCATACAATGATAACAGTTGTGTACTTTTAGTCACAGCCTGCGAGGGCTGTGTGGATTGAAATATCTTCAAACAATGCAACCGCAACGATTTCTGAAGTCACAGCCTGCGAGGGCTGTGTGGATTGAAATACCAACATGTTGATGATGTTCCTTGTCACACCATGGTCACAGCCTGCGAGGGCTGTGTGGATTGAAATCTGTACATCCCAACACCCCCGTACCTAACCGAAGTCACAGCCTGCGAGGGCTGTGTGGATTGAAATCCCTTCACATCGGTGTATTTCCCGCTGTTAGGTTGTCACAGCCTGCGAGGGCTGTGTGGATTGAAATTTTGGGTATCCATATGGGATATATGCTGGCTCACCGTCACAGCCTGCGAGGGCTGTGTGGATTGAAATTATACTGCTCTGTCAGCGCCATCATCTGCTCCTGGTCACAGCCTGCGAGGGCTGTGTGGATTGAAATCACATAACAAACAGTTCCCAAAGTCCACTCTGCGTCACAGCCTGCGAGGGCTGTGTGGATTGAAATAGTTGATTTATTTCTTCACACTTTTCGATGTATAGTCACAGCCTGCGAGGGCTGTGTGGATTGAAATATTTGTGTGTTTGACTTCCCCAATCAGTTCCACCAGTCACAGCCTGCGAGGGCTGTGTGGATTGAAATATCCCACCCGGCATTCCTAAGTCCTAAGATTAATCGTCACAGCCTGCGAGGGCTGTGTGGATTGAAATTGTGTCGGCGGAGGCGGCGGAGGTGGAGGCGGTGGTCACAGCCTGCGAGGGCTGTGTGGATTGAAATAAAAACCGTAGTAGGCAAATAGTAGGCAAGATGCAGTCACAGCCTGCGAGGGCTGTGTGGATTGAAATTATATTAAGTCATGACCAGGGGAAAGTCAATAAAAGTCACAGCCTGCGAGGGCTGTGTGGATTGAAATCTGTAGAGCCGGAAAAACCAACACCGGGTTATAGTCACAGCCTGCGAGGGCTGTGTGGATTGAAATTGCCATAGTATCAACCTCCTAATATAATAATAGTCTCTCGGAATCTCTAAGCCAGTAAAATCAAGGCTTTCAGACTCCTTTTTTATTAAAATCCCCCACTTTTTTTGCCAAAACACTTGACAAATCCATCGAAAAATGCGGTGCTTCGCACCCTTCATCAAACGTACATTTTTCGATTGGAGGCGATTTTTATGTTACCTGTTAACTCTGGCGGCCATACCGCCTATCAAGACTTTCTTCTTGATAATCTTCGTAAATATTATCCTGTACCTGACTCTATTTCTCCTTCTACCTGGGATATCATTGATCGTTTTTGGAATCTTGACCTTTCCTTCACGGATGAATTCATGCGGGACAAATACTCTGTCTTCGGCCCTAAGCCAAGAACCCCTTCCTGTATGCAGCGTTCCTTCCTGCTGTCTATTGATTTCAAGGTTTCCTCACTCACAGATTGGGTTGCACAGCTTAAGATCAATCCACTTTATGCCATACTCAGTGGCTTTGCGTTTGGGGATACCCCTGGCGTCGGTACTTTTTATGACTTCCTTAACCGCTTATGGGATTCTGATTCCGACAATCTCTCCCCACATATCCATCTGTCTAAAGCCAAGGCCAAAAAGCCAAAAACTAAAGGCTCCAAGGCTGCTCCTGTGGAGAAGGTCTCTGTCGGACAGCTTCTGCCGGGACTTGAAAACACCATTTTCCGCATTGGAAATCAGCCCTATGGCTCCCTTTTTCAGTTATATAAAAGCGAGTTCCTCGACCAGTCCGTCTCCAAAGGGCTCATTACTCCTGACTCCCTTGCATTGGCCGGGGACGGAACTCCGGTTGTCACTTCACACAGGGAACGTAAGCACCGCATCTGCGATTGTGCTTCAAAAGGGATTTTGGACTGCAAATGTGACCGCTACTTCTCACAGCCTGACTGCGATATTGGCTGGGATTCTTCCAGAGACTGCTGGTATCACGGCTATGACCTATATATGCCCGTCGCTTCCGATTCTGAGAGCGACCTGCCTGTTTTCCCGCTGCTCTCACCGGCTTCCACTCATGACTCCCACGGGTTCCTGCATTGCTTTTTTCGGATGAAATGCTTTCTCTCTGACTATCACGTCACAAAGCTGCTCCTTGATTCTGCACATGACGCAATGCCCTACCGTTGTGATATAGGATACCTGACCTGCTCTGACCCTTGATTCTGCACATGACGCAATGCCCTACTACGAATACTGCAGACGTGCACATATCACTCCTTTTATTGACCTAAATGAAAAACGAGGAATCAAACTGCCCTACAAGAACGACTTTATTATTGGCAAAGATGGGGTACCTGTGTGCAGGGAAGGCAGACGCATGAACCATGACGGTTCGGAACCATCGAAACACCGCATAAAATACAGATGCTCCCTTGCCAGTAGGAAATATGGCTGCTCCTGCGAGCACCCGTGCTCCGGCTCTAAATACGGGAGAACCGTACATGTGGCAATGAAAGATAATCCACGGCTGTTCAACCTGCCGCCACGTGACAGTGATGCATGGAAACTTGAGTATAATGCAAGAACTTCTGCGGAACGCTCCAATAAACGTGAGAAACTAGACTTTAAACTAGAAGACGGCAGGCACCGCTCAACTAAGATGTGGTACTGCCGCCTCTATCACATCCTGATGTTACAACATCTGGATGCCTGGGATATGCCTTTTGAATCCGCCCTGAGAAAGTTGATTCTACAAGCAGCATAATCCTTAGATTATTATACACTATTTTCAAGGCATAGCGACAGTCATGTCTGTTTCTCGTACACTTTTTTCTGAATTTTATTCCATTATGGATAATATTTGCTTTTCAATGTTCAGTTGCCAGATTCTCTGGCATGATCAATCAAGATTCCGAGAGATCATAATATAAAGTCACAGCCTGCGAGGGCTGTGTGGATTGAAATACTACATCGATTGGCATAGCCTGTGGCATCACACCGTCACAGCCTGCGAGGGCTGTGTGGATTGAAATCCCCAGGATAAGCAGGCAGGGTCACCTGACGATGGCGTCACAGCCTGCGAGGGCTGTGTGGATTGAAATCTCGATAACCGGATTGGCGGATATTCCGATGGTAGTCACAGCCTGAGAGGGCTGTGTGGATTGAAATGTACAAGGCTTCCGATTCGCTGCTAGGCTAATGGTCACAGCCTGCAAGGGCTGTGCGTATTAGAAATATTCCCGCTACCAGGATGCCCGGCAGGCAAAATCCGGTATCAGGGCAGCGAATGTGGGAAGTGGGGCGGAATAAGTATAGATGAAAGCTGGTATTCGCTTAGAACAATTGTAACAAACAGATATTAAAATAAAAGAACATGAAGTAAAATAAAAGGGCTGTCATTTCCCAAATTTTCCATTATAATTATATCTATAGGAGTCAGGTATTGTGATGGACAGGTAATCACAATCGGCAACTGCAGGCAGATTGTTCCAAAGGAGAGGGGAATATGGGAAGAACGAGACAATTGGCAGCCATATGGATGGCAACTGGATTGGCAGTAATCATGTGCGGTACAGCGGCGGCGGCTTCACGTACAGAGATTAACAGTGTATCCCTGTGGGTGGAATCTGATATTGAGGCAGGTGACAGTTCCAGTGATGTGGATGTGACCTCTGATTCCAGCAGATACACGGTGGATGATGTGGAAGTGACCAATGAGCCTAAGAATGAATGGGATGAGAATGACAAACCAAAACTCAAGGTTACGCTGGAAGCAGAGGATGATTATTATTTTCCATCCGGCTTTTCAAAAAGCGATGTGGATTTAAGCGGGGCAGATGGAAATGTTACTTCTGTTACAAGGAAATCCAGCACACTGATTGTCAATATAACATTGGATGCGCTGGATGAGGGCAGCAGTGACCGCAATCTGGATGTATATGGTCTGGAATGGGATGAATCAGATGGCATGGCAATGTGGGAGGACAGCGGGGACGCCAGGAAATATGAGGTGCGTCTGTACCGCAATGACAGTTCTGTAACATCTGTCATCACCACATCAGATACAAGCTATGATTTTGCTGGATACATAACCAGAAGCGGGGATTATATGTTCAAGGTCCGCGCCGTGTATAATTCGTCTGATAAGGGAAGTTGGGAAGAATCTGATTCCTGGTATGTATCTTCCGAGGAAGCCGATGAACTGAGCGCTGACAGAAAGACCTACGGCTCAGCGGCCCAGGGCTACAGCGGCGCATGGCTTAGGGATGATGTTGGCTGGTGGTACTGCAATGCGGATAAAAGCTATACAACTAATAACTGGCAGTATATCAATGACAGATGGTATTTCTTCAATGCGGCCGGATATATGGTGACTGGATGGATTCCATGGAACGGCAGGTGGTATTATTGTGGGGAGGACGGAGCAATGTATTATAATGCCACAACGCCGGATGGGTATTATGTGGGGGACGACGGGGCCTGGATACAGTAAATAGTCAGATAGTCAAACGGACAATACCATTTCCGGTGTAAAAACAAGGGTCAGACTTAAATTGATGCCAATCATGGTGTATCATGATATCAGCAAAGAAAAGATGCAAGGTGTATTGGATTCCTTTCCCCAGGAAAGCAGAAAGGATGGAGGATTGCTAAATCCCTCCATCCTTTCCGGGTTTACACCTGCCAGTCAAAGAGTCAAAGGCAATGGGCAAAAACAGATCCTATTCCTGTTCCTGCATAAAAACCACCCGTGATGCATGCTCCCCGCCCCTGTGGATACAGTTGTGTGCAACCCGCATTTCCACGCTGTTAAACCCATCCTTCGTATTCCGGTTGGGAAAGATGAAATTGCTGGCGCTGGAGGTTATGGTAACCCGGAGCCGGTGTCCTTTTAAAAACGTGTGTGATAGTTTGGTGGTTTGGATACGGACCGGATAAATGGTTCCGGGTTCCATGAACTCAGGAAATTGGAACTGGTTGCGGTAGCGTACGCTGATGACGCCATCGGCCAGTTTCATGGAACGGCCGTCCTCATCCACATCCGTGATGCGCACCACAAGGTCCGTATCCACGCAGTCAGATGAAATGTAAAGCTCAGCCCAGGCATCTCCTGTTATGGTCAGGTCCTGGGATAATAGGTCAGTGGAATAGCACAGTATGTCAGGGCGCTGTTCTTCGGCCGTATAATCGCCTGGCACCTCCAGTTCGTTTTCTGACATGTCAACCAGATGGACTGCCGGGTTTTTCGGGTCGTAGACATAGGAATCCAGGGAAGAGGCAGAGGGCGCGTCCGGGGACAGGCGGCCTTTGTTTTCTGTACCGGCATTTTCATGATTGCCGTCCAGATACAGGCTTAGTTCCTGTGTACCGGGAACAGGCCAGTTCTCTGCGGTTTTCCACTGGTTGGTGCCCATGGTGTAATACTCCACGGCTGGTGTGCGGTTAATTCCATTTTCCACACCCCTCAGGTAATGTTCCAGCCAGGACAGGCATATCAGGTCCATATCATAGCGCAGCGCGTTGTTTCCGAGGGAGAAGCCGTGGATATCGTAGCTGGCATTGCCGGAGTGCATCCAGGGGCCCAGGATTACCTTTTTCTCATGGTAATCATGGTACAAATCCAGTGCCTCAGTTGTTCCCATCCCATTATCATCAAACCATCCGGACATGATCAGGGCCGGTACACGGTGGGATTTGGTGCGCTCCTTCCAGTTCCCGCGCTGCCACAGTTCATCATAGTCCATGTGCTGAAACCATTTTTTCAGAAACGGTATATCGTATCCCAGGGCTTTTGGCGCCAGTTCCTCCAGGGGGCGGATATTGAGGACCTCATCCCAGTCCTCCCGGGCCATCAGCAGGGGATTGGCGCGCTGGCCCGAAACCATGAAGGCCCAGGCCAGCATGCCTGAATTAAAGCAGCCTCCCCTTCGTGGGACATCGATGAACGGGCTTCCGGCACAGACATTGCTGAGCATGGCCTTTAAATGTGGGTTCCCGCTGGCTGCCGCGGCCCACTGGACATATCCAAGATAAGAGCCTCCGGTCATTCCCACATTTCCGTCGCTCCAGGTCTGGGCTCCAATCCAGGTCAGGGTATCGTCGCCGTCCTCCACTTCATAATACATGGGAAGCCATTCGCCCTCACTGTCCTCCCGCCCCCTCACATCCTGGATTATCACGGCATAACCGCGCTGCACGAAACGGAAATAAGAGGATGCCCCGGCGCTTTTTCCGTAGGGGGTGCGGATTAATACTGCCGGGATTCTTTCGGGCATCTTCTCAGGTGCCGGATTCCCACTGTTTCCTGCTGTTGCGGCTGGTGCAGGCAGATAGATGTCTGCCGCCAGACGGACTTGGTCCCGCATGGGAATCATGACCGTTATTGGTGGTTTTACCGCATATAGGGGTGATTGGTTCATGTCTGCCCACTGTTTAAGGATGGTCCTGTCCTCCAGTCCGTCCCTTACCAGCACCGCGCATTGGTCGCGGTAGGGGGTTACGAAAGCAGCGATGGTTCCGGATTCAAGTATCAAGTCTTTTGGGAATTTTATATTACGCTGTACATATGCATCCGTATCTTTTTTTTCATATAGTTCACCCCGCGGGGTCATGAACCGCTTACAGCCATCTGTGCCGCCAGCGCATCCCCGCACCCCGGACTCATAGTCCTCCAGGCCGAGAAGCGCTTCCAGGACATCCATCTTACCCAGCTCCCTGTACCAGCCATCCCCGCTTTTAAGTTCCTGCCAGTCCTCCAGCCGGCCGGTATAGACATCCAGGGGCCGGTGATAGACGCGGCTGTTTCTTTTTTCCAATACTCCATATAATATTCCGGAAAGATAAAAATTCCATTGCTCCATATGCACACTCCTTACGCGCCGATGATGAACCGGATCAGATAAGCAACCATGATACCTACATAATTTCCGCAGACACCGCCAAGAACCCCCATGAGCAATCCCACGCTGACCAGGCGGTTCCATCTGGCGCTGGATGCCACCAGGGATGCGGTGGTTCCGTCTGCAATGGCTCCGGTAATGCCAAGGATCACATACTCATACGGGACCTTGAACATCCTGGAAAGGAACAGGTGGAGCCCGATGCTTCCCACGATGACACAGAAGCAGAAAAGGGTAATGGTCATGGTGGAACCGAAGAAGGAAGCCAGGTCCACGCTGAAACCTATAATGGTCAGATACATAAGGCCAAAGAACAGGCCAAGGTTCAAATTCCCTCTCAGCCTTCCCACAGCCGGTATCTGTGCGGCTGCAATGGAGATGGTGGATATCAGGAGGATTCTGCCCGCGCTGGCAAAGTCCGGGGGCAGGAAGGATGCCAGTTTGGTGGAAATGGTGACAACGGTAACCGAGACTGCCAGAAGACATGCAATATCCTGGATACTCCATTTCTGTTCGGCCATGAGTACGGGTTCTTCATTATCGCCAATGCGTTCCTCATCAGACAGGTGGTAAGGCCAGAACTTTTTCAGGAATTTTACATTCTGGAACAGGGCCGGGGCCGCGAACATCAGGAACAGGGTGGGCATGCCGATGACATAATCCGCTGCGTTGGCAGCAGCAATGGTTTCATTGGCAGCGTTAAGGCCAACTGCAATGGCGGTGAGATTGGCACTGCCGCCAGTATAGGTCCCCACGAACATGCCGGCGATTTTCCAGCCCTCAAACATCCTGCTGCCAAATACAACGCCGAAGGCCGTGGCCACCAGGCAGACGCTGAATACGGCGCATACCAGTGCCACCAGGGCTTTGCCTGAAAGTTTTGCCAGTTCCTTAAGGTTGATATTCAGCAGATATATGGAAATGGACATGGGGACACAGTATGTTATCACAACACCGTATACATCCTGGTAACCTGGTACAATGCGCAGGTTTACCAGCGTCAGGCCAATCAGGATGACCGTTAGGGCCGGACCCACATATTTGAATACCCTGAACCGCTGTACCCACAGGGAAAATGCCACTATTACTAAGATTACTGTCAATAATTCATCAGTTGTCTGGAACATGGGGAATTGCATAATTGTACCTCTTTCGTTATTTGCTATACCGGCATTTCATTTCCCGGATCCTACAGGTTAAGGGTTACGCCAAATCCAGGCTCATCAAGCAGTGTGAAAGTATCTTTGTCCCGGACAAAGCCGCCTTCCACCGGATTTGCACTGTAGTACAGGAAACTGTCGCAGTCTGCTTCGGTCACGTTTTTCTTGGCAGCCACCAGGCTCAGCCCGGCAGTTATGGCCAGTTTTGTCTCAAGCATGCAGCCCACCATGCAGGTGACCCCGTTTGCCTCGGCAATGGCATTGATCTTGGCAGCCGGATACAGGCCTCCGCATTTCATCAGCTTGATGTTGAGTATGTCGGCGGCCTGAAGGCGGCAGGCCCTGGCAGCGTCCACAGGCTCATGGATGGATTCATCCAGCATGATCTGGATTCCATTGATCTTCCTGCGGATGAATGCCGACCCTTCCATATCCCAGTGGGGCAGGCACTGTTCCACTGCCTCTATTCCGTATTCCTTGAATCCTTCAAGGGCGCAGATTGCATCGGATACACGGTAACCCTGATTGGCATCCACCCGCAGGCGGACATCCATGCCCACTGCCTCCCGGATCAGCTTCATGGTGCGGATATCCTCTTTATAGTCAATGCCGGCCTTGATTTTCAGAATATGCCAGCCTTCCTCCGTCACCAGCCTGCGGGCCTCGGCCGCCATGGCTTCCGGCGTGCTGATGCCGATGGTTATGTCGTTCTGTATCATATTGCTGTAACCGCCCAGGAGTTTGTATACCGGCTGTCCCAGGGCCTTTCCCATCAGATCGTACATGGCCAGGTCCACGGCACATTTTGCAGCGCCATTTCCAACAATCAGGCCATCCATCATTGCGTGTACGGCTTCGATATCCATGGGATTCATTCCCATCAGTCCTTGCCTGAACAGCTCCAGCACGGCAATGACACCGTCCACGGTCTCACCGGTGACCGGGGCAAATGGGGAGGCTTCGCCATATCCCACCAGGCCTTCGTCCACAGTTACCTGGACCAGCACGCTTTCCAGATAGCTGACCGTTGCAAATGCTACTTTCACAGGTTCTTTTAAGGGAATCTGCACTTTCTCGATTTTCATACCTGTAATCTTCATCTTTATCCTCCTGAATTATGGTTATATCATAAAAAACTAAAATATTTTCTTATAATTTTACTATAGGTTGAAAAATGGGTCAACTGTTTCCAGTTGAAATACGCCAAAACATACATGA
Organism: Enterocloster aldenensis; assembly: GCF_003434055.1. GTDB lineage: Bacteria > Bacillota > Clostridia > Lachnospirales > Lachnospiraceae > Enterocloster > Enterocloster aldenensis. The sequence continues at coordinate 2,437 of NZ_QVEX01000023.1, read as the reverse complement.
AAAATCAAAAACCGCCATGAATATTCTTGCGCAAGTGCAGAAGATCCGTTAAAATAGAGGATAATGAGAAAGAAGGAGCCGGATATGCTGGGTACGAATATCAGAGAATACCGTAAAAATAAGAAACTTACCATTAAGGAACTGTCAGAGCGCACAGGACTGTCCATCGGATACATTTCCCAGGTGGAGCGGGAGGAGGCGGAGCCGTCCCTGTCTTCCCTGCGCAAGATTGCCAGGGAGTTCGATGTCCCTGTCTATGTGCTGATGGATGACCATAAGAATGCACATAACCTGACCATACGCAGGGAAGAAAGGCTGTCTGTGCGCATTAAAAAAAGCAGCGTGGAATATGAATTCCTGACGCCGCTTCCTTCACCGAATTTTTCGCCTAAAACCCTGATGATTAAGGCCATCCTTGAGCCATGTTCCAGGGACACGGAAATCCCCATTGTCCATCACAGCGAGGAGACCCTCCTTGTGCTGAAAGGAACCCTGACCGTTGTGGCAGGTGATGTGACCATTGTGCTCAACCAAGGTGATACAACCATCATTGAGGAAGACTTACCCCATACATGCATCAATGATACCGCGGATTATGTGGAGGTGCTTTCCACCATCACGCCCCCTGTGTGGGGAACCCTGCATTTTCCAGGATAGGGGAAATAGATAATCCGCAGAACAAAAACTGTTAGTATTGTACAAGAAATTTGCATCAATATGTGATAATATTAACATTGATTTTCAGGGCAATCATTGTTATATTGTTAAAGTATCTATTGTTCTTTGAAAAATCATATCTATATAGCTGTTTAAAACATAGCTGGGACCACGCGGCATACGAGTACTACGTTGATTGACATAGTACGGTGCCTGTCAGGCGTATGATTGCCGGGCTGCGCCGGCGGTATCATATATACCGTCATGTGTATGAGGGTGCATCGTGGACACCCGTGCCGCCGGCAGTATACCAGTCATATAGTCTATGAAGCAAAGATTGTTTAGAAATTTACATCAGGAGGTAAGTATGAAAGGAACCCTGTTAGTAAAAAACGTTAAGCATCTTGTGACATGTGACGCAAATGACAGACTGCTTGACGGAGTGGATGTATTCATCCGGGACGGAGTGATTGAGGCAATCGGCCCGGTGGAAGAAACAGCAGAGGATGTGATTGACGCATCTAACATGGTGATGTATCCGGGTCTTATCAATACACACCATCATTTATATCAGACCTTCAGCCGCAATTTACCGCAGGTACAGAACATGGAATTATTTCCATGGCTGAAAACTTTATATGAGATTTGGAAACACGTGGATGAGGACGTGGTTTATTACAGTTCGCTTACAGGAATGGGTGAACTGTTAAAAACCGGGTGTACCACCTGTCTGGACCATCACTATGTGTTCCCAAAGGACACGGGAATGTCTCTTTTGGACGCCCAGTTTGGGGCGGCTGATGCCCTGGGCATGCGTTTTCACGCCACCAGGGGAAGCATGGACCTGAGCGTGAAGGACGGCGGGCTTCCTCCGGACACCGTGGTCCAGACCGTGGATGAGATATTAAGGGATTCGGAAGAAGCGGTGAGGAAGTACCATGACAGCAGCCGGTATTCCATGCGCCAGGTGGCCCTTGCTCCCTGTTCCCCCTTCAGTGTGACTGGCGAACTTCTCAGGGAGTCCGCTGTACTGGCAAGGAAGCTTAAGGTACGGCTCCACACCCATCTGGCGGAGACAAAGGATGAGGAGCAGTTTACAGTGTCCCATTTTGGGATGCGGCCATTGGCTTATATGGAGAGCCTTGGCTGGATTGGACCGGATGTATGGTATGCCCATGGAATCCATTTTAATGACGAGGAGTTAAAGTTCCTTGCCAGCACGGGAACCGGGGTTGCCCATTGCCCTGTTTCCAACATGAAGCTGTCATCCGGCGTTGCATCCATTCCAAGGATGCTGGAACTGGGGGTTCCCACGGGGCTGGCCGTGGACGGTTCCGCCAGCAATGACGGTTCCAACCTGCTGGAAGAGATGCGGGTGGCTTATCTTTTGCACCGCTTAACCTGGAGCCAGAAGGCGCCTTCTGGCTATGAAATCCTTAAGCTGGCAACCAGGGGAAGCGCCAGGATTCTTGGTCGGGATGAACTGGGGCAGATTGCAGTGGGAATGGCAGCTGACTTTTTCCTGGTGGATATGGAACGCATCGAGATGGTTGGCGCCCAGTTTGACCCGGCGTCCGTGCTCTCAACCGTTGGCCTTAAGGGCAGCGTGGATTATACGGTGGTGGACGGCAGGATCGTGGTCAGGGATGGACGGCTGGCCTGTGTGGATGAGCACAGGATTGTAGAGAAAGCCAATGCAGTTGTAAAGGAATATATCAATCGGTAAGGATTTCCCAACCGCTAGTACCTTGACATAGTTACATTGTGCTTTTATAATCTA
>NZ_QVEX01000022.1:28892-77748 GCF_003434055.1 Enterocloster aldenensis | reverse complement strand
CCGGCGGATCCGGCCCCGGCCGCACCCGCGGACCCAGCCCCGGCGGCGCCGGCAGACCCGGCTCCGGTGGCCCCGGCCACAGATCCGGCTCCGGTGGTCACGCCCATACCGGAGGCAGCGGGATGAGGACTGCAGGCCAGGGCCCGGGAGGGTTTGAGAAGCGGGATGGCTTTATGAAACCGGGCCAGGATTTGGTGATGGCGGGTTTCACCGGTCTTGCCGGTACACGCAGAATCGGCCAATATAAGAGGGAAGAACTTGAGACACATTTTTCCCCTATGTTCTTAAGGTGTCTGGACCAGACGGAAGACATTTCCGTAAAACAATGGATGGAATGTGAGGCTGCACAGGGCCGCTGCCCTGTGTCGTCCTACGAATATGCAGGAGAGGGCGGCGTGTTAGCTGCCCTTTGGAATTTATCCGGAATTTTTAATGCCGGCATTGATGTGGATTTGAGATTATTTCCTATCCGGCAGATTACGGTGGAGATTTGTGAATTCTATGAGCTGAATCCTTACAGGCTGCTGTGCGGCAATTGTGTTGTCATGGCGGCTGACCGGGGAGGACAGCTGGTCAGGAGATTAAGCGCGCAAGGGATTCAGGCGGCTGTCATCGGATGTGTGACAGAGGGCATTGCAAGGCAGGTCCGTCACGGAGAAGAGGCGGCAGGCTATCTGGAACGGCCAAAGCCGGATGAACTGCTTAAAATTGTCACTACAATATAATAATCAGGATGGAGGATGTTGAACATGAGAGAGAAGATTCTTGCAGTCATTGAGAAGAACAGCAGGATTGATATTAAAGACCTGGCGGTCCTGTTGGGGGAAAGTGAAGTGGCGGTTGCCAACGAGATAGCGCAGATGGAAAAAGAACACATCATCTGCGGATACCATACCCTGATTAACTGGGACAATACCAGCGATGAGAAGGTAGTTGCCCTTATCGAGGTAAAGGTGACTCCCCAGAGAGGTATGGGATTTGACAAGATTGCGGAGCGTATATACCAGTACAGTGAGGTTGAGGCGGTTTACCTGATGAGCGGCGCCTATGATTTCACTGTATTCATCGAAGGAAAGACCATGCGCCAGGTGGCGCAGTTCGTATCTGACAGGCTGGCGCCAATGGAGTCCGTGCTCAGCACTGCAACCCATTTCGTACTGAAAAAGTACAAAGACCACGGCACCATCATAAGTGAGCCGGTACAGGATGAAAGGATGTTGATTACCCCATGAGAAATCCCTTATCAGATAAAATTGTAAACATACCGCCCTCAGGCATCCGCAAATTTTTTGATATTGTAAGCGAGATGAAGGATGCAATCTCCCTTGGCGTGGGCGAGCCGGATTTTGAAACACCCTGGCATATACGGGAAGAAGGCATTTATTCCCTGGAAAAAGGGCGTACCTTCTATACCTCCAATGCAGGCTTAAAGCCCCTGAAGGTAGAAATCTGCGAATACCTGAAGCGCAGATGCGGGGTGGTCTATGACCCGGACAGGGAAGTGCTGGTGTCGGTGGGCGGCAGCGAGGCCATCGACCTTGCCATGCGTGCCATGCTCAATGACGGGGATGAGGTCCTGGTTCCCCAGCCCAGCTACGTGTCCTACATGCCCTGTGTCACCCTGGCGGACGGCGTACCCGTGGCAATCCAGCTGGAAGAAAAAGACCAGTTTAGGCTGACCCCGGAGAAACTGCTGGAAAAGATAACGGACAAGACCAAGATTCTTGTGCTTCCCTTTCCCAACAACCCCACAGGCGCGATTATGGAACGGGAAGACCTGGAGAAGATTGTGGAGATTGTCCTGGAAAAGGATCTGTTTGTTGTATCCGATGAGATATACTCTGAGCTTACATATGGGGATGAGCCGCATGTGACTATTGCGTCATTCCCGGGCATGAAGGAGCGGACCGTGCTGATTAACGGATTTTCCAAGGCCTACGCCATGACTGGCTGGCGTCTGGGCTATGCAGCTGCCCCGGCGGCCATACTGGAACAGATGCTCAAGATTCACCAGTACGCCATCATGTGCGCGCCCACCACCAGCCAGTACGCGGCTGTCTCTGCCCTTAAGAATGGGGACCCGGACGTGGCCATGATGCGTGAATCCTATAACCAGCGCCGCCGTTTCCTCCTTCATGCATTTGCTGAGATGGGAATCGAATGCTTTGAGCCAAAGGGCGCATTCTATACCTTTCCCAACATCAAACGGTTTGGCATGACTTCAGAGGAGTTTGCAACCAGGCTGCTGCAGGAGGAAAAGGTGGCGGTCGTGCCGGGAACCGCATTTGGCGGCTGCGGCGAGGGATTTGTAAGGATTTCCTATGCCTACTCATTAAAAAACCTGAAGGAAGCCTTAAGCCGGATTGAGCGCTTTATTAACAGGCTGGACGGAAAGGCGTGACTGTATTATGATGAACGTAGTATTACTGGAGCCGGAAATGCCGTCCAATACAGGCAACATCGGCCGCACCTGTGTGGCCACCCAGACCAGGCTCCATCTGATTGAGCCTTTGGGTTTCAAGCTGAATGAGAAGGCGCTTAAGCGGGCTGGGCTGGATTACTGGGACAAGCTGGACGTGACCGTGTACAGTGATTACCAGGATTTCCTGGAGCGCAACCCGGACGCCCTGGAGCACATGTATTTTGCCACCACCAAGGCCCACAAGGTTTACTCCGATGTGAAATACGAAACAGACTGCTATCTGATGTTTGGTAAGGAAAGCGCCGGGATTCCCGAGGAAATCCTGGTAGAGAATGAAGACCGCTGCGTCCGTATCCCCATGTGGGGTGATATCCGTTCCCTGAACCTTTCCAATTCTGTTTCCATTGTGCTGTATGAGGCGCTGAGGCAGCATGGGTTTGAGAAGATGGAGCTTAAGGGGGAGCTGCATCAGCTGCATTGGAAGAGTGATATGTAAGGTACTTCACCCAATATTGAGCCGTTTGGATTCCCGGTATTGACTCGGTGTAAGACCGGTATGGTTTTTAAATAGTTTCACAAAATATTGTATATCTTCATATCCAGTTGCCCTGGCAATATTAGCGATTTTATCGTTGGTATTTTCCAGGGCCTTTTTTGCATCCTCCAAACGCAGGTTGGTCAGGTATTTTGTAAAATGGATTCCTACTTCATTTTTAAATAGTTTACTGAAATAAGACGGATTGAAGTAAAATGCCTCTGCTACTGTTTTGGATGTGATTGATTCCCTAAAATGCTTTTTGGTATACTCCAGGATGCCTGTTATGGTACTGGAGCGGGTATCTGGATTGTCCATCCGGACATCAGATATGATGACATTTAATATCGCATTTAAAAAATTCCGGAAGGTGGGGATATCCTGTATTTTATCCAGGTTTGTAAACAGGACAATGGTGAGCTGGGAAAAACTTTCCTGAGGAGAGGCCCCGTATTCAATTAAATGTTCGATAACAGAGTTTATGATACTAAAAGCTGTCATCCTTAAATCATATTGCACGCATCCGGAGGGAAGGTTTAAAAGCGTATGGTTTACCCATTGTGTGGTTTCGGCAATACTTCCATGGATGATGGCATAGGTCAGGGAGTCAATGTTGTCTGGTCTATAATAATTCAAGGAGTATTCTTCAGGAGGTACATGTGTATCCATCCCATAATTGAAACTATTGTTTTTTCTCTTCAGGCATAATACTTCTTCCCTGGCCAGTTGGAGATGGGTGGGGGATGTATATACGCTGCTCATATATAGCTGGAACGAATAATGGGATATGGTGTTCAGTATATGACGGATATGTATTAAAACATCATCCATACGGTGTGATAGATAACTTATATCTTTGCGGGTAAAAAGGAGTCCGGATATTATGTCATGTTCAACTGAAAAACAGTAACATTTTATGTCCCTGTCTGATATCTGTTCCGATAGTGCCTCAATGGTGGAACGTAATAGTAGGACATAAGCTGTTGATTCCGTAGGACGTTTTTTTATGAAAGTAAACTCAAAATACAGACAGGGCAGATTCCTTATTGATAACTGTAAATCTGTTGCCTGCCGGTAAAATTCATCCTCTGAGTTGATTCTTCCGAGAATCGTGTTCCAGAAAAATTCTTTGCGCAGTACATCCAGGTTTTCGTGTATCTGCTGGTTGGCAAAATGCAGTTTCTGCTGGTCCTCCCGCTCCTGTTTTATCATTTCAGTGATTCGCAAAACAATTTTTATCAGTTCATCTGCAATAACAGGTTTCATAACATAATCGATGGCCCCCAATCTAAGCGCTTTCTGCGCATATTGAAAATCCGCATAACCGCTTATAAGAATAACCTTAGCCTTACAACTCCCCTTTGCAAGGGTTTCCAATAATTCAATACCATTCATTATCGGCATTCGTATGTCTGTAATAATAACATCAATACTATGTTCCAATGCAAGGTCCAGGGCTTCTTTTCCGTCAGCAGCAGTCAATACCTGGGTAATTCCAAAATCTTTCCACGGGATTGTTTTTGTCAGGCGTTCTTTTACAAGCGGTTCATCATCCGCAATTAATAAACGGTACATATCGGTTACCTCCCTTAAGTCTGTTGATAGGCCATAGGAACACGGATATAAACAAGGGTTCCTTCACCATATACACTTTCAATCCTGACGCCGTAATCATCACCGAATTTCAGTCTGATCTGCAGGCTCAGATTGTGGATCCCGAAGTTTTCCCCTTCCAAATCCGGTTGTTCTATCTGACTTTGGATTAGTTTCAGTTTCTGTTCAGGAATCCCAATCCCATTATCCTGAATGATGATAATTAATCCATCCCCATCTTCATGTGCCTGGATGGTTACTGTAGTTGATTTGGACAGGGGTTCCGCGCCATGGTAAATGGAATTTTCCACTATGGTCTGTATGGAGTATTTAGGTACGATGACCTTATTATATTGCGGGGGGATTTTGATATCATAATGGATCTTTCCCCTAAAACGCGTGCATTGGATAGTAAGGTAATACTCGGCTATTTTGATTGCATCCCCCAGCGGGATTTCGTTCCTGCCTTCGCTCAGGCTAATCCGGTAGAAATCCGACATGGCCCGTGTAACAGTGGAAACATCTTCTATCCGCCCAAGTTCAGATAAGCTATAGATGGTTTCCAGGGTATTATAGATAAAATGCGGGTTCATCTGCTCCTGGAGGAGGTGGATGGTGGCTTCCTTATTAAGCAGCTGTTCATTTGTAAGGTGGGCAATCAATGATTCTACTTCTGATACGGTGGAATTGAATCCCTTATAAATCAGACCATATTCATCCTGGCGTTGTTCCTTAATCCGGAAGGATAGGTTCCTGGCAGCTACCTGCCTCATTGCATGATTTAAAATAGATACCGGCTGATAAAAATAGCTGGCGCCGCCAATGGCAATTAATAGCAGAAAAACAATAAGCAATGCTAAAAATATCAAAAGAGGGGTGAACACATTTTTTATATCCTTTAGATATACATCTTCTGAGAGAAGATGAAGGAAGGTTACGCCATATTCAGAGGAATGTCCCGCAATTGCCAGATATTTATCCTGACCAATATGTAGATACGAAGGAGTCTTTGTATTATCAACGGTTTTATCCAGATAATTGATTAGTTCGGGGGTATGTAAATATTGTCCGTCATTTCCGGACGTACATATTAAGATTTCATTTTGATTAAATACCAGTAAATCCCCCTTATCCTCAATCTGATTGCGTCGGTAACTTTCGCTGAACAGACTGACAGGAAGATTAAAACTTATATAGGCCAGAGGAGAACCATCAGGTTTACAAAAGCTGGTGAGATAGCTTAAATAATTTTGTTTTTTTGCATATCTATCCATAAGATTAAGGGCGTAGATATCTATTTTTGATGTAGGAACCCAAAAGTGCCTTTTATCAGAATTTATGTATTTGCAGTAATAATCCAGGGATTCAGGGTCAATATCCTCATAATAAGTTGTGGATGAATCAATGAATGTGTGCTCTCCGGGAAGATATATATAAATGCATGAATTCTGTGTATATGCGGGAAACTGAGTCTGTATAACGGTATCTAAACGTTTGAGGATCCGGAGGAGTTCCTGGTAATCATCAATCATGATGCTTCCGTTTTTTGACTGGTCCTTGTCCGGAAATTCAGAAAAGAGGTTATTTATAGTTATTTCCAGATTTTCAATCTGAGGTTCACATACGTTCAGCACGGACATTATGTGGTCCTGGGTATTGGACAGGGAACTGTTGATAGAATCCATGGTACGTTTGGTGATGATGGTTTTAGCTGATATAAAAAAATAACAGGTAATAAGAATGCAGGGCATAAGTGCAATCACTAAAAATACAAATATTATTTTAAAACGAAAACTGCCCATGGATTTCGTGATATTATCTTTCTTTTTCATGCCCCCACCCTATTTGATTGATAATTTTAAAATTCATATCTTAATATTAACAAAAAAAGTACAATAAATCAAAAAAATCTCAAATTGTTAACAGTGGATAAATCCGATATAGTTGATTTAGATCATAGATAACCTAAAAACCATTAAAAAAGAAAAACGGAGGGGTAACATGAAACGAAGAGCAGGAAAGTGGATAGCAGCAGTTATAGGCATCAGCATGGTATTGGGCGCCTGTGCAGGTGGTAAGGCGGAACCGCCAGTCCCGGGGAACAGTCAGGAAAACGTCCAGACGGAGGCCCGGACAGACGGAACAGAAGCGTCCGAAAGCCAGGATTCACAGGGGACGCTTCCTGTAAAACCAAAAGATGCACCAATGAAACCGGAGGATATTACCATTGCATGTGTGGTTTATCAGGAAGACCAGCATCAGGGAATCATAACCCAGGCTGCACAGCAGGCTGCAAAAGACTATGGTGTACAGATCCTGACAGCCAATACAGGAGGGGACAACGCAAAGGATTTGGAATTGATGAACACGTATGTTACCCAAGGGGTTGACGGTCTTGTCTGGGCACCTTCCTCGGAAGTGGTACTGACCCCATTAAACAATATTGCAGATAAGGGTATTCCGGTTACGATTGTCAATGGTACTCCAAACGCAAATGTAGATTTAAGCCATCTATATGGCGTATTTGCAAATGATAATGCCAGTATGAGCAAAACATGTGGACAGATATCAGCGCCGATTGTCAAAGAGATGTATGGGGACAAGCAAGTAAAAATAGCAGTCCTTCAATTTGCAGCGCTTGCCAATGAAGCCTCCAGTACCCGTGTAAACGCTTTTCTGGATGCATTAACCAATGAAGGAGTGAATTATAGCGTTGTTACTGATCAGGATGCCTGGATGCAGGATGAGGCAATTCAGGTAGCAGGGGACGTAATTACGGGTAATCCGGATTTGGATATTATATTCTGTGCAAATGAAGGGGCTATTGTCGGGTCTACGATGGCAGTTAAAAATGCGGGTAAAGAAGGGCAGATATATGTGTTCGGAATCGATGTCTCTGTGCAGATATCACAGATGATGCGGGAAAGCGATATATGCCAGGTAGCAGTAGGACAGAATTCCTATGAAGGAGGATACAGGGCCGCAGAACAGTGTATTCAGGTATTGATGGGAGATACATCAACAGAACAGTATGTACAGAAGTGGAATGCATGTGAGGACATGGTGCTGAACCAAAGGGAACCTGAAACAATTGATATATATGAACAACAGATGAAGGACTTAGGTGTAATGAAATAGAGGGAAGGAGCAGGACCATGAGTGTGCTGGAGACCAAAAACATAAGCAAACAATATCCCGGGACACTGGCTTTAAATCATATCAATGTCAGTTTTGACAGCGGAAGAGTCCATGCTTTTGTGGGAAAAAACGGGTCAGGTAAATCCACTTTGTTAAAAGTATTTTCAGGAGCAATAAGCCCAACGTCAGGAGAGTTTTTCCTGGATGGAAAGGAAATGCGGTTTAACAGTCCGAAGAATGCGTTTGAAAAGGGAATTGCAACTGTCTATCAGGATTTAAGCCTGGTACCGGGACTAAATGTGGCGGAAAATATCCTGCTGGGCAGAATGCCCATGAAACATGGGATGATTAACTGGAAAGAGGGGCAGTGTATTGCGAAGGATATATTAGATGAATTGCAGCTGGATATACCGGTGGACATACTTGTAAAAGATTTAAGCGCCGGAAACAAACAGATGGTGGAGATAGCAAAAGCCATGTCCTTCCATCCGAAGGTCCTGCAGCTGGACGAACCCACCTCTGCGCTTGCAAAACATGAAACACAGGCACTGTTCGCCATGCTGAGGCGGTTAAAAGAAAAGGATGTGATTATCATCTATGTATCACATAAACTGCATGAGTTATGGGAGATTGCGGACACCTGCACGGTTCTTAGGGATGGAAAACTCATAGGTACTGAGAACATGGATAAACTGGAACGCAAAGATGTGATACGTATGATGTTTGGCAGTGTGGAAATAAAAAAGCGTCCGGAAGATTTAAAGCCAGGCAACAAGGTGGTGCTGCAGGTAAATAATCTTTCAAGGAAAGATAAATTTACTGATATCAGCTTTTCTTTAAAAGAAGGTGAGGTGCTGGGGATTGCAGGTATGCTGGGGTCCGGGCGTACAGAACTCCTGCGGGGGATATTTGGGGCAGACAGATATGACTCTGGTGAAATCATCATGTTTGACGAAAAGATAAAAAAGGCAACACCTCAGCTAATGAAGAAACGGGGACTTGCCATGATTCAGGAGAACAGGACATCAGAAGGCCTTGTGATGGTGCACACAATCAAACAGAACATATGCATGGCAAGTACTGACTTGATTTCTAAGGGTATTTTTGTGAAAAAGAGTCTGGAAAAGGAGTTTGCCCAGCATCAGATTCAGGATCTGCAAATAAAAGTGTCCAGTCCCGATGATCCAATTACTTCGTTATCAGGCGGAAACGCCCAGAAGGTGGTAGTGGGAAACTGGCTGAATACCAATCCTAAAATAATGTTTTTCGATGAACCCTCAAAAGGCATTGATGTCAGCGCAAAACAGCAGATATTCCAGATTATATGGGATGAGGCACGTAAGGGCATATCCAGCATCATGGTATCTACAGAATTGGAAGAATTACTGGAAGTGTGCCATCGGATCATCATCATGCATGAGGGGCGCCTTGTAGGAGAAATTTCTGAACAGGATATAGGCCATCTGGGGATTGATGATTTATATGCAATGTGCATGTGAGAAAGGAGGATACAATGGAAAAGATAATGACCCGGACAAATATCAAATCAGGACAAAGAAACATCAGGATATCATTGAATCAATATTTACTGGAACTGCTGTTGCTCGTCCTGATTGCCGTGATGGCGTTTGCAAGTCCATATTTCCTTACACCTGGTAATTTCCTTAATATTTTAAGAAATATATCCATGCAGGGAATTCTTGCTTTTGGTATGACCATGGTAATTATATGTGGGGAAATTGATTTATCGGTCAGTTCCACGGTAGCAATGTCAGGTGTTATGATTGGATTGTGCTGGGGGAGATGGGGGAGCAGCGGGGTAATGCCTGGGTGGCTTGTTTTTCTTATAGGGATTCTGTCAGCCTGTGCTGTTGGGACGGTAACAGGACTTGTAAATACATATTTTGTCACAAAATTCAAGATGCCATCAATGATTGTCACATTAGCAATGATGAATGTATTATATGGTATCTGCGCAATGATATCCAATGGTTTTCCGGTAGTGACCTTTCCAGGATGGTACAGTACAATTGGGGCTGGCTTTACAATGGAGGTAATTCCTAATGCAGCAATCTTTATGCTGATTGTCTTTCTGCTTATCTATATCATAATGCACAAGACAAAACTGGGGCGGGACGTTTATGCATCTGGAGGCAATGCAGAAGCGGCCAGGTTATCGGGAATTAATGTTATCAGGACAAAGACGGTATGTATGGTGTTGGTCCAGATAACTGCGGTTATCAGTGGTATTATCCTGTCTTCACAGGTTATGGCTGGAAATTTTACTTTTGCAAAAGACTGGGGAATGACAGTCATATCCTCTGTTATCATTGGAGGCGCCAGTTTTAACGGAGGAATCGGTACAATGAAGGGAACTATGGTGGGCCTTGTATTCCTGGGTGTGGTAAGCAACGCCATGACCCTGTTAAACGTTGGGGAATATGCCCAATATGTGGTAAGGGGTTCACTGATGATATTTGCAGTGGTGATGAATACACTCCAGGGCAGAAAACAAGCGTAGGAGGAGAAAATATGCAGATGGATTATATCAATAAGGTATTCAGCCTTGAGGGGAAGAAAGCCATTATTACAGGAGGCACCCAGGGAATCGGAAGGGCAATTGCCATGTCCCTGGCAAAGCTGGGCGCAGATGTGACCGTACTGGGAAGAAATAAAAAATATCTGGAAGAGGTAAAAAATGAGCTTGATGATTTGGGAGTCAAGGGGGCGGCATATGAGATAGATGTTTCGGTCCAGTCCCAGGTAGAGGATTTTTTTGATATATATGAAAAGGAGACGGGACGCCTTGATATATATGTGAACAATGCTGCATTCACCATACGGAAACGGGCTATGGAAACCACACAGGAGGAAATGGATACACTGTATGCAACGAATGTAAAAGGAGCGCTGTTCGGACTGAAGCGGGCTGGAGAAATCATGAAAAGACAGAAGGATGGGAAGATAGTAATCATCACCTCTGTTAATGCGTTAAATCCATTGCCTCCCCAGGCCGTATATACCAGCACGAAGTGTGCCTTGGAGGGGTTGATGAGATGTCTGGCCGCAGATCTATCCCCCTATGGGATTAGGGTCAATACATGTGCCCCGGGTGCGGTCCTCACTAATATGAACCCGGATTTAGCGGATGCAAAGGAACTTGCTGAGACAGAGCGGCTGATTCCATTGAAAAAGGTTGGGACTCCAGAGGATATTGGGGATGTGGTGGCCTGCATGGTATCAGATGCATTCCGCTATATGACCGGTGCCACGGTGCTCGTTGACGGAGGCTTGATGCTCAGGGTTTGTTAGGAAGGCCATGTATGATAGAAAATGATAGAAACTTAGCTGATGAAATGAATCATTACAAACCAGGGGATGGGGAACTGGCAGTGTGGTGGATGGGACAGAGCGGTTTTCTTGTGAAGTCCCGGGATTGCTGCATACTTTTTGATCCATATCTGTCCACATCCCTGGAGGATATGACCAGGAATAGTCCTGTCATTCAGCATATAAGGATGATGCCCATACCCGTGCAGCCGTCATGGATTACATGTGTGGATTATATATTATGCAGCCATGACCATAAGGATCACTATGACAGGGATACGGTGATACCGGTTTTAAAAGCAAACCCCGGTGCCAGGATTGTGATTCCATTTTCTGCCCGTCCGTCCTTGCTTGAGGATGGAATCAGTGAGGATGATATCCTGGCCTGTCAGGCAGGAAGAAAACTGATGACTGGAAATATATGCATCGAGGCTATTCCGGGTAAACATAACGGATTTGACTATAGCATTGCTTCCGAGTACCCGTATCTGGGCTACATCGTACGAATGGGGCCTTTTACCTTATATCATGCAGGTGACACCCTATACTATGAAGAACTCCCCGCCCTGCTGGCCAGAGCAGATGTGCATATGGCATTTGTACCAGTAAACGGATGGGATGAGGAACGGCGCCAAAAAGGATTTGCATCCAATATGATGTACAGCGAAGCAGCAGAACTATGCAGGAAAGCCGGTATCCGCCTTATGATTCCCTGTCACTATGATATGTTTACATTAAACACGGAGCAGATTGGGAAGTTTGTAAATTATGTAAATAACAAAAAAGGAATGCCTGATTATTGGATTCCGGTTATTGGGGAAATGCTTCTATATAAAGAGACGAGGAGGAATTGATTTGAAAATTGCATATTCATTTTATGGGGAACATCATACCCCGTTAAAGCATTTTGCAAAACAACTTGGTATAAAGTATGCAGTTACAATGCCCCAGGGCGGCAAATATACCAGCCTAGTCCCGCCCTGGCATTATATGTCCTTGCGGGAACTCAAACAGGAAATGGAAGATTTCGGCATGGAATGGTCTGTACTGGAAGGAGTGGATTTTATCGATAGTGCAAAGCTGGGACTGCCGGCTAAAGATGAAGCCATTGCCAGATTTTGTACCCTGTTGGAGAATATGGGGAAACTGGGGATAAAGACCGTATGCTTTAACTGGATGCCTGTATGGGGATGGTTCAGGACCAGGGTAAATGTGGCTGCAGAAGGAGGAGCGTCTGTTACCGGATTTAAAATGGAGGATGTAAAAAACTGTCCGCCGCCTGCCTGTGGTCCTGTCAGTGCGGACGCCCTATGGACGAACCTGGAGTATTTCCTAAAAAAAGTGATTCCTGTGGCGGAGAAATATAAGGTACAGCTGGCCGTGCATCCGGATGATCCGCCAGTCAGTTGTATTGGAGGCGTTGACCGTATACTTACCAGCGCGGATGCAATGTACCAGGTTACTAAGCTTGTGCCCAGTGAATATAACGGTATAACCATGTGTCAGGGAACCTTTGCGTCCATGGGTGAGGATGTACCGGATTGTATCCGCAGATTCGGAAGGGAAGGGAAGCTCTTCTTTGCGCATTTCAGGGATATACATGGCCAGCCGGAAGAATTTGTGGAGACCTTCCATCATGTAGGGGATACCGATATGTATGAGGCTATGAAAGCCTATTATGAAATTGGATATCAGGGGGTCATGCGCCCTGACCACGTTCCGACCATGTATGGAGATGATAATTCCAATCCGGGTTATGGGATAAATGGAAACTTATTTGCAACCGGCTATATGCTTGGCTTGATGGAATCAATCGAAAAGGAATTGAAAATAAAAGAAAAAGAAGGTGTATGGAATGGATGAAGTTAATTCAATCAAAACACTTATGTCAAGGATGGAAAAGAACCTGAAGGAGTGTATCCTTCCCTTTTGGTGTAATAATATGGTGGATGAAAAAAATGGGGGCTTTTTCGGAAAGGTGGACGGAAATTTAAAGCCAGTTGAAGGATATCCTAAGGCTGTAGTCCTCAACACCAGGATGCTGTGGGCATTTACCAGCGCATTTGACATATTTGGGGATGAACATTATGAGAAACTGGCTAAAAGGGCATTTGAGTACCTGCGGGATTATTTCTGGGATAATACATATGACGGCGTTTACTGGATGGTAAATGAGAAAGGGATTCCTCTGGAAATAGAGAAGAGGACATATGGACAAGCCTTTATCGTATATTCCATGGCGGAATATTATCGTGTTTTTAAAGATGAAAACGCGCTGGATATGGCAATGCGGACTTTCAAGCTTGTAAACAGCTGTGCAAAATATGAAAATGGCGGATATGCAGATTCTGTTTCCAGGGAATGGAAGAAGGACTTCTGGCTATGGCGCTGGGTAATGAATGCAGATGGGGCCCCAAAGCTGTTAAATTCCCATCTTCATATGTTTGAGGCAACCATAACCCTATATCAGGCCACCGGAAATCAGTATGTTGGGGTAGTACTTAAGGAATTTCTGGAGTTTCTTCTGGATGTGGCGGTGGATAGGGATAACCACCATTTAAAAGCTGGAATGGATGAGGATGGAAACCGTACTGATGATGAAATCAACTATGGTCATGATGCAGAATGCTGTTATCTTCTTACATGGGCAGCAGATCTTTTAGGCGATGGATCTTTAATAAAAAAGGCCAGAAACACCGCTTTGGATATTATGGATCATGTATATCTGGAGGGTTTGGATCCCATTAATGGCGGTATGTACTCTGATATGGATTTAAAGACAGGTCATATAAATAAATCCAAGGTATGGTGGACACAGGCAGAGGGCATCACCTCTTTCTTCAATTGCTATGAGTTGACTAAAGACCAGAAGTATCTGAAAGCCACCCTGGATATATGGGACTATGTGGAGGCATATGTTGCAGACCATGAAAAAGGAGAATGGTTTGCCTTAGGAAGCAATAAGGTATTTGACAGCGAAATGGTTAAGGATATGGAAGCAATGAAAAACATGGTGGGGGATGAAAAAGCCAGCAAGGCAAAGTGTCCCTATCATAATACCAGGACCTGTCTTGAAATAATGAAACGGGGAAAGCGGGTACTGGACAAAATATAAGGGGGATGCAGATGTCCGAAGATGGAAGCGGCTGGTGTATAGGCCTGTATGTTGATACCCCAGATGAGTTGTCGGCGTGGTTACAGAAATATCTTTTTTTCCAAAAGGCCAGGAACAGGGAGGATACGCTTGAAAATGGGGACTGCCGGTTGAAGCTTCATAAGGGGAGGCGCAACATTACCGGAAGATATGGGTTCTGTCACATTGCCTTGGCTGTAGGCGATGCAGCGGCAGCGGTTCAATATTGTGAATCAGAAGAAATCGTAATTGAATCGGATGGCAAGAAGCCGTTCCATAATCCAAATGTATGGGGAACTGGTACTGATTTTATAAATATCCAGGGAAACCAGGGGGTGCCATTGGAGTTATGCCAAAGACTGGATTGCAGTTGGAAGAATGTACCTAATATATACGGTCTGGAACATTTGGGGATATATGTGGATGACATGGAAA
This sequence comes from Enterocloster aldenensis, assembly GCF_003434055.1. Classification (GTDB taxonomy): domain Bacteria; phylum Bacillota; class Clostridia; order Lachnospirales; family Lachnospiraceae; genus Enterocloster; species Enterocloster aldenensis. The sequence continues at coordinate 63,162 of NZ_QVEX01000022.1, read as the reverse complement.
AGGCCTCTGCCTACTTTAAATCCAAAGGTTTTTCCGCGGCTTATCCAGAAGTTACTGTTTCTTCAGGAAACTCCCCAAGGGTTACATGTTACATGATGTCCTGTGACAGTATGATGCTGGAACTATTCACTGTGGAGGACGAAGCCTGGGAGTCCGGGATTCAATGTGATTGTATTGGTTACATTCATGATGGAAAAGGCAATTATATATACAACCAATTCACATACTAAAAAAATTGAAAGAGAGGTAATGCTATGCTTCCGGAAAAACGTCAATATAATATTGCCAGAGAGACCATACGGCATCTGGATATAACGGATTCGGAACGGATTGAGCGGTTCAGGAGGGCCGGGTATGGAGGAAATGTTTCCGACAGCCTGTGGGAACTGGGGGTATGCGATACTGTATTATCCCAGAGGTTTAAACCTCTGCGCCAGGGTATGGTGCTGGTAGGTAGGGCATTGCCGGTAAAATTACATACACTGGCCATCGATAACTCCTATACGCCGCCAGATGGGATTCAGGAATTTTATAAGGAATATCTCCAGGGAAAAGAGCATCCCCAGAAAATCATGATGCGCAAAGTTGCTTCCAGCCCGGCGGGGAGCGTGCTGTGTTTTGATTGCGGAGGAGATATGCAGCCTGCGCATTTTGGGGAGATGAGCTGTCAGCTGGCTTATTCCCATGGATGCCGAGGAATGCTTCTGGCAGGAAACTGCCGGGATACCCAATATGTTTTAAAAATGGAAGACTTTCCTATGTTTTCTTTTGGAACGGCGCCAAATGCTTTTGGAGGATGGATTGTAACAGAGGTTGATGTTCCGGCCATGCTGCCTGGTCATCTGACCCATTATGTCACCATATACCCAGGCGATTTTATTTTTGGGGATAACGATGGTGTACAGGTGATTCCTGGAGAGGTGGTGGATGAAGTCCTTTTACGGGTAGAGGAAATATATGAAAAGGAAAATTCCCAGAGACAGATGCTGGCGGAGGGAATGCCTATTGATGAAGTATATGCGCAGTTTGGCGTATTGTAAATAAGGCCGTGTTTTTTATATGGAAATTGCCTGCCGCACCTATGCGGCAGGCAGTTTTCTTTCCGTCCACCTGTCATAATCCCCCCATTTTACACATACCCTAGAAGTAGCTGAAACGGCAGCTTCCCGTTTCGACTAAATGTGATGGGATCAGAGTGTGGAGGGGTTGTAGATGAACGAGAAGTACGTGGAAGCCTTAGAGCAATATGATATGGATATTTTATCAGTCAGGAAGGGCCGTGGTTCATGGATTTGTGAGACCAGGAACGGATGCAGGCTTTTAAAGGAATACCGTGGAACGGTCAAGCGTCTGGAATTCGAGGACGAGGTCTTAAGGATACTGGATACAAGAGGAAGCCTGCGGGCGGACCAGTACATCAGGAACCGGGAAGGCAGTCTTCTGACCGTGACCGGGGATGGGACCCGCTACATATTTAAGGACTGGTTCATGGACCGGGAATGCAACATCAAGGACGGCTTTGAAATCCGACAGGCATTGTCCCGCCTGGCTATGCTTCACAGTCAGTTAAGGGCAGTTGAGTTTAAAGAGGAATGGAGCATGGGCTCCAATCTTTGCGCGCCTTTGGAAGAAGAATTAGAGCGCCATAACAAGGAAATGCAGCGTACCCGCAACTATATCCGGGGAAAGCGCAAAAAATCCGATTTTGAGCTGTGTGTCATTGGAAATTACAATATGTTTTACGAGCAGGCCCAGGAGGCCGTGCATGGAATCAAAGGGCTGTGGTCGGAGGAATATGATCCAGCCTTTGAATATGACGCCCTGGAAGCAGCGGAAATACGGGAAATCGCCGCCAAAAGACAGCAGCGCGGTCCCGGTGGCGCCGATGACCACTCAGGAAAGCCCGTCTACCTGTGCCATGGAGACCTGGATCAGCACCATGTGCTGATGGGCAATGGCTATACGGCCATTATTGAATACAACCGGATGCACCTTGGGATCCAGGTATCGGACCTTTACCGTTTCATGCGCAAGGTCATGGAGAAACATGGCTGGAATATGGACCTGGGGCTGTCCATGCTGGACTCCTATGAGCGGGTCCTTCCCATGGACCGCCGGGAGCGGACCTGCCTGTACTACCTGTTCCTTTATCCTGAAAAATACTGGAAACAGCTGAACTTTTATTTTAATGCCAACAAGGCCTGGATACCGGAGCGCAATATCGACAAGCTTCGCGGCCTGGAGGAACAGCAGCAGCTGAGGAACAGCTTCCTGAGGCGGCTGAGGGCGGACTGTGGCGTTTAGGAGCGGATTGCTACGCTTAGGAGCGGGCTGCTGCGTTTAGGAGCGGGCTGCTGCGTTTAAGAGAGGACTGCTGCCTTCGGACAGACGCCTGTGGCGGCGCTGCGCGGCGAAAAATAATGAAGGCTTGTACTTCCTTTTTCTGGTTGGGTATAGTATAATCTTAATCAGGATATGCAGGCAGATTATGCATAGAATATCACATTCAGGAGGGAGTACAGAATGAAAGATTACATGAAGATATACCAGGAATGGTTATCAAACCCTTATTTTGACGAGGCCACAAAAGCTGAGCTTCGCGCCATAGAAGGCGACGAGAATGAGATTAAAGAGAGATTCTATATGGACCTGGAGTTCGGCACGGCCGGACTGCGCGGCGTAATCGGTGCCGGCATTAACCGCATGAATATTTATGTGGTAAGACGCGCTACACAGGGTCTTGCCAATTACATCATCAAACAGGGCGGCGCTGACAAGGGCGTTGCCATTGCGTATGACTCCCGCCATATGTCACCTGAATTTGCCATGGAAGCAGCCATGACCCTGGCAGCCAACGGAATCAAGGCATATAAGTTCGAGTCCCTGCGTCCCACTCCGGAGCTTTCCTTTGCAGTGCGTGAGCTGGGGTGCATTGCAGGAATTAATATCACGGCAAGCCATAACCCGCCGGAATACAACGGCTACAAGGTATACTGGGAGGACGGCGCCCAGTTCACCCCGCCCCATGACAAGGGCGTTACCGACGAGGTGCTGGCCATAGAGGATCTGTCCACGGTTAAGACCACGGACGAGGCCTCTGCACTGGCAGCAGGCAAATACGAAGTCATTGGCAAAGAAATCGACGATAAGTACATTGCCCAGGTAAAGGCCCAGGTTGTGAACCAGAAGGCCATTGACCAGATGCAGGACCAGATTACAATCGTTTACACACCGCTTCACGGAACCGGCAATATCCCGGCCAGAAGGGTGATGGAAGAGATTGGCTTTACCCACGTATATGTGGTTCCGGAGCAGGAACTGCCGGACGGCGGTTTCCCAACCGTAAGCTACCCCAACCCCGAGGCTGCAGAAGCATTTGAGCTTGGCCTCAAGCTGGCAAAGGAAAAGGATGCGGACCTGGTACTGGCAACCGACCCGGATGCAGACCGTCTGGGCGTATATGTAAAGGACCGCGCTTCAGGGGATTACATCCCTCTGACAGGCAACATGTCCGGTTCCCTTCTTTGTGAGTACGTGCTCAGCCAGAAGCAGGCGGCTGGCAGGATTCCTGCCGATGGACAGGTCATTAAGTCCATTGTATCCACCAACCTGATTGACGCGGTTGCAAAGGAATACGGCTGTGAGCTGATTGAAGTACTCACCGGCTTTAAGTGGATTGGACAGCAGGTGCTTAAGAATGAGAAGACCGGACACGGAACCTATCTCTTTGGAATGGAAGAGAGCTATGGCTGTCTGATTGGCACCTATGCCCGCGATAAGGATGCGATTTCCGCAACAGCAGCCCTCTGTGAGGCAGCTGCATACTATAAGCAGAAAGGCATGACGCTGTGGGATGCCATGGTTGCCATGTATGACAAATACGGTTACTATAAGGATGCGGTCAAGTCCATCGGCTTATCGGGAATCGAAGGCCTGGCCAAAATCCAGTCCATCATGGAGACCCTGCGCAGCAACACCCCGGCCCAGGTGGGAAGCTACCATGTGGTTTCTGCAAGGGATTACAAGCTGGATACCATTACGGACATGGCCACAGGAGAGGTGAAGCCTACGGGCCTCCCATCCTCCAACGTGCTTTATTATGACCTTAACGACGGCGCATGGATCTGTGTAAGGCCGTCCGGAACAGAACCCAAGATTAAGTTCTATTACGGAATCAAGGGAACTTCCATGGAAGATGCGGATGCCAAGGCAGAAAGCCTGGGAGCGGCAGTGATGGCCATGGTGGATAAGATGATGTAAGACAATATCATGACGGATATAGGAAGGGATGCCTGGCGGCAATGACTGCCGGGCATCCCTTCCTTCAGCAATAAAAGCATATGGTACACCGCTGTTCCGGCAGACTGCCCGGACGGCGGCGGTTGAATCTGTAAAAACCTGAATCTGTAAAACCTATTTCTTCCGGTCGGCAATCTCCCTCAGTTCCTTCAGGGCCTCTGCAAACCGGGAAGAAGACGCGGTGGGATTGCCTTTCAGCAGGCTGCGCCTGTAATATCCCATGCGGCTGGACAGGCTGTGCCGCTTTTCCGTAATGGCAGACAGGCGTCTGGATAAAGCAGCTATGCGCTCGCGGCGTTCCGCCGCAAAGGCGTGTCTGGCCGATTCCTCATCCCAGCCGCAACCGTCCGTGCCTGCTTTCCTGTCCCGGCAGCCTCCGTCTGTGCCCGCTTCCTCTCTTAGGCCGCCTTCTTTCCCTGCCTCGTCCAGTCCGGACATATCCTTCTGCCCCAAAGTGGCGCTGACACGCGCGGCTGCATCTTCAGTCAGTTCGGCCAGCCGTTCCGCTGTCCGGGCCACCTTATCAGCGGTCCCTTCCACCAGCACGCCCACGCGTTCAGCGGTATCTTCCATCAGGTCTCCCATGCGTTCCACGGTATTTTCCACAATCACATTCAGGCGTTCCGCAGCCCCTTCTTTCAGCGCGGATGTGCGGGAAGCAGCCTCTGACCTGACCTGCCCCAGTTTCTGGGACGCTTCCTCCCTGGCCTCCTCCATCCTCTGTACTGTCTCAGCCTTTAAAAGCGCCATCTGCACCTGGATGTCATCCAGTTCCGCCCGCATATTGGTCATGGCGTCCAGTACCTTGGCCAGGTCCAGGGCGGCCTTTACGGATTCGGCGGTATCAGCTGCAAACAGCAGGGACACCACAATGACGCATACCAGATCCACCATCAGCGGAAGTCCCAGGACATACCGCTCAATGGGCCGGTGGATGACTTCTGTGAGAAGGATGGTAAGGAATCCCCAGGCAATGGAAGAACTCAGGCAGATATAGCCCTTTACATTGAAACGCTGGTTGCTGTAATCCCAGTATTTCATCTTAAACAGCCTTTCCATGCCCCATCCCGTCACATACTCTAAAACAGTGGCAGCCACCACGCCGGAGACATACACAAGGAACAGGTTATCCTTGACCGGCAGGGATACCCACAGCATCATAACGGCCCCTGTGCCGTAGAGCGGAAGCAGGGGAAGGCGGAGGAACCCCCTGTTCACAAACTGCCTTTTTTTAAGGGATACATAGGTGGACTCAAAAATCCACCCAAAGAAACAATATATAAAGAAAAAAGTAAGCCACTGGTACCACGAATACTCATACATATAAACTCATCCTTTGCTCTGCTTTATGACTCTAATCATACTGGGTTTTGCCGGAAAATGCAATCTACCATGTGACAATTTTGTCAATCAGCACCCTTTGCTCGTCCGAAGAGCGGGTCAGGTAGATGCGCGTGGTTTCAATGCTTTCATGCCCCATAAGGTCGGCCAGAAGTGAAATATCGTTGAATTTGGACAGGAAGTTCTTGGCAAAACGGTGGCGGAAGCTGTGGGGATAGACCGTATCAGGGCTGATGCGGTAATGTCTGGCAAGGACCTTTAGCTGGCTGCTGATTCCCCGCGGCGTAATCTGCTTCCCCTGCCGGTTGGTGAACACGAACCCGGACCGTATGCCGCGCAGCGCCAGCCAGGACAGCATTTCCCCGCAGAGTTTTTCCGGAAAATAGATGCGCCGCACCTTGCCGCCCTTGGAATACAGGTCCATGCAGCCGATCTGTATGTGTTCGGCCTTAATCTGTATCAGTTCGCTGACCCGGGCGCCTGTAGCCCCCAGGAACCGCACCACAAAATACCAGAACATGTTGCCGTCCCGTTTCAGGCAACGTTTCAGGCGCTCATAATCCCGTTTGGAGATAATATTATCGAGGAACGGTTTTTGCTGATGCTTTACAGCGGGCAGCTTGTACGGGGAAAGGAGGGAAATGCTGCTGCTTTCACTGTCTTTTCCCGCCGCATCCTGCAGCGCGATTACATACTGGTTAATGCCATAAATCCGGGTATTGACCGTATTCGGCTTATAATGCTCCATCAGCCATACCTTATACGCCTGCAGGTATTCCACCGTCACATCCTGGTACAGGGAGTGGTAATGGCGCACCGATGTCAGATAGGAGTCAATGGTATTTTCCGCGGAACCGCGTTTCTGGAGGAAATCACGGAAATACTCTAAGTTTGCCTGGAATTCGCAGGTATTATTCATCATTTGTCCTTCTATGGAATCCATGTCATTTTCCCTCCTTCCCAATCACCAGTCAACCACCTTATTAATGATCCGGTACTGCTCGCTGCTGCTGCGCCTCAGGTATATCCTGGTGGTCTCGATGCTTTCATGCCCCAGAAGGTCGGAAAGCAGGGTGATGTCGCCGCATTTTTCAATAAAATTCTTGGCAAACCTGTGCCTGAAGCTGTGGGGATACATGACCTCCGGGTCCAGATGGTAGCGGGCCGCAAACACCTTGAACTGGGCCCTTATGCCTGATGGGGAAAGGGGTGAACCGAAACGGTTCAGGAACAGGTGCCCGCTTTTGCGCCCGATGTGCAGGAACCATTGTTTGAATTCCCGGCCCAGCTGGCTGGGGACATAGATGCGCCTCATCTTGTTGCCCTTGGAATAAATATCCTTATGCCCCCTGTCAATGTCCTCAATCTGAAATGTAATCAGCTCGCTGACCCGCACCCCGGTTGCCGTTATCAGGCGCACAATGAAATAGTAGGTGAACTCCTCGTTTTCAACCAGCTTCCGTTTCAGATATTCATAGTCGGCCTGGCTGATGATTTTGTCCAGATACGTCTTCTGCTGTATCTTAATCATGGTAATGGGAGTAATGGATGCCTGCCGGTATTCCATGAAACAATTAAGGGCGCGGATCCGCAGGTTCACGGTCTGGGGCTTATAATGCTCCAGGAGATAGACCTTGTAAAGCTGCAGGTTGCGCGGGGTGAGCTGCGGATAAAGATGGTAGAACTGTTCCACCGCATAGCGGTACACACAGATTGTATTCGGCGATTTGTTGTGCGCGGCCAGATACTTCTCAAACAGGTCCAGCGCATGGTTCGGCTGTAGTTTCGGTGTAGCTGTCATGTTTTAATCCTCCTCTTTAGTGGTTAAATTTTCCATTTTCAATAGTAATTTATATCTTCGGAAAATGTAAGAGGTGGGGGGATGGGTTGCAGATGAAAAGAAGGCGGATATTTTCCATTTGCCTCCGTCATGGCAGGGGACAGCAAAAAAGAACGCCTTTCTGTGTCGCCACAGCCAGCGTTCTTTTTTGTTTTTTTTGCATGGCCCGAGGCCAGCGTGGGAATGGTAGGTATATAAAAAAAGAAAATGTTATTAGGGGGGCCGGACGAATTGCTTCGTCCGGTATGAGTATGAAAAAGCTTTGTGATTTCAAGTAATCACTTGAAACAAAGGCCTCGTCCACCTCTCGGTGAACTTGATATAATCATAAGCAATAATTGTGACAAAAATATGTCCGCATCATAAAAAAAACCTAAAGAAAATAAAAAAGAAAAAAACCCTTTGAAAACTTTACAATATTGTATATAATAGAAGCAATGCTATAAAAGCAAAACAGAACAAGCAGCCAGATTTTAGGAGTAATAGAAGCAGCCGTTCCGGGAAAACAGGTTCCATAAGCCTGCGTGCCGGCATGGACAGCGAGGAGGAATTATCTATATGTTTTCGATGATGTCCAATGATATTGGAATTGATTTAGGGACAGCCAGCATCCTTGTATATATTAAGGGCAAGGGTGTCGTATTAAAGGAACCGTCCGTTGTGGCCATTGACCGTGACACCAACAAGATCATGGCAATCGGCGAAGAGGCACGTCTCATGATTGGACGTACCCCGGGCAACATTGTTGCCGTGCGCCCTCTGCGCCAGGGCGTTATTTCAGATTATACCATTACAGAGAAAATGTTAAAATACTTTATCAGCAAGGCAGTGGGCAAGAAGACGCTGCGCAAGCCAAGAATCAGTGTCTGCATCCCCAGCGGCGCAACTGAAGTTGAGAAAAAGGCAGTGGAGGATGCAACCTACCAGGCAGGCGCCCGTGAGGTTGCCATCATCGAGGAGCCGGTAGCAGCGGCCATCGGCGCAGGGATTGACATCGGCAAGGCCTGCGGCAACATGATAGTGGATATCGGCGGCGGTACGGCCGATATCGCGGTCATTTCCCTGGGCGGCCCGGTTGTGAGCACATCCATCAAGATTGCCGGAGATGACTTTGACGAGGCCCTGGTGCGCTACATGAGGAAAAAGCACAACCTTCTTATCGGTGAGCGTACTGCTGAGGAAATTAAGATTAACATCGGCGCCGCATACCGCAGGCCCGAAGTCCTTACCATGGAGGTAAGGGGACGCAATCTGGTAACAGGCCTTCCAAAGACCATTGTGGTTACCTCGGACGAGACACTGGAAGCCCTTCGCGAACCGGCCCTTCAGATAGTGGATGCGGTGCACAACGTGCTGGAGCGCACCCCGCCTGAACTGGCGGCCGATATCTTTGACAGGGGCATTGTCATGACAGGAGGCGGTTCCCTGCTCAGCGGCCTGGACGCCCTGATTGAGGAGAAGACAGGCATTACCACCATGATTGCAGAAGATCCCCTGACAGCGGTGGCAATTGGAACAGGTAAGTTCATTGAATTTGCCCACGGAATGAATATGATGATGGAAGCATCCATGGGCGGAAGCAGCAGAGAAGACTATTAAGAATCAGAACCCGGACATGCATTTCGTTCCGGGTTCTTTCGGTTGAAAATATGGCAACGATTACAGGATTCATAGAGCGGATTAAGTTCCGCAACGAGGACAACGGATACACTGTCTTAAGCGTCACGGACCAGAATGACGGCGATGAGGTCATCATGGTGGGAACCCTGGCCTATGCGGCAGAGGGCGACATGATAGAAGCCAGCGGCCATATGACAGAACATCCCGTGTACGGCGAACAGCTCCAGATAGAGAGCTACGAAATGAAAACACCCCAGGACGAGCTGTCCATGGAACGGTATTTGGGCTCCGGTGCAATCAAAGGCATCGGGGCCGCTTTGGCTGCCAGGATTGTGCGCCACTTTAAGGCAGATACCTTCCGGGTCATGGAGGAAGAGCCGGAACGCCTGTCAGAGGTCAAGGGCATCAGCGAAAAGATGGCCATGGCCATTGCGGAGCAGGTGGAGGACAAGAAAGACATGCGCCAGGCCATGATGTTCCTTCAGAACTACGGCATAACCATGAACCTGGCAGCCAAGATATATCAGCAGTACGGACCCTCCCTCTACGGAATCATCCGGGAAAATCCCTACCGCCTGGCCGACGACATCCCCGGGGTGGGATTCAAGATGGCTGACGAGATAGCGGAGCGGGTAGGCATTTTCACGGATTCCGACTACCGCATCAAGGCCGGTATCCTGTACACCCTTCTCCAGGCCACGGGGAACGGCCACACATACCTTCCCCAGACAGAGCTGTTTGCCCAGGCATCCGAGCTCCTGAAGGTGGAGCCCTCATCCATGGAAAAGCACCTGATGGATATGCAGATTGACCGCAGGGTGGTTGTGAAGCAGTCAGAACAGGGGCCGGTCATCTATTCCTCACAGTACTACTACCTGGAACTGAACGCTGCCAGGATGCTTCATGACCTGAACATCAAGGGCGACACGCCTGAGACAGAGATAAAGGAAAACTTGAAGAAGGTCCAGGAAATCCAGGCGCAGGAGGCCCGCCAGACCCAGGCCCGTCAGGCCCGAAACCGGGAAAATCAGACTCAGGCAGATCAGAGCCTGGCAAATCAGGCTCAGGAAAAACAGGATAATGAGCTCCAGAGCCAGGATTCAATCCGTCTGGACAGCCTTCAGGAAAAGGCCGTCTACGAAGCTGTCAACAGCGGGCTTTTAGTCATCACGGGCGGACCCGGCACCGGTAAGACCACCACCATCAACACCATTATCCGGTATTTTGAGATGGAGGGCATGGAAATACTCCTTGCAGCGCCAACGGGCCGGGCCGCCAAGCGCATGACAGAAGCCACGGGCTATGAGGCCAGGACCATACACCGTATGCTGGAACTGGTGCCCTCAGGCGCACCTGGCGGGGACAGCGACAAATCTGGATTGGGCGCCTCCGGCATGCATTTTGACAGGAATGAGGAAAATCCTCTGGACGCGGACGTAATCATCATTGATGAGATGTCCATGGTGGACATAAGCCTGATGCATTCCCTGCTGCGGGCCGTCAATGTGGGCACCCGTCTGATCCTGGTCGGGGACGTGGACCAGCTTCCAAGCGTTGGTCCGGGCAACGTGCTTCGGGACATCATAGATTCCGGCTGCTTCAATGTGGTGAAGCTGACTAATATTTTCCGCCAGGCAGCCCAAAGCGATATTGTGGTCAACGCCCATAAAATCAATGCAGGAGAACGGGTGGACCTGGCAAAGCGCAGCAATGACTTCCTGTTCATCCGCCGGGATAACCCGGACGCGGTCATAAGCGCCGCCATCACGCTGATCCAGCAGAAGCTGCCGGGTTATGTCCATGCCCAGCCATTTGACATACAGGTCATGACCCCCATGCGCAAAGGCGCCCTTGGCGTGGAGCGGCTGAACCAGGTGCTCCAGAACTACCTGAACCCCCCGGACAAGTCAAAGAAGGAAAGGGAGGCGGGCGGGATCATTTACCGCGTTGGCGACAAGGTAATGCAGATAAAGAACAACTACCAGATGGAGTGGGAGGTCTGCAACCAATACGGCATACCCACGGACCGCGGCGCCGGAATCTTTAACGGGGACGTTGGGATCATCCGGGAGATTAACGAATACGCGGAACTTCTCACCGTGGAGTTTGACGAGGGCAAGAAGATAGAATACAGCTTTAAGCAGCTGGAAGAGCTGGAACTGGCTTACGCCATCACCATCCACAAATCCCAGGGAAGCGAGTATCCGGCTGTCATCATTCCCATGTACAACGGACCCAGGATGCTCATGACCCGCAACCTCATCTACACGGCCGTGACCCGGGCCCGGGCCTGCGTATGCCTGGTGGGCCAGCCGGACGCCTTTTACACCATGGCGGCCAATTGCGTTGAGCAGAAGCGGTATTCCGGGCTGAAGGTGCGGATCAGGGAGATTTATGAGCTGGAAGGCTAGTGCTCCCCCATAGTACCCCGCGTCTGGATATGGACAAATTACCTCCGGAACATATTGCCACAAATGTACATATGGGCCGGGACCGATTCAAAAACATTGTAAATACGTGATTTTTATGGAAACCGCGGACAAAGTCAGGATACGGCTGGCAATGCCCGTGGTTTTCTTCCTGTTGACACGGGGAACCCCCCAATTTATATTGAAACTATCTTATTGGCATAACGTGGTTGTTACCGCGTTATTGAGGCGGCTCGGTATGGGCTGCGGACCGTGACAGGAGGTCATGTATGAAGAGAAGGATTGGTTTTATCGGCGTGGGCAATATGGGAAAGGGAATCTGCCATAATGTAATCCTGGCAGGCCATGAGGTCAGTGTATTTGATGTGGACAAAGAGTGCGCAGAACGGTTCAGGGGGCAGGCGCATATATGCGGTACCCTGGAAGAAGTATGTACCGGCAGTAACGTACTGTTCCTGTCCCTCCCGAACTCAGACACAGTGGAGAAAGTGATGGACACCGTGTTCTCCCTGGGGGTTAAGGGGAAGCTTGTCATTGACCTGTCCACCAGCAACCCGGTTTCTACCCGGAAACTATATGGCAGGATGAAGGCCCTGGGAGGTGATTTTGTGGACTCCCCGCTGATTGCAGGCCCACAGGATGCCTGGGACAAGACCCTTACAGCCGTGGTGGCCGGCGATAAAGAAGTGATAGGGTCATATGATGACCTGTTCCTCTCATATTGCAGATCCTATGATTACGTGGGTGATAGTGGAAACGGCCATCTTGTCAAACTGGCACAGAACTGGGCAGGTCTTTTGCAGGCGGTCCTGTATGCCCAGCTGTATCCTGTCATGAACCGTTATGGCCTGGAGCCGGAAAAGCTGTATGATATACTTAACACGGAGTTTTTTGATAACTGGTTCTTTCAGTTTTACAGCAAAAAGTATGTAAATAAGACATACAGCCTGGATTTTTCCCTTGAACTCGGTCTTAAGGATCTGATGTATATGAAGAAGCTCTGTGATGAAATCGGGGTTCCCGGATTCATGCTGGATGGGGCAATCGATCTGTGCCGCATTGCCTTAAAGGAAAAAAGGGATAAAAACGAAGTAAAGGACATGTCCAGTATAGCGGATACAATGTACAGACTAACGGAAAACTGAAGACATGGGAGAAGAAGGCCTGGAGGGATCCAGGCCTTCTTTGCTGTCCGGCCCCAATGGAAATATATACCATACAACCCCGGGAGCTGGTTGGTAGTATAATCATTTCAAGGGTAAATGCTTAAAATTATCATAATAATCTGCCATATACTTATCCATTATCAAAAAATAACTGTGTTAAACTTCAATTAGAAAGGAAAATAAGAGCGTGAACAAAACAAAGAGGCAAAAATTAATTATAAAAATCTTAGCTGACTCTGACACCGCCCTCACGTGCGGAAAACTGGCCAGGCTGCTGGATACCTCTGAAAATACCATCAGGAATGACCTGGACGACATAGAAAGGCTGCTCAGGGAATCCGGTGCAGGTGAGGTCGGCCGCAAGCCCGGGGTAGGCATCTGTCTTGTGCTGCGTAACCAGGCATTCCTTCAAATGGATGCACAGGAACTGGGAGGTGAGGATGACCGGAAATTTTATATGCTGAGGCGTATTCTCTGCACAGGGCCGGGCCATGTGCTTACGGAAACCAGGCTGTCGGAGGAGTTATTTGTAAGCAGGAGTTCCATTAGCAGGGAGCTGGACGCAATCATACCATGGCTGGGCAATTATAATCTTCAGGTTGAAAAGAGGAGGAATCACGGCATCAGCCTCAACGGAAAGGAATTTGACAAGAGAAGGGCCATTGCAGAACTCTTTTTTGCAAAGGAGGCCCATGCCGGATCTGACTATGCCAGACAGATACCTGACCTGAGCGGGTATCAGAAGGAAATGCTCCATACCATTATCCCGGATACGGACACTGCATCCGTCAAAAGCTTTATCCGTGCCCTTGAAAAAAAGCACGATTCCATCCAGACACACCGGGATTACGTGACATTATTCCTACATATTGCCCTTTCCCTGCACCGGAGTAAAAACGGCTGCACGGTGGGTTTTACGGAAACTGATGACTTTATCCTAAAGGCGGCGTCGGCCGGCGGGTACAGGGAAGAGATAGACCGGTGTTTCCAGGATAAAATGGGATACAGACCCAAAGAAAGCGAAAGGGATTATATCTTTTTATATGTCATCTTCTCCGGCATATTCAGAAATGCCGGCATGGACTATATAAGGAACGGTATCCTTGAATCCGCCCGGTTCGCAAGCTTTGTCCACGAGTTCCTGGAAATGGTTAACAGCGTTCTTGGAATCAGTATACCCCAGGACGGGCATCTGTACGAAAGCCTCAAATACCATCTGTCCGATATGATCTGCCGGATGAAGATAGGGATGACAATCAGGAACCCGCTGCTTCGTGAGATTAAGGATAAATATCCCAGTGTGTTCGGCGCTTCCTGGGCCTTCAGCATCCTGTTTGAAAAATACTTCGGGCTTATGGTCAATGACAACGAGATTGCATATATAGCCACCTATCTTCTGACAGCCAGGGAGCAGCTGAATTACTATACCGTGACAGCATGTATCGTGTGTAACTATGGCGTCAGTGTTGCACAGCTTATCTGTGAGAAATTAAAATACCGTTTTCCCAATATCCATGTGACGGATGTCCTGTCCTATGAAAAATTCCGGCAGATCTGCCAGGACGGAGGCGGGAGCTGGGAAATGGTAATATCCACAATCGGCCCGCTGGAGGAAAGGCAGCCTGTTGTCTGCGTGAGCCCCATTCTGACAGAGGAAGATGAAAAGTCCATAGAAAAGCTGGTAAAAACAGTTTCCAGGAAACTGCATCAGAGAAAGGAGGCGGTGGACGGCAAGAAGAGGCGGTTATGTGTGCCGGGACTGGTGGCATTTGGCTGCAGCGCTGTTGATAAGATGGAGGCAATCAGGCTTGGATCCGACATGCTTAAAAAACTGGGATATGTGACGGACGGGTTTGTGGATTCTGTAATAAAAAGGGAAATGGCAGTATCCACCGAAGTGGGATTCGGCTTTGCCATTCCCCATGGAAGCCCGAAGGATGTGCGGCATTCAGGGATTGCAGTGGTGCGCCTGGACAAAGCGGTATTGTGGCATTCCGGGGAGGAAGTGGACACTATTTTCCTGATAGCGGCCTGTACGGATAAAAGACCGCAGGACATGGATGAATTAAAAGGGTTTTACAAATTACTGGCAGTACTGTTAGATGAAGAGGAACCGAGGAAACGGTTCAAAAGCCTTAATAAGGCCCAGGACATATGTAATTATATCAACGGTAAGCACACTGTCGGACAATCATGACACGGGGAGTAAAATACATGAATTTATCAGAAATTTTTAACGAAAATGCAATTGCAGTGGATATTCCGGCCGACTCAAAGATGAAAGCGCTGGAATACCTGACAGATCTGCTGTACAAAGACCAGGCCATAGGGGACGAATCTGAATTCCTCAAGGATGTCCTCATAAGGGAAGGGGAAGGCCAGACCGGCATAGGGGACGGGATTGCCATACCCCATGGAAAATCGGGAACCGTCAGAAAGGATTGTATTGCATTTGGGAAACTGAAGCAGCCGGTAACATGGGAATCAGTGGACGGGAAGCCTGTTTCAGTCATTTTCCTGTTTGCTGTCAACAAGACTACAGATGCGGACAATCACCTGCGGATGATGGCAATGGTTGCCAGGTCCCTGGCAGATGAGGAAATCTGCCGCCGTATCAAGGAAGTGGCAACAAAGGAAGATGTATTTGCAGTCATCAACGAGATAACGGCAGCAATGGGAATCCCAGCAGTAAATTAATCTGCCATATCAACGAGAGGAGGGATTATATGAAGATTGTGGGTGTAACTGCCTGTACGGCTGGAATTGCGCACACGTACCTGGTAAAAGAAAAGCTGGTAAAAGCAGCCAGGGACCTGGGACATGAGATAAAAATAGAGACACAGGGAAGCATTGGGACGGAATGTGAACTGACTGCCGAAGACGTGGCCGGGGCGGATGTGGTGCTCATATCCGCTGACATACTTATCTCAGGCCGGGAGCGTTTTAAGGGAAAGAAAATCGTGGAGCTGCCCATGAAAGTAGTCCTCAATTCACCAAAAGGGGTTTTGAATAAAATTGAGGAGAAGCTGAAAGGGGCAGAATAGGTGCAGCGGGGTAAAAGCAGCAGAGTAAAGGGAGCAGGGTAAAAGCAGTAGAGTAAGGGCAGCGGAGTAAGGACAGCAGAGTAAAGGCAGCAGAGTAAAAGTAACAGAGCGAATGCAGAGGGGGATATATATGGATTGGAAAAAAATGCAGTTAAAGAGACATGCCCTGACAGGGATATCTTACATGATACCGGTGGTTGTGGCCGGAGGGCTGTGTATGGGGCTGGCAAAGGTATTTGGCGGCTGGGATATTGCGGCCGGGACATTTGCAGCCATCCTGGACCAGATTGGGGGAGCTGCCATTGGCTTTACGGTGCCGGTAATCACGGCAGGCATCGCATATTCAGTCGCGGGAAGACCAGGCATTGCGCCGGGGCTTGCCATAGGAACCCTGGCTAATTCCATGGGAGCCGGTTTCCTGGGAGGACTCATAGGCGGGTTCCTGACAGGATACATAACATTGCTGATTAAGAAAAAGATAAAACTTCCCCAGGCCATGATCGGACTTATGCCGGTACTGGTCATACCACTGCTGGCCACCCTGGCGTCCGGCCTTATATTCGTTTGCATACTGGGCAGTTTTGTCTCCATGATAAATGGCGCCATAACCGCGTTCCTGTTAAGCATGAGTGATTCATCCGGCCTTATCCTGGGCGGACTTCTGGGGCTGATGCGTATTGATATGGGAGGACCGTGTGCCCAGGCAGCCTATGCATTCAGCAGTTCCATGATTGCCAATGGCGTCTATGGCCCTATGTCAGCCACACTGGTAAGCGGAATGACACCTCCCGTGGGTGTGGGCCTTGCTGTGCTGATTGCCAGAAAACGGTTTACAGGGGCAGAGTATCAGGCAGCCAAGACCGCAATCCCCCTTGGCTTATGTTTTATCACGGAGGGTGTGTTCCCCTTTGTGGCATCCGACCCTGTAAGGACCATTATTTCCTGTACGGCAGGTTCTGCTGTCTCAGGGGCCCTGGCCGTATTCTTTGGATGTGAGATGCCCATACCACATGGCGGGGTATTTGCCATTCCATTCTGCAACAAACCCCTTATGTTCATACTGGCATTCATAATAGGGTGTCTGGTAACTGCCCTGCTGCTGATTGTCATGAAACCAAAAACTGCTTCTGACGCAGATGATATTGAACAGGAGCTCACTGCGGACATAGAGTTTTCATAACAAGGGGGAAATAATCATATGCTGGTTTCAATGAAGGAAATATTGGCGGAGGCCCGGAACGGGAAGTACGGCGTGGCGGCCCCCAATGTGATAAATGAGGATACCGCCAGGGTCTGCATCGAGGCTGCAGTAGAAATGAGGGCGCCCCTTATCCTGGATTTTGCCTATCAGTTCCATCCGGATATCGTATCCCTTGGGAAGATAATCTGCATGCTGGCCCAGACCGCAACCGTGCCCATCGCAGTCAACCTGGACCATGGCGCTTCATTTGAACAGGCCATATGGGCCATACGGGCAGGCTTCACCTCCATCATGGTGGACCGCAGCAGCGCGCCCTATGAAGACAATATCCGGGACACGGCTGAACTTGTAAAAATTGCCCATGCGGTGGGGGTGAGCGTGGAAGCAGAACTGGGTCATGTGGGCGACGGTGAACATTATGCCCAGGACAGGGAACCAGGTCTTACGGATCCGGCCAAGGCACGTGAATATGCGGACAGGACGGGCATAGACTGCCTGGCCGTTGCCATCGGGACAGCCCACGGGGCATACAGCGGGGAACCCCATCTTGACTTTGGACGTCTGGAAGCCATAGGCCGGGAAGTGGACATCCCGCTGGTCCTGCACGGCGGCAGCGGTTCCGGGAATGACAACCTGGTAAAAGCCATCCAATGCGGCATAACAAAGATAAACATAGCAACAGACCTGTTCGTGGCAGGCGTTGCAGCCGGCGCCCAGGAAGGACCGCCCTACATGATATATCACCGTATCAGGGAAGGGTATAAGCAGCGTCTGAAAGGATATATGGAGCTGTTCGGACAAAGCGGCCGGGCAGGATGAAGGGACAGGATGGATGGACAGAGGATGAGGGAAGGTTTCCGGGACAATGAATCCCGGAAACCTTTTTCGCCGTGCCGGTGGGCGGCTTTTCTCCCCTATCTTATCCTATTTCCAAAATCTGTTTCGAAGCAGGTCCTGATGTCCTATCCGCATTCCCCTGTACCCTCTGAATTGGGTGCAAACCTTAAAATCAGTATTGTATTAGCCAAAAAGGTTTTACGTAGGGTTCCAAAAAGGATTTCACAGATGGTATCGCAGATGGTTTAATAGAGGGTTTGACATATGGTTTCACAGTGGGTTTCGCAGAAGAACTTAAAGATTGATAAACAGTTGATTTTATAAGAAATCTGTGTTAGGGTATTCAGTATCCCACCCAGATGTCCGTTCTGATTTCATAATTCCATATCATGATTCTATGTCATAATGCTATATTATAATTCCATATCATGATTTATATCGTGATTCTATATTTAAATTCCATACCATGACTCCATGCCATAATTCCGAGATTCCAGATTTACACAGCAAAGCCTGTCCGGGTTGCCGGTAAAGTCAGATATATTCCATGAAAAATAATCCATAAAAGAAAAGCAATACGGGTTTGTTTGAAAACCTGCTCCTGCGGTTTGCCCCAAGGAATCCACCATAGGTACCCCTTAGGACAAAGCATGTCCCATTTCGCGGCATATTTGCTCCAAACCCGGTCAACGTAGTCCGCTACGCCTCCTTTATCGTGACCAAATCTTCCACAAAGCGGGATACAAAGCTGACAGAAAGCAATTTTCAACCTCACCCCCGGATACCATAAGAATACTATGGATGAGAAATAATCAAGTAAACAATCAACAAAAAAATCCATACAAAACGGAGAATGATGAAAATGAATCCAATCCAATCAGTCACCAGCCATCTCCTGGACCTCCTGTTCCCCCGCCGCTGCCCGGTCTGCGCCGGGATTGTCATGCCCCGGGGAAATCTCATCTGCCCTGACTGCATGAAAAAATTGTCCTGGGTGCACAGGCCGACCTGCAAAAAATGCGGAAAGGAGGTCATAAGCGATACCATTGAATACTGCTGCGACTGTACAAAACACAGAAGAAGCTTTGACTACGGCCTTTCCCTGATTAATTATGATGACATTGCCGGCAGGTCCATGGCACAGATAAAATACAATAACAAGCGTGAATACCTGGACTTTTATAGTGAAGCCATGTTCAGGGGCTTGGGAAAGCGGATCCTGCGTATGGGGGCAGACGCCCTGGTACCTGTCCCGGTCCATCGGTCCCGTTTAAGGGTAAGGGGATTTAACCAGGCAGAGGAACTGGCATGGCGGCTGTCCGCAAAGACAGGGATACCTGCAGACCAATCAATCCTCAAGCGCACCAGAAACACGGCCCCACAGAAATCATTGGACCCGGCAGGCCGTCTGAAAAACCTGGAGCAGGCATTTACGGCAGGACACATTCCGCCGAATATCCGCTCCGTAATCCTGGTAGATGACATCTATACCACCGGAAGTACCATTGAGGCATGTACCCGGGTATTGAAAAAAGCCGGTATGGAACATGTGTATTTTGTCACAATATTCATCGGGCATGGGCAGTGACTGTCCGAACCACTGGATTTCATTACAGAAACCGTAAGAAAGCATACGTTGACGCTCTTTATCGCCCACAGTATAATATAAGGTACATATAGAAAGGATAATGCGTATGGTACAGAACCGAACCGAAGGGATTGAGAAAATGTCTCCGGCGCCAATGCCTGGCAATATCAAGCATACGAAAACCGGGTCAATGCCGCACCGGGGCAGGATCATACTTCCAATAACAATACTGGCCGCTGTCTGTCTGTGGCTGCCGGGAAGCACAGACATGGCAGGTACCTGTGCTTTTGCCCAGGAAACCATGCATCAGGAAACCGGGACACCGGAGACAGAAGAGCAAATCAATACTCCTGCTGAACTGAAGGAGTGGTATGACCGCCAGACAGGCACGAATCATAAGATAGGCGTCATTTCCAAGGAATTAATCATTACGGACGAGACCATATTATTGGGAGCGCCCGTCACCGATGGGGCCGGGGCAGACCGTTACCCAAACCAGAACGGAAAGGCTGGAAACCGCAATGAGGTCCCAAATCCCAACCGCGGCCCGGCGCAAATCAAAATCCGGAGGGAAAAAGACGGGTCAGGCGGCATGATCCGGATAAGGGGCAATGGTTCCCTTATCATCAATGACCCCGACCTGCTTATCACCGGGCCAGACCGTCTGATTTCCGTGGAAGGCAATGCAAAACTGAATTTAAACCAGGGAAAGATAAAATTAGAAAACACAAAACCAGACACTCCGGCCATCATCTGCAGGAACAAGGATCAACAGATAAAAGTAAGCCCGGAATTCAACGAAGGCAGCCCGCTGTTTATTGGTCCCCTTCCTGAGCCTGCTCCGCCGGATGAAACTGAAACCCAGCCGGAAACAACCCATCCGGTAAAGGATCCGGAGACATACCTGACAGAAGCCCTGCTCATGAATATCAATGGGGATGGAAGCGGGATTGCCAGGCTGCGGTTCCAGAACCTGCCCCCTGATATCACAGCCCTGTATATCTACCGCAGCGGCGACGGAAAGTCATGGACAAAGGAAAAGAACCAGGTGGGTACATCTGCCGCCCAGGGAGGCCAGGGCACCGTAGAATATGAGAATTTCCTGAAAGAACCAGGCAATATCCTGAACCGCAGCATTGTAGAGGATGAATATCTGACCTACCGTTTTCAGTCAGATAACCGTTCATTTTATGTGAAGGCCAGAATTGAATGGCCGGACGGAGCAGCCGACACCCCCAAGATAAGGGTGGCCATACCAGAGCATACCGGGCAGGGCCTGACCTTTTCTTATGGATGGGGTGGGTATGGAGGAAGCGGTTATGGAAACAGTTATGGTTCATATGGAAGCGGTAAGGGCGGTTCCTATGGCAGATTCTCCGGCGCCGGAGGCAGCGCAGAGGAGGAGACCGATGCACCGGAAGGCCCGATCCGGCGGGGAGGAGGCCGCAGCAGGAATCATTATACGCCATCCCCTGCAGCCCAGCCATCCCCAGAAGCAGCCAGCCTCCCTGCCACGGCCACGCCATCCAATGCCATGGCTGCGGTGGGCGGCATGCCGTCAGGGGAAGACACTGAGACCCAGGAACCTGACAATGAAAATGCGGTTCCTGTCCAGGAACCGGAGCTGATGGAAGAAGATATGGCGGATACAGCGTCCGGCCTGCCCGGTGTGCAGGAGGAAAATCCAGGTACGGACAAAAGGATACAATATACCGTAGTGGCCGCAGCGGTAATCCCCCTGGCAGGAGGAACGGTCTTCTGTCTTTACCATAAACGCAGAAACAGGACAGGACAAGAAAAGAAGCAGGATAAATAAAACGCAGAAGTATAACAATTAATAAAGAAAAAGTAAGTAAAATCAAACAGTGCAGGACAGAAAACGTCCGGCAGGCATGCGGAGCCAGACAGAAAAAAGACCTAAAAAACCTTGACGTATCCACATTTGTATGGTATAGTAGTCAGGCGAATGGAAGAGCTTAGGTCTTTTTTTTATGCTCAAAATTAAGTATCTAAGCAGCAAAATGTGAACTACGATAATATAAGTGGAGGTGGAAGTCGTGCGCACAAAAATTACACTGGCATGTACAGAATGCAAACAACGCAACTATAACATGACTAAGGACAAAAAAACTCATCCGGACCGTATGGAAACCAAGAAGTACTGCAGATTCTGCAAGAGACATACCATGCATAAGGAAACCAAGTAATCCTGTTCAGTAAAGGACGTGATAATATGGAAGAGAATACAGTGTCAACTGTAGAAACCACAGAAAAAACGGCCAAGGCTGACAAGGCAGAGAAGAAATCAGCTAAGAAGGAGAAAAAGCCAAGCTTTTTCAAAGGGCTGAAAAAAGAGTACAAGAAAATCGTCTTTGCTGATAAGGAAACAGTAGCAAAACAGACAGTGGCAGTTCTGTTCATGTCAATCTTCATTGGCGTGGTAATTGCAGTCCTGGACTTTGTCATGAAGTTCGGTTTGAGCTTTATTCTTTAACTGAAGCAAACTCATGATGGAGATTGAATTAAAGGCGAGGGTGATTGTATGTCAGAAGCACATTGGTATGTAGTCCATACCTACTCAGGTTATGAGAACAAAGTCAAGGTCGATATTGAGAAGACAATTGAAAACAGAAACCTTCAGGACCAGATCTTAGAGGTATCCGTACCCATGCTTCCTGTAGTGGAGCTTAAGAACGGTGTGGAGAAAAAAGCTGACAAGAAGATGTTCCCGGGTTATGTACTCATCAACATGGTCATGAACGATGACACATGGTATGTGGTGCGCAACACCCGCGGTGTCACGGGCTTTGTGGGTCCGGGCTCCAAACCGGTTCCTCTGACAGAAGAAGAGATGGCCAGCCTGGGCTTCAGGAGAGAAGAAGACGTCTTAGTCGATTTTGAAGTAGGAGATATGGTTGTTGTTATCTCCGGTGCATGGAAGGACACTGTCGGAGCCATCAAGGCGATTAACGACAGCAAGAAAACCATCACGATGCATGTAGAAATGTTTGGCCGTGAGACACCGGTTGAACTGGGATTTGCTGAAGTCAAGAGGATGTAAGCGGTCCTTTGCAACACAAAGAATCAGCTTTTGCAGGGCAAGGGCTGGTGGGAGGGACATTCCCGACAATACCACATAATTTTAGGAGGTGCCTAAGATGGCAAAGAAAGTAACAGGATATATCAAATTACAGATTCCAGCTGGCAAAGCAACACCAGCACCACCAGTTGGACCGGCACTTGGTCAGCACGGTGTTAACATCGTTCAGTTTACCAAGGAATTCAATGCAAGAACAGCAGATCAGGGCGACATGATCATCCCTGTAGTCATTACCGTATATGCGGACAGAAGCTTCAGCTTCATCACCAAGACTCCGCCTGCAGCAGTACTGATTAAGAAAGCCTGCAACATCAAGACCGCTTCCGCAGTTCCCAACAAGAACAAGGTTGCTGTCCTTAAGAAGGCTGACCTTCAGAAGATTGCAGAGACAAAGATGCCAGACTTAAATGCTGCCAGCTTAGAAGCTGCCATGAGCATGATTGCAGGAACTGCAAGAAGTATGGGCGTTACCGTCGAGGAATAAGGATTGGTGTATGGATCCGTATGCCCTTGAGCAAGGCATCGGGTTAAAGGAAATTCCACGATTGAAAGCAATCGTGGGAAGTTAAGGAAAGTCCACGATAAAAGAAGCGTGGGTAATTCTGGAGCATTTTCCCGTTATATGAACGTGGGAGGGAGATTCCCCGTCAATACCACTAGGAGGTTATTAGAATGAAATCAGGTAAAAGATATGCAGAGGCTATGAAAAATGTAGACCGTTCTGCACTTTATGACGTAGCAGACGCAATCGCATTGGTTAAGAAGAATGCATCTGCAAAATTTGACGAGACTGTAGAAGTCCATATCAGGACAGGATGTGACGGACGTCATGCAGACCAGCAGATCCGTGGCGCCGTTGTACTGCCTCACGGAACCGGTAAGACCGTACGTATCTTAGTATTTGCAAAAGGACCAAAGGCTGACGAGGCCCAGGCTGCAGGTGCTGATTACGTTGGCGCTGAGGAGCTGATTCCAAGGATTCAGAACGACGGATGGCTGGATTTTGACGTTGTTGTAGCAACTCCTGACATGATGGGCGTTGTTGGCCGTCTGGGCCGTGTACTTGGACCCAAGGGCTTAATGCCAAACCCAAAGGCCGGTACCGTAACCATGGACGTAACCAAGGCTATCAACGATATCAAAGCTGGTAAGATTGAATACAGGCTTGACAAGACAAA
Organism: Enterocloster aldenensis; assembly: GCF_003434055.1. Taxonomy (GTDB): domain Bacteria; phylum Bacillota; class Clostridia; order Lachnospirales; family Lachnospiraceae; genus Enterocloster; species Enterocloster aldenensis. Next base: position 39,519 of record NZ_QVEX01000022.1, on the reverse strand, counting down.
CATTATTCACGTGCCAGTAGGAAAAGCTTCTTTCACAGAGGAGCAGTTAGCGGACAACTTCCAGACGCTTATTGATGCAATCATGAAAGCGAAACCAAGCACAGTTAAGGGTGCGTACCTTAAGAGTGTTGCCCTGGCCTCAACCATGGGACCTGGCGTTAAGCTGAATGTAGGTAAGCTGGTAAACTAATGGATTGCAGTAATATAGACGGTGTCAGCCGGCATTTCATATAACCGGCATTTTATGAAAATGGTCTTGACACCAATCATACAATATGATATGATACCACAAGTGTTGAATGCCCTGAGACAGCAGGTACCGTAAGGTGTAAGGCGTAACCGCCTGCCGAGGAACATACAAAACTCTGATTCTTTATGATGAGATTTTGCAGACCTCTCTGTCCATATGGCAGAGAGGTCTTTATGTATTCCATGCTATGACGGTTTTCAATGCAAGAATAAAATAAGGAGGTAAACCATTCATGGCAAAAGTTGAATTAAAACAGCCAGTTGTAGACGAAATCAAGGGAGTACTTGAAGGCGCTGCAGGCGCAGTCATCGTTGATTACCGCGGTCTGACTGTAGAGCAGGATACCCAGCTGCGTAAGAAATTAAGGGAAGCTGGTGTGACCTACAAGGTATACAAAAACACCCTGATTAAACGTGCAGCAGAAGGAACCGAATTTGCAGCACTTGAACCACAGCTGGAAGGACCGACCGCATTAGCAGTATCCAAGGAAGATGCGACCGCTCCTGCAAGGATTTTAGCAGAATTTGCTAAGACAGCACCTAAGCTGGAACTGAAGGCATCCATCGTGGAAGGAAACTACTACGACCAGGCCGGAACCCAGGTTATTGCAACCATCCCATCCAGGGAAGTACTGCTGGGCAAGCTGCTTGGCAGCATCCAGTCCCCAATCACCAACCTGGCCCGCGTACTCAATCAGATTGCGGAAAAGAACGGTGGGGCGGCAGAAGCATAATTCCCATCCTTTCTGCGCCTGACAGCAGTGCATCATCCGCTGCCTGAGCAGTTTATAAGATTGGAACATGCATGATTCAGTAGCCATAGGAACTGAATACGAGTTAAAATAAGATTCAAGATTGAATACCAAATACTAAATATCAAACAGGAGGAACATAAAATGGCAAAGTTAACAACCGCTGAGTTTATCGAAGCTATCAAGGAATTATCCGTATTAGAACTGAACGAATTAGTAAAAGCATGTGAGGAAGAGTTTGGCGTATCCGCAGCAGCAGGCGTTGTAGTTGCAGCAGCAGGTGCCGGCGCAGCAGCAGCTGAAGAGAAGACCGAATTTGACGTAGAGCTGACCGAGGTTGGTCCTAACAAGGTTAAAGTCATCAAGGTTGTACGTGAAGTTACCGGCTTAGGCCTTAAGGAAGCTAAGGACGTGGTTGATGGTGCTCCAAAGGCAATCAAGCAGGGCGTTTCCAAGGATGAGGCTGAGGACGTTAAGGCTAAATTAGAGGCTGAGGGCGCTAAGGTTACCCTGAAGTAATTTACCTTTCTATCTTTATATTTTACATCTTGAAAAAGTGTGTAACAAGGCGGCTGCCAGAGAAATCTGGGGGCCGCTTTTTGTGGGTTGACGGTTATGGGTGTGGTTATGTAAATAGGGTATTATGGAAATAGGGTATTATGTAAATAAGGTATTATGTGATTAAGGTCCTGTGCAAATATCAAGTATACCAGAAGCATTTGAAAGTGTATTATTTCAGTATTCCATATAAAAATCCAAATATAAATCTTCTGTAAAAGTCAGATGTAAAGACTTTTTAAATGATTCCTGTATGGATAAACCAATAAGATTTGTTTTAAAATGTAAATGCTTACAATTTCCCATTAAAATCCCTTGCACATTTTCAGATAATGTTGTATAGTAATCTCATAAATAAAGCAAAAGTGCTCTATAAATGAAAATGTAAGCACTTACAAAAAGTAACACAATTCTTATTCCTATGGAGGTAGCAATCATGAGCAATAATGTAAAAGAGACAGTTATTCAGTTTGGTGAAGGCGGATTCCTGCGTGGTTTCGTAGATTATTTTTTCCACAAACTGCAGGAAAAAGGTTTATATGATGGCAAAATTGTTGTAGTACAGCCGATTGAAAAAGGAATGTGCCAGATGCTGGCAGACCAGAACTGTGAATACAATCTGTTTCTGCGCGGCATTGACAATGGGGAAGTGGTTAATGAACATACCCATGTGACCTCTATATCCAGGGCGCTGAATCCATATACACAGTACGAGGAATATATTGCCCTGGCAGAAAGCCCTGACTTAAGGGTCCTGGTTTCCAATACAACAGAAGCCGGAATTGAATATCTTGGAACAGAGAAACTCAGCGACATGCCTCCCAAGTCCTATCCAGCAAAGTTATGTCAGTTCTTATATAAAAGGTACAAAGCAGGATTAAAGGGCCTGATTCTTCTTCCATGTGAGCTGATTGATGACAACGGTGATAACCTGAAAAAATGTGTTCTTCAATATGCAGACCTTTGGGAGCTGGAAGACGGTTTCAAAAACTGGCTTGAAACTGACAATGATTTCTGCAGCACACTGGTAGACCGTATTGTCACCGGTTATCCAAGAGATGAAGTAGAAGAGCTGACAAAGAAGATTGGCTATGAAGATAAATTAATTGACACAGCAGAGATTTTCCATCTGTGGGTAATCGGCGGGCATCATGAAGACGAGCTTCCATTCCAGAAAGCCGGGTACAATGTTGTATGGACCGATGATGTGCATCCATATAAGAAGAGAAAGGTCCGCATCCTGAACGGCGGCCACACCTCCATGGTCTTAGGTGCGTATCTTTACGGGCTTGAAACCGTAGGCGAATGCATGAAGGATGAAAAAGTCTCTTCCTTCCTTAAGAAGTGCATTTTTGAGGAAATCATCCCTACCATTGGCGACACTGAAGATAACCGCAAGTTCGGCGCAGCTGTGCTGGAGCGTTTCTCCAATCCATTCATTAAACACCTGCTGTTAAGCATTGCCCTTAACTCCGTAAGCAAGTTCCAGGTACGCGTTCTACCGACCATACTGGAATACAAAGAGAAGTTTGGAACATACCCGGCAGCCCTCACCTTCTCCATGGCAGCCCTTATCTCCTTCTACCGTACCGATAAGGCAAACGATGGCGAAGAAATCCTTGCGTTCATGAAGACTGCCTCCGTAGAAGACATCATGAGGCGTAAAGACTATTGGCACGAAGACCTGACCGGGATGATTCCGATGGTTCAGGAATACTACGATTTAATCCAGAGCAAGGGAATGGCAGAAGCGTACAGCGCTGTATTGGCAAAATAATTGTCAGTAAAATGAGCATTAGAAAAATGGTACCTGATACCAAAAATCGGGTATCATTTTTTAATACCTTCAAATTGTACAAATATAAGTACAAATTTCGAAAGACCTTTGCTTTTTGTAATAATTACGTAAGAAAATGCACAGGTAAATGTTATGGTATTTTCCTTGGATTTATACTATACTAAATGCGTGTGATGGAGTTGGAAAGCTTCCATTGGTAAATTGTCTAATTTACGCATTTTTAGTAGAATTTGCAAAAAATGCAAAAAAACTATTGATAATTTTCCATATACGAAGTATAATCAACTCGTAATGCAATTAGGAATTTCAAAAAGTATTTCAAAAAGAAAAAGGAGAGTGCATTAATTATGAGAAAGCAGACAAAATTAGTTGCTGTATTATCAACAGCAGCACTGCTCGCTATTGGTGCATCCATGACTTCTTTCGCAGCTACAGGATGGGCTGAGGAAGACGGTACTTGGGTATACTACAACAGAGATGGCGAGAGAGCAACCGAGCAGTGGAAAAAGTCCGGTAATAACTGGTATTACCTGGACAGCGATGGCGAGATGGCTATCGATACCCTGATTGAGGATGGCGACAATTATTACTATGTGGACATCAATGGTGTGATGGCTTCCAATCAGTGGGTAGCGATTGACAACGAGGATGCTGGCGAGGATGACGAGCCAGACCACTACTGGTATTATTTCCAGGCTAATGGTAAAGCATTAACCAATGGAACCAATGACAAGGTTTCACTGAAGACTGTAAACGGCAAGAAATATGCATTTGACGATGAAGGCCGTATGCTGTATGGCTGGGTAGCTGAAGACAATGCAGAGCGCGTTGACAACACAGACGGTGATGGCTTCAAGGAAGGTATCTACTACTTTGGCGGTGAAGACGATGGTGCAATGACTGTTGGCTGGCTGCAGATGGATATCACATATGATGAAGCAACCGATGATGCTTATAAAGAGATTGCACCAGTATTTACTGATGATGAGGATCAGAGCCGTTGGTTCTACTTTAAGTCCAATGGTAAGAAGATTTATTCTGAGAGCGCTGATGAGACCAAGGATAAGACCATCAATGGTAAGAAGTACGCATTTGACCAGTACGGCGCAATGGTAGCTGAGTGGTCTGTGGATGCTGATAAGAAGCCATCTACATCTTCAACAGCAAGTATATCTACTGCTGAAGAGCAGGCTAAGTACAGCCAGGCATGGAGATACTATAATAGTGTTGAAGATGGCGCTAGGGTAAGCAAGGGCTGGTTCAAGGTTGTCAGTGCCGAACTTCTGAATGAAGAGAAGTACAATGATGATGAAGACGCCTGGTACTACGCAGATGGAAGCGGTCATCTGTATGCCGGCGAATTCAAGACAATCAAAGGCAAGAAGTATGCATTCCGTAATGATGGCCGTATGATAGATGGTCTGAAGTTCATTAAGGACGAAGGCACCAGCTTAGATGTAATTGCTGATGACGATGATACATTCAACTTCGATAATGAGGATGACTTTGATTTACATGCACCAATGTTCGAGGCAGCTGGATACTACTGCTATTACTTCGGTAATGGTGATGATGGTGCCATGAGAACCAACAAGAATACAGTTGAGATTGATGGCGATAAGTATAACTTCTACTTTGAGAAGTCTGGCGGAAACAAGGGTGCCGGTCTGACAGGTGAGAAGGATGATAAGTACTATCAGTCTGGTAAACTTATCAAGGCTGGTTCTGATGATAAGTATCAGGTTGTAAAAGTCAATACTTATGCGAAGAACTCTGATCTCGATGAAACATTAGCTGAAGGTGAAGATATCACAGCTTATGATAAACTGGACGACGTTGACGCCTTCTTAAAGGATTTAGACGAGAATGGCATTGCTTACTATACCAAGACTGATTTAGAGGGTATGACCGATGCTGCAGCTAAGAAGATTCTGAGTGATGCTAATATCAATAAGAAGCTTGCCGATTTGAAGGAAGTTTACATTCCAAAGGCCGAACTTAGCACAAAGGACTACTTCCTTGTAGGTACATCTGGTAAAGTAGTTGACAGTAAGTCCAGAAATAAAGATGGTAATGATTACTATTATACCGTAAATAAGAAAGACGGTAGTGTTGCTGGTATCTATGTTGAGGACTAATTTAGAATAGTTTAATAGATGGAGTAGCTGAAATTTAGGGGGAAGCGTTGTGACTGATACTATTATATTAGTTGCAACGCTTTCTTTTTTTTAAAAATTCCATTTCTTAGAAATATTTAGTTTCGTTGCACATTCAATATGGAGGTATTTTAAAATGAAAAGAATACGATTAAAAGCCATTCTATTAGCGTGTACTCTCTCGCTAGCACCTGCTTATACCCATACCGCATTAGCAGATACAACATCCTCTAATGCAGTTGTCATGGAAAATTGCGGTGCCTATTTATTCGAATGGCGTCCGGTAGGCTATGAGAATGGTAAATATTTTGCTATTTTAGTAGGTGGGGATACAATTAATGAAAGTGATGTTATATTAAATAGAGGTTACGATTATCCTTATACCTTTAACCCGTCAATTCCAAGACCATGGGGACAGGTGCCTGATTTAGTAAATGTAAATGGGCAATGGGGCATTCCGGAAAATTGGGCTAATCTTCCGGAAGGTACCCAGCCTACATTACGGATTACCTTGGTAACAAATAACAAGAAGCTTCCAACCAATGAGCGCTATATAGATGTCGTAAGACTTCCAGGTGGTGTGGACTCATCCACGCTTCCGGCAGAAGTCAGGAAATATTTAATAAACGTGGATGGCTCAGATGCCGGAGCCTATTCAGGTACGGTTACAAATGGCTGGGATAAGCAGGATGGTAAATGGATATATAGAAAACCGGATGGTGGTCTGGTCACCAACGGCTGGTTAAATGTAGATGATGAAAACTACTATATGGATGAAAATGGTTTTATGCTGGCAGATACCATTACACCTGATGGAGTATATGTAAATGCAAAAGGAGAAAAGACAAATTATATGCCCGGGTGGGTACAGAATGACCGGGGATGGAAATATGTCCTTAAAAATGGCTATTATGCTGCTTCAACCTGGGTTCAGGGGGCGGATGGCAACTGGTATTACTTTGACATAGGTGGATACATGGTGACAGATAAACAGACTCCTGATGGATATTATGTTGATGTAAATGGTGTATGGGATGGACAACCTACAACGATTACTGTTGATACTGAAAGCTTAGGGCCAGGAGCCATACAGAATACCCAACAGGAAGAAGCCTGACTCTAGTGTTAAAAGATTTCTATTATATGGTAACGAACACAGGATTAGTGGATAATACTAAAGGGCAGGAAACCGTTTCAGGTTTTGTTTAAACTCAAAAAACTGATATAAGATATGTCAATGGTTTCCAAGGGGCAAAGCCGTTTATCCAGGTTTTGCCCTTTGCTTGTATTATAATGCTGTTTTAGGCATGTCAAGAAAAACTGCTCCAGCCGCCCTTTTCCGTATATAATCAGGATAACCGTTCCTCAAAATAAGTCTCCAATTGGGAATGAATCTGCCCAAGTCCTGGCGGTGACCGGCCCATTTCTTTGTGATGTCCATCATCGCCAGATACAGCATTTTTATCAGACTATCGTCCGAGGAAAATACGGTCTTTGATTTTGTCACTTTTCGCAACTGGCGGTTGAATCCCCTAATCGTATTGGTCGTGCTATCACGAAAGCGGCATAGTACGTCGAACATCATTGAGGGATTGAACCCTCAATACAGGAAGGTGACCAAGACCAAAAGTGTGTTCCCCAGCGACAGTGCCCTAGAAAAAATGCTTTACCTTGCAAGTGGGAACGTGATTCGGAAATGGACCCAAAGATACCGTGGCTGGAATCAGGTGCTGAATCAGTTGATAGTGTTGTATGGGGAGCGACTGACTTCATATCTATAAAAGGAGAAGGCCGGGAGCAGTGAACCGCTGACATCCTGGCAAGCCTATTCCTTCGGCATTAGGAGTATTTCCAGAAAAACCCGGTCTCATTCCTGAGGCCAGGTGTGGGCAGCGCCCACAAACTGAAAAACCACGAATGCCTGTTTTATGTGCAAAAAAATCAAAATCATGTATAGTTCTCCGAAAGATGGTAATACTCTAAATAGATAAATAATTTGGCAACCATAAATCATCAAATATTTACAAAACCATACATATCTAATTCAAATCAAACAGTTTTCCCCGACTTAAAGACACAAAATTTTTTATACCCTCGTAGAAATAAGGCGAAGCCCCAAAATGGCTTCGCCTTACATTCATTCAACTTGTATTTTCAATGTTATTTTTAATCTTCAACTATTTAGTTATTTACTGTACCCAAACACCTTCGGCGTTAACATAGTAACCATCCGGAGTTTCCTGATTCGTAACCATTATTGAATTTTCACCAAAATAATACCAGTTACCATTATCCTGTTTCCAAGCATCTGTCACATAAGTACCGTCTTTCTGCTTGTATTTCCAAGTATTATTAGACTCTTCCCAACCATAGGAAAGAGTCATTCCTGGTCCAAGATTAACATTGTCTGAAATGGTACTTGGCTGTCCATTCCATACACCGTCAGGGCCAACATAATATCCATCCGCGGTGTTTTCATCTGCTGCCATATAACCGCCCATGTCAAAGTAATACCACTTTCCATCAGTATCCTGAATCCATGTGGATGCTGTATAATATCCGTTCTTCAATACATATTTCCAGCCTCTTTCATTTGCTATCCATCCTGGCATATAAGATGTTTTTTCACCGCTTGTATTGACATAAACTCCATCAGGTGAAATTGTATCTGTTAGCATGATTCCATCAGAGTTCATATAATATGAATTTTCATCAACCTTTAACCAACCATCACTGACAAAGGTTCCATCTTGTTTTCTATAACGCCATTGTCCGTATTCATTTTTTATCCAGCCAGTAGTTTCAGTGCCGGAATAGGCACCTGCATCTGAGCCATCCGCATTAATTAGATATTTTCTGACTTCGGCAGGTAAATCAACTGCCGAGACTCCTCCTGGAAGCCGTACGACATCAATATACCGCTCTTTGCTTGTGTAATTATTATTGTTCATGATTAATACTAGCTGCAATGTAGATTGACTGTTCTCCGGCAATAAAGTCCAATTTTCCGGGATTCCCCATACGCCATTAATATTAACTAAATCCGGGATTTGTCCCCATGGACGTGAATACATATTGGGGTAGAAAGTATAAGCATAATCATAGCCTCTTTTGAGGATTACATTACTTTCATAAAGTGTATCTCCTCCTGCAATAATTGCAAAATAACGACCATTTCCGCAGTCTATGGAGCGCCAATCAAACAGATATGCGCCTGCATTTTCCATAGTTGTTTCACTTTCTATATGACTGGCAAAAGCGGGTATGGAAATAGATAAAGTAATCCCTATAGCTACAGCCAGGGTAGTTAATTTCTTTTTTAGCATATTCATACCTCCAAGTTGGTTTTCTGTTTATAAAAAGAAAGCGTTAGGACTAATTAAATTACAATCAGCCATAACGCTTCCCCCTTAGATTTTAATTAGTTGTATTGAATACTATAAATTAGTCTTCAACATAAACAGCTACAATCTTGCCACCCTTCTGAACAACATAGTAATAATCATTACCATCTCTGTTCTTGGACTTACTGTCAATAACCTTACCAGAAGTATTAACTAAGAAAAATGTATCTGCAGGAGCATCAGTATTATAATCCATGATGTATAACTCGCTCAAATCATCAGCCTTCTTATTTACGCCGAGTTCATTTAACTTCTTGACATTATCATCATTCACGCCCATCTTAACTGCATTAAACTGATACAGGACACCAATAAATTCTTTCGCATCACTTATCTTCTTATATCCTGCTCCTGTCTTACTATCGACAGTCGTCTTAATTCCGGCAACTACCTGATATTTCTCATCAGAACCTGCTCTCAGCAGTTTACCTGCCTGATAATACTTGTCATCCTTTTCGCCAGTTTTACCAGCGCCCTTCAGGCTTCCGGACTTTTCAAAGTAGAAGTTGAATTTCTCGCCATCAATTTCAACAGTGGTTTTATTGGTCTTCATAGCACCATCATCACCGTTACCGAAGTAATAGCACTTATAGCCAAGAGCTTCCAGTGCGAGAGAATTCTCATCAAAATCATCCTCATTGTCAAAGTTATATGTGGCATCGTCATCGGCAATTACATCCAGCCCATTGCCTTCTTCTTTGATGAACTTCAGACCATCAATCATTCGGCCATCATCGCGGAACGCATACTTTTTGCCCTTAATGGTTTTGAATTCGCCGGCATACAGGTTACCGCTTCCATCTGCATAGTACCAAGCATCTTCATCATCATTAAATTTATCATAGTTCAGATACTCAGCAGCAACTACCTTGAACCAGCCCTTACTTATCCTGGAACCATCTTCAACGCTATTGAAGTATCTCCACTGCTGAGCATACTTAGCATCAACATCTACACTGCCAGCAGAACTGTTAGATGCAGGAATAGGATTGCTGGAACTTGCCTTATCAGTAATTTCATCTTTATCCAATGACCACTCTGCAGTCATTGCGCCATACTGATCAAAAGCATACTTCTTACCATTGATTGTCTTTTCTTTCTGGTAATCGCCATTTTCTGCCTTAACCTTTTTACCATTAGCTTTGAAATAGAACCAACGGGTCTGGTCTTCATCATCATTAAACACAGGAGCGATTTCGTAATCATTGGTAGCTTCATCATAAGTAATATCCATCTGTAGCCAACCAACGGTCATAGCGCCATCATCTTCGCCGCCGAAGTAATAGTCACCCTCTTTGAAGCCATCGCCGTCTGTATCATCTACGCGTTCTGCATTATCAGAAGAAACCCAACCATACAGCATCTTTCCTTCTTCATCAAATGCATATTTCTTACCATTTACAGTTTTTAAAGTAACCTTACTGTTATCGCCATTCTTTAATGCTTTACCATTAGCCTGGAAATAATACCAGTAATCGCTACCCACTGATTGGAAGCCATTACACCGTTGATGTCCACATAGTAATAATTGTCGCCATCCTCAATCAGGGTATCGATAGCCATCTCGCCATCGCTGTCCAGATAATACCAGTTGTTACCGGATTTCTTCCACTGATCAGTTGCTCTCTCGCCATCTCTGTTGTAGTATACCCAAGTACTATCTTCCTCAGCCCAACCCTGAGCTGCGAAAGAAGTCATGGATGCACCAAT
>NZ_QVEX01000022.1:0-28882 GCF_003434055.1 Enterocloster aldenensis | reverse complement strand
CTGAGCTGCGAAAGAAGTCATGGATGCACCAATAGCGAGCAGTGCTGCTGTTGATAATACAGCAACTAATTTTGTCTGCTTTCTCATAATTAATGCACTCTCCTTTTTCTTTTTGAAATACTTTTTGAAATTCCTAATTGCATTACGAGTTGATTATACTCCGTATATGGAAAATTATAGAAGATAGTATATTATCTACATATAGAATATCAAATCCATTATTATCAATGATTCTATTAAAACCTCTCCCCTATAAATATAAATGACTTATTCGATATCAACTAAAGAAAGGATTCTCTCATTTCGTAATGCAAATTTTGTAGATTTATAATTATTGACGAGTACCTTGTTTCAATGATATGATATTTGTATAATTACTAACTAAACGATTAGTAATTTTGTGATAAAATGATGGAGGATGAATTATGTTTGTTGGCCGCTTAAGGGAACTCAAAAAACTACAATCACTTTACAACAGCAATCAATTTGAATTTGCTGTCTTTTATGGACGAAGAAGAGTTGGAAAGACCACACTTATTAATGAATTTATAAAAGATAAAAAGGCTGTATATTATATGGCAGTTGAAGGAACCCGCAAAGAAAACCTCTCAGGTTTATCAAAAGCACTGCTGATGACCGGAGAATCCGCACGGGGCGCAGAGTTTTTGGATTACACCAATTTATTTAACTATATTGATACCCTCTGTCAAAGTCAGGAACGCCTTATAATTGTGATAGATGAGTATCCTTATTTAGCTGCCTCCTATCCTGCAATATCATCTATGCTTCAAAGCCATATAGACCAATGCTGGAAGAACAGCAAACTCTTCTTGATATTATGTGGTTCATCTTTAAGTTTCATGGAGGAACAGGTATTAGGCTATAAAAGCCCTCTGTACGGCCGCAGGACGGCACAGTTTAAAATACACCCATTTACCTTCTTTGAAGCCCGTAGAATGCTTCTGAGCTTCTCAGAAGAGGCACAGGCAATACTATATGGTATTACGGGAGGGATACCTGAATATATATCACGAATTGATGTTGATAAAAGTTTAGATGATAATATTGTTGATTTGTTCTTTGATGAGAGTGGAAGATTATTTGAAGAACCTGTCAATCTTTTAAAACAGGAATTAAGGGAGCCTGCCTCTTATCACTCCATTATATCCGCCATTGCCAGTGGAGCCAGCAGAATGAATGACATATCAACAAAAACCGGCCTGGAGACCAGCGGCTGCAGCAATCAGATAACATCACTAATTTCATTAGGCATTATAAGAAAGGAAATACCCATAACAGAAAATGCTGCCAGCAGAAAGACCTTATATCAGCTGGAGGACAGCATGTTTTTATTTTGGTATCGCTTTGTTCGTCCCAATATAAGCAGCATCACCAGAGGTGTAGGATTAACAATATATAAAACATTAGTAAAGCCTCAAATAAGTGATTTCATGAGAAAAATATTTGAAAATATTTGCCTACAATATCTGTATCACCCTAAAATATACGAAAGTCTTCCGTTTCCCGTCGGCAATGTAGGAAGATGGTGGGGAAATAACCCTGTGAAAAGACGGCATGAAGAAATTGATATCATGGCTATACAGGAACCTTATGTCCTGTTAGGAGAATGCAAGTGGAAAGATACCCCTGTGGATATGGATACTGTTCACACGTTGCTGGAACGGAGCGGACTGTTCCATTATCCTGAAAAGTATTATTTCTTTTTTTCAAAAAGCGGTTTTGAAGATTCTGTGATTGATTATGTGAAAAATAGTAGAAATATAAATCTTGTCTCTTATAAACAGATATGCCAGATAGGGGATATAAATGAATAATGGTTGAAAGGTTATAACGACGGAAGGTTTTTTACTTTTTCGCCATTTAAATTGCCCATTTTTTAAGAAATCCTTATAAATAGTATTCCTTTGGTAAGACCGGCATCTGCTTAACCGGCCTGCAGTTTATTCATACCGGTGTTGCTGGCACTATTGGTTCCACATCTGATTTCGGCGATATTATGGCTGATGATGATTCTACCTGCAACTATGATGATAAGGATTCCTTTAACGCACATGCATCACAGTTATATGCCCAGGGTTATTCCTGCTACTATTTCGGTGATGACTGTGCAATGAGGACAGGAAAAACCACAGTAAATATTGACGGTGACAACTTCAGCCTCTACTTTGGAAAATCCGGTTCCTCCAAGGGTACTGGTAAAGTTGGCGAGGAAGACAAGAAGTATTACAATTCTGGAAAACTGATGTCTGCAGGCGGGGATGAGAAGTTCCTGGTTGTTTATTCCTAAATCAGTGATGGAAAAGTGATTGGATACAAGACATATGCAGATGCTGCTACATTTGCAAATGATATAGACAATGTTGTAACCGGAGTTACTGTCCTTAATAGGGGCGACCTTGACTCCACATTCCTTAATACTGATGGAAGCTATAAGTCAAAAGCAACCCGGACCGATGGTACTGTCTCTGTTGCCATTGTATCATTGAACGACTTAGGCTTAAGTGCCAGCAAGTTAAAAAATAATAACAATGACGATTTGAGCGTTTACGTTTACACAAATGCTGCCGGAGAACACTCTCTTGGAGTTTCAACCCTTAAGAATGACGGTGCTGCCGTAGTCCACACAAGCGGTAAGATTAGCGAGAATAGCTCTAAGAACAAAGATAGTAATGATGTAACTTATAAGCTTTACAAAGATAAGATTGCTGCTACCTTTGCAGAGGACTAATCCGATAACTGAATAGTTATCCGGTAATGGATGGGGGATATTTCTTTTGTGACTATAAATGTCACAGGGGAATATCCCCAATTTTTGTAAAAGTAAACCATGAGGTGTAGATGATAACATACGGAGGTAGTATTTATGTGGAAAAAACGAATTGCGGCCATAGGTCTTGCTGTTTCTCTTGCGTTAGGAGCTGCAGCGGTTTCTTATGCCGATACAACAGAGGGCATTACCATGGAAAATTGTGGCGCTTACCTATTCGTATGGCGTCCTGTAGATTTATGGGAGGGGCACTATTTTGCAATACCGGCAGGCGGGAATACCATACAGGAATCAGATTCAATTCTTAATAGAGGGTATGATTATGCCTTTACATTTAACAACTCTATTCCGAAGCCCTGGGGGACAGGTCCCGTCTCTGGTAAACATAAACGGAATCTAGGGAATACCAGAAAGCTAGCACTTGCTTCTCGAAGGCAGCCAGTCATATACGCGAATGACACTTACAACGAATAATAAAAAGATGTCAACAAAAGAGCGGTATGTGGATATTGTACATCTTCCCAGCAGCATATCGGCTTCAGACCTTCCGCCGGAAGTCCGCAAATATCTGATTAATGTGGATGGTTCTGATGCCAGGGCCTATGAAGGAACAACTACCTCCGGTTGGGAAAAGGATGGAAATGGACATTCCCGCTATCAAAAATCTAACGGTACTTATGTAGCTGACAGCTGGCTTACCATAGACGATAAATCCTATTACATGGATTCCAACGGCGTAATGCTTACCGATACCATTACGCCAGATGGATTTTACATAAATGCAAAAGGAAAAAAACAAATACATTCCTGGATGGGAACAGGAAGAAAAGGGCTGGCGCTATGTTAAAAAGGATGGTTCCGATGCATCTGCCGCCTAGGTACAGAACACGGATGGACGGTGGTATTATTTTAACATGGCGTGCTATATGGTTACAGATACCACTACTCCTGATGGATTCTATGTAGACGCCAATGGAATCTAGGATGGTCAGCCATCCTCTAATGCAACTGTCAATCAGCAAAAGTTAGGCCCTGGTGCAACTGCCAATGCATCACCAGAGGGCTGGGAAGCACATGGAAATGCCTGGAAGTATAAGCAGGCAGATGGAAGCTATGTTACCAATGCTTGGATGCAGGATACAGATGGAAAGTGGTATTATTTTAATGAAGCATCTGAGATGGTAACTGGACAGACTACACCAGATGGATATGAAGTGGGTGATGATGGTGTGTGGAAACAGTAAAGGAGAAGTTATAGAGAATATATTTTAAATGACCGGAGGAGGAAGTCTCTACAATAACTTTTTTCTATATATACATGTAATGGCTTATTTTATGAGTAATTCTCAATCCTATACAAAACAGTATCGCGATAAATCGCGATTTAATTGTGATTTACTCCCAAAATAAAGATGAAATCTTTATAAGCATTACATATTTGAAAAAACACATTAGTTTGTCGCCGATTCTTTCTATATATCATTAATCTCATCATTACACTAAATACAGGGGCCTCCTATGCTTCGGAAATTATAGGAGGCCCCTGTTGTATACAGATATATTCACATCCAAAAACAAATACTAATTATTCCACACCCCATCTGCTCCCACATAATAACCATCCGGTGTAGTCTGATTCATAACCATCAGAGACTCGCCGTCAAAGTAATACCACTTCCCGTCTACCTCTCTCCATGCGTTTGTTACATAGCTTCCATCAGACAATCTATATTTCCAGGTGGCTCCAGATGCCTCCCAACCTTCAGATGCATTTTCTGATGCTGCACCCGGACCAAGATTCACTGTGTTGTCAATGATAGAGGGCTGTCCATCCCATACACCGTCCGCATCTACCCGATATCCATCTGGTGTAATATCGTCCGTTTCCATATATGTTCCTATATTGATATAATACCATTTTCCATCATCGCCTTGAATCCAGGTCGCGCCGGCATAATATCCATTTTTCTGTATATATCGCCAGCCCTTTTCATCATGATACCATCCTGGTATATAATTCGTCTTTTCTCCATTAGCATTTACATATACACCATCTGGTGTAATTGTATCAGTAAGCATAACACCATTGGCATCCATATAGTAGGATTGATCGTTAACCTTTAACCATCCATTCGCTACATACGTACCATCAGGTTTCCTATATCTATATTGTCCATTTTCCTGTACCCATCCAGAAGTAATGGTTCCATTATATGCACCTGCATCGGAGCCATCTACATTAATTAAGTATTTTCTCACTTCAGGGGGCAATTCAGCGCTGTTTACATTGCCTGGAAGATGGACAACATCTACATACCGCTCATTACTGGACAGATTCCTGTTATTCGTAAAAAGGACGATTCGTGTCACTGGCTGGCTGCCTTCCGGCAGGATTCCCCAGTTCTCAGGAATTCCCCATACACCATCAATATTAACAAGGTCAGGAACCTGTCCCCAAGGCCTTGAATACTCCATTGGTTTAAACGTATATGCATAATCATATCCCCTGCTCAGGATGACATCACTTTCATAAATTGTATTACCGCCTACAAGAATGGCAAAGGAATGACCATCTCCACAGTCCACAGGGCGCCATTCAAAAAGATATGCACCACTGTTTTCCATGGTTGTCGTAGGGGTCTCTGCCATAGCAGGAAAAGCTGCCGATACAGAAATCAGCAACGCTAAAACCAATGGTTTAAACTTTTTATATATCATATATATCCTCTCCTTTATTCTTACTAAAAAAGAAGCGCTGTGACTTAATTTAATACTAAATCAGTCACAACGCTTCCCCCTAAATCATATTACCAACTTTTACTAATTAATAATTAGTCTTCGCTGTAGATAGCAAGAATCTTTCCGCCCTTTGCAGTAACATATACGAAGTCGCTGCCATCGGTGCTCTTGGTCTTGCTGTCAATAACCTTACCAGATGTATTTACTAAGAAGTAGTCATCAGAAGACAGACCGCTGCCACCATTAATCATGTACAGGTCTTTGATATCCTCACCCTTCTTATTAACACCGATGCTAGACAGCTGTGCTTCTTTTACAGAATCGGCACTGCCAGTGTAATCAGTATAGTTGCTAGCAGTAATAGCATCTAAGAAATCGTCAACGTCAGACAGCTTCTTATAGCCTTCTTCGGTTGTGGTGCTAACCTTCTGGATTACCTGATACTTATCATCCTTACCAGCTGCAAGCATCTTACCAGACTGATAGAACTTGTCATCCTTCTCACCAGTTAAACCAGCACCCTTCTTGGAGCCGGACTTCTGGAAGTAGAAGTTGAACTTATCACCATCAATATCAATGCTGGTCTTGTTGGTCTTCATAGCACCATCATTGCCATCACCGAAGTAGTAGCAGCTATAGCCCTGCTTCTCATACTTCAGAGCACTTTCATTGAAGTCATCTTCAGTATCGAATGGAAGAGCGCCATCATCATCAGCCCTTACGCTTAAGCCAGTACCTAAATCCTTAATGAACTTCAGGCCATCAACCATACGGCCGTCATCACGGAATGCATACTTCTTGCCCTTGATGGTCTTGAACTCACCAGCATACAGATTACCACTTCCATCTGCATAGTACCAGGAATCCTCATCGTCATCAAACTTATCGTTGTTCAGCCATTCAGCTGCAACTACCTTGAACCAGCCCTTGCTGATTCTGGAACCGTCCTCAACGCTGTTGAAGTATCTCCACTCCTGAGCATACTTAGCAGTTACGCTGTTTCCGGTTGCTGTGCTGTTATCGCTGTGTGCACGATCAGCTGTAGCCAGCTTATCAGCATCTTCACGATCCAGAGACCACTCGGCTGTCATAGCACCATACTGGTCAAATGCATACTTCTTACCATTGATGGTCTTCTCTTTTGCTTCTCTTGCTCCATCAGCCTTAACTTTCTTACCGTTAGACTGGAAGTAGAACCAACGTGTCTGATCCTCATCCTCATTGAATACAGGAGCAAACTCGTAATCGCTGGTTGCTTCATCATATGTGATATCCATCTGTAACCAACCAACGGTCATTGCACCGTCGTTCTCGTCACCGAAGTAATAGTCACCGGTCTTGAAGCCATCACCGTCTGTATTGTCGATACGCTCTGCGTTGTCTTTTGCAACCCAGCCGTACAGCATCTTACCTTCTTCGTCAAAGGCATACTTCTTGCCGTTAACAGTCTTTAATGCGATGTTGCTGTTATTTCCATTGGTTAATGCTTTACCATTAGCCTGGAAATAGTACCAGTAGTTCTCTGGCTCATCGTCATCGCCAGCATCCTCATTCTCAATTGCTACCCACTGATTGGAAGCCATAACGCCGTTGATATCTACGTAGTAGTAGTTGTCGCCATCCTCAATCAGGGTATCGATAGCCATCTCGCCATCGCTATCTAAGTAGTACCAGTTGTTACCGGACTTAGCCCACTTATCAGTTACTCTGTCGCCATTCCTGTCGTAGTATACCCAAGTACCATCTTCCTCGGCCCAACCCTGAGCTGCGAAAGAAGTCATGGATGCACCAATAGCGAGCAGTGCTGCTGTTGATAATACAGCAACTAATTTTGTCTGCTTTCTCATAATTAATGCACTCTCCTTTTTCTTTTTGAAATACTTTTTGAAATTCCTAATTGCATTACGAGTTGATTATACTTCGGATAAGGAAAATTATGACTTGTTGGGGGGGGGGGCTTGTATGATTTAAACATAGAGGACCGTGAGAGCGTTTGATTTCATAAAATAATGGGTATTAAAAACTGACTTTTAACAATGATGAAGCTAGATTCCGTATCTGACAATTATGGATAGAAGGCCTTGCACCATGAAAAAACGTTATGATACCCCGAATGAACTAACTGGAGATTACTGTGTGTATAATACAAGCTTTGCATGTTGTCATCAAATGATACTAAGAAATATTCCAAGGATAGCAGATGGCTTTTTCTATTTTTTCTTATTCTTTTAAAGCTTTTGTTCTTCCTTCGCTTGTGTGTGATCTGTTATCCCATTCTCTGTTTGGTATAATACCGACGGATTCATGTAACGATTCCTATATCTTATGATTTCCGCAACTAAATTCGCTTCTTTCTGTATTTTTAAGCGGGTATCAGGGAAGATGCGTGTTAAATTTCCTTTGCCTTGTTTTGGAACGGCATAGGTCTATTTTATGATTATGTTTAGGAAGTTCGTGTATCGGCTCAAGAATGGGATTTCAATCATGATTGGGCTACCTTTCTTTGTTGCTGTCCCATACCACATCTAAGTCAGTGTTATAAGTTAAAAAAAGCGGTATCGCCAATATATGGATTATTTAATAAAATATTAAACTTTTACCAATCATTTTATTTGCTCTTAAGTTGATAAAATGCGAAGGGGATGATATACTTGTACAGAGACTTGAGGGACTTTGTGTACTGAAAAAAGAGACATCAGTAGGATGGATAGAATTGTAGAAGGTGCCTAATAAATGAAGAATTTTGAGCAATATAAACGTATTGTCCGTTTTACATCTGTTATTTCGTTGATTGTATGTGAAATGGTTATATACTGGGCGGTATGGTTAAAACATTATAATGTAGAAATGGAAATTCCGTATAATAGAACCGGAAATTGGATGATTGTAGCAGTTTACGGACTCCTATTACTTATTTTCTGTAAAATGTATGGCGGGTTTAAGATTGGATATTTAAAGACCTTTAATATTATTTATTCTCATTTTTTGACTACTATTTCTGCGAATGCTTTGATTTATCTTCAGATTACCCTGCTTATAAAGCATTTTACATCAATTTTGCCATTGGCTTTAATGACAGCTGTGCAACTGGCTATATCAGTGCCTTGGGGAATCGTATTTACGCGTTTGTATAGGCTGCTTTATCCGGCAAGAAAGACCCTGTTAGTATATGGGGAACGTTCAGTTGATGTCTTTGTGGGAAAGGCAAATACAAGAAATGACCGTTTTATTATCTCTCAAAAAGTGGATTATAGGAAGGGCTTTGATGCAATCATCAGTTTAATAGGAGATTGTGAAGCTGTTATTTTATGTGACCTTCCTTCGGAAGTTCGTAATAAACTCTTAAAGTACTGTTATGCTCAAGCGATACGGGTTTATGTTACACCGAAACTATCAGATATAATTGTGAGAAGTGCCGAGGAGTCGCATTTAATTGATAGTCCGTTGCTGTTATCCAGAAATAACGGCTTTACCTTTGAACAGAGATTTTGTAAACGTACTGTAGATATTATATTGACCTTGATTTTACTTCTTTTATTTTCTCCAATTATGATTTTGACAGCAATTGCAATAAAAGTTTATGATGGTGGTCCTATCCTTTTTTTGCAGGAACGGTATACAAAAAATGAGAAGAAGTTTATGATTTACAAATTTCGTAGCATGAAGATTAACTCCGATTCCATCAAGTATGTACCCACTATGGATGATGATCCCAGGGTTACTCCGGTTGGAAGGGTGATACGCCAGTTAAGAATTGATGAAATGCCGCAGTTTTTTAATATTTTAAAGGGAGAGATGAGTCTGATAGGTCCAAGAGCGGAAAGCGTTAAGCTTACGGATGCCTATGTGAAAGATATACCTGAATTTAAATATCGTTTAAAGGTGAAGAGTGGGTTGACGGGATATGCTCAGGTCCATGGTAAATATAACACAACACCGTATGATAAACTGAAATTGGATTTAATGTATATACAGAATTATTCATGGCTTATGGATGTTGAAATTATTTTTCTGACAGTTAAGATTTTATTTATGAAAGATAGCACGGAAGGGTTTACAGAAGAACAATGTGCAACCTTAGATATTCCAGAGGAAGAAAAGAATGGTACAAAATAATAAAGCGGTAATCATAACAAGTTCATCTACATATGAAAGTAGAGTTAATGCCATTGAGGAGTTTCTTTTTTTCAAAGGATACGATGTACTGGTTTTAGAACCTGGATATGATCACCATACAAAACAAGAAAGGTATTCTAGAAAAAATAATCATGAGTATCTTCCAATGATAGCCTATAAAAAAAATCTTTCTTTACGGAGAATATATTCTTTGCATGATTTTGCAAAAAAAGCATTTCATAGGGCGGAGAAGGAGGCACCGGTATTATTGTATGTACTTATTCCTGCTAATTCTCTCGCAAAGTTTTGTTCTCGGTATAAAAGGAAATACAGTGGAATGCTTATTTATGATATTTTGGATATGTGGCCAGAGTCTTTGCCTTTTCGATTTGGAAAGACATGCTGGCCTTTTTCGGTATGGAGGAATTTGCGGGATGACAATCTGAAATTTGCTGATGCTGTAATAACAGAATGCAAGTTATTTGCAAGTCTCTTAGAACGGAGATTAGGTTATAGGCCCAAAACTGTATATTGGCCCAAGGAGATTTGCAGGCCGGAGTGGACATGCATTCCGGATTTAAATAGTATTCATATCTGTTATTTGGGCGCAGTTAATCACATTATTGATAGAGAAACAATCGTTGATCTCGTTGGGCGTTTAAACCGTAAAAAGAAGATAATATTTCATTTGATTGGAGAGGGAGAAAATAGAACATATTTTATAGAAGAATTGGTTAATGCAGGCATTGAAGTAAAGGATGAAGGAGCTATTTATGATGAGGATGTAAAGTGTAGAATTATCCAACAGTGTCACTGGGGGCTAAATATAATGAAGTCTCAGGTATGTGTCGGGCTGACGATGAAGTCGGTGGAATACCTTGCGTTTGGACTGCCGATTCTTAATACAATTCAAGGAGATACGTGGAATTTGGTGGAAAATGAAAGGGTAGGATATAATTGCTCTAAAATGATGAATGAAAGCCAAATAAATGAAATCATTTATCTGTCTGAAGAGTTGGTAAAGTCGCGTACTCATATTAGGGATATATATGAGAAGAATTTTTCCGTTTCAGCCTTTTATAAGCAGATGGAAATCGTCTGGAGTCAGTTGGATATACAGAGAGGAAAGGAACAATGAATATATTGCATATCTCCCCATATCTCCCCTCCTTGGATACGAATCATGCAGGTGGTGTCTGCATGGGGCGTCAGATTGAAACATTAAGAGAATGGAATCAGGTATATGTTTTGACGTTTATTGCATCGGATTTTGATGAGAAACTTGCAACTAAATTGAAAAGGGACGCCCGATATCATTTCGTAAAGTTGTATAATTGGAGCAAGGTACTACATGTTTTGCTTGAACCGTGGCTACCGTCCTATTTTGCAGCCAGGTCTTCATTAAGATTTGGTGTGAAGTTAATTTGGTGTGTATGGCATTATCATATCGACGTTATTCATAGCGAGTATGCAGCAATGGCACAATATCAGTGGATATGCCACCTATTTCCGAGGCTACGATACTATATGACAGAGCACGATGTAACGACACAATCTTATGAACGCAAGGTTAAGCAGGAACAAGGATGGAAAAAAAGGTATTTATTTTATCAGTTACGTAGATTATATCATTATGAAAAGATTTACTGCCAGCGTTCGGATGCAGTTATGACCTTTAGCTTCAAAGACAAGCTACTTTTGGAAAATCAGTATGGGTTAACTGGTATTCAAGTGCTTAACCCATATTTTGGAATTGAAGATGAAATGATGGAAGAGCCGGAATACCATGAAAAAGAGCGGAACACGCTTTGCTTTTTAGGACAAATGGGAAGGGAGGAAAATGCTGTTGCCGCAATGAGCTTGGTTCGTTTGGGAGAAAAGCTAGAAGATGCAGGTTATCCGGTGAATATTTATATTGTTGGGAATAATCCACCTCTTGAATTGAGACAGATGGAAGGTGATACGGTTCATATTACTGGATTTGTTGAAGATGTGGATGAGTATGTGTTGAAGTCCGGTATTGCTGTATTTCCGTTAACATTAGGAGCGGGAATTAAGCTGAAGGTTTTACGTAGCATAGCTCTTGGGACACCGGTGGTGACAACAGACATAGGAGCGGAAGGAATTGATGAGGAAGGTAGTGTCCTTCTGTTGGCAAAAACGGAGTCAGAGTTTGTTCAGGCAATAGTGGATGTCATTAATATGGGAGATAAGGATTACTTCGATTTGTGTAGGAATGGACAGGAGTATGCTAAAACGAATTTTGGATGGGAGAGAAGTAAACAGGTATTAAAACGATTGTATGAAAGTGAGAAGATAGGCGTATGATGATTTATGTATTTGTTTTTCTTCTTCTACTAGTATTATCTGGATGGGAGGTATTTGGAAAGCCTGGTAGGAAGGCGCAAAGAAAATTTCTTGTTATTATTGTGCTACTTATTACATGCATATCAGCTATACGTTGGGGAGGTCCAGGAGATTTCTTTAATTATAAAAGAATGTATGATAATATGCAATGGGGGATGGTCTTTCATGGCGGATTTGAAAAATTTGATACAGAACCATTATTTAACCTTCTTTTGATTCTGACAAATCGTGTGAGCGGAGGAAACTTTACTGTTTTTCTTTTTGTTCAGGGACTTTTGGTGAATGGGTTATTTGCGTTGTTTATCTGGAAGATGGAAAGTGATAAAGAACAAAGGTATATTTTTTTGTTTATGTTTGGAACATGGGCTATGGGACTGTGGGGAGTATTTGTAGTGCGTCAGACCATAGCCTCTGTAATCTGTCTCTATAGCATTATATATATAAGAAAGAAAAGCTGGGTAGGCTTTTTGGTTTGTCTTTTTGCTGCTATAATGTTCCATAAAGCAGCACTGGCGTGGACATTGGCCTATCCGATTTATCATATTTCGTTAAGCAGAAGATGGATTCTAGTGATGCTTGTAACATTTACAGTATTTGCAGCATTTATGATTAAGCCAATGTTTTTGATGATAAGCCAGATAGTGGGAGGAGAATTGGGGTACCGTATTTGGGAATATCTTAATGAAGGAAATAGTGCATATGGAGCCAACTATAGCATATTGTTTATGATACTAAAAAGAATGGCAAATTCGGTTCTTATTGTGGGGGTTATGTTTATCCTCTATAATAGATATCGGGGAGATGATGATTTTCTGGGATGTCTTAATTTGTATTCATTTGGATTTGCAATTACAATAGGAGCTTTGTTTACCAGTAATGTCTATGCCAGATTTGCAACTCCATACTGTATGGTGAGTTTGTACCAATTTGGATATCTATTTAGAAACAATAGTAGTAATTGGAAATCAAAGGTTATATTTGGGATATATGGAATCTACTCTTTGTCTAGGCTGATGGTTTATGTGGGCAGTTATGATGCGTATGTGCCATTTTCTACAATATTTGGAATGGTAGGATAAAAAATACAGTTTTACATAGAATCCCACATAGTAGTTTAGTTGCAAAAGCTATGTGAAGATGTTATACTGATTGAGATTTAAGTGGTTTTGGAGGAAAATTGATGAGCATAATAATGGCGCGCCTCAACGGGTTTTATTGTTACAGGCATCTGCTTAAACAGTTAGTTGAGAAAGATATCAAATTAAAATATAGAAGAAGTTTCTTGGGCTATCTGTGGAGTATTTTAAATCCACTTTTGACAATGGTTATTATGGTGGCTGTTTTTTCTAATATTTTTAGAGGGGATATACAAAATTTTCCGGTTTATTTAATAATTGGACAGACCTTGTTTAATTTTATGGTAGAAGCCACCAACATGGCCCTGGGATCTATTACTGAGAATTCGGCATTACTAAAGAAGACGTATGTGCCTAAATATATATTTACAATGGCTCGTGTAACAAGTTCTTTGGTAAATATGATTTTTTCATTGGGAGCCATGTTGCTTGTTTTTATTGCTTGCAAGGTCAATTGGAATTGGTTTATGATGTTTATACCAGTTATTATTCTGCAAGTATATTTGTTCAGTTTGGGACTGGGCTTATTTTTAGCACAGAGTACAGTATTTTTCCGGGATATACGGCATCTCTACAGTGCGTTTACAATGGCATGGATGTATCTTACTCCTCTTTTTTATCCAGTGACTATGCTTCCGGAATGGTTGCAAAAATCTGTTATGATGTTTAATCCAATGTATGGGTACATCCACCAGTTTCGTTTGATTGTATTAGACGGACAGATGCCTGACGCAAAGATGGTTATAATTGGCTTTGTTACAGGTGTATTTTGGATGTTGGTGGGTACATGGTCTTTTTTGAGGGCACAGAATAAATTTATATTGTATATATAGTTGGAGACTAAACATGGAGAATAATGAATATGTAATAGATGTTTCGGATGTTACAGTTAGATTTAATATGTCCACAGAACGTTTGGATAATCTTAAGGAATATTTTATTAAGCTTATGAGAGGTCAACTTATGTTTCAAGAATTTTTGGCCTTGAAGCAGGTAAACCTACAGGTGAAAAAAGGAGAGGCCTGGGGGATTATTGGAACAAATGGTTCAGGAAAGTCAACATTGTTAAAACTTATATGTGGTATCTTAAAGCCATATAAGGGAACTGTGGAGATTAAAGGAACGATTGCGCCGCTAATTGAGTTGGGGGCTGGATTTGATGGGGAATTAACTGCCAGAGAGAACATTTTTCTTAATGGTGCGGTGCTGGGGCACAGTGAACGTTTTATGAAAGAGAAGTTTAATGAGATTGTAGACTTTGCAGAATTATGGGATTTCCTGGATATGCCTATAAAAAATTATTCATCGGGAATGGCGGCTAGATTAGGATTTTCTATTGCGACAGTAGTACAACCAGATATATTAATTGTAGATGAAGTTTTGGCTGTAGGGGACTATGCTTTCCAGCAGAAATGTGAGACACGTATGCAAAGTATGCTTAATCAGGGAACGACTTTACTATATGTTTCTCATTCAATTGAGTCTGTTAGAAATTTATGTACGAAAGCACTGTGGATAGATAAGGGGAATGTAAAAATGAGTGGCGATGTGATGGAAGTAAGTCAGAGGTATATGGAGAGCTTTTGACATTAAAGGAGTGTGTATGCTTAACCTATTAAAAAAAACAATAGTAGTTATAATACGCAATTTATATATTTCATTAATTAGAGTTCCTCTATCAATTTTTTATATCATATATAACTTTAGAAATAAGTATACACATTATGTGGTTGTATGTGATCATATTGGTGATACATTAATATCTTTAGGGTATCTTAAGGCGTACAAAGAAAAAAATAACATTAAACATATGACATTCGTTACAACTAAAGGAATGGAGCCTCTTACAGAATGCTTTAAACAAACTTTGGATTATGTAATGATTATACATGGAAAGGGATTAAGACTGATTTTGGATTCGGGAAAAACTAATTTTGGCATCCATGTATTAAAAAAAATTAAAAATATTACTATTATTAATCCGGAAAATGCATTTGTTGATGAGTTCTTTTTGTATCCAGCGCGTTTCCCTATGTTGTCATTAAAAGATTGCATTAGGTATGGTGAATTGGGGTTGGAAGAAAATGTGGCATTTGATGTTCCGATTTATAAAGTTGCTGATATATCGGAAGTTTTAGGAAACATGAAGGTAAAGAAAGGATGCACCATCATTTTAGCGCCATATGCATCAGTTACGAATAGAATTTCGTTTTCTCTTTTTGATAGACTTGCCCAATTTTTTTTAAATAATGGTTTCCAGGTTATGACAAATATTACAGATGTTAATCAACCAATAGCAGAAGGAAGTTTGCCCTTACTCTGCAATATAGGTGATGTAGCTATGGTAGCAGAATATTGTGGTTATGTAATAGGACTGAGGAGCGGGTTGCTGGATTTGCTGTGTTATGCAAAGTGTAGGCTTATTGCATTGTATCCATCCGACAATCTTTATATGAACTTTTTTAAACTGGCAGCATTAGAGGATGTAAGGGCGGATGTCATAGAGTATCAGCTAAAAAATGAAAATGATGATTTAACATATATAATAAATTACGTGGAGCAAGGGAGAGGAATATAATGGTAGAATATGTAATAATTCAGGCAGGCGGTAAAGGAACACGATTAAAAAGATTAACGCAGAATAAGCCAAAGGGTATTGTGCCAGTTAATAATCTGCCAATAATATTTCATTTGTTTAATAAATACCCACAGAAAAAATTCATTATTATAGGCGATTATAAGCATGAAGTTCTAGAGGAATACTTGGAGTCCTTTTGCAAAGTAAAGTATGTGACAGTAAAGGCAAAAGGGACAGGGACATGTGCCGGTATTGGCGAAGCACTGAAATATATTCCGGATGGTTTTCCGTTTATGCTGATATGGTCGGATTTGATTCTGGGGACTGATACGGATATTAACGGATTGAGCGAAGAAAATTACATAGGAATATCAAAAGACTTTGAGTGCAGATGGTCGTATAAAGAAGGTCGGTTTGTAGAGCAGCCTTCTTATGAACATGGTGTGGCTGGTATGTTTGTGTTTAAAGATAAAGAACAATTGGTGGGTATCCCTCAAGAGGGTGAACTTGTTCGGTGGATGGAGGAAAATGCAAGGACATTTAAAGAAATTGGACTTTATGGTACCAGGGAAGTAGGAACCATGATAGCTCTTCAGGAAACAGAAAACGATGAGTACCGCTGCCGTCCATTCAATAGCATGGAAATTAAGGGTAATATAATTGTAAAAAGACCAATTGATGAGCAAGGGCGGAAGTTGGCAATACGTGAAGTGAACTGGTATCGTGAAGTGCAAAAGTATAAATTTGAGCAAATTCCCAAGCTCTATGAGTTTGAACCGTTGACAATGGAAAAGATAGATGGAAAAAATATTTTTATAACAGATTTGACACTGGAGCAGAAGCAGGTTGTTATTGATAATCTGGTATCTTCCCTTGAAAGACTGCATGATTTAAAGCGGGTGCCGGCAGATATATTCAGTATAATGGAGGCATATTATCATAAAACAATCAAGCGATTGGAAAGTGTGCGTGATCTTATTCCGTTTGCAAACCAACGATATATCCGCATTAACGGAAGGAACTGCAGAAACCCGTATTTTTATAAGGAGAATTTCAGAAAGAAAGTGAAAGAACTACTATGCGATACAAATGAATTCGCATTGATTCATGGAGACTGTACATTCTCTAATACTATGGTAGATTCAGATTTAAACATTATTTTTTTGGACCCCAGAGGATACTTTGGTTTTCAGGAATTATACGGTGATGAATATTATGACTGGGCCAAGGTGTACTATTCTATCAATGGGGATTATGATCAATTTAATAATAAGCATTTTGAACTTCTGATAAAAGAAAATGAAATAATTTTAAATATTAGCACTAATGGATGGAAGGATTTAGGAGATTATTTTTTGAGTAGAATTAAAGACTGTAATCCGATGAAAATAAAATTTTTACACGCAATTATCTGGCTGTCCTTAACTACATATGCTTGGGAGGACTATGATTCCATTTGTGGAGCGTTCTATAATGGGACGTATTTACTTGAAGAAGTATTGTGAATCTGTTAAAGGAGAAGATGGAAAATGATTAAATATTTTAATGAAATTATGGCAACAGTTAAAGAATCACTAAATTCTTTGGATGAAAATCAATTTAGACGTTTAGTAGACCATTGTAGTGAGTGCATTAATAATGGTGGCAAGATTGTGGCGAGCGGATTGGGAAAAAATGTGCCTATATGCGAGAAATTTGTTGGAACTATGAACTCGCTGGGGATGGATGCCAGATTTTTGCATACAAATACAGCGGTGCATGGAGATTTAGGAATGGTGGAAAAAGATGATATTGTCTTGTTGCTTTCTAAAAGCGGAAATACAGAAGAGTCGATAATGCTTGCCCATTATCTTCAGGAACGAGGAACGGAAACGTGGCTGTTAAGTTTTAATGAGGAGTCTAAATTAATATCAATTCTGAAAGAACACATTATATTGGAACTTAAAAATGAGGGTGATGAATGGGATATTGTCCCCAATAATTCAACCACAGTGTACCTAATACTATTGCAGGGTTTAGCAATGCAGATATGTAAAAATAGAGGGGTTACATTAGATGATTTCAAAGTAAATCATCCAGGTGGTGGAATTGGCGCTAAGTTGAGAGGAGAAATGTTATGAACCTGACTTTATCTTCATTGCCGCATACGTGGATTTTAGATTTGGATGGGACTCTTGTGGAGCATAATGGTTATAAGATTTATGGAAAGGATAGACTGCTGCCTGGGGTTAGAGATTTTTTTGCGCAGATTCCAGATGAAGATTATGTTCTTATTTTAACAGCAAGGAAACAAGATTATAAATTGCTGACAGAGAAATTTCTTGACGAAAATGGCTTGAGGTATGATTTAATACTTTATAATATGCCGGTTGGTGAGCGGATTGTAATTAATGATGATAAACCATCAGGATTGAAAATGGGGATGTCTGTAAATAAAGCAAGAGATGAAGCCGTGGGTATCAGAATAGATATCTTGAATGCTTTATAGATATAAGGAATTAGAAGCATTATATAAAAAACTCCATTGTTTTTTATATAGTTAATTTGGCTAGAAAAATCGGGATACTTTTAATAAGAAATATAATACAGATAAAGATATAGTTTATCTATTATATGAATGGAAAAGAAAAATGAAAAAATTAAAATTATTAAAAGATTTCTGCCAATGTGTGGCAGGATGGAAATGTTGGAAAAATATTAAGAGAAAGGGTGTAATCACACCTCAAACAATGTTCGTTTTTTGCCCAGGGGACAATGGTAATTGTACAGCATATGCCCGAGATTATATTAAAGCTTTGTTAGATAGTCGGCACCAATCAAATGCTGTTTTTGTAGTCACGAAGAGTGAGTCTGTGAAAATAGAAAAAAATGAATATATCATTGATGTTATATATTGTCCGGATAAACAGATAGAGAATATTGTCAAATTATACTCATTGTTTCCGTTTTATTACAATATTGTTGTGGCTTCTATCTATCAACCTAGCGTAAGAGCTGGAGAAACTATGATAGGAAAAAATGGAACTACAGAAAAGGAACTCTTTTTAAGTGGAGTATATGGAATTGATGATTAGGAGTATGAGATGAACAATAATGTTTTATTTTCTATTATAGTACCTATATATAATGTCGAGAAAGATATTCCATTATGTTTGGATAGTATATTAGCTCAGACATATAATGATTTTGAAGTTATATGTATAAACGATGGTTCTAAGGACGATAGCTTAAATGTAGTGAAATCCTATGAGAAAAAGGATTCCAGAGTAAAATGCTATAGCCATGAGAACCATGGTGTGTCATATACTCGAAATAAGGGAATAGAATTGGCTAAGGGTGATTATATCTGGTTTATTGATTCAGACGATTGGATTGATAAAGATGCATGTAGCATACTTTCTGAGGAAATCAAAAAAAATGCAAGTGATATAATTGTTTTTGGCGGTAATGTTTTTATGAGTAAAGATTGGAATGAAGAAGATGAGTATTTGGATAATGCATTTATTTATTTTAAGCAAAATTTAAATACTAGAAAAGCCTTTTATGAAGGAAAAAGTATTAATGCTTTAATGTATGAGACGGGGAGTTATCCATTAATATGGAATAAAGTTTATAAGAAAGAACTTATTGTATTAAATGATATAAAATATGAGGAATCGTTGGCATTAGGGGAAGATGAGGCCTTTTTGTTTTATATCTATCCCTTAGCACAGACAATCTCTTATATTCCAAATAAATTATATCATTATCAAAGGAATAGGCCGAGTAGTGCGACAGATAAAATTGTGAGGCAATATGTTAAACGAGCTAATCAAAATTTAAGAATGGCTCAGATAATTGAGGGATATTGGAGAAAGTTAGAATTATTTCCTGAATATACATATGAATATCTTAAGCGCTATTGTTCTTTATTATATGACAGTGCGATGACAATACGATATGATAGAAAGACTTATGAAGAGTATATCAAAAATGTTAATAATTTTTTAGGAGAGAATTTTATTGAATTTTTAGAGTATTCATTGAGTTCTATTGACACAAGCCAAGTCTTTGAACATAAAGAATATAAAGTTGGAAGAAAAATATACTATATTCCAAACAGAATTCATTCCCTAAAAGAATATTATGAGTGCTTTGGATTAAGAAAAACAGTTAAACGGATAAATAGATGGCTTAAGAAGAGTATTTGCAGGATAATAAAATGGGAATACTGGAAAGAACATTCGACATTCTGTAGAATGATATATTTTTATTACAAATATATTTTTAAAGGGTATTCAGACTACAAAAAAATAAAAAAACAAGTTGGAGAAAAAACTGTTTTAGTATCCTGTGCAGCATTGGGAACCGGTGATATATACCAAGTTTCACTTTTACTCAAGGAATGGATTGATAGGAATGAACTAAAAGATTATTGTTTTTTAGTGGTAGGAAATAATGAAAAAAAAGTCGCAGAATCTTTATTTCCACAATTATATGAAGGACATATTCTCCAGATTGATATGTCAACACACGAACGATTGAGAAAACTTCGTACTTTTGTTGGTAAAGAGAATATTGATTTTTATTATTTCTGCCATTTTGATAATATGTCAGATTATTTGCAGATTACCTGGGCTATTCAAGGACGGCACGGATGGAATATGATGGATTTTTATAGATTTAAGGGTATGAATCTTCCTGAAGAAGCCAAATTGATTGGACCTTGTCTTGCGGATAAAGCAGATGAGATAGAAATGTTATTTAAAAGATATAATTTGAAATGTGGAAAAACTGTTCTTTTAGCACCGTATGCTACTTGTGTAGACAGTTTCCCGGCCAATTTTTGGGAGAACATAGTGGATAGGTTACAAAAGAAGGGATATACTATATGTACCAATTGTGGTAAAGATGAGATTCCGGTAGTTGGTACTGAAGGCATTTTTATTCCCTATTCCTCTATAATTCAATTTTTAGATAAAGCAGGAGCATACATAGGTATAAGAAGCGGCTTAAGCGATATTATTTCTTCATCAAAATGCAAGAAGGTAGTTTTTTATACAGAACATTCAATGTTTTGGCCGGATGGAGTTGCTATGGATTACCTTAGTTTAAATGACATGGGGTTGACATCTGGGGCATTAGAATTTCTTATATCACAGGTAAATAGTGATGAGATAATAGAAGAGATATGTAAAGCAATATAATATGTTATAACTTAAACGGCGACATTTATATCTGTTTAGCTTTCTATTGTTTTATTATGCATTGTGTTTTTATTATAAGAGTCTAGTAGTACAAAAAGTTTGTTTATTCAATAACTGGATAAAGTGATTTTAGCTTAATCCTTGCATCCTTAGTGGTAAACTGCCAGTTTACCGTCGCCTTCTGGGCATTCCTCTTTTGACACCAGCATGACACTTTATGCTCCATCTCCTCCTTACTGGATGTATAGCTGCCAAGGCACTGACGGTTCATAATCCCGATTTCTATCTCTGCCATATCCATCCAGCTTCCATGTTTGTGGGTATAGTGGATTTACAGGCGTTTTGACAGGCGCAGCGCTTCCTCTGGTTCATATGCCTCATAAAGGGACGATATGGCATGCGTATTCAGATGGTCCATGACAAGCACCACCTTACTGCTGTTGGGGTAGTATTCGTCCACCAGCTGTTTGACGCAGTGGGCAATATCCTTCCGGGTGCGTGTCTAGCTTACTGCAACATGACGCTGTCCGGTTAAGGGCTCAAACATCATAAACAGATTGGCTACTCCACACCGCCAGTATTCATGGTCTATCTTTGCGGTTGTTCCCGGGCGGGGCGGGAGGGAGAGACGTGTCTCTTTTATCAACTGCCTGCTTGTTTCATCCAGGCAGACAACCGGATTGGAAGCATCATAGGCGCGTTCGTATACCTGAAGTACATCTTCCATATCCGCTACGAATTCCGCTCCGGGTTTTGGGATGCACCATTCTTCATGAAGCCAGGGCTTAAGTTCGTTTTTTTAATGTAGTGCCTACCGCGGTGGCGGATAAGGAATCTACAACCCCCAGTTCCACCAGATGGTCGGCAATGAGCTGCAGGGTCCAACGGTCCCGCCCCTGGGGGCATCCGAGCAGGCAACCGCAATAATCGGGGCCTGGATATCCCCGGTAATCTTATGATGACGGTTCATCTGCTTTTTGCGCTCAAGTGCATGGGCAAGTCCGCCATCTACGAAACGGGCGGCAATGTCACAGATAGCATGGGTAGAGATGTGATAGGCATCCGAGATGTCTTCAACGTTCCATGGCTTCTCATTAAAGGATTCGTCCAGTTTCAGAAGGACCTGGGCATGTGTGATTTTGTGAGCTTGAGTGGTTCCCTTTTTTACAAGATGTAATAACTCATTATATTCTTCCTGCGTTAAAGTAACATGATATTTTCTTGGACGCATATTAATCACCTCAAGCTTATCTTACCACTTTATTTTGGGTATTACAAACTTTTTACACTACTAGTACCTTTTTGACTTTTTGGGCAATAAGTGAAAGTGATGGAAACAAATATGGAAAAAAAAAGTTATGAAGTAATTAATGAGGGAAATGGTCAATTATCTTTAGCTGTAGAAGAACCAATGTGGTATAAACAAATTATTGCAATATTAGGGCTTATAGATAATAATAGGAAAATTGTAGATTTCAGCATTAAGGACAGGCAGCTTAATCGCATCTTACCTAATGTTATCCATTACTATTCAATTGTCCATAGGAATACTGATATAATAGCTGATATGAATGAGTATCAGTTTCCGGATTACGATGCGGAAATTGCTGTATGTACAGATATTATAGAAAGTTTGAATAATCCAGCATGGTTTTTAGGACAATTGTCATTACATTACAGAAAGATAGTAGTTTCCTATAAAGGTAAAGAAAAATTCAAACAATCGCGTTTCTATTCTGTTGATATAATAGATGAACTTGGTAAATTAGGATTTATAATGACCAAGAGAAGCAATGCATATGCAGATAATTGGACTCTGATAGCATGTTTCGAAAAAGTAGAACCTTCTGTTTTGAAAGAAAATATTAATTGTACAGGATGTGGGGCATGTTATAATATTTGTCCATCTAATGCCATTAAAATGTGCTATGATTCAAACGGATTCTTAAAACCATTTGTAGATAGAGACACGTGTATTAAATGTAATAAGTGCGTTGGTGTATGCCCGGCAGTAACAGTAAAGAAAAATAATAATTTTACTAAACCGGAATGTTACGCAGTATGGGCTGATGAAAAGACAAGAATGATTTCTTCATCAGGTGGCTTTTTTTCAATAATTGCTCAAGATATTATAGAAAAAGGTGGATGGGTATTTGGTGCGAAGTGGAGCGAGGATTTTTATTGTGAATATGTCGGCATTAACAATTTAAACGATATTGAAATATTGAGAAATTCTAAATACGTACAAAGTAATATAAAGAAGTCGTATAGCCAGATTAAGGCGTTATTAGAACAAAATATACAGGTAGCCTTTTTTGGATTACCATGCCAGGTGGCTGGACTAAAGTCGTATTTGGGCGAAAGCTATTTGAATGATAAGCTATTAACCATTGATCTTCTCTGTTTTTATGCACCGTCAAATGTTTTATTTAGAAATTACTTAGATGAAAATTATGGAATTGATAATGTAAGTAATATTATATTTAGAGATAAAAAACAAGGATGGTCTTCCACTGGATATAGAGTAGAACTAAAAAGTGGAGATGTATTGTTTCCATCTTATGAGAAAGATTGGTACCAACAAGCCTTCCAGAATATTCTGGGAAGAAATGATACATGCGAAAATTGTAGATATGCTGACTTTCCTAGGCAGGGGGATTTTACAATTGGTGATTTCTGGGGAATTGATATGCATGATTCTTCATGGAATGACAATATGGGGACAAGCATTGTCTTGGTTAACAATATTAAAGCACAAACATATTGGACGCAAGCATGCAGATTATTTGCAAGATATGAAAATGTTCCATTGGAATGGGCATTAAATAAAGGAAACAGATTTTATGGTGAAGGTAGAAATAGGAATAAAAATTATTCATATTTTCTAAGACTGCTGCAGAAGAAGACTTTTAACGAATCTGTTAAGTTAGCCTTATCTGGAGAGCACGATATTGGAATTGTATGTTTGTTCAATCACAATATTGGGAATAATTTGACTAATTATGCCTTATATCAATATTTGACAGATAGAGGCTTTACAGTTTTAATGATTGACAAAGCTGCTGATTGTAATTTTTGTAAATATGATGATAGGTTAGAACTTTTTTTGGAGAACCCATATCAAAGATGCGATATTGCTCCTGTGTATAAAAATAAATATGCAATGGTGGATTTGAATGATATATGTGGCTGTTTTGTACTAGCATCGGATCAGTTAGTAAGAGCTCATTTTATAGAAAATATGAATTTTTATTCTTGTTTGGATTGGGTGAAATCTAATAAATATAAAATCGCTTATGCTGCTTCCTTTGGAACAGAGCAGTTTGAGGGAAATAAAGAATTATGTGAGAAAGCAAAATATTTTTTTAAACGATTTCAAAAGTTTTCAGTGCGGGAAGAGTCGGGAGTTTCTTTAGCTAAAGATGTTTTTGATATCGACACAAAATGGGTTTTAGATCCCGTTTTTCTTTGCGATAAAAGTCTCTACGAAAATATGGCACGAATAGGAAAACTTCGTTTGCCAAAGGAACACTATGTTGGTGCTTATATATTAGATCCAACTCAAGATAGAGCGGATTTGATTAAAGAATTGGCCGAAAAAAAGTGTTCCGGAAATGCATTGGCAGTAATAGATACAGATGGTTATCCTAATGGAGATTTTCAATGGTCAATAGAGACATTGAAAAATGTTAAAAATGAAGAATGGTTAGCAACAATAGCAAACTCTGATTTCTTTATTACAGATTCATTTCATGGGGTATGCTTTGCTTTAATATTCCAGAGACAATTCTGCGTTGTTTATAATAAGTGGCAATGGAGAGGCGCAACAAGAATACTTTCTATACTTAAATTGCTGGGACTGGAACATCGAATGATTGAAAATAAAAATGATTTATTATCCAACGATTTTTTTAAAGAACCTATTAATTATAATGAAATAAACTATATTTTAGCAGCAAAAAGGGAAGAAAGTAGTCAGTGGTTAGAAAAATCATTGGCTGGTGTTAATGGTTTTAAAGAGGAGTATACGTTATATGACATTGTCTTGGAGCAAGAACGGCTCTTTCATGATAAATATGATAAAATAGAGGAGGAAATAAGACAAGTACAAACAGATATAAAAATATTATATGAATGGCAAACAGCACAAGATGAGCGTCTAAATCAAATGAGAGACGAATTTCCAATATTATATGATTGGGAAAAGGCACAAGATGATCGTTTGAATCAAATGCAACATGAAATTGAATGTATGCAGAAAAAATATAATATTCTGGCAACACAAACAAAGCAAATGCGTAATAACGACATAGAACAAATGAAAAAAGAAATAAACAAATTGAAAGGTTCTTCGTTTTTTAGGTTAGATTCTGGGTGCAAAAAAAGTATTAATAAATTTTTAAACATCTTAAAATCAATAATAAAATAGTATAAAATTAAAAACTTGTATATTTCGAGATTTAGGGGCTTTTTTACATCTTTTGAGTAAATCTAGAAATAAAATTGCGTTCCAAGATTACAAAGTAAATTAGTCATTGAACAAAATAAAGTAGTAAATTTTGCTGGTAATTTAGTTACTTGTGGCTATGGTATTCTTATGAAATATCCAGATTCTTTGTTTGAGGCATTGGAAGAAGATGGTAGTGAAATATATGCTTAATACATCGAAGAAACTTTAAATCATGGCTCTTTTTATTATTATTGGTTCAGTGCATATGGGGATTGGGTGAAGCTCAAGAGAATACAATGACAGATATATCGAATTTAATAAGTGATGGATGTTCATTTGAATAATCATATAGCGTATATTCATGTGTTTTATGGAAAGGTGAGAGATGAAATTTCCTGTTTAAAGGGAGAGAATGATAATGAATTTGTTCAGATGACAGAGGACGCTTAAAAATGTTATTATAAGTATAAATCAGTATCATCTATGCTGAATATAGTATTAGAGTTGGACGTCAAGTAATGAGGACGCATGAGATATTCATACAGGAAACATTGAATGTGATAGGCTCATTTTGAGGTAATTATGGAAAGAATAGTGGCAATTACAGTAACCTATAATCGGACAGGCACATTATTTAGATGTTTGCAGTCTTTACGTGAGCAGACGATACCTGTTCATAAAATACTGGTTATAGATAATAATAGTGGACTTAGAGAGAAAGAAAACCTTAGACAATATGCAGACAAATATGACTGTATAGATGTTCTTTGGCTTTCAGAAAATACCGGTGGAGCAGGTGGGTTTGAGGCAGGAATGAAAACCGCTAGGGATTGTTATGATGCAGATTGGTATTGGATTATGGATGATGATGCATATCCATGTCCCGACTGCCTAGAGCAGTTGCTTAAATATCAGAGAAAGTTTCCAAATGTGGGAGGAATATGCCCCCTTATTTACGGCATTGATTTGAGGGAGTATCAATTTTACCACCACAAGAGGTTGGAAGGATGGATGCTAAATGAAAGGCAGATTGTGAATAAATATGAGGAGTTAAAGGATGTTGTTCAGGTAGATGCCAATGCATTTGTAGGTCCATTGTTTTCTCGGAAAGCAGTGGAGACGGTAGGGATTGCTGACGGCAGTTTGTTTATTTATGGAGATGATACTGAATATACATATCGTGTATCCAGAAAATTCGGGGTATATGTGGTTAGAGACGCGATAATAGAACACCAGGATCCGCCACTATGTAATAATTATATGGCGCCGGATGCATGGTGGAAGGAGTATTATTCAATTCGTAATAAATATTTTTTGATTCGTGAATTTAAAAATAATGTAATAATTAGGATTATAGCATATTCTACTATGACATTAAAGATATTTAAGCTAATGATTGCAGCAGCGATTAAGCCCAAATATAAAGGATATCATAAGGTCCGTCTGAATATTTTAAATAGGGCTATTGTGGATGGTTTAAAAAACCGGCGGGGAAAGACGCTGGATCCAGTGCAATACAGAGAATGGATTAGTAAAAAGGACCCTATAGGCGTTTAAACGTAAGCGCCAAGTGTTAGGGTATCCCAACACATCTACCCTGACACCAACATGTGATGTCAGGGTTGCGAGCGTTTTACTCTGATTTTTTGTTACATTCTATCCTGGCTTTTTCACTCCATGGTGCGAGATCTTGAAATTCTGTATCGGTAGTATCTTTGCCAGGGCGGCTGTCGAGCAGGTATTGCAGATAGTTGTATGGATGCAGCCCATGCGCTTTCGCCATCTCTACCATGGTATATACTACCATACTCGCATTCGCACCATCCTGGCTGTCGCTGAAAAGCCAGTTCTTGCGGCCTAAGGTTAGCGGTCTGATTGAATTCTCCGATGGATTATTGCTCAGACTGCAGCGTCCGTCTTCGAGATACGTCATCAGCGTGTCTTTTCGATTTCGGATATAAGTCACTGCCCGATTCATGCGGCTTCCTTTTTCTGGGTGCTGTGTGTGCATCCAGCCAGCGTATGAAACCTTCCACGATCGGCTTCTGATCCTTCTGGCGGCGTTTGTAAACCTGAATATAAGATAGTTCCTTTTCCTTATAGCTGCGTACATACTCAAACAGCTTGTTACAATACAGAACGCCTTGAACCGCCGGATGGCTGTAGTCCTTATCATGGCCGGTTGGAATGGCTTCAATCAGATATCTCCGGATATGGGCGTAACAACAGCACCTTCGGATCTTTTTCAGCTTGTTATAACCACTGTAACCATCAACCATGACATAAGTACCATCCGCGGTTCCTTTCAGGAAGTCCGCGGCATGTTCTCCGGCACGCGTCTCTGAATAATGGTACAGGACGATGGGCGGCAGCCTGTCTTCTCCGGAACGCATCAGCCAGACATAGGACTTACTCTGCGGTCTCCGGCCAGGTTCATTTAAGACCTGGATGGGTGTTTCATCTGCCATCAGGAAATGTCGTTTCAGTAACTCACGGTGAAAGTAGTCATACACGGGTTTCAGATAATTCCGGGAACAGGTGATGATCCAGCCCGCCATGGTCGTTCTGCTGATGCTGACTCCAAGGAGTTCAAATCCTTTTTCCTGTCGATACAGCGGAAGCGCATCTGCATACTTTTCATACATGATGTGTGACACAAGGGATGATGAGGCATAGCCTCCAGGGATTAGTGCCGCAACTCCTTCATCCTTGATAAACTGTGGGACTTCCATATCCTTGCAGACAGGGCAGCCATACGTGGTTGCAACGTACACAATACGTTCCAGCTTTGCTTTGGTGTAACGCAGCTCTGTCCTGATTTCTTCATGGCCGATCGGAACCATCATGGTTCCACAGGCAGGACACTGTTTTTCTTCGTCTGTCAGTGTATCCACCTCTTCATAATGGATTGGCAGATTTGCGAACATCCCATCATGGTCCGCTTTGGGCTTACGCCCTTGTTTGCTAGCTTTCACTTCGATAAACTCCGGTTCAATGAGTTCCGGAATTGGTTCTTCCCCGGAATCAGGGACGGAGAAAAGATTCAGCTGACCGGGCATGTCACTGCGTCGTTCACTGGAACTGCCAAAAAGCTTCTGCTTGAAGTATTCAAGCTGTGCCTGCAGATCTGAAATAATCCGGTCTTTTTCATCGTCCTTTGCATTGCGTTCTTCCAGCATCTTCTGCAGGGATACGATCAAATCATTCTGGGTACGGATGGTTGTATTCAGTTGTGGGATCGTATCCTTCAGTTCCTTGAACTGGATGTCCTTTGCACTGGATGCCATGGTCCTTCGCTCCTCTGTTTCGTTACTGGTATTTTACCAGAAATCGAAGAAAAAAGCGAATCCGTCACAGCAAGGTGTTCGTCATAATGACGGTGGATAACCGACGTGGATGAATATTACAGTGCGGCGGAGCCGCCAGTCCGGTGTGGGGCGAGGTTCTTCCGCATTTTTCCGTATAATCCATTGAATAATTATGGCTCTTTGTCAATAGTTGGGGTGGGATTTGTTAAAATCC
>NZ_QVEX01000021.1 GCF_003434055.1 Enterocloster aldenensis | reverse complement strand
ATATAAGTGCGCCCAAAAATTCACTTTATTTTTCACTCTTCAACCTCCTGGCATTTGCGGATATTGCAGCGCATTCCCTTGAATCCGGGAAATCCGGAATAGGGATCCACATGATTGCGTCCTATGAGTTCGTTTACATTGGCCTCCGTATAACCGTGGAGCGTCAGGATGACGCCTGGCTTTGTCTTTCCTGTGAGCTTGGCTTTCATGAAGATTTCTCCGTAAGGGCTGGATAATGAAACCCTGTCCCCTTCCCTGATTCCCAGCCTCCTGGCATCCTCCCTGTGTATCTCGCAGGTAGGATCGGGCCGGATACTCCGCAGCCACGGGGTTTCATGGGCCCTGGAATGGATGGCATGGGCCAGCCTTGCGCCGGTGCAGAGATAGAATGGATATTTCTCCTTTGTCTCAGGGTCATTCTGGTCTTCCAGTGAATCCCGGTAATCCGGCAGCGGATTCAGGCCAAAGGCAGGATCGATGGATGCAATGGCAGTTGAATAAAACTCAAACTTACCTGTGGCGGTCTTAAATCCGTTTTCCAGGCAGTTTCCGGGCTTGACAGGCCATTTGGCGGCAGG
Organism: Enterocloster aldenensis; assembly: GCF_003434055.1. Classification (GTDB taxonomy): domain Bacteria; phylum Bacillota; class Clostridia; order Lachnospirales; family Lachnospiraceae; genus Enterocloster; species Enterocloster aldenensis. The sequence continues at coordinate 81,930 of NZ_QVEX01000021.1, read as the reverse complement.
TACCTTCACAGGCAGGTCACTTGCCTTTAAGTCCGCAACCGTCAGTCCGCAGCCATCAATCATCCAGTCTGCCGACGCCTCATAACCAGCCTTCAGGTACGGGTCATCCAGGTCCATGACGCGGGCCAGGCCGCACAGGATATCCACATCGGATTTAGACTCATAAAGGGGCGGGATTACCGGTTTTGTAAAGGTCAGGTAACCTCCCTGATACGCCTTTAACTCCCCCCGCTCAACCGAGGAACAGGCCGGCAGGACAATATCCGCATATTTGGCCGTCATAGTCATGAACATGTCTGTGTCCACAAAGAAATCCAGCTTATCCTTCATGGCAGCAAGAAGCTTATCTGTCTCAGGAAACATTTTGGCGTTCATTCCCATCGCAAAGATAGCCTTTACAGGATAGGGCGTCCCCTCCTCCAGCTGGCGCAGCAGGTCCATTGCCTGGAATTCATCAAACTGGGCATTCCACAGAGGGAACCGCCGTGCCCCGATACGCTCCCCATCCTTGGGATAACGGTCGGACCTGAACGCATGCTCCCTGACCTTAAAGCCTGCAGGTTTATGCAGGTAGGTGGGCGGATTAGGTACATTGCCGCCCGCCCTGTCAAAATTGCCGGTAAGGGCGGACAGGCAAAGGATGGCCCGGTGGGAGTTAAAACCGTTAATGTGATGGACCAGGGCGGATGCGGAATAGTTGGTACAGGCCGGTCCGTTTGTGGCATAAAGCTTTGCCGCCTCATAAATCAGGCCGGGATCAAGACCCGTAATCTTGCTTACCCTGTCCAGAGGATACTGGTCCGCCAGTTCTTTATACTGGTCAAAACCGTATGTATATTTCTCAATGTATTCCAGGTCCGCCCAGCCATTGTCAATAATCAGCTTTGCCATACCTAAGGCCAGCGCCCCATCGGTACCAGGATTGATTTTCAGGAAAATATCCGCCAGGTTCCTGGATGCCGGGGTATCCCGTATATCGATGATGATTACCTTCCCTCCCCTCTCCCGCAGTTTCTGCACACCTGCCACGGAGAGATGGGCGGAATAATAGCCATCGTAATTCCAGCCTAAAAATGTATTGGCATGGCCCATGTCAGGTCCTGCGCCGCATCCTGCGGTCACCTTGTCCGCGATTACCTTTGAGGCGCTGCAGGTGCTGTCATCCGTACCAAAATTAACGCTTCCGAACACATGGGCAAAGCGGTGGAAAATAGGACGGTACCACTTGCAGTAACCGCTGAAGAACGCCACGGAATGCGGGGAATAGGTTTCCTTTACCTGATTCAGCTTTTCTGCAATAATCCGGTACGCCTCGTCCCAGCTGATTGGTTCAAATCTGCCTTCCCCTCTTTCCCCCACGCGCCTTAAGGGCGTCCTGATGCGGTCTTCCCTGTAAATGTAGTTCCTAAGCGCGGAACCTTTTGTACACAGCCTACCGTGGTTATAGGGATGCTCCGGCGTACCCTCCACCCGGATGATTTCCCCGTCTTTCACATAGCAGTCAACACCGCAGTGATGGCCCGGACTGCAGACCGCGCACAGGGAATGTTTTATTTCAATCCCGGTATCTTCGCCCGGTATCTTTGCCTTTATCTTTTTCTCAAGTTCAGTCAACGGATTTTCCTCCTAAATATTCTATAAAACCTGCCGGAAAGCCCTTATCCATCAGATAACAGATGCTCTGGACATCCAGACCCGCTTCCGGGCTTTTAAGTGATTTGATGAAAATACTTTTTAACAGGCCATTGCTGTCCGAAGAGTTAATGACATTGATACACCGGATCCTGCCCTTGTTTTTTGTCCCGCGGATATAATATGTCTCATCCTCGTATTCATAAACCAGGTCCTCCGGGCCGCAGGCGCTGATGTCCCCAATGCTGATAAAATCATAGTCCAGATAATGAGCCAGATTCACAAGCACATTGGCGTCAAATTCCATTGGAACGCCGGCCATGTTTGCCCCGGCCGTGCGTCCCTGTCTGACGGCATTAAACCATACCCCTATGTTTCTGGTTTTCCCGCTTTGGGTATCAATGGCCTCGCAGCAGTCCCCGGCCGCATAAATCCCGTCATAGTTGGTCCGCATCCGGGAATCCACCACAATTGCCCGTCCCATTGCAAGGCCGCTGTCCCGTACAAACCCAGTATTGGCCCGCACGCCCACACACACAGCAATCAAATCAGCCGTAAACCGGCTTTTGCTTTCCATGACAGCTGTCAGGCGCCCATCCTCTTCCCTTTCAATGGCTGAGAGCATCTGGCCGCAGGACACGGCCACCCCCTTTTGTTCCAGGTCTGCCCGGACCCTGCGGGCGGTTTCTTCAAATGCAGCGGTATAAAACATCCAGGGCGCTCCGTCCACCAGGGTGCAGGCAATGTTTCTGGCCCTTAAGTCCTCCACCACCTTGATTCCCACCCAGGATGCGCCTATCACCACACAGCCGCGCACCTTTCCTGAGTCCAGCTTCTGCTTAAAATCCACGGCGTCCTCCATGGTCCTCATCTTAAATACGCCTGGCAGTGTGATTCCGGGGACAGGTGGCATGACGGCAGACGCCCCTGTGCTGATTAATATTTCATCATAAACTTTCCGTCTGCCGTCTGAAAGCATTATTTTGCGCTCACCGGGAACCAGCCCTGTCACCGGCGTCCGGCAGTTCACGTTCAAATCAAGGGTTCCTGCGATTTCCTCCAGGGTCCCGAAGGGAAACATCCCTTCATATGGAAGGGAATCCTTCACATAATAGGTTGTCAGCATGGGGTTGTATGGGCCTGTATCCGTATCCGAATACACATCAATGACAGCCCGGGGATCCAGTCTGCGTATTTCCCTGGCAGCGCTGTAACCAGCGCCGCCAAAACCGATAATGGCTATTTTCTTCATAAAGTCCTCCGCTTAAGCAAGCATTCCGCTGACAGAAGCAATATCGTCCACATGTTCAATATTGCAGATTGTCTCAATGACCTGCTCCAGTTTTTCTCCCTGAAGCACAGGGGCTGCCTGGATACGGAACCTGCTTACAAACTCGCCGCGCCCCATCATATTAGCCGGATGGCCCGGGTGGCAGTCCATGGACCCGTTAAAGGTCCGCCCGTCCTTTAACGTAACCGTGATTGTCTTCATGGGATAGGAACCGTTCCGAAACTGCTTAAAGCCTGTCATTGGCGAATCCTCGGGAGAGGTTCCGGGCTTCACCCTCTTAGCCAGTGCAATGACTTCCCTGTCCTTCATCATTTCCGGCGTATACCAGTAGGCGCCGGGCTCGGGGTGCAGCAGCATGGTGGCAATAACATAGGGGGCTGAGAACTGGGCGTGGGTTACGGATGTAAAGCCTTCATCCGGAGCCCACATGCGGTTGCGGATGGGCGGGTCCAGGATGATTTCCTCAATATCATCTGGTCCAAATCCATGTTCCTGCGCCATGCCGTTCACCAGTTCCACCGGGGTCTGCACCCACATGTTGGCCGGCCAGTGCTTAAGCAGTGTATCCATGATCAGGTACCGCTCCCCCAGCTCCTTGGTCAGCCAGGACAGGTCGGCCTCCCCGGATCTGATTGTGGTATCGGCTGAACCATTGGAACCGTCATTCCCGCATATGACCCCGGTGTAGCACCTGGGTTCATCCAGGGCATCCCTCTGGTTATGGATCCCTTTCTCCACGGACTTGGCAATCAGGAATCCGTCCCTGGCCCGGTAGCCGTGCTCATAGTGATAGAAATCCGACATGGTGGTTGCATGGTAGGCAACCGGCAGGGTACTGCACTCACAGCCCATTCCGATGGCCTGGTTGATTTTCCTGGCATCCAGTCCGTAAATCTTGGCAACCGGCAGGATACAGGCAAATATCTGCCAGCTGGTCAATCCCCAGCCCTTTGTCTTCCATCGTTCGTCCGATGGCTGGACCGCCATGGCAATGCGCTGATATACCTCATACCCGGCTACAATGGCCGTGATCAGCTCCTTGCCGCTTTTATGCTTTTCCTCTGCTGCCAGCCATGCGCAGGGAATCACCCCGGCCGCCGGATGACCGGTCCAGGAGCAGTCCTCCCAGTCCAGGGCATCGCTGATGGTTCCCAGGACAAGGGCTGCATTGACCGCAGCCATCTTCTCATCCATTCCCCAGACCGTTGCAGGGCCGCCGGGGCCGCCGTTGGCCTCCCTGGCCATCTTCACTGCTTTTTCCGCAATGGGGGTTTCCTTGGCAGCCAGGGCCGCGCCAATGGTCTGAAGCAGGATCATCTTGGCCCGCTCCACCACCTCCGGCGGGATGTCCTCATAGGATAATTGTTCCGCGTACTCCGACAGCTCCTGGGTATATGTAGTTGGAGTAAGGAAATCATTGTCTTTATATAACCGGTTATACCGCATACTTGTACCTCCTCGTTATGAGCACTTAGCACCTGCCTTTTAGGCGCTTACGTGCGATACATGTCACTGGCACTTAGCGAGGTCTTTCACGGGCTTAGTGCAGTGACTCGCCATAAACACGCAGCGCCTGTTTTTGCGCTGACGTGCAATTCATTCCACTGACATGGAGCCGGGTCTTTTGACCGCTTCCCGCAGTGGCCGGATGATTAAAACTGAAACGCCGGATTAATAGAAGAAACCGGGAAGCACGGATGCATCCTGGCATTCCTCCAAATGGCAGATGCACGCAATGGCGCCTTCTGTTTTTTCCTTAGACAGGATATTTTTTGTTTCCAGACGGAAACGCTCCTTAAACTCATCCCTTGTCAGCATGTAGCGCGGATGGCCCGGATGGGTGAAGGCGCCCTCCGTATACTCGGTCCCATCCTTTAAGCGCACAATCATGAACTTCTCCGGATGCCTGCCGTCTATCAGGTCCTTGATGAATTTCATTCCCGACATCTTCACAAACCCGTCTGCTTTTACTTTGTTCATCAGCGCGATGATCCGCCCATCCTTCATGGTTTCAGGCTGATACCACAGCGCTCCCGGCTCCGGATGATACATGGCGCAGGCCGTCACATAAGGAATGGAGAACTGGGCCTGTGTCAGCGACTCATATCCTGTCTCACTGTACCAGTGGCGGAAGGCAACGGACGGGCGGATGATGATTTCCTCCACCTCATCCGGGTTAAAGGAATATTTGGTCACCAGACGGGAGGCCAGCTCCGCATAGGTCTGGACAAATACATTGGCCGGCCAGTGCTTTACCAGGAGCATATCCATCATCATCCAGTGGGTCCCCAGTTCCTTTGTAAGCCATTCCGGTTCCTGATACCCGCAGTGGACCAGGTATGCGGTAGGGTCGTCAAAAGCGTCCTCCATGTTTTCAATACCATTTAAGGCGGTCTTGATCATGGTCACGCAGTTCTCCATGCGGTAGCCGTACAGGTAATTCAGGGAATCCGACATGGTGATTTCGTGGACATTGGCCGGTATGATGGCGCAGGCGGTTCCCACGCCAAAGGCCTGGTTCATCTTCTCTTCAGGCAGGTCCAGAAGCTTCATAAGCACCGGCAGGATTCCAAAGATATTGTAGCTGGCAATGCTGCTCCTCCCTGCCAGCGCCACCCGCTGGTACACCTCGTATCCAGCCACCACGGCGGTCAGAAGTTCCTTCCCGCTCTTGTGCAGCACCTCCGAGGCAATCACTGCTGCCGGGATCACACCTGCGGAGGGATGCCCTGTCACGGAACAATCCTCCCAGTCCAGGGCATCGCCCATTGTACCTGCCGTAAAAGCAGCTGCCTCCCAGCTTACTTTCCTGCCGTCCGCCCAAAGGGTGGCGCAGCCCTGTTCCCCCGGGCTCATTTCCTTGGATATCTCCATTGCATCCCTGACCTGCTTTAACTGCGCGCTGCACAGGCTGACGCCGCAGGTCTGCATCACCATCATCTTCGCCTGCTCAATGACTGCCGGCGGTATATCCTCGTACTTCAGTGTCTTAATAAAATGACACAGCTGTTTCGTCCTATCCGTTGTTATTTCATGAACATTGAAACCCATTTTCCATCCTCCTCGTTACGGGCACTTAGCGTCCGTATCCTGGACGCTTACGTGCGATACATGTCATCCCCACTTGGCGAGGTACTTTCGAGCCTAGTGGGGCGGCTCTATATTGGTTACTGTCCGGACGTTTATTTTCCCGGTGTCCGGACCGTTACCTAAAGTGTAAACAGCCTGCCTAACCCGTCAATCTTATCATTCACCCTGCAGTGGCGCAGGCAGGACCACAGGCTGGCCTGATGGCTGGTAATGACCGGCATCCCAAGATCCTCCTCCAGGATTTCCACCAGTTCCATGGTGGCCAGGCCCATACAGCTTAAGAAAAACACCTCGGCCCCCTCTGTTTTCAATTTCTTGGCCTGGCGGTATAAAAAGGCCTTGCCCGGATGGGCGTATTCACCCACCTTGTTGAATCCCACTCCTGTAATGGAGGTGACCGTGATTCCATTGTCCTCCAGGAACTTTTTCTCAGCCTCGTTGGTTTCTTCCGGATACGGGGTCATGACCACGGTCCTGTTAAGCCCCAGGGCCTTAAAAGCCTCCAACACCGCTGTGCTGGTGGTCAGCCCCGGCCATCCGCAGGCCCTCTCAATCCGTTCGATACACTCCTTATCAAATCCATAACCTTTGATGCAGCTGCCTGAGGTACAGCCGAAAAGCACCACGTCATGCCGCTTTTTCTGATACATCCTTGCGGCTTCCTCCAGCTGGTCCGACAGATAGATTAGCCCCTCCGGCGTCGGACCCGGGAAGGAAAGCCGGGTACTGTCAAAGGAAACCCCTTCTGGGGCATATTTATTAAATGCATATTCCACCTGATCGTCCAAAGGGGCGATTACACCGATTCTTGCCCGTAAACTATACATGTCCCATTCCTCCTCTACAGCGTAAACAGTCTGCCCATTTTAGGAAGCTTTGCCCCTACCCGGCAGTGGCGCAGCGCGCTCCATAAAGTTGCCTGATGGCTGGTGACCACGGGTATCTTAAGGGCGGTCTCCAGATCATCAATGATTTCCATGGTGGTCAGGCCCATACAGCTTAAGAAAAAGGTGTCTGCCCCCTTTAAATCCATGTTGATGGCATTGCGGTAGAGAAAATATTCATCCGCCTCCTCAAGCTTATGTCCGTCCCGGCGTATATAACTTACGTCCATGCCGATGATATTTGTAACCTCATATCCATTGTCCTCTAAAAACTTCTTTTCCGCCTCATTGGTTGCCTCCGGATACGGGGTTAATACAGCCGCCTTCTTTGTTCCCAGCGCCTGGAACGCCTCCAGTACCGCCGTGCTGGTGGTAAGCCCCGGGATATTGCTGGCCTTTTCTATCCTGCGGATGCATTCCTTATCCCAGTTGGCGCCCTTGATGCAGCTGCCGGATGTACAGCCGAACACCACCAGGTCCACATCATAACCTTTATATTTGGCAGCCGTCTCCTCCAGCTGGTCCGTTAAAATCATAAGTCCTTCCGGGGTCGGCCCCGGGAAATTAATTTTCATTGATGCAAAGGAAACCCCTTCCGGTGCATAAATATGAAATGCATGCTCGGCATTCTCACTCATTGGGGTAATCAGTCCGATTTTCGCTCTCCAACCATACATAATCCGTTTTTCCCATTCCTTTCCTGTAGTCATGCCCCTGACCCTGTCTGCTCCTGCCATCATTCTAGCAACCCTTTGCGCCTTTTGCCATCCGATATTTTTGGTATCCATTAGCAAAGAAATGTGCAGGCAGATTCTTTGGAATGTCTTTTATTTTTCCGCACAGATGATATAATAGCCCCAACCTGCTCCTTGCAACATCGTCTTTGCACCCTGCCCCGGGTGCAGGACGGATTAAATGACAGATTAAGTGATACAACTCAAAATAAGGAGAAGATTGGTATGAAGAAAGGTTATTCACCTATGATGTATGTACACATCATCATCACGCTGTTTCTTATGTTCGGCTTTGGTTTCCTTCCGCCCTTTGCCACCCTTACCCCCATGGGTATGAGGCTGTTAGGCACGTTCCTGGGCGTTATTTACGGATATTCCACCTGCGAGATCATCTGGCCCTCCCTTTTCGCCTTCATCGCTTACGGCTTAAGCGGGTTCCCGGGCAGCATGAATGCAGGCATATCCGCCACCATGGGAAGTTCTACCGTGTTCCAGATCATCACCCAGTATTTTACCGCCGGCGCCATTGTAATATATGGTTTTGGGAAATGGTTCATCCGCTGGTCCCTGTCCCAGAAGGCATTTAAGGGAAAACCGCTGTTTTATACATGGTGCTTCATGTTCATCTTCATGTGGTCCGCCATTGTATTGAGCCAGATAGCCATGGCCCTGCTGCTCTACGCCATCTGGACGGATATTGCTGATTCCTGCGGTTATGACAAGGACAGCACCTTCCGCTACTACGGCTTTGGCGGCATTCTTTTGTCCATGGTCATGGGCGGAGGAATGATTCCCTATAAGAGCTGGATGCTGGGCCTGGCAACAACCTGGGCTGATGTTACCGGGGAAATCGTCAACCTGGGATTCATGTTCCTTCTCACCGGCCTGGTGGGGACTATCGTGATGACAGCCTACGTCATCCTTGGCGCCAAACTTTTCAAAGTGGATTTCAGCATCATGAAGGGCTTTGACGTGGAAAAAATGGGGGAGGACAGCAAGCATTTAAGGCCCAGGGCCAAACGCATCATCATTGTTTATGTAATCATCATGCTGCTGTCCATTTTTGCCGGAACATTTACCAAAAACCCGGTTTCTGTTTTCGTTAACAATACCCTGACCGTGGGCGGCCTGTACTGCCTGTGCTCCGCCATCCTGATGGTCCTTCCCAGCGGTGAGGGGGACCAAAAGGCAGCCATTGTGTTCAATGATATCAAGCACTCTGACGCAGCTGTCAGCTGGCCTGTCATCATGATGTGCGCAATCACTATCCCCCTGGCAACTGCCATGACCAACGAGGCAACCGGGATCCTTCCCTGGCTTACGGGAATATTCGAACCCTTATTTGCAGGAAGGGGTCCGCTGTTTATATTAATCTTCACCATTATCGTGATGATGATCCTTACCAACATAGGGTCCAACATCGCCTTTGGCGGGGCCATGATTCCTGTGGTCAGCCCCTTTGTGATGGCCGCGGGCATGAACCCGGTCATAGCGGGCGCTGCCCTGATCTGGATTGCCAACATTGGGATTGTCCTTCCCGGCGCCTCTGCCCCGGCCTCTATTTTCCATGGACGGAGCGAGATACCGGACGCCGGCATGCGGACCAAAGTTGTCTGCTTTGGCGCCCTGCTCATCCTTATAACCACTACCGTTGTATTCTCCATCGCCCAGCTGATTGCGGGATAAATGATTAGATTGTGTAAGAAAGAGAGGAATTCAATATGATTCAGAATATTACTGTTATCGGAGCCGGTTCCACCGGCCATGCGGTTGCTGCCATCATGTCACAGAGGGGTTTTCAGGTAACATTCCATGATGACGTTCGTTTCCAGAAGGAACTGGATGCTGTAAAAGAAATGGGGTTCATCCAGCTGCGCGGCAAGGTCCACGGGACCGGCACGCCTGCAAACATTACATTGGAGCCAGAGGAAGCCGTTGAACATGCAGAGGCCATCTTTATCCATGTTCCCTCAGACCGCCATGAGGAAATTGCCCGCCGGATTGCCCCTTATGTCAAGGATGGACAGCACATCCTTATAATTCCGGGAAATCTGGGTTCCTTCATTTTCAGGGATGTGTTTAAAGAAATGGGGGTTACCGCAAAGGTCACCCTGACAGAAAAGGAAGGCAACTTCTGTCCCTGCCGTCTCTCCGCCCCTGCCGAGGTCACGGTCGGCATGCCGTTAAACTTAAAGGGAAAGGCAGCATCCCTACCCGCTTCTGACACAAAGAAGGTGCTGGATGCATTAGAAGGCGTAGTGGAATACACTGCCAATAAGAATGTATTTGAAGGCGTGGTCAATGCAGGCAATGTAATCAACCACATTGCCAGCACCGTCCTGTCCGCCCCTGAAATTGACCGCAGGGGAAATCAGTTTTCCTTGTTCAAATATGCATTCACCCCCTCTGTGGTCCGCTGTATACGGAAAATCAGCGAAGAAAGAAAGCAGGTGATTGAAGCCATGGGCCTGACGGTTCACGGCAATCCCACCGGAATGATTGACAAGGTACTGGACCTTGACAATCACCCGGAGGTTCATGTATTCTATGAGTATATGGACGGCCCCAATGCCGTAGATCATCGTTATCTCCATGAAGACTGCAGCTGCGGAGGCGCCTTCGTCCTCTCCGCTGCCGGGCGTCTCGGCCTTGATATGCCGGTGCTCCGCTCCTTTTTAGGCGTGGCCGGTGCAATCAATGACCGCGATTATATCAATGGCGGCCGCACCCTTGGGAATCTGGGCTTTGCAGAGGGTATGGACATGGAGGATATCTACAAGGAACTCTGATAATAAGAGGACTGTACGATGTACAGTCCTCTGTTGGTTTTCTCATATTTACTTTGGGACTTATCCTGATACTTATGGAGGTCACTGCTTTCATGAAACTAGAACATTTTCACTATCTATTGGAAATCCACAGGTTCCACTCCATCTCAGCCGCTTCCCGTAAGCTTCACATCGGCCAGACAACCCTGAGCGCCATTGTTAAGGCGGCTGAGGAGGAAGTTGGGTTCCAGATTTTCCAGAGGGCGCCCGAAGGCGTGCTGACCACCTCAGCAGGAGAAAAATTCATGACCCTTGCCTGGGAAATCAATTTACAGTATGAAAAGCTGATGGCGCTGAAACGCCGCACAACGGCCGGAGCCCCGTCCATCAATGTGCTGATGGCGCCCACCATTTCCGTGCGCCTGTCCATCCCCCTCCTGGAGCAGTTCTATCGTTTCAATATACCGGGCGGCCTGTCCCTGGAGGAATGTTCCAGCGAGGATATCCCTGGTTTTATTTTGGAGCACAGGGCAAATATAGGCCTGCTTTACCTGTCCGAAGACGCCATCCGCCATTCAGGGCACAGCAGCGGGAATCCGGCCCTTACCATCAAACCGCTGCTGGAAGACAGCCTTTACCTTCTTGTATCCAGGAACCACCCGCTGGCCGGGCTCAGGGAAATCGATGCCCGTTCCATTCCCCTGGAACGGCTGGCCACCATTAAACTGATGAAGAATGACATGGTGCTTGGCTCCCTTCCCTCCCTCTGTCCCGGCGTCACCAGCTTCGCAGATATGAGCGCCATGTATCAGGCAATACAAAACCAGGGCATGGTCGGTTTTATCCCCGGATTTTCAGCTGGCGGTGAATCTGCGGATGATATCAGGGACTTTTCCCTGGTTTCCTTAAAAAACACGGAACACCCAAACCATCTCTATCTCTGCATGATAACCTGCAGCGGCCGGAAGCTGAAACACCAGGAAGAAGTCCTGGCCACGTGTATCCGCAGATATTTCCGGGCAGTCAGCCGGAAAAAAGACAATGGCAAGGAGGAGGCTGCACATGAAGATTGAACAGCTTAAATATCTGATTGAAATCGGACACAGCCGCTCAATCTCATCCGCGGCCGGGAAACTATACCTGAGCCACACCACTTTAAGCTCCATCCTGAAAGGTGCGGAAAAAGAATTGGGATTCCCTCTGTTCCAAAGAATACAGGGGGGTGTGAAGGTGACCGCCGAAGGCGAGGAAGCCCTGGCCCTCATGGAAGAAATGTATCGATGTTTTGAGGATATACAGAAGCTGAGCACGGTCAACGCCCTTCTTACCCAGCCCGTGTCCATCGTCATCTCCCCCAGTATCCACAGCGCGCTGGCGGTTCCCATCAACCAGCTGTTCTGGGAACAGGAATCCAGGGGAAGGCTGGAATTCCAGATTGTAAAGGGAATGGACGTGGGATCTTGCCTGATTAAAAACAGCGGTAATCTTGGCCTGACTTATTTTACAGAAGAAAGCCAGGAAAATTACCGCATGATTGCATCCCGTTACCAGATCCGGACAGACTGCCTGTACACCGACCATTTTTATCTCCTGGTGCGGAGGGACCATCCTCTGGCAGCCAGGAAGCAGATTTCCCAGGAAGAACTGCAGAACATCGACCTGGCCATGTTAGAACACTACGTTGCGTCGGAAACCTGTCCGGTCTATCTTAAAACCCTGGGACCGGACAACCGTTACACTATTTTTAGCAATATTGCCCTGATCAGGCGGAGCATCTTAAGCCAGAACATGGCTGCCATCCTGCCCGGTTTAGCCATCGGCAGCGCGCCCGGAGATGACCATCATCTTTTTAAAGCAATACCGCTCATTGAAACAGAGCAGAATCCCAATACAATGTATCTATGCCTGCTCCACCGCGGGACAGCCAGTCTGCGCGACCAGGAAAAGACTGCTTTAAACTGCATCAGGAACTATTTTAAGGACCTTAAGAACCTTCCCGTCCTTTCCATTCTTCCAGCCCCCTGACCGCCTGTGACAGCTTCATGCTGTTGGACCCTTTGAACAGGACACAGTCTCCCTGCTTCAGGTTCTCATAAAGCCACTGCCCCACCTGTTCCAGTTCCTCACAGGACACCACTGGCACCGGGGATGCGGACGCGCCCAGCCCATGTCCGATTTCAGCCGCCAGCCTGCCAAAAAGCACGACCTGGTCCACCGGATGTCCTGCTATGTATTCCCCGATTTCCCGGTGGAACCTGGGCGCATCCGGCCCCAGTTCCTTCATATCGGCCAGGATTGCAATCTTCCGGCCTTTTCCCTCCGGCTCCATGGAACCAAGGACCTCCAGCCCGGCCTTCATGGACACAGGGCTTGCGTTGTAGCTGTCGTCGATGACCGTTATACCGCCCTTCAGGGTGAAGATCTGCTGGCGCCCTTTAAATCCCTCGAATTCCTCCAGCTTGGCAGCGGCAGCTTCCATGGGTATCCCATATTCATGTGCCACTGCCAGGGCTGCCAGGGCATTGCTTACCATATGGCTTCCCATGACCCGCAGGCGGACCGTGACCCTCTCATTCCCATGGACCGCGGTAAACACCGGATATCCGTTTACAAGGTGCAGGTCCTCCCCCCGGTACTGGCAGCCATCCGTCATGCCGTAAAGGATTTTTCTCCTGTTCCCCATGGGGGTTACTGATTTTAATAACCGGTCGTCCCCGTTTAATATCAGGCTTCCGTCTTCTGCCATCCCATCCTGGATGTGCAGCTTCTCCTTAAGGATATTGTCCACTGATCCAAGCTGTTCGATATGGGTAACGCCTATATTGGTCATGACAGCGCAGTCCACCCTGGCTATCCTGGCTATCTTTGTCATTTCCCCGGGTTCACTCATGCCCAGTTCAATGACGCCGATCTGTGCCTGCTTTGGAATCGCTGCAATGGTGATGGGCACCCCCACCTGGCTGTTGCTGTTGCCCGGGGTCTTATAGACAGTAAAACCGGCGCTTAAGGCGGCCGCAACCATCTCCCTGGTGGTGGTCTTGCCCACACTGCCGGTAATCCCCACTAACGGAAGCTTCTGGCGGCTCCTGCAGTATATGCCGAAATCCTGAAGCGCCTGTCTGGTGTCCTCCACCCCAATCCAGGCAGCGGACATGGCTGCTTCCATCCTGGATACGTCCTCCCCGCACTGTTTAAGGATATCTGCCCTTACCTCCTCAGGCCGGCGGTGGCGGCTGGTGAATACAGCGGCCGCCCCGTTTCCGATGGCCTGGCAGAGAAATCCGTGGGCATCCACATTTTCACCGATAATGGGGACAAAGAGGTCTTCCCCTTCCATCTTCCGGGAATCCAGGCTGATATGCCGGATGGGCGTATCCTCCTTTCCCATAAGAAGTGTCCCGCCTGTGGCCAGGACTAAATCCCTGCACGTGAATCCATCCATACTCATGCCTCTTCACCCAGCTTTCCTACCACCTCTTCTATCACTTCCCTGTCCAGGAAATGGTGGCGTACTCCGTTGATTTCCTGGTAGTCTTCATGTCCTTTGCCGATAACCGCAATCATATCCCCGGGCATTGCATGGCTTATGCTGTATTCAATGGCCTCCCGCCTGTCAGGTATCTCCAGGAACGCGCCTCCGGTCTTCTCAATGCTTCCCCTGATATCCGCTATGATGTCCTCCACCTTTTCATAGCGGGAATTATCCGCTGTCACGATGCTTAAATCAGCCAGCCGCCCGCCAATCTCACCCATGGTATACCTGCGGTCCTTGGAACGGTTCCCGCCGCAGCCAAAGACCACCACCAGACGCTTTGGATGATACTGGCGCAGGGTGGTCAACAGGCTCTCCATGCTTACCGCATTGTGGGCATAGTCCACCAGCACGGTGCACCTGGCAGAGGTGTGTACGATTTCCATGCGGCCATTGACGCGGATATGCTCCAGGGCATGGCCCACACATTCCTTCTTAAGTCCCAGGAAGCTGCACACGCTGACTGCTGCCAGGGCATTATCCACATTGAAAAGTCCCGGGATCCCAAGGCGGACATCCATCTCATACCTGCCCTTCACATCAAATTCAGTGCCCACAAAATCCGGCCGGGACACATAACGGACATCTGAAGCCGTAAAATCAGCCCCGGACTCCCCACTTCCGTGAAGTCCGCCCCTTTCTTCCGTCACGCTATAGGTATAAAGCTCACAGTCCGCGTCCCTTACAATATCCTCAAAATGGCTGTCATTCCGGTTTACAAGTCCAATCCTGCACATATTCAGGAGCCTGGATTTACAGTACAGGTATTCCGCAAAATCCGCATGTTCATCCGGCCCGATATGGTCCGGGGAAATGTTGGTGAAAATACCGTAATCAAAGGTAATCCCATCCACCCGGTGCATCTTGATGCCCTGGGAGGAAACCTCCATGATCATATACTGGCAGCCGCTGTCTGCCATCTGTGCAAATGCCTGGTGCAGCTGCCAGGATTCCGGGGTGGTATTCATGGTCGGGGTCACCTTATCGCCAATCACCGTGCCTGTGGTGCCGATCATGCCCACCTTTTTTCCTGCCGCCTCAAGGATTGTCTTAATCATATGGGTGGTGGTGGTCTTACCCTTGGTGCCTGTGACGCCGATGGTAACCATCTTTGCCGCCGGATAGTCAAACCTGGCAGCTGAAAGAAGGGCCAGGGCGTGCCGTCCATCCCCGGTCTGAAGGACCGTGACCCGGGACAGCTCCTTCTCCGTCAGGCCGCTTTCCTCTGCCGCCTTCCCAAGTTCTTCCTCAATCCCCCGTTCTGTCACCAGCACCCGGACACCGGCCTTTAATACATCCGGCACGAACCGGTGGGAATCCACCCTGGTTCCTGCCATGCACACAAACACCGCTCCCGGCGCAGCCTTTCTGGAGTCATATACCACTTCCGACACTTCCGTGTCCAGGCTGCCCCTGATGCACTCATATTCCAGTCCTTTAAGCCAATCTCTTAATACCATATGAAATCCTCTCTGTCTGTCCTAAAAAAGTCCTGTTATCCTGCCATTCTTATCCACGTCAATATTCTCAGCCGCCGGTTTCTTAGGAAGTCCCGGCATGGTCATGATGGAGCCTGTGAGCGCAACCACAAAGCCTGCACCTGCGGACACATAGGCATCCCGCACATTGATGGTAAAACCAGTGGGCCTGCCCAGCTTTGTCTGGTCATCGGACAGGGAGTACTGGGTCTTTGCCATACATACGGGCAGGTTACCGAATCCCATGTCCTCTATGTTCTTTAATGCCTTTGAGGCAGCGGGCGCATAGGTCACCCCGTCCGCGCCGTAAATCTCCGTGGCGACCGTGTGGATTTTATCCTTTAATGATATATCATCAGGATACAGCACGCGGAAATTGCCCGGCCTGTGCTCCAGGGTTTCAAGCACTTTTTGGGCAAGGGCAATCCCGCCCTCACCGCCCTTGGCCCAGACCTCGGAAAGGGCGAACTCGCAGCTTCTGTCCTCGCAGAACTTCTTGATATAAGCATATTCTGCCTCTGTATCGGTTATGAAGGAATTGAGGGTCACGATGACTGGCACATCGTATTTCTGGATATTTTCAATGTGTTTTTCCAGGTTTACGATACCGCGCTTTAAGGCATCCAGGTTCTCCACGGACAGCTGGTCCTTGGGAACACCGCCATTGTACTTAAGCGCCCTTACCGTGGCAACCAGCACCACTGCGTCCGGCTTAAGGCCAGCCATGCGGCACTTGATGTCCAGGAACTTCTCTGCCCCAAGGTCGGCGCCGAACCCAGCCTCTGTCACAACAATATCAGCCAGCTTAAGGGCGGTCTTGGTGGCCCTTACGCTGTTGCATCCATGGGCAATGTTGGCAAATGGTCCTCCATGCACCAGGGCGCCTGTGTGCTCCAGCGTCTGGATCAGGTTGGGCTTTAAGGCATCCTTTAAAAGGGCTGCCATGGAGCCGGTTGCATGAAGGTCATCTGCGGTCACTGGCTGGCCTGCAAAATCATAGGCCACGATAATCCTGCCCAGGCGGGCTTTTAAATCCTCCATATTGTCAGCCAGACAGAGGATGGCCATGATTTCAGAGGCAACCGTTATGACAAAATGGTCTTCCCTTACCATGCCGTCCGCCTTTGCCCCAAGGCCGATAACGATATTGCGCAGCGCACGGTCGTTCATGTCCTCGCAGCGCTTCCACATCACCTGCCTTGGGTCGATTCCAAGCGCGTTGCCCTGCTGGATATGGTTGTCAAGGAGGGCTGCCAGCAGGTTGTTGGCCGAGGTGATGGCATGGAAATCGCCTGTGAAATGCAGGTTTAAGTCCTCCATGGGGACCACCTGCGCATATCCGCCTCCGGCAGCCCCGCCCTTGATCCCAAAGCAGGGCCCTAAGGACGGCTCCCGCAGGGCGATGATGGCGCTCTTCTTCATACGCCCGAATGCCTCGCCCAGGCCCACTGTGGTGGTGGTCTTACCCTCGCCGGCCGGGGTGGGGTTGATGGCCGTCACCAGCACCAGCTTCCCGTCCGGCCTGTCCTTCACCTTATCCCACAGCTTATCTGTCAGTTTGGCTTTATACTTACCATACAGTTCCAGGTCGTCCTCGGAAATCCCGTAAGACGCCGCAACCTCCTTAATAGGCTGCATCATTGCTTCCTGAGCAATCTCGATATCTGACTTCATGGGTATATCCTCCTTGTTTTTTATATGATTCATGCTTGCTGTTCCATAAACTCCTCAAACTCCTCGGCGCTCATAAGTATCTTCCTGGGCTTGGTTCCTTCTTCCTCCCCAACCACTCCGGCTTCGGCCAGCTGGTCCATGATACGCGCGGCCCGGTTAAATCCAATCTTGAACATCCTCTGAAGCATGCCGATGGATGCCTTGTCCTTTTCTATGATGAACTTGGCGGCCTGGATAAAATACTCATCCCTGTCGCTCTGGCTGCTTCCCCCGTCCATGGAAGGCGAGGATACCCTGCTCTCCACCTCAGGATTATACTCTGCCACCATGCCCTGCTCCGTAAGGAAATCCACTACCCGGCCCACTTCCTCATCCGACACAAAGGCGCCCTGGACACGCTGGGGCTTTGGGAAACCCGCGGGATAAAACAGCATGTCGCCCTTGCCCAGCAGCTTCTCGGCCCCGTTCATGTCGATGATGGTCCTGGAATCCACGCCCGAAGAAACAGCAAATGCAATCCTGGACGGCACATTGGCCTTGATAAGGCCGGTGATGACGTTCACAGAAGGCCTCTGGGTGGCAATGACCAGATGGATGCCCGCTGCACGGGCCAGCTGCGCCAGGCGGCAGATGGCATCCTCCACCTCGCCCGGGGCCACCATCATAAGGTCTGCCAGCTCGTCCACGATGATGACAATCTGGGGCAGTTTCTGAGGTTTTTTCTCATCCTCTATATCCTTAATCTTCTCAACCCGTTCGTTATACCCCTTCAGGTCCCTGACATTGCATTCCGCAAACTTCTTGTAGCGGTCCGTCATCTCAGCCACGGCCCAGTTAAGGGCGCCGGACGCCTTCTTGGGGTCCGTGACCACCGGAATCAGCAGGTGCGGGATGCCGTTATAGACACTCAGCTCCACCACCTTGGGGTCCACCATGATCAGCTTTACATCCTCGGGCTTTGATTTGAAGATGATGCTCATGATCAGGGTGTTGATGCACACGGATTTACCGGAACCCGTGGCGCCCGCGATTAAAAGGTGGGGCATCTTGGCAATATCCGTCACCACCACCTGGCCGCCGATGTCCTTGCCCACTGCAAAGGCCAGACGGGACTTGTGGCTGATAAAGGACTCTGCCTCCAAAAGATCCCTGAGATAAACCATGTTGTTCTCTTTATTGGGCACCTCGATGCCCACTGCGGACTTGCCTGGAATCGGCGCCTCAATCCTTATGTCGGCCGCAGCCAGGCTCAGCTTGATGTCATCGGTCAGGCCCACGATCTTGCTGACCTTGACCCCCTGTTCCGGAAGCAGCTCATACCTTGTCACCGCAGGACCGCAGCTTATGTTGGTGACGGTAACCCCGACGCCGAAGTTATGCAGGGTCTGCTGCAGCTTGATGGCAGTGGCCTTGTATTCTTCCCCTGAAAATGCGCCTGCACTCTTACTGCCCTTCTTAAGCAGGGTGGTGGGAGGGAATACATATTCCTTCTTGACCACCTCTTCCTTTTTCTTAATCTCCTCTGCCACGGAAATCTCCGTATCCCCTTTGGCAGCCCCCTCTTTCTTTTTCTCTATCTTTTTCTTAAGCAGTTCGGTTTCTGTTTCTATGACCTTGCCCGAAGCAGTCACCACACGTTTTGGTTCCTCCGGCACGAATACGCTGTCATAATTAAGCCCCTGTTCCGAGTCATCTTCCATGTATGTATCCGTTTCAGGGTAGTCCTCCTGCTGCTGCCGTCCGGCCCTGTCCCCGGTTCCTGCGTCCCACGGAACCTCCTCTTCGGGCCGGCTGCCCCCCGTTGCCGCATCCACAGCCATATCCATTTCTTCCAGGGTGCGCGGATCCCTATGTACATGGATGACGTCCTGGCTGCCATGAAGGCCCGGGCCGTCTTCCTCCACGGTTATGCCGGTCACCACCGGAACATCTTCCCGCCTGCGCCTGTGTCCCTCAATGGAACGGGCCAAAGCCCCCACGTCATCCATGTCAAAGGAGGCATCCTCCCCGGCACCCGGTTCCAATGGCGGGTCGAATTTGCCCCTGAACTCATTGACCGGGGCAGCAGCCCCAAAATCCATGGACTGCGCGGCAGCGGCCCCACGGTCCATGGCCTCATCCTCATACGGTTCCTCCAAGGCCTCCAGGTCCGCGCCGTATTCCCGGTCAAATGCCGCTTCGTCATAGCTGCCGTATTCATCGTCCCCATCATATTCGTCATAAGCAGTAAGACGGGTGGCATCCAGGTTGACCCCCCGCACCTTCTGCTCCTCCCGGAGCCGCTTCCTCTCCTCCGCCCTCTGGGCGTGGATTTCCCTGCGCCTGTCCATGTCTTCCCTGGCGTACTGGTAAGCCTTGTCGCCGCCCTTTTTCACCACGTTAACAAAGGAGCGCTCCGTGATGCAGACCATGCAGATGATGAACAGCACGGCAAGCACCAGGAAGGTCCCTGGTTTGCCCAGGCCCACCACCAAAAAGGAGGTAAGGATGCCGCCCAGGAATCCGCCGCCCACACCGCTCAGGGTGGACTGCTTATAATAGTCCCCCCAGGGCGCCCCTGCCGGGGTCGTACCGAAAAACAGCTGCAACAGGCCGCAGACCACAAGGACCGCCGCCACCACGGCCGCCAGCTTCATGGCAGCATGAAGGTTGCCCTGGTTGGAAAGGTGGAAACAGGTGCCCACAAAAATCAATATGGGCAGCAGGTAACCCACCATGCCAAAAATCCCCAGCTGCACGCCCCTTAGCACATCCCCGACCACGCCGCATAACTTAAAGTTGCTTAAAAACAAAAGAATGGCAACAGCAAAAGAGCAGATGATGACCACTTCTGCTCTTATAAACTCTGTATTCTCTTGCGTATATCCCTTTTTGCCTGAGGCTTTGCGGCCCTTTGGGGAAGTTGTCTTCTTCCCTGCGGTACTGCCCTTTGGCCTTCCCGGTTTCCTGTTCCCACTCTGCTGTCGTTTACTTGATTCAGCCACAAACATAGCCCCCTGTCATTCTCTTACAAGTCTTTTGACCGGGCCGCGTATCCGGCGTATCCATTTCTGCCATTTGGGCCCAGTTATATTTAGTATACAAAAAAATCATAAGAAATGCAACTTTAACATTTTGCGGCTGCCCATATCCGGCAATCTATCTGTATCGCTTTCTCCCGTCAATCATCTCATACAGTTTCCCCAGGGCTTCCTTAATCCCGCCCACCTGGTTGATGAGTCCTGCCTCCACTGCCTGTTCCCCCACCAGCACGGTTCCCAGGTCCCGGGTCAGCATCTTTGTATTGTGCATCAGGTCCCTTAACTGGTCATATGCAATGTCTGCGTGGCTGGCCACAAAGGTAAGGATCCTGTCCTGGATCATTTCAAAATATTCATAGGTCTGGGCCGTGCCGATGACCATGCCGGTCATGCGCACCGGGTGGATCATCATGGTCCCGGAGGGCACGATAAAGGAGTAGTTGGTGGAAACAGCCAGGGGCACACCGATGGAATGGCTGCCTCCCAGTACCAGGGATACGGTCGGCAGGCTTAAGGATGCAATCATCTCGGCAATGGCCAGGCCCGCGTCCACATCCCCGCCCGATGTGTTAAGAAGGACCAGAAGGCCGTCCACGCTGTCATCATCCTCAATCTCAGCCAGCTTTGGGAGGATATGGTCATACTTGGTGGTCTTGCTGCTGCCGGATGAATTCTCATGTCCTTCCACCTCACCGATAATGGTAATCAGATGGATTTTCCTCTGTTTCTGGTTATCCTCCAGGATAACCTGTCCGTATTCCTCCAGACGGTTGTCCTCTTTTTC
The DNA here is from genome assembly GCF_003434055.1 of Enterocloster aldenensis. Taxonomy (GTDB): domain Bacteria; phylum Bacillota; class Clostridia; order Lachnospirales; family Lachnospiraceae; genus Enterocloster; species Enterocloster aldenensis. The sequence goes on along the minus strand of NZ_QVEX01000021.1, from coordinate 61,043 downwards.
TTCTATCTCACGTTCCAGTCTTTTGGCCTCATCATCCTTTTTTACCGGCTCCTGGTTATCCATTTTCTTCTTACTGTTTTTCGCCTGTCCCATGGTCGCAACTTCCTTTCATGAATCATCCTGTGTGTTGATACACTTTAACCATTAGTCTGCGCGTTCAGGAAGAAAATATGCATGATATGATTTTATGGAACGGAAAACAAAAGAAAAAGCAGCCGGCCCCATGTCACTTCCATGAGGGCCGGCTGCTGCCGATGCAATTGGATTAATCGCCTAATACGTTCCTGATAGCCACCGGGGTCCGGTAGTTCCATGTAGATATCTTAATGCCGCTCTTACGGCTGGCCGCATGGACAATCTGCCCGTTGCCGATATACATGGCCACATGGTTCACCTGGCCGCCGCTGCCTGCGTAGAATATCAGATCGCCGGGCCTCATGTTGCCCGAGGTCACCGCCTTGCCCATCTTGGCCTGTGAGCCTGAATAATGAGGCAGTGACACACCGAATTTAGCCAGCACACTCATGGTGAACCCGGAACAGTCCGCGCCCTTTGTCAGGCTGGTGCCTCCCCATACGTATGGATTGCCCACGAACTGGAGCGCATAGTTGACAATCTGCGAACGGCGGGACGCTGCTTTGTTGGCCGCAACCTCTGCCGGCGAGAACTTGATTGCCTCGTTAAGGGCATAACGCACCTCCACGTTATTGTCCCTTGTGGAAATGTAGGCCTTGTCCATGGTGGTCCCGTCTTCTTCATCCACGGAATCCAGTTCAATCTCCACCCATCCGTCCAACTGGGCCACCACCGGATAACGCTCGTCCTTAACAATCTGGGTCCAGATCTTGGCATCCGTGGACGGCTCCGTACGCACGTTCAGCACATCCGTGTTGATGACCGCCCGCAGGGTTGCTGTCTGCATGGCGATATCCTTGGCCTCCTGTCCTGTTGCCGTATACTGGGGGTCTGCGGAAATATATCCGATGATGGGGCCGGATTTAATCTTATACCAGCCGTCCAGTGTCTCCAGTACCTCGCCGGCCGCCTTACTGGTCATCTTGCCGATGATCTTGCCGTCGCTCTTGGGTTCTTCCCGGACATTCAGATAATTATTCACCTTGGAGATGACCAGGTTATCATACTGGTTGATGGCCATGGCCTTCATATCCAGCTTGCGGCCTTCATTCAGGGAATAGGACACCTCTGCGTAATCAGCGGAAATGTAACCTTCTTCTATCTGTATCCATCCATCCTGCTGTCCCAGGACCACATAGCGCTCGCCCTTAAGGGCCTGTCCCACCACATTGCTGGGGTCCAGTTCAGGTGCCTGCCTGATATTCAGGTTATCGGTTGTGACAGTGGCCCTCAGCTTCACCAGTTCCTTTGCCTTTTCCCTGGCTTCATCCCCTGAGATCAGGTATTGGTTGCTGATATAGCCGTCCACGCCGCCTGACGTGATATGGGACCAGTCCCCTTCTGTCTGAAGGATTTCACAGGCCCCGTCCCCTGACAGCTTTCCGATGATCTTGCCGTCCGTACTGGGCGTCTCACGGATATTCAGATATCCGGATACCTGTACGATACCCAGATTGGAATAAGAGTCAATGGTCTTTTGTATCTCCTCCGCTTCCTTCCTGGCCGCTTCCTCCTGCGGGGAAGGGGCACCTGCGGGCTGGGCATCCGAGGAGGTCGCCGCCCCCGCGGCCTGCTGGGACGGCCTGTTCCCGGCTGCGCGGCCTGAAGCCGGCTCCTTCATGGCCGCCTTTACGCCAAGTATAATAATTCCAACCACAATGACCGCTGCCAGCAGGATTAGCAGGTATCTGGGGTCTATGTTCTGATTGCGCTTCTTCCTGGCCTTGTTCAGGCTCGAGATATAATCCTTGTGTTCAAGCATGATTCCATTCGTCTCCAACTTTGTTTTTCGGCATGTAAACTCATACAGCGTAAAGTATATCATATATCCATGGGCCAAAATATGAAAATTTTCTTAAATTTGGAGACATGCCTTATTTTGCCAGCATCATACGGTCATTGGCAAACTCGCCGCCGCTGGCTTCGGCGAACTTTTTAAGAAGGTCATCCACGGTCAGTTTCTTCTTTTCCTCACCGGACACATCGTAAATGATGCGTCCGTCGTGCATCATGATCAGGCGGTTGCCGATCTGGATGGCATCCTTCATATTATGGGTCACCATAAGGGCGGTCAATTTCTGTTCGGTGACCATCTCATTGGTAAGGTCCAGGACCTTTTTGGCTGTCTGGGGATCCAGGGCAGCGGTGTGCTCGTCTAACAGCAGCAGCTTCGGCTTCTGGAGGGTGGCCATGAGAAGGGTCAGGGCCTGTCTCTGGCCCCCGGACAGGAGCCCTACCTTGCTGGTCATCCTGGTCTGCAGTCCCAGGCCCAGGCGGGTGAGCATGTCGCGGTAATAATCCTTTTCCTTGGCCCGGATACCCCAGCCAAGGCCGCGCCTTTTGCCCCGGCGGAATGCCAGGGCCATGTTTTCCTGGATTTCCATGCCTGCCGCGGTCCCCTTCATGGGGTCCTGGAACACACGGCCGATGTATTTGGCCCGCTTATGCTCAGGCTGTCTGGAAATATTGATGCCGCCGATTTCTATTTTCCCGGAATCAATGGGGTATACTCCTGCAATCATGTTGAGCATGGTGGACTTGCCTGCCCCGTTACCCCCGATGACCGTCACAAAATCCCCGTCATTTAAGGAAAGGCTGATTCCGTTTAAGGCTTTCTTTTCATTGATGGTGCCTTTGTTAAATGTCTTGCGCACGTTTGTAAGTTCAAGCATTAGTTTTCCCCTCCCTCTGAATAGGCTTTATGTGCTTTCCATTTGGCCGCTGCCACAGGGACGCACAGGGCCAGGGCCACGATGACCGCGGATAGCAGTTTCATGTAGTTGGGGTTTAATCCCAGCTGAAGCACAATGGCACGGATGACGAAATAGATGACGGATCCGATCACGGCTGCCGCCAGTTTACATGCGAAATTCCTGAACCATCCAAAGAGCACTTCACCGATGACAATGGCTGCCAGGCCAATGACAATGGCCCCGGTCCCCATCTGTATGTCCGCGTATTTCTGGCTCTGGCATACCAGGGCGCCGGACATTCCCACCAGGCCGTTGCTGAGCATCAGGGCCAGCAGTTTGGTTAGCTTGGTATTGACGCCAAGGGCGCGTATCATGTCTTCATTATTGCCCGTTGCCCTAAGGGCGCTTCCAATCTCCGTCCCGAAGAACCAATAGAGGATGGCCACCACTATGACAGCCGCCACAATACCGATGACCTGGGAGGACTGGGCCTGGCTGAGCCCGGCCGCGCCGGACAGCCGGCTGACCATGGTGTCCACCTTTAACAGGGGCAGGTTGCTCTTATTACCCATAATCCACAGGTTGATGGACCACAGGGATATCTGGGTCAGGATTCCTGCAAGGATGGAAGGAATCTCAAACACGGTGTGCAGGATGCCGGTAACAAATCCGGCTGCCATACCGGCCAGGGTCGCCACTGCCAGGGCCGCCACCGGATTCCTTAAGAACACCGCCACCGGGTTCATGGACTTGTTTAAAATCAGCATGGCGCATACACAGCCGCCCAGGGCAAAGCTGCCGTCCACGGTCAGGTCCGCTATGTCCAGCAGCTTGTAAGTGATGTATACGCCTAATACCATGATTCCCCAGAGCACGCCCTGGCCCACCGCATCCAACATCGCAGGTCCCATGCCCTGCAGTGCATTTAAAATGTTCATTTATATGACCTCCATATGTACTGTTAACTCCTGTCACTGCCTCCCTGTCTTGATAAATAGCTTGCCCAAACAGACCACACCTTCATCAGACGGCTTGAGCAAACCATCTATATCCGACTATCCGACATGCCCTTTGGTGTATGGAACAGGCCCTAAAACAGGTGCCGCGTAAAGCGGGAGTAAACCCGGCCTCACTGCGGCACCGCCCTATCATCCACCGGCATTTCCATAGAATATGGAATACACTGTCTTATTTCAGATTGGATACATCAATACCAAGTGTTGCTGCTGTTTCCTCATTCACGGTCAGTTCACACTTTTCTACCGGCAGGTACTCAATCGGCATGTCTGCAGGTGACGCCCCTTCTGTAAGGATCCTCACCGCCTGCTGGCCGGTCATGTAGCCCAGCTGATAATAATCAATGCCGTAGGTTGCAAGTCCGCCGTTATCCACCATACCGGATTCACCGCAGATAACAGGAAGGTTGTTGTCGCCTGCTACCATGCCAACGGTTGTCATGCCTGCCGCAATCGTATTGTCAGTGGGCGCGTAGATTGCGTCAACCTTGCCCACCATGGACTGTACCACGGTCTGGATCTCATTGGAACTGGACACGGTAAAGTCCTGGCTGGTCATACCAGCAGCCTCGATTGCTTCCCTGGCCATCTGTGCCTGTATCTCGGAATTGGACTCAGCGGAACAGTAAAGGATCCCCACCTTCTTTGCATCCGGAAGGATCTGCTTTAACAGGTCAATCTGTTCCTTAACAGGAGTCAGGTCAGACGTTCCTGTCACATTGCCCCCCGGCTTCTGGTTATCATCCACAAGGCCGGATTCAGCCGGGTCTGTCACTGCTGTGATCAGCACCGGTGTGTCTGTCACCGCGCCGGCCACTGCCTGTGCCGCGGGCGTTGCGATTGCAAGGATCAGGTCCTTCTTGTCATTGGCGAACTTGGATGCAACGGTCTGGCATGCGGACTGGTCCCCGGATGCGTTCTGTGAATCCAGGTCATATTGGATGCCTGCCTCATCCAGGGCTGCGATGAAGCCCTCGTTGGCAGCGTCCAGGGCTGTGTGCTGTACCAGCTGAAGGATACCGATCTTATAGGTTGTGCCCTCTGCTGTCTGTCCTGCGCCCTCTCCTGCCTCGGATGCAGCCTCTGTGCCTTCCTCAGAAGATGCGGCTGTCACTGCCTCTGTTGATTCTGCTTTTGTGGTCTCTGCGGTGCCGCCTCCTGAGCATGCGCCCAGGGACAGGACCATGGCTCCGGCCAGGACCAGGGACATGATTTTTGATGTCTTTTTCATAATGCTCTCTCCTCTTTTAACCCAAATATTGCTCCCGTTCAGGGATGTTTCCTATCATACTACAAAAAAATTCCGCCGTCAATTTTATTGCTTTAAATTCCTATGGTTTTAAAGCAATAAAGTGTATTTTTTTCAGTACAATGCAAAACAAGGCTTATATCCCATCCCGGTCCATGGGAATGGTCACCACAAACTCCGTGCCCTGTTCCAGCCTGGAGGTCACGTGGATGATTCCCTGATAAAAATTCACGATGTGCTTCACAATGGACAGCCCAAGGCCGGTTCCGCCCTGTTTCCGGCTGCGTCCCTTGTCCACCCGGTAAAACCGTTCGAAAATCCGGTCCAGGCTTTCCTCCGGAATCCCCATTCCGTTATCCCGTACCCGGATTACCATGCTGCCGCCCTGCTCCCGGATATTAATCCACACCTGGCCGCCCGGATGATTGTACTTGACCGCATTGCTCAGCAGGTTGGTGAGAAGTTCCTTCATCTGCTGTACATTGGCCCGGATGCAGAGAGGCTGGCAGTCCGCATGGAGGAACACCTGGCTGGACGCTGCCTGTGGTTTCAGGCTGTCCATGATTTCCTCCAGCAGCACGCTGATGCGCACATCCGTCATCACCACCTCGGCGTCCTTTGCCTCCAGCTTGGAAATCATCAGGATATCGTTAATCAGGCCAGTCATATTGACCGCCTCTTTCTTAATCCTCCTGGCAAAATCCATTTTCATGGATTCATCCTGGATCAGACCGCTTTCCAGCAGTTCCGCATATCCCTGGATGGAGGTGATTGGCGTCTTAAGCTCATGGGAAGCATTGCTGAAAAACTCCTGGCGTATCTGCTTTTCCTTTTCAATCTGGCTTAGGTACTCCTTGACATTCTGGGACATGTTGGTGATGGTCTCTGCTATGACATTGATTTCCGGATACTGGTACCGGTCAAAATGAAGCTCCGTGTAATCCCCCTTGACCTGGAGCATTTTCCCGGAAATGTCCCTCATGGGACGGGTCACGGAGGAAACGAACCTCCGGGTGGTCACCAGGGAGCAGATGAGGGCTGCCAGAAAGCTGACAAGGGCTGCCGGAAACAGCATGGGCAGGTATTCGCTGATGCCGGAATAAGGCACGGCCAGGCGCAGCACCATGTCTGCATGGTCTGAGCGGCAGGCCACATAGAGCATGGTCTTTTTAAGGGTGGAGGAATACCTTCTGGCGTATCCCTCCCCCTCCTCCACCGCTTTCCTGATTTCCTCCCGCCCCAGATGGTTATCCAGGTATTCCGCATCCGCATCAGAATCCGTTATCACGGTCCCATCCGTGCGTATCAGGGTGATCCGGCTGGAGTCCATGTCGGTAAATGCCTCCAGATGCTGCATCTGGCTCATTAAATCCCCGTCATAATCCAGTATGCTGTCAATCGCCTTGATGGTGTATCTCATGTCCCTGCTGGACGTATCCAGTATCATGTTGCTGCTTGCAATATAAAATATGACGCTGTGAATACACAGCGCCGCTAATAACACAAGGATAAAACGTTCCAATATGGCCTTACGCATGATTTCCTCCTTTGTTCCATGGGATTTAGTACTGCATTCACCGGTATCTGCAAAAGGCTGTCCTAAGCATCCGCCTTGATGACGCGGTAGCCGACGCCCCGCACCGTCTTGATGCAGGAACCGCCCTCATCGCCCAGCTTCTGGCGCAGGGTGCGGATGTGCATATCCAGTGTGCGGGTTTCCCCGTCATATTCATAACCCCATATCCGGTTCAGCAGTTCATCCCTGGTAACCACCCGGGACTGGTTCTCCAGCAGATAGACCAGGAGTTCAAATTCCTTTAGGGTAAGTTCGCACGGATGTCCGCTGCTGATCACTTCCCTGGTCTTCCTGTTTACCGATATCCCCTGATAAGACAGGACATCCCTGGACGCCTCCCGCCTGGTCCTGCGCAGCAGGCTGCGGATCCGGGCGGAAAGTTCCAGCACCCCGAAGGGCTTCACCATGTAATCATCAGCGCCGCAGTCCAGTCCTATGACCTTATCCAGTTCCTTTTCCTTGGCCGTCAGGAGCATGATGGGAATATCCTTAAGGCCGTCGGTCTGCCGCACCTGCTTAATGGCCGCAATCCCATCCATTCCGGGAAGCATCCAGTCAAAGATGGCCAGGTCCGGCTGTTCCTCCTTCATCCTTTTAAGGCCCTCCTCCGCTGTCTCAAACCCTTCTGAGCCATACCCGAATCCCTCCAGGGCAATTTTTAACAGGTTCCTTATATTCTCATCATCCTCTATGATGTAAATCTTCTCCATTATCCGCTTATCCGCCTTTCCCGGCATGCCTGCCTGTTCTATCCTTTCCACGATGGTCCGGACCGTGGACTTTCCATGTAAACAGCATACCAAATGCAAGTAAAATCCGCTCCATAGGAATGTAAAATCCAGGTAAATTATTTAAATTAAAGGATTTCCCTGTAAACACGTAGCACATTTTTGTAAAATACAGCCTCGATTTCGGATTGGCTGAACCCTTCCCGCTTCATGGCATCTGCCAGCATGGGCACCATGGACGCGTCCTTCATCTCCAGTTCGCATTCAATGCCGTCAAAATCCGACCCCAGCCCCAGGCACCCGATCCCTCCCACATTGCGGATGTGCTTCATGTGCTCCACCATATAGGATACCCTGCTTACCGGTGCCTCATCCTGACAGAAGTCCCTTAAAAAACAGGTATAATAATTGATTCCCATGACGCCGCCCCGGTCTGCCAGTTCCCGTATCATGTCATCGGTCATGTTCCTTGGATGGGACGCCACTGCCCTTGCATTGGAATGGCTTGCCACGAAGGGCTTCTTCGTATGCCGGAACACATCCCATATGCCGGCATCATTCAGGTGGGACACATCTATGATCATGCCCAGGCGCTCCATCTCTTCCACGAACTCAATCCCCGTGCCGGTCAGGCCATTGGATTGGTCCGGCACCAGATACGTGGTTCCGTCCTCACGCCGTTCCCTTTTGTTGGGAAATCCCAGCTCATTGGGGAAATTCCAGGTCAGTGTCATCATCCTGACCCCCAGACGGTAGAAATCCCGCAGGAACCTGAGGCTGCCCTGGCAAACGCCGCCCTCCTCGATGGTCAGCAGGGCCGACATCCTGCCCTTCCTCCAGTTGTCCTCAATATCCCGGTAGGACCGCACAATGCCAATCATGTCACTGTGGGCCTCCATCTCCGTATAAAATGTATCCAGAAGACCCATACAGTATTCAAATGGTTTTCCCTCCGCCCGTTCCAGGCTGGTGAACAAGGCAAAATTCTGGAGTCCGTAATCCCCTGCCTGCATTTTCTTAAGGTCTATCATCAGGCTGTTCTCCAGTATGGAGGAACTGCCTCCCTGCAAATGGTCTTTATGTAATTCAGATATGGTATCACAGTGCATATCGATGACTTTCATCCTATATCCCCTTTTCCCGGTTTCGTATTCACAATCTATTCCCGGCAGCAGCGGTTTATGCCCGCCAACGCGCCTTCTCCCTAACTGCCCGGTCCATTTCAGTCTATACCGATCCACTGCGCCTGTCAATGGCAGAGGCGCGCTCAAGGGCCGCATCAATGGAGGGGCAGATATTATCATGTCCGATTTCCCGGTCAAAGCCCGACCTGGCCATAACGGACATGGGATGTTCATTGACATGGGACAGGATCATGGTCACATGTGCCTTCCTGCAGCGCCCATTCAGCTTCTTCAGGCTGTTAAGGGCGGTGGCATCCATGGCCGGGACACTGCGCATCCTGAGTATCAGCACATGCTTCCTGGAATCAAAGGGTATCTGGGCAATCTTGTCCGCCGCGCCAAAGAACATGGGGCCGCTGACCTCGAACACCATCACATGGGCTGGAACCGGCTTTAAGTCAATCCGCTCCGCGTCCTCCCCTTCCCTGTAATCCTCCGCATACTTCCATCCGTAAATATCAGACACATCCGCCATCCGTTTCATGAACAGGAAGGAGGATAACACAAGCCCCACGCCGATGGCCAGCACAAGGTCAAAGACCACGGTCAGGAAAAATGTAATCAGCAGCACCGCCGCATCACTTTTAGGCGAGGTTTTCACCACGTCAGTGAATTCCCTCCACTCGCTCATGTTATACGCAACCATGAACAGGATGGCGGCAATGGCCGGCATGGGAATCAGGGCCGCATAGGGCATCAGGAATATAAGCACCAGAAGCAATACCACGGAATGGACCATGCCGGCCATTGGCGTGCGTCCCCCGTTCTTGATATTGGCAGCCGTCCTGGCAATGGCCCCTGTTGCCGGGATCCCGCCAAACAGGGCGGACGCCGCATTGCCTGCGCCCTGGGCAATCAGTTCCATATTGGAGTTATGCCTTCCTCCCACCATGCCGTCAGCCACCACGCAGGACAGGAGGGATTCAATGGCAGCCAGCACGGCAATGGTCAGGGCATCCGGCATCACCTTCTGAATCAGGCCAAATGTGATATGGGGCATATGGAACACCGGCAGGCCGGAGGATATGGTATACAGGTCCCCAATGGTATTCACCTTCAGGTCCAGCCCCTTTACCAGGACAGCCGACACAATGACAGCCACAAGGGACGGCGGTATCTTTTTGATAAATCTGGGCCATATGATAAGGATTGCCAGGGACAGGGCACCTATGAGCACTGCCATGGGGTTTAAGGTATCCATACACACAAAGACTTCCCTGAGCTTCTCCATGGTCTCCACCGGGGAATGTAAAAAGGTTATCCCCATGAAGTCCTTAATTTGGCCGATGAAGATGGTAACGGCTATGCCTGTGGTAAACCCGGTGGTGATGGTATACGGTATGAACCGTATCAGGCTTCCCAGGCGCAGCACGCCCATGACAATCAGCAGGATGCCGGCCAGTATGGTGGCAGCAGCCAGCCCCTCCATGCCGTTCTTCAGCACGATCCCGGCCACGATGGTGGCAAAGGCAGCGGTGGGACCGGCAATCTGCACCTTGCTTCCTCCTAAAAAGGAGATGATGAAGCCAGCCACGATGGCAGTATAAAGGCCCTGCTCCGGCGTAACGCCCGAAGCAAGGGCCAGGGCGATGGACAACGGCAACGCAATGATTGCCACTATGATGCCTGATATCACATCTGCTGTAAATTGTTTTCCGGTATACTGTTTCATGGACAGAAACAGCTGTGGTGTTAAATCTTTCATACTCATTTCCCTATCCTTTGTTAAATATAAAATTTTTATAAACTATTTAACTATATATGGAAATGGGTGGTTCCATCAAGAGCTTTCCGGAATGTTTCTCATATAATACAAAATCATCCTTAAAACATACGCCCCCTCCTACATCAGGGGGGCCACCAGCCGCATCAGCCGTCCCAGCTTCCTGCCGCCCCAGCTGTAATCCCTGCAATCCTCCATGGTAATCCGGCTGCATTTCATCAAGGTATCCTGATAATCCTTTTCCACATCCAGGACCACGGGATTCCGGTATATATAAGCAGCACATTCAAAATGCAGGTACAGGCTTCTGAAATCCAGGTTAATGGTTCCCACCACCGCCTTCTCGTCATCGCTGACAAATACCTTTGCATGTACAAAGCCCGGCGTATATTCGTAAATCTTCACACCTGCCTCAATCAGCTCAGGATAATAGGTCCTTGCCAAAAGATACGCATACTTCTTATCCGGGATATGGGGCATGATGATGGCCACGTCAATGCCGCGCTTTGCAGCATAACAGAGTGCATTTTCCATCTCGTCATCCAGTATCAGGTACGGGGTCATGATATGGACATAATTCTTGGCCTGGTTAAGGATATCCAGATACACCCTTTCCCCCACCTGTTCCCGGTCCATGGGGCTGTCCCCATAGGGAAGGACGAAGCCCCCGGTTTCCCCTTCCCCGGTTTCTGCGGCGCCTCTTGGCAGTACGTAACGGCCAAAGTCATCCTGTTCCCGCTCCGTTACATTCCACATCTGCAGGAACATCATGGTGAAGCTGTTCACCGCGTCTCCTTTCAGCATCACGGCCGTATCCTTCCAATGGCCGAACCGTACTTTCCTGTTAATATACTCATCCGCCAGGTTTACCCCGCCTGTAAATGCGGTCTGGCCGTCAATCACCACAATCTTGCGGTGATCGCGGTTATTCTGATAGGTGGACAGGGTGGGCTTGATGGGTGAGAACATCTTGCACCTGATTCCCTTCCCCTCCAGTACCTTAGGATACCGGTAAGGCAGCAGCATCAGACAGCACATCCCGTCATACATGACACGGACCTCCACGCCCTCCTTTACCTTCTCTTCCAGGATTTCCAGGATACTGTCCCACATATATCCCCGCTCAACAATAAAATACTCCATAAAGATAAAATGCCTGGCAGCCCTGAGTTCCCGCTTCAGGGCCTCAAACTTGTCCTCCCCCAGCGGAAAATACTCCACAGAGGTATTTTCATATACCGGGTACCCGGCATAATCCTTCATATAATCAATCAGATGGCTGCTCCTCTGGCTGGACTTCCTGATTTTCTCCTGTACGGCCAGGTCCTGGTTCAGATAGGGCGCCGCGGACTTTATGGTGTTCTTAAGACGCCTGGCCAGAAGCTTGGTCTGAAACTGCATCTGGACAAAGATATAAAGCAGCACCCCGAATACGGGAATCACCAGCACGGGCACGATCCAGGCCATCTTAAAGCTGGAATTGATGGGCTCGTTGAAAATATATATGATGACCACGGCGCTGAGCAGGATGGACACCACATATATGATATGGACATAATCCTCCAGCCACCTGAACACCCCGAACAGGATCCCCAGCTGTATGGCCATGAACAGGATGACAAACGCTGTCCGCCCAAATATGATCCTGAATAATCCCCGCAGTTTTTTCATCATTCACTCACTCCTCTTCTGTTTTGTCCGGTTTTCCTATTATCTCATGACCCGGCCTGTTTTGCAAGCCGTCAGGCCTGCCGGCATGTCTGTGTTTCCATCATACGTCTTTGCCGGAAAGCAAAAAGGCGCCGCGGCCTGACCGGAATTACCTGGTCATCACCGCTGCGTCTTTTCCAAATATCCTGTGGTCTAAATCAGCTATTGTCACGTGACTCAGCCGTTCCCTGCAGCAACGGTCCAAATCACCATATAATTCATCCATCACCCCGGCCATGCCTGAGGCAATCATACAGCTCATATGAGGATCCCCGCTCTTCCATGAAACTGTCACGAATGGGGTCTCAAGGGCCTCTGCCACCATGGACAGGGTTATCTCCTGGCTATCCCGGTGGAACAGGTATCCGCCGTCCACGCCTTCCTTTGTCTTCACTAAGTCAGCCTTTTTAAGCTTTGCCATGACTTTGCGGATTCTCGCTGCATTGGTACAGACGTTATCTGCCAAGCCCTCGCTGGAATACACCTGGGCCTTATGGTTGAGAAAAACCAATGCATGGACTGCAATTGTAAATTCGCTTGTCACTTTATCACTACTCCCCTTTCACACACCAGAACATCTGGTACATCTTTGTAAATAATACCATTAATTCCAGAAAAATGCACTGCTTTTTTCGAATATTTTGTAATCGTTCAGGCTGCGCAGGTTCCCGCCGCCAGAACAGCTGCAATATTTTCTCAGCCCCCATTGCCAGGCCCTGCCAGGTTAAGGTCCGGTATCCCCATATCAGGCATGTTCTGTATGACAATCTCCCGGCCCTGTGTTTCCGGTCCTGTTGTATCCGGAACCGGACCGTCCTGGCCGGTTCCGGCCTGGGGAACCGCATCCCGGGAAGGCGCCTCCTGGTCCCCTCCGGGCATTCCTGCTCCATTCCGGTTCCCATCTTCCTGCAGCCCGGCTGCCTGGTCCGCGTTTTCCCGGCCCGGTACCTCCCCGGACGGCACGGCAGAGGAGTTCCTCTGTATCTTGGCAGCCTTTGCCTTGTATGTGCTGGTATGCAGCGCCGTCTCTTCCAGCAGTTCGCCGTCCTTCTTTACCTGCCGGTATGTCTTCCACACAGATCCCGGCTGGGCCTGTTCCACTATCTTTTCTTCCCCGTAAGCCAGTTCCGGATTCTCCTCATACACTGGTTCCGGCGGCTCCAGGTCCCTGACCTTTTCCGAGCGCATGGATACGGTCTTCCCGTCCTCCAGCACCGGCAGCCCTACGATTGACAGCTTCAGTTTATTGTCGGCAAATGCTGCCCGCAGCCCAATGGATGTGCTGCCTGTATTGACAAACCGCAGGTCTGGGCCAGCATAACCGTCAAAGCTTACCATGGCGTCCTGTCCCTTCTCAATATAGCTTGGGGCAAAGCTGTGGAAATTACGCTCCGTGGTCTTAAAGCCTGACTGGATGATTGCGTGGTACAGGGTGGTGGATACCTGGCATACGCCTCCGCCCGGCTCCTCAATCAGTACCCCGTTCCGGTACGCGCCTGCCGGCTGGTATCCCTTATCGCTGGTACGGTTCCCGGTTGCCATGTTAAAGGAAAACTCCTCACCCGGATTTAACACCAGGCCGTCGACCGCATCCGCTGCCAGACGGATGTTCTGGTTCCGGTTCTTATTGCTGGTGGTGGTGGTGGAAAATGTACCTATGACCTTATACTGTTCCTTTGCCTGGGCCTTTGTGCGGACCGGGGCCACCGACAGGAACGATGCCTGTATGACCGGGCCGGGCCGGGTTTCCTCCCGGCCGTTTTCTCCTGCCTGTCCCCTGCCCTGCCCGCCTCCTTCCTGCTTCCAGGCCTTCACTTCCCGGAACAGTTCCTCTGCCAGCCTGCCTTCATCCAGCACCCGTCCATACACCTCATCGGAATACAGGTATGTGCCTGTCTCCTTATCAAAGGCTTCCATCTGGGAATCCACCGGGTTCCGGTTCCATTTTGCAGCAATCCGGGCCGCCTGTTTTTCCAGGGATGCCCTTATGGATGCATCATCCGTTTCCTGGTACCATCCGGCCAGGATTTCCACGGTTTCCGTATCATTTACATCCACCACCCGGATACTCCATTCCTGCGGTAAATATTCCGGTTCCCCACTGTCCCCAAAACCGCTGTCCCTGTCATTGGCCAGGCCCTTTGCTGCGGCGGGATTGGCGGGCGGCATCTTTGCGCTTACCTGGGCATTGTCCTGCGTCTTCTCCTTTCCCGTCCTCAGTTCCACGATTCCGTATAGGATGGCGGCAGCGGCCAGCGCTGACAGCAACCATGTTTTACGCCAGATATGCCTTGCTCTTCTGTTATGGTTTCTTCTGCCTCTGCCTCTTTTCATGCTTTTAACTCCGCTTCCCTTCCATTGTCTGTTTAATTATGCTCTTCATCATGTCTTCACTCAGCTGTCCGCTGGCATATCCAAATACATTTCCGTCCTTATCAATCATAAATGTGGTGGGATAGGAAAATACGCCATAACCCATAAAGATATCGCCTGTGGTATCCATCAGGACAGGATAGGTATATCCGTGCTCATCCAGAAAATCCTTAATCCCTTCCTCTGAACGCTCGCTTCCCATGCCCGGGGCAGCGATTCCCAGTACAACCAGGGCGTCGTCCCCTTCTGTGTCATATGTTTCATATAATTTCTGGATATCCGGCATCTCGGCACGGCATGGCGGACACCAGGTTGCCCAGAAATTAAGGAACACGGTCTTGCCTTTGTAATCCGACAGGGTGTGGGTATTCCCATACTGGTCTGTCAAGGTGAAATCAATGGCAGGAAGCGTCTGCTCATCTGCCGTCCCTTCATCTGCTCCTGTATGGGCCGCGCTTGTATCCGTCCCTTCTTCCTCTGATTCTGTATGGGCCGCGCTTGTATCCGTTTCTTCTTCCTCCATGCTGTGTCCTGCAGCGCCCTGGCTCCGGGACGTATCATCCCCGCCATTGCCGCCGGCCGTTTTATCATCCGATGCAGCGAACGGCGCCTGGAATGTGGAAAGATATCCGGTCACGGCATTCATCCTGCCTGTGAACATCAAAAGCCCCATGACCAACATCAGGACGCCTCCCACCTTAACCGTGTACTTCACCACATTGACATGTGTCTTAAAGAACTCCAGAAGCGAGGTTGTAAACAGTCCCACTGCCAGGAACGGAAGGACGAAACCAATAGTATACACGCCAATCAGTCCAAAAGCCATTGCCTTGGTGCTTGCGGAAGCCGCCATCAACAGCACGCTGGCCAGGGCCGGGCCCACACATGGGGTCCATGCAAAGCTGAAGGTAAATCCCATGAGCAGCGCCGTGAATGGCGACATGGCCAGGGCATCCAGTTTAAACGGAAGCCTCCGTTCCTTGCCCAGTACCTGGGATGTGCCGAAAAAGCCCAGCTGGTACAGTCCAAAAAGCACCACCAGGATGCCTCCCACCCTGGCAAACATCAGCTGGTTGCTCTTAAAGAAATTCCCCATGGCTGAAAAGCCGAATCCCAGCAGGAAGAATGCAAAGCTTACGCCAATGACAAAACAAAGGGTATGGATCATGACCTTTTTCCGCTCATAGTGGATGCGGCCATCCTCCCCGCGTTTTCCGGTCCCTCCTGACAGATATCCGATGTACAGGGGCAAAAGCGGAAGCACGCAGGGTGAGAAAAAACTGACCAGGCCCTGAAGGAATACGGTCAGGACAGGTACGCTTATATCAAATGAAAATCCCATAAAGTAATCTCCTTATAATGAAATGGTTTATATTGCAAATAGATCGTTAAAAGCCTCGCTCATGGTGGGGTGTGTATAGATGGTATCCCGCAGCACGGTGTAGGGCAGCTTTGCATCCATGGCCAGTTTAATCATATTGATAAGTTCGTAGGACTCTTCACAGAACAGATGGGCTCCCAGAATCAATCCTGTCTCCTCGTCAATCACTGCCTTTAAAAGTCCAACCGGCTGCTCCAGGACCTGGGCCTTTGGGATGGATGCCGCCGTCAGTTTTGCCACCTTAACTTTGTATCCTGCTTCCAGGGCCTCCTTCTCACCCATACCCACTCTTGAAAATGGAGGATTCAGGAACACACTGTAGGGCACAGCCCCCCTCTTCTTTAAATCGTAGCTTCCATCTCCCAGGACGCTGGATTTTACAATCCTAAAATCATCCAGGGAAATGTATGTAAACTGAAGCCCGCCCCTCACATCGCCCATTGCGTATATATGAGGCGCCGTGGTCCTAAGCGAATCATCGGTAATGATGCCGCCCCTGGCATTGACCTCAACGCCTGCGGCTTTGAGATTCAGGTCCTTTGTGTTTGGCCTTCGCCCGGTGGCCACCAGCACTGCGTCCGCTTGAAGCTCCAACGGACCCTCCTTGCCCTCCAGGTCCACAATTGCCTTGCCTTGGCCCTGGCGCACAGCCTTTGTCTTAACCCCGGTCAGGACCCGGACGCCTCTTGCCTCCAGTGACTTTTTCACTTCCCCTGCAATCTCAGCGTCCTCCCTTGGCAGGAAAACATCCCCATCCTGAAGTATGGTCACTTCTGAGCCAAAACTTGCATAAATGGAAGAAAATTCTACCCCGATATATCCGCCTCCGATGATAACCAGCTTTTCAGGCAGTTCCCTGCGGTTTAAAAGCCCTTCACTTGTATAAACATACGGGTTATCCTTCAGGCCTTCAATGGGCGGTACAAAGGCACTGGAACCGGTATTAATGAAGATTAGCTCTCCCTCCACCCGAAACCGTTCCTCCCCATTTACCACCTCCACTACATGAGGTGAAACAAAGCTGGCTGTGCCGTCCATGACCGTTATATTAGGGCTGCTGTCCAGCTTATCATAATTCTTTTTCCTTAGCCTGGCTGTCAGTGCATCCTTCTGAGCCATGGCTTCCCTATAAGCATCTGCCTTATGGTTCTGTTCCCCTCCCTTTGCAAAAGCAAGGCCGGCACGATATACTAGTGATTTGGTAGGAATACATCCCACATTAATGCAAGTGCCGCCGTACATCATGGAAGAACGCTCAATCAGGGCAACCTTTTTGCCTGCCGCCCCAAGGGCTCCTGCCATTGTCTTGCCGCCTTTACCAAAGCCTATTATAACCGCGTCATATTGATTCATCTTCTCTATCATCATTTTTCTCCTTTGTTGTGTAATCACATTTGTTACAGTTCTTACTGTAACTATACATGATACAGTTATCTTTGTCAAGCATATTATAAAAATAATCCGGGCAACTGGGCAGATAACAAAAAGCCCGGAGGATATCCCCAGGCTTTTCTTTTATACCGGTAATACATCTTCATGCCATTACAGTCCGTCTATCTGGACCGGAACCAGGAATTCCTGTTCCCAGTCATACATCACTCCGTTTATCTCCAGCTCCACGGCGGATCCACATTCGCTGCAGCTTATCTCATACCCCTTAAGCCCTGCGTTTCCCGAATTGTTCCCATTTGCGCCGGACTCATCATAAACTGGCCTTGCCGTTATGGGGTATGGGTAGGATGCAGGGTTTTCTACCGCCTTATGCATGATAAGCGCCGTGAACTTCCTGGAAGGATCCCTCATCCTGACCTCTGTCCCCACGAACACAAAAGGCCCTGTCCCATCCTCTCCCCAGGCATCCTTTTGGATTGGCTCCCCTGATTGCCTGGCGCTGGTGAATTTTACCGTGCACTCTTCCAGTTCAATCACAGTATCCAGGTCCGCGGGCCCGTCCCTTACGGGAACCAACAGCTTCACCGGCTCCCCGGTATGGACCATACCTACAGAATCAAACCCCAGCCATATGCGGCCGCCCTTTGCGGACGGCGCCAGGTCATAGGAGATTGTCTGTCCCTGGATTCCCTCAGGCAGTCCGCTTAAGTAATCCCAGGAAACATTGGCGCTGTGCCCTCTGTCCCTCAGCCGTCCATATCCTTCCAGGTCCCCCTTCCTATAGCTGAGTCCTGAAAGAACCGGATACATGATATACCCCTGTTCCGGGTATGTATAATAGGTTATATCCAGGCCCGTGTCCGTCCATTGTCCTTTTGCCATGATTCCCATCCCTTCATGAAATACAATCCCAGGTATGTCTTCCGCCGCCGGATATTCCCCGGCCTTCACGAACGTAACGGAAAATGCCTGCTCAAATCCCGGTACGTGAAGTTCATATGTGCCCTGAGGAGACAAGGAATCAAGGGCCTGGTTTTCCGTGAAATACTCCAGGTAAATTGTTAAGCATCCCTTGGTTTCATAAGTCCCATATTCAATGGAACTGGCGCGTCTGGCTGCCGTGACCCTTCCGCCCGGTATTCCGGTGCCTTCAATATAATCTGCCATGGATTCCCCTGTCTGCCTCCCGGCCCCAGACCCCAGGCCGGCCCGGTCCAGGAAATCACTGCTTTGGCAAACCCAGTTCCCATCATCCGGTATGACCGTGGCTGAATAATCCTCCACCTTCACACGGTAATACCATTTCCCATCCTGATAGGTCACGGATTCAAGCCATGCTTTGGCTCCTTCTGACTCTATGGGCTGCTGCCCCGGATCCATATAATAAACAGGAGGCGACCCGGGCGCGCAGATACCATGTCCCTCCACAAACTGGACTCCGCTTACAGGTCCGGCATGGTCTGCTGCGGACTCCGCGCCCGAAACCGGGCTTTCCTGAGGCGCGGTCCCGGCCGCCTGTACGTGGGAATCCGCTGTCTGGACAATACCTGTATCCATCCCTTGGACGCAGCCGCTTAAAAGTACCGCCCACAGTAAGATCCCGGCCGCGGAAATCATCCTCCGTCCGTCCTTACTGCCTCCCCTATGCACGGAATATGCGTTTCCCCATCTAAACATACCATTGAACCCGTTTTCAAATCTGTATCCAATCTCCCGTCCCATGAGCTCCTTCCTTTCCCACAGCCTTATTTACAACCTTATTTCATTGTCCTTTTATCTGTCATTCAGGATTTTTCCTTCCCTTTCTGACCGACATACCGTAAATCAACGCGCCCGTCACCACAATAACAAACACAATCAGCCCTCCCACAATTACAGGTAACGCCATCTTATCCTGCCCTGTTTTGGGAAGCCCGTCCAGGTCAGACCGGCTCATGGCCGGAACCAGCTCCGGCTTTTTTATCTCCATTGCCTTGGGATGTTCCTCACCGGGGCTGCTGATATTGACCCAGAAATCCTTATATCCGTAATAATATACAGAATGTCCCCAAAGATTTTTGTCCTCATCCTCATATGTCTTATCAAACTCCATCTTCCCTTCCAGGGAATCCACTTTGCCGTACAGTTCCCCGGATCCAGGATATTCCCACAGATAAATCACGCCATTATCCGGCATGGACACCTGGGGCATATCCGTTCCTCCTGTTTCTTTTATCCCGGCTTTATGTTCCTCGGCAAAGCTCTGTCCATCATAAACCACCACAAGGCTGTCCATGTCAATCCAGCCCACCGTGGCGTCATCATCCCAGCTGTAGTCCTCCACAGGCCGGTTGTCCCGGTCCATCTTATACTGGACCAGACCCCAGGTATCCGTGATGCCCTTATCATAAGACATGGATACATAGAATATTTCCCCATTGGGAATGAAATCCAGCACTTCCCGGGCCCCGGGCTCCTTCACCACAGACACATATCCCTTGGGGCCATTGGCATAATACCGGCGTCCCACATAATCACAGTCATCATAATTTTTTTCATAAAATGAATCCTCCGGCGTCCAGATTACATCCGCCCGTGCGGTTTTGGCAGACATCCCGCACAGGCAAGCCGCCAGAATGGCCGCGCTTATGGCTGTTTTCCCAAAACATACGGCCCACTGCATTCTTTTCCCTCTTTTTCCTTTCATATCAATGCACCTCCTTATATCAACAGGGCCAGCACGGTTCCCATCATAAAGGAAAACAGGTTTGCCCCGGCTGAAAACAGCCATGGATGTCTGATGCCGCGCCCGGCTGCCCCATAACACAGGCCTTCCGCCGCAGCCGCGGCCATCTCCAGGAATACAGTAACCAGAATCCGGTTCCAGCCCACAAAAATCATGTTCATATAATATAAATACACCACCGCCGGATTGGTCAGGACATTCACAAGTACAACCAGCGTCATATCCCACCTGTTCCTGACTCCCCACATCCAGCCAAATGTTTCCTCCAGAACAATGGTAAGCCCCAGGGACACTGCCAGGGTCCCAATTACCCAAATTCCCATCATTCCCTCACCTGCCTTATCCCCCATGTCAAAAGCAGCATGGACAGGATGGCCATCACAGCCATGCCGGCCGGGGAAGCAGCCGCCCTGGCAGCTCCTCCTGTATATATCCCGGCTCCCGCCAGATATACAGGGCAGAACCCCACAAACAGCCCAAAGGTCAGAAGGCCGAAGCCAAACCCCTTTGCTCCAGGAAATAATCCGGAAACCGCCCACAAGGTAAGGGGCATGGACATGTTCCAGCAGAAAACCCCAAGGATTCCCGTCAAAGGGTACATCTGGCAGAGAAACCCGGCCGCGGCCGCGCACATGGAACGCTGCGCCGCCTGTTCCACTCCCATGCAGTCTGCCAGGACCCCGCCCGCCATTTTCCCCAGGACCACTGCACAGACCAGGAACCAGGCGCTTCCGGCCAGTTCCTCCTTCCATGGGAAGTCCTGTACCATTCCGGAATAGGAACGCAGTATGACAGTTCCCAAAAAGCATAGGACCGCCATCCGCTGAGAAAAGGACAGGTTCCCATAGGTAACCGGTGCATTGCCCGACCTCCTCCATATCCCCTTCCGTTCAGCCATGACGCAGATAGCTGCGGCAGACACAGCCATTGCCAATGCCAGGGCAGTGCCCACCCGCATGGTTCCTTCTGTTATCCTGTTTCCATATCTTCCAATGCTGCTTCCCAATACAATCCCCAATGCCCCCGGAGCCACGAACATGCCCAGCAATGCTGCCCTGTTCCCGCTGCGGTTCATCACATCAATACCGCCTCCCACATGGAAACATGCATTCCCGATACCTGCAATGACAGAAGCCATGGCCGGCATCCCGGCCATGGCCAGGACCAGGCCGCAGAGCACGCCCCCGCAGCCGCCTGCAGCAACAAGGCTGTTCCGGTCCAGCCGGTCAGCCCCCGCGCCAATTGGCATCTGCAAGGCAAATGCACAGAAATTGTAGGCCAGCAGCCAGATATACCAGTGTTCCCCTCCCACCACAAATGCGTACACCAGGAAGGCACAGGACAGATCCACTGCCATATGTATCAGCCCATAGATTCCGGTCATGATTCCCCTCCGTTTTCTTAGGGTGCATTTGAAAACTGCTTTCCGCCAGCCGGCGGAAATGACGTTACAGACACACCCGTGCTTACCTTCATTCTACCACGGCCGGGAACCGGATACCTTACGTTTTTCCTAATATTTCCCTACAGGTTATGCCCAGGCGCCCTACAGCCTCAAAGCAGCCTCAAGGGCCAGGGTCATGTACTTATCCGCGTTCCCAAATCCATAATCCGTCAGATCCCGGGGCTGCCATACATCGTTGTCCAGGCTGTCGGCACCATAGAAAAACTGCGCAAACCCCACCCCCCTGAAACGGGCTGCTGCCAGAAGTGCGGAATACTCCATATCAGTACCGATGCAGCCCGCGTCCCGGCGTTCCCTGACAAGATCCAACGTCTCCCTGTATATGGCGTCATTGGTCCACATCTTTCCTGTCACAAAGGGGCAGCCGCATCTTGTCAGGCAGTCCTTTAACAGGGAGGTGGTCTCTTCATCCGCTTCAATTTCCGCACTTGGAGGAAGATAGTGGTAGCTGGTCCCCTCATCCCTGACAGCTCCGGTTGGGACAATCAGCCTATTTCCCACCGCCTCCTCATTCAGGATGCCGCAGGAGCCAAAAAACACGAATTTCCTGGCGCCCATTGCAATTACCTCCTCCAGTCCGCAAACACTGGCAGGCGCACCGACCAGTGAAAGATAAAGGCCAAACTCCCTGCCTCCATATGTTATCTTATACACCGGATTGACTCCATTGGCAGTATATAATCCCGCTATGACCTCTGTCTGTTCCATTGCCGCAAAACGCTGGATTATCTTTGCGGAAAATGTAGACACACAGGTCTGCGGAAAACCGGGAACCGGCTTTAATACATCCCATGGATTGATCAATGCGCGGGAACCGCCCAATCCATCCGGCTGTGTGCTGTTTCTGTTAAATACGGTCTTCATCTTATGCGCCCTCCTCTTTTTCCTCTGCCTTAAGAAGCATTTTCTTAATCTGTCCTGTGATTCTCCGGGTAATTGCCCTGTCAACCGGCATCAGTCTGCTGTACATCCTTACCCCCTGGTAGGAAAAGACAATCACATCATAAACAGCCTCCGGTTCCACCGGACGGAATTCCCCTGTGCCAATTCCATATTCAATCAACTCCACCCACATCTTTTTAGAAGCAAGATACTGCTGGAAAATGGAATGGCTGCATCCCGCCGACAAAGGATTGCTGAAAAACTCATAGATGGCAAGGCTCAGGGAACTGCTGCTGTCCATCATCTCTTCCTCATACCGGCAAAGGACCTCCTCCAATATCCCTGCAGCAGGCGCCTTGGCCTTTATCTTCCCGGCAAATTCATCCTTCTGACCTGCCTGAAGATATGTGATGATTTCCTGAAAAATCTGTCCCGTGCTTTCATAGTGGCGGTACAGGCCGCCTCTGCTGAGACCGGTTTCCATGCAGATATCCTGCATTGTGACATCCTTATACCCCTTTTCTGCAAACAGTCCATAGGCTGCCCGGCATATAAGCTGTTTTGTTTTCTCTCCCTTGATACCCATCCGTTTCTCCCATATATAATATATGCTCCGTTTATTTGCGACGTTTGTGTCTCTTTTATTATGCGACATTAGTGTCGCATTGTCAAGCATTTATTTACCAGTTAAGGCATTCCGATGTATCTTATTTCCGGCAGAAAGCATTCTGATACATCCGTATTTCCGGCAGAAAGCATTCTGTTGCATCCGTATTTCCAGCTCAAAAACATAAGCTGGCGCGCAGTTGGTTTTATGCAAAAAAATTCCAGCCGTACGGTAATCACCACTACCGGTACAGCTGGAATTAAATATGCTTTTATATCTTTTCCATACGTTTTAAACAGCCCTTAGCCAAAGCACAAGGCATATTCCAGGCCCACCTTAATCCTCCAGGGCCTGCCTGATATCCTCAATGATATCCGCCGCATCCTCAATCCCGCAGCTAAAGCGTATCATGGACGGGTCCACTCCTGCTTCCACCAGCTGTTCATCGTTCAGCTGCCTGTGGGTATGGCTGGCAGGGTGAAGGACCGCTGTCCTGGAATCAGCCACATGTGTCTCAATGGAACACATTTTCAGCTTATCCATAAACTCAGCCGCAGCCTTACGGCCGCCCTTTAAACCAAAGGATATGACGCCGCAGGTTCCGTCAGGCATATACTTCTTTGCCAGTTCATAATACCTGTCTCCTGGAAGTCCGGGGTAATTCACCCAGGCCACATCCTCCCTGGCCTGAAGGTACCGGGCCACCTTCAGGGCATTCCCACAGTGTTTTGGCATCCTCAGATGAAGGGTCTCCAGGCCCACATTAATGAGGAACGCGTTCTGCGGGGACTGGATGGAACCTAAATCGCGCATCAGCTGGGCCGTTGCTTTCATGATGTAGGCCATCCTGCCGAACTGCTTTGTATATACAACGCCGTGGTAGGAATCATCCGGTTCCGTCAGCCCTTTATATTTATCATGCTGGGCTTCCCAGTCAAAATTACCGCTGTCCACGATACAGCCGCCCACCGTCATGGCATGGCCGTCCATGTATTTGGTGGTGCTGTGGATCACGATATCAGCCCCCCACTCAATGGGACGGCAGTTGATTGGCGTTGCAAAGGTATTGTCCACCACCAGGGGAACGCCGTGGCTGTGGGCCAGACGGGCAAATTTCTCAATGTCCAGCACGGTCAGGGCAGGATTGGCGATTGTCTCGGCAAATACCACCTTTGTATTGGGACGGAATGCCTTTTTCAATTCCTCTTCATCCGCATCCGGGTTCACCAGTGTACACTCCACTCCCATCTTGGGAAATGTTACCGTAAATAGATTGCTGGTGCCTCCATATATAGTGGATGAACTTACAATATGGTCCCCTGCCTGGCATATGTTCAGGATGGCATAAAAGGATGCCGCCTGCCCCGAGGAGGTAAGCATGGCGCCTGCCCCGCCCTCAAGCTCACAGATTTTGGCCGCAACCGCATCATTGGTGGGGTTGGCAAGCCGGGTATAAAAATAGCCGTTCTCCTCCAGGTCAAACAGACGTCCCATCTGTTCGCTGGTTGTGTACTTGAACGTGGTGCTTTGATAAATAGGCAGCTGTCTTGGCCCGCCGTTTTCCGGCTGCCAGCCTCCCTGGATACAGATTGTGTCTAATGAACGTTTCCTGCTCATGCCCTTTCGTCCTCCTTAAGTTAAATCGTGATCAGATTGTATTCCTTGCTGCCCAGCCCCAGTTTCACGGCATGGTCGATGCAGCTCTTCCAGTTGGTATCCGGATGGGTATCCGTAAAATGGTCGTGATGACAATGCTCCTTCTCAGAAAGCAGGCTTCCAGGCAGCACGGGCTGACGGTTCACCGCGTCCGCACAGGCCACATCCAGGGCAACCGGGTCAAAGGAAGCAAACATTCCCACATTTGGCACAATGGGGGCGTCATTTTCCGCATGGCAGTCACAATAGGGCGACACATCCACAACCAGGCTTACATGGAAGTTTGGTCTGTCCTTAAGCACAGCCAGGCTGTACTCCGCTATCTTGCAGTTCAGTATGTCGTTGGCCTCATCGCCAAGGGTATCCACGGCGTCCACCGGACATGCGCCGATACAGCGTCCGCAGCCCACACACTTTTTCACATCAATGGACGCCTTGCGGTCCGTGATGGTAATGGCACCGTGGGCGCAGTTTTTCTGGCAGGAGCCGCAGCCCACACACATATCCGTATGTACATATGGCTTTCCGGCATTGTGCATTTCCATCTTTCCTGCGCGGGAACCGCAGCCCATTCCCAGGTTCTTTAAGGCGCCTCCAAAACCAGTTGCCTCATGTCCCTTAAAATGGCTCAGGGAAATCACAATATCCGCATCCATGATGGCACGTCCGATTTTGGCTTCCTTTACATATTCCCCGTCAATGGGGACCAGCACGTCATCGGTTCCCTTAAGCCCGTCCGCAATGATCATGTGGCAGCCCGTGGTAAAAGGATTATACCCGTTCTCATATGCGGCGTCCAGATGGTCCAGGGCATTCTTCCTGCGGCCCACATACAGGGTGTTGCAGTCCGTCAGGAACACCCTGCCGTTCTGCGCCTTAATCAGGTCCACCAGGACCTTGGAATAGTTAGGCCGCAGGTAAGCCAGGTTGCCTGGCTCGCCAAAATGGATCTTTATGGCCGTATACTTGTTGTTGAAATCAATATCCATCATACCGGCCTTCTTAACCAGTCTCTCCAGCTTCTGCAGGAGATTTTCCTGTAACGTGGTTCTCATATTGGTGTAATATACATTTGAAACTGCCATGATATCCTCCTTTGGAATCGTTATTTTGTTATTATACTTCAAAGATTCCATATATTCAATCATGAACCGCTGTTTTTCTTTCTGTATATCATATAAGAATAAACCGAAGGAATCAGGACCATTGCCAGGAATATGGTGAAATACAGATCAGACAAGTGGAAAAATCCCAGGATCATCATCAGGATTCCCCCAGCTGTCCACACATAACCGGCCAGCCTGTGGGTCCTGTTCCAGTTGTCCTCATCTGCCAGCGTCCAGGGCAGCTTAATGCCCATGGAATAGTTCTGCCGGCATTTGGGCAGGTAATTCCCAATGGCCACAAAAAGGAAGGCAATCGGTACGCTGATAACCGTTCCCACATTGAATGATATGCCCACTCCGGACAGGATGATGATGACCTGCACCAGTACTGCAAGGACCACCACAAACCAGCGTGTTATCTGCTTCAGCTCCTTGGAGCGGCTGATATTCTCCCTTTTGGGGTCAATCCTGTGGATGACATTGACCAGTACCGCCATGAAGAACATGAAGGAAGGAATGCCGAAGGCGGCCATGTTCCGGCTGGAATATCCGTTCACCATATTGTCCGCTCCCCAGTGGGTAGGCACCTGGTCCGGCAGCCTGCTGTAAAAGCTTAATGATATGAGGAACGGCACAACGGCCAGTGTCCAGTATAAAATGTCCCAGAATGTCAGTTTCTTATTTGTCTTCTTCATGATTGTCAGCCTCCATTAATGTCTGTATCCAGGAAAGTACTTCCTGAAACACAGTGGTATTCAGTTCATAATAGATATATTTGCCTGATTTGCGGTCTTCTATCAGTCCGGCCTGCCTGAGTATGGTCAGGTGATGGGAAACCGTTGCGCCGCTTGTGTCAAAATGTTCGCCAATCTGCCCCGCTGTCATGCTCCCCTGCTTGAGCAGGGAAAGGATTTCGCGGCGTGTGGGGTCAGAAAGGGCTTTAAACGTGTCGCCAAAGGACATGGGCAGTCCTCCTTCCGTATGTATGTGGTATGCATGACACACACAGTCCTCCTTCCGTATGTACGTGGTCTGCGTGGTACGGCATGCATTGTACGGTCTGCATGGTATCCATTTCCTGAAATACCTGCAGGCCTTCATTTAGATATTTATATAAACATCTAAATGTATTCTAGCAAATTACTGCGTCCGTGTCAATAAAGAACCTATATTTTCCATATATTAGAAAAAAGGATTGTCTCAGATATCAATCATCCGAAACAATCCTTCCGTTTACCATGTTCATTTATCAGTCCCGCGGCAGCCATTCGCCATACTTATGCATCTCTTCTTTGCCTCATACGTGGCAGGTCTTATCCGCAGGCCAATACAGTGCCCAGGTCAGCCATATATGGGAAACATACGCAGCTTAAATCTGAAAGGGGAAGCACCTCCTCGGGAAGCTGTATCCCAAGTTCCCGGATGATAAAATCCCTTCTTTTCTGAATCCGTTCCCAACAGCCCGGGGACAGGGCAGCCACTTCCTTCCTGAGTCCCTCCCCTGCCACTATGAGACCATCCTCCACATGGGCGCTCATGAATGGGTCGTGGCATGTAACCGTATAATCACACTGGAATGCCATACCGGATGCCACCTTAACCTGTCCTCCTTTGACAAAAGGCGAGTTGGTCCATTCATCCGTGTGGGTCAGATGCCCGGGATTAAGCGTACATCCAAACTTCCCAAGGCCTAATTCCCGGTCTACCATCTCATAGATATCCCCGCAGGATGTGCCTATCCTCATCATCTCATGCCAGGACGCCACATTGTCAAAATAGGGCACCAGGAACCCATCTATATATCCGGACTTTTCCGCCGGCAGGTCATTTCTGTCCCTGAGATACATTCCACATTTATGCACCAGGCTTCCCCTGAGCCCATAACCCACTCCGATTGGCATCCCGTATTCAAGCTGCTCCCACTCTGTTGGACTGTTCAGTCCAAGGGCCACATTCTTTTCCCCAAAATTAATATTGGGATGCATATTGGCCGGACTTCCGTCAAACTGGCAGAAGCGGGAAGCCTCCAGTTCCCTCATCCCCGGCTTCAGATTCCTGAGACAGTTCAGCACGCCTCTGGATATCCTGGTTCCTGCCACTTCAAAAATCACGATTTCCTTAGCCGAAACACAGTGTTTCAGGCCATACTGGCAGTCCGCCATCAGAAGTGTGGCATTCTCCAGACATTCCCTTGGCACTACCTGGCAAAGGGTCTCAATCATATAATGGGGCACATCGGTAATCAATCCGCCTACCGTATGTCTGGACGGCCCATATGCCTTAAAACCGATTACCCCAATCTTGCCGCCTTCATAAACCACCCTTCTCTCCAATATCTCCTTCAGGCGCGGGCTCCTGTCATCTGGCTGCCCCATGAGGCTGAAGGTCTGGAAGAATTCAACATCAATCTCCACCGGCACCTTTTTCACATACCCGATGCCCTCGTTCCCCACTAAAATGCCGGGGCGTCCATGGCGCGGCAGGATCAGCAGGGTTTCCTCCCACCTGGCATCATACCCCGTAAAATAATCCACATTGGAAAAATGTTCCCTGTCCCCATATATCACGATTGTGTCATACCCCTCTGCCTGGGGCATTTCCCAGAGCCTGGCCATCCTGCCCTCATAGTCTTCTTTTCCAAGAACAGGTATCTCCTCCGGATGAACCGGCACCGGATTGGTCCACAGCTCCGGCTCTACTTTTTTTTCAATTATAGTATGTCTCATATTTATCTCCTGACTTATTCTTGATTTTAAGGCATTGTACTCTGCCTGCCGGCTATTTTGAAGGCACAGCCCCTGTTTAACAGGTAAGGCCTCATATAACCTGCAATATCCGACAT
The DNA here is from genome assembly GCF_003434055.1 of Enterocloster aldenensis. Classification (GTDB taxonomy): domain Bacteria; phylum Bacillota; class Clostridia; order Lachnospirales; family Lachnospiraceae; genus Enterocloster; species Enterocloster aldenensis. Next base: position 32,600 of record NZ_QVEX01000021.1, on the reverse strand, counting down.
GGGAAGGACCTCTGGTTCCAGCGTGATTCCCAATTCCTCCTTCATGAACCTGCGTCTTCTCTCAAACCGTTTCCATGTCTCCGGGTAGTCTGACTGGATTTTCTTTCTCAGTGTTTCATCTGCCAGCACAATCCCATCCTCAGCCCCGGCTCCCCCATACCCCGCCTTTCCTGGGATGATATCCATCTGCAGCATCATACCGCTCTTAAGCGTTATATCTGACCCGGAATATATGGGGGAGGACATCCACTCCTCATCCGCGGTCAGGTGTCCCGGATTCAGGGTCCAGGAAAATTCTGCCTTCGGGAGCACCTGCTCAACCAGTTCATACATTTCCCCTCCGGTGATTCCGATTCTTACGGTTCCATACCAGGACGCGGCTGCCCTGTAATATGGTTTAGCCAGTACCTCCACATAATCCTTTACAGCATCCTCCATATCCTCCTCTCCCGCAGCCACATAAGCTGCCCTGGATGACAGGCCTCCCCGCAGCCCCATGGTCAGTGAGAACTTATGGCCAACCCGTATCTTCTTATTTCTTGGAAATACCACAGCCCCGCCAAACCGTTCCCCGGCCGCACAGATTGTGGTGACACTGACAGGCTGTCCAAGGCTGCACATATGTCCGGCCACCTCCATCTCGGTCATGCCGGGAGCCAGCCTGTCCATTGCCCGGTACACACAGTCTGATGCAAGGGCTGAACCGAATTCATAATGTGCCACCTCGTTGGCGTTCACCATGGTCCTGGCCCCATGTCCCGGGTGGATGAACAGATGGGATGCTGCCTTTATGGCTCCATGACCCGCCGCCTTCTTAATCCCATCCATAATAAAACAAGGGACATCAAACAGCTGGCTGTTATCCTCCAACTGGCTGGTAAACATTTTCCAGCCAGCCACCCCCACGGTCATCCCTGGTTCGATTCCGGCCTCTGCAAAAAGTCCGGCCATATCTTTGTCATTCCCCATGGGCTGGTTGGGCAGGGAAAAATAGGCCACATGGACCAGACCTGCCCGGAGGGCGCTGTGCGCGCACATCTTCCTGTTTTCATTGCCAACCATGAGCGCTGCCTGCCCATCCTGCCTGAGGACCAGGACTGCTTCCTCAAACCTGGGCTCAAATCCTGTCAGGTATGCGAAGTTCCCTCCATGCTCCCTGTCCCCATAAACCGCCAGTGCATCCATTGCCCCCGCTTTCATCCTGGAACGTATCTTTTGGAGCCGTTCGTTCCAGGTATCCGCTGTCAGGTCTACCGGAACCAGTCCCACACTGGTTTCAGGCGGGGTCACTGCCCCGTATGTTACTTCAACGTATTTAGAATCCATCCGCACCTCCTTTATCCTGCCACTTCAGGCGTGATGTGCAGCGGGTAGACAGGCGGTATTATTTTGTGGTATTCCATGTTCTCAATAATCTGATGGGTTGCTCCCGGCGTAAGGGCCAGAATCGCCAGTTTTGCCAGTTTCCGCAGTTCCGCAAACAGATACCCCTGCTTTACCACGACTACCTGGTATTCATCCAGGTCAAGCCCGGCGCCCTCCGTAAAATGCCCCACGGAAATAAAGGAACCCGGACGGTCAATAATCACAAAGTCCACATTTTCCGTGGAAATGGTTACCGCATTTCCCACCGCGTCATGTTCACAGCCCATATATCCAAACAGCCTGCCGATTTTCTTAATGGTGCCTGTGACCTCCACTGCTTTTGTGTTTTCATCATAGCCATGTCCCACTGATAAGGTAATCCTGTCCCCCTCCTTGTGTTCCAGGCACTTTGCCACGGCGTTTTCATCCCATATGGACGTCACCAGGACCTTCCTTCCATTAAAATCCCTAAGTTTTAAGAATTCCCTGAGCAGGATGGTATGGTCACCTACGGCGCCGCCTGTTGTATTATCACCGGAATCAGATATGTACACAGGGCTTTCCGGATACTGGACAGAGAATTTCACACCCTCATGGGGGTCCATCGGAACCTGTTCGAATTCAAACAGCTCCCTGTATCCGTACACGTAATCTGCCAATTCCCTTGCTATCCTTGCACATGCCTCAGTATAACGTTCCTCAGATGGGGTGACTACAATATTAGAGGCCATTGATTCACAGTCGCACCAAACCATGCCAATGCCAAGTGTTGCAACCGACACCTCTTCCATCTTTTCAATTTCCCACAACTTATCATAAATCTCGCACAGGGGCCAGGTTGCAGCCGTGGCCTTTTCCGGATGGATGGCATAGGGCATCCTTACGTACTGGGGAACGGTCTTTTTGTGATGCCTGATGCAGTCCACCATATGCCGTGCAACTGTTTTCTCAGTCACATCCTGGTCCGTATGGGGAACCGTGCGGTAATTGCGGATTACATTGACCAGGGATGCCAGCTTGGGATGATTGTTGGCATGGGCGTCCAGGGCCAGGCCGATTATCACATCCTTTCCCAGAAGACTGCGTATCCTTTTCACAAGGTCATATTCACCGGATCCCAGCCCTTCCACTTCCAGGCTGCCATGCAGATGAAGCATGACTCCGTCCACATCCTTGTCCTGGCTTAAAAGTTCTAAGATCCTGGCTGAATAAAAGTCATATGCCTCCCTGGAACAGATTCCGTTTGGCAGCGTATTTACATACACCAGAGGCACGATCTGAGCCCCTTCCTCCTCAAACACCTCTGTGGCAAACATCCTGTCTATCACATTCTGCCCTTCTTCATATACAAAATCATCCTTATGTACCATTTGAGGATTAAAGGAATTGGCTTCGTGATAGAACATACCCTCTGCAATCTTCATAATCATCTACCTCTTTTACATTATTTTTTTAATTTAAACTTAAATTTAGCTTTGTTGGTATATAAATCCAGACATACTGCAAACAGAAGGATAATGCCCTTAATGACCATCTGCAGGTAAGAGGAAATATTCATAAGGCTCATTACATTATCTATGGCTGTCAGGATAAGTACGCCGCTGATACATCCCATGATGCTTCCTGCACCGCCGCTCATGCTGACACCGCCTATACAGGCCGCTGCTACCGCATCCAGTTCCAGAAGGTTTCCTCCTGTGGATGCAGCGCCTCCAAGCCGGGCCGTCAGTACGATCCCTCCGATTCCATACATCAGTCCCTCATATAAATAAGATTTGAATACAATATTCTCTATATTGATACCTGCCAGCCTGGAGGCTTCCTTATTGCCGCCGATAAGGAATATTTTCCTTCCGAAGGTGGTTTTTGTGGTTATGATATAGGACATGAATGCAATCAGGCCTGCGATGACCGCTGCCATGGGAATCCCCTTATATCCGTAAAACACCCAGATGGCTACCGCTGCCACCATTGCGCCAAGCAGCAGGTTCTCCACCAGATGTCCTTTCGTGCCGTACCATTTGCCCATCCTGCGGTAATTTCGCAGATTGATAAATGCAAATGCCGCAAAAATCAAAATCACGGCCGCGACCGAAATGGCCGGGGGGATGAAGTTCTCGCTGATTGCCGTAAACTGCTTTGGCATGGGTCCTATGGTGGCGCAGTCAGTCAGGACATAACCTGTCCCGCGGAATATCTGCTGCGCTGCCAGGGTTACAATAAAAGCCGGAAGGCCTATCCTGCCAATAAAGAAACCGTTGACAGCGCCCATCATGATACCCACCATAATGGTGACCACAATGGCCGGGAAAATGGGCCAGCCGCATTTGACCACAAGGAGGGCGCAGGTAACGCCGGACAGATACACACCTGCGCCGCCGCTTAAGTCAATGTTGGTCTCAATAAGCAGAAGCATCAGGCTTGAGGTAAGTATCATAAGTACAGAGGCCTGTTTTAACAGCATGGTCAGGTTACACTGTGAGAAAAACGCCTGGTTTGTCAGCCGGTTGAACAGATAAAGCATCAGCACCACTGCCACACAGGTCCCCGCCCGCTTCAATATATGTTTTTTTGTCTTATCCATCTTACTCCTCCTTGTTTCCTACCGTGGCCTCCCACAGTATCTGGTCCTTATCCGCCTTTTTGCCGTCCGTTATATTGACCACCCGTCCATGGCGCATGGTCAGTATGCGGTCCGATATCCCCATAACCTCCGACAGGTCGGAAGAAATAAACAAAATTGACTTTCCCTTTCTTGCAAGTTCATCCATGATATGATAAATCTGCGTCTTGGCCTCCACATCAATGCCCTGGGTTGCCTCGTCCAGAATCAGGATTTCCGATTCCGCGGCAATCCATCTTCCCAGCACGCATTTCTGTGCATTTCCCCCGCTCATGTTGCGGATCAGTGTTTCTGATGAAGGGGTTTTAATGGAAAGCCTGTCAATGACATCACGAATCACATCCCTTTCCCTGTCCTTATCCAGAAAACCATAATGGGCCAGATGTTCCAGGGAAGACATGGTGATATTACGCCCCACGCTGGCTATGTCCACCACCCCCTGTTTTTTTCTGTCCTCGGGCAGATAGCCTATTTTGTAACGGTTGGCCTTTCCGGGCGATGTTATGTACACTGTTTTTCCTTTGATTTCCTGCTCACATGTGACTTCCCCGTTAAATCCCCCGATAATGGCAAGCGCTGTCTCACTTCTGCCAGCCCCCACCAGACCGTACAGTGAAAGGATCTCTCCCTTTCTCAAATCAAAAGAAACATGGTCCACAATCTTCTTATCCGGCACCTTCTGGTCCATGATGGTCACATTCTTTACGGACAGCACTACCTCCCCCGGCGTCCTGTGATGGGCTGGGTAGACTTCATCTACCTTGCGTCCCACCATAAGGGATACAATCCTTTTTTCATCCATATCCACATTCTCTGCCGTCCCCACGATATGGCCGTCCCTCATGACTGTTATGATGTCGGATATCTCCTTTACCTCCTCCAGTCTGTGGGAAATATAGATACAGGCAATCCCCCTGTTTCTCAGCTCCTTAATTTTTCCAAAGAGGATTTTACATTCCTTGTCAGACAGCGTGGCCGTAGGCTCATCCAACAAAAGTACCTTCACATCGTTGTACATGGCCCTTGCAATGACAAGAAGCTGCTTCTGGGCAATCCCGATTTCTTTTACCTTTGTCTGGGGTTCCAGGCCCAGTCCAAAATCATCAATAATCTTCTGGGATTCCCCGTACATTTTGTGATAGTCAATAAAACCCCCATGTACCGGATATTTATTCATAAAGAGATTTTCCGCCACACTCAGCTCTTCCAGCATGTTAAGGTCCTGGGGAATCATGACGATTCCTTTATTCTGGGCATCCAGTATGGTCTTAAACTCACAGTTTTCCCCGCCAAGTTCAATTGTGCCGGTAAATGTATGATAGGGATATACGCCCGCCAGCATTTTCATAAGGGTCGATTTCCCGGCCCCGTTGCCTCCCACGATGGAATGCACCTCGCCGCCGAACAGTTCCAGGTCGGCTTCCGATACTGCTTTCACTCCTGGGAATTCTTTTGTCAGGCTATGTATCTTAAGTATTGGTTCTCGTTTTTCCATGTCCCTTACGCTCCTTTTGTAATACGGGCCCTTCAGCGGAATGGACTCCCTGTCAGGAAGTCCATCCACTTATCCAGCCGCATTTCCATGCCTGCTGCTACTGCCTGCTGTTACTGCCCGCTGTTACCACCCGATAAACCGCGTTTCCATGCCTGCTGTTACTGTCCGCCCTCAATCTGCTCCATTGTTATCCATCCTTCCGGTGCGATCTGTGTTGCCCATTCCTCAATATTGTCTTTTGTCACGCCTACGATAGGAACATATTTTTTCGGGACCTTGTAATCACCATTATCAATCATCTCATCATAATCCACTTCCCCACCCTTAACCAGGGCTATGGCTGCCTTCGCGGCCTCGGATGCGCATACATCAATCTCTGTCCAGATGTCCACCCCTATATACCCCTTATTGACTGCCTGCATAGCTGCCACCTCACAGTCCATGCCGGTAAGGAATACCTGTCCGGCCAGACCGGCTGATTCCAGCGCCGGCAGGATTCCAAGCGTCAGCACGTCCGCCGTACATACAATTGCCTGGATATCATCGTTGTTGGCGGAAAGTGCATTCTCTGCATATTTAAGGGCTTTTTCTGCGCTGTATCCCTCACAGTACTGTTCCAGGACCACTTCCACGTCCGGATAGGAAGCAAGGACCTCGTCATATCCCTTCTTCATGCCAAGAACAACGCTGGAGGTGGGTTCGCCGTGGATAATGGCAATCTTTCCTTTGCCGCCAATGGCCTCCATGGCTGCTTTCATCTGAATGCGGCCAGCTTCCACGTTATCCCGGTCCAGATATGCATCCAACGGCGCATTCTCAACAAAATTGTCATAGCAGACAACCGGAATCCCTTCTTCCTTTACCTTCTCCACAGTTGCAGACATATTAGAAGAAACAGCAATCAGTATCAGTGCGTCGATTCCCTGGGTAATCAGGTTATCCACCTGGTTCTCCTGCTTTGTCTGGTCATAATTGGCCCACTGTACCAATGCCTTGCCTCCGGCCGCCTCAATGGTCTCTACCATGAATTTCTCATCATAGTGCCATCTGGCGCCATTTTCATTGGCAAAGGCAATTCCAATGGTGAACCCTTCCTCTTTTCCGCTGGCCTCCTTGGCCGCCTCAGTGGCCTGTGATGCTGCTTCTGTGGCCTGGGTGCCTGCTTCGCCGGCCGGCGAAGCAGCTGTGGTGCCGGATGTTCCCCCTGAGGAACAGGCGGTCAGGGATACTACCATGGAAACGGTTAATAATAGGGCTGTTAATTTCTTCATACTTTTTCCTCCTGGTTTTTTTATTTAATTTATTACTCCATTGGTGTAATAAATGTTTTTGATTGAAAGCATATCTGTTTCCGCTTATTTGCAGATTCAAATATGCTGTTAAGGATCTCAAGTTGTCAGCAACCTGTCTATATACTGTTCCTGGGCCACAAATGCGGCGCCCATAGCCTCATTGTTCTTAAATTCCCTTTTTTTGATTATGATATCCAGATTAAAATCCTCGTTGATTAAATCTAAAAACTTGACCCTTGCCATCTCATACAGCTCAGGGAAATCCACCACCATGTTGCCCCCTACCAGCAGATACTGGGGATTGTAGGTGTATATCATATTGCAGAAAGCCATGGCCATATTCTTTGTCAGGTCGTCGATAATGGGCACCGTCCACTCCTCTCCTCCATGGTAGGCGGCCATCAGTTCCTTCAGCTCACCTATGGGGTGCCCCTGATTGCTGCATTCCCTTACCACTCCCTGCTCCGATATATAGGCTGACAGGCATCCATGCTTACCACATGCGCAGAGCCTTCCATTCAGCGAGAACATGGTATGCCCAATCTCACCTGCCGCATTGTTGATTCCACGGACCATATTCCCGCCGTACATGACGGCCACCCCCACGCCGGAGCCAATGGACAGATATGTGACATCCGCGTGGTTCATGTCCGTGGACTGGAAGGTAGCACCCACCAGCGCCATCTTAATGTCATTGTCAACACACACCGGCATGCCGAATATCTCCTCCGCCTTTTTTCCGATATCCAGGTTCTTCCATCCCAGCTGGGGTGAGAAACATGACACCCCATTTTTATAATCCACCAGTCCGCAGCAGGAAATCCCCATGCACTTAACCAGCGACGGATTGATTCCTTCCCTTTTACAGAGCTGCCAGAACATGTGCTTTCCCCGGCTCATCAGCTTATCAATATCATAGTCCTCTGTCTCCAGGCGGAATATATCTTCCGCTGCCACACAGCGTTCGCAGTCAATGATACTTAGTTTAAGATAATCACAGTCAATGGCAAATCCAAGGCTTAAAAATGCGTCCTTATTGATACAGATATTAATCCCGTTCCTTCCAACACCTTTTGAGAAAGCCTCCTCCTGTTTAATCAGGTCCAGCTCCATCAGGGATGTGATGATCCTTGTGATGGAAGTGGGGCTCATCTGGAGCACTTTGGCAATGTCCGCCCTTGATATAGGATTGAATTTATTTGTTTGTATCACTCTGATAACAGCCTTACTATTATTGTACCTGAGTACATTTTGATGTTGTGCTGCTAAATCCTTCATTTTATTTCTCCTGTGGTGTTATAAATAGTAGTATAATTAGTTACGTTTTATTTGTCAACTACTTTTTGTGCTATTTGTATATTTTTCCTGTTTTCCTTCTCTGACATCATGAATCATGCACAATCCATTCCCCCCTCTCTTAATATGATACAACTATTTCCAAATTTAGTCATTACTTAATTCATTTTTGTACGGCGTCATGGCACTCCATCTGTCAATCATGGTGCAGGGAGGCCACTCCCATCTTAAGACACAAAAGGGGACGGCCTTCGCCGTCCCCTCAATCTGGACACTTCCATATACCTATTACTTCATCAGTTTCTTAAACTCATCCGCAACAAACTGTACCTGTGTGCCGACAATGACCTGTACACTGGTCTTGCTTGGACGGATGACACCGGCAATGCCGGCAGATTTAATCTTCTTCTCATCCACCTGGGTGTAATCCTTGATTTCCAGTCTTAACCTGGTAATACAGTTATCAACGCTTGTGATATTTCCTTTGCCGCCAAGACCTTCCAGCACAATTTTTGCAACCTGGGTATAATCGTTATTGGCAAGTTTTACAACTGTCTCATCAAGCTCATCATCATCCTCACGGCCAGGTGTCTTTAAGTTAAACTTCGTAATCATGAAGCGGAATACCACATAGAATACGATGAATGCCGCAATTCCTAAGGGGATGATCATCCAGGTTTTCGCAGCAGCCGGAAGGGATGCTGAGAACAGGAGATCTGTTGCGCCTGCGGAGAAGGAGAAACCGGCACGGAAACCAACCAGCACGGTGATGTAGGTAAAAATACCGTACAGCACAGCGTATACCACGTACAATACAGGTGCAAGGAACATGAAGCCAAATTCAAAGGGTTCTGTAACGCCGCAGATAAATGCACAGAGGGCTGCGGACGCCACAAGGCCGATAGCGACTTTTTTCTTGTTGTCCTTTGCGCAGTGTACAATCGCCAATGCGGCGCCTGGTACACCAAACATCATACATGGGAAGAATCCTGACATATACATACCCAGACTCCAGCTTACATTGGCAGATGTGTCGCCGGCCCAGAAGTGTGACAGGTCACCAAGTCCAATGGTATCAAACCAGAATACATTGTTTAAAGCGTGATGTAAACCAAACGGAATCAGCAGACGGTTCAGGAACGCATAGAGACCTGCGCCTACCGCACCCATCTTTGCAATTGACTGTCCTAAGGCAGTCAGTCCGCCGAATACGATCGGCCATACAAATAACAGGATAGCTGCCGCTATGACGGAAAACAATGCGGTAACAATGGCAACGCAGCGTTTGCCTGAAAAGAATGCCAGCCAGTCCGGCAGCCTTGTGTTCTTAAACTTATTATAGCAGGTAGCTCCAATCACACCGGCGATGATACCAATCAGTGCATTCTGGATCTTAGCAAAGGCCATCCCCTGGATGCTGTCCGGTGCAATGCCAGCCAATGTCTGGACAACTCCCGGTGAAAGCAGATGGGTAATCATCAGCCAGGAAACAAGACCGGCCAGGCCTGCCGTGCCGTCATGGTCATCTGACATGCCGACCGCAACGCCCACTGCAAACAAAAGCGCGATGATTGCGCCGTCAATCAATGCCAGGGCCGCCTGTGTCAGGAAATAACCAATCATCGGGATCGTACCCGTGATATCACCTCCCTGCATGACAGCCGGGCAGAGCCAATAACCAATACCGGACAGTATACCTGCAACCGGTAAGACGGCAACTGGCAGCATCAAAGATTTACCTAGTTTCTGTAGCCATTTCATCATAACATAAATCCCCTTTCTTATTTTGAGCCCTCTTATGGCATTATTCCCATAGGAAAACTCTGATTTACTTGTTCATGATTACTTTATCTAAACCTGGTCTCAGGCTTAAATCATTTTTTACCTGTCCCGGCCGTTATCCGGCCAGGACAGATTCCACTGCTTTCATGGCCTCCTCTTCATCCGGCCCCTCTATGCAGAAGACGACTTCATCCCCCGCCACCGTGTTCATGGCCATGATGGCCATCACATCTTTTGCATCCGCCGTGTTCCCATTACAGGATATTTTCACATCGGATCGGACCTGAAGCATCTTCATCATCAGCAAGGCTGCCGGCCTTGCGTGAAGTCCCATCTCATCCTTCAGGATAAAGCTGCGCTCTATCAACTCATCCCCACCTCTGATTATAATTGAATGATTGCTGTCTCCCCGGCCTTTACTTCCATTCCGCTGATGCACTCCATCTTCGGGAACTGGGGTGTGTTGCACACAATGACAGGTGTAATCACATCATATCCGGCTTCTTTTATCTTATCCATGTCAAAGTCCAGAAGCAGGTCTCCCTTTTTGACCCTGTCTCCCGCCTGTACATGGGCTTCAAAATACTGTCCCTTTAACTGTACGGTATCCAGTCCGACATGGATTATCAGCTCCGCGCCGTTATCGGTCTGTATGCTGAGTGCATGCTTTGTGTCAAACACCATGGTAACCTGGCCGTCTGCCGGTGCAACGATTTTCCCTTCAGAAGGAATGACGGCCGTGCCTTTGCCAAGAATCTCCTGGCTGAATGTAGGGTCATTGACCTGGCTCATGGGCACGGCTTTGCCGCTCACCGGAGCTGCGATGACCTTTTCATCCTTTTCTTCTCCCCCAAACAGTTTCTTTAATGAACCAAACATCCTTATTACTCCTTTCTCTGTCCCCTGCATGGGACCTTAACCATAATACTACCCATACTACTTTGTCCTGATACGCTTGATGTGCAGGGCCAGGTAAGCCACTTCCTCTTCCGTCACCTGATGTCCGTACTGCAATTTAATCAGCGCCTGTACTTTCTGGCTGCAGGCATATTCTTCCGGATATAACCTGTCGATGACCTTCTGGAACTCCAGGTTATCCAGTTCCATATGCTCCCCTGTAAATACCCGCTGGGCCAGAAAACGCAGATGTGTGATGAACCGCTCATAACTCAGGGACTGTTCATCCAGTTTTATATTAAAATACTCCTCAACCACCTCTGATACCTGCTGGATTAGATTGGTGATTTTTATTGTATCCCCCATAGGCGCATCATATTCCGCATTGACAATGTGGAGGGCAATGGAAGCAGCCTCATCCACAGGGAGCTTTATCCCCAGGTCCCTGTCAATCATGGCAATGGCGTATTCGCCGATAAGGTATTCCGCATGATAAAAGCTTCTTACCTCTCTGATCAACGGGTTGCTGAACATCATTTTCTGTTTGAAACGCTCCAGCGCAAAATTTATATGATCCGTAAGGGTGATATACACATTCGGGTTAATGGGACGGTTCAGCACTTCTTTTGCATAGCTGATGATTTCAGCGGATATCTGTACGTGTTCCATCGGAAGGTTCACAAGCAGTTCCTTGAACTTATCCATGGTGTTCTGGCTGTCCAGACGGAATACCTTCTCTATCTTATCCTCATCAATGGTGCTGCCTTCCTTGGCCTTAAAGCCCACGCCTCTTCCCATTACAATGACTTCCCTGCCTTCTTCATCGCAGGTACTTACAACATTATTATTAATTATTCTCGATATTTTCATAATTGCTCCTGAAAAAAACAAAAAAACCAACTTTGTTAAAGAGATATACGCCTTTTATGCGGATATCATCCAATTCCCTTAACAAACCTGGTTTTGCCTGCCGAACAGTAACAATCCTTATTAATTATTTAATTATACTTCCATAGATTTACTTCACTAACCAAATAATAACAAATCTTAAGATAAAAGTCAACAATATTTTAGATATTTTTTATAATTATAATTTTCAGGATTTCACAAATATATAAATCATGCCTGTAACCACCAGATAAAACCAGGTTGCCGGGTTGGAAAACCAGGTTGTAAAAAAGGACAGCATCATATACATGGCTATCTGTGCATAAATCAGATGGCCGGCCGGACATGTAAGCTTCTTCCTGCGCCGCACCAGGTAGTAACACGCAGCCCCCAGAAGCGCACCAAAAAGCACCATCCCGACAATGCCAAAGTCATAATAGGCATCATAGAACAGGGTAACCGTGGTCAGTTCCTTCTTTGTCACAAACAAAGGAAAGTCCACCAGCGACGGCACCAGGAACTTAAGCCCGGTAAACGCCCACAAAGGAAAAAGCATCCTAAGCCCCAATGTATGGGATGGAAGCTGTTCCACCAGGCAGTTAAAATTGTCGTAATTGTTGGCAATATACATATACGGCTGGGTGACGAAAATAGGCATATTGGCGTTCTTCATCTCAAATATGCCGTTAAGGTATTCCACACTGTGGCTGCGCATCACGGTAAGCAGCAGATAGGCTGGCACCATGCATGCAAACAGGATGCCCACATAAAGAGGCTTAATGTTCCCCGCCATGGAAATATAGGTAAAAGCCGCCATTCCCACTGCCAGGATCAGCTGGAACCTGGACACGCACAGCACTGGGATGGCCAGGGCCAGCACGTTAAAGCACATTGACAGCCAGAACCCGCCCGACCTGGTCACTCCCCTGCCCCGCCTCATGACCATCAGGCTGTAGACCACGGAAAGACTGGGCACCAGCACACAGGCCACCGTAAAATAATGGACGCCGCTCACATGGAAATAGGAATACGCATGGGGCACGCCATAGGAAAAAAGCGGTATGAACCCAAGCTTCCAGGCTTCAAAGGCAAATGCCAGCCAGGAAACAGCCGTCAGCCCTGCCATGGCCTGCAAAAGACGTCTGACCTGGTATGGTGACTCTGCTGACGCATAGAACCGGTACACCGATTCCATATCATCCTCGCTCCAGCCGTCAAACAGCCTTGTAAGCACCTCAAACACTCCCCAGAAAGCCACCACAGCCAGTCCCAGGCACAGCCAGGTCATATTGTCCCAATCCCCCTGCAGGCGGCTCAGCTTAAAACAGGATATCCCCTGTCCGCCCACGAAAAAGAGGCAGAACAGCCCCCTCAGATGAATGATGTTCCCGCTGTCCGCATAATCCCTGTAATACAGCCACAGGGCAGCTATAATTAAAACCAGCCCAGACAGCATGTAAAAATGCTGCCGGGCCAATATGAAACTGATACTATAACTAACAAGATAAACTGGCATTATACTGTTCCATTCTCCACAAATTCTTTCATATACTGCTCTGTCTCCGCTGCTGTTGCAAAACTCATGGCCTTGTCAGCAACCGCCTGAAGCTCGCTGGTGCTGTAGGACATGACCATCTTCCTGGATTTTAACATGGCAGACGCGCTCATGCTGAATTCATTCAGGCCAAATGCAAGAAGCAGCGGGATCATCATCGGGTCGCTGGCAGCCTCTCCGCACATACCTACCATGATGCCTGCTTCCCGTCCGCAGGCAATGATGTGCCTGATGCTCCTTAACACAGCAGGGTTAAAAGTAGAATACAGGTAGGACACCTTCTTATTGCCCCTGTCCACCGACATGGTATACTGGGTCAGGTCATTGGTACCTATGCTGAAGAAATCAGCCTCTTTTGCAAAGATATCCGCAATCAGGGATGCCGCGGCAGTCTCCACCATGATACCCACCTGGATGTCCTTGTTATATGCAATTCCATTGCTGTCCAGTTCCGCCTTAAGTTCCTCCACCAATGCCTTTGCCTCACGGTATTCCTCAATACATGTAACAAGGGGGACCATGATGCGGATGTTGCCAAAAGCGCTGGCGCGCAGCAGGGCGCGCAGCTGCGGCTTATAGACATCCTCTTTGCGGTCAAGGCAGAAACGGATTGCGCGGTAGCCCAGGAATGGGTTCTCGTCCTTCTCCAGCCCCATGTATGGGATTTCCTTATCGCCGCCGATATCCAGGGTGCGGATGATGACAGGCTTGCCGTTCATGGCCGCTGCTACCTTCTTATAGGCCTCAAACTGCTCATCCTCCGTAGGCATGGCAGTCCTGTCCATAAACAGGAACTCGGTGCGGAACAGGCCGATTCCCTCTCCATCATACTCAAGTACCTTATCCACATCCTCGGGCTTGCCGATATTAGCCACAATCTCAACCCGGACCCCGTCCTTTGTCACAGAAGCCTTGCCGATAAACTGCTCCAGTTCCTTTTTCTCTTCCTGGAACCGGACCTTCTTAGCCTCATATCCGGCCTTAACATCTGCTTCCGGATTCACATATACTTCACCGGTACTGCCGTCCAGGACCACATCATCCCCGTCCTTAACGCCTTCAATAAAGCTGTTCACAGCCACCACGGCCGGAATCTCAAGGGCCCTTGCAAGAATTGCACTGTGGCTTGTCCTGCCGCCCAGCTCCGTTACGATGCCCGTTACATTGGCAGGATTGATTCCTGCTGTCATGGATGGCGTAAGGTCCTTTGCAACAAGGATGCTTCCCGCCGGAAGGGAGGAGATATCCACGGACTGGATGCCCATCAGCACCCGCTGCATCCGCGTCTTGATATCACGCATGTCCGTGGCCCTCTGCTGCATCAGTTCATCTCCCATGGAGGCAAACATATCCGCATACATGTTGCATACATTCTCAATGGCAAACTCACTGTTGACCCCGTCGTTCTTAATGGAATTCTCAATCTCCCCTGTGAGCATGGGGTCGGACAGCAGCATCATATGGCCCTGCATGATTTCCGCCTCTTTTTCCCCTACCCTGACAGCCAGGTCTTCTGCCAGACGCTCCGTGTCCTTAATGGTCTGCTCCAGCGCTCCCTTAAAACGCTGTATTTCTGCTTCCCCATCACTCACTGCCTGTCTGGTGATTACCAGCTCTGCTTCTTCCACAATCACTGCTTTTCCAATCCCGATTCCTGCAGAAGCGCTAGTTCCCTTGTACATACTCTTGTACCTCCTTATTGCTTTCATTTATACTCACAACCTTTGGTTGCCGTCACTCTCCGGTCATTTCCCACCATGGAGGCCGTTACTCCCCTAAACCATCCTCCACAATCTTCACCATGGCTGCTAATGCCGCCTCCTCATCCGGTCCCTCGCAGACAAATGTGATTTCATCCCCGGACTTCACACAGGCGCCAAGAACACTGAGGACACTTTTGGCATTGGCCGTGGTGGTCCGTATTTTGAAGGATATCTTGGATTTATAGAGCAATGCCTCCTTGCAGAGGATACCTGCCGGCCTCAGATGCAGGCCGGATGGATTCTTAATAACGGTTGTCGCACTTACCATGTTACCTCTCTCCTTTGCACTGCACCTCTTTGTACAGTGCTGCTATATTCTGATGCAACCGCGGCTGCCGGCCTGGATGGGCGGCAGGCCCCGGGGTATGCAGTTGGCTGGAATGGATGTCCGGGACATTCCCTATGCCCCGGTTGTCTCCTTCACGGATTCCCCGGATTCATTGGTCCCGGACTGGCTTTCATCCTCTTCTGCCTCGCCATCCGGCGCAGACGGCCCTTTCTCAGTGACTGTTACCAGAACGCTGTTGCCGCTTACAAGCTCATAAGCATCGCCCAGTTCTAGCGTTACAGTTCCCATGTTGTCCCCTGGTTCCATGCTGCTTACATCCAGTTCAGCCTGGATTGCTGCGGACGTCAGCTGGTCCAGGTCTTCCTTCAGCCCCTTTACTACTATATTGAGTGATTTCCTGTCGTATTCATAATCATACTGGCCGGATGCGCCAACCTGTTTAATCTGGCTCACAGGCACCTCATACGTCCTGCTCTCCAGGGACTCCACCTTAATGACTACCTTAATCTCATTGGCAGCCGGGTCAGCAAGTTCAACGCCTTCCGGCAGGTACTTGTTCAGGTCAATGGTAACTTCCTTATCGCCTGTTGCCCCATCCATGTTCAGCTCGGACTTTGGGATTGTCACTGAATTCGCCCTGGCCAGATCGGACTTAAGGCCTTTGACCTCCACATAATTCCTGCTGCTCTCAATTCCCGTAAACCGGTAACCGTCCGCCACCGTCCCTTCTGTCTCAAAGGTAAGGTTCAGGTTCTTCTCCTTCAGTATGGGAAGGGTATAATCAATCTCAGAGCGGCTGAAGGTTACCCTGTCGCCGATCTGGTCCGTCAGGTCATTGTTATTGGCGTCAAAGCACCTCACAGGCAATGTGCCTGACAGGTCGCTGTTAGCGCCCTCAACATTAATCACGATTCCCACTGAACTGATCCGTCCCACCACGGACACGGGTCCGCTCACATATATATACGTGGGTGAGACAGTGGCCACGCCGGGATTATATCCGTCTTCGGTCACGCCTTCTGTCTTGGTCTCAAGATTAAAGGGCTTGCGCTGTAAATCCTCGGTCTCAATCCGGATGACACTGGGCTTTGATACCACGGACTCCAGCTTGTTGCTGTTATTCTTTACTTCCAGTTTAACCGGCACCGCGCCCGTTGGCTCGTACACATCTGCCAAATCGATATAAGCCCTGAAATCAGAGGCCTTGATGTTGGCGGAATCCGATGTAGTCACCTTATAGTAAACAGTAACCGTGTCCCTGTCGCCTATGACTTCATATGTCTTTCCACTGGATTCAAGGATATCCCCATTGAGGATTTCCAAGGGTACTTCCTGGCTGCGCATTACTTTTGGATTCGCTATGTTCATGACTGCCAGCCATACAAAGAATGCCAGGAAGACAGAAAGGACTTTAAGCCCAAGGTTATTAGACAGCTTTTTTTCCATTCTTCAGCCTTCCCTTCCATATTTTAAAACGGTTCAAAGAGACTGTTTCCTCCTTAACGGTGGCAAGAATCTTCTTTAATCCTTCCGCATCCGCAATTTTAGTCAAAGTCCCTTCCTCTGCCACGGAAACCCTTCCTGTTTCCTCGGAAACCACAATCGTCACGCTGTCTGTCACCTCGCTGACCCCCACCGCTGCCCTGTGGCGGGTGCCCAGGTCCTTGCTGATGGTCATGTTGTCGGAAAGCGGCAGATAACAGGTGGCCGCGGTAATACGGTTCCCGCGTATGACAACCGCGCCGTCATGAAGCGGGGTGTTGTGTTCAAATATGTTTATCAGCAGCTGGCTGGTGACCAGGCCGTTAATCTCAATCCCCGTCCTCTCGATTTCCTTAAGTGAGGACCCTCTCTCGATTACCATCAGCGCCCCTGTCTTGACTTTAGCCATCTCAAAGGTGGCCCTTACCAGTTCATTGATGGTCTTGTCGCTGAAAGCCTGGCTGTCCTTCCCGTCATCAAAGGAAAGGATGTTGGAAAGTATATTGCGGCTTCCCAGCTGTTCCAGGGCCTTGCGCAGTTCAGGCTGGAATATTACCAGCAGGGCTGTCACCGCAATGGTTGTAGTGTTTTCTAATATCCATAATATAACGGTCAGGTGGAACACGGCAGCAAATACCACAAACATCAGGATAACCAGCAGGCCCTTTAACAGGTTCCATGCCCTGGTATTCTTAATCCATACAAGGATCTCATACACCAGGAAGGAGATAATCACAATCTCCAGAATATTCCCAAGTGATATCCTTGGCAACAGAGTCAGCCATGATGACATCTGTTCTAGCATTTCTGCCATGCTGTCACCTCCTTGCAATCAATCTTTTTCATTAATACACGTTTCTCTCCCTTGTGCTGCGTTTTCTGGAACTTATTTTCTGTACCTTTACATCCGGTGTGCTCACGTTCATCTTGGGCACTGCCTTCACGTAATAATAATAATCGTCATCTTCAAACTGGACATATTCCGTCCTGGTATAATCCACTGTGATGATAAAAAAATTGTACACCACTGCAATCAGGGTTGACAATAGTATGCCCAGAATCAGCTGCCCCACTGCCACGGATACGCCAAAAACAAAATCCCCTATGAAAATGACCAGAAGTTCTGCCACGGAACCGGCTATGATGGCAATGATCCAGGAATAATCCATGGACAGCCTGCGTATCAGATACACGATGATGATGCCCACGGCACAGGTTGCAATCATGACCATCATGGTCTGGTTGAATATGACGGACTTAAGGATCTGGCTGTACTTCTGTACAATATCCACAGAACCTTCATTGGTAAGGATACCCGCATTCTGCTTTACATACATCACAAGATAATACAGGAACACCCCGCATCCCACGGGGATTACGGATGCAAGACTGCCTCCCAGCCCCACCAAAAGGGGGATTGCATAGGGAATCTTAAACAAGAACGCCAGTGGCGTTAGTACAATCAGGTAGCTGTCTCCCGGCTTGAAGCCATAGTAAAGGATTGCCACGGTCAATATAAGCACCAGCGTAATCAACGCCATCTCCAGCGACACCGCATAGACATGGGCCACAAGAAGGCAGGCTGCCAGGAACACAATGGCACCGTAGGGCAGCAGGGAACTTACCAGGCATACCAGGATGATTACCAGGGGGTTCTTAAGCTTGTTCATATATCCGATATTGGCATTCAGGCTCAGGAACGTGCACAGCGCAAACAGGAAACGGATGACCGGCTGTACGCCATAACTGTACTTATTATAAAATTGCTTTAATTGCTCTTTCCATAGCAGAAGACTTGTCATCTGGCCCTTCCTCCTCTGTTATCCCTCATTCGGTCAGTCCTGTCCTTATCGTAGCGCTTCAGCAGGTGCTTAAGCTTGGAAGCGTACATGGTCTGGGAACGGGATGCGTAATCATACCGCTTGGCATACACAATCCAGGTAATAAACAGGTAAACCGCCAGGCCGGCCACATAGATGATTCCCCAGCGTTCACCGGCGCGGAGGATCTCGTCAATACTCATATCATTCAGCAGCTCGTCCAGTTTATAGAGAACCCACATCAGAAGCAGAAGACAATAACAGAAGGTATACCCAAAAAATGAGCGGAACATCTGTCCGCCTACATAATCTTTTTTAAAATAGCGGTTAATAGGGAATATCTTCTTGCCTTCGTTCTTTTCAAATATGGCCAATTCCGTCATATATCTGACCTTTTCTTCGTTCAGCATAGGCACTCCTTAAGAATCTCATAACATATCAATTTAGTATACCACAAGTTTTTATGTTTTGCGACACCTTAAATTAATTTTTATGTTTTTGTAAGGAACTGGAAGAATTGTTTCCTTAAAAAGAACAGGCGCCGGGAATTTATTCCGGCGCCCGTTCTATTTGCCGCTTTCCCCACTCAGGTATTTGGAGAGCAGGGCTTCCAATGCATCCAGGTCAATGGGCTTTGAAAAATGTGCATTCATACCGGCCCTCATGGCCTCCCTCACATCTTCCTCAAAAGCATTGGCAGTCATGGCAATAATGGGCATATGGCATGCATCCCCGCGTTCCAGGCCCCGTATAACCTTGGCCGCCTGATATCCGTCCATGACCGGCATCTGGATATCCATGAATATCAAGTCATAATATCCTTCCTCTGACTGCCTCACCATTTCTACAGCCTCACTGCCGTCCATAGCCTCCTCAACCATGATGCCCATCTCCCGAATCAGGGTTCCGGCAATCTCCCTGTTAATCTCATTGTCTTCTGCCAGAAGAATTCGTTTCCCTTTATAATCCGGCCGCGCTGCCGGCTTCTTATCCTCGTTTGCGCCGCCGTCCAATCCCCTGAGCAGGTAACACATTTTGGAGCGGTAAAAGGGTTTGGAGATAAAAGCAGTGACTCCTGCCTCTCTGGCCTCGCCCTCTATCTCCGACCAGTCATAAGCGGTCAGGACAATGACCGGTACTGCCGCCCCCACTTCCTTCCTGATACGGCGCGTTGTTTCAATCCCGTCCATACCAGGCATCTTCCAATCAATGATTATGAGTTCATACGGGTCTTTTGTGTCCTTTGCATCCGCAGCATACCTTACACCTGTTTCTCCGTCCGTGACAAAGCATGCCCTCAGTCCCATATCCTTAAGCAGTTCCACTGCATTGAGGCAGGTCTGCCTGTCATCATCCACAATCAGGCTGTTTATCCCAAGCCAGGCCTTTGGCACCTGCTCCTCAGGTGCATCCTGCAGTTTAAGCGGTATGGTTACGGTGAATACGGTACCCTTACCGGGACTGCTTTCCACCTGTATATCCCCATTCATAAGATCAATGATGTTTTTGGTTATGGCCATTCCCAGACCGGTACCGGCAACCTTCATGCCGGCATGGTCCTGGGCGCGTTCAAAGGGCTGGAAGATATGTTCCAGAAATGATGGGTCCATTCCCACTCCGGTATCCGTGCAGCGGAACACAAAATTTCCATAACCCAGGACCAGACCATCCTCCTGCCAGGCCTCAACCTTGACAAACCCGCCCGGCGGGGTATATTTTACCGCATTGCTCAGGATATTGATGCACACCTGGCGCATACGGAGGGGGTCACCAATGACATTTTCATTTTTCATGTGCGGAAGACAGACATCCATGGCAAGCCTGCCTGCATTTGCCTGTAAATGTATAAGCCCGGCCGCATCTGCTACCAGTTCAGGGAAATTAAAGGGTTCTTCCCTGATTGAGAGTTTTCCGTTCTCTATCTTTGACATGTCCAGGACATCGTTAATCAGGCTTAAGAGATGTTTTCCTGAAAGATTAATCTTCTTCAGGCATTCCAGCACCCTGTCCCGGTCGTCAATGTGTGCGGCTGCAATTGCCGTCATTCCTATGATGGCATTCATGGGGGTCCGTATATCATGGCTCATGTTAGAAAGAAACCGGCTCTTTGCATTGCTTGCCGCCTTGGCGCTGTCCAGGGCGCTTTTAAGGGCCAGCCGCTGCTGTTCCTCTTCATGGCGCTGTTCGTCAATGCGACGGGAAATAAGGATGGCCAGCATATCATCTGAATATGGGTTATCCACATAAATAATCTGGGTGGATATCCAGTGATACTCCCCATCTGTCAGCAGATGCTTTGATTCCAGGAATACCTCATTCTTATTATGGACCAGGCTTTCACGCAGGGATTCCAGTGAAAAACGGCTTGCGTATTCCATCCGGTTATCAGGGTGAACGCCGGATGAAAAGTCCTCATAAAGCTGACTGTATGTTTCCTGGCTTCCCAGGTCTGTCATAAGCCCCTGTCTGACATAGATGAAATTCAGGGTGTCCCTGGTCAGGTTCAGGCGTATGATTACCGGATAAGCATTGGAGATGGCCCCCACCAATGTAATGCGTTCCTGGAGTTTGTCGCGTTCCGCAGCTTCCTTCTCCAGTTTCTCAGCCGTTATATCATGGAAGGTTACAATTAAGACAGGGGTTCCGTTTTCATCCATTGTCTTCTCCAGAATACCTGCTCCCCAGAAAACTTCCCCGCTGTTTTTCAGCATGCGCTTTTCAAAACCGGCCTTGCCACCTTCTGTTGACGACTGGTCAAAGAGGCGGTCCATGTCCTCATAATCATCCGGATGTATGACTTCACGGAGGTTCCGTCCGGATACAGCGTCATCGGAGGTCCCGTCCGGATAGCCCAGCAGTCCCATCCCCTCCCTGTTAAGCTGGATGATCCGGTTGGGTTCTTCCACGGTAATCAGGGCAATGCCTTCCGGCACAGCGTTATACAGATGTCCGATGTAGGCGGCCTGGTCCATAAGCCGCTTATTGGTCCGTCTCACATAGCGGATATAAAAGGCGGCCAGGATTGATATCCCCAATATGATGCTGGCCATCAGGGTCAGGGCACGCATGAGGATTTCATGGGTCTGCTCATTCACGGTATCCTTCGGGATGATTGATACCAGATACCAGTCAGACTGCAGCTGAAGCGGTATGAAGCAGAATACGGTCTTTTCTCCCTGGTATGTGAACACTGCCCAGCCATTCCCGGAGTTTTCCAGGGCCTGTCTGAACGCTTCCATCTGTGCTGGTGCATTCTGCGGCACATCCAGCATGTCAAAAAGGTTCCTCACGGTTTTATTGCTTCCGGGATGTGGGGACCGGATTAATATGTCCCCTTTTGTATTGACAACATAGGAGAAACCTGCATTATCATAGAATGAAAGGCTGAAGCTGTCCACAATGGTATCCACTTCATACTCCTTAACCAGATAAGCTTTTGTGCCGTCAGCCAGGAGGACCTGAATGTACAGGTTAAAGACATTGACTCCTGTCACGCTGCTTATGTGCGGGTTGACAATCCCGCTTTTCCTCTGCTGTCCAAAAATCTGTTTTCCAACCGCCTGATCCCATACTCCATATCCGGACAGGCAGGTACCATCGGAAAGATAAAGCTCTGTACCATGACGTGATTGGGCGGAGTGTTCCAGTATTTCCACAATCTCCTGCTTCTGCTGCAATGAATATCCCTCTAAATCCACTGCAACATTTCCCATATCCTCATATGCTTCCTGAAGCTGGATGCGCAATGTGGTACAGCCCTGTTTTGTGCTTTCCATGATTGTATGGATAGATTGTTCCCAAAGCTGCGTGCTCACATCCTGTACGAAAAGGACGGTAAGAAAACTAAGCGCAGCGCCAATGCAGACCACTGCCAGGATTATTTTTGTCTTCATATGTACACCATCATGGTCGGTCATGGTGTTCCTCCTTCTGTAATGCCCTGTTTATCCATCCAGTCCATGACAGCTTTAAGGGGCTCCCCTGAAAGAAGCTTCTGGGAAACCTCTGCCGTCAGGCTCCATATAGGAAGTTCAAGAAATCCGTCCGCCCCGATTACGGTCCTGCCTTCCTGGTAGCAGGATATCAAGGGGGCAATTTCGTCGACAGATGAAGACGCCCCGTTTTTCAGTGGACTTAAGGATGACTGCTGGTCCGCGAATTTCTGAATATTTTCCGGCCTGGTAAAGTACTCCACAAACCGTACCGCCTCCTCCGGGTAATCACTGTCAGCATTGATGCTCAGGCGCGTGTCTGCGTTAATGACCACAAGATTCCCCTCATCCAGGACAGGGTAAGGGACCACCTGGAACGTAAAATCCGGTTCCATGCCTTTGACCCGTCCTACAGCCCATGCACCGGTCAGCAGGAAAGGCGACACACCTTTGATAAATTCCTCCAGGTCATCTGAGGTTTTCATTGTAGTAAGGGTTTTCCCTGCATCAACATAACCTTTGGTTATCAGTTCCTCTGCAAGGGAAAAACCAGGCTCCAGATACCTGCTGACGGGTTCCTGCCCGCTGTTCAGGCGTTCAAACACTTCCGCCTGACGTTTTTCCTGGTATACGTCATAAAATCCCCTGCCGATTGCCAGGGTTTTTAAGGAGATATCATTATTGGCAATGACTGGTGTTATGCCCCGTGAAAGAAAATAACCGCAGGTATCCTCCCACTCCCCAAGGTTTTCCGGTATCTTCTGCTTATGTTCCTTTAACAGGTCCATATTGCAATAAAGGCCAAATACGGAAACGGTGGTGGGCAGCCAGTATATCTCCCCGTCTTCCTCCATCTGGCTGAGCATGCTTTCCGTATAGTTGGAAAGCGTACTGACCGCAGATAGGTCTGCCAGCTGTCCCTTATCCCGCAGTTCCAACACCGCATCATGATTCACCATGAAGATATCATCCCCTTTACCGGCCTCCATGCGCTTGCTGAGGGCATCGTAATATTCCGTGCCCTTCAGGCTTTCATAGGAGACACGTACATCCGGGTTTTCCTTCATGAAACCGGTAATGATTTCTTCAATAACAATCACATTTTCCGTTTCATATTTATTTCCAAAAAAAGTAATTGTCACAGGTTCTTCCTGGGTTTTCCCGTAATCCACCACCTGGTTCCCGGCTCCACAGCCTGAAAGGAGGGCTGCGGATAAGGCTCCCGATATGAAAATCCCTGTTTTTATGCGTCTTTTCATCGATACCCCCCTTTTATCAGCTTCACTTAAGACAAACATATATATTATACCACGTAACAGCCAATGCAAAAAGGACATTTCTAAAATCTTCTTAGAAATGTCCTCTTACCGCTTATCAGGAACAAGTTCCCGGATGAATCATCAAACAGCTTCTTAATATAACTTTGCGCCTGCCGGTATATGGTCGTCCACCAGCAGGAGATGAAGTCCTTCTGCTCCGTCCTCTTCATGTACCGCAGAAATCAGCATACCGCAGGAATCAATTCCCATCATCTTGCGCGGAGGCAGGTTTACAATGGCAATGGACGTCTTCCCAATCAGCTCTTCCGGCTCATAATATTCATGAATCCCGCTTAAAATCGTGCGGTCCGTGCCAGAGCCATCGTCTAAGGTAAACTGGAGAAGTTTCTTGCTCTTCGGTACTGCAACACAGTCTTTTATCTTTACAGCACGGTAATCGGACTTTGCAAAGGTCTCAAAATCCACCATTTCCTCAAACAGCGGCTCGATTTTCACGTTGGAAAAATCAATTTTTTCTGCCTTTTTTTCCTCTGCCCTTCCTTCTACCGAAACAACTTTTTCTGCCTTTTTCCCACTATCAGAACCACCCAGTGTCTTCATTGTTGGGAACAGCAATACATCCCTGATTGCCGCTGAGTCCGTCAGAAGCATGCACATACGGTCAATCCCAAACCCGATACCGCCTGTGGGAGGCATACCCACTTCCAGGGCATTGATGAAATCCTCATCCGTATGGTTTGCTTCCTCATCCCCCTGGGCCAGCAGTTCTTCCTGGGCCTTGAAACGCTCCCTCTGGTCAATGGGGTCATTCAGTTCAGAATAGGCATTAGCCATCTCCCAGCCGTTCATAAAGAACTCGAAACGCTCCACATACTCCGGATTTTCCGGTTTCTTCTTGGTCAGCGGTGAAATCTCAATGGGATGGTCCATGACAAAGGTGGGCTGGACCAGATGCTCTTCCACAAACTCCTCAAAGAAAAGGTTCAGGATATCGCCCTTCTTATGGCGCCCCTCAAACTCCACATGCTTTTCCCTGGCGGCGGCCCTGGCTTCTTCCAGGGTATGGATCTGGCTAAAGTCCACGCCTGAATACTTCTTCACGGCGTCTACCATGGTGATACGCTCAAATGGCTTCCCTAAATCCATCTGAATCCCGTTATAGGTAATGGTGGTGGTCCCCAGTACCTCCTGGGCCACAAAACGGTACAGGTTCTCTGTCAGGTCCATCATGCCATGGTAATCCGTATATGCCTGATACAGTTCCATCAGGGTGAACTCCGGGTTGTGCCTGGTGTCCAGTCCCTCGTTGCGGAACACACGTCCAATCTCATATACCCTTTCAAGCCCGCCTACAATCAGCCTCTTTAAGTAAAGCTCCAGTGAAATGCGCAGCTTTAAATCCTCATCCAGCGCATTGAAGTGGGTTTCAAAAGGTCTTGCGGCAGCGCCGCCCGCATTGGCAACCAGCATGGGGGTCTCCACTTCCATGAAGCCTTCCCCTCCCAGATACCTGCGGATGGCGGCAAGGATTTTGGAACGCTTGATGAAGGTATCCTTGACCTCCGCATTCATGATTAAATCCACGTAACGCTGGCGGTAACGCATATCCGTGTCTGTCAGTCCATGGAACTTCTCAGGAAGCACCTGAAGGCTTTTGGAGAGAAGGGTCACCTCCGTGGCATGGATGGAAATCTCGCCTGTCTTGGTGGTAAACACAGTTCCCCTGATGCCGGCCACATCTCCGATGTCCATCTTCTTAAAATCCTTATAAGTCTCTTCCCCCACGCTGTCACGGGCAACATAGACCTGGATACTGCCTTTTAAATCCTGTATATTGCAGAAAGAAGCCTTACCCATGACGCGCTTGAACATCATACGGCCTGCGATGGCTGCTTCCTTCCCTTCCCACTGCCCGTAATTGTCTTTCACATCCATGCTGTGGGCAGTCACATCATATTTTGTGATCTGGAAAGGGTCCTTTCCAGCTGCCTGAAGCTCTGCCAGCTTATCCCGCCTGGCCTTCAGCACATGATTCAAATCCTGTTCTGCCTGGTTAACCTTCTGCTGATCTCCCACGTCTCGCGCTCCTCCTGCGTTCATCTATTCTATCAATGGTTTTCCTTATGAAACCCTCTGGATTTCCAGCACCTTATACTGGATATCACCTGCCTGTGTCTCCACTTCAACGCAGTCACCCACAACCTTGCCAATCAGGGCACGGCCTACCGGTGACTCATTGCTTATCTTATTCTGCAGGCTGTTGGCTTCTGTGGAACCTACGATATAGAATTCCATCTCCTCATCATATTCTACATCCAGAAGCTTTACCTTACATCCGATGTTGATTTTGTCAAGGTCTATCTCATCCTCCACAACCACTTCTGCGTTCTTAAGCAGCTTTTCCAGTTCTTCGATACGCAGTTCAATATCCCTCTGCTCATCCTTGGCAGCGTCATACTCCGCGTTCTCAGACAGGTCTCCCTGCTCCCTAGCTTCCTTAATCTTCTGTGCTACTTCTTTTCTTTTGACAACCTTCAGATTCTGCAGTTCATCCTCATACTGTTTGAGTCCGGCATATGTCAATATGTGTTTCTTATCCGCCATTTTACCTGCTTCCTTCCTTTTGATTCTTTGATTTATGTTTGTTTTCACTTAAGTATCTGTCTTACTATCCACACATTCAGTGTATTATATAAGAAAATATGGCTATTGTCAAGAATGGTTTCCATCTTTTCAACCTGGAATTGATAGCGGGTTTGACGGCACGGCCTGATTGAGAAGTCCTGCCAGCCCTTTCAGTGTTTCCACCTGGTTGATTTCATTTCTGAGGGCAGCCGAATGGGGCATTCCCTTGGTGTACCAGGCCACGTGCCCCCGCATCTCACGCATGGCAGTCTGCTCACCCTTGTACGCTGCCAGCATATGTCCGTGACGCAGGATCATTGCCTGTATCTCTTCTATAGAAGGTCCTGGAAGGATTTCCCCCGTGTCCAGGTAATGGTTGATGCGCCTGATAATCCACGGATTCCCCTTCGCTCCCCTGGCCACCATGATTCCATCGCAGCCAGTTTCCTCCATCATGCGCCCGGCATCCTGAGGCGTGAAGATGTCCCCGTTCCCAATCACCGGAATCTTCACCGCCTCCTTTACCTGGCGTATGATATCCCAGTCCGCCTTTCCTGAATAATACTGTTCCCTTGTCCTGCCATGGACAGCCACTGCCGCCACGCCGCTGCCCTCAGCCATTTTTGCAAACTCCACCGCGTTGACGCTGGTGTCATTGAATCCCTTGCGGAACTTGACCGTAACCGGTTTCTTTACCGCCTTCACCATGGCGGAAAGGACCTTTTCTGCCTGTTTGGGGTTTTTCATAAGGGCGGAGCCTTCGCCGTTATTCACCACCTTAGGCACGGGACACCCCATGTTCACATCGATGAAATCATATGGGCCGTCCTCAATCCTGGCAGCAATCTGAGCCATGATATCCGGGTCCGATCCAAAGAGCTGGATGGCCGCGGGGCGTTCCTGTGGGTGTATCTGCATCAGTTCCTTTGTATTCCTGTTATTGTACAGGATGGCCTTTGCACTGACCATCTCCGTCACCACACATCCGGCCCCCTGTTCACGGCAGAGCAAACGAAATGGCAGGTCCGTCACTCCTGCCATGGGTGCCAGTATTACATTATTTTCAAGAATGGTGTTTCCTATCCTCAGTTCCATCTATCCTTCCTCATCCAGGTCCAGGTCTTCCCCCAGGAAAAACGTCCTGTAATACAGTTCCAGTGATTCAAGCATCTCCCTTTTTTCTTCCTGGTACTGCTTAATCTTAAGGACACTGCCGATTTCATCAAACAGGTAATCCTCCTCGGGAGCCGTTACCTTGAACTCCAGGGTCCCGCTGTCATCAAACTCCAGGGTCAGGATTCCCCCCACATCCTCTGTATAAAGAACGCACATGATGTGCAGTTCATCCTTAACGGACTGGGGCAGTGAACTGAATTCCTGGTTAAAATAATACTTCTGTTCATAGGAATTGGCTCCGCAGAGCACCTTTGTATCCATCATCTCATCTCTCCACAAAAGTCCGCTGCCCCGGAGGAGATAACCTACCGCAGGCGCGGACTTTCCATTCATTCTATATTCGGATGCAGCCAGTGCCCTGCATTATGGATACACTGCCGCAGCGCTCCTTACCTTATGAGCAGCTTCGCAACCTCATACTGCTCTTCCGGAATGTCCTTTTTCATGTTCAGCGCTTCCTGGATATCATAATCAACGAATTCGCCGTGCTTATACGCCACCAGACGGTTGCTCTTGCCTTCCGCCAGAAGTTCGGCTGCCCTGGCGCCCATGATGGAAGCATAAACCCTGTCCTTACAGGTAGGCGTGCCGCCTCTCTGCATGTGTCCCAGGATGGTGGCCCTTGTCTCAATCCCGGTGGCTGCCTCAATACGTTTTGCCATGGAGCCGGAATGTCCGATTCCCTCGGCATTAATGATGATATTGTGCTTCTTGCCCCGTCTGCGGTTGTCGATGATCCTGTTGATGAGCGCCTGTTCATCTCCGTCATACCGTTCCGGAAGAAGGATATCCTCAGCGCCGTTGGCAATGCCGCACCACAGCGCAAGATAACCCGCGTTCCTTCCCATCACTTCAACGATACTGCACCGCTCATGGGAAGTGGAGGTGTCACGGATCTTGTCAATGGCCTCCATGGCCGTGTTGACAGCCGTGTCAAAACCAATGGTGTAATCCGTACATGCAATGTCCAGGTCAATGGTTCCCGGAAGTCCGATTGTATTGATTCCAAGGGCGGAAAGCTTGCCAGCGCCGCGGAAGGAACCGTCGCCGCCAATCACCACAATGCCGTCGATTCCATGCTTACGGCAGATTTCAGCGCCCTGCTGCTGGCCTTCCGGTGTAGTAAACTCCTTGCATCTGGCTGTGTAAAGTATGGTACCGCCCTTGTTGATAGTGTCCGATACGCTGGTGGACTCCATATCCACGATTTCCTCTTCCAGAAGTCCTGCGTAGCCGCGCATGATTCCCTTTACCTTAAGTCCCTTGTTAATTGCCGCACGAACCACTGCGCGGATTGCCGCGTTCATTCCCGGCGCATCCCCGCCGCTTGTAAGTACTCCAATGGTCTTCACTGCCTTTGCCATAGCAATTTACCTCCTTGTATTAAGCGCCTGCGTCCACCGCCCGCGCAATGTCACTCTTATTCATTCTCTCATTTTATGCCCAACGCTATTCTAATGCATTTTTACCAGCTTTTCAAGACCTTTTTCTACCACTTTGACATTTTTTTCACCAAGTTCATGCTGCAGCCCTTGTAAAAGCTGGTCCGTGACATGGACGTTCCAGGAGGGGGGGAGCATCTTTTTGGCCCGTTCCTTCTGGAGATAAATGACCACCCTGTCCTTTCCCTCGCTGGACTTCAGCTGGGAAAGCAGCTTCTGTTCGCTTTCCCGGTAGGCTTCCTTATCCGCAAACTGGACCCACAGTTCCTTGGGCGTGTCCTCAAAGGGCACCACCTGTTCACACACCAGCTTTCCCACCGGGTCATCGCCAACGGAAACCCTGCCGCGGATAAAAAGCTTGGCGTCCTCGGTAAACAGTTCACGGTTGGCCTCATAATCCTTTGGGAACACGATTACTTCCACGGACCCCATAAGGTCTTCCAGGGTAATGAACGCCATCAGCTGGTTGGTCCTGGTGGTCTTCACTGTCTTTCCGGCAACCATTCCCCCTATAATGACCCTGCTCCCGTCCTGGACCCCTGCTTTTTCCGTCTCCTCATCCACCATGAAATCAGCTGACGTGGCGGTTATGTTCCTGCGCCAGGCATCCTCATAGTCATCCAGGGGATGGCCGCTGATGTACACGCCCAGGATATCCTTCTCAAAAGCAAGCAGCTCCTCTTTGGAGTATTCCCCCACATCGGGAAAGGTAATCTGAAACTCGTCCCTGGCCTCATCGCCGGCAATGTCAAACAGACTCAGCTGGCCCTCAAACATGGATTTGCGCTCCCTGGCCTTTTCCTCCAGCATGGTGGGCGCCACCGCCATCTTCTGCCGCCTGGTGCCTGGCAGTGTGTCCAGGGCGCCGGATTTGATAAAGTTCTCCAGCGTCCTCTTGTTGACCTCCTTCATGGACATACGGCCCACAAAGTCTTCCATGGAACGGAAGGGCCCGCCCTTCCCACGCTCTGCAAGGATTACATCCACAACCGGCTTGCCCACGCTCTTAATGGCGGAAAGCCCATAGCGGATTGCATCCCCTGACACGGAAAAGCCGCTCTCCCCCTCATTGATATCCGGGGGCAGCACCGGGATTCCCATCATCCGGCGGCAGGTAAGGACATATTCGGAAAACTTGCCAACATTGTCCATGACCGACGTCATAAGCGCAGCCATGAACTCACGGGGATAGTAATACTTAAGGTAGGCGGTCTGATAGGATACCACGGCGTACGCGGCTGCATGGGACTTGTTAAATGCATATTTTGCAAAGTCAATCATCTCATCGTAGATGTGGTTGGCCGTCTTCTCATCAATCCCATTCTTCACACAGCCCTTAACGCCCTCCTCCTCATTGCCGTACACGAAATTATGGCGTTCCTTTTCCATGACCGAGGTCTTCTTCTTACTCATGGCCCTGCGCACCAGGTCGCTCCGTCCCATGGTGTATCCGGCCAAGTCACGCACGATCTGCATGACCTGCTCCTGGTATACGATACAGCCGTAGGTGGGGCTTAATATATGTTCCAGCTGGGGGCACTCATAGGTAATGGACCCCTTGTCGTTCTTGCCTTTCAGGTACCTTGGTATGAAATCCATGGGACCTGGACGGTACAGGGAGATTCCTGCAATGATATCCTCCAGGTTCTCCGCCTTAAGCTCCTTCATGAAGCTTTTCATCCCGGCGCTTTCCAGCTGGAACACGCCTTCTGTCCTTCCGGTCCCAATGGACTCCAGGACCTGCCTGTCGTTAAAATCAATCTGGTCTATATCAATGCTTATGCCATAATCCTTCTCAGCCAACCGCACCGCATTCTGGATGACGGTAAGGGTACGCAGGCCCAGGAAATCCATTTTCAGAAGTCCCAGTTCCTCTATGGTGGTCATAGTGAACTGGGTGGTAATCGTACCGTCGCTTGCCCTGGAAAGGGGTACGAACTCATCAATGGAGCGGCTGCCGATCACCACGCCTGCGGCATGCATGGATGTATGCCTCGGCAGGCCTTCCAGACGCTTTGACATATCAATCAGGTAACGCACCTGCTGGTCTTCATTATACGCCTTTTTTAAATCCGGATTCATCATCAATGCCTTATCAAGGGTCATTCCCAAATCGCCCGGTATCATCTTGGCAATGGTGTCGCACATGGAATAGGGCAGGCCCAGCACCCTTCCCACATCCCTGACCACGCCCTTGGCTGCCAGGGTACCGAAGGTGACAATCTGGACCACCTGGTCCTTACCGTACTTGCGTACCACATAGTCTATGACTTCCTGGCGCCGTTCATAACAGAAATCAATATCAATATCCGGCATGGACACCCTCTCCGGGTTCAGGAAACGTTCAAACAGGAGGTTATAGCGCACCGGGTCAATATTGGTGATTCCCAGGGTATAGGACACCACGCTTCCGGCCGCAGAACCGCGCCCCGGTCCTACCATGATATCCTGGGAGCGGGCATAATTGATGAAATCCCAGACAATCAGGAAATAGTCCACATATCCCATGGTACGGATGGTGTCCAGCTCATAATCCAGACGGCTGCTTAAGGTACCGTCATCCTCCGGGTATCTTGTCTTAAAACCCTCGCGGCACAGATGGTTCAGATAACTCCAGGAATCAAAGCCTTCCGGCACTTCGTATTTGGGAAGCTTGGTCACACCGAACTCAATCTCCACATTGCACCGCTGTGCTATCTTGTGGGTGTTCTCCAGGGCCTGGGGCGCATAGGGGAACAGTGCCTTCATCTCCTCCTCGGACTTGCAGTAGTACTGCCCGCCCTCATAGCGCATGCGGTCCTCATCCTCCACCTTCTTGCCGGTCTGGATGCACAGCAGTATATCGTGGGCCTTCTCATCCTCTGCAAACGTATAGTGGATATCATTGGTGGCCACCAGTTCAAGCCCTGTCTCCCTGCTCATGCGCATCAGTCCCTGATTGACCAGTTTCTGGTCGGGCAGCCCATGGTCCTGCAGTTCCAGGAAAAAGTTGTCCTGTCCAAATATGTCCACATACCGTCCGGCTGCCCGCACAGCCTCCTCGTACATGCCCCTGGTAAGATATCTCTGCACCTCGCCGGCCAGGCAGGCGCTCAGTGCAATCACCCCCTGGTGGTACTTGGCAAGCACCTCATAATCCACCCTGGGTTTATAATAAAAACCATCCACAAATCCCTTGGACACAATCTTCATCAGGTTCTCATATCCCTGGTTGTCCTCTGCCAGAAGCACCAGATGATAGTACCTGTCCTCACCGCTGACCGTCTCCCTGTCAAAGCGGGAGTTCGGCGCCACATAGACCTCACAGCCAAGAATAGGCTTAATACCTGCTTCCTTTGCAGCTTTATAAAAATCAATCACACCATACATCACACCGTGGTCCGTAACAGCCATGCTGTCCATCCCAAGTTCTTTGGCCCTGGCCGTCAGCTCCTTGATCTTGCAGGAGCCGTCTAACAGGCTGTATTCCGTATGGACATGTAAGTGGGTAAATGCCATTGGTTCTCTTCTCCTTCCATATGAGTTATAGTTTAGCATAGATCCGGCCAAAAGAAAAGAGGTTCTATACTGAATGTTGGGGTGTACTGAAAAGCACACT
>NZ_QVEX01000020.1 GCF_003434055.1 Enterocloster aldenensis | reverse complement strand
GCCGCGAAGTGGGGCGTGCAGATGGCGGGAATGAATTTTCAGACAGGCCCTAGTATTAAACCGCACAGACAGCACATTTTTCCTCCAGTATTTCCGTCAGGGCCGTGCCGCTGCTGGTGTGGCAGCGCACAATCTCCGTATGGTTTCCCACCTCGTCCAGGGCGCAGCGTATCATTTTGTGTGAGACCGTGTTGGTGAACAGCACCAGCAGGTCAGGACGGCCAATCTGTTTGTCCAGGCTGGCGCTCATCTGGGTAAATACCTTTGCCTTGCAGTTGTAGTTTTTACAGATTTTTTTGTACTGGCCTACCATGCGGTCATGGCCTCCTATGATGACAACACTCATGTGAAATCCTCCTTGTCCGTGATTCATATTGCCGGGGCTGTCATGATGGTTTTGGCCCCTGTTGCCTGTCTTTGTAGTTAGCCAAAACTAACTTATAGGGATATCATACACCGGCACAAGGAAATTGTCCAGATATCTATTTGAGAATGTTTATCAAATAGCATTGATGCAATATGGTTGGGGCAGACATACCGTCAAAAAACAGTCCAATATTCAGTCAAATATCCAATCCAATATTCAGTCAAATATCCGGTTGATTTGGGATGTGGACAGGTTGGGTTTACATAACATGAAAAATGTGTTATAATAGACGGATACCCAGTAAACGCTTGAACACAATGTGTTCAGAAAGGTGGGAAATTGTTCAAAAAAGGTGAATTCATACTCTATGGAACGGTAGGTGTATGTCAGGTAGAGAAAATCTCCAGGACAGACTTTTCAGATAATGACAGACTGTATTATTATCTGGTGCCAAGATACGAAAAAGACACGACCATCTGTATTCCGGTGGATAGCGATAAGGTCATGATGCGGGGCATAATGAGCCGGAAGGACGCGGAGCGTTTTGTTAATGCGTGGCCGGATGTGGAGTGCAAGGAATATGCAAATGACAGGGAACGGCCCCAGGCCTACAAGGAAGCCATCCAGTCAGGCGACTGTCTGGAGCTTGCATCCATGATTAAGGAGATATCCAGGATGGAGCAGTCCCGCAAAGGCAAAGGGAGGATCCTGTCTGTCCGGGAAAAGGACGGGGCAAAGGCTGCAAGAAGGCTGCTGTTCGGGGAACTGGCTGCCGCGCTTGATATTTATCCGGAGGAAGTGCCGGGGTATATCGAGGTCCGCACCGGATTTCCCTGCCAATAGGAATGGATTTACAGACACATCCCAGGACTGATAATTTACTATTTTAATTTAGCCTCAGCTGTGATACAATCTTGAGTTGGAAAGTCATTATCATTCACTTGGGAAAGGCGGCATGAGAGATGGAGAAACAGATATATACCCGTGGGCAGATGTCAGAGGCTGTGTCAACGGGTATTTTATTGACTATGTCAGGCGGATTTCAGGATGCTTATACATATTACTGCCGGGGAAAGGTGTTTGCCAATGCCCAGACAGGCAACATTGTGCTCATGGGAAGCTATCTGGCTTCAGGCCAGTGGGCCATGGCCATGCGGTATTTTGGGCCGGTTGCCGCATTTGCAGGGGGAGTGTATATGTCTGAGCACATCAGACGGCTCCACCAGCGGGATGAGAAGCTTCATTGGAGACAGATGGTGGTGGCGGTTGAGATCCTGCTGCTGTTTGCAGTGGGATTCATGCCTCAGTCCATGAATATGGCTGCCAACATCATGGTGTCCTTTGTCTGTGCGATGCAGGTGGATGCCTTCCGCAAGATTAAAGGAAGTCCCTATGCATCCACCATGTGCATCGGAAACCTGCGCAGCGCCACGGAACAGCTGTACCGGTTCCGCCATACAAAGGACAGGGAATGCCTGGGGAGATGTATGCGGTATTATGGGGTCATCCTGATGTTTGCCGTGGGTGCGGTAATGGGAAGCGTGACCACCTCCCTTCTGGGGGAAAGGACCATCTGGCTCAGCTGCGTCCTTTTGCTGGCAAGCTTCATCATCATGTTTGTGCGGGAGGATATTGAGAAAAAGGAAGGGTTCTGAATCATAGACAGGGTTTTGGCAGATAGATAACCTATACAGCTGAATGGGGAGAGGGGGTATTCACGCCTCTTCCTTTTTGTTGTATACTGGATGGGTAAGAGTTACAAAAAGGAGGAGCGAATTAGATGAAATGTCAGAAATGTAATGGAAATATGGAGATAAACCATATCCGGACCCATCTGGTATGGGTAGATGAGCTGGACCATGTTCCGGATCCGGACCAGCCTCTGGGACCTACCATTGCCTATGTATGCAGGGACTGCGGTTATATTGAATTTTACAGGGAAAAGAAGCTGTAAAATTCAATACATGCAATATCTGAGGTTTATAGTTCTTCCATCTGGATGTAAAGGTATGTATATGTTATACTGTCCCTATCAATTACAGGAGGCAGTCAGATGGATAAGATAGCGCAGGCCCTCAGGGCCGTCATGACAGAAATACAGGCAATGCCCGAACCGCAGCAGCCCGGGGCCGCGGACAGGAAGGAGTTTGCCCTGCTCTTAAGCGGCATCGCCACATGCCGCAAGGCGCCGGGAATCCCGGTACATATGGGATATGAAAGTCTTTACAGGTGCCGGGATCACAAGGATGCAGAGGAACTGAAGGCCCACCTGTCCCGGCTTTACGGCATACATGACAGGGAAAGCCTGGAAGAGGCCTGCATGAAGCAGTACACGGCGGGCAGGGAGTATGAGCAGTTCATGACCTTCTGGTGCGGTGCGCCGCTGTTTGACCTTGAGGAACTGGAGGAAGGGGGCAGGAGGGCTTTTGAAGAGCGGATCAGCCTTGCCTCCATGTTCCATCCCTATGTGCAGGAACGGGGATTCTATGCATGGGACATCAATGAGCGCATTGGACTGGGACGGAAGGCATTTGCCTGCGGGATGATAACAGAGGAAGAGTTTTTTGGGATTTTCGGCAATCAGATAGCCAAGGCACAGGTGTTTTACCATAGTTTTAAGGAGTATGCCATAAGCTGTATCTGCGGGGCTGTTTATTTTGTCCCTGAAAATAATGAGGAGGACATGCTGTCCTTTCTGGAAATCAATGCAAACCTGGTACGCCATCTTTTGGGAGAAGGGGGCGCATGGTACAGGAAGGCCTGGTATGTGCCGGATGAGAGGGAATGGGTCCAGCTGCTGCCCCATAACGGAGGCTGCATTGTGTCAAAGCAGATTGAGGAGGGGAGGGCCATCGGATATATGTACCGGGATAAAGATACCAGCCCCAAGTGGCCGGATACGGGCTGGCGCTTTTTTGCCGGAGATGAGACCGATGAATATGTAAATGATCCCGGCCACGCATCCATCTGGTCCCTGAATACCGTGTGCAACCTGTATCCTGACATACTTGGATATGTGGAGGCAGAAGGAGGGAGCGCCTTTAGCCGCAACAGCAAGGGCCAATGGGAGCGGGAACGCTGATGACGGTAACCTATTTTAACAGGAGGAAATAAGATGCGCAGGTGGAAAGCCATATTTGCGGTGCTGACCCTATTTTTTGCTGCTGCCGGTCTGCTGAAGCTGCTGCCATATTATAGTTCCATGCCCATTATGTTTGTCTTTTTTGGTCTGTTACTGGAGACTTACCTATCTCCTGACTGGCCGGTTCAAAACGCGGCATGGATGGCCAGCCCCTGTCCGATTGATGAAATGCCCTAAAAAAGCAGGCCGGAAGCTTCCGGGATTCCCAGGCGCCCAAGCTTATCAAGCAATAACTTGAATTCAAACAGGATAAGTTCCTCCAGCTTTTCCGGGAAGCCGGTCAAGTCCGACTTTTCCACGCATCCGGCAAAGAATTCCAGATAAGGCAGATAGGATGCCGTATTGATGCCTGCCTGTGCGGCCATGCTGCGGAGCGGATTCCCCCACATCAGATGCTGGAGCAGTTCAGCGTATGCGGTGCGGATTGCATGGGAGGGAGCGCGGTGGGTAAAAAATTCAAGAATGGTAAAGGCGGTCAGTTCATATCGGCCGGTGTGTTTCAGTAAATCCAGACGTTCCCCAATCTGGCATAAAGCCGCGCTGTCCAGGGAAGCGGCCGTCAGTCCTGCCACATCTTTACAGGAAAGGGCGATGATCTGGAGACCCTGGGCGCAGTCCAGCAGGCGCC
The DNA here is from genome assembly GCF_003434055.1 of Enterocloster aldenensis. GTDB lineage: Bacteria > Bacillota > Clostridia > Lachnospirales > Lachnospiraceae > Enterocloster > Enterocloster aldenensis. The sequence continues at coordinate 84,663 of NZ_QVEX01000020.1, read as the reverse complement.
TGCGGGCAATGGGGTGGGTTAACTCGCAGTTATCAGCCATTTCCTCCTGCGGGAGGACCCTGGTTCCCAGCCCATTGATGGATTTTGTTACCCCGATGCTGTTAAGAAGGCTCAGGGTACGGCGCACCGTGCTGACGGAAACATGTTTTTCTTTTGAAAGCTTATCCAGCGAGGGAAGGAAGGATCCGGCCGGATAAACGCCGCGGTTGATGGAGATTAGTATCTCCATGCCCAGGGAGTAACGGAGCTGGGAAGCCTTCTCATAGCTGTACCAATGGAAATCAATCTGTTTTCCGGCAGGAGGCGTCATAATCTGGCTGTCGCAGAAGCTGCGCAGGGCTGTGGAAAGATACTCCTGATAATCGGTCACCGCGGTTTTGAGCGCCTCCCAGTCCTGATTGCGGCAGAGTTCAATCATGTTAACAAGTGGATTCTCCTCTGCCTCAAGGTATCTGATGTTCCGGTGGATGCTGAGAAAGGGCGCCTGATAGGACATGAATGTCCTCCATACAAGGCGCATCAGCAGGTCGTTATTCAAAGAACCATAAATTTACTGCAGGGTCCGGATCATTGTATGGGAAGGATGGAACCGGCTGTCAGATGAAAGCGACAGGATCTTGTCCAATGTTTCCGGTGAAGCGTTTTTAAAGCCAATGCACAGTGCGTGGCTGAACAAGGGCTGCATGGAGCGGCTTACATCAATCAGACCCTCCTTCCTAAGGGCGTAAAAGTCCTGTATATGCTGTTCCGTCTCCTGGCGTGTATATAATACCTTTACCACAGCCCCCACGCTTCTGGACAGGCTGATATAGCCCTCCTGCTTCAGGCTCAGATAGGCGGCGCGGACCGTGTCAATGGAGACAAGGAACAGCTGGCTGGCTTCTTCCAGCGTGGGCAGGTGCTCCCCATAATGGTAAGTGCCGAACCTGATCTGCATGAGCAGTACGTTGTATATGACCTGCTGTAATTCATTTTCATTTACCAATGTCACATCCCCCCTATCGTATCAGATATGCTGTAAATTAATTCCTGATTATTTTATATCATATAAAATTTTACCATACTTATGGGAAAAAGGTAAGGCGGAAATCAGGGCAGGAGATTTCAGGAATCACGATATTCCTTTCATAATTCTTTCAGGAAATAGATTCCATAACCTGAAAAGTCGTGTATAATAAGAATAGGGACAATGGTGCGACCTGCAACCATATGAATTTCTAAGCTGCACAGAGCAATTAAACCCTCTGGCAGCTTTTAGTATACAATGAATCGGACTTCCCTGAAAGGAGGACGGATAGGATGCCCCGGAGCATATAACCATATAAGAATGGAGACATCAGTTGTGAAGAATAATCAATTAATCAAAACAGACCTGCTGATCAGCATTGTCCTGATTGTAGGATTTTCCATGACCGCATTTTTCAGTTACAGGGCTAATTACCAGGCCACGCTAAATAATATTGAACAGGTTGCATCGCTGACAGGAGAGGGAATCCATTACCAGCTTACAACCCTGCTTACAAAACCGGTCAATATTTCCCTGACAATGGCTCACGACAGCCTTCTGGTGGAGCAGCTGTCCTGTGAGATGGAAAACCTTGAGAACAGGGAATATGTCCAGAGACTTCAGACATATTTGAAAACCTACCGTGACAAATATGGTTTTGACTCTGTTTTCCTGGTGTCATCAGCCACCAGGCGGTATTACAATTTTAACGGTATCGACAGGGTCCTGGTTGAGGATGATCCGGAGAATGAGTGGTATTTTGACCTGATGGACAGCGGCTTTGGATACTCCATGAATGTGGATAACGATCAGGTGGATGGTTCGGATGATGCCATTACGGTATTCGTGAACTGTAAGGTTGCGGACAGCTCCGGGAAGATACTGGGAATTGTGGGAGTAGGGATCCGCATCAGTTACCTGAAAGAATTCCTGGCGGGCTATGAGGACAAATACAACATGAACATATGTCTGATTGATGAGGCCGGCATAATTGAGGTCTCCACCACACATACGGGTTACAGCAAGACGGACTGGTTTGAAGTTTACGGTCAGGAGGAAATCCGGGATAAACTCCTTGGCTTTAAGGAGGATACAAGGAACCTTGAGTTCTGGAGCAGCAATTCCCTGAATCAGGGCAGGAGTTACGTGGTCACAAGATACATACCAGATCTGTCCTGGCATCTTGTCATAGAGCAGAACAGTGAGGACACGGTCCGTGTCATACGGGACCGTCTGTACCAGACCATTGTCTGTATCGCGGTGATTATTTCCATTGTGCTGTTTATCATCACCACGGTCATACGCAATTTTAACAGACAGATCACAAAGCTTATGGAGGAGCGGGAAAATGTATTCCAGCGGGCAACGGAACAGCTCTACGATAATATCTACGAACTGAACATTACCAGGAACTGTACGGGAAACCAGCGCACGGCCCAGTATTTTGAAAGCCTGGGAGCCGAGGGGCTGCCCTATGACCAGGCGCTGGGAGTCATGGCTGAAAAGCAGATTAAGAAAGAATTCAGGCAGGGTTATATCTCAACCTTTACACCGGAAAATGTAATCCGGGAATATGAAAGTGGAAATAACCATTTAAAATACGATTTCATGATGACCCAGGATGGCGGCGATTATTTCTGGATGCGCATTGACGCGTATATTTTCTTTTCCAATGAAGACAACTGCCTGCACATGTTTACCTACCGCAAGAATATTGATGAGGAGAAGAAAAAGGAGCTTCTGGCTTACACGGATGAGATGACGCGGTTCCTGACCAAGGCCGCTACCAGGCGCAGGGTGACTGCGCTGTTGACGGAGGAGACTGAAAAGACTTACGCTTTTTTCATCTTTGATATCGATAATTTCAAACAGGCCAATGACTGCTTTGGCCATGCGTTTGGGGATTATTGCATACGGGAATTCGCAAGGATCCTGCGGGAGCATTTCCGGGAGGGTGATGTGCTGGGCCGGATTGGGGGGGATGAGTTTGTGGCTTTTATTCCCATTCCAAGCAGGGACTGGGTCAGGAAGAAGGCCGAGGAACTCTCACATGCCCTGGACACGGAATGCATAAGGGATGGAAAGGCATGGAAAATGTCGGCAAGTATCGGTATATCGGTGGCCTCAGAAGAAGACCGGGATTTTGATACGCTGTATGAAAAGGCGGACCAGGCACTTTACCGCACCAAACAGAAAGGGAAAAATGGTTTTACGGTTTATCCGTAAGTCTGTTCGGGCGGGTGACATATGCCCGGTTATGGGGGCGGAACCGTACCGCCGGGGAATGGATGGGGCTGGGGCGTGCAGGTGACGGAAAGGAACCTTCTCCCCAGCCTCATTGAATCGTATCATATGACATTCTTTACAAAGAACACACCGTCTCATGCTCCTCTAACGTGGTAGGATAAAATCTGTTAATGGGCGTTTGTACGCTGCCCTGGAGGACACCGTCAATGGAAATGATGCTGTCATATCCTATCTGGTATAATGGCTGACGGATGCTGGTAATGCGCGGCCCGCGGTAGGAGAAACCATATGTATTCAGATTGTCAAAACCCACAACCGATACATCTTCAGGTACTTTGAACCCGGATTCCATCAGTTCATTGATCACCATCATGGCAATCTTGTCATTGCTGCAGAAAATGGCGGTGGGTCTCTCGCCTTCGGGCCGGTTCATCATCTCCCTGAACTTTGGAAGGGAGAGGGTGGAGTCGCTGAGTGTGTTCTGGATATAGTAGTCCTGGATCAGCAGGCCATTGTCCTGCATGGTTTCTATATAACCGTTCAGACGTTCCAGGATGACCTTCTTATTGGGATTGCCCATGACATGGGCAATCCTTTTATGGTTGTGGCGGATGAGGTAATTCACGGCATCCCTGGCTCCGGCCACATTGTCAATGAGGAACTGGTTGACCGGCATCATCTGGAAATTGTTTTCAATGAGCAGGAAGGGGAATCCCACTTCCTGGAGGTGTTCCACCATGGCCTTGTCCGTAAAGAGGGAGCCATACAGGATGATGGCGTCGGAGATACCGTTGGTCAGGTATTCGATATAGCGGTCCCGCACCTTCTCGTCCTTACCGGGGCTGCAGAAGATGATGTTGCGTCCAAGGCTGGCAGAGGCATCCTCAATCCCACGTATCAGGTCGGTGAAAAATGGGTCGTGTATGTTGCGCAGCAGGATGGCGATGGAGTCAGTCTGCTTTTTTACCAGGGAGCGGGCGGCATTGTTGGGAAAGTATCCCAGTTCCTTGATTGCCTGGTCAACTTTTGCCTTTGTTTTGGGCGAGACTTTATCAGATCCATTGACTACCCGGGAAACAGTGGTCAGAGAAACACCGGAGTAAGCAGCCACATCTTTTATTGTTTTCATTCTTGTCCCCTCTTATGAAAATATTTGTTGTGTTTTCATTATAACATATCTCAAAACCACTTTCAAGGCATTGAAATGACAATATTTAATAACGTTAACATTTTGATATAAGGATAAAAATAGCAAAAAAACGAATCTTTATTAAAAAATGCTTGCAATATGCACAAATATTTGCTAGTATAAAGACACGAAAGAAATGGTAACGTTAACATTTTAAGAAAAAGAAGTATGGAAATGAGATTGAGGAGGAAAAAACATGAAAAAGGCAGTGAGGAGAACACTGAGCGCAACTGTGGCAGCTGCAATGGCAATCGGGCTTATGACCGGATGCTCTTCGGGGAAGGAAGGGCAGAAACCGGCCGGGGAGGCTTCCGGGACCGAGGCACAGGCAGCTGGTTCCGGGCAGCAGGCAGGAACCGGGGGAGAGCAGACCACCATCAAATTCTGGGATGGAAACTGGCAGGAAGCCGTGTGGCCCGAGGTGGAGGCAATCTGGAACAAGGAGCATCCCGACATCAAGGTGGAGGCTGAGTTCCAGGCTGATTTGGCCAATGATAAATATATGCTGGCATTGACCAACGGCACTGCCCCGGATGTGATGGCCTGTGCCCTTGACTGGGTGACCACCTTTGGCAGCGCCAACCTGCTTGAGCCGCTGGATGAATATGTGGCAAGGGATTCCTTTGATGTGGACCAGTTCGTACAGGGGGCCAATGATGCGTCCACGGTGGGCGGAAAGCTTTACGGCCTGCCATTCCGCAGCGAGACCTATGTGATGTATTACAACAAAGATATCTTATCAGCAGCAGGATACGATGCGCCTCCGGCCACGTGGGAGGAAGTGAAGGAAGTGGCTGCGGCATGTACCAACGGGGATGTGTATGGGTACGGCCTCTGCGGCACCAACTATTCCAACTTTTCATTCCAGTACATAACCATGCTCCGTTCCTCAGGCAGTGATATCCTGAATGCGGAAAACACTGCATCAGAGCTGGGAAACAGCGTGGCTGTTGAAACGGCCCAGCTTTATAAGGACCTGGCGGCATATGCCCCGGCATCCCTTTTGGAGAATGACAACATTGCAAACCGCACCCTGTTTGCCAGCGGTAAGATTGCAATGTACTTAAGCGGCATTTATGATTTGGAGGAAATCGTCAAGACAAATCCTGATTTGAATTTTGCCTGTGCCATGGTTCCCACCGCGGGCGGGGCTGAGAGGAACACGATCCTGGGAGGCTGGTCCGTGGCGGTTGCAGGATGCAGCAAGGAAAAGGAAGCTGCCTGGGAGTTCGTGAAGTTCCTTACCAGGCCTGATATTGCGGCCATCTATACCAACACATTCACAGGTACGGCAGAAGTGGCGGCCCGTTATGCGGATTATCCGGAGGACATCATCAAACCCAACGCAGATGCCCTGCAGTATGCAAGCGCGCTTCCTGCAGTGAAGAACATTGTGGGAATCCGTCAGGCCATCATGGACAACCTCCAGTTAATGCTGTCCGAGGACATGTCCGCAGAAGAAGCATGCAGCCTGCTTGACCAGGCGGTAAACGGTTTATTGGAGTAGTTCGGGCAGGGCGGGCCTTGCCGGTGCCGTCCGGCGTTAATGCGCTGGGCGGCATTGGCCGGCAGGGCCTGCTTCTTAAGAGGAGAAAGGTGAAAGTATGCTTAGAAAAATAAAACGTTCCGGAGCTGGCTACGTACTTCCTGCAGTGATTGTTGTTGCTGTGGTCATGCTGTATCCTCTGTTTTATACGCTGATAATGGGGTTCTTTAATAACACGCTGTTCATGGAGGCGCCTGTTTTCTGCGGCATTTCCCAGTATAAAAAGCTGTTTGGGGACAAGGTCTTTATCGGCTCCATTGCCAATACGCTGTTCTGGACCTTTGGAAGCGTTTTCTTCCAGTTTGGACTGGGCTTTATCATGGCGCTGGTGCTTCACCAGCCCTTTGTAAAAGGAAAGACATTCATCCGCATCCTGCTGATGATACCATGGGTGACGCCCAGTATCATCGGTTCCGTTGTATGGAAATGGATGTACAATGCCGACTATGGAATCATCAATTTTATTTTCTGCGCCCTTGGGATCATTGAGAAAAACCAGACATGGCTGTCCAATCCAAAGGTTGCCATGTGGTCCGTGATTGCAGTCAACACCTGGAAGATGTTCCCCTTTATCCTGCTGATGATAGAGGCCGCCCTGCAGAGCGTGTCAAAGGACCTTAAGGAGGCCGCGGTGATTGACGGGGCCAATATCCTTGACATTTTTAAGAATGTCACCTGGCCGTCCATAGCCGCAACCTGCTACTCCACCATCCTCCTGATGATTATCTGGACCCTTAATGCATTTACATTCATCTATGCAATGACAGAGGGAGGGCCGGCCCACAAGACAGAGGTCATGGCCATGTATATTTATAAGCGGGCGTTCATGGATTATGATTTTGGGATGGCCAGCGCGGCCAGCGCGGTCCTGTTCGTCCTATCCATGTCCGTTAGCCTTATATATCTCTATCTGACAAGAGAAAAGGAGGGGAAGTAAAATGGCGAAAATGAAAAAGTCCGTGACAGGAACCAGTCCAATCTGGCAGGTCTGTACCTATGCGGTTTTGCTCCTGGTGGTCCTGGTGGCCGTGTTTCCGGCAATCTGGATGCTGTCCACCTCCATCAAGCTTCCCACGGAACAATATGATATCCCCCCGCAGATCATCCCGGATACCCCTACAATCAGCAACTATGTGAATGTGCTGACCAACTCCAAGATGTATCAGGCATTTGTCAACAGCGTGATCATCACGGTCTGTGTGGTGGCGGTCACACTGTTCATATCCATCCTGGCAGGTTATGGACTGAGCCGGTATAAATTTAAAGGCCATGGGGTTTTAAAGATAGCGCTTTTGTTTGGGCAGATGATCCCCAGCGTGGTCATCATCATCCCGCTGTATTTCCTGGTTGCAAAGACAGGGCTTCTGGATACCCACTTTTCACTCATCATGGCGGATATGGCGCTTACCATACCCATGGGCGTGATCATGCTCAGTTCCTTTTTTGAGACAGTGCCAAAGGAACTTGAGGAAGCTGCCAAGATAGACGGCTGCACCGGAATCGGGGCGCTTTTCAGGGTGGTGCTTCCGATTGCAAAGCCAGGATTGATTTCCGTGGCCATCTACACCTATATCCATGCATGGGAGGAATTCCTGTTTGCCCTGAACTTAAGCACATCCACCAGGACAAGGACGCTGCCCATTGCCATACACATGTTTGCAGGGGAATTTTCCGTTGACTGGGGTTCCACCATGGCGGCTTCGGCGGTTGTGGCGTTCCCTGTGCTCCTTATCTTCCTTTCCTGCAATAAGTATTTTGTCAAGGGAATGGCAGATGGCGCGGTGAAGGGGTAATGGTTTGACAGGACAGGATGGATTCAGGATAAAGAGAGGATTAAGACAGGAGGATGATGATGGGAAATAAAGACGGTCAGACAGAGGTCAATTACGGGGAATGTCTGGATTATGTGCGCCGCAGCTCCAATCCGTCAAAGCTGCGGATCACGGATGTGAAGTTCACCAAGGTCGACCTTCCGCCCTGGGGCTGTTCCCTGGTTCGGATTGATACGAATCAGGGAATCAGCGGATACGGGGAAATGCGCGACGGGGCCAGCCCCACGTATTTAAAATACTTAAAGAGCAGGATCATGGGGGAGAATCCCTGTGAGGTGGACCGCATTTTCAGGAAAATCAAACAGTTTGGCGGTCCGGCAAGGCAGGCAGCCGGTGTGTGCGCGGTTGAACTTGCCCTCTGGGACCTAACAGGCAAGGCATATGGTGTGCCTGTGTACCAGCTATTGGGAGGGAGGTTCCGGGAAAAGGTAAGGCTTTATGCGGATACCCATATTGAAGAGGGAAGGGCCACCGGCATACTGATGGAGCCGGAGAAGGTGGGCCGTATCCTGAAGGGATATATGGACCAGGGCTTTACCGTGGTCAAAATACTCAGTGTGGAGCTCCTGATGGCCCAGGAAGGGAATACCTGCGGTCCCCTGGACTGGGTGGATGAACTGAGGGCGGTGGAGGAAAAGGTGCGTCAGGTCACAAGGACCGGCACAAGGGCTGAAAGTTCGGCGGCCAATGCGCTGCTGTATGATTTTAACAGGATTCCCCATCCCTTTACCAACATGCATGTGACGGAACAGGGCCTGGATCAGCTGGATGAATATATCGGAAGGGTCAGAAGCGTGATTGGAACCAAGGTTCCCCTGGCCATTGACCATTTTGGGCATTTTCCTCTTCCTGACATGATAAAGATTGCCAGGAGGCTTGAAAAATATCATCTTGCCTGGCTGGAGGATATGCTGCCCTGGTACCTGACAGACCAGTACAGGGAGCTAAAGCATGCCACCACGGCGCCAATCGCTACCGGGGAGGATATGTACCTGGCTGAGTCCTTTGAACCGCTTTTGCAGGCAGGGGCCCTGGACGTGGTCCATCCTGACCTGCTGACCTCAGGCGGGATCCTGGAGACCAAGAAGCTGGGGGACCTGGCAGCCAGATATGGGGCGTCCATGGCCCTGCATATGTGTGAAAGCCCAGTGTCCGCCCTGGCCGGAGCCCATATGGCAACTGCCAGTGAGAATTTCTTTGCCCAGGAGCATGACGCATTTGATTCGGAGTGGTGGCAGGATTTAATCATTGGGCCGGTGAAACCCATTGTGAAGGATGGATTCACAGTAATCACGGATGCGCCCGGGCTTGGGATTGAGGGCCTTAACGAGGACCTTATCCGCGAACATGGGCCAATGAAAGGCAAAGATGTGTGGGTATCCACAGATGAATGGAACCAGGAAACTTCCCTGGACCGGATTTGGAGCTGACGGAATATGAGATTGGCATATGGACAGATTCGCGGTGTGGATAAGGAAATCCTTACCAATGCCAGGCAGATGGGGATAGACAGGGTACAGTTTAACCTGCCCTATGACCTGCCGGCAGATGGTTTGTGGAAGTATGAGGACATGGCGCGTTTTAAGGACGCGTGCGACCGGTACGGCGTGATTGTGGAGGCCATGGAAAACATGCCTATTTCCTTTTATGACAAAGCCATGCTGGGACTGGAAGGAAGGGACAGGCAGATTGAGAATGTCTGTGAATCCATCCGCAGCTTGGGACGGGCAGGTATTCCCGTGCTGGGATATCATTTCTCCCCATCCTTTGTATGGAGGACGGATAACCACGCCCCTGTGGGACGGTATGGGGCCACGGTACAGGCCTTTGATTTGGGACTGCAGGAACAGGGCGTGGATGACATGGCTGATTTTGGGCAGAGAAGGGATGTGGCTGTACCGGATGCGGAACTGCTGTGGGAGAATTTTGAGTATTTCATGAAACGTGTCATACCGGTTGCCGAGGAATACCATGTCACCATGGCGCTCCATCCGGATGACCCTCCTGTCAAAAGCCTGTCCGGCATTGCAAGGATGTTCATCAACCTGGACAGCTATAAACGGGCGGAGGCCATGATTGACAGCCCCAACTGGGGCCTGCTGTTCTGCATCGGGACTTTTTCACAGATGGAGGGCGGGGCCAGGAACATTTTTGATGCCATTGAATATTTCGGTCCCAGGAAAAAGCTGGTATATGCCCATATGAGGGATGTGCAGGGCACGGTGCCAAGATTCCGGGAGTGCTTCCTGGGAGAGGGGAACTTCGATCCCTTTGAGGTTGTGTATAAGCTGATGCATTCAGGCTTTGACGGATTTCTTGTCAGTGACCATGTCCCTGGCATTGAAGGGGACAGGGAATGGGGACATAAGGTAAGGTATGCAGATACTGCTTACATCAAAGGATTGATGGAGGCCATAGAAAAGATGGAAGCAATGAAGCAGGCATAGAAACAGGCATGGAAGAATCCGTGGTTGGACCGCCATGCATGGGTAAAGGATGGAAAGGAAGATTGGAAGGATGGATAAGAATATGGACAGGCCCATTGAAGATATGCGGCTGGCACAGATCGGTTTTCTGGTAAATGATATTGAAAAGACAAAAAAAGAATTTGCCCGTTTTTTCGGGGTGGAGGAACCGGAAACCGTAAACAGCGGTGATTTTGAGATTACCCATACCGAATATAGGGGCGAACCAGCGCCAAAGGCAAAATGTTATATGACCTTTTTTTACTTTGGGGACCTGCAGATGGAACTGATCCAGCCCAACGGGGAGCCAAGTATATGGAGGGAGCATCTGGAGCAGTTCGGTGAGGGAATCCACCATATTTCATTTAACGTGAAAGGAATGCAAAAGACCATAAGCGCCTGTGAGGACTGGGGCATGAAGCTCCTGCAGAAAGGCGAATACAGAGGGGCCAATGGAAGATATGCGTTCATGGATGCGCTGGACAGCCTGAAGGTAGTAGTGGAACTGTTGGAGCGGGATGAATAGGATGGGGATAAGATGATGGGAGGTAAGAGGATGCAGGAATATAATGACAATGCCAATAGGACGGAACCTGGAAAACGGCATTTCCCGGAAGGATTTGTCTGGGGGGCGGCAACCGCGTCCTATCAGATTGAAGGGGCATGGGATGAGGACGGAAGAGGGGAAACCATTTGGGACAGATATTGTTCCATCCCCGGCAACATACAGGATGGGGATGACGGGAAAACAGCCTGCGACCATTACCACAGATACAAGGAAGACGTGGCGCTGATGAAGCAGATGGGAATCAAGGCATACCGCTTTTCCATTGCCTGGTCCAGGATCCTTCCCAAGGGATACGGGGAAATAAATCAGAAAGGGCTTGATTTCTACGGACGCCTCATAGACGCATTGCTGGATGCCGGGATTGAGCCGTATATCACCTTATACCACTGGGACCTTCCCCAGGCCCTGCAGGATATGGGGGGATGGACCAATCCTGATATGCCTGGATATTTCCTGGAGTATTCAAAGATTGTCATGGATGCATTCCATGGACGGGTCAGGAAATGGATTACCTTAAATGAACCGTACTGCGCAGCCTTCCTGGGCAATTATGAGGGACGGCAGGCGCCGGGGCTGCGCGACTTTTCCGCCGCCGTGCAGGTGGCCTACCACCTCTATGTGGGACATGGCCTGGCAGTGAGGTACTTCCGCAATCAGGGATATGAGGGGGAAATCGGAATCACCCTGAACCTTATGGGAAGGCTTCCGCTGACAGACAGTCAGGAGGACAGGGCGGCCGCTGCCAGGGCGGACGGATACCTGAACCGCTGGTTTGCCGAGCCCATTGTGTTTGGAAGATATCCTGAGGACATGGTGGGACTTTACCGCTCCAAGGGAGTCCGCCTGCCTGAGTTTAAAGAAGAGCATATGAAGCTCATGGGCCAGAAGCTGGATTTCATTGGGTTAAACTATTACAATGACTTTTATGTAAAGGCAGACCCGCATGTATGGCCTCTTGGTTTCAGGATTGAGAATCCAAAGCATGTTCCGGTCAATGACAGGAACTGGCCTGTAACAGAGCAGGGCCTTACCAACATGCTCCTGCGCATGAAAAATGAATATGGCATAGAGAACATTTATATTACAGAAAACGGCACCTCTTCCCATGACGTGGTTTCCATGGAGGGAAAGGTGGAGGACGGACCGAGGAAGGATTATCTTCACCGGCATCTGTGCGCGCTTTGGGAAGCTGTTTCCCAGGGGGTCAATGTGAAGGGATATTTCCAGTGGTCCCTGTATGACAATTTTGAATGGTCCTTTGGGTATGGAAGCCGTTTCGGAATCGTATTCGTGGACTTTCATACCCAGGAACGGATCATTAAGGAAAGCGGCCACTGGTATGCCGGGGTGATTCGGGATAACGCGGTATAAGGAGGCCTTGATGAAAGGAATCAAAAAGGTAAAAACAGCGGTAATCGGATGCGGGGCCATCAGCCGTATCTACTTTGAGAACATGACCAATGGGTTTGAAATCCTGGAGGTGGCCGGGTGCTGCGACTTAAACCGGCAGCTGGCCGGGGATACGGCGGCGGCCTATGATATCCCTGTGCTGACCATGGAGGAAATCCTCGGGGATCCCGGGATAGGGATTGTGGTGAACCTGACCAACCCGGCCGCCCATTATGATGTAATCAGGAACCTTCTGGAACATGGGAAACATGTGTACACGGAAAAGGTGCTGGCTGCATCATTCGGCCAGGCCCGGGAGCTGGTTTCTCTGGCCGAGGAAAAGGGAAAACTGCTGTGCAGCGCCCCGGATACATTCCTGGGAGCGGCCGTACAGACTGCCAGGTATCTGGTGGAATCGGGCGTGATTGGGACCGTGACCTCCTGTGTGGCGGTCCTTCAAAGGGATGCCAGGCTTCTGGCTGAAAAATTCCCCTATACCTCCAGGCCGGGAGGAGGGATTGGAATTGACGTGGGGATTTATTACACCACTGCCATGGTCAACATACTGGGCGAGGTTAAGGAAGTGTGCGGCATGTCCGGGGTATGTATGCCGGAACAGTCCCATTACTTTGTGAAAAATGGGAACTTTGGGGAAGCCTATACCCAGGAGTCCGAGACATACCTTACCGGTTCCATGCAATTCAGGAATGGATGTGTGGGAACCCTTCACTTTAACTCCAGGAGCATCCGCACAGAGAAGCCGTATGTTGCATTTTATGGGACAGAGGGAATCCTGTTCCTGGAAGACCCTAACTTCTTCGGGGGTGATGTAAAGGTCATCTTAAAGGGACGGACAGAGCCGGTTGTATTTCCCCACACCCATGGATATGACGGGGATGACAGGGGGCTTGGCGTGGCTGAAATGGCCTGGGCGCTGCAAATGGGACGTGTTCCCAGAACCAGGGCAGATATGGCGCTTCATTCACTGGAAGTCCTGACCGGCATGATTGAGAGCGGGCGCACAAAAGGTTTTTATGAAATGCAGACCAGGTTTGAAAGACAGCCCATGCTGCCCAGGGGATATCTGGGCGGGTCCTACGCCATGAACCAGCCGGAGGGGGCCCTGGCTTTATAGGAATTGATTTTTATCATTGTTTTTTACGGTTTATAAAATCCGGGTTGACAATACATCAGGTACCTGCTATATTTATATCAGGTACCTGATGTATTTTGCGTTTATGGATACGTCGTATAGAGATATGGCGTATAAGGAAATCGGTTCATATGGCTGGCCCATGCCGGCCCGGAGCGCAGGATTGTGTCATTGCAGATCACGGTAAATCCGTCCTGCTCCCAGGAGGAGGTCAATGGATGTATGGACGGCATTGGGGGTCAAGAAACCCAGTGTTTCCATTGCGTTCCGCAAACTGGCATCGGGGAATCTGATTCGGGTACATGAAAACCATGAGGTCGACCTGACGGAAAACGGTTATGCAATAGCGTCTAAAATCAACGATTCCTATGTAACATTCAAACAGTTCCTGTGCAGCATCGGGGTCCCGGAGGAAGTGGCGGAGCATGATGCGTGCAGGATAGAACATTATTTAAGCCCTGAATCCATAAAGGGTATCAGGGGAATCATGACACGTACAGCAGAATGAAAGGAGTTTGTTATGGGTTATATGAACAATGGAAATGAAGATAGAAGCAGGAGGCAGGACATGGGGTATGGCATGGAATCAAATACGGAATACGACATGGAACCCAAAATGGGTGAGGATGCAGACTATGATGGGGAGCGGGGGCCTGACAGTGACGCAGGCAGTGATGCGGACTGCAATGCAGCCTGTGATAGGGACCAGGGTATGGACCGGGATAAGAAGGCCGACGGAAAAAATCTATCCGAACACTTTTTCCATATCGGAATGCTCTTACACCGCTACCAGACAGAGGCCTGCAAGGAAAATGGCCCTGCGGGAAGCCCGTTTAAGGGCCAGGGCCGGATCCTGGCAATCTTAAAACTGAAGCCGGAGATAAGCCACAGGGAACTGTCCTATCTTCTGGGAATCAGTACCCAGTCCATGAGTGAACTATTAAGAAAGCTGGAGAACAAGGGCTATGTGAAGCGTGTGCCAGGTGAACATGACAGGCGGAGCATGGACATTATACTGACTGAAGAGGGCCGCAGGGCGGTCGAACAGGCAGATGGGTTTGACGGCAGGGACACGGACCGTCTGTTTGACTGCTTTGACAATCAGGAGCAGAGGCAGTTTAAAGGTTTTTTGGAACGCCTGGAAGACGAAATCATAAGACACCTGGACCCCGAGCATCCTTCTGACTATACATTTGACAGGATGAAGGAAATGCATGATTATATATTAAGCCGCGGCCGCGGCCGAAGGGAGCACTGCCATCACCATGGGGACGGCCCCCTTGGCAATGGTTTTGGACGCGGGCCGCATGAGGACGAAAGAGACCCTGGAAGGCGGTTTGACAGGCGCAGACGGTGATGGGGATGATTGGGGGATTTTCATACGCGGATGTCCATTGCCTGTTTTTTTAGAAGAGGGTTCTTTCACAGCCGGCTTTTCAACAGCCGGCTTTTTCAAGGGATTGGATATTTCCCGGAACATCTGGCCGTTTCCCGGCGTTGTCCTCCAATCGGTCCAGTTCCCTGAGAATCCGGCACATGAACAGAACAGCCGCCCCAAAAGAAATTATGTCTGCGATTGGTCCGGAATACAAGGCCATGGTTACGCCGGACAGTCTGGGCAGGATTAATGTTAAAGGCACGCTTAAGATAAAGTCCCTGAACAAGGACAGCATCATGGACAGCGCGGGCCTGCCGATTGACTGAAGGAAGATGCTGCAGGATTTCTGGATGCAGCAGAGCACAATCCCTCCCAGGAATATGCGGAAGGCCAGTACTGCAAACTCATTGTACAGCCCGTCCTCGCTGCCGAATATGCTGATGATCTGTAATGGGAATGCCTCAAAGCATATCATGGATATGAGTCCCACGCAGAATTCGGCCATCATCATGGTCATGAAGATGCATCTAACCCTATGCCAGTGACCGGCACCGTAATTATAACCCACGATGGGCTGGGATCCGGCCGCAATCCCAACCACGATTGATAGCTGTTTTTACAAAAAAAAGCTGCAGCCTTCGTGAATGACCTTCACGACAGAAGCTACAGCCATATTGCAGTATCTAATATATCAGAATTTCCCGGTCCGTGTAATTATGAAAGAGTTACAAAATTTTCCTTGGTGTACATAGTGCAGATTTACCATATGGATTATATGTTATAATAGTAAGGCCTGTCCTTAAATTCCTTTATCACCATCCGTATCATCTGCTTTTGCGGGGCAGCCATCCGGATACCTTTTGGGTAAATCAGCAGTTTGCATACGTTTGGATGAAAATGAAGGGGAATCTGTGCAATGCTGTCATCCATATGGCTGTATGGCCAGAAGCCGTACATATGATTGATGGCCAGGAGCGGGGCCCATAGTTCCAGGCTGTCATTGATGACGACCTGCCTGGGATGTAAATCCATGGAAATAACCAGATCCTCCAGAATCCGTTTACGTATCATGGGTATGCTGGATACGGAAAGGGTCAGCTGGTTAAGAAGCGGATAATCCTGTTCCATTAGTATTCCGTCCTCCAGGTGCAGCATGCTGTAAACAGGATTGTTTTTAGCGATGCAGCACATGAGTTCGTATTCCTTTACAATGGAGGTATTTACCTCTGGCAGGCTATCCTTTGGATGGCTGGAATAAGAGGTTATGAACCCAAAATCCAGTTCCCCGCTAAGGACTGACTCATAGATTTCCTTTGATTTCTGAATCACGGGCTTTAGGGTAATCTGGGGATGGAGGCGGTTGAAATCCTTCATGACCTTGCCGAATACAGCGGCATCACTGGATAAGATGCCCATACAAAACACATGATTCTTATCGCTGTAGAGTTCTTTGTACAGCGATTCTTTTAAATCTAATATCTGCTGACAGGTTTTAGCATACTTCTGCCCGGCTTCTGTGATGGTCAGTACATTATTGGCGCGGTGGAAGAGTTTCAGGTTCAGTTCCTGTTCCAGTTTGGAAAGATAAATGCTTAAGGTGGGCTGGGAAATGTGCAGGTTCTGGGCTGCCTTGGATATGTTTCTTTCTTTTGCGATTTCCACAATATATTCCAAATGGTGTAAGTCCATATGATATCCTTTCTATAGCTTTTGACTATACTGTTATTTATAAACTAAAGTGTACATTTTTTCAATGTTTTTTTATAATAAGTATATAAAAACCGCGGCAAAAATAGAGGAAAAGGATGTTGATTATGATAAAAGTACAGGCCAATTGTTCCAGCAGGATGACAGAGGAACAGATGCAGTCCGTCCGGGGGATGGGGATTGAATACCTGGCAGTTAATTTCATGCTGGAGGATACGGATTATGACAGCATTATGCATTTTCAGGAGAAAGCAGCTAAATACAATTTAAAAATCGCGGATGCAGGATGTCCGGATTTGCAGAAATGTCCGGAAATCCATTTGGGAAAACCAGAAAGGGACCTGTGGATTGACAGATACAATGAATTTACCAGGGCTCTTGGAAAAGCAGGAGTACCGGTCAACTACATTGCATGGCAGCCCAACGGGATTTTCCGCAGCCGCATCGGTGAAGGTAAGTATAATCATGGCGAAAAGTCGTTTATCTGTGACATGGAGGAAATCCTGTCCAGGCCGATTGCGAATGACAGGGAGTATGGGGAAGAGGAAATCTGGTCCAATTTCAGGTATTTCATGGACCGTGCCCTGCCGGTATGTGAAAAAGCAGATGTGAAGCTGGCCCTGCATCCCAATGATCCGCCAGTTCCATCCCTGGGCGGTGTACATAGCCTGATATGGAATACAGAGTGCTATAAAAGGGCATTTGAAATGGTTGGAAACAGCCCCTATCTGACCATGAAGATGTGTATCGGCTGCTGGCTGGAAAGCCAGGACTTCGGAAACCTGATGAAAGACATAGAGACCTTCTGCATCCAGGATAAAATCTCCATTGTCCATTTCCGTAATGTCAGTTCTACCATGCCGTATTTTGAGGAGACACTGCTGGAGGACGGATACGCGGATATGTATGCCATCATGAAGCAGCTGGTCAGATGCGGTTATGACGGACAGCTGAACATTGACCATCCATTTTTTGAACGGGATGGCAAAAGAATGTCGGACATGTCTGCCGCTTATTTTACAGGCTACATGAAAGCGCTTCTGCATTGCGCGGAAAATGAGATACAGGGGGAGAAAAACAAATGAATATACAGTTAATCATTACACTGCTTGTGATGCTGCTGATGATTGCCGGATTTTTGTGCGGCAGGTTTAAACTGGGACTGGTGGCAATGACAGCATCCACGGTCCTGTGTCTGACCGGGGTACTGACTTTTAATGAAGCATATGCTTCTTTTTCCAACTCAAATGTGGTGATGATTGCAGGTATGTTTATTCTGAGCGGCGCCCTGGGTAAGACGGGACTGGTGCCGAAAATGAAGACGCTGATGGTGAAACATTCCGGTAAAGGGCAGCTTATTGTTTTTGCCTATATGCTGACCTGTGTTGTTATCATCCAGTTCAGCATGCCTACGGCGCTGATCAGTATGTTTCTTCCGTTCATGGCTGCATTTGACCAGAAGAGCAGGGTCCAGCCGGCCCACCTGTTATTTCCGGGCGCCGTGCTTGCCCACTGTGTCCAGGGACTTTTGCCAGGAGCGTATTTTGTCATGATCAATGGGCTTCTGGAAGCAAACGGTGCGCCTGCCATGATAGAGGCGCTGGACTACAGTAAGGTAATCCTGCTTCCCGCGGTTATAGCTTTTGCCTATATTGTACTGATTGGGTGGAAATGGCTGCCGGCCAACCGCATCGACGGTCTGTCCATTAAGGAGGAAGCGGATGGAAAGCCATTACTGTCTGCGGGCCAGGAAAATATCGTGTATCTTATTTTCGGGTTGAATTTCGTTGGAATCCTGTTCCAGAACTATCTGCCGTTTCCAATGTATATCCTCCCTGTGATAGCGGTCATTGTCCTGACATACCTGAAGATCCTGAACCTGAATGACATTAAGGACTTTATAAACCTGGATACGATTTTCATGCTGGCGGGCGTTATTCCCCTTGGGACAGCCATGCAGAAGACGGGAGCGGGTACTGTTGTATCGGATTTCATCATGACACTTCTTGGCGGTAATCCGTCACCTATGCTGATGCTATTTGCCTTTTATTTTGCAGGCGCAATACTGACCCAGTTTATGAGCAACACTGCGACACAGCAGGTATTCGTGCCATTGGCCGTTGTGACGGCCCTGGCCCAGGGGCTGGACCCCAGACCCTTCACCATGGCTATTTTTGCTGGATGTACGGCGGCTATGCTGACCCCCACCGGCTCTCCCTCCATCGCTATCGCATTTGGCGCGGGACAGTATAAGATTAAGAATATATTGAAGGTATTCCTGCCTTTGTGGGTGGTCTATGGTATTGCGGTATGCCTGTCGGCAAATTTCTTTTTTCCAATGGTATAGGAACAGAGTTGCTTTTTCTGCCAATCGATGGTAGGATATAGCATATCGAGTTTAGAACAGCTGGTGCCGGCGTCTGCGGATCTGTCATGGGGACATGTCTGATCCTTCAGGCGCCGGATAATAGGGAAACAGGTGCGAATCCTGTACGATCTCGTCACTGTAAGCCGGGAGCGCATAACCATTGTCATGTACAGCCACTGATCCGGTCCGGGTTGGGAAGGCGGTTATGGGTGTTGAGCGGCAAGTCAGGAAACCTGCCAGTTGTTGGTACAGGAATATGGTTCCAGACCACGAGTAATTGGTCGTACCGGTTTACGGCGTTTAAAGCGCGCCTGGGCAGCCTTTCCCCAGCGATTGGCATATAGGGGGAAATGCAACCTTCAGGCATGTTTGTGACCGCAGATTTCTGACTCAGACGGTGAATAACTGCTTTTGCGGAAAACTGCTTCAGGGTGTTGTTATATGTATTTACAGCCCAGGGACCGTTCTGCAGGGCATGCGGGTCCCTGTGAGGATGGAATCAGATGCACAGGGAATCTCCCCTGTGTTTTTTTATGTCTGCCGTACTGGGGAAATCTTCAGCTGTTTCTGGCGTATTCCTGATACCTTGCCGGACTGCCGTCAAAGGACGTGCTCCTGACGTCTCATCATGGGGGCATTGTTTTAAGATGGCACCGGAACCGATATGGTTTTAAAATAAGGAGGAAGAGAAGATGAAAATCAGGAAACTGGCAGTATTATTAACAGCAGCAGCCCTTACAGCAGCAGCCGCGACAGGGTGTACAGGCGGAAAGGAAACAGAGGCCGTGGCGGCCGGTGCAGGGACAGGGACGGAAACAGGGACCACTGCAGAATCCATGGCAGCAGGAACCGCCGCAGAAGAATCCAGTGAAGAGGAGACAGCAGACAGTATGGCAGCAGAGGATGAAGAGAACTATGATACAGGAGACGCTTCCAAGGATAACACCAGGAACCAGGACGGGATTGGTGAGGATGAGCTTCTTGTAGTCAGCTTCGGCACCAGCTACAATGACAACAGGCGCCTGACCGTAGGGGCCATTGAGGATGCAATGGAAAAGGCATTCCCGGATTACTCGGTCAGAAGAGGATTTACCAGCCAGATCATCATTGACCATGTGAAGTCACGGGACAATGTTGCAATTGACAATGTTGGCCAGGCCCTTGAACGCGCGGAGAAGAATGGCGTCAGGAACCTGGTCATTCAGCCGACCCATTTAATGGACGGACTGGAATACACGGACCTTGTAAATGAAGTGGCGGAGTATTCAGATGCCTTTGAGAAAGTGGCAATCGGTAAGCCGCTTCTGACCACGGATGATGATTTCAATGCTGTCATGAAGGCTATTACAGAGGCAACTGTGGGGTATGATGACGGGGAAACAGCTATCTGCTTTATGGGACACGGTACAGAGGCGGATTCCAACCATGTATACGCAAAGATGCAGGATATGCTGGCAGATGCAGGATATAAGAATTATTATGTAGGAACAGTTGAGGCAGAGCCAAGCCTGGAGGATGTCCTTGCCAAGGTTAAGGAAGGCAGCTATAAGAAGGTGGTCCTGGAGCCGTTAATGATAGTGGCAGGCGACCATGCCAACAACGATATGGCAGGGGATGAGGAAGATTCATGGAAAACTGCATTTGAGGGCGCTGGTTATGAGGTAACATGCCTTGTACGCGGCCTTGGGGAGATGGAAGCCATCCAGCAGCTTTTTGTGGAACACGCACAGGCTGCAGTGGACAGTCTGTCAAAGTAATCAGGTTAAACAGGAAGAATGGGCGGTCGGGGTTATGTTGCTGATCGCCCTTTTAAAGGTGGAATGAATATGAAATTTCAAAAAGCAGGATTATCTGCAGTCATGATTGCCATGATGCTTCTGGCCGGGGGATGCGCCGGCGGAACGCAGGATGCCGGAGCCGGAGTGCAGGCAGAGGAAGCCGGAACCGGAGCACAGGCAGCCGGAACCCGCCCAGATACAGCAAAAGCCATCTCCGGAAACCCGGACCGGGAAGCCAAAAAGCGGACGCCTATATACGCCGATCAAATAAAAGACGGGGTATACCCGATTAAAGTGGACTCCAGCTCCAGCATGTTCCAGATAACCGCCTGCCGACTTACGGTAAAGGACGGCGCCATGAGCGCGGTCATGACCATGGGCGGCACCGGGTATCTGAAGCTGTATATGGGAACCGGAGAGGCGGCCCTGAAGGCTTCTGAAGCGGATTATATCCCATATGTGGAGACGGCAGGGGGCGCGCATACTTTTAAAGTTCCTGTCAAAGCCCTGGATATGGAAATTGACTGCAGCGCATTCAGTAAAAAGAAAGAAAAATGGTATGACCGCGTCCTGGTGTTCTGTTCTGATTCCATACCGCCGGATTGCTTATCTGAGGAAAATGTCACAACAGCAGGAAGCCTGAACCTGGAAAACGGAATGTATACGGCCAAGGTTGTCCTGACAGGCGGTTCGGGACGGGCCAGCGTAGAATCCCCTGCATCCCTGCGGGTGGAAGACGGAAAAGTCTTTGCAACCATTATCTGGGGCAGCGCCAATTACGATTATATGAAGGTGGACGGTGAGAAGTTCGACCTTATAAGCACAGAGGGCAATTCTGCGTTTGAGATCCCGGTGGCTGTATTTGACAGGAACATGCCGGTTATTGCGGATACGGTCGCTATGAGTGAGCCGCATGAGATTGAGTATGGGCTGATATTTGATTCAGCCACCATCGTAAAGGTCCAATGATGAGAACAGGAAAAATATTAACCACAATTATGATGATCTGCCTTCTGATGGCGGCTGCCGGCGGGTGCGCTGCGCCGGGCAGGGAAACAGGAGGGCAGCCACGGCAGGCAAAGGAGCAGACGGTCCGGCAGCAGCCGGATAAGCCCCGGCCAGGGCAGCCGCAGGCAGCCCGGCCGCAGCCGGCAAAGGAGCAGCCCTCCCAGGATTCCTGGGAGAATCGGGAAGTCATACGCACCATGGAACTTCTGTACGCAGACCAGTTTGCCGTGGATTATTATGATGATGGATGCGCCATGATTACCATCAGGGACAGCGGCCGTTTCCTGGTGGTTCCTGAGCAGGCAGAGCAGCCGGAAGGCCTGCCGGAGGATGTGACGGTTATCCGGCGTCCCCTTAAGGACATCTACCTGGTTGCGACCTCGGCCATGGACCTGTTTAAAAGCCTGGGCGCCATGGACCAGATTACCCTGTCCGGCACGGACGCCAGGGGCTGGTATATTGAGGAAGCAAGGCAGGCCCTGGAAGATGGGGATATGTACTATGCCGGCAAATACAATGCCCCTGATTATGAGCTGATCTTGTCAAAAGCATGTGACCTGGCAATCGAGTCAACCATGATCAGCCATTCCCCGGAAGTAAAGGAACAGCTGGAACAGCTGGGCATACCCGTGCTGGTGGAGCGTTCCAGCTATGAAAGCCACCCCCTTGGAAGGATGGAGTGGCTGAAGCTGTATGGGGTCCTTACCGGCAGGGAGGAGCAGGCAGAGGCCTGCTTTGAGAAACAGATGGAGAACCTGAGGCCTGTGCTGGACCAGGATGGCACGGGAAAGACAGTGGCATTTTTCTACATCACTTCCAACGGATATGTGAATGTGAGGAAGTCCGGGGATTATGTGGCTAAAATGATTGAACTGGCCGGCGGGACCTATGTTCCGGGAGACCTGGACGGGAACGGCAATGGGCTGTCCACCATGAACATGCAGATGGAATCGTTTTACGCAGCGGCAAAGGAAGCGGATTATTTGATTTATAACAGCACCATTGACGGGGGACTGGAGTCCCTTGACCAGCTGTTGGACAAAAGCAGCGTCCTGGCTGACTTTAAGGCTGTGAAACAGGGAAATGTGTGGTGCACGGAGAAAAGCATGTTTCAGGAAACCATGGGCCTGGGCGATATGATACTGGATATCCACCGGATCCTCACAGAGGAAGCGCCGGACCAGGAGGAAATGGCCTACATGTACCGGCTGCGGTAAGGAGTTGTCCCAATGTCTAAAAGAACATACACGCAGTACTGCATTTCATTCGGGCTTCTGGGAGCCATGATGTGCCTGCTGTTTTTCTGGAATATTAATTTTGGCAGCGTCCGTCTGTCCGCGGGGGAGATAGGAAAGATCCTGCTTAAGCAGACCGGTGAGGGAACCGCGTACCATATTGTGTGGGATATCCGCCTTCCCCGCATCCTGTCAGCCGTCATACTGGGAGGGGCGCTGTCCGTGTCAGGCTTTTTGCTGCAGGCTTTTTTTGCAAACCCC
Organism: Enterocloster aldenensis; assembly: GCF_003434055.1. GTDB lineage: Bacteria > Bacillota > Clostridia > Lachnospirales > Lachnospiraceae > Enterocloster > Enterocloster aldenensis. The sequence continues at coordinate 61,533 of NZ_QVEX01000020.1, read as the reverse complement.
ATTGCAGGTCCGTTTGTGCTGGGGATTTCTTCCGGCGCCAAGCTGGTGGTATCCCTGGTCATGATCCTTTTGCTTGGCAGGGGGATATCCATCAGTTCCGGGGGCATGATACTGGCGGCATTTGCAGGCGCCATGATATCCATGGGGTTCGTCCTCCTGATTTCGGGGCGGGTGAAGAAAATGTCCATGCTGGTCATCTGCGGCGTGATGATAAGTTATATCTGCTCTGCGGTGACTGATTTTATCATTACATTTGCAGATGAGGCCAATATCGTTAATCTCCACAACTGGTCCATGGGAAGCTTTTCAGGGATGTCCTGGGACAATGTCCGGGTGATGGCGGCCGTGACTGCGGTGTCGCTCCTCCTGGTGTTCTGGATGGCAAAACCGATTGGCGCATATCAGATGGGGGAGGTGTACGCCCAGAACATGGGCGTGAACATCCTGCGGTTCCGCGTGGCGCTGATCCTGCTGTCCAGCATATTGTCCGCCTGCGTCACTGCTTTTGCCGGGCCTATTTCCTTTGTGGGCATTGCGGTGCCCCATATTGTGAAACGTATGTTGGGCACGGCCAGGCCGCTCCTGGTCATTCCAGGCTGTTTTATGGGCGGCGCCGTGTCCTGCCTGTTCTGCGACCTGATTGCCAGGACCGTGTTTGCGCCCACTGAGCTTAGCATCAGTTCGGTCACCGCTGTTTTCGGTGCGCCGGTTGTGATTTACATGATGGTGCGCAATAAAAATGGCGCATCCTAAGGAGGCAGGAACCATGGCAGAGGATTATATTTTTACGGAAAACATGACAGTGGGATATGGGAAGATGCCGCTGATTGCCCAGATTGAAATCCATGTAAAGCGCGGCCAGATCGTGACCTTGATTGGACCCAATGGAGCCGGGAAATCCACCATACTGAAAAGCATCATCCGGCAGATTGACCTGCTGGGGGGCGCTGTGTATCTGGACCGTGCCTCCATGAAGGATATGACGGAAAAACAGATAGCCAGGCGGATGTCAGTGCTGATGACGGAACGGATACGCCCCGAACTCATGACCTGTGAGGATGTGGTTGCTACAGGGCGCTACCCTTACACGGGACGTCTGGGAATCCTGGGCCGGGAGGACCGTGAAAAGGTAAGGGAGGCCATGGAACTGGTCCATGCAGGGGACCTTGGGGGGCGGGACTTCATGGAGATAAGCGATGGGCAGAAGCAGCGGATCCTCCTTGCGCGGGCCATCTGCCAGGAGCCGGAGGCCATTGTGCTGGATGAGCCCACTTCCTTTTTAGATATACGGCATAAACTGGAGCTTCTGACCATCCTAAAAGATCTGGTGCGGGAAAAACAGGTGGCGGTACTCATGTCCCTTCATGAACTGGACCTGGCCCAGAAGCTGTCGGACTATATTGTATGCGTCAATGGGGACACCATTGAACGCTTGGGGACGCCGGAAGAGATTTTCACATCCTCCTATATCACGCAGCTGTATGGAATCTCAAAAGGAAGCTACCATGCAGAACTTGGCTGTCTTGAGATGGAGCCGGTAAAGGGAAAGCCGGAGGTCTTTGTCATAGGCGGGAATGGAAGCGGAATACCGGTTTACCGGAAACTCCAGCGCAGGGGGATTCCCTTTGCAGCCGGTATCCTTCATGAGAATGACATTGATTATCCGGTTGCCAGGGCCCTGGCCGCGGAGGTGGTGTCGGAAGCACCGTTTGAACTGATTAAGGACAGGACCTATGAGCGGGCGGCAGCCCTTCTTGCATCCTGTGAGCGGGTCATCTGCTGTATTGAGGATTTCGGTCCGGTAAATGAGAAGAACCGGCGTCTGGCAGAGCTGGGGAAACACAAGGAAAAATACATATGATTGGATGAAACATACCGTCCCTTCCGGATAAGGAACATAAGTATCCGGAAGGGGCGGTATTTTGCGGACAAAAGCAAGGCCTTATCCGATTGGGGTGTTTAAAAGAAGCCGGATGGAGGGCGACATGCGCAGCTCCTCAGTGGTGATCCCGTGTGACAGCAGATATCTTTCCGCGGCAGGGAACTGCCCGGTAATCATTTCCCTCACGGCAGCGCCGCATTGTTCCGGCTTATTATCCTGCAGGCAGAGAAGTATGGTTTCTGAAAACTGCCTGATGGTGCGGTCCAGCCGGGAAGCGTCCGGAAGCGACGCCTTCAGCGGGTACCCCCAGAGAAAGAGGCCGTACAGCCTGGAATAGATTTCCCGTACACCGGACAGGGGACTGTGGACAGCAACGCAGATCAGCAGATGCCATAAGGTAAAGTCATGGCAGCCTGATTCCCGGTATGTTTCAATTTCACGGATTAACCGTGAGTATTGTTCCGGGGTAAGCGACAAAAGGGTGGAACAGACCGCTTCCTCACAGGAAAAAGCTATGATTTCAAAGGACTGCAGAAAAAGGGACAGGTTGCGGCGTATGGCAGGGCTTTGGAAATCGGGAAGGCCGCAGGGCGTACCTGCAGGGAAGATACGGGTCCCCACGCCATTTACAGAAACCGCAGCCCCTGTCTGGTTCAGGATATGGATGGCCCGGCGGACCGTGCTCACGGACACATTATATTTCCTGGACATCTTTTCATATGAAGGAAGATATTCCATGTCCCTGTATTCCCCCAGGTATATGCCGTGGAGGATCCGCATGGTCAGCCCGTAACAGATCTGGGGCCTTTCCCAGTAAATACGCCAGACAAAAGGAACCGGTCCGGCTTGCGTGAACGGGTCCAGGGAACGCCGGATGGATTGGAATGCCTTTTCCACGGAATCCCTTAGGAAATGGAGAAGCGCTTCATGAAGCTGTTCCCGGTTCCCTGCCCTGCACAGGGATATGATGTTTTCCAGCTGTCCCTGGATGTCCAGGGCTTTCCTCATGGAAGGCTCCTTGTTTTCACTGACAAACATCAGTCCAAGAAACAGGGAGGTTTCCCAGAACAGGTTCATGGCCAGGGGGTTGTCCAGCTTCTGCAGGGCATAACAGAACAGGTAGAGGACATCGTCGGCGCCGGACCGTTTGGCAAAGGGGGCAATGTATGCCAGGTCCCTATGGTCCATACGCATGAATCCTTCGGTCATCAGAGGGAGGCAGATCATCTGCGTGGTCCTGGTTAAATCAGAGGAGGCGTCCAGCCGCTCGGAGAAGAACCCTCGGATAAAAGCCTCATATTCTTCCCCGGTCTGTCTGAACAGGACCTTTGTCTGTCTCCCGTTGTGCATGTCGATGTAGCCTTCTTCACGCAGCCGCTGCAGTGCAGTGGTCACGGTCTGGGCGGAAACACTGAATTCACGGCAGAGGGTGTCGATGGAAGGCAGGGTATCGCCATATTGATAATACTGGAAATGCATGCGCAGCAGAAAGTACTGGTAAATCAGGTTGTGGACCCTTAACTTTGTTTTCAACAGTTCAATACCTCGTATAGTAAAATGATTTCTTATGTCATGCAGTCTATTTTATCATTTTATGGAGGTCATTTCCAGAAGTCTGTTGAATTTTCTTTGTACTTGAATTATAATAGAAAGACACGCACATGAACAAGGTGCCTTATGCCGCGGAATCATCGGGAAGCAGGAAGGGCAATGGGAATAGGACCAGGGGGAACCGACAGTATGGTTGAACAGGAAAAGAAAAGCAGGTCCGGCCAGGACCAGGCCAGCGGCATGCCGGCCGGTTATGAATATGACACACTGATGAATCTGATGAGGGTCAGTGTAAGCAAGCATTTGCTGGATGAGCATTTTACACTGGTCTGGGCCAATGAATTTTACTATGAGCTGATTGGCTGGCCGAAAGGTGAATACGAAGCAAGGTTCCATAACCAGCCGGACCTTTATTATAAGGACGACCAGGAACTGTGGGATGACCTTACCCAGACCGTCATAAAAGCGGTTGAGGCACACCAGGCCGGATATCAGATGGTTTCGCGTCTCAGGCGGAAAGACGGCGGATATATCTGGGTCCAGTTTTCCACCAGGTTTTCGGATGAATACATAGACGGATACCAGGTGGCATATTCCGTGCTCACGAATATTGATGACCTGGTGCAGATGCAGAGGGAGCGGTCCGTTACCTATGAAAACCTTCCTGGTTTTGTGGCAAAGTACAGGATTGACTGGGATCTGGGCATGGTCCTTTTGGATGCCAATGCCCGGTTTATGGAGTATTTCGGGGACAGGACAAACGGGGAGCTGCATGCCCTGCAGGAACAGAACATAAAGGACAATATGGAAACCATCCGGTCCCACAGGAAGGAACTGATGAGCGGGAAGCCGGTACGCTTTGTCATGCATGTCAGGGACAGGAAAGGGCAGGGGCTGTGGCTTCAGGTGAACGCGGCCTGTATTGACTGGCAGGAGAAAAGCCCTGTGTACCTGGCTATCTTCATCGATATAACAGATGTGACCGAATTAAGGGAAATACAGAAAAAACTGACGGAACAGGCAGCGGCCCTTAAGGATGCCCTTACCGTGGCGGAACATGCCAACCGGGCCAAATCAGATTTCCTGTCACGCATGAGCCACGAAATCCGCACGCCGATGAATGCGATTATCGGCATGACCACCATTGCGGCTGCTTATATTGACGACAAACAGCGTGTGGCTGACTGTCTGGAGAAAATAGGGTATTCATCCAAGCACCTGATGACCCTTATTAATGATGTTCTGGATATGTCCAAGATTTCCGAGGGAAAGATGAAGATTGCCCATGAGCAGTTTAAGCTGGAGACAGTGGTGGAGTCTGTTTCCTCCATCATCTATCCCCAGGCCAGGGAAAAGGGCCTGGACTTTACCGTGCCGCTGGCAGGGCTTACGGATACGGAACTGATAGGCGACTCACTGCGGCTGAACCAGGTCCTTCTCAACCTTTTATCCAATGCGCTTAAGTTTACCCCGGCAGGGGGCAGTATCCGTATGGAAATCAGGCAGCTGCAGAAAAAGGACGGCAGGATCCGGCTGCGTTTTACGGTAAGCGATACAGGAATAGGGATGGGCAGCGCATTCATGGAACGCCTTTTTGTCCCATTTGAGCAGGAAGACATGTCTATGGGTGAGAACCCAGGAGGCACCGGCCTGGGTATGCCCATCACCAAAAATCTTGTTACATTGATGGGCGGTACCATAACGCTGCAGAGTGAACTGGGAAAAGGAACGTCCTTTGCCGTGGAACTGGATTTTGACCTTCCAAAGGATAAGGGGAGCCAGACGTCTGCCAAACAGTATGTGATGGAATCCCTGAAGGTGCTGGTGACGGATGATGACAGGGACAGCTGTGTCCATACAGCCCTATTGCTGGAAAATCTGGGAATCCGGTCGGACTGGGTCCTGACCGGCAGGGAGTGCATAAACCGCGTCCGTCTGGCCCACCGGTCAGGCGGGGATTATGATGTCTGTCTCATTGATCTGAGGATGCCGGATATGGATGGGGTCCAGGTGACCCGCCGGATAAGGGAAATTGTTGGCCCGGAGACCATGATCATCATCATAACGGCTTATGACTGGGGCGCTGTTGAGAACAGCGCCAGGCAGGCGGGGGCCAACGCATTCATCACCAAGCCTATTTTTGCCTCCACCCTTTATGATACGCTGCTTTCCGTGACCGGAATCGAACGGGCCGTGCGGCCGCCGGGAGGAACGGCACGGCGGGCCGGCCTGGCAGGGCATCACGTGCTGCTGGTGGAAGACAATGGGCTTAACCGGGAAATCGCGGTGGAACTGCTGCACATGGCTGATATCACGGTGGAATGCGCGGTCAATGGCAGGGAGGCAGTGGAGCGGTTCCTGTCCCACGGCGATTCCTTTGACCTGATCCTGATGGATGTACAGATGCCGGTGATGGACGGTTATGAAGCAACCCAGGCCATCCGCGGCTCGGACCATGAAATGGCCCGCAGCATTCCCATCATAGCCATGACGGCCGATGCGTTCCACGAGGACGTGGTGAGGGCCGGCGAGGCTGGGATGAACGGGCATCTGGCAAAGCCCATTGATCCTGATCTGTTATACGATATGCTGGCCGGGTGGATGGGCGGACATTTTCATTAAAATAACGGGAAAGAATTGCTCTTTGAGTTTTGATATGTTACCATGTCATGGTACGAAGAACGAAAAGAGGAATGGACGATGGGAAAATTATACGGAATCGGCGTGGGGCCGGGAGACCCTGAACTGCTGACCTTAAAGGCATACCGGATCCTCAAGGAGGCGGATACCATATTCTGCCCTGAAAAGGAAGCCGGGGCAGGCAGTTTTGCATTTGACATCATAAAAGACCTGCTTAAGGATACCAAGGCACGGATTGTGAATCTGGTCTATCCCATGCATTACCACGGTGGGAAGCTGCGCCGGATGTGGGAGGACAATGCAGGCCGGATTGCAGGAATGCTTAAGGAAGACAGGACAGGCGCCTTCATCACCCTGGGGGACCCGGCTGTCTACAGTACATTCATGTACACCCTGCCATATATTGAACGGGCCGGGGTTGAAGTGGAGGTAGTGCCGGGAATCACATCCTTCTGCGCGGTGGCAGATTCAATGAAAATGCCGTTGGTGGCATGGGATGAGGACCTTGTGGTTGTGCCTGTGCGCAAGAACAGCGGGGAGGAACTGGGAAAAGTATTAAGGGAGCACGACAATGTGGTGCTGATGAAGCCATCCTCTGACCAGGAGGCGCTGATTCAGGCAATCCGTGAAAACCATCTGGAGGATAACTTTGTCCTGATTACAAAGTCCGGCACAGGGGAGGAGCGCCTGGTTACGGATTTTGAGGAGCTTAAGCAGTACGACATCCCTTACCTTTCAACCATCATCATCAAGCGGCAGGGGAGGCAGACCCATGATTGTGTGTGACTGCCTTCATAAAAAGTTCGGAACAGTCACCGCGGTGGACGGGGTGTCCATGGAGATAAAGGACGGGACCTTCCTGGGGCTTTTGGGCCCGAACGGGGCTGGAAAGACAACGCTGATGCGCATGATGACCGGCTTATTGATGCCGGATACAGGAACCGTAATGTTTGACGGGCAGCCCATGGACAGGAATGCGGTGGCGGTAAAGCAGGCAATCGGGGTCACCAGCCAGCACATGAACCTGGACAAGGAACTGACCGTGGAAGAGAATATGGAATTTGCAGGCCGCCTTTACCGGATGGGAAAGGCGGATATTGCTGCGTCCACGGACAGGCTCTTATCCTTCCTGGGCCTGGAATCCGTGCGCAGGCGGGTGGCCCAGGGCCTGTCCGGAGGCATGAAGCGCAAGCTCATGATTGCCAAAGCCCTGATACATGATCCCAGGTATCTGTTCCTGGATGAACCCACGGTGGGAATCGATCCCAACGCCAGGCGGGATATCTGGGATTTCCTCAGGATGCAGCACAAGGAGGGAAAGACCATCCTTCTGACCACCCATTATATAGAGGAGGCCCAGCATCTGTGCGACGACGTGATGCTGATTGACGGGGGCAGGATATTCCGGGAGGATACGCCGCAAGGGCTGATTGCTGAAATCGGGCCGTATAAAGTAGAATACGAAGGGGAGGACGAGCGTATGCGGTCAGAGTTTTTTAAGAACCTGCCGGAGGCAAAAGCCAGGGCGGCTTTACTGGACGTGCCATGCAGCGTCCTGCCCTCCACACTGGAGGACGTGTTCTTCCACCATACCAGTAAGGGGGTGGGGGGATGGAGATAACCACGATCCTGTGGAGGGAATGGCTGTTCCTTAAGAGACGGTTCTGGCGGGTCACATTTTCACAGATGGTGTCCCCCTTCCTGTATTTCGTGACCTTTGGGATGGGACTGGGGGGAATGATGGATGTGGGCGGGCAGCCTTATCTCTATTATCTGATCCCGGGACTGCTGGCCATGACCACCATGCGCAACAGCTATACGTCCGTATCCACCCGGATCAGCGTGATGCGGCTCCATGAAAAAAGTTTTGAATGTTATTTTTATTCGCCCACCAGGATGTATCTGCTGGCTGCCGGGCATATCCTGGCCGGGGCGCTGCGGGGCATGTATTCCGGCGTGTTCATCCTGGTCCTGGGGCTGGTATCCGGCGCCGGCCTGGTGCTCAACGGCTGGCTCCTCACCGCGGTTGCCCTTAATTCACTGATTTTTGCCGCCCTGGGCTTCTTTGCCGCCCTGATGATTGAAAGCCATTATGATATGAATAACTTTACCAATATTGTCATAACCCCCATGTCCTTTTTGTGCGGCACCTTCTTTTCGCTGGACGGCATACCACGGGCCTTAAAGCTGGTTGTGGACATCATGCCCCTGACCCACACGACCCGTCTGATCCGGGAGATATCCTTTGGGGGCAGCGTTAACTTCCTGTCCATGGGCGTGTCGGCTTTGTTTGTGGCAGTGTTTACAGGCTGTTCAGTGTGGGCCTGTTACCGCGAGGCCAAAGCATGACAGGACGCAACCGTTCAGACAGCGGGAAAACCAAAGGGTTAGCCCTTGAAAAAACCATCCATTACTGATATTCTGGTTTGTGTGGATTGAAAAAATCATAGATTGAGGGATTACAGTTGAATATAAAAAAGAATGAACATGTGATTAAGGAAGTGTTTCCCGGCTCCATCGCAGAAGAGATGGAGATTGAACCAGGGGATGTGCTGCTTGCGGTCAATGGACAGGATGTGGAAGATGTCTTTGATTACAGGTACATGATTAAGGATGAATATATTGAAGTGCTGGTAAGGAAACCGGACGGCGAGGAATGGCTGCTGGAGATTGAGAAGGAATACGATGACGACCTGGGCATTGAGTTTGAGAACAGCCTTATGAGTGAATACCGCTCCTGCAGCAACAAGTGTATTTTCTGCTTCATTGACCAGATGCCGCCCGGGATGAGGGACACGCTGTATTTTAAGGATGATGATTCCCGTCTTTCCTTCCTTCAGGGGAATTATATCACCCTGACCAATATGAAGGACAGGGATATTGAGCGGATCATCCGGATGCAGCTGGCGCCCATTAATATTTCCGTGCAGACAACCAACCCGCAGCTGCGGTGTAAGATGCTCCACAACCGTTTTGCAGGGGAGAAGCTGAAGTATTTGAAAATGCTTTATGACGGGCATGTGGAAATGAATGGGCAGGTTGTGTGCTGTAAGAATGTGAACGACGGTGCGGAACTGGAACACACCATCAATGACCTGGCCGGGTACCTGCCGTTTTTAAGGAGCGTTTCTGTTGTGCCGGCCGGAATCACCAAGTTCCGGGACAACCTGTTCCCCATCGGACTGTATACCAAAGAAGAGGCAGGGGATGTGATTGACATGATAGAGTGCCGCCAGGAGGAATTCTACCATAAGTTCGGCCTGCATTTCATCCATGCAAGCGACGAGTGGTATATAACGGCAGGGCGGGAGTTCCCGGAAGAGGAGCGCTATGACGGTTATATCCAGCTGGAAAACGGAGTGGGCATGATGCGCCTGTTCATCAATGAATTCCAGGAGGCCCTGGATGCTGCGGTCCACAGCCCGGGTTATGAAGAACTGGCAGGGAAGGTAAAGCGCACACTTACAATTGCAACCGGGAAGCTGGCCTATCCCACAATCTGCGGGTTTGCATGCAAGCTGATGGAGGCGTTCCCCGGCCTGACCATCCATGTATATTATATCAGGAACGATTTCTTCGGGGAGACCATCACCGTTTCAGGCCTGATAACGGGACAGGACCTGATCGGGCAGCTGAAGGAGCGCCAGGATAAGGGGGAAGACCTGGGCGGCGTGCTGCTGATCCCGTCCAATATGCTGCGCATGGGGGAACAGGTATTCCTGGACGACCTGACGGTAAAGGATGTGGAGCGGGAACTGGGCATGAGGCTGGCCGCGGTTGAGCCGGGCGGAAAGGAGTTTATGGATGCCATCCTGGACCCGGAATACACCATGGACCGGAACAATGATAATTTTGTGTATATCAAGGCCTATGACAGGGATATAGTTTAAATCTATGGAAAGTCATAAAAAATAGGAATTATGCCCCCCTTTTCTGTTTGTGTTATGATGGCAGCAATCAGGAAAGAGGGGAATACGTATGAAGACATCGGAATTTTTTAAACAGAAAACAGTGCTGTCCCTGGAGGTGTTTCCTCCCAAACGGACAGCGCCCGTGGATACCGTATATAAGACATTGGACGGACTTAAGGGGATAACGCCGGATTTCATCAGCGTGACCTATGGGGCGGGAGGCATTGGGAACAGCCGCGCCACCTTGGAAATCGCATCCTCCATCAAGCACCGGTATGGGATTGAAAGCGTGGCCCACATGCCCTGCCTGCATCTGACAAAGGAAGAGGCCGCAAGGATACTGGAACAGCTGAAGGCACATCAGATTGAAAACATCCTGGCGCTGAGAGGCGACCGCATCCCGGACATGGAACCGGCAGGCGGTTTTAAGTATGCTGCGGATCTGGTTGGATTCATCAGGGACCACGGTGATTTTAACATCATTGGCGCCTGTTACCCGGAAGGCCATCAGGAATCAGGGGACCTGGTGCAGGACATCAGGAACCTTAAGCAAAAGGTGGATGCAGGGGTCAGCCAGCTGATTACCCAGCTCTTTTTTGACAACCAATATTTTTACCGTTTCAGGGAGCGGCTTGACCTGGCGGGCATCCGGGTTCCGGTGGAAGCCGGGATCATGCCGGTTGTAAATAAAAAACAGATTGAGCGCATGGTATCCCTGTGCGGCGTGAAGCTTCCACAAAAGTTCATATCCATGATGGAGCGGTACGGGGATAACCCGGCGGCCATGAGGGATGCGGGAATCGCCTATGCGGTTGACCAGATTGTGGACCTGGCGGCCCATGGGGTGGACGGAATCCATCTGTACACCATGAACAATCCCTATATTGCCAATAAAATTCATGAGTCCGTATTCCGGCTGATGGCGTCCTGACAAGGATGGCGGCGGAAATCCATGCAGCGGAAGTCCATGCAGCGGAAGTCCATGGCAGCGGATCCATATCAGCGGATCCATATCAGCGGATCAGCCGTTCCAGCTCCTCCAGGTACTTTTTTGCAAATTCACTGAGATGCAGCCTGGGATTGGCAATCCATCCGATGAGCATGGATTCCTCTGTCTCAAGGGGGACGGCGATAATGGAATCGCCGTTTAAATTGCTGTTAAGGATGCCGCTGCATATGGTGTATCCGTTTAAGCCGATCAGAAGGTTAAAAAGGGTGGCCCGGTCGCTTACATAGATTACCTTTTTCCTGGGAATGGTACTCAGGATTTCCTCTGAAAAGTAGAAGGAGTTCTGTTCCCCCTGTTCAAAGGCCAGGAAGGGATACGGTTCCAGCTCCTGGATGGAAACGCTTTTCCGTCCTGCCAGGGGATGGGAGACATTGATGAATATATGGGGGTCGGCCTGGAGCAGGGGATGGAAGACAAGTCCGTTTTCCTTGAACAGCTTTTCCAGTACCTTGCGGTTAAATTCATTGATATACAGGATGCCCAGCTCGCTCCGGTAGTTTTTCACATCATCTATGATTTCGTAGGTGCGGGTTTCCCTCAGGGTAAATTCATAAGAATCCGTATTCTGCCTGGATACCACATTGGCAAATGCATTAACGGCAAATGCATAATGCTGGGTGGAGATGGAGCAGATCCGTTTTAACGGTTTCCTGCCCGTATAATGCTGTTCCAGAAGTTCTGCCTGCTCCAGGACCTGCCTTGCATAGGAGAGGAATTCCGTGCCTTCCGGGGACAGGGCAATCCCCCTGGAGCTGCGGTTAAAGATGGAAATCCCCATTTCCTTTTCCAGTTCCTTGACTGAATTCGATAGGCTGGGCTGGGTGATGAAGAGCTGCTTGGCTGCTTCGGAAATCGAGCCGCAGTTCACGATTGTTACAATATAGCGCAGTTGCTGCAGTGTCATGACAGGTACCTCCATTGCTTTATGCCATGGAGGTATTTTAGCATATTTGAGACAAATAGGGGAAATATTTTTGTATTTAAACCCCTGTCCTGGGAATGGATTACAGCACGGTCTTATCCGTATGTCCATGTATTGGGCTAATTCCAGGACCCGTGTCCCAGGCATATTCCGGGGCAAAACAGGTTAAAATACCAATCCAGGCTCTCCGGATGTCCTACCGTTCCCGCAAAAATATAATAGAATATCCATATGAGAGCAGAACAAGAGCGCAAAGGAGATAGCTGCATGCCAATCTGTGTGAAAAGCGAGATAGGAAAGTTAAAAAAGGTCATGCTTCACAGGCCGGGAAAGGAACTGGAGCACCTGGTTCCGGGGGAACTGGAACGGCTGCTGTTTGACGATATCCCATACCTTAAGACAGCCCAGGGGGAACACGATATTTTCGCCGGCATTTTAAAGGCAAACAAAAGCCAGGTGGTCTATATGGAGGACATGATGGCGGATGTGTTAAGGCAGTCCCCGGATATCAGGGAAAACTTCATCCGGCAGTTCATCCGTGAGGGAGGGAATACCGCGCAGAAGTTCAGGAATCAGCTGTTTGATTTCCTGATGGATATTCCGGATGAAAAGGAGCTGGTGCTAAAGACCATGTCCGGGGTCAGCATGCATGAGATTAAGTCTGAAACCCACAGCCCCTTAGTGGACCTGGTCAAATCAGACAGCCGTTTCATCATGGATCCCATACCCAACCTGTACTTTACAAGGGACCCCTTTGCCTGTATCGGGGCCGGGGTCAGCCTGAACTGCATGTATTCAAGGACAAGGAGAAGGGAAACCATTTACGGGCAGTACATCCTGGAGCATCATCCGGATTACGGGGGGAGGACGCCATTTTATTATAAGAGGGAGTATCCGTTTTCCATTGAGGGAGGAGATATCCTGAACCTGAGCAATCGGGTCCTGGCCGTGGGAATCTCCCAAAGGACCACGCCGGAGGCAATTGAACTTCTGGCCCAGAACCTGTTTGAGGACAGCGCATGTGAGGTGGAGACCATCCTGGCCCTGGATATCCCCAGCATCCGCGCGTACATGCATCTGGACACGGTGTGCACCCAGGTGGATCATGACAAATTTACCATCCATCCCGGAATCCTGGGAAACCTGCGCATTTATGAAATCCGGCGCGGGGACCGCAAGGGCAGGCTTTTTGCAAAGGAGCTTGACCGTCCGCTTCCGGATGTGCTGGCAGATTATCTGGGGATGGATAAGGTGACCATGATACGCTGCGGCGGAAAGGACAGGGTTGCCTCAGAGAGGGAACAGTGGAATGACGGCTCCAATACACTGTGCATTGAGCCGGGAAAGGTGGTCGTATACGACCGGAACTATATAACCAATGAGATGCTCAGGGATAAGGGCATCGAAGTCCTTGAAATGCCCAGTTCGGAGCTGTCCAGGGGAAGGGGAGGCCCCCGGTGCATGAGCATGCCCCTGGTGCGTGACTGAACATTCAAATAACATAGCAAAGGAGTAAGGAAGATGGCAGTGAATATCAGAGGAAGGAATTACCTGAAGTTATTGGACTACACGCCGGAGGAGATCCGCTATCTGCTGGATCTGTCAAAACAGTTTAAGAACATGAAGAGGAACGGCGTTCCCCACAAATACCTGGATAACCGGAACATCGTTCTTTTGTTTGAAAAGACATCCACCCGCACCCGCTGCGCCTTTGAGGTTGCGGGAAGGGACCTGGGCATGGGCGTGACTTACCTGGACCCGGGCAGCAGCCAGATGGGGAAAAAGGAAAGCATTGCCGACACGGCCAGGGTCCTGGGACGGATGTATGATGGCATTGAGTACAGGGGATATGACCAGGCGGTTGTGGAGGAGCTTGCGGAGTATGCGGGCGTGCCTGTATGGAACGGGCTTACGGACCAGTTCCATCCCACCCAGATGCTGGCCGACCTTCTGACGCTGGAGGAGAAGTTCGGCTGCCTCAAAGGGCTGCGCTTTACATACATGGGCGATGCAAGGAATAACATGGGCAATTCCCTGATGGTGGCCTGCGCCAAAATGGGCATCCACTTTACGGCCTGCGCCCCAAAGGAGCTGTTCCCTGCCCAGGAACTGGTGGCAGAGGCAAGGCTGATTGCAGAGGAAAATGAATGCACCATCCGGCTGACAGAGGATGTGGACCAGGGCGTGAAGGATGCGGACGCAGTGTACACCGATATCTGGGTGTCCATGGGTGAGCCGGATTCTGTATGGGGAACCAGGATTGAACTGCTGCGCAGGTACCAGGTGAATGGAGAGGTGATGAAAAAGGCAAAGCACACGGCTGTATTCATGCACTGCCTGCCCTCCTTCCACGACACCAGGACCACCATCGGGGCAGAGATTGCTGAAAAGTTCGGCATCACGGAGATGGAAGTAACGGATGAAGTGTTTGAGTCAAGGCAGTCGGTTGTGTTTGACCAGGCGGAGAACCGCATGCATACAATCAAGGCCGTTATCTACGCCACGCTTTGTTAGGGCGTGTTTGGAAATTCGTTTCCGGCCCGGGATTGATTAATTATAAAAGAAAGAAGGAGAAACATATGTCATTTCAATTACCAGAATATCATCATCCGGATTTTACCAAGGAGGAATTTGTCAATGCCCCGGATGTAAAATACAAGGCAGCGGACATGGACGGGGTTGCGCCTGACAACTATCACAGCACCTCCATGTACCCGGAATATTTTAAGATTAACGGGAAATGGGTGCTGGCTGAGGAGAGCCGCATGGACTCCAGCGTAGTGCTCTGTGACGATGGGCACCTTAACGTGGTGGAGAACAGGAATATCAAGAAGGGCGATAAGGTAATCCTTGGACGGACGGAGAAATGCGAGGAAGGGATCTACATGCATTGCCACGGCTTTGAGGAAGAGGACGGGAAGCCGGAGGACCAGTTCGTGTTCCGCCAGGGCAGGAGCCGGGAAACTTCCTATGCCAGGGATTATGACAATCTGTTTGAGCTCTTAAAGCATGAAAAGGAGCACGGCAATATTGTCTGGGTCATGGGACCTGCGTTTTCCTTTGACGCGGATGCAAGGGCAGCCATGCAGGCGCTCATTGACAACGGTTACGCCCATGGGCTGATGGCAGGCAATGCCCTGGCAACCCATGACCTGGAGGGGGCGCTGCTGCACACTGCCCTGGGGCAGGATATCTATACCCAGGTATCCCAGCCCAATGGCCATTACAACCATCTGGACGTAATCAACAAGGCCAGAAGAAGCGGATCCATTCCGCAGTTCATAGAGGATTATCACATTGACAACGGTATCATATACAGCTGTGTGAAGAACCATGTGCCTATGGTGCTGACCGGTTCCATACGGGACGACGGGCCCCTGCCGGAGGTAATCGGCAGCGCTTATGAGGGCCAGGGCGCCATGCGGGGCCTTGTGAAGAAATCCACCTGCGTCATCTGCCTGGCAACCATGCTTCACACCATTGCCACAGGCAATATGACGCCGTCCTTCCGGGTGATGCCCGACGGCACCATACGTCCGGTGTACCTGTATACCGTGGATGCGGATGAGTTTGTGGTAAACAAGCTTCTGGACAGGGGAAGTCTCTGCGCCACCACCGTGGTTACCAATGTCCAGGACTTCATCACCATTGTGGCCAAGGCGCTGAAGGTAATCCGGTAAAATCAGGGGCAGCCCTGGAATCTGTAGCCCTAGGGTCTGTTTATGGGTTGCTGTACAGGGCCGTCCCTTGGTTTCATACATGCCCGGGGCCTGGGAAATCCTGCAGTCCCACGGACTGGCGGAACTTTCCAGGGGTCATGGAGCGGAACTTCAGGAAATTGCGGGTCAGCGTCTTCTCGTTGTGGTATCCGGTCTCAAGGGCTATCTCAAGGATGCTCTTGGAGGTCAAAAGCAGCAGTTCGGATGCCCGGTTGACCCGTATGAAGTTCAGGTAATCGGAGAAGTTCATCTCCACCTGGTACAACAGGATACGGTTCAGTTCTTTGGGCGACAGGAGGAACCGCTCACCTACCATGCGCGGATTCAGGGGCTCGCTGTAGTGGCGGTAGATATAGGATACAATGGAATAGAAATCCTTCCTGTCCTTAATCCGGCACAGGCTGCCCACGTTCTGGTACGTGGTGCGGAATTCATTGGCCTTCATGCCCACCCGGGCTGAAAAGACCTTGCTGATATGGGCGCTGTCCACAAAGCCCAGGATTTCAGCCAGTTCTTCCAGGGTAAAGTCGGTATAGAGCAGGAAGTTGATGGTTTTCCCAATCCGCATTTCATTTAACAGGTCAAAGAAGGAAAGGCCGGTGGTCCTGGTGATATAGGTGCTGATGGAGGACTCGCTCATATAAAAAATCCGGGACAGCTTGGACAGGGTGATTTTTTCGTTCAGGTGGCTGTACAGATACTGGAATATCTCACTGGGTTCAATGGGCCCGGCGCAAGGCGGCAGGGATGCCGTCTTTTTGGCGCGCAGGAAATTAATGATGATTTCAATGAGCTTATTGGTGATATAGAGGTTGCTGAGTTCCCGGGAAGGCGGCCGGGACGCGGCGGATGGGTTGCTGGATTCCATGCCGATCTCCCCCTTGATCTGGAGGAACAGCTTCTGCATGGATGCCAGGTCCTCTCCCTCAAGATACAGGACCGGGCCGGCGGAAAGGGTCTGGATGATGGAGAGCGGTTCATTGCCGGGATTATAAAAGGTTTTGATGATTTCATTGATGTTGTCAAAATAATACGCCATCACAAAAAACTGTATGGGTGACTCCACCTTCACGATATCGCTGATCTGCCAGGGAAGGACACTGACCACGGCGCCCGGCCTCAGCTCATAGGGTCGGTTGTTAAGCATAAGTGTCCCTTTTCCGCTGTTGATTAGCCAGAAACGGGACATGGGATGGATCAGGGGCGTGGTCGGCCCTGTCAGGACCTCGATGTCAAAACTGCATATTCTGTTCTCATCCTGCATGGAGCAGTACAGGCTTTGCATTGGTACGATTTCTGCCATATGGGCCTCCATTAGTATTGGATTGTCTGATACCATTATATACAGCTTTCCGCGTATCCGCAAGAAGCAGGGGAGTTGAAAAAGCAATCTGCCTCAGGTATAATGTAACCGTTCAGGCAGCGCGCCGTCTGAACGGTTACGGTACAATCGGCCATATGCGGCAAGGGAGAGGTGAAGGCGGATGAAAGAGATAGCGGTGGTGGCAACGGAAAAGCAGTATGCAAGGTTCCTGATGGACAACATCAGCAAATATCTGGGCAGATATGCCAGTTTTAAGGCGTATTCCATTGCAGAGGTGGAAACCCTGGACCGGGTAAAGGAGGACTATGTCCTGGTGTCGGCCTTTAACATATTCCAGCAGGTCCGCCAGAAAATCAGCGACCGATCGGAAATCGTGGTCCTCTCGCTGGCCCTTACCAAAAAACAGATGGAAAAGCTTAAGAAGATTCCAAAGGGAACCAAAGCCCTGCTGGTCAACTTTGACCACAGGACCTGCATGCACACCATAACCAGTATGTATGCCTCAGGCTTTCGGGATGTGGAGCTGTTCCCATACTACGGGACAGGGGATTACGACAGGTCCATCAAGCTGGCCATCACCCCCAATGAGGGGCACCTGGTACCCGGGGAAATCAGCCAGGTGATTGATGTGGGGGAAAGCTCGGTTGACATGAACAGCCTGTATATCATTGCCGGGAAGCTGGGGGTCTATGATGAGTTCTCCTCCAAGGAGGCAGCTGCCGCCAGAAGGGAGTATTATTACATTGACTCCAGCATGGATAAACTGCTCAATGACAAGGAAAATATGTCGGATAAGCTGAATACCCTCATGAACCTGATGAATGAAGGGATTATCATAACGGATGTGGTGGGCCGGGTTTACCTGTGCAATGAAAAAGCCAGGCAGCTGATGTCCCACCGGTCCAGGGTGCTGCGCGGGTTTAACATTGAGGAGCTGCTGCCTGAACTGGATGTGAAGAGCACCCGGGAAAAGCTGATTAAGACAGGGGACAGCAACCTGATTGCCTCGGCAGTGGAAATCCGTTCCGGGGACAAGGTTGCAGGGCATATCATAACGCTCAAGGATTTTGAGGAAGCGGAGACCAGGCAGCATGACATGCGTTCCAAACTGTACGGAACCAGCCACAGGGCAAGGTATACGTTTGAGGATATCATAGGAAGCAGCAGCGCTATCCGGGAAGCCGTGAAGAACGGCAGGCAGATGGCGCGCTCGGACGCGGCTGTGATGATTACCGGGGAGAGCGGGACCGGCAAGGAAATGTTCGCCCAGGGTATACACAACGAGTCTGCCAGGAAAAATTATAACTTTGTGGCCGTCAACTGCGCGGCCATACCGGACAGCCTGTTGGAAAGCGAGATGTTCGGGTATGAGGAAGGCTCCTTTACCGGTGCGAAAAAAGGCGGTAAGACGGGGTATTTTGAACTGGCGCATAAAGGCACCATCTTCCTTGATGAGATAGGGGAAATGCCCATGTCCCTCCAGTCCAAGCTGCTGCGGGTGCTGGAAGAGCGGAAGGTGGACCGGATCGGTTCGGATAAAAGCATTGATGTGGATGTGCGGGTGATTGCCGCCACCAACAAGGACCTGTTTGCCATGGTGGAAAATGGCGCCTTCCGGGAGGACCTGTTCTACCGGTTAAATGTACTTCCCCTTAACGTGCCTCCTTTAAGGGAGCGGACCCAGGACATACTTCCCATATTCCATTTTTTTGCAGGCAGGAACCATCCGCATATGGTGCTGACCCCGGAGGCAGAGGAAATCCTCACCGGTTATTCGTGGCGGGGAAATGTAAGGGAGCTGCGCAATGTGGTGGAGTTCCTTTTGACAAAGGAGAAACAGGTAATCGGGGCAGAGGACCTGCCGCCCCTGAGGAGCGGGAAAGGGAGGGCTGTCCCTGGCTTCCCGGATGAGGGGCAGAAGTCCTGCATAACGGAAGGGATGGATAAGGAGCCGGGATTCATGGAACGGTTCATATTAAATGAGTGGAAGGACCTGGGGCTGTATAAGGCGGTCCTTGTCCAGCTTCGGGAATCCCTGGAACGCAATGAGCGTTATGGGCGGCAGAAGCTGCTGGAGAAGGTGAACGGCAGCGGCGGGTTCTATACGGAAGCTGAAGTGAGGAAGGCCCTGTCCAAACTGTCCGCCCACGGGTTTGTCAGGTCTGTCAGGGGCAGGGGAGGCAGTGTGATTACGCGGGATGGGCTGTCCCTTCTTCAGGTCATGGACAGGCGCGGCGGTTATGGGATAAGCTGATGAAAACAATCGGATTGGTTATGGGAAATAATAGGGTTTGCAGGATAAAAATTATCCTATAAACCCTATTTTCTATATGAATATAAAAGAAAATGCATAAAAATACGTTATTTTTCTTTTGGCATGATTTTTGCTATAAATAAAGAGCAATAAGTATAATAAATCGTCATACTGTTGTTAATAAATATACAATAATCATGAAAAGGAGCGATGGGAGATGGATGCAATACAGTGGCCGGAGGGCAAAAAATGCGCGGTTATGTTTTCCTTTGACCTGGACGGCGACACAACCTGGGAAAACGGGAACAGGGGCCTTCCTGGCGGGGAACAATACATTAAGTCCCTGTCCGTGGGGCAGTATGGTCCCAAGCGCTGCGCGGACAGGATTCTGGACAAGCTGGACCAGTATGGGGTAAAGGCAACCTTTTTTATTCCTGGTCTTACGGCGCAGCGGTATCCGGAGGTGGTAAAACGGATTGCGGCTGCCGGGCATGAAATCGGACTTCATGGATATGCCCATGAGCGGTTTGCCGGAAAAACAACGGAGGAGCAGATTGAAATCATTGAAAAGCCCCAGGGCATATTAAGGGAGCTGATCGGACATGATGTGGAAGGCTTCAGGACGCCGTCCGGGGACTGGGCCGTGGAAACGCCGAAGCTGCTGTATGAAAGGGGGATCCGCTATTCCAGTTCCATGAGGGGGGATGACCGGCCCTACCGGACTGTCATTGACGGCAGGGAGACGGATTTCATCGAAATCCCCACCAAGTGGGAAGTGGATGACTATGTTGCCATGGCCTACCACATGTATCCGGCGGAGCCGGCGGGACAGGACAGGATTTCCTGCTACCGGGAGGTGGAGGATAACTTCATGCGTGAGTTTGAAGGACACTACAGGTACGGACTGTGCATTTCCTTCATGAGCCATCCCCAGGTAATCGGTTCACCGGGAAGGATACGGATCCTGGACCATCTGTTACGGCACATAACGTCCAAAAAGGATGTGTGGATTGCAACCGGGTCACAGATAGCGGACTGGTACAGGGAGCATTCCGGCCCTGGCTGCGGTAAGACTCAGGAGGTGGGATAGATGAGAGTGGAAAGACCAAAATGGCCCGGCGGGAAAAAATGCGCGGCCATGATTACCATTAATTTAAATGCAGAGCTTTTCTGGCTACAGCTGGACAAGACATGCGTCAACATGCCCAAAACCCTGTCCCTGGGACAATATGGGATGAACCGGGGCCTGGACAGGATCCTTAATATCCTGGATGACAAAGGGATAAAGGCCACATGCTTCGCCCCTGGATGGGTTGCGGAGCATTATCCGGATAAAATCCTGGAAATCCGGGACCGCGGCCATGAAATCGGGGCCATGGGCTACCGGCATGAGAATATGGCCCTGCTGTCCGTGGAGGAACAGGAGGAGGCCATCCAAAAAGGCGCTGAGGCCATCCGGCAGATCTGCGGCATAAGTCCGAGGGGGTTCAGAAGCCCGGAAGGGGAGCTGACCCTGGACACGCTCAGGATTGCGCGAAAGCACGGCATGGTATATTCCAGCAATCTCTGTGATGACGACAGGCCATATGTAAAGGACCTGGGGGACGGTGCATCCATCCTGGAAATCCCCATACACTGGGTGAATTATGACCTGCCGTATTTTGCATTTAATTATCATCCTGCATTTCCGGCAGGACAGGGAAGGATTGCCAATTATACGGGCGTGCTCAGCAACTGGAAGGATGAGTTCTGCGGCTGCCATGAATACGGGCTTTGCTATGTGCTGCAGCTTGACCCGGCAGCCATCGGTGCGCCGGGCAGGATCGGGATGCTGGAGGATCTGATTGATTACATCAATGGGCTGGGTGATGTCTGGTGGGCAACCGGCTGGGACATGTACGGTTATTACAGTGGATGCGGTGCAGGATGTTAACAATACAAAATGAAATGGAGGAAATGGTTCATGGCGGGAATTTTTGAGATGGTGGACAGGATGTTTGCAGGCGTTGTGCCTGTTGCGGATTTCCTATGGGATTTCCCAACCAATTATGCGTGGTATTCCGGAATCCCTATCCTGGGGCAGTTCTCCCTGGCAATCTTACTGCTGCTGGGAGGCAGCTTTTACTTTACCTTTAAATTCAACTTTGTCCAGATGAAGGAATTTAAGACCGGCCTTAAGCTGCTTACTGCTAAGACAAAGGCCAAGGTGGGCACCACCCAGCTTGCGGCCTTCCTGATCAGTATGGCGGGCAGGGTAGGGGCAGGCAATATCGTGGGTGTTACGGGCGCTGTCACGATTGGCGGCCCGGGCGCGATTTTCTGGATGTGGATATCTGCCTTTGCAGGCATGGCAACCTCCTTTGGGGAGGCCACCCTGGCGCAGATATACAAGGAGAAAAAGGGCGATGAATATGTGGGGGGATTTACGTTTTATATCCAGAAAATATGGAAGAACAAGGCATGGGTGGGCGCAGGGATGTGTATCCTGTACCTGCTCTACAACATGCTGAGCATTCCGGTACATACATTCCATGTGTTTACAGCGGCCAGCTCCATTGCCAATGAAGTGACCGGGCGCGTGACCCAGGTATCAGAACCCCTCTATTATGTCATTGCTGCTGCCATTGTGGTGATTATCGCAGTCATTACCTTTGGCGGGATCAAAAGCGTGGTCAGGTTCTCCGACCGGGCTGTTCCTGTGATGGCGGCCCTGTATATTGCGGTGATTGCCCTGCTTATCATCCTGAACCTGAATAAGGTCCCGGCCTTTGTGGCTGCTGTGTTCGGAGGGGCTTTCAAGCCATCGGCCGTATTCGGAGGCGCTTTCGGCGTGGCCATGGCCCAGGGCCTTAAGAGGGGCCTGCTCTCCAATGAGGCCGGCATGGGTACTGCCACCCAGGCCAGTTCCATTGCGGATGCAAACCATCCATGTGAGCAGGGCTTTGTCCAGGCCATCGGTGTGTTTGTGGATACCATTGTGATCTGTTCCCTGACCGGTTTTGTCATCACGGCAGGAACCATCTGGGAAAACCCAGGTATTGACTGGGACACCTTGAAGCTGGATAAGATAGGCACTTTCCTGACCTCTGTCAAGGAACTGGTCCCGGGTACTGCCATGGACACCGCGGCCCTGATATTCGTGGCCATTGCGTTCGGACTGTTTGCATTTACAACCCTGCTGTGCGACCTGACTTATGCGGAAATCGCAGCCAACAAGATTTCCACCAGCAAAGGTTTTATCGGTTTTGTCCGCGTGCTGGGCGCATTATTCTTTGTGCCGCTGGGGACCATTACCGTGCTGGCAGGGCTTCAGCTGGATAACCTGTGGTATGTATCGGACCTGATTAACGTGGTGCTGGTATTCATCAATATCCCAACCCTGCTCATGGCCAGGAATATCATCCTCAATGCATATAAGAATTATAAATGCAGCGGAGGCAGGCGGTTTGTATCATCTGACATAGGCATTGAGACAGATGTATGGAGGTAAGCATGAAGATTAAAGTAATCATGACAGACAAGGCCATGGACCGGGAGACCATGGACCAAAGGGAAAAGATGCTGTCAGCCGCCGTGTCAAAGGGCGTGACCATATCCGTGGACTGTATAAAGAAAGGGCCGGACGAGCTGGACTGCAACACGGATGAGGCATTTGCAGCCCCGGAGCTTGTGAAGGAAAGCATAAAAGCTGAGCAGGAAGGATATGACGCCATTGTCATATACTGTTTCAGCGATGTGGGGATTGACGCGGTGCGGGAGAATGTGAGGATCCCGGTAATCGGGCCAGGGGAGACCAGCCTCTGCGCGGCCAGCCTGCTGTGCAGCCGGTTCGTGGTAATCACCACGGAGAGCGCCAACATCCCAAGGACATACCGCAGGCTGATGCGCAACGGGATTGCCAGGGAAAAGATGACTTCCGTGAGGGCGCTGGACATTCCCATCGGGGAACTGAGGGCTGACCCCGGGGCAACCGCACGGTATCTGAAACAGGTCTGCGAAAAAGCTGTCAGGGAAGAACAGGCGGACGGCGTTATCCTGGGCTGCCTGGGCATGGCAGGTTATGGGGAGATGCTGGAAAAGGAGCTTCCGGTCAAGGTCATCGACCCTGCGTTTATCGCGCCTGCATATGCGGAGATGAGTGTGAGGCTGGGACTGGTGCATGCAACGGCAGTGTACCCTGTGTTTCGCAACGCCAGCCATGTGGAACTGTGATATCATAAGACAGATTGATATAGATTCCCCTGCTGACCGGCTGGATGCCGTCAGGCAGGGGAATCTTCATGTATTGGTCAGTTTTTGTCCACGGCAGTATTTCCATGCCGTTTCATAAAATGCCGTCTCATCCTGCCTGCCAGAAAAAACAGGAACAGGATAACCGTGCATACGGCTGCCAGTAGCGCTGCGTATTCCAGGAACCGGGGCCCGTTGTTTTTGCATGCTCTGTTAAGGAAAGGAAGGCCCAGCACAAGGAAGACATACCAGAAAAGGGGCGGGGACCATGTGGGGAATGGTTTGCCTGAAATATGTCCTGCGCCGTGATACAGTATGAACAGGGATGTGAAATACACAGCCACCCCGGTCATGGTGTGAAGCCGTCCGCGGGTCAGCCACCCCTCGTAAAGCCGGGGATTGTGCAGCCAGACCGGCAGCGAGGCAGGCAGGTATATGGACAGCAGGATTCGGAACCCATTGATAAACACAGTGGACAGATAGGATATCCCGAAACTGAAAAGGGTCCAGATGATTTTTTTCTTTTTTGTATCCATGCGGTGAACATAAGAAAAAATAAGCATGGCAATGGCAATCATCATGAACTGGACACCGGAACAGGATGGCGCAATGATAAAGCGGAGGGGATAATTCACATATCCTGCAATGGGGTCATATTCAAACGGGATCCTGCTTAAGGTCCTGACCCACCAGGCCGTGGGGGTCAGGATCCATGTTAGCCGGCTGGCGGCCGCGTGTCCGTAAAAAACCTTGATGATGATTATGACAGCTGTCCCGGTGAGATAGTATGGCCAGTTCTGTCTGAGGATAGGGAATATTTTAAAAGAGCCCGGCATGGATGTCTCAGCCATCATTCTTACCTCCGGCATGATTGCTGCCTGCAGTGGTGTTCCGGATATTCAAAATCAATATAAGAGCCGCAGCCGCTGCAAGGAGCAGGATATCCGGTTCGGAGCCAATGGTGTATCCCCTGCCCACGGCCAGGTCAGACACATGCAGGGGAAGGGGCAGCGGCTGGTCCACATCCCTGCCTTCACCTGTGGTGTTGCGCACTTCATCCATCACTGCCACAAAGGAGGTATAGGAAGTCATCATGCTGTAGTCAAGGCCCAGGGCGGTCACTTCTTTCCTGACAGCTTCCTCATCCCCGCCGTTGAATCCATAATCCATCAGGTTTTCCACACGGGTGCGTGCCCACAGATAGGGGATGGCGGTGTTTGTGCCTAAGGCCGCTGTTTCTGAAACCTGGATTGTCTGGCTGTAATCCCCGGTCCCGGACTTTCCTGTGATGTGTATGGCGCCGGCGGGCCGGCCCCGCCATTTCCCAAACAGGACAATGGGTTTTTGGGCAAAGAGGGTGGGAATGGCCGTGGGTTCGATGTCGTAGACATCAAATCCGTCATAGTCCACATGGATGTCCGTTAAAACAGGCGAGTGTATATAGGTCTCAAAGAGCCTGGCCGTATCCGCTGCTTCAGCCGGATCCGTGACAACAAAGGATCCGCCGCCTCCCGCCCTGGCAATGCCGTCAATCAGGTAACGGTTCACGGAGGTCCCGATGCCAAAGGAGAAAAAGCTGGTGGTGTCAAGGTTTCCTGATACAATGTCAAATATGGCCTGTTCGTCAGACATATAACCGTCCGTGATGACCACGATGCTGCGGGAGACGGTGCCTGCCCTGGGATCCATGGGAATCCCGGCTGCTTTTTTCAGGGCCGGTGCCAGCTCGGTGCCGCCGCCTCCTTTCTGGCGGTTGATCAGGTCAATGGCCTGCCCCACATTCTTATCCGTGGCAGGCAGTGATTCCGGCGACATACATATGGCGTTATTGGAGAAAAGTATCAGGTTAAAGGTGTCTGTTTCACGCAGGTTGGAAACCATGTCCTCAATCAGTTCCTTGGCAGTGTCCAGCGGATATCCGAACATGGATCCGGACACATCCAGGACAAAAATATATTCACGGGAAGGGATGTCTTCTGCCGATACACGTTCCGGGGGCTGGACCATGAGCATGAAGAAATTTTCCTTTTCACCGGTATTCAGCATAAGGCCGCTTTTTACCGCCTGTCCGGCCAGCTGCCAGCGGAGTATGAAATCCCGGTCCCCGCCATGATCGGCCGGATCCCCCAGCGCAATCCGGGCAGAGGAATCAACGGGCTGCTCCACATTGATTTTATGGGAGGCGCAGGCCAGGCCGGTAATGGGGACGCCTGTGGAAAGGCTGACCGCAATGTCGTAGGTTCCCTTGGGCGCAGCGTTTTTTTCCTGGTAGGGCGCGGCTGCCCATTCATGCCCGCCCTCCTTCTGGTCCGATGAAGGGCTTACGTACCGGGGACCCACAACCGCAGGGAATACAAATTCGTAGGTCCCTTCAGTTAAGACAAGCATTTCCGTATAATGCAGTTCGATATTTACCGTATCACCGGGCATGATGTTGGCTACCTTCATTGTAAATACGTTGGGGCGCTGCTGTTCAAGGAGGGACGCGCTTTTTCCCTGGCTTTTAGCAGCGGTGAATTCCTGGCGCGCCTCTTCCTTTTCCTTTATCCTGGCAGTGACAGCCTTGTCTCCAATCTGCATTTTCATACCGTGGACAGAGACCCTGGTGGAGGCAGGAAAGACATAGCTTGCATTTACAGGGACACTGCCCTCATTTCCATAGGTCTGGGTAACATAGGTTTCGGCTATGACGCCGTTTATGGTGGTTGACACCTTTGTGTCCTTTAGCGGAAAGCTGTCAGAGGATGGGTCCGCCCCTTCAACCAGGAAATAAGGGGCAAGGGTTTTGTCAACCGGGTCATTGCCGTCTTCCCCGCCATAGGCGGCAGGGCACAGGGACAGGAGCAGTATTAAAGAAAGTATAAACAGCCATGTTTTCTTTTTTTTCATATCGGACACCTCAATTGTCTTATAGTGGAGCTGGCTTCCTGTTTAATTTACAATACCCATGCATCAAAAAAGCATCAAAGATGCATCAAAGTTGTATCAAATCGAAAAATGGGATGAAAATAAAGGTAATAGAAACGTAATAGAAAAGATTTATAAAATAAATGGCATATGAGTGAAAGGAATGATATAATAAGAAACGATAGTCTGGTTTAAGTGTTCCGTGCAGAGGGACAAGGCCGTACAGGATCCTGCACGGATGCACTTAACAAGGTAGAAAAGGAGAGAAACAAATGAACAACAATGAAAACACAGGGAATCAGGAAATCATACAGCGCCTTAAAACTGCGGAATCACTCTGGGCATTGGTATCAGGGTGCACCAAGGAACCATATGTGGTCTGTGACCCTGAAACCTTTGATGATGAAATCATGATGTTTTTCAGCGCGCAGGATGCGGAAGGGAAGGCAAAACAGCTGAATGAGGCAGGGATACCTGTGGGGATTGTAAAACTGGAGAAGAGGCAGATGCTGCTGTTCTATACCAGCCTGTACACCATGGGCATCAATGCGCTTCTGGTAAGTGAAGGGGATACACAGACACGGATTCAGCTGGCTGATTTTGTAAGACGTAATAAACCGGAGCAGGACCCGGAGGGCAAGCTTTTGGTGGAAAATCCCTCCCTGCACCTGACTGCCCTTTATTATATGCAGGAAACCAGGAAACCGTCTGTCCAGGAGGGGAATCCTCAGATTAAGGAATGGCAGGATGAAATTTCCAACTACTTCAGCAAAGGAAGCTTCATTGCCGCTGTCCAGAAAGAGGGGAATGGGATTCCGGTTGTGAAGTTAAATGACAAGGAAGTTTACCAGGCGATTTTTACGGATATCATGGAATTCCAGAAGTTCAATAAAGAGAATCAGCTCCGTCCCATTGTGGTGACAGCTGACAGGATTCCCCAGATACTTGTGGCGGAGGCCACGGGCGTGCTCCTTAACCCCATGGGAGTCAGGATGCCGCTTCAGGTAAAACGGGCAAAACAGTAAGCCATATGGTCATTAAGTCCATGGCCTGTCCATGGACAGAATACCAGGTTATAGGCAGCAGTCTTGCTGCCTGTTTTTTTGATTGCCATTTGTTTCCGGATATATTATTATAATATTACCTGAATAATCGGTATTGTATGGATATTACTTTGAGAAAAGGCCGGGGTATATGAGATGAAAGGGTCAGACAGAAGCAAGCACAGGATATGGGATACAATCCTTCCCCTGTTACTGTGCGCATGTTTTATTGCCAGCAGCCTGCTGTTTCTGGTGCAGATGATCAGAAAGAACCAGGGTGAGAATATCGAGGCGCTGTATAATGCTGCGGAACAGAAAAAAACCACCATCATTAAGCAGATACAGGGAGACCTTCAGACACTGGAGGGGCTTGCGGTAATCCTGGGCGAGATAGGGGGAATGGAACGGGAACAGCTGCTGCCAATCCTGCAGGAAATCAATAATGACAATGCTTTTATCCGAATGGGGTTTGCCCGGCCGGACGGCAGCGCCTGGCTGGTGGATTTAGATGGCAGTATTTATGAAATCAGCTTCCGCGACATGGAGTTTTTCCAAAATGCCCTTTATGGAACCAGCACGGTATCGGATATATACCAGGATGAACGCAGGAAAGACCGTTATGTGAATTATTATGGGGTCAATATCCCCAATTCGGAAGGGGGGACCATGGGCGTATTATGCGCCGTCCATTCCGCGGACGTGCTCCGCCGGATCCTGGATGCCCCCGTGCTCAGCGGACAGGGCTTTTCCAACATAGTCAATGGGGACGGGGATTATGTGCTGCGTTCCATCAATGCCTATCCCGGGGACATCCTGCCTGAGAACCGTGAGTTGATAAGGGAGGCGGTTGGAACAGGAGGGACCGCATCCTTTGACATGCTGGACCGGACCGGCAGGAAGCAGGTATCCGTCATCATCCCGCTTCTGGAGGGACGCTGGTACCTGCACAGCATGGTGCCTGACCGTGTGCTGCGCGCCAGGTACACGGAGACAGCCGCCGGGATCATGACAATCATCGTGGTGTCCTGCTGTCTGTTCGCCCTGTTCCTTTCAAGGCAGCGAAGCATGGCTGCCAGGACCCAGAAAATGCTCATGGACCTGGCATACAGGGATTCCCTTACAGGCCTGCGCAATTTTGACGGCTTTAAGCTGGATGTGAAGCCGTTTATGGAAAGAAATGACCTGTCCTCCTACCTGTTGTGGTACGGGGATTTAAAAAAGTTTAAGTTCATCAATGACATACTTGGATATGAAGAAGGGGATAAGATCCTGAGGCTCATATCAGAATATCTTAAGGGGCTGGAAGATAAGGATTGTATCGTGTGCCGTATATCCGCGGATAATTTTGCGGGTATTGTAAAGTATGAGGATCAGGGCGGCCTCAACATCAGGTTCCAGGGAGTACTGGACCATATAAAAAATGCAGGCGTTGAAAGCCAGGCGTTTATTGAACTGTCTGTGGGGATTTACCGGCTCAGTCCGGGAGATGAAAAGCTTTCCATAGATGTGCTGATGAATTATGCCAATATGGCGCATAAGATTGCCAAGAAAAAGCCGGGGAGCAACGTTGCCCTGTATGACAGCGGGCTCAGGAAGCGCCAGATAGAGGATTCCATCCTGGAATCAGAAGCTGAGAAAGCCATTAAAGCCGGTGAATTCAAAGTTTACATGCAGCCCAAGGTTAATATCCAGAACAATAACTGCCTGTCAGGCGCAGAGGCCCTGGTGCGCTGGCTCAGCCCCTCCAGGGGGCTTGTACCTCCGGACCGGTTCATTTCCCTGTTTGAGAAGAGCGGACGGATTGTGATGCTGGACCGGTATATGTTTGAACAGGTCTGCAGATGGTACAGAGGGTATCTGGATAAGGGCGGACACCCAATCAGCATTGCGGTCAATGTTTCCAAGGTGGGTCTGCTACAGAAGGACTTCATCCAATACTATTCAGAGACAAAGAAACGGTTCGGGATTCCGGACAGGTGCCTGGAACTGGAATTTACCGAAGGCGTATTGCTAAACGACACTGATATGTTTTCTGACATTGTGAGGCAGCTTCAGTACAATGGATTTACATGTTCCCTGGATGATTTCGGTTCGGGTTACAGTTCCCTTAACCTGCTGAAGAATCTGCCCATCGACGTGCTGAAGCTGGATATCATGTTCTTTCACAAGAGCAGGGATATGGGCAGGGAGCGGATTGTAATCTCCAATTTCATCCATATGGCAAAGGAACTGGACATCAAGACCATCGCCGAAGGCGTGGAGGACAGGGACAGTGTGGAATTCCTGAGGCACTGCGGATGTGATGTGGTACAGGGATATACGTTCTTTAAGCCCATGCCGCTGGAGGAATTTGACAGACTGGTGAAGGAACAGGGGAGGACCCCCCTGGTTCCCAAGGATGTCTGAGCAGCAGAAGCCAGGTTTTATGTTTGCGGAGTCAGTTTGTGGATTGAAATGGATTTAATTGGATTTAAAATCAAGACCAGACATTTGATGGGGATACGCAGATGTCTGGTCTTTTTAATATTGACAAGGGGGACGGATTGTGCTATTTTGATGACATACATCGCTGGTTTTCACGACCGGCAGGTTCATGGGACGTTTCTGTTCCAAATTTCCATTATATTTAGAAGGAGCATCGGGGGAGGTGGGCATATGGGCTTATGGTAGGGACATCACATGCAGTGAAAGACCGGACAGCAGAAAAATAATTAGACATATGGGCTGGCGGTAAGGTATACTGAAAGAAAACAGCTATACTGACAGGAGGCGCAGCTATGCCCACGTATATGGGAGAGGAAGAGGTAATTAAAAAAAATATGGCATTGGCACAGGAGCAGATTTATAATGTGGAATATATGGAGGCGCTGCCGGAGGATGTAAGGGCGGAGTTGATTGACGGAAGATTGTATTATATGGCCGCGCCGACCAGGACGCACCAGCGGCTGGTGATGTTTTTGTCTGGAAATATCTGGAATTATATCAAGGAAAAGAACTGCGGCTGCCAGGTTTACCCGGCGCCATTGGCCCTGTATCTGGATGAGGATGGCTATACCTATCTGGAACCGGACCTGATGGTGGTATGTGATAACAGCAAGATGGATGAAAAAGGCTGCCATGGCGCGCCGGACCTGATAGCTGAGATCGTATCCCCCAGCACCAGGAGCAGGGACTATCTGCTGAAGCTGAACAAGTACCAGTCCGCAGGTGTCCGGGAGTACTGGATTCTGGATATGGAAAAGGATGTAATCCTCATCTATGACTTTGAGCATGAGAAGGTGTTCAGCTATGGGTGGGAGGATAAGGTGGGGTCTATTGGGTTTGAGGACCTGGTAATCGACTTTTCTGGATTTGCCAGATAGTATCTATCAGATACTAAGTTACTTTTGGGAAGCTATCCCACTTTAAAGTGCGTACTTACAGGAAGAACCGGCCTCCTTTATAATAAGTCCATAGGAAATGGCCATTCCCCAAAATGATGGATGATAAAGGAGACAGACAGTATGCAGAAAGTAGTTGAATTCTTACAGGCAAATCCCGTACAGTATCTGGCAACGGTTGGAAGGGATGGAAAGGCAAAATGCCGTCCGTTCATGTTCTGTTTGGAAAAGGATGGGAAACTCTGGTTCTGCACCAACAACCAGAAAGATGTTTATAAGGATATGCAGGAGAACCCGGAGATTGAGGTGAGCATTGCCGATGCCGCCTTTGCCTGGATGCGCCTGCATGGAAAGGCTGTGTTTGAAGACAACATGGAAGTTAAGGAGGCCTGCATGGGAAACCCCATTGTGAAGGGACAGTACGGCACAGCGGATAATCCGATATTCACTGTGTTTTATCTGGAACATCCCCATGGCGTGATTGCCGATTTTTCCGGCAATCCTCCCTATGAGTTCTAGCTCCTGCAAAAGGGAGGGAGCTTGATGTTTACTCCCGCCCAAACCATGTGTATTGCGTCACAGACCGGATTTGTATTCATTGCCCCATGCATACATGGAATCCAGAATGGGTTTTAAACTGTATCCGGTCCCGGTCAGCGTATATTCAACCTTGGGCGGGACCTCAGGGTAAACGGTACGGGTAACCAGGCCATCCTTTTCCATGGCCCTGAGATGGCTGGTAAGGACCTTCTGGGTTATCCCGCTTACAGAGCGCATTAACTCATTGAAACGCTTGGTCCCGGTCAGCAGGTCGCGTATGATAAGGACTTTCCATTTATCTCCGATGAGCTGCAGGGTCATTTCCACCGGACAGTCGGGGATGTTTTTTGTATGTTCCATTTATGTACCTCCTGGTATATTAGTAGATGTACAGTGACAGAGGGATGTATATGGTGATTATAGACCATGGGGGATTTTTTTGCAAGGGCAGGTATCTTCTGGGCAATCAGGCAGGAAAACAACCTGCACTGCGGCAGACGGGTGGAGATATGGCCCTTTGGATATGGCCCTCTGGCGCAGTTGGATGAAGGATTTGATGGATGGAAAGGGAGTGGAAGGGTATGGATTGGATGCGGTTTTTAAGGGGAACACCTGCCGGGGATTACGTGTATCAGGAAGCGCCATATGAAGAGCAGGTCAGACGGGCGGCAGACCTGCTGGACCAGGCGGATGCGGTTCTGATTGGAGCAGGGGCAGGGCTTTCCGCGGCAGCAGGACTTGTCTATGGCGGGCGCCGTTTTACGGATAATTTCAGTGAATTCATTGGCCGGTACGGCCCCGTTGCCATGAGGGATATGTACGCGGCAGGCTTTTATCCATTTCCGACACAGGAGGAACGATGGGCTTACTGGTCAAGGCATGCTTATGTGAACCGGATTGAACCGCCGGCCCTGCCCTTATATCTCAAGGTCTTTGAGATGATGCGCAAAAGAGAGCATTTTGTGCTGACCACCAATGTGGACCATCAGTTCTGGAAAGCCGGGTTTAAGGACGAGGATATCTTTGCAACCCAGGGGGACTATGGGCTAATCCAGTGCGCAAAAGCCTGCCACCAGAAAACCTACGATGCAACGGGACTTTTCGTGCGCATGGACCAGGCTGCCAAGGACTGCAGGATTCCCTCCGGCATGGTGCCGAGATGTCCTGTCTGCAATGGTCCCATGACCATGAACCTGCGGTGCGACGGGTATTTTGTGGAAGATGGACATTGGCATCAGGCAGCGGGAAGGTATGGGGATTTCCTGAAACGGGCAGCTGGACGCAGGCTGGCGCTGCTGGAACTGGGGGTTGGATTCAACACCCCGGCCATCATCCGTTTCCCATTTGAGAAAATGCTGTGCGAAAACAGCGGGTGGAGCCTGATCCGCCTGAATCTTGATGATGCAGCGGTACCCGAAAGCCTGGGAAGCCGGGCAGTGGGGATCAACATGGACCTGGCGGTATGTCTTGAGGATATAAGTGCAGCCTTGGGGGACCGGGCAGGAGAGGGAAGCGGTCCTGGGAAATAGGCTGTAAAGAAAGGAGTGGTTTCAGTGACACATGAGGAGGAACGGGAGTATCTGATTGAGGTCCTGCTGACAGAGATGCCCCAGTACCGGCACATGGACATCCCGGGGGATGAGGAAGCCAGGTGGAGACTCCTGCGCTCCCTTTTTAACCTGCGGCCGCCCATGCCGGCGGGGCCGGATTTCCTGTCCGTACAGGATAAATACCTGTCGGAGGAGGTAAGAAGGCGTGGCGTGGTGGACAGCCGTTTCCTTAAAAACGTGGGTAAGGACAGGCGTGTCTTTCTCTGGCAGGGAGATATAACGCGGCTGAAAGCGGATGCCATTGTCAATGCCGCCAACAGTGGGCTGCTGGGCTGCTTCCATCCCTGCCATTCCTGTATTGACAATATGATCCATACTTATGCGGGAGTCCAGCTGCGGCTGGCATGCAATGATATCATCCGGGCCCAGGGACAGGAGGAGCGGGTTGGCAGTGCTAAAATCACACCTGGATTTAATCTCCCTGCCAGGTATGTGCTGCATACGGTGGGACCAAACATCACAGGCCCCCTTGGCAGGAAGGACTGCAGACTTCTGGCAGGGTGTTATGAGGCGTGTCTTGAACTGGCTGTAAAGCATGACATCCAGTCCATTGCATTCTGCTGCATATCCACCGGCGTATTTCATTTCCCGCAGGAAAAGGCGGCAGAGATTGCGGTGGAAACCGTATCGCGGTTCCTGGAGCATGATTCCTCCCTCAGGCAGGTCATATTCAATGTGTTTACAGATACGGACCGGGAGCTTTACAGACGGATTGTGTGGGATGGGCATCATCCCAGCGAATGATATCATGGACAGGCATCCATGTACTGTGCAACAGCAGGCATGGATGCCTGTTTTTCGGTGCCGCTCCTTTGGACCAGGGACCTGAATCATTGTCCTGAATCATGAACAGGGGACTTGACAGGAAAAATGATTAGAATTATAATAATTAGAAATCTAATCATTTTGAAAGGGGAAATCATGACATTCCACTACATGGTCATGGCAAATCATGCAATTTATAACAGGATGCTGATGGAAATCCTTGAGGAAACCGGGCTGACAGCAGGCCAGCCAAAAGTTCTGGATTATCTGGGGTATCACGACGGGGCCAGCCAGAAGGAGATTGCGGCACATTGCTATATTGAGGCGGCCACGCTTACATCCGTGCTCAACGGCATGGAGGCCAAGGCGCTGATTGAGCGCAGACGGCTGAACGGGAACCGCCGCACCTTCCACATCTTCCTTACACAAAAGGGGAGGCAGCAGCAGCAGCGGGTCATGGAAGCATTCCAGAACATTGAGGAACAGACCTTTGATGGAATGCCGGAGGAGGAAGTGGAACAGTTTATGGAATTATATGGGAAAATCCACCGGCGTCTGACGGACCGGCCAATGAAATAGCAGAAAAGGAGCGGACAGCATGCCATACGGTATTATGATTAATTGCACTGCAGTATTGATTGGAGGCCTTATGGGGGCCTTTTTAAAGGATTATTTTCCGGATAAGCTAAAGGAGTCCCTGCCAGGCATTTTCGGATTATCCGCCATCACCATGGGGGTTACGCTGATTATCCGCCTTGAAAGCCTGTCGGCTGTTATCCTGGCCGTTATCATCGGCACGGTCATCGGGGAACTCCTGAATCTGGAAACAAACCTGATGCACGGACTTCACGGCCTGGAATCCAGGCTTCCCCTGAGTCTGGATGACAGACAGCTGGATGTGCTTATCAGCATGATCATCCTGTTCTGTTTTAGCGGCACAGGCATTTTCGGGGCCATGAATTCCGCCATGACAGGGGACCATTCCGTGCTGATTGCCAAGGCAATCATGGACTTTTTTACGGCAGTCATATTCGGGACGACGGCCGGATATCTGGTGGGATTTGTAGCCATACCGCAATTCCTGGTAGGCATCCTGCTGTTTGCCGGGGCGTCTTACATACTGCCGTTTGTGACAGAAACCATGCTGTCCAACTTTAAGGCATGCGGAGGGATCATTACGCTGGCCGTGGGGCTTAAGATTGCGGATATCAAGCGGTCCAGGGTGCTGAATATCCTGCCCTCCCTTGTACTGGTATTTCCCTTTTCCCTGTTTTTGTAAACAGAAAGCCTGGACCTGGGGTGTGTTAAAAGATTCCTTCCTCTTCATGGATATATCTTAGAAAAATTGAAAAAAATCATTGACATTTGAGTTAATCAGTGCTAACTTAGAGATGCAGTTAGGATACCATAACTTTCCAGGACTGTATGACTACAAGAATATAATCACATCAACAGAGAAGAGGAGTGATTCGTATGCCTTTGACAATGGCAAGAGAGGGTGAAGTGACATCCATCAAGCGGGTAGGCGGAAAAGAGGAAGTGCGCCGCCATCTGGAGAATATGGGGTTTGTGCCAGGTACCAATGTGACAGTTATTTCTGTCAATAATGGTAATGTGATTGTGAACGTGAAGGATGCCCGTGTAGCAATCAGCAAGGAAATGGCTAATAAAATAATGATATAACCGAATAGGGGTATGAAGAAGAAAGGAGTGTTGTAAAATGCACACATTAAAAGAGGTTAAGTGCGGCGATACGGTATGCGTGGTAAAGCTTCATGGTGAAGGAGCTGTAAAACGCAGGATTATGGACATGGGAATTACAAAGGGGACACAGGTATTTGTCCGTAAGGTGGCACCCTTTGGCGATCCGGTTGAAGTCAATGTAAGAGGATACGAGTTATCGCTGAGAAAAGCAGATGCAGAAATGATTGAAGTGCAGTAGGGGCTGCTTTTTTTAAGACGATGAGTTAGTTAATACT
Source organism: Enterocloster aldenensis (assembly GCF_003434055.1). Classification (GTDB taxonomy): domain Bacteria; phylum Bacillota; class Clostridia; order Lachnospirales; family Lachnospiraceae; genus Enterocloster; species Enterocloster aldenensis. The sequence continues at coordinate 25,867 of NZ_QVEX01000020.1, read as the reverse complement.
AATTTATTGATAAATTTTCTCAATAAGAGGAAGAGGAGGATATGAAAATGTCAATAAAAATTGCTTTGGCCGGTAATCCAAACTGCGGTAAGACAACTCTTTTTAACGGGTTGACGGGTTCCAACCAGTTTGTAGGAAACTGGCCTGGTGTTACGGTTGAAAAGAAGGAAGGAAAGCTGAAGGGGAACAAGGAAGTAATCATCATGGACCTTCCGGGAATTTATTCCCTGTCACCTTATACACTGGAAGAAGTGGTTGCAAGAAACTATCTGATTACGGAACGCCCAGATGCAATCCTGAATATTGTAGATGGTACAAACCTGGAGCGTAACCTTTACCTGTCCACACAGCTGATGGAGTTAGGGATTCCCGTGCTCATGGCTGTGAACATGATGGATATTGTTCAGAAAAACGGCGACCAGATTAATATAAACGCCCTGAGCAAGGAACTGGGCTGTCCTGTGGTTGAGATTTCAGCCCTAAAGGGCACCGGCATTATGGATGCAGCTGCCAAGGCAGTAGAACTGGCCAAGGCCAGCGGCAAGACAGCGCCTGTCCATGAGTTCGGCGCGGATGTGGAGCATGTGCTGGATGAGATTGAGGCAAGCCTGGGAGTTGATATCCCGGATGCACAGAAACGTTTTTATGCCATCAAGCTGTTTGAACGCGATGACAAAATCGCTGCCCATATGACCATGGTTCCGGATGTGGAAAGGCTTATCAAAGGCACGGAAGATGCCATGGATGATGATGCTGAGAGCATTATCACCAATGAGCGCTATACATATATTACATCTATCATCAATAAATGCTATGTGAAGAAGAACAGGCAGAAGCTGAGTGCATCAGATAAGATTGACCATATTGTTACCAACCGCTGGCTGGCCCTTCCCATATTTGCGTTGGTTATGTGGGCTGTATATTATATATCTGTTTCCACGGTAGGGGCATGGGCAACTGACTGGACCAATGACGGCCTGTTCGGAGAAGGCTTCAGCCTGCTTGGAATGGAGGTTCCGGGCATACCGGTTGTCGTTGAAGGCTTCCTCGCTGCTGTGGGCTGTGCTGACTGGCTGTCCAGCCTGATTCTGGATGGTATTGTTGCGGGTGTGGGCGCTGTCCTTGGCTTTGTTCCTCAGATGCTGGTACTGTTCATTTTCCTGGCATTCCTTGAGGCCTGCGGCTATATGGCAAGGGTTGCGTTTATCATGGACAGGATTTTCCGCAAGTTCGGCTTATCCGGCAAGTCCTTTATCCCTATGTTAATTGGTACTGGATGCGGCGTTCCGGGAATCATGGCAAGCCGTACCATTGAAAATGACAGGGACCGCAAGATGACCATCATGACTACAACCTTTATCCCCTGCGGCGCAAAGCTGCCAATCATTGCTTTGTTTGCAGGTGCTTTATTCGGCGGTGCTTCCTGGGTTGCACCAAGTGCTTACTTTGTTGGAATCGCGGCAATTATCTGCTCCGGTATCATCCTTAAAAAGACAAAGATGTTTGTGGGCGACCCTGCTCCCTTTGTTATGGAGCTTCCGGCTTATCATATGCCTACTGTTTCCAATGTGCTCAGAAGTATGTGGGAGCGGGGCTGGTCCTTTATTAAGAAGGCAGGAACCGTAATCCTTTTGTCCACCATCTTTGTATGGTTCACATCCAGCTTTGGTTTTGTGGACGGACACTTCGGAATGGTGGAAGATTTGTCTGGCGGTATCCTGGCATCCATTGGACAGGGCATTGCATGGATTTTTGCTCCTCTTGGATGGGGCAACTGGCAGGCAGCGGTTGCAGCTATCACAGGGCTGGTTGCAAAAGAAAACGTGGTTGGTACATTCGGTATCCTTTACGGCTTTGCAGAGGTTGCGGAGGACGGAGAGGAAATTTGGGGAACCCTGGCAGGAAGTTTTACAGCTGTCAGCGCATACTCCTTCCTGGTGTTCAATCTTTTGTGCGCCCCCTGCTTTGCGGCCATCGGTGCCATCAAGCGTGAGATGAATAACGCAAAATGGACCTGGTTTGCAATCGGATATCAGACCATCCTGGCTTATGCTGTATCCCTTTGCATTTATCAGCTGGGCACCTGGTTTTTAACCGGAAGCTTTGGAATCGGAGCCATTGCAGCTATTGTATTGGTGGCACTGTTCATCTACCTGCTGTTCAGGCCATATAAAGAAAGCAAAACCCTTAACCTGGGTGTGAGAGCAAAATCAGCAGCATAATAACGGATTGTATGTAAATTATATATGAACCTGTGAAGTACTGTACCAGGAGCGTGTCTGGAAATTTATTTCCTAGGGTGTGTTTAAGGGCACACACTAACTTGAAGACACGCTCTTTGGGCGCTTAGAATCACGTAAGGAGGGAACCATATGTGGGAAAAAGAGCAGGTGATTGATGAATTCCAAAAAAGGGGAAAGCGTATAACCCAGCAGAGAAGAATGCTTTTGGATGTTATTCTGGAAGGCAGATGGACAAGCTGCAAGGATATTTATTATGAGGCCCGCAAGCTGGACCCAAACCTTGGAATGGCCACTGTCTACCGGACTGTCAGCACACTTGAGGAAATGGGTGTCCTTGCCAGGACATACCAATACTCTTCACCGAAGGAGGAAGAAGATTGTCAACAGCAGTCATTTGCACCATATTAATTGTTGTTTGCGTATTTGGTATCAGAAGCTACCTGAAGCGCCTGACATCCGGCTGCTGCGGTTCATCCGGCGACAAGGCTCCTAAAAGGGTAAAAGTAAAAGATAAGGATTTGTCCCACTACCCTCACCACTGCATCCTTAAGGTAGATGGAATGTCCTGCGGGAACTGTGCAGTGCATGTGGAAAATGCATTGAACAGCATGGACGGCATATGGGCCCGTGTGGATTTGGAAGCAGGAGAGGCCAGTGTTTACATGAAACAGGAGTATGAAGACAAGGCTTTAAAGGATGCTGTAAAGGATTCCGGATACACTGTATTCAGAATTAACCGGATTAATTGATACAATTTCTCAATAAGGTTTGTTGGAATTGACTAACCGGGGGTGACGGGGGTAGTATCAAAACTGTAAACAAAAGGTAAAATTTCCATATAAGAAAGTGACAGAAGATGAAACACCACAAATTCTGGGCCTGGGCCATGATATTTTGTTTTGTAATGACAATGTACAATGGTTACAGGCATAAGTAGGAGGATTAGGAAATGATTGATTGTTTTAAGTGCAAAAAAATTGGCCTTTTTTTAGGAGGCGTCCTGTTTGGAACAGCGGGAGTAAAGGTACTGGCAAGTACAGATGCCAAGAAGTTTTATATTAACTGCCTTGCAGCCGGTTTAAGGGCAAAGGATTGTGTGATGACCACAGCTACCAATATTCAGGAGAATGCAGAAGATATCCTGGCAGAAGCAAAGGACATCAATGAAAAGCGCAGGCAGGAAGATGTGTTTGAGGATGAGAGCGTAGCAGAAGACGCAGATGAGTTAATGGAAACGCAGGCTCCGGCAGACGAGGTTACGGAGTAAGGTTAAATCCGCCATGTAATCCGCCCGGGGAGATTCCCTGGGCGGTACTTTTTTACCAGATGAGGAGCAATCAGCGATGAAATTTGTAATAAGACATGAACTGCAGGGAAGGGTTAGGATTCACCTGTATCAAAAGGAAATGAATCTCAGGCAGGCAGATTTGCTGCACTATTATATCTGTTCTCTGCCAGGGGTCACGGGCGTTAAGGTATATGAGAGGACAGCTGATGCCGTCATCCTTTTTGACGGCAGTAGAAGGGAAATCCTGGAAGGAATCTGCAGGTTTTCCTATGAAAATGAACGCTTGAATGAAATCGTGCCGAAGAACAGCGGGCGTACCCTGAACAGGGAATATAAAGAGAAGCTGGTTCAGAAGGTAATTGTCAGGGTTGTCACCAACTCCTTTTTCCCAATGCCTCTGCGGGCGGTTTATACAGCCATCCACGCGGTCAGGTATCTAATCAAAGGTATCCGCTGCCTGTTAAAAGGTTCATTGGAAGTAGAAGTCCTGGACGCCACGGCCATTATGGTATCCATTGTGCGCCGGGACTTTGATACAGCAGGTTCTGTGATGTTCCTGCTGGGAATCGGCGAGCTTTTAGAAGAATGGACCCATAAGAAATCAGTGGGTGATTTGGCCAGAAGCATGTCCCTTAATATCAGTAAGGTATGGCAGAACGTGGATGGGACCGAGGTCCTAGTACCTGTTTCAGGAATCATAGAAGGGGACCTTGTAACCGTACATATGGGCAATGTAATCCCTCTGGACGGAGTGGTGGCTTCAGGAGAAGCAATGGTGAACCAGGCATCCATGACAGGTGAGTCCGTGCCGGTGAAAAAGGAAAAGGGCATGTATGTTTATGCAGGGACTGCCATTTTAGAGGGGGAGATTACCCTGTGCGTTAAAAAGGCAGCCGGTTCCACCAGGTTCGAGCGCATTGTGACCATGATTGAGGAATCCGAACAGTTAAAGTCCACGGCAGAAGGAAAGGCAGCCACACTGGCAGATGCCCTGGTACCGTGGAGCCTTGGCGGAACTGTGCTTACATGGCTTCTGACCCGCAATGCCACCAAGGCACTGTCCATCCTTATGGTGGATTTCTCCTGTGCATTAAAGCTTGCCATGCCCCTTTCCGTCCTGTCAGCCATGCGTGAGGCCAGCACCTACCATATCACGGTAAAGGGCGGCAGGTATATGGAAGCAGTGGCAGCAGCAGACACCATTGTATTTGACAAGACAGGAACCCTTACAAAGGCAAGGCCCCAGGTCGCAGATGTAGTTGTATTCAACGGACAGGACAAAAATGAGCTGCTTCGCATTGCAGCCTGCCTGGAGGAGCATTTTCCCCACTCCATGGCCAATGCGGTTGTCACTGAAGCGGTGAAGCGGGGCCTGGTACATCAGGAAATGCATTCCAGGGTGGATTATATCGTGGCCCACGGTATTGCCACCTATGTGGGAGATGAGCGGGTGGTAATCGGAAGCTACCACTTCGTCTTTGAGGATGAAGGATGCAGGATACCGGAAGACGGAAAGGAAGCATTTGACAGCCTGCCCTCTGAATATTCCCATCTCTATCTTGCAATCGGCGGCGTGCTGGCTGCTGTAATCTGTATCGAGGACCCGCTGCGGGAAGAAGCAGACGCTGTTATCAGCGCCCTTCACAGGCAGGGGATATCTAAGATTGTCATGATGACAGGCGACAGTGAGCGTACGGCCAGGGCCATTGCAGCCAGGGTCGGGGTGGATGAATGTTATTCAGAGGTACTGCCTGAAGACAAGGCGGGATTTGTGGAGGCAGAAAAGAAAAAAGGACACAAGGTCATCATGATTGGCGATGGAATCAATGATTCCCCGGCCCTTTCATCTGCGGATGTGGGCATTGCAATCAGCGAAGGCGCTGAAATCGCCAGGGAGATTGCGGATATCACAATCTCAGAGGATAACCTTTACCAGCTAGTGACACTCAGGGCAATCAGCCGGGGCCTGATTGACCGGATTGACCGGAATTATCGGTGCGTCATCGGCTTTAACCTGGCGCTTATCTTACTTGGGGTGGGCGGAGTGATTGCCCCGGCCACATCGGCCCTGCTTCACAATACATCTACCCTTGCAATCAGCCTTAAGAGTATGACGAACCTGTTGGATTAACGGACCTGTTGGATTAGCAGGCAGCAGCAGAGTACGGTTTCCAGGGACATGGTGTGTTTTGGATTTTCAAATACGCCCTGGCATGTGGCAGCACATGAATGTCTCTGGAAGCCGTGCTTTTTTGCTGTCTGAAAATTAATAAAGTTTAAGGTATCGTTAATTGAAAATCAGCTGCATTGTGATATCCTTTGATTAGATGGCTGTTCCGTGGGTGGTGGTGGTGGGTGTCTGTTCCGGAGCGGCTGGAGCGGGATGACGGGCGCAATGTATTCTTTTTTCTCCTTGATGGAAAAACGGAAAAAATGTAGAGGTCATTGAGGACTTTTATTAATGGTTAGGGGAGAATGCCGGAAAAGGCGGCAGAAGGCGATGAATTTTAAGGGTTATCCGCACCTGGGACAGGACGGATATGTATGGAGAGGTGGTATTATGAGAAAGAAAAGCATCAGGGAAACAAGGAAAATCACGGCTGTGGTGATGTGCGCAATGCTGCTTTGGGGATGCAAAGGAGAAACACGTTCCGTTTCCCGGACAACGGAAAGCGTCGGAACCATGGCCGTGGCTGAAAGTGATGGTCAGGATGAGGACGGGACAAAGAGGGAAGCGGATGAAAGCGCCGGGATAAAAGCACAGACACCAGGGCAGGGGAAGGAAGCCGCCCACGGGGTGACCCGCAGTAATGACTATGTGACCCGCCATGCGGCCCAGGGTACGGATACTGATTTCAAGCCTGTAGACCAGAACGATGTGCTGGCGGGCGATGATTCGGTTCCTGAGGACTTTTACAGTCTGGCCACTGATCTTCCTGCATCCAAGGTGGAACAGTTTGCTAAGAAGGTAAAACAGCAGCTGATGATACAGGACTGGGACGCATTATCCGGGGAACTGTCGTATCCTGTTACCGTTGACGGGGTAATCTATGATACGCCGGAGGAATTCCTGGCAGCTGATTTTGGGGCTGATCTGAATCCTTATTTTTTCGTGGAGTTGGAGGAAGAAACCTGCAGCAGGATGTTCTGCAACTGGAGCGGCATCATGCTTGGAAAAACAGGCCGGGTATGGGTGGTGGAGGCCTTGAACGACGATTTATCATCCCAGGGACTTAAGGTGAGGGCCATCAACGGGCTGAACGAATCCTTCGGCCTGCCGGGGGAGGTCAGCATGTCTGCGGATGAAAGCGATATTACACCGACATCCATGAAGCTTTTACTGGAAAATGAAACAGACCTGGATATTGTGTTTGGGGATGATTTCAGGCTTCAGAAGCATGACGGGGAATCATGGGTGGATATGGAACCGTTGTTAAAGAAAGACGGGATTTACTTTCACAGCATTGCCTATAAGCCCAGGCGGGGGCATCCGGTGGAGTTGACAGTGGATTGGGAGTCCCTCTATGGCGGGCTGGAAGAAGGAACCTATGCCATTACAAAATCCGTGAAGGATGTAAACGGGACGGCAGGATACACGGACTTTGAACGCACCTTCAGCTTCACCATAAATCCATAGTACACGCTCCAGGGCCCTTTTCAAACATGCCCTAATGCCGCCCGGCACTGGTTTCACCACGGATTTCCATATGATAATTGAAGTTATGTGAAAATATGGTATACTTTTATCATGGCTATATGATGAGGAAAACAGTAAATTAAGATAAGAAAAGCTAAAAGTTAAAAGATAAAAGACAAAGCGGAGGGTTCATGGACAGGAAGATACTGATTAAAAATGCAAAAGCGATTGTAAGCTGTGACAGCGGGGACCAGGTATATTGGGATTCCGATATCCTGATTGAGGGTCCCAAGATAACGGAAATCGGAAAGGATATAGAGGCAGAAGGGGCGGAAATCATACGTGGGGACGGTAAGTTTGTTTATCCGGGCTTAATCAACACCCACCACCATTTTTTCCAGACCTTTGTTAGGAACCTGACCTCCATTGATTACCCTAACCTGATGGTCATGGACTGGATAGATAAAATTTATAGGATTTTCCAGATCATTGATTCAGATGTGATTTACTATTCCAGCCTTACTGCGCTGGGGGACCTGATCAAGCATGGCTGTACCTGTGCCTTTGACCACCAGTACTGCTACACCAATAAGACCGGCAAGACGCCTGTGGACCGCCAGATGGAAGCCGCCGGGCTTCTGGGTATCCGGTATCATGCGGGAAGGGGGACCAATACCCTGTCAAGGGCGGAGGGCAGTTCCATACCGGACAACATGCTGGAGACCACGGATGAGTTCCTGAAGGACTGTGAACGGCTGATTGGCCTGTACCACGATCCCGGGGCATTTTCCATGAGACAGATCGTAATGGCGCCATGCCAGCCCATTAACTGTACCAGGGATACCTTTAAGGAGACGGTTTCCATGGCCAGGGATAAGGGCGTGCGTATGCACACCCATCTGGGCGAAGGGGAGAATGAGGGAATGGTGGCCCGCTGGGGCAAGAGGACCATGGACTGGTGTGCGGAATTGGGATTCATTGGAGAGGATGTGTGGTATGCCCATGACTGGGAAGTGACGCCTGAGGAATACCGGGTGCTGGCTTCCACCAAAACAGGGGTTTCCCACTGTCCGTCACCGGCCATCCTGGGCGGTTTCCCCATACTGAACATTAAGGAAATGCTGGAGGCCGGCATCAACATCAGCCTTGGCTGCGACGGCTCGGCCACCAACGACAGTTCCAATCTTCTGGACGCGCTGAGGATTGCGTATCTGATGCAGACCTACCACAGCAAACAGCGGGGCGGCTGTGCATCGGCTTATGAGATGCTTAAGGTTGCCACCATCAACGGCGCTAAAACACTGGGACGCCCTGACCTTGGCTCCCTGGAACCGGGCAAGGCGGCGGACCTGTTCATGATTGACACCGCTGTGCTGGAGCTGACCGGCGCGCTCCATGACCCTAAGAACATCATTGCCAGGGCAGGGCTTACAGGCCCGGTATGGATGACCATGATTAACGGCAATGTGGTTTACCGGGACGGGGCCCTGACAGGTGTGGATGAGGAACGCCTGGCCGCTGAGGGCGAGGCTCTTTGCAGCCGGGTCATAAGGGAACCTAGTGAGGCATTTAGGAATCTGATATAGCTTTGAAGCTGGGAGGTTTCATATGGGAATGACGAAAGCATTTTATTTTATCCGGAACAGGAAACAGACACAGGAAGAACTGGAGCAGCAGCTCAATGGGTTTAAGGCGGTAATGCAGCAATATTCCATAGAGGATTTGAGGATATATTATGGCAGGGGCCTTGGGTGGTTTCCTGTATTTTCAGAAGAACTGGTATGGCAGGCTGAGAATCTGGATGAAGACCTTTTAAAAGAGATGGGTAATCATTTTCAGGCAATTGTAATGGCCTTATCTGTACTGGATGACGATGTTGTTTTTCTGGTGGTCTGTAAAGATGGGGCTGTTCAGAAGTTTGTATGTGCAGATGAAGGTATAATAGAGGATTTCGGATTTGATGAAGAGTTTTCCACTGATTTCCCGGACGTATTATGCCAGTGCGGTTTTGATGGTGATTCGCTGCGGCGTGTCTGGAGTTTGGATAACTATTATGAGTCGGATCTGTTGTATGATATGTTTGACGAGATGAAGACATTTCCTGTGTTTGAGCCAGATGAGGAGACGCCGGATGGGGTCTCTGTGATTGACGGGGAAACGGTTTTTGATGGAGAGTGAATGGATTGACGGCCTGCTGGAATATCCGGAGTGGTTTGGGATACTGTGCAGATATTCCCTTCCTATGGACGAGCCGGAAGCAAGATGGCAGTTTGCGGACAGGCTGCCCCGGGCAGAGGTTCCCGACGGGTGCAGGAAGTGCATCACTATGCGGACCTGTTCTGGAACAGGAAGAAATATCCACGTGAGCTGGAGCAGTACCAGAAGCTGGCTGTACTCACAGCGCTTAAGGCAGTGGAATCACCGCGGTGGACGAAGTACGCACAGTTAGTCGGGCAGGAGGATGAGGAATGGCTGAGACTTGCAGCCGTTGGATGCAAGCCTCATGGGAGGGACGTTAATGGCTGAAACATTCCCTAAAAGTTAAATTCATTTTCCCACTCAAATAAAGCCGATTCCTCAATGCTGCCGGGCCAGTGTGCGCACCAGGAAGGCACGCCGGGGTTTTCCACCCTGTCAAAGCTGGGGGTATAGGGCTTTATGTCCAGGATTGGGGTGTTGTCATGGCAATCCATGTATGTGACCTGGATGATTCCCCTGTCCTTATCAAGGCTGATGATCCCGGCAGTGGTCAGGGCAATGGGATTGGGCCTTTCCGGCGACCTTGTGGCAAAGGTCCCCATTACTGCTGGTCCTTTCTTATATGGCTGCCCGGCTGTCAGGACGGAGCGTGAAGCTTCATTGTCACAGCAGCTGAACCACCAGAGGATATTCATATGGCTGAATCCTTCCAGCCCCTTAAGGGCCGGGATGTATTCCTTCTCCAGCTCAATCAATGTCCCTTCCTCACTGGTGCGGACTTTCCCTATGGGATGTACCATGTAATCATTCATATCTTTTCTCCTTTTCGATTTGATAGGTGGAGTATAGACCCTCACATCATGTGAGGGTCAAGTACATTTTTTAAATCATGACACGGGCCGCACATAAATGCAATCCGGTCATAATGAGAGGATTGGTTTTTTCAGCCGTAAGGGGCACAGGATTCCCTTATGGCTGATTTTATGCTTATCAAACAATATTAATAATAATTATTAATATTGTTTATTGACAGAACAGGAAAGTTCTGGTAAGATAAAGATAAGTTAGCAGGAACTAATGAACGGATTTTAATATAACCATATCAGACAAAGGAGGACATAATCATGTCACTAATTGGAAAGGAAATAAGCGATTTTACAGTACAGGCATTTGCAGGCAATGAATTTAAGGAAGTAAAGAAGCCGGACATATTAGGAAAGTGGTCCGTGTTCTTTTTCTATCCGGCTGATTTCACCTTTGTGTGCCCAACGGAACTGGAGGACCTGGCTGATAAGTATGAGGAGTTTAAAGACATGGGCTGCGAGATTTACAGCGTTTCCTGTGACAGTCATTTTGTCCACAAAGCATGGCATGACGCGTCCAAGACCATCCAGAAGATACAGTATCCCATGCTGGCAGACCCCACAGGCAGGCTTGCCAGGGATTTTGAGGTGATGATTGAAGCGGACGGCATGGCTGAGAGAGGAAGCTTTATCGTGAACCCGGAAGGCAGGATTGTGGCCTATGAAGTAATTGCAGGTAATGTGGGAAGGAATGCGGACGAACTGCTGCGCCGTGTCCAGGCATCCCAGTTCGTGGCAGAACACGGAGACCAGGTCTGCCCGGCCAAGTGGAAGCCGGGGGCAGATACCCTGAAACCAAGCCTGGACCTGGTGGGGTTGATTTAATCGGAAGGGATGTTGTCTGCAAGCGAAGAGGGGCTGGGAGCCTGGGAGGCCCGGTCCCTCTTCGCTGTCAGGCCAGGGGCCTGCTTTCATTATACAAAACGTGCAAATGACAGCTCACATCCGTTTGCTTTTTTGCTGAAGATATTAACGGCCCTGCTCATGACCTCGGAATAATCCTGGTCCTTTGCCTCAATCTCCAGATAATCCATCCCTGAACTGAAAGCTGCCTGTTTGATGTCAGAAAACCCATTGATTTCCCGAAGGATTTCAGCCGCCTGGTTTTCTGCAATCTTTTTTGATAAATGATAACTGCGTCCCATTGGGTCCTTCCTTTCTGAAACATGAATATTAGAAACTTCTAATTTTATGTTTCTCTTGAAATGGTAATTTTATACATTTATCATTGGAAATTTTTCCAACACACCCTAGTGCTCCATCCGGCCGGTAACTACAGTGACAGTGCTGTATATTTTGTCAGTCTGCAAGGCGGAGGAGGGAAGCGGAGTGGTTCCTCCGCTGACTGACGACAACGCGGCAGATGGCAAAATAGGCAGTGCTGTCACTGTAGTTACCGGCCGGATGGAGTACTAGCTTGCTTTGGAACGTAAGGAAGATTAAGAAATCCGATATGGTTTTAAGCCGCCGTATCCTGTATGATTGTAATAGGGATAAACCTTAAATCATGGAACTGGAGGAGGGAATCAGATGACAATCAGACATATCAGGACGGCTGTTTTCTGTGGGGCCGTACTGATGGCGTCGGCCGGATTCGCTGGCTGTTTAAGGGGGGCTGGAAGCCAGGGGGAGGACCGGCCCATGGTGACCCATATTGAACTGACAGAGAGGGAGAAGACGATTGCCGGTTTCTCCGGTGATATGATAGCTGTCATGGAACTTGCATTCCCTCAGGATGCAGGCAGCAGGAGCCTGTATCTGGAGGAATGGGTGGATGGCAGCCTGGTTGGCTCGGACATCCTGATGCAGGGGGATGGGGAGGCAAACATGACATGTTACCTCTTATCCGATATTGATAAAAGGGAAGACGGGACATGGTCCGGCACCACATGGAAGATGATATTGGAAAGCGATGGGACAAAAACAGCAAGCGGCGCCCTGCGGACCGTATTTCCAGATGGAAAGAAGGGCGGTATGGCGATGACAGGCATTTATGGTGAGACTGCAGATGCGGGGAGGAAAAAGAAAGCAGATAAGCATGCGGATGATGTGGGCAATGCGCCTGCCGCCGGGTATGTCCTGGCGGCCAGATGCTTCCAGTTTGACAGGAACAGCATGGAATCCGTGGACTGTGAGGAAATGGCGGAGGATGACTCAGTGTTCCGGAAGTATGATTATGTTGTCCTGGTGCGCCTGGCAGTTGACGGATGACCACATGGATCAGGGTCCGGCAGATAAGCGCCCTTCTTGACACCCGGTTAAAACATGTTATAATTGCTGATGTTGATCGTTGACAGTGATAACTGACCATATGACTTTACCCGGGAGGAGGCAGGGGATTACCTGCCTGCCTTCCGACGTTTTTTTATCCGGGACGGAAAGCGGTTCCGGGATTTTAGACATGGGTCGGGCATATAGTACCAGTGGTAAATGTAAAAGGAAAGTAAGAAAGGAAGCGTCATTGTTTATGCTTAAATTAGGGAGAAATGATTTATGCTGGTGCCAAAGCGGCAGGAAATACAAGAAGTGCCACAGCGATTTTGACAGCAGGCTGGAGGAATATGCCCGCAGGGGAGCAGTGATACCGCCCCGCCGCATCATCAAGAACGCGGAACAGATTGAAGGCATCAGGGAGAGCTGCAAGGTGAACATCGCTGTCCTGGATTACATCAGCGGGAAGATAAAGGAAGGAGTCAGCACGGAGGAGATTGACCGGTGGGTCTATGAGCAGACAACGCGGCTCCATGGGATACCGGCTCCCCTGAATTACGAGGGCTTTCCAAAAAGCGTGTGCACCTCTGTCAATGACCAGGTATGCCACGGCATCCCCTCACCGGATGTAATCCTCAAGGAGGGCGATATCATCAATGTGGATGTGTCTACCATCTACAACGGGTATTTCTCAGATTCATCCAGGATGTTCTGCATCGGCCAGGTTTCAGAGGAAAAGAAGCGCCTTGTGGAGGTGACGAAACAGAGCCTTGACATTGGCCTGCGGCAGGTAAAGCCATGGGGGTTCCTGGGGGATATGGGCCAGGCCATCCATGACTTTGCGAGGCAGAACGGGTATACGGTTGTGAAGGAAATCGGCGGACACGGGGTGGGGCTGGAATTTCATGAGGACCCATGGGTCAGTTATGTATCAAGGCGGGGCACGGAAATGCTTATGGTACCGGGCATGATATTTACCATTGAACCCATGGTTAACATGGGCTCAGATGAGATCTTCACGGATGAGGAGGATGGCTGGACCGTATACACGGCTGACGGGAAACCTTCTGCCCAGTGGGAAATCCAGGTTCTGGTCACGGAAGACGGGTATGAGATAATGTCATATTAGGGTCTGTCTGCATGGGATTTGTAAATGGCTTTCCGTCTGTCAGCAGCCGGGGCAGCGGCATGTCCGTCATGGGTCGGCTGCCAGGCAGAAGACCAGGGTATCCTGATCAGGGTATGGTTGTTGGATGACCTAAGGTATGGTACAATCAAACCAGTGGAAGACAGACATCTTCAATCAATAAGGAAAACGGAGGAATATGGCATGAGGGCATTATTCATTGGCGGGACCGGTACGATCAGCACATCCGTGACAGAACTGGCCTTGAAACGTGGATGGGACATTACGCTGCTGAACAGAGGCAGCAGGCCGGTACCGGAGGGCATGGATACCATTGTTGCGGATATACATGACGAGGAGGCGGTGGGAAAGGCCATTGAGGGAAGGTCATATGACGTGGTGGCCCAGTTTGTCGGCTATACGGCGGAGGATGCCCTGCGGGATATCCGTCTTTTTACCGGCGTCACAAGGCAGTATATCTATATCAGCAGCGCGTCTGCTTACCAGAAGCCGGTGTCAGATTACAGGATTACGGAAAGCACGCCCCTGGCCAATCCATACTGGGAATATTCACGGCAGAAGATAGAGGCTGAGAATGCACTTCTGGATGCATACCGCGGGGCCGGTTTCCCGGTTACCATTGTTAGGCCAAGCCATACCCACTGCGGGAAAAAGCCGCCTGTGACGCCTCATGGCGCCAGGGGGAACTGGCAGGTCTTAAAGCGTATCCTGGATGGAAAACCGGTCATTATCCCCGGGGACGGCACTTCCCTGTGGACCGTGACCCACGCGTCGGACTTTGCCAAAGGTTATGTGGGACTGATGGGCAATCCACATGCCATTGGACATTCCTTCCATATCACTACCGATGAAAGCATGACATGGAACCAGATTTACGAAACCATAGCAGACGCCCTTGGAATGCCTTTGAAGGCCGTCCATGTGACCACGGATTTCCTGGCAAGGCATGGGGGGCAGTATGATCTGGAAGGAGAATTGCAGGGAGACAAATCCTGCAGCGTGGTATTTGACAACTCCAAGATAAAGAGGGCGGTTCCTGATTTTGTGTGCACGGTCTCCATGGCCCAGGGAATCCGGGAGGCTGCCAGATATATGGTGGAACATCCTGAGACACAGGTAGAGGATCCTGGGTTTGACCGGTGGTGCGACCGGATCATAAAGGCGCAGCAGGCAGCCGACCGGGCCTTTGAAGAGATGGAACAGAGGGACGCCCGGGCATAGGGAATGGCGGCAATTCGGCAGGAAAAGGCTTTGCTGCGGGGACCAGAAGGTCTACACGGCATAAGTCTCTGTTTTGGCATAGTCTATGACAATTTTCCGGCATGCCTTACAGCAGTATGCGTCTGATACCGTGGCTGCGCCGCCAAAGACTTTTTTGGCCAGCTGGATGCCGTCACCCTTTTTGACATTTGCCGATTCATGCTTTTCTTCCCGCCAGGCAAGGAAGCGCGCATCTGAAGTTATATATCCCTTTTGCATGTCCTGATTACAGTATGGACATTTCATGGTCTCACCTCCTTTGGGCAGAGGGCGGGGATGATTGGTCAAACACGCCCTGGGACAGGTACGATCTTATTATATTATAGCAGATAAGGGAAAAAATGCATGCTTTGATTTGCAGGGATATAATAGTGCGGATCGGTATTATTTGTAAATTATGTAATGCCTGAATTTTTGACAGAAATATGGAGTGATATATGGGATTATATGCAATAGGGGACCTTCACCTGTCTTTATCCACGGATAAACCCATGGATGTCTTTGGGAAAGAGTGGAAGAACCATGTGGAAAAGATTGAAAAGAACTGGATCAGGCAGATCCGCCAGGAGGACACGGTTGTAATCACGGGCGACCACTCCTGGGGGCGGAACCTGAATGAGAGCCGGGCGGACCTGGGATTCATTGCCTCCCTTCCGGGCAGGAAGATTCTTCTGCGCGGAAACCATGACATGTTCTGGGACGCTAAAAAGACCCGTCTGTTAAATGAGCTGTATAAAGGAAAGCTGTTATTCCTGCAGAACAACTATTTTACCTACGGGGATCCTTCAAAGAATGTCCATGCCCTTGTTGGGACCAAGGGATATTGCTATGAAGGAAAGGATACCCCGGAACACTTTCAGAAAATCGTGAAACGTGAACAGGAGCGGCTGCGTATTTCCTTTGAGTCGGCTGCAGCGGACGGATATGAACATTTCATCATGTTCCTGCATTATCCGCCCACCAGCATAGGGGAGATGGAAAGCTGCTTTACGCGTATGGCAGAGGAATACGGGGCGGAGCTGGTGGTTTATTCCCACTGCCACGGGGAGGCCCGGTATCAGGACAGTTTCCTGGGAGAGGTGAATGGCGTCGATTACAGGCTGGTTTCAGCGGATTACCTGAAATTCAGGCCGGAGAAAATCATGGAATAAAGAAGAGGACGGAAAGAAGAGGGGGATGGCTATGAAGGAACATTACAGGGCTTACCCGGAATACGCGGCCTGCGGTCTGAACTGCGGCCTTTGCCCGCGGTACCACACGCAGGGTACCTCCAGGTGCCCGGGATGCGGCGGGCCGGGATTTTACCATAAGCACCCATCCTGCGCCATTATTAACTGCGGCCAGCGCCACGGCGGGGTGGAATATTGTGTGCTGTGCGGGGAATTTCCCTGCAGGCGGTATATGGATGAGCACCCGGAGGATTCCTTTATTACATACAGGAATGTGACAAGGGATTTTGAAACGGTAAAAACGGGCGGGATAAAAGCATATCAGGCTGCGTTGGATGAGAAGATCGGCCTGCTGCGGTGGCTGCTGGAATATTGCAATGACGGAAGGCGCAAGAATTTTTATTGTCTGGCAGTCAACCTTTTGGAGCTTGAAGACGTGAAGGCCACGGTTGCACGGATACGGGAACAGATTGTTGCACAAGAGGGGAATGTGAAGGAGCGGGCGGCGCGGGCTGTACGGATGTTTGAGGAGATGGCTGGGGAACGGGGGATTGAGCTGCGGCTGAAGAATAAGAAGTGATGAAATGACTTTCAAGATTCAGCATTAAAATTTAGATATATGGAATCAGACACACCCTGTTCAGGGAAGGCGGAAATAGAAAAATCAGGAGGTTTGGCCCTGGGAAGCAGGTGGGCAACAGCAGATGGCCCATATTGATTTTCTGGTTGAAAATTTAGACGAAGCAGTTGCCCATGCTTTAAAATGCGGCGCCACCAAGTCAGAAGTGCAGTATTACGAAACGTCGGCCACGATGTTTGACCCGGAAGGCCATCCGTTTTGTCTTAGTACGGTAAAACAATGATTTCAGCAAGGGTGAAGCGGTGCACAATTCTGCCGCAACCCCTTGCTGTAATGATCCTCCCTATGGGTTCATGTTCTTAAGCTCGCTCATGATTTTCATCCATTGGTTATTATTAAGTATCTGGGTATAGTTTTCAAGGCTGCCCTGCAAATGTTCCTCAATGGCCCGGGCAGCGCTGTTTAAATCCTGGTTTAAGATTCCCTGGATGATCCGTTGGTGTTCATCCCGCGTGCCCGCGTATCTGGAAGGGGTAAGAAGGGTCAGCCAACGCAGTCTCTGGCTCTGCAGGGTGATGCGTCTGCATATGTCTTCCATACGTGTGTTGCCGGAATATTCTATCAGCTTCTCATGAAATGCCGTGTCATCGGAAAAGTTTTTGTCAAAGTTCCCATTTGAAATGTCATTGCACAAATTCTGATGGATATCCATCAATTCCAGTTTCTGGGTCTCGTTTAATCCTCCCCTGGACAGGATTATCTTAACACTCATGATTTCGATTGCTTCCCGTATCTGGAATATTTCCGCAATATCGGTAAGGGTGATGGACCGTACCACTACCTTGGTGGCTGTCCGCTCCAATAACCCTATGTCTATCAACTGCTGCATTGCTTCCCTGACAGGGGTACGGCTGATATTCAGCTCATTGGATAACTCCAGGTCAGATACAATCTCCCCTGAGGATAACTCATAGTCATTAATTTTCTGGACAATCTTTTTTAATGCCGTGTCAGAGGCATTTCCTTTTAGCCTGGGCATATAGGCAATCTCCTTTTCAATGGATAAATCTATTTTAACTCAAGAAATAAAAATTGTATACATAAAATTAAAACATATGGATAAAACGGGAGGAGTTTATGTATACATAAAAAAGATGAATTATAGAAAACGGGGTATTAAATAGGCTTCATAATGAAAAACCCTCTATTTTCTGTCGGGTTTTTAAAAATAGTATACAAAAATACTTGATTTATCTGGATTTATAGTATACAATAATATAAAAATAAGGGTTAAATAAAATACATAAAATGTTTTGCAAGTATAACGGTTTAAATGGGACAGAAATACATTTTAAAAATAATTCCCAAAGCCAGGAAAGGAGAAGTCAGGTGTACGGAAAAATCAGATCAATTCATACAAGGTATTTCAGGCTGCCGCTGGAGGGGAACCTGGTGGATGCGATTCATGGAAAGCATAGTTTCTTTGAAGTCATCACAGTTGAAGTCATGCTGGAAAGCGGAGTAAAGGGGGTGGGATATACATATACGGGCGGTATTGGCGGGGCGGCCATTGCGGTCATGTTGGAAAAGGACTTGGGACCGCTGTTAATCGGGAAAGAAATGCAATGCCCGGAAACCATGAACCAGATGATGGCGCGGGGAATCCACTATGTTGCCAGGGGAGGGATTGCCGCATTTGCCATTTCTGCGCTGGATATTGCATTTTGGGATGTGATGCTGAAACAGAAAGGCATGGGGCTGTCAGGGTATTTAGGAAATCCATCCTCCAAGGTGCCTACCTATTACGGCGGCATTGACTTGATGCTGACGGAGAAGGAACTGTTAAGCCAGATTGAAGACCAGATGGGGCAGGGGCACAATGCATTTAAGATTAAGCTGGGCAGACAGGACGGGAATGAGGATATTGCCAGGGTACGGGCGGTGCGCCGCCTCATAGGGGACCAGGCTGTTTTTATGGTAGATGCCAATATGGCCTGGGATGAAACAGCTGCCATTGAGATGGCAAAGCGTCTGGAGGAGTTTTGCATCACGTGGCTGGAAGAACCCACGGATCCTGATAACTATGAGGCCTATGCAAGGATTGGGCAGGCCACATCCATACCCATTGCCATGGGGGAAAACCTGCACACCATTTATGAGCACGAGATGGCTCTGCGGATTGGACACATCAAATGTCCCATACCCGACGCATCCAATGCAGGGGGGATTACCGGATTTGTGCAGGTGGCGGAGCTGGCCGGACAATATCACCTGGCGGTCCACTCCCACGGCATGCAGGAGCTGCATGTCAACATACTGGCAGGTCTGGAAAACAGGGGGTATATTGAGTTCCACAGTTTCCCTATCTGGCAGTATACGATGCAGCCCCTGACAATCAAAGAGGGATGCCTGGAACCGTCCGGCTTACCGGGGATTGGAGTGGAATTTGACTGGGAGAAACTGGAAAAAATGAACCAATAAATACGAAAGGAGAAGGGATTTATGTTAAAAGGATTCAATGTATGGAGGAAAAAACAGTTTGTGCGTCTTGCAGCAGGGATGGTGGCCTGCGCATGCGGCATTTCACTGATGGGGTGCGGCGCTGCAGGCGGAGCGGGGAAAAACTCCGGCAGCAA
Organism: Enterocloster aldenensis; assembly: GCF_003434055.1. GTDB lineage: Bacteria > Bacillota > Clostridia > Lachnospirales > Lachnospiraceae > Enterocloster > Enterocloster aldenensis. The sequence goes on along the minus strand of NZ_QVEX01000020.1, from coordinate 6,634 downwards.
CGGGGCTGGCGGTGCCGGAAACAGCGGGGGTGCTGCAAATACGGCTGCTGCGAATCCAGGGGATGATTATCATGCTGAGCTGAAGCTGGCCCATATCATGCCCATTGACCATCCAAACGGCCTGGGGGCAGAGGAGTTTGCAAGGCTTGTAAAGGAAAAGACAGACGGTCATGTGACGGTGAGTGTGTTCCCTGCTTCCCAGCTGGGGAATGAAAAGGAGATATTTGACGCTGTGGAAATCGGTTCCATTGACTTTGCAATCATCGGATTTGGGGAACCGGCGAAAAAGTATCAGGATATAGGGATTCTGGACGCCCCGTATATTGCCGGTGACAGGGAACACCTGGTCCGGATTTTAAACAGTGATGTGGTGTATTCCATGTTTGATGAAATGGAAGGACATATGGGGGCCAAAGGAATCGGGGCGTTCTACTACGGGGCCAGATATCTGACAACAAAGGACAAGCTGGTGTCCGGTCCCAAGGACATGAAGGGGCTGAACATACGGGTACCGGACCAGAAGCTCTACATTGACACCCTGACAGCAATGGGGGCAGTGGCAACGCCCATGGCTTTCAGCGAAGTATTCCTTTCCCTTCAGCAAGGGGTGATTGATGGGCAGGAGAACCCCCTGGCTACAATTGCCGCCAATAAATTCGACCAGGTGCAGCATTATCTTATTAAGACCGAGCATATCATGGGGGCCAATGCCCTTTACGCCAGCACTAAGACATTGGAATCCATGCCTGAGGCTTACAGGACAGCTGTATTGGAGGCTGCCAGGGAAGCGTCTGCATGGATTGATGGTAAGGCATTTGAGGCTGAGGATACATATATTGAGCAGCTGGAGGCCAATGGTATGGAAGTCATTGAGGATGTGGACAAAGAAGCATTCAGGGAAATGACAGCGTACATATATGATGATTTTGACCAGGAACTTGTTAATAAGATACGCGCCGTTGAATGAGGTGGGTTATGAAAAAGTTGGTTAGTGGCTTACATAAACTGGAAGAGTATTCTTTGATATTATGTCTTACCGTTATGGGAATCATCCTGTTTGTCCAGATCATCATGCGCACCGTTTTCTCAGCCCCTCTCAAATGGGCGGAGGAGCTGGCAAGATATCTCCAGATATGGATCACCTTCCTTGGTATTGGATATGGAATCCGCAGAGGTTCCCATATCGGGATGACGCTTCTCAGGGACAGGTTGCCGCGGGTTCTTCAGGCGCTCTGCGGGCTGGTTGTGGATATGGCTGGGTTATTGGCTTTCATGGTGCTGTTTAGGACCTCCCTGCAGTTCCTTGCCCACCAGAATGTTGTCTCTACCGCAATGGAACTGCCCATGCAGCTGGTCTATCTGGTCATACCGGTTGGGGCCGTGATTTACATGGCATACGATTTGGGCATGATTGTCGGTGATATCAGGAAAATGCTGCAAAGGAGGAAGGACGGATGCTGATTTTATTTGGACTGTTTTTCCTGCTGCTGTTAATGGGGGCATCCATTGCCATGAGTATGTTCATCAGTTCAGTGGCCTTTATGGTGGTCTATGGACTGCCATTGGAACTGATTGCCCAAAGGCTGGCTGCGGGAGTGGACTCCTTTCCCTTATTGGCCGTTGCTTTTTTTGTCCTGGCGGGAAATATCATGAACCAGGGAGGAATCACAAAGCGTATATTCTCCTTTGCAGACCATCTGGTAGGGCATTTCACAGGCGGGCTGGCACATTCCAATGTATTGGCCAGCGTTATTTTTGCAGGGATGAGCGGAAGCGCAATCGCGGACACGGGGGGACTGGGAGCAATTGAGCTGCAGGCCATGAAGGACGGCGGCTATGATGATGATTTCTCGCTGGCAGTAACAGGGGCCTCCTCCCTCATAGGCCCTGTCATCCCCCCGAGCGTGCCTTTGGTTATTTTTGGCGTGACTGCTTCTGTTTCGGTAGGGGACCTGTTTACGGCAGGAATCCTTCCGGGCATATTGCTTGCCGCTGCAATGATGGCTGTTAACTACTGTATCTGCAAAAACAAAGGTTATGAGAAACGGAAACGGGCAACGTTAAAAGAAATATGGAACTGCCTGAAATGGTCGTTCTGGGCCCTGCTCCTCCCTGTAATCATCAGGGGAGGGATCATTGCCGGGATTTTCACACCCACGGAAGCAGCGGTGATAGCGGTTGTATACGGAATCCTTCTGGGATTTTTATATAAGAGCATCACGCTGAAGGAGCTGCCCTCTGTCATCCGGCAGACATTGGATGTGACGGTAGGGGTGCTGTTCATAATTGCGTCGGCCACGCTGTTTTCGTGGATCCTTACATTTTCACAGATACCCCAGACCGTGGCGGTATACCTGATGAATCTGACGGATAACCCAATGACAGCCCTTATCATTGTCAGTGTCATACTGCTGTTCATTGGTCTGTTCATGGATATTACACCGGCAATTGTAATCATGACCCCGGTACTGCTTCCGTTTATCACGGCTCTTGGGATTGACCCGGTCATGTTCGGCATCATAATGGTCCTGAACCTTCTGATAGGCCTGGTGACACCGCCGGTGGGGATGGTGCTGTTCGTGCTGTCGGGTGTGTCCGGGGTATCCATTGAAAAGATATCCAAGGCAATCATCCCGTATATCCTTGTGTCTGCCGGGGTTATCCTGCTGATTATCGTGTATACATATCTGATGGCTGTGCATCCGGGGCTGCCTGTACCTTACTAGGAGCCCTCGGGTTATGGGGATTACCAAAGGGATGACCAGGACGGCATCACCGGAACAAATCAGCCGCCTGTTCCATCCGCCCAGACACGGCCACCCCAAATGGACACCGCTCCTCGCATCCCTTACAGCCGACACAGTCCCTGCCATTGGCCGACAGCTCGTTATAGTGGGCTTTCAGCGCGGCGGGGACTTCCGGCTGCATCACGGCCAGGTCGTATAATTTATTGACCATCGCAATGTCAATACCGGCCGGGCAGGGCGCGCAGTGGCCGCAGTAGGTGCATTGCCCGTAATAGGCATGGGCGGGCGCTTTGGACAGTACGGTGGCATAGTCTTTTTCTTCTTCGGCAGCGGTCTCGTATGCAACCGCGGCATCCACATGCCCTATGGTATCATATCCGGCCATGACGCTGGCAACACCGGGCCTGGTCAGGGCGTAGTGCAGGCATTGTACGGGCGTCAGGGCCACGCCGAAGGGGGAGGTTTCTGCTGAGAACAGCCGTCCGCCCGCATATCCCTTCATGACCGTGATCCCGATGTTGTTCTTTTCACAGATCTTGTATAATTCTGCCCGTTCCGGCGCAATCCCGCCTAACTGCTCATCGTATGTTTCCTTAAAATAATCCTCCATGTTCTCGCTGGCAGGCAGCATGTCAAAGGCCGGATTGATGCTGAAGAGGATCATCTCAATCCGCCCGCTTTCCGCTGCCAGCCTTGCAACCGCCGGATTATGCGTGCTCATGCCGATGTGCCGGATTACGCCCAGCTCCTTCAGTTCCTTTGCGTAGGCGTAAAACTCCCCGTCCATGATCCTGTGGTATTCCGCGATTTCATCCACAAAGTGGATCATTCCCAAATCAATATAATCCGTCCCAAGGCGTTCCAGCAGGTCTGCAAATGCAGCTTTGGCCTTCTCAAGGTCCCGGGTCCTCACATATTGGCCGTCCTGCCAGGTGGAACCCAGGTGCCCCTGGATGATCCAGCGCTCCCTGCGGCCTTTGATGGCGGCCCCGATATGAGAGCGGACATTCGGCTCCGACATCCAGCAGTCCAGGATATTGATCCCCTTTTCCTCACAATAGGCAACAACCTGCCTCACCTCTTCTGCGGTATGGCGTTCCAGCCATTCCGCCCCCAGTCCGATTTCACTGACCTCAAGTCCTGTAGCGCCTAGTTTCCTGTATCTCATGCAGCAGCTCCTTTCCTGAAGCATCCTAAGCATGCCTCAGCTGTTCTGTTTGTTCATCATGATTATAATCATATCAGGATCAAAGCCGGATGGGAAGGAGGATATGGTAAATCATGGCGTTCATAAAAAGAGTGGCCCTTCCATGCGTTTGGTAGTACAATAAACAGAGATACAGGAAAATGAAAACAGTATATCAGTGTATACAACAAGGAGGTTTATCATGCTGCCAGACAGAAAACGGGCTGAGGAGGAACTTGCCTGGGCCGGGGAACAGAATCCGGGAATCTGGGTGGACCATTCCAACTATGTGGCCATGGCCTGTGAACATATTGCATCCCGGTGCGGATGGCTTGACAATGAGCACGCTTATGTGGTGGGGCTTCTCCATGACGTGGGCCGGTTTCCGGGCCGGATATCGGAACGCCACCTGATAGAGGGATACCGCAGATGCATGGAGCATGGGTGGGATGAGGCGGCTAAAATCTGCATCAGCCATGCATTCATGATCCAGGACATCGGGACATCCATCGGCATATTCGATATGCCTGAGGAGGACCGGCGGTTCATGGAACAATTCATCGGATTAGCTGTGTATGATGATTATGACCGTCTGGTGCAGCTGTGTGATTCCTTGGCCCTGCCCAGCGGATTCTGCCTTCTGGAAAAGCGGTTTGTGGATGTGACCCTGCGCTATGGGACTCACCCCTCCACCGTACCCAGATGGAAGAAGATACTGGAAATCAAGGAGTATTTTGAAGCGCGTATGGGATGCGGGATTTATGACCTGCTTCCGGGCGTACGGGAGAATACATTCCTGTGAGGGATTACAGATACGGATTGGATAAGAGGGAAACATGATTGGATAAGAGGGAAACATGGTTTAAGAAGAAAAGGAGACTGGCTTATATGGTATACATATGTAAAATACCTTCCCCGGCAGGACAGCTCACCCTTTCCAGCAATGGGAAGAGCATAACAGGCCTGTGGATAGAGGGACAGAAATATTATGGAAGCACGCTGGATAGGAACATGCTGGAACGCATTGGCGGCGGGGCATGGAAGCTTAAGGAACCGGAGGAAGTTCCGGGGCTGTATGAAGAAAATGAGGAACTGCCTGTGTTTGATGAAGCCAGGACCTGGCTGGACGGATATTTTCTTGGCCGGGACCCTGGATTCCTGCCAAGCCTTGAGCCGCAGGGCAGTGCGTTCCGGCAAATGGTATGGAAGATATTATGTGAAATCCCATACAACAGGAGCACGACCTACGGTGAAATCGCGAAGAAAGTGGCGGTACTGCTGGGAAGGCCCTCCATGTCGGCCCAGGCCGTGGGCGGGGCGGTGGGACATAACCCCATCTCCATCATGATTCCATGCCACCGGGTCATGGGGGCGGACGGAAGCCTTACCGGCTATGCGGCAGGTATGGAAGTAAAGAAAATGCTTCTGGAACTGGAAAACAGAAGGCCGGAGACTGGGGATGCAATGAAATGATATACACAATCCCACACTATTATAAACAGTTCCGGTGCATTGCATCCGGCTGCCCGGATACCTGCTGCGCCGGATGGGCCATCATGATTGACCGGAAGTCGCTGGAGAACTACCGGCACATGGAAGGGCCCTTTGGAAACCGCCTTCACAACTCCATTGACTGGAAGGAATCCTCATTCAGGCAGTATGAGGGGCGGTGTGCATTTTTAAATGAGGATAATCTCTGTGATATCTATGCCGAGACAGGGCCGGAGAATCTTTGCAGGACCTGCCGCACCTATCCAAGACACATTGAGGAGTTTGAGGGATGCAGGGAAATATCCCTGTGCATGTCCTGTATTGAGGCGGCAAAGCTTATCCTGGGCAGTGAGGAGCCGGTGCGGTTCATCACAAAGGAGGACGGGAAGGAAGAATCTTACGGAGATTTTGACTTTTTCCTTTATACAAAGCTGATGGATACAAGGGAACTGGCGCTGTCCATGCTCCAGGACAGGTCAATGGACATAAGCATGCGCATTTCCATGTGCCTTGCACTGGCCCATGACCTGGAGAGACGCATACAGCTGGGGCGCCTGTTTGAAGCAGATGCACTGCTCACGCGGTATGCAGGCAGCCGCGATGGTGACCGCGCCAAACAGGAACGGGATGGATTTTTCCGCAGGAAACTGGCGGATTACCGGATTACCCCTGGGGCGCGTCACGGCGTCATGAAGGAGATGTTCGGGATTTTTAAGGATCTGGAGGTACTGGGACAGGACTGGCCGGATTTTGCCAGCCGTGCGGACAGGGTCCTGTATGCGGAGGGGGAGACTGCATATGGGGAAATGAGGACTGCATTCCTGGATGGCCCGGCAGCAGGCAGACTGCCGCTGTGGAGGGAACAGCTCATGGTTTACTTTGTATTTACCTATTTCTGCGGCGCGGTCTATAACAACAGCCCTTTCAGAAAGATGAAAATGGCTGCGGCCATCACACTTTTAATTGAGGAACTGGCAATGGCGGCCTGGCAGCAGCATGGGAGACAGATGGGGTTCCTGGACTTTGTGGATGTTGCCCACCGTTTCTCAAGGGAGGTGGAACATTCAGATATCAATAAGGGATGTCTGGAGGAGCGGATGGCAAAGGGGAAGGCTTTTTCGCTGGAGCGTTTGCTGAACGCGGTGAACAGCTAGTACTCCATCCGGCCAGTAACTACAGTGACAGCACTGCCTATTTTGCCATCTGCCGC
>NZ_QVEX01000002.1:299323-425460 GCF_003434055.1 Enterocloster aldenensis | reverse complement strand
CCCGTTCACCGAGCCACCCGTTTTACGGGTGGCGGCGACTTGTTACGATTATTTTAATAATTCCGCCGCTTACTATCCATTCCACCCTCTCTAGTGTATAATGATTGAAAGACAAAATGGAGGTAAATACCATGAAGCAGAAGCCTGATAATGAAACAAACCCACGCACCCCATCCACCCTTCTTGAAGCGTTGGAAAAGTGGCATGAAGACGACCAGTTCCAGGATATCATTGATGCAATCGAAGCCCTGCCAAAGGAGCAGCAGACACCGGAATTAATCAGCCAGCTGGCGCGCGCCTACAATAACCTGGCAGAACCAGGGGACAGGCATCTGTTTAAAAAGGCAGTGGAACTCCTTAAAGCCGTGGAAGAGGAATATGCAGGGGAACATAACTGGAATTACAGGATGGGTTATGCTCTGTATTATCTGGACCAGGAATCCAGGGCAAAGTATTATTTTGAAAAAGCGCTGGAGTACAGGCCGGGAGATGAGGATACGCTGGAGATGATATCCCTGTGCCGGAAAGTCCTTGCGCTTCCCAATGCAATGAAGCCCTTTTGCGAGAGGGTTAAAGAGGGATGGCAGTCATTTCTGGAAGGGGAATGGAAGCTCAGGCAAATGCTTGATGCAAAGCAGGGAGGGGAACCGGTGGCTGATTTATGCCATCAGCTTCTCTCTCCTGCATTTGCCGGATTGTATTTTGAGGTGGGCTGCAACGGCGGCAGATATGACCTGATCCTGTCGCCGGAAGGAGACAAGAGCCGCATTTTTAAATTGATATACTTTATGGAACACGCGCCAAAAGAGGTACACAAGAACTGGAATATCCTGGTAGGACGCCATCCTGCCAATGGGTTTGTACTCAGGATGTATGACAGGGATATCGGGACAGAAGATGCAAGGGTCTGGGTGGAGGAGCTGGAAGATAAACAAATCGGGCTGTCTATTTACTGTGAAAAACTGCTGCCCCTGTTAAAGGAAAATGAGAACCAGGCGTATAGCCTGATGTCTGTCCTGCTGGACCAGGCCATTGGGGAAATCCCCGCCATCCGGTATGTGGGCTATATGGATCTGCTGGAAGCGCCGCAGGAGGGGGAAGATATATGCCTGGAAGACCTTTTGGAATACATAAAGAAGGACAGGGAAACCGTTACCGCGGACCAGATGTGCCATTGGTACAGCGCATATGAGATGAAGCCGTCCGAGGAAGAGGAGTGGGATCTGCGTGAAGATGTATATGCAGGAGTGACCACATGCCTCCCGGTTGTCAGTGCATATTACAGGGGAGATGATGGCATCATGGAGGATTTCCACCAGGATGGGGCGGTCCCTGCCTTTTTCTATTATACGCTGGAGGGTATACCAAGGAACCAGATACTGGATCTGCGGGATAAGCTGGAACAGGAGATATCAGAAAAATGTGGGGATGCAGTTGTATTTACCGGAGGCGCCACGGGGACGGAGTTCGGGTACCTGGATTTCATTGCATGGAACCTGACCGCTGTGCTGGATGCCGCGGTGGAGGTATTCAGGAATCAGCCTGTTAAGGAGGCCCTGTTCCATACCTTCCGCCGCAATGTGGGCAGTATCTGGATAAAAAAGGAGGAGGCATGAGCATTCGGTTTGCGTTTGGCGCCAAAGTAAGGAAAAAGGAAGCCCTGATCCAGGCCGTCCGCAGCCTCGCGGCATCCGGGGGACAGGGTGTGCAGGAGGACAATGACCATATATGGATATCCTTCTGTCCCATGGGCGGCATTTCCATGAGCTGGGAGCATGAAGATGGACTGCTGGGGCAATGGGTCATATCTGGAGAATGCTACTCCACACCCTGCGGACCTGGATTCCATAAGGCGGCAATCGAATTTGTGGATGCACTGGGCAGATCCGTCCTCAGGGGCCTGACTGTGTCGGATGTGACTGATTATTACAGGCACAGGGACTTCCAGCGTATGAAAAAGGAACATTTCTATCCGTGGCTTAAGATGCTGGTCAATCTGTGCAGGGAGCGCCTGGCCTCAGGGGAATACGGCAGTCTCTGCCTGTGCTGGGACCTGGATCAGTACCAGCCCGAGGATATCCCGGGAACCGTTGTCACACCCATGGGACGGTTTGGGATTGCAGGTATGGTCAAGGCCGTGGAGTGTCTTGGAATCGGGTGGCTGGCAGACCGGTTCTTCATATGGAACCAGCCTGAAAAGGATGCCGCATACTACAGGAACCGTGCCCTGAACCTGATGTGGGAAAAATGCTTCTTTGGCCCGTCAGACCGCAGCAGTCAGGATGCGGACATTAACCGTGCTGCCCTTGATGACCTGGAGCAGGCGTACAGGCTGGATTCCAGGATTCCCCTTCCCATAGAAGCATACCTGCTGCTGTGCGGTCTGGACAGCCGGACACCCATCATACCGGATACGGCTCAGGTATTGGAATCCCTGTATCCGGTGGGCTTTAGAAGGGGAGAAGTGACACACGCATACGGCGTCCTCCGTCTGACCCTTCCGGGGAATTATCTGTATGAGTGGGAAGAACAGGAAAATGGCAGGGGCTGCGGCTTGTGGTGGGACGGTACCGGCAAGGGGCCCATATGGAGGGTGAACGGGTTCCGGCTTCAGGGAAAGGAGGCCTCTCTGGAGGGTGGTTTTGACGGACTGACGGATATCCGGGACCTGGACATGCCAAACGGACGGGCGCGCTGGGGCTGGCACAAGGTGGAGGATGGAAAAGACGCTTATTATCAGGTGTTCTGTAAGGCTGTTTCAGGGCCATCCCTGTTCCTTATGACCATTACCTTTTTTGAGGAAGGGCAGCGGGCAGGAGTCTATGGACTGCTGGGTAAATTAAAGGCGGTTAAGGAACAGGAACCGGAGACGTATACAGAGACTTATGATTAAGCTGGCAGTAATCATGATAGGGTAATTAATTGGATAAAATCAAGAGGTGTGGGGAATGAAGCTTCGGTATTTGCTAGGATTAATGTCCACAATATGCATTGCCGGTATGCCATCTGTTTCACTTGCCGGGCAATGGAAGCAGGACACAGGGAAAACCCCGGAAGCAGGGGTCAGCAATTACTGGTATGCTGAGGATGGCGGCAGCTGCCCAATGAATACATGGAAATGGATTGACGGCAGATGCTACTATTTTAATCAGGATGGCTGGATGGTGTCTGCTGCCGTGACTCCAGACGGTTATAAAGTCGGTTCAAGCGGGGCCTGGGTTCCGGATATGCTGAACGGATATCCAATGAAGATTTCTTTTCATACATTGCCTTTTACTTTTACGGAGGAAGGCAATGAATATCACACACAACATACTGAAACCATAGATACAATCGTACGGGAGCTGGGCAGCTTGGATCTGACGGCCATACGGCCGGGGGAAGATACTTTCTATATGGGACAGTCAAGTACATTGACTCTATTTTATGATGACGGAACCAGCCAAAGTATTAGCTGGCTGCCTCCTGTGTTATGGGCAAATGGCTCCAGTTACTGGATAGAAGGCAATATTGGCATCATTAATGGAACAATCTATAAAGATTGGTATCAGTCCAATGCAGATAGTGGAATATATACGGAATTACCGGAAGGCTCTGTTACAGGATTGGAGATTAACAAGGAGAACGGTGCCATCGCGTCTTTTATTTTGCAAAATGACTTAGGGACATATCAGATTGATTGTTCGGATTCAATTACGATAGACGGCACCGGAGCCGGATGGGCTGTTCTGTTTCATGACTTTAGGGTGAGGGTTTTGTATGATTCTGTAAACAATGGGATTTATGATGCAAAGATTATCCTGATTACCCATAGTGCAAAAGAATAGAAGGAGGATATCAGTATGAACCAACAACAGGCGGCCATGCAGTCAATGAAGGAGTGGCTTTCCCATCCGGGAGAGCTGGGAAAGGAACCGGCTAAGATAGAACCGGCAGGGGAATTCGACCTCCATGACCTGCATTATTATATGTTCAGATATAAGAAAGGCATGTTTGGCAAATGGCTTCTGGGGGTCTGCGGCGGATACGGGCCAGAGGATACGGAACACTGCGGCCATGTATTCAGCGAGATGGAACCATATGATGCTGCAACCGCTGAGGACAAAGCAAAAGAAATGGTGGAGATGATCCGCCGTTACTGGATGGAGCAGGCAGATGCGCTGGAGCAGGAAAACCGGCATACGGACCATGAAGGTCCAGGTGAAGGAAGCCCGGACACCGACGGGGAAAATGACAAGGCAGGAACATTCGTAGGCTTTGTCCTGCTCTCAGAACCCCACTGGTCCCCGGATAAGCTGGCCGCGGACATGAAGGCGGACTGGGGGATTGACTGCAATGAGGAAGAGGATGAAGAGGCGTCGGAGGAACGTGTATCCGCCGGTGACAAAGGTGAAATGACACATGATGACGAGGATACTCCTCACATCTACTCTGTTAAGGGTCTCAGGCTGGTGGTCGCCATGATGGATGCGCCGGTGCCGGACGGGGAGGCAGAGGCCAATGCTGCCAACAACTATATGTGGCCGGAGGCCGTGGAAACCGTTAAGACCCATAAGGCCCATCTGATGGTTGCTGTCATGGGGACAGACGCGCCTGTAAAGGAGCGCGGCCTGCTGTTTGCCAAGCTCATGGCTGCCTGCTGCAGGCAGGAAACCGTTCTGGGCATTTATACAAGCGGAACCGTATTCCAGCCCCGGTTTTATCTGGATGCCTCAGAAATGATGAAGGACGGCGGACTCCCTGTCCTGAACTGGATTTATTTTGGCCTGTACCAGACCGAAGGTGGATGGAACGCCTATACTTATGGAATGAGGGCCTTTGGCAGGGATGAGATGGAAGTACTGGACGTCAATGCTAATCCCCAGGAACTGAGGGATTATCTCCTGAACCTGGTATATTATGTGCTGGACGGGGATGTGGTGCTCAGGGACGGGGAAACCCTTGGATTCACTGCTGATCAGAAGCTGCCTATTACGCGGGGGCAAGGCGTTTCGCTGGATGGGATTACTTTGAAGATTGGGTATCCGGGATAGCGGTATGGATATGAAAAGGGCGGGGAACTTCCCCGCCCTAAACGGACCCTGGCTTTGGGCCGGTCCACATTGTCATTCCTCCAACATCTTAATATCCATATCCTTTGGCAGCACCAGGCTCAGGAACACGGACACAACAAACACAACAGCCACCACATTTGCAGAGAATACGGACTGCACAAGCTCCGGGAAGATATCCCATATGCCGATCTCGCTGGCAGTGGTGAAGCCGATGCCCACTGCCAGGGAAAGGGAGACAATGGTGATATTGCGCTGGGAGAAGCCGCATTTTGATATCATCTGCACGCCTGAGGTCAGGATGGAGCCAAACATCATGATGGTACACCCGCCCAGGACAGCCTGGGGCAGGGAGGCAAAGAAGTTGCCTACCGGTGGGAGCAGCCCGGCCAGGATCATACAGGCCGCGCCGGTCATGATGGTGAAGCGGTTCACTACTTTTGTCATGGCAATCAGCCCGACGTTCTGTGAGAAGGACGTGACAGGAGGACAACCGAACAAAGTGGAGACAGCGGAACAGTATCCGTCGCAGGCAAGGGAACCGGAGATTTCCTTTCCTGTGATTTCACGGTTCAGGCCGCCTGATACAAGGGCGGATGTGTCGCCGATGGTCTCTGCCGCGGACACTAGGAAAATGATGCAGGCAGAGATGATTGCCCCTGCGTGGAACTCAGGAACAAAGGGAAGAAGGGACGGCAGGGCGATGATACCGCCGGACATGATCAGGCTTAAATCCACCTTGCCCAGGAAAATGGCAATCACATAACCCACAATCAGCCCTGCCAGCACGGAAAGCTGCTTTAAATATCCTTTTGCAAAAATGTTCCACAAAAGGCAGGTGAGCAGTGTCAGCGTGCCGAGAATCAGGTTCTGGGCAGAACCGAAGTCATCTGCATAACCGCCGCCAAAGGAACGGGCGCCAACCGTGAAAAGGGAGAATCCAATGGCTGTTACCACGGAAGCAGCAACAACCGGCGTGATGATCCTGCGCCAGTATTTGGCCAGAAGGCCCAGGGTACCTTCAAAGATACCGCCGATGAGCACCGCGCCCACCACGGATGGATAACCGTAATTGGCCGCAATGGTGCTGAGCACCGTGACAAAGGTAAAGCTGACGCCCATGACCACCGGAAGCCTGGAGCCAATCCTCCAGACCGGGTAGAGCTGGACCAGTGTGGCAATCCCTGCGACGAACATGGCGTTCTGGAGCAGGATGGCTGTCTGGGCCTGGGTCAATGCGGGCTGGGCAGCGCCTGCGATGATGGTTATGGGCGCAAGGTTGGAAACGAACATTGCCAGAATATGCTGCAGGCCAAAGGGAATGGCTTTGCCAAGCGGCACCCGTCCCTCCAGCTTATAAATATTATTAATACTGCAATTTGCACTGCTGTTCATGATTTTGTTACCCCCTGTTATTTTTTAGGACCTGATTGGTATCTGTCCGGCAATCCCTTAAGATTCCGCCTTATGGCTGATCTGATATACCTCTTCCACAATCCGTTCCATTGCATTCAGGATGTTTTCGTATCCCGTGCACCTGCACAGATGGCCGGATATCAGCTTCTTCAGTTCTTCCCTGTTATATTTCTTGCCGGTTCCCACAATCTCCACCGCGCTCATGATAAGGCCGGGCGTACAGAAACCGCACTGTACCGCCGCCTCCTCGATGAATGCCTTCTGGATCGGGGACAGTTCCCCGTTTGGCCCCTTTAATCCTTCCACGGTCATGACGCTTTTGCCTTCTGCCCAAAGTGTCATGTAGATGCAGCTGTCAATGGCTTCCCCGTTTACCAGCACGGTACAGGCGCCGCATTCCCCGACCTCGCAGCCCTTTTTAACAGATGTAAGCCCCAGACGCTGGCGCAGTGTGTCTAACAGGGACTCACGTTCGTCCACTGCCAGCTCCACATCCTTTCCGTTTACTTTCATGTGCACAATCTTAAGCATCTATCTCTCCTCCTGCCTTTTTAATTGCTTCTTTCAGCGCGCGTTTGGACAGCTCCTCAATCAGCTGAAGCCTGAATTCCTTGGAAGCCCTCCATGAGGTACGCGGATTGACCTGTGTAAGCGCATCCCTTCCAAAGGCAAGGATGGCGTCATTGTCATTGATGTCATGGCCCTTCAGGCCTTCTTCTGCCTTGAGGCAGCGAAGGGGTGTGGGACCGGCCACGCCATAGCCCAGCCGTACATCCTCAATCTGTTTTTTGTCCGGGGACAGCTTTACCCTTACGGCGCAGCCCAGGGTGGCTATCTCCATGGCCTTACGCTTACCGTACTTGATATAGTGTCCGGTCCAGCCCTCGAAGCTATCACGATGGATCACAAATCCCTTACAGACCTCGCAGCGGTCCCGTACCGTCCGCCCGGGACCCGTGTAAAATTCACATACAGGCACGGTGCGCTCCCCTTCCGGTCCCTCCAGGACCACGTCCGCTTCCAGGGTCCACATGGTGGAGGCGGAATCAGCGGAAGTTGCGCCGTTGCAGATATTCCCGCCAATGGTACCGGTGTTTCGTATCTGGGGGCCGCCAACCATATCCACGGCATCCCCCAGCATGGGGATGTATTCCTGGATCAGGGGGTCATTGGTGATATGGGAAAAGGACGTCCCGGCGCCAATCCACAGATTGCCGTCCTCAAGCAGCTTCACGCCCTTTAGTTCCTCCAGGTTGTGGATGGATACCAGGGAACGTCCTGCATCCTTCCCCTCCCGCACGCGGATCAGTACATCGGTGCCGCCGCTGATGATTTCGGCATCCGTGTCCTTTAAAAGGGCCTGGATTGCATCCTGCACGCTCACGGCCTCATAAAATGATTTAATGTCAAACATGGCTCTCTCCTTACTTCGGATTTATTGATATCTGGTCTGTTAATATCCGGTCTGATTATACCGGGTCTATTTATATCAGACCTTTTTCCTTGAATTTCTCAATCAGCCTCTGGGCTGTCATGGGCGTCACATTCATGTGGACGCCGGTTGCATTTAAGATTGCATTGCGGATGGCGGGAGCCACCGGAATAGCGGGAGGCTCTCCCAGGGATTTGTTGCCGTAAGGGCCGGTGGGGTCTTCTAACTGGATGAATTCCACATTCAGGTCCGGCGTGTCCATGGCAGTGGGAATCTTATAATCCAGCAGGTTGTTGTTCAGCGGACGTCCTGTTTTTTCATCCACCAGAAGTTCCTCTGAAAGCCCGTATCCCAGTCCCATGCTCATGCCGCCGTGAACCTGGGCGCGCGCTGTCTGGGGATTGATCAGGATACCTGAATCATGGACATTGATGATATCCTTCACTGTCACCAGGCCCAGGGGCATATCCACCTCTATCTCCACAAAACAGCAGCCGGAAGAAAAGGTGTTGTCCTTGCACTGGTTGGTCACTTCCGCAGTGATATGTATGGAGCGGTCCAGGGAGTAGAACGCGGTATCCGCTACCACGGACACGTCAAATAATTCCGGCTCGCCGCCGCTTACGATTACCTTGCTGTCTGAAATGTCCAGCATGTCTTCGGTGATTTCCTCCCCCTCATGAAGGCCAAGGGCTTCCCTGATCCGCATCCCGGCTGCCATTACTTCCTCGGCATACACTGTCCTGGACAGATCCGTTACATCGTGGTTCAGCATGTATGCGGCGTACTCAAGGATTTTGTGGCGGAACTCCTCACCGCATTTCTTACAGGCCATGCCGGACACATAGGTCTGGCGGGATGCATAGGCGCCTGTATCAAAGGGGGTGATGTCCGTGTCCTGGGTGGATACGATATACACCTTATCAAAGGAAATGCCGGTGGTTTCCGCCGCCATCTGGGAGAACACGGTGTCCGCGCCCTGGCCGATTTCCGTGGCGCCCATACAAAGCTGCATGGATCCGTCCTGGTTTAATATCATGCGGGTGGAGGCTGTTTCCAGGGAAATGGGATGCACCCCGGTCTTGTAGCAGAAGATTGCCATGCCCACGCCCCTGCGGACCGGGCCGGTCTGGTTCCTGTATGCGCTCCATTTTTCGTCCCAGCGGATGTGCTTCCTGCCAGCCTCAATACACTGCTTTAATCCATAGGAGTGGAAGGTGATGCCGTTGGACGGATCCACGAACCCATCCTCCATACAGTTCTTCAGACGGAATTCGCAGGGATCCATGCCAATGGCATGGGCCAGGTCATCGTTCAGGCATTCTGCGAACCAGTCTGCCTGCGGGATGCCGTAAGCCCTCATGGCCCCGGCTGTGGGAGAGGAGGTATACACGGTATAGCAGTCCACCTCGGTGCCATATTCATCCCGATATAAATCCTTAAATACATTGCCGCAGTTGGCGCAGATTGCATGACCGTGGGAAGCGTAACCGCCGTTGTTGGCAAACGCCTCCAGCTTCCTGGCAAGAACGCGGCCGTCCCTGGATACGACGCCCCTGCATTTACCCTTTATGGCGTGGCGTGTGCGTGTTCCGGAAATGGTTTCCTCGCGGCTGATTTCCAATCTCACAGGCCGTCCGCCCACGGAGAGGGTAAGGAAGGCGTTTAATGGTTCGTAGAGCACATCCTGCTTGTTGCCGAAACCTCCGCCGATATATGGCTTGATGATGCGCACCCTGCCGATGGGAATGCCAAGGGCCTGTGCCGTACATCTTCTGACAATGTGCGGGATCTGGGTAGAGGAGATGATGGTGACTTTCCCATTGGTGTCCACATAGGCCCATGAAACAGGAAGCTCAATATGGCAGTGGGAGATACGGGGGGTGTCGTATTCCACGTCCATGGAAACGATATTGTCCGCGCCATAGGCTTCCACGGCTTTTTTAAGTCCCTCTTCATATGTAAAGCTGCTGTCCCCCATGGTCATATGGGAGTGTACGATCACGTTGTCCTTCCTGATATCCGGGTGCAGCGGTGTGGCGCCCTCTGCCATGGCTGCCATGGCTGTGACAATGGGTTCATATTCTTCATATTCCACGCGGATTAACCGTGCTGCCTGGAAAGCCGCAACCTCGTCCTCAGCTACAACAGCAGCGATGTCATCCCCGTACAGCCGGATGCGCTCGTTCAGCACCTTGCGGTCGCAGATATCCTGGTGTTTGGTTTCCACGCTCCAGGGGTGGCCTGCTGTGGGGAACTGGCAGTTGGGTACGTCAAAGCAGGTGACAATCTTAACCACGCCAGGCACCTTGTAAGCCTCAGTCAGGTCAAAGCTCTTGACCCTCCCGTTGGCTATGGTGGAGTGCACGACCCTGCCGTGAAGGATGTCCCTGGGTTCCAGGTCCGCCGTATATTTGGCTTCTCCTGTCACCTTTCCGTAAGCATCAACACGTTTCACTTGCTGCCCTACAATATTCATTATTCTATTTTCCTCCTTGTATTTTTTGCCAAAAGATATACCGGAATGTTCAGAATTGTCCTTACACAAACAAAAAAAGAGCTGACTACATAAGATATGTAGTCAACTCTTTAAGGTAGTTGGTAGAGACTCTGGGCCAATCCCCAGGATATACATATTGGCAATGAATCTGTTAAATTGTTTTCATGTGTTATATTATAATACCTAAAAAAAATTTAGTCCATAGGCAAATTTCTAAAAATTATTTGTAAATATTTGTGCAGTATGTACAAATATAATGGCACCATAATCGTATATTATTGCCAATAAATAAGAATAGCACCCATACCATTTGACTTGTCTGCCCGCATCCTGCTCATGGTTCCCGCATCCTGCTTATGATTCCTCCGCCCTGCTTAGAAAGCCGCAGTTGAACGTGGTTTTAGCTGGCTGCTTACGGAACAGGAAATTTCCCCTTCGCACCGATGCCAGCACGCCGACGCGTTCACGGATGGCCTCAAAGGCATCCGGGGCATCCAGTACAATGAAGTCTGCATCGTTACCCGGCCGTATCCCATAGCTTCCTTCCATGGACAGGGTGCGGGCGCCATTGTCCGTGATGTAGCAAAAGCTGTTTTCTATTTCAGGAAATGACATCAGGTGGCAGATGTGCAGGCCAAAGTCCAGGATGGTCATAAGATTGCCGTTGCCTAAAGGATACCATGGGTCGGAGATGGAGTCCTGGGCAAAGCAGACATTGATTCCTGCCCCGCTTAGCTCCTTGACCCGGGTCAGGCCGCGGCGTTTGGGATAGGAATCATACCTGCCCTGGAGGTGGATGTTCTCGGTGGGGCAGGATATTATGTTGATGCCTGAACGTTCTAACAGCTGAAAGAGCTTATAGACGTATGCATTGTTATAGGAACCCATGGCGCAGGCATGGCTGGCAGTGGTGCGGCTGCCAATCCCGTTCTGATAGGCCAGGGCTGCCAGGGATTCAATGAACCGTGACTGCTCATCGTCTGTCTCGTCACAGTGGATGTCAATGAGCTTATCATATTTAAGGGCCAGCTGAACCACTGTCTGAATGGATTTTTCGCCCCATTCCCTGGTGAATTCATAGTGGGGGATGGCTCCGACCACGTCAGCCCCCATGATCAGGGCCTCTTCCACCAGCTTATGGCCGTTGGTATATGAATACATCCCTTCCTGGGGAAATGCTATGACCTGAAGGTCCAGCACCCCCTTCAACTCGTCCCGCAGTTCCAGGATGGCCTTTAACCCGGTAAGGGACGGGTCTGTGACATCCACATGGGTCCTCATGTACTGGGTCCCATTGAGTATTTCCTTTTTTAACGCGGTCCTGGCACGTCTTTTTATTTCCTCCACGGACCGGTTCCGTTTTCCATGGGACCACCGTTCAATCCCCTCAAAAAGGGTTCCGGAACAATTGTCTGCGCCAGGTTCCCTGGCAGTGTATACATAATCCAGATGGATATGGGAATCCACAAAGGGAGGGAGCACCAGCTTTCCGTTAAGGTCGCAGACATTCCCTATGGGATATTTTTTATTCAGACATGGCCCGATTTCCAGGAAACGGCCGTCCTCCACCAGCAGGTCGCATAAACCCGGCTCATGATTCAGATGCGCATTGGTAAACAAAATTGTATTCAATTGATTCATTCCCTCCATATGAGTTTTAAGACCACATTACAGGAAAAGGACAGAAAAGTAATTGTGTTAAAGTAACAAAAAATACCTGGTTCTTTTGTGCGCGATAAGACGAAAGAACGGCCCGTATGTTTGTGTGTGCCGCACCTTAAACTGACCGGGGAAATCCGGTATGATAGCTGCATGAGGAAAAGGGAGGGACAAAACAATGTCAGGACATATTAAGATGAAGGATATGACATGGACAGAATATGCGGGGAAAAAGGAGGATATCCTGATTCTTCCGATCGGGGCAACGGAACAGCACGGGCCTCATCTTCCCCTGTGTGTGGACACGGTGCTGGCGGAAGAGTTTTCATACCGCATTGCAGGACAGGTGGACGGGATCGTGGCCCCGGCCCTCTGCTATGGATACAAATCAAAACCCTTCAGCGGGGGAGGCCCGCTGTTTCCTGGGACAATTGACCTGAACGGCCAGACGCTGCAGAACCTGGTGCAGGATGTGATTGACGAGTTTGTAAGGGACGGATTCAGGCGGATCCTCCTGTTCAACGCACATTTTGAGAATGAACCCTTTGTGGTGGAGGCAATGGACCTGTGTTCAGCCAGGCATGGGGATAGGGTAAGGCTCCTGTTGATGAACTGGTGGGACCCCATGTCGCCCAATATGATTGGACGGATATTTGACCAGGTGCCATTCCCGGGCTGGGCACTGGAGCATGCAGCCATTACGGAAACCTCCCTTATGATGTATGTTGCGCCGGAGCTGGTGCGCCAGGACCTGATTGCAGATGTGGGGAAGACGGATCCGGGATTCTGCTACCGGTATCCCATTGATAAGGACAGCATACCGTCCAATGGGGTGCTGGCCACAGCCAGATCCTCCTCTGCCCAGAAGGGGCAGTGGATTGTGGAGGACGTGGTATCCAATATCAGTGATTTCATCCGGCGGGAATTCTGCTAAACAGCATGAAGGTAATCATACAGGAGAATGCTGTTGAACAGTTCCAGGTTTTTCAGCGCATTGGACAGATCCGTGTGGAGAAGTTCTTTTATCAGGGATAAACGGTAGACCAGGGTATTCTTGTGGATGAACAGGGCCTGCGCGGTCTGGCTGGAATGGCAGTTGTTGATGAAATAAAGCCGGAGTGTCTCAAGGAGACTGGATGAATGCTGGGTATCGTATGATATCAGGGGATCAATATTTTTCATGCAGTAATCCCGGATGGACTCATTTTTATCAAGTTCAAACAGGATGCGGTAGATTCCCAGGTTTTCGTAATGGATGATGTGGTTGGGAAACAGGGCGTGCAGGTTTTTGGTGGACAGGGCCACCGTAATCTCATGGTAGCATTGTTTAATCTGATTCAGTTTGGTAAATGTGCGGCTGAACGCCATTTTCATGAAACCTCCCCTGGACGCGTGAAGCGCCTGTATGTATTCAAAGTTGTTCGATATGGTGTTCTGGAGATAGACGGTATCGCTTTTGCTGTCGGCTGTCAAAAGAAAAATCAGCCGGTTGGCATAGGAACAGCTGAGGATGGCCAGACGGCTGGACAGGGCAATATTCCGTACGGAGGCAGACAGGTGCTGGAAATTGGATTCAATGGCTTCTGAGAATACATTGTCCGCGGATTCCACCACGCATATACAGTATTGGGAATGAAGCCGGATGTTATAAAAATGCATGATGGAGTCAATGTCGCTGTTGTTGGAAAAAAGCAGGCTTTCAAGGAAGAAGCGGACATTCTTGCTTTTCTCCTTCACCTGCTCCATCAGTTCAATGATTTCCCGGGTCGCGTCAATCAGCTTCACATCCCAGGGCATCTGGAACACGGGAAGCCCTTCCTGGTCCGCTTTCTCAATTACCGCCTCAGGGATTTCAGGTATGTATTGGGGATTGAGCAGGAAAACGATGCCGGATAGGTTTTTCTGGATGCATTCATCAACCAGGTTCAGCAGGGATTCATCGTCCGAGGGGATACCCACTCCTGTCAGGAAGAGGAGCTCGCCTCCGTGGAGCCATTGGGATACGCTTGGGGTGGCGCCCACGTAAGGCCAGGTGATTTTCCTCCCCAGGCCGGTCCTGCCGCCCCTTAACCGGGCGTCGCGGAAGGAGGACAGTTTAAACAGATCTTCACAGTAAATAGCCATTGTTGTTACTCCTTTCATTGTTTGCTGAAGATAGTACCTAAAATTATACTAAAAGACAGGATAGGCATACATGTGTGGGGGGAACGAAGAATAACATGGAACAATTGTGTGGAACAGACAAAAAATATGAATACAAGGAGAAATCATTATGAAAAGAGCATGGGAATACGACTATGAATTTTTCTGTGACGCAATTCCGGTAAGGGACCGTACGGATTTAATCCAGTGGGATAACTTATTGGAGGGAAAATTCCTGGAGGAAGCAAGGCAGATGCTGGAAACCGGAAAGGGGGCATGGATTAAGCCGCTGCCGGAATCCAAGGCGCCCTATTCCAAGATGCTGGGTGCAATTTCCAGCATGAGGAACATGGGGTACGATGTGCAGGAGGCGGACCTGCTGATCACGGAAGCATTTAAGGCCATTGATGAGGACAGGCTCATAGACCTGCAGATCATCAATGCGCGGGTATTCAAAGCCCTGGCAGAGGCGCCCAAGATAGAAAGCCATCCATACTGGTCCTACACGGTTTACAACAGCTTTGAGCAGTATGCGCAATCTGTGAAGTTCCAGGAATATCCGGACTATAAGCTGCCTGGACAGGAGGCGCTCTTTGAGAAGGTCCATGCAGGATGGCTGGGGGAAATCATTGGCTCCGCCCTGGGAACTGCGGTGGAAGGGTTTAAATCCTCCAGGATATGGGAGGTTTTCGGTGAAATAACGGAATATGTGAAACCGCCGGAAACCCTGAACGACGACATTACATTTGAACTGGCCCTTTTGGAGGCGTTCCGGGAAAAGGGATATGATATTACCTCAGAGGACATAGCGGATAAATGGGTGGGATATATCCCCTTTGCTTATACGGCGGAGGAGATTGCGCTGAACCATCTGCGCCACGGCATCTATCCGCCGGAAAGCGGTTATGTGGCCAATCCTTACCGTGAAATGATCGGGGCCGCCATGCGTGCCGCCATCTGCGGCGCCCTGGCACCCGCAAACCCAAGGATGGCGGCAGAACTGGCCTGGAGGGACGGATGCGTTTCCCATCACAACAACGGTATCCTGGCAGAGGTGTTTAACGCGCTCATTGTCTCCATGGCTTATGTGGAAACCGACATGCAGGTAATCCTTGACAAGGCCATGCGGATGATTCCCCGTGACAGCGAATTCTACAGCGTCCTTGCATTTGCATGCCAGGCCTGCGGACAGTCCAGGGATTACCGCCAGGCTTGGGAACTGTGTGAGGAAAAATATAAGGAATACAACTGGGTACATGCGTATCCGAACCTGGCTGCAGAGGTCGTTGCAATCCGTTTTGCAGGCAACAGCTTTGAGCGCGCCATGACGATATTGATGATGGCAGGTCAGGATAATGACTGCACGGGCGGACCCATTGGACATGCATATGGGGTAATGCTTGGACTGGATGCACTGGATGATAAATTTGTTGCTCCCCTCAGGGACCAGTTAGACACCTATGTGAGGACCATGGAAAGCCAGTCCATAACGTCATTATCCAAAAAGACCACGGATGCCATTCTGAAATATAATTAAACATGAGAAGGGAAGGATCAATTATGAGAGTGAAGAAATTAGCAGCGGTTACATTGTGTGTTGCACTGGGGTTATCAACCGTACTGGCCGGCTGTGGGAAGACGGCGCAGACCGCAGAAAGCGGGACAGCCGCGGCAGGGCAGACGGATGCAGGGCCGGACGCATCTGCCAAGACGCCGGAGACAGGTGGGGCTGCAAAGGAGAGCAAGGCAGGGGAAGGGAAAAGCGATGAGAAAAAGGTAATTGGCCTCTTGATCCCGTCACCTGTTGGGGACCCGTTCATTGCCCTTTGCGTCAAGGGCCTGCAGCGCCTGGCAGATGAAGAGGGAGCCGAATTAAAGATTGTGGAGACACTGGACAAGGCCGAGTATGAGGACCAGGTCCGCGCCATGGCAGACATGGGGTACAACCCTGTTTATACCATGTGGGGCGACCTGTCGGAGATTGCACTGAGGCTTGCGCCTGAATACAAGGATACGGATTTTGTCCTGTGCGATGTATATATGGAAACCAATGAGCCCAATGTAAGCTCCGTATCCGTGGATCCGTCTGAATCCTCCTTTATTGCAGGCGTGGTTGCTGCCAATAACACGGAAAAGAAGAAGGTAGGCTTCATTGCCCATGCAGACCGCCCGGTCAGCCGCAAGTACAGGGATGGGTTCATCCATGGGGTCCACTATGTAGACCCGTCCATCCAGGTGTCCGTGGCTTATGTGGGCAATGACCAGGATCCTGTCAAGGGGCAGGAGGTTGCCAAGCTGATGATTCAGAACGAGGGCGTTGACTTAATCTTCCAGTCCGCGTCCAGAAGCGGCCTGGGCGTCATTGCGGGCTGTGATGAGCTGAATGTAAAATGCATCGGCAGCGATGATTATCAGGGCGATGTGGGAAAGAGCGTCATCTGGTCCGCCCTAAAGCCCATTGACGAGGCTTTGTACAGAGAAGGAAAAGCCTCCTTTGACGGGACCTTTGAGGGCGGGGACAAGGAGTATGGACTGGCCCAGGATCTTCCGATGTATACCCAGCAGGAATTTGACAAGCTGACGCCTGAGCTTCAGGAGACAGTGGAAAAGGTTACCCAAGACATAAAAGCAGGAACCATTGATGTGACAAAGGACACCGCCGATTAGGGGATTTAAGACATACCCTGACACGGCTTACGCCCCGGCAGGGGGCGGGAATATTCTCCGGCAGTTTACCTTGCTGCCGGAGAATTCCTTAAAAGGGAGGGATCTTATGGATGAAATTATCCTTGAGGTAAAACACATTTCAAAGTACTTTGGGCAGCTGGTGGCAAACAATGACATCAGCCTGACTGTTAAGAAGGGTACCGTGCACTCCATCATCGGGGAAAATGGGGCCGGCAAAAGTACGCTGATGAATATGATATCCGGTATTTATAAACCCAGCAAAGGGGAAATAATCGTTAAGGGGCGCAAGGCGGTATTCAGGAACCCCAATGATGCCACCAGGTGCGGGATTGGGATGGTGCACCAGGAATTCATGCTGTTTCCCGAGCTTACGGTGCTGGAAAACCTGATGATGGGATATGAGACAAAAAAGGCAGGGGGATTCCTGGACAAGAAGGCTGCCAAAAAAGATATTGAGGAGATTGCACACAAGTATGGTTTTTCCATTCCTCTGGATGAACGGGCGGAGGATCTCCCCGTAT
Organism: Enterocloster aldenensis; assembly: GCF_003434055.1. GTDB lineage: Bacteria > Bacillota > Clostridia > Lachnospirales > Lachnospiraceae > Enterocloster > Enterocloster aldenensis. Next base: position 408,051 of record NZ_QVEX01000002.1, on the reverse strand, counting down.
CCCTTCTCCAGCAGGTTGAAATCGTAAAGATACTGTATAAAGGCGCGGAGCTTATTATTCTGGATGAGCCCACGGCCGTGCTGACACCCCAGGGCATCGAGGGGCTGTTCCAGGCAATCCGTTACCTGACAAAGCACGGTAAGACCGTTATCCTGATTACCCATAAGCTTAAGGAAGTAATGGAGATATCAGATTACATCACGGTTTTGAAAAACGGCGAGGTGACCGGGAACCTGTATCCTGGGGATACGGACGAGCATGGGCTGGCAAGCCTTATGGTGGGACGCCAGGTGCTGTTTAATACCAGCAAACAGGAAAAAGATACAGGCGGCACGGTGCTTGACGTAAAAGGGCTGACTGTTATGGGAAGCGATGGGATTGAGAAAGTAAAGAACGTGGACCTGTCAGTAAAAAAAGGCGAGATTGTGGGAATCGCAGGTGTTGCCGGCTCTGGACAGGGTGAACTGATAGAGGCGGTCTTCGGACTGAGGAAGCCGAAGACCGGAACGATTACATATAAAGGCCAGGACATAACCTTTGCCACGCCAAAGGAAAAACGGGAAAAGAAGATCGGATACGTGCCCCAGGACCGTCTGGCCACGGGATGCAGCACGGACTGCAGCCTGGTGGAAAACTGCATCATGGGTTATCATGTGGCCCACAGGTTCAGGAACCCCCTTCTTGTGAATAAAAAGGAAGCTGAGGATTTTACCAGGAAAGTGGTGGAACAGTTCCAGGTAAAGACCCAGGATATCCATGATAAGATGGGCACCTTGTCAGGCGGCAATATCCAGAAGGCCATTGTGGGCCGTGAATTCCTCCAGGATAATGACCTCCTGATCATAGAGGACCCCACCAGGGGAATTGATGTGGGCGCCATAGAGTTTATCTGGCAGAAAATCATCGACATTGCCGGGAAAGGCGTTTCCGTGCTTTTGGTCAGCCATGAGCTGGGCGAGGTGATGGAACTGTCCGACCGGATCCTGGTCATGTATAACGGCGAGATTGTGGGGAACCTGGAAAACACGCCGGATTTAGACGAAAAGACCATAGGACTGTACATGTTAGGAGGGAAGAGGGATGAAATTTAGACTGGCACAGAATACCAAGCTGGAAATCCTCAAATACATCTTATCCATGCTGATGGTCATGCTGATCGGCACCTGTATCATACTTTCCCAGGGAAACAGTCCCACAGAGGCATTTCAGGCGCTGATCACGGGTTCCGTGGGAAGCGTCAGCGCCATCGGGACAACCATCCGCTGGGCAACGCCCAGTATCATAACAGGGATTGCGGCCGTGATTGCATTTAAATCCGGAATCTGGAATGTGGGGATTGAAGGGCAGATGTATTTCGGTGCATTCCTCGCGGCCATCATCGGGGCATCGGTTGCGGTACCGAAAATCATACATATACCGCTGTGTCTGGCAGCTGCCGGAATCGGCGGGATGCTGTTTGCGTTCATACCGGCAATCTTAAAGCTGACGCTGAATGTAAATGAATTAATCTGCACCCTGATGTTAAATTATGCGGCCTCCCTGTTTACCGAGTACCTGACCTTCAAGTATATGGGGTTTGACGCCTCCGAACTGGCGGACGCCATTGCCACCCCGGACATGTTCCCCACTGCGCGCCTTAGCACCATCATACCTAAGACCAGCGCCAGCACCGCTATTTTTATTGCCCTTGGAATCGCCATACTGGTGTATCTTCTGTATAAATACACGGTAAAGGGATATGAACTGAAGATGGTGGGGGAAAACCTGCGGTTTTCCAAATACGGCGGTATCAACTATAAGAGGACATTCATCCTGATTTTCCTGCTGAGCGGATTCATTGCAGGCGTCTGCGGCGGAACCGAGATGACGGGTTCCTTTGGCAAGTTCAGGCCTGCATTTGCCACCAATCTGGGCTGGGACGGGGTCATGATTGCGTCCATTGCCAAGAACAATCCCATTGCAGTCATTTTTATTTCCATATTCTGGGGAATGTTAAAGAGCGGTTCCTTCCACATGGAAAGGGTGACCAATACCAACCGTCTGGTAATCTCCGTGCTCCAGGCCGTATTCGTTCTACTGGTGGCCGTGGACTACGAGGCCCTGTACAGGTGGCTGTGTGAAAAACGCCAGCTTCGGATGCTCCGCAGCCAGAAAGGGGAGGTGTAGAAGATATGTTTCAATTATTATTCAGCGTTTCCACACTAGCTGCCACCATCCGGCTGTCCGCGCCCCTGGCCCTGGCTGCAATGGGCAGTGTGTTCGGACATAAGGCAAAGATATTCAACATCGGCCTGGAAAGCTATGTTCTTACAAGCGCGTTTTTCGCCACATGGGGAAGTTATCTGTTTGAAAATGCGTTCATGGGGCTTTTATTCGGCATCGTGGCAGGGATTGTCATGTCTGCTGTTTTCGGGACCTTTGTGCTGCATTTTAAATCAGACCCCATTGTGGTGGGCATTGCCATGAACCTGAGCTCCTGGGGGCTTACCTCCCTGCTGCTGTTCAATATATTCCATATCAGGGGTTCCATACTGGACCCAAGGATTAAGAGCTTTGGCAGTATCCACATGCCCTTCCTGGACGGGATTCCGGTGGTGGATGAAATATTCAATAACCAGAACATCCTTGTCTACATGGCATTTGCAGTGGTCATCCTTTCACAGGTCGTCATGTATAGGACGCCCTTCGGGCTGCGTCTGCGGGGCGTGGGTATCAATGACAAGGCGGTACAGACAACGGGCGTGTCCGTGGTAAAGTATAAGTGGGCAAGCCTTATCATCACAGGCGTCCTGGCAGGGGCCGCGGGCGCGTTCCTTCCGCTGAGCGGCATATCCATGTTCACGGAGAACATGTCTGCAGGCAAAGGTTTCCTGGCCGTGTCCGCGGCCCGTATCGGGAAGGGCGACCCCCTGAAATCCTTTTTTGCCTGCTTTATCTTTTCCTTTGCGGACGCGCTTTCCGTGGGCCTGCAGAGCTTTAACATACCGTCCCAGCTGGTGCTGATGGCGCCGTATGTGGTGACAATCGTGGTAATGTGCCTGACCAATTTAAACGAGCTTAAAAAGGAGGCCGTATGATACTGAAAGCAGTGGACATAAGGGATTTTGATTTTACCGGATACGGTACCTATTATAATATGACAGGGGACCGGGAACGGGTTTACAGGACATTGGGGGAGGAATTTGAGGACTATATGACAAGGACGCCGTTAATCGATACGCCAGGACATCTGGGATATACCGTGGGCATGGGCGCCCCCTATGTTTTAAAGGCCATGGAGAAACATGACCACACCCAGGAGGCGCTGTTCTGCGCCGCTGATCCGGTCATCCTTTGCGTGGCAAAAGCCAGGGGGGATGAGCCGCCCCTGGCAGAAGATGTGCGGGCCCTTATCCTGAATCCGGGGGATGTGGCTGTCCTGGACCGGAATATCTGGCATGACGCATGCCACGGCATCGGGAAGAGGACCGCCTATTATTATCTTGCTTCCCAGGGCCCCGCTCCTGCCCTGTGGGTCCGGGTGGCCGGGGACAGGGTACTGGTACAGTGTTCCGGACGCCTCAAACAGACCCCAGGCCAAGATAATCCAGCACCCGGAAGGAATACTCATAGCTGAACAAAGCCAGGCCGTCATTCATATCAATGCCGAACAAATCGGCCATTTTTCCCAGCCTGTAGAAAAAGGTGCTTTTATGAATATGCAGTTCCCCGGCAGCGGCCAGGGCATTCCGGTTCTTTGCAAGATAGATCCGGAGTGTCCTGGCGTATTCCGTGTTGGCGGTGCGGTCATATTCCGTCATCTGCGTGATGACCGGGTGGATGCTGGCGGCTAAAAGCCCGGTATCCTTATACTGACAGAAGCCATGTTCCAGATAATGTTGTTCATAATAGATGAAATGCCGGTCCTTTGGGAGGCCGGTTTTTTCATGGAGCAGGGACAGTTCCTTGACCTGCCGCCAATAGATGCTGCTCTTTGCAATATCCGTGTAAGGATAGCTGACATAAGCCTGCATGTGGTTTAACTGTAAGAAGGCAGCGAACCGGTTCCTTCCTGTTTCGCAAAACGGTTCCCCGCTGCCGCTGGGAAGCAGGACGGTCAGGTCGCCGTGGAACACCACCACCATGCAGCTTGGCAGAAGGGACAGAAGCTGTTCAAAATATCCTTTGTACGGACGCGGTTTGCGGGACGGCTCGGTGAACTTAAGGAGCAGGATTGTGTAATAGGGCATCTGGGCGCGTCCCAGCTGGATCAGGCGGCTGGCAATGTACCCGGCCCGGTCAAAATGTCCTTCCAGCAGCTCCGTAAGGAAGTACTCGTATTTCAGGCCCGTGGGATGGCGGTAACTGGAATCCTTCTGCATTTCAATGGAAAGCATCTTGGAAAATACATCAATGAATTCTAAATCATCTTCCGTGAATTCCCGCACCGTACCCCTGACACAGATATAACCCACCACGGCGTGGTGGATGCGTATGCTTTCAAATACCCATTGATAGGGATAATCGTCCAGGGCGGTTAGATACGGCACGGCGGAGGAGTAGATGTGGCGGATGATGTTCTGGTCCGCCATGTTCTGGAACAGGGAATCCTTCAGGTAAAGACGCCCGTGCCGTTCCTCCAGATTGTCCGCGTCCTTCACAACCGGGCTGGCGGCAATGACCGAGAAGCTGGTATCGCAGATGGTGACTGGGTTGCCAAGAAAGGTATGGGCCACATGGGCCATGCCTGCAATCCCGTTGTCACTGTGCAGTGACTGGAATAACTCCTCCTGCTTCAGTTTCAGCGTATAATGCCGGAAGATGACCTCCTGGATGGCGTTGAATACCTGGCAGGCATCCAGGGCTTCCCGGATGTATAAGATGCCGGGGGTGTCCGGGGGCGTATCATGCCCGGTTAACAGGATGTTCGGCAGACGGCGGAAGGGCGCTGCGGCCTGGGGGTCCCAGGCAGTGGCCCCTGTCCTGGAACATGCGACATAAAGCAGCTTGTCCCCGTATTCCGGGTCTGTTTCCTGTTCCGGTGTAAGGAAGCGCGTCCCTTCAATTTCAGTCCGTGTATGGAACTGACCGTGTACCTTCACATGGAAGGCGGTTTCCAGATGACGGACAATGGTTCCTAAGTATGCCATGTTATACCTCCAATCAGACAAATGTCTGAAAAACAGCAGATGATAGCGGATGATATCCGACTTGGAATGGATGCTTGTTAAAAAAATAACTGTTATATTTTACATAAAGTATAACAGATTTGCGGACGGGTTTCAATTCCAACCATTCATCCGTAACATCTGTTAGAAAAGACAAATCAGACAAAAGTCCAGGAGGAAAGAAAATGTCAGTAAAAGTAATGGGTATTACCGCGGGAAGAAAGGACAGCAACAGCGAGATACTGTTAAAAGAAGCGCTTATGTACTGTGAGGAGGCAGGCGCAGAGATAACCATGGTTAATCTGAAGGATTACCACATTGAAAGCTGCACGGGATGCACTTCCTGCACAAGGGGCATGGCCCAGGGGAAGAATGTGGGCTGCGTGCTGGATGCAAAGGATGATAAAAAGAAAATCATGGAGGTCATGCTGGCCCAGGACGCCGTGATTTTTTCTGCGCCAACCTATGATTTGATGCCCAATGCTGAATACCTGATATTTGCACAGAGGAGTTTAAGCTATGAAACTGCATTTTTAGAGACGATTGGTGCAATTGAACATAAGGACAGGGTTGCGGGGCTGATCTGCGCAGGCGGTTCCACCAGGGCGTGGCAGTCCATGGCCCTGGAGGCCATGCAGGCAACCATGTTTACAACCGATATGAAGGTGGTGGACATGATACTGGCCACAAGGGTGCCGGGCCGGGCGCAGTGCCTGCTGGATGAAGGGCTGATGGCACGGGCAAGGAAGATGGGCGAAAACATCATGACAGCAATCCATACACCGGCAGAAGAACGGACCTGGCTGGGGGATGAGGATATGGGCTGGTGCCCAAACTGCCATTCCAATGCCCTGGTGCTGGGGGAACCCCAGTGGGACGGGCTCCACTATCCGGTGGAATGCCAGGTCTGCGGCGCGGGCGGCAATCTGGAAAAGGCAGGGGATGGAAAATGGAAATTCATCATCCGGGAAGACGGATACCTGAAGGACCGCACCACGGTGGCTGGAAGGGCAAGGCACCTGGAGGAAATCGGCTGCACCGAAGGCGGGTTCTATGGGGATTCTGAGAAGCTGAAGCTGGTACAGGAAAGGCTTCAGAAATATAAAGACAAACAGTTTAAAAGCGTTTAGGGCAAAATGGGTTTGTGCCTTTGCACAAAAACAGGCTGTATATGTAAGGAAACATAAGGTGCAGGCATGATGTGAAGGGGTTGTGAATCCTTTATAATTTGAACCATACAGGACAATCAGGAATTCAGGTTCCATTAGGGTTTAAACGAAAAGGAGGACATATGAGTAAATTCACATATCTGGAAAGCCCCATGACCATCCGGGGAAAGGTCTACAGAAACCGCTTGATTGCAGCCCCTACCTTGTTTGCGCATTCCGTGTTTTTTCTGCCGGAGATTGCTGAAAATGTATACCGTATGGTGGAGAACCGGGCAAAAGGCGGGTTTGCCGCCGTATCCACCGGCGAGCTTCCGGTTAACAATGAAGAGGGGACCACACTGTTCATGGAACGGGCTATTGACATGGATGACTATGACGGGGAAGACTTTAAAAAGGTGAAGGAATATGCGGACCGTATCAAGAAGCACGGCGCCCTTGCCTACCTTGAGTTTTCCCACGAAGGCGCTGTGGCTGAGACAAAAGCCCCTCATGTCCCCTGGGGGCCGGACGCTTATGTCCGGGAGGACGGGGTGCAGGTTTATGCACTGAACCTGGGAATGATGGAAAAAATCTGCAACGACTACCGCAGGATATCAAAATTTGCAAAGGCCTGCGGGTTTGACGGCGTCCTGGTTCACGGAGGGCATGGGTTTAACATCCAGCAGTTTATTTCACCCTGGACCAACCACAGGACCGATGAATTCGGCGGAAGTATGGAAAACCGCGCCCGTTTTCCGAAAATGATCCTGGAAGCGGTGCGGGAAGGCATTGGGGAAGACATGATCCTGGAACTGCGCATGTCGGCAGAGGACGGTGTGGACGGCGGCATGGACATCCGGGATATGGTGGGGTTCTGCCGGGAAATCGACGGGATGGCCGACATCATCCATGTTTCCAACGGCCTTAAATGGGCGGGGAACCAGACCCAGACCTTTTCGGATTTCTTTGACGTGCACGGGGTCAATGTTGAGTTTGCAGCAAAAGTCAAGGCGGCAGTCACTAAATCAAAGGTGGCTGTCATTGGCGGGATTAATGACCCGGCTTTTGCGGACCAGGTAATCAGGGATGGAAAAGCGGATTTCATTGAACTGGGACGTCAGGGCTTTGCAGACCCGGAATTTCCGAACAAGGCATTTTCGGGAAGGGAAGACTATATACGTAAATGCGTCAGATGCTTCTCCTGCTACCCCGGTTTCTGCGAGCACAAGACCGATGTCCCCCTCTGGGAGAAAGGACTTTCCAAGGAAGAGGTTGACCGCATTTACAGCCCGGCGTCCATGGGGCGCTGCGCCATTAACCCGGATTCCGGGTTTGGATGGTATGAAGACAGGCATCCCTATCCCGCAGAAAGCAGGAAGATACTCATTGTGGGCGGCGGCGTGGGCGGCCTTCAGGCAGCAGTTACCGCGTCAAAGCGCGGACATAGGGTGACGCTTCTGGAAAAAACAGGGGAACTGGGCGGCACCATTAATTTTACGGACCAGGACGAGGATAAGGCGGATCTGAGGAACTTTAAGAACCTTCTGATCCGTGAGGCAAGGGAGAGCTGTCCGGATATCCGTATGGGTACAATCTGTTCCAGGGAAATCCTGGATGAGATAAAACCGGACGCTGTAATCATAGCGGTCGGCGCCCATCCGGTCAAACCGCCCATCAAGGGAATTGACCGGGCCATGAACGCGCTGGAGGCGTATCACGGCATGGATAGGATTGGGAAGCGGGTTGTCCTTGCCGGCGGAGGGCTGGTGGGATGCGAAGTGGGTCTTCACCTGGCAGGGCACGGCCATGATGTGACCGTGGTTGAGATGCAGGGGATGATGGCTTTTGAGACATTCGGATACTACAGAAACGCGCTTTTGGACGAGATGGATAAACGTGGCCTGAAGCAGATGTTACATACAAAGGTGCTGGAATTCACGGAAGAAGGCGTTGTGGTGGAACAGGACGGCAGGGCGGAGCTGATTCCCGCAGATACCTGCATATATTCCATGGGGATGAAGGCAGACCAGTCCGCCGTGCAGGAGATACTTAAGATGACCGGGGACATTAAGACTTATGTAATCGGTGATTGCCGCACAGCCGGAAAAGTAGGCGACGCGGTCCATGGGGGATATGAAGCAGCCATTGATATTGTATAATCCGCCCGGATAAATATGGATAAAAGAAAATGGAGGAAGAACCATGAAGAAGATGGAAACAGACATTATTGTAGCAGCTGCCGGCCTTTCCGGCCTTGCGGCAGCCATATCGGCGGCAGAGAACGGGGCCAGGGTACTGGTGTTTGAAAAGTCCGGCACCACCGGAGGCGCGGCCAACATGGGAATGGGGCCCCTGGGGGTCGGCTCCAGGATTCAGAGGGAGCACATGATTTCCCTGACCCCGGGGGAGGCATTCCGCAAGCACATGTATTTCACCCACTATCGTGTGGATGCCAGGATGGTCCGCGACTATTACTTTAAATCAGGAGATACCATTGACTGGCTGATGGACATGGGCGTGGAGTTTGCAGGCGTGCAGAGGGCTTTTGGTGCGCCGGAGGACACAAGGGCTTATTCGGACGGCGAGTTCACATGGCATGTGTGCAAGCCCGAGGGAGGCGGGATCCCCGGACCCAGGGCGGCCACGGCCATGACCAAGAAAATGACGGAAAGGGCCAAGGAACTGGGCGTGGAATTCCTCCTTGAGACGCCGGTTCATAAAATCATCATGGAGGACGGCCGCGCAGCAGGCGTGCTGGCAAAAGACAAGGACGGGGAAGAAATAGAGGCAAGGGCCAATTCCGTCATTCTTGCAACAGGCGGCTTTGGGGACAACCCGGCCATGATTAAAGAAGAAACAGGATATGAGTTCGGAAAGACCATTTTCAACTTTGCGATTCCAGGAATGAAGGGGGACGGCCTGCGTATGGCATGGGAGGCCGGCGCGGGAAAGGAACCCTGCACAATGGAACTTATGTACCAGCTTCCGGATAATATGAACCACTTTATCCTGGACGGCGCATTCCGCCAGCCATGTCTGTGGGTGAACCGCAACGGACAGAGATTCATGCCCGAGGACCAGATTGGCAATACCACTTTCACAGGCAATGCAATCACGGCACAGCCGGGCAGCGTGGCTTTTTCCATCTTTGACAGCAAGCTGCTGAAAAAGTATAAAAAGAAAGGTCCGGACATTGTAAGCCATGTGCATCCCCATGACCTGTACGACCATTTTGACGAGCAGTGGGAAAGGGACCTGGCGGATGGCTATGAACCCATAACACAGGCAGATACCCTTGAGGAACTTGCACAGAAGGCAGGAATCGACCCGGAGGGGCTGGCTGCGCAGGTGGAGGAATACAATGAGATGTGCGAAGCCGGGTTTGATGAGATATTTGAAAAAGACAGGCATTACATGCAGCCCATTGCCAAGGCGCCGTTTTATTGCTGCCGGCAGAACGTAGGCGCGTACGGCTCCCTGGGAGGCGTCAAGATTAACCACAGGACGCAGGCCATGACCCAGGAGGCAAAGGTGATTCCGGGATTGTACTGCGTTGGGACGGACGCATGCAATATTTTCGGGGACAGCTATCCATTTATCCTTGCGGGCAATACCATGGGCTTCTGCCTGAACAGCGGACGCATTGCAGGCGAAAACGCGGCGGCGGAGCTGGATGGGTTTGAGTACTGATACCAGGACATGGACGGACCGGGTCTTTGTATCCGGTCCTGAAACAGGAGTGAAAAAATGAAAATCACAATCGACGGAAAAGAAATAGAAGCAAAAGAGGGCCAGTCCGTGCTGGAGGCTGCCTTGGCCGCCAATGTTTTCATCCCCCATCTTTGCAGCCATCCGGACCTTGAAGCCAAGGGAGGCTGCCGCCTGTGCTCCGTGGAAATCGAAGGCGGCAGCGGTGCGGCGCCGGCGTGTGAAACCATGGCAAAGGATGGCATGAGGATCAGGGTCAGCGGGCCAGAGGCGGAGAAGGTGAGGAAAATGGCCATGGAGCTGATCCTGGCAACCCACCCCGCAGACTGTACGGGCTGTCCCAAATATGGCAGATGCGAACTCCAGTCCATGTACCAGTACATGGGCGTCAGCCCGGAGCGCTGGAGGAAGAAATCCAGAAGTACTGCCAATGACGACAGCAATCCCCTGATATCCCATCTGTTTACCAGATGCGTCCGCTGCGGAAGATGCATCCGCGCCTGTCAGGACCTTCGGGGCGTAAAGGTGCTGGATTATATTAAGACAGACGCAGGGGTACGGGCAGGCATTCCCGAGGGAAAGTCCTTAAAGGAAGCAGGATGCCGCTTCTGCGGGGCATGTATTGAGGTCTGTCCCACGGGTTCCATCATGGACCAGGTGAAAATCATGAAAGAAAACCGTTCCATGGCAGAAAACATCGTGCCCTGCCAAAGCACCTGTCCGGCCCATATCGATATCCCCAGGTACATACGCTATATCAGGGAAGGGGATTTTGACAAGGCGGCAGCGGTTGTCCGTGAAAAGGTACCGTTTCCTGAGACGCTGGGAAGTATCTGCAACCATGCCTGCGAGGGCGAATGCAAGAGGAATGAACTGGACGCCCCCCTTTCCGTGTGCAGGTTAAAACGGGCAGCGGCTGCAAATGACAGCGGCGCATGGAAAACACGTGTCCGCAGGGAACCGGCCACAGGAAAGAAAGCAGCTGTCATGGGCGCCGGTCCGGCCGGACTGACCGCTGCCTATTATCTGGCGAAAAAGGGACATGAGGTGACCGTGTTTGAAAAAAATCCAAAAGCCGGAGGTCAGTGCCGGTACGGAATCCCGGCGTACCGTCTGCCGGATTCGCTTTTGGACCGGGAAATCCATACCATCCTGGAAGCGGGAATTGAATTGAGGACAGACACGCAGCCACAATCCCCGGACCAGCTTTTGAAACAGGGATATGACACAGTGCTTGTGGCGGTGGGGACACACAAGGGAACCAGGCTTCCCATTGAGGGAAGCAGCCTTCCCCAGGTATATGTGAACACCGATTTCCTGAAACAGGCAAGACTTGGGACACCGCTTCCCTTAAGCGGAAGGGTCATGGTCCTTGGCGGCGGCAATGTTGCCTATGACTGTGCCAGGACAGCCCTCCGCCTGGGGGCGGAAGAGGTGCATATAGCCTGTCTGGAAAATGAACAGCAGATGACCTCCACGCCGGAAGAAATTGCGGAAGGCGCAGAAGAAGGCATCCTTCTCCATGCAGCCCATTCCTTCCTGCGCATTACGGGGACAGACCGGGTGGAGGGCGTGGAACTCCAGAAGGTAAACCGTTTTTATTTTGATGAAAACAGGAAGGCGGTCATTGAGCTGGAAGAGGGGACAAACCAGGTGATTCCTGTGGATTATGTCATATTCGCGGTTGGACAGAAGCCGGAGGGCACGGAGCAGATGGGGCTTGAGCTGACCCACGGACCCTATATCCTGGCAGACGCAAACCAGCGTACCAGCCTGGAAGGCGTATACGCGGCAGGAGACGCTGTGACCGGGACAAAATCCGTCATTGAGGCAATCGCGGCAGGACGCAGGGTAGCGGAACAGATGGATTTATATCTGGGTGGGGACGGTGATATAAGCGAGATGCTTCTGGAAAAGGAAACCCCGCCGCCATACATTGGACGGATGGAAGATTTTGCAGGACGAAAGCGCAGCCAACCCCGGACAGCACAGCCGGACCAGAGGGTGCAGGACTTTACGCCGGTGGAAGAGCCGTTCACCTGTGAGCAGGCCATGTGCGAGGCAGCCAGATGCCTTCAGTGCGACTTAAGGCTCCAGCTTACGAAACCAAAGCTGTGGAATGAATATTAAGGGGGTGTCCGCAATGAGTACATTGGAACGGATAGAGAATCTGAAAGACACAGAATGTATTGTAGATATGCTCTTAAAAGAAGTCAGGGCAAACCAATGCCAGGCCTGCGGGAAATGTGTATTCGGCTACGAAGGCATTACCCAGCTTGAACTGACCTTAAGCGACATCACGGAGAAGAAAGGGCGCAGCGGGGATCTGGACCTTATGAAGGACCTGTGTCAGGTAATGAAAACCCAGTCCCTCTGCGAGACAGGGGAGGAGATAGCAGAGGCTGTCCTCACTGCCATCCGGACCCATTTTGCGGACTTCGAGGAGCACATCGGAAAAAAAGCCTGCAAAGCAGGAGTCTGCAAAAAATTCATGACCTATCACATCCTGGCCGACAGATGCACTGGCTGCGGGGACTGTATGGATGAATGCGAAGAAGACGCCATCCAGGGAAAAGCCCGCTTTGTCCACATCATTGTCCAGGACGAATGCACCCAGTGCGGCGCCTGCCTGAACGCGTGTGATGAAGACGCAATCGTAAGGGCCGGATTGATAAAGCCGAAATGCCCAAGAAAGCCGGTTCCCTGCAGACGGTAGGCGGGATGGGGATATATGAATAAAAAGGCAGTTGAGAAAGTTATTTTCCAAGCCTTTCATTAAGGATACATGACATTTTCCCGCCGCTGTGGTAAACTGTTGGTATCTCAAATAAAAAGGCGGTAAGGGCATGTCAAAAAAGGGTTATTCCAAGGAAGAACGGGAGCAGGTAGGGCGGGACCTGCTGGAGGTGGGGCTGGAAATGCTGTCCCAGCGGGGACTGAAAGGCACCACCCTCCAGGACATCCTCCAAGCTGTTGGCATCTCCAAGCCGTTCTTTTACGGAAACTATTATACCTCCCTGGCAGAGCTGGTGATTCACATCATCAATTACGAGATCACGCTTTTGCTCCGGGAAGTACAGCAAAGCGCGGAAAACCAGGATATGGGCCTGGAAGAAACAATCCATCATTTTTTGGATATGGTCACACATAGCCGCCAGCACCATTTTTTTGTGATGACCCAAGAGGAGGAAATGTGGGTATATAAGCATTTAAGCCCGGAGGATTTTGAAACCTACCAGCAGGGTCAGGCGCGGTTTTATGAACAGGTGCTGGCCTTATGGCAGATACCCCAGGAAAAATGCACCCCCAAGGAGCTGGGCAACCTGATTCTCTCTGTCATCCTGATCTACAACTCGGCGGCCCGGTCGCTCCCGTTCTTTTTCACGGAGGAATTGGAGCGGACAGCCCAGGCCCAGGCAACCGCCCTTTCCCGGTATCTGGCCTCCCTGGCTGACACAGACGCATAACAGCCTGCGGCGCATCGTCCAAACGATGCGCCGTTTTTCTGTGTCACAGTAAAAATAAACCACCTGCTCTGCAGGTGGAGGGAATATCTCCAGATAAAAGCAAACTCCTGTGCTAAACTAGATGTAGGTCTGCAAACCACAAATAAAAAAGCACAGGAGGTCCAAAATGGACAATAATAGTTTAGCTCATAAAAATTGGGATTGCAAGTATCATCTGGTTTTTGCACCAAAATATCGTAGACAGGTAATCTATAAAGATATCAAGGCAGATGTAGGACAAATCCTTGGGACATTATGCCGAAGAAAAGGGATAGAGATAATCGAGGCACAATGCATGCCAGATCATATTCATATGCTGGTAAGCATTCCACCCAAATATTCAGTATCAGAGGTGGTGGGTTATCTCAAGGGAAAAAGTTCACTCATAATATTCGAGAAGCGTGCGAATCTAAAGTACAAGTACGGAAACCGTCATTTCTGGTGCCGTGGATATTACGTGGACACAGTAGGAAAGAATACGGCGGCAATAAAGGCATACATCCAAAATCAGATAAAAGAGGACTTGGAATATGACCAAATGTCGATAGTAGAGTACATAGACCCGTTTACGGGTGAGCCGGTGAAGAAAAACAAGAAGTAGGACTCTTAAGAGTCAGTAGGAAGTCAAAGCAAACCAGCAAGCCCCTTATGGGGCAAAGCCGGAGTAAGGAAGCACTGAACATGCCCTTTTAAGGGCAGCTGAGAATGTGGTGCAGCAGGCAGACTTTTCAGTGCGCCTTCCGGGCGCAAGCAGGTAACAGCCCCTTATAGGGGCAGAACAAGCCACCGGCTTAGCCGGTGGTCTTGACTGGTTGCTTCTGGCAGCTAAACTGAATGCCCTCTCTTTGGTATACTGCCTCCGACTACTCAATCATCCCAAGATATCTCATGATTCTTACGGAAAAATTAAAATTCATGAAATCCTCCCCTTCAATAAAACTGCAGTCCGTAATCTCTTTGATCTTCCCCATCCGGTACAGAAGCGTATTCTTATGGATATGCAGGTTTTCCGCAATTTTAGCAGGCTGTCCGGGCTGTGTCAGGTATTCCCTCAGTGTGGTCATGAAATCCGTATTTTTTTCCTGGTCATAGAAGTAAAGCTTCATAAGCCCGGGATGGATCAGGAACCGTATCTCAGAATCTTCCTTTTCATACAGCTCCAGCATCTGGTACAGATAATAATCACTGTAATAATAAATCGGCGCAGTATCCTTAAGCTTCAGGCCAAGATGGACGGAATCAATGGCCTGCCGGTAGAACCTGGGGGTGTCCTCCAGGTGCTGGTAAAAGTTGCTGATTCCGGCCTTCAGGCGGTTGGCCGTGAGATATCCGGAAAGCTGGGAAATCTCATATCCGCTCAGGTTCTGGTCCATGTCCCTGCTGATAAGGAACACAATGGTATCTTCATAAATCACATAGATGCTGCCCGCAAAAATCTGCTTCAGATGTTCCAGGATGACCTCCAGCTTCAAATCGGAAAAACTGTGGCTGACAGGAGGGATTGCCACGATATAAAAGGTTTCCTTAAGGCTGTAGCCAAGAATCTTTAACCGTTCCTTGATATCGGACACATTCTGCCTCGGATTCTTCAGCAGGTCGGCCAGGAAATAGGAATACATGACCCCTTTGTTCCTGGAATAGGCTGAATTCTTCTGTAGTTCCATGGACACCAGCTTACAGAAACGATGGAAAAAGTCCGGATCGTATTCACGGAAAGGGTGTTCGGACTCCAGCATCATCACATGCCCCACTTCCACGCCCTGGATATGCACCGCATCCACCAGCATCCCCTTTTTGACCAGGCTGTTGACAAAGTAATAGGCGGTGTCAGCCCTGCGGACCTTTTCATCCACTTTGTTGGCCCGGATGGAGCGGATGCCCTTCTCGCTGATATACCCGGACGCGCTTTCCTCCCGGAAAAAAGCATCATCCGGGACAATCCCCGCAGACATGGCAAGGTACTTGTTCTGCAGATCCACCACATAGATGGGATTGCCGAAAAGATGGGAGGCCGTATCAACCAGATACTGAAGCCCGTTTCCTGAAAACAGGGCATTGGTCAGGATATGCATGCCTGCGGTTATCTGCTGGAGCTCGGTCAGGTTTTCCAGGGTCACGTTAAACAGTTCCGCCTGCCGGATACCGGCCTCAAAATAAACAATGGTAAAAGAACTCTCCTGATACCGGGAAAAATCGATTTCCTCCCCATAACAGAACAAGGTAAACAGCTGGCCGTTGTCAGGCTCGGGCATAAGTCCGGTGGAGGTCAGATAAAGTATGGTTTCCTCAAAATGGCGCTGCCCCTCTGTCAGGATCCGTATGTTCAGCATATCGCAGCAGCTGTCCCGGTTCCCGTATATCAGCGGGCGGTATCCGGCATTTCCCAGCCTGTTTAACAAAACCTGTAATTCCATGATGTCTCCTTCTGCATTGTGCGCATGCACAAAAATGGGGTGGTGGTACAAGCCATACTTAGCCCCAAACACGATGATTACAATATCTTTATTATATATAATAATCATACAAACGTAAACAGGGAATAAGCAAAAGGAAGGAAGATGGTTATGGGTACTTTAGGAAAGTATAACAGAAGCGTCTCTATCATAGGCGTTGGCTGTACGCCATTTATGTACACGGTGGATAATCCGGAAACAAATGGACTGACAGAAGGGGAAATGTTCGGATATGCGGCATTAAAAGCAATGGAGGATGCAGGGGTCAATCCCCAGGATGTGGATTTTTATTTCCACGGCGAGGCCAGCCCGTTAAACGGCTCCAACTACCTGACGCCCAATGTGCAGGTGGCCAACTGGTTCGGGATGAAGGGAAAAGGCTCCATCCACCACTCCGAGGCATGCTGCACAGGTTATCTTGCAATCGAGCAGGCGGTCAACGCAGTGGCATCCGGGAAATACAACTGCGTCCTCACCGGAGCAGTTGAGTTCGGGGACAGCACCCCGTCGCCGGCCGATAATGTGGAAAGCCCCAAACATCCGTACAAACGGGATAAGATGACCATGGAGAAGTTCTTAAAGACCACATCCTGGTTATATGACCGCGCCTATACAAGGAGCCTGATGGCCGGCCAGGAACTGATTTATGACGATGCGGCGGAGTGGTATGTGCGCACCCGGGGGATTACGGCAGAGCAGATGAACGAGACATTGAACTGGATGTGCATCAACAACAGGCGCAATGCATCGGTCAATCCCCTTGCCATTGAAAGAAGGACATATGAATCCCTTGCAGAAGAAGCCGGGATGACCCTGGATGAATATATGAACTCACCGTATAATCCCAAAATGGGGGATTTCCTCCGGGCCGGCGGCATTGAGCTAAAATGCGACGGCGCGGCGGCAGCCATTGTATGCGCCACGGAAATGATCCCGGTCATAGCAGGGAACCTGAAGCACCGCCCGATTGAGGTGCTGGGAATCGGAAGCGCTGCCTGTGAAGCAACCACCCCCCATTTTGAAGTCCGGGCCACCGAGGAAGCCGTTCGCCAGGCATATGAGCTGACCGGCCTGTCAGGAGATGACCTGGACCTGTTCTATGCCAATGATTTCATCATCACGTCCCATCTTGTATCCGCAGAGATTGCGGGATATCTTCCTTACGGTGAAGGCTGGAAATACATCTGTGAGGGACGCACTGCATGGGACGGGGATAAGCCGATTAATACCAATGGCGGCCGTACCTCCTTTGGACATGCACATGCTGCCTCGGGTCTGGCGGATGTGTATGAGGCCTGCAAACAGATCTGGGGCGAATGCGGCGGCCATCAGGTAAAAAACCAGCCCAGGACAGCCATGCTCCGGGGCTACGGCGGGGCGCAGAACGTTGCGGCCGTATTGCTTGGCATATTGGATGAATAGCAGGAGGAGAGATGCGTTATGAGTATTAAATTAGAAAAGGTTGTGCAGACATTTTACGAAGGACTGGAAGAAGGAAAACTCTTAGGGCGCAAATGCCCCAAGTGCGGCAATGTGGAGTTTCCCCCTGTATATGCCTGCAATGCATGTGGGAATTATGAGACGGAGTGGTATGAAATCAGCGGAAAGGCCAGGCTGCATTCCATTGTATTGCCTGCAGCCCTTTCTTCCAAACCGGAATACAAGCAGTTAGGAAAATATGCGTACGGTGAAGTTGAATTGGAGGAAGGCACAAAATTAAACGCAGTTGTCCGGGGCATCAGCAAAAAGAACAGGAAGGAACTTTCAGAAAAGCTTCCCCTGAACTGCCATGCGGCAATCTTACGGAGGGAAGGCGGATTTAAGACCGTTGTATTTGATTTGGACGAAGCGTAAATAAAAACATGGAATCCGAAACGGACCAGATGTAAATAAAAATTATAGAGGGAGAATGAAAATGGACAGAAAAGAATTGGAAACACAGGTACTTAACATGGTTGCAATGTCATACAAACAGGATATCAACGACCTTTCCGTATCAACATCCTTTAAGGAGGATTTAGGCGGAGCCTCCGTACAGATGGTTGCCCTTGTATCTGAGATTGAAAATGAACTGGACGTGGAAATCATGCTTTCAGAAGCCAGCGCCTGCGCCACCGTCAAAGACCTGACAGACCTGATTGAGAAGGAAATGTAGGACGGATTTAGCCAATCCGGCCGAAAGGAGCAATAATGGGATTACTTGAACAGATTTATGAAAAAGCAAAGGAAAATCCCCAGAGGATAGCATTTCCGGAAGCAGTCAATGAAAAGATGATGCAGGCAGCCTATGAGACGGGCAAAGAGGGATATATCATTCCCGTGCTTGTGGGATATGCCGATGAAATCAGGGAAGCATTATCCTCCAAAGGATATGAGGAAGATATTTTCACAATCGTGGATATCAGGGAAGAGACGTATAAAAAGAAGCTCATAGACCGGTACGTGGCCCTGCCCCAAACCCTGTTAAAAGAAAAGGCCTTAAACCGCCGCATGCAGAATCCGCTGTATTATGCCATGGTCATGGAAGCAGTGGGCGAGGCGGATGTAACATTTGCGGGGATTGACAATACCACCGGGGATGTGCTGCTGGCCGGGCAGATGGTCATTGGCCTGAAACCGGGAATCAGCACCATCTCAAGCATCGGGTTATGCGACATCCCTGGATTTAAGGGAAGTGAAGGAAGCCTTCTTGCAATCGGGGACAGCGCTGTGTGCGCCAACCCGGATTCCGGTCAGCTGGCCGGAATCTCTGTCTCTGCCTGCGACACGGTCAGGGAACTTCTAGGCTGGGAGCCAAGATGCGCCATGGTCAGCTATTCCACCCTGGGAAGCGGACAGGGGGAGCTGGTGGATAAAGTGACGGAGGCGGTCAGGATTGCCAATGAACAGAGGCCGGAGCTTGCCATTGACGGAGAATTCCAGTTTGACGCGGCGGTATCGCCGGCAGTGGCCGCTAAAAAGGTGCACAGAGACAGCAGGGTTGCGGGAAAAGCCAATGTGATTATCTGGCCGGACCTGAACGTGGGCAATGTGGGTGTGAAGCTGATACAGCAGTTCGGCCACGCAGATGCCTACGGCCCAATGCTCCAGGGGTTCAACAAAGTGGTGTGCGACTGCTCCAGAGGCGCCCCTGTATCCGAGATTAAGGGTAATATCGTAATCAGCGCGGTAAGGGCCGCGGGTAGTAAAAGGCAGGAGGAACCAGCATGAAACCGTACAAAGTACTGACCATCAATCCCGGGTCCACCTCAACCAAGATTGCTTTGTTTGAGGGGGAGGAATGCCTGTATTCCCAGACTGTCTCCCATGAGGCCAAAGAGCTTGAACAGTATGCATCCATGTCAGAGCAGCTGCCCTACCGCAGGGACACGGTTTTAACCCTTTTAAAGGAAGCTGGCATAGGACTTGAGGAAGTGGACGTATTCGTGGGACGGGGCGGAGGCCTGATTGCCATGGAAGGCGGAACCTACGGGGTGACGGACCTGATGCTGGAGCACGCCAGGACATGCGCCAACGGCGTCATCCATCCTGCTGCCCTGGGTTCGCAGCTGGCCCATGAGTTTGCCCAGGCCTACGGCGCAAAAGCAATGGTGGTAAACCCGCCGGATGTGGATGAACTTCAGGACCTTGCCCGTATGACAGGTATCAGGGGCGTGCACCGCATCATCCACCTCCATGCCCTGAACCTGAAGGAAACCGCCATCCGGCACAGTAAAAACGTGATGAAGAAGCCGTATGCGGAATGCAGGTATGTGGTATGCCATATAGGCGGCGGCATTTCCATATCCGCCCATGAAAAAGGACGGATGATAGACGGGTACGATATTGTGGGAGGAGAAGGCCCCATGGCCCCAACCAGATGCGGAAGCATTTCCGTGACAAACCTTCTGGAATATATGAAAATGAACCAGGCGAGTCTGGAAGATGTGAAAAAACTCTGTACCAGGACAGGCGGTTTTGTGAATCATATGGGGATTTCCGACGCCTTTGAACTGACGGAGCGGGCCAAGGCAGGGGACCGGTATGCAGGGCTTCTCTGGGACAGCATGATATACCAGATTGAAAAATGCATCGGGGCCATGGCGGCAGTGCTTCACGGGCAGGTGGACGGCATCCTGCTGGGAGGCGGCATGGTACATAACCAGGATCTTGTAGGGCAGCTAACAGATGCCTGTTCCTTCATCGCCCCTGTGACCGCTTATCCGGGCGAGTTTGAGATGGAGGCCATGGCGGCCGGAGCCATCCGCGTGATGGAAGGCGAGGAAGAGCTGAAGACGTATACCGGAACGCCTGTCTGGGATGGTTTTGACTGGGAGTGAGGGGTGATGGAAGAAAAGTGCATGGAAGAAAAGTACATGGAAAAGAAGTACATGGAAAAGAAGGTCATGGAGGAGAAGCGCATGGGAAGAAATGGCATGGAAAAGAAATGCGTGGAAGAAAGAAATATGGAAGACAAGCAAAAGAAGACAGTCAATATGCTGACCCTGGCTTTCGGTATTGCGTTCATGCCTCCAATCTGGGCCGTGCTGGCCCCTTTCATAGGGATTGGCACCGGCTCGGTGGCCCTGATCTGCGCCGGGCTTTTTGTGGCCAATGGGAACAGGCGGCAGGACACCGTGAAAATCTCCGTCGGTTTCCTGTTGGGCGATTTGTGGGCCTATATTGCGGTCTGGGTGATGGAAACCCTGCAGTGGAATCCCAATGTGGAACTGTATGTCACATTATTCGTCATGGGAGGGCTGGCAGTGATCGTCAGCGAGACATTTTCAAGTATGATATACACGCCCGCCTGGCTGTGCGGATGGGCCATCGGCCTGACCATCATGGGCCCCATGCAAGTGGATGGAATAGGGACCCTGCCAATCCAGATTGGCGTGGCAATGCTGGTGGGCGTGATTTACGTCGGTGTGGGCGTGGATGCGTTCCAGGGAATGCTGGTGCGCAGGCTGGGATGCGGAGACGGCGGGAACGGAGTACCAGACACACACTAAAATATCATTGGTCATGTAAGGTGTATCCATGCGTTTAGTCAGGATAAGTAATGCAGATGCAGCGGATTGCATGCGCCGCATATGGGGAGTTTTATGTATGGACTGAAAAAGACAGAAGTCACCTGTATATGTGACAATGTATATGTCATTACAGACCGGGCAGGGTGCTGCGTGAACCTGGTTACGGGTAAGGAAAAAGCCCTGGTTTTTGATACGGGTTCAGGTACGGATGATATCCATGGACTGGTGCGCGGGATTACAGGGCTGCCTCTTGTGGTAATCAACAGCCATGGGCATTTTGACCATATTGGGGGAAATGGCCGGTTTGACACAGTCTACATGCACCCGGATGATTTTGTGGTGCTGGAATCCTATACGGCAGAGCTCCTTGGGCAGTGGAGGCGGGAACTGCTCCCTGGACAGGCTGGCTTGTGCCAGCCTTTTGAAGCCGAAACGTGGCATGGGCAGTGGGATAATATGAAAGCCCTGTATTTTGACACATTCAATCTGGGAGAGCTGGAATGCAGGATCATACCATTGATGGGACATTCAAAGGGGTCCATCGGCATATGGATACCAAAGCTCCGTTTACTGCTGTCCGGGGATGCCCTTACGCCTGTCATGTGCCTTATATTCCAAAACCATACGTCGGTTGAAACACAGTACAATACGCTGCAATGTGTGAAGGATTTGGATTTTGATCATTATCTTACGTCCCACCACAACCAATGTTTTCCCAGGCAGACCATAGACCGGCTGCTGCGGTGCATTGAAAACAGCAGGAAGGGGAAATGGCATCTTTACCAGTATCCCTATCCTCCTTATGCAAAGGGGAAACTATATTTGGACTCCATGGAAGGGGAGCCGGTGGCGCTGATATGTGAAGCTGATAAGGGGCATTGCTGATACATCATAACTGTTTGGGAAGGTCAGGACACGTTTGAAGATTTCATTGAAACATTTTTCTGCCATCCGTGCATCCCGCATAGCGGGGCATGAAGGAAGCGTAAAGCGCCCGGCCGTAAATAAATATATGGATGACATCCGATGGCCTTAGATGTATAATAAGACCCTGAAGGAGAGGATTTTATCCATGAAGAGCAAATTGCAGACAGGATTGGCAAGGCTTTGTTCCAAGTTTATGGATGCTTTGCCAATCATATTATTTTTTCTGTTTTTATTCTATTCTGTTATTCTGATATTCGGGATTTCACATGTGATTCTTGTGTCAGTGGTTACCATACTGTTCAAAATGAATTACCGGAGGTATATGACAGCCAGGCAGCTTATGGGGCTGGCCGGGACGCAGCTGCTGATGGCCCTGCTCAGTTTCCTTGCAACCCTGAACCTGCCGCTCTGCATCATATTGAACCTGACCGTGCCGTTCCTGCTTGTGTTCCTCCAGTCGTCGCAGTTTAACCAGCTGGGCTACTATACCGGGGCCATGTGTTTTACGTTCCTGCAGCTGCGCCCGGTGGGATGGCAGGGCCTGGCCGTGCGGATGACGGCGCTGGCTTACGGGCTGGCCGTCATGACCGCGGTTCTGTATGTCTGTTCAAGAAGGGGAAGGAAAGAGGATGATTTCGCCCTGGCGAAAAAGGGGCTTCTGCTGCTTGCGGCCGTCCTCCGTTCTGCTGCAGGCACTGATCCTGAAGGGGGCAAGAGGCAGGCGGACAGCCTGTTTCCCATCCTTCAGGGACTTTACAAAGAAGCGTATAAAAGCCGGGGCCTGACCAATGTGGTCAATGCCCGGGGCAGGATTCAGTACATGTTCGGGCTGCTGTTCCAGCGGTCTGCTTATTTCCTTACCAATCCATACCAGGAATGTACCCTGGCTGATGAAAGCTGCCAGGGCATCATCCTGCGTCTTGCCGGGTATATGGAGGCCATGGGAAAGGAAGGGTTTCAGAAGGGAGGCAGTGGAACATACAGCATCCAGGCGTTTATGGAACAGGGGAAGGAGCTCCTTGCAGAAGCAGGGGGCAGGGAGGAGGCCCCTTACATATTCGTGCGCAGCTTCCTTGGGCTTGTGCTTCTTATCCTGGAGAATCTGCGCAGGATAGATGAAAATGTCCCTTCTCCCGGCTGGAAGCTGCCGGTGTACCGCCGCCCGATCCGAAGATTATTCTGCCATATGAGGACGGACACCTTTGAAACACGTTTCGCACTGCGACTGAGCGTGGTCCTGACAGCCGGTTTTGCCTACAGCATGATGAGCCAGGCCAATCACGGTTACTGGCTTGCGCTGAACGCGTTCCTGCTGCTGCGCCCCATGTATGAAGACAGCGCCTCCCGCATGAAGTCGCGTTTCATCGGCACCGTGGCAGGGTGCCTGCTGCTGCAGCTGCTTCTGCCCATGTTCCATGGGACCGGATGGCACTTTGTGCTGGCCACGGTCATGGCAGTGGGCCTGTATATGGAGACAGCCGGAACGTGGCAGCAGGCCCTCTATTCCACCTGCTTTGCCCTGACACTCACCACCATGGCCCTGCCCCAGACCCTGGCGGCAGAGCTGCGGTTCCTGTATGTGGTGACTGCCATATTGATGGTGCTGGCCGCAAACCGGTTCTTTTTCCCCACCAGTTTAAAGAGCCAGTTCGCCTATAACATGAACCAGCTGATCCACATACACCAGGTATATCTCAGGCTTTTGGGGCGCAGCCTGAAAATGCCCCTGGATTACGGCGTTATCTGTGATATACAGATCCACTACCATCTTGTCCACGACCAGATCCAGGAATATCTGAAAAAAGCCGGACATGAGAAGGAGGGATTTATCAGGGAAATGCTCTGGATTTCCTGGTACATGGTTTCTGAGGCAGAGCAGATGCTGTACCTGATTAACAGCCGGAAGATAAGCACCATGGACAATGGACAGATGGATGATTACCTTATGTTCACGGCCTGCATCATCAGTGACATACAGAAGCGGTTAAACATGCGGGCAGACCATGTGCCGGCAGCAGAGGAATCCATGACCTACAGACGGTCCATGAAAGGGGAGGAACAGCTGTCTGATTTGATGGGGCAGTATTCCAAACAGGTATCCAGGCTGTACCTGTGCGTATGCAGGCATCCGGGGGCTTTTATATAAAACAATGCCTCTTTTTACCTTATTTTAATACATGAAATGCCGGAAGGGCCTGGAAACATGGGCCATTCCGGCATTTCAGCATTTATCAGGAGAAAATTTCGAGATTTGTATTGACTCATGAAAAATTTCCTAGTATTATAATTATAAGTACGAAAGGAATAATGAAAGAAATTAATAAGTAAAACTAATAACAAATATCCCTATCTAAAATAACAGGATTTTACGGTTCCCTGAGATGGAGGATACGCTGGACGTAAGTGGAAAAGGAGATTGGACAATGGCAAAAGTAGGAATTGTAATGGGAAGTGACTCTGATATGCCGGTTATGGCAAAGGCGGCTGAAATCCTGGACAAACTGGGAATCGGCTATGAGATGACAATCATATCCGCCCACAGGGAGCCGGATGTTTTCTTTGACTGGGCAAAGGCTGCTGAGGGAAAGGGATTCAAGGTAATCATTGCAGGGGCAGGCAAGGCGGCCCATCTTCCGGGCATGTGCGCAGCCATTTTCCCCATGCCTGTCATCGGGATTCCCATGAAGACTTCGGACCTGGGCGGCGTGGATTCCCTGTACTCCATTGTTCAGATGCCAAGCGGTATCCCGGTTGCGACGGTTGCGATTAACGGCGGGGCCAATGCAGGTATCCTGGCGGCCAAGATCCTGGCCACCTCCGATGAGGCATTATTAGGCAGGCTTAAGGAGTATTCAGGGAGCCTTAAGGATGACGTGGTTAAGAAGGCTGAAAAGCTGGAATCCATTGGATACAAGGAATATCTGGCACAGATGAAATAGGGATTTTTAAATAACGCGGAGGATGATAAAACCATGATGGATTACAAAAAGGCCGGAGTTGATATTGAGGCGGGTTATAAGTCAGTTGAGCTGATGAAGGAATATGTAAAAGGAACCATGCGCCCGGAAGTATTAGGCGGAATCGGCGGATTCTCAGGCGCATTTTCCATGGCTGCATTCAAGGGGATGGAGGAACCCACCCTGCTTTCCGGCACGGATGGTGTGGGAACGAAACTGAAGCTGGCATTCCTTATGGATAAGCATGACACGGTGGGCATTGACTGCGTGGCCATGTGCGTCAACGATGTTGCCTGCGCCGGGGGCGAGCCATTGTTTTTCCTGGACTATATTGCCTGCGGCAAAAATGTGCCGGAGAGAATCGCAACCATCGTAAAAGGCGTGGCAGAAGGCTGCAGCCAGTCCGGGGCAGCGCTGATTGGCGGCGAGACAGCCGAGATGCCTGGATTTTACCCGGAGGATGAATACGATCTGGCCGGATTTGCAGTTGGCATCGTGGATAAAAAAGACCTGATTACCGGTGAGGACCTGTCTGCCGGTAATGTGCTCATCGGAATGGCAAGCTCCGGCGTGCACAGCAATGGTTTTTCACTGGTCCGCAAGGTGTTTGAGAAGGAACTGACAAAAGAGGGGTTAAATACCCACATGGACGCCCTTGGAACCACCCTTGGGGAGGCGCTGATTGCCCCGACCAAGATATATGTGAAGGCGCTGAGGGCCGTCAAGGAAGCAGGGGTTGCCATCAAGGCCTGCAGCCATATCACTGGCGGCGGTTTCTATGAAAATGTTCCCCGCATGCTGAAGGACGGCGTGCGCGCGGTGATTAAGAAGGACAGTTACCCCATTCCTCCAATCTTTCAGCTGCTGGCTGAAAAGGGACAGATTGAAGAGAAGATGATGTACAACACATACAACATGGGCCTTGGAATGATCCTGGCAGTGGATGCCGCAGATGCGGACCGGACCATGGAGGCCATCAGGGCCGCAGGGGAGGCCCCTTATGTGGTGGGTACCATTGAGAGCGGGGAAAAGGGCGTGGACTTATGTTAAGGATAGGCGTCATGGTGTCCGGCGGCGGCACCAACCTTCAGGCAATTATGGATGCAATGGACAGCGGCAGGATTACCAACACGGAACTGGCCGTGGTAATCAGCAACAATGCCAATGCATATGCCCTTGAGCGCGCGCGGCTTAGGGGAATCGAGGCAGTGTGCATTTCACCCAGGGAATATGAGACAAGGGCTGCGTTTAATGAGGCCTTTCTGGCAAAGGTGGACGGATATCAGCTGGATCTGATTGTGCTGGCCGGATTCCTGGTGGCCATACCCGCTGCCATGACAGAGAAATACGAGGGACGTATCATCAATATCCATCCGTCCCTGATTCCTTCTTTTTGCGGAAAGGGGTATTATGGGCTGAAGGTCCATGAAGCGGCCTTGGCCCGGGGCGTGAAGGTTACAGGGGCAACCGTGCATTATGTGGACAGCGGCATGGATACAGGACCAATTATCCTGCAGAAGGCCGTGGAAGTGAAGAAGGGCGATACGCCTGAGGTATTGCAGAAACGTGTGATGGAGGAAGCGGAATGGGTAATCCTTCCCCAGGCCATCCATATGATTGCGAATCAACTGGTATAGGAACAGGCTGGAATCATGGCAGGACATACGGCTTAGACAGGAACAGGCTGGGGCGATGATAAGGCAGACAGGCAGGAGGTAACAGCATGAAAGTATTAATTGTAGGCGGCGGCGGACGTGAACATGCGATTGCGTGGAAGGTGGCCCAGAGCCCAAAGGTGGAGAAGATATATTGTGCTCCTGGCAATGCCGGGATTGCCGGGCTGGCGGAGTGCGTGGATATAGGAGTCATGGATTTTGATGCGCAGGTAACGTTTGCCAGGGAACATGGGATTGACCTGGTAATCGTGGGACCGGATGACCCGCTGGCAGCAGGCGCAGCGGATGCCTTTGAGGCAGCCGGGCTGCGGGTATTCGGGCCAAGGAAGAACGCGGCCATTCTTGAGGGCTCCAAGGCATTTTCCAAGGATTTGATGAAAAAATACAATATTCCTACGGCTTCATATGAGACCTTTGACTCAGCGGAAGATGCGCTGGCATACCTTGAGGACGCGCCCATGCCCATTGTACTAAAGGCTGACGGCCTTGCGCTGGGGAAAGGCGTGCTTATCTGTAACACAAGGGAGGAGGCAAAGGAAGGCGTCAAGACCCTGATGTTAGATAAGCAGTTCGGATCTGCCGGGGACCGGATCGTGGTGGAGGAATTCATGACAGGCCGGGAGGTATCCGTGCTTTCATTTGTGGATGGAAAGACCATTAAAATCATGACCTCGGCCCAGGACCACAAGCGGGCAGGGGACGGGGATCAGGGACTGAATACCGGCGGAATGGGAACATTTTCACCCAGTCCATTTTATACAGAGGAAGTGGATGCGTTCTGCAGGAAATATATCTATCAGCCCACCGTGGACGCAATGAAGGCAGAGGGCAGGGAGTTCAAGGGAATCATTTTCTTCGGCCTGATGCTCACGGACAAAGGTCCTAAGGTCCTGGAGTATAATGCCCGCTTCGGCGACCCTGAGACCCAGGTGGTGCTGCCAAGGATGAAAAATGATATAATAGACGTTTTCCAGGCCTGTGTGGACGGGACCCTGGACCAGATAGAGCTGGAGTTCGAGGACAATGCCGCCGTATGCGTGGTGCTGGCCTCCGCAGGATATCCGGAGCATTACGAAAAAGGGTATAAGATGACCGGGTTTGAGAACTTTGAGGGCAGGGACGGCTACTATGTGTTCCATGCAGGCAGCAAGTTTGATAAGGACGGTAATATCGTGACCAACGGCGGACGGGTGCTGGGGGTTACGGCCAAGGGAAAGACACTTAAGGAAGCCAGGGAAAATGCTTATAGGGCTGCGGAGTGGATTGAGTTTGGGAATAAGTATATGAGGCATGATATTGGGAAGGCGATTGATGAGGTTTAATGGAAGAAATAGATATCGCTGAAGGTACAATTAAGATATAATGTTATATATTAAAAGGCGCTCAGAAAATGGGCGCTTCTTATATTGCAAACATTTGTTCGTCATGCTAGAATAATTAAGCAGGGATACAAGTGGTACAAATTGTATGGAAGTGATATGAAAAGGGAGGTTCCTATGGCAGACAAGGATTTTCAAGTTAGGAATAGTACAATAGATTTCCTTGTATTTACAAAACAGAATTCAACAGATTCAATTCAAGTTAGAGTACATGATGAGAATGTTTGGTTGACGCAGAAATCTATGGCACAGTTATTTGAATGCAGTATTGATAATATTTCACTGCATTTAAAAAATATATTTAAGGACGGGGAACTAGTACCAGAGGCAGTTATCGAGGAATCCTCGGCAACTGCCTCTGATGGAAAACAATACAAAACAAAATTTTATAATCTGGATGCTGTGATTTCAGTTGGCTATAGAATTAATTCATTAAGAGCAACCCAGTTTCGTCAATGGGCAACGAAGGTATTAAGAACATATACAGTACAGGGATATGTTCTTGATAAGAAAAGATTGGAAAATGGACAAATATTTGACGAGGAATATTTTGAACATTTACTGGATGAGATTAGGGAAATCCGTGCCAGTGAGCGGAAATTTTATCAAAAGATAACCGATATTTATGCTACAGCAGTGGATTATTCAAAAGATGCAGTAACCACAAAGGAGTTCTTTAAGACCGTGCAGAATAAACTGCATTATGCGATTCATGGTCATACTGCTGCGGAGGTCATTGTGGAGAGAGCAGACCACGAAAAGGAACATATGGGGCTGACTACATGGAAAAATGCGCCAGGCGGTAAGATTGTTAAATCTGATGTAAGTATAGCAAAGAACTATTTGTCTCAGAGTGAGCTGCAGGATTTGAATCAGTTTGTATCCATGTATTTGGATTATGCGGAAAGGCAGGCCAAAAAGCGCATCCCAATGACGATGGAGGACTGGGCCTCCAAGCTGGAAGTTTTCCTTAAAATGAATGATGAGAATATCTTGATGGATAAAGGAAAGGTGACGCATGAAATTGCGAAAGCCTTTGCAGAAAGTGAATTTGAAAAATACAGGGTGATACAAGATCAATTATATGAGTCGGATTTTGATAAGTTGGTAATGAAAGTTGACTTGTTGTAAGTATAATCTGACAATATTAAGAATATCTATTTCATTCAATCACCAGAGGTTTAATGGAAGAAATAGATATCGCTGAAGGTACAATTAAGATATAATGTTATATATTAAAAGGCGCTCAGAAAATGGGCGCTTCTTATATTGCAAACATTTGTTCGGTGCGCTAAAATAGTTTAACAGGGAAAGAAAAGAGAGGTAGTTGTATAGACGATAAGAAATTCCAGATTAGAAACAGCACTGTGGATTTTTTAGTATTTACAAAACAGAATTCAGAAGATTCTATCGTGACAAAGGCCGTAAGCAGGACTACGGATAATCTTGGGCTGTGTTTTCTGCGTTAAAAGATATGGAAGATATTCTAAAACATCCAATCAGAAGCGATTGGAGTTGTGATATAAATGACATCCTCTGGTTTGGGTATCTGACCAGGGGATGTTCTGTTTTTGGGAAATAAAATCCCAAAGAAATGCAGGATGTTATCCATCCATGGATTCCAAATAAATACACCTTCAAATCCAAAGCCCATCTAAGGCACTTCAGCCCCAACCAGGACAAACGTAAAGTCCGGAATTTTCCAGACAGAAAAACAATTTAAAACTATTATGATTTAACCATTTCCGCCGATGAAAATAAATGGGTTATCTATAAAAAGGCAGACTTAGGGAAAGCAGGAAAATGATAATCATGCGGAAGCAACGCGGACCTATGGCAAACCGTAAATCATAAAAAGCAGTAAGCATTTTCGGCAACATGGCCTATGATGGCTGTGAGGATTGAAGTTAGCATATATGCGAGATATTAATGGCAATACATTATTACAGATTATTACATAGCCTTGACGGCCTATGAGGATTGAAGGACTACCCAGTTTATTTCAGGTATATGAGCAGATATGCATTGCAGGAGGTTCCTGTTTTCTCCTGCCTGTTTTACCGAATCTGTCTTCCCAAACCTGCTTTCCGTATCGGCGCTTTATTATACCAGAACCATCATACTACCAGAACCATGATGTTGCCAGAACCATAATGTTACCAGAACCATCATACTACCAGAACCAGAACAATACCATAACTAAGACTATCCCAACCGTTTAGTCCTGGTAAATATGTTAGATAATGCCATCCTGATAATCACACGGATGGTTAACGAGGTGATTTTTTGAGAGATAAAAAGACAACCCCTTCTCAGGGACGGGACATGCCAAGGATATGCTATGAGGTGAGAGGTGAATATGCGCTATTTACCAATCCCATGACCAAAACAGGCGGGGATCTGCATTCATATCCGGTTCCCACCTGTTCAGCTGTTACAGGATTGACGGAAAGCATTTATTGGAAGCCGTCCATTAAGTGGAAACCGCTGCGGATCCGCATCCTGAATCCCATCCAGTACCAGTCAAGAAGCAAGCTTCTGCCTGTTTATAAGACCGGCGGGAAGGATTTGGCATATTACAGTTACCTGCGTGATATATGTTACCAGATTGAGGTTGAAATGGCCTGGGGAAGTGAACGGTATGCCTCGGACCGCAACGTTGCCAAGCACTATGAATCCATGCTGCGGTGGCTCAGGCGGGGAGGAAAGCTGCCTATCCACCTGGGAATCACCGAATGCTACGCATATGTCAGGCCATGTCCCTTTGGGGAGGGGGAAGGCTATTATGACGCTGTGGATATGGACTTTGGGGTTATGGTCCACAGCAGGGATTTTGAAAAGGGCGTAATCCGTCTGGCGCCTTACCGGATGAATCAGGGCGTGATCCGTTTCCCGGACCAGGAAGCGTGCATTACCAGGAAATGCAGGGCAGGAGGGGATTAGCAGATGAATGTATTGCAAAGCCTGGCCAGGGTATATGACGGTCAAGCTTCCATGGCTGGCGTTCAGAGGGAGGATACGGATGCAGTTCTCCTGCCGTTGTTCCACACATATCTGGCCGCGCATATAACCGTGACAATTGATATGCAGGGGCATTTTCTGGATGCGCGTGTGTTGGATGTTAAAAAAGATGAGGTATATACGATTGTGCCCTCTACCGTGGATTCATCCAGCCGGTCCGGCCCGGAACCGCCGCCTAATCCGTTAAATGACAAACTGGTGTATCTTATGGGCGATGCGGATTCCTGCCTTCAGGACAAGCAGATGGCCATGGATATACAGAAGCGATACAGGGCGCATGATCAGCTGCTTGCTGCCTGGAGCCTGAGCCCTTACGCGGTTCCTCAGTTAGAAGCGGTGAGGTCATACCTGAACCGGAAGCAGACAGCCTCCGACCTGATTGCGGCCAAGGTCATCATACCAGAGGAGGATGGGGCCATTGATGGGAAAAAGAAAGTGGCTGGCAGGGATATCCTGTCCTGTGTGGTCAGGTTCAGGGTACTGGACCAGGAGGCAGGTAAAGGATATGTGGCAGAGACATGGAAAAACAGGGAACTGTTCCAAAGCTGGATTTCTTATTACACTGCCTTTGTGATGGAGCATGGAAAAAGGGATGTCTGTTATGCAACAGGAGAATATACGGTCTGTACCAGCAAACATGCCAATGGCATCCGGGGAAGTTCGGACTGGGCCAAACTTATTTCCTCCAATGAAAACGGCAATATTGTTTTTTCCAGGGACTGGTTCCGCGAAGAGACCGACGCGGTGGACATTGGCCTGGTCACAAGTTATAAGGCCCACTGTGCCTTAAGCTGGATGATCAGACGCCAGGGTCGTGTGTTTGGGAGCAATATCCGCGTGTGCTGGGATAGGGACGGCAATCCACTGGCATTTGACCTGTTTGCAGACACGCCTAATATCCGTGGGAAACATGAATACAGGTTTTATACCGATATGGAAGCCTGCCAGAGCTATCTGGATGCGTGTTTTTCCGAATTCCTTACGGACCGTAAGATGTACCATATGCTGCTGCTGGATGCGCCCAATAAGCAGAATTATAAAGGCAGGCTGGCAATCCTCGATTATGCGGAAATGCCTGCGGGCCTTATCTATCAGCGGCTTAAGCAATGGCACCGGACTGCCATCTGGCAGTTTGCGGCGGGAAGTAGGACCTATACAGGCGCGCCCTCGGTGCCGGATGTGGTGATTGCTGCTTATGGGAGCGAATATGGGGGCGCCCTCACGGTCATGGACCAGACATTATTTGCACGCCAGGTCAACCGTGTGGTTTCTGTCATCTTATCAGGCCGGCCCATGCCTTCAGACATCATGGGCACTCTCATCAGACGGGCGGGGAATCCCTGCATGTTCCGCGAGCGCAGCCATTGGCTCCTGGTCCTGCAGGTTACGTGCGCCCTCCTAAACCGCGATGGGGCAGGGGAAGGCGTCATGCCGGACAGATTAAATACAGACCGCAGCTATCTTTGGGGCCGTCTGCTGGCCATTGCCGATTACATTGAGCGGCTGTATTTCCAGGGGGTTAGGGAAGGGCGCATATCAGGCGTGTGCAGATACATGCAGATGTTTTCATGCGCGCCGGGGAGATATTGGGGGATGATTCGGAAACGGCTTATTCCATACATTAACGAAATCAGCCGGATGAAACGGGGGCAGTATGCGTGCAGGCTTATGGATCAGGTGGAAGACTTGCTCCCAGGGCAGGATGATACCGATGGACCGTTGGGAACCTCCTACTTGACAGGGTTCAGTTCCCAGCAGCTATCTTTTATACAGTATGATTACGCAGTCAGGAAGGAAAAGGGATAGATTTATGAACAGACAGGATTTCATCATGGTATTCAGGGTGGACAATGCAAACCCAAACGGAGATCCACTGGAAGGAAACCGACCAAGAACCAACGACAATGGATACGGGGAAGTAACAGGAGAATGCATCCGACGCAAAATACGCAACCGGTTCATCCACATGGGACTGCCTGTGTTTGTCCAGTCTGACAGCCTTTGCGTGGACGGATACGGTTCCCTGGCACAACGCCTGGCTGCCAGAAAGGACATTTATGATGCCCTCAGGGATGGAAAGACACAGAAAGAAGGTCTGCGCATGGCTTGCGGGACCTGGCTGGATGTGCGGCTGTTTGGACAGATTTTTGCTTTTTCCGGGGTCAGGGCCGCTGCCAGTGCTTCTGTCCACGGCGCCGTGACCATATGCCATGGCACATCCGTGGAGCCGGTGGTGATTAAGGATATCCATATCACCAAGAGCACAAACGGTGAGGACAAAGGCAGCGCCAAAGGCAAATCCTCCGACACCATGGGGTCAAAGAGCATTGTGGAACAGGGCCTGTATGTGGTAAAAGGCTCGGTCAACCCATTTTATGCGGACAAGAATGGGGTCAGTGATGAGGATGTGGAAATTCTTAAAAAGGCCCTTGCCACCATTTTTGAAAACGATGAGTCCTGTGCCAGACCGGCCGGCTCCATGGCAGTATGCAGACTATACTGGTTTGAGCAGCCGGAGCATCATGCCTGTGTGCCAATCCACAAAATTTTTGAATTGCTGGACATACAGAGCCAGGGCAGCGGGGATGCCTGCTGCTTAAAGGAGCTGCCCGATGGGGTACGGGTGACAGAGCTGATTTAGGTTTATGCGGATGAAATCATGGGGCCTTTGATTATCTTAAGGCGTTATTCAATGTGGTATATCTGGACCGGACTGCGGATGTTTCGTCTACCCAGCTGCGCAAGAACCGCTTCAGGATTGTGAAGACAGGCATCATCGGCACGGGGCGTATTGCCCCATGAGACTCACTAGGATTACGCAAAGCGGGCCCTGGAACAAGGAGTCCACGTGCTGTGTGAGAAACCCCATGTCCTTTATCGAGGCGTTTATGGTACAGAGGAGAAGGCAGTGGGAGAACCGGTGATGGGCGGCTGACCACAGGGAAGGATGGATTTGAAAAACGAGAGGAAATATGGATTCTTCTGCTATGGTAGCCGCATTTTCTCCCCTAAGGGTTTAATGAATACATTGACAGAGGGAAAACTCAAGGAGGCAAGGACACGTCAGATGAAGGAGCTGGAGACAATGGCCGCTAATCCGGACGGTACCTGCGGAAAAAGGGTCCACGCACATATGATGGGGATTCTGAAAGGGGAGACAATTTAAGGAGTTTTGAGAAGGGCCCAGGCCGCGACTTATTGTTGCGGCCTTTTAACTGGCTGAAAAATGAATGGTAAGGCTTTTCTCAGTCCGTTCATAAGGTTGGGAGGGTGTTTGTCGGTCTGCAACGATATTGTAACATGTAAAGGTCATATTTATATTGATTAAATGCATGGGTCATTTTAATCATGAGTCATTTAAAGTATGAATCTTATGATTCTTTCCCGTTGGTGTCATCCTCATGGGGACTTGCGCATTTAAGTATTTTCTGCTGCATTTTCAGAAGTTCTTTTG
This sequence comes from Enterocloster aldenensis, assembly GCF_003434055.1. Lineage (GTDB taxonomy): Bacteria > Bacillota > Clostridia > Lachnospirales > Lachnospiraceae > Enterocloster > Enterocloster aldenensis. Next base: position 373,663 of record NZ_QVEX01000002.1, on the reverse strand, counting down.
CCATGATCAGGAGATAGTCCTGTGTGTCCGGCAGCAGTTGGGAAAACAAATCCAAAAGTTCTTTTTTATGAGGAGAAGATACAAACATTTCTCCTTGTCCACTTACCAAATATGGTTCTGATACATTGAATGTGATACAGATGATGCGGACATATTTGTCGGATAAAGGACGTATGCCGTTTTCAATCATGGAATAAGAGGTCTGTGTTATTCCTAAAAATTTTGCAAATTCTGTCTGTGTGTACCCAAGGGCCTTTCTTACCTGCTTTAAACGCTGAAGCACGAGTTTACCTCATTTCTGTTTACATGTAGCTGTTTCTGCCTGGCCGCTTACCGTTCTCTTTTGAGTAGAAAATCATTCTGCCAAGTAGGGGGCGCATATCCCTATGATAAACCAAAAAAGCAGATTTGAACATACCAAACATGATTTTAAAGTATACATTTATAGTATTTTAATACCGTTTGGCTGATTTTACAGCCGGCTCAGCTGCAATGTAATAGAATCTATATGATTATTCTATATTATCATATCACAGGATTAATAAAATACAAGGTTTATAAATTAACGTCATATCCCATAATGTCTAAAAACATCCAAATCTTTTCCCTGCTTTTTTCGGTGACAAATTTCTCGCAGATTGGTGAAAAATAGTATTTTTTTGATAATTATGTCATATTCTAATTGATTTTTTATTAATTTAGTGATATTGTAATATCACAAAGGCAATAAAAAACATCTGTTTGAAACCATATAAAGGAGTGATATGAATAATATGGAAAAGTCAAGGTCTGAAGAGATGGCTATGATTTTCAGGCAGCTTTCACCTATCAATCAGCAATACTTTCTGATGATGGTTCAAGTGGCAGATGTTGCGGAAAAAAATGCCGGAAGAAAGAACTGGACTCAAATGGAACCCGGGCAGGGGAATCGTGAGATTTAGGTTTCCCTGCCTGTTTGTCATGAAAAAAGGAGTACGAAAGATGTCAGGATTTTATGGAAATGGAATCGCGCTTACGGAAAAGGTGCTGGATTATCTGTGGGGCAGACAGACCATAACGCTTAATAATATAGCCAATGATGATACGCCTGGATTCAAGTCGCAGCAGGTGACGTTTGAAGACGAACTGATACGCAGACTCCAGGGCGCCGGGAAGGAAATGGATAATCCGCTGGCGGTCTCCAGGGCCATTGACGGGGTGCGGGCCAGGCTGCGGACTACCTGGACCGAGTCCAGCCGTCTGGACGGCAATAACGTGGACATGGACCAGGAGCAGGTGGAGCTGGTCCGCGCCGCTTATGAGTATCAGTATATGGTCAGTTCCATCAGTAACGATATCACGCGCCTGCGCAATGCTGCGAAGGCATTTTAACGGCACGGATTAAGGGAACGGGGAATGGATTTTCAGACAGACCCCGGGACAGGGAAGGGAAAAGAATATGGAAACAGGAACATCGTTCATAACATTAATGAAAGAGTGGGAACCCATACGTGAGTTGTCCTCTGCAAAGGGAAACGCAGCTTCTTCATCAGAGACACCGATATTTAAGGATGTGCTTAAGAATGTGGTTGGCCAGGTTTATAACACCCAAAAGGATGTGGAGACGAAACAATACCTGCTGGCTACAGGACAACTGGATGACGCGCATTCACTTCCCATAGCAGAGGCAAAGGCTGCGCTGAGCCTTGAGGTGATGATTTCCCTGCGGAATAAGGCCATGGAATCATACGGCGAGCTGATGAAGATGAATGTCTGATTTTTACATAAACAAAAGCAAAAGGCTGGATTAACATGCAGAAATTAAAAGAACATTGGCAGAATCTATCAGACAAGTCAAGAAAAATGCTTATGGCAATTGCAGGAGGGACTGCTGCAATTGCCATTATTGCGGTGTTGGTTCTGGAATTGGGGACGAACACGGATTACAGCACGCTGTTTACAGGCCTTAACCAGGAGGAGGCCCAGGAGGTGGTGGCCCTTTTACAGGAGGAAGGGATTGACTACCGCTTTTATGACAAGGATGGGGCCATCCGCGTTCCTGCGGTAAGGGCAGACCAGACCAGGGCCGAGCTTCTCAGCAAGGGGTATCCCAAAAGCGGCTTTACATATGATATGTACCGCAGCAACGCAGGGCTTATGACAACGGAGTCAGATAAGAAACAGTATACCCTGTATGACTTACAGGACAGGCTGGGAGCGCAGATCCGCCTGTTTGAAGGCGTACAGGACGCCAAGGTAACCATCGCAGAAGCGGCGGAGCAGAAATACGCCCTTCAGGATAACACCAACACGGATGCGTCTGCTTCCGTGGTTGTTACCATGGAGGCGGGGCAGGGCCTGAACGACAGTAAGGCAGCGGCAATCAAGAACCTGATAGCCAGGTCGGTGAGAGGATTGAATTTCACTAATGTGGCTGTTTTTGACGCGGACACAATGATGGAGGTAGGGGGCAGCGCTGCGGGTGAGGATGCCTTTGGCAGCGCCAAGGACCTGACAGCCCTTACCAGCCTGATTGAGAATAATATCAGCATCAATGTGCGACGTGTGCTGGAAAAGCTGTACGGACCAGGTAATGTGGCTGTATCGGTAAAGGGAACCCTGAATATGGAGCGGCTGATACAGGAGAACACACAGTACAGCACGCCGGAAAAGATAAATGAGCAGGATAAAACAGGACTCCTTAACAGGGAAGATACCATCAATGAGAATTCGGCGGCCTCGGACCAGGGGGCCGGGGGCGTGGCGGGAGCTGACGCCAATGCGGATACCCCGCGCTATACCAACCAGGATAACACCCAGGCCATAGCGGACAGCTACAGCAACAGCAGCGCCACCAGGGAATGGCTTTACAATTCGGTAAAGGAACAGCGCCAGGTGGACCCGGGCGTGCTGGAAAACGCAACCGTGGGTATTGTAATCAATACAGAGGATACCGCCACGGTGACCAATAACCAGCTGATTAACCTGGTGGCTGATTCCGCGGGCATTCCCCGGGACCGGGCCAATCAGAGCATTACCATTGTAAGGGCGCCGTCCCAGGATGTGGTGCCGGTAATTGCCCCGCCTGAACAGCCTCAGACTAAGGATGAAGGTCTGCCTCTTCCCATCGTGATAGCCATGATAGCTGGCGGAGTCCTGATTCTCCTGCTCCTTTTGCTGCTGTTTATGGAGAGGAGGCTCAGACGCAGGAAGACGGATGGGTATGTGGATTCCCCTGGCATGTACGCTGTGGAGGAGGAAACCAGGGCGCCTGAGACAGAAGCTCCTCCCGTCAATGTACTTAATACCGAGGCAGGGCTTCAGATGCAGGCGGAGAATGCTGAGATGGAGCGCAATGAGGAAATCCTCAATCTCAGGATGCAGCACAGCCTGAAGCTGAAACAGAACATAGGGGAATTCGTGGATCAGAATCCACAGATAGCGGCCAAGCTGGTACAGAGCTGGCTCAGAGGGGAGGTAGGGGACATTGCCGGAAACCGCAGAAGAAAAGAAAGATAAGGCAGAACCAGCCAAGGGGCCGGTGGATATTAAAAACATGGATACAAAGCAGAAAGCGGCCATTGTGGTTGTTTCCCTTGGGGCTGACCGGGCTTCCCAGATTTATAAATATCTGAATGAGCAGGACATTGAGGACCTGACGTATGAGGTGGCTAAGATGGGAAGGACCACCAACAGCCAGGTGGAAGGTGCGCTGGACGAGTTTTATAAGCTCTGCCTTACCCACAAGATGATGACGGACGGCGGCCTTGATTATGCCAGGAACGTCCTGGAAAAGGCCTTTGGGGAGACAACAGCCAGAAGCCTTTTGGAGAAGGTGTCCAAAACCCTTCAGTCCAAGCCTTTCAATTTCTTTATGAAGGGGGATCCCAAAGCCCTTTTGTCCCTTTTGCAGCATGAGCGTCCTCAGGTAATCGCACTCATCATGTCCTACATGGACCCGGAGCAGGCCGCCCAGGTGCTGGAGCAGCTGCCCGAGGCCAAGCGGATACCTACCCTGGAAGGCATGGCCAAGATGGACCGGGTATCCCCGGAAGCCATTGCCATTGTGGAGGAGGAGATGAAGCGCAAGTTTGCCACCATCATTACAAGCGAGGACAATATGAACCTGGGCGGCGTGGATTATGTGGCGGATATCATGAACCATGTGGACCGCACCAATGAAAAACGCATATTTGATGAGATGGATAAGACGAATCCTGAACTGGCCCAGAGCATCCGCGACAAGATGTTTGTATTTGAAAACATCATGGATATGGACGACCGTTCCGTACAGCGCTTTGTACGTGACTGCGACGCAAGGGATATTGTGTATGCGCTTAAGAGCGCGTCGGATGAGATGAAGCAGGTATTCTTCTCCAACATGTCAAAACGTATGGCTGAAACCGTACAGGCTGACCTGGAGATTACCACCAATGTCAGGATGAAGGACGTGGAAGAAGCGCAGCAGCGCATTGTTAATATCATCCGGAATCTGGAGGATGCCGGTGAAGTGATTATCAAGAAGGGGGGAGATGATGACAACATCATCGTCTAGCTGCATCATAAAACCGGGAACAGGAATAGAGATACTGCAGTTTGTCCCGCCTGCCCAGACCGATATCGCGCCCCAAATGCAAAAAAGCAGGGGCAAGGAGGCGGAGCATGCCCGGGCAGGGGAAAACAATCCCGAACCCGCTGCAAGGACGGACGGACAGGGAGCCGCAGATATGGTGGAGGACGCCAGGGAGCAAGCCCGGCAGATTCTTTTAAAGGCCAACCAGATGGCCGGGGATATCCTCAGGGAAGCAGGGAAACAGGCGGAGCAGCTTAAGAAAACCGCCATAGAAGAAGGCTGCAAGGAAGGGTTTGAAGCAGGGTACAAATCAGGAACCGAACAGGCGGCCATGGAACAGGCTGATTTTTTCAGGCGGCAGGAAGATGAATTCAGGAAAGATATGGAACAGGCCCTGGCATCCATTGACCAGGCAAAAGAAAAAAGCCTTAGGAACTACCTGGAGGAATTAAAGGACTGTTCAGTTGCCATTGCTGAAAAGGTCATACACATCAGCCTCAGGTCCAGCGGGGAAGTCATCAAGAGGATGCTTGTAGCTGAGACGGAAAAGCTGAGAAAGACAGCGTGGGTCAAGATATACATGGAAAAAACGGACTATGACATGATGGCGGAGGCGGACGCGGATGTGGTCAGCGAATTGGCCAAGCTATCGGACAATATAAAATTCGTGGTCATGGATAAGGAGTCCAGCGGAAACTGCATCATTGAGATGCCGGATGAGATTGTTGATATCAGCGTTGACACCCAAATGGATAACATCAGGGAGATACTGGGAAATATCAGGTTTTAGGAGTGCTTATGTTTGAGAAAATCCCCAGACTGATTGCCAAATCAGAAACAGTCAGCCATATCGGGAAAATAGAAAATGTTGTGGGCATGCTGATGGAGGCTTCCGGCGGCAGGTCCAGTATCGGCGATATCGTAATGATTTATAACGAGGAGCAGAACTGCCAGATGCCGGCCGAAGTGGTGGGCTTTAAAGACGGTAAGATACAGATCATGACCTACGAGGCTACAAGCGGGATTACCTCAGGAAGTTTTGTCCGCAATACCAAACGCCGTCTGAAGGTGCCTGTGGGGGACTTCCTCATAGGCAGGATCATTGATGCCCTGGGGGAGCCCATAGACGGCAAGGAGGGGTTTAAGGCAAACCGTTTCTACACGGTCAGCAGTCCTTATACCAACCCCTTAAACCGTCCTCCCATCAGGGAACGCCTGGAATTCGGGGTTAAGGCCATTGACGGGCTGAATACTATTGGAAAGGGCCAGAGGATAGGGATATTTGCCGGCTCCGGCGTGGGTAAGAGTACCCTGATGGGCATGATAGCAAAGAATGTCAAGGCGGATATTAATGTCATCGCCCTGGTGGGGGAACGTGGAAGGGAAGTGCTGGAGTTTGTGGAAAAGGACCTGGGGGAGGAGGGGATGCGCCGCTCCATCCTGGTTGTGGCCACCTCGGACCAGCCGGCCATGCTGAGGATGAAGTGTCCTCTGGTTGCCACCACCATAGCGGAATATTTCAGGGATCAGGGCAATGATGTACTGCTCATGATGGATTCCCTTACCAGGTATGCCATGGCCCAGAGGGAAATCGGCCTGGCAATTGGGGAACCGCCCATAGCCAGGGGTTACACGCCTTCCATATATGCTGAATTCCCCCGGCTTTTAGAGCGGAGCGGCAATTTTAATAAGGGTTCCATAACAGGCGTCTACACAGTGCTGGTGGAAGGGGATGACACCAATGAACCCATAGCGGACACGGTCCGGGGTATCCTGGACGGGCATATTGTACTGAGCCGCCAGCTTGCCAATGAGAACCATTTCCCTGCCATTGATATCGGGGCCAGCATATCCAGGCTTATGGTGGATGTGGTGGGGGAGGAACACAGGAGGGCTGCCTCCCGTTTCCGCAATATGCTGGGCCTGTACCAGAAGAATTCAGACCTGATTTCCATCGGCGCCTATAAGAAGGGGACCAACACGGCCCTGGACGAGGCGGTGGCCAAAATCAACAGCATGAATGCATTTTTGCAGCAGGGCATAGATGAGTCGTTTGCTTACGATGAAACCCTAAGGCTGATACAGAACATTGCAGGTTAAAGGAGGGACGGTCGTTGAAGCGGTTTAAATACAGCCTTGATACCGTACTGGATTACAAGACCCAGGTGCTGGATGAACTCAGGTCGGAACATGCGGCCATTGCCAGGAATGTCATGACGAAGCAGGAACAGATTGTACGTCTGAAGGAAAGATTAAACGGGTTCCAGGAGGGATTTGACCAGACAAAATCCACGGGCGCTTCCATTGAGAACCTCCGCCTTTACGACATGTGTATTGGAAGGATGGAAGAAATCATCAGCCAGGAAAAGGAAGAGCTGTCTTTTTTAAGAAAGCGGGAAGAGAGCAAAAAGAAAGAGGTGATTTCCGCAAAGGTGGACACCTCCAAGTTTGAAAAGCTGAAGGATAAAAGGATGCAGGCTTATCAGAGGGCTGAGATGAAGGAAGAAGAAGGGTTTGTGGAAGAATTCATCATCAGGGACATTACCAGGAGCCGGTATCAGGGCCGGGTATAGGGCTGTTAAGGTAGTCGCAGCTGTCAGGCTGTTGATTATAAATATCACATAGAAAGGAGGGACAGGTTTGATAAGGATGGATATGACGCAGAGGGTGCAACAGGCCGTGGAGACCGCGGGACCGGACGTATCTGTTAACCGGGATAAAGGGGATGACAGGAGCGGGACGGATTTCCTGCGGATGTTAAGAGGCAGGCAGCAGGCACTGGAACGCCGGGAAACAGAAGAACGGCTGTCAAAGAAGAATGGGACCAGGGACAAGGCAGGCCCGGTGGATAAAAAAGAGGATGATGCCGGGGAACCGGTGTCCGGGTGGATTCCATTGGAGGCGGTTAAGGCGGGTACTGGCGATGTCTTGAAGGATTTCACCTTTCAATTCCGCATGAATCCCGGTCAGATGCCAATGGAGTGGGATGCTGCTGTCTCAGACACACAGGGGTCAGGCTTTTGGACGCAGGTTGAGGATGGGGCTGTCCGGGAGGACGCGGCGGACGCGTTAGGACAGGAGACAGGCCAGACGCTGCCTCAGGATGGGAATTCCGGTACGGGAATCCCTGGGGACATGGTGCAGCCGGTTTTAGATGCGGTTGTAAGTCCCATGAAACAGCCGGAAGAATCATTCCAGGCATTGGGAAAAGAAGAAACGTTTCCTGTGACCATGGCAGAAGAAAGCCGTAATCAGGAGGAACCCGCAAGGGTCTGGCCGGAAGAAGGGTTTCCTAAGCCGGAGCAGCAGACGGCCGGCCTGGAACAGGCCGTTCCTGAGATTCCTGTTAAGGCGCAGAACCGGGACACCATGGACGGCAGTGGGCAGCCTGAGGAGGAACTGCCTTTGGCCCATGCAGTGGATTCCCACCCGTCCGTGCAGCCTAAGGATTACGGGACCGCGGCACAGGCAGGGACCCAAAGCCCGGTAAGGACAAACATGGAGGAAATGCCGGAGGCCTTTGCCAGGAACCTGGCAGACAGGCTGCCGGAGCGTGACGGTACGCTGACCATTGAGTTTGAGCCTGCTTCTTTGGGGAAGGTGACGCTGAGGGTCATATATGAAGCCGGACGCACATCGGTATCCCTGATGTCAGACAACCCCAAGACCCTGGAAATCCTCAGCCAGAACGCGGGACAGATAGCTGGAATCCTGGAGGATAAGACGGGCAGGGAAACGGTGATTTACACCTATCAGTCCCAGCAGCAGTTTGGGGATTCAAGGCAGGGAGGCAGGGAAGGCCACAGGGAGCCCGGAGAACAAAAGGACGACAGAAGGAGGGGTCAGCGGGATTCATTTGCACAGCAGCTCCGGCTGGGTCTTATATAGACAGGAGGATTCAAACGATGGCAGATAATGTTTCGGTAAGCGGGACCACAGACCCTTATACCCCCCAGGTATATTCAGCAGGGTCCACTGAAAAGAATACGCTGACAGTTACCAGCTTCATCAAGCTTCTGGCAGCACAGCTGGCCAATCAGGATATGACCAATCCCATGTCCAACAGTGAGATGATGGGCCAGATGACACAGATGGCCATGGTCCAGTCCATGGGAGCCATGACGGATTCCATCACCACGTCAACGGCAGTTACCAGCCAGACATATGCGGCAGGTCTTGTGGGACAGGAGCTTACGGTGGCGGTGACAAAGGAAGGGCCAAATGGCCTGCCGGTGCCGGTTGATGTTAAATATGGAAAAGTGGAATCAGTAAACCTGACCGGCGGCGTGCCCATGCTTAAGCTGGAAGGCGACGGTGAGGAATATCCCCTTTCCTATGTCCTTGGCATTGGCCGCATTGATAATCCATATGCGGAAGATGAGGATAAAGAAGGGGGAGATGAGGGAGGAGACGGTGAGAAGGTAGAGGAAAAAGGCAAGACGGAAAACCCCCTCCTTGATGAGAACCTGTATGTCTGATTTTCATGCATGTCAGGAGGAAATAGGATAATGGGAATAAATGGAATTTATAATCCGGGTTTTGCCCAGGCGGACGGAAACAGCAAAGCAGTGTCTGGCCGGGACGGCAATGGAAACAGCGCCAGCTTTGGCGAACTGCTGAAGGCCCGTATGGATGACAGCCTGAATTTTTCCAAACACGCTTCCAGACGTTTGGAGGAGAGAGGCATTGCGGTTGACAGCCAGCTTTTGGGCAGGCTTGAGCATGCAGTAAAAGAGGCGCGCAGGAAAGGCGCCAGGGATGTTGCGGTTATCGGCAGCCAGGGCGTATTCATCGTCAATGTGCCCAATAACGTGGTGGTCACCACCATGACGCAGGACGATATGAAAGACAGGGTTTTCACAAATATTGATAGTGCTGTCCTGATGTAGGCAGGACTGTGAGAGTGCCGGGCTGGGTGCCCGAAGCGCACCGGCAGGGACAGCGGAAAGGATTAAATCATGTTAAGAGCAATGGACTCAGCGGTCGCAGGTCTGCGGGCGCATCAGAGCAAATTAGACGTTATAGGTAATAACATAGCAAATGTAAACACCTTTGGATTCAAGGCCCAGACCTTTACCTTTAAGGAGGCCATGTACCAGAGCGCGGTCAATTCCACGGGAGGGGTGCTGGGGACAGCGGCAGGAACCAACGGCGCCCAGTATGGATACGGAACATTGATGGGTTCCATCATCACGGACATGACGGCCAGCACGCCGACCCAGGTAGGCGGGCTGAACGCATGCCTGAATGCACAGGGATTTTTCATCACGGCATCGGTTCCGGACAAGTCCACATCTATGACAGGAACGGATACAGCTGAAATCACGGCAAATATTAAGGGAGCCGGTTATGAATATACCCGTGTGGGCCAGTTCCAGCTGGACAGCCGGGGACATCTCACGGATGGGAAAAACTTTGTTTATGGTTTCCGGGCAAAAGATGACGCAACCGATGTGGAAACCGATAACCTGGTATCCCTGAGGGTTCCTACCTCCGCGAAACTGTCAATTGCGGCGGACGGCACATCCACATGGGACCTGGAGTTTGATGATGACGCGGAATCACTGCTTACCTCCAGTATACAGATTAACAGTCTGGGTGAGGTTACGGTGACAGTTCCGGTAGAGGTGACTAAAGACGGCGCCACGGTAACCGAGGACCGTCAGGTATCCATCGGCAAGGTTGCAGTGGCCACGTTCCAGAACCAGGAAGGCCTTATGAAGGCCGGCGGAAGTTACTATGTGGCTTCCACAGGCGACAACTCAGGCGCCTGCTCGGCCACTGTCCCGGGAGGGGCCACCTCCTCCCTTATGAGCGGTTATCTGGAGGCGTCCAACGTGGACCTGGCAAAGGAGTTCTCAGAGATGATTACAACCCAGAGGGGGTTCCAGGCCAATTCAAAAATCATCACGGTCAGTGATGAGATATTATCGGAACTGGTTAATATGAAGCGTTAATACACAACTGTTTTCCCTGGTTCTTAAAAATGCCGGGGAAAGCCTTGGAAAGAGGGGCTATATGATTAAAGTCATCCGCCTGAACGGAGAATTACTCTACCTCAATTTATTCCAGATTGAATATATGGAGTCGATTCCGGAGACAAAGATAAAAATGATGAACGGTAATTATTACCTGGTAAAAGATACGGTTGATTCAATTATGAAACAGGCATCGGGATTCCTGAACAACTGTATTAACTTTGAGGATAAATCAAAGTAACGCTGTGGGCACAGGAGGCATCGTAACATGGACATAACAACATTGATTGGAATTGTAGTTGGCACTTTCCTGATAATTAACGGGATCGGAGCTGACAAATTGGGGAATTTCGTGGATAAGTCCAGTATCCTGATTGTTGTGGGAGGGACCCTTGCCGCTACGGTTGCAAGCTATCCGCTGTCCATCCTGATGGATATCCCCAAACATATCATGGTCCTTTTCCGCGGGAAACAATATAACATTCCGAAACTTGTTGAACAGCTGGTGGATCTGGCCATGATTGCGCGTCAGAGCGGCCTTCTGGCCCTGGAAGAAAAGGCGGATGAAATCAAAGATCCCTTTTTCAAACAGAGCGTGCTTATGATTGTGGATGCCAATGACCCGGATAAAGTCCGTTTTGTGCTGGAGCGGGAGCTGGAGAATATGATGACCCGCCATGACGAGGTGGCGGGGCTGTATGAAAAAGCATCGGCCTATGCCCCCGCCTTCGGCATGATAGGAACCCTGGTAGGACTGATTAATATGTTAAAGGGACTAAATCTGGATGACGGGGGAGGGGCCGGGAACCTGGGACAGGATATGTCGGTGGCGCTGATTACCACCTTCTACGGAAGCGTCCTTTCCAACCTGCTTTTCCATCCCATTGCAAAGAAACTGCGTATACGCCAGGATGAGGAAGAACTTTACTGCTCCACCATTATAGAAGGAATCATAGCAATCCAATCAGGAGAGAATCCCAAATACTTAAGGGAGCATCTCCTGGCCTCCATCAAGCAGTCCCAACAGAGAAAGCTTCTGTCAAAGGCAGAAGCCGTCAGCGCCAAGGGCGGAGGTGGCGACAGTGAGGAATAAAAGAAAAAGACCCACTGACGGCGGCGGGAACTGGATGGATACATACGGGGACATGGTCACCCTGCTCCTTACTTTCTTTATCATGCTTTTTGCCATGTCTAACCTGAATGAGCAGAAATGGGAGATATTTGTGCGGAGCATATATCCCCGGTCCACCCAGGAAGTGCAGGAACAGGTGTCCATCAATTCCCCGGTTGGCAAAGCCGAGAGCCAGATGGAGGGGACGCTGGATGTTCCTGAGGCTGAAACAGAAGTCGACATTGATAAGCTCTATCTGACCCTGGCTGAACGGATGAATGAGATTGGGATTGACGGTGTGACCGTATCCAGGGGTGAGGATTACACCTTTATTGTTTTTGAGGACAAGACCTTTTTTGACGGTGACAGTTCCATCCTGACAGACCAGGGCAAGACGACCCTGGATGTATTCTGTGATGTCATAGGCCCTGCCCAGGACGGAGTGTCGCAGATTAACATCATGGCGCATACGGCCCAGGGGAATCCGGACAGGCCCAACAATCCCAGGACGGACCGCATGCTGTCTGCCATGCGCGCCGCGGAGGTGTGCATATTCATACAGGAAAAAGGCATTATTAAGCCTGAAAAGCTGGTGAACATAAGCTACGGGCAGTTCCGCCCGGTTGCGGATAACAGCACACGGGAGGGCAGGACCAGGAACCGCCGTGTGGAGATACTGATGATTGACGAGGGCGCGGACCTTCATTCCATGAACCGGTATTATGACGAATACAACAGCGGTGTGAATGCGGACAGGACCGTGGTCACGGGCCAGGATGCCCGTGGGGATGGTCATGGGTTTGCGCCTGCGGCTCCCAGCGCCGACGGCGTGTCCACTACCATGTCTCCTGCGGCATCCAGCGCCGACGGCGTGTCCGCTGCCGTGTCTCCTGCGACGGACCTTCCGGAGAGCGCGTCTGCCGAACAAGGTATTCCTTCCGATGGCACGGCAGAAGAGGCCGGAGGAACAGTGGCTGAATAAATTTAGTAAAGGTGGCTTTAGCAATGGCAGATGTATTATCCCAAAGTCAGATAGACGCGCTTCTTAAGTCCATGCAGGGCAGCGGGCCTGAAGAAGAGGTGCAGGCGGTTGAACAGAAGACAGAAGCAGAAGAAACAAAATACAGCAAATATGATTTTTACAGTCCAAGGAAGTTCACCAAGGATAAGATGAAAATACTCAACAGTGTCTTTGAGAACTATGCCAGGATACTGACTTCCCAGGTTAACGGCATATTCAGGGTGCTGACCGATATTACAGTGCTGGAGGTCCAGGAGCGCAGATATTATGAGTTTGTGAATTCGCTTCATGAGAATGACAGCATCACCATGGCTAACGCGGAAATCCAGGATAAGATTAAGAACAGTGTCCCCCTTATGCTCCACGTCACCCCGGGGCTTGTGATTACGCTAATCAACCACATGCTGGGAGGCGGTGACGAGATTGTCAAGGTAGAGCCAAAATACCGCTATTCGGATGTGGAGGTGGCGTTATACCGGCGGGTAGTGGAATATTTTGTCCTGGCCTTAAAGGATGGGTTTTCCAATTACATTAATGTCAACTTCAAGGTCCAGAGGGTAGAGGAAAACCCAAGCATGGTCCAGGAGGTGGGGCTGGATGAAACCGTGGCCATCGTGCACCTGAATGTGGATGTGGCCGGATTGGCGGTGGAAAAGATAAAGCTTTGCATACCCGGAACCCTGCTTGAGTTCATTTTCCATCTGATAGACAGCCGCAAGCACATAGCCAGGGGCTTTGCCTATGAGGATAACAAGGAAGTAATCCTGGATCATATCCGTTTCTCCCAGCTTCCCATCACCGGGCAGCTGGGAACCGTGGAGCTGGGCCTTCGGGATCTGGCGCAGCTCCAGGTGGGCGATGTAATCAGCCTCAATAAACCCAAGGACAGCCATTTGAAGGTATTTGTGGGGAGACAGCCCTGGTTTACCGGAAAGATGGGAGTTTATAAGAAAAATGTGGCAATCCGTATAGAAGACAGAATCTATGCCGGGCCGGAGAAAGAACGGGATACGGAAATCCTGTATGAGTAAAAATACAAATTTAAAGTGAGGGAAAGCACAATGGAAAAGATTATGTTGGTAGATGACGCTGCATTTATGAGGATGATGATTAAGAATGCATTGACACAGAAAGGCTACAGCAATTTTGTGGAAGCCCAGGACGGGGCGGAAGCCGTGAAAAAGTATGATGAGGAAAAACCGGACCTGGTCATCATGGATATTACAATGCCCAACATGGACGGACTTCAGGCCCTTAAGAAAATCAGGGAATCAGATACCTCCGCCAAGATTGTCATGTGCACGGCCATGGGCCAGGAGAGCATGGTTGTGGACGCCATCAAATCAGGCGCTAAGGATTTCATTGTAAAGCCCTTTAACGCCGAGAGGATTGTCCAGACCGTTAATTCAATTTTAGGCAAATAAGGAGGAAGGAAGATGGCATTTTTAAGCTCATTCGATATCTGCGCCTCCGGCATGAGCGCGCAGCGTGTAAGGATGGATGTCGCTGCCGAGAATATAGCCAATATTGACACGACCAGGACAGAGGCAGGAGGACCGTACCGGAGAAAGGACGTGATGTTTGAAAGCTACGGCGCCGGCTCCTTCCAGGAAGCCCTGCTAAGCGCCTCCCAGGGAAAGGGCTTTGCCAGCAGGAACGCGGGAGTAAGGGTATCAGGTATTGTTGAAGATGACAGGGAGATGAAGATGGTGTACAACCCCAGCCATCCGGACGCGGACGCGGATGGATATGTCAGCATGCCCAATGTGGATTTACTGAAAGAGACAGTTGACAGTATGTCGGCCACCAGGTCATACGAAGCAAATGTAACAGCCCTGAACGCGATGAAGCTGATGGTACAGAAAGCTCTGGAGATTGGAAAGTAAAGGCGCAGGTTAAGACAGATGATACAAGAAGGAGATAAAAATGGGCGTTAGCGACTTTAATGATATGGAACTGGACGCCATAGGCGAAATAATGAATATCAGCCTTGGTGCGTCCGCCACAGCGGTTTCCACCATGCTGGGCACAAAGGTGAACATTACCACACCGGTGGTGCGGGTGCTGACAAGCGATGAATTTGAGTTCAAGAGCCTGGAGCCGGCGGTAGGCGTGGAGATAGCTTATACGGAGGGCCTTGAGGGCAGCAATATCATGATGTTCCGCCGCAACGACGTGCGGATTATCGTGGGGATGCTCATGGGGGCTGATATACCAGATGAAGAATTTGAAATGAATGAAATTAATGTGAGCGCAATCTGCGAGGTCATGAACCAGATGATGGGATCTTCGGCCACCGCGCTCTCGGAATTTCTTGGGAATCCCGTAAACATATCTACGCCTGTTTCTTTTCCGATTGAAAGTGAGAATAGTTTTAAAGAAAAATATTTCACCTCCGGCGTCAAGATGGTGGTGGTCCGTTTTTCCCTGGAGATAGAAGGAAAACTGGAAAGCGAATTCCTGAATATCATGTCGTCCAAGCTGGCAAAACACCTGCTGGAACCCTTTGAAATCAGTTTCCAGCAAGCGGAACAGTACCAGATGGAGGAGGATGCGAGAAAGCAGGCGGAGGCAGAAAGGCAGGACGGGGAAGCGCATGAGGCGCAGACACCATCCATGCAGGAGATGCAGGCGGCGCCCGGACAGGAGATGCAGGCAGCGCCCGCGCAGGAGTTGCAGGCAGCGCCCGGACAGGAGATGCAGGCAGCGCCCGCGCAGCAGATGCAGGCGGCGCCTGGGCAGCAGATGCAGGCAGCACCCGCGCAGGAGATGCAGCCCCCGCCCGCGCAGACGCCCAACCAGCCCCAGTTCTCTGACGGCGCTGCCCGGACCGGGGCGCAGACGGTGCCGGAACCTGTCCGGGAGCAGCCTCAGTATGTTCCCCAGGAAGGGCCGGTCCAGCCTCAATATGCCCCGCCCATTGGCCAGCCTGTGATATACCAGTCCGCCCCGGACCCGGTCATGCTTCAGATCCTGAACCAGATGCAGCAGTCCCAGGCCCAGATGATGGAATTCATGAAGGACATGAAGGTAAAGGAAAAGCAGCAGCCCCCAAGGGAGAACATCCTGCTCCATCCGGTTAACCCACCGCAGATGGAGACCGGACTGGAAGCAGGGGCAGAGGAGCGTGCCAACCAGGAAATGCTGATGAAGGTCCCGCTGGAACTTTCAGTGGAAGTGGGAAGGACCAAGAAACTGGTTAAGGACATATTGGAACTGACCCAGGGGTCCCTGGTGGTATTGGACAAGATGGCAGGCGAGCAGGCCGACCTGTTCGTAAACGGTCAGTGTGTTGCAAAGGGGGATATCGTGGTGGTGGAAGATAATTTCGGCATCCGTATCACAGAGATTGTGGCCAGGGACCTGAACCCGGAAATCTTATGATGAACGACAGCTTTTTTTCATTGGCAGGCGCAGTGCTTACCGTGGGATGCATACTGTTCCTGGCATATTGGTGCAGCCGGCTCATGGGAAAGACATATATGAAAGCCACATCCGGGCGGAACCTTAAAATTATTGAACAGGTCCGGATCAGTGCTGACAAGCAGATCCTTCTTGTGAAGCTGCAGTCCCACATGTACCTTATCGGCGTCAGCCAGGCGGGTATCCAGCTGTTGGAAAAGCTGGAAGAGGAATACAAGGAACCAGAAGAAAGGGAGGAGACAGATGAATGATCTTCTTGCCGGCCTGAACGGAGGCAATGTCCCGGCGCTTGATTTGATATTCATGATTACCCTGGTAGCTTTGCTGCCGTCCATTGCGGTCATGATGACCTCCTTTACCAGGACCATCATCATATTGTCATTCACAAGGAACGCCATGGGAATCCAGCAGACCCCTCCCAATACGGTCCTGGTAGGGATTTCATTGTTCCTGACCCTTTATATCATGAGTCCGGTCATCGGCAGGGTCAATGCCGAGGCTTATGAACCCTATACCCGGGGCGAGATAACCCAGATGGAAGCAGTTCAGAGGATGGGTGTTCCTGTAAAGGAGTTCATGCTCAGGAACACGGAAAAAGAGACCCTGGACCATTTTGTGGAAATGTCCGGAACCCAGACAGAGGAACATGTGGAGGACTATCCCTTTACCGTGGTGACCCCTGCTTTCATGACCAGCGAACTGAAGCGCGGGTTTGTGGCTGGATTCCTTATCTATCTCCCCTTCCTGCTGATTGATATCGTGGTAGCCACCACCCTGATGTCCATGGGTATGGTGATGCTTCCGCCCACCATGGTTTCCCTTCCCTTCAAGCTGCTGCTGTTTGTGACTGTTAATGGCTGGGAACTGCTGTTTTCCAGCATTGTCAGGAGTTTCCGTTAGGAATCCTGAGTCAGGAGGTAATTATGAGTAATTTACAGGTGCTTGACATCATGTACCAGGCATTCCAGCTGGCCCTGAGACTTTCCATGCCTTTCCTGCTGGTGAGCATGGCCGTGGGCGTCCTGATTGCCATATTCCAGGCCGCCACCCAGATTAATGAGCAGACCATGACCTTTGTCCCGAAGCTTCTGGCCATCCTGGCCATGATGGGAATTCTGGGCAGTTCCATGCTTGTGATGCTTCAGGACTTTACCCGACAGGTGTGCGCCATGATAGCGGGAGGTTAACAGGGAATGCTCATCTTATTCTCCCTGATTGTCATGCGCATGAGCGGGGCCATTGCCTTAAATCCCATGTTCGGAAGGACCAATCTGCCCTCCTCTGCAAAGGCAGGCTTTGTGTTTCTTTTGTCCCTGTTACTCTATACCACCGGAGGAGCCGGCCTGTACCGTGAACCTGCCAACCTGCCGGAGTACGGCGTCATGCTGCTGCTGGAGCTGTTTGTTGGCTTCACCCTTGGGTTTGCAATGGAGCTGTCGGTCATGGTGGTGCGTTTCGCGTCGTCCGCAATGGATTATGTGATGGGCCTTAACATGGCTCAGATATATGACCCCCAGTACAATACCCAGATGACAATCACGTCGGGAATGTACTATGCCTTTCTGATGCTGCTGTTTTTTGCAATGGACGGCCATCTCAGGCTTCTTGAGATATTCTACGGCTCAGCCCGTCTCATACCCTTTGGGGCGGTGCGCATAAGCCCGGGGCTGGCAATGGCTGTCCTGGACATGTTCCGGCAGAGCATTGTCATGGGACTTCAGTTCGCCCTGCCCGTGGTGGGCATGGAACTGGTTGCGGAGACCGCGGTGGGCATCCTTATGCGGATCATACCACAGATAAATGTGTTTGTGGTCAACTTCCAGGTAAAGATTATCGTGGGCATGCTGATGCTCCTGTTCCTGTTTTCGCCCATGTCGGACAAATTATATGATGTCCTGGATTACATGTTCCAGTGGCTGGACCATATGGTCAGGCTCATGGCCTGAGGCAGGCGCAGGGAACAACCTTTCCCAGAAGGCCCGTGAAGGGGCGGATGAAGGGAACGGGGGCCGGAGAGGAACGGGGCCCGGAAAGGAACGGAACGCAGGAAGGGAGTGAGGGACAGTGGCCGGGAGCAGCGGACAGGAAAAGACAGAAAAACCAACCAGTAAGCGCCGCAATGACGCCAGGAAGGAAGGCAATGTATTCCAGAGCAAGGACATAACCACGGTCATCCTCCTCTTAGGCGTATTCTGGATGATTCGGTTCATGATGCCCTACATCTATAAGAATGTAAGGTCGTACATGGAATGGATGCTGGAAGGCGTGGGAAGGAATCCGCAGGAGCTTCTGTCTTCCCAGCTGTTTTCAGTGACCGTGGTCACCTTCCTGAAATGTGCGCTGCCCCTGCTTCTGGCCGCCCTGGTTCTGGGCATCCTGGCCCATGGGGCGCAGACCCGTTTCAACGTGTCCTTTCAGGTGGTAAAACCAAAATTCAGCAAGCTGAATCCATTTACAGGCATAAAAAAACTGTTTGCCCTGAAAAATGTCATAGAGCTTGTGAAGAACCTGTTTAAGACCACCCTGCTGTTAATCCTGCTCTATAACCTGATAAAGGGCGACCTTGTGCCGGTGGCCAGGATGATTGACATGCAGCCCCAGGTCTCGGCTGCCTATATGTTAAACATGGCCTTTGACCTGGTGGTCAAGGTCAGCATGGCGTTCGGCGTAGTGGCTTTCTTTGATTTCCTTTACCAGCGCTGGGAGTATGAGCGGGACCTTAAGATGACCAAGCAGGAAGTGAAGGATGAATTCAAGCAGACAGAGGGCAATCCGGAGATTAAGGGACGGATACGTAGGATCCAGCGCCAGATGGCCCTCAGCAGGATGATGCAGAAGGTTCCCCAGGCAGACGTGATTGTCAGGAACCCCACCCATTACGCGGTAGCCCTTAAATACGACCCCAGCCATCATGGCGCGCCGGTGGTGCTGGCCAAGGGCCAGGATGAACTGGCCCTCAGGATTGTCAGGGTGGGGGAGGAAAACGGGGTTTATATCACGGAGAACAAACCTCTTGCAAGGGCATTATACGCCTCCTGTGAGTTGGACCGGGAGATACCTGCCGAGTTCTACGGGGCAGTGGCGGAAATCCTCCTCTATCTCTACCGGACCGGGCGCAGGGAAGATATGTTCAGATAAACGAATCGGATGGAGTTACGGATGAAGAAGATACTGAGTTATTCGGTGGTACTTTTTGTACTGATTATCATACTGCTGTTAATCATACCGCTGCCGGCCGGTCTGGTGGATGTGGCGATTATATTGAATATGTCCCTTTCCATGATGATCCTGGTAACGACCATGACCATACGGGAACCCCTGGAGTTTTCCATTTTCCCGTCCCTGCTGCTGGTGACCACCCTGTTCAGACTGGGAATCAATGTTTCCACAACCAGGAACATCCTGACCAATATGGGCTCATCGGGCCAGGTCATCAGGGCTTTCGGGGACTTTGTGCTCAGGGGAAATGTGGTGGTGGGTTTCATCATCTTCCTCATCATTGTACTGATGCAGTTCATTGTTATCACAAAGGGCGCCGAGCGTGTGGCTGAGGTTGCCGCAAGGTTTAACCTGGATGCCATGCCGGGCAAGCAGATGGCCATTGACGCCGACTTAAGCTCCGGGCTAATAAGCGAGCAGCAGGCCAAGGAGCGCAGGCAGAAAATCCAGCGGGAAGCGGATTTCTACGGCGCCATGGACGGAGCCACCAAAATCGTCAAAGGCGACGCTGTCATGTCCCTGATTACAACGGCTGTAAACCTGATTGGAGGAAGCATCATCGGGATTGTCCAGTCCGGGGAATCCATAGGCGATGTGCTGAACACCTATTCCATCGCAACCGTGGGTGACGGCCTGGTGTCCCAGATACCGGCTCTGCTCATATCCACGGCCACGGGCATGATTGTGACCAGGGCCGTGTCCGAGGGTAGCCTGAATGAGGACATATCAAAGCAGTTCATGGCCCAGCCCTATTCCATCATGATCAGCGGCGTGGCCATGGCTGTCATGACCATGATTCCGGGCATGCCTGTGGTCCAGCTGGGAATGGTTTCCGTGGGGCTTTTAGCCAGCGGATACTACCTTTCCAGGAAAATCCAGGCAGAGCCGGCCCTGTTAGGCGCTGCCGTGTACCAGGAGGCGGAAGGGGAACTGGCGGCCCTGGAGGAAGCGGCTGCCTCCAGGCCCGTGACAGAGGATGAGTATTACAAGGATGTAAACAACGTATATAACCTTTTAAGCGTGGAGCCGGTGGAAATGGAATTCGGATACAGCCTGATTCCCCTGGCGGACGAATCCGTGGGAGGCAGGCTGATTAGCCGCATTGTGATATTCCGCAGGCAGTATGCCCAGGACATGGGATTTGTCATTCCTTCCATCCGTTTAAGGGACAGTTCCGCCTTAAGCACCAACCAGTACTGCATCAGGATAAAAGGCGAGGAGGTGGCCCGCGGGGAAATCCTTATGGATTATTACCTGGCCCTGGAGCCGGAACATCCTGAAAAGGAAGTGGACGGCATAGAGACCGTGGAGCCGGCCTACGGAATCCCCAGCCGGTGGATCCGGCCGGAGGACAGGGAACGGGCCGAGGTATACGGGTACACGGTAATCGACCCTCTGTCGGTCATGGTCACCCACCTGTCGGAGGTCATACGCCAGCATGCATTTGAACTGATTACCAGGCAGGAAGTAATCCATCTGGTGGGGAATGTGAAAAAGACCGCACCGGAGCTGGTGGAGGAGGCATTTCCCGGACTTATCCCATACAGCCTGTTCCAGCGCATACTCACCAGCCTGTTAAAAGAGGGGGTTCCGGTCAAGGACCTGGAAACCATCATTGAAACAATGGTAGAGGTTGTATCTGAGACAGGCCTGCCTGTAAAAGACATTGACACCATCGTGGAGCGCATAAGGACTTCCCTTAAGCGCACCATTACCCGGATGTACTGCGAGGACGGAAGCATGAAGGTGCTTACCCTTGATTCAGAGCTGGAACGCACCATGGTGGGCTCTATCTCAAAAGGAGAGGGAGGGTATTATCTGGCCCTGAACCCGGACATACTTCAGAGCCTCATACGGCAGATGGCGGAACAGCTCAGGAAGTTCAGCGGATTTACCCAGAATCCGGTTATACTGACTTCCCAGATCATGCGGGTGCATTTTTACCGCCTGATTGAGCAGTTTTACCCAAAGGTGCGGGTGCTTTCATTTAATGAAGTGGCAAATAATGTCCAGATACAGTCAATCGGCAGCCTGAAGTTAGAAGGACCGGGGCTGCAGGATGGCTGACAGTGAAGGATGATTTGATATGCAGCAGTTGGATGGATTGAAGGAAAAGACAAATGAAGAGCTGCTGGCCATGTATGACAGGGACAGGCAGCTGGAAGTAAAGCAGGAGCTGACGCTCCGGTATCTCTACATAGCCAAGGCAGTGGCAATCCAGATGCATAACCTGTATGCGGATTTCATGCAGATGGAGGATATCATCAATGAAGGCGCGATTGCCATTATGAAGGGAATTGAGCGGTATGACCCGGAACGGGATAATAAATTCGAGACATTCATCTCCAGGCGCATCAGGGGGATGATTATTGACATTATCCGCAAGAATGACTGGATGCCAAGGAATTACCATAAACAGCACAGGTCCATTGAGGACGCCAGGACAGAACTTTCGGACCGGCTGGGGCGTCCGCCCACGGATGACGAAATCGCAGGCCATCTGAAAATGGACATCAGGAAATGCCAGAGGCTTCAGAGGATGAGCACCATGGTAAACGTGCTTTCGCTGGACATGGTGACAAACAGGGAGGAGGAAGGGCAGTCGGTCCAGATACCCAGCGGCGACATGGACCTGCAGCCTGAAACAGCGTATATGAGGGAGGAAGCGGTCAAGACCCTGACAGAGGCGGTGAACAAACTGAAGGAAAAGGAGCGGATGGTGATTTCACTCTATTATGTGGAGGATTTAAACATGACCCAGATAGCCCAGGTGCTGAATGTCAGTGAACCGCGTATTTCCCAGATCCACAGCAGCGCCATCCGGAAACTCAAGACTTACATGAACACCTATATCTACGAATAGGAACAGGAGGAAATGCCATATGTACCAGGGATTTTACAATCTCACATCCGGAATGCTGACCCAGAGCCGGAATCTGAATGTCATCAGTAATAACATGGTAAATGTCCAGACATCGGGCTATAAGCGGGACACCATGGTCACCAGCACATTCCAGGAAGAAATGCTGTACCGGACCGGGCGGCATAACAAGGGAAACCCCACGCCTCTTTCCGTCACATCCAAGATAAAGACAGCGTCCAGGACCTATGTGGACTATGACCAGGGAAGCTTTGAGCAGACAGACGGAATCTATGATTTCGCCATTGGGGGCAGCGGCTTTTTCTGCATACAGACCCCGGCCGGAGAGCGTTATACCAGGAATGGTTCCTTTGCCGTGGATGAGGAAGGGTACCTTACGCTGCCCGAGGCGGGCCGGGTGCTTTCGGAAGACGGCCAGCCCATACGGATTGACGACGAGAACTTCAGCGTGGACGCCGGCGGCAATATCACGGTGCGTGAAAGACAGACGGATTCAGGAGAGGATTCCCAGGAGGAGCCCCAGCTTAGGCAGTTAGGCACCATAAGGGTAGTTGATTTCGCGGACTATGAGCAGCTGCACAAGGAGGACAACGGACTGTTCTCAACGGCCCAGGCGCCTGCGGCGGCCCAGGAGGAACGGCCCCAGCTTATCTGGAAGAGCGTGGAGAAGTCCAACGTGGATATGGTGGACGAGATGACAGCCATGATGACATCCCAGAGGGCCCTTCAAAGCGCGGCCCAGGTGCTTAAGATGTATGACCAGATTATGAGCAAATCCGTGACAGATATAGGAAGATTGTAGGGAGGATACATATGAACCAGTCATTTTACGTAGGGGCGCTGGGAGCCGGGAACTGCACGGAAAAGCTCAGCGTGATTTCCAATAACCTGGCCAATGCGAACACCAACGGCTTTAAGCCAAAGACAACCGTGTTTTCGCAGTTGCTCAATTATAACCTCAATGACAGTGAGGGCGCGGTGACAGAGCTGCAGGCAGGGGCGGGCATGAAGGTCCAGAGGACCTATACCGGCTTTGACACATCAGGGCTGACCCAGACAGGAGGTTCCATGGATTATGCCATCCTGGAGCCCAATGCCTTCTTCATGGTGCAGGACCCGGCCACAGGGGCTGTCAGTTATACACGGGACGGACAATTCCACAGGGCGGAGCGGGAAGACGGATTCTATCTCATGACAGGCTCGGGCAAGCTGGTGCTGGACCAGAACCGGGAGCCACTTAAGGCGGAGGTCCCGGATGTGGATAAAATCCAGGCGGAAATGGGGGAAGAGGATGAAGACGAGATTGAGGACGAGGAGGATGAGGAAGACGAGGAAGATAAACCCAGGGTCAGCCTCTACACCTTTGCCAATCCAAGCCGTCTGACCAGCGTTGGGAATAACGAATACATTCCCACGGACCAGGGCGCCCAGCCCATCCTTTTAGAGAAGGCCTCCGTCACGTCAGGGGCCCTGGAGGTGTCCGGCACGGACATGGCCAAGGAAATGGTCCGGCTGATTGAGTGCCAGCGCGCATTTACCTATGCCCTGCGCATGGTGACCACCTCGGATGAGATAGAGGGTACCATTAATACCCTGCGCGGCTAACGACAGCGGGGAAACTGAACGGAAGAAAGCGAGGCACACATGAAAATCAGGAATTTTGAGGATCTGAACCTTCAGGAAGTGGACACGATGAGGGAAATCAGCAGCATCGGCACCAGCCATGCGGCCACGGCCCTTTCCAAGTTCCTCCAGAAGGAAATACGTATCACCCTTCCCCAGGTCAGCATCCTGGGATATGAGGACGCGGTGGACCGTATCGGCAACATTGAGGAAGTGGTGGCTGCCACACTGGTAAAGATGGACGGGGATGTGGACGGGTTAATGCTGTTTCTTTTCAACATGGATTTTGCCAATACGGTTTTGGGAAAACTTCTGGAAAAAAACTATACCTCCTTTGAGGAAATGGACGCATTGGCCTATTCGGCGCTGGAGGAAGTGGGAAACATCATCATCTGCTCTTATATCAACGCTTTTTCACAGCTGGTGGACATGAACATCCATCTGTCCGTTCCCAGCTCCACGGTTAACATGCTGGGCGGAATACTGACAGTGCCCATTGCCGAATACGGTTATGAGACCGATAAGCTGATGTATTTCAATGCAGATTTTGTCATGGAAGGAAAACGGCTTTCAGACTGGCTGCTGATGCTTCCTGATATCCGTTCACTGAATGATATTCTGGGGAAGCTGGGTGTTTAGGGATGACAGAAAAGGAACTTAAGGTGGGAATCGGGGACATGAAATTCACCAGGGATGAGGGCAGGATCATCACATATGCCCTGGGCTCCTGCATCGGCATATCATTTTACGACCCGTTTTTGCGGCTGGGCGCCCTGCTCCATATCATGCTGCCGGCCCATAACGGGGTTTCCGACCCCAATATTTATAAATACGCGGATTCCGGTATCCGTGAGACAATCAGGAAGCTTATGGCCTTTGGAATGGTAAAAGCCAGGACAACGGTTAAAATCGCAGGCGGCGCAAAGATGTTTGAAATCAGCGGAAACGCGGATTTCGGCAATATCGGCCAGAGGAACGCCGCCATGGTAAAGAAAATACTGGCAGATGAAAACATGAGGATTGTGGCTGAGGACACAGGCGGTACATATGCCAGGACCATGCTTCTGCAGCTGGAAAGCGGGGATGTCATAATCCGGACATTTGGGAAACCTGAAAAGCATTTATAGAAAGGAGTTTTGGTTATGCAGAAAGAGAAGGAAGGCATCCTGCTGGAATCCGGGACAAATGAAATTGAAATCATGAAATTTACTGTCCTGGGGGAGTTCTATGGAATTAATGTGGCAAAGGTAAGGGAAATCATCATGAGTGAGAAGGTAAAGCCCATGCCTCACGCCCACCCGGCTGTGGAGGGAATCTTCAAACCCAGGGAATCACTGATAACCGTCATCAACCTTGCGTACTATCTGTCCGGGACACGGCCGGAAAACGGGGCCAGGGATTTATTCATCGTGACTAATTTCAACAAAATGACAGTGGCCTTCCGGGTACAGGGAATCGAGGGAATCAGCCGCATCTCCTGGAAGGACATACAGAAGCCGGATAAGACCATTGCCAACGGGGATGAAAGCGTTGCTACCGGCATTGCCCAGTGCGAGGGGCAGCTGGTCACCATCCTGGATTTTGAGAAGATTGTTGCGGAGATAGCGCCTGAGACCAGTATCCAGGTCTCGGAGATTGAGGCCATGGGAGACAGGCCCCTGTGCGAATCCCCCATCCTGATTGCGGAGGACTCCATCCTGCTCAGACGGATGATTGACGATTCCCTGGAGCGGGCAGGATTTACCAACATCATGAATTTCAACAACGGACAGGAGGCATGGGATTACCTTTTATCCATCAGGGATGACAATGACCTGTATGACAAGGTGAACCTGGTCATAACAGACATCGAGATGCCGGAGATGGACGGACACAGGCTGACAAAGCTGATTAAGGATGACCCAAGGCTTAAAAAGCTGCCCGTGGTCATATTCTCATCCCTGATTGACGAGCAGATGCGCAGGAAGGGCAGGGAGCTGGGGGCGGACGAACAGCTGGCAAAGCCGGAAATCGGCCATCTTGTATCCATTCTGGACGAACTGCTTAAGAAGTATGCCCAGGACATGGGAAAATTCCAGGGACAGAAAAACGCGTAGGAGGAAAAGGACATGAGATATGAGATGACAAAAGACCTGGAGACAGGCAACGCCCTGATTGACAGTGAGCACCGGCAGCTTTTCAAGGCAGTGAACGACCTGTTGGACGCCTGTTCCCAGGGAAAAGGACGCAGCCAGGTGGAATCCACCCTGGATTTCCTTGTGTCCTATGTGGCCAAGCATTTTGGGGATGAGGAAAAGCTTCAGGTACAGACCTCCTATCCGGGTTATGCTGCCCACAGGCAGTTCCATGAATGGTATAAAGGCGAACTGGCCGGGGCTGCCCGGGATATCAAGACCCAGGGCGCTTCCATTGCCGCGCTGAACAGTCTGAACCAGATGGTTGGAAAGCTGTTAATGCATATCAGGACAGATGACAGGAAGGTTGCCCAGCATGTAAGGCAGTCCTGACCAGAGGGACGGACAGAGGAACAGCGCATATTGATGGAAAGAAGATGAAAACAGTATGGATATAAGGAAAATCGTGGATTTGAATGAGTTCCAGCGGATACAGGACCTGTTTTCCGATGCAACGGGGCTGGCCGCCATTGCCGTGGATTCCCAGGGGGAGTATATTTCCAGGGGAAGCAATTTTACGGATTTCTGCATGAAATATACAAGGGGAAACGGGGAAGGCCTTAAGCGCTGTGAGAAATGCGACAGGGAGGGAAAGGGTTCCTATTACTGTCATGCAGGACTTATGGATTTTGCCGCGGACCTGGTGATGAACGGGGAGAAGGTGGGGGCTGTGATTGGCGGACAGGTCCTTCCCCAGAAGCCGGACCCTGAAAAATTCCGGAGGATTGCCAGGGAGCTGGGTATTGACGAGGAGGAGTACCTGAAGGCCCTGGGTAAGGTGCCTGTCCGGTCTGAGAAAATGATACGTTCGTCGGCAGAGCTGTTTTCCACGGTCATGAACCAGTGGATTAACCTCAGCTATTACCAGAAGATAAACCAGTCAAAGATGCAGGTGTTTAACCAGGAGTCTCAGAAGGTCCAGGACGCGGTAGGGCAGATTAAGACCAAGACAAGGGAACTGGAACAGACCGCCACCATGGAAAAAATGCTGTCGCTGAACGCGTCCATTGAAGCAGGGCGCGCGGGCCGGGCCGGAGTGGGGTTCAGCGTGGTGGCAGAGGAAATCGGCCGGATGGCCAATGAATCATCTGCTGTGTATGAAGCAATCCATGAGCTGGTGGACAGTGTGGAGGAGTCCATTGAGAAGATGGGAAAAGTTGATTTTGATTAGAGGCAGCGCGGCCCTTATCACGGCGGCCCTTGTCCTTGGGGTTCCTGTCTGCGCGCACGGGGCCCAGGAGGGCACCTGGGACCGGTCGGAGGATGGAAAATACTGGATGTATTTCTATTCCCCCGGCAGTCCGGCAGAGGATGAATGGATTGAGGACCAGGGGAAGGAATACTACGTGGATTCCAAAGGCCGCATGAAGACGGGATGGGTAACGGACAAACGAGATAAAAACAAGTACTACATGGGGGAAGACGGTGCCAAATGCTTTAACATGTTCACACCGGATGACCACTATGTGGGACCGGAGGGTCTTATCCTGGAGTCCTTTGACACCTACCGGAAGGCAGTTAAAAAGCAGCTGGAAAGGCTGATGAAGGATAAGGCATATAAAGAAAGGGACAACGCCCCGCGCCCCGGTTTCATGCTGTGGGACATAAACGGCGACGGATACCGGGATGTGGTGGTGACGGACCAGGTGCAGCCGCCCGGACGGGTGGTCCTGACATCTGTATGGGACCCTGCGGAGGAAGAACTGGTGCCTGCCTCAGAGGCGGACCTGGACGGTCCGGAGAAATCCTTCCTTTCCTATAACCAGGACAGCCAGTCCGTGTGGCTTACCATTGCAAATGGCAGTGGCGAGAGGGACTGCTTCCAGATGGAGGACAATGGTTTCCGGTTTGAAAGCGTATGGCATTTTGAACTGGAGTATGATGATTGGGGAGACCCTGTATATTATGTGAATGGGCTTACGTGTGATTTGGAGGAATGGACCCTCGCCCTTGCCCAGGCTGACCAGGAAGCGGGCTCTCCGGTGACGGAAGGGCTGCTTCCCCTGGACGCGGAAACGGTGAAACAAGCAGTGGACCGCAGTCCCGGGGATGAGCTGCCTTTGTGGCAGCCGTAAAACCAATATCATATATAAAATAAGATTGAATTCGGAGGTAACGCTTTGGCTACTATCATAACAGTTTCCAATCAGAAGGGCGGGGTGGGGAAAACCACCACTTCCGCTGCATTGGCTGCCGGGATTGCGGCAAAAGGACTGAGGGTATTGGGAGTGGACCTGGACCCCCAGGGAAACCTGGGCTTCTGTCTGGGCGTGGAGACGGCCAATGGGCCCACGGTTCTGGACGCGTTAAAGGGCACGCTTCCGGTACAGGAAGCCATCTGCCGGACAGAATACTGCGATATACTGACCGCAGACATCACCCTCAGCAGCGGGATAGAGCGGACATCCTCCGGTCCAGGGGAATGTATACTGAGGGATACGCTGGCACCGGTGATGGAGAAATACGATTACATCATCATCGATACACCGCCGGCCCTTAACCTCCTGACAGTGAACGCCTATGCTGTTTCCGATTACCTGATCATACCACTGGCGTCCGATATCTTAAGCCTTGTGGGGCTAGCCCAGCTTAAGGAGACCATAGAGTCTGTCAGGGAGAGCTTTAACCCAGGCCTTAAGGTCATGGGAATCCTTCTGACCCGCTTTAATAAGCGTACCCTTCTCTCCAGGGATGTGCTGGAGATGGCCCAGCAGCTGGCGTTGCAGATTAACACGGTTGTGTTCCGGACCAAAATCCGCACCGGGGTGGCCATCGCGGAAGCGCCTGCCCACGGCGAAAGTATATTTGACTATAATCCAAGATCGTCAGCCGTAAAGGATTACCAGGATTTAATCCAGGAAGTTGGGGAGGCCATCCACATAAAGGAGGTGATGGAGCGTGCCAAGGAAGACCAATAAGACATCCCATGTACTGAACCTGATTACCAATGGAAGCGCCTCGGAACAAGAGGCTGCTGCAGATGAAAAAAAGGAGGAGGCCCAACAGGAGAAAAAGGATGCGGTGACCGGAGCAGCCCAGGGTGAGTCATCAAAAGAGACGGTCCAGGGTGGGTCGCCCAAAGAGACAGTCCAGGGCGGGTCATCAAAAGAGACGTCCCAGGGCGGGGCGCCCAAAGAGACAGACCAGGGTGAGTCGCCCAAAGAGACGTCCAGGGAAGCGTCGCCAAAAGAGGCGTCACAGGGTGCGGCCAATCCAAAAGAATCCATATCAAGAATCACGGCCAATGGCGATAAGACTGTGATTGTGGTAAATGAGACCAGCCAGAATGACAATATTTCCAATAAAATCCTGGACAGGCTAACGGACCAGCTGGAGGAAGAGATTCAGGGAAAACTGGATCATTACCATATGGTAAATGTGATGGAGCAGATTCTGATGCGGATGAACCTGAAGCAGTACCTGAAACAGTATGACGTATGTATGTGCAGCCGCTGCCAGGCGGATGTGATGGCCCTTATCCTGACCAGGCTGCCTGCAAAGTATGTTGTGGTGGACGAGAGCTCCACGGCTCCCATCATCGGATTCTATGAAAGCAAATTCAAGGTAAGGATCCTCACGGAAATCATCAAGGCATGCATGGATGTAAAAGAAAAACCAAGACACGACCGTTCCGGTCCCTATGACAGGTAAAGAATGAAGGATGAAGCGTTTAAAATAAAAAAGTGCGCGGGTTGATTAAACTTGGGCACTTTTTATTATTTTTCTTTAAAACCCGCCGATAAATAAATTATAGATAGCAGGACTATGCGTTACCGGCAGCAGGATTCCTATACACCGGGCAAACGCAGGAGATGGATAATCATTTAGCAGCGGATGTGAGAGGAGAATACAGATGGCAAGTGTATCAGGAGCAACAAGCAGCCTTGGGAATACCAGTTTAAGAGGGTATGGCGGTCTGGGTTCCGGAATTGACCGGGATTCCATTATCGAGCAGATGACGGCCGGAACCCAGTCTAAGATAACAAACCAAAAAAATAAGATGACAAGCCTTGGCTGGAAGCAGGAGGCATTTCAGGCGGTGAGCGATAAGATGCTGGCTTTGCAGGATAATTATTTTTCCTTTGCGTCAGGCACCAACCTTAAGTATCCCAGCATGTTTGCCAAGAACCAGATTACGGCCATGGGGGATTCGGATATCACCAAGTTCGTGTCGGCCACAGGGTCTTCCAATATGCTGGACTATTTATCAATTTTAGGGGTAAAGCAGCTGGCCAGTTCCTCAACGCTCCAGTCTGCTTCCAAAGGCACTTCCTCCATCCATACAGGCATAACTCAGGACAGCCTTACCAATCCCGTGTATAAAAGCTCCCTGCTGCAGGGAAGACAGCTTAGGTTCGGGACATACAGCGGGGACCAGTACCAGTCGGCAGGTATATTTACCTTTCCTTCTTCCTATAAGGATAAGGATGGGGACGGCAAGGACATAACCGTGCCGATTGACTATACCATAGACCTGGATGCAGCCGTGGAAGTGGACGGGGTGTCCATGACGGGCGGAGAAAAGCTGGCCATGCAGCTGAACAAGGCATTGTCCCAGTCCGGCATCAAATCAGGAGAGGATTCTATCTCAGATGTGATGGAATTCGTATACGCAGATGGCAAGATGAATCTGCAGACCAAGGCAGGAAAGACCACCAATCTGGTGATTAACTCCAGTTCAAGCGCCCTCACCGCCCTGGGATACAATCCCCAGAACGCGGACGGAACAGACAAGACGGTTTCAGACGGAATCAGCCTCAGTGAATTTAATGCAAACCAGAAGCAGTTGAACGACACGTATGTAAACAGGCAGACCATGACGCAGTATCTTACCGGGAAAAAGCTTACAATCAGTTTCGGAGGCCAGACCAAGGAGATAGAATTGGTGAAAAGCGGCGATACGTTTGCGGACCTGGACGATTTAAAGGATATCATACAGGGCAGGCTGAACCAGGCGTTTGGTACGGACAATATTAAAGTGGCCGGAGGCACCCGTTATGGCGCGGATGGCAATCCTGTCATTGGGACTGACGGCAATCCTGTTATTGACCCGCTGTCCTTTGAACTGGGAAGCAATGCCTCGTCCAACCAGACACTTACAGTTACCTCTGACAACGCAGAAATCAGGAATGTCCTGGGAATACAGAAGGGAGCCAGCAATAAGCTGAACCTGGAAGGCAGCATCAGGGATAATATAGAGAAGCTGATACCTGGAGATGGGCCTGGCGCAGAGACGAAGCGGGCGCAGTTCCTTAACTCCCTGGAGACAGACGGCCTGGTGATTAACGGTGTGAAGATTAACGGCGTCACGGCCGATACCAGTATCCAGGGTATGATTGATAAGATTAACGCCAACAAAGATGTGGGGGTCAAGGCTTCCTACCTTAGCAGCACAAACCAGTTTGTACTGATATCATCTGAGACAGGCAGCGGCAGGGAGATTCAGCTGGAAGGGGCCTCCGAGGATATGTTCGGGGCCGTAAAGGATGCAGCCGGCAACTATACAGACGGAAATTTTGAAATGGGAAAAAACGCCCAGGTCCTGGTCAGCTACGGCAACGGAATCAATACAATGATTGAGAGTTCATCCAATACCTTTGACCTTGAGGGACTGAGGGTTACGGTGTCCCAGGAATTCGGCAATGTGACCCAGGATACCGGCGGGGTTTGGAATTCCGACCGGTCCAAGGCCGTCACCTTCAGCGCCAAAGCCGATGTGGACGGCGTGACCGAGACTGTCAAAAAATTCATCGAAGAATACAATGAGATGATTAAGGAAATCAATACCCAGGTCACAACCAGGCCGGATAAATCCTACGGGCCACTGACCGAAGAACAGCAGGAGGAGATGTCGGAAAAATCCATTGAGAACTGGGAGAAGAAGGCCAAACAAGGGCTGCTCTACAATGACGCCACCATGCGTGCCCTGAGCCTGGATATGCAGGGGGTGCTGACAAACCTGATGGCCAGCGGCGCCAACTACAAGGATCTGGAGGAGATGGGGATTACCATTTCCGATGATTACCTGGACGGCGGCACTATCACCTTTGACGAGGCAAAGTTCAAGGCAGCCATGACCAGCGACCCTGAAAAAGTGTCTGACGTATTTACCGGGGGCGGGGACATCAAGAAAGGGCTTGCCAGCATCATAGAGGATACCCTGACGCCTTACGCCACCAAATACGCCAACAGGAACGGAAACTCCTACGGCCGCCTGATTGAGGAGGCTGGTTCTGAAAAGATACCGCTTTCAATCATGAACAACCAGATTTATAAGGATCTGAAGGAAATGCAGAGTGTCCTGGATACGCTGAATGCAAGGCTTGCCAGTGAACAGGACCGTTACATCAGCCAGTTTACCACCATGGAGACATTGATTAACCAGATGAATAGCCAGGCCAGCTATCTGGCCCAGTTCCAGGCGTGATGGAAGGCATGCTGCATCTGTCAGGAAGGGAATGGAATGAACGGTTACCAGAAGTATAAAGAAAACAGCATATACTCCATGAGCGGTCCGGAATTACTGCTGCTGCTGTACGAGGAGGCAATCCGGCGCCTGTCGAAGGCAGAATACGCGCTGGAAGACAAGGAATACGGGATGTTTGAGGATTCCCTTATGCGAACCTCGCGTATTGTCCGGTATCTGATTGATATATTGGACATGCAGCAGCCAATCAGCCGGGACTTAAGGCGTATTTATCAATATTTGATTTACGATATCAGCAGGATTAAGGCCGGCCGGGAGCGGGAGAAGGATGAGATAGGAAGGGTCCGCCGTATCCTTTCCGAACTTAAGGACGCGTTTGACCAGGCCAGCTTAAAGGTCCAGGATACGCATGTGGTCCAGAACAGGGGAATCCTGGGGTAGGAGAGGATATGGCATTGGATTTGGAACAAATCATGCTCCTGTTGCAGAAACGTTTAAACGGGATGCAGGAAATGAAACGTCTTACAGGGGAACTTCTGGAGTCAGCCTCAAGAAATGACCAGGTATCCCTTGGATTGATTCTTCAGATGCGGGCCGACGAGATGGCCAGGGTGGAAGCTGCCGGGGAACAGATATGGCTGATGGCTGAACAGGGGCCGGAGGAAGCCGGGCAGGTCCGCTGGCTGATGTCGCAGGAGTTCTTAAGGACAGGTGAGCCAAAGGGATTTGAGGAGAGAAAGATTTTTGAGATACGGAGTAAGACCGCCTCGCTGTTAAAGGAGGTCCGGGAGGCGGACCAGCGCCTGAACCGGCACATTGGCGGCGGGCGGTCCTACTATGCATCTAATAAATAAGGAAAGGAGGAATTGCCATGACGGTTAACGGCATATCCGGCAGCAGTTACCAGTATCAGAATATGCTCAATCTAATCCGGCTATCAGGTACCGGACGTTCTTCCGGTTATCAGGCCGTAAGTCCCGTTAAGCGGGTGTCCTCAGCCACATCATCATCCAAGGCTGCCTATGAGGATATCCAGAATTTCCTGAAGGACTATCAGTCAAAGCTGACCGGGCTGGAGACAGCGGCTTTAAAGCTTACGGAGAGCAGCAGTAAAAATGTATGGAATGATTATCAGGTAACCACCACGGACAGCTCTGTGGCCGTGGCTTCTGCATCCTACCGGCTGAAAGGGGATACGGATATCACCCTGAATGTCCAGTCCCTTGCCCAGGCCCAGCAGAACGCCAGCGCGTCGCACCATGCCCAGGAACAGGCGGACGTGGGCGCGGATATGGACTTTGAGATTACCGGCCCCGAGGGCGGTAAGATATCTGTGTCCGTGGGAAGTGTCAATGAAAACGGCACGGCCAAGACTTATCAACAGATGTACCAGGAAGCGGCGGGGGCCATCAACGCCCAGTCCGGCGCAGGCGTCAGGGCATCTGTGTCCAATGTGGACGGAAGGATATCCCTGGTGCTTTCATCAGCCAGGGAAGGGGAAGCCGGCGGCTTTACGGTCAGCGGGAACGCCGGAGCTGCGTCCGGTATTGAGGATGCCTCTGCCCGGGCCCAGGACGCTGTGTACACGGTGACCGGGAACGGGATAACCCAGACCCTGCGTTCGGATACCAACAAAATCAGTCTGGATTACGGCAGGATTGGGGCGGAACTGAAGGGAACAGGCGAGGCCAGGGTTTACACCGGCATTGATGAGGACACCGTGGTCTCTGCGGTGGAAGACCTGGTGAAACGCTACAACGAGGTATCCGGTCTTCTGAAAGACAATGGGGACAGGGGAACCGGGGCTGTGTCACACCTGGCGTCCTTTGGGCGTGGGATGGCGGACGCCAAGACCCTGAAGGCGGTAGGGATTACCTACAATAAGGACGGAGAACTGGAATTAGACAAAGATACCTTAAAGAACGCCCTGGAAACAGATCTGGAAGGTACGAAATCCCTTTTGGGCGGGCAGTTTGGAATGGCGGAAAAGGCGGCCAGGCGGGCGGAGTCAGCCCTGTCCGACCCGGTCCAGAGGATTGTGGACAGCGACCTTGCCGCTGTTGCCAGCAGAAGGGAGCAGGAAACATCATCTGCCAACTTCAGGTATTTATCCAATTTTGCCAGAAGCGGGCCGTATAACATGACCAACTTCTATACGGTCGGCCTGCTGCTCAACACCCTGGCATAAGGGATGTGTTAGCAAAGCTGTACATACTTCATGTGCAGCTTTCTTTGGATTATGTCACTGCGATGGGAGGGATATATGGATCGGATAATATTTGAAGGACGTTTTCTTGTGAATCTGGCAGGCGGTATCGTGCGTCAGGATGACCTTAAGGCCATACACAGCAGGATTGACTGGGAGCATATGTACCGGACAGCTGATTACCACAAGATTGCCAATGTGGTGTATCTGGGAATACTTGGAAACGGAGAGAAGGTACCGGAGCGCTGGATGGAACGGTTTTTTGGGCGGTATCAGGAGTCGCTGTCATACAGCGATACATCGGAGGATGCTGAGCGTGAGATACTGACGCTTTTAGATATGATGGAGGTTCCGTGCATCATCCTGAGCACAAGCCGGATACGCCTCCTGTACCAGATACAGGAAATGTCGGCCAATAACCCGCTCAGGCTGAAGCTTGACGAGGAAAGTTATTCCCTGGCCAAAGGATATCTGGTGGATTTGGGATATGAGACGGAACGGATTTACAAGGGATTCGGGGAACGCATGGAGCGTCCTTCCGGTTTCTGCGTGGAGCTGTACCATAAACTGCCCTTTCGCACACGTCCTTTTGGCAAGGGAATGCAGCGCATCATGGAGACTGCCTTCATAAGAAACTCCTCCAATTATGTGAGGACCATTTCCATTGAAAACCGCTATATTTTCATGGCGGCCCAGGCAGCTTACCATTATACGGAGGACGGTCTTTTAATCAGGGAAGTCCTGGACCTGTATTTATACCACAAGGCGTGGCGGGAGGAGATGAACCGGGAATACATCGCCGACCGGCTGAGAGAGTTCCAGATTGACGGACTGGCTGAAAAGATTCTGCACATTTCCTATATGTGGTTTGGCTCAAAGGAGGATATCCTGGAGGACAGCCAGCCTGAGGATATGGGGGTCTATGATGTGCTGGAGAACCGGATCCTAAGCCGGGGCGCAATCAGCCGGGAGACAGACCACCAGGCCCTGCGTCTGGCTTCTTTGATAAAGCAGGATATAGAGAAGGAGAGACGCAGGGACAGCCAGGCCATATTCATGGAGCGGCTGGAGGGGTACAGGGCAGCCTTCATGAGAAAGCTTCGCTGGCTTTTCCCAGAATTCCGATATATGTGCGCCATATATCCTTTCCTGGAAAAATTGCCTGTATTGCTGCCGGTTTACTGGGTCCGGCGGGGAGTACGGCTTATGGCAGGCCTGCTGGCAGGGAACGTGAAGGATAAGGATACCTATGAATGAAAGCTGTGCCCAGTCCTGTTTTCCTCCAGTTCCAATGTCCCGATTGCGTTCTGAATCCGTCCTGAGTCCCGGAGCGTGAAAACGGAAAGACGGGCATTGACACGGGCACCGTCTGCAAGGCGTATGGCCAGCCTGCAGGAGATGTCCTGTTTTTTGATGTAAACCGACAGGAAGAACCTGCAGAATTCGGCTTTATGATCTTCACATATGATTCCCTGTTCCAGAAACCCTTCAGGCGCGTGCAGCGGCCTGGATGTCAGGCCCAGAAGCCTGCAGGCAAGGGCGGAACACGTGGCAATGTGGGATTTGATATCCAGTTCAAAGAACGGCAGCCCGGGGGAATCCATGACAACCTGAAGCCCCTGCCTGCAAAGGCGGGCGTTATTCAGGCTGTGGTATAATTCAGATGCATCGGAAATCTTTGCATAGAGGATGGCTGAGTCCGGTTTCACGGACAGACAGTAAAGCTCTGCTTTGTAGAGGCGCGGATTCTTTCCTGCCTGGATGTATGTGGTCCGGCCGTCGGATGGGTTCAGCCTTGCCGTACGGCGGCATACGGCAAGAAAAACATCCGGATGCCTGAGCTTTAAAAGGGATAGCAGGTCATCGCCTGGGCAGGGTACGTCCTGGCTTCGTAACAGGGCGCAGAAGGCTTTATTTACATTTAATATGCTCAGACTGGATTCCTTCAGGGAAAATACCACCACAGCGCCTAACAGCAGTTCCGTTATCTGTTCGTTAATCATATTCTGGGAGAACAGGTCAAGGGTGGACACAAGCCCGTTGAGTTTCCCCTTCTGCGCACCCATATCCGTGACATCCAAAAAATTGCCTGGCAGCAGCTTCTCATATTCACAGGAGGGAATCGGCTTGCAGAACAGGAATCCCTGGGCGTAGAAACAGCCGATTTTAAGGAGGGTGTCCGCCTGTTTCTGGTTTTCCACACCCTCGGCAATGATGCGCAGGTTCAGCCAATAGCTGATGCGTATAACAGAGGAAAGGATGTAGTTGCTTTTTGGTGTGTCACAATTCAGAAAACGCATATCCAGCTTAATCACATCCACATTTGTGTCGGCAAGAAAGCTGAGGGAGGAGTATCCGCTTCCAAAGTCATCCATCAGGACAACAAACCCGGCCTGATGCAGTTTGTCAATGGTATTCTTGATGGAATCCGGATGCTCCGCATAAACGCTTTCCGTTATCTCCACTTCCAGCTGGGATGGGGAGAGATGGTACTTTTTCACCAGGCCTTCCAGGATTGCGGCCACATCCAGGCTGCCGATACTGATCCTGGAAGCGTTAACCGAGACAGGGATGGGAGGATATCCCTTTTTGTTCCACTGATGAAGATGGCGGCACAGGGACTCCCATATATAGCAGTCCAGTTCCTGAATCAGGTTATATTGCTCCAGTACAGGTATGAACTTGCCCGGGGAGATGAATCCGGCCGTGGGATGGTCCCATCGGACCAGGGCTTCGGCGCCGATTATTTTGCCTGAGGCAATGTTATATTTTGGCTGGAAATAAAGCTGGAAATCATGGTGTTCCAGGGCTGTTTTAAAGTCGGATAATATAATCTGTTCCAGCACGAAATTATTGTACATGGAATCACCGTATACCACCACATGCCGGTCATCTATGTCATAAATGGAGGACGCGGCCATATAGGCCTGGTTTAACAGGGAATGGGCGGCTGTTTCAGTCCCCTTTACATGACGTATCCCGATGGAGGGCGGCGCCATGGTCCTGGAGAAATCAGAATATGCCAGGAAAATCTGCGTTGTCATGGATTTTTCTTCTGAACTTGGAAGAAATACAGAGAATGCATCGGCGTACACGCGTGATACCAGAATGGGCACATCTTTTTCCTGCGGTAGCCGCAGGTAGCTGGCTATATGGCAGAGAAAACGGTCCCCGTAGTGGGTTCCCTGCTGGACATTCATAAGCTTTAAGTTCTTGATGCTGAAGTAAATCAGTGAGAATTCCCAGTCAGGATGTTCAGCCAGAAGCGCGTCTACTTTTTTCAGATAGACCGTATTATGCATCAGTCCCGTGAGCTTGTCATTCTGTTCCAGAAGCAGGATGCGCTCCTGCAGGCGATGGATTTCATTTTTCATGGTTTTATCATCTGTGTCCATAAATCCCCCTTCGGTATAGCATATCAGGTATCATGCTTCTTGGTGGAGAAGATGCCTTTGCAGGGCGGCCTGAAGGGACCGGACCGAACTGGTCTCAGGAGCAAGGGAGGCCTTGTTCATCTTCTCTGCTTCAAACAGTTCCTCACGGACAACGGGAATCTGTTTTGGCGCCTCAATGGCAAGACGCACCCCGCTGGAAGCGCATTCCGTGATTGTGACCCGTATGTTATCACCAATGAGGATACTCTCATTCTTTTTTCTCCGCAGTATCAGCATATCCATCACTCCTGTCATCTGTATTTGGCGGCTCCAGCATGCCTGGAAAGGAACTTATCTCATGGCGGTACCCGTATTCGGGATTCTCAAGGATGACCTGTTTTCCCTTCCGGGTCAAGGGGTTAATGGCAAGGGGGCATTTCATATTGACCGTGTTCTCAAGGTAATTGTTCCGGATGACGCATAGCGCATAGTAAGAGAGCTCCCCACTGTCTGACACATCCAGACAGGCGAGCTCTTCCTGGGAAAGTATGGGGGAATAGTCCGGTGACAGGAAGGCGGGGTTGATGACCACAAAGGCAATATCCGGCTGCTCCGTGGACTGCATCAGAAGCAGGGAACCCTCGTCTTCACTGAGACAGATCGGAAGATAGCTAGTCAAATTGGAA
The DNA here is from genome assembly GCF_003434055.1 of Enterocloster aldenensis. GTDB lineage: Bacteria > Bacillota > Clostridia > Lachnospirales > Lachnospiraceae > Enterocloster > Enterocloster aldenensis. The sequence continues at coordinate 334,988 of NZ_QVEX01000002.1, read as the reverse complement.
AAGCCGAAAAAGCCTCCGTTTATGGTAACCAGGTCTTCCTGGTCATATTCCACCTCTCCATAATAATCAGTCTGTATTTTCATAAGTTTCATGACTCCTATATCGATACGTTTATATTGGTTCCCGAAGAATCCTCTCGGGGAGGAATGTAGTTAAAACCACCGGTATACTCAAACTGTATACCAGGGTATTGTGTGACAATGGTCATGACAAGGGGCGGTACATAGGAAAGCTCGCCTTTTGCCACCCGCAGTTCAAAAGAACCGCGCTGGATTGTGTAAGCGGCAGCTGCTTCTGAGGGAACCTGGACAGAAGGGGCATGGACCGGCTGATCTGTATGACTGGATACGGCTGCTTTAAAGGAAGCAGGGGAGGCAGGATTCCCGCTGGGAACAGGCTGCGGGCATAAAGGGAATGACTGGTTTCCGGTGGCTGACTGGGAAACCGCACCGGACGCGTCCCTGCCTGTTGCAGGCGCACCTGTCCGGGGCAATCCTGCAAAGGACGCCTGGGGCTGGCTGGCCTTGGTTTCTTTTGAGAAAGCAGCGTTCACCTGATTAAGGAAATCATAGTCCAAACAGCCAGCGGCGGCCCGGAACCGAGACAGGAAGGCATGATGGCGCACCAAAGCTTTATGGCGCTCCAATGCCATATTGTCTGTCGGAACCAGGCGTGCGTTCTGGGTGAACCGAATGGCCTGGAAGGGAACGGAAGAGACTTTTATAAGCTGTTCCATCATGGACACCTCCTCCCCGGGTATGGAACATAGTCAGGAAATCAGCTGTACCTTGCAATGTTTTTAAAATTATTCACAAAAGATTATTTCACAAAATCAAATAAGGACGACGACATCATATTAGAACCCACCCGAAGCGCCGCGTTATAGGACTGCTGGTAAGAAAACATCTCGGTTATGGCCTCATAGGGGTCTGCTCCCAGTTTCTCCTTATACTGTTCTGTCAGGGCGAGCTTGATGGTGGTCAGCTTTTCTTCAGTTGACTCAAGAAGGGAATACTTATTGCCCAGGTCGCTGTATACGGTGCTGACCGAATGCTCTGTTTCGGTCATTGTATCCATGACCGAACCAAGGGCAGAGGAGAAATCCTCCCTGCTGCCCCCGCCAATATAGTTATCGGAAGCAATGACAGCCTTGCCCACCAGTGCAACAGGACTGTTGTTCAGCCTGCTTATGACCTCATCCCTTGCCTGGCTGTCCGACATTGCATTCATAGCGCCGGCGGAAAGTCCGGTGATGAGGTTAAGCCCGCCTGTATTGGTGTCCAGAAGGGTATCAGGTTCCGAGATGTTGCCATACCCCACATCCATATAACCGGTTTCACGCATGGCTTTGACGATATTGTCCATGGTCTCATCACTGTCCATATTAGCAGGCGGGTTGCCTTTTGTGCCGCTGAATTCATATTGGTAGGTCCCGTCCGGCTGCTGGGTCAGGGTCATCACCATTTTGGTGGCAGCATTATCCCCTGCAAAGGTATGGGAAAATGTTAACTCCCTGCCATCCGCGCTTAGGGTAAAGGGCGGGGTGGTGGTGTCACTGCCGCCAAATATGTAATTGTTCTGATACTGGGCGTTTAAATCATTGACCATGGACTGCTGCTTCTGGAGCAGGTCATCCCGGACTGTCTGCACAATCTGCATATCGCTGTTATTGCTGTCGGAGCGGACATACTCAATCTTTTTCTTGGCCTCGGACAACCGGTTCTGAATGGAACGGGCCCCCAGCTCCTGCTGATAGAGCCGGTTTTTCACATTGGTGATAAGCCCAAGCTTGCTCAGGGTGTCCTGATACTGGTTGTCTATTTTCTTGCCCTCGTAGTAGGCCAGGGGATTGTCAGACGCTTTTTCGTAAGCTTTCCCGCTGGATACCTTATTCATGCTTTTATTCAGCCTGCCGTGTACATCATTGATGGAATTAGTGAAATTCCGGTAGTATGATGAGTTAGTGACGCGCATATTGTTTTATACCTCCATCATTAGGTTCTGTTTATCTTCCCACAAGGCCGGTGCCGCTGATCAGGGTGTTAAGTGCTTCGTCCAAAGCCGTCATAAGACGTGAAGCAGCATTATAAGCTGAAAGATAGGTCATCATATTGGACGCCTCCTCATCCAGGCTGACTCCTGATATGGAATCCCTGGAATCCTGTATGCTGTTTAATACCGTTACGTTGGTCTTAAGGGCGTTGATGTTGCTGCTGGAATCATTGGCCAGTATGGTGGATACATTATTCATATAATCCGCAAAGGACTTATTCCCCAATTCGGGATGGTCCTTTTTCATGTTATTCAGCATGGACAGGACCGTGTCCTTGGAACTGCCGTCTTTTTTTCCCAGATGTACGGTTCCATTGATCCATTCTTTGCTGATGCCGATGGTCAGGGCAGTGATATCAGCAGCCGGGTCGGTCCTGTTGGCGAGCAGTTTTCCCTGACCGCCTTCCGCATTGGCATCGTTCATGATTTTGGCGAAATGGGAGGCCAGCTCATCCAGGCGTTTCATATAGTACTGATAACCCCTCACGTTATCCTGGACAGAAGAACCAGGGGCAACCGGGTCCCCGGTGCCCTTCTTGCCAAGCATATCCAGGCTGGCCTGTATGGAGCCTGATGCCAGCTGGATGCCGGTGGCAGAGGCTGATTTGGCAGTCTGGCCGCTGGAAGAGGCAGGGGTGAACTGGATGGAAACAGCCGTGGGGTCTGACGGGTCGCTGTCCACAGGGGTAAGCTTGCCATAGTTGCTGCCCAGGGTGCCTTCGGTGCCGTTGATAAGGGTCAGCCTGCGGGTAGTGCCCTCCGGGTCCGTGGTATCCCTGTATACAAGCTCTACCTTAAGGTCATCCGGCCACTCCTTCCTGCTGATGATATTGCCCTTGGAATCATAATTATATAATTCTTTGGGGGCATCGATGATATGAGCCGGCGCGTCCGGATCATCCGGGTCCGCCACCGTCATCTTGCCATCGTGCTCCGCGTCTTTAAAATAAGTCACCTCAATGGGGATGTAGCTGGCCAGCTCATCCAACAGGCTGTTCCGCTCATCCAACAGTTCCAGGCTCTGCTGCCCAAGGACCTGATTCTGTTTGATCTGGTGGTTCAGATTCCCAATCTGGCGCAGGATGTCATTGACCTTATCCACGGAGCCCTGTTCGCTGGTGCCTGTTCCGTCCAGCTTGCTCAGCTCTGCCTTTTCGGCTTCTTCTATCTGGCGCGCCGCATCGTTGAGCAGGTTGGTAAGGGACTGCATACGGGAACGGAGTTCGCTTTCATACACAGAGTCATTGCCTTTATCCTGTAAGTTGGTAAGGGTGGACTGGACGTCGTCAAATGCGGTGCGGATTCCCTCAATGCTGCTCTCGTCCAGGGCTTTGGACAGGGTGTCCAGGGCTGTCTGGAGGGTGTCGGAATAACCGGATTTGTTAATCTGGGCCCTGTACTGGGCATCCAGATAGGGGTCCCGGATCTGGCTTACTTTATCCATGCTTACACCAAAGCCCACGGCAATCTGTGAACCGTTCATATAACGGGAAATGGGATTGCAGTAATTCAGGCTGGAGGTTTCAAGCTGCTGCCGGGTATAACCCTGCGTGTTCATATTGGAAAGATTCTGTCCGACTATGTCCAAACGCTTCTGGCTGGCCTGCAGGGCCGAGAAAGCAGTGGAAAAGCCGGAAAATGTGGCTCGTATCATATGGTATCATCCTCCGGATTGTTGTTGGAAGCGGCAGGTATCCGCTTATACGTATCGGTCATGGAAAAAGGAAGAAGGTCCTTTGGCCGGATTGCCGTTTTCATCATAGCCCTCCCCGGTTGCGGCGGAGAGAATCTGGTTAAATTCCCTGAGCCTGACCTGAATCATCCGCTCCGCGGTTTCCTTAACCTCACGAAGATGCTTAATCTGGCTGTCCAGCCGGGTGAACAGGGGAGAGAGGCGGCCGGCCTGTTCCGCGGTGGACTGGCTGAGGATCTGGCGGAAGGTAAGCCCTTTCCAGCCCATGGCTTCAGCCAGCCGCAGACGTTTCTGTTCCAGTCCCCGGAGCTTTAATATATATACCTGCTCACGCTTAAGGATTCCGTCCATCCTGTCATGATGGCCCAGGGAAGCGGTTTCCGCCTTTTCCTCCTCAAGCCTGGCAATACCCTCAATGGTATGGGCCAGCTGTTTAATGGAGCCGGCAAATTCCTCCAGCAGATCCTTTGTGTTGTTCTGATAATCCATGGTTCATTCTCCTTCATTAACGGTAGCCCAGTAATTTCTCGGCTATGCGCCTGGCGTCGGGACGATAGGCTCCTGACTCCACCTGCTGTTTTAAACTCAGCACCCGTTCGCTGCTTACACCGGCCTCCAGCCTGGCCGCAGCCTCCCTGGCAAGTACACGGGCAAAGGACATATCATCCTCGGGATAAGGGGACTTGTTAAGTGATATCTTATCATAATCGCCGGCTTCCCTGCCGGCAGACGTCTTTTGTGTGTTGGTGGTGGAGGTAATGGACCGGTAATCCGGAAAATCCGTGCTGCCGGTTAAAAATTTGATGTTCATGACACCCTCCTTTCATTCAGTGCTCTGATGGATTCCCTTTGCTGCTATACGTAATTTATCGGCGCTTTTTGACCGGGGATAAGGCAGTTTCGAAAAAAAAGAGATAAAATTTTTAGAAATAACCCTAATGGTTAGGGAGGACTGCGCCGATATATATAAAGATATAGACTCATTTTCTAAGTATAGTTCAGTACGGAGGTATTATGGCTAATATCTTACAGGTAACCGGTCCTTCCCTGAATCCGGACAACAGGAACATATCAGACAGCCAGAGGATTGCGGAGCAGGGGAACAGCCAGAAAATCCAGAATCCCGTGGACCCGTCCCGTGTTGTCAGGGCGGACGGGCAGGAGGAAGGAAAAAGCGGGGATGCCACAGGGGAAAGAAGCTATAGCATAATTGACTATGAAAGCAATTACGGGGCTTTCATAAAAAAGCTGGGGGAGGGCATGGGACTTCCAAGGCTTTTGGAACAGCTCTTTTCCAGGGAAACGGCCGCACTGCTGTTCGGGGACCAGGCAGAGGTTGGGGAGCTGGTAGAGAGGCTGCTTTCCTCGGTCAGGGTGGATTCCCCGGAAGAACTGCTTTCCTTTCTTAAGGGGCAGCAGCTTTCCCAGGCCAAATTCTCAGGTCCTTTTTTTGACGGGCTGAGGAACATCCTGTATCAGGATGCCCCGGGGAGCATGAAGGAAGCGGTCCTGGCCTTTTTAAAGACATATAACGATTACTCGTCCGGCGGCCATTTCCTTCAGCAGATGCGTACCCTGACAGATGATATAAGCCATCTCCTGATGAGACCCTTCCGGGATGATTTCCAGCAGCTTATGGGAGGCATGGACTGGAAGGCGGCCAATGGGGACACGGCGGCCAACACAAGCTTCCTTAACAGCAGGCTGATTCCTTTCCTGTCCAATTATATATCCAGGACCCATGATTACGGGGCTGTGCGGGACGCTGTCATGCATCTGATATTCCATGCGGTGCGCTATGAGAACGGAAGCATGGACCGGCTGCAGCAGCTGTTTGACCGTTTGGCGGGAAGCCGCGGCGTGGAAGCTTATTTTAAGGACAATGCAATGCCTTCTATGGACAGCATACTGAGCGCCCATGGACAGTCAAAAGAGAACGGTTTTGCAGATACATTTTCCTCCCTTCTGTTAAAGGGTGCCAACGGGGAGGCGGGACTGGAGAATATCCAGCAGTTTTATCAGATCATGAACGGAATGCTTCTGAATGAAAGCGTATACCTTCCCCTTCTCCATATCCTGTTCCCGTTCCAGTACCAGGGAAAGAACGTGATGTCGGAAATCTGGGCGGACCCGGACGCGGGCGGGGAAGGTGAAGATGTGGGCAGGAAGATAAAGATGCTGCTCCACTTTGATGTCCAGGGTTTAGGCAGGTTTGAGATGCTCATGATATTTAAGGACAGGTTGGTGGACATGCAGCTAGGGGTGCCGCCTGCCCTTGCAGGCCAATCCGGGGACATAGAGGAACAGGTGGCCGGAATCATGAAGAAGAACGGCCTGGGCCTGGGCCGCATGCTGGTAAGGGAAAAAACAGGCAGCCTGAGGATTGAGGATGTGTTTCCGGAAATAAGGGAAAAGGAGAGGACCATCAATGTCAGGATTTGAGGAACTGATGAAAAAGAAAGCCGTTGCCCTTAAATACGACGCCCAGAAAAACGGGGCGCCTGTCATTGTGGCTTCGGGTATGGGGTATATGGCTGAGAAAATCACGGAAGCAGCCATGGAGGCAGGGGTCCCTGTATATGAGGATGACTCCCTTGCCACGCTCTTGAGCCAGATGAAGCTGGGGGCGGCCATTCCCCAGGAATTATATCAGGCTGTGGTAGACATATACATATATTTCCTGGGATTTGTACCGGAGGGGATTCCGGAGGAACAGGAAAGAACCGCTATCCCGGAACAGGATGATAGCAGGGAAACGATATAAGGAGGAACAGCGGATGCCAAACAGGTGGATTAAGGGCGCAGCGGCCGTCATACTGGCCTGCTGCCTTGCGCAGGGGGGCCTCATCACAGCTATGGCAGCCACCAAGCCCATCAAATCAGTGAGCGTGCGGGTGAATTCCAAGCTGGAGGCCGGAAGCACCCTGCCCGGCATAGACATCGGGACAGGAACACCGGAAAAAGGCAAGGTGATGGTGTCGGGAGGCAACAGCAAGTATCATGTATCCAGGGCGGAATGGGTGGATAAGGCCGGGGAGGAGCTTAAGTCGGCGGACGAGCCCAGGATGAAGGTCACATTGGAGCCGGAGGATGTGGGGGAGGATTATTTCCTTGCAAGCTATAAGTCATCGGAGGTCAAAATCAGCGGAGGCACCTTTGTGTCCGCAAGGCGGGACGGGGACAACCTGGTGGTGACCCTCAGGGTAAACGGGGTAAAGGGAGAATACAATCCTCCTAAGGATGCCTTCTGGAATGAGAAAAACCTGGGCGAGGCCAAATGGGACAAGCCGGAGAATACCTCCGGATATTATGAGCTTCAACTGTTCCGGGACGGGAAGTCCGTCCACAAGGTGTCCAAAACATCAGCGGTCAGGTACAATTTTTACCCGTACATGACAAAGGAAGGGGATTATACCTTCAAGGTAAGGACCATACCGTCAACGGATGTACAGGTAAAATACGGGAAGAAAAGCGAGTGGATTGAATCCGGGGAGCTGCAGATTACGGACCGGTATGTATCGGATGGAAAGGGGCAGCAGAAAAAGGACGGCTCCTTGATCCGGGGAACCGCGGATACGGTTGGCTGGGTAAAGGAAGAAGACGGCTGGCATTACCGTTATCCGGACGGCAGCCTGGGCAGGGGCGGCTGGGAGCTGATTGATGGCTTATGGTACTATTTTAACATGGACGGCCTTATGCTTAACGGCTGGCAGAATGTGGACGGGCGGTATTATTATCTCCAGCCCGACGGGCAGATGGCGGTGGGATGGGCCAGGGTCAATGGGAAATGGTATTATTTCCGCCCGGAGGAAGAGGCCGGGGAACCCGTAGGTTCCATGGCCGGGCCGGGCTGGAAGGTAATTGGGCCTTATTATTACTATTTTAATGATGACGGCTCCCTTTATACGGGCTGGCTTTCACTCAACGGAAAACGGTATTATCTGAACACGGTGGACAACAGCCTTCAGGGCGCCATGTTCACGGGATGGATCATAAGGGACGGCCAGACCTTTTATGCGGATTCCAATGGGGAGCTGGTGGAAGGCTGGTGCCAGATAGACGGGAACTGGTATTATTTTCATCCGGGTTCATACGAGATGGCAAGGGATACCCGGATCAGCGGATTTTATGTGAACCAGGATGGAATATGGACACAGTAGCAGGAGGTGCTTTAATTGAGGAAAAACAGAACACTGAGGGCGGCCCTGGGGCTGGGGGCGGCCATGTCGCTTTGGATGGGACTGTATGCATACGGCGCTCAGTCCAGTGTGATTGAAAGCGTGAACGTCAGCTTTAAGACAATCTATGGGGAGCCGGAGGAGATATCTGAACCGGAGGTTACGGTCAGCGGCAAAAGCTGCTCCCTTGGGGATGTGCAGTACCGCACGGATTATGACAACTGGAAACCGGGGCGCAAGGTCCGGGTGGAGGTTACGGTGGTGGCAGAGGACGGAAAATACTTTCCCGCCACCCTGAACCGCTCCAAATGCAAGGTCACGGGCGCTGACTTTGTGTCAGCCAAGGCCCTGGATGATTCCAGCCTTCAGGTGAAGGCGGATTACCGGCCGGTCACGGTGCTGGGCGATACACAGAAAGCAGGCTGGAGCAGTACGTCCAAGAAAAAGGCCGTATGGAAGTCCGTGGAATATGCACCGGGTTATACCCTTACCCTGTACGGTGATAATAAGGTGGTTAAAAGGATGACCGTGGAAAGCAACAGCGCTAATCTGGCCGACTATATGACGGACATGGACAAAACCTATTATTATGAAGTGAAGGCAGTGCCTGTTACCTCGGATGAGAAGAAGTATCTGAAGGAAGGCCAGTATGTGACCTCCACGGACCAGGAGTTTGACTGGGAGGATTACGAGAAGGAAGAAAAGCGCGGCCAGGGACCTGGGGACGGCGGTTCCTTTAAAGGGGATAATTATGTGATGCCGGACGGTTCAAAGGCAGTTGACACATGGAAGCTTGTTTCCGGCAAATGGTACTACTTTGACGGCAGCGGCAGCCGGGTAAAGGGCTGGTTCCAAACAGGAGGCAGATGGTACTACATGGACCAGAACGGTGCCATGTGCATGGGCTGGCTCAGTCCCGGGGACGGATTCTGGTATTATCTGGGAGAAAATGGGGACATGCTTACGGGCTGGATACAGCCAAGCCCTGGAACGTGGTATTATCTGGAGCCGGACGGGCGCATGAAGACAGGATGGCTCAATGACAACGGAAGCTGGTATTATCTGGACAGCGATGGAAGCATGGCTGTGAACCGTATTGTTGACGGCTGGAACATAGGCCAGGACGGAAAGGCTTCAAGATAAGGAGTACAGGGGGGCGGGAATAAATATTGAAAACCGCCCCGGGATGAAAGGAGCAGGATAAAATGGGTTTAATCACATCGGCTGCCCAGGCTCAGGCCGTCAGGCAGCAGGAGGAAGGAGCTGTGGGCCGTGTATTTTCGCAGGACAGCGCCTTCCGGAATATGCTGAAAAACGGGATTTCCGGCGCTGCCCAGGACATGGATGCCATGTTTGAGGAAGCGGCGGCCAGATACAACCTGCCTTCCGGGCTGATACGGGCAGTGGCAAAGGCGGAATCTGATTTTAACCCCAGGGCCGTATCACATGCGGGAGCCATTGGGGTGATGCAGTTAATGCCTGGAACAGCCAGGAGCCTGGGGGTATCGGACCCCTATGACGCCAGGCAGAACATCATGGGCGGGGCCAGGTATCTGAAGGAAAACCTGGACCGGTTCGGGGATGTGAGCCTGGCCCTGGCCGCGTACAACGCAGGGCCGGGAAGCGTCCAGAAATACGGAGGTATCCCTCCCTATAAAGAGACCCAGAATTATGTCAGGAAGGTAATGGCGTATATGGGTGAGCCCGGCCTGAAGGCGGGGAGGACCGTTACGGCTTCCAGTGGCAGCAGCCAGTACCCTGCCATGCTTTATGCCATGAATATGGGGACAGGCAGCCGTATCCTGTCATCAGGGTCCGGCGGCAGTTCCCTTGGCGGGGGAGGAGGCCTGGCCCTCAGTTCCCTTGGCAGTGGAGGAAACCTGGCCCTCAGTTCCCTGTATGGAGGAAATATCACCGGCAGCAGCCCTCTGGCCTCATCTGCATGGATGGACAACCTGTCCATCCGCCAGGAAGGGGACAATATAGTCATGGACAAGGAAAGCTTTGCCAGCCTGGTGCAGATGATGCGGATTCAGATGATGATGAATGCGGACCGGGAAGTGGGAGCGCTGGTATAAGGGCAGGAGGAGTAACAGGAACATGGTATTAAAAGATTGCAGCAGGTGTATGGTTTACACCCCAACAGGACAGCGCCTGTCAGAAGCAAGGGTCGTTCATGCAAAGGACAGTGTCACACTGTTCTTTTCTGATTATAAGTTTCAGGATTCCCGGTTTCAGTCCAGGGTGGATTTTTATGACGACCAATGCGGCCTGATAGTGGCCAAGTGCGAGGTCACCATACGGAGGAATCCGGCATATCTGGAAACAGGGGAGCCGTGGGCGGCTGACTGCCGTATCCTGGATGTGAAGAATGTGGTCCAGCGCCAGCGGGATATACGGGCCAAGGTCTATCTGGAGGTGGAGTTTGAGCTGAGCAATGGCAGACATTTTTACGGCACCATCCGCAATCTCAGTGCTGGAGGGCTGTATATCACCACGGTCCAGCCCCTTAAGAGGGGGGATGTCATATCCTTCTCCTATTGTTTCCGAACCCTGGAACGCAGGTTCAATGTGGTTATCCTGTGGGCGAAACGCGCAGAGGGCGGAAGATACGGATACGGCTGTAAATTTTTAAGGCTGACGGACGGGGCCGAGGCAGCCATCCGCTCCTTTGTATACAAAAGGCTTCTTGATAAGAGAAAGGGCATTACATGAAGATAAACCTGGTGATGATTGTCAGGAACGAGGAACGTTTCCTGGAACGCTGCCTGAAAAGCGCAAAACATCTTGTGGATGATATAATCATAACCGACACCGGTTCCGCGGACAGGACAAAGGAAATTGCACGAAACGCAGGGGCCCTGGTTCTGGAATATGGGTGGACCGATGATTTTTCCGCTGCCCGCAACTTTGCCCTGGACCATTCGGACGGGGACTGGAACCTGGTCCTGGACGCGGATGAGACCCTGCGCCCTTATTCCAGGGAAAGGCTGGAAGAACGGATATCCAGGCTGTGGGCTGCATACGGACAGGCGTGGATGGGAGCCATTACCAGATACGATTCCTACCATGACGTTGACGGAATCAGTGTCAGCACCTCCCTGATTCCAAGGCTTCTTCCCCGCGGTATAAGATATGCGGGAATCATCCATGAACAGCCAAACACCGGGATTGGGTGTTATCCCCTGTTGCTGGAGGCGGACCACGACGGTTATCTCAGTGGTGATAAAGGGGAGAGGAACCTGCCCTATCTTGAGAAAGCGGCCCGTATGTATCCCCAGGACGCATATTACAGATTCCAGATGGCGGCCACCCTGCGGAATATGGAACGGCTGAAGGACAGCCTTGACTGGTTTTGCAGCTTTTATGAAAACGTACCCGGACAGGCAGGATACCGGACCGAGGGCATCCTTTTATACCTTTATACCCTGTTGGACCTGGGCGGGCCCGCCTGTCTTCATGAGGCGGGGGATATCATCGGGCGGGAGAAGCCCGTGCTTGGAAAACGGGCTGATTTCTGTTTTTTATGCGGGCTTTTTTATATGAAGCTGGTGTTGTTGGATGTGAGACAATACCAGCATCTGCTGCCTGAGATAGAAAAAAATTATCTGGAGTGCCTGAGGATAGGGGAACACCCGGAACAGGGGGGAGTGGTTGGCACGGGATCCTTTAAGGCGGCCTATAATCTGGGGCTTTGGTATGAAGTGTCGGGCAATGGGGAAAAGGCGGCGGGGTATTACAGACAGTCAGCCCTTGCAGGATTTGGACCGGCTGCAAAGCGGCTTAAGGAAATGTCTGTGAAAATGGGCCTGTGATGCATCCGGTATGATTTTTTGTCCAAACCATCAATTTTTTCTTATGAACCGGGAAGAAACGCCGATAAACATAGTAATGGAAATGATGAAGCATATCGGTGATTCTCTATAGATATAAGATATATGCCGAAATAGATACGGAAAGGTGGAATGGACAGGTGCAGATACAGAACAACATAGCATCCGTGAATTCATCCAGAAATCAGAAAATCATAAAAGGCAAACTGGATAAATCCTTAGAAAAGCTATCCTCCGGATTCCGGATTAACCGGGCCGGGGACGACGCGGCCGGATTGGCCATCTCTGAACTGATGCGCAGCCAGATAAGGGGTCTTGACCAGGCCATGCGCAATGTAAATGACGGTGTAAGCATGACCAATACAGGGGAAGGCGCCCTGACGGAAATACACTCCATGCTCCAGAGGATGAAGACCCTGGCCGTGCAGTCCGCCAACGGGACCTATAGCTCCGTGGCCAGGGAAAATATTGAGTCGGAGCGGCTGCAGCTGCTGGATGAGATTGACCGGATCAGCCAGACCACGGATTTTGACGGTATTCCTTTGTTTAAGGAACATCCCGGAAATCTTCCTCCTGGATATGTACCCCCTAAAAAGGAAGGCGATATCAGACTCCAGATTGGGCACTCGGAAGCCGAGACCCTGGATGTGGAGCGGTATTACATGGGAAGCAAGGAGCTTCTTTTAAAGGATATGGATTTTACCACGGTGGACAATGCCAACCAGGCAGTGGATACCATTGAGGACGCCATTGAGGCGGTGGCGGATGTGAGGGCATCCTTTGGCGCGTCCTTAAACCATCTGGAGCATACCAACAGCAACCTTGGGGTGACAAAGGAAAACATGACAGTGGCTGAGAGCCGTATCCGGGACACCGACATGGCGGAGCAGATTACAGCCTATACCACGGAGAATATCATACTCCAGTCCTCCAATTCCATGATGGTCCACGCTAACAGCCTGCCGGACCTGGTGATTCGGCTGCTGCAGGGATAAATCAGGTTACAGGGATAAATCAGTCGCAGGGATTAACCAGGATTTACATGGAAGTTTTTTAAAGAAAAATCATACAAACCCTTATATATATTTTGAATTTGACGATATTCAGAATGTAAGGCAGCTTAATATAAACAGAGCTTTGCAGATACGTTTCATAAAGGGCCCTTATGGACGTATGGGCGGGGACAGGGAGGTTCCTGCCGGATATATTTAAAAATCAAGGAGGAAATATTTATGGTAATTCAGCATAATATAGCGGCAATCAACTCTTACAGAAACTTAGGCACCAACCAGAGCGCATTGAACAAGAACCTGGAGAAACTGTCATCCGGTTATAAGATTAACCGTGCAGGCGACAACGCTGCAGGACTTGCTATTTCTGAGAGCATGAGATCCCAGATTAACGGCTTAAACCAGGCAGCAGCCAATGCCAACGATGCCATCGGTCTGATTCAGACAGCAGAAGGCGCCCTGACAGAGGTTCACTCCATGCTTCAGCGTATGACCACCCTGGCTACCCAGGCTGCAAACGGTACATACAACTCTGTTGCCCGCGGCAACATCCAGTCCGAGATGAACGAGCTGATAGCAGAGATTGACCGTGTTGCCAACAACACGGACTTCAACGGTATTAAGCCGTTACAGAACGCCAATGGTTATGACGCCGCAACCCGTCCTGGCGATAAGAGTCATAAGATGACATTCCAGATTGGCCCGACAGCTGGTGAGACCATCCTGGTTAGCGGACAGTCTATGACAGTTTCAGGTATATTCTCTATAGCCGGTGGTGGTGCCTATGCGGGTAAGGTTGATCCCAGTAAGGTGGGGACAAAGGATCATATCCTGTATGTTGGTGAAAAGACAACAACCTATGCCAACCAGGCCATTACAGCCATTAAAGACGCCATTGATACTGTATCTTCCTACCGTGCTAAGCTGGGTGCTGCGCAGAACCGTCTGGAGCACACCATCAGCAACCTGGAGGTTACGTCTGAGAACATCACAGCAGCTGAGAGCCGTATCCGTGATACAGACATGGCTGATGAGATTACAAACTACACCAAGAACAATATTCTTCTGCAGGCTGCCCAGTCCATGCTTTCTCAGGCAAACGCGGCTCCTCAGGGCGTATTGAGCCTGTTACAGTAATTTTTGAACAGTGATTGATACTGGTTCCACTCCGTGTGGCGGAACCAACTTAAGAGAAAGCCATTTCAAAAGCCGGAAGCTGCGAAATGGCTTTCTCTTTTACAGACATAAGGTATGGAGGCGTTATGTTGGAGAGACAGAGCGGTGTGCGCATTTCCCAGTGCATGATTGTAAAGGATGAGGAAAATAACATAAAGAAGGCGCTGTCGTGGGGAAAAGGGATTGTCTGCGAACAGATTGTGGTGGACACGGGAAGCAGGGACCGGACCGTCCAGATTGCAGAATCTATGGGGGCCAGGGTATATCATTATACCTGGACAGATGACTTTGCCGCGGCTAAGAACTATGCCATCAGTAAGGCAAAGGGAGAGTGGATTGCCTTTTTGGACGCGGATGAGACATGGGCGCCGGGAGATGAGAAGAAGCTTCTTAAGATATTAGAGCAGCTGGAGCCTACCAGGGCTGAAGGGATAACAACGGGATTGATGCTGTTGGATGATGATGGGAAAGCCGCCGCCGCGGGAACCCAGATCCGTGTCTTCCGCAACCGGGCCAATCTGGGCTACCGGAGAAGAATCCATGAACAACTTGGATGGTTGGACGGGACTCCTATGCATATCGCCGACGCCACAGGGGAGCTTTCCATTCTTCACAGCGGTTACAGCGGATCTGTCTGGGAGGATAAGAAGGTAAATGGAAGAAATCTGAAGCTGATCCTTAAGGAGCTGGAGGACCATCCCGGCGATCATGAGATGATGGGGTATTTGGGAGATGAGTACTACGCGGCCGGAGATTTGAACAAAGCGGAGTCCTGGTACCGGGAATCCATTGCACGCATGCCGTCTCTGCTGGATGAAAGGGACCAGAGGAGCGCGTCCACTTTTACAAGCCTTCTGCAAATTATGGAAGAGAATGGAGGCGGAATTGATGAGATGAAGCTGATTTATGAGAAGGCTGTGAAGCTGCTTCCAAAGGAGGCTGACTTTGACTATATCATAGGTAATTTTATTATTGCGGACCAGGACTTCGGGAGGGGAATGTTTTACCTGGAACAGGCTCTGAACAAGCTTCAATGTTATGGCAGGAATAACCGGTCCATGCTCACAGGCAGCCACCTGGAGGAAATCTATGAAAAATTGGCTTTCTGCTGCCTGAAGACGGGAAAGGGGGAACGGGCGGTGAGCCTTAGCATTGCCGTTCTCAAGTCCGCGCCCTATTCCATGAAGTCTCTGTATGTCCTGCTGGAGGCATTCCGGGGGGATGGGGGCTGCTCTCCTGTGGATGCACGGAAAGTGATGGGTATACTGGAAAAACTCTATTGTCTTGATTCCATGAAAGACAGGCTGTTTGTCCTGAAGGCATGCTCTGAGCTGGAGTGGCCGGAGCTGGAGGCATATATAAATAAGCGGTTTACAGCGGAGGAGCTGTCATACATCCGTGCGGCATGGTCCGGCGCAAAACCTGCCTGTCCTGATGAGAAGAACATATAGAGAGGGAGGAACGTAAGATGAGATGCGAAGATGTGCGGCTTTCACAATGCATGATTGTCAAGAATGAGGAAAAAAACATTGAGCGGGCACTGTCCTGGGGAAAGGACATTGTGTATGAGCAGATTGTGGTGGACACGGGAAGCACGGACCGGACCGTTGAGCTTGCCCGGGCCATGGGGGCAAAGGTGTATGATTTTGAGTGGATTGATGACTTTGCGGCTGCTAAGAATTATGCAATCAGCAAGGCGTCCGGGGAATGGATAGCCTTTTTGGACGCAGATGAGTATTTTCCTCCGGAAGAAGCTGAAAAGCTGATGCCGTTGTTAAACAAACTGGCAAGGACACGGTATTATGTCATGCTTACATCCTGGATGCATGTGAACCGGGACGAGAAAATCTTTGCAGGCGGCGTACAGACCCGTATCTTTAAACGGATGGAGGGTCTGTGGTATAAAAAAAGGATTCATGAGGAACTGGCACTGAACGGAGGCAGTATTGTTGACTGCACGGTGGATGCCAGCAATGAGTTAGCCATCTTCCACAGCGGGTATGATCTTAATTCCAGTGAGGATAAGCAGAAAGGGGAGCGCAATGCCAGGCTGATTCTTATGGAGTTAGAAGAACACCCGGACGATTTTGATATGATGGGGTATTTGGGAGATGCCTATTATTCAATCAGGGATAATAACGAGAGGGCGGAGGAATGGTACAGGAAATCCATTGACCGGATGCCGGCGCATATCGATGAGTACGATGTAAGAAGCGCGGTTACCTTCTGGAAACTCATGACAATATTATATAAAAAGAATGATGAGCAGGCCATGATGGAAATTTATGACAAGGCAGTCCAGCTGATTCCGAAAGAATGTGATTATGATTATGTGGCAGGTAAATTCTATGTGGCAAAGCAGGATTTCAAAAAAGGCGCATACCACCTGGCCAGGGCGCTGCAGATTCTTGATGAGCATGGAAGCGTTAACCGGGGGGAACTTCTCACCGGCAACCTACAGGGAACCTGGGAACTTCTTGCCATGTGTCATTATCAGAATGGGGACCTGGATCAATGCGTGAAATGCTGTACCGCCCTATTGAAGGCAGACCGTTACCTTATGTCCACCCTGGTGATGATGCTTTGCGCCTTTAAATGGGATGAAGAAAGGAATGCAGCCAAGGACGCTGTGGTCACCAAGGCCGCTAAGGCCGCCGATGCCGCGGACGTGGCCATGTTCCTTGGAACCCTCTATGACATGAACCTGTTAAAGGACCGGGTATTCATACTGCGGGCCGCCATGAAGGCGGATTACGGAAACCTGGTGAAGGTGGTCAGGGGCACATGTTCCCGGGAGGAACTGCAGTGCTTTGACCAATCCATGGAACAGAGAGGCCGGCAGCCCTAGAAGGGAACCGGCCTCTCTGTTTTCAATATCATTGCCAAAACACATGAAATCATCCATTATCCTCTGCCCCTTCCTTCCCCCGCCCAACTGCCCACAGCGGCGCCCCATTGTCATGGCTCTGTTTCAGCTCCGCCATAAGCTGGCCCAGTTCCCATTCTTTTGTGCTGTTCTCATAGCTGTTGGGGTCTGCAATATGGACATTCCCATTGTCCAGGTACTCTGTAATCAGGATAAAATGCCCGTTATCCGTGAGGGCGCCCTTTCCCATAAGGGCAATCAGGATATGTCCGCTGTCCAGCAGTCCGGCCGCATTTCCGGCCGTCCTTTGTTTCACGCTCTCCACATGAATCCCATGGGCTGATAAGGAATCCTGTATCAGGTTATGGTAGGAACCTCCCTGAGGAGCGTAACAGCCATTGTCTGCAGCCCAGTCCGCGGCCGACACAGGGGTGGCGGGTGTGGTTGAAAAGCTGTTGATTATCATGGCAACGGCAGTGGGGCCGCATCCGTATTTCTTCATTGGGTCCTGTCCTCCGTACAGATAATCGCCCCATCTTTGGTCAGCCTGATTGTAATAAAGCATGGGCCCCATGGCAGTGTTGAGCATGACGGCGTAGGAGGCGCCTTCCTGTTCCGGCTCCTTATCAAGGGTCAGGTCATCCAGGCGTCCAAGTTCCCGGGACACCTCCAGGTAGGGAACGGACGGGGAGTCCGGCCCTGTCTGGCCTTGTTCCGGTTCCTGTCCCGGTTCCGGCCCCGGTCCGCCGGCTCCGGCTTCCCGGATGGGACCGGCGGTGTCGGAGATAAGGTTATCAGGAACAGGCTCAGATGTCTGGCCGGATATTCTGCGGTATAAACGGTCTGCCTTTTCCAGGACAGAGGGGCCCATGTAAAAGGAAAGGCTGGACGTCATAATCAGGGCGGATATCAGAATCCCCCCTCTGATTAAAGCCGGATAAGAAGGGGGCTGCTTTCTTTTTTTTACATCTTTCTTTTTTCTCATATCTTTTTTCCGGTCCGTCTCAGGACTTGGAGAGCCGGTTCACAACTGCCTGCGGGATGGACTGCAGGGGGGACTGGACACAGACCGCCCCGATTTTATAGGCCTCCATGGGCATTCCGTATACAACACAGGTCTCCCGGTCCTGGCCGATGGTATAGGCCCCGTTTTTGCGCATGCGCAGAAGCCCGGCCGCTCCATCGGCCCCCATGCCGGTCAGAAGGATGCCGATGGCCTTGTCCCTGACCGTGTGGGCCACGGAATCAAACAGCACGTCCACGGAAGGACAGTGGCCGTTGACTTTTTCGCCGGGACTGCACTGGACCGCATAACCAGCCCCCATACGTACCAGGCGCATCTGCTGGCCCCCTGGAGCCAGAAGGGCAAGGCCGGGGCGGAGCCGGTCCCCGCCCTTGGCCTCCCGGACCTCCAGTTTACACAGCCGGTTCAGCCGCTCCGCGTACATGGCTGTGAAGCCGGCAGGCATGTGCTGGGTTATGACAATGCCTGGCATATTGACAGGAAACTGCTTTAAAATCTCAAGTATTGCCTCGGTGCCTCCCGTTGACGCGCCTATGGCTATGACGGTCCCGTTATCTGATTCCGGTTTAAACTGTGATATCACCTTACCGGATATACGGCGGCTGGAGGTGACCGGCACTGCCTGGGATGCGGGGACGCGGATTTTGGACTGGGAAGCCACAATCAGCTTGGAAATAAGCATGGATAGGAATGCATCCTTGCTCATATGGCTGTTCATATCCGGTTTCCTCACAAAGTCCACCGCCCCGGCAGCCAGGGCGTCAAACACTTTGATGTTGAGGGAGGATACCAATATGACCGGAAGAGGATGCCTGGGCAGCAGCTCCTTTAAAAAATCAAGACCTGACATCCCCGGCATTTCAATATCCAAGGTCAGGACGTCAGGCTTAAGGGGGGGTATTTTCTTCCTTGCATCAAAGGCATCTATTGCATATCCTATGATTTCAAGATGTTCATCCTTTGAGAGCTGGGTTATCAGCCAATTTCTGTATACTGCTGAATCGTCAATAATCATCAGCCGGATTTTACGTTCCATATCATATCCTTCTTTCTGGTAGTTCAGTATAAATAACCGTTACCGCACCTTACGGTAAATGGCAGGCATCAGGTAATGGTATGGGCATTCTGTCTTGTTAAGGCTCTCTGAGTGGCCTATAAAAAGATAACCGCCCGATACGGTTGCGTTATAAAAACGCCGTACCAAATCCACCTTTGTGGGCTGGTCAAAATATATCATCACATTCCGGCAGAAAATCAGGTCAAAGGGCCTCCTGAAACGGATGGGGTCCATCAGGTTAAAGGTCCTGAATATGACGTTCTGTTTGATGGCAGGTGCAATGCAGTAGGAGCCTTCGCCGGATTTCACAAAATACTTCTGTTTCCAGGATTCCGGCACACGGCCCAGGCTTTCCTCCTGGTAGGTGGGATTCTGGGCCGTGTTCAGTATCTGCTGGGATATGTCGGTGGCCAGTACGCGGGTATCCCAGCATGAGGCCTGGGAACCGAAAAATTCCTTGAGATACATGGAAATCGTGTAAGGTTCCTCGCCCGAGGAGCAGCCCGCGCTCCAGATGGAGAGGATCCGGTCCCGCTCATGGGCCCTGGCCAGGTTGGGAAGGACCGTATCCCTCAGATAATTAAAATGAGCCTCTTCCCGCATGAAGTATGTATAATTGGTGGTCAGCTTATTAAGCATGCTGGTCACCATATCCCGGTTCTGTCCGGAAATAATCTCGTCCACATAAGGTTTGAAGCTGGTATAGCCATTGGCCGTAAGCATGTTTGAGAGGCGGCTCACAATGAGCTGCCTCTTTTTTCCAAGGTCAATGCCGTAATTTTTTTTGATATAAGTGTAAAGCCTGTGAAAATCTTCATCCGTTAAAGTTAGCATATTGGGACTCCTGTGGGATATCTTGGCAGTTAATACTGGTAGTTGGCAAGGGCGTGGCAGTCAAAGGACATCAGCACACCGCCGTCTTCTATGTTTACCATGCCGTCCAGTAATTTCTGCTGACGCTTAACAGGAATGGGCCGTACGTCCTGGAAATTGATGTCCATGACCTGGCGGACCGAATCCACTACAATACCCAGGGATATGGAATCAACGTTGAGGACAACAATACATGTCTTATTGGTGTATTCCACCTCCGGCTTGCCCATGCACAGGCGGATGTCCACCACCGGAAGAATCTGTCCCCTGAGGTTTATGATTCCCTTGATAAAGGATGGGACCAATGGAAGGGGGGTGATAGCATAGGCGTTTATGATTTCAATTACGTATTTTGTGCTGAGGAACAGGACAAGCCCTCCTGACTCAAAGGTAAGGCAGCGCTCCACTGAATTGTTCATATCCTCGTTTTCCGGTTCCTGTCCATTCTGGATTTCGATTTGTTCTGACATAATTCATCCCTCCGCGTGTTATATATTTTCAATGGCAGCAGCATGCAGGCTGAGTATATCAAGTATAATGCTGATATTTCCGTCACCCAGGATGGTGCATCCGGTTATGCCGTAATTTTTAAGTTCAAAGCTGTTTAAGTAGGTTGGGAGAGGTTTGACGACCACCTGCTGTTCGCCGATCAGGTCATCTACGAACAGGCAGTAGGAGCGGTCGCTGGCCTCCACCCAGAGAAGGATGCCGTCTTCCGCGGAAGTGACCTGGGTATCCAGCCGGTAGAAGTTATGGAGCCGGATAATGGGGTAAAAGCTGCCCATGCGTTCCACCATCTCATTGCCGTATTCGTCAAGGATGATCTGATTGTCCCTGACCTTGAAGGACTGGCGGATATTGGATATGGGAATGGTGAAAATGGAATTCCCTACCGTTACCTTCATCCCGTCCACAATGGCAAGGGTGAGAGGAATCTTCATGGTCATTGTGGTGCCTGCCCCGTCCTCGCTGGAGATAGAGACAGTGCCGCCCACGGATTCCACATTTTTCTTGACCACGTCCATGCCCACGCCGCGGCCCGAGTATTCCGTCACGGCCTGGTTGGTGGAAAAGCCGGGAACCATGATAAGGCTTAAGGCTTCCTTCCTGGTATATTCGCTTTCCGGTTTGGTCAGCAGTCCCTTTTCCTTGGCCTTGGCCAGGAGCTTGTGGGGGTCCATGCCGTATCCGTCGTCTGACACGGAGATGACCACCTCGCTGCTGGTATGGGAAGCGGACAGGATGATTTCACCCTGGGGGTCCTTGCCCGCGGCAATACGTTCTTCTTTTGTTTCTTCTATGCCGTGGTCCATGCTGTTGCGTACAATATGCATGATGGGGTCCTGGATACTGTCCACAATGGTTTTATCCACTTCCGTGTCCTCGCCGATGATTTTAAGGCGCACATCCTTGCCCAGCTTCTGGTTCATGTCCCGGACAATCCGGTTCATTTTCTGGAACACGCCTGATATGGGGACCATGCGCAGGGACATGGCAATATCCTGCAGATCGTCCGTAAGCTTGCGCAGCTGCCGGCCGGACTTCATGAAGTTGTCAAAGCTGTCCCTGGGAAGGAGCTTCAGTTCAGGGGAGGAGGTGACCATGGACTCGGTTATGACAATCTCCCCCACAATATCCATCAGGCTGTCCAGCTTCATCAGGTTCACACTGATTAGGTTCTGCTTCACAGGCGCGTAGTTTGGCTGCGGTGAGCTGCCCTGAGTAAAGGAACCCTGGGCCTGGGCCTGAGTGGACGGGGACGCAGCCTTTTTGTTATCCTGTCCCTGGTCCGCGGCCTCCTGTTTTGCTTCCGTATCAGGGGAAACGGACATATCCAACTGTTCATAGGACCGGATATGGTTCTGTGACTTGATGATATCCTCGGCCTGGGCAGCAGTCTCCCTGTTGCTGAAGGTCAGGAAGAAACCGTTCTCAACAATGGTCTGGCAGGTATCAGGGTTGCTTTCCATATCTGTGGGATAATAGTTAAAATCCAGTTCACATTCCTTTAAGGAATTGGCAATCATATAGGCGCGGAGGTTTTCCATGCCAACCCCCTCTTCCAGGAAGATGTGAAGACAGCACACTGCCTCAGGGTCCGGGGGAAGGGAGCTGTTATCTGCCTTATCCGTCCCGTTTTTAGGGCTGCCAGGGATTGGCGTACTGTTTTCAGGATTGCTGATTTTCTTTAAAAAGCCATTAATTTCCAGGGCAAAGGAATCAAGGTTATCTGACAGGGGAGCGCCCTGCTCCACCTTTTCCACTTCACTTCTCAAAAAGTCCTCTGACCGGAACATAAGGTTAAACAGATCCTTTTTATGTTCCTGGTTCAGGGATTCTATCCCTTTGTCACGGATATAGAAGAATAAATCCTCGATATGATGTGCAATTATAGAAAGGGAACCGAATTCCATCATGGCAGATGACCCTTTGATGGTATGCATAATCCGGAAAATTTCATTTACATCATCCGATGAAAACTCCCCGCTTTTTTCGTCTGCAACAAGCATCTCGTCTAACTGGTCTAAAAGGGAATTGGTTTCATACAGATACGTATCAAGCATACTTTCCATACCATTATCCATTGTGCTTACACCGCCTTCTTTAAAATTTTAATCATAATAAAACCATAATTATTTTATCGGCACAAAAAATAAAAGCATAAGGGAAAACTGAGGGCAGCTTGGAATATATTAAAATTTTGTTATATTATGTCGTAAAATGCCGATATACATATTATGGAATTATGAGAAAGGCGGAAATAAACCATGCGGGAATACATGAAACAGCAGATAAGGGAAATGCTGGCTACCCTGGGAAGGGCGGAAGCAATCCTGGACTCCAGGACAAAGAAGCGGGATACAGAGGAGATGGCCCGGCTGCTTGAGGATATGCAGGCATCGGCCATGGCAATCGGAACAGCCATAGAACAGGTGGAAGGGGACGGCACACAGACAGTGGGACTTCTGGAAGATTACTGTGAACTGCTCTGGCAGTACATGGTGGAGGAGGACTTAAAGGAACGTTTCAGCAAGGGCAGGCAGCTGGCAGGCAAGCGGGGGGAGATTGGTTCCAGCCTGGAGACTGAGTTTGAAGCGCGGCTGGAAATCGCATTCCTTGTGTGCAGGAGCCGGATCTGGAAGCAGATGGAACGTTTCTACCATCTCATGAAGGATAAAGCAGACTGCTATGTGCTTACCGCATCTTATAAGGAAGAAAATGCATCAGGGGAAGGAACCGTGACACATGATGAATCAGGACTCATGCCAGGGTCGGTAAAGCCCTTTGGGTTCGGACAGTATGACATCCGGGAAAGGAAGCCGGATATGGTATTTATAGACGGCCCTTATGCGCAGCCGGGACAGGCGGGAATCCAGCCTGATTATGATTTCATGGAAATCAGGGAGAACGCGGGGATGGTGTTTTACATGCCCTTTTATGAAGAGGAAGGACTGGCAGATAAGGAATACTGCTATACACCGCAGGCACTATATTCCGATATCATCCTGGTCCCGTCCGGGAAAATCAATGAATTATATGTGAATGCCATGAGCCGCCTGGATAACGGAAGGGAGATGATAAAGAAGATTTATGCATTGGATGGGCCGGATGGGTACGGGGCGCTGGCGGATGCATGGAAGAAAAAGAGATAATAGGGGTAATTAAGTAAACAGTTTTATAGATGAGCAGAATTTTAAAGAATCAGAAAGGGGATATAGGAGTATGGATTTATTGACAGGAATCGCGTCAGCCAGTATTGACATTAAAGGCGCGCGTCTCATGACAGATATGAATGTGGCAATGCTGGGCAAGACCCTGGATACGGCCCGGGAACAGGGGCAGGCGCTGCAGCAGATGATGGAATCAGCAGTACCAGCTGCGGGAAACACGCATCTGCTGGATGTATATGCTTAGCAGTTCCAAGGCATCTGCTGGATGTGTATGTTTAGCAGTCCCATGGCATCTGGGCAGGCGGAAATCTTAACAAGATTTTAACATATTTCCGGAATAAAGAAGTTAGGGAAATAAAAAGGGTGTCGATATATTAAGATATAGGGAAGAAAAAGGAAAGGACACGAATAAATATGAAAGATTTTAAAATTGCTAAAAAGCTGACAGCTGTATTCGCAATTATCATCGCATGCTTCTGTATTGCCGTGATTGCCACTATTCTGGGAATGAATAATGTGGGAAACAGTTATGAAAGCTTTTATGAAAACAGCCATGAAGCCATTGTGCGTTCCTCCAACATCCGGATTCAGCTTCAGACAGCCATTAAGAACGTATCCCTGGCCACGGTGGATTCCAATTCAACTAATACCAATGCTTATGTGGCGGAAACAGAAGAGGCCATGAACACGGTAAAAACAGAGCTGGAATGGTTCCGGAACAATTATGACGGGGATTTAAGCCTTCTTAACCAGTTTGAGTCCAAGATGAACGCGGTCCAGGATTTACGGAACAAGATATCATCCCTGGCCCTGGAGAACACGGCAGCGTCCAATGCATCGGCCCAGCAGCTTTTAACAGGCGAATATAACCCAAAGGTGAATGACGCAATTGAAGACATCAGGAGTTTCGCGGATTCCGTGGATGTCCTGGGACAAAAGGATTATGAAACCTCCATCCGTGTCCGGAACATGCTTTTGATTGTGGCTATCCTCTTATCCGTGGCAGCCATTGTGATTGCGGTAATCCTGGCCCTTATGCTGATTCGTGCCATCGTGCCGCCGATTAGGGAAATACAAAAGGGTATGGAGGAGATAGAAGCAGGAAACCTGGAGGTCCAGCTTCAATATGAATCCAGGGATGAACTTGGACAGCTTTCAGACAGTGTCCGGGGCATGGTGGATTCCCTGAAAGCCATTATCCATGATGAGGATTACCTGTTTGCAGAGATGGGAAATGGGAATTTTGACGTCCAGACCCGTATTGCGGATAAATATGTGGGTGATTTTACCTCCATACTTACCTCCATTGTGAAGCTGAGAGATAATCTCAACAGCACACTCATGCAGATTAACCAGTCCGCGGACCAGGTGTCAGCCGGTTCCGACCAGGTCTCATCCGGCGCCCAGGCCCTGTCACAGGGAGCCACGGAACAGGCTTCTTCTGTGGAGGAGCTGGCAGCCACCATTAATGAAATATCCGGTAATGTAAAGGCCAATGCGGAAAATGCCAGGGAGGCCAGCCGTAAAGCGGCCCAGGTCAAGGACCAGGCAGGGGAAAGCAGCCGGCGCATGCAGGAGATGCTTTCTGCCATGACAGATATCAGCAGCAGTTCGGGTGAAATCGGGAAAATCATCAAAACCATTGAGGATATTGCATTCCAGACCAATATATTGGCGTTAAACGCAGCAGTGGAAGCTGCCAGGGCAGGGGCGGCAGGAAAAGGTTTTGCCGTGGTTGCTGATGAGGTGCGCAACCTTGCCGGCAAGTCTGCGGACGCTTCTAAGAATACATCTGCATTGATTGAAGGCTCCCTTCATGCAGTGGACCGGGGCACCAGAATCGCCAATGAGACAGCGGAGGCCCTGAACCAGGTGGTGGACGGGGTCCAGAGCGTAACCGTGACCATCGATAATATTTCCAGCGCCAGCGATGACCAGGCCGCGTCCATTGGTCAGGTTACTCAGGGCATTGACCAGATATCCAGCGTGGTCCAGACGAATTCAGCCACGGCTGAGGAGAGTGCTGCTGCCAGTGAGGAGCTTTCCGGCCAGGCCCAGATCCTTAAGAACCTGGTTGGGCAGTTCCGGTTAAAAACAGATGGCACGGGAGCGCGTGCATCCCGGCCAGCACCCGCACCAGTACACGCCAGTCAGGATATGTCCGGTATGGGATATGAAAGCGGGGAAAAATACTAAAAGGGTGCTGCCTTTTAACCGGTGACAATGGGAAGGTCAGGATGAACATATTATTTGTAAAATATTTTCTTATTGGGGCGGTGGTTATCGCGGTATTTACATATATGAATGACCGCCGGTAAATGGAACTGGTATATAAAAAGCTGTAAAACCAGCATCAACAAGTTGGTTTTACAGCTTTTTTTCCATACAGGCGTAAAGATTCTGTTAAGATTTTCTTATGCGGGCCCAAATAATGCCGATATATGATGTAAAGGAGGTTACAACAAATGAAGAATTTAAAGATTCGTTCAAAATTATTTATTCTTGTGGGGATGCTGATGGTGGGGCTGATAGGGTTGGGGATTGCTTCCCTCAGCTTTATGTCTAAGATTAACAGCAGCAGTACCATACTGGCAGAGAACTGGATGCCGTCCATCATAGCAGCGGAAGAGTTAAACACCTTGACATCGGATTACCGTATTAATGAATTTGCCCATATCGTGGCCCAGGACCAGGAAAGCATGGCGTCCTATGAAACGGAGATGGAGCGCATTAAGGGGGAAATTGATGCGGTATTTAATAATTATACGTCCAATCTGGCGACAAATGACACAGACAGGGGCATGATGGAGGATACCAGGACTGCCTGGCTGGAATATCTTTCCATCCATGACAGGATGATTACACTTAGCCGTGAGAACCAGACCCAGGAAGCCATGAGAATGGTAAATGGAGAGGCCAAGACCCTCTTTGACCAGGCGTCGGCCACCCTGCTTAAGGTGGTGAACTTTAACACGGAGGGCGGGACCCAGGCCAGTATGGATGGAGACGCGTTATATTCCGGGGCACGGCTCATCATGACAGCAGTCATTATACTGCTTGTTGCGGCAGGACTTCTGTGTTCCGTTTATGTGGTCAGGAGCATCACCTCCCCGGTTAAGGAGATAGACCAGGTGGCAAAGAATATAGCGGCCGGGAACCTGGACGAGGAAATCCATTACAGGTCCAGGGATGAACTGGGAACCCTTGCGGTCAACTTTAATTCAACGGTGAGCAGGCTGCGGGATTATGTGAATTATATTGATGAGATTTCCAAGGTCCTGGACCAGGTGGCGGAGGGCAATCTGGTGTTCCAGCTGACCTATGATTACGCAGGTGAATTTGCCAAGGTAAAAACAGCCTTAACCAATATATCGGATTCCCTTAACAATACCATGTCCCAGATCAGCCAGTCTTCCGACCAGGTGGCAAGCGGCAGCGAGCAGGTATCCGACGGAGCCCAAGCCTTGTCCCAGGGAGCCACGGAACAGGCTTCCTCCATTGAAGAGCTGGCAGCCACTGTCAACGAGATATCTTCCCAGGTAAAGCAGAATGCGGATAATGCGCAGAATGCCAGCAGCCGGGTCAATGAAGTGGGAAGCGAGGCAGCAGAGAGCAACCGCAGGATGCAGGATATGCTGGCTGCCATGGGGGAAATCAGCGACCGTTCCAGCGAGATTGGAAAAATCATCAAAACCATTGAGGACATTGCATTCCAGACCAATATCCTGGCACTGAACGCGGCTGTGGAGGCCGCCAGGGCAGGCGAGGCCGGAAAGGGATTCGCGGTTGTGGCGGATGAGGTCAGGAACCTGGCCAGCAAAAGCGCGGAAGCATCCAAGAATACGGCTGCCCTGATTGAAAGTTCCCTTAAGGCAGTGGAGAATGGAACAAAGATTGCGGACGACACGGCCATGTCCTTAAATGAGGTGGTGACCGGTGTGCAGGATGTGACGGGAACCATCAATGAGATATCAAACGCATCGGAGGCACAGGCCAGATCCATCTCCCAGGTAACCCAGGGGATTGACCAGATATCCAGCGTGATTCAGACCAATTCCGCAACGGCAGAGGAAAGCGCTGCCGCCAGTGAGGAATTATCAGGCCAGGCCCAAATCCTTAAGAATCTGGTCAGTCAGTTCCGTCTTAAGTCTTCCGGAGGAAGCAGCTTCGGGACACAGGCTCAGGCGCATGAATCTGTCAGCAGGCCATCCTCTCCTGTATCTGCAGGCGTCGATAAGTATTAAAGTATGAAAATAGGAACGTTATAAGACCCCCTATGCGGATTCGGTGTAAGGAATCAGCGTGGGGGTTCTTTGCTGGTGCGCCCGGCGGCGCACGTTTCTAACCGGTGCGAATCCGGAATCCGTCCGGTAGTGGGAAGGATATAGCCGAAGGCAAGGGTGTCCATCGTGAGGTGGAATCTGAAGGAAGCTGGATGTTGGGAACATACGAACCAACGGGCAAACCTCTGGTCTGACGAACAGAAATCACATAAGAGGCTATGCATGAGGGTAAGGCTGCCAGTCAAGCCGAAGCCCAATAACTACACGGAATCATGCATGGTAGATGTGGCAGATGGATGGAGGGAAAGAAACGTGTGGTACCCGGGGAGGTCTGTGCGAAATGTCCTGAAAGGGATAACCATTATCGTGAGGTAGTGCTGAACACACAGAAGTTAGCCGAGGTCATAGTAGTCGAAAGATGAAGGGCCGAATCAATAGGAGTCTTAAGTACAACCGGGAAAGGAGGAAAGAGCATTGGGGACAGAAAACAGAGACAGCTGCCCGCAGATAGATAGCGCGGAACGTGAAGGGTATGTGGGAGCGCACCGTTCTTTCCGCCGGATATGGAAGGAAAGAGACAGTGCACAGCCGGAACTCTTGGAGAAGATACTGCATAAAGACAACCTGAACAGAGCTTTTAAGAGGGTAAAGGCAAACAAGGGAGCGCCGGGAATCGACGGAATGACCGTAGAGGAAGCAGGCGATTACCTCAGGAAAAATCAAAAGGAGCTTATAGAGCGGATTAGAAGGGGAAAATACACCCCGGATCCAGTAAGACGGGTAGGGATTCCCAAGCCGGAGGGCGGAGTGCGAAAGCTTGGCATCCCAACCGTGAAAGACCGTATGTTCCAGCAAGCCATAGGGCAGCAGCTCATGCCAATCTATGAGCCGCTATTCTAGGAAAATAGCTATGGCTACCGTCCAGGAAGAAGTGCAAAGGATGCCATCCTAAAGGTAAAAGAGTATGCAGGACAGGGATACACCCATGCAGTAGCATTGGACCTGTCCAAATACTTTGATACACTGAACCATGAAATGCTTTTGAATATCCTGCACAGGGAAGTAAAGGATGAAATGGGCAACCAATGGATAAAGAGATACCTAAAAAGTGGAGTCATGGAAAACGGTGTAGTCATGGAGACAGAGGATGGTTCGCCGCAGGGAGGAAATATTTCACCATTGCTGGAAAATGTCTATCTGAATGAGTTCGACCAGGAGTATGAGAAACGAGGAGTGGCTTTTGTACGATATGCGGATGATATAGTAATGTTAGCCAAAAGTGCCAGAGCCGCAAAGAGACTGCTGGAGACAAGCACGAAGTATCTGGAAGGGACACTGAAACTGCAAGTGAACCAGAAGAAAAGTGTGTAGTAAGTGTATTTGCAATCCGAAATTTTAAGTTCCTAGGCTTTACATTGGGAAAGAACGGAAAGGGCATCCATATCCGGGTACATGGAAAGTCATGGGAGAAAATGAAGACAAAACTGAAAGACCTTAGTTCCCGAAGGTCTGTTCAGAGCATACGTCCTTCGTTAGAGAAGATAAAGGAGTACATGCGGGGCTGGCTGAATTATTATGGAATTGCAGAGATGAAGAAGCGAATAGAGGAACCCAATAAATGGCTATATCACAGAATCCGAATGTGTATATGGAAACAATGGAAGAAGCCGAAAACGAAGGTGAAGAACCTGCTGAAACCGCCGTGTACCGAACGGTACGCACGGTGGTGGTGTGCCATGCAAGGCACACGGAAGATGAAGGTAGGCCCTTCGGCAGGAATTGAACAGGTAAGCCTGTCAAATCACTCTAATGCTGCTATGATTCAGGTCATGGTAGTGAGCGATTAGAGAAAAGGTTGTACAAACAATCAGATATGATACATGAAGATGAATGAAAATGAACCATTGAAGAAGTGTCGAAAGCGTAAGATTTCTGCAAAACTTACTTTTCACCACTGAGTAAGGATGAGGATGGAGGAAACCTGTAAAGCCGACTATCTGTGGAACGGCATTAAGATGGCATGAGCATGTATCAGGCTTCTGTGTGAAACATGGGAACCTGTAGAATAATGAAAATCGAAAAGATTCAAGTCACAGAAAGATGAGGTCGAAAGTAGAAATGTATTCTACAGGGGCGGAGTTACTCGTAGTAGTGTTGAAGTTGTTGTAATGACGATGGAGCAAAGGGGTAACATCATTCTGCTTGATACTGATAACAACTAGGAAACTAGGAGGATTTGATGAGCGAGAGCAAACAATACGAAATACCGAAGAAAGTGGTTATTGAGGCATATAAAAGAGTAAAAGCAAACAAAGGCAGTGCAGGAATTGACGGTATAGATTTTGAACGGTTTGAAAAGAAACTAAACAATAACCTATATAAGATATGGAATCGAATGAGTTCAGGAAGTTACTTTCCATCACCAGTATTATCGGTAGAGATACCAAAGAAAGCTGGTGGAACAAGGAGGTTAGGTATACCAACCATTACGGACAGAATTGCACAAATGGTTGCAAGAATGTATGTAGAACCTGTGGTAGAGCCGATGTTCTGTGATGACTCGTACGGCTATAGACCAAACAAGTCGGCAATCGATGCAATAGCAACAGCAAGGAAACGGTGTTGGAGATATGATTATGTCATTGAATTAGATGTTAAAGGATTGTTTGACAACATCAACCATGAACTTCTAATGAGGGTTGTGTTAAAGCATGTAAAAGAAGAATGGATTTGTCTGTATATAAAAAGATGGTTAGAAACTCCATTTATAACCAGAGAGGGACAAGTAATTGAAAGACTGTCTGGAACACCACAAGGTGGAGTGATAAGTCCAGTCTTAGCAAACATGTATTTACACTATGTTTTCGATATGTGGATGAAAAGAAATTTTCCACAAGCACCGTTTGAAAGATATGCGGATGATGGTGTAATACATTGTCGTACAAAAGAAGAAGCCTTTGTCATCAAAAAGAAGTTGGCAGCCAGATTTGCGGAATGCAAGCTCGAACTACATCCTGTTAAAACAAGAGTAGTGTATTGCAAGGATAAGGACAGGACAAGGAATGAAGAACTTACAGAGTTTGATTTTCTTGGTTACACATTCAAAGCAGTATATATTATGTGCAAAGATGGGAAAGTTAGATACAACTTCATTGCATCGGTGAGCAAGACTTCGTCTAAAAGCTTCCGGGATAAAATTAAAGCTATGGAAGTTCATAAGAGGACAGGGTGTAAAATAGACATCATAGCGGAGATTCTTAATCCCTTAATTCGCGGATGGATGAACTATTTTGGTAAGTTCAATCCATCCGCAATGAAAGGAACGCTACAATGTATTGATAGAAGACTGGTGAAATGGGCTATGTGTAAGTATAAGAACTTTCGAGGTAAACGGGGTAGAGCAGAGAAATGGCTCTGCACTGTAAGACAGCGAGAGCCAAAACTGTTTGCCCATTGGAGTAACTTGTATTCGTATTGTTGAATGATAAGAGCCGTATGAAAGGAGACTTTCACGTACGGTTCCGTGAGAAGTTTGAGGTGAAAGTCCTCTTACTTACTCGACTGAGAGGACGGCGGCTAATCACCGCCTCCTACTCGATCAATATCAGTACTTGTCCATGCTTGACATGTCCAATCCCCGCCATATGATATTTCCGTTGTTTGTAGATGTCTCTGTTATGCCCTGCGGCCCGGTTTGATGAGAACTGCATCAATATGTACACTGACATTATTCGGACCTTTTTGTACATGCAAGGTTTGTATTTCCAGTTGTTACCGCCGTGTTCTGAATTTTTAGGACTGCTTGCCGTTGCCTACGGATTCAAAGAGGCTGCGTATTGTTGACATGCTTTCCTGCGGAGAGCTTTGCGCCTACAAAATCTCAGAGGATTATGAAAGAGGGTAATTTTATGAAATCCATGAAAATCTTTGAACCTGCTATGTGCTGTCCGACTGGACTTTGCGGCGTAGGTGTTGACCCGGAGCTGCTGCGAATCTCCACCGTACTTGAGTGGCCTGTGCCACTGCCGTTTCCTTGCGGACACCGGGAAGGAGTGCTGTTAATCAGCACCGAACCAGTTTCCAATTGCCCCGGTAGAGGCCGCTGCTGAATATTGTGAAAGCGTAATTGTGCCTTATCGCGGTAAACTGCCGGAGACAATCATTGCGAATATGGAGAAACAGCTTTCCGGCTCATGTACCGTGGAAATCGCGGCGTTCAATGAGTTTTACAGGCTAAATACAACCATATTATTTTCGATACCGCTCCTATCGGCCATACTCTGCGTATGCTCCAGCTTAAGTCCGCATGGAGTAACTTTATCAGCGAAAGCACTCATGGCACATCCTGTTTAGGGCAACTCTCCGGGCTGAGCTGATAGTGAACGGCGTATTTTCCAGATTTGACGATGATGTGTCACGGAACCTATATAACAAACAGCAAGCGGCACTTGCTACCCTGCCGGACAGCCTACGCCCATTACCTATCCATATGGTACCGCTGCGGGCTTACAACGTCACTGGCATAGAAAACGTCCGCGCGCTGTTGACAGGCGAGTTTGATTTTACGATATAATCACTCATATTGCCCAGAATCCCCAGCAAAAAGCCATGGTAAAAAGCCTCCTTTGCATCCATATAGCTGATACACTCCTTTAGCAGCCTGGACAGTTCATTCTCGAAGACTTGTGCATTCCCATCCTGCATGGCCCGGTACATAGAAGATAAATCCCTCGATTATATCTTCTCGGTAAACTAGTTTTCTATCATATTCGTGTAAATATATTTGACCTCCAGGTTCGGAATTCCCATTGTAATATACCGATTCTCCCCTTCCAGCCTTCGGGATATTAATTTTAAATAGCCGGTTAAAAAAAGAAAATTCCACAGGTTATCCTCTGAGTTGTACACACTGTCATATGTGATCTCTTCATGGACTGGCTTTTCAATGGTTCCTCCTGCTAATAAGACCTCCAATTCACCTTTGACCGAAGGATCTGCGTTCTCAATCAGGCTGCGTACAATGCTGTTTGAACTGGTATTTGCCCAATAGGGAGATGGAAGCTTCCAACATTCTGTCTGCAGCTTCGCAAAGAAATGGATGCGCTTGTCGCTACACTGCCGGAATACGGTACTGTTATGGGCATATATGGCGTGGGTAAAACTTACGGTCCCCAGCTCATCGCCGAAATCGGTGACGTATCAAGGTTTACCCACAGGGAAGCTTTGACTGCATTCGCAGGTGCTGATCCGGGCGTTGACGAATCTGGCAGCTAAGATTTAAGAGCAACAAGGCTTCAAAGGTTGGCTCTTCAAGACTTCGTAAAACGCTGTTTCAGGTCATCCCCCCTTTGCTTCAAAACGCTCCAACTGGCTGCCCAGCTCCCTGCTGGTTGCAGCACTTTCCCATAAAGCGCAGCAGGGACAGTTTGCCTAAGAAAGCTGTCACTGCTGCTTTTTAAATCCATTTTTTAATATTTCCCAGCTTCCAAGGGAAGAGACATTGATTTCGCCACTTTCAAATGGGTAAGTGCTACCGGTTGCGCGGCTACGGAGTCAGTATCCTTTAGCTTGAATTTCCCAACCAGTTGTTTTAGCATACTTGCCTGACCGGAAAGTTCCTCGCTGGCCGCCGCGCTTTCTTCGGCGGTAGCGGAATTTGTCTGTACCACGGCAGAAATCTGGTCGATGCCTGTGGTTACTTGATTCAGGGAAGCCGATTGTTCATCTGTAGCCTCAGAAATACGCGCTACCGTGGTTTCAATCACTTTGGCGCTTTCCACTATCATTTTCAGGCTTTCCGCTGTGCCTTCTGTCAGTTTTGTCCCGTTTTCAACCGCATGGATGGAACTTTCGATTAGCGCCGTCGTATCCTTCGCAGCCTCGGCAGACTTGCTGGCGAGACTGCGTACCTCATCGGCCACTACCGCGAAGCCCTTACCTGCCGCGCCTGCGCGGGCCGCTTCCACTGCCGCATTGAGTGCAAGAATATTTGTCTGAAACGCAATGTCCTCAATCGTCTTAATAATCTTCTTGATTTGACCAGACGTTTGGCTGATCTCATCCATCGCAACGCTTAACTCCTGCATCTGCCGATTACAATCCAGCACTTTCATCCCGGTGCTGTCCACAAGACTACTTGTTTGTCGAGCGTTATCGGCTGTTTCCTTGACCTGACCACTGATTTCGTTGATGGTTGCCGCAAGCTCCTCCACAGAGCTTGCCTGTTCCGTCGCACCTTGGGAAAGCGCCTGCGCGCCGGCGGAAACCTGATCAGAACCGGCGGAAACCTGATCCGCGGCCATATTGATTTGCCCCAACGTATCGCTAAGAGATATTATAATTTGATTAGCCGATTCCTCAATTTCCTTAAAATTCCCCTTATAGTCCTCTTCAGGGGAAACATTGAAATTTCTGGCGGCGATTTCGGAAAATACGCGGGATAGGTCGCTGATATACATGCGGATTTTGGTTGCAGCTGCTGTGAAAGAATTCGCCATTTGCCCGATTTCATCTTTTATATCGGTATGTACGTCGATTTTCAAATCTCCCTGCTCCAATTGTCCAGCAGCTTTTTGCACCGCGATGATTGGTTTGGAAATGCTCTTTGCCATCAGAATTGCAAACAAAATGGAAATCAGGGCAGATGCGGCCACAATGATAATAATCACAAGCATCGTGATGGTGGTGCTGTTGGACAGATTTTCAGAAACCTCATTGCCCATCTTGACGTTCAGCGTCATCAACTGGTCCCCAGCCGCCGCCACCCCCACCATGAATGGCCGCGTTTCGGAGTAGAAAATCTCCATAGCCTCGTCATTTTTGTTTTGCAGCCCGAGCGCAATAACCCTATCGCGCGATGCACGATATTTTGTCAAATTCTCGTCTAAAGTGCTGATAAGCGAAAGTTCCTCGGGTGTCTGGCAATTGGGCCTTAACCGCGCAAACGCGTCGTTTGCCATTGTGGTGGCGTTTTCCAGCTCCTGCTGGGAGGCTTTAATATCGTCCAAATCGGTTTGCAGGACAATATCAAGGGTGAGCGCGGCGCCTTTATTCAAATAGGTATTGAACTGACCGATGTCCCCCTGAGCAAAGCCGTTGATGACGAGCGCATCACTATATTTCGTGTCGGTGTTTTTGAGCATGAATAGCCCGAGGATGCCGGCAATGCTGGATATAATGGTAACAATAATAAAACTCACAATGAGTTTCGTGCTGATTTTTTTCATATTCTTAAACATATTCTTTTCCTCCGTTTTCGCTTAGGCTGTCCATAATTTCGGCTGACAGTATTTTGGCCGCGTCTACTAGCAGCACAATCTTTCCCTCCTGCTTGGCAACGCCGGTGAGATAAGTGTTGTTCGGGCAATCGTCCGACACTTTAGGCGGCGGGGCAATCTGTTCCTCGCTGATAGCGGCCACCTCGTTTACTGCATCTACGATAAAGCCGATTTCTTTTTTACATATGGAAGTAACGATGACGCAAGTGCGCTCGGTATAGTTCATCTCCGGCTTGCCAAACCGAAGCCGCACATCAATCAGCGGGATAATGCTCCCTCGCAGATTGATAATCCCTTTCACATAAGTGGGAAAATCGGGGCGCTCGGTGATTTCTTGCATCCCTACGATTTGTACCACGTCCCGGATTGGGATGCCGAAAAGCTGCCTGTCCGTCCAGAAAGTTAGGTACTTTCCATTCATTTCCGAAACGGCGGCAAGAGCCTGATTGACAGATTCGGTTTGTGTGCTCTCTTGTGTTCCCATATCCAATTTCTCCTTCACTTTTATTTATTCTAAAGGGCAGATAATGCCTGAAGGTTCGTCCTGCCATTGTTCTTATTAAAATGCCCTTTAAGGCAAAAACTTATTTAATCTCTCCCGTCCTCCTTAAATTCCAGCAATAAAGTGGGTTCCTAAAAAACGCATAAAACATTCATTGTTTCTTCCTATAA
>NZ_QVEX01000002.1:62469-299313 GCF_003434055.1 Enterocloster aldenensis | reverse complement strand
GTTCCTAAAAAACGCATAAAACATTCATTGTTTCTTCCTATAAGAGCCATTATGGCAACCTTATTTTAAATGATTTAATGGAATCCTCCCGGCATGGCCTTTGAAAGAGTATTAAAATATAAAGATATTTTATCTTTACCATAAAAACAACCATTATAATATAGTAATTTTTGTCGATATACATAACATGGGTATGCTTTTAGCAGATTTCCTGCTCTGATAACTGACGATAATGGCTCATATGAGAAGAAAATACAGTTGTACAATAGGGGTAACAAAATTATTTATTATTTTCACAAAAATGCCGATAAAGTTATTATAAGTTTTTTTTAGAATGAAAATATGACAGCTTAAAGGAGTGGGGATTATGAAAAGTATCCGTATGAAAATCATTACATGCATGCTCATTGCCATACTGATTTCCTTGGTAACGGTAGGCGGGATAAGCGCATGGCTCAGCTATAGCAGTACAATTGACACACTGGGGCAGACCATGACCGAGATGGCTGATACTGCTGCGGAACGTATTGAGGAGGAACTGAATGCATATAAAAACATTGCTTCTGTCACGGGCTGTAACTCAACGCTTTCTGACCGGACAGCCACAGTGGCAGAAAAGCGGGCTGTTGTTGAAAACCAGGCCCTTGCCAACGGACTCCAAAGAGGCAATATAATTGGTTTGGATGGAATCAGTATCCTGGACGGCAATGACTATTCTGACCGCGCCTATGTGAAGTCTGCCATGAAAGGGGAGACCGCGGTTTCGGAGCCGCTGGTCAGCAAGATAACAGGTCAGCTGAGCATCATGGTGTCAGCCCCTATCTGGGAGGGCGGAGTACCTGGAAACAGGGTTGCAGGGGTGGTATATTTTGTACCGGATGAGACATTTTTAAATGACATAGTGGCCTCACTCCAGATTAGTCCCAACGGCAGCGCCTATATCCTTAACAATGCGGGTTACACAATTGCCCATAAGAATATGGACAATGTAAAAAACCGGGAAAATACACAGGAAGATGCAAAAACAGATAAAAAACTAAAGGACCTGGCTGCCCTGGAAGTCCGCATGACATTGGGACAATCCGGATTCGGACGTTATGAATACGGGGGAAGCAGGAAGTTCTTGGCTTTCGCACCTATCGAAGGCACGGAGGGCTGGAGCCTTGCAATCAATGCGCCCACAAAGGATTTTACCCAATCCACAGTGAATGGTATCATGATTACAATCGTACTCATGGTGGTATTCCTGCTAATATCCTCCTATATGGCCTACAGGCTGGCAATGCAGATTGGTAAGCCGGTTAAGGACTGTGCCCAGCGGTTAAGGCTTTTGGCAGAAGGTGATTTGGATACACCTGTTAATGAGATACATACCGGGGATGAGACGCAGATACTGGCTGATTCGGCCAGGACCCTTGTCCAGGGCTTCAGGCTTATGATTCAGGATATGGATGATATGCTGGCAGAGATGTCAAGAGGCAACCTGACCGCGGATACTAAATGTGAAGAAGCATATGTAGGAGGGTACAGGGGACTTCTGGATTCAGCCAGAAAACTGAGCGCACAGCTCAGTGACACCCTGCGTCAGATTAACCGGTCAGCGGACCAGGTATCAGCCGGGGCCGAGCAGGTATCAGCCGGAGCCCAGGCCCTGTCCCAGGGAGCAACGGAACAGGCCAGCGCCATTGAGGAGCTGGCTGCCACGATTAACGATATATCCGGTAAGATTAAAGCAACGGCCGACAGCGCCGGGGATGTGCACAGCCAGAGCAGCGAGACCGGAAGGGAGGTGGAGCAGTGCAATAATCAGATGCTTGAACTGGTAAAGGCGGTCCGGGAAATAGGTGAGAGTTCTTCACAGATTGGAAAGATTATAAAAACCATTGAGGATATTGCATTCCAGACCAATATCCTGGCCCTGAACGCAGCGGTGGAAGCTGCACGGGCTGGTACCGCAGGCAAAGGATTTGCAGTGGTGGCGGATGAAGTGCGGAATCTGGCCAGCAAAAGTGCGGAAGCATCCAAAAGCACTTCTGTTTTAATCGAAGGTTCTGCCCGTTCCGTGGAAAAAGGGATGAAGATTGCGGATGAGACAGCCGCATCCCTGCAGAAAGCAGTGATTTCCACTGAAAAAACGGTAAAAGCAGTGGATAAGATAACAGATGCCGCCGCAGAGCAGTCCCAGGCCGTCTCCCAGGTGACCCAGGGCATGGACCAGATATCCAGCGTGGTCCAGACCAACTCTGCAACCGCGGAGGAAAGCGCGGCCGCCAGTGAGGAATTGTCGGGGCAGGCGGTAATCCTTAAGGAATTGGTTGGGCAGTTTAAGACCAGATAGATGACTTGTGCAGGGCTGCACTATATTGCAGGATGTGTAAATAAGAAGGTTGGACTCACGTTTTATTTCCGCCATCTGCCCTAAGGAATCCGCCATAGGTACCCCTTAGGGCAAAGCCCGCCCCGCTTCGCGGCATATTTTGTCCCAATACGGTCAACGTAGCCCGCTACGCCTCCCTTACCGGGACCAAATCTCCCACAAAGTGGGACGCACAGCTGACGGTAAGCAATTTTCAAACACACCCCAGTACGTTAACTATGGAGTGAAGGAAAAAAGGAAGGAGATACAAGGGTGAAAAACTTAAAAATTGGGAAAAAGCTGACTGTGACATTTGGGATTATCATCGCGTTGTTTATAATGAGCGCAGTATTGGCCATTGTGGGGCTTAATAATACGGGAGGAAACTTCCGGGATTTCTACACCAACGGGTATCCGGTGTCCAACAAGACAACTGACATGCGCCGCGGCATACAGACCGCTATGAAGGCGCTTTCGCTGAGTATGCTGACTTCTGACGCGCAGAAGACACAGGAGTATGTTTCCCAGGTGGAGACACAGATGCAGGGGGTCAACCAAGGATTTGATTTCATGAAGCAGAATTTCCGCGGGGATATGTCTATTATCAATGATGCCCAGGCCCTGATGGAGAGGGCAACACCGCTGCGCAGCCAGATACTGGAACTGGCTGCGCAGAATAAGAATGACGAGGCCATGGAGATATTTTTCCAGCAGTATGAACCGCTTTTGATTCAGATACAGGATTTGATGACCAAGGCGGACGAAGCAACCGCTGTTCTTGCGGATGACAATTATTCCCAATCATCTAAAAGGCAGACATTCACGGCTTTACTTATTGTTGGGGTTGTGGGAGTGGCGCTGGCAGCCACCATTTACCTGTCCATATATATTACCAGGAGCCTGACGCGTCCTATCCGGGAGCTGGATTCGGCTGCCAATGAGATGGCCAAAGGAAATCTGAAAATCAATGTCGGTTATGTTTCAAAAGATGAATTGGGGAACCTGGCGGACAGTATGCGCACGATGTCGGAGCGGGTATCCTATTATATGGGGGAAATCTCAGACGCCATGCAGCAGCTCTCCATCGGCAATCTGGATGTAAAAAAACGTGAAGCCTTCCTTGGGGATTTTAAGCCTGTACAGGATTCAATCCGAACATTGGTGGGGGCTTTGAATGATACCCTTGGACAGATCGGACAAAGCGCGGACCAGGTCTCCAACGGTGCGGACCAGGTTTCAGGCGGCGCCCAGGCCCTCAGCCAGGGAGCGACGGAACAGGCGTCCTCCATCGAAGAACTGGCAGCTACCATTACTGAGATGTCCGGTCAGATACAGAATAATGCCCAGAGCGCCCTGCAGGCCAGTCAGACCGTGGA
The DNA here is from genome assembly GCF_003434055.1 of Enterocloster aldenensis. Lineage (GTDB taxonomy): Bacteria > Bacillota > Clostridia > Lachnospirales > Lachnospiraceae > Enterocloster > Enterocloster aldenensis. The sequence goes on along the minus strand of NZ_QVEX01000002.1, from coordinate 295,581 downwards.
CGGGGTAGGGGAGAAGATACTTGAAAGCAACCAGCAGATGCAGACAATGACAAAGGCAATGGGCGAAATCAGTGCTTCTTCCAGTGAAATAGGTAAGATTATCAAGACTATTGAGGATATTGCATTCCAGACCAATATCCTTGCCCTGAATGCGGCTGTGGAGGCAGCAAGGGCAGGAGAGGCAGGAAAAGGCTTTGCGGTGGTTGCAGATGAAGTCAGGAGTCTTGCCAGCAAATCATCCGATGCATCCAAAAGCACGGCGGCGCTGATTGAAAATTCACTAAAGGCGGTGGAGAACGGTACCCGCATTGCTGATGAAACGGCACAGTCACTTCTTTCTGTTGTGGAAGGCACAAAGGAAATAGCCAGCCAGATTAATCAGATTGCCGCAGCGTCCTCTGAACAATCCAAGGGCGCGGCCCAGGTTCAGCTGGGGATTGACCAGATTTCCAATGTGGTGCAGACCAATTCGGCTACGGCGGAAGAGAGCGCGGCAGCCAGTGAGGAACTTTCAGGACAGGCACAGATGCTTAAGACGCTTATTAGCAAATTCAAGCTGAGAAGGGCGGAAGGATATAGGATGCCTGAGTCCCGCGATGCGGCTGCTTATCCGGCGGCAGAGGCAGCACAGCCTGTAACGGACGCAAAGTATTAATTACATTTCCATATTAAATGCACAAATCACAGAAGACGCTCATGACATGGGCGTCTTCTGTGCTGCAGATAGATAGAAGCAGGAAGTAAAAAAATATCCCGTCCATGAAACTTTTTCCAGTGTCCCCACGTCTAAAGATTACAAGCACCAAAAAACAGAGAAAGAAAAGAGGAATAAGAAGAATGAAAATCACGAAAAAGAATATGGTAATCATGATGTGCACACTTGCCATGGTAAGCATGGTACCGGCCGCGCCTGTTTATGCAAAGACCAGTCAGGCCTATGGCGCCGAGGCGCGTTCCAACCGGTCGGATACACAGAAGATGAGGGCTGCGGCGGAGGAGGTACAGAAAGCTTTTGATAAGATGGATTTGAAGAAGCTGTCCAGATTATGCAACTATCCGGTATTGGTTTCTTATGCGGACGGAAGCATGGCTGAGGTGAAGGATAAATCACAATTTTTAGCTCTTGGAAGCGGAACCTTCTTTACCCAGGGGATGTTGGACGCCATAGCCTCTGCCAATGTGGCAAAGCTGACCGGCAGCAGCGAAGCAGGGGTCCAGATGGGCGGGGACTGCGGTCTTGCCCTGTTTAAATTTAAGGGAAAATGGAAGATAAATAATTTTTATCTGGATGCGGGTGCAAACGCGGATACGCAGGCAGTCAATATCAGCAGCCTGGCAGAGATGGCGCAGCAGATCCAGAAGACCTGTTCTTACGGGGACCTGGACACACTTGCCAGAATGTGTAATTACCCTATGACCCTCTCCTTTGCAGACGGCACCAATAAGGACATCAGCACGCAGCAGCAGCTGATTCAGCTTGGGGAGAAGAAAGTCCTGACAGAAAAGCTGTTAAAAGCCATTGACCAGGTGGATGTGTCGAAACTCCAGGAGGTAGGGGATGCGGGAGTCATGATGGGCGGTGATTCAGGCATTAACCTGAGAAAAATCAATGGGTATTGGAAGATTAACCAGATTTACCAGTAAAGAAGACAATGAATGAAAGATGGAACACAAAGAGAGCCGGATTCTGTTGAATCAGGCTCTTTTTGTAATCTAAAGTGTTAGTCTGCCGGAATCCAGCCCATGTTTTGTTATATACTCCACGAATAAATTCACACTCGTATTATTTGTAACTTTTTTATCTTTTATGATATATAGATCATATTTCGGATATATGGGTGCTATTCGATATGCATATCCGAAATCCGCAGTGTCCATTGCATCGAAGAAGCTGGAATACATAAACGTGCACCCTAAACCGGACATGCACATTGAGTAACAGGTAAGCAGTAATGGGGTCTGTAATTTGATTTGTGGTACAAAGCCAAATTGCAGGCAAAGGTCGATGGAGCGCTGATACATATCCTGGTTTTTGGAGAGCAGAAGGAATTTATCATTTTTTAGGACGGAAAGATCTATGGACAGGGGATGCGATGGATTATTATGTTTCGCATGCTCTTTATTATATGGGTGGTCCGGAGGAAGGACTACGTATATCTCATCTTTACATAGGTAGTAGGAGTCAAATACCCTGGGGTCAGCAGGATGACCGGGGAAAATTGAAAAATCTACATCGCCATTTTTTACAGAAGATTCATAATTTACATGTTCCGCTTCAAAGAGCTGAAGTTCAATCCAGGGGTATAGCTTGGTAAAACCAGCGGCAAGTCTGGGAAAAATACAAAAGGCCCGGAAATTTGATGCAGCAATGGTAAGCTTTCCTTTCTTGGTATTCTTGATTTCATTGATGGATAAAACCATGTTTTCGTAAATGTCGATGATGGCGTGTGCATTGGCAACATACACCTCACCGGCCGGAGTGAGGGAGATGGGATATGTTGTCCGGTCAAACAGTCTGATTCCCAAATCCTCTTCAACATTGTTAAGATAGCGGCTTAATGCGGGCTGAGAGACATACAGTTCCGCAGCAGCTTTTGAAATGTTTTTTGTTGTGGCGATTTTCAATATATATCGGCATTCTTTTAAATCCATATCCTATCAGCTCCTTTTGACTCTTGGCATAAAGTATAACATATATGATATAGTTTGTATATATTTATAAATATTTTACAAATAAAACAAAAGAGTTTACTATTTAATTAGTTAAAACTCAATATTGCTGCATCATAGGAATTAAGTGCTTGGATAATTCAAACATTAGCGCGCATAATGTCATCTAAATTGCTATTTAATTTAATGGGGATCCGGACAGGTTAGCCAAGTTAATATAACTATGGATGCAGTTGATTTGAGGTATGACTCATTCGCAAAAGAGAGGGGAACAATATGAATATTGCAATCGGTTCGTTAATACTTGTCATTGCTATTGTGCTGATGGTAAGAAAGGTTGACAGTAAAGTAGTGCTTTTATGCAGCGGCCTTCTTATGGCATTTCTTGGGGGGAACCTGATAGAGGGGCTTCAGGGATACAGCGATGGTCTTGCATCTACGTCCATTATGAACGCTATCATATCTGCATCTGCATTTGCAGCGGTAAGTAAGATTACCGGATGCTCGGATCATCTGACCCATGCGGTCCTAAAGATACTTAGGACAAAGTGGGCTAAGACATTGGCCCTGCCAATGACCATGGTTTTCGCTGCAATTGTTAATTTTGCGCTTGGCAGTGCAAATGGTACCATTGCTTCATTAGGAACTATTATGATTCCGATTTTGGTGGCGGCAGGATACCATCCGGCAGCAGTTGCTGCTGCGTTCCATGTTTCCTGCTATGCATCGACACTGAATCCCAGCCAGTCCAGTAATAATCTTGTTGCAGAGTTGGCGGGAATAGATGTAATGAATGTTGTTTCAAATCAAGTTGTACCTGTACTGGTAACTGAGGCAGTCTATATCGTAATCATGATGATTATGATTAAAATTACCAAAGCTGATCAGTATAAAGGAACATTTGCAGGTCAGAAATCAGAAGTTGATGAGGCGTTCAAGATAAATCCGGTACACGCCTTAGCTGTATTCCTTCCTATTACGGTACTTTTGCTTGGTACGAAAATCGAACTGCTCAAACCGATAAAAGTTGAGCATGCAATGCTCATAGGCGCTATTTTTGACTGTGTTGTTACACGTACAGGCCCTAAGGAAGTCATGAAGCACTTCTGGGAAGGTGCGGCCAGCGGTTTTAAAGGTGCATTTTCAGTTGTTGTATGCGCTAAAACTTTTGTAACAGGTATGACCAGCATTGGACTGATTGCTGCAATGATTACATTGTTTACAGGGGTTCCGGCACTGGCAAAGCTTACAACTACCATCGGACCTGCGCTGCTTACCATATTAACAGGCACAGGTACTGGTATGGCAGTTGCCTTTAATGAGGCGGTAACAGCAAATGCAGCTGCATTCGGAATCAATATGCTGGATATGGGAGGCATGGTAACAATTGTCACTCAGATGTCCAATCCCTTATCTCCTGTTGCCGGACAGATGATTCTTCTGGCAGGGGTATCAGGGGTCTCCATTGGGGAAATCGTAAAGAAAGAGATTCCAGGCTGGCTGATTAATCTGGTCGTACTTTATGTCATGTTTTTTGTTCTCCGTTAAATAAAACTACATTAAATGAAAGAAAGGCAAACAGTTATGAAATACAATTTCGATTCAATTATTGATAGGATTAGTGCACCTTATCAGTACAGCAGCAAGTGGAGTGATATTCAATCAAACAGGGACAGGTATAATTATGGCAATCCGCTTCCGGCAGACAGGATTCCGATGCAGACAGCGGATATGGATTTTAAGTGTCCGCCTGCGGTTGTTGACGCGCTTGTTAAGACTGCTGAGCATGGTATTTTTGGATATACAGAAATTCCTGATACATATTATGATGCGGTTATTAATTGGTTTGCAAGGAGATGTGACTGGCATTTTGGGAAGGATGACATATTCCCTTGCATGAACGGTACACACGTAGCTGTTCAGAACTGTATCAGGCATTATACTGAGCCTGGGGACGGAATCCTTCTTCTTGTACCAAGCTACGGTTACAGAAAAGATATCGAGCCCCTGGGAAGACACGAGGTAGATGTTCAGCTCATTGAAACAGAGGGCTATTATACCATTGATTATAATGCGCTCGAGGAGGCAGCTAAAGATCCAAAGAATACAATGATTATTCTGATTCAGCCCCATAATCCCACAGGAAGAATCTTTACTGCGGAAGAAATCACAAAAATCGGAGAGATTTGCCGGCTTCATAATGTCATCATCGTGTCGGATGAAGTCCATGTTGATATCATCCGTAAAGGCAACACCTGCCTGCCGGTCATGAAGGTTCTTGGAGGAAAAGGCGTCATATCGACAACCGCGATTAACAAGACCTTCAATACGGCTGGGCTTGCCATGACAAATGTTATCATCCAGGATCCGGAACTTAAAGCAAAATACACGGAGAAAAAGAATTCTACCCCATTTGGTATCTCCGCAGTCATGGCTGCATATAACGAAAGCGAGGAATGGGTTGATGAACTTAATGAGTATATTGACATGCTGATACACTATTCGGTTGAACGGCTTCACAAAGAACTTCCGCATGCAAAGGTAGCTGTTCCTGAGGGGACATACTGTATCTGGGTTGACTTCCGTCCATATAAGCTAGGCGGGGCAGAAGTGAACAGACGTATTGTAAACAAACATGTCATGTTGAAAATGGGGTCTGTATTCTCTGATAAAGACGGAGACGAGTGGGGACGGCTTTGTCTTACATCGCCAAAGCCTGTTGTTGCACAAGGGCTTGACCGTATCATTGATGCATTTAAACAGGAAGAAGAAAAATTCAAATAAGTTTTAAAACACGCATTACGCTGACTGTCGCACAAGGAGGCACTATGAGGGAGAAGATAAGCAAACTGAATGATGTGATAAAGATGTTGCTTGCTATGCTGCTGGGGGCCATGGTTGGGCTTATCATCGGGGAACCGGCGGCAAAGCTTCAGTTTATCGGTGATATCTGGCTTAATATCATGAAAATGTTTCTGGTGCCGATTGTGGTGTGTATGCTGGTAAAGGGAATCTGCACATTGGAAAATCCGGGCGCATTCCGGCGTATTGGTATACGTTTTATTGCAGTCTATGCATTTACCACGGTTTTGGCGGTATTACTGGCAATTACCATTACATCCGTTTCAGGAATCGGACACAACTTTATCTTTGAAAAACAGACTCAAGATGTGGTGCTGGCAGAAATCCCTTCTTTTGTGGAATACCTAAAAAGCCTTTTTAGCAGCAATGTTTTTAAAACCTTTTCTGAGGGAAATGTGATTCAGGTCATTGTCATATCCTGTTTTATGGGAATTGCCATATTGCAGCTTCCGGAGGGCAGGAGGGAGCCTGTCAGGGACTGGTTCTTTGCCATGACGGATATGATGATATCTTTAGTAAAGATTGCGCTGAAGCTGGCACCCATAGGAGGGTTCTCTCTTATGGCATCCGGTATGGGAAAATATGGCGTAAGCATGTTGCTGACAATTGCAAGAATCCTGATTGCTTTTTATGTTATCTGTCTCATCCACCTGATTCTTGTAGATTGTATACCGCTCCAGGTGATAACCGGTGTAAAACCGCTTGCTTTCCTGAAGAAGATGCTTCCTATCCTGGCGGTAGCCTCCAGTACATGCAGTTCCAATGCTACAATTCCTGTCTCCATGAGAACGGCCACAGAGAGTTTCGGTATTCAGGATTCCGTGGCCGGCTTAGGTGTTACCTTCGGGTCAACAATCCATAAGGATGGCACGGCCATATTGTGCGGCATAGTCATGGTATTCAGCTCCCAGGCTATGGGAATTCCTCTGACCATGGGGCGGATATTGAATCTGGTTTTTGTGACGCTTATGATAACAAGCGCGAATGGAGGGCTCCCCGGCGGAGGCATCATGAATATGATTATGGTGGCCGCGGCCGTAGGGATACCGCTAGATATTGTTATGATTGTAGGTGGGTTTTATCGGTTATTTGATATCGGAACCACTTCGGTGAACTGTTTAGGAGATATATCAGCCACGATTATCATTGACAGGCTGGAACGACGGCGGACTGACAGAAAAGAAGATTTAAGCCATGGGGGGAATGCAATATCATTGTCAACCAAGTTTTGAAAAATACGATATAGGAATGTATCGAGGCCCTGCAAATATCCAAAAAGTAAAAGACGTCCAGGAAAATGGGCGTCTTTTGCATTGAGTGGATTTTTAAGGTTTTTCAAACACACCCTACCGTACCGCATACCCTAAAAGACCGGAAAGCTTGCGGCTGGAGGAGAGCAGCATGCTGCTTACCTCCTTTTCTTCCTGGGGCGTAAGGGTGCTGCCGCTGATGCTGATGGCGCCAATCGGCCGGTTGGAGAAATCCATGACAACGGCGCCCACGCAGAATACATGGTATTCATTTTCCTCCCGGTCAAGGGCGTATCCGCGCTGCCGGGTCAACCCAATGTCCTGCAGGAACAGCTGCAGGTCTGTCAAGGTATTTTCCGTCAGGGACTGGATGTTCATCCGGTCCCATTTTTCTATGATTTCCCCATTGGAATAAGCAGATAACAGGGCTTTGCCCGCGCTGGTGCTGTAGAGCGGGGAGCGGTGGCCTACGCTGGTGTAGACTGAAAATGACATGGCCTCCTTTCCAATGCTCTGCAGGCATAAAAGCTGGTTGTTGTCTTCCACGGAAAACTGGGCAATCCGGCCGCACCGGCTGTTCAGGTCCACCAGGGTAGACTTAATCAGGGACAGTTTGTCCAGGTTCTGTACTGCGTTTAACCCTACCTCATATGTTTTTAAGGTCAGGGAAAACTCTCCGCTTTTCTCGTTCTTTGCAAGATATCCATTCTGTACAAGCGTATACACCAGACGTGAAAGGGACGCCTTATTTACTTTGATTTCCCTGTTTAATTCTGCAAGACTCATACTGTTCACACGCCCTATGGTTTCCAGGATCTGCAATGCCCTGTCAACGGCCTGTATGGTCTCTGTTTTTACGGTTTCTTCTGCCATCATGACTCCTCCTTAGCGCTGAACGGCCGCATTTTGAGACGGACGTTACACTATTATTTACTATTATAGGAGAAAGTGGTGTCTTTTGCAAGCAAAAAAAGATTAGTGAAATTTCAATAAATAATTATAAAATAACACTTGAAAAATAGTACAAATGGTGATAATATGAAATTATAAAATAAATAATGAAATAAAAATATAAAAAGTGAAACAAAATAACAGGAGGTAGAAATGGCAAAAGCAAAAGCAAGCGCAGATGTAAGTCTCTGCAAAGGATGTCGGCTCTGTGTGGGCGCCTGTCCCGTCCAGGCGATTGAACCGCTGGAGGAAATCAACAAAAAGGGATATGAGATTATCCGGATTCATGAGGATACCTGTATTGGCTGTGGACGCTGCTACACAATCTGTCCGGATTACGTATTTACCATCAGTACCGTAGAATAGCAGGGGAGGAAAGAAGAGACATGGGTGAAAAATTTAGGCTTATGAAAGGAAACGAAGCAATCGCGGAGGCCGCGCTTCGGGCAGGATGCCGTTTTTATGCAGGGTATCCGATTACACCGCAGAGTGAGATCCTGGAATACATGTCAGCCAATATGGCTGCCAGAGGAGGTGTATTCATTCAGGGAGAAAGCGAAATCGCAAGCATGAGTATGCTGTGGGGCGCGGCTGCCTGCGGGGAAAGGGTCATGACAAGTTCGTCCGGGCCAGGATACGACCTTAAGCAGGAAGGAATTTCCTATCTGGCATCCTACAACCTTCCGGCCGTCCTTGTTGATGTAATGAGATACGGTGTAGGCGACGGCGAGATTACCGAAGGACAGGATTCCTACTGGGAGGCGGTCCGGGGAGGCGGGCACGGGGATTCCAGGCAGATTGTCCTGACCCCTGCTTCGGTCCAGGAGTGCGCCAACCTTACATATCTGGCCTTTGACCTGGCGGAGAAGTACCGCACGGTTGTGATTATATTAAGCGACGGCGGAATCAGCCAGATGATTGAAAAGGTGGTGCTGCCTGAGGAAAAGGAGCACGACAAGGATGAGTTTGACTGGGCTATCAAAGGATATAAGGAAAAAGATGAACCAAAGGTAAAGGTGACCAATCTGGACCGGTCCATGAATTATGAAGCCTATGACTGCATGATGCGGGATAAGTTCAAAGAGATGCATGATAATGAGCAGCGCTGGGAGGAATTCATGGTGGATGACGCCGACCTGGTCCTGGTGGCATATGGAATCTCCTCCAGGGTATGTAAGTCAGCGGTCCGCCGCGCAAGAATGCAGGGCATGAAGCTTGGCCTGATCCGTCTGATCAGCGCATGGCCTTATCCGGAAAAGGCATTTAAAAATTTACCAGACAGCGTGAAGGGACTTGTTTCTGTGGAGATGAGCCTGTCCGCGCAGATGGGCCAGGATCTCTGTCTGGCTTCCAGATTCTCCCTGCCTGTATATGCTTACCTGACATCCAAGTATGTTCCTAAGACACAGGGAATCGTGGACTATTGCAAACGGGTACTTGAAGGAAAAGAAAAGGAACTGGAGGTTTACTAATATGGCTGTGAAGTTAACAAAACCGGAAATGATCAATCAGCAGGTAGGCTGGTGCGGCGGCTGCGGACATGGTATCATACAGAGACTGATTGCGGAATGCTGTGAGGAATTGGGAATTGTGGAGAAGACCGTTCAGGTGGTGGATATCGCCTGCGCCTACTGGTCCATCGACACCTTGAACTGCGATGGGATTGCAGGTCCCCACGGACGCTGCGCCGCTGTTGCCACAGGTATCAAAAGGGTGCGCCCGGAGGCAAATGTATATGTGCATGCCGGCGACGGATGTTCCTATGTAATCGGACTTTCGGAGACGTGCTTTGCGGCGCAGAGAAACGTGCCCATCACCATGATTGTGGTGAACAACGGGATCTTTGGCATGACCGGAGGGCAGATGTGCCTTGCTACCACCCTGGTGGGGGATAAGACAACCAGCAGCAAGAAGGGCAGGGATGACCGGGTTGCAGGTCAGCCATTTGACATGCTGAACATTATCAGCCAGTATCCCATTGAATACGCTGCCCGGGGCGCTCTCTACGATCCCCAGCACATCAATGAGACAAAGAAGATGATTAAAAAGGGATTTGAGAACCAGATGAACGATAAAGGGTTTTCCATCATTGAGGTGCTGTCGCCGTGTCCGACCAACTGGAAGATGACTCCGGTGGACTCGATGAAGAAACTGAAAGAAGAAAATGAAAAGGTATTTCCGGTAAAGGTATACGTGGACCATACAAATAACGGGGGTGTAGCAAATGGCTGATATAATGTTTGCAGGAATTGGCGGTCAGGGTGTCCTGACAGCCGGTAAGATTTTGATTCAGATTGCTGCGGAGAATGGTAAGAATGTAAGCTGGACCAGCGAGTATTCCGCAGAGATGCGCGGCGGCATCGCCCTTTGCCGCGTGGTGGTATCCGACGAGGAAATCGGCAGCCCCTACCCGGATACGCTGGACGTCCTGGTGTGCATGAACGAGGATGCCTACGATACATATATTGGCCAGGTGGCGGACGGTGCCAAGGTCATTATCAATCAGTCGCTGTTCAGCCAAAGGGAGTATCCTTCCCATGTGGAGGTGTTCGGGGTGGATGCCATGGGCATTTCCGCGGAACTTAACAATACCAGGGGCGCCAACCTGGTTATGATGGGCGCCATGATTGCGGCCACACAGATGATGGATAAACAGCAGTTCTCTGATACGCTTAAGGATTACTTTGACCACAAGGGCATACCCAGTGAGAAGAACGTGCAGTGTTTTGAAACAGGATATGAGAAAGCAGGGAGGATCTGCTGATCTGTAATGGAAATGGAACAGGAGGAAGGGGTTCGGAATGAATCTTAATAAATTATTAAAACCAAGAACCATTGCGATTGTGGGCGCAAGCGAAAAGGCCGGATTCGGCGGTGATACCACCAGAAACTATCTTAAATTCTCCAAAAACCTGGACCAGCTTTATCTTGTGAATCCGGGCAGGGATACCATATTCAACCGCCGCGCCTATCATTGCCTTTCAGAGATAGAAGGGGATGTGGACCTGGTTATTTTGTGCACCCCTCAGAAGACAATCATCCCGCTGCTTGAGGAAGCAGCGGGGAAAAACTGCGGCGGCGCGGTTGTATTTGCCAGCGGTTACGGTGAAGTGGGGCCGGAGGGCAGGGAGCGCCAGCGGGAACTGGTGGAGGCGGCCGACCGCCTTGGCATTGCCGTCATGGGGCCGAACTGCGCGGGTTTCGCCAATTTTGTGGACGGGATCTTTGCATTTGCCTTCCTGGTGGAGGAGCGCGAGCGCGGGGGCAATATCGGTATGATTTCCCAAAGCGGACAGATTGTGTTAGGCGGTCTGGACAGCCCCAACATGGGCTTCAGCCATGTGATATCCTCAGGCAATTCCTGTAATGTGAAGGTGGAGGATTATCTGGATTTCCTGGTGGACGATGAGGATACCAAGGTGGTGGCCGCATACATGGAAGGCGTCACAAAGCCTGAGAAGCTGGTTGCAGCCTTCCAGAAAGCTGCCCTGAAGAAGAAACCGGTGGTGGTCTTAAAGACAGGGCGTTCCGCCAAGTCGCAGGAGCTGGCCAAGTCACACACAGGCTCCCTGTCCGGGGCAGACAAGGTGCTGCGGGCCGTGTTTAAACGGTATGGCGTCGTGGAGGCCGGCGACCTGGAGGAACTTATGAGTCTTGCGGCGGCATTCTCATGGCTGGAAGAACTGCCAAAGGGGGAACGCTGCGTGTTCATGAACGTGTCCGGCGGCGAGGCCGGCGTCATGGCCGACCTGTCCGAGGAATACGGCATCCAGCTGGCGGAAATGCAGCAGGAGACAAAGGCGTACCTTAAGACCCTGGTTCCGGACTATGGCTCCGTGAACAACCCCTTTGATATGACGGCCGGCATCGGCTACAACACGCCTGTGATGGTGCAGGCCATGGAAGCGATTTCTAAGGACCCGGGCGTGGACGCCATCGTGGTGGCATATACAATCACCCCTGAAATCTGGGATGACACCATTACCCATATGGTTGAGGCAGTGTCCATTGCGCGCCGGGACAAGGCGCTGAAACCAGTGTTCTGGATTCCCTTCATCGAGCACACAAGGCACCAGGAAAGCGCGGACATCCTGAAGGCCGCGGGCACGCCCCTGCTTCCCACCGGACGTTATGGCTGCACCGCGCTTAAAAAGATACTGGATTTTGCCGTGCGCACATTCGAACCCATGGAACCCGCGGTTCCGGAGAAAAAGCATGGAAGTTCCCACAGCTTAAGCGAGTTTGAGAGCCTGAACTATCTCAGTGACCACGGCGTTCCGATTCCTCCTCAGGCTATTGCGGCAACAGCGGATGCCGCTGCAGAGGAAGCAGGAAAACTGGGATATCCCGTGTCTGTTAAAATACATTCCAGGGATATCCAGCATAAATCGGACGTGGGCGGGGTGAAGCTGAATATCAGGGACGAGGCAGAACTGCGCGCTGCATTTGCCGCGGTCATGGACAACTGCGCGAAAAATGCCCCGGACGCAAAGCTGGAAGGCGTCCTTATTAAGCCCATGCTTAAATACGGCACGGAAATGATCATCGGCGTGAACAATGACAGGGATTTTGGGCCTATGATCATGGTAGGGATGGGCGGCGTGTTTGTGGAACTGTTTAAAGATGTGGCTCTGGCTCCGGCGCCCCTTACCGGAAAACAGGCAATGGATATGATAGAAAGCCTTGCATCCTATCCATTGCTGGGCGGCTACCGGGGAGGCGCGGTCTGCGACAAAGAGGCCCTTGCGGATTTACTTGTGAAAATCAGTGAGATGGCGGCAGAAGGCAAGGATAAGGTAAAGGAACTGGACATCAACCCTGTATTCATCACAGAAGACGGGGCAGCCATCGCCGATGCATTATTAGTATTGTATGATGACTGAGGGTAAGGGGGAAGGGCAGGGATGAACCTGCCTTCCCCGCCAATTTATGCCCCCCTGGATATTGTCACCAAAAACCGTATATCCATTTGGTAATAATGACGAACACATAAAAAGTTTGAAACTAATTATTGACAAATTGCACACATGGTCGTATTATATGATATATAATAACAAAAAGTGAAACAATAAAATAAAATATGAAACAAATAAAAAGAATGAGAGGTAAAAGTCTATGAAGATGAAACTGGAAGAACTAGTGAGTCCGGAAGCATCACCGGCATTGGGGCCGTATTGCCATGGACGCAAGTATGGGGACATGATCATCACATCCGGACAGATTCCGCTTACAAAGGATGGCGAATATGTATTTGAAATCAAACAAGCCACTACCCTGGTCCTGAATAATCTTTTAAGCATTGTGGAAGCAGGAGGCGGATGCAGGGAGAGCATTGCCAGGGTGGATGTCTATATTAAGGATTTAAAGGATTTCGGCGTGATTAATGAGGCATACAAAGAGTTTTTCGGCGAACATAAACCCACCCGCGTCTGCGTGCAGGTAGCCGCGCTTCCGGGGGATGTGCCGCTTGAGGCATCCATGATTGCCTTTGCAGGATAAGGCGATGAACGGGTTGTGGAAAGAAGCAGCAATACTCAGCATAGGCTGTATCCTATATACATTGTCTGCAATTTTAATCAATCCGGTGAATATTGTTCCAGGGAGCGTCCTTGGCGTTTCGGTGGTTGCACATAATCTTCTGGGAGTACCCATCGGCGTGGTCAACCTGATATGCAATGCGCCAATCATGATTTTATGCACCATGTGTTTTGGGAAAAAGATACTGATGTATACGATTTTCATTATCGTCTGTACTTCCATATTAATTGATTGGTGGCTGCCGTTCTTTCCGGCCATTCTTTCGCAGCATGGACTGCTGTTGTCTGTTCTTGGCGGTGTCCTGATGGGAATTGGGGCCGGCCTTCTGATGCGGGCAGGCGGGACCATGGGCGGGACGACCGCCATTGGAAGAATCCTTCAGAAGAAGCATCCTGCAATGAATATGGGAAACGCATTATTTATCATGGATACCACGGTTATCCTTGCAGGTTCCATTCTGCTTAAGAGTTTTACCGGGTTACTGTACTCTGTTGTTTATACTTTGGTCTGTTCAAAAGCAATTGATATGATATATTCTTATAAAGGGGTAGAGCGAGTTAAAAGATAGGTTTTAAATCAGGAGGGGGTAATTAAAAAATGGAGAATAAAACTACGGATAATCTGAAAATCAATAAATGGGCGTTTTGGCCAGCAATTGTCATCCTTGTTGCGTTTATCCTTGCAGGTATTATATGGACGGAACAGGTTGGGGCTTTGATGACAAAGCTTCTGTATGGGATGGCGGATTACTTTGGGGCTTACATAAATCTTATTTCTCTTACATTCATTATTCTTGCAGTCGTGTTCCTAATCGGACGGTACGGCGATGTGGTTATCGGCGGTAAAGATGCAAAACCGGAATACAGCATGGCATCCTGGTGCGCCATGTCCATCTGTTCCGGTATCGGCACGGGCCTTCTGTTCTGGGCCATGGGCGAACCGATTTTCCACTTTATGGCGACTCCCGTGGCAATGGGTGACCCGGGTACACGCAGGGCCGGAATCTTCGCCGTGGCCCAGGCCATGTGGGATTGGAGTTTTGTCCAGTATTGTATGTATGCCATCTGCGGGGCTGCATTTGCAATCATCTGCTACAACAGGAAAAAGAGTTTATCTTTTAATTCCATTGTGGAGTGTGCTACCGGTAAAAAAATCAAATGGCTGAATACACTGGTGGCCGCAATCGTCATCTTCTGTCTTATGGGAGCCACATCCAACTCCATGGGCGTGGGGCTGATGCAGATTGGCGCCGGACTGGAGGCTGCGTTTGGTATACCTCAGTCAGCGGTAACATGGCTGTTTGCAGCAATATTTGTCACAGCGATTTTTGTCCTTTCCTGTGTTTCCGGTATTGGAAAAGGGCTTAAGCTGGTATCCTCCGCCTGCATGTATTTCTTCTTTTTCCTGCTGGCATATGTCTTCGTATTTGGAAATACCGAGTTCATCACAAAGATTTCTTCAGAAGCCATCGGTTTCATTGTGGATAACTGGGGAACACAGACTACCATGGCCAATGCGATGGCTTCCCATGATAAATGGTTTGCGGACTGGATTGTCCAGTATTGGGCTTCCTTCATCGTATACGCGCCTGTTATCGGTATGTTTCTTGCCCGTATGGGAAAAGGCCGCACGGTCCGGACCTTCATGCTGGTTCAGATTCTTGTCCCGTCCATATTCTGTATTATCTGGATTGGCGTGTTTGGCGGTCAGACCATTTACCTGCAGACCTCCGGAACACTGGATGTATGGGAAGCTGTAAGCAGCGCCGGCATGCAGGCAACGGTATTCCAGATTATCGGGACACTGCCTTTCAGCAAGATTATCACGGTCCTGTTCCTGTGCACCGTAACCTTAAGCTTCTGTACCCTGGCAGACCCCATGGCATCCGTGGCAGCCACACTGTCCGTAAATGGTCTTTCCGCTGAAGATGAGGCGCCAAAGAAGCAGAAAATACTGGTTGGATGCATACTGGGAGGCACTGCATACACACTGGTTGCCACCGGAGGCATTAACTCGGTGAAGGGGATGTTCACCCTGGTAGGGCTGCTGCAGAGCATTGTAATGATCCTATGTGCGATTGTACTGTTTAAATATGCAAAGAAATGTTTCTATTTACCAAACTCCGGCTATATTGAAACTCCGGAAGAAGAGGAGAAGGAATGAGACTGACTGATTATGAAAAAGCAATGCTTGACGGGGAACATGGGGAAATGCGCCAGCAGGCCATGCAGGCCCTGTGTGACCTGGCAAGGTTTTACGATGTAGAGGAATTTGTAGAGGTTGTGGGATGTCATGATGACAGTACGGTTTATGCCGGCGAAGCGCAGGTGGCGTTTGCGGAACATCTGGCTGACAACGGAGCGAAATTCGCTGTTCCCACCACTACCAATGCAACCGCATGTGATATCAATCTCTGGGACCGGCAGAAGCATGATGTGGAAACCATGGCAGCTACCCGCCGCATAGAAGCGGCCCACGTGAAGATGGGAGCCATCCCCACATGGTCCTGCGCCCCTTATCATATCGGTGTGGCTCCATCCTTTGGACAGCAGTTTGCCAGTGCGGAATCCAATGTAATCTGCTATTACAATTCAATCATCGGAGCCCGCACCAACCGTTACGCGGGTCCGCTGGAACTGCTCTGCGGCATTGCCGGACGCGTTCCTTACTTCGGCCTGCATGTACCGGAGAACCGGTATGCGGAGGGGCTTGTGAAGCTGGGGGATGATATCAGACCGGAGTATTTTGAGGAGGAAGATATTTTCAACCTGGTTTCTTATGCCTACGGATCCATTGTGGCAGACCGTATCTGGGCATTGGAGGGGATGCCGGCAAAGGGAATCACCAATGAGATTTTAAAGCAGTTCAGCGCTACCGCTGCTTCCTCCGGCGGGATTGCATTGTTCCACATGATAGGGGTCACGCCGGAGGCCCAGACTAAGGAACAGGCATTTAACGGCAGGAAACCAAAAGAAGTGGTGGAAATCCATCTGTCGGACCTGGCCGATGCGGAGAGGCAGATTACCAATCCGGATGTGACGGACCTGGATGCCGTTGTACTGGGATGTCCCCACTGCTCTTACAATGAGTGCGCCAGGATTGAGGAACTGCTCCATGGCAGAAGGGTTCATGACAATGTGAACTTCTGGCTGATTACCCCCAGAAGCGTGAATGACCGTTTAAAGGACAGCGGCCTGTATGAGCGGCTGACCCGCCTTGGGGTGGAGATATACTGCGATGGCTGTATCCTGGAGTACAGGAATAAGAATCTGGGAACCAGGACCATGATGTCGAATTCAGGTAAATTTGATACATACTGTTTCTCTATGCGCGGACTGCAGCCGGTATTCGGAAGTATGAGGGAGTGCATTGAATCCGCGGTTGCGGGCAAGGTGGTAAAGGAGGAGAAGCCATGGAGAAAATAACTGTAAAATGTAAGACAGCAGTCTATGGTAATGTCAGGGCTGAACTGCTCTGGGCTAACGAGCCCATGAGTTTTTGGGGGACTGTGGACCCGCAGACCGGCGTAATCCGAGATAACCGCCACGCTCTGTACCAGAAGAACATGTCCGGCAAGGTGCTGGCATTTACCACACCAAAGGGTAGTAGCGGCACAGGGCTGATTATCCTGGAGCAGGTGCGTACAGGCTGTGCGCCTGCCGCCATCATCAATCTGCGCAGTGACCCGGTTGTGCTTACCGGACCGATTATCGCCAAACGTTTCTATAACGTGGACATACCCGTGGTAAATATAAGCGAAGAGGACTATGCAAAGCTGGAAGGCGCCAGAGAGGTGGAATTCTTTGCCGACAGGGATGAAATCGATATATACTATTAAATGATAAAGAAGCACATAATCAAGTAGAAGGAGGAAGGGAAATGAGTTTTAAAAGAGTAATCAATGTTGTGGAGACTCATGATGGGGAGCCCATGCGCGTCGTGACAGGCGGAGTGGGGCATATACCGGGCAACAGTGTTTATGAGATGGAGGAATATTTAAGACTATACAATGACGGACTGCGTAAGTTCCTGCTGCGCGAGCCCCGGGGGTACCCCCCAATGTGCTGTAATATCATTGTCCCGCCAAAACACCCGGATGCTGCTGCAGGCTTCATCATCATGGAGCAGACGGAATACCCCATGATGTCAGGGGGCAATGTCATCTCCGTTGCCACGGTCCTTCTGGAGACGGGAATGATTGAGATGAAAGAACCGTATACGGAGTTCCAGCTGGAAGCACCGGCCGGACTGATTGGAATCAAGGCAAAATGTGAGAACGGAAAAGTCACAGAGGTTACATTTAAAAATGTTCCCGCCTTTGCAGTATATACAGACACCGAAATCACAGTTCCCCACATTGGACATGGTGTTGAGAAGGTTAAAGTGGATGTTGCGTGGGGCGGTATGTTCTATGCCATGGCAGATGTACGCCAGTTCCCGTGGATTGAGCTGACACCGGAGATGGGACGTGAAATCACGCGTGTTTCCTCACTGATATTAAAGGCTGCCCAGGACCAGCTTCCGGTAGAACATCCTAATTATCCAGGCGTGGGTATCACCATATCCCAGTTATTTGGTCCTACAGATGATCCAAGGGCTGATATCAGGAATGCGGTGACGGTTGCCAGCGGAGCAGTTGATTTTGATAATCCGTCCACATGGATTGGTGCCTTGGACCGCTGTCCTTGTGGAACTGGTACATGTGCAAGGATGGCAGCCATGTACGCAAAAGGCGAATTAAAGTTGAATGAGACATTCCGCCATCAGGGATTACTGGGTGTTGTTTATAAGGGCGAGCTGGTAGAGGAGACTGAGATTGGCGGGCATAAGGCAGTCATACCGACGATTGCCGGTGAATCCTGGATTTATGGATATGGAAACCTTGTACTGGATCCAACTGACCCATTTACAGAAGGCTTTACAATCGGTGATATCTGGGCATGATGATTCCGCCCATGGTATAAATGGGCAGATTGATTAAAAAAAGGTTCGATTTAAGGAGGAAGATTATGGGTAGACATGCGTTCCGGGGCGGACTGCTGATTGACGGAACAGGAGCTGCAGCCATCAGTGATTGCCTTGTCCTTGTGGATGATGACAAGATTACGTATGCCGGCAGCGGTAGGGAGATTCCGGACGGATATGAAATACATGATATTGCCGGAAAGACCATCATGCCGGGACTGATTGACGCACATCTCCATTTTTCGGGAAATTTGACGGATAATGATACAGACTGGCCTACGGAAGACAATCTTCAGAAAGCGGTGGTCGCTGTGCAGCAGGCCCATGAGTGTCTGGAAGCAGGGCTTACCACAGTTGGGGAAGTCTCACTGTTCGGCATACACATCCGCAATATGATTGAAGCAAAGGTGATGAAAGGACCACGTGTGGTGGCAACTGGAAGAGGATTCTGCGCTACCTGTTCACACGGCGACTCACATAAGGTTTCCATTGAACGGAACCTGGAAGGCCATCCATGGGGTGAGTGCGTGGACAGTCCGTGGGATTTGAGAAAAGCCGTCCGGCGCAGGCTCCGTGAAAATCCCGATGCCATTAAAATCTGGGCAACAGGCGGCGGTATCTGGAGATGGGAGACTGCCATGGACCAGCACTATACCATGGAAGAGGTACAGGCGGTTGTGGATGAGTGTAAAATGAGGCATATTCCTGTCTGGTCACACTGTTTTGGCAGTGCATATAATTCCGTGAAGGCTGGCGTGGATTTGATTATCCACGGCCAGTCCCTGGATGAAGAGACACTTGACCTGATGGCTGAAAAGGGAATTGCACTCTGCCCTACCATTAATTTCATGCCTGCCTGGCTGACGACATTTCCTCCGAAATATGATCCGAAGCTTCATGACCAGTATCCGGGTGAGACCGTTGCTGAGAAGGATTTGAACCGTATTTATGCAAATCTTAAGAAGGCAAAGGACAAAGGAATCCTATTGACCATTGGTTCAGATTCATTCAATTCACAGATGACACCTTATGGGGAAACGGCAGTAGGAGAACTCCACGCTTTCGTGGAATGCGCCGGCATCAGTGAGATGGATACCATTGTGGCCGCCACATTAAATGGCGCCAAAGTACTTCGTGTAGATGATGTGACTGGTTCCATTGAAGTGGGAAAGAGCGCCGATCTGCTGATTATCAATGGAAATCCGCTGAGAAACATAAGGGAACTTACAGTTGATCATATGGACGTAATCATGAAAGAGGGGGACTTTATAAAGAAACGGCTGTAAAAGGTTGGAAGTACCAGGCCGATATACTTTTAATAACGGGAAACCGCTTGGCTTTTTGTATGAAGTCGGGCGGTTTTTTTACGACTGGCATGGATTACGTTTGCAATCCTTCTGGTGGGTGCCATTGTCCTTCATCCGTCGGGAACAAAGAGTACGGCGCCTGCCCAGCTAGGCGGGCTGCTTGTTCCTTTTTGGGGCAAGGCGGCGCCGGTTGTTATGGGGATTGCATTACTTGCAGCCGGTTTTTCATCCTTATTAGGCAATACACAGCGCGGCATAGGGCTGCTGTTCTGTTTATATCTGACATTCAATTCATACCGGACATTCAATCCGGCTCCTGCTAAAACTGCCGGACAGAAGCCGGCTCCTTTTGTGCGGTCCGGTGATAGGTCACGCCGGAATAGCCAAGAACCAATGTCATTACGACTTTATCCCCGCGTTTTAACCCAAGCATCCTGCGCAAGGACCGGGAATGATTGGTTGCCATGGGGAAAATTCACCAGTTTCATGAGCGGAAGAATCCGCCGGAAGAACCGTACCGCTGTTTGTTCGAATGGTTTGATATCATCCTTCAGCACGAAGGCAGTGCTGTATAAGTTCCGGTTTTATCAGGAAAATGCCGGGATTGTCTTGGCGTTCCATCATGCAAAGGCAGCAACCACGCTGCTGGATGTGATTACTGACTGTGAAATCGAAGCCCACGGCGATATGTCTGCCAGCTCCATATTAAAATATGAGCTGTACTATTATCCCGGGGCATTTTATAACATAATGCTTTGCTGGCTGGAAAACGGCATGAAAGAAGAGCCGGAGGCAATGGCAGATGAGTTCCTGAGGATTTTGAATCATGAATGTTAGGGCGGGGGTTAGACACACCTGGGTATTATCCCCTGGTTCAGGCAGTGGACCAGGGGATTTTTGGGTTGATTGAAACAATAATATCCATGTAGAATATACGTATATTTGCGGGGCGTGCAATCAGGAAATCATTGACAAACCATAGAAAGATACATTTATATACATACATTTGTCTCCATAAGTATGCGTACAAATGATAAAAAATGCACGAAAAAACCGATATATATTGTGCAAATTATACAATATAAGACAATGAAAACTATAAACAAAGTCGATTTACAATGTACGTACAATATGATATCCTATATACATAGTTAACTATGAACAAAAACGAATGGAGGAGTAAGATGAAACGGCTTGCAATTATCGGAAGCAGCGGCGGGAATTTGTACAATCAAGGTGGTAATGATCCAAAGAAGATGATGGAAGAAATCTTTGTACAAGCCGGATCCGCGGGGATTGAAGTTGCTTATATACAGTTCATTGGGACGAACACGACCATGGATAACATCTCAATGGATGCAAAGGCCAGATTGTGGACACTGGATGGGGAAAATTCAGTCAAATGCAGTGAAGAGATGACACTTCAAGAGATTAACGGCTTATCAAGGAAAAATGATGAAGAGCTGGCCAGGCTCATACGTGAGGATAAAATTGATGGCATCATGCTGATGAGCTGCGATCCCAAAGGAGCAAATAAAGAGGCTTTGAAGGCAGCCGCAGAAAAAAAGATACCGCTGGCAGGCACTGGAGGAACTTCCATGGCCAATACCCAGTCAATGGGATGCAGGGTAATCGCTGCTTCCGGTACAACAGGTACGACGAACCGCACCAGGGCAATTTCGGCAGTCTCAGCTTTTTCAAAAGAGTGGAAGTTGAAGTACAGCCCAATCATCGGCTCCTCCGGCAGTTCAAAGGTCCAGGAAGGCAGCGTGTGGAAGCGGATTAATTTCCGTGGAATCATGATGGCCTCCATGCCGGGATTCATTGCAATGGCACTATGCCTTGCTTTAAGCAAGATACCGGGGCTGGCTGGCCTGGAAGATATATTTAATACATTGGTGGGCTTTTTACCCATCGTCCTTGCTGCCATTGCTGCAAAGCAGATTTCGGGACTGGATGAGGTTGGTATAGTAGCCGGTATTGTGGGTGGCGCATTGTCGGTAGACGGCGGGATCATAGGCGGCTTGGTCGTGGGTATCATTGCCGGTATTCTGGCCTACTATATCATTACGCTGTGCTTCAAATATAAAGTCCCGGGAACCACGGCCAATATTGCAGCAGGCGGATTTGCCGGATTGATATCTGGCCTTGCTGGCATGTACCTGGTAGCGCCGGCAGCTGGCTGGGTGGGCAATATGATAAAAATGGCAATTGACTGGGCCCTGAACTACAATGCAATCCTTGCAGGCGGTATCGCTGGTTTTGCAATCTGGTTTGCAATCATCGGCGGCGTCTATCATGCGGCTATCCTGCCCATTATCCTGCTGGAGATGGAGGCCACGGGATACAGCTTTCTCGGATGTATTGACCTGTGCGGACTAATCATGGTCTGCGCCGGCATCCAGCTGGCGAATATTGTACGGCCGCGCAAAGAGAGCGACCGGATTGCCTGCATCCCTAACCTTATCATTAACCTGGCATTCGGGACGTTTGCCGAAGCTGCTTATCCCTTTATGTTTTCCAGCAAGAAGGTCTTTGCTTCTACCATAGCGGCCTCCACCCTGGCCGGATTATTGATCGGTTTCCTGGATGTGAAATGTACGGCATATGTTCCGTGTTTCCTTGCCCCGTTCATGTCCAACGACAAGGTGATACAGGCAATCATCTGCATGGTATTTGCAGCAGCGGCAGCGTTTGTATTTACTGCAATCTGCAATACGGTTGACAAAAATAAAGCAATAGAAGAATAGGAGAGTACAAGATGTTTCAAAATGATATGGACAGAAAAATGCAGTTCAGCATGGATAAGGTAAAGAGGGCGTTGGAAAAAGGGAATGGACATACAATCCTCAGTACAGGAATCACAGGTGATGATGCCAGGATGGCAAAGGCCGTGGTTGATGCAGGCGTGAGTATGCTGGAACCGAACCATCCGGCATTGGCCCTTGCCAGAGGATATAAAGGCGTTACTTCCATGCATGAAGCAGAGAAAATCCGCCATGAGATAACTGTTTCACAGATGGCAGAGGTTACCCGCGGTGTCAGGAGCGTGGTTGGAAACGATGTATATATTACGGTGGGTATACCGGGCGGCTTCACGGAAATCCTGCCAACGCCCCTGACGGATGAGGACTTCCTCATGATGTCCAGAAGCGGGGCCGACGGACTGCATACACATAAATCCAGCCTTCATGATTTGGAACAGCTGGTTCAGACAGCCCACAGATATGGACTCTGCGTGGATGCATACATCGGGCTTCCCACGGATTTACATACATTTGGTATTTCGGCAGAACAGCCGGAGGAAGTGGCAAAGGTCGCAAAACAGATGGAGGGCATTGGAACCGACATGATTGGCCTGATGACAGGGATGAGCTATGAAGGGGTGGAGGCAGGGAAAATCCATCCATTCCTTAAGGAAAGACTGTGTGCCATGGTGGAGGCTGTTCATGTACCCACGCTGGCAGAAGGCGGCATTAATCTGGATAACTTTAAAGCATTCAAGGATACGGGCGTAAATATCCTGGTAATCGGGACCTCCATTGACAAGATGGCAGGGAAAGCGGTGGCAGGTGCCGTACAGGAGTTTTTGAACCTTTAATATAAGAGTTGCTTACCGATATGCTAATGGAAGGCGTATTTCCATTAGCATATCTGCATATACGGATTTACTTTTAAAATGAATCCGGCGGGCATGTGCATTGTAAGGAGAGATGGGAATGAAGACGATAACAGTTAAAAGTGATGGCAACGGGATGGTTATGGAATGGAACCTGGAGGGGAGCGGCAGATGTGAGGCGGGGATTAATAATCCCTTTCTTGAAATGTGCCTGAAATCTTTTGCAGAAGCATCCTCCATTGATTTGAAGCTCATATGCAGCAAGGATATTGGCGGGGAGGAACTGATGGGAGCCATGGGGGATTTATTTGCTGAAGCTGTCTGTAAGCAGTGTATGGAACTGGAAGAGTATGGCGGGACAGGAAGCGGGATTGCAGATGATGCCTTTTTCCCCACCAGCTGTAAGCTCATGCTTCCGGGCAGGACGGACTGGGTCTTTGAAATGGTTGCCCACAGCATAAAAGAAGACAGCCGTTCCATCACGAAATTCTTTGGGAATCTGTCCGGCAGGGCATCGCTATGCCTGAAGTTCGATACCTATGATTTTAGTGACAGGTATTGTGAAAGGGTGTTTTATTCCTTTGGACGGGCGCTTAAAATGGCATATTCCCCTGCAAGGGCTTGAAACATGCAGGAGAAGCAGTATTGCGGGGATAAGATTGGATTGCAGTAAAAATCCTTTTTTGTTATGATATATCTAACAATACGTTAGAGGTGACAGGGATGGATGACAGTTCAACAAAATTCCGTTATTTATCGGTTTATCAGGATATAAAAGATAAGATAGAAAAGGGGGTATTCCTGCAGGGAGAGAAATTAAAGACAGAGAAGGAGTACCAGCAGGAGTATGGGGTGAGCCGGGATACCATACGTAAGGCGTTCGGCAAGCTGGAAAATGAAGACTATATAGTCAAAAAGACAGCGGTAGGGACATTTGTCAAATATAAGAAATCCAATTATGTACTTTCAAGCCTGGAAAGCTTTTCCGAACAGATGAGGAAAAGAGGGATAGAGCCTTCTTCCGAATTTGTTTCCATTGAACTGAATACAATCTCAAATAAGCATATCATCAATGAGCTGGAAATCGGTAAAGAGGAAAAGTGTTATAAAATAACCAGGATAAGAAAGGGCGACGGGGAACCCATGGCATATGAAATTGCTTATGTGCCCCAGAAATTATGTCCTGATATGCAGAAATATCTGGACGACCGCAGTTCATTATATGAAATATATGAAACGGTTTACCATTATAAATTGGGTAATGGGAAGATAAGGCTGGAGGCAGACCTTCCGTCTTCCGTGATACAGGAAAGTTTAAGGCTGAATCACGATTCACCGGTCCTGAAAATGGAATGCACCACACGGCTGGAGGACGAAACACCCTTATATTTTGTGGAGTGCTATTATATTGGAGAAAAATATTTCTTTTCGGCTATATTACCAAGATAGGAGAGAGGATAAAATGGAACCTAGGATTGCAACAATTAACAGGATTACAAGGGAAACAGATATCACCCTGACATTAAACCTTGATGGGAGCGGCAAATGTGATCTTCAGACAGGTATAGCCTTTTTTGACCATATGCTCAATGGGTTTGCACGTCATGGATTATTTGACCTGGACCTTGTCTGCAAAGGCGATCTGGAAGTTGATTCCCATCATACGGTGGAGGACTGCGGGATTGTATTGGGAGAAGCAATAAAAAGGGCAATCGGGGAAAAAAAGGCAATTAAACGATACGGAAGCGCAATCCTTCCCATGGATGAGGCATTGGTACTCTGTGCCATTGATCTGTCCGGCAGGCCATACTTTTCATATGATGCAAAATTCACGGTCCCCCGGATAGGCGGAATGGATTCAGAGATGATTCATGACTTCTTTTATGCCGTGTCATATTCTGCATTTATGAACCTTCATATCAAGCAGTTGGATGGGGTGAATAATCATCATATTGCAGAGAGCAGCTTTAAGGCGTTTGGTAAAGCCCTTGATATGGCGACCATGCATGAGGAACGGCTGAACGGGTCCGTTTGGTCAACCAAGGGCGTATTATAGGGGACTTGATATGTAAGGGTTTGATAGCTAAGGGCTCCATAAAAACGCAGACATTGTTCCAAATAAAAGAAGGGTGCACGGATGAGCTGGTTGGTTAAACACTGATAAGAGGTTCGTTGGCCCATTTTGCTGTATGATCCGGATATGTTATTTATAAGAAAGGATACGCCGCCAGGAGAGCGCTCTGCCTGACGGCGTATTCTTTCTTTATATATTATCTTTATATGGTCTTTTTACTTCCGCAATAAATGATTTTTCTGTTTCCTGCAGCAGTCTGCTATTGACATATGGTTCTTATTGGTATATAATCCTAATTAAGAATAATTACTATTAAGGAAACGAACCATGATTAACAGAAACACAATTCAATGTTCAATGGTATTAGAAGCGGTAAACAAGCTGAAGTGTCACGCGACCGCGGTTGAGGTATACGATGAGGTTGTCAGGGTATGTCCTCATATCAGCAGGGCCACCGTATACCGGAACCTAAACCGCCTTTCCCAGATTGGGAAGATACGGAAGATAGAGATACCGGGAGCAGCAGACCGTTTCGACCACCGTTGTCAGGAGCATTACCATATTTTATGTGAAACATGTGGACGGGTTTTTGATGTGGACATGGATGTCTTCGAGGATTTATACCAAAAAATCAGGGATACCCATGGGTTTGAATTTACAGGCTGCGATATTATGTTCAGGGGAATCTGCCCGGAATGTAAATAATGATCCATAAGTTATAAAGCCTGCTTCCCCCTCCACCTACAATTGCTGCGAATGCAGGCCGGGACGAGAAGCCTGTAAATTATAAATCGCATGAAAAGGAGACAAAATATGAGAAGTATTACAACACTTGATCTTCAGTATGCACACAGATTTTTTGGGTTTAAAGGGGAAGCGCAGTATCTGCACGGCCACACGGGAATCCTGACCATTGAAGTGGAAGATTCCATTGAACCCGGTGTTAACATGGTTTTCCCATGTAACGAAATCCAGAAAACCGCCTGGGAGGTCCTGAAGAATTTTGACCACGCACTGATTTTAAGGGAGGACGATCCGCTGCTTCCGGCCATCCTCAAGGTCTATGAAGAGCAGGGAATCCGGGACGGCGCCCTAACCAACAAGATGAAAGGCCCGGCGTTCAAGACAGAGCTTGCCACCGCCTATCCTGAGTGCCGCCTGGTGGTGACAAAAGAAACCATGACAGTGGAAGGTATGATAAAAATCGTATACGACCTGCTGAAGGATAAGCTGAATATTGCAAAAATCACCTTTAGCAGCGGCGTCAACGCCGCAACCCAGGAATACCAGCCTTCCAGGACCATTGACCGCTGTCCGTTAT
Source organism: Enterocloster aldenensis (assembly GCF_003434055.1). Lineage (GTDB taxonomy): Bacteria > Bacillota > Clostridia > Lachnospirales > Lachnospiraceae > Enterocloster > Enterocloster aldenensis. Next base: position 269,024 of record NZ_QVEX01000002.1, on the reverse strand, counting down.
GCGGTATTGCATTAAACGAAAACGGTGTCTGCCCTAAGTGCGGATACAAGAAGTAAGGGGATGCCGCCCATCGTACATGACATGATTTTCAAATGAACCTTTTTATGAATCAATCTAAGGGCAGCTGCACTGTATGGTGCGGCTGCCTTGTTCCATATCTGAATCCTTATATCTGAATATTCTTATATCTGGATTTTTATTCCTGTTGTGGACGCGGTACTTTTATTATAGTAAACTGAACTTATTGGCGGATTTGGATTGGATAATGCGCCACCGGTATCCGATGCACTGCCTATGGGAATATCATATTTTGCTGGGTAATGCATGAGCAGGATATAATAGATTATATCTTGTCACGATTGGATACCTCCCAATGCAAGGTCCATGCGGTATCACTTATATGCACCGGGGAAGCCTTACAAAAGCGGCTGCAGAGGGATGTGGATATGGGAATCCGTAAAGCGGATGTGGTTTTGAGGAGTCTGGAGAGGGTGCGTCTGTATGAAGCATTGGACACGGTCAGGATTGATGTATCTGATATTCCGCCGGAACAGGCAGCGGAGCTGATTCTGAAGCTGTAGGCCGGGGCAAGGAGATGTATGACGGCAGGGAACGTTGCCCTCGTATAGGACAATGTAATATAAAAGTCTTATACGAGGGTGTTTTTATGCCCGGAAAAGTATCGCGGGCCTTACCGAGACGTGCTGGTTTGTATGGAAGGCATCTCGTAAAAAGGGCTGTATGGCACAGACGGCAAGTTAACTGCGGCTTCGTGAGAAAGGCAAGACAACGATTTCATAAACATATTGCATAGAAAAAGGATAAAATCCTATGAAATACAATATAAAAAATGTAAGTTTTATATAAAAATATGGAAACAAATAGAAAGATATTGACGTAACTACATAAAAGTGATATTCTGGACACATAAAGACAACGATTGCACAAACGATTTCATGTGAGAGGAGAATGAGTGGATGAGACAGGACATTATCTGTATAGACGGAAATAATTACCCGCTTTACAGAATTCAGACCATCGTAATAGGCAGCGGGGCGGCTGGATTAAATGCGGCGGTATCACTTTACAAAGAGGGGCAGCAGGACATTGCAATCGTAACTGAGGGGAAAATGATGGGAACATCCCGGAATACCGGTTCGGATAAGCAGACCTATTATAAGATGACCACCTGTTCAGGAGAGGCTGATAGCGTGCGGCAGATGGCACAGACACTATTTGGCGGGGAGGCCATGGATGGGGATCTGGCATTGGTGGAAGCCGCTTTATCCGTAAGGGGATTCTTCCATCTGGTAGATATAGGGGTGCCATTTCCCCATAATGGGGCGGGAGAGTACATAGGATATAAAACAGACCACGATCCATTCAGGAGGGGGACATCAGCGGGACCTCTGACATCAAGATTCATGACTGAGGCGCTGTGGCATGAAGCGGAGAGGTACTCCATCCCTGTATATGACGGATACCAGGTGATTGAAATCCTGACAGAGAAGATAGGGAATGAGAAACGGGTAAGGGGTGCTCTTGCCGTAAATGTCAGGGCGATGGGATTGGAGGAGATGTACGCCGTCTTTTCCGCGGAGAACATTGTTTATGCCACGGGCGGGGAAGCAGGGATGTATGAAACATCCGTATACCCGGTCAGCCAGACTGGCGGACTGGGAACCGCGCTGAGAGCAGGGGCAAAAGGGAAAAACCTGACGGAATCACAATTCGGCCTTGCATCTACCAAGTTCAGATGGAACCTGTCCGGGACATACCAGCAGGTCATCCCAAGGTATGTTTCTACGGAGCAGGATGGAAGCGGGGAACGGGAGTTTCTGGACGGGTACTTTGACTGCCCGGAGCATATGTTGTACGCCATCTTCCTGAAAGGGTACCAGTGGCCTTTTGATCCGAGAAAAACCAGGGACCATGGTTCCTCCCTCATTGATATCCTGGTTTATCAGGAGATGACATTAAAGGGGAGACGGGTGTTTCTGGATTATCGAAGGAATCCGTCCTGCAGCGAGAAGGATGGACGGTTTCAGACTGCGCTTCTGCATCCGGAGGCATATGGGTATCTGGAAAGCTCCGGGGGTCTGCAGGATACGCCAATTAAACGGCTGGAGCATATGAACCCTGCGGCAATCGAACTGTACCGAAGCCACGGAATCAATCTTCATGAGGAAAAACTGGAGATTGCAGTGTGCGCGCAGCACAATAACGGAGGTCTGTCCGGCAATTGGTGGTGGGAGAGTAACCTGAAACATTTCTTTCCGGTGGGGGAAGTCAATGGAAGCCATGGCGTGTACCGGCCAGGCGGAAGCGCCCTCAATTCCGGCCAGGTGGGCAGTATGAGGGCGGCTGCGTATATTGCACACTGTTATCAGGAAAAGCCTTTGTCTGGTGAGGAAATAAGGGAATTATGCGGCGGGCAGATCCTGGCTGCAATTAAGTTTGGGGCCAGGGCGTTGGCAAAACAGGATGCGGTATTGGATCTTAGGGAGGAACGCAAGGCGCTGGGCATGAGGATGTCCCGATATGGGGCGCATATCAGGTCTTACGATGGAATACGGACAGCGCTGATGGAAAACAGAATCCAGAGACAGAGGATTGAAACCTCCGGTATCAATAGTCCCGGTGATTTAAAGCATTACTACAGGCTGAGGGATCTGCTTGTGAGCCAGAAGGCATATCTGGAAGCCATGGAGGATTACATCGCCCACGGAGGTAAGAGCAGGGGGTCCTATCTGATTTACGATGAGCATGGGGATAAACCTTCGGAGAAGCTGCCGGAATGCTTCCGTTCCCTTTTGGAACAGCATGGGATGTCTGAACTGATACAGGAGCTGGAGTATTACCAGGACACAAGCAGGATAAGCTGGAGGGATGTGCGGCCCATTCCGGAAGATGACTGCTGGTTTGAGGCAGTATGGAAACGGTACAGGGAAGGAGAATATTTTAAAGGTAATAAGGCTGAGGCTGGCTATCTGCAGAAGCAGCCATAAGGGGATTTGGTGTCACTGCGATGACAACGATTTCATAAAAGGAGGAAGAGAAGATGAGCAAATTCATGTCGGCCAAAGAGGCGGTAAAACTAATTAAAGACGGTGATAGCATAGCCGTATCAGGCAACGGGGGAGGAATCATGGAACCGGATGCGTTGTTTGAGGCATTGGAGGACCGCTTTTTAGATGAAGGCAGTCCCGGGAACCTTACCCTTACCCATTCTGCGGGAATTGGTGATAAGGACAGAGGCGGTATCAGCCGCTTTGCCCATGAAGGGATGGTTAAGCGGGTAGTGGGGGGACATTGGGGATGGTCGCCGAAAATGCAGCAAATGGCCAATGATAATAAGATTGAGGCATATAACCTGCCCCAGGGAATCATAGCCCTTCAGTACCGTGAGATTGCAGCAAAACGTGTGGGGGTGGTCACACAGACCGGTCTTAAGACATTTGTGGATCCGCGTGTATCGGGAGGAAAACTGAATGATGTCACAAAGGAGGATTTGGTAGAGCTGGTTTCCATGGATGGGCAGGAATGGCTGCGCTATAAAACCTACCCGGTGACGGTTGCACTGATCCGCGGAAGTATCGGTGATGAGGAAGGAAATATATCACTGGCTTATGAACCGGCTTATCTGGAGGCGCTGGCCATTGCCCAGGCCGTACATAACTGCGGAGGCATTGTAATCTGCCAGGTGAAGTATGCAGCTAAGGCAGGTTCCCTGGACCCCAAAAATGTCCGGATTCCCGGAATCCTTGTGGATGCGGTGGTGGTCCATCCGGGACAGATGCAGACAATAGAGGGAGAATATGATCCTGCGCTGACTGGTGATGTGAGGATGCTGGTAGAAAGCATGGTCCCCATGCCCTTAGACCAGCGTAAGGTGGTGGCCAGAAGGGCTGCCATGGAACTCAGCAAGGGCAGCGTGATTAACCTTGGATTCGGTATGCCGGACGGTGTCGCAAGGGTTGCGGCAGAAGAAGGGATTGAAGGGTATGTGAAGATGACGATTGAGCAGGGAATCATCGGCGGCGTGCCTGCAGGCGGGGCGATATTCGGCGTGGCTTATAACTCTGAGTCAATGATTGACGGTCCTTCCCAGTTCGACTTTTACAGCGGAGGCGGGCTTGATATGACCTGTCTTGGACTGGCCCAGGCTGACAGCCATGGAAATGTGAATGTGAGCAGGTTTGGCCCCACCATTGCAGGCTGCGGGGGCTTCATAGACATATCCCAGACAGCCAAAAAATGTGTATTTTGCGGAACGTTTACGGCAGGCGGTCTGAAAACGGAAATAAAGGATGGGAAGCTTGAGATCCTTCAGGAAGGAAAACATAAAAAATTCCTGAAGGATGTGGAACACATTACATTCAGCGGGGATTACGCAAGGGAAACCGGACAGAGCGTACTTTATGTAACGGAGCGGGCTGTTTTTGAGATGACGGAAGAAGGTCTTGTGCTAAAAGAAATCGCTCCGGGAATGAATCTGGAAAAGGATATACTGGGGCAGATGGATTTTGTGCCCCTGATGCCCCGGGAACCGCAGCTGATGGATAAACGGATTTTCATGACAGACCCCATGGGACTGGACAGATGATTAATAAGACGAAAAAAGCAATGCAGCCAATTACATTATAAACAGGAGGTTAAGTACTATGATGGAAGGAATCAGTTTGGAAAAAAAGGAAGGATATGCAATATTGTCCGTGGACATACCACAGACCAGGAATGCCCTCAGTGTTCCAATTGTGGAGTATATGGATACCCTGGTAGATTCGGTAATCGCGGATAAGGACATTCATTGCCTGGTTATTACGGGTGGCGGCGAGAAATCCTTTGTGGCGGGAGCCGACATTGCAAAGCTGGTGAAAATGTCCCCGGAAGAATCCAGATATTCCATTGAGGTTGGGCATAAGCTGTTTTCCAAGATTGAAACCATGGATATTCCGGTTGTGGCCGCAATCAACGGATATTGCCTGGGAGGCGGCCTGGAAATCGCCATGTGCTGTGATATCCGGATCTGTTCCGCTAATGCCAGGTTCGGCCTGCCTGAAATCAATATCGGTATGATTCCGGGCTGGGGAGGAACCCTGCGCCTGCCGAGACTGATTGGGGAAAGCAGGGCTAAGAATATGCTGCTGCGCGGCAAGATGATTACTTCCCAGGAAGCGCTTGATTATGGCCTGGTGGCGGAGGTTTATGAAAATGTGGCGGTCATGAGGGAAAAAGCAGGGGAGCTGGCTGTCGAGCTGGCGTCGAAAGCGCCCATTACCATGAAAATCGATAAACGCCTGGTATACGATGCAGCAAACAGGCAGCCCACGGATATTGCCCAGAGGGATGCGCTGGCCCTTGGATTTGTATATACCACGCACGATGCAATTGAAGGGCTGACAGCATTCCTTGAAAAACGTCCGCCAAAATATGAAGGGAGATAAAAGTTATGAAAAAGGTAAATGTGTTTACGGAGATTGAAGGAACTGAGTTTCCGGCAGGAAGAAGGACAAGGGTAGTTATTGGAGAAAACGGAGCAATCAACGGGGATTATTTTTGCCAGGGATATGTGGTAATTTATCCGGGCGGCGCTATCCCGCTTCACGATCATGTGACGGTAGAAACTTACACCATATTAAAAGGACAAGGCGAAATGACTGTTGATGGCGAGACGGAAGCGGTGCAGGAAGGAGATGCCATTTATATTGAAAGCGGTAAATCCCACGGACTGGTAAATACCGGGACGGAGGACATGCATATGATGTTTGTCTACGCGCCTAAGATGATTGCAGAACATTGGGCCCAGGAGACTGCCGGTGAATTGAAATGAGGCGTAATGGTGGAACAAGAAGAAAATAAAAGGAGGCAGGTACAATGAAGAAGACAGCAATTGTAACTGGAGGAAGCAGAGGGATAGGATACGGCATTGTCCGTCAGCTGGGACTGGACGGCTATCGTATAGCCATCCTGGATGTGAATAATCCCCAGGACTATAAGGATAGCCTGGAAGAACTGAATCGGCTTGGAATCGACTTCCTATATGTCCAGGGAAGCACCACGTCACAGGAAGACAGGGAGGTGTTTCTGCAAAAAACGGTAGAAAAATACGGTGATATCGATGTTCTGGTGAATAATGCAGGTGTTGCGCCAAAAGTGCGCCAGGATCTGCTGGAAATGACGGAAGAAAGCTTTGACTATGTGGTGGGCACCAATACGAAAGGGACCATGTTCATGACCCAGCTGGTGGCAAAACAGATGCTGAAGCAGGAGGTGAAGGGGAGACGCCGCGGCGTGATCGTGAATATCAGTTCCAGTTCCGTGACCGTGTCCTCCACGAACAGGGGGGAATACTGCGTATCAAAGGCAGGCGTGGCCATGCTGACCACCCTGTACGCCGACCGCCTGGCAGCTGACGGCATACAGGTATATGAAATCCGTCCGGGCGTGATTGAGACGGATATGACAAAAGTGGTCCATAAGAAGTATAGCGGCCTCATTGAGCAGGGGGTGTTCCCTATCGCAAGATGGGGAACGCCGCAGGATATCGCAGATGCGGTCAGCGCATTCTGCAGTGAAAAGTTCATTTACAGCACAGGCAACTATATTGATATTGACGGCGGATTCCATATTAAGAAACTCTGATTCACTTATCTGGATCAAATCAGTATAAAGGAGAGGGATATATGAGAGTAGTAAAAACAGCGGCGATATGGATACTGGGCATGGCAATGGTGGCAAGCCTTGCCGGATGCAAAGCCATAGGAAATGGAAAACGCATTATCAGGGTATCCAACGGACAGCCCATGACGCATCCTGACAACATCGGCTTACTGGCTTTTAAGGAATATATAGAGAAAAACCTGGGAGATAAATACGAGGTGCAGATTTTTCCCAATGAGCTTCTTGGCTCTTCCCAGAAGGCCATTGAGCTGGTGCAGACGGGAGCCATTGATTATGTAGTGAGCAGCACAAGTAACCTGGAGACATTTGATAATATCTATCAGATATTCAGTCTTCCTTATCTGTTCCGCGGCATGGAAGGATTTGACGCTGTGATGAAGGATGACGGTTTTATGAACAGTATCTACGGATCCACGGATGAGTCCGGGTTCCGTGCGGTGGCATGGTATGCCGCGGGCGTCAGGAATATTTATACCACAAAACCGGTTTATACTCCGGATGACTTAAAGGGTATGAAAATCAGGGTTCAGGCCAGCCCTACAAATGTCAGGATGATGGATTTAATGGGGGCGGCAGCCGTGCCAATGAGTTATGGGGAGGTTTATACTGCCATACAGCAGGGAGTGATTGACGGCGCGGAAAACAGTGAGATGGCGCTTACCACCATGAAGCACGGGGAAGTTGCAAAATATTATACATATAACCAGCATCAGATCGTGCCTGACCTGCTGGTGGCAAACTTAAAGTTCCTGGAGGGATTACCACCCGAAGAAAGGAAAATCTTTGATGAAGCGGCCAGGATCAGTACAGAGGTAGAGGTTCAGGCGTGGGATGAACAGATTGAGGATGTAAAAAAACAGGCGGAAGAAATGGGAGTTGTGTTCATTGAGACTGATATGGAACCATTCAGGCAGAAAGTACTGCCTTTGCATGAGGAAGTGTTAAAAGATAATCCCAGGCTGGTACCCATTTATGATTCAATCCAGTCCATCCAGAATGCAGCTTTGGATGGGGAAGAAAGGAGCCGGAATGAATAAGTTGAAAAAAACCATGGACCAGATACTGAGCGCAGTGTGTGCCATCATGTTCAGCTTTATGACCGTGATTGCAGTGTACCAGGTGGTGACACGCTATGTGTTTAACAATCCAAGTTCATTTTCAGAAGAACTTTTAACCTACAGTTTTGCATGGATGTCCATGTTCGCCGCCACCCTGGTATTTGGGGAGCGGGACCATATGCGCCTGGCATATTTTGCAGATAAGCTCACGGAGAAAAAAGGGATTGTACTTGCTGTGGCAACGGAGTGCGTGATACTCATATTTACTATATTGGTGTTGATATATGGAGGTATATCCATAACCAGGCTTACCATGACCCAGGTAACGGCATCCCTAGGCATTCCTATGGGATATGTGTACAGCATCATGCCTGTCAGCGGGGTACTGACAGCTATCTACAGTATCATCAACATATCAAACCTGTGCAGGCAGCTTAAGGCACAGTAGAAAGGGAATTCATATGAGTATAGCATTATTTTCAGGCCTGATCATAGCCATTGTCTTAATTGTCATGCTGCTTGCAGGCGTCCCCATTGCGGTTTCCCTGGGTATTTCGTCCATTCTGGCGATTCTCCCCACACTGAATTTTGGAGCCACTGTGCTGACAGCCACCCAGCGTATCTTTTCTGGTATATCCATTTTTACATTGTTGGCCATTCCGTTTTTCATTTTAGCCGGAAATATCATGAATAAAGGCGGTATCGCAATCCGGCTGATTAACTTCGCAAAGGTCCTTACAGGACGTGTCCCAGGTTCCCTGGCCCATACCAATGCAGTGGCTAATATGTTGTTCGGAGCCATTTCAGGCTCCGGTGTGGCGGCGGCATCTGCCATGGGATCGATAATCGGCCCGGTGGAAAAGGAAGAGGGCTATGATGATAACTTTGCCGCGGCTGTCAATGTGGCCACGGCGCCCACGGGCCTTCTTATTCCGCCCAGCAACGTGCTGATTACATATTCCCTTGTGAGCGGCGGGACATCAGTGGCCGCATTGTTCATGGGAGGTTATATCCCCGGCATCCTGTGGGGAGCTGCATGCATGGCAGTCGCATTTTTTTACGCCAAAAAGCATGGCTACAAAAGCTCTGTCAGGCTGACCTTTAAGGAAGCGATGATTGTTGTATGGCAGGCTGTGCCAAGCCTGTTCCTGATCATCATTGTAATCGGAGGCATTATCGCAGGTGTGTTTACTGCAACGGAAGGTTCCGCCATTGCAGTGGCGTATAGCCTCATCCTTTCCCTTTTCATTTACAGGACAATTGATCTGAAGGAACTGGTCCATATCCTCATAGACAGCGCTAAGATGACAGGTATCATCATTTTCCTGGTGGGGGCGTCCAATATCATGGCCTGGGTCATGACATTCACGGGAATCCCCGAGGCCATCTCCTCGGCATTGCTGGGAATCAGCAAAAGTCCGGTTGTTATTTTACTGATTATCAATATTTTCCTGCTGTTTGTGGGAACGTTCATGGACATCACGCCGGCAGTTTTAATCTTTACCCCTATTTTCCTGCCAATCTGCCAATCCTTTGGAATGAGCGCACTGCAGTTCGGTATTATGATTACCTATAATCTGTGCATCGGAACCATAACCCCGCCTGTCGGCAATATCCTGTTTGTTGGTGTTAAGGTGGCAAAGGTTAAACTGGAAGGTGTTATAAAACCTCTCCTGTCTTACTATGCAGTTATTTTTGCGGTGCTTATGCTGGTAACCTTTATTCCGGCAGTGAGCACGTGGCTTCCCGGTCTGGCCGGATATTAATGGAAGGGGAGAGCCATGGATAAACGGATGAGCGCATCACAGGCAGCAGCCCTTATAAAAGACAATGCATGTGTCTGGCTGGCTGCGGGAGGTGGAGGAATCAATGAACCGTCATATTTTCTGAAAGCGCTGGAATCGCGTTTTTTGGATACGGGACATCCATATGGCATGACCTTGTGCCACAGTGCGGGAGTTGGCGATAAACAGGGCGGCGGTGTGGACCGCTTTGCGCATGAGGGGATGGTAAGGAAAGTAATAGGAAGCCATTGGACCTGGTCCGTGAACATGCAGGAGCTGGCAAGAAGGGAAGTAATCGAGGCGTATGTGCTTCCACAGGGGACAATGACTCAATTGACAAGGGAGATAGCAGGCGGGCGTCCCGGCGTGATTACAAAAACCGGACTTGGAACCTTTGTGGACCCCAGGGTCGAGGGCGGATCCATGAACGGATGTTCCCATGAACAGTTAGCGGATCTGGTGGATATCAAGGGGGAGGAGTATCTTTTATATCCTTCTTTTCCCATTGACGTGACGATTATCAGAGGCACTACGGCAGATGAAGAAGGAAACCTGACCTTTGAACAGGAAGGAATCCTGCCGGAAAGTCTTTCCGCTGCCCAGGCGGCTAAGAATTCAGGCGGTATCGTCATTGCACAGGTTAAGCGCATAGTAAGGAAGGGTACTTTGAACCCTCTCTTAATACGGGTTCCCGGTTTCCTCATCGATGCCATCGTGCAGGACCCTGGCCAGCGCCAGTCCCTTCTGACCGGATATGATCCGGCATTATCGGGAGAGTGCAGGATTCCTCTTGAGGATAAGCTAAAGCCCATGCCCTTAGATGAACGCAAGGTCATTGCCCGCCGGGCCGCCTTGGAAATCAGGGAAAATGCTGTCGTGAACCTGGGCTTTGGCATGCCGGCGGGAGTTGCTTCCATCATCAGGGAAGAAGGGGCTGATGGCCTCATGAAGCTTTCCGTAGAACAGGGAATCACAGGAGGGATTCCGGCTTCCGGCAGCAATTTCGGCCTGGTCTATAATCCTGAGGTAATCCTTGAGGAACCGGCACAGTTTGACTGGTACGATGGAGGCGGACTGGATATTGCTGTTTTATCATTTGCTGAATTTGACCAGGAGGGTAATGTAAACGTCAGCCGCTTCGGTGAACGTGTAAACGGGGTGGGAGGGTTCATCAATATATCCCAGTCCGCAAAGCAGGTCATATTCGTAGGGACCCTGACAGCCGGCGGGCTGGAATGTGATATCGCGGACGGCCGGATACAGATTAAAAAAGAGGGGCGGATAAAAAAGGCTGTGGTTAAGGCTGCACAGATAAGTTTCAGTGCTGAATATGCGCTGCAAAGAGGGCAGGATGTAATGTATGTAACAGAACGCGCCGTATTCCAGCTTACGGGCAATGGGGTCGTATTGAAGGAAATTGCCCCTGGTATGGATTTGGAGCACGATATTCTGCGGAACATGGAATTCAGTCCCATCATTCCGGATGGTATATGCCATATGCCGGAAAGGATATTCAGCCAGAAAAAATTAAGATTATAAGATGCATACATCGCCGGAAACAATCGTGTTAACCGGCGGTGTATTTCTGTTTAGGGCGTGTATTGTTCCTTAAAAGTGAATTTTGCAGCATGTGAGCTTGATTTAGGGAAGGGTTTTGGTATATAGTAATGTATAACCGGAATATGAGGGGGAAGATCATGAGCACAATCAAAGAGGTTGCAAAGTTAGCCGGAGTGTCACCGAGCACGGTGTCCAGAACCCTGTCCAACAGGATATTCGTAGAGGAAGAAACACGCCAAAAGGTATTAAAAGCAGTAGAGGAATTAAATTACAGACCCAGCATCATGGCAAAAGCGCTCCGGGAAGGCAGGACGTATACCATTGCATTGCTGGTTCCTGATATTAACAGTCTGTATTATCCCATGATTATGAAAAGCGTTGAAAAGTACGCCACGCAGAATGGGTATTCAATCATTCTTTGTAATAATAATGAGAGTATTGAATGTGAAAAACGGAATCTGGAAATGCTGGGGAGCCGGGGAATCGATGGGATCCTATGCATGAGCGTTGAGGATGACATCCGTCATCTGCTGTGTTTCCAAAAGGAAAAAAAGGTGCCTATCGTGCTTATAAACAGGGATTTTACAGAGGATATCAGCTGTATCTCCGTAGACAATGAATACGGTGGATACCTCATGGTTAAATATCTTTTGGATATGGGGCACAGAAAGATTGCGGGAATGTTTGGGGATTTCAGCAGGCAAAGATTCAGGGAGCGGTATAATGGGTGTAAAAGAGCCATGGAGGAATATGGGGTAGAAAACTATAAAAAATATTTTATCTATGATGTCAATACCATAGAGGAGGCTTACAGGTGCGCGCAGGAAGTGATGTTAAGGGAGGACAGGCCTACTGCTTTTTTTGCAAGTTTGGATATATTGGCCATTGGTATCTATAGCGGGATAAGTGAGAATGGATTTACTATACCGGGAGATGTTTCCGTGGCAGGGTTTGATAATATATTCATGACGGAGTATATGATTCCCCCGCTGACTACTTATAATGCCCCAATTGACCGCCTGGCGGAAGAGAGTGTGCGGTGTTTGATACACCAGATAGAAGATGGGGCGGCCGCCAGCCGCATTCTCATGAAGGGGGAACTGATAGAAAGGAAGTCGGTCTGTGCTGTCAGATAAAAAGATGGAATGCTGGTTTGTAAAAACACGCATTCCATCTTTTTTCTCCCTGTGGTTTCTTTGTTCTCCAGCCAAAAACGCACATATTCCCGATAGAGTGTGGGTGCTGTATTATCTGAATCCTGTCCTTTTAGCAGGAACTTAAACTCGCTATATCCTGAAAAACCCATTTTTTTCATGGTGCGGACAATGGAAGCAGTGGAAATGGTTGATAAGGGCTTCTAAGTTCAAAGAGGTTCCTATGATGCATTTACAGCATCAGAAGTAATCCGGAGTGCGGCTGATGAATAAAAATGGAGAGGCAGGATGTCATGAAAGGGGAAAGAAATAAAAGTGTCATGAAATCGTTTCAGAAAATAGCAAAAGCGTTTTTAATTCCAGCGTCATTGATTGCAGCGGCTTCTTTGGTCATGGGGTTATCATCATTTTTTACAAATGAATTAATTATTGAACAGATTCCGGTATTTGGAAATTTTTGGATAAAATATATTGCGGGACTGGTCAATAAATCTGGCAGCATTGTCATGTCCAATCTTCCGGTCATCTATGCAGTTACGCTGGCTTCCGCTCTTTGCGACGGGGACAGGGAGTATGAACTACCGTATTCGGGATTGAAACTGTAAATGTGGGAATGTTTGGCGGTATGCTGGTGGGAATTGTAGTGGCGGTTCTTCATTCCAGGTTAAGACATGTAAAATTCCCAACGGTATTATCATTTTTCCAGGGATCCAGGTTTATCCCGTTTGCCAGTACGCTGGTGTTTGTAGCGGTCGGTCAGGTATTCCCGTTTGTGTGGGTATGGTTTTCGAAAGGAATCAATGCGCTGGCCGGAGGAATCAGTAATTTAGGGATGTTTGGTCCTTTTGTTTATGGGACAGTGGAGAAGCTGTTGATTCCCATGAATTCTTATTTATATTTGCAGCATTTCCACTCTATGTGATTTATTCACTTTTAAACGGTCTCAGTTATATGCTTTTATATGCGTTTGGGGGTGAAGTGGGAGGCATTACATCCAGTGTCATTGGTTTTATCCTCTATGGTCCCATGCGCCCGGGGTCCCAATGGTGGTGGATTCTGATTGTAGGAGCCATAGAAGGCCTTATCTGTTATTTCCTGTTCAAATGGTGGATTATTAAGTTTAATATAAAAACACCGGGACGGGGAGAAGATAATGAAGAAGCCCTGGCCTTTGCAGCAGAAGTAGGGGATGTCAGGCTTGATGCACCTGAGAAATCGCTGCAATCGAAAGCATTGGCAATTATAGAGGGGCTGGGTGGAAAGGAGAATGTCATGGATTTGGATTCCTGTATGTCCAGACTGCGGGTAGAACTGCTGGATGGCGCCAAAGCCAATGATGCGTTATTGAAATCCACAGAATGTTCCGCTATTGTGCGGCCAGGCAAAAATACCATACAGATAATATATGGGTTGAAGGTGGGCGAGATACGTAAGGCTGTGGAACGGGAGTTAAAAGAAGAAAACAGAGTGGCCTGGAAGTACATAAGTAAAATTTATGTATAATTCATGTAAAATGTAAGAAAATATTAGTATGCAAAGAAATAAAAAACGTATATAGTTATTCATTAGACTATATGTCATAGCTTCAAAAAACGCTATGATATGATTTAAATGTCTAATAATAAACAGAACAATCCAACATCCTCAAGGGGATATTGGATGTTTTTTTGCCGTCTGAGCAGACTAAACCCAAGTACACATTTACAGGAGGCTGGAATGAAAAGAAAAAATGAAAGAATCATGACTTACCAGAAGATAGAGGAGTATGGACAATGGCTGGAAAGTTGTGAAAGGAGCAGGGAGACAGTAAAGAAATACAGACATTATTTAAAGCAGTTTAAAGCGTTCATAGGAGATGGGCCGGTTACCAAGGAGGCGGTACTGTTATGGAAAGCAGACCTGCGGGAACGTTTGACCCCGGTCACCATCAACTGCGTCATAGCCGCACTTAACGGATTTTTCAAATATTGTGGATGGGATGGCTGTGAAAGTAAGTTTTTAAAAATCAGCAAAAGTTCCTTTTATCCTGAGCAGAAGGAACTGACAAAGAACGAATATGAGCGTCTGGTAAAAACGGCTTTTGCCAATGGTAACGAACGGCTGGCCCTTGTGCTGGAAACCATCTGCGTAACCGGGATACGCGTATCTGAACTGTCGTTCATCACAGTGGCAGCCATCCATAAGGGACAGGCGGAGATTGAGTGTAAGGGCAGGATAAGGACCGTGCTGTTAACCAGACAGCTTTGTACAATTCTGCAGTCTTATGCATCAAAAAAGAATATAAGCACAGGAATGATATTTGTCACAAAAAGCGGAAAGGCATTGGACCGGAGTAATATATGGAGGGAAATGAAAGCCCTGGGAATAGAGGCCGGAGTCAGGAATGAAAAGATATTTCCCCACAACCTAAGGCACCTTTTTGCAAGGACATATTATGAAATAGAAAAAAACCTGTCAAAATTAGCGGATATCCTGGGACACAGGGATATTAATACGACCAGGATTTATACAAAGGAAAGTGGGAGCCAGCACAGATTGCAGCTTGAAAAAATGAAGCTGCTATTGCAGGATACAACGGAATATTTCTTTTGTTGTACTTTAGGATACTCCTGAAAGATTTAGAAAAAGTATACTACATTTATTGACAAAATTCTACATATTTTTAAAAATAATTCGATAAAAAAGGGTATAACAATCAAGCTTGGTCACAAATTAAACCAACTTGGATATTTTTGCATATTATTTATTATTTGCCTTTTTCTTAAACTTCAGAATCAATTCTCTTAAATTTTTCCATAGTCAGTAATTCCTCCGTTTTATCAGCCCCCTCCCTGTTTTTCAATTACAACAAAAGAAATATTCAGTTGTAAATACAGGATGGGAGGGATAGAAAATTAAGAAGTTCAGTTCCATCTGCCTTTTTTTTGCTTTTTTGTTTATCATGAACATTCATTTTGAGGAACATTCATTCGCAATGCAGCAGCCGGAATCATCTGCTGGCCAGGCAGTCTCCGGCCGGTCAGCCAGTCAGATGACCAGCCGGAATACGGGATTTGAAAACCTTGGGGAAGCTGTGATGGATGCACTTAAAGAAGGGGGGAAGATTGGCGGTTTTATAAAAACCGGTATTGTTTTTGATTCTGAGGAGGAGGCATTTTCCTTTGGCAGATATTATTACCGGTACCTATATCTGGGAAAAGAAGAAGTGACGCTGTATTCATTTGATGAAAATGGGAAGTATGCCATCTATGTTTCATGTGGGAACCCGGAAAAGGCAGTATCAGAACACAGACAGGTACAGGACAGGCTCTCCGGTGTGGTTAAGGCCTGCAGGACATTGGGGGACAGGGAAAAAGCTGAATATTTTTATAATTGGGTCTACGATAATGTCTCCTATGACCAGACACTGGAAAACAGGACCATCTATGATGCGGTCATGAACGGCAGCGCTGTGTGTTGGGGATATGTATCCGCCTATCTGATGCTGTGCAGGAACGCGGGCCTGATATGTGAACCTGTATATGCCGGAAACCATGCATGGAACAGGACCTGGATTGACGGAGAGTGGAGATACTGCGATATTACCTGGGATAAAAGTTTAGGAGGCAGCACATGGAAGTTTTTAACGCAGAAAGATATGGATTCGGATTCCATGCATAATAATTTGTGATGCTCAGGGGGCGTGGGGATGACAGATAACATTCATGAATACAGGGTGACGGAATTCAGGAAATCCTGTCAAAGGCATAATATGATGAGGAAATATCTCAGGCCATTCCTCCTGGGCTGCGGTCCCGCTGTCCTGGCGGCCGGATTTACATTGGCCCAGCTCTATACGGTAGGTGCAGGACAGGCCTGGACGAATCCGGGGGGAGCGGGAACCATTAACAATCCGTATCCGGTGGAGGCGATGGATTTAAACCCGCCTCAGGCACCGTCCCGGGCAGTGGTCCAGGCCGTATCCCAACCGGAGTTTACGTATCTGGGGGAGCTTGAGGTGACTGCCTATAGTTCGGATGGGAAGGATTTGACGTATTCCGGTGCGGTTCCTGTTAACGGGCGTACGGCGGCTGGCGTACTGTCTGTTTTCAAAATAGGGGATACGGTCCTGATTGATGGAAATTCCTATGTGATTGAGGATAAGGTGGAGGAGGGGGCCAGGGAGAAGCTGCGGATTTATTTTGCCAGTTATGAGGAAGCAAAGCAGTTCGGGCGGAAAACCTGTCCTGTATACAGACATTCCGATGGGCCTTCAGAAGGAATGGATTATCTGGGGGAGTTCCAGGTCACGGGCTATTGCAGCTGTTCACTGTGCTGCGGGGAAAAGAAGGAAATTCTTACCAAGACGGAAACCGTACCCAAGGCAGCCCATACCGTTGCCGCGGACCCGTCCGTGATTTTGCTTGGCACCCGGATTGTAATTGATGGCGTGGTTTACACGGTGGAGGATACCGGGAAGGCGGTAAAGGGAAACCAGCTGGACATCTATTTTGATACCCACGAAGAGGCGGTCCTTTACGGCAGGAAAAATAAATACGTGTATTTAGAGGAGTAAAACTATCCCTGATAAAGGGTTCAATATAAATATTTAAAATAAAGATTGGAAGGATAGCAGGATGAAGAAAAGGAGAATCATGCTTATTGCCGGCGCCCTGGCCGTTACGGCTTTTGCAATGACTAAATTGCAGACAGTGACCGCCTATGCGGTCGAGGGATGGATGAGCCAAGGTGAGGAGTGGAGATATTTAGATGAGAATGATGAGCCGCTGCAAAATACATGGAAGCAGTCCAGGGATTCCTGGTTCTATCTGGGCGGCCAGGGAATCATGATGAGGGATTGTTTCATTGAACAGGGAAACAGCCTGTATTATGTGTTTGAGGATGGGGCGCGGGCTGAAAACACATGGGTCCTGGCGGATGAGGCGGATGAGGATGGACATGAGGCCGGGTGGTATTATTTTGGCGCCAACGGTAAGGCGTACCGCGGCACCGCATCTTCTTTTAAAAGGACCGTGGATGGCAGGAGTTACATATTTGATGAAAGCGGCCGCATGCTGACCGGATGGTTTGACGAGGATGGGAATCAGCTGGACGAGGATGACAATCCACTGGAGGAAGGCGTGTACTATGCGGATGCGGACGGCGCCTTAAAGACTGAGAGCTGGCTGGATTATTCGCAGCTGGAGATAAGGGGACTTGAGGACCTGTCCAGTGACATCAGCGGCAGGGATTATGACGAATATGACCAGGTGTGGCTGTATTTTAACAACCGCTCCAAGAAGGTGAAAAGCAATGGCGGCCGTCTGGTGCAAAAGAATATTGACGGCAGCACATACGGCTTTGACGAGTATGGAATCATGCTTCCCTGGTGGACCAAGGTGGCGAGCGTCAGCAATGCGGATAAGAGCAACCCCACCAGCGATGTGCCGGCT
Source organism: Enterocloster aldenensis (assembly GCF_003434055.1). Lineage (GTDB taxonomy): Bacteria > Bacillota > Clostridia > Lachnospirales > Lachnospiraceae > Enterocloster > Enterocloster aldenensis. The sequence goes on along the minus strand of NZ_QVEX01000002.1, from coordinate 251,352 downwards.
AAGTTCTTTGCGGGATATGACGGCGGAAGCCTTTTGAGAAACTCCTGGTTCTGGATGTATCCGTCGGACAATCTGATACAGGATGACTCTGATGACGGGGAGTACAGCTGGTGGCGCACGGACCAGAATGGAAAGATATATCAGAATAAGATAAAGAAAGTAAATGACCGTTATTATGCGTTTGACGGGCTTGGCAGGATGCAGACAGGGTTTGTTCTCTTTGACACCCGCAGTACATTTGTGGCCCAGTATGACATGGACGCATGGTCATCGGAGGATTTCATAGAGGGGAATATATATGGTATTGAGAAGGCGGACCTTTATTTCTTTTCCCCGGACGAGCTGAATGACGGCTCCATGCAGACCGGAAATGAGCTGAAGGTCGAGCTGGAGGACGGGGTGTACACCTTTGGGTTTAAAAGCGATGGTGTTGCCTACGGAAACCGCAACCGCCTCAAGAGGGTAAAGGATTCCTACTATATAAACGGACTTAGGCTGGAAGCAGATGAGGAATATGGTTACGGCGTGGTCAGGGAGAATGAAAATTCTTACAGGGTGGTCAATACCAATGGAAAGATCATCACTGGAAATAAAAAGGTTGTTAGGGATAAAGACGGGGGATGGCTTATAATCATAAACAGCCGGTTTGCGGCCAGGGTAGATGACGAGTTTAAGCCAAGATGGCATAAGGGGGAAGAAGGAACCGGATTCTATCATTATGATTCTGATAATAAGGAAGATAAATATGCGGGCGGTCTGATTGCAGGGAGTAATATGGAACCACTGCTTGACGGATTGCCGGGGGAAGAACGGCTGAATTTTTAATGTGAGGAGACAATGTGAGTAATGAATAAAGAATTATATCAGATATGGAAACGTTTTGTTTCCTTGATTTTAACAATCTGCCTGATTGTGGGACTTGGGTCGTCACATCTGGCAATGGTTGCATATGCCTCCACGGAGCTTCCCAATGAGAATCTGGGAAATGGAGCCAGCGAGGGAACGGCTTATGCATGGATTGGACCAAGAGGCGGAACCGGGGAAAATCCCTCCGGTAACTCATACCGTTTCGACCTGTGCGGTCTGCAGGCAGGACAGACAGGGTATAGCACAAGCGGTATTAAGACTTCTTATAGCTGGCAGGGGTACGCCACCTATATCCAGGTAGATAACGGAACAAAATATAAGGCCAATGGAAATGCCAATGGCTCGGTGGAAGATTTGACCAATATGGGAATTGAATTAAAGATTGCCCTTTCGTCAAGCCCGGACAATAAATATGTGTTTGTAGATTATTATGTCTACGACAAGACTGGTCAGGGCGGAACCACGGGCAGGTCCGTAAAACTGGGAACAGGCACGGACGTCATGATTGGCGGCAGCAGGGAAGATGATTATGCTACGGTTTATAAAAATAACCGGGGTTTCCATATGGTGAATCAGTATGTGAAAACCACCTTTGACTGTATCACTAATGACAGCAGTCTTGGTGTTACACCCCCAACTACAAGGTGGATTGGACACTATAGCAGCTGGGGAGGCAATGTATTTAATGAAGGCGGCGGGGATTCCCTGAGCGGGACTGACTCCGGTATGGCCTATTCCTGGCATTTCCAGCTTCATCCATATGAGATGGTACATAAACGGGTTGCATTTGCAATCAGGGACACGTCTTACTACGTATCAGAATCCGGGGTGGATTCAACTGCTGCCGACGGCACCTACAGCAGTCCCTTTAAAACAATCGAATATGCCATGGGGCAGATAGGGAATAAGAAAGGATACATCTATATCATGGATTATCCGGATATTACGGCCCCCATTACGGTCTCCGGTTCCAGTAAGGATATCACCATAGCCAGTACGGATTATGACAGGAACGGCAACCCTACCAACGAGGATGCGGATTATATCAAGACATTGAGACGCGCCGGTTCCTATACCGGGCCGATTTTTGACGTGACAGGGGCAACCCTGAAACTGACGGACCTTGTTTTGGACGGCAACGGCAATGTAAGCAGCAATCCACTTGTATCAGCAGGTTCTGGCCGGATAGAGATAAACAGCGGGGCGGAACTTAGGAACTGTCATGGGGACAGCGCAAGCCAGGGCAGCGCCCTCAATGTAACGGGAAGCGCGGCCCTCTCCATGAACTACGGCAAGGTATCCGGAAACCTGTCAGAAGGAAAGGGCGCTGTTTACTTTAACAGCACGGGAAGGTTTGATGTGCTCAATGATGTTATGATAGAGGACAACACAACCTCCTCAGGCGCCAAGGCCAATATATATCTGGAAACAGGACGGACCATTACAGTGACAGGCGACCTGAACGCTTCAAGGATTGGGGTCACCACGGCCCGGCAGCCGGCTGCCTCTCCGGGAGGAATCTCCACGGAAACCGGACAGGAGATAAAAATAGCGGTGCCCTTGTCAGGGAGCGGCGTGGATACGGCTCCAAGCCCCTTTGCGGATAATTTTTTCGCAGACCAGGCAAAAGCTGACGGCACCGGTGTGTATGTGTCAGTGGGAACAAGGAACCTGCCTGGTGCAGGAACGGGAAATGATAAAAATGCAGTAATCAAACGGAACGGGCTTCAAATCAGCTTTGTTGTGAAAGATGCACAGACAGGCGGTTCCATTCCCGGCGTTACCCCGATTCCCCCGGTTTCCAAGGGCTCGGGAGAACCGGTGGATATTGCGCCTGGGCCGGCAATCACGGGATACGAGCTGTCCAACGTGGTCATTGAACAGGGGACACCGCCGTCCCTGACGGCAGACCTGACGCCGGGGTCGGCAGACTTTGGCAGGATTACGGGAACCATGCCCAACCAGGATGTGGCAGTGAATTATGAATACCAAAAGGTGGGGTCACAAATCATATTCAACAGCAACGGAGGGACACCGGAACCAGAGACCTTGGTCGGTACTGCCGGGAATCCGGTCAATTCACTGCTTCCGACAACTACACGGTATGGTTACATATTTAAAGGCTGGAGTTCGGTAAATGACTGGGACAATCCCCAGTTTATCGACAGGCTGCCGGCTGTTTACCCGGAGACGCCTGTAACCTACTATGCAATATTTGAGGCGGACCCCAGTGTTAAGTTTAATTATACGGTAGAGCATTCCAATGTCTCAGGGGACATCATGTTTGATACAAATACCCTGGACAGCGCCTATAGCGTGGAAGCGCCGATTCTGGAGGAGAAAAAAACGGTCAGGGGATATGACTGGAGCAGGGATGATTCCAGCACAACCCCGTCGGAATATAACTTCAGCGGTACATCAGTGCCCATAGGCCAGTTTGACGGTGCAGGCACGTTTAACGGAAAGATGCCGGGGCAGGATGCAACCATACGCTACAGCTACAAAGTGAGATATGATGACCCCAATGCCAGGTCCCTGTTCGAGGTCCTGCATGAAACCAATAACGGGACCACGGTATCTGCTGCCCAGCCAGGTCTGTACTATCCGGAAAATGAAATCACTGCCCAGCCCGCACAGGTTTACGGCTATCAGTGCATCGGTTACCGGTTCGACCTGGGAGATGAGGCAGGCGAACTGGCGGACGGCCTGGTAAACGGCGTGCGAGGGGATTTTGATGAAAGCTTAATGTTCAGCGGCATCATGCCCAACCAGCCGGTGCGCCTTGTCTACCTGTATGAATCATCCATCCAGGGATATGGGATAGCTGTCAAATATGAAGACAACGGGACCGCGGACAGCCGCTTAAAGGACATCATACCTCCTGAGAATTCAGGACCTTATGCAGCGGACAGCGATGTGCAAGGCGTATACCGGGAGCAGTATGGATACAGCCTGGAATCACACACGGTCAGGCCGGCGGATTCACAGATACAGTTTGGCGGCAATGACTGGTCCGGAATCATGCCCAATGATGAAGTCACAATTACGTATAAACATGACAGGATCCCGGCGCTGTGGGGAGATATCACATATAAGCCCGGCGCAAACGGAACCCTGCAGGGAGGAAGCAGCATATCCCAGGATGTGCAGGCATTGTCAGGCGGAAGATTTAAGGCCAGCGTACTGTTGGACGACGGTTCGTCTGCGGGGCAGGAGCAGTCCTATACCTTGGCTGCCATAAAGGAACGGCGGCTTATGCCGGAAACCCGGCCGGTGAACAATTATTACCGCTTCGGAGGCTGGTTTATTGACACGGATGGAAACGGGATCCTGGACAACGGGGAAACAATCCTGCCCCAGGATTACCGGTTCGCGGCTTCGGCAACCATAACCGCCTATTTTGAAGAGAATCCGGATGCCTGGATCAATATCAGTTTTGCAGCAGGCAGCCATGGTTCCATTGATGCAGGGCAGCCCCTGACCCTGCGCACCACCTTTGATAAGAAATGGGGGGACATTACGGCAAGCCTTCCTTCCTATACACCGGAGGTAAACTATCTGGTGGATGACTGGTATGTACAGGGCGAACCGGTGGACGGTGATATGGACCTGGTAAACGGCCAGACCTATACTATCCAGTTCTATCCGGACCCGGCCATCTTCGGCACGGAGGTGACGGACCCGGAACCGGCAGCAGGACTTAACAGCCAGGGCAAGGGACGCATCACGGTATTCGGCACCACACAGGGGTATAAATATATCCTTACGGACCTTGATGGTAAGGTGCTGGCAGTCAACAAGGGCAACATACTTACAAGCCGCACCGTATTTGACAACCTGTATCCCGGCATGCGTTATCTGGTATACGAGGCAACCGGACAGACAACGGTACAGACCGGAAACATGATTGGGGATGTGGAAGGTACGCTCAGCAACGGTGTGGAGGTATTGACACCGGTGGTGGATACCAACTATAAGATCCTATATGACGAAGAAGACGAGGGTAAGACGAGGCTGATTATCCGGCCGGCGGACCCGGCATCGGATTATGCGGTACTGGACAGCAGCGGCCATGTGGTAACCACGCCCCAGACCGGCGCAGGCGGATGGCAGGGGGTGTCAGGCAACCCGGGAAGCGTAAGCTTTGGCGGTCTTGACTATAACAAGGAGTATACGGTGGTGGCCCGTCCAAAAGGCCTAAGCGCAGTCACTGCGGAAAGCTGCCTGGAAGATGGCAGCGTCATCACTACGGATCCGGGCGGCGACCTGGAACTTCCGGCCTACATCATCGAAACACTGAACGGCGAGGTGGTAAGCGTGGGGGATGAAGCCGTAGGGGAAGAACGTTATGAAGAGGCCCACAAAGGCGATTTAGTGAAAATCAAGGCGGAAGCAGTTAACGATGAAAACCGTCCCTTCTCCCACTGGAAGTTCATCATCGGCTCGGTTGAAGGTATGGAAAACAGGATTAATTCCAGGGAAGCCAGCTTCACCATGCCGGATACGAACCTGGTCCTGACAGCAGTATATGAACGGGCGGCAACCCCAAGCAACGCCACTGTGGTGGACGAGGTACGGGGAGGCAGCCGTGAGGAACTGGCCCTGGATCCGGGAGAGATACCGATTCTGGAGGATGAGCTTACCACGGACGCGGACCGGGAGCTGCTGGACGTAAACCATGCGGACGTGACCTATAAGGTGGTATATAGAAAGAACAGCGTACGCGCATCGGAATCCAATGCCATCAAGATGGGAGGCAGCTACGATACGGACCATGAAGCATCCTACAAGGCGGCCTGGGGTCTGGACGTTTCCATCGAAAGATATGTGAACGGCAGGAAGGTTAACCGTGCAAGCGCATCGGAGGCATCCTTCAATACGTATGTGCAGTTAGGCAGGCAGGATGTGGATATGATGGACTACCAGCTGTATGAAATCAGCGGGGACCCGGATACGGAAATGGTGGTAAGCCTGGTGCCTATGGATTATGAACCGGAAGAAACGGGCGGCCTGTTCACCTTCACTGCCACGGAAGGACGGCGGTACATAATGGTGTATAACCGCGCGTACCGGGTGTATTTCCTCAATAACACGGCCCCGGATATCTACCGCTACTGGTTCAAGGTGCGCAGGGAGGAGTCCCCGGCAGATTCCTATTATGAGTCAGAGTATGGGGGACTGGAAGCGCAGCTTGACTATTTCATCAGCCCGGCAGGGGCGGAGTACAGCTATCTGGGCTGGAGTTACCGCCAGGACCGTTACAGGGAGTTTGAACCGGACCGCAAGATAACCCGCAAGACCTATGTATACGCATATTATGATAACAATGAGAAAGAATTAGACGATGTCCGCAGGGAGCTGGAGGAGGCTATCCGGGAGTCCATCGGCATAAGCGATGACCATTTCCTGAAGCAGGGCGAGAGCAAGAAGCTGAAGGAGTACATTGAGGCGGCGCTGGAAGTCCTGGACCGTGAAGAACCCAAGGCAACCATCGGCCAGCTGGAGGAAGCCCTGCGCGAGCTGAAGGATAGGACGGCTCCGTACAAGGAACTGCTGGATGGACGGTATGACCACTACGACGACCTTCAGGAAAGCGGGAACAAAGGCGGCAGCAAAGGTGGAGGCGGCGGCGGAGGCGGAAGTAAGAGGGCGCCATTTGCTGGAACCGCGCCATTGAACTATCAGATAGGTACCAACGGCAACTGGGTGGAGAGCACCGGGCCGTCCGGTGAGAGACAGTTGAGTTTCGTGCTCAACGGAGGAACACGCCTGAGCGGCATGTGGGCCAAGCTTTATTATCCTGAAGGAGCCGGACAGGAAGACAGCGGCTGGTATTATTTTGACGACAAGGGTATCATGCAGACTGGCTGGATCCGTGATATGGCAGGAAACTGGTATTACTGCAACACGGAGACTGAATTACCTTACGGGAAAATGATGACAGGCTGGAGACTGGATACAGGAGACGGCAACTGGTATTACCTGGATCCGGCCAGTGGCGTGATGGCCCAGGGCTGGAGGAAGATAGACGGGAAATGGTACTACTTTTCCCCTGTAGGGGCGGGCGTATATGCCTATGACCCCGTCAGACAGCGGTGGACCTATGGAGGCGGCGCAGGACGTCCCTTAGGCGCCATGTATAAGAATGAAATAACACCGGACGGATACCGGACAGACGCCGACGGTGTATGGATTCAGTAGGAGGAACCGGATGAGAAAGAGATATAATATAAAATCAAAGCTGGCAGGGATGCTGGCGGCAGTCATGGTATTTTCCATGGCTGTCCCGGGACACCCGGCGTATGCGGTTGATTTTGGGGATTTGGTTAAGATTAAGTTCAATCCTCAGAATGGGCCGGGAGTACAGCTTTCCAGCTATAGCGGTGTGGCATCCGGCGGGGCCATGGAGGGCAATCTGTTTGTGGCAAGCGGGCAGGCAGGCAGTCCCCTGACCAGTTCCGCCAACTTTGCAGGTTTGCCCACGGATGACTTTGGGTCCGGGGCAAGGCCAAAGGTACCGGATTTTAGCGGTATTACATGGGACGGCTATACATTTGACGGCTGGTATGGAACCAGCGGCAACCGGGTGGAGACACTCCCGTATGCCTTCCCGTATGATTCCGTGACAACCTACAACGCGGTGTGGAAAAGTAATGAGACAACTCCCTATACATTCAGGGTAGAACATTACAGGGACTTTAACACGGCAAGGGATGAGGCGGATGGAAGCAGCGGATGGCCGGCTGATTATGAGGATCCTGATTTAAGGAAATTCTTCGAATCATCCTGGGAAAGTACACAGATGGCCAACAATCCTATTTCCGCAACCTACAGAAGGGATATACCGGGATACCGGTTTAAGTCCGTGCTCTTAAAGAACAATAAAGTCCGCAAATACGGCGAGGCAAGCGGACAGGGCACCATGGAAGAGGGCGGGGCCAGCATCAACACATCCACCAATGCGGTAAGGGGCAGCATGCCCAATGACAGCCTGACAGCGGCTTATCGTTATGAACCTGACCCGGCGAAAAAATTCCAAATCACGGTGCGGTACGTGGATATGGAAGGCAATCAGATTAAAGCACCGGAGAGCAGGACCCTTCCGGTGGAATCCGGCTATGTCATTGAACCGGCAGTCATTAATTCCTATCTGCTTGAATCAGCGGAACTGACTGACGGAGGAATCACGGACCTGGACGGTATGGGCGTCATCTCTGCAGAGGATGCAGGGGTCAGTCTTAATACATCTGACTATTACTTTACAGGAAAGATGCCAAACCAGGCCATAACATTTACCTATCAATATGGACTGGACCCCAGCTTTGAAACCATACTCCGGGTAAAGCGCATGGATAACCACGGCAATATCCTGCGGGAAGAGGAGACGCGGGCCGTGAATCCCGGTGTGCCGGTGGAAGTTGACGTGGATGAAATGCCAGGCTATGTTTATCCTCCTAATATAGTATGGGAGGACAGCCTGTCAGAGGTATCCCTGAACCAGGAGACTAAGAAACTGAACCTGACCCCGAATCTTCAGGGTGGTACCGTAACCATCACCTACACCGAAGACCTGACGGATGAGAACTATTGGGCAAAAGTAGAATTCTACAATGGCCAGAACGGATTCTTTAACGGGAGTACGGCCCCTAAGTTTGTCAAAAAGTCCGGGGACAATACCCTGGCCCAGGTAACGGAAGGGCTTATACCCACGCCTTCATCCCATTACAGTTTTGACGGCTGGTATAAGGCCACATCCAACGGAAGCAATAAAACAGGACCAAAACTGGCAGATGACACGGTAATCAATACCTCCATCAAATTATTTGCGAATTTTGAGGAGACAGAAGGCGAATGGTTTGACCTGAAGTTTGTATCCGGGCCTCACGGCGCCATAGAAGGAAATAAGACAAGCCATGTGGAGATAGGCACATCCTGGTCGTCCCTGATACTTCCCAGCACCCATCCCGATAATTTCTACATGTTTGACGGCTGGTTTGACGAAAACGGGAACAGGATGCAGGGCCCGCAGACTATCAATGCGGACCAGACCTATACGGCAAGGTTCATCCCCATCGGGCTCAGCGATGACAACATACTGACAATGCCGGATGCCCAGGGCACCATAGGCAGCGATGGAAGCGGGAAGGTGGGCGTATCGGGCGCCAACCAAAACCGCAGGTACGCATTGACTGATATGGATTATAAGGTGGTTGGGACCAAACTGGGAAGCCAGTTAAAGAATGCCGGTTTTACCGGGTTAAACCCATGTACAAGCTACTATGTCTATGAGATGATCCAGGGCGCCAACCCGGATGTGGGGGTAATCCTTCCGGAGAACCTGGACCCGGGTACCTTCAGCCCGCCTTCGCGAGTGACGGTACCGGCCCTTGGCAGCAACTACGATGTACAGGACGATGGGACCGGTATGAAACAGGTGGTGGTTGAGCCTGCAGATCCGGGAACCCTGTATGCAATCCTTAATATTGAAGGGGATGTAATGGATGTCCCCGGTGCAGATGAGGACGGATGGGTCATGTCTTCCGGCGCCACGCCGCGTGCCGTTCTTGGCGGGCTGGAGTCAAACCAGTTATACGTGGTGGTTGCAAAGCAGCCGGGAGAGGACACAGGGGCTGCCGATAAGATACTTTTAGGCACCCAGGTAGCGGTCATAGGAAATTCACAGGAACAGCAGGATTATACCATAGCCCTTACAAATGGCGGATTCATCACTAAAATCGTGCGGGGCGGCGTGACCGTTGACTTTGACGACGATAAGACAGCAGTGGTAAAGGCCGGGGATCTGATTTCCCTGGATGCGGAAACCACCAACAGCCAGGGACAGGCATTCCGGCAGTGGAGCGCGCTGATCGGCAGGCTGACACTGGCCGATAAGACCAGGAGGAACCCCACCATCACCATGCCGGAGGGAAACCTGGTGCTTCAGGCAAATTATTATGCCGCAGTGTCGGCAGCGACACCCGGTAATGCTTCCATTGACTATACGCCTAAGACAGGGGCGGTGGCCCTTGACCTGTCAGATGACAGGATGGCGGACCTGATTGACGGACTTACGGATAACAGCAGCGACCAGGACGCCATGACAGCGGGGGTTGACGTGCTCTACACAGTCAAGTTCACCCAGCGGGCGCCCAAGGCATCAGAGTCCGAGGCTGCAAAAGCCGAAGTTGGCAATGATGCGGTAAAGGTACCGTGGACCTTATCGTCCGTACTGACAAGACAGGTGGGAGGCAGCAACAAGGATATCCCGCCCGGTGTGGACAAGGAGCCGGATATCAGGATATACGCTGTCCTTGACCGCAGCATGCGAGGCTATACGGATTACCAGCTGTGGAACGTGGAGGACCTGGACGGGGAATATACATGTACGCAGGTGCCCATGGAGCCGGATCCGGATGACGCGGATTCCGGGTTCACAGGAGTTGTGTCCTTTGATGCAAATGTGGAAGGCACCTATGTACTTACATACCTGAAGGCCCATGAAGTGAGGATCATCGATGATAAGCGTTCCGTGGAACATATAATCAAGGTCAGGTCCGGCACGGCCCTGGAGGATGCCCAGGGATTCATGGACCTGGATATATTCGATGCCTATACGGATCCCATTACCGGGGTTGTATGGGAATATAATGGGCTGGGAAGGACAGCCTCCTCGAACAACGGGTATGACACGGGCGAACCTGTCACAAAGAATCTGACCCTGCATGTGCTCTACCAGATGGAAGATGATACCCAGTGGCAGGAGGCAAGGCAGAAGCTTTTGACCCAGATTTCCATAGCCCAGGCATTAAAGGACAATCCATCGGTAAGCGAAGAGGATAAGGAAGAGTTAAGCGATGCAATTGATATTGCACTGGAAGTTGCCAACAGGATTTACCGTCCGACCGTGGACGAGCTTCTGGACACCTATGATACCTTAAAAGCCCTTGTGGATTCCATCACTTCCGGCGGCAATGATCCTAATGACCCCAATCCGCCGGACAACCCCGATGACCCGGACCATCCGGATAACCCGGACAATCCCAACCGGCCGGGAGGCAACGGCGGAGGCGGCGGAGGCGGCTCACGCGGCGGCTCCGGCGGGGGCAGAAGCCTTGGGCCGGGAACAACCTTTAATGATTACAGGACCTATGCCGTCGGCACGGAAGGACGGTGGGAAAGCATTGGCACGGATGGAAGACAATGGTCCTTTATCCTGAGGAGCGGAAGAACCATCAAAGACCAATGGATCAACATAAAGTACGAGGATGCCCGGCAGACCTGCACCTATCATTTTAATGCGGCCGGTATCATGGATTACGGCTGGTACATGGACGCAGGCGGACACTGGTACTATCTTAATGATAATCTGGGAGCTGACTTTGGACGTTTAGTCATGGGCTGGTACTATGATGCAAAGGACATGAAGTGGTACTATCTGAACCAGTTTACCGGAGGCATGGCAACCGGATGGCAGAAGCTTGGGGAGTACTGGTATTTCTTCAGCACCGGAGGCCAGGACGGAAGGCCGATGGGAACATTATATGTAAATGAAATGACCCCGGATGGATATCCGGTGGATGAAAATGGCAGATGGATGAGGGAAACACCGTAAAACAGGCGATTGAAGTTCCAAACAGATGTCTGCGGTTGTGCTGCAAAGGAGTAGACCATGCTGAGTGAAGAAAAGAGCCGTCAGATTGAAATGGCAGGTACGGACAGGGCATGCATGATGCTTGTGTGTATCAATGGAAATGAAAATAATGTGCCATACGGTATCATTGTGAATTATCATCTGCCCCGTCCTGTAAGCTTTAAAGGAATCCATGGGCTGATACTGGCCCTTGATGAGGTATGCGAAATGGTAGGCGTCCCCATGGCAACCACAGAACCACGTTTCCTGCAAAAGGAAAGGGCGCAGCAGTATCGGGCGCTTAGGGGGAAAACGAAAAATAAGTCCGATAAAGTCCTGGTCAAAGAGGATGTGGCAGGGAAGATGTTCCCCTATGTGACAGCTGCGAAGGCAGTCATCCTGGTCCATGTGCTGTATAGACAGAATTCTTCCATGCAGGGGAGGATCCAGTGCAGTTACACAGGAACGCATTATATCGCATTCCGCAGCGCGCTGGAACTGATGCGTATGCTGGATGAAGCCAATACCTATATGTGCAGGAACCGGAAGAATAAGGATTTAAAGATGTAAAAACAGATGGAGTATCGGAGGCAGCCATGGTATCAGCCATGGCTGCTTCTGGGATTTCCTTAAAGGGAGTAATCATGGATAATAGTAAGAGGACAGGCATTTTAAATATCGTAAGATTCCATTCAGCATGGAAAAATACGAATTGTGCACTGGCAGGTGTTTTCGCAGTCATCATAATTGGGGTGTTCCCCCTTGTGTTCAGGGATTATTACTTTGATATACTGAATTTTAAGACATATTTTTATTATAGGGTTGTAATTATCTTTGCAGCCGTATTCCTGATGGCAAATGGAATCTTTCTGAGCCTGTCAATCTATCTTGGCTGTGTGAGGAATCCGGACAGGAACCGGCTGTTTAACGCCGTTGACTGGTCCATGCTGGATTTCATACTGATAGCAGGGGTATCCACCCTGAAGTCCGTGTCTCCGGTTGCGGCCCTGTTGGGAAGCAATGGGAGGTTTTCCGGCCTTCTGCTGTGGATTACCTATGCGTTCATGTATTTTGCCGTAAGTAAGAACCTGCGGTTAAGACAATGGTATCTGGATCTGTTCCTGGGGGCCGGCATGGCGGCCTGCATCATAGGGATTCTTCAGTATTTTGATATGGATCCCATTGGGTTTAAGAAGCTGATGGATCCGGAACAATACTATATGTTCACATCCACCATTGGGAATATTAACACATATACATCCTATGCAGCCCTGTTGGCCGGGACATCCGCCCTGCTATTCTTTACGGAGGAGGCCGGGATAAGGAAAACATGGTATCTCCTTTGCATGTCAGTCTCGTTCTTTGCACTGATTACCGGAATGAGCGATAATGCCTACCTTGCAATACTGGCCCTGGTTGGGCTTTTACCACTGTACGCGTTCAAGAACCTGAGGGGGGCCAGGACTTATATTTTCATACTTGCAGTGCTGGGGTCGGAATTCTGGATTCTTCCCAGGATGACAAAGCCGTCTTCAGGCGCTGCAGGCCATATGGGAGGATTGTACCGGGTCATATCCGGCTCCCATTACCTGATTGTCCTGGTGGCGGCCCTTTGGGCCATGTACTTCATACTGTGCCGGATGATACAGAGGCTGCCGGATACACACCCCCTTATGCAGGATGGGAACAGGGGGCGGTGGGTCTGGCTGGCGTTCCTGTCCATGGTGGTCATCCTGGCCTGCTTTGCCCTTTATGATGTGAATGTCCGTGGAAATGCAGGAAACTACGGCGGATTGGCGCAGTACCTGGCAATCAATGACGACTGGGGGACGCACCGCTGGTACATATGGAGGATTGGAATGGAGAGCTATGGAGGCTTTCCCTTTACACAGAAACTGTTTGGGGCCGGACCCGATACATATGGTGCGGTTGTCATGGAGAAGTATTATGATGAGATGGTGATGCGCTATGGGGAATTTTTCGACAGCGCCCATAATGAATACCTTCAATATCTGATAACGGTGGGGCTGGCCGGACTTGCGGCCTATCTGGCGTTGCTGGTTACATCCATCCGGAAAATGATCCGTTCGGCAGGGAAACGGCCCTACGTGATGGCAATTGCCTTTGCCGTAATCTGTTATGCCGCCCAGGCAGCGGTCAATATCAGCGTCCCCATCGTGACGCCTGTCATGCTGATGCTGCTGGCCATGGGGGTATCCGGGGAGGATGGGACCGATAAAGGCATCCCAGACTTGATACATAAGCAGGATGGAAAGGAATGAAGAAGATGATAGCAGTTATCCTGATACTTTTAGCCGTATGCATCATAGGAATTGTCGTCTATTGCTGTGCTGCAGGAACAACGCCATACGGACGTCAGGCGGACGATGATGCCCAGATGGAATACCTTCACAGATACACGGAGTCCAGGGAATGATGGGAGCAGTATTACCGGATTTCCTGGATCTTATCAATGTTCCTGATACAGAATAAAAGGAATAGAAGGATATAGAAGAAATAAGGCAGGGAAGGATACTTGAAAAATCAGTTTGCCGGTCATCCGTGTGATGGCCGGCAATTTTTTTCATGTAACATACCATTAAAATGTTTTGGTAATTTAAAAGAAACACTCATTGAACAGGGACTTGAGTTAATCCATGAGGAGGGGATTGAAAAGTTTTCTTTACGAAAGGCGGCGAAGAAAGTCGGTGTATCGGCGGCTGTCTGTTATAATCACTTTGGGAATATTGATGAGCTGCTCATTGAAGCTGATGGGAATACCGTGTCCATCCGCACAAAGGACAATAGTCCCATGTCCCAAATTAATACCGGCATTGTGAAATACCATTTTGAGATTGGCGCCGGAACTGAAAAGCAATGGATATGGGCATGAACGGGTGAGGCTGCTTTGTGGAATATAGGAAGAAATGTGACTTCCCTCATCAATCAGAGGGAACTGGTAAAACTGAGGGAGACACGGACCTTCATGCTCCTAAAGTAATGAAGTGATGTATGTCCTTCCCATGGGACTGCCGCATATTTTTCAAAGCGTTGTGCATCTGGCCTACCGGCTGGTAAAACCGCTGGAACGGCTGACGGAAAGTATGGCAATTGTGGAGACAGGTGATTTCCTGGGGGCCAGGGAATTCCTGGGGACAGGTTACGGCAATGACGAAATCGGACTTCTGACCCAGGAGTTCCAGATGACCCTGGATAAGATTGACAACCTTATCCATGAAAATTATGAGAAACAGATCCTCTTAAAAGATACGGAATACCGGATGCTGCAGGCGCAGATCAATCCCCATTTCCTCTATAATACCCTTAACAGCATTAACTGGATGATCCGTGCCAAGAAGAATGGGGCGGCGGCCAGGATGACCGTGGCGCTGGGGACGATCCTCAGGGCGGCATTGAACCGGGAGCAGTATTTTACCATGGAAGAAGAGCTTCATATGCTGGAGCAGTATATTACAATCCAGGAATACCGCTATCAGAAACGTGCGGTTTTTTCCATCGATGCAAAGGTGGGCGGGCAATATCTGATCCCGCATATGACATTGCAGCCGCTGGTGGAAAATGCCATATACCATGGCGTGGAGAAGATGCTGACTCCATGTACGATTACGGTGACGGTGCGGGAGGAGGACCTTATCCGCATTACTGTCACGGATGATGGTCCGGGAATGACGCCTGAGGAGCTACTGGCCGTGCGCAAATTCACAGCCAGGCCCAAAGGCCATGGCATAGGCCTTAAGAATATTGCAGAGCGGCTGAAGATGGCCTTTTACCAGGAAGCAGGTTTCTGGATAGACAGTACCCCGGACCAGGGGACCACGGTAATCATCACCATTCCGAAAAGGGAGGCGCAGGAAGACGCATGTATAAAGTAATCTTAGTGGATGACGAGGACATTGAGAGGGAGGGGATGGCTGCAATCATGAGAACCTGCTGAATTCCGGTAAAATCAACGATAAGATGGTTGGATTGGTCCTGGCAAGTTCCTACCAGTCCTTTGGATTCAATCCGGACGTGCTGGCAGAGGCAGGACTTAAAGTGCCGGACAGCAGCTGGACCTGGGGAGACATGATTTCCATGGCGGAGACTGTAAAAGAAAAAACAGGAAAGTACGGCATGGCCAATGGACCGGTAGATGATACCAATATCTTTAACTACTGGGTAAGACAGCATGGGGAGGACCTGTTCTCCGATGATAAGAAAGCCATTGGCTATTCCGATGATGCGGTCTGCGCTGACTTCATCCAGATGTGGGCAGACCTGATGGCAAAGGGCGCTGTGCCTAATCCCGACGAATATGCGGCTATCCAGGCCCTTGGACAGGAGGCGGGCCCGGTTGTGACCGGAGACGGCGCGTCCCTGATTGAGTGGAATAACTATGCGTCCAAGGTAAGCGGCGTAAACGATAAGATCCAGATGATTACCCCTCCCATGCTGGAAGCCATGCTGCTGAATAAGGACCACAAGTGCCTTGGCCTTTACCGGACGCTCTACTACGTCCCGTCCATTATTGGCGGAAGTATTGCTGTATCGGTTGTGTGGAAACAGATTTTCGGAAATAAAGGCGTGGTCATGACCTTGTTATCCGTATTTGGCATCCATCAGGCCACCTCCTTTCTGGGCAATCCCAAGACAGCGCTCAGCATTATCATCCTGATGGGCGTCTGGCAGTTTGGTTCATCTATGTTGTATCTGGACCCGAACTCATATAACAACTACGGAGGCCTGTTCGCTATGTCGGTAATCTCGCTGCTTCCGGTAATCCTGTTCTTTATCATTTTCCAGCGGTATCTGGTGGATGGGATTGCAATGGACGGAATCAAGGGATAGTATACAGGAGAGGAGAAAAAAGATGGACCTGTTCAGGGGAAGTATTGTCGTGGACGCTAAGTCCTTTCTGGGTGTCCTGAATATGGGATTGAACCGGATTATAAGACTTAAGGTCTATGCAGAAGATTATGGAGATATGTATCAGGATATCAAGCAGTTCATTGTATCGCAATAAGCGGGGAAACCATGGATAAAATGAAAGGCCGGACAGCGGATGTGTGGACTGAGATACAGACGGTCGTCGTGGGGAATAGGGTGACCGTATTCTGGGGTAAACCGGAAGAATGGATACCGGGCTGCCGTTTCCAGGTCTATGTAGACGGTGTATTACAGCAGACCGTGGTAAAAACCCATGCAGGCTTTACTGTGCCGGAGACACAGCGGCAGTGCCATGTAAAGGTAAAGATGGTTGGGATGGAAGCGGTGGACCCGGCAGGAGTAAACCCGGCGGAAGCAGACCCGGCAGTTCTATGGGAACTGCCGGGGAAAGACATACAACTTGAAGCGGGAAGACGGCGCGTGGATATTACCAAAGAGCCATACCTGGCCAAGGGAGATGGGAAGACCCTGAATACCAGGGCAATCCAAAAAGCAATCGATGAATGCGGCCCGAAGGACATGGTCTATATACCCCCAGGTGTATTCATGACCGGAGCGCTCCGGCTTCATAGCAACATGATGCTATACATAGAAAAGGATGCCACGCTACAGGGAACAGACATTCCAAAGGACTATCTTCCCAGAATCAGGAGCCGGTTTGAGGGTACGGAGATGGAGTGCTACAGCAGTCTTCTGAACCTGGGGGAACTTGACCGGGATGGCGGTTATAATTGCCGTAACGTGGTAATCTGCGGAGGCGGGACCATTGCCAGCGGCGGCAGGGAACTGGCGCGGCGTGTGATTGAGTCGGAACGTGAACGGCTGAAGGACTATCTTACGGAGCTGGGCGACGGGGGACGGGCGTATGAGAATCCTGACACAATACCCGGACGGGTGCGCCCGCGCCTGATTCATATGAGCAATTGCCGGAATGTGGTGTTATCCGGGCTTACGCTTAAAAATGGCGCAAGCTGGAATGTACAAATGATTTATTCGGACGCAGTTGTGACAAATGCCTGTCAGTTCCATTCGGAGGGCGTCTGGAATGGAGATGGCTGGGACCCGGATTCCTCCACGAACTGCACGGTGTTTGATTGCAATTTTTATACGGGAGATGATTCTGTTGCAATTAAATCCGGCAAAAATCCCGAAGGGAACAGAATCAACCGGCCAAGCAGACACATCCGTATTTTTGGCTGCCGAAGCGTCTGCGGACACGGTATTGCCATTGGAAGTGAGATTTCAGGCGGAATTGAAGACGTCTGCATCTGGGATTGCGACCTGTCTGGTTCCAGGTATGGGATTGAGATTAAGGCAACGAAAAAACGGGGCGGCTATGTGCGGGAAGTCCATGTGAGGGATTGCGTGATTCCCAGACTGATGATTCATTCCGTAGATTATAATGATGATGGAGCAGGTTCCGAAGTCCCTCCTGTTTTTGAAAATTACAGTTTTGAAAGACTCCATATCCAGGGACGTTATATGGATGGGGGAGAGGGATGGAGGAACTGTAATGCAATGGAACTGTGCAGGTTTGATGAACCTGGATATGAGTTGAAACAGATTGTGTTCCGGGAAATCATGTTGGGAAATGAGGAGGGCGGCAAAGAGGGGATAGTGATGCGGTATTGTAAGGGCGTTGTGTTTGAAGATATCGGGGCAGTTATGAAGGAACCATTGCAAAAGAACTGACCCTCTTGGGAAATACCGAAAGGTATGGATATACGGGGATAACAATATCTATTCAAATGCCCGTTCTAAAACAGGATCCGACTCATTTACATTAGGGTGCTGATGTGAATGAGATGGAAAAAACACCTTGGCTTCTGAAACTGTCATTCAGGAACCAGGGTGTTTTCCATAAGCAGATAACACGGACACTATTCGATTTAAAGGTTAACAGTTATATTTTGTATCCTGGCATTGTCTGCATTGCAGACATTTTACTGATTTCTTTTCATAATTCAGAAGATTGAACATCCCCCATCGTTTAATTTCTTTAAAGACATTTAAAAGGCTTTCGCCCATATCAGTCAGGACATACTCAACATTAGGGGGCATTTCACTGATGACAATCCGTTCGATAATGCCGTCCTCCTCCATTTCTTTCAGCTGCTGCGACAGTACTTTCGGGGAAATATCAGGGATATTTTTTAATATCTGTCCGAATCTTATATTGGAATGCAGCAATTCTTTTATGATCCTTAATTTCCATTTCCCGTTAATCATTCTTAGTGTGGTTTCAATAGGGCATTGTGCCTCTTCCGTATTCATGATAAGTCCCCCTCCGTTGATTGAATATTCCGATTACTTTTAGGTAATTGCTTACATTTTGGTGAATGGTTACATTAAAGTGCGTAATTGACTGAAATTGCATAATGATATATTATCAAATTACAACAAACAATTCAAGGCATTCAAACCGGTTGTATGCAAAAATATGAAGTGAATAAGGAGAAGTTAAATGATGGAAGAAAATGTAAAACTGGTAGGAAAAATCGAGGAGTTACCCACTGTGGATGCATCTAATTTTATCCTGGGAGCAGAAAAGCGCATTGTTTTTGGACCGGATGGCCGGTTCTGGGACAGCCATGTCATGAGAAGCTTCCTTCTGGACCCGTTTTCAGTAGCCCCGCCAAACAGCCACCCATGGGCACATTGGGCGCTGTGCATTGGCGGAGAGGGGAAATTTGTAATCGATGGGACGGAGTATGACATTGAAAGCGGTTCATGGATGCATGTTCCTGGTGGTTTAGAGCATACATTCTGGAATACCTCCAAAACTGAGAAATTACATATCCTTTGCATTGTACCAAAAGAGGGAGATGTAAACCCATTAAATGGGCAGGGAGGATTCTGCTAATAAGTCATTTACCATATATACCCCTTCCTTTGGAGGGGGTATTGCAATATACGATGTAATGGCAGGTTTGTAAGTTAAAGTGAGAAAGGAATTAATAATGGCGATAAAGACATATCAGGTTTCAGTAAATCAGGTTAATGGAGTCAAAATGGAAATAGAAGCGCGGTCACATAAGATTATAGTGGATGAGCCGCTTACTGCAGGGGGGACGGATGAAGGTATGAATCCAGTGGAGATAATGCTGGGAAGCCTTGGTGCCTGCCAGGCCATTACGACCGCTATTTTTGCAAAAATGTACGGGATTAAAATTGATGGAATAAGGGTTGAAGTGGAAGGCGACAAGGATTCAGACGGGATATCAGGTGCCGATCCGAATGTACGCCCCGGCTTTCAGAACATCCGGTTCCACTATTATGTGAAGAGCAACATGCCGGAAGAAAGGATCGGTCAGCTGTTAAGCATTGCAGAAAGGAAATGCCCGGTAGGCGACTCAATCAATCATGGCGTACCATTTGACGAACCGGCATTAACCATGGTGGAGTAAAGGCTCCTGAAACTGGAATGAAGGATTGGTATACAGGGAGGAAGTCATGGATATAAAATTAGAATTTCTTATGGGGGCGGATGCAATTGTCAGTTCCCTATCTGTTAAGGCAGGCGACCAGGTGAAGGCGGGAGATGAACTTTTGCAATATGAGGCTTCAAAGGGAATCCTGCCTATCCTTGCTCCTGCAGATGGTATTGTGGAAGAGGTGCTTGTTGACCAAGGAGACCGCATCGTCCTGAATGATGTGCTTGTGAGGATGGACACAGATACCGTATGTAAAGAGGAAGAGGCAGGAAATAGGAGCACGCCGGTTAAGAAATGCAGGGAGGAAAAGACTGATTTACTTATTATTGGAGCTGGCCCAGGAGGATATGAGGCAGCCATATATGCGGCGCAGAATGGGCTTAAAGTAATCCTTGCAGAGGCCAAGACAGTAGGAGGGACCTGCCTGAATGAAGGATGTATCCCGACAAAGGCCCTCAACAAAGGAGCCAGGACGTATCAGGATATATTAAAGGCGGCTAAGATGGGGATTGAAGTACCGCACCCGCAGATTAATATGCCGCGCCTGATTGAATGGAAGGATGAGGTAAAGGAAACGCTTGTTTCAGGAATACTCGGCCTGCTTAAGAACCATAGTGTCAAGCTTCTTACAGGTACGGCCAGATTCCTGTCAGGGAATGAGGTGATTGTGGAACAGGAAGAAGGTCAGGTGCATGTAAGTGCCGCCAACATCATCATTGCGACAGGCTCTAAATCCGCTGGACTCAGAATACCCGGAGTACAGCTGCCACAGGTAATGGACAGCAGGGAAGCCTTGTCTTTAAAAAAATTGCCGTCATCCATCACGATTATCGGAGGAGGCGTCATTGGTATGGAGTTTGCGTTCATATATCACAGCCTTGGCGTCAGCGTACAGGTTATCGAGTATCTGGAGGGCATACTCCCAATGGTTGATAAAGACATCTCAGGCAGGCTGCGGTTAATTGCAGAACGTAAAGGTATCCTGATCCAGACAGGTGCCAGGGTCAGCCGGATTGAGAACGGATTAAATCAGGAAGCGGTTGTCATTTACGAAAAAGACGGAAAAGAAGCATTTGCAGTAAGCGAGAAGGTTTTAATGGCTGTTGGACGCGTGCCGGATTATGAAACCCTTAATATTGAAGCCGCCAACATAGAAACCAGAAGGGACAGACGGGGTATCCAGGTGGATGGGCACATGCAGACCAACAGGCCTGGTATATATGCTATCGGTGATGTGAACAATATCCTCCAGTTAGCCCACGCGGCTTCACATCAGGGGATGGCGGCCGTACGTCATATACTGAAAATGGATGGCGGGGAGAAACAGGATATTGTACCTAATGTTATTTTTACCATGCCTGAGATTGCTTCTGTAGGAAAAACGGAAATGGATTGCCAGAAGGATGGAATATCCTATGAGGTCTATAAGTTCCCATTCTCCGGAAATGGAAAGGCGCTGATCATGGGAGATACAGATGGGTTTGTCAAACTGGTTAAAGACCGTGTTACAGACGAAATAATCGGCGGCTCCATCATAGGACCCGATGCCTCTACCCTTATAAATTCCATAACAGAACTTGTACAGTTCCATATCAGGCAAAGGGATGCGTCTGAAGTGATTTTCCCTCATCCCACAACAGGAGAAGCCATATCCGAGAGCATCCTTGGTTTAGGGGTAGGGGCGCTGCATTCCGTCAACAAAAAAGAGGAGCATATAATCCATGCGGTTGATTGATAATACATCCGTAAATCCATATTTTAATATGGCAGCAGAAGAGTACCTTCTCAATACCGGCAAGGATGATGTGTTCATGTTATGGCAGAATGCCCCCTGCGTAGTCATCGGAAAAAACCAAAATGCATTGTCTGAAATTGATTCAGATGTTCTCAGACGGGAAAATGTGGGACTGGTCCGTAGGTTAACCGGAGGAGGAGCTGTTTATCATGATCTGGGCAATTTAAACTACTCCCTCTTTTTACATCACACTGACAGGAACTATGATTTTTCCCAATTCAGCAGAATCGTGGCTGACTGCTTAGGGCGGATGGGGCTAAAGGCGGAATATTCAGGAAGGAACGACCTGCTGCTGGACGGATGCAAGATTTCAGGCTGTTCCCAATTATTACATAACGGCCGTTTGCTGCATCATGGAACATTATTGATATCCTCGGATCTTACCGCACTGAGCAGGGTACTGAGGCCATCTGCTGAGAAATATACGGGAAGGGCCATACGTTCAGTTGCCAGCCGTGTCTGCAATGTAAATGACCATCTCAAGGTAAAGGTAACCGCAGCCCAGATGAAAGACAGGTTGTTCCGGTCAATGGACATAAATCCGGCGGATACTTTCTCTGAAGAAGAACTTAAGGAGATAGGGCGCCTGCAACATGAAAAATACTCCACATGGAAGTGGAATTATGGTGATTTTCCAAGATATGATTTTGCGAATCAGGCAAAATTTGCATCAGGGCTGGTTCATGTTACATTTTCCACAAAACATGGTTATATGGAATGTTTAAAGTTTTCCGGGGATTTTTTTGGTAACAGGGATATCCGGGAGTTAGAACTGCTGCTCAGGGGAAAGCGCCATCAGGAAAACAGTCTTATGGAAGCGTTAAATAGTATAGATATGGAAGATTATATACACGGTGTTTCGGCCAAAGAAATTATAGGGCTATTATTTTAATACATGAAAGGTTTTAAAACTATCATTATGGACTGTGGAGGGAACTATATATGAAAATATTTAAGAATATCCAAAAGATACCAGGCGGGCTTATGATTGTCCCGCTCTTTCTGGGAGTGCTGATGAACACCTTCATTCCACAGATATTACAGGTTGGCGGCCTGACGACGGCTATGTTTTCTTCGGCAGGAACCAACACTACGATTGCGATAACATTATTCTGTGTGGGAGCCCAGATTGACTTCAGGCAGGCGGGCGAGGTACTGAAACGGGGAACCGTATTGATGTTATCCAAATTCCTGGCCGGAGCTGTCCTGGGTGTAGGAATTGCACATCTGTGTGGCATGAGCGGTATTATGGGAATCTCAGCCATTGCTATTGTTGCAGCGGTAACAAACTCCAATGCCGGACTGTACATGTCACTGACCAGTATCTACGGCGATGAGAAGGATTTAGGCGCTCAGTCCGTGCTGTCCATTAATGACGGGCCTTTTCTGACCATGCTGGTATTTGGGGCGACCGGTCTGGCCGATGTACCGGTTATGGCACTGCTGGCCGCAATCGGACCGGTCCTGGTGGGGATGATTTTGGGTAATTTGGATAGGGATATAGCAAAATTCCTTCAAAATGGCCCCACCTTCATGATTCCGTTTTTCTCATTCTGCCTGGGGGCGGGAATTTCCATTAGGACATTGGCTACAGGAGGGCTTCCGGGAATCATGCTGGGGATTTTAAGCGCCGGTGTTTCTGGGCTGTTCTGTATCCTGGGTGATAAATTCATTAACCGGAGACCAGGTTATGCCGGCGCAGCTATTGCAAGTACGGCGGGCAATGCAGCTGCCACGCCTGCCATGTTTGCGGCAGCTGTTCCGGAGATGGCGCCTTATGTGGAAAGCGCAACGGCACAGTGCGCATGTGCGGTTATTGTGACTTTGATATTGATACCGCTCATGACTAACTGGGCAGTAAAAAAATGGGGCAGTGCCGCAGAATTTGAGGAGAGGAAGGCTGCCAAAACCATCGGAAGGGCAGTGGAAGAGTCGGCTTAGGCAGGCAATGGCATCGTATCATACAGATTATCATGTGATTTGAATAATGATCCTGCAGCAGGCTGGAAGTATTTATATTACTTCCAGCCTGTTTTTGTATGCCGGAATCGTATATTAATAATTACGAATAAAAAAATATAAAAACAGTTGACAAAACTATACAATTTGCTATAATGGAATCGGGCGAACAACTAAACAACCAATCATTTAATAAAAATAAGGAGGGTATATATGAAGATTGTCAGTGTTGACTGTATGATAATAGACAGCGGCAACCCATGCAAGGGAAGGAACACCTGGAATCCGGTCATCATCAGAATCAATACGGATGAAGGAATCTCCGGCTTTGGCGAGGTCGGCGTGGCTTACGGAAAAGGATTCCGTGCCGGATTTGGTATGATACAGGATTTTGCAGAGGTCATACTGGGAGAAAATCCCATGAACAGTGAGAAGATATGGGAGAAAATTTACCGGACCACATTCTGGGGGCTTGGGGGAGGAACCATTGTCAGCGCTGGTATGAGTGCAATTGACATTGCCTTATGGGATATTAAGGGAAAGGCCTTCGGTGTGCCTGTATATAAACTGCTTGGCGGAAAGACCAATGACAGATTAAGGGTCTATGCGAGCCAGATACAATTTGGATGGGGAGCGGACCGGGTTGTACCGGACCGGGATTTAATGATCCGTCCCGAGGATTACGCGGCTGTTACAAGAAAAGTCATGGAAGAGGGGTATACCTGTGTGAAGGTGGATCCCATTGCCCTCAGCAGGCAGGAACCGGATGGAAAAGGCGAATGGAGGACCAGGGGAGTACTGTCTGAGCGGGAGCTTAGCACTGCGTACGACAGGGTCGCGGCCATAAGGGAGGCCGGCGGGCCGGATATGGACATCATTATCGAACTGCATTCCTATACAGATACGACTACCTCCATCCAGTTAGGGCAGCGGCTGGAAAAGCTGAACATTTTTTATTACGAGGAACCCGTCCACCCCATGAATCCCCAGAACATGCTGGAAGTACATAAGAAATTGAATATCCCCATTGCCAGTGGGGAGCGGATTTACGGACGGACAGGCTTCAGGGAGTTCCTTGAGGACCGCTCGCTGCAGATTGTACAGCCGGATATCTGCCTGTGCGGGGGTATTACTGAAGCAAAGAAAATCTGTGATATGGCAAACACCTATGACTGTGCTGCACAGATCCATGTGTGCGGCAGTCCCATTTCCAAGGCGGCAGCCCTTCAGATTGAGGCGGTCCTGCCTAACTTCATCATTCACGAGCATCATGGGTGGGCACTGCATCCGGATTGCAGAAGCACCTGTTTATATGACTATCAGCCGGTGAACGGATATTATGATATTCCGGAACGTCCGGGGCTTGGTCAGGAATTAAAACCTGAAGTCATCAAAACAG
Organism: Enterocloster aldenensis; assembly: GCF_003434055.1. GTDB lineage: Bacteria > Bacillota > Clostridia > Lachnospirales > Lachnospiraceae > Enterocloster > Enterocloster aldenensis. Next base: position 226,321 of record NZ_QVEX01000002.1, on the reverse strand, counting down.
CGCAGATGGTTACTGTCAAGTAAAATGGATTGGAAAAGGAGAAGAGCATGAAAAGAGGAATAAAGACATTATTGGCGATGGGGATGGTTCTTTCATTGTTAGCAGGCTGTGGGGGACAGAACAAGGCAGGAGCGGACAGCGGACAGCCGGCCCAGGATAACAAAGGCAGCGGCAAAACAGCCAGCGGGGACAATGGTGATGGATATACTGGAATCAGCGCAATAGAAGCCTGTGAATGGGCAGCTGACAAGTATCCGGACGCAAAGGTGATACGTTATACCAATAACACATCCAGCAATACATTTGACACAAACGGCGGGGCGATTCCTGCAATGGTCCTGCATCTGGCAAAAGAACTGCCCTTAAGGACCGATGGGAGATACCGATTGGAATTATATGCAGACGGTACGCTGGCCAAAACGGTTGATGATATTGTATCCGGGTTAAAGAGCGGGGCTTTTGAGATGAACTGCCTGTCAATTGGAAATTTTGGCGATTACACCAATGCATTTTCCGAAATGAATATACCATTCTTTTTCAGCAATGAGGAACAGGTCAGGGGTATCCTTGAGGCAGGCCTGAAACAGGATATGTGCAGCCGTGCAGAAAGCGATATAGAGGGAGTGATATTTAAGGGAATAGCACCCTTCGGATTCCGGCAGATGACAAATAATAAGAAAGAAATTGTTGCGCCCTCTGATTTAAAGGGTTTAAAGATGCGTATACTGACTGACCCGCTTCAGGTTGCTGCGTTTGAGACCATGGGAGCCTCTGTTACTAACGTTACTTACAGTGAACTGTACACGGCCCTGCAGCAGGGAGTCGTAGATGGTGAAGAAAATCCGTACCAGAACCTGTATGTGGATAAGTTATGCGAAGTACAGAAATATTGTACCGAAACAAATCATCTGTTCCAGATGTCAGTACAGGTAATCAGCAAGAACTTCTGGGATGGGCTGACACCGGAGGATCAGGAAATATTTGAGACACTGATTGCAGAAGCAGAAGAAAAGGGATATGAGCGGGTAAATGAATTAAACCAGTTCTATAAGGATGAATGTGAAAAGACGGGAATGCAGGTAAGGATCTTAACGGATGAGGAATTGGCTGCTTTTAATACGATGATGGAAGAAAGCGTCCATGAAAAAGCGGTTGCCATCATGGGACAGGACCGTTGGGATAAGCTGAATCAGTATCTGTCGGACCAGGCAGCCAAGTAAGCCAAGGGAAGGGTAATTAATACGGACATATGAAAGGAGCGGGGGGATTGAAGACACAGAAAGATATAAAATACTATCTGTCCCATTTTGAGGAATATATAGCGGCAATCCTGTTTGGGTTCACCGGGATACTTTTGGCAATCCAGGTGTTCAGCCGGTATGTTTTGAACCATTCATTTGCATGGACGGAAGAACTTGCCACATTATTATTTGTTCCCATGATTTACTGCGGTATAGCGGCAGCTGTCACCAACAGGAAACATGTATCAATTGAAATTGTCCAGCAGTTCGTGCCATACAAGATAAAAAAGGCATTAATGATAACTAGCCAGATCATATTCCTGTTTTTCTGTATTTACATACAAAGACCTTTGTATAAGGTAATTGAGGCCCTGGGGGACAGTGAGACTTCATTGCTCAGGATACCTAAGAAAATCATATATTTGTGGATACCGGTTCTTTTAATCCTTACCGGTATCCGCATCATACAGGATATCATACGTTTATGGAATGAAAATGAAACCAATCTGGGATATTCCAAGCCTGCAATTGACCTGGATTCCTGCGAGAAAGAGGCGCTGGAAGCCAAAGAAAGGGGGGAATTATAGTATGGAATTGACAACTATGTTTATTGTGATGTTTGCAATGTTTTTCATCGGTGTACCAATCGGTGTCTGCCTGTTGCTTCCCATCTTCCTGTTGATTGCGATGAACGGAATTACGACACAGGAATTCATAGCGTCCATTATGTATACAGGAGTTGCCAGTTATACCATGATAGCGCTTCCTTTCTTCATACTGGCTGGAAACCTGATGAATGCCGGCGGCCTGTCAAAACGTCTGGTGGCCATTGCCAACAGTCTGATTGGCAGGATTACAGGAAGCCTGGGCATGGTAGCGATTCTTGCATGTATGTTCTTTGGGGCGGTATCCGGTTCTGCTCCTGCGACAGTGGCGGCTATCGGCGGGATCATGCTTCCGGAGATGGTCCGCCATGGATATAACAAGTACTATGCAGTTGCGCTTATTACGGTTGCCGGTTCATTGGGCGTGATTGTGCCGCCCAGCTTTCCCATGGTGGTGTACGGGGTGACGATGGGGGTTTCCATTGGCGATTTATTCATGGCAGGATTAGGACCGTCCCTGTTGGTTGGGCTTATTCTTATGTTAATCAACTACTTCTATTGTAAGAAGCACCATATTGTAGGAAAGAGGAAATTCACTGTAAAAGAACTGCTGTTTTCCATGAAGGACGGCTGGCCTGCGCTTTTCATGCCGGTTATTATCCTGGGCGGTATCTATGGCGGGATTTTTACAGTAACGGAGGCATCCGTCGTTGCCTGTGTGTTCGGTGTGGTGGTTGGCTGCTTTTATTATAAGGAACTGAAACTGAAGGAGATTTTCAACCAGCTGAAATCGACCAGCACATTTGTTGGCGGGACCTTGCTTACCCTGGCGCCTGCCGCCGCCCTGGGGCAGATATTTGCCTATATGGGTGTAACCCGCTCCATTACGAGATTTTTTACCAACACGGTAGACAGCAAGGTGGTTGTCATCCTATTGGTATTCCTGATTCTGTTCATAGCGGGAATGTTTGTCCAGACCACGCCTATGATTGTTATCTTAGGACCCATTTTATTAAATGTACTTCAGCCCTATGGAATTGACCCCATACAGTTCGGTATCATCATGGTGTTGGCTTTATCCATTGCCTTTTGTACACCGCCCTTGGCCACCAACCTGTTTGTGTCCTCTTCCATGACGGGGATACCCATGGAACGGATAGTCAAGCCGATGATCCCATTCGTGATTGGACTGGCCATTGTTTTATTTGTTGTAGCGTTTGTACCGGCGGTGATTTACCTGCCGCTCAGGTTATTTGGTGGATGATAAGGAGGAAATTAAAATGAAGATTACAAAGATTGACGTAATGCTGTTACATTCCAGTAAGGAGATGAAGGAGGTAGAACCAGGAGCACCGGCAGATTGGAATAATATTGCGTGGAGACCGGTTGTCTGCCGGATTTACACAGATGAGGGAATCTATGGGGATGGCGAAGCGGCTATGGCATACGGCTCTGCTGCTCCGGGCGCTTTTGGTATGGTAAAGGAACTGGCCGGTATGATCATAGGGGCCGACCCCATGAAAACAGAACCCATCTGGGAGAAAATCTACAAGCAGACATTCTGGGGACAGAACGGCGGACCGGTATTCTTTGCAGGGTTATCCGCATTGGACATGGCCTTGTGGGATATAAAAGGAAAGGCACTTAATGTTCCCCTCCATGTCCTGCTTGGCGGCAAGTTCCGCGATAAGCTGCGTACCTATGCAAGCCAGCTGCAATTCGGCTGGGGGGATTCCCTGAATCCGGCTTTAAGTGCGCAGGATTACGCTGATAATGCCTTAAAAGCAGTAGAGGAAGGATATGACGCGGTAAAAATAGACTTCTTCACATTTGACAGGGCAGGAAAGACCTTTTCAGAGGAACAGCGTACAGGTTTATTAAAACCGGAATATGTGGATTTGGTTGAAGAACGTGTGAAGGCAGTGCGTGAGGCAATTGGTCCGAATGTTGACATCATCATGGAAAACCATTCCTTCCTGGATGCGCAGTCAGCGGTGCAGATTGCCAGAAGGGTGGAGCAGTATAACATATTCTGCTACGAAGAGCCGAATACACCGACACCCAAGACAGCCAGGTTCATTGCAGACAGAATCAATATACCGGTTGCCAGCGGCGAAAGGATTTACACGAGATGGCAGTATGCGCCATATTTTGAGGACCAGACAATCCAGATGATCCAGCCGGATATCGGTACCTGCGGAGGTATCACGGAAATCAAGAAGATTTGTGACATGGCCCATACGTATGATATTGGAGTCCAGGTACATACCTGCGCCAGCCCCTTATGTACGGCAGCAGCCCTCCATGTGGAAGCATGTATACCCAACTTTGTGATTCATGAGCATCATGTATATAATCTTCAGAAATTTAATAAGGACTTGTGTATTTATGATTACCAGCCGGTTAATGGAGAATATGGGATTCCCTCCCTGCCCGGACTTGGAAATGAATTATCAGAATACGCCCTGACCCATTGTGATAAGGTAGAAGTAAAATAATGACATGAAAGCGCAGAAAGCCTTAGTGCTTTCCGCGCTTTTTGTAAAAGCCGTGGAATGCCTTGCCAGTTATAGGAAAAAACGGTATAATCCTTATAGCTGGATTAATCCATTTAAAATTGAGAAAATTGGGAAGTGATGATATGAGTGCTTTTGAAGAGGGTATGAAAGTAAAGAGGATGCCTGTAAATGAACAGGTTTTTGAGAACATGAAGGAGGCCATCAAGAATGGCAGGTGGAAGGCCGGAGAAAAAATCCCGTCTGAAATTGAACTTTCCTCCATGTTTGATGTAAACCGTCTGACGGTACGGACTGCCATGCAGAGGCTGATTGGGATGGGGCTATTAGAGACACGGGTCGGGGATGGTACGTACGTAAAAGAATTTTCATTTGGAAGTTATCTTGAAAGGGCCAGCGAATTCTATCTGGGGCCGGAGCTGCTTGATAAGGTCTGCGAATTCCGGTATGCCATTGAGATTGAGGCTTCCAGACTGGCGGTCATTCATGCCACGGAGCAGGATATAAGGATATTGGAGGATGCCTGCGAAAAATTTGAAAATTTAAAACGGGATTACTTAGAGCAGCCATCGGAAGATACATTTAAGGAGATAGTAAAAGCAGATACGGATTTCCACAAGAAGATCTGCGAAGCTTCCCATAATGACTTATTTGTATATGCATTCCTGATGTTCCAGGAGTTACTGAACCAATATATCCACATTGTCCTGCAGGAGCGCCTTGAATATTGGAAGAAGCAGAAAAAGAAGGGCGAACCATGGAGCGATTTACACCGTGTCATTTGTATGGCAATCAGGAACCATGATTTTGACGCCTGTAAAAGGGCATATACAGATGTGATTGATTATAAGATAGATTTGGAAAAATAGAAAAAGTACGTATATATCAAAGAACCCAGGTAAAGCCGGAATTGCTTTTCGCTGGGTTCTTTTTATTACTACTGCCTGACAGAGAAGGGGAGTTCAGTCGTCCCCATATTGAAGAGCATCTGCCTCTGGTCCGGGGCCTATCATCGGGAGGGCAGTGAAAATACACTATCCCAATGCCAGAAATGTGACTACCATGCAGGGATGAAGTGACTGGTAAAATCAAGTGACGGAAAGCATGTTATAAAGCTTCAGCAGCCGGATATCGTCTTTGGAGACCTTCAACAGCCGGACTAAATCAGCATCCTCCTTCAACCGGTTTTTTGAGAACAGCATCTTGATGGCAATCGGCATCATGGGGCGGGAAGAAAAGCCATTGAATAAGCCCCATTTAGTGTCTGAATCCAGATAGGACGCCAATATCTGGACGCTGGCTTTTTCCATCGGCGTATCCTGGTTGGTCAGTGAAATATACGTCATGGCGTCGTAGTGCTCAATATAGCCCCAATATGTATTTTCACAGTTCTGATAATTCTTGAAATCTTTGAAGTTCATATACATCATAATCTTGTATTGCCCTTCCTCTGTTTCTGACAGGACATCAAATACACAGCCGACAATATGGTTGCTTCTGCCATCGTATAGATAGGAGTAGATTTGTGATACCCCATTAAAAAATGCGGGACTGCTGTTCTTTGAAGATATGGCAGTGCGTTTTGGGGAACAATACAGCAGCTGCTCCACATGGACCTGAATGGCATCCGCGATTTCATAGAGGGTTTCGATATCCACGGCAATCTCACCTTTTTCATATTTTGAAATAGTGGACTTGCTTTTATGGATTGCATTTGACAGATCATCCAAAGTCATTTTCCTTTTTTTGCGTATCAGGCGTATCTGGTTCCCAATCTGTGCGCTGACTTCTGACATACTCATTTACCTCCTGAAAGTATCGTACAAATCAACATTATTTCGAATTTTTTGTTTTTTTTCGATGTTATCCATAATTCTATCATATAGAACTATAAAATTCTATCCTGAGTAGAAAAATTGTATAAAAATTCCACTGTGAAGAAAAAATGGCTGCTTTGACCTGAAAGCATTTGGTTGTTAAAATTAACTTATCAAAAAGCAGCTGCAATGGAAAGGAATGTAAATTATGTATAATTTTGATGAAATTATTGACAGAAGGCATACAAATGCCATGAATACGGATGGATTCCGGGACTATATTTTTCATGCGGATGAGACCATGACGTTTCCATATAAGGATGAGGAATTTATCCGTATGTGGGTGGCCGATATGGAGTTTGCCACTCCGGATGTAGTCATTGACGGGATGAGGGAACGTCTGGATAAACGTATTTTCGGGTACACCAGGGTGTTTGAAAAAAGTTATTATGACGCTTTGGCGGACTGGTGCATGCGGCGTTATGGCTGGACCTTTGAACGGAAGGAACTGGTGATGTCAAATGGTATCATACCGGCGCTGTATGAACTGGTGGAGTATATCTGCCAGCCGGACGAGAAGGTGCTGTTCATGACCCCGTCTTATGCATATTTCAAATATGCGGCAGATTTTAATAAGCGTGAGTACGTATGTTCTGATTTGAAGAATGATGAGGGGCGTTACAGCATTGATTTTGAGGATTTTGCCAAGAAGGCCGCGGATGGGAAAACCACGCTGTTCATTCTCTGCAATCCTCATAATCCCAGCGGCCGTGTCTGGACGGAGGAAGAGTTAAGGAAGATGGCGGACATCATTGAGAAGAACCAAATGTGGGTGATTTCCGACGAGATACATTGCGATCTGCTCCGCAGGAATCAGAAACATATCCCCATGGGCAAGGTAATGCCTGATTACGGGCGTCTGATTACATGCATGGCACCCAGCAAGACGTTTAACCTGGCCGGAATGATGATTTCTAATGTCATGATCCGTGACGAGGACTTAAGGAATACCTGGCTTGGCCGCCACTATAATTTTGATAATCCGCTGAGTGTTGCCGCAGCACAGGCTGCATATGAGAAGGGAGAGCCATGGCTGGAGGAACTAAGGGCTTATCTGGATGATAACTTCCGCTTGGTCGGGGAGTATCTGGCAGAACATCTTCCAAAGGCAAAATACCGTGTTTCGGAGGCAACCTATCTGGCCTGGGTGGATTTAAATGACTATTTTGCCATGGATGAGGACCTTCCAATGTTCTTTGCCTACAAGGCAGGGGTCCTGTTAGAGGGCGGGAACATGTTTGTGCAGAATTCAGATGGTTTCATCCGCTTGAACCTGGCATGCCCAAAGGCCACGCTGGCAGAGGGGCTGAGACGTATCTGCGAGGCTGTGAATACAAAACATACGGTGTGATTGATTCTAACCGGCACATATTGGCCGGGGTTAATAAAATAGGGGGTACACATACATGGATGAGAGGTGCGGTAAGAATTACAAAGCGCTGGCATTTTTGCCAATGCTGATATTTTTAGGACTATATGTTGGATGCGGGGTGGTATTTACCATCATGGGGGTGGAAAATCCCTTTGGAAAAATGCCGCGTTATGTAGCTGTCATGGCTGCAATCATAATCGCAATGATATTTTATGACCGGAAAACGCCTATAAGTAAAAAAATAGATATTTATTGTCAAGGCGCTGGAAATTCCGGGGTTATGCTGCTTGGAATCATCGTGCTGATGGCAGGAGGATTTTCCTCCGCCGCAGCCGCTATGGGAGGAAAGGAGTCCATTGTGAATATGGGCCTTACCTTAATCCCGTCCCATTTCCTGATACCGGGTATATTCATCGTGACCTGTTTTATTTCCACCTGTATCGGCACATCCATGGGAACACAGGTTGCCATGATACCGGTGGCGGTTGCTGTTGCCCAGGGAGCCGGCCTGAATGTGGCAATGGCAGGTGCATCAGTGATTGCAGGCGCATATTTCGGTGATAACCTGTCCATGATTTCAGATACCACAATCTGCGCCACCAAAGGGGTAGGGGCAGAGATGAAGGATAAGTTTAAGATGAACTTCCTGATTGCATTGCCGGCAGCAGTGATTACAATTATCCTTTACGCAGTCCTGGGTTCCAATGGAAGCGGTCCGATTGATACGGAAGGGCTTCATTACAGCGTGCTTGAAGTATTGCCTTACATAACGGTCCTTGTCACTGCAATTGCAGGTTTGGATGTACTTCTTGTCCTTCTTATTGGAATCCTTATGTCGGGAATCATAGGAATGGCCATGGGGACCATTACCTTTTTTGAGTGGACAATGGCCATCGGTTCCGGCATGGAAGAAATGTTTTTCCTTGCAGTATTTTCCATGCTGGTATCTGGCCTGATTGAATTGATTAAATACTATGGGGGTATCTCCTGGCTGGTTAAGACGATGACAGAGAAAATCAAGGGCAGGAAAGGCTGTGAATATCTGATATCCCTGGTAAGTATGGTCATATCCGGGACCACGCTTAATAATCCGGTAGCCATCATCATTACGGCCCCGGTTGCAAAAGAGGTGGGCTCTAAGTATAAGATTGCACCGAAACGGCTGGCCAGTCTTTTGGATATCTTCTCCTGCGCAATCCTGATGCTGGTTCCTCATGACAGCAGTGTCCTTCTGGTACAGCAATACGGAGGCGCAACCTATCTTGAAACCGTGAGATACGCTTTTTATCCTGTTTTATTGATTTTGTTTACCTGTATTACAATACAATTCGGTTTGCTGAGGACAAAGGAAGAGAAAGAAAGTGGATTTTAAATCAGGAGGAGGAAAGACAATTTGGACAAACAGGAGTTTTTGCAATCATATCTGGTGGACCGCCACAAAACAGACAGTTTAAAATGGGATGGACTGCAGCAGAAATTCGGGGAAACGGATTTACTTGCCATGTGGGTGGCGGATATGGAATTTAAGACCTGTGACGGGATTGTGGATGCGATGACAAAACGGACGCGGCATGGGGTGTTTGGATATAGCTGTGTTCCGGATGATTACTATGAGGTGTTTTCAGGATGGATGGAGCGCCGGTATCATTTTCCTGTCAAAAAGGAGTGGGTACGTTTCTCAACGGGATGCGTGACGGCAATTGCATGGATGATTCATGCATTTACCAAGCCGGGGGATTCCTGCATGATCCTGACGCCGGTATACTATCCTTTCCACAATGTGGTTACAAACGGGGACAGAAAGCTGGTCAAGGTGGAACTTGATTATAACGATGGGTATTTCACCATGAATTACGAAGCAATTGAGAAAGCCATCGTGGAGAACCAGGTAAAAATGTTCATCCAGTGTTCGCCCCACAATCCGGCGGGCAGGGTATGGACAGAGGATGAGCTTGACAGGGTTTTGGCTGTCTGCCAAAAGCATGATGTCCTTGTTATCAGTGATGAAATCCATCAGGATATTATATTAGGGGACAAGCCCTTTGTCCCGGCTGCGGTCGTATCAGGAGGCAGGTACAGGGATATGGTGGTTACCCTCAATTCCGCTTCCAAGACATTTAACCTGGCCACGCTCCTTCACTCCCATATTATCATTACCGATGACGGACTACGGGGAAAATACGATCAGTTTGCGTCGGCCCTGAACCGTACGGAGGTCAGCATCATGGGTATGGTTGCGACAAAAGCCGGTTACACATATGGCGGGGAATGGCTTGGACAGGTACTGGATGTCATACGGGACAACTACCGGTATCTTAAGGAGGAACTGAATAAACGGCTTCCCGGGATGACGGTGTGCGCGCTGGAAGGAACATATCTGGTAATGATTGATTTACGAAGTTATGTGAATCCGGAACAGACCTTGGATTTCGTCCAGAAACATTGCAGGCTGGCTGTGGATTACGGTGAATGGTTCGGCCAGGCATATAAAGGATTCATCCGCCTGAACCTTGCCACTGACCCGGTTTATATAAAGCAGGCGGTTGAAAGAATTGCAAAAGAGATAGGATAATGGATTTTTCAGCAAACAGCCCTTATTGGCCATGTATTCCATAAGGGCTGTTTATTTATGTATCCGGCAGTATCATCAAAGTTTCTTTGGATCCATAAGGGGATGTTCCTTAAAGTAACCAACCGCAAAATCCAGGAAAGTCTGTTCCATATCTGATAACAGTTTATCCTGCTCCCAGCTTATGGCCTGCGTGCGGGTCATGATGGGGGATGACAAAGGGATGGCGGTAATGGTATCCAGGGGAATTGCATTCACGGTGGCCCCTACCATTGTGGTGATGTTGACACCACGGTTTTGCTGGACCAGCTTTACACGCATCAGGTAGTCCCCATAATAGACTTTTCTCGGCTCGAAACCAGCCTGGCGGCACAGTGCCATCATGAAATTATGGGCAGAAGAATTTTCCCTTCTTACGGATATGAAATTCTCATCCTTCAGTTCCTCCAGCCGTATATCAGAGCGGCCAGCCAGGGGATTATGGACGGACATTAAAACAACAGGCCTTTCAGGCGGAAAGACCTTGTGGGACTGGAAACGCCCCGTGTCCACATCTTCAATGATTCCCAGGAAGAAGTTCCAGGGAAACGGCGATGGGGCATTGTTCAGCTCGTCTAACGTGATGACCGTGTACTCAAGAACCACCTCGGGATGTGACTGCTCATAGGCATAGATCATATCAATCCACACAGGAAAACTGGTCAGGGCCACCTTGAGTATGGGACAGTTGGTCTGGGTCAGGGTAAGTACTCCGCAATCCAGTGTATTGAGTGCAGTCTGTACATAGCGGTAAAAAATCCTTCCATTTTCATTAAGGCGCATCTGCTGCCTGCTTCTGTCAAAAAGCTGGGTGCCCAGTTCATTTTCTAGTTTTTTGATTGTGCTGCTCAGGGAGGGCGGTGATATCATCAACTTTTCTGCAGTCTTAGATAAATGCTCCATATTAGCCAGCTCTGCGAAATAACGTAACTGTAATAATTCCATGATAGGACCTCTAAAAATCTTATGAGAAGGAGTGAAATGGCATATGTGCAGCCAGGCGGCACCTGTACGTTAGTCTTAAGTCTAACAACTCTTAAAAAAGAAAGTAATTCACTAAAGTATGGAGATATTGTAACATAATATTAGTCAATTGTACAGAATATCTGTATGATTCCAGTGCGCACAGCCGATATCGTACAAAATCTGAAAGTACATGACGGAGGAAGGAAACTATTTTAAAAGTGTAAGTTTGAGGGGGTGCTATTTTGACAGAAACAAAAAAATTGGGGCTGGTTGATTTGGTTGCCATATCCTGCGGTCAGGTAATCGGGGCAGGCGTGGTCACATTAATCGGAACAGCCATCGTGGCCACCGGGACATCTGCATGGCTGGCTTACGGAGCAGCGGTAGTGGTTGGATTCATCAGTATCATACCTTTTATCTTCATAAGCAGTACGACCATGCTTCAGGGCGGGGAATACAGTATTGTAGCCGATATGCTCAATGAGAAGATGGCTGGTTTTTACGCCACGGCATTCATATCACAATGCCTGAGCCTGTCTTTGCTGGGGACATCGCTGGGGAGTTATGTCAATTCCATATTTCCTGAGATGAATGGGAGGCTCATTGGTTTAATCGCTGTCTGTTTCTTTTTTGCCCTGAATCTGCTGGGGGTCAATATGATGGCAAATGCCCAGAAGATCCTTTCAGCCATATTGGTCATTGCCCTTCTGATATTTGGGATATATGGAATGACAATGGTGAATCCTGCTGTGTACGATATCAGCAGTCCGGGATTTTTTACAGAAGGTTACGGCGGTTTTGTGAATGCGATTGCGATTTACGCATTTTCCACATACGGCCAGTATATGGTAATGAACTTCAGTAAGGATGCGAAAAACCCCACCAGGGATATTCCGCTGGCAATCCTGATTTCAACTGGCGTCATATTGATTTTATATGTGACGGTGGCAATTGCTAACTGCGGTGTCCTTCCCATAGAGGAGGTGGCAGGGAAACCATTGACCCTGGCGGCAAAGGAGATATTCGGCAATCTGTATCCTGTATTTATCATTGGAGGGCCGGTGATGGCTCTTATGACAACAATGAATTCCACATACGGTTCCCGGGCCAATCCGCTTTTGAGGGCGGCAAGGGATGGCTGGTTTCCTGCATCCATTGCAAAGATGAATAAAAGAAATGTCCCGTACATCATCATGACATTGATTTTCCTTGTGGGAATCATCCCCCTGCTTGCGGGGCTGAGCATAAAGACCATTACCAATAATCTGGTATTGGTAGGCTATACCCTGCGTATGGTCACGGCGGTATCAATCATACGACTGCCAAAATTAATGCCTGAACAATGGAAGAAATCCTTCCTCCATGTACCGGACAGTGTATTTTATACAATCATGATACTTACATTCGCAGCTAATTTTTACATGGTGTATCTGTCGGCCAGGGGGCTGACCACCAAGATACTTCTTATTAATGTTGTATTTATTGTCTTTTGTGCAATCTATGCCGTGGCCAGATACAACAGCGGCAAAGTGAACCTGGAAAGCGCTAAACATTGAAACCTGGATAAACAGGATGAATCTTAAAAGGAGAATTGATTATGAAGATTACGAGTATTGATGCATTACAGTTGCCAAGCGGTAATAAAGGAGCCACGACACGGGGCGCATGGAGTCCGGTGCTGGTCCGTGTGAACACGGATGAGGGCATATGCGGATGGGGTGAGGCAGGCCTTGCGTATGGAAAAGGCTGGAGGGCCGGCCGCGGAATGATTCAGGATTTTGCAGAGCAGATTATTGGGATGAATCCCATGAATACAGAAGAGGTCTGGGAAACCATATTCCGCAAGACATTCTGGGGAATGGGCGGAGGGACCGTTGTTTCCGCGGCCATGAGCGCCATTGACATAGCCCTTCTTGATATCAAGGGCAAAGCATTGGGTGTTCCCATCTATCAGCTTCTGGGAGGTAAGACCAATGATAACCTGCGTACATATGCCAGCCAGGTGCAGTTTAACTGGGGTTCTGATATCACCAAGCAGGAACTGGTGGAACCTGAGGAGTATGCGGACGTGACCCTGCGGGCAATGGAAGAGGGATATGACTGCGTTAAGGTAGACCCCATCATTGTACCTGATTCATCCGGAAAATCATGGAACATACGCGGACCGCTCCAGAACCATGTCATAAAAACAGTCTATGACCGTGTTGCGGCAATGCGCGAAGCTGGCGGGGAAGACCTGGATATCATCATAGAAATGCATTCTAATACGGATACCATGGCAGCCATCCAGATTGCACAGGTATTGGAGCCTCTTCGGATATTCTACTATGAAGAGCCGGCCCATCCGCTGAATGTGGAGAACTTTACGGAAATCAAGAAAAAGACCAGCATCCCCATTGCTTCCGGCGAACGGATTTATACAAGACAGGGATTCAGGCAGTTTTTTGAGAAACGGTTATTGGATGTGGCGCAGCCGGATCTGTGCCTGTGCGGCGGTCTGTCAGAAGCAAAAAAGATATGCGATATGGCGTGGCTGTATGACTCCAATGTTCAGATCCATGTATGCGGAAGCCCGATTTCCAAGGCTGCTGCCTTGCAGATTGAAGCTGCAATCCCTAACTTCCTGATTCATGAGCATCATCAGAGGGCGCTGAATCCCGTGAACCGGTCCACCTGCAAATATGACTATCAGCCGGAAAATGGAACATATAAGGTTCCGGAACTGCCGGGACTGGGACAGGAACCAACCGAAGATTGTATTGCCAAGGCAGATATTGTTACAGTGGCAGCTGGTATGAAATATATGAAATAAGTTTTGCTAAAACACAGCCGGGAGGTGGGTTATGGGAAATGTAATATCAAATCTGGTTCAGGATGTGAAGGTTCCCAAAATGTTTAAGGTACAGCAGGTATTTGACGACCGTCATATTGAACCGCAGGAGATACCGGAATTAATAGAAGGCATGCTTCGGCAGGACAGATTTGCGTCCCGCATTCAGCCGGGTATGGATATTGCAATCACATGCGGCAGCCGGCAGATAAAAAATATTGTAATCCTAACGAAATCCATTGTTGCATTTGTAAGAAGCAAAGGCGCCAATCCGTTTATTGTGGCGGCCATGGGCAGCCACGGAGGCGCCACGGGTGAGGGGCAGCGCGCCATACTGCGTGCCCTTGGGATTACCGAGGAGACAGTGGGCTGCCCCATCCAATCCGGCATGGATGTTGTGAAAATAGGATGTACTGAGGATGGAAGGGACGTACTGATTGACAAGAATGCGGCTGGGGCAGACGGTATCATTGTATGCTGCCGGGTTAAGCCGCATACCAATTTCAGGGGGCCTTATGAGAGCGGCATCATGAAAATGATGGCCATTGGACTGGGAAAACAGATTGGGGCAAGCGTGTGCCATGATGAGGGTTACGGACGTATGGCGGAGAATGTTCCTGCCTTTGGCAAGGCTGTCATCCGGAATTCAAATATCCTTTTTGCAGTTGCCGTTATCGAGAATGCATATGATGAAACAGCGGAAATCGCAGTGCTGGGCAGCAGTGAGATTGCTGATAAAGAGCCTGAACTGTTAAACAGGGCCAAGGCGCTGATACCGAGGATACAGGTGCCGGAGTGCGATGTCCTGATTGTTGACCGGATTGGCAAGAATTTCAGCGGAAGCGGTATGGATCCTAACATAACAGGCACCTTCCTTACCCCGTACGCATCGGGCGGAATCAGGAGCCAGCGCGTAGCGGTCCTGGACCTGAGCGATGAAAGCTGCCATAGCGGGGTCGGGATTGGAATGGCCCATGCAACCACACGCCGCTTTTTTGAAAAAATGAGTTTCGGCCAGACATATCCGAACCTTATTACTACCAAGATGATAGAAAACGCAAGAATCCCTGTTGTCATGGAAAACGACAGGGAGGCAATCCAGGTATGCCTGAAGACCGTGACCAATGCAGATTCCCATAACTGGAGGCTGGTAAGGATACCTAACTCCCTGAATATCAGGCGGATATGGTTATCCGAGGCATTCTATGAGGAGGCAAAGGAAAATAAGGGCCTGATAATTGAATCAGAGCCACGGGATATGGAATTTGACTGTCATGGAAATCTGATTGGATTAGGTGAAACGCCATGATGCTGCCGTTCACCCAGAAGGAGTTGTTACAGTGAATTTAGCCGGAGTGATTATAGCGATTTTATTATTGATTATTTTGATATACAGGCGGGTCAGCCTGATACCTGCTACCATGGTCTGCGTCCTGGTACTGGCATTTACCAATGGGATATCGTTTACAAATCTCATGGTGGACCATTATGCGGTTTCCATGTCGGGCTTCATTGCCAAGTATTTTATGGTATTTGTCACAAATGCATTGTTTGGCAGGGTGATGGAGGAAACGCTTTTGGCAGCGTCATTTTCCAAAATGGTGGGAAAGGCGTTTGGGGAACGCAATGCTGTTTATGGAGCCATGCTGGCAACGGCGCTGCTTTCCTATGGAGGGGTCAGCGTATTCGTCATCGTCTTTACCGTATACCCTATTTTTCTGGCAACCTTCCAAAAGGCAGACCTGCCCAGAAAACTGATTCCTGCATGTATCATGAGCAGTTCCTGTACATTCCCGCTTTCCATGCTGCCGGGCGGGGCCCAGCTCAATAATATCATCCCGGTCACGTATCTGGGCACATCGCCAATGGCGGCCCCGGTTGTGGGAATGGCCTGTTCCATTGTGGCAATGGGTTTCCTGTTCCTGTACTTCTGGTCCGTATTTGCAAGGGTAAGGGCAAAAGGCGGACATTTTGATGCGGATAA
The DNA here is from genome assembly GCF_003434055.1 of Enterocloster aldenensis. Lineage (GTDB taxonomy): Bacteria > Bacillota > Clostridia > Lachnospirales > Lachnospiraceae > Enterocloster > Enterocloster aldenensis. The sequence continues at coordinate 210,322 of NZ_QVEX01000002.1, read as the reverse complement.
AAACATTCAGGAGCGGATTGAACGCTTCCAGGCGGAAGCGGGTGTCAGGCCGTGGTTATCCGCCCTTCCAATGCTGCTCATTATTGTCCTGATCAATGGATTCGGAATGGACCTTTCCTATGCAGTGCTTGCAGGGACTGTCCTGGCCATGGCAATCGGCCGCAAAAACCTTCCGGATAAATTAGGAACAGTGAATGAAGGGATTAAAAAGGTTGGGTCCGCCATGGTCACCACGGCCGTATCAGTGGGCTTCGGCGGCGCGGTCCTTGCCTGTTCAGGGGCCAAGGTCATATTGGACGCCATCGCGGCCCTTCCCTTAAACCCCATGGTTTCCTTAAGCGTGGCATCGGCATTTGCAGGAAGCCTGACAGGTAATGGGGGAGGCGGGGCCGATGTTGCCATGGGTTTATTATCCGGCCCTTACCTGGCCATGGGGATCCAGCCTGAAATCATGCACCGTATTGCAGCCATTGCCACTGCGGGATTCAGCTGTCTCCCCCACAACGGAATGCTTATTACCATAATGGATACCTGCGGGTTTACTGCAAAGGATAGCTATAAGTTTATTTTTGTTTCTACCGTCATATGTTCCCTGCTGTGTCTGATTGTGGCGGATTTATTAGGATTTGTTTTATATCCTGTCATGTAGGCATTAAGGGCAGGCATTAAGGCTGCAAAAGCTATTGATTTTGAATGGCGCATCATGTATACTACATGTAACAGATTGGTGAGTCATCGCCATTAAGGAAAAGCCTAAAAAAGGGGCGAGCAATCGTCTCTTTTTTCGTATGGGAAAAGGGTATGGAAACAATATGAAGAAAAATACGAAGTCCAGATATAGGAAAATCCAATTAATATTCAGGTTCCTTCAGGGGTCCAAGGTTTATTTCGGGGCAGCGGTGGCTGCATCGCTGATATCCACTGTGTTAAATGCACTGACACCTCAGATCTTCCGGTTCAGCATTGATGAGGTACTGGGCGGGAACGGGGGAGGACGTCTGTCAGGCAACCTCTGGGAACTGGCATGGATGATTGTGGCCGTGGCGGTGGCTTCAGGGATATTCACCTACATAAGCCGTACCAACACGGCCAAAGCAGGTGAGAATTTTGCGAAGAACTTAAGGGATACGCTATTTATCCACGTACAGAAGCTGCCGATGAAGTGGCATGACAGGAACCAGACAGGGGATATCATCCAACGGTGCACCTCTGATGTGGAAGTAATCCGCGGCTTTGTGGTGACACAGCTTTTGGAGGTGTTCCGCACCGTGTTTCTTGTGATTACGTCCTTTGCCATGATGTTTTCCATGAATGTGAAGCTTTCCTGCGTGGTCCTGCTGTTCGTACCGGTGGTAATCGTTTATTCCACCGTGTTTTATAAACTGATAGCAAAGCGGTTTACCATCGCGGATGAGGCAGAGGGGGAACTTTCCACCGTTGTGCAGGAAAATGCCACAGGGGTGCGGGTGGTCCGGGCATTTGGCCGGGAACAATTTGAGATGGAGCGGTTTGATGAGAAGAATAAGGCCTTTGCCAGCCTGTGGATCCGGCTGGGCACCTTGTCTGGGCTGTATTGGGGGATTGGCGACCTGATAACGGGGCTTCAGGTGGTTGCGGTGATTATTTTCGGGGTGGCACAAGCAGTAAACGGCGCTATCTCAGTAGGTGAGTTTATTGCATTTGCAGCATACAATTCCACCCTTGTATGGCCCATCCGCGGCCTGGGTCGTATCCTTTCGGATATGAGTAAAGCAGGCGTTTCTTTTGAGCGCGTGGACTATATCATCCGTTCCCGGGAAGAAGCCTATGGGGAAGAAGCCTATGGGGAAGAAGCCGATGGGAAGGAAGCCGATGGGAAGGAAGCCGGGATGTCCGGCGGCAGGTATGATATTTCCTTTCAGCATGTGACGTTTGGATATGAGGAAGGCAAGGAAGTGCTGCGGGATATTTCATTTACAGTGCCCCAGGGCAGGACCTTTGGGGTGTTAGGCGGAACGGGAAGCGGGAAGTCTACCATCATCCAGCTCCTTTCAAGGCTGTATGAGCTGGAGGATAAAGGGGGCTGTATTTATATCGGCAGCAGGAAAATACAGGATATCCCCATTGAAGAACTTAGGAGAAACATCGGGATGGTGCTGCAGGAGCCATTTCTTTACTCCAGGTCAATCCGTGAAAACATAGCGGCTTCGGTACCGGATGCAACCATGGAGGAAATCCGCCATGCTGCGCGGATTGCGTGTGTTGACGAAGCCATCATGGGATTCCCGGACGGATATGAGACCCTTGTGGGGGAGCGCGGGGTCACTTTGTCCGGAGGGCAGAAGCAGCGGATTGCCATTGCAAGGATGCTGCTTCGCAGAACACCCATCATGATATTCGATGACTCGTTATCAGCTGTGGATTCCCAGACGGATTATGAGATCCGCCGCGCGCTGAAGGAACATATGAGGGAGGCAACGGTCATCCTCATATCCCACAGGGTCACATCCCTGATGGGTGCGGATGAAATCATGGTGCTCAGCCAGGGCAGGATAGAAGAATGCGGGACCCATGAAGAGCTGATACAGCGAAATGGGATTTACCGCAGGATTTATGAAATACAGATGAGCCGCGACGACAGAGAGAAGATGGAGGGATGACAGATGGCAGCATACGAAGAACAGGAATATAACAATCCTTTCAGCTTCAGGATATGGATGAAACTGTTTCCGTTTTTTAAACCATATAAAAAATTTTTTGCAATCACCCTGGGACTTAATATCCTGCTGGCAGGCGTGGATATCCTGGTACCGCTGTTCCAAAGCTATGCCATTGACACGTTTATCATACCGGACCGTTTAGACGGGCTTGGGGTATTTGCCCTGGTATACATTCTGGTCATTGCATCCCAGACCGTCTGCGTCTATCTGTCGGTCCATGCGGCCACCTCCATTGAGATGAATGTGGGAAAAGATTTAAAAAGGGCGCAGTTCCAACATCTGCAGACCTTATCATTTTCCTATTACAATACCACCCCTGTGGGATATATCCATGCCAGGGTGATGAGCGACACCTTAAGGATTGCCGGAATGATAGCGTGGGGACTGGTGGATATGTTCTGGGCCTTTATTTATGTCATCAGCGTGTTCATCATCATGTTCATCCTGAATGCGCGGCTGGCCCTTATCATCACTATGATTGTTCCCTGCATTGCCCTGCTGACCGTGTATTTCCAGAACCGGATCCTTAAGTGGAACCGGAAGGTAAGGAGGATTAATTCCCAGATCACAAGCGCCTACAATGAAGGGATTACCGGGGTCAAGACGTCAAAGAGCATGGTCATTGAACGGGACAATGAGAAACGCTTCTTTGAAAAGACATCGGATATGCACCTGGCGGCCGTCCGTTCAGCGAAGCTGAATGCGGTCTATATCCCGGCCATCCTGTTTTTTAGCTCAGTGGCCTCGGCGGTGGTCTTGGCAAAGGGCGGCTATATGGTGCAGGAAAATCTCATAAAACTCGGCACATTGTCTGTGTTCATCTCCTATGCCCTTGTCATATTTGAACCGATTCAGCAGCTGGCCAGGCTGCTGGCAGACCTGATTTCCTGCCAGGCGAACATCGAAAGGGTGATGGACCTGCTGGAGCAGAAGCCCCATGTGGTGGACCGGCCCGATGTGCTTTTGAAGTACGGGGACACCTTTTCGCCCAATAAGGACAATTGGGAGAAAATCAAGGGGGATATTGTGTTTGAGGATGTTTCCTTCATGTATCCGGACGGCAAGGAATATGTATTGGAGCATTTTAACCTTCATGTGCCCGCGGGCATGAATATTGCCATTGTGGGCGAGACCGGGGCAGGGAAATCCACCCTTGTGAATCTTGTGGGCAGGTTCTTTGAACCCACCAGGGGAAGGATATTGATTGACGGCGTGGATTACCGGGAACGGTCCCAGCTGTGGCTTCACAGCCAGATCGGCTATGTGCTGCAAAATCCCCATCTGTTTTCAGGAACCGTGAGGGAGAACATAAGATACGGCCGTCTGGATGCAACGGACGAAGAGATTGAAGCGGCGGCGGAGAACGTGTCTGCGGATAAGGTTGTCATGAAGATGGAAAAGGGATATGACAGCGATGTGGGCGAAAGCGGAGGACTGCTGTCCACCGGGGAGAAGCAGCTGATTTCATTTGCGCGGGCGGTTTTAGCCAATCCTGCCATCTTTGTCCTGGATGAAGCCACATCCTCCATTGATACACAGACGGAAAAGCTGATTCAGGAAGCAACGGACCATCTGCTGAAAGGACATACGTCTTTTGTGATTGCACACCGTTTATCCACAATCCGCCAGGCAGACCTTATATTGGTTGTGAAGGACGGGAAAATCATTGAGCAGGGCACACACCTGGAACTGCTGGATAAAAAGGGATACTATTATGAACTGTATTCCAGGCAGTTTGAAGAAGAGGCTGCCATGAAGATATATGCCGGAAACATGTAAAACCTGGTAAAAACCCATTCGTGTAGAATAAGCTGCCGGTCCTTTGGAACCGGAGTCCGGAATATAAATACTGTGCCAAAGAAACCGATTCATAGGAACACGCCCTGGTTCAACCAGCACCATGATATTCCAGCAGGAAGTACAGGTTGACTGCAATCATAAGAACAGCCAGGGCAATGAATACCCCGTTGGCAGCCTTGACCACTATGGATGAGGTATTCCTGATGGAATAAACAAGGTACCCAATCCATGCCGTACAGGCAATGAAAATAATCCCTCTGTTGGGAATCAGCAAGGATAAGAGGAAAAGCAGGTTTACAACAGACATTGCTTTCCCGGAATTGAAAACCGATTTTAGTTTATCCTTCATGACGGTACCTCCTGACCTGGTTTAATCCATGACCTGCCGCGGGTCCGGCAGACGCCACATTGTATCTATCTTTAGTATAGACGAAAAGTAATCCATAATCAATACATTGAGACTGCCTGATGTATGGGAGCCGGCAAGGCCGGCCACCCCCCGTCAGGCAGTTTTTATTTTGTTCCGAATAAGATAATAATATTATAAACCAGTTCCTTATTGGAGAAGCAATCATATGTATTAAGGTTTTTGTGATGGACCATACAGCTGGCAATCATACCGGCAAGCTCATCAGCGCCAGGCTGATTGTTTTTAAAGGATGAGGAAATGTATCGGTTCTCATCAAAGTCCATGGCGCAAACAACGTTGGATTTTGAACTTACATCAATACCAATGAACAAAGTGGACATATAGTTGATTTTAACCATGTCATTACGCTCCTTTCCAATCAGGATTAGTGAAGGTTTATCCTGCGCTGCATATGGTGACCGCAACCTCGCGTTATGAGCATTCACCCAGCCTTTTCTGCTGGTGCTGCGGCTGGGGATGCAGCTTCTGTGTGAGCGGAAGGTGCCATAAGTGCCAGGCTGCTTATGAAAATGTAACTGTTGACTGTATAGATGGAATCAGGATGAGCGGGGTATTTGGCGCAAAAGGAAAATCAGGGCCGCGGCTCCATACTGTTTCTGACGGATATTCTGGGAGGTTCCCCCTTTAAGAATGCGGCGGTAATAAAATCTGCCATGGAAAACTGTTCGGTCATATACGGAACAAATCTGGCAATGCTGGTGGAGTGCGTCATGAGATTACAGTTTCCTGAGCAGCATGAGGGAAACGGATGGGAAGAAAGTGTTCAGGACATCCTGCAATCAGGGATGGAAATGGCCGGGGTGTTTTAAACGCCCCGGCCATGCCGATATCTGCTTCATATAAATCCGGTAATTCCTCTTGGACACTGTTTTTGCTGTTTATCTTTTCCGCATAGTCTGCCTTTCCCATGTCCCGGTCTGGCAGTATGCTGCACCGGGACATGGAACGCGCTTAACAGGCACAGCCGGTCACATTGTGTATATAAGCGGGCACCGTGTCGGGTCCGATATCCAGCGCTGCTGCCAATTCGCCAAAGAGCAGCTTCCGGGCTGTTTTCACACCATCTTTTTCGCGGATGTTCAAAACGCTTCCCCTGCTTTTGCGGGATTGCTCCATCTGCAGGATTTCCTTAATCATGGCGGCCAGTTCCGTACAGCTTCCGGATTGGAAGACCTGCTTGTAAACCAGAGGGCGTTCCTTATCATTCCGATACCCTTTGCACTTGACATTGGGCCAGGACTGTATGAAAGTCTGCGCCTCCCGCCTGGTCATGATGGAACGCATCATAACCTTGGTGGTGTCTACAGGGATGCAGATTGTCCGGTTAGCTTCGAATTTTGGTATTAAACGATAGTATAATTTATCATTATCTGAAAAATCAGTCTTTGATATATCATCTACCTGGCAAACACCCACGGTTCCATAAACAATAAAATCTCCTTTTTCAAACAAGCTGCCACCTTTCTGGACAAATCCTGTCCAAACAAGTTAACGGGTATTGTTGAATCTTGCGTTTTTTACATGCAGGACCGCCGGAACATCTGCCTGACCAATATCTTAAAATTACGCTGCGCAGACGTTGACTGCCTGCAGGCCGCGGTTGCCGTTGGTAATGTCAAATGTGACGGACTGACCGTCATCCAGTGATTTAAAGCCATCGGTAGCAATTCCGGAAAAGTGGACAAAGATGTCCTCGCCGTTTTCTGCGTTCGTAATAAAACCAAATCCTTTTTGTGAGTTAAACCATTTTACTGTACCTTTATTCATGAAAGATACCTCCTAATATTATAATATGATTTTATATAAAATAAAAAAATCACATATTTTTGTAAACCATCATAGGAATAATGACTTACAAAAACATGTGAAATCAAAATCTTATAGAAAATACTTTTCAAGTATACTTTACTTTTAGAACTTTGTCAAGGATAATAATATTATTTCTGAAAACAGCGGAATATCCATTAATGGTCCGGCTTGCCTTTAAACTAAGCCAATCTCCTTGCCTGCTAACACATTCGCTGCCGCCTCCGGTTGATATTTTCCCAATGCTTTGTTATACTTATGTCGGTATGATATATGTTTAGGGAAAGCAGTCCAAAGCAATCCGGTTGATGGGGCTGAATATAATCTGGCAGGAGACAGTACATAATGAAGGATATGAAGCTTGGAAAAAACTGGTTATATCATATGCGGTATTGCTTATTTTACTTGTTGCGGGAACCGCGGTGAGTATCATCAGCCTGGTAAGCTTAAACCGCCAGATTGAGATATTTTACGACGGCCCGTTCCTTGTAAAGGGCAGCGCCAATATCATAAACTCTAATTTTGAACGGATGCAGGATGCGGGATATGATGGCCGCCATAAGCAGCAGTTCCCGCGAAATTGGCAAGATAATCAAGACAATTGACGGCATAGCGTTCCAGACCAATATCCTGGCCCTGAATGCGGCTGTGGAAGCGGCAAGGGCAGGTGAGGCCGGGAAAGGATTTTCCGTGGTCGCGGAGGAGATACGCAATCTTGCAATCAGATCATCCGAGGCGTCTAAGAATACGGCAGCATTGATTGCCACGTCCCTGGACACGGTACAGGCCGGTCCGGATATTGCGGATGAGACCGCCCGCTCCCTTGGGATGGTGCTTGAGAGTGTCCGGCTTGTGACCGGGAGCGTGGGGCGGATTGCCGCCTCCTCCAGACAGCAGGCCCTTTCGCTCCGCCAGATTGAAAAGGGAATGGGCCAGATTTCCGATGTGGTGCAGACCAATTCCGCAACAGCGGAAGAAAGCGCGGCTGCCAGCGGGGAACTGTCGGCCCAGGCCCAGTTCCTGAAAGAACTGGCAGGGCAGTTCCGGCTGAAACCGGAAAACCTTTAAGACAGGAAGGATATACCTGTCTTAAGAAAGTGAAAGACAGTGAGGGAGGATTCATATCATGCCGGTATTTGATTTCAACAATACACCAGATAAGAAACAGGAGTGCGTATGCACATACACGGTGCTGCATTCCAATGAAAAGGCCGCCACGCCGGAGAGGCCCATGCTGGTCCTGGATAACAGCAGGCGGGAGTGGAAACATCATTCCTGCGGTGTGTTTGCCAACCAGGCCAGACAGACCGCTTTTGAATTCAAGGAGAAGGACGGAACCTATCCGGCGGATATCCTGCAGGTTGACGCCCGTTTCATCAGCCTTCTTAAGTGGCTGGGGGAGAACCACATAAGCGTCCGTCTGTCCGGCCAGAACCGGGAAGAAGGGTATGCGGTTTATAAGATACGTGAGGTGGCCTTTGGGGGCGGGACCAAGCTTTCTGCCGAGGACGGTTTTCTCCAGTTCATGATAGACAGGCTGCTGGCAAGCAGCGCGCCGGCAGAGGAGCTGGAAGAGGAGGAACAGGAGGAAGGCGGCGACAATATGAAGCTGACCAGCCTGCAGAGCATCTCGGATTTCATGAACTGCGCCGGCAGGACGCTTCCGGACAATATCCGCCTTTGGGCCAGAAGGAACCTTGCAGTGGCCCGTTCCCACGAAGTCACCCCGGAAGAAAGACGCCATGCACAGCGGGCCCTTTCCATCATGATGAACATCCAGTGGAAAAATAATTATTTTGAGTCCATTGACCCCAGGGAGGCCCGCCGCATCCTGGATGAGGAGCTTTACGGCATGGAACGGGTGAAGCAGAGGATTATTGAGACCATTATACAGATTAACCGTACCCATACCCTTCCCGCATACGGCATGCTGCTGGTAGGACCTGCGGGAACCGGTAAATCGCAGATTGCATACGCGGTGGCCCGCATCCTGAAGCTTCCGTGGACAACCCTTGATATGAGTTCCATCAATGATTCGGAACAGCTCACAGGCAGTTCCCGCATCTATACCAATGCAAAGCCGGGAATCATCATGGAGGCATTCTCCATGGCAGGGGAATCCAACCTTGTTTTCATTATCAATGAGCTGGACAAGGCGTCCTCGGGCAAGGGCAGCAGCAATCCGGCGGATGTCCTGCTGACCCTTCTTGACAATCTGGGATTTACGGATAATTATATTGAGTGCATGATTCCCACGGGAGGCGTTTATCCCATTGCCACTGCCAACGATAAGAGCCAGATCAGCGCGCCCCTCATGTCCCGTTTTGCAGTGATTGACATCCCGGATTATACGTCAGAGGAAAAGAAGATCATTTTCTCAAACTATTCCCTGCCCAAGGTGCTCAGGCGCATGGGCCTGGATGAACAGGAATGTGTGGTGCCCCCGGATGCCGTTGACGCGGTGATTGAAAAATACTCCAATACCACGGGTATCCGGGATTTGGAGCAGGCGGCGGAGCACATGGCTGCCAACGCCCTTTACCAGATAGAGGTAAACCATGTATCATCCGTCACCTTTGATGCAGGGATGGTGCGCGGACTTCTGGGATAGAAGGACCAGGGCTGCCCGGCGTCCATATGCCGGATTGCCCCGGATATCTGACAGACCATGGATCAGGAGAACGTTTATGGCAAATATCATTGAAATAACGGATTTTTCCGCGCCGGAGCTGGATATCTACGCCCGGCTCACGGAAGCGCAGCTTTTAAACCGCCATGAGCCGGAGAAGGGGATTTTCATTGCGGAAAGCCCGAAGGTCATTGAGCGTGCCCTGGACGCGGGATGTGTCCCCATATCCCTGCTGATGGAAACAAAGCACGCAGGGACGCAGGCCAGGGAAATCATACGGCGCTGCGGGGAGGTACCTGTTTATACCGCTGAATTCCACGTGCTGACGCAGCTTACCGGATTCCACCTGACCCGGGGCATGCTGTGCGCCATGTACCGCCCGCAGCTGCCGGGCTTAGAGGATATCTGCGCGGGCGCCCGCCGGATCGTGGTGCTGGAAGATGTCATGAATCCCACCAACATCGGGGCTGTTTTCCGCTCAGCGGCCGCCCTGGGCATGGATGCCGTCCTGCTGACAGCCGCCTGCAGCAATCCGCTGTACCGCCGTGCCATACGGGTAAGCATGGGGACTGTGTTCCAAATCCCGTGGACCATCCTGGACAGTCGGTCCTCCTGGCCCGGGCCGGGAATCAGCCGGCTGCGCGGACTGGGATTTAAGACGGCGGCAATGGCTCTTAGCGATGATTCCATCTGTATTGACGATGCAAGGCTGACGGCGGAAGACAAACTGGCGCTCATCCTGGGTACGGAAGGGGACGGGCTGTCGCAAGGAACCATTGCGGACTGCGATTACACGGTCCGGATTCCCATGTCCCACGGCGTGGATTCCTTAAATGTTGCGGCGGCAAGCGCGGTTGCGTTCTGGCAGATTGGGAGGTCTTTCCGTGAGGATGGGGAATGGGGGAAATGAACACAGGCAGCGGATTCACTGCAAAAGGACAGCTGCATTTCCGGCCGGGAATATTTCATGGCCAAAACGGGGAAGCTAACTGAGAAAAAACAATACCAAATAAGACAAAAAGGATATGTATGCAGCTGCAGACATATCCTTTTTCTGAGAAAGGAGGTGGTCCCGTGGACAATCATAAGAATAAACCCAATAGGTTAATCAATGAAAAATCACCCTATCTGCTGCAGCACGCATATAACCCGGTGCAGTGGTATCCGTGGGGGGAGGAAGCATTTGAGAAAGCAAGGTCGGAAGATAAACCTGTTTTCCTATCTATTGGGTATAGCTGACGGTCTGCAGGAAAAGTACGTGTCACTGGTGCCATGTGATGGAACGGGAGTCCTTTGAAGATGATGGGATTGCCAGGATTTTAAACAGGGACTATATCTGTATCAAGGTGGACCGGGAGGAACGGCCGGATGTGGATTCAGTATACATGTCAGTGTGCCAGGCCATGAACGGGCAGGGAGGATGGCCATTGACCATCCTCATGACCCCTGACTGCAGGCCGTTTTTTTCCGGGACCTATTTTCCGCCCAAAGCGCGGTATGGCAGGGTGGGACTGGAGGAACTGCTGGCCGCTGTGTCTGCGCAGTGGAAGGAGGGAAGGGAGCGGCTCCTTAAAGGCGCCGCTCAGATAGAGGCATTCCTAAAGGAACAGGAACAGGCGGATGTACAGGCAAAACCGGGGTTGGAAGTGGTGCACCGGGCCTTCAGGCTGTTTGCGGACAGCTTTGATAAAAGGAACGGGGGCTTTGGCCAGGCGCCTAAGTTCCCCACGCCCCATAATCTTATGTTTTTAATGGAATACGGTGTAAGGGAAAATCAGCCAAAGGCAGTGGACATGGCAGGGTCTACCCTGACACAGATGTACAGAGGAGGGATTTTTGACCATATTGGCGGAGGGTTTTCCAGATATTCCACGGATGAACAATGGCTGGTGCCCCATTTTGAGAAAATGCTCTATGACAATGCCCTGCTGGCAATGGCCTATGCAAAGGCATACGGCCTCACCGGGCGCGGCCTGTATGGATATGTGGTACAACGGATCCTTGGTTATGTGGAAGCAGAGCTGACCCATGGCGGCGGCGGTTTCTACTGCGGGCAGGATGCGGACAGCGATGGTGTGGAAGGCAGGTATTATGTGTTTACGCCAGAGGAAATCAGGCAGGTTCTGGGGCCGGACAGGGGAGATGCCTTTTGCAGTCAATATGGGATTACCGGGAAAGGGAACTTTGAAGGAAGGAATATACCGAACCTGTTGGAAAATGAGGATTTTGAGGCTGCCGGAGGAGAAGCGTCCCCTGGGGCGGGAATGGATGTTCAGACATGCTGCAGGAAGTTATATGATTACCGCATCCGCAGGGCGCGTCTCCACAAGGATGATAAGATCCTGGTCTCATGGAACGGATGGATGATATGCGCCTGTGCAATGGCAGGGGCAGTGCTGGGCATGAGGAAGTATGTGGACATGGCTGCGGGGGCAGAGGCATTTATCAGAACACATCTTGTAAAGGACGGGCGTCTGCTGGTGCGCTACCGGGACGGGGATGCTGCGGGCCAGGGAAAACTGGACGACTATGCCTGTTATGCACTGGCATTACTGGAACTGTACAGGGTCACATTTGAGACGGATTACCTGAAGCAGGCAGTTGGCTGGGCAGACATCATGGTCCGGCAGTTCTTTGACCGGGAACGCGGCGGTTTCTACCTGTACGCAGAGGACGGGGAGCAGCTGATCGTAAGGACAAAGGAAGCGTATGACGGAGCCGTGCCCTCGGGGAATTCTGCGGCTGCCCGTGTGCTGCAGCAGCTGACCCAGATTACCGGACAGACAAAATGGCAGGAGATACTGGATAAGCAGCTTCACTATCTGGCCGGCGCCATGGCCGGATATCCTCCGGGACACAGCTATGGGCTGCTGGTCATGATGGATGTGCTGTATCCAACAAAAGAACTGGTGTGTGTCCTGTCCCCGTCTTATGGCGGTGAAGGGCGGATGCGGCTGTTGGCCAGGCTAGGATATCTGGCGCAGACCACGCCTGGATTGTCGGTGACGGTAAAGACAGAAGACAATGCACAGGCGCTTGGGGAACTGGCCCCTTATACCAGGGATTACCCGCTGCCTGGGAAGGGGGCAATGTTTTACCTTTGCAGCGGCAGCAATTGTATGCCGCCGGTTACGGAGCTGGGAGCAATCGTGGATAAGCTGTAGGAGCGGAACCTCCCCAGCAGGGGGCGAAACCTCCCTTGCGGGGGGAGGAACCTCCGCAAGGCTTACGTGCTCCCCCGGATAATCAGCCTGCCTTTGTACAGACGGTCCTCCGGCGTTTCACCGTTGGCCATACAAAACAATGCATCCGCAACTTCGGATGCAAAGTCCGGGATTCCGCTGTCAATGGTGGTTAACTCAGGGGTTGTTATCTGGGAACTGGCAATATTTCCTGATCCCACAATGGCAATATCATCGGGTATGCGCAGATTCAGTTTCCTGATACATTGCATGACCTGGGCAGCCATATGGTCATCGCTGGCAACAAATGCGGTTGGGCGTTCACTGGCATTGTAGGAGGTCATGATATAAACCACATCTTCCAGAAGGCTTGCCTCGGACTGCGTATGCCTGCAGAAGAAATCCGGATTGACCTGGATTTGATTGGACCGGAGGGTTTCTGAATACGCCCTTGCCCGGAAATCATCGCCGTCAGCCCCGGCTGCCCTGTATTTTAACGGGGCAACGAAAGCAATCCGCCTATGCCCCTTCATGATTAAATAGTTTAATATCTGTTTCACATCGTTATATATATCAGGAGCCCGGATGACAATCCTTGGATCAAGGCCTATATATTCGCGGCTCTGATATAATATCAGGGGGATGCCGTTCTGGACAATCCGGTTCAGCTGTTCAGCCGTAAAGGCATTGCTCGCCATGAATATGGCGGCGAACCGTCCTTCTATGAGCCTGTTAATGAAAGTATCTTCCTTCTGGCTGTAAAACAGACAGGAGAAAAACCCCTTTTGGAATAACTGAGCCGAAAGCTCTTCATATAATTCTGCCTGTAAGGTATCCCCAACCAGTGCAATCTGGTTGGAACGGTTGGTCCTAAGGCTTTTAGCAAAAACATTGGGGGTGTATTCAAGCTCTTTTACAGCTTTCAGGACAGCCTCCCGTTTTTCCTGGCTGACATAATTTGAATCATTAATCACATATGAAACAACGGCCGGGGAAACTCCTGCCAGTTTCGCAACATCATTACGTGTGACCCTCTGCCTCATGGATATACTCGCTTTCTAACCTGTTTGGGACTATTGAAAGTACCTGGATATTTTCCCAATTTATTTTATCATAGTTTTAAAGTTTGCGCCAGATGATTGTTCGGTTTTTTATAAACTCGAGTATATACAAATGGGGATTTTAGAGTGATATCGTGAAATGGACACGCATCACAGTGCGGATATAAAATGGGAAAACAGAATATGAATTGACTAATTTGTTTATATAATTGCGTTTAAAAACAATTATATATAAAATATATACAAAAATTAGGCGCATTTTCCTTGAAGGGACTAATATAGAAATGAAAAATAAAATATAAATTCGTGTCGATATTTTATTGACAGCCATCTGGGACATATGCTAGAATGTAATTGCTTACATACATGTATGGTTGTGGAAATAGTACAATGATCAGGAGGAGAAGAATATGTTGAAAAGTTTTTTAGCAGCAGCACTAGCGGTATCTATGGTTGCAGGTATGACGGCATGCGGTTCAAGTTCAGGACCAGCTGCCCCTGCGGCGGCAAAGGACACGGCGGCAGAAGCACAGTCACAGGCAGAGGCAGCGCCGGAGGAGACATCCGGAACTTATAAAATCGGACTGATGATCAGTCCCCTGGCCACCCGCGAGGAATATTACAGGACGGCTGAACTGCTGGTTGAAAAGCATGGGGCAGACAAATTCATCATGGATGTTTTTCCGGAGGACCCGCAGAATGAGCAGGAGGTTACAATCTCCAAAGCGTTAAATATTGCCATGGACCCGGATGTAAAGGTAATGATATTTGATAATGCGGATATCGGCACCATTGCAACGGTGAACAAGATTAAAGAGGAACGCCCTGACATTAAGTTCCTGTTTGGTTCCCTGAATGAAGACGTATATGAGATGGCTAAGGTTGGGGACCTGCTGCTGACCATTGACCCGGAGCTGTACGGGAAAGCAGTTGCACAGATGGCGGTTGACACAGGCGCCAAGGTTTTTGTTTTCTACAGCTTTGCCCGCCATATGAGCAATTCCATGAAGGTCCGCTACAGGGATGCCATGCAGGAAGTATGTGAAGCAAACGGAGTCAGGTTTGAACAGGTCACCATGCCGGATCCTGCCGGTGATGCAGGAATCAGCGGCGCCCAGCAGTTCCTGTTAGAGAACATCCCTTCCCTGATGGAGCAGTATGATACCAAGGATGTTGCCTATTTTGCAACGGTCAGCACAATCCAGGAGAGCATGTTAAAGGCGGTTGTGGAAAACGGCGGTATCTATCCATGCCATACGGACCCATCACCTTTCAGCGCATTTTCCGGCGCCCTGGGCCTTGAAGTGGATGATGAACATAAGTACGATGCAGGGTACGTGACAAAGCTGATTTCCGATAAGCTGGGTGAGTATGATATGAACGGAAGGGTTGGGGGCTGGGATAAGTCCTATATCCGCTGCGAACTTGAGTTCCTGTTCCAGTATGCGGTTGACTACTGCGACGGCAAGGTGGACGAGGCGGACGGCCTTCCTGACGTGGAAGAAGTGAAGAAGCTGATGAAGGACATTTATGGGGACAGCGTTACCTACCAGAACTGCGTGAATGACCAGACCGGTGAGGAATATAAAAACTGGTACACTGTTTCAAGGGATATGTATATATTCTAACCGGTACGGCCCGGCGCAGATGGCGGGTGCTGGATTCACTGGCATTTGTGCCAGGCTGTACCTGTAACGGGCAGGCCCTTATACAGGGCCTGCAGGCATCCTGCCACAGGCGGGGTGCCGTGGCAGCGCAGGTTATATCATGAATGTTATATCATGAACAGGGTTTGTCAGGAGAAAAGAATGCAGAATACAATTCTGGAAATGAAAAATATTGTAAAAGAATTCAATCGGAACAAGGTGCTCAAAGGCGTCAGCCTGCAGGTGGACAAAGGGGAGATTGTCTCCCTGGTAGGTGAGAATGGGGCTGGAAAGTCCACATTGATGAACATCCTGTTTGGGATGGCCGGCATTGTGAATACAGGAGGATATGAAGGGCAGATCATATGGGAAGGACAGCCCGTACAGATGGTCTCGCCGGGACAGGCCATGAACCTGGGCATTGGGATGGTGCATCAGGAGTTCATGCTGCTTCCGTCCTATACGGTAACCGAAAATGTAAAGTTAAACCGTGAAAATACAAAACACAATGTGGTCAGCCGCCTGGTGGGCAGCAGCATGAGCACCCTGGACCGCCGGCATATGAAGTCGGACACAAAGGAGGCCCTGGATAAAATCCATCTGAAGGTGGACCCGTCCACCGTGGTAGGAAGCATGTCGGTGGGCTATAAGCAGTTTGTGGAAATAGCCAGGGAAATCGACAAGAAGAATATCAAGCTGATTGTGTTTGATGAGCCCACGGCAGTCCTGACCGACATGGAATCTACCTGGCTCCTGGATACAATCAGGGAGATTTCAGCGGCCGGGGTTGCCGTGATCTTCATCAGCCACAAGCTGGATGAGGTCATGGAGATATCGGATAAGATCGTGGTGCTCAGGGATGGGGAACTGGTGGACACCATTGGAAAAGGGGAAGTGGATGTGGTGGGGCTGGCAAAGCTGATGGTGGGAAGGAATGTTGACTTTTCAGCCATTGAAGGCAGGCCCCCGGAGGAGATGGGAAAAAACGGCCCGATCATGCAGATTAAAGGTCTGGGCGTTAAGATGCCCGGGGAGAATGTGAAGGGCGTTGATATCGATATACATAAGGGCGAGATACTTGGGTTCTGCGGACTGGCAGGACAGGGGAAGCTTGCCATTGCCAACGGGATAGCCGGCCTATATCCCTCCACCGGGGAGGTCATATACAAAGGAAAGAAGCTCCCCTTCGGCCGTCCCCTGGAAATCCTTAAAAGCGGGATCGGTTTTGTATCCGAGGACCGAAGCGGAATCGGCCTTCTTATGGATGAGAGCATCCGGATGAATATCTGCCTGCTGGCAATGCAGATCAAAAACCGTTTTTTCAAATCCTATGGTTTCTTCCGGCAGTTAGACCGCAGGAGCATGAAACGGACCGCGGACGATATGGTCCGGGAACTGGGAATCAAATGTGTAAGCAGCGAGCAGCATCCATCGGACTTAAGCGGCGGGAACCAGCAGAAGGTCTGTATTGCCAAGGCAGTGGTATTTGAACCGGACATGCTGTTTGTATCGGAACCCACCCGTGGGATTGACATCGGCGCCAAGAAGGTGATACTGGATTACCTGCTGACCCTGAACCGGGAAAAGGGGATTACCATTGTCATTACATCCAGCGAGCTGGTGGAACTGCGTTCCCTCTGCGACCGGATTGCGGTGGTCTATGACGGCCGTGTGAAAAGTGTCCTGAAACCAACGGATTCCGATGAGACATTCGGCCTTTTGATGTCCGGCCTGGACGCAGTGGAGGTGCAGTAAGGATGAAAGTTAAATTAATGAAATACATAGAGGATTTTGGATTTACAAGGATTGTAGCAGTGACCTTTTTCCTTGTGGTGGCCTGCATGGTCCCGGCCCTGGGACTGAATACCGCCACTTTATTTTCCCAGGCATTTACGCGTATGGCCATGAACGGCGTGCTGGTGCTGACCATGGTGCCGATCATGGTCTGCGGCGCAGGCATGAACTTCGCCCTTCCCATCGGCATCATATGCGGGCTGATCGGGGGCCTTATCAGCCTGAACCTGAGGCTGACGGGGCTTGCGGGCTTTGCCGCGGCAATCATATGCTCCATTCCTTTTTCACTGGTGTTCGGATATCTTTACGGGCAGCTGATGAACCGGGTCAAGGGTTCTGAGATGATCATCGCCACTTATGTTGGTTTTACCATGATTTCCATCATGTGCATTGTCTGGCTGTTCGCCCCCCTGAACAACCTTGTCCTGCGGATGCAGATGGGCCGCGGGGTCAGGAAGGATGTTACGCTGGCAGAATACTGGGCGGATATCCTGGATGGATTCCTGCCGATCCATTTGGGGGACCTGGTCATTCCTACGGGAACCTTCCTGTTTCTTTTTGCCATGTGCTTTCTGATGTATCTTTACCTGCATTCCAAGACAGGCACCATGATGCGGGCCGCGGGACAGAACCCCGGACTTGCCAGGGCCAACGGAATCAATGTTGACCTAATGCGGATATGGGGCATTACCCTGTCCACGGTCCTTGGCGGTATCGGAATCCTGGTCTATGCCCAGAGTTTTGGGTTCCTGCAGTTTTATGATTCGCCGAAAATGATGTCATTTTCCGCAGTGGCCGCAGTGCTCATAGGCGGGGCTTCCAATAAAAAAGCATCTATTTTTAACGTATTGTTTGGAGTCATGATTTTCCAGGGGCTGCTCACATTGTCCCTGCCGGTGGCCAATGTTATTTTGCCGGAAAGCAATATTTCGGATATTGTAAGGATGATTATTAGCAATGGTATTATTCTGTACGCGTTAGGAAAGGGCTCGAGGCAAAAATGAATCAGATGAAAAAATGGATTTCAGAAAATATTGTGGTTTTATTCTTTTGTATGCTGTGTATTGCGGCATATACCATTGCGGGACAGAATCCCTATGTGGTTGCCAGCGACCTGATTAACCGTGTCATGAGGAACAGTATCATGGTCCTGGCCCTTATCATACCCATCCTTACCGGTATGGGACTGAACTTCGGCATTGTGGTGGGGGCCATGAGCGCACAGGCAGCCCTTATCTTCGTGACCCACTGGCGGCTTACTGGCGCGGCCGGTATTGGGGCGGCGCTTTTGATGTGTACGGCGGTTTCCGTGCTCTGCGGCTATCTTCTGGGCAGGTTATTTAACAGGACAAGGGGCCAGGAAATGATTACCGGCATGATTGCGGGCTATTTCGGCCAGGGCATATATCTGCTTATATTCCTGGTGCTTCTGGGAACCGTGATTCCGTTCTGGGATGACCAGCTGAGTATCAGCACGGGCATTGGGGTAAAGGACACCCTGAACCTGCAGGAAGGGATGAAGGGCGCCCTGGATGCGGCGTATAAACTGCCGCTTTCCACTGTGTGCATCATCGGTTTTGCCATATTCACTGCCTATACCGGATTCCGGCTTTGGAAATCAAAGGATGAGGAACAGAAAGCAGGGCGTGTGAAGCAGATTGCCAGATGGGCCTGTCTGGGTATCCTGCTGGCAGCGCTGCTGGTGGTTCCGGTGACCTCGGCCGTCATCCGCAGATGCAGCATCCCGGTCATTACACTTATTTTTATCCTGCTGGTGAGCCTGCTGTGCCAGTTTGTCATGAACACAAAGCTGGGGCAGGATTTCAGGAGCGTTGGGAACGATATCCACATAGCGGAGTCCGCGGGTATCAACGTGAACAAAATACGTATCATTGCAACCATATTTTCCACGGTCCTGGCATCCTGGGGGCAGTTTGCCTTCCTGCAGAACATGGGTACCTTCAGCACCTATACGGCGCAGCAGAATGTGGGAACCTTCTCCATCGCCGCACTGCTGGTGGGGGGCGCGTCCATTGACCGGGCCAATGTAAAACAGGCCTTTATCGGAGTGGTCCTGTTCCAGCTGCTGTTTTTGCTGGCCCCGGCTGCCGGTACAAAGATTTTCAATGACAGCCAGGTGGGGGAATATTTCCGTACCATCATATCAAACGGCGTCATTGCCGTGGCATTGGTGCTGCATGCAATGCATAAGGCCCAGGAGAATGCAAAGGCAGCGGCGGAGGCGGAAGCCTAAGGCGTGTCTGAAAATTGGAATCAAGATGCACAGGCTGTTTGCAGGAATGAAATGAATATAAGAAAAAGGAGAATCCTAAATGATACATATACCAGAAAACAAGAGGAATGTCCCCTCGTTATTTACCTGTCTTGACGGAACAGAGGTGAAAACCGCAGAGGACTGGACAGGAAAACGCAGACCGGAGATTTTAGGGATTTTGAGAAAGGAAGAGTATGGATGTCTCCCGGATATGGGCGACGTGCAGATCAACATACGTGTGGCCGCTGTCAGGCAGGGCGGGAAAATCATGAACGGACGGGCGGTCCGTAAGACCGTGGAGGTTGAGGCAATCCGCGGGGACCGGAATTTTATCTTCACCTTCGAGGTGTTCATTCCCGCCAATGCGGATAAACCGGTTCCGGCTTTTGTGGAAATCTGCAACAGGGGCACAATGAACTGTGACCCGGCAAGGGAGTTTTACAGTTCCTTCTACCCGGCTGAAACCATTATTTCCAGAGGTTATGCATGCGCCGTGTTCAGGACCCAGGAGGTGGCCCCGGATTATGAGGAGGGATTTTCCATTGGTTTTCACCGGCTGTTTCCGGAATACCAGGATTCCCGCCCGGACGATGCATGGGGGACCATTACGGTGTGGGCATGGGCTGCAAGCCGGGTGATGGATTACTTTGAGACAGAGCCCCTCATAGATGAGAAAAGGGCTGCCGTGGTAGGCCATTCCAGGGGAGGCAAGACAGCCCTGTGGTGCGGGGCCCAGGATGAGCGTTTTGCAATGGCTGTCAGCAGCTGTTCGGGAAACAGCGGGGATGCGATTTCCCGGGGAAAAACAGGAGAGAGCATCAGCCAGATCCTGAACCGCTTCCCGTTTTGGTTTGCGAAGAATTATCAGAAATATGCGGGACATGAGGAGGAAATGCCCTTTGACCAGCATTTCCTGGTAGCACTGATGGCGCCCAGGCTGGTATACACGTCAACAAAGACCAATGACAGCTGGGCGGACCCTGCTTCTGAGTTTGAATCCCTGGTACAGGCATCGCCCGTCTATGGGCTGTTCGGTCTTAAAGGGCTGGACCGGCAGGAACCGCCCCTGCCGGAAAACCCGCTTCATGAAGGCAGTATGGGGCATCACCATAAAACCGGGGACCATGATATGGACGAGTATGATTGGAACCAGTATATGAATTTTGCGGATAAGCATATGGTATGATAGGGGACAGGATATGGTCAATGAAGGGGGTGTAAAAAAACTCCCCTAAAGAAAAATGGGGATGGTAAAAAAATAGTGATTCTGGCCAATCAGATGGAGAAATGGAAGCCGTATATGGATATAAGGGTAACATATTGTTTTGGGAGCAAAAGGGAAGTCCTGGACGGCAGTACCATTGTCCAATGGCTGGATACGGACCATAAGGGAGATGTTACGATTGACCGGAGCAAGGTGGAAGAATATGTCCGGGAATTATCGGTAAAATTTAATACGGCTTATTGCACTAAAAAATTGGAAACTTCTTATGGACAGGTTGTTTCCATCACAAAAGGACATTATGGCTGGATGATTGATAAGAAATCAGAGATAGAGGCGCTGATTGGAATCATACAATCCGGGGCTAGAGCGTGTTTGAAAATTCATTCCCGCCATCTGCACGCCCCACTTCGCGGTATATTTGGTCCCAATTCGGTCAACGTAGCCCGCTACGCCTCCCTCATCGGGACCAAATCTCCCACAAAGTGGGACGCACAGCTGACGGAAAGCAATTTTCAAACACGCTCTAGCCAGGAACGGGAGCCGGTTTATCTGCAGACAGCAGCCAGTCATGATGGACCAGATTTTGGAAATACCTATGTGGAGATGAACCTCACATCACAGCACATGTTTTTTTATAAAGAGGGTAAGCTGCTGATTGAGTCTGATTTTGTGTCAGGAGATGAGGCAAAGGGCTTTCGTACCCCGGCTGGTGCTTATGAAATCACATACAAGCAGATGAACGCAACCTTAAAGGGAAAGGACTATAAGACTCCAATCAAATACTGGATGCCGTTTAATGGAAATATCGGAATGCATGACGGATACTGGCGCACCAGTTTCGGACCTGTGCTCTGTTATTACCCGGAAGGAGCAGCCATGCCGCCACTATCCGCTACTGGATTGCCAAAGACCGGGAAAAGGCGGGGAAAAAGAAAGGCCACAAGCCCCTGATAGTCACCACCAACCTGTCCTTACAGGAACTTCAAAACCCGGAGAAAACAGCTTATGCCCAGATTTATGACCGCTTGCTTGAAATATTTCCGCTTTCGCAATCCGAATACGGCGGAGGAAACTGCCGATTACATAGCAAAAATATTTGTGGAAGTGAACAAAATCAAAATGGAACGGATATTACAGGAGGAAGCAGCGCAACGGAAGATGCCATGTGCAGGGAGTGAGAGCCATTCGATTTGAGTGGCTCTTTTTAACGAGTAAAAAAGCAGGTTATTTTATGATTTATGTTTTTGGTCTATGACTAAACTCGTTTTAATTTAGTCTTAAAAATAAAAATTATAAGCACATATTTGAGAAAATATCTCGAATAGTGTTTGTAAAAAAGGAAAAAGCGGTATAATAAGGATATAAACATTGGAGGTGGATATCATGCTATGTCAATTTACTGTTAAAAATTTCAAAAGTATTAGGGATGAAATGACTTTTGATATGCAGGCCACTGCTATATCAGAACACGAAGATAGAGTAATCAAAGACAAGGATGGGGAATTGTATTTGCCGGTATCTGCCATTTATGGCCCTAATGGTGGCGGAAAATCAAATGTGCTGGAAGCACTTCATATATTGGCAGCAAAAGTATTACGCCCATTATACGCAACAGATGATAATAGCTATCATCCTTTTCAAATGAAGAAAATTTTGATTGAACCTTTCGCGTTTGGCGAAGAAGAGAAAGAAGCGCCTACGGAATTTGAACTTTTCTTTCGTACTAAAACTGCGGAGTATAGATACGTCTTAACGGTCAAAAAGGATATCGTGCTTTACGAGAGGATGGATCGTGTGAAGTTAGATACTGGAAGGCAATCGGCGCTTTTTGAACGATCAGACGAAGGTATTGAGTTGAAAGGTGTTTTTGCAAAGTTGAAAATTAGTGATGAACTTTCTGAGACACTGACATTGCTTTCTTACTTAGGAATCACATACAGAAAAAATGAAGTGATAAAGGATATACTGAATTGGTTTGAATATGGTATTGACTTTTTGAATTATGGAAATTCGATTCAGGAATTACGGATGGCAATAGCAAATTCTGATGATGTGAAGTCACTTGTTTTGGACATGATTCAGGAAATGGATTTGGATATTGTAAATTTCCGTGTAGAAGAAATGGAAAATGAACGGATTGAGGTTTATACCAAACATATTGTGGATGGTTATGAATCCGAGCTGAATTTGTCCGATGAGTCCAGCGGTACAAAAAAATTATTTGGATTGCTGCCATTTATTGCAGATAGTTTGGCTTCCGGCACTACATTGGTAATTGATGAATTAGATGCAAAAATCCATCCGGCTTTACTGCGTCACATTATTATGATGTTCAATGATATGGAAATTAATCGGCATGGGGCACAGTTGATATTTACATCCCATGACCTCTCTACCATGAACAGCGAAGTATTCCGAAGAGATGAAATCTGGTTTGTCGCAAAAGGAAACAGGCAGAATTCAAAGCTGTATTCTCTGGTAGAGTTCAAAAACGATAAAGGAGAATCTGTCCGCAAAGATGCAAAATTTGATAAACAGTATCTGGAAGGCAAGTATGGGGCTGACCCGTACCTCAGAAAAATCATAGATTGGGGGAAGGTCAATGCCTAAGAAAGCTGGAATGGAGGCGTGGAAGAAAAAGCGTCGGCAGGAACATTTGGAGAAAAAAGAATTCCGGTACTATATCTTCTGCGAAGGTTAGCAGACCGAGCCATTATATTTTGAGGGATTTAAGCGATGTATTGAAGACAATCCAATTTATAGAGATATGGTGCTTATTGAAATAGAGCCATGTCAGGCGGAAACGATGCGTGTAATTGGAATGGCTGAGAAGTATGTGAAGAAGAACAAAATCGAGAAAGGGCAGATTTGGTGTGTATACGAGAAAGACAGCTTTCCGGCAAAAGATTTTAATGGTGTAGTGCAGAGAGCGGAACGATTGAATCAGGAAAATCCGGATGTGCAGTACCATGCTGCATGGAGCAATGAGTGTATTGAGTTCTGGTTTCTTCTGCATTTTGCGTATTACACAGCAAATAATCACCGGACAGAGTATATTGCGTTCCTGAATGATAAGTTCAGAGAATTGGGGATAGGAAAATATCAGAAGAACATGAAAGATATTTTCAATATTCTGATGGAAAAAGGGAATCCGAAATTGGCAATTCGATATGCGAAACGTATCATGAAAGATGGACAAGGCAAAATGCCGGCAGATATTGCACCAGGAACGAAGGTGTATGGGTTGGTAGAGGAACTGGTGAAGTATTTGCCGGAAGAAAACAAGAAAAAATTTTAGGAGAAGGTAAAATGAATATGTCTTATGCCAAAATGGATATTAGGAAAACACTCACGACAGGAGTGGCACCTCCCAGACTTAGTAAAACCGGTTCGCCGGAATACATAGGAAAGGTCGCTGGATGTCCGGTGGACATCCGTTTAGCGAGGACCGAAGCGGAGCGAAGACGGTAGCGCCTATGACAGCATACGAGATTATTTCAATCTTTATAGGTATATTAGCATTGCTGATGTCCTTTGGAAGCTTGATTGCCCACCCTGTCTGATCCACAGGGTGAGCGGTGTCCGTAAGGGCATAACATAACCTTTTGGGAGCATCCACTTTTGAAGTGGGTGTTTTCTTTTTACATCTCTATTATAATCAATCCATTCCACAATTTCAAATGATTCTTAGAAATTCCCTCTCAAAATCCCACGCCGGTGAGAGCGGTTCGTCTGTTTTTTATCCCATATCCATCAAAAACGCCCTCATTTCCAGCCGCCGGCACCCAGATCAGCCTTCACTAAATTATCAGTTGGCTTGCAATATTTCTACCTTAAATCAGATAATAAGCGCTTTACCAAAATGTGTCTGATTCTGGCAGATCCCGCCAGGGAGCACCGCTGCGGGCAATCCAGACCATGTAATTTAACATCGTACGGTTATCCTTGGCCTTATATGCCCGGTGAATTAATAAGACTGCCGTCAGATTGTCTTATACATCCAGTACCTGTCCTATCCGCGCAATCCCTTCCTCAATCCTGTCCTCCGGCATATTGGAGAAATTAATCCTCAGGGTGTTCGGTTTATTCCTGTTGGGATAGAAGGAATTGCCGGGCACGAATGCAACGTTGTATTCAAGACACTTTTCAAGCAGCGCAACCGTATCAACGGCATCATTTAATTCTATCCAAAGAAAAAGCCCGCCTTCCGGTTTCGTGTATTTTATATCGGATGGGAAATAGCGGTTTACGGCGTCAAGGGCCACATCCCGGCGCTTTCTGTAGACCTCGCGTATTTTCCTGATATGCGCGTCAATATCATATTGTTCCAGATAGGCGGAAATGACCATCTGGGCAATGGTACTGCACTGCAGGTCCACACCCTGTTTGACAAGGACATACTTGCGTATGACCTCCGCTTCCCCGGCAATCCAGCCGATGCGCAAGCCCGGACAGAGGATTTTTGAAAATGTCCCGGTGCATATGATATTGCCGGTACAATCAAAGGATTTTATGGATGGCAGGAAGCTGCCTTCATAACGGAGTTCCCCATAAGGATTGTCCTCGATTACCGCAACATTGTATGCGGCTGAAAGTTCTGCCAGCTTCTGCCTGCGCTTAAGGCTCCATGTCCTTCCCGTTGGATTCTGGAAATTAGGGATTACATAAACCAGCTTTGCATCCGGTTCAGTCTTTAATGCATGTTCCAGTTCAGACATGATCATGCCCTCCCCATCCGTGGCAACCTCCATAAACCTGCATCCATATGCCTTGAAGGCGCTGATTGCAGCCAGATAGGTGGGGCTTTCGCACAGTACCACATCCCCCTCGTCCAAAAATAATTTTCCTGAAAGGTCAAGGGCCTGCTGGGAGCCATTGGTTATCATGATATCATCCACATCAAATGAAGTGCCTAACTGGGTGTTCATGCGCTGTGCGATCCATTTCCTTAAGGGCCGGTAGCCTTCCGTGGTGGAATACTGCAGGGCCTGGCAGCCATGGTGGTCCAGGACATGATCATTTGCCTGTTTGATTTCTTCTATGGGAAACAGTTCCGGGGCAGGAAGGCCTCCGGCAAAGGAGATGACCTCCGGCTTTTCTGTCAGCTTTAACAGTTCCCGTATTTCGGATGCTTTCATATCCGCCATTCTTCTTGCGTAGTTATATTTCATGATGGTTCTCCTTATGGAATTGGATTTATTAAAGGATAGGATTGATTTCGCCGGCAGTCACTGCCTCTTCCTCCTTTTGGGCGGCAATGAACGGGCGGATGGCGCTGCACAGGATTTCTATCCCGCCTGCAATCCGGTCCTTTGGAGGATAGGTGTAGTTGAGCCTGATATGGCCATCTCCCTTTTGAGGGGACAGATAGGTGGGCACACCGGGCAGCACGGCAACGCCTTCTGCTGCTGCTTTTGCAGTAAGTTCAGACGCAGGGACTCCTTCAGGAAGCCTGCACCACAGATAATAACCGCCTTCGGGCCGGTTCCAGGATAATCCGGGAGGCGCGTATCGGTTCAGGGCTTCTATCATAATATCGCGCCGCTCCCGGTATTCCCTGCGGATAAAGGCGAGATGATGCTCCATGTCCCGGCTGCCCATGAAACGTTCCACAATCTGCTGGGAAATGCAGCTGGAATGCAGGTCGGTCAGCTGGCGTATGCCGGACAGCCGGGATATCAGTTTCCTGCTGGCGCACATCCATCCCAGCCTCAGGCCAGGGGATATTGTCTTGGAGCAGGTGCTGAGATAAATCACATGTCCGTCCTGGTCCATTGATTTTAAGGGGGACATGGGCTGGGCCTCATAGTACAGTTCGCTGTAGGGGTCGTCCTCCAATATGGGGATGCCGTACCGGCCGGCCAGTTCCAGCAGGCGGATACGCCGGTCCATGCTCATTGAAACGCCGCATGGATTGTGGAAGACCGGCATGGTGTAGATCAGCTTGGGCTGATAACGGGCCAGCAGCTGTTCCAGTATTTCCACATTCATCCCGTCCCCGTCCATGGGTACGGCCATGATTTTCGCCCCGGCCAGACGGAAAGCCTGTATGGCAGGAAAGAAGGAGGGTTCTTCGATTATCACCACATCCCCGGGATTGATGAAAGCCCTTGTAATAAGGTCAATGCCCTGCTGCGAACCGGATAGTACCATGATTTCCGATGGCTGGCAGAAACAGGAGCGCTTCTGCATATAGGAACATATCACTTTGCGCAGGGAGTAAAAGCCTGTCACGGGCGAGACCAGCAGCCGTTCGCGGCCGGTTATCAGCTGGTCCTCAATCCCTTCAAAGGCCTGGGCCGGGATGGTGTCAACCGAGGCAATCCCGGCCGCAAAGGATATGACATCCTTCTGGTTGGCTATCTCCAGATATTTATTTACATCAAAATTATCATGATGCTTCAGATAATCGCTGAACAGATACTCCCACATGGGTTCCCTGGGATAGGGACGCCTGTCCGGCCTGCCGCTGTCCGGCCTGCCGCTGTCCGGTCTGCTGCTGCCCGGCCGGACGGCAGTGGTCCCCCTTCCCACGTGGGAATCCATCAGGCCGTCGGCCTTTAATTCCTTGTAGGCGTTCAGTATGGTGGTCCGGTTGACACCAAGGGCGTCCGCCAGCTGGCGCTCTGAGGGAAACCTGAATCCCTCGGGGATTTCACCGGAGACAATCTGCGCCTGGATCTGTTCCGCTATCTGCCTGTATAAGGGGATTTTTTTTGATTTATCAATATGGATGTTCATGCCTGCCTCCGATTGGTTGGGTATGATGGGATTGTAAACGGAAAATGTCTATATATCAACATCCAATTTGGATTGATTTTATACAACCAATTATCCGGGGGGACTCTGGGAGGGGATGGCTTTATGGAATTTATCATAAAAATCAAAGTCTATCTTCCCCCACGCCTTTTTAATGATTCCCGGCACATCCCTTTTGTCTTTATCCGGTTTTTTGTAATTAGGATATGCCAGTATGAAATGAAACGGTTTCGGCGGATGGAGGGGGAGTATGAAAAAGTGCTGTTCTGCATGGGAAGGAATCATGGAGGAAGGCAGGAAGGTGGCGCCCCGTCCCTCTTCAAGGAAATTCCTGGCCATGATATGGTCGTCCACTTCATATATACGGTTCAGGGATATATGGTGTTTTGCAAGGATTTCATTTTCAATGCCGCGGGTATAGGAGCCGTTTTTCAAAAGGATGAAGGGCAGGGGACCGCAGTCCTCTATGGTTGGGGGGCCGGTCAGCTGCCTGCGCAGATATGCCTTGGGGACGATGAGCAGCAGCTGGTCCTGGCCCAGGATATCTTCTGAAAGCAGGGTATGGTTTAAGGGCTGTGAGCAGAGCAGCGCAAAGTCGGCCAGGTCGTTAAGAAGATAGGCAGCGCTAACCATGGAAGCTGCCCGCATCAGCTCAAAATCAGCGCCCGGAAGCAATGCGTTCAGTTCCGGGATGATGACGGAAGCTGTTTTTTCATAAAGCATGGGAGCCACTGCAAGCCGGATGGAATGGTGCTTTTGGGGAATGATATTAAGCCTGTCCATGGTGGCTTCCCGTATCTCAAGGATTTTCCTGGCTCCGTTCAGATAAATCTGCCCGGCCTCGGTTGGGACCATCCTGTGGTTTTCGCTTCTGAACAACGGATGGCCCAGCTGGGCTTCTTCGTTTTTTAGGCACTGGCTGACGGCGGAGGGTGAGATGAAGTATGCCTTCGCAACCCCGGTCATGGTGCCGGTCCGTTCCAGTGCCAAAAGGTATTCAAATCTGGTTGTATTCATAGGCGTCTATCCTTAATTTCCTTTGTTCAAGATAATAATCGGCATACTGGTGCATGTAATAGGGGGAGCCCCAGTTGTTCATCACAAGGTGGATCAGGTATTCCTCTGCCTCTGAAAGGGGATAACCGCTCCTCAGGCCGATTCCCTGGTATACGATGATACGCGGTGAAAGGGAATACACACAGATGCCGTCGTCCGGATTATAATAGGAATCCGGAATCATGGCCGCCCCCACGCCGTTGAGCACCATTTCGTAGAGAAGGGGCACCACGTTGGAGCGGAATATGATATTGGGCTCCAGTCCTGCATTCCGGTAAATTGAGAGGACCATGTTGCCGTAAGAGGTTTCGGGGGCGCTTCCAAGGATGGGGGTGTCGCCCAGATCTGCCAGGTCCATGACCGGATAGGGACGGCCTGGCAGACATTTTGTGTAATCGTAGGAAAGAGGATGGCCCTTGGGAAGCATGAGCAGCAGTTCCTCGTCCATGAATTTAAGGTATTCAAGGCCCGGCAGGCTGGTTTCCATGGCGCCCAGCAGGGACATGGTAATCTCGCCCTCTGACAGCATTTTTTTCAGCACCGGGTTTTTATCGCTTACAAACTGCAGGTCGATATCCGGATACTGACATCGGAAATCCGGAAATATTTTGGCAAAAGCCTGGGCGCCCCGTATGGGGCTTCCGCCCAGGATGATGCTTTGCTTTGCCTTCTGGGACAGGGCGTCCAGCTTCCTTCTTATATCAAGGGCGGCTTCCAGGCATTCCCTGCAGCCTTCCAGGTAAATCTGCCCGGCTTCCGTGAAAATCAGGCCTTGCCTGGAGCGTATGACCAATGACAAGCCAAGTTCCTGTTCCAGGTCCCGGAGCCATTTGGAAAGGGCTGGCTGTGACAGGTTAAGGCGCCTGGCCGCCTTGGTGAGGGAACCTTCTCCGGCCAGTGCCGCCATATATTTCTGGTCCTTCAAGTCCATGGCAAACCTCCATAACTTTTACTTAAAATTAACATGAATTTAATATGGTTGTCAATAAGAAATATTTAATCTATACTGAAAACATAAGATTTATAAGGATGACACAACCGCATCTAATGGCCGGCATAGGATGGAATACAGGTTTGGGTTATCGGAAGTATGAATATAATAAATGAATTTTACTTAATCGATAAGAAAGTATGAGGGGTACATTTATGCAGATGTATATTGTGTTAGGTTTGCTGGTTTTTATGATTGCCATGTTTTTTACACACAAGGTTCCTTATGGCGTGACCACCATGACCTGCTGTGTGATGCTTGCTTTAACAGGTGTGTTTGATATTTCAACGGCGTTTTCAGGCCTGGCCAACAAGACAACGATCCTGATAGCCTGTATGTTTACGGTTGCCTATGCCTTTGGCAAGACAAGCCTTATTAATAAGGTCAGGAACAGCATGGAGAGGATTAAGGGAAAGAGCGGGCTTGGGTTTATCGTCTTTTTATTCCTGGTAACCATTGTACTGTCACAGCTTATGGGAAGGACGGCTATTGTCTCCATTGTTGCCCTGTTCCTGGTTTCCCTTGATGATAAGGATGAAATCTGTGCCTCCCGTATGATTTTCGCTGCATTTGCCGTCATGGCCGCATGGAGCCTTAAATTCCCGGTGGGGCTGGGGGCAACCATGTCCCCCACCGCCAATGCATATTATGAGGGGATTATAAGTAATCCGGCCCTGATGCTTCTGCCCGGGGATTTTATTAAAGTTTCCTTTATACCGGCAACCGCCCTTACCATCTATGCTTTATTTGCATGGAAATCCATTCCAAGGCATGCGGTCAATACCTCTGATGTAAAGGAAGTCAAGGAGACCGCTGCCATATCAAGGCGTGACGAGATAATTATTAATATCGTATTTATCGGCGTTCTTTTAGGATTCATTTTCGGGGCCAAAATTGGCAGCCTGATGTATGTGATCCCGGCTGCGGGCGTATTGGTGCTGCTTTACACAAAGACCCTGACCGCCAAGGAAACAGTGGATTCCCTGACCGGCGACATGGTGTGGATGATTGCAGGCGTCCTGGTCATGTCGGATGCCATCGGCAGGTCCGGTGTGGGTGATATGATTGGAAATGGCCTCCTTGTGCTTCTTGGGGACAAGCCCTCCGGCATTTTCGTGCTTTTTGTATTTGCAGTCACCGCCATTGTGATGACCACCTTTATGTCTAACACGGGAACCGCTGCTGTCCTTACTCCCATTGCGGCATCCCTGTCCATGGTTGCGGGTATGGACCCAAGGGGAATTGTCCTGATCATCAATATTGCATCCATCATGGCCATTGCCTTTCCCAGCGGTTCCGCGGAGTGCGCCCTGGCCTTTGCCATTGGACAGCATGAACCGGGAAAACTTCTTAAGTTTACCCTGCCCTATCTGCTGATAGCGGTTGTGACACTTGTTATTTCAGCCAGCATCTTCTTCCCGGTGTATCCGGCGTAGGATCAGGATGTGTTTAGCTTGTCAGGCAATTTATGTAATATGGAAAGGTGAGGTATTAGCTATGAAATCATATTTACAGGAACCGGTGGCCCAAGCGCTGCCGGACGCTTCCCTGGTGACAATAGACAGAAAGAATTATTACAGACAGTTCCTTCATGGGTATTACCAGTTTGACTGCGCTGTCAGCGGGGCAGTGACCCGTTCCGCGAAATTTTACATACCCGAGGGTTCCGTCTACAACCAGCCCACTGTCTTTATCGGTATACCGGGAGGAAGGAATCCCTGGGACTTCATGGTGGAAAGCGGATGGAAGGAGCTTTCGGATTATTACGGGCTTTATCTGGTGCTGATGGAAGCAGGGGACGGGGGAGTCTGGAGGAATGACCAGGCTGACATGGATTATCTCAACGCCCTGAACAATGACCTTGCGGTACGGCCTTTATTCTGTTCCTTCCAGGCCAATTTCTATGCGGCTGCCTATGGGGACGCGGCGGATGCGGTGGGCGCCCAGAGCAGGAGGATGCCCAGGGCCTATGCTGCGGTGGCTTTGCTTGGAACCAGCGGGATGACAGCGGAAGAGGCAGAGGTTTTGAGGACAACGCAGTCCCGTGTGGAAGGCGTCTGTTACAGCCAGGTGCAGTGTCCTGTGTGGCTTTTATTCGCAGGAAAGGATGAAGCGGCAGAGCGGGAGATTGGCTATTACAGGTATGCGAATCACAGCAGGGATTCCGGTATTGTATCCGGGGCCGGTTCCAGTGCAGTGTCCGGCGCCTCATCCAATCCTGCATCCGATGGTATGGATGGGATGAGGATTACCTGGGTCCCGCAGGAAGGCGGCACCGTGGATGAACATTGGTGTGCCAATGTGGTGGCGGATTTCGGACCATGGGAAAAGAGCGTGGACCGGAACTACAGCGAGGCGGTCCTGACAGAACTGTTTGACGGAATCTACCGCTATCCGGGTAATAACAATGGCGCCCTGAGGCGGGCAGGCAATATATATGAAAGAGGATTTAAAAAGTTTTCAGCCGATGTGTGGGGCGGATACTATGGGGACAGACGCGATACCTACCGGAGGGAATGGTATGCATACGTTCCGGAGTCCGCGCCAAAGGACGGAACGATACCGGCTGTGTTTGTGTTCCACGGCGCCGGAGGAAGCGGGGATGAGATTGCGGACCGTATAGGCTGGAGCCATGCGGCTGATAAATATGGCTTCATGATAATCATGCCCACTGCGTCCGAACCCAATGAAGTGCGTTCCATCAGCGGTATCCGAACCAATAACATTTTCAGGGCCATGTGGAACACTGGCGGGCCGCAGCCGGAACGTCCGGAGGATATGAGGTTCTTAGACTTCCTGTACCAGTGGCTGACAGAACATTATCCGGTTGATAAGAGCCGTATCTACGCCAGCGGACAGTCCTCCGGCGGCATGATGAGCTGGGCCTGCGCCGCTTACCGCCCGGACTATTTTGCGGCAGCGGCTCCATTTTCTGCAAGACATATCGATATAGAGGCAGTGGAACATGGGAGCAGGGAGAGGCCGCCGGTGGAAGGCTCCATGATTCCCATAATAGCCAACCTGGGCTGCTGCGACGCTGCCTTTAAAGGCGGGTTTACACAGGCACAGGAATTGGTGGACTACTGGTGCGTACGGTATGGCCTGACTAAGAGGTGGGCGGATTACACCTATATGGACGGGGGGAAGAACTGCAGCTTTAAAGACGGACTCGTGGCCCATTATGTGTTTGAGACAGGGGATGGGGTTCCTATGCTGCATCTGACGGAAACCGATACCAAGGCCCATGCAACCTGGCCAAGTGAATGTGAGTCTGTATGGAATGGTTATTTTACAAAGTTTTCCAAAGATCCGGTGACCAAAGACCTGTATTATGAGGGCAGGATTTGCAGACGCACATGAGTACTCTAACAAAAAATTAGAGATATAAAAGATTAATCAATTTTACTTATTGTTTAGGATGATATATGATAAAGGCAGTCAAGCGGGAACATCCGCTTTAATCAGCCAGATTCTAAATAGCAGCAGGAGGAAACGCCATGAGCCAGCCATTGTACATAAAAATCAAAGACCAGGATAATGTTGCCATTGCCGTGAAGGACATCAAAGCAGGGACGGAAGTAATGGATGGGGTCATTGCCCACCAGGACATCCCCCAGGCCCACAAGATTGCCCTGTGCGATATTGAAAAGGGCAGGGAAATCATCCGCTACGGGGTGGTCCTTGGATACGCCGTGGACGGGATAAAAAAGGGGGACTGGATTAACGAACACATGCTGGAGCTTCCCACGCCGCCGGATGTGGATGATATGGAATTTGCCACGGATCTGGTCACGGATCTGCCACAGCCGCCTGTCATGACCTGGGAAGGTTACCCCAATCCATGGGGAGGCCCGGCAGGCACCAGGAACATCCTGGGCATCAGCACCACGGTCCAGTGCGTGACCGGTGTTCTGAATGTGGCGGTGGAGAGGATGAGGAAGGAACTTCTTCCAAAGTATCCCAATGTGGATGACATTGTCCCCCTGAACCATGCGTATGGATGCGGTGTGGCAATCAATGCGCCGGAAGCAAAGGTGCCCATACGGGCCCTCAGGAACCTGGCAAAGCATCCCAATTTTGGCGGACAGCTGATGGTGGTGGGCCTTGGCTGCGAGAAATTCACCGTGGAAATGCTCCTGGACAAGGCGGATATATGCCCTGAGAATGTCATCATCCTCCAGGAGATAAAAGGCTTTCATGCAATGGTTGAGGCGCTGATGGAAATGGCGGAAAAGAAGCTGGCAATTTTGAACCGGCGCAGGCGTGTGACACTCCCCCTCTCAGACCTGCTGATCGGTATGCAGTGCGGGGGCAGCGATGCATTTTCAGGTGTCACGGCCAATCCGTCTGCGGGCTATGCGGCGGACATGCTGGTAAAGGGCGGCGCAACGGTCCTGTTTTCAGAGGTCACGGAAGTCCGGGACGGCGTATACCTGCTTGGACACCGGTGCGTTAATGAGGAAGTGGGAAAGAAACTGGCGGCAGAGATGAAATGGTATGATGATTACCTGGATGCGGGCCAGGTTGACCGGAGCGCCAATCCCACTCCGGGCAATAAAAAGGGCGGGTTAGCCAATATTGTGGAAAAAGCAATGGGTTCCATTGCAAAATCAGGAACCTCCCCCATCGTGGAAGTGCTCTCACCTGCTGAAAAACCTTCGAAAAAGGGGCTTATATACGCGGCGACCCCGGCAAGCGATATTGTCTGCGGGCCCTGCCAGCTGGCTTCGGGAATCGGGCTACAGGTATTCATGACAGGAAGGGGAACCCCCTATGGACTGGCCGTTGCCCCTGTGATAAAGGTCTGCTCACGGAATGAGATGAAGGAACAGTGGCAGGATCTGATTGATATCAACGCTGGCCCGGTCGCAACCGGGGAGGCGACCATTCCTGAGATAGGGACACGGCTGTTCATGGAAATCATAGATGTGGCAAGCGGACGCAGGCAAAGCTTCGCGGAACAGTACAGACTCCATAATGACCTGTGTATTTTCAACCCTGCCCCAATCACCTGATGGAAAAAGTAGCATCTGGAATTTCAGTCATGGATTCCAGAGCTCCTTTGTTAATTCAATAAAATACCTGGCGGCCTGGGTCAGGTAGCTGCCTTTCCGGTAGGATGCCGCCACCTCCCAGACAGGCCTGGAGGGAAGCCGGAAACAGGTGATGCCATCCGGGTCATCCTGTACATAATAGGCCGGCAGCAGCCCGCAGCAGAGGTTGGACTGTATCATGGTGAGGATCGTGCCGTTGTTGGAGGTCTCAAACAGCACCGTGGGTTCAAAGCCGGCCTGGGCAAATATCCCGTCCACCAGGGAACGGATGGTGGATTCCTTATACATGAGCACAAACGGTTCGTTCCGGACCGCTGAAATATCAAGAATGGCATGACCGGTTTCCGGGGCAAGGCTGCTTAAGGGATGTCTGCCAGGAACCGCCAGGTAGATTTCTTCCATTGCAATGGGAATATATGCATCCCCTGTCTTGTGGTCCTCACTGAGCGTCATGAAGCCGATATCCAGTTCCCCGCGGCTGATCAAGGCCTGCTGTTTATGGACACTCAGTTCATTGGGGGTCACGGCCACATCAGGGAACTTTTGGTGGAATCTTGGGTAAACCGCAGAGAACATATGGATTCCACGCCCAGGCGTGAAGCCGATGGACAGGCGTCCCCTCTGGTCGGAGACCATGTCGCCAATGATGCGGTAGGTGTCCTGCTTTAGCTGCAGCATCTTCCTTGCGTTTTCCAGATAGACCATGCCTGCCTCGGTTGGACGCCAGTCGGTACGGGAACGTACGAAAAGACGGGTCCCAAGTTCCTTTTCCAGGCGCAGGAGCTGCTGGTTCAGCGCGGGCTGTGTAAGGAACAGTTTTTCAGCTGCATGGGTGATATTGCCTTCCTCGGCTATTTTTAAAATGTATTCAATCTGCTTGGTGTCCATGGTAAACCACACTTTCGTACTGCATCCCTGTCATTGCTTTATGGATATGCATGTCATTTTACTTGATTATACAGTGTTGCATCGTATTTTTCAACGGCATGGGGACGGAAAAAGCTGGTTTCCCGGATGCATTAAGAAGCAGGAACTGCAGTGCAGGACCATCCAGCAGGCCATAGACCAGTTTTTTGCGCTGGTATAGGGAACGCAAAAGGACACAGCACAACCGGCATATGCTGCTTGTGCTGCCCCCTTTTTTTATCTGATCCGGGCAGATCATAAAACCTTATTTAAGCCCCATCTCTTCCCGCACTTCCTTAAAACATCCCACAATAAAATCTATATCTTCCCTGGTATGGCTTGCGCACACCTGGGTGCGGATCCTGGCTTTGCCCTTTGGTACCACGGGGAAGGAGAATGCAACCACATAGACCCCCTTTGCCATCATCCTCCTGGCAAATTCCCCTGCCAGTTTCTCATCGTAAAGCATGACCGGCACGCATGGATGGGTTCCTGGAATGATATCGAATCCATTGTCGGTCAGCTGCTTCCTGTAATAAGCAGTGGTCTCCTCCAGGTGGTCCCGCAGCTGGGTGCTCTCCTCCAGCATGTCAAACAGTTCCAGGCTGGCGCCCACGATGGCAGGGGCCAGGGTGTTGGAGAACAGGTAGGGACGGCTTCTTTGGCGGAGCAGGTCAATGATCTCCCTGCGGCCGGACGTATATCCGCCGGAAGCGCCGCCAAGGGCCTTGCCCAGGGTGCCTGTAATGATGTCCACCCGGCCCTCCACGCCGTTATATTCCGCAGTGCCCCGGCCGTGTTTACCCACAAAGCCTACTGCGTGGCTGTCGTCCACCATGACTAGGGCGTTGTATTGGTCGGCCAGGTCGCATACGCCCTTCAGGTTACAGATGATGCCGTCCATGGAGAACACGCCGTCGGTTGCTATCAGCTTAACCCTTGCTCCGGCCGCGTCCGCTTCTTTCAGCCGCTCTTCAAGGTCAGCCATGTCATTGTTTTTGTAGCGGTAGCGTCTGGCCTTGCACAGGCGTACCCCGTCTATGATGGAAGCGTGGTTTAACTCGTCGCTGATCACAGCATCTTCCTGGCCCAGGATTGTCTCAAACAGGCCTCCGTTGGCATCAAAACAGGAAGAATAGAGGATGGTGTCATCGGTTCCAAGGAAATGGGATATCCGTTCCTCCAGCTGTTTGTGTATGTCCTGGGTTCCGCAGATAAAGCGGACCGAAGCCATGCCGTAACCTCTTTCATCGTATGTCCTCTTGGCTGCGTCAATCAGTCTCTGGCTGTCGCCCAGGCCAAGATAGTTGTTGGCGCACATGTTGATGACCTCCCGGCCATCCTCCAGTTTTACCCGTGCGCCCTGGGCAGAGGCAATGGGGGCTTCCCCCTTAAATAGTCCGGCTTCCCTGATTTCCTCTACTTCTTTTGCATAAATACTTAATATATCATTTTTGCGGGCCATCTCTACATCTCCTTTTCAATATGGTTATTCATTTATGTGGGACCAGTTAAGGACTACTTTGCCGGACTGTCCGGAAATCATGGCTTCAAATCCCTTTTCATAGTCCCGGATATCAAAACGGTGTGTGATGATCTGGGAGATATCAAGCCCTGCCTCTATCATGGTGGTCATCTTGTACCAGGTATCCCAGACCTTCCTGCCGTAAATGCCCCGTATATTCAGGCCGTTGAAAATCACGGTTTCCAGATTGACAATGGTTTCCCGTCCCTGAAGCCCGAGAAGGGCAATGTTGCCGCCGTGTTTCATGTTGAGAATCATGTCAGAGAGGGCTGCCGGGCTGCCGGACATTTCCAGTCCCACGTCAAAGCCTTCGGTCATTCCGATGGATTTCATTACATCCCTCAGCTTTTCCTGCTTCAGGTTCACGGTCCTGGTGGCCCCCAGCTTCCTGGCCAGGTCCAGGCGGTATTCATTCATATCCGTAACCACCACATGGCGGGCGCCGCTGAACTTTGCAATGGCCGCAGCCATGATGCCGATCGGTCCTGCGCCTGCAATGAGCACATCCTCGCCCAGCACGTCGTAGGAACGCACCGTATGGGTGGCATTGCCGAAGGGATCAAATATTGCATACAGCTCCTCCGGTATATTGGGGCGGCAGCTCCATACATTGGAGGAGGGGATTACCAGATATTCCGCGAAAGCGCCGTTCCGGTTCACGCCCACACCCTTGGCGTCCCTGCAGTTTTCCTTATGTCCCTCCAGGCAGTTCCTGCACCTGCCGCAGGTGATATGGCCTTCCCCGGATACCAGGTCCCCTACGGTGTGTCCGTCCACCCCGGAACCGACCTCCACAATCTCCCCCACATATTCGTGTCCGGCCGTAAGGCCTATGGGAATTGTGTGCTGCGCCCACTCATTCCATTGATAGATATGTACGTCTGTACCGCAGATGGCTGTTTTGTGAATTTTAATCTTCACATCATTTGGTCCTACTTCCGGAACCGGGACACGCTCCATCCAGAGCCCGGCTTCCGGCTTTTTCTTTGTTAAAGCCCACATGGTATGATCCTGCATGATATAACCCCCTTGCTACATATGCGAGTGTGAAAAACAGCTCATTTCCAAGTATCTTATACATCCATTATAAGTGCAGACAGCTGAAATATCAAGAAAAATATCCGTATCAGGCGGACATTTTTTGACAAAATGTATTTGTGATATGAACACGAACAGATGTCTTCTGTTGGGATACATTGCCCTTGATTCCGGGCCGCTTTTTTGTATTTACAGATAGGGGCAGGTTTCGGAAAACAAATTTTATTTATTATTTGTGATGATTGAATAACTTATAATTATGGTGTATGATAAAAATCAGGATGTTCTTGTGATGCATAGGAGGAAAAGTCTTGGCCAGAGAGGATGTAAAAAAGCAGATTGCCATAGCGGTTGCCCTGTTTTCAATTGTCAGTGTCATTCTGGTGCTGATAGGCGGCGTCAGCTATTTCAGTATAAAAGGCACCCAGGAAAAAGAAGCGCAGAAGTATATGAAGGAGATTGTATCCCAGTATAAGAATATCATTAGGGCCCAGATTGACGGGGATATCCAGACCCTGGACGCGGTTGCTGCCATAACAGGTCAGGACGGCGCCGTGGACCTGGATACGGTGCTGTCTTATCTGGAGGAAGAATGCAGCCACAATGACTTTATCCATATGGGTTTTGTCTATCCTGACCGCAAGGGATATTTTATCGATACGGACGGCAACCGGCACGATGGGGTGGATATCAGCGATGAAGACTTCATATCCAGGACCCTGTCAGGCAGGTCCGCTGTTTCCGGAATCATGAAAGACAAGATGTCAGATAATACCGTGGTTTGTTACGGGGTTCCGGTCATTCATGACGGGAATGTCATGGGCGCGGTCACGGCTACCCGGACCACATCCAATCTCTCGGAAATCATCAGCCAGGATATTTTTGACGGCATAGCCTATGTACATATCATTGACCGGGAAGGGAATTTCGTCCTGCGTTCCGGCCATGCGGTCATCAATAAACAGATGGACAACATCTTTGAAGACGGGGATATCACGGATGAAGTCCGCTCATCCATATTGGCCGACATTGGAACGGGAGGGGATTCGTTTGCTGTTTTCCATTATCAGGGCAATGCCTACTGGGTAACCTTCATTCCGGTGGGGGTGAATGGATGGCAGATATTCTGCCTGGTGCCCCAGACATTCCTGAATCATAATTTTGATACCGTATTTCTTGTGTTTGCCTGTGTGATGGCCTGCATTTTCCTTTTATTCGCTGTCCTGTTCCTGTATATTTACACCTTATTAAAAAGGGAGCATGAATCCCTCAGGCTCTTTGCATATAAGGACAGCCTGACAGGAGCCGACAACCGGAACCGTTTTGTGTCGGAACTGCCCGGCCTGTTAAAGGAGACAGCGGACCGCGCCGTTGTATTGATGAATATAAGCGGGTTTAAGTTTGTGAATGAATTTTTCGGTTTTGAGAAAGGGAATCTTTTCCTGCTGCATATTGCACGGGTCCTGCGCGGCAGCATCAGGGAGGGGGAACGCTATTACAGGGACAATGCCGACCGTTTCGGGATGCTGGTTTATTACCAGGACAGGGAAGAACTGACGGACCGGATTAAGAAAATACAGAAGGACATAAACGAATATACCGTAAGCCCGAATCAGGACTACCGTTTCAACTGCAATTTCGGGGTCTATCTCATACAGGCGCCGGGCCCGGACAGACAGGCCCCCCTATCGCCTGATACCGTGATTAACGGCGCCCTGCTGGCCCTTAACAGCGTCAATGGCAATACTGCCAACCCCATTGCATTTTATGATGAGGAAATGCATGAGAAGGCGCGCAGGAAGATTGAGATTGCCAGTCAGATGCAGGCTGCGCTGGCCAATGGGGAATTCCATATGTATCTCCAGCCCAAATATTTTCTGGAGGATGGGTCCCTTCACAGTGCGGAGGCCCTTGTCCGCTGGTGTTCGGACGGGGAAATCATACATTATCCGGATGAGTTCATCCCCATATTCGAAGAGAACGGATTCATCACTGAACTGGATATGTATATGCTGGAGGAGGCCTGCCGCCGGGTTTCCCATTGGACGGAACTGGGATACAAGGTGCGGCCCATATCCGTGAACCAGTCCAGGATATTTTTCTATGATGAAGAGTTCCTTGATAAGTTCCGCCAGATAGTGGACCGGTACAGCATTGACCCGGACATGATTATCCTTGAGGTGACGGAAAGCGTGGCCATGAGCAATCTGGCACGGGTCAAGATGGTAATCAGTAAACTCCATAATATGGGATTTTCCATATCCATGGACGATTTCGGCAGCGGTTATTCTTCCCTGAATACCTTAAAGGACCTGGACATTGCGGAACTGAAGCTGGATAAGGAGTTTTTGTCGGAACAGTCCACCTCTCCACGGGGCCAGGTGGTGATTGAAAGCATCATCCATCTTGCCAAGGCGCTTTCAATCACAACGGTTGCTGAGGGGATTGAAAATGAAGTCCAGCTGAGGTTCCTGCAATCGGTCAGCTGTGACATAGGGCAGGGATACTATTTTGCAAAACCCATGCCGGCAGATGAATTCGAAGAAAGAATCCTTGGGCATGTTTGAAAATTGCTTTCCGCCAGCTGTGCGTCCCACAAAGTGGGGCGTGCTTTGCCCTAAGGGGTACCTATGGTGGATTCCTTAGGGCAGCTGGCGGGAATGAATTTTCGAACAGACCCTAAGCCGTACGGAATAGGGGAGGGACGTAATAATATTTTATCAATTGTTCAGAAAGAAATCATTTTTTCTTAAATATAAATTTCCAACTGTCTGCTATACTGTAGAAAACAAAAGAAACGGACTGGGCAATGGATGAAATTCTGGGCATATTTTTTGATTCCCGTATATACGGTTTTATTTACAAGAGGATACAACTGGTTCACCACCAATTTTTCTGTGATTGGCAACTTTTTTGACAAAAAGCGGTCTTTTTTCCTGTGGGGCGTGCTGGTGGGCAGCTTTTTCTATATAATCCACAGAAAGGTCAAATCCAGGCTTACCCTGAATCCTGTCTGTGGGAGGATGGTCCCGGCGGCCCTGGCACTGCTGTTCTTTGCCATCACGACGCCGTATCTTCCTGAGGAACTTCCGCTAAAATCAGTGTTACATATCATATTTGCATTCTTATCCGCATTACTGGTGCTTTTATTCCTGCTGTTGGTCATATGGTCCCAGTATCAGATATATCCTCATGTTTACCGGAGGTACCTATATGGCTGGCTGGCCATTGTGGGCGGGTCCGTGCTGCTTCTGGCGGCAGCCGGGATCATAAGCAGCGCACTGGAGATATATGTGACACTGACATCGGCGGCCATGGCTGAGCGGCTGACCTGCAGGATTGCCAGGCAGGCGGCCCTGAAAGGGCGGGAAACCTCCTGCGTGGGTTATGCCAAGCTGGAATCGTAATGATGAGCCAGTACTGCATTGCGTAGGCAACTGGTGCTGTATTACAGTTATTTACGCAATGCAGTACCAGCTCTTTTTATGTGGGGAAATACCTGCCACAATTGTGTTTTACGGAGTAAAGACTTAT
This sequence comes from Enterocloster aldenensis, assembly GCF_003434055.1. Classification (GTDB taxonomy): domain Bacteria; phylum Bacillota; class Clostridia; order Lachnospirales; family Lachnospiraceae; genus Enterocloster; species Enterocloster aldenensis. Next base: position 168,912 of record NZ_QVEX01000002.1, on the reverse strand, counting down.
AATAATGGACATTGAGAGGAAAAGAACATGAAAAACAGCGTAAGAAAATGCACGGCAGCCCTATGCCTTATGACCCTTTGCGCGGCCTTGACCGCCTGCGGTCCTGGCGGCAAGGCAAAGGAAACAGAGGAGTCAGGGACCGGACGGACCGAGGAAGGCAGTGAAATCTGGATAGACGGGAAGCCGGGGAACGGGGAAGAAGACAGCAAGGGGCAGATAGGAACGAATGACAGCAGTCCCCAGAATGGGACAGGGAACAGCGAAGTACAGGGTAGTGGGGCGGATGGCGTCCCGGGTCAGGACAGCGGGGCGCGGGCCGGGCTGATAAAGGACCAGACATTCCAGGTCAGCCTGATTCCGCTGGGAGATGTGACCTTTGCTTCCTACGGACCTGATCCAGCCAAAAATCCTTTGGGGGATGTGGTGTTCAGGCTGGAGAAGGACGGGCAGGTCATCGATACCCTGGAGGGAGTATACGGGGACAATATCCGTTCCAATGAGATATTCAATCAGGTGGAAGCCGTATCATTTCCAGACTATAACAGCGACGGTTACAGCGATATCATCAGCATCTGCATCTATTCGCCGGCATCCGGCCCTGAGGCGGGGACGGGTTACTCAGAGGCAAGGATATACCGCGGCAGCGCAGACGGTTCCTTTGTCCTTGAGAAGGATCTTTCCGATGCGGCAAACTCGGCGGTTGCAGAAAAGACGGTTAAGTCAATCCTGGGATTTTTAGGCGTGGGAAGAGGGAACACCGTCAGTAAGGGGCCTGAATGGAAACAGGCCTACATAGATTATATCATGCAGCTGGACGGGGAACAGTGGCAGGGATACAATCTGATATATATTGACAATGATGATATCCCGGAACTGGTGAAAATCGGGAACAGCCAGGCGGTTGGCTGCAGCATTGCCAGCTACGCGGAAGGGAAAGTCCAGGAATCCCAGCTGAGCCGGCTTGGATTTTCCTATATTGAAAGGGAAAACCTGCTGTGCAATTCGGACGGCAATATGGACCACTATTATGATGTGGTATACCGTCTGGAAAATGGACGCCTGGTTCAGGCCGCAGCCGGATATTATGGGGCGGAAGATAACTCGGCGGTGCGGTATGATGAGAACCAGGAGCCGGTTTACCAGTACCAATGGAACGGCGCGGTGATGGCCAGGGAGGAATACAACAAGGCCCTGAATGCAGTCTATGATACATCCAGGGCCAAGGGCGGATATACGTGGAACCAGTGGCTTTCCAGGGAAGAAGTGATACAGGCCATATCGGCAGCGGGGGTGTGACGGTAACCTCCGCAATCACTGCGGAACAACGGCTTTGCGTTTGCCTTGGCGGCCGGTAAGTCCGCTGCCTGCCGCATCCACTGACTTGCGGTACACAATGACAGCTATGACAGCTGTGATGAATTCCGTTATCCAGAACGCATTCCAGACCCCCACAGGCCCCATGGCCCGGCATAAGAAGGCCGCTGCCGGGATAATGATGAACAGGTACCGGAACAGCGAGATGATGAGGGACCGGGTTCCCTTCCCAAGCCCCTCCAATGCGCCCGAGGATGTGACCGAAACAGCGGATACAATAAAACCGGCGCTGATGATGCGCAGGGCTGTCTGTCCTGCCAGGATTGTTTCCGGGTTATCCGTGAACAGTCCAATCAGCTGCCCGGCCGATGTCAGGCATGCCACGGTTCCCAAAAGCATTATGATACCGCTCATACACAGTGTCATATTGTATATTTTCTTAACCCTTCCGTGTTCCCCAGCGCCAAAATTATAACCGATAAGGGGGCGCATTCCCTGGACAATCCCATTGGCAGGGAGATAAAGGAACGTCTGTAATTTATAATAAATCCCTAAAATGACAACATAACTTTGTGAATACATGGACAGGATTGCATTGAGGAATGAAATTAAAAGCGAGGGAAGGGCCAGGTTCAGCATGGCAGGTATCCCGATGGCATAAAGCTGGATATCCACTGATTTGTTAAAAGCCAGATACTTTCGGCTGAAATGCACGGGAATGGGGTGTACCACGTACATGATCAGGTAAATCCCTAATGTGATGACCTGGCCGATGCCGGTGGCAATGGCCGCGCCTGAGATCCCCATTTCAGGGAAAAAACCAATTCCGAAAATCAGCAGCGGGTCTAAGATGATATTGGAGATACACCCGCACAGCATACTTATCATGGCAATCTTCATCCTGCCCACGGACTGGAAAATCTTTTCAAAGGAAAGCCCGACCATGATGATTGGTGAAAACAGGAAGGCAATGGCGGAGTAACGCACCCCCAGGGCAATGACGGTATCATCCGATGTAAACAGCCGCAGGAATGCAGGCATTACAGGAATACACACGGCCATTATGAGGATTCCGTGTATGGCTGAGAAGAGCAGCCCCTGGGTGGCTGTGAGGCTGGCTTTGCTTTTATTACCGGCTCCCAGGCTGAATGCAATCAATGCATTGATCCCAATGCCGTATCCGATGGACACGGCGTTAATGAAATTCTGAACCGGAAAAACAAGGGACAATGCGGTCATTGCTTTTTCGCTGATCTGCGCAACAAAAAAGCTGTCAACAATATTATACAGGGAACCCACCAGCATGGATATGACCATGGGAAATGCCATGGATGTCAATAGGGGCAGGATTGGCTTTTCTTTCATAAATGTATCGTTCATTCTGCTATTACCTCCATCAATTATTCAGCGGTATCATTTCCGGATATGGGAAACAAAAAGCCACACAATTGCCATTTAGGCAATTGTGTGGCGAAAAGAGTCAAAACTAGAAAAATCCACACTGAATTTTTGTAATGCCAGTATAGCATGAAAATCCGTTGGCTGTCAAGTTTGCATTCATTCCATTGTTCCTGTATAATTTAAATAAAACGGATTCCATATGTTCAGTGGGAGGAAACAGCTGATATGGAAGCTTAGGCAGGCACTGAAACGCATCAATAATGACTGGAGATGAAAAAAAATGATACTGTATTTCAGCGGGACCGGCAACAGCCGGTATGTGGCAAAAAGGATGGGAGAAGAACTGGGGGATGAAGTCGTGTCCGTCAATGAACGGCTTAAGAACAAAAACCGTGAGGCGCTGCGCTCCCAAACGCCTTTTGTGGTGGTCAGCCCGGTTTATGCATGGCGGCTCCCAAGGGTGGTGGAAGGATTTATCCTGGAAACCGCCTTTGAAGGCAATGCAGATGTTTATTTTGTGCTGACCTGCGGCGGGGACGTGGGGCTGGCCGGGAAGTATGCAAAGAAGCTTTGTGCAAAAAAAGGACTTGCGTACCATGGGCTTATGGGGATACGGATGCCGGAGAACTATATCACCATGTACCAGGCGCCCTGCAAGGAGGAGGCACGGGAGATAATCCGCCGTGCAAAGGAGCCGATCCAGCATGCATGCTCCCTGATAGGCGGCAAAAAGGAATTCCCGGAGCAGGAATCCACCTTGGCCAATGTCCTTAAAAGCGGTATGGTCAATGACCTGTTCTATCCCCTGTTCGTAACGGCCAAGGGGTACCACACCACATCTGCCTGCATCGGATGCGGGAAATGCGCGGCCCTCTGCCCGCTTAACAATATCCGGATGGAGGGAAAGCAGCCGGTCTGGGGCAATGAATGCACCCAGTGCATGGCCTGCATATGCGGCTGTCCGGCAAAGGCAGTGGAGTACAGGAAGAAGACCCATGGAAAGGAACGGTATTATCTTGAAGGATAAAGAGCTGTATACCATAGGAGAGGTGGGCCGGATCTGCGGCATTTCCGCCAAGGCCCTGCGCTACTATGATAAAATAGGGATCATTTCCCCGGACCATATCAGTGAGGAGAATGGCTACCGCTATTACAGCAGGGAGACATTGCTGCTGGTCCCTGTGATGAAATACTACAAGCAGATGGGGTTTAAGCTGGAGGAAATGCAGGAGCTGCTGGGCGGGAATACGTACCAGTTCCTGCAGCAGAATTTCCACAGCAAGATCAGCGGGCTTAAGGACATGGAGCGGGAAATCCAGGGCCGGTACGCGGCTGTCAGGGACTGGTATGAATTGGTCAAGGAGGCGGAGCTGGTAATCCGCCACAATATCCAGGATGTGACCCTGCGTTATATCAACCCGGCTTCTTACTATTATATGGACCAGGAGTTTGATTACCAGTACATGGAGTCCGTCATCAATATCAGCTGGACCAACTATCTGGAACAGGCCGGGCAGAGGATTACAGGACCGGTCATCCTCCAGTTCCCGTCCATGGCAGATAAGATGGCCGGGACCTGTGCCAGGGCAAGGATCATGCAGCAGGCGGTCTGGCCGGACCAGGAGGATCCGTCCCAGATCCTGTACGGCGGGCAGATGGCCGCCTGTACCTACCATGTGGGGGATTATGACGGGATTGGACAGGCCTATGAGCGGATTCTTGGATGGGCAGGGCTTAAGGGCTATGCCTGTGCCAAAGAGTGCTGCGAGCGGTATGTGGTTGATTACTGGACCACCAGGAGCCCCAAAGAATTTGTGACGGAAATCATTGTAATGGTTACCCCGCCGCCCGGATGAAAACCTTCCACTATAGGGGAATGGGGATATGGCAGATAACAGGGATGGATCGTCGCTGTCTGTACGTCCCGCTTTGCGGTATATCTGGCCAGGATTTAAGCTGCATGGCACGCTATGCGCCCTTTATCCGGGCCTGGTCTCCCACAAAACGGGATGCCCATCTGACGTAAGACAATGTCCAAACACGCCTTGGGGTGTTCATTTCTGCCAGAATTATGGAAATATCGAACGCCATGAATGGTTATTGACATTCCACATAACGGGAAGGTTTATACTAATATGTATATACATGTTAAATGACGGGAACCCCAGGGAAGGCTGGTTCCTAAAAAATGACAGGGGGTAGCATCGGGGATCATGCAGAAGGAAAAATTATATTCAATCGGGGAAGTCAGCAGGATATGCAACATTTCAAAAAAAGCGCTTCGTTTCTATGACCAGATCGGCATCATCACGCCGGATGTGATCTGCAAGGAGAACGGGTACCGGTATTATAGCAGGGAGACCCTGCTGACGGTACCGATTGTGAAGTATTACAAGCAGATGGGGTTTAAGCTGGAGGAAATGCAGGACCTGGTGGAGGGGAACACTTATTATTTTGTAAAGCAGAATTTCATCAGCAAGATTGATGAACTGAGGATCCAGGAGCAGGAAATCCACAACAGCTATATAGCGGTAAAGGACTGGTACGAGCTGATCCAGGAGGCGCAGCTGGTGTCCAGGAGCAAGGTGCAGGAAGTGGGGATTAAATACATAAATACGGCTGACTACTGCTATATGGACCAGGAGTTTTCCTATCGCTACATGGAATCCATCATCAATATTGACTGGGTGAACTATCTGGAGAGCGTGAACAATGAGATTGCCGGGGAGGTAATCTTAAGGTTCCCCCGCTGGACCGATAAGATGGAAGGGAACTGCACCCAGGCCAGGATCATGCAGAGACCGATCCGGCCCTGTATGGCAGGCACCAACAAGACCGTGTTCGGCGGTATCATGGCGGTGACGGTATATCATCTGGGGGCATTGGAACGGATTGGGGAGTCTTATGAGAAGATACGCGGCTGGGCCGCGGACCGGGGATATAAATGCGGACCTGAGTCTTATGAGCGGTACGTGGTGGACTACTGGACAACCAGGAACCCGGAGGAATTTGTGACCGAGGTGATAGTGCCGGTCATGGACGGGCATGCCTAAGCTGTCCCTAAGCCGTCCCTAAGTCGTGCCAAGGCCAGCCCAAAGCTTCCCCCTAAGGGAAAGTTTTGTAATGGACAGAAGGAGGGGGAATGTCGTTTTACTTTCCTTCCGGCAAAAGAATAAAGGATAAGAGAGTCGTTTTTTGACATGCAGGTACTTTGGTGCCTGCTTCTTTTTTGCCCGGGGGTTCTGGATATGGTTGCCGGAAAATCCATATATTACAAGGGTTTCCAGTATTGACCAATTATTTTCCGGCCCTTATTTTTCCTGATGGTTAAAAAAATCTCAAAAAACAGTTGACATTCCACCATAGGGCATGGTCTATACTAAGTGCATAGAAAAACATGGTGCACATTTTAAAAGTTGGTAATATTGCTGATTCAAAATGTTTTCTAATTTGTGAAGGCCGAACACAAAACCATTAAAACAAAATGACACATCCTGCTTTTGTGCACATTGACACTGTGCAGCCGGGCGGAAGAAAAGGAGTAATGAGATATGAAATATGATGCATTGGGAATGATTGAGACAAAAGGACTGGTTGGTTCCATTGAGGCAGCCGATGCAATGGTAAAAGCTGCAAACGTTACACTGCTGGGCAAGGAAATGATTGGCGGAGGCCTGGTGACCGTTATGGTAAGAGGCGACGTGGGCGCTGTGAAGGCTGCCACGGACGCAGGGGCCGCGGCAGCGGGCAGGGTAGGCGAGCTGGTAAGCGTCCATGTGATCCCGCGTCCCCACAGTGAAGTGGAGACCATACTTCCAGGAACAGGCAGGACAGCAGAATAGAGACTAAAAGGAGATTCCATCTATGAACGGAGAAGGTGCAGCAGTAAATTACGGGGCGGCAGCCCCCATGACAGCTGATGACAAAATGAAACAGGTAAACAAGAAATTCCGTGTGACAGGAATAACAACCGGTCTGTTATCCGGCCTGACCTATGGGATTTACACCACCCTGGTACTGGTGGCGGGATATTACGAGCCTCTTATGAGCGCGGCCGGCGTGCTGGCAGCCCCCTATGTCTGCTCAGGACTCAACGACCTGTTCGCAGGCATCTGGCTGACCATATACAATGCAAGATGCGGAAGGCTTGGCGAGCTTGGACGGAGTTTACATACATTCCCGGGCAAGATGATTGTGCTGGGTTCCCTCCTTGGCGGCCCCATTGCCAATGGCGCTTATCTGGTCGGCCTGGCCATGGCCGGAGCCTACGCCATTCCCATATCCGCAACCTGCAGCCTGTTCGGCGCGATTTTTGCATGGATTTTCTTAAAGCAGAAGCCGACCAGACGTGTGGTGGCGGGCATGGTAATCTGTGTGGCGGGTGCCATTGTCATTAACTGGGTAAAGCCTGAGGGCAGCCCGAACTTTACCTTAGGCATTATCTGCGCCCTGATTGCAGCAATCAGCTGGGGACTGGAAGGAATGCTTTCCAGCTACGGCGGAGCGATGATTGACACGGATGTGGCGGTGAACCTGAGGGAACTGATTTCCGGCATTGTGGACCTGGCAGTGATTGTCCCCCTGGTTGGCGGCATGGCGCTTCTGGGAGGAACCTTTGGGGCCGGACTCCCGTTAATCTGGCTGGCGCTTTCCGGCTTAAGCGCGGCCGTATCCTTTGTATGCTGGTATAAGAGCAATTCCACCGTGGGCTGTGCAATCGGCATGTCCTTAAATGTGACCTATGCTTTCTGGGGCGTTCTGTTCTGCGTCATGTTCCTGGGGCAGCAGCTTACATCCACCATTGTGATTGGTTCCATTGTAATCGTATTCGGGGCAATCCTTGTGACCATGAACCCACTGGATCTGCTTAAGAAGGGAGAATAGGAAAATGTTATTACCTGCAAGGACAGCGGTGTTAAATTACTTATACGGCGTAAAGAGCGCGGATATCAAAGAAATCATGGAGGCGTTAAAGCCTCAGTACGGCGGTGAGCGCCAGTTTACAAAAGCACGTTACCTGGACCATGTGATGTCCCTGGAGGCCAACGGGCTGCTGGACCTGGAAAGCTACAGCCTGGATGAAGCAGGCGAACTTTCCCTGCGCTATGTCATCAACAGGGACGGTAAAGCAACGGTTGAAAAATACGTACCGAAGAAATACCGCCAGTGCGGCTGATAGGAGGTACTGCATATGAGATATTACGGTGAAGAAGCCCTTGGGCTGGTGGAAACAGTGGGTCTGGTCCCTGCGCTGGAAGCAGCCGACAAGATGTTAAAGGCAGCGGATGTGGAACTGATTTCCTATGAAAATGTGGGCTCCACCCTTGTCACGGTCATGGTAAAGGGGGATGTGGCCGCGGTCCGTTCCTCTGTGGAAGCAGGCGCGGCGGCAGCGGCGGCCATTGGGAAGCTGACTGCCAAAAACGTAATGCCAAGGCCAATCCGTGAGGTGGGGGATATTGTGTCGGTTCATGATATTGACGCCTAAAAGGGCATGGACGCCTGAAAGGGCGCAGGTGTCTCACACGGCAGGACGCCTATAACAAGCAGGGAGGAATCAAACATATGGAAAGATATGAAGCCATTGGACTGATAGAGACATTTGGCCTGGTATTTGTCCTGGAGGCAGCAGACGCCATGGTAAAGGCAGCGGACGTGGAGCTGATCGGCTACGAGAACGTGGCATCGGGGTACATATCCGTCCTGGTGCAGGGGGATGTGGGAGCGTGCAGGACCGCTGTCCAGGCAGGAGTAAAGGCAGTGGAAGCCATGGGGGCCCAGGTTTACAGCTCTGTTGTAATTCCAAGACCCCATCCGCATCTGGAGAAAATCATAACCCGCTACTCACTGGAGGGACTTCTGCCTCAGGGGTAATGGAATGGAGGCATTTATATGAAATTTGTTGACAAGGACCTGCTTTCCGTACAGGAAGCCAGAATCCTTATGGAACATGCCGGGGAGGCGAAGAAAGCCCTGGCCCTGTACACCCAGGAAAAGCTGGACAGCTGCCTTAAGGCCATGCTGGAAGCTGTCAAAGGTTGCCTGAAGGAACTGGCAGCGGAATCGGCAGAGGAAACAGGATACGGAAACTGGCAGGATAAATACAGGAAGAACTGTCTGGTGTGGAACCAGATGTCAGATACCCTGGAAGGAATGCGGTGCGTGGGGGTGGTGGAGGAAAATCCTCACAGGAAGACCGCCAAAATCGGCGTTCCCCTGGGAATCATCGCAGCCCTGATCCCGGCCACAAGCCCGGTATCCACCACCTTGTTCCTGGCAGCAATCAGCATCAAATCCGGCAACGCAGTAGTATTCGCGCCCCACCCAAGGGCGGAACGGACGGTACGGAAAACCGTGAAGCTGCTGGCAATGGCTGCAGAGTCAGCAGGGCTGCCCCAGGGGGCTGTCTCCTGTCTGGGCACGGTGAGCAAGGAAGGGACCATGGCCCTTGTGGGCCATCCCCTGACCTCCCTGGTGATTCATACCGGAGCCCCCGGACTCCTCAAGGCGTCCCGGGACAGCGGGAAGCCGCTTATCTGCGGCGGGATAGGCCCCAGTCCTGTGTTCATTGAACGGACCGCGGATGTGAAACGGGCCGTGGGGCAGATCATCGCAAGCCGTTCATTTGACTGCGGAACCTCGGCGGCAGCGGAACAGTACGTGGTAGCCGACCAGCAGATTGCGGCCCAGGCCAGACAGGAGATGATCAGCCAGGGCGCCTATTTCATGAATGAGGAAGAGGAAGCGCTCCTCATGGACCTGCTGGGACCAAAGGGCGGCAGGGAAGCGGAATACATGGGAAAACCGGCTGTCTGGCTGGCAAAGCGGGCCGGGTTCCAGGTGCCGGAGGACATAAAGGTATTGGTGTCCCAGCAAAAATACATTACTGATTTTAATCCGTACGCAGGCGCGCTGTTATGCCCGGTACTGGTATTTTATATTGAAAATGACTGGATGTACGCCTGTGAAAAGTGTATGGAACTGCTGGTCAATGAAAGCTGCGGGCACACACTGGTAATCCATTCAGAGGACCAGGATGTCATACGCCAGTTCATGCTTAAGAAGCCGGTGGGAAGGATCCTGATTAATACACCGGCAGCCTTTGGCGCCATGGGCGCCACCACAAACCTGTTTCCGTCCATGATTCTTGGCGGCCTGTCCGCAGGACTTGGGATTACATCCGACAACGTATCGCCCATGAACCTGGTCTATATGAGGAATGCTGCCTGGGGAGTGAGGGAGGTATCGGAACTGGAGGGATTTGACGAAAGCGGCACAGGAAGGACGGAGGCTGCATTGGATGTGACAGGGCTGTTAAAGACCATCCTGCGGCAGCTGGAGGATTGAACCTATAAATAAGCGGAAAGCGAGGGGAATATATTGGATATTCGTGAATTTTCAAATAAATTGGCGGAAGCCACAAAGAGCATGTCTCCGGAGGAGAAAGCTTCACTGATGAAAATGTTTGAGGCTGTCTCTGATGAGATTACGAAAATCGGGAGCGGGCAGGGAGCCGGGTCCGTACAGGGCGCTGAGGCAGTCCGGGCCAAAGGCCCATATGACACTGTGGTTTCAGAGGGAACCGCCATACCGGACGGAATGACTGCCCGTCTTAAGGCGCTGAAGGAAAACTATCTGACCCACAAGCCGACCATCACAACCCACAGGGCAAGGGCCATTACAAAGATTGCCCGTGAAAACCCGGGCATGCCTAAAATCATGCTGCGGGCCAAATGCTTCCGGTACTGCTGTGAGACAGCGCCGTTAGTCATCCAGGACAATGAGCTGATTGTGGGCGCACCCTGCGGCGCGCCCAGGGCAGGGGCATTTTCACCTGATATCGCATGGAGATGGATGGAGGATGAGATTGACACCATCGGAACAAGACCACAGGACCCATTCTATATCTCCGATGAAGACAAGAAAATCATGAGAGAGGAGCTTTTCCCATTCTGGAAAGGCAAATCCGTGGATGAGTACTGCGAGGACCAGTACCGGGAAGCCGGGGTATGGGAGTTGTCCGGCGAATCCTTTGTGTCCGACTGCTCCTACCACGCGCTTAACGGCGGCGGCGATTCCAATCCCGGATACGACGTCATCCTGATGAAAAAGGGAATGCTGGACATCCAGAAGGAGGCAAGGGACCATCTCACGCAGCTGGATTATGAGAATCCGGATGACATTGAGAAGATTTATTTTTACAAATCAATCATTGACACCACGGAAGGCGTGATGATTTACGCCAGAAGGATGTCCGAATACGCAGGGGAGCTGGCCGAAAAGGAGAACGATCCAAAACGGAAGGCAGAGCTTCTTAAAATCTCCCAGGTCAATGCCCGCGTCCCGGCCCACAAACCCGAGACATTCTGGGAAGCCATCCAGGCAGTGTGGACCATTGAGTCCCTTTTGGTGGTGGAAGAAAACCAGACCGGCATGTCCATCGGACGTGTGGACCAGTATATGTACCCCTATTATAAGGCTGACATTGAAAGCGGACGCATGAATGACTTCCAGGCATTTGAGCTGGCTGGCTGCATGCTGATCAAGATGTCCGAGATGATGTGGATTACCAGCGAGGGCGGATCCAAATTCTTTGCAGGATACCAGCCATTTGTAAACATGTGCGTGGGCGGTGTGACCAGGGAAGGGCGTGACGCCACCAACGAACTGACCTACCTGCTGATGGACGCTGTGCGCCATGTGAAGATTTACCAGCCGTCCCTGGCCTGCCGCATCCACAACAAGTCCCCGAAAAAATACCTGAAGAAAATAGTGGACGTGGTCCGCTCCGGCATGGGCTTCCCGGCCTGCCATTTTGATGACGCACACATAAAGATGATGCTGGCAAAGGGCGTGTCCATTGAGGACGCAAGGGATTACTGCCTCATGGGCTGCGTGGAGCCGCAGAAATCCGGCCGTCTGTACCAGTGGACGTCCACCGCCTATACCCAGTGGCCGATCTGTATCGAACTGGTGTTAAACCATGGAACACCTCTGTGGTATGGCAAACAGGTATGCCCGGACATGGGGGACCTGGACCGTTTTAAGACATATGAGGAATTTGAGGCAGCGGTAAAGGAAGAAATCAAGTTCATTACCAAGTGGACCGATGTGGCCACTGTGATTTCACAGCGTGTCCACCGCGACCTGGCTCCAAAGCCTCTGATGTCCATTATGTATGAGGGCTGTATGGAGAAGGCAAAGGATGTTTCCGCCGGAGGAGCCATGTACAACTTTGGACCGGGTGTGGTTTGGTCCGGCCTGGCCACCTACACGGATTCCATGGCAGCCATCAAGAAGCTGGTATTTGATGATAAGAAGTACACGCTGGAGCAGATAAATGAAGCGCTGAAAGCGGATTTTAAGGGATATGAGCAAATCCGCACCGACTGCCTGAATGCGCCAAAGTATGGAAACGATGATGATTACGCGGATCTGATTGCGGCTGACCTGGTTAACTTTACGGAGCATGAACACAGGAAATACAAGACCCTGTATTCAGTCCTGAGCCATGGGACCCTGTCCATTTCCAACAACACGCCCTTTGGGCAGATGACAGGTGCCTCTGCCAACGGACGCCACGCATGGATGCCCCTCAGCGATGGGATCAGCCCCTCCCAGGGTGCTGACTATAAAGGGCCTACCGCCATTATCAAGTCCGTGTCCAAGATGTCCAATGACAGCATGAATATCGGGATGGTACATAACTTTAAAATCATGGCAGGACTTCTGGATACGCCCCAGGGCGAAGAAAGCCTGATTACCCTGCTGCGCACGGCCTGCATGCTGGGCAACGGCGAGATGCAGTTTAACTACCTGGACAACAATACCCTGATTGAAGCGCAGAAGCATCCGGAACAGTACCGTGACCTGATTGTGCGCGTGGCCGGATACAGCGCCTTTTTCGTGGAGCTGTGCAAGGATGTGCAGGATGAGATTATAAGCAGGACCATGCTGACCCAGTTATAAAAGCAGGCCGGATGAATGGAGATGGAAAAATGGAACAAGCAAATACGGCCGGAATTGAACGGAAAGCCCTGATTTTCAATGTGCAGAAATACAATATGTACGACGGACCCGGAATCCGCACCATCGTATTCTTTAAGGGGTGTCCCCTGCGATGCAGATGGTGCTCAAACCCTGAGGGCATGGAGCGCAAGATACAGGTCATGTTTAAGAAAAACTCCTGTACGGACTGCGGCGCCTGTGTGGATGCCTGCCCGGTGGGAATCCATGTACTGTCAAAAGAGACCGGGAAACATATGATACGTCGGGACATTGACTGCACGGGCTGCCGTAAATGCAAGGCCAGCTGCCCCCAGTCAGCCATTGAGATAACCGGGGAAATGAAGACCATTTCTGAGCTGTTAAAGCTGGTGGAAGAGGACTCCGCCTTTTATGAGACATCAGGGGGCGGCGTGACCCTGGGCGGCGGCGAGTGCACGTCCCAGCCCGAGGCGGCCAAAAGCCTTCTCATGGCATGTAAGGAGCAGGGCATCAACACTGCCATCGAAACCTGCGGACATCTGAAAACGGAAAAACTGCTTCAGATAGCGGAATATGTGGATCTGTTCCTGTACGACATAAAGCATATGGACCCGGTCAGGCATAATGAGCTGACCGGGATTAGCAACGACCTTATCCTTTTTAACTTAAATGAACTTCTGCGCCGCAGATATAACGTAAAGGTGCGCATGCCCATGTTAAAGGGAATCAACGACAGCAAAGAGGAGATAGACCAGATCATAAAGTTCCTCCTTCCCTATCGGGAAAGCCGGAATTTCAAGGGGATTGACCTGCTCCCCTACCACAAGATGGGCGTGAACAAATACAATCAGCTGGATAAGCCTTACCCCATTGAGGGCGATCCCAGCCTTGACGCTGAGGACCTGGACCGGATCTGGGGATGGATAAAAGAGTATGATTTCCCGGTAAACGTGGTGCGGCACTGAGTGGGGAAATGGATATCCGGACACGCCGTGAAGGGAGGGGATTTGAGCATGTGCCTGACAGAAAGCAGGGATGTCAAACGGGTAATTGAAGAATCCGTGCCGGGCAAGCAGGTGACCATTGCCCATGTAATCGCATCCCCGGTGCCGGAAGTCTATGAATGTCTTGGCATCGATGCCCTGGGAGCCATCGGAATCCTTACGCTGAGTCCCTTTGAGACAGCTGTCATTGCGGCAGACATTGCGGCCAAGGCATCGGATGTGCAGATTGGGTTTCTGGACCGGTTCACGGGCTCGGTTGTGATTGCCGGGGATGTGGAAAGCGTTTGGACTGCCCTGCGGGCGGTGAATGACACGCTGGAACGGGTGCTGGGATTTACCGTGGCGGAGATTACAAGGACATGAGGAAAAAACGGATCATGATAATCGGTGCCGGGAGAAGCGGGAAGAGTTCGCTGGGGAGGTGGCTGGACCAGGAGGCGGCTGCCTGGGACAGTACGGCCCAGGAGGCGGCTGCCGGGAACAGTGCGGCCCGGCGGGGGACTGCCGGGGACAGTGCGGGCTGGCGGGCGGCTGCCGGGAACCTGTGGTCCCGCCGGACCCCGGCTCTTGTATACAGGGGTAATATAATGGAAGCGCCGGGCGCGTATCTGGAAAGTCCATGGATGCGCCACCACCTCATAGCCGCTGCCCAGGATGCCTTCTGCGTCCTTATGCTGGTGGATTTTATGGGAAAGAGGGATATTTATCCGCCGGGATTTGCAAAGGTATTCCGTCAGCCGGTTCTGGGGGTTGTGACAAAATGCAGCTTGATACAGGCGGATGACGGAAGGCTTGACAACTGCCGGAAACAGCTTGCAAGGGCCGGGGTAAGGGAACCCTATCTGATAACCAGCGTAGTGGACGGAATCGGATTGGAAGCCCTATCCCGTGAAGTCATGGACTGCCGCATCGCGGCTGGAATAGACAACCGGTAATATATGAATGAAATAAAAATAATGGAAAGGAGGGACAGAACATGGAACAGTTTATTATGAAAACAAAAATATATATGGGCGAGGCCTGCCTTTTACAGTTAAACAGCCTGGGAATCAGGAGGGCTTATATTATATGTGACCCGTTTATGGAAAAATCAGGAAAGGCTTCAGAGATAGCGGGACTGCTGAAGGAAAACGGGGCAGTAAGCCAGGTATTTTCAAAGGTTGTTCCAGACCCCACCATTGATGTGGTGACACAGGGGATTGAGGAGATGCAGGCATTTGCCCCGGATACCGTGATTGCCCTGGGAGGTGGTTCTGCCATAGACACGGCCAAGGCGGTCTGCCATCTTTACGCGGCCATGAAACAGGAACAGCGGCCGCAGCTGGTGGCAGTGCCCACCACAAGCGGGACGGGAAGTGAAGTGACTTCCTTTGCGGTTATCTCAGACCCTGAGGCGCAGGCCAAATACCCGCTCAGGGATGCCTCCATGGTACCGGACGCAGCATTCCTGGACCCGGCGCTGACAGCAACAGTGCCTTCCGGGATTACAGCGGACACGGGAATGGATGTGCTGACCCATGGGCTGGAAGCTTATGTTTCCACACAGTCAGGGGATTTTACGGACGCCTGTGCCGAGAAAGCGGTACGCATGGTATGGGAGTACCTGGAGCAGGCTGTTGCCGACGGGGGCAATATGGATGCAAGGGCCCATATGCACAATGCTTCCTGCCTGGCAGGAGTTGCATTTAACGGCGCTTCCCTGGGAATCTGCCACAGCCTGGCACACGCTTTGGGCGCCCGTTTCCATATTCCCCATGGAAGAAGCAATGCCATCCTGCTGCCGCATGTGATTGCGTATAATGCGGGGCTTGAGGAGGCAGGCGAGACAGAGGCGCTTTTCCGCTATGCCCGGATTGCCAATATGCTGGGCATCTCAGCCGGAACCCCAAAAGCCACGGTCCACGGCCTGATACGGCAGATACGCAACCGGATGAAGCGCATAGGGATACCGGAGCTGATTACGGAGCTGGGCATTGACAGGGAAGAATTCCAGCAGTCAGTTGGAAGCATGGCCGCAAAAGCCCTGGAGGATAACTGCACGACAACCAATCCAAGGAAACCTGCTTTAAAAGAGCTGGAAGATATATATGGAAGGCTTTGCAAAGGGGGCCTGGGATGAGGTTCATAACAGAGGATGACCTGCGGCTTGCCTACAAAGAACATGCATTTTCAGTCTATGAAGCAAAAGCAGGAGAGCGGCTGACGCCGGGAGGCAGGCAGTTTTTAAATGACCATGGTATCAGGATGGATGATTCCGCGCAGGCCGGACCCTGGATGGGAAGGGATAAGCAGGTTCAGGATGGACACATAGGTGATAAGTCCCCCCTGTTTCCTATCGGACGGTTTCCGGCGGACATTGCCTGTATCCGCTGCGTTCAGGCCAGTTTCCTTCAGGCCGGCTGCGAACTTCTGGATATCAATGTGCTGACAGCCCAGGAAATATTCGGACTGGAACGGCATCTGGCAGGCATTACACAGGCAATACAGGACAAAGGGGCAGATGCAGGCTCATGTCCGGGGACAGATATGGGGACAGCCAAGGGTCCGGCATGTGAAAGCTGTACCGGAATCACACCGGACAACTGGGACAGCCAGATGGAAGACTGCTTTGAAGTTACTGGATTTCACGCCCAATCCCCCAGGGGACGCGAGATTGTCCGCCTTCACCGTCTGCGGTGCGAACTGCGTGTCCTGGCAGGCATGCTGCCTGAAGATAATAAGAAAACAGTTAACCGGATCATTAACCGGCTGTCACAGATGATCTGCCTGGCGTTTGGAGGGAAGACATGTCAAAAGAAGATTTAACATTTAAAGCCTGCGACCGGATGGTCAGGGATTTTGAAGATGTGATTAAAAAGCCTGTCCGGGAACCCTCATCCGTGTATTATACCGGTGTTGACCTGGGAACCGCCTGCGTGGTCCTGGCGGTCCTGGATGAACACCTGCGGCCGGTGGCCGGTACCTTCCGCTATGCGGATGTTGTGCGGGACGGCATGGTGGTGGATTACATCGGAGCCATCCGGATTGTCAGGGAGATGAAGGAAGAACTGGAGGAAAAGCTGGGCTCCCAGCTGATTTATGCGGCTGCTGCCATTCCGCCCGGCACAGATGCCCTGGATTCCGGAGCCATTAAAAACGTGGTGCAGGGAGCCGGATTCGAAATAACGGCTTTGCCGGATGAACCGACTGCGGCCAACGCGGTTTTAAATATCCGCAACGGAGCCGTGGTTGATATTGGAGGCGGCACCACGGGAATCTCAGTATTAAAGGATGGGAAAGTGGTGTATGTGGCGGATGAACCTACGGGCGGAACCCATTTTTCGCTGGTGATAGCGGGCGCCTATAAAATGTCCTTTGCCGATGCGGAAATCTATAAGAGGGATAAGAAGAACCACAAGGAGCTTCTGCCGGTGTTAAAGCCGGTGATTGAAAAGGTATCATCCATTATCAGCCGCCATATTGAAGGCCGGGAGGTGGATGGGATTTATCTGGTAGGAGGCACCTGCTGCCTGACCGGAATCGAGGGAATCATTGAAAAGAAAACCGGGATTCCAACCTATAAACCGGGTAATCCCATGTTTGTAACGCCTCTTGGAATCGCGAGGAACTGCACGGCACAAGCATAGGGCAGGTTTCGGGAAAACCTGGGTAAACAGGGGCAGCAAAGCAGATAAAGAAAGGAAATAATGTCTATGGAATACCGGATTATTAAGTCGCCCTCCCAGGGCACCATTGACATACTGTGCCGCAGGAAAGGGTCGGGTACGGCGAAGCCCATAGGGCGCACGGACGCCATCGGCCTGGTACAGGGCAGGATGATTGAAATGATATGCGCTGCCGACACCGCGGAAAAGGCGGTTGGGGTCACGGTGGAGGACATACGGGGCAGCTGCCCGCAGAATATGATACTGCTGGCCATTTTCGGTGATACGGCATCCGTGGAAGCTGCCATGGACGAAATCCGGAGAAGGGAAACGGAGGGAAAGGAAAAATGGTAACGGCACGGCTTATTGATAACATATGGGCTACCAGGAAAGCAGAGACATTAAATGGCTGCAAGCTGATGCTGGCCCAGGTAATCGGAGGGACCCGGGCAGGGGAACAGCTGGTGGTGGTTGACACAATCAGCGCAGGCATTGGGGACCGGGTCATCATTACCACCGGTTCCTCTGCCCGCCGGATGCTTAAGGATGACGGGATTCCGGTAGATGCTGTCGTGGTCGGCATTATAGACGAGGACTGTACATTTGGTCAGGAACAGGCTTGAGTAATGTCCCAAAGTAAAGCAGTAAGAATAGCAGAGAGGAAGTGAGGGTATGAAACAGCTGGTTTGCGCAAAAGACGTGGAAACCCTGAAAGAGGAAGGAAAGACTGAACTCTACATTGACGAGGATGCCATTGTCACCCCTTCGGCCAGGGATGCGGCTGACTCCCTTGGAGTGACATTTTCATATAAAAAAGGATGCGGCGGGGGAAATGCCCCTTCGGGCAGCCAGGACATAGACAGCAATCAGATTTACATGGTACTGAAGGCACTGTTGGATAAGGGGCTGCTGGATAAAGGGCTTTTGGATGGGGTCTTTCAACCTTATGATTCCCAGAGCCATCCAAACGGACTTAAGGTAGTGCGCGGCAATTCCGTGAAAATGGATGTATTCGATACAGGTAATCCCAAGGCCACAGCATATTTCCAGGAATTGGTAGGCAAGGACGAATCCCATATCAGCGCCGGTTTTCTTGTGATTGACCATTCTGGCTTTGAATGGGAACTGACCTATGAGGAAATTGATTATGTCATCGAGGGCACGCTGACAGTAACCATTGATGGAAAGACATACACGGCCCATGCCGGTGATGTCCTGTTCGTGCCGTCCGGTTCCAAAGTAATCTGGGGGTCGCCGGATAAGGCCAGGATATTTTACGCCACCTATCCGGCCAACTGGGCGGACCTGTTATAGGAGGTAGAACATGCAGTCCCTTGGATTAATAGAGACAAAAGGAATGCTGGCGGCAATTGAAGCAGCAGATGCCATGCTGAAGGCAGCGGATGTCGGTATCCTTGGAAAGATAAAGGTGGGCGGCGGACGGATGAACGTATCTGTAACCGGAGACGTGGCAGCAGTGAAAGCAGCAGTGGATGCCGGGATGGCTGCGGTGGACCGGCTGGGAAGCGGATTGCTCCTGTCCGGCCATGTGATTGCCCGGCCTCATGAGGAACTGGAAACAGTGATTGGAGGAACGCCGCCCATGGGACCGGATGACGGCGGAGCATGGGCGGAAAGAACCGGTCCGGAGGCTGCACGGGATGAAAAACAGACTGAACCCGCATCTGCCCTGACAGAGGAAGCGGCAGAAGGGGTGGCAGAGGAAGCGTCAGAAGAAGCGGCGGAAGAAACGGCGGAGGAAGCGCAGTCAGCCAGCCCCGGGCAGTTAGCCAGCCAGGCAGTCTTTGCCGCGCCCCCGGACCGCCGGACCCTTGACCGTCTGGCTGCTGAGGCAGGGGGAGAGGCAGCGGTAAAAGCCCTTATCAGCCTGAAGGCAGCGGAGCTAAGAACACTGGCAAAGGAATATCCGGAACTTGAACTTGCAGGCCGCGATATTTCAAAGGCAAGTAAAACCCTGCTGCTTACGGCATTTCAGGCACATTTCAATCATACAGGGCAGTAAATAAGTAAAGAGAGGTAATTTTCACATGGAAAATTTTGATTATGACCTGCGTTCCATACAGGAAGCCAGGGATTTGGCCCGCAGGGGAGAAGCTGCAGCTAAAAAAATGGCCGGATACACCAGCGGGCAGATAGATATGATTTTACAGAACATGGTCAGGACCGCAGAAGCCCATGGGGCATGTCTGGCCCGTATGGCGGTGGAGGAAACCGGATTCGGCAAAGTACTTGACAAGACCTACAAGAACCACGCCGCGTCCACGCTTCTTTACAACGATATCAAAGATATGAAGACCATTGGGATCATCAGCGAGGATACGGTAAAGGGAACCATGGATGTGGCGGAGCCGGTGGGCCTGATCATGGGCATTGTCCCATCCACCAACCCCACCTCGACCACCATATATAAGTCCATGATTGCCATCAAGTCGGGCAATGCCATTGTATTCTCACCCCATCCCTCCGCTGCAAAATGTACCTTAAAGGCAGCCCAGCTGATGCGCCAGGCAGCCGTGGAAGCAGGGGCGCCTGAAGATGTGATTGGATGTATCTCCATGCCCACCATGGGTGCAACCAATGAGCTGATGCATTGCAGGGAAGTATCCGTCATCATTGCTACCGGCGGCCCGGGAATGGTAAAGGCTGCATACAGCGCGGGTAAACCTGCCATTGGGGTGGGGGCCGGCAACTCCCCTGCTTACATTGAGAGAACCGCGGATGTAAGCCATGCGGTGAAGACCATCATGGCCAGCAAGACCTTTGACAATGGAACCATCTGCGCTTCCGAACAGTCCATTATCTGCGAGGAATGCAACCATGACCAGGTGGTGGCTGAGCTAAAGGCACAGGGCGGGTATTTCATGACAAAAGAAGAAACTAAAAAGGTATGCGGCCTGCTGTTTAAGAATGGGCACAGCATGAACGCCAAATTCGTGGGACGCTCCCCGCAGGTAATTGCCCAGGGCGCCGGCATCACGATTCCTGAAGGCACCAGAGTGCTGATTGGCGAGCAGGACGGCGTTGGCGAGGGATATCCCCTGTCCTATGAAAAGCTGACCACCGTGCTGGGGTTCTATACGGTGAAGGATTGGAAGGAGGCCTGCCGTCTGAGCATTGACCTGCTTCAGAACGGCATTGGCCACACCATGAGCTTACATACCCAGGACCGCGACATGGTACTTAAGTTCGCTGCCAAGCCAGCGTCCAGAATCCTTGTTAATACCGGCGGAAGCCAGGGCGGCACAGGCATCAGCACAGGGCTTAACATTGCCTTTACCCTGGGCTGCGGGACCTGCGGAGGCAGCTCTGTTTCAGAAAATGTAAGCCCCATGCAGTTAATCAATATCAAGAAAGTGGCCTACGGGCTGAAAGACTGTACCACCCTGATGGAAGACGACAAAACCTTCCATCCGGAAATGGCGGCGCCTGTTCAGGCTGCCGGCAGCGTTTCGGTTGGCAGCGTTTCGGTCGGCAGTGCCCCGGTTTCACCGGCCCCCACTGTCTGCGGTCCATGCCGCGGCAATATGAGCCCGGCAGCAATTGTGGCAGCATTTGACGCCAGGAATAACAGTGCGGATACATGTGCGGACATGTCAGCTTCCTCCGGTGTGGCCGGCACATCCGCAGGTACGGCTGCAGGTATGGCCGCGTCCTGTGAAAATGAAAAACTGGCGGCGCTTGTGCGTCAGCTGATAACCACCATGAAGAATCAGAAGGATGCATAGGAAAGGGGGAGGATCATGGACCAGTATGAGGCAGTCATCAAGCTTCTGATAGAGGCTGTAAAAGAAAGTGTTTCAGAAGGAACCGATGATACGATTCCGGTAGGTGTTTCCAACCGCCATGTGCATTTATCCCAGAAGGATCTGGAAACCCTGTTCGGCCCTGGATATGAACTGGCTAAGATGAAGGACCTGTCCCAGCCCGGACAATATGCCTGCAAGGAAACCGTAACCATCTGCGGGCCAAAGGGAGCCATTGAAAAAGTCCGTATTCTGGGCCCGGTCCGCGGCAGGACACAGGTGGAAATCCTGGCAGGGGACAGCTTTAAGCTGGGCATAAAACCAACCGCCAAACTGTCAGGGGATTTGGATGGTACCCCGGGAGTCACCATCATAGGGCCAAAAGGTTCGGTACAGACAAAGGAGGGGGTAATGGTTGCACAGCGCCATATCCACATGCTTCCCGAGGACGCGGCCAGGCTGGGGGTCCATGACGGACAGAATGTGAGCCTGGAAGTAGATGGAATCCGGGGGGGCGTCTTAAGAAATACCATTGTGCGCGTAACCAGCCAGTCCGGACTGGAATGCCACGTTGACACAGAGGAAGCCAATGCCATGGGCTTAAGTTCCTCATCCAGAGTAAGGATAGTTCAATAAAATAATAATAAAAACAGAAATGTCAGGAGGACAATCAAATGAAGTATGATGCATTAGGAATGATTGAGACAAAAGGACTGGTAGGTTCCATCGAGGCAGCAGACGCAATGGTCAAGGCAGCCAATGTAACGCTGATTGGCAAGGAATTTGTGGGCGGCGGCCTGGTAACCGTAATGGTAAGGGGCGATGTGGGCGCTGTCAAGGCAGCGACCGACGCAGGCGCAGCAGCGGCCCAGAGGGTTGGGGAACTGGTATCTGTCCATGTAATCCCACGTCCCCATGCAGAGGTGGAAGTAATCCTTCCGGCTGTGAAGGAAGTACAGTAATACAATCCATACCAGGGTGTGTGTGAAAATTCATTCCCACCATCTGCACGTCCCACAAAGTGGGACGCACAGCTGACGGAAAGCAATTTTCACACACGCCTTAGTAAGAAGAGGGAATACCGCTTTGATTCAGGAGTGGTATTCTTTTTATATTGTTGATAAAAAGGGGAAAATACATTAAAATTAAAGGTAATAAAAATATAAATGGGAGGGCATGGAGTGGAAATCAACCGCTGTGTAAAGGAGTCATTTTCTGTGATTGGAAAAGAAGGCTCCACAATGGATGGAAGTGGTTTTATCCAGAGACTTTGGGAGGATGCCAACAGTCATTTTCAGGAGATAGAATATCTGGCCAAGAGGGATGGGAATGGAGCCATTTGCGGGATATGGGGAGCCATGTCTGATTTATCCCATTCCTTTAAACCGTGGGAGGATAATTTTACAAAAGGGCTTTATCTTGCAGGAGTCGAGGCAAAGGATGGGGAGGAAGCACCCGAGGGCTGGACTGTATGGAGGATTCCAGGTTATGAATACCTGTATGTGAAATGTACGGAGGAAGATATATTTACCAAGGTAATCGCCTATATGCAGGAAAACGGGCTGGAACTGTCTGGCGCGGTCCATGATTTCATCTGCCCGGAGGAAAATGGCCAGGGATATATGTTTTTTCCAATAAGGAGATTATAATTTAAGTCTGAAAAATGGGGAGCGGATGCAAATGAAAAGGGAACTGGGAATTGCAAGGTGCGGCCTTGCCTGCTGCCTTTGCTCAGAAAATACACACTGTGCAGGCTGTAATTCAGGACAATGTCCGGATAAGGACTGGTGCCAGAATAGAAACTGTTCAATGGAAAAGGGAGTCAGCCACTGCTATGGATGCGGTGAAGACTGCCGTAAAGGCATACTGGCCAAGATTAAGCCGTATGGGTTCAGTCTGTTCGCCAAACAGTATGGGGAAGAACAGCTTCTTGATTGCCTGGAAGCAAATGAGAAGGCCGGGGTGGTTTATCACCGCGAAGGGCTGAACGGGGATTACGATGCCTTTGAGGACGTGGAAATGCTGATTGAATTTATAAAAACGCGAAACAGACACGCGTCAGATGAAAGCATCCCGGAATAACCGTGATGCACAATCAGGATGGGAAGGATGGAATCCAGACCGGGAAAGGATGGACAAGGAGGCGGTCATGTACGAAAGGATGCTTAATAAAAAGGAAAAACCAACCGTCGAGGAGATGACATCGTACTGTGACGGGAACGGGGAACGGTTTTCCCGGCTGAACAGGTGGTTATCCGAAACCTGGAGAACCGTACAGCAGGTTACATTTCCCTATGGCAATCAATACGGCTGGGGGATGGCCCACAGGATTGGAAAGAAGCTCATATGCAATGTTTTCGCTGAAGACAATGCATTCACAGTCATGGTCAGATTATCGGATAAGCAGTTTGGTTCGGTCTATGGACATGTACAGACATACACCCAGGCGTACATTGACCACAAATATCCCTGCGGTGACGGAGGCTGGATTCATTACCGGGTCACCTGCGAAGACCATTATGGGGATATACAGAGGATACTGGCTGTAAAATGCAGGTGATATGAATTACTAATAAAAGCGTAAAAAGAATTTAAAACAATGCCGGGATTTGTATGCTATAGTGATAACAGGTGTCAGTTAACCGCGCACCCTGAATCCTGAAAGGAGGGAATGTTTGATGAAGAGAATGCAGCTGTATAACGGCAATTCCCTGGATGACTTTTTGCATATCAAATCCATACTGGAGAGAAACAATATAAGATTCGATACGGAAAATACACTGAGCGGGGGAAAGGGAAGGATGCTGGGGAATTTACTGGTTTTTGGCCGTCCGTCGTCAGGTCTTCAGGATGAACACCGGCAGGATTTTAAGATTTTTGTTGATGAGCATGAATATGATAAAGCCAAAGGACTGATTGGTTATATTGGGTAATTATTTGCATTTCCAGCAAGGATATGCTATGATACCATATACAAAGATATTCAAGTACAGGAACCGGGTGGGCACCTACCGTATGCAAGGCTGAATCTGCATACGGTTTTTTTGTGTGATGGGAGGCAGGAAGTATGGATAAGATGCATGACAGACACCGTAATAATCAGGAAGGCATTGCTTACACCCTGCTGAAATTCAGCCTTCCGCTTATTTTCAGCGGTATCCTCCAGCAGCTCTATAACTGGGCGGATGCGTTTATTGTAGGCAATGTGGAAGGCGAGCTGGCGCTGGCGGCAATCGGGGCAACCGGGACAGTTGTCAATTTTTATCTTATGGCGATTACAGGATTCACGCTGGGGCTTTCCATCCTTTTTGCCCATAAGTCGGGCAGCGGGGAAAACAAGGCCATACCGGAAATCCTGTCCTCCTTCTTCCTGCTGTTTGGTGTGGGCTTTTTCGCGTTTGCAGCCCTGGGAATCTGGCTGGCATACCCAATCCTGCGTCTGTTACATACCACAGGGGATACCATACGCCTGGCAGGGGATTATCTCAGGATTATATTTGCAGGCATTCCATTTTTGGCAGTGTACAATGTTTACTCCGCCGCGCTGCGGGGAATCGGGGACAGCCGGGCGCCGTTCCTGGCCATCCTTTTTTCTTCTGCGGTGAATGTGGTTCTGGACATCCTGTTTGTGGCCTGTCTGCACTGGGGTGTCAAAGGCGCTGCTGCGGCAACGGTTATCTCACAGGCAGCCATGACGGCATTCCTGATTCTGTACGCGGTTGCCAAACACCCCCTGCTGCGGTTTTGCCCGGGTGGAAGGCTTCTGTATGGGAACGCCCTGGAACAGGGGTTCCGATTGGGTATACCGCCCATGATCCAATCCAGTGTCAGCGCATTCGGCAGCCTGCTCCTGCAGAATTTCATGAATGGTTTTGGGACCCGGACAGTGGCGGCCATAACCACTGCGTACCGGGTAGATACAATCATCCTGCTGCCAATCATTAATCTTGGGTCGGGAATATCCACCATTGTTGCCAGGAACCATGGAGCAGGGGAAGAGGGACGCGCCAAAAGGGTGCTTGCCGTGGGAACGGCCATGATGGCGGCGGTATCATTGTTCCTGACAATCCTGGTCATTCCCACGGGCGGCCGTGTAATTGCAATGTTCGGGGTTGGCGCCGGGGCCGTGGGAATCGGGCAGGATTTCTTTCAGAGGATTGCCTGCTTTTATGTGGTTTTTGGCCTGGCAACAGCGGTGCGCGGTTATCTGGAGGGGATTGGTGATGTGCTTTATTCCAGTATTGCAGGTATTGTCTCCCTGATATCCCGCATCCTTGCTTCCTATGGCATGGCTGCTGTCTTTGGCAACATGGTCATTGCATATGCGGAAGCATTTTCCTGGGGCGTGCTGCTGGCGCTTTACCTGGCGCGGATGGGGTGGAGACGGTACAGGATGGGCGGCCCCATTGACAGTCCCGCTACGCCATAAACTGCCGCAGTACAAAATCCAGGTCTTTTTTTGACTGTTCCATCAAGTCATATGAATAGTCATGCAGGCACCAGTCCAGTATGGTTCCTCTGCCAATCCGCAGCAGGAAATCCGTGATATATCCGCTGTCCGGGCCGGACTGAATGAGATGCTCCTCCTGTGCCCGCTCCACATACTTTAACACCGCCCTGTTATAGGGGCGGTCTTTTCTTGTTATATAGCTGTCTTTTATGGAAAGCTGTGAGATATACAGCTCTTTTGCAAAGCCCGCGGCATTGTCAAACACGTACTGGTTCAGGCTGAGGACCACAAAGCGGATCATTCCCACTGTGTCCGCGTCATCTGCCTGCGCAAGATATGCCTGCAGCTCCTGGTCAAAGGATGCGAATCCATGGGAGGGCAGGTCTTCTTTTGAATGATAGTGGTGATAAAATGCGCCGGTGGAGACTCCGCTTTTTTCGCATAGCTTCCGGATGGCCATGGCGCCCAATGGGGCCCATTGGTTATGCTGACCCGAATTACGCCTACAACCAGAGGCTTCAGGATTATTATGTGGAACGGGCCAAGGGCGGGATCGGGCTGATTATCACAGGGGTCACAACCGTTAACGTGGATGTGGAAGGGATTGGGACTCCCGGACTGCCGTGTGTGACCAAGAACCCCAGTGCGTTTGTCCACAATGGAAACCAGATGAATGAGCGTATCCATGCCTATGGCGCAAAGATTTTCCTGCAGATGACAGCCAATGCAGGACGGAGCACCATGCCAGGCATGGTAAAGAATTATATTTCTCCTTCAGCCCAGCCCAACCGTTTTGACCCGTCCGTGCAGCACCGCGAAATGACACGGGAGGAGATTAGGCAGTATACCGCTGACTTCGTAAAGGGAGCCATGGTTGCAAAGCGCGCAGGTTTTGACGGAGTGGAAATACACGCTGTGCATGAGGGGTATCTGTTGGACCAGTTTGCAATCGCGCTGTATAACCACAGGACAGACGAGTATGGCGGAAGCCTGGAAAACCGGCTCAGGTTTGCAACTGATATTGTAAAGGGAATCAAAAAAGCGTGTGGGGGTGATTACCCGGTGTCCCTTAGGTACAGCCTGAAGAGATGTATGAAAGGACTGAGACAGGGCGCCCTTCCCGGAGAGGATTATGAAGAGGCGGGGCGTGTCCTGTGATATTGTGGAATACGGCAGGCAGCTTCTGGCCGATCCGGAATATCCCGAGAAGCTGCTCACGGACCTGATGGGAAGATACGGAATTGAAGTACTTACAGAGGCGGCCGTCACATCCATAGAGCCGGGCCGCGTCCTGGTACGGCGGCAGGATGAGGTGATGAGCCGGGCGGCAGATACTGTGATTACCGCTGTTGGGTACAGGTCTGAGAACAAGCTGTATGAGGCGGTCAGGGATTTGAACAGGCCGGTATATAATATCGGGGACTCCAACCAGGTACGCAACATCATGTACGCGGTCTGGAACGCCTATGAGATTACCAGGAACATCTGAAAGGAGCGCATATAAATTGAAAAAACAATATGAACACCTCATTGTAAACGGGATCCGGTGGGTGGACTCCCTGCCGGACCACGAAGGGTCCGTGGGAGGGAAGGGATTTCCCATCCTGATGAATGGCGGCCTTGTGCCGGAAGCCAATGCATGGGTTTGTCCAACCATGTTCCAGATTACAAAGCGGGAAGCGGACATTGTGGCGAAAGGAACCGGGGCCAAGGCCAATCCCCACATCCATGACGGGGATGAGATGTATCTGATTCTGGGGGATAAGGGCGCGGTGATGTTCCGAATCACACTGGGATGCGATGTGTACCATCTGGAGTCCCAGTGTGCTGTCTATATTCCGGCCGGCCTTCCCCATGCCATTGAGGCTGAGCGGTTTACAGAAGGCGCATACGGCGGCTCATGCCAGATTTATCTGGATAAAAACTATGTGACAAAGCCTGTTCCGGATGAGCCGCTGAAGGCGGATGATACAGAATCGTTGATTGTACGGGACATCCAGTGGGTTGAGAGCCTTCCTGACCACGAAGGTTCGGTGGGGGGAAAGGGATTCCCCATCCTGATGAACGGCAGCCTTGTACCCCAGGCCAATGCGTGGGTTTGCCCAACCCTGTTCCTGGCAACCCAGCGCCAGGTCAGGATTGTGGAGGCGGGCACGGGACCGAAAGCCAATCCACACATTCATGATGGGGATGAAATGTACCTGATTCTGGGCGCTCCCAGTATGGTGGAGTTTGAAATCACACTGGGGGAGGACGGGTACCATCTTAAATCTCCCTGTGCGGTTTACATACCGGCCGGAGTTCCCCATTCCATCAGGGCGTCCAAGTTTACGGAAGGCGCCTATGACGGTTCCTGCCAGATTTATCTGGACAGGGATTATGTGACACGCCCGGTTCCTGTGAAAGGTCATTCTTAATTTAACTACAAAAACTTTTATATAAATGCCCCCTCTGTGCCTGGCCAGGCAGAGGGGGCATTGTTTCAGCGCATCTGGATAAAACGTTCCGGATAAAACCGCATGAAATTAAATTAAAAAAGACCTTGACCCTCACGTTACGTGATAATATAAGATAAAGGTAAACAAAAAACCAGACAGGAGCCGATGCCGTGAGGACTGTAAAGGAA
Source organism: Enterocloster aldenensis (assembly GCF_003434055.1). Classification (GTDB taxonomy): domain Bacteria; phylum Bacillota; class Clostridia; order Lachnospirales; family Lachnospiraceae; genus Enterocloster; species Enterocloster aldenensis. Next base: position 140,722 of record NZ_QVEX01000002.1, on the reverse strand, counting down.
GTTGCCTCACTGACCGGGGTCAGTGTGCGCACATTACAATATTATGATGAGATTGGGGTGTTTAAACCAACCAGGGTAACGGATGCAGGATACCGGCTGTATGACGATGAGGCCCTGAACACCCTGCAGCAGGTGCTGTTTTTCAGGGAATTGGATTTTCCCTTAAAGGATATCAGGTCAATTATGGAAAAGCCTGATTATGACAGGCTGGAAGCCTTTAAAAAGCAGAAGGAGCTGCTAAGAGCAAAGCGGGACAGATTAAACCGGCTGCTGGAACTGCTTGGCAAACTGGAGAAAGGAGGGACATGCATGAGTTTTGAGGAATTTGATTTAGCTGATTATGTGGAGGCGCTGGAGCAGTTTAAACGTGAGAATATGGATGAGGTCATCAGACACTGGGGCAGTGTGGAATCGTTTGATGAACTGGTGGACCGGGTCAGGGACCAGGAATCAGGTATTGCACGGAATGCAATTAAGTATTATGGAAGTATTGAAAAATATGTGGATGCCATGAAGTTTAGTCTGGAGCATTTTTCTGAAAATATGGAAAAGATGGAGAAAATCAAGGAAAAGGGTTATGTGGAAAAAAACCAGGAACTGACAGAGGAACTGCTGAAGGACGTGTCAAGGGATGTAACCTCCAGGGAAGTACAGGACATTGTGGACCGGTTAATGAATCTTCTGGATAAGGAGGATTGTCCTGAAATGGACCTGGGTGAGAATTACTGGAATGTGCTGATAGACGGTTATCTCCATAATCCGGAACTGATTAAGGGTATGGATAAAAGGTATGGAACAGGGGCTTCCCGGTTTATGGGGGAGGCATTGCAGTATTATATGGATAACCTGGATGGCAGGGATGACACTGATACGGGAAAAAGTCAAAGAAAAACCATAGAACCTTAAGCAAAGGTTAAAGTATCAAATAGAAAAATCTGATATAGTAAATCCAGTACAAGTCTGCAAAAAGGGGTGGGAGTATGGGGGCATATTGTAAAGAACGCCATGAAAGATATATCAGGTTCATCAGATCATCATGCTTAGCGGTAACTGTCCTGGCTGTCCTTATAGGCTGTATGGGATGTAAAGCTAAAAGCAGTGCGGATTCCCCTGGAAACCGGAGTGATGTGCTGCAGGAGCCGCCTTCCATGAAGCTTTCCGATGTGCTCTCCGGCACCATGGAAGAATTCGAGGTTACATCAGGGAACTATACATGGAATTATCCAAATGGGGATGAAATGACAGGGGGGATTGCCTGCGGCGCCCATCCGCTGGTTGAAGCAGAGGACAAGGAGCGCCTGGCGCTTCCTCGGTATAACGGACAGGACACAGTTGGTTATATTGTTTCCTTTGCAGTAAAACCTGACCGGCTGACGGTTTATGAATATTCCATTGAGGATTTGGGACACACGGATGCCAGCCCGTTGGCCGGCACTGTATACGAGGACGCGCTGATGCCGCAGTTAAAAGGCAGCAGGGTATATGAGATGGTGGCTGAATGGGATGAGGAACACCTGAAGGAGAACGGATGTTACGGGACGGCCAGCTATGTGGTGGTGACGGAATGAATGTTCCGGCATATCCGGCATCGCCCCATGCCGTCCGGCGCATTGTAGCCGTACAGCACGGGGAGAAACCAGTACTCCATCCGGACGGATGGAGCACTAGGGTCTGTTTGAAAATTGCTTTTCATAAAGAGTATTTGTCAGGAAATCAGTTCCACGATATTCCCTTCCGGGTCAAAGATACAGCTGCTGTAATGTGCCGGGGCGGATAGCTGGGGTTCGCTGATTATCTCATGGCCTTCCAGGATCAGCTGGCTGGTCAGCGTGTTTACCCTTTTCCTGCTGCCCAGCCTGAAGGCCAGGCAGACAGGATTATGGGGGCATGGGGATGTCCGCGCTGCAAAACCGGACTGGGATTGACCGGCCGGCGCCAGTTTGATTTTAAAACCGCCCTGAAAGGAGAGGGTGTACATTGGGTCCGGACAATCCGTGGCCATGGTGTTCCGATTGGCTTCGGCCCCAAAATACTTCACATAGAAATCCTTCATTTTATCCGGATACAAGGTCTGGAGTGTAATGCAGTCAACTTTCAAAATCATCATCTCACTTTTCAATTCATCATCATCTTATTGTGGTTCCATCTTATTGAAATTCTTCTGGTAATCCTGCCCTTTTTTATATTATAATAGAATATGATGGCTGATTCTAATAAAATAGTATCTAAAAATAACAGAATCATAGCTACATTTCGAATACAGACCGCTGCAGGGAATCCTTGGGGGAAAGGGGGACATTTATGCAGCTGAATTATCTTGAAGTGAATGGCAATCTGGAGGAAATAACCTGCCATGGCTCGCCGGCATTTCCCATGGAAGTGTATCTTGACAATCTGGATTTATATCCCAACCGGTTTATTCCATGGCATTGGCACAAGGAACTGGAGTTTGTCTATGTCCTGGAGGGCGCCATTGAATTTCAGACCGGCGTTGGCACTTATGTGCTTTCCGGGGGGCAGGGAGGCCTGGTTCCCTCTAACATGCTCCATATGGTTTCTCCTTATCACCGCCAGCGTGGAAGCATCTACTGCGCGGTGCTGGCAGACAGCTATCTGCTCCACGGTCTTTCCGGCGGATTGATTGAGGAACAGTATGTATCCGCCCTGTTTTGGCCTGAAACAGATTTCTTCCTGTTAGATGGCACAAGTTCCTGGCACGCAGGGGCTTTGGAATGTATCCATCAGATGTATCTTTGCGACTGCAGCCGCCCGAAAGGATATCTGTGGAAGCTTCAGATCCTTGTACAGCAGGCAGGACTCATACTTTTTGAGAATCTTGACATGAAACAGGAGCCGCACCCGTCTGTCCACGATTCCAGATATCATCGGGTCCGCTGCTGCCTGGAATACATACACAGGGAATACGCGGGCAGGATCCGCCTGGAAGACATTGCCCGGGCGGCAAACGTCAGCGCCAGCGAGTGCTGCCGTGATTTTAAGGAGGTCCTGGCCCAGTCTCCTGTGGATTATCTTATATCCTACCGGGTACGGATGGGGGAATATATGCTGTCCCATTCTGATAAGAGCGTGCTGGAAATCGCGCTGGCCGCCGGCTTTTCGGGAAGCAGCCATTTTTCCAATACATTCTGCCGGTATATGGGGTGTACGCCCCTGAGTTACAGAAAGTATTTAAATAAAGGCGCTGAATCGGACAGGAGGCTGTGAAATGATGGAAATGGTAAAAATGGAGTTGTTTTTTGATTACGCATGCCCATACTGTTACCGTGGATATCTCGTCCCTGGAGGTCCTGGCACAGCTGGCCTCCCGGCGCCAGGCTGATGCTGCGGGTTTCCAAAAGAGTATTGGCACAGGCCGTTACAGGAAACAGCTGGAGGAAGGAAAACGGTATGCCTGGGAAATCAACGGTCTGGACGCAGTGCCCAGTTATCGGTCGGGGAAGCATTTTATCGGCTCAAAGGACGGTTTCCTGGTTCCTGAAAAACAGCTGGCATATTTTCTGGATGGACTTGTGGAATAGCGGCTGGATTACCGGATAAAATACCAAGCCACATGATCCTGTATGGGATTTGATGGAAACACAGGCCAGACAATATACAGAACAAATGTTTGCAAAACATTGCGGTTTGCACTGTACCGCTGTATAATAGGTATATAGCTGCAGCTTAAAAAGGAGGGATGGAATGGAACAGCACACCTATCTTGTCATTGATTTAAAATCCTTTTATGCTTCCGTGGAGTGTGCTGAGCGGGGACTGGACCCCATGACAGCCAGGCTGGTGGTGGCTGACCCAGAACGCACGGAGAAGACCATCTGTCTTGCCATATCCCCTGCCATGAAAGCCCTTGGAATCCATAACCGGTGCCGTGTATTTGAGATCCCGAAGAGTGTGGACTATATCATGGCGGAGCCGCGGATGAAGCTGTATATTGATTATGCTGCGGAGATTTACAGCATTTATCTCAAGTATGTTTCCAAAGAGGATATCCATGTGTATTCCATTGATGAGGTCTTCATGGATGTGACCAATTACCTGCCTCTTTACCATGTCACAGCCAGGGAGTTAGGCCAGTCCATCATGGCGGATATAAGGAAGCAGTTCGGTATTCCCGCCACCTGCGGTATCGGGACCAACCTGTATCTGGCAAAGATTGCGCTGGACATCACGGCCAAGCATGCAGAGGATTGCATCGGTTATCTGGATGAGGAGACATACCGGAAAACCTTGTGGGACCACAAGCCCCTGACGGATTTCTGGAGAATCGGGAAGGGCATTGCGGGTAAGCTGGAGCGCTACGGCATCCATACCATGGGCGGCCTGGCTGGTATGGACGAGGACTTCCTATATAAGCTGTTCGGCGTGGACGCGGAGCTTCTCATCGATCATGCGTGGGGCAGGGAACCAGTGACCATCGGGGATATCAAGTCATACAAGGCCAAGACCAATTGCCTTACCTGCGGGCAGGTCCTGGGCTGTGGTTACAGCTTTGAGGATGGGAAGCTGATCGTGAAGGAAATGATGGATTTGTTATGCCTTGAGATGGTGGAGAAGAACCTGGTTTCCAATTCCGTGACATTGTATGTGGGATATTCCAACCGCACGGAGGCAGAGCCTTCCAGGGGAACCGCTTCCCTGGATACGCAGACCAACGCCGATATGGTTTTGATACCGGCCGTAACCGCGCTGTATGAGAGGATTGTGGATCCCGGACTGTTGGTCCACCGGATTAATATCTCTGTCAATCATGTGGTAGAAGAGGAATACAGGCAGTACAGCCTGTTTTCCGATGAGGAGGAACTGGAGCGCAACCGGAAGCTGCAGGCAGCCATGCTGGATATCAAGAAGAAGTATGGAAGGAATGCAATCCTTAAGGGGATGAACCTGCAGGACGCATCTACCATGAAGGAGCGGAACCGTCAGATAGGAGGTCATAAAAGTGGCGAATAGACCAAGGCCCAGGATGGCAGCGGCGGACCGGGCCAAACAGTTCCTGCCATTTGCGGCTTTAAAGGGCCTTCCGGAGGCCCTGGCCAAAAAGGAGCGGGTGGCAGTGCCTAAGATTGTGCTGTCCGAGGATATGGCAGAGGAACTGGACCAGAAGATACAGGAAATCGTGCCGGGCAGGATCATAAGCGTGGTGTATTTCCACCAAGGCGAATATCTGAAGGTCACGGGAATGGTGGCGCGGTTTGACAGGAGCAGCAGGATACTGCAGGTGGTGAATACAAGGATAAGCCTGGATGATGTGCTTAAAGTGGAGGTATGATAATGGGGACAACATTTACAAACCTGCAGGTCAGGACAGGTAATCAGGAATTTCCTGATTACGTACTCCCGCCTGGTTATGAATATGTCCGTACAGCTGAAGAATGGACGGCTGTATATGAAACATCCGGACACCATGATTTTAAGAAGATGCAGAAACTGGGCAGGGACATGTCAAAGGCCGTGGATGTGCCTGTGATGGCGGTATCCTATTTTGACGATGACATCTTTGAAATGCGTCTGATGAAGGACGGTAAGACAGAAGCATCCTATCAGACGGGGCCCGGAATGCTTTTAGTCAAGAAAGGCCCTGCTTTCATTAAGGCCCTGGGCCTGGCGGGAAAGGAAGCGTCTGCGTTCCGTTACCTTCTGAAACGGGAAACGTCCGCCCAGGACAGCATTGACTCCTTTTCCAGGCTCCTGGGCGCCATGCTGTACGGCGATATGAGGATGCATAAGGATACAGAGGAAGTCTGGAAAAAAGATGCTGCCCCTGTTATTCGTGGGATGGATGCGGAAAAGAAACAGGACAAGGTGGTGAATCATACGGTTTTGACCCTGTGCCAGGAGATTCCGGGCCTGCTGGTCCAGCATAGGGAGCAGAAGGAAAGGATTGCGGATACATATGACCGGGTGGTCAGGATCGTGCATCCCGGGGCTGAGGGAGATTATGACTTTTCCCATGTGTCCTGCTATCAGGAAAGGGACGGACGGCTGGAAGCGATTTACGATTATCATTACCCGGAAGCCATCTTTACGGCTCATGATAAGGATTTGGGCCTGGATTATGAACACAGGGAAATCCAGGTTATGGACCTGGATGCGTATTATGACGGCAGCGCGGACTGGGACCGGTACGAGCCATTGATAGCGGAAAGAATCCGGATACCGGAAGACAGGAAATCCTGCGCAGGACACGCGCCCCGGTTTTGCAGCTGGTACGGCCAGGCAGCCCTTGGGAACGGGACCTGTGAATATTATTATGGATATGGAAAGCTTGAGAAGATAGACTGGCGGTCATCCGGCATGACATTTTCAGAAAGGAACATTGTCTCGGAATATGTATATGAAAATCTGGACCATGTCATATGGAATGATAATTTTGCGCCGCCTGTGCTGGAAGATGGGAAAATCATCATTGTACGTCTGTGGAAGCAATATGTGGGCGAACCGGCAGGGGCCGGACAATCCGTGCGTAAACCAGGAGTCTGGGACACGGCGCTGGATGTCCGTTTTTTTGACGGGGACCTGAATCTGTTGCGCAGGAAACGGATACAGGTGAATCCTGAGGCGTTTCAGACATTGGGCATGTATGCCTATGGGGCGGAGCAGGACTGCCTGTATTTCGCAAGCAGGTGTGTTGAGCTGAAAACCCATCAGTGCCGTCCATACCCTGCTGGTGTGAAGGGGAATGTGCTTTCTGTCAGGGACAGCAGAGGAAATATATACATTGCGGATGGGCATTCCCTCTATGTCATGGGGCAGGACAGGAGCCTTCTGTCACAACACCGGTTCAAAGGCGCCGGAATCTATTACTATGTGAACCGGAAGGGGAATCTGTGTTTCATTACCAGTGATGATGAAACGTGTCAGTGGAATAAGGCCAGGAAAGGGGCCTGCGTACGGTTGTATGAGGTGGAGGAAATGCGGTAACCCTGGGACTGGCCGATGGGACCGTTTTCTGCTTAGGAAGTTGTCACCCCCTGGCTCATGTGGTATAATGAAACACGATATGATAAAAATGACGCGGTTTTGTTGACGGGAAGGAAACAGCGGATCATACGGGGGAGAAAAAATGGCGAACATGAGATTGAGAGAGACTATCCTGGCGGTTGTGGACAACCAGCTGAGGGACAATGACCCGCCCTGTACCAGGAGGGCCTATGAGCGGCTTCAGAAAGCAGGATACAGCAGGAAGGAAGCAAAAGAGAAGCTGGCAGCAGTGGTGCTGGAGGAGATTTATGATGTCATGTCACAGAACCAGCCTTTTGATGAGGAACGGTTTGAACGGGCATTGGATGATATGGTGCAGCGATGCATTGATTATGAGGATGACTCCGGTCTTCCATCTGGATGGGATGAGATTGCGGACCTGATTGACGAGGGATGGGAATACGCAGAGAACCAGGATTATGAAAACATGACCAGATGCTGGCTGGAAGCATGGGATAAAACAAAGGAAAATGTAAATCAGGCTGAAATCAGGCTGGGGATCTCGGCAGTGGACGAGGCAACGGATTACGAATATGATATCGGCGGCTGGCTTTATGAGATGGAGCTGGAACTGTTCAATGCCAAAGCGCATGAAATCCGTATTCAATTCTGCCATGAGGTCCTGGACACATTCGTATGGGAGTATGATGACTACGGCGGATTTAAAGCGGCAATCGGGGAATCGCTGAATGCTCTGGGGCGGCGGGACGAGGGCAAAAAGTGGTTTGAGGACTGGCTGGAACAGGAACCCCATCACCCGGAGGCAATTAACGGCTATGCCATGAGCCTGGCGGAGGAAGGCAAAGCAAAAGAGGCATACCGGCTGGTGGACCAGGAGCTGGGAGACGGGCCGTGTACAATGGAAAACGAAGCCTTATTCCACAGTGCGGTTCAATTGACAAAAGCGCTGGGAATGGAGGACAGGCTGTCATATTATAAGGAACAGATTGGGAAGTTTTATGAAGAGCCGGCAGGCATGGATGAATATGGCGATGTCATATTCGGTGATGACATGCTGGATGAGGATACATACGATGGTTTCTATCCCTCATTCCATGAGCCGGTGGTCAAGCCCCCCAAAATATATCCAAATGACCCGTGTCCCTGCGGGAGCGGGAAGAAATATAAAAAGTGCTGTGGGAAAAATGTGTAGGCTTAGCAGGAATTTTGTTATCATCTGATTGATTAAGCGGCTGCAGGAGAATGATGTATGATGGAATCCTGACGCAAAGGGCGGCCCGCTTATTGCCAGCGGGCCGCATATTTATCCGGCATAAATGGATGTCAGCTTCTCAAACCGCACCTATCATCATTGCGGGGACACAAGCACGGTCACATATCCGTCCACGTCGCCCCAGGCCCCGTACCCATGGTCCAGATACTTGGCCATCAACGCATGGGAATCCTTCCCATATCCCGGTCTCTGGTCCAGCACGATATAATCAGCAGGATGCCGGCTGTCCGCAAGATAGATCTCGTCCCTTCCAGACAATTGAGGTATGAAAAACGTGGTCGATTTGACAGACGCATCCTTTGGGATGGATGACAGCAGGAGCCTTGCTTCTGCTGCTTTTTCATGGTTGCTGACATAGCTGCCAATGTAGTACGACTTTTTGTATGCCACTACAGAGGTGAGGACCAGGGCGCAGGCCAGTCCGCAGCCCAGGATGGAGTGGGGCAGGGGGAACGCAGGCCTTGGCGCAGCCCGGTCATGGGACAGGACAGGAGCTGCAGGCCGGGAGGCGTCCTTCCAATCCCTGAAATTAACTGCTGCCAGATATATCAGCAAGGCTCCCGACCCATATGTATATTGAAAGAAAATGGAGTGCTGATACTTATAATTGGACATCAGGTTAATCAGTACAAAGGGAATGACCAGGGTCCATTTCCTCCAGTCCCTTGCCATGAGCGGAAGGAATCCCAGAGGCAGCAGCATCTGCAGGAAAAAGATAAGTTTGTCCTTTACCGCAATCTGTGACAGCACATAAGCCGGGTTGACCAGGATGGTCTTGAACATGCTGATCAGGCCCAGACGTTTGTCGGATATGAAGTTATCAAACCGGTTCACCATGGCGCCGTCCCCAAACCGGTTGATATACCAGATAGCCATGGAAAAGTACAGGCAGGAGCCGATGAAGACCATGGCGCCGTAACGGTACTGCCGTTTATACAGAAAAAGATAAAGCCCGATGCAGGCCGCATAGACAGGGGCATCCTCTTTTACCAGAAGCAGCAGGGCAGCCGAGCAGACCATGGATTTAAAACGTCCGGTTTCCAGGAAGTACATGGTCCAGAGTATGATTACGGTGAGGAATTTGTTTTCATGAAAGTCATAAAAACAGCCGCCCATGAATGCGGGATAGGCGCAGTACATCAGGCCGAAGCACAGCGTCTGAAGCCGGGTAAAACGCAAAAACCTGGTTAACAGGCACAAAGGGATAATACCGCTTATCACCAGGAGCGCCTGAAGGACCAGCAGGGTCTCCGGCCGCGGTACCAGTTTGTAAAATGGCAGGAGCACATAAAAGACAGGGGAAAGGTGCACTGCAAAATGGGACAGAAGCCCGTCGCGTTCACAGGTGGTCAGCGGCGTCAGGCCCTTGTCCATGTAATAATACATCTGGGAAAATATCCCGAAATCATAAGCCGACGCATAATTGAGGCGGTAGCGCAGGATGGTCATGGAGGCGGTGAACAGGAACCAAATTCCTGCAGCCGCGGCCAGGATCATCCATGACCGCCGGGAGGTCAGCCATTTCTCAATCCGTTCCATTATCATATGAATGTTTCCTTAAGCATCAGGGCTGCTATGTACATGGCCATGCTGGGGGCCAGGGATAAACGTATCCTTCCTGAGTGGGCAGATAAAAACCAGGGAATGGCCAGGCACAGGCAGATGCCAAACCAGATACCAAGGAAGCTTTCTAGGGATATCTGCCTTACAAAGTCCAGGGTTATGAACGGGACGCGGCTGCCTAACAGGAACATGGTGTTGGTCAGCAGCCAGCTGGCAATGGCCAGCCTGGCCAGGCCGCCCCCGTATGCTGTCAGCCATGGGTATAGCCGTTTAAAGTTCATCATGGGGGATTCCCTCCTTTTAGGGTGTATCTTAATCACTTCATGGCTGAAAGTAAAGGCATTGGACGCAACTGTAAGAAAAATTAGAAAATCCTTAATAATATCTGCAAATATCCTCAATAATATCTGCTGCTTCTGGACACTGGAACCTGGTCATGGTAAAATATAAACCATACTTGTCCTGGAGGTTGTCATGGCTGATATTATTAAAAATGAGAATTTTACCGCGGATGTCCTCCTGAATCTGCTTTCTGAAACAACGGATGACTATCTTTACATGTGGGACATCCGGAATGGTACCTTTTACATATCTGACAATGCATATGATGACCTTGATATAAGCCGCCTGATTGAACAGGATGTGGTTTCCGTATGGTCCAAAATCATGGTCAGGGAGGATTTGGAACTGTGGCTCAGCGATATGCAGATGATTCAGGAGGGCAGTAAGGATTACCATGACATGGAGTACAGGGTTTATAATAAATCCGGCCGGGTCATATGGGTATCCTGCAGGGGGACGGTCAAGAAAGACAGGCAGGACCGTCCGCTGTTCATGATTGGCCGGATTTCCAATATTGGAAAACAGAATAAATTTGACAATGTCACTGGCCTGATGAACCGGAACCAGTTTGAACAGGATATGAATATCCTTGTGAGGCAGAAGGATACGGCCAACGGGGTGGTTGTGGTCCTGGACATTGATAATTTTAAGAATATCAATGAAAAGTATGGTTATGGCTTTGGGGACAGGGCGCTTAACCTTTTGTCCAACCTGATTTCAGCCATGCTTCCCCAGGGATGCCAGCTTTACCGCTTAGACGGGGACGAGTTTGTGTTCCTGATAAAGGACGGTACAAAAGAGGCCGTACGGGGCATTTATGAGAATATCCAGATGTTCATCGGCAGTCATTTTGCAGTGGAGGGCCGCCAGATCCTGATTTCCCTGTCAGCGGGCGCCTGCTTTTTCCCGGATGACGGCAACACCTACCAGAAGCTGTTCAGGAATGCGGAAAATGCAGTGGAGATTGCCAAGATGAATGGAAAGAACCAGCTGGTTTTCTTTTCCGAGGAAATGTATAAACAGAAGCTGAGGAACATGGAGCTGCAGGAAAGCCTCCATGCCTGTGTCAAGGACGGATTCAGCCAGTTTGAATTGTTCTACCAGCCGCAGGTGGACGCGGTCACAGGGGCGGTCACGGGCGCGGAGGCGCTGCTGCGGTGGCATTCCCCGGAACATGGGGAGGTATTTCCTTCGGAGTTCATCCCGTTGTTGGAGGAGAGCCGCCTTATAACCCAGGTAGGGGCCTGGATATTGGAAGAGAGTGTGAGCCAGTTCCGGATATGGCGCAGGCAGGTGCCGGATTTTGCCATGAGCGTCAATGTGTCATATATCCAGCTAAAGGAAAATGCGCTGCTGGAATATCTGAAGATGAGGCAGTGGGATGACCTGCCTGCCGGGCAGCTGGTGTTGGAACTGACGGAAAGCTGCTGGGTGCCGAACCTGCAGTTCCTGAATCAGGAATTCGAGGAACTGCGGGCCATGGGTTATGGGATTGCAATTGATGATTTTGGGACAGGTTATTCTTCGCTGAGCCATCTTAAGGAACTTCCTGCCAATGTGCTTAAGGTTGACCGCAGTTTTGTGACGGGAATCCATAAGGGAAGCTATGAATACATTTTCCTTGAGTATATTATCAAACTTGCCCACAGCATCGGCTTAAAGGTCTGTGTGGAGGGTGTGGAAACAGAAGAAGAATTTGATATTGTAAAGCAGACACTGCCGGATTACATACAGGGATATCTGTTTGGAAGGCCGGTCAGCGCTTCGGGGTTTGAAAAGCTGTATTTGAAGTAAGGTCTGCCGTGCACATGGGGAGGGGTTAAATGTATCAATGTAAGCTTCAGATCATGATTTTCAGCAAAGATCCAATGCTGCCAGAGGTGATGGACACGCTCTGTCCGCCGGAACGTTTTTCCCATACAGTTACGGTGTCAGGGAATCCGGCGCCTGAACTGGCAGATGGCAGCGATGTGGTCATATGGGACCTGGGAAGCTGTATCCTTCCGCTGCAGCTGCGTCCCCATTGCAGGGAAGGGACGGTTCTTGTGTACTGCGGGGAACAGGGGATGCTTGACGGTCTTGCCGGTGCACAGATGGAGGCCGCGGACGAGCTCTGGGACACCCCACTGAGCCGGGAACGGGTCCGTATCCGCATGGAACAGATCCTGAAAAGGATTAAGCTGGAGTACGACCTATATATGACCCAGACCTATCTGGACACTGCCATTGACAGTCTGCCGGACATGCTCTGGTTCAAGGCCATAGACGGGACCCATGTCAAGGTGAATCAGGCGTTCTGTTCCGTGGTGGGTAAGGACAGGGAGGATGTGACCGGGCGGGACCACTGCTATATCTGGGGCGTTTCCCCGGATGATTCTGAAAACGGGGAGGAATCCTGCAAAAAGTCGGAGGCGGCTGTGATACTGGCCCGCAGGACCCTGCAGTTTACCGAGGAGGTCAAATGCTCCCGCGGGATGCGTCAGCTGCGCACCTATAAGACACCAATCGTGGACCGGGATGGCGAAACGGTCCTGGGAACCGTTGGAATCGGCCATGACGTAACGGACCTGGGCAACATGGGCGCGGAAATTGAAATCCTGCTCCAGAGCATGCCCTATGCCATCCTCTTATGGAACAACAGGGGCAGGATACTGAATGCAAACGCAAAATTCGAGGAGTATTTCCAGATAAGTAAGATCCAGGTCCTTGGAAAGGATTACGAGGAGTGGTTTGCGGCTGCCTTTGAGGGACATCGCACAATCAACAGCGAAGGATACGTGGAGGCCAGGGCCGCCCTGTCGGACGGGTTCGGGAAAATGCTGGAGATTCATGAAAACTCCATTTATGACATATTCCACAATGTGGTTGGAAAACTCTGCATCTTCCGGGATGTGACGGTTGAGCGGGACCTGGAAAAACAGATCCTCCACAGCTCCAACACGGATTTCCTTACAGGACTCTATAACCGCAGGTATTTTTACCAGTATATCCATGGCAGCCGGGGGAACAAGTCCGTGAGCCTGCTCTACATTGACCTGGACTGGTTTAAGGCTGTCAATGACACATATGGGCATAAGGTGGGGGACGCGGTGCTGACAGGAACGGCCAGGACCCTGGTGGAATCCTTCCCCAATGATTTTGTGGCCAGGCTTGGGGGAGATGAGTTCCTGGTGGCCAGGCTTGGGGAATGCAGCGTGGAACAGCTTGAAAAAGAGGCCGGGGAATTCCTTGCAAAGCTCAATGCCCGGTTCCAGGCGTCCCGGGAGATGTCCTCCCTGTCCGCCAGCATAGGCATTGCCCAGGGAACGGACAGCCATATGGATATTGACCTGCTCATCCAGCACAGCGACCAGGCCCTTTACCAGGCAAAGAAGGAAGGGCGTTCCAGATATTGTGTGTACCGGGAACAAGAATGAATGGGGAAAATGTGTGTACCGGGAACAAGATTGAATAGGCAAATGGCATATAGGAACAGATTGTTCTGACGTATGCCATTTCTTTTGTGGATTTCCTGGGATTCATGGCCGTTTATATAATCTGTATCTATAGTAACTATTCTTATCATGTATTATTATTATAGTAAAGTCTGTGGTAGAATAGATTAGCAGATGAGTAACAAGCATAACTTTTTTACAGGAGGGATTACCTTATGCCGGGCGGAACGATTTACAAATATCATGATGATCTGGATACGGACCAGATCATTGCGTCACAGTATCTTTTATTGCCGGATATTGATGAGATGAAGGTACATACATTTGAGTCATTGGACCCTGATTTTCCTGTGAAGGTAAAGGAAGGGGATTTTGTGGTGGGAGGCGAGAACTTTGGATGCGGTTCCTCCAGGGAGCAGGCGCCAAGCGTGCTCAAGGCTTTGGGTGTGAGGGCCGTGATTGCCAAATCATTTGCCAGGATTTTTTATAGGAATTCCATTAACATCGGACTTCCCGTGATTGTGTGCAAGGAACTGCCGGATGAAGTAAAGACAGGGGATACCATGGAACTTTCCATGTCTGAGGGCGTGGCAAGGGCCAATGGAAAAGAGTACGCATGTACCAGGCTTCCTGAGTATATGCAGAATATCCTGAATCAGGGCGGGCTGATTGCATCACTGAACAAGGAGGAGGCGTGAACATGGGGATGACGATTGCAGAGAAGATAATCGCGGCAGCGGCCGGAGTGGACAGCGTGAAGCCTGGCGATATCCATACCGTGAACCTGGACCGTCTTATGAGCAATGACGGGACCACCCATCTGACGGTTGACATGTATAACAACAAGTTAAAGCATCCAAGGATTGCGGACCACAAGAAACTGGTCTTTATCGTGGACCATAACGTGCCTGCGGATAATCCAAAGACAGCTGCTTCCCAGAAAAAGATGAGGGATTTTGCAAGGGAGAACCAGATTGATTTCTGGGAGGGGAAGGGCGTGTGCCATCAGATCATGATGGAGCATTATGTATGTTCCGGTGAGCTGATATTCGGGGCGGACAGCCATACCTGCACATACGGCGCATTAGGCGCATTTGGAACCGGCGTGGGATGCACGGATTTCCTTTACGGCATGGTTACCGGCACTTCCTGGGTGCTGGTGCCGGAGACCGTGAAGTTCAATCTGATAGGCAGGCTGCCGGAGGGCGTTTATCCAAGGGATCTGATGCTGACCATTATCGGGGAAATCGGGGCCAATGGATGCAATTACCAGGTGATGGAGTTTACAGGGGAAGGCGCAAAGACACTGAGTATCAATGACCGTATGGTGCTCTGCAACCTGGCGGTGGAAGCAGGGGCAAAGACAGGGATTTTTGAGGCGGATGAGGCTGCTGTCTCTTATCTTAGGGAGCGGGGGCGCGAACCCAAGGCGGTATACACCAGCGACCCGGACGCTGTCTATGCAAGGGAGTATACCTTTGATCTGTCCAAAATCCAGCCGGTGGTTGCAAGGCCTGATTTTGTGGATGATGTGGTGCCGGCCGGGGAGGTATGCGGCGTTAAGATTGACGAGGCGTTTCTGGGGTCCTGCAACAATGGACGGATTGATGAGCTCCGGGTAGGCGCTGCCGTATTAAAGGGCAAAAAGGTGGCTGACAGCGTGCGTTTCCTTGTGGTCCCTGCAAGCCTTGACGTTTACAGGCAGGCGCTTAAGGAAGGCCTGATTGACATTTTCATGGAAGCAGGAGCCATTGTAATGAACCCCAACTGCAGCGTGTGCTGGGGAAGCTGCCAGGGCGTGATTGGGGAAAATGAAGTGCTGATCAGCACCGGTACCAGGAACTTTAAGGGACGCGCAGGCCATCCAAGCTCCAAGGTATATCTTGGCTCCGCGGCCACGGTGGCGGCTTCCGCAATCGCGGGGGAGATTGCCGTTGCCAGGTAAGTGATGCCGGGCATGATACAATCGCAATACAGGAAAGGAAACAGGAAATGGAGACATTTACAGGCAAAGTCTGGGTGCTGGGAGATGATATTGACACGGACATCATCATTCCCACCGAATACCTGGCGCTTAAGACAATCGATGACATGAAGCAGTACGGGTTCAGTCCCCTGCGCCCGGAGCTGGCGGGACAGATTAAGGAGGGGGACATCATTGTGGCCGGCAAGAACTTTGGCTGCGGCTCTTCCAGGGAGCAGGCGCCGGAAATCATCAAGGCATTGGGAATCAAGTGTGTGATTGCCAAGTCCTTTGCAAGGATATTTTTCCGCAATTCCATTAATAACGGCCTGCTTCTGATTGAGCAGCCAAACCTGTATGATGATATGACGGAGGGGGACCGCATTACGGTCACGGTGAATCACCATGTGGACTATGAGGGGAGACAGTATCCGATTGCATCCCTGCCCCAGAACCTGGTGGATATCATCAACGCAGGCGGGCTGGTGAAGGCCATGAGAAAACTGAACGGACTGGATGAAGGAGACTGCAATGGGGAATACAATCATTGAAAAGATCATAAAGCATAATACGGGTGCTGCCCAGGTTAAGCCGGGGGATATTGTCACGGTAAATGTGGACCGTGTGATGATCCACGATATTTTCATTCCGTTTGTGGCGGATAAGTTTGAGGAAATGGGATTTAAAAAGCTTTGGGACCCTGACAGGGTGGTCCTTATCTATGACCATCTGGTTCCGGCCAGCCAGTTGGATGACACCAGGCATTTCCGGGTGGGAGACGCGTTCGCGGCCAGATACGGGATGAAGAACGTACACAGAAGCGACGGTATCTGCCACCAGCTGATGACCGAAGCCGGTTATGTGAAACCTGGGGATGTGGTGTTTGGCACGGACAGCCATACCACCACATACGGATGCGTGGGCGCATTTTCCTCCGGCATCGGATACACGGAGATGGCAAGTATCCTGGGCACAGGGACCATGTGGATTAAGGTTCCGGAAACCATAAAGGTGGTCATCAATGGAAAACTGCCCGAGGGCGTCATGTCAAAGGACATCATCCTGCGCCTGATCGGCGATCTGGGGGCTGACGGGGCCACCTACCGGGCCCTGGAATTTAGCGGGACCACGGTGGAGGACATGAGCATTGCCAGCCGTATGACCATTGCCAACATGGCCATAGAGGCCGGCGCCAAATGTGCGCTGTTCACACCGGACGGAAAGACGCAGGAGTACTGCGGAGTAAAACTGGATGATTACCAGAAGAGCCTGATTGGCGATGAGGACGCGGTGTACATGAAGACCATGGTGTACCGGGCAGAGGATTTTGTGCCGGTGATGGCGTGTCCGTCCCAGGTAGACAAAATCAGGCCTGTCAGTGATCTGTCCGGCACGCCCATTGACCAGGTATTCATCGGCTCCTGTACCAATGGACGCCTGGAGGATCTGGTGGCTGCTGCTGAGGTATTAAAGGGCAGGAAGGTGGCTGACTATGTGAAGCTCATAGTGACACCGGCCAGCCGGAAGGTTTATAGTGAGGCCATTGCATGCGGTGCAATCGACACGCTGGCAGAGGCGGGCGCGATCATCACCCATCCGGGCTGCGGCCTGTGCTGCGGACGGACCGGCGGTATCCTCAGCGACGGGGAGCGGGTCATTGCCACCAATAACCGCAATTTCCTGGGCCGTATGGGAACCTCCAAGGTGGAGATTTACCTGGCGTCCCCAAGGACCGCGGCGGCCTGCGCAGCGGCCGGGAAGATAGTAGGGCCGCTAAAAGGATAATGGATTCCTTATAAGAAGGGCATGCCCGGAACAGATGATGTCCGGGCATGCCCTGGTTTTACTGAGGGAATATGGTAATCAAAAGGGAAATTATCCCTTTCGTCTTTTCCATGAACATTCAATTAATTCGGCCAAGAACAGCACTAAAAAACAGATTACCCCGCCCGCAAAGGAAATCCCATAAGGCTGGTTGGATATGAACCCATAAATAACACAAATCAAATCAAAGCCGACAGTAATTACAAGCGCTTTTAAAAATGCAGCCAGTACGAATCGTTTCATAGAGTCCTCCCTTCAGGCTGTATGTTGTTTTATAGGGCCAGTATACCATCTCCACGCGGGATAGTCACATTAAGATTTTATTAGTATTTCCTCCGTACAGGCGTATTTTTATAAAAAAAGCAGACATGGTCACGTATCTGGGCAAAAATCATGATATATTGTTAATAAACGTGTTTCCATGCAACCGTGGGAACCCATGCAAACGCCTTTGACAGGCAGGGAGCTGCATGGATACCAGAATGCATTGGGGATAATATTTGAGACAGCAAGGAGGAATGGCAATGGAACTGCTTGGACAATTAGAACAATACCGTCCTTTTAATGAACAGGAGGAACGGGACAGGGACATCCTGCTCAGGTGCCTGAGGGAAGAGGGGGATATATTTACACGGGACAATGCCATGGCGCATATGACTGCGTCGGCCTGGGTGGTTAACCGTGAGCGGACCAAGGTCCTGATGGCATACCATAACATCTATCATTCCTGGTCCTGGCTGGGAGGCCATGCGGACGGTGAGCGGAACCTCCTTAAGGTGGCTGTCCGGGAAGTGATGGAGGAAAGCGGGCTTAAGCAGGTGCGTCCTGTTGCAGAGGAAGTCTATTCGCTGGAAATCCTGACCGTGGACGGACATGTCAAACGCGGTGTCTATGTGCCGTCCCACCTGCATCTGAATGTGACGTATCTGCTGGAGGCGGACGAACATGGGCAGCTGCGCGTAAAAGAGGATGAGAACAGCGGTGTGGCTTGGTTTGCGCCCGGGGATGCCGTACTTGCTTCCACTGAACCGTGGATGCGTGAACGGATTTATATGAAGCTGAATGCGAAAATGAAGCTATGATGATGAATTGGGAAGCGCTGTCTGGTTGGACAGCGCTGTTTAAATGAGGGGAGCAGGCGCCTTACCGGCTGCCTGCTCCTTGATGCTGTGTATGGTATACCATCACATGCTCTCCGTGTATATCCCGCTCACCGGTAAAACGGAATCCAAACTTCTCATACATGGTGATGGCAGTGCTGTTTTCCCGGATGACACTCAGATATATCCTGCGGCATCGGTACTCCTGCTGAAGGCGGTCCAAAAGACCGGAGAGTGCGGCGCTTCCGTACCCCCTTCCCTGGAAGGCCTCGTCAATCAATAGCCGGTCCAGCCACAGCCGCCCTAAGGGGAGGTAGGGCCACCAGAAGAATCCATACATGGCAAAGCCAACCATGACCGGGCCGTCATATATCCCAACCGGCTGCCAGTTCCTGCCATGGGAGGCTTCCTCCAGGCATTCCTCCACGGTTTCCACATAGCCTTTCTGCGTTGGGGAAATGTGCAGCTTAAGGGCGCGTTCCCTGTTGTCATCTGTTATCGGTTCAAAATGCAGATCCATTTTATAAGTACCTGTCCTTTCATGCGGTTTATCATAACAGAAGCAGGGGAGAAAATCAAGCCGCGCAGGCCAGGTGCCGGGATGTGTAATGAAAACTTAAGTATTTTATTTTTCATAGTACTTGACATTACATAGTAGTATGTATAATATAGTATCTAAAGGAGGGCAGCCATGAATCCACAGTTTAAAAAGGGAGTCCTTGAGCTGGTGGTACTGGAATCTGTCAGGAAGAAGGACATGTATGGGTACGAATTGGTAGAGGAGGTATCCAAGGTCATTGATGTGAATGAAGGGACCATTTACCCGCTGCTTAAGCGTCTGACCAATGAGCGGTATTTTGAGACATATCTGCGGGAATCAACCGAGGGTCCGCCCAGGAAGTATTATCACATCACGGCGGCAGGTGTCCTTTACAGGGACCGGCTGGAGCAGGAGTGGGATGAATTCCAGAAACAGGTGTGCAGGTTTTTAAAGGAGCAGAAGGATGAATAAGAAGGGATTTTTAGAAGAACTGGGAACATATCTTGCCGTCCTTGAAGAAAGGGAACAGCAGGATATATTGGAGGAATACGCCCAGCACATTGATATGAAGATTGAGAAAGGGCTGAGTGAGGAAGAGGCAATCCGGGATTTTGGCGATATCCGGGAACTTGCGGCCGGGATACTTGAGGCCTACCATGTGAATCCGGAATACCAGGGGAAGCATGGGGGCAGACGGAAGACGGATACGGAATCCGCCGCTGTAAAGGGAAGACAGGCCTGGACGGCTGCGGCCGGCCTTTTTGGAAGCGCGGGAACGATGATAAAAAGGTTCTTCTCCGGCTGCGCAGGAATGCTCAAGCGGGCAGCAAAACATATATGGACCTTCCTGACCGGGCCGTGGAAAAAAGGAAAGTGGGGACAAAACAGGAATGAAGGTGAGGATATACAGACAGAAGGTATACGCCTGCGCCGAAGGATTGCAGCGCGTCTTGGCAGAAGGGAAGAGGACGGCGCGGCTGGTGGCGGTTCCTGTCCGGACCGCGTAAAACAGGTCAAACGCCTGCCCGGACAGGGCATGGGGGTTGGTTTCAGACGTGTGGGACATGGAGTCAGCTCCTTTCTGGGACGCTGCTTCCGGCTTCTGGCCTGGATGTTTCTTTGGTGTGTCCGCTGGTGCTTTAACGGCTGCATGATATTGCTGGGACTTTTTGGGGGGTTCTTTACCCTGTGTATGATATTTATCTTTGGAATGTCCGTGGTATGGCTGTTTCATGGGTATCCGCTGCTGGGGATTACGTTAATCAGCCTGGGAATCCTGTCCTGTTCCGGTTCAGTTACATATCTGTGCTTTAGCCTGATCCGGCTAAAAGGCAGTCAGGATCGCTATGGGAAACAGGACAGTCAGGATTGCCATGGGAGGCAGGACGGGCAGGGATGGATAAGGAGGCAGGAAGAGGCCCCGGAGCAGACCGCGCAGCCGGAGTGTCCGGGTGAACAGGTTATGGATGGGATATCCAAGGAGGTGCGTCATGCGTAGATTACAAAAAGCCATGATTGGTGTTTTCTGCGGAGGTGTTTTTCTTGCCGGGCTGGGAACCGGGATTGCCGTATATGAGGTCTCATCGTTTACCTATATGGGTGAAAAAGAGGCAGGGCCGGTGGAGATGAAGACAGAATCCTTTGAGTATGCATTTGAGCCGAAGGAAGAAGGCCGGTTTCGGATTGGCTGCTATGGCGGCTATCAATTCGAAAAAGAACTGGTTCAGGACCCGGATGTGCCGGAGAACACGGTAAGGTTCCTGCTGACCTACAATTCCAAGGCCATAAGACCGTACCTGGAGTATGGGGACGGGGATGGGGCATGGATTGATTACAATTATATATCCGATGATTTTGTGACATTCATGGAATGCAAGGACCAGATTATGAAGGACCTGAAGGAGAGGAAGATAAGCTCATACCATACCCCCACCATCCAGGAGTTTAAGGTGCTGGTGAATCCGGCAACCGTGGACCGCATAGAGCTTATCAGATGATGGGGGTCTGCCCTGGCGGCAGACCGGCGGTAATGAATGTTTCAATTATCGAAAGGGAAAATTAAGAGTTTCCTGCTGCTTCCTGTAGTATACTTTTAAGTAATAGAGGCGTGGATAGTATTTACATGGAGAAATGTGGGCAGGTGTTGGTTGTATGAAAAGAAAAAGATGGTTGTGGTACATATTAGCGGCAAGCCTGGTCCTTTCCTCCTGCCAGGCAGTAAATCCCGGCATGGACGGACAGAAGACGGACGGGGGATATGGGACCGGGGATGAAATCGGACATGGGAGCGGAAATGAGAGCGGAAATGGGACTGGACATGAGAGCGGGAATGAGACTGGAAATGCGCCAGGACATGAGCCAGGGCAGTCCCCGCAGCCAGGGGGCATGGAATCAGCGCCAGGACAGGATCTGACCGCGGGCCAAGATCCGGTTGTTATCAGCGAAGCAGCCCGGAATCTTGGGGCGGACAATGGGATACTGACAGGCACTTTCTTTCAGGCTGGGGATATCCGGCGGCGCCTTACCCTGCGCCCGGCAAAGGGCGGCATGGAATCCGAATGGCTGGAGTGCGGTTTTTCAGTCCAGGATGAAAATCATGCAGATGCTTTTTCCGGTACGGGCAGCGCTGGGATTTTGACGGAGAAAGGTAAGGTTTCATATGAAATCCGTCCTCAGGCCTATGGGGCGGACGAAGGAAATGGGTCGGAGGCGCCTGTATATACGGTTACATTCCACGTGGCCCCTGATTTGTCGGATAGACACATCTCAGTTGAGGGAAGCGGTGCTCTGGCAGGGGATTACTATCCCATGGAAGGAAGCTTCCTGTTCCCGGATGTTTTTGTCAGGTATCTCAGCAAGGCTGATTTATGCATGTGGCCCACAGAGGACCTTTCATTGCTCAGAAATGAGATATATGCGGCCCACGGGAGGATATTTAAATCAGATATACTGAACAGCTATTATTTAGGTAAATTGTGGTACAGGGGAATCATCCAGCCGGATGTGTTTTCCGAGTCAGTTTTATCCGATGTGGAAAAGAAGAACATTGCTTTTATAAAAGAAATGGAGGCGGATCCGGACAGGAACCGCCTGGACGGTCAGACGAAGTACGGTCTGGAGGACCTTCCGTTTGCACCGTATCTGCCCCTGCTGGGGGCGCATGGTGAGACAGGCCTGTACGCGGATTTATCCACGGCCAGGGATATGGGGGCGTATTATATTGTGCAGGGATCCATTTCCATACCTGCATCCATTACTGCAAGGCAGAGGGAGCTTTTAGATGACGGCAGCGAAGTTTTGGTGGTGCTCAATGAACTGACCGGGGAATACAGGACGCTGGCCCCAGATCCCGGGGCGGAGGGTCAGGAGACCGCATATGGATATCTGCTGTATGAGGAAGACGGCTATCCGGATGGGAGGGGATGCGAGACAGGGCTTAGCCTGAACCATGGGACCGGGAACTATGAACTGTGGCAGACAAGCGCGGATACGGTGATGAAGACAATCTACGAAGGGGATATCTATATTCTGAAGGGGGCGGTGCAGGGGGCTTATACCAGTGTATCCATGGCCTCCAGGGACCAAAAGGAGATACTGCCTGCAGATGGGGAACAGGCCATGGACAGGATCTGGGATGTGTTGGCAGGCAATTGCCTCTGCTATAATTCAAGAGGCCACTTTACCGCAGTGTATTCTCTTGGGGATTAATAATGGTAAGTAAAGGGGCAGACAGGGCCAGAGGAGCAATCCTCTGGCCCATGTTCTTTAATCCTCTAAGAAACGGCTGCTTATTTCAATAAATCCCTGCTGGTTGGAGAGCATGGCCGGATGGCCGCCCGTATCAAACAGATGGATCCTTCCGTGCCCGATTTTCCTTATGATCTCCCCATAGACGCGTTCAAAGTAGTCCTTCTCAAGGGAACAGATAAACTCGTCCTCCCTGCTGCCGGTCAGCAGTATATCCGGAACAAAACCCTCCAGGGGTTTGTGGAAGAACCTGCCAATGGTCTCATCGTGGCGCCGGATGGCCTGGGTGTCGCAATCCACCACATGCTCCCAGTCATCACCATTCATGTAGTAATAAAACATCCTGGCATTTTCATCCTTTTTGGAAGCTTCGCGGTCCTCTGTGATGTTCTGGGTAAACGCCTTCAGGGGTGTTTCTCCTTCAAAGCTGTCAGCAATGACTTTCCCTACCAGCTCCGGCGCTTCCAGGGCCACGTTGATTGCAGCCAGTGCGCCCCCGCTGCTGCCAATGATATCTGCTTTCCCGTATTGCCTGGACTTTATAAGCTCTATGACCTGCATGGCCTCATCAAACCATAGGTCTGCCGGGAATTCAGGCAGCCTGTCCGACCTTCCGTGTCCCAGGAAATCCATGAGGATTACTTTGTGATGCGCTGCATATTTTCCGGTTATCTCATAAAACATATTGGATGAAGCCGTGTTTCCGTGCAGCAGGAGCAATGGCCTGCCGTTTCCTGTTTCTTCGTAATAGATATTCTTTCCCTGATATTTAAAATATGACATATTGGCCTCCTAATCTGTTGTCAATCAGCAAGGCCCCTGACAGGAACCCTGCAATGTTATCTGGAAGCTGTGATCCTCATGTTTCCACCCCTTTCCGCTTATGACGCCATATTTCCAATCCTTCTTTATTTTAACATGTCCAGAGGTAATTAACAATCTGATATGCGTGATTGGAAGGAATGGCAGCGGCTTCTGCATAAAAATATTATAGATTTTTGTATAAATTATTTCATTTCAAATTTTCCTTTTATCCGGTACTATAATGTTACAGTTCAGACATGACCGGATTCGGAATCAGAATGGAAAAGGGGGATGAGGATATGAATAAGAAGATTGGAAGCAGATACCTTCCATATTGTTTTTTAACGCCGGCAATCGTGTTTTTGCTGCTGTTCATGGCATACCCGATCCTGAATGTGTTTTATTACAGCCTTCAGAATTATGCGACGAACAAGCCTTACCTGAGAGGGTTTGTGGGACTTGACAACATGATGAAAATCCTGACAGGGGATAAGGTATTCAGGGCCAGTCTTCTTGTTTCAGTTAAATGGGTGGTTGTCCAGGTGGGGCTTCAGCTGGTATTCGGGCTTATGATTGCCCTGGTCCTGAACCAGAGGTTTAAGGGGCGCGGCATCCTGAGGGCCATTGTATTCGCGCCATGGGCCGTGTCAGGTGTGCTTACATCCATGATGTGGTCGCTGATGTACAATGAGAATATGGGGGTGGTCAATGACCTCCTCATGAAAATGGGAATCATCAAGAAAGGGATTGCCTGGATATCGGGTTACGGAACATCCTTTGCAGCGCTGACCGTCGCGGAGCTGTGGCGGGGCATCCCGTTTTTTGCCATCATGCTTCTGGCAGGCCTTCAGAGCATACCGGATGAGGAGTATGAGGCGTGTTCGGTTGACGGAGGGACCAGATGGAGCAAATTCCTCTACATTACCATGCCGCATCTTAAGGAAACCATTGTGCTGTCCACCCTATTGCGGGCGGTATGGGAGTTTAACAATGTGGATGTGATATATAACCTGACGGGAGGCGGACCGGTGAACCGCACCATGACCCTGACCATGTACATCACCCAGACAGCAATCCGGGACAGTAACTTTGGATATGGGTCCGCCATTGCAGTGATTTCATTTATCATCCTGGCGGTGTTTGCAGCGGCCTACATTAAGCTGACAGGATTCGGGGAGGAGGAGAAGGCATGAAAGCCAGGAAATGGAAGGATTTAATCATATACCGTCTGCTGCCGCTGGCAGCATTTGTGGGCTTTATCTGTTTTCCCTTTTACTGGACCTTGGTCACGTCCCTTAAGGTGGAAGGGGACATCATAAAGCGTCCGGTGCGCTACCTGCCTGACCCGGCAACCATCCAAAATTATGTTACGGCCTGGAGGGATGTGGGCTTTTCACAGTATTTCCTTAACAGCCTCCTGGTATCTGCCGTGGCCTGCCTCATGACGGTTGCCAGCGCCCTGTTGGTGGGATACGCCCTTTCCAGATTTAAGTTTAAAGGGAAACAGCCGTTTATGCTGGTACTTTTATGTACCCAGTTCATACCCAGCGCCATGCTGATCATCCCCTTGTTCATTACTTTTTCAAAGCTGCACCTGATTAACAACCACTGGTCCCTGATCCTGGTTTACACCACGTTCCAGATTCCGTTTTCATCCATCATGATGAAGGGGTTTGTGGAGAAGATACCGTATCATCTGGAGGAGGCTGCCTATGTGGACGGATGCTCCAGGTTCCAGGCCCTGGTTAAGGTGGTGCTGCCGGTGCTGACACCGGGAGTGGTGGCGTGTGCGTCATTTTCCTTTATATCCTGTTGGAATGAATTCCTGTTTGCCCTGATGTTTGTGAACAATACAAAGAAATTCACCATACCGGTAGGGCTTTCATTCATGCAGGGGCAATTTGATATTAACTATGGGGCGCTGGCAGCAGGAAGCATGATTGCGCTGGCCCCGGCGATTCTGATGTTCATATATGTGCAGAAGTATCTGGTCGGCGGTTTGACGGCCGGAGCTGTAAAAGGATAAGGAGGTTCATTATGAGGAAGAAATTATTAGCAGTAACACTGGGGGTGTGTATGGCAGGTTCCATGCTGTACGGATGTGGTTCCAAGGAGGCGCCGGCTGCCCCGGACGGACAGGCCGCCATGTCCCTTGACAGCGCGCAAGAGGACGGGGATGCAGGAAAGGCGGATAAGGACAAGGCAGCTTCAGGGGAGGTCAGGACCGTTGTTTTCTGGGATGAGAATGCAGGCCCTAACCGGACGCCGTATTATGAAGAACTGATCAAGCGGTTTGAGGAGCAGAATCCGGATATCAGGATTGAGTATGTGGGCCTTCCCAACAGTGATGCAAAAAATAAGATTGAGGTTGCGGTAACCGGCAACGCTGCCCCGGACGTGTGCGGCATGCCGCCCCAGTGGCAGGCGGGATTTATCTTGAATGACGCCCTGGAACCGCTTGATACGTACTTTGACTCATGGGAGGAGCATGACAAGATTAACCAGTCCATCGTGGAATCCCTGCGCACCTTGTCCGTGGATGACAAGCTGTACTGCATACCAAACACATCTACCTTTAACCCTATGTTCTGGGGAAGGAAGGACTGGTTTGAGGAGAAAGGGGTGGAGGCGCCCGGGACATGGGATGACTTCTATAATCTGGTTGAACTGTTTACGGACAGCGATGCAGGCACCTATGGGTTCAGCATCCGCGGCGGGGCAGGAGGGCCCATGCAGCTTCAGGAATACCTTTACGCATATTCCGGCATCACACAGCCATTTACAGAAGACGGGAAATCCACGATTAATGATCCGAAGAACGTGGAGGCCCTGGACCGGCTTAAGGACATCTATAACAAGTACACACCGGAAAGCGATATTTCCAACGGTTATAAGGAAATGGTAGCTGCTTTTGATACAGGAAGCGCGGCAATGATACAGCATAACCTGGGGTCCTTTGGCGAACACAGCAAAACCCTGGGAGAAGGCAAATTCTTTGCATTCGCACCCCCTGTATCGGCCACGGGGAAACGTGTGATTTCCGGCGGTTATCCGGTCAATGGCTATGTCATGTTCAAACAGTCCCAGGTCAAGGATGAGGCATGGAGGTTCATCAGTTTCTTATGCTCCGCAGGGTCACAGAGCTACTGGAACCAGAATATCGGGCAGGTTCCTACCCATACGGACCTGACAAATGAAGACTGGGTAGTAAATACCCAGCACATCAATGAGGCGATGAAGATGCAGTCTGATGACAATACGGTTGCATTCCCGTATCCGCTGTATCTGCCGGATTACCAGTCCATCCAGGATTCCATTGCAGCGCCGGGATTCCAGGCAGTACTGGCAGGACAGAAATCCTCGGAGGAGTTCCTGACAGAATGGGCAGATGCCATGACAGGTGCACAGGCAGAATACACGCAGCTGATTAAGAAATAGCGGACCGCAGGGAGGGGTACGGATGACAGGAATCCGTATCCCTTCCTGCAGGTATATGAGGAGGAAAATCATGAATTACGGTAAAAGTGAATGGAGGCCCCTGCTGGATTATGTGGAAATGCTTCATGGAAAAAGCCAGTTCAGGCCCCGGGGCGTGCTGCCATATCCATGGGAGGATATCGGCCCCGGCTATTGCTATGGTCCGGCCTTCGGGCATTGGGATGCAGTACACATTGCACTCGACCTTCTGGAAGACAATCCGGACCAGGCCAGGCACCAGGTTGACAACCTGATAAGCCTTCAGCAGGAGGATGGTATGATCCCAAGTATCATATGGATGAGGAGGGATGCCCCGGCGGACTGGGCGCCGGGCCAGACCCATCCCCCGGTATGGGTGTCTGCAGCGGATATGATATATCAGATAAGCAGGGATAAGGCGTGGTTAAAAACCTGCGCAGATGCCCTTAAACGTCAGGTATCATGGTTTGAACACAGCCGCAGCACGGCAGATGGGGGATTTTATTATACGGATATAAAAAACCATCTCTGGGAAAGCGGCGTGGATGAGGGAATCCGGTTCATGCAGGTTCCGGAAGGGGAAAAGTCCTGTGTGGATGCTTGCTCCCATGTGTATCTCATGTATGACCGGCTTCTGGCGTGGCAGCAGGAACTGTACGGTATCAGGGACAGGACCCTTGAGGAAAAAAGGGATTATCTTGGGCAGTATATACGGAATGTCCTGTATGACCGGGAAACAGGTTTCTTCTATGACAGCTGGTCCGTGGACTGTCCGGAAAACAGGCATCTTTGCTTTGAAGGATTCTGGCCGGTGATTGTGGGCGCCGCAGATCCTGAACAGGCTGGATCTGTCATTGAGCGCCATATGATGGATGAACAGGAATTCCTGTCACGGCACCCCATGCCCACAGTCTCCCTGACAGATCCCTTGTATGAGAAGCGGATGTGGAGAGGCCCTGCCTGGAATTCCATGACCATGTGGGCTGCCATGGGGTGTATGCGGTATGGAAAATATGAGGAGGCAGGGCGTCTGCTGGAAGCAGCCCTTGACGGGACTTACCGGATTTATTCCCAGACCGGCTGTATCTGGGAATTCTATGATTCCCTTGGGGGAAGGCCGGAACAGGTACAAAGGAAACCACAGACAGGATTTAACATGCCCTGCAGGGATTATCTGGGCCATAATCCATTGCATTACATGGCAAGGCTTTGGGAGGAGTGCAGGCATGGAGGATGAGAGAGGGGGCTGCGGCCGGCCAGGGGACTTTGTCCATATAGAGGGCTGCGGTCAGATGAATGACAACCCAAGATACAGCGCAAGGTTCAGCTGCGCGGATGGTTCCCCTGTCAGCACCATAGCGCTGGGAACCATGTACTTCGGCAGCCGGATAAACATGACAAAGTCCGAGGAGCTGCTCCATACATATACATCCCTGGGCGGGAACCAGATTGACACGGCCAGGAGTTATGCCAGCTGGCTGGATGGACGGGACGGCACAAGCGAGCAGGCCATCGGCAGGTGGCTGAAGGAATACGGACAAAGAGAAACGCTTTTTATAGGAACCAAGGGCGGACTGATGCCAAGAGGATATAACAGGGACAGGGGCTGTCTGTCCTGTTCCCATCTGGAAGAAGAACTTCATAAAAGCCTGGATGCCCTGGGCACAGGATATGTGGATGTGTTCTGGCTTCACAGGGATGAGAGGGAGCGTCCGGTGGAGGAGATTGTGGATACCTGCGATGCATTGGTCCGGCAGGGACTGGTCCGCTATATGGGCGCTTCCAACTGGAGTACGGAGCGGATCCAGGCAGCCAATGCCTATGCAGGGGCAGCGGGGAAACACGGGTTTTCCATGAGCCAGATACAGTTTGGCCTAGGCGTCTGCACACCCAAGGCATGGGGGGACGGATCCGTTGTATGTATGGATCCCCTATCCTATGAATGGTACAGGACAGCTGATATCCCCCTGTACGCCTATTCGGCCCAGGCCCAGGGATTTTTCAGCCTGTACCTGGAACAGGGGGAGGATGCATTAAATGAAGACACAAGGAGAAAATATCTCACAGAGGAAAATATAGCAAGGGCCAGGCGGCTCAGGGAAGCCAGCCTGAGGACCGGAATTGGTGTATCCGCCCTGGTCATACAGTATGTGCTGACCAGGGAGTTTGAAACCTTCCTGGTCCTTGGATGCAGCAGGGCTGCACGGATCCGGGAGGCATTTGCGTCCATGGATGTGAAGATACCGGATATTCTGGATGTGAGGGAATAAATGTGATATAAATGGTATATGCGCCGTCCGGCCGGCAGCCACACTGACCGGATGAAGCATATGGAAGTTTTTACAGGAAAGGGGACCGCCATGACAGGTGACAGATTTCCGTCAGAGATTAAAACGTATACGGACAGGAAAAGCGGGCTGCGCATCAAACAGCTGACGGACAGACATGTGAATTTCCATATGTATTTTACAGATAACTCCTTTGATGGGGATAGCGGATCCATATACTTTTTCTCGGACCGCTGTAATGGCAGAGGTATTTATAACCTGTTCCATATGGACCTGGATACAGGCGTGATGACCCAGGTAACGGATGAGCCCGAGGGGGTCTGGCTGAGCACGGCCACCAAGACAAGGGACAGCCGGTATCTTGTATACTGGTCCGGCTGCCGGTTAAAGGTAATGGATACCGTGGAGAAAACAGTGAAAACAGTATATGAGGACCACGATATGCTGGTCCAGAATTTTTCGGTCAGCAGCGACAGGAAACGGATTGGATTCATACGCAATGAGGATGTGGGGGCCGGACAGGACGGCGGCCCTAATTATTCAGGATTTAAAGATAAAATGTATGCAATCAAGGACAGCCGGATTTCTGTGGTCAACATGGATGGCACGGGCTTTCATGATGTATGGAGGGATACCAACTGGCTGTCACATTTCCAATTTTCACCGGATGATCCCTCCCTTGCCATGTTCTGCCATGAAGGGCCCTGGAACTGCGTGAACCAGAGGATATGGCTTATCAACATGGACAGCGGGGATGTGTGGCCCTGTTTCCGGCAGGGGGAGGAGGACTGCGTGGGACACGAGTTCTGGACAAAGGACGGGATGATTGTGTTTGATAACCGGGGGGCAGGCCATGACGGCACCATTTCCTCGGACAGGACCCAGGTATTTACACCGCCTTCCCCGGGAAGCCGGCAGCCGTACTTCGGCATTGCGGATAAGACAGGACAGGTACAAAGGACGGTGCCCATGCCTTTTTACTGTAACCATTACATGGCCAGTCCGGTAAAGGATGAGTTTGTGGGGGACGGAACAGATGACATCGTATTAATCCGCATGGGAACGGATGGGAAACCGTGCCTGCGGGTGCTGGCAAACCATAATACCACATGGCTGTACCAGCATTCCCACTGTCATCCCACGTTCAGCTGGGACGGCCGCAAGATCCTGTATGCGGCTGATACGGATGAAGGACACTGTAATCTGTTTTTGATTGAGGATTGGGAGCAGGAATGAGATGGGAGGAAATGGAACCGGCCGGAAAACGGCAATGAAGCACATACCGGTTATGTGGCTTTTAGTGATTGTGTTCGTGCCTGTGATGGTGGCGACAATCCTTATTATGGGCACTACGTTCCAGCGCATGTCATATAACCAGGTGACGGAAAGCTCAAGGGCCAATATGCTTAATTCGCTGACCCAGTCAACCAGCGTGCTGGACAGCCGCATGGCGGATCTGATGGAGCGGTTCCAGTATATTGAGAACAGCAGTGACATGCTGTCCCTTGCCCTTGTGATGTCCCAGGAAAATGTGGACAGGGACAAAGGACAGTATTATATCAATCTGAGGAAAAGCATTGATGACCAGTTTGTGTCATCCGGGTCTTTTTTGGATTCCGTAATCATTGATTTTAATGACGGGCGGTTCAGGATGTACCGATGCGGGGATATACCGGTAAAGATAGATTTTAACTATGACGCATGGTATGAACACAATCAGTCCATCTATAACTGGAGCTTTCTTCACGATGATACGGTTTTTCAGGTGACGGATGCGGAAAACAACCGCAAGAACAACCGGGTGTTTTCCCTGTACAGGCTGTATGGCAGGCCGGGGCAGCCCGGACAGGGCGGAATCGTGTTTAATATCAGGGAATCCATGTTCCGGGATATGCTGACCATACCGGATATCAGTGAAAATGGATATGTGGCCCTGATACATGACGGCAGTCTTATATGCTATAAGGATGTGGATGAGTCTTATACGCTGTCAGCACAATCCCTGCGCCAGCTTCAGCAGATGGCGGATATATCCGGAGGAATCAAGGTCAGGAGCGTATCCGGACAGGAAATGATGGTCTATACAAGGCACCTGAAGACAAACGGATGGCTTGTGGCTGCCTTACTGCCAACCAATGAGATGTTCCACGATGTGCGCATGATGCAGAATTCCATCCATTTTACCATGATTGCGGTGATTGTGTGCAGCGTACTGGCCTGTGTGGTGCTGAGCCGTCTGATTGTGCTGCCCATCAAGCGGCTGACCGATACCGTATCGGTTGAGGATGTCACCTCAATATCCAATGTTTCCTCAGGCGGCGCCAGGGAGATACAGATCCTCAGCGGCAAAATCAATGAATTGCTGTCCAGGGTAAGGCAGCTGATTGAGCAGGTGAAAGAAGAACAGGAAAAAAAGAGGGAGGCAGAGCTCTCCCTGATGCAGGAGCAGATTAACCCGCATTTTCTTTATAATACGCTGTATTCCGTGCAGCAGCTCTGCGAACTGGATGAATCAAAGGAGGCCAGCGCCATGGTCCTTGCTTTGTCCAATTTTTTCAGGACCGGATTAAGCCGTGGGGAAGATGTGGTAACCATAGATACGGAAATCAACCATGTGAAAAACTATCTTGTAATCCAACACATGAAATATGGGGACAAATTTGAATATGAAATAGAAATCGGGCCGGATATACGCAGCTGCCGTATGCTTAAGCTGACATTGCAGCCCCTTGTGGAGAACGCACTGCATCACGGGATACAGAATCAGGCGGGAAAGGGAACCATCACCATTGCCGGGAAACGTGAGGGCGGGCGTATCCTATTTGAAGTAAGGGATACAGGAGCCGGAATGAGCCGTGAACGGCTGGAACAGGTCCAAAAAAGCATGAATCAGGAAGAGGGATACAGCCAGATAAGCTTTGGGCTGAGGAATGTGTATTCCAGGCTTATGCTTTATTATAACGGGGAGGCCGGGCTGGAAATTGAGAGCGGTCCGGGGCAGGGAACGGTTATAAGGGTGTATATCCCGGTAACCTAACATACCTGGAACCTAACATACCTGGAACCAATTCCGGCTGTTGAAAAGGAGGTTTTATGTACCGTGTATTGATTGCAGATGATGACGCCATCATCCGCAGAGGACTTAAAAAGACAATTGACTGGGAAATCTATGGAATGGAAATCGTGGGAATTGCATGTGACGGTCAGGAAGCCCTTGCCATGTTAAAGGAACTTGCGCCCCATCTGCTGCTGACGGATATCAAGATGCCGCAGATGTCCGGAATTGAACTTATGAAGGAGG
This sequence comes from Enterocloster aldenensis, assembly GCF_003434055.1. Lineage (GTDB taxonomy): Bacteria > Bacillota > Clostridia > Lachnospirales > Lachnospiraceae > Enterocloster > Enterocloster aldenensis. The sequence goes on along the minus strand of NZ_QVEX01000002.1, from coordinate 108,126 downwards.
CCCGCAGGCTTTACCCGGATATCCAGGTCATCCTCCTGACTGCGTATGAGGATTTTGAGTATGCAAAAGAGGCAATTAAGCATAAGGCATGTGATTATCTCCTGAAGCCGCTGGCAAAGGAGGAACTTTTAGAATCAGTCCTGAATACAAAAAAACAGTTTGAGAGCCGTATGAGGGATACCCACCGGAAAAATAAAAGCATACCGCTTTTAAGCCGTCAGTTTATCAATGACCTGATGGCAGGGTATTATGGGAAAGCCAGGATAGAGGAAGCTGTTCAGGAATTGGGGCTGAAGATATACAAAGAGAACCTGATTGCCCTTGACCTGCTTATCGTGGATTATTATGATAAGACCAGGGATTTATGGGGGGAACTTCTCAAATATGCGGTTTATAACTGTGTCCAGGAACTGGGGCAATCCGTGGATATCTGTGCAGTGGAGGTATTCCAGGGAAATGCCGACCATGTGTATATCATCCTGTCCAGCCAGGATGGGGGATGTAACCTGGAAGAACAGGGGGCAGGATTTGCAGGGAGGATACGGGGGACCATCCTGGAGGTGCTGGAGGTGGAGACAGCGCTGGGAATTGGAAACCGGTATTCCGGCCTGGAACGGATGGGGGACTCCATACAGGAGGCGTTTACAGCCTTAAAATACAGACATTTATCAGAGCGGGACGGTTACTCTGTGTTTCATGAGGCCGTTTCCTGGGAATCCGGGAAAAAGGCGGAACTGGGCGAGGGAAATAAGCTTCTTATCCAAAAAGTCCTGATGGGCAACCGTGAGCAGGCCCTGGGACTTCTGGAGCAATGCAGGGCCAAGGTGCTGAAGGAGGGGATTACCTTTGGGAACCTCCGCATGTGGTGCATCGGCCTTACCGCCCATCTGCTGCAGGAAACAGGGAACTGGAGCCGTCTGGAAGGGAGCCTTGATTATTATGAATACTGTGACAGGATCTGTGCCAGCTCAGACTTATCACAGATATTCGGGATTGTGGCAGACCTGATCCGGGATATCTGCACAGGGGTTAACGAGACACAGGCAGACTCAAAAACAGTCCTTGCGCACAAGGCGGAAACGTATATAAGGAATAATTATCCGGATAGTGAGCTGTCCCTGAATGATGTGGCAGAGGAACTTCATGTAAGCCCGGTCTACCTGTCCATCCTGTTCAAGAAGACAAAGCAGGTTACATTTTCCGATTTCCTGTCGGAAATCCGGATGGAAGCAGCCAGGGAACTGGTGGAGCATACCGGTCTTAAGGCATATGAGATTGGGGAACGGGTAGGATATGTCAATGCCAATTATTTTTCCTGTCTGTTTAAACGGCGCTACCATGTGTCGGTGTCGGAGTATAGGAAACAGTTGGGGGCCACATGATGGGAAAGCAATTTTCAAACTTCAAACATACCCTAAGGGACACCAGGCTCAGCCCGGTGTCCCTTTTAGGTCAGATGGTCCCCTTACTGTACCGTTGTCTGAAGCCAGAAGTTAGAGCCTGAGCCGGCCAGGGTAACGGTCGTGGACGTGTTCCTCTGGAATGACATCCAGGTATCCACGATTGGCGTGCGCATGTTATTGCCGCTGTAAATGGTAATACGGTAGCGGCCAGGAGCCACATTATAGAACCTGGTGAAATCCATAAAGCCAAGATTGGATACAACCAGACGGTTATTCACATAGATTTGAACGGGGCCTCGGAGTGCCGCATTATAAAACCGTACCCTCGCAATGGAAATAGGGAAGACCGTACCTGGAAGGATGAATCCCCAGTTCCATGACCAGTCCGGATTCAACACAGGAGGAATGGGCCTTGGAGGAATGGGCCTCGGAGGAACGGGCCTCGGAGGAATGGGTCTCGGAGGAACGGGCCTTGGAGGAATGGGTCTCGGAGGAACCGGCCTCGGAGGAATGGGCCTTGGAGGGATAGGCCGGTCAGGCCGTCCGGGAGGATTAGGCCGGTCAGGCCGTCCGGGAGGATTAGGCCGGTCGGGCCGTCCGGGAGGATTAGGCCGGTCAGGCCGTCCGGGAGGATTAGGTCTGTCAGGAATAGGGGGAACCGGCCGGTCCGGTAAAGGAGGGACCGGTCTGTCCGGCCGGAACATTGCGGGCTGGTCCTGCATGGGCTGGGCAGTGCGTCCGGTCATGGGATTGCCAAAAGCCTGGTCATCTTCCTGGTTGTCTTCATACGGGATGATCGGGTCATACTCCTGGGAATTAACCCAGTCTTCTGAATAGCCCATATCAGGTGATAAATCATCAGGCTGCAATTCATCTGCCTGCAGATCATCAGGCATGGTTTCATCTGTCTGCAGATCATCAGGCTGTAATTCAGAACCTGCTGCAGGGTAAGGATAAATGTCTTCCGGCATGGAAGGATAGTATTCGTCGTAATACATACAGTAACCTTTCATAATATGCTTTGTCATATCTTATGCAGCGGAAACGAAATGGTGAGTTGGCTATGTGCCTCCAGGCGGTTTTAGGACGATTCGCTGAATAAAAAAACGAAATGGCGTTCTGCTAATGACAATCCTGAAGGGATGTTCTCCCGGTGATTCCAAAGGTGTGATGAAAGAATATGGTCCAATTGTCAGGTGGTGGTTTAATGGGTGTGTAAAAGTGTATGTTCTTGCAACAGATGGAAAGATTGATTATAATAAAAGGAGATACATATGGAGATGGCAGTGAAAAACAGGCAGACCGTTAAGCGTCTTAAGGAACTGACCCTGCTGGACCGCTTTTTATTTGCGGAAACCATGGAGGATAAAAGGAACCTTCAGTTAATACTATCAATCTTATATCCGCCATGCCCTTTGATTTATGGGGGTATGGGAGATATAAGTATACCTTCAGGATGGCCTGCCAGGAACAGGCAGGATTGCTGTTGGAGGATGGGGCAAGCAGGATATTCTTAAACACCCATGGGACAAATGGGGAGGGAGTGGACACGGAACTGATAGAACTGCTCCATTATATGGAACAGACTACAGACCAGGCGGCATCCCACAGCACCAGCCAGCGTATCAAGGAACTGCACGGACGGGTCAGCCAGCTAAAAGCAAGTGAAGAGATTGGGGTGAAGTATATGCAGGAGTGGGAAGAGAAGATATATTTACAACAGGAAGCCAGGGCAGCAGGCGAGGCAGCAGGTGAGTCCGTGAAGTTAATCAGGCAGGTAAGGAAGAAGGCTGCAAAGGGGATTCCGGCAAAGGAGTGTGCGGATATGCTGGAAGAGGAGGTTTATCTGATAGAAAAAATTTATGACATGGTGAAAGCAAACCCGGACTGGGATGAGGTCAGGATATATGAGGCTTTGAAAACCACCGGATAAAGGAAGTGGAGGCGCCTTTTTTGGGATATCCGAAATCCTGCATGCATCATAGGATGAATAGAACAATCCGGAAAATCAGAAGATATGGATAAGAGAAAAAGGATATTTTGGAAAAGGAGTATGTATATGCAGTCAGGCCATGATGAAAAGATGGATACGGAAGTAAGGGAAATACTGGATTATTACAGAAGACTTCCGGATCGCGGTTCCCAGGAGGTGATCGTAAGCATGCTGCGGGAGCTTCAGGATGTATGCGGATGGATTGGACCCTCCATCCTGGAGGCGGCGGCACAGGCGGCCGGGGTTAAGGTATCCCTGATTCAGGTCATAATGAAACGGTATCCCAGCCTGAAAAAATCCCCTTATGTCCATGAGATTATTGTCTGCACAGGCAGAAACTGTGCAGGCAGGGACAATCTTAAGGTCCTGCAGGAGGTGAAGCGGCTGCTTAAGATAGGCAGTGACGGCATCTCTGAGGATGGAAGGGTTTATATGAAAACAAGGGCATGCCTGAAACAATGCAGGACAGCACCTAATATTATGGTAGATGGGAAAATATGCAGCGGAAAAAGTGCAGAGGAGATTATTTCCATGGTCATGGGCCATGGGGCGGATATATAAAATAGTCAGATTATATTAATCAAAATGTAAGACAGCCTCCTTACCGATGTGCTACTATGTAAATATAAAATTTCTGGAAGTGGACCGGAACAGGAGGGATGTACATTTGTTTATGGATTCTTTTTTCTGGGGAGGCGGTTTTGAAGTGATATTTTCCCTGATGTCTGTCATTGTGATTGGCATGTTTATAGTAGTGGCGGTAAAGGGAATCGGGCAGTGGAATAAGAACAATCAGTCGCCAAGGCTGACCGTTCCTGCGTCGGTAACCGCAAAGCGTACCAACGTGAGCCGTCATCAGCATGCCAATGCAGGGGACGTGACCGGCGCCCACGGATTCCATTCCACCTCGACCACCAGTTATTATGTAACATTCCAGGTGGAGAGCGGGGACAGGATGGAGCTGTCCGTGACCGGCAGGGAATATGGGATGCTTTCAGAGGGCGATGCAGGCAGGCTGAGTTTTCAGGGAACCAGGTATCTTGGGTTTGAGAGACAGGATGTGGGGTCCGGGATATAAAAATCTGCATAAAGCAGTAAAATAATGCATATCTGCACAGGTTGCCGTGTTATATTACATTCATCGGAAACGTAAATAACCGATAACACGCGCCGGTATGCAAATGGCTGAAGCAAGCGGTCTGTAAAACCGTGACCCTGGTGGCAAACATTGTTGGTTCAAATCCAACCCGGCGCATGCGTGTATTTGGGAGTCAGGTCCTGATGTCCTGATACACCGTTCGGGCAAATGTGGCAGAGTGGCTGAATGCGGCTCCCCGCTAAGGAGTTGGCCGGGTAACCGGCCCGAAGGTTCGAATCCTTCCATTTGCGTACTTGACATGGATAAAGGATTATGTATATACTGTAACCGTGAAATGCAGGGGGGTCATCACACCCCGGCAAAGAGTGTAAAGAATCGTATAAAGAATCATGGAAAGGAAATGAGTGGATTATGGCAGTCAGGAACATGGTCAGGGAATTGAGTTATGGGCAGTCCGGTGTCAGCAGTTATGAGTATGGCTGCGGCAGCGGACGGATTGGCGTAACAGAGAACCAGGACTGCCAGGGCGCCCATTAATAAAGAATGGAAATATGGGGCCTTAATGCAGGCCCTTTTTGATGCAGAAAGAGAGGAAGGTTACCGTGCATCAGACCATGTTTCCATTACTGATCATGAACATACTTGAAAACCATGCCACAAAGGACCATCCCTTAACCATTACAGAGATTACGGATTTCATTAACCGGGAATTTGCCCCGTTTGCAATGGAAAAGGATAACGTTGTGAACCGTTCCACTGTCATGCGGATCCTGGATGCAATGGAGTTCTGGACAGAAGGGAATCTGTTTAATTTCCATGTGGTGCAGTGCGGGACAGACGGCAAGAAAATGTTCTGTCTGGAACGTTGAAAAATAAACAATCAACTGGCAAAAAGATAAGCAAACGTGATATGAAAAGGGCTTCCAGGCATCCGGGCGGATGCGGGGGTTCTTTTTTTATGAAAAACAGTGGTTAATTATGCACAATTAATAATGGATAATGGAACATATAATGGCAGTATTGACATTGAATTGACGAACCAATGCCCGACAGTACCCGCACTAATGACCTTATTATATAAAAAACACGATAATAAATTATAAAATTTTCATAAGTGTTGGAGCTCCAACATATCTCCTGGAAAAAGCCTGTTATAATTTTAACTATCTTAAGGGAGGGATTGGTGGAACAGATATGAAGACAGAGGAAACGAAACTTACATTTTATGGTAACCAGGCGTTTGCCATGCTGCCGTTGGTGGGATATATACTGATTGGCGGGACTTTTTCAGTCGGACTTCACTATTATTCCATGAAAGGCCTGTCCTTTGCAGCGGCGGTCTCCCTCTTTGCAGGCTTTTTCCTTTGCAGGGAGAAGGACAGATATTGGGACAGCGTGGTCCATGGTCTGGCCCAGTATGGCAATTCCAGGCTGATATTTGTTTTTATGGTCATCGGCATTTTTTCCAAGCTGATGAATACAGGAGGGATTGGGGACGGGTTTATCTGGCTCAGTCTCAAACTTGGGATTTCAAGAAGCGGATTCGTGGTATTCAGTTTCCTGGCCTCAGCCATGATTTCCATGGGCGCAGGTGCACCGATTGCAGCCATGTTTGCAGTGATACCGATTTTCTATCCGCCGGGAATCCTGCTGGGAGCCAATCCTGCCATGCTGGCAGGGGCTTTAATCAGCGGTATTTTCTTTGGGGATGCAATCTCCCCAAGCTCACAGGTCATCAATACAACCGTGATGATACAGCATGACGGCGTGACGGGACATCCCGCAGACCTGTTGGAGACCCTGAGGATGAGGACACCCTACATCCTGGCGGCAGGCGGGTTAGCCATGGTGGTTTATCTGATTTTTGGCGGACGCGGAGGCACCATGGGGGATATTTCCCAGATATCAGCCATGTCCTCCCCCCAGGGACTTTGGATGCTGATTCCGTTGGCAGTGCTGCTGCTTGTCTGTTTCAGGACCGGTAACCTGTTCATGGGATTGTCCTTTGCAATTGTGTCGGGATTCGTGGTGGGACTTCTGACCGGGGTTCTTTCCCCTTCCGACATCGTGGCCATTGATTATGGCACTTTGGGACTGAAAGGCGTTATCTTTGAGGGAATCAGCGGAATGCTGGATGTGGTGGTTTCCACCATCCTGCTGTATGGACTGATAGCGGTGGCCGTGGATGGAGGTATGATGGAGCGGTGCTGTACCTGGCTTTTACGCAGGAATATCATGGGAACCGCCCGCGGCGCAGAGACCGTACTGACAGCCGGAATCATCCTTACCAATATACTTCTGGCAGGCTGTGTGCTGCCGTCCATCCTGATGTTCGGCGGCATGGCGGACAGGATTGGGCAGGAAAGCGGCATATCCCCGGAACGCAGGAGCATTCTCCTGACAGCCAATGCCACCAACTTCAGCGCCATTATCCCTATCAACAGTGCATTTGTCATGGGCAGTGTGACAATTATCAATGAGATGGTGCAAAAGCATGGTTATCTTCCAACGGTGTCCCCATTCCAGATTTTCAGCGCGGCGTTTTACTGCCTGTTCCTTACAGGAATCTGTGTGATCTGGGTGGCTTTGGGAGAAAGGGCCGGAAAGGGCGGACGCCAAAAGGCACAGGAAATTTCCCCGGTAAGGGGGAGCTGAAACAGGAACTGATATGGATTGAAACCGTGTTTTATGATAGAAAGGAGAGTTGGTTATGGACGCAGTATATGATCTTATTATCGTTGGCGGCGGACCGGCAGGGCTGTCAGCGGCTATCTATGCCGGACGTTCCGAGCGCCGGACACTGCTGCTGGAAAAGGGAAGTTATGGCGGAAGGATTAATGATACGTATGAAATCAGGAATTATCCGGGAACCAAAGCGGACAGCGGGCAGCACCTGATGGAGCTGTTCAGGGAACACGCTGCCAGCCATCCCACGGTAGAACTTAAGCGCACCACCGTGACAGGAGTCCGGAAAGAGGACGACACGTTCATTGTGGAGACAAAGCGGCGCGGGGATTTCATGGCGCGCAGCGTCATCCTGAATCTGGGCACCAGGCCCAGGGAACTTAATATCAAGGGCGAGAGGGAATTTACCGGGCATGGGGTTGCCTACTGTGCGACCTGCGACGCGGAATTCTTCAAGGGAAAGGAAATCTATGTGCTGGGAGCCGGTGACCAGGCCATTGAGGAATCGGATTACCTGACCGGCTTTGCATCCAAGGTGACCATTGTAGTGCTTCATGAGGAAGGACATCTGGACTGTAACGAGGTTGCGGCCGAGCATGCGTATAAGAACCCGAAAATTGATTTTGTGTGGAGTTCCACGGTACAGGAAATCAAGGGAAGCGGCCATGTGGAGTCACTGGTATTAAAGAATGTTGACACGGGCCGGGAAACAGAGGTGAAGGCTGACGGGCTGTTTCTGTTCGTGGGCATGGTGCCCCAGACCGAACTGGTGAAGGACATGGTGGACTGCGACAAGGCCGGTTATATTAAGGTCAATGAGAAAATGGAAACCAATGTTCCGGGACTTTATGCGGCGGGCGATTGTACCCAGACGTTCCTGCGCCAGGTCGTTACCTCGGCGGCGGACGGCGCGGTGGCGGCAGTTGCGTCGGAGCGCTATGTAAAGGAACTGGAACAGATACAGGCAATCCTGGGGCCGGATTCGGGCAGGACCGCATTTTTATTCTACAACCCGTACAGCAATGAGGAGATTGAGAAGACCGCCCGGCTGGAACAGGAGTTAAGCGGACAGTGGAAGTTATACAGGCAGGACGTCACAAGGCAGAACCTGCTCTACAACAGCCTGAAGCTGGAACGGACGGTGGCGGGGGCATTTTACGATAACGGAAAGCTGGTTGAAATCAAACAGGCTTTTTAACAAATAATAATAATATGATGGAGGATATGAAATATGGGACAGCCACTTGTTTTTCCACACGGAGTCACTGTTTACAACCCTGAAAAATGCTGGAGCGGTTATACGATTGTTCCGTTAATCAATGATGGTGTGTTATTGTTTGACATGAACGGCAACGAGGTAAGGCGCTGGAACATACACGCCATGCCGCCAAAGCTTCTTCCCGGCGGATATGTGATGGGCCTTTCCGGATACCGCCATCCTGACTATGGCATGCAGGACGGGGTCAACCTGATTGAGATTGACTATGACGGCAATATTGTATGGGAATTTGACCACTTTGAAAACATCGACGACCCTGGCAGGGACCACAGATGGATGGCGCGCCAGCATCATGATTACCAGAGGGAGGGCAACCCGGTTGGTTATTACGTACCCGGAATGGATGCAAAGCCACTTTCAGGCAACACCCTGATCCTGGTACACCAGACCATCCACAATCCTAAGATTTCCGATAAAAAACTGCTGGATGACGCCATGATTGAAGTGGACTGGGATGGAAATATCCTATGGAAATGGTCCATCAGCGAGCATTTTGATGAACTGGGATTTGACGAGGCCGCCAAGAACGTGCTGTTCCGCGACCCCAACCTGCGCGCATCGGACGGCGGTGTGGGCGATTACCTGCATGTGAACTGCATGAGCTACCTGGGACCGAACAAATGGTATGACCAGGGAGATATGCGTTTTAAGCCGGACAACATAATCTTTGACTGCCGGGAAGCCAATATCCTGGCAATCCTGGATAAGGAAACCGGAAAGATTGTATGGCGGATCGGACCTGATTTTAACGCAACACCGGTGCTTAAGAAGCTGGGATGGATTATCGGGCAGCATCATTTCCACATGATTCCCAAGGGGCTGCCGGGTGAAGGCAACCTGATGGTCTTTGATAACGGCGGCTGGGGCGGCTACGGGACCCCCAACCCATCCTCTCCAATCGGCGTCAAAAATGCATTGAGGGATTACAGCCGTGTGCTGGAGTTCAATCCCGTTACACTGGAAGTGGTATGGAAACTGACTCCCAAGGAACTGGGCCATGCGATTCCCACGGACGCCAGCAAATTCTACAGTCCCTATGTCAGCAGCGCGCAACGTCTGCCCAACGGCAATACCCTGGTAACCGAAGGCTCGGACGGCAGGCTCATTGAGGTAACGCCGGACCATGAGATTGTTTGGGAGTGGATTTCACCGTATTACACGCACAATGAAAAGGGGCCCAGGAACAATATGATTTACAGGGCCTACCGTTACCCCTACAGTTATGTGCCGCAGGAGCCGGTTCCGGTGGAGGTACCCATTGAGCGCATTGACAATGTGACCTACCGCGTTCCGGGCGCAGGCGCGTTTGGGGCAAAAAAGGTGATTGACGTTGAGGGGACTTTGCCGTATTATCAAGATGTGGCGCTCTGCGTGGCAACGGATGATGAGGAAGACCTGTCACAGAGGGAAAAGGTTTTTGAAGTGGATACGCAGGTATTCCATCCCGCCGACGCGGCCAGCTGGAAGGATGAGGTCCTGGCAGTGGAGGATAAACCGGTCCTGGTACTGTTCGGCGCAGAACGCTGCGTTCACTGTAAGGCCCTGCACCCTGTGCTGGAAGAGGCCCTGAAGGAAGAATATGACGGGGCATACGAAATCCGTTATGTGGATGTGGATGCAAACCAGGATCTGGTGGACACCTACAATGTGGGAGGTATCCCGGTGGTAGTCATATTCCGGAATGGAAAGGAAGTACTGAGGTTTAACGGCGAGATGGATTATGACGATCTGTGTGATATCCTGGACCGCCCATTGGGATAAAGCCTGAACCTGCCATAGGCAGTGATAGAAAAGACCAGAAGAGGAGCTGTTTGGAACAGCCCCTCTTTCCGTGGTTCATGGAGGAAGGAATATGCGCGATTTTTTCACGATTTCAGATAATGCATGCAGGGTCCCCTTTGCAGACCTCTGCAAAAGAAATGAGGAGTACCGCACCTATTTTGTGCGCAGGACCTATGAGGCATCCCAGTGCATACACCCCCAGGGAACAAAAATCAGTTGTTTCGGGATCGTGGAGAGCGGTATCCTAAAGGCTGTGAACAATACAATCAATGGCGTGGAACAGTGCCATTCGTATTTTGAGGCCAAGGACCTTTTTCCTGAATTCCTTTATTTTACCGGCAGGAAGAATTATGTATATACATTGATTGCAGAGAAAAAATCAACGGTTCTCTGGATTCCGGTCCATGTGCTGGAGGAAATGCTGGAAAAGGACCAGGGGCTGATGTATGCGCTGCTGCTCTATGTCTGCCAGCGGGGACTGAAGGACCAGCTGTACCTTAACTGCCTCAACTATCAGACCATTCGGGAACGGATTGCCTACTGGATTGTGGGACTCCACAACCTGTCTCCCGTGGAAAGCGTCCATATGCCCGGTTCCCAGTTGATCCTGGCCAATATGCTTCATGTGAGCCGTTCATCCCTGAACCAGGAGCTGAAGCTGATGCAGAAGGATGGATACTTTAAGGTCAGGGGGCGGGAAATGTATGAGCTGGACGAGGAGAAGCTGAATGCGCTGCTTTAAGCTTATGGGCTACTGGGCGGCGCGGTAGCTTTTCAGGATATTGTTCATGCTTCGGGTAATATGCTGCTCCATCATCTGACGTGCTTTTGCCGCGTCCTTGGAGCGTATGGACTGCAGTATCTGTATATGCTCCTCGGTGGATTGGACATAGTGGTCCAGCTCTGAGTTGGCGCTGCCGGTGCTGGGGCCATTCCAGAGACTCATCAGGAAATTATACAGTTTCTGGTTATCCGCAGCTGTCCAGATGGAAGTATGGATTTCCTGATTCAGTTCCGTGTAATAGGGACGGTCCAGGGTGGAGAGGTTGTCCGTCAGATGATACAGTCTGGCAAGCAGTTCCGATACATCCATGCCGTTTCTGGCCGCCCTTACGGCTGCTTCTGATTCCAGAAGGATCCTCATCTCATAATGGTCCGTGATGAATTTCTGGTCAATCTGTTTAACGATTGCCCCCTTATTCATACGCAGTTCAATCAGGCCCTCGGCAGCAAGGGTCTGGAATGCTTCACGTACAGGAGTCCTGCTGACTCCAAGTTTTTCTGCTATCTCGGTCAGGCTCAGTTCCTGGCCGCTTTTATATTCCCCTGCAAGGAGTGCTTTTTTTAATATAGATGTAATACGGACCCTTGCAGGCATCATTTCCAGAGATTCCATTGATTTCACCTCGAACGTTTTGTCTTTATCATCATACCATACCCCTATTTTTATTGTCAAATGCCATAACTGAGTGCAGGATGAATTGTGGAATATACACAAAAATATAAAGAAAATCAAAATAAATGTTGCGTTATTTATTCAAATATGATAATGTTTAACACGTAGATTGAATATCGTATACGATATACGATTTTTACGGAGTGAAGGAGGAGAAAAAATGCATGCAATTGAAAAGATTCTTGCAAAGAACAGCGGCCGTACCCATGTAAAGACCGGGGAAATCATCACTGCAAAGATTGATTTTGCTGAGATCAACGACCTGTATCTGCAGACCGTGTATTCCTTTTATGAAATGGGCGGGGAGAAGGTCTGGGATAACACCCGGGCAGCATTTGTATTTGACCATTATGCACCTGCGCCAGATATTAAAAGTGCGGCCAACCACGGGGAAATGAGGGAATTTGCCAGGAAGAACCAGCTAAAGTATCATTTTGACACCAATTGCGGGGTCTGCCATCAGGTGATGCCTGAGGCCGGGGTGATTTATCCGGGAATGATAATCGTGGCTACGGACAGCCATACCACGACCCACGGCGCCTTTGGAGCCATGGGAACGGGCTGCGGTGCAACAGATATGGCCACAATCCTGATGACAGGGGAGCTGTGGTTCCGGGTTCCGGAGATAATTGAGGTACGTCTGGAAGGAAAAGCGCCTGAGGGAGTATTCCCAAAGGATGTCATCCTTAATGTCCTGGGCAGGATAAAGGCGGACGGCGCTGTTTATAAGGCCATTGACTTTACCGGAAGCTATGTGGAGAGCCTGAATGTTGCGGGCAGGATGGTCATCTGCAACATGGCTGTGGAGATGGGGGCGAAGACCGCATATATGCAGCCGAACCAGGATGTCCTTGATTATGTGTCAAAACGTGCGGTACGCCCTTTTGAGGTACAGGATACGGACCCTGGCTTTGAGTATGGCGAAAGCCATGTGTTCGATGTGTCAGGAATGGAACCCCAGCTGGCATGCCCGCACAGCGTTGATAATGTGGATACGCTGGCCCATGTGACTGCAAACCGGGAGATAAAGCTGAATCAGGGATACATAGGAAGCTGCACAGGCGGACGTGAGGAGGATATCGCAGTTGCGGCCAGGATCGTGAAGGGAAGACACATACCTCCGTACAGCAGGCTGGTGGTGGTGCCGGCATCTTCTGAGGTCATGCTTTCCTGTATGGAAAAAGGATACATACAGGATTTGATGAATGCAGGGGCAACCATAACCACGCCTGGGTGCGGCGCTTGCCTGGGCGCCCATGAAGGAATCATTGCGCCGGGTGAAACCTGCATCAGCAGTACCAACCGGAACTTCCCGGGACGGATGGGATCCAACCAGGCATCCATATATCTGGCGAGCCCGGCCACCGTGGCGGCCAGTATCATCAATGGCCGTATTACAGACCCGCGGGATTATTTATAGGAGGCAATAAGATGAATACAGAGATGACAGGAAAAATCATTGTTTTGGGCAATAACATCGACACGGACCAGATTTATCCGGGAAGGTTCCTGGCAATTACGGACCCTGGGGAGATTGGCAGCCACTGTCTGGGCGGGGTGGATGAATCCATTGCCTCCTCATTCCCGAAAGGAGGTATGGTGGTCGCAGGCACTAATTTCGGATGTGGTTCCAGCAGGGAACATGCGCCCATTGCCCTGCTTAACATGGGTGCGTCTGCTGTGCTGGCTGATTCATTTGCACGGATTTTCTTCCGCAACTCCATTAACCTGGGGCTGCCCCTGATTATATGTAAGGGCATAAGCAAAGAGGTCCGTGACGGCCAGACTTTGAAGCTGGACATAAGAAAAGGCACGGTTACAGTGGAAGAAACAGGTAAGGTTTATGCCTGTGAGCAGCTGGGTGAGCATGCGCTTAACATCCTGGAGGCAGGAGGAATCAAGCCCTTGATGCGGGAAAGGTTTAAGAAGGATGAAAAAGAAGGATGAAAAAAAGGACGAACACAAATCAATAAAATAGGGGGATTCAATTATGCCAATGGAGTTTGTATTTATAATAGGTATGGCCGTGCTTTTGTTCCTGTGCCTCAAGGTAAGGGCCAATGCGTTTATTTCACTGCTTGCAACCGCACTTGTCATGGGACTGCTGTCCGGAATGACAGGAGCTGACACAATCGGGGCCATCACAGGCGGATTTTCCGGAACCGTCAAAAGTATTGGCATCATCATTATTTTCGGGATCATGCTGGGCAATTATCTGGATGCGGCAAAGGGAACCAACCGCATGGCGCTGGACGCGGTCCGGCTGGTGGGACAGAAGCGCGCAGGACTGGCCATGGCAATCACTGGTTATATCGTGTCCATACCTGTATTTTCAGATGCAGCCTTTGTCATCCTGACGCCGCTTGTAAAGGCAATCCACAAAAAGACCAGGATACCCCTGGCAATCCTGGCGGTCAGTCTTTCAGCAGGCCTGCTGGCAACCCATGTGTATGTTCCGCCAACGCCAGGCCCTCTGGCAGCGGCAGGGCTTCTTGGGATTGATATCGGGCAGGCAATCATGTACGGGGCGTTTGCAGCGGTTTTCATGACCTTATTCGGATGGGGGTTTGCAGAGATATATTTCCGCAACAAACCTTCCAGCTTTTATTCCTTCCAGGAATCTGGGAAAAAAGAGGAGGAGGGTCTGGATATTGAGGATGAAACAGACCTTCCGGGAACCATGGCAAGCCTTCTTCCATTGGTTGTGCCGATTCTTCTGATCCTTGGAAAGACAACATGCGACATGCTGTGCCCGGAAGGTTCTCTGCTGCTTACCGTCACATCTTTTATCGGGGACTCCAATATTGCCCTGGCAATCGGTGCAGTGCTTGCTATGGCAACCCTTGGAAAAAGACTGGGAGGTAAGAAGGTGTTGGAAATCATGGACAAAACCTTAAAGGATGCCGGACCCATTGTATTCATCACTGCTGCAGGAGGTGCTCTGGGACAGGTGTTAAAGGTATCCGGCGCAGGTGACAGCCTTGCTGCGATGGTAGTGAATACCGGGCTGCCATTTATCCTCATACCTTTCGTGATTTCCGGACTGTTAAAGATAGTCCAGGGCTCAGGCACCGTAGCCGTGACAACCGCAGCCACCTTGTGCGCGCCCATTGCAGCCAGCCTGGGTCTTAATCCAATCCTCATATTCCTGGCATCCGGCGCAGGTGCGCGGGCCTGCTGCCATGTAAATGACAGTTATTTCTGGGTATATACCAACTGTATGGGATTTGATATGGAGACAGGACTTAAGACCTTGTCCATCAGCAATGTGATGATGTCCCTGGGGGGCCTGTGCGCCACCTTTATCTGCAGCCTCTGGCTGTAGGGAATATTAAAATCAACTATGCTTTCCAGTCAGTTTCAGATATAATCATCATAGGGGAATAGGACTGGACAAAGGATTTTATCTGCGCCCGTGCAGGGGTGCGGACGGAAAAAACGGAGGACAACACTGCCGATATCCTTTTATGGGACAGGGATGGTGCTGAGGGGAATGGGTACAGTGGGAAACTGGCCATTGTGGGGCATACGCCTGTGGTTGACCCTGTTTATCTGGACGGAGTTTCTGTGCCTGCGTGGAGCGGATTGGATACGCGCCCGCTGCATTTGAGGCAATCAGGAAAGGGATACTGGAGGCGGACAGGAAGGGGATGGAACAGGGGAGATGAAGCAGGGTTACAGGAAGCAGGGGTGAAGGTTCCGTCTGCTCCCATATATGGATATGCGGTCCGCTTATTCCCAGCGGGCCGCATATTTATTCAGCATAAATGCAGGATAGTAGGATTCCTTGGCCTTTCTCAGGTTCCCCATCCCCATATCTTCCTCGCGGTTGATATAACGCAGTCCGGGGTAGGCCTTAAGCAGGTGGCGGACAAACTCACGGTTAATCATCTGGTATGTGCCGTGGACCGTGATATCGGCTTTTTCGAACCGCACATCAAATCCATGCCTGCCCACCGGCTCCCCAAAGGTAAATGCCAGAAGCCGGTCACCGGCATAGAGGACGCCGCCTGTAAGTCCCAGGGCATCATAATGCCTGAAGGCTCTGAGGATGGCTTCTTTTTCCGCTTCCGGCATACCGCTTTCAAGTCCTTCATGATTATCTTCCCAGCTTTGCAGCAGTGCAAGGCAGGCCTCTATGTGTTCCTGCCCCAGCACTTCAAAATGCCAGTCCGGACATTCCTGCTCAAAGCGGTTGCAGTGGTTCCGTTTATTGTGCAGCTTTTTCCCGCCAAGACTGGCAAGGGTTCCGGCCTCATAGATATAATCCGCGCTGTCCCGCAGCTCCTCAAATTGGAACTGCGCGGGGAATTCAGCCAGGAGGCACTGCTTCTGTGCTTCGGTCACGCCTTTGATTAAGAGAGGCTGCCCCAGCTGTTCTGCCAGCCGCTTCATATGGGTGACCGCAGGCTTCAGGGTATTGCTGCCGGCCGGATAGGAGAAGAACAGGCCATCCTCTGTACGGTACTTTGCAATCATCCGGTCACCTGCATCCGCTACAGTCATCCCATAGGCCCTGCCCCAGAGATAGAATGTGCCAAAGCATCCGTCGGATGCCAGGCTGTCCTCAGCCGCAAGGATTGGGGCCATCCATGAACGGTCCCTGATGGAAAGTTCCCTGAATGTAAGGGGGGTGCTGTGGAGGATGCTTGGGGCATTGCCGTCCCAATCCATGGACAGGGCCGTATTTCCTGAAACCTGATAGCTGCCGGTCTTTGCACAGCATTGGCTGACACAAGGGCAGCCCTGTTTTTTAGTGCATGTTTTATCCATTATCTGATTACGCTCCGTCATTGACTTTTCTTTTTAGACATATTATAATTTTAACAGTATCACTATAAAATACAAGTACGAACATCAAGGTGCGGTACTAACATAAAAGTATAGTACTTACCTGAAGGAGAGTGTACTATGGGAAAATGCTCCATATCACAGGCCAACCTTGGAGAGACCGGATTCAGCTATACCCTGTCCCTGATCAATGGCAAATATAAGATGACGATTCTCTACACCCTTATGGAATTTGGGGTGGTGCGGTTCAATGAGATGAAAAAGTACATTGGGGAAATCTCATATAAGACGCTCAGCGTCACGCTGAAGGAACTGGAGAGCGACCAGCTGGTGCACCGCGAAGAATATCCCCAGATACCGCCCAAGGTGGAATACAGCCTGACAGAACGGGGCAAATCACTGATTCCCATCCTGGACATGATGTGCGAGTGGGGGGAGAAGCACCGCCTGCCTTCCAGGAGGACGCAGAAAAAGGTTGACATTTGAGACAATACCGAATAAACTGATGATACGGATATCAGAAGTTTTAATATGATATGACTACAACAGGGAGCTTGTGAAGCAGGCTGAGAGGAAGTAATCGAACTTCGACCTATTATACCTGATTTGGATAATGCCAACGTAGGGAAAATATGGAAATACATCAACCGTGCATCAGACTGCGCGGCAGATGCAGCGCATGAGTTTATTCATGGTCCATTCCTTGACGGAGCGGGCCATTTTTATTTACCAAAAAAGATGAGGAGGAAAAACATGGACTACACAACACAGATGGATGCGGCCAGAAAGGGAATCCTGACAAAGGAGCTGGGAAAGGTGGCTGCAAAGGAACAGTTTGAACCAACAGAACTGATGAGGCTGGTGGCGGAAGGGAAGGTGGCCATTCCTGCCAACAGAAAGCATGGATGCCTTGAACCAAACGGAATCGGCTCCATGCTGAAAACAAAGATTAATGTTAACCTGGGGACGTCCAGGGACTGTAAGGACCTGAATATGGAACTGCACAAGGTAAATGACGCGGTCCGTATGGGAGTGGAATCCATCATGGACCTAAGCTCCTTTGGGGACACCCGTACCTTCAGGAAGATGCTGACCCGTGAATGCCCGGCCATCATAGGCACGGTTCCCATTTACGACGCCGTGGTGTATTATCACAAGCCGCTAAAGGATATCACCTCCCGTGAATGGATTGATATCGTGAAAATGCATGCGGAGGACGGGGTGGATTTCCAGACCATCCATGTGGGCATAAACAGGCGGACCGCGCAGCGGTTTAAACAGGCCAAGCGGCTTACCAATATTGTTTCCAGGGGCGGTTCCATCATATTTGCATGGATGGAGATGACAGGGCAGGAGAACCCGTTTTATGAACATTTTGATGAGATACTTGACATCTGCCAGGAGTATGATGTGACATTGAGCCTGGGGGACGCATGCCGCCCCGGATGTATTGAGGACGCTTCGGACATTTCCCAGATAGAGGAGCTGGTGACATTGGGGGAGCTTACCCAGAGGGCATGGGATAAGAATGTCCAGGTCATCATCGAAGGCCCGGGTCACATGCCCTTAAACCAGATTGAGGCCAATATGAAGATACAGCAGACCATCTGCAAGGGCGCGCCCTTTTATGTCCTGGGGCCGCTGGTAACGGATATTGCGCCGGGATACGACCATATAACTGCCGCCATCGGAGGGGCATTGGCTGCTGCCAGCGGGGCCTCCTTCCTCTGCTACGTGACCCCGGCAGAACATCTGCGGCTGCCGGACCTGGAGGATGTGAAAGAGGGAATCATGGCATCCAGGATCGCGGCCCATGCAGCAGATATTGCAAAGGGCGTCAAAGGAGCCTCCCGGTGGGACCATGAGATGAGCACTGCCCGTAAGAACCTGGATTGGGAGCGCATGTTCCAGCTCTCCATTGACCCGGAAAAGGCCAGGAGGTACCGGGCGTCCGCAAAGCCGGAAAAGGAGGATACCTGCTCCATGTGCGGCAATTTCTGCGCGGTTAAGAATATGAACCGGATACTGAGCGGGGAGATTGTCAGCATATTTGATGAATGACAGGAGGATTTGAAATGCCAGCCTTCCAGGCACTGTAAATTTTCCATAAAATTGATTGGAAATAGGGCTTGACATTGTAAGAATTATTATATAGAATAAAAACCAGAGAAAAACTTAGAAAAGAAAACTTATGTGACTAGGGAGTCACGAAGTGAGTATGTTACTGGTATGCAGGCAGAACTCAGATTACACTGAAAATTTTTATTTTCCGTGTAGTTTGAGTTTTTTTTTCTGGAAAGGAGGATTTGTTGTGAAGATAAGTCAGATTTTAAATAACAATGTTGCAGTGGTGAAAAAAGGGGGCAGTGAACTGATTGTTTACTCCAAAGGCATATCATTCAGAAAAAAGGCCGGCCAATCCATAGGAGAAGATGAGATTGAGAAAACATATGTATTAGACTCCAATGACATGCTGGAGCATTTCAGCTACCTGCTTGCCAATACGGATGAAGAATATCTGAACATTGTCAATGATGTCATTGCATCCGGAGAACAGCTGCTGGGGCAGAAGGCTAATGATTATTTATATCTGACCTTATTGGATCATATTGACTTTGCACTGAAACGGGCGGGAAAAGGCCAGTTCATCCGCAGCCCCCTGACCTGGGAGGTAAAGAAATTCTACCCCGGGCATTTCCAGGTCGGCCTGCATGCGCTGAAGCTGTTAAAGGAACGGTTCCATGTGGAGTTCCCTGAGGATGAGGCGGTGTCCATCGCCCTCCATTTTGTGAACCTGCAGTCCGAGGGAAAGGACCTTAAGGAGACCATAGAGGCCATGCAGGTGCTTAAGGACATCCTGTCCATCATCCAGTACCACTATAACATACGTCTGGATGAGTCGTCCGTGAACTATATGCGCCTTATCACCCATCTGCAGTATTTCATACAGCGCCTGCAGGCCGGACAGGTATTTGAGGACAATGACAAGGCGCTGAACTCCCAGGTCAGGATGCTGTATCCCGCCGCGTATGGGTGTGCCGGGAAAATCCGGGCATATGTGAAGGAAACATTTAAAATGGAACTTACAATTGATGAAGAAACATATCTGATCCTGCATATACACAGGGTTACCAACCGTATGGAAAAGAAGGAGTAAGAGTGATGAAATATCAGACATTGAATGAAAATATCATCCGCCTGGTGGGCGGCAGGGATAACATCAGCGCCGTGGTGCACTGCATGACAAGGCTCCGTTTTACGCTGAAGGACAGGAGCAAGGCGCAGACCGAAGAGATTAAAGCCATGGATGGGATCATTGACGTGGTTTCCAATGACGTGGCATACCAGATCATCATCGGCACCCATGTTTCAGAGGTGCATGAGGAGCTGGTTTCCATGCTGGGAATCAGCGGCCAGGCGCCGGATTCACGGACCGGGGGCAGGAAGAACCCGTTTAAGGCAGCTCTTGACCTGGTGTCGGAATCCATGACCCCGTTGCTGGAGCCTATTATCGCGGCAGGCATGCTGGCCGGGCTTTTGTCCCTGGTATCCCTGACCGGGCTGGTGTCGGCGGACAGCCCCACCTATATTGTGCTGGATTCCATCCGGGGGGCCGTGTTCTTCTTCCTTCCCGTATTCATGGCCATGGCCTGCGCCAAGCGGCTGAATGCCAGCCCTTATCTTGCAGTGGCATTGGCGGCAACCCTGCTGTCATCTTCCATAAACGGGGTGGAAGGCCTTAGCGTGTTTGGAATCCCGCTTCCGGCCATAACCTATTCCAGTTCCTTTATCCCAATCCTGCTGGCAGTATGGTTCATGGGATATGTGCAGGCGATTTTAAAGAAAATCATACCGAACCTTCTGCAGTATTTCCTGATTCCGGTATTTACACTGGTGATAACCCTGCCTGTTACCCTGATGTTCTTTGGTCCCATCGGAACCTGGATTGGCGAAGGAATCAGCTTTGTGTGCACCTTCCTGGCCAATACACTGGGCAACTGGAGCGTGGTGGCTTTTTACGCGGCCATCCAGCCCTTCCTGATCATGATGGGTGCGGGAAACTTCATCATGCCGGTTGTCATGGCATTCCTGGCGGAAATGGGGTATGACCCCTTGTTCCTGGCAGCCTGCACCATCTCTGATATCGCGGTGGGAGGAGCCATGTTCGGATACTTCCTCCGTTCCAAGGACCCAAGACAGAAGGAACTGTTCGGAACCGTAAGCTTCTCTGCAATCCTGGGCTGCACGGAACCGGCCGTGTTCGGCGCTTTCGTAAAATACCGCCGTCCGTTCCTGGCCGTCATAATCGGCGGCGGCCTGGGAGGCCTGTTTGCAGGCCTGATGGAGGTTAAGACCTACACCATGGCCTGGGGCCTGGCAGGACTTCCTTCCTATATCGGCGTCAATGATTTCAATAACTTCTATTATATGATAGCTGCGGTTATCATTGGATTCGTGGCAGCGGCCATTGCAGGTTTCATCCTTTGCGTGCCAGAGGGGGAGACCCAGGACACAAGAAGGCCCTTGTTCCGGTTTGGGAAGGCCCGCTTGGCGCAGGCGGCCGGCATGGGCACGGATGGTTTTGGTGCGGCAGGAGCCGGTGCGGACGGTTCTGGCGCAGAGGGGTCTAAAGCAGAGGGTTCCGACGCCGGTGATACGGACGTAAAAACCGCGGAAAACAAAAACCTTCACAAAGAGTGTTTAAGCGCTGTGGCAAAAGGCCAGGTGGTCCAACTGTCCCAGGTAAAGGACATGGCATTTTCCAGCGGGGCCATGGGAAAGGGGATTGCCATAAAACCGGCCTGCAATCAGGTCCATGCGCCGGTAAGCGGCCAGGTGGCATGCCTGTTCCCGACCAAACATGCCATTGGAATCAAAACCGATTCCGGCGTGGAGCTGCTGATCCATATCGGCATTGACACGGTCCAGCTGGACGGTAAGTATTTTACGGCCCACATTGAACAGGGACAGCGCGTGGAGCGGGGACAGCTGCTGGTGGAAGCGGATATGAAAGCCATTGAGGCGGAAGGTTATGATACCACCATCATGGTCATCATCACCAATACGGCCCAGTTCCTGGATGTGATCCCGGCTGTATGTGAAACCATCCGTTTAGATGAAGAATGCCTGAGCGTTGTATTTTAAAAGACAGAAAGAGGAGCAGATAAGGATGAGGGAAGACTTTTTATGGGGCGGCAGCATTGCTGCCCACCAGTGTGAGGGAGCATGGCGTGAGGGCGGTAAGGGAACCGCAATCATGGACCTGGTGACCAGCGGCTCCCATGAAGTGCCAAGGGAAATCTGTAAGGAAATTGAGGACGGAAAATATTATCCATCCCACAAGGGGATTGACTTTTACCACCGTTACAGGGAGGACATCGGGCTGTTTGCGCAGATGGGCTTTAAGGCCCTGCGCATTTCCGTGGACTGGTCCAGGATTTATCCCCTGGGGGATGAAGAAACACCCAATGAGGAAGGCATCCGCTATTACACGGATGTGGTGGATGAATTACGCCGCCATGGGATTGAGCCAATCATTACCCTGTACCATTTTGAACTGCCCTATCACCTGGTGACGGAGTATGGCTCCTGGACCAACAGGAAGGTCATTGATTTTTATCTCAGGTACTGCGGCACCATGTTTAAGGCCCTGAAGGGAAAAGTAAGGTACTGGGTCACCTTCAATGAGATGAACCATATTGACCCTGCCACCCAGGCTTCAGATATATTCACTTACATGATAGCAGGACTGAAGTTCTCGGAAATGGAGGATCCGGCCAGGACACTGGCCACCGTAGGCTATAATATGACGGTGGCCGGCGTAAAGGCGGTGGAGCTGGGGCACAGGATAGACCCGGAAAACCAGATTGGATGTGTATTCGGACTTCAGCCCGTGTATGCCTATGACTGCAGGCCGGGGAACGCGTTCCGGGCATTTCAGGAGATGTACCGTGATTTTTATCAGGCGGACGCCATGTGCATGGGGTGTTTCCCCAGGTATAAGCGGAAGGAATATGAGAAAATGGGCATTTTTTTAGACGGTGTGGAGGAGGACGCGGAAAGCTTTAAGAATGGCGTCATTGATTTCATCGGCGTTAACTATTACTCATCCAGTGTTGGCCACCATGATGGGGAAGACGGGGAGGAAACCTTGTTCGGGGGCATCCAGAACCCTTATCTAAAGCAGAGCAGATGGGGCTGGGCCATTGACCCGGAAGGCCTTCGCTATCTCCTGAACGCAGTGTACCGCAAATACGGGAAGCCCCTGATTGTGACTGAGAATGGCCTGGGCGCAGTGGATACACTTAAGGAAGATGGGACCGTGGATGACAGCTACCGGATTGAGTATCTGAGGCTCCACCTGGAACAGCTTAAGCTGGCCGTGGAGGAGGACGACGTGGAATGCTTCGGATATCTGATGTGGGGCCCCATTGACCTGGTTTCCGCCACCACAGGGGAGATGAAGAAACGCTATGGCTTCATCTATGTGGACCAGGATGATGACGGAAGCGGAAGCGGGACGCGCCATGCCAAGGAATCCTTTTACTGGTTTAAGGAAACCATTGGATCCAACGGAGGAAATCTTTCAAAGCCTGGTTGTCATTGCGGATGAGGAGGCGCCTGACTGCCGGATAAAATCGGTTCGTTTGAAAAACCATGGAATAGTGAACGGGTTCCTGCCTTTGTCTGGCGGGAACCCGTTCTGCCGTGGCGCATCCGTATCAGAGTAAGCCTCCGTACTGCAGGAACAGCGGGGCAAATACAAGGGATACAATGGTCATAAGTTTAATCAGAATGTTGATGGAAGGTCCTGAGGTGTCCTTAAAGGGATCGCCTACCGTATCGCCAACCACGGCTGCCTTGTGGGCCGTGCTGCCTTTTCCGCCATGGTTGCCTTCCTCGATGTATTTTTTTGCATTATCCCAGGCGCCGCCTGAGTTGGACATGAAGATTGCCATCAGGACACCGGTCACAAGGGCGCCGGTAAGCAGGCCGCCAAGGGCGTCCGGGCCAAGAATCAGTCCGGTGGCCAGGGGCGCCAGCACTGCCATGAGACCGGGCAGGAACATTTCCTTTAAGGCCGCGTTGGTGGAGATGGATACGCAGGAAGCGTAATCCGGCCTGGATGTCCCTTTCAGGATTCCTGAATCCTCCCTGAACTGACGGCGTACTTCTTCAATCATCTGATGGGCTGCCTTGGAAACAGACTCCATGGTCATGGCAGAGAAAAGGAAGGTGAGCATGCCTCCGATGAACAGGCCGATGATGACATGGGCGTTCAGGATATCAATGGTGCTAAGCTTTACTGCCTCCGCATAGGACACAAACAGGGCCAGGGCGGTCAGTGCGGCGGAGCCGATGGCAAAGCCCTTGCCGATGGCAGCAGTGGTGTTGCCCACGGAATCCAGCTTATCGGTGATTTCACGCACGGATTTGTCCAGGCCGGCCATTTCCGCAATCCCGCCCGCATTGTCAGCAATGGGGCCGTAGGCGTCAATGGCAACCGTGATCCCGGTGGTGGAAAGCATTCCCACAGCTGCCAGGGCAATTCCGTAAAGTCCCATAAGCCGGTTGGATATAAGGATGCCGATACATACCAGAAGGATGGGGATGGCCGTTGACTGCATGCCTACTGCAAGGCCGCTGATGATGGTGGTGGCTGAGCCGGTTTCGGACTGCGCGGCCACCTTTTTTACAAAACGGTAATCGCCGGAGGTGTAGATTTCCGTGACAAATCCGATGATGACGCCTACAAACAGGCCTGTGATAATGGTCAGGGCCGCAAGATAATTGCCGAAAAAGGTGCGGCTGAGGACAAGGGCGCTGATGACCACCAGCGCGGTTGCACTGTATTCCCCGGTTTTTAACGCCTTGTGGGGGTCGGTGTTGCCGATGGCCTTAACCAGCAGCGCGCCTATGATGGAAGCCACGATGCCGGATGCAGAAAGCAGCAGCGGGAACAGGATGCCGGCTTCCTGATAAAATACAAGCCCAAGGGTCAGGGCAGAGATAAGGGAACCCACATAGGACTCAAACAGATCCGCACCCATGCCTGCCACATCCCCTACGTTGTCGCCTACATTGTCAGCAATGACAGCCGGGTTGCGGGGGTCGTCCTCAGGGATGCCTGCCTCTACCTTACCCACCAGGTCAGCGCCCACGTCGGCTGCCTTTGTATAGATACCCCCGCCCACACGGGCAAACAGGGCAATGGAGGACGCGCCCAGGCTGAAGCCGGACAGGACGGACACATCCCTGGTGATGATATAAAGCGCGCCCACGCCCATCAGGCCAAGGCCAACCACGGCCATACCCATGACACTGCCGCCGGAAAATGCAAGGGACAGGGCCTGGCGCATACCGGAGGTACGGGCCGCGTTGGCGGTGCGGCAGTTGGCGCGGATAGCCGCGCTCATGCCCAGATAACCGGCAGTGGTGGAGAAAATACTTCCAACCAGGAAACATCCGGCGGTTACCCAGCTGCGGGTCCCAAGCCCGATTACAACAAATAATATGGCAACAAAGACAATAAGTATACGGTATTCAGATGTGAGGAAGGCTCTTGCGCCTTCTGCGATTGCATCTGCAATCTCCCTCATTTTGTCATTGCCCGGGTCCTGTCTGATTACATAAAGCCTTAGAAAGACAGCAAACAACAGGCCTGCAAGACCTACCAATGGGACTAAAAATAACATTTGTTTCATAATACCCTCCTGATTTTTGTTGATATTGTAGATTGCCTCTCCATGAATTGTAACAAATATAGTAGAAATTATCAACAAAAACTTTTAGAATATCTAAAAAATATTGCAAACGGAAATATATTACAAAATATTCTTTTCAAATTGGATATTGCTGTAAATGTAATTTGGGTATATGATAGAACATAAAAGGAACGCAAAAATGGGAAACGGCAGGTGGGGACAGTGAGGTGGAATATAGCTCCTGAATCAATATCATTAGTTATCCTGGGAATCATATGGGTATATTCACGGAAAGGAAGCCATCTTCCAAGTCTTAAGAACCGGATGTTCCAGGGCTGTCTTACCGTAACCTTTGCAGCCATGACGAGCAACATCCTTTCCACGTTCATGCTCTACCACTATGTCCGGGTGCCGGTACTGATGACCTGGGCTGTTACCACTGTTTATTTTATCCTGACCCCGCTCATGGGTCTGGTGTATTATCTTTATGTTGTGTCCATTATCTATGAGGAGAGGCCGCAGCTAAAACCCATGGTCCTGGCAGGGGTCATACCGGCAGTGTTCTATGCAGGACTGGTCCTGTCAAACCCCTTTAACAGGTGTATGTTCGATATAATTGAGGGGGATTATGTGCAGGGGAGCTGCATTTTCCTTACATACTTTGTCTTTTATGCCTATTGCCTGGGCTGCATCCTGGTGGCTGTCAGGAACAGGATTTATATTGACAGGCAGATTTATCATATACTGGCCGCATTTCCGGTCCTGGCCGTGCTGGTCATCCTGTTCCAGCAGTTCTATCCTGAAATCATCCTTTCAGGTTCAGCCGCAACCTGCGCCCTGCTCATCATTTACCTCCATCTGCAGAACCGCCAGATTTCCCTGGATTATCTGACCAATGTACCCAACCGTCAGGAACTTCTCAATATGCTGGACCTGATGTTAAAAAAGCATCCGGAGAAAGATTTTGTGCTTATGGTTGTCTCCATCCGGGATTTCCGCCAGGTCAACAATGTATGCGGACAGCACGGAGGGGATGAGTTCCTGAAGGAAGTGTGCGGGTTCCTGTGCGGGATTGGGCCCCGGGGCAATGTGTACCGCTTCAGCGGTGATGAGTTTGCGCTTTTGTTTGCCGATGACAAGGAGGGGGTTGACAGCCGTGTGTCCAAATGTGTGGAGGATATACAGGCCCGCATGGCACTGCCCTGGCAGAACAGGGATTATCAATTCATCCTTCCTGCGGTCATTGGGATCATCCGGCGCTCCGGGTATGTGAATACCCTGGAATCAGCGGTCAGCGCCATTGAATATGCGGTGTACCAGGCAAAGACAGGGTGGTACGGCCAGGTACTCTACTGTGACCAGGAGATGCTTGGCAAGCTGGAGCGCAGGAAGCAGATCATCCAGGTATTAAAGGAGCAGCTGTCTGAAAAAAAGGTAGAGCTGTACTATCAGCCCATTTATTCCGTGGATACCGGGGACTTCAGGTTTGCCGAATCCCTGATGCGGATGAACCATACGCCGATCGGCCCTGTTTATCCGTCTGAATTCATTCCCATTGCAGAGGAGACAGGCCTTATCATTGACCTTACCTATGTGATCCTGGAGACGGTGTGCAGGTATATTAACCATCTGTTGGAAAAGGGAATCCCCATAGAAGCCATCCATGTCAACTTTTCCGCCATCCAGTTCTCACAGCCGGATCTGGCGCAAAAGGTGCTGGACATCATAAAACGCAATGGGACGCCCATGGGTGCTGTGAAGATTGAGTTTACGGAAAGCACCCTGGCGGAGAATCCGCAGGTGGTGACGGATTTTGCCATAGAGATGAAGAAACATGGAATCAGGATGGGGCTGGATGATTTTGGGACCGGTTATTCCAATATTGCAACGGTAATCCGCATTCCCTTTGGCACGGTCAAGCTGGACAAGAGTTTTGTCCAGGCATCCATGGACAACAGGAAATCCGAATTGACCATGAGACACATGGTCCATGCCTTTAATGATCTGGGCATGTCGGTTGTGGCAGAGGGCGTGGAGACAGAAGAGCAGAAGCAGATGGTCATTGATTTGGGCGTGGAGCAGATCCAGGGGTATTATTATTCAAAGCCGCTGCCCGGGGACGAGATGGAGGGGTTCCTAAAGGCAGCAGTAAAATAAAAGCAGAAATATAAAAGCAGCCAGGAAATTCCTTAAAAACAGGATGTTCCTGGCTGTCTTCTGTAAAATGCCTTACATGCGTTACGCTTGGCAGTCGTCATTCTTTAATAATCTCATACTTTGTAATATCCGGGTGAAAGGTGTCCTTGTCCGTGTCCCATGCCCCGGTTGGGCCAAGCCAGTAATAAAAATCAAGCTCGGTTGACTTGATATAGCAGTTGGTCTGTACATATCCGTCATAGTTAAAATAATACCACTTATTATCGATGCACCGCCATGTGTTGGTGGGATATGCATTGTTCTTATAGACGTAGCGGCGTCCAATCCGGTCCCTCTTCCATGTCCCGTTATCAAAATACCAGGCATCTTCCTTGGTGACGGTATATGGCTCTGACCGCTCAGACCAGGGGCCTGCCTGTGATTTGTATGTGCCGTATGCCCTGACGCAGAATGTATAGTCACCTTCCATATTGATGTAGGAACGGAAATCAAAGCGGTCATGTTTGGCCTTGACCGTTGACATCAGGCGGTTGTTCCGGTAAAGCTGGACTTCATAGCTTTTGGAACCCTCCACCTCGTCCCACACAGCGTTGCTGTTGCTCCAGCTAACGGCAGTGGAAGCCGGGAGCATGCTGTCCAGGGTGGGGAATGTAACCTGAAGCACAAGTGAGTTGCCGTCAGAATCCATGGTGGCCTTTTTAAACTGCGCTCCGCATCCAAAGAGGGAAAAATACTTCCTGCTGTTACTTGTAAAACGGTAACCGCTCTTGGCAGATAATGCTACTTCCACAACCGGACGTTCACCGAAAACCCACGTATCATCTCTTTTATAATAGGAAGTCCCTTCCACTGTAAACTGTCTGCTGGTGGTATTGGCATAGACCTCTCCTACCAGGTCTCCGGCTTTGGGCACCTTATCCCAGGAAAAGGATAAGGGAACAGAAGTAATAAGGGTTTCTTCGCCATAAGCCGGTATGAAGATGCCCAAGGACAGGATGGCTGTGAGAAAGACCAGTAAAAATGTCCTTTTTTTCATGGCATTTACCTCCTTCTTACGAGTTATTATCATTGTACTGTAAAATGGGGGAAATGTCCAAGATATTCATTGAAAATTAAGAATTGGATGGAATCTGGCCCGCAATATTGTGCGGGACTGCACGGTCAGTTAGAGGATGCAGCAAGAATTACATGAGAGCAGAGGGAAAATAAAAAATATATAAAA
Source organism: Enterocloster aldenensis (assembly GCF_003434055.1). Lineage (GTDB taxonomy): Bacteria > Bacillota > Clostridia > Lachnospirales > Lachnospiraceae > Enterocloster > Enterocloster aldenensis. Next base: position 79,554 of record NZ_QVEX01000002.1, on the reverse strand, counting down.
ATTCTGTTGCTTTTTTGTGAAGTTGTAGTTATAATGAAATTAATAAATCATCAGTGATGATTTAAAAAACAGTAGAGGAAGGGGAAATGTGTAAATGGATTATCTCAGCATTGCAAACAGTGGTTGGATGTGGTTTGCGGTTGCCATTCCCATGGCAGTCCTGGCAGCGCAGGTTTTTCTGCTCCTTAGGCGGTCATTAAAGGACGGAAAGCGCATGGGTGTGAAAGAGGAACAGATTAAGAGCGCGGTAATTGCCAGTGCGTCGGCTTCAGTGGGGCCTTCCGTGTCCATCCTGGCGGGAATGGTATCCCTGATGGTCATGATGGGCGCGCCGATTGCATGGATGCGTCTGTCCTACATCGGAGCGGTCATGTTTGAGATGACTTCCGCGGATGTAGGCGCCCAGGCTGTGGGAGTGGCCTTTGAACAGTCCTCCATGACGGCAGAAGCCTTTGCCAATGGCGTATGGGCCATGGTCCTGGGCAGCGTTGGATGGATTATTGTGTCAGGCCTGTTTACACACAAGATTGACGGGCTTCGGACCAGGATGGCCGGGGGCAATCCGAAGGCATTGCCAATCATCACTGCTGCGGCGACACTGGGATGTTACTGCAGCCTGACCTTCAACAAAATGTACCCGGTGGATATGAGCAATAAGTCCATCTTTGCGGTCCTGGGCGGGGCTCTGACCATATGGCTGCTCACTGCCTGGAACAAAAAACGCAAAGCCAAATGGGTATCCAACTGGAGCGCCACCATTGCCATGATTGTGGGTGTGCTTTTTGCCTGCATCTTTTAACGGGAGGGAACAGGAATGAATGATAATCAGAATCTGACTATCCAGCAGGTATATGACAAGGAATATATTCCTTACTGTATTAAATGGGGCCGCCTTACCAGTCTGGTCGGCGTCGTGGTCAGCTTTGCACCGCTGGTGATCCTGGCAGTGGTGTTTAAGATCATGCCCCCTTTGAATGCAATCCTTGCCGCTGCCACCATCCGTATCAGCGCATGCCTGGTATATTACTTTATTGAACCGATTTCCTTCCAACCCGTGCTGGGGATTCCGGGAACCTATATGGCTTTCCTGTCCGGCAATCTCTCCAACCTGCGCGTCCCCTGTTCCTCTGTGGCGCAGAAGGCGGCAGGGGTGGAGGAGGGCACGCCGGAGGGCGCTGTTTTTTCCACCATAGGCGTAGCCGTATCCATTGTGGTGAACCTGGCTATCCTGACAATCGGCGTGCTGCTGGGCGTCCAGATCATCAGCCTGATCCCGGCTTCCTTTGTAAGCGCCCTGACCTTCCTGGTACCGGCCCTTTATGGCGCCATGCTGATGCAGATGGTACTCTACACTCCTAAAATCGCCCTTATTTCCGTTCCTTTGGGTATCATCACGCTGATAATCAGCAAGACCGGCCTGTTTGACAGTTCGGTGGCAATCCTTATCAGTGTGTTTGGTTCCATCTTTATCGGACGTCTTTTAATGAAAACGGGGTGGTTAGATGATTAGGGAAAATGAACAGGCCTGCCTTGCTTCGGTGGATGACCGCGAAGATGCCCTTGTGGATCTTTCCCGGCGGATTTGGGAGTACGCGGAGCCAGGCCTTAAAGAAGTGGAATCCTCCAGGGCCATCGCTGATTTCCTCCGTGACGAGGGATTCCGGGTACAGCTTGGCGTGGGGGAACTGCCAACGGCTATCTGTGCGGAGTATGGTTCGGGCGGCCCAGTCATTGCCTATTTAGGGGAATATGACTCCCTGCCCAGGCTGAACCAGGTGGTTGCCGCACACAAGGAACTAAAGTATGCGGATGAGCCGGAGCAGCCCGGCCATGGCTGCGGCCATAATAATCTGGGGGTAGGCGCGGCAGGCGCGGCGCTGCTGCTTAAGGATGCAATCCAGTCAGGCAGGGTGAAGGGGACGGTCCGCTTTTATGGCTGTCCTGCCGAGGAAACCCTGGTAGGGAAAGTGTTCATGGTGCGGGACGGTGCGTTTAAGGATGTGGATTGTGCCATGACCTGGCATTCCCATGCCTACAACGGAGCCTGGGGCGCGTGTTATACCTGTATGAATTCCGTGAAGTTCCATTTCCACGGTAAGGCGGCCCACGCAGCAGGACATCCGTTTGACGGCAGAAGCGCCCTGGATGCGGTGGAGCTGATGAATGTGTCCGCCAATTATATGAGGGAGCATGTGATACCGGATGTGAGGCTCCACTACACTACCATCTGCGACTGTGTTCCAAACGTGGTGCCTGACGAGTGTACGGTATGGTATTATATCCGGGCGCCCAAACGGGAGGACGTGGATTACGTATACCGCTGGCTGTGTGACTGTGCAAAGGGCGCGGCCCTTATGACCCAGACAACCTTTGATATTGAATTTTTAACCGGCTGCAGCAATGTGATGCCAAACGATGTGCTGGAAAAGGTCATGCTGTCCGCTTACAAGGATGTAGGTGCGCCAAAGTTCACGGAGGAGGACCATGCCTTTGCCCGGCAGATGGCCCGGACGTACCCGGATGTGCTGGAACGTGACCGCCGGATCATGAAAGAGGAGTATGGCGTGGACGGCGATGACAAATTCCTCTGTGACGTTGTATTTGATAAAGTCATTGAAAACAGGCTGGTGGCTCCTGGTTCCACGGACGTGGGGGATGTGAGCCATGTGGTGCCCACCTATCAGATTTATGTGGCGGGGCAGGGGATTGGATGTCCGGGCCATTCCTGGCAGATGACGGCATACAGCGGACACCACGTGGGTTTTGCCAGCATGCTCTGCGCGGCAAAGGTGCTGGGAGTGTCAGGGCTGCGCCTGCTGGAGGATCCGGAGCTGATCCGGATGGCCTGGGAGAATTTCCATGAGAATCAGCAGGTCCCCTATGTCAGCCCCCTTCCTTTGGACCTTAAGCCTGATTTTACTTAGTATGTGACCAAAATTGAGTTATCCTGGATGCAGGGGGGATGCCTTGCCTATCATGCCTGATAGGCGGGCATTTCTGTCAGTAACAGGCCAAAACGAAAATGAAAAGGGGTTGATAAAGGATGGACAAAGTATTATGGCTGTCTGGTGAAGATGTGGCAAAGACCGGGGTTTGTCAGATGGAGGCAGCGGTAAAGCTGGTTGAACACACGTTTCAGCTTTTTGACCGGGGAGATGCCCGGATTGCTGAGGAATCTGCCCTGCGCATCCATGGGGACGGGGTAGACCAGGCGTGTTATGCCCTTCCTGCATATGTAGGCGGGACCTGTGATGTATGTGGGATAAAATGGACGGCCCACGGGGCTTTTGCAGATATAAAAGAGGATGTTTCCCGTATTCAGGCAGCAGTCGTACTCAGCCGGCCGGACAGGGGGACGCCTCTGGCCGTCATGAACGGAACCAGGATAGGCGCGGCGCGCACAGGGGCGGTGACGGCCCTGGCACTTTCCAGCCTGGCCCCGGAACATGTGGGAAAGGTAGCCATATGCGGGGCAGGAGGTCAGGCGGTGCAGCAGCTTCAGGCAGTATTCCATGCCCTGCCCCAGGCACGGGAGGTGGCGGTGTGGAGCAGGGGGGAGGTCCGGGCCAGGCAGCTGGTCTGCCGCTTCCAACAGGAAGCCCCTATGAGGCTGTATGCCGCGTCCACGGTGGACGCGGCAGTGGAGGGAGCGGATGTGATTATTGGGGTCACCTCGGCGCCGGAACCGTATTTAACAGCCCAGAGGGTGCAATCCGCATCCCTGTACTGCCATGTCGGATATCACGAGATAACCTCAGAGGCAGTCAGCTGTTTCAGCCATGTGGTGGCGGATACCTGGGAGGAAGCAAAAAATGTCAGCGGCCAGTCCCTGTTCCGTTACTACCGTTCCGGGCAGTTCCCGGAGCAGCGGCTTACCGGGACATTGGGAGCCGTGCTGTCCGGCCGGCTGTCAGTGCCCAGGGGCACCAGGGAAGAAAAGGTGCTGTTTGATGCCTTCGGGCTGCCTGTTTTTGATATCAGCCTGGCAAAGGAGGCATATATCCGGGCAAAGGCAGAGGGCCTTGGAATGGAACTGTGGTGGTAAGAAACGATATAAAGAAGGAAAAACGTATGAGAGTGGATTTTAATCAACCGATTCAGAGAAAAAATACTTTTTGCACAAAATATGACGGCATGGCAGCTTCCTTTGGAAGGGATGACCTGCTGCCGCTGTGGATTGCCGATATGGACTTTCCTGTCCCCGATGAGGTGACACAGGCAATCGCGCGGCGGATCTCGCATCCGGTGTATGGTTACAATGTGGTTCCTGCGGCATATTATGACGCTTTTGCCGCATGGCAGGAAAAACACCATGGATGGACAGTGGAGACAGGGTGGCTGTGCCACACCCCCGGAGTGCTGACAGCGCTTTCCGCAGCGATTCTGGCTTTTACAAAGGAAGGCGATGAAATCCTGATTCAGCCTCCGGTGTACTTTCCTTTCAGGAGTACAATCGAGGCCCTGGGGCGGAAGGTGCTCAACAGCCAGCTTCAATATGAGGACGGGAAGTTTTCCATCCATCTTAAGGATCTGGAGGAAAAGGCGAAGCGGGCCAGGATGCTGGTGTTTTGCAGTCCCCACAATCCCTCGGGCCGGGTTTGGACCAGGGAGGAGTTGGAACAGGTGGAGGGAATCTGCAGGAAGCACGATCTCCTGGTATTTTCCGATGAGATTCACAGCGATATTGTCTATGCCCCTAATAAGCATATTGTGTTTGCCAGCTTATCACCGTGGAGCAGGGAACACTCCATTGTAGCCATGGCGCCCAGCAAGACCTTCAATATAGCCGGGCTGGAGATGTCTGTCGTTGCCATTCCCAACCGTCAGCTGCGGGAGGATTACCAGTATCTGCTGCGTTATGGCCTTCACGCGGCCAACCCCAATACCTGCGGCCTGGCCGCTGCCCAGGCTGCTTATGAATATGGGGAGCCGTGGTACCGGGACCTCTTGTCCTACCTTGAGGGGAACCTGGATTATCTGGACCGCGCCCTGCGTGAACAGGCACCCCAGGTGCGTCTGGTGCGCCCGCAGGCAACCTATATACCGCTGCTGGACATGGGGGCGCTGGGAATGGACAGCGCGGCATTGAAGGATTTCATGGCCAACCAGGTGGGGGCGGCATTGAACGCAGGAGATACCTTTGGACCAGGCGGGGAGCAGTTCATGCGGATTAATGTGGCCACACAGCGGGAAAACCTGGAGCAGTTTGTTTCACGGCTCCGTCTGGCCCTGGAGCGTCTGGTATGAACGGGCGGGCTGGCGCCGCAGTGAAATACCTGCCCATTCTTCTGGTCATGGTGTTCTGGGGGTCCATGGGAGTCCCATCCACTTATGCGGTGGCGGAGCTTTCTCCTTTGTGGGTGCTGTGCCTGCGCAGCGGGATTGCCGTAATGGTGCTTTTTCCCGCTGCCCTGCGCCGGAACAGGGGATTGCGCCCGGCTCCCGGAGAAGGGGGACTGCTGGCTGTCCTGTCCCTGGTGGGCGTGGTGGGCTGCAATTATCTGTACTATTATGCCGTGCAGAATACGGCCCTTGCCAATGTTGCAATCCTCTATGCCCTGGGACCTATCATTACAACGGTCTTGGCCGGTATATTCCTCAAAGAAACCGTGAGGCAGGGCAGATGCCTGGGGATTGTGCTGGCCTTTGCCGGGGTGGCTGCCCTGATTACCAACGGGGATATAAGCGCGGTTTTTTCCATTCATTTTAATAGAGGGGATCTGGCAGAACTGGGCTCCGCGTCATGTCTGGCAGCATACACGATTCTAAGCAGACGGCTTAAGAAAACGCCTCCGGAGTGCGCGGTCTTTTGGCTGATGCTGATTGCCTTTGCTGCTACGCTGCCCATGGCCCTGGTCCTGGAAGGGGGACCAGGTCCCCATATCAGCATACGGGGCATCCTTTCCCTGCTGTATCTGGGCGTACTGTGCTCCGGGCTGGGGTATCTGCTCCAGCAATGCTCCATCCGGCAGATCGGCGCGTCGGCGTCGGCTGCATTCCTCAATGGCATCAGCCCCATCACAATCCTTACGGCGGCCCTTATCCTGGGGGAACACGTCACCTTCAATCAGGTATTGTGTATGGCAGTGGTGTTCTCAGGCCTGTACCTGAACGCGTCCAACCAGAATCTGTTTTATAAGAAACACCGCGCTGCCTGAATGGCTGCCAGCTGATGGGAATCCGTGGTGGGGGTGGTGGGGGTGGGGGGATCCGGAAAATCCAGTGGACTAATCTGGCGGATTATTGTATAATATCAGCAATACCAGCAGCCGGTGGGGGGACGTTTCCTGCTGTGTCAGCGATGTCTGATATGACAGGGAATATTATATTTTGCAAAGAGAGGATACAGATGGGCAATTACTATGCGGAGGATGTGGAATATTTGCTGCTAAAGGCAGTGTCAGAATGCCGGGAGCCCGTGGGCGCCGGCTTTCTTGCTGAAACCTTTGCCAACCGGAAGGACCTGGCGCTTAGCGAGGCTACCATTGGCAGGCATTTGCGGCGGCTGGAGCAAAAGGGCTATTTGTGCTGTGAACGGTACAACGGACGTTCCCGGGGCCGTGTTATGACAAAAAAGGGCTCTGACCGGATGAAGGAGCTGGCAGCCGGACAAAAGCAGGTCAAGGCCGTAGCAGACGTGATGGAAGTGCTGCGGGACGGGAGCGGAAGGCAGCTGCGCAATGTGCTGGTCACCCGGGAAATCATTGAGCCGGAGGCAGCGGCCCTGGCTGCAAGAAACGCCACGGAAGAGAACATCCGGGCAATCCATGAGGTGGTGGCCAGGATGGTCCGGCTGACGGATGAGGGCCGGAGCATGGCTGCTACAGATGGGCCGTTCCATGTGGAAATAGCCAGGGCTTCAGGGAATTCCGTGCTGGAGATGGTGGTGCGGATGGTCCGGACGGACCGGGATTTCTCACCGGAGATTGAGTGTATCATCAACGCTTCCTCAGTGGAAAAGCCCAGTGACCACTGGAACATTTACAAAGCCATTGCCGAACACGACGAGGAGAAGGCCCGCCGGCTTATGAAGCAGCATATCCGGAACATTATTGACGCCATTGACGCCTACGAAGAAAGCCAGGCGGACAGCTCCGGGATATGAAAATTCCCACAAAATCATTGCGCCCCATAAAAAAATAAGCTAAACTATAGGAAGAATCAAACATTTCGGTTACAATAACCCATAATGCCTAATAGAGGAAGATGAAAGGACTGCCACGGCAGTCCATTACTTTGGCCGGAAGCAGATTGCTCCGGGCAGTGAAAGGATTGACGGCGTCCTGCCGGAGAGAACAGTGTATGTGTAATCAGCCAACACCCCTTGTACTAGGAATATTGGCCCATGTGGATGCGGGGAAAACCACGCTGTCCGAGGCGCTTTTATATCTTGCGGGAAGCATCCGCAGGCTTGGGAGGGTGGACAACCGGGACGCATTTCTGGATACCTATGCCCTGGAGCGGGCCAGGGGGATTACCATATTTTCCAAGCAGGCAAGGCTGACGTGGGAGGGGATTCCCGTCACCCTGTTAGACACGCCGGGCCATGTGGATTTTTCAGCTGAGATGGAGCGGACCCTTCAGGTACTGGATTATGCTGTCCTGGTCATCAGCGGCAGCGACGGGATTCAGGGCCACACCGTGACCTTGTGGCGTCTGCTTGCAAAGTACAGGATTCCCACATTCCTGTTTATTAATAAGATGGACCAGGCCGGAACGGACCGCGATGCTCTGTTAAGTGAAATCAGGACCAGGCTGGATGATTCCTGTGTGGATTTTTCCCAAACAGGAACACAGGATTTCATGGAGCAGGTGGCCATGTGCGATGAGGCGGCGCTGGAACATTTCCTGGAGACCGGGGAGGTGGCGGAGGAGACAATCCGGCGGCTGGTCTGCGGGCGCAGGCTGTTTCCCTGCTGCTTTGGCTCTGCCTTAAAGCTTGAGGGCGTGGAGGAACTGCTGGGAGGTATCATACGATATGGAACGGTCCCGGAGTATCCGCAAACCTTCGGGGCAAAGATATTCAAGATATCCAGGGACGACCAGGGGAACCGCCTGACCCATATGAAGATAACCGGAGGATGCCTGAAGGTGAAGTCCGTGCTCACTGGGCCAGGGACAGGCAGGACGGATGTTTCCGGTAACAAGGCCGGAGGGCCTGCCCCGTCCGGGGCCGGGAGCCAGGACGGGGCCTGCTGGGAGGAAAAGGTAAATCAGATCCGCATTTATTCCGGGGAAAAGTATGAGGCTGTTGCAGAGGCCGGGCCTGGAAGTATCTGTGCGGTAACCGGCCTGACGCGGACCTTTCCGGGCCAGGGGCTTGGGGCGGAGGCGGCTTCCATGGAGCCTGTGCTTGAACCGGTCCTTACCTATGAGGTAAAACTGCCGCCGGGCTATGACAGGGCCGTGATGCTGCCGAAACTTAAGGAACTGGAGGAGGAGGACCCGCAGCTGAATGTGGTGTGGGACGGACACCTGGGTGAAATCCAGCTCCAGCTCATGGGCGAGGTGCAGATTGAGGTATTAAAAAGCCTGATAGCGGAGCGGTTTGGGGTCGAGGTGGAATTTGGGACAGGCAATATAGTCTATAAAGAGACTATCGCCGGGTCTGTGGAAGGCGTGGGGCATTTTGAACCCCTGCGTCATTATGCCGAGGTCCATCTGCTGCTGGAACCAGGGGAAAGGGGAAGCGGGCTTCAGTTTGCCGCCCGGTGCAGCGAGGATGTGCTGGACCGCAGCTGGCAGCGCCTGGTACTCACCCATCTGGAGGAAAAAGTCCATAAAGGCGTCCTGACCGGCTCGCCCATTACCGATATGCGGATTACACTGGTGGCGGGCCGGGCCCACATAAAGCATACGGAGGGCGGGGATTTCCGCCAGGCAACCTACCGGGCGCTGAGGCAGGGGCTGATGGAAGCAGACAGCATCCTGCTGGAGCCATGGTATGAATTCCGGCTGGAAATCCCGGACACCTCCATTGGACGGGCCATGACGGATATAGAAAAACGGTCCGGCACGTGCTCCATTGCCCAAAGTTCATCAGGGATGGCAGTGCTCACAGGAAGCGCGCCTGTGGCAGCCATGGGAGATTACCAGACAGAAGTGACCGCCTATACAAAAGGATGCGGAAAGCTTACATGTACCATGAAAGGGTATGAACCATGCCATGATACGGAAGCGGTCATGGAACGCATTGGATATGACCCGGAGCGGGACACGGATAATCCGACGGGGTCTGTGTTCTGTGCCCACGGCGCGGGTTTTGTGGTTGGCTGGGACCATGTGAAGGAGTATATGCATGTGGACAGCGGTATTTTAAAGGAACGGCTGGAACAGGGGCCGAATCAGGAGGACGGACCTGCCAAGACCATGCCGGAAGGCTCCCTCAAGGAGGAAATATGGCTGGGGACAGAAGAAATAGACGCCATATTAAACCGGACTTTTTATGCCAACAGCCGGGATAAGGCACGCCAGAAAACCGGGATACCGGGAAAGGGCGGCAGCCGCAGAAGCTTTAATCCCCCGGAGACACGCACCTACCATGGGGCGGCAAAACAGGCGCCTCAGGAAGAATATCTCCTGGTGGACGGCTACAACATCATCTATGCGTGGGAGGAACTGAACGTCCTGGCAAAGGATAATATGGAGGGCGCCAGGGGACGGCTTATGGACCTGCTGTGCAATTACCAGGCCGTGAAAAAGTGCAGCCTGATTGTGGTATTTGACGCATACCGGGTGAAGGGACATGCAACCGAAATCCTGGATTACCATAACATCCATGTGGTATACACAAAAGAGGCGGAAACAGCCGACCAGTATATTGAGAAGTTTGCACATGAAAATGCCCGCCGTTATGATGTTTCCGTGGCCACCTCCGATGGGCTGGAACAGATTATCATCCGCGGCCAGGGCTGCCGCCTGGTATCTGCAAGGGAACTATGGGAAGACCTGGAACGGGTAAAGGTCATGCTGCGGGAAGAATACCTGGACAAGCCCCAGCTGAAGCGGAACAGCCTGATTGACATGCTGCCTGAGGAGGCGGCAAAGGAGCTTGGACGGCTGAAGGAGTGATACGGGATATGACAGCCATATTATTTGATGTGGACGACACCTTATATGACCAGCTGGAGCCTTTCCGGCTGGCCTGCGGTCAGGTGCTGGGAACGGATTTCAGGGCGGATTATGAACGCCTGTTTGTACGCAGCAGGTACTACAGCGAGCTTGTTTTCAACCAGTCCGAATCCGGCCGGATGGCAATGGAGGATATGTATGTTTACCGGCTGGTCCATGCATTTGCCGACCTTGGACTACATCTGGCCCCCCGGGACGCGCTCCGGCTCCAGCACGCATACGGGACGTACCAGGAAAGGATTAAACTTCTCCCCGGCATGGCGGGAATCCTGTCAGCGGCTCAGGCAGAAGGCGCCCTTCTGGGGCTTTTGACCAATGGCCCCTCCGTACACCAGCGGGATAAAATCCGCGTGTTGGGACTGGGACAGTGGATAGAGGAGAGCCATGTGTTCATCTCGGCTGAAATCGGGGCGGCAAAACCGGATATCCGCGTATTTAGGAAGGTGCAGGAAGCCCTGGGCCTGGATGCTGGGCACATATACTATATCGGGGATTCATTTGCCAATGACGTTGCCGGGGCCAAGAGGGCAGGCTGGAAGGCGGTCTGGTTTAACCGCAGGCATCATGCGGTCCCTGGCCGTGATGACTATCCGGACAGCCGTCTTGGCGCAGGCAGCGGGATTACCCCTGATTTCACGGCCGCGGGGGCGGAGGAGCTGGCTGGGATTGTAAGGGGTATCCTTAAGGATTAGATGTTGTTATGATAAATGAATCCATAATGCAATGGGACCGCTGCTTATCAAAAGGCAGCGGTCCTTTTGTCATACATCCCAAAATCCCATACATGGCTATCCCCCCATCTACCCCTTCCCTGCCGCGGATGCAATCTTATTCTCCGAACGCCATTCCCTTGGGGATATGCCGTAGGTTTTCTTAAAGGCCCTGGAAAAATGAAGCTGGCTGGGATAACCCACGGCATTGCCTATGTCCTTTATGGTCAGCTCTGTCAGCTTCAGCAGTTCCGCGGCCTTGGTCATGCGGTAGCTGATTAAGAATTCCTGGGGGCTTTTGCCCACTGCGTCACGGAATATCTTGCCGAAATAGCTTCTGTTCAGATTACAGAAGGCAGCGATGTCCTCCACAGAAATATCATTCTGGAAATTCTGCTCTATAAAGGATGTGGCTTCACGGATATAAAAATCCTGAAGCTTCCCGCCGCGCATCATTCTCCTGGATGAGGAGGAGCGGGTGAGATAGTCCAGGAACAGGTACAGGTGCCCGATTAAGTGGAAGGGCGACTGGTCTGAATGGTTGGCGATGTAGAGCATCTCGTTCTTTAGTTCCAGGCTTAAATCCCTTGCATTGGAGTGGTAGACCGGATTGTCCATGGTAAGCCCGGCCAGCTCCAGGGCCTCTTTCACCCTGAGTCCGTCAAACTCCAGCCATGTGTATTCCCAGGGATGGTCCTTGTCCGCGCTGTAGGTGTTAACCTGCTTTGGGTGGATAAGGAACCCTTCCCCGCTTTTGATGTGATAGGTATTGGTCATGCCTTTGGAATCCGTGGACATCAGGGTCCCGGCCCCTGATATCACATAGTGGAACAGATAGTGGTTGCGCGCATAAGGGCCATAGGAATGCAGGGGTTCACACTGCTCCCAGCCATATTGGTATAAACCCAGGTCCACAAAACGTTCATTGGGGAAAATGGAAAACAGGACATTGCTCATGGGACTCCTCCTTTGGTATCATTACCAGCCTGTCATGCCGGAAACAGCCTGGATCCATATTGCTTATATTTCATTATATACCCAAATGCTTCCCTATATCAACCTATAAACACAAAAATAGCATTTGGGTATATAAGTGGCATTAACAGAACATTTACCCTGAGAAAACAACGTGATATCATAAGATTAACAGAAAGAAACAGGGAAATAAAGGCAACAAAATGGTTTATTTAAATTGAAAAACGCAGGTATAAGAGGGGGAACACTATGCACAAAACGTTAAAATGGTGTCTTGCATTCGGAGCAGCCTCACTGTTGGCCGCAGCCATGGTCACAGGGTGCCAGAGGGTAGGAGAAACAGGGGACGGGAAGGTGAAGCTGTCTTTCCAGATATGGGATACGGCCCAGAGGAACGGAATGGAGTCCGTGGCCAAAGCCTACATGGACCGGAATCCGGATGTGGTGATTGACGTCCAGGTGACCAGCTGGGATGAATACTGGACCAAATTGGATGCTGCGGCTGAATCCAACCAGCTGCCGGATATATTCTGGATGCATACCAACCAGATCCTTAAATATGCTGACTATGGAAAGCTGGCGGATGTGACAGACCTTTATGATCAGGAGGACCCGGATTACTACACAAAACATTTTTCAGAAATATCCCTGAACAATGCAAAGGGGTCGGACGGACGCATCTACGGGGTGCCAAAGGACAAGGATACGGTGTGCCTTGTATATAACAGGGAAATGTTTGACAATGCCGGCCTTGCCTATCCGGATGATTCCTGGACATGGGACGACCTGACAGAGGCGTCCGCGGCGATTTATGATAAAACAGGGAAATACGGCTTCATGGCATATGCGGATGAGCAGCTGGGGTACTGGAATTTTGTGTACCAGGCAGGCGGCCATATCCTGAATGAGGATAAGACAAAAGCAGGTTTCATGGACCCGGCCACAAGGAAAGGAATGGAGTTTTACATTCATTTACAGAAAGAACCATGGTGCCCGGACCAGAAGTATTTTGCAGAAACCAATCCCGGAACCGCCTTCATATCCGGGCAGGGCGCCATGTACCTGGAAGGCAACTGGAACCTGATGTCCATGATGGAGAATAATAAGGACATGGAAGGAAAATGGGATGTGGCGGTGCTGCCCAAATGCCCGGACCCTTTAAACGGGGACGGCAGGGCAACCATTTCCAACGGCCTGTGTTATGCCACCGGGGCAAAGGGGAAGAAGCTGGAACATGCAAAGGATTTCCTGAAATTCGCCGGTTCTGAGGAGGGGCAGAGGGCCCAGGGGCTGTCAGGGGCAGCCATCCCGGCCTATGAAGGGCTGGAACACACCTGGGTACAGGCCTTCAGCCAGTTTGATTACAAGCTGGACGTACAGAAATGCGTGGATATGTTCCCCTATGGGGTACAGAGCGTGAACAATGCATCAAGACCCAACTGGAAGACGCAGATCAATGATGCCCTGCTTAAGATATACAGCGGCGAGGTAGACCTGGATGAGGGGCTTGCGGCCATGCAGAAGCTGGTAGATGAGGCAAAGGCGCCGTAATGGAAGGGGACATACCCTGACGCTGATTATGGAAACTCTCTAAAAATGGAGGAAGATATGGGAAAGAAACATATTTTGACAGATGACGCAAAATGGGGCTACCTGCTGGTTGCGCCCACCATCATAGGACTGATTGTATTAAATGTATATCCATTCATCCAGACACTGGTGCTGAGCTTTTCAACCACCCACCCCTTTGGGATTTATGAAGTCACGGGAATCCAGAATTATGAGCAGATGTTTGCAAGTAAGGAATTCTGGAAAGCAACATGGAACTCCATCTATTTCTGCATCCTGACCGTGCCTATTGGCGTGTTCCTGTCCCTGCTGGCAGCCGTGCTGCTGAATGCAAAGATTAAGGGGAAATCCGCCTTCCGGGCCATCTATTTCCTGCCCATGGTAGTTGCCCCGGCAGCCATCGCAATGGTGTGGAAATGGATTTTCAATGCGGAGTACGGCATCATCAACCAGATCATCGGAACAAAGGTGAGCTGGCTTACCACGCCTGGACTGGTGCTGCCTGCCTGCGCCGTGGTAGCCATATGGAGCGCCGTGGGGTATGATGCCATCCTGCTCCTGTCCGGAATCCAGAACATTTCCAAGAGCTATTATGAGGCGGCCAGCCTGGACGGGGCCACAAAGATACAGCAGTTTTTCAAGATTACCCTGCCAATGGTAAGCCCCACCTTGTTTGTGGTATTAATCATGCGGCTGATGGCCTCCATCAAGGTCTACGACCTGATTTACATGATGGTGGACCAGACCAATCCCGCCCTGACCAGCGCCCAGTCCCTGATGTATCTGTTCTACCGGGAATCCTTTGTGGCAGGGAACCGGGGATATGCTTCGGCCATCGTGATCTGGACCGTGGCATTAATCGGCATTATTACGGCCCTGCAGTTCTGGGGACAGAAAAAATGGGTTAACTATGAGGTTTAGGAGATAAATAAGGAGGAGATTCCATGAAATCATACCAAGAAAGCCGCAGGATTAATACCATACTCGTCTATGCCATGCTGGGGGCAGGGGCCGTGCTGATGATATTCCCCTTTTTGTGGATGCTTCTTACCAGCTTTAAATCAGCCGGTGAAAGCGTGCAGATACCGCCCACGATCCTGCCAAAGGAATGGCTTGCAGACAATTACGAGAAGGCATTAATCGCACTCCCTTTCATAAAACTGTATACCAACACCGTCCTTCTGATCCTTTTCAGGGTAATCTGCGCAGTGGCATTCTCATCCGCGGCCGGATTTGCATTTGCCAAGCTTAAGTTCAGGGGAAAGAACCTGCTGTTCTCACTGGTCATCATGCAGATGATGCTGCCGTCCCAGATATTCATCATTCCCCAGTACCAGATGCTGGCGAAAATGGGGCTGACCAACAGCATATTTGCACTGGTATTCCCTGGACTGGTCAGCGCCTTCGGGACCTTTTTCCTGCGCCAGGCTTACATGGGGATTCCCGATGAACTGGGCGAAGCCGCCTACCTGGACGGATGCACCAAATGGCAGACCTTTACAAAGGTAATGATGCCCCTCACCAAGGCATCCATGGCAGCCCTGACCATTTTCACCGCAGTGTTTGCCTATGCAGACCTGATGTGGCCTCTGATTGCCAACACGGATATCAACATGATGACGCTGTCGGCCGGCCTTTCTACCCTAAGGGGCCAGTTCACCACCAACTATCCGGTCCTTATGGCAGGTTCCATGTTGGCCATGATACCTATGGTCATCCTGTACCTGGTGTTCCAGAAGCAGTTTATTGAGGGCATTGCCATGACAGGCGGAAAATAGACATATAAAAGGAGACAGACAATGGCAATCCTATATCAGGAAGAACAACGGCTATTTACCATACATACCATCCAATCGACCTACCAGATGAAGGTGGACCGGTTTGGGTACCTGCTGCATCTTTATTACGGGGACCGCTCAGAGGGGTCCATGGAATACCTCCTTACCTATGCGGACCGGGGGTTTTCAGGAAATCCCTATGAGGCCGGTGAGGACAGGACCTATTCCCTGGACGCCCTTCCGCAGGAATATCCGGTCCTTGGAACCGGGGATTACAGGAGCACGGCGTTACAGGTGAGACAGGCGGACGGTTCCATGAGCTGTGACCTGCGCTACTGCAGCCACGTCATAAAGCAGGGGAAATACAGCCTGCCGGGACTTCCGGCCATGTATCAGGCGGAAAACGGCGGCACGGGCAGGGATACGGCCGGGCAGGCTATAGACAGCGGCCGGGACATGGATTGCGAAACATTGGAAATCACCCTTGAGGACAGGGCCGGCGGGCTTGTGGTGACTTTATTATACGGGGTATTTCCGGTCTGGGATATCATAACCAGGGCAGTAAAGATTGAGAATACGGGAAATGGTCCCCTGGCGCTTGAAAAGGTGCAGAGCGCCTGCCTGGATTTCCTTTATGGGGACTATGACTGGATACAGTTTTACGGCAGGCATGCCATGGAGCGGAACTGGCAGCGGACAGAGGTATCCCACGGCGCCCATGTGATTGGAAGCAGGCGGGGAACCTCCAGCCACCAGTACAGCCCCTTTGTGATACTGGCTGAAAAGGATGCAACGGAGGATGCGGGGAAATGTTACGGCATGTCATTTGTCTACAGCGGCGCGTTCAAGGCAGAGGTGGAAAAGGACCAGTTCGGCCAGACCAGGATGCTGATGGGACTTCAGGATGAGATGTTCTCCTATGGATTGGACCCGGGAGATACCTTCTTTGGGCCGGAAGTCATCATGAGCTACAGCGGCAGCGGACTGTCCGCCCTGTCACGGCATTTCCACAAAGCCATCCGCCGCAATCTGTGCAGGGGAAAATACAAACTGGCCCCCAGACCGGTGCTGGTTAACAGCTGGGAAGCAGCTTATTTTGACTTTACAGGGGAAACCATATATGAGACAGCCAGACTGGCCGGGGAACTGGGAGTGGAGATGCTGGTGCTGGATGACGGCTGGTTTGGCAGACGGGACAGCGACAGGTCGGGACTTGGGGACTGGTCTGTCAATGAAGGAAAGCTGGGAGGTACGCTGAGGTCCCTGGTGGAGCGGGTTAACGGCCTGGGCCTGAAGTTCGGGATCTGGATTGAACCGGAGATGGTGTCCCTGGACAGCGATTTATACCGGGCCCATCCGGACTGGGCATTTACCATTCCCGGAAGGAAGCCGGTCATGAGCCGGAGCCAGCTGGTACTGGATTTCTCCAGGAAGGAAGTGGTGGATTATGTGTTTGACAGCATCTGCCGGGTATTTGACAGCGCCAATATTGAATATGTGAAATGGGATATGAACCGCAGCATTGCGGATGTGTACTCGGCGGTGCAGGAACGGGACAGAGGAAAACTGCGCAGATGCGGGAATACACAGGATGGGGGGGACATTCAGGCCAAAAGTACCATGAATCCGGGAAAAATCATGTATCACTACGTGCTGGGATTATATGATTTCCTGGAACGCCTTACAAAGCGGTATCCGGATATGCTGATTGAAGGATGCAGCGGCGGCGGCGGACGGTTTGACGCAGGCATGCTCTACTACACGCCCCAGATATGGTGCAGTGACAACACGGATGCCATTGACCGCATCCGCATCCAGTACGGCACGTCCTTTGGTTTTCCCGTATCATCCGTTGGTTCCCATGTATCCGCATGTCCCAACCATCAGACCGGAAGGCGGGTTTCCATGGAAACCCGCGGCGT
>NZ_QVEX01000002.1:0-62459 GCF_003434055.1 Enterocloster aldenensis | reverse complement strand
CCCCCGGCGGCGTGGTGGCAATGGCGGGCAGTTTTGGGTATGAACTGGATCCGGGCCAGCTGACAGCAAAGGAGAAGGCGTGCATCAGGAAACAGATTGAGGATTATCACCGGTATCAGGACATGATCCACAACGGCGATTACTACAGGCTGGGCAATCCGTTTAAGGAAACGCAGGCAGGGGCATGGATGTTTGTCAGTGAAGATAAGGGCGAGGCCCTGGTGAATGCGGTGACCCTTGAGACACATGGCAACCCCCTTCCCGTGTACATACGGCTGAAAGGACTGGAACCTGGATGGAGTTACAGGGATGGGGCCACGGGCCGCGTATATCCGGGGGCCGCCCTTATGTCAGCCGGGCTTCCCGTGCCTTATATGGCAGATGAATACCAGGCATGGCAGGCGCATCTGGTAAAGGTCTGATTCCGGTATGACGACCAGCATGAATGTGGGAACAGGAGAATGGAAGATGGCTGTTAAAAATAGAGAGTATAAAACCGGGGAAGGAAAAGCCGGATTAAAAAACATTCCTTTCCAAAAACGTCTGGAGCCACATCTGGATGAACTAAAATGGCTTTATATGGAGCTTTACGACAATCAGCAGATGTTTGAAGGGCTTTGCAGCGGAATGGAGGAGTTCTGCCGGGCCCGCAGGGCCAGCCTTAAAAGGCTGGACACAAAGCGGGAGAAGAATCCGGGGTGGTTCAGGAAAAGCAGCATGCTTGGCATGATGATGTACACGGACCAGTTTGCAGGCACGTTAACAGGCGTGAAGGAGAAGCTGGACTACATAGAAAGCTGCAATGTCAATTATCTCCACCTGATGCCTTTGCTGGACACCCCCAGGGGCCGTTCAGACGGCGGTTATGCGGTATCGGATTTCAGGAAGGTAAGGGACGGCCTTGGGACCATGGACGATTTAAGGGCGCTGGCAGATGAGTGCCATAAGCGGGGAATCAGCCTGTGCCTGGATTTTGTGATGAACCATACTTCCGAGGAACATGAATGGGCAAAGCGGGCCAGGGCCGGTGAGAGGGAGTACAGGGACCGGTACTTTTTCTATGATTCCTATGATGTTCCAAGGCAATACGAACAAACCGTGCCCCAGGTATTCCCCGCCACTGCGCCGGGCAATTTCACCTATCTTCCGGAAGCAGGCAGCTATGTGATGACCAGCTTTTATCCCTACCAGTGGGATCTGAATTACAGGAATCCTGCGGTGTTTAACGAGATGATGTATAATTTCCTGTATCTGGCCAACTGCGGCATGGATGTCATACGGATAGATGCGGTGCCATATATCTGGAAAGAACTGGGAACAGACTGCCGGAACCTTCCCCAGGTCCACACCATTGTGCGCATGATGCGTATGATTGGGGAGATTGTGTGCCCCGGCGTACTGCTTCTGGGAGAAGTGGTCATGGAACCGGAAAAGGTGGCGCCGTACTTTGGTACGGTGGAAAAACCTGAGTGCCATATGCTTTACAATGTAACGACCATGGCCACCCTGTGGCATTCGGTTGCAGCCAGGGACGCCAGGCTCTTAAAACACCAGATGAAAGCCATCAGCAGGCTGCCGGACACCTGCTTATTCCTCAATTATCTCCGGTGCCATGATGATATTGGCTGGGGGTTAGATTATCCGCTTCTGGAATCCTGGGGCATGAAGCAGGTGCCCCATAAGAAATACCTCAATGACTTTTTTACGGGAAAGATACCGGAAAGCTTTAGCCGGGGCGAACTGTACAACGAAGATCCTGTTACAGGCGATGCGCGGTTCTGCGGAACAACGGCTTCCATGTGCGGAGTGGAAAGGGCTGGTTTTGAAATGGACGATGCAGGCATGGACCATGGGATTGGGCGTATCCTGTGCCTTCATGGATTCCTCTTTTTCCTGTCCGGGATACCTGTCCTTTACAGCGGGGATGAGATAGGGCAGGTAAATGATTACACGTACAAGGATAATCCTGAGAAAGCGGCTGATTCCCGCTATATCCACAGGGGAAGATTCCATTGGGAACTGACCGGCTGCATAAAAGACGGCGGTTCGGTGCAGGGCAGGATATTTTCCGGGTTAAAACAGATGGAGGAACTGCGCAGGGGCGAACCGCTTTTTGGCGCGGACGCCAGGTTTTCTGTCAGGGAAACATGGGATGACTCTGTGCTGTGCCTGGTGCGGGAACAGGAACAGGGAAAGCTGGTGGGTATATTTAATTTCCATGATTATGAAAGGATTGCGTGGATTGATGAAACAGATGGCATGTATCAGGATATGATGACCGGGGAAATGCTTCGGGCCTCTGCTGTAAGGGTGGACGGCCATGGATTCAGATGGTTAAAAAGAGCAGAGGCAGGGAGCTGATTGGAAGAAGGCTCCCTGCCTTCATTTCCGTTGTCTTTTAATGCGCTGTTTTCTTGTATTATTGCAGGTATGACGATATAATGAAAGGGTAGTTGTGTACATAAAACCAGACCGGAGATAAACCATAAACCAGAGGGGGAAGATTGTATGGAACGCTGTCCATGGTGCCTTTGCAATGAAAAAATGACCAGATACCACGATGAGGAGTGGGGCATCCCCCTCCATGACGATTACAGGCAATTTGAATTTCTCATGATGGAGGTCATGCAGTGCGGCCTGAACTGGAACATGATGATACAGAAAAGGGAGATTTTCCGGCAGTGTTTTGACGGGTTTGACTATGATAAGGTGGCTGCTTACGGGGATGGGGACGTGGAGCGTATCCTTGCAGCAGAAGGGATGATCCGTTCCAGGCGAAAGGTGGAGGCCGTCATCCATAACGCCCGGCGTTTCCGGGAAATCAGGGAGGAATACGGTTCCTTCAGCCGGTATATATGGTCTTTTTCCAAGGGAAAGACAATCCTGTATGCGGGGCATCAGAAGGGCCGGATTCCGGCAAGCAACAAGCTGTCGGATGAGGTGAGCAGGGATTTAAAGAAGCGGGGATTCAAGTATATGGGTTCAATCACCGTGTACTCCCATCTGCAGGCCTGCGGGGTCATCAATGACCATGGGGAAGGCTGCTTCAGATACAAGGATATCATTGAGAATTACCCGACCGTCAGGAAGAGGGATGTGCGGCAGGAAGCATAGGATATTTAATTGCAAGATATGTATGGGGAAGGAGGAAGGGGATTCATGAAAATGCCTGAGGAAAGCATCCGTCCGGACATGTTTGCGCCCTGCGGAATGAACTGCATGGTCTGTTACAGGCACTGTTATCACAAGAAACCGTGCGCAGGCTGCCTGGAAGGGGACAGGGGAAAACCGGAACACTGCAGGGCCTGTAAAATAAAAGACTGTATCAAAGAAAAAGGATTATCTTACTGTTTCCAATGCCCTGAATATCCATGCACACAGATTAAGAATCTTGAGAGAAGCTATAACAGGCGGTACCAGGCAAGCCTTATGGAAAACAGCAGGCATGTTCAGGACCATGGCCTTGAATCCTTCATGGAAGAGCAGAAGAAAAGATATACGTGTAAGCGGTGCAAAGGCATTATTTCCCTTCACGACAGGGTATGCAGTGAATGCCAGGAGAAGATGGAGTAGGGCATGTTTGAAAATTCATTCCCGCCCTAAGGCCTGTAAGGGGAAAGTCCGGGGTAAATCAGAAGGCAATAAAAGGGAAGATAATGGGGGTACATAGGATGAAAGACATGACATTAAGTCCGGAAATGAAGGAAACCGTGCGCAAGGCGCAGATTGATGAGGAGACCGGGGCCATTCTTTATGGATATCTGGGGAGGAAACAGAAGGATGAAAAAAACAGGAAGGTGTTCAGCCAGATGTCCTCGGATGAAAAGGCCTCCGCCTGGCAGTTCTCTATGCTGTCAACGAATGGTAGATAGGAAAAGAACAGGGAAGGGGGACAAACCCTTAAAATAGCCGGATGAAATCCGCAGGTAAATGCCATATTAAACCTATATGGCTCTGCCTGCAGATGACTCCGGCTTTTTTGTGCTGTTTTAAGGGAAATGCAGGCAGCGGGAAGGAGCAGGACATATGAATTATGATGCGGTGGCCAAGGACATCCTGACCCTGGCAGGCGGTCCCGGGAATGTGGAGAATCTTACACACTGCTTTACCAGGCTTAGGTTAGAACTGTCGGACAGGACGAAAGCAGACAAAGAAAAGCTTGCACAGGTGGAGGGCGTGGTTTCCGTGGTGGAACGGGGCGGACAGCTGCAGGTGGTGATTGGGACAAAAGTGGAATATGTCTATGAGGCGGTATGCAGGCAGATGGAGGCGGGGAAGACACCGGCAGGAAAGATATCAGCAGGAAAGACACCGGCCGCCAATAAGGACATCCAGGCAGGCGCCGGGCAGGGTACCTCTGTATGGAACCGCATCCTGATATCCATATCCGCCATGTTTACCCCCATGGTGCCTGCCATTGCAGCCTCCGGGCTCTTAAAAGGATTCCTGACCATTGCCAGGATTACTGCCTCCAGCCGCGGAGTGGACATTACGGGGAATGAGACTTACATCATCCTGATGGCTGCCACGGATGCAATCTTTTATTTCATGCCGATCATCCTTGCATATACCAGCGCAAAGGTATTTCATGCCAATGAATTCGTTGCCATGGCATTGGGCGGCACCATGTGTTATCCGGCCATACTGGAACTGATGGGTGGCGGGGCGGCGGTCAGGATGTTTGGCATCGTACTTACAAAAGCCAACTATACGTCCTCGGTCATCCCCATCATCATCGGGGTATTCATACTGTCCTATGTGGAACGGTTCCTGACCAAGGTCACTCCTGAGATATTGAAAATCATCCTGGTGCCGGGCATTTCCCTGCTGGTCATGGTGCCTGCCGTCTATCTGGTATTTGGCCCGGTGGGCATTTACATTGGAAATGCAATCAATTACGTGTATACGGGCATGATGGCCTTAAGCCCGGCCCTATGCGGGGCTTTCATCGGCGGGATGTGGTGCGTGTTCGTCATATTCGGCGCCCACCGCGCCCTGGTCCCCATTGGGATTAATGATGTGGCGCGGTTAGGACGGCAGAACCTGCTGGCCTTTGCAGGGGCGGCTAACTTTTCCCAGGGCGGCGCTGCCCTGGGGGTGATGCTGAGGACAAAGGACAGGAACCTGAAAGCAATTGCCGCCTCCGCGTCCCTGACCGCCTGGGTGTGCGGGATTACGGAGCCTGCGATTTATGGCTGCAACTTACGGCTTAAGAAGCCCATGGTATACGCCGTTATCTGCGGTGCGGCGGGAGGGGCAGTCATGGGGATTGGCGGCGTGTATGGGGATGCATTTGCAAATAATGGCGTGCTTACGCTGGCAACCTATGGGGCGTTCGGAATGAGGAATTTCCTCTTCTATCTGCTGGGAATCAGCATTTCCTTTTTTGGGGCGGCATTGCTGACATGGGTGTTGGGATTTGAGGAATTGGATGAAGGGGAGAATAGAGGATGAGGACAATAGAGGATGAGGACAATGAAAAGGAGGATTCCATGAGTAAAAAAAGCGCGGATGGAACAGCAGGTTCCGTCAGACGTCCAACCCTATTCCCGGAACATTTCCTCTGGGGCGCATCCTCCTCCGCATTCCAGATAGAGGGCGGATGGGATGAGGGGAAGAAAGGCATGACCGTGGCGGATTACAATTCCTTCCGGCGTTCCGGTATCCAGGCAGACACCAGGACGGCCAGTGATTTTTATCACCGCTGGAGGGAGGACATCGGGCTGATGAAGGAACTGGGGCTTAAGATGTACCGCTTTTCCATGTCCTGGGCCAGGATCATACCGGATGGGGACGGGGATGTGAATCAGGATGGAATCAGGTTCTACCACCAGGTCATTGACTGTCTTTTGGAACAGGGCATTAAACCCTTTGTGACCCTGTATCACTTTGACCTTCCCTATGCCTTGGTGGAAAAATACAATGGCTGGGAATCCAGGCAATGTGTGGCTGCCTTTGAGCGGTATGCCGGAATCGTATTCCGTGAATTTGGTGACAAGGTGATGTACTGGCAGGTCCACAATGAGCAGAACCTGATGGTCAGGGTGGATGAACGGATGAATATCAAGGCCGGGGATGCGTGGGAGGGCGACCGTCTCAGGGCGCAGATGGATTATCACATGTTCCTGGCCCATGCCCTTGCCGTAAAGGCGTGCCATGAACTGGTTCCCGGGGGAAGGATAGGCCCGGCGGTTTCCTCCACCTGCACCTATCCCCTGACCAACCGGCCGGAGGACGTGTGGGCTGCCAGGATGAATGACTGGTTCAAGACGGATTATTGTCTGGACATGTACTATGACGGTGAATATCCGGGATATTATATGAGATATTTAGAGGAACGGGGCATTGTGCCGAAGACAGGGCCTGACGACAGGGAGATACTGATGGGCGCGCGGATGGATTATATTGCCGTCAACTATTACAGGACGCTCTGCGTTTCACATCTTCCGGCAACCGAGGGGCATGCGCCTGGGGAACGGTCATTTCCAATCAACGAGGTGGATTTTGACCAGTATGGATATTTCCGGCATGTTAAGAATGAATATCTGGAAACCAGCGCATACGGCGCGCAGATTGACCCTATGGGGCTTAGGACGGTGCTCAATCTGTACTACCGCAGATACAGGCTCCCCCTCATTGTCACGGAAAATGGTCTTGGGGCCGGGGACGTGCTCACGGAAAACGGCAAGGTCCACGACTACTACAGGATAGACTATCTCAGACAGCATATTGAGGCATGTTCCCAGGCCATCGGGGACGGCGTGGATCTGTTCGGATATTCCCCCTGGTCTTTTATGGACCTGCTCAGTTCCCGTCAGGGCTTCCGGAAACGGTATGGTTTTGTGTATGTGAACCGGGATGAACATGACTTAAAGGACCTGGCTCGCATTAAAAAGGACAGCTTTTACTGGTACCGCAGGGTAATTGAGACCAATGGGAGGGAACTATAACCGGGAGCTGTAATCGGGGACTGACCGGCCTGTCTGAAGGCCGCAAATGGAGTGGTGTGGACTGGGATTATATGGTAGAATAGACTGTATGATTGAAGCTGATGCACTGAATCATCCGGTGGGTCAGAAGAAGAAAAAATCGGGGAGGAATATCCGTGAAGCTGAAGGTCAACATCAAAAAGATAGGAAAAAGCAAACACCAGGTCCAAGAAGCCGTATATGAGATTCCCGGACATCCGGGGAACGTCAGGGAACTGATTGAAGCCGTGACCACTGCATGTGTGACGCTCTATAACCAGAGGATGGATGATAAGGAGCTGCTGCGCTGCCTGACCAGCGATGAAATCAATGACCAGGCAGCTTCCGGCAGGGTGGGCTTTGGCGTGAATTACGGGGACAGGAAGGCTGATCCGGAATCGGCCGTGAATCATGCAATCCAGTCCTTTGAGGACGGTATATACAGGATTTTCCTGGATGACAGGGCGCTTGAACAGCTGGAAGAGAAGATATTGCTGACAGAAGGGAGCAGCCTTACATTTGTCAGGCTGACCATGCTGGCGGGAAGGATGTGGTGACATGGCTGATTATGATTACAATACCAGAAGGAAGATTACGGAGCTGAGGGACAGGAAGCTGGATGCCAGGACCGGGAAGCTTAAGGGGGATGAGAAGAAGCTGGCAGAGGAGATAAAGTCCTTAGGCAGGGGATACAGGAACGGTGACATACCAATGATTGACAGGGCAGTAAACGGGTACTATGCCGACGATGATAAAAAACCCGGCCAGTGGTTTGAAAAGAAGGGGCTGATACTGCAAAAAAGGGCCCATGGAGGGATTCTGGACGCGTTTGTACTAAAGGAGTACCAGGATTCTTATCTTTACATTATTGATAAGCTGAACCAGTTCCCCTATTCCACGGGGTGGAACCGCAGGACGGTGCGCACCCGCGGGTACGGGCCGCAGATGCGCCGCGCCATAGGACTGCTGAATACATATGAACGGATGTTTTACTGCGGCGTGGACATCCGTTGTCTGATGTTAAGGCAGTTGGATCCGGAGATGCTGGACTACATAAAATCAGAATCTTGTTTCATGAATGGATTTGACCTGGTATACGCGGCTGAAATCGACCGCGGGAACCAGAAGGTCATAGAAACCCTGAAGGAACTAATCCTCAGTGATAATAACACGGCGTACCTGGACCGCCAGATGATACTGGGTATCCTGCGCTCGGATCATGAAGGGCTTCATAAGCTGCTGGCAGACCTTTTGGTTGCTGCAAGATTACAGGAAGGCCTGCGCCAGGCCATCTGCGAGTCCATGGATGAAGGAACCATCCCCGCGTTCCTGCTGCTTCTAAAGACCATAGAGGACAATGACCTGATCCGCTTTGCCTCTGTTAAACGGGCGGTATCCACCTGGATCGGCATATTTGACGAGAACAGTGCGGACCGCATAAACAGTAAGCTGCTGGGGCTTATGGGAAGCTGCCTGAGGGACCCGCGGTCCTGTGACGGACTGCTTAAGACCAATGACGCTGTCGCCATCAGCGTGGCATTGTGGGCAAAGGGATTCCGGGAAATCCATGATGCCATGGATACCATGAAGGCGCTCATTGACCATGGCACGAAACCACAGAAGCTGGCCGCGTCATTTTACAACCAGTCCATGCAGGATGACAGCTATAAAAGCCAGGCCGCGAAAAAGGCAATCCTTGAGCAGGGGGAGGACCTGGAACTGGCTGCCTGTTTCATGCCTGCATTTACCGGCAGGTTTAACAGTGATTTGACCAGGATGTTCACGGACAGCAGCCTTTACGGACGGGAGCTGCTGACACCCAGGAAGCCGGTGCCGGATGACATCTGTGAAAGCAGGGAAGAAGCGGAAAAACTGTATGCCGTGTTTCTGGATATTTATAAAAGGATGCCAAAAAAGGGGCTGGTTTACGAACCCGGCATCTTTCCGTGGTATAAGGTGGAATTAAGCCCGGGACCGGTTCTTAGCCAGCTTGCCCTTCTGGCGTATATCCTGCAGGACGAAGAAAAGATAACATACATGGCAGGCCTTTTAGGGGAAATTACCAGCGCAGGCGGGTATTCCTACAGGAGCCGGCTTATTAACCTGTTGTTATATGAACCAAGGAACCGGAAGCAGAGGGACATCCTCCTGGGATATGTGGGCAATGCAGAAGAATACACAGCCCAAAGGGCTTACGCCATCGTAAGGAAACTGAAGCTTGAGGAAGCGGATTACATGGTCCTTGAGGATATGCTGCGGTATAAGCGCAGCGGACTGAGGGGAAGGCTGATTGACCTTTTGATGGAACAGGATGATGCAGGGCTAAAGGCTTCCCTGACCCGTCTGATGTCTGACAAAAGGGAAGAAAAGCGCACGGCTGCCCTGGACATGATGCTGCGGCTGGGCAAGGCAAAGGACAAGGACCGGCTGTACCAGGAAATAAGGGAACTGCCCCTTGCCATCCAGGCGCCCACGGACAAGGAAAAAATCCTCATAGAGGAACTGACAGGAAAGGCAGGGGACAGGACAGATATATCCAGGGAAAATGGCTATGGGCTGTACAATCCTGCTGCCGGCGCGGTGCTTCCTGTGGGTACCCCGGACCCTCAGGTACTGGGACAGTGCCTTCCCCTTAAGGAAAAGGACGTCATCCTCATCCTTAAGAAGCTGGACAGCCTGGTTGGACAGTATAGGGACTATGAGTACCTTGACAGGAGCGGCGAGGCACGGCTTCTTGGGAACGGATACCATTTCTTAAAGGATGCAAAGGACTATTCCTATCATTTGGAGAATTACCCCCTGGCAAAGGAACTTAGGGAATTCTATGAAACTGAAATCAAAAGCCATGAGGTCCTGATGGAGATGGAAGCGCTGCTTTTCATCCAGGGCCGTGCTTATGATGCAGGAGCCGTATTCTACCGCGCCGTATGGGGAAAGCCCCCGTTTAAGCCGGAGCCTCTGTCCCTCATGTACATGGACCAGGTCAGGTCCATACGCCTGAACTACAGGACGGATTATCTGGACAGGGCCGGCCTGTTTAAGGAGAGCCTGGCAGTCATCCAGGCCCTGTCTGCAGTGGTAAACCAGAAGAACAAGAAGGTCACATACCAGTACAGGGGATGGAACAACAATATGTATGACACCTCCTGCTATATGAACCGCCTGCCTCTTCTGGACCGTTATTTTGAGGGCCTAAGATACTGGCAGACAGACCCGGAATTCAGGCTGGCATTTGAAACAGCATATGGTTTTGAGTTGAAATGCCGTGATTCCTCAGATACCGGCCAGTTCCTCACAGACCGCCGGGAACCCATGACACCCATTGGCATGTCCTGGTTCATGAAGGCGTATCTCATGTCCATGATACCCATGGATATCCTGATCAGGGCAGTCTTTGAATACCTGGACACCACCAGGATTCTTCAGGTATTGACCCAGTTCGTCCACGGCGAATGTGTCATGACAAGGAATAAGTGGAGCGCCATCCGGTTCTTCGGCGAGGAATATTTTGCGAGGATGCAGGAAAAGGGCAATGCCTACATGCTGGAACACACAGAAGAAGGCCGTCTCTGCATGGAGCTTTATGACAGAATCGTGCCTCAGATGGTGGATGTGGAGCTGCGCCGGGGGGACAGCGAAACATGTTATTCCAGGTTCATGGGCGGAATCACCTATATCTGCGGGGCGCGGTACCTGGTCCGTATCCTCATGGCCCTGGGTAAGGACACGCTGGACCGGAATTCCTACTATGGATGGTATGGCGGCAGCCGGATATATACCAAGAAGGAAGTGCTCAGCGGCCTTTTAAAAGCCTGTTATCCGGCCAAAGACGATACGCCAAAGACCCTGGGCCAGCTGCTGGGCGGCACGAAAATCAGGGAAAGCCGTCTGGTGGAGGTGGCCATGTACGCGCCACAGTGGATTGAAATCATAGAAGAATATCTTGGCTGGAAGGGATTGAAATGCGGATGCTATTATTTCATGGCCCATATGGATGAGAATTTTGATGACAGGAAAAAGGCAATTTTCGCAAAATATACCCCCTTAAGCCCGGAGGAGCTTCAGAACGGCGCATTTGACGTCAACTGGTTCAGGGAAGCCTACGGCCAGCTGGGAGAAGAGCATTTTGGCCTGCTTTATGATGCGGCCAAGTATATTTCAGACGGACAGAAGCATTCCAGGGCCAGGAAGTATGCGGACGCGGCAGCGGGACGCGTGGGGGTGGAGGAACTGAAACAGGAGATTGGGGCCAGGCGCAACAAGGACCTTCTGATGAGTCTGGGACTTGTTCCCTTTGGTAAAGACGGGAACCGGGACATGGCAGACCGCTACCAGTATATCCAGCAGTTCTTAAAGGAAAGCCGCCAGTTCGGGGCCCAGAGGCGGGCCAGCGAGGCAAAGGCAGCAGAGACAGCCCTGACCAATCTAAGCGTTAACGCGGGATTTGCGGATGTGATCCGGCTGACCCTTAACATGGAGACCCGGCTCATGGAACAGTTCAGGGAATATATGGAATGGAAACAGGTGGACGATGTACTGGTGAAGCTGGAAGTCGGGGAGGATGGGAAGAGCGGGATCCTTTGCCG
The DNA here is from genome assembly GCF_003434055.1 of Enterocloster aldenensis. Taxonomy (GTDB): domain Bacteria; phylum Bacillota; class Clostridia; order Lachnospirales; family Lachnospiraceae; genus Enterocloster; species Enterocloster aldenensis. Next base: position 50,905 of record NZ_QVEX01000002.1, on the reverse strand, counting down.
CAAGGCAGCGGCGCCAGGGGCAGATACAGGTAAGGCCGCCGGTATGAATCCTGGCCAGGGCAAGGCCCTAAAATCCATCCCTTCCAGGCTGGGTAAGGATACATATATGATGGAGCTGAAGGCTGTCCACAAAAAGCTGAAGGACCAGTATTCCAGGACCAGGAAAATGATGGAGGAATCCATGGAAAGCCAGACACTATTCACTGTGGATGAGGTGTCCATGCTTTATACAAACCCGGTGGCCAGGGCCATCTTGGCGCCCCTTGTGTTTGTGTCCGGGGATAAGATTGGATTCATGGAAGCACAGGAACATGCGGCGCAGGAACCTGGGGCACAGGAACCTGAGGTGCAGAACCGGCCGGTGGACCCAGGCACCTGCCTGGTGTCTTATGATGGGACACGTACGCCCCTGAGGGGAACAGACCTTCTGCGGATTGCCCATCCCCTGGATTTATACCGCCAGGGCGTATGGCATGAGTACCAGAAGCATCTGTTTGACAACCGTATCAGACAGCCCTTTAAGCAGGTATTCAGGGAGCTGTACGTGAAGCTGCCTGAGGAGAAGGGGCAGAAATACTCCAGGATGTTTGCAGGCAACCAAATCCAGCCACAGAAAACAGTGGCCGTGCTCCGGGGAAGGCGCTGGATAGCGGATTATGAGGAAGGGCTTCAGAAGGTCTATTATAAAGAGGACATCATAGCCAGGATATACGCCCTGGCCGATTGGTTCTCGCCCAGTGATGTGGAAGCGCCTGCCCTGGAATGGGTGGAGTTCTCGGACCGGAAAACATTTGAATCCCTTGAGATTGAAAAGGTGCCGGACCTTATATACAGCGAGGTCATGAGGGATGTGGACCTGGCGGTCAGCGTGGCCCATGCAGGCGGCGTGGACCCGGAGACCAGCCATTCCACCATAGAGATGCGCAGGGCAATCGTGGAATTCAACCTGCCTCTCTTTGGCATTTCCAATGTAACATTAAAGGACAGCCATGCAATGATAAAAGGCGCCAGGGGAGAATACACGGTCCATCTTGGCAGCGGCGTCATCCACCAGGCAGGCGGGGCCATGCTCAACATCCTTCCGGTCCACAGCCAGTCCCGGGGCAGGCTGTTCCTTCCGTTTGTGGATGAGGACCCCAAGACAGCAGAAATCATGTCCAAAATCGTGCTGCTGGCAGAGGACAGGAAGATTAAGGATCCTGCCATATTGGAGCAGATTGTCTAAGACTCTATCCGGCCAGGATGGATGTCAGGACACACCTTAGAGCGTGTCTGAAAATTGCTTTCTGCCAGATGTGCGTCCCAATGAATTGTATTTATTTGCCAGCCCCAAATGTCGAAAAACGTCGGAAAGAGTCTTGACTATATCATACAGATACTATAAACTTTAATACATAGTATTGAATACCAGATAATAAGTCCAGGGAGATTGATATGGTCAAGATCATTACAGATTCATCAACACTTTATACAATGCAGGAAGGGCGGGACGCAGGGATAGAGTCCATCCCGCTCTGTGTCAGCATCGGGGACAGTCATGGACGGGACCTTCAGATGGATATGCAGGATTTTTACAGGCGGATTGAAGAAGGGCAGATACCCACCTCATCCCAGCCGCCCATTGGGGATGTGTTGGATGCCTACGAGCAGTACAAGGGCCGCCCCATCCTGAATATATCCATGGCAGACGGCCTTTCCGGCACCTATCAAAGTGCCCAAAGCGCCAGGGAGATGGCGGAAAACAGGGATGATATCATGGTCTTTAACAGCAGGACACTGTGCGGCCCCCACCGTTACATGGTGGACCAGGCCAGGAAGATGGCAGAGGAGGGCAGGACCAGGGATGAAATCCTGACCTGGCTTAAGGCGGCTGCACATAAGACGGAATCCTTCCTGATTCCCCAGGATTTTTCCTTCCTGAGACGTGGCGGCAGACTGACGCCCGTGGCAGCGGCCGTGGGTTCCCTTTTAAAGCTGAAGCCCATTGTCAAGCTGACAGAAGATGGGAAGAAACTGGATAAATTCGGTGTAAAGCGGACCATGTCAGGGGCAGTGGACAGCATCATCAGACATCTGCAGGATAAGAAACTGGGCGCGCGGCACCTGCTGTATATATCCCACGCCGTGGCAGCAGAGGAGGCCTGCCGGATTAAGGACCTGTTTGCAAAAGCCTTCCCCGGTCTGGAAATACACATCCTGGAGCTGAGTCCTGTGTTTGTGGCCCAGGGAGGGCCCAGGTGTGTGGCAATCCAGTATATTGAGAGGTAATGTAATCTGCAAAGCCCTGGGAATGCTCTAAATATGGGGAAATTGACTGAACCACAATTATGATGTAAGATATTAAAAGCATTGGCATGCGCAGATTAAAAATAAAGGAGGGGGTTACGATGTTTGATTTAGGAAAATGCATCCTGGTCACCAACAATGACCGGGCCGCGGAAAAGTGGGGGGGAAGCGTGGACCAGGTGTTCATGATGGATTCCTATGAGGCGGTGCTCAAGAAGGCCAGGGATTTAATCCACAGGGGGCATAAGCTTCTGACCCATCCCCAGGCGTCCAGCTTAAAGCCCAACCAGACGCCCTACAGGACAATACTGCTGTACGGCGGATCCGGGGCCGCTGACGGGGAGGATGTATGTCTCATAGAAAAGGCGGTTGAGACCTATGAGAAATGGAATTCCATTAAGAAAGTCCCTGAGTATGACGAAAAGATAGCCTATGACTACAAGACCATTGACTTATCAATGATTGAAAATGTCATCCCCAGGCTGTAGGGACGGACAGGGAGGGGAGTGTGAGGGAACGATGAAGAAGAAATCAGGAACGTCCTATTTTAAGGATTTAAGCAGAAAAGATTATGTGGAATTGGCCAGCAGGATCATCAAGGAAGAAGGAGTGGGAGCGGTCAGCATACGCCGTATGGCAGCGGAACTTGGATGTTCATCCGCCAGTATGTACCGGTATTTTGACAATCTGGACGAGCTTTTGTTCTATGCACAGCTGGATGCCCTGAATGAATACATCCTGGACCTTTCCATCCGGGAAAAGGAATGGAAGGACATATGGGATGTACATTTCGGCATATGGCGTTCCTATGCAACCGAGGCTTTCCGCAATCCGGAAGCCTTTGAGTCCGTGTTCTACCGCAATATCAACCGGGACCTGGGAGAGGCGCTGAAGGAATATTATGAAATGTTCCCGGATGCCATCATACGCGTCAGCCCCATGATAAAGGAAATGCTGGAAATCCCAGGGTATTATGACCGCGACTACTATGTCTGCAGGCGTATTGTAAAAGAGGGGAAGATTACAGAGGAAAATGCAAGGAGGCTGAATCATATTCTTTGCACCCTGTTTCTGGGATATTTTAAATTTGTCCAGGAGCATGGGGTGGAACCTGAAACAATTCCGGGACTGGTGGACCGGTTCATATCGGAAAGCAAGGAGATAACCCAGCTTTATGCCAGCGATTTTATCCCCAGATAGACCCAATGGTAAATATGTACAAAAACAATGTCAAAAATATAACAAAATGACGAAAAAGAGGAATACTACAAAAAGTAACAAAAGGTTTCAATAAAACCATTGATAATCGCGATAACATATGCTATATTATAGCCATAAGTTATCGCGATTACTACTTTAAATGTATCATTTTTACACAAACACTAAAATTGTCAATTGTAAAAATGCTGTCATTTCGCCGGAGTGGGTGAAGTAATGCCGGCGGGCGGCAGTAAAATATAAAGAAGTGGGAGGTATTTCATATGAAGCTTGAATTGGGAAAAATCTTTATAAAAGATATCCGATTCGACGACAAGACTCACGTGAAGGACGGGGTCCTTTATGTCAGCAAAGAGGAAGTTGAAAAGCTTGTACTGGAAGACGACAAGCTGGCTGGCTGCCATGTTGACATTGCAAGGCCAGGCGAGTCGGTGAGGATTACACCGGTAAAGGATGTGATTGAGCCAAGGGTAAAGGTCAGCGGAGGCGGAGAGATTTTTCCAGGTGTGATTGGGAAGGTAAGCCCTCAGGTGGGCAGCGGACGGACCCATGCACTGGAGGGATGCTGTGTCATAACCGCTGGTAAGATTGTTGGATTCCAGGAAGGCGTGATTGACATGAGCGGTCCTGCCGCGGATTACTGCCCGTTCTCCAAGACCAATAACCTCTGCGTGGTGGTGGAACCGGCCGACGGCCTGGAGACACATGTGTACGAGAAGGCGGCGCGCATGGCCGGGTTAAAGGTAGCGGCTTATATCGGGGAAGCCGGAAGGAACTTGGAACCGGACGAGATCATTACCTATGAGACAAGGCCGGTTTTTGAACAGGCCGCCATGTATCCGGACCTTCCCAAGGTGGGATATATCCATATGCTGCAGTCCCAGGGGCTTCTTCACGATACATACTATTACGGAGTGGACGCCAAGCAGTTCATACCCACCTTCATGTATCCAACGGAAATCATGGACGGAGCCATTGTTTCCGGCAACTGCGTGGCGCCCTGCGACAAGGTTACCACCTACCACCATTTCCACAATCCGGTCATTGAGGACTGCTTCAAACACCACGGCAAGGATATCAACTTCATGGGCGTCATCCTGACCAATGAGAATGTGTTCCTTGCCGATAAGGAGCGCCATTCCGATATGGTTGCCAAGCTGTGTAACTGGATGGGACTGGACGGTGTCCTGATTACGGAAGAGGGATACGGCAATCCTGATACGGACCTGATGATGAACTGCCGCAAGGTGGAGAATGCAGGAACCAAGGTGGTCCTGATTACCGATGAGTTCCCGGGCAAGGACGGCAAGTCCCAGTCCCTGGCGGATGTGTGCCAGGAAGCGGACGCGCTGGCATCCTGCGGCCAGGGCAATGCAACCCTCATGTTCCCGGCCATGGATAAGGTCATCGGCACCCAGGAATTCATCGAGATGCAGATTGGGGGCTGGGACGGCTGTAAGAACCAGGACGGCAGCTTTGAGGCAGAGCTTCAGATCATCATAGCCTCCACCATTGCCAATGGCTTTAACAAGCTGGCGGCAAGAGGATATTAAATCAATCAAAGGAGATGGAAACATGGCGAAATATAAAGTCGTACATTATATTAACCAGTTCTTTGCCGGTATTGGCGGCGAGGAAAAAGCCGACCACATGCCTGAAGTCCGTGAAGGCGCCGTAGGGCCCGGCATGGGGCTTAAGGCTGCATTGGGAAGCGATTATGAAATTGCGGCCACCGTTATCTGCGGTGACAACTATTTCGGGGAAAACCTGGACGCGGCAACAGACGCAGTCATAGAGATGGTAAAGAAGTATGGACCGGATGTGTTCGTGGCCGGGCCTGCATTTAACGCGGGACGTTACGGCGTGGCCTGCGGCACGATCTGTAAGGCCGTGGAGGAACGCCTCATGATACCGGTCCTCACCGGAATGTATGAGGAGAACCCGGGCGTGGATATGTTCCGCAAGGACCTTATCATTGTGGGAACCCCTAATTCCGCAGCAGGCATGCCAAAGGTGCTTCCTGTGATGTCAGCCCTGATTAAGAAGCTGGCTGAGGGACAGGAAATCCTGGGACCTTCAGAGGAGGGGTATCTTGAACGGGGAATCCGCGTCAACTACTTTGCTGAGAAGAGAGGTTCTGAGCGCGCGGTTGAGATGCTGGTCAAGAAATTAAAAGGCGAGCCATTTGAGACAGACCTGCCCATGCCGAAGTTTGACCGGGTAGAGCCTGCCGCTCCCATCATGGATATAAGGAAAGCCAAAATAGCGGTTGTTACCTCGGGCGGTATCGTGCCCACAGGCAACCCTGACCATATCGAATCAAGTAATGCCACCAAGTGGGGCAAATATGATATTACCGGTATGGACCGGCTTTCAGCCGATGATTTCACATCCATCCACGGCGGATATGACCGCCAGTTTGCCATCGCGGACCCCAATGTGGTGGTTCCGCTGGATGCGCTCAGAGAGCTGGAAAAAGAAGGCGAGTTCGGCGAACTTGTCAACTATTTCTGCGCTACTACCGGTACCGGGACAGCAACCGCGTCAGCGGCCAGGTTCGGGACCGAGATTGGAAAAATGTTTGTTGATGAACATGTGGACGGGGTCATCCTCGTCTCCACCTGAGGGACCTGTACTCGTTGCGGTGCAACGATGGTTAAAGGTATCGAAAAGTATGGCCTTCCTGTAGTTCATATGGCAACCGTTGTTCCTATCTCCCTGACAATCGGTGCCAACCGTATCATCCCTGGCATAGGTATCCCCTACCCACTGGGCGACCCGCCCCAGGGTGAGACTGACAGCTACAAACTCCGCTTAGCCATGGTGAGGAGGGCGTTAAAGGCCCTGCAGACACCGGTGGAAGGACAGACAGTGTTTGAAAAATAATTGCTGAAGGCTGCTGCGGCGTGGCAGGAAGCAATGTTCAGACACGCTCCCGGGCACGGTCAAGGCAGCCGTGCCCCGGGAACTGCCGTGCCCCTGCGGCAGCCAGGTCTGCTAAGAGGAGAAGGCATATGGAAAATGAGAATAAAGTTAACTGGGGCCGGGTAATGATACTTGCGGGGGCAGTCATTGCATTTACCATCGGCTCAGGATTTGCCACAGGACAGGAAATCATCCAATATTTTACTGCATACGGGGTGCAGGGAATTCTGACGGTATTACTATTTGCTGTCTGCTTTGTCTATTACAATTATAATTTTGCAAAGGCAGGCGCAGAGGAAAGATTTGAAAAAGGGAATGACGTTTACAAATTCTATTGCGGAACATACATTGGGACATTCATGGATTATTATTCAACTGTTTTCTGTTATATGTCATTCTTTGTCATGGTAGGCGGGGCTGCGTCCACCCTGAACCAGCAGTATGGCCTTCCCTTTGTGGTGGGAGGCGTGATCCTGGCAGCCCTGGCCATCTTTACCGTGGTAGGCGGGCTGAATTCGCTGGTAGACAAGATTGGTATGGTAGGACCGGCCATTGTTGTACTTTGTATCGGAATCGGTGTGGTAACCCTATTAAGGGACGGCGGCCAGGTTGGCGCCGGGCTGGATATCATACACAGCGGCGCCTTTGCACAGGCGGGCGGCGAAACCATCAAGAACGCAGGACCTAACTGGATGATTTCCGGTCTGTCCTATGCGGGATTCGTGCTTTTGTGGTTTGCCAGCTTTACGGCGGCCCTGGGGGCCAACAATAAAAAGAAAGATTTGGAATACGGAGTTTATCTGGGGACACTGGCTGTCTGTGTGGCCATCATCCTGATCATGTTTGCCCAGATTGCCAATATCAATACCTCCGGCATCAGCAACAACGGGATTTTTGTTTGGAATGCAGATATCCCCAACCTGATTCTGGCAGAACGGATCTGGAAACCATTTGCCTCCATATTCGCGGTCGTGGTATTTGCAGGCATTTATACGACAGCAGTCCCTCTTTTATATAACCCATGCGCCAGGTTTGCCAAAGAAGGAACTGCCTGGTTTAAGGTTTTAACGGTTATTTTAGGCGTTGCAGGGCTTCTTGTGGGACTCTTCCTCCCGTTCAGGGTCCTGGTCAATGTGATTTACGTGCTCAATGGATATGTGGGCGCGGTATTGATTTTATTCATGTTGTGGAAGAATATAAAAGATACGTTCATACATAAAAAATGAAAATCTATCTGATAGACTGCGACAGTTATTCGCGCAGGGAACTGACCCGTATGATTGAAGGGGAGGCGTTGGGGGAGGTGGCCGGCGTATCAGCGGGCTGGGACGATGCGTGCAGGCGGATTCCCGGAATACGCCCGGATGTGATCCTGGCGGACTTACCCCTTCCCGAACTGAAGGTCATCACATGTATTTGCAGGATAAAGGAGGCGCTTCCGGCAGCGTCCATCATCATGCTGTCACAGGCCCATGATATGGAAACCGTCCAGAGGGCGTATGAGGGAGGCGCTGAACTGCTTCTTCACAAACCGGTGAACATGGCGGAAATCAGGAACACCCTGCGCAGCATGGAAATGGTAAAGAACATGCAGTGGATCCTTAAACAGGCCAGGAGCGGCGTCATGGGGACCCCGGACCCGGACGGGGAGGCAGGACGGTCAGGAGCGCCCGGCAGCGCAGTAAGCTTAAGCCTTTCCATCAGGCATCTGAAGGAAATCCTACAGGCAATCGGAATCCTCAATGAGGCCGGAAGCAAGGATATCATCCGGATTGTCAGCCATATGATTGAACAGGAGCTGGAGTTTGGGGATATTACAATCCGGGAACTGTGCACAAGGATGAAACAGAATTCCAAAAGCGTGGAGCAGCGCATCCGCAGGGCTGCCTCGGAGGGCATGTACAACCTGGCCCTCAGGGGGCTGGACGATTATGCGGACCCTGTATTCAATGAATTTGCAGGAAGGCTTTACAGCTTTGAACAGATGAAAAAAGAAATGAACTATATCCGCGGGAAAAGTGAGAAGCATGGCAATGTCCGGATCAGGAACTTCCTTGGAGGCCTGCTGGAATGCTGCCGGGAAATGTAGGGCAGGCATGCTGCCCATACATTTGGGATAAGATTCCGGTCCCGGGGCGGCGGACAAAGGTCATATGACCATGACCGGATGACCGCAATCCCGCTCCACATGCCCTATGGCAGCGGCCTGAGGGCATACCTTAAGGATGGCTTCCATGACGCGTCCTGCTTCTGGACGGGCAACGCTGTATAGCAGGCCGCCGGATGTCTGCGGGTCAAAGAGCAGGTCGTGGATGTTGGCGGCAAGACGGTCTGGAAGGGAGACCTTTTCCTTCAGGTATCCCATGTTCTGGTAAGCGGCGGCAGGAACCAGTCCCATGGACGCAAAGGTATCCGCCCCGGGGAGCAGGGGTACCCTGGAGCTGTCTATGACAGCGGTAAGTCCCGTGCCCGCGCACATCTCGAAGCTGTGTCCCAGCAGGGAAAAACCAGTGACATCCGTACATGCATGGATACCGCCGAGACTGCGCACTGCGTCCGCAGCATACTTGTTCAGGGCGGCCATGGATTCCACCATGGAATGGCGCGCTGCCCGGCTTAAAAGGCCGCCCCGGTCAGCGGTTGTCAGGATACCGGTGCCCAGGGGTTTTGTGAGGATCAGCACGTCCCCTTCCCGTACCGTGTCGTTGCGGAGGATACGGCTGGGCGAGACCAGGCCCGAGACACAAAGGCCATACTTGGGTATGTCATCCTTTAACGTGTGGCCGCCCACCAGGATGGCCCCGGCCTCGGCCACCTTATCACATCCGCCCCGTAGTATGGCATTGACTGCCTGGGGAGGAAGGGAATCCGGAAACATCAATACGTTCATGCACAGCCGGGGTTCCCCGCCCATGGCCCATACATCGGACAACGAGTTGGCGGCTGCAATCAGGCCGTATTCGTAAGGGTCGTCCACGGCCGGGGGAAAGATATCCACGGTCTGGATCAAGGCCAAATCAGGGGAAAGCTCATAGACAGCGGCATCATCCGCAGTGTCATACCCCACTAACAGCCGTTTATCGTGAAAGGTTGGTAAACCGCGCAGGACCTGCGCGAGGGCGTCTGGCCCTATCTTGGACGCTCAGCCGCCGCAGGAGCCGGTGAGCTCTGTAAGTTTAATGTCTGTCATGGGCAGTACTCCTTATGTTTTGTTAATATCTGTCGAATGCTGGCAGATTCTATTTTCTATCATATTCGATTCCGGCATTTTGTCAAGGACATTTGTCTGGATTACATTAAGTTTCAGGAGGCAGGGAAAAATGGGAACCATATATGATTTAATCATCCTGGGCGCAGGACCTGCAGGTCTTGCGGCAGGCCTTTACGGCGGCAGGTACCGTCTGGACACCCTTTTGATTGAGAAAAGCCAGGACGGGGGGCAGATTGCCATCACATCGGATATTGAGAATTATCCGGGCCAGATGGTTGAGGAGGAGGAATCCGGGGCAACCCTGATCCGGCGCATGACAAAGCAGGTGGAGAAATTCGGCGTGCACAGGGTCAGCGCTGCCATTGAAAAGACGGAGCTTGAAGGACCGGTAAAACGGCTGATTGATTCCAAGGGCAATGTCTATGAAGGGAAGACCGTGATTATTGCAACCGGTGCCCATCCAAGGCCCATTGGCTGTAAGAATGAAAAGGATTTCCTGGGCAAAGGCATTTCCTTCTGCGCCACCTGCGACGCCAATTTCTACGAGGATATGGAGGTCTATGTGGTGGGCGGCGGCGACTCAGCCATTGAGGAAGCCATTTATCTGACGAAATTCGCCAGGAAGGTAACGGTGATCCACAGAAGGGACCAGCTCAGGGCTGCCCAGTCCATCCAGGAAAAGGCATTCAGGAATGAGAAGCTACATTTCATGTGGGACAGTGTGGTGGACGAGGTAAGCGGCGACGGAATCCTTGACAGGATGGTGGTAAGGAATGTGAAGACCGGCCGGCTCACCGAGGTCCTTGCAGACCCGGATGACGGGATGTTCGGGCTTTTCGGCTTCATCGGATATCTGCCCAACACCGGACTTTTAGAGGATAGCGGACTGGCCATGGAAAATGGATACATCCGGACGAATGAAGACATGCATACCAATATTGAGGGAGTGTATGCGGCCGGCGACGTAAGGGTGAAATCCCTGCGCCAGGTGGTGACGGCTGCAGCTGACGGCGCCATAGCGGCATGTCAGGCCGAGCACTATGTGGCTGATATGCAGTAATGGATGGGATTGGTGGAAAATCTGCGGAAGTACTTGATTAAACACGGATGTCCATGTATAATATAGACAAAAGTTATCGCGATTACATATAAACGGTATCAATGCAGCTGAATGATATGAATGCAGTGCAGACTGAAAAAGGAGGATATGAACGTGACCGATTTGACAAAGGAAAATTTTGAGGAAGAAGTGCTGAAGGCAGAAGGATATATCCTGGTGGATTTTTACGGCGACGGGTGCGTGCCCTGCGCAGCCCTTATGCCCCATATCCATGGATTTGAAGAGGTGTATGGCAGTACAATTAAGTTCTGCTCCTTAAACACCACAAAGGCAAGAAGGCTTGCCATATCCCAGAAGGTCCTGGGACTTCCGGTCATCGCCATCTATAAGGATGGACTGATGATTGACTCCAGGGTAAAGGAGGATGCAACACCTGATTCCTGTGAGGAAATGATTAAAAAGTATGCTTAAAGCCAGCAAAGGCTTATGCATAAATAAAATGAAATAGGAGGAAATGATATGGCAGTTTTAAAAGACAAGTACGCGATTATCATCGGTGACCGTGACGGCGTACCGGGACCGGCCATAGAAGAGTGTGCGAAAACAGCCGGCGCAAAGATAGCCTACTCCTCTACGGAATGCTTTGTCTGAACGTCCGCGGGTGCTATGGATCTGGAAAACCAGAAAAGGGTTTTAAAGTTAAGTGAGGAATACGGACCGGAGAACATCGTTGTTCTTCTGGGCGCTGCAGAAGCAGAGGCAGCCGGCCTGGCCGCTGAAACCGTTACGGCAGGCGACCCCACTTACGCAGGTCCTTTAGCAGGAGTCCAGTTGGGACTAAATGTATATCACATTTGCGAAGATGAAGTAAAGGCAGAGGCAGACCCTTCTGTTTATGATGAACAGGTGGGAATGATGGAGATGGTTATGGACGTTCCGGCAATCCATGAGGAAGTGGAGAAAATCCGCAAGGACTACGGAAAATACTGATCCGCAGCCTGTCTGAGGATTGCAGGAGCGTATCCGGAACAGGACGCGCCGCGAAAGATTGCGGCGCCAGCCTGTTCCCATCCCGACGGGCGCTGCCTTGCTGGCGCCTGTATCATACAGGAGTCAGGGAAGGGACAGGACGGTCGGTACACAGGTTGTTCATGAAAATTGGGGGACTTACAGAATGAAAGGTTATCCGGTTATTAAGGGGACCAGCTATACATTGGCTGCCACCCCGGATATGGTTATATATAACGGCACCACGCAGACAACCGAGCGGGTTGTGAACCCGGACTCCGGGTATCTGGTGGAACTGCCGGAACACCTGAGGGAATATGAGGACGTGCTTTCCTATATCCCAAACCAGGTTTACATAGGGAATGCGTCCCATGAGGAACTGGGGAAAACACCGTTCCCATATTATGATAAAAAGTGGAATGAGCCAAAGGAAGAAGGTCCTTTTGGCTGCATACTCCCTGAAGATGAATTTTACGGGGTCATGCACATCTGTGATGTGTTCGAACTGGTCATGCTGGAGGAAGGGTTCGCGCGGACTGTGAAGGATAAGCTGGAAAAGCGCGGCATGTTCACACAGCAGCAGCTGGAAGGGCTTCTTAAGAATAACGGGCCAAGGGAAGAACTGGAACGCCTTGTAAGGGAAGAGCATTCCGAGGGGCTTTATATCCACAGGAAAGAACTGGCAGGCGTTGTAAAGCGCGCCCATGATGTGGATGTGAACCTGTCCGCCCATGTGATGCTGGAAAACCTGGTGTCCAAGGCGTCCAACGTCCTCTCCCTGATTGAACTGAAGCTTAAGAACGGGTTCAATCCCGATGATGTGGAATATGTGATTGACTGCTGCGAGGAAGCCTGCGGGGACATGAACCAGAGGGGCGGGGGAAACTTTGCCAAGGCATCGGCTGAGATAGCCGGATATAAAAATGCCACGGGCTCCGATGTGCGCGGTTTCTGCGCAGGACCCGCCCATGCCATGATACATGCAGCTGCCCTGGTCAAATCAGGCACATTTAAAAATGTCATTGTCACGGCCGGCGGATGTACCGCCAAGCTGGGCATGAACGGCAAGGACCATGTGAAGAAAGGACTTCCAATCCTGGAAGACTGTATTGCAGGATTTTCCGTACTGGTATCCGAGGACGACGGAATCCATCCCCGGATACGCACGGATATAGTGGGATGCCATAAAATCGGAACCGGCTCAGCGCCTCAGATGGTCATCAGCTCCCTGGTGGCGGAACCCCTTGAAAAGGCTGGGCTTAAATTCACGGATATTGACAAGTATGCGCCGGAACTTCAGAACCCGGACATCACCAAACCCGCGGGGGCAGGGGATGTGCCGGAAGCCAACTATAAGATGATTGCTGCCCTGGCTGTCATGAAAAAGCAGATTGAACGGGCCGATATCCCGTCCTTTGTAAAAAAACACGGAATGACCGGCTGGGCGCCCACCCAGGGCCACATTCCATCCGGAGTCCCGTACCTGGGGCCTCTTGTAAAGGAATGTATGGAGGGCAGGACGAAACGCGCCATGATTGTGGGCAAGGGCTCCCTGTTCCTGGGCCGCATGACCAACCTGTTTGACGGGGTATCCTTTGTGGTGGAAGCCAATGAGGGGAATTGTACAGCAGGGGGCGTGAAGGACAAACGTGCAGACGCCGGGGATATAAATACCTGGGAAGCAAAAACAGGAGAAGTGAAGGCCGGGGAAGTAAGGGCGGAACGTACGCAATCCGCATTGGCACGGGCTGTGTCCTGCTGCGGCGCAAAGGTGGTATTTGCACTGGAGGGCAGCGAGCACGGGCGGGAGGACATGGATCTGGCCCTTGACCTGGCTGCCAGGAAGGGGATTGAGGTAAGGGTCTGTGACGGCCCGGATGCCCACAAGGACATGGAAGAGGCCCTGGCGTCAGGAGATGCCCAGGCAGCCGTGACCATGCACTATCCATTCCCCATCGGTGTGTCAACCGTGGGCAAGGTAATAACCCCTGCAAAGGGAAAGCCCATGTATATTGCCAATACCACAGGGACCTCGGACACGGACCGGGTATCTGCCCTGGTCAGGAATGCCATTGCAGGAATCATTGCAGCCAAGGCTGACGGTGTCCCAAACCCGACGGTGGGGATTGCCAACATAGACGGCGCCAGGGCATGTGAAAAGATTTTAAAGGCCCTTAAGGAAAATGGATATGATATCCGGCTGGCAGAATCCGCAAGGGCGGACAAGGGCGTGGAGATGAGGGGCAACGACCTTTTGATGGGCACTGCGGATGTGGTTGTGATGGATTCCCTTACCGGAAACCTGATGATGAAGATGTTTTCCTCCTACACCACCGGCGGCCAGTATGAGGCATCCGGATATGGCTACGGACCGGGCATCGGCGAAGATTATGACAAGCTGGTCATGATTGTATCCAGGGCTTCCGGCGCGCCTGTGGTCGCAGGGGCCATGGAATATGCGGCCAGCCTGATCGCAGGCGGCTGGAGGGAGGTTGCGGCCGCGGAATATGCGGCTGCCAGAAAGGCCGGACTGGATACCCTCTTAGCCAAGAACGCCCCGGCCAAGCAGGAGGAGGCAGGGGAAGCGGCCTGCCCGCCCAAGGAAGTGGTGACAGCGGCCATCCCGGGAATCGAGGTCATGGATCTGGATGACGCGGTGAGGGCGCTCTGGAAGGAAGGCATCTATGCGGAAAGCGGCATGGGATGCACAGGACCCATTGTCCAGATGTCCCAGGCCAACCTGGAAAAGGCAGCAGGGATATTGAAGAAAGCAGGATATATAGATTGATTTAAGGTTCATGGGATGTGTGGGGGAGAGGGCGCCATTCCCCCGCCCGCCACATTTCCCATGGACCGCATCCCATGGAGGATTTTTAATTATCAGGGAGAAAGTTGGGTAGCTGGTGCGCCCCGCGGTCTTCAAAACCGTTGTGTGGAGTTAGGAGCTTCACGGGTGGGTTCGATTCCCACCATCTCCGTTTGGGTGTGTTTTGCCTTAAGTGGGCGCATCCATGTCAAAGTATACAACTGAATCATATCGCTTTATAATTGGGAGGAAGTTGGGTAGCTGGTGCGCCCCGCGGTCTTCAAAACCGTTGTGTGGAGTTAAGAGCTTCACGGGTGGGTTCGATTCCCACCACCTCCGTTTTGCTAATTATGCAGCAGGTGCCGTGGACGGGCAGGACTCAGCCCGTGTTCAGGTACAACCAAGGAGGTAGACCGATGGAAGACAGACAAGTGCTTCTGCGCGGGCTTCCTAAAGTGGACGAGGTGCTGCAGGATAAGCGCCTCGTCTTATTTTATGAAACCATGCCAAGGCCATTGATTGTGGAAACAGTAAGGGATGCAGTGGGGGACATGAGGACGGCCGTTCTGAAGGGGACAATTGACAGGGTCCTGAGCCGGGACGAGATCATGGACAGGATAACCGCCATACTGGCGGAAAAGAAGAAAAAGCCCTTAAGACGGATACTCAATGCAACAGGGGTAGTGCTCCATACCAATCTGGGGCGGGCCAGGCTCAGCAGGGAGGCGTCACAGGCAGTGGCGGATGTGATGGATGCATACTGTACCCTGGAATATGATCTGAAGTCAGGGACAAGGGGAAGCCGCCACCTGATTGTGGAGGACATTGTAAAAAAGGTGACAGGGGCCGAGGCAGCCATGGCCGTGAACAATAACGCGGCAGCCACCATGCTGGTCCTGGCAGCCATGGCCAGGGGAAAGGAAGTGGTTGTCTCCAGGGGGGAACTGGTGGAAGTGGGAGGTTCCTTCCGGATTCCCGATGTGATGGGAGAGTCCGGCGCCATCCTCAGGGAGGTGGGGGCCACCAACAAGACCAGGATATCCGATTATCGGAATGCATATGAAGAAGGGGTGACCGGCTGTTTCATGAAGGTCCACACATCCAATTACCGGATAGTGGGATTCACGGAGGATGTGGGTCTTAAGCAGATGTCGGTCCTGGGAAAGGAACTGGGCCTTCCTGTGATTTATGATATGGGCAGCGGGCTTATGACGGATTTAAGATGGTATGGGCTGGATGAGCCGACGGTGACGGATGCCCTTAAGGATGGGGCGGATGTGGTCCTGTTCTCCGGCGACAAGCTCTTAGGCGGCCCCCAGGCAGGCATCATCATCGGGAAAAAGGAATACATAGACAGAATGAAGGAACACCCTCTTGCCAGGGCATTCCGGGTGGATAAGATGACCCTGGCAGCCCTGGAGGCAACCTTTTCACAGTACATTGACCAGGAGGCGGCGGTAAAGGAAATACCGGTGCTTAAGATGATCTGCGCGCGGCCCCATGAACTGAAGGAAAGGGCCGGACAGCTGGCCGACATGCTAAAAGCCGCATGCCCGGGTTTTCATTATGAGATAGAATCCTGTACGGACCAGGTGGGCGGGGGGAGCGCCCCTGCCTGCGTGCTTAAGGGATATGGGATTGGGGTATGGAAGGAAGACCTGCCTGCCCAGAAGCTGGAGCGGAAGCTGAGGAAGGCCCCTGTCCCCCTGATTGTGCGCGTAAACCATGACAGGGTGCTGGTGGATGTGCGGACCCTTGCGGATGAGGAATTTCCTCTGGTGACCGAGGCCTTTCTGTGGGCGGCAGAGGGCGCGCCGGCCGATGGGGCAGGGATTTTTCCTCACATGAAAGGCGGTGAAGGGTAATGCAGAATATCATTGTGGGGACAGCAGGCCATGTGGACCATGGAAAGACCTGCCTGATAAAGGCGCTTTCCGGCTTTGACACAGACAGGCTGAAAGAAGAAAAAAAGAGGGGGATTACAATTGACCTGGGATTTGCCAATCTGCCCAATGATGCCGGACTTCACATCGGGATCATTGATGTGCCGGGCCATGAGAAATTCGTGAAGAACATGCTTGCAGGTATTGGGGGAATCGACCTGGTACTGATGGTCATTGCAATGGACGAGGGGGTCATGCCCCAGACCACGGAACATTTTGAGATATTAAAAATGCTCCACATCCCACAGGGAATCCTGGTACTGACAAAAAGCGATATGGTAAATGAGGAGTGGGCTGAAATGGTGGAGGCGGATGTGGAGGACATGGTCCGGGGCAGCTTCCTGGAACATGCCCCGGTCATCCGGGTTTCATCCTATACAGGGGAGAACATTGAGCTTCTCCATGATACAATCATCCGTATGGTCTCAGACCTGGGAAGCCGGAGCACGGAACCGGAACTGTTCCGCCTTCCCGTGGACCGGGTGTTCACAACAGAAGGGTTTGGGACCGTGATTACAGGAACCCTGCAGGAAGGGATGGTACAGACAGGACAGGAGGTCATGCTCTATCCACGGGAACGCCTGATTAAAATCAGGGGAATCCAGTCCCATGGCTGCCGGGAAGACGCTGCATATGCGGGACAGCGCACGGCCCTGAACCTTTTGAATGTTAAGAAGGAGGAACTGAAAAGAGGGGATGTACTGGCCTATCCAGGCTCCCTTGTGACGTCCACGCTGGCGGATGTGAAGCTGTCCATTTTCCAGACCAGCGACAGGGAGCTTAAGTCCGGGGACAGGATTCATCTGAACTATGGCGCGGCACAGACCATTGCCAAAGCGGTCCTGATGGACAAGGACCGTGTCGGGCCAGGGGAAAGCGCCTATGCCCAGATCCGGTTTGACGAGCCGGTGGTGCTTAAGAGGAATGACCGGTTCATCATCCGGTTCCTTTCTCCTGTGGAGACATTCGGAGGCGGCATTGTGCTGGATGCGTCCCCTTATAAACACAGAAGGGGGGATGAGGAGGCCATAGGATCCCTGCATAAAAAGGAAACAGGCACGGACCAGGAGGTCATGGAGCTGATGATTAAGGAAGAGAGCAGGCGTTTCCCGTCCGTGGACCGGATAGCGGCAGATATGGATATGCCAAAATCCCGGGCCTGTCATATGATCGGCGCCTTAAAGGACAGTAAGCGTATCCTGCTATTGTCCGATGAGTCCGTCATCCATATGGATTACTGGAAAACAATCGCGGATTATGCGGACGGTCTGCTGTCAGGGTATCACAGGGAGAACCCAATCAACGAAGGCATGGATAAGGAGGAATTCAAATCCAGGCTCAGCGAGGAATTCCGGCTGAATGACATGAGGAAGGGCGCCGTGCTGCTGGCAGAGCTGGTCAAGCGCATGGTGGTCAAGACACAGGGGGCCTATGTATCCGGCAAGGATTTTTCCACCCAGTATTCCAGGGAGTTAAAAGGCATGCTGGAGCAGATAGGGACCATATACGCCCAGGCCGGAATCGAAGCGCCCCTTACCGTGGATGTGCTGAATCAGTTCAAGGATAAGAACCGGGCAAAGCAGATTATTGCCGATATGCATAAGAACGGGCGGCTGGTGAAGCTGAACCCGGCGTCCTATATGGACAGCGCTGCCTATGGACAGGTGCTTGCAAGGCTTAAGGATTATCTTGCGGCGAATGGGGAGATATCCCTGGGCGAGTTCCGGGACATGTGCGGCACATCCCGTAAATACGCGGTGCAGATGCTGGAGTTCATGGATAAGAAAAAGATAACAAAGATGATGGGGGAGAAACGGGTCCTGATATCCTGAGATTGTAACCTTACCGGATATCCGCAGCGAAAGGAGACAGGAAAATGATTTATCTGGATAACGGGGCAACCACTTACCATAAGCCTGAGGCAGTCATCCAGGCAGTGGCGGATGCCATGCGCCATATGGGAAATTCGGGCAGGGGAAGCCATCAGGCATCCCTGGGAGCCTCCAGGACCATATATGATACAAGGGTCCTTGTGTCGGAGCTGTTCGGCCTTGGCAATCCCCTTCAGGTGGCATTTACGGCCAACTCAACCGCCAGCCTGAACATGGCTGTCCAGGGCATCTTTTCACCGGGCGACCATGTGATTACCACCATGCTGGAACACAATTCCGTGCTCCGTCCCCTGTATAGGATGAGGGAAAACGGCGTGGAGCTGACCATTGTCAGGGCCGACAGACTGGGCAATATACGGTATGAGGACATGGAGGCAGCCATCCGGCCAAACACAAAGGGGATTATATGCACCCATGCCTCCAACCTCACAGGAAACCTGGTGGATATTGCCAGGGTGGGGGAAATCTGCAGGCGGGCATCCCTGGTGTTCATACTGGACGCATCCCAGACAGCAGGGGTATTTGACATAGATATGGGGATGATGGGGATTGACGTGCTCTGCTTTACCGGCCACAAAAGCCTGATGGGCCCCCAGGGGACAGGAGGGATATGTGTAAGGGAAGGCATTTCCATACGTCCCCTGATGGCTGGCGGGAGCGGAACCCACAGCTATTCGGAACTCCATCCCTCAGACATGCCGGAAGCGCTGGAGGCAGGCACGGTGAACGGACATGGCATTGCAGGGCTTCACGCGGCCCTGGAATTTATAAAAGAAACCGGGATGGAGTCCATCCGGAACAGGGAACAGTTGCTGATGAGACGTTTCTACCAAGGGGTTTCGGATATCCGGGGAGTCACCGTGTACGGGGATTTTTCCCGTATGGACCTTCATGCGCCGGTGGTGGCGCTGAATATCCGGGACCATGATTCAGGTGAGGTATCGGACGGACTTGCAATGGATTATGGGATTTATACCAGGGCAGGAGCCCACTGCGCGCCGCTGATGCACCAGGCGCTGGGAACCGTGGAGCAGGGGGCTGTCCGTTTCTCCATGTCCTATTATAACACGGAGGAAGAGATGGACCAGGCTGTGCTGGCAGTGAGGGAAATGGCTGAATCAATATAAATCTCAAATCATAAAATAGGGGGATATATACCATGGGTAACATTGATTCCAAAAGAAAACTGATGATGTTTGGCGGAGTGCTGGGAGTGTTTGGGGCGCTGCTGGCATGGATGGGAAATCCAAAAAATATGGCAATCTGCATCGCCTGTTTCATACGTGATACGGCAGGGGCCATGAAGCTCCATCAGGCAGCGGCTGTGCAGTACGTAAGGCCGGAAATCGCAGGCATTGTGCTGGGGGCGTTCATCCTATCCCTGGTAACAAGAGAATACCGCTCCACAGCCGGTTCTTCCCCCATGATACGGTTCCTGTTGGGAGTCATCATGATGATAGGTTCCCTGGCGTTCCTGGGATGTCCCTTAAGGATGGTCATCCGTATGGCCGCCGGCGACCTGAACGCATATGTTGCGCTTATAGGCTTTGGGCTTGGGACTGTTACCGGCACCCTGGCCTTAAAGCGGGGATTCAGCCTGGGGCGCGCTTATGGGACAAGGTCGTACAGCGGTTATATCCTGCCCTCTATCCTGGTGGTAATCCTGATTGCCAGCATTGTCACGGGAGCCATGGCGGTCAGTGAGAAGGGACCGGGAAGCATGCATGCGCCGGTACTGATATCCCTTGCAGGAGGCCTGGCATTCGGTATGGTGTCACAGCGCTGCCGGACCTGCTTTGCAGGCGGTTTCAGGGATTTATTCCTGATGAGGAATTATGACCTGCTTACCATCATTGGCGGTTTTTTTGTGGTCATGCTAATCTACAACATGGCATCAGGCGGATTCAAACTGTCCTTTGACGGCCAGCCGGTGGCGCATTCACAGCATCTGTGGAACATCCTGGGAATGTATGCAGTGGGGTTTGCAGCGGTATTGGCAGGCGGATGTCCCTTAAGGCAGCTGATCCTGGCAGGACAGGGTTCCTCGGATTCCGCAGTGACATTCTTAGGGCTTTTTGTGGGGGCTGCCTGCTGTCATAACTTTGGTTTTGCAGCGGCAGCGGCTGCCACAGAGTCATCCCCGGCAGTGGCAGGAGGACTTCAGGGCGCGGGAAAAGCAGCAGTCATCCTATGCATTGCAGTCCTGTTTGCAATCGGGTTTGTGCCAAGGAAAGAACAGATATAGGAAAGGGGACGTTATTATGATGTATGAAGTAGATGCAAGAGGCTTATCCTGTCCGGAACCCGTCCTTCTGACAGCCAATGCCCTGAAAACCCATGGCAGCGGACCAATCCAGGTCCTGGTAAGCGAAAACCACACAAAAGAAAATGTGAGGAAATACGGAATCAGCCAGGGCAAAAAGGTAACGGTGGAACAGGACGGACTGGGATTCAGGCTGATCATTGAGTAGATGCCGGTGCCATCCGGCACCGGGAAACCGGAGTGAAGCATATGAGGAAAAAAGAACTGAGACTGGTAATAACATTCCATACAACGGCAGAGGCCATTGCCATGGAGACGGTCTGCCGCAAAGAGGATGTTCCGGGACGCCTGATACCGGTGCCGAGGCAGATATCCGCCGGCTGCGGCCTGTCCTGGAGCATGCCTCCTGCATGGCGTGAACACGTGACGGGGATCATGGGCAGGCAGGGATTGGGGTATCAGACCATGGGGGAATATCTGATATAGGGGAAAGTTGTGGGGGGAAAGCTGTAAGGGAAAGGCTGTAAGGGAAAGGCTGTAAGGGAAAAACTGTAAAGGAAAAACTGTAAGGGAAAAACTGTAAAGGAAAAACTGTAAAGGAAAAACTGTAAAGGAAAAACTGTAAAGGAAAAACTGTAAAGGAATGTTTCAATTGTTAAAAGCCGCCGGGAGGCGGCTTTTAACAATTGAAAACTGAACTTATCAGATAGGGCGGGATTACATATATGTTTATAAATATGGAACATCATTCCTTTGAATTTATATGGTATGAATAACCTGAATCGAATTAACAACATTCATTATCAGAAGAAGATGACGGCAGCAGCAGGGTTCCTGAAATCCGGTATATAAAGGGATACATCACAGAAGTGGAATCGGTGCGCTGCCGCGCCCAAGGCCATTTTTCAGATAATATGCCCACAATCAGCCTGTCAACGGGTTATTACAATGTGAAACAAAAAAATCTCGGTTTTATAAATGAATATTTAATATTTCAAGTACTATCATATTGCACGATTATATTTTATAATTCTTATATCACTTACCAATTAGTTGAAGAAAATCCTTATATAGAGAGTTAAATATGTATTCGCTGGTATTATTTCAATGTTAAAAAATAAAGCATCATCATCCGTTAGCAGCGGAGGTGGACCAACAATGGTTTTTGAGATAGGAGGAATGGAATATGACAACATCCAATATTAAGGCTGTTATCCAATGCGACATCCACCAAGTATGGGAAACCGTATCAGCAGTTGAGCGCTATCATACATGGCGAAGTGATGTGGGCAAAACAGAGTTCCTAGATGAAAAACAGTTTATCGAATATTCCCCTAATGGCTATCCCACTACATTTACAATTACTGCGGTTGAACAGTACAGGCGTTGGGAGCTTGATGTAAGGAACAGCCATACAAAAGGACACTGGACCATTGTATTTGCGTCCAAAGGCAATGAAACAGAAATCGACTTTACAGCGTGTGTAACAGCGGAAATGCTTTCCATGAGACCAGTTGGCAAAAGTGTATTTGAACAAACGTATTTGAAGAAGGCGCAGACACAATTTGTGACAGATTTAAAGAAATTTCTCCAATGACAATGTTTGGTTTTAAACGATATGTATATGGGGAACTACTGACTATTAAGTATGAAGTTAGTAGTTCCCTATATTTATAACTAACATTTTGCAGCCTGCATTTTTATGTGAAGGCTATGACCTGATTCCTGCTTTTAGGCCAGCAGGGCCTGGGTGATGGCTGTCTGCGGATGCATGCGGTTTTTCTATTTGCTGAATATCCAGCCAGGTCTGTTCAGTCCTGCTTTCCCGTCCTTTCCTATATTGGGTTTCCCGTGGTATCCCGGATTGTTCCTCCGGTTTATCCGGTATGGTCCAAAATGCATGCTCCAAAAAGAGGCCCTTTTCTGAAGTTGGATTTTTCCAGAACCGGGCGTCCTTTCCATATTGAATTCCCTTCTTAAACCAGGTCTGTCTTCATTTGCAAAAGGCCATACCAAAATACAGGTAAATGTGAAATTAAGATTTCTTAAGATTTCCATGAGGTAATTTCACCGGGATTATTTTTTATCATAGACCCATGGAAAGAGGGATGGAAAAATGAGGGAACATGGAAAACCAATCATATATGTTAAGGATGTGCGGAAGGTTTACCAGATGGGGGACGAGGAAGTGGTGGCCCTTAAAAGGATTAACCTGAAGATTTATAAAGGCGAGGTCTGCTGTATCTTCGGCACGTCTGGTTCGGGAAAAAGCACGCTTTTGAACCAGTTGGCCGGAATGGAGAAACCTACGCAGGGACAGGTGTTCATCCGCGGGAAAAGTATTTCCCGCATGGGTGAGGAGGAATTGGCTGCCTTCCGGCAGGAGCACATGAGCTTTATCTTTCAGTCCTATAATCTGCTGCCGTCCATGACAGCAGTTGAAAATGTGGCCATGCCCCTGATGTTTAAGGGAGTGGAGCGGAAGAAGCGGGAGGCCATGGCAGAAAACCTGTTGAGACGCGTAGGACTTTCACACAGGCTTCACCACTATCCCTCCCAGATGTCCGGAGGACAGCAGCAGAGGGCGGGGATAGCCCGGGCGTTTGTGTCCAGGCCTGAGGTAGTGTTTGCAGATGAACCTACGGGTAATCTGGATACAAAAACAACAGCGGAAATCATGGACATGGTCATGGGGTTTGCCAGAAGATTCAACCAGACCATCATACTGGTGACCCATGACCCGGGCATGTCCAGGTATGCGGACCGGATTGTGACGCTGGTGGATGGAGTCATAACGGGAGATGAAAGGAAAGGACAGTGAGGATGGAGATGAAAGGATTGATAAAAAGAACAGTGGCAGCGGTGATGGCAGCCATTTTGATAATAGGGATGTGCGGCCGCGTCATGGCAGAGGAAACGGACAGCCCGGCGCTACGGGGAAATATAGCCGCCGAAGGAGCCGCTGAAAGGGAAGGGGGCGGAGGGACAGTAGGAATGGAATCCGAAGGAACGGGAGCCGGAGGCGCGGGAACAGCAGGAATGGAATCCGAAGGAACAGTAGGAACGGAATCCGGGGGAACGGGAGCCAGAGGAGCGGGAACAGAAGGAACGGGAACAGAAGGAACGGAAACCGGAGGTGCAGGAGCCGGAACAGGTACAGGAAACGCCGGAAGCGCCGGAACAGGCACAGGAAACGCCGGAACAGGCACAGGAAGCGCCGGAGCAGGTACCGGTGCAGCAACACCGCGGCCAGACAGGGAGATGGGCACTTCAGGCTCTGATTCCGGCGGCGGGGTCCAGAGCGGCGGGGTCCAGGGCGGCGGGGTCCAGGGCGGCAGCGGCCAGGGCGGCGGGTCCCAGAGCGGCGGGTCCCAGGGCGGAGGGTCCCAGGGCGGAAGCGGGGGAGACAACGGCAAACCGGAAGGCTCCCATGACCCGGACCATGAAGACCCAGGAAGCGGCAGCCTGTGGGTGGGCGGATATGATGTTTTTGCACTGGGCGGTTCAAAGGATACCCTGGATGTGCTGCGCAAAGGGCGCCAGGCAAAAGTGGTGGTCAATCTAAGAAGCAATGGAATCAAGACAAGCGAGGTGGGGAAACGGGGGGTAACCGTGACCAAGATGAGTGACAGCTTCCGGAACGGGGAAAACCCAAAGGTGAAAATCACATCAGACAAGGAGGATGACCTGGAGCTGACAGTGACATTTTCAAAGCTTACTTATACGGGAAAGGGGGATATCCTGAGGCTGAAGGTGGGATTTAAGAGTTCGGGAATCCCTCCGGAACAGCTGGAGGTGAACATTTCGGAATGTGAGGAGTCTGCGCCCAGGGAAAATAGGGATACAGGGAGCACCACAGGGCAGCCAATCATAAGAGTCAGGCGGATTTCACCCCAGACCCCTGTGGGACCTGGGGACCACTTCACCCTGGAAGTGGAACTTGAGAACACCAGTAAAGATGCGGACATCGAGGATATGGTGGTAAACGTATCGCCGGGAACCTCGCTGTTTATAGGCGACGATACTAACGCGAGAATCGTCAGCCGTCTGGATACGGGAAAAACTGAGAACGTGAAATTTAACCTGATTGCGGGACAGGATATATCCGGTCCCAGCCAGCTCATTGATTTGGAACTAAAATATAATTACTATTCAGGAGGGCAATTGACGCCGGCCGCCTCTGCCCAGAAAGTCCTTCTGCCTGTCAAAGGAGGCACGGCCACAGGCCAGCCCGTACTGCGGATAGACAGGGGCCCCATGGGCCCGGTTAATTCCGGCCAGTCGTTCCAGATCCTCTTAAAGATTCAAAATACCGACACAGTCAAAGGCATTCGGAATCTTACCGCTGCCTTTGAACCAAATGACCAGATATCCCTTCTGGAGGCAACGGATACACGGCAGATTGGGGAGATAGGCCCGGGGCAGTCCGTGGATGTGCCAGTGAGCCTTAAGGCCGGATACGAGCTGTCATCCGCTGCATCCCAGCTTATGGGGGTCACATTGAAATTCGACTATGATATGGATAAAGGAACCGCCCAGGGCACGTATTCGGAACGGATTGTGGTGCCGACCAATGGCAGGACGGCCACGCCGGGAGCCCCCACGCCTAATATCATACTGACCAATTATACATATGGAGATAAAGTCTCGGCGGGACAGGTGTTTCCTCTGAACATGGAGTTCATGAATACCAGCCAGGGAACGCCCATTGAAAATGTGGTCATTTCCCTGGAAACAGGAGAAGGACTGTCCATTAATTCATCTTCCAATACATTCTATGTCCCAAAGATGGGGCCGGGGGAGAGGAAAAACCAGCAGGTGGATGTCCAGGCATTGTTCCAGACAAAGGATTCCAAGGTGCAGTCCCCTAAGATAACCATATCGTGCAAATACGAGTATATTGACAAGACAGAGAGAAAACAGTCCACGGCAGCTGAAACCATCGCGGTGCCGGTTTACCAGCCTGACCGGTTCCAGGTAAGCCCGCCTTCTTTTGTGGAAGAAATCCGCCAGAATGAAGAGACTACCATCTCCCTTCCCTATGTGAACAAGGGCAGGGGTCAGGTGTACAATGTAGAAGCCAGCCTGGAAGGTGATATCCAGGTCATTGACAGAAGCATGAACCTGGGGAACTTTGATGCCGGAAAGAGCGGAACCATTGATTTTATCGCAACCCCGAAAAAAGCAGGAACCTTTGAAGGCAAAGTGAAGGTGACATATGAGGACGAGGCCATGGAGGTAAGGACAATGGAAATTCCCGTGACATTTGAGGTAAAGGAGGGAGCTGCCGAGGAAACGTCCGGCTTTGATGGAATGGATGGGGAAATGGACGGAGGAAGAGGGGGAGACTGGAAATTGCCGGCGGGTATTCTTACCGCAGCGCTGCTGGCAGGGGTTTTGTGGATAAAGAGGAAGAAATCCAGGGGATTGAACGGCCAGGACAGGAGCCAGGGACAGAATGGATGGGATCTGCTGGAGAGCGGCCAGGAACCGGATGACTGGGATCTGCTGGAGGACGGCCAGGAACCGGATGACCGGGATCTGCTGGAGGACGGCCAGGAACCGGATGACCGGGATGAACCAAAGGATACCCGGTCAGGGGACCGGATTTCAGGAAATGAGGAAGATTAGCCATGAAAACAAAGGACTTACTCACCATATGTATCCAGAATCTGACCCGACACAAGAGCAGGACCTTTCTCACTGTATTGGGAGTCATCATAGGCTGCTGTTCCGTGGTCATCATGATATCCATTGGAATCGGAATGAAGGAGGCGCAGAAGAACATGCTGGCCCAGATGGGGGACCTGACCATCATTAATGTATATCCGGCGGGCAAAGGGAGCCGCTCGGCAAAGCTGGATAACAAGGCAATCCGGCGCTTAAAGGAAATGCAGTCAGTGGAAGCGGTCACTCCAAAACTAACGGCAGAAAACATACCCATTACCCTGTATGCAGGAAGAAACCGCCGGTACAGGTCCACCTACACCACCATTGTGGGCATTGACGTGAAGGCGGCCGGAGCAATGGGATATAAGCTGACAGAGGGTTCGTGGGACAAGGCGGGAAGGGACGGCGTCTTTGTGGGTGAGAATTTTGCCTATATGTTTGAGGATACCAAGAGGCCTTCCGGCAGGAATACGGTTGATATGTACAGCGGATATGATGACCTGGATGAAAGGGGGATGCCTGTGAAGCCCCAGCCGTATTTTGACGCCTTGAACACATCCTATACATTGGATGTCAGCAGCGATAAGGAGGATGATAAGAAAATCACGCGCCAGCTGGAAGCCGCCGGAAGAATGAAGGAGGATTACGGAAAAGGGGAGGAGACGTCCATGGGACTTGTCATGGACCTGGAAATGCTTAAGACCATATTGGACCAGCAGGCCAGGCTGAGCGGTAAGAAGCCGGAGTGGAAAAAAGGGTATTCAGGCGCCCTGGTTAAGGTTAAGGATATGAATCAGGTGGCAGCGGTGGAGGCGGAAATAAAACGTATGGGATTTCGGACCAGTTCCATGGAAACCATCCGCAAACCCATGGAGCAGGAGGCCAGGCAGAAGCAGATGATGTTAGGCGGCCTGGGTGCGATTTCCCTGTTCGTGGCAGCCCTGGGTATCACCAATACCATGATTATGTCCATATCTGAGCGGACCAGGGAAATCGGTGTCATGAAATCCCTGGGATGCTTTGTCAGGGACATAAGGAAGATATTCCTGCTGGAAGCAGGCTTTATCGGATTTTTGGGAGGAGTGACAGGGACTGTATTCAGTTATGCCATATCTTTTATCATGAACATGACTTCAGGAGGCATGGCATCCTCATCCATGGTCATGGGAGGCGCCATGGACGCGGACATGGCGGGCGCTCCTTCCAGGCTGTCCGTGATACCATGGTGGCTGTCCCTGTTTGCGGTCCTGTTTTCCATTGCGGTGGGCGTGGGGGCAGGTTATTATCCGGCCAGCAAGGCAGTGAGGATTTCAGCGCTGGAGGCAATCAAACATGACTGACAGGCAGGAAATAAGGACAGGAAAACTCAGAACGAAATAGCGGGATGAAACAGCCGGATGCATCTGACTGTTTTGGTGGAAGAGACAGCGTATCTGAGCTATAATGGAAGATAGTTTACCAAGACAGGACATCCATGCCAGGAACATGGATACATAATATGCGGATTATGGAGCGTGGTTATGAACCGCAATTATGAAGAGCGG
Source organism: Enterocloster aldenensis (assembly GCF_003434055.1). GTDB lineage: Bacteria > Bacillota > Clostridia > Lachnospirales > Lachnospiraceae > Enterocloster > Enterocloster aldenensis. The sequence continues at coordinate 23,079 of NZ_QVEX01000002.1, read as the reverse complement.
TTATACAGCGGGATTATGAAGAATGGATAGGAAGAGAGGTGCCAGGTTGGACAGGCGGAAGATATTATTTGCAGATGACGATCCGGAAATACGGGAGGTGGTGAGGATCCTGCTGGAGAGCGAGGGGTACCAGGTTATGGAGGCGGAGAACGGGGAGCAGGCAGCGTCCATGGCAGACGATACATTTGACCTGATCATACTGGATGTGATGATGCCGGGACGAAACGGATTCTCAGCCTGCGCAGAGATACGGAGAAAGTTAAATACCCCCATCCTGTTCCTCACGGCCCGTACCCAGGATTCGGACAAGACCATGGGATTCGGGGCAGGAGGTGATGACTATCTGTCAAAGCCATTTTCCTATGCAGAGTTGGCGGCCAGGGTAAAGGCCATGATACGGCGGTACCATGTCTATAAAGGAAAGGAGGAGGACGGAGAGGAATCCATAGCTGTCAAGGACCTGGTGATTCAGAAATCATTTAACGAGGTCATGAAAAACGGCCGGGAAATCCTTCTCACGGATCTGGAATACCGCATCCTTTTACTGCTGGCGTCCAACCGGGGTAAATTGTTTACCATTGAGAACATCTATGAGAGCGTTTGGGGGGAAGCCTATTATTACAGCGCCAATAATACGGTGATGGTCCATATCAGGAATCTCCGCAGGAAACTGGAGGCTGACCCGAAGAATCCCAAGTATATTGTCAATGTTTGGGGAAAGGGGTACCGGATTGAGTAGGAGAAGAAATTTCAGCAGGCTGGGGACAGAGCTTGCCTTGGCGGCAGTGGTGTCGGCCCTTGTTTCACTGGCTCTCTACATGGCCCTTAATGCATTGTTTTTTGGAATCCTGGACAGGGCGTTTTTCAGTGAAGCCAGGATAATCATGAGGGAACAGGCGTGTGTGGGGCGGCTTCAGGCATATGTGACGGAAAACGGACTGTCCACAGATGACAGTAAGATGCTGGACAAGTGGGCGTCAGGAGAGAAAAACCTTCTCATAACCATTTATAAAGACGGCAGGTTCAGGTACAGCAATGACGCCAAGGTGATGGTGATGGTCCCGGAAATGAATGAATGGGAAGATACTTCATGGCTCTATGAGGTGAGATTTGCAGACGGGACAGCCCAGGCAGGAGTCAGTTATTATGCGGAGTACGGCTACTATACTGTGGCCAGTGTGCTGGGCGGCGTCATATCCATGGCAGCATTTGCCCTGATCCTGGTCATGATGATCCGCGGGAAAATCAGGTACATAGATTTGATGGAACAGGAGATACAGATACTGAAAGGAGGGGACCTGGATTACCGGATTACAGTGAAGGGAAAGGATGAGCTTGCCTCCCTGGCATCGGAAATCGATGCCATGCGCTGTGCCATTAAGGAACGGCAGCAGAAGGAGGAGGAAGCGGGAAAGGCCAACCGTGAACTGGTCACTGCCATGTCCCATGACCTGCGCACCCCCCTGACTTCCTTGTTGGGATATGTGGACATTCTTCAGATGGGGAAGGAGGAAGACAGCAAAAAGCAGGAAAAGTATCTGAATTCCATCCGGGATAAGGCATACCGGATTAAAGAACTTTCTGATCAGTTGTTTGAGTACTTCATTGTGTACGGAAGAGAGCGGGAGGCGCTTGAGAAAGAGGAGGTCAATGGGGCTGAATTCCTGGGCCAAATCGTGGAAGAGAGTCTTTTTGACATGGAGAGCGGGGGCTTTGACATCAGGCGCAGTTCCAATGAAATCAATTGCAGGCTTTTGGCGGACATCAATCTGTGCCGCCGGGTATTCGGGAATATTTTTTCCAATCTGTTAAAATACGCGGACAGGAACCGGCCGGTGACCGTATCCTATGAACAGCGGGAAGATTGTCTTATCATCTGTTTTGGCAACTATGTGGCAGAGGATGCAGAGGCAAAGGAGAGTACCGGAATCGGCCTTAAGACCTGCGCCAAAATCATTGAGGACCACGGCGGAAGCTTTTACAGCGGACAGAAGGATGGATTTTTCCTGACACAGATAAGCTTTCCGTTCATCCATTCCAAAAAAGGGCCGGAAAATTAAGTTCGTCCAACCTTATTAAGTATGTCCAACTCCATTTTTCGCGGCCCTACGGCATGTCGATGTTCAGTTTTTGCAAAACCCCTGGCGGGGCATCCTGTAACTTAAATCAGAATGGGTTCCGGCCTCACTCCGCGTACGGCAGATCCACAACTGTATAGGGATGTCCCATGGCAGGCAGTATTTTATCAACTAAATCCCTGGTGCGCAGCAAAATGCTGGACGTATTCATACAGGGATGGCAGCCAAAGAACCCGCTGTCCAGTACATCCTTATCAATCAGCAGCCGGACCCGGTTTTCCTTATCGTTCATCAGGCCCAGGACCGTGACGGAACCAGGCGTAAGGTCCATGAACTGTTCCATGAAATCAGGTTCCCCAAAGGAAAGGCGGGCGCTTCCAATCTGTTTGGAAAGCACGGCGGTCTTGAACTTTTTATTCCCTGGCATGAGAAGCAGGTAGAACTCGGTTTTCTGTGCATTGCGCAGGAACAGGTTCTTGCAGATTTCAGCGCCCAGAAGCCGGTCCACCTCCAGACATGCCTCAATGGTGGGAAGGGCATCATGGTCCACCCGGGTATAAGGCACGCCAAGGGAATCCAGCAGGTCATATGCGCGGATTTCTTTCTCCAGACGGCCGGAAAGGTCAGCCGGACGGCCCTGGTATAATGTATGGTCAATGTGATAGAGCGGGAGTGATTCCGCGGTTTTATTGGTATCTGTCATTTCTGCACCTCTTATTATATGGATTATATGGATATTAGGTTATTTCAGTTGAATGTAAGGACGCAAAAAATCAGTATCATTATAGCACCGGAGGATATGGATGTCCATAAAAACAGAGGAAAAAACAACGTATTTCCAATTGTCCTTGCAGACAGGCGGCATATCTGCTATAATGAATACAGTTGAATGTGAACGCGATAACATAACAAATGCAGGAGGAGGTATTTTAACATGGACATCATCAGTACAGAGAAGGCGCCGGGCGCAATCGGACCGTATTCCCAGGGCTTTGAGGTGAACGGCCTGGTTTATACGTCGGGGCAGATCCCGGTGGATCCGGCTGACCAAACCATCCCTCAGGGAATCGAAGCACAGGCAGAACAGAGCTGCAGGAACGTGGGCGCCATCCTGGAAGCAGCGGGCAGCGGTTTTGATAAGGTATTTAAGACCACCTGTTTCCTTGCGGACATGGATGATTTTGCAGCCTTTAACCAGGTGTATGCAGGTTATTTTGTGTCCAAGCCGGCCAGGAGCTGTGTGGCTGTAAAGACATTGCCAAAGGGCGTGCTCTGTGAGATTGAAGCCATTGCAGTAAAATAGTATAAATAAAAAGGGGTGTTGCAGGATGGCAGCCTCCACCGCGGAATCAGTACCTGCCATGTGGCAGATAAAGCGCAGTGTGGAAGGACCGCCTTTTGCAACACCCTATTTTGGCATATGGATACTATGCAGGGGTCATTTATTTGTGATAATAATCATAACACAGGCCGTAGGGCTGGCATTTCTGCCATTGTCCCCCTCCCTGTCCGCCAACGAACACACCATTTTGGGCCACCAGCCTGCCGCGCAGATATACCTGTTCAGGGCGTCCCTGGATTTCAAATCCTTCAAATGGCTCATAATCAATTCCATGAAGGCTGTCCTTGTTGGTAATCACGCCCTTCCATTCAGGGTCGAAGATGACAATGTCCGCATCAGCGCCCACCCGCAGTTCGCCTTTGCCGGGAAGCCCCACCACCTTGGCGGGATTGGTTGCAAATAATTCCACGAATTTCTGGCGTGTAATCTTTCCCGCACACACACCATAGGTCCACAGCAGGGCCAGACGGTCCTGGACACCGGGGCAGCCATTGGGGACATTGGAGAAATTGGTTCCCTTTTTCTTGGCCCCTTCATAACCGCCGTCCAGGGCGCAATGGTCGGAACCCACGGCAGTAAGCCATCCTTCGCGCACGGCATGCCACATGGCGTCCACGTGCTCCTGGGGCCGCAGAGGCGGCGAACATATGTATTTGGCGCCTTCAAAGCCAGGCTTGTCAAGATAATCAGTGGTAAGGGTCAGATAATGGGTACAGGTTTCTCCAAAGATGGGCCAACCCTGGTTGTGTGCTTCACGGATTGCCTCCATGGCTTCCTTAGCGCTTACGTGAACCACGAAAAGGGGGCAGTCAGCGGCCTTGGCCAGTGCGATTGCACGGCCGGTTGCCTCTTCCTCCGCAATGGGAGGCCGCGCATGATAGTGGTAGACAGGGGATGTTTTTCCCTGGCTTAAATAATGGTTTGTCAGGATGGTTATGATATCTGCATTTTCCGCGTGGACCATCATGGTTACACCCGCTTCTTTGGCGCGCATCATGGCGTTTAAGATTGCCTCGTCGTCGCAGTAAAAAGAAGTGCCTTTGTATGCCATGAACAGTTTCAGTGTGGCCACGCCCACTTCCGGCAGATGCCTGACTTCCTCAAAAACAGATTCCTTGGGGTCCATGATGACTGCATGAAATGCAAAATCCACAGAGGAGATATGCTCCGCCTTTGCGGCCTGCCGCCGGATGGCGTCCAAAAGAGGCACATCCTTTTCCTGCGGTGCAAAGTCCACAATGGTTGTGGTCCCGCCCACGGCCGCTGCCTCGGCGGTTTCAAAAAGCCGTCCTCCAAAGGAGCCGTAGTGGACATGTTCATCCACGCCTCCCGGCAGTATGTATCTGCCTGTGGCATCCACAATCCGGTCAGCATCCGCCTTTAGGTTGTATCCAATCTGTTGGATGGTTTCTCCTTCAATGTAGAGGTCGCCTGTGAATTCGCTGGTAGCTGTGAGAATGGTTCCATTTTTAATCAGAAGGCTCATGTTAACTCCTTTCATGGATGCATGATGCGCCAGGAATCAATCATTACTGGTCCAAGGACCGTTCGTGTTTGGTGTATACGCTGGAATCAATTCCTTCCAGATACCTGACCACCTCGTCAATAGGAACCACGTCCGCAAATTTTGCTTCCATATCAAACAGGTTCCACTCAATCACACCCGGAACACGGTCGCCCACGGTTCCTTCGGGTATAATGGTCTTAAACCCATAACCGGTGGAATCCATGACCGTGTGGCGCACACAGGCACAGGAAGTTGCACCCATGACAATCAGGGTGTCCACGCCCAGGAAATTAAGGGTCTGGGCAAGATGGGTCCCGAAGAAATTCGACGCGTATTTCTTATGGATGACCGGCTCCTCGGGAAGAGGTTTCAGTTTGGGGTCAATCTCCAGCCATTCGGAGTTGATATCCAGGGCGCTCATGGGGATTTTCTCGTCCCAGCGCGGAAGGTCCCACTGCTGTTTTCCGATATATCCTGTGGTAGTATGGAAAATGGGGACGCCAGACTTACGCCCGGCTTCCAATACCTTAAGGGCATTGGCGCAGACCTCTTCGGAATGGTCGCAGGTAAATGGATGACCTTCACTCATCCATGCCCTTGCCATGTCCACGGTGGTGATGGCAGGCGCCTTTCCAAATCCCATCTTGCGCATGAAACCACGCTCTTTATAGATTTTACGTGCCTCAGCAAATGCCTTTTTAAGAAGTTCCTCATCAAACTCATAATGGTCCACAAACTTATAATCCTTATTTTCTGCCATGTAGTATGTACTCCTTTCTTTTTGGGTGCATAGTATTGACACATATCTTTTAACATATATTTTTCACAGATGACTGGCGCGGTGCCTGTTCCGGACCAGGCGCACATGTGGTAAAAATAACGAATAAAAGCCGTTGTATGAATAACGTTTTGTGCATATCGCCGTCATGTCTATAGTATAACAATGTGAAATTCATTTGAAAAGGGATTTAAGGCTTTTGTCAGGCCCTGTACCGTGACAGCTGTCTGCCATGTGAAAACAAAAATATCATGAGGAGGAAATTACCATGACCGAAAAGAAACTGTCAACCCTGGGGTATCTTATGGACAGGCTGGGCCTTTCCACGGCAGGCCTGGCGCGCAGGCTTCATGTGGATGCCAGCCTGGTCAGCAAATGGCGCAGCGGGAACCGCCGCCTGCATGTAAAGTCCGTGTATTTCGAGGATATCTGTGAGATGTTCCTGGAGCAGGACAGGGCAGCCCTGTGCGATGCCCTGCGTTCCCTGATTCCCCTGGAGGAGGCAAAGGCGCCCATGGATACGGCAATCCTCTTAAGGCGGGTCCTGACTGACCGTCATTTTACCGTACCCAGGGCATTTACCCTTAGGACAGAGGCGGTATGTACGGCGGAAATAGCTGTCTATACCAGCACGGAAGGAAGACGGCAGGCAATATCCGACCTCCTGGATGTGGCCGAGGCCATGGAGGAGCCTGGCGAGATGTTATATGTGGATTCTGAACAGAGCCGGTGGCTGCTGGAAGATACTGCCTATGCCAGGACCTGGGTCAGACGGATGCTTAAGCTCTTGGACCGGGGATTTACATTCCGGGCAGCATTGCACTTTTCCGTTTCCGTTGACAGGTTTGTATCATTTTTCCAGATGTGCAGCCCGCTTATATTCCATCGCAATGCGCATTGGTATTATCATCAGTATTATGATGAAAACATATACTGGTTTTCCTTTTTCATCCTGGAACATGCAATGAGTGTTACCGGGATGTCAATGGCCACGGACCAGACCTCCACCACGGTCTTTACGGATGCATATTCCATCCTACAGCACAGGAACGTGTTCCATATGGTGCTCACCAGCTGCCGCCCCATGTTCACGGAACTGACCATTGATATGGAACATGAGACAATCAGCGGCCTGGACTGCCTGGCCCGGGAAGGGGAAAAGCTTTTATCCTATCTCCCGGCGCCTGCATTCATGACAGTGGAAGAATCCCTGATGAATGATATCCTCCAGGAAAATGGGATATCAGGACTGGCCGCGCTGCGGTGCAGGCAGGTGAACCGGTTCCTTCGCCGGATGACGCAAGGGCAGCTGGCGGGGGGACATCCGGCAGCAGGGCGGGGGGAGGAAGGATGCCTGGCAGAAGGGCAGTTGGAGGGCGGGTTTTTGCCGACTCATCCGCCGGGAACAGGGGAGGAAATCATCCAGATCCTGCAGCTGGGTGAAATGAAACGCCGTATCCGGACACGTTTTGTAAGCACCAGCCTGTCACTTATCTGCGGCCGCCAGGTGGTTATTTCCCCGCTTCATTATGCCAGGGGGCTGGAGGAATTAGCCGGCCGTATGGAACAATTCCCTTCCTACCGTCTGTTTCTTGCGGACGGGACGGATGATATCTGCCTGCCGGACATAAACTGCTGGTGCCACGGCACTTCGTGGATGGTCCAGATGGATGCGCAGGGATTTAGGGTCTGCCGCGAGTCCACCCTGTCCGGCGCAGCCTATATCACCCTGGAACAGGGATGGCGCAGGGTCCCGCCTGCCCGCAAGGACAGGGATGCCGTGCTGTCTGTCCTTCGGTCATTGATTGGCTACATTAAGGATTGCTTTTTATAATGCATACTGTTATAATAAGTAGTAATCAATACTACATGTTAAAAACATGGAAAAGAAACCGGAGGACTTTTGTATGACCTACAAAATAATTGGAGACAGCTGTCTTGACCTGACAGACGAGTTAAAGAAGGATTCCAGATTCCAGATGATACCGCTTACACTGCAGGTGGGCACTGCCACCGTGGTGGATGATGAGACATTTAATCAGAAGAAATTCATAGATATGGTAAAGGCCTGCCCGGAATGCCCGAAGACAGCGTGCCCTTCACCGGAGACATTTAAGGAAGCATATGAGGCAGCGGATGCAGAGGGCGTGTTTGTGATTACCCTGTCCGGACATCTGAGCGGCAGTTATAATTCAGCGGCGTTGGCCAAGAAGCTGTATGAGGAAGAGCAGGCGGAAAAAGGCGAACAGGCACAGAAAAAGCAGGTAGCTGTCATAGACTCCTTATCCGCGTCCTCAGGTGAACTTAATATCGGGCTGTTCATCCAAAGCCTTTGTGAAGCCGGGCTGGAATTCAGCCAGGTCCTTGAGAAAGCCCTTGGGTTCAGGGACAGGATGCATACCTATTTTGTCCTGGAGAGCCTGGATACACTGCGCAAGAACGGAAGGCTTTCAGGACTGCAGGCATTTTTCGCAACCGCACTTAATATCAAGCCGGTCATGGGCGCTGATTCAGGCGTCATCATCAAGCTGGACCAGGCCAGGGGAATCAATAAGGCGCTTCAGCGCATGTGTGATATCGCGGTAAAAGAGGCAGGCGATACAAAGGATAAGGTGGCGGTGGTCTGCCATGTGAACAACGCGGAGCGGGCAGAGTATACAAGGGCAGAACTTATGAAGAGAGGGCAGTTTAAGGATGTGCTGATTACAACCGCAGCCGGGGTGGCCACTGTCTATGCCAATGACGGGGGAATCATCCTGGCAATTTAACGCAAGAGGTTTTGAATGGACAAAAGGAACATAATGCTGACAGCTGTGATTATCCTAGGAATCATGCTGGCAGGAATAACAGGATATCTTGTGTGGAGCACTGTACATGACAGATACGTGAAGGCAGAGGATATAGGCGCCTTTAAAGACAGCGCGCCGGATATGGGAGTACCCGGCGGATCAGGGCATGGGGGCCTGGCAGAGGGCAGGCCGGAAGATGGGGACAGCCTGCATGGAAACCGGGGCGGGAACGAACCCTGGGACAGCAGCGGGCCATGGGACCCTGCATCGGACGGACAGCCGGCAGATGCAGGGGACGGACAGGGGCCCGGAACGGCCGGGGATTCCCTGGAAAATGGTTTGGGAACAGCCGGGAGCGGGCAGGACATGGGCGATAAGGGCGCTGGTGCGGATGGGACAGATGATTCCACCATCCATTTTGTATTTGCCGGGGACATACTATTATCAGATCATGTGCTGGGCGCCTATAACAAGGCTGGGGATATAAGCGGTGTGGTGGATGGGACATTCCGTTCCGTCATTGACAGCAGCGATGTATTTATGGCTAATGAGGAATTTCCCTTCAGCAGCAGGGGGACGGCTGCTGCGGATAAGCAGTTTACGTTCCGTCTGCCACCTGAGAAGGTATCCATATTCCAGGAATTGGGAATTGATATCGTGACCCTTGCCAATAACCATGCCCTGGATTTTGGGACCGATGCCCTGTTGGATACATGCCATACATTGGACCAGGCCGGAATATACAGGGTAGGTGCAGGCGCCAACCTGGATGAGGCCAAAAGGCCGGTCATCATGGAAATAAAAGGAAAGAAAATTGGATTCCTGGGGGCATCCAGGGTAATCCCCGTGGGGTCGTGGAATGCAACTGCCAATGGTCCGGGCATGCTGACCACCTATGATCCGGCCCTTCTGCTGGAAGAGATAAGGAAAGCCAAAGAAGAATGTGATTTTGTTATCGTGTACGTGCATTGGGGAATCGAGCGGGATGAACGCCCCCAGGACTACCAGAGGACCATGGGAAAGCAGTATATCGATGCAGGAGCCGACATGGTAATCGGCAGCCACCCCCATGTGCTTCAGGGAATGGAATATTATAAAGGGAAGCCAATCATATACAGTCTTGGCAATTTCATATTTGGCAGCAGCATCCCCAGGACAGCGCTTCTTAAGGCTGACTGGGACGGCGTGACCCTTTCCCTTGAACTGGTGCCCGGCACTTCCTCAGGCGGATATACGCGCGCCATGACCGATGATGCAGAAAAGCAGGGGTTTTACCAGTATATGACCAGCATATCGTATGATGTGGCGGTGGATGAGGAAACAGGGACATTATCCGGAGAATAGTCCGGGAAGCAGTGTTCCCGGAGCAGTCCGGGGGTAGGAAGGCAGTCCTATCCCCGGACTGTTGTCTTGCATCCCGGTCCATTGCTTTCTGTCTCCGTAGGGTTGTTTTGTATGAAAGGAACGTTCGTTTGGTCCGTGATGTGTCCGGGCCTTTTTATTTTGTTCAGGTTTCCCAATCCACTTTCTGACACTATTCTTTCAATTTCATTAAATCCATAGACAGGATCCCTGCATAAGATTACAATGGAAAGGCTGGTCTAGGGTCTGTTTGAAAATTCATTCCCGCCATCTGCGCGCCCCACTTCGCGGCATATTTGGTCCCAATTCGGTCAACGTAGCCCGCTACGCCTCCCTCATCGGGACCAAATCTCCCACAAAGTGGGACGCACAGCTGACGGAAAGCAATTTTCAAACACACCCTAAAGCAGCATGAATTTTATGAATGTGAAACTTTTTGGCATCTAATTCCGTCTAATAAAGTAAAGTGATTAAATTACCCTGTACAGGAGATAAATATAGATGATTTACAACACAAAAAAAAGGGCAGATAAACATGCCGGTGCAAAATCCTTATATAAGAAAAGGCCTGCCGGCTTCAAAACCAGGAGGCGGCCAGGCAGGACACGCCGTGTCGGCATGGGCAGGGAAGGCTTCCATTCAACCCTGCGGTTTGGTGGAACCCTTGCCATTGTTCTGGTGGCAGTGTTCTGTATGGTGCAGTTGTTATATTATGGAAAAAATTTATATGCCGGTAACCGTGGCCTTGCCACATCCGGCTGGACAGCTGTGATTGGGGCAGGCAGGAACAAGGGGGAAGGAACTGGCGGAAACGGGGCTGCAGGGCCGGGTGGAAGCGGTGAGGACAGGAATGGCGGTCCTGACGGAGAAAAGGATATAAATCAGACAGATCCATATGGCGGTGGTTCAGACAGCGATGGTTCAGGCAGCGGCGGTTCAGACAGCACGTATGTAAAAAACGAAGGTCCGTCAGATGGCAGGGGCAATTCCCCGGAACAGGCAGAGCTCACAGGTCCTGGACAGAATCAGACCCTTCCGTCGGTTCCCGGCGTCCTCCAGGGAAACGCTGTTTCAGATGGCGCAGGGAAAGCCCTGGCACCGGACCCTAAGACCATTGAGCCGCTGGGAGGATTGGGCAGTGAAAGCGGGCCGGCCGTGGCCGCAGGCCCGCCGGCAGCCGCATCCTCGGCAGGAAGCGTTGATATGGCAGGAAAACTGTCATCCATTCCAGGGCCTGTGGATGGGACAAAACCCATGATTGCATTTACCTTTGACGACGGTCCTTTTACCAAGGTGGATCAGAGAATCCTGGATGTATTGGATACGTATGGAGGAAGGGCCACGTTCTTCATTGTGGGAAGCCGTGTCAATGATTATAAAGATACCCTGAAACGGATCCACGATTCCGGGTCCGAGATCGGTAATCATACATATAACCATAAAAACCTGGAAAATCTGGCTCCGGAGGAAGTCATTTCCCAGATTGAGATGACCAATGACGCAGTGGAGGCAGTGACCGGCTTTCGGCCCAAACTGGTCCGGGTGCCTTACGGCGCATTTAAGGGCCAGGTATCAGGGCTTGTATCCTATCCCATGATTCAGTGGAATATTGATACGGAAGACTGGTCCAGTAAGGATAAGGATGCCATTCTTTCCGCCTTGTTATCCCAGGCAAGGGATGGAAGCATCATACTGATGCATGACCTTTATCCCTCAACGGCGGAAGCATTTGAGGCCGCAATCCCCCAACTGGCTGCCCAGGGTTACCAGTTTGTAACGGTCAGCGAGATGTATGCTGCAAAAGGTATTCCCCTGGAAGCCGGGCAGGTATATTTTAATATTCATAAATAGGAAGTATATGGAAAACAGGAGGCCGCTGCAGGCCTCCTGTCCATTTTCAAACAAATCCTAGGCATCACCTATTCCTGTCCATCTAAAAACTGTTCCCCGTAACCATAATGTTCAACCACATAATCAATATCCTTGTCGCCCCTGCCGCTTAAGCATACCAGGATGGAGCCCTGCCTCATTTCCTTTGCCCTGCGCATGGCGTAGGCAACGGCGTGGGAGCTTTCAATGGCCGGGATGATTCCTTCGTACCGGGATAATTTGAAAAATGCTTCCATGGCTTCCTCATCACTGACCGTCTCATATCTCACCCGTCCCAGGTCATGGAGGAATGCGTGCTCCGGTCCAACGGAGGGGTAATCCAGGCCGCTGGCAATGGAGTAAACCGGGGCAGGCTCGCCATTTTCATCTTTCAGCATGATGCTTTCAAAGCCGTGCATGATGCCTTTTTCGCCAAACTTCATGGAGGCTGCGTGGTCGCCCAGCTTTTCGCCTCTTCCCAGAGGCTCGATTCCGGTAATGTCAACCGGGTCGTCTAAAAATGGGATGAACATACCGATGGAATTGCTGCCTCCTCCCACGCAGGCGCATACTTCATCCGGTTGCATGCCTGTCATCTCGTAGAACTGGTCCCTGGCCTCATATCCCACAACTGACTGGAAATCCCGCACCATCAGTGGGAATGGATGGGGACCTAAGGCGGAACCGATGCAGTAGATGGAGTCCTTATAGTTTTTGGCATAAGATTCAAATGCCGAATCCACTGCTTCCTTTAAGGTTTTAAGGCCATGGGTGACCGGTACCACCTTTGCGCCCAGGATCCTCATCCTGGTAACATTGGGCGCCTGCTTTGCAATGTCCACCTCGCCCATGTGTATCTCGCATTCCAGGCCAAAGAAGGCGGCGGCCGTTGCCAGGGCCACGCCGTGCTGTCCGGCGCCGGTCTCTGCAATCAGACGCTTCTTGCCCATGAATTTGGCAAGAAGGCCCTCGCCCATACAGTGGTTCAGCTTGTGGGCGCCGGTGTGGTTAAGGTCCTCCCGCTTCAGGTAAATCTGGCAGTTCCCGATTTTCTTGGACAGCCGCTCGCAGTGGTAAACCGGTGTGGGCCTGCCCTGGAACTCCTTGCGTATCCTGCGCAGTTCATTGATGAATTGGGAAGAGTGGCAGATGGTCTGGTAGGCGTCTGCAATCTCCTCAAAAGCAGGGACCAGCTCATCGGTCAGGTAAGCGCCCCCATAAGGGCCAAAACGGCCGTCCTTATCGGGATAGTTCTTTAAATATGTCCTGTAATCCATATCTTTCTCCTTTAACGTATGGTGATGTTATCCATTATAACTTTATTTAGGGGACATTTCAATCGCATTTCAGCTTGAAAACAACTCCTGTCAGTAGTATCCTTTTATATATAAGCATAAACAGCCTTATTTCCGGCATGGTCAGCCAATCATGACCGCCCGTCCGGATAGAGGCGTGTCTGACAATGGCTTTTAGCTGCATGCAAGGTCTGCAGGGCAGGATCAAAGGAGGTATATGCCATGAAAAAACTAGGGCTGGTGGGCGGAATGGGACCGGAATCCACTGTTCCCTATTACCGGGGGATCATCTATGGGGTGCGTGAGAGGATGGGCAGCAATGTACTGCCTTTTCTTTCCTTGGAAAGTGTGGATGTGTTTCACATCCAGAGGTTCTGCAATGAAGGGCGGTACGATGAACTGACCGGGTATCTGCTGGCAGCAGTCAGGAATCTGGCGGCGGCAGGGGCAGAGTTTGCCGCATTGTCTGCCAATACGCCGCATATTGTCTTTGACCAGTTAAAGCAGCAAACGCCCATTCCGCTGGTAAGTATTATTGAGGCTGCCTGCGAGGAAGCGGAAAGACGGGGACTGTCAAGACTGGGGCTGATGGGGACTATATTTACCATGAAAGGAAGCTTTTTTAAAAAGCCCTTTGAGGAAAAGGGAATCCAGGTCATAAGCCCCAGGGAAGAGGAGATGGCATATATCAATGAGAAGATATATACGGAGCTGGAATTTGCGGATGTCAGGGAAGGGACCCGGGAAGGGCTTGTGAGGATCATAAGAAGAATGGTGGAGGAAGATGGGATACAGGCCATCATCCTGGGCTGCACCGAACTGCCGCTGGCCCTGGATGACCGGATTTGCCCGGTGCCTTGCCTGGATACCATGAAGATACATGTGCAGGCGCTGGTGGAGGAGATAATCATTGGGTAGGAACCGGGAGACAGCCGGAATATAAATAAAGCCAGAGGATGGAGGCATTTATAATCACAGTCCCCGATTCAGGCAGAGGCCAGATAGAGGAAATACTGTCCGGGATAACGGGGGTTTAGGGGGACGGGATGTGAGGCAATGTTATAGGGATGGAAATAATGAGCTGTGCGTGCCTGAATATGCTAAAAACAGCAAAATTGAGGGAAGTAATAATCTCTCTTTTATCAATAAGGAGGTATCTATGAAAAGAATCATCCTGGCTGCATTATTAACAATCAGTATGAGTTTCACTGCATTTGCCGGACAGTGGCAAAAGGACGCCAATGGCTGGTGGTATCAATATTATGATGGCTCTTATCCATATGATGAATGGATTATAATACAATCCGAATGCTACTATTTTGATCATAATGGATATATGCTTTCTGACACAATAACCCCGGATGGATACCAGGTGGACGAGGATGGAAAATGTAATGCAGAGCCCAAAGTAATCAGTAATAATGGCATACGGTGCTGGAATGAAAACGCATCCATAGCGATTGAAGGCGAGCCGGTTCCTCTCTATGAAAGTGAATACCATCATGGTAAACTGTGTTATATTTTAGATGACAGTGTAGGCACATTCCACTTGCCCAGTTCAAAATGTAATATTAATCCTGACGGTCATGAGATATGGCTTCGCGGCATAATATATCCAGATGGTCAAATCATGTCCTTGAAGGAGACTGTGGTTTATCCACTTGAATACGATAGGGAGTACAATATGGATTTTACCGGGGAAGGCTTATCTGCTTATGAGCTGTCACAATTTTGCAACAATCATGATGTTACCATTTGGATTGAAGTGGTGGATAAAGAAACTGAAATTCCTATGGGATATTGCAGTCAGAGGATTGTTCTTAGATACGCTTCTCCGGCAAGTATTCCGACAGGTGCTATTGGGTGAACCAGGCGCCGCCCTCAGTGCTAAAGCGTCTGTATCTCTGTATAGCAATAGGTGGGGAGTATCTTTCAAACTAAGAACAGTGTGCCTGGCTGATATAATATCCATACGCCATGCACACTGTTTTATTATTTTTAATTTAATTTGATAATTACCAATATCTATAGCCTGCGCGCAATCGCCTTTATAAAGTCCCCGCTGTTCAGCACCACCGGATTGGGATTGGTGGTTATCAGGGCCAGGTCCTTGGTCATCTCACCTTCCTCAATGGTATCCAGGGTAGCCTTCTCCAGCCTGTCGGCAAATTCCATCAGTTCCCGGTTGCCGTCCAGCTCCCCGCGCTTGCGCAGGGCGCCTGTCCATGCGAAGATGGTGGCAACGGAGTTGGTGGAGGTCTCCTCGCCCTTTAAGTGCTTGTAGTAATGACGCTGCACGGTTCCGTGGGCAGCCTCATACTCAAAGTTACCGTCCGGTGACACCAGGACAGAGGTCATCATGGCCAGGGAACCGAAGGCTGAGGAAATCATATCACTCATCACATCGCCGTCATAGTTCTTGCAGGCCCAGATATAACCTCCCTCGGACTTCATGACACGGGCAACCGCATCATCAATCAGGGTGTAGAAATAGGTGATTCCCGCATCCTCAAATTTCTTTGTGTATTCCGCATCAAAGATATCCTGGAAAATATCCTTGAAGGTATGGTCATACTTTTTGGAAATGGTATCCTTGGTGGCAAACCACAGGTCCTGTTTGGTATCAAGGGCATAGTTGAAGCAGCTTCTGGCAAAGCTTTCAATGGACTTGTTCACATTATGCATGCCCTGTACGATGCCCGGGCAGTTAAAGCTGTGTACCAGTTCACGGCTCTCTGTTCCATCCTCAGCCGTGTATACCAGTTCTACCTTTCCGGGTCCCGGAATCCTCATCTCAGATGCCTTATAGACATCGCCGTAAGCATGTCTTGCAATGGTGATGGGCTTTTTCCAGCATTTCACACAAGGTTCAATCCCCTTTACCACAATGGGGGCGCGGAACACGGTGCCGTCCAGGATGGCACGGATGGTGGCGTTTGGACTTTTCCACATTTCCTTCAGATGATATTCCTCCACACGGGCAGCATTGGGGGTGATGGTGGCGCACTTGACAGCCACACCGTACTTCTTGGTGGCGTTGGCGGAATCAATGGTTACCTGGTCATCGGTTTCATCCCTGTATTCCAGGCCCAGGTCGTAGTACTCTGTCTTCAGGTCTATGTATGGCAGAAGCAGGTTGTCCTTAATCATCTGCCAGAGAATCCTTGTCATCTCATCGCCATCCATCTCCACGATGGGGGTGGTCATCTTAATTTTGTCCATACTGTGTCCTCCTGATTTTTCGCATTATGTTATAGTATACGACGAATTGCTTTTCAACACAAGAGCTTCGTTCCCTAAAAATTGGGATTTATAAAGGAAAATGCTTACCCTGCCACGTATTCCTTTCCTTAAATCTCCGGTGAAGGCTGTTGAGGACCAGTCGCTTGTTCCTGCTCCACAAGGGAGAGAGCAGAAGCTTTTTGGGACCGTCCCCTGTAATCCGGTGAATGGTCATGTCAGGGGGAAGCAGTTCCACGCAGTCAATCACAAGGTCAAGGTATTCCTCCATGGCAAGTACCGGAAAGGGCGTATCACGGTAAATCCTGGCCAGGTCAGTGCCTTCCAGGATGTGGAGCAGCTGAAGCTTTATGCCGTCAGCTGTCGGTCCGCGGTTCCGGCTGCTGCCGTCGTTGCCGCTGCTGTTCCAACTGCTGCCGTCGTTGCCGCTGCTGTTCCAGCTGCTGCCATCGTTGCCGCTGCCAGCCATATCGCTCCAGCCGTCTGCATCCCTCATATTCCCCGCCAGATACCGCACCGTATCAAGCATCATTTCCCTGGTTTCCCCGGGAAGCCCCAGGATGACGTGGACTATGACCGTAATCCCGGCCTCCTTAAGCCGGCGAAGGGCGGATTCGTAGACAGGCAGGGTATAACCCCTGCGGATGAACCGGGCTGTGGACTCATGGATGGTCTGCAGGCCAAGCTCCACCCATACCGGTTTTATTTGATTAAGTTCCCTCAGCAGGTCCACCACGTCAGGCCCCAGGCAGTCCGGTCTGGTTGCAATGGACAGGGCCGCTGTGTCAGGGTGGAGGACAGCGTCCGTAAACACAGTCCTGAGATGGGAGAGAGGGGCATAGGTGTTGGTATAGGACTGGAAGTAGGCGATATAGGAGCCAGGGCCGGACATTTTCCTTTGTACCTGTAACTTGGCAGCCTCAATCTGTTCATGGACGGAATCCATCACAGGCGCTGCAAAGTCCCCGGAACCTCCTGCGCTGCAGAAGATACATCCGCCTCTGCCAAGGGTCCCGTCCCGGTTAGGGCAGGTCATGCCGCCGTTTAATGAAAGCTTGTATACTTTATGTCCGAATTGTTTTTTTAGCTCATAATCCAGGGAGTGATAAGGTTTGCCGTTCCAGTCCATACCAGGTGCACCGCCTTTTTGGTTTTCTCATTTTTGGATTATAGCAGGAAACCAGGGGCATTTCCATAAAAATTAATACAAAGCCATAAAATATCCTATTGTGGGCAAAGGCCATGCTGTGATAAACTAATCCCATACAGGGGTGGCATCCCCTGATTTTGTGTATGATAAAGGAGAGGTAAGGCATGAAGGTAAATGAGACCATTCAGATGATGGAAAGTGAAGGCGCTAAAACACTTCTGGCTAAATTATACGGAGAGGATGCCGTGGCAGGGAACGTGGCGCGGTATCAGGAACTGCTGAAAGGGTATGAAAAGGCCTTTGGGGACAGCGGTGACGTCCTTTTATTTTCCTCACCGGGACGCACGGAAATCAGCGGAAACCATACGGACCACAATCACGGCAAGGTGCTGGCGGGAAGCATTAACCTGGATTGCGTGGGCGTTGCCGCAAAGAACAGCTCCAGCCATGTACATATTGTAAGCGAGACTTATAACCAGGACTTTACCATTGACCTGAACCATCTGGAACCCAGTGAGAAAAAGGCAGGGACAGTGGACCTGGTAAAAGGCCTTTTAAAGGGGTTTGAGGAATCCGGATATTCGGTCGGAGGATTTAACGCATATATAACAAGCAATGTCATCAGTGCGGCAGGCGTCAGTTCATCCGCATCCTTTGAGATGCTTCTGTGCTCCATGCTGAATACATTTTTTAATGAGGGCCGTATGGATACCGTGGCTTATGCACATATTGGCAAATACTCCGAGAATAACTACTGGGACAAGGCTTCCGGCCTTTTGGACCAGATGGCCTGCGCGGTGGGCGGACTGATAACCATTGATTTTGTGGAACCAAGCGCGCCAGCAGTGGAGAAGATTGATTTTGACTTTGGTTCCCAGAACCACAGCCTGATCATCGTACAGACAGGAAAAGGCCATGCGGACCTGAGCGCGGATTATTCTTCTGTTCCGATTGAAATGAAGAAGGTGGCCCAGTTCTTTGGCAAGGAAGTGCTGTCACAGGTGACGGAGGAAGAGGTGATTGGCAACCTTTCAGAGGTGCGCCGGTTTGCCGGTGACCGTTCCGTGCTCCGCGCCCTGCATTTCTTTGAGGAGAACAAAAGGGTGGAAGCAGAGGTGTCTGCCTTAAAGGAGAACCGCTTTGGCGATTTCCTGGCCAATATCACGGCTTCCGGCAATTCCTCCTGGAAATGGCTCCAGAACTGCTTTACAAACAGCAATTATCAGGAACAGGGAATCACCGTGACCCTGGCCCTTACGGAACTGTTCATTGCCGAGAAACAGAAAGGCGCCTGCCGGGTCCACGGAGGCGGGTTCGCCGGTGTCATCATGGCCATGCTGCCCAATGAACTGGTGGATGAATACATCGGTTACATTGAAGGATGCACGGGCAAGGGAAGCGCATTCAGGATGGGCATCCGTCCTTACGGAGCCATCTGCGTCAATGAATACATAAAATAAAAGGCAGTCCTGTCCGCGGATTTTGTCGATGAAAGGGCGGTAAATATTGTAAAATCAAGTGGTCACCAGGGGGACATTGCGGTATAATGAGACTCAGGAATGATATAGGGAGGAGAATCGGTATGATAGGTAAGGAAACATTGGAACTCCTGAAAGAAGCATTGTCTGAGAGCAGTTATACGGTAGCTGTCTGCGGTTCCGGAATGCTGGAGGAAGGCGGTATCCTTGGACTTAAACAGGAGGGACGTGCCTGTGAGATTGAGCAGGAGTATGGGCAATCCCCGGAGGAACTGTTCCACATATCCTGTTTTTCCAGGAGACCGGAACTGTTCTATGATTTTTACAGGCGTGAGATATTGGAAAAGATACCAAGGATGACCCCGTCCGTGGAGGCGCTGACAGAGATGGAAAGGCGGGGGATGCTCCAGTGTATTGTGACCACCAGCATTTACGACCTGCCCAGGTCCGCTGAGACAAAGAATGTAATATACCTCCATGGGGGGATATATGAAAATACATGCACCCATTGCGGGAAGCATTATTCCATGGAATACATAAAGAATTCAAAGCACGTTCCCCTGTGTGGGGACTGCGGCCATATTGTCCGCCCCGGAACATTCCTGTACGGGGAAATGGTGGACAGCCAGATGGTGAGCCGCACCACACAGGAGATATCCAGGGCCGACGTACTCCTTGTACTGGGAACAAGCCTGCGCTCCGATGTATACAGTCATTATATCCGGTATTTCCAGGGAAAGAAGATGATTATCATCCACAGGTTGCCCAGGCCGCTGGATGAGAGGGCAGATATGGTGGTTTATGACCTTCCCCAGAATGTGCTGCCGTTGTTGGTGGGGGAAGGGTAACGATTAGACTATATGGAGTATTCGCCTTAGGCGGACAAGGCGCAATCGGCAATCGACGTTTGTGAGGAAAGTAAAGAAATGCTCAGCACAAAAAAATTTGCTATTTTTTTAGTTGGCATTATTAGCGCTGTCAGCTTGATAGCGTGTCAAAAAGCCAATGCTAATCAATCAAATACATCAGATACCGAGGAAACACAAAAAACCGTTCTTGAAATGGAAATGAATGAAAATTACAGTAATTCAGATCCTTTTGAGAATGGACGCCTATTTTGTGTGTCCGAGGATACAGAAACTTTAGACGCAGAGGTTTATTTTCAGATGGATGGCGAAAGTGGTATTGTGGAAATAAAAGACAGAAATGCAGACGAGGTCTTATGGAGCAATACATGGGTTGAAAACGCTAGTGGTGATACCGTTACAGTTTCGTTCAATCATCTACAAAAAGGGAAAGAGTACGATGTACGGTTTACTGGAACTAAAATAAAACATGCTGTTGTAAAAGTTACTTTTGAAAGTGGATTGGTTCAAGAAAAATCAAGGCCTTCAAAATAAGCTTCCCGTTTATAGGGCTGATTAAACTTCGCCTTATTGGTAAAATGCACAGATACGGATACAGGTAATACAATAGCGGCAGGCAGGGTAACCCACCTATACCCTCAGAAAAGGGTTTCCCTGTATAAAAAATAGGTAATTGGCCTTTCACTTGCGCCCTAATGGACATTTTCGCTATTCTGTTATGGCTTGTCCCCCCTGTTAGGGGACATGTCAAAATGGGTATTTGCTCATTGGCGGCCCTCCACCAGCCGCATAAAAACAGCGGTCTCGATTTTGAAAGCCGCTGTACCTATAAAGGCATAAAACATATCCGCTGTACGACGGCTTTTTTTCTTTTGCCGTCGTGCGGCAGATAATAAATGATTAGATTTTAATATTGATTAACAATTAAAGAAATAGAGCAACAGCGCAATAAATAAGTAAAAGGGCCATAATGGTATTTACCAGCCTTGTATGTTTGGAGAAGAATTTACAAAATGCCGCTCCGGACAGCGCCCATACAAAAGAACCAGAAGCTCCAATTAGAGTTAGTATGACAGTAAATCCGACAAGCGCCGCAACAGAATGATAAACTGGAAGAATATAAAGTGACATAGCTGTAATGGCATAAATATAAATTTTAGGATTGGCAAATTGTAATACCATACCTGAAAGAAAACTGGCCTCCTTGCCGCCGTCAGCGCTTAAATCTGAAGAACTTTTCCAGACTTTCCATGCAAGGTACAGCATATATGCAGCCCCTAATATCTGCATGACAATCTTTACTTTAGGGAGAAACGAATAGAGCGTTGCGCTAAAGGCGGTGCAAACAGACATAATGACTGCAAATCCGGCCAGTATGCCGAGATTAAAACGAATACTCCGACGGAATCCCAGCCGTATTGCATTGCTCATGGAAAGCAGATTATTTGCGCCCGGTGTGTAAGCCGTAATAAAGCAATAAATCAGAAAATCATATAAATGAAACATAGTAACCTCTTTCTATTTCAACAATGATAAATAACCACTTATGAAAATTACAAGTACAATAATTGGCAGGATATAGCTGATGTACTTTCTTGCAAAGCCCGGATATGGCAAGCCTTTTCCGATAGCTGTTTCTTTATGGAAATTATCCCACCCCCACCCACAACGCCGGGTACAAAATAGGAGGAATACCAAACTTCCCAGCGGTTCAAAACTTTTCCAAATGTTAAATCCAAACACGCAAGGTAATGGCAGCAGTAACAGCAATACAAGATTGACGGCAGCTGATTTTTTTCTGCTGCATCCCGTTAAATCCATTCCATGGGTAACGATATTTTCAATTACTGCAATGACAGTGGAAATAGCTGCAAATATACATTCCGGCACTCCATTTTTTTGCATGGTTCCAAAGTCGGGATAGAGGTAGTAGCCCAATCCTATTTCCGCATTGGGGAGCATGACAGACCTGACGGCTAAGACAATTAAAAGGCAGAACAATAAGGACATCATAATTTTGGTTACACGTTCCACACCTTTTTGTAAACCGATTGCACAAATAGCAAATGAAACGACAATCACAACAAACGAGCAAACAATCATGTCATTAGGGTTTCCCAGTAAATCAGAGAATACGTTAGCAACTTCGTTTGAAGTAAGTCCTTGAAACCTGCCCTTTACCATTTCTACAAAGTAGTAAAGCAGCCACCCACTGATTACCGTATAAAACATCATCAGCAAATAGTTTCCAATGATTGTTGCATACTTAAACCAGTGCCATTTTGTGCCTTTTGGTTCCAGAATATTAAATGACAGTGCTGCGCTGACTGGCCCGGCCCACCGCAAATTCCATTACCACATATAGCTCCTTTCCTCTTTACAAACCTATATTGAAATTGTATAATGGTACAAAACGATTATTATATCGTACAAGTACGATACAATAATACATCTAGTGCATTATAATGTCAAGAGAAAGGAGCGATTTTTTTGGATTCAATGAATTTGATAGTCGCTAAAAACATTAAGCGGTTGCGTGAAGAAAATAAATTAAGCATGGACGAGCTTGCAAAGTTGAGCGGCGTTAGTAAGAGTATGCTTGCACAAATTGAACGCGGTGATGGGAATCCAACTATATCCACATTATGGAAGATTTCAAATGGAATGAAAGTGCCATTTGACGCTTTAACCGTTCGTCCCAAAAGTCCGTATGAGATTGTCAAAACATCAGAAATTCAGCCCTTACTTGAAGATGGCGGAAAAGTAAAAAACTATTCTATTTTCCCGGATAATGATAACCGTAGATTTGCAGTTTACTATCTGGAATTGGACGAGGGGAGTTATTGGGAATCCGAACCACATTTAAAGGGAACCACTGAATTTATAACCATCTTCACGGGCCAAATTGAGATTCATGCTAACGGCCAAAGGTTTGTTGTTGAAAAGGGCGAAAGCATACGAATTAGAGCCGATACCGTTCATTCATACAAAAATATTGGAAATGAATCTGCAATATTGCACATGATTCTTTTTAATCCCTAATTATGTTTCAGAGGGAGCAATTCCCAATGCAGCAGTGTCTTTTTTAGAGAGATTTGTCTATTGTGAATAGGGGCTTTTTCCGCTAAAACAATAGCGGCAAGCAGGGTGCAGGGGGAGAAAACACAGACTTTCCCCGCCTGCTTGCAAATGGGCGCATTTCCCCCTATAATGAAACTATCGGATTTATGTGCCGTCCTACTCGGCCAATCCTCTATGGTGTTGTCAAAGTCCGGCAGGAACGAAAAAGGGTTCTATACTGAATGTTGGGGTGTACTGAAAAGCA
>NZ_QVEX01000019.1:660-93550 GCF_003434055.1 Enterocloster aldenensis | reverse complement strand
TCAGAGGCCGATGCAGGCGTATATCTGAACACATACTGGAAATAAACCCCCATGGCGGAAAAAATTACCGGCGCCGCCGGCCCCGCCCTATAGGTCTAAAACACACACAAGGAGGACATACTTTATGGAAGACCGTCTTGCTGTCATCAGCTTAATTATCAGCAATCCAGATTCCGTTGCAACTGTAAATGAAAAATTCCATCTCCAGTCAAGCCTGATCATTGCGCGCCTGGGAGTTCCCTGCCGGGAATACGGTGTTTCCGTCATAAGCGTGGTCATGCATGGGACCCAGAACCAGATCAGTTCCTTTGCTGGTGACCTTGGCAAGGTGGATGGTGTGAAGGTTAAATCCATACAGGTTCCTGTCACTTCATAAATACAGTCCATTCACGCAGAAGAACGAGGTTATCCTATGGAATACTTAGAAGGACTCCTGTCCCTGGTGGCCAATGCCGCAATCCTTATATTTGAATTCATCGGCGTAGGCATCATTATCTACGCCGGCCTTACCGGCTTCCTCCGATTCGTGCGCAGGGCGCCCGACACCAAGATATATCTGGCCAAAGGCCTGGCCATGGGCTTGGAATTCAAGATGGGCAGCGAGATTCTCCGGACCGTGGTGGTGCGCGAATGGAGGGAAATCGGAATCGTGGCAGGCATCATTGCCCTGCGGGCCGCCCTTACCTTCCTAATCCACTGGGAAATCAAAGAAGAGGAAAAGACCGGGGAATGATTCCCCGGCCTTTGCATTGAACCGTCAGTATGGCCCGCATTAAAAGGCATGATCCATCCGCTTCCCCATACCGCCAATCACTCAAGCGCCGCATAGTAAGGCCGGTCCTCAAGTGATAATGTGCCCGCGGTCCTGCCCTCTGTTTCGAAGATTATGATTTCGTTCCTGCCCTTTTCAACAGAGGTCCCGGCAATTAAGAATGTATCCGCACATTCCCCGATGGCGGCGGGCTCTCCCCACCCGGTCAGGATGGCGTCATAATTATAGGATGTAATCTGGGGTAGGTCCGTATACCCCCTGGCGGAACATCCGTTGTAAAAGCCGAAATTCGTGCCTCCCTGAAACATGTAAAGATTGATGCTGGCCCGCTTTAACAGCTCTTTTACTTCCATGGCCAGATTTTCTGCATCTAGGATTACATAAAGCCCCATGTCCCCGGCCAGCTCCACGAAGCGTTCCACATCCTTATTGCCGCCAAAGTCAAATATGCCTTCCTCTGGTTCGTGTATGTTCCATGGAATATAGGTCTTATAAAACTCTTCTTTTACTTCTAATGTACACATCCTTATCTCTCCCCTGTCATAAAAACGGGACCCAGTAATAAAAAAGCCGCGGTTCCCACTGTTTGAACCAGACATGTGCTGGTAAAACCTGGAATAACCGCGGCTATCATCCGCATCTGATATTATATCGAAACCGTCCTTCACATCTGTCCCCTGTTCCCGCCGTCATCACAGCCGCGCACGGCCGGCACGGCCAGGCACAGGAATGCCGCCAACAAAACCAGCGCCCCCGCAATAAGGAACCATTTCTCAACCCCATAAGCCTCTGCGAACAGTCCTGAAAGTGACAATCCCACCGGCCCGCTGATCAGCCGTATACTGCTGGACAACGACAGGACCCGGCCCAGGTACTTTGCCTCAAAGTTGCTTTGGAGCAGGGGGGTGTATATCCCCCAGTAAAAGGGGCCGGACACCCCCATGAGCCAGGAGCAGATAACAAATATGGCAAATCCTCCTTTGGGGAGCATCCCTGAAACAAATAAGCTGAAGCTCATCAGCAGGAAGGAACCGATAATCGTATAAATCCTGTTCTTTGTGCCGCCCCATCTGGACAATACCAGGGAGCCGGATAAAAGCCCCACGGAAAACACCACCTCAACAATGCTGGCATGGGTGCTGGTACCGTTAAAATAGGACATGCTCATCAGGGGAAACAAGGCGCTGGTGGGCATCAGGGCCAGGGTGTATAGGGTACTGATAAGCACCAGCCCCAGCATCCCCTTATTGGTGCAGAGGATTTGAAACCCTTCCTTTGCTTCCCGCAGTATCTGCACCTTCCCCTCATCCATCCCCCGCGGCAGTCCCGGTATCACGGTAATTCCCAGGGTGCACACTGCTGCCAGCGCCCCGATGACGTCCAGGAAGATAATTCCGCTCAAACTCCAGGAACTGTATAAAACAGCTGCCAGAACCGGACTCAGTATCTGCGACACGGACTCCAGGGCCTGGGAATACCCGGCGCATCTCACCAGCTGGTCCTCCGGTACAATCTGCGGGGTAACCGCCTGCAGGCAGGGCGTATGGAACGCCGAACCAATGGAGCGGCACAGCAGGACCGCAAGAATCAGCCCGGTTGACAGGGTTCCCATCCATCCAGCTATCACCATGACAAAACTGGCTGCAGATATAAGCAGGTCGGATATAATCATAATCCGTTTCCTGCTATAGCGGTCAATAAACACGCCTATGAAGGGTCCCAGGACCCCCTGGGGCAGGAACCCCATCATCATGGCAGCCGACAGCACCAGGGCGGATCCGGTCTGGTCCGTCAGATACCAAACAATTGCAAATTGAAGGACGGAGCTTGAAAACTGGGAAAATGCCTGCCCTGCCCATATGGTGAAAAAGTTCTGTTTCCAACCCTTCATACGCATTTCCCTCCTAATTCGTCTCCCTCAGTTCCCCCAGTCCTTTCAATATCTCCTTGGCCTTCTCCACCATGGCCAGGCTGTCCTGGTTCTTATTCCTTCTGTCAATATAATGGAACGCAGGGACTTCCCCGGGAACCAGCTTTAAATCCCCCTTATAAGCCTTAACCAGTTCAGGAATCTCCTCAATCCGGAGTCTTGCCTTCTGATACATGGAAAGCCTGATTTCCTGGCGGTTAATGACCACCTCCGTCACATATGCCTGGCGGGCCAGGGCACGGAGTCCGGCAATCATCAGAAGGTTCTCCACACTGCGCGGTATATCGCCAAAGCGGTCCATCAGTTCATCCTGCATATCCATATACTCATCTTCTGTCTCAATGGCAGAAATCCTCTTATAGATATCCAGCTTCTGATACTCATTCTTAATATAAGAGCCCGGAATATATGCGTCGATGTCGCACTCCACCACGGTCTCGTAAGAATCCTCGTCCGGCTTCTCTCCCTTAAGCGCAAGCACGGCCTCGTTCAGCATCTTGCAGTATAAATCGTACCCCACGGCTTCCATGTGCCCATGCTGCTCCGCACCCAGGACATTACCCGCGCCGCGGATCTCCAGATCGCGCATGGCAATCTTGATGCCGGAGCCCAGTTCCGTAAACTCCCGGATAGCCTGCAGGCGCTTCTCCGCTTCTTCCTTTAATAGCTTATCACGCCTGTACATGAGGAAGGCGTAGGAGGTCCTGTTGGAACGCCCCACACGGCCGCGCAGCTGGTACAGCTGGGACAGGCCCATCCGGTCCGCATCATGGATGATCATGGTATTGGCATTGGGGATATCCAGCCCTGTCTCGATAATGGTGGTGGATACAAGCACATCAATTTCCCCATTGATGAAATCAGCCATGATCCGCTCCAGTTCATGCTCCCTCATCTGTCCGTGGGCAAATGTAACCACGGCCTCAGGTACCAGGGCCTGGATTCTGTTTGCCACCTCGTCAATATCCGTCACCCGGTTGTATACATAATACACCTGTCCGTTCCTGGACAGCTCGCGGTTAATGGCTTCCCGGACCATCTCCTCATTGTATTCCATCACATACGTCTGAATCGGGGTACGGTCCACCGGAGGTTCCTCCAGCACACTCATGTCCCGGATTCCCGCCAGACTCATGTGCAGGGTCCTTGGAATGGGGGTTGCGGTTAATGTAAGCACATCCACATTTTCCTTTAACTGCTTGATTTTCTCCTTATGGGCGACCCCGAACCTCTGCTCCTCATCTATAATCAGAAGCCCCAGGTCCTTAAACTGCATATCCTTGGAAAGGACCCTGTGGGTGCCGATGACAATATCCACCATGCCCTTGCGCAGGTCCTCAAGGGTCCGTTTCTGCCTGGCCGGAGTACAGAACCTGGACAGCATGTCGACCCGCACCGGGAAATCCTTCATCCTCTGGACAAACGTATTATAATGCTGCTGGGCCAGAATCGTGGTGGGCACCAGGTAAACCACCTGCTTGCTGTCCTGGACCGCCTTAAAGGCTGCCCGCAGCGCCACCTCGGTCTTGCCGTATCCCACATCGCCGCAGATAAGCCGGTCCATGATCCGTCTGCTCTCCATATCCGTCTTCACCGCGTCAATGGCATCCAGCTGGTCGTCCGTCTCATCGTAAGGGAACAGTTCCTCAAACTCCCTCTGCCACACCGTGTCATGGCCGTACTGGAATCCGGCCTTTTCCTGTCTGGCAGCATAAAGCTTAACCAGGTCCTTGGCAATCTCCTGGACCGCCCCTTTTACCCTGGTCTTGGTCTTGCCCCACTCCGTACCTCCCAGCTTGTTAAGCTTTGGCTTCTTGGCATCCGCGCCCGCGTATTTCTGGATGCTTTCCAGCCGGGTGGCAGGCAGGTACAGGTTGCCGCCGTCCCCATACTCAATCTTGATATAGTCCTTGATGACCTTATCCCGCTCGACCTTCTCGATTCCCTTGTAAATGCCTAACCCATGCTCCTCATGGACCACATAGTCACCCACGGACAGCTCGGAAAAACTCTGGATTGCCTTGCCCTGGTAATTTGTTTTCTTCCGGCGCTTTTTCTTCTTTTCCACGCCGAACATGTCACCCTCGGTGATATAGACAAACTTAAGAAGCGGGTATTCAAACCCCCGGTGGAGGCTGCCGTAGGTAACCATGATTTCCCCTGGCTTTACCTTTGGATGGGCGTCCTTGGCCTCCATCCCTTCCCCGGTTTCCATCTCAGGTCCCGCCCCATCCGGGCAGTAGGCGCGCAGGCCGTACTCCCGCAGGTCGCTGGCCAGCCTGCTGGCCCTTGTCCTGGACGCTGACAGGAGTATGACCCTGTATCCTTCCTTTTTCCACCTGGTCAGGTCCTTAATCAGGATCTCAAAGCTGTTCTGGTAGGAGTTCACATTCTTCACATCAATGCTGAACTTGTGGTTCACCTTCATACCCGGAAGCTTCTGGTCCAGGCCTGTGAGCATCACGGTACGCGGCCTCTGGACCCTGGCCATGACCTCCTCCACCGGATAGAGCAGTTCGGTCTGCCCCGGCAGGAGATATCCCTTTTCCAGGCGGTGCATCATGCTCTCCCGGAACTCCAGCTCCACGGTTTCTCCCTTCTCCCTGAGCCTGGCAGGTTCATCCAGGTACACCACGCTTTCCCCCTTAGGGAAATACTCCAGAAAGGACACTGTATCCGGACAGAAATACCGGATATACGCGTCCAGACCCCCCAGCTTCCAGCCGTCCCTAAGCCCCTCTGTCAATTCCTCTATGATGGAATGGATCCTGTGGGCTTCCTCCGGTTTATGCTGTTCCCGCAGGGCCTTCCCATAGGTCTTTGCTTCCTTTTCCAACCGGCTGGTCCCTGTCTCCAGCTGATTTTTATCCAGCACCACCTCGGCCGCCGGATAGATGGTGACAAAGTCCAGCTGTTCCACGGACCGCTGGCTCTCCAGATCAAAGGTACGGATGGAATCCACTTCATCATCCCACAGTTCGATACGCAGCGGCACTTCCTCTGTCAACGGGAAAATATCGATAATCCCGCCGCGGATGGAAAACTGTCCCATGCCGTCCACCTGGGCCATCCTCTCATACCCCATGGCGGTCAGCCTCTGTCTCCACACATTAAGGTCAATGACCTGCCCGCTTGTGACGGTAATGGCCTGCTCCTTCAGATACTGCAGGGGAAGAAGGTGGTCCATCAGGCCGTCCATGGTGGTGACCACCACTCCGCCCTTATCCTCCATCAGGTGCCTGAACACGGCAATCCGCTGCCTTGTCATAAGGTTTCCATGGATGTCCGCACTGTAAAACAGCAGGTCTTTGGCCGGATAGAGCCATACCTGGTTTGTAAAGTTCCGGAAATCATCGTATATTTCCTTGGCCCTGGTGTCATCATAGGTCACCACCAGCTTCCACGGAAATGCCGTCCCCTCCCCCAGCTCATACATCAGATGGACCTTCTGGGAGTCCAGCGTACCCGTTGCCTGAAGAGGCCCCTTCCCCTTATTCAGGGCCTGGATCAGATTGTCATATTCCTGTAATTCCAATAATGGATTTTCCATCTTACCCCGCACCTCTCATCAGGCCTTATGGCCGTTAAACTGATTCATGGCTGTATCCATTCCTTCTGTTATCATCACTTCCACAGCCTTTGCCGCCTCCTTAAACGCATCCTCCATGGCCGCCCGGTCTTCTTTGGAAAAACGGCTCAGCACATAGTCGGCCAGGTCCATTTTCTTAGGCTTATCGCCTACCCCAACCTTAATGCGCGGGAATTCCTGGGTACCCAGGTGGGCGATGATGTTCTTAATGCCGTTGTGGCCGCCCGCGCTTCCCTTTTTGCGGATGCGCAGCTGCCCCACATCCAGGCTGATATCATCATATATGATAATGATATGTTCAGGATCCACTTTATAGAAATCAGAGGCAGCCCTTATACTCTCGCCGCTAAGGTTCATGAAGGTCTGGGGTTTTAACAGCAGCACCTTCTCACCGCCGATGATTCCCCTTCCGTAACATCCCTTAAACTTCTTCTCCTCAACCGTGGTACCCAGCATGTCGGCCAGCACATCAATGACCTCAAATCCCACATTATGCCTTGTCTTCTCGTATTCCCTTGTGGGATTGCCCAAACCTGCTATGATATACATGACCCTGTCGTCCTCCTTCTTATCCGGTTCCCTTTTTACCCATCCCAGTATACCCTTTATTCTGTCCCATATTCCGCTCATTTTACGTCCCTCTGTCCTGTTTCATCCATCTGATATCAAACCCTGCCGCGGCATGCCCTTATGACACGCCTTAAAGCGTTAGATACGCACCGATAGGGGGTATCTAACGCTTTTTTGGCTGTTTCCTCATTCTAACAGATTCTATATGAATTGTAAAGACTCATAATAAACAGGGCATGTTAGGATTGCCTTTAAAAAATACACCTGCATGATGGACGGAACCCTGGCATCAATGGGGTATGTAAGATGTCCCGACCGTATAAAGTATGGTAGAGGTACTGGTACAGCTAATTATGGCTACTATGATGCCGTTGATGATTCCTGCCAGATAAGGATTATTAGTCTTTTTATATATCTTACGTGCAACAATAGGAGCAATTATTAAGATTGCAACCACTGCATAGGACCACCCGATTGCGGATTTCACCGAGCCATTATCATGCCATCTGGAATAGCCGGTGGCAGCAAAGGTTATATACTGTACTGCCAGAAGCCCAATACAGCCAAGAGCGTTTCCCACTGATACAATCAAGGTATTAATCCACTCCCTGCCTCCTATCCGGTTATAACGGAAACAGTTTGTTGCAAGGGAATTAGGAATATAGTACATCAAAAACAGCGGCAGGGAAACCAGGGTGTAAAATGCTTTATCTGACTCAAAGGCCCTGGCCGCAAAGGTCCAGAAACGGAAGTCCGTGGTAAAGAAATAGTCTGCAAGGAACACAAATCCATAAGCTGCAAGGGGAGCAATTATCCCCAGCAGGACTGTCTTTGCAAATATACCCTTTGGAAGTATGATTCCCCGTTCCCTTAAATCAATTCCGTTATGCTTTCCATAGAACCGATAATTCAGGTACATGATCAATAAAGACACGGCACCGCTGATTACGCCCCAGATTCCAAGGGACTTGGCCTGAATGATTGGCAGCAGCGGGTCAGGCGGCGCTGTATTGACCCAGGTTGCAATGGGGAACAGCGTGGCATAAGATACTACTGCTGTCACAAGGATTGCCCCCCAGAACCATGCAAGTCCCCTGCCCTTTGGCGCCGGAAGGGGTTCTACCTTCTTGGATGCCTTAAGGCAGGCAAATGCAGGCGTTTCAATCAATACATAGACAAGGGATACCATGAACATGAACATTCCCACCAGTCCCAATGCGGTAAACAGTTCCTTGATGAATCCAAGCTGATTGGATGCCCCAAGGGGATTAGGCGCTCCCAGGGAATCCTGAAGGAAGGATACGGTCATACCGGTGGAAACCGGTGACAGCACGAACCAGGAGTGGATTTGTGTCGGTGTATAAAGCAGTCGTTTGGCAATCCTGCCATCAATCTCCTTTTCATATACCTTGCCAACCTGGACCTCATCCTTAATATTTGCCGGATCCTCCCCAAAATTCACAAAGGATTTTGCCCGGTCTGTTGATGCATAGTCCCTGGGCGCATTATACCAGGGTCCATGGATGGTTGAACCGTGGTACTCAAAATCATCATATCTGGCCGCAATCATGCACACATCCCGGCTGCCGTAAGCATTAATCCAGGCACCGTCTTTATCCTGATACGTGGGGTCCGTACCTGCAATGACCATGGCTGCCACATCCACGGAACCGCCCTGGTCCGCCCATTCCGTCACTGCGGTACAGCATTTGCCTCCCATGGAATGACCTGTAATGCCCAAACGGTCAGCATCAACGTAAGGCAGTGCAGCCAGTAATTCCAACCCATTATAGGAATCCACAAAATTAAATTTCACATTAGAAGAATCACCGTGTCCGTACATATCAATAGCAAGGGCCACAATTCCCCGGCGGGCCAGCTCCATGGCAGTGGAAGACTGGCTCTCCTTTGTCTTCCACCATCCGTGTACGACAACTGCGGCTGGCGCCGGATTCTCCTCTGTAGCTGAATCCGGTACGTATAACAGTCCGCCCATGGTTAAACCTGCATCTGTTTCAACTTTAATTTTCTTGACAGTCACTTTTCCAAAATCACTTTGCAATGTCCCTGCCATTACCATACTGATTAACATCAGTAAAACAGAGATTGTCAGCAGCCGTTTTGAGCTGTTTTTCATCCATTTCCCCATTTTCTGTCCCTCCTCGAACACTTATCCTTACCGTTTCGTTTTACCATTATCCTTCCAAGGCAGGAATACACCCAACCCCATCCGGTATAACTACAATTTTTTCTTCCCGTCCCAGTATTTCATCCGCCTTCTTAATGGCCTGGGAAAGGTTATCAGCAGGTATGATTCCCATCTTATGTACCAGTTCATAGGGCTGCGTACTTATGAGAATGACCGGATGCCTTGCCATTGCTCTTGCAAGAATCTGGGACTGCCACTGGTCGGGCCGGGTTTTATCCTGGGGTACGCTGAGGATATCCTGCAGGATTTCCCCTGCTGTTTTCCCGCATGCGAATGTGTTATAGAATTCATCTCCCCCATGGCCGTCCACACTGGCAGCCGCCATAATAATCACGCCGCCCCTGCGGCAGATGATATCTGCCGTGGATATTCCCTTGACTGCCTGGTAGATATTCTGGTCCAATGGGAAACCGCCGTTGCCAGTGATGACAATACCAGCCTCTTCCTTAACCTGCATCCTGCATAGTCCATTAAGAAAGCTTACGCCTGCAAGGTGCGCCTGTTCAAAATCCCCTGCAAAGGCAGCCACGGTCTCTTTATTGCCGTTGCACACAACATTCACAATAAAGTTAAGACCCACACGGCGCGCCCCCTCCACCATGTCTTCATGAATCAGGTTCCCTTCCAGACAGCCGCTGTGGGCATTTGGATTGTTTATCATATGGGAGCTGTGATTGGCATAAACCGTACTGGCTGCGCAGATTCCCGGAAGCACGCTTTTGCGTCCTCCCGAAAACCCGGCAAAAAAATGCGGTTCAATAAAACCTTCCGCAACCAGCAGATCCGCCTGGGCACCAATCCGGTTCACGCTTAAAGGCGCGCCAGATGGAAGTACGCCATAATCCACCATGGGATCCTTCAGACAGTCATGTATAACTATCTTTTCCTGCTCACAAACCTCACGGCCGAATTTGTGAACCAATTCCTCCCTGGTCGATTCCCTGTGACATCCTGTGGCTATGAGGATTGTAACTTTTACCTGAGGGTTAAACCGTCTTATTTCCCGCAGCATGGCTGGTATGATTGCCTTGCTGGGAACCGGGCGGGTGTGGTCGCTTGCCAGTATGACCACATTCTTTTTTCCTTTTGCAAGCTCACATAAGGGCGGACTGCTGATTGGTGATGCCAGCGCCTGTTCTACCAGCTCATCAGCGGCAGCCAAAGGTTCATAATCATGCAGCCGGTTATTAAGTACCGCACTCACTCTTACATCCGGTATATCTGCTGATAACACAGTCTTTCCATAGGGTATTTCTATCTTCATATCCCCCTCCTCATTAACTTTTACGCCTGTTTTTCATGAATTAACTATAACATAAAATCATTCTCACCGATATGTTACAAAAGCCATATTTAATCAGAATAATATGGTATGTATAATATATATGTTTGTGTATTTTATATTTATTTATATATATTTGCATTGAAATTTTATGCACTTTTATCTCACATTACCCCGCCTGCGGATTCCAGGCCGCATCAAAAAAAGGACTACCGCTGCCCGCAGTAATCCTCTCCCTATGAATATCCCTCATTCCATGCTCTCATAAAACGCAATCGCCAGATAGTAATAAGGCGCCGAGCTTAATTTACGTGGGTCATAACCCGTTTTTTCCCTTAACCGGTTCAGTTTATACTGCAGGGTATTCTTATGAAGGTACAGCTGCCCGGCAGCCTGGTTGATGGAACCGTCGCACTCATAGAGCACCCTCAGAATACGGACAGCTTCCTTCATCCGCTTTTCCGAACATCCCTTAAATACACGCTGTATGAACTCTTCCTTTGTGGCCTGTCCAATATCATTGATGAATATTTCCAATAAAATACTGTCGTAAAAGGCAATCCCGCCATTTCCCTGCACCGCGGCCCCGTTCATGGCCTTAATGGCCCGAAGATATCCGGCTTTAAGCTGTCCGCCGCTGACAGTACGGCTGTCCACGCCTGCAATCAGCTGATATCCGCATTCCTTCAGGACATCCTTCTGTATCTGGGCAATCAGCTTCTCCGCCATCTCATCGCTGCGCTCACTCATCAGTACGATAAAATTTCCGCCGCTGCTGCCGCTTACATTGCGCATATCCTCTTTCAGGATGCGGCGGATCCTGTGTTCAATCCGTTCCACATCCTCCTGACTCATGATGGAATTCCCGGTATGCTCAAGCACCGCAGCCCGTCTGGCCGCCATCACATCGATGCCCTGGGAGATACCTTCATCTACCAGGGCCGGATTCATCCTCAACTCATCCGTCATCAGCCATTCCTGCAAAAAGCGGTTCCTGGCGCTGCGTTCCCGGATTTTTTCTTCTTTCAAATAGCTTTCCAGCAGCAGGATTTCCGTCATTTTCTTTACTACCTGTCCGTAGCGGCTGACCTCTTCTTCGTTTCCCGTGATGCCCACGACCCCTACGACCTGGCCTTCAAGCTCCAGCGTCAGGTTAATCCCGGACCGGGTTCCCTGATATGTATCGTCATCCGGCACCGTCAGTTCCTTAAGGCCCTCATCCAGCATCTTCCTGCTGGCCTCATGGAAATCTCCTATCCGCCTTTCATCTGTACAGGCAATGATACGGCAGCTCTTATCCATGAATGTCAGATCTTCATGGATGATTTTCTTTACCTCCGTGACAATGCTCATTCCTAAGCTGGACGATATCTGCATGTATTTTCCTCCTGAATCTGAATACTCCCATCATATCATCCTGGATTCCCATCGTCAATGCGCCTTGGACTCATCCTCAGCAAACATACATCCACAGCATACATCTCTCTACAGTACATTCCCTGCCGCCAGCGTCTCAAGTGCCCGTTCCTCCGTAAAATACCCGCATTTCACCAAACGCGCCAGCACCTGCTCCTGACGCTTCTGCGCCAGCTCCGGGCTTACGGTCGGGGCATATTTAGACGGTGCGTTGGGGATTCCGGCCAGGAGCGTGCTTTCATAATCCGTCATGTCATTTGGCGCTTTCCCAAAGTACCCCTCCGAGGCGTCCTTAACACAGTAGTATCCATTTCCATAATAAATGGTGTTCACATAGAGTTCCAGTATCTCGTTCTTGCTGTAATTCTGCTCCAGGTCAAAAGCCACAAACACTTCCGCCACTTTGCGCTGCAGTTCCTTTTCCTGGGTAAAGTACATGTTCTTGGCCAGCTGCTGCGTCACCGTGCTGCCTCCCTCAACAAATGCCCCTGCCCGGATATCATTAAAAACAGCCCTTCCGATGGCAATCATGTCAATGCCCGGATGATTGTAAAACCTGTGGTCCTCCACGGACAGCACCGCATCCACATAGATTTCGGGCAGCTCATCAAAGGTGGTGTAATTTTCCTTGCTGCGGATGGAAGCCACTTTATCTTCCAGGCTTACCTCAGCCACCGCATCCCTATACATGTGGTAACCATCCATGATGACCATGGCACAGAGACAGATCCCTGCAGCCATGATCATAGCTGCCAGATATTTTAATCCTTTACGCACCTTCATTCACTTCACCCGCTTTCTCAATCTGATTTGTCCTTGTTTATGGATATGCTGATAATCTATCACTTTATGTATCTATCATATCACATACCTTGGATTTAATCTTTGAAAAAGCCTTAACACTACGTGACTATTCCCTGACTATTTGTGGAAGTTTTTCTAAAGGCGGCGTTAGAATTTCTTAAGGGAGTTCCTCCCACCTTCCAGACCCCAAGGGCCGGGGACTTTACCACATAGATTTCTTCCCCGTCTTCCATCCTCTGCATCCCGTCCTCCATACAGGCGACAGGATATCTTTTCAGCGCCTCCGACACATCCATGTATCCATATCCGGCTGCCTGTACCTCCTGGGGCGACAGTTTCCCGGGGTCCACGGCATAGGTAATCTTAAACCTCCCCTCCGAAGAACTGTGTATCATATGGGCCGGGACCATTGTCATATCTGCAAACTCCCCCTCCCTTACCAGTTCCATGGTACGCTCCGTGCCCTTGTAACCATACCTGCGGATCAACCGGTCCACTTCCGGATTCTCCCCAAAGTCCTTAAGTCCCGGGGCAATGACCAGCAGCTCCCCGCCGTCCCGGATTATCATGCGGGTGCGGTAAACCGCCTTATTCCCTACCCAGAAGGAAGAAAATTCCTCCGGCTCCAGATAGGCCACCACCTTTTCCACAGCCTTTGGCAGGTATGTTATGTTACATTCCCGGGCAAGGGCTGCGGCGTGTTCAAACACCTGCCTGGAAGCCCCTGTGAATATCCCATGGACCAGCCTGTCCTCCTTTGCCTGGGAAGTCACGGTAAGGATATACATAAGGGGCGCCTGTTTCAGGAAATGCTCCTCAATGTAGTCAAACACCGCCCTCACAGGCGTGTCCGTATTTCCCATGATTGTCTCCAGGTTGCAGACCGCGCCCAGCATATGGCTTTCATTGATGATCCTGCGGCCTCCCAGGCCCACCAGTATGTTCTTGGTGTAATTTGACATCCCTGTGACCTCGTGGGGCACCACCTGGCCGATGGAAAGGATCAGGTCAAAGCTTTGGTCCACTATGTAATGGTTGACCTGGGCGCAAATATCCCCTGTATACCTGCCTGCTGATACTTGGGCACAGTAAGCGCCCGGCACGGTCCCGATATCCACCGTATCCCTGCACCAGTCATGGATAAGAAATGCATGGTCCGGTATATCCCGGCCAAAGAACCGGCAGCGCTCCCCCGGTGTCATGGGCCGGTGGGTCCCGGTGGCCGGAAGGATACGGACCAGGGCGTCAACAGACAGTTTTTTGTATAAATATGAGGTTATGACCCCTGCATAGGAATACAGCCTTGTTATGTCCGGCGGCACCAGAAGAATCCTCCCTGCCTTAGGAAGGCCCTCTGTCATACGGTCCAGGACACGGTATATCTCCTCCCTTTTAAGAGGGTGTATCCTCCCGTGGTCCGGCTGCCCTATAAGGCTGTGCTCCCTGACATGTTCCACCATTCTTAATTCCCGCCTTTGGAGTAAGCCATCTCATCCACAAAAGCCCTGATTTCCTGATCCTGGCAGCCTGCGTAGAAGCAGTCAAGGAATCTGGGGATCATACACTCCTTCACCATCTGGGGATCCAAAGCCCTTAATGCATCTAAAAGAGGCTTTGCAACTTTTTTCTTTACATCAAACAGCAGGTCTGCATTTCGGTTCTGGGCTTCCTTGCGGCCGTCCGGATATCCCATTCCCTTGGGCGAGCCAAATGCCTTGACAAAGATATTGTTCAAATTGATTTCAGCCCCCCAGCCAAAGCCCTTTGCAAATGGAATGGCAAGGGCGTTTCCATTATTAATCTGCAAAAACAGGTAGGCATCCGTGGGCTCAATACAGTAGCCGCACACAACGCCGGGATACATGTTTAAGGACATCAGCGCTCCCTGGGCCGTCCCGCATCCTGTGACCACAAAGTCAACTGCACCGGAGTTTAAGAGCAGCGCGGACATGATTCCCAGATGCAGGTAGGTCAGGCGCGGATTCTCCTGGGTGTATGCTTCCGGAACATCCTGGTCAGTGAGGGGAACCTCCATGGCGGCATTAAACACCTGGTGCCCCATTGGCTCCACAACAGACTTTAATTCCTTAAGGATGATCCCGTTTTTAGGTGCCTGGCTAAATTCATTCAAAACTGCGATTTTCATGATTGTATCCTCTTTTCATTATAATTTTTTATTTTTTCCGGCCATGGAAATGACCTTGTCTGCATCCTTCTTCATCCGATGGAAATCCTCCTGGGACATGGGGATATCCAGGGATCTGGCGCTGTCCTCTACCTGGGAAACCTTCCTGGCCCCGCAGAGGACATTAATATCAGGCGACAGCATGGAGTTCCACTTAATACAGAGATTTGCCAGTGAACAGTGGTACTTCTCCGTCAGGTCCCGCCATCCTGCCAGCATCCTGTTAACCGCAGCAATGTTCTCAGGCTTCCACCATGTCTTTCCTTCGCGGACATTTCCTTTGGAAGGCACATAGTCATCCCCTGCCTTTCCTGCAAGCAGCCCCTGTTCAATGGGGGAGTATGCCTGGAGCGTGATGCCGTGCTCCTGGCAGAAGGGCAGAAGTTCTGCCTCCGGTTTCCGGTCCAGGATGCTGAGTTTTTCCTGGATTACGTCCAGCTGTCCGGCGGCTTCGTAATCCCTCAGTATCTGAAGATTTACATTGGAGGCGCCGATGGCCCGGATCTTGCCCTCCTCCTTCATCCTCATGAGCTCACCCATGGTCTCTGCCACGGGCACAAGGCCATAGGTCATACACTGCCA
The DNA here is from genome assembly GCF_003434055.1 of Enterocloster aldenensis. Lineage (GTDB taxonomy): Bacteria > Bacillota > Clostridia > Lachnospirales > Lachnospiraceae > Enterocloster > Enterocloster aldenensis. The sequence continues at coordinate 78,211 of NZ_QVEX01000019.1, read as the reverse complement.
GTGGGTGTAATAAACATCAATATAATCCGTGCCAAGTGCTTTCAGGCTCAGCTCCAGGTCCCGGCGGATTGCCTTGGGGGACAGGTCCCGGCGGACCTCATGGCCCTCCCTTGTAAAATGAAGCTCCCCGCCCTTGTCATACCACTGGATTCCGCACTTGGTGGAAAGGACCACCTTATGACGGGGCAGCTCCTTAAGGGCCTTCCCCACCACCTCCTCACTGTGTCCAAAACCGTACACCCTGGCAGTGTCCACCCAGTTGATGCCCAGATCCAATGCCCGACAGATGGTCTCAATGGACATCCTGTCATCATTGTCCCCCCACCAAAGGCCTCCGCCAATGGCCCAGCAGCCCAGGCCCAGGCCGGCGGCCTGTATATCTGTTTTACCAATCTTCCTCATTTCCATACTGATTACTCCTCTCTGGCCACCATTTCGCCATATTGCTCTTTTTCCTTTTTGATAAATGCCTCCAGCTCTTTTACTGTGGGCATATCCGGGCTGCACCCGTGGGACGCCACCAGCATGGAGGCGGAGGCGGATCCCAGTTCCAGGCAGTCCATCATATCCAGGCCGTTAAGAATACCGTAGAGGAAGCTGGAGGCATAGCCGTCACCGCCTCCAAACCCTTTCAGGGCCTCCACCGGGAAGGGACGGATGGAATAGGAATTTCCATCCCTGGTGTAGGCAGTGGACCCCTCCCTGCCATGCTTGACCACCACAACCGATGCCTGCCCGGCACACCAGTAAGCCGCGGAGGCCTGATCCGTACCGTCCAGTCCCAAAAACCGCTCCGTCAGGTCATACTCCTCCCTGGAACCCAGGATAATATCGCTGTCCCTTGCCACCGCACAGTAATACAGGGCGATTTCATCCTCATTCTTCCAGTTATACGCGCGGTAGTCAATGTCAAAGATAATGCGCAGACCATTCTTTTTTGCCAGGGCCACTGCCTTTAGGGCCGCCTCCCTGGAAGGGCTGGCAGCCAGGGCTGTCCCCGAAATCAGGATGGCCTTAGCCTCCTTTAAATAATCCTCGTCAATATCCTCCGGACAGAGGGACAGGTCCGCAACGCCGTTGCGGTACATGAGAATGCTGCTCTCATCATGGCTCAGGATTTCCGTAAAGGTAAGCCCCAGGCTCTCCCCGTTAACACACAGCCTGATATGGGAGGTGTCAATCCCCTCCTCCTTAAAAAAGTTTACCACAAATTCGCCAAAACGGTCATGGGAAATCCTTGCGAAAAACCCACATTTCTTTCCCAGCCTGGAAAGCCCTACCGCGATATTAGCCGGTGAACCTCCCACATATTTGCGGAAGGTTCCGCTCTCCGCCAGGGTCTTATAATAATCCAGGGGATTAAAGTCGATTGCAATCCTGCCTAACAGGATCAGGTCATATTTCCTGTCCTGCTCAAATGTAAGATATTCCATTTTACATCTCCTCCCTTTTCCAAAGTTTCCTGTAAAGGGCTTCCACTTCCTGGACCGTAACATCCCTGCGGGTGTTGGACGGGCTGCCTGAAGCCATGGCATCCTCAGACATCTTTGGGATTGCCCTCATAAAATCCTCTTTCGGGATACCGTATTCCGCCAGGGTGGGAATCTGGATCTCCCTGAGAAGCATTCCTACCCGCTCCATAAGCTTATCCGCCGCCTCACGGCTGCTGTCCTCCGGCTTCCCCAAACCGCATTTGACCGCAATATGGGCAAAACGGTCCGCTGCCCCCTCCTTGGCATAGTCCAGGCAAACATTTAGGAGCATGGCATTGGAGATGCCGTGGGGCACGTGGAACAGGGCGCCCATGGGACGGCTCATTCCATGGACAATGGTGACCGAGGAGTTGTTAAAGGCCATGCCGGCCTCCAGGGCTGCCAGGGCCATCTGGTTCCTTCCTTCCCAATCATCCCCATGTTCCCATACACTCTTTAAATGGCTGAAAATCCTCTGGCAGGCAGACAGGGCAAGGGTATCGCTGAGGGGCTGGGCTTTTTTGGAAGTATACGCCTCAATGGCGTGGGTCAGGGCGTCCACACCCGTGGCTGCCGTGATTCCCGGAGGCGCTGTCATGGTAAACTGCGGGTCGATGACCGCCAGATCCGGCATAAGCCCAGGTCCCTTTAAGAGCATCTTTACCTGCGTTGCCGTGTCCGTGATAATGGTGAACTGGGTGGCCTCCGATCCTGTCCCCGCCGTGGTGGGAATGGCTGCCATGGGTGCCGGCTTCTCACAGACAGTCCTGCCCATGTAGTCTGCCGGCCTGCCGCCCCAGGCCGCAATCATGGCAATGGCCTTCATGGAGTCAATGGGGCTCCCTCCCCCCAAAGCCATGAGAAAGTCGCATTTTTCTTCCCGGTACACAGCCACACCGGCCTCAATCATCCGGTCATCCGGTTCTCCGCCCACTCCTGTAAAAACAGCATATGAAACTCCTGTTTTTATAAGCATGTCCGTCACCTTATCCAGATTCCCCAGCTGCCGCATGACATCGTCCGTCACCACCAGGGCCTTTTTTCCCAGCTTTGCCACGGTTCCTGCGGCCATGTCCAAGGCCCGGTTTCCGCTTATGATCTGTCCGGGCGCAATAAATGTATCTGCCATCTTCTTTGTCTCCTTTATGAAAATGCCTCCAGCAGGTCATCATAGGAAGCAGCGGTCTGCAGCCTTCTCATGGTATTGTCATTTCCCAGTTTCCCGGCCAGTTCTGCAATGAGGCGCAGGTGGTCCTTGGCGCCGTCACTGTCGGCCGGGACAGCAAAGAGGAAAAACAGGCGGGATGGCTCCCCATCGTAAGATTCCCAGTCAATCATATCCCTGGTGCGGCCCACAGCAATCCCCACGCGGTCCACATGGTCCGACTTTCCGTGAGGAATGGCCACATGTCCGCCGATTCCCGTGATTCCCTCGCTTTCCCTCACATACACATCCCTCACATACCCCTCCAGATTCTCAATGTATCCGGCATTTTTCAGGAGTCCGGCCAGATGCCTGATTACTTCATCCTTATTCTTTGCATTCATATTCAGGTCAATGACCCGATCATCCAGAATCTCTTTTACAGCCATATTCTGAAATCTCCCCTCTATTTTATAAAATATTGATAAATGTCCAAGGCAGAATCCATTTTCTTCACGGCTTCCAGATTCTCATCATTATCTGTCAGCTGAAGGAAATCCTTATAAAACTGCTTTGTCCTCTTTATTTCAAATTTCGATGTCATTTTCACAGCCAGCAAAAACACCATATCCACCATGTCGCCATGCCAGCTGATGGGCCTGTCCAAAATCGCCACCACTATCCTGGATTCATTGATTTCCGTCATATTGCCATGGGGGATTGCAACACCGTGTCCAATACTGGTGGTGGTAGCCCGTTCCCTGTCAAATACGCTCTCCAGATAGTGAGCCGTCACATCCCCTTTTTTAACTAATTTATCCACCATCATGCCAATGAGCTGGTCCTTGTCCCCAACCTTGGGCCTAATCAAAAAAAGGTCCGCCTCAAACAGCTGATGGCACAGACTGTTAAAATGAAATTCCTGTTTTTTCCGGAAATAGAAAATCTGATTGACCTTCTGGCGGACCGCCTCGATTCCCTGGTCCCTTAAATGCCCCTCCAGTACCACCACGCGCTCATCCCGGATTTCATTTCCTGACGTATTGATGATTACATCCACATCCCGGTAATTGGAAAGCCGGAAGTCATGGCAGCTGGCAGCCTCTATATCTGTGATTTCAGGAATGCTGTACTTGAGCATCTCGCTGGTCAGCTGGCTGGCAGCCATGCCCCGCTCACTGATGAGCAGCGCCCTGATGGGCCGCCCTTTCTTTTTCCGGATAATGGCTGCCTGTATGTAAAGGGCAATCCCGGCCAGTTCATCCTCCGTCACCTGCACATCATAATACTCTTCAAAAAGATTGCTGGTGGACCAGGTGGCCAGAAAGGTCTGCTTATATTCATTCTTAACATACTTGCTGATATGATCGCCGGTGGCAGTGGAATACTTCATCCGGAAAATAGCGGAACGCATGTGGAGCATCAGGCTCTCATAAAGCAGCTCATCCCCGGAAAGGTCAATATCCAGCACCGAATCAATGGTGTCAATAATCAATTTTACAAATTTCCCCAAATTCCTGTCATATGCCCTGGCATAATCCCCTCCCTTCAAGTCGGAGAAGTTCTTCAGCTTTTTGGCGGTCAGGAGCATCAGGGCCAGGAACATCACATCATCCTCTGAGGTGTGGGGTTTATATTCCTTCTCAATCCTCTGGTAAATGGACTCCGAAAAGGAATATTCATTATAATTCTGGATGTCCTCCTCCTTGGCCTGTATGAACTTTCCTGCTTTACTCCGGCGTGCCAGCGACAGGCAGGCCATGATCCATACCATCTTAAAAGAATCGTCCGCCAGTTCGATGCGCCAGGCATTTTCCGCATCCACGATGATGTTCCGGATCCGGGTCACCTCCACCCCTGGGGCAAATGTCCCCAAAAGGGCTTCCAGCACTTCAGGCATCATATCCATCATATAGTCCCTGATTGCAATCCGGAAGCTGTATTCCTCCCCCTCCAGGCACACGCCCTTGCTCCGCATGGAAACAATCCTAAGGCTCCTCTCTGAAAACCAGCCGGCCACATCCCTTAAAAGCCCACCTACCGTAGGCGGGCTTAAATACAGGCTGTCGGCCAGCTGCTGCAGGGTGGTAATCTCACCAGGCTTTAATTTCAGAAGTTTTCCAATCAGCTGTTTATTGCGGCTGTCCTGGCAGGCGGCGGGCTTTAGGTCCTGGTCCGAGAGAAGCAGCTGGTTCAGACGCTTTTTCTGGTTCTCATCCGCCGCCAGCCATATTCCTTTTCCCTGCCTGCGCTCAATCCGTCCCAGGTTCTCTTCCTCCAGCCAGTCGTTGATAAGGTCCATCTTGGTCCGCACAGTCTTTTCAGACAGCCCTACCTGTTCTGCAATCTGCAACGTGGTATAGCTTCCTCCATCCAGAAGGCGCCTCATTATCCGGCTGTTGTCTTTTGCCTTCTTATCCTCTTTCAATCCAGCACTCCCTGTTCTTTTGTGATTACTCGCTGCTCCTGCCCACAGCCTGGCCATAAATATAACGGCCGCTGGAACCGATGACTTTCATGTAATCTTTGACAAACTGTTTGATTCCTGCCTCAGCCGCCATGCACAGGTGCATATAGTCCATCCCAGGGTTATCCCTGAGGGCATGTAAAGTGGCATCCTTGGCAGCCTGCCATGCATCGGTGCACACATTAATCTTGTTGATTCCCCCTGCCACAGCCTTTTTAAGGTTTTCCTCCCCGGAGCCGGAACCGCCGTGCAGCACCAACGGCATCTTTAAGGTTTCCTTTAACAGGCGGAGACGTTCAAAGTCAAGTTTTGGGATCTTGCCCTTGGGATATGCGCCATGGGCCGTACCGATGGCAACTGCCAGGGCATCCACCCCTGTCCTGGTCACAAAATCCATGGCCTGGTCAGGGTCTGTGTATAAATCCAGGTTGTCGTCATCTGCGTCAGCCGCCTGTCCCACATGGCCCAGCTCCCCCTCAACGGAGCAGCCCATGCCGTGGGCCAGGGCGCTGACAATGGCGGTCCTCTTTACATTTTCCTCATAGGGAAGGGATGAGCCGTCAAACATGACATTGGTAAAACCAGCGTTGATACAGTCTGCAATCACATAGAAATCACTGCCGTGATCCAGGTTTAAGGCAACGGGTACATGCACCCTTTTTGCCAGTTCCTCCACCACCGGAAGCATTTCCTCCATGTGGGCATGATTCTTCATCTGGCCGGGGCCAAACTGGATGATGATAGGAGAGTGTTCCTCCTCAGCAGCCATGATGCCGGCGCGCGCCATCTCAATGTTAATGCTGTTCATGGCCATGACGCCGTAGTAATTTGTATTTGCATCTTCAAGAATTGCTTTCATTGAAACTAACATAATGATTTTGTCCTTTCTAGTCCATTGTCCTTACACCGCCATTATTTAAGCTATTCAATCCTGATATCCAGATCAATGTCAATGTCCTCTTCCTCTGCGGCAGCCTCATCCATGGACGGCTTTTTAATCAGCGCGTAGATGATGCCGGTCACTGCAGAGCCGATGACAAGCGCAATCATGAACCACACCGGATTCTTCATCATGGGAACCACGAATATGCCTCCATGGCCTGCCACGGACTCACAGCCCATGCCTACTGCAATGGCGCCCGCAACAGCAGAACCTGCCATACTGGACGGAATGAACCTTGCGGGATCTGCTGCGGCAAAAGGCAGGACGCCCTCCGTGATAAAGCAGAGTCCCATGGGAAGCGCTGTCTTTGCTGTCTCCAGTTCGGTCCTGGTAAACTTGTTCTTTCTAATCATGGTCGCGATGAACAGTCCGATGGGAGGAGTCATGCCGCCGATGATCTTAGCACACATGGGGCCGTTGATTCCGTCGGCACCCAGGGCATTGGCTGCCATGGATGCGGTCTTGTTAACAGGCCCGCCCATATCAAAGCCCATGCAGGCACCGATTACCGCTCCAATCACGGATTTCGCGCCGCCGTTCAAGGAGATGATCCACTGCTGGAACACATCCATGATCCATGCCAGAGGGATTGAGAAAACACACAGGAAGATCATGCCGCAGACAAGTGTGGATATGACCGGTATGAACATAACAGGCATAAGCCCTTCACACCATTTGGGAAGCTTCCATGTCTTCATCCAGTTCACAAATTTACCGATGATGAATGCCATCAGAAGGCCGCCTAAGAAGCCGGCTTTGGACTGGGCCGAACAGTAGCCAATAATCAGACCAGGCACAATGCCGGGCCGTCCTGCCATGGAATAAGCGGCGCCTGCTGTCATCACTGCAACCGCAAAATCCATTGCATAGGAACTTAATTTGTTAACACCCCACCAGAACCCTACCCAGGTAAATGGATTCAGGTTTGAAAACGGTGTTGCACCCGCCGCAACAGCGCTTCCGATATCCCATCCGCCAAATGCCTTTGCCAGCGCCCCAAGGATACCGCCTGCCACAACAATAGGAATCATATAGGAGATACCGGTCATAATGTGTTTCATGAATTTCTGCTTCTTTGCCATTTAAAAGTCCCCCATCTTTCAGTATTTGCCAATCTGCCATACTCACTTGCCAAGCTTCTCGTGAATCTTGTTAATTACACCCTTCGGAGATTTCATAACCGTACTGATAGGAATCTCCACCACCGGTTTCCCCTTGAAGCGTTCCTTGTTCACGCGGATATCAGCAGAAATCAGGATCACGTCCGCATCCTTTACTTCCTCCGGTGTCAGTTCGTTTTCAACGCCAATGGAACCCTGGGTTTCAACTTTAATTGAGTCACCTAATTCTTTTGCTGCGTTTTCCAGCTTTTCCTTTGCTATGTAGGTGTGGGCGATGCCAGCCGTACAGGCAGTGATTGCTAAAATCTTCATATGCAGCCTCCTCTCATTTATTTTACCTAGAATGTATCACTTTTCTTAGGGGTACGGGAAACTTATTGCGGCATATCAAAACGGTAATTTTTCATTTATGTTTCGGTAATTTTGCTGAAATACGGTAATTTTCTAATATTTAGGAAATTTACAGAATCCTATACAACCCGCCAAAATTCCAGAAAAAGGTCCCCGGAAAGCCTGACGCCTTCCGGGGACCTTGCAGTAACCATGGATTCCCTCCCATAATACAGTTTTCCGTTACATGGACATACCATCCGCCTTATCCTTACGTATCATCCTCCTCATCCCTTCAATCCCCACCTCAATGGCCCTCTGTTCCCAACCGGACGGATAATCCTTTGCATCATTGGAATACTGGCCAAAGTCAGTGGCACTTATCATCACACTGGCTGTCCTGATACCCAGGGACGCGCCCACAAGGAAAAGCACCGCGCACTCCATGCTGGTATTGGTGGCGCCTCCTTTTATGTAAGACTCCCATTTGTACTTAAGCTCCTCATAAACCGGCTTTGTCTCAGGTTCAGCCTCTGTGTAGTAGGAATCCTTTGTGATGGTAACCCCCACGTTATAGGGGTGTCCCAGCTTGACGGCAGCTGCCTCCAGCGCCTTTAACATCTCAAAATCAGGCACGGCCGGAAACTCAAAGGGCAGATAGTGATTGCCCGTCCCCTCCATGCGTACCGCGCCGTTTGGTATTACCACATCCCCCATCCTGACCTTGGGGGAAGTAGATGCGGCGGAACCAATGCGCATCATGGTGTGCGCGCCGCAGGAGTGCAGCTCCTCAATGGCAATGCAGGCAGATGGGCCGCCGATTCCAGTGCTGGTCACGGTCACCGGCACACCCTCAAGGGTTCCTGTGTAGGTTAGGAATTCCCTCTTATGCGCAACCTTTACCGGGTTGTCAAAGTGCTCTGCAATCAGGGCCGCCCGCTCCACGCTTCCGGGCAGGAATACGTATTTCCCAATCTGGTCAGATGTTACATCCGTGTGCATGGTTTTCTGTTCTCCCATGTTTCATACCTTCCTTTTCTATTGTGCGGCTTCATTCCCTGTGCCGTTCATTTCCTTTTCAAACCGGTATATTGCTTCAAGCACGATCTTGATTTCCTCATCCCAGCCTCTTGCCAGCCCCTCATTAGCTGTCTCGTAAATCACTTCCCCTGTAACCAGGTTGCCGGAAACAGCGCTGATCATGGCCGCCCTCTTCTTCCTTTTATGGCAGACCGTGTAAAGCGCGGAGCTCTCCATCTCCACGTTCAGGCATCCCAGCCCGGAAAGCTTGTCAATCCATTCCTGGGTTTCCCCGTAAAAGGCGTCGTCCGATGCATTAATCCCGTAATACACCTTTCCATATAAATCAGGCTGCATTTCCCTGGCCGTATCTATGATGGCCCTGGTCAGGTCAAAATCCGGCACAGCCGGGAAACAGTCCGGCACATAAAAACGGCTGGTCCCCTCATTTTTCATGGAACCGGTGGAAATCATCAGGTCGCCGATCTTAATATGATCCTGCAGGGCAGCGCTGCTTCCAATGCGTATAAGGCATTCCGCCCCGATGTTCATCAGTTCCTCCGCCGCAATGGCAGCCGAAGGGCAGCCCATGCCGGTGGAGGTGACGGAAACCTTGACCCCCTTATAAAATCCGGTGAAGGTGCGGTGTTCCCTGTTAACCGCAACAAATTCAGCGTTATCAAGATACTTGGCCACGCGGTCGGAACGCGCGGGGTCACCTGGCAAAAGCACATATTTTCCTATATCGCCCGGTTTCAGATGAATGTGATACTGCTTCTTTCCTGCTGTCTTACTTTCTTTGTCCAGTGCCATCAGCCCTGTACCTCCTTTATTTTCTTCATTTTACGGCTGGCCGCGGCTGACTTCTGGATGGAGTAAACCGTAAGGCCTGCAATGGTTGCCAGATATGGCAGCATCTGTATGAACTCAGACGGGATCTTAAGTACCTGAAGGATATTGGAAAGCCCGTCAAAAAATGCGAATATCATGGATGACAGCAGGGCCCCCGCGGGCGTGGCCTGTCCCATGGAACAGGCTGCCAGGGAAATGAACCCGCGCCCAGCCGTCATATCCCTTACAAACATGTTAAGATAACCCATGGAAAGGTACATTCCCCCAAGTCCTGTCATAAGGCCGCACAGCACAATGGCCAGGAACTGTATCCTCACCACGTTCTGCCCCACGCTGGATGCTGCGTCCGGGTTCTCGCCCACCGCCCTCATGCGCAGCCCCGTAGGCGTCTTATAGAGAAAGAACCAGATGGCTGCCACCATGAATAACGCAAAGTATGTCAGTGCATTATGTCCTGACAGGATTGTCCCGATAACAGGGATATCCCTGATGACAGGAATGTCCACGTTGGGGAATGCAAAGCTTTTTAAGGAAGAGGAGTTGCCCTTTTCCCCGGTGGCCAGCTGAAGCACGAATACCGTAAGACCGGTAGCCATGGTGTTTACAGCCGTGCCGCAAAGTACGTTGTTGGCCTTCAGGACAAGATGGAAATATGCAAACACCGCGCTTACCGCAACCGCTGCCAGCAGGCCTGCCAGCACGCCCCAAACAAGGTTCCCGCCAAAGGCGCTGCCAAGGACGCCTGCCAGGGCTGATATGAGCATGATTCCTTCCAGCCCCATATTCACCACCCCTGCTTTTGTACAGATTACAGCGCCCAGGGAAGCAAAGATAATGGGGGTTGCCACACGTATCCACATGTACACAAAGTCCGTACTGATGATTAAGCCCAGTAAATTCATGCCTGCGCCACCTCCTTTTCCTCTGCTTTTGCGGCCTTGACAATCAGATGCTGCCTCCAGCCTTTTAACAGTGCGTCCGCTGCAATCAGGAACATCATGACGCCCTGGATGATATCCACCACCTCGCGGCCCACATCACTGCTGCGCGCCATGATATCCGCACCCACATTCAGGTACCCGATAAAGGCAGCTGCCAGAGGAACCAGCAGCGGATTGCTTCTGGCCAGCAGCGCAACCACGATGCCTGTCCACCCATATCCGGGGGTTGTGGTCCACTTAAACCGGTTATACATGCCAAGAAGCTCCGCTCCGCCTCCCATGCCTGCGATGGCCCCTGCAAGGACCTGGGCCGCAACCATGAGCCCGGTGACCTTAAGGCCCGCATACCTGGCAAACAGCGGATTGTCCCCGGTAATCCTGAGCCTGGTCCCCAGGGATGTGCGGTACAGGAAAAACCATACCAGGATACAAAGCAGGATTCCCAGCACAATGCCTGCGTGGATCCTGGTTCCGTTAAGGACAACGGGAAGCCTGGATGTCTTTTCAAATTCCAGGGAAGCCAGGCTGGAGCTGCTGACCTCGCGGAAATGATAGCTGACCATGTAAATGGCAAAAAACTGCACCACGTAATTGAACATGATGGACGTAACCAGCTCGCTTACATTCCATTTCATTTTCAGCAGGGCCGGGACCAGTGCAACCGCGGCCCCGCAGAATCCTCCGAACAGGATGGCCGCCGCCGGGTGGACGCCGCCCGGAAGCTTACAGGCAATGGCCACCACCATGGCGCCTGTTATTCCGATAAAGAAGGAACCTTCTGCAATCATGGAAAACTGGCCGGAACCAAAGATAATGATTACTGCCAGCGCCGTGAACATTAACGGCGACGCCGCCTCTATGATGTTGCCCACCCTGCGCAGGGAGGTAAATGGCCCCAGGAAAAAACTGCTGATGGCTGTCCACGGGTCATCGCTTACAATAAACACAATGACAGATACCAGCACACAGGCTATGAGGATTATCAGGGCCAGCTTCACAAGGTCCACCAGCAGGTTGATTCGTTTATTACTGTTCATGCCGCGCCTCCTTTATCTCTTCCTCCGACTGTACCTGGATTCCCAGCATATAGGTTCCCAGCTGGTTTTCTGTCATCCGGGAGGTGTCGCTGATATAAGCCACGATCCTTCCCTCATACATGACAATCAGGCTGTCGGAAAGGCCCAGTACTTCATTCAAATCAGAAGTCACAAGGATGACCCCGTTCCCTTCATCCCTCATCTCAACCAGGCGTCTGCGGATAAACTCCGTTGCGCCCACATCCACACCCCTGGTGGGCTGGTCCGCGATGATGACCTGAGGGGACCCGGACAGTTCCCTTGCCAGGACCGCTTTCTGGATATTGCCGCCTGACAGGCTGTTGATGGCCACGTCCTGGGACTTACAGAATATCAGGTACTGTTTTACCATCTCATCCCCGTATTCCTTTACCGCCCTCTTATCCCGCACCCCGCTTTTAAAGAAACGCTTCCAGCCCAGCTTATCTGCAATCATATTCTCCGTAATGGAAAGGTGGGGCGCCATGCCCATGGTCATCCTGTCCGCAGGAATATGGGCCAGCTTCAATTTCCTGATCTTCTCAACTGAATATCCCTTGATATCCTGTCCGCTTATCTCAATGGTACCGCGGCTGTAAGACCCCATACCGGTAATGGCCCGCACCAGTTCGGTCTGCCCATTGCCCTCCACCCCGGCAATTCCAAGGATCTCGCCTTTTCTCAATGAGAACGACACATGGTCCACTGCATGCTTCCCATTCTCGTCCACCACCACCAGGTCCCTTACCTTAACCAGGGCTTCCTTTGGACTGGCCGGCTCCTTCTCCACATTCAGGATAACGTCCCTGCCAACCATAAGGCGGGAGATATCCTGCTCCGAAACCTGTTCCACCTCATGCACCCCCATGGTGGTCCCGCGGCGTATGATGGTAATCCGGCTGCATATCTGCTTAATCTCCTGAAGCTTATGGGAAATGAATATGATTGTATATCCATTGTCCCTCAGGTGCAGAAGCTCATCAAACAGTTCCTGGGTCTCCTGGGGCGTCAGCACGGCCGTGGGCTCGTCCAGGATCAGGATCCTGGCCCCGCGGAACAGCGCCTTAAGGATCTCTACCTTCTGCTTCTGTCCAACGGTCAGGTCCTCCACCCGCTTGTCCGGGTCCACGTAAAGGTTATATTTCCTGCCCATCTCTTCCACCTGCTTTCTTGCAAAAGCCAGGTCTACCATGACGCCCTTCCTGGGCTCCATGCCCAGGATGATGTTCTCCGCAACCGTCAGGGAGGATACCAGCATGAAATGCTGGTGCACCATTCCAATCCCCATTTTTATTGCCATCTGCGGGGATGACATATGTACCTGTTTTCCATTTACATAAATTTCACCTGATGTCGGCTGTTCCTCGCCAAACAGGATTTTCATCAGGGTAGACTTGCCCGCACCGTTCTCACCGGATAGGGCATGTATCTCCCCAAGGTTCACGGACAATGTCACATCCTTGTTGGCCATGACCCCATTGGGGTAGATTTTCACAATATGGGACATTCTCAATGCTTCTTCTGCCATAATCAACACCTCATCCTTCCGGCGCCGCCCTTCCTGCACCGCATGTTTCCAAGATCCACACCGGATTTTACGTTCAAAAAAGGAGGCCCTGTATCCGCTACAGCAGCCTCCCGGACCAGACTTCCCTGCATCAAGGCTTCATGCCATCACGAAGAGCTGCTACGTCTTCTGTTGTCATGTCAAAGGCGGTTCCAACCGTGATATCACCGCTTATAACCTTCTGTTCTGTCTCGTCAATAAATTTCTGGATGTCCTCAGGAACAAGTTTTGTATAGTTTTCATTCTTTGCCAGACCCACTGCCCCGCTGTCCAGTCCCAGGATGTAATCCTGGTCCAGGCTCATGGTTCCCTCGCTCCATCCCTTGACAGAGGTATAGATGGATTCACCCACATTCTTAAGGCTGGAGGAAATCACATTGGCTGCCAGTTCCGGATCGGAATCCTTTAATTCTGCATAAAGGTCCTGGTCGCAGGCAATCAGGTATTTATCTGACTTCTGCGCTGCTGTCACGGCGCCCAGGATGGACTGGGAGGCCGGCGCGTAAACCACCTGGGCGCCCTGGTTATACAGCTGGGTGGTCATTTCCATGCATTTGGAAACATCCTCAAAGGAGCCCACGTAGGAAGTCACGACCTTAATCTCAGGATCCACATACTGGACGCCTTCCAGATACCCTACCAGGAAATCATTGATATTGGACGTATCCATGGAACCTACGAAGCCTAAAATCTTCTTGGAAGGATCAATCTTGGCATCACCGGAATCCAGCATCTTGGCCGCCAGTACGCCGGAAAGGAATGCCGCCTGGTTGGAGTAGTAGTTAACGCCCATCATATTGCCTTCTGTCACCACGTCCCTGTCAACCGACACGTCAAAAATCAGGTAATTCTTATCAGGGAACTCAGCCGCAATATCCTGGGCCAGTTCCTTGACAGACCAGGTTCCGGATACAATCATGTCCCAGTCCTGCTCAGACACATCCAGATAATTGCCCTCGTAGCTGGTTTCGTCCCTGCCCATCTCGATGGTCTTGACCTCGGCCCCCATCTTATCCGCCAGCATCTGCATGCCGCTTGCGGCGGAGTCATTGAAGCCCTTGTCGCCCAGGTTGCCGTTGCACAGATAAACCACTTTCAGGGGTTTGTCAGAAGCACCTGCGTCATCTGCATTTTCCTCCTGCGCCTGTGCCGTGGTATCCCCTGCCTGGGATTCCTTGCCTGCCTGCACCGCTGCTGTCTCTTTTGCGGAAGATCCGCAGCCAGCCAGCATGGATGCTGCCATGGCGGCCGCCAGTAGGGTACTTACGATTCTTTTCTTCATTTCCATTTCCTCCTGTAATCGTACATGTTATTTTAACAAACTGCTTATTCAGCAGAAGGTTTCACTTGTCACAGTCTGCGGTCCAGTGTAAAACGGTACCAGTTGCTATCCATCCTGTACTTGTGATAGCTTAATGGCTCCTCGCCCTTAAACAGCACCTCATCCATTACAATGACAATGGGGCATTGGGGCTGGTCCACCACCTCGCTGGACCACTCCACAGCGCTCATGGAAAGCCTGGAACGCTCCGCCTGCTTATATAAGGAGGCAAGGGCAAATTCCTTCAGCCCTTCCTCATCATCAATTGCTATTTCCTCTTTTTCCAGAAGCAGCACAGGGATGATTGCCACCGAAGACGCCACGTAAGCATCGCCTACAAAATATTTCATGTCCACGGCCACTGCCGTGAACCCCCTGCCGTTATATCCCAGCAAATCGCCAATCAGCCGTCCTCCGTTCTGGACGCTGATGACTGCCTCCACCCTTGTAATGGCATCCACGCAGCTGACAAGGCATGGGTTGGTAATATGCTGAAGCCCATCCTTATTCCTGGCCAGCTGTCCCGTTACCGTGGTCTTTTTCCCCTGCATCTTATAGATATAACCGTCCTCTTCCAGCTTGCGCACCGCCATACGCACCGTACTGCGGCTTACGTTCCAGTACTCTGCCAGGATGTTCTCTCCCGGAAGGGAATCCCCCTCCTTCAGCTTCTCATCCTGGATCAGCTGGTAAATAATATCGTAAATCTGCACATAATAAGGTATATTCAAATCCCCCAGCTGGGGCATTTCCTTATAATCCATCAATTATGCCATCTCCTTGTCTTTCCTGATTATAAGCCTCATTGCTTCAATTGCGGTCCTGATTGCCCTGTCCTCAATATCGATTCCCGTATTCCTGCCGTTATCGCTGTAATTCCTGCAATTGGTGGCGCTGGCCATCACACAGGCCGTCCTGATTCCCAGGGACGCACCCACTGCAAAGAGTGGGGCGCATTCCATGCTGGTGGAGGCGGCCCCGCCTTTTTCATATGCGGACCACTTATACTGAAGCTCCGGTCCCACCGGCTTGGTTTCCGGCTCGGTCTGTGTGTAAAAGGACGCCTTGGTGATGGTCACTCCCACATTATATGGATAATCCAGGTTAATGGCTGCCTGCTCAATGCATTTAAGCATCTGGAAATCCGGCACGGAAGGAAATTCCACCGGCAGATAGTGCTGGCTCACCCCCTCCATCTTCACTGCCCCGTTGGGGATTACCACATCCCCCAGGGACACCTTGGGAGATACGGACGCACAGGTGCCCACGCGCATCATGGTATCCGCGCCGCACTGGTGCAGCTCCTCAACCGCAATGGCAGCAGACGGTCCCCCAATCCCGGTGCTGGTCACAGCCACCATGGTACCATCCAGTTCCCCTACGAATGTCCTGTATTCCCTGTTATAGGCAATCTCCCTTGGATTGTCAAAATATGCTGCTATTTTCTCCGTACGCTCCGGGCTTCCCGGAAGGAACACGTACCTTCCCACATCCCCGGCTTCCAACCCAATGTGCATCATTTTCTTTCCCATAACATTTCTCCTTTATCCCTTTTTATTTATTCGGCTTATGGGCCTGCGCTCCCTCATGACCCATCTGCCGTCCACGCACATACCGCATACATCCGCACCCAGGGCACTGTACACCAGCGCCGCGTACAGCTTGTCCGCCCGGTTCCTTATAAACATTACTATGACTTGTTATACCGCCCCGGCCTCATGTCCTGGAATACGGAGAACAGCCTGCGCACGGCTTTTACGGAATCCACCTCCACGCACACGGCAATCTCCTCCCGGTCAAGGACCGGTACGAACCCGCTGTCAGTCTTTATCATGCCCTTAAATGCCTCATTCCCATATTCCACCCCTGCCCTGACCATCTTAAACATGCCCAGGGACGGGTCTTCTGCTATCAGTACGGCCAGCGGGTCATGGACCACGCACGCGTTGGCCATGCCCATGGATACCCGGTGGAATTCAAAATAGAATTTAAGCACATCCTTTATATACCCTGCAATGGGCCTGCATTCTTCCAGACAGTATGTACACAGGTCCTGCACATCCCTGTCCGTGATGAATGTCTTCATGGTCACATCCAGGCCTGCCAGTATCAGATTGAATCCTGCCTTAAACACAATATCCGCAGCCATGGCATCCCCGTAGATATTGGCCTCGGCATAAGGTGTTATATTGCCGGGCGCATTCAGGGTGCCGCCCATGGATACCACCCGTTTCACCTTTCCGGGAAGCCCGGGGTCTTTCTGAAAGGCCAGGGCCAGGTTGGTCATCCTGCCTGTGGTTATGATGATCAGTTCCCCTTTAAGCTCCTCTGCCTTCCTTATAATGAAATCACAGGCAGGTTCCTCAAGAGGTTTCTGGGTGCTCTTTGGCAGCTCCACATTGCCAATTCCATTATCCCCATGGATAAATGCCGGCGCCGACTCAAACACCCCCTCCAGGGATTCATTGGCGCCCACGGCCACCGGCACCTCATAGCCGCAGCCTGAAAGTTTTATCAAGCGCAAGGAGTTGTCCGCAGATTGTTCTGCATTGTTATTGCCAAAACATGTGGTAATCCCTTCCACCCGGAAATTCGGGGACCTGAGTGCGTATAATATGGCCAGGGAATCATCCACTCCCGTATCTGCGTCAATAATAATCCGTTTCATAACCCATACTCCTTTTCATTCGCTTCATCTTGTATGTCCAGTTTACAACATGGCAGCCAAGTTGTCAACATGGTGTCACCAGTTTTTTATGCTAAATGTACATTTTTTAGACGAATCCGCCATATATTTTTTTAATGTTGCCTAATTATTTTTTAGGGTTTTTATATTTAGGCCAAAATTATTTGCCAATCTATCCTTGCATAACCAGTCATTTTATGTTAAACTAATAGCGTTGCGATGCCTGTATAAGTTCATAATAGGATGAACGTATCTACCAGCTACCGGAATAGTTGACTACATGCTTCTATTTTGTATACTGGCTTTTTTTATGTAAAAAACCATGCACCACACAGAAATGCTTAACAAGCAAGCGAAAGGAGTTATTATTATGAATCCAACCAACAACTTCGACGTAATCATCATTGGCGCAGGTCCTTCCGGCATCTTCTGCGCATACGAGCTCATCCAGAAAAAACCTGATATGAAGATTCTGATGGTGGAAAAGGGACGCCCCATTGAGAAACGTGTATGCCCCAAGCGTACCACCAAAGTCTGTGTAGGATGTAAACCATGTTCCATCACAACAGGATTCGCGGGCGCAGGCGCATTTTCAGACGGAAAACTGTCCCTGTCACCGGATGTGGGCGGCAACCTTCCGGAAATCCTGGGTTATGACAGGACCGTGGAACTGCTCAATGAATCCGACAACATTTACCTGAAATTCGGGGCCGATACCAATGTGTACGGCATAGATAAGCAGAAAGAAATAGAAGAAATCCGCCGCAAGGCCATCAATGCCAACTTAAAGCTCATCGAGTGCCCTATCCGCCACCTGGGGACAGAGGAGGGTTATAAAATCTACACCCGCCTTCAGGAACACCTTCTGGCACAGGGAGTCATCATGGAATTCAACACCATGGTTAAGGATATCATCATTGAGGACGGTACGGTAAAAGGCGTCATCACGGATAAGGACAAGACCTATCACGCGCCTGAGGTCGTTGCTGCCATTGGACGCGAAGGCTCCGACTGGTTCTCCCACATCTGCGGGGACCACGGCATTGAAACCCAGGTAGGGACCGTGGACATAGGCGTCCGCGTCGAGGTAAGGGATGAGGTCATGAAGTTCCTCAATGAGAACCTGTATGAAGCCAAGCTGGTATACTATACCCCAACCTTTGATGACAAGGTCCGTACCTTCTGTACCAACCCATCCGGGGAAGTGGCCACGGAATACTACGAGAACGGGCTTGCGGTTGTCAACGGACATGCCTACAAGTCCCAAGAATATAAGACCAACAACACCAACTTTGCCCTTCTTGTCAGCAAGAACTTCACCAAGCCCTTTAACGAGCCCATTGAATACGGCAAGCACATTGCCCAGCTTTCCAACATGCTCTGCGGCGGCCGTATCATGGTACAGACCTTTGGTGACTTCCAGAGGGGACGCCGTACAACAGAAGAACGCCTTTGCCGCAATAACCTGATACCCACGCTTAAGGATGCCGTGCCCGGGGACCTCTCCCTTGTATTCCCACACCGCATCATGACGGACATCAAGGAAATGCTCCTGGCCCTGGACAAGGTAACCCCGGGCATTGCCAGCGATGAGACGCTGCTCTACGGCGTGGAGGTTAAGTTCTATTCCAACAAAGTAGTTGTGGACACTGATTTTGAGACCAGCGTAAAAGGACTGCGCGCCATCGGCGACGGGGCGTCCGTTACCAGGGGGCTGCAGCAGGCTTCTGCCAATGGTATCAGCGTGGCACGGAGTATACTGGCAAAATAAGAATATAAGATAATTGGCTTACGAATGGCAGCAGTCGGGAACTGTTTCTGCCAACACTAAGGAGGACCATCATGAAACCGGATTTTATCCACACCCTTCCAAAGGTGGAGCTTCATGTCCATCTGGAAGGAACATTAAGCCTTGAACTGATTCTGGAACTGGCTGAGAAGAACCATATGGAGCTTCCAAGGCCCAAAGAAGATTTATTTACATTCACAGGACTGACTGATTTCCTGGAAATGCTCAACTGGACCTGCTCCCTTGTAAAAGACGGAGCAGATGCAAGGAAACTGGCCTATAACTATGCCAGATACGCATCTTCCCAGAACATAATGTATGCAGAGGTCATGACCAATCCCACCCACTGGAAGTCCCTGTCATACCAGGACCTGATTGAAAACATACTGCAGGGCTTTGACCAGGCATACGATGACGGCTACTGCGACTGCCGTCTGCTGGTATCACTCCTGCGTTCCCAGACAAGGCGAGAATCCCTGGAACTGGTACGCTATATGACAGCGCACCGTCATCCCCGTCTGCTGGGTCTCTCCGTGGACGGCAACGAAGCAGCTTCCCCCCAGTCCGGCCAGGTGCTTTATGAGGCATTCCTGGAAGCCAGAAATGCCGGTTTCGGCATCACGGTCCATGCAGGAGAATCCTCTCCTGCAGAAGGGGTGACCCAGGCCCTGGATATCTTGGGCGCCATGCGTATTGACCACGGCGTACGGGCAATCTCAGACCCGGACCTGTTAAAACGCCTTGCAGACGGACAGATTACCTTAAACACATGCCCTACATCCAACCTGATGGAACTGTACAAAACAATGGACGAACATCCGCTGAAGGATTTATATAATCTGGGAATACCCGTGACCGTAAGCACGGATGACCCTGAACTTTTCCGGATTGACCTCTGCCAGGAACTTGAGCGTGCAGCCCTGGCCTGCGGCTGGACCGAAAAGGACCTGATCCGCATCCAGGAAAACGCAGTCCGCGCCAGCTTCTGCGATGAAAGCACCAAACAGATGCTTTTAGAAAAGCTGGAGGTGTTCTGCCGGTTCTTTGGATTACACGCATAATCAGGCATCCATTGCCGTAACATCATAATGGAGCCATTGCAAATGCAGATGAATCATCCGCATTTGCAGTGGCTCCTATCCTTTTATCAGGCATAACCCCAACCCCCGCAGCATATAGTTAGTTAAATAAAATCAAGAGGTTTCCAAGTATATGAAAATACGGAATAAAAGCGTCTTTATCATATCAATCCTTATCCCCCTGGCCGTTGGTTCAATCTCTGCCTTGATCAGCGGAAACATGTCATCATATACCGCATTAAATAAACCTGCGTTCAGCCCTCCTGGATATATTTTTCCGATTGTCTGGACCATCCTTTATATACTGATGGGAATTTCCTCATATATTGTTTATTCTTCAAATAGTCCCAATAAAGCCAAAGCATTATTAATCTACGGCATCCAGCTATTCTTCAACTTTTGCTGGAGCATTCTTTTCTTTGGTTTTAATCTTTACCTGTTAGCTTTTATCTGGCTCATTGCATTAATCTTCATAATAATCATTATGATAAGGGAGTTTTACGCCGTCACCCCGCTTGCCGCTTATTTACAGATCCCGTATTTGATATGGTGTATATTTGCCGCGTATTTAAATCTGTTCCTATTCATCATGAACTGATCCGTATGTGAATCTCAAATCATCTTTATACAAAACAAGAGCCGTTCATCTGTCATCCAGCAACGGCTCTCACTTTTAATTTACATATGTATTATACCAGCGCTTCCTCGGCCGCCTCGTTCTCCAGCAGGGTAGTCTCATACTTATTCAGAATAATGGTCTGAATCATATCCCTTGTATTAGAGTTGATGGGATGGGCAATATCACGGTATTCCCCGTCCGCTGCCTTGCGGCTTGGCATGGCTATGAATAACCCCTTCTCCCCCTCGATAACCTTGATGTCATGAATGACGAATTCATTGTCCAGGGTGATGGAAACAATTGCCTTCATCTTCCCTTCCTTTTCTACCCGTCTCACTCTCACGTCCGTAACCTGCATGTTCTTATACCCCTTCCGTCTTATCCCGCATCATCCACAGGCGCGCTCCCCGTGCGCATTCCCGTGGTCAGACACGTCTTATAATGTATACCTCTCGTTCTTCTCCACGACGATTTTGATGTTCTCCGGTGTGCCGATATGTGTGGTGTTGGCTCGGATTGTATCCCTGCTCTCCACGATGCAGTTCTCAATCACCGTGTTGTCTCCAATATAAACATCGTTCAGGATGATGGAATTCTTAATCACACAGTTATTGCCCACATATGCCTTTTTAAAGAGAATGGAATTCTCAACCGTGCCGTTTAAGATACAGCCGCTGGAAATCAGGCTATTCCTTACAATGGCTCCAGGGTTATACTTGGCCGGCGGTAAATCGTCAATCTTGGTGTACACGTCAGGGTACTGCTTAAAGAAATAATCCCTTACCTCTGGCTTCAGGAAGTCCATATTGGTCTTGTAGTAGGAATCCACAGAGGCGATATTATTCCAGTAGCCGTTCAGCTTATAGGCATAAATCCTCTTCAGGTTCTTATAACGCACAAGGATATCGTTCACCAGGTCATACCTGTCTTCTGCCGCACAGCGCTCCAAAAGTTCGATGAGCTGCCTTCTGCGGATAACATAGATACCGCAGGAAATGGTAGTTGCATCGCTTGCCATGGGCTTTTCTTCAAAGTCCGTGATGCGTCCGTCGTCATTCAGCTTCACACAGCCAAACCTGGTCACATCCGTGCCGTCTTCCATGTCCTTGCACACAACCGTGATATCAGCCTTTTTCTCAATATGGTATTCCAGGACCTTGTTGTAGTCCAGCTTATACACGCCGTCGCCGGCCGCAATCACCACATAGGGCTCATGGCTGTTCTTTAAGAATGTCAGGTTCTGATAAAGG
This sequence comes from Enterocloster aldenensis, assembly GCF_003434055.1. Classification (GTDB taxonomy): domain Bacteria; phylum Bacillota; class Clostridia; order Lachnospirales; family Lachnospiraceae; genus Enterocloster; species Enterocloster aldenensis. The sequence continues at coordinate 56,555 of NZ_QVEX01000019.1, read as the reverse complement.
GCATCTGCCGTTCCACGGTACCAGTCCCCGTTCTCCGGTGTGATAGATGGCGTGAATACGAATAATCCGCCCTGTTTGCGTCCGAAATCCCACCACTTGGAGGAACTTAAATGCAGGTTCAGGGACCTGGAATTGTACTGTGTAAATACCGCCACATTCTGGATGTGGGAATTGGTCATGTTGCTCAATGCAAAATCAATACTGCGGTAGCTTCCTGCAACCGGCATGGCAGCCACTGCCCTTTTATTTGAAAGTTCCCGCATCCTCTTGCTGTTACCACCAGCTAATACAATACCGATTGCTCTCATTTTACGCCACCTGCCTTTATAATGTAATTTCCGCTTGCCAGTAATCCGTCAGGATAGTCACTTACGGTTGTATCGCCTGCTATGGCAGTATTCTTCCCAATCTTAACCCCGTCAGGCACAATGGAATTCTCACCAATGGTTACAATGTCAAACTGATAGACCTTGGGGTCATATGCACTGGGCGCATACTCGCCCACTCCAATCTCCACGCCGGAACCGATCTTCACGTTCTCCGCGACAATCGCTTTGTCCACAACGCTTCCTGCGCCGATTACACAGCCCTGCATGATAATGGAATCACGTACCACGGCTCCCTTTGCAATGGTGACTCCTGCGCCGATTACAGAGTTTACAACCTCTCCGTAAATCTCCGTGCCTTCACCGATGATGCTTCTCTCGATGCTGGCTTCACTTGATATGTACTGAGGCGGGATTACGTCGCTCTTGGTGTAAATCTTCCAGTATTCTTCATACAGGTTAAACTCAGGAATGATGTCTATCAGCTCCATATTGGCTTCCCAATAGGAACCAAGGGTACCCACGTCCTTCCAGTATCCATTGTACTCATAAGCAAATTCCCTGTCTCCCTTTGCATGGCAGTAGGGGATGATATGCTTGCCGAAGTCACACCCAGGCTCGTCCTTCATCTTAATCAGGGCTTCCTTAAGCACCGGCCAGCTGAATATGTAGATACCCATGGATGCAAGGTTGCTTCTCGGCACTGGGGGCTTCTCTTCAAATTCCATGATACGGTTGGACTCGTCCGTAATCAGGATGCCGAAACGGCTTGCTTCTTCAATGGGTACAGGCATGGCAGCAATGGTGATATCTGCGTTATTGGCTTTGTGATAGTCCAGCATTACCTCATAATCCATCTTATAGATATGGTCGCCGGATAAAATCAGCACATATTCAGGATTATATGACTCCATATACTCCAGGTTCTGATAGATTGCATTAGCAGTACCGGTATACCAGTCACTGCCTTTGCTGCGCTCATATGGTGACAAAATGGTCACACCGCCCACGTTCCGGTCCAAATCCCACGGAATACCAATCCCGATATGGGTATTTAAACGCAATGGCTGGTACTGTGTCAGGACCCCGACGGTATCTACCCCGGAATTGATACAGTTACTCAGTGGAAAATCAATGATTCGGTACTTTCCCCCAAAAGATACGGCCGGCTTGGCTACTTTCTGCGTCAGTACGCCAAGGCGGCTTCCCTGTCCGCCTGCTAAAAGCATGGCTATCATTTCTTTTTTAATCACGTTATCACCTCTTGCTGTTAAAATTTTTGTAATTTTAATTATAGCACAAACTTCGTAAATAGTACATAAATTTTTGAATTTATTTCACCGTTTTTGTGCATTTTTCCGACATTTTCTTCCTAAAATAACCATTTCGCACCGATTTTCCCCATATCTAGTGCCTCACAATGGATTTTACCACTAAATATCCCACCCCCACCCCGCGCAATTTGTCTGATTCCGGTCCAATGTCCGCACAAACATCATATCAGATAAATCCCGCCTTATAACTGTTAATTTCTACCACCGTCAGGTCCCATGGGCATACATTATAAATAGGAAGACAGAATAATCTTGAAACATTACGGGAAATATCTTATAATCACGTATATGTAGTTACCGTCCATTTCCTGGGGAATTGGGGATACTGTATCGATAGAGAGAAAAGAAAAGGAGATTATCAGTCATGGATCTGATTACCGTAAGAGAACTTTATAAGCATCCGAAGAACTATCTGGACAAGGAAGTAAGCATTGGAGGGTGGGTCCGCAGTCTGCGGGATTCCAAAGCCTTTGGCTTTATTGTGGTAAGTGACGGAAGTTATTTTGAAACGCTTCAGGTTGTGTATCACGACAGCCTTTCTAATTTTGCAGAGATTTCCAAGATGAATGTGGGTACTGCCATCATCGCAAAGGGAACCCTGGTGGCCACGCCCCAGGCCAAACAGCCCTTTGAGATACAGGCCACAGAAGTGACCGTGGAAGGCGCCTCTGCTTCCGATTACCCGCTTCAGAAAAAACGCCACTCCTTTGAGTATCTGCGCACGATTTCCCATCTGCGTCCAAGGACCAATACCTTCCAGGCAGTATTCCGTGTGCGCTCCCTGGTTGCGTATGCCATCCATCAGTATTTCCAGGAACGGGATTTTGTATATGTGCACACACCGCTGATAACAGGCAGTGACTGTGAGGGCGCCGGGGAAATGTTCCAGGTAACCACCCTGGACCTGAACAACATCCCCAAGACAGAGGACGGCAAGGTGGATTTTAGCCAGGACTTCTTTAATAAGGCAACCAACCTGACCGTAAGCGGCCAGCTCAATGCCGAAACCTACGCAATGGCATTCCGCAACGTATATACCTTTGGCCCTACGTTCCGGGCCGAGAACTCCAACACGGCGCGCCATGCAGCCGAATTCTGGATGATTGAGCCTGAGATGGCGTTTGCCGACCTGGATGATGACATGCGCCTGGCCGAGGGAATGCTCAAGTATATCATCCGCTTTGTCCTGGAACGCGCACCGGAGGAAATGAACTTCTTCAACCAGTTCGTGGACAAGGGCTTGCTGGAGCGCCTCCACAATGTCCTGGAATCAGAATTCGGCCATATTACTTACACGGATGCAGTGGAGCTGCTTGAGAAGCACAATGACGAGTTTGACTACAAGGTATCCTGGGGCTGCGACCTTCAGACAGAGCATGAGCGCTATCTGACTGAAAAGGTGTTCAAAAAGCCTGTATTCGTAACCGATTATCCAAAGGAAATCAAGGCCTTCTATATGAAGATGAACCCGGACAACAAGACGGTTGCCGCGGTTGACTGTCTTGTTCCCGGCATCGGAGAAATCATCGGCGGCAGCCAGAGGGAGGACAATCTGGATAAGCTGGTGGCAAGGATGGATGAGCTTGGCCTTCACAAGGAGGACTATGACTTCTACCTGGATTTAAGGAAATACGGCTCCACCCGCCACGCCGGCTTCGGACTTGGCTTTGAGCGCTGTGTCATGTATCTGACCGGCATGGGCAACATCCGGGATGTTGTGCCATTCCCAAGAACCGTTAATAACTGCGAGCTGTAAAGAACACCTGGTACATCTAGCCGCCCGGGACATTGTCCGCCAATGCCCCGGGCGGGGGCACGCCAACCATAAACCAACAGGAGGCAGACATGAAATTCATCCACACCGGGGATATCCACTGGGGTATGTGTCCCGATGCCAACAAGCCGTGGGGCAAGGAACGGGCCCAGGCAATCAAAGATACATTCCGGATAATCATTGAACATACAAAAGAGATGGATGCGGACTGCTTATTCATCAGCGGGGACCTGTTCCACAGGCAGCCGTTAATGAAGGACCTGAAGGAGGTCAATTACCTGTTTTCCTCCATTCCCTCCACAAAGGTCATTATCATAGCAGGCAACCACGACCGTATACGGGATAATTCCGCCCTTTTGAGTTTTACATGGAGTCCTAATGTGACATTCCTGATGGATGAAAACCTGACTTCTGTTTACTTTGAGGACATCAACACGGAGGTACATGGCTTCAGCTACCACCGCACAGAGATTAAGGAACCCCTTCTGGACGACATCCAGGTTCCCTTAAACAGCAGGATCCAAATCCTCATGGCCCATGGGGGCGATGCGTCCCATCTGCCCATTAACTTTAACAGCCTGGAGCTGTCGCCATTTTCTTACATAGCCCTGGGTCATATCCACAAGCCCCATATCGTAGGCGAGGGAAAGATGGCCTACTGCGGCTCCCCCGAACCGCTGGACCTGACGGAAACAGGCGCCCACGGATATTATGCCGGGGAGGTGCATCCGCTCACAAGAAAGCTGACAAGCCTGCAGTTCATCCCGGCAGCAAGCCTTCAATACATTCCTCTGGCAGTGAATGTCTCCAAGGACACCACCAACGGTGAACTGTCTGACCGGATTGCCAGGGAGATTGAGAACCGCGGCCAGCAGAATATCTACCGTTTCCGGCTAAAGGGCATGAGGGATCCTGACATTGAGTTTGATCTGGAGCAGCTTTCCTCACGTTTCAGGATAGCCGAGATCCTGGATGATTCTGAACCTCAGTATGATTTTTCAGCCCTTTTTGCAGAGCATTCCAGCGACATGATAGGATTTTTTATCCAGGCCCTTCAAAAAGAAAACATGAGCCCCGTGGAAAAGAAAGCATTATATTACGGAGTCAACGCACTGCTTCGGACCACGGATGAAAGGAGCTGAACCCATGAAGATACTGAGTCTGCACATTGACGGCTTCGGCAAGCTTCACGACCAGGACATCTCCTTTCAGGATGGGATGAATGTGGTCTACGGCAAAAACGAGGCCGGCAAATCCACGCTGCACACATTTATAAAAGGCATGCTGTTCGGCCTGGAACGGCAGAGAGGACGGGCTGCCAGAAATGATACCTACAGCAGATACGAACCGTGGCAGGGAAGCGGCACCTACGAAGGATGGCTGCGCCTGGAAAGCGAAGGACAGGTTTACCGCATCCAGCGCAGGTTCCACAAAAGGGGCAGGGAACTGACCATTGTCAATGAGACCCTTGGCAGGGAGCTGGAACCCACCAAGGCACTTTTGGACCAGCTGCGCTGCGGACTTTCCGAAACCGCTTACGACAACACCATCAGCATCGGACAGCTCAAATGCGCCACGGACGGAGGGATGGTGTCCGAACTGAGGAACTACATTGCCAACCTCAACACCTCGGGAAGCATTGCCCTTAACATAACCAAGGCAACCTCCTACCTAAAGGCCCAGCGCCGCGAGCTGGAGAACCAGATGGTACCGGAAGCCGCAAGAAGTTATGCGGCCCTGCTGGGGGAAATCCGCAAGATTGAACAGGAGATATCCGCGCCTGAATATGCCAACCAGCTGATTGCCTGCCGTACCAGGAAAATGGAAATCCGGCAGCAGTTAGACAGCCTCCAGAAGGAAAAGGAAGGCCTCCTGGAAAAAACAGCCAAGGGGCGCCAGATCCTGCTTGGCAGCCAGTTCACGGACAGGGATTCTGTCCAGGTTTATATTGATGACACCAAGAAGCTTTACAGTGAATATGAGGTGACCCGGGCAGCCTGCAGCAGGAAGTCCAGGACAGTCTGGGCAGTCCTGTTATTCATGGTGGCCCTGGCCTGCGGCGGTTTTGCCGGATTGTGCCTTGGAGCGCCCCAGATCATCCATGATGCAATCAGGCTGCCAATCCATATGGCCGCGGCCGCGGGAATCACTGGCGGGGTTGCGGCGGCGGCCCTTGTGGCTGCCATCCTGCAGCTGAACAAGAACCGGCGCTTTAAAAAGGAGCTGGAGACCAATACACGGCTGCTCCAGGAGATATTCGCACGCCACCTGGGGGATTCCTCCATATCGCCGGACGCCATGAAGGCGCTGGAAACCAAGATGGCTGAGTTCCTCCGCCTGAGCAAAGCCGTGGAGCAATCAGAACAGACCTTAAGCCAGCTGTCGGAAGAAATCAGCCGCCTCCAGGCCAATGAGGAGATATTTTCAGAGGAAATCGAACAGCAGCAGCGCATCCAGTGGGAACTGGAACAGAAGCTGGAGCACCTGGCTGACTGCCGGACAAAGGCTGAGGGTTTAAAACAGATACTTGCGGAAAATGAGCGGGCCCAGGAAGAACTGAACGCCATCGACCTGGCCCAGGACACCATGACCGCCCTTTCCACCACCATCCGGGATTCCTTTGGCTTATACCTGAACAAGACAGCCTCAGATCTGATATCAGGTATTACGGGAGGCATCTATACCAGCATGAGCATCAATGAAAACATGGATGTATTCATGAACACCCCGGGCAAGCTTGTGCCCATCGAACAGGTAAGCAGCGGCACCATGGACCAAATTTATCTGGCGGTCCGCCTGGCGGCGGCCAAGCTGATCCAGAACGGCCGGGATTCCATGCCCCTTATCTTTGACGACAGCTTTGTGCTGTATGATGACGAGCGGCTGAAAACAGCTCTTAAGTGGCTGGTAAAGGCTTATGACAGCCAAATCATCATATTCACCTGCCATCAGCGGGAGGCGCAGCTATTGACAGCCAATCAGATACAGTATCATCTGGTGAGTATCTGAGGGGAAGGGATTTTTGGGGTTCCTTAATTGCCGCCCATGAAAATATAAACAGGAAGCATGGCCGCATCCCGGATTAATGTGGGAATCGGCCATGCTTCCTTTCTGTTTGTTGTCTTTCTGTTTGTTTCCTGTCCGCTCCTCCCCTATGCTTTACCATCCGGATGGGGTGTGGGATTTATATGATTCCCAAGGTTTTAATCACCCAAATCCCCATGGGCAGCGTAACTGCTGATAGAAGCATGGAAACCGTAATAATCGCGGCTCCCAGTTCTCCGTCCCCGCCCATCTTCTTGGTTACAATATATACATTCATGGCAGATGGAACTGCAAACATCACAAATGCTGTCACAATCTGCTCCGGGTTAAACCCCATCCACTGCATTGGAACTGCAAATACAAGGGGTGTGACCACCACTTTATAAATAGCGCCAAAACCAATCCACGTTCCCCTGCCTGCAAAGGACGAAGGTCTGATACCTGCCCCGATTAATATAAGGGCCATGGGCGTTGACATCTGCCCCAGGTAGGCCAGCGGCTTCTCAAACACAGGCGGAAGCTTAATTCCCAGCAGCGAAAACGGCAGGGCTGCGAGAATGGCAACAATCATGGGATTGGTTAAAATATCCTTAAGCATCCTCTTCCAGCTTACTTTCCTGCCTGAGGGGTCATAGTAGGACAGGACAATGGTTGCCAGTACATTATAAAAAGGGAGCACAAAAGTAACCACCATAATGGCGGATAGAACGGATTCCCGTCCCAGTATACTCTGACAGATGGGAAGTCCCAGATACACAAAATTCCCCCTGAATGCACTATGGACAACAGCGCTGACAGCTGCCCTGTCCCTGACTAAAAGAACACATAAAATCCAGGCTCCTGCAAAGGCCGCACAAGTGCAGAGTAGTAAATATGCAGTAAACCCTATATCCAGACAATCGGAAAAGTTACTGCGGGATACATCCAGGAATAATTTTGCCGGGAGCGCTGTATAGAATACCAATGACGTGGCCTGTCCCACAAAATCCCCTGTCAATAGATTGCGTCTCCCCAAATAGAAACCAATTCCCATTACCATGAATACGGGCAGGACTGAATTAAGGCTGAAAACTAAATGCTCCATTATCATACCAGCCTTATCTCACCAAACCCAGTATCCATGTCCGTATATTCAAATGGACCTGGTGTAGGGTGCTGCCCCCGCCTTCTGCCTAAGAAATCCTCATCAATAAGCACTGGTGAGCCATCCGGGTCCTCATATGGCTGCTCCGTTTCAAAGGACATTCCCAACATGGATGTGGAAATCATCTCCGTTTCCATCCGCGGCAGATAATCATAAAGATTGGTGCTGAAATAATAGGAACCATCCTTTTCAATCAAACTAAAATAAACCTGGTTCTCCGTATCAACATATCTCAGCTGTTCCTTGCCATAGGGCCTGGCCCCGTTAAAGTATGCATTGCCGCTGATATATACAGGCAGATGACAGTTATAATCATAACGGCGACCCCAGGAAGTGTCCGGCGTCCCTTCATCCGTAAACTGATGGTAATACTCATCATGAAGCGGATAACCATCGTAAATATGCAGACCTGCTTCGATATTCACCTGTGGATTCATCCCAACCAGTCTGGCCACCTCGGGATTGCGGACCCGTCTCTTCTCTTCGGGCAGGTCCGGCTGAATGAATATGTTGTTGTAGAATCTGTCATCACCGTTATTGATTGTCATGCATCCCATGATATCTGTCCCATGTGGGAAATGATACGGTGTGAATCTTCCCTCAGAACTTCCGATGTCAATGGGCCCCGCAATTATATTGTGGACAAAGGCCAGTCCCTGGGAACGCTCCCTGAGCGCAAACCGGGAAAGGAACAGATTATTATCAACAAGCGCCGGGCCATGGCTTACTTCTATATACAGATCCTCACTGGTGCGGGTATCCTCCTCCCCATGGTTATCATGGAACAGGTTGCAGGAAACCCTGGTTCCCTGGGTCTGCCAGTCCAGCCATATCCCCCTGTGGCAGTGGTGGATATGGTTGCGGCGTATCACTGTGTCAATGGCGCCGTGCAGTTTGATACCGCCCAGTTCAGAGCCGCTGAACTCCCCGTATGTATTGATATGATGGATCTCATTCCCTTCAATCAGTGAGAAGATCCCCCCTAAATGGCCCACGATTCCAGTCTGGCCGCAGTTAAATATCCGGTTGCGCCGGACAATATGGGAACCAACCGTCTCCCTGCTCCAGCCAGTATGCTGTGCATAGTGTACCAGGTCCCGTTCCAGCTGGGTTCCTGACTTAATGCGCTCCTTTGTCCAACGGTTGTCCGAAGGATGCCAGCACTTGCCCAGGCTGATGCCCGAACAACGGGAATCGGAAATAACGCAGTCTTCAATGATCCATCCCAGACTCCAATGCGGTCCAATCAGTCCCTCCTGGAATGCCGTGGGAGGCGCCCATTGGGTGGCTGCCTGCTTAAGGGTAAACCCGGAAACAGTAATATGGTTTACCCCGGTCTGTTCCGGAAAGAATACCCTGCGCCGCACATTGACCTCCACACGGTTTCCATGGGGTGTCCCATCCGGGAACCTGGCATAGATGACAGTGATGTCCCCATCCTGCTCCGTATACCATTTGTGCTGCCTGGAATACTCCTTGTCCCATGCCCATTCTAATGGTTCATTGTTCCAAAGCCGGTCAAGGCAATCCTCCTCATAAAGGGCCTGACCATTAAAGTATACCTGTCCTGTATGGTTGATCCTCCCAAGCCCCCGGTACCAGTCCCCCTCAATCTGGGTAGTATATGGATTGTAACCGCTGAAAAAACCGTTCGGTATCCTTGTCATCCATATGTCGTCCCTGACATGGTCCCATTCCCTTATCTCCTCTGCGCCGGTGATGACCGCTGCCCCCGGTACCTGGGAACGGTATACAATCCGGTTCCGGTCAGATGTACCGCCATTTTTAGGATTCACACACTCCCGGTATATGCCCGGCGCCACAATGACCGTATCGCCGGGCCTGGCAGCTTCGGCCGCCTGGCCGATTCTGCGAAAGGGCGCGTCCTGTGAACCGTCGCCTAACAGCGGCCCATCTGCCGATACATAATAATTCATGATATACCTCCTTCAATATAGTGCTGATTATTTTACGCAGCATACTTATCCCTTGACAGCTCCCTGGGTCAAGCCATTGGATATCTGTTCCTGGGCGGAAAAATAAGCGATGATCACCGGCAGGGAACTGATGAACACGGCACACATGATGGCAGGAATATTAACCGCTGCTTCTCCGTAAAAGTTCTTAAGCCCAACAGGAAGCGTCATCCTTTCCTTGCTGTCCACCAGCGTCATTGCATATATGAACTCATTCCAGGTATGGAGGATATCATAGATAACAACCGTGGACACAGCCGGTTTTGCCAGCGGCATGATAACCCGCCCATACAGGGAAAAGGGTCCGCACCCGTCTATGATGGCCGCTTCCTCTATCTCATGGGGTATATCCCTGAAAAACTGGGTTATGATAACCGTGGAAATCGGAATGCTGAAGCTTACATACGGGCCAATCAGGGCAATCAGGTGATTGTAAATGTCCAAATCTTTAGAGATTACATAAATCGGTATCAGGGTTGTATGGACAGGAATCATCATACCAACCATGATGACTGCAAACAATAACCCGGCCCCCTTAAACCGCAGCTTAGATATGGCAAAGCTTACCATGGTGGAGCAGACCACCACCAAAAACACCGCTGACACACACACTATGATACTGTTCAGGAAATACCGTAAAAAATCGCCTGTAAGGACCAGCCTGAAATTGTCCAGGCAGAAAGAGGACGGGATTCCCCATGCGCTCCCAAAATACTCCTTTTGGGTTTTAAAGGATGTCATGACAATAAATAGGAACGGGTATACCGTAATAACTGTTATGACCAGACATAAAAAATACTGAAACACACGGAATATCCCTTTTAACAGACCTGTATTATCCTTCACCCGGCCTTCCTCCTCCCTGTTCTCCTATAAGTCTTGCCGCCAATATCCCCGAACGCCGCGGTTGCGCCATAGTATACAATGGCAAAGGTACCGCAAAACAGAAACAGGAAGCTGGCAATGGCGCTTGCATACCCCATATTCCATCCCTGGATTCCCTGCTTATACAGATAAGTGGCAACTAACTCGCTGGCTCCCGCCGGACCTCCGCCTGTCATAATCCAGATTAAATCGAAATACTTCAGGGACCCCACAATATTCAGAAGGGCAGCCGTACGTATGGTGGGCAGCAGCAGGGGAAAGGTCACATGCCAGAAGCACTGCCAGCTGTTAGCCCCATCCAGCATGGCTGACTCCATCAGTTCGCCCGGCACATTAGTCAGGCCGGCCTTCAATAATATCATGTAAAACGGAATAAAGGTCCAGCAAATCACAAGCAGGACGCAGGGCAGGGCATATGCCGGCTCCCCTAACCATCCTTTTACCATGCTTCCTTTCCCAATCCCCCGCAGCACGGCCTGAAGAAGACCGAAATTAGGGTCGTATATCAGGTTCCATAATATACCGGTAGCCGAAGTGGAAAGAAGGACTGGCAAAAACCAGAGTGCTTTAAAAATACGCACGCCTTTCAGCCTGGAGTTAATCAGCAGTGCCAGTATCAGGGCTCCAGGCAGCTGGATACAGATTGATGTTACCATTAAAATCAGATTATTCTTTAAGGCATACCATACATTGGGGTCATGAACCAGACGGATCCAGTTAGCCCACCCTGCCCATCCCGAGGACATGATGCCATTCCAGTCCAAGAAGCTGAAATAGATTGTTTTGGCAATGGCAAACACATTATAAAAACCATAGAACAAAAGGGTGGGCGCAATAAATACCAGAATGGTCAGGACGCGCCTGGCCGAAACAGGCTTACCCTTATTCTGAACAGGGCCTGACAGCCCTGTTGTTTCCATATTATCAGACATAAACCCTCCTTCGCCTTACACGCATGGATGGGATGCTATTTAAGCTCCCCATAACAATCAACAGCCACCCTTTCCAGACCTGCAGCCACTTCTTCCGGGGTCATGGTACCGCCATAAAGAGCCTGGGTATAGTCCTTGAAGGCCTCACCCAGTTCAGCCACAAACTGCTGGTCATAAAAGTTCTGGGTCCAGTCAGCCTTAATCAGGTTATCAAACTGTTCCTGAACCAGCGGGTCCTCAATCCTTACATCCTTTGCGCCTGTAAAGCAGTTCCCTGCCTCGATGTAGTCCTGGCTGAAATCCGCATTGGTCAGGTAATACAGGAAATCCGCTGCCATCTCAGGATATTCACACTGGGATGATATGGAGAATACATTGCCTCCGGCAACAATACCCACTTCTCCCGAGTCATTACAGGCCGGATAGGGGAATGTGCCCACCTTTTCATAAAACTCGGCATCCTCTGCCACACAGTTGCTTAAGAACCCATTGGTCATGATGAACATGGCAGCAACTTCATTATAGAACAGCATACGGCTGCCCCCCGCATTGTGGTCAATGCCATTGGTCCCGTCCGGATAGTAACCCTTCTTTGAAAAGTCGGCCAGACGCCGGCCAGCCTCGATAAAATACTCATTATCAAAGGACATGGTGCGGTCCGTAAGTCCCTTTGACATCTCCTGTCCCCCCAGGTTCACGCCCAGCATGGTGTATTCCAGCAGTCCGGGCCACTTGTTCTTATTCCCCAAGGCAAAGGGAACATATCCTGCCTGCTTCAGGGTTTCACATACCGTATCCAGCTCCTCCCAGGTTTCCGGCACATCCAGGTTAAGATCCTTAAAAACCTCCGTATTATAAAATACAACCGAAGGTGCAATTCCGATACCCATCCCATAAATCCTGCCGTCAAAGGTGGAAATCCCAAATTCAAAATCATAATATTCATCTTTATACGGTGCGATTAAATCAGTGATATCCGCCACTAACCCGTATTCAATGTACGACTTGAGCACGTCGCCGCCCCAGTTCATGAATACGTCCGGAATATCAGCTGCCCCAGCGCCCATCACGGTCTTAATCTTTGTTTTGTATGCATCGCTGTCAAGACGGGTCTGCTCCACCGTCACATTCGGGTAAGCCTTATTGAAACGTGAGATTGCATGATCGTACATCTGCTGGCGGACATCGTCGGTCGCGCCGTGCCAGAAACTCAGTGTGTATGTCACATCGCTCTTTACACCGGGATCCGCTTCCTGTGATCCGTCCGGTCCTGCTGCCGCAGGCGCGGTTTCCTGCGGCTCCCCGGCCGCCGTGGAAGCAGGATTCCCGCTGCCTGCACATCCCATCATACTGCTGCCCGCCAATACCGCTGCCATCACCATTGCTGCAAGTCTTTTTCTCATAATGTCCCTCTCCTTTTCTTTCTGTCATGATACTATGTGCTCCCTTCATGGTTCCCGTCCGCCACCTCAGATTCTTCCTTTAAGGCTCTTAAGCCGGCCATGACAAGTTCACGTATCATATAAGACCGTGAACGGTCATAGAACCATTCTTTCTTTTCCCTGTCCAGGATGGCTTCAATGTCAGGCGTCACTACAAAAGACAGCTTCTTTCGCCCGGAATCCATGAATATCACCTCCGTTATAGATGGTTCAGAACCAATGAACCTGTACTAATTATAGTTCATAGGTTCTGAACCTGTCAAGGATTTTAACGTACACTTTTTTGTCTCTTTTAGTATCCTTTTTTGCTTGACAGAACGTATGAACCTGGGTATCATATGAACTAAGGAGGGATTGAATCATGCCTACAGAGAAACCGCGTTATACCATAATCGTTGATCATGATTTATTAAAACAAATTGATGACTTCCGCTTTGAAAACCGCTTTTCAAGCCGTTCTGCCGCCACACTGGAACTGATCCGCCTCGGCATTGAACAGTTACACAAGGAGCAGAAGGAACAAAAGCAGGCAGCAGGACATGATACCGGACATAATTAGAACAAACATCCAAAGGCACCCATGCATCGCCGGTTGAGCAATCATGCATGGGCGCCCCTGTACAGCACATTTTATTTTTATCCATAGAAAGAAGGGGCGGCCCAATCATCCATACGGATGGCTGGGCCGCCCCTTTTTAACTGTCTTCTGATACTGCATCCGCGTGGGCGTGTCTGAAAATTGCTTTCCGTCAGATGTGCGTCACACTTTGTGGGAGATTTGGGTCAAATGAAGGGCGCATAGCGGGCTATGTAACCTGAATTTGGCCCAAATATGCCGCGAAGCGGGGCGCGCAGATGGCGGGAATGAATTTTCAGACACGCCCTACTGCGCCTGCTTTGACTCCTTATAAATCCCAATGGCCTCCGTGATATTGGAAGCCTCCCCTCCCTGGATGATCCTGGACAGCTCAGAAAGCCTGTCCGGCTCCAGGAATTCCTTGCCCAGATAAGGGCCAAAGGAATCCGTAATCCGGATGTTCTGCTGCTTGATGCCCTCCTCCAGTTCCTTCAATGACCTGGATGTGCCGTCCAGGGCGTCCTTCAGGCTGTCCAGGCGCGCTTTATGGCTGGCTATGATTTCATCCGTGATTATATTCTTTGTTACATTCTCAAAGGTGTTCAGGGCGTCCTTTTTCTTAGAGGTGATTTCTGACAGCTCCTGTTCCACGCATGCTATCTCATCATCATATTTCTCAAGGTCATAGATGTCCTCATTGCCATCCCTCTGGATGGTGTGGGTAATGACCTTAATCTTCTTCTGGTTGGCGCGCAGGGTATTGCGTATGGCCCGCCCACGCTTTAGGGCGTCCTGGTGCCGGAGCCTTGTCTTATTGCCCACCAGCACGTACAATCCCCCAAACAGCAGCACATCCAGAAAATACACTGCGGCCAGATACCACATATGGCGTTCGGGCAGCAGGAAAAAATATATCCCGCAGGGCACTGCCAGGAAGCATACGGTCAGGGTCAGGAGGAACAGCGCGATTTCCTTCAGGCCTCCCGGGTAATACAGCGCGTAATAAAATGTACTGTTGCAGAATGACGGCACCCTTTCCTTCTGGAACAATGTCCTCATCTGCACCTTTAAATCCCTGTTGTGCTCCCTTAGTTCACTGGTCTCTTCGGCTATCCGCTCCTTCATCCCGCGGCTCTTGGCCTTCTCGCGTTTTGCCCTTGCTTTTTTCAGCCGGTCCTGCCCCTTGGCAATCTCCTTATCATAGCTGGAACTGATTTCCTCCAGCCGCTTCCTGACTGTCTGGTTAACAGCATCCGTAACAGCCCTGCCTGCTGCCTCCAGTTCCCGTTCCTGCTCCTTTTCCAATACTTCCAGCTGACCTGCCGTTTTCTGGTCACAGTCCAGACGGTACACCGCATCCCTGGCATCTGCCAGGAACTTTACATAATCCGTAATTGCCTGTCCCACCTGCATTTCCTCCTTATGGGAACTTTTGTAACTATGTATAGCTTACTACAAATCACCCCTTGGGGCAAGGGATGTTACAAAAAGTTCAAATATGTCAGAAATATGTCGCCAAAAGGAGGTTTTTCAGGGATTCAGGGTACTGCGGGGTGTCTGAATACTGCCTTTTAGACACGGTTAAGGCTTCATGCCGACACCGCCCTGGATGAACAGGGTATCACCTGTTATGTATTTTGCATCATAGCTGGCAAGGAACACACATACCTTCCCGATATCCTTCTGCGCATCCCCATACCTGCCAAGAGGAATCTCATCCAGGTTTTTCTTAAACATCTCCGGATTTTCCTGTCCCCACTGGGCCAGCTTATCCGTCATGACCAAGGGAAGGACCACGTTCACATTAATATCATATGGGCCCCATTCATTGGCAGCTACCCGGGACAGGCCGCGGATTCCTTCTTTTGCAGCAGCGTAGGAGCTCTGTCCCGGCTTGCCGGAGATACCTGCGCCGGATGCGAAATTGATGACCGAACCATGGGATTCCTTCAGATACGGGAATGCATGCTTCATATAGAAAAAGGTTGCGTATAACCCGGAATAAATGGCCTTGTCAAAATCCGCCTGGGTGTGTTCCACCAGGGTCAGTCCGGATGCCGAGGTCTGGGCGCTGTTAATCAGCACGTTCAACTTGCCGAAATGTTCCACGCCTTTTTCAATGGCAGCCTTGACCTGGTCTTCGTTGGAGCCGTCTGCCACGCAGATTACCACATCCGTGCCGAAATCCTTTTCCAGTTCAGCCTTTGTCTTCTCCATGCCCCCGGGGAAAATGTCGGTGAGGATCATGCTGGCCCCCTCGTCGGCAAAGGCCCTTGCCACGCCTCTGGCGATTCCGCCGCCTCCTCCGGTAAGCAGTACAACACGGTCTTCCATTCTTCTTAAATGCTGCATCATTATATCCTCCTTCTACATGATCCGGGGCCGGCCCGGACAGATTGCCGGACATACCCTTAAACACTGTTCTTAAAAAACCAGTTTTCAGAACACTCCTGGTGATTACCATTATAGAAGGGAATATTTTTTTGTCAACATTATGTTTTTCGTTAATTAATTATTTATCACTGGTTATTTCCTTATATATTCAGACTTTTTCTGATTATCAAGCTTCAAATTCAACCATTTTATTCCGGATTTTGACTAAATATTTTTTAGATTGTAGGTATTTTTAACAATTTTTTTGTACCCCTATCTTGGCCAGCGCTCCCTGGCGCCGGGCAGCGCCTCAAACGCTCCATGGGGTTCGGTCTGATACCAGTAGGCCACGGATGACAGATCGTCCTGGCGTTCAAATAACCCCATGTCACTGACCCCAATCTGCTGGATTGTAACCCGGAGCTCCTGGTCAAACATAACCGGGTCCATCAGATGCCACCTGTAAAACGAACGCATGGGAGGGCAGTCGTCATTATGGTATGGATTATGGATATCCGTATCATGGGCAGAGTAAAAAGGATAGCCTAAAAACGGGGAATTATAAATGGTCTCCACGGTCCGGCCGCCTTCCTGGCGTGCAAAGCTCCAGGAACCGCCAAAATAATCCTCCATCCCGGTCCCGCAGATGGTGGGATATTCCCTGTCCCCGTCAATATAGAATTTCACTTCCCCTTCCCCCCACCAGTAACGCTCCAGGGTACTTAAGGCAATGAAGGTCCCTACATAATGTCCCCTTCCCCTGATATGGTCCGCTATGACATAATCCTTTCCGGGCAAGGTAATCCTCTCGCGCCTCCATTGTGCATGGAAATATGCCGTATCATCCGGGATACGGTCGTAAAGGCAATAATCAATCTGGTAGAAAAATGCCGGGATTGGGTTGGAATGCTGGTTTATAAGGACAATCCGCGCCCCTGTACGGAAGGGCATCTGGAAGTAACAGTTAAGCCCCCTGGCCGGCGCCACCGTCACAGGGACAGAGTCCACCCTATAATCCGTCCCAAAACCACAGCAAAAAAAATCCCCCAAAGGGCTTTCCACGGAAGGCTCTGTCTCGTCATCCCAGTACATGCGCAGCACCAGGTCCCTGAGCACATACCGCGCGGCATCGGATGTTTTCCGGTCCACGGTCATCCAGATGTGGTTAATCATGCCCGCGCCCTTTATCCTGCCCAGAACCACGCTCTCTCCCGGCTGTATATCCTTAAGGCACGGGCTCCCTTTCCTGGACGGGCCCAGAGGGCCTGAGGCCATGCCTCCTTTCCCTTTTTCCCCTGTTGGGTTCTCAGCATTAATGGCCCTGCTCCTTCCATGCCTTAACATGGGAAGGGCTCCCAGCATACCTGTCATTGAATATTCAAACATGGTGTCCTCCCTGTTGAGTGTATTCTTAGAGCCTCCTTGGCACCGGCCAGCCCTAGAGCGTGTTTGAAAATTCATTCCCGCCATCTGCCCGCCCCCCTTCACGGCATATTTGGTCCCAATTCGGTCAACGTAGCCCGCTACGCCTCCCTCATCGGGACCAAATCTCCCACAAAGGGGGACGCACAGCTGACGGAAAGCAATTTTCAAACACGCCCTAGCCCTTCACCGCCCCGGCCGTCATGCCCTCTGCCACCCACTTATTCAGCGCAAAATACACAATCATGGGCGGAAGGATTGATACTGCAATGGCAGCGTACGTGGCCCCCCAGTCAACATTCCCGAAGGCCCCCACATAGTCCTTAAGGCCCAGGGCCACTGTCTTGGCCGCCTGTTCACTGATGAATGTGTTGGCAAATATGAAGTCGTTCCATATAAAGATACTGTGCATGGACGCCACGGTAATCACCGTGTTTTTTGCCAGCGGGAAAACAATGGAGATAAAGGTGCGGTACGGGGAACAGCCGTCCACAATGGCAGACTCTATCAGTTCATTGGGTATGAAGCTGTAAAAGCTGACAAACAGCATGACGGACAGCGGCAGTGCAAATCCCACCTGTGGCAGGATCAGCGAAAAGCTGGTGTTGAGTATGTGCATCCTGCTGTAAAAGATAAACAGCGGAATCAGGGTTATCTGTACCGGGATCATGATGCCGAAAGTAAAAAAAGCATAAATCCTGCCCGTAAGCTTAAACCTGAATTTAGAAATTGCAAACCCTGCCGTGGCGCTCAGGAATACAATGAGGACAATGGAAACCGCCGTAATCTTAAAGCTGTTCCACATGTATCCCAGGATTTTCCCGTCTGAAAATATCTTAATGTAATTTGCCAGGGTAGGCGATTTTGGCAGGGCAAACGGGGCCGCGGACAATTCCGTGGTGGGCTTGATGCTTGCCAGGAACAGCCACAAAACAGGATATAGCTGCACCGCCAGAAACAGACATATAACAATCAGGAATACGATTTTTCCGATTTTCTTTTTAGCCATATCATTGTCCCCCCGCATGCTGTTTCTTCTTCACTAATGTCTTTTCCTCCGACATCACGGCCCGGAGCAAGGCAACCACCAGTATGCTTTCTATGATGATGAATACGGACAGGGTGCTGCCGTAGCCATACTGGTTGCTGGAAAATGCCTTCTTGTACATATAGGTGGACATCAGCTCGCTGACATTTCCCGGGCCTCCGTTGGTCAGCAGGAATGGAATGTCAAACCCCCGCAGGGCGCCGGTCAGGCACATGGTCAGGGTGAGAAGGATGATCTGGCGGATCATGGGAAGCTTAATCTTAATCAGCAGCTGCCAGTCCGTTGCCCCATCCACCCTGGCCGCCTCCATGACTTCCTTGTCCAGTGAAATCAGGGCCGCATAGAAGATGACCATATACATTCCCGCAAACCGCCATCCCTCGGGCAGGGATACGGCCGCAAGGACCGTCTTGATATTGGTAAGCCAGCTGATGCTCCGGATACCAAAAACATTGATTATCTGGTTGGTTAACCCTGTGGGTTCGGTTGCGTACATGCTTCTGAACAGCTGGGTAACAGCCACCGTTGTGATGATGCACGGAACATAATATAAGGTTTTAATCAGGGCAACATGCTTTGTCATATAAGTAAGCAGCACCGCAAATATCAGCCCTATGATCAGCTGCATGGACACCACGATGACAAGGTATATGAGATTGTTCACAAACGCGGTATAGAATACAGGGTCCCTGAACATATGGATGTAATTCTCAAGGCCCACAAACTTTCTGGCTCCAATGCCTCCCCATTCCATGAAACTCAGCCGGATAGATTCCTCAATCGGATAAAACACAGCCAGTATATAAAACAATAAGCCTGGCAGAAGAAATACACAGAACGCCTTCCTGTCCCTTAAAATGCCCATATCCCTTTCCCCTTTCCATACCGGCTTTGGCGGGAGGACGGGAATCCCGCCAAAGCAATGCAAGTCTCCTATTTAACATTAGAAGCAATGGCATCATCTACGATTTTTATGAAATCATCCACCGTCATATCACCGGCTGCCAGCAAAAGCATATTATCCTGCATCACGGTATTTGTATCCACATCCAGGTACGTATCCCATGGCTTCAGGAAGTTTTCCCCTGTCTTCTCCATGTCCTCCCGGATCCGTAAATACAGGTCCGTAAACTGGATATCTTCGGGCAGTTCTGTCTTGATGGGCGACATCTGCATGCGTCCGGCGTAAATCTTGCCATAATTCTCAATCACATACTTTATGAAGTCCTTGGTCTTAGCATCAAATGTCTGTGTATTGAATGCCATGCCGATTCCCGAATTGACACAGAACTCATTGGCTCCTGTTTTTGCGCCTTCTGCCGTGGGGAGGTAGAAGTAGTCAACCTTGCCCGCATTGTAGGCCTCAAGCATGGCTGCCTGCTCCCAATCCCCTATATAATACATGGCGGACTTTCCGTCCAGGAACATGGACTGGGCCGTGGCATAATCCGTTGCGCCGAAGCCTTCATTGAAATACTGTCCGATTTCCTGTAAGAATTCCACGGCCTGCCTGCCGGTCTCATCCCCCATGGAGGCCTTTCCATCCCTCAGGCTGATGATGTATTCGTTCCCTGTCATCCGAAACGGCATCATTGCAATGTAGCGCTGTACCGGCCACCGGTCAATCCCGTCAACGGAAATCGGCGTGATGCCATTGTCCTTAAGGGTCCTGCAGACACCCAGCCATTCATCCATGGTCTTAGGCACCTCAACTCCATTTTCCTTAAATATGTCTTTATTGTACCAGATCATCTCCACATGATATTCCAATGGCAGGGTGTACATGGAGCCATCCGTAAATTCCTGATAGCGCAGGGCGGTTGGATAGAACCTGTCGTAAAGCCCTTCATCCTGCAGGAATTCCTTCACATCCACAAGATATCCTGCATCCACAAGTTCCTGGCAGTAAGGGTCTGCGTCAATATCAATGATGTCCGGCATCTGCCCGCCTGCAATCAGGGTCTTAAGCTTCTGGAGGTAGGAGGGCCTGTCTGCCGTTGTCTCAACCTCTATCCTCCATTTCCCCCCTTTTTCCTTGCTGTACTGCTCGGCAATCTCCCTCATGGTCAGGTCTATTTCCCCGTCCACAGGCCTTGAGGCAAACCATTTAACCACCGTCACGTCGCTGTCCGCGCTTCCTTTCCCATTTTCAGAAGCATTGGACGGATTGCCTGCGGACGCCCCCTGGCCGCAGGCCCCCATGGTCAGCATGGCTGCTGCTGTTAATACAACTGCTAATATCCTTTTTTTCATATTCTCTTCTCCTTCCCGGTATTATATTGATTTTACTTTTATCTGATATCCGCTGACAGACGCCGTTCCCCCCACCGTATAGATACCCCCATAACCGCCTTTGTGGTCATACATCCTGGTGGACATGGCCATGCAGTCATTGATGTACAGCACGCACAGGTCATCCTCCCGGAAAATCCTTATATGGTATGTATCTGATGCGGGCAGCTTCCTCGAAGTCTCAACCTGGCACGGTACATCGCCCTTAATCTGCCACTGATAGGCGCCCTGAACCGACCTGGGCCACATGTCCCATGCAGCCGTGTGCCCTGACAGGTCCATCCTGAGGAAATAACCGTTTTCCATTCCTGTATCCGTATGCAGCGCAACGCCGGCCTCAGCGGATTTTCCTGGAATCATGGTAAGCTCCAGTTCAAACCCCTGCTCCGGAACCGGAAACAGCACCGCGCCCAGGGTTTCAGATTGTATGGTGGTTTCCCCTGCTTCCTCTTTGGCGGTACAATGATAATAACATAAATCTTTGACAGGCCAAACCTGGTCATAGAAGTTTTTCATTGCCTCCGTGGGTTTCACCCGTAATATCCCGTCCTCCTCCTGGACAATCTCATGTGCAACCATGGTCCCGCCCCACTCCCAGGGACCGTAATCACTGTTTCCGGCCTTACTTGCAATCCATCCGAATGCAAATCTCCTCTGTCCGTCAGAGGCAGTCTTAATTGCATAATCCGCCCTGGTGTCAAACACATCGTCTTTTGGGATCTCCCACGGCCCGTCCAGTGTTTTGGCCATTCTGTAATGGGTGGTAAAACGGTCTGAAAATGTGGAGAATACAAGGTACCACCAGCTGCCCATCCGGAAGACTTCCGGACATTCCATTGTCACATACATTTCAGGGGCATAAAACGGTTCTTCACAGGTCCAGTTGACCAGATCCCTTGATTTGCACAGGGCCGTACAGCCGCCCCTATGGGCGCCGCCTCCCTTTTTCCTGGCAGCCAGCAGCATCCAGTAATTGCCCTCTTCCTCATTTTTAAATACGAAGGGATCGCGCCAGTCAAATGATTCATACATACAATCATCTGCCACGAACAGGAAATCCTCATCCGTTTCCCAATGAATCAGGTCCGTGCTGGACGCCCGCATCACGGACTGCACGCTCTTGCCATGAATCCGGATATCTGCATTGTAAGCAGTGTAGAACGCATAGTATTCATTTTCACCCTTCTTAATCACGGAACCAGTGTAAATGTTCTTATTTGGCCGGTCATCCCCTCCTCTTGCAATGGCCTCGCCCTGGTACCGGAATTTCCTGCAGTCCTCTGTGGTGGCCAGATGCCAGGTTGTCTGCTCTGCAAATTCTCCCGGGGTAATCCTGGGGTCGTGCAAATAGTATGCATAGTATGTGCCATTTTCATAGTATGGTATTAAGTCACCTACCCATGCATGGTCTGGTTTGAAAAATAATTTATCCATTTGCCCCATCCTTTGTCTTTACATTTTTCTCTCATTTGCACTTTCATTTTAGTTAATGCACACATAATTGTCAATGTATTTAGGGCGTCACTCTATGAATTTCGTATACATATACAGTGAATCCTGTGCTCTATTATGAATTTAATACAATATTTATGTTTGTACCAACAGGCTTGTCGTGTGCATATGCACCCATTCATGCACACTTCTCTTCTTGTGCATCCTCTTTTTTATAATGTTACATTTGAACACAAAAACTGTTTGCATTTTCCCCAAATGCACCTTATAATATGTTTATAAATAACTTCAGGAGGTTGTCATATGAACTGTACCATACAGGACATTGCCCATGAATTAAACATATCAAGAAATACGGTCTCAAAAGCCCTTAACGGAAAAGGCGGGGTATCAGAGGAAACCAAGCGGTTAATCTTTGAAAAGGCCCGTGAAATGAATTACAGGAATATATTAAATGAAACCTCTGTCCCTGCATCCTCATCCTCCCAGGGAACCATCCTTTTCCTGACAAAGGCGTCTGCTGACTACTCCGAATTCTGGGTCAATGTCATGAAAGGCATAGAATCCGTGCTGACTCCCTGCGGTTACACGCTTACCCTTGGCATCATCACGGATGATGAGCTGGAGAAAAGACAGTTCCCTCCCATTGTTTATGATACCTCCATCCAGGGCATCATCATGGTTGAGATATGCAGCCGGGAAGCCTGTGAGACATTAATCGAAACCGGCATCCCATGTGTAACCGTGGACATGCCAAAAGAATATGAGAACCTCATTGGCAGGCTGGACATCATAACCATGGAAAACAAGTCCAATGTAAGGCGGATTGTCAAGCTTTTGGCCAGTCAGGGCAAACGCCGTTTTTCCTTTGCCGGAGACATATACTCCTATAACGTGGGACGCGGATTTCAGGAGCGTTTTGACGCCCTCTGCGAAGCCCTTAATGAGCTGGGGCTTCCCCTTGACCAGGACCACTCCCTGCTCTATGAAACCAATAACCAGTACATGGATTTTCCCTATCTTGTCAATAAGCTTAAGTCCATGGAAGGGCTTCCCGACGTCTATATATGCGGCAATGACTGGACCGCCATACAGGTCATGCACGCCATGCAGTTCCTTGGACACCGTATTCCTGAGGAGGTTGCCTTCGTGGGCTTTGATGACATCAACCAGTCGGCCAAATGCAATCCCCCGCTGACAACCATACACACGCCCAAGGAACAGCTTGGCATAGCAGCCGCCAACTGCCTGCTGACCAGGATCAGGGCGCCCAAGACCCCCTGTGTCTTTTCCCAGTACTCCACGGAGCTGATCATAAGGGAGTCCACTGACATATAATAATAAATCCTTTTAAAACCCGGGATTAAATGATATACTAAACCTCAGACGCAAAACCGCTCACAGGAGCATTGCTTCATATGGCAGGTAAATATAAGAAAGGAGAAGCCTTATGTTCAGAATGTGGGGAAAATTAATGAAGGACAACCATCTGTTAAGGGATACCGTGATATGCATATCAGACTACTCCCTATCCAGGACCCAGATGGTTTTTGACTCCCTGGACTCCATCTGCTACGAGTTCAATCTGGAAAAGCCCATGTGGCTGGATTCCACTGTAAAGGATTTTAAGTATCACGATAAGGCCCGTTTTACACAGGACAATTTTATCGAGTCCATTGACTTTGATTTTCTTGAGATACAGGTTATAGAGGAATAGATAAGACGGGGCCCGGGGCTTCATTGCGCAAATAACAGCACCGGATTACAATCTGCAATTGAAAAGCCGTCCTGCTGACTTACATCATCAGCAGGACGGCCTTTTATCCTTTATGGATTTACCGTGCCAAACAGTCCATTACAGCCTTTTAAGCAGTTCTTCCCTCTGCTCCTCATATCCAGGCTTGCCTAAAAGTGCGAACATATTTTTCTTATAGCTCTCCACACCCGGCTGATTAAACGGATTAATACCCAGAATATAACCGCTTACACCGCAGGCAAATTCAAAGAAGTAGAACAGTTCCCCCAGATAGAACGCATTCTGCTCCGGTACCTTAACCATCAGGTTGGGTACATTGCCGTCTGTGTGAGCCAAAATCGTGCCGTTCATGGCACTCTTATTAACAAAATCCACGCTCTTCCCAGCCAGGTAGTTCATTCCGTCGGTATCCACGTCTTCTTTATTCAGGAGAATCTCTTCCGGAGATTCCTCCACATTGATCACTGTCTCAAACATGATACGTGCTCCGTCCTGGATGAACTGTCCCATGGAGTGCAGATCTGTGGTCAGATCCACTGCTGCCGGGAAAATGCCTCTCTGATCCTTGCCCTCGCTCTCACCATAGAGCTGCTTCCACCACTCGGACACGTAGTGAAGGCTTGGCTCATAGTTGGCCACAATCTCAACTGATTTGCCTTTGCGGAGCAGGATGTTGCGCACTGCCGCATAAAGCAGGGCAGGGTTGGACTCATATGGGGTCTCCAGCGCCTTCTTCCTTCCTGAAGCAGCGCCTTCCATCAATTTATCAATATCCGCTCCACTGACCGCGATTGGCAGAAGGCCTACAGCTGTCAATACGCTGAATCGCCCGCCTACGTCATCCGGTACAACGAATTCCTCATATCCTTCTTCATCCGCCAGATTCTTAAGGGCGCCTTTAGCCTTGTCTGTGGTTGCGTAGATACGCTTGTTAGCCTCTTCTTTGCCATATTTTTCAATCAGCATCTCCTTGAATACACGGAATGCGATTGCGGGCTCAGTGGTAGTGCCTGACTTGGAAATGATATTGATGGAGAAATCCTTTCCTTCCAATACCTGCTTTAAATCATGGATATACTTGCTGCTGATGCTGTTGCCCACAAAATAAATCTCAGGTGTCTTACGAACGCTCTTAGGTAACACATTATAAAAGCTGTGTGACAGAAATTCAATGGCCGCCCTGGCTCCCAGATAGGAACCGCCGATTCCCACTACCAAAAGGACATCTGAATCACTCTGAATCTTAGCTGCCGCCTTCTTAATCCTTGCAAACTCATCCTTGTCATAATCCACAGGCAAGTCAATCCATCCCAGAAAATCGCTGCCCGCTCCCGTCTTACTGAGCAAGGTTTCCTTTGCACTCATTACCGTAGTCTTAAAGTTGGCCATCTCCTCAGCAGAAATGACTCCTGCTGTCTTGGAATAATCAAATGTTACTTCCTTTACCATAATTCGCGCTCTCCTTTTCTTATGTCCATGGATGGACATCCATGCCAATCCATGCCTCTATCTATTGCGGTAAAGCCGCTTATCGTTTAAATTATACCATATCCTGCCTTATAATTCTATTTCTTTCTAATTCCATCAACTAATTACACGAAAATAATGCTGCACTAATTAATCCTATGTAGCTGATTTTCAGATTTATGAAATAAACTCCTTTAACAATTCCCCAAGCATGCGCTTCTGGTCCGGATTCAGGTCCTGAAGCCAGTTGTCCTTGGACTTGTCCTCCTGTCTCTCCCTGCTGGCAGCAGTCTGCTCCAGCCCCCGTCTGTTGTTATTATTTGAACGGCGTTCCCTTCCTATGGAGCGTACAGGCGCCGGTTCCCTGCGCTCCTCCTCTGCTGTAACGGCAGGCACATGGTCCGCACTGCCCTCGCGGTTCATTCTCGGCCACATCACATTTTCCATATAATCCTGTAAACAGGTGAGAAGCTGCTGGCGCTTGGCCTCCAGATTCACCCCGTAATCCACCAGCATGGTAAACATGCCTGCCAGGATACCGATGGAGCCGTAAAGAACAATATAATAATTATCACTTCTATACCAATAAGAGAGGAATGCTGCCCCGCCTCCTGCCAGGAAGCAGAGAAGTGTCAGCTGCCCTGACAGGTTGTCCAGTCCTCTTGCAGTCATTCCTGCGGTACGGAGGCTGTACATCTGGCGTTCCAGATAAACACGTGTGTTGCTCATACCCTGATTAATTCTATATGTATCCTCTGCATTCTGTTTCAAATTACGCAGACACTTGTTCTTGGTCAATGCCATATTGGTACTCTCTTTAATTAATCGTTTGTAGAAGCTTCCCGCCATCAGCCGGCTGAATACCCCTGCCAGGCAGATTGCTGCCAGCACATACAGTGCCCTTCCTGTTTGTAAAAAGCTCATCATTGTAAAAGCCCCTTTCTTCTTCCCGGATTCCTTCCAGTTACTATACTATGGTTGACGGTATCTGATGGGCGGCCGCATTGCGGCAGGCTCCATTGTCCGTCGTTTGGGAAATGCCCCTGCAGTCAGGCGTTTCCCGGTAAAGTCTATTATAGCAACGGATTTTGATTTGGGAAGTTGAGAAAGCCTAGAATCGTTCGCCAAATTCTCCTAAAAAACGATTCTGAAAGGTAAGTCATCCCTTAAGAAGCCTGTATATTAAGGCCCTGTCCCCTCCTTTCCCCACAGCCCCCTTCCCCCAATCCAGTAAATAATCATGCCTGCGGGAACATATAGTTTAAATTCTAGTCCCTGTCCGGGATATATGATATGGCTGCTTAACCCGGCAATCGGGATGCCAGATGTAAGGTTCAGATGCCTGCCGGACCCGTCTGTCCCGTCTGTCCTATCTGTCCCGTCTGTCCCATCCGTACCATCTGTCCCTTCTGCAATTACTGAAATCTCGGGGCAGCATGCAGCTGCAAGCAGCAGGATAAGCGCAGTCCATTCCTATCCGTACCGCGGGCGCGGGCGGAAGCAGATAACCGCAGTGACCATTGTTCCTGTTATGGCTTCTACCAAGGGCCTGTTTGAAGATTGCTTTCCGGTTTGAAGATTGTTTTCCGTCAGGCGTGCATCCCCCTTTGCAGGTGATTTGGTCCCGATGAGGGAGGCGTCGCGGGCTACGTTGACCGAATCAGTAATCAAATCTGCCGCAAAATAAGGCGTGCTTTGCCCTAAGGAGTCCCTATGATGCATTTATTAGGACAGATGCCAGGAATATATGTTCAAGCAGGCCCAAGAACGCAGACATGGGCAAACCGGGCGTTTTTAGATTATGCTTTTACGCCTTGTCCATTTATGGCTTTAAACGGTTTCCTTCTATAATATAATGAAACGCTCCGGACTGCCTTTTCCTAATATTATGGAACGCTCCATACTGCCTTTTCCTATTATTATGGAACGCTCCGGACTGCCCTCTCCCTGTTCCAATCAATGACTTTACAATTAGGTTTATGTTTGCTTCGTTTATGTCTGCTTCCATGGATTGTTATACAATGAACTTTATGTTTGTTCCTATGGATGGTTTTAGCATTGGCTTTGGTTTTAGCATTGGCTTTGAGTATCGTTCCATATGCGGCATTACAAATTACTTTGGGAATGGCTTTGGAAATGATTTCGGAAAGCAGCCCATACAGCACAAAGAACCTCCTGGAAAAAACCAGAGGTTCCCGATGCTAAAAAGTACCCTATAACTGCTTAATAAGAGCGTATCATCTCCATCAGCAGGTTTACCGAATGTGTGATTGCCTTTGCCTCAAACGCAGGATAATCTACCGTAGCGCTGTCATCCGCCTTATCCGAGATAGCCCTTACAATCAAAAACGGAATGGAATTCAGGTAACATGCCTGTGCAATGGCTGCCCCTTCCATCTCAGTACAATATCCGGCAAACGTCTCCACAAGCCATTGCTTCTTACCCTTATCCGAAATAAACTGGTCCCCTGTCACAACACGGCCCACGAATGTGTGTATATCCGGGTTCACCCTGGCACAGCACTCCTTAGCCAGCTGAACCAGCTTCCCATCTGCCTCAAAGGCAAGTGTATCCACACGTGGAATCTGTCCCACTGCGTATCCAAAACCAGAGGCATCCACATCATGCTGCAGCGCATCATCAGACAAAACAATATCCCCGATATCTATCTCTGCCTTAAGGGAACCTGCTATGCCTGTATTCACAATTCCCTCAACCTTATATATATCTGCCAGTATCTGTGTACACATGGCGGCATTGACCTTACCAATGCCGGAACGCACCACCACTACATCCTTCCCGTCCAGTCTGCCCTTATAAAAATCCATAGCCGCCCTGGTTTCCACCTGCACGTCTGTCAGCTGTTCCTTAAGCCTGGACACTTCTTCATCCATGGCTCCAATAATTCCTAACATAAAAACCTCCTTCTTGTCCCCTGTAGGGCACCTATCCTTTATTATATCCGAAGTGTACGGTTTTTCAAGTATAAAGCTTATTCGCACTTGACATTCCCATATTCATAAGGCATAATCTGATATACATGAATGATTTAAGCAGGAGGCTATATACATGAGGTATAAAACACAAGGAGTCTGTTCACGGGAGATATCCTTTGAAGTAAAAGATAACAAGCTTACCAATGTCCAATTCGTAGGCGGGTGTTCCGGCAACACCCAGGGCCTGTCCAGACTGATAGAAGGAATGGACATAGACGAGGCCATCACAAGGCTGGACGGCATCCACTGCGGCCCCAGGCCCACATCCTGTCCGGATCAGTTAGCCAGGGCTTTGAAGCAATATAAGGAACAGTAGGGTTGTACATGGGAGTAAAGTTAAGGCAGGTCGGGGGACCTGCCTTTTGATTTGGTTTATTTAGTTAAATTAGTCT
The DNA here is from genome assembly GCF_003434055.1 of Enterocloster aldenensis. Classification (GTDB taxonomy): domain Bacteria; phylum Bacillota; class Clostridia; order Lachnospirales; family Lachnospiraceae; genus Enterocloster; species Enterocloster aldenensis. The sequence goes on along the minus strand of NZ_QVEX01000019.1, from coordinate 27,921 downwards.
AATAAGATGCCATCGGTGACTGGGCTGAAGCCTTCGAATTCGCCCTTGTATGTTACAGAAAATGAACCTCTTAGACGGTAATAAAAACCTCTAGGTTGGTCTATAAACGAAATATCAACTGTAGGCATAACCAAACCCTCTGTACCTTCTTCAGCATAAAATTCTTCTTCATGATAGCTTACTTGACGCCATCTCTCCGCCTCTGCATCCCAGCGATCTAAATATATAGTAATATACGCTTCATCTACCGGAAATCTTGTTAATGCCACAGCAAGGGCACCTATTGTGCCATCTCCATTATTCTTAATTGTTAAATCAGCACTAATAAAAAATTCACCACGCGCTTGGGCACTTTCAGTTACCTTACTTTGTTTTACTCCAGGAGGCAGTAATTTGGAGTCTACATTTACAGATGTATGGCTATCAGGAATAAACGGTATAGCAAACACATTAATCGTAGCAAGAATACTTATCATAATGGCACTTACCGAAGTTATAATTAATCTCTTCATTTTTCATCCTCCGTATTTAAAATGTCAGCTCTTCTGCCATTTGTTGGAAAAGTTCATACTCAACAGTCCCAACTAATCTATAGAATGCCCCTTCAATAATAATTGATGTTTCTATCGTTACCTTATTGTCTTTATGAAACTCCTTTCTTATTGTTAAATCTTCCTTTAGCCACTTATTATATGTAACATTTTCTTCTTCAGATTTCAAGTCAGATTTATAATTATGTGACACTTCTGTGTTATATTTTGATTGTATAAAATAAAGGAAATCATCCTTATATCGGAAACTCATATAAGCCACGCCATCTTCCATTTGCATCTCTTCAAAACTCATCTCACTTGGCACAAACCCGAGTCGCAAAGGTTTTATCTCTAATTTATCCATTATTAAAGCATACGCTTCTTCCTCCCCATTAACCGCCACCTTATTCATATCATTATTGAATACAACGCCATTGCTTCCAATCTCATCCTTCCGCTCCCGGAAAAAATAAGACTTCCTTCCCACCGCCACGATACTACCACTACCAGCTATCAAACATGCAATCAACCCAATTGCGGCCAGCCGCTTCCATCCGAACCTGACTCGGATAACCTTGTCTTCTCCTGGTTCTTCGGATCCGGCCTGTTCAGTTGTATCCGCTGACTCAGCCCTTTCTTCCTGTATCCTGGACCAGATTTTCTCAAACTCATCTGCGGCTGGTTCAGGAATGGGCAGGGGAATATCTGTATTGCTGGCTGCCTCAAATTCGTCTAAAAGGTCTTCCCTTGAACAATCACACATTTCCCGAAGCAGGAAGTCTATTGTTTTGTCCTTGTCCTGTTCTGAATCTTTGTTATAATCTCCCACGTGACACCTCTGTTTACAAAATCTCCTAAAGTTACCTTTGCCTTTAGGGTTGACTTTTTGCGTTTAATGCTTACTATAATAGTAGACGTTTATGATTCGGGATTTTCCCCATCATAATATAACCTTCAGGAGGTTTTCATGAAAAAAATCATTCTTACCGGCGGCGGTACTGCCGGACACGTCACTCCCAACCTGGCTTTGATTCCTTCCCTCAGGGAAGCTGGCTATGATATCCGCTATATCGGCTCCTATCAGGGCATGGAACGCAAGCTTATTGAAAATGCAGGTATTCCCTATGACGGCATATCCTCTGGTAAGCTGCGCAGGTATTTTGACATCAAGAACTTTTCTGACCCGTTCCGCGTCATCAAGGGTTATGGAGAAGCGCTGCGTCTCATCAGACGTTATAAGCCAGATGTAGTGTTTTCCAAAGGCGGGTTCGTTGCAGTCCCCGTGGTACTGGCTGCCAGGCATTATAAAATCCCCACCATCATCCACGAATCCGATATGACTCCCGGACTGGCTAATAAAATCTGCATTCCTTCTGCTTCCAAGGTCTGCTGTAACTTTCCTGAGACACTGAAATATCTCCCGGAAGACAAGGCAGTCCTTACAGGCTCCCCCATCCGGAAAGAACTGCTTCAGGGTGACCGCCTGTCAGGCCTGTCTTATTCCCACCTCAGTGCAGATAAGCCTGTCCTTCTGATTATTGGCGGAAGTCTTGGCTCTGTCACAGTGAACCAGGCCGTACGCAGTATACTTCCACGTCTTCTTGCCAAATACCAGGTAATACATATCTGCGGCAAGGGCAATCTGGACGAAAGCCTGATTGGTACAGCCGGATATGTACAGTATGAATATGTAGACGCCCCATTAAAGCATCTGTTCGCAGCAGCCGATATCGTCATCTCCAGAGCCGGAGCCAATTCCATCTGTGAGCTGTTGGCCCTGCGCAAACCAAATCTTCTGATTCCCCTGTCCGCTTCTGCCAGCCGCGGCGACCAGATCCTCAATGCAAATTCCTTTGCGAAACAGGGATTCAGCAAGGTTCTGGAAGAGGAGTCCATAACAAATGAAAGCCTGTTTCAAGCAATCGACGACCTGTACCAAAACAGGGCATCCTATATACAGGCCATGGAACAGAGCAGTCTTAACAATGCGGTGGAGACTGTCATGTCCCTCATTGAATCATGTGAAAAATCATCTTAAGGCCAGTTATCATCATTTAACAATATCTCCAGATATTTTCTGATACGGCTGACCCGGGAATAGCAGGCCTTTTCTGTAATGTTCAGGATCTCGCACACTTCCCTGGTTGGCCGCCCCTCTATTAATCTTAAGACAGCCACCTGCCTCCAGTTCTCAGGTAGTTTCTCAATCTCCTTAAGAAGGGCCTGACACTTTTCTTTACTTACCACAAAATCCGGAAGACTGCCAGACCTGTCATGAGATGGATAACTCTCGCTGTTATATGCTTCTTCATCCAGCTCCCCATAGCTTCTGTGCTTCATCTTACGGTGATAATCCATACAGCGGCTTTTGAGAATGGTTATTAACAGCATCTTGGTATTGTCCAACGGCAGGTCAAGTGAATAATCATAGTGGGCATACGAGACAAATGTATCCTGAACCACATCATCGATATAATCATATGGAATGTCGTTGACATAAGCCATCTTTCTCAGTATCAGCTGGAAATCCAGGTACATTTCCTCAAACTTCTTTCTCTTATCAGCATCCATTTTCTTTTCCATAGTCAATTCATCTTTACAAGCTGGTCTTAATTTTTTCTGCAATCTGAGCCAGTTCCTCCGGTGATGCCGTACCGGGAATCCAGCTTACTATCGATGGACCATTCTCATATCTGGGAATTATGTGCATATGGAAATGAAACACAGTCTGTCCTGCCGATTCACCGTTATTCTGAACCAGGTTAAAACCGGAACATCCAAGGGACTTCTTCATTGCAGCGCCAATCTTAGCACCCAGCAGAAGTACCTTTGCCGCAATCTCCTCATCCAGGTCACATACATCTGCAAAATGCAGTTTCGGCAGAATGAGTGCATGTCCTCTGGAAGCCGGACCTAAATCCAGGATTACCCGGAACTGCTCATCCTCGTACAGGGTTGTTGACGGAATTACCCCGTTTGCTATTTTACAAAAAATACAATTGTCATCTGTCATATTGAAAGTCCTCCTTCTGCTGCGGTTTACACAGCTGTAGTTTCTACCTTCCTGTATCGGAAATCCTGGCAGTATGTTTCCTCCGGTACCGAAAGATACTTAAGATGAAGCCGGAAAACAGGCCTCCTATGTGGGCCCAATTGTCTACTCCTGACGCGGTAAAACCATGGTACAGACTCAGGATGATCATGAACCCCAGCTGCCGGTTGGTAAGACCGTCCAACTGGCCATGATTAACAGCAACCACATAGACCAGGCCGCCTACCACACCGAAAATGGCTCCTGAAGCCCCTGCTGATACTGCTGCATATGCCGACCCCATATGAACCATTATGGATATGATATTCGCAACAATACCGCTGACAATATAAAATATAAGATATTTTACATGTCCCAGGACCTGTTCCATTCTCTCGCCCAACACAAAGAGGACCAGCATGTTATTCACTAAGTGACTGGCCCCAAAATGCAGGAACATGGAAGTAAACAACCGGTAATACTCACCACGCAAGACAACAAGCGGTTCATAGACGGCTCCGTGCATTATCATGAACATTGTATCTTCCGTGTCACCGATTAACTCAAAATAAAGAAAAATAAGCACATTCACAGCAATTAACGCTATATTGACATATGCCTTATCCTTTATCTTATAAGCTTGCATCGGTCTTCCTCACATCATCAATGATATCTTATCTTAGCATACTTTCAAGTTCTTGTTAAGTGGGTAAGTAACAATATAATTAATTTTATCATCCCCCTCCCATGTATTTTTTGTAATATATCACATTTTTTAAGCAAAAGGCTCACTTTTATGTCAACCGCTTGCGGCTGTCTGCTGTTATTCAAATACATACCCTACATCTGCAATATATATTTCATCGCCTGCCTTTATTAAAGAGGTTTCATTTGCATCAAGCGCCTTGCCATTCACCCGCGTTCCATTGGTGGAATTAAGGTCTGTCACCGTATAATTTTTTCCCTCATTATCAATCCTCAGGTGAAAACGGCTGACTGTATCCTTTTGCAGCGTGTAATCAGCCAGATTCTTGTTTTTACCTATGACAAACGGATAATATGGAAGAATGATGTCCTCCCCCCCTTCATCCAGCGCCCTCAGACGGCGGACTCCCTCACCTGAGGGTTCTCCGCATAAAAGTGCGGTCCGGAACACCTCATCTTCCAATGGTTCCGGGCTGCTTTTTGCCTCCTGGACATTCCTGGGCGCAGGTTCCATTGCGTTTTTATCTGTCTCCAAGGGCCATGTTTCCTCTTTATCATCATATAGGATCCTCCAGGAATCCTGCTCCGGTTCCTGTCCTGACTCAAGTCCCCCATCCGTGGCCGCCTCATGTTTTCCATTTATTTTGTATAAGAGGATCCGCAGGATATTAGCAGCAGCCAGGAACAGGAAAAGGCCTGAGTCCAGCCAGACCAGCGTGGCCTTCATGGAAGCCAGTCTTCCCGTTCCGCCAAATAACCAGATTGCCATGGGAACCAGAACAACGGCCCCTATCCACACCCCGGCCAGTTTTGCCATAGAAACAAGTTCCTTTTTCATACTATTTTTCCGAGCGCCGCCTTTATGGATATCCCTGTCCGGCATCCCACCTTCTTTCTCCTCATTCCGTCTATTTTCATATTCCTTGTCAGGTACCAATTCCCCATCTGCCTGATATTCATATCTGTCCTTATACCCAGAACCTGAAACATGCTGTTCCTTCTCCTTTGCCAGCTCCCTTTTATCATTATCTGAAACAATAAACTTTAAAATGTCATCCAGGCCGTAATTTTCCTTCAGGCTTTCCTGATATACCCCATATGCCAGGACCACGCATTCCCTGTCCTTGTGATTCACACACTTTAGTATATACTGCAAAAAACGGCTCAACTGTTCCGGAAATACCCCGGTCTGTCCCGGAACCAGGCACAGTCCTATCTGGAACAGCTCCGGATCCATGTAAATCAGACCGGGGTCCAGCAGGATGCCTCCATCCCCCAGCAGATACTCTTCCATCCGCATCAAGGCAACATGAATCTGTATCAGGATCTGGCAGATTTCATCCCTGCTTATAAAACGCGCATCCAGCAGGCGGCTTAAAGGCTGCCTGGATGTAATATCATAATAGTAAAGGGAACTCCCATCCTGATACCGGATGTGCATGCGCAGAAGCCCCTGAATCTCATTGCCGGCAAGCATACGGGCTTCATATCCGGGAGTGGTACCGGAATCCGGTGTAATGACCAGATAATTGTGCTTAATTTCCCGCCTGTAACTAATCTCCATCCTCTTCTCCCAGACCCTCAATTAATGTGATTTTCCGCAGGAATGCTTCCGGCCTGAACCGTTTTCCTTCAATCTCATGACTCCATCCCGTGCCCTGTGCCTTTCCCGATATGCGGTTCCATCTGCTTTTTAACTGTATCTGATAACCGGACAATGTCATGGGACGGCCCATATTATCCTGAACCATTGACGCCACCACATGAAGTTCTGCGCCTTTTTCATGCCTGCCTTTTTCCACTGCTTCATGAAGGCCCATGGCGCCAACCGTCTCGTCTCGGATACGTGCAGCCTGATGGATCATCATGGATATGGACAGCAGGACTGCCGCCATGATACAGGCCGCCTCAACCGTAAAGCTGCCTTTGACATACCACTTTTCTCCCTTCACAAAAACATCACTCCCATCCCGGCCGGCACAAGGAACGGCAAAAACGGAAGACGCATATGCCTTACATCCCTGCCGTTTCCCATGCCCCTCATGAAAAGTACGGCACAGGCCAAAAAGCAGAGTATCAGGCCGCCGCACAGCAACAGCAGATTCCTGGCAAAGTCCAGATAGATGCCCGACACCACAAAAAACCATCCATCCCCTCTGCCCACCGCTTCCCCGGTAGCAGCGGACAATGCCAGTAGGGCGCCTCCAACCATCACTGCCATGCCCGTATCCTTAAAGTGCTTCCCTGCCTGTATCCATGCCTCCTCCATTCCATATCCGGCAATATATGACCTCAGTTCCAGCACCATATGAATTCCTTTCAGCGCCGCCCCCGCAGTGCCGAATGCCAGGAACAGGCATATATGTATCCTCCTGTCCTTTAAATCCTGATAACCGGCAGCTGCCAGGAATATCAGGAATCCCCCTTTGAGCAAAACTTCATTTACATTCATCCAGACGCTAATATTATCCATATCATTTACCTCCACAATAAGAACATTCTCCCAGATACTCCACTTGTGATAAAGCCACTGCCTGTACATATGCAATAATGGAGGGACAGGTCTTTACCGTGTGGTAACTGCCCCCGTACGGCATAATATACACGGTCCCAGTCCCGTTTCCATTTCCTGTTCCGCAGGTTTTGCACGGCACATACTTTCCTCCGGACTGGTTGCGCATGGATTCCACTTCACCGGCAGACACTGCTTTTAAGTCATTGTACAGATAATGGCAGGTTCTCTGCCTGTGATAGCGTGTGGGGTTCTTTCCTATATAAACAAGTTCTTCTTTTGTACTGTCTGATGTTTCCCCCTGCCCAAACCTCCCTCCGTCCGCCCCATTCCACATCCTCCGGCTGCAGACATGCTGTACCGGCACACTGCTAAGCCCCAATATGGAAAATGGAAGCTTCATCCTATACTTCATGACAATCAATACCATATCATCCGTGCCAATGTCCGTACCGTCAAAAGAAACAGATTCAATCCAGCGGTTATCCACCTGTCCCAATATCCGCGCCACTGCATATCCGGCAGCCAGAAGTGAACCTGCCTCCCCGCCGTCTGCCCGTTTTATGTCCACGGACGCCTTGGTTTCTGAACGCAGGCAGTATTCCACATAAGCGTACTGGCTCAGCTCTTCCCCCACAGACTCCACCACGGCCTGAATCTGTCTCTGCCTGTCCATCATCTTCATGGGCATCATCAGGCATACACACAGGAAGAGAAACAAGGACAGGCACATGGCCGCCTCAACAGACAGGCTTGCGTTTTCAGAACAGGAGGTGCATGGCAATGCCCTTTTATCATGGTATGCCGATATGACAGATGGATAAAAGCAGCTACTTTGTACCTGGAGAGGTGCGTCATTTATATTTGATTTCTTTTTCATTTTATGTATCCGCATATCCTTTTTCACATGAAAAAGGGCATGGCCATGAACCTCCTTTCCTGCTATTACCGGTTCCCGGAATCATCCATGTAGCTGCCGGATGCCCCAATACGGGTTTCATAATCAAAGTCACTGTCTCCCATCTGTTTTTTCCACAATCCCGTTGAAAAAAATACATGTTTTCCACTAACGGTTGATTCCGTATCCACCCGGCAGGCACAGTGTCCCATGGAAAATCCGCTCTGTCCCCTTGCAATATTAATCTCCATGATGTCCATCATCCGGTATATCATGCCAATCCCATATCCTCCGAATATAAGGATGCGGAGATAACCTTTATAATTCAGCCCGTTTCCTCCGCTGCCCGTGGTTTCTCCACCTGGCAGGCGTCCATTCCTCCCTATGTCAAGGAGTTGGTCCAGGCTTATCTTCCATTGACTCCGGTTCTTAAGGAAGGGTATCCTTCCTCCGTCCAAAAGCGACCTCACATCTTCCAGCGCCTCACCCAACGCCCATACCGTCATGATCAGGAATGCAGTGACGGACACCAATGGAAGGATTCCCGTGCCTCCCACAATGGCAAGGGCCAGCCCCCGTGCTTCCTCCCGTTTTCCGGAATCGGACAGAATATGTATCAGGTTCAGCCCCTGCCTTAACGCAACCAGACGTGATACAGCGCCTGACAGATTATCCCTGTCCTGATTTTTCCCGTGAATAAGGTATTCCAGTTCATAGAATTCCCCTTCCCCCATTTCTTTTTGGAATCCTTTAAAAAACCGTATATCGTATTCCCCTACCAGAACACGTGACACAAGGTTCCCGGTCCCCAAAAGGCCGCTTCCCTGGGTTCCGGTACCATGGTTTTCTTTTCCCTCCATGTCCCCGGCATCAACCAGGGAAGCGGAAGGCACCGAGCCAAGCTTAAGATTCCTGCCCGATACGGTTGTCCCTTCCGGCAGTACAAATTCCAGAAGTCCGCCCGACACCATGCTGCCAATCCGTTCCAAAAAACCTTCTTTCTCCTTATCTTTTACCCCAAACTCAATTCCCAGTGAAAGCATGCCATAACCAGACCACCGGCGTTCCACCGGTTTCCACAATGCAGCTTCATCCAGTTCATCATCCTCGTCATCCGGCTCCCAATTATCGATATACTCCATCACATCCTCCGCGTCCCTGATGACATCCTGTATCCACGCAATCCTGTCCGGCGCATATTCCCTGAGTCTTATAACCTCCTGCCTTCTCTGCCCATCCTTATCCACATAAGCTTCATACTGGGCAATCTCATCTTCCAGGGCAGCCTGTACCTCCGGACTTAAGTTTGCCTGCTCCTTCCCATATTTTTCCCTGCTTTCATCCAGGCGCTCCCTCAGCTGGTCCGCCCTATTTTCATATATCCCCACCAGTGAGGGAAGTCGTTCCAACTCTTTTATGACCTTTTTGGCACGGGTGATAAACCCCTGCCCGTCCAGGCCTTCCAGACACTGCATGGCCTGGGACCAGTACTCCTTCTGGGAATCCAGCCTGCTGTTGATATTCTCCAGCGCCTTTTCTAACCGGACAGCTTCCCTGGAATGGGCTGAGTAAAGGTCTGAGAGCCGGTTTACGCTTCCGCCCTCTTTCCACGCCTCCAGCAGTTCCCCTGCTCCCGCTTCATCCAGCTCATCCCAATCCGTATCAAATAATCCGTACTTCATGTAATCCAGTATCTCCTGTTCCAGATATCTCCCACCCCCCTCTGTTAGTGTTATGATATCTTCTGTCCGGACCTTTGACAGTTTCATGGGATACCAGTTACCGGCTTCCATATAGGGGGTCAGAAAGCCTTCCAGCTCATTTTCAAGGGTATCCTGACTGTCGTATTCTAGCCCCAGGATACGGTACCTGTCCCACAGCTCCCTGTGATATTGCGCCATGAGGGAGTCCACTGCGGAATCAGCGGCCATCCGAAGATAACATCTGGCCCCTGCCGTCCGAACCGACTCCGCAAGTCCGCACAGCAGGGCGCAGACACTCACCAGTATCATGGCCAGGAATATGGTTATCTCCCCTTTCCTGTCCATCAGTACACCTCTTTCGACTGGCTGTTAATCTCCTTGAAAATATTTTCCAGCAAGGTGGTTATCTGCTTTTTGAAAATAATCACCAGACCGATCAGGACCACCAGGACTAACACCAATTCAATGACTCCCACGCCGTGGTCATCCTCCATAAACGCCTTCCATTCATTTCTTAACTCCATATACTCACCTCTTTCCTATCCAAATTCCATCAGCGCCGGAACTGCAATCATCACCATGACAATGGACAGCATCATGAACAGTGGAAGCAGTAATTTGGTCCCCGCTTCCTCCCCCAGCCTTCTGGCCTGGTGCTTGCGCTGTTCAAATGCCTCCGCCATCTCAACCTTCAGCGTGTCCCTCAGGTTCTTTGAGCCGTTCTTGCGGTTCTGTTCCAAAAGGCTGCCAAGCTTCATATATTGCTGCAGCCCGATGCGCCTTCCAAATTCCATGAACGCCTTTCCTTCCGGCACTCCTCCCCTCATCTGGCAGCTAGTCTCATACATCTCCTGATATGCATACCTGGGCTTTTGCCTTCCGTCGTCCATCAGTTTCTGGTAATCAAATGCAATCTTATCCCATGCAGTCCTGATGCTCATACCTGCGCCAAGAAAAATGATGAGCCGCGAGAGAACTTCAGAATAGTCCAGTAATAACTGGTGTTTCCTCTTGTTCTCACCCTTCTTAATATCATTCTGGTCTTTTAAGGCGAGTAATACAGCACATACCGCCCCCAGTCCTGCCAGCAGCAGGAAAACCGGCTCATTCTTTATGTGATAGCGCAGCTCCCTTCCCTGAAATGAGCCGGGAAGCTTCAAAACCTCAGTGGAACTCTGCTGTTCATCCTCCAATGACAGCATTTTGAGGAAACGGTCCTGCCGTATTTCCTCTTCTGTCAGCAAAGGCGGCTTTACCACAACCCCTATGATAAACTCCTCAGGCCATGTGCCGTCGGTCATGCGTACGCTCAGACATACCTCACGGCCGGCTTCTTCTACTTCCGTATTATTTACCTGTCCATATGAATCCACAAGTCCGGGTTGGTCCGACTCCCACCTGAGACGTATCCCGTATTGGTTCAGGGATGTCACAAGGTTAAGGCTGGACCTTACCTCGTCTAATGACTCATTTTCCCCAAGAATATACCGTGGAAGGTTTTCCATGACCGACTCATATGTCTTATGGGCTTCTTCCTTTGTATAAATGCGCTCTGACAGCCGGATATCCAGGGATACCGGATCCGCTTCCAGGCCTTCTACATTCATCTGGTATAAAGCCTCCCCCTGCCCATATCCATTTCTCTTAAGCTCATATCCCTGCCCAAGGTCCTGTCCGGCTCCAGCCTGAATCTGGGCCGCGGCTCCCAGAATCAGGCCTATGGCCATACAGCCGATCTGCTTTTTCCATTTCAGTTTCTTCCACTGTCCGCTCCGCCATCCCTGCTTATATCCCACTTCTTGTCACACCTCAATCTCAAGTATCCTTTTAGACAGCAGCCAGGCGCCAAGATACACTGCCAGGCATATGGTCATGACAGCCCTGCCCATCATGGTTTCATACATCACCCGGAAAAACCCCGGGGATGTCAGGTCAATGTACAATACAATCAGAAATGGAATGCCATTCATGATTTTCTGCTCAAACTCCCGGGAAGCTGTCATGGTATGGATTTCCTCCTGTACCTGCACCTTATCCCGTATGATTCCGGCTGTATAATTGATTATCCCCACCAGTTCGCCCCCGCTTCTTCTGGCTGCTGCAAATACCTGGGCGAAATGTTCCACATCCTCAAGACCGCTTCTGGCCCCAAGTTCCATCAAGAGAAGCTCTACCGGCCGGTTCATCCTGACGCCGCTGGCCAGTATGGCAAATTCTTCTGTAATCATCCCCTGTTTTCCATAGATGCCTTCCAATTCCCCTGTGCACATGGCAAGTCCGTTCTCCAGGGAATATCCTGCCCCAAGATACGAGGCCAGCACAAGGATTCCTTCCTTGAACTGCAGTCCCAGCTGCCGGGTCCGCTCCTGCTTTAAGTCCCTTTTCTTATACAGGGGGAAAAGCAGCCCGGCAGGCATCATGATCAGGAACGCCATGAAACTCCTGTAAAACGTATAAGCCACAACGGCGCATGCACTAATACCCATACATCCATATACAACCCACTCCTTGGCTGAAAGCCGGTAAATACGGTAATCCCTTGTCTCAGGCGGCCTGGAACCGGCTTTTGGGATTGTCCCCAAAGTCCTCACCCTCCCTGAACGTCTGGTTATGTTTAATTTCCCGCCTTTCTTAGTCTCCCTGCCTGGTCCGTCCTCCCCCGCTGTTTTTACATCCTTATCTTGTCCTATTCCCCTGCCTGTTTTTACTTCCCTCTCCCGTTTTCCCCTGCCGGACATACGTCCTCTATTCCCGCCTCTGGCAATATCCTGCAGCTCCAAGCTTTTCCCTGTTTTTAAGCAGCCCCTTTGCTTCAAGCCGTCCTGTTTTCCTGTCATATTCATATAAGGATTCCATTTCCACTTCTCCATCCGTACATCCCCCAATCTCTGCAATGCTAAGTACTTTCCTGCTCCCGTCCCTGAGCCGCCCCAAATGCACCATGATATCAAGGGCGGATGCAATCTGGCTTCTGATTGCGGGCAGCGGGAGCTCTGCGGCCATCAGCACCATGGTTTCCAGACGGCTGAGCATGTCGCGGGCGCTGTTCCCATGCCCCGTGGAAAGAGAACCGTCATGACCTGTATTCATGGCCTGCAGCATATCCAAGGTCTCCCTTCCCCTGACTTCCCCCACGATAATCCGGGTTGGATTCATCCGAAGGGACGCCCGTATCAGCTGGCTCATGGTTATCTCGCCTTCCCCTTCCGTATTGGCGTTTCTTGTCTCCAGGCGCACCAGGTTGGGCACCTGGGTAATCTGCAGTTCTGCGGAATCCTCAATGGTGATGACGCGTTCCTGGGGCGGTATAAAGGAAGACAATGCATTCAGGAATGTGGTCTTGCCTGAATTGGTGCCCCCGCTGATAAAAATATTGTACCCTGCCCCCACCAGCTCCTTAAGGAACCCGGCTGCCTCCTCGGTTACGGCCCCGAACCGGATTAGCTTCTCCATGGTTATGGGCTCAGGAAATTTACGGATTGTCACCACCGGCCCGTTCAGGGACACCGGGGGCAGTACGATATGTACCCTGGAACCATCCTCCAGCCTTGCATCTACAATGGGGGAAGATACGTTAACCACCCGGTTAACCCGGCCTACAATCTGCTGGATGATGTCTTCCAGCTGCTCCGGTTTTTCAAACCGCCTTTCCCAGGCCTGGGTCTTCCCATTGCGCTCGATGAATATTTTCCCGGCCCCGTTGACCATGATTTCCGACACGGTCTTATCATCCACCAGTTCCTGCAGGATATCCAGCCTTCTAAAGCTGTCATACAAGCTCCCTCTCAGCCATATCCGCTCTTTTAGGGGAAGATAAATCCCCTGTCCCATATCACGGATGGCAGTATCAATCCGTTCCAGCAGCTGTTCATCATCCATGTCACGGCTTTCCGTAAGTTCCTCCATAATCCGGCGGCGGAGCCTGGAACGGATTCCTTCCCGGTCCCCTCCATTTTCCTGATGAAGCCTCCCCCCTCTTTCCAGCAGCATTCTGTCCTCATGTTCCTTAATCATCAGCACACCCCGCATATGTTATAAATGCTCCGGCCCCCTGCCCTTTAACAGCTGCCTCACATAATCCCCCATTTCCCCATACAAAAGCTGCTCCAGGTACCCCTCCCGCCTTCCAATCCTGGCAGGGGACGGCAGCCGCAGCCTTTGTATCCTGTCCCGCACCGAACCATCATCCGCCTCCTCCAGATATTCATCAAATTCCTCCAGTTTGGCCGCAGACACCATGTCCTCCCTTATCGGCATATAAACCACATCGCAGACCGACAGTACCGGAAGGGCGCCCCGGCCCATCTGTCCCACATCCACAACCACTTTGCCATAACCGCTTTCCCTGGAAATCCGGTCAATGAGCATGGCCATCTCATCCGGGGATACCTGGCTCAGGTCCTCCGCATACCTGACAGGCGGTATATAGTCCATGTTACCCCAGTTGTATACCATGGATTTTAGCCGCATCCAGTTATAAGCGCCCTGTTTATACAGGTACAGGACATCCGACAGGCCCATCTCATAATCACCGCTCACCAGTCTTGAGAATCCGGAATACTCTTCCAGATTCATATACAGCACGGATTCATCCCGTGCCAGCTGCTGGCCCAGCGTTAATGCCAGGGAGGACTTAAAGCACCGGTTCACAGGTGAATATATTCCCATGACCACTGCCCTGGTCCCCAGCAGGGCCAGTCCCGGCTCCACCGGCTGGCTGCAGTATCGGGCCATCACCTCACGCATGACACAGTCTCCCGACTGATACTTATAGATGGCCGGCAGTTCCTCCTTCTGCTCCACCAGCTCTCCCTGGCAGAGCACCATCACCTGCTTTGCCTTTACCTCCCGGACCTGCTCCCTGGCCTCCTCATCCACCAGAAGTATCTCAACCGCGTGTTCTTTGCTGTACTGCAAAAGCTTCTCCAGATTGGAAAATGCCATGGCGGTAAAAGGTATCTTCTCCTTTTGATTGACATAATCGGCAAACCGTTCCCCATACGAAGAATCGATTCCATATACCGCTAAAATCCTCATCATGAAACCATCTGTCACCTCCTCTTATATTTCCACATCCAGTTATCCTTTCCGTAAGACTTGTATTCCTGCTTCCAGCGTTCCTCTCCATTGGGCCTGTATTCCTGCTTCCTGCGTTCCTCTCCATTGGGCCTGTATTCCTGCTTCCTGCGTTCCTCTCCATTGGACTTGTATTCCTGCTACCCTCTCCACAAGACTGCGAACAGCGTTCCCGCATACAGACAGGCCCCAAAAGGAATGACACATCCATAACCATCCCGGTCAGGACAATAATACTTTTCTGCTTTCCTGGTTTGAACCATGCGCCTGATATAGGCTGATAAATATGAAAATCTCTGACAGATCCTGCCCTGATGCAGTATCTTTGCGAGAGCCAGAACAGCTCCCAGTATCAATCCGGCCATGACAGCCGTCAAACCGTCCCTGATTCCAAGGGATGCGGCAATAAGCCCTGCCATCTTAATATCCCCTGCCCCGGCCATCCCCAGTACAAAAAGCGGGAATCCCAGCACCCACACCAGGGCCATCCTGGCTGCAAACCCAACCGCGGCTGCCAGGATACATATGAATCCTGCTCCCATACCAGGCCCGGCCTCCATACAGGCCCCGGTCCCCATACCAGCCAAACCTGCCGGTCCGGCCCCAAGTCCCGTCCCATACACCTGTTCCAAACAAATACATAAAAGTTCCATGACAGCCCCGTACCCCACATAATAATTGGGAATCCGGTGTGTCCTCACATCTGAAGCAGCGCAGAAAGCCAGCGCGGTAAGTAATATAAAATCAGACAATAAAAGATTTCTTCCTCCTTTCCCTTGGTTTTATCCTGTTCCCCCTGTTCCCAACCTGCCAGTTACGTTCTTTCACTTGGAGATTCCTGCCCGATCCAGGCAATTAACAATATCTTGCTTCTTAGAATTATAAAAAAGAATATCTTGAATGTTGTTTCATTATGAAGGATTTGGACCTAAATGTCAAGGGTGAATTTTATATATTTCCCCTCTTATTTCCTTGACCTCTTCTTATATAAATGGTAAAATGATATTGGTTCAAATTTTTAAACCAAAGGAGGAATGGCAGATGACAACTGCCCAGGAACTTAAGGAACGTTTTCATCAATGTATGCCTTTATTCATCGCCCTGGGCGATGAGATGCGTCTGTCCATCATTGAAGTACTGACAGCCGAAGCCATGGACTGCAAGCAGCAGGCCGGCCCCATCATATTTGAAGACCATGCCCTGAATGTCAATGAAATCACAAAACGCACCAGCCTTTCCCGGCCCGCCATCTCACATCATCTGAAGATTTTGAAGGAAGCCGGCATTGTGGACATCCGCCAGGAAGGCACTGCCAACTATTATTACCTGACCCTGAGGGAATCCAACCGCAGGCTGATGGAACTTGGGTACCGGCTGGAAGAATTTATATATTAAATTCCAGTATATGCATAAGACCGCATTTTCCAGATATACTAATCCTATCAATATCTGGGAGATGAAAAGCATGTTTGATTTTTTTAAAGCGGTCAGGGAGACAGCTGCTTCAAGGACAGGCGCTGCCGCTGCAAGAAGGATCCGTCCTGAACTAATCCATCTGAAATTTGAAATCGACCGCACCAAGTGCGCCATCGATGCTGCCAGAAATCATTTTGAGCAGGCGGTTGACCCTACCCTCATTGACTGCTATATCTATGAACTGAATGCCGCACAGCTGCGCTACCAGTTCCTGCTTCGGAAATTCAAAAGCCAGGAGGACTAATCCTCCTGGCATCATCACATATAAAGCATCATAAAATAAAACCAAAAGATTGCGAGGACAACAACATGAGCACCTGGTATGAGCGGGGAGTTTTCTATCACATGTATCCCCTGGGGATGACGGGAGCCCCCAGACACAATGACGCCACAGAAGTAACCAACCGTTTTGCAGAATTACTGCAGTGGATTTTGCACATCCGCACCCTTGGATGCAACGCCATATACATAGGGCCTCTCTTTGAATCCACCAGCCACGGATATGACACCAGGGATTACAAGCTGGTGGACAGACGGCTGGGGGATAATGAGTCCTTTAAGGATTTTGTGAAACAATGCCATGACAGCGGAATCCGCGTGGTGGTGGACGGTGTATTCAACCATACGGGACGGGAGTTTTTTGCATTTAAGGATATCCAGGAAAAAAAGTGGGATTCCCCTTACAAAGACTGGTATAAAGGGGTTAATTTCGACTGGCAGGGCCCATGCGGGGACCCATTTGGATACGATGCATGGCAGGGACATTTTGAACTTCCCTGTCTCAACCTTTTTAATCCGGCGGTCCGGTCCTATCTGTTTGATGTAATCCGGTTCTGGGTGGATGAATTTGATATTGACGGTATCCGGCTGGACTGCGCCAATGTGCTGGACTTTAATTTCATGAAAGAGATGCGGCAGGAAACCGCACGGATGAAGGAAGATTTCTGGCTTATGGGCGAGGTAATCCACGGCGACTACAGCCGTTGGGTCAATCCGCAAATGCTTCACTCCGTAACCAACTACGAACTGCACAAGAGCCTGTACTCGGGCTTTAACGACCATAATTTCTTTGAGATTGCCCACAATGTGAGGCGGCTGGAAGCAATCGGAAGGCAGCTTTATACCTTTGTTGACAATCACGACGAGGACAGGATTGCCAGCAAGCTGAAGCTGAAAGAACACCTGATTCCCATCTACCTCTGTCTTTTTACCCTGCCTGGTATCCCATCCATCTATTATGGCGGGGAATGGGGCGTGGAGGGAAAGAGGACCAGCACCAGCGATGAGGCGCTGCGTCCTGCCATCCCAATCAGCCAGTCAGATGAACGGAATTGTGAACTTACCCAGTTCATCTGCGCGGTTGGCCGCATCCATGACGAAAACGAAGAGTTCCATGGGGGCCGCTACCAGGAACTGCTGCTGACCAACCGCCAGTATGCCTTTGCCCGGCATGGTGCGGACTCGGTCATCATCACCGCGGTGAACAATGACGGGAATGATGTGGAGATTGATGTACCTGTACCAATCCCGGCCAAGGAAGCAGTGGACCTGCTGGAGGATGGCCCCGGCAGATCCATCCTTCCCGTGGCCAATGGAAAGATCCATATAAAATTAAGGGGCAACCGGGGCGCTGTCCTAAAAGTAAAGGGGGATAACTCATATGGCAGTAAATAAACGCAATTCCGGTACAAAAGCCAGGGCCAATACAGGTACTTCGGCTAACGCAGGGACCAAGGCCAACGCAGGGGCCACGCCTAAAAAGAAAACATCCCGGATTACAGGATACATCTCCGACCTGGACTGCTACCTGTTCGGAGCCGGAACCCACTATGATATCTATCAGAAGCTGGGCGCCCATCCCAAGACATACAAGGGAAAGGACGGCATCTATTTTGCAGTTTGGGCTCCCCATGCCCGGGAAGTACATCTGGTGGGCGATTTTAACGGCTGGAACCCTGAGGCCAACCCCATGGTTAAGATACCGGATTCCGGCATATGGGAGTATTTCAATGCAGGAATGAGGGTGGGGGAGCTTTATAAATTCGCCATCACCACCGAATCCGGCAAGATACTCTACAAAGCCGACCCATTTGCATTCAGCGCCGAATACCGGCCGGGTACTGCCTCTGTGACCGCGGATATTCAAGGTTTTAACTGGTCGGACGCCGACTGGATTACCAAACGTACCACCCAGGATGTACAGAAGCTTCCCATGAGCATTTATGAGGTCCACCTTGGTTCGTGGCGTAAGAAAAACAGGGAAGGAAAAGACGGATTCTATACATACTCAGAAGCTGCCCATGAGCTGGCTGCCTATGTGAAGGAAATGGGTTATACCCATGTTGAATTGATGGGCATTGCAGAACATCCATTTGACGGGTCCTGGGGTTATCAGGTAACCGGCTACTTTGCCCCCACATCCAGGTACGGTTCACCAAAGGACTTTATGTATTTTGTGAATTATCTGCACCGCGCCGGGATTGGCGTTATCCTGGACTGGGTTCCGGCGCATTTCCCCAAGGATGCCCACGGTCTGGCTGATTTTGACGGGCAGCCCCTGTTCGAATACGCCGACCCCCGCAAGGGTGAGCACCCGGACTGGGGAACCAAGGTGTTTGACTATGGCAAAAATGAAGTAAAGGATTTCCTGATCAGCAACGCCCTCTACTGGGTGGAGCAGTACCATGTGGACGGACTGCGGGTGGATGCAGTTGCATCCATGCTCTATCTGGATTACGGACGCCAGGAAGGCCAGTGGGTTCCCAATAAGGACGGAGGCAACCAGAACCTGGAAGCCATTGAGTTCTTCAAGCACCTGAACACCGTGGTGCAGGGGCGCAACCATGGCGCACTGGTCATTGCCGAGGAATCCACTGCCTGGCCCAAGGTCACATCCCATCCGGAACAGGACGGCCTTGGCTTCACCTTTAAGTGGAACATGGGATGGATGCATGATTTCCTGGAATACATGAAGCTGGACCCCTATTTCCGCAAATACAACCATAACCGCATGACCTTCGGCCTTACTTATTTTACCAGTGAGAATTATATCCTGGTCCTGTCCCACGATGAGGTGGTGCATTTAAAATGCTCCATGATTAACAAGATGCCTGGCCTTGGAGAGGACAAGTTCGCTAACCTGAAAGCCGGATATACCTTCATGATGGGGCATCCGGGCAAGAAACTGCTGTTCATGGGCCAGGATTTCGGACAGCTGCATGAATGGGATGAAAAGGTTTCACTGGATTGGTATCTGGCAGAACAGGATGAACACAAGGACCTGCAGGAATATGTTAAGGACCTGCTGCATTTATACAAAAAATATCCGGCCCTTTACCGCCAGGACAATGACTGGAACGGATTTAAGTGGATCAATGCCAATGACGCGGACAGGAGTATCTTCAGTTTCCTGCGCCGGGACGAGACAGGCAAAAAGAACCTGCTGTTCGTCATCAATTTCACCCCGGTGGAGCGCCCGGATTACAGGGTAGGGGTTCCTAAACGCGGCAAATACACCCTGCTTTTAGACAGCACCCATGGGGCATATAAGTCCGGGGAAGCGCCTGGCTTTTCATCTGCCAAAGGCGAGTGTGACGGACAGCCCTATTCATTTTCCTATCCTCTTCCTGCTTACGGTACTGCCATTTTCCGTTTTTAGGAACTTAAAAGAAAAAAATGTTATATGTAAGGCAAAAGTACGTTAAAAATTTATCAAATTGGGTATGTACTTTTTGTCCTGGTTGTAGTAGAATAAAGGCAGTGCGATGGATACTTCGTCGCAGCACCGTTTATAATGTGTGGAAGGAGAGTATAATTATGGCAAAAGAACTAATTTCCAGTAGTGCAACCAAATCCGTCTACCGCGACGGAAATACTGCCATCAAGGAATTCTGTGAAGGTTTTCCAAAGGCCGAAGTCCTCAATGAAGCACTGTGCAACGCACGTGTTGAGGACATCGAAGCACTGAATGTCCCGAAGGTCCTGGGGGTATCAGTTGTGGACGGAAAATGGTCCATAATCAGGGAACTTGTGGAAGGCAAGACCCTGCAGCAGCTGATGGATGAGAATCCTGACAAACTTGAGGAGTACATGGAGCAGATGGTAGACCTGCATATTTTAATCCATGCACAGGCATGCCCGCTCCTTAACAAGTTAAAGGAAAAAACCATGCGTGCTTTAAAATCAGAGGTTCAGCTGGACGACAACCTGCGTTATGAACTGATGACCAGGCTGGACGGAATGCCAAAGCACACCAAGCTGTGCCACGGCGATTTTGATCCAAGCAATATCATTGTAGGTAATGACGGCAAGTGGTATGTGGTTGACTGGGTACATGCTTCCCAGGGAAACGCAAGCGCCGATGTTGCCAGAACCTACCTTCTTCTCTCCTTAAAGGACAAAAAGAAAGCTGAGATGTACATGGATCTGTTCTGTGAGAAAACAGGCACCGAAAAGCGCTATGTACAGGGATGGCTGCCCATCGTGGCCGCTGCCCAGCTGTACTATAAACGTCCGGAGGAAAAGGAACTGTTGGAGAGTTGGATTAACGTATTTGACTACCAATAAAATCTGCTTACACATTATTTAAGGTTCAAAAAGGCCCTTGGGAAGCAAATCCCAGGGGCTTTTTTGAATGGCATAATAACCAATTGTAATTGTATATTTTTTACATTTTTGTGTCAACTGTCAGTTTTTTCGTGAAAATTTTATCAGTCTTTCAGGCCTGCATCCAATGATTTTACATCTTCTTCCGCTTCCGCCGGAAATCCGGCCTCATCTTCCTTTGCGGCAGTGACCTGGGTTCCAGCCGACTCAGTTCCTGACGCGCCGGTTCCAGCATCCTCAGCCCCGGCTTCAGCAGTACCACCAGTTCCAGCCGCATCCGCCTCAGCCTCCAATCCCACAGTCCCCCGCTCCGTCTTATGCTCCGCCCGCATAATCGGGAACGACACCATGGCCTTAAACAGATCCCCGTCAATCATCAGTTCAAACGTACCGTTCTGCAGCTCAGTCAGGCTTTTTGCAATGGACAGTCCCAGGCCGCTTCCCTCAGTGGTCCTGGCCACATCTCCCCGGACAAAACGCTCAGTCAGCTCATCCGGCTTAATATTTAACGGATTCTCAGACACATTCTTAATGGTGAAGATGGCCTGGCCGTCCTCCTCCATCACATCCACATACACCCGGCTGTGCTCCATGGCATACTTAAACGCATTGGTATACAGATTCTCCAGGACCCTCCACAGCCGCCGTCCGTCGGCCCGTATCATCAGCACTTCGTCAGGCACGCTGCACACAAGATCCAGGCGGCGCATGGTGAACCGTTCCTCAAACTCACCATTGGTCTGCTGTACCAGTTCCACCAGGTCAATATCCGACATATCCAGCTTCATGTTGCCGGAACTGGCCTTGGAGGCCTCCACCAGATCCTCTGTCAGTGTCTTCAGACGCTGGGATTTCTGATCCAGCACCTCCAGATAGGCTGCAATCTTGGGATCCTGTATCTTTTCACGCTTCAGCAGATCCACATAATTAATGATGGATGTGAGAGGCGTCTTGATATCATGGGACACATTGGTTATCAGATCCGCCTTCAGGCGTTCGCTTTTAACCTGCTGCACAAGGGCCGTATCCAGTCCGCTGCTGATATTATTGATATGCTCTCCCATATCCTTTTCCTTGCCGCTGAGACGGACCGTCTCTATCTTATAATGCGTATTGCCCCCGGCAATGCTGCTGATTGCAGTATCCAGCACATCCCTCTGCATTGCCTTCTTAAACATCTGATGGAAAATATACCCGTCCAGCCCGATAAAGAAGGCAACCAGGGCATAAAACAATATCCTGTAACTCAGTGAATCCGCCCTGTATGCAAACAGGAAAATGATTCCCCAAAGCATGGCTGCATTGGCTGATACAAATAACGTATAGCAGAATACGGAGCCAGCGGCAAAGGATATATGGCCCACATACTGCTTTGCAGCATCAATGGCCTTCTTGACAAGGCTGCCGCTCCACAGGGTCCTGGCCTTATAACGTCTCAGCATACTGAACACACAGAGGATTGAGCTTCCGTAAAGGATGACTGCCTTGATTACCTTGTTCCAGTAAGGCCACTGGCCTTCAGCCACAAACAGGCTGAACAGACGGATCCCCACATATCTCCCGACAGACAGGAACAGGGCCGTGGCAGCAGCCCACAAAACCAGGCTCAGCTCAGTATACACCTCGTCAATGGGGAACAGGCGTATATCCTCGCTGCTTTCCGTCATATGCCCTGAACCCAGCATAAGGAATGCCAGGGTTGCAAGACAGCCCATAAGGCCCACAAGCACGCCGCCTATGCCCAGGATGAAATTCCGCCTGGCGCTGCTGTACTCCTGCGCCGCAGTGGAATATGCATCTGTTTCAGGATAAGAGGTGTCCACAGAAACCACCATATAATAATTATCATTGTTGTTGGGATTCCATATTTCCAGAAGCGTGGCCGCATTTTCCGGAACGGACGGTATATTGCTTTCCATCTTGATGCTGTTGCCGGGAATATAGAAATATTTGCCCGAACCTTTCAGATCCTCCAGGCCCATGCCGTCCGCATTGGTAAATACATCTTCCTTTCCCTGGTCATCCCTGTAAACAATACGGAACCGGAGATTGGTTTTATTTTCAATGTAATTATTACGGATTGTATAGTATTCCCCCAGATGGTTCACAATGTCAAAAGCCAGATCCTCCATTGTCATCCGTTCCCCGCTTGCATCTGCGTCCAGGAAATCCGGATTATATTTCTGGAAATCAACCGTGATCTCATCCTCATCCTCGTCCATGGTAAGGGGGGAGCCCTGAACCGAGAAATTCTCATCCAGATAATAACCCCTGCGCTTCAGATAACGGACAATATAATCCAGGGTATACTCTTCCTGATAACCAGGGCCGTTCTGCACACCCACAATCACCTTATTCATATCCAGGACGCCGTCCGTCTCAAACATGCCTTTGTATCCCACATATGTGAATATACGGCCGATATCACTGCTCAGCTGGCTGGTAAACTGGGGTGAATCCTCATATGCTTCCTCAAAAACCCACTTTATGCCCTTGCCATAGTTTGAGTTCAGATACATGGCGCTGATTCCAAACACGGCTATCAGGACAAAAAATATGTGGGCCAGGGTCAGGACCTGTTTCTTACGCCTGAACCGTATTCTTTCTTCTGTCATATGGACACCTACTGTTTCTCAATCTTATATCCCACACCCCACACAACCTTCAGGTACTTGGGCTCCCTTGGGTTAATCTCAATCTTCTCCCGGATATGGCGGATATGGACCGCAACGGTATTATCCGCCCCAATGGCCTCTTCGTTCCATATCTGCTCATAAATCTCATCAATGGAGAACACCTTGCCTGCATTCTTAACCAGCAGCAGCAGGATATTATACTCAATCGGGGTCAGCTTAATGGGGTCCCCATCCACCGTGACCTCCTTATTATCATCATTAATCTGAAGCCCGCCGCACTTGAATACCTGCCCCTCAGCCTGCTGGTTCATATTGCCAAGCTGGGTATAACGGCGCAGCTGGGACTTCACCCGTGCCACCAGCTCCAGGGGATTAAAGGGTTTTGTAATATAATCGTCCGCGCCGATGTTCAGCCCCAGAATCTTATCCGCATCCTCGGACTTGGCAGAAAGGATGATGATGGGGATGCTGCTGTTCTCCCTCACCTTAAGCGTGGTCCGGATACCGTCCAGCCCAGGCATCATCACGTCCACAATCAGAAGGTCCACCTGATTGCCTTCCAGATACTCCAGGGCCTCATATCCATCGTACGCCTTGATTACCTGGAACCCCTCTCCTGTCAGATAAATATCTATGGCCTCTACAATCTGCTTATCATCATCACATACCAGTATTGTCTGCATCCTCGCCCTCCTTGTTATAATGAACACCTGTTTTCTATATTTTATAATGGATATCCCATACTGAGCCCGCATTCCCGGGGCCGGTTCCGACCTTCCGGTCCAAAGCCGCCGGGAAGCGGTTTTCAAACGCACCCTAGAAAATCCTCCATGCACAGATGAAGTTGTTGGCCCACCACTGGCTCAGGCTTCTGTGCACCACGCGCCCGTTACTGGAGGAAGCATCGATAACGGTTCCGCCTCCTGCCGCAATTCCCACATGGCCGCGTACAACCACGATATCACCAGCCTGTATATCATTGAAATTGGTAATCTTCGTATATCTTCCGGCATTTCTCCAGCCTGAGGAGGTAAGGTAACTCTGGTTAACACCTACCTGATTCAGACACCAGTACACAAAGCCGGAACAGTCAAATGCATTGGGTCCCTTGGCTCCCCATACGTACGGGCTTCCAAGCTTGGAGGATGCAACGGATATCAGGGCTGAAGCGCCCTGTCCAACCGGTTTGCTCACTGGCGGCGGGGTATTGCCTGCATTGCCTGAGCCACCGGTGCTGCCGCCGGTACTTCCTCCGGTTCCGCCTCCCTGGGCTCCTCCTCCAGTACCGCCTCCGCCTGTGGAACCGCCTGTATTGGTGGATCCTGCTGCGGGGCGCCTTACATTGTCACTGGTCAATTTGGCCATGGTCTGGACACCTACCAGACCGTCTGAAGTCAGTCCGTTCCTGGACTGGAAGTTCTTGATGGCCCGCTCGGTTGCCTCGCCAAAGTATCCGGTCACATTGCCGGATACAAGATATCCATGCTTGTTTAACAGCTTCTGGACCTTGGTAACAGCATCGCCGCTCTCGCCCAGCATCAGGCCGTTGGCCCTTGCATCCGGGCTGTTAAGGGCAATCCTTGTGGAAGGCCCAAGATAACCGTCCACCACCTGGTCGTTCCTGGCCTGGAACTGCTTTACGGCCACAACCGTATCCTCGCCATAGGCCCCGTCCGGCGTCGTGGTAAGATACCCCAGGTCCTTAAGGCGCTTCTGGCATTCCAGGACCACATCGCTCTTCTCGCCATAGGCCAGGAAGTTCGGTTTAATCTCATCACTGTACAGCAGGTTGATGGTCCTCTGCCCCACCTTGCCGTCCTGGTCCAGTCCGTTGACCTCCTGAAGCTTCAGCACGGCAGCCTCTGTGGAATCCCCGAAATTGCCGGTAACCAGGTCCGCCGAGGCCAGATACCCCAGCTCATATAAGCGCTGCTGGATTCTCTGTATATCATCACCCTGGGTCCCCTTGGACACGGCATAGTACTTGGCATCCTCCGCCATGATTGCATCCCATGTGGCATTGCCCACAATCCCGTCCATGGGAAGTTCATTCTGTCTCTGAAAATGTTTAACAGCCATCTGGGTCATCTCACCGAAATAATCCGTTGGCTCATCGTTATCCATAAAGCCTAAATCCATGAGACGCTGCTGCAGCTTCTTTACAATCTCATGCCTCACACCAATCCTCAGGTACTCCGGAGCAGGTTCCGCATCCGGCAGGTCGACGTCATTAAGCCCAGGCAGGACCTGTCCCTGAAGCCCCAGCTGGGCAATGGTCTCAGGAACCGCCTGTATCTCCGTGACTTCCGACGGGGTGGCGTTCCCGTCCCCTGGCCCTGAGGCTTCCTTGGAACATCCCGTCAATGCCACGGACAGGGCCAGCATACCGGCAGTGCCTGTATATGTAATGTATTTTCTATATCGCTTCCTCAAATTCATGTGAAGTACATTTCCTTCCTTACTTCTTCCTGTGTTAAACGCTAAAATCAAATTCATTCTAACACATTTCTTAAGGAATAGCGATATTATTTTTAAGGTCGTAAGAAAATTGAAAGGGGTGCGCCGCGGACTTTTTAACCATTTTAAAAAGTAACATGTTTTCTTCAGGATTGTAAAGACTATATAAAGAAAATGAAAACAGGACAGAAGGAGGAAACGAAGTTTGAAACAGATTTACCCAAACCGTTTTAAAGACAAAGTCATGATAATCACCGGATCTGCCAGGGGAATCGGCACAGCCACGGCCCTGCGCGCTGCCCAGGAAGGCGCAAAGCTGGTCCTGGCCGACCGCCTGGAAAAAGAAGGCGGGCAGGTATTGGACCAACTAAAAGCCCTTGGAGGGGATGCTATCTTCCTCCACCTGGACCTTTCGGAGGAGGAGGACGCTGCCAAGCTTGTCCAGGCTGCTGTTAATACTTACGGTCATCTGGATATAGCCATCAACAATGCAGGCGTCATGGGAAACCCCAGCCCGCTCCATGAACTGTCCCGGGAACAGATGGACTACACCATGGCCAATAATTTCTATTCCGTCTTTTACTGCTGCAGGCAGGAGCTTTGTGAGTTCATCAGGCAGGGACACGGCGGGGTAATCGTGAACAACGCTTCCATAGCCGGGCTTACCGGACTCCCGGGCAATCCAGCCTATGTGGCATCCAAACACGCGGTAAACGGCCTGACTAAAAACCTGGCCCTGGACTATGCAAAATACGGTATCCGCATCAACTCCGTGAACCCGGCGGCAACCACCACACCCATGGTGGCCGAAGCCTATGAATATGTAAAAGCACGCAGGGACGCCGCTGTCAAAGCCGGTATGGACCCGTCCAAAGCCCAGTCCATGGCAGGCCAGAAGCACACCTCCATGCTGGAACGTGAAGCCACGGCCGAAGAGCAGGCAGCGTCCATCCTGTTCCTGGCTTCCCCGGACGCATCCCATATGACCGGGGCAACCGTACAGACGGACGGAGGATGGACTTCCTTCTAGAGCGTGTTTGAAAATTGCTTTCCATCAGCTGTGCGTCCCACTTTGTGGGAGATTTGGTCCCGATGAGGGAGGCGTAGCGGGCTACGTTGACCGAATTGGGACCAAATATACCGCGAAGTGGGGCGTGCTTTTCCCTAAGGGGTACCTATGGTGGATTCCTTAGGGCAGATGGCGGGAATGAATTTTCAAACACGCTCTAACGTGGAATCAGGAGCCGGAGCCATCCATAAGCCTGCAAAAACCTCTCCCTAAACGTCAGGGAGAGGTTTTATCCGATTGCCTGCCACCTTATTCCAATCCCGGCGATTTATGAATCTTTTCTAAAACCAGGCAGGGGATTATGGACAATGGACCGTTTTGTGTTATACTGGATTCACAGAAATGTTGAATCATTTCATATCCTGTGGATTCCTTCCACAATAAGATTTACTGCCCCAATGGCAGTCTGGCGTGCTCATGCACTGTTTTGGCCGGTTCGGCCGCAGCTTCACAGTTAATTAAGGATTGGATACAAGGAAAATTTCAGGAGGGCTATTGAAGTTACGTTTTTTTTAAATTATACTGTGGAATATAAGAGTCCTGAGGACTATATCAGTGTA
>NZ_QVEX01000019.1:0-650 GCF_003434055.1 Enterocloster aldenensis | reverse complement strand
GTGGAATATAAGAGTCCTGAGGACTATATCAGTGTAAATGATTTCTATAAGGTCCTGGGTTATGTATGCGTATATCAGGCTGACACCAGGAAGGTCCTGGAGATAGTGCCGGAGGAATTGACCATCACGCTGGCCGGGGACCATTATCCAGGCCGCCTGGTGCGGCATCTAAAGAAGCGGTATGGGGTAAGGGTCAGGAATGTCCATAAGGGCATCTACTACATAGAGGACTTCATTTTCCCTGTGCAGCTGCTTGTAACAGGGCAGCTGCCAAAAGAGGAGTACGCCTGGCTTGGCCGGCTCCGGAAAGGGCTGGACCTTAAGATGGATATAGAGCCGCTTGCCAGGGAATATAAGAACAATAAGAATGACCCGCTTTATCAGGCGGTGATGGACGTCATAGTCAGGGCCAATCAGAAACAATACGAGGAGGGCAGGAGGATGTGCGAAGCATTAAAGGAACTGTTTGCAGATGAACTGGCAGAACGGGAAGAAATAGGGATTGAAAAGGGAATCGAAAAGGGGATACAGGCCTTGATTGAAACCTGTAAGGAACTGCATCTGTCCCCCGGACAATGTCTTGAAAAATTGGTTGAAAAGTTCCAGTTATCAGAGGCCGATGCAGGCGTATATCTGAACACATACTGGAA
>NZ_QVEX01000018.1 GCF_003434055.1 Enterocloster aldenensis | reverse complement strand
AGGTACTAGGGTGTGTTTGAAAATTGCTTTCCGTCAGATGGCGGGAATGAATTATCAATCAATCCCTTGAACAGAGCGGCTGGGAATCGGCGTAATCCAGGCCAACGGCTGTCTGGTCCTGTTCCCTGATTGGGCAAAGACCATATTCGGGGAATCAGCGGTTGTGATAGCTACCATCACTGCCGTGACCCTGAACCTGATCCTTCCTGAGGAGGAAACCCAGGAGGCAGAAGAGGTACAGGGGGAGACGGTGCAGATGAATGTGTCATAGTGATGGGGGATGGATGTATTAATATAGTATAAAAAAATGCAGGAAGAGGTATCATTTCTTCCTGCATTTTTCATTAATTATTCTGTCAGAAGTACCTGTATACAATATCAGGAATCATACTAAGTTAGCAATGTGTTATTTACTAATGTGTTATCTACCGATGTGTTGTCCGCCGCCACGCCATCTGCTTACCTGCCGCCCGCGGATATGCCATCCGCTGGCACACCGTCCTCCCCAATCACACCTCTGCAAACTGCGCATGGTACAGCTGTTCATAATACCCCTTTTTCACAAGCAGTTCTTCATGGGTTCCCTGTTCCACGATATTGCCGTCACGCATCACAAGGATTAAATCCGCATTGCGGATGGTGGATAGGCGGTGGGCAATCACAAAGGAGGTGCGCCCCTTCATGATATTCTGCATGGCGTCCTGAAGCATGTGTTCCAACCGGGTGTCAACCGAGCTGGTTGCCTCGTCCAGGATAAGGATCGGCGGATCGCACAGCACGGCCCGGGCAATGGTTAAAAGCTGTTTTTCGCCCTGGGAAATGTTGCTGGATTCCTCATTTAATATCATGTCATAACCTTCCGGCAGCGTCTTGATGAAGTGGTGGACATTGGCAATCTTGGCTGCCCGGATGACATCGGCGTCCGTGGCATCGTCCTTGCCGTAGGCAATGTTGTCCCGGATGGTTCCTTTGAACAGCCAGGTATCCTGAAGCACCATGCCGAATTTGGAGCGCAGGTCCTTCCGTTTCATATGGCGGATGTCAATGCCGTCTATGAGGATGGCGCCCCCAGTCACGTCATAGAAGCGCATCAGCAGGTTAATCAGGGTGGTCTTTCCCACTCCGGTAGGTCCTACGATGGCAACCATCTGCCCGCTTTCCACCCGGGCGTTCAGGCCCTGGAGCAGCGGTTTCTCCGGTGTGTAGGAAAAGTGTACATTTTCAAATGTCACGTTTCCTTCCACATGTTCCGGCGCTGCCTGACAGCGTTCATCCTCCGGCTCTTCCTCCTCGTTTAAGAATTCAAATACCCTGTGCACGGCGGCGGCAGAGGACTGGAGGGCGGATGACAGCTGTGTCATCTGGGACAATGGCTGGTTTACCTGCCAGATATAACGGATAAAAGCCTGCAGCTGTCCAACGGCAATGACCCCGGACAAGGCGTACAGCGCGCCCATGATGGCAATACAGCCAATACCCACATAGGTGATGAAGGATACCAGGGGAGACATGAGGCCGCTGATGAACTGGGCCTTGAACCCGTTCTGGCAGAGTTCGCTGTTGGCGGCCATGAAGTCGGCCAGGGCGTCCTCCTGTTTGCCGAACAGCTTGATTTCATTAAATCCGGTAAAGCTTTCCTGGACTACGCCGCTTAGGCTGCCCAGGGAGCTCTGCTGCTTTTCGAACAGAGGCTGGGATTTTTTTACAATCATCTTGGAAATGACCACGGAGCCAATGATGATTAGCATGGAGGCCAGGGCCATCTTCCACTGGATGGAGAACATCATGGCAACGGCCAGGGTCAGTCCTAAGATGGCGTTAAGTATCTGGGCAAAGCTTTGCTGCAGGGCATTGGATATGGTTTCCATGTCGTTGGTGACACGGCTCATGGTATCCCCCAGGGGATGCTGGTCAAAATAGGCGATGGGCAGGCGTCTGATCTTGCTCTCCACATCGTTCCTCAAGTCCACCATGGCGCTCTGGATGGCGTCGGTTAAGAGGAACTGGTAGGAGCAGTTGCAGATGGCCCCTGTCACATAAACAAGCAGCAGGGTTGCCACGATCCTGTATATGACTGTGAAATCCACCCCGTGTCCAGCTGTCACATCCTGGAACAGCTGGGTGGTTATCATTCCTTCCAGGGTAGGACTTAATGCTATGAGACATGAGGCCGCCACAATCAGCAGGATGGCCCCGGTTATCTTAAAACGGTATTTTTTCAGGTATGGGATCAGGCGCCTCATTCCTGTGGTGTTCATTTTCATGCTAATTCCTCCTCTGACAGCTGGCTTAAGGCAATTTCATGGTAAATACTGCAGGTTTTAAGCAGTTCCCTGTGTGTCCCGATCCCAACCACCGCGCCTTCATTCAGCACAATGATCCTGGTTGCATCCATGATGGATGTGACCCTTTGAGCCACAATCAGGGTTATGGCATCTTTTGTCTCGTATTTCAGCTGTTTTCTCAGATTGGCATCTGTTTTAAAGTCCAGGGCGGAAAATGAATCGTCAAAAATATAGATATCAGGCTTGCGCACAACGGCCCGGGCAATGCTGAGTCTCTGGCGCTGTCCGCCGGATACGTTGCCGCCGCCTTCTTCAATCATTTCTTCAAACTGTTTGGGCTTTTCCGTGATGAAATCATAGGCCTGGGCCACCTTGGCAGAGTGCTCCACCTCGGTCTGGACTGCATTGTGCTTACCATAGCGGATATTTTCATTGATGCTTCCTGTGAACAGCAGCGCCTTCTGGGGGATGAAGCCGATTTTTTCCCGCAGCGCCTTCAGGTCATATCTGCGCACATCCACATTGTCGATGCGGATGCTGCCGGAACTGATGTCATAAAACCTGGGAATCAGGTTAATCAGGGTGCTTTTTCCGCTTCCCGTGCTGCCGATGAAGGCAATGGTATCCCCCCGCCTGGCCTCAAAGGTGATATCCCGGAGGACCGGCGCCTCTCCGTCCGGATACTGGAAGGACACGTGATCAAATACCAGGGTGCCGCTGCCATCGCCCGCAGTGACCGGATTCCTGGGGTTCTGTATAAGGGGCTCCTCATCTAATAGTTCCTTGATTCTCCTGGCGCTGATTTCAGCCCTGGGATACATGACGAACACCAGGGAGAACATCATCATGGAGAACATGGCGTGGAACATGTATTCCTGGAACGCAACCAGGTTGCCCACCTGAAGGCTTCCCATGTCAATCAGCCTGCTGGACAGGACAAAGACAATGGAAACAGCCAGGTTTAAGAGCAGGAAAAAGGATGGCTGTGTCACGGACATGAGTTTGAACAGCTTTTTTGCATTGGCTGCGTAATCTTCGTTGGCCTGGTCAAACCGTTCTGTTTCATATTCATCCTTACAGAATGCCCGGATGACCCTGACCCCGGTCAGGTTCTCCCTGGTAATCCTGTTTAACTTATCCAGTCCCTTCTGCTGCCGGGTGCTGATCGGGTTGCTGGTCCTGGCTATCAGATATACCCCAAGGCAGATAATGGGCACACAGCCTCCGATGACCATGGACAGGGTCATGCTGGTGCGGATGACCATGAACATGCTGATGATGATCATGATCGGGGTCAGCAGGGCGGTGCGCAGGATGATGTTGATGAACTGCATCAGGATGAATGCGTCATTGGTGGTCCTTGTTATCATGCTGGATATGCCGAACTTGTTGTATTCGGTGTGGGAAAACTCCTGGGCCTTGCGGAAGATATCATTGCGGATATCCCTGGTCACCCGGGAACTGACCAGGGAACTGCAGTAGGCCAGCAGCACGTTCCCAATGCCTCCGGCAACAGCCACGGCCAGGATGGCTGCTCCCATTTTGTAGATGTAAGCGCGGTCATTTAATATGATGCCGTTGTCAATCATACGGGAAACGATGGTGGGAATGCCAAGCTCTGCCGTGGCAAATCCCAGGATGGCCAGGAGGTTGAAGAATACGTAAATTTTATAGCGTTTTAAATAATGTAGAATCAGATGCATCTGAACACTCTCCTTTGGATTTGGGTGGTATGAAGGTATCATTACCCTGGATAACCGTATTATTGTACCCTATAGGGTAACCCGATAGTCAAGAGGGTTTCTTTAGGAAGGAATAAGGTTGAAGAAAACAGGGGCGGTGTGTTCTGTGGGGAACGTTTCACTGTCATGCGATTGTGTATAATTAATAAAAAAATTGACCACAAGTTCAGAAATCACGACAAAATTACTTAAATCACGGTTTTCCCCCACCTTGTTTTCTGCTATGATGGAATCACCAGAAAAGATAGGAGGGGTTTTATTATGAAGAAAAGACTGGCACTATTGTTAGCATGTACCATGGCACTGAGCCTTACCGCATGCGGCGGTGGAAAGGCGGCAGATCCAACCACCACGGCGGCTCCTGCCACCACGGCTGCAACCGAGGCAGCGGGGGAGGAGAGCAAGGAGGCGGCGGATACCACGGCAGCAGAGGCAGCCGGAGGGGATATGGACGCCCTGATAGAGGCAGCCAAGGCCGAGGGCGAACTGACCGTATACGGCTCCTGTGAGGAGGAATACCTGTCAGCTGCATGCCAGAACTTTGAAAAGCTCTACGGAATCAAGACAAAGTATCAGAGACTTTCCACTTCAGAAGTTTATACCAAGATTTCTGAAGAGGCAGGAAAACCTTCTGCCGATGTTTGGTTCGGCGGAACCACTGACCCTTATAATGAGGCGGTTGCAGACGGACTGCTGATGCAGTATGACGCAATTAATGCCAAGAACCTGATTAGTGACAAATACAAAGATCCCACCGACTGCTGGTATGGAATCTACAAAGGCATCCTGGGCTTCATGGTGAACACGGAAGAACTGGACCGCTTAGGCCTGGAAGCGCCCAAGACATGGGAT
The DNA here is from genome assembly GCF_003434055.1 of Enterocloster aldenensis. Taxonomy (GTDB): domain Bacteria; phylum Bacillota; class Clostridia; order Lachnospirales; family Lachnospiraceae; genus Enterocloster; species Enterocloster aldenensis. The sequence goes on along the minus strand of NZ_QVEX01000018.1, from coordinate 91,717 downwards.
GACCTGACAAAGGAAGAGTATAAGGGACTGATCATGCTGTCCAACCCCAATACGGCAGGAACAGCGAAGCTGCTCATCAACACCATGGTTCAGATGAAGGGCCATGATGAGGCCATGGAATACTTTAAGAAGCTGGACAAGAATATTTCCCAGTACACCAAGTCCGGTTCCGGCCCATCCAAGATGGTAGGCCCGGGCGAGTGCGTCATCGGTATCGGCTTTCTCCATGACGGCATTTACCAGATTCTTCAGGGATATGACAATATCCAGTTAATCGTACCGGAAGACGGAACCTCCTTTGAGGTTGGCGCTACCGCAATCTTCAATGGCTGTACCCATCCAAACGCTGCCAAGCTGTGGATTGAGTATGCACTGTCTCCTGACTGTGTGGATCATGCAAAAGAGAACGGCTCCTACCAGTTCCTGGTGCTGAGCAACGCAACCCAGCCTGAGGAAGCAACCAGGTTCGGACTGGACATGAACAATACCATTGATTATGATTTTGAGGATGCAAAGGAAAACAGCGCCAAGTACGTGGAAGATTTCTTTGAAGCCCTTGGAAGTTCTGCAGACAGTGCGGACAGCAGCCGTTTCCTGACGGAATAAGAAGGGAATCCAAGGCATGACATGGATTTACAATAAGATAGGATAGGTTGACAGGATAGTGCTGCGTAATGCGCCGGAACGTACATTACGCAGCATTTTCTCCTTTGATGCTTATGCAGAGCGGGGCGCCCGGGCGTTCCGGATAGAAATGGGGCGCCTTTTGGGGGCCCGGATAGAAAGGGGGGCCTTTACGTGGCCAGAAAACAAAGCGCGCAGTTAGAGCGCAAGAAATTTTTCTCAGACCCCATCCTGGTGGGCATGATCGTGGTACTGCTCATCTTCCTGGCACTGTTCATCCTGTATCCTCTCCTGATGCTGCTGGTGGACAGCTTCCGCACCGAGGAGGGCGGTGTCACACTGGATGTGTTTAAGCGGGTACTGAGTCTGGAGCGGTTCCAGAAAGCATTTAAAAATACAGTGGTGCTGGGTCTGATTACCGGATTTACCTCCACTGCCATCGGTCTTTTATTTGCTTATGTGGAGGTGTATGTAAAGCTTAGGACAAAAATCCTTGAAAAGCTGTTTGCGCTGGTATCCATGCTTCCGGTGGTATCCCCGCCTTTTGTACTGTCCCTTTCCATGATTATGCTGTTTGGACGCAGCGGAATCATTACCAGGTCCCTTTTGGGCATCTATGATTCCAATGTATACGGGCTTAAGGGAATCGCCATTGTACAGACCCTGACATTTTTCCCGGTGTGTTACCTGATGTTAAAAGGGCTTTTAAAGAACATAGACCCGTCCCTTGAGGAGGCCACCAGGGATATGGGTGCCAGCCGATGGAAGGTATTTACAAGCGTCACCTTCCCCCTTCTCCTTCCCGGCCTGGGCAATGCATTCCTGGTTACTTTCATCGAGTCCGTGGCGGACTTTGCAAACCCCATGCTAATCGGCGGTTCCTACGATACCCTGGCAACCACAATCTACCTGCAGGTCACAGGCGCCTATGATTCCACGGGAGCAGCGGCCATGGCCGTGGTGCTTCTGTCCCTGACCGTTGTGCTGTTCCTGATACAGAAGTATTATCTGGAGAAGAAGACAGCCGCAACCCTTACCGGCAAGGCCTCCCGCATGAGGATGCTGATTGAGGATAAGAGCGTGACCGTGCCCCTTACCATATTCTGCGGGCTGGTGGCTGCGTTCGTACTGTTAATGTATATCATGGTCCCGTTCGGCGCCATGTTCACCCTCTGGGGCAGGGATTACAGCCTGAGCCTTAAGTGGTTCCAGTACATGTTCAAGACCAGCGGACTGAAGGCATTTAAGGATTCCTTTGTGCTTTCAGCCATTGCAGCCCCTTTGACCGCGTTTTTATCCATGGTGATTTCCTACCTTGTGGTGAAGAAAAAGTTCAAGGCCAAAGGATTCATTGAGTTTGTATCCATGCTGGCCATGGCGGTTCCCGGTACGGTTTTAGGTATCGGATACATCCGCGGTTATGCAAGGGGGCTGTTCGGCACAGGAATCATGAGCAGCCTTTACGGAAGCGGGCTTATCCTGATCATCGTGTTCATTGTGCGGAGCCTTCCCACCGGCACCAGGAGCGGCATCTCAGCCCTGCGCCAGATTGACAAGTCCATTGAGGAATCCGCATATGACATGGGGGCTAATTCGGCCAAGGTTTTCATGACCGTAACCCTTCCGCTGATTAAGGATTCTTTCTTCAGCGGCCTTGTAACGGCATTTGTGCGGAGCATCACGGCTATTTCCGCCATTATCCTGCTGGTAACACCGGACTTCCTGCTGATTACCTGCCAGATAAACGAGCAGGCGGAAAAAGGAAACTACGGGGTGGCCTGTGCGTACGCAACCGTATTGATTGTCATTACATACGGCGCGGTGCTGCTTATGGATACAATGATGAAGTTCTTTGGTGTCAGCAGGAAGATTAAGGCTGAGGAATAGGAGGATAATAACATGGAAAAGCAGAAAAAGGGTGTCCGTCTGGACCACATTTCCAAGATATATACAGACCCCAAGACGGGGAAGGAGTTTTACGCGGTGCAGGATACCACGCTGGATATTGAGCCGGGTTCCTTCGTGACCCTGCTGGGCCCGTCCGGCTGCGGCAAGACCACTACGCTCCGCATGATTGCGGGGTTTGAAAGCCCGGATGAGGGGGATATCTACCTGGGGGATGAGAACATCAATGCGCTGACGCCTAATAAAAGGGATACGGCCATGGTATTCCAAAGCTACGCCCTCCTGCCCCATATCAATGTATTTGACAACGTGGCCTACGGCCTTAAGATACGAAAGCTCCCCAAGGAGGAAATCCATGAGCGGGTCATGAACATACTTAAGATGGTGGAGATGGAAGGCATGGAGTCCCGGATGACCAACCAGCTGTCCGGCGGCCAGCAGCAGCGTGTGGCGCTGGCAAGGGCCCTGGTGATTGAGCCAAGCGTGCTGCTGTTTGATGAGCCTTTGAGCAACCTGGACGCCAAGCTGCGCGTGACCATGCGGACGGAAATCCGCAAAATCCAGCAGAAGGTGGGGATTACCGCCATCTACGTGACCCACGACCAGTCCGAGGCCATGAGCATTTCCGATAAGATCATCATCATGAGCCAGGGCAAGGTGGAGCAGATTGGCACGCCCAGGGAGATTTATTACCATCCTTCCTCCAGGTTTGTGGCTGACTTTATCGGCGAGGCCAACTTCCTGGACGCAAAGGTGAAGTCTGTCAGCGGTGAAAAAGCAGTGATTGACGTGGTGGGACAGGAGCTGGAGGTCAATAATTTTGCCCATGCAGATTCCGGCGCGGACGCCACCCTGGTCATCCGCCCGGAGGGGGCCACCCTGGCGGAACAGGGGCTTTTGGAGGCAACGGTTAGCCTTTCCACCTTCATGGGTTCCTACCAGTACTATGAGGTCATGGTGGGGAACATGATGATTCAGATAACGGATTATAATCCGGTGAACCGGAGGATTTACGAGGTGGGCGAGAAGGCGTATCTGGATTTCGACCCCAAGGGGGTTTACATTCTTTCAGCTGGTTGATACAATTAAGCATATGGACATTCATCATCCAATGAACGCCGGGAGGCACTGGAAACTAAATGAAAAAGAATTGGATCATATATGCGGCAGCCATAGGTATTTCCCTCTGTCTCCCAGGATGCGGGGGCAGCGGGGAGACCGGGGCTGCCGGTGAGACGGATGAGGCGCTGGTTATCTACTGCCCTCATCCGTTGGAGTTTATAAACCCCATTGTGTCTGAGTTTGAGGGCAGGACCGGGGTGAAGACCTTTGTGCAGACCGGGGGGACCGGGGAACTGCTATCCATGGTGGAGGCGCACAGGGAACCGGCCTGCGACATATTCTGGGGCGGCTCCCTTTCCACCACCATGCCCAGACAGGAGCTGTTTGAGCCTTATGTGAATGAGAATGAGGACATGGTCAGGGATGAGTTTAAGAACCAGGAGGGCAACTTAAGCCGGTTCACGGACGTGCCCAGCGTCCTTATGGTGAATACCAACCTGATTGGGGATACGGTGGTGGAGGGATATGGGGACCTGCTGAAGCCGGAGCTGAAGGGGAAGATTGCCATGTGTAACCCGTCCACCTCATCCTCTGCTTATGAGCATCTGATCAATATGCTTTACGCCATGGGACAGGGAAACCCGGAGGAGGGCTGGGATTATGTGGAACAGTTTGTAAGGAACCTGAACGGCTGCCTTCTTGGCGGCTCCGCGGATGTGTACCAGGGAGTGGCCGAGGGACGGTTCGTGGTGGGGCTTACCTTTGAGGAAGGGGCGGCCCGCTATGTGGCGGACGGGGAGCCTGTCAGGCTGGTGTACATGAAGGAAGGCGTCATTTCCACTCCGGATGTGGTCTGTATCGTGAAGGGAAGCAGGCACCTGGCAGAAGCTGAGGCGTTTGTGGATTTTGTCACTGGAAAGGATGCCCAGACAATGATTGCGGACCGTCTGGACCGCCGTTCGGTGCGCAAGGACGTGGATGAGCCGGAGTATCTGCCAGATAAGGATGGCCTGCACATTATCTATGACGACCTGGAGGTGGTGAACAGGAACAAGCAGCAGTGGCTGGAGAGGTTTGCCGGGATTTTCCGGTCCGTGGCGGATGAAGGAGGGGCCGGATGAAAAAAGAGAAGTATTTCAGGGACGAACTCCAGCACATGTTCATCTACTATGCCATTGTTCCGGCCGTGGTATTCACGCTGCTCTGCGGAGTGGTGTTCATGGTGGCCCTTATCCATGGGAGAAGGAGCATTACCGTATCCAACAACGGTTATGTGGCTGGGGAACTGGAGCGGGTCCTGGGACGCTACGAGGAGGGACTGGTCCGTCTGGCCGGGCAGCCTGACCTGTTCACAGGCACCCTGGACACCAGGAGGAAGGCCGGGATATTTGAAGGGTTTTACGGTATGACCAATGGCCTGGAGATAAAAGGGAACCTTTATATACTGGACCGGGACAGGAATATCCTGCTGTCCAGCCAGCCGGGCCGGCCTGAGTATCTGGATGTGAAGGAGGGGACTTCCTGGGGCATATTCTGGCACATGGACAGATGGCCCGGGCAGACAGCCGTAAAGCTGGTGGACGGATGGAAGAGCCAGCAGGGCGCGGTTGCCCTTGGACGCAGCGTGGAGTCGGAGGGGCAGACCGTGGGATATGTGGTATGCTCCATTCCCAGCAGCCAGATGCAGAAGATGCTGGACCGGCTGGAGACGCAGACCATCATCACGGATTCCTATGGATGGGTCTATGCGTGCAGCAACTATCATTTTGTCAATAAAAGCAACCAGGTCCTGGGAGCCCTTTCAGGAGCAGGGCGCTTTTTGTCCCACGACAGGCAGATGTACCTGGCGGCAAGGCAGCCGGCCTACCGGCAGTTGTTCCAGGTTTATTCCATCTCGGACATCCAGAACATTGTGATCTCCCTGTCCTTAAGCAGCGCCCTGGTCATAACGGCGCTGATCCTCATGACCCTGTGGATGCTGCTGCGGTCCAGGAAGATGACGGAAAAAAAGACAGAGGACTTTTACCGTATACTGGATGTGATGGAGAATGCCAGGACCGGCAACCTGGAGACCTCCATCCGCATTGACAGCGAGAATGAGTTCCGTATCATCGCGGATGCGTATAATGAGACAATCGCCAGCCTGAAAACCCAGATGGAGAATAACCGGAAGATGACCGAGCTGGTTGCCATGGCCCAGAACAAACAGCTGGAATCCCAGTTCAACCCCCATTTCCTTTACAATACCCTGGAAAACATACGGTACATGTGCAGGCTGGAGCCGGCCACGGCAGAGCGGATGGTATTTTCCCTGTCCAATCTCCTGCGCTACAGCCTGGACGGGAGCAAGGACCAGGTGACCCTTAAGGAGGATCTGGAGCATCTGGAGAATTACATGACCATCCTTAAGCGCAGGTTCGGTTCCAGGCTGGAATACCAGATTGAGGTGGAGCCGGAGGCCATGGACTGCAGGATACCAAAGCTGGTCCTCCAGCCCATGATTGAGAACGCAGTTAAATACGGGTTCGGCAGCCAGCTGAACCTTAAGGTGGAGCTGAAGGCATATATCTACCAGGGAAATCTTATTATGATATGCCGTGATGACGGGGTTGGGATTTCCCAGGAAAACTTAAGTGAGCTGAACGCCGTGCTGGAGCAGAAGGAGAATACCAGCAGGCATTCAGGGCTTTACAACATACACCGGAGGATTGCAATCCTGTATGGACGGCCTTACGGGGTGGAAATCAGAAGTACGGAGGGGCATGGCACCACCCTGGTGGTGACGCTGCCTGCTGACCGGGAACCGTCATGGGGACCGGGCGCTTAAAAAGGGAGGAAAACGGATGCTGCGCGTCTTGATTGCAGAAGATGAGGATATGATACGAAAAGGCCTTGTGTACACCACGGACTGGCTTTCTATGGGCTGCGTGGTGGTGGCAGAGGCGTCGGACGGTAAGGACGGATATGAAAAAATTCTGGAATGCCGCCCGGATGTGGTGATTACGGATATCTGCATGCCGTTCATGGATGGGATTGAAATGATTAAGAAGGCATCGAAGCAGGTAAAATTCAAAAGTATCCTCCTGACCAGCTATGCTGACTTTGAATATGCCAGGAGGGCCATTGAGGCCAGGGTATGTGAATACATCCTAAAGCCTGTGGACGAGGAGGCGCTGGCAGGAATCATGAAAAGGCTGGAGGAGGAGATTGCCAGCGCCAGGCAGGTGGAACACGCGCTGGAGCAGGCGGAGCTGGAGGGCGGGACCATGAACCTGGAGTATTACATGCAGCTGGACCTTTCGGAGAACCAGTATGTGTCCAGGGCCATTGGGAAGATCAAGGAGCATTTTGCCGAGAAGATCAGTATTGAGGGGATTTCGGAGGAACTGGGGGTCAGCGCCAGCTATCTCAGCAGGAAGTTCAAGGAGGTGACGGAGCAGACGTTCCTGGATTTCCTGAACAAATACAGGGTGCAGCAGGCGGTTGCCATGCTGAACACAAGGCAGTACCGCATCAGCGAGATATCCGAGGCCACCGGGTTCACGGATTATAAGCACTTCTGCTCCGTGTTTAAGAAATACACGCTTAAGTCGCCCACCAAGTTCATAAAGGGGATGTAGTATTAGGCATAGTGGTAGGTGCTGCGGTATTTCCTCATATAATGGATACTTAAAAGCAGGCCGCCCAGTTCCGCGATGGGAATCGCCAGCCACACGCCGTCCACCCCGATCAGGAAGGGCAGGACCATAAGGCTTGTGATGATAAGGCCAAAGGTGCGCACAAAGGAGATGACGGCGGATATCCGTCCGTCCGAAAGCGCGGTAAACAGGGCGGATGCAAATATGGTAAAGCCTGAGAACAGGAAGCTGAAGGCAAATATGGTAAAGCCATGGCGGGCCAGGCCGTAGACCGGGCTGCCGGGCTCCGCGAATATGCCCACCACAATGCTTCCGCCCAGCTGGGCCAGCAGGAAGGTGGCTGCCGAGGTCGCAAGGGTAAAGAGAAGGGAGGTCTTAAACACCTGCCTGAGCTGTTCCTGGTTCCTGCTTCCGTAGTTAAAGCTGATTACCGGTGAGACGCCCTGGGAAAAGCCCATGAACAGCGCGTTCAGCAGGAACTGGGAGTACTGGATGATGGTGATGGCGGCAACCCCGTCCTCCCCTGCAAAATGCATCATGGCCAGGTTGAACAGGAAGGTGATGATGCCGGATGAAAGGTTGGTCACCATTTCTGAGGAACCGTTGATGCAGGTGTCCTTAAGCTCCCCCTTTTCCATGCGGGGACGTACCAGCCACAGGGAGTTTCTTGCATATGAAAAATAAATAAGGCCAATGACAGCCGGTATCATGTAACCGGTTACCGTGGCAATGGCCGCGCCTGCAATCCCAAGCCCCATGGGCACGATCAGCACATAGTCAAGCACAGCGTTGGCCACCCCGGCCAGAAGGGTCAGGAACAGGCCGATGCCCGGCCGCCCTTCGGTGACAAAATACATCTGGAACTGGATCTGGAGCATCAGGGCCGGGGCAAATGCCAGCTGCCATCGCAGATAGGTGACGCAGTCCTTTAAGAGGACTTCGCTGGAACCTAAAAGCAGGGACAGGGGCGTGGCAAACAGGTTGCCCAGGATGGCAATGACCAGTCCGGCCGCAATATTTAACATAATAATCATGGTGAAGGTCCCTCTGGCGCTGTCAGGGCGGCCTTCACCCATTTTTTTGGCAACAATGGCGCTGCTTCCCGTGGAGAGCATGACGCTTAAGCCCAGCACGATATTGATGATGGGATATACGATATTAATGGAGGACAGGGCATTGGTGCTTACATACCTGGAGACGAATACGCCGTCCACGATGGTGTACAGGGACATGACAACCATCATGATGGTGGTTGGCATGGCAAACATCAATAAAGACCCGAAGGTAAATTTTTTTGATAATGAATGACTCATAAAAATACTCCTGATTCTATTGTAAATTTCAGCCGCAGGTATTATCATATAGTATAGGGTTACCCGATAGTCAAGAGGAGATTGAAAAAATGGAAAACCGCACTGAACTGTATTTTACAACCGGGGAATTTGCACGGATACTGGGGGTTAAGAAACACACCCTGTTCCACTATGACCAGATAGGCCTCTTATCACCTGCGCTGAAGGAGGAGAACGGATACCGTTACTATTTTGTCTGGCAGATGGATGTGTTCGAGGTCATCAAGGCGCTGCAGAAGCTGGGCATGCCCCTGGAGGAAATCAAGGAATACATTGAGAACCGCTCGCCGGAACGGTTCATGAAAATGATGGATGAAAAGGAGAAGCAGATAGACAGGGAGATTGAGCACCTGAAACAGATGAAGCGGTTCATACGCAATGAAAAGAACAATATAACCGCTGCCCTGAATGTGCCCCTGGGTGTCCCCATGCTGGTGGGGCACAGGGAAGAGTTCCTTCTGGTATCCGACATCACGGCTTCGGATGAGCGCAGGACAGCCGTGGAGATTGCAGAGCATGTAAGGGAGCAGGAAAAATACCACGGCGCCATGGGGGCGGTGGGCTCCATCTGCCTGAAGGAGGATTTGGAAAAAGGATTGTTTGACAAATACGTAAAGGTCTATACAAAGCTTGAGAAGAGGGCGGCCTCCCCCAAGGTCATGAAACGCCCTGCCGGTGAATATGTGGAGATGTATTACCGGGGTTATGCCTGGGATATGGAGGCGCCTTATGAACGGATTACAGGATTTTCCAGGGAAATTGGGCGGGTTACCGGGGAAATGTGGTATGAGGACCTGCTGTTGGATGAACTGACGGTTAAGGGATATGAGGATTATGTGGTCAGGGTGATGGTGCCTGTATATATGGAAGGAAAAGATGGGGACCGCGCATAGACAAACAGGGGGACTGCGGTTATAATATCAGTAGGAATACTGGAAAATGCAGGGAATCCGTGCGGTCTCCCTGAGAATAACATTTTCTGAAGGAGAATGGTCTTATATGAAATCAGAGCTGTGGCGGAGAGTGGATGTTCAGGTATCGTTATTTACAGCGGTCATTGTGGCCATTCTTTCCTATTCTATTTTTATGGTACAGTACAGGATCACGTACAATGACATGCTCAGGAGCCTGAACGACCAGGCGGAACATATCTATTCCTATATCGGTGAAAGGATGGATACGGATACGTTCAAGCATATATCCGGTCCCGGGGATGTGCAGAAGGAGGATTACCAGAGGATGCATGACCGCTTCCAGCGGGTAAAGGAGATTACGGGCGTCATGTACCTGTACACTGCCAAGATGAACGATGCCGGGGAGTTTGTCTATGTGGTGGACTGCCTGGACCCTGTGGATGCGGATTTCAGGTATCCGGGCGACCCCATTGAACGGGAGATTTATCCGGACATGCAGCGGGCGTTAAATGGGGAACGTGTACTGCCGGACAAGATTAAGAAAACAGACTGGGGGAAAATCTTCATCACTTACCTTCCGATTTATGAAGGGGAGGAAATCATCGGCGTGGTCGGGATTGAGTTCCGGGCAGACCACCAGTATCAGGTATACCAGAACCTGCGGCGTGTGCTGCCGGTATTCATCCTGTTGTTCAGTCTGGCTGCCAGCCTGGTGTCCAGGTATCTGTTCCGACGGATTTCCAATCCATTTTATAGGGATATGTCCAACATGGACTACCTGACCAGGCTTAAGAACAGGAATGCCTACCAGCTGGATATGAAGAACCGGATTGCGGCTAAGAAGGAAAAGGACACGGGTTTCATCCTGATTGACCTAAACAGCCTGAAACATATTAATGACACCATGGGGCATGAGACAGGGGACAGATACATTACCTGTATTTCCCAGGCATATCTGAATATGGGGCCGGAGGATGGGATTATGTACCGCATTGGCGGGGATGAGTTCGTGGTGGTGATGCCGGGAGCCAGTGAGGAGAGGATAAGGGGTTTTGCCGGCAGGCTGGAGGAGGAGTTTGAAAAACTGGCTTTCATGCCGGGACTTACATTTGCCTGGGGAGCAGCCATTTATGACGCGGATACGGATAATGACCTGTTCAGCACCTGCCGCAGGGCGGATAAGAACATGTACATGAAGAAGCAGAAGTTTTATGAAGACAGGATGAAGCGGGAGGACGGAGATGGGATTGTTGGACAAGCTGTTAAAGAAAGGGCCAAAGGCCAGTGAGGTGACAAAGGGAGGCAGTCCGGTATACCGGTATGAGGAAACGGAACATGAGGCGTGGCGTCCGCCCCAGGCATACGGGGAATATGCAGAGGAAATCAGCGGGCATTTTAAGGCCCTGTTTCCCAACCGGGAGGAGTTTGTCTATCATGAACTGATATCGGACCTGGTGCACATTGATGTGAACATCATGCGGCCAACAGAGGAAAGACCCTATTATGTGATGTATACCACCGGCATGAGCGACATGCCCATGACCCTTCCCGAGGAGATCGCGGACAGGGAGGATTTAAAGCACGCGGAACTGTTCATGTTCCTTCCGGGGGAGTGGAATCCGGGAGAAACCGGACAGCTGGATTCCGACATACCGGACAGTGAGTACTGGCCCATCAGACTGATTAAATACCTGGCCAGGTTCCCCCATGAGTACCATACATGGCTGGGCTGGGGCCACACCATACCCAACGGGGCTGAATACGGACCCCTGTGTGCTGAAACTGAGATGGGCGGGGTGGTGCTGGTGCAGACAGGCGGCGATATGGGCTCTATGCAGGCAGAGGATGGAACGGAAATCAACTTCTACATGGTGGTGCCTGTTTACAGGGAAGAAATAGAGTATAAGCTGGAATTTGGGATGGAAGCCCTGGATAAGCGGTTCTGTGACAGGAACCTGCCCATGATACTGGATATCCACCGCCCCAATTACTGTGAGGATTTCAGGGCGGGATAAGCAGGAATCCCCCTATTCGCAGGCGCCGCCCTCCACGAACTTCACAGGGGAGCAGCCCACGTATTTCTTAAACACCTTGATAAAATACTTATAATCGGAAAATCCCACAAGGTCTGCGATTTCGTAGACCTTGTATTTATTTTCCTTCAGAAGCTCCACCGCTTTCTGCATCCGGTAGCGGTTCAGGAAATCGTTGAAGGTGTAGCCTGTATCGCTTTTAAACTTGGAGCCCAGATAGGTGCAGGACATGCCGCACTGTTCGCTGACATCGGTGAGGGAAACCCGGGAGGAGTAATGTTCCTTTATGTAATCCATCATGAATTCCACGTACCGGTTCCCTTCCTTTACCTTGTCACAGGAAATCCCGTCCAGTATGCCCAGCTTTTTCTTTTCCATATCAATCTGCTTCATATCGTCCCGCAGCCTGGCCGCGGCCGTCTGCTTCCGTATGATTTTATCCAGGGCATCGTACAGTTCATTAAAATTAACCGGTTTCAGCAGGTATTCCGTTACCCCCAGCCCAATGGCCTTCCTGGCGTATTCAAACTCGCTGTAGCCGGAAACAATGATGGCGTCATATCCATACTGGCCTATGCTTTCCTCCAGCATGGCAAGGCCGTCCTTGACCGGCATGTTAATATCCACAATCACAATGTCCGGCCGGTTCTCCCTGATTTTTTCAAGTCCGTCCTGGCCGTCCACTCCCTCGCCCACGACCACACAGCCAGCCTCCTGCCAGTTTACCATGAACATCAGGCCTTTGCGTATGATATCTTCGTCTTCCACAATCAGGACTTTATACATTATATTTCCTCCATATCTGCCGGAAGGGTGACCGTTACCTTGGTGCCATTGCCAGGGCTGCTCTCAATGGTCATGCCGGATTCCGGCCCGTAAAGCAGGCGGACCACCCGGTGGGAGTTATAAAGGCCAATGTGTTCCCTGTATACGTCCTCCCGTTCCAGCCCTTTCCTCAGTTCCTCCAGTTTTTCTTCACGGATACCGCTGCCGTTGTCCTCCACACACAGCTTCAGCTGGCCCTTTTCCTTCCATGCGCTGATGTTGATTGCAATGGAACGGATATCCTTCATGCCGTGGACCAGGGAATTCTCCACCACGGGCTGGAGCAGGAGCTTTGGTATCTTACAGCCCATCAGCTCCTCCGGTATATCTATATGATAGTTCAGCCTCCGGTTATAACGCATTTTCTGAAGCAGCAGATAATCATTGATATATTCAATGTCTGTCTGCAGCGGTACAATGGTGCTTCCATAATAAATGCTATAGCGCATCAGGTTTGCGAATGCCATCACCATATCAGATGCCTTGGCCGCATCAATGGCTATCTCATAGCGGAGGGTTTCCAGCACATTGAAAATAAAATGCGGGTTAAACTGTTCCTCCAGCTGCTTGATTTCCATGATGCGCTTGCGTTCCGTCAATTCACTGTTATGCAGCATCAGTTCCTCACGCTGGGTTACCATGCTGAAGAAGGCGTCCCCCAGCTCCTTAAACTCATCAAACACCTGCCCCTGGAGCCTGTAATCCATATTCCCGCGGCCCATTTCCGCCACCGCGTTCTGCAGTTCATCAATGGCTTCCAGGTTCTTTCCCGCAATCCGAAGCGAGAGGGGCGTGATCATGATCAGCATCAGCACGCCCACGATGAGAAGGAAAATCATGCCATATGAGACAAGGGTGCGCTGGAACTCCATGGATACCAGGGTATAGAGCACCAGGGTGCTCTCTGGCAGCAGTTCTTTCTGCACGTGGTAATGTTTTCCGTTCACCTTGACCACGTTCCCCTTCTGCCACTCCATCCTGTACTTCCCCGCAGGATATTTCTCCATAGGGTCGGCGCTCTGTCTTCCGATGGAAAATATAAGGTTATCATACCGGTCCGTGAGGATTACGTCGTCCAGCGGATAATCCCTGACAGCCGTGTAAATCTGTTCATCGGACAAATCAAAGAAAAGGTATCCATACACCCGGTCCGGACCGGATACTGCCCGTGCCAGCGCCAGGTCGCCTGCCTGGCCATGGGCATAATTGAGCCTGCTGGGCATTGTGAAAATCTTATCCGGCTCCGCGGCCATTTTCTCAAACATGCTTTGGAATACCGTGCTGTTAAGGAAGATTTCCCGGTTTCCCTCAAACAGGTTGGAGCTGACAATCTCCCCGCCGCTGTCTGTCAGCACAAAGCTGCACCGTATGGACTGTGCGTTGGAAAAGTCATACAGCAGACGGTTTACCTCGGTAACCCGTCCGCTGTCCCTGTCTTTTAAAGCCTCTAAAATCCTGTAATCCGACCCGAACCGCAAAAGCCCTTCCTCATAAGCCTTAACCTGCTTATCAAGGACAGCGCCCAGCCGTGCGTTATTCTTCCTGTTCCCTCCTGCGCTGATCAGCTGCACATTGATGAACAGGAACAGTCCCACCAGCACAAAGAGCAGGGCAATGATGGAAAATGCAAACCTGAGGAAAGACCTCTTGATATAATCCCTATATTGATTACTTCCTGCCATGAGGCCCCTCCTCTAAATAAATGATTCGTTCCAATATGGATCCATATTGGCTTACATTCCGATTATATCATATTTCTGATGGTCCTTCAGCCATATCATGGTTTAAATGCTGATATCGTTGCTTCCCGTAACCTTAAAGAACACTAACAGGGAAACAATACTGGTCAGTGTCAGTATGGTGGAATAGGCTGCCGCGTTGCCGAAGTTACTGCGGATGACCTCTGCGTAGATGGCCACGGTCAGGGTCTGGGTCTTGCTGGTATAAAGGATGATGGAGGAACTCAGTTCACTGATCAGGGTAATCCAGCTCATGATGGCCCCTGAGAGCACGCCTGACATCATCATGGGAACCGTTACCTTGACAAAGGATTTTGTCTCCGTACATCCAAGGCTGATGGCAGCTTCCTCCACACTGGGGCTGATCTGTCCGATGATGGCCGTGCTGGAACGGATGGTGTAGGGCATCCTGCGTATGGACAGGGAAATGATGATGATGACCGCGGTGCCGCTGAGCAGCAGGGGCTTGTTGTTAAAGGCATACAGGAAGGAGATGCCCAGCACGGATCCGGGGATGATGTATGGGAACATGGTGACCGTATCCAGGATGCCTGTGAGGAAGGATTTTTTCCTGACAGTCAGGTAGGAAATCAGGATTCCCAGCACCACCACAATGGCAATGGCGCACAGGCCGAACAGGTAGGTGTTGAAAATCGCGCTGTTGTTGTTCTTGGAAAATAAGGTGTTCCTGTAGTTCTCCAGTGAAAAGCCGCCTGTGTACACCGTGCCTCCGCCCGTTGCCAGGAAGGAGGTGATGATGACCGTGATCTGGGGCAGGATGGCAACCAGTACCACTGCGTAGACAAACAGGTGGGACAGGATATTCCTGGCGCCGGTACATGTTTCCGCCTCCATGGGTTTTAGGGCTGTCATGGAATAGGTGAAACGGTTGCCAAGGTAGCGCTGCAGGAAAAAGAGCACCAGGGTAATGACGATGACAATGACGCAGAGCGCTGCCGCAAAGTGGTCGTCCGTGCTGACCTCGCCCATGAACTGGCTGTAAATCAGTACCGGGAACGTCTTGTAGCCTTCGCCGATGAGCATGGGGGTACCAAAGTCAGAGAACACCCTCATGAATACCAGCAGGGAGCTGGCCAGCATGGTGGGCATTACCAGGGGGACGATTATCTGCATCACCCGCTGGAATGCGGTGCAGCCCAGGCTTTCCGCTGCCTCGTTCAAGGAATTGTCCAGGTTCTTAAGGGCTCCCGAGATATACATGTATACCAGGGGGAAGGACTGGAGGGAGAATACAAGCACAATGCCTGCAAACCCATAGATGCCTCCCAGCTTCACATGGAACAGCCCATTGAGGATCTTGGTGAAGAAGCCGTTCCTGCCCAGGAGTTGGATCCACGCGTAGGCGCCGATAAAGGGCGGTGAGAGATAGGAAATCACAATCAGTATGTTCAGGTACTTGCTTCCCTTAATCCGTACGCTGCGCAGCACATAAGCCATCACCAGGCCCAGGAAGGCAGCCACCACAGTGGACAGGATGGTCACCTTAAAGCTGCCCACCAGGGTGCTCCAGTAATATTTCCTTGCAAAGAATTTGGTGAAATAGGCAAAGCTCAGCTGTCCGTCCTCGGACAGTACGCTTTTATAAAGCACCAGGACCAGGGGATAGACCACGAAGAGAATAAATAAGGCCAGGATTCCCAGTGCCATGACAATCCAAATATTCAGTTTTTTCTCTCCTGCATATCTCATGCGTGCTCCCTCCTGACAATAAGGCTCTTTGTGCCTTCCTGGTTAAATACATTGATTTTGGCCGGCTGTACGCCCAGGCGCACCGGGGTGTGGTCCGGGATGATATCCCAGATATCGGAGTTCTGTATGACCTCCATCTCCCTGCCGTCCTCTGACTCCACAAAATAATGGGTGGTGACCCCAAGGAATACGCTGCTGCGCACAATGGCCGGTATGCCCTCCTGGCTGCTGCGGCTGATGATGAACTCCTCAGGCCGTACCGACACCTTTACGGGCTGGCCCTGGAAAACCGCATCATCCAGGTTATCCATGGCAACTGAGTAATCCCCGATCCTGACCCGTGTGCCGCCCTGGGACATGTCGACGGTTCCGTCCATGATGTTGGAAAGCCCGATGAAGGTGGATACGAAAAGGTTGGCCGGGCGCTGGTAGATGTTCTTTGGGGTGTCAATCTGCTGGATGACGCCCCCGTTCATCACCGCAATCCGGTCAGACACGGCCAGGGCCTCCTCCTGGTCATGGGTTACATAGAGGGTGGTGATGCCCACCTGCTGCTGGATCCGCTTGATGGCATTGCGCATTTCCACTCGCAGCTTGGCGTCCAGGTTGGAGAGGGGTTCATCCATGAGAAGGACTTCCGGGTGGATGACAATGGCCCTTGCCAGGGCAACGCGCTGCTGCTGGCCGCCGGAGAGCTTGGTGGGCATCCTCTTCTTCAGATGGTCTATCTTCACTACCTTCAGGATATCATCTACCTGGGCCTCTATCTGGTCCTGGGGTATTTTCCTGTTCTTAAGGCCGAATGCCACATTGTCCCGGACCGACATGTGGGGGAAGATTGCATAGTTCTGGAATACCATGCCCATGTTCCTCTTGTTGGTGGGGATGTCGTTGATGATCTTGCCGTCAATCTTAATCTCGCCGCCTTCAATGGTGTTAAAGCCGATGATCATGCGCAGCAGCGTGGTCTTGCCGCAGCCCGAGGGGCCTAAAAGGGTAAAGAACTCGCCGGGCCTTACATCCAGGGACAGGCCGTTTATGATGGTATCCTTTCCAAAACGTTTGATTACATTATCAATGCTGATTGCTACACTCATACCTGTAAATCCTCCTTCAATATCCTGTTTTTGGGGACAGAAAAGGACTGCCGTATCTGACAGGTACTGCCCGCCGGGGGAGGCGGCTGGAACTGTGCGGTCAATCACACGGTTCCAATGCAGGTAATGGTCAGGTGCAGGGCAGTCCTTATTCTGTTTGTCCGTGCCGGAGCCTTCAGCATAGAGGTGACAGGCAGGTCCGGCACGTGATGGTCTGATTAATCCATGGAAGTCTCCATGTGTTCGCTGAATAGGTTGGTGATTTCCACCTTATGTTCTGCAACCCATCCCTCATCGTAATTGTCAAACAGTTTAATCTCAGACTGTGGAGTCATATAGTCAGCCAATGTGGCATCTTTTCTAAGAGGCCGTACGGTCAGGTTGGAACCCACTGCGTTCTGGATTTTCTCAGAAAGCATGTAATCCACGAACTTCTTGGCGTTTTCAGGATGTTTGCAGCCCTTTAGGATCTGTACGGATTCTCCGGGGAATATGGCCCCTTCCTTGGGGAATACCACTTCAACGGCAGCGCCTTCCTTTACATAGTTGGCAGCCGGGTCTTCCCAGGTCAGGCCCACCACGTACTCGCCTTCGGCAACGCCTTTGTATACCTGGCTGGAACTGTTGCACATCTTGCCGTCCAGGTTGGCAATGAACTGGTCCACATAGTCCCATGCCTGGTCTGACAGCGGGTCGCCGTCCTTGCCCATGCCGTAGAGCATGGCCAGCAGTGACTGGAACGCGGAACTGGAGTTAACCGGGTCGCCGAATGCAATCTTGCCCTTTAATTCAGGATTCAGAAGGTCCTCAAAGCCGTCAATCTTCATGTCGCCCTTTAAGTCCTTATTTACAATCATGACAGTGGGGTCGGCAAAGGCCGGTGTGAAATATCCGGTATTGTTGCGGAAGGCCTCCAGCATGTTGCTGTCTTCCGGGGAAACATATTCCATGAACAGGTCCTTGGAAGAAGAAAGCATGGTCTGGTCGGCAACCCAGAAAATATCGCCCAGAGGATTATCCTTTTCGGACTGGGCCCTCTTTAACAGCTCGCCGGTACCGGCAACCACAACCTCCACCTTGATGCCGGTATCCTTCTCAAACTCGGGGATGACCGCATTGTTCAAGGCTTCGCTTCGGGCTGTGTAGACCACAAGCACGGGTTCCTCTTCACCGGAAGCGGCTGCCTGTGCGCCGGAATCCTCCTGTGTGCCGGAATCTGCCTGGGTACCGGCTGCTTCTGTCTTGGCAGGCTCCGCAGGCGCCTTTGCGCCGCCTGCACCGGAACATCCGGTAGCTGCCAGGGCTGCTGCCATGATACATGCGGTTACTTTCTGGAATTTTCTCATTCTAAATCGCTCCTCCCTTATGTGTTGGTTTACAGTTGTTCTTATAAGTCAATTTTATCATCTGGCAATGGAAAGTAAATCCGACAATCCTACAAAAAGGTGGAAAATAAACAACAGGCAGCCCGAAATGAGAGATAATTTCCAGACTGCCTGTGGATATGGCTGAATGCTTATTGATTTTAACTGACCGGATGCACTTGTTTATTTGTTTTTCTTGCTGTCCTTGCTTTTCTTACTTTCCTTGCCCTCTTTGGCAGACTTCTTATCGCCCTTTTTTGACTTCCCGGCTTTCTTGGACTTATCACCTTTGGGGGATTCGGATTTTTTTGCCTTGGCCGGGGATTCAGCGGCCTGGGACTGGCTGGCTGTTAAGCTGGAACCGACCGGCACAGTTGCGCCGGGTGGGAGGGCCGGGGACGAAGCAAGGGGCATGCCGCTGTCAGGGGCATCCTCGGGGCCGCCTTCCGGGACATACTCTATGATGTCGCAGATGCCGCAGCCCAGGATGGTGCACAGGGTATCAAGAGTGTGTGTGGATACGTGCATGTTCTTTTTCAGGCGGCCAATCTGGCCCGCACTGAAATTGTGCCGTTTAATCAGCCTGTACTGGGTCATGCCGCAGGCTTCCATGGTGACCCATAGACGGTCATAGCGGATCATAGGGTTTCCTCCTCTTTATGTGGTTATTATCAATAACCGGATTATAACATGGAGGCCGCGTAAATACAAGGATGATTGGTAAAAATGGGAATAAAAGAGAGGTTTTTGGGCATAGTTAGGAGTGAACAAAGAGATATAGCTGAAGGAGGATTTTATATGACGGATTTTAAGTCAAGCGAGACAGCAAAAAACCTGATGCGGGCATTTGCAGGAGAGAGCCAGGCAAGGAACCGCTACACCTTTGCGGCAGGGCTGGCCAAGGAGCAGAAGATGCCCATGGTTGAAATGGTATTCCGGTACACGGCTGACCAGGAAAAGGAGCACGCAGAGATTTTCTATGATTATCTGAAACCGCTGGATAAGGAAACCATATTCATTGACGGTGGTTATCCGGTGGACCTGGAGAAGAATACCCTGGCCCAGTTAAACGCGGCTGCCCACAATGAATATGAGGAGCATGACGTGGTATACAAATCCTTTGCAGAGGTGGCTGAAAAGGAAGGCTTTACCCAGATTGCAGCCACCTTCCGCATGATTGCAGGGATTGAGAAGACACACGGGGAACGCTTCCGCTACCTGGCAGACCTTCTGGGAGAAGGAAGGCTTTATGCGCGGGAGGAAAAGAATAGCTGGGTATGCACCAACTGCGGATACATTTATGAGGGGGAAGAGCCGCCCCAGTACTGCCCGGTCTGCCATCACGACCAGGGATATTTCGCAGGCCAGGAGCTTTCACCGTGGTACCTTAAAGCCTGACCCTGCTGCCAGGGGACCCCTTTGCCAAGGGCCTGCCCGGGAATTTTGATTTTACAAAGCATGGGACAGATGGTATAATGTCCGCAGACATGGCGGACATTATACCCTGCTGTGATGGCGAAGGAGAATATCGGATGGCAAAGAAAATCAATGCAGTCATATTTGACCAGGATGGTCTTATGTTTGACACGGAGCGTCTGTCACTGGAGGGCTGGGAAAAGGCGGCCCGGAGATATGGCATCTGCCTGGATAAAGGGTTTTTAAGGGATCTGCGCGGCTGCAAGCCGGACAAGGTAAAGGAAGCGTTTCTGAATGAATTTGGAAACAGCTTGGATTTTGATACCATATTTGAGGAAAAACGCAGGTATTCCTACCAGTGGATCAGGGAAAACGGGGTCCCGGTAAAGCCGGGGCTGAAGGAACTGCTTATTTATCTGAAGGAACAGGGCGTGAAGGCGGCTGTTGCCACGGCCAGCAGCGAAGGCTGGACCCAGGGCAATGTAAAGGGCGCGGGGCTGGACGGATATTTTGACGGGTACATATATGGGGATATGGTGAAGGAGGCAAAGCCGGATCCTGCCATTTTCCTTATGGCGGCAAAGATGCTGGGAGAGGAACCGGGCAGATGCATCATCCTGGAGGACAGCTTTAACGGCATAAAGGCAGCCCATGCAGGGGGATTCCTTCCCGTAATGGTGCCGGACCAGGATGAACCGGATGAGGAACTGTCAAAACTCCTGACCGCCATGTGCAGCAGCCTGACAGATGTAATCGGCCTGTTTGAGGACGGGACGTTTGAACCAGCCGGTGCAGGAACGGTACGTACAACTTAGAAGATGGAAGAGGAAGAAGCATTATATGTGGAGAGAAGCAGCTGTCTTGGCAGGCGCGGCGGGCTGTGCCTGCCTGGCCCTGTCTGAATATGAAAAAAAACATTTTTCCGTGGAGGCTGCAGCCATTGTATCGGATAAGATTTACCGGGACAGGACAATTGTCTTTTTATCAGATTTACATAACAATGAATTTGGCTGCACCAACCAGAAGCTGGTGCAGGCCATCCACGGGCTGAAGCCGGATGCCGTGCTGTGCGGCGGGGATATGATGGTGAGCAAAAAAGGAAGCAGGGACATTCAGGTCCCTCTCCGGCTTTTTGAACAGCTGGCTGCCAGGTATCCTGTTTTTTACGGGAATGGGAACCATGAAAACCGCATGACATGGAGACGGGATATCTATGGAAACCTGTATGAGGAATATAAGGGTGCACTCCAAAAGATGGGGGTTACCTATCTGGAGGACGATACCGTGCCCCTGGGAGAGGATATCCTTATAACAGGGGTGGACCTGGACCAGGATTTTTACCGCAAGGCCCTTTACCAGAAGCTGCCGGACATGGAAAGGGGATACCTGAGGAAAAAGCTTGGGCCGGCCGGGGAACCCGGAGACAGATTCAGGATCCTGCTGGCCCATTCGCCGCTGTATTTTGAGGCGTACGCTGACTGGGGCGCTGATTTGACGCTGTCCGGGCATTTTCATGGCGGGACCATACGGATTCCAGGTCTTGGAGGGGTCATGACCCCCCAGTACCAGTTTTTCCTGCCATGGTGCGCAGGGGATTTTGAGCGGGACGGGAAGCGGATGATTGTCAGCCGGGGGCTTGGAACCCACTCCATTAACATACGCCTGAACAACCGGCCCCAGCTGGCGGTGATATACCTGAAAAAGAAACAGGGAATGTTTGAAAAGGCAGATAATCTGTGATAATATAAAGTGGCTGAATTGTAATAAGAAGCAGGACAGGTGGGCACATGGAGACAATATCATACAAACTGGAGAATTTTGAAGGGCCTCTTGACCTTTTACTCCATCTGATTGAGAAGAATAAAGTTAATATCTATGATATCCCCATTGTGGAAATCACGGCACAGTACCTGGATTATGTGCGCCATATGGAACGGGAGGACCTGAATGTGGTCAGCGAGTTCCTGGTGATGGCAGCCACCCTGCTGGATATCAAGGCGAAAATGCTTCTCCCCAAGGAATTGGACGAGGAAGGGGAGGAGATTGACCCCAGGGCTGAATTGGTACAGAGGCTGCTGGAATATAAACGGTATAAACTGATGGCGGATGAGCTGGCTGACAGGGAGGACGGCGCCCTGAAGCATTTATATAAAAGCCCTACCCTGCCGCCGGAGGTCGCCAGATACGAACCTCCGGTGGACCTGGATAAGCTGCTGGACGGGTTGACCCTTGCAAAGCTTCAGCGGATTTTCGAACAGGTCATGAAGCGCAAAGAGGACAAGATAGACCCAATCAGAAGTAATTTCGGAACCATTAAAAGGGAACCCATAAGCCTGGAGCAGAAGATTGGCCAGCTTTTGACCTTTGCCAGAAGCAGGAGGCATTTCAGCTTCAGACAGCTTCTGGAGGGACAGGCTGACAAGCTGGAGGTGGTGGTTACCTTTCTGGCCGTGCTGGAACTGATGAAGATAGGAAAAATCCAGCTGAAGCAGGAAGAAACCTTTGGGGACATGGAAATCGAAGCCCTGGAACAGGAGGGCGGTGAGATGGACCTGGATTTGGAGGGGCTGGATGATTTTGAAGGATAAACGGATGGTTAAGCGATGAGCAAGAAGGATAAAGTAGAGGCAATGGAGGCAGCCCGCGGTACTGTCAATACCCGTACCGGCAAGACTGTGGGGGCGGTGAAGAAGTCCGATGGAAACGCACTGGGCGGAGGAAGGAATCCGGCAGGAACTGCGCCAGGCGGGGGTAGGAATCCGGCAGGAACTGCGCCAGGCGCGGTAAAGCGTCCGGAAGGAAACGCTGCGGATATGGCGGACGGACGGGAACCGGCGGTTCCGGGACAGCTGGAGCTGTCATTTCCGCCAACGGAGAATGAGAAGGAGCAGGAAGCCATTATTGAGGCGGTCCTCTTTACCATGGGCAATTCCGTGGAACTGCGCCAGCTGGCAGTGGCTATCGGCCAGGACCAGGACGTGGCAAGAAGGGCGGTGGAACGGCTGATAAAGCGGTACCGCTCGTCTAAAAGCGGTATGGAGATAACCCAGCTGGAGGACAGCTATCAGATGTGTACAAAGGCAGCGTACTATGAGAACCTGATCCGGGTGGCAGCCACCCCGAAAAAGCAGGTGCTTACCGAGGTGGTGCTGGAAACCCTTTCCATCATTGCCTATAAACAGCCTGTCACAAAGATGGAGATAGAAAAAATCAGGGGAGTCAAGTCGGATCATGCGGTAAACCGTCTGGTGGAGTACAATCTGGTCTACGAGGTTGGCCGCCTGGACGCACCTGGACGGCCTGCCTTGTTTGCCACCACCGAGGAATTCCTGCGCCGGTTCGGCGTGGGTTCTGTCCAGGACCTGCCGGATGTGGGGCCGGAGCAGGAGGCGGAAATCAAGGCCCAGGTGGAAGAGGAGCTTCAGCTGAAGCTGGAAGCCCTGCCGGATGGGACGGGGCAGGAGATGGCGGAGGAAGCGGAGGCCCTCCGCCTTAAAGAGGCAGCCGCCACAAGCGAAGAGTAAACAGGGAGTGATTCCCAAAGCAGGATAAGCGGAATATACTAAAATAAAAAGATACCGGAAAGTCCGCGATAAAAAGAATCGTGGAAAGGTAAAGATGGGATTATGCTTCAAAGTCTGATTTTAGTATTCGCTCTCTGTACAGATACCTTTGTAGCCAGCCTTGCTTATGGTGCAAACCAGGTTCATGTGTCCTGGGGAAAGGTGGCGCTGCTTAATGGCATATGCAGCGGCTGCCTGGGCGCGGCCCTTGGGATGGGGAGTCTTATAGATGCCTTTATACCTGAAAACCTTACAAAGGTCATCTGCTTTGTATGTCTGTTTACCCTGGGGCTTGTAAAGCTTCTGGATTACAGCATCAAGGCTTTTATTAACCGTAACAGCTGTGTCCGCAGGGATTTGAGTTTTTCGCTGTCAGGACTTAAGGTGATTGTGAGTATTTACGGCAATCCCATGGCAGCGGATGCGGACGGGTCCCTTTCCCTTGGATGGAAGGAGACCGTATTCCTGGCATTCGCAATGTCCATTGACAGTCTGGTGGCCGGAACCATGGCTGCATTTCTGGATATCCCGGCAGGATTGACCCTGCTTCTGTCTTTTCTGGTGGGCATGTGCATGATGTACGCCGGGTTATGGCTGGGAGCCAAGGTGGCCTCCAGGTGGAAGTGTGACCTGTCCTGGATCAGCGGGGCCCTTCTCATGATACTGGCCCTGACAAAGATATTGGCATAAGGTGTGGGTCCTGTATCGGCATGCAGGCGTAAGCCTATGCGGCAGGGGACATCATAAAGGCGCCCTTTTGCAGGCAGTGGAATCAACTGACTGACCAAAAGCGCGCCTTTGTGTCCATGCAGATAAAAGGATACTGCATGCTGTCTTCTGTACGGTATATCCGGTATTAACGGTTCTGGTCCCTGGCCGATAAGCCTTCCATGTAAGACTCGGCACGCGCCTTGTCTGTCTGGTCCAGTTTGTCATAAAGGTCCAGGATCCGGGCCTGCTGTTCGTTTAGTGTCACCTGTACGCCGTCCGTGCTGTAGAACTGGGCAATGGTAATGCCCATGACCTCGCAGATGCGGCGGATAGTCGGGATACTGGGGACTGTTGTACGCCGGAACAGGTTTCCTATATTATTGGGAGAGGTATCCATCTCTATGGCCAGCCGGTAATGGCTCCATCCCCGTTCCTGGCATAGTTCTTCGATGCGTTCCAGCTCAAAACTCATTTTTTCACCACCATTGTCTGATTTCTTCCAAAGCTTTTGTACTATTGTATCCCAGCAGCGAAGAAAACATTAGGCTGAAAAATAATGTATATATATGCACTATATAGTGAATAATGGGGAATTTAAAATAAGAAAGCAGTATTTTGCCAATTAATTTCATGATGGCATGCACAGGAGAGGGCATCAGTTCCTTTTATCCTCCTGTTCCTTTGTACTGCCCGTATAACCAAACATGGTGTTCGGGTCTACCTCAAAGAACCTGCACAGTATCATTACCTCAATATCAGTGGCAAGCCGCTGGCCCTTTTCTATCCTGAGGATGGTAAGTTCCGTGAAGCTGTATCCCTGCTGCTGGAGTTTTATGGCTAGTTTCCTCTGCGACAGCTTCCTATCCTTGCGAAGCTGGCAGAGACGTTGACCAATCAGGTTTTTTCTGGGTTCGAGATTGTAAGAAATTTTCATGAAGTTCCCTCTGTAAGCTCTGTATATTTCTAATGATGAAGCAGTGTTTTTCATTGTAATGTGATTTAATCCAACTTTGGTATCTAATAATGAAGTATAAAAAATAAAGTAGAAAAATCCATTGGTTTATGATAGACTGATAAAGACATTTTATACTGCCGGACCAAAAGAAAGGAAGCAGCATTTTTCCGGGCCAGGGCAGAGGTTTCAGACAGGAGGACACATGCAGAGGATTGCAAAATTTGAAAAGATAAGTTTCGGACAGTTTAAAACTGACTGGATTGATACATTTCCAGGGACATCCCAGGAAGCGGTGACACAGATATATGAGGGAATCCAGATGCCCAGGCGGGCCACCTCAGGCTCGGCCGGTTATGATTTTTTTACTCCGGTGGAGATAACTTTAAAGCCGGGTGAGACAATCAAGGTACCCACAGGAATCCGTGCCAATATGGAGGAGGGCTGGGTCCTGCAGATATTTCCGCGCAGCAGCCTGGGATTCAAGTTCCGTCTCCAGCTGAATAACACGGTGGGCATCATTGACAGCGATTATTATTACTCGGATAATGAGGGTCATATGTTCATCAAGGTGACCAATGACACCAATGAAGGCAGGACGGTTGAGCTGAAGCCGGGAACCGGTTTCGCCCAGGGAATCTTCCTTCCGTTCGGGATCACGGCGGATGATGCATGTACCAGTTCACGCAACGGCGGATTCGGAAGCACGGATGTGAGGTAGGAAGCATATGGCGAATCGGGGAACACGCAAAGGGTACAGCGGACAAAAACCCCAGGGGAATGGTTATTACCGCGGGGCAGGGGGACGGCCGGTTGATAATGAAAGGAGAAGGAAGCGCAGAAGAAAGCGTATCATGAAGGCATTGATTGCCTGGGCGGTGTGCATCCTCTTAGTCGGGCTGATTGCAGTGGGGACGGTCAGGGTGGTTTCGTCCGTGGCTTCCTCAAAGAAAAGGCAGTTCCGCCAGGACGGGATTGAGAAGCTGGTTTCCGGTGATTACACAGGGGCCATTGAGGCCTTTGACACGGCATTGGAAAAGTCGGGAAAAAAGTCCGATGGGTTTAACTCGGACGTGCTGGGCTACCGGGCCGAGGCCGAATATAAGCTGAGGGATTATGAGGCGGCTGTCCACACCTATGGCCTGCTGCTGGAGATGAAGCCGGATACGGCTGTATACCTGTATGCACAGAGCATGTGTTACGCCCATCTGGGGGACACGGATAATGCCATTGACCGTTATCATGCAGGGAATGCGGTCCAAAAGGAGGACAAGGATGAGGCGGGCAGGCAGGAGGCGCTGTTTGCGGCAGGAGGCGCCTGTGTGGATGCAGGCGAGTATGAAAAGGCCATGGGCCTTTACCAGGATGCAATCAGGGAAGGGGTAAAGCATGGACAGGTTTATAACCAGATGGGCCTTTGCCAGATTGCTGAAAAGGATTACCAGGGTGCTCTTGATTCGTTTAATCAGGGATATGAGACATTCGTGACAGGGCACAGCCTGGGTTCCGGCGCCGAACCGGCCCAGGCAGCAGCGGCCCTTAACGCGGATGCCCGGGCAGACATGGCCCTTTTAAAGGAACTGGTGTATAACAGGGCCGTGGCCTACGAATACTTATCAGAGTACAAGAAAGCACTGGGGCTGTTTGAGGATTATGTCAGTGTCTTTGGTCCCAATGAAGACGCGGAACATGAAATTGCATTTTTGAAAACAAGATAGGATGGCAGATTTGATTGATTTAGAAGAATTACAGGAAAAGGTTATATTGATTGCAGTCAGCACGGGAGAGGAAGATGGAAGCAATGCTTCCCTGGACGAGCTGGAAGAGCTGGCGGCCACGGCAGGCGCGGTGACGGTGGGACGGGTGATACAGAACCGTGAACGGATCCATCCGGGTACCTACCTTGGAAAAGGAAAGATAGACGAGGTAAGGGACCTTGTGTGGGAACTCCACGCAACCGGCGTCATCTGCGATGATGAGCTGTCACCGGCCCAGCTGCGCAATCTGGAGGATTCCCTGGACACCAAGGTCATGGACCGGACCATGGTCATACTGGACATCTTTGCATCCAGGGCCAGCACGCGGGAAGGCAAGATCCAGGTGGAACTGGCCCAGTTAAAATACAGGGCCGTGCGCCTGGTAGGCATGCGCAGCTCCCTGTCACGCCTGGGCGGCGGCATCGGCACCAGGGGGCCGGGTGAGAAGAAGCTGGAAACAGACCGCCGTCTGATCCATCAGCGGATTTCACAGCTGAAGGAAGAGCTGGAGGATGTGAAGCGCCACAGGGAGGTGACCAGGCAGCAGAGGGGGAAGGATTTTGCCCTTACAGCGGCCATTGTGGGTTATACCAATGCCGGCAAGTCAACCCTGTTAAACCGTCTGACCGGAGCAGGGATCCTGGCTGAGGACAAGCTGTTTGCAACCCTGGACCCCACCACACGGAGCTTTGTCATGGAGGACGGGCAGCAGATCCTCCTGACGGACACGGTGGGGTTCATACGCAAGCTTCCCCATCACCTGATTGAGGCTTTTAAGAGCACCCTGGAGGAGGCGCGCTACAGCGATATCATCCTTCATGTGGTGGACTGTTCCAACCCACAGATGGATATGCAGATGCATGTGGTGAAGGAAACCCTTCGTGAACTGGGAATCGTGGACAAGACCACGGTGACCGTGTTCAATAAGACGGACCGTTTTAAGGAGCAGGGGACGGAAGACGGGATGCATCAGATTCCCAGGGATTTTTCCTCTGACTACCAGGCAAGGATTTCGGCAAGGACAGGAGAGGGGATTGACGGGCTGGAGCAGATCCTCAGGACCATCATACGCAGCAGGCGCATTTTCCTTGAAAAGGTATTCCCCTATTCCCAGACAGGGCGGATCCAGACCATCCGCAGGTATGGCCAGCTGCTGGAGGAGGAGTACAGGGACGACGGTGTGGCTGTGAAGGCATATGTGCCGGCAGAACTTTTTGCAGGTCTTTATTCGGACGATAAAGGGTGAGGCGGCAGGGGCATTTTTCAAAACCCTGATAGAATAAGGCTTTGCGGTCATTTATCAAAAGTGTTATAAGTACAGATAATAAGACACAATATCTAGTTTAACACAAAATGTTATACATAGATATTGTGTTTTTGACTGCTGTCTGCTATAATGGGTTCGTGGCTCGCTCCTGTATGGGAGAGGGCCGCGCATTGCAAGTGAGTGAAGGTTTGAAAGGAGCAAGCGGTATGATTCAGGTGGTAAAAAGGGATGGTGAGAATGCTGAGTTCAGTCTGAACAAGATTACGGAAGCAATCAAAAAGGCATTCAAAGCAACGAAAAAAGATTACAATAACGAGATTCTGGAGCTGCTGTCTTTAAGGGTAACTGCAGATTTTCAGGATAAGATGAAAGAAGGTATGATTTCCGTTGAGGAGATACAGGACAGTGTGGAGCACGTCCTGGAGCAGACCGGATATACGGATGTGGCCAAGGCCTACATTTTATATAGAAAACAAAGGGAAAAGATACGGAACATGAACAGCACCATCCTGGATTACAAGGATGTGGTCAACAGCTATGTCAAGGTGGAGGACTGGCGCGTGAAGGAAAACTCCACGGTTACATATTCCGTAGGAGGACTGATTTTAAGCAACTCAGGGGCGGTCACTGCCAATTACTGGCTCAGCGAGATTTATGACCATGAGATTGCCGAAGCCCACCGCAATGCTGACATCCATCTCCACGACCTGTCCATGCTTACCGGTTACTGTGCCGGATGGTCCTTAAAGCAGCTTCTGCTGGAAGGCCTTGGGGGCATTACAGGTAAGATTACCTCATCCCCTGCAAAGCATTTATCCGTGCTGTGCAACCAGATGGTCAACTTCCTTGGAATCATGCAGAATGAGTGGGCCGGGGCCCAGGCATTTTCATCCTTTGACACCTACCTTGCCCCTTTTGTTAAAGCTGACAATTTAAGCTACCCCGAGGTAAAGAAGTGCATCGAGTCCTTTATCTACGGCGTGAACACCCCCAGCCGCTGGGGAACCCAGGCTCCGTTTTCCAATATCACCCTGGACTGGACGGTCCCGGATGACATGGCTGAGATGAATGCCATTGTGGGCGGCAGGGAGACGGATTTTAAGTACAAGGACTGCAGGAAGGAAATGGATATGATCAACAAGGCATTCATCGAGACCATGGTCGAGGGCGATGCCAACGGACGCGGGTTCCAGTATCCCATTCCTACCTATTCCATTACCAATGATTTTGACTGGTCTGACACGGAGAACAACCGGCTTCTCTTCGAGATGACCTCCAAATACGGTACGCCGTACTTTTCCAACTACATCAACAGCGACATGCAGCCAAGCGATGTGCGAAGCATGTGCTGCCGCCTCCGTCTGGACCTGAGGGAACTGCGCAAGAAGACCGGCGGTTTCTTTGGCGCCGGTGAGAGCACCGGCTCTGTGGGGGTTGTTACCATTAACATGCCAAGGATTGCATACCTGGCCAAGGATGAGGCTGATTTCTACGGGAAGCTGGACCACATGATGGATATCTGCGCCCGTTCCTTAAAGACCAAGAGGGAAGTCATCACCAAGCTTTTGAACCAGGGCCTGTACCCATACACCAAACGGTATCTGGGAACATTTGAGAACCACTTTTCCACCATCGGCCTTCTGGGCATGAATGAGGCCGGACTGAACGCAAAGTGGGTCAGGAAGGACATGACCCACAGGGAGTGCCAGGAATTCACCCGTGATGTGCTGAACCACATGAGGGAGCGGCTGTCTGATTACCAGGAGATGTACGGCGACCTGTACAACCTGGAGGCAACCCCGGCTGAATCCACCTCCTACCGTCTGGCCAAGCATGACAAGGCGCGCTATCCGGAGATTATCACCGCCGGCGCAGAGGGCGAGACACCTTACTATACCAACAGTTCCCATCTGCCCGTGAATTACACGGCCGATGTGTTTGATGCCCTGGACATCCAGGATGAGCTGCAGACCCTGTACACGTCCGGCACCGTGTTCCACGCTTTCCTGGGAGAGAAGCTGCCTGACTGGAAGGCGGCAGCCAACCTGGTGCGCACCATTGCTGAGAATTATAAGCTGCCGTACTACACCATGTCACCCACCTATTCCATCTGCAAGAGCCATGGGTACCTGATCGGCGAGCATTTTACCTGTCCGATCTGCGGGGAGAAGGCAGAGGTATACAGCAGGATAACCGGATACTACCGTCCGGTCCAGAACTGGAATGAAGGAAAGTCCCAGGAGTACAAGGACCGCACCAACTATGATATCAGCCATTCCAGGTTAAAGCACGGCGTGTCCAGGATTACGGCTGCCGGACAGCCAAAGCAGGCTGCTGCTGGAAACCAGACAGGCAGCGCCCAGAAGGCAGCGGCGCCGGCCCAGCTTTACCTGTTCACTACCAAGACCTGTCCAAACTGCAGGTCCGCCAAGGAATTCCTAAAGGGATGGGATTACCAGATCATAGATGCGGAGGAG
The DNA here is from genome assembly GCF_003434055.1 of Enterocloster aldenensis. Classification (GTDB taxonomy): domain Bacteria; phylum Bacillota; class Clostridia; order Lachnospirales; family Lachnospiraceae; genus Enterocloster; species Enterocloster aldenensis. The sequence goes on along the minus strand of NZ_QVEX01000018.1, from coordinate 61,311 downwards.
CACCCGGAGCTGGCTGAAAAGTTCAGCATCATGCAGGCGCCTACCCTGGTGATTGTAAGGGATGGAATCGTGCAGAAGTTTGCCAATGCGTCCAACATCAGGAAGTTTGTGGAGCAGGAACCGGCAGAAACCGCAAAAGCATAAGGAAGAATGATGGATTTATTGTATATGTTCATGGGGGCCCTGTGCCTGGCAGAAGGAATCGCTTTATTCACAGGGAAGGATTTCCTTATGTTTGTGGGGTCCACAAAAAAGGAAGATTACGACTTGGATAAGGTGTTCAGGGTTGAGAAGTGGGTATTCACGGCCGATGCTGCGTGCAGCTTCGGCGTGGGTGCCAACCGCCTTCCAGGCACGGTGGAGGCAATCCTGCTGGCTGTGTTTGGCGCCACCCTGTTCATCCACGTGTATGTGTTTAAGAGCAGGAAGTTCCGCAGTCATGAATGACAGCAAAAGAGGGCTGCTGCCCCACAAGTTGGGGCAGCGGCTTTTTTGGTTGTCGGAGCGTATATGGCTGGATATCTGAGGAATGTTACAGGCAGGTGATGCTGCTAATCGATCTTCGCTTTATCCAGCGCCGTGTTAATGGCATTTAAAAGCGCGGTTGAGGTATAACGTGAGGCGCTTTGATATGTAAGGTTCTCTGTGGACTGGGTGCTTACGATCTGGCTGGCCAGATCGTCCAGCGTGGGCTGCATCAGGGGATACATGGTGGTGACAGCTTCACTTAAGGGAACCAGGTCAATGGAATTGATTCGGTCTTTATCCACGGTTACTTCCACGTTCACATTCTCGCTGCCAAGGGTAAGGGCTGCGCTGTATACGCCTGGGACATAGGCAGCTGCCTGTGCGGAGACTGCAGCGGTGTCCTTCTTTGGCCGGAACATGATGAAGCAGAGAGTAACTAAAAGGATTGCAAGGCCTACGAAGATTGCGGTGTAGATGATTTCTTTCATCCGCAGCACCACAATTTTGGTTTTAGAGCTCATAGTCAGGACCTCTAAGATAGTTTGTTAAAGCTTATGATGGCAATTAGGGAAATATGAGAGATTTTCATTGTCCCGTGAGATTGAAGGAGAGATAAAAGTGGCATTACAGTTCATATTGGGAGGAGCCGGTTCAGGAAAGACAAGATACCTGTATGAGACGGCAATCAGGGAGTCCATGGAGCATCCGGACACACAGTATCTGGTGGTGGTGCCGGAGCAGTTTACCATGCAGACCCAAAAGGAAATCATACGCCTTCATCCGCGGCACGGCGTGATGAATATTGACATCCTGAGCTTTAAGCGCCTGGCTTACCGGGTGTTTGAGGATTTGGGCATCAGCCTTCCCGTGGTGCTGGACGACATGGGCAAGTCCATGGTCATCCGCAAGGTGGCTGGCATGAAACGTTCAAAGCTGGGTCTGTACGGCCATCATCTGGAACAGTCCGGTTTTATCAACCAGCTGAAATCCCAGATATCTGAATTATACCAGTATGGCATTACGCCGGATATGCTCAGTGAAGTGATGAGGGAGGCAGGTAACCCCCTGCTGAAGCAGAAACTGAAGGACCTGGAGCTGATTTACAGCGGGTTCAGGCAGTATATAGAGGAGCATTATATCACGGCAGAGGAAATACTTGATATCCTGTGCAGGGAACTGCCAAAATGGGAAATCCTCAGGGACAGCGTCATCCTTCTGGACGGTTTTACAGGATTTACACCGGTGCAGTACAGGCTGGTGGAGCTGTTCCTGCTTCATGCCAGGAAGGTGCTGTGCTCCGTGACCATTGACCCGAGGGCCAATGCCTATCAGGAGGGCAGCATCCAGCATCTGTTCTACATGGGAAAGCATACGGTGTGCAGGCTGGATTGTATGGCAAAGCGCCATGGGATTGCCAAGGAACCGGATGTTATCTGCAGCCGCAGGCCGGCATGGCGGTTTGTGGAAAGCCCGGACCTGGATTTCCTGGAGCAGAACCTGTACCGATATTATGGAACTGTCTGGGACAGGCCCGCAGACCATGTGGTGATATATAAGAGCCGCGGCCCTGCCGGGGAGGCTTCCTATGTGTGCAGCCGGATAGAACAGCTGGTTCAGGAGGAAGGACTGCGTTACCGGGATGCGGCCGTGATTACAGGGGACCTGGCTTCCTATGGAAGGGAGCTGTCCCATCAGTTTGATGAGGCGGGAATCCCGTATTTCCTGGATGATAAGAAAAGCATTATGGAAAATCCCCTGGTGGAATTGATACGGGCTGCCCTGGAGACAATCCGGGATTTTTCCTACGAGAGTGTGTTCCGGTACCTGAAGACAGGACTTGTGTATGACCGGGAAGGGAATGAGGGGGTGCCGGAGGCCGGGGACATGCCGGGGCCTGGAAATATGCCGGATTCCGGAAACGCCGGACGTTCGGAAGATACCGCGGTGTTTGACGGTTCCAGGGAACATACCGGACAGATGACGGACCGGCTGGAGAATTATGTGAGGGCCTTGGGCATCCGGGGCTGGAAGCGCTGGGAATCCCAGTGGGAAAAGCCCTGCCGGGGCAGTGAGAAGCTGAACCTTAAGGAACTGAACGCGTACCGGCAGTGGATCCTTGAACCCCTCCGCCCGCTCAGGGAAGCGTTTAAGGAAGAGGGGGCCACCATTGGGTCCGTGACCGCCGCGCTCAGGGAATATCTGGAGCGCATGGGGCTGCGGGGAAAGCTGGAGGATTACAGTGGATTTTTCCGTGAGAGGGGCAACCCGGGGGATGAGAACCTGGCCAGGGAGTATTCCCAGGTATATGACAGGGTGCTGGAGCTTTTGGGGCGTCTGGAAGGCCTTTTGGGCGCTGAAAAGACGGATATGAAGAATTATTCCCAAATCCTGGATGCAGGCTTTGGGGAAATCAAGGTGGGCGTCATACCGGCCACCATTGACCAGGTCATGGTGGGGGATATCACAAGAAGCCGTCTGGAGGATGTGAAGGTACTTTTCTTTGTGGGTGTCAATGAAGGTACGGTTCCCCAAAGGAAAAGTGGCGCCAGCCTTCTCACGGACAGGGACAGGGCGGTGTTTAAGGAATTTAACATGGAACTGGCGCCTACGGCCAGGGAGGATGGATGCATCCAGAAGTTCTACCTGTACCTGATGATGGCAAAACCCTCCCGCCGTCTGGTGCTGACCTATGCGGGCATGTCCTCGGAGGGCAAGAGCCAGAGGCCATCCAGCCTGATTGGCGAGGTACAAAAGCTGTTCCCGGGAATTCCCGTGCTGGATGAAGGTTTAGTGGACTGGCCTGTACGCACGGTCAGGGACGGAAGGGAACGGCTCATAGACGGCCTGAGGAAGCTTCGGGAGGAGAAGGAAGGCGAAAACGCCAAGGCGCCGGAGGGCCGGGATGCAGAGGAAAATGCATTCATGGAACTGTACCGTTATTTTTATTGTTCCGACGGGCACAGGGAAAAGGTAAAGCAGCTGGTGGACGCGGCCTTTTATTCCTATGAGGAGAGGGGGATAGGGCGGGCGGCTGCCAGGGCGCTTTACGGTCAGTCCCTTCAGGGCAGTGTCACGCGGCTGGAGCAGTTTGCATCCTGCGCCTACGCCCATTTCCTCAAATACGGCCTGGAACTGATGGAACGGCAGGAATATGAGCTGGCGGCAGTGGATATGGGCAACCTGTTCCACCAGTCCATTGACAGGTGCTTTGCAGTGATGAAGGAGAGGAAACAGGACTGGCGCGGCCTGACCGAGGAAGGCCGGAAACAGCTGGTAAAGGAATGCGTTGCCCGGGTCACAAAAGAGTACGGCAATACCATCATGGCCAGTTCGGCGCGCAACGCCTACCTGGCTGGCAGGGTGGAACGGATTACGGACAGGACCATATGGGCATTGGCCGAGCAGGTGAAGAAGGGTGATTTTGAGCCCACGGGATTTGAGGTCTCCTTTTCAGCCATTGATAACCTGAAGGCCATGCGCATCCGTCTTTCCGAGGATGAGGAACTTATGCTTCGGGGGCGGATTGACCGGATGGATCTGTGTGAGGACGGGGAACACGTATATGTGAAAATCATTGATTACAAATCAGGCACCACTGCTTTTGACCTGGCCGCCCTGTACTATGGACTGCAGCTGCAGCTGGTGGTCTATATGGATGCTGCCGTGGAGATGGAAGAGAGGAACCATCCGGATAAGGAAGTGGTCCCTGCCGGCATTTTCTATTATCATATCAACGACCCTCTGGCCGACAGGCAGGAGGGGATGACGGTGGAGGAGATTGAGAAGCAGATCCTGCGCCAGCTGAGGATGGACGGGCTGGTGAACAGCGAACTGGATATTATCAGCCATCTGGACAAGGATATCCAGAAAGAGTCGGATGTGATACCCGTGGCTATCAAGGATGGATATGTCCAGGAGAGCCGCTCCAGCGTTGCCAGTACCAGGAGGTTTGAGGACCTGCGCAGGTTTGTCAATCATAAGCTTAGGGAAGCCGGGCAGGATATATTGAAGGGGAATATTGACCTGAAGCCTTATAAGCAGACGGCCAGGACAGCCTGTGACTACTGTCCGTACCACGCTGTATGCGGTTTTGACACCAAGACAGCCGGTTATGGCTACCGCAGGCTGGCCGGGCTTAAGCCTGAGGATATCTGGGCGCAAATATCCCCGGTGGAGGAAGAGGAGAACGATGGCAGTAAAATGGACTGAAAAACAACAGCAGGTAATTGACAGCAGGAACCGGAACCTTCTGGTGTCCGCTGCAGCCGGCAGCGGCAAGACCGCGGTCCTGGTGGAGCGTATCATCCAGATGATAAGCGAGGGTGACCATCCATTGGATATTGACCAGCTGCTGGTAATGACCTTTACCAATGCGGCTGCGGCTGAGATGCGTGAACGGATTGGGGCGGCTGTGGAGAAAAAGCTTAAGGAGCATCCTGAGGATGAGCATCTGTGGCTTCAGGCAGCCCTGATACCCCAGGCCATGATTACCACCATTGACAGCTTCTGCCTGAATATCATCCGAAGCCATTTTAACAGCCTGGACATAGACCCCTCCTTCCGTATCGGGGATGAAGGGGAGTTATCCCTCTTAAGGGGGGATGTGATGGGGGAAATGCTGGAAACCTGTTATGAGGAAGGCGATGAGGCATTTACCGGTTTCGTGGAACACTTTGGCCGCGGGAAGTCCGACAAGGGAATCGAGGATGTGATACTTCAGGCATGGCAGTTCTCCCAGAGCCATCCATGGCCTTTCCTTTGGCTTAAAGAATGCAGGCAGGAGCTGGATGAAGAGAATCTAGAGGAGATGGAGAAAAGCCCCTGGATGAGGTTCCTGTTTCAGGATACGGCCCGGCAGATGGAAGAACTTGGCGGGCAGCTGGATAGGGCCCTTGAGGTGTGCAGGGAGGAAAACGGACCACTGGCATACGAGCCCATGCTTATGGGTGACAGGATGAAAATCCAGGCAATCGGGGCCGCTGCCCGTGAAGGCCGGTATGAACAGCTGTACCAGGGTCTTATTAATATGAGTTTTGACCGTCTGGCTTCCATCCGCAGTAAGGAGATTGACGGGGACAAGAAATCCTTTGTCACGGCCTGCCGCGACCGGGTCAAGAAGGCCCTGGGCAGATGCAGGGAGCTTTACGGTTCCCAGAGCCCCCATGAGGTGGTGGAAAGCATCCGGGGGACCAGGGTGGTGATACACAAGCTGCTGGAGCTGACAGAACGGTTTGATAATGAATACAGGGCGGCAAAAAAGGAACGGAACGTGCTGGATTTTAATGATTTGGAGCATCTGGCCCTGGAAGTGCTTTTAGAGAAGGATCCGGACTGGAAAGAAGGGGAGGACCCGGCTGCTGCCCGGCGTCCGTCCCCGGTGGCGGATGAACTGAGCCGTCAGTATGAAGAAATCCTGGTGGACGAGTACCAGGACAGCAACTATGTCCAGGAAGCCCTGATAACCAGCATTTCCAGGGAACGGTACGGGCATCCCAATGTGTTCATGGTAGGGGATGTGAAGCAGAGCATCTACCGGTTCCGCCTGGCCCGCCCTGAATTATTCATGGAAAAATATGAATCCTATGCATCTGCGGACAGCCAGTACCAGATGATTGAGCTTCAGCAGAATTTCCGCAGCAGGGAGTCGGTGCTCACCAGTATCAATGATGTATTTTACCAGATAATGACAAAGAATCTGGGCGGAATCACATATACAAAGGATACGGCCCTGTATCCGGGGGCCGTATTCAAGGACGCGGGGCCGGATACGGTCATTGGAATGGACTGGGAAAAGGGAGGCAGCGCCCTGTCCGCAGGTACTCCTTCGGAACTGCTGCTGGCGGATACCGGGTCCGGGTCACTGAAACAGCTGGATGAGGACGCCATGGATTACACTGCAAGGGAATTGGAAGCCAGGATGACGGCCAGGCGTATCCGGGAACTGGTCAGCAGTGACAAGGGACTGCTGGTATGGGACAAGGAAAAAGAGGCATACCGCAGGGCCAGGCTGGGGGATATCGTAATCCTCCTGCGCAGCATGACCGGATGGTCGGAAGTCTTTGTCAATGTGCTTATGAACGAGGGAATCCCTGCCAGCGCCCAGACCAGGACCGGGTATTTTAACACCGTGGAGGTGGAGACCATATTGAGCCTGCTGTCAGTGATTGATAATCCCATGCAGGACATTCCACTGGCAGCCGTGATGCGCTCTCCCATAGTGGGCATGAGTGATGAGGAAATGGCCTGGATGGTGGCTGCGTTTAAGAAAAACAGTAAAAAAGGACAGGACAGGGGTGTGTACGGGGCCTGGTCCATGTGGATGGAGCCTGATTCTGAAACGGTTCAAAAGGTGCCCGAAGAAGCAGCTGCATCCATCAGGAAAAAGCTGTCCTGCCTGTCCGGGCTTTTAGAAACGCTGCGCAGGGAAGCCGGATACCTTCCAATTCATGAGCTGCTGTACCGTGTATACAGGGACAGCGGGTATTATGATTATGTTTCTGCCCTGCCTGCAGGCGAGACCAGAAGGGGTAACCTTGATATGCTGGTGGAAAAGGCGGCTGCCTATGAGGCCACCAGCTATAAGGGCCTGTTTCATTTTGTACGCTACATTGAGAGGCTTAAAAAGTTTGATACGGATTTCGGGGAGGCGGCCACGGCAGGCGAACAGGATAATACGGTCCGCATCATGAGTATCCATAAGAGCAAAGGCCTGGAGTTCCCGGTGGTATTCCTGTCCGGTATGGGGAAACGTTTTAATAAGCAGGACGCCTATGGCCGGATACTGTTGGATGCGGACCTGGGGGTGGCGGCTGATTACCTGGACCTGGATCTGAGGGTGAAAGCACCCACACTTAAGAAACAGGCGCTGAAGCGGCGTATGGAGCTTGAGACCATGGGCGAGGAGCTGCGCGTGCTGTATGTTGCCATGACCCGTGCCAAGGAAAAGCTGATCATGACTGCCACGGACCGCTCCCTGGAGGCCAAGCTGGCAAAATGGCAGGACAGCCTGGCAGTGGACGGCCAGATTCCCTATACAATCCTGTCGTCGGCAGGCTCCTGCCTGGACTGGCTTCTGATGGCCAGACCAGCTGTCCCGGACAGCCATTTGCAGCTGCAATGTGTTCAGGTCAGGGATCTGGTAGGGGAGGAAGTGGGACGCCAGATAGTGAGGCAGATGACAAAGGAGGATCTGCTGTCCGTGGACAAAGACCAGGTCTATGACAGGGAATTTGGAAAACGGCTGGAAGCAGCAGTGAATTACAGGTATCCCCATATGGATGATACGGGACTGTATGCCATGGTATCTGTTTCAGAACTTAAGAAACAAAGCCAGATCGGACGGTCTGAGGAGGCAATCGGAACCGGGGATGTGGGGACGGAGGGCGCGGTGCCGGAATTCCTGGAGCAGCCGGACCGTGGAACAGGGTACCTGGGTGCAGGGCCGGAAAAGAGGCCTGGGCCAAAAGGACAGGCAGGTCCGGATTCCGGCCAGGACCAGCCGGGAACACCCAGCCGCGGCGCACTGAGGGGAACTGCCTACCACGCTGCGCTGGAACACATATCCTTCCAGGATATCAAAAGTCCGGAGGAAACAGAGGCGGCCCTTGATGCGCTGGTGGAACAGGGATATCTGAACCAGGAAACCAGAGGGTTCATCCGCGCCGGGGATATATGGGCGTTTCTTGAAAGCCCCCTTGGCAGGCGCATGGCCAGGGCCCAGGCAGAGGGGCGTATCCACAAAGAACAGCAGTTTATCATCGGCATACCGGCCAGGGATATGGGGCGCGGGGATTCCGATGAACTGGTTTTAATCCAGGGAATCATTGACGCCTATCTGGAAGAGCCGGACGGCCTGGTACTCATTGATTATAAGACAGACCATGTGCCAAAGGGAAACAGGGAGCAGGGGGCGGCCATGCTGGCCCGGCGTTACCGGGTCCAGCTGGATTATTATGAGCGGGCCCTGACCCAGCTTACGGGCAAAAAGGTGAAGGAGCGTGTGATTTATTCACTGGCCCTTCAGCAGGGCATTGAAGTGTAATAGAAAGGGGATGGGGTCATGACTGATTATAAACCAATCAAAACAGTTTCCATCATAGGGCTGGGGGCAATCGGAAGCTTTTTTGCCTTCCAGCTTAAGGAGGTTCTGGGAGACAGGCTGCGTATCATTGCAGGAGGGGAAAGAAAGGATAGGCTGGAAAGGGAGGGAGTCACGGTTAATGGTGTGAATCATCATTTCCATATCGTTCCCCCGGACCAGGACTGCGGTGGGGATTATCCGGATCTGGCCATTATCATCACAAAATTCCCGGCCCTTTCCCAGGCAATCAAGGATATGAAGAACCAGATCGGCCCGGATACCCTTATCATGGCTCCGCTAAATGGAGTGGAGGCAGAGGACATGGTGGCGTCCGTCTATGGCTGGGACAACCTTTTATATTCCCTGGCCAAGGTCAGCGTTGTCATGAAGGACGGGCAGGCCTCCTTTAAGCCTGACGCTGCCCGGATTGAATTCGGGGAAAAGAGGAACCGGATAATCACGCCGCGGGTACGGGTTTTGAAGGAACTGTTTGAGTCGGCAGGTATCCGCTGTGTGGTTCCGGAGGACATGGAGCGGGCCATCTGGTTTAAGTATATGTGCAATGTCAGTGAAAACCAGAGCGCGGCCGTGCTGGGCATTTCCTATGGTGCATGGCGCGTCAGCGGGGATGCCAACTTTATCCGGGAAGCCCTGATGCGTGAGGTGATTGCTGTTGCACGGAAAAAAGGAATCAGCCTGACAGAGGAGGACATGGAAAAACAGGTCCGGGTCCTTGGGACGGTGCCGCCGGGGAATAAACCATCCACTCTTCAGGATATCGAGGCCGGACGCATGACGGAAGTGGAGATGTTTGGGGGCACGATGATCCGCATGGGACGGGAACTGGGGGTGCCCACCCCGTATAATGAGATGTTCTATCATGCCATCAAGGTGCTGGAACAAAAGAATGAAGGACTTTTCTGAAAAGAGACAGGATGGGACTGAATCCAATGGCCGGGGACATAAAAGACCAGACATGGCGTGCCCTGTGGGAGGTAAGGAATGTGCTGTTCACTGCAGGGACGGCTGTATGATAAAAAGGCGCTGTGCTCTTTGGGGGGTTACCCTTGCGGCCGCACAGCGCTCTTGGCGTTTAACGATTAGATTGCAACAGGAATCTTATGTTCAAATGCATGATACCGGTAATTCTCCAGGCGGAAGCTGGATGTGGTGAACTGATAGAAGTCTGTTACGGACGTATCCATGGCCAGGGTGGGTCCTGGATAAGGTTCTTTTTTCAGCAGCTCCTCCACCATCGGGATATGCCGGTCATAGATATGGGCATCTGCAATCACATGGACCAGTTCACCTGCCATAAGGCCGCTGACCTGGGCAAACATGTGGAGCAGTATGGCGTACTGGCACACATTCCAGCTGTTGGCTGTGAGCATGTCCTGGGAGCGCTGGTTCAGGATGCCGTTCAGGGTGCGGCCGGAAACATTGAAGGTCATACTGTAGGCGCATGGGTACAGGTTCATCTCATGAAGGTCGTGGTGGTTATAGATATTGGACATGATGCGCCTGCTTAAGGGGTTGTGCTTCAGGTCATGGAGAATCCGGTCCACCTGGTCAAAATCCCCCTCCTTATAGTGGTGCTTGACGCCCAGCTGGTAACCGTAGGCCTTGCCGATGGAGCCGTCCTCATCCGCCCAGGAATCCCAGATGTGGCTGTTCAGGTCATGGATGTTGTTGGACTTCTTCTGCCATATCCACAGCAGCTCGTCAACCGCTGACTTAAAAGCGGTCCGTCTAAGGGTAATGACCGGGAATTCCTTTGATAAGTCATAGCGGTTCACAATGCCGAAGCGCTTGATGGTATGGGCAGGCGTGCCGTCTTCCCAGACCGGGCGCACATCGTAATCCGTATCCCACACGCCGTTATCTAAAATATCCCTGCAATTCTGTATAAATATCTGATCTGAATAACTCATGCACATCTCTCCTTAAGTCAAATAATGAGCCTATTATAGCAGAGGTTGCCCTTGAAGTACAATGATAAAACATAGAAAATCTTTCTTTCCATGGCAATTCGTGCTATAATCTTTTTGTTTGAATCTGGAACATGCCGGATACTTAAGGACGGTCTGAGGCATGTTCCAAACATGACCAAGGACAGGAGGCTATAGATGAATCTGATTGTAGCAGTGGATGAGAAGTGGGGAATCGGCAGGAACGGTGGTCTTCTGACCCATCTTCCGGGGGATATGAAATATTTCCGGGAGACAACCAGAGGAAAAGTGGTTGTCATGGGAAGAAAGACATTGGAAAGCTTTCCGGATGGAAAACCCCTGAAGAACCGGGTCAATATTGTCCTGACCGGGAACCGGGATTACTGTCCCGGGGGAGTGACGGTCTGCCATGATGCGGGCCAGGTGCTTGAGGCCCTGAAACAGTATCCTGAAGAGGATATATTCATTATAGGGGGAGGGATGGTTTACAGGGAATTCCTTCCATATTGTCATAAGGCATATGTAACCTGTATCCATCATGTTTTTGAGGCTGATACGGATTTTGTGGACCTGGACAGGACCGGGGAATGGGAAGTCACAAGCACCAGCCAGATGCAGGAATACAATGGGATTACCTATGAATTTAAAGTCTATACAAGGAGGCAGGGACTATGAACATCCTTGTGGCGGCCGACCGGCACTGGGCCATTGGAAAAGACGGACGCGGTCTGGTGACCATACCGGCTGACCAGCAGATGCTGATGCGGGAAACAGCGGGCAAGGTGGTGGTCATGGGCAGGAAAACCCTGGAAGGCCTGCCGGGAGCCCAGCCGCTGGGAAACCGCGTGAACGTGGTGCTGTCCGGGAACAGGGATTATAAGGTGAAAGGGGCACGGGTGTGCGGCAGCCTGGACCAGGCCTTGGAGGTGCTCTCTGCCTATGATACGGATGATATATATATCATTGGCGGGCTGAGCATATATGAGCAGTTCCTGCCCTATGTGGACACGGTCCATGTGACCCGTATTGACTATACCTATGACGCAGATACATTTTTCAGTAATCTGGAAAAAGATGGGGCGTGGGAAATGACCGGGGAGAGTGATGAACAGACGTATTTTGATCTGTGCTACACGTTCCAGAAGTTCCAAAGGAAGAAATAACCAAAAAAATTGTATATAACGACTAAAATCTAAAAAATTTTTAGAAATATTTGAAAAACCAGTTGTAACATGATGCAGAAAATGATAATATAAAGCTTGGGTAAGAGTAAATTCTCACAAGCAGGATGGGGGAATCCATATGAAGCAGGATGGAACATTATTTACATTGGAAAATGATGACCTTTTAGTTACAGTGGCAAGGCACGGGGCGGAACTGACCAGGATTTATGATAAAAAGGCCGGCAGGGAAATCCTCTGGGGCGCGGACCCGGCTGTCTGGGACCGTCATGCGCCTGTCCTTTTTCCTTTTGTGGGCAAATGCTACGAGGGCAGATATATCCATGAAGAAAAAGAGTATGCCATGCCCACCCAGCATGGATTTGCCAGGGACATGGAGTTTGAACCGGTGCTGTGCGACATGGATGAGTGCTGGTTTAAATTAAAGGACACGCCTGAGACATTTGCCAAATATCCATTCCATTTTGAACTGGAGATTGGACACAGGCTGGAAGGCCGCACCATTACGGTGATGTGGAAGGTGACCAACCAGGATTCCGGGGAAATGCTGTTCATGATTGGAGGGCATCCCGCGTTCCAGGTACCGGAGGGCCGGAGCATTTACGATTTCACCTTTGAATTTAACCGCCAAGGCTGCAGGGAAGGGCAGCACCAGGACAGCCTTCATTATCTTGCGCCCACGCCGGAAGGTTATGAGTCAGGGGAACTGCAGGGCACGCTTAAGCTTCAGGAGGGAAGGACGCCTCTGACAAAAGGGTTCTTTGACACAGCCCTTACCTATATGTTTGATGACGCCCAGGTCAGCAGTGTGAGCCTGCTTCTGGACGGCAGGCCATATGTTACCATGGGATGCAATGATTTCCCATATCTGGGTGTGTGGACCATGGAGGAGACCCACCCGTTTGTCTGCCTGGAGCCCTGGTACGGACTCTGTGCCTCAGATGGCTGCAAGGGTGAATTAAAGGACAGGAAAGGTATCATTTCCCTGCCTGGATGGGATAGCTGGAGCAGGAGCTATACCATTGAGGTAGGTTAACGAATATAACATTTTAACAAATCAGGAGGAGAACCATGTACAAGATTGTTAAGGCAGAATGCCTGGCAGACAAGATTTATCTGATGGACGTGGAAGCACCGCGTGTAGCCAGAGCCTGCCAGCCAGGTGAATTTGTAATCGTTAAGATGGATGAAGCAGGAGAGAGGATTCCGCTGACCATCTGTGATTTCGACAGGGAGAAGGGGCTTGTTACCATTGTATTCCAGACAGTGGGCGCTTCCACCGAGCGTATGGCAGGCTTTAAGGCCGGGGATTATTTCCAGGATTTTGTGGGACCTCTGGGCCAGCCTTCCGAGTTCGTTAAGGAAGACCTGGAAGAAGTGAAGAAGAGACGCTACCTTTTCGTGGCCGGCGGCGTTGGTTCTGCTCCTGTATACCCACAGGTTAAATGGATGAAGGAACATGGCATTGATGTAGATGTGATTGAAGGTTCCAAGACAAAGGACCTGTTAATCCTGGAAGATGAGCTGAAGGCAGTTGCAGGCAATCTTTACATAACAACAGATGATGGTTCTTATGAGCGCAAGGGCATGGTTACCGAGGTCATCAAGGACCTGGTTGAAAATGAAGGTAAGAAGTACGATGTCTGTGTTGCCATCGGTCCCATGATCATGATGAAATTCGTGTGCAGACTCACCAAGGAACTGGGCATCCCCACCATTGTCAGCCTTAACCCGATCATGGTGGACGGAACCGGCATGTGCGGCGCCTGCCGTGTGAGCGTTGGCGGGGAAGTGAAGTTCGCATGCGTGGACGGACCTGAGTTTGACGGACACCTGGTGGATTTTGACCAGGCCATGAAGCGCCAGCTGATGTATAAGACAGAAGAAGGCAGGGCTATTTTAAGGCTGCGCGAGGGCGCAACACACCACGGCGGATGCGGAAATTGCGGAGGTGAGGAATAATGGACGTATTAAAGAAGATACCGGTAAGGGAACAGGACCCGAAGGTAAGGGCAGCTAATTTTGAGGAAGTATGTCTTGGATACAACCAGGAGGAGGCCCAGGCAGAGGCACAGCGCTGCATCAACTGTAAGAATGCAAAGTGCATCCAGGGATGTCCGGTTGCAATCAATATACCCAAGTTCATTGCAGAAGTAAAGGACGGCAAGTTCGAGGATGCGGCCAACACCATCGCAGAGTCCAGCGCGCTGCCGGCTGTCTGCGGCCGTGTATGCCCCCAGGAGAGCCAGTGTGAAGGAAAATGTATCCGCGGCATCAAGGGCGAGCCAATCTCCATCGGAAAGCTGGAGCGTTTTGTGGCAGACTGGTCCAGGGAAAATGGATTCGTGCCTGCAAAGCCTGAGAAGACCAACGGCTTAAAGGTTGCCGTCATCGGTTCCGGCCCCGCGGGACTTACCTGCGCAGGCGACCTGGCTAAGATGGGATACGAGGTGACCATATTTGAGGCGCTCCACGAGCCGGGCGGCGTGCTTACATACGGTATCCCGGAATTCCGTCTTCCCAAGTCCGGGGTTGTTCGCCCTGAGATTGAGAACGTGAAAAAGCTGGGCGTTGAGATTGAGACCAATGTCATCATTGGAAAGTCAGTGACCATTGACGAACTCATGGATGAAGAGGGCTTTAAGGCCGTGTTCATCGGCTCCGGCGCAGGACTTCCCAAGTTCATGGGAATCCCGGGCGAGAATGCCAGCGGCGTATTTTCAGCCAATGAATACCTGACCAGAAGCAACCTGATGAAGGCTTTCAGGGATGACTATGATACCCCGATTTACCTGGGCAAGAAGGTAGCGGTCGTGGGCGGCGGAAACGTGGCCATGGATGCTGCCAGGACAGCCCTCCGTCTTGGCGCAAAAGTGCATGTTGTATACAGAAGAAGTGAGGCAGAGCTTCCCGCCCGTGTGGAAGAAGTGCATCATGCAAAGGAAGAGGGAATCATTTTCAACCTTCTGACCAACCCTGTGGAAATCCTCACCGATGACAATGGATGGGTTAAGGGCATGGTTGTAAGGAAAATGGAACTGGGCGAGCCGGACGCATCCGGGCGCCGCAGACCGGTGGAGATACCAGGCTCCGACTACACCATTGATGTGGATGCAGTCATCATGTCCCTGGGAACATCCCCCAACCCGCTCATAAGCTCCACCACGGAAGGCCTTGAGACCAACCGGTGGAAATGCATCATTGCTGATGAAGCCAATGGAAAGACCACCAAGGAAGGCGTGTATGCGGGCGGTGATGCCGTTACAGGCGCTGCAACCGTAATCCTTGCCATGGAGGCAGGACGCGCAGGAGCAAGGGGTATTGATGAGTTCCTTCAGGGGAAATAGATTGAACGCATGATTATAGGATAGAAGGTTTTAAACCGGTATCCGGGTGCTGTGCAGGCATCTGGGTACCGGTTTTTTGTGGTGGAAAGATTGCGGTGGGAGGCATGGGGGTGGGGCGGTATATCGGAACAGGAAATAGGGCGGGAATAGCTGGGAAAATAGTTTTAGAAAAAAATAAATGTTGGCCTTGACTTGGGGATTGCAGGTGTGCTATTCTATATTCATTCACACAGAGTTCTCTGTGGAAGTTTCTATGGGACAAAGGATTGTTCCGTTTGGCTGGCCGGTTCGGCCCATATTCACATTGTTGATAATGAAGGAATAAGCAGGAGGAAGGGAGGCAATGGTCTTTGGATTTAAGATGTCTGATGATATCGGATTTAAATCTAGGTTTTCTACTTTTTTCAAAATAGTATTTCCATGTATGTAACCAGGGCAGGTATGCAGGGAGCAGCAAAGATAACTGAACCTTGACAATGGATGTTTTCAATTGTATGGATGGAATGGGCGGCAGCGGCTGTTTATTTTTCCTTTATTAGGCGCATTCCATTTTAATGGATTGAAAATGAATAAGAAAAAGCCATAGATGCGGAGTTGGTTTATTCATACATTGATTCATTGTTTGAAACGAAAGGGAGGATGGGATTATGGTAAGACGTCTGGCCATATTAACCGCGGCAGCAGCATTGATAATGACGCCGCCGGTTTATGCGGGGCAGTGGATGGAGGACGGTAATGGCTGCTGGTGGCAGAATGACGACGGGAGTTATCCGTTCTTGACATGGGCCTGGGTTGATGGGAACCATGATGGTATTGCGGAGAATTATTGTTTTGATGGAAACGGCTATCTGTCATTGAACCCGGCTGACCAGGGGGTAAGGGTTAACGGGGATGGGGCAGCGCTGTACAATGGCATGGTATGCATGACCGTATTACCTGAAGGCAGGGATTATTATCCGGGCATGGCAATCCATGGGGAAAGAGCTGACTGGGCATATGATGGGGCTTGGGCAGATGGATTAGAAAGCCAATTGGAGGAAAACAGGACAGCTGTATCCAATCAGGCCAATCCCTTGGAAGATTTGGCCCCTTATGGACTGGCGTATGTGATTTGGGAATTGGTGAATGAAGAAAGGGAATCCAGGGGCAGGAATGCATTGGACATGAATGATGAACTGATGGAAAATGCAATGGTGAGGGCTGAGGAGGTGAACAGGACCTTTTCCCATACCAGGCCCGATGGAAGGTATTATAATACCGTGATAACGGCCACACATTCCTCATCCGGAGAAAACTTAGCCGGACGCGGTTATTTAAATGCACATACGGTCCATGATTTTGCGAAGAAAGTAGTGGATGGCTGGTTAAATTCTTCTGAGCATAAGAAGAATATGCTGGATTCCAAATGGAAAGAAACAGGAGTAGGCGTATATATAACGGAATATGGATATGATGTGTCCCAGCTATACATAAAATAACACATTACTTAATAATGATTAGAAGAACTATGGCGCTGCATTTTTATAAGCAGTCCATGGTTTTTTATTTGGGAGGAAGAGTATAAAATGAAACGGATTAAGAGTATAAAGCGCCCATTATCCTTGTGGCTGGCAGTGGTATTCCTGCTGTCATCCATCATGATTTCATTGTCAGCAAAAGCTGCTGATATGGATGTGGCCAATATCATACCCAGGTATTATGTTTTTCAGGGAAAACCACTGAATGTGTTTGGGAAAACACATAATTCCATGAGTTTTTACCAGGTAGGTTCAGCTTACGGCGGCGCTACATTCTGCCTGGAGCCGGGCAAAAAGTTATGGGATGGAACCGCTTGCGCATATACCCGGTATGAAGTCCGGCCAGGGCAGTCAGTTCCGTATATCGGTTCATTTGACCGGTATTTATCCATGGTGCTGGCATATGAATGGCTATTGTGGGAAGGGCCTTTCCCGGATGCGTCCCGTTATGGTGTGGTGCAGGTTTATTATTGGGGTTGTCTTGCCGGATACGAGGATGACTGGGATGCCCAGGAACAGGCCATGGAAAAGTTTGCCGCTGTCATGGGCAATCCTGGGGTTATGACATATTACCAAAGCATGAAGGATTCCGTCATCCAGGGAATGGATGATTACGACGCGGGCAATGGAACCCTTCCGTCATGGAATGGTTCCAGGCAGAGAATGTCCCTGAAAGATGGACATTATGAGCTGACCTTGGATATAAGCACATGCCGTCAGCTGGGAAATACCACATGGTCCTTTCCTGATACCGATTGGACGTACCAATTGTCGGAAGATGGAAACAGTATCACATTCCAATACAACGGTTCCCAAGAACCCAAAGGAACAATCACCTCAGCTGATATACCAGGCGTGGAAAACAAATATTTTGCCTATATCTTTAACCCGCCGTCAGGACTGCAGGTACAGATGGGACGATTGGACCTTGGCCATAGTCCGTCCGGCGCATCCTTTGAGGTGGAACCGGATGCACCGGGAAGCGCCGATGGCGGAGCGCAGCTTGAATTATACCGTCATTCCGAAACATTTGAGAGCAATTATAACATTGATCTTGAAAAATATTGTGCTGAGACAAACCAACCATTGGAAGGGACCGCCTTTTATGTCTGGGAAGATTTTGATTTTTCCCAGATAAACACAGACGGATATACGGAGGGTGAGCCTGACGGTTCTACAGGAGAAGTATATTTAAACCGCATGCTGCCGGAGCCGGAAACCGGCTATATATGTGATACCATCAATACAGATATAGGCGGTCAGGCCAGCCATAGTGATGTCAGGCAATACGATTACAGTAAGACTTATTGTATGGGCCATCCTGCCCCGGAGTGGATTGAGTGCACCCATGAGGGCGGGGATGGAGAAGAGGAAGGTGAAGACTGCAGCTGCGATGAAGAAAATGAACGCCTGCGCGGGCAGTGGATGGCAGAGCAGGAATTGTGCGCAGCCACCTGTGATTTCCATGTGCAGAATGATAATGAGGATGACCACGGCCAGAACCCGGAAGCCATGCAGGCCATGCTGGAGGACCGGGACCAGACCTATGAGAATTATATCAATCTGGAATACAGCTATCATATGCAGGAGAAGACTGCCAGGACAGGTTATATATTACATGGGTTACATCATGATGACAAAGAGATAGAAACCGTGATTCTTACCTCTGCCCAGGCTGGCGGAAATGTGGTAACCGGATATTACAAAGCCGGTATGGTTAACCATATACTGGATCCTGTCTATCATGCCATGGACAAGATGGGCGGCTTACGGTTTTATACGTACCCGGTGCCGGAGGCGCAGGAGCAGGATCTGGATGGACAGAGAAGCATTGTGGATGTAATAAAAGAAAAAGGTGAGGGAAAACCGGTTGGGACCGAACCGTCTGCAGATGATGTCATTGAAGGGAGCAGCGTTGCTGGGAGTAATGGACAGGATGGCGCAGAAAACGGACAGGAAAATGGAGGAGGAAGCCAGGGAACCGGTGAAAGCGGAGGTGGGAATCAGGGAACCGAGGAAAATGGAGGTGAAAGCCAGGGAACTGGGGAAAGCGGAAGTGGGAATCAGGGAACCGAGGAAAGTGGAGGTGGAAGCCAGGGAACTGGGGAGAGCGGAAGTGGGAATCAGGGAACCGAGGAAAATGGAGGAGGAAGCCAGGGAACTGGGGAGAGCGGAAGTGGGAATCAGGGAACTGAGGAAAATGGAAGTGGAACCCAGGTAACCGAGGGAAGCGGAAGTAGAAACCAGGGAACCAAGGAAAACGGAATCCCTGATATTGAAGAAAACGGAAACTCAAAAACGGATAGAACCAACAGCCATGTGAAAAGCACGGTACAAAAATCAGGAGGTTCCAACAATGAAAATCAGGATATCCAGGGTTCCGGGCGTAAAGGTCAGGATGCCCGGAATCCTCAATCTAAAAGTGAGGATACCAGAGTTTCGAAAAGTGAAAATCGTGACAATGCACATTCCAAAAATCAAAATCATCTTTCCGGTACTGCCGCAAGCAAAGGTCGTGGTACCCTGAATCTCAATGATAGTAAACAGAATCCCATCAGATTTACATGCAAAAGTCAGGAAATCCCTGCTGTTTCAAAAACAGCCAGGGACAAGACGATTCTGTCGTCCTCCATTGCAACGGATAATAACGCATCATCAGAACCAAAAGATGATGTGATGATAACGGATGAAGAAGACAATCCGGATGAAGAAGACGATTCGGATAAAGAAGAGGATTCGGATAAGGATGAGGACACGGATGAAGAGGATGAAAACCAGGGGGAATCCTATGAAACGTATGAATATACAAGAAACCCCATCCGGCCATCAATTGAAACAGACATAAGCCTTGGGGAACAAAATCCGGATCCACAGGACAAAGGGAATGCGCTGACACGTTTCCTGACATCACTATTCTCCCGTGAGGACAGTGATGCCATATCAGGTTTCCTTCCCGGTTTCATGGATGACAGCCTGGATTCCATCGACGTTTCGGCCTATGGGAATCCGGGTCTTATCCTTTACACATTCAAGGTGTGGGATCACCGTACCGAAGGACGCATCCACATCAATAAACGTGACCTGGAGTTGTATAAGGCGGATATGGACAGCAGTTTTGGGCAGACCCAGGGGGATGCATCCCTGGAAGGAGCCGTATATGGCCTGTTTGCAGCCCAGGACATCATACATCCGGATGGAAAGTCGGGAATCATTTATAATCAAAACGATATAGTGTCAATTGCCGCAACGGATAAGAACGGGGACGCCTCCTTCCTGGCCTGCACGGAGCAACCCGCAACCCGGCTGGACGGGGACGGCAACATAAAACCGGCGGAGGGCGGCACGGGAGCCGGGAACCTGTATGACGGTTCATCCATCACATCCTCCAGCGAAGGTTTTGGCACCGTCACATATCCGGATAATATGGCAGCCAACGGCAATCAATGGATAGGACGGCCATTGTTACTGGGAAATTATTATATAAAAGAACTGAGCCGTTCCGAAGGGTATGAGCTGTCTGTTAACGGCATTTCCCTTGCAGAAAGCAACCGTACCCAGACCGGAATGACCACGGTAAGGGAAGCAGGACAGGCATGGATAACCGGCGGGCTATCGGATTATAACAACATGAATGCGGACGGTTCCTGGAACGAGTTCATGGTGGAAAACTTCAAGACTGAAAACGGTTATGACATCATTATCAGCGGTTATCCTGCCGGCACTGATTTTTACCGTGTGGACACGGAAAGCAGGAATGAAAGGGAGCAGATTATTACCGGTAGTTCCCTTCAGCCAAAGCTGGATGAATATGGGAATCCGGTCTATCAGACTGCCAAGGGAGGGGAATACAAAACAGGGCCGGATGGAAATCCGTTCATGAAGCCGGATACGGCCACGGACAGCGGTCCTGATAAACAGGTTCCCTATGGGGAAACCCTTTACTACCGGTTCAGGACAGCTTCCTATCCAAGCGGCACGGCAGCGCCGGATGACATGAGTCAATGGGGGCAGCCCCTAAACGGGGATTACCTGGCCGTGCAGGTCAATGGAATGTTAGCCCAGCTAAAGTATAAGCCTGTCAAGGATGATTCCCCCTGGATTGACCTGAATCTGTCCGGGGATACCAATGCCAAGGCAGCCGCGGAAATCCTGGACTGGTTTACCGCCCATAACTTTTATGACTGCGGAACCGTGGAATCCATTTATCAAAAAGATGGGGAATACTGCGCCCGTCTTCAATATGATTATTCTGCATCCAGTGAGGATTATCCTGCCATATATGATTTTGCAAACCAGCGTCTTTATGTCCAAAAGACAGCTGCCATGGACGGAGGCCCGGCTGACCAGGTAAGGTACTGGATAGAATATCAGAAAGGTGAATTCAATCTGTCCGGCAAAACCGTGTCCGTCAAAGAAAAAAAGGCAATCACCCACACAATCGCATATGGCGGTGAGATTGAAAAACAGATTAAAGTCATATACCAACCCGTATATGAGACGTACGTTAAAGGGGAAATCCTGACAGACGGTTCCGGAAACCCTATCCCTGTCATGGAGCGTGTATTTCATTATACGGAAGAGGAAGTATCACACGAGTATGAACGGCTGATGCCCCTGGAGGCAAGCCATGATGCGGACAATGGCAGTTATACAATCCATGTGGAAAATACAACGGACTGGGATAGGGAAACACGGTCCGTGAGGACTGTGTACCGGGCAGTAACATCCAGGAAGACCATTGACCATAATGGGATGGAAATGCCCTATAACCAGTATCTTACGGATGTGGCAGGAGCAGGTGTCAGTGTTCATGCATCCCTTCCGGCCATGGATGCAGGCAGTTACATCGTACTCCAGGCATTGGTTTATCCAGGTCAGACCCAGCCCATACAGGATGGCGGTACGCTGACTAAGCCGGTCCAGGTCCTGCAGCGGGTCATCAAACAATCCATTAAAGTCACAAAAGACATTTCCCAGACATCTTATGATGGGGTCAACACATATGGTTCCCTGCACAATGACCCGCTGACCGTGCTTCTGGGTCTGTTTCGCGGGGGCAGCAGTTCTCAGGGCACAAAGATATTAAACCAGTTTAAATTTAAGGCATATTTAAAAAGTAACCTGGAAAATATTTACGTGGATGAGTCCGGAACCATTATTTCCGAATACATAGGCAGGGAAGGCTTTCGGGGTGACGTACAGAAACTATATCTTCCGCCAGCGGCGGCCGGCGGCCGCCGTCTGCTGGAACCAATGGACGGGGCAGCGGATGGAACATATAATTATACAAAATTCTTTGATGCCATGTATGCAGCAGACCAAAAGACACGGGGAACTTATCCGGCCGGAGTGCTCAGGCAGTTTGCAATTGATTACTATGACATAGATGGGTATAAGAAGGAAATACTTGCAGCAGAACCAGGGTTAAATAGTGATGCGGCCTATGAACGGGCACTTTTAAAGGCAGAGGGCGAGGCTGCCGCTTATCTGGATATTTTTGCAGGTCTGGACCAGCGTCTGGCAATTGCCTGGGATAAGGACCCGGGCGGAGGTGCGGACGGTGACAGGACCACGCTGCAGTGTAATACAAAGAATGGCAAGGATGATTATTACAACCATTCCATCATGCTCCCCTACGGCACCTATGTCATAGCGGAACAGACGCCTGCGGATGTGGATAAAGAGCTGGCAAACCGTCATTTTAATAAGGATTACCCAAAGGAAATCACCCTTCCCTTTATCCCGGATATAAGCCAGGACGCCAATACCGGTGAAACAGATGTAAATGACCAGACAGGAAGTCCTTATTACAGGTATGACAGCACAGACACCCCAGAGGAACTGATAAGAAAGTACAAGATACGTTTTAATGAGGAAACCCATATCATCCAGGCACACGGACAGGACGGGGATTTTGAGGTATATAAGTATGGACTGGACAGGGATGCCAGACCCGGCCACAGCCTTACGTCCAAAGAACCTTACAATCCGGAATACATGGATGGAAACAATGACACGGTAAAAGCCTATTATCGTGGATACACTTCCCAAAGCGAGGATGCCGGGATGATGGACAAGGTAGTCTATGACGGATATGAGACAGACAGCGGTCAGATGGAGGTAAGGGACAACGTACCCGTAATGTCCGGAATGCAGACAGCCATTGACGGGAAATATGCGCCTATGCTGGTGCCCTGGACCGTGCTGGCCCCGGCAGTGGACAGGGTGAACCCGGATGATGGGAGCGTGGAGACACTTGTTCCGTCAGGAAGCGGGGAAGATTTTAACTTTGTTGCATTTGCCCAGGAAGATTTTGAGGATGCATATTACAGTTCCAGGCTGAGGATTGAAAAGCTGGACGCGGAGACCGGTGATAACATCATCCATGACGGCGCCCTGTTCCGGATTTACGCTGCCAAACGTGATGTGGACAAAAGCGGCATGAACGCGGCTGCCGGAACAGGGGACGTGCTGTTTGGGGAGGCGGTGGACTGGGAAGGAAACACCGTGGCGGATGCGGACGGCAATCCAATCATGTATCCAAGGGTTGGACAGGACAACGGGGCGGAGGATGACCTGCCCATCCGGCTGGACAAGGAGGGAATCCCCCAATATGATGAAAGCCAGTTAATCAGGCAGTATGATAAGGATGGAAATGAGACCGGCATTTTCAGGGCGTATTCCACCATCCGGGAGATAACCAAGGACGGTCAGGTGCAGAAAGTCCCGGTTGGATATATTGAAATGTACCAGCCCCTGGGCGCGGGCGCCTATGTACTGGTAGAAGTCCAGGCCCCAAAGGGTTACACCCGGAGCCGTCCCGCGGCCTTTGAAATATACTCAGATGATGTGACCTATTACAGGGAGCAGAGAAATGCGGATGGGACAACCAGCGGCTGGGAACCGCGGAGAGCAGCAAAATACCAGTATGCAATCCCGGTATCCGGTGAGACCGACAGATTCCGGACGGAGACAGTAAGCCAGGTAATGGTGGAAGATTACCCTTCCAGACTGGAGATACATAAGGTAGAGGACGGGGACTCCATGGTTGGGAACCAGAACGTCCTCCAAAGGACAGACGCCCAGGGGCAGACAGAGCTTAGCGGTGGTTTCGACCGTGATATCACGGTCAATGATGAAGGCGACCTGCTGATTTATCAGGTTCACGGGCGCAGGGAGAAACTGGAGGCCAGAGGTGATGTGAGGGATATTTCCTTTCATCCTGAAAGCGGGGAGTGGCATGGCTATGTAACCAAGGCATTGGATGGATTTTCAGAACATATTGTAGAGGGAAGTGAGAAGCTGTTAAAGTCCATGGCAGGCGTGAAGCCGCTCTATCAGCTGGATGGAACCTTTTCCGGAAAGGGCATCCGGTTTGACATACCCGTGTCAGGAGCCAGGCTGTCCCTTTACAGGGCCGTGGAGATAGAAACGCTTGACGGAAACACATATAAAGGGATAACAGTTCAAAGGGAAGATGGCAGGGTAACGGCCATAGAGGATACAAATACAGGCACCCACAGGGAAATCCGTATCATTGGCCAGGACAGCGGGCCTGCTGCCGCGGATGTATGGGACACGGTCATTGTGCCCAATGAACCGGTCAACCTTTATTATTATGACCTTGACCAGACCTCCACACGGCCAGATCCGGTTACAGGCCGGCTGTCCGTGTTGGATGAGCGGGGGAATCATCTGTGTTATGCGGATCCTAATACCGGCATGGCCTATGTTTATGATGATTATGGCCGCATGCTGGCATACACCACGGATGAGGAGGGGAACAAAGAACTGGTAAAGTCCATCCAGGTGGTGGATGACGGAACCGGAAGCGGACAGACCATTTATGAGAACAAGAGCACGGAAGATGATGAAAATGGACTGCCGGTATACTATACGGGCGGAAACGTGGTCACAAAGGAAGAATCCTGGATAACAGACAACAGCACGGATCCCCATGGAAAGGAAGAAGTTGCCGGGGCTGTCCACTCCATTGCCCGTCTTCCTTTTGGGGCATATATCCTTCAGGAGGAACGGGTGCCGTATGAACAGGGATATATCCAGTCAAAGTATATGGGCCTGGTGCTCCATGACACGGACGAGGTACAGAAATATTTCATGCAGAATGAATATACCAAGACAGCATTTGCAAAAATAGATGTGCGCACCCAGAAGGAAATCCAGGGCGCGGTCATGACGTTATACCGTGCCAGGCTAAGTGATGACAAAAGCCCGGTCCAGGACGAATACGGACATTATGAAAAGGGGGAGGTGTACGCCAGCTGGATAAGCGGATGCCTGTATGATGATAATGGGAATCTCAAACTGGATGGGAACGGCCAGCCAATCCCAACCCCCCAGCCTCACTGGATTGACCATATACCTGTTGGGTATTATGTTCTGGAAGAGACCGCCTGTCCCTATGAACAGGGTTATGTGCAGTCGGCAGATGTCAATATTCATATAGAAGAAACCGGAAATGTCCAGAGCTTTGAGATGGAAGATGATTTTACCGCCATTGATATCTGGAAATATGACACGCAGAACAAAGATACCATTTACAAAGACAGCGAGGCGTACCTGACCCTGTACCGCGCCCGTCTGGATGACAAGGGCCATCCGCTGATAAAGGACGGCATACCTCAATTCGATGCCGGGGCAGGCATATTTACGTTCCGTGCAGCCACGTATCAGGATGCACAGGAGGTAGCTGCGACCGGCAGGGTAACACCGGACGCAGCAGGGAACCATGCAATCATGAAATACGACTATGATTTCCAACCGATTCCCAATACCTACCAGGGACGCTATTATTATACGGAAAATGGGACCACACGTCTTGAATATCTTCCTGTGGGATATTACGTCCTGGCAGAGTCCCGTAATCCGGAAGGTTATGCCACATCAGATCCAATTCTGATAACCATTGAAGACATAGGCCACCTGGAACGGATACAGTACGCGCAGATGGGCGATGAACCTTTGAGAATGGAGGTTTCAAAGGTAAATATCACTGGCGGGAAGGAAGTCCATGGGGCAAAACTCACGGTCTATCCGGTGGATGAAAAGGGGGACATCTCAGATACGCCGCTGATTCTCCATCAGCCCGCCATAGAAGGTGGATACCAGGATATAGAAGCATCGTGGATCAGCGGCCTGGACGGGAGATATACCCAGGAGGACCAGGCAGGAGGCAGGATTCCTGAGGGATTTAAACCAGGGGACTTAAGACCCCATATCATAGCGTATATACCGGAAGGCGACTATATCTTAAGGGAAGAAACAACGCCATACGGCTTCCTTCAGTCGGTGGACATACCCTTTACAGTTGCTGATACAGGGATAATCCAGAAAACAGGGATGACAGATGAAATCCCGGACGGAATCCTTAAGATAGTCAAAAGCGATACGGACCGGCCGGAAGAAAAGCTGCAGGGAGTTGAATTCCAGTTAACCAACCAGACCACGGGACGGCTGTGTGAAACCGTGGTAACCGACACCCGGGGACAGGCCCTGTTCCAGCCCAAGCCCATTGGTTATATGGACAGGGAAGGGGATTTCCAGCCATACACCTATGTGTGCAGGGAGACCAAGGCAGCGGCCGGTCATATGCTGAACCTGAAACCATATGAATTCCAGTTCGGGTACAGGGATGAGGAAACCCCGTTAATTGAACTGGAGTATCAGCCAACCAATGATTCCAACCGCGTGGTTACGGACAAGCTGCTGGGGGACACAGAGGAAATGCTGGAAGGCGCAGTACTGCGGATTGAGCGGAGGAAAGATGGAACCCCGGGGGACTGGGAGATAATAGACCAGTGGATAACCGGACGGCAGGGACATTCCACCAGGGATTTGCAGGCCGGCCATTACCGTCTCATAGAGATAGAAGGACCGGAAGGCTTCAAAATCCTGGCTGAACCCATGGAATTCACCATAACAGATGGCATGGAAGAAGTACTTCACCTGAAGATGCGCAACTATTCAACAATGGCGGATATCTGTAAAATAAAAGACGGGACCAATACACTGCTTGCCGGCGCCAGGCTCCGTCTGATTCGAAAGGATAGCGGTGAAATCATACAGGAATGGACATCGGAGGAATCAGGAGGCCGCAGGTTCCATGGCCTTGAGCCGGGAACCTATATCATTCATGAAATCCAGGCCCCGCCAGGATACAGGATGGCAGAAGACATGGAAATCACGGTGACGGACAGCACCCATACCACCCAGGTATTCTATTTTGCCAACCGGGCAGCTTCCTCATCCGGCGGTGGGGATGACACACCAAAGCCAAGGCCGGAATACATTTCCTTTAAAAAGACAGATACATCAGGAAAGGCGGTGGAAGGGGCGCAGTTCACCTTCTATGACCAGGAGGGAAATGCAATGGGCACAGCCATAAGTGATTTCAATGGAAGCTTCCGTATAAAAAAGCCTGCGGACGGCACCTATACATTCAAAGAAACCAAAGCGCCTCCGGGATACGCGCTGAATCCGGCAATCCACAGCTTTACGGTAAAGGGAGCTGACATCATCCGCGGCGGATATCAGATTGTCAACCAGGAAAAACGTATAGAAATCACGAAACTGGATGGCGATACCAAGCAGCCCCTTGAGGGAGCTGGTTTACGTATCCGGAGTGTGCAGGAACCGGACCAGGCGGTATTTGACGGAGTGACGGATGCAGACGGTATAATCACGTATCATCCACCTGGACCCGAAACCTATTCCATAAGTGAGGTGATACCGCCGCAAGGATATACGGCAGCGGATACCAGCTATGTGTTTACCGTGGACAGTGACGGTCAGGTGCGGGGTAATACCACACTTTATAACTGGAAAGAAAAGAAACCGGTAAAGCGGATTGGGCGGATTACGGCTGTATATAAGGTGAAAAGCCGGTTTGGAAATGGTACCTTCCATTTTGGGACAGGGCCAAAGCATAAAGTCCGGACCGGAGACAATATGCCCGTTTTAGCAGTGGCTGTCCTTGGGCTTTTCTGCCTGGCCGGTCTTGCTGTCAGCCTGCATGTGAAAAAGGGTTTTAAATGGCCGCGTGGAAAAAAGGCAGCGGCAGTCATCCTGATATTAGTCCTGGCAGGACTTATATTACCAAATAACACCATGGCGGCGCAGCAAGGGGAAGAAGCCGGAATAGCGGCTTCTGAGACCATCTATGTTTCAGATGAAATCATATATCCCGGGATGGAGGCAGTGGAGCCAATCCCCCAAGCCGCCTGGATATGGGCACAGGATCCAATAACGGGGCAGGAAAGGAAGGTCCTGCTTCCCCTGTCAGACTATCATTTTACAAATAGGCGATGGGAAAACGGATTCCGGCTGGATGTGACAGTCCTGGACTATGGGTCTGACGGGTATCTGCTGGAAGATGACCTGGTTGAACTTCAAGGAGAAGAATTCCCGGGACATTTGAAGGAAAATCTATTAGCCCAGGCCGGACTGGACAGTCAGGCATACAGGATAGAGCGTCTTCAGTGGGAGGGGGAGCCTTATGAGAAAGACGGCGTATGGTACAGGGATGTGAATGCAGAGGGCAGCCGTATGGTTGCAGACTGTACGGCTGTATACAGCGGTGAAGTGAACAGGAGCGTGTTTGGGGGCAGCGGTGTGCATGAGGGCGGGGAAAGGGACCCAGGAATTACTGGTGCCAGCGTGGCGCACAGGGAAATGGTGATGCCGGGACATGCGGCTGTAATCCTGGCCGCGGTGATAACGGCGGTATGTGTTTTCTTCGTTTGGATACGGCGCAGATACAGGAATGGCAGGTTAAGGATTGAACTTAAGCGGGCCAGTGGATTGCTGTCCATCCTGTTTTTTGCCGGATTCATGATATGTTTTGCGGTTTTTGTTAAAATGGGGACTGCTTATATAAATGGAAAGAATACATACCGCACAGTGAGGGAAATCGCGTATAAGAATACGCAGGCACAGGCGGAGCCGGAGGGGGTGGAGCTTCCTGAAGTGGAGCCAGAACTGTCAGGGCTGCCCAAAGCGGAGCAGAGTCCGCCGGAGACGCAAAAAGTGGATTCAGAGGAGCAGGAGACACCACAAGCGGAGCAGCTAAAAACGCAGATACAGCCCCCATCATCCTCCATTAATGAGCCGGAGCTGATAGTGCAGAATCCCGGGTATAAATTCTGGCTGTCCATCCCGGGAACCGCAATTGATTATCCTGTGGTACAGCATGAAGACAATCAATATTACCTGACCCATGATTTTTTCATGAAGGAGCAGATAAACGGCAGCATCTTTGCCGACTGCAGCAGCATACCTCTGGCAGCAGACAACACAGTCCTGTACGGGCATAACATGAAGGACGGTTCCATGTTTGCAGGGCTTAAGAAATACAGGGAAAAGTCATTTTACCTTGAAAATCCGGCAGTTTGGATATTCTATCAGGGAAAATGGAAAGAGTGCCCCATCTTTTCCTGCCAGATTAGAAGTGAAAATGATGCAGGCGCCTATAAAACCAACCTTCTTATGGAAGAATGGGCGGGTTATCTGCAAGAGATGAAGGAATCATCCATCTATGATACCGGAATCACTCCGGAGGGAAATGAAAAGCTGGTCACCCTATCCACCTGTATTAATAGGAAGGAACGTTTGATTATCCAGGCACTATTAAGTGGAGGAAGTTAAGAGGAGGGAAGCCATATGATAAGCGGAAGAAGGCCATATATAGGGAGGAAGCCATATGTTAAGCGTAGGAAGGCGATATATAGGGAGGAAGCCATATGTTAAGAGTAGGAAGGCCATACATGAAGAGAGGAAAGGTCATATATTAAGAAGGAGAGGGGCCGTATTAGGGAGAAGAACCCCATACAGTAGGGGAGTGCCATATATTAAGGGGGAGAACATCATAAATTAAGAGAAGCCAACACCCAAGGACAAACTTAATCCGGGCGCTATATAAATATAATCCGGCTGTCCGCTATATTAAGACATATACTTTCCATATTGCATATAAAGACGAAAGATAGTATAGTAGTGGTTGAAATTATGAAAATACAATAGCGATAGGTGAAGTTTGTGAAGAAGAATATAGATTTATTAAATGGCAATATCCTGAAATCCCTGACGGAACTGGCTGTTCCTATTATGGCCACATCCCTGGTCCAGACAGCATATAACCTGACAGACATGGCATGGATCGGTATGGTGGGAAGCGATGCGGTGGCGGCAGTGGGAGCTGCCGCCATGTATACCTGGCTGTCTTCCGGTGTGGTGACCCTGGCAAGGATGGGAGGACAGGTAAAGTCTGCCCATGCCTATGGGGAAGGGAACCGCAGGGAAGTCATACAATATGGAAAGGGAGCGCTTCAGCTGGCCCTTGTGCTGGCAGCTGCATATGGGCTGCTGACGAATCTGCTGGCAGATCCGCTGATTGGCTTTTTCCATCTTAATTCCCCGCAGGTGGTTGCGGATGCCATTACATATCTGAGGATTGCCTGTGGGTTCATCGTATTTGCATTTATCGGACAGACCCTGACCGGCCTATATACGGCTTCGGGCAATAGCAGGACCCCTTTGATGGCAAACTGTATTGGAATGGGGGCCAATATTATCCTGGATCCCATTCTGATTTTTGGTCTGGGACCAATCCCGGGACTTGGGGTTGCAGGGGCAGCGGCTGCCACGGTTTCAGCCCAGTTCATTGTGAGCCTGGTGCTTGTGTTATCCATGAAAAAGGACCCGGTGCTGGCAGCCCAGATGCGCATATGGAACCCCACGCCACTGTCCAATATAAAGACCATGATACGGATTGGCTTTCCGTCCGCTGTGCAGAGTATGCTTTATTGCAGCATTTCCATGATACTGACACGGTTTGTCACATCGTGGGGAGACACGGCCGTGGCGGTCCAAAGGGTGGGTGGACAGATTGAGTCCATCTCATGGATGACGGCAGAGGGCTTTGGTTCGGCAATCAATGCATTTGTGGGACAGAATTACGGGGCCGGCAATTTAAAACGTGTGAAAAAAGGTTATATGAAGGCGGCGGGAATCATGTTTATCTGGGGAATGTTTACGACCCTGCTACTGATTTTCGGGGCAGTCCCCATATTCAGCCTGTTCATCCATGAACCGGAGGTCATACCGGCTGGAGCGGATTACCTGCGCATCATTGGTTTTTCGGAAATGTTCATGTGTGTGGAACTGATGACAGTGGGCGCCATGTCAGGTATGGGAAAGACCATGGAGGCTTCTGTAATCACCATCATCCTTACAGCTGCCCGTATCCCGTTGGCCATTCTCCTGGGCGGGACAGCCCTGGGGCTTAACGGTATCTGGTGGGCCCTTACCATATCGAGCATTGTGAAGGGGATTATTTTCTTTATTGTATTCCAGCGTATGATGCGTGGGTGGGGGACCCAAAAATAAAAAATATGCTTGTAAAATGTCGTATTTTGTGAGAGAATAGAACCAAGTATGATGTGATAAATTTAACGAATGGGCACTGTACTTGATCAAATTCATTTTTGAAAGGAGTTTTAACACATGATTTATTCACATGAAGTAGAAGAGATGTGCACAGTTGCACAGGGCGTTCATCATGGCGCTGCTCCAATTCCGGAAGAAGCAAAATGGGTAAAATCAAAAGAAATAAAAGACATTTCCGGCCTTACCCACGGTGTGGGCTGGTGTGCTCCTCAGCAGGGTGCCTGCAAACTGACACTGAACGTAAAAGAAGGTATCATTCAGGAAGCGCTGGTTGAGACCATCGGATGTTCCGGTATGACCCACTCCGCAGCCATGGCGGCAGAAATCCTGCCAGGACGTACTGTTTTAGAGGCTTTAAATACAGATTTAGTATGTGACGCAATCAATACTGCTATGAGGGAACTGTTCCTTCAGATTGTTTACGGAAGAACACAGAGTGCTTTCTCTGAGGATGGACTTCCTGTAGGCGCTGGTCTGGAAGACTTAGGCAAGGGCCTCCGTTCCCAGGTTGGAACCATGTACGGAACACTGAAAAAAGGTCCCCGCTATTTGGAAATGGCTGAAGGTTATGTGACCGGTATTGCACTGGATGCAGAAGATCAGATCATTGGTTATCAGTTCGTAAGCCTTGGCAAGATGACTGATTTCATCAAGAAGGGCGACGATCCTAACACAGCATGGGAAAAAGCAAAAGGCCAGTACGGCCGCGTTGCTGACGCTGTTAAGATTATCGACCCACGTAAAGAATGATGAAGACCGAATAGGAGGAATAAGAAGATGGCATTATTTGAATCATATGAGAGAAGAATTGACAAAATCAATTCTGTATTAAACAGCTATGGCATTGCTTCTATTGAAGAAGCTGAGAAGATTACCAAAGATGCAGGCCTGGACGTTTATGATCAGGTTAAGAAGATCCAGCCAATCTGCTTTGAGAACGCTTGCTGGGCATACATAGTAGGTGCTGCAATTGCTATTAAGAAGGACTGCAGGAAAGCTGCTGACGCTGCTGCTGCAATCGGAGAAGGCCTTCAGTCATTCTGTATCCCAGGCTCCGTTGCGGATCAGCGTAAGGTTGGTCTGGGCCATGGTAACTTAGGAAAGATGCTTCTGGAAGAGAACACAGACTGCTTCTGTTTCCTGGCAGGCCATGAGTCCTTTGCAGCTGCAGAGGGCGCTATCGGTATTGCTGAGAAGGCTAACAAGGTCCGTCAGAAACCACTGCGCGTCATCCTGAACGGTTTAGGCAAGGACGCTGCACAGGTTATCTCCAGAATCAATGGCTTTACATATGTAGAGACAGAGATGGATTACTACACAGGCGAAGTAAAGGAACTGTGGAGAAAGTCCTACTCCGAGGGCTTAAGGG
Organism: Enterocloster aldenensis; assembly: GCF_003434055.1. Classification (GTDB taxonomy): domain Bacteria; phylum Bacillota; class Clostridia; order Lachnospirales; family Lachnospiraceae; genus Enterocloster; species Enterocloster aldenensis. The sequence continues at coordinate 28,937 of NZ_QVEX01000018.1, read as the reverse complement.
CAAAGGTTAACTGCTACGGCGCTAACGATGTAACAGAGGGCGTTGCCATCATGTGGAAGGAAGGTGTTGACGTATCCATCACCGGCAACTCCACCAACCCAACCAGATTCCAGCATCCGGTAGCCGGTACCTACAAGAAGGAATGCGTTGAGAAGGGTAAGAAATACTTCTCCGTTGCATCCGGCGGCGGCACAGGCCGTACCCTGCATCCTGACAATATGGCAGCTGGTCCTGCATCCTACGGCATGACCGATACCATGGGCCGTATGCACTCCGATGCACAGTTTGCCGGTTCTTCTTCCGTACCTGCACACGTTGAGATGATGGGCCTTATCGGCGCAGGCAACAACCCAATGGTTGGTATGACGGTTGCGATTGCGGTTAGCATTGAGGAGAGCGCTAAAGCTGGAAAATTCTAAAGAATCCTTATAATATAAGGCTTTGAGAGGTCAAACCATTTTTGGATGGTTGGAACGAAAAAGCATTTTGTATGTGTTTCTTGACATTTTAGTTATTTTGGTTTAATATAGTAGTAGCAGAGAAATGAATTTATGTGCATTGTGTCACAAATGCAAATCTCCAGGAAGTTGCAGCTTCCTGGGGATTCTTTTTCCTTTATAGGGTGGGATAACCCAGGCTAGCTGCTGTTATTTTTTTCTGTCTAACCATTTACTGATATAGTAGCAGACTATACCAGCCATGACAGAAATGAGAAATGAATCTATGTAGTGCATTATGTCACCTCCTTCCTGCTGGAAAGAGTCAACAGCAATTTTATTATATCGCCTTGATGGAAGGCTGTCCATTGTTTTATATACTAAAATCAGCAAAGAGTTCTGAGTAGCAATCAGCACGGCACAGTAGCACACTTATAGCGCACAAACACCCCTAAAACCCTTATAAATCCAGCCTCCACAGTTTCCATTGAGGAGAGCGCTAAAGCTGGGAAATTCTAGGAATACACCGATAAAATAAGGCTTTTCGGTGATGATGAAATTATTTGATGGTTGGAACAAAAAGAAATTGATACGTGTTTCTTGACATTTTAGTTATTTTGGTTTAATATAATGTTAGCAAAGAAAAGTAGTTATGTCCGTTTGGCATAGCAAAAACCCAGAGAGTGGCAGCTCTCTGGGTTTTCTTTTCCTCCTTTTTAAGTAGAGTAACTTAGGCTGGCTGTCGATTATTTATCTCTGTCCAACCATTTGCAGATAAAGTAGCAGACAATACCTGCCGTAACAGAGATAAGAAAAGTAATTATGTATTCCGTGATGGCACCTCCTTCCTGCTGGAAAGAGTCAACAGCAATTTAATTATAGCTGTTAAGTAGTGGAATGTCCATGCCAATCTATAAAATAAAGAGTGGGAATGAGTTGTCGTCAATAGTGCCAAGTAGCACACTCATAGCTCACAACCACCCCTGAAACCCATGAAAATCCAGCCCTCACCGTTTCCCTTGTGAGAGCGCAAAAGCGGGAAAATTCTAAGGGAAACTACATAAAATAAGGCTTTTCGAGGTTATAAAAAATTTCTGTGGTAGGAATAAGGTTCAATTGCCACGGCACGCTATTGACATTTTCTTCTTTTTGCCTTAATATAGTATTAGCAAAGAAAAGCGATTGTGTTCCAATGGTACACAGACGAACCCCCAGAGAGTTGCAGCTCTCTGGGGGTTCTATTTTCCTTTTAAAGAGGAATAACTTAGGCTGGCCGTTGATTACTTATCTCTATCCAGCCATTTGCAAATATAGTAGCAGACTATACCTGCCGCAATAGAGATAAGAAAAGCGATTATGTATTCCAAAAGTACACCTCCTTCCTGCTGGAAAGAGTCAACAGCATATTAAGTATAGCTATAAAGAAACAAAATGTCTATTGGTTTAAAAATTTTGATGTGGTAGTGAGCAGCCCTCAGTGTGGCAGAGTAGCACACCAATAGCGCGCAAATACCCCTCAAACCCTTGAAAAACCGCCCTTCACCGTTTCAAGGAGTAAGCCGCTAAAGCGGGAGCTTTCTAAATAAAACACCTATGACATAAATGAAATTCAAGAGCATGAAAACATCTGATCAGGAGGATTGAAGGATGGGGAAGATGGTTCAAAGAGGATACGTACCCAGCGACAAAAGGGAATTTTCCGAAGACGGGATGGAGAAGCTGCTTGCTGCTGGGAGTAATCTGTACTATTTGCTGAACCGGGGATATCCTATCAAGAGCGCCTCCGTATTTGTGGGAAACCATTATTTATTGTCTGAAAGGCAGCGGCTGGCCCTGGTAAGGGCCATCTCACCAAAAGAAAAAATCCGGTTAAGGATGGATAAGGAATTAAAAGGCAGCCTGGAAGGCTGCACGGTAAATATTGACGGTTTCAACCTCATCATAACCATGGAAGTGGCGTTCTCAGGCTCCCCGCTGTTAAAATGCATGGATGGGACCATAAGGGACCTGGCTGGACTTAGGGGAACCTACCGCTTAATTGATAAAACGGACATGGCAATCACACGGATTGGAAAGGTATTGGAATCCAACCAGATCCGCAAAGCTGTTTTTTACCTGGATTCACCGGTTTCTAATTCAGGCAGGCTGAAAGATAGGATTATGGAATTATTGGAAAACTTTGATTATGAGGTCCAGGCAGTTACCATACACAACGTGGATTCCGTGTTAAAACAGCAGGATCATGTGATTACCAGCGATGCCATCATATTGGATAACTGTATAAGCTGGTTCAACCTGGCCAGTGAAGCAATTGAGCAGGAATTTGGCGGTTATCCGTATATTGATATGGGAATCAGCCGGATTACGGAGTAAGCATGGATGAAGGAATCCCCAGACCCTATCCAACCATGAGACTGCTGCTTTTATCCCCCTGTCCCATCCCGGAGAACCGCAATTCCCCGGAGTTACATTCCTGCAAAAAGTAAGTCCATATCATGTATGCGGATTGTTATCCTTTAGCGAAGCAATCCATGTTTCAATTGACTGCGCCAATGCATATTGCTGCTGTAAAACAGCCATGCCTGTTTGCGGAATATTTGGCGCTGTTTCTTTTTCACGGATGTTTTCTTCCAGATAGGCCTTTAGGGTTTTTACATTTTCCTCAATACTGTCCAGACAGGACCTCTGGCTTTCTGGCGAAAGACTGGACAGATTCACAATCACGGCATTGAAATCCAGAAAAAAGTGAATGGGCTGGGAAGCAATCTCATGCATAAGACATTCAAATTTTTCTTCCCCGGCGTCTGTCAATGAATAGACCGCCTTCTCCGGCATTTTTCCTTCTTTTACGGAACTGCTTCTGATATACCCCTTTTCCTCCAATTGAATTACCTTTTTGTAAATGGATGGTGTGCTGATTTTTACCCATTTGGAAATGTTGCGGTACTCGACTAATTTCTGAATGTCATAGGCGCTTAAGGGCTGTTTTTTTATCATGCCCAATACAACTAAATCTATGGCTGCCATGATTCCCTCCTGTTTTTATGATTGACAAATAGTATAAAGTATAGTAGTATAATCCACAACGACAAGATACTATAATTTATACTACTATATTTTTAATCACGTGTCAAGTGAAAGGAGAGTTAAACATGAATGGATGTAACACAAAAATGGAATTGCTGGGGAGTGCGCCAATCCCAAAAGCACTTGTGGCGCTGGGCCTTCCAACCATGGTTGGTATGCTGATTAACGCACTCTATAATCTGGTGGACACCTATTTTGTGGGGGGCCTGGGCACCAACCAGATGGGAGCAATCACGGTGGCCTTTCCTCTTGGACAGATTGTGGTGGGGCTTGGCCTGTTGTTTGGAAATGGCGCTGCTGCCTGTCTTTCAAGGCTTCTTGGATGCGGGGACAGGGATAGTGCCGACAAAGTGGCCAGCACCGCTGTATACAGCAGCATTTCCATCGGGGCAATTGTTATTTGCTGCTCCATGATTTTCCTAAAGCCAATCCTGAAACAGATTGGGGCAGTGGAGGATGTCATGCCCTATGCGATGACGTATTCCGGCATTTATATCACATTTTCAATCTTCAATGTATTTAATGTTACCATGAATAATATTGTGTCAAGCGAGGGCGCAGCCAAAACAGCTATGTGCGCATTGATGGCAGGCGCAGCCCTGAATGTGGTATTAGACCCTGTATTCATCTATGTGCTGGATCTTGGGGTTGCCGGGGCGGCCATTGCTACAGCCATATCACAAATGGTTTCCACATTGGTCTATGTGCGTTATATCTTCCGAAGGAAGAGCGTGTTTAGTTTTAGTGTGAAAGCGTGTGATTTTTCTAAAGAAATCATGTCCGGGATTTTGAAGATAGGGATTCCCACACTGGTTTTTCAGCTGCTGACCAGTCTTTCAATCAGTATGATGAACGATGCGGCCAAGGATTACGGAAGCTCCGCCCTTGCCGCCATGGGACCGCTCACTAAGATCATGTCCATGGGCAGTCTGATTGTATTCGGATTTTTAAAAGGCTTCCAGCCCATTGCCGGATTCAGCTACGGGGCTAAAAAGTTTGACCGTCTGCATGCGGCAATCAGGACCTCCATACTCTGGTCCACCGCGTTCTGCGTGATATTCGGATCCTTGGCAGCCATATTTTCCACCCACATCATGTCACTGTTTACAAAAGACGATATGGAAATGGTACGTGTGGGGGCCATGGCATTGAGGGCAAACGGTCTTTCTTTCATGCTTTTTGGCTTATATACGGTATATTCCTTCTTGTTACTTGTGTTGGGAAAAGCAAAGGAAGGCTGCATCCTTGGCGCATGCAGACAGGGCATCTGCTTTGTGCCTGTCATCCTGGTCCTCCCTATGTTTTGGGGGCTTGACGGGGTTCTGTACGCCCAGCCCGCTGCGGATGTGCTTTCCGGGATTGTTACCGTGTGCATGGCGGCCCATTTACATAAAGAACAGGCAGCAGCAAAAAACAGGCAGCAGCAAAAAACAGGTTTCCCTGGCCGGCAGCCTGAAACCAACCTGTCATAATCCAAATGCCTGGGCATCTATCGGTCATATTTCTGATGGATGCCCAGAAGAAGCGTATCCATGGCATCGCAAAGACCATTTCTTGTTTCCTCCGGCCTTATAAAGGCAGAACGGAGCTGCAGGGTGGCATAACCATGTAACATACCTGTGAGAAGATTTAATATGTCCTCCACTTTTGGCGCCTTTAGGTGAATGGAAAGGATAAGGGTGGTCAGAAGATTGGTATAATCTTCATAAATTTTTGCAGTTTCTTCATTACCGTGCCATGTGGCCCATTGGATGGTCTCATAAACCCCCGGATGTTCTATCATGAAGTTAAGATACTCGATACCAACGTATCGGATGGCCGTGTCCCCGGATTTGCCTATGGCGGTACGGTACATCCGTTCATTCATGGTCCTCATTCCATTGTGGGCTACTTCCCGCAGCAGGTCATCTAAACCCTCTATGTGGTTATAGAGTGATGGGGTACGGATATCCAATGCCTCAGCAACGGTTTTTAAGGAAAGGCTGCTGAGTCCTTTTTTGTCGGCTATATCTGAAGCGGTCTGCACTACGGCAGTTTTCGTAACACGCATGACGGTTCCTCACTTATCTGAAATGACTCTCCTTAGTAGTTTAACTAATAATATTAGCGGCGTCAATGGGTATTAGCCGAGTCAATAAATATTAGCCAACCGGCATAACATTTAGCTGAATGTTGTACCTGCAATATTGACAGTTGGTATATATTTTTGTATAATACTAATGATATTAGTTTTATAACTACTATAGTTAGTTTTTGCATCAATAAGATAGCATTGCAGCTACCTTAAGAAAACAGACAGGAGAACAGAATGAAAACCCAAAAAATATCTATCATGCAGATTCCTGCAATTATCTGGGGCGACCCGTCCACGAAAGTATACCTGTACGTACACGGTCAGGGCGGATATAAGGAGGAAGCCGAAGCATTTGCAGGCATAGCCAGCCGTCATTCATGCCAGGTCCTAAGCATTGACCTGCCCGGACACGGGGAAAGGAAAGCGGAAGCAGATTCCTTTGTCCCATGGTGCGCGGTTCCTGAATTGTTGTCCGTCATGAAGTACATACGGTCCCATTGGACGCATGTTTCGCTGTGCGCCAACAGCATCGGGGCATGGTTCAGCCTGCTGGGCTTTGAAAGCGGGTGGCTGGAAGAATGCTTGCTGGTATCACCTGTACTTGACATGGAACGCCTGATCCTGAACATGATGAAGCAGGCTGATGTGTCAGAAGGGCGCTTAAGGCGTGAACAGGTGATTCAGACTTCCTTTGGACAGACGCTTTCATGGGAGTATCTGGCGTATACCAGGAGCCGCCCGGCTGCCGGATGGGAGGCGCCCACGCACATATTATATGGCAGCAGCGATCATCTGATTGAACGCAGTGTTGTAGAGAAGTTTGCCCAGGAATTTAATTGCAGCCTGACTGTCTTTCAACATGGTGAGCATTGGTTCCATACGCAGGAGCAATTGGACTTTTTATATCATTGGATGGAAAACTGCCTGCAGACAGGCTGACATGGAAAAGCCGTAAATCCTGAATTGGATTTACGGCTTTCCATTTACACAGTCAGGCGTGTTTGATAATGATACCATGCCTTACTGCTTTTTGTATAACTTTTCCCGATAAGTCTGCGCCGGCGCTGCCTGGGGGATTGTATAAAAATAGTTCAGCGCCGCCATCCGGCAGTGCTCTATATGGACCTTCATCTTTTCCGTGGCAGTGTCCACATTGTCCTCCAGCAGCAGTTTTAAGATTTCCAGGTTCTCTCCGGCTTCAACATGGACCGTGGCGTGGTTCTGATGGACAAAATAAACAATCCTGCTGCTGATATCATAAACACGGTGCATGACATCCACCATGTAGCGGTTTCCGCAGTGTTCTATGATGAACAGATGCATGGCGGTATCCAGCTGGATGCGGTCCATGATTGTCTCATCCGGCTCCCCGTGTTCAAATCTCTGGCAGAAGTATTGGATTTCCTCCTTGGGAAGCCGTGAAGCAGCCAGGCGGAGGATGGTGGGTTCAAATTCCATGCGTATCTGGTAAATCTGCAGCACATCGCTTAAAAGGATATCAGTGACGTAGATTCCCTTTTTAGGAATAACCTTCACAAAGCCTTCGCTTTCCAGACGGCTGACTGCCTCCCGCACCGGGGTGCGGCTGAGTTTCAGGCCCGCGGTGAGATGTGCTTCATTCAAAATGCTTCCAGGCGCATAGGTACAATTTATCAGGTGTTCTTTCATTATGTTATAAGCGTAATTTTTCAAATCGTTCCCCATAGCAGTAATTGTATCTGTCATAGCGTCAAACCCCCAGCTCGGTCAAAGACCGGTAATATCCTAATTATATAGGGATGGATATGAAAATACAATCATTAATCAATGAATCAGCACATTCCCAGGTATCTCCACAGCGGCACGCTTGCAATCAGGCCTAATACATGGATGACCATATAGGCGTAGGACATGGATACCACGTTCCTATGGGTCACCAGCCCATCCACAACAGCCTCGGCCTGCAGATAATATGGATTATGGAAAGACAGGTTCCACACCAGCATTGCCAGGTAATCTGCAAACAGGGTGATGAAGGGATGGATTCCCAAAGGAACCCCGATTGGCAGGAAGATGGCTGCAATGATGGCAAGTGTGGCAAGTCCGGTACATTCCAGGTAACGCAGCAGGTATGTAGTCACGCACAGAAGAATGATGAACACATATACATTGGGCACGAACCGGATAATGACAGGTGCGGCCACACTTGCCAGCCAGTGATTGACCCCAACCACGCCAAGGAGGGCTGAGATGGACAGCAGGGAGGCAACCAGGGTTATCAGCCCGCCCCAGGGCACCATGTCCTGAAAATCCTTCATGGTAAAGATCCCTTTGAGGAACATGGCGCAGAAGGCAAGGGCTGCCACCGTATATGGTTTCAGACCCGTATAGGAGCCGGTAATCCAAAGCAGTATGGACAGGATAAGGATGACGGATGCGGCTTTCTCATCGCTGTTCATGGGCTTTAATTCAGCAATCTTACGGTTAATCAGGTCCTTGGATATGTTAAGCTTTTCCTTTGGCCTGTAATATACCAGGATAAACAGGAAGGTCAGTACCAGGTTAACGGCAAACCACACGGAACAGCACATGAACCAGCCAAACCAGCTAAAAGAATAACCTTCCCCCATCATGCCGATTAATACAAAGGTCATGGCGCTTCCGGTGAGGAATGCCATGGTGTGGATGGCAGCAGGCACAAAAAAGGCACAGAACAGTCCGGCAGCAGCTTTGCTGCCTTTTTCAATGTTATTAGCCTTGGCCACGGAAGCGGCAAATGGGCCCAGCACCGCGCATTTTGAATAGGAATTGGGCACGATGGGCGACAGGATGGTGGAGGTGGCCATGATTGCAACCACCATACCGGTATATGTAGCCGGGAAAAACTTTAGTGTATTAAATGCAATACGGTCAATCAGCCCTGTCTTTGCTATACCTGTGGCAAAAATCATCATCAGGATAACGGTCCACATGGTATCCCCGCTCCAGGCCGAGAATGCCTCCGGGAAAGTACACACATGGAAGGTAACAAAAGCAATACAGGCAAACAGCGCAACAAGGGGAGCCGGATAAAGCTGAAGGATCAGCAGAAGGACAGCTGTCATGAAGATGCCAAGATAGCGCATGCTTTCAACGGTCAGTTCCCCTGGGGGACGGCTCAGTCCGATGGCCAGCCCAATCAATATACATAGAATGCTCAAAACATATTTCTTAATATTTGCAGATTTCATGAAAAACCTCTCCCTGATATTTTATATTGGTAGGACGCGCAAACGTAAAAACTCCATGCACCCATAGTAATCCCTGTATTGAAATAAGTCAATAGGGTTTTGTGCAATAAGCTTATAAAACACGTATATATCACGTATATTATGGTTATATTTTAAGCATAAATGATAGGTATTTCCGTTTTATTTTTAATTTATTAGATAATATGCATAAAAATATGATGTAAAATTAGTAAAAATTATCAAAAATTACTTGCATTCCGAAAAACAGTGTGCTACAATCAGTCTCGCAAACGTAAAGCACGGCATCATCCAAACAAGCCGCGGCTCTGAATTAAAAAAGAAAATGGAGAAAGGGGTATGGATATACACAATATTGTACTGCTTGGGGAAGCAGGAAGCGGAAAAACAGAAATAGCCGCCAACATAGCGATCCTTCTGGCAGAAAAAGATGAAAAACCAGTGTATCTGATAGACATGGACCAGACAAAGTGTTTGTTCCGGGCCAGGGATTTTTCATCCTTACTAGAGAAAAGACAGGTACATATGGCAGAAAACCAGGAGTTGTGGGATTCCCCCCTGGTGCCTATGGGGGTCAGCGCCCTTTTAAAGGACGAAGGGGTCCGGTGTGTATTTGATGCAGGCGGGAACGCGGCAGGCGCAGCCATGATGGGACAGTTTGCCGGACTGCTGGCAGGAAAGACCGCCCGTTATTACTATGTAATCAATCCCTGCCGCGCATTTTCAGGCACAGTGGGGGAGATTAGGGAAAGCCTGGACGCCATCATGGTTTCAGCCCGTGTCCCGGCAGGACGGCTGGAAGTAATCGCCAATCCTTACATGGGCGGATACACAACAGCGGAACTGATTGCCGGATATTACAGGAGACTGGAACAGGAGCTTGCCAAATTGGATTTAAGCATTAAGTGTCTGGCTGTTTCCAAAACATTTTCCAGCCGGGTCAGAAAACAGATAAACGTCCCGATGCTGGAACTGGATACCTTTGTAGACAAACTATATGTATGAAGACATGGTTCAAACATGGAAACATGATTTAAACATGAAAACATGAACGCATGATCCAAACAAAGAAACTTTATAAAAAAGGAGAGGAAGTGTGATTATGGCAAAACTTGAAATCAGCAGGGAGAGCTGCAAAAGCTGCGGACTATGCGTAGACGTATGCCCCAGACAGGTCCTGGAAATAGGGGAAGGAATCAATAAAAAGGGATACCGCTATGTGGTGGACGCCCGCCCGGAATCCTGCATTGCCTGCTGCATGTGCGCCCAGGTATGTCCGGATTGTGTCATTGAAGTATTTAAGTAAAAAGAAAGAAGAGGATGGATTTATCATTGTATAAATGCACAGGAAAGGAAGAACAGTGATGGAAAGAAAATTTATGAAAGGCAATGAAGCCATTGCAGAAGCAGCTGTCAGGGCTGGCTGCCGGTTTTATGCCGGTTACCCCATTACACCCCAGAGCGAGGTGCCGGAGTATCTGTCACGGGCCCTGCCAAAGGCAGGCGGGATATTTGTCCAGGGTGAAAGCGAGGTTGCATCCATTAACATGGTTTACGGGGCAGGGGCAGGAGGCACCCTGGCCATGACATCCACCTCGGGTCCGGGAATCAGCCTGATGGCAGAAGGGATTTCATCCCTGGCAGCTGCCCGGGTGCCATCGGTAATCGTGGATATCATGAGGGCCGGCCCCGGCACCGGCGTCATGAAGCCGGCCCAGTCCGACTATTTTCAGATTAACCGGGCTTCGGGCCATGGCGGATATCAGACCATCAACTATGCACCGGCAACCATCCAGGAGGCAGTGGACCTTGTGACCAAGGCATTCCAGGTGACCCAGAAGTACCGCATGCCTGTTTTCGTATTTGCTGACAGCCTTGTGGGCGGATTGATGGAGGCAGTGACCCTGCCAGAGCCGCAGGAGCCGCCAAAGACACCTGAGTGGGCGGTAATCGGAAAGGGATACCATGGCGGAAAACCTAATATCGTGCTCAATGCATCCTTTGTGGAGGAACAGCAGATGAAGAAGGCCCAGGAGTGGGCTGGGATTTACGAGGGATGGAAAAGGGATGAGGTCATGGCGGAGGAATATATGACAGAGGACGCGGACTTTGTGCTGACAGCATATGGCTCCTGCGGCCGTATCTGCCATACCTGTGTGGATGAACTGCGTGAAGCCGGTTACAAGGCGGGACTGGTACGCCCCATTACCACCAATCCGTTCCCCGCAGAGGCATTCAGGAAGCTGATAGGGAAAGTCAGGTTCATTCTGGATGTGGAGATGGCAATCCCGGCTCTGATGGCAGAAGACGTCCGCCTGGCCGTGGGGGACCACCTGCCAATCCATACCTGCCTGACCACAGGAGGTGTGATTGTGGATTCGGATGAAGTGGTCAGATGTGCAATCAGACTTGCAAAAGGAGAGTGAAACAATGGAAAAAGTATACAGCAGGCCGGAAAGCCTTGATATTTCAAACAATAAATTCTGCCCGGGCTGCATGCACAGCACCTTTATTAAAATCTGCATGCAGGTAATTGATGAACTGGGAATCGGGGACCGGGCAGTGGTCATCCAGCCCATAGGGTGTGCCAACAATAGTTCCCCGTGTATTGCCATTGACCAGGGCTGCGCCCTCCATGGCCGTGCCCCGGCCTATGCCACCGGATTAAAACGCTGTCATCCGGAATCAATCGTATTTACATACCAGGGGGATGGGGACCTTAGTTCCATTGGCTTTGCAGAGGTGATGCACGCTGCAAACCGTGGCGAGAACATATGTGTTTTCTATATTAACAACTGTAACTATGGCATGACCGGGGGCCAGATGTCCCCGACCACACTCATTGGCCAGAAGACCACCACCTGTGTGGAAGGCAGGAACCCGGATTTGACCGGTTATCCCATGCACATGGCGGAACTGGTGGCAACACTGAAAGGGGTGGCGTATTCCGGGCGGTTTGCCCTTGATACCCCGGCCCATATCAAAAAGGCCAAGGATGCCCTTCGAAAGGCATTTGAGAACCAGATTGACAACAAGGGGTTTTCCTTTGTGGAAATGCTCAGCAGCTGCCCGACCAACTGGGGCCTGTCGCCCCTTGAGAGCGTGAAGATGCTTCAGGATCAGGTGATGAAGGAATTCCCGCTGGGTATCTGCAAGGACAACGGGGAGGTGGAGAAATGATTAACCGTTTAATGATTGCCGGATTTGGCGGGCAGGGTGTCATGATGATTGGGAAGTTAATCGGCCAATGTGCCATGGAGCAGGACCTGAATGCCACATTTTTCCCGTCCTACGGCGCTGAACAGCGGGGAGGAACTGCCAACTGTACGGTCATCCAGTCCGACCGTATGATAGGCTCCCCCACCTCAGGCAGGCTGGATGTGCTGTGCGCCCTGAACCAGCCGTCCATGGTGGACTTCCTGCCAAGGCTGCGTCCGGGCGGGACCCTTCTTGTCAACAGTTCCATTGTGGATGTTTCCGCTGTGGATCGGGACGACATCCAGATTGTACAGGTGGACATTGACAACATGGCCTACGACCTGGGGAACCGGAAGGTGGCCAATGTAATCATGTTCGGAGCCTATATGGCCCTTGTAAACACCATTCCCCTTGACCGGGCGGAGGAAATCGCCATGCACAAATTGGGCAGGAAGCCGGAGCTGATTGAATTAAACCGCAGGGCCTTCAAGGCCGGAGCTGATGTGGTGAGGAAAATAAAGGAGGCGGGTGAGTGCCGATGAACCGGTATCTGGAAGCGTATAAGGCCAGACAATGCACGGTGGACGATGTCCTGGCAGCAATCCGGGACCGCGATTTCGTGGCCACCAGCGGCGGTGTGAACGCGCCTTTGTTATTTTATAAAAATATCCATAAAATTGCCCCAAGGCTGAAACAGGGAATCGACTTTTTTTACGGCACAACCTATAAAAAGGGTGACTTTGAGTTCCTGGAAAGCCAGGCGTGCAAAGGAAAAATCAGGACGCTGTCAGGCTTCGTGCTCTGCAAGGACGAGCGCGGATACATTCAGGAAGGCCGGGTGGACTATGTGCCCACCCATTATCACAGCCAGGGCATGAAAATGATTCAGGCCAGGGGAGGCCTTGACGTATATGTGGCGGCTGTCTGTCCCATGGATGAGCGGACCGGATACTTTAGGACTTCCCTTTCCAATGTCAATGAAACGGATTTCCGCAATTCGGCAAAAAAGATATTTCTGGAGGTTGTGCCAAGCCTTCCGGTGATTTACGGCAACAATGAGATACATGTCAGCGAGGCTGACGGCATTTACGAGTATGACCACCCACTTGAAACCATGGATCCGCTTCCTTTCGGGGAAGTGGAAAAACAGATTGGCAGTTACGTGGCCGAATTGGTGGAGGACGGTTCCACCATCCAGCTTGGAATCGGCGCAATCCCGGATGCGGTAGCCCATGCATTCTTGGACAAAAAGGACCTGGGCGTGCACACGGAAATGATAACCAACAGCATACTGGAACTGGTGGAGGCCGGTGTGGTGACCGGACAGAGGAAAAACATAAACAGGGGGATTATCATCGGCGCCTTCAGCCGCGGTTCCCGGAAACTGTACGATTTCATGGACCGCAACCCCTGTGTTGCCATGAATCCCTGCAGCTACGTCAACAATCCCAATGTCATTGCCCGGAACTACAAAATGGTATCCGTGAACACTGCCATGGGAATCGACCTGCTGGGCCAGGTGTCCTCAGAAAGCATCGGATACATGCAGTACAGCGGAAGCGGCGGTCAGGTTGACACGGTAACCGGCGCAATCCATGCCACGGGCGGCAAATCCATCATTGCCCTGGCCTCCACCGCCAAAAACGGCACGCTGTCAAAAATCTGTTTATCCCATGGACCCGGTACGGCAGTCACATTGTCCAGGAATGACGTGGACTATGTGGCAACAGAGTACGGTATTGTCCGCCTAAGCGGCAGGACCGTAAAGGAACGGGCAAAACTCCTTATCAGCATCGCCCATCCCAGGTTCCGGGATGAATTAACGGCTCAGGCCGGTAAAGCGGGACTGCTGTTATAACAAATATACACCACAATGCCCCCGGCGTATTTACACCGGGGGCATTAAAATCATCCTCCTGCAGCTGCCCATGGAAAATCCTGTTGATTATTGTTATAATATACTCAGGCGCCATGGCTGACGGACAGGGGCGGTATGGTTTTTTAATCCCGGTTCCCGGCAGGGAGGCAAGGACGGTCTGCCACAGACCGGGATTTCCTCCTCATGGCAGATAAGGAAGACCAGGATTTCCGTCACGGAAACAGGAGGAGATGTATGAAAGGATATAGTAAAGAGCAAGTGGGAAGGAATCATGGCAGGATAAGGCGGCTATTACTGCTGGCAGCCTGCGCCGCATTGGCGGCAGGCGGCTGCGCTGCGCAGGACGGGACAGATTCCGTCCAAAATCCAGCCTATGTCTATTACATAAAAGATGCGGACCTCATGCGTGCGGATGTAAACCGGCCCATGGAGGCCGGAAAGAACCCGTCCCTTGTCATGGAAGGAGTGGGGGAGAAGGCCAATCTCAAGGATTACCATGATGTAAGCCTGGCTGAAGACGGCAGTTTCCTTGTCTTTCAGTTTGAGACAGAGGGGGACCGGTCCGGTGATGATGCAATGCTGGCAGCTGTCAACAGTGAGGCCGGCACATCCCAACTGATTTATGAGGGCTATGCCAACACCGTCATGTGCGGCAATAAACTGCTGTTTCAAGTAGAAAGTAAATCAGGGGAACCTTCCAGCCCACAGTATGACCTGTATTCCTACACGCCGGAGCAGGGGAAGAAGCTGGAGGCTTCGGGCCTGTACAATTTCTTTCCTTCCAAAGACGGTTCCGTCATCTGTTTTACAAAAATGGATGATGAATGGATTCAGGATCTGTACATGGCTGAGGACGGGAAGGAAGTCTTCCTGGCTGATGAGATGAATTATGCAGATGCCAATGAGGATTGCAGCATTATCTATGGGGAGCGCACGGTTGAGGACGGAGATGGGTTTTACTATGAACTCCTTAAAATAGGAAAAGATGGAACCAGGGAGCCGGTCCTCACAAAAGAGGACCAGGCAGGAAGTTATTATCTGGACCCGGATACCGGCAGCCTATACACCTTTGTCTATGGAAAGGAGGGAAGGAATTCCCTGTACTATTCCTCTGAAGGGGAGAAGGAGCTGCTGTCAGACCAGGTATCCATGGTATGGGAATACATACGCGAACCGGACTGGCTGGACGGGAAGTCCATGATTATCTACCAGTCCGGCCCGGTTGGAAAAGAAACGCTGTATGCGGCCGTGGACGGGATTTCTTCCGTATTTGCGGTTCCGGACATGCCGGAGGACTGGCTGGACGGGTATTATAAGAGTATCACGGGCACGGATGACGGTATCTATCTGACCGTGTCAAAACTCAACGGTTCCTGCCAGGCCGAGGAAAGCTGGCTGTACAGATATAAACTGTCCTCCGGACAGCTGAGCCAATCGCCGGAATGCGTTGCACATGGAACAGACCTTTACCTGATTGATGAAAAGGACGGCAAAGCCTTTTACACAGACAGCATCTCAGGGAAACATACATTATATTATGAAGGAACCAGGATCCTTGATGATGTTGATCCGGAGACACTGCGCCAGGTGGGAGGCAGCGGCGGAGAGTATTTTATATTTCAGGAAAAGGGCGGCGCGGCGCCTGACCTTATGAGGATTACCACAGCCGGTTCATCCAAGGTTTTCTGTGGAAATGCTGTCCAGTGCGAGCCGTATGCAGGAGGGATGCTTCTGCTTTCTGACTGCAGGGACGGTTATCCGTATCTGGGTACGCTTTCATTTTATAATGCTGCCGGGATACAGGTGGTGGATGAAGACGTGGCTGTATTTTTCCAGCACGACGGCAGCCAATTTGCAGATGCGGTGCCCCGGGACTGGGATTGGAGCGGACAGGATGACAAAGGGAATCCTGGGGACGATGCCAACAGTGGCTTTGACCCCGGATGGGATTACCTGGACAGGGCCTATATTGACGGTTCTGTGTTTCATAATGCAGAGTATGGATTCCATATTGACCTGAAGGAAAATGAGGACCAGGGATACTATTATGAGATACACGGTTTTGGCGATGCGGTATTGCTGGGATGCTTTGATAAAGACGGCTATGAACCATACAGTATCTATATGGGGGAAACAGATACGCAAGGGTACACGGCCTTTAAGGACCATGACAAAGCTGCCGCCTTTGGGCAGTGGATGAAGGATGTGTACGATTCCACCATGAAAGAATACGGTTATGACATAGGGGAAGATGAGTTCACGGTGGAAACCGCAGAGGACATCCTGCTGGATGGCAGGAAGGCAATTAAGCTTGTAATCCATACAGGCAACGGCCTGATGACGGTCCGGTCCACATTCATCCGGTACTTTATCCCGGATGAGGAAAATGACCGTATGATAGAACTGTCCAGACAGTTCCTGGCAGGAGTGGAGGATGAGAAGGACCTGGAGGCATATCAGATGTTCGTGGAGTCTTTGCAGTGGGATGATTGAAGTGTACCAAAGCGCACCAAAGTGCACCGGCATGTGGATGCCACACATGTCCGGGGCACTTTTTGCTTGACAGGAACCGTACGATTCAGGTTCCTGAAATGGATGGAATATGCTATACTGAATCTGTTACGCCCTGCCATATAGGATGGATGGAAGCGGCAGGTTCAATAACGAATATAGAAGAAACGGATGGAACAGTTTATATGGAATTTTACATGGCCCCCATGGAGGGGCTTACAGGATATATCTATAGAAATGCATACAACACCTGCTTTACCCCCATGGATTTATATTATACCCCCTTCATCTCACCCAAGGCCAGAGGCTGTTTAAGCTCCAGGGAGATGAACGATATCCTGCCGGAACACAACCAGGGGCTTCGTGTGGTGCCGCAGATACTGACCAACCAGGCGGAAGATTTCCTTACCGTGGCCAGGATACTCAAAGACTATGGTTATAAAGAAGTGAACCTGAATCTGGGATGTCCCTCAGGAACCGTGGTGTCCAAGCACAAAGGCGCCGGGTTCCTGGCATTGACCTGCAGGCTGGATTCATTTCTGGGCACTGTAACGGAGCAGCTTGAGGTTATGGGCATGGAGCTTTCGGTAAAGACAAGGCTGGGCATGGTGACGCCGGATGAATTTTACGGTCTGTTGGATATCTACAATCAGTATCATCTGAAACGGCTGATCATACATCCCAGGCTCCGCACGGATTACTACAGGAATACCCCGGATTGGGAAATGTTCCGGCATGGACTTAAGAACAGCACAAACCGTGTCTGTTACAATGGGGATATATTCACTGCGGATGATTTCAGACGGCTGTCCCAGTCATATCCGGAACTGGATGAGGTGATGCTGGGCCGTGGAATCATAGCCAATCCCGGGCTGGCAGGCGAGATAAAGACAGGCCGGCCCGTGGATAAGAAACAGCTCCGGGAGTTTCATCAGCTCCTGTACCAGGGATACCGGGGAATTATGTCAGGCGACAGGAATGTTTTATTCAAGATGAAGGAGATATGGGCTTCCATGATCCAGATATTCGCTGACTCTGAGACATATGGAAAGAAAATAAAAAAAGCCCAGCATCTGACCGAATACGAAGCCGTGGTGGGACGCATTTTCTCAGAACTGGACATTGCAGAAGGCGCAGGGTTCAAATTGTATTAAAAAGGAAAGTGTGCTATACTTTTAGGAAACCGGACCAAACCGCGGCCCGGTTCATAATGGAATGGGTTGCAAAACATACCCTAGCCTGTATAATCCGCTTTTATAATGGTACCGCAGGCTATTTTGCTTCCGGAATCACCAGAAGGCTGACTGCGGAAATCATCGGCCTGGCTGTGGATGATGACAGACCTGCCGATAATTTCATCAATGCCGAAACGTTTGTCATAAAAGGCCGTCCAGGCGTACCCCTCATTGCCTAACACAGGAGGCAGGTCGCCTGCATGATTGGGGTGTGCTGCATTGGTTGGGTTATAATGTTCTCCGGTTTTGGCGAAATTATCTGAACAGTCGCCGTTCTGATGGATGTGCATGGCATAGAAATTCGAAGAGCCAGCCACATTCTTATTAGGAAGGTTAAAAATCTCAGCTTCCACCAGCACGCCCTGGTAGGGAGTCTGATAGAACTTAACAAGTCCGCTGATTGCGGGGGCGGATGCTCCGCCTTTTACCCAGGCAACAGCGGCAGGCGCGCCAAAGCGCAGTAAATCTGCAAAGACGTCGGCAGGAGTGACAGACTGGTTATCCATGATGGTCTCCTGAAAGGGTTTATTCCCTATAGAATATGCCGGCAAAAAAAGAATGTGACCAAACATGCACTGCCATTGCATGTCCAGGCCACATCCGTCATATAAAATGGAGGGGGCCGGCAGAAGGGGTGCTGCCGGCCATAGGTATGAAAAAGTGTCTTCCTGTATAGTAAAAGGTCTATCACCTTACAAGTAATACTATACAGGGAAAATGTGACTAAAATTTGAGCATACGCTAAAGAATCACTAAAGAAACTTAAGTAAACATAAACAATTTATAAAAGGCAGGAGTGATACCCATATGAAGGGACGTTTTTGGAAAATATTAGCGTTTTCAGCCGCTCTAAGCATCAGTTTATCAACCGCATCCTATGCAGGCACCTGGATATCAGAAAGCGGACAGTGGAAATACAGGAATGACGACGGTTCCTTTGCAAAAGGATGGTTTCAGGACCTGGACAGCAGATGGTATTATTTTGATGCCAATGGCCACATGCTGTCAGATACCCTTACGCCGGACGGATACCGGCTGGGGGAGGACGGGGCGTGGGTAAACGATGACCCCTATGCCTCATATGATGCCAATTATCCGCTAAAGGACTATGTAGATAAAGCCGGGCTGCAGTACGCAGATGCGGTCATGGGCCATAACAAGAAGGGCGGGCCCATTATGGAACGCCGCCTGAGACAGGATGGGAAATACAGCCTTTATAATTATTTCGGCTTGTCGGACGACCTGTGCAAAGCGCTGTACGGCAAGGATACGGACCAGATTGGGACAGGGGAAAATGCAGCGGACGGAGACAGCCTGCTGGTGCTTGCCCAGACAGCCCTGTACCAGGAAGCAGTGGGAAGCGACACATATAAGCAGCAGCGCAATGCCCTGGCTATTGTGATACGGGATTATCTGGGCAGTTTCCAATGGCGCACGGTCAGCGAACTGGAGCGCGCCCAGAACGCGGCTTTCTATATTGCCTCCAACTGTACGTATGATAAAACCCTGTATAACCGGTTTGTTGCCGGTGAGGACACAAGCGGGGACCCGTCATTTACAGCGTATGGCTGTCTTGTGAACCACAAGGCGGTATGCGAAGGCATGTCAGTGGCTTATCAGCTTTTGGCCAGGGCAACCGGCCTTAACAGCTTCTGTGCCCCGGATGATAATGACAAGGACCATATGTTCGTCTATGTGCAGGCGGATGGGAACTGGTACAAGGTGGACCTGGCAGTGACCGGCCTCATGCCTCAGGCATTGGTGAGACGGTGCTTCAAGGATACGGCCAATCAGGAAGTGGAACGTATCATGAAAACATATTTTGATGAGGGAAATCCTCACAGGGAACATATGGACCTTGACGGCCTGGCACCAGGCGCTGTGTATGAACTAAAAAGCAGCAACCAGATGCGTGGATATCAATAGGTGCGCCAAAGGGCTGGAATATGGAATATAATAAAAAGCAGCTGATCGGGAAGGGCAGGTCAGCCGGAAAGGGAAGTAATCAGGATGTATGATAATCTGACAAAAAGTGATATAGAGAAAATGCAGGAGGAGATAGAGTACCGCAAGCTGGTGGTCCGAAAGGAAGCGCTGGAAGCGGTTAAGGAGGCCAGGGCCCATGGGGATTTGAGCGAGAACTTTGAATACAAGGCCGCAAAGCAGGACAAGAACCGCAATGAAAGCCGTATCCGTTATCTGGAGAAGATGATAAAGACAGCCAGGATTATTTCCGATGAGTCCAAGGACAATGAGGTAGGCTTGGGAGACACCGTGGAGCTATACATACCGGATGACGACGAGACAGAACAATACAAGCTGGTAACAACGGTAAGGGGAAATTCCCTTCGGGGGCTGATCAGCATTGACTCGCCCTTGGGAAAGGCAATCCGCAGGCACAAGGTGGGGGACAGGGTACATGTGAAAGTGGATGACCGCTTTGGTTATGATGTGGAAATCCGCGCCATTGACAAAAGCACTGGCGGAGAGGACGATAAACTGCGCAGTTTTTAACTGCGCAGTTTCATGATAAGAGATAAGGTTATCTTAAGGAGAGACAATCATGGCTGCTGTAAACATGACAGAAGGAAATATAACAAAACATCTGGTCCGTTATTCAGTTCCGCTTATACTGGGCAATCTGTTCCAGCTCACGTACAATGCAGTGGACTCCATCATAGCGGGCCGTTTCATTGGGAAGCAGGCCCTGGCCGCGGAAGGCACGGCCAGTCCGGTCATGAACATTGTCATCCTGGGCATTTCCGGTATCTGTATGGGTGCTTCCGTGCTGATGAGTGAATTCTACGGGGCAGGGCAGCATGATAAGCTAAAACGGGAGATGTCCACCACGGTTATATTCGGCTGCTATTTCTCAGTCATTGTTGCCATTCTTGGAGCTTTTTTCTCACGTCCGCTTCTTTCTGCCCTGAATGTGCCGGATGAAATCCTTGGAATGGCCTCCACATACCTGTCCATCATATTTTTAGGCGCGCCCTTTACTTATTTTTATAACGCTGTGTCGGCCGCGTTAAAAAGTGTGGGCGATTCCAAGACCCCTCTTAAATTTCTTGCATTTTCCTCTATATTAAATGCGGTCCTGGATTTGATATTCATTGGCGGCCTTGGATTTGGGATTGTGTGCTCCGCCATCACCACCGTGATTGCAGAAGCAGCTTCCGCAATCCTTTGCATCATCTATGTATATAGGAAGATTCCCATGCTGCAGCTTGGTAAAGGGGAATTCACCATGGACCGCCTACTTCTCAGGCAGACCTTGAGATACGGAAGCGTGACCGCTTTGCAGCAGTCCTGCCAGCCCGTTGGGAAGCTGCTGATCCAGGGCGCCATTAATCCCCTGGGTGTGGATTTGATTGCTGCATTTAATGCGGTAAACAGGATAGACGATTATGCATTTACCCCGGAGCAGAGCATTTCCCATGGGATAACCACCTTTGTGGCACAGAACAGGGGAGCCGGGAAAAGGGAGCGTATCAGGAAAGGGTTCTGCCACGGCCTGCGGCTGGAATTCCTTTATTGGGTATGCATCGGACTTATCATCACGCTGTTCAAAAAGCCGCTGATGGGATTGTTCGTCACCGCGGGCAATGAGGGGATTGTGAAGCTGGGCAGCAGTTATCTGGCACTTATGGCAGTATTTTACATATTTCCTGCATTTACCAATGGAATCCAGGGATTTTTCCGCGGCATGGGGAATATGAGCATAACGCTTTTGGGGACGTTTGTCCAGACCGGCCTGCGGGTGGTGTTTGTATACCTTCTGGCGCCTGGGATTGGAATGCAGGGCGTGGCATATGCCTGTGCCATCGGATGGAGCGTCATGCTTTTGGTAGAAATTCCCTATTATTTTTGGTTTATGAGGGGAAAGCAGTGGTAGATGGAGGAAAATTGGAAAGATTTGTAGATAAATGGCGTAAAATAATGTACAATGGTGTTATATGCAATATAACGCTATTGTGCAGGGGGATACGATATGAATACAGAGCAGGACGCCTATGTACCTGGGATGGAGCATGAAGGCATAACTGTATTTATGATGGGAACAGTCATGGTGGAGTACAACAGGAAGCCCATGCCGCTGATGGGGAATCCCCAGGGGAAGATGCTCCAGCTGTTCCTGATTCTTTTATACGCAGGGGATAAGGGCGTACTCAGGGAAGAGCTTCTGGACATGCTTTATGGCAATGGGGAGAATACCAATCCATCCGGCAGCCTGAGGGCGGCAGTGTTTAGGCTGCGGAAGACCCTGGAGGGCTGTGGCCTGCCGGAGCATGAATACATACGCACGGACAGCGGCATATACCGGTGGGACGGAGGAGGGGTGCCTGTGTATATTGATGCAAAGGACTTTGAGATAACGGCCCATAAAGCGCTGAAACAAAGAGATGAATCCCTTTTAAAAAAGGCGTGCGGGTTATACCAGGGGGAGTTCATGGCCCAGCTGGCAGGAGAAAAGTGGGTATCCATCATTGGGGTCCGGTATCAGGAACTGTACTTTGACTGTCTCAGGATGGCATATTATATCATGAAGGATAACCGGGAATACACGGACCTGCTGGAGTTGGCCTCTGATGCCTGTGACCTGTATCCTTATGAAGAATGCCAGATTATGAAGATTGACTGTCTTATTGCCATGAAACGCTTCAAGGATGCAATGCAGGTATATGACCAGGCCGTGACCCAGTACTTTGAGGAACAGGGACTGCCGCCATCTGAGAAAATGCTGGAACGGTTCAGGACCATGAGCGGCCAGATCCGCTATACCTCGGATACGCTTAAGGATATAAGGGACAGTCTCCATGAGAGGGACAGGGTGAACGGCCCATATTATTGTTCCTATCCCGCATTCATCGATTGTTACCGGCTGCTGGTCCGCATGTCTGAGAGGATTGATTTCACCAATGTGCTTCTGTGCTGCACCCTGCTGGATTCCAAAGGGAAGCCGCTGGATACCGGCGGGGAACTTTTAAAGGCAGCATCCTCCAAGCTCCATGAAGCCATCGGCAATTCAATCAGGAAAGGGGATGTGTTTACCTGCTACAATCCCAGCCAGTACCTGGTGATGCTTAACGGCACCTCCCAGGAATACTGTCTCAGGATTTTCGAACGTATTGACAGGAACCTCCATCTGTGGGATGGGGGAAGACGGGTGAAACTGAACTATCAGGTAATGCCTGAAAGCCTGCTGTAACAGAAACTGAATATTATCTGGATATCTTAGGGCTGGCGCCATAACGCCCTTCCAGATATTGCTTGCCATAGGCCTCATCGTTTCGCGGGATGAGGCCGTTTTCTTTTTTATACCATGAAAGTGGATAGAGCTGTGCATCTTCTCCGGTGGGGCGGGAACAGAGCCATATTTCATCCCGCCTGAGTACGGTGGGCATCAGGATGGCCGTATTATGGCTGGTAAATATAAGCTGGGAACCGTGAGGATTTTTCTCGTGTCTCGTATAAAGGCTGGTTATGTACCGGAGCAGGTGGGGATGCAGCAGGGAATCCAGGTCATCCGCCACAACCAGATGCCCCTCCTTCAGGCTGATGAGTATGTCCGGCAGGATGGACAAAAGCTTTCTGGTTCCCCTTGATTCCTCGCTAAAGGGTAATTCATAGCTGGTAGAGGCTGCAGGAGTATGTGTAATCAATAATTGCGTTTCATCCGTTCCTTCCTTTTTAATGGTCCTGTAACCGGTAATATCCAAATCCATGGCCTGCAGCGCAGAACATATCGCAGCCTGCATGTCCGGCTCATGGGAGAGCTGCGGGAAGGCTGGGCTGTCCGGGCAATCCGGGGACAGGAAATGGATATCCCGGAACCAGGAAAATGCAGCCTGCACGGATTCGCAGGGTATTGAAGCGCGGTTCAGGGAATGGAACAAAAGCAGAAGGAGAGGACGGTCTGAAGGGAGCTGTCCAATCTGGACCGGCGGCACGGTTTTCCCTAAATGAAATTCGGATTCCTTCCTATTAAAAAGGATGCCGGCATCATCCTTGCCAAGCCGGCCGTAGAAAAGATTCTCTTCCCTGATGATTCCCTTGCAGAGATGAAGCTGATAGCGGAACAGGAATCCGCTATGGCGGAACAGGACATCAAACTCAGTGGGAATGCCGCTGCAGGCTGGGTCCATGCAGTATGAAAGCTGCTGGGGGGCAGCCGGCATGGATGATGGTGATGCCGGGGACGTGATAAGGGCGGACAGGTATGTGAGTCCCTGCAGGACCGTAGACTTACCGCTGCTGTTTGGTCCGTAGATGGAGATGACAGGGAGGAACTGTTCGCCATCCAGCGGATCCTTTATCAGGGATGCCTTATGCTCATTAATTGGGCCGGGAATACAGTCCAACAGGGTTTCCTCCTTGAATATCTTAAAATTCTTCAATGTAAGCTGAACCAGCATGGGATACCTCGCTTTCTGAGAGAAAAAAACTCATCAAGATCAATGGTTCTATTGTACCATAGGAAGAGGGGAAAATGCAATAATGAACGAGAAAAAATCTCATTATAGAAATTCGGGATATTATTCGACAATTTATGATTGATGTGCGTCCCAAAATACAAAATTGGTTATAAACTAAAAACTAATATTGAGAAGGAGAATGGAAATAGTAACAAAAAAGCTGCATGAAGTAACGCCCCTTGTAACGCCGTGTTTGCTATTATTATTACAGAGGTTAGGAATGGGCAGGAATAATTTAAGAAAAATTTTAACTTTTCTTAAATTGTAACCCGTTTGTAACTGTCGTTTGATATACTTGTTCCAGATAGTTGAAATTTATCCTATGTTTGGAAAAGAAATATCAAGAGAGGAGAATAAGTATGGAAGGAAGAAAAAGGTCTAGGGCATTGTCGCGGACAGTGTACAGTGCTCAAAAAAGACTTCTGGCGTTCGTGCTTGCAGCAGCCATGATCCTAACCAATGTCGGTGCGGATATGAATACGGCCCTTGCAGCCACATCGTCAGAATCCGTCACCTTCTCGATGAGCGGTTCACAGCTTGTCAAAGCCATTGATGAAGCAATAGCCGATGGCAATGAAGTGACGGCAGGGGATCTCGATTTCACCAATGGAAAGATTGCTGAATTTGAGAAACTCTTCTTTGGGGAGGGGAAAATCTATGAAGCATTCCCTGATCCGGATGGCGGAAGTATGGACGCAGAATTAAGGGTGTTCGTACGGCTGCCGGAAGATGCTGACGACATGTATATGGTAACCGGCGATGAAGAGATTATCTTCTTATATATCAATAATGGAGAAGATACCATCAGCTGTACCACTGAAATCACAAGGATGGATGACGGCACAGAAAAGGTCAAGAAGACCAAGCGGGTTACTGTAAAGAGTTATGAGGCTGCTTATGGCGATGAGGAAGTGAATCTCATTTCCAAGCCAGTAGAAAAACCTGCACCGTTGCCGGAAGACACTAATGGGCCTGGCGCAGATGAGACCACAGCACCGTCAGAGACCGGGAGCCAGGCTGAGACCACGGCGCCGGCTGTAGACGAAACCACGGCAGCACCGGACGGCTCAACAGATGCGGCAGATGAGACCACAGCAGCTCCGGAGGAATCCGCCACGGTTCCGGATGAAACAACGGAGGCTGCGGATGAGACTCAGGCAACCTTGCCGGATGAGACAACAACTGCTCCGGAAGAAAGCCAGACAGAGGCTCAGACAGAAGAACCGGCAACAACGGAAGCTGCTGAGGAAAAAACTCAGGAAGCAGCCGAGCCGGAGAAGACAGAAGCACCTGAAACGGAAGCACCTGAAGCCGAAGTAAATGAGCCTGTGGCATCCATCATCCGTCACAATGCACCAATGGTTGCGGATAATGAGAATGGGGACGCGGCAGACAAGACGGAAGCTAAGGAAGAAACCGAAGCCAAGGAAGAGACCGAAGCCCCGGAACCTGAGAAAGAGGAAGAGCCAAAGGAGACAGAGGCTCCCACCAAGGAAGAGGCGGCAACGTCCGAAGAAACTGAGGCACCAAGTAAGGAGGAGTCAACAGAAGCAGCAGATCCTACTGATTCCACTGAGCCTACTCAGGATTCAACTGATGAAACCACTACAGCGGCTGACGGCGAGACAACTATACCTGGTACGGATGAGACAACGGCAGCGCCCGCTGAGAGTGAGAGCGGTTCTGCGGACGAAGGCGCGACTGAGACACCGGCACAGACGGTTCCGGATGTGGCTTCACCGTCGGAGGCTAAGCCAACCGAGGCACCTGCAAAAGATGATAATGTTTCTGCGGCAGGAACAAACGATTTGGTTGGAATCGGTTATTGTTCCACTGCTAAGGTTTATGTGACTACCATCAACCAGCTGAAAGCTTTGGATGACTTTGAGGGCTATAAGATTTCTTATGCCATCTACCCGGAAGCCAGCGCCCGTATCGTTGAAGGACCAAGAGGCGTTGAGGAAGGCCAGGCGTTAAGCTTTGGTGTTAAGAACCAGATTGGGTATGCAGTTGAGAGTGTGACTGCGAATGGGGAAATCCTTTCAGTAGATTCCGTTACGGACAATGAGGATGGTTCACAAACCGCATGGTATTCTGTTCCTGAGATTTATGAGGAGCAGGAGATTGAAGTCTATATGACGGAGACTGGGGAGCATCCGGCGGTCGTGTTTGATCCTATTGTTATGGAAGACGGTACTGTAATCCATATACAGGCTGATGAAGGCGTTCTTCCGGCAGGGGTTCAGGCGGTTGCCAGCGTAGTGTATGGTATTGAGGATGCGGTAAAAGAAAATATTGAGGGAGAAGAGCAAGAAGTATTAGCTGCCCTTTCTTACAATATAGATTTGCTGGATGCAGATGGAAATAAACTGGATGATCAGATTTGGAGTGGTTCTGTTCAAGTTACTTTTACAGGTACTCCGATTGAAGAAAACAGTAAAGATGCAGATGTGGTTGAGGTCATGTATGTAGAGACTACTAAAGAAGAAGTGGCCCAGGCAGATATAACCAGTGGGGATGTTGTTTCTGTTGAATCTGTATCCGAAGCAGTTGATGTTGCAGACGGAGCAAGTATAAAGTCTATATCCTTCGAAGCGGATCATTTTTCTGTATATACGATTACATTTAAGAGATATTTTACATCAGCTGAATTGAATGTGTATGTTATGAACTCAGCTACTGGGGCTGAATTGGGAAGTGTTAATGACGGATTTGATTTGTGGACTTCAAATGGAGAGGCACATAAGATTTCTGATTTAGCGTCTGATATAATCGGGAAAATGGGGCTTACTTCAACTTATAGATTTGATAAAGCAACAATAGGAGCGTCATACAATTCTACAAGTATAGGCACGGTTTATTATAAGGACGGTACTTTATACCAAACCAAGAGTGGAAATAGATATTCAAATCCAATTACGCAACTACATTTTTGGTATAGGGCGCCGTTGATAACATTTCATGCAAATGGGGGAAGTGGTGGTCCTACGTCGCTTTCTTTGAGCGATGGAAAGATAACCTTGCCAGAACCGGAAGATGTTGGTATCTCAAATAACGGTAAAACATTTGTTGGATGGTCTACCGATCCATCTGGAAAGGGATCAGTATATATCCCTAAAATAGAACCGTCTGATAGTTCAATAAAGGAAGGGGCAGTTCTATACGCAATCTGGATAGATGAAGATGGGACCGACAGTAGGAATACTGCATATTTTTATATAAGGATAGATGGAGAAATCCAATATGAACCAGCTGGGTATGGAGCCAGTCTGTATTACCCATTATCCTCTGCAAAAACTCTACAGGGATCATTAAAAACACCTGTTTCGGTTAACAATAATCTTGACAATGTTGCTGCTAATCTGCAGTCTAAGCCGACTGATGCACAGATTAAGGCTGTTTTAAACGGTAAACTGAATTATAACCCGGCAACTCAGCGCATTGAGTGGTATGTAATTAAGTTCAGAGAAGAGGCAAATGGAAGAACATATTGGAATGTTGACGGTGTCATCCGGGACAATGAAAAGTTCGAATTAAGATATAATCCGAACGGTGGGGATATTAATGTTCCTGGAAGTAATGAATATGCGGCAGGAAGCGTTGTAAATGTTCGTTTTGATACGATACCCAGCAGAGCCGGATATGATTTCCTTGGTTGGGATGAAAATAAAGATGCAAGTTATCCGACATATACCAGGGAAGGAACTAATAAAACAATATCAATAAATGATAATACTGAATTATTTGCTATTTGGCGGCAGAAGGGTAATGTCACGATTAATTATGCAGCATCGGTGGGAGGACATGTAAGTAGAAACTATGAGAATCTCGCACCGGTGACAGGCGTTGCTCAAGGGTCGACTGCAATAGAGAATGCAGGATATCATTTTGTGAGATGGACGAATGCTTCAGGGAAAGAAGTAAGTACCGAAGTGACCTATGTACCACCTAAAGTAGGGGGATTGAATGTAGCTGCTACGTATACAGCACATTTTGAAGAAGATAGTAATGTTACTATTAATTATGTAGCAAAAGATGGTGGGCATGTAAGCAAATTAAATGAAACTTTAGCACCTGCAACGGGAAAGGCACAAGGCTCGAGGGCAGTGGCTGATGAAGGATATAAATTTGATGGTTGGTATTATGATTTTTCCTGTACACAAAAAATAGTAAGCGGTGAGATGTTTATACCGACAAAGGAATCGGATAATGTATGGGTAGATGGAACCACCTATTATGCCAAGTTTGTAGTGGATGTGGATAAGACCAAAAACCTTACGGCGACGGTGGATTATAGGCTTGGTGAAGAGGTCCAGACCGGTGACCATATTGACCTGAAGGCAACGGTCCAGGTATTACAGCCGGATACGCTGAGCACCGATGGCGTGACCGCAAAGACGTACAAAGGCTGGAAGCTGAGTAGCATAACAATCAACGGTGAGGTAGTGGAAAGCCTGCCGGCAACCGTGAACAACGGTGATGCGGTCATCTACAACTACAGCGTGGATGAGGGGCAGACGAAGGACCTTGCGGCGACGGGGGATTATAGGCTTGGGGGAGAAATCCAGACCGGGGACCACATCGACCTGCATGCAACGGTCCAGGTATTACAGCCGGATACGCTGAGCACCGATGGCGTGACCGCAAAGACGTACAAAGGCTGGAAGCTGGTTAAAATTACAATTAATGGTAAGAAAGTAGAAAGCCTTCCGGGTCTGGTAAATAACGGAGATAAAGTGGTTTACTGGTATCTTGTGGATGAGGGGCAGACCAAGGACCTTGCAGCGACAGTGGATTATAGGCTTGGGGAAGA
>NZ_QVEX01000017.1 GCF_003434055.1 Enterocloster aldenensis | reverse complement strand
GGAGGCTTCTTATAGATGTATTTTATTACAACGAAAAGAATGTTGGAAGTGTGCTTTTCAGCACACCCCAACATTCAGTATAGAACCTGAAAAAGTCCCCTAAAAGTAAAAAGAACGCTTTCAGGTATGAAACCTGGAGGCGTTCTTTTTTTTGTGGTAAAATTAAGCTACTATGAATAATAATACCAAAAAATATTATAACTCAAAACAGGGAAGATTACCACTGTTTAGTAAGCGTAAAACCCTACGCTTACAGATAAATTAACGCCGCCAGATTTTAGCGGCGTGCTTTTCTACATTCCGCTGGAAGTTCTGTTGACCAAGGCAACAGATAATCCAGTTTTGCAGAATCTATATTTCCTTTCTCATCACGGAGTTTTGGAAGCTCTGTGAGCAGATGTTTAAAATAATAATACGGTCTCAGATTGTTGAGCTTTGCTGTTTCAGATAAGCTGTAAATAACCGCACTTGCCTGTGCGCCCTTGACCGAATCATGGAACATCCAATTTTTCTTTCCAACACAAAATGTACGGATGGATCTTTCAGAGGCTGAATTATCAATCGGGACATTTCCATCGGTGAGGAATACTTTTAAATATTCTTCCTGATTCACACTGTATTTCAGACCTTCAGCAGTTTTCCCTTTGGGTGGTACTGTTGTATCAGCAAGTTGTTTTTTTACCCACGTAAAATATTCCTCAACCAGTGGCCTTATGTTTTCCTGCCGCTCCTGAAGACGTTGTTCCGGGGAAAGTTCCTTTAAAGCACCTTCCAATTCATATATTAACGCAATCCGGCTTAATGCCTGATACGAAACGGAGCGTTTTACCGCAGCTGCATCTGCTTTGTCTGCAACTTTTATTGCATCCGCGTAATCGCGACGCGCATGTGCCCAGCAATTCGCGTTCGTTAATCCGGGAATCCTATCTTGAAGGAGATGGTATTGTTTTAATCCATCAGTCACAAGCACTCCGTTATAATCCCGATAAAACGCAAGAGGCAGTTCATGATTTCTGCCTTTTTGGTATTCGTAGACAACAATCGGACGTTCTTTGAAAAGTTCACCGGATCGGTGTACCCACATATAACTTTTACTCCCTGGACTGCGATCATCATGAATTACCTGCGTAGGCGTCTCATCTGATTGTGTAACTGGAAGTTTAAGCAGCTCCTGCTTCATTCGTTCCACAAGTGCAGCGAAATAACGATTAGAGCTGTTAATAATCCAGTTTGCCATTGTCTGTCTGGAAATGTTTACCCCATTACGCTGGAATTCCTGTTCAATCCGGTAAAGCGGTGAAGATTTCACATACTTCACATTCAATATAGAAGCAAGCAGAGATGGCGTGACAATACTATTAGGGAATATATCTTTTGGTCTGTCCCCGCGAAGAAATTCATCCTGATGGTACCCATCGGTACCAACATAAACTTCGACTGTATGAATTTCTACAGTCCAGGATCCCGGTTCATGGCGCAGACGTTTGTATGTTTCATCCGGCATACGTTTCCAGTTTCCCTTTCCGTAAAAAGCATCTAACGCTTCCTCTGAAACAGCATGAGGAGGGAGCAGCTCTTCCGGGAAATTTTTAAGATCAATGTCTCGCTGGCCTTTTGTTTTCTTTTTGCGTGGCTTTACTGGAAGTAGTTCATCTGCTTCTGGTTCAGCTGTATTTTCATCATAGATGGCATCTGCTTCATCAAAAAAAGACAGCTGTCCATCCATAGACTTCATAGTTTCTGTACTGCGTCCAAAACGATTCTGATTGGCAATCCGCACCTGTTCAATGAGCTTTTCAATGTTTTCATTTAATGCATCAAGCTGTCCCTGCATCGTCAGGATGATCGTGATCAGTTCTTCACGATCCATACTATTCAGTTTATCAAGTGTATGTTTCTGACTCAGCTGAACGCTCCTTCACTTTACTGTACTCTATTATACAATAAAGTATTAGAACTGGCGAATCTGTTATTAAGCAGGTTCCGTCAAAATGCCTATGGACAGAACAGCGTAAAACCTTCATATGTAGTAAGGAAATATAGAGTTTTCAACGAATCATGATGGCTTATCACAGCCCATAATGAAAATAGGGTATCGGCTCCACTACTTTTCCTCCGATTGCTTATGCTTTATAATAGAATCAGGCGGGAACAAGTTTGATTGAACATTGGAGGATTTGCACCCCGTTTTTCAACGTAAATGTTTTGCCCTTGAGAACAGCATATTGTAGCGCCCTTTGTGGATAGCACGAGTAGCAAAGTCCTTATCACCTCGGGTAAATCTCCTGCCTGTTTAAAAATGGAAGGAGTATGCTTATGAAAGACTTACTGGAACGTTGTGCCGGACTTGATGTCCACAAAGACAAAATTGTTGCCTGCATTCTCTCCGGACCGCTTGGCAAACCAACCAATTCTGAAATCATGGAATTTTCCACTTTGATTCCTGACATGATTGCCTTGCGTGATTGGATTATTCAATCAGATTGCCATCATGTTGCTATGGAAAGCACCGGTATTTATTGGCAGCCCATTTACGAAATCCTGGAAGACGCTTTTTCAGGAGACATTACCCTGCTTGTTGTCAATGCCAGACATATGAAGAACGTCCCTGGCAAAAAGACAGATATGCGTGATTCTGAATGGATTGCCACGCTTCTACGCGCCGGACTGCTCAATGGCAGTTTTATACCAGACAAAAACATCCGGGAATTCCGGCATCTAAACCGCTACCGGAAAAGCATTATCCGTGACATCACTTCCCAGAAAAACCGTGTGGAAAAATTTCTCCAAAGCTCTGGTTTTCGGTTGTCATCTTTTATTTCAGATATCTTTGGTGCATCTGGCAGAAATATTATCTTGTACCTCATGGAGCATGGTCAGATTGATGAAACCGCTTTGGATACCTGTTTGAAGACCAAAACTCGGAACCGTTTAAAAGAGATTCTGGTTTCTGTCAACGGAACTTTGTCCGACCATCAACGAGCATTCTTAAAGATGTTAATGGAGCACTATAATTCCCTGCGAACGCATCTTTCTGAAATTGAAGGGGCAATTGTGGAAGAAATGGAACCTTTCACACTACAGGTAGATCAGTTGAATAGCATTTACGGAATTGGAACTACAGCCTCTTGTGCATTAATCGCTGAAATAGGAGTGGATATGAAGTGCTTTAAAACCGCTGAACACATTTGTTCATGGGCCGGTTTATCTCCCGGAAACAACGAGAGTGCCGGAAAGCGTAAGAGCACTTCAATTACCAAAGGGAATCCTTACGTCAAAAGTATGCTCTGCGAAATTGCATGGGTGATTGCCGGGAAGCGTAACACTTACCTTTCCGCTTGGTATTGGCGTATCAAGCAGAAGAAGGGAGCCAAAAAGGCAATTATTGCTCTTGCCCGTAAACTACTTGTTATTATCTACACCATGTTAAAGCAGGGAACTTTATTCGATGAATCCTGCTTTGAAATCAGACGCAGAAGTTGTGAGCAAAAGCAAGTATCCCGATATATCCATGAATTAGAAAAGCGGGGTTACCTTGTAGCGCAACAAAGTTAATCAAAAGATTTCTTCCTGTGGGCAGCTATTTTTACTGCCTTTATTTGCTGTGCATTCATGATTGTTAAAAACATTTATTGTCAAGGTTCAAGTTTGCTGCGAAGTATTTATTTTCGTAGCAGGTTCATTTTCCCCTTCTGTAAAGTGGATATGACACTCCAGAGGGTTTCTGTCGGTGCTATAAACACATCACACAGACCATATATATCATTGAAAACAGAAGCATAAAATTTCTCTGTTTTGCACAATGATCAATAGATTTTTTTAGGATCGACATCTTTAATCTTCGGATTCAGGGGATTTAAACCCAACATCAGATAGTTGAATTGTTCTTCCGTTAGTTCAGCCGCTTCCTGTGTTGTCCGTGGCCAGGACATTCTTCAATTTTAAAATCTTTTATAAAGAAGTAAGAAGCCCGTTCCCATCCATAGCAGTCCTTTTAGGCGGTCGGAACGTTTTCCGCAGAAGAGAAATAAAGTTCCCTTTTCAAATGGATTCTGTTGGTATTTATCACCTATAATCATGGCCAGTCCGTCAATCCCTTTTCGTAAATCAACGGTACCACAGGCCAGGACTACGCGGCGGATACCAGCAGTATCCTCAAGCATGACAAATCTCCTGTAGGATTTTTGACAGGAGTGTATCCGATATATCATTTGAAACTGCTATTGTCAAAGCTCCCGTTTTAATAACTGCAGATGCACGTATTATTTCGCTATGCTGATCATCAACAGCCATTCTTACTGTTGGTATTGTCATTTCAGCAAAAGATATGTCTGTACAATTCGAGGATGATTGCAACGCTGGTAAAGCGATGCCTTGTTTTTCGAAGAGTTCATTTCGGAATTTCCGTTGCCAGTAATAATAAGATTTTTCGCTAACCTGATTTTCCTTCAGCCATTGTTTTGCTGACATTCCATCCGGTCTGTTCTGACATTGAAGCAGAATGTCTTTCCACATAGAGTACCGGACTGTGTGTGTTATTTGATCCATGGTAAGTGACCTCCTTAAAAAACTAATAGTTTTTTGCATTTTTTAAGTTTGCCACAAAAACTCTAATTAATCTAGGCGAGCGATTTGACGCTTACGAATTCTCAACAGCTGCAAGATCCTTCTCCATACCTTTGGCAAAACGTGAAAGCTCTTTCAAGGTTGAGTTTTTATATTTTTCAATAAAAAGGTACAGCAGAGGCATACTCCTGCGTTGATATATTTCCCTGAATTCACGGATACAACGGAGTATTTCCTTTAACTTAGGATAGTTATCCATTAGATATTCCTTGTGTGTTTCCGTAATCTCTTCATCGAGCCAAAGGAAACGGAATATTCCATTTCTGGATATTTGGTCATACTTCTGGAGCCCTTTCTTCTTTTGTATTGCTTCTGTTGTAGAACTTTTATATACCGCGATGTCTATCTGGAATCTTTCTATGAGCTTATTCATGTAATCATAAGCTGCTGTCTGCCCACCCAGATAACCTTTTGTGAGCAGGCTGCGGTATACATCTTTCCTGCTGATTCCTGCTGACAGCTCTTTTATAATGTAATCATAAAATGGCTCCATCCCGCTACGGAAATCTTTACGGCACAATGCTTCAAAATCTCCATTTAGGTATTTTGCTACCGTATTCCTTCCGCAATGTAGCACTTTGGCAATTTCCCTTTTGCTATATCTGATAGAAGCGTATTCGTGAATGGCTTGGTACAATTGTACACTTTTTTCATTATATTCAGCACCGTTATCCACACCATCCGGGATTTTTTTTACTTTCATCGCATTCCTCAGGCTCGGTCTGCTGTTGTTTTCTGCCATAATCCGCTGGTATTTTTACATCTACCGGCACGACTGCATTCACGGTATTCTTTACCGCTTCCAAAAGATTCTGGTGTAAATGGAACCGGTCCGCGATCTGTATGGCATCCGGCAGGACCTCCTGTATGGCAGTTGCATAAGCACTGGCACGGTCACGTGTTATGGTTTTTACATGTTTATTTTGGGACAGCCACTCCTTCAGGGCACGGCCATCTCTCCCATGTGTGTGTGGCAACCGGTGTATGGGTAGCTTCATCCACGATAATGGTACCATAGGTATGCCTTTTTTTGAAAGCAAAATCGTCAACACCAATGGTACTTCCACATGTTACTTCTCCCTGTAGTTTATAACGCTTTATAAGCAGACGGATCACACTGTCCCCACTTATTTTGAGATTCATGGCTCTACAGATACGGGAACAGCCTTCACAGCTGGTTTCCATTGCCAATGTGCAGATAAAATCGGCACAACGATCCGTCATCCTGCTATAGTAACTTAGAAACCCATTAATTGTTTCAACAAAAGTCGTAATATTGTATTCAGGATTATCACACTGGTATTCATATGCGTTTACGAAAAGCCAGGTGGATTTTCCAAAGATTGGGAGATCCTGGAGCTTTCTTTCATAAGTTCCATGTCTATAGGCTGAAACAATCCCACATTTAGGGCATGTACAGTTTTTTGTCCGGGCAAACATCTTAATATGTATTTCCGTGTCTGTTTGACAGATATTTGCAACCTCCAGCTCTGATGGATAAAAGTTTTGTAGTTCCAATTCTGTTTTTATACGCATATGATTCCTCCAGCAAACTATTCGGAATATATCATAGCACTCGAGGATAGATAATCAATAGAAAAACGGATAATTGCGGAAGAACCAAAGAGTCCCGGAATAATCAGTGGAGAGTAGCCATAAGATGGATAAACTGAGACGTTTTCTGTTATGGCAGTTTCAGAATACGATGAAAAGCGATGAAATGAAAATCAAGCAGGAGTTATCCCGTCCTGGATGAAAAGAGAAAGAGTTATCCACGTTTTCATCAGAAATGTCACTGGAAAATTTCGTCGGTTTCACGATGGTTTTCAGCTGGTCTGGAACGCCTTTGGCTGTTCAATATCCAGTCCGTTTAGCAGCCAGTCCAGCTGCCGCCAGGTAATTGCCTGAGCTTCTGAACGTTTCCGTGGCCAGCGATATCGTCCCTGTGCAACATTCAGTCTCTTGTAAAGGAGCACATATCCATCCGGTTCCCGGAGCAGGACCTTGATTCGGTCACACCGTTTACCGCAGAAAAGGAACAGGGATGACTGATCCGGATCCATGGAAAGTTTGCCCCGGATAATGTTGCAGAGACCATCGATTGATTTGCGCATGTCTGTTGTGCCGCATACGATATAGATGTTGTCCGCTACGGAGATATCGCCTAACACCCGGTGCCTTTCACAAGACTCAGAACCCGCTCAAGGATAGCCGGGTCGGTTCCATTGGCAATGCGGATTGTCGCATTGCCCAGATATATTTCTATCCTGGCAGGAATATCTGCAATACAGGTTGGACTCGCAGGAGCTGGTTGGCATGGAAGCATCGCCTGAGGATCCTCTGCTTTTGCATTAAAATTTAAGCGGACCACGTCCTGAGCCGGAGCCGGTGAAGGCTCCGCTTTGGAAATTGATTCAGGGATTTCACAGCAGGCCTTCTTCCTGAGTCTGCTGACCCAGTTGTAGAAGGTTCCCGGATGAATTCCGTGCTCCTTGCACCACTGATAATCGGAGAGGCCACTGTTCCTGCATTCCATAATCAGTTGGAACTGCTGATCAGCCGGGACTCTGGCATTGTAACTGGACATTTTCGATACCTCCATAAATGTGTAGTGAAATGCCCACACCTATCAATGAAATGTATCGTATTCCAGAGCGAAGTGCCTGCATCTAGCTATCTACCATTATGAGGTATTTGGTGGCGGAGCGCCAGCCACCCTAACATTTGACGCTTACGTTTAAACGCTCATAGGGTCAATTAATTTCCTGAATAAATCAGCACTTCTTTTCAGACTGTAATTAGATTGAAATAATTGTAGAGAGGAAAGCCGCATATCATACCGCTGTTTTCCATCAAGATGATAGTAATCAAGTATGCTTTTTTCAAAAGCGTCTATAGTATCTGCAATATATGAGTTATTGCCATGTTGTATAACATAACCTTCAAATGCATGGCTTGTTCCTACTACTGGCAGGGCATAGGACATGGCTTCAGCAACTTTGACTTTCATGCCAGCACCGTCAAAGATAGGGGCAATGTATAATTCGGCATTATAAAAATACGGTGCCATATTTGCAGGTGTATTCACTACTGTAATTGAAGGTATTTTCTTTACAAAGTCTAAAAACTCAGGAGTTGGATGTGATCCAGCAACACAAAGCTCTTTTGGAATCGGTAATTGGCGGTATACATTTTCTATAAACCATAATATCCCTTCAAAATTAGAACCATACCACAGTGAACCGGTTATCAGCATGCGCAATGGGTGCGGGGCCTGATTTTGGTTATCAAATGAGGGAAAGTATATTTTTGGGGGTGAAATGCACACCGGAATAACAGTTATTTTCTCAGATGGAATATGGTATAATTGGCACAAACGATTTTTATCTTTTTCTGTCAGGGCAATTAAATGATTGGCCCGATTGACAATCAACTGCTCACGGGGCTTGGAAAAGCAGGCATCAATTAAATTAAACACATTTCGTTTATGACGGTAATTATTTTGGGAATAATCATATTCTACATTGTGTACACGAACGAAGAAAGGTGTATTTCTTATTCGTTTAAGGACATAATGTAATTTAGAAAAATCCATTATAACTGCATCATATGCAGAAAAATCAATACGCAGTTTAAGCCATGACCGATAGCGACGGTTTGTATTCATGAATAGTGTATCAAATATCCTTAGCAATATGTTATTACTGGGAATTAAGTAATAAGTTCTATCATAAAACCTGGCCAGGGATTTATCTGCAATTTCAGGACCGATGTAGTCCACAGAGTAATTATTGTACACGAGTGATAATAAGGTCTGCTTGACACCAATTCCTCCTCCGGACGTTGAGGAGGGCGGTTCAGGGGTAATATGTAACAGTTTCATAGATATCTCCAGTTTTGTCATATTTTTTGCTGTTAAGAGAGAGTATATTCAGTATAGCATTAAATATTAAAGGCTGCAACCTTACATGTTATGACGAAGTTGCAGATTCGGGTTCAAAATGGTATACTGATAAAACATTATAGTTTAAGAAAGGATAACAGACGGATGAATGAAAATAACGATTTAATTGTATCGTGGAAACGAGCCAATGAAATTATTACAAGCGTTTATATAGTTGCAATACTGGTAATTTTTCCTTTGGCTTTTTATAATTATTATTTTGACATTTTAGATGTAAAATACATGTTTTATTATGGTTCGGTAATTTTGCTAACAGTAGTCATTCTAATAACCGCTTTTGTTTATATGTATATAGACGCAAGAGATTATCAGTGGGAGAATACACGTTGTATATTCAAGCATTTTCGAAGAAGGCCCTTAAGAATAGCTGATTGGGCTATGATATTCTTTATGACTGCAGTTTCGGTATCAACCCTTCAGTCTGATTATTTTTATGAGTCTTTTTGGGGGAATGAAGGCAGATACACGGGAATGTTTTTGATTCTTCTATATTTTGTCAGCTTTTTTATTGTTACCAGGTTTTTAAAATTTAAGCGTTGGTATCTGGATATATTTTTGGCCGCTGGGATGGTTGTATGCCTTATAGGGATATTACAGTTTTTTGAAATTGATCCAATTGGATTTAAGGTAGGACTGTCGTGGGATGATTATAGGATATTTGCTTCAACCATTGGAAATATCAATACCTATACATCTTATATAGCACTTGTTTCAGGCATGAGTGTTGTTCTATTTGCTCAAGAGAATAATGTTTACAGAAAAGTCTGGTATACAATTTGTGTTATTATATCGTTATTTGCATTAATAACAGGTATCAGTGATAATGCATATTTGGCATTAATTGCTCTATTTGGATTGTTGCCTATATATCTATTTGATAGTATAAAGGGTATTAAAAAGTATATGTTTCTTTTGGCGCTATTGTTTTCCGAATTTCAACTGATTGATATTATTATTGGTAAGTTCCCAGAACATGTGCTGGAGATTACGGGCTTATTTAATGTAGTAGTCGGCTATGATAAGCTCCTATATGTTGTTGCGGGTTTGTGGGCATTAACAATATTTATTCATATATTGGATATTAATCTAATAAAGGAGAACTATCTGCAGAAAAAAGGTAATCTGGGAAGGTGGATTTGGTTTGCGGTATTAATTAGTGGAATTCTTTGTATAGGATATATACTGTTTGATGTCAATATTAATGGTAATGCTGATAGGTATGGTTCATTAAAAAATTATCTTGTTCTTGATGATGAGTGGGGAACACATCGTGGATATATCTGGAGAATTGGAATAGAGAGTTATCAAAAGTTTCCGCTAATTCATAAAATTTTTGGTCATGGTCCGGACACATTTGGGATTATTACTGTAAACAATTATTATGATGAAATGCTTAGCCGATATTATGAAAAGTTTGACAGTGCACATAATGAGTACTTGCAATATTTTATTACGATAGGCGTTGTTGGTCTAGCGGCATATCTATCGCTGTTGTTTACTGCTATAAAGGAGATGATTCGTGCGTCTTCGAAAAAGCCTCTTCTAGTGGCTATTTCGTTTTCAATTATATGCTATGGGGCTCAGGCTGTAGTCAATATAAGTGTCCCGATTGTAGCGCCTATTATGTTGACTCTGCTTATGGTTGGTGTGGTAGCTGCTCGGGAAGTGGCAGATAAGGATAAGCATGTTTAATGATATTAAGAAGGGATGAGATAATGGATTCAGAAAGGATAATGAAAGAATATTACCGTTGGGTAGATTGGGCATTGGGGGATTCCAATTCATAAGGGATGGAATGATTCTGGAAATCCACGGCGATATGATGGTTCAGTTGGACCGTGGCTGTTCTCCATTGGGCAGGCTCATATAGGTAGCTGGGAAGCGGCCGTAGGAAAGTAAGTCCTTCTTCCAGGGACACAGGGCGCCGGCTGCCGTCCCTTTTCAGGAAAAGTGTATCATTGAAACGTTCCAGTTCTTTAAGGATAGCGGCGTTCATCGCGTGGATATCAAAAAATTCCCGACTGCGGGGACGGGCAATGATGTGGGAAGTAAGGTTGCCCACGCTCCCTTCTACGGCAGCGTTGTCCCGTGGAGCCAATACACGGGCCGGAAGGAGGGCTGTCTGCCAGTAATCTGCCAGTTCCTGATAGGAGCGGTTTGCGACAGGGGCCTCATATTTTCTGTTGCTCAGGATGCCGACTTTCAGGTTATCAGGGGTCAGGATTCTGGCTACGCCTCCAAAATATCCATGCATGGAGATATGGGCGTTGATTCAGTCCTGTTCTTTCATGGTCCGGCAGGCTTGTGCGTAGCAATACATACTGAACGGCAGGGGCGCAACGAACAGATAAACCTTGCAGATGTCCCCTGTTGTTTTATCATAAAGCGGGAGAGCGGTGCCTGCCCAATCGACCATAAGTCTGTCACCCGGTTTATGCTGGATGTGCATAGTGAGCTTATTCTGCGCAACGTAGTCCTGATACAGCTAGGAATATTGGGAATAGCTATAAGACGGCTGGCCTGCACTCCGGCAGGTATCCACGTATTCTTCCCACGAAAGCTTTAATGTCACACCGCTCTTCAATAATTCCTTATGTATGTAGGAAAAGTTGGATGTGGCAAGGCTGGGGAGCAGCGGTATCTAGAGCTGTTCCAAAGGTACCTGAAGCGTCAGACCATTTATGACTGGCATACAGCCAGCTTCCCAGGAAGGAACAACTACTGCAAGACAGATTCGGATGCAACGTTTATGCATATGAAAGATGACCACATGCGCAATGCCCATTTAAAACCGGGGTATAACGTACAGATTGGAGTGGACAGCGAATACATTGTAGTGGTAGATATATTACAGGATTGGAACGATGTGTGGACGCTGGTGCCATTTTTAAAGCGGATGAAAGAAAAGCTGGGTTTTAACTATCCGGGTGTTACGGTTGATTCGGGATATGAAAGTGAAGAAGGCTACTGCTATCTGCGGGAGGAGGGGGAGCAGCCATACATTAAACCTCAAACCTATGAAAAATGGAAAAAGCGGAGTTTTAAACAGGATATCAGTAAACGGGAAAACATGACTTATAACCAGGTGTCTGATACCTATATCTGCTATGCCGGGAAGGAACTGCGGGTGCTCTGCCTGAAAAAGCAACGCAGCAAAAGTGGGTATGAATCCGAGGTGACGGTATACGAATGTGAGGACTGTGCCGG
This sequence comes from Enterocloster aldenensis, assembly GCF_003434055.1. GTDB lineage: Bacteria > Bacillota > Clostridia > Lachnospirales > Lachnospiraceae > Enterocloster > Enterocloster aldenensis. The sequence continues at coordinate 111,523 of NZ_QVEX01000017.1, read as the reverse complement.
CTGTCCCTATAAAGATAAATGTACCAAAGCGAATAAGCATCTGTACGTGTCCAAAAGCTTTTTGGAGAAGCGTGAGGAATCATATCGAAACATTCAGAGCGAGAAGGGAATTAAGTACCGGACGAATCGCTCAATCCAGGTAGAGGGAGCTTTCGGGGTTTTTAAAAATGACTACGGTTTCCAACGATTCCTGCTGCGGGGTAAGAAGAAGGTAAAACTGGAGATTCTCTTGCTGAGTATGGGGTACAATCTAAATAAACTATATAAAAAAATCCAGAATGAGCGGGCTGGAAGCTATTTGTTTGCTTTAAAAGCGAGTGCATAAATACAAGAAAAGCCGTATGCTTATTAAAGTATGTCCAAAATCAGAAGGAAGTCGAACGAAAATGATTTTCTCCTGATTTTTTTGGCTCTTTGTCAATAGTTGGGGTGGGATTTGTTAAAATCCCGCCCCAATTCTAGGGAGTATCCCAAAGATTGTGTAAACCTCCAAACTGATGTAAGATAGAATGACTCAGTTTGGAGGTTTTATTATGGCAAGGAAAAATGACACACCACAGAAAGCGGCAATGCGGGAACTCATGAGCGGTTACTTGAAGCAGAACAATGTCAAGATCAAAGATGGCACAGATGTCAATGCGATTATGCGGGACATGATGAGTGTCCTATTGGAAGGTGCCCTCGATGAGGAAATGAATGAGGAACTTGGATACTCCAGGTATGATTACCGCAACAAAGAAACAGACAACAGCAGAAACGGACATTCCCAGAATACCATGCATACCAGCTACGGAGATATGGAGATTGATATCCCGCGGGACAGAAAAAGGGGAATACGAACCTCAGGTGGTTAAAAAATAGTATTTGATTTTTCGATATTTAAAAGCATTGAACTGTGAAAACCATTGCAAATACAGACTTTTTCACCCGTTATAACACTTATTACAACAATGATTTTTACCGCTTTGGTGCCAAAATGGTGCCCAGATTTCCTTTGTCGATATAAAGCGATATGGGCAGATATAAGAAAAATTATAATATGAGAGGGCGAAAACACTTGTTGCTTTCGCCCTCTTGGTTTGGTTGCTTATATTATTTTTTTACTCAAAATCTTCATATTCTTTCTTTAATCTTTCTGCATACTCCTCTTTGCTCTCGTCATCATACAAATATTTTTCGAGTGTTTTTTCGCTTATCTTTCCATCATTTACATCTTTAAGAGTATCTTTCGCAGCTTCTTCACCAAACATATCAAAAATTTTGCTAAAATTAATAATATCTAATTTGTTATTCCCCATTGTAGTTATCTCCTTTTTACAATTAATTTTACTTTCGTAAATACTTGCTAATGGTCGCCTGGGATACTCCAAGCATAAGTGCAATCTGTTGTTGTTTATAGCCTTGTTTGCTTAAATCTTTTGCTTGTGCTATTAAGGCATCTCTACCCATATTTACAGCAAATTGGGCGGTGGTTTGTATAACACCATGCAGTTGCTTTGTAAGTGTAATGGTATGCTGGATACCATCTTTAGTGCCAGATACAGTTGCTATCCCTGCTTTGGAATTGAAACTCTGTTTTACATCATTCAAACCAATCTTTGTAACCAAGTCGCTAATTGCAACTAAAAAGTTTTGCGACTGTTTTTTTTTATCTCGTGGCTCATAATAAGTTCACCTCACTCATGCCCATTATAAAGTGATAATTTTTATAACTTTACAATAATATGGTGAGCGGGATTTATCAAGAGTTTTATTGTAAATTATAAGCACTTGAAGATATTTAGTAAGAGTTTAATTCACTAACAACGACATAAAATCTCTCTTATTGTTGAAATTAAAAACAAGTAATTTTACGGAAAGGGTACCACTTTCCTATGCTTGCTACGGAACTTTTTGCAAAAGGAACGGAAAGGATAAACTGAACAGATAGTAACTTGCTTTGAAAGGTTATGCAGTTAAATAGCATTTTTGCAGGAAAAGGTATAATCTCTTGACCCATCGGTTTTAGCTCTGTAAAGCCTTTTCTTTTAAGGCTTGTAGAGACTCTAATGCGTAACATAGTGGTGTAAAGCAAAGTAGCCATAACTGGTCTCTGTCGGTGCGATAATACTGTCCCGCACTTGTGTTTATTGCCTTATTTGTGGTGCTAAAATGGTGACCAACTTTACAAAATCAACTTATATGGAGATATGAGAAGATATAAACAAAAATGGGCAAATCATTTAAAATAAAGGGTTTTCCCTTACTTCTATAAACACTCGCAAGAAGTTATAAGACGATTTTCGTCTATCAAATCAATAAAAAATATCAGAATACCGTCACCCAGGACATGGAAGAAAAAATCCTCTCCATGTACGCCAAGGGCATGACCACCAATGATATCGAAAGCCATATGCGGGAACTGTACGGCATTGAGATTTCAGACAGTACCATCAGCCGTATCACGGACAAGATCCTGCCTATCGTAAAGGAATGGCAGGAACGGCCATTGGAAGAGATTTACGCGGTGGTGTTCCTGGATGCCACCCACTTCCACGTACGCAGCGAAGGGCGTATTGTAAAACAGGCCGTGTATATCGCCATAGGGATTGATATGTCCGGAAGGAAGGATGTCCTTGGTATGTATGTTGGGCAGAATGAAAGCGCGGAGTTCTGGCTTTCCATCCTGAACGGATTAAAGAACCGGGGTGTGGAGGATATCCTGATTGCGTGTGTCGATGGGCTTTCGGGTTTCCCACAGGCGGTAGAAGCCGTTTATCCCCAGACAGAAATCCAGCAGTGTATCATCCATCAGATACGCAATACCACCCGTTTTGTCTCCTACAAAGAGATCAAACCGCTGATGGACGATTTGGAGAAAGTGTATGCGGCACCGACCGAGGAAACCGCGCTATAGGAATTGGACAGTTTTGATGAAAAATGGAGTGGGAAATATCCTAAAATCGCCAAGTCCTGGCGTGATAACTGGGTAAATCTATCCACCTATTTTAAGTATCCAGAGGCAGTCAGACGCCTGATTTATACGACAAATACCATTGAAGGATTTAACCGTCAGCTGAGAAAAGTGACCAAATCAAAGACGGTATTCCCATCCGATGACAGCCTATTAAAAATGCTGTATCCTGCAATGATGGATATCACGAAGAAATGGACGGATCACCGTCAGGATTGGGGGCAGATCCATTCCCAACTGGAAATATTTTTTGAAGAACGGTTGTCCTGATTATAAGCAGTGTAGGGCAGCCCCGCTTGACATACCCAGAATCCGTATTATAATACAAACAAAGGGCAAGGCCCAGAAAGATGGCTTTGCCCTTCGTAACTATCAACTTATCTTATTTCAGTTTTTTGAGTTTACACAAACTTTGAAACGGTCTCGAAAGATTACTGGATTCACGGTTTTTCTGGAACTAAAAAACTGTTAAGCAATACGTGAATTGTCAGGAGTTTTGCCTATATAGCTGAGATGCTTCTTGAGTTGGATGTAATTTTTAATAAAGGGGGCGTTTTGGACTTGATTTTTTTATGACACAACCCGATAACTCCCTCTATCCGGCGTCGCCGTATCCCATTCCGGCATCCAGGCCCCATCGCTTCCAACCCAATAATACATCTCAATCGCATTGGACTTCACATAGCAGTCAGATTCCATATATCCATTATAATTAAAATAATACCACTTATCATTAATGATTCTCCAGCAGTCTGTTGCATAAGTTCCATCCCCATACTTAAACCTCCAGCCGGAGTAAGCCTTTTCCCATGTACCGTTTCCGCGGGACCAGGCATCCTCACGGGTCAGTACCTTGGCATCGGAGTCAGCCGACCAGCCGCTGGATTCTGTGGTATAGGTGCCAAGCGCACGTACATTAAATGTATATCTGCCTTCTGTATTAATATACGAACTGAAATCATGTGAACAACCCGTCTCTGTTACTGTGGCCAGCAGGCGGTTATTTTTATACAGTTTCACCTCATATTTTTCTGAACCCTCTACTTCGTCCCATACAGCAGTATCGCCATTCCAGCTTGTAGCCGTGGTTGCAGGCAGATTGCCGGAAATCTCGGGAAGGTAGACCTGCAGGATTAGTGAACTTCCATCTGATTCAATGTGGGATTCCTTATACTGCACTCCCAGACCGGACAGGGTAAAGTTATTTCTCTTAATGTCAGAGAAGCGGTATCCATCCCGGGCGGATAATTCCACCTCAGCTTCAGGTCGCTCACCAAAGATCCAGGTGTCATCGTCTTTTACATATACCGTTCCCTCAACCTTATACTGGCTACTGCTGGAACTGGCATAGATGTTGCCTACAATATCGCCGCCTCTGGGGGATTTATCCCAGGAAAAGGATAGGGAGACGGAAGTAATGGATTTTTCCTGGGCATAGGCGCTGATAAAACTGCCGGCAGCCAGGCAGGCTGCTAAAATAGAAATTGCAATTACTCTTTTAAACATAGAATTACTCCTTTCCATAGGAATTAAACTGGTAGATGAATGTTTAGTGATTATTTTTATTGTAACGTATAATCGGGAAAATGTCTAATGTTTGCAGAAAAATGATGGAATGCTGGAAATAGTAGAATACTGGAAATAGTGGAATACTGGAAATAATGGAATACTGGAAAGGATGGAATAAGGGCAGCAATGGAACACTGGAAATGAAGAGATATTCAACATAAAAAGGGAACAGATAAAAAATATAAATATTTAAAAAATCATTACGGAAAATGGTCGGATTTCATGATGAAAATTAAGATTACATAATAGCTCACATATACTATAATAGATTAATAGGTATATTCATGGTCGTAGTATTGTCAAATAAAAGAATGTAAGCAGCGCCCTAATATAGAAGAAAGAACAAATGAACGAGATGCATAGAAAAATGGCATGCAAGATGATGAAGGTATATAAACATAAAAATAAATGCATAAAAGAAAGAACATAGATGTACGGAGACTTAAAAGTAGAGAGATATAAAAAAGTATAGGTACATAAAAGTATAGGTAAAAAAAGCGTAGGTAAAAAAAGTATAGGTACACAAAAGCGTAGGTAAAAAAAGCGTAGGTACGCAAAAGCATAGATACATAAAAGCATAGGTAAACAAAAGCATAGGCACACAAAAGTGCAGAGTCATAAAAGCGCAGAGTCACATAAACACAGAGTTATATAGCACAAAGTAACAGATTCATTAAGCCACAAAAGGAATATTACCAAAAAGCCAGTCAATAATTTAATGTGATATACGGTCAATCAAAGCCGGTATCCGCCCAAAGACACATCCATTTCCCTATTTCATAATGAAAAGAAAAAAGCAATGGCGGCTCTGCATTTTCTGGAGCCGCCCTATTGGACCAATATGCCACACAGAGATCAAATAGAAAAGAAGGAGGATAATACATGGGACACCTGACCACCCGCGACGCCTACAAAAACCTGAGTGACCGCATCAACTGGTTTACCCAGGGCGCACCGGCGTCTGAGACATTGTATAAGATTTTGCAGGTATTATATTCGGAGAAGGAGGCGAAGTGGGTTGCGCTGCTTCCTGTGCGTCCGTTTACAGTGAAAAAGGCTGCAAAGATATGGCAGACGTCTGAGTATAAGGCAGAGCGCCTTCTGGACCATCTTTGTGAAAAGGCCCTGCTGGTGGATTCCTGGCACAAAGGGGTCCGCCAGTTCGTGATGCCGCCGCCAATGGCTGGATTCATTGAGTTCGCCCTGATGAGGACCAGGGGGGATATTGACCAGAAATACCTGAGCGAGTTGTATTACCAGTACATGAACGTGGAGGAGGATTTCATCAAGGACCTGTTTTATGCCACGGAGACAAAGCTGGGGCGTGTTTTTGTCCAGGAGCCGGTCCTTACCAACGATAAAATGAACCACATCCTGGATTATGAGCGGGCCACCCATATTGTGGAGGAGGCGGAGTATATCGGACTTGGTTTATGCTATTGCCGCCATAAGATGTCCCATGCAGGCCATCCCTGTGAGATTGACGCGCCCTGGGATGTGTGCCTGACCTTTGACAATGTGGCCCGTTCCCTGGCGGAACATGGGGATTACGCGCGGCTTATCTCCAAGGAAGAGGCCCTGGATGCCCTGGAGCGCTCCTATGCCAGCAATCTGGTGCAGATTGGGGAAAATGTCAGGGAGCACCCGGCATTTATCTGCAACTGCTGTGGCTGCTGCTGTGAAGCCCTGCAGGCGGCCCGGCATTTCAGCCCCATGCAGCCCGTTGCCACAACCAACTATATACCGGACATTTCCGAAGAGAGATGTGTGGGATGCGGGAAGTGCGCAAGGGTCTGTCCGGTACTGGCTATTTCCATGAATGAGGATGGGAATGGGAAACGGAGGCCTCTTTTGGACCGGGACATCTGTCTGGGCTGCGGCGTGTGCGCCAGGAACTGCAGCGTTAAGGCGATTGAACTTAAGAAACGGCCGGAGCAGATCATAACTCCGGTAAACAGTACGCACCGGTTCGTGCTTCAGGCAATCGAAAAGGGTACCCTGCAGAACCTTATTTTTGATAATCAGGCATTTGCCAACCATAGGGCCATGGCGGCCGTGTTCGGCGCTATCCTGGACCTGCCTCCTATTAAGCAGGCCATGGCCAGTAAACAGTTTAAATCTATTTATCTGGACAGGCTGCTGTCCATGCATAAGGAGAGGGGAAAATGATTGTCAGTGTGAGCCGCAGAACCGATATTCCGGCATTTTACCCGGATTGGTTTTTCCGGCGTCTGGAGGAGAAATATGTTTATGTGAGAAACCCCATGAATCCCCGTCAGGTCAGTGAACTGCGTCTGGACCGGGATTCGGTGGACTGTTTTGTGTTCTGGACAAAGAATCCCGGGCCTATGATGGACCGGCTATCCGCGCTGGATGAGATGGGATACCCATATTATTTCCAGTTTACGCTTACTGCTTACGGTACAGATTTGGAACCCGGAGTTGCGGATAAGGATGAAATGATAAAGATTTTTCGCAGGCTTTCCCGGCGCATAGGACCGGAGCGGGTAGTGTGGCGCTATGACCCTGTTCTGCTTGGCGGGGACTATACAATCCAGTACCACAGGGAGTGGTTTGAGAAAATGTGCAGGGCTCTCTGCGGATATACAGAGTCCTGCGTAATCAGTTTTCTCGACATGTATTCCAGGATAAAGAAGAATATGGAATATCAGGGGATTTTACCTCTGAGCCAGGAGCACATCCGTATTCTGGCTTCTATTTTAGGACCAATTGCAGCCAGGTACGGTATAAGGATGAGCACTTGTTCGGAGGAAATGGACCTGGAAGAATATGGGATACGGAAGGGGAAGTGCATTGATGACCGCCTCATAGAATCCATTACGGGACATCATCTGGATGTGAAAAAGGATGATACGCAAAGGGCTTCATGTGGCTGTGTGAAGAGCGTGGATATAGGAACCTACCACACCTGCGCACATTTTTGCAGGTACTGCTATGCGAACCTGAGCCAGCGTCAGGTGGAGGAAAACAGGAGACAGCATAATCCTGATTCGCCTCTTCTGATTGGCAGCCTTCGCGGGGACGAGAAGATAACGCCCCGGGGGATGAAGTCTGTGATAAAAAAGACATAGATTGGAACGACATTAGATGAAGATGAAGATCAGACAGATAACAGCGGCCATGGCATGCGCTCTGGTGATTGCAGGTGAGGCCGCCACCGCTGCCTGCGCAGCAGAACGCTGGAACGGGAATATGGAAGGCCGGAATGCGGAAAGCCAGAATGGAAATACAGAAAGCCCAAATGTGGAGAGCTGGGACGAAAACGTCGAAATCACAGCCCACAGAGGCGATTCATCGGAGGCGCCGGAAAACACAATTCCGGCATTTGAGGCAGCCATTGAAAGCGGGGCCGACTGGATTGAACTGGATGTGGGCGTTACAAAGGATGACGTTCTGGTAGTGCTCCATGATGAGGATTTAAAAAGGGTTGCAGGCGATTCCAGAAAAATAGGGGAACTGACTTTTGAGGAGGTGCGCCGTCTGGATGTAGGAAGCAGTTTTGGTCCAGACTTTAGAGGAGTTGGCATACCCTCATTGGAGGAAGTGCTGGATTACTGTCAAGGCAGGGTCCTGCTGAATATTGAGATTAAATATCGGAAAGGCCAGGACCTGGCTTTCATTCCCCGTCTGGTGGACCTGATCCGTCAAAGGGAAATGCTGGACCAATGTATGATAACCTCTTTTAATTACGGCTGCTTGCAGATGGTGAAGATATTTGAGCCAGCGCTTAAGACCGGACTTATCAGCTCCAGGCCCATTGCGCAGCCCGAGATTTATACGAGTGCGGATAATTTTGTACTCAGCATTGAACTGATTGAACCGGATACCGTGAACCGTATCCATGAACTGGGGAAGGAAGTCATTGCCTGGACGGTTAATGACCAGTATTCGGTGGAGAAATGCAGGAAAGCCAGAACCGATAATATCATTACGGATAATCCGGACAATATCATCCCGGATTGATTGCCAAGACTACAATGACATATCGCCCGGGATACCATATGCAGAATGCCACATGCAGAATACTACATGCGGGATACCGTATGCGGGAAAGCATATGCGGGATACCGTATGCGGGATGCTATATGCGGGATGCTATATGCGGGATACCATATGCGGGATACCATATGAGGAATACCACACTACCACATCCGCAATTGTATCCCGGCAGGTATATATTTTCCAAAAAGGCCCATAATATCCATATATTACCGGCAGGCCGCCGGAAATGGAGGAAAGATTATGAGATTACCGAGGCATATTGGAATCATACCGGATGGAAACCGAAGGTGGGCTTTGGACCGGGGGATGGAGAAGCCGGATGGATACAAACATGGCATTTCACCGGGAATGACGCTATACCATATGTGCCGCCAACTGGGCATTGAGGAAATGTCTTTTTATGGATTTACCGTGGACAACACCAAGCGCCCCAGCGCCCAGCGCCAGGCATTTACAAAAGCATGCGTGGCGGCTGTGGAGGAACTGTCAAAGGAGGATGCCAGCCTGCTTGTACTGGGCAATACCCAGTCCCCCATGTTTCCTCCGGAACTTCTTCCCTATACCCGGCGCCATGATTTTGGGGCTGGCGGGATGAAGATAAATTTTCTGGTTAATTACAGCTGGGAGTGGGATATGGGATTTAAAACGGAAAAGTCCGGTACTGATTCTGCTGCGTCCGGCATGATTGGACCTGTCCTCAAAACGGCTGAGGTTTCCAGGATTGACCTGGTCATCCGCTGGGGCGGCAGGCGGAGACTGTCAGGATTCCTGCCGGTCCAGTCCGTTTATTCGGATATATATGTGGTGGATGATTACTGGCCTGATTTCAGAAAAGAGCATGTGGAGGATGCGCTTAAATGGTATTCTGGCCAGGACGTTACATTGGGAGGTTAAAAAAGATAGGAGTGTGGGAGTGTAAGGCCCTAAGGGTATGTGGCTATGATAGTATGTGGCCTTAAGGGCATGTACCCTTAAGCGTATACTTTTATAAAGTATGGGTTGCCAGGCTGTGGCAGCGCCGGGAAATGTATCTGCGGTTCGTTTGGATTGGCAGCGCATGCATTTTCGGGCGCTGTTGCATATTAGCAGAGGAAAGCGAAATTTCTACAATAAAGCGATTGTTTTCAACATATATGGACAAAATGGTACAGGGGGGTGTAAAATATCATAAATAAATTAAGCAGTACGGGGAAAGTATTATGATACATATAGCAATTTGCGATGATGACATACAGCTATGTAACCAGCTGGAAGATTATATAAGGAAGTGGAGAAAAGAAGGAAGGAAACTGGAAGCAGAGGTATTCAACACAGGGAAGGAATTTGAGAAGGCTCTCAAGGAGCGGTATTTCGATTTGATTTTTCTGGATATCATCATGAAGGACTGCAGTGGGATTGAGTTGGGACGGTTTATCCGCGAGGAGCTTAACAATGACAGCAGCATGATTGTATATATGTCTGGATACGGAGACGAATACGCTTTGGAGTTGTTCCAGTTCCAGCCCTTTCATTTTTTAAAGAAGCCTTTTAAGATTGAAGAATTTCAAGCCATTTTCTGTAAGGCGTGTGAGAAGATACAGGGAGATACGGGTATCTTCGAGTTTAAATCCAACCGGACCGTGTATCGGGTCCCGCTGAAGGATATCCATTATTTTGAAGGGGATAACCGGCGGGTTAAAATCGTAACCGGCACACACACATATCATTGTTACTCCACCATAGAAAATCTGTTTTCAAAAATTGACATGGAGCAGGCTGGGTTCATCCGCCTGCATAAATCCTATGCTGTGAACCTGCGGTATGTGGCAAAGTTCAGCGTCAGGATGGTAACATTGTTTGATGGGGAGGAGTTTACAATCAGCGCCCCGTTTAAGGAAAATGCCCAACGTCAGTATGAGATTTACAGCGAAAAAATCAGCAGGACAAAGTGATTTTGCATGGAAATGAATTATCAGATAAAATGGACAGGAGGCCCGTATTTTAAGATTGGAGGGGCCTCCTGCTTTTTATTAGATATCCGATTTCCTGTTATATGAATGGCGCAGAACAAAATGATTGGTTTAGGAAATATGGTGTATTGGCTCAAAAGCATTGCAAATGGTCATATTTTCAATATAATTAGTATTATATAGGTGCATAAGTGAAATTTAAGACTTGTTGCCATGTGGAATGGAGAAGAAGGCTGCGGCAGGGGGCGGATACGGATGAAAAGGTGCGGCATAAAATGTACCCTATTAAGCGTACACGGCAGGAAGGGCATCTGACCTTTGGCGGCATAGGCATGGAGTTGAGTTGGCAGCCTTTCTGGCTGCGTCAGTTTGAGGGAGGTATTACATGGCAGGATATTTATCACCAGGAGTTTATGTGGAGGAGTACGAATCAGGGACAAAGCCCATGGAAGGCGTAGGGACCAGCACAGCCGGATTCATTGGGGCGGCAGAGAGGGGACCGGTGGAAGGGACTCCTGGGTTGGTGACTAATTTTGCTGAGTTCACGCGGATTTACGGTGGTTATCTGTCGGCTGATGAATATGGTGATTATCGGTTTCTGGCTTATGCGGTGGAACATTTCTTTATCAATGGAGGGTCCAGGGCATTCATTGCCAGGGTGGCGCCCAAAGACGCGGTCTGCGCAAAAGGCATGCTGCCGGATGAAGCGGCTCAGGTGCTTGTGATGACGGCCAGGAATCCCGGAACGTGGGGAAACCGTCTGAAGGTGGTGATTTCTCCCTCCAGCAAGGCTAAGACACAGATAATGGAGGTGATGGGGACCCCGGCAGATAAGTGTTATGCGGTGAAGAACGGAGCCGGCTTCTGTGCAGGGGATGTGGTGGAATTTTCAGATGGGGAACAGTTGGTCTATAACCGGATTATAAAGAGACAGGATAATCTCATTACCTTTGAACAGGAATTTGGGATGGATGTTACGGACCGGCAGCTATTACCATCCAAGGTAATCCGAACCTGTGAATTTAATATGGAAGTCAGGTTTGAGGATATGGTGGAGAATTATGATTACCTATCCTTTAACAGCAGTATTGATGAATTTGTGGAAAGGAAAGCAGCCAAGTCTCGGTTGATAACAGTGGCGTTGCGGAGTCAAAATGCCAATGGCGGCAGTTTTTCCGGGACTGCATTGGATTCAGGAAGCAGGTCTTGGACCGCAGCGGGCGGGGAGGAAAAAAGAGCCTGCATTCCAGCATTCATCCAGCCGGCCGAAAGCGGCAAAGCTGCGATATCTGTTGATTTTGCGGGGGGAAGTAACGGCAGTGCACATGGCATGGCTGCTGCTGATTTCATCGGAGTGGACAGTGGGAGCGGACAGCGTACCGGTATCCAGGCATTTTTGGATAATGATGTGGTTTCTATCATGGCGGTGCCCGGTGTTACGGACCCCGATGTGCAGCTTTCACTGGCAGCCCACTGCGAGAAACTGAACAGCCGGTTTGCGGTCCTGGATATGCCCAGGGCTGCAGGAACCGTGCAGGAAATCCTTAAACACAGGCACATTCTTGATACTACATATGCTGCTTTTTATCATCCCTGGCTCAAGGTGTTTGATCCTCTGGATAAACAGAACATCTGCATACCGCCGTCAGGTTCCATAGCCGGTATCTATGCCAGAAGCGATAACACCAGAGGCGTGCATAAGGCTCCTGCCAATGAGGTGGTTCAGGCCTGCGTTGGGCTGGACATGCAGTTTAACACCGGTCAACAGGATTTGCTGAATCCAGAGGGCGTGAACCTGATACGTGCATTTCCGGGAAGGGGTATCCTGGTATGGGGCGCCAGGACGGCCAGCAGTGACAGCAGATGGAAATACGTTAATGTCCGCAGGCTTTTCATTTTTATGGAGGAATCCATCAAGGCCAATACTAACTGGGTTGTATTTGAACCAAATGATGAGATGCTGTGGGGGCGGGTCCGCAGGACCATAGAAGTGTTCCTGGACGGCTTGTGGAGAGGAGGAGCCTTGGCCGGATCGGTGCCGGAAGAGGCATTTTTTGTGCAGGTCGGGCGTGATACCATGAGTCAGGATGATATCGACAATGGAAGGCTGATTTGTGTTATCGGCGCGGCTCCGGTGAGACCGGCTGAATTTGTGATATTCCGTATCTTTCAGAACACAGGGATGCCCAGTGACATATGATGAGGGCTGGCGGAGTGGGCCAGGACATGTATCCGGCGCCAGGGGCCGGACATTATCAATCATAATCAGGAGGAATTAGATTAGATGGCAGTATATCTAGGAACAGATTTCAGATTTGAATTAGAGATAGAAGGATTGTGCGCAGGTAGGTTTATGGAAGTGTCCGCAGGCGGCGCATCCAACGAATCTGTGGGGTACAGGGACTGCAATATGGCTTTGGAGCTGCCCCATAAGGTGGCAGGTTTGGGAGAATACAGTAATATCATCCTTAAAAAGGGGGTGATTGAGGAATCGGTGCTGCGCGGCTGGCTGGCCAAAGGGCTGACAGAGGCAGTGGAGCGCAGGACGGTTACCGTCAGTCTGCTGGATGAAAACCAGAATGCGGTCGTGTCATGGCAGATCATCAATGCCTGGCCGGTCAAGTACACGACCCCGGATATCAGCGCGGTTTCCAGCGGTATTGCCATTGAGACATTGGAACTGGCCCACGAAGGTATGACTAGGAAATAATAATGATGGAAATGTCTGCTGCCCATATGTAAAAGGCCCCACCGTATTGCCCTGGTGCCAGGAAACTGGATGATTACAGCCAGGTATGCGGCTTATATATCATTAGGAAGGCAGGGAATGTGACGGCAGGGATAAACAGGATAATAGCAGGATTGGGAGGATGCGGATGCAGGATATGGTAACGGGACTGGTTAAACAGAACCTAAATAAAGAACACAAGAATATGGTACTGGTAGAGTACCGGCTGGCTGAAGGGGGAACGATGGAAATGGACTGGATGCCGGTGATGATGCCCTATGGAGGGCCGGGATATGGAATGTACCTGATGCCGGAAACAGGGACCGAGGTGGTGATAGGATTCCGGTTTGGGGACAGGAGCAAGCCATTTGTGATGGGGGCCCTTCTGGAAAATATGGATTCGGTTCCTGAGGCAGTCGGAACCGGGAATATCCCGGCCAGAATGTTGAAAACAAGGACCGGATTCACGGTTTCTGTGGATGAGGAACAGGATGGGTTCATGTTTACGGATCCGGCTGGACAGAATCAAGTGGCCGTCTCTTCTGGGAAGGACCATGGGGGTCTGGTAATTGACATCAGGGAAAAGGTGGAAATCCGTCTGGGCGGGGAAGCATATCTCACCTTGGAGAAAGAGAATGCCACGTTTGCAGGTAATATAACGGTCAGCGGGGAGGAAATCCATCTGAAGGCAGAAAAGGACCTCTCTGTCTGTTCGCGGAACATGACTCTCGATTCGGGCAGGATGCTTACATTGAAAGGACAGGATATTAATGCTTCACCAGTCCAGGGATTTAAGCTGGGCGGGATGAAAGCGGACATAACACCTTCACAGAATATAAATGTAAAGACCATGCATCTGAAAGCAGAGGGAACGGCTGCACAACTGTCTGCCCTGACCAGTCTGCAGCTGAAATCAGACGGTATCGTTGAGGTCAAGGGATCCATGGTGAAGCTGAACTAAAAGGTTTTGGAATAGACAGGGTTATCCGGATATGCAGGTCCAGCTGGGTAGATTCCATATAGAGCGGAGATTCCATATAGAGAAAAATTGATATAGGAGGAAATATATATGCCATGTTGTGTCTGCGCAGGCGCATCCATCACCTGCTCATTCGGTGCTGCGCCATCAGTATTAAATGTTCTGCCTGGGGCCAGGGTCATGAGCTCCCAGGCCCTTGCATCCATCATGGATAACATTTCCGTGATGAATATTATGCCGTTTGGTATGTGCAGCAGTCTTGCCAATCCAAATGTGGCAAGTGCCACTGCTGCGGCTTTGGGAGTGCTGACGCCCATGCCCTGTATGCCTATGATTGCCGGACCTTGGATGCCAGGCAGCCCGAAGCTGTTAATCGGCGGCAGACCTGCCCTTACCAGTGATTCCATGCTCATGTGCCAATGGGGCGGCGTCATTCAGATAGCATTTCCGGGAACCGTGAATATACAATGCTGAGCCGGTGCATACTAATCCCGGAGGTGATATGAATGAGTCCGAAGGAATTAAATTATATTGAGGATGCCCTGGGACATGAGCAGTTTTTAAAAACCCAGTGCCAGGAGGCCATCCAGAACCTGCAGGATCCAACCCTTAAGAACCAGGTCCAGCAGATGACGCAGAAACACCAGCAGATATTTGACAACTTTTATAATCTTGTATAAGGAGGAAGAAGAGAATGGATGACAAGTGTATCATGGAGAACCTTCTCCTGACAACCAAAGGCGTATGCGACTTATATATGCACGGCACCATCGAAGCTTCCACTGCCAATGTGCATCAGACCTTCAACCAGGCTTTAAATGATAGTCTGTGCATGCAGGACGATATTTATAAGGAGATGTCAGCAAAAGGCTGGTATCAGATGGAGCAGGCAGAGCAGCAGAAGATTATGAAGGTAAAGAACCAGTTTGCCGGGATGTAAGTAACAGTCAGGATATAAAAGGAGCGCCAGCTGTAGCGCTCCTTTTTAAATGATAATCATCCAGCCTCATACATATCCTTAATCATCCGTACCGTCCTGTCCATACCAAGGCGGCTTATATTGAGAAGCATCTGATGGGAATCAATGCTGCCCCATTTGCGTTTGGTGTAGTTTTCGTAATAGTTCTTCCTGCGGCGGTCCGTGGATTTGATGGCAGCGACCGCATCCTTTTCGGAGAAATTATAGCGTTCCATGATACGGCGTACCCGGTCTTCCATGGAAGCGCAGATGAATACGTCAATCAAATCCGGATAATTGCGGAGTACATAATCACCGCACCGTCCCACAATGATACATGGCCCCTTTTTGACCAGGGCTTCTATGATAATGGTCTGGGTCACATAAGTACTGTCATTCAGGGAAAGTCCATATCCGGTAACGGAGTTAGGTTCCTTTGGAATCTGATAGTTGGCTAAGAAGGTAGAGAGGGCGGATTCATCAACCTTTTCCACGCTGACAGGGGATTGTCCCATCTTTTCGGCGGCCATCTCCACCAGGTTCCTGTCATAGAGAGGAATCCCCAATTGGTCTGACAGCCTTTGGGCTGCTTCATGTCCTCCGCTTCCGAACTGACGGGCTATGGTGATAATCTTATGGCTCATAGTTCCACTCCTTTCCAACTCAAAGAGTATAAATGTATGAATAAGTTGTTATATATATTATTATAACGCACGATTCATACAATTGATATAAAAAGTTTGAAAATTTTTCCTGTTTTTTATCCATCTGTCCTATCATACCAGTTGGTTTACCTTCCGTATCAGCAGCCGGGGGCCAAGCGCCACATCAGCATCCGCAGACTGATTCCTTACATCAGTGGCTGCAGTCTGATTCCCAATATCCGCAATGATAGCCGCATCCACCACATAAACAGACGGAGAACCATCTGCTATATCTGTAGCCGTAGGCTAATCCCCTACATCCGCATCCGCAGCCATCCTTCACATCAGCATCCGGAGAACCATCTGCCATATCTGTTGCCGGAGTCTGATTCCCTACATCCGCCGCTACAGCCGTATCCTTCACATCAGCCGCCAGAGAACCATCTGCCATATTAGCAGCCGGAGTCTAATCCCCTACATCCGCAGATGCAGCCGTATCCTTCACATCAGCCGCCAGAGAACCATCTGCATATCTGTAGCCGGAGTCTAATCCCCTACATCCGCATCCGCAGCCTCATCCCCCACATCCGTGGCCGCCGCTTCATCCCGGGCCTGTGCCCGCTTTTCGTGCATCAGGTCCCAGATGGTATCGTGCATCCATTTTACCGTATCGTTCAGGATTTTGTTTTCCGTGTCCAGGTTCATGATTACATTGTTCATTTCCGCAATGATTTCACGGCTGTTGTAACGTTTATGCGGGGCGGTCAGCCGCTCCACAAGGGAGGGATTGGTTTTCAGTATCTCCTTTGAAAGGAATTCATCCCGCTCATCACAGGACATCCGCATGAATTCCGTGTAATGCATCCGTACCATATACATTGCCTCTTCACAGCCGCACTTTGGGCATTGCGGATGCCGGGAGGTCTGGTAATAAGCATAATGCCCGCATTTGGGGCAGTAAAATACAGCAAGTTCTCTCATAATCGTCCTCTCCTGATACAGTCTTAATAATATAGATAGCGTTTCAGAAGGGAAAATATACCACTTTTTTGTATAAATAGTGTAATTTCGGCAAAATGCACAAAAAAACGGCAGACTGATTAGCTAGTCTGCCGTGTATATGGGATGCCTTATAGTGAACGGATGATGGCAGTCCCTTTTCTTACTGGATTACACCTTCGGTGTTTACGGTCCAGATTTTATCGTTTTCGTCTTTGAAGTCTTTGAAGCCATTGCCCAGCTCTGGTTTTGCTGTGGACTTGGAGGAGGATCCTGCCTTCTGCACGGTGCCGTTGGCATTTACCAGGTACTGCTTGTCATCTAAGGTTACAGGGGCAAAGCGCAGGTCCTTGTCGGCTTCCTGACGCAATCCGTATACGTACAGCACGTTATCCTTGATGCCGTGGTAACCCTGTCCCTTTCTGGAACCGTCTGTGTGGAAGTACCAGTTCTGTACCTCGCCTAAGTCCTCATCATAGATGGACTGCTTACCGGTCTTCATCACGCCTTCCTCGTCAAAGTAGAAGTTGGCAATGGAACCATTATCAATGTTAACTACCTGCTTGCCGGTCTGCATTTCACCCTTTGTGTTAAATGCATACTTCCTGGAATCAATGGTGAACAGCTCCAGGCCCTTTTCTGCATGGTAAGGCTGGCCTTTCTTAAAGTAGAAGCGGTAGAGTTCTGCCTCTTCGCTGATGCCTTCAACGCCTTCAATGGTTCTCCAGCCGTCAGCGCGCTTGCCGTCTTCATCATAGTACTGATAACCTGCTACAGTTACCTCTGTCTGCGCGGGAGTTGCCTCTGAAGGGGTTGCCTCTGCTGCATTTTCCCCAGATGCTGTCTCGGATGCAGGAAGCTTGAACCATCCTGTCTGCATGCGTCCGTCTACAAATGTATAGTAGTCGCCGTTTATCTTCTTGTCTATTTCATTTTCAACCCTTTTTCCTGTATTGTCAAAGAAGAACCATGACTCAAGGTATTCAGGATCATCGGTTTCATCTTCCAGAAGAACCCATCCTGTTTTTCTGCTGCCGTCCTCACCCAGATAATAATTGAAGCCGTCAACTGTAATGGAACCGGTCTGCATGATACTGTCTTCGTTAAAATAGTACCACTGGCCGTTAATGGATGCCCACTTGGAGGTCAGGGCCTTGCCGTCCCTTCCGTAATAATAGTACAGATGCTCCTGTGCGTCATCCTCATTCCAGAAATCTTCATTCTCTACGGAAACCCATTTCATGCTCACACGTTTTCCGTCTTCTCCTACGTAATACTCATCAATCTGCATGTTGGAGGCGCGGACTCCGTCGGAATCCAGGTAATACCAGTCATCGCCGTTTTTCTTCCAGGTATCGGTTACCGCATCACCATAGGAATCATAGTAATACCAGTTTCCGTTTTCCTCTGTCCAGCCCACGCTTTTAGCGAAAGCAGTGGAAGCGGTTGTTGGTAAGAAAGCAGGGGTTACTGCTGCCATCAGCATTGCAGTGGATAATACAGCCAGAACTTTAGTCTGTTTTTTCATAATATTGAATCTCTCCTTTTTGATATGTGTTTTTGTCTGTGGCCGAAAATCCGTCGTTGCATTACATGGTTCATTATAGCGGACAAATATGTGGAATGATAGTGATGGTTGCTGGAAGTTCTGGAATCCGCTGGGGGCAGGGGGGAGACCCCTTTCTTCTTTATTATGCATGCCTTATCGTAAGAGAAATTTAGTATTATTTTCCCCTATTTTATGCTATACTCTCGATATATGTACATTTTTGCAGCAATGGGATTAAGAACAGGGAGGGAGACCGCAGGATGAAAATCAAGATTTCCAATTATATAGCAGCCAGACTGGTGGAGGCAGGAATCTGCCAGGCGTTCATGGTGACCGGGGGAGGCGCCATGCACCTGAACGATGCCCTGGGCCACCAGGAAGGGCTGCACTGTATCTACAACCACCACGAGCAGGCCAGCGCCATGGGGGCGGAGGCTTATGCGAGGATCCACAACAGGATTGCCGCCCTTTGTGTCACCACGGGGCCAGGGGGAACCAACGCCATTACCGGAGTGGTAGGAGGATGGCTGGATTCCATTCCCATGCTGGTGCTTTCGGGCCAGGTGCGCTATGACACCACGGCACGTTTCTCAGGGGTGGGGATCAGGGCCATGGGCGACCAGGAATTTGACATCTGCAAATCCATTGACTGTATGACCAAGTATTCCGAGATGGTAATCGACCCCATGCGTATCCGTTACTGCCTGGAAAAGGCATTGTATCTTGCCAGGTCAGGCCGTCCGGGACCATGCTGGCTGGATATTCCGCTGAATGTCCAGGGCGCATTTGTGGAAGAAGAGGAATTGGTGGGATTTGATTCCGCGGATTATGAGGCTGGCGGGGACGGCTGGGCAAAGGCCGGGACCATGGAGCATGCACAGGGCGGCGCTGGGAGCGCAGAGGCCGCCTGCGGGGACGGTCACAGCCACAAGATCCTTCAGGACCAGGCCGGCCATGGAGAACACCGCCAGGTGCTTCCGGGCAAAGTAAAGCCATCTGTTGCACAGGAGATTATTGACAGGATAAGAAAGGCCGCCCGTCCGGTCATCAATGCGGGGAACGGCATCCGTATTGCGGGCGCCCATGAGATATTCATGGATGTGGCGGAGAAGCTTGGGATTCCGGTCATTACCGGATGGGACAGTGAGGACTGTATGTATGACGCCCACCCCCTGTACGTGGGCCGGGCCGGCAACATGGGGGACAGGCCTGGCAATTTCGCCATCCAGAACAGTGATTTGGTGCTGTCCATAGGAAGCCGCTTAAGTATCCGGCAGGTTGGGTATAATTATAAGACCTGGGCAAGGGAGGCATTTGTTATTGTCAATGACATTGACGAAGAGGAGCTGAAGAAGCCGTCCATCCATGCAGACATGCCTGTCCATGCAGATGCAAAGGATTTGCTGGAGCAGCTTAATCTTGCCCTGGATGATGTGCTTGCGGCAGAGGCGGACCGGCTGCCTGAGAGCCTGAGCCGTCCTGGCAGAAAGCAGATATTTGATGGGGGAAAAGGCCTTAGGGAAATGAACTGGAGCCAGACCTGCGCCATGTGGAAGGAACGCTATCCCGTTGTCCTGCCAAAGCATTTTGAACACGGGGATGAGGCGCCGGTCAATGTATATGCATTTATTAAGGAAGTAAGCAGCCGTCTGAAGGAAGGCCAGATTACCGTGGTAGGTAATGGGTCTGCCTGTGTGGTGGGCGGACACGCGTATGTGCTTAAGAAGGGACAGCGTTTTATCTCCAATTCAGCCATCGCAGCCATGGGATATGACCTGCCTGCAGCCATTGGGGCCTGGGCTGCATCCAGGAAAAACCAATGCTACAGCATGGGAAGCGATAAGACCGGGGATGACCTGATACTGGTTACAGGGGACGGCAGCCTTCAGATGAATATCCAGGAGCTGCAGACCATCATCCATCACAGGATGAATATAAAGATTTTCGTGATTAATAACGGCGGTTACCATTCCATCCGCCAGACCCAGAAGAACTTCTTTGGGGAACCGCTGGTGGGAATCGGCGTGGACAGCGGGGATTTAAGTTTCCCGTGCCTTGAAAAACTGGCCGGGGTTTATGGATACCCATACAGGGCGGCAAGGCATAACAGCCAGCTGGCCCAGGCAGTGGAGGAGACGCTTGACATGGAAGGACCGGTGATTTGTGAGGTGTTTGTCTCTATGGACCAGAACTTTGAACCCAAATCATCGGCCAAGAGACTGCCGGACGGCACCATGGTGTCCCCGCCCCTAGAGGACCTGTCCCCATTTCTTCCTGAGGAAGAGATGGATGGGAATATGATTATCCCAAGGGTCAGGGAATAACAGGAATCCACGGATTCTGGTCCGGAACAATGGATTTTTATCCGGAATAACGGATTCCGGTCCGTAAAATGAACAGCAGGAGTGAAGGATTATGCGGATAGTTGTGACCGGAGCCACCAGCTTTATCGGGCTGGCGGTTATAGAGAATCTGCTTCACGGCGGTCATGAGGTGCTCGCCGTGGCGCGCCCTGATTCACCGGGGAGGAAGAAGCTGGAAGGAAGGAAGGGAATCCGTATCCTGACCTGCGGGCTGGATCATATCGGGAATCTGACGGATCCGCTGGTCCTGGCAGGACGGCCAGATGGGCCTGGCGGATCCGGAGCGGCCAGGGGTGCGGATGCATGGCTTCACCTGGGCTGGGAAGGCGCGGGCAGCGCCAACCGCCAGAACCCGCAGCTGCAGGCCCGCAATATCGGTTATGCCCTGGAAAGCCTGAGGACAGCGGCAGCCATTGGATGCACCCGGTTCCTGTTCAGCGGTTCCCAGGCCGAGTACGGCATATATCGTACGGTCATGAAAGAGGATGGCGTATGCAGTCCTGTATCAGAGTATGGCAAGGATAAGCTTGAGGTATGCAGGCGGGCTTCAGAGGAAGCGGAAAGGCTGGGCATCACCTATATCCATGCAAGGATTTTCAGCGTATATGGTCCCGGGGACCATCCCTGGTCCCTGGTTTCTACCTGTATCGATACGTTTCTGAGGGGCGGCCATATGGAGATGGGCGCCTGTACCCAAATGTGGAATTTCCTGTATATAACGGATGCGGCCAGGGCTTTGGCAGGCCTTTTGCTTGCCAAAGCCCCCGCTGGCGTGTATAATGTGGCAGGGGAAGATACCAGGCCCTTAAAAGAATATATAGAAGAACTCCATGGTCTCTGTGGAGGGAAAGGCACTTATGAATATGGAAAGCGCCTGCCCAATGCAGAAGGGGTGGTGTCCCTGATGCCGGATATCAGTAAGCTTACAAGGGCGGCAGGTTTCAGGCAGGAAGTATCCTTTGGGGATGGAATCAGGGAAATGCTTAAATTAAGGTATTAAAGGAGACAGACGTATGAAACGATGCATTGCCTGCGGTGCCCCGTTATGGGAGACGCCGTTACTTACGTTAGATAATATGCCGGCCTGTGCCCAGCATATGCCGGATGCCAATGGGCTTGCGGATGACCAGGGGCTTACGCTGGATCTGTGTCAGTGCATGGGCTGCGGACTGGTTCAGTTTGACTGCGAACCCGTGGAATATTACAGGGATGTAATCCGGGCAGGCGGTTTTTCTAAAACCATGGTGGAACTGCGCAGGTACCAGTACAGGAACCTGATTAAGAATTATAATCTGGAAGGAAAGAAGTTCATTGAGGTGGGCTGCGGCCAGGGAGAGTTCCTGAAAGTATTATCAGAATTCCCGGTAGAGGCCCACGGGATTGAACACGACGCCCATCTGGTGGAGCTTGCCAGGGCCCAGGGACTGAACGTGACCCAGGGGTTCACGGAGACAGAGGATACCCGGTTCCCGGACGGTCTTTACGATGCGTTCCTGTCCTTTAATTACCTGGAACACCAGCCGGATCCGGGAACCATGCTGCAGGCCATCTACCGCAATCTGGAGGATGACGCGGTAGGCCTGATTACGGTACCGAGCTTTGAATATATCATGGACCACAGCAGCTATTATGAACTGATCCGGGACCATATTGCTTATTATACATTCGAAACCCTGACCCCTCTTCTGGAACGCAACGGGTTCCTTGTGGAAGAGTGTGAGGTCATTAACAGGGATACCCTGTCCGTGATTGTGAGGAAACGCCCTCAGATGGATACGGACAACCTGTTGGAATGTTATGTGAATCTCCGCAGGGAGATGGAAGGATACATGAAGTATCTGGAAGCATGGAATAAGAAGGTGGCCATATGGGGGGCCAGCCATCAGGGCTTTACCCTGGCAGCCACCACGAAGCTGGGGGAAAAGGCCCGGTATATCATAGATTCCGCACCGTTTAAGCATGGTAAGTTTGCACCTTCTTCCCATCTTCCTATTGTGCCGCCGGATTACTTCATGGACAATCCGGTGGATGCCATCGTAATCACGGCCCCGGGCTACACGGATGAGATTGCGGCCAGCATACGGGATAAGTTCGGCAAGAACGTGGAAATAAGGGCCATGCGCTCAAATCACCTGGAGCTGGTATAAGGATCTGGATGGACGATGGAAATGTTGCAGGGAGGACGATGGATGTGATGTGGACGGATATTGGAGTGCAGCCAGGCGATGGAGAACAGCCGGATACTGAAGTGCGTCCAGGCAATGGAGTGCAGCCGGATACTGAAGTGAGTCCAGGCGATGGAGTGCGGCCGGATACTGAAGTGAGTCCAGGCGATGGAGAACAGCCGGATACTGAAGTACAGCCGGACTCCTCCGGCGCCAGGATTGTCATTACCGGCGCCACCGGATTTATCGGGAGCAACCTGGCCAGGTACTTCCTGGAGCGGGGGGCAATTGTTTACGCCCTGGTGCGCCCGGGTTCTAAAAACAGGGCGGCCCTTCTTGTGCATGAAAATCTTAAAGTTGTGGACTGCGGCCTGGAACACGTAGAGGACTGCATACCGGCCATTGGCCATGCAGACGCATTTTTCCATCTTGCCTGGGGCGGGGTGAACCGGGAGGAAATTGATTCGCCTGAAGTACAGGCCCGCAATGTGTCCGGTTCCCTGGAATGTGTGCGCACGGCTGCCAGGCTGGGGTGCGGTATGTTCATGGACGCCGGCTCCAGGGTGGAGTACGGCGCCGTGGACGGTGTGATGCGGGAGGATGTGGAATGTCATCCCATTAACCAGTACGGCAGGGCCAAATGGGAGTTCTATCAGAAGGCAGCCCCCCTTTGCAGGAAGCTGGGGCTGAATTATTTCCATCTGCGGTTTTTCAGCGTATATGGTTACGGGGACCATCCCTGGTCCATTATCTCCACATTGGTCCGGGATTTGAGGCAGGACAAAAAGGTATCCTTAAGCGCCTGCCTGCATCAGTGGAATTTCATGTATATTGAGGATGCGGTACAGGCAGTATATGAGTTATACAGGCATGGAAGGCCGGAGGGGGAGCCTTGCAGCTATATTGTGAACATAGCTGGTTCGGATATAAGGCCCCTGCGCTCCTTTGTGGAGGAAATCCATGAGATTGTGGGATACAGAGGCGAGCTGGAGTACGGCACATTTGTCCAGGCAAAGGAAGGCGCGCTTTCCATCCGGCCGGATATCTCCAGGCTGTGCAGGCTGACACGGGGCGACTGGAAGGAACAGTATACGTTCCGTCAGGGCATTGAAGAGACTATAGAGAAAGAAGAAGCGTAGAAAGACATGAAGAAAATCAGCGTATTGATTCCCTGTTATAATGAAGCGGAGAATGTAGGCCCTATCAGTAAGGCAGTGACGGACATCATGGAACGTGAACTGTCCCGGTACGATTATGAACTGGTATTTATTGATAATGATTCCACGGATGGGACAAGGGATATCCTCCGGGGCCTGTGTTCAGCCAATCCAAGGATTAAGGCGATTCTTAATGCACGTAATTTCGGCCAGTTCAACTCGCCGTATTATGGGATGCTTCAGGTGACGGGCGACTGCGTTATTGAAATGGTGGCAGATTTCCAGGACCCGGTGGAGATGATTCCAAAATATGTCCATGAATGGGAAAAGGGCTATAAGATTGTCATCGGCATCAAGACCAGCAGCAAAGAGAACCGTATGATGTACTGGCTCAGAAGCTGTTACTATAAGACAATCAAAAAACTGTCGGATGTGGAGCAGATTGAACATTTTACAGGTTCAGGGCTTTATGACAGGGAGTTTGTGGAGGTTTTGAGGAAACTGGACGATCCCACGCCGTTCCTTCGCGGGATTGTGGCCGAACTGGGATACAGGCGCAAGGAAATCCCTTATGAGCAGCCCAAACGCAGGGCGGGCAAGACCCATAATAACTTTTACCGCCTGTATGACGCGGCCATGCTCAGCGTTACTTCCTATACTAAGGCTGGCCTGCGCCTGGCAACCATATTCGGAAGCATCTGTGCTGTCATAAGCATGATTGTGGCCCTGGTGTACCTGGTAATGAAACTGATATGGTGGGACCGTTTCCCGGCAGGCATGGCGCCCATGCTGATCGGGATGCTGTTCCTGGGTTCCGTGCAGCTGTTTTTCATTGGATTTTTAGGCGAATACATTATGAGTATTAACCAGAGGGTGATGAAGCGCCCGCTGGTCATTGAGGAAGAGCGGATTAATTTTGGCAAGGATGTGGATGTCAAAAAAGTCTGCGAAGAAGATAAAGGCGGTGCAGAAGCATGAAATATAAGATTGATGTTGTGCGCATCAGGGAAAACTCCATCACACTGAACGGATGGGCCATCGGCAGGTCGCCGGAAAGCCGCGCCACCTTCCGGGTGGAGGACGGGAAGCACCAGCCTGTTAAGTTCAAACATGTTTCCACCCGGAGGGATGATGTAAGCCAGATATATTATAAGGCGGTCCATGACAGGGAGTTTGGTTTTGATATCCAGTTTCCCTATGAGCGGGGGAAAAGCTACTATCTGCTGATACGGTGCGAGGGGAAGCAGGCTAGGATTAAGTTCAATGAGGAACTGGTTGCAAAGAGGGCCAGCGTGGCACATAAGCGGTTAGAGAAGATTAAGGACCTTATGAACATGGAGACAGTCCATGTGGCCATGGATTTCTGGAAAGAGCACGGCCTTAAGGCCCTGGTACTCAAATCAAAGCACAAGCTTCAGGGAATTGACAATGACTATGATTACAGCGAGTGGTATGACCTTACCAGACCCACGGATGAGGAACTGGCAGCGCAGCGCCAGAAGATATTTGATTTTGAACCCCTGCTGTCCGTGGTGATACCTGCCTATAAGACGCCGGAGCGTTATCTCAGGGAAATGCTGGATTCCATTGTGGACCAGACATACACCAACTGGGAGATATGCATTGCGGACGGCAGCCCCAGGGGACAGGGCCTGGAGCGCGTCCTTAAGAGATACGCTGACAGGGATAAGCGCATCCGTTATGAGATTTTGGGAAGTAACAGGGGGATTGCAGGCAATACCAATGCTGCCCTGGATATGGCCAGGGGTGATTTCGTGATTCTGGCCGACCATGACGATACCCTTCCTCCCCATGCTTTTTATGAGGTGGTAAAAGCCATTCATGAACATCCTGGCTGCCAGGTCATTTACTCGGATGAGGACAAGCTGGACATGGACGGAAAGGCTTTGTTTGACCCGCATTTCAAGCCGGACTTTAACCCGGACCTGCTTACCAGCGTGAATTATATCTGCCATCTCTTCGTGGTCAGGAAGGACCTGCTTGAGAGGGTTGGGGGATTCCGCCAGGAGTTTGACGGCGCCCAGGATTATGATTTCATATTCCGGTGCACGGAAGCAGCCCGGGAGGTTTACCATATTCCCAAGGTGCTGTACCACTGGAGATGCCACCAGGACTCCACTGCCAGCAATCCGGAAAGCAAGATGTATGCCTTTGAGGCCGGTTCCAGGGCCATCATGGCCCACTATGAGCGCATGGGAATCCAGGCGGAGCGGGTGGAAAAAGGCGTGGATTACGGCATTTACCATACTGTTTTCAAACTTCAGGCACAGCCCCTTGTATCTGTCATCATCCCCAATAAGGACCACACCGCGGACCTGGACGTGTGCGTTCAGTCGCT
This sequence comes from Enterocloster aldenensis, assembly GCF_003434055.1. Classification (GTDB taxonomy): domain Bacteria; phylum Bacillota; class Clostridia; order Lachnospirales; family Lachnospiraceae; genus Enterocloster; species Enterocloster aldenensis. The sequence goes on along the minus strand of NZ_QVEX01000017.1, from coordinate 85,128 downwards.
GATGGGAAAGTCATCCTACCGGAACCTGGAATTTATTGTGGTGGAGAATAACAGCAGGGAAAAAGAAACCTTTGAATATTACGGGAAAATGCAGGCAATGCACAGCAATTTCCATGTGGTGACATGGGAAAAAGGCTTTAATTATTCCGCCATCAATAACTTTGGGGCCGGTTTTGCTAAGGGCGAATACCTTCTCCTCCTGAATAATGACACAGAGCTTATAAACCCGGACAGCATTCAGGAAATGCTTGGATTCTGTCAGCGGGAGGATGTGGGAATTGCAGGAGCCAGGCTTCTGTATGAGGATGACACAATCCAGCATGCAGGCGTTGTGATTGGCTTTGGCGGCATTGCAGGACACACGTTCATCGGCCTTCATAAGGCGGAAAACAGTTATTTCCACAGGGCCATGTGCGCCCAGGACTACAGCGCAGTGACAGCTGCATGCCTGATGACGAAAAAGTCCGTGTTTGACGCGGTGGGCGGATTGAGCGAAGAACTGGCAGTGGCATTTAATGACATAGATTACTGCATGAAAGTAAGGGCTCTGGGGAAACTGGTAGTATATGCGCCCTATGCATGCTTTTACCATTATGAATCCAAGTCCAGGGGACTGGAAGATACGCCTGAGAAGGTGGAACGGTTCAACCGGGAAGTCGCTGTTTTTATTAAAAAGTGGCCGGATATCATCAGGAAGGGGGATCCCTATTATAATCCCAACCTGACCCTGCGCAAATCCAACTTTGCCCTCAGGGACCTGCAAAAGGAAAAGATAGGGGAACCATACGACCTTAAGATTTATGAGCAGTTTGCTCCGGAGGATAAGTAGAGTTTATATGAGCTGCACCATAAACAACCCTAAGGGGAACCATAAGAAGGCGACCATCGTCATACCTAATTACAACGGGCTGGCTTTCATGGAGCCGTGTTTTAAGTCGCTGGAGCTTCAGATATGCAGGGATTTCCAGGTCCTGGTGGTGGACAACGGTTCCACGGACGGAAGCGTGGAATGGCTTAAGGAACATGATATCCCGGCCATTTTCCTGGACAGCAACACCGGGTTTTCCGGAGCCGTGAACCGTGGAATCCGTGCGGCTTCCACCCCCTACGTCATTCTTTTGAACAATGATACGGAGCCGGACTGCCACTATGTGGGGGAAATGATTAAGGCCATAGAGCGCTCACCCAGGATATTTTCCGTTAGCTGCAAGATGATACAGCTGTATCATAAGGAACTGATGGATGACGCCGGTGATATGTACAGCCTCCTCGGCTGGGCATACCAAAGGGGCGTGGGACGTCCTTCCTCCGGTTATAACAAGGCGTGCCGCATCTTTTCCGCCTGCGCGGGCGCGGCCATTTACCGCAGGGAAGTATTTCAGGAGATAGGATTGTTTGATGAAATGCATTTTGCCTATCTGGAGGATCTGGATGTGGGATACCGGGCCAGGATTGCGGGATATGATAATATCTACTGCCCCTCCGCAGTGGTTTATCATGTGGGAAGCGGCACCAGCGGTTCTAAGTATAATTCCTTTAAGGTCCGTCTGGCTGCCCGCAATAGTGTTTACCTGAATTACAAGAACATGCCCGCAATCCAGCTGGCCGTGAACCTGGTTCCTATTCTGGCGGGTGTGGGCCTTAAGTATCTGTTTTTCAGGAAACAGGGCTTTGCTAAGGACTATGTGGATGGTCTGATGGAGGGCATTGCAACCGTGGGAAAATGCAGGAAGGTGCCCTATTGTTCCCGGAACCTGCGCAATTATCTGGCCATTGAATGGGAATTGTTTACAGGCACCCTGATTTATATTTATGAGTTCACGGCCAGGCAGCTGGCCAAATTATGAAGTTTTTCGAAATTAAGAGAAATGTTATAGAATAATGCCGTTTTATCATGTATAATAACAACGATATTTACGGTATTAAGGGGAATCCCTGAGAAACCAAGGTGATATACAATGATAAAAGATAACCAGAAAAGGCTGAACCGCCTTCACATTCTGCTGGATATTTTGGTCACGTCCGCAGCCTATGCCCTGGCATGGTTCATTGTGGTCAGCGGCAAGGTACTGCCGGTGGACGTCGGGGTGCTGAAACCTCAGATATATTTTATGGCGCTTGTGTTCATAGTGCCGGTTTATCTGGTTCTGTATGCCAGTTTCCATCTGTATGTACCCAAACGGATACAAGGACGGCGTTCAGAATTTGCCAATATCTGTAAAGCCAACGTCATTGGCCTAATGATTTTTACGTTCGTGCTGTTTGGAGCGCGAAGGTTCATCCAGCATAATGAATATTTTTCCACCAGGATGCTGCTGGCATTTTTTGTTTCCAACATTATCCTGATGGAAACAGAGCGGATGTGCATACGGCTGTTCCTGCGTTCCCTGCGGACCAATGGATACAACCAGAAACATGTCCTGCTTATCGGTTACAGCCGTGCGGCAGAGGGATTCATTGACAGGGTCAGTGTGAATCCGGAGTGGGGGTATCATGTCCAGGGAATCCTGGATGACCATCAGGTACCGGGATATGCATACAGGAAGGTTCAGGTCCTGGGCCCCACGGACCATCTGGAGACATTCTTAGCTTCCAATACACTGGATGAAATCGCAATTACGCTGAGCATAAAGGAATATGCCAATCTGGAGCAGATTGTGGCAGCCTGCGAGAAGTCGGGCGTGCATACAAAGTTTATTCCCGATTATAATAATATAATACCAACCATACCTTATATGGAAGACCTTCAGGGACTTCCGGTTATCCATATCCGCAGGGTGCCCCTCACAGGGGTATTCAATGCCACCACGAAACGGATAGTGGATATTGTCGGCGCCTTGTTTGGTCTGATTGTGTTTTCACCGGTCATGCTGCTGACGGCAGTGCTGATTAAGATTACGTCTCCTGGTCCGGTGTTCTTCAGCCAGGAGCGGATTGGGCTTCACAATCATCCGTTTAAGATGTACAAGTTCCGTTCCATGGAAGTACAGGATCCGGGTAAGGAGAAGAAGCAGTGGACTACCCCCCACGACCCGAGAGTGACGCCGGTGGGGCATTTTATACGCAAGACCAGTATCGATGAGACTCCGCAGTTCTTCAATGTCCTCATAGGGGACATGAGCCTGGTGGGACCGCGTCCGGAGCGGCCGCTTTTTGTTGAGAAATTCAAAGAGGAAATCCCGCGCTATATGATTAAGCACCAGGTACGCCCCGGTCTGACGGGATGGGCCCAGGTGAACGGATACCGGGGGGATACATCTATTACCAAACGGATTGAACATGATTTGTATTATATTGAGAACTGGAGCATCGGTTTTGACTTTAAGATTATGTTTTTAACCGTATTTAAAGGATTTATTAATAAAAATGCATATTGATATGCATGCCGTATACGTTTAAAATACTCCTATGAAGCCTGGCGTGGCCATGAGACACGCCTTGGTGCTGCATGAGGGAATGAGGATGGACGAATGAATCGTGATTTAGAAAATGGATTTGGACAGGAAGATGAAAGACTGAGAAGCCGCAGCAGACAGCGCCGGGACAGCGCTGGCATTGGGGCTGATTCAGATACAGCTTTTCCCAGACGTTCCAGAGCCGGAGCCGAAGACGGCAGTACAGGCCGCCCGGCAGGAGCCGGGGGCAGGCCGGGACCGGCTGTCCGGGGCAGGGATGGACGGGAAGCATATACAGGCCAGGAAGCAGGGAGCCGCGCAGCGGCGGAAAACAGGGCGGCAGGAAGCCGCGCAGCATCCGGGAACCGGGCGGCGGGAAGCCGTGCAGCAGCGGAAAACCGGATGACGGGAAGCCGTTCCGCAATGGAGAACCGTATGTCAGGAGGCCGTACAGCGGCAGGCGGACCCATGGCGGGAAGTCCTGTGCCGGGCCGCCGGATGGCTGGGACCTCCGGGGCAATTGATGGACGGATGGCCGGAACTTCCGGGGCAGCTGAGGGCCGGATGGCCGTGGGCCGTACATCGGCTGAGGGTCAGGTATCAGGAGGACAGGGACCTGCGGATGGCCGTGTGAATGGAAACCGTGCAGGCGCCGATGTCCGTGCGGCCGGAAACCGTGTGGCGGCCGAGGGGCGTGTGACCGGCAGCCGTGCAGCGGCCGGGGGCCGTGCGGCAGGAAGCCGGACATCAGCCGATGACCGGGTGACAGGAAGCCGGACATCAGCCGATGACCGGGGGGCAGGAAGCCGGACATCAGCCGATGACCGGGGGGCAGGAAGTCCGGGAACAGCCGATAACCGCCCGGCAGGAAGTCCGGGAACAGCTGATGGCCGCATGATAGGCAGCCGTGCAGCGGCAGATAAACGGACAGCCGGGACACGCGGAACAGCTGGGAACCCCATGGCCGGAAAAAGCGGGATGGCGGATAACCGGATGGCCGTAAGCCGTAGAGATACGGATAACCGGATGACCGGGGAACGCGGAACTGCCGGAACCAGGCCAAGCCGCATCTATACGCCGGAGACCAACCTGGGTGAAGACAGGGCGCGCGGTGGCAGGGAGAACGCATTCCGCAGGAATGATAAGGACGGCCCGGATGGTCCGGGCAGGAAATCGGTCCGGGAAGCCGCGGCAGCAGATTCTTCGGGAAATGGCGGCAGAAGGAAAGTCAGGACCATTGTGGCTTTGATTATAGCAGAAGTGTTCGCACTGCTGATTATATTCGGCGCCAGGTATGTCCTGCAGCAGGCCAACCGGATCCAGAGGGATCCAAATTTTAAGATAGAAGATGAGACCAACCCGTACCTGGCAATTGACAAGGTTGAAAACATGCAGGGATATTGGACGGTGGCTCTTTTTGGCGTGGACAGCCGTGACAATTCCCTGGGCAAAGGGAACAATACGGATGTCATCATCATTGCCAATGTAAACCAGGCAAACGGTGAGATTAAGCTGGTCAGCATATTCAGGGATACGTACCTGAACCTGGATGATGACGGCACCTATAATAAGATTAACCAGGCATATGCCAGGGGAGGCCCCAAGCAGGCGATTAAGGCCCTGAACAAGAACCTGGATATACAGATTGACGATTACGCCACCTTTAACTGGAAGGCGGTAGCTGATTCCATCAACATATTGGGCGGTGTGGACATAGAATTGAGCAAGGCTGAATTTTATTATATCAATGCATATATCACAGAGACCGTTGAAGCCACCGGCGTTGCATCCCAGCATCTGAAATCAGCGGGCATGAACCATCTGGACGGTGTCCAGGCCGTGGCTTATGCAAGGCTTCGTAAAATGGATACGGATTTTGCAAGGACGGAACGCCAGAGAGAGATTATCCAGCAGTGCTTTGTCAAGCTGAGACAGGCAAATTTCTCAGTGATTAACAATGTAATGGAAGTTGTATTTGAGCAGATTCTCTCCAGCGTGACCCTGAATGATATCATTCCGGCTGCCAAGAACCTGACAAAATATACCATTGTGGATACCATGGGATTCCCGGCTGCCAGAAGCGATGCCAATATGGGCAAGAAAGGCGACTGCGTAATCCCGCAGACACTGGAGAGCAATGTAATTGAGCTTCATAGGTTCCTGTTCGGCGAAGAGGACTACCAGCCCAGTGACATGGTTAAGAATATCAGTAAAAAGATATCAGCCGATTCAGGGCTGTATAAGGAAGGAAAGCCCATTGAAAGCGTAGGAACGGACGGCGGATATATTCCAAAGCCCACAGAACCCTCCAGAAGCACGGAGCCGTCCACTTCCAAGGAAGAGGAGGATGAATCCGGGTCCAGTACGTCCGGGACAGACGAGAGCGTTCTTGACTACGAAAATGAATGGGACCTTGAAACGGATGAATTCGGCCATGTCATAGACCCGCCGGAAGACTATTATCCCGGAGGCACCAGGCCTTCATCCGGAACCAGGCCCGGCGGAAGCGGCTCAGGCACCATCCCGTATCCTGGATACACTACGGCGCCTGCGGATGAATCCAATGGAAACCTGACTTATCCTGGTTCCTCCACATCTCCTGGAGATAGCAGTACGGGACCGGGAGCAATCACGCAGCCATATCCGGGAAGTACCGCCGGGACCACCCAGGCCTATCCCGGAAGCACCAAGGCCCCTACGGCACCTTATCCCGGAAGTACCAAGGCCCCAACGACGCCTTATCCGGGAAGCAACAGCCAAAACACTGCGCCGAGTCCGGGAAGCACCAACGGAACCACGGCGCCCAGTCCGGGCGGCAGCAGTGATGAATATGTACCAGGCGGTCCAGGCTCCATTATCATTGGGCCGGGACAATAGCATCAGGGACCAGCAGGAAACTTTTAGGATCTGCTGGTCCTTTATGTTATACTATATTTAGAAAATGGTCACATTTTTATCACAAATCACTGCTACAGTATAATCTGAACACATGTGAGGATGAGAAAGGGGATACTTGGATGTACAATAACGATCAGGAATACGGATGGAAGTCTTATGACAACCAGGGATATGATGACCGTCAATATAATGGGGCGCAGACAGGGCCGGGATTTCCAGGAGGACAGGGCCCATCCTATAATCAGGGGCCTTCCTATGACCAGCGTCCTCCAAAGAAAAAAGGAGGCCTGCTAAAAAAAGCAGCCCTCATAACGGCTGGCGCTGTTCTGTTCGGCACGGTGTCGGGCGGGGTCATGGTGGGGGTTAATATTGCTGCCTCCAGATATCTGGATATCCATGCGTCAGCGGATGCCCCGGCCAGCCAGGCGGCTAACCCGCCCGCCACGGAACCTGACCAGGGGCAGGCGGATCAGAAGGGCCAGGACAATAACGGCTCCCAGCAGAAACCAAATGGGGCGGCAGTGGCGGATGTCTCGGATATTGTGGAGGAGGCCATGCCCACCGTGGTGGCAATCACCAGTACCACTGTATATCAAAGCAATAACTTCGGCTATGGCTGGTTTTTCGGAGGACCGCAGACTTATGAGGTTCCCAGCAGCGGTTCAGGAATCATTATAGGGGAAAACGACAAGGAGCTTCTGATTGTCACGAATAATCACGTGGTGGAGGAATCCACCTCCCTGAAGGTTTCATTTATTGATAATGAGGTGGTGGACGCGGCCATCAAGGGAACGGATGCAGAGACAGACCTGGCAGTCATATCCGTCCCCCTGGAGCAGATTAAGGCAGATACCAAAAGTAAGATTTCCATTGCCAAGCTGGGGAATTCAGATGAGCTGAAGGTGGGACAGGGTGTCGTTGCCATTGGCAATGCGCTGGGGTACGGACAGTCTGTCACGGTTGGATATGTGAGCGCACTGGACCGTGAAGTCCGTGTGTCCAACAACTCCACCAGGACCCTGCTGCAGACAGACGCAGCCATTAATCCTGGCAACAGCGGGGGCGCGCTTCTCAATATGAAGGGAGAGGTGGTCGGCATCAATGCGGCCAAGTATTCCTCCACGGAGGTGGAAGGCATCGGTTATGCAATCCCCATTTCCAAGGCGCAGGATATCATGAGCCAGCTGATGAACCGGAAGACCATGAATCCGGTGGCGGAGGAAAAACGCGGATATCTGGGTATCCAGGGCACCAGCGTGGACGAGGAAGCCGCTAATTCATTCGGAATGCCCAGGGGCGTCTACATTTACAAAATCCTGGACGACGGTGCGGCGGCTGTGTCGGATCTGCGGGAAAAGGATATCATCACAAAGGTGGACGGCCAGTCTGTGAAGACCATGCCCCAGCTTCAGGAGCTGCTGGCCTGCTATGAACTGGGAGAGCAGATTGAGCTTACGGTCCAGACACAGGCGGGCGGTCAGTATGAAGAACGGACCGTGTCCGTGACGCTTAAGGCAATGCCGGAGGAATCCAGCCAGAATGTACTTCAATAAAATGAAAATGCTTCCTCTTGTTTGGGGAAGCATTTTGTTATATACTTATGCCAATGGCAGGAACAGGCCAGCGCGTTTCCGCATTTTGGCGGGAAGGTTTTTTAACAGAGAGGAGAACTGACTTTGAGCGATAAAGACATCAACCAGGATGTGAACCCATCCGGTCCGGATAAAGAGGAACCAAAAGACGATGAGCATTACGAGAAGGTCTGTTACATGTGCCGCAGGCCGGAGAGCAAGGCCGGCCAGATGATATCCATGCCCGGCGGCATGAACCTGTGCCATGATTGTATGCAGAAGGCATTTGATTCTGTCACCAAGGGCGGCATGGACTTTTCAAAGCTGGGCAATATACCGTACATGAACATGAACCTCAGCGACCTGAACACAACCCCTCCGGTGGCGGAGATACCTAAGAAGCAGAAGATTAAGAAGAAGACCCAGGAACAGCCCGTGCTTACCATGAAGGATATCCCGGCGCCACACATTATAAAGAGCAGGCTGGACGAGTATGTCATCGGACAGGAAAAGGCAAAGAAGGTGGTTGCAGTGGCTGTCTACAACCACTATAAACGTGCATTCCTGGACAATAAGCCAGCGCAGGGGGATGCGGCCCAGGATGGGGAGATTGTGATTGAGAAGTCCAATATCCTGATGATAGGGCCCACAGGAAGCGGCAAGACCTATCTTGTCAAGACCCTGGCCCGTCTCCTGGATGTTCCCCTGGCCATTGCGGATGCAACCTCGCTGACAGAGGCCGGATATATTGGCGATGATATTGAGAGCGTGGTATCCAAGCTTCTGGCAGCAGCTGACAATGATGTGGAACGGGCACAGCGCGGCATTATTTTTATTGATGAGATTGATAAGATTGCCAAGAAGAAGCAGACCAATACCAGGGATGTCAGCGGTGAATCCGTGCAGCAGGAGCTTCTTAAGCTTTTAGAGGGGAGCACGGTGGAGGTGCCGGTGGGCTCCAACCAGAAGAATGCCATGACCCCCATGGCAACGGTGAACACGGATAATATACTGTTTATATGCGGCGGGGCGTTCCCGGACCTGGAGGAAATCATAAAAGAACGTCTTAAGAAGAAATCCTCCATGGGTTTTGGTTCTGTCCTAAAGGATACATATGACAATGACCCTGATATCCTGAAGCATGTGATTAACGAAGACCTGAGGGCGTTCGGCATGATTCCGGAATTCCTTGGAAGGCTGCCGGTGACAGTGACCCTCCAGGGTCTGACTGAGGACATGATGGTCCGCATACTCAAGGAACCTAAGAACGCCATTACCAAGCAGTACGAGAAGCTGCTGTCCATGGACGAGGTGAAGCTGGTATTTGAGGACGATGCCCTCCGCTGGATTGCCGAGGAGGCGGGAAAGCGTGGAACCGGCGCCAGGGCGCTGCGGGCAATCCTGGAGGAGTTCATGCTTGATATCATGTATGAGATACCCAAGGATTCCAACATCGGTTCCGTGGTGGTTACCCGTCCGTATCTTGAGAAAAACGGCGGTCCCCTGATACAGATGAGAGGATAGCAGGCCGCAGTATGATTTCATGCCATAATCATGCCGTAATCATACCGTAGCCAAGCCATGACCATACCGTAGCCATGCCATAATCATACCGGTTACAGGCTGACCCACTGCCTATTCCCTTAAGCGAAGGAATGTTTCATATAAATCCAGTGCCCCATATCCCCATTCACGGTTAGGATATGACAGCGCTGGATTTCTTCTTGCCCCACGGATCAGATATGCCTTGATGGAGGCCTCGCTCATGGTGATGTTATGTCCCTCCACAATCCCCCAGCTCAAAAGGTTTGCAACAGCCCCTGCCACATGGGCCGCTGCCACGGAGGTGCCTGTGCGGGTTGTCATGGGGACCGCGGCCGTCCCAGCAGAACCGGTTCCGCGCCCCGCGGCCGTTCCTGCGGAACCAATCCCGCGCCCCACGGCAGGCCCGGAAATATTGACTCCGGGCGCAGCGATATCAGGTTTAATCAGCCCGCCCACTGTATAACCGCGGCTGGAATGGATATAAATACTGTTATTTAAATGATTATAAGCCCCGACCGTTATGGGGGAAGCCGTATTGCCCGGCATCGTGATGGTGGTATATGGGTTTGGGGTGAGGAATACGGTTTCATCGGATATCAGGCCCTGGGACGGAAGCCACAGATGGAACAGCCCGGTCAGGTATTGCGTATTGAATACACGTATTTTCCAGATTCCGGTAGTAGGAGCCTGGAAGCGCATGAAAATCAATTGTTTTCCGGATCCGGATTCAATCAGCTGGTAATTCACGGTAATGACAGTGGGTTCCAGAAGAAAAGGGATAGAGGTTTCATTTCCGGCTATAATAGGAATACGGCTTATGATTTCGCCGCTGGGGGAAATGAAACCCACTGAGTAGGTGTCTGCGGTGGAAGCCCACAGCTCCACAACAAATCCCAGTTCTGATTCCGGCTGTCCCACACGTATCTCCACGTCATCAAACTCCTGTCCGCCGGGGATGGTGCCTTCATAGTGATGCCCCAGCCCGGTTTCATTGCCGGCCGCAATGACCGTTGCCGCGCCCAGGCTTCGGCTGATGTCCTGAAGCGTGATGCTTAAGGGGGAAGTCCCTTCATGGCTTCCAAGGTTGGACCCCAGGCCCAGAAGGATGACCATGGGCTTTTTCAGGCGGTATGCCTCCACGCGCAGGTATTTAATCCCCATCATGATATCGTTCTCCTGGTAGGCCTCCGCGTCGCTTCTGACAAGATAAAAGTCACGAAGATACTGTTTGGCCGGTTTTAGTTTAACCACCACCAGCTCGCTTTCCGGCGCGGCTCCGGTAAAATCCTGTGCAGGCAGTGAACCGCCTGCTGCAATGCCTGCCAAAAAGGTCCCGTGCCCATTGGTATCGGTGGAGGGGACCAGGGCCAGCGGGGTGTCGGAGGCCAGGGCTGCATTAATCTGTTCCCGCGTATATTCAGTCCCGTAGGACGCCCCGCTGCCGGGATAGCGGTCGGGAACCCCGGGAGGGAGTATGTCCCTGTCTTCAGGCAGGCTCTGGTCCCAGATGCTGCTTATCCTGGTGGTGCCGTCCGGGTTTTGAAACAAAGGATTGGTATAGTCTATCCCTGTGTCAATGAAGCCGATGAGTACACCGCGTCCGCGGTTGCCCAGGGCAGGGGATGCAAAGGTGGAAGTAATGCCGGATACCTCCATGCTGGAGCTGTCCAGAAGACTGAACAGCCCGGGCACGCTGTAGTATGAATATCTGCGCAGGGAGATGGGCAGCACTGTGTCTAAAGGCGTATAGATGATGCTGTAGTCAGGGCTGACATAGTCTATACAGGGAATATCCTCCGGATTTCCCACAATCTGCTGCTGGCTTCCATAGCGATAGATAAAATCTGCGATTGATTCTGAGGCTGGATTAAATGGGCAGTCTGCCATGACACACCTCGAACAGGACATTTGATACTAGTATATGCTGAATTTTAGAAACCTTTCACTGGACGGCTGTGTGAAACCATAGTAAAATGAAAGAAAAATGTGGAAAGGAAGGCTGGTTTATGATATATGGCTGGATAATAGGCGGTCTGACAGCACTGGACCTTGGGATAAAAAGTGTGGTGGAAGGGCAGGAGGACGGGACGTTTCCAAGGGAACTGCCGAATTCCCGGGGGATGATTAAGCTTCATAAGAACCATAATGCCGGTTTCCCATTTGGATTCCTTAAGGAACGGCCGGAACTGGTAAAGACGGTGCCGCTGATGGTCATATCCGCCATGGCAGGCGCGCTGTGTTCCCTTTTGCAGGGAAAAGGAAAGACAGCACAGAAGCTGGGGCTTTCCATCATTATAGGAGGTGCCCTCAGCAATCTCTATGACCGTCTGGCACGCGGGTATGTGGTGGATTATTTTTCAATCGAGTGGGACCGGCTGAAGAAGGTGGTATTCAACCTGGGAGATATGTTCGTGTTCCTGGGCAGCGCCGTCATCGTGGCGGAGCAGGTGGCGGTAAGCCTGGCGGAGACCGCTAAAAAGGTGGGGAAAAAGTAATTATCAAACACACTCTTGGGAATCAGTATAAGATGATAAGACACCGGAATGCATCCGGATAACAGGCGCCTGCGGCAAAGCGGGCGCCTGTTATCCGGCAGATTGCGGTTTTGGGCCTGTTTTAACTGATCATTCCCCCGATGGTCCCGCCCAGCGCGCATACACCCATGACAGTGACAGAGCGTTCCATGTCAATGGGAGAGCCCATGTTCATGGCCCAGGATACGGCGAACAGGACTACAAAATAAAACAGACCGGACAAAAGCCCCCAGAAGAACCGGCGCTGCCGGATTCCTTTTCCGGCCAGCAGGCCGCCGGCCAGGCAGGTGACGAAGTACACTGCAAATACCATGAGATTTACCTGTCCCTCTTTCAGATGCAGTTTATACAGGGCAAATGCCAGGGCAGCCAGGAGGATTCCGGACAGCACATAGGAGATGAGCAGGGAGCGGATCATGGGTTTTACGATGCCATTTTCCATAGGATTGTTCTCCTTCATAAGAATCTATGTTGAAGTATATTCCCGGGGGCGCCATTAATATGACAAACCTTTATAATTTACCGTTGCAAGGGGCTTTAACCTGTGTTATAATTTCAAGGAATTATATTTTGGATAAGAGGAGGTGCCGTAATATGAAGCACGTTAAGACATTGAATACGAATACCTTAAAAGACACCATGAAGAAAGGTGGCTGCGGCGAGTGCCAGACTTCCTGCCAGTCAGCATGTAAGACATCTTGCACGGTTGGCAACCAGAGCTGTGAGAACGCTAACCGCTGATACGTAAGTATGACGCAATACTGATTTGAGATACGTACAGGAATTTGGTAGAAAGCCCCTATGGTCGATGGGATTATAGGGGCTTTGCCACGCAAAGGAGTTGGGGCTTGCCCCTTAGAAAGAGAGAGTAGATCCGTGATTCATCAATTTATAAATAATGGTTACCATATCATACTGGATGTGAACAGCGGTTCCGTCCATGTGGTAGACCCGGTTGTTTATGACGCTGTGGAGGTGGTGTCAGGGCTGGTTCCTGAGATGGAAAAGCCTGAGCCCCTTTCAGCCAAAGTCAAATCAGATGTATTTGACCGCCTGTGGGGCAGATATACACCTGAGGAACTGGGGGAGGCGCTGGAGGATATCCAGGAGCTGATTGACATGGAACAGCTTCTGACAAAGGACATTTACCATGATTTCGTGGTGGATTTTAAAAAACGTAAGACCGTGGTCAAGGCCCTGTGCCTGCATATTGCCCATGACTGCAACCTGGCCTGCCGCTACTGCTTTGCAGAGGAAGGCGAGTACCATGGCCGCCGCGCCCTGATGAGTTATGAGGTGGGGAAAAAGGCCCTGGATTTCCTCATTGCCAATTCCGGCAGCAGGGAACACCTGGAGGTGGACTTCTTTGGCGGCGAACCCCTCATGAACTGGGACGTGGTAAAACGCCTGGTGGAATATGGCCGTTCCAAGGAAGAGCAGTTCCACAAGAAATTCCGTTTTACCATCACCACCAACGGCGTGCTGTTAAATGACGATATAATGGATTTCTGCAACAAGGAAATGAGCAATGTGGTCATGAGCCTGGATGGGCGCAAGGACGTCAATGACAGGATGCGGCCATTCCGCAACGGCAGCGGCAGTTATGAGCTGACGGTTCCCAAGTTCCAGAAATTTGCTAAGAGCAGGGGCCAGAAGGATTATTATGTCCGCGGGACATTTACAAGGCATAACCTGGACTTTGCGGCAGATGTGCTCCATTATGCGGACCTGGGCTTTGAGCAGATGTCCATGGAGCCGGTAGTGTCTGACCCGGCTGAGGAGTATTCCATCCGTGAGGAGGATATCCCGGTCATCCTGGCTGAGTATGACAAGCTGGCCCTGGAGTATATCAAGCGCAAGAAGGAAGGAAGGGGATTTAATTTCTTCCACTTCATGCTGGACCTGACAGCAGGTCCGTGTGTTGCCAAGCGTATGGCGGGATGCGGTTCCGGCACCGAGTACCTGGCAGTCACGCCATGGGGGGACTTCTATCCATGCCATCAGTTTGTGGGGCAGGAGCAGTTCCTCATGGGTAATGTGGACACGGGTATCGTGAATACGGATATCAGGGATGAATTCAAGACATGCAATGTGTATGCCAAGCCGGGCTGCAAGGACTGCTTTGCAAGGTTCTACTGCAGCGGCGGATGTTCAGCCAATGCATACAACTGCAGCGGTTCCATTAACGGCGCTTACGAAATCGGCTGTGAGATGCAGAAAAAGCGTATTGAGTGCGCCATCATGATTAAAGCTGCCCTGGCAGATGACGAGGCTTAACTATATGAAATATCAGGTAATAACAAAGGACGGAAGGGCAAAAAGGGCCAGAATGGAAACCGTCCACGGCGTGATTGAGACACCGGTGTTCATGAACGTGGGGACGGTTGGCGCAATCAAGGGCGCTGTGTCCACGGACGATCTGCGGGAAATCAACACCCAGGTGGAACTGTCCAATACCTACCATCTTCACGTCCGCACAGGCGACAGACTGATTAAGGAATTTGGCGGCCTGCACAGATTCATGAACTGGGACAGGCCCATCCTTACGGATTCCGGCGGCTTTCAGGTATTTTCCCTGACCAAGCTGCGCAGAATCAAAGAGGAAGGCGTTTACTTTAATTCCCACATAGACGGCCATAAGATATTCATGGGGCCTGAGGAGAGCATGCAGATACAGTCCAACCTGGGCTCCACCATTGCCATGGCATTTGACGAATGTCCTCCCAGCCATGCAAGTGATGAATATATCCGCCAGTCCGTTGACCGCACCACAAGGTGGCTTCGCAGGTGCAAGGAGGAGATGGAAAGGCTTAATTCCCTGCCGGACACCGTGAACCGTGAACAGCTTCTGTTCGGTATCAACCAGGGCGGTGTTGTGGACGAAATCCGTGTGGAACATGCCAGGACCATCCGGGAGATGAATCTGGACGGCTATGCGGTGGGCGGGCTTGCGGTGGGCGAGAGCCATGAGGAGATGTATCACATCCTGGATGTGACGGTTCCCCATCTGCCTGAGGAAAAGCCGGTCTATCTCATGGGTGTGGGAACACCCGCCAATATCCTGGAGGCAGTGGACCGGGGCGTGGATTTCTTTGACTGTGTCTATCCGTCCAGAAACGGGCGCCATGGCCACGTGTATACCAACCACGGAAAGCTGAACCTTTTTAATCAGAAATATGAGCTGGATGCAAGGCCCATTGAGGAAGGCTGCGGCTGTCCGGCCTGCCGTTCCTACAGCAGGGCATATATACGCCATCTGCTGAAAGCAAAAGAAATGCTGGGAATGAGATTATGCACCTTGCATAATTTGTATTTTTATAATACAATGATGAAAGAGATTCGCGACGCCATCGAGGAGCACCGCTATGCAGAATACAAAGCGGCCAAGCTTGCAGGCATGGAAAGCTCCGCCAAGTCTAATGAATAAAAAACTACTGTGGCGAGGCGGCAGTAGGCATGAAGGAGGAAAATAAGAATGAATACAAGTAGTCCGATTTTCTGGATTCTCTATATTGTTCTTCTGGGTGGTATGTTATACTTTATGGCAATCCGTCCTCAGAAGAAGGAGAAGCAGAGACAGCAGCAGCTGCTGAATAGTGTTGCGGTAGGCGACACCATATTGACCAGCAGCGGATTTTACGGCGTTATCATCGACATGACGGATGATACCGTAATCGTTGAATTCGGCAGCAACAAGAACTGCCGTATTCCTATGCAGAAGGCTGCCATTGTTCAGGTAGAGAAAGCGGAAGCCTGATCATGACATGAAACCCGGGGCGCTGTCCCGGGTTTTCTGATATATATCATATTTTTTCATATCAATGCCTGACAGGAGGAGAATCGGATGATTAAGAATATAGTCTTTGATATGGGGCAGGTACTGGTCAGCTATGTGGGCAACCTGGTGTGCCAGATATACATAGAGGATGAGCAGGAGAGGAAGGATGTAAGCACCTCCGTATTTGCCTCGCCGGAATGGGTCCTTTTAGACATGGGAGTCATGCCTGAGGAAGAGGCACTTAAGAAAATGCAGGAGCGTTTGGATACGGAGCGCAAGCGTGAACAGGCTGAATGGTGTTTCTGGCATTGGCATGAGTATAACATGAAACCAAAAGAGGGGATGGAGGAATTGGTGCGGTGGCTTAAGTCCATGGGCTATGGAATCTATCTCTGTTCCAATGCATCGGTCCGCCTTCTTAAGTGCTATAAAGAGGTGATTCCGGCCATTGACTGCTTTGACGGCATCCTGTTTTCAGCAGAGGTGCAATGCCTGAAGCCGCAGAAGGAGATGTACGGGCATCTGTTTGACCGTTTCCATCTGAAACCGGAAGGGTGTTTCTTTGTTGATGACCTGAACCTGAATATTGAAGGCGCGCGCAGATGCGGGATGGAAGGGTATTGCTTTGAGGATGGGGACGTAGGTAAGCTGAGGACAGTCCTGGCATCCCTCAACCGGTAGGAAGGTCTGCGTGCGGTATGTACGTATATGTATAGAGGATTTAGACATGGAAGCGTAAATGCATAGAAGAGTATGCGAGTGGAGGATTCCATGAGGGATACATAGAAAAAGCTCCGCACCTTTCGGTACGGAGCAATTTTCTTAGGATTTCGGATTTTCAAAAAGGGTTGAAGGATAGTTGTTAAATATTCGTGCATCTCTTATGTACTTAGTATAGCATGCAATCCTCCAGAATGTTTGAATGTTCCTTGAATAGATTATTAAGAAATTCTTAAAATTGGCCCATCCGCCGGAAAGCCTGAAAATACGTCGTGTTATGCACACTGACCGTATTTTTGGGTATTTTTTACGCAAAAATCAGTATAATCGGAAAAAGCCGGGAAGTGTCTGCGGATAAGCTGGGGAATTTTAACAGTAGATGGTCAGGCGGAAATCCATGACATGGAAAAACATAAAACAGGGAGATGGTTAACAGTACATGACGCGTCCGGTTATCCGGCGGCCTATAAAAGGGGGATGGCCCGGTCTGGTCCGCCCTTATGGGCGCCAGTACCGGGCCGCGTCATCTCTGACTGAAATCAATATATCATAGTTTGGGTCTAAACTCAATAGAAGTCAGATAATCGTAATGAAGCGTAATATTTCTTACAAAAAAGTTTGGACATTGCGAAAGAAAGTATGAAGGGAAAACCGCCTTCAGACAGGATATCCGCCTGCAAAAAAAGAAACCCGCCCATACATCAACGTCAATGTATCCAAGCGGGTTTATCAGTGGAAGTAATGGGGCTCGAACCCATAGTAAAACCTTTATTCTACAAGGGATTCCAGGCCGCGTGTGATACTTCGTGTGATACTTTCTACTTTCTGAGACCGGACACCTTAGTAAAGTGCTTATTGATTTTCTTTGTCTGGCGCACCGCTTCCAGGTCAATGACATCCCTGTAAACCGTCTTCATGACATTATCCGTTGCCCATCCGCCGCGCTGGAGGATGTACTGATCAGGGACGCCGATGGCATGCATGATACTGGCTGCATAATGGCGCAGGTCATGGAACCTGAATTTTGGTAATCCTGTTGACTTGACGGCCCGTTCGAACCGGTGGGTTATCTGGTCTGGAGTGGCCTTCACGATGCGGCCTTCGATACCCTTCATCCTCGCAATCACAAAATCCGGAAACTCAACCTGGCGGTAGCTGCCAAAGGTCTTAGGTGGTTTGATATGCCACATCTTGTCAGGTCCCATGACCATACTCTTATTTACATCCACCATGTTCCCATGTATGTCGCCACTGTCCAATGCGCATATCTCCCCACGGCGTAATGGGCCAAAGGCGGCCAGGAAGATGGCTATCTCCAGTTCCTTTCCCTCCACATGCTGGAGCAGGATCTTTATATCCTGGTCCGATGGCGTGTAAAGGTCCGGGCGTTCCTTGGCAGGAAGCGTGGTCTTGATATGGAAATCCGGATGAAACATCTCCAATGTGCCCGATACAAGGCCGTGGGCGTTCCTGACACTCTTAGGTCCCACCTTGGCAGATATGTCGCTTATCCATACCTGCAGCTTGGTATTGGTCATGTCCGGAAGCTTGGTGCGCCCCAGCGCATAAGGTTTGATATAATTGCGTTGTACGGCCTCATACCCACGTATCGTACTGGGAGATAGGACTCCTCTCTTGGCGTCGATATAACGCGTGACGGCCTTGTACAGGGTGATGTCCTCCTCAGCCATAGCGGCCTTCCCTGCGAGCCACTGGGCGGCCAGGAACTTGGCCTCCTTCTTCGTGGGGGCCGTGAAGGATTTATAGTGTTTCTTTCCGTCGACATCGGTATAATCATATACCTGGATGCGTGAGTTGCCGGATGGTAGTTTGTTCTTGCCTTTTTTTGCCATGCTATCACTCCTTTCGTTGCGATATCGCAACAATTTTTGGGTATAAAAAATACGCCCTCTTGCCAGGACGCTGCAGGAATGATATAATTCAGATGTGTTAGATTGATTTATATCTTCCTGGATTCGTCCGGCAAGAGAAAATCTATGTTAAAAGCTCTGGGAGTTCGCTGCTCCTAGGGCTTTTTGCTTACTATTTATTATGTGTTATAACATCAAAAGCAGATAAGATTTGATGGGCCAAATTGAAGGCTGTCTGGTATTCTTTGCTATTTGTTTTGGTAGATTTAGTGATTAAGGGAATCATTATACACGGAGAAGAAAAATTATTTACAGTTGCTTTTATGTATAAAGATTCTATTTTCTTTTTCTGGACCCTCTTACCAGTGATACCTCCAGCTACTGCTCCAAAACCACCGAATATTGCTCCTCCAATTAAAGCCTGTCCTACACCGCCGCTAGTGACAAGACTATCGTCTTCTAGTAACTCATAATTCAACAAATCGGAAAAGTCAAGCCACTCTTTATTTCCTACTTTTTGTTTTCCACCGCCAATTAATTTTCCGGCAGCAACTGACATCCCCATGGTACCAATGGCCATCATGCCTTTAAACATGGATTTCCCCAAACCATCTGTTTTTCCGTTAATCGGTACAGCCCCATTAATTCTAAACATATTATGGTTTTCATCGATTTGGACTGGTCCTATTTGCTTTGTGGCTTTTATGGCATTTCTATTCTTTTCAATGGCCGATTGTATCCCAGTTTGGACAGAATCCCATACTTTATTTGCTGTGGTTACAGAGTCTGTTTCATCTGCACAGAGGTTTTGCATGTCGGTATCGTTTGATGCGCTATTGCAGATTGCTTCAATAGGGCAGCCACAATTTGGGCAGGCCGATGCCTTATCAGAAAACTCCTTACCACATTCTGAACATATTATCAGCGCCATATTCTTTTCCTCTTTTCATTCATAATAATTGTGCATTCATTGCACCTAATGCTCTGTTTTCTGGTGATAGTAAATCATTAAACGGATTATATAATTCTTGGCTAACCTTGGCGTCACAAATTGGGCAAATACAGTCTCCGGGTTTATTATAAAAAGTCCGACCACAGTAGAAACATGTACTTTCACCGCAGATAAATTTTTTAAAATCTGGGTTATAAAAGTATTGATATACTGCCCAATCAATTGGATACATCCTATGCATTGCGCGCCTGCGCCACCTACGGTAGTCATCAAATGCACAATCAGCCGCTTCTCCAGATATTCCAAAGTGATGCTCAACATCCCAAGCGTTTTTACACTGGCAGTAATGGATTGCCATCCTGGGGGCCAGGAGGTAGCTTGCGAAACAGTTTGCTTCTGACTCATAATACTCTGCTTTGTACGGATGCTCCATCACGATATGCCCCAGTTCATGGGCCAGAGAAAATATAATCCTGTCAGGAGGCATATTTTCATTATAAGCAACAGTACGACTGAATGGCTCGGTATATGCTTCGTCAGAACAAGAAACACATAATTCATAAGCTTCAAGGTTTATTTCCTTTAGTTTACTATACGTATAAATATGATAGCCATATTTTTCAATTGCCTTAAAACAATCAAAAGGAAATTTTTTAAATTCGCAAAAAGTATATGTTTCAAGTACCTTACCAAGTATAAAATCGTGATTCAATCAAATCAGTCCCCATTATTTATTTCGGACAGTAGTTTGATTAGGCGCATCTTCTGTTCAACAGACATATTCTTGCCATTGCGTGCTACAAGACGTTCCACATCCGCATAAGTAGGCTCTGGCTTTATGATTTTTTTGTCGTTTGCCATTTTTTCTAAATCATCCATGGTGATGCCAAGTCCATGACATATAGCCATTACATTATCAACAGTTGCTTTACCGACACCATTTTTCATTATCCCATATAGCGTGGTATATGGGATATCACACTTTGCCGAAAATGACTTAAGGCTATAGCCTTGTTCTTTGATTAAGCGTTCTAAAATTTTAGCTTTTTCCATAGTCGCAACCTCTTTTTCTAAGTAATTCCATTATATATCCAAAATAGAATTTTGTAAACATAAAATATTCGCTTTACCGAATAAATTCGTCAAAGGGAATATTTTGCATTGACAAAATACTGAATTAAGAATATAATCGGTTTATCCAATTCGGAATTCGGAATTAATAGGAGGTGAAAAAAAATGTACAGAAATTTCTTAACGGCTATGAAGGACGAAGGCGTTACATTTGCTCAGATAGGAAGCTTGCTTGGTTGTAGATACCAAACTGTAAGTGATACGGTAAATGGTGAAACCAAAAAAGGTTTCTATCACGAGGATGCAGTAGCAATTCGTAATGTCCTGTTTCCAAAGTACGATTTAGATTATCTATTCACGAGAGAAAAATAACACCAAAACAAACATACGTTCGATAAGGATAACTATACCATTATCACATGCGTGTGTCAACTGGAAAAGGAGGTGAGGGGGATGGAAGAAAAGAAGAAACCGCATATCACTATGGTCTGGATAGTAATAGCGGTTATATCAATTAATCAGGCTGTTGGAGCATATCAAGATTTCCGGATTCACCAGCAGTTGCGGAATCAGATTCGTTTACTTCACGAACAGCATTTGAATCTGTTGCAACAGCTAAACACGAATCTGGATACAATTTTGACTGAGATACTAAATAATCGTTAAGTGTGGACACTGAGGTATTAAGTTGATTTAATGATTCGGTATAGCTTTCAAACATGGTTAATTCAGCCTGCACAGTTGTACTTTGAGAAGATGTGTCTACATTGTGATAATAGATGGTCAACCACACGCTAAATAAAGCAATTATATTTGGCAATACACAGCTTAAAAAGAATTCCAGCGTCATGCGTCGCTTTGGAATTGGGGCTTCAGCGGTAAGCGGGACTTCTTGTGGGTATTCATTCCCATGAATAGTAAAAGAGTATAGGTATTCGGGCACTTCCACATATTCTTGATGAAAGGAAATGTTTTTCAATATTGATGAAAAGTCAGTTGAGATATGGGAACTAAAATCAACAAGGCTGTTCTGAATATTTTTTGTCAAATCTTGGATAGCAGAGTTGTTAAGTGCTAGAGCATTTGCAATATCATTTGAAATTACTCTATTCATAGAAAGCTGCATTTCCTGAATGGGTGCCAATAGAGCTTCATACATAGCTTGTATTTGACTAGCTAAGCTTATCTGCGGATACATGGTGGAAGCAAGTGCACTTTGCATTTGCGAAACAGATTGAATAATGGGAGAGTAAGCGGCGGTTAAATCTGTATTCATCTTTTCTAAAGAACTTTGAAATGCAGACACTGCGGCTATGAGTGATTGGTTATTATTGTTCATATATATAATCCTTCCTTTTGTACTTGGCGCTGCAACGCCTGTAAGTACAGTATACCAAGGAGGGGGAGAAAACACAAGAAAGGAGGATACCCAGCATGAAAAAGAGCGATTACCAACGACAAGAGGATGAAGTGAAACTCCTCATCAGCGAGGCCAAGATAAGGAATAACCTGACCGATAAGGGGCTGGCAAGAAAAATCGGGATGCCGTTTAATACCTTGGGCAAACGGAAATGCCACCCAGGGGACTTTAGGATGCATCATATCTGGTTGATAGAGCAGCTGGCGGGAAGGCCATTGAGGGGAGGGCAGGAACAATGACAAAAACAACCGAGTTAGCCATCCGCGCCAAGGCGGCCATCCGATACCCTGGCTGGCGTCTGGACATCGTAGGCCCCACCACCGCGGTGCTTACCAACATGATGGGCAGACGGCGGATTCTTATAGTCAGGCGGCGCCGGAACCGGCGGGACGGTCCATGGATGCGGCTGGCCAGGTGGATAGCCAACTTCCTGCGGCGCTGTGCCAGGCAGATTGTGGATGCCACGGAATGGATTGTGCCGGCGGTCATATGGCTGCTGGGGATGTGGATGGCAGCTATGGTGGTCATGGCGCTGGCAATGGGTGTGGAGCTGTGAAAGGAGGTGAGGAAGATGTACAGGCCTGAGGAGGAACTGCGGGCCATAATGGACCTGCTGGCAGAATGGCGCAGTAAGACCGGAACTGGAGATGTGAGTATATACATTCTGGCAGATGGGCATGGCAGGGCATATAACTGGGACAACAATAAGTCAACCTACGAAGTCGGAGGGTATTTTGGCCCACAAAAAAAACGGACCCCAGACGGGTGGAGCCGTCAAGAGTCCAAGACAATAACTTATCACCCTTAGTATAAGGGATTCAGGAGGAAAAAACAATGATTAAAGGAACAATTGAGTGCAGTTTCGGAGAAGTTAAGACTAATGCTGAGTTATCCCCATGTGAACTGCTTTTTGCAATAGGAATCCAGGAAACAGAAAACAGCGTCAGCCATGTTAAATACCAGTCCCAGTGCATGCTTGTGGGTGGGGGACTGAATCCTCCCCATGTAATTGAATGCCTTGGGGAATCAATCATGTCAATGTTGGAGGAATACTGCGAGGGTAATGCAGATGCCACCCTGAAAGCCATGATGACGTTCCAAAAACTGGTCAAAGAGGAAACGAATGAATACATGATGAACCATGTCAAAGAAATCCTGGCGGAAAAGGAGAAGATGTGATGCCCCGGCCAGAGCGGTACCCAGACAGCCAGGTAAAGATTACGGCACCTTTTTTTGTACTTAACTGTAGCTGTGGGTTTCGGACCTGGTCCCTATTGGGGGAGATTACACCGTGTCCCTACTGCGGGAGGATTATGGCAAGAGAAGGTGATACGGAATGTATTACAGAGGGATAGGACCTGAGGTTGATAAGGTTGTGGAAGAAGGGAAGGCCTATACATATGCGTTGGAAAGATGCCTGGAAGGGACCGTAGAGGAGCAGGAGGAATTTAAGCAGATGCTGGTGGAGTGGTATTACTCCGGGAACCGGATTAAGGAGGAATGATTTATGGAACAGATTGCAAATATTTTTGAGAACAATGCTGTGGCAGCGCCACGCGGAACAATAACGGAAATGGTAGTAAGCCGTCAGGCCCAGGAAGTACAGGCGGCCATGGTGATTGCCAAGAAGTTCCCGCGAAATGAGTTTGAAAGTTTCAACCGCATCATGAAGGCCTGCCAGCGTAAGGGTCTGGCAGAAAAGTCTATGTACGAATACCCCCGTGGCGGTGAGCGTGTGACTGGGCCATCCATCCGTCTGGCGGAGGCAATGGCCCAGAACTGGGGGAATATTGATTTTGGGATCATTGAGCTGGAGCAAAGAAACGGGGAAAGCCAGGTCATGGCCTATGCTTGGGATTTGGAAACAAATACCCGACAGGCAAAGATTTTCTCCGTGCCGCATGTCAGGGAATCAAAAAAGAACGGCAATGTCCCCCTTACCGCGCCGCGGGACATTTACGAACAGGTAGCAAATTATGGAGCCCGCAGGCTCAGGGCGTGCATCCTGGGCATTATCCCCGGGGATGTGATTGAGGCTGCGGTTGCACAGTGTGGGAAAACGCTGGCGGGTGAGAACGGGGAGCCCCTGGAAGATACAGTCCGCGCGATTGCTGGCACGTTTGAAAGGGAATACGGCGTGACAGTGGCAATGCTGGAGAAGTTCATGGGATGCAAAATAGAGAGTTTTACCATGCAGAACCTAATCCGCCTGAAAAAAGTATACATGTCCCTGCGTGATGGTATGGCAGACCGTGAAGATTATTTTGACATAGCGCCGGCTGTAGATGAATCCGAAATCAATAGGAATCCGTTCGAGGGAAAGGAAGAGGCCGGGAAGGATAGGAAAGGGAAAGCCAGGAAGTCAGAATCCCAGCCGGTAGGAACAGGAAGGCCTGCAGGTGACAGTGCCCGGGAAACAGGGCAGGCCCAGCAGCAGGATCTGGACCCGTCCTTCGTTCCGGATGAAACTCAGGAGCCGAGGTTTAAATAGGGGGGGAAGTTATGGAACTGACATCCGAGAATTATTACAGCCAGGAAGCCAATGAGCAGTACTTTTCAGTGTCCCAATACAAGGATTTTGTCAAATGTGAGGCAATGGCCCTGGCAAAGATACGCGGGGAATACCAGCAGCCCATCACCAGGGCGCTGCTGGTCGGCTCCTTTGTGGATTCCTACTTCGAGGGAGCCCTGCAGCAGTTCATGCAGGATAACCCGGCTCTGTTTACACGGAAAAATGAACTGAAAAGTGAGTTCCGCAAGGCCAATGAGATTATTGGCCGGATAAAGTCAGACCCGTTGTTTATGCGGTTTATGAGCGGGGAAAAGCAGCGGATCATGACCTTTGAGGCATTCCCGGATATCGCCTGGAAGATGAAAATGGACAGCTATTTGGAAGGCATCTGCATCACGGACCTTAAAGTGGTGGCGAACTTTAAGAGCCTGCCGCTTTGGAGGTATGACCTGCAGGGGGCTGTCTATCAGGCAGGGGTTGAGGTTGTGACCGGGGAGCGCCTGCCGTTTTATCTGGCGGTAGCGACCAAGGAGCGGGTGACGGACCTGGATATATTCCAAATCCCCCAGTCAACGCTGGATATGGCCCGGACTGAAATCATCGGAAACATAGAACGCTTCAGTGATGTAAAAAAGGGCCTGGTACCGCCGATGTATTGCGGCAGGTGTGATTACTGTAAATCCGTGAAGGCGGCATCCATCCGTAACTATAACGAGCTTTTGGAACTGTAAGGGAGGAATAAATGAAACTTGTAAAAATATTAAGTGACAGCGTCCAGATAAGGACAAACCTGTCAGAGTTCCGGGATATCCGCATCAATGACCTTTTATCTGTGTCTGATGGGGAGGTGAGCCTTGTGACCATGGTAACAGGGCTGACCGACACTGATCCGGAGGAACGGATTGGGGAGGAGGATTTCCTGGGGGAGATAACCGGGATCAAGAGTATTGACTGTACCATCATCGGCAGCCTAAAGGACGGGCGTTTCTTAAAGGCCATAGACGCATACCCAACAACGAATGTCAGTATCTGCCGTATCGGGATTAGGGAATTTGAGGATATGCTGGGTCGTGGCCGGGGAGGGTTCCGTATTGGTTCCTATGCTGCCTACCCCTGTGACGCGGTTGTGGACGGCAATAAGTTTTTCCAGCGCCATTCCTGTATCGTGGGGAATACTGGTGCCGGCAAGTCGGAGACCGTGGCTAAGATACTGGAAGAAGCCGCAAGGCTCCCAGGGGCTAACCTGGTTGTGTTTGATATCCATGGGGAGTATAGCCAGCTGTCTTATGCATCCAATATCCGCATCGGGGAGGACTCCCCATTCCCGATTTGGATGTTTGGGTTTAACGACATCGTGGCTAATATCCTTAAAATCCGCGAGGAGAGCGCCACCACGGTGATGACGGCGCTCCGCAAGGCATATTACAGGGTATGCCCGGATGGGAAGGAGAATAAGCCGGTGTATTTCAGCTATCAGGGATTAATTGATGAAATGGAAAGCCTGGACAACCAGGTGTCCATGACAGGGGAGTTCTACAAGACCGGGGATAAGGCCGGGATGGCTAAGACGACCAAAGGTGAGTACAACGGGAAACTTACCAGTACGGTGAACCTGCTGAAGGACCGGATGATGGACAGCCGGTACAGCTTCCTGTTCGTGGAGAAGCCGCAGGGCTACCTCTATGAAGTGATGGAAGCTGTCCTGGGAGCGGATAAACCAGTCAAGAACATTGACCTGTCGGCAGTTCCACATGACGTAGCCCTGCCAATCATAGGGGTCATCTCACGGCTTATATTTGATATCCAGCGTCAGCAGGACATGGACAGCATCCGTCCGGTGACCATTGTATGTGACGAGGCCCATGTCTATATACCGGATAACTTCCAGCTGACAGCCAGCCAGAGACGGATGGTGGAAGTGTTTGAGGACATTGCCAAGGAGGGACGTAAGTTCGGCATCACGCTTTTCCCGGCAACACAGAGGCCATCAGAGCTGAATAAGACCATTGTTGCCCAGTGTGCCAACATGATTATCGGAAAGCTAAACAATGAGAATGACAAGGCTTTGATTAAAGGGATGCTGCCGGATGGGGACGACAAGATAATTGATTCTGTTACGATGTTTAACCCAGGCGAGGTGCTGATTGTTGGTGACGCTGTCCCAATACCACTCAAAATCAAAGTGGAGCTGGCAAGGGAGCGTCCTGTTTCAAGGACAATTGATTTCTGGGATGTTTGGGGTCAGGAAAGGGACTATGATATCGCAGGATTGGTTGATAGATATATGTAAAAGAGGAGGTGAGTAAGTGGCAATCACATTTGACAGTATTGGGAATGGTGAGCTGGCTGAGAAGTTCACTATGGCCCTAGCCCAGATAGGCCGGAATATCCTTGACCCTAACATGGACCCGGAGGCGGCCAGGGGGATGACCATCAATCTAAATTTCAAGCCGAAGTCCAATGGAGTGATTGATATCAGGTTTGAGGTCAAGACCAAGCTGGCCGGGTTCCAGAAATCAGAAACGGTATTCCTGGTGGGACAGGATATCAACACAGGGCGTATAGAGATGTCAGAGTATGGAAGTGACCGCCCCCAGGTAACATCTGTTGCAGCGTCACCAGCCGCGGCGTATACAGAAGTACGGCAACCGGCGCAGACATTTGACCCAGAAACCGGCGAGATTTATGAGGAACCCCGCAAAGGCCCTATTGATTTAAGGGCAGCGGCTAACCAATAAAAAGAAAAGGAGATAAGTATGATGATGGAAGGATTAAGAGAAGCGCTGGAACATGTGGAGGAACTGGCACGTGAAAACGAGAAGACTGAGGTAATTGAGATATGTGGCAGGACCTATGCCAACAAGAGCCTGAAACGGTATGATGTACCAGAGAGGGCAGAAGCAATCGAAACCCACAGCCTGTCATCCATGGTGGATTACATAGGCAGCTGTAGCCAGGAGTTCCCAAAAGGAAGGGATATGATCATACATATCATGGGGCCGAAGCGTGTGCGTCTGATGTCCTCCCTGGATGCGGAGCGTAACAGGGAGTGCCTGATTGAGGTGGGTGCGGTGACTTCCGAGTTCCAGTTTGGCCATTGGTACGACCAGGAGAGGTTCATGATTGAGATACAGGCCAACTTCCAGCCAAGTGCTGATTTGGAGTTGATTATGAAGGTAGCCGGGAACGTGGAACGTAAAAACAAGCAGTCCTATTCGGATGACGGCGTGTCCCAGGTTGCGACCATGACCGTGGGGGTGGCTGCCAAGGCTGATGTGATAGTCCCCAATCCGGTAACGCTGATACCTTACCGTACCTTCCAGGAGGTGGCGCAGCCTGCCAGCAAGTTTGTGTTCAGGATTGGGGATAAGGATGAGCCTGCCTTCATGATTGTTGAGGCGGAGAATGGCATCTGGAAGAACGAAGCAGTTGCGAACATCAAGAAATACTTTGCGGATGCCATCATGGAAATGCCCGAGGCAATCAGCAGTCGTATCACAATCATAGGATAATAAGGTGTTTTACCTCCTCTGGACAGGCTGATATGTCACGGTATTGGATGCCGGAGGTGTCACAAGGGGCGGCCAACAATGGACTTTCTGGCCGCCGCCCCGTCCTTTTTAAGTGGAAGGTGGTGGTTTTCCTGGGCAGGGACTGCAGGAAGGACCTGGACTACTTCCCGAAGGTTGTCAATTTCTATGAGGATGATAAGATATTTGATTTGCTGGACGAATATGGCCCACTGGGAGTCACCGTATATGACTGTATGCTGTCAATCGTCTACTCAAATGGCTATTATGCGAATCTATCGAAAGACAAGCTATCCAAGATGGTCATCCGAAAGATTGGAAACAAGTGGATTAAAAGCCAAAAGGCCGTTGTGCAAGTGATAGATTACTGTGCTGATTTAGGACTTTTCGATAAAGACCTCATGCTGCAGAATATTATCACCTCTGTTGGGATTCAAAAACGCTACCACATGATAGCTGTGAAGCTGATGAAGAGACGGCTCTATAGTACGCAATACTGGTTGCTTGATGAAAACGGGGAACCTTTATTAAATACACCCATTTTTCCAATTGATTCCGATGAAAACGGAATTTCCGCGGAGGAAATAAGCAAATCTTCGGAGGAAATGCAGGTAAAAGAAAAGGAAAGTAAAAGAAAAGAAATCTTATATAAAAGAGAGCCGGATATTCCCGCGGAGGAAAGCCTGGATGCGGCCTTTACCCGGTTCGTGGGGTTCCGGAAGGATATCAATAAACCGTTGACAGCTAACGGGGCAGAGCTGATAAAGAAGGAACTGGGACGTATAGGGTGTGATGCTAAGGAACGTATTGCAATCCTAGACCAGAGCATCATGAACAATTGGACTGGGGTATATCCGTTGAAAAAGAAACGGCCAGTCAAGGATAGCGCTGTAAATCCAAAGAACCAGTTCCACAATTTTGACCAGAGGGATACGGACTATGATGCCCTGATGCTAAAGCAGGTGAGGGAGTGGGCCGGGGAAGGAGCAGGGAATGAAGGAAACACACCGGAAGATACTTGACTACATAACCGGTTATATGCTGGACCATGGATACCCACCTACAACCAGGGAGATATCGGAAGGGGTAGGATATACATCGACATCTACGATATTCAACCACTTACGGGATATGCGGGCAGCTGGTCTGATTAATTACATTGACGAATGTCCCAGGACCATCACGGTACCTGGGTATAGATACACAAAAATTGAGGGGAGGAAAGGACATGGAGGAACTGGTAACCGGCGCCGTGGAGAAGACAGCCCCAGCGGCACAGAAATGGTATGAGGGGGTCAGCCTGGAGGATGCTGAAATCTACATACAGGCCAACCTTAAGTCAGCGGCCAGGAGCGTGATAGCAATTGGCTATTATCTCAAATGTGTGAACAGGAATGAACTGTTTAAGGAGGCTGGGTACAAGGATATATGCGAATATGCGAAAGACCGGTTCGGTTTCAGTGCTTCGACCACATCCAGGTACATGACGCGGAATGATAAGTTTTCGGTCAACGGGAACAGCCCAATCCTGGATGATAAATACAAGGATTTCAATAAATCCCAACTCCAGGAGATGTTAAGCCTGGACGCGGAGCAGCTGGAGAAAGTCACCCCGGACATGACAGTGGTACAGATACGGGAGATGAAGAAACCCAAGGAAATACCCTACATTGCCATTCCTGGCCAGATTGAACTGACGGACTTACCCGGCGTGGAACCGGAAGATGTAGCAGCAGCTGCCCAAGCCAGGAAAGAGATGGTGGCCGGCAGTCCTGAAAAACAGACCTATACCATATCCGCGGAGGACCTTCTACCACAGGATGAACCGGATTCTGGGAAGGAAACCATTGCGATATCGCAACAGGAACAATCAGAGAAAACAGGGAGGTGTATCCATAGGCCAGAGTTTGAGTGCACCCTGGAGGAAGCCCATAAACTTATCCCAGGCACCGGGGAAGACTGTAGCCGGGTGTGCTGCTGGGAATGCGTAAAGCATGGGGACTGCAAGCTGGAGTGCTACAGTTCGTCCCGGAGGCCGGTACCACAGGAACATGGGAAGGAGGAACCGAATGCTGTATCGGATTGTCCTCCCGGCATACAGGACTGTCAGAGACAGGAGTGGGGGACCAAACCTGAGGAACAGGAAGCGGGGCACAAGGAGTGTGAGAAGTGCTGGGCATCCTGGAAGCGGGGACAGAATACCCTGGGCGCTGCAGAAGTGCAACGGGAAGCGGAGGATGCTGCGGAAATGCAGCAGGAGCCGGAAGCTGAGAAAACCGTGGACGTACATCCAGAACCAGACCTTCAGGGACAGCTACCCGAGAAGATTCAAGGACCAGAAGGGGAGAATATTGGAGGGGTACCGGTGTTTTCGTTGGAGAATAGGATGACTCATGGGGCCTATGGCTGGAAGCGTTCCGAAATCATCAAAGGATACTTACAGGCCCTGCACCGGGAAGAATGCTATACCGTCTGGAATCAGGTACCGACAATTCAGTTCCAGGTCCTGGGGGATACATATATGGCCAAATATGATGGGTTCTGCTATGTGTGTTTCAAAAATAACGGACAGACAATGATGTTCGTGGAACTTGACCGGTTGAAAGCGGAATATGCTGCAAAGTATCCGCCGAAAATGGCTAAACCAGTGGCAACATATGATAAGTCCATCCTGCAGAACATGATAAAGTTTGAGCAGGACCAGCTGGACATGATGGGGCCATCCTGGATAGAAAAGCAGCCATACCACTATACAAAGCATATGATGGCGCTGGAGGCCTACAGGATGCTGCAGGAGGCGCATGAAGGAGAGGAAAATGAAGGTAAGGTTGTTGGATGAACATCAGGTCATCCGGGTACAGCTGTGGACCAACGGAGCCTGGAGGCATAACATCCGTGGGACGGTCATTGGGAGCCATGACGGGATTGTGGGGGTGTTGCTGGACAGTGGTGAGTATGTGGATGTGCCAGAGGATGGATTGAGGATAGTATCGTAAATCGTTATTTTGAGGAGGACATGATGAAGAAGTATTTGCTTGGTGGAGCAAGCCAAAATGCAGCACAGTGGGACGGTTCGCGATATATTATTAACCACGGAGAGCTTATTACGTTGGTTAAAAGAAGATGGTTACGAGACAGCTTGTTTCGAGTTGAGAGTGATGGGCGAATAGTACAGATTGGCTCAGATATTATTGACCGTTATTTTACAATACTATTTTAGGATTTAGGAGGTTATATGAAAAAACAGAAGGTAGTAAGAACATATCCGAACAATTACACGAATCCGATGACTGCTCTTAGGGACGCCTTAGGCGAAGGCTGGATAGTAGTTATGTGTAACCAGACATATTTAGAAAATAATAGCACTTGTCTGGAATATATTCTGGAAAAGGATATTTCAGAGAATTAAGGTTTAGGAGGTACAAAGCAGAATGAAAGCGTTTCAGTGCAGCCGGTGTGTGCAGTTACAGCAGGATGATTTATCAGATAAGGTTTTCTGCCCTTTTGCTCAGCCGGTGCCTAGATATCGTGATAAATCAGACAGGGAGTTGTGCTTGGCGGCATTTAAGTCGTTGTCGCCAGAACGACAATGGCATGAGCGATTCGGATGGGAAAATTAACATTTTGGGAGGTATGTATGGATAAAGATTTTTCAGAAGGATTTATGCATGATATAGCAGATTTGTTGAAATATTGTGCAGAAAATAATACAGATAATGTCGATTTGATTTTTACTTTTGGAGATAAGGAATTGAGCGTGAATATCGCATTTTCAACTAAACAAAACTGATATCAGTAGTATTAAGATTTAGCTGCCGGCTAAGTGCCGGAGAAAGAGGTAGAGATGAAATACAGAAAAAAACCAGTAGTAATTGAAGCTATTCAGTGGACGGGAAACATAGAAGATGTGAAGGAACTTATGGGGATGGAACCAGTGTTAGATGACCCGGACGTTTTTTATGGAGAAGGAAGTATGTGTAGCATAATGATAAAGACTCTTGAGGGTATTATGGAATGCAGACCGTATGATTATATTATTAAGGGAATCAACGGGGAATTTTATCCATGTAAGCCAGACATTTTCGAAAAGACATATGAACTGGTAGACAACTAAACTGAGATTTTGAGAGGGAAGGATGGGAAATGTTTCGTGCGAGATTGTACGCTTTATGCGCACACATATATTACATGCTGGGAATGTACCACGCCAGGAGATATCATAGGAACCACAGCAAGTTTTGTTACTGGTATAAGAAATTTGAGGAGATGGATGCAGATTGAAACGAAGTGAGAAGAGCCGCAAGGCCAGCCGGGTGGATGCCAACAAGGCCAAACAGGCAGACTTTGACCGGGCCATCCGGGAGCGCATCCGGACGGCGCCAGCTTACATGTATACCAGCCTGTGCCCGGACCCGGGACTGCGCCGGCCGACGGAAGGGAGTGATACGGTATTATGAGACAGTGCTACATAGACAACGGGCGCGGGGGCTGTGATGGCCAGCGTAACAATAAGGGCAGGATACGATACGGGTGCTGGGCGTGCCCGTACCTGGACGCGGGAGGAGGTGATGCCGATGGACAAGGAGGTGCTGATACAGTATTGCGAGATGAAAGAGGAGATAAAGGACATAAGGCGGCGGATTCAGAAGCTGGACAGGTTCCTGAAGGAACCGCATCAGGTATCGGATACGGTGAAGGGCACAAGGCGGGATGGGACGATAGGCAGCATTAAGGTCACGGGATACCCGGTGCCGGAGCATTACCGGAAGCAGCGGCTGAGGGAGCGGTATAGGCAGCTTCTGGAACGTAAGGAGGCGGAACTGCTGGAGCTGACCTGCCAGGCGGAGGAATATATCCAGAGCATACCGAAGAGTGAGGTGCGGACCATGTTCCGTCTGTATTACATAGACGGCCTTCCCTGGTGGAAGGTGGCGCAGGCCATGAACCGGATGTTCCCTAAACGGCGGGTGAAGTTTACGGAGGACAGCTGTTGGCAGCGAAATAAAAGATTTTTTAAGGAAAATTGAAAATGTCGGTTCATGTTGGGGTGAAAAGTGCTAATATGCTATCATGCGGAAGCCAGAGGGCGGAAGCATCCTCCCCACAAATAACGGCCACCAGGCGTTACAGCCTGGTGGCTGATTAGCCGGTTTTTGTGTAATCCCTCATAAGACAGACCTGTACATTAACGGACAATGCCGCAGGGTACACAAGCGGTGAGGTATCTGGTTTTATCCCCCATGACGTTTTCCAGATACGATTAGGGCATCCTAGATATAGGGTGTCCTTTTATTATGAGCAGCTTATATTCATTAAATATTCTAATTTGACTTTATCGAACGTGTGTTCTATAATTTGGTTACGAAGAGAAAATGTGGATGTGTTTTTGTGGGATTTGTGGAATTGGGAGGGGGATATTTGTATATTCTTTCCATTCGGCGTGTGATATAATGTAAGAAAAACGTCGAATTGGGGAGAGCGATATGGCAAAACCTATTAAGAGAAGCTTTTATTACTATAATGTAGCCTTATTACGAAATCAAAAGGATGAAGCAGGCAAATCATCGTTAACTAGTATGAAAAATCAGAAGAATATATTTTATAAAATGTTTGATTTTTTAAAAACATTACAAGAGTCGGAGGATGATGCTGATAGGAAGAAGCTAATAGCAGATATGGCCGGTGGAGACAAATTATATATTATCGTTGATTTCGTGGAGAAAGAAAAGCCTATTAGATTTAGGTTGGTTTGGTGCCGGGCGGACGCAATGCCATTTATTGAAGAAAATGGTGTTCTGTCTCTAATAACAGACTACTTGGAAAACGATTTTACATTAGCAGAAATTACACATTGTGTTATCTTTCCGGAAAGTGGAATTATGGGAGCAGAGTTTAATTTTAGTGGCGCAAGGGCTACTTCGATTAGATGGTATTTGCCAAGAGTATATGAAAAAATCAGCTATGTATCATGTAAAGATCGTCTTAATGCCGATGCAATTAAAAAATTATCAACAGGAGTTCCCTTTAGTCTTTTTAAATTAACTGTTCAAAATTCACCTGAAGTACTAACAAAGTTGGCTGCTAAAAAGTCTGTTTTTCTTATTGCAGCAAGTGGAATGCCTTCAGAGGTCGATACTTATGAAGTTACTTTAAAGCGAAGAAAAACAAAAAGAAAACGAGGTTTCGATAGCCCTATTCCAATTGATGAAATGGAAAATTTTATAAGGGAAAATCGGGATTTCATAAAAAGTTTTGAGGTAAGTCAGGGTTCTATTATGAAAGACAGTGTGAATTTGTTGGAGGATAAATTAGTAACAACACAGGAAATTATTCCTACTTTAAAAAAAGTTATTGATTCAAAGGAAGCATATAAAATTATAATTGATTATTATGAAGAAGCTGTGAAACCTACTTAATGGATTTGGGAGGGGGAGGAAAAATGAAGAAAATTGATGTAACTATAATTCTTGTTTCAACGTTGATTCTCCCAATCGCAATTAGTCATGTTATTTTATTAAGATTGGATGCAATAGGATATTTAATAGAATGTAAAATTTGGGTAGAGATAGTGAAAACCTTGTTAGGAATATGGGGAACCTTGTTAGGATTCATCGTTACTGCGCTATCAATAATATTAGCAATTGGCAATAGTCCATTTTTAGAACTATTAAATAAATCTGGGCATATGAAAACAATAATGTTTTCATATGCAATAACATCATTAATACTTTTTGGAGCAACATCATTTGGAATACTAGTTATGTGTTTTAACACTTTTAACCGGATACTGTTGAAAATTGTGATTTTTTTAATATTTTCCACTATGTTATCATTGATAATTAGTTTATTTTTTCTGTTTTCAATAATTTTCAATTCCAAGGTACCGGAATGAACAAAGGGGACACCTCCGAGCGGCTCTTTTCATACCCCAAAACAAACAAAGGAAAGGCCGCCTATTCGGCCGCCTCATCCCTACAGAGCTCATCCAGCGTGACGCCCAGAGCATCCGCCAGTTTGATTGCCGTTGATACCCTGCCGTCTCCCCGGGCCTCCAGGTCCTGGATGGTACGACGGGGAACGCCGGACAGTTCAACAAGTTTTGGGACAGATAACCCTTTTTCAGTTCGTATTTCCTTTAATCGCATCGTTTGTTCCTCCTGGAGCATATGACGTAGGTGATGGAGCAGAGAAGCCATGCAGCCCATTTAATCCAATCAAACAGGGTTGGTGCGGCAAATTCACCGTTGAACCCTTCATAGAGGAAAAGTACAGTGAGTACTATCAATATTGTACAGTAAAGTTTCATATTTATTTCAGCAAATGAATGTGGTATACTATATGTGAAGAAGGAAGGGGCCGAAGCCCCAAACCTTACTTCCGCTTTTTCTTAGACCTTTTGGATTTACTATCTCGTTTCGTCTTTACTATCAGGCAGATGGCGGTGACGATTGCGAGTAGTGCTTCTGAGAGGTCTTTGATTATTTCACTGACCGATTCATTCATTTGCGTTCCTCCTTTCCTTTGATAATATAATTATAGCACGAATTTGCGTGCTAGTCAAGCGGAATATGGATATTTTATAAGTTTATTGCATCTGCTGATACCAGCAGGTGCTATTTTATTGTATGAAAGTAGGTGAGCCAGATGGCATTGACGCCAAAACAGAAGATATTTGCTGATGAATACCTGATTGACCTTAATGCCACCAGGGCCTACAAGGTGGCATATCCGAAGGTCAAGAAGGATGAGTCCGCAAGGGTAAATGGAAGTAAATTACTAACAAATACTAACGTAGCGTCCTATATTGATGAACGTATGAAGGAACGCGAGAAGCGTACAGAGATTACCCAGGACATGGTTCTTAAGGAACTGGCGAAATTGGGGTTCTTCGACATCAGGAAGCTGTTTGACGATAGCGGAAAACCGCTGGATATTACTGGTCTGGATAATGAGACGGCAGCGTGTATTGCCGGCTTAGAAGTAATGGACGTTTATGAGGGGACTGGAGAGGATAAGGAATTTGTTGGATATATCAAAAAATATAAATTGTCTGATAAGCTTAAGGCCCTGGAGCTCCTGGGCCGGCACTTGGGCATGTTTAAGGACAAGCTGGAGCTGTCTGGTGGACTGGATACCGAAAAGACTAAACTAGATGACCTGCTCCAGCAGATGCGTGGTGGTGGCTAATGAGTGCGGAGAGATTATTATTGTCAGACAAGTACAAGGCATTTCTCCGTTGTGATGCCCCTGTGGAGTTTCTGGAGGGCACCACGGCGGCCGGAAAGACCACTGTGGGGCTGTTCAAGTTCATGCTCAAGGTAGCCGAGTCGCCCAAAAAGCTGCACATCCTGGCTGCGGATGATACAGGCGCCGCTGAAAAGAACATCATCCAGAAGGACCTGGGCATCCTGGATGACTTTGGCGTACTGGTAGAGTACAAGGGCAACGGCGGCGGTGGATATAACATGCCTCACATCCTCTTCCACACATCCGGCGGCGATAAGATTATTTTCGTGGTTGGCTATGGCAATAAACGCAAGTGGAAGGATGCCCTGGGTGGCCAGTACGGCTGTCTATATATTGACGAAATCAACACGGCCGATATAGAGTTTGTCCGTGAGGCTGCCATGAGAAGTGATTATCTGATGGCTACACTTAATCCGGATGACCCTGGCCTGGATGTCTACAAGGATTATATCAACTGTTCCAGGCCGCTGCCAGAATGGGAGGCAGAGACGCCAAAAGAGATAATGGATGAATTACAAGAGGAACCAAAACCCGGCTGGGTACACTGGTTCTTTTCTTTTGTCCATAACCTGGGATTGTCCAAGGAGAAGCTGGACCAGATAATGACGAATACCCCGAAGGGTACGAAAATCTGGAAGAATAAGATTCAGGGTCTGCGTGGTAAGGCAACCGGCCTTATTTTTTCCAACTTTGAGCGGTCCAAGCATGTCATCACAGTCCAGCAGGCCAGGGTGCTGAAATTCAAGAAGTTCACAGCCGCTTTGGACACGTCCTACTCATCCAAGTCCCCGGATACCATTGCAATGATATTCCAGGGCATCACGGAGGACAGGAAGCTTATCACCCTGGCTGAGAAGGTCTACAACAACGCCAAGCTTGATATCCCATTGGCCCCCAGTGACACGGCGGTCAAGTTTGTGGCCTTCCTGGAGCAATGCCGCAGGGACTGGGGATTCGCGAAGGATGTGTACATAGACAATGCGGACCAGGCGACCATCACGGAGTTACGCAAATACAAGCGGCTTAAAGGCTGTCTATATAACTTCTGGGATGCGTACAAGCAGCTGGAAATCATAGACCGTATCAACCTGCAGCTGGGCTGGATACAACAGGGGTGTTACCTGGTGGTGGATACCTGTGTGGAGCATCTTTCCGAGTTGGACCGGTACAGTTGGGACGATGAGAAAGACAAGCCCGAGGACCGGAATGACCATACCATTAATGCCAATCAGTACGCATGGATACCATACAGGAACCTGATTGGATTCGAGGAGGCTGAGAAGAAATGAGGTGGCTGAACAACATGAATGAGACAATCAAGCGGGGGATCCGCAGCTGGCTGAATGTGGTACCGGCAAGCGGGAACAGCATCCAGATTAACGAGGTCCTGGACTTCGAGGCCAACGCCATCCGGAACCGCATCTGGTACCGCGGGGACAGCAACGAACTGGAACAGATGTACCAGCAGACCCCGGAGTATGCAGACAGATACAAGTTCTGGGCCAGCAGGTGCACACCGGGTATGGAGATGCGCAAGATACATACCGGCCTGCCTGGGCTGATTATCCGCATCCTGTCAGGCATTGTCCTGGATGACATGAATGATTTTGATTTTGCTGGCAATGACCAGCAGCGGCAGCTGTGGGAGGACATTGCAAAGGATAATAAGTTCACCCGTAAGATGGAGAAGGCCTTGAAGGAGGTCCTGTACATCGGGGACGGCGCCTTCAAGGTCACGGTTGATACGACCGTCAGTGAGTATCCAATCCTGGAGTGGTATCCGGGGGAGCGGGTTGAGATTGTCCGGAACCGGGACCGGGTGAAGGAAGTTGTTTTCAAGACCCCCTACAAATCCGGGTATCAGCAGTATGTCCTGTATGAGCATTATGGATATGGCTACATCAAGAATGAGCTATACAAGGGGGATACACAAGTATCCCTGGATGCCATCGATGCCACAAAGGATATCAAGGACACGAAGTTTGATGACACACTCATCCTGGCCGTGCCGCTGCAGGTGTATGAGTCCACCAAATATGAGGGACGCGGTGGCAGTATCTTTGATGGTAAACTGGACAGCTTTGACGCCTTTGACGAGGCCTGGTCCCAGTGGATGGACGCCCTGAGGGCTGGAAGGGCCAGGACGTACATACCGGACTGTCTGGTACCGCATGACCCGGAGACAGGTCAGGTCATCCGGCCCAATCCATTTGACAACCGGTATTTTGCGTCTGATAACGATATGTCGGAAAAGGCCGATAACAAGGTCAACACGGAACAGCCGGCCATCCCACATGACAGCTACCTGGCATCCTACTGTACGGCATTGGACCTTTGCCTGCAGGGCGTCATCAGTCCGTCCACTTTGGGCATCGATGTAAAAAAGCTGGATAACGCCGAAGCCCAGCGCGAGAAGGAGAAGGCCACCCTATACACCCGGAATGCCATCGTGGAGGCCCTGCAGGAGACACTTCCGGAACTGGTCGGCGGGGCAATCAATGCCTATCACATCCTCCTGAAACAGCCGGTTGAGGAGGTTAAGGTGGACATCCCATTCGGCGAGTACGCCAACCCATCCTTTGAGAGCCAGGTGGAGACCCTGGCCAAGGCCCGGCCCGGTGCTCCCATGATGAGCATTGAGGCCCAGGTGGAGGAACTGTATGGGGACAGTAAGGACGAGGCGTGGAAACAGGAGGAGATAGCGCGGCTGAAGGCAGAGCAGGGCATTGCGGAAGTGGAGGAACCCGGGATTAGTACGGCTGCCGGTGGCTTTCAGCTGAACATAGAGGGAGGGGAACCGTATGAAAGTCAAGGTAATGAACCGCCTATATCAGATGAGCCAGAAGGAGTATCAGGGGCTGCTGCAGGTGGCAAAGGAACAGGTCCCGCTGGGAATCTACGCCATTGAGAAACAGGGGTATGCGGAGCTGCGCTGTGATAGGTGTAGCAGCGTCACACAGCTCAAGGCGTTGATACGGCAGTTTAAGGCCGGCGGTTACAAGGTCTACGCAAATGGGAGGTGATTGCCCTGAATGAGTATGATATAGGAGCTGCTTTCCGAGTCGTTGAAGATGAGCTTATCAAGTCTATGATACGCAACATGGACCGGCACCGGGCCGAGGAAACGAAGGAGGGCATTGAGTGGTCCATGTGGCAGACGGAACAGATGAAAGCTCTGGAAAAGTACAAGAAGGACAACCAAAAGCGGTATGGAAAGCAGTTCCGGGACTTAAACAAGGAGATGGGTGAGCTTATCAGACAGGCCAGGCAGACCGGAAACATGCAGCAGGAAATCAAGATTCTGAATGCAATACGCAAAGGATTTCCGGCCAGGAAAATCAGCAAGGGAGCCACTGCAGAGTTCTTCCGGCTGAATGACCGTAAGCTGGAAGCGCTTATCAAGGCCACTACCAATGACATGGAGCGGGCTGAGACCGCAGTTCTCCGCATGGCTAACGACCAGTATCGGAAGGCCATCTTTAATGCCCAGGTCTATGCAAACAGCGGCGCAGGCACTTATGAGAAGGCCGTGGATATGGCTACCAAGGACATGCTTTCCAAGGGACTGAACTGTGTGGAGTATGCCAACGGTGCCCGCCACACCTTGGCAGATTATGCCGACATGGCCATCCGGACGGCATCCAAGCGGGCCTATCTACAGGGCGAGGGTGAGAAGCGGCAGGAATGGGGAATTACCACGGTCATCATGGCCAAACGTGGGAACCCGTGTCCGAAGTGCCTGCCTTTTGTAGGCAAAGTCCTGATTGATGATGTCTGGTCTGGCGGGAAGAAGTCAGACGGTCCATATCCCCTAATGAGTAAGGCCATTGAGGCCGGACTGTATCACCCCAGATGCAAGGACAGCCATACGACTTACTTCCCCGGCATCTCCACGACGGACGATGCCTGGACTGAGAAGGAACTGGAGGCGGTCGGTCAGGCCAATAAGCAGGAAGCTGAGCAGCAGTATGCAAAGAGGCAGGCGGAGAAGTATGGGCGGCTGGCGGAATATTCTTTGGATAAGGACAATAAAAAGCAGTACAAGTTGAAAAAACAGGAGTGGGATAGGAAGTATGAAGGTGATATATTTGACAGGATTAAAGGTATATTCACTAAGCCAGATTCTGAATTGGTATCCATAAATGAGAACCTTGAAGAAGGAATCCAGAGCAACCCTAATGAAAATGTAAAGAACACCCTTTCAAAGTCATTAAGCAGGGTAGGGTTGAGAAAGTGGGATAAACCGAACTCCCGGTACGATGAAGCGAAAAAGATGGTCATGGTTGGGAGCTCCGCTGACGACAGGATCATTGCACATGAGTTGTTTCATGAGATGGATGATAGAATCGGTATATCAAGAGGTCGGGTACTCCTTAATACCCTGGAGGCAGATTCAGAACTGTTAATAAATCGGGCTGCTGGATATGGAAATGATATTGAGAGTATGATACAATCACTTTATCCAGATGAATTTGAAATCACGGAGCTGGGGAATAAGGTTATAAAAGAGGAGCATCGAGGATTGTCTGATATCCTGCATGGTTTATCCTACGGTGAGATTGATATGGGATATGGGCATCATAAACCGGGATATTGGGATATACCGCTTAACGTGGAACGCGAGGCGTGGGCCCAGATTGGAAGGTCCCTGTACCAGAACCATCCAAAGGATTTAGAAATGTTAAAGGATTTATTGCCAGGCACGTATGAAAAGGTGTTGAACGTTTTGAAGGAGGTGGATACGTAATGTATTATGGCCCCAAAAGTGAAGAATTGTTAAGGCTTAGGGAGGGGTATAGGAAACTATTTGGATATGACCCAAATGGGGATATCGAGATAGAAATTTCAGACCATGATGAGTATGTGAATCTTCTGAGAAAGTGCTTAACGGAAAAACGAGATATGTTCGATGTGTTGAATATTTAATACCACCAGTCAGTAATGGCCGGTGGTATTTTATTTGTTGCGATATCGCAACAGGAAGGAGCAAGAATGAAGTACAGGAAAAGACCAGTGGTAATTGAGGCATTCCAGTGGACAGGAGGACCAGAGCAGGAGGATGACCCTGAATGGATTATCGAGGCTATCAAAAGCAAGATGGCGTGGTTTGAAAATGCAGGGACACCGGATGTGAAATTCATGATTCGGACTCTGGAAGGTGTACGTGAGGCCAGTGTGGGGGATTACATTATCCGTGGTGTAGCTGGGGAGATATATCCGTGTAAGCCGGATATCTTCCTTGCAACTTACGAGCCGGCCGTGACGAAAGTTTCCACGGATGTTACAGCACATCTGGATGTAGACGAAATCAGTAAGGCTGTAACGAGAGACATGAAACGGACTGGTTGTAGATTATGTTAAGCACGCAGGACTATCCTGGGTGCTATTTTTACGCCCAAACACGAGCATGGCTTAAAACTGCTGCGTGGCCAGTGACACTGATGACAATGGATGCAATAAAAATTACAGGGTGACACCCTTAAAATGGAGGTATTGACGATGAGAGACATGTTACCAATGAACTTACAGTTATTTGCAGAGCCCGCAGGCGGGGCAGGCGGCGAGGGAGGGGCACAGACCCAGCAGCAGGGAGCCCAGGCCAGCCAGCAGGCGGCATCACCAATAATTGATTATGCCAAAATCCAGCAGATGCTGGAGGGAACCCTGGCAGCTAAGGAGGATACGGCTCTGAAAGCCTACTTCAAGCAGCAGGGGCTCAGTCAGGAAGAGATGGAGCAGGCGATTGCCGCATTCAAGCAGCAGAAGGCGGCACAGCAGCCAGATATAGGCGCAATCCAGCAGCAGCTCACCCAGGCCCAGGCCATTGCCCAGAAGGCCATGGTTGACAGTGCAGCCACCATGACGGCGGTATCACTGGGGATTGACACTAAAACGATTCCCTATGTCCTTAAGATGGCTGACTTAAGCCAGGTCACGGGGCAGGATGGGAAAATCAATGATGAGGCACTTAAGGCAGCCCTGAACAAGGTGCTGGAGGACGTGCCGGCACTGAAACCCCAGGCGGCAGGCTCAACTGGATTTATTCAGGTGGGCGCAGCCAGCGGAGGCCAGACGCAGCAGACCGTGGACACGGAACTTGACCGTATCTTCGGGGTAAAGAAAAAATAGGAGGTTAGACAATTATGGCAGTATTAAGTTATGTTACACAGTTCCACACAAGAATCCTTGACATGTATGGACATGAGTTGATTTCGGACCCGCTGTATCACACCAATGAGGATATCAAGATTGTCGGGGCGAAGGACATCAAGCTCCCGCGCCTGTCCGTGAGCGGGTACAAGGACCATGACCGCAACACGCTGGGGTACAACAGCGGTAACTATTCCAATGATTTTGAGACCAAGTCCCTTGACCACGACCGTGACATTGAGTTTTTTGTTGACCCGATGGACGTGGATGAGACCAACCAGATTGTTGCGATTGCCAACATCCAGGCACGGTTTGAGAAAAGGCAGGCCATCCCGGAACTGGACTGCTACACGTTCTCCAAGCTGTATACGGAGGCATCCAGGGTGGGTGCAACCATCAGGACAACGCCCATCACAACAGCGAATATCCTGGCAGACTTTGATGATAACTGCGAGATGTTTGAGGACCTGGGGGTGCCGCTGTCCCGCTGTATCCTGTTCTGCACGGCTGCTTACCGCAAGACACTGAAGAACGCAGAGGGCATCCAGCGTGTGATGGCGGTGAATGGGGGCAGCAACGGAATTGACCGCCGGGTACACTCCATGGATGACCTGGGGGAAATCAGGACGGTGCCGCTGGAGCGGTTTAAGACAGCTTATGACTTTACAGAGGGATACAAAGCGGATTCGACCGGTAAGCAAATCAACTATGTCCTGG
Source organism: Enterocloster aldenensis (assembly GCF_003434055.1). Taxonomy (GTDB): domain Bacteria; phylum Bacillota; class Clostridia; order Lachnospirales; family Lachnospiraceae; genus Enterocloster; species Enterocloster aldenensis. The sequence goes on along the minus strand of NZ_QVEX01000017.1, from coordinate 42,217 downwards.
TGGACCCGGAAGCCCAGGTATCCCGCGTGAAGTATGCATACATCAACACATACACGCCCGGTCATGATTCCAGGACGGCCGATAACTACCTGTACCAGAACAGGCGTTACAACGGCACGTTCGCGCTGGACCAGGAACTGAAGAAAGCGTGTATCATCAACGTGGAGGCAGGTGAGTAGGATGAAGGCAAAGAAGGAGAACAAGGTATATACAATCAATACCGAACAGGAGGCACAGCGTTATCTGAAGGATGGATACGACATCTACGATGATGACGGGAACGTGCGGGATTATTCGCCGAAGAAGAAGATTGCTTTCAGCGAATATATGAAGGCAGTCAAGGAAATCGAACGCCTTCAGGCACTTGTGGCTGAGAGGGATGCCGAAAATGGGGCGCTGAAGGCAGAAATTGCTGCACTCCAGCAGCCAGCAAGGAAAGCGGAGAGCAAAAAGGCGGGTGAATGACATGCCCTATGAACCTTATGTCACATATGAATACTACTGTGATGCATACAAGGGGACGGTAATCCCCATGGATGAGCTGGACAGGGCCCTTAAGCAGGCCAGCCGTCACATTGATTCCCTGACCTACAACCGGATTGTAGGTCAGGGATTTTCCAACCTGACGGCCTTCCAGCAGGATGTCATCCAGGACGTGGTGTGCCAGCAGGCAGACTTTGAATGGGAAAATGCGGATGAGATTAACACCATCCTGCAGGGCTATAGCATCAACGGTGTATCCGCACAGTTCGGCAGTTCCTGGAACGTCTTCACGGATAAGGGGGTTGCCATGAAGCGTGATGTGTACGCCCTGCTGTCCCAGACAGGCCTGTGCTGCCGGTTAGCGAGGTGAGGCAATGAAATATCCATGCTTAGTGCCAAGACGGCTCTGTAGGACGGACATACACATCCGCCTGGAGTCAGAGGATACAGACCACCATGGTCAGCCGGAGCGGGTGCTGGACCTGGACTTGAAATGCAACTTCCAGGACCGCGCCAAGACCATCCTGACTGCGGAAAAGAAGCTGGTGCAGATAACCGGCACGGCCATGTTCCCTGGGGATATTGCCCCGGACTTTCCAACCTTAAGCGGGGGTACCGTAACTGTATTCGGGGAGGAGCGGAGGATTGAGCAGGGGATGAAGGCCAGGAATCCGGACGGGACAGTGAATTACTGCCAGCTGGAGGTGGTCTGATGCAGGTAAAATCAACCGTGAAAATGAATTTCCCACGGATTAAACAGCTGACACAGGCGGCAGTGACTGCCCTGGAGATGACTGCGGAGGCCCTGCACACAGAGGTGGTGCAGGCGCAGGTGATGCCATTTGACAGCGGTAACCTGCAGAATGAAAGCGCCTTTGTGGATTACAGTGAATCGAAGCAGGGAAAGACAACATTGGTATCCAGCACGCCCTATGCGCGGCGCCTATACTACCACCCGGAATATGACTTCCAGACGGATGAGAACCCGTTTGCCGGCGGTGAATGGTACGAACCGTGGCTGCCTGGTGGAGTGAGCCAGGATTTTGCCAGGAACGCCTTTAAGCGGCTATATAAGAAAGTAGGTGGTGTGTGATGCTGGCTCTGGACGATATCCGTGGGTACATAGGAGGCCTGGGGATTACGGACGACAGGAATGTCAATATCGGGAAGCTGAACAACAAGAAGGACCATTCCATCGGCGTGTACCACCGCCAGGGCAGTGGTCCTCCTGTGATGGCCCTGGGTGGCCATGACTACAGCAGTTACGACATCCGGCGCATCTCCCTGCTAGTCCATTGGGACAGGGACGTACAGGCATCGGAACAGGCCGCCTATGGGCTATATAAGAAACTTAAAAACGTATCCAGCCTATCCATAGGGGATACACCCATCAACTGTATCATCCTCCAGGTACCGGAACCGGTTGACGTAGGGACAGATGATAAGGGCGTATACGAATATGTAATATGGCTGGATTTTGTATATCAGAGAAAGTGAGGTATGGATTATGCCAGATGCAGCAGGAAGGGTTTATCCGGTGCATAACAATGTGTTTAAGTTTGGCACGAAAGGGCTTGAGAGTACAGAGGAGGATATGGTCGTGCCATTGGATTTGGAGAACTTTGCGCCCAGCATTGATGGGACCGTGGAGGAATGGTACCCCATGGACGCGAAAGGCTGGTCAAAGTCATCCATGACGGGGAAAAAGCTGGGCTTTTCCTTCAAAGGGAAAAGGTCGGTCGGTGACCCAGGCAACGATTATATTGCCGGCCTGGCCTGGAAGTTTGGCCAGGACGTCATGACGAAGTTTGAGTGGACCATGGTATCCGGCGCAAAGCTGGCCTGTGATGTGGTCGTGAACGTGACCACACCGGGCGGCGGCGATACGACCAACATTGATACGCTGGAGTTTGAAGTGACGGGATATGGCGCCCCGACATTCACGCCGGCGCCTACACCGGGAGCATAAGGAGGATTGGATTATGGCAAGGAAAGTAGATATCACAGATAAACTGAGCTTTGAGGAAAACCCATCCCTGGTAATCAAGGGTGAGGTACTGAAGGTCAATGCAGACGCCCCGACCATGCTTAAGGTCATGGGGCTGATGTCGGCGGATGACCCCGGAATGGATGAAGTCCTGCAGGCCTACAACCTGATGCTCCCCGAAGAGTCCAAGAAGAAGATTGAAAAGCTGAAAATCGGATTTAAGGATTTGGTTACAGTCATTATGGAATCCATACAACTGATAACCGATGAGGTAGACAGCCCGGGAGAGCAGTGACCCGTACTACGACATGTTTGGGGACTGGGACCTGATTGTCTCCAGCTTCCTGTCGCAGTACGGGCTACGCATACGGACGAAGGAGTTTGAGTCAGTCTCCTGGGACGAGTTCAGGGCATTGATTGCCGGCCTGTCCCCGGAGACCGCCCTTGGCCGGGTGGTGGCCATCCGGTCCGAGACGGATAAGGACATCATCAAGCATTACACCAAGGACCAGCGCCGGATATATGATGACTGGCGGAAACGGGAAATGAAAGAAATGGATGAGAAAACCTTCGGGAAGGAGATGGCCGGCCTGGAGAGGATGTTCGCGGCCATGTGCGGAGGTGATTAAGATTGAGAAAGTAAGATGCGTAAGGTGTGGACAGACCCTCCTCCTGGCGGAATACGTCAAGGGGGAGATTAAATGTCCCAGGTGTAAAACCATAAACAGGTTGGATGTAAAAATGACAGAGCCTAGAGCCGCACCAAAGGAGTAGCGAGCCAGAGCCTGCTTTTGAATTAAAAGGCAGGTGATATGTATGGCAGCTGACAGTGTAGGCCAGATTGGCCTTGACCTTGTGGTCAACCAGAATCAATTCAAGCAGCATATGGCTGGTATTCAGGGACTGGCCAAGAAGGCAGGTGCAACCCTTGCGGCGGCCTTTGCAGTAAAAAAAATCATAGACTTTGGTGCGCAGTGCGTTGAATTGGGTTCCGACCTGGCGGAAGTCCAGAACGTGGTGGATGTCACATTTCCACGGATGTCTAAACAGGTGGATGACTTCGCCAAGAACGCCATAACCTCCTTCGGCTTATCCGAGACCATGGCTAAGAAGTTTACCGGCACCTTTGGTGCAATGGCCAAGGCATTCGGCTTTGGTGAGCAGGCAGCCTATGAGATGTCCACGACCTTGACTGGCCTGGCCGGTGATGTGGCATCCTTCTATAACATCAGCCAGGACGAGGCCTATACAAAGCTGAAATCCGTGTTCACGGGTGAGACGGAGACCCTTAAGGACCTGGGCATCGTCATGACCCAGAGCGCTTTGGACAGTTATGCCCTGGCAAACGGCTATGGCAAGGTTACAGCCAAGATGTCAGAGGCCGAGAAGGTTGCCCTGCGGTATAAGTTCGTGCAGGACCAGCTGTCCCTGGCATCCGGGGACTTCATCCGGACGGCGGATGGCTGGGCAAACCAGGTGCGTGTCCTGAAGCTGCAGTTTGACAGCCTCAAGGCCACAATCGGTCAGGGGCTCATCAATGTGCTGACCCCGGTCATCCAGGTAATCAACCGCATCATCAGTAAGCTGATGAGCCTGGCCAATGCCTTCAAGGCATTCACGGAGATGGTGACCGGGAGGAAGGGTGGGGGAGGCGCATCCGCGGCCACGGCCGGTATGGATGCGATGGCCCAGTCTGCGGATAAGGCCGGGGCGGCTGCCGGAGGGGCCGGAAGTGCCGCCAAGAAGGCCGCAAAGAACATGAAAAGTGTCAGCACAGGCATTGATGAGCTCAATATCATTAATCCTGATACGGATTCCGGCGGGGGAGGTTCCGGAGGCGGAGCAGACGGTGGATATGCTGCGGATGAGTTTGACATGGGCGAACTTGATACATCGGCCGTGGATGAGATGGACAGCAAATACGCGGGGCTGATTGAAAAGGCCAATGAACTTAAGAACCTGTTCATGGCCGGGTTCAAGGTCGGATTTGGCGACATGGGCGTCCTGGACAGCATGAAGGAGTCCATCCAGAGTATCAAGGACAGCCTGACGGATATCTTCACATCCCCAGAGGTAGAACAGGCCGCCACCAGGTTCACTAACATCCTGGCCATCAACCTGGGCAAGATTGCGGGCTCCATGGCGAGCATCGGGGCATCCATAGCGGATAACCTTCTGGGCGGAATCAGCCTGTTCCTGCAGCAGAATAGTGAACGAATCAGGGATTACATCGTGTCCATGTTTGATATTGGCTCACGCATCGCGGAGATAAGTGGGAATTTTTCCAAAGCACTTGCAACGGTATTTTCATCCCTCAGGAGTAACAGTGCAAAGCAGATTACAGCTGATATCATTGGGATATTTTCCGAAGCTTTCATGGGTGGTACGGAACTAGCAGGGACTTTTGCGGCGGATGTATTGGACACCATTACGGCCCCGTTCATAGAAAATGCGGATTATATCAGGACAACCCTGGAGGATACATTCAGCGCGGTTGAACCTATCTTTTCTACAATCAAAGATTTGGTTGCGGAAACTTTTGAAAAGATTGGCGCAACATATGATGAGCATGTGGCGCCAATGCTGGCAACCTTCAAACAGGGGTTCACGGAAATCGGAACACTGTTGCTTGATGTCTACAACACATATTTCCTTCCAGTATTGCAGAACCTGTCGGGCCGATTCGTTGAATTTAAGGACCAGTACCTGAGCCCGCTGATTGATAAGTTCCTGGAGTTTGGTGGAAAAGTGGCTGATGCGGTCACCAAATTGTGGACAGGGGTCATACAGCCATTCATTGAGTGGTTCATAACCAACGTAGCGCCAGTCATAGCTACATGTTTACAGGATGCCATTGACACATTCTTCGGATTCTGGGAATCCGTTTCCGGCATCATAGAGGGATTGCTCACGGCGCTTGGTGGTGTGATTGACTTCATTGTCGGCGTGTTCACTGGTGACTGGAGCCTCGCTTGGGAAGGAATTAAGGAGATATTCTCCGGTATCTGGGATGCCTTGAAGGAGCTTGTATCTGGAGCCGTAACATTCATTCAAAATGTTGTTAACCTGGCCTGGACTGCTATATCCGGGGTAACCAACACCATCTGGAACGGAATTAAGGCACTCCTGAATACCATCTGGAACTGGCTTAAGTCCTTGGCTAATGCATTATTTAATGCCATTAAGACATCCATCAGCACGGCCTGGGAGAATGTTAAGAGCAAGACATCCGAGATATGGGAAGGTATCAAGGAATTTGTTTCAGGCCTGTGGGATACAATCAAGACGGCAGTGGATGAGAAGTTCACGGCCATGAAGGACGCGATTACCGGTGCATGGGACACGGTAAAGGAAAAGACAAAGGAGACCTGGGACGGCATCTGGGAGGATATAAAGGGCATCATCAACATGATTATCGATGGCGTGGAGAACATGGCTAATAGGGTCATTGATGCAATCAATGCCATGATAGAGGCCGTGAATGATGTGGCCGATAAAATACCTGGTATCGGAGCGGAGCTCATCCCTAAGATTCCAAACATACACCTCCCGCGTCTGGCGCAGGGCGGGTTCGTCCGCGCCAACACGCCGCAGCTGGCCATGATTGGCGATAACCGGCACCATGGTGAGATCGTGGCGCCGGAGGATAAGATGCAGGAGATGGTTGACCGGGCAGTGGCCCTGGCCTCCCAGCAGAATGGCAGCAACATGAGCGAGTACTACCTGGGCATGATGGTGGAACTGCTGAGGAACATCATAGACCTGATAGAGCGGATGGACCTGACGGTCAATATCGATATCCGGGAGATAAAGAAGAAATTAGTGGAACTGGATAAGCGTAATGGATATACCATGCGGACTACATAAAGGAGGTGGTTCAAGTGCCAATCTATATCAACGGACATGAATACCCAAACTATGACCGGGGTCCGGGCCTAACCATTGCCACGAATGTGAACCAGGGCAAGAACGCCCTGGGTGAGTTTGTGGGGCAGCGCGTGGGCCGTGACCAGGATAAGATTGACGGCCTGCAATGGTCCTATCTGGATGCGGCCACGTGGAGTAGCATCCTGAAAGAATTTGAGGAATTTGTGGTGACGGTCAAGTTCCCGGATATGAAAAATAACTGCTGGAAAACAGAGCGTATGTATCCTGGGAACCGGACGGCAAAGATATGGGAGATAGGGCCGGACGGACTACCAACCATGTACAAGGACTGCAAGGTGAACCTGATAGACTGTGGGGTGATGGAGTAATGCAGGCAGCAAGTAATGAATATAAGGACATGATGCGCAGGAAGTGGCGGAATCCCATTTCCCATCTCCGTATCAGCATCGGTCTGATTAACCAGCAGGCCCAGGCGTCCGCCTATGTCCCAGAGCCTGATGGATACACATATTATTCCGACCTGGTGAAGCCCATGGATAACTACAAGGTACAGGAGTTATATGCAACCTGTGACCAGGATTATGCCACGGTGGATGGCAGCATGTATTTCCTTCCCAGGGAGGCTGCTGACGTTGTGCTCAACCAGGGGATTGTGTCAGGCGGTCTCCTGGGGACCATCGAAATCCGGTTCCCGGTACAATACGACATCAAGGGACTGACCGTGGAGTTTGGCAAGGCGTATCCGGTGGATTTCACCATTATTTCAGACAGCCGGACTTTAAACGTAACGGATAATACGGATGGCCATTTTGTGACAGAGGAGATATTTGAGGCGGCGACCTTCCTGCGGTTTGTGCCGGCCGTCATGGTCAATGGACAAAGCCGGTTCCGCATCAACCAGATTACCATGGGTATTGGTATTTATTTTGACGGTAAGAAGATATTGTCCGCAACCAAAAAGGAGCATATCAGCCCGATATCTGAGGAGATGCCGACCATCGATCTTGATGTAAAGGTGGACAATAAGGACCGGGCCTACGACGTGGAGAATGAGGAGAGCGCCGTGAACTTCCTGGAGATTGGCCAGAAAATCGAAGTGCTCTATGGCCAGGCACTGGACAACGGGTCTGTTGAGTGGATACCCGGGACCACGCTTGGGCTGAGGTCATGGTCTGCGGATGACACTGAGATGGCTTTCCAGGCATCCGATTGTTTTGACGGGATGGACGGGACCTACTACGGTGGGCAGTATCATCCGGATGGAATGAGCCTGTATGATATGGCCGTGGATGTCCTTGCGGATGCGGGGGTGGACTACAGGGAGTACTGGATTGACCCATATCTTAAGGATGTGATGATAACTAACCCCATGCCGGCCGTGGCGCACAAGGAGGCCCTACAGCTGATTGCCAATGCAGGCCGGTGCATATTATATCAGGACAGGGCCGGGAAGATTTTCATAAAATCCAGTTTTGTACCGGACATGGAGGCCGCATCCGATAATGAGGCATATTTCTCCAATGCCGCGGCAGTGCTGGACCACACGGAAAAGGATATATATGCATTGCCCGGCCAGGGCCATACCGGCGCAGACGGGATGGTATATTTTCTCCCGTGTCAGGCTGAGGGTGCCACATACCTGAATGTGGGTTATGTATCGGATGCTGTGGCGGATGGGGCTGGCCTGTTTGGTAGTAACCCTACCATCGGTATAACCATGGAGGCTGTCTTCAAATGCTTCGGTCTTACCCTAGAATTTGGTCGGAACTGGCCGGATACGGTCGTGTTCCATTCCTACTACGACGGTGAGCTGCAGGAGGACTACACGGTTTCGGGGCTCACGCGGACCTATGTGGTCAGCCATGAGTTCCCGGAGTTCGATTACCTGGTGCTGGAATTTACCAAGGGCTGTCCAAACAACCGGGTTACCCTGGACAACATAACCTTTGGGGACAGCACAGATTACGTCCTGGAGTATGGTGTAGAACTGACCAAGACGCCCAAGGGCACGCAACTGGCCAGGGTCAGGGAACTGCAGGTAATACGGACCCTGTTTGGCCTGAGTGCTGAGGAGCCCAAAGAACTGGTAAGGGAGACCATAGCGGTGACGGAACAGGACAACCAGTATACGTTTTACCTGACCAATCCCTCCTATGGCTTTTCTGTCGCCATCACTGAGCCATCGGAGGGACAGACAGCAACAATCCTAAGCAGCAGTGCCTATTACGTCACAGTAGGGCTTACAGGTATCGTGGGGGCCACCGAGGTGGCGGTCATGGGTAAGGAATACATCACTACACGGACTAAGGTCAGCCGGCAGCTCAACCCGACGGGCAGCCTGGAGACATGGGAAAACCCATTGGTATCCAGCACGCTCCATGCAGCCAATCTTGCCGACTGGATAGGGGACTACCTCAAGTCAGACCGGGAATACGACCTGTCTTACCGTGGGGAACCCAGGATGGATGCCAATGACATTGCCTTCCTGGAAAATAAATACGTACCCGACCTCTTAATCAGGGTGACGGACCATACCCTGAAATTCAATGGCGGACTTAGCGGTACCATCAAGGCAAGGAGGGACATGAGTTATGTGGCAACAGCCAAAAACAGACTGGCAGGCCAGTGATTATTTTAATATCGGTGACTATAACCGCATCAAGGGCAACATCAATGAGATACGGGCCCTGGCCCTTACCCTCTGGCCGGATTTTGAGTTTGAGGACATGGGGGAGGATAAGACATATCAGGATTACGGCTTCCATGCAGATGAGATTAACCGCTTTGAGGCCAATATAGACCATGTCTGTGCAGGGACATATCCTTTTGCGGTAGGGGAAAGCCGGGAATACAGGGACAATACCCCATTCATTGATTGGCAGGAGCTGAACCGGATTGAATCGGCCTGCCTGAAGATATATAGGAACATATTGGGAAGGGCCGAAGGAATCAGGCGCCTGGCTTTCACATTGAACGGAGGTGTATTTGAATGAGTTTGAGGACAGATTATAAAGACGATATATATGAAGGCTCCAGGCGATGGAGGATAACCCAGAACGAGGACGGGACCTATAATATATCCGATGCGACATCATATACCCAGAAGGGGGATAAATTTGGCCAGAATGACATCAACGCCATAACCCAGGCGGTGGAAGGCCATCTTGCTGACATGGAAAACCCCCATGGGGTCACAGCTGAGCAGGTAGGGCTGGGGAATGTGGACAATACGGCGGATGCGGACAAGACGGTTGCCGTTGCAGGGAAGGTCGGCACCGGCACGGTTGGCGGCGCGACCACACCGGTATACATGAACGCAGGGACGCCAACGGCCTGTACGGCGTATGGATCAGCCACGGTAAACAAAGCGAATTATGCAGGTGTTACGACCGTGGGCACTGCGTCCCTGAAGAATATCTACGCAGGAACAGGTTCCATGAATGCCGGTTCGACATCCTTAACCACTGGCAATATCTACCTGCAATATGAGTAAGGCCTGGAGGTGATACCGTGGCAAAAGGAATATATATCGGGGTAGGCGGAGCTGCCAGGAAAGTCAAGAACATATATGCGGGGGTAGGTGGCGTAGCCCGCAGGGTCAAGAAAGCCTATATCGGGGTTGGCGGTGTTGCGAGATGCTTTTACAGCCGTGAGTTGGAGTATTATGGGACGGCTACAGCATTAAGTGCGAGTAGAAGAGGGTTAGCCGCTACAACAGTGGGTAACTATGCGCTTTTTGGTGGTGGGTATGGTACTGGATATTCGGGAGTAGTGGACGCGTACAACGCCAGCCTAACAAGAAGTACAGCTACTAATTTAAGACAAAATTCACAGTGGTTAGCCGCTACGACAGTAGGTAACTATGCCCTTTTTGGTGGCGGTGTTTATAGTAGCTCGTCATACTCGTATCGCGTAGACGCATATAACGCCAGCCTGACAAAGAGCACAGTTGAATCATTAAGTGTGGGTAGGGCTAACTTAGCCGCTACGACAGTAGGCAGCTATGCGCTTTTTGGTGGTGGGAACAGTAATAGCAAGTATATGACGGTAGATGCGTACAACACTAGCCTGACAAAGAGTACAACTTCTGGATTAAGTGCGGTTAGGACTAACTTAGCTGCTACGACGGTAGGCAGTTATGCTCTCTTTGGTGGTGGAAACGCTTCCGATTATTTAGCAACAGTAGATGCATTTAACACCAGCCTGACAAGGAGCATACCTACCGCATTAAGTGTGGGTAGGGCTAACTTAGCCGCTACGACAGTAGGCAACTATGCGCTTTTTGGTGGTGGGGAATACTTTACTGATTCATATGTCTATTCATCAACCGTAGACGCATATAACACCAGTCTGACAAGGAGTATACCTACTGCATTAAGTGTGGGTAGAAGCACATTAGCTGCTACAACAGTCGGGGAATACGCTCTTTTTGGTGGTGGCTCAAACGGCTTTACCTATAATGATTATAATTTATCAACTGTAGACGCTTATAACACCAGCCTGACAAGGAGTATACCTACTGGATTAAGTGTAGCTAGGTGTGTTTTAGCCGCCACAACAGTAGGTAACTATGCCCTTTTTGGTGGCGGATATGGCAGTGAATATTCATCAGTAGTGGATGTATACACAGCATGATAAATCATAAAAGAAAGGAAAAACAAAACATGGCTAAATATGTAGTTTGGAATAAGACAGACAATATATATACTCCCGTAGGGGAGTGCTTGACCCCTGAGGAGTGGATTGACCGGTATGGTTGGATTAATAACCCGGCAGCGGTCCCTGTTGTGGCGGGAGGCCTTATCAACGGCGCATTCAGTGGTGAACTGAGCCAGATGGTTGATGTCTGCACCAAGCATGGTGTCGACTTCTCATCCTGCACGACTAATGAGGAAATACTTGCAGCTATCGAGTATTTCGAGGACAATCCGCCAACAAGTGACGCGGTTTCCAACGAGGAACTGACGGCGACATCCCTGGCGAGTATAGCAGCCAGTATGGAATATCAGAACATGCTGACCCTTGATGACGCAGAAAAGACGGAGGTACAACCATGAGTTATGAAAGAATCAAGTATTATTACGATGCAGGGCTTTGGGTAAAAGCAATGGTAAGGATGGCGGTACGCAAGGGAGTCATCACCAAAGACCAGTACAGGGAAATCACTGGCGAGGCGTATTAAAAAGAAAGGTGAGGTATATGAAAATGAAGTTTTTAGACAGATGTAATGCGGCCTATGGGGCAGCGGTAACAATCCTGATGGCCATCCTGGGGCCGTATTGGTACATATTTGCAGGGTACCTGCTCTGCAACGTCCTGGACTGGCTGACAGGCTGGTACAAGGCCAGAAAGCTGGGGAGGGAGTCGAGTAAGACAGGCCTGAAAGGCATCCTGAAAAAACTGGGCTACTGGGTAATCATCCTGGTATCCTTCCTGATGCCGAAATTATTCATCGGCCTGGGGCATGACATCCTGGGGCTTAACCTGGATTTCCTGCTGTTCCTGGGATGGTTTACTTTAGCTTGCCTGCTGGTCAATGAGATCCGCAGCATCCTGGAGAACCTTGTGGAGTGTGGTTACAATGTGCCAGCCTTCTTAATCAAAGGCCTGGCTGTGACAGAGAAACTTATTAATGCAGAGACCGAGAAGGTCAACTAAGAAAGAGAGGTATATATCATGGCAGTATTAAGAGGACATGCAGACAAGAGGACGGCAGAGCAGAGGGCAAATGACGTGGCACAGAAGGCCAGGCCGAAGGGGGCGCAGGATAGGACAACCGTGACCACAGGCCCGGCTACCGGGAAAGAGGATGAGCGGGCTGTCGGGACGGAGGATGCCCAGTAGTTGCGATATCGCAACAGAAAGGCAATGCTATGAGGACACTAAGATTCAGGGTATCCGGCCAGGAGTTGACGAGGGCTCCTGGCTGTGATTTCAGCAGCATAATTGCAGGCACATCGGGCTACCTGCAAACAGCATTTGAGTTCGGCCCGGATTGGGACGGGACTGTCCAGGTGGCAGCCTTCTATCCATACTTACAGTCCCAGGAGGTCGGCAGGTTGATTCAGGGTGGTGCCTGCATCGTCCCGGATGAGGTGGCGGCCTATGATACGTTCAAGGTCGGCGTGGTAGGCCAGCGTGAGAATGGCCAGCGGATAACCACCAACCTGATTACCATCAAACAGGAGAGGGGGAGTGGACAGGCATGGCAACTGTAGATGAGATACTGACAAGACAGGCTTACGCGGCCGGGGATGGGGCGTGGACCAAGGACAATAACTACCCGTCATATACGCTGTACGTGGAGCCTGAGTATGTCCCGGTCACCAACAAGCGCATTGCGGATTTCAACGACCAGATATCTGTGCGCGGCGAACAGAATGCCCAGTTCGTGGGCTTCCAGCTGCCACGGTACGATGACGGCCTGGACCTCACGGCCGCACACCTGTACATCCATTACCAGACGGTCTATGGCAGCAGTGACAGCATACCCTGCAACGTGTCATGGACGGACAATTATATCAGACTGTGCTGGCAGGTACCGGCGCAGGCAACCCAGGAGCCGGACCGGGTCCAGATGATGATATACGCGACCGGCACCAACAGCATGGGGGAGCGCGTGACCTGGAAGACCCTCCCTGCGTCCTACACCATCCATGATGGCCTGGACATCGGCGGAGGAATCCCGGAACCGGACACCAGCTGGTACGAGCAGTTCGTGGCGCAGATGGAGGGTAAGGTATCCACTGCCCAGGGATACGCCAATGACGCCCAGGCCAGTAAGACAGCCGCCGCCGGTTCTGCCGCCGAATCGGCACAGTCTGCCGCTGCATCCGCCAAGGCTCTGGAGGATAACAGGGCATACGTGGAGTCCCAGAAGGAGACCTTCGTGGGCTATAACAAGCGTGAGACCGACCTCAAGTATGCCAATGCCCTGATTGGCACCGCATCCGGTATGGGCCGGGTTACGGTGGGGGATGCGTGGGAAGCGCCGATTCCTGACCTGGAGATTGCGGGCATGAGTGGGCAGTTTTCCACGACCGGGGCACAGATGCTGGATATACCATCATTGTCGGCCCGTACCTCCAATGGAGTAACGTTCACCCCAAATCCAGATGGCGCCATACTTGCTGCCGGAACTGCTACAGGTGGTAATTCCACTTTCTATCTTAGTGATAGACTTTCCGTCCCATCCGGGGATTATTATATTTCAGGTTGTCCAGACGGTGGTGATAAATCGACCTACGTAATCAAGGGGTATATAAATACGTCCGATGGTACCAGTTATGCATATGCATATGATATCGGTGACGGTGACACGTTGACAGTTAAGGACGGACAGACCCTTTCCCTTGCCATAACCATAGGCAACAATGCATCCGGTCCCCTGGTCTTCAGGCCCATGCTCCATGCAGGTTCCACGCCCAAGCCCTGGGAACCCTACACCGGAGGCCAGCCATCCCCCAGCCCGGATTATCCGCAGGAGATTTTGGGTACGGATGTCACATCTGTAATGGTGACTGGGGCGCAGTTGATGGATACATCTAGGTTAGCAAGAACCCATAACGACGTGACATTTTCCGTTCAGGAGGACGGGGGTATTTTGGTAACCGGAAATACGTTGGAAAAACTGGCTCATACAGCTGTTGTTTCGACTAATCTTTCGCCTGGAACTTACTATGTCAGCGGAAGCGTTCCGGCAGCCGACCCAAAAATATTTGTTAAAGCAAAAAAATGGTATAGCGATGGTAAATCTAATGTTATCAACGACGCCTCCTTTATTGTGGACGGAACCGAATCGAAAATAGAATACTTTATCTACATATATCAAGGAGTATCGGATATCAATGAAATAGTGTATCCCATGCTTAATGCTAGACCCACTGCTCTACCATATCAGCCCTACCAGTCCAGTACCGTAACAATACCCCTGACGGAGCCGTTACGTGGCATCGGGGATGTACGGGACAGGATAATGTGCAGAGATGGCGCGTGGGGCGTGGAAAGGCAATTCGTGTCATTGACTTTTGATGGTAGTGAAAACTGGGGGAAAATGAGTACAAATTCTGCTGATAAATTTAGGTTCAGAACTTCAAAGAATAAATCAATAATAAAAGCTGAGAAGAAAGTCAACATACCAACAAAGATATTGTGTGATAGATTACAGGTCGGGAGCAGTTCAAACACCTACAGTAGAATAGACTGTATTTCCTCCAGCGCAACCTGTGATATATACATCTATATGGAGCAGTTTAGCCATGGTGATGTGGATGCATTCAAGGCTTATCTTTCCGCCCATCCGCTCAATGCAATGTTTGAGCGCGCCACTCCCACCTGGGAACCCCTACCCTCCGCGACCCAATCCGCCCTGAACGCCCTTACCACCTACACCGGCACCACCCATGTGACCGTAACCGCAGGAGGGCCGGAACCGGATGTGGGGCTGGGGTACGTGCAGGATACCAGGGCGGTGGTAGCGGATTTACAGGCACAGATTGACGCGATTAGAAATGGAGGTACGACATGAACATAGTCAAGCAGTATTTAACAGTCAGTAACTACAATAGGCCAGGGACCAAGCGGGGCAGCACAACCGCAGTGGCCTGCCATTACATAGGCAATCCTGGCACATCAGCCCAGGCCAACCGAAATTACTTTGAAAATCTGAGCAAAACCCACACCACTAAAGCCAGTGCCCATTACATCATCGGCCTGCAGGGGGAAATCATCCAGATGATACCGGAGGAGGAGATAAGCTGGTGCACTAACTCAGCCAATGCGTACACCATTAGCATAGAGGCCTGCCATCCAGACAGCACCGGCAGATTTACGGATGCTACCTACGCAGCCTACGTGGAGTTGTGTGCAGATATCTGCAGGCGCTGGGGACTGGACCCGATGCATGGGGGACTCATCCGGCACTATGATGTGACCCGGAAGGTATGCCCCAAGTGGTTTGTGGACCACCCGGACGCTTGGGGGCAGTTTAAGCGAGATGTAGCGGACAAGATGGCCCCCACGTATGAGGTTGGCTGGCACCATGACAGTAATGGCTGGTGGTATGCCTATAGCACCACGGATTATTATAAGTCCTGCTGGCAGGTCATCAACCATCACAAGTACTATTTCAACCCTGACGGATACGCCCTGACCAACTGGCATGTAATTGATGGCAAGGATTATTATTTTGAGCCACGGGCGGGGCATCCGCTGGAATGCGCCATGTATGTGGCACCGGAGGGAGAACAGTACATAGGGGAGTTTTAACCGGACCAGGATGGAGCATTGCAGAGGCCGTTTTGGACGAATAAAACAAGCAGGACTGGTCGCTTAAAACCGGTCCTGCTTAGCAGCATTCATAGGGATGCCAGGGGTGTGCTCCGGATCGCGGAGGAGTGTGACATGGACAATCGGCGGTATGTGTTTGAGTGGTAGACTGTGAATATGGCGTTAGACAGCGGGGAGAGGAGGCGAATATGATATACAAGAAAGGATTTATATTGTGCGTATAGATGAGGTTAATAAAATTTCCGATAATGGATTGACAAATTAACCTGGATAGGTTAAAATAAAATTGTGACCTATGGAATGTCACTAGAAGGAGGATTGCACGATGGTAAATAACTTCGGAAAGTTTTGCCGCAAGCTGAGAATCGACAATGGAGAATTATTGGCGGATATGGCTAAAAAGCTCGGGGTTTCATCTGCATTTTTATCAAAGGTAGAAAATGGAAATAAGAAACCACCGAAGGAATGGCAAGAGGAAATTGTGTCATTGTATCAGTTGGATAATCGTAAAGCGGAGGAATTAGCTGATTGTATGTTTGATGCATTGAATTTCCATAGTATTGATATGTCTGGGTATTCAGATGGAAATCGGGATATGCTTCTGTCCTTCGCTAGAAAGCTTAACACCATGGATGACAGCAAAATAGACCAGTTTAGAAAAATGATTGAGAAGTAACTTGGAGGTGCTGCAATATTGAATATTCGTGCTACAGCGTTATCAAGAGTATCGATAAGAGAGTTGACGACAGAGGTTAGAAAAATTTGTGGGCTGCAGGAGCAGTTGTATTTTCCGATAGTAGAATTCATCGAGTGGGTTTTAGGCGACCCCAATAATGATTTCGATTATGAAATAGTACCGATATCTGAGATGAAAGATACATATGGAACAACAAATACCGCAAGTAACATTATGCGAATAAGGGAAGATGTATATGAAGGTGCCGTTAAGGGAAACGCAAGAGATAGATTTACTCTGTGCCACGAGTTGGGGCATTTCTTATTGCATCAGCCTAAATTGATAAGTTATGCAAGAGGTAATGTCCCGGTATACTGCCAGCCAGAATGGCAAGCCAACACATTTGCGGCAGAACTTATGGCGCCTTATCACTTAGTGAAAAACATGTCGGCAGATGAAATTGCACAGAAATGCGGAATGTCGCTGACTGCAGCCAATATTCAATATAAAACGTATCATAAGTTTGATGTTTAGGAGAAATCCTTTGCATAGAAAAAACCAAGTGCATTACACTTGGTCGCTTGTTGAACGTGTTACCACTATTCAACTGATTTTATAATCTTATTTGGCGATATGATTATAACATAGTGGGAACTCTTTTGCAAGTGGAAACTTGAGAAAGGAGGGCAAACTATGTGGATTTTTAGAGCATGGATTACCACGAAAGATGGTGAAAAGATTTATGCAAAAGACCATGGAAAAAGAGCCTTTAGATTCTGGGTTGGTCCAGGACCTGCGCCAGTTAAGAGTAACTAATTGACTAGAAGAGGCGCTTTTATCAGTTGGAGTGTCTCTGGTTTTATATGAAAGGAGCCAGAGCAATGGCAAAAACTAGGACAAGCGTGAGAGGACAGCAACACAAGAAAATTGTAGTAGTGAAAGCATATGTAAGGAAAGATGGAATAAGGGTGGGGGAGCATCGGCGTTCAACCCCAAATTGATACATTTTGAGGCAGGAGATTCCTGCCTCTTTTTTAAATAGTAGTGTGTGTATAAGGCGGGTACCGGATGCGACCGGACCCGCCAATTTCGTGTGATACTTCGTGTGATACCGTGTGATACATATAGGGTAAATATATGCCAAATATGGCATATATCTGCCATTTTTAATAATTAAAAACCCACGATTTTACGTTGTTTTTCGTAAATACGTGGGTTTTGACGTAGTGGAAGTAATGGGGCTCGAACCCATGACCTTTCGCGTGTGAGGCGAACGCTCATCCCAGCTGAGCTATACTTCCGTCCATGAGAATATTATAGCACGATAAAACGGAATTTCAAGAGGATATTCCCACAAATGTAAAAAATATGCAGACACACAGTATTATCTTAACAGAAGATGGGGACAGATAATTTGTTTGAAAAATTTATGATTTCAGAATATTGTACTTTCTGCTATATTATAGTATTATGATATAAAATCAATTGGGGGATAAAAACAAAAAAGGAGGTATTTCTGTGCAGCGTTTTGGAAATTTAAAAAAGATGATGGATGTATCTTCCGGCAGGAAGAAGGCATCCCTGGTCCTGAAACATGGGACAATCGTGAATGTTTTTACTGAGAAGACAGAGGTGGCCGATATAGCCATTGAGGACGGATACATAGCAGGAATCGGGGAATATGATGGGGAAGAAAATGTGGACATGACAGGCCGGTATATATGCCCGGGATTCATTGACGGACATATCCACCTGGAAAGTTCCATGGTATCCCCGCCGGAGTTTGAAAAGGCTGTCCTGCCCCATGGCACCACAGCAGTCATTGCCGATCCCCATGAGATTGGCAATGTGTCGGGCTGCCAGGGCATTGACTATATGCTGGAGGCAACAGCCGGACTGGATCTGGATGTATTCATCATGATGCCTTCCTGTGTGCCGTCCACGGGGCTGGATGAGTCGGGGGCAGTCCTGGGGGCGGCTGATATAAAACCATATTATGACAATCCGCGCATACTGGGGCTGGCTGAGGTCATGGACTCCGTAGGTGTGGTTGGGGGAATGGAGGACCTTCTGGATAAGATAGGGGAGGCTGCGCACCGGGATAAGGTAATAGACGGCCATGCCCCCTTCCTGGGGGGAAAGGGGCTGAATGCGTATGTCTGCGCAGGCGTCCTGTCTGACCATGAATGTTCTGATATCAGCGAAGCCCTTGAAAAGCTGGGCCGCGGCCAGTGGATCATGATAAGGGAAGGAACCGCGGCCAGGAACCTAGAGGCCCTGATGCCTCTTTTTGAGGCGCCCTATTATGAGCGCTGCATGCTGGTAACCGATGATAAGCATCCAGGCGACCTGATTTCCATGGGACATATTGATTATATTATCCGAAAGGCGGTTTCCCTTGGCGCGGATCCCATAAAGGCCATAAAGATGGGATCCTATAATGCAGCACGGTATTTTGGGCTGAAGGACAGGGGCGCTGTCATGCCGGGAATGCGTGCAGACCTGGCAGTGCTGGAAGACCTGGTTGATTTTCGCGTGACCGGAGTGTATAAGGGCGGTGCGCTGGCAGCGGAAAACGGAAGGTGCCTGCATGAAAAGCCGGACCGGAGCCGGGAACTGGAGCAGGCCTATCCTGCTGTATTTGATTCCTTCCATATGGATGAGGTGACGCTCAGTGACATTGCATATGAAAAAAGGGGAAACATGCAGAGGGTGATTCAGTTCAAGCCCCATGAGCTCCTTACCGAAGAAAGGATTGTTCCATGGCAGGGACATACAGAGGGCATGGCGCCGGGAGTCAGCCTGAAGGCTGATATAGTAAAGGCAGCTGTATTTGAGCGCCATCTGCATACCGGACACAAAGGAATCGGTTTTATTGGCGGATACGGTCTTAAGAACGGCGCGGTAGCCACCAGCGTGGCCCATGATTCCCACAATCTGATTGTCATAGGGACCAATGATAATGATATGGTACTGGCAGCCAACACGGTCATACGGAATAAAGGCGGCCTTGCCGTTGCCGTGGACGGACGGGTGGCAGGGGAACTGGCCCTGCCCATTGGAGGAATCATGACCAGGGCATCGGTCCATGAAGTGGAGGAACAGCTGGAGAATCTGAAGCAGAAAACACTGGAGCTGGGAATCGGCGCAGATATCGACGCATTCATGACATTGGCCTTTGTCAGCCTGCCGGTCATACCAAAACTCAGGATTAATACGTATGGGGTCATAGATGTGGAGCGGCAGGAGGTTGTGGAGGCGTCCTTCTGATCAGGCATCCTTTGGATGGGTTAACGGTATTTTCCCAGGCTATACCCGGACACAATGGAACCGAATCCATTTCCGGAGAATATCCTAATAAAAAAAGGAGAATATCGTGATGTGAATCAGGCAAGGGAAGACATAAATTGTGACATCGTATATTCCATGGGAATCACGGGGAAAGGGGTTGGTGTTGCTGTCCTGGACACCGGCGTTTATCTCCATGAGGATTTTAAAGATAGAATAACAGCGTTTGCTGATTATGTGAACCATAGGCCCCAGCCCTATGACGACAACGGGCATGGGACCCATATATCAGCCATTATAGGAGGGAGCGGCGTTTCCTCCGAGGGAAAGTACAGGGGCGTAGCGCCTGGCTGCAGCATTATTTCGGTCAAAGTGCTGGATCACAAGGGAAATGGATATGCCTCCGATGTACTGGCAGGATTAAAATGGATAAGGGAGCACAAGGAGGAGTATGGTATCCGTATTGTGAACATTTCCGTGGGGTCCCTTTCCAGACGGGATATGACGGAGAACTCCATATTGGTGCGGGGAGTCAATGCGGCCTGGGATGATGGTCTGGTTGTTGTTGTGGCAGCCGGTAACCATGGTCCGGGCCGTATGACCATTACCACTCCGGGTATCAGCAGGAAGGTCATTACCGTGGGATGCTCAGACGACCATAAGGAAGTGGATGTGATGGGCAGCAGGATGGTGGATTACTCAGGCAGGGGGCCAACCCTGGCATGTGTATGCAAGCCCGATATTGTTGCCCCTGGTTCTGGCATAGTCAGCTGCTGCAATGAACCGGGGCGGTATTTCTCAAAATCAGGGACCAGTATGTCCACGCCCCTGGTATCCGGGGCAATTGCCCTTTTGCTGGAAAAAAATCCTGACATGAGCAATAAGGATGTGAAACTGCGCATCCGGGAGAGGGCCGTGGACTTAGGACTGCCCCATAACCAGCAGGGATGGGGCAAGCTGGACGTGGCGCGGCTGGTGGAAGACTGAAAAAGGGCAGCCGGTACGCGGGGGCGGAGGAATCCTACGCCTCCCACCGCCCCGATGCCCCGCAGGGCAGCACCAGCCCGGTTTCCGTCACCGGAAGCCCTACTTCCTGGGCATTGACCGTGCCGCCAAAGCGGGGAATCACCTCCACGCCCAGCATGTAACTCAGCACTGCAGGCGCAAGGCCTGTGGTATAGGAATTGATTAAAAAGAACAGGGGATTGTCTGAGAGCAGCTGGACGCAAAGCTTGACCAGCGGATGGATGGCATCCTCTATCTTCCAGATTTCACCTTTGGGCCCCCGTCCGTAGGACGGCGGGTCCATTATGATTGCATCATAGCGGTTGCCTCTTCTGATCTCCCGCTCCACGAATTTTACGCAGTCATCCACAATCCAGCGGATGGGCGCGTCGGACAGGCCGGAAGATGCCGAGTTTTCCTTGGCCCAGCCCACCATGCCCTTGGAGGCGTCCACGTGGGTGACACTGGCCCCGGCCTTGGCAGCCGCCAGGGTGGCGCCGCCGGTGTAGGCAAAGAGGTTGAGGACCTTAACCGGCCTTCCGGCCTTCCTTATCCGTCCGCTAAACCAGTCCCAGTTAGCGGCCTGCTCCGGGAACAGCCCTGTGTGCTTAAAGCTGAAGGGCTTCAGGTTGAATGTAAGCCCTTTGTAACCAATGGACCACTGTTCCGGCAAATCAAAAAATTCCCACTCGCCCCCGCCTTTGCTGCTGCGGTGGTAATGGCCGTTCATGTGTTTCCAGCCTTTATGGCCCTTAGGGGTATCCCAGATAACCTGAGGGTCCGGCCGGACCAGCAGATATCTGCCCCATCGTTCCAGTTTTTCGCCCTGTGAGCAGTCTATTACTTCATAATCCTTCCAATCATCGGCAAGCCACATAGTATTCATAACCTCATTTCCTTATTAAAATCAAATAGAATGACATATTACAGAGTATAGTCTAAATGATGCGGCCGCGTCAAGCGCGGACGGAATCTATTTGCAGGCATTTGCTGTGAAAAGAAAAATTAAAGCCTATCGTAAATAAATTGAAAGATAAATAAGGTTGAATAATTGGGGTAGCCTTGATACAATATACTTTAGGATTGCCGGAGTATCTGATAAGGTGCCGGCATGGGCTGGAGCGTGTTAAGGATTGACGTTTGCCCCGGGATGCGTTTGGGAATTCATTCCCGCCATCCGCACGCCCTGGAACGGATGGGAAGAGGAGCTGAGCATATGAGAAAACAAACAGTGGCAGTGTGGGTGCTGGCAGCGGTGCTGTCTTTTGGTACGGCCACAATTTCAGCCCTGGCAGCAGAAGGTTGGGCTCAATCAGGAAGCAGCTGGGTATATTATGATTCCAATGGAAACCAGGTATATAATACATGGAAAAAAGGCGCGGACAACCAGTGGCGTTACGTTAACGGGGAAGGTGTCATGGCGACCAATGCCTGGGTGGATTCCGATTATTACGTGGACAGCAACGGCATCATCCTGACTGATAAGTGGTTAAAGCTTACCAGCGATGAGGGTGAATATGAGTGGTATTATTTTGGCAGCAGCGGCAAGATGATGACCGATGCGTGGAAGAAGATTGATAACAAGTGGTACCATTTTTCAGGGGACGGCCGCATGGAGCTGGGCTGGATACTGGATGATATGTATTATACGGGAACGGACGGCGTCATGAGGACGGGATGGCAGAAGCTGGAGCCGCCGGATGAGGACGATGATGACCGCAACAAGGTGACCCCGGGAATTGACAGCGTGACGGATGATGACGGCAAGTACTGGTTCTACTTTTCCTCCAGCGGCAAGAAGTTCGTGCCTGACAGTTCGGACGGCGACTACACGGCCCGTAAGATAGACGGTACGTATTACTGCTTTGATGAGGTGGGCGCCATGCAGACCGGCTGGAAGAAGGTGCGCTCCACGTCTTCAGATGACACCATTGAGGACTACATGTATTTCGGGGCCGATGGGAAGGCCAGGATTGGCTGGTACTCCATTGAACCGCCGGAGGACCTGGAAGGGTATGAAGGCGATGTGGAGTGGTTTTATTTTACCAACAGCGGAAAGCCCAGGGCAGCTGATTCCGAGCGCCTGACCACCAATGATATCGTGAAGCTGAACGGCAAATCCTACCTGTTCAACCACCTTGGCAATCCTGTTTATGGCCTGAAGAAAGTATACCTTGGCTCGGGCGATGACAACTGGACCTCCTTCTACTTTGGGGACAAGGAGAAGAGCTGCGTGCAGAAGGGGAAGATGAAGGTGACGGAGGACGACGGCAACAAGTCTGATTTCTATTTCTCAGACAATGGCCGCGGCTACAATGGTGTAAAGGATAACTACCTATATTATAAAGGGAAGCTTCAGAAAGCCACGGATGGACAGAAGTATGTGTGCTATGAGGTGGATAATAAGAATTATGTGGTCAATTCTTCCGGCAAGGTCATGAAGAATGCAAAGGTAAAGAACAGTGACGGGGTTAAGTTTGTTACCAATGCCAGCGGACAGCTGATGTCAGCGGATGAGGATACGGATATTGATGCTTACACAACAGAACCCGTGGAGCCGTACTGCACGGAATGATTAACATAACAGAACCAGGAAAGACTTCTGATTAGGCAGAGGTCTTTTCTTTTGCGCAAAATTGAACCGGTCCCTGTTCCCGGGATTTCAAAACAGGACTTATACCAATCCATACGCAGGATTAAAAAATAAAAAAAGTACTTGCATTTATAAAAAAAGTGTGCTAATATAACAAGGCTGTGGCATGATAGCGTTGAAGCGAGAGGTTGCTGCCCACAAAGTGAGGCAGGTTTTCCGTGGAGCGAATGTCAAGTTAGGAAACTGGCGACAAGTCACTGTACCAATTAAAGAAACTGCAGGATAATCAGCAGAATCAGTGTGGAGTCCTTTGAGGACACACACGGAAACGTGTACAGTCACCGCTTGTCGTACTTGGTTTAAAAGTGCGAAAAGGAGGCGACTTTTTTTATGGCAAGTCAAGTAATGAGAATCACTTTAAAGGCTTATGATCATCAGTTAGTAGATCAGTCTGCCGGCAAAATCATCGAGACTGTAAAGAAGACAGGATCACAGGTGAGCGGACCGGTGCCGTTACCAACCAAGAAAGAGGTAGTAACCATTCTGCGTGCGGTTCATAAGTACAAAGATTCCAGAGAGCAGTTCGAACAGAGGACACACAAGAGACTCATCGACATCACTGCTCCAAGCCAGAAGACAGTTGATGCACTGTCCAGACTGGAAATGCCGGCTGGCGTGTACATCGACATCAAGATGAAGACCAAATAAGGTCGGACAATGTTTATATCCTGAAGGGTTTAAATATAGAAGCAACACTGCATTTCCTGTTGAGGAATCAACATACCGCACCGCTTGCCCCATGAAGGCAGGGGGATTACCCAGAAGCGGTTCATAGTGTTCCACGTATATTAAGACTGTTCTAGGATGAATGCGAAAGCATTCCGCTGTAGATCATGAAACAGGAGGTAAGACAATGAAGAAAGCGATTTTAGCAACAAAAGTCGGAATGACCCAGATCTTCAATGAGAATGGTGCTTTAGTTCCGGTAACCGTACTTCAGGCAGGACCTTGTGTGGTAACACAGGTTAAGACTGCTGAGAACGATGGTTACAAAGCAGTACAGGTTGGTTTCGTTGACAAGAGGGAAAAACTGGTTAACAAGCCACAGAAGGGCCACTTTGATAAGGCCGGGGTTTCCTATAAGAGATATGTAAGGGAATTCAAGTTTGAGAATGCAGAAGAGTATTCTGTAAAAGATGAGATTAAGGCAGACATCTTCGCTGCTGGCGATAAGATTGATGCAACCGCTATTTCCAAGGGTAAAGGCTTCCAGGGCGCCATCAAGAGATATGGACAGCACAGAGGACCCATGGCTCATGGTTCCAAGTTCCATCGTCATCAGGGTTCCAACGGTTCCGCTACCACACCAGGCCGCGTATTCAAGGGCAAAGGTATGCCAGGCCATATGGGCAGCAAGAAGATTACCGTCCAGAACCTGGAGGTTGTTAAGGTTGATACCGATAATAACCTGATTCTGGTGAAGGGCGCAGTACCAGGACCTAAGAAGAGCCTGGTAACAATCAAGGAAACCGTTAAGGTTGAAAGGTAAGCTTTTATAGGAAAGGAGGAACACACAGATGGCAAACGTATCTGTTTACAATATGGAAGGTAAAGAAGTTGGCACATTAGAACTGAACGATGCCGTGTTCGGTGTAGAAGTTAACGAGCACCTGGTACATCTTGCAGTTGTTGCACAGCTTGCTAATAAGCGTCAGGGAACACAGAAAGCAAAGACACGTTCTGAGGTTTCAGGCGGCGGTAGGAAACCGTGGAGACAGAAGGGGACCGGTCATGCAAGACAGGGTTCAACCAGATCCCCTCAGTGGAAGGGCGGCGGCGTGGTATTCGCTCCCACACCAAGGGATTACACAATCAGACTGAACAAGAAGGAAAAGAGGGCTGCCCTTAAGTCAGCACTTACAAGCCGTGTTCAGGACAACAAGTTCATTGTTGTAGATGAGCTGAAGTTTGATGAGATTAAGACCAAGAAGTTCCAGGGCGTCATGGACAGCCTTAAGGTAAACAAGGCGCTGGTTGTTCTGGCTGACAATGACCGGAACACAGTATTATCCGCAAGGAACGTTGCAGACGTTAAGACTGCACAGGTTGACTCCATCAATGTATACGACATTCTGAAGTACAACACAGTAGTTGCTACCAAGGCTGCTGTTGCATCCATCGAGGAGGTGTACGCATAATGGCAGATATTAAGTATTATGACGTCATTTTAAAACCAGTTATTACTGAGAAGAGCATGAACGCCATGACAGATAAGAAGTATACTTTCATGGTCCATGTAGATGCCAATAAATCCATGATTAAAGAAGCGGTTGAGAAGATGTTCCCAGGCACCAAGGTTGAGACTGTGAACACCATGAACTGCGAGGGAAAGGTTAAGAGAAGAGGAACCACCTTCGGCAGGACCGCTGCTTCCAAAAAGGCAATCGTAAAGCTGACGGAAGACAGCAAGGAAATAGAGATTTTCCAGGGGCTGTAAGCACTTAGTGAGGTATCTCACGAACTTAGTGCGAACGCCGTTCCCGAGACTTAGCGAGGTCTTTTCGAGCTTAGTCGAGCGGAACCCGCTCCCGTTGGATGCACCTTAATCCAACAAACCCAAAACCCGCCGGGTATCCCGGCCGGAGAACTTATACGGCATCCCGTTCACAGGGGACATCCCAGATATCCCGTCCAGAACCGCATGCCGCGAAAAGAAAATGAAAAGGAGTAAAATGTCATGGGAATTAAGAAGTATAATGCTTATACACCTTCCAGAAGACATATGACCGGCTCTGATTTCAAGGAAATCACCAAGACCACCCCAGAAAAGTCTCTGGTAGTTTCCCTGAACAAGAACGCAGGTCGTAACAATCAGGGTAAAATCACTGTCCGTCACAGAGGCGGCGGCAGCAGAAGAAAATATAGGATCATTGATTTCAAGAGAAACAGCAAGGATGGTATCCCGGCAACCGTTATCGGTATTGAGTACGATCCAAACAGAACTGCCAACATTGCACTGATCTGCTATGCAGACGGCACCAAGTCTTATATCCTGGCTCCACAGGGCTTAACGGATGGAATGAAGGTTGTAAGCGGCGACACGGCAGAGGCAAAGCTTGGCAACTGTATGCCGCTGTACCATATTCCGGTTGGTACACAGGTACACAACATTGAGTTATATCCTGGCAAGGGCGGCCAGCTGGTCCGTTCCGCCGGTAATGCAGCACAGCTGATGGCTAAGGAAGGCAAGTATGCCACCTTACGTTTACCTTCAGGTGAAATGAGAATGGTTCCAATCATCTGCCGCGCAACAATCGGTGTTGTTGGCAATGGTGAACACTCCCTGATCAACATTGGTAAAGCTGGTAGGAAGCGCAACATGGGTATCAGACCAACTGTCCGCGGTTCCGTAATGAACCCCAACGACCATCCACACGGTGGTGGTGAAGGTAAGTGTGGTATCGGACGTCCAGGTCCATGCACACCATGGGGCAAGCCTGCTCTGGGTCTGAAGACCAGAAAGAAAAACAAGCAGTCTAACAAGTTGATCGTAAGAAGACGTGATGGCAGAACCATCAAATAGTTAAAGGAGGTTAAGAACACATGGCTCGTTCACTGAAAAAAGGACCATTTGCAGACGCGCATCTGTTAAAGAAAGTAGACGCAATGAATGCAGCAGGACAGAAGCAGGTAATTAAGACCTGGTCCCGCCGTTCTACAATCTTCCCACAGTTTGTTGGTCATACAATTGCAGTTCATGACGGTAGGAAACACGTTCCGGTATATGTAACCGAAGATATGGTAGGACATAAACTGGGCGAATTCGTAGCAACCAGGACCTATAGGGGTCACGGAAAAGACGAGAAGAAATCCGGCGTGAGAAAGTAATTCACGGGTAAATTGAAAGGAGGTTTTACCAATGGCAAAAGGACATAGATCCCAAGTCAAGAGAGAGAGAAATGCCCAGAAGGACACAAGACCAAGCGCAACACTGTCTTACGCTAGAGTGTCTGTCCAGAAGGCTTGTTTCGTATTAGATGCCGTTAGGGGCAAAGATTTAGAAACCGCACTTGGTATTGTAACTTACAATCCCAGATATGCTTCCAGCTTAGTTAAGAAGTTACTGGAATCAGCAGCAGCAAATGCTGAGAACAATAACGGAATGGACAGGTCAAAACTTTACGTAGAGGAATGCTACGCAAACCAGGGCCCAACCATGAAGAGAGTCAGACCGAGAGCTCAGGGACGTGCTTACAGGATCGAGAAGAGAATGAGCCACATCACTGTTGTTCTGAATGAGAGATAGGAGGCAAATATGGGACAGAAAGTTAATCCACACGGCTTAAGGGTCGGTGTTATTAAAGACTGGGATTCCAAGTGGTATGCAGAAGCTGATTTTGCTGACTGCCTGGTTGAAGATTATAATATTAGAAAGTTCCTGAAGAAGAGACTGTTCAGTGCCGGTATTTCCAAAATCGAGATTGAGCGTGCTTCCGACAGGGTGAAGGTCATCATCTATACCGCTAAGCCAGGCGTGGTTATCGGTAAGGGTGGTTCTGAAATCGAGAAGTTAAAGAAAGAAGTCCAGAAGCTGACAGATAAGAAACTGTTTGTAGACATTAAGGAAATCAAGCGTCCGGATAAGGATGCACAGCTGGTTGCCGAGTCTATCGCATCCCAGCTTGAGAACCGTGTTTCCTTCCGCCGCGCAATGAAGTCCACCATGGGCAGGACCATGAAGGCTGGCGTTAAGGGTATCAAGACCGCTGTTGCAGGACGTCTTGGCGGCGCAGATATTGCACGTACTGAGTTCTACAGCGAGGGTACAATCCCGCTTCAGACATTAAGAGCAGATATTGACTATGGTTTCGCAGAAGCAGATACAACCTACGGCAAGCTTGGCGTTAAGGTTTGGATCTACAAGGGCGAAGTACTTCCTACTAAAGGAAACAAGGAAGGGAGCGATAAATAATGTTAATGCCTAAAAGAGTTAAGCGTCGTAAACAGTTCCGTGGATCTATGGCCGGCAAAGCTTTAAGAGGCAATACGATTTCTAACGGTGAGTTCGGTTTAGTCGCTACTGAGCCATGTTGGATTAAGTCAAACCAGATTGAGGCAGCCCGTGTTGCCATGACCCGTTACATTAAGCGTGGTGGTAAAGTCTGGATTAAGATTTTCCCCGATAAACCTGTAACAGCAAAGCCAGCAGAAACCCGTATGGGTTCCGGTAAAGGCGCTCTGGAGTACTGGGTAGCAGTTGTAAAGCCAGGCCGCGTATTATTTGAAATCGCTGGTGTACCAGAGGAAACAGCTAGGGAAGCTCTGCGTCTTGCAATGCACAAGCTGCCATGCAAGTGTAAGATTGCTTCTAAAGCAGATTTAGAAGGCGGTGATAACAGTGAAAACTAATAAGTTTGTAGAAGAATTAAAGAATAAGTCAGCCAACCAGCTGAATGAAGAGTTAGTAGCTGCGAAGAAGGAACTGTTCAATTTAAGATTCCAGAATGCAACCAATCAGTTAGATAACACATCCAGAATCAAGGAAGTACGCAAGAATATTGCCAGGATCCAGACTGTTATCACTGAGAAGGCTAATGCTTAATGAAAGGAGAACTTACCGTGGAAAGAAATTTAAGAAAAACCCGTACCGGTAAAGTGGTTAGCAATAAAATGGACAAAACCATTGTTGTAGCAATCGAGGACCACATTAAACACCCACTGATCGGTAAGATCGTTAAGAAAACCGTTAAGTTAAAAGCTCATGACGAGAAGAATGAATGCGGCATCGGTGATAAAGTTAAAGTAATGGAAACAAGACCACTGTCCAAGGATAAGAGATGGAGACTTGTTGAAGTTATCGAGAAAGCAAGATAATTGAGATGAGGAAGGAGTAACAGGTATGGTTCAGCAGGAAACAAGACTTAGGGTTGCCGACAATACCGGTGCAAAAGAACTTCTCTGCATCCGTGTATTAGGTGGTTCAACCAGAAGATATGCCAATATCGGTGATATCATCGTTGCTTCCGTTAAAGATGCAACACCAGGCGGTGTTGTAAAGAAGGGCGATGTTGTAAAAGCTGTAGTTGTGCGCACAAAAAAGGGCGCCCGTCGTAAAGACGGTTCTTATATCAAGTTTGATGAGAACGCAGCAGTAATTATTAAGGATGACAAGACTCCAAGAGGAACTCGTATCTTTGGGCCTGTAGCAAGAGAATTAAGAGACAAACAGTTCATGAAGATTGTCTCCTTAGCTCCAGAAGTATTATAAGGGGGTGTCCACTGTGCATAAAATCAAAAAAGACGACTTAGTAGTCGTAATCGCAGGTAAAGATAAAGATAAGCAGGGTAAAGTAATCTCTGTTGATACAAAGAAGAATAGGGTTCTGGTTCAGGGCTGCAACATGATTACCAAGCACACAAAGCAGGCTCCTGGCAATCCGCAGGGCGGCATCGTGAATCAGGAAGCTCCCATTGATATCTCCAATGTAATGCTGGTAGTTGACGGCAAGGCAACCAGGGTCGGCTTTGAAGTAAAAGACGGCAAGAAGGTTCGCGTGGCAAAGAAGACCGGCAAAGTGATTGATTAATTCAGGAGAGGAGGAAATAAACGTTGGCTAGATTAAAAGAACAGTATCAGAGCGAGATGGTAGACGCACTGATGAAGAAATTTGGATATAAGAACGTTATGCAGGTGCCGAAGCTTGATAAGATTGTCATCAACATGGGCGTAGGCGAAGCAAAAGAAAATGCCAAGGTCCTGGATTCAGCTGTAAGAGATCTGGAAATCATCTCCGGTCAGAAGGCTATTACCACCAAGGCTAAGAAGTCCATCGCTAACTTCAAACTCCGTGAAGGCATGGCAATCGGCTGTAAGGTAACACTGCGCGGCGAGAGGATGTATGAATTCCTTGACCGTCTGGTAAACCTGGCACTGCCCCGTGTACGTGACTTTAGAGGTGTTAACCCTAACGCATTTGATGGCAGGGGGAACTATGCGCTCGGTATCAAAGAGCAGCTGATTTTCCCTGAGATTGAGTACGACAAAGTTGACAAGGTAAGAGGTATGGATATTATCTTCGTTACCACCGCTAAGACTGACGAAGAAGCTCGTGAACTTTTGACATTATTCAACATGCCGTTTGCAAAATAGTTAGGAGGAAACTTTTCATGGCTAAGACTTCAATGAAGATTAAACAGCAGCGTCCGGCTAAATTCTCTTCCAGAGAGTACAACCGCTGCAGAATCTGCGGCCGCCCACATGCTTATTTGAGAAAATACGGTATCTGCCGTATCTGTTTCCGCGAGTTAGCATACAAGGGTCAGATTCCCGGCGTTAAGAAAGCTAGCTGGTAAATAGAGAGAAAGAGGAAGGAGGCATTTTAAAATGACAATGAGCGATCCGATTGCAGATATGCTTACAAGAATCCGTAATGCAAACACTGCAAAACATGATACAGTAGACGTACCTTCATCCAAGATGAAATTAGCTATCGCTGATATCCTGGTAAAAGAGGGTTATGTTGCAAAGTACGACATGGTAGAGGACGGCGGTTTCCAGACCATCAGAATCACCTTAAAGTATGGCAAGGATAAGAACGAGAAAATCATTTCCGGTATTAAGAGAATTTCTAAACCAGGCCTGCGTGTATACGCAAACAAGGAAGAGCTTCCCAGGGTACTGGGTGGACTTGGTACCGCAATCATTTCCACCAACCAGGGTGTGATTACAGATAAAGAAGCCCGTCAGTTAGGCGTTGGCGGTGAAGTGCTGGCATTTGTCTGGTAGGCAGGTAACTAAGGAAACTTCGACGATACTAAGCTCGAAAAGACCTCGCTAAGTATCGCGAAGCACTTTTACACATAAGCGCCTAAAGAACAGGCGCCAAGTGTTCAATGTGACTGAAAACAGAAGGAACGCAGAAGTTCCTTCCGAGAATTTAAGTAGGAGGTAAAGGCATGTCACGTATCGGTAGAATGCCAGTTGCGGTTCCGGCAGGTGTAACTGTTACAATCGCAGAAGGAAATAAAGTGACTGTAAAAGGTCCAAAAGGAACATTGGAGAGAGAACTCCCAGTAGAGATGTCCATCGAGCAGAAGGATGGACAGATTATCGTAAGCAGACCAAATGATTTAAAGAGAATGAAATCTTTACATGGCCTGACCAGAACCCTGGTTAACAACATGATCCATGGTGTTACAGAAGGGTATGAGAAGGTACTGGAAGTAAATGGTGTTGGCTACAGGGCAGCTAAGCAGGGCAAGAAGCTTACTTTGAACCTGGGCTATTCCCATCCGGTAGAGATGGAAGATCCTGAAGGTATCGAGACTGTCCTGGAAGGACAGAACAAGATTACCGTTAAGGGAATCAGTAAAGAAAAAGTTGGCCAATACGCTGCTGAAATCAGAGACAAGAGAAGGCCTGAACCATACAAGGGCAAGGGTATCAAGTATGCTGACGAAGTTATCAGACGTAAAGTTGGTAAGACTGGTAAGAAATAATTAAGGAGAGTGTAAAAATGGTTAACAAACAGTCAAGAAGCGAAGTTCGCGTAAAGAAACACAACAGAATGCGTAACCGTTTTGCTGGCACAGCAGAGAGACCGCGTCTGGCAGTGTTCAGAAGTAATAATCATATGTATGCTCAAATTATCGACGATACGGTTGGTAACACTTTAGTTGCTGCTTCCACGGTTGAGAAAGAAGTCAGTTCTGAACTGGAGAAGACAAACGACAAGGCAGCTGCAGCATATGTAGGTACAGTAATCGCAAAGAGGGCCCTTGAAAAAGGTATCAAGGAAGTTGTTTTCGATAGAGGCGGCTTTATATATCAGGGCAAAGTTCAGGTATTAGCAGATGCAGCCCGTGAAGCTGGTCTGGATTTCTAAGAGAGGAGAACAAGCATGAAGCGTACAATTATTGATGCCAGTCAGATGGAACTGAATGATAAGGTAGTGGCAATCAAGAGAGTATCCAAGACTGTTAAAGGTGGACGTACCATGAGATTTTCCGCTCTGGTAGTAGTTGGTGATGGTAACGGCCATGTCGGCGCCGGTTTAGGCAAGGCAGGCGAAGTTCCGGAAGCAATCCGCAAAGGTAAAGAAGCCGCAATTAAGAATCTGGTAGAAATTCCAGTTGATGAGAATAAGAGTATCCCACATGATTTTATTGGTAAATTCGGAAGTGCAGCTGTTCTGTTAAAGAAAGCTCCAGAAGGTACCGGTGTTATCGCAGGAGGTCCTGCCCGTTCCGTACTTGAGATGGCAGGCATTAAGAACATCCGTACAAAGTCTTTAGGTTCCAACAACAAGACCAATGTAGTCCTGGCAACCCTTGCCGGTCTGACTTCACTGAAGACACCGGAAGAGTTCGCAAGGCTGCGCGGCAAATCTGTGGAAGAAATTGTGGGCTAATAGGAGGAGAAAGACATGGCAGGGAAATTAAAAATCACGTTAGTCAAGTCCCCTATCGGTGCTGTTCCAAAGCAGAAGGCAACTGTTGTGGCTCTTGGTCTGAACAAGATGCACAAAACAGTTGAGATGCCAGATAATGGCGCTGTCAGAGGCATGATTGCAAGCGTAAGACATTTAGTAAAAGTTGAAGAAATCTAATCAGATAAAGTAAGGAGGTGCAGTCATGGAATTGTCAAATTTACAGCCTGCTGCAGGTTCAAAGCATAGCGATAATTTTAGAAGAGGCCGTGGCCATGGTTCAGGTAATGGTAAGACCGCCGGTAAGGGCCACAAAGGTCAGAAGGCCCGTTCAGGGGCAACAAGACCTGGCTTTGAAGGCGGACAGATGCCTTTATACAGGCGTATCCCAAAGCGTGGTTTCACCAATATGAATTCTAAGACTATTGTAGGTATTAACGTAAGCGCACTGGAGCGGTTCGACAATGATGCTGAAGTTACAGTTGAGACTTTAATCGAGGCCGGCATTGTTAAGAATCCAAGAGATGGTGTTAAGATTCTTGGAAATGGAGAATTAACCAAAAAGCTGACCGTTAAGGTTAATGCATTCAGTGAAGGTGCAAAATCTAAAATCGAAGCTTTAGGTGGAACCTGCGAGGTGATCTAATGTTTAAAACGATCAGAAATGCATTTAAGGTAAAAGAGCTTCGGGCTAAGATCCTCTATACCTTTATGATGCTGGTAGTCATCCGTTTCGGATGCCAGCTTCCGATTCCGGGAATACAGACAACATTCTTTGCGGATTGGTTCGCGAAACAGACAACGGATGTGTTTGGCTTCTTTAATGCCATGACAGGTGGTTCATTTTCATCCATGTCCATCTTTGCCCTGAGCATTACGCCATACATCACATCTTCAATCATCATCCAGCTGCTTACCATAGCCATTCCGAAACTGGAAGAGCTGCAGAAGGACGGTGAGGACGGAAGAAAAAAGATTCAGGAATACACCCGATACACCACGGTGGCCCTGGCACTGATTGAATCAAGTGCCATGGCTATCGGCTTCGGCCGTCAGGGGCTTCTCCTTGATTACAATGCCTGGAACATCATCATCGCCATTGTTACCATGACAACAGGCAGTGCCCTGCTGATGTGGATTGGTGAGCAGATTACGGATAAGGGCGTTGGAAACGGTATCTCAATCGTACTGTTATTCAACATCCTCTCCAGCGTGCCAAATGATGTAAGGAGCCTTTATTACCGTTTCATTTTTGGGCAGACCGTACTCAAGGCAGCGATTGCCATTGTCCTGATTGCCCTTGTGATTCTGGCCATGGTTGTCTTTGTTATTGTGTTAAACGATGCAGAGCGGAGAATCCCGGTCCAGTACTCCAAGAAAATGGTTGGCCGTAAGATGGTTGGCGGACAGGCTTCCAACATCCCGTTAAAAATCAACACGGCAGGTGTAATGCCGGTAATCTTTGCATCTTCCATCATGTCATTCCCAGTTGTGATTGCCCAGTTCTTCACGGTGGATTACAGCTCAATCGGAGGCAAGATCCTGATGGTGCTCAATTCCGGCTCATGGTGCAGACCTGACGCTCCTGAGTATTCCATCGGTCTGGTGATTTATATTGCATTGCTGATTATGTTTGCATACTTCTATACGTCCATTACCTTTAATCCGTTGGAAGTGGCTAATAACATGAAAAAGCAGGGAGGCTTCATACCGGGTATCCGTCCTGGCAAGCCAACCAGCGATTATTTAAATAAGATTTTGAATTATATTGTTTTCATTGGTGCATGCGGCCTGATTGTGATTGCAGTTGTTCCGATTCTTGCGTCTGGTTTACTAAATGTGAGCCATATCTCATTTTCCGGGACTTCCTTAATCATTATCGTGGGTGTTGTGCTTGAGACAATCAAAGCAGTAGAATCTCAGATGCTTGTGCGTTATTATAAGGGATTTTTGAACGATTAACAACCACAGTTGAATTAATCAATCTGCCTTTGTGGTATTCCACAAGGGTGGATTGATTGCGTTATAAGAAACTTACAGGTTTTGGAGGAGGATCGGTCTATGAAAATCATCATGTTAGGCGCGCCAGGTGCAGGTAAAGGCACCCAGGCAAAAAAGATTGCAGCAAAGTATCAGATACCCCATATCTCAACCGGCGATATTTTCCGTGCGAACATCAGGAATGGCACGGAACTGGGGATGAAAGCAAAAGCATTCATGGATGCAGGCGGGCTTGTGCCGGATGAGATAACCATCGGCATGCTGCTTGACCGTATTCATGAAGCTGACTGTCAGGACGGATATGTACTGGATGGGTTCCCAAGGACCATTCCACAGGCAGAGAGCCTTACAAAGGCCCTGGGCGGGATGGGGGAGTCCATTGACTACGCCATCAACGTGGATGTGCCGGATGAGAACATCATCAGCCGTATGGCAGGACGCCGGGCATGCCTTGCATGCGGGGCAACCTATCATATTGTATATAACCCTCCCAAAAAGGAAGGTATCTGTGATGTGTGCGGCCAGGAGCTGGTGCTCAGGGACGACGATAAGCCGGAGACAGTTAAGAAGCGCCTTGATGTATATCATGACCAGACCCAGCCTCTTATCGAGTATTACCAGAAAGCAGGCGTTTTGGCTGAAGTAGACGGAACCATGGATATGGAAGATGTGTTCCAGGCCATTGCTAAGATTTTAGGAGCATAAAGAATGGTAACAATTAAATCAGAACGGGAAATTGAGTTAATGCGTGAGGCCGGGAAAATCCTTGCCAGCGTCCATGAGGAGCTGGGCAAGGCAGTTAAACCCGGCATATCCACCAAGGAAATTGACCGAATCTGCGAAGAGATGATCAGGAGCCATGGATGTATTCCTTCCTTTTTAAACTACCAGGGTTATCCGGCTTCTGTATGCATCTCCATCAATGACGAAGTGGTGCATGGAATACCGGATAAGCACAGATACCTGGAAGAGGGTGACATCGTCAGCCTGGACACAGGTGTCATATGGAAGGGTTATCAGTCTGACGCGGCCAGGACCCATATGATCGGGGAAGTGGATGCCCGGGCCAGGAAACTGGTAGAGGTGACGGAGCAAAGCTTTTTTGAAGGAATAAAGTATGCAAAAGCTGGCAATCATCTCAATGATATATCCAAAGCCATCCAGGAATATGCGGAAAGCTTTGGTTTCGGCGTGGTCCGTGACCTGGTAGGGCACGGGATTGGAACGGAAATGCATGAAGCGCCGGAGATTCCTAATTTTTCCCAGCGGCGTAAGGGCATAAAGCTGGCACCGGGAATGACACTTGCAATTGAACCTATGATTACTGCAGGTCGCTATGATGTAGCGTGGATGGATGACGGATGGACCGTTGTGACAGAGGACGGCTCACTGGCATCCCATTACGAGAATACCATCCTGATTACGGATGGAGAGCCTGAGATTTTATCGCTGTAGCAGAGGTGACCCTATGGTAGAGTTTAAAGAAGCCGGCCTGGTCAAAAGTTTGGCAGGTCACGACAAAGATGAACTGTATATCATAATCAGTGTCCAAGGGGAATATGTTAATCTGTCGGACGGCAGGAAACATCCCCTTAGTAAACAGAAACGCAAGAACAGGAAACACTTGCAGCTCACAAGTGAGTACGATGAAACCTTAAGGAAAAAGCTTACAGAAGGCGGGACGGTGAGCGACGGGGAAATATCATCCTTTATCCGCACCCACAAGCAGTAGGAGGTAAAAAGAGAATGTCAAAAGCAGATGTAATTGAAATTGAAGGAACAGTAATCGAGAAATTACCAAACGCCATGTTCCAGGTCCAACTGGAAAACGGCCACCAGGTACTGGCACATATCAGCGGAAAGCTTCGTATGAACTATATCCGTATCCTGCCAGGCGACAAAGTTACCATTGAGTTGTCCCCATACGATCTGTCCAAGGGCAGGATTATCTGGAGGGATAAATAAGCTGCGTTTTTGGAGCGCTGCCCAAAGGCGGAGCCGGGGGTTCCCGGCGGCACAGGAAAGCATGATCCCGGCAGCCCCGGAAAAAGATGAATCATAGACGAAAAAATGCTTGCATTCGTCCCGATTTTTTGGTATAATGCTTGAGCAACTTTGTTGGTCTATAGAAAGGAGAATTACTGTGAAGGTTAGATCATCCGTAAAGCCGATCTGCGAAAAGTGCAAGATCATTAAGAGAAAAGGCAGTATCAGAGTAATTTGTGAAAATCCAAAGCATAAACAGAGACAAGGTTAATTAAAATTAGGAGGTGTAATACACACATGGCTCGTATTTCAGGTGTTGACTTACCAAGAGAAAAACGTGTTGAGATCGGTCTCACTTACATCTACGGAATCGGTAGAACAAGTTCCAACCGTATCTTAACAGAAGCTGGCGTGAACCCAGATACCCGCGTTAAGGATTTAACCGACGACGAGGTAAAGAAGCTGGCAACCATCATCGCTGATACCCAGACAGTTGAAGGTGATCTCCGCAGGGAAATCGCTATGAACATCAAGAGGCTTCAGGAAATTGGATGCTACAGGGGAATCCGTCACAGGAAGAGCCTTCCGGTCCGCGGGCAGAAAACAAAGACCAATGCAAGAACCTGCAAGGGACCTAGGAAGACAGTAGCAAATAAGAAGAAATAGTGAGCACTTAACGAGGTATTACGCGAGTTTGGTGCGAACATTGTTCTTTGAACTTAGTGAGGTCTTTTCGAACTTAGTGAAAGGAACTTCCTTAAGTAACACGGTAACAGAATTCGATTTGCATGTTTTAAAAACAGGAAGAGCGAATTCAAGAAAATGAGAAAGTAGGTTAGTTTAAAATGGCTAAAAAAGTGTCCACGACTAAAAAAGTTACAAAAAAGCGTGTGAAGAAAAACGTTGAACGCGGACAGGCACATATCCAGTCATCTTTTAATAACACAATTGTTACATTAACTGATGCGCAGGGTAACGCCTTATCATGGGCAAGTGCCGGTGGTCTGGGATTTAGAGGTTCAAGGAAATCTACTCCTTATGCAGCTCAGATGGCAGCAGAAACTGCTACGAAGGCAGCTCTTGTACATGGCTTAAAGTCAGTAGACGTTATGGTTAAAGGTCCTGGTTCAGGACGTGAAGCTGCAATCCGTGCCCTTCAGGCATGTGGGTTGGAAGTAACAAGCATTAAGGATGTAACACCGGTACCACATAACGGATGCCGTCCGCCAAAACGTAGAAGAGTCTGATGAACTTAATTAGGAGGTAATTAAAGTGGCAGTAGATAGAGTTCCTGTTCTTAAAAGATGTAGATCCCTTGGACTGGATCCGGTCTATTTAGGAATCGATAAAAAGTCAAACAGAGAATCAAGAAGAACAAATAAGAAGTTAAGTGAATACGGCATGCAGCTGAGAGAAAAGCAGAAAGCCAAATTCATTTACGGTGTGTTAGAGAAACCTTTCCGTAACTACTATGCAAAGGCTTCCAAGATGAACGGCATGGTGGGTACCAACCTGATGATCCTTCTGGAGTGCAGGCTGGATAACGTCCTGTTCCGTATGGGTCTTGGACGCACACGCAAGGAAACCAGGCAGATTGTTGACCACAAGCACATCCTGGTTAACGGCAAGCCAGTTGGTATCCCGTCTTACCAGGTTAAGGCCGGTGATGTCATCGAGGTTAAGGAAAAGTATAAATCTGCTCAGAGATACAAAGACATCCTGGAAGTAACCGGTGGACGTCTGACTCCAGCATGGCTGGAAGTAGATCAGGAGAACCTGCGCGGCACTGTTAAGGAACTGCCGACCAGAGACGAAATTGATGTTCCAGTAAACGAAATGCTTATCGTCGAGTTGTATTCCAAATAATCCTGCCATTCTCTATAGATTGTACAAGGCATGCCTGTTCCTTACCGGACAGGCGTGCTTTGCAGGACATGGACCCCGGATCTTCTTTGGTTTGGGTACGTTCTGCTGTGTGCAGGTTTTATATCCCTCGAGATTTGATAGAAACCCAAAAAGGAGGGGCTATTAGTGTTCGATTTTGAAAAACCAAACATTGAAATCGCAGAGATTTCAGAAGACAAGAGATACGGCAAGTTTGTAGTTGAACCACTTGAGAGAGGTTACGGCACTACGCTGGGCAATTCCTTAAGAAGGATCATGCTTTCTTCTTTACCCGGAGCCGCAGTGAGTCAGGTAAAAATCGATGGCGTTTTGCATGAGTTCAGTTCCATTCCTGGAGTAAAGGAAGACGTAACTGAGATTATTATGAACATCAAAAGCTTAGCGATCAAGAACAACAGCGATACCGATGAACCGAAAGTTGCATACATTGAATTTGAGGGCGAAGGTGTAATTACCGCAGCAGACATCCAGGCAGATGCTGATATTGAAATCATGAACCCTGACCAGGTCATCGCAACCTTAAGCGGCGGCACGGACAGCAAGTTCTACATGGAGCTCACCATTACAAAGGGCCGTGGTTATATCAGCGCTGACAAGAACAAGAACGATGATTTACCAATCGGCGTGATTGCAGTGGATTCCATCTATACACCGGTAGAGCGTGTCAATATGGCTGTTACCAACACCCGTGTCGGACAGCAGACTGACTTTGATAAACTTACACTTGAGATATATACCAATGGCACCCTGGCTCCCGATGAGGCAGTCAGCCTGGCGGCCAAGGTACTCAGCGAGCATCTGAACCTGTTCATTGACCTTTCCGAGAATGCCAAGACCGCAGAAATCATGGTGGAGAAGGAAGACAATGAAAAGGAAAAAGTGCTTGAGATGAATATTGACGAACTGGAGCTTTCCGTCCGTTCATATAACTGCCTGAAGAGGGCCGGCATCAATACCGTGGAGGAACTGTGCAACAGGACTTCCGAGGATATGATGAAAGTCCGTAACCTGGGCCGCAAATCCTTAGAGGAAGTGCTGGCTAAGCTGAAAGAGTTAGGCTTACAGTTGAATCCAAGTGATGATAACTAAGCACCAATGAAGTGATAGTTACATGTTAACACCCGGCCAGTAAGACCAAAGACGCGTGGCTGAGTAACCAATAAGAATTAAGTGGGCTGCAATGCCTGAACCAGTAAGACCAATGAAGCATGGTGAGGGTGTTCCACTGATGGAGGAAAATTACAATGGCAGGATATAGAAAATTAGGAAGAACTTCCGACCAGAGAAAGGCTTTAATCAGAAGCCAGGTAACCGCACTGTTATATCATGGACATATCAGGACAACTGAGACCAGGGCAAAAGAAATCCGCAAGGTTGCAGAAGGCCTGATTGCAATGGCCGTGAAGGAAAAAGATAACTTTGAGACCGTTAAGGTTACTGCCAAGGTTGCCCGCAAGGACAAAGACGGCAAGAGGGTCAAGGAAGTTGTTGACGGCAAGAGGGTTACTGTTTACGATGAAGTTGAGAAGGAAATCAAGAAGGATCTGCCTTCCAGGCTGCATGCAAGAAGACAAATGTTAAAGGTTCTCTACGGGGTAACCGAGGTTCCTTCCACACCCGCCGGCAGAAAGAAGAACACCAAGTCCGTTGACCTGGTTGCAAAGATTTTTGACGAGGTTGCCCCTAAGTATGTGGGACGCAACGGCGGTTACACCAGGATTGTTAAGGTTGGCCCTCGTAAGGGTGATGCCGCAATGGAAGTTCTGATTGAATTAGTATAATAAGAATCAGCATGACAATGTGATTCAGATGACTGCAGATGCGCATATGTGTGTCTGCAGTTTTTTCATTCCACGGTTCCTGTATCACGGTTCCTGTATCACGATTCCTGTATCACGGTTCCTATATCACAATCCCTGTGTCACAATCCTCCCCCGGCCATAAAATTGACAGAACTTCGATAGAATAGAGAAAATATCGCAAGATAATCGTAAGTTGACGTAAAACTGCCTTCTAGGCTATAATGGAACCAGAAAAAGAATATTCAGGGGGATACCTGTTTTTGAGGAGGTTGAGATTTCATGAAAAACATGAAACGGTTATTATGTATGGCATTGGCTGCCACTGCACTGATGACGGCAATGCCCATGCAGTCTTTGGCTGCCAGCGACTACAAATATATCACCAACATTTCATTAAAGGTGAGTATTGATCTGGATTCCGGTGATGAGATCAGCAGCGGGGACAGCCTGGGAACCAGTTCAAGCGACAGCGGGAGCAAGGTTTATACATCTTCCAGTAAGTACGAGGTAGAATCAGCTGAATGGTCTAATGACAGGGAGGTCGGTATCGGGGATACGCCCAAGATAACGGTTTATCTGGATCCCAACACTTCCAGCAGCAGCGCCTATGAGTACCGGTTCCGCAGTAGTTACAGCGCCAGCAGCGTAAGCATAAGCGGAGGCATTTTCGTATCCGCCTCCAGGTCAGGGGACCAGCTGAAGGTGGTCCTTAAGGCAACCGGTATCAAAGGGACCTATGACCCGCCTGAGGATGCGGAGTGGGGCAGCAGCAGGGGCAGGGCCAGATGGGAAGAAGCAGATAATACATCCGGATATTATGATGTATATCTGTACAGAGGGTCTTCCGTTGTGAAGAAGCTGGAAGACTACAAGGGAACCTCCTACAATTTTTACCCATACATGACCAAGGAAGGCGATTATTCCTTTAAGGTAAGGACTGTTCCCCATACGGATGAGGAGAAAAA
The DNA here is from genome assembly GCF_003434055.1 of Enterocloster aldenensis. Classification (GTDB taxonomy): domain Bacteria; phylum Bacillota; class Clostridia; order Lachnospirales; family Lachnospiraceae; genus Enterocloster; species Enterocloster aldenensis. Next base: position 922 of record NZ_QVEX01000017.1, on the reverse strand, counting down.
GTACGGCAAGAAGAGCGAGTGGACCGAGGCCGGGGACTTATACATTGACAAGGACGAGGTTTCGGATGGCAGCGGCCAGGATAACAATGGGGGCAGCACCCCCAGCGGCGGCAATACAGACGTTGGCTGGCGCAAGGAAGGCGATTCCTGGTACTTTAGGTATCCGGACGGCAACATGCAGAAGAACGGCTGGCTTAAGTGGAATGATAAATGGTATCTCTTTGACAGCACAGGCAGGATGCTCACAGGCTGGCAGCAGACCGGCGGACAGTGGTATTACCTGGGCGAAAGCGGAGACATGAAGAAGGGCTGGATCAAGAGCGGCAATATCTGGTATTACCTGAACCCCAATGATGGCGGTCCGGAAGGAGCCATGGTCAAGAGCAGCTGGCTTACCATTAACGGCAAGACGTATTTCCTGAACGAAAGCGGCGCAATGGTAGAAGGGTGGTATAAGGTAGAGAACAACTATTATTATTTCTATCCAGGAGACGGTTCCAAGGCCGTGTCCACATCCATTGACGGTTTCCAGCTGGATGCCAACGGAGTATGGCAGCATTGATGGAAAATATATGAACTCTGTGGGAATCATGTGAGGAAAAGTTGAGTGGCGGCATTTTTCATAGGAGAAATAAAGAAGGATAGCTGAAAAGAGACTCTATGAAAAAAGCAGGTATTTGGTAACTGCCGCTGCAGCATTATGGATGGCGAATGGCCTGGGCTGAGTGCCCAGGCTAAATCCATATATATGGTATTATATGTATGAGGACGGCGTAATGGCAGCTGGTACGGAGATGCCGGATGGGTATACGGTTGGAAGCGATGGAGTGATGGCAGAATGAAAATGGGCCCCTGGAGGACAATTGTCCTTTGGGGACCTGTTTTTTCGGCTCTTTGTCAATAGTTGGGGTGGGATTTGTTA
>NZ_QVEX01000016.1 GCF_003434055.1 Enterocloster aldenensis | reverse complement strand
ATTTTAACAAATCCCACCCCAACTATTGACAAAGAGCCAAATAAAAGAACCGCTCAGCAGCTGGTAACGCCGCAAAACGGTTCCTTCTATATTAGGATATCATGCCATATTTATTCAACTGTATCATAATCCGTACGGTAAGTCAGATAGTCACCGTCTCCCTGCTGAATGTCCTTGCCTGAATAATTCGCGCCATTGACCTTCAGCTTCAGCTTACCTAACTCGAAGTTCTCCGTAAAGGTATTGCCAATCTCTGTCAGGAACATCTCATCGGAAGCTCCCTCGGCGCTTTCCGCCTGATTGAGATTAAGGGTTCCCACGGAATCTTCTTCCTTGCCCTCAATGTCAAAGCTTAAAACCTGGGTGCCCTCTGTCAGCACGCCGTATTCAATCAGTTTGTCCACCAGAAGCTGGGCATCCAGACCTTCGGTGTCAAGGGAATCCATGTCCTGCACTAAGCTGTCGGAATCACCGCCATGATAAATGGAAACAACTGCTACCGGCATTACATTAGGATCCGGAACCTTATCAGCTGCACCGCCCGTGCTTTGGGGAATCATATTCTCAGCTGACTTTGCCGTGGCTGCTGATGTTTCCTTTTTCTGTTTCTCAGTAGTAGGCGTACACGCTGCCAGTGATACGGCCACCATGACTGCCATCGCGCCTATTAACCATCTTTTCATAATTGTATATGCCTCCTTTAGTCCTCTTCAAAGCTTCTGAACCAGGAGTTCAGTTTTGTCAGCGCCTTTACAAGGGCTTCCAGTTCTTCTTCCGTCAGTTCTTTCACAACACTTCCTATCATCTGTTCATGGAACTTCTTATGATGATAATAAGCCTTAACTCCTTTTTCTGACAGGGAGATATAAACAACCCGCCGGTCCTCACTGCTGCGCTGCCGGTCTACATAGCCTTTTTTCACAAGGCTGTTCATGGAAATGGTCAAGGTCCCCACTGTAACGGATAATGCCCTGGCAATGGTTGACATGTTCTTAGGCTCGTCTATACCAATGGCCTCTATCACATGCATATCGTTATTGGTAAGGTCCCCAAATTCCGAGGTAATAATCGCCTTCTGCTCTATATCATTGACATCGCGGAACAGGCTCACCAAAACTTCATTCAGCGTCTCATAAGTTCCCACGGTTCTCCCTTTCACTTTCTACTTCAAAAGCTTCTTACTGATTGTACAGTATTTTACTTGTTAACACAAGCCCCTAAATCCTTATAAAATTCTTAAAAGCCTGTGACTTTTTTGTGTTTTTTACAGTTTCGTCCAAAATCAGGAATGAAATACAAGCCTGGAAAATACTTCTCCGCGTTCCTCAAAGTTTTTAAAGATACCATAGCTGGCAGCTGCAGGTGAAAGCACGCAGCTGTGTCCCGGCCTGGTAATCTCCATGGCGCGCCTCACACCGTCCTCCAGATGTTCAGCCAGGATCAGTCTGGGCCTGTCTTTAAATTCAGGATAAAACTTATATATCTCCTGGTAAATACGCTTGCCTGTTGCTTCCATAAGGATGATATGCCTTACCTGGCATTCTGACAGGTACTCAATCAGTTCCCTGTAATCAATCCCCCTGTCCATGCCTCCAATCAGCACGGTGTCCGTGTCCTTTAACGTCTTAAGGGCCTGTATGGTGGTATCGCAGATGGTTGATATGGAATCATCATAATATTTAACCCCGTCCCGCTCACCCAGATACTGAAGCCGGTGAGGCAGGGGTTCATATGTCTTAAGTCCTGCCGTGAATGCACCGTCATCCATCCCAAGGATACTGCACACCCCGTATACCACCCCGATGTCAAAGTAATTGTGCTGTCCCAGCAGCCGGATTTCGTCCACCGGTATCCTGTACGCCTTATCACGGAAATGAATCCATGTGCCGTCAGGTTCCTCCGCCACGCAAAGTTCCGTGTCCGGCTCATTCACCCCGGCCTTTAAAAGCGTGGACGGGCAGATTGCGGACTCGGGAAGGCATTGTACGTTGCATATCAGTATGTCGCCCTTTTTCTGGTTCCTGAAGATACGCTGTTTGGCCTCCACATATTTTTCCATGGTTTTGTAATGGTCCAGGTGCTCCTCATGTATATTGACCAGGATTCCGATATGGGGGGATACGGTCATATATTCCAACTGGTGGCAGGACAGCTCAAACACGATTTTGGTGTCCGGCTTTACCTCCTCCATGTGGTCCAGGGCCGGTATGCCGATATTGCCCAGGATCATGGTGTCCATACCTGCATTCTTAAGGATATGGTATAAAAGGGAGGTAACCGTGCTTTTTCCTTTTGTGCCAGTGATACCGATGATCTGGTCGCGGAAACATTGGAAAAATACTTCTGTCTGGGACAGGATCTGGCACCGGTACTCTTCTATGGGCTTTTCCAGAACGATTCCCGGACTTTTAAAGACCACGTCATAGTCATCCATGCATTTCTGATAGCCTGGTCCTGTTATCCACCGCGCCTCCTCATCCGGCCGCTGCGCCGGGGAGGCCATGTCCGCTATATCAAGGCAGGCATATCCGCCAGCCTGCTTTATGACATGATAGGTTGACTGGCCTTCCCTTCCAAAACCCAGGAGCAGGACCCGCTTGCCCTCAATCCAGGGAGTTATCTTCTCATTCACGTTCATTCTCCTTTTTAGGGTGTGTAAGCGTACCGCCGTCCACACAGTTCTCCCTGACAACCCTGTCCAAGGCCGGGGGCACCAGGTTCTCACTGTCATAGTAGGACGAATACCGGTCCCCCGCAGCCTGATACTGTTTATAAAGGCCGGTGCCCTTATAATAGGAAAGAAGGGCCGGAAGCATTTCCCCTTCCTCTTCCATACGCTGAATGGTAAGCACCATTGCCGTGTTAATCTCAGCCCGGCTGCCCACGCACTCAAATGGCTTCTCTTCCCGGATGCCTATCAGCTGTTCCAGGGTTTCCTTCATGGCCTCATCCTGCAGCATATCCCGTCCGAATATGTCCCGCACCTCCTGTGAGGATAGGAACGGGGAGAGTATCAGGTATACAAACAGACACTTGGGGCAGTGTCCGCACCAGCTGTCCGTCCTGCTGCCCGCATTGCAGCTTCGGAAAATCGGATGGTACTGTTTCTGCTTTGCAAAGTACCGGGCTATCTGGAACTCGCTCAATGGGCGCAGCATGCTGAAATAACCGGCGCTTCCCGGCAGGTAACGGTTCTGGTATTCATGAAAATCCTTTTCGAATTTAAAGCTCTTGGAGTATTGGTGGTTGACCGTGCTTCCCTGGACCGTGCTTTCGTTGGCGCTGGATTCATTGGAAAGGGCCACCTGGGATAATCCGTGCATCCTGGCTGCGATGATGCTGGAAAATGCCACCAGGGCCGAGAACGGCGTGTGCCCGTTTAAGTATCCCTGCCGGTTCAGCTCCAGCATGTTAGGATCCAGGGTCCGCCTGGCATTTATGACCTGGCCCTCCTTCAGTCCCGCAGCCTCCGTGGTATGGATGGTGGCGCCTCTGGGGTTGATGATGTAGGCATGTATGGGCACTCCGGCACCGCGCAGCAGCTCCAGGGTGACCGCGGAATCCTTTCCTCCGCCAATAGGGACCAGTACCCCTTTCTCCTGCGGGGACCGGGAACCGGGGGCCTGCAGGGGCCGGGAGCCATACGGCTCCGGCTGGCTCTGCGGCTCCGGCTGACATTGCAGCTCCGGCTGGCTTTGAGGCTCCGGCTGGCTCTGTACATTGCATACAATCTCCATGAAATCATCCTGGCCAGCTTCCCATATCTGATTCACATAAAAGAACTCGCCCAGGCCGTTATAATACAGGTCCCTCCACCATTCCATCTGGTCCTGGTCCAGGAAACCAGCTTCCACGATTACCCTTGGAGGACATGCAATCTTCCAGTAACTCACCAGTTCCACCATGCCCAGTGAGAATATCATGTCCTGCATGAGCCGGTCCCTGGACCACTGCACGGTATCCCCTGCTGCCTTTGGGAACCTCCAGACAGGGGCAAAGGCTGCGAGACCGGGAATCTCAAACCTGTATGTAATCCTGCATCCGCTTTCATCTTCTTCTATCCCGTAACTTTTATATATGAACTGAGGATACTGCCTGCGCAGTGTCTGATATTGTTCCATAATATGTCCTCTTTCCTTACAACACAAACCCGCTGTACACCCTGCCCCTCTGCGATACAGGGCGCATATACAACGGATTCCCTTTTTATCTATGGCTATTATAGTCAATAACCCTTGATTTTGCAATGTTTTTTTGACTGGGACCGTCTGCCGGCACCTTATCTTATGGCGCCTGCAAGGAATACGCTGGCAGCCACTCCCACGGCTGTTGCAAACAGACCGCCTGCCAGGGTATATCTGCCCTTCCTTATCCCAACGGAACTGAAGTAGATGCTCATACAGTAAAGCACGGTCTCGGTACTGCTCATGAGCACGGAGGCAATGAGCCCTATGCTGGAATCTGTCCCGTATTCCTTAAAAATGTCCAGCACCAGACCGGTGGCCGCTGAGTTGGAAACCAGCCGGACCAGTACCACCGGCACAATCTGAGGCGGCAGATGGATCAGGGCAGCCGGGGCCTTAAGCATTTCCCCCAAAAAATCCAGGAACCCGGATGCCCGCAGCACCCCCACGGAAACCATCAGCCCCACCAGGGTCGGAAGGATTCCCGCCACTGTCCTCATGCCATCCTTGGCCCCGTCTATAAAATCATCCAGCACAGGCCGCCCTGACAGCAGCCCGAAGCCCACAATATAAAAAATCATCAGAGGAACCATGGCCTCTGACAGAAAAAGTATAAACCTCATATGGATATCCCCTGGTTAAGCCGCTTTATACATGGTATTCCGGCAATGATGGTTTCATTCCCCCGGGATTCACAGACAACGGAATAACTGGCGGCGGGCATGGGCGGGGAGGGTTAGGGTGTGTTTAAAAATTCATTCCCGCCAGTTGCGCGCCCGGGTGTGTCCAGACGGATCCACACCGGCTCCCATCCTGTGACAGGCCTTCCGGCGCTGCACACGGCCATCCTGCTGTTTTCAAGGGAAAACTCCTTGAAATAGTACCTTATGTCATCCAATTCCTGGACCACCTCTATATCCTGGCCCTGAAAGCGGATTTCAAATGCATTGAGCGGCAGCGCCATGCCCAGCCCCGTTACCTTCATAAAGCTTTCCTTAAGGACCCACAGCCTGAAGAATGCTTCCTGCTTCTGCTGTCCATCCTCCATCTGTTCCAGATACCTGTATTCCCCATCATGGAAAAACCGGCGGGCCACCTTCACCTTCATGAGACCAATCTCTTCTATATCAATCCCCACCGGGGCGGCGCCGCAGACCCCGGCTGCATAGCAGCCGGAATGTGTCAGGTTAAAATGGATATCCGGCCGCCCTGCCACGGACGCCTTTCCGTTGGTTCCGTATTCCAGGCATGTCTCCCGGGGATTAAGGCCATACTGTTTTAAGATGGCATGAAGCGCAATGCCGGCGCCCAGGGAACGCAGGCGGTCAGCCTCCATCTTGAACTGCATTATCTTGTTTTGACGCTCCCGGGACATTTCATTAAAGTAATATCTGAATGTGTCCCCGTCCTTCAGCTGATTGATATTAAGGATAAATATATGTTCCATTGACAGCTCCTTACCGTTATGAACCCCGACCGGTTCCTATCTGCATATAATCCATTACCTGCCGTCCCCGCCCTTTTCCCGTCACAGGCAAAATAACAGGGACATAGTGGATTATAACATACCGCGGCATAGGGCTGCAAACAAACTGATAACAAACTGCAGATAAAACATCCAAAAAATCCTTGCCGGCCCCAAACAAAAGGCCCTGCAAGGATTTAATGCCCTATGGCGTGTCCATTACTTATGATTCCTTTAATTCCAAAATCAATTCAATCTCAACCGGTATGTTCCAGGGAAGGGCCGCCACTCCGATTGCCGACCTGGCGGGCAGTCCGATCTCATCACCAAATACATCCTTTAATAGCTGGGACGCCCCGTTAATGACCTGGGGATGCTCATAGAAATCAGGCGCTGACGCCACAAATCCCAGGAGCTTCACAAACTGCCTGATCCTGTTCAAATCCCCCAGCTCATGATGCAGGTTTGATATGATATTGATCATGCACCGACGGGCCGCTTCCTGTCCTTCCTCTATTGTATATTCACTGCCCAGCTTTCCGGCCATGTTGCTATCCACCGCATTGTGGGGCGCTGTGCCCGATACATAGAGAAGATGGTCCCCATAGGGCCTTACCAGACTGTAAATCCCTCCTTTTGGGGTAGGGTCCAGCAGCTTGATTCCCAATTCCTCTAATCTGTCGTAAACATTCATTTTATTTTCCTCTCTCCATTATGGTTTTGACAATCTGTTCCCTATCATATCTGTATCCTTCCAGTTCCCTTATCCAGGCAATATCCCCGCAGGTAAGGCTGTCGCTGGAACACCCTGCATGCAGGACCGTCCCGTCCCTTACCTGGAACCTCAGCTTCAGGATTCCTCCGTTCCACCGCATTTCCTGGCTGACCGTGTATTCCGGGCAATTATCCACAATCCAGTCCCGGGACTCATATGTATCCTGCTGCCGGGGCCTTCCCTGGCTTCCATCCCTGTAAACCACAGGAAGGCATGGCCCAAAGACCTGCCTGAACTGTCCTGCCATCAGCCCGCCTGCCTGAACTGGCGTGATATCCGGTATGTATTCCGACAGGTTGGCCACACGTCCCGCAACAGAGCGCACGCCTTTGGACTCCAGTTTTATCCGGGAAGGCCGCAGGCTCTTTTCAAGATGGTCCTTATTGACCCGGACCATCAGCGTGCCATGGAGATATTCATTTCCCCCTTCACAGTATCCGGCCTGTCCCGATATCTTCCTGCCTTCCACAAGGATATCATTCCTTCCGGAAAATACCGCGTCCACACCTAGCGGACGCATCATGCCAAGAAGTACCTGCTGCTGCATTGCCTGACTGCCTTCCCCTTCCCGGTTAATAAAGGTGTAGTTCAGGTTGCCCAGGTCCTGGTATACCGCCCCTCCCCCAGATTTACGCCTGACCAGGTCTATGCCTTTTGATTTGATATAATCCATATCGCATTCCAGATATGGGTTCTGGTTCCTTCCCAGCACCACACAAGGGCGGTTCACCCAGAGATACAGCAGGGTGCTGCCGCTATCTGCCTGCTCCAGCAGTTCTTCCTCCAATGCCAGGTTGTAACATGGATCTGTTTCGTTTGATACGACTATCCTATTCATGATAATGTATGCAGCCTGTGGAAAGGCCCATTGCAGCCTCCCATACGGCCTCCGATGTGGTGGGATGTGCAAAGACTGTTTTTGACAATCCGTCATCCGTAAGGTTATTGGTTATGGCAACCGCAAGGCAGCCAGCCAGAGCCGATGCATCCGGCCCTGCTGCCACGCCTCCTATGATTCTGCGGCTTTGTTCTTCCATGATTAATTTCACAAACCCCTCTGTCTCACCTTGTATTTTAGCCTTACCGTTTGCAGTAAAAGGAAATACGCTGACCTTAACCTTAATATTTTCTTGCCTGCACTGCTCCTCGCTTTTGCCTGCGCTCCCAATCTCCGGGGAGGTGAAAATCACGGACGGTATCACGGGTTCCCTGATTACGGGACTTTTTATCATTCCGTCTGTTTCCCGGTCTTTCTGCCCCAGTATCCGGTCAATTACCTGTATACCCTGGGCCGAGGCTGCGTGGGCAAGCTGTATCCTGCCATTTACATCCCCAATGGCGTAGACCCCTTTCATGCTGGTCTCAAGGTTTTCATCTGTCTTTATCCCTTTTTTATCAAACCCTATGCCTGCAAGTTCCAGGGCTTCCCTGTCCATCTCCGGCGCACGGCCTACCGCAACCAGTACTTTTTGCGCGTTAGCCGCATGCTCCGCCCCATCTTTTTCATAGAACACCACTGCTTCCCCGCTGTCGGTCCCCAGCACCCTGGTCACCCTGGATGAAAGGTCAATCCGGATTCCTTTTTCCCTGGCTGCCTCTGCAATCACAGCACACGCCTGGGCATCCGTATTCCCCAGCATATGGTCCATATACTCAATCACATGGACCCGGCAGCCAAATGCAGCATATAAAAAGGCGAATTCCATGCCTATCACGCCTGCGCCTACGATAATCAAAGAATGGGGGATGGCGCGGCTGTCCAGGGCTTCCCGGCTGTCCATGCAGACCGGGGACCTGGCCCAGTCCGGCATCACGGGCCTGGATCCGGTGGCCAGCACCACATGCCCGGCCTTTATCTCATAACCGGGATTCCCGTCTTTTACCGCCACGGTCCTGTCCGGCAGCACCTGCGCCGTACCGGTTATTACGGTCACATGGCTGCTGTCCAGCAGAAAACTTATGCCGCTGCGGTTTTCCCTGCAGATCCTGTCCTTCCGGTCAAATACCTTATCCATATCAACCCTTATGCGGTCGGCACTGATACCGAATTCCCCTGCCCGCCTGAGCGCATCATACAGGTGCGCGCTCTGCAGCAGCGCCTTGGTGGGGATGCAGCCCCGGTTGAGGCAGGTCCCGCCAAGCTGGTCCTTTTCTATCAGAACCACCCTGAGCCCCCGGCCTGCCGCGTATAATGCAGTTACGTATCCGCCCGGTCCGCCTCCGATTACAGCCACATCCGTGTCCATGCGCTTTATGTCACGGCAGGCCCCTGCATGTCCGGCGCTGCCGGGTCCTCTGCCATCCGTTCCATTGCCGCCATCCGCTTCTTCATATTCAAATAACACGTCCCCGGTCCGGATCTGGCTTCCCTCCTCCACACAGATTCTTGTGATCCTTCCGGACACCATGGACTTAAATGGCCGGTTTCCTTTCCCGGTCTCTGTGTTTAACAGTGTCTGCCCCGGTTCCACCCAGTCTCCTGCCCTGACTTCTATGGTTCCGGCAACCGCTGGTTTTCCGCCCATGATCAGGCCCATCTTTATTTCCACGCTGCTGACCTCCCTTCCTATCGGTTGGCAGAACATGTTTGAAAATTCATTCCTGCCGTCTGCGCGTCCTTAGCCGTGTCCGGACGTTCATTCAGACAGTATAAGTTCCGGCGCCTCCAGTTCCACGCCACGCCTGAAGGAATCCCCTACCGGGCACATCCTCTCTACCGCTTTAACCAGTTCCTCAACCTGCACCCTGGGCGCCCTGCTCTTAATCATGAACCTGAAATGGATCTTCTGGATACCTGGCCTTGCATCCGGATTCATCCCGCTAAAACCATCCGGGTCCATCCCGCCTTCTGCCTCAACCTTAATGTCATCCACAAGGATTCCATAGAAATCCGCAAATATGGCGGCTGTGATTGTCTGGCAGGCGCACACGCTGCACAGCGCCAGTTCAATGGGGTTCATGCCCGCATTGGTCCCGCCCTGTTCCAGAGGTTCATCCAGTACAATGGAAAAATCCCTGGCTGATGCCCTTACCTTTAATCCTTCAATCAATTCTGCTTTTGCCGTGTATGTCTTTAATGCCATGACCTGCCTCCTTTTCTCAGCATCCCCTGGTTAAGGCCAGCGGATCCGTATCCCCTTCTTTTGTCACGGTACAGAGGGATATCAGGTCCTCTGTTTCTGATGTGTTCCAGAACGAATGGGGAATCTCCTCCGGCACATAAACCCAGTATCCGGCCCCAATATCATATACATCATCCCCAATCTGGAATTTCCCTTGCCCTGCAATGCATACAAACCAATGAACCCACGGATGGTGGTTCGATGCTGCCTTCCCGCCTGGTTTCAAGGTAAAACACCTCATGACATGGGTTGGCCAGAACCGCTCCGGCCCAAATACTATCCTCTTCTCACCCCCAAGCATATGCATGCCCGGATCCATCATGGGCAGATCATTTATCTTTCCACATAATTGTTCTTTTCCTGTGACGTCCATTTCCTTGTCCTCCTCTTTACTTTTGAATGCATGATTTCAGATATTCCATAAGCCGGTCAATGTCCCGGGTATTATTGTAATAGTGCAGCGCCACCCTCATCCTGTCCTGCCCCTGGAGTTTTGCCCTTATGCCAGCTTCCCTGAGCCGTGCTTCGGTCAGCCCCAGCCCATGGGGCAGATTTAAGGATACCAGACCCGACCGGCAGGCCCTTTGGTGGGGACAGGAAATGGAAAACCCGTCCAATGTCCCCGCCTCCTTGTAAAGATAATCGGTCAGGTCCAGGATATAATCCTCTATCTCCCTGCCGCCCAGCCTCCTATAGGTCTTAACGGTTTCATGAAGTCCATACAGTCCAATGGCAGGCAGGCCCCCATTCTCAAACCGGCAGGCCCTCTTACTGATTATCAGGTCAAACGGCCCGCCGTTGATACGGTCCTTTACATTGGCCCATCCCATTTCGGATTGCCTCAGGTTCTTCATAAAGTCTTTATCAATATACGCAAACCCAATGCCCTGGATTCCCTGAAGCCATTTGTAGGCTGATGTGGTAAGGAAATCAATCTTCATATCCTTCACATCCAGCTGCATTGCCCCGCAGGCCTGGGTGGCATCCACACCAAATGGGATCCTGTGCTCCCTGCACCAGGTACCGATGGTCTTTAAATCGTGCCTGTAACCATTCCCGCTGTCCACATAGCACACCGTCACTGCCTTTGTATGCTCATCAGCCAGTGAGAACAGGCTTTCCGGTGCAGTCTCCCCGTCCGAGGACCTGGCCACCCGCACCTCCAGCCCAAGCTGTTCCTTAAGGTTGAGCCATACATAGGTCATGGCAGGAAATGCATTTTCGTATATGACAACATTGTCCCCTTCCTCAAAGGTCAGCCCATTACAGAAGATGTTGAACAGTGAGGACGAATTCTGTCCAAATGCAATTTCATCCCCGCTTTCTGCACCAATCATTGCCGCAATTTCATCCCTGACATCATCCGCGTACTCCCACTGCCAATGATAATCGTCAATATCCATCGCGAGATCTGTCCTGTTCTGCAGATAGGTGTTCATTGCGTCACAGGCATACTGCGGAATCAGTCCGGTGGTTGCCGTATCCAGGTACGTATACCGGTCCAATACCGGATAGTGCCATCTTTCACGATTAAATTTGTTATCCATGTTATCTCCTTTTAATTAAGGTTACTCCTCATCCTTTGTAAGATTCATCTTAAGCCAGTCCTTACCTTCAACCAGTTTGGATACCATCATGGCTGCAATCGTATCGCCGGTTGCATTGATGCATGTCCCCGGAGGGTCAACCAGGAACCCGATAGTTGCGATGATCGGGAATGCTTCTGCTGGAAAACCATACAGGCTTACAATCAGCATTTCCCCAATCAATCCGCCTCCGGGCACGCCCGACATGACAACGCCCGACATGATGGCAATGAGCATGGCAGATGCAAATGTCCCGATTCCTGTAAATGGCTTTCCAAAAATGCCGAACAGGAACGCTATTTTCAGCAATGTGGAAAAAATAGTTCCGTCCATGTGCATGGTGGCTCCCAGCGGAAGCACGATTTCCCTTATATCCTTGGGCACGCCTATATTCTTGGCAGCATCCAGGTTTACCGGCAATGTTGCAACCGAACTCTGGGTGGCAATGGAGGTTGCCGCAGGAGGAAGTATGAATTTCCACATCCTTCTAAAGCCGTCCTTTCCGGCTGCCCAGTAGGCGTACAGTGAAAAGAATATGACAAAGTAAGCCGCACATACCGGATAATATACCAGCATTGCCCTTCCGTAAGCCCCCAGCAGGTTGGGTCCGAATTCTCCAACCAGGTTTGCAAAATACGCGCCCAATCCAATGGGAGCATACACCATGATGATGTTAACAATCTTCATCATGATATCAGCCAGATTATTCACAACCTGGCCAACCGCGCTTTCCTTACCGCCGCAGGCGCTGATGCAAAAGCCGAACATAATGGAAAATATAATCAGCGGCAGCATGTTCTGGCGTGAAAGCAGGGCAGAGAAATCACTGACCGTCAGCGCATTGACAATTGCATCCGACAGCTTAACCGCCTCCATATCACCGGCTGCCTCCATGGTAATATGTACGCCGGCCGCAGGCGGATATATGGTCACGATGAATATGATGATGACGCCTGCAATCAGGCCGGTGACCACAAACACTGCCAGTAAGCTGCCCAGTATCTTTCCCAGACGCTTCATGTTCAGCATATTGCCAATGGCGCTGGCAATGGTTGCAAACACAAGCGGGACAATGGCCGTAAACATCAGATTCAGGAAGATATCACCAAATGGCTTTAGGACCGTGGCCTTTTCCCCCATAACCAGACCGATAATTGAACCAATGATAATCGAAGAAATCAGCAAAATAGGAAATCTGTAACTCTTCCAGACGCTCTGCGTCTTTTTCTGTTCAGTCATGTAGAACCTCCTTTGTATATACCTCTCATTTTCGCTGCTTATACATTCTCCGGATAACGTATGAAACGCTTTGTACCATATTTATCATGCAATTACCGTGCCAATTTTCTGATATTTTACCTGAATCCTGTGAATCGGTTGTGTTATCCATGGTATATCAATAAAAAACAAATTTTCACCGGATCAGGCCTTTGCTCCCCCTCCCCGCGCCATTAAAAGAAAGGGAATAAATAACGGCAGTAAAACGGCTGCTTTTTGAGCCGTTTTACTGCCGTTATTAACCCGTTAATTCAGCCGTTTTACCAGCCGCTTTGTCCGCATTTCCCATCAGGATTCAGGCCGCTGTAATGCAGGACATGTTTACCCTTATCCGTAATCCTGCTCCCGCCCCGTCCTTTCCGGACCATGATATATCCCATGGAATCAAGGTCAGATAGAATCTCCCTTACCTCATAGACAGATAAATCAAGCCCTTTCTCGCAGCTGCATCCGGAAAGCCTTTCACGGCTGATGGAAACCCTGCCCTTATTGCTTTCCAGGATCTTGCTCAGGACAAAGAGATACGCTTCCTGCCTGGGGGACGTCATCTGCCTGAATTCCAGGATTGTATTGTCCTGGCAGTCATGGACCGGTTCCTTCTCCGGTTTGGCCCTGCCGTGGAAGAACCCGGGAGGCAGGTCCTCATACTCAATGACCTTCTTATCCAGAAAAGAAAAATAATCCGCGCAATTCTTCAGTTCCCTTACATTCCCCCTCCAGTAATGTCCCTTCAGCGCCTCGCACACCGGCCCGGAAAGCTGGAACCTGGACCCATTTTCCTCTGCAAACGTGTGGATTAAGGGTATGATATCCTCAATGCGCTCCCTGAGGGGCGGAAGGTTAATGGGAAGCGTATTAAGCCTGTAATATAAATCTTCCCTGAATTCCCCCTTCTGCACCAGCTGTTCCAGGTCACGGTTGGTGGCTGCTATGATTCTCACATCTATGGATATCAGTCTGGTATCCCCCAGCCGCATCACCTCATGCTCCTGGATCACCCTCAGAAGTTTTACCTGAAGCATGGGGCTCATGCCCTCCACCTCGTCCAAAAACAGGGTGCCCTTATGCGCAAACTCAAATAATCCCAGCCTGCCGCCCTTCTTTGCTCCTGTAAATGCGCCGTCCACATAACCGAACAGTTCACTCTCCAGAAGGTTCTCAGGCAGCGCCCCGCAGTTTAATGCGATAAAGGGCTCAAGCCTCCGGTCCGATGCGTTATGGATGGCCTGGGCAAACAGTTCCTTCCCAGTGCCGCTTTCCCCTGTAATCAGGATGGAGGCCCTGGTGCCCGCCATCTTTTTTGCTATCTCCCTGACCCGTTCAATGGACGGGCTGATCCCAATGATATGATCAAATGTATATTTTGCCGTATGGCCCTTATTCAACAGCTGGTTACGTATCTTATGCTGCTTCTCCTCCTCCTCGCCAAAATGCTGGAGCATCACAAGGAACCCCATGTTCTTCTGGTTGTGGCTGATGGGGTATATGCCCACCGTGACTGGGTTCTGATTGATTTTAACCAGTTTTGCATCAATTTTCCTGTGGGTCCGGCGGCACTCCTCAAGAGGCAGGTAGGGAAACAGCTCCCCGGCCTGCTGCCCAATGGCATCCGTAAGGTTCCTTCCCACAATCGTCTCAGCCTTTTTATTGCAGATAAAGACCGCGCCCTGTTCATTGATGCCCAGTATGCCGATTTCCATGATGTCAATCAGGCTCTGGAAACTGGATTCCAGACGCAGGGCCCTTCCGAACAGCTCGTCGAAATTATAATTATTGGATGCAATGGAAGCAAGATGTGCCTTCCATTTACGGTTCTCCCATAAATCATACATCTTAAGCTTCAGGGCAATCTCCACCAGGGTACCGCTGTCCATCTGCCGCTGTCCCACATCTACGATATGGGGGATGCCCTCCGGCACATACCGGGCCTCATCCGGTGTGATTGCATACTGTATTCCATCTGCCAGTTTTGGGGACGCCCCCGGATAAAAAGGTATGTAATTAATATGGCTGGCCCCCAGCTGGATCAGCTTTGTAACCGCCTCCTGGGCCATGGGCTCATTCAGATTGACCAGCAGCGCCTCTGTGCCTGAGGGAATCAGGCTGAGGCGCTGTAATATATCATGGGAAAATGTGACACAGAGCATGACAATGGGAATGCCGCCTTCCACCTGGGTATGAAAATCAGGAAGGTTTTCAAGGGCATCCGTGGTAATGCAGTATAGGTCTGCTTTTTCCAGTCCATGTTTCCTGATGGACGGCACATCCATTGAAAATGCCTTTATCCGGTTGTCAAAGAGGAACTCCATCTGTTCCGCATGAAAAACACCGGCCCTTTCATCATAAGAAATCACTGCTACACGTTTCAAAAATAACCTTCCCCTCTACTCCACAAACAAAGGCGTGGAATAATACCTGTCCCCGCTGTCCGGCAGCAGGGCCACAATGGTCTTTCCCTGATTTTCAGGGCGTTTTGCCACCTGGATGGCTGCGTACAGGGCCGCGCCTGAGGATATCCCCACCAGTATGCCTTCCTTTCTTGCCAGCAGTTTTGCAGCTGCAAAAGGCACTTCATTGTCAACCGCAATGATTTCATCATATATGCCTGTGTCCAGCACTTCGGGGATAAAACCGGCGCCGATTCCCTGAATCTTGTGGGGGCCGGCAGCCTTTCCCGACAGAACGGCCGAGGTGGACGGTTCCACGGCAATTACCTGGATGTGCGGGTTCTGCTGTTTTAAGTAGGCGCCGGTTCCTGTGATGGTGCCCCCGGTTCCCACGCTTGCCACGAAAATATCCACCTTGCCATCTGTGTCATTCCAGATTTCCGGCCCGGTTGTGCCCATATGGGCTTTGGGGTTCACGGGATTTACAAATTGTCCTGGAATGAAGCTGTCCGGAATCTCCTTTGCAAGTTCTTCCGCCTTCTCAATGGCGCCTGTCATGCCAAGCTCACCCGGTGTCAGCACAATCTCTGCCCCATATGCCTTCAGTATGTTGCGCCGCTCCATGCTCATGGTGTCAGGCATGGTCAGTATCATCCTGTACCCTTTTGCAGCTGCAATGGACGCCAGGCCGATTCCCGTATTGCCTGAGGTGGGTTCAATAATCACAGAGCCTGGTTTCAGCCTGCCGGTCTGTTCCGCATCCTCAATCATGGCTTTCCCCACCCGGTCCTTTACACTGCCTGCGGGATTCAGATATTCCAGCTTAACCAACAGCCGCGCCTTCAGGTTCTCCTGCTGCTCAATGTTAGACGCCTCTACCAGGGGGGTGTTCCCTACCAGTTCCATCACGCCTTTGTAAATCTTTTCCATAGACTCCACCGTTTCCTTTCTATATTCATAGTTAAATACTAGGTTTAGTAGGATTATAGGGCGGGGACACACATTTGTCAAGTATGTATTATGTATGTCCCCTGAATTTACTGGTATTTACGTTACCGGACCATTGCCCCGCTGCTTCCGAAGGTATAGGATACCCCGTCTATGTCCATGGTGGTGTTGCTTATCATACATCCGTTGGGATCCAGATAATACCACAACCCGTCCGCCTGGACCCAGCCAGTCTGCTTCCTGTAATCCTTCATATAATACCAGCTGCCATCCACATGCCTCCAGCCGTCCGCGGGTATCAGGGATGCGTAATCCGCAAAGGCAAGCTCAATGGTCACATTTCCATTGATCCCGTCCACGGTTCCGGTGTCCGTGCATTGCCAGATGGTACGGTTGGGATAGCTGTTTATGGTTCCATACCTGGCATACCAGATGTCATAGGGAATCTGGCTGGTGTCCATATTCTTTGTCAGCCACTCGTGGTTGGCATAAACCACGGGGCGGTAGCCTGCATCTGTTATGGTCCTGCAGAATGCATTTACATTATCCGTGATCTGCTGTCTGGTCAGGCCGCTGTCCAGAAGGTGCTGGGATTCCACATCATAGGCAATGGGATAGGAGATGGGAAAATCCTTTATCACCTTAAGTACGTATTCTGCCTCGTCAATGGCGGTCCGGACATCCAGGGCCTGGGTGTAGAAAAATACGCCGGCCTTGATTCCATTGGCATCGGCTTCCATTACATTCCGGTCAAAATAAGGGTCCTTATCCCTGTAATAGCCAACACGTATCATTGCAAAGGATACCCCGTCCGCAGCCGCCTTTGCCCAGTCAATGCCATTTTCAGCATTGGCCCTGTTCTGATACTTTGTTACCGTAATCCCCTTTGCCAGGGCCCCGGCTATGGGAGCGCCCGCGGCGTCCACATACTGGCCGTTTTCCATGGTCCACGGCTGGGCTCCCAGGGATGTGACTGTCATTGCGGCTCCCAGCATGCATGCCAGCACGGCTATCCTTAATACCGGCCGGATGACCGGCCCGTGTGATGTTTTCCTAACTCTCATTTCCATACATTGTCACCTCATCTCAAACACGCTCTGGGACATGCAGAAAAGACAGGCCGTCCTTTCCCGCAATCCCACAGGTTCCATCAGTCTGTCTTTCATGTTAATAAAATACCTTAAAATATTCCTGATACGTATCACGTATGAATACCAGGTGTTCCTTCATATAAAAATAAGCAAACTCCCCGTTCCTTGCCATCAGTGCATCGCTGATATCCTGATGCTGCTGCGCAATCTTGGCGGCCACGCTTTTCTGGCGCACCGGAGGCACAAGGCTGCGGATGGCAGGGGATGTCTCCATGCTGTTGAGCTGGTCAAACCACTGAAGAAGCACCGGGTTGTGGGTGGCCGCTATGATGGACCGGTGGAATTCCCCGTCCTCATAGCCCTTTGAGCCGATGCACCCGGCAATCGCCTTTAGCTCCTCATCCGTGGCAGTGACAGCAATTTCCTTTACCACAGAGGGTTCCAGAAGGATACGGGCGTTGGTGGAGTTGATGAACTGTTCGTTATATGCCTCAGTCTCCTCTTCCCCGCTCTCAAGTTCACTGCCGTCAACCACCACAAAGCTTCCCTTGCCCTTGTGGGTTTCTATGACGCCGGCTTCATTGAGGAGGCGCAGGGCCTCACGGACCGTAATCCTGCTGACCCCGGTCATCTCAATCAGTTCTTTTTCACTTGGCAGCAGGTCGCCTTTTTTGTATATCCCCTGCACAATCATGTTCTTTATCTGCTCAACCACCTGCTCGTACAGTTTGGGCCTGTCTACTACCTGAAACATGCTGTTACCTCCACCCCTATAAAATAATGTGAAAGTATTATAACACAAGGGGTTCCTAAGGTGCAAGCCCTTGAAGGGCCCAGATAGAAGCCGCAGCAGGAAAGACCCGGGCCACATCTCACGGCTGCCCGGCCGTCTGTTCCCTGCTCTTTAAAAACCCATCAAATGTGATAAACAGGATACTGGTAATCACAAGGCATCCTCCCGCCACAATCCCCAGGGTCACCGGATCATCAAACCAGATGGTTCCGAACACCACGCTGACAATGGGTTCCAGCATGGAGACAAATGCAGCTGTGGACGCGCCAAGCCTGCTGACCCCATACATCATGAGGAAGTATCCGCTTACCGTGAAAAGTCCGGATCCGCCAATCAGGAGGGCCCAGCCGCTTAAGCCCCCGGCCGGGGCCTGGAGGGTTCCTGTGGCTGCCGACAGCACTGCGAATATCACGGTTCCGGGAAGGGATACGTAGAACAGTTTTGCCTCAATGGGCAGCTCGTTGGCAGGCCCCTTTTCATTGGCAACCAGATATCCCCCATAGGTAAGGGAGGATGCAATGGCTGTCACAATCCCGATGAGCGGCATCTTCCCGCCTGCCCCTGTCAGGAAGGCCATGCCGGTTATGGATACGATGATTGCAGCTACCTGGAGTTTGGTAAATCCCTCCCTGAACACGGTTCCCATAACAATACACACCACGGTGGGGTACAGGAAATTCAGCATGATGGCTGTCCCCACCGGAAGATACAGGTAGCTGGTATTCAGCAGCAGCGCTGTGAACATCATCCCGCTGGCTCCCATGATAAGCGCCTGGATAAGCTGTATCCTGGACGCCTTTAAGCTTCGCCCCTTCAGGCGGGCCATGATCAGGCACACAAGGCTGATTGTAAGGTTCGTAAAAAACATCAGGCTGTTCATGGGAAGTCCGTTTACCAGCAGCGTCTTCTGCATGCTTGGCATGATTCCTAATAAAGTGGCTGCTCCTGCCACAGCAATTATTCCGATTAACATATTCCTGTCTTTCACCTCTCAAGCTGTTTCTTCATCATTTCCGCAGCCTTTTTCTTCTGCTCCTCCATCTGTCTGGCTTTAAAATCCTCTTCTGTCAGCAGGGTCAGGGCGCCGGTGGGGCAGACCTTGACGCAGGCCGGCGCCATTCCTGCCTTCTGACGCTCGATGCATGCGTCGCATTTGCGCATTTTCCCGTCAGGGCCAAAGGCCGGAACCCCGTAAGGGCATGCCATTGCGCAGGAATGGCAGCCAATACAGTTGGTGGTATCGTAAAGCGTGAATCCTGACTCAGCGTCCTTGGTAAGGCAGCCGCAGGGGCATCCCATGACACAGGGCGCGTCCGCGCAGTGCATGCAGCTTACCGAATAAAAATGCAGGTCCCCGGTCTTTCCTTCCAAGGTAAAGGTATGGCGGAAGGGCTGCTCCCCTGCCGGGATATCAATATCATTCTGGTCCATACAGGCCAGGGCGCAGGCGCCGCAGGCAGAACACTTTTCCGAATCAAAATATAAATACCGTTTCATCTTATTCATTACCTCCTGCTTTCTTAACCGCGCACCTGGTGGAGCGGTAAGCCGGGAATCCTGAGTACGGGTCCAGATGGTCCCCGTCCATGATACTCTCGGCATCAGCCTCCGAATACCCGTGGAACAGGTTCACGAGTTTCTCAGGTACGGATAAGGTGGGATGGACTTTTACCCGGATAAGGCCGCGGGCCGTGGATATCTCAATCTCATCCCCTTCTTTGACCCCCAGGCGGTCACAATCCGCCTGATTCATATCCGCTGTTGGGTCAGGCTGCAGGGAACGGTTTCTCGGAACCTTATGCAGACGGCTGTGGATGGCCCCCGGTATCCGTGATCCGGAGGTGAATACAAAGGGGTATTCCTCCGGGTCCGCATCGTCCAGGGGTTCTTTATAGGTTGGCAGCGGGTCCAGCCCCCACTCAGGATGCTGTTCAATGACAGCGCTCTTAAGCTCAAACTTCCCGGTTGGCGTGTTCAGGCCCTTTTCCAGCATTTCCAGGTCCTTATGTGTGCTTACTTCTGCAATCTTAACGGGAAGGTCTGCTTTTTTCAGTTCTTCCACCGTCACGCCGAAATCATCCAGTATATAGTGCTGGATAAAATATTCATATCCATTCTTAAGCACCTCATCCGGCAGGTCCATGACCCTTGCAAGCTCAGTACAGATTTCCACATCGCTCTTTGCTTCCCCGATGTGCCGGATTACCGGGCTGGTGTACCAGGCAACGCCGCCCGGATATGGCTTGAACTCCCCTCTCTCAAAGGAGGAACAGGCCGGAAGCACGATATCCGCCCACATGGCCGTGTCTGTCATGAAGAGGTCTGTATCAACAAAGAAATCCAGGCTTTCAAGGGCTTTAAACATGCGTCCGGAATCCGGGAACATACGCCCATTCAGCCCCAGGGCGAAGATGGCCCTTAAGGGATATGGCTTGCCTTCCAGGATCTGGCGGGGCATATCCATGGCCTGCATCTCCCCCTCCAGGTAATTCCACAGCGGGAACCGGACAGCCCCCACCGGCTCCTTAACATCCCTGGGCCTGTTCTCATACAGATACTGGTGTTCCCTTGTCTCAAACCCGCAGGGCACATGCATGTAGCTGTGTACGGACAGCTTCTGTCCCCCTGTCCTGTCAAAGTTTCCCGTAATCGCCAGCAGGGCCATGACCGAACGGTAATTCTGAAGCCCATTGCGGTGATGGCACAGCGGGGCCGAGGACTCATTGCAGCTCATCCGCGGATTCTCATGGATCAGCCTGGCCGCCGCCACAACCCGGGAGTAAGGAACGCCTGTAATGGACTGGATATTTTCTTCATTGAACTGCTTTACATATGCTGCGTACTCTTCAAACCCGTACACGTACCGGTCTATGTAGGGCCTGTCAATCCAATCATTTTCAATGAGCACATTGGCAATTGCATGGGCCAGCGCGCCGTCCGTGCCGGTTTTTGGCTGGAGGAATAAATCCGCCAGTTTTTCAGTGGCCGGCGTGCGCCGGGTGTCCACAATCAGGAACTTGAGGCCTTTTTCCTTTAATTTCATGGCGCTGTGGGCGCCCATGTAGCTGGAATAGAAGGGGTTAAATGCCCAGCCCAGGAACAGGTCTGAATGGCCCATGTCAGGATTTCCCTGCTCTCCTGCAGCTACCTTCCATGCCATGAAAGCAGCCGTATAACAGGCGCTGGATTCACAGCCATAGTTGGGGCTTCCAAAGGCATAGGCCAGGCGTCTTAACATCTGGCGGTACCACTTGGAATATCCGGAATAAAAGGCCACGCTCTCAGCCCCATATTTTTCCTTGCAGCGGTTTAAGCCCTTTGCGATTTCCGCATATGCCTCTTCCCATGAGATTGGTTCAAACCTGCCTTCACCGCGTTTTCCAACCCGCCTTAAAGGCGTCTTGATCCTGTCTTCCCTGTATATGTATTCGCGGTTGGCCATTCCCTTGGTACAGAGGCGTCCGTCATTGGACGGATGGCCGTCAATACCCTCAATCTTAATTACTTTTCCGTCCTTTATGTAGGCATTGATGCCGCAGTGCATACCTGGAGAACAGATATCACACATGGTGTGGCGGACCTCAATCCCTGTGTCAGGTCCTGGAATCTTTGCTTTTATCCTACGTTCCAATTCAGTCATATCGATGCCTCCAAATAATCCATAAAACTTTGTTCCAGCCCATAGCGCACCAGCTGCCCCCTCTGCTCCGGGGTAAAACGGCAGGGCTCCCCTCTGAGGAGCTTAATCAGATGTGCTTTGAGGATTCCGGATATACCGTGGTTATCCAGTATGTTAAATCCCACCGGTTTCCCGTCCCTGATGACGGCCTGCAGGTAAAAACCTTTGTTTCTGCTAGTGTATGTATATGTGTCCCCGGTCAGGCGGTTATCTCCCAGGCCGATGAAATCCATGTCCAGGAAATGGGTGATGTTGTGCAGGATGTTGCCGTCCGTCTCATCTGCCGCACCGGCCATGTTGCGGCCGGCAACGCGGCCCTGGACCCCTGCGTTGGCCCACAGCCCGATGATCTGGGTCTGGCCGGACTGCATGTTGTTGCCCTGGCAGCAGTCGCCGGCAGCGAAAATATCCGGGGCGCTGGTATGCATGCGCTCATCCACCACGATTCCCCTGTCAATGGCAATCTCGTCCGGGTCCAATATCCCGGTGCATGCCCTGGTTCCTATGTTTAGTATGAGCATTTCCGTCTCAAGACAGCTGCCGTCCCCCAGATGGACCGTATAGCCCGTGACATTTCCCTGTCCGTCCAGGTGTTCCTCTGCGGATGTGATGGCCTGTCCAAAGGCAGTGTCCATGCCCATGGCCCGGATACGGTCCTCTATAATCTCCGATACCTGCGGATATGCTGCCAGTGCGAATATATGGGAGGCCATGTCGGCCAGGGTCACATGGATCCCCTTCTTGTGCAGAAGTTCCGCCACCTTGATTCCCACCATGGAAGCGCCTACCACCACTGCGTCTTTATAATCCCCGGCCTCAAGGGCATCGTGGAGACGGACCGCGTCCTCCACCGTCCTCATGCAGAATGCCCCTTTAAGGCCTGCGAATGAGCCGGGCACAAAGGCTGAGGCCCCGGTTGCAACCAGTATCCTGTCGTATGGTTCTTTGTGCCCGTCCCAGGTCTCAACTGTCTTTTCCTTTGCATGGACAGCCTTCACCTTTGTATGGGTGATGAAATCAGCCTTATAGCGGGCCGCGATTTCTTCCATGGTACCAAAAGGGAACATCCCTTCAAAAGGCAGGCGCCCTGCCGTATAATAAGTGGTAAGCATGGGGTTGTAGGGCGGCAGAGCCGTATCGCTGTATATATCAATGGCAGCATCACAGCCAGCTTCCCGGATGGCGGCCAGCCCATGATAACCCGCACACCCAAATCCTATAATTGCAAAACGTTCCATGACTGCGTATCAGCCCCTTTCCATATCGTTGTTTTTTAATCCATAAAGCGGCAAAAAAGGATGCATACGGCATCCCTTTTTACCCGGGGCGTGTTTGAAAACCGCTTTCTTCCAGCTGCGCGGGAATGGATTTTCAAACACGGCCCAGGGTCCTGTGCCACAGCAACCCCTTAATCTTCGTATTGTTGAATCAGTACGGTTATTTCTCTTTTGATGCGGCTGCCTCCATGCGGACCGCGCTCCTGGCGCCCTCCGCCTTCTTGGATGCCACGTATTTATAACGTACCTGTGTATAGACAAACAGGATTACGATATAGACCACACAGCAGATGGCTGCCGGCACCGTCAGGTCTGACAGATTAACGTAAGATGTACCCAGCATCAGGAATCCGATGAAAAGCAGGATTGTATGTAAGGTGCTGTCCTTCATATAAAATGCGGATTTCTTATATTCCTCCGGAAGATGCCCGGGCAGGTTCCAGCATGCCAGCAGAACCATGAATTCTGTAATCATATCGGTTCCAACGCCCATGTTGGAAATCAGCGTCAGGTCCATTCCCGTTATAAGCGGAAGCGCACCCATGATAAAGAACACGCCCAGGATGATGACCGGGACACCGTTTTTGTTTTCCTCGGCACATTTCTCAGGAAGCCAGCCCTCTTTGGCCGCTGCCTGAAGTCCGCGGGTCACCCAGCTCAGCGTTCCGTTCAGGGTGGTCAGCAGTGCGAACATGGCGCCGCCGAACACAAAGAAAAGATACAGCCAGGTCGGGAAAATCTCCTGTGCAACCAGGGTCAGGTTCTGGAACGCCACATCTTCAATGGGCAGCACCCCGGCTGCCACGATACCGATCAGCGCATAGAAAACAGCTACGATGGAAGTAGACAGGATGATTACTTTCGGTATGGTCCTGGACGGTTCGATGATATCGTCGCCGTTCTCAGCAACGAACTTAGCGCCGCCGCAGGCAAAGCTTAAAAGTGCAACACCGGTAAAGAAGTTCTTGGGTCCGTTGGGCATGATGTTCTTTGTTGCCAGGCTTAAGGTTCCCCAGTTTACCTTAGGAAGACCGAACACGATAAATGTAAACAGGCTGACCATCAGGAATGCAACCATGCATTTCTGGACCTTGGCGCTGGACTGGAGCCCTATCATATTAACCCCGGTACAGACAACCAGCGCAAACATGGCTATGAGCGATTCGTTAAAGCCGGTGAAAATGGAACAGAAGTAGCTTGCAAAGCCTTTTGCAAATGTTGCAATCAGTACCTGGCTCAGCACGAACATGCCGATGTACATGAAGCCGGCCTTGTCTCCCATCAGACGTTTCACATAGGTATAACCTGCGCCGGATGCGGGTATGGTGGAGGTCAGGATAATAAACGGAACGCATGTCACGATTGCCAGAAGCGCGCCCAGGATGAACGCAAGCGGTGTGCCATGGCCCGTAAGGCCGATTACAACGCCGGTCAGCACCATGATGCCTGAACCGATGATCTGTCCGACAGCCAGCCCCATACAGTCGCTGAAGCCTATCTTCTTGTGGGTGTTTTCATTGGTATTACTCATTCTAAATTTTCCCCCTTATTAGTAGAGTCTTACGTTGATAGCATTTCTTACTTTACATACTTGTCATACATCACCGCCATCTGTTCCAGCCCCTTTATAAGCGTGTCCCTGGTACAGCCGATATTAAGCCGCATGAATCCCTCTGCCTGTGTACCGTAATGGCTTCCGTCCCCCAGGGCCAGCCCGTATTCTTTTGCAAGGATGGATGTCAGCTCCCGGCTGCTTTTTCCAAAGCAGGTCATATCCAGCCACATAAGGAAGGTACCCTCATGTTTTGTGACCTGTACCCCCGGCATGTGCTCCGCCACAAATGTATTGACGGTTTCAACATTACCCTCAAGATAGGCCAGCTGCTGGTCCACCCATGCATCCCCGTGTGTGTAGGCAGCCTCCATGGCCGTGAACGCAAGGTCGCAGGGACCGAACATCCAGCACGCATCATAGCTGTCGGATATCTTCTGCTTTAACTCAGGGTTGGGTATCATCATACAGGAGGACCCCAGCCCGGCCATGTTAAAGGTCTTGCTGATAGCTGTGTAAACCACCAGCCTGTCATGGATTTTTTCGAATCTTCCAGCTGTTGTATAAGGGCGCGTCATCCCAAAGTCAGCATGGATTTCATCGCTTAACAGGTATACGCCGTACTCCACGCACAAATCCACAATGTGCTCCATCTCCCCGTCTGTCCAAACCCGGCCGATGGGGTTGTGGGGATTGCAGATGACCACCGCCTCCACGCCATTCTTCAGTTCTTCCTCAAAGGCCTGGAAGTTTATGCTGTAATAATTATCCTTATGGTCCAGAGGACAGTCCACCAATGTGTGGCCGCTGTTCTTAACAGCTGCAAAAAAGGGATCATATACCGGTGTAAATACCAGGACCTTCCCTCCCTTTGGCACCACTGCGTTCAGGGTAAAATAAATACCTGTGACCACGCCGTAGCTCAGCAGCATCCAGTCCGTTTGGGGCTTCCATTGGTGGCGGCGCTCCCACCATCCCTGGATTGCCGTGTACACGCTGTCCAACGGCTCGCTGTACCCGATGACCGGATGATTGCAGCGTTCCTTGATGGCATCCAGGATTTCCGGTACAGACGCAAAATCCGTATCTGCTATCCAGAACGGCAGCAGCCCGTCCTTCTGTCCAAATGCATACTGCTTGTTCCACTTAATGCTGGTTGTTCCTCTGCGGTCAATCGCTTTGTCAAAATCGTACATAACCACATATCCTTTCTTTACTGGTATTGGCGGCAGCCATTCCTGTTATGTTTATGACAAGTTTATATGGCGCTATCGTCTACTCATGTTATGTATTATAACAAGTTACATGTGGATTGGCAACCATTTACCGTTATTCTTTTGTAAGATATTGTTTGTTTTTCACTATTGCACAAACTTATCATGAATATTTTATGCATTATTACTGTTTTATCTTGTTATTATATAGTATATGTTTGACTGTTAATTACTTATCAAGCAAAAGACACCTATCCTGCCACATGACAAGATTAGGTGTCTTTTCAGCGTTTCCCTCTATTTTCTTATTATTTTCTTTGCTTATCTTGCATATATGAATCCTGCTGACCCATACCGGATATGGGCCGCGCTCCCGGCATACGTCAGCCGATACCAAGCGCTGTCAGGATGGTAACTGCCACGGGCGGCACCAGAAGGGCCGGAAGCAGGTTCAATGTCTTGATCTGCTTGATATTCAGGATGCCCAGTCCGCTGCTGAGGATCAATATACCGCCCACCAGGCTGATTTCCGTCATAAGCGGGTCCGTGATGAACGGTTCGATTACCCTGGCAAGCATATAGATGCTTCCCTGCCAGCAGAACAGGACGCCCGCAGAAATGGCAACCCCGAATCCAAAGGTTGAACTCAGTACAATGGAGGTAATCCCGTCCAGGATGGCATTGGTAAACAGGAAGGTATTATCCCCCTGCAGGGCACTCTGCATGGGCCCCAGGATGGAAAGGGTGCCTGCGCAGAACAACAGGATGGCTGTTGACAGTCCCTGGGCAAGGTTGGAACCCCTTGATATCTTAGAAACCACCCGGTCAAAGGCTGACGCCAGGTCCAGCCTTGTCCCGATCAGTCCGCCCAGGGCCAGGCTCACAATAAATAATACATGATACCTGGACTCCGGCATGGCCTGGACAATGGAGTTGATTCCCAGCCCGGTGGCCGCCAGGCCCATGGCATCCATCATAACTGTTTTATATTTTTCCCCGATTCCCTTTTTTAACGTGCTTCCCACCACACTGCCTATGAGTATTGTGCTTGTATTGGCTATTGTTCCAATCATGGTCCTGTTATCCCCTTTATCTGTATTTAAATAACTTCAGTTATCCGTTGTACGTTATACGTTATACGATTTTGACTTATTATGTATTATATCATGTTTGACGGCGAAGTAAAGAGGAATTGCAAATAATTTTTACAATCATCCGCGGCCGGAAGGCGGAGGGCTTTATGTCCCCCGGTTTATGTCCCCCGCCTTCTGTCCATCACCCTGCAGAATATGACCGCCGCTACCGTGGATATGAAGGTAGCCACCAGCGACGGACCCACAATGGCGGCCGGGTTCACGCTGCCGTACTGGCTGCGGTATGCTATCATGTTCATGGGTATCAGCTGCAGGGATGAGATATTGATGATAAGGAAGGTACACATCTCATTGCTGGCCGTGCCCTCGGGAACAGGCCCATGCCCTTTCCCCACCGCTGCTCCCGCGTCCTGCGCGCGCCTGCGTTCCTCCTCCACTGCCTTAAGCTCTTCCATGGCCTTAATGCCTGCCGGGGTCGCGGCCCAGCCAAGTCCCAGTATGTTGGCAATCATGTTTACGGCAATCTGTTTCCTTGCCCCGCCTTCCGGGGCAAGACGCGGAAAAAGGAAGGTCAGGAGAGGGGACATCCTTCTGGCCAGCTGGTCCACCAGGCCGGACCGATGGCCGATTTCCAACACCCCGGTCCACAGGGACATGACGCCCAGCATGGTGATACAGAGGGTTACCGCCTCCTTTGACGACTGAAGGGCCCCCTCGGTCACAGCTGACAGCTGACCGTGCAAAGCCCCCCACAAAATACCTGTTATCATCATTCCTGCCCAAAGATAATTAAGCATATGTAAACCATCCTGTCTGCATTGTTCATTCTATTCTATATGTATTCCGGGACGCCATGCCGTATGCCATACGGTCCCAGGGCTTCTGCCTCCTTAATCATGCCCCGTAATATTTTCCCGCACCGCATAATGGCTTAAACGGCCCTGTTACGGCCTGTCCGGGGAGTCAATGATTCCGTAAGAAAGCTTACACGGTTTACGCAAAATATTACGGTTCTTTACGGTTCCCTGACTTTGGTTGACCTTGGAGCGGCTCCATAGTATATTCTCTACCATGTCAGATATGACGCCGGTGCAGCAGGGCCGTATGCCCTATGAGGCAGGCCCTGGGCACCACCCCCCGATAGATTGAAAGGAGAGAATGAAATGATGGGAAAAAAGACAAAATGGTTTATCATACCCTGCGCGGCATTGGGGCTTACCCTTGGAAGCGCCCTTGTATCATATGCAGCAACCGGATGGGCGGAAGAGAATGGGGAATGGGTGTATTATCAGAAGGACGGCAGCAAGGCAGCGGATGTGTTTGCCAAATCCGGCAGCAACTGGTTCTACCTTGATTCAGACGGGACCATGGCCAAAAGCCAGCTGATTGAGAAGGATGATAATTACTATTATGTAAACTCAGCAGGAGCCATGGTAACCAACGAATGGAGGGAAATTGAAAATGAGGACGCTGGCGGTGATGAGCCGGATACCTACTGGTATTACCTTCAATCCAACGGCAAGGCCGTGAAGAAATCCGGCAGCAGCGACAATGTCAAGTTCGTAACCCTTCCAAACGCCTCAGGACAGGGCAGATATGCATTTGATGAAGAAGGCCGCATGCTCTTTGGCTGGATTGATGAGAACGGGGAAATGCTGACGGATGAAGATGCCTGGAAAAGCGGGATGTACTACTGCGGGGAAAACGGCGACGGCCGTATGGCCACTGGCTGGCAATACATTACCGCGGAAAACGACGAGGATACGGAACGCGACGGCGACGGCTACTGGTTCTACTTTGCCACCAACGGCAAAAAGACCAAGGACAATGACAACAAGAAAATCAATGGGCGCAAATACCGCTTTGATGAAAACGGCGCCGCCCACTTTGAATGGTACAATGACCCGGGTACTGCTTCCGGATCCAATGCAGTGAATAAATTCTACAGCTCAGAGGACCAGTGCTGGATGTCCACGGGCTGGTTCAAGGCCATCCCCAATGAGGATATAGACCCTGAGGGCTACGATGACGGTGACGAGCATTGGTACTATGCTGATTCCAGCGGCGACCTGGCAATGGCAGAAATCAAGAAAATCAACGGCCAGTCCTATGGATTTGACCAGTACGGCAAAATGCTCCACGGACTTTATAAAATAGAGTTCGAGGAAAACGGAAAGACCATCCGCACGGCTGAGGAAATCGAATCCTTTGACGACCTGCCGGATGAGGACGAAGAAGGCGTATTTGTATACTACTTCGCGGATTCACCCAAGGAAGGCGCCATGAAGACAGGTACGGTTACCATAGAACTGGACGGCGACAAATACGCCTACAGCTTCCAGAAATCCGGAAGCAGAAAGGGCGCGGGCATTGACGGCATTGACGGTGACTCCATCTATGTCAAGGGCAGAAGGATCGATGCCGAGGAAGGCACCAAATACCAGCCATTTACCTACAAGGATGAAACCTACCTGATCAGCACATCAGGCAAACTGATGAAAAACAAGAAAAACATAAAGGATTCCGACGATACTTACTATAAGACTAACAATAAGGGAATTATTGTCGATTCTGGAAGTGAAAAACTGGACTGATGAGGCTTATATACGCCGAATTAACTTGACTTTCCCCCGGGTACATGGGGTATAATATAGCAGACAGGGCGGCAGCGGGACCAAAACAGGTCCCATTGCCGCCCATAAGTATTTTTTTAGAAAGGAAGTTTTATTATGAAGCAGCTGAAGAAGCTGGCTTGCCGGACTGTCCTGGACTTACGGATGACCTTTCCCCCAAAGACCGTGTTATCCATCATCCTCGGTACAGCCATCACCACCTTCGGGATCTACAATGTACACCGACAGGCAGATATCACGGAGGGAGGTATCCTGGGATTGATCCTCCTGTTCAATTTCTGGATAGGCATGTCATCTTCCATACTGTCACCCGTACTGGATGCCTTAAGTTATGCCCTGGGGTTCAAATACCTGGGCAGGGAGTTCCTTAAGACATCCATCTTTGCAACCATATGTATGGCCGGATTCTTCCGTTTATGGGAAATGTTCCCGCCGCTCCTTCCCAGCCTGGCAGGCGCGCCGTTTACAGCCGCCCTGGTGGGAGGATGCTTCATCGGGACAGGCTGCGGCCTTGTGGTGCGCCAGGGCGCTTCCTGCGCAGGCGATGATGCCCTGGCCCTGGTCATTTCCAAGATTACAGGCTGCCGTATTTCCAGGGCCTATCTGCTTACGGATGTTACGGTACTTGTTTTATCCCTGTCCTACATCCCTGCACAGCGCATTGTGTATTCACTCATCACGGTCACGGTATCATCCTTTCTCATTGATTTCATTCAGAACCATGGGCTTGATAAGGATGATGATGAAGACGGCGGGGAATGCAGTACAGTAACCTGATGATAAATCATGTGTCTATATCTGCGATACAATCTTCCTGACCGGCATATATAACTCCAGGCAGAACGTAGCCCCGTCCTCATCAAAAAAGGAGGTCATGTCATTGGCATACACCCGTCCCCCGGCCTCAATCCCATGCTTCCGGCCCCAGCCGACCATACGGCTGACCATTTCCGGGCTGGGAAGGGTTTCCCTGGATGTAAGGACTGTATAGATGCACATCTTTTCCTCTGTGAGCGCATAACGGGAGGAATCAAAAGCATCCCCCAGCTGGTCCTCCAGTTCTTTATAAAACAGGAGCTGGGTGCCATGCTGGGTCAGCTCCCTTCCATTATAGGTAAGCTCATTATAAAAATATGTCATATCCAGCCCTGATATGGTGGAGGCCAGCCGGAACCACTCCCTCAGGCCATGGTGAAGGTCCCGGCACTGTCCCATGATATATGCTTTGGGGAACCGCCTAAGGGAATACCGGTTCAGGCTCTCCTCAATATGGTCCATATCCCTTTGTACCAGCTTCAGCCTGGCAATGGCCTGCTGGTGCATGCGTATGGTCTCCTCTTCCTCAGCCATACGCTGCTTAATCCGTTTCCTTCTGGATTCCATGGACCGTCCGCCGCTCATAAGGCCCTCTATTTCTTCCAGGCTGGTGTTCATCTTTCTCTGGTACAGGATATACATCAGCTTATAGATGTCATCTTCCGAATAATACCGGTATCCGTTATCTTTTTTCCTGGCATTGATAATGCCCTTTTTCTCATAAAACCGCAGGGCGTCCCTGCTGAGCCCCACCATACGGGCCACATCTCCAATCAGATACTCAGCTTTTTCCTGGACATTTGTTTTCTGCATATTCTTCACCCTCTGTTTTTCATATTCCCTCCCAATAGATTAAAATATTCCGGCGGATTGGTCAATGGGTTCCGGGAAAGTGCAAGATAACCGTAATAAAAATGACAGATTCTGAACATACCGCCCTCTATCCACCATATCCGCCAGTCCGGGCAGTCCGATAGTGGATAATGTGGATAACTTGTGGATATCTCTGTTAAAATGCTGGGGATAAGAGGTTTTCCTATGTGGATTTTCTAGGAAATGTGTGATAAAATTTACCATATATCCTTGTAAACCGGGGATTTCAGCGTATACTGCATCTGATGCAGGAAAGGGGCATGTATGTTGTGGAAAAGTGAGCCTGTGCAGGCGGCGGGCGGGCCGGATGCAGCCAAAAGGATTTTTACCGCCATTAAACTGAAATACAGTAAAAAAATCAGGCAGATAAGCTGGTTATGGTTTTGTCCAAAACAACACCCCGTCTTATCTGCCCGATTTTTATTTTCTATGAAAAACTCCTGAACAGGACATCATTCCTGTCCTTCCCCCATCAAATCATCCATCACATGCTTCACCGTGTCAATCTTCCCGGCCCGGTAGGCATTGCTTCCGCAGAACAGGAGCGCATGCTCCGTATCCCCCTCAGCCGCCTTCACAAGAGCCATGGTGATGCAGTATGGGATAGTCCTTATATCGCAGTGCTCCAGGCACTGGAAACAGGATTTGATGGCCGGGCGGTCCCCGGACTTAATCTGCCTTAAGAAGGGATTCATGATGGCCCTTCCCGGCATTCCTACCGGGCTCTTGGTAATCACGATATCTTCCTTCCTGGCCTTGATGTATTCCTGCTTATATGCTTCTGATGCATCGCACTCCCTGGTGGTGACAAACCTGGTGCCCACCTGGACTCCGTCCGCTCCCAGCTCCAGCTGGTGCAGCACATCCTCGTGGGTGTAAATCCCTCCGGCCGTGACCACCGGGATATGGCGGCCATACTTGTCGCCGTATTCCCCAACCACCTTTATGATTGCCTTCACCTCTTCATCATAAGCAGCCTGGTCATAGGTTGCAGGCACATCCCCGGTGTCGGCCCCGTAGGCAGTAAGCTGGTCCAGCGAGAACCCCAGGTGGCCGCCTGCCAGCGGTCCCTCTATCACCACCAGGTCCGGCGCCACATGACATTTCCTGTCCCACATCTTACAGATTACCAT
This sequence comes from Enterocloster aldenensis, assembly GCF_003434055.1. GTDB lineage: Bacteria > Bacillota > Clostridia > Lachnospirales > Lachnospiraceae > Enterocloster > Enterocloster aldenensis. The sequence continues at coordinate 95,037 of NZ_QVEX01000016.1, read as the reverse complement.
GGCGGACTTGGCGGAAGATACAATGGGAGCCAGCTTAATCCGGCGGGCGGGCATCTCCTGTCCGTCCTCCTTCATTTCCGCGTAAGCGGCTTCCACATGCTCCGGAAGGGAAACCGGAAGCCCGGCGCCGGAGATGATGATGTCAGCGCCTGCCTTGACCGCTTCCTTGACCCACATATCATAATGTTTGGTGGCAACCATGATATTAAAACCAATGGCACCGTCCGGAGAAATCTCCCTGGCGGATTTCATCTCCCGGCGGATAGCCCTTAGGTTGGCTTCCACAAAATTCGTAGTAAAATCAGGTTCCCTGAAACCAATCTGGGCTGACGATATAATTCCCACTCCTCCGGCCTGCGCAACCGCGCCTGCCAGCTTATGAAGACTGATGCCAACGCCCATGCCTCCCTGAATAACAGGTTTTTTAACTACTAAATCCCCAATTACCAATGGTTTTAATTCGTTCATTACATTCTCCTAAATCTAAGATACCTTTGTTCTGCCAGTTCTTCCTTTGTCATGGAAAGACAGCGTTCAAAAAATCCTGCCATGGCGCTGTCCATGTATTCAGCAACTTGGTAAAGGTTATCCGTGCATACGGGTTCTTCTTCCGGTACAATCCGTTCAATCAGCCCCAGCTTCTTAAGGTCCTGGGCCGTTACCTTCATGACCTTGGCTGCATCCGGCGCCTTCTTGCTGTCCTTATACAGAATGGATGCGAATCCTTCCGGTGAAAGGATGGAGTAGATTGCATTTTCCAGCATCCACACCTCGTTGGCCACGGCCATGGCAAGGGCGCCGCCGCTTCCGCCTTCTCCAATCACAACAGAAAGCACAGGGACCTTCAGGTCTGACATCTCAAACAGGCTGCGGGCAATGGCCTCTCCCTGTCCCCGTTCCTCTGCCTCCAGTCCGCAGAACGCTCCCGGTGTATCCACAAAACACACCACCGGACGTCCAAAGCTTTCCGCCTGCTTCATCAGACGCAGGGCCTTGCGGTATCCGTCCGGCGACGGCATGCCGAAGTTGCGCTTCAGGTTATCCTTGGTGTTCTTGCCCTTCTGCTGTCCGATCACAGTCACGGGCATGCCGTGGAACATGGCTATCCCGCCCACAATGGCGCCGTCGTCGCCAAAATACCGGTCTCCATGGAACTCGATGAACTCATCAAATATGGCGTTGATATAATCCGCCGCAACGGGACGGTCTGATTTCCTTGAGAGCAGGACCGTGTCCCAGGCTGTCTTTGACGTACCGCCGGTCTTTTTGCCGGATGTTCCTTTGCCGGATATCTTCCCATCGGATGTTTTTCCACCGGACTGCGCCATCTTCCCAAGGTTATCCACAGCGGCCGCTGTCTTACCCACCGGCAGGTCCACATTCATCCTGTGGTTGCGGTGCATGTAAAGAATCTGTCCAATCACCTTTTTCTGGTCTTTGCGCTCAACAATCTTGTCAACAAAACCATGTTCCAAAAGGAACTCGGCGCGCTGGAAGCCTTCCGGCAGCTTCTGCCCGATGGTCTGTTCAATGACCCTGGGGCCTGCAAAACCGATAAGGGCGTGGGGCTCTGCAAGGATGATATCCCCCAGCATGGCAAAGCTTGCCGTAACGCCGCCCGTTGTGGGATCCGTAAGCACGCTGATAAACAGCTGCCCGGCCTCATGATGACGCTTTAAGGCAGCTGAGGTTTTTGCCATCTGCATCAGGGATACGATTCCCTCCTGCATCCTGGCGCCCCCGGAGCAGGCAAAGATAATCACAGGAAGCTTTTCCTTTGTGGCCCGCTCCACTGCATCCGTTATCTTCTCACCCACCACATGGCCCATGCTGCTCATGATAAAACGCGCGTCACAAACGCCTACCACCGCGGGATTTCCGTCAATCATGCCTTTTCCTGTTACAATGGCTTCATTCAGATGACTCTTTTCCCTGGCAGCCAGGACCTTCTTCTCATAGCCCGGGAAATCCAGGGGGTTGGAGAAAGGCATCTCCTTGTTCCACTCCTCGAAGGTTCCCTCGTCTACAATCATCTCAATCCTGCGGTATGCGTGGACACGGAAATAGCCGCTGCATTTTGGACACACGTAATAATTATTCTTTACGTCCTCCACATAGATGGGCTGGCCGCATTTGTTACATTTGCGCCACAGCCCTTCCGGGATGCCCGGCTCCTCTGCGTCACCTTTTGGCGGCTTGTATTTCGTATCTATCTTTGTATACGTTTTTTTAAACATGTTCCGCAACATAGGCATTTCCTTTCACTATTTCACATAATCCGGGAAGTACTTCTCAATAAAGCTTGTATCCGTATCGCCTTCCTGGAATGCATCGTTTTCCAGAATCTCGTACTGGAAGTTAATATTGGTTTCAATTCCCTCAATAACAACCTCGCCCAGGGCGCTGCGCATCTTGGCAATGGCCGACTCCCTGTCTTTATCATACACAATCAGCTTCATCAGCATGGAATCATAGTTGGCCGGAACCTTATAATCGCTGTAGATATGGGTATCCACCCTGACCCCGTTGCCCCCGGGTATATGGACGTTGGTAATCAGGCCCGGACACGGCATGAAGTTCTTTGAGGGGTTCTCGGCATTGATACGGCACTCAATGGCATGGCCCTTAATGGTCACGTCTTCCTGGGTCACGCTTAAGGGTTCCCCTGCTGCCACACGGATCTGCTCCTTGATCAGGTCCATTCCGGTAACCATCTCGGTCACGGGGTGCTCCACCTGGATCCTGGTGTTCATCTCCATGAAGTAGAAATTCCTGTCCTTGTCTAAAAGGAATTCAATGGTGCCCGCATTCTCATAACCAACGGCCTTGGCCGCCCGCACCGCGGTATCGCCCATCCTGCGCCTGAGCTCAGGGGAAATGACGTCGCAGGGCGCTTCCTCCAGCACCTTCTGGTGGCGTCTCTGGATGGAACAGTCACGTTCTCCCAGGTGGACCACGCTGCCGTGCTTATCCGCCATGATCTGGAATTCCACATGCCTTGGCTTTTCAATGTATTTCTCAATATACATGGTGTCATCGGAAAAACCCTTGACGGATTCCATCTGGGCCGCATTGAATAGCTCCGTAAAATCCTCCGCGCTTCTGGATATACGCATGCCCTTTCCGCCGCCGCCCGAGGACGCCTTAATCATAACCGGGAAGCCGATTGTCTTTGCCATCTCAAGGCCGTCCTGGGCGGTGTGCACGGGTTCCTTGCTGCCCGGTACCACGGGCACTCCTGCCTCCATCATGGTTTTGCGGGCTTCCGACTTGTTGCCCATCTTGCTTATGATTTCAGCGGACGGTCCGATAAAGGTAATGTTGCATTCCGCACACAGCTTGGCAAACTTGGCATTCTCTGAAAGGAAACCAAATCCCGGATGGATGGCATCGGCCTTCATGGCAACGGTTGCAGCCAGGATCCGCTCCATATTCAGATAGCTCTGGCCAGAGACAGCAGGCCCGATACAGATGGCTTCATCAGCCAGCAATGTGTGAAGGCAGTCTTTATCCGCCTCAGAATACACGGCCACGGTCTGTATGCCCATCTCACGGCAGGCGCGGATGATGCGGACCGCGATTTCACCTCTATTGGCAATCAAAATCTTGTTAAACATCGGTATTCTCCCTCGATTCCCAAACTATTTAGTCTGTACTATCCAACCATGAAGGTAAGCTCCGCGCTTACAGCCAGCCTGCCGTCCACCGTGGCAGTGGCTTTGCCCACGCCCACAGGGCCCTTCTGCTTAATAATCTCACACTCCAGCTTTACTTTGTCCCCGGGCACCACCTTGCGCTTGAATTTAGCCTTGTCAATCCCGCCAAAGTAAGCTACCTTTCCCTTAAAGCCTTCCTGGGACAGGATGGCTACCGCGCCTGTCTGGGCCAGGGCTTCCACCAGAAGGACTCCCGGCATCACCGGCTCCTGCGGGAAATGGCCCTTGAAAAAGGACTCGTCATAAGTCACGCACTTGTACCCAACCGCGCGCAGGCCCGGTTCCAGCTCTTCAATACAGTCAATCAAGAGGAAGGGATGCCTGTGAGGTATGATTTCCTGGATTTCTTTTACTCCCATCAACATGTTTTTTCCCTCCCCGCTATTTAATCCGGAACAGCGGCTGTCCGTATTCCACCACTTCCTCGTTGTTCACAAGGATGGCTTCCACCACGCCGTCATATTCGCTTTCTATCTCGTTCATCAGCTTCATGGCCTCTATGATTCCCAGCACCTGGCCCTTTTTCACGGTGTCCCCCACCTTTACGAATGCATCTGCATCCGGCGAGGAGGAAGCGTAAAAGGTTCCAACCAGGGGAGAGGTGACCACTTTATCAGAGCCAATGTCAACGCCCGCTGTCTGGGCCGGCTGGTCCTGCACCTGGGCCACGGAAACGCCTGCGCCGGCCGCGGCCGTATTCAGCATCTGGACAGCTGCCTGGTCCATGGAAGCTGCTGCCACCGTGACAATCTGCGGCTGCTCCTTCTTGCACTTTAAGGAGAGCTTCATATTGCCTTCTTCCAATTCAAAACTGGTCAGCTTGTTCTCAGATACCGCCTGGATCAGCTGAATGATTTCCTCTATACTCATCACATTCTCCTCCTGTTATTCGCTGAATTTCCTGACAATCAGGCTGGCATTGTGGCCGCCGAAGCCAAGGGAATTGCTGATGGCAACATTGACATCCATGGCAACGCCGTCCCCCTGTGTGTAGTCCAGGTCACAGCCCTCGCCCGGTTTCTCAAGACCAACGGTTGCGTGTACGTATCCGTCTTCAATGGACTTGACGCAGGTTATGAATTCCACACCGCCTGCAGCGCCTAAAAGATGACCGATCATGGACTTGGTGGAGTTGATCTTCACCTTCCCGGCATGGTCTCCCAGGGCCAGCTTAATGGCCTTTGTCTCAAACAGGTCGTTGTGATGGGTGCTGGTTCCGTGTGCATTTACATAATCAATGTCCTCCGGCTTAAGGCCGGCATCCTTAATAGCATTCTCCATGGCACGTGCAGCCCCGCTTCCGTCTTCTGCCGGGGATGTGATGTGGAATGCGTCGCAGGTGGCGCCGTAACCCACTATCTCAGCCAGGATATTGGCCCCGCGGGCCTTTGCGTGGTCTAAGGATTCAAGCACAACCACGCCGGCGCCCTCGCCCATGACAAATCCGTTGCGGTCCTCGTCAAAAGGAATGGATGCGCGGGCAGGGTCATCGGTTGTGTTCAGCGCGGTCAGTGAGGTGAATCCTGCAATACCGATAGGGGTAATGCTGGCCTCTGCCCCGCCTGCCACCATCACATCCGCTTCTCCGTACTGGATGGAACGGAATGCCTCGCCGATGGAATGGGTGCCTGTGGCGCAGGCCGTAACCACGTTAAAACATTTGCCCTTCAGCCCGAACTGGATGGCAACATTGCCCGCCGCCATATTGCTGATCATAAGAGGTACCAGCAGCGGGTTCACACGGCTGGGTCCCTTTTCCAGAAGCTTCTGCACATCCTTTTCCATGGCCTGGAGGGAACCGATTCCAGAACCCACGCACACACCCACGCGGTAGGGATCTTCCTTCTCCATGTCAATGCCAGAATGCTCCAGGGCCTCCTTTGACGCTGCTACCGCGAACTGGGAAAATGCCTCCATGCGGCGCGCTGCCTTGGGGTCCATGTAATCCCTGGCATTGAATCCCTTTACCTCGGCTGCCAGCTTACATTTATAATCGGTTGTATCAAAATATGTGATGGGGGCGATTCCCACTTTCTTGTCCTTCAGTCCCTGCCAGAAACTTTCCACGTCATTGCCAATGGGGGTAATGGCGCCCATACCGGTAATTACCACTCTTGTTTTCATACGCTCACACTCCTGTCCTTCTCTACATTGCCATGCCGCCGTCTACACAGAGAACCTGGCCTGTTATATATTTTGCATCTTCGGAAGCCAGGAACGCCACTGCACCCGCAATATCCTGGGTCTCGCCGAACTTCTTCATGGGAATCTGCTCCGTAACAGAAGATTTAATGCTGTCACTGAGCACATCTGTCATTTCCGTTGAAATAAAACCGGGAGCCACTGCATTTACCGTGATCCCCCTGCTTGCAAGCTCCCTTGCAGCGGATTTGGTGATTCCAATCACGCCTGCCTTGGCCGCGCAGTAGTTGGCCTGGCCCGCATTGCCCAGTACGCCGGATACGGAAGAGATATTGATGATCCTCCCTGCCTTCTGCTTTAACATCTGGCGTGAAATATGTTTGATACAGTTGAACACACCCTTTAAGTTGGTGTTTATGACCGCATCAAAATCCTCCTCGGACATCTTCATCAACAGGTTATCCCTGGTGATTCCCGCGTTGTTAACCAGGATATCCAGACGTCCGTACCTGGCCACAATGTCTGCCATCATCTGTCCGCAGGCCTCGAAATCGGAAACATTGCACTGCAGCGCCTCTGCCCTGCCTCCTGCGGCCTCTATCTCTTTTACCACTTCCTCTGCCTTTTGGGCAGAGCCATTATAGTTTACAATCACCGCAGCGCCCTTTGCTCCCAGTGTCAGGGCTATCTGACGGCCAATTCCACGGCTGGCGCCTGTTACCAGTGCAATCTTTCCTTCCAGCATACTAAATCTCCTTTCCCTGCATTGAATAGCAGCGCCGTTCCCAGACGCTTACTTCAATGCCTCCGCTACCTTTTCTATATCTTCCAGTTTTTCCACGTTCATGGTTTTTACTTCTTTGCTGATCTTCTTCATGAATCCGGCCAGCGTCCTGCCTGGTCCAATCTCAATAAAGGTGTCTACCCCGTCATTTATCATGGCTTCCACACTCTGCTGCCAGCGCACGGATGAGGATACCTGCCTGGTCAGCAGGTCTTTTACAGGCTCTGCCGTGGTGACGAACTGCGCATTGACATTTGCCACATAAGGAATCCGGGGCGTATGTATCTCCACATCCGCCAGTACCTGCGCCAGCTTCTCACCTGCAACCGTAAGCATGCCGGAATGGAAGGGACCGCTTACGTTCAGCAACAGGGCCCGCTTTGCACCGGCAGCCTTAAGCTTTTCACAGGCCTCTTCCACGGCAGCCTTCTTACCGGAAATCACAATCTGCCCCGGGCAGTTGTAATTGGCAATCCACACGCCTTCCATGGCCCCCGTGACAGCTTCAATGGCCGCTGCGTCCAGGGCCAGGATGGCTGCCATGGCTCCTTCTCCCACAGGAACTGCTTCCTGCATCAGGATTCCCCTCTGGCGCACCGTGCAGATGGCGTCCTCGTCACTCATGACGCCGGCTGCTGCCAGGGCACAGTATTCCCCCAGACTCAGTCCGGCGGCCACATCCGGCTTAATCCCTTTTTCCTCCAGCACCCGCATCATGGCAATGCCGGCAGTGACCATGGCGGCCTGGGTATATTCCGTTATATCCAGCCTGTCATTCTTCTCAAAACACAGCTCCGGCATGGAGAAGCCCAGGAGCCCGCTTGCTTTGTCAAAGATTTTTTTGCCTGTCTCTGTCTGCTCATAGAAATCCTGGCCCATCCCGCAGACCTGTGCTCCCTGTCCCGGGAAAATAAATGCAATCCTGCTCATCCTCTTCCCCCTCTTAATTCCAGTGCATAAGGCCGGATGCCTGTTCCATCATCTCTTCAATCATTTCCTTGCAGGACTGCTTTTTGGAAATCATGCCTGCAATCTGGCCCGCCATGACGGTGCCATTCATCACATCGCCTTCCTGGACAGCCTCTCGCAGCTTGCCCAGTGTCAGGTATTCCAGTTCCTCAAAGGATTTGCCTTCCTGCTCCAGCTTAATGTACTCCCTTGTCATCTGGTTCCTGAGGCCCCTGACAGGATGTCCGTGGCTGCGGCCCGTAACCGTTGAGTCAATGTCCTTTGCCTTGATGATGCGCTGTTTGTAATTCTCATGTACCGTACATTCATCTGCCACCACAAACCTGGTTCCCATCTGTACGGCCTCCGCGCCCAGCATGAAGGCTGCCGCGATTCCTCTTCCATCGCCGATGCCGCCTGCCGCAATGACCGGAATGGACACCGCATCCACTACCTGGGGCACCAGGGTCATGGTCGTCTCCTCGCCGATATGTCCGCCGGACTCCATTCCCTCTGCCACAACCGCGTCAGCCCCGTACTTCTCCATGCGGCGTGCCTGGGCCACGGATGCCACCACCGGAATCACCTTAATCCCGGCTGACTTCCACATTTCCATATACTTTTCAGGATTGCCGGCTCCGGTTATCACAACCTTGATGCCTTCCTCCACAACTACCTTTGCAACATCATCCGCATGAGGGCTTAAAAGCATCACATTGATGCCAAATGGTTTCTTTGTCAGCTCCCTTGCCTTGCGGATTTCATCGCGGACCACCTCTCCAGGCGCATTGGCCCCGCCGATTACGCCAAAACCGCCTGCTTCGGACACGGCTGCTGCCAGATTATGTTCTGCTACCCAGGCCATGCCGCCCTGAATAATAGGATATTCAATTCCTAACATTTCTGTAATTCTTGTTTTCATTATTCTACCTCCAAGTTGTACATTCCTGAGCAAAAGCGCTTCACCATACCTTGCGGTTTTCCCGTGCCTGGCATCGGAAAGCTGCCTTATGAATAACAGCGTGCTTCAGTAGTATCCACACGCCGTTGTTGTTTGCATATCTCTAGTTTTTACGCTTCTACGCCTTTATTCTTTAAGTAGTTCATCACATCGCCAACCGTGGTTAACTGCTCCAGGTCCTCGGCAGGAATCTCTACAGAGTACTCATCCTCCAGTGCCATGACCAGTTCAAACAGGTCCAGGGAATCAGCTCCCAGGTCTTCCTTGAAGGAAGATGCCTCTGTTACGGTGTCAGCCTCCACACTTAACTGCTCTGCAATGATTTCTTTCATTTTCTCTAACATGATTGTTGTTCTCCTTTTACATTTTCATAGTTTTTAATTTTAATTTAATTTTTACCATTCTAACAGGGCAGCTCCCCAAGTAAGGCCTGCGCCAAAACCTGAGAACACGATCTTGTCCCCGGACTTAAGCATTCCCTTCCGGTTTATCTCATCCAGAAGAAGGGGAATGGACGCGGCGCTGGTGTTGCCGTAATGCTCCATATTAACCGGGAAACATTCCACGCTTACCTTTAAGCGCTTTGCAATGGACTCTATGATCCTGTAGTTAGCCTGGTGTATGACAAAATACTTGATTTCTTCCGCTGCAACGCCTGCATGGTCCAATACCTGGGTAATGCATTCCGGTACTTTCCTCACTGCAAACTTGAACACTTCCTGTCCGTCCATGGTCATATAACCCAGTTCCGGCTTCTTGCCCAGAAGGAAATTCCCGTTGGTCCTGGAACCGCAGGTCAGTACATTGCCCTTGGTGCCGTCGGATTTCATGTTGATACCAAGGATTCCTGTGTCATCCGCCCTTACGGCCACGGCGCCCGCGCCATCCCCAAAGAGCACGCAGGTTCCTCTGTCTGTCCAGTCAATCAGTTTGCTTAATACATCAGATCCGATTATTAAGGCTGTCTTATATAACCCGCTGCTTATAAATGCATGGGCTGTGTTCAGCGCATATACAAACCCTGTACATGCAGCGCTGATGTCATAGCAGGCCGCATTGACCGCGCCAATCATGCCCTGCACCTCGCACGCCCCGTTTGGAAAACAATAATCCGGTGAGGAAGTCCCAAGAAGGATAAGGTCAATCTCCTCAGGCTTTAAGCCTGACTGTTCCAGCGCCCCCATTGCAGCTTTAGCCGCCATGTAGGAGGTGCTTTCGGTTGTGGCAATCCTTCTTTCACCGATTCCCGTCCGGCTGCGGATCCACTCATCATTGGTATCCACAATCTGAGCAAGGTCATTGTTGGTCACTATCTGCTCCGGCACATATGAACCGGTTCCTATGATTCTTGTTGTCATTCTTCTTACCCGTCCCGAATCCGTTCTGCAAGAGGACTCATGCCTTCCATTTTTGTATCCTTTAGGGAAATACTTTGAACATCAAAGTAATACTACAGGAAAGATAAGTATTTGTCAAGAAATATTTTTAGCGTGTTTTTGTGCTTTTTTGTCAAGTTTACTGCTTTTTGACATTTCTTACCATTTCTATCATTTACATATATTGACTTGGAACCCTAAATTTGGTAAGTTTAATTTGTAAAAGGGGATAAAATCATGATAAGGGGGTTGAAAACCATGAAGACAACAGGTGTAATTCGTAAACTGGATGAGCTTGGAAGGATCACGCTTCCCATTGAACTGAGAAGGAGCCTTGATCTGGACGTTAAGGACGGACTGGAGATTACGGTTCAGGACGACTGCATCATCCTCAAGAAAGCAGAGTGCGCGGATATCTTCACAGGCAGCACGGATGAACTGCTGGAATTTGAAGGTAAGAAGGTTTCCAAACAGTCTGTCATTGCCCTGGCCAAACTGGCCGGATTGAATGTAACTGAGTAAACGCACATGTACATAGAAAGAACCCGGGTTGCTGCCTTTGACAAGGCGGCTGAGTGCCTGGGTTCTTTCTATATCTATAGAAGCTGCTGGTACACATCCCTCTTGCTGATGCCCCTGTCCTTGGCAACGGACTTCATGGCTTCCTTCTTATCCTGTCCCATGGACATGTAGTGTTCCAGGTGTTCCTCAAGCCCCATCTCCTCCCAAGTGCGGATCTGTTCCTCCCGAAGCTCCTGGGGGGACCTGCCTTCAATCACAATCACACATTCGCCCTTTGGCTCCTCCTGTCCATAGGCAGCCAGCGCGTCTTCAAAAGTGCTCCTAAAGGCTGTCTCAAACTTCTTGGTCAGCTCCCTTAATATGGTAATCCTGCGGTTTCCCAGCGCCCCATATAGATCTTCCAGGGTTTTGACCAGGTGGTGGGGCGCTTCATATACTATGATGGTCCTTGTCTCATCCTTAAGCTCACCCAAAATCCTGGCCCGCTCCTTTTTATCACCTTTCTCAGAGGGCAGGAACGCCTCAAAACAAAACCTCCGTGTGGACAGCCCGGACATGGTAAGGGCAGTGATGCAGGCTGCAGGGCCAGGAAGGGACGTCACCTCAAGTCCGGCCTCATAGCACTGGCGCACCAATTCCTCCCCGGGGTCTGAGATGCCCGGGGTCCCTGCATCTGTTATAAGGGCGATGTCAGCCCCGTCCTTCATCTGCTCCACCAGGTACCTGGCCTTATCCACCTTATTATATTCATGATAACTGGTCATGGGCGTCTTAATCCCAAAGTGGTTCAGAAGCTTGATACTGTGTCGGGTATCCTCTGCCGCTATCAGATCCACTTCCTTTAATGTCCTGAGGACCCTGAAGGTGATATCCTCCAGATTGCCGATTGGCGTTGCACACAGATATAATTTGCCAGCCATGAGTCCCTCCTTTCCAATACAGCGCAGTACTAATATCCATACGTAACCCTAATCTGTTCCGTATACCCACCCTGTTCATTAAATACAATCACAGGCGCCTCCATCTTAAGCAGGGCGCCGCCGCCGCGTACCGCTTCAATCAGTACCATGTTGGCCTCCCTGTCAACATAGGGGTGGACCATCTTCATACGCTTTGGCTCCAGTCCATGCTTTTTCATGGTCTGGATAATCTCGATGAGCCGCCTTGGCCTGTGGACCATATAGAAACGGCCTCCAGGCTTTAAGACCCTGGTCCCTTCCCGCACAACATCCTCCAGTGTGCACTTAACCTCATGGCGGGCAATGGCTTTTGCATCCCCCGGGTTCTTTAGCCCATGGGCATCATTCATATAAGGAGGGTTGGACGTGACCACATCAAAAGAGGCCAGGGCAAAGAGCTGACCGGCCTCCACAATATCACCTGTGACAATATCCACCTTTTCTTCCAGATGGTTATATCGGACGCTGCGTCTTGCCATATCCGCCGACTCTTCCTGAATCTCAAGGCCGGTAAAATGCTCCCCTTCTGTCTTTGCAGTCAGAAGGATTGGGATGATGCCCGTGCCTGTGCCCAGGTCCAGCATCCTCTCCCCCTTTTTCACCACTGCAAATCCTGAAAGAAGGACCGCGTCCATCCCAAAGCAGAAAGCACCCTTTCTCTGGATGATACCATATTGATTCCGCTGCAGGTCGTCAATGCGCTCGTCATCGCGCAACATCACAGGACCTGCCTGGCGCCAGGTATGTTCCATTGGACTACCTCCGTTTTAATTATCATCCAGCTTTGACTTGCCTTCTTTTTTCTCCAGTGCCTCCAGATGTTTTAACTCTGCATCCGGCGTATCCTGGGCCTGCTTGTCCCCGCCCTTGCCCTTTTTCTTCCTGGGCTTGAACCTGAGGTTTTCCACCTTATACTCCCGGATTTCCTTTTCATCCTTGTCCACGGTCACAATCACCTTGACCAGCTGGCGCAGGACGTTGACGCTCTGGACCTCTCCCTTTAACCCGTCATTGGTGGTCACATAATCCCCTGTATTGGGGAGCTTGCTGTTAAGGACCTCGTATGTTTCTTCCTCATTCTTAAGACAGCACATCAGCCTTCCGCAGACACCGGATATCTTGGTGGGATTCAGGGACAGGTTCTGTTCCTTTGCCATCTTAATTGAAACAGGTATGAACTCGGACAGATAGGAGTGGCAGCACAGCGCCCTGCCGCATATGCCGATTCCTCCCATTATCTTTGTCTCATCCCTTACGCCCACCTGGCGCAGTTCAATCCTGGTCTTAAACACGCTGGCCAGGTCCTTTACCAGTTCGCGGAAGTCAATGCGTCCGTCCGCGGTAAAGTAAAACAGGACTTTATTATTGTCAAATGTATATTCAGCATCAATCAGCTTCATCTCCAGGTTATGCTTCTTAATTTTGTCCTGGCAGATCTTAAATGCCTCTTTTTCCTTATTCTTATTCTTTGTCTCCACCGCCTCATCCTCAGCAGTGGCCATACGGATGACCGGCTTTAAGGGCGGCACCACTTTGGACTCATCCACTTCACGGTTGCCAAGTACCACATATCCGTATTCAATTCCCCTGGCCGTCTCCACAATCACGTGGTCCCCGGTCTTTACCTTACGGCCCGCCGGGTCAAAATAGTAAATCTTGCCTGCTGTGCGGAAACGCACTCCAATCACTGTAATCATTCAATTCTCCTTTAACTGCCGGCCTGTGCATGGCATTGCCGTATGCCCATGGCAATCTATCCATCTCAATTTAGCGCTTAACCCCTCAGGCCTGCGGCCTTCCGGGACATTTAACAGTCCGTCCTCCATACATGGATCCGGAGGAGGAGCTGCTTAAATTCCTAAGTAATGCTGTACTAGTTTTCCTTCATGGTCAGGAACATCAGTTCCATGACAAGTTCCATATTCACATTGGCATCCAGGCGCACCCTTGCCTTTTCAATGGCCTGCAGTATCCTTTCCAGTCCGTCATAACCGCTGACCGTACTCATGGCCTTGATGGTAGAAAACTCATCCTTGAAAATCAGAAGGTTTATGTCCTTGGTGGTCTTATACATCAGCACATCCCTGTACCACATCTGCATGAAGTCCAGGCATCCGCGGATATCCAGGTTCTCCTCCTTCAGCTTACGGATATACTCCAGAAGTTCAGATATATCCGCATCCTTCAAATGCTTCAGCATAAGGATAAGGGCATCATACATGACCCTGAATTCCTCAGACTCAACCAGGTGGATGGCCTTGCCCAGGTTCCCCCTTGCAAATGCCGCATAAATCTCGGCCTGGCTTTCCTCAACCCCCAGGGACTGTACCAGATATTCCCTTACTACCTCGTCCCGCAGCGGCTTCAGCTTCAGCTGCACGCAGCGCGACAGGATGGTCGGGAGGAATGCGTCCTGGTTGGTTGTCAGCAGCAGGATGACCGCATAGGACGGCGGCTCCTCAATGGTTTTTAACAGGGCATTCTGTGCCTGGACCGTCATCTTCTCAGCCTCGTCCACAATATATACCTTATAATAGCTGCTGTAAGGCCGCACCATGATGGTATCGTTAATCTGTTCCCTTATATCGTCAACGCCGATGCTGGCCGGTTTTTCATGGGTCACATAAATCAGATCCGGGTGGTTTCCCGAAAGCACCTGCTTACACGCATGGCAGGCCATACACGGGTCCGGCAGGCCCTTTTCGCAGAGCAGTTCCAGTGCAAATGCATTGGCAAGGGACTTACGCCCCATTCCCGCCTCCCCGCTTAAAATATAAGCATGGGATATCTTCCCTGTCTGCACCGCGTTGCGGAAATGCTCCTTTATCTGTTCATGACCTAATATATCGTTAAAACCCAGCATTGTGATGGTCCCCCTTGGCGCAAATATACTAAAATAGTATATCATAAGAAATTTTCAATGTATACCCTTAAGTTTTTTCCAGCGGTGGGGCCGGGGTCTATTGTTTTCCCCTCATATTGCGGAATTCATAGGGAGTCATCTGGAATTTCTGTTTAAAGAGCCTTGAAAAATACGCCTGGTTCGAGTATCCCACCTGTTCAGCAATCTCGTATGATTTTAGCTGGGTATTATTCAAAAGCCATATGGCCCGGTTCATACGCGTACTGTTCAAAAATTCGCTGAATGTCACCCCTGTCTCATTCTTAAACAGATGGAACAGATAATCCTGGTTCAGTCCCACTTCTCCGGCTACCTCAGACACTGAGCCTATCTGCCTGTAATTTTTCTCAATGTAGCGCACTGCCTTGGCAACATAGGATGTATAATGAGCCTGGTTTCCTGAACGGCTGTCCTCCGCCTCCTCCAGCGCTGCATATACGCATTCCTTCATCCGGTCAAAATCCGTACACTGTTCTATCCCCCTGTATATCTCCCCCATCTTTTCTGCGAATCCAAACCTGTCGCTGGTATATACCTGGTATATATTCGCCAGTATTCGGAAAATAAACCGTTTCACCGCGTTCACATCTCCAGGTTCCCGCTCTTCCAGAAAACTGAATATTTCCTCAAAGATAACTGGCACCTGTTCCATGTTTCCATTCTTCATTTCCCCTGCAATCCTTTGCTCCCACAAATCCAGCTGTTCCCTCACGCCCTCAAACCCACAGATATCCCGCGCGAAATATATCCGTTTTGCATTCTGCCGGTAAAAGGACTGTTCCAATGCCATGATGCTCTTCATAATCATGGTAACCAGATGCCCGTACTTATAATATGGCCCGCTCACCCCCACCGCCGAATCAAAGCAAATGCTGATTTTATCCGCAAACTGGTATATCACCTGGTTCTGGTATGCCAGCTGGTCAATACATGCCGTATTGCCTATGGCTATCAGTACATTTTTCCTGTACGGATAGTAGAGTACGTTCTCTATGCCGGAATTTACAAATATTTCCATCATCTTTTCCGGCACAAAACTGTTGGTACAGAAAGCCGCTGCAAACATCCCGTGCTCGTTCAGATAGATTCCATGACTTGCCATCTGCTCTCCCGAACAATCCGGATTCTCCTCCTTCAACAGGCCATTCAAATAAATCTCCTGTTCAAACCGAAGCGCCAGCTGGTCTTTATGAATGGTACTTTTCCTATCCCCCTGGATTTTCTGCAAAAGGTCACTTAACATCCTGGGATTGGCTTCGGTCTTTAGGATATAGTCATATGCATCCTGGGCGATTGCTTCCTTGGCATATGCAAATTCATCATAACTGGTAATGATGATGACATCTGTTTCCGGTCGTTCCTTTTTAATCTGTCTCAGAAGGGACAGGCCGTCCATAATCGGCATTTTTATGTCGGTAAAAACCACATCCGGCCTTTTCTCGCGGAAAATCTGCAGGGCCTCCTCTCCATTCGAAGCTGCTCCCGCAAAATCCACCTTTATGTCAGGAAGGTTTTTTATGGCACGGCTGAACCATTTACGTATAGGAAACTCATCATCCACAATCATCACTTTCAAGGTGTTAATATGCTCCATCCCCCTTTGCTGCCTGCCCCTCCGCCTTTATGCTTGGCAGAATCAATACCACTTTTGTTCCCACATCTTTTTCGCTGCTGATTTCCACCCCGTATTGCGCCCCAAAATGCAGCTTAATGCGCTTTACAGTATTGTTGATGCCGACCATTGTACTGTTGTCTGACCCAATGGTTCCCTGTACCTCCTTAAGTCTGTTACAGTCCATTCCCGCCCCGTCGTCTTCCACCGACAGGTAAAGTCTGGCCCCCCGCTCCCAAGCCCTCACAACAACATGCCCCTTGCTGCCCGCCGGTTCCAGTCCATGGAAAATGCTGTTTTCCACAATCGGCTGCAGGACAAACTTAAGGACACGCTGTTTCAGCAAATCCTCAGGAATATCTACATCCAGCAATATCTCATCCCCATACTTGCACTGAAGGACGACAAAATACTGATGAAGGATTACCAATTCCTCCTGCAGGGAAATCATCTCATCCTTCTGACCAAGGATTGTGCGCAGCATAGCTGTGAAATTTTCCAGCATGCGCTCCGCCGTGTCATTTTCCCCGAGACTTACCAGACATTTTACGGAAAATAAAGTATTATATATAAAGTGAGGATTAATCTGGGCCTGGAGAAATTCCAGTTCCGCCAGCCGCTTCTGTTTTTCCTCTTCTTTTAAATCCTCAAACAGGCTGGATATCTTCCTTACCATTTCCCCGGATACATCATTGATAAGTGTTATCTCCGACCAGCTCTGGATATCAAACCTTGTATCAAAATCCCCGTCACTTACCCGCTTGAGCTTTTGACATAACCTGAGTATAGGCAGGGTGAAGGTACGGACCACTATCAGTATGACAATACTGGACAAGAAAATAATGAAAATCGTTGCCAGGATTGTATCCCGCTGCATTCTCCTAAGCGGTACCAGCAGGTTCTCTAATGGTATTTCCTCCAGGTACACCAGATCATATTTAGGGTTGTCATATCTGGACAGCAGATATTTCACCCCTGATTTTTCCACAATCGAATAACCACCTGAAACTACCAGCTGGTCCAGGCGGTGCATATTAAAATAATTCAGGCTAACCATGCGCTCCGTATTGGAAGAGATGATCCTTCCGCTTTTATCCACTATATAAATCGTATTGTCGCTCATGATATTCTGATATGTCTGATATAGTACGCGTTCTGACACATTAATCAGGATTGTTATCTCCTTCCCCTCATGATTCTTAGTCCTTTTCACAGCGGAAAAGAAGAAACCATCCCCGATGGACGGGTCCTTATGGGATTGGGTCCAGTATACCTCCCCTTTATCCAGACTATGCGGAATATAAATATACCACAGTTCATTCTGAAATCCGGTAAGGTCATGGTCCTGCTCTGCTTTTGTGGATGTATAGGATAATCCCTCATTATCCAGCATGGTGACCGAATACTCCACGTCCATGGAGTTCATCACATCCTGATATGCATCCATCAGCTGTCCCGCGGTAATGCTGCCTTGCGGATTATCCCCATGAAACAGGGCCTGAATATCATTCTGGGCAAAATCGCTTACCAGATTAAAATACAGCTTCGACAAAGATGTCATATTTGCCTGAAGCAAATCCACCTTTGCCGAAACCTGCATCAGGACATCATTCCTGGAAGCCGCAACCCGGTCAATCAGCCCCTGTTTATAGGTACGGTAAGAAAAAAAAGCGGTCGTAGAAACAGATATCACCACCACAAGGGTAATCAGCAAAAACAGGATGGTCTGCAGTCTCATATGGATTTTCTTGTTATCTTTATTATCTTTCAATCTCTTACCACCACTTAATCAGTTCCGTGACTTCATTGCGCAGTTCAATGAACTCCCTGTCAGTTACCTTTCTTGGCCTGGGCAGGCGATTCTCAATCACGGTTTTTATCTTTGTGGGCTTGTTGCTTAACACCATGATTTTATCACTCAGATACACGGCCTCCTCAATATTATGGGTGATGAATATTACTGTTGTATGGATTTTCTTCCATAATTTAAGCAATTCATCTTCCAGTTTATATTTCAGCATCAGGTCCAGCTGCCCGTAAGGCTCATCCATTAAAAGCAGTTCCGGTTTCGTGGCAAAGGCCCTTGCAATCACTACACGCTGAAGCATACTGGCCGACATCTGCCTGGGATAGTAATGCCGGAATTCCTCCAATCCTACCATACGGATTACCTCATCCACACGGGACCGCATCTCTTCCTGTGGTATTCCCTTAATCTTAAGGCCATATGCGATATTTTCCTCTATATCCAGCCAAGGCATTGTGGAATACTCCTGGAAAATATAAGCCACATTATGTTTCTGAAGGTTGATGGGTTCATTATCAATCAGCATTTCCCCATCCGTCACATCATATAACTTAGTTAAGCTGTTTAAAAAGGTTGTTTTCCCGCATCCTGTGGGCCCTACAATACAGAGAAATTCTCCATCGTCCACCTGGAAGGATATATTATCCAGGACCAGAAGGCTGCCAAACTTTTTTGTCAGATGGCTTACCTGGACTTTCGGTACTTTTTGTTCCATCCCAGTTTCCTCCTTACAAGGTTTCTTCCATTTCCTGCATGATTTTCTCTCTCAATGCAAGAAATTCTTCTGACACATAATCCCGCGGCCTTGGCAGGTCCACGCTGTATTCCTTTACCACATGGGTAGGACAGTTGCTAAGAAGCAGGATCCGGTCCGCCAGATAGACGGCCTCCTCTATGTTATTGGTAACAAACACTACTGTACGCTTCTCTGCAGATACAATTTTTTCCAGCTCCTCCTCCATCATGTAGCGGGTCTGGGCATCCAGATGCCCAAACGGTTCGTCCATCAGGATTACCACCGGATTGTTACTGTAGGCCCTTGCAATGCCCACCCGCTGCTGCATACCTCCGGACAGTTTAACGGGATAGCTTTTTTCAAATCCCTCAAGGCCAACCATATCAATGTATTTCCGGGCAATCTTTCTGCGTTCCTCTTTCCCGACTCCCCGTGCCTTAGGGCCAAATTCCACGTTTTCCATCACGGTAAGCCACGGAAACAGCGCGGTGGTCTGATATACCATTCCCCTGGAAGGATCTGGTCCCACCACTTTTTTGCCATCCACCCTTACCTCCCCATCAGAAGCAGCCTCCAGACCCGCTATCAAGTTAAGCACCGTTGTCTTACCGCACTGCCCGGGTCCGAACAGTACCACGAATTCATTTTCCCTGATACTCAGATTCAGGTTCCTCACCACTTCATATACACCGTTTCCACTGATGAATGTTTTATTCACATTCTCACACCGGATAATCCCGTCTATCTTCCCCGAACCGACCACGCACATAATTTTGTTTCCACTCCTCTCATTGTATTGGCCAGCACCAAACCGATAATCGAAATAATGATAACCCCTACAAGGACCTGCTCAATGTCCCCGTTATCCTGCCCGGAAACAATCATCCAGCCAATCCCCTCGGTGGCGCTCATCATTTCCGCAGCCAGCACAGCCATCCAGCAGGAGGACAGCGCAACCTGAAGCCCTGAGAAAATATAGGGTACGGATGATGGCAGTATTACCTTATAAAATACCTGGGTATTGTTCGCTCCCAGCATCCGCGCCGCGCCCACCAGTTTGGGGTCCACCCGGGTCGCCCCTGCATAAGTGTTTAGAACCATGTGTGAAAAACCTGCCACAAAGATGATTCCAATCTGGGTAACCCAGCCAGTGCCGAACCAGAGAATAAATAACGGCATCCATGTAATGCCCGGAATCGGGCGTATCATGGCGAACAGGGGCCGTATGATGGCATTTCCCATCTTGGACCCTGCCATGATAAGACCCACCAGGATTCCCATTGCGGCCGCTATCAGATATCCCATGGTTACCCGCAGTAGGCTAAAGCCCAGATGGGAATAAAGCATACACTTTCCTATCTTCCTGCCGGATACATCCACAAACCGCCTCAGCACAGCGAACGGGGAGGGGAATATCTGTCCCACCCCGGTAAAGCATACCAACAGGTGCCAGCACAGGATAAACACAGCCAGACCCGCGGCACTGTAGAGAAAAACCGAAACTTTCTGACTCTTCATGGTTTAGATTCCCCCCTTCACAAAGGCTTTTTCCAAAAAACTCAGTGCCAGGTTAAACAGCATGCTCAGAACACCGATTGCAAACATTCCTGCTATAATGATATCCGGACGTCCAAATGTCCTGGAAATCTGTATCATATACCCCAGCCCCTGGGTGGACGCCAGAAGTTCGGCAGCCACAAGCGCCATCCAGGCCGCATTAAGAGCCACCCTTACCCCGGTAAATATCATGGGCATGGCTGTAGGTATACCGATGGTGCGCAGCATCTGCAGATTCGTTGCCCCAAAAATCTGGGCCACCCATATATGGACCGGATTGACCTGCTTGATTCCGGCGTACGTGTTAATCACACACGGCACCACCGAGGCCAGGAAAATAACAGCAGCCTTTGCCTTCACACCAATTCCCAGAAGCACTACCATGATGGGAATCCAGGCAATGGGAGGGATTGGACGGATTACGTCAAAAATCCCTTTAAAAAACAGGTCAAACCTGGTATACCAGCCCATCAGGATTCCCAGGGGGATTCCAACTGCCACCCCCAGCCCCCCTCCAATCAGGACTACCTTCAGACTGGCCAAGGCATGCTGCCAGATATAGGCCCGGTCTGGGGAACGGTCATAAAATTTCCTGAAAAATGCCTCCGCCGATGCCACCGGACTGGGAAGTGAGTACACCGGAAGCAGGCGCAGACCATCTGAACACACTTCCCATATAATAAGGAACAGCAGCATGGAGGTGACACTGACAGCCAGATACTTTCTCTGCTGTTCCTTTTCCCTCTTCTTAAATTGTTCAGTTAACGAACGATTTTCCATATGGACACTCCTTTCGCGGGGCATGTGCCTGACCGGACATGCCCCGGCATATACCGCAGGGTGCTGCGGTTCATGCCATTCTCAAAAGAATCACTGCTTCAGCGCTTCCCGCATCAGTTCCGCCGTGATATTGGTATCAAGCTTTGAAATGGAATCCGCACTGATATTGCCGGATTCAATATTCATTTCCCATACCATCCTCTCATAAGCCCCGAAATCAGTCTCAATCAGGCTGCCAATCTGTTCTTTTGTCATAACCGGCTTCTGGATGCACTCCATACTGGCTTCTTCTTTATCAACCTCTTTTCCATTTTCAATCATCCAGTTCATATAGGTATCCACCAGAAGATCTTCATCTTTTGCCAGGACATCATTGGCATCAGCTACCATGCGGATGAACGACACCAGTAAATCACGTTTTTCCTTCATTGCACTTTCTGAACAGACAATATTCTCATACTGCAATAAATCCAGCGATATAAACCCTCCGGCAATGGCCCAGTCATCTTGGTGGGCAATACGTGCACGGGTACTGTAAGGCCCTATGGTTGCCAGAATATCGCCTTCTCCTGACTCAAATGCCTGATATCCGGAAGCATAATCCATCTGTACGATTTCAATATCATCCTCGGTCAGCCCCAAGGCCTCCAGCCATTTCTGTACCTGTACATGGCCTGTGGTCCCAAGGTTTGTAATCAGGGTTTTACCCTTTACCGTCTCAGCATTTCCCAGAATGTCCGGATAGGTCGGGTTGGATCCGGTTGCTTTCGCAATATCAGAATCCTTTCTCACAAATATTGCATTTCCATCGCGTCCGTCGATGAAATCCCCGATTACATATGCGCCATATGTATTTACGCTGTTTACGAATGCACCCCCGATAACTCCTACATCCCACAGCCCGGAGCCCAATGCTTCATTCTGGGGTGCCCCGCTGGCATATACCTGCACTTCCATCTGAAATCCATAATCCTTCGCCATATCATTGGCAATCGCATATGCAACCGGTGTTGAAATGTAAGCAGGATGAAGGGATACCCGGAGGACCGGAAGTTCCTCATTTCCTTTTGCCTGCGTTGATTCTGCTGATTCCTTTTCCTCTGCCTTTTGGAGTTCCGTGGATGCTTCCTTCTGCCCCTGTCCGCCTGAACAGGCGGTAAGGGAACCCACAAGAACGGCTGCCATCAGTAAAGACACTGCTTTCTTCCAATTCATGTTTTTCATAAATAATCTCCTTATTCCCAAATAATCGTGATTCCTGTTTCTGATACCGTATTCCATCTCCATCTCTGCACGACTGCTTTGATAAATAAATTATACTATCACATTTGCGGCACTTTCTATGAAAAAAAGCTAGACTTTTTGTTATATTCCTATATTTTATTCCAGATTATTCTATTTTTTTATGCGTTTTGTTCATTCACCTTTTTATTTTAGTCTATTTCGTATATATTTTCCCTGTTTTCTTCATTTTTATTGAATATATTTTTCCATATAATAAATACAAATACCGATTCCACCCTGTTTTGCATGGATTTTTGCTTTATAACAAAAAACCATTATTAGATTACGGAGGGTTACCATGAATAAAAAAATAAATATAGGTATTGCAGGCCTTGGATTTGGAAAGGAATTCATCCAGATATATCAACGCCATCCAAATGTGGATAAGGTTGCGATTTGTGCACGGACCCCTGAAACCCTGGACCAGGTGGGAAACGAATTCCATATTGAGGAATCATTGCGTTTCACCGACATTGACGCCATGATTGCCTGCGATGCACTGGATGCGATCCACATCGTCACTCCCATTCATGACCATGCGCCCCAGACCCTGAAAGCATTAAATGCGGGAAAACACGTTGCCTGCACCGTTCCTATGGCAACCACCCTTGAAGAATGCCAAGCAATTGTCGAGGCTTCCCAGAAAAACAAAACCTATTATATGATGATGGAAACCGCTGTCTATACACGGGAATACCTCTACGTACAGGAACTGGTAAAAAGCGGGAAACTAGGCCGCATGCAGTTCATCCGTGGTTCCCATATGCAGAATATGGGGCTGGAGGGCTGGCCCCAGTACTGGCTCGGACTGCCTCCCTTCCACTATGGGACCCATGCAATTGCCCCCTTAAGCTACATACTCGACAAGGATATTGACACGGTCGTCTGCCACGGCTCCGGAAGGGTACAGGAATCACTTGCCGGCAGATATGGATCTCCTTTTGCAGTTGAGACATGTACCATGACCTTCACGGACAGCCATGTCCGGGCCGAGACAACGCGGTCCCTCTACGACACGGTCCGTCAGTACCGGGAAAGCTTTGATATCTACGGTGATAAGCTGGCCTGTGAATGGGCGCAGATTGAGGATGAAGGCATCTGTCTGTTTGAGGGCGGCGAACAGGCACGCAGGATCCAGGTCCCGGATGTATTGGCAGGTCTTCCAGAATCCATCCAGTGCTTTACAAAGAGGGAACAGATTATAGATGCCAATCACGTCTCCTTCATCCAGGGCGCCGGACACGGCGGTTCCCACCCGCACCTGGTCCACGAATTCGTCAGCGCCATAACCGAAGGCAGGCAGCCCGCGGTGGGCGCGGTCAGGGCTGCCAATATCACTTGCGCCGGTATCTGTGCCCATGAATCTGCCATGAGGGATGGACAGAAGATATCCCTTCCAGATTTTACAAGACGGAAATAATCCCAAGGAGGATTCATCATGCCTTTATTAACCGACCCCCTGCATTCAGGCAGCCTGAATCTAAGAAACCGGCTGGTGCTCCCTTCTGTCTCCACATCCACGGCCGATGAAGAAGGAAAAGTGACTGAAGCTACCCTAAACTTTTTCCGGGAACGGACCAAGGGATTCGGCCTTACTATCCTGGAACATTCCTATGTAAGCAGTTCCGGCAAGGCCGGGCCTCACATGTTATCCATCAGCAGTGATTCTGACAAAGAAGGACTTGCCCGGCTGGTACGCCTGGTTCATGACAATGACTGTCAGATCCACATCCAGCTGGATCATGGAGGCGGATGGACAATACCAGACCTGCAAAACTGCCTGAACCCCGAAAAAAATCCTGAGGGAAAACAGATAACTGATTATTTGAGCGATGAGGAACTGGAGCAGATCATACAGGCGTTCGCTTCAGCCGCCGTACGTGCAAAAGAAGCAGGTTTTGACGGGGTGCAGATTAAGGCTTGCCATGTGTATCTGCTGAGCCAGTTCTACTCCCCCTTAACCAACCACCGGACCCGCGGCAAATACACCGGCACTTCCTTTGACGGCCGCATCCGGCTTACCCTGGATGTGCTCCGGTCTGTCCGGGATGCCGTGGGCATGGATTACCCTGTCTCTGTCCGTTTTCCTGTACAGGATTACGACCCGGCGGGAAGTTCCCTGGAGGAAGGAATCCGCGCTGCCCAGCTGATACAGGAAAACGGCGCTTCCTTCCTGGACTTGTCCGGAGGACCAAAATACAGGTATTTCCATCCATTCATCCAAACCCCCGGCTGGTTTGGGGATGATGCTGCAATCATACGCCGGTCCATCCAGATTCCAGTCCTGGTTACCGGCGGCATAACAGAATTTCCCCACGCCCAACAACTGCTGACTGATAATAAAGCTGATTTAGCAGGCGTATGCCGCGCCGTACTGAAAAACCCGCGATGGGCCCGTACTTTTTATGACAAATAGTGAAAGGACGCAATCATGATTAAATTTTCTGTACTGTATCCATACAAAAAAGGAGCGTGGTTCGATTCCAAGTACTACAGTAAACACCATATTGCTCCATACCGCAATGATCCGCTTGTAAAGGGAATCATTGTAGAATCCGGGGACTATTCCCGGGATTTCCAAAATCCGCCCCAATACATGTGCATCGCTCATTTCTTCTACGATTCCATGGAGGACCTGTATCTGAGCAGGTCGCCGGAGCGGGTGGCCAGCCAGATAAAGGACAATGTTAATTTCACTAACATCACTGCTACTAATCTGGTCAGCCAGATTCCTTACTATAATATAACAAAATTAGAATCCGCGGGACAGGAGTAAAAAAATGGTAAAATTAACCGTAATGTATCCATACCAAGAAGATTTCACCTTTGATTTCGACTACTATATCAATCATCATATTGTCATTCATAAAGCCGACCCCAACGTCCTTGGCATTATTGTTGAAAAGGGGTGTAACGCATTCCGTGGAGGCGGTACTCCCGGACTTGTCTGCGCCGCACATTTTTTCTATGAGTCAATCGGAACTTTGAATGAAAGCAGGACCCCCGAAAAGGGGGCGCGCCAACTGGCCGATATACCTAATTTTACTAATATCACGCCAATCGACCAGATCAGCGAAATAGAATTCTTGAATCTACAGGAAACATGACAACTCATAAAATATGGCAGTGCCACGGCTGTGTAAAGTCTTACACGCCAGGCGCTGCCTTTTTCCGTTTCATATTTCAAATTTCCAGTTAACCTGCCGCCGTACCGATGGTAACATACAGGTGATTACTCAATTTTTTACCAAAACTTTGTTAAATGAATTGACAAATATAAATAATTTTGCTAAAGTATAGTTATTATATCTGGGTTATATTAGTTATATTTTACTATTTTATACAATTTCAATCCAACCCCCACCTTTTTTTGTTGTTTAAATTGTATAAGTTTTATCAATGGCAAATGTGAAGGGCCGGAACCGCCTTCACATTGATATAAACCAAACATTATAAGGAGGTATATTATGAAAATCAAAAAGACCCTTGCTGTTCTCCTATCTGCCGCCATGCTGGCCGGAGGCCTGTCCGGCTGCTCCAAACCTGCCGCAGATAATAAAGCGGACAGCGCCAATACCGCAAAGGACACAGAGGCCCCAAAGACAGACGGAGGAATTACCATCACCATGGTTGAATCCCTGACCAGTCCCGAACGTACCAAACTGCTGCGTTCCATGGCTGATAAATATGAGGCTGATCATTCCGATGTAAAAATCAACATCATATCCCCTGCCCAGGAATCCGCGGATGCCAAAATTGCCCAGATGATGCAGGGCGGTGAAAAGATTGACATCATTGAAATCCGTGACCACACCCTGAGGACCTATGTCACCAATAACTGGCTGGTCAACATGCAGCCCTATATTGATAACTGGGATGAAAAAGATACCCTCAGCGGCGCTGCCGAAGCCGCCATGCGTATCTGTGACGGCCTGCCTTATTACATGCCTTTTGGATTTTATGAAAGGGCGGTCTTTATCCGTGAAGACATCTTTAAGGAAGCAGGCCTTGAATATCCCACAACCTGGAGGGAACTGATAGACAGGGCCGCCCAGCTGACAGACCCTGCCAGCAGCAAATACGGTTTTTCCTTCCGCGGCGTTAACGGATGCTATGAAAACGCCAACCTTATGATTTATGCAGCAGTGGGTTATGACAAGCTGGCAGATGATAACGCAGGTTATTTTATTGATGATAATGGAACCACCATCTTCACGCTGCCGGAGACGCGCCAGGCCCTGCTGGATTTCAAGGAGCTGTTCCAAAAGGCTTCCCCCGCGGACTCCATTGCATGGGGATTCTCAGAACAGGTTCAGGGCTTCATAAGCGGTACCGCTGCAATCCTGCTTCAGGACTCTGATGCGGTTCCTACCATGACCAGTGATTTAAGTGATGACCAGTGGGATGTCATCCCCCTTCCGACAGGAGATGCCGGTTCCGTATGTCTGCCAAATGGATATGGCGGCTGGGGCCTGACCACGCTCAGTGAGCATCCGGACCAGGCTGCTGATTTCCTTCTGTTCCTTAGCAAGGAAGAAAACAACACTGTTTTTGCCGCCCAGAACGGAACCCTGCCTGTCCACACCACTGCTTTTGAGTCTGAGTACTTCAAGGGCGATGAATACCAGACCTATCTCACTTATGCGGAAGATGACAATTACCACTTTGTATATCCATGTATGATGTATGAATCATACGCCACCTATAAATCCCAGGTTGATGAGGTCTTCCAGAAGTACCTCAGCGATGAGGTCACGGTTGACGACCTGCTGACCTGGCTGGACGGTTTCTGGACCGAGGCATTTAAGACAGAGGGTAAACTCTGGTAACCTGCAGCACAAAACAGTGCAGATATTGCAATATCCTGGGGCACGGAGCAGTCAAATGCTCCGTGCCCCAAACACTACCGGCATCCTGAAAGGAGTGAATGCATTGAAACGCACCAAGAAAGAGCAGCATGACGCACGATTTATATTCCTTATGCTTTTCCCCGCGCTGTTGGTCCCTATCTGTATGACCTACTATCCCATGTTCAAGGGCATTGTCATGGCGTTCCAAAACTATAAGCTGACAAACATCAACAACATTTACTGGAACAACTTTGCTAATTTCAAACAGCTTTTTACCCGTTCCATCACAAACGAGTTCTATGGCACCATGAAAAACACATTGATATGGGTGGTGGTATCCCTGGCATTCCAGTTCCTGGTTGGATTTGGGCTGGCGCTGGTCCTTAAAAAGAAGTTCCGCGGAAGCTCCCTGTACCAGGGTCTTGTATTTTTCCCATGGGCTGTCTCCGGCTTTGTCATTGCTTTGATATGGCGGTGGATGTTTAATGGGACCTCCGGTGTGTTTAATGATATGCTGATGCGCATGGGCCTGATTGGAGAACCGGTAGGATGGCTGGCCGGCAAGAACACGGCCATGCTTTGCTGCGTCATAACCAACATCTGGTACGGCGTCCCATTCTTTACCATCATGATTTCCGCTGCACTGCGCGGCATTGACCCAGGTCTCTATGAAGCAGCCGAGGTGGACGGCGCCAATCCCTTACAGAGATTCTGGGCCATCACTGTACCCAGCATCAGCCCGGTGTTAAAACTCACCCTGCTTTTGCGTGTAATCTGGATTTTCAACTTTGCAGAGATTATCTACACCATGACAAAGGGCGGCCCCTCCGGCTCAACCGAAATCATTACAACCCTGATGATGAAGTTCATCGATTCCTTTGACTATGGCATGGCCAGCGCAACCGGAGTTGTATGTATCATCATCCTGACTATTTTTGCATCCTCCTATGTGGGTATGCTGAAAATGGAAGACGCGGAATGAGAGGGGGAATATATATGAAACACCAGATATCGCGCCGGACCAAAAGAAATATGGCCAAATCCGTAAAAGGGATATTCCTGATACTATATCTGATTATTGTCATGTTCCCATTTTACTGGATGTTAAATACGTCGCTGAAATCATCCATGACGGATATTTACGCATTCCCGGTAACCTATTGGCCGGAACAGCCAAGCCTTGTCAATTATCTGGAAATCCTGTGGAAGGGCAATTTCACCACCTATGTGCGCAATTCCTTTTTCTACTCCATGATTGCCAGCGTGGCCGCTGTAATTGTAGGCCTGTGCGCCTCTTATGTATTATCGCGGTTTAAATTCAGAGGAAAGAAGGCAGTGTTGATTTTTTTCCTGGTCACCCAGATGGTTCCTGTATTTACAATACTGGCGCCAATGTACCAGATTCTTGCAAGGCTGCACCTGCGCAATACCTTTTTTACCCTTCCTCTGTTGTATTTCAATATGTGCATCCCATTTTCCGTGGTAACCCTGCGCGGCTTCTATGCAGGCGTGCCGGTTTCCCTTGAGGAAGCTGCGCGGATTGACGGATGCAGCCGCTTAAAGGCCATCTGGCATATTTCCCTGCCTATCATGAAGCCTGGTATTGCGGCTACATTGATTTTTGATTTTATCAACAGCTGGAATGAGCTTTTCATGGCAACTTATTTTATTGATGAGGAAACTTATAAGACAATTACGGTAGGACTTAATTCCCTTATTCTCAAATATGATGTAAAATGGGGGGAGATGGCAGCGGGTTCAATCCTTGCGCTGCTGCCCACCATCTTCTTATTCGCATTTGCCCAGAAGTATATGGTAGAAGGCCTGAGCGCCGGCGCTGTTAAGGGTTGATGCAGATTGACAATTGATGGAGGAATATAAATATGGATATCTTTTTTACCGAGGAGAAACTGGCCTGCAGGATTGATGCCCTGGCCCCATGGCGCATGAGGGATGCCATAAAAGCCCATGGCCTGCGGATGATGGAGTGTCCCCCCGAGGAGGTCAATCCATCCCCGCCTCCCATGGACAGCGAATGGACAGAGGCTGTTTTGGGACAGGAATGGTCCGGACGTGACAAATATCTATGGCTGACCTGTGATTTGGAATTCCCGGTCCAGTGGAACGGCAGACAGCTGGTGGGCCTGTTTGATTTCGGTGTCACGGGCAGCTGCTCCACTTATGGATTCGAGGCGCTTTTGTATGTGGATGGGGTTCCCTTCCAGGGTGTGGATACCCACCACCAGGAAGTGTATTTCCCGGAACATTTTGCAGGGCGTACCGTTCCTGTGGTATTCCGTCTCTGGTCCGGGCTGGAAGGCGGGGGAGTTCCCCGGATTATGACCCATGTTTTCAGACAGGCTGAGACCGCATGGCTGGACGAATCCGTGGACCAGCTGTATTATGCCGGACGGATGATTCTGGAAACACTTCCCCTGCTCTCTGATAATGACCCTGTCCGCACAGCCCTGAGGAATGCCCTTAACCAGGCGCTTTTGGAAGTGGACTGGCGGGACGAGGGAAGCACATCCTTCCATGCTTCCGTCCAAACAGCGTGGGGGACCCTGGACAGGCTCCTGAATTCCATGGATAAGCAGTCCGTGGTGGACCTGGTGTGTGTTGGACACACCCACATTGACGTGGCCTGGCTATGGCGTTATAAGCACACCCGCGAGAAGTCTGCACGCTCCTTCTCAACCGTGCTGCGGTTAATGGAACAATATCCGGAATATACGTTCCTGCAGTCCCAGCCCCAGCTTTATGAGTACATTAAAAATGACTTTCCTGAAATCTATGAGGGAATCCGCCAGAAAATCCGGGAAGGGCGTTGGGAAGTGGACGGCGGCATGTGGATTGAGGCAGACTGCAACATTCCCAGCGGCGAGTCCCTTACCCGCCAGATCCTGGTGGGAACCAGATTCACGGAAAAAGAATTCGGCACCAGGATGCACTACCTGTGGCTGCCGGATGTGTTTGGATACTCATGGGCCCTGCCACAAATACTGAAGAAGTCCGGCCTGGATACATTCATAACCACAAAAATCAGTTGGAATGAATGCAACCAGATGCCCCATGACACCTTTTACTGGGTAGGGATTGACGGAACAAAAATCCTGACCCATTTCATCACAACGCCTGCTGCATCGGAAGAACAGGGAACCTGGTACTATACTTATAACGGCGAGATGGTTCCCGGGGCCGCTGCCGGTATCTGGAATAACTACAGGAACAAGGACCTGACCTCCAAACTGCTGATGGCTTACGGCTACGGTGACGGCGGGGGCGGTGTCAACCGGGAGGAACTGGAGCAAAGGCGCATCATTGACCGTCTGCCCGGCCTGCCGCGTATCCGGCATGGCAACGGAGCCCGGTATTTTAAAGAACTGCAGGACAAGGCGGACTCTGCATCTGCATATTTCCCGGAATGGGATGGCGAGCTGTATCTGGAAAACCACCGTGGGACATACACCAGCCACGCCTATAATAAGTGGATGAACCGCCGCCTGGAATACCTGTACCGGGATACGGAGTGGCTTGCCACAATGGCTGCCTGCAGTCAGGGGCGTCTGTCCGGCAAGGAGCAGGAAACCCTTACAGAAGGATGGAAAATCATCCTCCGCAACCAGTTCCATGATGTAATCCCAGGCTCGGCCATCCGTGAGGTCTATGAAGACTCGTTCCAGGAATACAAAGAAGCGTGGGGCATCGGAGAAAAAATCAGCGGTGACGCCTGCCATATCCTGGCGCAGGGCAGGGACGGACTGTCCGTCATCAACAGCGGCAGCTG
The DNA here is from genome assembly GCF_003434055.1 of Enterocloster aldenensis. Classification (GTDB taxonomy): domain Bacteria; phylum Bacillota; class Clostridia; order Lachnospirales; family Lachnospiraceae; genus Enterocloster; species Enterocloster aldenensis. The sequence continues at coordinate 64,314 of NZ_QVEX01000016.1, read as the reverse complement.
GACCTATGAGGGACTGGTGGAACTGCCGGATTTACCGGACACCACCTATCTTGATCCGGACGGCAGGCCCTGCCCCATGCAGCGTTGCAAAGGAAAGGCCTATATCAGCTGCACGGTCCCGCCAATGAGCATAAAGTCCCTGACAGCCGTTAAAGCCTCTGCCCCTAAAGAACAGGCGCCAGACGTTAAAACCGTCTTTACCTTTGACGGACACGTCCTCTCCACACCATACTACGAGATTGCATTCAATGAAAAAGGACAGCTTACCAGCCTTTATGATAAGGAGAACAGACGACAGGTACTGGCTCCCGGTGAGAGGGGCAATGTCCTGCAGTTCTTTGAGGACAGACCCAATATGTGTGATGCCTGGAATATCAATCTGTTCTATCAGGAGAAAATGTGGGAAGCCGAGGACCTGGTAACCATGGAGCTTACGGAAAACGGCCCTCTGTACGCGGTGGTCCACCTGGAATGGAAATACAGCAAGTCCTATATCTGGCAGGACCTCTGCGTATATGCCGGCGAGCGCCGCATTGATTTTAAGACCCAGGTCGATATGCATGAAACCCATCAGCTGATGAAAGCGGCATTCCCGGTTGACATCCGCACCACATATGCCACCTATGATATACAGTATGGCAATGTGAGGCGGCCTAATAACTGGAATACCAGCTGGGATATTGCCAAGTTTGAAATGGTACTGCACAAATGGGTGGACCTTTCCGACAGCGGCTACGGCGTCAGCCTGATGAATGATTCAAAATACGGCTGCGATGTAAAGGGTAACCTGCTGAGGCTGACCCTGATCAAGACAGCCACAAATCCTGACTATCTTCAGGACCAGGGCATGCATCAGTTTACCTATTCCCTGTATCCACATACAGGGGATGTGGCTCACAGCCATACGGAACAGACGGCATACTACCTTAATAATCCGGTCAGGACCTGCGCCGGAACCATCCAGACTGACAGCTTCCTCCGTTTCAGCGCGGAAAACATCATGATGGACGCGGTAAAATGCTCGGAAGACCAGAAGTATCTGGTTGTCCGGTTCCATGAATTTGCCGGGGCACAGACCCCTCTGACCATAACACCTGGATTTAATTACACGGCCTGGACAATAGGCAGCCTGTTAGAAGATCCCATTGAGGACTTTCACGGCAGCGGATGCGTGGAATTAACAATGCATCCCTTTGAAATTAACACACTGTTGTTCCAGCTAAGCTGAGAGGAGCATAACTATGCCATACTACGCAGGAATCGATCTGGGCGGCACAAAATCAGCTGCCTGTATTGCAGAAATCCGCGGCGGGGATATCCGTATCCTGAAAAAATCCAAATTCCCAACCATTGACCACAGTCCCCAGGCCACCCTGCTAACGCTTAATTCGCTTCTGCGAAGCCTTCTGTCAGACTGCGGGATTGAATCCGGGAACCTTAAGGCCATTGGTATTTCCTGCGGAGGCCCCCTGGACGCGGCCAGGGGAGTCATCCTGTCACCCCCCAACCTCCCAGCCTGGGACCATATCCAGGTATGCCGCTGGTTTTCAGAAGAATTCAAGGTTCCAGCCTATCTGGAAAATGACGCCAACGCCTGCGCCCTGGCCGAATGGCAGTTCGGCGCGGGCATGGGTACGCAAAACATGATATTCCTCACCTTTGGCACTGGTTTTGGCGCCGGTCTGATCCTGGGGGGCAGACTATATGGAGGAAGCTGCGGCCTGGCAGGTGAAATCGGACATGTCCGCGCAGAACAGACAGGACCTGTGGGCTATGGGAAGGAAGGAAGTTATGAGGGATTCTGCAGCGGCGGCGGAATAGCCCGCTTTGCCAGGGATGCCATTGAAAAACAGTTGTTTCATGAGTCCCCCAGGCAGCTTCTGGCTGCTTCTGAGGAAATAAATGCCAAGGAAATATGCCGCCTGGCAGATAAAGGAGACCCTTTCTGCCTGCATATCATAAACGTCTGCGCCGCAAAGCTGGGGCAGTGCCTGGCAATGCTCATTGATCTTCTAAATCCGGATGCGATTGTCATCGGAAGTATCTATGAGCGCAATATCGATTTATTCCTGCCCACAATAGAGCAGACCATTGCCCAGGAAGCCCTCCCGGCCTCCGCAGCACGGTGCCGCATACTTCCCAGCGCCCTTGGGGATGGAATTGGCGATTATGCGGCCGCAGCCGTGGGTTATATGGGCCTTGGCAATGGCCAGGTCCTTGGCAATAATCAGGACCTTGCCGGGTCAGAAAACCACATCAGGGATTAAATACGAAGAAGGAAGGAAACCTATATCACTATGAATCCAAATTCCGGTCTTAATGCAGCTGGCTTAAAACAGAATAACAGGACACTGCTTCTTCAACAGCTCCAGCTCCACCCCCGCTCCAGGGCTGATTTAGCCAGACTTACAGGTCTGACCCGGGCGGCCATCACCAATATCGTGGACCAGCTGTCTTCAGAAGGTGTGATTTTAGAAGGACAGCGGCAGGAAGGGGGCAGCGGCAGGCCTTCGGTCAACCTGGAACTGAATCCTGAGGCATATCACGCCGTAGGCCTGTGCCTGAAGCGTGACTACATGCATATGGGCATTGTGGATTTGTGCGGCAATATCCTGTACAACCACAGGGAACCCATTGATAACCTGCCGGATGACCCACAGGACGCGGTTGCTGCTGTCATCGGCCGCATCCACAGGATGCTGGCCCAGCATCCTGCCCCAGGCAGGCTGCTGGGTATCGGTATATCCTCCCCCGGCCCCCTGGACAGAACGACGGGATATATCCTAAAGCCCCCCAACTTCGCACGTTTCAGCAATACGCCCATCGCACCGCTGCTGGCCAGCCAATTCCAATGTACCGCCTTGCTGGAAAATGATATCATGGCCCTGGCCCTGGCTGAAAATGTTTATGGTATAAGGGGAAAATATGCAAACTTCCTGGAGCTGGTCGCTGACGCGGGTATTGGCGGCGGTCTGATCCAGGACGGGAAACTGTCCCAGGGAATGCGCGGACTGGGACATATCTCCCTGGACATCCATGGTCCCCGGTGCCAATGCGGCAACTATGGATGTGTGGAGATATTTGCCACCATAAGCAGGATTGTTGAATGGGCCAGGACACAGGACCCCAGTCTCAGGGACTGGTCCATCATCGTGGACCGGGCTTACAGCCGGGAACCGGCTGCCATGCATGTGCTGGAAAAAGAAGCCGGATATCTGGCTGCAGCCATCACCACCGCTGCTAATATTGTGGACTTTGACGCAGTGGTTCTCTCCGGCAACCTAGCCTACCGTTCCAGGCTTTTATCCGAACAGATTCAGGGCCTGGTAAATCAAAGAACATTTAACAGCAATGAGCGGACCGTGGAGGTCATTGCCTCCCAGCTGCCGGAGCATTATTATATCCTCTCCGGCGCCACCCTCATATTCTCCCATTGGATGGAGCACAGCTGCTAAACATACTATTACATAAGGGAGTGTTATGTCATATGATTACATATCAGCCTAAAATTATGGATTTAACAAAAACCAGAACATCTACAACAAAAAACCGCACGAATCTGGTAACCGTAGACAATCTGCTTGTTCCTGGAGAATACAGGCCGGAGCCTTTTGATTCCAAGGAATTTACAATACTCTGTGAAAAAATGAAAGAAGCCCGCAGAAACCAAAGACCTGTGGTCTGCTTCTTTGGAGCCCATGTGATAAAATGCGGCCTGTCCAAGTACCTTTTATGGTTCCTTAGGAATGGATACATTACCCATCTTGCAGGGAACGGTGCGTGCAGCATCCATGACTTTGAACTGTCCTATCTTGGCGGGACCTCGGAGCATGTCCCCACCGCCATAGAGGACGGTACTTTCGGTATGTGGGAGGAAACCGGACGCTGGATGAACGAGGCAATCATTGCCGGTGCATCCCAAAATTACGGTTATGGCGAAAGCCTGGCGCATTATATAGATGAACACCCCAACCAGTTCCCTTACAGGGACCAATGCGTTTTCTACCAGGCCTACCTTAACAATGTGCCAGCCACCTACCATGTGACCATGGGAACCGACATCATCCATGAGCATCCAATCTGTAATTTTGAGGCATTGGGCAAAGCCAGCGGAAGGGACTTTGGCTATTTCTGTCAATCCCTATCCGGACTGGAAGGCGGCGTGTTCCTAAATATAGGCTCCGCCATCACGGGACCGGAGGTGTTCTTAAAGGCTCTCTCCATCTGCCGCAACCAGGGCCATGGACTCAGACAGATTACCACTGCCAACTTTGATATCATCCCCCTGGGTGATTACCGGACAGATGTAAGCAAGGAACATTTCCACTATTACTACCGCCCCAGGAAGAACGTAATCAACCGTCCGGTATCCCTTGGCGGGACAGGCCTGTACATTGAAGGCAACCACTTGTGTACGATTCCTAATTTGTATGAACGTCTTAAAAATACGGTGTGATGGAATGGAGATTTATATGGAACAGCTATTTTTAACAGAATCAGACCTGGATTCCATCCTCAAGAAACTGCCTGAGGTCAGGATAGGCGTGGTGGGGGATGTATGCCTGGATCTGTATTGGTTCGCGGATATGAAGCTCAGTACCCTGTCACGTGAAACGCCGCATTATAACCTGCCTGTTGTTACTGAACGCTGGGCTCCCGGAGCCGCCGGCAACGTGGTGCAGAACCTAAGTGCCCTTGGCCTGGCCCAGGTTGAAATCCTGTCCATAGTTGGCAATGATTGGAGGGGAAATCTCCTGGATACCGGCTTTAGGGACCTTGGCCTTCCAACGGACAGCCTTATCCGGGACGGTTCCCGGGTCACCCCGGCCTATATAAAACCCAACCGGATGGGCATCTCTGACATTGTTTATGAAGATCCGCGCATTGATTTTGTAAATTATGAGCCCATATCCCGTGAAACAGAACAGCAGGTGATTGAAACCCTTATGGCCATGGCCGGACGTGTGGATATTCTGGCTGTGTCAGACCAGCTTCCCTGGGGCGTGGTAACAGGACGTGTCCGCCGGGCACTTGAGGATCTTGGAAAACAGGGACTTAAGATTGTTGTTGACAGCCGGGACCAGATCCATACCTACCGCAATGTCATCATTAAACCAAATGAATACGAATCAGCAGCAGCCCTGGGCCGGCAGGTAGGATGTACCGTGGAAAACTACATCCCCATTGCCGGGGAACTGACAAAACTCACAGGCGCGCCTGTTGTTGTGACACTGGGCGCCCTGGGTTCTGTCTGGGCAGACGGGCATGATACTGGTTTCGCCCCCTCTGTCCCGGCCGCAGGTCCCATCGATATCGTGGGCGCGGGAGACACCTTCTTATCCGCGTTCTGTGCGGCAGCAGCCACAGGATGCGGCATAGGACAGGCAGCGGCATTTGCCAACCTGGCTTCCGGGGTCACGGTTAAGAAAATCCATCAGACAGGGACAGCCACACCCGAAGAAATCCGGGCAAAAAGACAGGAGCAGACAACGTAATGGAACATAGTATAGAAATCATAACATCAACCCGACCCGACCCAGGGCAGATAAAGGCTGCCATACTGGATTTTGACGGCACGCTTTCCACCCTGCGCCATGGCTGGGAAGACGTCATGGAACCCCTGATGGTGGAAATGATATGCGGCCCAGACCACAAAGATGACGGTACCGTCCGTAAATCAGTCCAGGAATATATTAAGGAATCCACAGGAATCCAGACCATACACCAGATGAACTGGCTTGCCAGACAGGTGGAGCACTTCCACTTCCACCAGGAACGCCATGATGGCTGGTGGTACAAGAATGAGTATAATACACGCCTTATGAAACAGGTCAGCCAGCGTATTGCAGATGTGGAAAGCGGGCAGAAAAAACCAGATGACTTTCTGATTGCAGGTGCGCGTCAATTCCTCCAGGGCCTGAAAGACCGTGGGATTACCATCTATATTGCCAGCGGCACGGACCATAGGGATGTGGTCAGGGAAGCCGAAATCCTGAAACTCAGCGGTGATTTTGCCCTGGTACGCGGAGCCCCGGAACACATGATTTCCTGCCCCAAGGAAGCAGTCATCCAGATGATTCTTCAGGAGAAAGCACTGCAGGGACCGCAGCTTCTTCTTTGCGGCGATGGCAAGGTGGAGATTGCCCTTGGCGTTAAGAATCAGACCTGTACCCTGGGCGTTGCCAGCCTGGAAGGCCCACGCTGCGGGGTCAATCCCGAAAAACGGGTCAGACTGATACAGGCCGGGGCGCAGGCCATTGTGGGGGATTACCTGGATCCACAGGTGATTTATGAGTATTATGGAATGTAAGATGGGATTCTGAGAATCAGCCGGATTGGCAGACAGCCTGCCGGATCCGGCTGTTAGGAAATATGCCAGAATCATCATTCATTGGATATTGCCCACTCTAATGCGCATACCTCAACCACAATAAAATCCATGGCATGATATTCAATATTTGATAATTCCTGACGCTTAAGTTCAATTAACAAGTCAAATGCTCCAGCAGTACCCCTTCCAAAAATTTCACAAACTTATCCTCTGCTGTTTTCAACGGTCCATTATTATCAAAAACATAATCATACCTATAGTTTCCAACTTCATCATCAGACGTATTTCCCCACTGAACCAACGTTCCATTCACTCTTTCTACCAATAAAGTAACACACGGTATTTGAATGAGAGTCTTAAATTTATCGATTTCCTGACATTCCCTTATGTGTACAAACATTATTTCCTTATCATTATCCAGGAATTCATGATATTTCTCCATTAGATACTGGGTCGGATATTCATTATAATCTATGAGCAGCTGTTTTAAGTCTGAAAGGAACTTTCTGGATTTCTCATTTTTTTCTCCACCCCACCCACATAACTTAGCCAAATCCTTAATTGGTGTTATTGATGAGATATTCTCCACCTTATAATGCTTTGCGGCGAAATCACAGAGGGTATCCTTCCCAACCCCTCCTCTTCCATTTATTATAATTACAATCTTATTCATATTAAACCTCTTTCACGCTTCTCTTTGTATTATCTGTATATATGTTAAAGACGTATCCTTTGGTCCCTGTACAGGCAGTTTTTTTTCAATGTATTCCCTGATTACATCCAGGGCCTTTTTGCTGATCCACTCCCCCGGCGCCACAATAGGGATACCCGGCGGATAGATATACACAAACTCCCCTGAAATACATCCCGCGCTATCCTCCAGCTTCACAGGATGCATGGTTCCATCCATGGCATCCGCAATAGTCATTGCAGTGTCGCTGCGCATACTGTATATACTTACTGGCTGCGGATCCGCAGGATTCTGATTTCCAGATTCCCGGTCTGATGTTTTCAGTCCCACCAATGCCGTATCCCCAGTACTATTATTGCTAAATTCCATTCTTGCATCAACCTCCGTCATCGCATCCCCCAGACGCCTTAACCCCTCATCCCGGTCCATGGGGGTTGTTATGGCGGTTACATAGTCTGCCCCGCACATCTCCATCTCCAGGTGATATTCCCGCCTGAGGACACGGTCCAGGTCTGCCCCGGTAAGGCTGCTCTTTCTGGTTGATACCACAATCTTGGATACATCCAGATCATGGATTCCATACTGTCCTATTATATTCGTATCCACAAGACGCAGGCAACCCATCCCCTTAAGCCGTTCCCGCAGCTTCATGATTTCCCTGCGGTATGGCTCCATATCCATACGTTCCATCTGGTATATGCTGTTCTCAATGCTGGCCATGAGCACATAGGAGGGACTGCTGCTCTGCACCATATGGATATAACGGTCAATCCGCTCCTGGTCCGCATAACACCCTCTGTCCGGCCGGTTGTTCCTGATGTGCAAAAGGGCTGTCTGGGTCAGGCTTGGCATGGTCTTATGCACACTCTGGATGACAACATCCGCGCCCAGGTCCAAGGCGGACACAGGGAACATTTCCCCATAACGGAAATGTGCGCCGTGAGCCTCGTCCACAATCAGCGGAAGCCCTGCCCTGTGGACCACCTGGGCAATTCCCTTAATATCCGACACCACACCGTCATACGTGGGGGACACGATAAGCACTGCCTGGGTATCCATGTATCGTTTCAGCATCATATCCACATCCGACGGCAGAATCCCGCCCTGTATCCCCAAACCGTCTATCTCCTGTGGATAAACATAGGAGGCCTTAAGCTGGTTCAGACAGATTCCATGATACACGGACTTGTGGCAGTTCCTGCTGACCAGGATACGCCCGCCCCGGGGCACTGCCCCGCACACGGCTGAGAGTATCCCGCTGCTGCTTCCATTAACCAGATAATATGTCTGGTCCGCACCGTATACCTGTGCGGCCCAGTCCATGGAGGACTTAAGGATACCTTCCGGGTGATGGAGATTGTCAAATCCGTCAACCTCCGTTATATCCATTGTGAACGGGTCCGGGAATCCCATGTCCCCGGTCCGCTTATGGCCGGGCATGTGAAATGGATACATATCCGACCCTGCATATTCCTTAAGCTTGTGTATCAGTAAATCCTGCTGTCTCATTTCCATACGGCTCCTGTTCCCCACAGTTAGTTTGGTTTTCATAGTACTACAGAAATCCTGCAGAATCAAGCACTGTACACAAAAAAGCAATGTTGAATCCTCTATATTCCCATGATATACTGAAGCAAAGTATGCAGTAACACCCTAGTAATTACACAGTGATTGATGCAACACTGCCCTAGTCAGCAAGGAGGTATACGTGCGCTTAGAGGAACTTTGGAAGAAATACAGCCCTTATAACCAATTCAATCTATCTGTCCTTCCGGAGGAAATAAAGTCCCAGGGTGTCAGGCTGACCTATGAACCCCACTCAGTCATCATCAGCCGCGGGGAATTTCCCAAATATATCTATTTCATTGAATCCGGAACAGCACTGGGCACCAGGGATTATAAGGACGGCAACAATTATTATTATTTCCGGATTACCAGTAAAACCGGTTCCGTGGGACTTTTAGAAGTGCTGGCCCATGAACCGCAGACCATTGCAACCGTGGTCGCCAGCACCAGGGTCACGGTCCTTAGGATTAGTTCCGCTGTTATTTACGAATACCTGATGACCCACCTGGACATGCTCTACAACTGCACCTATATCGTTGCCCACGACCTGTACCAGCGCTCTGGGAATGATGGTATCCTCTACTATCAAAGGGGGATTGACCGGGTACGCTTCTATCTGGTCCAGTACTACATGCTTCACGCCTCAAAAGGACAGAAAATCCTTGTGGAGCCTGATTACCAGACCATTGCCAGCAATATCGGTGTCAGTGTGCGCACGGTTGTAAGAAGTATCCAGAAATTAAAGGAATTAGGGGAGATTACCTCTGTCAGGAAAAAGATTTATATATCTGAAAGACAACAATTAATCATGTTAGAAGAAATAGAACAATTGGTTCAAAGGTAAGGATGCATGTCCATCCGATGCGACGGATGTGGCTTCCCGGGCACCTGCCGCCTATACCGGCAGGAGCAGCTTCCCAGACACCCGCGGCTTATACTGGCAGAAACATCTTCCCAGGCAACCGCCGCTTATACTGGCAGAAGCAGCTTCCCGGACATACGCCGCTTTTACCGGCAGAAGCAGCTTCCTGGGCATACGCCTCTTTTACTGGCAGAAGCAGCTTCCCGGACATACGCCGCTTTTACCGGCAGAAGCAGCTTCCTGGGCATACGCCTCTTTTACTGGCAGAAGCAGCTTCCCGGGCATACGCCGCTTTTACTGACAGAAGCAGCTTCCCGGGCATACGCCGCCTATACCGGCAGAAGCTGCTCCCTCATTATGTAACCACAATTTCTTTTATACCCAGCTCCTTCACCCTCTCCTTCAGCTTCTCCATCATCTCATCTGATGGTTCCTTTGCTGCGGAAAAGGAGGGCCTTACCCCATAGTGGCGGAATTTAATCAATTTATACCGGACCTGGGGATACGGGGCTATGAGGCTGCTTCCCAGTTCGATGGTCCGCAGGTTGTCTACGGCATCCGGGACCACTACGGTTCGGATTTCATAAAGCTTACCCATGGCAGCCATCCGGCGTATGTTTTCTACCGGCACTTCCAGCTCCCTGCCGGTGAGTTTCATGTGGTCTTTTGTACTTCCGGCCTTCAGGTCAATCATGGTTTTATCTGTTACTTCCAGTAAATCCATCCTGTCCCAAAGGGGTACCTGCCCATTGGTATCCATATAGGTGGTCTTTCCTGCATTTTTGACCAGGGTATAAAACTCCCTCAGGAAGTCCAGGTACAGGGAACACTCCCCGCCGGAAGTGGTGATACCGCTGATGAAAGGAAAATATGCTTTTACCTCATCGTAAAGCTGGGCCGGGGTCATGTTCCTGATTTTAGGGGAAGCGTCAAAGGTGCAGGTTTTAAGGCAGGTGTCGCAATTACAGCATGCCTTATAATCATAGGACACAATGCCGTCCACCAGGGAAAGAGCGCCTGCAGGACATGTGTTTACACATGCCCCGCAGTTCCTGCAAAGGTTGATTGTCTCCGGATTATGGCAGTACAGGCAGTTCTGGTTGCAGCCCTGAAGGAATACCGCCGTACGGTTGCCCGGCCCATCCACGCAGCTGAAGGGGATGATTTTATTGACCGGGGCAGTTATGGATGTATCGTCTGTGGATGCACTGGTCATGGACGGACTGGTTCCAGCTAATCCCATGCCGCCAAAATCCTTCTCCGTCATTTGTCCCCACGCACCTTTCTATCCAACAGATGAAGGTTCTTATCCACACCTGAACCGTTGACCGTTGCTTCATTCAGGGTCATTTCCTCCTGGTCGAATTTCTCAATATCAGATTTCTTAACCAAGTATCCCGTTACCCTTACAAGGTCAGAATTGCCGGAGTAAAAGGACAGGTATCTTGCGCCGGATTGAAAGGCGCCTTTTAAAATGTCCAGAAGATACTGGGGATTGTTCTTAACCGTGTCATCAAAGGGGAACAGTTCTCCGCAGCCCGCATCACAGCCTTTGTGCATACGGATGAAGTTCATGATCTGGTACGGCAGTTCCGGCTCTTCCCCAATGGGAATCCTTCCGCCTGGCGTTAAAGCCGTATCCTCCATCACTCCCACCTGGGCGTGAAGACCGTACTTTCCATACTTTGCAGGCCTCTTGTCTATCTCCTGACGGATCCGTTCCATAATTGCCTCGCCTAAGGCATCGGCTTTTTCACCATGCCCAAACCGCTCTTTTTCATCTGTCAGGCCCAGAATCCCGTTGACGCATTCGGCCAGGCCCACAAAACCGAACATGCCCACCATGTGGTCCCGGTCCTTTTTAATCAGGCCTTCCCTGTACAGGAATGTGTTCTCATAATAATGGCAGTAATCCACAATGAACTCACAGCGGCTGTCAATGGCATCGCATACAGCAGTGACTGCTTCCGGTATCACCCGGTTTAATAAGTCTTCCGGGTCCGTGGCAAGCTGGGGCAGACAATTCATGTTCAGGCGTACCAGGGTCAGCCCGCACCCGCCAATCGGCAGCGTGTTGTAGCAGCTGACAACAGCATAGTCTCCCATGTCCCTTCTGTAGAGCGCGTCATTAGCAAAGCTTGGCTTGGATGAAACCATGGCTGTCTCAAGGGCCGCCTTCATATAATCATCCGGCGTATCTTCCCGGTACATCAGGGTCATGTTGGGGCAGGGACGCTGCATTTCCTTTGTAAGTTCAAGGATGATACGGCCCGCCCTTGTATCCTCCGGCCCCAGGTCGGCGTGGCAGAATGCGTTGGATATGGTGCGGTCCACGTGGGTCAGCAGGAAACGTATGGCCTTCCTGGCCTCCGCCTCATCCTCCACAAAAGGCTCCAGCAGGCGGTCCAGGCATCCGATGTAAACCGCCAGTCCGCCGTCCGCCGGAATATTATGATAGAGGCAGAGCAGGTTTCCCACTGCATCCCAGATATCCTTTGGCGGTTCCAGCATTAAAAACTCACTTCCCTGTTTCAGGAACAGCTCATAATCCGGCAGGCAATACCTTGTGCGGTAAGGGGTTTTGCCCTCGAACATATCCATCATGGCGCCGTTCTCAAAATATTTCCTGGATAATTCCGTATAGTTGACCAATTCTATGGAATTCTCTGCAATCTTGGCCATGTCCTTGAGGCGCTGGTTGAATGTTACTTTTGGATTTGTGATTGTATAGATAATGTCTTGTGTCATGTCATTTGTTGGCATACGCGTACCTCCCTGTACTTACTATATCATATTTCTAGTCTGCATTTCCATCTGTCATACATCTTAAACTGCCGCACATTTACCCCAATCATGCATTTCTCACCCTTCTAAACGCCCTGATGGAGAAAATAGCAAGTCCGGCCAGGGTGGCGCAGTAGGGAATGGTCTTAACAAGGTCCGAGGGCCAGCCAAGAGTGGCCACTGCGTTTGACAGGGCGTCCGTGACGCCGAACAGCAGCGATGTGGCGGCGGTCCCGATGGCGCCCCTCTGTCCCATGGCCTCTGCTGCAAGCGCAATCCAGCCGCGGCCGCTTACCATGTCCCTGGAGAACCAGGACACATATCCCATGGACATGAAGGCCCCGCCCAGTCCGCTCATGACGCCGCTGATGACCAGGGCAATGGCCTGTGTCCTGACCACACTGATTCCCACGGAATCAGCCGCTTCCTTTTTCTCGCCCACCGCCCTGATGTGATAGCCCAGCGCTGTCCTTTTTAACAGATAGAAGGTAAATACCACTGCCAGGATGGACAGGTAAGTCAGGATGTTATGTCCGGAGACAGCAGGCCCCAGCACCGGGATATCCTCGATGAAGGGGATGTTGATATTGGGAAGCACCTTGCTGTCCAGGGACACGCTGGTTCCTTTATCATGGGCCGCCAGGTAGAGGAAGAAGATGGTCCCTCCGCTGGCAAGGCTGTTGATGGCAATCCCTCCCAGGATGATGTTGGTCTTATAATAAAGGGTGAAAAAGGCCAGCACGCTGGCTGCTATTACTGCTGTCAGGATGGCAAATGCCAGTCCGGCCCATGCGCTCCCAAAGAGGTAGCTGAAAAACATGCCTGCAAAGGCTGCCATCAGCATCATTCCCTCCAGGGCAATATTGGGTACCCCAGCCACATCGGAGACAACCGCTCCCATGGATGCAAACAGAAGAGGAGTGGTCACCCGGAGGATGGAGTAGAAAAAGTCACTGGTAAATATTAAATCTGTCAATGCCTTCATGCCTTGGCCTCCTTCTCTATCCAGTTCTGCCTGTACTTATGCAGGAAACGCTCCGCAGAAATCAGCAGGATGATGATACTCTGTAATATGGCAATCATTTCCGTGGGAATATCCGATGAACGGTTCACCAGGTCGGCGCCGATCCTGAGATAGCTTACAAAAAAGGCTGCCCCGATCACACCTATGGGATGGTTACCTGCCAGCATGGCTATCATGGCGCCGTCAAAGCCATATCCGGGCAGCGCGGTCCACTCAAACCTTTTATGCATGCCGATACACTCAATCAGGCCTCCGGCCCCTGCCACGGCCCCTGCCACCACATGCACGATGATGATTACCCTTGTCACGTTGATGCCGGAATAGCTGGCAAACTTAGCATTGTTTCCCGTCATCCTGATTTCATATCCCCATTTGCTCTTGAACATGAATATATAAACAAGCACCGCACATGCCAGCGCAATCAGGAATCCCACATGGATCCTGGTGCCGGGTACCAGGTTGGCAAGCAGTGCATTTTTCCTGTATTTGTATGACACCAGGGATGCTACCTTGGGGTCCCGCATCATATTATTCAAAAGATAAAGGCCGACTCCCAGCAGGATGTTGTTCATCATCAGGGACGTTACCATCTCATTGGCCCCGTACTTTGCCTTCAGGACCCCGGGTACCAGCATGATGACCATTCCTGTCACAGCGCCCACCGCAATGCAGACAGCCGGGAATATGACAGGAGGCATTTTCAGCCATATGGCCAGGATGGAACCGGTGATGCCTGAGATGAAGAAAATGCCTTCGCCGCCAAGGTTAAACAGGCTGGCCTTGAACATCAGGGCCATGGAAAGCCCGGAAAAGATCAGGGGCACTGCCGTCTCCACAATGTTGCCCAGATAACGCTTGGAGGACAGCGGGGCCAGAAGGAATATGCGGATGGATTCCACGGGCTGGTCGCTGACCAGCAGGATGATGATAAACGCCACAGCTATGGCAACACCCATGGAAACCACGGTTCTTATGATGTTAAATGACTGTTCCCTGCTCATCCCCTGGCCCTCCTTATCTGTTCCTCGCCATGCCTTTCAAGCCCCAGCATGTAAAGCCCCAGTTTTTCCTCGTTCAGTCCTTCGGTATTGTCAAAATAAGCTACAATTTCCCCTTCATACATAACTGCAATCACATCAGACAGTTTCAGGGCTTCGCTTAAATCAGCGGATATAAGGAGGACCGCACACCCATTATCCCTTAACTCCATGATTTTCTTGTGGATGATATGGGCTGCCCCTATATCCACGCCTCTGGTGGGCTGTTCCGCAATCAGGACTTTGGGATCATGGCTGCATTCCCTGGCAACCACCACCTTCTGCATGTTTCCGCCGGAAAGCATCCCCACATTCTGGCTGTTGCCAAAACAGCGTATCTCATAGGAACGGATGTTTTCATCTGCAAATGTATCTATTTTTTTATAATCCAGCAGTCCGCCCCTGCAGAATTCCCGGCTGGCATACCGGTTGGAAACCATGTTCTCAGCTATGGATTCCTGGCCAGCGATTCCCTGGTCCATCCGGTCCTCGGGCACATAACCGAACTGCATCCCGCGGATTTCCTGAAGGCTCAGCCTGGCAACGGATTTCCCGTTCAGCCGGATATCCCCCTGCTTCAGCCCCCTCTTTTTGGTCATCAGGTCAACCAGCTCCACCTGTCCGTTGCCCTGGACACCGGCTATGCCGAATATCATGCCGCCCCTGACCCCGAAGTTTAAGTCCTTAAGGATCTGTACCTTATTCCTGTCCGTGTAGGAAACATGTTCTACCTCAATCTTAATATCCCCTGCCTTTGGCTGGCTCTTCTCAATGGATGTGTCCATCTCGCATCCCATGATCATGCTGGAGATTTCCTTTTCCGTCACATCCTTTGTCTCACAGCAGCCCACGAAGCAGCCCGCCCTCATGACGGTGATGCGGTCCGATATCCTCTTGATTTCAGGGATTTTGTGGGAAATGAACACAATGGTATGTCCCTGTTCCTTCAGATGAATCAGCTCCTCAAACAGCTGGTCTGTTTCCTGGGGCGCCAGTACGGCCGTGGGTTCGTCCAGAATCAGGATTTCAGCCCCCCTTGCCAGCGCCTTCAATATTTCAATTTTCTGTTTCACACCCACGGGGAGGGTTCTTGTAACGGCTTTTGCCTCCACTTCCAGGTTATATTTGCTGCTCAGTTCCTTTGTGAAGCGCACTGCTTCTTCCTCGCTTACAAACAGCCCTTTCTTCGGCTCCATGCCAAGGATGATGTTCTGTGCCGCCGTAAAAGATTCCACCAGCATGAAATGCTGGTGGACCATCCCGATTCCGTGGGCAATGGCATCCTTGGAGGAGGAGAACTTCACGTTCTCCCCCCGCAGGATGATTTCTCCTGAGGACGGCGGTTCCATTCCGAACAGCACTTTCATCAAGGTGGATTTCCCGGCGCCGTTTTCTCCTACCAGCGCATGGATTTCCCCCTTTTTCAGATTGAAGTCCACATCCTTATTGGCAGCAATTCCATTGCCGTAAATTTTTGAAATGTCCTTCATCTCCAAAATATAGTCTTGCATCCCTATACCTCCCCTATATTATGGGCGTACTGCCTCGCGGATTTCATTTACCTTGTCCGTGGTAATGCCGGTGGTGGGGGTCATCTCCACTTCTCCTGCCACTACCTGTCCCTTCAGCTCCTCCACCTGTTTCCTATCCTCTTCGCTGAGAAGCTTTTCATAAAATTCATTTTCCGCAATACCTACCGCGCCCTCTGCAATACCAAATACTTCCCTGGTGCCGTAAGGTATCTCACCCTTCATGGCCCTGTCCACTGCCTTGACGGCATTTTCAGGAATGTTCTTGATGGCTGAGGTGATTACCACATTAGCCATCTCCGGTTTGGAATCCTTTAAGGCTTCTGCCTGGTCAGAGTCAACGCCGATTACAAACTTGCCCTGGGCCACTGCCGCATCAATTACGCCAAGGCCGGACTGACCGGCTGCCGCAAAGATAACGGATAAACCGGAGTTATAAAGGAGGAGGGCATTTTCCTTGCCCTTTGCAGTGTCGGTAAAGCTGCCCACATAAGAGGTCGCCACCTTGATATCGGGGTTCACTGCCTGGGCGCCTTCGATGTATCCCACCAGGAACTCATTGATTCCAGGGATATCCATGCCGCCCACAAATCCAATCTTGTCCTCGCCCAGTTCACCGGCCTTTAGCGCTCCGGCTGCTCCTGCCAGGAAGCTCATCTCATTGTTTTTTGTACCCATGATATACACATTGGCCGGCGGTTCCGCCATCTCATCATCCAGGTTGATGAACTTCTGGTCCGGATACTCCTCCGCCACCTGTACAAGGGCATCGTCATTGTTGCTGGAAATGGTGAGAATCAGGTCGTATCCTTTTTCGCACATATCCACAAGAGCCGGATAATATTTGGAAGTATCCACACCAGCCTCAACGTAATCCACATCCACGCCCAGCTGCTCCTTGATTGGCTCAATGGAGCGGAAAGAAGCGTCAAAAAAGGATTTGTCCCCCAGGTTGCCCGGAATCATCAGACCCACTTTATAATCCTGGGGGGATACGGTCCCGCCATCCACGCTGCCGCTTGTGTCCGCGGTCCCTTCCTCCTCTGCCTTTAAGGTATCCCCGGATACCGCCTTGGCAGCCTCTGTCTTTACGGTTGTCCCTTCATCCTCCGGCTCCGGCGCCCCACATCCGGTCATCAGGCCGGCTGCCATACACACTGCAAGGAATCCTGCTGTCAGTTTCTTCATAATTAAAATCCTCCATTCGTTCTTTCATTATTTATCACAGGCCGTTTCGGCTGTAAATCTCCCATTAGGCAGGACGCACATCTGTCTGAAACATGTCCAGGCGCGCCCTAAAAATATGTGTCTACAATACGGTAAAACCGTTCCAGGTCCACGGACTGGGCGAACTGGAAATCCGTATCCACTTCCGGGTTGATTTCATAATAATTGGTCATGTCCACCATGGTCCCCCTGGTCAGCCTGCCGGAAAGCTCCACTGCAAAATGCCCCTTTTTCAGCGTTACCACCCGGCGGTCAATCAGGTATGCCACCAACAGTACATCGTGAAATGTAACCGGGTATCCGGTGGCTTCCTGAAACAGCCTGACCCCTTCCAGGAAATAATCCATTCTTTTATCCTTCCTGTCCTTCCATGCCTTCAGCCGCTTTTCATCCATTCTCAGGAATTTGGTCACATCCAGCCCCATCATTATAAGCCGGCCCGACCGTTCCATGACAATGGACGCCGCCTCCGGGTCGCAGAGTATGTTCCACTCCGGACTGGAGTTCAAAAAAGTGCCGCCCATTCCGATAATCCGTACCTCACGCATCAGCGCTGGTTCCTTTAAGAATGCCATGGCCAGGTTGGTCATGGCTCCCATGGCCAGGATGATCAGATTCCTGTCTTCTTTTACTTTTTGGATGATAAAATCTTCCGCATGTACCATTGAGTGCTCTTCCGGCTCCACACGTCCCTTGAGCAGCCCGTATTGGATTGGCTCTTCAAACCCAGTCCTGCTGTCCCCCACGATTGGATTCCCATATCCGGCGCATACCGGAATATCATCCCTGCCATAAAGCGCCAGCAGATCCTTTACCATCCCCGCACGCTTTTTTGTATCTTTAAACACAGTTGTCACTCCGGCTATCTCTATGGCTCCCCAGGAGAGGGCCAGCATGAATGCCGCGGCATCATCCACATCATCTCCCAGGTCCGTGTCAATTAAAACCCTGACCTTATCCATTGGTTTCCCCCTTCTTCGGACGCATGTCTGCAGTTTATGCCCATTTACCCTGCGCCCTGGTAACTTTCACTAGTTTTTTTTATTCATTTACAAATAAATAAGCAGTTTGTATATTTATTTATAAGTATATCTTATTTTTAATACTCTTCTTGTAATTTGCATTATAAACATACTTACCCCGGGAGTAAAGGACACATGTCCTTTGCTATGAAAAAAAGTTCAAAAAAACAGGGACACCATCGTGCCCCTGTCCATTCCGTACACCCTCCATCACAGCGCTGTCCCTGCTATATGGACTGCATCTGTATGCTCACCCTGACACCGTGTCCAGAAATGCCGCCTCTGCCGCATATCCTTCCATCCTTTTTATGTCTTCGTCCGTAAAGCCAAATGTATTTTTTACCAGGTCTATTTCCTTTAACAGTGTGGTGCCTGACACTGTCCTGTTATCCGTGTTCAAGGTCACATGGACGCCTGCATCATAAAGTCTCTTAACAGGGTGTTCTTCCAGTGACCGGACCCCTTTTGTCTGCACATTACTGGTTACACAGACTTCCAGCGCAGTTTTTTGCGTCACCAGTTCTTTAATAAGGGATTCATCCTGAATTGCCGCAATACCATGGCCAATCCTGAGGGCACCCATTTCAAGGGCCTTCCACATACTGTCCGGGCCAGCGGCCTCGCCTGCATGGATGGTCCGCTTTAACCCATACCGGTCCGCTTCTTCAAAAAGGCTCCTGAATAATCCGGTATCATACACTTCCTCAGCGCCTGCCAGATCCACCCCGCAGACAATCCTTCCCTTTTCCCCGTCCTCCATACAGTCAGCCGCAATCTTCAGGGTTTCCATATTGGCCCTGTATGTGCTGTCATCAATGCCCCTCATACAGCAGAGCAGAAGACCGATCTTTATTCCGGGGTATGCGGCCATCCCACGTTTAACGCCTGCGGCCACAGCCTCTGTCACCTCCATCTGGCTTAATCCCCGTTCAGTGGAAAGCTGCGGCGCAAAG
This sequence comes from Enterocloster aldenensis, assembly GCF_003434055.1. Classification (GTDB taxonomy): domain Bacteria; phylum Bacillota; class Clostridia; order Lachnospirales; family Lachnospiraceae; genus Enterocloster; species Enterocloster aldenensis. The sequence continues at coordinate 45,288 of NZ_QVEX01000016.1, read as the reverse complement.
CGGATTTCCGCATATCCCACGCCCTCCCCGGCCAGGTCCTCCGTCAACTCAAACGCCACCCGCTCCAGTGCCGCGCCTGTCTGGAGATATTTCAGGGGAAGTGCAAAACGCGACAGGTACTCCGACAGGCTGCTGCATGGCACAGGCGCCTGCATCAAGGTCCCCAGCCCTGCCAAATCAGCTGCCGGCTGCTGCCCATCCTGTATGGCTGCCAACTCCCATATTGTTTTTGGCCTTAACGAGCCGTCCAGATGTACATGAAGTTCAATCATATCCGCTTTCTCCTTTATTTATCTGTCTGTCAGTCATTGTTTAAAAGGCTCCTGGCTTTCAGCGCCGAAAAATTACAGGTGCGGATGCTCATGGAACCACCGTCCACCCTATTATACTGCCTGGCATAGAGATTGAGAAGATAGTTTCTCGCTTCTGCATCCTCTATCCCTAAAACCGCCGGGGCCGCATCCGCTGAAAGCAGGGAAAAATCATCCAATACAAACATATCAATACCTGTGCCGTGTTCCACATTGTATTTCGCAATTACATAATCCGGCCTCATCCAGGCAAACCCCAGATAGAATACAGATACCGTCACCAGGCAATACCTGAACAGCAAAAACCCATGATTAAATATAAGGGCCACCACACCAGCCATCAGTATTACCATCATAGCCAGGAACCAGAGCACCAGTACCCTTAAAAATGTAAGATGATACTGCCCCACATACAGAAGCATCCTATATATGGCTGATGCAATCATCACATAGGTGCACATGCTGATTACCAGAAGGACTCCATTTAACAGCACATTTTCCTGACAATACTTCAGGCACATAAGCACCATGACAAGGTTGAGCAGCGCTACGAACAGCAGCTGGAAGAACCCCTGTCTTGCATAATCTGAATACGTCATCCCCCATGGCAGGCTTCCCTTCCCCATAAACAGATACACAATCTGGATGGCGCAGAATACCACATAGATAATGGCAATCATGGACATGAAACTGATTGCTGCAAACGGGGAACATACGCGCCGGTCAGCCGTATCATCGCTGATATCCCCGGCCCATGCGCTGCATATAAGGCAATACATAGCCAGGGCCCATGCCCCGGTCTGAAGCAGTACAAGGAAAATGGTAACAGGATCCAGTATTTTCCTCAATACCACATCCAGCATGTTCTGAAATACCTTATCCGCGCTGCCCAATAAAAGGCAGAGTATGACCATGGCGGGAACAGCCGCGCACATACCGGCCAAAAGCCTTAATACGTTCCTGTACTTCCTGCTCTTAATGGACTTTATATATTGCCTTCCATGGACAAACGGACAGTATATCATCCCAATGGCCTGAGCCAGGTATATGGCTATGGAAGCCACATATTTACCAATGTTCCATCGGTTGTCCTGATGGAACTGATGCAGGACGAAAATGCAGAACAGAAGCACCAGGGCAAGCCTGTTCATATTATATCCAACCGTCATATTGGATGTAAAACACGTGGAAAGCCCTATGAAAAATGACAGGACTGCAAGATACACGGACCCCTTCTTAATCGCAGTCCCCATACGTTTGAAAACAAGGAACATGACCCCATATGTCACTGCCACAAAGAGGGGGACCGTTATTCCCAGGGGGTTATAATACAGACAGAAACTGGCTGCCGCTCCATAGGCTATGCTTAATGTTCCCAGGAAGCCAAAATCCCGGCTTATGGCTTCCAGTTTATGATTCCTCCTGGAAACGCTTTCTGCCCTCTTTCCTTCCGCCCCTTCATTCATCAGGGGCGGGATTCTATTCATGGATTCTTTCTGTTTTGTTCTTTCCGATGGCGATTCTCCCGGCACGGATTCTTCTGACCCAATCTCTTCCAACACCATCTCTTTCCGTGCAGCTTCTCCCCTCACCGTTTCCTCCGGCATGGCTTCCTTTTGCATTGCCTCTTCCTTCCCCACGGCCTCGTACACGGTTTCCTTTTGCATTGCTTCTTCCTTCCCCACGGCCTCGTCCCGCCCATCAGCGCCCAATCCGCCCGTCAGTCTCCTATCGTCATACATCCCCATCCCCTCCATCCTCATCCGGTTCATAAATCAATATATCGCCTGGCTGGCAGTCCAGGGCCCTGCAGATTGCCTCCAGGGTAGAGAACCTGATTGCCTTTGCCTTATTATTCTTAAGGATGGACAGGTTTGCCATGGTGATATCCACCTCTGCGGCAAGTTCCTTCAGGCCTTTTTTCCGTCTGGCCATCATCACATCCAGATTAACCACAATTCCCATGCCATACCTTCCTTCCTAAATGGTCAGGTCATTTTCCTCTTTGTACCGCACAGCCTGTTCAAACACCTGGCACAATACAAAGCAGAACAGACCTGCAATGGAAAACACAATAATAACAACCACGGTTGCGGGCGTGGATGCAAGGGGCAGCCGGATAAGGGAGAGAAAAGCCAGGAAAAAACTGAATTTCCCCATACGTTTTAAAGAATCTGCATTTTCCATTATAAATGCATTATCTTCCAGCACGGTTCCAAACATCCGTCTAAGCTCCCGCACAATCATAAGGGCCAGGATCCCGGAACCGATATAAAGCACGCACTGGGGTATATAATGCACCCTGAAGGATTGTATATATCTTCCCACATACCGGAATATCACAGGAATTCCCAGCGTAATCACCAATCCTCCATAAAACATGGCGTCCAGAAGCCATTTTGTAAACCGTACAAGCCGATTATCCATTGCATATCCACCTTTCCCTTATCGCTTTCCTTAAAATTCCTCTATCCAGAACATACCACGGTTTTTTCCATTTTTCAATCTATTTTTATCGATTATCGATAATTTAATATTGATAATAGATAAATATTAAGATTTTTGTAATGGTATGGGGCCACATGTAAGTCACATATAAGACGAGATAGGAACCCATATACCCACAGGCAGCAACGAATTGTAATTACGTTGTCATGACAACATACAATACCATCTGCCTGCTGTATACTTATCACAGAAACATCAATATACCATCAACACACCCTAACCTCAGGAGGAGATATAAATGATAAGAAGAATCATTAAGATAAATGAAGAACTCTGCAACGGATGCGGCGCATGTGCCGCTGCCTGTCACGAAGGCGCCATTGGCATGGTGGACGGTAAGGCAGTGCTGTTAAAAGATGATTATTGCGATGGACTGGGGGACTGTCTTCCAACCTGCCCCACCGGAGCCATTACCTTTGAAGAAAGAGAAGCAGCGGCCTATGATGAAGCCGCTGTCAAAGCCCGCATGTCAGGTAAAACAAAAAAGGAGGGCACTAAGCCCTCTCCCTGCGGATGTCCAGGTTCCCTGGCCAGGTCCATTGCCAGACCCCTGGCCGATACCCAATCCGCGCCTTATCACCAGGCAGCCCCCATCCCCTCCATGGAAAGCCGGCTGTCCCAATGGCCGGTCCAGATTAAGCTGGTTCCTGTACAGGCGCCTTACTTTCAGGATGCCCGGCTGCTCATAGCAGCTGACTGCACTGCTTTTGCCTATGGCAGCTTCCACAATGACTTCATCGCGGGACGCGTCACCCTGATTGGGTGTCCAAAGCTGGATATGGCGGACTATTCCGAAAAACTGACAGAAATCATCCGCCTTAACGATATTAAAGATGTCACCATTGTCCGCATGGAAGTACCATGCTGCGGCGGCATTGAAACCGCTGTAAAAAACGCGCTTAAGGCCAGCGGCAAATTCATCCCGTGGCAGGTGGTGACGGTCAGGACGGACGGCAGTCTAGTTTAATCCGGGCGGGAAGGGGTATCCCCCCTTCCTTAATCCACAAACACCGTATTATACCGGTCAACACAATCACTCAGCGTATTGGAAAAATGTGCAATGGATCCCAATGGCTCCAGGCCCGGGTCTTCAATGGGTTTTCCGCTTTCCACCTGTTTTATCATCCACTCCAGGGCCTGGAGCATCCTCTCATACAGCTGGTCAAATGGTTTTGAATTGCTCATGGACTCCTTCATCATCTGGTTACTGTCAGCGGTTGCGGCATTCAAATCCTCCACAATCAAAGTCAGTTCCTCGTATAATGGCTTAATCTTTGTCAAATCCAGGTCCGTGATATTGTCATCCGTCACACCCTGAAGCGTACATTCATCCATAATCTGTCCTGCAATACTGATGCCGCGGCTGGCATTATACGCTATCAGCCTTCCCTCAGCCTTCATCTCCTCTTCTTCCGCTGCAATCCTCTCATCAGCCACCGCGCTTACTGCGTGTATGAATTCATATCCCATAGGCTCAAATTCATCGGCAGCCGGATAGATGACAGCGTGAAGCTCCTTTGCTTTCTGGTACTGGTTTGCCGCATAGTCATTGCTCCTGCTTACCTCTGAGAATGCAGCCATAAGCTCCTTTAGGGGTTCAGCCATCTCCTTTATTAGCGGATCCAATGTCTCATATGCAGGCTCCATGTCTGCCAGCTGTATACAGTCATCTGCAAGGTCCTTGCCAAATCCCCTGATACGGTAACCGTATGTATATCCACTGTCAGGAATCAGGGCAAACTCCTCATCATATTCCACCACTTCATAATAATAATCAATGTCGTCCATGAGCTTAACTATCTCATTATTCAGCTCAACATAGTAATTATACTTTATTAAATCCATCTGCTCCGGGGAAACGCTTTCCTCCTCTGTTTCCTCTTCTTCTGTTTCCTCCGCAGCCATCACAGGCTCGCTTAAGGCCTTTGCCCTGGCATTCTCCTTCAGTTCATTGATGTTTTCACTGCAGCCCGATACTACCAGCACTGCAGCGCATACCGATGCAAGTGCAGTGCCAATGATTACCTTTCTCATACCGTACCTCCAGATATTGTTATCCCTTTATTCTACCAGATATAACCGGTTCCGTACAGAGGATATATAAAGGCACCGCCCAGTCACCTGACCATATGATTACATATCGCTTTTGCAAATACCAGGACTCTCCAAAAAATCAGTATTTCACATCGCCCTTTCAGCGTCCCAAGCCCTGATGGGGATGTCTGCGTATCGTCGGCGAAGGCCGACCAGATGAAGCTTTGTCCAGGGGAAATCCTGGGCTGGAATAGTAAGCCTTTACCGCAGTAAATTCGGTATAAATCCCTTAAAAACATCCTTTCCCTGAACTGACCCATCAGACGGACCAGATCATTGTTTGGAGTTTCTAAGATTAAACTGGTTTACAAGAGCTTTAAGCATCTGGGCCTGGCCGGAGAGCTCTTCACTGGCAGCCGCACTCTCCTCAGCGGTTGCGGAGTTGGTCTGGATCACGCTGGAAATCTGGTCTACGCCAACTGTAATCTGCCCGATGGCACTGGATTGCTCTTTGGTGGCATCCGCAATCTTGTCCACGGTTTCAGAGACTGCCTGGGCGCTTTCAACTACTTTGTTCAGCATATGCGCTGTCTCATTGGCAATGTTGGTACCCTTTTCAACGGCGCGGACAGCGCCTTCGATGAGGGCAGACGTGTTTTTGGACGCTTCAGCCGACTTGCTGGCCAGGTTTCTTACCTCGTCCGCCACAACGGCAAACCCTTTTCCGGCCTCCCCGGCCCGCGCGGCTTCTACCGCAGCGTTCAGGGCAAGGATATTGGTCTGGAAAGCAATATCCTCTATTGTCTTAATGATCTTGCTGATCTGTCCTGACATTTCTCCTATTTCATCCATAGCAGCTATCATTTCCTGCATCTGGTGATTACAGCTGTCTACTTCGCATCCTGCATGTATGGTCTGCTCCCGCGCCTGCACCGCATTCTCCGCGGTTTGTTTCACATGCAGTGAAATCTCGTTGATGGTGGCTGCCAGCTCCTCTATGGAGGAGGCCTGTTCTGTAGTTCCCTGGGAGAGGGCCTGGGCGCCGGAGGAGACCTGTTCACTTCCGTCAGAAACCTGATCCGCGGCTGTATTAATCTGCATCAGGACATTGCTCAGTTTTATATTCAGCGTCCGCATTGACGACAGAATACCCCGAAAGTTCCCCACATAGCTTTCTTCCGAATTCGTCCTGACATCAAAGTCACCCTCGGCCATTTTCCCCAGAATATAATCCACGTCTGACACTATCACGTTTAAATTCTGTACCATTTTAAGAAAAGTCCTGGCCAGCCTGCCTACTTCATCCTCTGATTCTGCTGCAATCTGTACATTCAGATTTCCATCCGCAATCTCTGCGGCGGCGGATACAATTGATTTAATCGGACGCAGAAGGCGGTGGAGAAGCAGAAAAATGACCGCGATAATCAGGATCAGGGCACAGGCGGAGAGCAGGACCATTGAGATGACCGTGGTTTTAACAGCTGCGTCCACATCGCTGGAATTGACTGCTGTCAGGGACCACCACGTCTCGCCGGCCGCCTTGATTGGGGTAAAAAAGCGCGTCACTTTCCGGCCGTCTTCCCTGGTGGTCTCCACACGGAACGGCTGCTTTTTTGCCATGTTTGTCTGCATAAGGGAGAGTTCCGATTGATTTGGCGTAAAATCCGCCAGATATTTTCCAATATCCTCCAGGCTCTCACTGTCATATATAATCTTCCCATTATCATCGTAAATGGTTGAATACATGCTGGGGTAGTTCTCGTTGGAGGAATCTACCTTGCTGAAATTTGCCACATTGATGTCCGCCATCACAACGCCCTGTACCTTACCGTTATTTAAAATCGGGCTCGCATATGTAACCAATGTGGCGCCGTTATATTCATAGGGATCGGACACGTTGGATGTCTTTGTGGTCAGCGCGTTTTTATAATAATCCTCCTGGGAATATGACTCATAGGAACCAAAGGGCGCGATATCCTGGTCCGCGGCCGCCTCATTCACATAAAAGGCGTAATCCCGGATATCCTGCTGGAATGCGTACGGCTCAAACATCACTCCCACTCCCGCGATGTCTTTGTTGTATTTTGCGGTGTTGCGGGCATTCTCCCGCAGAAAAACTTCCACATCATAATTAAGGGAAGTCAGCGTATTTCCATAGATTTCACTTTTGCACAGCTCCATTGCCGCCGGGTCGGTGGGTTTTACATTTTGGGATGGATCCGCCTGGACCGTCTTGTAGGCCCGTTCCATATAATACTCAATATTGACTGCCACTGTTTCGGCAGCGTCAAAAATCTGTTGGATTTCCAGCCCGTTGGTTTCCGAAATAGCGGCCAGCTCGCTGTATGTAGAAGCAGAGATGGCTGATTTTGACATCACTGCCGTGATGGAAATCAGGACGATCAGAACCAACGACAGAACACTGCCAATAACCAGCGCCAGTTTTGGCGCTAACTTCATTTTGTTTAACATTTTTGTCCTCCTTGTCATACCTGGAAATGGAATCATACAGGTATATTTTTGTAAAAACAACAAATATACCAAACACAGTACCCCTCTAGTTATATATATCGACAAAGTCCGATTTTTCAATACTAGTATTTTTAAACTTTTTAATAATCGCACATAATAAGCTTTATTAAATAGCAGGCGAGGTGAGGTATGTTTCCAAAACAAATCAAATATTTGCGCCAGTCCCGGGCTCTGAGCCAGGTACAATTAGCGGACAAACTGGGGGTTAAAAAACAGAGTATCAGCAACTGGGAAAATGATAATATCAGACCATCTGTAGAAATGCTGGAGAAAATTGCTGATTTCTTCGACGTGAGTACGGATTATCTGCTGGGCAGGGAGGAAAAGGGGAAGGGACTTGGCGGGGTCAATACGTTGGACGTAACAGGCCTAAGCCCCCTTCAGATTAAACACATCCAATTAATTGTAGATGATATCAGGGAAAGAAATTCATGAATACACGGTTTAAAAAGGAACTGCCGCACTTGTGCAGCAGTTCCCGTTGTGATATCGGCTATTATTCCATTAACCTTGATATATCAGGCCTTTCCGGCCAGAATCTTTTTATTCAGACAATGCCTCAAATATCAGCCTGCCCACTACAGACCCACCGTCCAGGAGCCCGATGGATTTCTCACCATAGTAAGCGGCCCGTCCATGGACCGACTTCATGGATCTGGTTGATTCTGAACCTTCTGCCGCTTTTTCAGCCGCATTCCTCAGGGCTTCCTTAAAGTCCCCGTCCCTATCTGCCAGCAGGCTTTCCGCTGCCGGATAAATGGAGTCCAGGATTGTCTTCTCACCAGGCTTTGAACCGGCCTTATCCATGATTTTCTGCACTCCTGCCATCACTGCCTCTGCAAATTCAGGAAGACCTGCTTCGGTCTTACCTTTTAAGGACTTTGCCATTCCCATAAATGCAAATGAGATAATGGTGCCAAGGCTTGAGGGAGCTGCCTCGTTAAATACGCCGCCTGTCTGCATCAGTATCTTGCCCAGGTCCGTCTCAGACGTGCCTTCAACAAACACGGCCGCCGCCTCAAATCCCTCGCTCATGGAAACGCCCAGATCCCCGTCCCCGTTCTGCTGGTCCAGTTTAATCAGATAATCTTTATTCTCAGCCATAATCCGGCTTATTTTCCTGATACCCGTTTTAACAGATGCTGCATTCATTGTCCTATCCTCCTATTAGTTAAAGGGTCTTATTTGTTCAAGTTGGTGTAGAAAGGTGTTTTTGCCGGGGAAAGCAGCAGTTCCTTTAACTGCTCATCCAGCTTGAAGATGGTAACGGAAAGTCCTGCCATCTCCATGGAGGTTGCATATTCTCCCACATGAGGCATCACAACCTTGACGCCCATGTCATTTAACAGCTCATGGACACGGCGGTACACAATCAGCTGCTCTTCCATAGGGGTTGCGCCCAGGCCGTTGACCAGAACAGACACTTCATCCCCCTCTGCCAGAGGCATATCCTCCGTAATCCTGCCAACCAGGGTCTCCGCAACCTCATCCGCCGTCATCATTTTCCTGACTTCAATTCCCTTTTCCCCGTGGATGCCCATACCAATTTCAATCTCGTCATCTTCTATCTGGAAGGTGGGCTCCCCTACCTGAGGAACAATACATGGTGACAGGGCAACGCCCATGGTGCGGATATTGTCCAGCGCCTTCTGGGCAACGCCTGCCACTTCCTCCAGGCTCATCATCCGCTCCGCGGCAGCGCCTGCGGCCTTAAAGGCATAAACCATTCCCGCAACGCCGCGGCGTTTTTCCATTGTCTCCTTGGGACTGCTGGCAACATCATCCTTAACACGCACTGTCATGGTTTCCACGTCATCCATTTCCACCATCTCGCAGGCCATATCAAAGTTCATATTATCGCCGCCGTAGTTCCCGTACAGGCAGAGTACGCCGCTGCCATAGTCACAGGCCTTAATCATGTCAGCCATTTTCTTTGCGGACGGGGACGCAAACACATTGCCTACCGCGCATCCGTCCAGCATGCCCTGGCCAACATATCCAAGGAATACAGGAAGATGCCCGCTTCCTCCGGCTGTCACGATTCCAACCTTGCCCTTTTCAACCGGATAATTGGTGAGAAGTATCCTCTCATCCCCGTCCAATAATTTAACTTTGTCCCCATAGGCATAGATAATGCCTTCCATTGTTTCTTTTACAAAATTTTCAGGTCTGTTGATTAATTTTTTCATGCTTGTTCCCCTTCCTTTTTTACATATGAATATTCCGGATTCAACACAATACTCCTCCCGCCGGAAACCTCCAGGCTGGTGCCTGTTATGTAGGAGGCCCGGCTGCTGCAGAGAAATACCACCGGAGCAGCTATTTCCTCCGGTACGGCCACCCGCCGCAAAAGGGTGTCGTCTGCATTCCGTTTCAGATAATCCGGTTTAATATTAGCTGCCACTGCCGGAGTTGCCGTAAAGCCCGGAAGTACGGAATTAACCCGGACCCCATAAGCCGCATATTCCCCTGCAAAGGAAACCGCCAGCTTGATTACCGCGGACTTCAGGGGCCCGTACAGTGTGCTTGCGCCTACGGTACCGCATCGGGCTGCCAGGGAGCTGATATTGATAATGCTTCCCCCGGTTTTCTTCATATAGCGGAATGCTGCCTGGGTGCCGTATATTGTACTGAAGAAACATACCTTTGTGATTTTCTCAATGTCCTGTTCCCTGTACTCTTCCCCTTCCTTGGGAAAACTGGCCCCCACGTTATTAATCCAGCAGTCCAGGGAGCCGAACCGGTCATACGCCTCTTTTGCAGCCCTGTAAACGTCTTCCTCCACCGTCATGTCTGCCGCGGTTCCGTATACCGCTCCATACACCGTATGGGCTGATGTGGCGGCCGGCATTGCCATTCCATCCGAGACCGCTGTACCGGACGGTGCCGTTGCCCTGCTTAACGAACGGACCGCTGCGTCCACTTCCTCCGCATTCCTGGCACAGATAAAAACATTGGCTCCCTCTTCCAGGAAGGTCTTTGCAACTGCGTATCCAATGCCCTTGCTGCCGCCTGTCACGACAGCGGTTTTTCCTTTCAGTCCTAAGTCCATATCTGACTTCCTTCACTTTCCTTGAAATACCGGCGCTGCCCGGCATACGTCTTTTTACGCGCCCAGATAGGCTGCTTTCACCCTCGGGTCCACAAGGAGCTCCTTGCCTTTACCCTCCATGATAATCTTGCCTGTCTCCAGCACATACCCCCTGTCCGCAATGGACAATGCCATGGACGCATTCTGCTCAATCAGAAGAATGGTCTTGCCCATGTCCCTGATTTTTAATATCAGTTCAAATATGTCTTCAACGATAATAGGCGCCAGTCCCAGGGACGGCTCATCCAGCATCACGATATCCGGGTCCATCATAAGTCCCCTTGATATGGCAAGCATCTGCTGCTCGCCGCCTGACAGGCTTCCTCCTGCCTGGCCGATACGCTCCTTCAAACGCGGGAACAGGGTATACTGCTCCTCCACCAGCTCATTAATCCTGGCCTTGGTAAGTTTTGGGTTGCCCAGGGAACCTGCAATCAGGTTCTCATACACGGTCAGGGCAGGGAATATTTTCCTTCCCTCAGGCACATGGCACATCCCCATTTTTACCACTTTGTCCGGCGGCATCTTTGTGATGTCATGTCCCTTAAACGTAATCCTGCCGCTTACCTTGGGGACCAGGCCCGATATGGCGCCCAGGGTCGTTGTCTTACCTGCGCCGTTGGAGCCGATTAGTGTGATAATCTCACCCTCCTCCACGTGGAAGCTGATGTCTGTAAGCGCTGTGATATATCCGTAATTGACTGAAAGATGTTCCACATTAAGCATGAACCTTCACCGCCTCTCCTGCAATGATACCCTTGCCGAAATATGCTTCCTGCACTTCCTTGTTCGCCTTGACCTCATCCGGCGTGCCCTCGCATATCTTCTGCCCGAAGTTCAGGACCAGGATGCGGTTGCAGGAATTCATCACAAACTTCATGTCATGTTCAATAACAGCAATGGTGTATCCGCCTTCATTGAGCATTTTAATAAATTCCATCAGCTCCTGTGTCTCCAGAGGATTCATGCCCGCCGCAGGCTCATCCAGCAAAAGGATGTATGGCTCAAGGGCCAGTGCCCTGGCAATCTCAACCTTGCGCTGCATGCCATATGCCAGGTTTCCCGCCATGGTGTCCCTGTATTCGAACAGGCCGATGGCCTTTAATATCTCCTCACTCTTGCTGATTGCATACTCCTCATCCTGCCTGTATGTCCTGGTATGGACAATTGCATCCAGCATGTTGCTCTTGGTCCTGATATGGCATCCGATCTTAACATTGTCCAGGACGCTCATGAACTTAAACAGCTGCAGGTTCTGGAAGGTCCTTGCCATACGTTTCCTTGCAACCCTTTCAGATGAGAATCCGGTCACATCCTCCCCCATCAGGTATACCTTTCCCTTGGTAGGGGTGTACATACCGGTGCACATATTGAAGAATGTGGTTTTCCCGGCTCCATTTGGTCCGATGATACCGAAAATGTCGCCTGCCATTACCTTCATATCCACGTTTTCAACTGCCTTCAGACCGCCAAAGTATTTACATAAGCCTTTTGATTCAAGAATCGGTACGCTTCTGTCAATCTTATCAAAATCTATCATGCCTTCTTCACCTCCGGAGTCTTTTTCTTAGACCCATCCTTTTTCTGGATCTCGCCGCCGGCAAGAATGGAATCAGATGCACCCATAAGTCCCTGAGGACGTACCCACATCATCAGGATGATGATGATTGCATAGATTACATATCTCCAGTTCTCCAGGAAACGCAGGGCCTCAGTCAGGATTGTAACAATCGTGGAACCAAGGATTGGCCCAAGCAGGGTTCCCTGGCCTCCGATGACAACCATGGCCAGTACATTAAAACCTGTATCTGTCGTAAACTGTGAAGACTCAATATAGTTGACAAACGGAGCGTAGGCAGCCCCGATGATTCCTGCCCAGAATGCCCCATACATGAAGTTCATGCACTTACACTTACTGGTTTCAACGCCCAGGGACTTGGCAGCCACCTGGTCCTCACGGATTGCCAGCCAGGAACGGCCTACCCTGGACCGTAATACCCTGTCCGTAATGAACAGGAACACCACGCCGATGATAAGGAAAATGAAATAGTAATATTTGGGCTTGAACATTTCCAGGCCAAAGAAGTTTGGATAAGGAATCTGTTTGATGCCCAGGGCGCCTCCTGTCACAGGCGTCCATGTCTGGGCAATGATCCTTATGATTTCAGATGCGCCCAGGGTAACGATGGACAGATAAATGCCGGACAGCTTAAGGGTTGGAAGGCTGACAATCAGTCCCACAAGAGATGCCAGGATACCTGCGATGGGAAGGGCAATCCAGAAATCCACGCCCACGTTCTTGGACAGGGCCGCGCATGTATAGGCGCCGATTGCAAAGAATCCGGCCTGGCCCAGACAGGTCTGGCCGCTGTAGCCGTTGATTACGTTCAGGGAACCGGCCAATGTGGCATACATCATGATGGTACAGATATATCTCAGTATCAAAGCCTGCTTAATCACAAACGGAAGCACGATGGATATAACAAGAAGAACCAGCAGCACGGGCAGCTTATGTTTCCAAAAAAATGCTTTTGCCTTGTCTATCATACCCTTACTCCTTTCTTGCTGACAAATCCCTGAGGCCTGATTAAAAGTACAAGGATCAGGAAGCCGAATGCAAATACGTCGCGGAAGGTTGCAGCTGAGATTGCAATACCCAGGTTCTCAATCACACCGATACACAGACCGCCCAGGGCAGAGAACCGGATATCCACCAGACCTCCCAGCACACTGGCCGCAAATGCCTTCATGCTGTAGATACCGCCCATGGTAGCTGATACGGAATAATAATAGATGCAGAGCAGGATACCTGCAATTCCGCCAAAACCGGAACCAATACAGTTACCGATCATGGCCGTACGTTTTACGTTAATGCCCACCAGATAAGCGGCATCCTTGTTCTGGCTTACGGCCCTGAGGGCAATGCCCCACTTGGTCTTGTTAAAGAACAGGGTCAGTGCGGACGCCAGCACCACCACAAGAACAATCACCACAATCTGGAGAAGCTTAATATCCAGTCGAACACTACCTAACATTAAGGTAAATGTTTTATTTTCAACAATATCTAACACAGGTTTGGTCTCAGGTCCGAATACGATCTGGGCCAGGTTTTTTATCAGCATACTGATGCCGATGGTGCACAGCAGGGAAATATGCCTGGGTGCGTTAAAGAATTTCTCATAACAAAGCTTATAAACAACAATACCGATCAGGAATGAACCCGTAAATGCCGCAAGGATTGCAAGGGGCAGGTTGTTTCCAAATAAAAGGAAAATATAATAGGACGAGAATGCCCCAATCATCATGATCTCGCCATATGTAAATGTAACCATTCCTACTACACCGACTATAACAGAATAGCCGATTGCCATGAGTGCGTAAATCGCGCCCTGGCACAAGCCGTTAACCAGCTGATTTAATACATATTCCATCTCCATACCTCCGCGAAGTTTTTTTAAGGGGCGGCAGTGCCCGGGCGGGATAAATCATCAAACACGCCCTGACATGCCGCCCCCTTGCTGCCTTTCTATACGCTATGGCGAATTAAAGGCCTTCTGCGCCGTATTCAAATCCTTCAAGAACAACCCACTTGGCATCCTTAACACCGCAGATCATATACTGACGCTCGATATCGCCGTCCGGTGTAAAGTTAAGGGCTCCTGTAACACCCTGGTTCTGGCTCTCAGCCAAAGCCTGCTGGATTGCATCACGTGTAACTTCGCCGTCACCAATTTTTTCCACTGCGTTGGCAATCAGATACACACAGTCATAAGCACATGCCGGATGGATGGTTGGCGCGAATCCGGCCTCCTCCTCAAACCACTTTGCCCAGCTGGAAAGCTCTTCATCATTTTCATCAAAGAAGAAAGGAGAGGTTACAATCAGGTTATCCGGAGTGGTCAGCTGGCTGATCAGCTGCTCGGAGGTACCAGGCCCTAAAGCAACGTGCTGGATATCCCATCCCGCCGCATCTGCCTGGTTGAAGATAGCTGCCACGGAGTCGCCCTGGTCCATGACCACCAGGCAGTCCGGGTCAATGGATCTCATCTTTGTAATCAGGGAGCTGAAATCCTTTTCGCCTGTGGCGTATTTCTCAACCGTCACATCCAGGCCTTCCTTCTCAGCCTGGACCATGAAGTTGTCATAACAGGAAAGGCCCCAGTCACTGTCCACACGGATAACGGCTATTTTCTGTGCGCCCAGATATTTTTTAAGTATGTACTTTGCAAGGTAAGGAGCTTCCACGTCCTGACGGCCCATGATACTGAAGCAGTATTTGCTCATGTTGGCATAATCAGGTGCGGATGCGGTAGGGCTTAACTGTACGATTCCATAACGGTCCACAATCTCAGCATTGGCCTTGCAGGCGCCGGAGGTAAAGTCACCCAGGATAGCCAGGACACTTTCATCTTCAGCAAAGTTGGTTGCCATGTTGGAAGATACCACTGCATCGCCCTGTGTATCCTTAATCTCAATCTCAAACTTATGTCCGTTAATGCCGCCCTTTTCATTGATTTCATTAATTGCCTTCTGGAATCCTATCTGGAACCCTTTTCCGTACTCAGCATAATTGCCGGTAAGAGGCGCCAGACCTCCCAGCTTAATCACTGATTTATCTCCCGGGGCTGCTTCTGTCTTGGTCCCGCCTGAACATCCTGTCAGTAATCCTGCCGCCATTGCAGCTGAAAGTGCCAGCGCTGCCATTGTCTTAAACCTTTTCATAAGAAAACTCCTCCTTGTATCTCTCCTGGTTATTTGTGGAAACAAAGCTTACATGTAGCGCAGCCCTTAGCCAGTGTGTCGGTCAGTTCCAGTGTCAGTCCCATGGCCTCTGCAATCCCGCGGTCCCCGTCCATGGCAATGTCGCAAAGCTTAGCGCATGTCTCATCATCAAAGCCCAGCTTCTTCCATGCATTTAACAGTGCGCAGTAGTGGAAATCAACAGGAACCTCTGACTCTGTCACTTCATGTACTTCCTGCTCAAATGTCTTTCTTCCCAGTTCATTTAAGAATACCTCAGCGAAATCCCTGCAGTCATCCGGATTGGAACAGGCAGCCTTAAAGTTTGCACCGTGGATGTTTCCGCATCTCTTGATGGCTCTTCTGAATGCCGGCTCCGGATCAATGCCGTCCTTTTTCAGTTCATCATAGATAAGGCCCATCCAGGTTGCCCTGTGCTCAATTGCCGCCCTGTTAATATTTGCCTGCTCGTCGTTTGTAAGTGTTGCTACATTCTTGATTTCTCCCATGATATCTCTTATCTCCTTTCATTATATACAGCTTTATCTTCTGTGATTTGCTGTATCTCACAAAACTAATCATATCAGTTTTTATATAAATGTCAAGCATTTTTAGTTAATATTTCTATGATTTTTTAACCAAATCCAATAAAAACATATATATTGCCCACCATTTTGCAGTATCACCCTAAAATCTAATATGACTATTTACATTTTTGACAAGGGGGGATTATAATGGATTTTAAGGCTTTTTTATTTATTTTGTTTGGTATTGATTTTGCTTCCAATATATTCTATACTGATTGCATAAACATGATAGTATGACATTCCCCAAGAAAGGATATATCTAATATGATTAGCCAGGAAATGAACCTGAAAGAACAGATACATCACCATCTGTTTTCTGATATAGTCAACGGTGTCTACACGCCAGGAAGCATTCTTCACGAAAAAAACCTGATGGAAAAATACGGCGTCAGCCGCGCCCCTATCCGTGAAGCCCTGATACAGCTATGCAGTGAGGGCGTACTGCGCAACCTTCCCAAGCGCGGTTATGAGGTAACTAAAATCAGTGCGGAAGAGATACAGAACATCATACGCTACCGTATCTCCCTTGAGTGCGGCTTCATGCAGCAGTACGGCGGCTATATAGACGATGCCCTTATAGAAAAGCTGGAACAGCACAACCTGAACCACCAGCAGCGCCAGGGCGAGGGCCTGACTGCCCTGGAACACTGGCAGGATAACATTTACTTCCACCTGCTTTTATTCTCCAATTACCGGAATGACTATGCCTACAAAAGACTCCAGGAATCCATGGCCACCCAGACACGCTTCTATGCACAGAAGCGCTCCCGCCAATGGCACTCCCCCATCTTCTACGATGCGGACGGGCTCCATGTGGCAATCGTGGATTACCTGAAGCAGAAAAATTATAGTATGGCGTCTAATATCCTGAAGGCGGATATTGAAGATAGTACGACGATGTGAAAAAAAGAAGGGGTTTAAGGGGCGGGAGGTGCATCCGTCCGTGAGCGGAATGGGGATGGGGGGATGGATACGGCTGCGGGGCTAGTGGCTCTAAGGCTGAGGAAAACAGCGCTGGACAAGAGGCTGGCTGCCAAACTCGCGCCTTGAATATTACCAACTATCTTGGTATTGTGCTCAGACAAAGGCGCCAGCCTCTTAGCGCCGCTTTCCTCAGCCTAAGACCCACACGCCCCTGTAGATGCATCCATCCCCCCCATCCCCATTCCACTCACCCACTACATATTAATGTCTCCTCACCGCTTAAATGAAAAAGAATATATATTTCCTAGGGCGTGTTTGAAAGTTGCTTTCCGTCAGCTGTGCGTCACACTTTGTGGGAGATTTGGCCCCGATGAAGGAGGCGTAGTGGGCTACGCTGACTGAATTGGGGCCAAATATGCCGCGAAGTGGGGCGTGCAGATGGCGGGAATAAATTTTCAAACACGCCCTAGCCCAGATATTGCCTTTTTATTCTCTCCTCAAATAAATGATTCAAGAGGCCTTTCCCCTCTCTTTAATTTATATTTTTCTTCTGTCATTCCCGGAATCCCCCAGTCCGCGAAGGGGGCCAGGGCGGGTCTTATCTTGAGGTGGGCGTACGCAGCCGGGGGATTCATTCGGGCGGCGGGCCATAGGACGCATAGTGGAGGAGGCCGCAGCTTCTTAGGTTCCGGCAACAAAAAAGACGGAGGTGGATTCTGGCATCAAAGCCAGAATCCAAGGTGCTCTGAACGTAGAAAGTCCTTCAGGATTTCTACGTGAATAGCACCGATCCTCCGTCTTTTTTGTTGTCAGGGCCTTAGAAGCTGCCCCTCCGGAACTTAGCGTCCTATGGCCCGCCGCCCGAATGAATCCCCCGTCCTCCCCCGCCCCCTCAAGGAAAGGCCCGCCCTGGCCCGCTTCGCGGACGTACCCACACAGCCAAACCTCCATCCATCACACTAACGTCCCCAATATACTCCTCCCAATGGTCCCCTCCGGCATCTTCACGCCAAAATTCTCCGCAATGGTAGCCCCAACAGCTGCGAATGTATCTGTCTCCTCCAGCCTGCCTGCTCCCTCAAACTTCTTTGAGTAAATCAGAAGGGGAACCTGTTCCCTGGTGTGGTCCGTGCCTGAGTAGGTGGGGTCGTTGCCATGAT
The DNA here is from genome assembly GCF_003434055.1 of Enterocloster aldenensis. Lineage (GTDB taxonomy): Bacteria > Bacillota > Clostridia > Lachnospirales > Lachnospiraceae > Enterocloster > Enterocloster aldenensis. Next base: position 27,401 of record NZ_QVEX01000016.1, on the reverse strand, counting down.
CGGCCGTAATCATCAGAAGGTCATCCTCCCTCAAATCAGCCAGGGCCTCCCCCAGCTTCACATCAAACATCTCAACTTCCCTGGCATATCCTTCCGGATTCCTGCGGTGTCCCCATAAAGCATCAAAGTCCACCAGGTTCACAAAACAAAGGCCTTCAAACTCCTCATCCCTTATGATATCCACGGTCTGTTCCATGCCATGGACAGAACTTTTGGACTTATATGCCTTGGTAATGCCTTCGCCGTCAAAGATATCCCTTATCTTGCCAACGGAAATGACCTCATATCCATTTTCCTTCAGCGCGTCCAATGCCGTCTTCCCGGTCGGCTTAAGGGCATAGTCGTGGCGGTTGCTGGTGCGTTTGAATTCGCCCTTTTTCTTCCCCACATAAGGCCTGGCGATAATACGTCCCACCCTCCACTCATCCTTCATGGTCAGTTCCCTTGCAATCTCACAGCAGCGGTACAGCTCATCCAGGCCAAAGGTCTCCTCATTGCCGCATATCTGCAGTACGGAGTCCGCGGACGTATAAACAATCATATGACCGGTGGCAATCTCCTCCTCAGCCAGTTCATCCAGTATCTCGGTTCCGCTGGAACTCTTATTGCCGATTACCTTGTGTCCCGTGCGCTTCTCCAGTTCCTCAATCAGCTCCCGCGGGAATCCGGTTTCCGTAAATGTCACAAAGGGCTTCACGGTCTTAATCCCCATCAGTTCCCAATGCCCTGTCATGGTATCCTTGCCGCAGCTCTCCTCGTTCATGACAGTATAATATCCGGCTGGCTGTGAAACAGGCCACACCCCCTTTAACGGGTGCAGGTTGGCAAGCCCCAGGCGCTGTAGATTAGGAATCTCCCAATGGTCCACGCTGTCAGCGATATGTCCCATGGTATCCGCTCCCTGGTCACCGTAATCCTTTGCATCCTTACCATTGCCGGCTCCGAATGAATCCACCACAATCACAAATACACGTTTGAATTTTTCCATCCTGTCTTAATCCTCCATCATGGCAGCTGCCTTAAGCGCAACTTCCATCATATTGCCAAATGCCTCCTGACGCTCCTTTGCGCTTGTCTTTTCCCCGGTCACCATGGAATCTGAAATGGTAAGCAGGCAGGCAGCCTTCTTTCCCAGTACTCTGGCATTGTGGAACAGTGCAAAGCTCTCCATCTCCACACATTCACAGCCATGCTTTTCATAAATTTCCCTAAAGCCATCCATTCCAGGCTCACTGTAGAAAACATCGCTGGAGTGAATCTTTGCAGGCTTTACCTCAATCCCGCATTCCTTTCCGGCTTCCATTATCACCTTGTTAAGGTCTGAATCCGGATATTTGACATCTGCCGCATCGCCGTTCTGGGTCTTCCCAAAGCTGGACTCGCTCCAGCATTCCTCTGCCAGGACAACATCATACAGTTTAAGCCTTTCCGTATATGCGCCCGCGGAACCGATACGGATGATCCGCTCCACCCCATACTGTGTGAACAGCTCATAGGAATAGATACCGATACTTGGCATACCCATTCCGCTGGCCATGACAGTAACCTCTTTGCCCTGGTATTTACCTGTAAATGCATAAATGTTGCGCACCTGATTCACTAACTTCACATCGGTCAGCCAGTTCTTGGCAATGAATTCCGCCCTCAGCGGATCTCCCGGCATCAATACGGTTTTTGCGATTTCCCCTGGTGCAGCGCTGTTGTGTGGTGTTCCCATAATATAAACCTCCTCTTTCTATTGCAATTCATCTGTTTTTATTTTAAACTCAATGTAAAGAATAAAAAATGCCAAATGTCACTTTTTTTCAATTATATCACTTTTTTATTGAGGAATCCATCATGACCTGGGAACGCATACTAAAAAACTGCAGGAAGTATGACTGCTATCCGACCATTGAGACATTCTTTTCCACCTGCCCGCCCTTAATCCGAAACTATCTGACCCTCCAGACCATTCCGGCGGGCCAGCTTCTCATCCAGGCCGGCGCTCCCTGCGGCACGGTCTATATCCTTGTGTCTGGCAGGCTTCAGGCCATTGAGGAAAAGGCAGGCGAGATTCCCTATAGTTTCTTTGACCTGTCACCCTTTGATATTGTGGGTGACTATGAACTCTTTTCAGAAGATGCGGAAAGCTATGTGACGGTGCGGGCCTGGGAACCCTCTGCCTGCCTTACCATTCCCCCCGGTTTCTACCTCCAGTGGCTCAGTACGGACAGCACCGCCCTTTTCTTCCGCACCAGGCTATTGATGAAAAAGCTGTCCCTGCAGCTGAATTCCAGCCGCCGTTACCTATTGATGTCCTATGGACAGCGGTGCATGTACGTCATCAGCCAGGAAGCCGGCAAGGTCACCCCAGTAAACGGAATCTGCAGCCTCAAACTGAACCGCGAGTTCCTGGCTGCCAAAACCGGCTGCTCCCTTCGTACCGTCCACCGTATTCTCAAGGATATGGAACAGAATCACATGCTGGCCCTGTGCGGCGGCAAACTCCTGCTGACCACAAGGCAGCTGGAGGATATGGCCCATGGACTGGAACCGTATTCCTAGTTTCATCCCAAAGCCTGTTTCCTATTCACCAACCACAGCCCCGATGAAATCCAGCACTTGATTAATATTTTCCTCTGTCTCAAAAAACACGGAGGAGTGGATGGCTCCCGGAAGGATCTGAAGCTTCACCCGTTCCTCCCCGCAGACCCGGTTTGCCTTCATGGCAAACCGGACAGACTGCTGCATGGGCAGTATCTGGTCCCCGCTTCCATGCTGGATGAATAAAGGCGGCATATTCCTATGAATATGATGGATAGGGCTGGCAATCCTTACCACCTCTTCCCCGCTTCCCGGATTTGCACCCAGGAACAGGGCGCAGACCCCATTCTCCTGATTATGGAACGGGAAAGCGCTGTCCTCCATCACCGGAAACGCAGGTTCGTACTCACGCTCATTCCAATCCGTGTCATACGGTCCAAGAAAACGCCCTATGATACTATTTGTTTCCAGTTCCTCGTCAGCCGTCAGAAAGTCAGTCTGGGGATACCAGGCCACCCCGGCTGCCAGGCCCGCGTCCATTTCCCTGTACGGGTCCGCTTCGCTGTCAAAATACCTGTCCTGTGCACACAGACATCCCATCAGCGTCATATATCCTCCTGCGCTTCCGCCCCATGCGGCCAGCCGGTCCGGGCAGATGTCCCATTCCTTTGCATTGGCCTTTATGAAACGCACAGCCCTCTTAATATCCCTGACCGGTTCCGGAAAACCGGATTCGCCTGCAAGCCTGTAATTCAGCCCAATCACTGCAAATCCCCGATTCAGCCCTGCAAGCATTGGCTCTATCATCTCCTTCTGGCGTTTATCGCAGGCCACATACCCGCCGCCGTGGATACTGATGATGGCCGGGAACGGCCCCTGTCCCCCAGGCAGGAATACATCCAGCTTCTGAGACGGTGAATCCTGCCCGTACGCCACATCAAAATACCCCTTTCTTCCTTCCACTGAAATCATGGGTCCATTCTTTCTCCACAATCTTACGCTCATTTATGATCCTCCCTTAAATAACAGCTTTTTTTCATTCTCAAAATAATAAATACAACCAGCAGCACTGCCGCGAACACCATAAGGATGTTGCTGTAAAGCCCTGCATTTCCTTTTACCAGTGAAGGACCGCCAGCCAGTTCCCTGGCAGACATCATCCTGCCTGTAAGTGTAATCAGGAGCGAGGGGCCGATACTGGTCATCAGGTTAAAGAACCCGATTCCCACCCCCACCTGTTCCGGCGCCAGCGTGGAAATTACGATTTCCATAAATGGCGCGTATACCAGTGCAAAACCGCCTGCAAACAGACATGCGCAGGTCCCCAGAACCAACATCCCCCTGTCCGTGCCCAATGCCCCGAAGGCAAGGGCAGCCATTACCAGGACCAGGGCCCCGCATAAGGTACGAAAGCTTTTAAACCGTGTTACAATCCTGCCGCTGTTCATTGCTATGGCTGCTGCAAATACATAGCTTGGCAGCAGAATCAGGGATACCTTATCCAGCGTGACCATATATACTCCCTGGGCCATGAAGGGGAACAGGAATGAAAATGAATTCTGTATTCCAAATGTCAGGGCCACCAGCAGGATAGCCGTCACATAATTCCTGTTCCTGAAAAAATCCATATGGATGAATGCCCGCCCGCTCTTGGAGATATAGATAAAAAACACCGCCAGCACCACCATTGACAGAAGCAGATATCCCGTGCTGCCCATATTAAAATACATGGATATGAGGAATGTGAATCCCACCAGCAGCATCAGCCCCACAATATCCAGCCTGCCCTCCTGATTCAGCCTTTCATCCGGCACATACCTGCATATGGACGGAAGGGCTGCCAGTGAGACCAGCGGAATCAGGAACGCATACCTCCACCCGATGTACGTTGCAAAAAAACCTCCCAGCAGGATACCGGATGCCTGTGAAATGGACACGCAGGCAGTATTGAACCCATAATATCTGGCATGCTCCCGCTCCCCTATGTACCTGCTCACCAGGATAATCATCAGCCCGGAACCGCAGGTCCCTCCCGTAATCATCAGGGCGGACGCTGCCAACAGCATGTAAAAACTCCTTCCCGCTGCCAGAAATCCCATAACTGCCCCCACATCCATCAGGCACACCCCAAATAACATCAGCCTGCGGATGCTCAGGTAATCCGACAGGGTGGAGTAGGCAACCGATGCAACCCCCATCATCAGCATGACCGTCATGCTGAGAAGACTTACCGTGGTAGGGCTGATTCCAAAATCCACTGTCAGCTGCGGGGAGATGATGTTGATGACGCTAATCATGGTGGCGCTTGAAATAAACACCAGCATAATCATGGGAATCACCCGTTTGACATTGTTTTCATAGTCCATTTACTATACCTCCTATTAAATTTTTGTTTATGTAGTATACTTAATTGTATAAAATATACTTCTATCATCAATATTTGTCAACTATATATCAGCCTCCCTCATTATTTTCATCAGAACAAACAAAAAAAGCCCATGTTTTTTGGGCTTTTTTCCTATAATCCTAATGATACCAGTTCAGCAGCAAATCCACTTCCTCATAGGGGATGAAATGCTTTGTAAATACCAGCATTTCACCCTTCTGGTTATATATTTCCTCAAAAATCATCAGAAACAGGCGGTCCGGGCGGTAAAATTCCTCCTCTTCAATGCTCTGTCCCTGCGCGGTTACCTTCATCTCCATCCTCACCCGGTGGAAATGCTCATAGATATCTAATTCCAGGAACCTCCGGACCTGTTCCTCTTTGTTTAAATCCAATTCATAACCATCCAGCACATCCCCCAGGATTGCGGAATAAGAATAACCTACCATCAATCCCTGGAACCGGTACCTGCGCCTGGCCTCCAGTGAAACCGACCCTTTCCGCTTAAAGATATGTTGTATATATTCATTGGCCGGCCTTAATTCCATGGAAAAATCCATCTGGTCCGGCTGATGCTTCACTACTTTCCTTACCGGACTGCCCGGCTTCTCCATACCTATCTCAGCCTTCGCGGTCTGTTTCCTGACATAATTGCCCATGCCATGCCTGGCTTCAATGATACCATCCTCTTTTAACAGGTTCAGGGATTTCCGAAGGGTCATCCTGCTCACATTCATCTGCAGCGCCAGCTCTTCCTCAGGCGGCAGTTTGCTTTCCTCCGGATAAAGCCCCTGCTGTATCAGTCCTAATATCTCATTATATGTAATTACAAATTTGGGAAATGCTTTCTTTTCACCTGACACCTGTCCGCCTCCTTTTATCGCCGGCTGCCGCTATCTCATAACCAGGATTCAAAAGGGTACTTGAAAATTCCAAGCACCCTGTGTATAATTAACATAGAAGTAATCAAAAGACTTTCCGCGTCTGATGATTGCGCTTCGGATATGGCGTAATTTTCAGTTACAGGCTATCCTCTACGTGCTGGTAGAGGATAGCTATTTTCTATTCTGATGATTATCTATGTAAGCCAATGCTGCAAATATAACCAGCACCAATGTCAACACCTCAAGTGTATCCATATTACATTTCCTCCCGGATTTATTTCCGAAGGAAACCACCAGACTATCCTCTATCCCCTATTTAATTATACAACCCTATTTTAACACTTATATCATGGTATGAATAGGGCTGAGCTAAAAACATAAGCCCAGCCCTTTTTAACATGAAACTTTACCGCTGCCTGTCAGCCATCCGCTGCAATACCTTATTTCTCCTTTGCCGCAACCATCTTCTTGATATCAGCAATGAAATCCTCAAGTCCGGCAGCGCCTAAATCTCCCTTATCCCGGCTTCTGACCGTGATGGCGCCCTCTGCCGCTTCCTTCTCACCCAGCACCAGCATATAAGGAACCTTTTCAAGCTGGGCCTGGCGGATTTTATATCCAACCTTCTCATCCTTGTGGTCTAACTCGGTACGGATACCGGCTGCCTTCAGCTTCTCATATACGCCTGCTGCATACTCCATGGACTTTTCAGAAACAGGAATGACCTTAACCTGTACAGGAGCCAGCCATACCGGGAACTTACCTGCAAAATGCTCAATCAGGATACCGATAAAGCGCTCGATGGAGCCAAAGCATACGCGGTGAATCATAATCGGACGCTTCTTGGAACCGTCCTCCGCCGTATACTCCAGATTGAACCTCTGAGGCATCTGGAAATCCAGCTGGATAGTGCCGCACTGCCATGTCCTGCCCAGGGAATCCCTCAGGTGGAAGTCAATCTTAGGGCCGTAGAACGCGCCGTCGCCTTCGTTGACAATATACTCAAGGCCCATATCCTCCAGCGCCTTTTTAAGGCCGTTTGTAGCCATCTCCCAATCCTCGTCAGATCCCATGGAATCCTCTGGCCTTGTGGACAGTTCCACAAAATATTCGAATCCAAACTGTGTATACACTTCATTAATCAGTCTGGTAACACCCTTGATCTCATCCTCAATCTGGTCATCCCTCATAAAGATATGGGCATCGTCCTGGGTAAAGCAGCGCACACGCATCAGTCCATGAAGCTGGCCACTCTTCTCATGACGGTGGACCAGGCCCAGTTCGCCTACGCGCAGGGGCAGGTCGCGGTAAGAGTGGGGCTGGTTCTTATACACCAGCATGCCGCCCGGACAGTTCATGGGCTTAACCGCATAATCCTCCTCATCAATGACGGTTGTGTACATATTATCCTTGTAATGATCCCAGTGGCCGGAATTCTCCCACAGCTTACGGCTCAGGATAATGGGGGTGGAAACCTCCTGGTATCCTTCCCTCAGATGGATCTCACGCCAGTAGTCAATCAGTGTATTCTTAAGAGTCATACCCTTTGGCAGGAAAAAGGGGAAACCTGGTCCTTCCTCAGCAAACATGAACAGGCCCAGTTCCTTACCCAGCTTCCTGTGGTCGCGCTTTTTAGCCTCTTCCATCATGGTAAGATAATTCTCTAAATCCGTCTTATTGGCAAATGCAGTACCGTAAATCCTGGTAAGCATCTTATTCTTCTCGCTTCCTCTCCAGTAAGCGCCTGCAATACTGGTAAGCTTAAATGCCTTTACACCCTTTGTATACATGATATGGGGTCCTGCGCACAGGTCCACAAACTCGCCCTGCTGGTAGAAGCTGATGGTCTCCTCGTCAGGCAGGTCTTCAATCAGCTCCACCTTATACGGCTCGGCCTTTTCCTCCATGAACCTGACCGCCTCATCCCTTGGCAGCACAAATGGCTTAACCGGAAGATTTTCCTTTACAATCTTTGTCATCTCAGCTTCCAGCTTCTCCAAATCCTCAGGGGTGAATCCGCCCTCCCTGTCAAAATCATAGTAAAACCCGTCGTCAATGGCTGGTCCGATTGCCAGCTTTGTCTCCGGATACAGCCTCTTCACTGCCTGTGCCAGCACGTGGGATGCTGTGTGGCGGATGGCCCTTAACTCATCCTCTGCTTCCTGTACGCTTCCGTCCGGTAAAATAATCTTCATACTATTACTCCTTTCATCCTCTTTAGGAACTAATCCCGGCATCCTTCATGATTATCATTTTTTCACTCAGTATATGTCCATCCGCCGGATTGGGTAAATAAAAACCCCTGGACATATTCCTATGTCCAAGGGTGCATATACACGGTTCCACCTTGATTTTCACTCATTGGTCCCTTAACGCGGGATACGGTGTCATTTCCTCCCGGGAATCCTTAACATACATTGGGTTCCTGCCACTGTCATCCATAAGGAATCAGCGGCTGGGTATCCTTGACACGGCTCAGGACCGGTCTTCATCAATATTCGGTATACAACCCTTCCACCAAAGGGGCTGCTCTCTGGATACTTCCCATTGACTACTGATTCCTTCAACGCCATTAACTGCATTTCTGCTAGTTTTGATTATAGCATTTGGCCATGATTTGTCAAGGCTTATAATGATGCTCCGTTATAAAAAATGCTGCTCCGGCACAAGATGGCATTACTCCGTTACAACCGGATAACCGCCGCCAAGCCATCCGGCCCCGCCTTCCTTGCCCATGCCGCCCGAAAGTGAGTATGCCTCATATCCAAGAAGGCGCAGGATTGCTGTTGTCTGTGAAGATGTCTGGCCTGTGTAGCAATACACAACCACTGGTTTATCCATTGGGATCTGGCTAAACTGTTCCTGCATTCCTTTAGCAAACGGGATATTTATTGCGCCTGCAATATGTCCCTTTGCATAATCCTCTGCCTGACGTATGGACAGGATGGTGTAATCCTCACTCTCCGCGTCCACTAATTCCATCAGGGCCTCCGGCTTAAAGTTAAAGGATGCAATGGCATTACTGGATGCTTCCTTGTAATAGTCAGCAATTGCTGCTGCAATAGCAGGATCCACCTCATATGTATCTTGCGGAATGGCCGTTTCCTCAGTATCAATATAAGCCTCATATCCTTCTGTCTGGGAAATGCCGTTATTCCAGCCGCTCTGGATATTGGTGGCATATTTGCCCGCCACATTAAGCAGCGCCACGGTCTGGGAAGATGTCTGTCCTGTATAGCAGTTAACATAGACAGGCGTATCATCCGGTATCCTATCCAGCGCCTCTGCAACCTCAGGTCCGTAAGGAATATTTACAGCGCCCTTTAAATGACCCTGTGCGTAATCCTCCGCCCTCCTGATATCAATAATGAACATATCCTCGCCTGCGTCTATTTTTTTAAACAGGTCCGGCACAACAATCATGTGCTTATCATCAGGAAACGCTGCAAAGTATGCCATGGCGGCTTCCTTTACCGTTTCCTCATTTGCCGGTCCAGCCATGGTTTCCTGGGCAGCTGTCCCTGTCTCCTTAGAAGTCTCGGCAGGAGCCTCGGCAGAAGTCTCAGCAGGAGCCTCTGTAGCTGCCGGGGCAGCCGTGGCTGTCTCGGTCACAGTCTTTGTGGCACATGCGCTTAAAGATACAGCCAGCATGGTGCATAGCAAAACAGGTATGTATTTTCTCATAATAATCCCTTTCTACAATATTACTACTTCCGTCATTCTGTCATCCGTCATTCTGTGATTCCGTCATTCTGTCTGTTTCTATGATGCATTCTTCTTGACAGGCGCTGCTCCTCCCGCCGGCATCTCCACAGGATTATCACTGTTGGAGGACCACTCCAGGTAAGCTCCGTCATACACGCGGATATTGCGGTATCCAGCCTCATAAAGCTGGACAAATACAGGGGCCGCCCTCATGGAAGTCTGACAGTATACAATAATCTCATCTTCCGGATTAATCTTATCCTCCAGATAATTGATTCTGGTAATCTGTGTTGTCTTAAAGGTTCCGTCTGAGAAGAAATTCGTCTCATAAGGTATTATCACAGAACCGGGAACCTTTCCTTTTTCAGCAAATTCCTCCAATGTACGCACATCCAACAGTATCACATGGGAATCCGGCTTCTCAACCTGCTTTCTGACATCATCCATCTTGGCCAGCCAGTTCCGTGTGGGTTCCTTAGCCGTAAACACAGCCGGTTTTGGTTCCGGTACATCCGTATTCAGTGCAATCCCTGATTTCTGGATTGCATCAAATCCTCCGTCAATCACCTTGACATTCTGGTGTCCATACATGAATAAAGACCACAACAGACGGGACGCGCCCATCTTGTTGGCGTCATAAGCAAGTACGAGAGTATCATTGCCAATGCCGCTGCCGCCCATCACCTTTTCAATCTTCTTTTTACTGGTGAGCATATTCTTCACCGGGACATTGATGACAATCTCCTCAGTGGGGATATTCACTGCCCCGTCCACATGCCCGGCAGCATACTCCTCCGCCGTACGCGTGTCTACGATTACCACCTTTTCCTGCCCCGTATAGGAAGACAGTTCCTCTGTGGGCAGTATCAGTGATTCACCCAGTACGAATGTGTGGGAACTGCAGCCCGTAATCATGGCCGCCAGCACTGCCAAGAAGGAAAAGATTGTTAATTTTTTAGCAATCAAGCCCATAAAATCCTCCCTCTCTAAGCGGATAGTTTCTAGTTATATTTGTAGTTAGCATTCCATCTGAAGAACAAAATAAGGGCCTCAATCTTATTTCGCACAGATTTCATTTATCATTATACCTGATATTTGTAAAAATGCGGCATAAGATTTTGTTATATTGCATTATTTAATTGGATAGTAGCTTCTTTCCGTGCGAATCTTATGGTAAAATAATAACAATGTTAGGGGGATAAATCCCATCGCCGAAGGGAGCTGCATATGGAGAGAAAGCACGGCTTACACAACTGGTTCATCCTGCCAGTTATCATTTACATCATTATTTACGCACTGTATTCCGCTTCCTTCCTGACCCGTTTTCCCTTTGTCCACTCCGATGAAGCGTGGCTGGCAGGACTCAGCCGGGATATGCAGGCAGTAGGAAGCTTTGGCGTGACCGAACAATTCTTTGATTTAAAACCCCGGGTTCCCCACGCCCTTAAGCTTCTGTTCCATGCCCTCCAAATGGGATATATTCATGTGTTTGGATACAATATCCTGTCAGTAAGGCTTTTATCCCTCACATCCGGCCTTATCTGCCTTATCCTTCTTTATTACATTGGAAAGGAACTGGGCGGCAGATGGATGGGCTTTGGTCTGATGGTCCTGGTCAGTCTGGATGTCCCATTTATCTATGCCTCTCATTTTGGGCGCCAGGAAATCATCCTGTGTATCAGCCTGCTGTCCTGTATCCTGATTCTGATCCGGTGCCAGGGATGCCCCTCAACCAGGCAGGCCCTGTATCTGGCATCCATAACCGGACTGTCTGTGGGCATCCATCCCAACAGCTTCCTGTGCGCATCCATCTGCGGATCTGTCATGGCTGCCTGCGGATTCAATATGACTGCCCGCCATTGGCACAAACAAATTCTCTCTCTGGCCATCTATACCGCTGTCACCGGAGCCTTAGCCTCCATCTTCGTGGGAATCAGCTTTTTGTTTGATGCCGCCTTCATCCCTGACTATTTCCGCTATGGGGAACAGGAATTTGAACTTGGACAGACAGCATCCAGCCGTCTTATACAGTTCCTGTACTATTTTAAAAGCATATACGCACAGGAAAGCGGCACCTATTACATTCCGGACCAGCGTCTGGAACTCATCCTCATACCTGTCCTGATGGTGCTCTTCCTCCTGATATGGCTGTTCCTAAAAAATGTCCGCGAAGACCAGGTATCCGTCTGGCGGAGCCATACCCTGGTACTTCTGTCCTCCATGACCGGGCTTTCCCTGGGCATGGTCATAGTAGGCAGGTATAACCAGACCTCGGTTATCTTTTTCCTGCTGCTGGGATGGATATCCATGTTCCAGCTGATGCTCCTGGCCGGACAGGCAGGACGTTCCCTGACTATTGGCCTGACCTTCATCCTGTTGGTATTAAACAGCCGTGTCCAGATAACCCCCTTCCTCCACAGTCCTTCCTATACCCATTATCTGGAACAGCTGGGTCAGCTGGTTCCAAAGGATTCCAAGGTCCTGGCCAACCTGAACACCGGGTTTTATTTTGACCAGGGAATGCTGCTGGATTACAGGAACCTCCCCTATCTGGAACAGGGATACAGCCTGGATGACTATATCCGGAATAACAAAATCCAGTACATCCTCATGACAGATGAACTGGACTACATCTATGAAAACCGCCCTTATTACAATGTGATTTACGGAAATTCTTCCTTTATCCAGGATCTGGGTGCCTACTGTGCATCAGACTGTATCCTGGCAGGCACGTTTGAGAATCCCCTGTACGGCCCCAGAATCATTTCCCTGATTGGCAATCCACAATACGGGACCGTCAGCGTATATAAGGTCATGCAAGACAACCTTCCATCTGTTCCCTGACCCCTGCTGAAAACCCATCCCCACCCTGGTCATACATGCCCGAGAACCTGCCGCTCTCCTTTGACAGCACCCGGATGGATGTGCCAAGACACAGCGCTTCCTCAATATCATGGGTCACCATAACTACGGTGGCCCCTGTCTGTTCCACCATTTCCTTTATACTTTTATACAATCCATGTTTCGTCATATAATCCAGACTGGAAAATGGCTCATCCATAAGCAGCACCCCCGGCCTCAGGCACAAGGCCCTGGCCAGAGCCCCTCTCTGCTTCATCCCACCGGAAAGCTGGTGCGGATAACTGTCCATACATCCTTCCAGACCAGCCATCCTTAAATACGCAAGGGCATATGCCCCATAATCATCTCCTTCCACCCGTATCTTTGCCTTCTTTAACGCGTAAATCATGTTTCCTTTCAGGGTGAACCATGGAAACAGCTGGTTAAAGTCCTGAAAAACCATCATCATATTCCTGGACGGCCGTATCACCCTCTGACCATCCAGAAGTATGTCCCCCTTATCCGGTGCAGCAAAACCTCCCAACATTCTTAGCAGCGTACTTTTCCCGCACCCGCTCTGTCCCAGTATCATATAAAAATCACGGTCCTGCACAACAAAACTCAAATCTTCAATCACCCTCTGCCTTTTCCCCGCCACATCAAATGATTTATAAAGATTCCTGACTTCCAGCATATTTCCCACGCTCCTCTTAAACTGCCTTCATTCCCCATTTTTCCAGGGTATGTTTTTCAATAGATGCAAACAGCACGTCCTCCACCAGCATGCCAATCAGGATTACCAGGATAATGCCGGCAAACAATCCAGCCGTATTCATGAATGTCCGCTGGGTCAGGATATACCAGCCAATCCCTCCCTTGGCTCCAACGGCCCCAAAGACCATTTCCGCACTGATGAACGCCCTCCAGCCCCTGGCCCAGCCAATCTTCAGCCCCGATACAAGATATGCCAGCGATGCCCTAAGCCGTATCTCCAGTGTAATTGCTGCCGGGGACATGGACAGGCTCTTTCCGATATCTTCATAGATGGCAGGCATGGACTTAAAGCCGCTTATAAGGTTTACCAATACAGGCCACAATGCGGAATGGACAACAATAGCAGCCACAGCGCCGCTTCCTGTCCCAAACCACATGATGATGAGCGGAAGCAGGGCCAGGCCGGGAAGCGGATGAGCCAGGGCTGTCAGCGTATCAATCAGGCTTTCGAACACCTTAGACCAGGTGGAAAGAAGGGCCAGAGCCACAGCCAGCCCTCCGCTTATGGCCAGGGACACCCCAATCATACCCACCGAATAAAGGCTCTGCCATATCAGGTCCCCGTGGACCACGCCGTCATAGATTGTCATGACCACCTCTTCCACCGAAGGAAACAACAGGGACGATACATGCAGCAGCTTTACACTCCCCTCCCAAAGGACCAGGAACAGAAGGATCCATCCCAGGCGTTCCATCCATTTCATTCTCATATGCATTTTAAAACTCCTTTACCAGGGATGTTTAATCCCGCAGATTTCATCATACCGTCAATCATTCATATACCACATTGTCAAACACCAGCTGATCCACTGGCCTGTCCATTTTAAGGAAGCCCATCTCATGCATCCGCCTGCTAAACTCCCCAATCCCATCCAGTTCAGTTGAATAAATGGTTCCGTTGTATCCCATCTGCGCCTCTAACTCTGCCTCCGTGATTCCATACACAGGAGCCAGCAGGCGGACCGCCTCCTCACGGTTTTCATTGATATAATCCACTGATTCCCGGAGCGCTTCTTCAAACGCATCATAATACTCCCTGTGTTCCTCATAAAATTTTTCCATGGCCACGCAGGTAATAAAGGTAAATGGTCCTCCCATAATCTCTTCTCCTGTTGCCACCACGCTGGCGCCTCCCTCTGTCTCCTGGAAAATATAAGGAGGCGTGGACACATGGGCCGTTATTTCCGTACCTGAAAGCAGGGCATTGACAGAATCCGGGTGGCTCATGGACACCAGCTGATTATCCAGCGCATGTGCGTCCCCAAGCTGTTCCTCTGCCAGCATACAGAGTAATACATGCTGGGTACAGGCAGGCGACAGGATGGCTATCCTGTCCTTATCCGTCACATCCTTAAGGGATTTCATATCCTCCCTGGAAGTCACCACCGCCACCTCGTTGGAACTAAGACCGGCTGCATAACGCCACTCCATTCCGTTGTCAATGCCTATCAGCACCGGCGCCACGCCCATGAAACCAAAATCAATCTCACCGCTTAGCATTCCTTCCCTGATACCTGTCGGGCCGCCAAACTGCTTCCAGTTAATCGTAACACCGGGCAGCTTTTCTTCCAGGAACCGTTTCTCCTTCATTATCTGAAGAGGCGCATAAGCAATCCCATATTGTTCTGCGATACCGATGGTCTCCTGTCCTGATTTTGCACATCCTGTTCCCGCCATCATAACCCCTGTCAGGCATAACACGAATGCCATATATTGAAAATGTTTCCTTCTGTTATATCTGTCCAATGATGTCCTTCCTTTCAATATCAGATGACGGTTAAACTATGGGTAAAACCGCGTCACCATCTCTTCTCCCTGAACCGACCGCACGGAAATCCTGCGGTAAAAATCATCCACATATCCATCAATCCTGTCTTTTGTGCCGCAGATGACCGCATGGCCAAACCGGGCCGTGGCATTATTCACGACAGGAATCTCCTGGCTTTCCTTATAATTATATCCTGCATCCATGACATAAGGCAGGCTTAAAAGTTCCTCCAGCGGAGTTATGAACCCTATTTTTCCGGGATTACAGAACAATAACTGCACTGCCGCACATTTTTCCGAACCGTCCGCACGGTAGCCTTCCAGTGAACCTGTATCCACCGTTTTCCCCAGGGCGCTGTCTATTACCGCCCCCAGGATATCAAATCCGGATATCCAGGGAATGAACACATCCTCAAAGGCGCCTCCAATCCTGGATGCCAGCTCATTGACCTTGATTCCTTCCTTACCAATCAAAAGCTGGAGATAAAATGGCCCGTCCTTTAACCCAAATGCCTCTGCCACCCTGAAACTAATGTCTTTTATTTCCCCGTACATGTCCATATGTACCGATGGAAACCTATGACCTGTACAAACGCCTATATGGGTCTGGTCCGGATACAGCAGACGGTCTGTCACTGTCAGTATATAAAGGACCCTGTCCTTAATCCATCCGCTGACCGTCACCTCTTCACTGTCATAAAATTCCTCTGCCAGCGCTTCCTCACACCTTGAAAATGAAAGCGTGTCCTCAAGATGTCCCAGCAGCTGCCCCGGTTCCCACACCTTATAAATCCCCCTCTGCCCCTGGGAATCCAACGGTTTAATCACAAAAGGGGCCTTCATGTCCGACAGTTCCCTGGCCTTGGTATTGCCATCCACTATCCTATATCTGGCAGTGGGGATACCGGCCCTGGACAATATCTGTTTCATATGCTTTTTATTGGTCACCGACAATGCCTGTTCCACTGACAGCAGGGAAGGAAGCCCCAGTTCCTCACATATAACGGCAGCCGTATAGACCGGCTGGTCCGTCCCCATGGTCATGACCCCTGTCACCTTATATTCTCTGGCGGCCCGGATGCAGGCTGTCACATCAAACGTGCTGATTCTCTCATGGACACCGCATATGGCTGCCCCAGGAGGATTCTGCGTATAATCAGCAAGCACCGTATCCACCCCCATTGCCCTGGCCCGCTGCGCGCCATGGAGCTGGCAGTTAGATCCGCCCAGGACTAGAAGTTTTGGACTCTGTATTATTTCCTTTATACCGTACACCTCCCTTTTCTTTCCCCATCCGCCCAGATTCAATCCATAATACCAGATGATATTGCCATACAACCTTAGAAGGCTGGCAATGCTGTACCCGCTTTTACCATCGTGTCTTACTGACGGCTGATAAGGCAGGTTCTCTGCCCTCAGGTTCCTGCCCTTTTTTTTTGCACTCTTCAGGACGGCAGCCGACAGATAGAAAAAACCGTTTCCCATGACATCCGCCACCACCCACGCCTTCATGGCCCTCAGGCTGCTCACCTTAATTCCCCAAGGCGCCCCAATGATATAAGAAAACAACATATCCCGCATCCGGCTTCCCAGCCTTCGGTATGCAGGGCGTCTTTTCCCGCCATAATCCGCAATCCCATAGGCCAGGTCGCATCCGTCCATGACACAGCCGTACAGTTCTTTCAGCATATGCGGCGGCTGTTCCAAATCATCGTCAATGGTCCCATACACCCTGCATGGGCCTATATGCTCCAGGCCGCATAGGATAGCGGCCTGCTGTCCATAATTCCCATCCAGCACAACCAGCATTACTTCCGGCCTTAAACAATTTTCCTTCAGATACCTGGCAGTCTCCCCGTCATTGCTGTCATCTACCAGACATATCCTGATTTTAATATCCGGCAGGAAAACCTGATTCAGCTGGCAGACCAGTTTCTTTACCGATTCCCTGGATTTATAAACAGGGATAACTATCCCTAAATCATATGCCATCCTTCATGCCCATCCCTATTCAGTCAATCACAGGCCGCATGCCTTAAGTACCATGCCGGCCACAAATTCCATCTGTTCCCCAACCATCTGTCCGTGCACGGGCAGACGCAGAAGCGTTTCAAAACATTTTGAAGCTTCCATCAGATCATCCGCCCTATACCCCAGGCGCTGTCCCTGGGGAGACATATGAAGCGGAACATAATGGGTCTTGCTCTCAATCTCCCTATGAGCCAGAAAGTCCTTTACATAATCCCTTTGTGCCCCAGTTTCAAACCGCAGGTAAAAAATATGTCCATTTGGCTCTGCATATCCCGGAATCCCCATAAGTCTTGCAATTCCTTTTTCTTCCAATACACGCAGCCTGTCCCTGTATCCATCCACAATGGCCCTGCGCCTGGATGTCACATCCTCCAGCAGTTCCATCTGTGAAGCAAGGACAGCCGCCTGAAGCTCGCTCATGGCCGTACATGATCCCGGCATGTTCCATGTATACCGGTCCACCTCACCAGCCAGGTACATGGCCCGGTCCGTTCCGTGGAGACGGTACTGGCACGCCGTTCTGTAATCCTTCCTGCTCCTGGCAATAAGGATACCGCCTTCCCCGCATGTAATGTTCTTTGTATGGTGGAAACTCAAGGCGCCAAAATCCCCCATGCTCCCCAAAGGAAACCTGTGCGGCCCGTCCCCGTCCTGCCTGCCATTCCATAAACCGGTTCCATCCATCCCCATCCCAACATAAAATGCACCAATTCCCTGGGCCGCATCTTCAATCAGTGCAATCCCGGCCGCCCTTAAAGCTTCCTTCAGTTCCATCATGGGGCAGGATACACCCCCATAGTGGACCGCCACCACCGCCCTGGTCCGCGGCCCAATCCTTCCCAGCATATCCTCCACTGAGATATTCTGGGTATCCCCATCAATATCACATAGCACAGGCACCCCTCCATGCAGGAGCACTGCGTTGGCGGCTGAGGGAAAGTTATAGGAAGGAATAATCACCTCATCCCCTGGTTCCATATCCAGGCAGGCCACTGCCATTTCCAGGGCCGATGTACAGCTGGTAGTAAAAAGAGGTTCTGTGCCCGGAATATAATTTTTCCATTTTTTTACAAGCATTTTCATAAAAAAACCATCTGTCTCCAATCCAGAATACAAACAGTCATTCACATATCTGCTTTCCGATTCCCCACGGCACCGTCCATAGAAAGAAACCCTCATGGCAATCCCCCTTCCGCATTATTAAAAAATATGATAAACTGTTAAAAACAGCCAGCCAGATTACCTGACGCACACCAAAGGAGGATTTCCATATGTACGAACTGGACTGCCTGGGCGATATGTGTCCCATCCCTATCATGAAACTAAAGCAATGTAAGCAGATTAAGGAAAAGGGCGGCCAGCTGAAGCTGGTTACCGACCACAGCTGTGTGGTGGAATCCATCTCCGGCTACTGCAAAAAACAAAAACTTCAGATTCACATTGAAGAACCCATGAACGGAATCTGGGAGCTGTACATAGAAAACCAGTAAAGCCTGTCAGCAGATACTTTTACTGACAATGGATATGAAATACTTTACAATCTCCTCCATGACCTGATTTTCCTTTGCATCATGGTTGCGGTAAATGGAATATACATCATAATTCAGGTCAAAATCCGTCACATGAATGATTTTAATCTGCTTCTGATACACTTCCTTTTTAATTGTTATGTAGGGAAGGAATGCAACCCCATGCCCTGCCATTACCGTACTTTTTACGGATTCCGTGGAATCCAGCTGGAACATGATTTTAAATTTCTCTATGGGATATCCCTGCTGGTCCAGATATTGGACAAGCATGCGGTAGGAACTGAACTGTTCGTTAAGCATGACCATGGGAATCCGTTTCAGCTTATCTATGGTGACCTTGTCTGGTATATGGAACCCATTGCTGGCAACCAGACATATTTTATCGCTGAAGGCCGGGCTGCATACAAGTTTGTCCGACTGTATATTTCCCACAATGAATCCCAAATCTGCCTGCCCACGTTCAATCCTATGGATTACCTCTTTGGACGGAATGGAATTAAGGCTGAAGGAATAAGATGGGTATTTATGATTTACCTTATACAGACAGCATGGAAGGGCATAATTACATGCCACAGGCGTGGCTGCAATCCTGAACGTGCCATTATATGTCTGCAGATTATCCAGCTCCTCCTTCAGGTCCGAGTAGGTTTCCAAAAACTGTTCCGAATATTTCTGCATCACTTCCCCTGCTTTCGTAAGCGATATCCCACGGTTGGAACGCTCAAACAGTTTCACTCCCAGTTCCTCCTCCAGCCTCTGCATCTGCTGGCTCAATGCCGGTTGGGATATATGACTGGCAGACGCTGCTTTGGAAATACTTTTTTCCCTGGCAATCCGGTCAAACATATATATCTGTTCTATTAACATGACACTCCCTCACTCCCCAATCAAATACCCACTAAAGTTGCCTGTTATACTCTATTATATATAAATGTTAAAAAAAAAACAATATTTGCTATTGCGTCTGCTTATAGCAAAATCTTATACAGCATAAGCATTTAAAATAGTGAAATTTTTATCAATGTGTTATAATGAAATCTGTAGTTAAGCGTTCTAATCCTCAATTCTGTATAAAAAGGAGGTGCATTGAATGCAGAATAATGCAACTGAGACAACTGGAGGCAGCAGCATCCGGCGCAGTTCCGGTTCCGGCGGCTCCCGTCCAAGGAAGAAAAAGAAAAACCAGCTTCCCATTGGATTCGGCGTACTGACCGCCATGATTATCATCGGCGTGCTTCTGGGTCTCAAGAATGGCACACTTGCGCTTTATTGGGCATTTGGCTGTTGCTTCGGTTTTACCCTGCAGAAGTCCCGTTTTTGTTTTACCGCCTCGTTAAGGGACCCCTGTATAACCGGATCCACATCCATCACCAGGGCAGTGCTTATTGCGTTTGCCATTACCACCATAGGCTTTACAGCTATCAAATACGGCGCTTACGTCAACGGGCAGGAAATTCCCGGACAAAGCTACATCATGCCAATCAGCCTTGCCACGGCAGTGGGCGGCATCATGTTCGGTATCGGCATGGTTATTGCCGGCGGATGTGCATCCGGAACCCTGATGCGTGTGGGCGAAGGTTTTGCCATGCAGATGTTAAGCCTGTTATTTTTTGTCATCGGGTCCCTGATTGGTGCAAACCACATGGGATGGTGGACAGAAAACTTCATAGCAACCGCCCCTAGGATTTTCCTGCCCGATATATTCGGCTGGGCCGGCGCAGTCATACTGCAGCTATTAATTATCGGCATGTTATATATTGCTGCTGATTTATATGAAAAAAAACGTATGGGAATCACAGAGGATTAACCCTGTGATCATGAAAGGAGATTATCATGGCAGAATTTACAATTGATTGTTTAGGCGAGGCTTGCCCGGTACCGTTAATGAAAGTACAGAAGCAGATAGAAAAAATGGCGGTTGGCGATGTACTGGTAGCTCAGATTGACCATAGCTGTGCAATGAAAAATGTTCCGGAATGGGCAAGGAACCAGGGTTATAACGTTGAAATCGAAGAAGTAGACGACGGCGAATGGGAGATTGTTATCGAAAAGACAAAGTAGAAAGGCGCAGGTGGTATTTTGAAAGCTTTTTGGGATAAATTAAGCTCTAACCCATATTACAAACAAATTTTCAAAAATCCATTTACATATGTTACCGGAGCTGTGCTCTTATCTATTCTCCAGATAGCCTTATTTGCCTCCTCCGGTTCCCCATGGGGTGTTTCCGGAATCTTTGCAAACTGGGGGGCATGGCTGTACCGTCTGGTAGGAGGCAATGTGGATAAATGGTACTACTTCTCCTCTGAAGGCGCACAGGCCACACTGAATGCAGGAATCATGAACCATCCGGGTTCCTGGCAGAACTTTGGAATCATTGCAGGAGCCCTTGTGGCAGCGCTGCTGGCTTCCCAGTTTAAATTCAAGAAAATAAAATCCTTAAAGCAGGTAGTTGCCGCAACCCTTGGGGGCCTGCTCATGGGATACGGCGCCAGGCTTGCCGGCGGCTGTAATATAGGCGCGCTGTTCTCAGCCATTTCATCCATGTCCGTATCCGGCTGGGTCTTTGCCTTCTTTCTCTTTATAGGAGCATTCATAGGAAGCAAACTTCTGGCGAAATTCTTCATGTAAATATTCCGGACCGCAGCGGTCCATGCTTTGTGATATTGGGATTACCATGCAGACACAGGATATAGGACGTAAACGCTATATTTTGTGTCTGTATTTCATTACGCGTTATACGGTTTTAGTGGAAAATAATTGAAAGGCAGGTTCTTAAATTGGAAAAAAAGACAGAACAATATGACGTTGTCATCATAGGCGGAGGCGCCGCCGGCCTTACATCCGCCATCTACTGCGGACGCGCCCGCTTAAAGACCCTGGTGATTGAAAAGGCCCTGGTAGGCGGCCTTGCAACCTATACAAATGAAATAGAAAACTATCCGGGCTTTCCGGAGGGCAGCACAGGCCTTGGACTGATGGAACTGTTCCACAAGCAGGCCAAAAAATTCGGCGTTAAATTCAAACTCACCGATGTACGCGCCGTTCAGCTGGAAGGCGACACAAAGGTAGTGGAAACCTTCCGCACCAACTATGAATGCAGGAGTGTCATCATTGCCAGCGGCGGCAAGCCAAGGCTGACAGGAGCGCCCGGCGAGGAAAACTTCCTCTATGACAAAGGAATCTCATTCTGCGCCACCTGCGATGCCGCAGCTAATACAGGCAAGACTGTCATGGTTATCGGTTCCGGGGACGCCGCTATAGAGGAAGGCATGTTCTTAACCAAGTTTGCCAGCAAGGTCATCGTCAGTGTCATGCATGAGGAAGGCAAGATGGACTGCAACGAAATAGCCAGGGAAGAAGCCATGGCCAACCCCAAAATGGAATTTATCTGGAACACACTTCCGGCTGAGTTCAGGGGCGATGAGGAACATCTGCGCAGTGTTGCGCTCAAGAACCTAAAGACCAATGAAATATTGGATATACCTGTGGATACCTGTTTCCTGTTTATTGGTTATGTACCGAACACAGAGATATTTAAAGGCATCATCAATATGACCCGCGCCGGCTATGTACTTACCAACGAGAAGATGGAAACCAACATCCCCGGCGTATTTGCAGCCGGCGATGTCCGGGATAAATTTTTAAAGCAGGTAGCAACTGCAGTTGGGGATGGGGCCATTGCCGGATACGCAGCAGAAAAATATCTGGCAGAAAGCGAAGTCTTCGAAAATCAAATCATGGACGCCTCCGTTCCAGGTGTTGTTTATATCTGGAATGCAGTTGATACAGCCAGCCGCGACCTGTTACCTGTAATCGAGGATTTTGAAAAAGAACACGGCAGTAATATTAAGGTATCCAAGGTAGATATCTACAAATCCACAGGCATTGCCAGCCGTTTGGGCATCAGTGCTGTCCCAAGCGTTGCATTCATACAAAACGGTAAGCTTGCCGGCGTATTGACCGGACAAATCACCAGACAGGCCCTGGAAGACGGTTTAATCCATATGTAAATCCCCCTCAGTCCCCTGATCCTTCCTTTCAACATAGGACCGGGGGATTTTTTATTTTACCTCCCACGATGCCTGATGAAAGTTATCCACCCATGCCACATATTCATCCATCAAAATGTGGATAACATTTACTTTCCACATCATTTCTGTTAAAATATATCATCAGGACCATGTACAAAGATATATGTCACACTTATATAGGCGATAATATGGCAGGTCACAAGATACAATCACATAAGACATTAAAGAAGGTGAATTAATGAAAATCGTTATTATTGACGGTCAGGGCGGCAAGATGGGCAAATCTGTAATTGAACAGCTGAAGAAACGTTTTCCTGAACTGGAGACATATGCAATCGGGACCAACAGCATTGCCACCTCCGCCATGTTAAAGGCAGGGGCAACCTATGGGGCAACCGGCGAGAATCCTGTCATTGTCAATGCCCAGGACGCGGATATCATCATAGGCCCCATCGGTATTGTCATGGCCAATTCCCTGTTGGGAGAAATCACCCCGGCCATGGCAGCCTCCATAGGATCCAGCAAAGCATATAAGATACTGATTCCGGTAAACCGCTGCAATCATTATATCGTGGGCTGCCAGAACAATACCTTATCCGATTATATCAACATGGTATGTGATGAAGTAGGGAAGGAAGTGAAATCCATTTGAGGACCATAGAATTTAAAATGGAGCGCCAGGGCCTTGTACAGGAAGGCGACAAAGTCAAAATCATTGAACGGGAAGGAACCAGCAGCTACAGTTATATTATTGAACCAGCTGTAGCCATGTCCGGCTGCTTTCCTTCCAGGTACCGCATCAGATCCGAATATGGCATTATAAAGGAAATCCGGGAAAATTCCAGGGGATTTTATGTAATTGTGGATTTTGATGAGGATGAACCAACCTGATTGGATCTTCCAGCCAAAAGACAGTAAGGAGACATGTCAAATGAAATCATATCTAAAGGCGATTCCAGCTGCTGCAGGTGCCGCATGTCTTTTAACCGGCGGATATCTGTACCACATGGCCCTGGATGCCAAAACAGACAAATCATCCCTGTTAAAACCATCTCCAGACCATATACAGCCTGACAATCAGGCCCTTCTGCGGCACAGGAAGGCCCTTGAGGAAAGCAGCCGTCTGACCCGCCAATACCAGGACCGGTATCTGTATTCCTTTGACAATCTAAAACTCCATGCTTATCTGTGCATGAATGGGAAATCAGGCAATCCAAAGCAGACAGATACCCATATCGGCACAGGAAGCCAGACCGGCACAGGAAGCCAGACCGGCACAGGAAGCCATTGGGTAATCCTGGTACACGGTTACGCAGATTCTGGCCTGTGGTTCCATGAAGAGGCCCTGGCCTTTTACCGACAGGGCTTCCATCTGCTGCTTCCCGATGCCAGGGGACATGGCAAAAGCCAGGGCACCTATATTGGAATGGGTTGGCATGACCGCCTGGATATCATAAGCTGGATTCACTGGATTATTGAAAATGATTCCCAGGCAGAAATCATCCTATACGGTGTTTCCATGGGAGCAGCCACCGTCATGATGGCTGCAGGTGAATCTCTGCCGTCTAATGTAAAAGCAGCCGTGGAAGACTGCGGATACACATCTGCATGGGATGTACTGAAATACCAGCTGAAAAAACAGTTCCATCTGCCTGCATTTCCAGCGCTTACCTGTGCCGGTCTGGTCAATTTCCTCAAAAACAGATATTGGTTAAAAGACGCCGATGCCGTCAAATGTGTCTCAAGGGCAAAAATCCCCATTCTCTTCATCCATGGCACAGAAGACAGGTTCGTCCCCTTTGAGATGTTATGGACACTCTATAATGCCTGTAACAGCAAAAAGGAATACCTTGCAGTAAAAGGCGCGGCCCATGTAAAATCTGCCATGGTGTACGGCCCAGCCTACTGGGATAAGGTATTCCGATTCATTGGTTTATCATCCTATCCAATTGGTACAATCCTGATTTCAGATGTAGGTTCTGCCGCCGGCGGGTTTGTGGGTACCGGAACCGTAACCTCCTGACCCGGTTTATCGGTTCCGGTCACCGTGCCGCCTGGAGTGGCCGGATCTGAAACCGGACCACCCGGATTCATGACCGGGCTGCTTGGATTCCCAGCCGGACTTCCTGGTGCCATTGTCGGTGCAGGTACCTCTCCAGGCAGTGTCTCTATCGGTACAATCACCTCATTCCCGTCCTGACTGCCCTCTTCCTCATTTGATGCATCTACAGACGCCATATCAATCAGACTTCTGTCAGACCCATTTAATTCAACCGCCTTACTCCAAAGCACCTTTGTTACACCGCTGCCCTTATTCCATTCACAGTCATGCCACAGGCAGATGACCTTTCCGTCCTTTGCCATCACAATCTCCAGCATATCATTCCCATCCACATGCTTACCTGTCCTGGCCGATTCATCATTTATCTTATAAATAGTCCCATCCCTTGATATAACAGCTGCAACTCCATAAGAACTACTCCATATGGAAGGATGGTACTCCCCAAATATCTCTCCTTCGTCTTCATAATAATACATGTTCTGAATAACACCGGGGAAGGGCTCTGACAAGACCTGTTTATTCTGTCCGTTTAAATCCGTCCTGAATATCCTGCTGTACCATTCACCGCCAGATCCTTTATCCACATAACTGCTATAATAAATCTGATTATCCACAATACAGTAACTTTGTACACCGTACGTTTCCCTGATAAGAACCGTATCATTGCTGTCCTTTTTTGAATTAACAGTTGCCTTTGTACCGCTGCCGCTGAGATAATATGTGCTTCCATCAATGGTAAGCTGCCCATGCTTCACATATTT
This sequence comes from Enterocloster aldenensis, assembly GCF_003434055.1. Classification (GTDB taxonomy): domain Bacteria; phylum Bacillota; class Clostridia; order Lachnospirales; family Lachnospiraceae; genus Enterocloster; species Enterocloster aldenensis. Next base: position 2,104 of record NZ_QVEX01000016.1, on the reverse strand, counting down.
AATCTTCCCATCTTCCTCAATCCTGTATATCCGGTCACCGACAGCAACACTGTCTCCATTATCAGAAACAGCCGGATTTCCCAGTTCATCCACCAGATAACAACTGTCATCCTTTATTTCAACTGTGTACTTACCTTCCCCGGCCGCTATTTCCACTCCGGATACAGCAGAATGGATTGATCCTGCCTGTGCATAGTAAATAGTATCATTAAGCACCATATAACCATCCACCTGCTCGGCAATCAATTCCTTTACATCACTTCCCGGCCTCATGCGGAACAGTTTATCACAAAGTCCTTTCTCTGCCTCTGAAAGGCGCGTCAGCTGGCTTTCCTTCACCTTAGGCAGATAATATACATAGTCACCATAAGCCCGCATAGAATTCCTTGTGGTCTTCTCTGGAGATGTTTCCCCTCCTAGGACCATGATTTTATTCTCCACAGTCTTCCTGTAAAGGATTGTCTTAAACAGGCCTGTTCCTTCCTCCTCTTTCAGAAAACACCAGAACGCATTGGTCCTTACAAGGCTGTCCAGGTTCTCTCCTGTACTCTCAGGAACATAATCCAAATCCACCTCAATATTTTTAAGATACCCCTTGGTATCGTGAAGGGTATATATCTGCCCATCCTGTTTTAACTGCCCAGTCACCATAAACCCGTCGTCATTAAAATAATACAGGAAACCATCGATATCCTTCCACTGATCCTCAACAAAACTTTTCTCATCCAGATAATACATCCATCCCTGGTCTGTCTCATTCCATCCCACAGATGGCTCCTCATCTGTGTCAATGGTCAGATCCATGGTTTCCTCCTCCTTGGAAAAGTCCAGCTGCTTATAATCCGAACTTATTTTCCCAAAAACGGAAATAACCACATAAATAGCTGCAACCATCACAAGTACGGCAATCATGATAAGAAATACCATCTTTATGGGCGATTCTTTCTTTTTACGGCGTCTGTTCATTTGCTTTTCCTCTGAACCTCTTTTTCTATAATAACTTATAGTATCAGACTTTCCTGGTTTTTACAATGGAGGAAATCTTACAATAAATAAAAAAGCACCTATCCATAACTGATAAGTGCCTTAGTGCCCAGAGCCGGAATCGAACCAGCGACACGTGGATTTTCAGTCCTCTGCTCTACCAACTGAGCTATCTGGGCATCTGATGAGCGTGCCGGGGTTCGAACCTGGGACAACTTGATTAAAAGGCAGTATATTTAAGTCATTTAACGCCACTTGACATATTTGCAGGATTGGTATAATATAATAATACCAGGAAGTTTAATACATATGTTGCACTAAACAAAGCCCCAAAGAGTACCAGTCTTTGGGGCTTCTTTTTGGTTAGCTGTCTTTACGGTTCCGGTCTAACCATTTGCATATGTAGTAACCAGCTGCACTTGCCATGACCGAAACCAGGAAGTTTAATACATCGGACATGTTGCACACCCCCTTTCCGCTGTGCGGTATAGGGTAGACAGCAAACCTATTATACTATATTTACTTCCTTTTCTTAGGTTTTGGATATGGGTCTTTTTCATCCGTTATCCCTAATATATAATCTGTACTGACATTGTACAACCCAGCTAATTTTATCAAAACTTCTAAAGGCAACGAACGCGTACCATTTTCATAATTATATGAACCAGAAATCACTAGATAATGTATTATCAAAAATCAAACATTTAAAAGGCACCTATCCATAACAGATAAGTGCCTTAGTGCCCAGAGCCGGAATCGAACCAGCGACACGTGGATTTTCAGTCCTCTGCTCTACCAACTGAGCTATCTGGGCATCTGATGAGCGTGCCGGGGTTCGAACCCGGGACAACTTGATTAAAAGTCAAGTGCTCTACCAACTGAGCTACACACCCAAGATTTAAGTTTTTACATAAAAAATTGCGGGGGCAGGATTTGAACCTACGACCTTCGGGTTATGAGCCCGACGAGCTTCCAGACTGCTCCACCCCGCGCTAATATATAATTATAAATGTTTTAAAATGTTTTGTCAATAAACATTTTAATGGGCGAAGGTGGATTCGAACCACCGAAGGCATTGCCAGCAGATTTACAGTCTGTCCCCTTTGGCCACTCGGGAATT
>NZ_QVEX01000015.1 GCF_003434055.1 Enterocloster aldenensis | reverse complement strand
TCATTTACACTGATATAGTCCTCAGGACTCTTATATTCCACGATATTATATGTGCGGAATATCCTCCCGATACTCTTGCTGACAGCGTGTCCCGGTTCCAGCTTGACAATCAGCGTGTCCATCTGAAGCGGCTTCCTGCTGAGGTTGTATTCTTCATAAAAGCGCAGGAACGGTCTGTCCTGGGCAAGTTCCACCTGCAGGGCGGCCTGGAACGCAGGGTGCCACTGTAAAGCCTTTTTCCCCATTCATGTTACTCCCTTCAGTATAATTTAAAAAAAACGTAACTTCAATAGCCCTCCTGAAATTTTCCTTGTATCCAATCCTTAATTAACTGTGAAGCTGCGGCCGAACCGGCCAAAACAGTGCATAAGCACGCCAGACTGCCATTGGGGCAGTGAATCTTATTGTGGAAGGAATCCACAGGATTTGAAATGATTCAACATTTCTGTGAATCCAGTATAACACAAAACGGTCAAATGTCCATAGTCCCCCACCCGGTTTTAGAAAGTACTTGCATTTTCCCCCGGCCTGGAATATGATGGTAAGTAATCGGATAAAACCTTTCTCTGATGCGAAGCAACCCTGAGATAAAGAGAGAGCGGATCAGCCAGGCTGCCGGCGTTTCTTTGCGCGGCCAGGTGTATTATTGTTATTTACATCCCCTCTCTGACTTTCAGAGAGGGGATTTTTTATTTGCGGTGATTAAAATGTAAAGGGGAAGAACGGTTATGCTGAAAATAGCGATTTATGGGAAAGGCGGGATTGGAAAATCCACCATTTCCTCCAACCTGTCAGTTGCCCTGGCAAAGAAGGGGTATAAGGTCATGCAGATTGGCTGCGATCCAAAGGCGGATTCCACCATCCAGCTCCATGAGGGCAAGGGGGTTGCCTCCATCCTGGACATCATCCGGGCAAAGGGGGATAAGGCAGGACTTGAGGAGCTGGTGACAGAGGGCAGCGAAGGCGTGCTCTGTGCAGAGGCCGGCGGACCCACGCCCGGCATGGGTTGTGCGGGCAGGGGGATCATCACTGCCTTTGAGGCGCTGGAAGAGAGACATGCATTTGACATCTACCGTCCTGACGTGGTGATATATGACGTGCTGGGGGATGTGGTATGCGGAGGCTTTGCAATGCCTATCCGGGAGGGGTATGCGGATAAGGTATTCATCGTCACATCCGGGGAGAACATGGCAATCTATGCGGCAGCCAACATTGCATGTGCCGTGAAGGCTTTTGAGGCACGTGGTTATGCCGGCCTGGGCGGCCTTATCCTGAACCGGCGGGGCGTGAAGCGGGAACAGGAGAAGGCGGAAGAACTGGCCCGGGACATGGGGACGGATATCATTGCCTCCCTTGACTTTAGCCCCCTGGTGGGAGAGGCGGAGGAACTGGGAAAGACCGTGATGGAAGTATTTCCTGACAGCGATATTGCCGGGGAATATAAGAAGCTGGCGGATGCGGTGCTCGCAGTCTGCAGAGAGGAACAGGTGAGGAAGGATAATGCTAAAGAATCTGCATGAGGCCGCGGGATGTCCGTTGGGAAAACAGACCGAAGGCCCGGATGCCAAAGGCACGGCAACCGAACTGGCAGCCCTGTCCGGCCTGGCGCCATTTACATATGGCCTGGAGTACAGCGCGCCGGCCAGGGGAGGCTGGACCATCGTACATATCGGCATGCTGCTGCCGGAAAGCCATCAGGTGTTTGTGTGCGCCCAGAGCTGCCTGCGGGGCGTGGTGCTGTCCGCGGCGGAACTTAATGATTCGGACCGGTTTTCTACCATTACCGTGGATGAGGAGTCTGTGCTGGACGGAAACTGCGAGGAAATCATCATAGAAGGAATCACCCATATCCTGGAGGGCCTTCCAAAGCTTCCAAAGGCGCTGTTGCTTTTTACAAGCTGCATCCACCATTTCCTTGGAACGGATATGAAGCTGGTGTTCGGGGAACTGGACAGACGTTTTACGCAGGTTGGGTTTGTCCAGTGCTGGATGAACCCCATCATGCGCAAGACCAAGATGCCTCCGGACCCGTTTATGAGAAAACAGCTTTATTCATTGTTAAGGCCTGCCAGGACGGACAGGAGGCAGGTAAACATAATCGGCAGCAACCTGGCAATCAGGGAAAGCTCAGAGTTATACAGGGGACTGAAGGAAAATGGGTTCTTCCTCAAGGATATCTGTACCTGCCGGAATTTTGAGGAATATCAGGAAATGGCCTCGGCCCGCCTAAACATAGTCACCCATCCCCTGGGGCGTCCGGCTGCCAGGGAGCTAAAGGAGCGGCTGGGGCAGGAATGGGTCTATCTTCCGGTCAGCTATGATTGGGATGAAATCGGCGAACATTGGAAATGCCTGTCCGACCTTCTGGAACTGGATTGGGATTGCGTGTGGAAGAGCCTGAAGCTTTGGGATATACGCAAGAAGGCGGAGGAGGCCCTGATCCGGCTGGCCCATATGCTGGAAGGATGGTCGGTGGTCATTGATTATACCGCTTCTTCACGTCCCTTTGGCATGGCGCGGCTCCTGACCCGGTACGGATTCCGGGTAGACAGGATTTATGCTGATACCATATCGCCCGAGGAGGAAGATACCATTGCCTTTCTGAAAGAGCGCTGTCCCCATATCCTCGTATGTCCCACGGTCCACCATAAGATGGCGGTCCTGCCGCGCGGCCTGTATGAGGAATCTGGGGGCAGGGTACTGGCGATTGGCCAGAAGGCGGCCTACTTTACAGGAACGCCCCACTTTGTCAACATGGTGGAGGACGGAGGGCTGTATGGCTGCGGAGGGATCCTGGAACTTGCCGGGCTGATGCAGGAAGCTGCCATGGAGGAAAAGGATACAGGGAAACTGATTCAGGTAAAGGGATGGGGGTGCTTCTGTTGAAACGGATAAACCGTATCCTGCCGGTTTACGCGGCAGACATATCAGGGGTGTGCTCGGCCCTCTATGAACTGGGAGGCATGACCGTGATGCATGATGCCTCCGGCTGCAACTCCACATATACCACCCACGATGAGCCGAGATGGTATTCCATGGACAGCATGGTTTACATATCCGCCCTGTCCGAGCTGGAGGCTGTCATGGGGGATGATGATAAGCTGGTGCGGGATATAGTGGATGCAGCCAGGAACCTTCATCCCAGATTCATCTGTCTGGGAGGAACCCCCATTCCCATGATGATGGGAACCGACTTTAAGGGACTTGCCAGAATGATTGAGAAGGAAACGGGAATCCCCACTTTTGGGATTGCCACCAATGGAATGCATTCCTACGTCCGGGGGGCGGGAGAGGCGCTGCGCCGGATTGCGGAACGGTTCTGTCCCACGGCGGATGAGCTGGAGGAAATAAAGGCGGGGATGGGGCAGATGGGCAAAGGATTCCCGGAAGGCCCGGGATCAGGGGGCGCCCGCCTGGGGGTTAACATACTGGGGGCCACGCCCCTGGATTTCTCCCTGACGGGAAATGTGTCAGGAATCAGGAAGTTCCTGTCCTGCCACGGCATGGAGACAGTGGGATGCTGGGCAATGAAAAGCAGTCTGGATGACATGCGCCTGGCAGGGCTGGCGGATGTGAACCTGGTTGTTTCCGCAGCGGGCCTGCCCGCTGCCATGGAATTGGAAAAAAAGTATGGCACCCCTTATGTGACAGGCACCCCCATAGGAAGAAGGACGGCGCTGCGCCTGGCAGGGCTTCTGCGTCTGGGGGCAGGGACAGGGAAGAACCAGTCCCTGTTTGGCGGGGAAGCATCCGGGGAAGGGGTGTCTGGCCTGCATCACGCCGGTCCGTGTATCCCGGGCCTGCCGGACGACCTTTCAAGGGAGCGGGTGCTGATTGTGGGTGAGCAGGTAATTGCAGGTTCCCTGCGGTGCAGCCTCAGGGAGGATTTGGGAGCCCGGGATGTAACGGTGCTCTGCCCTGTAGAAGGCAGTGAATCCATGGCAGAAGAGGGGGATATGCTTGTGTGGGATGAGGATGAGGCAATCAGCCGTATAGGAAGAAGCACGGTAGTGATTGCAGACCCCCTTTACCGCCAGGTATGCCCCAAGGATAAACAGGCGGCATTTGTGGATTTCCCCCATGAGGCGTGTTCCGGCAGGATGTACCACAGCGCCATGAGGCCGTTTGTCTGCGGATCATAGACGGGATTAAAGGTAAGGATGGTTCCCGGCAATGGCAGGGAACTGGATAAAAGGAGGGAATATCATGAAAAAGTTAACAGCAGTTATTTTGAGTATATGTCTTGGGGCCGCAGGCCTTGCAGGGTGCCAGTCAGGGCAGCAGGCAGCGGGAAGCGCGGGGCAGGCCCGGACAGAGAGCAGCGCCCCTGGGCAGGCCCAGGACCCGGGGGCAGGGAAGGAACGGGCGGAAGGGACAGGACAGGGCCGGTCCGAAAGTTCCGGCGCCGGGCAGGAACAGGCCCGGGAAGCGGATTCCGGGAAGGGCCAGGACGAAGGACAGGAAGCGTCCAAAGGCGCGTCTGATACGAAAATCATCACAGATCACGCGGGAAACCAGGTGGAAATCCCAAACCAGGTAAACCGTGTGGTGGTTACCGACATTTTCCCAATCCCATCCATCATAACCGTACTCCTGGGGTCAGGGGAAAAGGTGGTGGGTATGAATCCGGCCAGCATGAGCGCTGCACGGACAGGGCTTTTAGGTGAGCTGTTCCCGGATATCCTGAATGCAGGCACTGACTTCATGAACGGCAGTGATATCAATATGGAAGAGCTGATGAAGCTGGAACCGGACGTGGTCATCTACAGTGCGGGCAGCAAGGAGTTAGGAGAAGCGCTGCGTGCAGCAGGATTTGCTGCGGTGGGCATATCTGTTAATAAATGGGACTATGACAGCATTGAGACATACGACCAGTGGATTGCCCTGTTAAGCGAGATTTTCCCGGAAAAAGAAGACACGGCGGAACGGGTCTCCCAGTACAGCCACAAGGTTTATGAGGATATCCAGGGCAGGGTGGCCGGCCTTAGGGAAGAGGAACGTAAAAGCATCCTGTTCCTGTTCAACTACAGCGATACCACCATGGTGACCTCTGGCAAGAAATTCTTTGGGCAGTTCTGGTGCGATGCAGTGGGGGGCCGCAATGCTGCAAAAGGCGTGGCAGCGGAAAACTCCAATGCGGTCATCAACATGGAACAGGTATATGAGTGGGACCCGGATGTCATTTTCATCACCAACTTCACCCCGGCCCAGCCCGAGGATCTGTATGAAAATGCAATTGGCCAGGATGACTGGAGCCCGGTAAAGGCGGTACGGGATAAAAATGTATTCAAGCTTCCCCTTGGCACATACAGAAGCTATACGCCAAGCACGGATACGCCATTGACACTCCTGTGGATGGCAAAACAGGTATATCCCGACTTGTTTGCGGACGTGGACATCAACAAAGAGGTCAAGGATTATTATAAGGATATGTACGGAGTGGAGTTAACCGATGGACAGGTGCAGAGGATGTACCATCCGGGCCGTGATGCTGCGGCCGGATTTAAGAAATAAGAGCAGGGGTGGGACAGGAACATGAATGAATGCAGACACAGGTGGAACAGGTACTGGACCTTTGGTTCCCTGGCAGTAATCTTTGCATCGGCCGCAGCGGCCATGGCCATGGGCCGTTTTACCATATCACCCAGGGAGCTGGCGGCGGTGCTGGTACCCGGGGCGTTTCCCGGGGAGGAGGTGCCGGGACAGGTCAGGACCGTCATATCCAACATCCGGCTGCCAAGGGTGCTGCTGGCACTTTTATCCGGCGCCGGCCTGGCAGCGGCAGGCGCGGCGTTCCAGGGGCTGTTTGCCAATCCCCTGGCCACGCCGGACACCCTGGGGGCTGCCAACGGCGCATCCTTTGGCGCGGTGCTTGGGATCCTCCTGGGGCTGCCTGCATTCGGAATCCAGCTGTTGGCCATGATATTGGGAATCGCGGCAGTGCTGATGGCCTGGAGCGTGGGACGGGTCAAAGGCGCCATGCCTCCCCTTATGGTCATACTGGCCGGAATGGTGGTCAGTTCCCTGTTCTCAGCCCTTGTCTCCCTGGTGAAATACGCTGCCGACCCCCAGGATGTGCTTCCCGCCATTTCCTATTGGCTTATGGGCAGCATGGCAAGCACCACAAGGGCCACCCTGGTCATGGGGGCGCCGTTCATCCTGATAGGCAGCGTGCTGCTGTTCCTGTTAAGGTGGAAGCTTAATTCCATGTCCCTGCCCGAGGATGAGGCCAGGTCCCTGGGAATCCCGGTCAGGAGGATCCGGGGACTTGTGATCGTGGGGTCAGCCATGGTCACGGCGGCAGTGGTGTCCATGTGCGGCCAGATTGGATGGGTGGGGCTGCTCATTCCCCATATGGTGCGCATGATATTCGGCAATGACAACAGCTCCGTCATGCCGGCCAGCATGGCGTTCGGCGCAGTGTTCATGCTTATCATCGATACGGCGGCACGGTCAGTCACCGCATCGGAGATACCGGTTTCCATATTAACATCCCTTATTGGAGCGCCATGTTTCATATTGCTCCTCAGAAAGACAGGAGGTATCCGGTTATGAGGTTTGAGGTAAAGGACGGGGGATTCGGATATCCCCGGGAGGAATGTATTTTCAGCCATGTGGATTTCATCATGGATAAGCCGGAGGTGATGTCCGTACTGGGCGCCAACGGCGCGGGCAAGACAACCCTTCTTAAATGTATGCTGGGCCTTCTGGAATGGAAGACAGGGGGCACGTATATTGACGGGATCAGCATAAAGGAAATCCCGTATCACCAGCTGTGGCAGAAAATCGGATACGTACCCCAGGCCAAGGCGTCCGCCTTTGCCTATCATGCGGAGGATATGGTCCTTCTGGGGAGGAATGCGTACCTGGGCACCTTTGGCCAGCCAAAAAAAGCGGACCGGGAAATCGCCCTGGCCTGTATGGAGGAGATTGGAATCGGATATCTTAAAGGCAGGCTCTGCAGCCGTATCAGCGGAGGGGAACTCCAGATGGTGCTCATTGCCAGGGCGCTGGCCGGCGGACCCTCCATCCTGGTCCTGGATGAGCCGGAGTCCAACCTGGATTTCAGGAACCAGCTGATTGTGCTGGAAACCATTGAACGGCTGTGCAGGGAAAAGGGAATCTCAGCCATTGTGAATACCCATTATCCGGAACACGCCCTGTCCATTTCCCAGAAAGCACTTCTGCTTACCAGACAGGGGGAGGCCATATTCGGTCCAACCGGCAGGGTGCTGAGCGAGGAACATCTGGATGAGGCGTTTGGAGTGGAGGTAAAGCTGTATCCGCTGAAACATAAAGACCGCACATATACATGTGTCCTGCCGGTGGGATTAAAAGAAGTGATGGAAAGAGGTGCGTGATGGAAAGCGTAAAACGTATGGACGGTGCAAAGCGCATAGAAAACCTTGTGGACCGGCTGGCAGAGTCCCATATCCTGTCCAGGGAGGAATTCTGTTTCCTGCTGGACAATATAGAGCCTGAACAGGATGGGTATCTCTATGGGAAAGCAAGGAAACAGGCGCTGGCCAGTTACGGGAACCGTGTTTTCGTCCGTGGGCTGATTGAATTTACCAATTATTGTAAAAACGACTGTTACTACTGCGGTATCCGCAGGAGCAACCAGAAAGCATCCCGGTACAGGCTGACGCCGGAACAGGTAATGGACTGCTGCCATACCGGATATGGGCTGGGGTTCAGGACCTTCGTGCTCCAGGGCGGGGAGGATCCGTGGTTCAGCGACCAAAAGATTGCTTACCTGGTAGAGCGCATCAGAAGCACCTACCCGGACTGTGCAATCACCCTGTCCGTAGGGGAAAAGGAATATGATACTTATAAAATGTGGTTTGATGCAGGCGCAGACCGTTACCTGCTGCGCCATGAGACCGCCAACCCATGTCATTATGCCAGCCTTCATCCGCCCCAGATGTCCTCCGGGCACAGGAAGGAATGTCTGGAATCCCTAAAGAAAATCGGCTACCAGACCGGCTGCGGCATCATGGTGGGCGCGCCTTACCAGACAACGGGACACATTGCGGAGGATTTGGAGTATATGTATGGGCTTCAGCCCCAGATGGTGGGGATCGGCCCGTTCATCCCGCACCATGACACGCCCTTTGGGGGCCGTCCGGCAGGCACGCTGCGCCAGACGCTCCTGCTTCTGGCCATTGTGCGGCTTATGCTTCCGGACGTGCTCCTGCCTGCAACCACCGCCCTTGGCACTGCTGCGCCAAACGGCCGGGAACAGGGCGTACTGGCCGGGGCCAATGTGGTCATGCCCAACCTTTCGCCTCTTGATGTGCGCAAAAAGTATATGCTTTATGATAATAAGATCAGCACGGGCGTGGAAGCCGCGGCTAATATAAAAGAATTAAAACAGCGCATGGCTTCCATCGGATATGAGGTGGTGACGGACCGGGGGGACTTTAGGGGCCTGTCCGTGAAGTGACTGCACACATGTGCCAGACAGCTTATGCCATAACGGGGGAATCCCGGTCCAGGCGCAGCCATATGCGTCCGGGCCGGGATTTTTCATAGGTTGTCTACTTCTGGGTGGACTCACGTATGATGAGTTCGGTATTGAGCAGGACCTGGCGCGGTTTGACGCCTGGGGTATGGAGCTTTTCTATCAGCAGCTCGCAGGCCATGTAACCCAGCTGGTACTTGGGCTGGTTAATGGTCGTGATGGAGGGGGAGGCTGCCTGGGATATGCTGACATTGTCGAATCCGGTTACAATGATATCCTCGGGCACGGAGAGGCCCGCCAGGCGGCAGCCCCGTATGGCAGCCGCTGCAAGTACATCGGAGACCGCAAATACAGCAGTGGGACGCTCTTTCTGGGACATCAGCTGGTGGATGGAGGAAAGGGCCATATCAAAGTCCAGTTCAGGCAGCTGTATGATCCAGTCCTTATTAACCGGCAGGCCTGCGTCTTTTAGGGTCTGGATATATCCGGCCTTTCTCTGACGGGCGTATTTATACCGGTCCGGCCCGCACAGGAAGGCAATTTTCGTATGGCCGGTGGACAGTATGTAGTCCATCATTTTCTTGGTAGCGGCCCTGTCGTCAATGCTGGTATAGGAGACCAGGTCCTGGTTTTCCGTATATTCGCAGCACTGTACAAAGGGGAGGGTATGGTACAGGCTGTTAAAGTATCCCTGGTCTACCGCATTTAATATGATGGCGCCGCAGAGGTTGATATTGTTTAAAAGGTTGAAGAATGTGGATTTTGTTGTGGTGTTCAGATGCTGTACATTGACCAGCGTGTAGTAACCGTGGCGCAGCGCGGCATCCTGCGCGCCTTTAATTACATCGTTATAAAAGGGATTGGAAACGGAAGGGATATTGATCAGTATCACCTTGCCGTCTTTTTTTTGGTTGGTGGTAATGAAATTCTCCGGTAACGGATACTCCAGGGACTGGATTGCATCCATGATTTTTCTGGCAGTGCTGCCCTTGACCACGGCTGTATGATTGATGAAACGTGATACGGTCGCAATGGAAACGCCGGACAGGTCCGCTATCTGTGAAATGGTTGGTTTTGTTGGCATATCTGATACCTCGCAATCAAATGATATATCTAGGATACACCAAATTGTTGGAAATGTACAGAAGAAATGTAAAAAATGTAAATTTTTCTTAAGTATTGACAATAATATGAAAAAAAGATATAGTAATAGATGAAAAAACCATGAAAAATAGGAGAAAAAATAAAAATTTTACATAATAATGTAAAACGAACATAAGGAGGCAAAATGAAATTCGGTGTAAGTTCCTATATCTGGGTGTCGCCGTTTTCCAACGATACCATAGACCAGTTAAAACATGCAAAGGATCTTGGATTTGATATCTACGAAATCGGAGTGGAGGATCCGGCATCCTTTGACCCGGTCTTTGTGAAGCATGAAGCCGACCGGGTTGGCATACAGGTGAACATATGCGGGGCTTTTGGGACAGAACGGGATATCAGCTCCGATAACCCGGATTACCGGGATAATGGGATGGCGTATATCAGGACCTTGATTGATATGGCTTCCATCCTGGGTTCACCCTATGTGGCGGGTCCCATGTATGCGGCCACGGGCAGGGCAAGGCTGGCATCAACAGAAGAACGGAAAAGGCAATGGGCGTACGCAGCAGGCAATCTCAGGGAGCTTGCAGGCTACGCCGCGTCAAAGGGAATCCGGCTGGCGCTGGAAACCCTGAACCGGTTTGAGACGGATTTCCTCAATACGGTCCAGCAGGGAATCCGGCTGCTGGATGAAATCGGCTGTGATAATGTAGGCTTCCTGCTGGATACATTCCATATGAACATTGAGGAAAAGAACCTGGGACAGGCAATCCGGATGGCGGGGGACAGGCTTTTTGATTTCCATGCGTGTTCCAATGACAGGGGCACGCCGGGAGAGGACCATCTGGACTGGAAGGAAATCAGCCAGGCCTTAAAGGAGATTGATTATGACGGGGCAGTGGTGATTGAATCGTTTACCACGGATATAAAAGAGATAGCCAAGGCAGTGTCCTTATGGAGGCCGCTGGCTGCCAGCCAGGACGCGCTGGCATCAGAAGGGCTTCAGTTCCTGAGAAAGAATTTATAAATGGATATTTATAAATAGAAACAAAAACATTTAACTAAGGAGGGTGTAACATGAGAAGAAGACTGTTGGCATTGATGGTGGTTTCAGGGATGGCCCTGATGACGGCCTGTTCCGGATCATCCCAGCCGGAGAAGACCACGGCGGCACAGACAGCTGCAAAAGAAGAAAAGGCGGAGCCGGAATCCACAGAGGCCCCAAAAGCAGAGGCATCGGAGGAATCCAAGGAGGAGAGCGGGGGAGGAAAGGTTTATGGCTATATCACCCCGGGGCCGGACACCTGGTATCAGAGAAACGTGGAAGGATTCCAGATGGGCGCGGAGAAGGACGGCAACAAAGTGGTGGTGCTGAATTCTGATTATGATGTCAGCAAGGAAGTTTCTAATATTGACTCCATGATTAACCAGGGCGTGGACGGTTTATGTATCTTCTCATTTAATGAAAGCGGCGCTAAAATTGCAGCTGAGAAATGTGCAAAGGCCGGTATCCCGCTGGTTTCCACGGACAGTGTGGGAACGGCGCTGGACAACAATGGCAATGACATTGTTGCGGCCATTGACTTTGACTGGACTGAGATGGGCAATAATTACGGCCAGTGGTTTGCGGATAACTGTCCGGGGGAAAATATTTTTGTCATAACAGGAAACTTTGAGTCCGTTCCCTGCCAGAGGATCAATGAAGCCATGCAGGCCAAGGTGGATGAACTTGGAAAGAACAAGATCATTGATATCCAGGAAGGCGAATATAACCCAAGCAAGGCCATTACCGTTGCCCAGGATGCAATCGCCTCAGGCAAGGATTTCTCAGTTATATTCGTCATGAATGAAGATATGGCTGCCGGCATCATCCAGATGCTGGATTCACAGGGAGTGGCGGATCAGTATAAGGTGGTATCCCAGAACGGTTCCCCTGCGGGCCTTCCGCTGATTAAGAACGGCAAGCTGGCTTACACCATTTCTTCCTCCCCGGGCTGGGAGGGACTTGTCTCCTACCAGGTCCTGAACCAGTATGCGACAGGAAAGAACACGGCGGTACAGCAGCAGGTTGAGCTTCCCATCATGCCTGTGGACCAGAGCAACATTGACGACAAGACAAAGGTTGTTCCCTGGGAAGTGGATGAGTGTTACTGGGATCTGACCAAAGAGTATTTTCCGGATTTAGTGCAATAATGAATGGATTGGATGGGGGTTCATATGAATCCCCATTTATAGATAGGGAGGGGAAGGAATTTGGGAAACATATTATCCATGGATGGAATCTGCAAATCCTTTTCCGGCATACAGGTACTGAGGGATGTGGGCCTGGAGCTGGAGGCAGGGCAGATCATATGCCTGGCCGGGGAAAATGGGGCCGGAAAATCCACCCTGATAAAAATACTTTCCGGGGCTGAGAAACCGGATAAAGGCCGGATTACGATTTTTGGGACCACATATGACAGGCTGACACCGGGACAGGCCATGGCGCTGGGGATTGCCACTATTTATCAGGACGCCGACCTGGTGGGGTCCCTTACGGTTTCTGACAACATTTTCCTGGGAAATGAGATATTGAAGACAGGTGCCTTTGTCAACAACCGGGTACAGGAAAAAAAGACAGAGGAACTGCTTAAGAGCCTCAGCATGGATATAGACCCTTCCATGCTGGTGGAGGAGCTTTCGCCGGGACAGAAACAGAATCTCCAGATTGCTAAGGCTTTGTATCAGGAAGCGCGTATTTTAATCATGGATGAACCCACGGCGTCCCTGGGGGAGGAAGAGACCGCGTCCCTTATGAACCTGGTGGAACAGCTTAGGAAAAAGGGGCTGGGCATCCTATATATTTCCCACTATCTGGAGGAAATGTTCCGCCTGGGGGATGCTGCCTATGTACTGAAGGACGGCGCCATGGTCAGAAGGCTTGTACTGAAGGAGACAGACCAGGATGAGCTGATTAAGGCAATGGTGGGAAGGGATGCGTCCAATTTTTATCAGAAGGCAAGCACCCCGTCCGGAGACCAGGCCCTGAAGGCGGAGCACTATTCCGGCAACCGGATTGTGAAGGACGTAAGCTTTACCGTATCCAGGGGAGAAGTATTTGGACTGGGGGGCCTGGTAGGGGCCGGAAGGACAGAACTGGTCCGCATGATTTACGGGGCAGACCCAAGGGATTCGGGAACGCTTATCCTGGATGGGAAGGACGTGACGCCCAGGAACCCCAAGGACGCGGTAAATAAGGGGGTATTCCTTGTATCGGAGGACCGGAAAGGCGAAGGACTGTTCCTGATACGCTCAGCAAAGGAAAACCTTACCATCTCAAGAAATGACAGGTCCTTTTTCCTGAACCTGAAAAAGGAGCGAAACCTTGTGGAGGAAAGCATACAAAAGCTGCAGATAAAGGTGTTCAGCCAGGACCAGGAGGTAGGGAACCTTAGCGGGGGCAACCAGCAGAAGGTCGTGATTTCGCGGTGGCTTTTGGAAGAAGGGGATGTGTATATTTTTGACGAACCCACCAAAGGCGTGGATGTGGGCGCCAGGGAGGAGATTTATAAACTGATTGAAAAACTGGCAATGGAGCAGAAAATCGTGATAATGGTTTCCTCAAACATGCCGGAGCTTATATCCATGAGCGACCGGATCGGGGTCATGAGGGACGGACGCCTGGTGAACATCCTGGATTCGGAAGAGGCCACAGAGGACAGGCTCATAAAAGAATATATTGGTGTGAAGGAGTGAAGGGCAGATGAAGGACAGAAATAACTTGAAATATAAAATTCTCAGTCAGCAGTGGCTCATACTTCTGTTGATTATTTTGCTGATATCCGTGCTTACGGCGCTGAAAAATCCGAGATTCCTCATGCTGAACAATGTAATGAACATATTTGAGCAGATTGCAGTGCTGGGCCTGGTTGCCGCAGGCGCCACCATACTGATCATATCGGGGAATTTTGACATATCCGTGGGCGCGGTCATAGGCTTAAGCTCCTGTCTTATGGCCATGATGATGAATTCCGGCATTCCGATTCCGGCCGCTGCCGCCGCAGGCATAGCCACAGCCATGTTCTGTACCTTTTTTAACGGAGTCCTGTCAATTTTATTCAAAGCCCCGTCCTTTATCATATCCCTGGCCACAACCAGCGTATATACGGGCGCGGCCCTATATCTGACCAAGGGCGTGATACAGACCGTATATGGGAAATTTGACGCCATGAACCGGTTCCGCCTGTTCGGGGCAATTCCCCTGATTTTCATTATCAGCCTCATCGGCTGTGTGGTGGTGGGCATCATACTCAGGTATACGCAGATTGGGCGCCGTATTTTTGCCATTGGTTCCAATGAAAAGGCAGCCTTCCTGTCCGGTATCAAGGTAACGGGGAACAAGCTGGTATTTTTTGCAATGAACGGTTTCTTTGTGGGACTGGCAGCGGTCCTGCTGCTGTCCAGGGTGGGTTCGGCCCTTCCGTCCACAGGAGCCGGATATGAGCTTCAGGCCATGGGGGCTGTTGTGATTGGCGGGGCGCCTATTAACGGAGGAAAAGGAAATATCATAGGCACATTTTTTGGCGTGCTGCTGATGGGACTTATTTCCAATGTATTAAACATACTGGGCGTAAATTCTTACCTGCAGGAAATCGCCTCAGGCGCACTGATCATCATTTCCCTTGGCATCAGTGCAATCAGGGTCCATATGCTGACAAAGAATTAAAGGAGGTTCATGATGAAAAACATAGGAATAATCGGATGCGGGAAGATTGCACAGACAAGGCATATCCCTGAATACATGGACAACCAGGACTCCAGGCTGGCTGCGTTTTATGATGTAAATGCAGAAAGGGCAAGATTCCTTGCAAAGAAGTATGGGGGACGTGCCTATGGCACGTACAGGGAGCTTTTACAGGATAAGGAGATTGACGCTGTTTCCGTATGCGTGCCCAATGAGCTTCACGCCCAAATTTCCATTGAGGCGTTAAAGGCAGGGAAGGACGTCCTGTGCGAGAAGCCTATGGCAGTGTCACTTACGGAATGCCGTCAGATGGTAGCCGCGGCGAGGGAATCAGGGAAATGCCTGATGATCGGACAGAACCAGAGGCTTGCCAGGGGGCATGTGCTTGCAAAGCAGCTGATTGAACGCGGGGATATCGGAAGGATCATTACATTCAGGACAACCTTCGGCCATGGAGGACCGGAGGGCTGGAGCATTGACCCGGGCCGGGATACATGGTTTTTTGACAAGAAAAAGGCGGCCATGGGCGCCATGGCGGATTTGGGGATCCATAAAACGGATTTAATCCAATATCTTCTCGGGGAACATGTGGCAGAAGCCACAGCGGTCATGGCATCCCTGGACAAGAAGGATGGCAGCGGCCGTCTGATTGAAGTGGACGACAATGCAATCTGTATTTATAAGATGGAATCCGGTGTGGTCGGGACCATGACAGCCAGCTGGACCTATTATGGGCAGGAGGATAATTCCACCGTATTGTATGGCACTGAGGGAATCATGCGGATATACGAGGACCCGGAATATTGTATTAAAATCATAAAACCGGGCAATGAGGTAATCCTTTATAATGTGGACCAGATCCAGACCAATGATAAACAGACCAGGTCCGGTGTGATTGATGCCTTCGTGGAGTGCATTGTCCAGGGCAAAGAACCGCCAATCAGCGGAAGCAGCGTATTAAGCGCCATGAAAGCGGTTTTTGCAAGTATGGAATCTGCCAAAACAGGAAAAACAATTAGGATAGGCGGAGGGGAATAGGATGAAGATAGGGTTTGTAAGCGCTATCCTGGATGGATGGACATTTGAGGAAATGATGGAAACTGCTGCCGGGATGGGGTATCAGTGTGTTGAAGCCGCATGCTGGCCGGACGGAAAAGCGGAACGGCGGTACGCAGGGGTAAGCCACATCGATGTAGACAATACCAGCCATGGATATGTGGAGCATATTAAGGAAATAAGCAGCAGGACAGGAGTTGCCATAAGCGCCCTGGCATATTATCCCAATACAATGGACAGCAATCTGGAGAAACGGGAAGCAGCCATTGCCCATCTGAAGAAGGTCATATGTTTTTCCCAGAAACTGGGAGTGGGCCTGGTCACAACCTTCATCGGAAGGGAACAGACAAAAAGTGTGGAGGAAAACCTTGAAACGTTCAGGCAGGTATGGCCTCCTATCATACGGTATGCAGAGGAGCACGATGTAAAAATTGCGGTTGAGAACTGCCCCATGCTGTTCGGCCCGGAGCAATGGCCGGGAGGCCAGAATCTGTTTACCACGCCTGCGCTTTGGAGAACGCTTTTTGATATCATACCCAGCAGGAATTTCGGCATCAATTATGACCCCAGCCATTTTGTATGGCAGATGATGGACTATATCCAGCCAATCTATGAATTCAGCGACCGGATTTTCCATGTGCATTATAAGGACATTAAGGTGTATCCCTGGAAACTGGCCCGGGTCGGCACCATGGCCTATCCTTTGGAATACATGGCGCCCAAGCTTCCGGGGCTTGGGGATGTGGACTGGGGACGCTATGTGTCCGCGCTTACCGATATCGGGTATGACGGGTTTACCTGCGTGGAGGTGGAGGACCGGGCGTTTGAAACAGACCGGGAGCGGATCCTGGACAGTTTAAGGCTTTCCAAACGGTACATAGAGCAGTTTGTCCAATAATATATAAACCTCATAATGACTTTGAAGGCTGCTTTAGTATAAATTCCTCTCTTTTACAGATACTACATTTACGGGCAACAAAGAAGATAAATGTCAGAAAGTAAAATGGAGGAATTTTGTTTATGAAAGCTACAGGAATAGTAAGAAGAATTGACGATCTTGGACGTGTGGTCATCCCGAAGGAAATCCGCCGTACCCTGAGACTCAGAGAAGGTACGCCATTAGAAATATTCACGGACAGGGAAGGGGAGATCATCCTCAAAAAATATTCGCCCATGATGGAACTGACCACCTTCGCGGTACAGTATGCGGAAGCCATGGCCCAGTCAACCGGGCTGCTTGTCTGCATTACGGACAGGGACCAGGTCATTGCGGTTGCCGGCGGTGCAAAAAAAGATCTGTTGCAGCGCAACATCAGCCGTCAGTTGGAACAGGCCATCAATGAGCGCAACACGGTAATGGCCGGCAGGGAGGACAAGGCATTCATCCAGCTGGTGGATGAGGAGCTGGAAGGCGTTTCAGCCCAGGTGGTGGCTCCGATCATCTGCGAGGGAGATGCAATCGGCGCCGTGGCGCTGATGAGCAGGGAGCCAAGGGCCAAGTTTGGCGATATGGAAACAAAGCTGGCATTGACGGCAGCCGGGTTTCTGGGACGCCAGATGGAAGGCTAAAGGCTTATATAATCATGATAGGCAGGGGGATTCCCGGTACAGGAACATATGTGTCTGACCTGTACCGGGATTTTTCTGCCTGGTTTTTTGGGGCTTTTTTCCTGGTTACGTTTATGCTATACTGGCATTATCGGTATCTGGAATGTAATTTAAGGGCCAAGGGGTATACATAAGATTGAGATGAAAGTAAAGACACACTGGGGCAGGAGATGGATATGCCTTCTATGGGCAGGGGTTATGCTGCAGGCAGCCGCGCCTGTGGGACAGGCATGGGCATCACCGGTGACACAGGCGGAGCAGGAAAGGGAATCGGCCCGGGCAGAGGAGGAAAAGGCCAGGGAAGAGGCAAAGGCGCTGGAACAGAAACAGGGAGACGCAGAGTCCCAGGCCAGGAAACTGGACGATGAGCTGACAGGACTTCTCACCTTAAGCGACCTCCTTAAGTCCGATATGAAGGAATTGGAACAGCAGATAGGGACAGCGGACCAGGAGTATGAGGCGGCTAAAAAGGACCAGGAACACCGGTATGGGATGCTGAAAAGGAGAATCCGTTTTCTCTACGAGGAGGGCAATGTCACATACCTGGATATTCTGTTAAAGGCAGGGAGCATCGGGGAATTAGTGGACCAGACGGAGTATTTTGACCAGCTTTACCGCTATGACCAGAACCAGCTGATCCAGTATGAGAAGGTTAAGGCAGAAGTACTGGAAAGGAAGCGGCGGCTGGAGGAAAAGCGGTCTGAGATGGAAACCATGGAGCAGGAATATAAGGTCCAGCAGGCAGATATCCGCGCACTGATACAAACAAAGGAACAGGAGACAGCGGACTTTGGCGCCCAGCTGGCTGCTGCCAGGGAACGGGCTGCAAAGGCAGCCGATCAGGTAAGGAAGAAGAATGAGGAAATCCGCCGCCTGCGGGCGGAGGAGGCCAGGCGCAGAGAGGCAGCCAGGCGCAGCGCGGAAGCCGGGCGCAGGGAAGAGGCAGGGCGCGGCGCGGGATCCGGGAAAAAGGAGTCCATGTACGATCGGGAAACGGGGCCAGGCATCCCTCAGCCGCTTAAAAGCACCGGAGGCACTGCCTTTGGGCGCAGCGTAGCGGATTACGGCCTGCAGTTTGTGGGCAATCCCTATGTATGGGGAGGCACAAGCCTGACCTCGGGCGCGGACTGCTCCGGATTCACCCAGTCGGTCTACCGGCACTTTGGGGTGGATATCCCAAGGACATCCGCGGAGCAGGCCTGGTTTGGAAGGGAGGTTTCCTATGAGGACATGGAACCCGGGGATCTGGTCTGCTATTCCGGCCACGTGGCCATGTACATAGGCAATGGACAGATTGTCCATGCCAGTTCCAGAAAAGAAGGAATCAAGGTGGGCAATGACCCGGCCTACCGGACCATCGTGTCCATCCGCAGGCCGTGGCAGTGAACATACAATACGGACAGATGGGGTGAATGACAGTGATATCAGATAATAAGCGTACGGCAGGATGGCTGAAGGCCGTTGCTGCGGCAGTGATCATATTGGGGACATGGCTGGCCATGACCACGGCGGCATATGCAGATGAGGCCATCCGGTCCGTAACAGTGACGGTAACTTCCTCTGTCACTGCCAACGGGGATGGCGGCAGCGTGTCCGCCACAGCGGACAGCACAAAATACCATGTTGTTTCCTGTGATTTCATCAATGGGAAATCCCAATGGAAGGCAGGGGACATACCCAAGGCATCCATTGAACTGGCTGCGGATGAGGGATATTATTTTGGAGACATCCGTTCATCCGGCGCCCATATCCGCGGCGCGGACTATGTTACATGCAAGAAAAGCGATGCCAAGCGCAGCCTGACCATAACGGTTAAGCTGAAGGGGGTAAAGGGTACCCTGGACCGGGTAGAGGAGGCCTACTGGGAGGAAAAGCCCCTGGGCAAGGCCAGGTGGGCCAAGGTAGAAGGCGCCGGCTCCTATGAGGTAAAGCTGTTCTGTGATGGGAGCATGGTTTATCATGTGCCCAGGACCAATTCGGTGAGTTATGACTTTTTCCCTTACATGACAGATGACGGGGATTACTATTTCAAGGTCAGGGCGGTTGCCAGGACAGAATCCGAGGCAGGTTACCTGAAGGCAGGGGACTGGGCGGAATCCGATAATCAGGAGATTACGAAAAAGGATGCCAGGGCAGCTGACAAGCGGGCAGCCTCCGCCGGAATCAAGGGCGTCAACGCCAAGGACGGGACCGGCCCCATGGGCCAGGCGCCGGGGTGGGTCCAGGACGGCAGCGGCTGGTGGTACAGGAATGAGGACGGTTCCTATCCGGTGGGCAGCTGGAAAGCCATAGGGGACAAGTGGTACCTTTTTGACATGAACGACTATATGCTTACGGGCTGGCAGTGGAAGAATGACAGGGAATATTATCTGACCACCAACGGGGACATGGTTGCAGGATGGTTTCAGTACAACAGGATATGGTATTATCTGGACCCGGAGCAGGGGAAGCTTACCGGGCAGTGGCTTCAGCAGGGGGATCAGTGGTATTACCTGAACCCGGACGGAAGCATGGCAACGGGCTGGCTTCTGTCCAAAGGAAACTGGTATTATCTGGATCCCAGGAACGGGCAGATGGTAAAGGACCAGGTGGTGGACCAGTATTATATTAACCAGGACGGGATCTGGATCCCTTAACAGGAGGAGAATCACTATGAATGTTTGGAAAAAGGCAGCGGCGGTATCCGTGTGCCTGGCGGCCATGGCAGTATGTTCCTTGTCTGCGCTGGCAGCGGTCAGGACGGAGACAAGGACGCCCATTACCAGCGTATCCATCCGGGTGCGCTCCGATGTCCAGGCGGATTATGAACTGAATGAGGCCACTGTATATGCCACAACGGACAGCAGCCTGTACACTACGGGCGCCTATAAATGGGTCACTAAAAACAAGGAATACTGGGAACCCGGCGATGAGCCCAAGGTGCAGATTGAGATACATGCAAGAAGCGGTTATTACTTTAACCGTGTGACAGGACCAAGCAAGTTCCAGATTGACGGCGCCACCTATGCCTCCGTTAAACGGACCAATAATGACGAGACGCTCCTGCTGACCGTTAAGCTGACCCCGGCCTCAGGAATCCTTGAGATTCCTGAGAGCGTGGAGTGGATGGGATATCCTCCGGGCAAGGCCACCTGGGCAGCCGTGCCCTATGCGGGCGCTTATGAATTAAAGCTTTACAGGGACGGTCAGATGGTACAGGGCGTTCCTAAGGTGATTGCCACCACCTATGATTTTTATCCGGTGATGACCGTGGCCGGCACATACCAGTTCCGGGTCAGGGCCATACCTAAGGATTCGGAGGAACTGGCCTATATAACCGGCAGCGACTGGGTGTATTCCGATGAACTGGACATTGACGCGGATGAGGTGTGTACCCTGAACGGCGGGGTGACCGGGCCGCAGGAGGACAGGCAGCAGCTGACGCCTGCCCAGATCGGGTGGGTCAAGGATGATGAGGGCTGGTGGTACAGGAACGTGGACGGCACCTATCCCGCAGGCGCCTGGAAGGAGATTGACGGGAGCTGGTACCTGTTTGATTTCAGCGGATATATGCTGACAGGCTGGCAGCTTAAAAACGGAAGATATTATTTCCTGGATATGAACGGGGTCATGCAGACGGGATGGCTTCAGGATAACCGGAAGTGGTATTATCTGGAACCCGACGGGGCCATGCACACGGGATGGCTGGAAGCAGGAGAGGCCAGGTATTTCTTTGACCAGGACGGGGCCATGCACACGGGGTGGCTTCTGGATAACGGCACATGGTATTATATGAACCCGGACAACGGAACCATGGTAAGGAATACAACCGTGGAAGGCAGGTACCTGGATCCGGCGGGAATTTGGAGGAATTAATATTGTGCGGCCGGATTGGATAAGGCTTATTCATTACCGGCAGAAATGCCAGGGGCATGGCAGGATGGAGATGCAGGTTTCTCCTTCCTGCCATTTTTATGGACGGGGTCATCATAATGCGGGGAGGGGATATGGCAGAATTACAAAATGGTTACAAAAACGTTTATTTTTGTTGACGGAGTGACCGAAGAAGGCTATACTTGAGTTAATGACGAAAAGTGTAAATATTAGGGGATTACAGGGGGATTTTATGTTTATCGTTCCGATTACCAGAATGGATGGGATCATACCTTCCGACAGCCAGAAAAGCAGCCCTGCCAAAGGGCAGACCGGTCCGGTCCCATTTAAGGAATTCCTGAAGACTGCTGTAAAAGAAGCGGACCAGGCCATGAGGGAAACACAGGAGATGGATATAAAACTGGCATCCGGCCAGGTGGATAATCTTCACACGGCACTGATACAGGCCGAGAAGAGTGCTGCTGCAATTGAGTTCACTACTCAGTTATCATCCAAGGCAGTAAATGCATATAATCAGATCATGGGTATGCAGGTTTGATATTAAAACGAAAGATAGTATCGGTGGGTCATGGGGATTAAGGAAAAGTTGAAATCAGTATCCGGGGACAAAGGCGGCGTCAGCCGCATGCTTGATACTGGCAGGAAGAAGGCGGTGGCTGCAGGGATAACCTCAGCCGTAATCATAGCACTGGCAGCCAGCGTGCTGCTGAATACTAAGAAGGGCGGGAACTATGTAGCACTGTTCCCGGGAATATCCAAAGAGGAGAATAACGAAGTTCTTACGGTGCTCAACGCAAGAGGGGTTGAGGCCAGGAGGAACAGCGAGGGAGAAGTGACGGTTCCGGAAGACCAGTTGGGCGACATCATGCTTGATATGTCCGAATTGGGGTATCCGAAAACGGCACTTCCTTTTGACATTTTTTCAGATAACATGGGTTTTACAACCACTGAATTTGAGAAGCGCCAGTATCTTCTCATGAACCTGCAGGACAGGATTGAACGTACCCTTAAGGATATGACCGGGGTCAAGAACGCCATCGTCACCCTGAATGTACCGGATGAAAGCAACTATGTGTGGGATGAAGGGGATTCCAACAGCACGGGTTCTGTGTCCCTGACCCTGATGCCCTCCTATGAGCTTTCGCCTGAAAAGGTGTCGGCCATCAAGAACCTGGTGGCGGACAGCGTGCCAAGGCTGCTGCCTGAGAATGTGACGGTGGTCAATGCGCAGACCATGCAGGAGATGGTTGCGGATGACATCGGCACCACTGCATATGGCCTGAACCGCCTGGATTTTGAGGCCAAGGTGGAGGAACGGCTGGAGAATAAGATTAAGAATGTACTTACCCTGGCATATTCCCCGGATAAGCTGAGGGTGTCGGCAACCGTGGTCATTGATTACGACAGGATGATTACCGAGGACCTGCACTATGAGCCCCAGGACAATGGCCAGGGGGTGGTGGGGCAGTACAAGGAAGGCAGGAGCCTGAACGGAGGCGCTGCCGGCGCAGGAGGAATTGCCGGTGAGGAGAACAATACGGACATACCTGCCTATGGGACCGCAGGTACCGGCGGCGGAACAGGCGGCACCGGAGACTACTACAGGGATGTGGATTACCTTGTAAGCTACATCAAGAAACAGATAGAAAAGGATAATGTAAAGCTTCAGAAGGCCACCGTGGCCATCACGGTCAATGACGATAACCTGACCGATGCCAAGAAGCAGCAGCTCATTGACGCGGCCTCCAAGGCAGCCAACATTGCGCCGGAGGATATCGTGGTATCCAGCTTCCGGGAGATACCAAAGGAAACGGTCAAGAACGACAGGCCCGCACTGCCTGTACAGGCGCCGGCGCAGACAGGACCGGATTACCGTCTCATAGCGGCTGCGGCAGGCGTGGGCATACTAATATTCCTGCTGATCCTCCTGCTTTTCATGCGCAGCAGGAAGAAGCATTTAAAAGAAGACCAGATGCTGTTTGCGCCATTTGAAGGCGAAGATACACAGGAGCCGGTTCCGGCTGAACAGCGGGCGGGGGAGGATGCGGTGCAGAACAGCCTGGGAAGGATTCGGCCGGATTCTTCCGATCCCGTGGACCAGGTCCGTTCCTTTGCCCAAATGAATCCAGAGATTATTGCATCCATGATCAGTACATGGCTGAAGGAGGATAAGAAGTAAGATGCCTGCAGAAGAGAGAAGACCGGCCCAAAAGGCTGCGGCTGTCATATCCATACTGGGGAGCGAACGGGCATCCGAGGTATTCCGTTACCTGACAGAGAATGAGGTGGAGCAGCTCTCCATGGAGATTACAAGGCTGCCAAGGCTTACCCAGGATGAGCTGGAAGACATTGCCCAGGATTTTTATAATTGCTGCGTCACAGAGAAGGTCATAACCGAAGGCGGAAGGGATTATGCCAAAGAGGTGCTGGAAAAGGCCTTTGGCCAGCAGCAGGCCAAGAACCTGATGGACCGGGTCAGCAAGGCCCTTAAGACAAAGGCCTTCAGTTTTATCCGGAAGGTGGACTATAAGACATTGATGGCAGCCATCCAGAACGAACATCCCCAGACACTGGCCCTGATTCTTTCCTATGCAACCCCGGAACAGGCCTCAAAGATAATCGCAAACCTGTCCCAGGACACGCGGGTGGATGTGGTGGAACGGATTGCCAACATGGACCGCGCCCTGCCCATGGCAATCAAGATTGCAGAGGAAGTGCTGGAGAAGAAGATTGGCGCGTCCTCCTCTGAGGAAACCATGGAGGTGGGCGGACTGACCTATGTGGCTGATGTGATGAACCATGTGGACCGCAGCACGGAGCGGGATATATTTGACGAACTGAATATGAAGAACCCGCAGTTGGCGGAGGATGTGCGCAAGCTGATGTTTGTATTTGAGGATATTGCGTATCTGGATCCATTGTCCGTACAGCGTTTCCTGCGGGAAATCGATACAAAGGACCTGTCGGTAGCCCTTAAGGTGGCCCACAAGGATGTGACCAATACCATCTTTGCCAATATGTCGGGCAGGATGAGGGAATCCATACAGAGCGATATGGAATACCTGCATAACATCCGCATGAGTGATGTGGAGGAAGCCCAGCAGAGGATTGTGGCTGTCATAAGGCGGCTGGAAGAAGAAGGCGAGATTGTTATTTCCAAGGATGGAAAGGATGAGATAATTGTCTAGGATATTAAAACCGGCCCAGACCGTTGCGGGAAGCGCCATGGTCAGGCTGTACCAGCCCGCACCGGATACCGGGGCGCAGACAGGGCCTGAATCCGGGGGCGGCGCACCGCCGGACCCGGGAGAGGACCAGGGCGGCAGACGGTACGCTCTTATATCGGAGGAAAAGCGCAAGATACTGGAACATGCCAGGAACCAGGCGGAACAGGCAGCGGCCAGGATACTGGAAGAGGCCTATGCACAGAGGGACAATATAGTCAACACGGCCAGGGATGAAGCCGGAAGGATCCGGGAGCAGGCCAGGCAGGAAGGCTATGAGCAGGGACTTAAACAGGCCCTCTGCGGCATAGGGCAGGATATTGCCGGTATCCGTTCGTCCGTGGAAAGGATTGGCGGGGAATTCGGCGAATTTGAACAGAGGCTTGGCAGCGGGATAGCAGACCTGTCCTTTATGATGGCAGAGAAAATCCTCAGGAAGAAAGTGGAATATGACGAGACAGAGCTGGCGGATATGATTGAAAAGGCGGTGCTGTCAGAGCGGGACAGGGAGAATATCACCCTTCATATGCCGGCTCAGGCCGTGAAACTGATAGAGACGCTGGAGAAACGTCTGGAACCCCTGAGGGAAAAGGGGTTAGGGGGAGGCGGCGCCATAAGGATAAAAACAGAGGAACGGCCGCTGGGGTTTGTCCAGGTGGAGACAGAGGAAGGGATTGTGGACGCATCCCTGGATGTCCAGTTAGGGAACCTGAAGAAACATCTGGAGGCCCTTGGGGGCAGGCAATAAGGCGGTAACCATATGGAATTAGGGCAGATAGAACAGGAAATACAGAATGCGGATTTATACACCTACCTGGGCAAGATAGACAAGATTGTGGGGACCACGGTGGAAGCCATGGGACCGGCCTGCAGGCTGGGGGATGTGTGTACCATTGATGTGGTGGAGGGAACCAACCCGGTCAGGGCCGAGGTGGTGGGATTCAGGGAGAACCGGGTACTGCTGATGCCCTATGAGGAGATGGAGGGAATCGGCTACGGCAGCGCGGTGCGCAATACAGGGGAACGTCTCAGGATTGCTGTTTCCAACAAACTCATAGGCAGGACCGTGGACGCCATGGGCATGCCCATTGACGGCCTGGGGCCTGTGGAGGATGTCTCTTATTATCCCATTACGGGAAAGCCCTCCAACCCCATGGAACGCCCCAGGATTGATACCGTCATACAGATGGGGGTCAAGGCCATTGACGGGCTTCTGACCGTGGGCAAGGGACAGAGGATGGGGATCTTTGCCGGCAGCGGCGTGGGAAAGAGCACGCTGATGGGCATGATAGTCAAGAATGTGAAGGCGGATGTGAACGTCATTGCACTGGTCGGGGAGCGAAGCAGGGAGGTTGTGGAGTTCATTAACAGGGATTTGGGTGAGGAAGGATTAAAACGCTCCGTGCTGGTGGTGGCAACTTCCAGCCAGTCCGCCATGATGCGCTCCAAGTGCACCATGACAGCCACTACCATTGCAGAGTATTTTAAGGATCAGGGCATGGATGTGCTGCTGATGATGGATTCCCTTACCCGGTTTGCAATGGCCCAGAGGGAAGTGGGGCTCAGCATAGGGGAACCGCCGGTGGCCAGGGGGTATACGCCTTCCATCTATTCCGAGCTTCCAAAGCTTCTGGAGCGTTCCGGTAATTTTGAGGAGGGTTCCATTACCGGGATCTATACGGTGCTGGTGGAAGGCGATGATGCCAACGAACCCATATCCGATACGGTCCGCGGAATCATAGACGGGCACATCATGCTGTCCAGGAAGGTGGCGGCCAAGAACCGGTATCCGGCAATCGACATCCTGTCCAGTGTCAGCCGTCTGATGAACGACATCGTGACACCGGAACACAAGGAGGCCGCGGGGAAGCTGCGCAGGCTTTTGGCGGTGTATGAGAGTAACAGCGACCTGGTTTCCATCGGGGCCTACAAAAAGGGCACGAACCCGGAACTGGATGAGGCCCTGGAGCGCATAGACCGTATCTACGGATTCCTTCAGCAGAAGACAGATGAGAGTTTTTCCCTGGATGAAGCGGTAATCCAGATGATTCAGGTAACGGATTAAGGGGCAGATTATGAAGAAGTTTGTATTTTCACTGGAACGTATGCTTGTATACCAGCAGCAGAACCTGGAAAAGGAAAAAGGGATTCTCGGAAAGCTTACGGCTGCCAGGGATGAACTGGAGGAAATAAAGAATGGGCAGGAAACCAGGATAGCCCATATCCAGAAGGAGATTAAAAAGAGGCAGGCCGAGGGGACTACGGTATTCATCCTGAAAGGATGCTTTGCCGTCCTGGAGGGCGCCAGGCTTCAGCTGGAGGATACACAGAAGGAGCTGTCCCAGGCACAGGCCAGGGTGGAGAAACAGCGGCGCATTGTCACGGAGGCTTCAAAGGAAGTGAAAAAACTGGAGAAGCTGAAGGAAAATCAATTGGAGGAATATCACCATGACGAAGCAAAGGAGCAGCAGGACATGATTACGGAACATGTTGCCGGGGCTTTTGTCAGGAACGGTGTTTCCTAGGGTGTGTTTGGAATTCCAAATACAGCCTGGTACTGAAGGACAGTACTTATATAAAACGGCATATGTGAAAGGAGGTGAGAAGATGAATACAGGAACATTTACACAGATAGCAGCAGACAGCAGCTATAAAACAGCCCAGGCATCCGGTTCTTTGTCAGGAAGGGGAAAGCAGGCGGCAGCAGTTTATTTTGCGGATGTATTTGCCAGAAGCCTGCGGGATGACGGCAGGACCCCGGATACTAAGACATCTGCCGGGAAACAGGAACATGGATTGGACGCAAAAGCACGGCATACGGAAAAACAGGATCCAGTCAGGTCCGATGTCAGACGGCAGACGGCAGACCAGGATGGGAAGTCCGGGGGCGGCGCAGACCGGAACCTGGAGGATGGCAGCGGCGCGGCAGCAGATGCAGTGGATAAGACGGCAGCCGGTAATGCCGGAAATGACGGGGATGCACAGAACCGTACGGATGACGGCCTGAACCTGGAAGCGGCCATGAGCCTGCAGGCCATGATGGCCTTCCTGCAATATGGGGACCCGGATATACAGGACGGGGGAGCACAGACAGCAGGGAAAACGGACGGGCAGATTACGGTGCAGGCAGGAACGGTGCTGCAGACTGTCCGTGAGGAACAGGACATAAGTCCGGTGTTGGCAGCCATGGCAGGAGCGGATGACCAGGAAAGGGTGTCCGGCCAGGATATGCGCCGGGCGGCGGTATCCGGCGCAGAGGAACCTTCGGTGGGGCAGACAGCCGGGCAGGACCGGACAGAAGCGGACAGGACCGGGAGGTTTTCCCGTACCATGAAGGCGTCGGATGAAGCCGGCACCGCAGTCTGCGGGGAAGCATCTGTTAAGGGAAGTACACAGCCGCCCCAATCCGGTATAGAAAGCCATACCTTCCTGCAGGGAAGACAGGAACTGGTTAGGGCCATGGGCCAGGAACAGGAATTGTCAGCCGCAGCGGACGGGGACACCGGGACAGCCAACCAGGTCCTTGAGGAACTGAAGCGGAATGCAGAGGCCGGAGGACTGAATCTGACAGACCGGATGAACCAGAACCGTTTGAACCCGGGGTTTGGTATGAATCAGGTGAAAGAGGGGCAGGAACAGCAGGTTCCGGTTCTGGAGCAGCTTAAGACAGGCCTGGAACAGGGAATCAAGACCGGGATGAAGGAACTGACCGTGCACCTGAAGCCGGAAGGTCTGGGTGACATTGTCATCCATCTTGTGGGTACCGGGGAGAAGATGTGGGTGCGTATAGGTGTGGCCAATCCGGAGACAGAAAAGCTTGTCACCAGCCAGATGGAGAGCCTGAAGGATATGCTGAGGCCGCTGGATACAGAGGTGGCGGAGGTATACCATGACAGCCGGGGAACCATGGATTTTGCAGGTTATGACCAGCAGATGCAGGACCACCGCGGACAGCAGTCCCAATCCCATTACCGGTATTACGGCAGGGATGACAATGCAGGGCCGGATGAGGATTTCCTCATGGAAGCCGGGCGGATGACGGCGCAAAGCCGCATGAGCAGGCTGTATGCATATGTATAAGGCCTAAAACAGGAAAGGGAGATAGAGATGCCAGTACAGATTCCAAATTATACCTCGCCGTATGCCCTGGGTATGTCAGGGACAACAGGGCCGGGAACCACTTCCAGGGCGGCGGCGTCATCGGCGGGCAGCACAACGGGACCGTCGGCAGGCAGCAGGACGACATCGTCAGCAGGCAGCAAAACGGGACCGGGCGGCACGGACAGCCAGGATAAGACAGACACGTCTGGGACAGATGGGAGTTCCGGCACAGGCAATGTGATTGACGCCGTGTTTGGGGATGCGGATGACAAGATGGTCAGCATGGAGGATTTCCTTACGCTGATGGTTGCCCAGCTTAAGAACCAGGATTTCATGAATCCTGTGGATGATACCCAGTATGTGACCCAGCTGGCCCAGATATCCAGTATGCAGCAGATGGAACAGATGGCCTACAACGCCAAGAGCACATACGTGACAAGCCTTGTGGGGAAGTACGTATCGGCAGCCAAGTTTACGGTATCAGGAGAACTGAAGAAGTCGGAGGGACTTGTGGATAAGGTATCCCTCCTGGATGAAAAGTTTGTGATATATGTGGACGGTGAAGCGTACGACATGGATGAAATCATGGAAATCAAGACGCCGCCAGTCACCACCACTCCCAATGAGGACAATAAGGATGACAAGGATCCCGGGGATGACGGGGATTCAGGCAATCAGGGGGATGGAAGCGGCAAGGTGTAGAGTCGGGCAGGTTAACAGGAGACAGGGAAACACGAAAGATAGGGAAACACAGAAGATAGGGAAACACAGAAGATAAAGAAACACGGTCCGGAACAGGAGGATGAACAGTGGATTCAATGATTTATAATAAAATGCTTCATACCCCCATCTATACGGGGACCCCAGGCGGGCCGCCGGGAAACAGGCCCCAGGAAGCAGGAAGCAATGACAGCGCATTTAAAGAACTGCTGGAGCAGAGGATTAAGGAAGAAAGCCAGGTGTCGTTTTCCAAGCACGCCATAGAGCGCGTGGTGGAGCGGGGCGTGGATGTATCCTCAGAGAACATCGGCCGCCTCAATGAAGGCATCCGCATGGCAGAGGAAAAAGGCTTAAAAGAGCCGCTGATCCTTCTGGGTTCCACTGCCTTTGTTGTCAATGTCAGGAATAATAAAGTAGTTACAGTTGTGAATGAGGACAGCCTGAAAGGCACGGTCTTCACAAATATTGACGGAACCGTTATGATATAGCCGGTCCTTTGGGAGGCTATCCTTACCCCGAATGACGGACGGGTAAGGCGGTTTAAAAAGGAGAATTGAATATGTTAAGATCACTATTTTCAGCAGTGTCGGGCATGCAGGCCCATCAGACCAAACTGGACGTCATCGGCAATAATATTGCCAACGTGAATACGTATGGCTTTAAGTCAAGCCGCGCACGTTTCCAGGATGTTTATTATCAGACACTTCAGAGTGCCACCAGCGGAGACAACAACAGGGGCGGCACCAATGCCAGCCAGGTTGGTTACGGAGCGCAGCTGGCAGGAATCGACCTGAACATGGAACGTTCAGCCCTGCAGTCCACGGGAAGACCCATGGATGTGGCCATTACCGGCGAGGGGTTCTTCCAGGTGATGGACTCTGACGGCAATATATTCTATACCAGGGCAGGAAACCTCCAGCTGGATTATAAAAGCGGCAACCTGGTGGATGCCAACGGATACACGGTGCTGGGCGTCACAGGGGACCCCTTAGGCAAGGCTGCTGCTTCAGATAAGATACATTTAAGCATCCCATCCAAGAACAATGCCCAGTCCAGCAGCACCCAGGAAATCAATGGGGTTAAATACACCATAACATCCCAGAACGCCACAGGGGATGCCAATGTATCCATTTCGTTCAAACTGGATGAGACCCTTCCGGATGGCGCGGATGTGGTGGTCAAGGCCAGTGAGTTCAACACCTCCAGCATTGTGGTGAGGATCAGCGACAAAGCATCCTTTACCAGTTTGTCTGATTTCAATGAGAAAATGAACAGCGCCATTGCCCGGGCAAATAACGGCACGCCCCACCCGGCAGGCAATTTTACCATAACGGCCCAGCCAGCCCAGACCGGCGGGTTTACAGGCAAGGAGCTGATGGGGGAGAACTTCGGGATTAAGCCCGGTGAGCAGATATTTGCCGATGCTTATAAGGACAGCGGGATTTTCGGAGGCATCAAGCCTTCCAGCACCAGTACGGAACCGGTGTTTACGGCGTCAGGGGACGTGGAGTATACAATCGTGAAGGCAGGCACCAGCCCGGATGCATGGAAGCTGACCGCGACCGTGGAAAAGGATGGCGTAAAGAGGACATTTGAGGGCCTGATTTCAGAAAACAGCACGTCGGCCAACAGCGTGTGGCTGAAGGAGACCGGAACCCCGCCAAGCGGTGAGGAAGCCGGACAGTACATTGAAGTGAAGCATCCCGGCTACACGGCCATTGAAGATTATTTCAAAATAAATCCCACGGCTGATACAACGGTTGCGGCCGGAACCATTACCGCGGCCACCAATTCCAGGGATTTAGGTCTTGGCAGCAAGGCCTTCACCCTGACAGACGGAAGCGCAGGCGGGACCGTATCCCTTTCCGACGCAGGCGTCACCATCCTGGCAAACGGTATCATAGAAGCCAACCATCCGAATCTGGGAAAAATCCAGATAGGGCGTATTGACCTGGTAACCTTTGATAACCCCTATGGACTTGAGGGCGTGGGCAATTCCTATTTTAAGGCCACAGGCAACTCCGGCGACCCCAAAGCCTGCAAGGCAGGGGAGGACGGCACAGGCGCCCTGAAAACCTCATCCCTGGAGATGTCCAATGTGGATATTTCCACGGAGTTTGCGGATATGATTGTTACACAGAGAGGCTTCCAGGCCAACTCAAGAATCATCACCGTATCAGATTCCATCCTGGAAGAGCTGGTAAACCTTAAGAGGTAACTGCATGGATTTTCAATCAGGCCCTGGTGATAAGAAAACGGATAGGGCATCAGACAGGGCCTGATGACAGAACAGGAGGGCGGTATCATGATCATACTGAAAAAACTGAACGGGGAAGCCTTTGTGCTGAACTGTGACCTGATTGAAACAATTATGGAGAATCCTGATACCACCATACTCCTGACCAATGGAAAGCACATGATTGTAAGGGAATCCAAGGAGGAAGTGGTAAGTAAGGTAGTGGAGTTCCGCAGGGAGGCATTCCGTGGGATCATTGACCAGATAAAGGGCTGAGCATACGGGCAGAGTGATAAAAGTGGAGAAAAGGAAGTAGGGTTATGGATTTCTTGTCAATTCTAGGTTTTATATTAGCGGTGGGACTTGTGGGGTTTGGTATGACCTTTGATCAGGAGGCCATGAAACTGGTCTTTACCAATATCAAGGCGTTTGTGGATGTGCCGAGTATGGCCATTACCATTGGAGGGACCATCGGGGTCATGATGATATCATTTCCGGCAGGGGCCTTCAGGAAGATTGGCAGCCATCTGAAAATCATTGTAAGGCCCTATGCCTTTAATCCGGCGCAGTCCATAAGCCAGATTGTAGGCCTGGCCACTGAGGCCCGGATGAAAGGGCTTTTATCCCTGGAGGATAAGCTGAATGAAATCGACGAGCCGTTCCTGCACAACAGCCTGATGCTGGTGGTGGATTCCGTGGACTCGGAGAAGGTGCGTAAGGCCATGGAGACAGAGCTGGAGCAGCTGGATGAGCGCCATGCCCTGGACCGCCGCTTCTATGAAAAGGCGGCCAGCTATGCGCCGGCCTTTGGTATGATAGGTACCTTGGTGGGCCTGATCCTCATGCTGGGCAACATGTCGGACGTGGACGCCCTGGCAAAAGGCATGGCCGTGGCGCTTATTACCACCCTGTACGGTTCCCTGCTGGCCAACATCAT
Source organism: Enterocloster aldenensis (assembly GCF_003434055.1). Classification (GTDB taxonomy): domain Bacteria; phylum Bacillota; class Clostridia; order Lachnospirales; family Lachnospiraceae; genus Enterocloster; species Enterocloster aldenensis. The sequence goes on along the minus strand of NZ_QVEX01000015.1, from coordinate 99,663 downwards.
ATTCCTGCCCATGGCCAGCAAGCTGAAGGCCAGGCATGAAGAGGAATTCCTGTGCAAGCAGCTGGTGATGGAAGGCGTGCTGGCCATCCAGGAAGGCGAGAATCCCAAGTTCATAGAGGAAAAGCTGTTCAAGCTTCTTCCGGCCAGCTATAAGAAGGCAGAAGAGGACAAGGAAAAGGACGGGCAGCGGAAAAAGGATAACAAGAAACGCGGCAGAAGAAATAAGAAAGAGATTATGGAATAGAAGGAGCTTAAACCATGGCGAAGGCACAGGAAGGCCGGGATATCCAGGCAATGACGGACGGGCAGATGTTTGAGGAACTGATAAAGATACATGCGCAGGCAGCAGGGGAAGCTATTTCATCTATTTTAAAGGCGGATATAACCATAGGGGAACCCCAGATCCAGGAGATGACGGTAAAGGAAGTGGAATACAGCATCCTGGAACCTGCCGTCTTTGTGAAAAGCTGTCTTACCTCCCAGGTGGCCGGAACCGTTGTATTGATCCTTCGGCAAAGGGACATGCAGGTGTTTTTAAACGAACTCATGGGCGTGGACGACCTTCCTGACCCGGATTTTGTGTTTGACGACGTGGCGATGAGCGCCGCGGGGGAGCTGATGAACCAGATGGCCCACGCTTCGGCTGCGGCCATGGCCCAGTACCTGGGCGATACCATGGATTTTGCGGACAGCCAGCTGGTCCTGTCAGACGGCCGCCAGAACCTGTCCCCTGTCATCGGCGACCAGCCTGATTCCAAAATCATGGTTGTTAATTATACCATGCGGATAAAGGATATGGTTGAGTCGGAATTCATTGAGTGCATATCCGCTGCTGCCATAGACAGCCTGGCGCAGGAGATTCAGGCCAAACAGGAGGCAGAGGCCAGGGCAAGGCAGGAGGAAGAAGAGGCTGCCAGGCAGGCCCGCGAGATGGAGAAAAACGTGATTGTGGGCCAGGGAGCCGGCCGGGGACAGGCCGCGCCAGCATCAGGACGGACAGCGGACGCCGCAGTGCCGGCGGGCCCTTCATGGGGCGGTAATGCAGCCGGAGCCAGGTCCGCGACCGGGCCGGACGCCATGTACAGGAGTCCGGCCATAAACGGCAACCTGGGGCTTATCATGGATGTGCCCCTTAACGTGTCAGTGGAAATCGGCAAGACAAGGCGCAGGCTTAAGGATGTGCTGAATTTCAACAACGGAACCGTGGTGGAGCTGGATAAACAGGCTGACGCGCCTGTGGACATCATTGTCAACGGACAGCTGATTGCCAGGGGGGAAGTGGTTGTGATTGACGATAACTTCGGGGTACGCATCACTGAGATAGTAAATACAAGAAGCATTATTGGAAATGGTGAATAAAGTTGAAACGGTTTAATATCCTTGTAACAGCGGGAATCATCGGAATCATTTTCCTGATACTGATTCCCCTGCCCACACCCATACTGGACTTTTTATTTATACTGAACATAACATTGTCCTTGCTGATCCTTGTGATGACCATGTATATAAGGGAGACCCTGGAGTTTTCCGTGTTTCCTTCCCTGCTGCTGGTTACGACCCTGTTCAGGCTGGGGCTTAATATATCATCCACCAGGAAAATCCTCTTTGACAACGGTTATGCAGGGCAGGTGGTCAAGACCTTCGGACAGTTTGTCATCCGTGGCAATGTGGTCATTGGCTTTATTATTTTCTTAATCATTGTCCTGGTGCAGTTCATTGTAATCACAAAAGGTTCGGAGCGTGTGGCAGAGGTTGCTGCAAGGTTTACCCTGGACGCCATGCCCGGTAAGCAGATGGCCATTGACGCTGACCTGAACAGCGGCCTTATTGACGAACAGCAGGCCAAGGAACGGCGTTCCAAAATCCAGAGGGAAGCGGATTTCTTCGGTTCCATGGACGGCGCCACCAAGTTTGTCAAGGGAGATGCCATCATTTCCATCATCATTACGTTCATCAACTTTGTGGGCGGCGTTATCGTCGGCATCATGAACAGCCAGGGAAGCATGCAGGACATCATGCAGATTTATACCACCTCCACCATTGGGGACGGGCTGGTATCCCAGATCCCGGCCCTGCTCATATCGGTGGCAACAGGTATGATCGTAACCCGCTCCGCGTCGGAGAACAGCCTGAGCGAGGACCTGACACAGCAGTTCCTGGCCCAGCCAAGGGTGCTGATGACAGCGGGCGGCGCTGCCGCGTGTCTATGCCTGATTCCCGGATTTCCGGTGCCGCAGATACTGATGATATCCGCAGGCCTTGCAGGCGGGGGATATTACCTGTATAAACGCCAGCAGGACATGATGGCGGACACCGTGGAAGAGTTTGTGGAAACAGAAGTCACCAGCGAGGCATCTTATTACAAAAACATTGAAAATGTATATGGGCTTTTAAATGTAGAACAGATAGAAATGGAGTTTGGCTACAGCCTGATTCCGTTGGCGGACGAGAGCAACGGCGGCAATTTCATTGACCGGGTGGTCATGTTCCGCAAGCAGATGGCGCTGGACATGGGATTTGTCATTCCCTCTGTGAGGATTAAGGACAGCGGGCAGCTTAACCCCAACCAGTACAGCATCCTGTTAAAGGGTGAGGAGGTGGCCAGAGGGGATATCCTGATGGACCATTACCTGGCCCTGCCTCCAGGGGCGGATACGGATGATGTGCCTGGAATCGACACCATTGACCCGGCCTTCCACATTCCCGCCAAATGGATCAGCGAGGACAGGAAGATACAGGCCGAGCTGGCAGGATATACCCTGATTGACCCCACCTCCGTGGTGATTACCCATCTTTCCGAGGTGGTGAAGGAGCACCTGCATGAGCTTCTTAACCGGCAGGAGGTAAACAACCTCCTGGAGACACTGAAAAAGACCAACAGCAGCATTGTGGAGGACACCATACCGTCCATCATCACGGTGGGCGGTCTCCAGAAGGTATTGGCAAATCTTTTGCGGGAGGGGATTCCCATCCGCGACATGGAGACCATTGTGGAAACGCTCAGCGATTACGCGGGCCAGGTCAAGGACACGGATATGCTGACCGAGTATGTGCGCCAGGCATTAAAGCGCACCATCTCCCGCAGGTTCTCAGAGGCAGGGCAGATGAAGGTCATCAGCCTGGACGACAAGATAGAGAACATGATCATGTCCTCGGTCAAGAAGATGGACACGGGTTCCTATCTGGCCCTGGAGCCCGCTGCAATCCAGAGCATCGTGTCATCAGCCACAGCGGAGATCAACAAGATTAAGGACCTGGTAAATGTCCCGATCATACTCACCTCCCCGGTGGTACGGATTTATTTTAAAAAGCTCATTGACCAGTTCTGCCCCAATGTGGCGGTGGTATCCTTCAGTGAGATTGACAACAACATACAGATACAGGCATTGGGAAGCATTTCCCTGAGTTAGGAATGGCAGCAGAGGTAACAGGTTATGCAGATGGAACAGACAGACCATGAGGAAATGACCCGGGTCCTGGAGGCATACAGGAAAAACGGCAGCCAGGAGCTGAGGAATAAGCTGGTCCTACATTATCTCCCCATTGTAAGGTCCGCTGCAGTACAGATGCGGACCATGGCCGGGAGCCTTCTGGAACAGGAGGACCTGACGGACCAGGGGGTGCTGGCGCTGATGGAATGTCTGGACCGCTATGACCCCGGCAAAGGGGCCAGGTTTGAGACATACGCATTTGTGCGCGTGCGCGGGGCCATGATTGATTATATACGGAGCCAGGACTGGGTACCCCACCGGGCAAGAAATTTCCAGAAAAAGGTAGAAGCGGCGTTTTCCATCCTGTCCCATGAAAAAATGGGGGAGCCGGATGTGAAGGATGTGGCCGGGTACCTTGACATGCCCGTTGAAAAGGTGGAAAACCATATAAAATACATGAACCACGCATCCGTGCTTTCTTTTGAAGCAGTGCTGCAGGATATGACTGCCATATTTGCAAAAGGGGAGCTGGAGGCAGGGGACATGGATGGCAGGCCCGAGGAAAGCCTTTTTTACAGGGAGATGATGGAAATGCTCACGGCTGCCATTGATGACCTGGGGGAAAAGGAACGGCTTGTGATTACACTGTACTATTATGAGGAACTAAAATATTCAGAGATTGCAGAGGTCATGGGCATCGGACAGTCACGTGTATGCCAGATACATACCAAGGCAATCAGGAAGCTGAAAAGCAGTCTGGAAGAATATATGAGGGGATAAGGATATGTTTTCAGGATTTTATACAGCTGCCTCCGGCATGCTGATGAACCAGCGGTCACTGGACATGGCGGCCAATAACATCGCCAATGTAAAGACCAGCGGCTATAAGCCCAAACGCCTGGTGAAAACCACGTTCAATGAACAGCTGGTGCGCCAGATGAACGGTCAGACCCAAGGGCTGGGCCAGGGTTCCACCATCTCCATCGGGACAAAGGAGATGACCACCCATGGCCAGGCGCCGGTGGTGGATACGGGGCAGACCTATGACCTGGCGATTAACGGGGACGGATTTTTCGTCATCCAGGGCACGGACGGCCAGTACCTGACACGCAACGGACATTTTACAAGGGACGAGGAAGGGAACCTGATACTTCCCGGCGTTGGCCAGGTAATGGGGGACGGCGGCCCTGTGTATGTGGATGAGGGCGGGTTCCGGGTCGGCGCGGACGGGATTATCTATGACAATGAGGACGGGGAGCTGGACCAGATACAGATTGTGGAGCCGGATGATTATGACAGCCTGATCTTTTATGACAACGGCACCTATGGGGCAGGGGGAGGCGTGGCCCTTACCCAGGTCTATCCCACGGTCTGCCAGGGAAAACTGGAGCAGTCAGGCGTGAACCTGAACAATGAGATGACCAGGGCCATGGAGGTGCAGAGGGCGTTCCAGTCATGCGGCAAGGCCCTTACCATCATAGACCAGATGAACCAGAAGACAGCCAACGATATAGGGAAGCTGTAGGGGGATATAAGATGAATATTTCATATTACACAGCGGTCTCAGCCATGAATGCGTTTCAGCAGGATCTGGATGTGACTGCCAATAACATGGCAAATGTGGGGACCAATGGATACAAGTCCATGCGCAGTGATTTTAACGACCTGCTGTACACCCAGATGGATATGAGGCCAGAGGCCCAGGTGGGACACGGCGTGAAGAACAACGGACCGGGGACCGCCTTTGGGCAGGGGATTTTCCGCAAGACCGGGCGGGCCCTGGATTTTGCCGTGTCCGGCAAGGCATTTTTTGCCATCCGGACCAGCGAGGATGAGGAGGAACCGGCTTACACAAGGGACGGGGCCTTCCAGATATCTTCCACCGAAGACGGCAATTATCTGACCACCAGCGACGGAAGTTATGTGCTGGACTGGGACGGCGAGCCCATTGAACTGGAGTACAAGGCAGCAAAAGACAGCAGGGGGGATGACACGGGGGAACTGGACCTGGATTCCATAGCGGGCCGGCTTGGCCTCTTTGTGTGCGAGAACCCGGAAGGGCTTATCCACGCAGGGTCCAACCTGTTCCGCTCCGGCCAGACCTCCGGGGAATGGATGTCCATAGAGGATCTGGACGAGGACCAGGAGAAAAGCGCGGTCATGACCAGAACCCTTGAAATGTCCAATGCGGACATGTCCACGGAAATGGTCAACCTGATGCAGACCCAGCGTGCGTTCCAGCTTAACAGCAGGATTGTAAGCACTGCGGACCAGATGGAAGAGATGATTAATAACTTAAGGTAGTGACATCAGCAGATTGTGCTAAAAGGGGGTGCCCATGAACGAAAAAAGTCTGATTTACAGCTTGTTATCTAAATTTCTTGATGATGATCAGGAGGATGGGATTCCGGAACACGCGGGAGAGGATGAACGGGAAGGATTACGGACACAGGGGCAGCCCCATGACAATAAGGACAGGGCGGAGGATGGGCTGGCAGGACCAGGCAGTACCCAGGACAGCAGGAACCGGGAAGGCTGGGAACCGGGCGGCAGGAACCTGGACAGTGACCACCGGGTGGAAACCGTGGAGGACTGGAATGAGGCTGAGGTAAGGCGGAGGGAGCAGATGGAACGGGAGCTTCTGGGAAAGGAGCAGACCGGGGCGGATGGTCAGGACGGGTATGGCCAGGATTCATATGGCCAGGGCGGATATGGCCAGGGCGGATATGGCCAGGATACGTATGGCCAGGATGGATACGGCCAGGACAGATATGGTAAGGAAATGTATGGCCGCGGTGAGGATGCGCCGGCCGAGGAAACAGACCAGGATGCCTGGGTGGAGCTGATTGTGGCGGATGACAGGATGAGCGTCTCCATGATGGTGCACGGTCCCCGGGGAGGCGGACAGGATGTATCCAGGGCAATGATACATGACGCCCTGGAACAGAAGGGCATATGTTATGGCGTGGACGAGGAGAAAATAGGGACCATTGTCAGTGAAAGGCAGTACCTGCAGATGGCGGTCATTGCAAATGGGATGCCTGCAAGGAATGGGGAAGATGGCCGGATAAAGGATTATTTCCCCAGGAAGGCCCAGATAAAGTATGCTTCCAAGGGCAATGGAGGCATTGATTTTAAAAGCATGAACCTGATACACAATGTCCAGAAAGGGGATGTGGTATGCGATATCACCATGCCCACGGAGCCAGAGGACGGCGTGGATGTGTACGGTGAGCCTGTGCGGGGAAAGAACGGCACCATGCCGCCCATCCCCCAGGGAAGGAATATCGTATATAACCCGGAGCGGGATAAACTGGTTGCGGCATGTGAGGGCAACCTGACCTTCCGTTCCGGCCGGTTCAATGTGGAGAATATATTCTCCGTGTCCGGCAATGTGGACAACAGCGTGGGCAATATTGAATTTACAGGCAGTGTTGTGATCCGCGGGGACGTGCTGGAGGGATACCGGGTGATTGCCAAGGGCGACATCACGGTGATGGGAATCGTGGAAGGCGCTTACCTGAAGGCGGGCGGGGACATCCTGCTGCACAAAGGGATGCGGGGAATGAAAAGCGGCGTCCTGGAGGCGGACGGGGATATCACGGCCAAGTTCCTGGAGGACTGCAGCATTTACGCAAAAAATAACATACAGGCAGAGTACATCATCAATTCAGAGGTGTCCTGCGGCCATGACCTGACACTGTTGGGAAAACGCGGCGCGTTCATCGGAGGGAACTGTTCGGTTTATAACTGTATGAATGTAAAGGCCGTGGGTGCGCCCAGCCATATCACGACCTCGGTTACCCTGGGCCTGACTCCCCAGCTGATGGAGGAGATGGAGGCAGTGGGAAAGGAAATGCTCCTGCTGTCCAGGAAACTGACCGGGCTTAATAAGGATATATCATATCTTAACGGCAAGCTTAAGGAGGGCAGTATCACGCCGGCCCAGCGCGACCGTCTGGCAAAGCTTAAGCTGGAAGCCCCCATCAATTCGCTGAAGGAAAAGAAGCTGAAGCAGCAGGGCGCTGAACTGTCCCGGAAACTGCGTGAGGTTGGCAGGTCGAGGCTTACGGCAAGGGAGGTTTATCCCGGAAGTGTCATCAACATTGGGGATTGTAAGATGAGCATCACTAAAAAGGAGGATAATTGCACCTTCTACTATCTTGACGGGGAAATCAGGAAAGGAATTCGCTAATGGCAGACATCTTACGGGTGACTTCTCCGGTCATCAACAAGAATATCATACAGCCGGATAAGGCGCTGAAAGACCCATCAGTCCCCTTTGACATGCAGGAAATCCGGCATATCACCAAAAATCCCGAGGGCAGCGGCCTTCTGGGAAACCATAATGTGCTGGAGAGGGAAGCCGGGGCAGCTACCCTGATGAACCTGTTAAAGGATCCGGCTGTAACGGTCAACTACCTGAAGAATATATATATGCTGGAGGAAATCATCAGCCTCCTGCCTGTGAACAACAATACGGTGACCCAGGAAATAAGACAGCTTTTTGACGCGCTTTTAATCCAGCCCGAACACATTGTAGACGAATTGGTGGACCAGGAATACGCGTCCACGCTGTTTAAGGGGGAACTGTTTGACTTCCTGAGGAATCTGCTTGGGAATAAGCCGGAGCTGCGGATGGAGACAGCGGAGCTTTTAAAGGCAATGAACGGCAGTATATCCAGGCAGGACGTGCTGGACTCCGTTGCCAACAGCCTGGAGTACCTGTCAGAGCAGCTGGCCGGCAGCCGGACGCTGTCTGACCGGTTTGCCCGGCTGGCAGTCCGGGTCAGGGATGCCCAGGGAGGACAGGGGTTCGAGGAACTTAAAACAGAAGTGCAACAGGCATTAAGGGAGCTGGAGCAAAGCGTTCTCTACTCTCCCCAGACAGCCAGGGTCCTGCCCAATATCCTCTATAATATGTCCAGGTACCAGGACAATGACGCCTATCTCCAGGAAGCCCTGCTGAACCTCCTGATCCACGTGGACAACCGGGAGGATAAGGCGCGTCTCAGGGAAATGGTCCGGGATTACATAGAAAGTTTCCGGACGCCGGAGCGTCAGATGAACCGTTCGCGGATTATGGACACCCTGGCGGAAATCATTGCCAAGCAGGACAGGGAAACGCCTATGAACAGCCTGAACGGGGATAAGATTGATAAAATCATCACCAGCCTGCTGTCCTCGCCCTGCAATTACACGCCGCTGCTGCATTTTGTGATTCCGGTGGATTATCAGGGCATGAAGGCATTTTCCGAACTGTGGATTGACCCAAAGGATGAAGGCCAAAAAGGCGGAAGGGACAGCGCCGGGGATTCCGGCAGGACAGACCATGTCCATGTGCTCATAACCTTTGATATACCTGGAATCGGGCAGATGGAGGCGGAGTTCATGATGGCGGGCAGGGAACTGGGGTTCCATCTGTATTGCCCTGAGTCATATGCGGGCATATTTGAAGCGCTGGTGCCGGAATTCAGGAGCATCATGGAGGAGCATGGATACCGTGCAATGGACATAGAGGTGGAGCGCATGGACCATGTGCGTTCCCTGATGGAGGTATTTAAGAACCTGCCATTTAAAAGGACGGGTGTGGATGTCAAAATATAAGAAGAACAAGGCGGTCGCCTTAAAATACAATGCGGAGGAAGACACGTCCCCTGTGGTGATTGCCTCAGGTTATGGGACGGTTGCCGAGCACATCATAGACATTGCCGAGAAAAAGGGGATTCCTGTGTTCAAGGATGACAGCGCGGCTTCCCTGCTCTGCATGCTGGATGTGGGAGCCAATATCCCGGTGGAACTGTACGAGGTGGTTGCGGCCATTTACTGCAGGCTGATAGAAACCTCGGCTCAGATAAAAGGGGTGGAGAAAGCAGCCGCAGCCGCAAAGCCGGCGCAGCAGGGAGCAGGGAGCGGACGGCTGAGACGGAATCTGGTGTCCGGCCGGGATAAGAATCAGGAGTAATGGAGTATCGCCGGGCATGTGGTTAAGGACATGTTGCGGATAGCGGCATGGATGTAATGGCGTAGTGGAAGCAGAATGGATGGAACAGCATAGTGGCAGCAACATGATGAAAACAGGGGGGTGGGTATATTGGTTGATTTAGCGGATGGGTATGTGGGCTCATCATGTGTAATCAAAGCAAAGAACAATGACCTGATCAGTATGGGTGTCCTGCACCGCATCGGAAAGAATTTCGTGGATGTGGGCAGTTCACGCAACGAACTGCCGGGTATTCCATATAATCTTCTGATAAAGCTGGAAATATACAATACCCAGCTTGGGTTTAAGGTGCTTATTGGACGGCTTTACCTGTCTTCGCCAAAACTGGCCAGGATAATTGATTTAAACGAGGCTACCAATGACGAGAGACGGGAGTATTTCCGTATCAGTACAAGAGATATAGGCATCATCTATAACTGTATGCGCGGGGATGATGTGCTGGACATGGAAGAGGAACCAAAGGACGTCAATGGGATTAAGGTCCAGCTGGTGGATATCAGCCTGGGCGGCCTGATGTTCAGGAGCAGGGAAGAATTCAAGGTCAATGACCGCTTTAATATCGTGATACCCGCCATGGGGGACTCCATGCTGTACACCTGCGAGGTGCGCAGACAGGTACAGCGGCCGGAAGGCGATTACGGCTATGGATGCGAGTTCATGGAGATGGCTACCAGGCAGGAGGATTTGCTGTACCGGTATATACTGCGCAGGCAGGGGGACCAGCTCAGGCGCATCCGGTAGCGGGATGAGGCGGATGGGTGACGGGGCTGGCAGGATTGGATGTGGCTGGAAAACGGATGCTGCAGGATACTGCCAGGTAATCCCGAATAATGCCAGATATTGCCAGACAATGCAGGTAACGGACATCAGCGAAGTTATGTTTAGGAGGATGCAGGGACATGGCCCAGAGAAAATCACAGGACCGGCGGATGGTCAGGAACAGGCGGGTGATGATTTATACCTTCCTGATAATCCTGACCCTGTTTTATATATCGGCACACCGGAAGCTGGAATGGGAGCGGGCGTTAGACATGGCGGAGGCGGCGGGTTCCGGAAATGTGGCTGCGGCGGATTTTGCGGGAGCAGGGGAGAATCCTGAAGCGGATGGGAAAGGTACGGTTGTGGATGACCGGGGTACTGGAAAAGGGCATGGGCCGGAAAACGGTATGGAGGGTGAGCGTGCAGATGGCAGGCTGCTTTTAAGCGGACAGACAAATGAAGAAGCGGATTACACCGGTGGAATGGCTGGCACAGAAGAACTGTTCATCAGCCAGGATGATATGTGGTGCCTGATACTTACAAACGCAGAGTACCCGGTACCTGAGGATTATGAGGTGGGGTTAAAAACCATTCCGGGAACCGAACAGTCTGTGGATGAGCGGATTTATGAACCGCTGATGCAGATGCTGGAAGATATGAAAGCACAGGGGTTGTCGCCTGTCGTGTGCTCCGGCTACAGGACATTGGACAAACAGGAGAAACTGTTTAACAGAAAGGTACAGTCTTATGTGAGAAGCGGCCATACAAAAGAAGAATCATATATTCTTGCAAGGCAGACCATATCCATCCCGGGGTCAGGAGAACACTGCCTGGGCCTGGCGGTTGATTTTTATACGAAGAAGTATCATAAGCTTGAAAAGGCATTTGAGGACACGCCGGAGGGCAGATGGCTGATGGAACACGCCCAGGATTATGGTTTTATCATGAGGTATGGGGAAAACAAGACGGATATCACCGGAATTGAATATGAGCCGTGGCATTACCGCTATGTGGGCGTGGAGGCTGCCAGGTATATAAAAGAGCATGGCCTGTCGCTGGAAGAATTTTATATTGAACAAAGTCTATATGGATAAAGTGCACAGAAATCAGCAATGATTTTTGTGCACTTTTTTGGTGAATAAACAGGAAGGGGCGTACGATATATATTACAGAGCGGAAGGGATGGTATGTTCCGGAAACTTGGTCCAGTGTCAGACAGGGCCCGTCCGGCATTGGGAAACAGTATGAAACGAGGGAAAAGGAATTCCCGGAAAATTATAATTACATGGAGGTAATTAGTATGAGGATCCAACACAATATCATGGCACTGAATTCCAGCAGACAGCTGGGCGTGAACAACAGCGCGGTATCTAAGTCACTTGAGAAACTGTCATCTGGTTACAGAATTAACCGTGCAGGTGATGATGCAGCTGGTCTGGCTATTTCTGAGAAGATGAGAGCACAGATTAAAGGTCTGACAGCAGCAAGCGATAACTCCCAGGATGCGATTTCCCTGGTACAGACGGCTGAAGGCGGACTGCAGGAAGTTCATTCCATGCTGAACCGTATGCAGGAACTGGCTACCAAGTCTGCAAATGGTACTTATACGGACGATGTGGACAGAAGAGCGTTGCAGGATGAAGTTAGTGCCTTGAAAGATGAGATTAACCGTATCGCAGATAGTACTAATTTTAATGGGATTAAGTTGTTAGATGGTTCTATGGGGAATGGTACCACAGGTGTAGAGGTAACAAGTACAAAGAATACAGCAGCGGATGCCGGTAACTTTACTGGGGCAGTTAATTTCACTGTTTCTGGGTTAGAAGCAGGAAAGACAATAACCATAAATACTGTAAAGAAAGGTGATGGTTCCAGCGTAACAGCAGACGCAAGTGGTAATATTACACTGTCTTTAGATGCAACTGCTGGTAAAAAGTATACCCAAGCCGATATTGATAAACTTATCAGGGATGCTACACTTCCTGCATCTGCAAGTGGTCTGAAAATCAGTATTGATAAAGACATTGAAATTGGTACAACTGATGGTACAACTACTGTTGAGCAAGTAGCGGCTACTGCAGTTGCTAAAGCTGAGAATGCATCTAGAAAGGCAACTACAACAGGTGGTGTTGATGTTACTATAGCTTCAGGTACGGCAGGTAACGATGGTAGGACGATTGGCTTTAATGGTACTACCAGCGGTGTGGAGATTACTGCTTCAAATGGAAATGTATTAGTAGGTTTAGACCAAACAAAGTCGTATACAGCAAATGATGTGAATGCTATTCTTGCAAAAGCTGGTGCTAATATGACGGTGGCATTCGATGGAAGTATCAGTGGTGCAGATTTAGCTACAATTACTCCGGCTGCGTTGACCGGTGGTAAAGGCCTTGCTAGTGGCGGTGGATTAAATTTGCAGATTGGTGATACGAATGACTCCTGGAATCAATTAGATTTATCAATTTCTGATATGCATGTAAACGCTCTTGGTATAGGAAGTCTTGATATCGGATCCAGAGAAGGAGCATCCGCAGCCATCAGCAAAATCACCGACGCCATCAACCAGGTATCAACCAGCCGTGGTAAACTGGGCGCTATCCAGAACCGCCTTGAGCACACCATTAACAATCTGGGTGTTACGACAGAGAACATCACAGCTGCTGAGTCCCGCATCCGTGACGTAGACATGGCAAAAGAGATGATGGAATTCACAAAGAACAGCGTTCTGATGCAGTCTGCCCAGGCTATGCTGGCACAGGCTAACCAGCAGCCACAGTCAGTATTACAGTTATTACAGTAAGCTATAGGTTGAATACGTAGGATTTGATAGAAAAGTTTTATAAGAGAGGCATTGCATAATGGCGGGTAGTGATTACCGGCCAGGAGGCAATGCCTCCTTTTTCTCCATTTTAGGTTTTTTACAACCGTGAAATTCTATATTGCTTTTCTGCCCCTTCTATTTCCAAGGCAGTGTGTTGGGGGAGGCGGTGGATTGTGCGGCGGAAGAATGTATACGCGATGGTATCCTGTCGGAGCTTTTGTCAACACACAGGGCGGAGGTGCGGGATTTGATTTGGACTGAGTATAATGAACAGGAGCATCTGGCTATGGAGCGGAAAGCGGCCAGAGAAGAAGGATGGGAAGAAGGATGGAAAGGCGGCCAGACGGAAGGCAGGATTCTAACATTAATCAACTTAATCGGAAAGATGACGGCAAAGGGCATGTCTATAGAAGAAACAGCAGATTTGCTGGAACAGGATACAACGTTTGTTAAGAGGATTCATGAGATGGTTCATAATCATCCGGAATGGGACAATCGCAGGATATATAAGGAGATGTGACTGACCCAATCAATCCAATATGACCTTTGGCTTGGGGCGCTGCGGTCGGGCTGTCGTCAGCCAGGGGGCAGCGCTTCGGTTTTGCGCCCTTATGGCTGAAAAGAAAGCAATAATAACTTAAGGTAAAGTGCAAATAGGATATTGGAAGGAAGAAAAACCCAATTGTCTCAACCCCAATTTCCTGATATAATAAAAACCATAATATAACAAATGAGGAACAATTGGGTTCCCGGGGGAGTACATTATGGCGGTAACCATTGCGTTGTCTAACCAAAAGGGCGGTGTGGGAAAGACTACATCAGCCTATGTGATTGCAACAGCGTTAAAGGAAATGGGCTACAGGGTCCTTGCAGTGGATATGGATCCGCAGGGAAACCTGAGTTTTTCATTGGGGGCGGATACGGAGAGCGCCACCATCTATGATGTCCTGAAGGGGGAGTTAAAGCCCAGATATGCGGTTCAGAAGTCCACATTGGTAGATATCATCCCGTCCAACATCCTTCTCAGCAGTATTGAACTGGAGTTTACAGGAGTCAGGAGGGAGTTCCTTCTAACAGAGGCCCTGGGTTCGCTGAAGGGTCTTTATGATTACATACTCATTGATTCGCCGCCCGCCCTTGGTATTTTGACGGTAAATGCATTTACGGCGGCTGACTATGTGCTGGTGCCCATGCTCTCGGATATTTTCAGCCTGCAGGGAATCACCCAGCTGGAGGAAACCATACGCCGTGTCAGGAATTACTGCAATCCTGATATCCGGATCCTGGGGGTGTTCCTTACCAAGCATAATCCCAGGACCAGGTTCAGCAAAGAGGTGGAGGGGACGCTCAGGATGGTGGCAGAGGATCTGCAGATGCCTGTGCTGGAAACATTCATCCGTGAGAGCGTTGCGCTCAGGGAGGCCCAGTCCCTGCAGTGTTCCGTGCTGGAGTATGCGCCTGACTGCAATGCGGTGCGGGATTACAAGAGCCTGATTCAGGAATTGATGCAAAGGGGGCTTAAGGCAAATGGCTAAGACCAGGACAGAGATTGACAAAGAAATGATGTACCGCAAAATCATGCCGTCTGCCGCAAAAAAGGATACGCCGGATCATGCAGGGGATATGGGCAAAGACGGTGGTGTTTGTGAAGCATCCGCCAAAACGCCGCAGGAAGCAGAGGGCGCTGCGTCCGGTATGTCCGGCGCGCCGGGATTTGGGTCCTTAACGCCGCCCACGGCAGCATCCATGGCAAAGGCCTTAAAGCGCAATCCGGTTACCCTGCCGTTTAAGGAAGAAAATAATATGGTGCTTGTTAACCTGATGGAGGAACTGGTCATATCGCGGCTGGATTCCACCCTGGACAGGTTTAACTGCTGTAAATGCGACAAATGCAAAAAGGATATTGCGGCCCTGGCCCTGAACCGTCTGAAACCGCGCTATGTGGTGATGAAGGAAGGGGACCAGGAAAAACGTGGTAAGGCAGAGCTTGAGAATGGTTCGGAGGTTACCGGGGCCCTTGTACAGGCCATCCTGGTGGTGAAAAAAGAACCATGGCATTAAAAAGCAGTATCTATAATGGAATTGAAAGATGAAAAGCCGTCAGGGCAGTGGCAGGAATGGCATCATTCCAGGCCGCGGTCCGGCGGCTGTTTCTTTGCAAAAAAATATTAAAAATTATTTTTGCCCTGTAAAGTTTCCATCCTGGCGTTCGATAAGTAATATAGGGTTATTAGAATCAGGATATAAGTATTACCATACAGAGAGCACCTAAAGAAAGGAAGCCGGGCTATGGATATGAAGATTACGAGAAATTACGCAGCGTACCAGAACGCTGTAAGCAGTGCAAAACACACGGAGAAAAGTGTTCCCCTGTCTCCCAAGGCAGCCGGTAAGGCCAGGGGGGACGCGGTCTGCATCAGCAGCGAAGGCGCAAAGAAAAGCGATGCTTCGTCCTTTGCCGCGGCATTGGCCAGGTCGATGCAGGAAGGCACCCCGGCAGAGCGGATATCTGACCTGAAGCAGCAGGTACAGGACGGCACATACCAGGTTTCGGCAAAACAGATTGCAAGGCGCATGATGAGCGGTCTGTAGGAAGGGGAAGCAATTGGAAGATATCATTGATTTTCTATTGGAATATACAGAGGCCCTGGAGGCCATGGAGCAGAAACAGGTTGAGAAACTGGGACTTCTGATGACCAGGAAACTGGATAAGGTGGAGCAGACCATCATGATGCAGCAGGCCATGGATAAGAAGCTTGAGAACCTGGAACGCAGGCGGCAGGAGCTGTTCACTGCCCATGGGCTGGATGGCAGGACGTTGAAACAGATTGCCGGTGAGGCAAAGGACAGTGAGCGGAAAGTGCTGCTGGAGCTGTACCGGAGGATTGACGGTTCCATCGGCAATATCCAATATTATAACAAGAAGGCGGAGACACTTGCGAAGTCTGAGCTGGAACGCATGGGCATTGATTCCAGGATGGTGGGGAACCCCACAGGAATCTATGGCCGTCCGTCCGTACAAAAGGGAAGTAAGCTGGAGAAAAAGGCCTGATATCAGGCAGGTACAGGGAGAGTGGCAGATTGAGACCGACATTTATGGGGCTGGAGACAGCTAAGAGGGGTATCATGGTGAACCAGAAAGCCATTGATATCGTTGGAAATAATATAAGTAATGTTAAGACAAAAGGATATACCAGACAGCGCCTGGATTCGGTAAGCGTCAATGTCTATGGCAGCAGCCAGTTCAACTACAGCTCCATACCCCTGGCAGGACAGGGCGTGGATGCAAAGGGAGTGGCCCAGATACGCAATCCGTACCTGGACGCCAAGTTCAGGGAGCAGTACAGCGATGTTGGGTATTTTGACCAGAAGGCAGCCATCCTGGACCAGATAGAGGGAATCATCAGTGACCCGGAAGTGGAAGGCACCGGCATTAAGTCGGCCCTTACCTCATTGTCCCAGTCCCTGGCGGATTTCAGCCAGAATCCATACCAGGAGACCAATGCCAATATTGTCATGCATGCGTTTAAGGCCGTGACCCAGGTCCTGAATGAATATGACGCCAATTTACAGACATTGATGGAGCAGACCAGGAATGATTTCTCCATTGCGGTACAGGACATCAATACCAAGCTGAACCAGCTGTCGGAGCTGAACCGGTCCATTGCCCATGAGATATTTGCAAACAGTGATTATGACGGGGTGAATTATGGACCCAATGATCTGCTGGACCAGCGCAATACCATCTTGGACGACTTATCCAGATACGGTTCTGTCCAGGTCACGGATCTGGATGGAGGCGGGGTCCAGGTTAAGTTTAACGGCAAGGTGGTGGTGGATGTGTCAGGGGCATCCTACACCAACGACCAGCTTATGATAGGCAGCGACGGCGCCAGCCTTACATGGAACAGCAACGGCAAGACGGCTAATTTGGGCAGCGGGGCCATCAAAGGCTTTACCGATATGCTTACGGGCAATGATTCCGTTACGGCAGGCATACCCTATTACCAGTACCAGCTGGATAACCTTGCAAAGACCCTTGCGGACGTGTTCAATCATAAGGTTCACGCAGATGACCCGGATTTCCCGGATAAGTATAAGGAACTTCTCAGCGGGGATGGGAACGGGAATATCACGGCCGGGAACATTTCCATCAGTGATAAGTGGGCGGCGGATTCCTCTTATATCATCAGGGATAAGAATCCGGACGGGGATTTGGACAATACGGATATCCTGGATATGAAGGCGGCCCTGGAACAGGATTTTAGTTTTGGCGGTGAGTTTTCAGGCACATTCAGCGAGTTTATCACCAAAACCACCAATACCCTGGGAAGTGAAATCAAGACCAACAGTTCCAGGATGCAGGCTTCCCTGTCCATTGCGGAAAGCGTGGAGTCGGAGCGCATGGGTGTATCCGGCGTTTCCCTTAATGAAGAGGGGATTAATATGATGACATATAATAAAGCGTATCAGGCCCTGGGGCGTCTTATGACAACCATGGATGAACAGCTGGATATGATTATTAATAAGATGGGTATTGTGGGACGTTAAGGAGGAGCATATGAGAATCACTGAAAATATGATGACAACTTCATATAATAAAAATCTACAGAGGAATATTTCTAATCTGGCGTCCTCCAATCTGAAGCTGGCATCCCAGCGGCAGTACAACCATGTATCCGAGGACCCGGCGACCGCGTCCAAGGCATTTGCAATCCGTGACCAGATTGCAAGGACCGAAGAACATATCAATGTGGTGAAGAATGCCACGGGGGAACTGGAGACAGCGGATTCCAACATACTGACCCTTAACTCCATCCTTGAGAATATTTATGAGAAGGCCACCAAGGCAGGGGGCGCCAGCAGCCAGGATTCCATGGACGCCATTGCGGAGGAACTGAGCGGTCAGATGGAGGAACTGCTTCAGACCATGAACGCCAGGTACGGGGACAAATTCCTGTTCTCCGGATCAGCCAACAGCCAGGCGCCGTTTACCCTGGACACGGATGGGAACCTGCTGTTTAACGGGAAGTCCGTGGATGCTTATGATAAGAATGATCCGGATACGTATTTTAGTGAAAATAAGCCGGTTTATCTGGACATTGGCTTTGGGACCTATGCCACGGGAACTAATACGGCTAAGACGGGAATTAAGATATCCACCTCGGGCGTGGATGTGCTGGGATATGGAAAGGACGAAAACGGGATGCCCAATAACCTGTACAGTCTCATAGGGCAGGTGAGGGACCAGCTAAAGGCCGGGGATAAGGAAGGCGCAATGGATACCCTGTCCCAGCTAAAGAAAAAACAGAGCAATATTTCCATTGCCACATCTGAGATAGGAACCAGGGAGAAGATGCTGGAGCGAACCCAGGACAGGCTGGAAACAAGTCTTGTGAACCTGCAGAAAAGCCAGAAGGACCTGGAAGCGGTTAAGGTGGAGACAGAGGCTGTGAACAACAAATCTGCGGAGACAGCCTGGATGATTACCCTGCAGCTGGGGTCCAGCATCATACCGCCGTCCATATTTGACTTTATGAAATAAGTTGAAACGAGGTGTCTGAGGATGAATGTGTTAAAAATTACAACAACTCCCATTAAGCTGTCCATGACCTCCCAGCGGGCCAGGCTTGAGAGCAGGATGCCTGACCCGGAAGTGGGTATCATACAGAATCCTGGCAGACTGAATATGAAGTCAGAGAATATCAAAGTGGATATTGACACGTCCCGCTCCAGGGGCAGCATGGGGTTCAGGACAGCCAGGGGAATCATGAGGGACGGGGCCCAGGCAGGCCTTAAGGCGGCAGCGGACGCCACGGCCCAGTATTCCAGGGTGGGCAATCAGATGATGCAGATACAGGACGGAATCACGGTGGCAGATATCATGAAGAACCAGATGATGGCCCAGACCAATATTACCACCGGGATAGCGTTCATACCATCGGTTGGGCCGGACATTTCCTGGAAACCGGCGGATTTATCCATTGATTATACACCGGCCCAGGTGGAATTCAAACCACAGGTGCAGGAACCGCCGGCCGCCTATGTGCCGGGAGAACTGAGGGTGGATGTGGAGCAGTATCCCAAAGTGGATATTGAATATATGGGCGAACCCATGTATGTGCCGCCCAGCGCCAATCCGGCCCATGAGGCGGTGGCGGAGTAGGGATTTGATGGAGGGATACATTTGAAGATTGAGACGCGGGATTTCGGAATCCTTGATATTGAAGAGAAGAACATCATAACATTTAAGCAGCCCGTTTTCGGCTTTGAGGAATATACCCAGTTCGTCCTTGTAAATGATTCCAATATGGGCAGCGGAATCTGCTGGCTCCAGTCCATTGAGCAGAAGAATATCTGCTTTATCATGCTGAACCCGTTGGAGGTAAAACGTGATTACGCCCCGGTGGTGATGCAGGATGTTTTAATCCTTCTGCAGGCAGTGCCTGAGGATGACCTGGACTGCTGGGTGCTCATGGTCATCGGGGAAACCTTCCGTGATTCCACCGTGAACCTCAAGAGCCCTGTCATCATTAACCATAAGACAAATCTGGCCGTCCAGGTGATTCTGGATCAGGATTATCCCATACGGCAGACTATATTCAGCCAGGGAGAGAGGGACGGCCTATGCTGATATTATCCAGAAAAAAGGGTGAATCCATTAAAATCGGAGATGATATCGAGATATTCGTGGCTGAAATCAAAGGCGACAAGGTGCGCCTTGGCATATCAGCCCCGGACGACATGAAGATATGCCGCACGGAACTCTACCTTACTGTGGAGAATAACAAGGAGGCGTCCGATAAGGTGGACCTTCTGAAGGTATTCCAGCTTTCCAGGAACTTAAAAGCCCTTGCGCAGGATAGCGCCCGGGAGGAAAAGGAGGGCGGGGATGGACACCATTGACCAGATGAGGATGCTGCTTCGGGAAAAGACCATCCTGCTGGGGCAATATGGGCAGGAGACCATGAGGTTAGATACGGACGATTCCGAGGCAGTGGATGAAATCGTGGCTGCCGTGGAGGCCAGGCAGGCCCTCATAGACAAGATTAACGGGCTTGACAAACAGATGGAAGGCCTGAGGGACGGCTCGGCTTATGGGAAACGCTGCTACAGCATAGGCAGGAACCGTTGTGATTACAGCAGCTTGAATGAAGGGGAACAGGGACTGTTCCGGGACGGCCAGGCTGTTTTTACCATGATAACCAGGATACAGGAGCTGGAAGCAGGGCTGCCGGAGAAGATGGCGGCGATTCAGGCACGGCTTCAGGAAAAGATAAAGCAGAACAATGTAAACGGTAGGTTTACCGGGTACTTAAAGCAGATGAATCAGGGGAGCAAAGGCGTGCTCTATGATAAAAGGAGATAGGGGGATAGGCCATGGCATCGGCATCATCAATTAATACAGTCAGCGCAGCCGGAAATAAAAACTACATATCGGGCCTTGCTTCCGGCATGGATACGGACAGCATCGTAGAAAGCCTGCTGATGGGTACCCAGACCAAGATTGATAAACAGACAGGACTAAAGCAGCAGCTGGAGTGGAAACAGGAAACTTACAGGGATTTGATTGGAAAGATCAATACCTTTGGCGATAAGTATTTCTCTTATTATGGTTCAGGACAGACCAACCTGATGAGTCCAACCACCTTTAAGACCATGACAGGACTTAGCAGCAACAGCGCCATTAAAATCAGCTCGGTTTCTTCCAATGCGGTCAGTTCCATGAAGGTGGATGCTGTTAAACAGCTGGCCACGGCCTGTACGGTGAAGACGGCGGGGACGGTGACAGGGGAACCGGTGGGGAATGTTGTGGATTTCTCCCAGTTTGCGGGCAAGATAGGAAAGACCCAGGCCTTTACTGTTACCTTAGATGGGGTTAGTAAGACGATTGAATTTGAGGTGGAAGAGGCAGCCGGACCAGGTGTTGCATCTGGTACAGTGGATGCGGATAAGACGCTTGCTAATATTAACCAGGCATTATACCGCAATTTTGGAACGGCAGTCGGCATGAAGCTGGAGCCCAACCCCGACCCTTCGTTAAACGGCACTCAGATCATGAAGCTGGTACAGCTTAAAACGGACGGGACTCCTTCAGATGAAGCGGTTAACTCTACGAGAAGGGTTATTATAGAGACAGCGGGAAGCAGCAGCGAGGCCAAGGCAGTCATTGCCAATTTAGGATTTAAGGGTGGGTTTTCTAATAAACTGGATTACGGGACCTCTCTGAAAAACATGAATTTTGCGACACCGTTACAGGGCGGCAGGTATGAATTTGAGATTAACGGGGTGACGATTAAAGGGTTGACCGAAGACTCTACCCTTAGCGATGTAATCAGTGCTATTAACAGCAGTGATGCAGGGGTGAAGGTTTCTTACTCATCAGCCTCTGATAAATTTATAATGCATTCGTCTTCCACCGGTGAAATATCCAATATTGATATGAAACAGACATATGGAAATCTGCTGACTACCATGTTTGGCGTGGAAGCCACCGGGTTCCAGTCATCTCTGTTTTCAGAAGAGCTGAAAGGTGCCTCCGTTAACCTGGAATCAATTGTAAATGATTTGAACAGCGGGAAGAACCAATCCTTAACCTTGGAAGTGGATGGGAAGGATTTTGTCATCAACCTGGAAGGGAAAACAGGAAGTGAGAAATATAAAGATACTGAAAGTGTAATTGCTGCCATAAATTCTAAACTTGATAAAGAGTATGGTTCACAAAGGATTAAATTTTCTTTGGAGCAAGATGCGTCAGCACCTCCCAATCAATTTGTTGTAATCGAATCCTCAAACCATAAAGTGGGTTTTACAGCAGACAACCTGGTCCAGGGGATTACCAATCAATTTGGTTTTACCGCTGGCCAGAATAATGTGATTGAAGGCAGCAGGAAATTAGCTGATTTAGGCATGACCGGAGAGATTTATTTAAATGGTGTTCCATTCCAGATAGATGCTTCTGCGGATTAGGACCTGGATTGGCTGGCTGGGAAATTAGGCGGGACATACGATGGCGGAAGGATTAATATAACAGGAAAGTCAAGTGGATTCAGTATCAGCGGAACAGCTGAAAGAAACGGGAATAATCTTGTCGAAAGCCTGTTTGGTAGTAAATCTGTTACATTAACAGCGGGTACGAATACAATAACGTCAAAGCAGGTGGCGGATACGGGAATCCTAAAGGGGAACCTGAAACTAACCCTGAGTGACGGAACCGCTAAGGCAATCGACCTTGGTGCAATGGCGTGGACATCAGGCAACCCCAATTTCGCTGATCTGGCTGCAAAAATAAATAGTGAATTAGGAGGGGGAAGCGGAGTCTCGGTCATTTATACTGCGGATCATAGGATACAGATACAGGGCACATCCCAGGGCTTTACCATAGAGGGAACGGATGCGGACGGAACCGCGCTGGTGAATAACCTGTTTGGCAAGGATGAGATGTTATTTTCATCCAGCCCTTCCGTCACCTCCGGCCAAAACGCCATCCTAACCGTCGATGGCACCGACATCGAGCGCAACACCAACACCTTTGAGCTGGATGGAATTACCATGGAAATCACTTCCACTTATGACGCTTTGAACGGTCCAATCAGCTTGACGACATCCCGTGATACTGATAAAATAATAGATAGTCTGAAGAGTTTTGTAGATGATTACAACACCCTGATTGAAGAGCTGAACAAGCAGCTGACAGAGACTGCCAATTACAAGAAATACGCCCCTCTCACGGATGCGCAGAAGAAAGAGATGAGTGACAAGGAGGTTGAGCTTTGGGAGGAAAAATCCAAGCAGGGACTCCTTCACAATGATTCCAATATCTCCAGCTTCCTGGGGGACATGAGGATGGCCCTCTACAGCAGCGTGGAAGGCGCCGGACTGTCATTGTACGATATCGGTATCGAGACATCGGATAACTGGCGGGATAATGGAAAACTGGTAATTGACGAGGACGCCTTAAGGTCTGCGGTGGCCACCAATGCAGATGCCATTGGAGCCCTGTTCACGGACAGGGACCAGGGACTGGGCGTTAAGATGCAGAATACCATCAAGGCAGCGGCCAATGTAAGCAGCGGAAGCCCGGGCAGCATGGTGCGGTATGCGGGTACCAAGGATGTGCTTACCACAAGCAATACCCTCTATGAGGAGATGAAGCACATTACAGAGACACTTTCCAACTTAAACACTAAGTATCAGTTGGAGAAGACAAGGTACTGGAAGCAGTTTACCGCCATGGAACAGGCAATTTCCAATATGAACAGCCAGAGTTCATGGCTTACCCAGCAGTTCTCATCATGATGAAGGAGTAATCAATATGCAGAATCCATATGCAAAGTATAAACAGCAGTCCGTTATGACCATGACCCAGGGAGATATGATTAACCTGTTGTATGACGAGATCATCAACCGTCTGAACAAGGGGCTTTTGGGGCTGGAGGTCAGGGACTTTGAAGCCAGCAATACCCATTTTAAGAAGGCTCAGGCCATTATCAGCCATCTGGAGTCCACACTGGACAGCCAGTATCCGGTTTCACGGAACCTGTCCTCTCTTTATGAGTATTTTAATCATCAGATCATCCAGGCCAATGTCAGGAAGAGTCCTGACCCGGTGCAGGAGGTACTTCCCATGATAATGGAACTGAAGGAAGCATTTGCCCAGGCGGATAAACAAGTTCGCATGAGCCATACGGGATGAGATAAGGGGGATGGGATATGCCGTTATTTGACGACAGGGCGTTAGGGGCCCTGGAACGGGGAATGGATGCCATGTGGCTGAAGCAGCAGGTTTCGAGCCACAACATAGCCAATGTGGAGACGCCCGGGTTCAAGGCCAAGAAGGTGGAATTCAGGGACGTGCTGCGTGAGACGGAGCAGGGCGCGGAGCGGATTGCAAAGCCGGTGGTGGAGGAAGACGCAGCCACCCAGGCCAGGCCGGACGGCAACAATGTCCAGGTGGAAAAGGAAGAACTGGAATTGTGGAAGGCGTATAGCCAGTATTCAGCGCTGACCATGCGGATGTCAGGCAAACTGTCCACGCTGCGGTACGTGATTAATAATACAGGTAAGTAAAGGAGCAGGCAATGGGGTATTTGGATTCACTTAATATAACAGGTTCCGCCCTGACGGCGGAACGGTTCCGCACGGACATCATCATGCAGAACCTGGCAAACCAGAACACCACCAGGACAGCTGACGGCGGGCCCTACAGAAGGAAACAGGTGGTGTTCCGCGAGAATTCACTGAATTTTAAGAATGAACTTGGCAAGGCCATGACCCGTGCAAAGGATGGCGGCGTGTATGTGGAGGAAGTGGTGGAGAGCCAGAATCCCCTGGTTCCTGTTTACGACCCGGATCATCCGGATGCGGATGAGGACGGTTATGTGATGATGCCCAATGTGAACAGTGCGGAGGAGATGGTGGACCTGATGGCTGCCAGCCGCGCCTATGAGGCCAATGTCACGGCCCTCAATATTGCAAAGAGCATGGCTTTAAAGGCCCTGGAGATCGGTAAATAAATGAAAAGGCAGATGGATGAAGAAGGAGGCCAGGAGTGGTTAAATACCTATGCGGATATGATAACCCTTGTCCTGACCTTTTTCGTATTATTATACAGTATATCAAATGTGAATATCAGCAAGCTGGAGGAGATTGCCACGGCCATGCAGCGGCAGCTGGGCATTGAGGTGCAGACGGATATTGAGGATGTGCCTCAGGATTTAAAGTATCCCGTCATAGGGGAGAACACTAAAGAAGCCATCCAGGTACCCGCCGGTTCCCAGAACACCCAGGCGTCAGCCAGGGAGATGGCCCGGATGGCCAGGGACATACAGACTTACTTTGATACCGAGAACCTGGATGCCATGGTGTCCAACAGCGAGAACGCGGTGTTCATCCGCTTTAAGAATGACCTGTTATTTGACCCTGACAGCGCGGTCTTGAGGGCGGACAGCAGGTCCATGCTGGATGCGGTGGGAATCATGTTAAAGGAAAAGCAGGATGATATCCTTGCGGTTTACATAAACGGGCACACGGCCCAGGCAGCCAACTCCCTGATCAATGACAGGCTCCTGTCCTCGGAACGGGCGGACAATGTGGCGATTTACCTGGAAGAACAGGTGGGGTTTGACCCTAAGAAACTGATATGCCGCGGCTATGGCAAGTATTATCCTATTGCGGATAATGCTACCAGGGAGGGGCGCGAACAGAACCGCCGGGTGGATATAATCATCCTTGGAAATGGATACAAGCCAGAAGATACCATAGACGGGGTGGAGACAATGGACCCTCTGTTCCCGGTAACCATGCCGGGAGATAAGGCCATGATGCAGGAAGGAACAGGCAGTGATTAAGAGTTACGATTTTAAATCACCTAAGAAATTTACAAAAGAGCGCATGAGCACGGTGGAGAATCTGTATGACAGTTTTGCCCGTGCCCTGGCGCCGTATCTCACAGGCCTTCTCCAGTCCTACTGTGAAATCAGCATCAACGGGATTGTGGAGAAGCGTTATCAGGAGTTCAGCAATTCAGTGCCGGACCGCTCCCTGTTTGGGATGATTACGCTGAGTCCGGCCAATAAGGATTACAATGAAGCGCCTCTGACCATGGAAGTGGATACCAGGCTGGCGTTTTTTATGATTGAGCGCCTTCTGGGCGGCGTTGGTTCGGAGTATGAGCTGACCAGGGATTTCACGGATATTGAAAAGGCCATCCTCCAGTATGTCCTGGGCAAGATAACCGAGTTCCTTGGGGAGTCCTGGGGGCAGTACCTGGATGTGCAGGCGTCCCTGACAGGGCTGCAGACCAATCCGCATCTTCTGCAGATGAGCGCCCAGGAGGACGTGGTCATCCAGGTGGAGCTGGAGGTGGTCATTGACAAGCTGTCTGCCCGGCTTAACATGGTCATGCCTGCGCCTAATGTGGAAGAGCTGACATCCAAGTTCGGCTATTCCTTTGCGGCCAGCCAGAAAAAGCAGGATGAGGAGAAAAAGAAGTCCAAACGGCATTATATTGAACAGCATCTTTTGGCGTCCGAGGTGGAGCTTAGGGCCATCCTCCATGAGTTTACCCTGGATGCCCAGGATATACTCCAGCTTACGCCGGGGGATGTGATTCCCTTAAACAAGAAAGTGGACAGCGGCATTTCCGTATATGTGGAGGATGTGGCCTGTTTTGAGGCAAAGGCAGGACATACCAGGCTGCGCAAGGCAGTGGAAATCAGCAATGAGCTGTAGCCGGGAGGAGTGAGTATGTTAAACATGGATAAGGATGCCATAAAGGAACTGCTGGAGATGGAGGCAGTTCCAGTGTGCAATATATTAGGTTCCCTTCTTGGCAGGAACGTTAAGATAGCCGTGTCCAGGGTGGAGGAGACAGACACGGATGGGCTGGCAGGCTGCCTGCCTCATTTTAATGTGGTCATAGAAGGGCGCAGGACAGCCAATGGGCTGACAGCGGACCAGCTTCTGGTTTTCTCCAAGGAAGATATGGTGCGGCTGACCAACTATATCATGGGAGTGCCCGTTGACACGGACAGTCCCATGGATGAGATTGCCCTCAGCACACTTAAGGAGGTTGCGTCCCAGTGCATGACGGCTGCCGTGGCTGAACTCAATGATTTCCTTGGGCGTGACATGGGGGAATTCATTACCGGGATATCTGCATACGGCAACACGGAGCGTGTCCAGGACCTGACCAGGGTGTGGGGGACGGGCAGCCGGTTTGTGATGGTCCGCCTTCACTATGTCATTGACGGGGTGGTGGAGTCGGATGCCTTCATCCTTGCATCCCGGGCAATGAAGCAGGTGCTTGGCATACCGGACATTGAGGAGGTGCCCCTGTCCGGGATCCAGGAACATATGGAGAAGCCGAAGCCGGCAATATCGGTCCAGGAGGTGGCGTTTCCCGAATTTAAGTACACGCCCCTTCAGTATGACAGGGAGCAGATCGGCGATGACAAGAAGAAGCTGATGGACATGACCCTGGATGTATCGGTCAGGATTGGAAGTACGGTGTGCAGTGTGAAGGACGTGCTTTCCTTTAAGGAAGGACAGGTCCTGGTGCTGGATAAGCAGGCGGGCTCCCCGGCCGACGTGGTGGTGAACGGGGAACTGGTTGGCAGGGGCGATGTGCTGGTAAGCGGGGACCATTTTGGCACCCGTATCATAGAGATCATGGGCAAGAGGGATTGATATGGCATTTTTGAAAATACTGTTTTACCTGATTGTCCTTATAGTGGTCCTGTTCCTGGCCTATTACACAACCAGGATGCTGGGGCGTGGCATGAGCCTTAAGCAAAGGTCTGCGGGCATGCAGGTATTGGACCAGATGACGGTTGGACGTGACAGTTTCCTCCTTGTGGTAAAGGTACAGGAGGAAATCCTGCTGTTAGGGGTTTCTCCGGCCGGGATTACCAGGCTGGAGAAACTGGATACATATGAGACACTGGCGCTGGCGGAAACGACGCCGGATTTTGCCGCTGTCCTCACGTCCCGGTTAAAGGCGCGCAGGAACAGGGATGAGCAAGGAAAAAGAGGCGGGAGAGAAACGCAATGAGTGGAAGCAGTACAAGACTGGGAAGGAATATGGGCCGTATCCTGGCCGTGGCCGTATCCGCCGTTACATGGGCAGGCAGCGCAATGACTGCCTATGCAACGGATGTATCCGTGACCCTTCAGGGGTCATCGGGCACTGGAAAGCCCATGGACATGCTGGATATCATGTTCCTTTTCCTGTTTCTGGCCGTGGTCCCGTCCCTGATCATCATGATGACCAGCTTTACCAGGATTGTGATTGTCCTGTCCTTCCTGAGAAATGCCTTAGGCACCCAGCAGTCCCCGCCCAACCAGATACTGGTAGGGCTTGCGCTTTTTCTGACCCTGTTCATCATGGCGCCGGTATTTACCTCTGTTAATGTACAGGCGTACCAGCCATACAGGTCAGGGGTCATTACCAGGGAAGAGGCATTTGACCGGGCCCAGGAACCCATGAAGGAATTCATGCTGAAGCAGACTGAGAAAAAGAGCCTGGATCTGTTCCTGTCCATATCAAAGACAGATCCGCCGGATACGTCCCAGGGACCGGAGGGGTATATGGAACTGGGGCTGACCACCATTGTGCCGTCTTTTATCCTGAGTGAGCTTAACAAGGCATTTACCATGGGATTCCTTATATTCATCCCATTCCTCATCATAGACCTGGTGGTATCCAGCACACTCATGTCCATGGGAATGGTCATGCTGCCGCCTACAATGATTGCGCTGCCATTTAAGATCATGATGTTCGTGCTGGTGGATGGATGGAGTCTGGTCATCAAGACGCTGGTACAGAGTTTTCGGTAAGGAGGTATTCGGTTGAACGCGGAGCAGGTTATGGAAATTATGAAGGAAGCCATGCTGGTGGCATTTGAGCTTGCGGGCCCGCTTCTGATTGTCAGTATTGCGGTAGGCCTTCTGGTGGCCATTTTCCAGGCCGCCACACAGATTCATGAACAGACCCTTACATTCGTGCCCAAGCTTCTGGTCATTGCACTGGTGCTTCTGGCCCTGGGTTCCTGGATGAGCAAGGTCATGAATGAATTTGTGGTGGAACTGTTTGCAATCATGGCATCCCTTTAAAGCCGGGGGTGGGTGATGGACAGCAGCGTTTTGGGTTATTTTGATATTTTCCTTCTTGTGTTTGCCAGGATGGGAGGTATGATCTTCATCAATCCTGTGTTTGCCAGGAAGGGTGTGCCGCTTATGGTGCGTACCGGCCTGACGCTGGCGCTGAGCCTTCTCATTGCGCCCGCAGCCAGGGCCGGGGGACAGGCAGTGTTTTTGTACTCCGCCTTGGATATGGCCGCGGCCCTGATCCGGGAATTGATTCTGGGAGTGGGTATCGGGTGTGTGTTCCAGATATTTTTTTATATGCTGTATGTGGCCGGGGACCTTTTGGATACGGCTTTCGGCCTGGCCATGGGCAAGGTCATGGACCCCATGAACGGGGTGCAGACAGCAATCCTGGGGCAGTTTGTGAATATATTCTTTTTCCTGTACTTTTTTGCCACTGGCTGCCATCTGCTGACAATCCGGCTGTTTGCCTATACATATGAGGTGATACCGGCGGGGGCAGGGGTGTTCTTTGGAAGGAAGGTGCTGTGGTACTTCATCACCATGACGGCAACCGTGTTCCTGATGGTGATTAAGCTGGCATTGCCCTTTGTGGCGGCTGAGTTTGTGCTGGAGATGACCATGGGTGTTCTGATGAAGCTGATTCCCCAGATCCATGTTTTTGTTATCAATATACAATGTAAGATTTTGCTGGGAATCCTTCTTATGA
The DNA here is from genome assembly GCF_003434055.1 of Enterocloster aldenensis. Taxonomy (GTDB): domain Bacteria; phylum Bacillota; class Clostridia; order Lachnospirales; family Lachnospiraceae; genus Enterocloster; species Enterocloster aldenensis. Next base: position 70,330 of record NZ_QVEX01000015.1, on the reverse strand, counting down.
TCCTGTTTGCCTATCCCATGGGTGCGTTTATGGATGGGTATGCAGAGGCCATGATGAAGGAGGCCCAGAATATAATCATGATGCTGGGGCGTGGCTGAAGAACTGGTTTTGCCCCGCTTCGCGGCATATTTGGTCCCAATCCGGTTAACGCAGCCCGCTGCGCCTCCCTTATCAGGACCAGATTTCCCACGAAGCGGGACGCATATCCGACGGGTGGGGAGGGGTGCTGCTTTGCGCGGCATCCCTTTTGTAAAATGTGATGAAACCTGTCAAAGGCAAACCCATGGAAGGGAGGTGGTGAACCGTGCCTGCAGATGAAAAGACTGAGAAAGCAACACCGAAACGGCGTCAGGATGAGCGGAAAAAGGGAAATGTGTTCCAGAGCAATGACGTGGCCGCTGTCTGTTCCATGCTGGTCCTGTTCCACTCCCTGAAGGCCCTTGCGCCCCATATGCACCGGAATTTCCGGGATGCCATGTACCTGTTTATGGGTATGGCCGCTGATTCGGACAGCTTTTATCAGGAGGCGGGCAGGGACATGCTGGTAAAGGCCATGCTGCTGTTCCTGGAGTCGGCCCTTCCCCTTCTGTTCATCGGGGTCCTCACGGCTGTGGCGGTCACATTTTTCCAGACCAGGATGGCATTTTCCCTGGATGTGCTGAAGTTCAAGATGGAGCGCGTCAGCCCCCTTAAGGGCTTTAAGAGGATGTTTTCCATCCGCTCCGTGGTGGAACTGATTAAGGCGCTTATTAAGATTACCATACTTGGATGGGTGGTCTATGTATTCCTGAAGGGCAGGATGGAGGAGCTGTCCAGGCTGATGGAGGGAACGGTGGAGGGCGCCCTTATCTTTACCGGTAATACCGTGCTATCCCTGGTGGATACGGTTGGGGCCGCGTTCATTTTCCTGGCTTCCATGGATTATCTGTACCAGTGGTGGGAGTATGAGAAGAACCTGCGCATGAGCAAGCAGGAGATAAAGGAAGAGTATAAGCAGACCGAAGGAGACCCCCAGATTAAAGGGAAAATCAGGGAAAAGCAGCGTCAGATGGCTTCCATGCGCATGATGCAGAACGTGCCCAAGGCAGATGTGATCATCCGTAACCCCACCCATTACGCGGTGGCGCTGGGGTATGACACGGACAAGGACCGGGCGCCGGTGGTGCTGGCCAAGGGCGCGGATCATCTGGCCCTGAAGATTGTGGAGGTGGGGGAGGCAAACGGCGTCTATATCCTGGAGGACAAGCCCCTTGCAAGGGGGCTGTATGCAAGCGTGGAAGTGGATATGGAGATACCGGAGGAGTACTACCAGACCGTTGCCAAAATCCTTGCATTTGTGTATAAGCTGAATGATAAAAAGCTTTGATTGTTGATAACATGGGATAAAAAGGGGAATACAGTGGATAACAGCATGATTGTTTTTGACAAGGTGACAAAGATATACGGAAAGGGAGAAAAAGCCCTGGACCAGGTCAGCTTCCAGGTGGATAAGGGAGAATTCGTGTTCCTGACCGGCAACAGCGGGGCAGGCAAGACCACCATGCTGGAACTTATATTAAAGGATACGGATCCGTCTGAGGGAAATATAAGGGTCAATGGGATTGACCTGGGCTGCCTGCGGGAGCGGCAGGTCTACCGTTACCGGCGCTACATCGGGATGGTGTTCCAGGATTTCAGGCTGTTTCCTGACTTTACGGTCTATGAAAATGTTGCCTTTGCCCAGAGGGTGGTTGAGGCGGATAAAAAAGTGATGAAGCGCCGGGTCATGGAGGTGTTAAGCCAGGTGGGTCTGGAAGGGAAGGCCCGCTGCTACCCATCCCGCCTATCAGGAGGGGAGCGGCAGAGGACCGCCCTTGCCCGGGCAGTGGTGAATCAGCCCGTACTGCTGCTGGCGGATGAGCCCACAGGCAACCTGGACCAGAAGAACGCGGAGGAAATCATGCGGCTGCTGGAAAAGGTGAACCGGCAGGGGACCACGGTGCTGGCCGTGACCCACAACCAGGAGCTGGTGAAATACATGCACAAGCGCCAGATTGTGCTGCGCTACGGCAAGGTGGTCCGGGACCTTGCAAGGGAGGGACTGGCATATGCGCGTTAGGACATTGCTGTACCTGTGCAGGCTGGGGCTTAAAAACCTCTGGCACAACCGGGTGTATTCGGCGGCTTCCATCATCACCATGTCGGCCTGCATTTTCCTGTTCGGGATTTTTTACCTTGCAGTGGCCAATGTGGACGCACTGGTCCAAAAGACAGAGAGGGACGTGTACGTATCCGTGTTTTTTGACGAGGACGTGCTGCCTGGACGTGTGGATGAAGTAGGGAAGCTGATTCAGGACAGGCCGGAGGTGCTGCGGACCGTATATGTGTCGGCAGAGGAGGCCTGGAGCGGATTTAAGGAAGATTATTATGGGGACGGGGAAGTCCTGGACGGTATATTTAAGGATGATAACCCCCTGGCAGCCAGCGGCAGCTACCAGGTGTATATAGACGGGGCGGATTGGCAGGAGGATTTCGTGGATTATGTGTCCGGGCTTTCCGGCGTCAGGAAGGTAACACATTCCGCGGATACCATCAGGGCCCTGCAGCAGATTAAGTCTGCCTCATCCCGGCTTATTGCCGGAAGCGCTGCGGTGCTGGTGGTGATATCCGTCCTGCTCATCCATAATACCCTGGCTGTTGGGATTGAAGCCCAGAAAGAAAAGACCAGGGTAATGCGCCTCATGGGCGCCAGGGAAGGATTTGTTAAGATTCCTTTCCTGGCACAGGGAATCGTGATGGCGGTGGCAGGCGTCTGCATCCCCCTGGTCCTGCTGCTGGTATCCTACCGGTGGGGGACGGGCCTGGCAGTCCCTGGACTGGGGATTTATGCCGGCCAGGCGGGGCTGCTCAGTGAGGCGGTCGTGTTTCCGGGGCTGGTAAGGGCGTCGGTGTGCCTTGGGCTTGTTACCGGGGGCCTGGGAGGGGCGTCGGTCATGGGGAAGCTGAACCGGAAATAGGGATGGGTTACTGCTGGTTCTGCCGCACCAGCCACTCGTTAAAGTACGGCTTGATTACGCTGAAGGGCGCGGGGCCGATGTCCAGCAGGAAACGGTTGAATTCCATATCCGTGTATCGGCTGCCAAGGGTTTTCTTGGCCTCGCGCTGCAGGTTGATGATCTCCAGGTAGCCCACATAGTACTCCAGGTAGTTGGCCGGATTCTCCGCAATGTCATAGTAGATGGTGCTGATGACAGAGGTATCGCTGATGCGGAAGTACAGGTTTAAGTAATCCTCTACCTGCTTTAAGTCCCAGCCTTCATAGTGGATGTTCACATCCAGGATGGCATAGAGGGCCAGGGTAAATGCCGCGTTGTGGCGGAGCAGTTCCCCAAGCTCCGGGTCCAGCCCATTGTCCAGGGTATAGGCGTAGTATTCCACGTAAGTGGCCCAGCCTTCGGAATAGCTGCTGAAACTGAGAAGCTTCCTTATGTTGTAGTCATTGCTGCGGTTAAAGTACAGGGTCTGGTACATGTGTCCGGGATAACCTTCGTGGGCCAGGGTGGTGTACAGGTTCCTGGCGGTATTGGTGCTTCCGTTGTTGATGTAGATGGAATTATCCTGGGGACGGTCAATGGGCACGGTCAGGTAAAAGGCAGGGCTCAGCGTGGATTCCAGGGCAGCCGGCACATCCTTGATGTTGCAGACATAGTCCTCAATGGCAGGAAAGTCCTTGGCGCACTGTGTGCGCAGGTTTTCCAGGATTTCATTGGGGTCTGTCAGGGTAAATGAATAGGAGTACAGCTTTTTTGCCAGAAGGGGGTTTTCGGTAAGCAGCTCATCCATGGCTGTCAGGTCATCCATCATCTGGTCGCTCATGGCCTTTTTCAGCGACGGGATATCCTGGTAGGACGTGCCTGTATATGCATTTACCAGGTACTGGTAATACTTTTGGCCCTCGGGGAAATAAAACAGCCCCTTGTCATTGGTCCCGGTGCCTTTTAGCGGGGTCAGCCCTTCTATGAGCTTCTGGTAGGCAGGAACAAAATGCTCATTGATGGCAGCGTGGTTCCTGGCATTATAGTCCGCTTTTTCCTGATCGGTCAGCCCCTCCACCTGGTTAAGCCTCTGGGAAAATGTCTCTGCCATGAAGCTGTGGTCCGCGTCCAGGAGATATGCGTTGCAGGACTGGATGATCCGGTCAATGGCAGTGTCGCACAGTCCAAGTCCTGCTTCTGATTTCTGCTTTTCATATTCCACAATACTCTCATAGTAGGTATCAATGGAGGACAGCAGGGAAAGGTAATCCTCCACATCCTGTCTGGTATAGAAAACATATTCAGACAGCAGGATGGGAAGCTGGGACTGGATGCCGAGGGAGGAGGAAAGGGGCTGGTCGTACAGCTCCATGCCTTCGCTGTCCAGCATGGTATTCAGGTACGAGGACAGGATGGTATATGTAAGCAGCTGGTCCTCACGCAGGTAACGGCTGTCAATGTCATTCAGTTGTACTTTCAGGGATTTTGCATCATTCAGAGCCTGTTTCGTATCCTCCAGGGAAACGGTCCCCAGGGTTTTATCATAGTCAGTGATGCCGAAGGCGGCCGGATCGGCCAGGGTGTAGTGCAGGGTAATCAGGGAATTGTCCACTTCGTCCAGGAACAGGTCGTTCATCATCTGGTCAAAATGTTCCTGGGTCTCCAGCGTGGCTTTCTCATACTTTTCGTAGGATGCCGGACTTTCTGCCGGTGTTCCTGCCTGGTCAGGGCTGTCTTTGCCTGGCCTGGGACCCGGGGCCACACATCCGGTTACCAGCGTGGCGGTCAGGATCAGGGATAAGATAAATTGGAAATATATGTTCTTAAACTGTTTCATTCTACAATCATTCCTCCGTCAGGTTGTATGCGTTTCGTTGGCCTGTGGCACTCGGACCATTATATAGTATATGTAGGGAAATATCAACTTATGTGTCAAAGAAACCCTGTATGAAAGGGAAAAACCGGGCTCATGTCTTGACGGATAAGTGGGAAAAGCTTATACTTAAAACTATTACAGAAAAAGAGGGAAATGATTATGTGTCAGGATTGTAAAAAACCATATTATATTACCACAGCCATTGCCTATGCCTCCGGAAAACCCCACATTGGCAATACCTATGAGATTGTTCTGGCTGACAGCATTGCCAGGTATAAAAGGGAACAGGGATATGATGTATTCTTCCAGACCGGAACAGATGAGCACGGTCAGAAGATTGAGGAGAAGGCCCAGGCCGCAGGAGTGACCCCGAAGGAATTCGTGGACAGGGCTGCCGCTGAAATCAGGAGGATCTGGGACCTGATGGACACTTCCTATGATAAATTCATCCGTACCACGGATGCCGGACACGAGGCCCAGGTGCAGAAAATCTTCAAGAAGCTTTATGACCAGGGGGATATCTATAAGGGCTACTACGAAGGGCTTTACTGCACTCCCTGCGAGTCCTTCTTTACGGAGTCCCAGCTGGTGGACGGCAAGTGCCCTGACTGCGGGCGCGAGGTGAAGCCGGCCAAGGAGGAGGCTTATTTCTTCCGTATGAGCAAATATGCCCCGAAGCTGATTGAACATATCAACCAGCATCCTGAGTTCATCCAGCCTGTTTCCAGGAAGAACGAGATGATGAATAACTTCCTGCTGCCGGGGCTTCAGGACCTGTGCGTGTCCAGGACCACCTTCAGCTGGGGTATTCCGGTTGACTTTGATCCAAAGCATGTGACTTATGTATGGCTGGACGCGCTTACCAACTATATCACGGGCATTGGGTATGACTGCGGCGGCAGCAGTACGGACCAGTTTAAGAAATACTGGCCTGCCGACCTGCATCTGATCGGCAAGGATATCATCCGTTTCCATACGATTTACTGGCCCATCTTTTTGATGGCGCTTAACGTGCCCCTTCCAAAGCAGGTGTTCGGACATCCGTGGCTGCTTCAGGGCGACGGCAAGATGAGCAAATCCAAGGGCAACGTCCTTTACGCAGATACCCTGGTGGACTTCTTTGGCGTGGACGCGGTGCGCTACTTTGTGCTTCATGAGATGCCATTTGACAATGACGGCGTGATTTCCTGGGAGCTGATGGTGGAGCGTATGAACTCTGACCTGGCTAATATCCTGGGTAACCTTGTGAACCGCACCATTTCCATGAGCAACAAGTACTTTGACGGTGTTATCGCGGATAAGGGCGCTGCCGGGGAAGTGGATGAAGACCTTAAGAAGGTGGTCCTGGAGGAAGTCAAGAAGGCGGATGCCAAGATGGAGCAGCTGCGTGTGGCAGATGCCATGACGGAGATTTTCAACATTTTCAGAAGATGCAACAAGTATATTGATGAGACAACGCCATGGACCCTTGCCAAGGATGAGGCGCAGAAGGACAGGCTGTCCACCGTGCTTTATAACCTGACGGAATCCATTGCCATCGGCGCGTCCCTTCTGTATTCCTTCATGCCCGGGACAGCAGGGAAAATCCTGGCACAGCTTAACACGGTTAAGCGGGAGCTGTCCCAGATGGATTCCTTTGGGCTGTATCCGTCCGGCAGCAAGGTGACGGACAAGCCGGAAATCCTTTTTGCCCGTATGGATGTAAAGGAAGTGCTGGATAAGGTGGAAGCCATGCAGGCTGCCCAGGCAGCAGGCAGCGCAGCCGCAGACGGCGGTGCACAGGGTATGGACGCCGGTGCGGATGGAAGCAGCGGGGCCGGGGATGACGTCATCGATATTGAGGCCAAGCCGGAGATAACCTATGATGATTTTGCAAAGCTTCAGTTCCAGGTAGGGGAAATCATCCAATGCGAGGCGGTTCCAAAGTCCAAGAAGCTGCTTTGCTCCCAGGTCAGGATAGGAAGCCAGACACGCCAGATTTTAAGCGGCATCAAGGCTTACTATTCACCAGAGGAGATGGTGGGTAAGAAGGTCATGGTGGTGACCAACTTAAAGCCTGCAAAGCTGGCAGGCATGCTGTCAGAGGGGATGATCCTGTGCGCTGAGGACGCAGAGGGCAATCTGGCCCTGATGAAACCGGAAAAGGATATGCCGGCCGGGGCTGAAATCTGTTAAATATAATATGGACGGGAGCGGGACAGATAATAGATGTCCCGCTCTTTTTGCATGATTTTGGACCTGAATGGGGATGAAATAGGTAATAAATGGGAGAATATATGCATTTTATATGGAAAACAAGACCAAAAGTGGGAGAAACTTGCATTTTTTCCCATTTTGCAGTATGATAAAAAGACACGAAAGACCAGGGGCATGATAAACACAGGATTGAATGGGGAATGGGAATGAACACAGGAACTGGCAGCTACAGGCTGTACACAAGCAGGTCATATGGAAACCGGCGCCGCGGACTTACAGGCAATCAGCTTAAGGTTCTGGGCATAGTGGCTATTTTGATTGATAATGTGGGGGCAGTGCTTATACAGGGAGGTATACTGCACGCTGCGGACCGGACGCTGTACCAGGCCATGATTGCAACCCGGTCCGGGCATATATGGATGATTGCAGGACAGGCCTGCCGTTACATGGGCAGGCTGGCCTTTCCTATTTTTGCGTTCCTGGTAGCGGAGGAATTTGTCCGGACCAGGGAGCGGGGAAGGTATGCCCTGCGTATGCTGCTTTGCGCTGTGGTTTCGGAAGTCCCCTTTGACCTGGCCGTATACCACAGGGTGTTTTATCCTTATTACCAGAACATGCTGTTTACATTGTTTATCGGAATCATGGTCATCATGGTCATGGAATATACCAGGAACCTGGGTATCCAGCTGGCGGCCCTTGGGGCCGGATGCGCGCTGGCCTGGGTGTGCCAGGCGGACTACAATGTGATTGGCGTGCTTTTGATTACTGCCATGTACTGGTTCCGCCACAATGATATTGCCCAGCTGGCGGTGGGGGTGGTGCTGTGCGCCCTGGAGAGCGTAAGTTATTATTGTGTTTCCGCACTGGCATTTGTGCCGGTTGTGCTGTATAATGGCAGACGCGGGGCATTTCAGTTAAAGTACCTGTTCTATGTGTTTTATCCTGTACACCTGCTGGCGTTATATGGGATTGGACAGTATGTGCTGAAGGCATAGGTTCTGCGGATGGCGGGAGTGGATGGCCCGACATGGCCTGTCAGGATACAGTACAGGACAGAGGATTAAAGGAGCTTGGGATATATGATTTTTGACACACATGCCCATTATGATGATGAGGCGTTTGAAGAGGACCGGGAGGCGCTTTTGGAGAGCCTTAAGGATGGCGGCATCGGAGCGGTGATGAATGTGGCCGCCAGCCTGGAAAGCTGCAGGACCACCCTGCTGCTGGCCGGACATTATGACTGGATGTACGCTGCCCTGGGAGTCCATCCCAGCGGGACGGCAGAGCTTGACGAGGCAGGACTTAAGTGGATGGAATTCCAATGTTCCCACGAAAAGGTCAGGGCAGTGGGCGAGATTGGCCTGGATTATTACTGGGAAGAGCCGGAGCACTCCGTACAGAAGATATGGTTCGTGCGCCAGCTGGACCTGGCCAGGAAAGTGAAGCTTCCTGTGATTATCCACAGCAGGGACGCTGCCAAGGACACGCTGGATATCATGAAAGCGGAAAAAGCCGGTGATATGGGCGGTGTGATCCACTGCTTTTCTTATGGGAAGGAGATTGCAAGGGAGTACCTGGATATGGGATTCTTCCTGGGGATTGGAGGCGTGTCCACCTTTAACAATGCTAAAAAGCTTAAGGAAGTGGTGGAGTATGCACCCCTTGAGTCCCTGGTGCTTGAGACAGACTGTCCGTACCTGTCGCCTGTGCCCAACCGGGGCAAGCGCAATTCATCCCTGAACCTGTCCTATGTGGTGGATGCGGTCAGCGCGCTTAAGGGCGTGGACCGGGAGACTGTTATCCGGGTGACATGGGATAATGCATTGCGACTATATGGGATGCAGCATTAGGGCGTGTCTGGAAAATTGCTTTCCGTCAGCTGTGCGGCCCACCTTGTGGGAATGAATTTTCAAACACACCCTAGATATATTATGTTCTTAGGGAAGTGCCCCTGCGATTCCTGAATGGGAGGGCAGGGGCACTGCTTTATTATTTTAATCAAAGACTCATTTAGATTTGCAGCCTATCTTAAACTTAAGGTGACGGTATCGACCCGTGGATTACTCCAATTCCACATTTCCTTTATCTGTATTGTAATATCACTCATATCTGAAATCCTGTAAGCTTGAGCAACATTGATCGTTGTACCGGTTGTGACCTTCTTAGTGTAGTTGTCAAATGCTTCTTCCCTTTCATCGTAAGACAAAAATGCGGAATCACATTCAACGCCGTTTTGGAATACCGTGATATAATAATCTGCTAAATATGCGCCAGTAGGCTCTGCATCCTTATTTGTGTAATCATAGTAGAGCGCAACGCAGGGATACCCATCGTAGTCAAAGGAAAATACTTTATGGCCGGTGTACTTTATGGAACAGGCAGCGATTGAAAAGTCGAATTTGGGGGCCTCTTGACCGGCAATCCACGCGCCGTCTGCTCCCACATAATAACCATCCGGCGTTGTGGTGTTGGCGAGCATTATGCCATTGGCGTCCAGGTAGTAGCTTTTACCGCCATCTTCAATCCACCCGGTTGCAAAGCTGCCATCATCATTCTGATACTTCCATTGTCCATTATCCTGGGCCTGCCAGGTTCCGGCCAGGGAAGTGCTGCTCAGGAGCATGGACATTGCCAGTGTGGCGATAAATAATTTTGTTTTTCTCATACGTAAACCCTCCTTAATTTAGGCTCTCTGAGGTGACCCTGCTTATGGAAAATATTTTACCGCTAAAGATAAGAAAAGTCAAACCATGGCAGGTGCAGGTAAAGCTGGAATAAGGAGCATATCCCGGATGGCGCAGTACCCGCCGTTTTGTATTGACTTTTGACCTTCAATAGGATACCATAATTTTAAAAGATAAAAAGTAGGTAAATTCCACATGGAAAAAGATTTGGGCAACCCGAAACAAACCATTGAAATCATACAGAAATATCAATTTGCATTCCAGAAGAAATTCGGTCAGAATTTTCTCATAGACACCCACGTACTGGACAAGATCATAAGCGCCGCGGGAATCACAGGAGAGGACTGCGTGCTGGAAATCGGGCCCGGGATTGGGACCATGACCCAGCACCTGGCGGAACACGCGGGACGCGTGGTGGCGGTGGAGATTGACACCAACCTCCTGCCTATCCTGGACGAGACTTTAAAGGGATACGACAATGTAACCGTAATCAACAGCGATATACTGAAGCTGGATATGAATGAACTGGTGGATGTGTATAATGGAGGAAGGCCCATCAAGGTGGTGGCCAACCTGCCTTATTATATCACCACCCCTATCATCATGGGGCTGTTTGAAAGTGACGTGCCCATTGACAACATAACGGTCATGGTGCAGAAGGAAGTGGCGGACAGGATGCAGGTGGGGCCGGGTTCCAAGGATTATGGTGCATTGTCCCTGGCCGTGCAGTACTATGCCCAGCCTTACATCGTTGCCAATGTGCCGCCTAACTGCTTCATCCCCCGTCCCAATGTGGGCTCAGCCGTCATCCGCCTCACCAGGTACAAGGAACCGCCTGTCAAGGTGAAGGACCCGAAGCTGATGTTTAAACTGGTAAGGGCCTCCTTTAACCAGCGGAGGAAGACGCTGCAGAACGGCCTGAACAATTCGCCGGACATACCCTACACCAAGGAGCAGATCATAGAGGCCATAGAGAGCCTCGGGGTATCGCCGTCCATCCGGGGCGAGGCGCTGACCCTGGATCAGTTTGCCAGGCTGTCCAATTATTTTACGGAAAATGCATAAAATAGGAATATTATTCTTGGATATCTGAGAATCTATATATAAGCAGAAAGGAAGGGATAGCAATGAACAAGAACATGAAGAAAGCCCTTGCAGCAGCGGCTGTGGGAGCGGCAGCGGGAGTGGCGGTTAAGAAGATGCGCGACAGCCGTAAGGAGCAGGAAGACGCAAGGATATCAGCTATCGAGGAAGCAGTGATGAATAACCGTGAATACGGTGACAGGAAGGCGTACCTGGTGGGCGGGGGACTGGCATCCATGGCAGCTGCCGCATATCTGGTAAGGGACTGCAGGTTCCCGGGCAAGCAGATTACCATCTACGAGGGGATGCATATCCTGGGCGGAAGCAATGACGGGATCGGAACCCCGGAAAAGGGATTTGTGTGCCGGGGCGGCCGCATGCTCAATGAAGAGACATATGAGAACTTCTGGGAACTGTTCAGCTCCATCCCGTCCCTGCGCCAGCCCGGCCGCAGCGTGACAGAGGAAATCCTGGATTTTGACCATGCCCATCCTACTTGCGCAAAGGCCAGGCTGGTGGACAAGGACGGCAATATCCTGGACGTGAAGTCCATGGGCTTTAACCAGGCAGACCGCATGGCGCTGCTGAAGCTTCTCATGACAGATGAGAAGAAGCTGGACAACCTGACCATCCAGGACTGGTTCAAGGAAACGCCCCATATGTTTGAGACAAATTTCTGGTATATGTGGCAGACCACATTTGCTTTCCAAAAATGGAGCAGCCTTTATGAATTCCGCCGTTATATGAACCGCATGATATTTGAGTTCAGCCGCATTGAGACACTGGAAGGCGTGACCAGGACCCCTCTGAACCAGTATGACAGCGTCATCCGTCCCCTGGAGTCCTATCTGAGGAAGGCCGGGGTCAGCTTCATGGAGAACTGTGAGGTTACGGACATTGACTTTGAGGACGGCCATGGGATTACTGCCAGGACCCTTTATCTGAAGCGCAAGGTGGAGGACACGGACGACACCGGAGAGAATGGGGATGCTGTCAAGGATTCCTATGTATTTGAGACCGTGCAGTTAGAGAAGAATGACATCTGCATCATGACCAATGCATGTATGACCGACAGCGCCACCCTGGGTGATTTCCATACACCGGCGCCGGCTCCTGAGCAGAAGCCGATCAGCGGGGAACTTTGGGCCAAGGTTGCTGCCAAGAAGCCGGGACTGGGGAATCCGGAACCCTTCTTCACAAAGCCCCATGAGACCAACTGGCTCAGCTTTACCGTGACCTGCAGGGGCGATGAGATCTTAAAGACCATTGAGAACTTTACCGGCAATGTGCCGGGCAGCGGCGCCCTGATGACATTTAAGGATTCCAGCTGGCTGATGAGCAGCGTGGTTGCTGCCCAGCCCCATTTTGCGAACCAGCCCATGGATACCACCATTTTCTGGGGATATGGACTGTATACGGACGCGGTGGGCGACTATGTGAAGAAGCCTATGAAGGAGTGTACGGGCCAGGAGCTTCTGAATGAATACCTGCACCACCTGCATATCCCGGAGGACCGGATTGCAGAGCTGATGAAGACCGTGATTAATGTAATCCCGTGCTACATGCCTTACGTGGACGCCCAGTTTGAGCCGCGCAAATACAGCGACAGGCCTCCGGTAATCCCGGCCGGCTCCACCAACTTCGCCATGGTCAGCCAGTTTGTGGAGATACCGGACGACATGGTGTTTACAGAGGAGTACTCCGTGCGCGCGGCAAGGCTGGCAGTGTACGGGCTTATGGATGTGAAGAAGAACATCTGCCCGGTAACGCCGTACAACAGGCAGCCTAAGATCCTGTTAAAAGCCCTTAAAAAGTCTTATTTATAATTTGATATACGGATTACCGGCAACTTTTGGCGCCAATGGGCAGTGACGGACCGGTAATGACACAGCGGACAGGGCCGGGGAAAACCGGGCTCTGTCCTGTTTCCGCGTTTTGGGATGGGAGCTGCCGTAAGATTGCTTGGAGGGAGGATGGACAGCAGTGATATTCATAGGAGGAATCAGCCAGGGACAGAAAATCCTGGATTATGTAAAAACGGTTATCTGCGACAGGTGCGGGGCATACGGCCGCTACCAGGTCATGATGACCTATATGTATTTCAGCTTTTTCTTCATACCGCTGTTTAAGTGGAATAAGAAGTTTTATGTGAAAATGTCCTGCTGTGAAGCTGTCTATGAGCTGGATCCGGAAAAGGGAAAGGCGTTGGCCCGCGGGCAGCAGGCGGACATCACCCAGGCGGACCTGACCCTGGTCCAGGAGGGGAACAGAAGAAGTTCCTATGAAAACGGATCCTACAAGGTATGGAAGAAATGTGTGCGCTGCGGCTATGAGACAGAAGAGGATTTTGAGTACTGTCCAAAGTGCGGTGGCAGGCTCTAGGGGTTCCAGGCAGTATAGAATGAATGTGTGAGAGGAAGCAGGTATGAAAGCCAGTATCAGATACATAAGTGAATTAACGGGATTCTCACCGGCCACGGTGTCCAATGCCCTGAACCATAAAAAGGGCGTCAATGCCAAGACAGCGGCCGAGGTATTCAGGGTGGCAAAGGAAGTGGGATATATAAACGAAAATTCCATTTCCAAAATCAAGCTGGTGACCTTTAAGAAAAATGGTTCCATTATTGACGATACCCCCTTTTTCCCTACCTTGATCAGCGGTTTTGAGCAGGAATGCCGCCAATGCGGTTATGAGATGGTGCTGTGCAACCTGGATGAAAGGGATTCTGATTATGAACACCAGGTGAAGAATCTGGTCCAGGACAGTGAGTCTGCTTCGGTCATCCTGGGTACTGAGATGATGGGAGGGGAACTGAACCCGTTCCGCTACGCCAGAAGTCCTGTGGTCATACTGGATTACTGGCAGGACAGCATGGATTTCAGCGGTGTCCTGATCAATAACTTTGACTCGGCCAAAAAGGCAGTGGAGTATCTGATTGAGCAGGGACACAGGGAAATCGGCTATATCAGGGGAGCTTACCGCATCAATGGGTTCAAGGTAAGGGGACAGGGATACCAGTCCGCCATGCGCAAGTATAAGCTGGAGGTAAAGAATCATTACATCATCACCTTGTCCACTACGCTGAACGGGGCGTATCAGGACATGCTTGCCTATCTGGATAAGGAGCCAGGGCTTCCAACCGCATTTTTCGTGGACAACGACATGATTGCCCTGGGGGCCATGAAAGCGCTGCAGGAACGGGGGTATAAGGTTCCGGACGACGTGTCAATCATTGGATTTGACGACCTGCCCTTCAGTGAGATTTCATATCCTCCCCTGACCACGCTCAGGGTGCCCAATAAGGAGATGGGGCGGCTGGCCGTGAGAAGGCTGATTGATATGATCCAGAATCCGGGAGAGGTGGTTGTGACCAAGACAGAGGTATGTACGAAATTCATTGAACGGCAGACCGTGAAGAAACTGGTACAGACCGTGATATGACCCATATGGATTGATTAAGGATCTTGCATGCAGATTGAATCTGCAGGGCAGGGTCCTTTTTTGAGTTTTTTAATGCATTAAGAAATAAATTATTTATATAAAGTTTTATATATACGTTTATATGAATATTTACATGGAAGCAAGGAAAAAGTGCAAAATTGTAGCTCATATATGGTAATATTGTACATAAAATAATGAAATAAATCATCTAAATTATACAAAGAAACGTCGATTTCTATAAAAAATATTGCAAAATTATTTAAAATGTTTATAATAATGTTTATACAATCGGACAGGCAAAAAACAAAGGGACTTGAATCTATGAAAACAACAATCAGGCGAATCAGCGAAGCAACAGGGTTTTCAGCGGCAACCATATCCAATGCCCTGAACAGGAAAAAAGGAGTAAATCCCAGGACGGCAGAGGAAATCTTTAAGACTGCCAGCGAGATGGGATATCTGCAGGCGGCCCAGCAGAGGAAGATTCATTTTGTCATGTACCGCACCAATGGCCTGATTACGGATGACACCCCCTTTTTTACCATGATGATGGACGGATTCCAAAGCGAATGCCGGCGCCGTGGATATGATATGGTCATCAATTATCTGGACAGGAGGGCGGCTGATTTTAAGAGTCAGCTGGATGTCCTGCTGGAGGATAGGGATTCCCTGGTGGCCCTGATGGGGGCCGAGCTTATGGACCAGGACCTGCACTATTTTTCCAGGGCCAGATGCAGGATAGTGACACTGGACTACTGGAGTGAGGACCTGCCGTACAGCGGAATCATTACCAATAATTCGGAGTCGGCCAGGACTGCCGTGAATTATCTGGTTGAAAAGGGACACAGGCGCCTGGGATATCTGAGGGGGGATTTTCGGATTAAGGCATTTAAGCTCAGGGAGGCTGGGTACAGGGCGGCTCTGGCGGAACAGGGGATTCCCTATGACCCCGGATATACGGTAACAGTAAGCACCACCATGGACGGTGCTTACCGGGATATGCTGGCCTATCTGAAGAAAAAGCCGGGGCTTGCGGACGCTTATTTTGCGGATAATGACATGATTGCCCTTGGATGCATGAAGGCCCTTCAGGAATGCGGCATACAGATTCCCGGGGACGTATCGCTGATTGGGTTTGACGACCTACCCTTCTGCGATATCGTATCGCCCGGGCTTACAAGCCTTAGGGTCCCCAAACAGGAGTTGGGGCAGATGGCTGTCAGACGGCTTTTGGACATTGTGGAGGAGGGAATGGATACCAAGACCCAGACACTGGTCAGCACCCGGTTTGTGGAGCGGGACAGTGTAAGTGATGCAAACGGGTCAGACACCATACAATACGGTGCTGCCATGGGCAGCAGCTGATATATAAAAACCAATGGAGGAGAAAAAGATGGATAAGATTAAACTTGGATTTGCGCCAACCAGAAGAAGCATTTTCAGTGCGCCGGATGCAATTAAGTACAGAGGGCTTACAGCAGACCGCCTGACAGAACTGGGCATTGATTATGTGGATATCACGGATATAAATGAAGAAGGACTTCTCTACGATGACAGTGACATGAAGAGGATTGCAGAGAAGTTCAGGCAGGAGAAAATCGACGGACTGTTCCTTCCCCACTGCAACTTCGGCACCGAGTATGAATGTGCAAGGCTTGCCAAGGAACTGGGGGTCCCGGTGCTTTTATGGGGGCCGTTAGATGAAAGGCCCGATGAGGACGGGGTCCGTTTAAGGGATACGCAGTGCGGGCTTTTCGCCACGGGCAAGGTGCTCAGGCGGTTCCGGGTCCCATTTACATATATGACCAACTGCCGGCTGGATGACCCGGTATTCGAACGGGGCATAAGGGATTTCATGGCGGTGTGCAATGTGGTGAAGAAATTCAGGAACATGCGTATCCTTCAGATTTCCACCCGCCCATTTGACTTCTGGACCACCATGTGCAATGAGGGCGAACTCCTTGAGAAATTCAACATCCAGCTGTCACCCATTCCCATGCCGGAGCTGACCGACGCGGTGAAGGCTGCCAAGGAGGCGGGCACAGAGGTTGCGGCCGTGATGCAGTACTGCCGGGAGCACATGGACATCAAGATAAAGGATGATGAGCTGGAAAATGTGGCTGCCCTCAAGGTTGCCATGAAGGGACTGGTGGAAAAGTACGGCTGCCAGGCAGCTGCCATCCAGTGCTGGAACCAGCTGCAGTGCGAACTGGGAATCATGCCGTGTGCTGCCAACGCACTGATGAATGAGGAGGGAATCCCGGTTGTATGTGAGACCGACATCCACGGCGCCATCACCGCCCTTATGGTGGAGGCAGCGGGCATGGGTGAGACAAGAGGGTTTTTTGCGGACTGGACCATCCGCCATCCTGATATTGAAAACGGCGAACTGCTTCAGCACTGCGGTCCATGGCCCATCTCGGTTGCAAAGGAAAGGCCGGCCATCACCTATCCGCTGGCATTTGACCATCCCGGCAGCATCACGGCGGAGGCAAAGCACGGCAGCGTGACCCTGTGCCGGTTTGATGGGGACAATGGGGAGTATTCGCTGCTTCTTGGCAATGCAAAGGGAGTGGACGGCCCAAAGGGGATGGGCACCTATCTGTGGGTAGAGGTGGAGAACATCAAACGCCTGGAAGAAAAGATAGTGACCGGCCCGTATATCCACCACTGTGTGGGAATCCACAAGGATGTGGTCCCGGTATTATACGAGGCATGCAAATATATCGGTATTAAACCAGACCTGTACGACCCCATTGAGGAGGACGTGAAAGCATACCTGAGAGGGGAATGACCCTGTGGGAAGCGTTTTAATACATAGAACTGTGCCATGTGTTTGTAACGAGGAGGAAATTATGGACGATTTGAAAGTCAAGTCATTTGAGCTGCGCCGCCATGTGCTGGACATGATCATGAAAGCCAGGACAGGGCATATCGGCGGGGATTTCAGTGTGATGGATATACTGGTAAACCTGTATTTTAGGCAGATGGATATAGGACCTGGGAATATGGATGACCCGGACCGGGACATGTTTGTGCTGAGCAAGGGGCATTCGGTTGAAAGCTATTATGCGGTGCTGGCCGCTAAGGGATTTTTCCCAATAGAAAAGGTGATGGATGAGTTTTCAGCCTTTGGCTCTAAATTCATCGGACATCCCAACAATAAGCTTCCTGGGATTGAAATGAACTCAGGCTCCCTTGGGCATGGGCTTCCGGTGTGTATCGGCATGGCCTTAGCCAGCAGGATGGACGGCAGGAAGAACCGGATATATGTGGTCATGGGGGACGGCGAGCTGGCGGAAGGTTCGGTCTGGGAAGGTTTCATGGCAGGAGGACATTATAAACTGGATAACCTGTGCGCGATTATTGACAGGAACCGGCTCCAGATATCAGGCAGCACCGAGGATGTGATGCACCATGAGGACCTTGAGGATAGGATTAAAAGCTTTGGCTGGCATGTGGTACAGGTAAACGGCAATGACATGGATGAACTCGACCGGGCGTTTGAGGAGGCCAGGAATACATTGGGCCGGCCCACCGCGGTCATTGCCAACACAACAAAGGGCTTTGGCGGAGGCCCCGCCATGGAGGACAAGGCGGCATGGCATCACAAGGTCCCGACCGTGGAGGAGTATGAAGCCATTGCGGCAGAGCTGGACAGGAGAAGGGAGGAAGCGCTTCATGAATAAGATTGCAAACCGTCAGGTTATCTGTGAGGTACTTATGGAACACGCAAAGGAGGACAGGGATGTGGTTGTGTTATGCAGCGACTCCAGAGGCTCCGCATCCCTGGCGCCATTTGCATCTGCATTTCCGGAGCAGTTCGTGGAGGTTGGGATTGCGGAACAGAACCTGGTAAGCATTTCAGCGGGCATGGCCAAATGCGGCAAGAAACCATACGCTGCCTCACCGGCCAGCTTCATTTCCACCAGAAGCTTTGAACAGGCCAAGGTGGATGTGGCCTATTCCAATACCAATGTGAAATTAATCGGAATCAGCGGAGGGGTAAGCTACGGCGCCCTGGGCATGAGCCACCATTCCGCACAGGATATTGCTGCTTTTGCATCTGTTCCCAATATGAGGGTATATCTGCCCAGCGACCGGTTCCAGACAAGGCACCTCATGGAGGCGCTGTTAGAGGATGAAAAGCCTGCCTATATCCGGGTGGGGCGCAACCCGGTAGAGGATGTATATGAAGAGGGAAATGTTCCCTTTGTCATGGATAAGGCAACCGTAATTACCCAGGGGACGGATGTGGCAATCATTGCCTGCGGCGAAATGGTAAAACCTGCCATGGATGCGGCCAAAATCCTGAAGGAAAAGGGAATCAGCGCCTCTGTGGTGGATATGTACTGTGTAAAGCCTTTGGACGTGGAAACGGTAATCCAGGCAGCATCCGGGGCAAAGGCCGTCGTCACCGTGGAGGAACATGCGCCCTACGGCGGCCTGGGTTCCATGGTAAGCCAGGTGGTTGCAGGGGAATGCCCGAAAAAAGTGGTTAATATGTCCCTTCCGGACGCGCCTGTCATCACCGGGACATCCAGGGAAGTATTTGATTATTACGGACTGAATGCAGAAGGAATAGCCGGGACGGCTGAAAAAGCGCTGGGGCGTGGGTAGGAGGCCGGGATGGACTACATATTGGGGATAGACCAGAGCACCCAGGGAACCAAGGCATTGCTGTTTGACAATAGGGGGGAATTAATCTGCAGGACAGACCTTTCCCACCGCCAGATAGTGAATGGGAAAGGCTGGGTGGAGCATGACGGGGAAGAGATTTACAGGAATACGGTACAGGCGGTAAAGGACCTGGTGGAGAAAGCCGGGATTGACAAATCCCGGATTGCGGGCCTGGGTATCAGCAACCAGAGGGAAACCGCCATTGCCTGGAACCGGGAGACAGGAAGGCCCATATACAATGCAGTGGTATGGCAGTGCGCCAGAGGCGCGTACATTACCGATAGGGTGGAACAGGAAGGCCTGGCCGAGATGATACGGCTTCGCACGGGACTTAAGCTTTCGCCCTACTTCTCAGCCGCCAAGCTGGGCTGGGTGATGGAGCATGTGCCGGACGCCGCCCCTTTGGCAGCAGAGGGAAAACTGTGCTGCGGCACCATGGACAGCTGGCTGGTATGGCATCTGACCGGGGGAAAGGAATTCAGGACAGACTATTCCAATGCCTCCAGGACACAGCTTTTTAACATTGAAACCCTTGCATGGGACGTGGAGGTATGCGGGCTGTTCGGTATTCCGGTGGAAAGCCTGCCCCAGGTCACTGGCTCGGATGGATGTTACGGATATACGGATTTTGACGGATTCCTTCAGAAACCTATTCCCATCCACGGGGTGCTGGGGGACAGCCACGGCGCGCTGTTCGGCCAGGGGTGCCTGGAAAAGGGAATGATAAAGACCACCTACGGCACCGGATCGTCCGTGATGATGAATATCGGTGAAAAGCCTGTGCTCAGTGAAAAGGTGGTAACCTCGCTTGCATGGCATATGGATGGAAAGGCCGTCTACGTGCTGGAGGGCAATATCAATTACACGGGAGCAGTGATTACCTGGCTGAAGGACAGCCTTAAGCTGATTGAATCGCCAGGTGATACAGAGGAACTGGCAGAGGAAGCCAACCCGGACGACACCACCTATCTGATACCTGGTTTTACAGGACTGGGAGCACCTTACTGGGACAGCAGGGCGGTGGGGATGTACTATGGAATGACAAGACTGACCGGGAAGGCGGAGCTGGTAAAGGCGGGGCTGGAGAGCATTGCCTACCAGATTACAGATGTGGTCCTTGCCATGGAAGAGGAATCCGGTATCCCCATTGGGGAACTGAGGGCGGACGGAGGACCCACAAGGAACCGGTACCTGATGCAGTTCCAGAGCGATATGGCAGGGATTCCTGTCAGCGTCCCTCCGGCAGAAGAACTGTCCGGCATCGGGGCAGCCTATGCGGCCGGGATTGCCATGGGGATATATGACCGGGAGCAGTTATTTGCCAGGATGGGAAGAAGGACCTTCAGGCCGGCCATGGATCCGGGAACCAGGGATATGAAGTACGGCGGCTGGAAGCATGCGGTAGCAAAGGTACTGAATTAAACAGGGATTTACCGGGCAACCCGGTTATCTATACAAAACTATATAATTCATTTAAGGAGGAAACAAAAATGAAAAAAAGAATGATGAGTATGTTATTATGTACGGCCATGGCAGCCGGTCTGCTGATGGGATGCGGCTCCAAGCCTGCGGAAACCACGGCAGCAGCCACGGCAGCAACCGAGGCAGCTACTACGGCGGCAGCCGAGGCAGCATCAACGGAAGCAGCAACGGAGGCAGCGGCAACCGAAGCAGTTGCAGCAGCGGCGGAAGCACTTCCCGGAGGCGGTTCCAAAATCATGTATATCATTACCCCATCCCACTCAAATCCATTCTTTAAGACCGAGGCTGACCAGGCTGAGAAAAAGGCGGTTGAACTGGGCTATGAGGTTAAGAAGGTTTCCCATGACGATGATGCCACCAAGCAGTCCGAGCTGTTTGACAATGCCATTGCAGACAAGGCAGCAGCCATTATCTGTGACAATGCAGGGGCCGACGCAACCGTTGCAGCCGTACAGAAGGCAAGGGATGCAGGAATCCCCACATTCTTAATTGACCGTGAGATCAATGCAGAGGGCGTTGCCATTTCCCAGATTGTTGCCAATAACTATCAGGGCGCCAAGGCAATTGCGGAAGTATTTGTTGAGGCCATGGGCGAGGAAGGCAAGTACGCAGAGCTTTTAGGCAAGGAAAGCGATACCAACGCAGGTGTGCGCTCCAGCGCGTTCCATGAGGTCATTGACCAGTACGAGGACCTGGAGATGGTTGCACAGCAGACCGCGAACTGGGAGCAGACTGAGGCTTATGAAAAGGTTGAGACCATCTTACAGTCCAATCCTGACATCAAGGGTATTGTATGCGGCAACGACACCATGGCAGTGGGCGCAGCGGCAGCAATCAAGGCAGCAGGCTTAAAGGATATCTGCATCATTGGCGTGGATGGTTCTGACGAGGCCGCGGCTGAGATCAAGTCCGGTTACATGACAGGTACCGCGCTTCAGCAGTGTGCGCTGATTGCAGAGATGGCGGTTGAGCAGGCTGACAAGTACTTAAAGGAAGGCACCACGGGACTGGAAGAGAAACAGCTGGTTGACTGTGTGGCCATTACTTCTGAGAATGTTGACAAATTAAGCGCGTTCGTTTACAGCGAATAAGAAAATCCGGTTGCAGGAGGCCTTAAAACCTCCTGCAATTCCATAAGGGTAACGGTTAATGGAGTATTCCCCCAAGAATGAAGGTAGTTTTGAAGTGAAGTCAGGAACATATAAGTATGGAGATAGGAGTGTACTATGAAAAAACGTGTGATAAGTCTGGTAACAGCTCTTATATTGGCAGCATCTGCGTTAAGCATGACCGGATGTGTGAAGGTAGTTAAGATTGGTGAAGAAGGAAAATTAACAGGAGATGTGGAATTTAACGCCGGAGACAATGTGGCTAATATCTGGGATTCCAAGGCGCTTCCCGAACTGGAAGGCAAGGCCGTGGACATAACCCGGTTTTTGGAAGAATCCGGCGGGGATTTGAAGTCCCTGGTTGATAAATATGGAAAATACTCCATGGGCACATCGGGAGAGATTAACTATGTGGTAAAGGGCACGGCCGTGGTGGAGGAAGTCAACCAGGAAAAGAAGGCCGGGTACATGGTGGTGAAGCCTGAGGGTTATGACGGGGATGTGACCGTAAAGCTTCAGATCGGCAGTGTATATAAGGGGTCATCGGTCAGGGATTCCCTGGATTTCATCAAATTCGGGGATTACAAGAACCAGCAGGAGTGGGCCGCTGTTTCCCAGAGCCTTCATGACATTATTGATACCACCGTGGTAAAGGCGGCGGCGCCTGAGACCCTGCAGGGCAGGACCATTGAATTTACTGGAACATTTACCGCGAATAAGGATGATGAGATCCTCATCACGCCTGTGAAGCTGACTGTAAACTAGGAGGTGGCTTTATGGAGTCAACAGTTAAATGCCGGGAGGGCGTCTGCCTTCACGCAGAGCAGATTGACAAGATTTATCCGGGAACCAAGGCCCTGGACCACGTTTCCTTCGATGTGCTTGCCGGCAAGGTAAATGTGCTGATTGGGGAAAATGGGGCGGGCAAGTCTACCTTGATGAAAATCATTGCCGGAATTGAACAGCCCAGCGCAGGCACCCTGTATATGGGGGACAAGGAAGTGGCTTTTAAGAATACCACGGAAGCCAGGAAGCACGGTATCGGTATCATCCATCAGGAACTGAGCCTGTTTCCCAACCTGAACGTGTATCAGAACATTTTCATGGCCAAGGAGAAAAAGACCGGATTTGTGCTGGATAATAAGAAACATGCCCAACTGGCGGCCCAGATACTGGAGCGCCTGGAACATCCCATCAGCCCGGATACTCTGATTGGGGATCTGAGGGTGGGACAGCAGCAGATGATAGAAATTGCCAGGAACCTGATTGCGGACGACCTTAAGATACTGATCATGGATGAGCCTACCTCATCCTTAAGCCAGCAGGAGGTTAAGATCCTCTTTAAAATCATGAGGGAGCTTCTGGCCCAGGGTATTTCCATTGTATACATATCCCACCGTCTGGAGGAAATCATGGAAATCGGCGACCATGTGACGATTTTAAGGGACGGCAGGTATGTGGCTGACGCTGATGTAAGGGATATTGATGTGCCTTGGATTGTTAAGCAGATGACGGGTGAGGGCAAGTCTTATCCGAAAAAGGACAGGAACATTGACTGGGAGAAGCAGGAGACCGTGCTGGAGGTCAGGGACCTGACCCTTCCAAAGAGCGGTGGCGGGTATCTGTTGCATCATGTGGATTTTAACCTGAAAAGGGGTGAAATCCTGGGAATATACGGGCTAATGGGAGCGGGCCGCACCGAGGTCTTTGAATGCATCATGGGCCTGAGGCCGGAGCATACAGGCGATATCCTGCTGGAGGGGAAGAAGATGGAAATCCATTCCATCTCAGAGCAGATTGAACGGGGATTTGCCCTGGTGCCCGAGGACAGGCAGAGGGAAGGCCTGGTGCAGACCATGAGCATCCTTAAGAACATTTCCCTGTCCAGTATTAAAAAGTATGTAAAGGGATTCCTGCTGGATGATAAGCTGGAGGGCAGGAGGGCGGATGAACAGATTAAGGATATCCACATCAAGGTGGCTGACAAGAACCTGCCCATCCTCTCCCTTTCAGGGGGCAACCAGCAAAAGGTTGTCATTGGAAAGGGGCTTCTGACCAATCCGAAAATCCTGCTTCTGGATGAACCCAGCAGGGGCATTGACATCGGCGCCAAGACCGAGGTATTTGACATCATCAACCAGTATGCGGAAAAAGGGCTTTCCATCATTGTCATATCTTCTGAGTTAAAGGAAATCATCGCCATAGCGGACAGGGTCATGGTGCTGTCAAACGGCATCAAGACAGGGGAACTCATTGGGGACGAGATTCAGGAAGAAAGCCTGGTATTGTCATCATATAAAGGCCACCACGGCCAATGATTGGAAAAGGAGAGTATACATTATGAGTACGAATAAGAAATCTTCGAATAATGCCTTGGCCATGACGCTGTTAAAGGGCAGGACCTTTATTGTGCTGATTGTCCTGTTGATTTTTTTCAGTATCAAGGCCGCTAATTTCCTGAGCCTGAACACAGCCATGCTCATTGCCAAGCATGTGGCCCTGTACGGTATCCTGGGCATCGGAATGACCTATGTCATCATCACGGGAGGCATTGACCTTTCCGTGGGCGCAATCGTTGGACTGGCCGGAATGATTGCAGGCGGGCTTCTGGAAAAGGGGCTTACCCTTCAGATGTTTGGCGTAACCCTGTATTTTAATGTTCCGGCCGTGTTCATCATCACCATGCTGTTGGGCGTGGTAATCGGCACATTGAACGGTCTTGTGATTACCAGGTTCAACGTGGCCCCCTTTATCGCCACCCTGGGCATGATGTATGTGGCCCGCGGTTTTGCCATGATCCGCTCAGGCGGGGCCACCTATTCAAAAATCACTGGCAACGAGGCCCTGGGCAACACGGGCTGGGAGGTGTTCGGGCGCAATATCCCCGGGACCGTGATTCCTGTGGGCGTTGTAATCCTGGCAATCATTGCAGTGATTGCGGCTGTCATCCTGAGGAAAACCGCATTTGGCTGGCATGTGCTGTCCATTGGCGGCAATGAGAAGGCCGCCAGGCTGTCCGGCGTCAAGGTGAATAAGGTTAAGATCATGGTTTACGCTTTCTCCGGCCTGTGCGCGGCAGTGGTGGGCATCATCGCTTCCTCGCAGCTGGTGGCAGCGCATCCCGCAACCGGAGAGGGCTGGGAGATGAACGCCATTGCGGCAGCCGTACTGGGCGGAACCTCCATGGCAGGCGGCGTGGGGACCATTGGCGGAACCATTGTGGGGGCATTTGTAATCGGTGTCATCAATGACGGGATGGTCATGTGCGGCGTGTCCGAGTTCTGGCAGATGGTCATCAAGGGCCTGGTCATCGTACTGGCTGTCATCATTGACCAGTTCCAGAGGAATATGCAGGCTAAGATGGCGCTGCAGGCCAGGAATGAGAATAAATAGCTGATATAAAAGGATGATTGTGGTAAATCAGCCTCAAAGATAAGTGCCGGGGAGACTCCGGGAGAACACTTTTGGGGAAGGAGGAAATGGGATGAAGAAGTTTGGGATCATCAATGCCCGGCTGGCAGGGTACATAGCCGGGCTGGGACATATGGACCAGTTCATGATAGGGGATGGCGGAATGCCAATCCCGGCAGGGGTCCCGATTGTGGACCTGGCGTTATGCGGCGGGGTTCCCACCTTTAAGCAGGTAATGGATGCCGTGCTGAAGGAGACGGAGGTGGAGTTTTATACGGTGGCAGAGGAGATTAAGGAGTATAACCCGGAGCTGCTGGCTTATATAGAGGAAAGCCTTCCGGGGGTGGAGCGCCGGATGGTTCCCCATACCGGGCTTAAGGAACTGTCAAGGCAGGTTAAGTTTGCAATACGTACCGGCGAGTTTACACCGTATCCGAATATAATATTGAGGGCGGGAGTGGCGTTTCCAGTGTAGGGAATCCAATCCATATCGCGGTAAAAACCGTTGCCCCATGGATGGAAATATGGCTATGGGGTAGCGGGCTTATACGTATCTGTAAAAAAAGAGCAGCGATAACGCTGCTCTCAAAAAATAACTTTTTTTAAATCACTGGCTTTAAGCCAATAGATATAATGGCAAATTATCAAACCCATTATATCAAATCACTGTCTTAAGACAACTTGAATATATCATAAATCGTATTAATTGTCAATATTGCCTTTGGTAATTTTATTATATGTAATTTCAGAAATTTTGTCACAGACCATCTTCATCTGTTTATCTGTTACCTTAATTTGAAAGTAACCATCTTTTTTGTTGCCACATCTATCTAATCTTTTTTTGCTGACAGACTGAATCATGAACGTGCAAGCATAACATTCTTTACTGTCATCAGGATAACCCTCAATTTTTCCTATATCGACTATAACTTCTTTATTTTCCTCTATCCATTTTGGAGTATGGTCTTTTTTTGAGGTTAATGGAACCACAAGAGCTGTATATTTTGATTCGTATATGACTAATGCATAATGATAATCTTGAAACTCAGAACCGATATTTCTTCCGAAATTAATCCAATAAACATTTTGCCGATTCTTTTTATAGAGTTCCTGGTCCATCTTTTCTTTAGAGGATTTGCTGGCGTAAATAGATATATTCTTTAATACAACTTCATTAAACCAGTCAAGTAATTCTGAACAAAAATTATTATTTATGTCCAATTTTTTTAATTCTAAAATATTACTAAACAGAATTTTACTTTTTTCTAATAATTTTTTATTGTGCAATTCCTGCATTTCATATTACCCCTCACAAATCGGTCTTTTAAATCATATTATATACTAATTGATGGCAAAAATCTACAATAATTGACATATATAAGATGTCTAGTACTTTTCGACATAAATACGTCAAGAGACATTAGTATTACATTCTTTATTGTGATTAATATTTTTCGAAATGGATTTGGAATGGATTTTCGGGATAATAAAAAGTCAACCCTTGTAAACGGTATTTTGCCGTAGTATAATGTGTTTACAGTAAATTTCACTTGTGCTTGGAGAGGTATAAGGCGGGATATCATTTTTAGAAGCGGCTAGAAGTTTTCTGTATACCTATACTGTTTAGAAAGGGGAAGATTATGTCAGAAAACGAAAAACTGAATTTGATTCTCGAAGGCATTGGAGAAATCAAGGACGATGTGCGGGGCCTTAAGGAGGATGTGCAAGGCCTTAAGGAGGATGTGCAAGGCCTTAAGGAGGATGTGCAAGGCCTTAAGGAGGATGTGCAGGTACTTAAGGAGGATGTACAGGGCCTCAAGGAGGAAGTGCAGGTACTCAAGGAGGAAGTGCAGGTACTTAAGGAGGACGTACAGGGCCTTAAGGAGGAAGTGCAGGTACTCAAGGAGGATGTACAGGGCCTTAAGGAGGAAGTGCAGGTACTCAAGGAGGATGTACAGGGCCTTAAGGAGGAAGTGCAGGTACTTAAGGAGGATGTGCAGGTACTCAAGGAGGATGTACAGACACTTAAGGAGGATGTGCAGTCTGTTAAAGAGCGGGTAACCTTATTTGAAATTACCCTGGAAAACGAGACAAACCGGAACATTCAATTAATTGCGGAAGGCCATATGAACCTGGACCGGAAGCTGGACGAGGCTTTAAAAGAGCTTCATCCTAATACCATGTATCATCTGAAAGTCAACCATCTGGACGGAGAAGTGACAAAGATGAAACGGGTCTTGAACATGGCGTAGACCACAGAACAGATGAATAGGATAAAAGGGCTTTGCAAAGCGGATTCCGGTCCGCTTTGCAGGGCTTTTTTTATTTACAGCCAGATTCCCACCGGTTTTACCTCCATTTTACAGGACATTACTTTTTGTTTTTACACTGCCTGATTAAAATCTAAGAGTAGATTGTGAATGTGAAAGGAAAGTCCATGTCTGATATATCATTGGTAAATGTAAGTAAGACCTATAAAAACGGCTATAGCGCTGTAAAGAACTTCAATCTGGATATCCGGGAAGGGGAACTGATCATCTTCGTGGGTCCGTCGGGCTGCGGAAAGTCTACCACCCTCAGGATGATTGCGGGCCTGGAGGATATATCTTCAGGAGAACTGTGGATTGATAACTGTCTCATGAACATGGTTGAGCCAAAGGACAGGGACCTGTCCATGGTATTCCAGAACTACGCCCTGTATCCCCATATGACGGTATATGAAAATATGGCTTTTGGCCTGCGGGCCCATAAAACGCCCAAAGCAGAGATTGACAGGCGTGTCAGGGAAGCGGCCTCCACACTTGAAATAAGCCATCTTCTGGACAGAAAGCCCAGTGCCCTGTCAGGGGGGCAGAAGCAGAGGGTGGCAATCGGAAGCGTGATTGTGCGCAAGCCCAGGGCGTATCTTATGGATGAGCCCTTGTCCAACCTGGATGCAAAGCTGAGGAGCCAGATGCGGGTGGAGATAGCCAAGCTTCATAAACAGCTGGGTGCCACCATGATTTATGTGACCCATGACCAGGTGGAGGCAATGACTCTGGGGACAAGGATTGTTGTCATGAAAGAGGGGGCCATACAGCAGGTGGCGCCGCCCGCCGAACTGTACCAGAATCCGGTGAACCGGTTCGTGGCAGGCTTCATCGGCTCTCCGGCCATGAATTTCCTGGAGGGGAAGGTGGTGCTTAGTAATCAGGGACCGTGCCTGAAGGGAAATGGCTGGCAGCTTCCATTGACCTTGGCCCAGGGAAAAAAGCTTATGGATAAAGGGTATATGGATAAGATGGTTACCCTGGGAATCCGGGCGGAGGATTTTCATGAACAGCAATGGGGAGAAGCCTGGCTGGAGGTTTTGGCAGATGTAAGGGAAATGCTGGGAGCGGAGGTCCTTCTTCATGGCCGGGTATGCGGGGATGGCGGGGCTGCCCGGCATGGGACGGCACAGGGAGAACCTGTCCGGGACAGCCTTAACTGGGAAAATTCACCGCACATATGTGCCAAGCTGCCGCCATCCTGTTGTGTTAAGGCAGGGGGCCGGGTACGCCTTTATGTGGATATGGGCCGTATCAAGCTGTTTGACACAATAACAGAAGAAAATATCCTTTATGTATAGGAGCAGACGCATGAAAGAGAAATCATTTATAAAAAAGACAGGACCATACGCCTATACGGCGCCTGCGCTCCTGGTCTTTGCCGTATTCCTGTTTTATCCATTTTTTAAGACCATTTACCTGAGCCTGTTCAAGACGAATAAAATGGGGCAGGCCAAGCTGTTTGTGGGACTTGGGAATTATACGGACCTGTTCCGGTCCGGGTCGTTTTTTAACAGCCTGACGGTAACTCTGATATTCGTGGTGATTGTGGTATCGGCCAGCATGGCCCTTGGACTTCTGGCAGCCATGCTGTGCAACCGGGCATTTCCGGGTATCCGGGTGTTCAGCACGGCATATGCGCTGCCCATGGCCATTGCCTCCAGCTCCGCGGCCCTTATATTTAAAATCATGCTTCACCCGTCCATCGGGATTGTAAACAAGCTGCTGGGGCTTGACATCAACTGGGTCAATGACCCAAGATATGCCCTGGTATGTGTGGCCCTTCTGACCGCATGGCTGAACAGCGGCATCAACTTCCTGTATTTTTCCGCAGGGCTTGGCAATATTGATGAATCCATCTATGAACGGGCATCAGTGGACGGCGCGGGCGCGCTGCAGAAGTTCTTCCGCCTGACGCTGCCGGGCCTTAGTCCCATCATGTTTTATACGGTGGTGGTAAACATCATCCAGGCCTTCCAGGCATTTGGGCAGGTGAAGATCCTGACCAAGGGAGGACCGGGGGAGTCCACCAACCTGATTGTATATTCCATTTACAGGGACGCGTTCTTTAATTACCGTTTCGGCAGCGCGGCGGCCCAGTCCGTTATCCTGTTTGCCATTATCATGGTACTTACATTAATCATGTTCAAAGTAGAAAAGAAAGGGGTCAGCTATTAATGGAGCAGACACTTGTTATCAGAAGGACCGGGGAAATGAACCGGGAAGAAATCAGACGTGCCCAGGAAGCGGCCAACCGCAAGGCACTGTTGGTGAAAAGAGGGAGGACCGCCGTCCTTATAGGACTTAATGTACTTGTGGCCCTGTTTGTACTGCTTCCGCTTCTGTATGCGGTCAGCGTGGCGTTCATGCCCTCCAGCGAACTGTTCACCACGCAGATGAACCTGCTGCCCTCGTCCCCGACCCTGGAGAATTTCCGGCAGGCCCTGATTAAGGTGCCTTTGGCCCGGTTTGTGGCCAATTCCTTTATGGTGGCCGGGCTTATTACCCTGGGACAGATCATATCCTGCTCCCTGGCGGCATTTTCCTTTTCCTTCCTGGATTTTAAAGGCAGGGAGGCGCTTTTCATGCTTGTGATGGCAACCATGATGATACCGGGGGAGGCGACTATCATATCCAATTATCTGACCGTAAGCCGTTTTGGATGGCTGGATTCCTACCAGGTGCTGATTGTGCCGTACCTTACATCGGCCATGGGCATTTTCCTGTTCAGGCAGTTTTATAAATCCTTTCCCATCTCATTGTATGAATCCGCCAAAATAGACGGATGCGGGAACCTGCGGTTCATATTCAGGATACTCCTGCCCCTGACCAAGTCGGCTATCGGGGCCATGGCAGTGTATACCTTCATCAATGCATGGAATATGTATATGTGGCCGCTGCTCGTGACTGGCTCCAATGAGATGCGGACCGTGCAGATTGGTATCAGTATGCTGAATAATGAGGACGCCCAGTCCATAACCCTGATGATTGCAGGGGTAATCCTGGTAATCATACCGTCCATAGCCATCTTTATCGCGGGACAGAAGCAGCTGATCCGGGGGATGTTCTCAGGCGCTGTCAAGGGATGACCTAGTGCTCCATCCAGTCAGAAACCGTACTGCCAGCACAGCCTATTTTGCCATCTGCCGCGTTGTCGTCAGTCAGCGGAGGACCAACTCCGCTTCCCTCCTCCGCCTTGCAGGCTGACAAAATATTCAGCACTGGCAGTACAGTTTCTAACTGGATGGAGCACTAGCCCTTTACATATAAAAAGACCACAAATAAAATATCGGAGGAATGAACGATTATGAAGAAACCATGGATGACAACAATGACAGCTTTCGCGGCAGCCGCAGTACTGGCCGCGTCCATGACAGGATGCGGGGCCAAGGAACCTTCTGCGGATACGTCTGCACAGGGAAGCCTGGAAGGGAATGGGCAGGATGGCACCGGACAGAATCTGGACGGACAGGGCCAGGCAGGAGGGGATTTAGGCGGCACCGAACAGACCGGGGCCATGCCGCTTAAGGGTACAACCATTACGTTCTGGCATTCCATGGGCGGAGTGAACGGGGAAGCCCTGGATTATCTGGTTAACCGTTTTAATACGGAAAACACCTTTGGGATTCAGGTGGATGCACAGTACCAGGGGGAATACGACGATGCAATCAACAAGTTAAAAAGCGCCCAGATTGGCAACATGGGGGCGGATCTGGTTCAGATATATGACATCGGCACCCGGTTCATGATTGATTCCGGCTGGGTGGTGCCCATGCAGGAGCTGATGGATGCGGATGGCTGGGATAAATCAGTGATTGAACCAAATATTGCTGCGTATTATACTGTAGATGATAAGCTGTATTCCATGCCGTTTAATTCCTCCACCCCAATCCTTTATTACAACAAGGACATGTTTGAAAAGGCAGGCGTGACACAGGTGCCTTCAAGCCTTATGGAGATTGCCGATGTGGCGGATGCCCTGGTACAGAAGGGCGGGGCGGGCGAGCCGGTTTCCCTTGGAATCTACGGCTGGTTTTTCGAGCAGTTTACTTGTAAACAGGGGCTGCCCTATGTGAATAATGGAAATGGGAGACAGGCAGCTGCAACCGCTGTGGATTTTGACCAGAACGGTGCGGCCGTGAACACACTGACGGCCTGGAAAGAACTGTATGACAAGGGGTATGCACCGATAGTTGGGCGCGGAGGCGACTCCGGACTGGCTGACTTCAGTTCCGGGAAATCTGCCATAACCCTTGGTTCCACGGCTTCCCTGAAGCAGATATTAGGAGATGTAAACGGCAAATTTGAAGTGGGGACCGCTTATTTCCCAAAGGTAAATGCAGATGACAAAGGCGGTGTCTCCATTGGCGGCGCTTCCCTGTGGGCGCTGGATAACCAGGACGATACGAAAAAGGCAGCCACATGGGAGTTCGTGAAATTCCTTGTATCGCCTGAAAGCCAGGCATACTGGAATGCCCAGACCGGATATTTCCCGGTGACAACAGCCGCACATGACGAGCCGGTCTTTAAGGAAAATATGGCCCGCTATCCCCAGTTCGGGACTGCCATTGACCAGCTTCATGATTCCACGCCGGAGTCCGCGGGCGCGCTTTTAAGTGTGTTCCCTGAAGCCAGACAGGTGGTGGAGACGGAAATCGAGAATATGCTGAACAACAATATAAGCCCTGAAGATACGGCTGCCAATATGGCAGAACAGATTAATAAGGCAATTGAGGAATATAATCTTTTAAATGAGTGATAATGATAAGTGAGGGATGGGACATGAAGACACAGGTATGGGCACACAGAGGCGCGTCCGCTTATGCGCCGGAGAACACGCTGGAGGCATTTAAGCTGGCGGCCGGACAGGGCGCTGACGGCGTGGAGCTGGATGTACAGCTGAGCCGGGATAATGAGCTGGTAGTGGCACACGATGAAACCATAGACAGGGTCAGCAACGGTTCAGGGTACATTAAGGACCATACCTTAAGGGAACTTAAGAAACTGCGGTTTAACCGTCTGTTCCCTGAGTACAGGGACGCAGCCATCCCCACGCTGAGAGAGGTTTATGAGCTGTTAAAACCCACAGGGCTTGTTATTAATGTTGAACTGAAAACAGGGATTGTGCCCTATGAGGGGATAGAGGAAAGGGCGCTTTGTCTGGCATCTGAAATGGGGATGGGTAACCGGGTCATCTACTCTTCCTTCCATCACCCAAGCCTTGTGAAGCTGAAAATGCTGGATGCCTCGGTAAAGACAGGGCTTCTCTACTCAGACGGATGGATAGATGCTGCCTCCTATGGACGGTACACGGCCCGGGTGGATGCGCTCCACCCCGCGCTCTACCACATGCAGGATAAGGAGCTGATTCCCTCCGCCAGGTCCCTTGGCCTGGCCCTGCATGTGTGGACGGTGGACGATGAGGAGTACATGGAAGCTCTGGTCAGACAGGGAGTGGAGGCCATCATCACCAATAAACCGGATGTATGCAGAAACGTGGCTGACCAGCTGAATCCCTTTGGCTAGGTGCTGTATGCATAAGGACTTGCTATGCGCTGTACTGGTTATATTAGGTCATGCCCAGGAAAGGATTGATGGAATGATAAGACTTGTGGCGGTGGATATGGACGGCACATTGCTGGGACCTGACGGGCGCGTGTCGGACCGGAATGCACATGTGATACGGTGTATGCAGGATATGGGGGTGGAACTTCTCATATGTACGGGAAGAAGCTATGAAGACGCCCTGCTTCCCCTAGAAGAGGCGGGACTTAAGGCCCCGGTGGTATGTATGAACGGGGCGTCCACCTATGACTCTCTGGGCAGGCGGCTGGACAAGGTAGGGCTTGCCACGACACAGGTGGAACGTATTGTGGAAAGCTGTAAGGATGAGGGCGTCATCTTTGATTTCATGACAGATAAGGGAAGCTGCACCATTGCTTTAGAGGAAGAATTCAAGGATTATTTTAACCGCAACGTATTGCTGCCAATGGCTGAATTTTCCTATGAAAGCGTGCGCAGCCGTTTTACCTTCCTGCCTCCCGGGGAACTGTTTAGGCGGGGGATGGAATTCTATAAGGTTTCAGTCATCCATGAATCCCCCCTTGTGCTGGGAAAACTCAGGGAAAGGCTTGGGCTGGTGCCTGACCTGGCCATTGCGTCCTCGGCTGCGACCAACCTGGAACTGACCCACCAGGATGCCCAGAAAGGCAAGGCCCTGGCAGGATATGCCGCAATGAGGAACATAGGATGGAATGAAATCATGGCAGTGGGTGACAGTGAGAACGACTATTCCATGCTGTCCATGGACCTTAAGTACACGGTGGCCATGGGGAATGCCATGGAACGTATCAAAAAGACCGCCAAATGCCAGACGCGTACCAATAGCCAGGACGGGGTGGCATACGCTATTGAGAACCTGGTGTTTGAGGGGCGGTCTTGCAGGAACCTGGGTTCAATTTAAATAAATACGGAATAAAGCTTGGAGTGCACTGTAATATGGTCATGATACGGACTATAATGCAGTGCTTATTTTATATTGCATCAATGTATACTATCTGCTATGCTTATTGCTATCCGCAGAATATCTTCTGCCAAATTGGATAATAGACCCTATCCGGCAGATGATTACAGCGTATGATTTTAGGATGGACGAGGTGGGACCGTTTACCTTTGCCGACCGCGTTAAAATGTGTGTTTTTAAGGATTATTCCGTCGGCTTCAAAGCGCCGGATTGACAAAACTGATTGCCGGTGCTATGCTAAAGAACAGCAGGGAGCTTGTGGAGCAGGCTGAGAGGAAGTAATCGAACTTCGACCTATCGTACCTGATTTGGGTAATGCCAACGTAGGGAAATATGAAGCGCTTCATTGTGCATATCAAGGTTCATATCCCACGGGGGTATGGACTTTTTTCATTCATAAGGAGGGAAATGGATATGAAAGTGAATAGTAAGAAACTGGCTGTAAGTGCAATGCTGGTGGCGGTGACAGTATCCCTGTCCGGTTTTTCCATCCCCATAGGGGCATCCAGATGTTTTCCGGCACAGCACCTGGCCAATGTGGTGGCCGGCGTGTTCCTGGGGCCGTGGTACGGGGCGGCAATGGCTTTTTGCACCTCCCTTATCCGCAACCTGATGGGAACCGGAAGCCTGCTGGCATTTCCGGGAAGCATGATAGGCGCCCTGGTATGCGGCATGCTGTACCGGTCTACAGGCAAGCTGGCGCCGGCCTATGCAGGCGAGGTTGTGGGCACAGGAATCCTTGGCGGAATCTTGTGTTATCCGGTCGCAACCCTGGTAATGGGCAAGGAGGCAGCCATATTTGCCTATGTGATGCCGTTCCTTATGAGTACGCTGTGCGGCACCGTGATTGCCGCGTTCCTCATAGGCGTGCTGTGTAAATCAGGAGCATTTAAGTACATGAAGCAGCTGCTGGATGCCAATGTCCAGCCATCCGTGGCAGTAAAGCGGCAGGGGAAATAGGGGCTGCAGATACAACCCGGAAGGAACTGACAGATGAAACAGATAGAATGGATAAAAGTAATAAGGGATATGTCACCCCGTGTCCACTGCATCACCAACTACGTGACGGCGGGGGATGTGGCCAACATAGTGCTGGCCATAGGCGGTTCCCCAATCATGGCCCAGGGAATCAGGGAGGTGGAGGACGTCACCTCCATCTGCCAAAGCCTTGTGCTGAACATGGGAACCCTTGAGGAAGAACGGGTTGAGGCCATGATCCTGGCCGGGAAAAAGGCGGTACAGCTGGGACATCCCGTCATCCTGGACCCGGTGGGGGTGACTGCGTCAGCCTTTCGGAGGGAGTCGGCCCTTAGGATACTTAAGGGAGTCAGGCCGTCGGTGATACGGGGAAATGCATCCGAGATCCATATGCTGGAACAGGTGCTCAGTGGTGCTAAGACAGGGAATCTGTGCGGGGTGGATGCCGTGCCGGGCAGATGGATGGACCTGACTGCAAAAGCCGCCGTATCCCTTGAAAAACGCACGGGCGCTGTTGTGGTGATGACAGGGACAACGGATGTGGTGGCCGGGCCGGGAAGGGTCATGAAGATAATGAACGGGCATCCATGGATGGGACGCATTACGGGCAGCGGGTGCATGCTGGATGGGATTATCGGGGCTTTCTGCGCATTGTGCGCACCTGTACAGGGAAGGACTCCGGCAGGATGCGGCGGGAAGGAAGCGTTAGGGCGCAGCGGGGATGCTCCAGGATGCGGCGGGACGCAGGCGGCTATAACGGAAGCAGCTGCCATGGCTGTGTGCGCCCATGGCCTGTGCGGGGAACTGGCTGCCGGAAAGGCAATCAGGACCGGAGGCGGAACAGGAAGCTTTAGGATGTACCTGACGGACTATATGAGCATGCTGGATGACGGGATGCTGGAAAGAGGGAAAAGGATTGAAATTTCATAGGAAC
Source organism: Enterocloster aldenensis (assembly GCF_003434055.1). Lineage (GTDB taxonomy): Bacteria > Bacillota > Clostridia > Lachnospirales > Lachnospiraceae > Enterocloster > Enterocloster aldenensis. The sequence continues at coordinate 34,609 of NZ_QVEX01000015.1, read as the reverse complement.
CAGCTTTTGATATATGCGGTGACGGACAGGGCGTGGACAAAGGGCAGGAGTCTGTGCGGACAGGTGGAGGAAGCCCTGAAAGGAGGAGCCACCATGGTCCAGTTCAGGGAAAAGGGCCTGGACCGGGGGAATTATGACCAGATGCTGGCCGAAGCAATGGAACTCCGGGAATTGACAGGGCGTTTTCATGTCCCGCTGATTATTGACGATAACATAGAACTGGCCCTGGCCTGCGGCGCGGACGGGCTCCATGTGGGGCAGGATGACATGGATGCAGGGCTGGCCAGGAAGCTGCTGGGACCTGACCGGATCCTTGGGGTAACTGCCAAGACCGTGGAGCAGGCCAGAAAGGCATGCGCCCAGGGCGCGGATTACCTGGGCAGCGGGGCTGTTTTCGGCACAACCACCAAATCCGATGCCAGACCCATGACCATGGAGACCCTGCGGGCCATATGCGATTGTTCAGACATTCCCGTCGTGGCTATCGGCGGGATTAACCTGGATAACATCGGGCTTTTGGAAGGCAGCCACGTGGCCGGGGCAGCGATTGTTTCCGGTATTTTTGCAGCCCAGGACATATGCCTGACCACAGGACGGCTAAAAGAGGCCATGATAAAAATTTGCAGCAGTTCAAGAAATTTCCAAAAAACAGTTGACAATTAATTGCCATGTGATTATAATAAGCTCAACATTCAACAAAACATAAAAAACTGTTGAGCAGGAGTAAGTAAGATTGTAATGCCAGGCACAGAGAGCTTCCGGTTGGTGTAAGGGAGCGTTGGATTAGAGTCTGAATGGACCTGCGAGGGCAGCTGGAAACCAACCGCGTGAAGCAGATGGGAGTATGGGCTGACGGGTATCCCACCGTTACCAGGGAGGACGCATGATGGTGCGTTACAGAGCGGGCGTATTACAATTCTTGTTCGATGACACAGCATCAGGTTAATTATAACTTGATGCTTTTTTATATCCATGGAATGGACTCCATGGGACAGGAATACGCCAACAAGGGTGGTACCGCAGAAGTTTTCAGAAGCTTTTGTCCCTGCTGACATATGGTCAGCTTAGGGATGGAGGCTTCTTTTTTTGAACCCATAACCGGCCCCAAAGCCAGACTAAGAGCCAACCCTGCATCCAGACTTACAGCTAATCCTTCAGCCAGACTTACAGCCAACCCCGAAGCCAGAAAGGAGACATTCCCATATGATTATCCCAACCTGTGAAGAAATACTGAATCTTTCCCGCCAATACGATATCATCCCAATCTGCCGCGAGGTATACGCAGACATCGTCACACCCATCACCCTGCTGCGGCGCATCGCAGGGAGGAGCCGCCGCTTTTACCTTCTGGAGAGCATTGAAGGCGGGGAAAAATGGGCGCGCTATTCCTTCCTGGGATATGACCCTGTCATGCGGGTGACCTGCAGAAACGGTCTGGTAACCATTGAAAGCAGCATGCAGGAGATACCGTCCCAGACCATCACCACCAGCCAGCCCCTTCAGGTCCTAAGGGAAATCCTGAACCGTTACCAGTCCCCGCGGCTTGAGGGGGAACCTCCTTTTACGGGCGGCTTCGTAGGATATTTTGCATATGCCATGATTGGATATGCGGAACCCACCCTTCATATCTCCAGGGGGGAAGCCAATGATTACGACCTGATGCTGTTTGACAAGGTGATTGCCTACGACCACCTGAAGCAGAAAATCGGGATTGTGGTAAATATGAGGACCGGAAGGCCCGCCCTTAATCAATCCGGTTCCCGGGGACTGGTAACCATAAATCCCCCGTCCCCGGATTCACGCCCCAAGGAGACCCAGTACCTGGAATATCTGATGAAGGAGTATGGAAGGGCGTGCGGGGAGATTGAGGCCATCGCATCCCTGATTCATGAGACGGCCCCACTGAAAAAACTTACATCCGGGCCAAAACCCGTTTTCGCCTGTAATGTATCTAAGAAAGCCTATTGTGACATCGTTAAAAAGACAAAGGAATACATCCTGGAGGGCGACATTTTCCAGGCAGTCATCTCCAGGCAGTTTGCCAGTCCCTGCAGCGGCAGCCTGTTAAACGCCTACCGGGTCCTGCGTACCACCAATCCTTCGCCCTACATGGTGTACATGAACATAGATGACGATGAAATCATAAGCACGTCCCCGGAAACATTAATCCGCCTTAAGGACGGACGCCTGACCACCTTCCCGGTAGCCGGATCAAGGCCCAGGGGAGCCACGGATGAAGAGGACCGGAGACTGGAAAAGGAACTGCTTGCAGATGAAAAGGAACTGTCAGAGCACAACATGCTGGTGGATTTGGGAAGGAATGATATCGGACGGATTGCATCCTTTGATTCCGTGGAAGTGACAGAGTACAAAATGATACACCGCTATTCTAAAATCATGCACATCTGCTCCCAGGTGGAAGGGGATATAAAACCCGGATATGACGGCTGTTCTGCAATTGAAGCCCTGCTGCCCGCAGGAACCCTGTCAGGGGCGCCCAAAATCAGGGCCTGCCAGATTATCGAAGAATTGGAGCAGACGCCCAGGGGAATATACGGAGGAGCCCTTGGCTACCTTGATTTTACCGGGAACCTGGATACATGCATTGCCATCCGCATGGCAGTCAAGCAGAACGGGACAGTCATTGTCCAGTCCGGAGGGGGCATTGTGGCGGACAGCGTACCTGAAAAGGAATATGAGGAATCCGAGAACAAGGCAATGGCAGTGATGAACGCCATAGAGAACGCAGGGGAGGTAGATGATAAATGATACTTCTGATTGATAACTACGACAGCTTTTCCTACAACCTGGTACAGATGATTGGAAGCATCAGCCCGGATATCAGGGTGGTGCGCAACGATAAGGTCACCGTGGAGGACATTAAGGAAATGTCCCCCAGCCATCTGGTCCTGTCCCCGGGACCCGGATATCCAAAGGATGCCGGTATCCTGGAACAGGCGGTGCGCGAGCTGAAGGGCAGGATGCCTATCCTGGGAGTATGCCTTGGGCATCAGGGAATCTGTGAAGCCTTCGGAGGGACCATCGTACACGCAGGGAAGCTGATGCACGGAAAGCAGGGCAGCATTGAGGTGAACAGACAATCCCCCTTGTTTAAAGGGCTGGCGTCCAGGATACAGGCCGCCAGATACCACTCCCTGGCAGCAGAGGAAGACAGCCTGCCCCGGGAACTTGAAATCATTGCAAAGGATTGGGAGGATGGGGAAGTGATGGCCGTGCAGCACAGGGAGTACCCGGTTTACGGACTTCAGTTCCATCCGGAATCCATCCTGACACCGGACGGGAAAACAATATTAGAGAATTTCCTCTCACTGGTTTCCCCGGCGTAAACACGATGATATGGGCAGCCATATATGACATGGCAGCCGAATTTTTATAAAAAAGGAGAATGATTATGATTCAGAAGGCAATCCATCAGTTAGTAGAAAGGGCAGACCTGGATTTTGATACAACAAAGGCGGTCATGGATGAGATCATGAGCGGGGAGGCAACCCAGGCACAGATATCCTCGTTCCTCACGGCACTCAGGATGAAGGGGGAGACCATTGACGAGATTACGGCCTGTGCAACGGTCATGAGGGATAAAGCAGTAAAGCTGACCCCGGCCTTCCCGGTCATGGATATTGTAGGAACGGGAGGGGATGAAGTGGGAACCTTCAATATTTCCACTACAAGTGCATTCGTGGCAGCGGCCGGAGGAATCCGTGTGGCAAAACACGGAAACCGCAGCGTATCCAGTAAGAGCGGCGCCGCAGACGTGCTGGAGTGTCTGGGAGTAAAACTTGCCCTGACAGCGGACCAGGCAGGGGCGGTGCTGGAACAGACAGGCATGTGTTTTCTTTTCGCCCCGGCCTACCACTCATCCATGAAATACGCTGCGCCGGTGAGGAAGGAAATAGGAATCAGAAGCATTTTCAATATATTAGGTCCCCTGTCCAATCCTGCGGGGGCGTCCATGCAGCTTCTGGGCGTCTACAGCAGGGAATTGGTGGAGCCCCTGGCACAGGTACTGGCTAACCTGGGAGTGAAACGGGGCATGGTGGTCTGCGGCGGCGATGGCCTGGACGAGGCAACCTTAACAGGACCTACCCATGTGTGTGAGATACGGTTCGGACAGCTGTCATCCTACGACATGACGCCGGAAGAACTGGGCCTTACAGCCTGTAAGCTGGAGGAGCTTATCGGAGGCACGCCCCAGGAAAATGCAGCCATCACAAGGGATATACTTTCCGGCAGGCTGACCGGGCCAAAGCGGGATGTGGTGGTGCTCAACGCAGCCCTCAGCCTATATCTGGGCATTGATGACTGCACGGTTAAGGACTGTATAAAGAAGGCCCGTGACATCATTGATTCAGGCGCGGCCATTGGGAAGATGGAGGAATTCATAAGGGCCACCGGCCAGGCGTCAGGAACCGCAATGGATGGGGCGGGTAAAAAGGAGAAGGCCTCATGATACTGGACAGGATTGCAGGGGCTGCCCGCAGGCGGGTGGAGGAGAAAAAGCGTATAAAACCGCTGGACCTGGTAATGATGGAGGCACTTGCATGTGCAGAAAGCCTTAAGGGCAGAGGATGCGGTAAGGGGGATTCCAACAGCCCTGGGGACTTTGAACAGGCGCTGTCCGGTCCGGGTATATCATTTATCTGTGAAGTAAAAAAGGCCTCCCCGTCCAAGGGCCTGATCGCGCCGGACTTCCCATATGTGGACATTGCAGAAGAATATATGGAAGCTGGCGCAGACGCTATTTCCGTGCTGACCGAACCGGAATTTTTCCTGGGAAATGACAGGTATCTGGAGGAAATACACCAGGCGGTCCGGCTTCCCCTCCTGAGGAAGGATTTTACGGTTGACCCCTACCAGATATATGAGGCCAGGCTGCTGGGGGCATCGGCCGTGCTTCTCATCTGTTCCCTTCTGGGCAGGGAACAGCTGAAGCAGTATATACGCATCAGCCGGGAGCTGGGGCTATCCGCCCTTGTGGAAGCCCACTCAGAGGAGGAGGTTTCCATGGCGGCGGACGCCGGGGCCGGTATCATTGGGATTAATAACAGGAACTTAAAAACCTTTGAGGTGGACTTCTCCAATGCGTTAAAGCTCAGGAGACTGGTGGGGCCTGACACCATATTCGTGGCTGAGAGCGGCATCAGGACAGCCCGGGACATAGAGGCCCTGGCAGAGGCAGAGGTGGACGCGGTCCTGATTGGCGAGACGCTTATGAGGGCGCCGGACAGGAAAGCGGCTTTGGCGGAGCTGAAGCGCGGATGCAGATAAAACGCGGAGGCGATTAAACAGGAAAAGTTAGTAAATGAAGGAGCCATCAAATGAAACCATGTAAAATCAAAATCTGCGGCCTCAGCCGCTTCAGTGATATTCTGGCGGTCAACCAGGCGGGGCCGGATTATATCGGCTTTGTATTTGCAAAGAGCAGCCGCCAGGTATCGGCGGATAAGGCGAGGCAGCTTAAGAGCGAGCTGGACACACGGATTAAGGCAGTGGGGGTATTTGTCAATGCGCCGTTGGAGGAGATCCTTTATCTGACAGGCCAGGGAAATGGCCGGGAGCCTGTGATTGACATGATTCAGCTTCACGGTGATGAGGACAGCAGCTATATCAGGAAACTAAAGGACCATACGGACCTGCCGGTCATAAAAGCGTTAAGGGTCAGGGATACGGAGCAGATTCTGAGGGCGCAGGAGCTTCCCTGTGAATATCTGCTTCTGGATACCTATACTGCCAATGCATACGGAGGGGCTGGCGCCGGGTTTGACTGGAGCATGATTCCTGAACTGACAAAGCCGTTTTTCCTGGCAGGAGGGATCAGCACGGATAATCTGGTTCAGGCAGCATCCTGCCAACCGTACTGCATTGATGTGAGCAGCGGCGCTGAGACACAGGGGCGTAAGGACCGGATGAGGATTGCACAGCTGGTGGCCATGGTAAGGACCATCAATGAATATAATGAATGCAAAGGAGCTTAAGACAATGTCAAATGGAAGATTCGGAATCCACGGCGGCCAGTTCATACCGGAAACACTGATGAGCGCCGTGGCAGAGCTGGAAACAGCATATGAACATTACAAAAATGACCCTCAGTTCACGGCAGAGCTTAAATATCTGCTGGAGGAATATACGGGCAGGCCGTCGCGCCTGTATTATGCAGAGAAGATGACAAAAGACCTGGGCGGGGCAAGGATCTACCTGAAAAGGGAGGATTTAAACCACACGGGTTCCCATAAGATAAACAATGCCCTGGGCCAGGTGCTGCTGGCCAAAAAGATGGGAAAGACCAGGGTGATTGCGGAGACCGGAGCAGGGCAGCACGGCGTGGCTACTGCAACCGCGGCAGCCCTTCTGGGACTGGAATGTGAAGTGTTCATGGGCAAGGAGGACACGGACCGCCAGGCCCTTAACGTATACCGTATGGAGCTTCTGGGGGCAAAGGTGCACCCGGTGACAAACGGCACCCAGACATTAAAGGATGCTGTCAATGAAACACTGAGGGAGTGGACCAACCGGATATCCGATACCCACTATGTCATCGGTTCCGTCATGGGTCCTCATCCGTTTCCGATGATGGTCCGGGATTTCCAGAGCGTGATTGGCAGGGAAATCAAGGCGCAGCTGATGGAGAAGGAAGGAAAGCTTCCGGACATGGTGATTGCTTGTGTGGGCGGAGGCAGCAATGCCATGGGGGCATTTTATGAATTCATCGGTGACGAGGGAGTAAAGCTGGTGGGCTGCGAGGCGGCCGGGCTGGGTGTGGGGACGGAGAAGACCGCTGCCACCATCGCAACCGGGAAGCTGGGCATTTTCCATGGGATGAAATCCTACTTCTGCCAGGATGAATATGGGCAGATAGCGCCTGTCTACTCCATATCCGCTGGTTTGGACTATCCGGGAATCGGGCCTGAGCATGCGGCCCTCCATGATAAAGGAAGGGCGCAGTATGTTCCCGTGACAGACGATGAGGCGGTGGATTCATTTGAGTATCTTTCACGGATGGAAGGCATAATCCCGGCAGTGGAAAGCGCACATGCGGTGGCATATGCCAGGAAGGCGGCAAAAACCATGGATAAGGATCAGATTATAGTGATTAATCTTTCGGGCAGGGGAGATAAGGATGTTGCGGCAATTGCAAGATACAAGGGGGTGGAACTCTATGAATAGGATACAGGAAGTGTTTAGGAATAAGAAGGCATTCATACCGTTCATAACAGCAGGCGACCCGGATCTTAAGGTGACCGAGGAACTGGTTGCTGCCATGGCTGAGGCCGGGGCGGACCTGATTGAGCTTGGCATACCGTTTTCCGACCCGGTGGCAGAGGGAATTGTAATCCAGGAAGCGGATATGCGCGCCCTGGCTTCCGGCACCACCACGGATAAGATTTTTGACAGCGTCAGGCGGATACGGCAGAAGACAGATGTGCCGCTGGCGTTCATGACATATATCAACCCTGTTTTTGCCTATGGTGTGGATAAGTTCATGAAAAAAGCCTCGGATTGTGGAATTGATGCCTTGATTGTGCCGGATATGCCTTTCGAGGAGCGGGAGGAGCTGCTTCCTGCCTGTAAAAAATACGGCATGGTCCTGATATACCTGGTGGCCCCCACCTCTAAGGAGCGGGCCCAGGCCATTGCCAGGGAATCAGAAGGGTTCGTGTACTGCGTATCCTCCCTGGGCGTTACCGGTGTCCGCAGCCAGATTACGACCAATATAAAGGAAATGGTGGACACGGTAAAACAGGCAAGGCAAGTGCCCTGCGCAGTAGGGTTTGGAATCTCTACACCGGAGCAGGCCAGGGAAATGGCGGCCCAGTCAGACGGGGTGATTGTGGGAAGCGCGATTGTAAAGATGGTTGCCCAATATGGCAGTGAATGCGTGGAGCCTGTGTGCAGCTATGTACGGCAGATGAAGGCGGCCGTGGGAGGATGAGGTGTCCCAATAAGCAAAAATAAATAAAAATGAACCGATTACCCGGCAGACTCCTCTATATAACAGGTGCACCGATAAAACAGGCAATACTGATAACAGATAAATTGAATAAAAATGATGGAAGGAGGAGATGCATATGGAGCAGTCAGTGACATATCTTGTGCGCAGGATGACGGAAGGCGACAGCCAGGCATTTGACCAGCTTATGGGCTATTATTACCCCAAAGTGCTTCGTATGGCATATCTCATATCCGGAAATCATGCAGACAGCGAGGATATTGTGCAGGAAACCTTTGTGCTGTGCTGGATGAACCGAAAAAAGATAAAAGAACCGGAACGTTTTTCCAGCTGGCTTTACAGGACGCTTACCAGGGAGGCCTGGCGCATATGCAGGAAGAGCCGGAGGGAACAGCCGGTGGAGGAGGTATATGGGGAGGAGGAACCCCAGGTATCCTCGGTTCTGGATGAAGTTCTGGCCCATTATAGGGATGATGAGCTGTACCGGGCCATTAGAAATCTTCCGGTCAAACAGAGGACGGTTGTGGTCTTCTATTATTTTAGCCAGATGTCAACAAAGGAAATTGCAGGTATCATGGGCTGTATGGAGGGAACTGTCAAGTCAAGGCTGTATACGGCCAGGACAAACCTAAAGAGGGAACTGACCAGTCAGCAGGATGCAGGAAAGGAGGCAGCCTTTTGAACAGACAGCAGGGAAACAGGAAAATGGCAGGCTTTGAGGAGCAGATAAGCCATGCCCTTATGAAGCAGGCCGGGTCTTTACAGGTAACTTTTGCAGATGAAGAGAGGATGCGGTGCTCTGTCCACCGGAAAATAGAGGAGGAAACAGGAATGAGGAAATGGAGTCCTAGAAAAATCATGGTGATGGCGGCAGCGGTATGTGTTATAGGAAGCATGACGGCAGTGGCGGCGGGAAAGGTGACGCAAATCAGTTCCCACAGCTCCCATGCAAATGATTTCACATATGATAAGCTTGGAGAGATGGAGGCAAAACTTGGTTTTACCACAAAAGCCCCGGAAACATTTAGCAGCGGTTTTTGTTTTAGCACAGGGGTCCCGGTGGAGCGCAGCGATATGGATGAGGCGTCAAATGTGGTGCAGAAGGGGGAAGAGGTGAACCTGACCTACAAAAAGTCAGGTATGCCGGATATCCATCTTAGCGTAAGCAATATGGAAAACTACGGGGAATCGGGGAATCCTGGCCAGGCCTTTGACCATAATGGGATAACGGTCATGTACAGGGCCGACCAGTACCTTTTCGTACCTCCTGACTACCAGGTATCAGAGGAGGAGCAGGCCAGGGCGGACGCTGGCGAGCTTTTTATCTCCTACGGCACCGACCAGGTAGAGAATCAGGTGATTAAAGGCGTGACATGGACGGATGGGGGGATTTCTTATAGTATGATAACATTTGACAGCTCCCTGACACCGGAAGAGATGGTGCAGATGGCGGGAGAGGTAATTGACAATCAGTAAGTAAATAATAGATGCAGATTAAAGGGTTTGAGGTACTTGATTAGCAGGTGCCTCAAACCCTTTTGACGATAATATCATAGTGTGTTATAGTAGTATTATGATAGACAATTGTGAAATGAATTTGCTGGATATTGTTTTTTCAGAGTGAATGACGTGACAGATGAGTTCATCAAGATTAAAGGATTTTTATATTTCTGAGAGCATAGCGGTTTATAAAAATCAAGGCTTTTGGCGTTTTGCAAACGTCTAGTGTACTGAAACAAATGAGGAGAGCAAATATGAAACTACAAGAATATCTTGACTCGATTAAACTAACAGAAAAACTTAATCCGCTTCCATTTATTCATTCATGCGAAGGATTTTTGGGTGAGGAGATTGTTAAGGAGGATGAGTTAAAGACAACGGTGTGTCCTGTATTCAAAAAAGAACTGCTATATTTTTTTTATGGTAAACCTGCTTATTATGTTGCTGATAAAGAGACAAATAGTAGAACGGATGAATTGTATTGTCCGTGTTGTTTTATCTTAGATGAAACTAAGATTAAAATAAATACAGTATATCCATTTGATTCTGGTGGATTTATGGGAAAGAGGTATCATGATTTCTTTCATGATAGGATGAATATAGATAATTATGCATTAAACACTGACTTAGAGTCCATTCAAAAATTTGTTGATGTTTTTTTTAATGATAATGATAATTATATAAATGGAATATCGAAGACACCAAGTTGTATTAATGATACCTATATAGATTCACTGATTAATTTATTTAATGCAACTGGGTCATTTGCAATTGATGAAAGAGCAAGGACGATAGAGATTATATCAGATGAATCTGTAAAATTAAAGGATACCGTAATTGGTATTGTTGTGCCATATAATTTATATAGAAAAGATTCAGTAAGGGAATTTATCGAGACTAATCATATCGATTTTAGAACCTATTTTTTTAGACCCCTTACAAAGCCATCAGGATATAATCAAGTGGTTTTTGAACGTGCTATTGATTTGTTAAGACAGAAAGGGAAATTATGAAAACATTCTGTGGATTTTTGAATATGTTTGATAATATACCGGATTTTGTAATACCGGTATTTACCAGCGGAAATAATTTTTATTATCAAACATACAATGATAAGGATGACATACAATATTTTAAATTGAAACAGAATCCAAGGCTTTATAATGGCATAGCGCTAAGTATTGTTGGCGGTTTTATATATAATGGAAAAATGCTGAAATCTAACTGTATCAGCAGCATTAAGAATAAAAGAAATCTTCAAAATATTCCGATTTGCGGTATAATGTATTCGGATGAAATTATATGGGGAAAGCTTATAGATTTTTATTACTATGTTAAAGCAAACATGAAAGATAATAGCAATGATTTATTTAGAGAGCAGATAAATGACTTTATAGAGAGTGAACAGTATTATATCTATAACTATCCAAATTTGAATGTGTTAAATTCTATGGGTGAGTTGCATGAATGTGTGGGAGATTATATCTGTCCCGCATATGCACTGAGTGATAAGAAACGGTTTTGTAGTATGATTAAAAAAATTACAGATGAGTATTTAGATTATTGTGATAATAGGGGCATTATAATTGGTCTTGATAATAAACCTAAGTCTCTGGATTATTTTTATAACTATCTGAGAAATTTTAATTGGGAAAGACTTAATCAAAGTGAGATTTCTTATTTATTATTCGTGTTAAATAAATTTAGTACAGATAATAAAAGACATAATGAATATACCGGCATATATGATGTATTAAAAGAAATCTATAAAGATTAAAGTGCTAATTAAATCTTCCAAATTATCAAAAATGACCGCCTGTTTTCTGATGATAGACAGGACGGTCATTTTGTACTTTGCTTATCTGCAGGCTTCCACAAAACTCTTAAATATATTGGCAGCCGCCTGGTCCTTTGGCCACATGTGCTCCGGATGCCACTGCACTCCCAGCAGATAAGGATAATCCGGCATTTCCACGGCCTCTATGATGGTGTCCGGCGCCAGGCCGCTGGCAACAAGGCCGGGGGCCGGTTCCCGCACGGCCTGATGGTGGAAGCTGTTGACCGCGATTTCCATCCTGCCGCCGCATATCCTGGACAGCAGGGTATCCTTAATGATATGCACGTGATGGGAAGGGACAGGATATGCGAAAGGCTGCCTGTGGGCAATGGGGAAACTTTGGTCTGTCTGGCTGGGTATATCCTGGTAGATATCCCCGCCAAGGCCCACATTGATGATCTGTGCGCCGCGGCAGATGCCAAGAATGGGTTTCCTTACATTCATCACAGCCTTTAAAAGGGCCAGTTCCATGGTATCCCTGGGAATGGACGCATTGCCGCAGTTTGCCTGTGTCTCCTCCCCAAACAGGAACGGATGGGGATCCGGCCCGCCGGAAAACAGGAATCCGTCAAACATATGCGCAAACATTTTCAAATCATCGTCCCCGGCCTCTAAGGGGAGGACCACAGGAACGCCCCCGGCTGCCAGGATAGCCCTGAGATAGGTGGGACGCAGGCTGATATCATCATTTTCAGTATTATGGGAAGGGGTAATTCCAATTACTGGTTTTTTAATAATCATTGATTTCCTCCGGATAACTTATGTATTTCTTATTAATAGATTCTATGCGGCGTTCTGCCTTGCGGTGTTTTCCGTAAACTGAAAAAGAGCCCCTTCCCTCAGGAAGAAGCTCTTATGTAACTCAATTAGCCTTCAATAGCTCCGGTTGGGCAGGTAGCTGCACAGGTTCCGCAGTCGATGCAGGTATCAGCGTCGATAACGTACTTTCCGTCTCCCTCAGAAATAGCGCCTACTGGACATTCCCCAGCACAGCTGCCGCAGCTTACACAAGCGTCGTTAATTACATATGCCATGATTAAGTACCTCCTTAGATTTGTCTACATTGTTATTTTATTTTATACTATAAAGTGTAATTATTCAAGAGGAAAATGCTGCCTCCATGTGCTAATATTGTATAAATTCAAGAGCAATCAAACAGACCCTGGTACAATACGCCGGGGGGCACTAGGAACGGCCCGCGTCCGTTAAGGCAGCACGGGCATCCCGCATTCCCTTAAGGATGACCTTCCGGCATTCCGCTGCTTTGCCGGCCTCCATGGGAGCCACATCCTCAAGGGCGTAAGGGATTCCCAGTTCGTGGTATTTTGCCTTACCCATATCGTGGTAGGGAAGTACGTCCAGGGCCTTTATGTTCTTAAGGGTCCCCAGATATCTCCCAAGCCGGTACAGGTATGTTTCATTGTCCGTGATCCCGGGCACCGCCACATGACGGATCCACACCGGTATTTTTTTCTGTTCCAGGTATCTGGCAAAGGCCAGTATATTGTCCTGAGGCTGCGCGCACAGCTTTATATGCTCTTCAGGGTCAATATGCTTGATATCAAGCATTACCAGGTCGGTGACGGCCATGAGACGGTCAAACATGGCCATGACTCCTTCGGAAGAAGGGTTAAACGTAATGCCCGAGGTGTCCAGGCAGGTATGGATTTTCCTGGCCCTGGCCGCCTCAAAAAGTTCGGTAACAAAGGGTATCTGCATCAATGGCTCGCCGCCGCTGACCGTGATGCCGCCTTTTTTATAAAATGGGCGGGCCTGTTCAAACTGCGCCAGGATTTCTTCCACAGTCATAGGTTTTCCCCCTTTGGGATCCCATGTATCGGGATTGTGGCAGTAAATACATCTCATGGGGCAGCCGCTTAAGAAAATGACCATGCGGATGCCGGGTCCGTCAACCGTGCCAAAACTTTCTACCGAATGTACACGCCCTATCATGTGCAGCCCTCCTCTCGTATCTTTACTTTACCACAATCCCATGGATTTAGATGGCTCCGTGGAAGGTCCTGGAAATGACCTCATCCTGCTGCTGTTTTGTGAGTTTATTAAAGTTTACCGCGTAGCCTGATACCCGGACTGTTAACTGAGGATATTTCTCAGGATGGGCCTGGGCGTCCAAAAGGGTTTCCTTGCTGAATACATTTACATTAAGATGGTGTCCGCCTTCCTGGGCATAGCCGTCCAGCAGTGCCACCAGGTTATCAATCTGGGATTCGCTTGCTTTTACCATAATATTGTCCTCGCTTTCTTGATGTCATTTACATTGTTATCAGTTTATGATTGTCACACGCCCATGATGGCCATCTGCCCATGACTGTTATCTGCCCGCGTTTGCCAACGTCTCATGATTCCTCAATGTCGGCTTCCGTGTCCAGGCCGCCGAACAGGTTGCCGCCCACTTCGCAGCCGCCGCAGCCGGACAGTTCCACTTCCAGGTCCCCCATGAACACCTGGTCGTCCTTGCCAAGGGCGCCCGGTATGATGGAGAAAGTATTGGAGATACCGTCCTGGGCATCCCTGAAGGGAAGCTTGGCAACAGAGGCAAGGGAGGCGATTGCGCCGTGGCTGTCCCTGTGGTGCATCGGGTTTGCGCCGGGGGCAAACGGTTGTCCGCCCTTACGTCCGTCCGGTGTGGAGCCGGTATTCTGGCCATACACCACGTTGGAGGTGATGGTAAGGATGGAGGTGGTGGGGATTCCGCCCCGGTAGGTATGGTTGCCCTTGATGAAACTCATGAAGGTGTGTACCAGGTCAGCTGCCAGCTGGTCCACGCGGTCATCGTTATTTCCATATTTAGGGAAATCTCCCTCTACAATATAGTCTGTCACAATACCCTTCTCATTGCGCACGGTCTTAACCTTTGCGTACTTGATGGCGGACAGGGAGTCAGCCACAACGGAAAGTCCGGCAATACCGGTTGCAAACCATCTGGTCACCTTTTTATCATGAAGGGCCATCTGAAGTCTTTCATAGCTGTATTTGTCGTGGTTGTAGTGGATGATGTTAAGGGCGTTGACATATACCTTTGCAAGCCATTTCATCATGTCCTTATATTTATCCATGACCTCGTCGTAATCCAGGTATTCAGAAGTGATGGGGCGGTATTTGGGTCCTACCTGTTTGCCGGAAATCTCGTCCACGCCGCCATTGATGGCGTATAACAGGCACTTTGCCAGGTTGGCCCTTGCGCCGAAGAACTGCATTTCCTTGCCCAGCCTCATGCTGGATACGCAGCAGGCAATGGCATAGTCGTCCCCGTGGGTTACCCGCATCAGGTCATCGTTCTCATACTGGATGGAGGAGGACTCAATGGAGGTTTTTGCGCAGAACCGTTTAAAGTTCTCAGGCAGTCTGGTGGACCAGAGCACGGTCAGGTTCGGCTCAGGCGCAGTGCCCAGGTTCTTGAGGGTGTGTAGGTAACGGTAGGACATCTTGGTCACCATATGGCGTCCGTCAATGCCGATTCCGCCGATGGACTCCGTAACCCATGTGGGATCGCCGGAGAACAGGTCATTGTATTCAGGTGTCCTTGCAAACTTCACAAGGCGCAGCTTCATGATGAAATGGTCCACGAACTCCTGAATCTGGGATTCGGTGTATCTGCCCTCACGTAAGTCACGCTCCGCGTAAATGTCAATAAAGGTGGAGGTGCGGCCAAGGGACATGGCAGCGCCGTTCTGTTCCTTTACAGCTGCCAGGTATCCGAAATAGGTCCACTGGATTGCTTCCTTTACATCTGCCGCGGGCCTGGAAATGTCAAAACCGTAAATCTTTCCCAAGGTCTTTAAATCCTCCAGCGCACGGATCTGCTCGGACAGCTCTTCCCGCTCCCGGATGACATCGGAGTACATGATGGTGCGGGTGGAATCCTTTTCTTCCTTCTTTTCCTGAATCAGGGCATCCACGCCGTAAAGGGCAATACGGCGGTAATCGCCGATGATGCGGCCCCGTCCATAAGCATCGGGGAGGCCGGTTATGATATGGCTGGACCGGCATGCACGCATCTCATCCGTATATGCATCAAACACACCTGCATTGTGGGTCTTCCTATGTTTTGTGAAGAATTCCACTATTTCAGGGTCTACCTCATAGCCGTTGTCCTGGCACGCCTTTACAGCCATGCGGATGCCGCCGTAAGGCTGAAGGGAACGCTTAAAAGGCTTATCGGTCTGGAAGCCCACTATGGTTTCCTTTTCCTTATTTAAATATCCCGGGCCATGGGAAGTGATGGTGGATATGATTTTTGTATCCATATCCAGGACGCCGCCGGCTTCCAGTTCCTTCTTCGTAAGCTCCATGACCTGGTCCCAAAGCTCGGTGGTGTTCTGGGTAGGCCCTTCCAGGAATCCGTCATTGCCGTCATAGGGGGTATAGTTTTTCTGTATAAAATCGCGGACATTAATTTCCCGCTGCCATACACCGCCGTTAAAAGTGTTCCATTCTGTTCTCATAGACTTTTCCTCCTGTGGAATGCGTGTGCTGATAGTATCATAGTAGAATTATTATTAGCCATATGAATGACAGCCATACTGCTCAGAAATATTTACCGATTCTTCCGGCACCCATAGTGTACTAAAAATAAATGGTTTATGCTGTTGCTTTTGCAACATTTATTATAAGATGTACATTGTATACACGTCAATAGGTTTTAATGATAATATTTTTTAACAATCCTTGATAATTCTGGTTAATATGAAGAAAATGTAAGTGGATCCAGGGCTTGTCAAAAACACGAAATCGTATTATGATGATTAAAGCACTGGTATCCGTTATTATGGGAATACTAAAAGCAGAAATATAAGGAGGTACAATAGTCATGACAATTGATAAGAGCATGCTGATTGGCGAACTGATACAGATGGACGAGCTGGTTGCACCTATGCTGATGCGTGCAGGAATGCACTGCCTTGGTTGTCCTGCTTCCCAGGGCGAGTCCCTGGAAGAAGCCTGCATGGTTCACGGAATTGACTGTGATGAGCTGGTTGCAGGGATGAACGAAGTCCTGGCCAGCAGATAAGGTTTATTTGGCATTAACCGGATTGTGGATGAAATGGCGTCTGCCGTATCTAGTGCTTAATTCGGCCATGTTTGAAAATTGCTTTCTGCCAGATGGCAGGAATGCGTTTTCAAACAGGCCCTAAGGGATGCGGCAGACGTTTTTTCTGTTTATTTTTCTGTTTAAATTATGAAATATGGTGTCATTTCTGTATTGACAAAGGGGGCGGCAAATAGTAATATATTAGTATACTAAAATATTTAATACTGCATGTCACTGCAGGACCATTTAAAACCTATGAAACAATTAAGGAGGACAAGGATTATGGATATGACATTGCGTTGGTTTGGTGAAGGGGTTGACTCAGTTTCCCTGGAGCAGATCCGCCAGATTCCCGGTGTAAAGGGCGTCATCACCACACTGTACGACATCCCGGCCGGCGAGGCATGGCCCATGGAGCGTATTCTTCAGATGAAGGAGTACGTGGAATCCAAAGGCTTAAAGGTAATGGGAATCGAGAGTGTGAACATCCACGACGCCATCAAGGTGGGCGCGCCTGAAAGGGAGCAGTACATTGCCAATTATATTACAACGCTGGAGCGCCTGGGACAGGCAGATATCCATATTGTCTGCTATAACTTCATGCCTGTATTTGACTGGACCCGTTCCGACCTTGCAAAGGTACGCCCGGACGGTTCCACGGTCCTGGCCTATGACCAGAAGGAGATTGACCGGATTGATCCTGAGAACATGTTTGAATCCATGGGTGAGAAGTCCAATGGCTTTGAACTTCCGGGATGGGAGCCTGAGCGCATGGCCAGGATTAAGGAATTATTTGAAATGTACAGGGATGTGGATGCTGACAGGCTGTTTGACAACCTGGTGTATTTCTTAAAGGCAATCCAGCCCGTATGTGAGAAATACGATATCAGGATGGCAATCCATCCGGACGATCCGGCATGGCCCGTATTCGGACTGGCAAGGATCATGACCGGTAAGGAGCAGCTGTTAAAGCTTATGAAGGCAGTGGACGCGCCCTTTAACGGCGTTACCCTGTGCACCGGTTCCCTGGGAAGCAATCCGGAAAATGATATCCCCGACATCATCCGTTCCCTTAAAGGAAGGATTCCATTTGCCCATGTGCGCAATCTGCAGTACAATGCGCCTGGGGATTTCCAGGAAGCAGCCCATCTGTCAGCGGACGGCAGCATGGACATGTATGAAATCATGAAAGCGCTCCACGATATCGGATTTGGCGGAATCATGCGTCCTGACCACGGCAGGGCTATATGGGGCGAGGTATCCATGCCGGGATACGGTCTTTATGACAGGGCCCTTGGGGCATGTTACCTGAACGGGCTCTGGGAGGCCATTGAAAAGCAGGATAGATAACCCCGCATCCTTATTTTTCAGACACGTTCTAAAAACAGGAGACTGTACCCATGAAGATAGAAGAAAAGAAATCAGGCGAGACCGCAAGGGAATATGCCTACCATACCATCCGTGACAATATTATCTCCCTGGAACTGGAACCCGGGGCCCCCTTTAATGATATTGAGGTGTCACAGCAGATTGGAATCAGCCGTACACCCGTGCGCGAGGCGGTCATCCAGCTCAGCGAGGAATCCCGCATCATCCAGATATTTCCCCAGAGGGGTATGCGCATTGCCCTGATTGATGTGGAGCTGGTGGAAGAGGCAAGGTTCCTGCGCCTGCTTTTGGAAAAGGCAGCCGTGGAGCTGGTATGCGGCATGGCATGTGAGGACGACCTTAATTGGCTGGACGAGAATATCCGGCTTCAGGAGTTCTATCTGGAAGGCGGTTCTCCTGAAAAGCTGCTGGAACTGGACAATGAGATGCACAAAAAGCTTTTTTCCATATGCAGGAAGGAGCTTACCTACAACATGTGCCAGCGCCTGGCCATCCACTATGACAGGATACGGAGCCTTTCCGTGACAACGGTCAAGGATTACAAGATTATCGGGGAGCACCGGGAACTTCTCGATGCAATCCGGTCAAAGGATACGAAGCGGGCAGTGGAAACCATGGACAGGCATCTGAATAACTGGATGCTGAATGAGAAGCTGTTCAGGGAGCAGTATCCCCAGTATTTTAAATAATGGTGCAATCAGCAATAAAGAAATCCCCCTATGGCAGGATATCCGCCATGGGGGGATTTGTTTTATACACGGGTCATCAGATCTTAGCCAGGTTCTGCAGCGCACGGTTCTCAATCATCACTTCATAATGTTCTTTAAAATAAGCCTCGCTGGCAGATTCATGGGGAAGCTTTGCAGCATATTCCGCCAGGATATTGCACACCCTTGAAAAGTCCAGGTCCTCGCAGTCCTGGCGCTTGACAATCAGATAGTACTGGCGGGTATCCGGTTTTTTATAAAGGGTATTGACACCATTATAGATGCCGTCAACCGCCCTGGCGGCTTCACTGATCCGGTCCAGGCTGCCGAAACGGAATATACGGGCGCTGCTGACAGCACCCTTTTTCTTCTTGGCATTGTCCGGTCCCTGGACGGCGGAGTCCGTGTTATTCTGTGCCTCCTCCACTGTATCCGGTTCCAGATAATTAAGGGGATTCTCAGCGCCTTCCAGGAATTCACTGGCCAGCTGGGACAGCAGCGGGTTCTGGTTATCCTCTGTAAACGGCGAGAACTTGGCAAAGCGTGTATCCAGCTCCTCCGGATCCTCTATCTTGGTAATCACCAGCATGATGCTTTCGCTGGACAGGGGGATGGCTTCCACCATAAGGGGAATGTCCTCCGCCTCAAACCCAACCTCGTTGGATGCCTTCTGGATCATCTCCCGGAACAGCTTCCTGGCCTTCTCCGTGCCATAGGCAAGTTCTACAAGGTTAATGTTGCGCACACTTAAGTCAAAACTGGTCAGAGTGCAGCGGATCTGATTATCATTAATGCGTTCTATCTTCATAGGATCACTTCCTGTTCTATATCAACTGTGGTTTGTCTACTTGCGTCTGTAGCGATAGATAGACTTCTACACTTTAAATATACTACATTACATGGGAAAATATCAATTACTCTTTTAAATTTTAAGAAAAATTTTTGGAAAAAATACTTAGGAATAAGATAGAGGATATATCGACCATAGACGAATGACAGAAAATGGGTTAAAATCATGGGGTGAGATGAATCTGTGACAAAGGAGGGAAGGAAAAGGAATAGGATATTGTTTGGCAAATACCGCCTGCTGCATAGACTTGGATCTGGGCGGTCGGGAACGGTCTGGCTGGCAGTCCATCTGGGCCTGGAAGAATACAGGGCAATCAAGTGCGTATCCAGGAAGTGTGCGGATTATGAGACCTTCCGCCGGGAGGCATTGATCCTGAAGGAACTGCAGCATCCGGGAATCCCACAGATTTATGACCTGGAAGAAGATTCTGAATATTTTTATTTAATCGAGGAATTCCTGCAGGGGAATTCTCTTTACACCCTGGTTAAACATCAGGGCGCTCTTCAAGAGGCAGATGCGGTCCGTTATGGGATGCAGATCTGCGGACTTGTGGAATATATGCACTCTGCATATAAATTACCCATATTATACTTAGATTTACAACCGAACAATCTGATTATCTGTGACGGCGCGGTAAAACTGATTGATTTTGACCATGCTGCGCGTTTTCCGGATGCCAACCAGGAACGGTTAAGGTACGGCACGGCGGGATGCGCTGCCCCTGAGCAATATTCTTCTGACCATATATTGGATCAAAGGACTGATATTTATGCCATTGGTGCGGTCCTCCGTTTCATGTTATGCGGAACCCTGAAGCAGGAGGCAGGTATTTCCGGGTCCATATCAGGACCGCTGCAGCGGATAATCAGAAAGTGTATGGATCCTGACATGGACAAGCGGTACGGTTCTGCCAAGGAAGCAGAGGCCGCACTGCGTATGCTTTGTGTCAGGGAAACGGCTGGGAATCAGGAAGGAATACCAGACTCATCTCTCATTATATATCTGGCAGGAATGAGACCAGGGGCAGGAGTGACCCATCTGGCATTTGGGCTGCTGCATTTCCTTACAAAACAGGGATGGAGCCCATTGTATGAAGAGCATAACCATTCCCGGGCAGTCCGGGAGCTTTCTGCCCACGAAAGTGCACGCCCGGATGAAAAGGGTATTTATACCATTAAAGGCAGCCGTATGAAACCATGGTACGGACCCGCGGTCCGGTTGGACAGGCCTTTGGGATACCGCGTCATCCTCAGGGATTACGGAACAGACTGGAACCAGCTTGCAAAGGACGCGGCGGACGGAAGGGGAGTACTGATTGCCGTGGCCGCGGCCAGTCCTTGGGAAAGCTGTTTTATGGATCCCATGGTTTCCTTCATACAAACTGTCTGGAACCGGGATAAGAACCGGAAAACAGTGGTTGTGTTCCGCCACACCCAGGGCGGATATTGGAAATGGCCCCTTAAGGACAGGCGCCTGCATCATTCCAGGCAGTCATTGGATTGGGACAGGCTGCTGAAGCAGGCCATGGTGTTTGCTTCGCCGGAATATAATAATCCTTTTATGCAGCAGAAGGAAACGGAAACATTTCTCAGGTCATTATGGAAGGTTGTGTCCGGCGGCAGGCCAGGGAAGGCAGGAAAAAGCTGGACAGACGCATGGAAAAAAATAAAAGAAGCCTTTTTAAACGCAGGAACGGCCCCGCAGGAAGATGCAGGGTCACAGGTATTGCCGGAGCAGGGCGCGGGACAGGGGTAACCCATCTTAGTGTACTGATGGCTAATTATCTGGCCAGCTCCCTGCAGCACAGGACAGCTGTCCTGGATTGGAGCGGTCATGGGGACCTTATGTCCATGGCCTGCGCGTCAGGGAGGAAGAATGAAAAAAACGCAGATGCTGCGGTGTACGGATTCAGGATTCTCGGGGTGACATATTATACCCAGGGATCGTCAGACACCCTGGCCCGGTGCATGGAAGGCGGTTTTGAAGACATCATCATTGATTTTGGGGAGATGAGGCCTTCCATACGGAATGAGTGGCTCAGGAGTACGGTTAAAATCATGGCAGCGTCACTTAGCGAGTGGAAATTAGAGGCATTTATGGAACTTTTAACAGGGGAAGAAGAGTGCGGTGCAGGGTGGATATATACGGCTGCCTTTGGCAGTGAGGACACCAGAAGGGAAATCGAAAGGCAGTTCGGCATTCCCCTCAGAAGGGTTCCTCTTTCAGTGGATGCCTTTTCCGTGGACTACAGGACAATGAAGTGGTTTGAGGGAATTCTGTAAAGATAAAGAAGCAGGCCGTTAAGCATGGGATATGTCACGAACAGCCTCCTGAAATAACGGCCTGTCTTTTAAATGCAGCTGGTGGAGGGTATTTTATGGTTGGAAATATAGAATATGCGGACCGCAGGGAACATCAGAAGGTCTATCTGGATGGATTAAGGCGGTATAAAAACAAAGGGGTCCGTATACTGATTGATGGAAGAGAATGCCCTGAGACAGAATGGGAACGCATATTTGAGATGGGGGAAGACGGCGGTTTCTATATGGGTGACTACATAGGGGCCGAACAGGGATGCCTGAAAGAAATACGGTTTGATAAAGTATATCTTTGTGACCCTCCCCAAAAGAAAAAAGGTAATTAACATGAAGAAGGGAGTTTTACCGGTACGCTGCCAGGGGTATCATCCCAAGCCTGTGTAGCCAAAGCCGGCAGCGTGCCCGTAGGACTCTTTCATCTGGGGCAAAGGGAGACGCTGGTAATCCGCAGTGACCGTAAATTGTAAATATTTAAATGTCCCATTCCTAATATTTTGTGATAAAATAAAACCAATTATATGAGAACTGGAGGACAGGATGGGCAGAAGAAGAAAAGGTCATGGATGTGCGGTTACGGTATTGGTCCTGATGCTCCTTTTGATGGCAGCAGGCGGTGCCGGCGGATATATTTATATGCGCAAATATATGCCGTCCGATGAACTGTCAGATAAGGCCAAGGTGTTTGGGATTAAGGGCAGCCAGGTTGCCTTGCTTTTAGATAATGAACTGCAGGAAGAAAAGGGTATTTACGAGGATGGACAGGTATATCTGCCGGTGGGATGGGTGAATGAATATCTGAACCAGCGTTTTTACTGGGATGAGGGAGAGAAGCTCCTGGTCTATGCCCTTCCGGAGTCCATTGTTTATGCGGATGAGGATGCACAGGGGGAAAAGGGACCTCTTTTTAAGGTGACGGATGACGGCATGTACCTGTCCCTGGGCCTGGTGGTCAACTACACGGACATACGGACCCGGTCCTTTGCCACAAGCCAGATTAAGCGCGTGTTCATTGACACCCTATGGGAGCCTTACGATACCGCTGAAGTAAAAAAAGCAGGGCATGTAAGGGAAAAGGGAGGGGTGAAAAGCCCAATCCTCACAGAACTTGAGCAGGGAGAGCAGGTGGATGTGCTGGAAACCATGGAGAAGTGGTCCAGGGTGCGTACCGAAGACGGCTATATTGGTTACATTGAGAACCGCAGGCTGGATGGCCGGGAACAGGTCACGCCTGAGAGTTCCTTTGAGGCGCCGGTATATACAAGCATTTCCATGGATGAAAAGGTCCGCCTTGGATTCCATCAGGTGACGCGCCAGGAGGCCAACAATACCCTGGAAAGCTATGTGTCTGTTACAAAGGACATGAATGTGATTGTGCCTACCTGGTTCAATGTGATATCGGACGATGGAACCTATAATTCCCTTGCCAGCAAGGAGTACGTGGACAAAGCCCATGAGATGGGGCTTCAGGTATGGGCCATGGTGGAAAACGTAAGCACGCAGGAAAGCGTGAAGAACCTTAATACCAAGACACTTATGTCCTCCACCAGCACGCGCAGGAAACTGATTGAAAACCTTATGAAGGAAGCCGATACCTATGGATTTGACGGATTCAATCTGGATTTTGAGAGCCTGAAGGCAGAGGCCGGCCCCCACTATGTACAGTTCATCCGGGAGCTGTCCGTGTCCTGCAGACAGAAGGGGCTGGTGCTGTCCGTTGATAATTACGTCCCTTCCCCGTATTCTGCCTTTTATAACAGACGGGAGCAGGGGATTGTGGCGGATTATGTAATCGTCATGGGATATGATGAACATTACGCGGGCGGGGACGCTGGTTCGGTTGCATCCATTTCCTATGTAAAAGACGGGATAGAGAACACCCTGAAGGAGGTTCCCAAGGAAAAGGTCATTAACGCCGTGCCTTTCTACACAAGGGTATGGACGGTCAATGAAGGAAAGACCACATCCAAGGCTTACGGCATTGCGGACGCCAGGCAATGGGTTGCGGACAATCATGTGGATCTGACCTGGGACCAGGAGCTTGGACAGTTTTATGGAAGCACGGTTAACGGCAATGGGGAGCAATATATATGGATGGAAGATGAGAAATCCATGGCCCTCAAGATTGGCCTGGTGAAGGATTTTGACCTGGCAGGCGTGGCGTGCTGGAAGCTTGGATTTGAATCATCTGACATATGGGACATTGTGTCAACAGTGAAATAGATAATATGGACCGGGGGATGGAAATGGGAAACAGGAAGTGGATTGCAGGGATTGTGACAGCAGTACTGATGGGGATGGCAGCCGGGTGCAGCAGCCGGCCAGCTGTGGAGGAAAGCGTACAAACATCTGCCGAAAGGACAGAAGCCCCCTCCGCCGAGGAGCAAATCGTGAAGCCCACGGCGCCCAGCCCGTCGGAGATAGAGCCTTTTCCGGGAGCGGAAAAGGAGACAAAGGCCGAACCTCTGGAAGGCGGCAAACGGATTGTGGTAATGACGGATATCCATTACCTGGCTGAATCCCTTACTGATGGAGGGGATATGTTCCAGTCCATGGTGGAACACGGGGACGGTAAGCTGACCAATTATGTGCGGGAGATAACGGATGCAGCGTTTGAGGAAATCCAGCTTCTGAACCCGGATGTGCTGATCATCAGCGGGGATTTAAGCCTGCAGGGCGAAAAGAGGAGCCATGAGGAACTGGCCGGCAGGCTGGATGCACTGGAGCGGGCAGGGATAGCCGTCGTGGTAATTCCGGGCAACCATGATATCAATAACCCCAGTGCGGCCGTGTATTCCGGTATGGACCGGTATCCGGCGGAACCCACTACGCCGGCGGACTTTGTGAGTATTTATAGTGAATTCGGTTACTCTGAGGCCAACAGCCGGGACATCCATTCCCTGAGCTATACCTATGACCTGGGCCCGTCCATGCGGCTTTTGATGCTGGATACCTGTCAGTATGAGCCGCGCAACCGTGTGGGAGGGATGATTAAGACCGAGACCTATGAATGGATTGACAAAGAGCTGAAGGCGGCTGATGAGGACGGTGTCATCCTTTTGCCCGTGGCCCACCATAACCTGCTGGAGGAAAGCAAGGTATATGTGGATGACTGTACCATTGAGCACAGTGAGGAACTGATACAGAAGCTGGAAGGGGAGAACATCCCGCTGTTCCTGAGCGGACATCTTCATGTGCAGCATTTCATGCGCAACAACAGTTTTGGCATCCATGAAATCGTAACCAGTTCCCTGAGTACGCCGCCCTGTCAGTATGGCGTGCTGGAGTATATGGAAGATGAATCATTTTCCTACCATACCAGGCAGGTGGATATGGAAAAGTGGGCCAGGAGGCACAGGAGCAAGGATGAGAACCTGTTGAACTTCAATACATACAGTCCTCCTATCCTGAACCGGATTTTCTACAATCAGGCATATGACGCCATGAAGGATTCGGCTGAGGAGGAAACAGGAAGCCTGTTCGTGAAGCTGTCAGAGACCCAGAAGCAGCAGATGTCCAAGGTCTATGCGGATATCAATGCGGCCTGCTATGCGGGCAGGGCCTACGAGGTGGTGGAGGAGGCTGTGAAGCAGCCGGGATATGGGATGTGGCAGGAATATTGCTATCCGGCCATCCTGTATGAATATCTGGAATATATAGTGGAAGACGCGGTTAAGGATTATAACAGTCTGAGCGCGGAGTAAAAACAGGTCTTTTTCAGGTAGATGGGTGAATATACTGGATTAAAGGTTATGAAGGAGCACCCATTGATGAAGCAATCAGCATGGCAGACCGTGATGGGGATTCTCCTGCTGGGAATCGTGGCGCTTGTATCGTGGCAGGCCGGTACTCTGGTGGCGGTCCAGAATGATAAGGCGGACGCTGATAAGGCAAGGCCCGTGGTGGTAATAGACGCGGGGCACGGCGGCAACGACCCCGGTAAGGTGGGAATTGACGGGCAGTTGGAAAAAGACATTAATCTAAAGATTGCAGAGCGGTTGAAAGCTTATCTGGAAGCATCCGATGTAAAGGTGGTGCTGACCAGGGATTCAGATCAGGGCCTTTACAGTTCCGGTGACAGCCATAAGAAGATGGCGGATATGAGGAAGCGCTGCGACGTGATTAATGAGGCGGTTCCTGACCTGGTTGTAAGCATACATCAGAACAGCTATCATGAGGAGTATGTGAACGGCGGTCAGGTGTTCTATTATAAAACATCAGAGAAGGGGAAATATCTGGCGGAAATCCTGCAGAAACGGTTTGATTACGTGCTGGGGGACGCCAATAAGCGCATGGCAAAGGCCAATGATAATTATTACCTTCTTCTCCATGTAAAACAACCCATTGTCATAGTGGAATGCGGTTTCCTGAGCAATAAGAAGGAGGCGGCCAAACTGGAGCAGGAGGATTATCAGGACCAGATGGCATGGACCATCCATATGGGTATCATGGAATACCTGAATACGGTGGGGAACCGGAAAGCAAATGGGCAGTAGGCGTATGGTCAGGGTATGGCGTGGTTTTGCGCCATGCCCTTTTTGTAAATAAAAGGCGCCTCCTCCTTGCCATTATCTTTACCGCCACATATAATAGAAACAAGGATTCTGCGGCACAGGCAGCGCATGCCGCCACAGATGACGGACCATGGGACCCGGGATATCATAATAAGCATGCGGGAACGGAGGGAATATGGCTCAGGAAAACAGTAGGATTCATTCAGGACAGGAAATGGGGGAATGTCCCCAGGTCAAGGAAGCCCTTGTGGGGGCGGAAGGTGCCATCCATCTGGTTGCCATGGACCACATAGGCGGGTATGCGGTGCGTCCTGGATTTTACGACATATACGGTGCCACGGCAATACCGGGCGGGGTGAACTTTACCATTCATTCACACCATGCCACGGGGGTGGAACTGCTTTTATTCAGGCGGACAGAGGATAAGCCCTATGCTGTCCTGCCATTCCCATCCCATTACCGGATTGGGAATGTGTATTCCATGATTGTATTTAAGCTGGATATTGGGGAATTTGAATATGCCTACCGGGTGGAAGGGCCTTATGAGCCGGAGAAGGGGCTTATTTTCAACAAGGATAAATACCTTCTGGACCCCTATGCCAAGGCCGTGACCGGACAGAGCCTGTGGGGCCAGCCTTCCACACTGGGGCAGCGTTATAAAGCCAGGGTGGTGAAGGATGATTTTGACTGGGGCGACAATCAGCAGCCCCTGCTTCCCATGCAGGACCTGATTATCTATGAACTGCACGTAAGGGGATATACAAAGCATGGTTCATCCGGGGTGAAATTCCCGGGCACATTCGAGGGGCTAAAGGAGAAGATTCCTTATCTGGTGGAACTGGGAGTTAACGCAGTGGAGCTGATGCCTATCTTTGAGTTTGACGAGATGCTGGATTACCGGGAGGTGGATGGGGAAAAGCTGTATAATTACTGGGGGTATAACACGGTCAGCTTTTTTTCGCCCAATACAAGCTACACGGCCAGCAAGGAGTACAACCGGGAGGGAAATGAATTAAAGCGGCTGATCCATCTGCTGAATGCCCATGGAATTGAGGTTTACCTGGATGTGGTGTTCAACCACACGGCCGAGGGCAATGAAAATGGACCGTTTTTCTCATTTAAGGGCTTTGACAATAACATCTATTATATGCTGACCCCGGAAGGATTTTACTATAACTTCAGCGGCTGCGGCAATACACTGAACTGTAACCATCCCATTGTGCAGCAGCTGATCGTAAGCTGCCTGCGCTACTGGGTAACGGCTTACCGGGTGGATGGGTTCCGCTTTGACCTGGCGTCTATCCTGGGGCGCAATGAGGACGGATCCCCCATGGAAAAGCCGCCGCTCCTGCAGCAGCTGGCATTTGACCCTATCCTGGGGGATGTGAAGCTGATTGCAGAAGCATGGGACGCAGGAGGATTGTACCAGGTGGGGAAGTTTCCTTCCTGGAACCGTTGGGCGGAGTGGAATGGACGCTACCGGGACGATATCCGAAGGTATCTGAAAGGAGATGAAGGCACGGCAGGCGCGGCCGCCCTCCGTATTGCAGGATCCAGCGACATATATGACCCTTCTGTCCGTGACAATGCATCCGTGAATTTCATTACCTGTCATGATGGGTTTACCCTGTATGATTTATATTCTTACAATGTAAAGCACAATGAAAGCAATGGATGGAATAATACAGACGGCAGCAATGACAACCACAGCTGGAACTGCGGGGCGGAAGGGGAGACAGAGGATAAGGCGGTCAATACATTGAGGCGGCGCATGATACGCAATGCCTGTGCAGTCCTGATGTGCAGCAGGGGAATCCCCATGTTTTTGGCAGGGGATGAGTTTGGCAATACGCAGTTTGGAAACAATAATCCTTATTGCCACGATGATGAGGTGTCCTGGCTGGATTGGGGGCTTTTGGAGAAGAACCAGGATATATTCAGGTTTTTCAAGTCCATGATACATTTCCGGAAGGAACATCCGGTGCTGCGTTCCAATGTAAGCAATGGTTTTGGAGGACTTCCGGATATCAGCTTCCATGGCACAAGACCGTGGGCCATGGGATTTTCCGGCTCTGACAGGTACATCGGTGTCATGATGGCCGGCCAGGAGGAAGGGAAACAGCCTGAGGCAGTCTATATAGCCAGCAATGCGTACTGGGAACAGCTGGAGGCAGTGCTTCCAAAACTGCCAGATGGCATGGAGTGGTTCCGGGCCGTCAATACATGGGACGCGCAGGTCAGTGAATCCGGGCCCGTGGGATCAGGCTTCACAATTCCGCCCAGGACAGTGATGGTCTTTTGCGGCCGGTGAGGATTGACTGTCTGCAGACAGATGCAGGCAGTCCCAAAGACCTGTCCTGCCCCGGCAGGAGCATGGGAAGGAAGCTAAAAAAGGCCGGAGCCCCTAACCTATGCAAACGAAATATTGTATTCAAGTGTCTTCAATTTCCGGAAAATACAAAAGGCTGGAACCCCTTATAAATCAAGGGAATTCCAGCCAATAAAAAAGCGCGAGACGGGATTCGAACCCGCGACCCTCTCCTTGGCAAGGCGATACTCCACCACTGAGCCACTCGCGCATATATAACTTATTCAGTTAAAAGCAGGTGATGGGAATCGAACCCACGTATCTAGCTTGGAAGGCTAGTGTTCTACCATTGAACTACACCTGCATTCTGCTGTCATGATTTCAGCAGTGCCCAGAGCCGGAATCGAACCAGCGACACGAGGATTTTCAGTCCTCTGCTCTACCAACTGAGCTATCTGGGCATTTATCTGCAGATTCTGAGGAACAATCCTGTCCTTCGTTATCATGCCGACAACGCTAATATTTTACCCAGTTTTTGCCCAATTGTCAAGTGGATTTGGAAAAAATATTTATTATTTTCTCCCGGCCTATTTTCACCTGGGCGGATTGAAGCCTCGGCTTCCGCTTGGATGGGAGGCCGCTAAAACCACGGGGAAGCCATGATTTTCCTTAAGACAGCGGGAAAGCCATGGATTTCCCCAGGGCAGAGGACATGTCCGCAGGGCCTGACTCCGGACAGGCGTCACATATATTCCTTCCGGCCGCTGGCATCTGCAATCCCTTCGTCTTCACGGTATTTGGCAACCGTCCTTCTGGAGATGGAGATACCGCGCTCAGCCAGTTTTTCGCCCAGCAGGCGGTCGCTGTAGGGCCTTTTCTTATCTTCGGCATCTATGATTTCCCGAAGCGCCCGTTTGATGTCCGCTGCAGTGACGGCAGAGGAGTTATCCGGGTCAGCGGTATTTTCCTGGACAGAGACCTTTCGGGAGAAGAAAAAGTTCATGGGATATACGCCCCAGGAACACTGGAGGTACTTCTTGCTTACAGCTCTGCTGACCGTGGACTCATGGATGTCCAGTTCCTGTGCAATGTCGGCCAGCTTGAGGGGGGCCAGGTGGGAGGGGCCGTAGGTAAAGAAGCCTTCCTGATGTTCCAGTATGGATTTGGATACCTGCATCAGGGTCTTTCCTCTCTGGGTCACGCACTGCCGCACCCATTCCGCCTGGCGTATTTTGTTGCTCAGGTATTCCTTCAGCTCGGCAGAATCAGGGTTGCGGTTCATCTGGCTGTAGTAACTGTTAATCTCTATATTTGGGTACATGGACTCATTGAGCAGTATGTCAAAATGTTCCTTGAATTTAACAATGGTTACGTCCGGTATGATGTATCGGAGTTTTTCCCTGCTGCTGAAGGAGACGCCGGGTTTGGGGTTCAGTGATTTGATGATCTGGCAGTATCCCGCGGCCTCGGCCTGGGACAGGTGCAGCTTCCTTGCAATGGCGGGGATCTGGTTCCTGGCCACCATTTCCAGGCAGCCGTCAATGATGGAACTGAGGATGGGGGTCAGCATCTGGCGCCGGTCCAGCTGAAGCGACAGACATTCTTCCAGGTTCCTGGCACAGACGCCTGCCGGGTCCAGCTGCTGTAGGGTATATAAAAGTCTTTCCACCACAGACAGGTCAGTCTGAAAATAGGAGGCGATATCCTCTGCGCTTTCGCCCAGGTAGCCTTTGTTGTCCAGGGACTCCAGCATGAATTTAATCATGTCGGTCTCCAGGCTTGAGAAGTCCTCGGTAACCAGCTGGGACCACAGGTAATCCTGTAAGGTCTCGCCGTCGTCCGTGTTAATGTTCCAGCTGCTCTTGAAATCATAATCATCATCATTATTCTGTCTCTGATAGAGGTAATAATTCTCTTCATTAAAGGAATTCAGCCACTGCTGTTCCTCAATTGACTCCTTCTGCTGATTCCCGGCAGGAGGTTCCACGATATCAATCACAGGATTTTCCAATGCCAATTCATTGATGTAGGTATTCAGCTCCTGAGAGGTCATCTGCAGAATCTCAGCCGACTGTATCATCCGCTGGGACAGGGCCTGTGTCTGCTTAACCTGCAGTTTTAAATCCATAACACTTCCTTCTTTCATCTTAAGTCCAATGTTTTTTTGACCATACAATTATATCACAGAAGCCTGTCCAGCACAATCAAAGACTTTTGACGTCCCTGCCTCATTTTTGGGCCTCATTTTTGAGGGGAGCCATGGTTTTAAGATCTCCGTTGATTGGAACAGGATCATATGATAGGATAATAACATGGATTCCTCCCCGCCCTTCTGGATGGGGAATTTATGTACGCACACTAAAACAGGAGGATTCTCCCGCCATGCTGTTCAGTTCAATGATATTTTTATGGCTCTTTCTGCCATGTGTCCTGATCCTCAACCTGATACTGCCCCGCGGGGCCGCAAACTGGTTCCTGATTGCAGCCGGTTTTATATTCTATGCCTGGGGTGAGCAGGAGTATATCTGGGTCCTGCTCTTATCCCTTCTGGTCAATTACCTTGGTGCGCGGCTTATGGGGAAGGCTGGAGAATCACGGACCCAATGCCCCGGATACACCTTTGCCATCCTGGTACTGCTCCTGGCATTCAACCTGGGCCTTCTGGGATATTTTAAATATTTTGATTTCATCACGGGCCTTCTGGGCAAGCTGTCCGGCAGGCAGTTCATGGAGCCCAGGAACCTGCTTCTGCCCATTGGAATATCCTTTTATACCTTTCAGATGATTTCTTATGTCATCGATGTATACAGGGGGGACATACCGGCGGAGACCCGCCTGTCCCATCTGGCGCTGTATATTTCATTTTTTCCGAAAATGATCCAGGGGCCGATTGTCCGTTACGGAGGCTTTGACGCATGTATCCATGACCGCCATGTCACGCCGGAGCTATTTGCCTATGGGGCCAGGCGTTTTATCTACGGCCTTTCCAAGAAACTGATTCTTGCCAACCAGTTTGGAAGCGTGGTGGATAAGGTACTGTCCCATCCCATGGAGGAAATCAGCGGAGGGCTGGGCTGGTACATAGGGATTCTCTACACCCTTCAGATTTACTTTGATTTTTCAGGGTATTCCGATATGGCGGTGGGTCTGGGGAAAATGCTTGGCTTTCATATACCGGAGAATTTCAATTACCCGTACCTGGCGCGGAATGTGGGGGAGTTCTGGCGCAGGTGGCATATTTCCCTGTCCGGCTGGTTTAAGGACTACCTGTATATTCCGCTGGGAGGAAGCAGGAAGAGGACCCTGCGTACTTGTCTGAACCTGATGATTGTGTTCCTGTGCACTGGTTTCTGGCATGGGGCAGGGCTGTCCTTTATTGCCTGGGGCCTGTACTATGGCGTCCTTCAGGCCGCGGAACGGCTTTTCCTCAAAAAACGCCTGGAGCACCTGCCGGGGGCCGTAAGCTTCCTGTACATGTTTTTTGTCACGGTAACCGGATGGACCATGTTCCGCGCGGATTCCCTAACAAGAGGAATCATGCTTCTTGGGCAGATGCTTGCCATGAGGCCCGGGGTTTATGACAGTTCCATGTTCATCACACATAAAACAACGGTATTCATGATAATCGGGGTCCTGCTCTGCGGTCCGGTCCAGGCCATGGCACCGGGGGTCAGGCATCATATGACGGATAAGGATGGCATTTCCCTAATGGAGGGGGCATGGTTAATCCTGCTATTTGCATACAGTATCGCAGTGGCTGTGGGAAGTACGTATAATCCATTCATTTATTTCAGGTTTTAGGGTGTGTTTGGCCCAATCCGGCAGGGAGGTTGGCATTGGATGAATAAACGGATAAAAGCATACATATTTTCAGGCATGTTCCTGGCAATGCTGGTGCTGCCCCGTATCCTGTTCATTCCCTTAAAGGGATATGTGGACACAAAGAATTATGAGAACCGGGTATATCAGGAGAAACCTGTGTTAAGCATACAGGGGATTTCGCAGTATCCCGGGCTTTACGATGCTTATTTTAACGACCATCTGGCTTTTAAGAACCCTCTTGTGGCATTTGTGAAGCTGGCGGATATCCGGGTGTTTGGCGAGGTTTCCTCAGATGCGGTGCTTATGGGCAAGGACGGATGGATGTTTTATAAGCTAAAAGGGGAAAGGGAAGACAGTCTGGCGGATTACCAGGGGACGAATCACTATCCTCAGGAACAGCTGGAGCGGTTTGCCGGTTTCCTGCGGTCGGCGGACAGCCATCTTGGCAGCAGGGGAATAAAATTCATTTTATATATTGTCCCCAACAAGGAGCAGGTGTATAGTGAATACATGCCGTCCTCGGTGAAGGTGGTTAATGAAGGATCCAAGGCAGACCTTTTATACGCCTATCTGAAGGAACATACGGATGCGGATGTGTTTTATCCGTTGGGGCTATTCAGGCAGGCCAGCCAGGACTGGTGCCAGATTTACCGCAAATACGATACCCACTGGAATGATATGGGCGCGTTCCTGGCAGCGCGGATGGTGATTGCGGATATCAACCATGAAAAATTCGGTCCGGAGTCTTATATGGAATATACCATAAAGGATAAGGGTACCTTCAGCGGCGATCTGGCAGCCATGCTGAATCTTCAGGACTATTATGATGACGACCCGTTTTTGAAGGTGGCGGACTACCGGGAGGATGTCACCTATGCCATGGACTATCAAAACCAAAGGGAGACCATAACACGCTACATATCCGATGCGCAGGACCAGGAGCGGAATGTGCTTATGCTGAGGGATTCATTTGGCGTCCATATGGCGGAATATCTTGCAAAGGAATATCCCCAGGTGACCCTGATGGATTACCGTACGGAAGACTGCGCTGCCTCTGTCAGGGAACTTAAGCCGGATGTGGTGGTAGTTGAGGTGGCGGAGCGGTATACGGATTACATGTTTGGACTGCTGGAAAGCCTGGGGACCATGGAGTGGGAATGACGCACTATAATTAGGAGGATTTAATCATGCAATACAGGACAATGAGGTTTCAGAAGACGGAAGACAGGGTGTCCCTGCTTGGGTTTGGATGCATGCGCTTCCCCAAAACGGAAAGCGGGGCCATTGACCGGGAGAGGGCCGGGAAAATGCTGGACACGGCCCTGAAGGCCGGCGTGAATTACATCGACACAGCGTATCCCTATCACGACGGGGAAAGCGAGCCGTTCCTGGGCCGGATACTGGCAAAGTATGCAAGGGATTCTTATTATCTGGCAACCAAGCTGCCGGTATGGCTTGTTAATACGGCCAAAGAGGCCCAGGCTGTGTTTGACGGGCAGCTGGACCGCCTGCAGGTCAGCTATGTGGATTATTACCTGTTCCACGCCCTGAACCGTGAACGCTGGGAGAAGCTTAAAGGTTCCGGTATCATTGAGTGGGCGGAGCAGTTAAAACAGGAAGGGAAGATCCGGCATCTTGGATTCTCGTTCCATGATGATTATGAGGTTTTCAGGGAAATCATCACCTACAGGCAGTGGGATTTCTGTCAGATTCAGTACAATTATATGGACCGGGATATACAGGCAGGAGACAGGGGATATGAGCTGGCAAGGAAAATGGGCATTCCCATGATTGTCATGGAACCCGTAAAAGGCGGGATGCTGTCCGGGCTTCCCAAGGAGGCGCAGGCAATCCTGGAGGAAGCGGACCCGGAGCGTTCACCTGCATCCTGGGCCCTGCGCTGGGTGGGCAGCCATCCTGGGGTGAAGCTGGTTTTAAGCGGCATGTCTTCTGAGGAACAGCTGGAGGATAATATCAGGACCTTCAGCCCATTCGTACCACTTGGTACGCAGGAGGAGGAAGTCATTGGCCAGGCTGCAAAGGCTATCCGGGCCCGGCTTAAGAACAGCTGCACGGCCTGCCGCTACTGCATGCCCTGTCCGGCAGGAGTGGACATACCTGGCAATTTTGCCATATGGAACGAGGGCGCCATGTATGACATTGAGGAGAAGGCCAGGAAGGCATTTAAAGAAAAGCAGGAAGCCGGCGCCGATGCCGGCCTGTGCATCCAGTGCGGGAAATGTGAGAAGGTCTGTCCCCAGGGCATTGGGATAAGGAAGGACCTGGCAGATGTGGTGAAGGATCTGTCAGCCCTTTAAAGCCACGGTTTTCCCCTGGGGGGGGGG
>NZ_QVEX01000014.1 GCF_003434055.1 Enterocloster aldenensis | reverse complement strand
CCCGTTCACCGAGCCACCCGTTTTACGGGTGGCGGCGACTTACGGCAGCCAAAGGAAACAAGATTGACCGGCTCAGACAGGGCACACTCCATGAAATTCCGGAATACCCGGCAGGAATCATCCGGAATATGGGCATACTATATCAGGACGTGTTTGGAAAACACACAGGAATACACCGGAACGGACAGGAGGTGCCTGCATGGATTTATCGCCGGGATTTAAGCGTATTTTGGTCTTTTTATATATAAGATACCTGCCTGGGATTTTTTGGGATTGGTTGATGTTGTTATTATTTACAAAAACATCTTGAAATTTCATTTTCTTTGTGCTATATTATCCATATATAGTAGTAAACGTTTTCAAAGAATGTTTCATGAATAAATCGGAAAATTGTAAGTAAAATGGTTGCAGACCAGTTGGTTTCAGCACATATTTTCTTTGGAATTCATAAAAATAACGTGCCTATGCTGTAAACGTTTTCAAGATAACTGAGAATAGGGGGCAGGAAAATATGAAAAAGGGCAGTGTAACAATTATAGATGTGGCAAGGCATGCAGGGGTCAGCATTGCCACGGTTTCCCGGGTACTTAATAATAGCGGGGTGGTAAGTCCCGAAGCGGCTGAGAAGGTAAACCGGTCTATTAAAGAATTATCATATGAGATGAATGCCCTGGCAAGCGGGCTCAAGCGCGGCAAGACAAAAGTGATAGGTCTTATCATACCGCGGCTGACCAATGTGTTTTTCATGCAGGTTCTTGAGGGGCTGGAAGCAGTGGTTTCCGAATCCGGATACAGCATTATTTTGTCAGTGTCTGAGAATGACCCGGAAAAAGAAAAGAAGATGTTTGATAAGATGTCCTCCTACATGGTAGATGGACTGGTCATAGCCACAAGTACTACGGATGGAACCATGTTTAATGAAAGTAACCTCCCGATTGTCCTGATTGACCGAAGGCTAAAGGATGCCAAGGTGGATATGGTTACAGATGAAAATTATCTGTCATCCCGCAAACTGGCCGGAATCGTGATTGAAGCAGGACACAGAAAAGTCAGCGTTGCCAATGGACTGCTGCCGCATCTGCCATTTATGCAGGAGCGTTTTAACGCATGTAAGGATGCGCTGGAAGAAGCGGGGATTTTGCTGGAAGAGCGGTACATAGTGGAAGGAAGAAAGGGCAGGAACATAACGCTCTCAGAGATAACAGCCATATTGGCGGAGTGGAAAGAAAAGGATATCATGCCTACGGCCATGATTTCCCTTAATGGAAAACTTACAGAGAATATCATGACGGCCGCAAGGAAGCTGGGAATACGTATTCCCGGGGAGCTGTCGCTGGTTTCCTTTGGGCAGCTGGGTTCGGAACTGATAGAGCCCAAAGTGACTGCAGTGATTCAGGACGGACACCGGATTGGGAAAAAAGCAGGGGAGTTATTAATTGCAAAACTGGAAGGAGAGGGCAGGGCCATGTATAATAGCGAGGTTATATTTAACTGTGAGATAGAGGAGGGGAATTCTGTAAAAAAACTCGAGTAGAGTTTTTTTGATAGGTTTGTAAACGTTTACAAGGAGGGGGAGATTAGAAAGATGGAGAGTGGATGTTTCATGACACAAAAGGAAAGGGCGGAATTGGAAATCTTCGCAGCCAACATACGTAAGACCGCGTTACAGCAGATTGCCTCGGCAAAGAAGGGGCATGTGGGTGGGACCATGTCTGTCTCCGATACAATTGCGGTATTGTATGGGAGGGAGATGCGATATGACCCAAAGCATCCAAGGGATGAGGAAAGGGACCGTCTGGTCATGTCCAAGGGCCACTGCGGCTGCAGCCTTTATGCGGCATTGCTGTTAAAGGGTTTTTTCCCGGAAGATTGGAAAACCACCCTGAATAAGCTTGGGACCAGGCTCCCAAGCCATTGTGACAGGACAAAGACACCGGGAATCGATATGTCTACAGGATCATTGGGGCAGGGATTGTCCGCTGCGTGCGGGATTGCCTGGGCGAATGAGCTGAACGGACGGAATGTGTTTACCTACTGCATCATGGGGGATGGGGAATGCCAGGAGGGGCAGGTATGGGAAGCATTGATGTTTGCCGGATTCCACAAACAGAAGAAACTGATTGCATTTGTGGACGGAAACAAAAAACAGGTGGATGGAAAGGTTCAGGAAATCCTGCCCACACAAGGAATTGGAGCCCATGCGCAGCTGTTTGGGTGGTATGTACAGACAATTGATGGACATGACGTGGGGCAGATTGCAAAGGCGGTCGAAAATGCAAAAGCCCAGGATGAAATGCCATCCTTAATCTGTCTGGACACGGTCAAGGGAAAGGACTGCAGCTTTGCAGAACACATGGAATTCAATCACGGGATTGGTGTCAATGACAGGCAGCTTGCAGAGGCAGAGACGTATTTGAATCAAAAGATTTCAGCATTGATGCAGCAGATGTCAGAAGCACATGAAAAGATACCGGATCAGGGGGGAGATGGGAAAGAATGTTAACAAAAATAGAAAATACATACCAGTTGGATGAGGAAGACCTGCGGGATGCCTATATCAATACCCATATAAAGATGATTCAGGAAGGCAGGCCCATTGTCCTCATTACGGCGGACTTTACTTACGGAATGGGGATGCTTGGGTTTGCCAGGCAATATCCGGAGCATTTTGTGAATATGGGAATCGCGGAACAGAATATGGCCAGCTTTGCAGGCGGGATGGCTGAAGAGGGAATGATGCCTTTTATACATACATTCGGGGTATTTGCCAGCAGAAGGGCCCTGGACCAGATTTATATATCGGATGCGTACAGCCGCCTTAATGTTAAGGTGGTGGGGGCTGACCCTGGTTATACCTGCGGGCATAACGGCGGCACCCACATGGCCATGGAGGATGTTGGCATATTCCGTATGATTCCTGAGGCTTTAATTGTGGAACCCACGGATTCTGCCATGGTTAAGGGAATCCTGCCCTTGGTTTCGGATCATGAAGGGTTTGCGTATATCCGCCTTGCAAGGAAAGGCAGCATGAAAATATACAAGGAGGGCACCAGGTTCAGACTTGGAAAGGCCATGCATCTGAGGGAGGGCAAGGACCTGACAATTATTACAGGAGGGATGTGTGTCGGGGATGTCCTAAAGGCAGCAGACCGTCTGGAGGAGGAAGGGATACATGCCAGGGTGCTGGACATGTTTACCATAAAGCCGGTTGACCGTGAGGCGGTACTGGCCGCGGCACAGGAAACAAGAGGGATCCTTACGGTGGAGAACCATTCCAGGCACGGGGGGATTGGCAGCGCGGTATTAGAAGAATTGGATGATAAAAAAGGGATTCGGGTTGTGAGGATGGGAAAAGAAGATGTATTTGGGGAGGTGGGAACAGAGAAGGAGCTGAAAGGTCTTTATAAACTGACTGCGGCTGATATTGTGAGCCGGGCAAAAGAGATGATGGGGCAGTAACAGGATTCTTAAAATGTTAAAGGAGAAAGGGGAAGAACTATGAAAAAAGTGAGGTTAACAGCGTTATTACTGGTATCGGCACTATGTGTATCCGGCCTTGGCGGGTGTTCTAAAGGCAAAGAGGAGCCAAAGGCAAGTGAGGCAAAAACAGAGGCCGCAGCCCAGGGCACAGGGGAAGCTTCCGGTGAAGTAAAGATGCAGAAGCTTATTACCAGCCACCATACCTCCGCCCACGGGCTTCCAAGTTACATTGCACTTAAAAAGGGGTGGTTTGAAGATGCAGGGCTGGACGTTGAACTTATGATATATACGGCAGGCGGCCCGCAGATGGAGGCGCTGGCAACCGATGCATGGGAGATTGGTACTTCAGGAACGCCCGGCGCTGTTATCGGTATGCTTAATTATGGGGTTAAGGTAATCGGCATGAGTATATTTGATAACCCTTTAAACAAAATCTACGCCAGGCCTGACAGTGACCTTGTGAAGGCAGGCAAAGGAAACAATGAGACAAGCAGTGAAATCTATGGTACGGCTGATGACTGGAAGGGAAAGGAGTATCTTCTGACAAAGGGGACAACCCAGGAAATGGTACTTCAATCAACACTTAAAACAATGGGGTTGACAACGGATGATGTGAAGATAACAAACCTGGATACGGCCGCATCATTTTCAGCGTTCAAGTCAGGCAATGGAGACGCTGTATCGCAGTGGGTAACGTTCTGCCTGCAGGCAGAAAAGGAAGGGTGGATTCCGGTAACAAGCGCGGACGCGGTCGGCATGGATATCAGCAACCTGATTTTTGCAACG
The DNA here is from genome assembly GCF_003434055.1 of Enterocloster aldenensis. GTDB lineage: Bacteria > Bacillota > Clostridia > Lachnospirales > Lachnospiraceae > Enterocloster > Enterocloster aldenensis. The sequence continues at coordinate 138,781 of NZ_QVEX01000014.1, read as the reverse complement.
GACGGCATTATCAAGGATCGCCCTGATGTGGTGCAGACATGGTTAAATATATATTTAAAAGCATGTTATTGGATGAAGGATAATCCGGAGGAAGCGGCTCAATATTTTTACGACTATTGCCAGGAGTATGGTATGAACAGCACACAGGAAGATTGCATGAATCTGATTGAACTTACAACAGGAGCTCCCGCCATTGAAGAGCAGAAGGCATGGTTTACCAAAGAAACGGATGGAAAGAGTAAGCTTCAGAAGAACCTGATTGGCGACCTGATGACCTTCTTTGTGGACCAGAGCATATATTCACAGGAAGAAAAGGACAAAGTAATGAGTGATGAGTGCTACGACCCGCAGTTTATTAACAATGCAGCTGCAGAGTAACAGGAATCATGTAACAAAAAGCCGGAGCGGGCCATCCGGAGACGGCCCCTCCGCTTTGTCAGGCAGGAGATTAATGTGAAAAGAGAGATTAAGAATGCAGCGGATTATGAAGCGCTGTATAAACGGGAAAAGTTAAAGTATATTGGCCTGTCAGCAGCAGGAATCATATTATTTTTGTCAATATGGGAAATTTCAGTGAGAACCGGCCTTGTGAATCCGTCAAAGCTGGTCCCTCCATCCGAAATCCTGGCAGGCTGTTACAAAAAGCTGTGGGATAAAAGCCCGGACGGGGCCACGCTGATGCAGAACCTGTTTGCCAGCCTCAGGTTATCCCTGAGCGGGTTTGGGATGGCAATCATGATAGGGACTCCTTTGGGGCTTTTAATGGGATGGTATAAACCAATTCAGAAATTAGTCAACCCGGTCTTTGAATTGATACGTCCCATACCTGCCATTGCCTGGATACCGCTGATTATCCTGGTTCTTGGAATCGGCAATCTGGCTAAGTCTTTTATTATCTTTTTTGCTGCGTTTGTCCCAATTGTCATTAATTCTTATACTGGAATCCGTCAGGTTAATAAAACATATGTGAATTTTTCAAAAACCTGCGGGGCCAGCAACTGGACCATCTTTCTGAAAGTAGGGGTTCCATCTTCACTGCCAATGATCTTCGGGGGATATAAGGTTTCACTTGGCAATGCATGGTCAACCCTTGTGGCAGCGGAAATGCTGGCATCTGACAGAGGTCTTGGCTACATGATCCTCATGGGACGTCAATATGGAAAAATCAACATAATCCTCATGGGAATGGCTGTCATAGGCGTGGTGGGAGTCATCCTGTATGCACTGTTAAGCATAGTGGAGAGCTATGTTGTGAAAGGACGGTTTGGCTCATGAAAAATAAGAATATATGGCTGAACCTGCTGTCGGTTCTATCAATTGTCTTTTTAATTCTGGCCTGGTGCGCGGTTTCCATGAATCCGGATGGGATGATCCCAACACCCTTTGCCGTATGGGAACGTTTCCTGCTGCTTTTGGATAAACCAATCAGCGGCGCCCATATCGGCATCCACATAGCAGACAGCTTGCGCAGGGTTTTTATGGGATGGCTGATTGCAACCCTGGCCGGAGTCCTGTTCGGATTGATGTTAGGATGGAACAAGGTGTTTTCTGCTGTATGCAAGCCCGTATTTGAGATGATCCGCCCCATTCCCGCCATTGCCTGGATCCCTCTGATTACAATCTGGCTGGGCGTGGGTGAGACATCAAAGATAGTGATTGTTTTCATCGGTGCGGTGATGCCCATTGTGGTCAACACATATACAGGTGTTTCCATGGTTCCGGAACTGAACATCAATGTGGGAAAGATATTTGGGGCCAACAGCCGACAGATGTTTTTAAAGGTTGTACTTCCCTCCTCCCTTCCCGCCATATTCGCAGGCCTTAAAACCGCGGTGGGGGTAGCGTGGACAGTGGTGCTGGCAGCAGAAATGATTTCAGCTAAAACAGGTCTTGGCTATATTGTTAATCTTGGTTCCAACAGCGCGGACATTGCGCTGGTTGTCATTGGGATTATTGTGATTGCGGTAATCGGCGCATTGCTGTCAGCAGTGCTGACCAGGGTGGAAAGGTGGTTGTGCCCGTGGAAAGAAGAGTAAAGCTGGGGCTGGAGGACATTAATAAGACCATGTTTTCCAGAACCAGGGCTAATTTGATTATAGATGGTATCTCATTTGATATTTATGAAAATGAATTTTTGGTCATACTGGGCCCGGGACAGGCTGGCAAGACAGTCCTCTTAAATATGATAGCAGGGCTATACCCGCCCACATCCGGCAAAATCCGATATGAGGGAAAGGAACTTCACGGTGTGGACCCAAGGATATCCATGGTATTTCAGAAAACAGCGCTGCTTCCATGGAGGACGGTCATGGGAAATGTATCCTTTGGCCCGGAACTGGCAGGGCGCCCGGCTAAACAGATAGAGAAAGACGCCAGACATTATATTGACCTTGTGGGGCTGGATGGATTTGAAAAGAGCTATCCCCGCCAGCTGTCCGGAGGTATGAAGCAGAGGGTTGGGATTGCAAGGGCCTATTGTGCCGGTCCGGAGGTATTGATTATGGACGAACCGTTCGGGGCCCTTGACGCACAGACCCGTTATATGATGGAAGACAAAATCCTGGAAATCTGGGAAAAGGAAAAAAAGACCATTATATTTGTGACAAACAATATCGAGGAGGCCTGTTACCTGGGTGAGCGTGTGATCCTTCTCAGCAGGTGTCCGGCCAAAGTCAAGAAAATATATGACTTAAGCGATTTTCCAAGACCCAGGGACAATCTGGATAAGGAATTCATGAGGATACGGCAGGAGATTTCTGCCAATACGGATCTGCCGTTTTAGGGACAGGATGGAGGGCTTATGGAAGAAGTAAGAGATAAGGTCCAGGTAATGAATCTTTCAAAGAGCTTTGGGGATTTAAAAGTACTGGAAAACTGCAATTTTTCAATCAGGCAGGGGGAATTTGTCTGTGTGGTAGGACCCACGGGCTGCGGCAAGACTACATTTTTAAATCTGTTATGCTGTCTGATTAAACCTACTTCAGGGAAAATCCTGATTGACGGCCAGGAGGCAGATCCTAAAAAACATAATTTTTCCTTTGTATTCCAGGAACCGTCGGCATTTCCATGGCTTACGGTGGAGCAGAACATGCGTTATGGATTGGAACTGAAAAAAGCGCCCAAGGCATACATCGATGAACAGGTGGAAAAGGTCCTGGACCTGATGGGAATGGAGGATATGAGGAAGAAATATCCTTGTGAGTTATCTGTCAGCGCTGAACAGAAAATTGTGATTGGCAGGGCCTTTGCAATGCAGCCTGACCTGCTGCTTATGGATGAACCTTATGGACAGATGGATATAAAAAGCAGGTTCTATCTGGAGGATGAGGTGATACGGCTGTGGCGGGAACTGAAATCAACCGTAATCTTCATCACACACAACATTGAAGAAGCCGTATATCTTGCGGAGCGTGTCCTGATTCTTTCCCAAAAGCCGGCAGCTGTAAAGGAGGAAGTGACGGTCAGCCTGCCATATCCCAGGAATATTGCAGATGATGGGTTCATGAAAATACGGAAGTACGTGACAGACCAGATCCGTTGGTGGTAAAGGAGCAGAACGTGGATGATTTATTTGATTTGACAGGAAAAAAGGCAATCGTCACAGGGGCGGCCCAGGGGCTTGGAAAGGCCATGGCCCAGGGCCTTAACAGGTACGGCTGTGAGATAGTGGTTTTGGATTTGAATAAGGAGATAGACAGGATTGCAGAAGACATGGCGGGACAGGACGCCCCCATACATGGAGTGGTCTGCGACCTCTCAGATGAAGAGGACTTAAAAAGAGGGTTTGACAGGGCATTGGAGCTGCTGGGGGGAAGGCTCCATATCCTGGTCAATAATGCCGGAGTGAACCTGAGGAAAAGCCTTGCTGAATGTACTGCGGATGAATGGGATTTTGTTTTTAAGGTTAATTCCAAGGCCCCATTTCTTCTGACTCAGATGGCGGCAGCCGTGATGAAACCCCAGAAATACGGGAAAATCATCAATATTGCCTCGCTTCTGGCCTTTGTGGGCGCATTTAACAATGCTTCTTATGCGGCCTCCAAAGGTTCTGTTTTACTTCAGACCAGATCCTTTTCCAACGAACTGGCATCCCATGGAATCTGTGTGAATGCCATTGCCCCGGGATATTTTAAGACAGACCTGAATTCACCGGAAAAGATGAAGGTCTTGGGCGAGGAATTCCTGACCAGTATTAACCTCAGGATTCCGGCAGGCCATTGGGGGGAGCCTGAGGACCTGCAGGGCGCTGCGGTTTTCCTTGCTTCCCGGGCATCAGATTATGTCACGGGACTTTGCATTAATGTGGATGGAGGCTTTTTGGCCAGATAGGAGGACTTAAGTTGAAGGCAGTATACATAACCAAAGAACATAAAATGGAAATCAGGGAACTTCCAAAGCCTGATATCAGACAGGAGGATGATGTATTGATTCGGATTACCGCCGCATCCATCTGCGCCTGTGATAGTGAAATAGCAGAGGGAAGCCATCCTTTTGCAGGAACAGACATGATCCTGGGCCATGAATTCGGGGGGATTGTTGAGGCGGCGGGAAGTGCTGTCACTGATTTAAAACCAGGAGATAAGGTGTGCGTGGATCCGGTGACATCATGCGGCAGATGCCCGTCCTGCAGGCGCGGCAGACCAAATATATGCCATTCCCTGCGGACCATGGGGGTTCACAGAAACGGCGGGTTTACGGAGTATGTGTGCGTCAGCAGGAAACAGGTTTATGCGTACAGGAACCAGGCAATTCCCAATGAACTGCTGTCCCTGGCAGAACCGTTCAGCATAGGCGCCCAAACCAATTACAGGGCCAATACAGGGCCCCTTGACAAGGTCTTGGTCATTGGTTCCGGCGCGATCGGGCTTTGTGCAATGCAGGCGGCCAGGATGCGCGGCGCTGCAGTCATGGTAACCGATGTAATAGAAAAACGTCTATCCCGGGCATTGGATATGGGGGCAGAGTTGACAGCGGATGTGTCAAAAAAAGATTTTCAAAGGTCCGTAATGGATTTTACCCATGGACAGGGGGCGGATGTCATAATTAATACGGCATGTGTGGGGGGCAGTATGGAGGAAGCCATAGCCGCGGCAGCCTACGGGGCAAGGATTGTGACCGTGGGCCTGGTTTCCCGCCCAAGCCTGATACCGCAGTCCGAACTGACGAAAAAGGAACTGGACATCTATGGGTCCAGATTAAGTACGCGCCTATTCTCCACGGTAGTGGATGGCATTGACAGGGGAAAACTCACACCAGACAGACTGGTTACTCATAGATTCCATTTTACGGATATTGAAAAGGGGTTTGAAATCATAAAATCCCAGCCTCAAAATGTGTGCAAGGTGGTTCTTACATTTGATTAAGGCGTGTCTCTATGAAATAAGAGGAGGGTATGGATGAGAATAGATTTTGAATATGGGACAGGCGTTATGGGGGCAGAGCTTCCGGATGAACTGACAGATGTGTTCATTCCCGGAAAAACAGTGCCGGACCCCCCGTATATCCCGGAGGACCTGGTTGAGGAGAAAACCAGGGAATCGGTCAGGAATCCCATTGGTATGGAACCCCTTAGCAGGCTGGCCCATAAGGGCAGCAAGGTTACCATAGTGATTCCGGATATTGTAAAGGGCGGAACACAGCCCACCTCCCACAGAAAGGTATCCATTAAGGTGATACTGGAGGAATTATATGCAGCCGGGGTGGAGAAAAAGGATATCCTCCTGATTTTTTCCAATGGCCTTCATCCCAGGACAAACGTTTCAGAGATGAAGGCTATCCTGGGGCCGGAACTGTTCGGGGAGTTTCACGGATCCGGACAGATAATCAGCCATGACAGCGAAGATTATGAGCATCTGGTGGATTTGGGATGTACGGCCCGGGGGGACAGGGTCATCATGAATAAGTATGTCCACGACTCAGATATCGCCATCCTGATTGGACATACCCAGGGCAATCCGTATGGAGGATATTCCGGTGCTTACAAACATTGCGCCACAGGTATCACGCACTGGAGGAGCATAGCCACCCACCATGTGCCGGAGGTCATGCACAGAAAGGACTTTGTCCCGGTCAGCGGGACTTCCCTGATGCGCTCCAAATTTGATGAAATCGGCATGTACATGGAAGAATGCATGGGCAGTAAATTTTTCTGCTGCGATGCGGTTCTGGACACCTGTTCCCGTCAGATTGAGATTAACAGCGGATACGCCAAGGAAATGCAGGCCTTGTCCTGGATTACCGCGGACAAACGGACCTATGTCCATTGGGCGGACAAAAAATATGATATCATGGTATTTGGCATGCCTCAGGATTTCCATTATGGTAATGGCATGGGGACGAATCCCATCCAGATGATGCAGGCCCTCTCAGCACAGGTCATCCGCCATAAGCGGGTCATGAGCGAGCGCTGCGTCATAATCTGCTCTTCCATCTGCAATGGATATTTCCATGATGAGCGGTGGCCTTACCTGAGGGAACTTTATGATATGTTCCAGCATGACTATAATCAGATCCTGCCGGATATGAACCGCTATGGCGAGTACTTTGCCACAAATGAGGAATATATCCGCAGATACCGGTTTGCAGGCGCATTCCATCCGTTTCACGGATTCTCAATGATGAGCTGCGGCCATATTGCGGAAATGAACACGGCTGCCATCTATATTGTCGGGGCCCAGGAGCCGGGGATTGCCCGCGGGATGGGATTAAAGACAAGGGCCAGCTTCGAAGAGGCGCTTAAGGATGCCATGAAGAAATATACCGGGGACCGGCCAAACATCCTGGCCCTGCCCATGACATTTAAGCTGGGAGCAGTACACCTTTGCATGAAAGAATGATGGAATCCGCTCCTGTGCCCTGGGCGTGTTCCGGTAGAAGTAGGTGAAAAATAATAAAGGCTTAAGGGAATTTTCATTGATATTTTTTTCTCCAGGTGTTAAGCTTCAGTAAGGTGTATAAAGACCACACCATTTATCATACAGCACAGGAGGAGACATATCATGAAGAAACATTCATTCATCATAGCAGCCGCGGCCATGGCGGCAGCCGTTGTCCTTGGGACCGCGTGTACCAGGAAGCCGGCGGTGGAGACCATGGAGACAGTCACCACTGAGGCGCCCACGGAGGAAACCACAAAGCCGCAGCCCACAGCGACACAGCCCGAGGAGACCTCGGCCGAGGCGCCGCAGTACAAGGAGATGTACCATATGCTTCAGGGCACCGTGACCAAGGTTACGGGCGACGGGGAGGTGTTCACCCTTCGGGCGGACGATGGCAGGGATTATGATATCCGTCCGGCTGACATACGGGATGTGGAGGTTGAAATCGCGGAGGACGTGCAGGTTGCCATTGCCTACATCGGCGCGCCTTTGGGAGACCTTAAGGACGTGACCCTGGTGGTGGCGCTGCCGGAGCAGGAAGAGTGGAGCATCCTTACGGAGAAGGGAACCACCACGGCCAATGCCATGAGCAGCTTTACCATGGAGACGGACGACGGACAGGAACTCAGCTTTTTAAAGGATAACTGCCCCATTGAGGACGGGGCCCTGGCCGGGGACAGCGGGGATAAGCTGAGCGTGACCTATGTAAATTCCCAGGGTGTGAACTATCCGGTGGAGATTAAGTCTGCAAAGTAAGGGCAAATCTCCGGGATTTTATGAAAAACCCTTGCAAAATAAGCATTTTCCTTGTACAATCTGATAATGGGTAAACAGCGTGGAAGAGGGGCCGTATATGACCCCTCTTTTGATGGATAGCAATATAAAAGCAGATAAAAGAAAGGGTACGAACATGATTAGTGCAAGCAACATATCCCTTCGTGTGGGCAAAAAGGCATTGTTTGAGGATGTGAACATTAAATTTACGGAAGGCAACTGTTATGGGCTTATCGGCGCCAATGGAGCGGGAAAGTCCACATTCCTCAGGATCCTGTCCGGCCAGCTGGAGCCTACCAGCGGGGATGTCATCATCACACCGGGACAGAGACTTTCCTTCCTCCAGCAGGACCATTTTAAATATGATGGTTATACGGTCCTTGATACGGTCATCATGGGCAATAAAAGACTGTATGAGATAATGAAGGAAAAAGAAGCCATCTATATGAAGGAGGATTTCACGGACGAGGACGGCATCAAGGCAGCTGAATTGGAGGGTGAATTCGCCACCATGAACGGCTGGGAGGCTGAGTCAGATGCGGAAAGCCTGTTAAACGGCCTTGGTATTGAGACTGACCTTCACTATGCCCAGATGGGCAGCCTGCTGGGCGCCCAGAAGGTAAAGGTGCTGCTGGCCCAGGCCCTGTTCGGCAATCCGGATATCCTGCTTTTGGACGAGCCTACCAACCATCTGGACCTGGATGCCATTGCATGGCTGGAAGAGTTCCTGATTAATTTTGAGAATACGGTAATCGTGGTGTCCCATGACCGTTACTTCCTCAACAAGGTCTGCACGCAGATTGCGGATATTGATTATGGCAAGATCCAGCTGTTTGCGGGAAACTACGATTTCTGGGTAGAGTCCAGCCAGCTGATTGTTAAGCAGATGAAGGAAGCCAACCGCAAAAAGGAAGAGAAGATTAAGGAGCTGCAGGAATTCATCCAGCGTTTCTCTGCCAATGCCTCCAAATCCAAGCAGGCAACTTCCCGTAAGCGCGCACTTGAGAAGATTGAGCTGGATGACATCCGTCCCTCCAGCCGTAAGTATCCTTACATTGATTTCCGCCCTTTCCGTGAAATCGGCAACGAGGTCCTGACCGTGGAACACCTTTCCAAGACCATTGACGGCGAGAAGGTACTGGACGATATCTCCTTTATCCTGGGTCGTGAGGACAAGGTGGCCCTGGTAGGGCCCAATGAGAGGGCCAAGACCGTCCTGTTCAAGATCCTGTCAGGTGAGATGGAGCCGGATGAAGGAAGCTACAAGTGGGGACTGACCACGTCACAGGCGTATTTCCCCAAGGACAACAGCGCCGAGTTTTCCAATGACGACACCATTGCGGAATGGCTGACCCAGTATTCTCCTGAAAAGGATGCCACCTATGTCCGCGGATTCCTGGGACGTATGCTGTTTGCAGGCGAGGACGGCGTGAAGAAGGTGAAGGTGCTGTCCGGCGGTGAGAAGGTGCGCTGCATGCTGTCCAAACTAATGATTTCCGGGGCCAATGTGCTGATGTTAGACGAACCCACGGACCACTTGGACATGGAATCCATTGACGCCCTTAACCGGGGTATGATTAAGTTCTCCGGCGTATTGATTTTCTCCTCGCGTGACCACCAGATCGTGCAGACCACTGCCAACCGTATCATGGAGATCATAAACGGGAAGCTCATTGATAAGATTACCACATATGATGAGTACCTTGACAGCGATGAAATGGCCCGTAAGAGATTTACGTTTACCATTACAGAGAGCGAAGAGGCTGACGATTAATAAAGGTGTACTCCTGGAGTACACAGAGATAAAAGGGAGGCAGGATGGTTATCCTGCCCCTTTTTGCATTAAGTGGCTGGCGTTGGTTTCCTGGACGCCGGAAAGGGAAGTGTATGAAAAAACAGTATAGGGTAATACTGGCAGCGGCGCTTGTGCTGTCCCTGGCAGGCTGCCACACACAGGAATCCAGGATTGATCCGGAGGGAAGTGCGGGGCAGGGAACAGGGACCACGCAGGAATCAGGGGCCACGCAGGGCGGCACGGCGCAGGCGGACCAGGGAACGGATAAGGGGCCTGACCTGGGGGATGGGGACCAAAAGGACGATGGGACTATTTATAAGGTGGGAAAAATGGGGGATGATTATATCCTGCCGGATGCACTGACCCATGTATATACCCAAAAGGAGCTTGCCGGCCTGACCCAGGAGGAACTGCGCCTGGCCAGGAATGAGATATATGCAAGGCATGGGCGGCAGTTTAAAAGCAATGACCTGAACCAATACTTTTCACAGCAGCCCTGGTACCAGGGGACCATTTCCCCGGACCGGTTTGACGACAGTGTGCTGAGCCCCAATGAAAGGAATAACCTGAAGGCCATACAGGGTATGGAGACAGGGACAGCCGTCTGCTCCATCCCCATAATCGGGAAGGAGGAATTTCCAAGGATAGACGGTTCCACCGCAACCCTGCCCATTTCCCAGGCCATGTACAGGATGGCTACAGGGGCTTCCAGGATGGAGGCAGAGTCCGCCATCACCCATGAAAAGACAACTCAGGCATGGATGTCCCTGTTTGCGGGATATGTTTCGCCTGAGAACCGCCCTGAACTTGTGATTGCCTATGAGCCGGGGGATCGGGTGCTGGAAGCCTTTGAAGAACCGGGAAATGAAGTCATCATGAAGCCCATTGGCAGGGACGCCCTTGTATTCCTGGCCAACCGGTCCAATCCGGTCCATTCACTGACCCGCAGCCAGATTGTGGACATTTATTCAGGCAGGACCACCAACTGGAAGGAGGTGGGCGGGAAGGACCGGAAAATCCAGGCCTTCCAGAGGCCAATGGAATCAGGAAGCCAGAACCTGATGGAAAAGCTGGTGATGAAGGGAAAGAAGATGGCAGGGGCGCCTGTGGACCTGATTGTAAGCGATATGGAAGGTCTGCTGGAGAATGTCTCCGCCTATGACGGAACAGGCGATGCCCTTGGGTATTCGGTTTATTATTATGCCAGGAACATGTACCAGAAGCCGGAGCTTACCTTCATGGCAGTGGACGGCGTCATGCCTTCCAGCGAGACAATCCGCAGCAAAAGCTACCCCTTTGTCAATGATTTTTATGCTGCCGTCAGGGCGGATACGCCAAAGGATTCCAAGGCATACGAACTGTTTGAATGGCTTACGGGGGAGGACGGACAGTCCTTGATCAACGGCCTTGGATATGTGGGGATTGGGGACGGGGCCAAAGAACTGCCCGCTAACCTGCTTGCGCCGGATGAGGATTTTACCGCGGCCATCCCGCTGCCGCAAGGACATGTAATCCTGGCAGACGGAGATTATCTGCTGGGTGAGCAGGGGATTGGGGTGTTTGATTCCCATATGAACCTCCTTCAGTTCATCAGCCATGTGGACTGTGACCAGGTGTCCCTGTTTTTGGAGTGCAGCCGCGACACCGTGCTTCCCATGATGGATACGATGACCGGCGGATACGGCCATTATTCCATTGGAAAGAACCAGTGGGTGGACCGGGAACAGGACCAGGATGACACTCCCTTTTACTGGCAGGAGGAAGCTTTTGCAGAAGCCCATCCCCAGCTGCTTCAAAAGTATGGAGTCACGGCAGAGGATGTAGAAGTCCGCTTTTACGGGGAATATGCGGGAGTCTTTGTCATTACGGACCAGCAGGCGGAACATTATTATGACCCTAATGGGAAGTTCCTGCTGGATTATGAAACAGGAGGCAAGGGTGAGGAGGAGCTGCCCTCCAGGTATGTGTATGGCATAGATGACCATATGGCCTATATAGAAATCATAGATTACAGGAACCGTGACAATCCGGCCAGCGTCCAGTACCATATTTACAAGGACGGCCGCCTGATGAAAACCTTGACAGATGAAGGCGGGAACATATCGGATATAGAACCACATTTTTATACCAGGAGCATTGGCAATTACCTGTATTTTTATAATTACCAGGATGAGCCGTGTGCAAAGTTCCTGTATGGATATTACGGCAGCGATTAACAATAAGGACAGCCACAGGATCATAAATGGATCAGGAGGAAATGATGATGGAGAAAATAGCAAGCTTCAGTATTGACCACGTGAAATTACAGCCCGGGATCTATGTATCCCGCAAGGACAAGGTGGGGGACCAGGTGATAACCACTTTTGACCTGCGCATGACAAGCCCCAATGAGGAGCCGGTCATGAACACCGCGGAGCTTCACACCCTGGAGCATCTGGCGGCAACCTATCTGAGGATATACAGCGGACAGGGGGACAAGGTGATTTACTTCGGGCCCATGGGCTGCAGGACAGGATGTTATTTCCTGATGGCCGGGGATTATGGTTCCAGGGACATCCTTGACATGATCATCCATACATTCGAATATGTGCGTGATTTTGAAGGGGTAATCCCGGGGACAGAGCCAAAGGACTGCGGAAACTGTCTGGACCACAACCTGGACATGGCAAAGTACGTGTCAAGACGGTATCTGGAAGTGCTTTACCATATTGATGGATTTCCGGAATCCAGGCTTGTGTATCCGGAACAGTAGGAGGTCAGACAGATGGCAAAATTTATTTCATGGAATGTAAACGGGCTGCGGGCCTGTGTCGGCAAGGGGTTCCTGGATTTTTTCAAGGAAATTGATGCGGATGTATTCTGTATACAGGAAAGCAAGCTGCAGGAGGGACAGATTGACCTGGACCTTCCGGGGTATCACCAGTACTGGAATTATGCCTTGAAAAAGGGATACTCCGGCACAGCCATGTTTACCAAGGAGGAACCCTTATCCGTATCCTACGGCATCGGAATGGAGGAGCATGACACGGAGGGCCGGGTGATTACGGCTGAATTCCCGGATTACTATGTGGTTACCTGCTATACGCCCAATTCCCAGGACGGCCTTGCAAGGCTGGACTACAGGATGAAATGGGAGGATGATTTCCTGGCCTACTTAAAGGGGCTTGAGAAGGATAAGCCGGTGGTTTTCTGCGGGGACCTGAACGTTGCCCACAAGGAGATTGACCTTAAGAATCCCAAGACCAACCGGAAGAACGCTGGATTTACGGATGAAGAACGTGGGAAATTCACGGATTTGCTGGCAGCCGGGTTTGTTGATACCTTCCGGTATTTTTATCCGGATGCAGAAGGGATTTATTCCTGGTGGTCCTACCGTTTCAGCGCCAGGGCCAAGAACGCAGGGTGGCGCATTGATTATTTCTGCGTGTCGGAAAGCCTGAAGGACAGGCTGGTTGGCGCGTCCATCCATACGCAAGTCATGGGATCTGACCATTGTCCGGTGGAGCTGGTGATGGAGTAGGAAGCCAGAAAGACAAAAATAAAGACTGAAATATTAATGATAAAAGACCCCACAGAAGATTTTTATGGGCTGTGAGGTCTCTTATTTTGTCTAGAATCCGATATCATGGCTATCCATGCTGTCAAAAACCAATTTAAAAGTTGATTTCTTAGATTCATCCAGATGGAGAAGAAGTTTTTCTGCGGCAGCATTCCAATCCTTCTGAAGACAGTTCACAATAATGTCCACATGCTCCTTAAAGGTTTCCTCCAGACGGTTGTTGGATACGTTGCCGGTCATGTAGCGGAAGCGTTCGCTCTGGGTCTGGATTAATTCATAGTTTTGTCTCAGGTATATATTAGGACAGGCGTTGACAATCAGCATGTGGAAGGAGGAATCCAGGTCATAAAAATAATTGTTATTCTGAAAGCATTCGCTGTCAGCATTCTTGCATGAAAAAATCTGATAGAACTCATTGAGCCGGTCCTCGGGTATGAGCGAACCATAATTGATTAAAATATAAGGCTCATACATTTTACGGATTTCGAATATCATATTCACATCCTTGATGGAAAGGGTGGTGACCATGATTCCTTTTTTGGGTCTTATTTCCAATAGCCCTTCCTGCTCCAAACGGCTCAGAGCGTCACGGACAGGTGTTCTGCTTATCTTTAACTGGTCTGTTATTAATTCCTCGCTTAAATAAGTTCCCGGCGCATATTCGCAGGTAATAATCTTTTGTTTAATGCTGTTATATGCCAGGGTTTTTAGATTCGTTTTTGCCATTTCCCCATAGCTCCTTTTATGTGTGCGTACATGTATCCCTCATTGTATCTTAACATAGATACTGGATTCCTTCAAGCAGAAGGGAGATGATATGATATTGTGACCACTAAATTAAAATAGTTAAAATGCATAAAAAATACCAAAAAATTTTAACAATTTTAACAAAGGATACAAGAATAGACAAAAAAATATTGACAACTTGGATACTATTTAATATACTTTGATGTATACAACAAAGAATACATTGAAGGCAAGGGAGGATAATGAATGAAGGCTATGTATATAAAGGCGCCTGGTCAGGTAGAGTTCAAAGACATTGAGATGCCGGTGCGGAAAAAGGGTGAGGTGTTACTGAAGATTTTGTACGGCGGAATCTGCGGCAGTGATTTGGGCTCTTATAAGGGAACCTTTGCTTACTTTGATTATCCGCGTATACCGGGACATGAATTCTCCGCGGAAATAGTGGAGGCTGACAGGGATAATGGCCATGGACTTCGTGCCGGTATGGTTGTGACCTGCAATCCTTATTTTAACTGCGGACACTGCTATTCCTGCGAACACGGGACCGTGAATGCCTGCATGGATAACCAGACCATGGGATGCCAGAGAGACGGGGCATTCCAGGAGTACATAACCATGCCTGAAGAACGGGTCTACGACGGAAAGGGGCTGGACCCAAGGCTGCTGGCTGCAATTGAGCCATTCTGCATCAGCTACCACGGAGTAAGCAGGGCCGGGGTAACCGAAGGTGACAGGGTTCTGGTAGTGGGGGCAGGAACCATAGGTGTGCTGGCCGCCGTGGCAGCAAAGGCCAAGGGGGCCCAGGTCTACATTTCCGATGTATCCCAGGGGAAGCTTAAGATGGCAACGGAATTTGGCGTGGACGGAGTACTCCTTAATGATTCCTCAGAAGCTTTTAACAGGAAGGTGAGTGATATCACGGACGGGGATGGATTTGATGTGACGATTGAAGCAGTGGGGCTTCCTTCTACCTTCCAGAACTGTATAGACGCGGCCTGTTTTGGTGGGAAGGTAGCTGTCATTGGTGTGGGCAAGAAAAACCTGGATTTCAATTTTACACTGCTTCAGAAAAAGGAGCTAAATGTTTTTGGGTCCAGAAACGCATTAAAGAAGGACTTTGTGGAGTTGATTGATTTGGTAAAAGAAGGTAATACACCGGTGGAGCGTATCATCACCAATATGTATAGGTTTGAGGACGGAGCCATGGCATTTCATGACTTTGCCAATAATCCCGGCAATATGCTGAAGGTAATTCTGGATTTCACAAAAAATTAAGGCGTGTTTAATGGTTGCTTTCCGTTAGCTGTGCATAGCGGAGTGCGTTGGTACCCGGCACAACGGGGCGGAAAAAAATAAATATATTATGGATGATGGAGGGAACAAGGATGAAATTAAGAAAATTAGCGGCATTAACCATGGCAGGGGTATTGGCGGCAGCAGGTCTGTCTGCATGCGGAGGTGGTTCAGCGCCTGATACAGGCGCAGCGGCAGAGGCAGGGGAAAGCAAAGGTCAGGCGTTGGCCGGAGATAATGCAGAGCCGGATGTTGTCCTGCAAGTGGCCTTTGAAAATTCCGGTTCCGAACCAGTGGGCGCTGGCTGGGAAAAGGCCCAGGAGCTCATAAGACAGAAGTCCGGCGGCACCATGGCCATTGAGATTTATCCGGATTCCCAACTGGGAGATAAATCATCCCTGATTGACTCTATGCTGTTAGGGGAGAATGTATGTACCCTGGCGGACGGAGCGTTTTATGCGGATTACGGTGTACCGGATTTTGGTATTGTGTTTGGTCCCTTCCTCTTTGACAGCTGGGAGCAGTGCTGGACCTTGACAGAATCCGACTGGTATAAGGAACAGTGCGCCAAGCTGGAAGAAAAGGGCTTGAAAATCCTGTCTTCCAACTGGGTATATGGAGAGCGGCATATCCTTACTACCAAACCGGTCAACACGGTAGAGGATTTGAGCGGGATGAAGATTCGCGTTCCCTCGAATGAAATCCAGTCCATTGGCTTTGATGTGCTGGGGGCCACCTCTACAGGCATGTCTCTTGGTGATGTATATCAGGCCCTGCAGACAAAGACCATTGATGGCGCGGAGAACCCCCTGGCCACTTTATACGGAAGAAAGCTTCATGAGGTTGCTCCCTATCTGATTCTGGACGGTCATGTGAAGAATTTCACTACCTGGGTCTGCTCCGCTGATTGGTTCAATTCCCTGACCGCCGAACAGCAGCAGTGGCTGGTTGAAACCGTGGAGGAAGCCGGGGAGTATAATAACCAGGTACAGGAAGCGGCTGATAAGGAATACTTGCAGCTGATGAAGGATGAGGGCGTTACGGTTGTGGAACCCAGCGAGGAGGTGCTTAAGGGATTCAAGGAAAAGGCGCAGGCATTCTATACCATGGGAGACAGATTCGGCTGGTCCCAGGGACTGTATGACACGGTTAAAGAAGCAATGGGGGAATAAGGAGAAAGACTTATGCAAAGCAAAAATAAAAGTAGGCTGTCCTGGCTGGGGGATTTGGATATAATAGTTGCAGCAGCAGTTCTTTCCGTGCTGATTGTGCTGACATTCATGGGAGTCATATGGCGTTATCTTTTCAAAGCGCCGTTTACCTGGCTGGAGGAAGTCCAGCTGGCCTGTATGGTGTGGATTGTGTTCGCAGCTGCCGGCGCAGCCTTCCGAACCGGCAACCATGTTGCCATTGAAATGATTGTAGATATGATGCCGCCTAAAATACAGAAAGTGATGGAGGTGGTTATATCCGTTGTGGTTGTGGCTGTTATCGGGTATCTGTTTAAGCAGAGTATCGGATTCATACAGATGTTTTTAAGAAGCGGCCGTTCCACCAGCATGTTGAAAATACCTTATGCAGGAATCTACGGAATCGCCATGGTTTCCTATATTGATATGATAATCAGCTATTTCTACAGTCTGGCAAAAGGTGTTAAGTCTGAGGCAAAGGAGGCAGCAAGCAATGAGTGATATATTAATACTGGCGTCCATTGTAATGCTGGCGCTGCTGTTTTTAAAGGTTCCTGTATATATTGCGGTTTTGGGAGGCTCCATGGTCTATTTCCTTCTGAACCCGGATATTAACTCCATTGTTTTTGCCCAGCAGGCCATCGTGGGTACGGAAAAGATATCCCTGCTGGCAATCCCCTTCTTTGTGTGCGCCGGTATTTTCATGAATTATACAGGGGTGACCAAACGTATTATGAACTTCTGCGAGGTGGTGACCGGACGGCTTCCCGGGGGGCTGGCCCAGGTGAATGTGCTGCTGTCAACGGTTATGGGAGGCTTATCTGGTTCCAACATCGCAGACGCTGCTATGGAGTCCAAGATGCTGGTGCCGGAGATGACGAAAAAGGGATTTTCCCTCGAATTCTCAAGTGTGGTAACAGCCGCCTCATCCATGATAACACCCTTAATCCCACCGGGTATCGCAATGATTCTTTATGGCTGCATTGCCAATGTATCCATTGGAAAGCTGTTTATCTCAGGGATTGGCGTGGGCGGGCTGCTGTGCGTGACCATGATGATTCTTGTGGGTATCATTTCCAAGAAAAGGGGGTATGGAAACCTCAGCACTGAGAAAATGAGCTGGCCCAGGTTCTGGAAGGTTTTCAGGCCCGCCGTACTGCCGTTGCTGCTCCCCGTCATCATCATCGGGGGAATCCGGATTGGCGTGTTTACCGCTACGGAGGCAGGAGCTGTTGCCATCATCTATGCCGTAATCCTGGGTATTATATACAGGGAAATGAAGCTGACGGATTTGTGCCGCGGACTGAAGGAAACCGTATGCACCACGGCTTCCATCATGTTGATTGTATCCGCTGCCTCCGTATTCTCCTGGATCCTGACCAAGGAACGGATTCCTCAGATGCTAACAGAGTGGATGCTGGCCACCATCCACAGCAGAATCGTGTTCCTCATAGTGGTTAATATTTTCCTGCTTATTGTGGGCATGTTCATAGAGGGAAATGCCTCCATGATTATCCTGGTACCATTGCTGGCTCCCATTGCCGCCTCCTATGGTATCAATGAAATCCAGTTTGCAATGATATACATCTTCAATAATGCAATAGGGGCTCTATCACCGCCAATGGGGACACTGATGTTTGTGACCTGTTCCATCACCAAATGCAAGACAGCTGACTTTATTAAAGAGGCTGTTCCCTTTTACATACTGCTGGTAACCAACCTGCTGCTTTTAACCTGGTTTGAGCCGTTTACCACATTTTTAGTAAATCTCTTTTATTAAACAGCCATATTTACCAGAATTCATCGGGACCATGCCACCATACACCGGCCTGGTTCCTGCACCTTAAACCGGGCAAACCGTATATTGCAAAAAATAATTATAGATGATACAATTTAATGACTGGGAATAAAGGACGGATTGGTTCCTGAGATATTGTCATACTATGGGAAAAGCCCGGTTTCCTGCAAGGGGGCTTGTTGAAAGGCAGAGGGAAGATATATAGATGAATCTGGTAACCATTGAACATTTAACAAAATCATACACAGAAAGGCTGCTGTTTGACGACACGGCCTTTTCCATCAATGAAGGGGAAAAGGTGGGCCTGATCGGCATCAACGGCACAGGCAAATCCACCCTGTTGAAAATCGTGGCAGGGCTGGAGGAGCCGGATGACGGAAGCGTGGTCCGCACAAGGAACCTCTATATCCGCTATCTGCCCCAGATACCGGAGTTTACCCAAGGGGACACGGTGCTGGAAAGCATCATGAGGGACAATGAAAATGAAACCCACTACAGCTCCAGGGAAGAGATGTCCGCCACTGCAAAAAGCATGCTCAATGAGCTGGGAATCAGGGACCATGACGCCAGGGTGGAGACCCTTTCAGGAGGCCAGCGCAAGCGCGTGGCCCTGGCAGGCGTGCTCATGAGCCGGGCGGAGCTGCTGATACTGGACGAGCCCACCAACCATCTGGACAGCGCCATGGCGGACTGGCTGGAGGATTACTTAAAGAACTTCAGGGGCGCCCTTCTCATGATTACCCATGACCGTTATTTCCTGGACAGCGTGGTAAACAGGATTGTGGAACTGGACCAGGGAAAGCTCTACGGCTATCAGGGAGGTTATGAGGCGTTCCTGAGGCTGAAGGCGGAGCGGCTGGAGATGGCAGAGGCCAGGTCGCGCAAGCGCCAGTCCATCCTGCGCAGGGAAATCGCGTGGATCCAGAGGGGCGCCAGGGCCCGTTCCACCAAGCAGAAGGCGCACATCCAGCGATATGAGGAACTGCGGGACCAGACAGGGCCGGAGTATGACCGGAATGTGGAGCTGGAATCCATTGCCAGCCGCCTGGGCCGCACCACGGTGGAGGTAAAGGACCTTTGCAAATCCTATGGGGACAAGGTCCTGATGAAGGACTTTACCTACATTTTCCTAAAGAGCGACCGGGTGGGCATCATAGGCCCGAACGGAAGCGGCAAGTCCACCCTGATGAAAATCATAGCGGGCTGGGTACAGCCGGATTCCGGTACGGTGGAGATAGGGCAGACCGTGAAGATGGGATATTTTTCACAGGAAAATGAAGCCATGGACGAAAGCCTGAAGGTTATTGATTATATCAAAAATGCAGCGGAGTATGTAAAGACAAAGGACGGGAGCATCAGCGCCAGCCAGATGCTGGAGCGGTTTTTATTTCCCTCCCATATCCAGTATACGGCCATAAGCAAGCTGTCCGGGGGTGAGAAACGCAGGCTTTATCTGCTGCGCATCCTTATGGAGGCGCCCAATGTGATTCTTTTGGACGAGCCCACCAATGACCTGGATATCCAGACGCTGACAATCCTGGAGGATTATCTGGATACATTTCCGGGGATTGTGATTACGGTTTCCCATGACCGGTATTTCCTGGACCGTGTGGTAAACCGCATCTTTGCCTTTGAGGGACAGGGCAGGGTGACCCAGTATGAGGGCGGCTTCACGGATTACCAGAGGACGGCCAAAGCAGGGGAAAGCCAGGCAGGAAACCGTGCGGATACAGGGGAAACCCTGACGGCCGGAGGCGCCGCCAATACGCCGGAGGCCCAGGATGGAAACCAGGCCGTGAAGCGGAATAACTGGAAAGAGGGCCAGAACGTCACCAGGAAGCTGAAGCTTTCGTTTAAGGAGCAAAGGGACTGGGAGACCATTGAGGAGGATATCGCGGGCCTGGAAGCAGCGGTGGAAGAACTGGAAAAGGAAATCATCCGGTCCTCCAGCAATTATACCAGGCTCAATGAACTGATGGCTGAAAAGGATGCAAAGGAAAAAGAACTGGAAGAAAAAATGGAGCGCTGGATGTACCTGAATGAGCTGATGGAACAGATTGAAGCGCAGAAATAAGGGGATTCAGGATAATGTTCAGTACCACGGCCGCAGTGATTGGATTCACTGCGGTTATTTTTTACTGGATAAAGGGGCAATATTATCTGAATCTGAAATACATAAACGGGAAATGGATGACGATATTGACGGGTAGGGGCTATTTTGTTGACAAAGGGACAAAGTGATTATATACTTTTTGTATCGTGTCTGTTTGGACACAGGCGGTTTGAGGAAAGGCGGTAACATAGAGATGAAAGAGGGTTTTCAGATAGGCAGGACCGATGGAAGGATATATGCAATGGGTGTAACCGCTGTTGCCGGAGGAATGCATTTTTCATACGCGTCAAAAGGAAAAAGCTGCGCCCTGCTTTTATATAAGAAGGAGGGGACGGCGCCCCTGGCCCGGATCCTGTTTCCCGATGGACTGAGGACAGGGGATGTGTGGAATGTTACTGTGCTTGGGGACTTTGAAGGGCTGTTCTATACCTATGAGGTGGATGGGAAGGAGACGCCGGATCCCTATGGCAGGCAGTTTACCGGCATGGAGCATTGGGGAAGCTTAGGACGGCTTGGCGGACCGGTGCGGTGCCCTGTGTCCGGCGCCGGGGAGATATATGACTGGGAAGGGGACACGCTGCCCCGGATACCATATGAACAATGCGTGATTTACCATATACATCCAAGGGGGTTTACCAGGCACGCCTCATCCGGGGTAAAGCAGGCGGACCGGGGCACGTTTAAAGGCGTGGCTGACAAGATTCCCTATCTCAAGGAGCTTGGGGTCACGACCGTGGAAATGATGCCGCCGGTTGAATTTGATGAAATCATCATGCCATCCCACCAAGACAGTCCCTTTGAACCGGAAATACCGGACGGAAAGCTGAATTACTGGGGATACACCCGGGGTTATTCATTTGCGCCCAAAAGCGCTTACTCCGGCGGCAGCGGGAAAGAGCCGGTCAGGGAATTTAAGGACATGGTAAAGGCCCTTCACCGGGAAGGGCTTGAGATTGTAATAGAGCTGTTCTTTGACGGAAAGGAGGCTCCGGCCTATGTGCTGGATGCGGCGCGTTTCTGGGCCCATGAGTACCATGTGGACGGAATCCATCTGGTTGGCCATGCGCCGGTCAAGCTGCTGGGAGAGGATCCGTACCTCAGCAGGCTGAAACTCTTTGCACCTGACTGGGAAGGCGTGGATCCCGGGGCATGCAGGCACCTGGCCAGGTATAATGACGGCTTTATGATGGATATGCGGGGCCTGTTAAAAGGGGACGAGGGACACCTGGACCATCTGGCCTTCCACACCCGCAACCATCCGGAGAAGGTCGGGGTCATTAATTACATGGCCAACACCAACGGATTTACCATGATGGACATGGTGTCCTATGACCGGAAGCACAATGAAGCCAATGGGGAGGACAACCGCGACGGTACGGACTATAACCTTTCCTGGAACTGCGGGGAGGAGGGGCCCAGCAGGAAGAAACGGGTTATCCGGATGAGGAAGCAGCAGCTGCGCAACGCCATGGTGCTTCTGTTCCTGAGCCAGGGAACGCCGTTAATCATGGCAGGGGATGAGTTTGGCAGGACCCGGAAAGGCAATAACAATGCCTACTGCCAGGATAATGAGATTTCCTGGATTAATTGGCGGCTTCTGGATACCAACCAGGATTTATATGGATTTGTGAAACAGCTCATAGCGCTGCGCAGGGAACACCCTGTATTCCATATGGCCAAGGAACCGGCCCTTCTGGATTATAAGTCCGTGGGCATGCCGGACGTATCCTATCATGGCCTTAAGACCTGGTGCCCCATGTTTGAGAACTACTGCCGCCAGCTGGGGATCCTGTACTGCGGTAAGTATGGGCAAAAGGACGGCGGGGACGACGACTATTTCTATGTGGCCTATAACATGCACTGGGAGCCATGTGAGTTTGCACTGCCCAACCTTCCAAAGAACCTTAGCTGGCACGTTGCCGTGGACACGGAAAAGGAAACCGGCATATATGCGTCCGGTGAGGAATGCCTGGTGAAGGACCAGAAGAAAATGCTGGTAAAGGCCAGAAGCATTGTGGTGCTGATTGGGAAGGCGGCGGCTGACGATCCAGTCGGGAAAAAAGCGGCATCCCCCCGTACAAAAACCAAGGGGACAAAAAATAACCGGAAGGAATCGGATACCCATGTTGAATGAAGAAATTCTCCAGTATATACAAAACCACAGGGAGGAAGCCTATGAACTGCTTCTGACCCTGGCCAGGATTCCGGCGCCGTCCAACCATGAGGAGAAACGGGCCAGGTTCTGCAGTGAGTGGCTGAAGGCCCAGGGGGCAGAGGGGGTCTATGTGGACGAGGCCCTGAACGTGGTCTATCCAGTGGAGGCAGGGGACCATGTCCCGGTAGAGGTGTATATGGCCCACACGGATGTGGTGTTCCCGGATGAGGAGGAACTGCCTCTCAGGGTGGAGGAGGGGAGGATTTACTGTCCCGGCGTGGGGGATGACACGGCATGCCTGGTAAGTCTCCTGCTGGCCGCAAAGTATATTGCAGGGCATGTGGGCAGCCCTGGCTGGAAGGAACTGAGGGGGCCGGATGCCCCGGGACTGGTGCTGGTATGCAACTCCGGCGAAGAGGGACTGGGCAATCTGAAGGGGGTAAGGAAGATCTGCCAGGTCTATGGCAGCAGGATGGTTTCCTTCTGCACCTTTGACAGCAGCCTGGACAGTATTGTGGACAGCGCTGTTGGCTCCAAGCGGTTCCGGGTATGCGTAAAGACCCGGGGCGGCCATTCCTATAATGATTTTGGCCGCGATAATGCCATTGCCAGGCTGGCGGACATAATCAGCAGGCTGTATGCGCTGCAGGCGCCGGTGGAGGGCGGCAGGACCACCTACAACGTAGGCGTGATAACCGGAGGCACATCGGTCAACACCATTGCCCAGCATGCGGAAATGCTCTATGAGTTCCGTTCCGAATCCAGGGAAAACATGGATTATATGGAGAAAATGTTCCTGGATGTCATTGAGCAGGCAAAATCAGAGGGCGCGGACGTGTCCCTGGAGGTGATTGGCCTGCGGCCCTGCGGCGGTGACGTGGACCAGGAAAAGGAACGCGCGCTGGTGGAACGTGCTGTCCGGGCGGTCAGCGGCGTCACGGGTGTGAAGCCTGAACTCCATTCCGGCTCCACGGACTGCAATATCCCTCTTTCCCTTGGAATCCCCAGTGTGTGCGTGGGAAGCTTTACGGGCAGCGGCGCCCATACAAGGGATGAATACGTGGAGGCCGCGTCCCTGGAACAGGGATATAAGGTGGCGTTTGATATGATATTGGGACGTGATTGAAAACTGCTCTCAGGTCATAATGATAATTTCCCCTACATAGATTTAGAGTGGGTACTCTTAAGGAATGTCCACGATAGCAGGAAGCGTGGGAATATAGAGTGCTGGGGCTGCCGTAAAATGAATTATCAATGCAGGATGTCAGTTCTGGCTTATGGGCCGGAAACCATATCTTGCTGGGATTTTACATTTTGCGGCAACCCCGGCACTTTTGTATCCTGAAAAAGATATGTGATAGGGAAGAGGGGAGAGACAGATGGCAGAATGGCATGAACTGTCAGGAGCAGACGTATTGAATGGCCTTGAAACCGGACGGCAGGGAATTGATGGGGGGGATGCCCGGGCAAGGCTTGAAAAATATGGGGAAAATGTACTGGAGGATAACGGCAGGCTCCAGTGGTGGCAGGTGTTCCTGTCCCAGTTTAAGGACCTGCTGGTCATCATCCTGATTGCGGCGGCAGCCGTATCCATGCTCACAGGAGACCCGGAAAGCGCCATGGTCATATTTGCAGTCCTTCTGCTTAACGCGGTGCTGGGCACGGTACAGCACCAGAAAGCAGAGAAATCCCTGGACAGCTTAAAGCAGCTGTCCTCTCCGGAAGCCAGGGTCATCCGGGCGGGAGCGCTGGAAATCATCCCTTCCTCAATGGTGGTTCCCGGTGACATCCTGATGATGGAGACAGGGGACCTGGTGGCTGCGGACGGGCGGCTCCTGGAGGTCCATGGGTTCACTGTAAATGAAAGCTCCCTGACCGGGGAGTCCCTTAGTGTGGAAAAACATACCAAGGCCATAAAAGGCAGGGAATCCGCAGTGGCCCTGGCGGACAGGACCAATATGGTGTTTTCCGGTTCCCTGGTTACCTCGGGCAGGGCCATGGCCGTTGTCACGGCCACCGGCATGGGCACGGAGATAGGCAAGATTGCGTCCCTGATGAATGAAACAAAGGAGAAGAAAACACCGCTCCAGGTCAGCCTGGACCGCTTTTCCGGCCGTCTGGCCATGGCCATCATAGCCATATGCGGCCTGGTATTTCTTCTGAGCCTGTACCGCAGGGAGCCGGTGCTGGATGCCCTGATGTTTGCAGTGGCCCTGGCAGTGGCGGCAATTCCTGAGGCCCTAAGTTCCATTGTCACCATTGTCCAGGCCATGGGCACCCAGAAAATGGCAAAGGAACAGGCCATCATCAAGGACCTGAAGGCAGTGGAAAGCCTTGGATGCGTGTCCGTGATCTGTTCGGACAAAACAGGCACGCTGACACAGAACCGGATGGATGTGGAACGGGTCTATATCAACCACACGGAACAGGATGTGATGTGGCTGGGCCGCAGCAGGAACAGGATGGATGTAAAGCTGTTCCTGTACGGAGCCGTGCTCAACAACAATGCCTCCTCGGGCGCCGGACAGGATGAGGGGGACCCCATGGAGATTGCCCTGCTCCACATGGCCAGGGAGGCCGGCATGATTCCGGAACAGGTGCGGATGATGAACCACAGGAAACGGGAAATCCCCTTTGATTCGGCCAGGAAGCTGATGACCACGGTCAACGAGGTGGAAGGCCAGGAACTGATTTTTGTCAAAGGCGCCGTGGATGTGCTTCTGAAAAAATGCAGCCGCCTTGCAAACCCGGCAGCCGGGCAGGGAGAGGTAAGGGACGGCAGGAAACGTTCGGCTGCCGGGGCAGGAGACAGATTCCCAGGCGTACCTGAAAGCGGATACGGAACCGGATCCAGGACAGGGGCCGGAGGCGTTCCCTCCCGCAGCCTGTCCTCCTCGGACAGACAGAAAATCCTGAACCAGAATACCCTCTGGTCATCCAGGGGACTGCGGGTCCTGGCCCTTGCCTGCCGTCCTTATGCGGAGGCGGGGAAGAACGCGGAGGAGGAGGACCTTATCTTCCTTGGCCTTATGGCCATGATGGACCCTCCCAGGCCGGAATCCCGTTCCGCGGTTGCCAGCGCCAGGCAGGCCGGAATCCGCCCGGTGATGATTACCGGAGACCACAAGGTGACGGCCATGGCAATCGCGGAACGGATCGGCATACTGACGCCGGGGGACATGGCTGCCACGGGCGCGGAGCTGGACCAGATGGAGGAAGAGGACCTGGACCGGAGGCTGGAGCACATTTCCGTGTACGCCCGTGTGTCGCCGGAGCATAAGATACGGATTGTCAGCGCATGGCAGAGAAGGGGACATATCGTGGCCATGACAGGGGACGGCGTCAACGATGCCCCTGCCCTTAAAAAAGCGGATATCGGCGTGGCCATGGGCATTACAGGAACCGAGGTGTCCAAGGACGCGGCTTCCATGATCCTGGCGGATGATAATTTCGCCACCATCATAAAGGCGGTGGCCAATGGCAGGA
Source organism: Enterocloster aldenensis (assembly GCF_003434055.1). GTDB lineage: Bacteria > Bacillota > Clostridia > Lachnospirales > Lachnospiraceae > Enterocloster > Enterocloster aldenensis. Next base: position 112,993 of record NZ_QVEX01000014.1, on the reverse strand, counting down.
ATGTTTACCGGAATATAAAGAATGCCATCCAGTTCCTGCTGTCCGGCAACATGGCGGGGATTTTATGCGTACTGTATACATCCCTGCTGGCGCTGCCGCTGCCCTTTGCGCCGGTCCATCTGCTGTTCATCAACCTGATTACGGATTCCCTTCCCGCCATTGCAATCGGCATGGAGCCGCCCGAGGACGGTCTGTTAAAGGAACCGCCCAGGAATCCCAGGGAAGGGATACTGACCGCCTCCTTCATACGCGATATCCTGGTCCAGGGCGGCCTTATAGCGGCAGCCACCATGTGGGCCTATACCACGGGCCTTCACGAGGGAGGGCCGGGAAGGGCATGCACCATGGCGTTTTCCACCCTGACCCTGGCCCGCCTGTTCCATGGATTTAACTGCCGCAGCAGCCACTCCATCATCCGGCTGGGACTGGGGAGCAACCTGTACAGCGTCATGGCATTCCAGCTGGGGGCCCTGCTTCTGGCAGCCGTATTATTTGTTCCGGGGCTGCAGATCATGTTTGCGGCAGCGGATCTGAGCCTGAGCCAGCTGTCCACCATTGTTTCGGCTGCATTCCTGCCCACCCTGGTCATCCAGATACATAAAATAATAAAGGAATCCATTGCCTGAATTGTGCCTGATTTCTGAAAATAATGGCAAAATCGTAGAAAAGTCCGGGAAAATGTGGTAGAGTAAACCTTAGAAATGGTTTCGGCGCAGCTGCTGTGGCTGACATGGCGCGGCCGGAAGAATCAGGAGGGTATCATGAGACTTGTAACATATGAAATCGAACACAAATCCGGACTTGGGGTAATCAGCAAAGACGGCAGATGGATATATCCCCTGACATCGCTGGATATGGATTACAAAACCATGCAGGAACTGATTGAGAATATCAGTGATTCGGAGAAACAGCTGCTGGACTATGCGTCCGGCCAGGACCCATATAAGATAAAGGGAGCGGCCCCCATGGAAGAGGTATGCCTTAAGGCCCCGATTCCCTATCCAAAGCAGGATGTGATCTGCCTGGGCGTTAACTACATGGCCCATGCAGAGGAATCCGCCCGTTATAAGAAGGAAGAATTTAACGGGGAAAGGCCCTTTGCGATTTATTTCTCAAAGAGGGTGAACCGGGCCACTGCGCCGGGAGAAGGCATCCCCAGCCATCAGGATATTGTGAAAGACCTGGATTATGAGGCGGAACTGGCAGTCATCATTGGCAGGGAGGCGTCCCATGTGCCCGCGTCACAGGTAAAGGATTATATTTTCGGGTACACCATCATCAATGATGTGAGCGCCCGTACCCTGCAGACGCAGCATAAGCAGTGGTATTTCGGCAAGGGCCTGGACGGTTTCCTTCCCATGGGGCCATGTATTGCCACGGTGGATGAGCTGCAGTATCCGCCCCATGTGCAGATACAGTCCAGGGTAAACGGGGAACTGCGCCAGGACAGCAACACCCGGCTGCTTATATTTGATATTGACCATATTGTCAGTGAACTGTCCCAGGGCATGACGCTGAAGGCGGGCACCATCATTGCCACCGGAACACCGGCCGGGGTGGGCATGGGATTCAACCCGCCCAGATTCCTGAAGCCGGGTGATGTGGTGGAGTGTACCATTGAAGGGATTGGGACCATTGCCAATAAGGTAATGGACTGAGAGGAGGATAAAAGATGGACTATTTACCAATGACCATACGCAAACAGAAGAACATTGCCCTGATTGCCCACGACCAGAAAAAGCGTGAGCTGATCCAGTGGTGTAATGAACACAAGGATATACTGTCTAAGCACTTCCTGTGCGGGACAGGGACCACGGCGCGCATGATTACGGATGCAACCAATCTTCCTGTGAAGGGGTATAACAGCGGGCCGCTGGGAGGCGACCAGCAGATTGGCGCAAAAATTGTGGAAGGGAAGATTGACTTTGTGATTTTCTTCTCCGACCCGCTGACGGCACAGCCTCATGACCCGGATGTAAAGGCGCTTTTAAGGATTGCCCAGGTTTATGACATCCCCATTGCCAACAACAAGGCCAGTGCGGATTTCATGATTACATCTCCTCTTATGGATGAAGAATATGAGCATGATGTGGTGAATTTTAAGCAGAATATAACTGAGAGGGCGAATACGCTCTGATCTATTTGCCGCATCACTGAATATCAGGATAAGAATGAAGCAGATAAGGGGGCACATAATATGGAACAGAATTTATACGATTTGATGGATTGGGCGGGAATTGAGGAACTGGTGTATTCAGAAGCATCCAATCCCCACGCCATGCTGGGACCTCATCTGACGGAATCCGGTCTTTTGATACAGGCCCTGATCCCCACGGCAGCCCAGATTGTTGTGAAGATAGCGTCCACGGGCAGGAAGTATGCCATGGAGCTGGCTGATGAAGCCGGATTCTTTGCTGTGCTTATTCCAAGGAAGAGCCTGGCGGCATATACGCTGCTTGTGACCTATGACAATGGGGTGACGGACGAAATCCATGACCCATACGCCTATGCGCCGCAGTTCACCTCCGAGGACCTTAAGAAATTTGCAGCAGGCATACATTATTCCATCTATGACAAGATGGGTGCGCATCCAATGACCATAAACGGTGTTTCAGGCGTGTATTTTTCCGTATGGGCGCCCTGCGCCCTGCGCGTCAGCGTGGTGGGGGACTTTAACCTTTGGGATGGAAGACGCCATCAGATGCGCCGGATTGGGGAAGGGGACGGCAGTGTATTCGAACTGTTCATCCCCGGCCTGACAACCGGACTGATTTATAAGTACGAGGTCAAGACAAAGGCAGGACTGCCCATGTTAAAGGCCGACCCTTACGGCAATTATGCACAACTGCGTCCCAACAATGCTTCGGTTGTGTGGGATATCAACCAGTACCAGTGGAACGACAAGGCCTGGATGGACAAGCGGGCGGGGACCAATACAAAGGACAAGCCGTTCAATATCTATGAGGTACATCTCGGCTCCTGGATGAGGAAGGAAACAGCAAAGGATGAGGCCGGAGAGGATATTGTGGGCTCGGAATTTTATAATTACAGGGAGATAGCGCCCCGGCTGGCTGATTATGTGCAGGACATGGGGTATACCCATGTGGAACTGATGCCGGTAATGGAGCATCCCCTGGATGAGTCCTGGGGATACCAGGTTACAGGTTATTATGCGCCCACCAGCCGATACGGCACGCCCGATGACTTCATGTATTTTATGGACTATATGCATGGCAGGGGAATCGGGGTTATCCTGGACTGGGTACCGGCCCATTTCCCACGTGATGCATACGGCATGGCTAATTTTGACGGCACATGCGTTTATGAACACATGGACCCGCGCAAGGGTTCGCACCCCCACTGGGGAACGCTGATTTACAATTACGGACGTCCCGGGGTTTCCAACTTCCTGATTGCCAATGCGCTTTTCTGGGCTGAGAAGTATCATGCGGATGCAATCCGTATGGATGCAGTGGCCTCCATGCTGTACCTGGACTACGGAAAGAACGACGGGGAATGGGTGGCTAACATATATGGAGGAAACGAGAACCTGGAGGCAGTGGAATTCCTGAAGCATCTGAATTCCGTGTTCAAAGGGCGCCGGGATGGAGCCGTCATCATTGCAGAGGAGTCCACGGCATGGCCCATGGTAACAGGGAACGCAAAGGAAGGCGGCCTGGGCTTTGACTACAAGTGGAACATGGGCTGGATGAATGATTTCACCAACTATATGCGCTGCGACCCGTATTTCAGGAAGAATAATTACGGTGAACTGGTTTTCTCCATGCTGTATGCGTACAGCGAGGACTTTGTGCTGGTATTTTCCCATGATGAAGTGGTCCATGGCAAGGGTTCCATGATTGGAAAAATGCCTGGCGCCACATTGGAGACAAAGGCAGAGAACCTGAGGACGGCTTACGCCTTCATGATGGGACATCCGGGCAAGAAACTGCTGTTCATGGGCCAGGAGTACGCCCAGGTCAGCGAGTGGAACGAAGGCGCGTCCCTGGAGTGGGGGCTGCTGGAACAGCCTGTCCATAAGAACATGCAGGACTATGTGAGGACCCTGAATAAGCTGTATCTGGAACATCCTGCCCTGTATGAGATGGATTATGACCCGGAGGGCTTTGAATGGATTAACTGCAGCTATCAGAATGAAAGCATGGTCATGTTTATCCGCAGGAGCAAAAAGGCCGGGGAAACGCTGCTGTTCATCTGTAATTTTGATAATATAGAGCATGAGAAATTCCGTGTAGGGGTTCCGTTCGAGGGCAAATACAAGGAAATCTTCAACACGGATGCAAAGGAATTCGGCGGCAGCGGCAGGGTCAATGGCCGTATGAAGTCATCGAAGAAGATTGAATGGGATGAGAAGGAAGATTCTATAGAAGTTAATATCCCTCCCATGAGTGTCAGCATATTTACCTGTACGCCTGAGCCGAAGGCTAAAAAGGCTGGGGCCGGTAAGGCCGCGGCTGGAAAAGGGCAGGCGGCTAAGGCGGTTAAGAAGGCTGGGGTTAGGACGGAAGTCAAGGCTGGGCCGGGGAAGAAGGCAAAAGTGGAAGCAGAGCCTGAGAAGAAGGCGGAAGTGGAAGCAGAGCCTGAGAAGAAGGCGGAAGTGGAAGCGGAGCCTGAGAAAAAGGTGGAAGTGGAAGCAGAGCCTGAAAAGAAGGCGGAAACAGAAGCAGAGCCTGAGAAAAAGACAGAGAAGAAACCAGCACCTAAAAGGCTTTCCACTAAAAAAGAGGATCAAAAAAAGCTGACAACTGCCAAGGATGTTCAGAAGCAGATATCTACCGCTAAGAAAGATCAGAAGCAGATATCCACAACTAAGGCAGACCAGAAGCAGATATCCACAACTAAGAAAGAGCAGAAGCAGATATCCACAACTAAGGCAGACCAGAAGCAGATATCCACTGCTAAAACAGGCCAAAAGCAGATATCCACCGCTAAAACAGACCAGAAGAAGCTGTCCACGGCTAGGAAAGAACCTGGCAGGTTATCTACGAAAAAAGAAGGAACAAAACAGATAACAACAAAAAAGACAGAGCCCAAACAGATATCCACATCAAAGACAGGCCAGAAACGGCTGGGGGCATCCAAAGCAGGGTCCCCAAAGACAGAAGATAACAGATAAAAGAGCAGAAAAACCATAGAATACAAGGAGAGCGCAGGCCCGCAGGCTTTGCGCTCTTTCCGTGTTTATGGTATAATATCCAGGCAGACAATAAGAAGGACAGGGAAAGCAGACTGGGGTGTGTTTGAGCATCCATTCCGCCATCTGCACGCCCTGGCAGTACAATGACTGTACACATCACATTGCCGTGATTCAATGGATAGGGAGGGGAAAGGATGTTCAGATACATAAAAAACCTATGGCTTACAATCTCCCTCAAGAAGAAGCTGGGGACATTTTCCATTATTGTCATCCTGGTTATGGGGCTTTCCATTGCCTTTAATATCTTAATCATGAATTTTTCCCTGGACAGCTTTAATGTAATATTGAACGATAATTCCCTTTGTTACGATTTGCAGGAGGCGCTGGAACAGGAGGCCTCTGCTTTTGAGGAGTACATAAGGGACCGCTCCTGGGAACGGGCCAAGGAGTACAGGCTGGCCTGCTTTAAGACTGAGGAGAGCATAAAAGCGCTGCCTTTTCAATATACGGACATTAACCAGGAACGCTATGCCAGGACATGGAATATTAAAAATGGATATGAAGGCTACCGCGTGTTCCGGGATGAGGTGCTTCACATGAACCCGGAGGACAGGGGCTTTGTGGACAAGCTTTATAAAGTGTATGGCATGCAGGGGTATCTCCAGACTTATGCCAGAAGGCTGATGCAGGCCACCCTGAAAGAGGGAAAGAGCAGTTATCAGCAGAAAGTTCCGGTCCTGTATTATATTCCATCCATGATCATGGCATACTCCATTGTGATGATCATAACCGTCATCTGTCTGACCAAGCTTCTGTCCAACACCCTGATTAACCCAATGGTGCGGCTGGCCCACTGTTCCAGGAAGATTGCCAGGAATGATTTCAGCGGCAATGACGTGACGGTTGAGAATAAGGATGAGATGGGCGAGCTGGTCCAGGCATTCAATAAGATGAAACATGCCACCGAAGGGCATATTAACACGCTGAAGGAGAAAAATGAGATAGCCGAACGTCTTCATAAAGAGGAACTTGGACGGATTGAAATGGAGAAACGTCTGGATGCTGCCAGGCTGGAACTGCTGAAAAGCCAGATTAACCCGCATTTCCTGTTCAATACCCTGAACATGATTGCGTGCATGGCCAAACTGGAGGAGGCGGATACCACTGAGAGGATGATATCCAGTATGAGCAGCCTGTTCCGGTATAACCTTAAGACATCCGAGCAGATTGTGCCCCTGGCCCAGGAGCTTAAGGTGGTGGAAGATTATATGTATATCCAGCAGATGCGTTTTGGCAGCCGGATTGCATATGACTGCCGGCTGGAAGTGGATGAGGAGGAAACCATCATACCCGCATTCACCCTTCAGCCGATTGTGGAAAATGCAATCATCCACGGCCTTTCAAAGAAGGAGCAGGGCGGAAAAATCCTTCTGAAGATCTGGAAAGAGGGGAATAAGGTCATCATATCTGTTGCGGATACCGGGGTGGGGATGAGCCAGGAAAGTCTTCTTAAACTCCGCGGCGCCCTGAAAGCGGGCGGGACTGCCCGGGTTGGGATTGGGCTGGGCAACATCTGCCGCCGGATACATGCCATGTACAAAAACGGCGACTTCCGGATATACAGCAGCCAGGGGAATGGCACGGTGGTGCAGGTAACCGTACCGCAGGATGAACACGTGGAAATGGATAACAGGAATCAGGAAACAACATAGGGGGGATTACATGCTGCGTTTATTGATAGCTGACGATGAGGTGATTGAGAGAAAGGTCCTTTACAAAACCCTGCAGAAGAACGTGGGGGACCAGTGCGTGATTTTCCAGGCTGAAAATGGACGGCAGGCGCTTAGGGTCTATGAGGAAGAGAAAATCCAGATTGCAATCCTGGACATTGAAATGCCTGGCATTAACGGGATTGAGGCCGCACAGAAAATCCGGGAAAAGGATAAGGAATGCTGCATTATTTTCCTGACTGCCTTTGATGAGTTTTCCTATGCCAAAAAGGCCATAACGGTGCGTGCCCTGGATTATCTGCTGAAACCTTATGATGAGCAGGAGCTGATGCTGGTGGTGGAGGAAGCCATGCGCCTGGCAGCCGAGTTCCAGGCCAACCGACAGGAAGCCGGTTACCAGGCCAACCGTCCGGCATCCGGTTACCAGGCCAACCGTCCGGCATCCGGTTACCAGGCCAGCCGTCCGGCAGCCGGACATCAGGCAAGCCAACCGGCCGGCCCGGGCCAGAAGAATGAACTGCCGGAAACAGGCCTTCCGGTGGGGGATGACATGGAGGACGGAGGCCAGGTCCGTCTGTCCAAGGTGACGGAAATCATAAGCCATTATATAGAGACCAATTACATGTACGACATATCCATGCAGGACCTGGCGCGGCATATGAACTATTCGGAGGCTTATTTCTGCAAGCTGTTTAAGCAGTGTTTTAATAAGAATTTCACATCCTACCTGACAGAGTACCGGGTGGTGGAAGCCAAGAGGATGCTGGCCATGCCCACGGTGAATGTCAAGGACATCGGCAGGGCGGTTGGGTATTCGGATTCCAATTATTTCGCAAAGGTATTTAAGCGGATAACAGGGCAGAGCCCTACAGAGTACCGCTTGTGCATATTCCAGAAGGGATAAAGGCGGCATTAAGACGGATTGTGTGATATGTGCATAAAGAAAATGTTAAGACAGGTTAAAATCGTACTATGATTCACAAAAATTTACTATGTTCAGATTAAGATTTTCCTCCTATAATTTAATTAGCGTAAAGAAAACGTAAACAAAATATGCGAAAGCATAAAAAAAGTATAAAGAGGAGGATATGTTACATGAAAAAAAGATGGATGAGTGCAGCACTGTGCGCAGTAATGGTAGCTGGTTCCCTGGCAGGCTGCGGCCTGAAGACACCGGACGCACCTACAACAACAGCTGCTCCTGCAGCAACCGAGGCCCCGGCAGCGGATGCAGCAGGTGAGAGCAAAGAGGAAGCCAAGACCGAGGCGGCAGCCGACACAGCCAGTGAGCCGGAGATTACCCTGGTAATGGCAGAGGTTAACCCCTTAGACACAATCGTTGGACAGACCGACACCAAGTTCAAAGAGACGGTTGAGGAAATGTCCGGCGGAAAGATTAAGATTGACCTGCAGGCCAGCGGTGTACTTGGTTCTGAGAACGATGTCCTGGATACCATGCTGGGCGGCGGCGGAACCATTGATATTTCCCGTATTTCCGCATTTGCACTGACCAGTTATGGCGCTGAGAAGTCCGTACTTCTCTCCATTCCTTACACATTTGCAAACCGTGACCACTTCTGGAAGTTTGCTGACAGCGAACTGGCTCCTGAATTCCTGATGGAACCGCACGACAACGGACTTGGGGTAAGAGGCCTGTTCTACGGTGAGGAAGGTTTCCGTCATTTCTTTACTGTTAAGGAAGTAAAAGGTTTAGATGACCTGAAGGGCATGAAATTACGTGTGTCCAACGACCCAATCATGAACGGTATGGTAAACGGACTTGGCGCAAGCCCAACCGTTGTTTCCTTCAACGAACTGTACTCCGCGCTTCAGACCGGTGTTGTTGACGGCGCTGAGCAGCCGATTGCCAACTATAAATCCAACGCATTCCCGGAAGTTGCCCCGAACCTGATCCTGGACGGCCACACACTGGGCGCCATCCAGGTCATCATCACAGACGAGGCTTGGGATAAGCTGACAGAAGAGCAGCAGAACATCCTCATGGAAGCCGGCAAAGTTGCTTCTGAATTCAACAGGACTATCTCTGAGGAAGCCGAGAACAAGGTGCTGGATGAGCTGAAGGCTGATGGAATTAATGTAGTTGAAGTTCCTGATATCAAACCATGGCAGGATGCTTGTAAGGATATCATCGAGTCTTCCACAAAGGATCAGGCTGAACTGTATCAGAAGATTCTTGACATGAACAATTAATAAACGGCAATCAGAACAGGCACAGGGAAAGGAAATTCACTCTGTGCCTGTATTAGTGAAAGGGGAATTGATATGCCAGCAATGTTTGAAAAGATTGATAAAATCAAACCCGCATATGACGTGACATATAAGTGTGTCCTGTTTCTCTGCAAGGTACTTCTGGTGGTGGATATCCTTATCACAAGCATGGCAGTGGCAGGAAGATACATACCGTTCATTCCTGATCCGGCGTGGAGTGAGGAAGTGGTACTGACCTGTATGTCCTATATGGCGGTGCTTTCTGCTGCCCTTGCAATCAGAAGGGGCGCCCATATCCGCATGACTGCATTTGACCGCTATCTGCCGTCCAATCTGGTGAAAAGCCTGGATATTCTCGCCGACCTGGCAGTGTTTGCCCTTGCAATCATCATGATTACGGTTGGCTGGAAATATGCCACCGGGATTGGTTCCAAGGGTACTTATGTAAGCATGCCGAAGGTTTCCAGATTCTGGATGTACTTCCCGGTTCCTCTGGCGGGCGCGGCAATGTTTGTTTTTGAGATAGAAGCCATATATAATCATATTAAAGGATTCTTTGTAAAGGAGGGGATGGAGTAATGGATGCAAATAGCATGGCAATCCTGGTTTTGCTGGGAAGTTTCTTCCTGATGGTATTCCTGCGTTTCCCCATCGCCTATGCGGTAGCGCTTTCTTCTGTGTTCTGCCTTCTGTACCAGGGGCATAACCTGACCACCATCTGCCAGCAGATGGTAAAAGGCATCAGTTCCTTCAGCCTGATGGCAGTCCCTTTCTTCATCACCATGGGATGCCTGATGGGTTCAGGCGGTATCTCCGAAAAGCTCATTGCCCTGGCCAATGCGTGTGTTGGCTGGATGCGCGGAGGCATGGCAATGGTTAATATCGTTGCTTCCTATTTCTTCGGAGGTATTTCCGGTTCCGCTTCCGCGGACACGGCTTCCCTTGGCTCCATCCTGATACCGATGATGGTGGACCAGGGATATGATGATGATTTCTCAACCGCTGTAACCATTACATCTTCCTGTGAGGGACTTTTGGTTCCTCCCAGCCATAACATGGTTATCTATGCAACCACGGCAGGAGGCATTTCCGTGGGAAGCCTTTTCCTGGCAGGATATATACCAGGTGCGCTTCTGGCTGTCACACTGATGATCGGTTCCTATATAATCTCTGTTAAGCGCAATTACCCTAAGGGCGAGAAGTTCAACATCATGAACCTGATTAAACAGCTGGGTATTTCCTTCTGGGCCCTGGCAGCTGTGCTGATTGTTGTGTTCGGCGTGGTTGGGGGCGTGTTCACTGCCACTGAGTCCGCGGCCGTGGCGGTTATCTACAGCCTGATTGTCAGCGTGTTCATCTACAGGGGACTTGACTGGAAGGGCGTCTGGAGGGTGCTTGGGGACTGCGTGGACACCTTGTCCATTGTTATGATATTGATTGCAACATCCAGTATCTTCGGATTCTGCCTGACCCAGCTGCATGTGCCGGACCTGGCAGCCAGCACCATTACAGGCATGACCAATAATCCAATCCTTCTGGCCCTGCTGCTGAACCTGATCCTGCTGGTTCTTGGATGCATCATGGATATGGCGCCCATCATCCTGATTGCAACGCCAATCCTGCTTCCAATCGCAACCTCCATTGGCCTGGATCCAATCCAGTTCGGTATCATGGTTGTCCTTAACTGCGGTATCGGCCTTCTGACACCTCCTGTAGGCGCAGTGCTTTTCATTGGCTCTGCCGTTGCCAAGGTGCCCATGGAGCGTGTGGTCAAGGCGACGCTTCCGTTCTATCTGTGCATGATCATTACACTGCTGCTGATTACCTTTGTCCCGGCTGTCAGCATGTGGCTGCCCACCGTACTGGGTGGCATGGCGAAATAAACAGCGGTGTTTCCATATGATTAAAATCATAAATCTCCGTCCATGTGGGTATGGGCGGAGATTTTTTTGCGCGCCCGGCATGGGCGCGGTCTTATGCACAGAAGCTTTGCTGTGATTGGGACATGTTCATGATTCCAATTGGCCGGCAGAGTCAGGGTCCAGGTACAGCCTGGCTGATTTTTGAAGCCTGAGGATGCTGGCAGGGCAGGATTCCGATATTTGGCCGTTTATAAGGCGGGCTATGGCCTGGGCCTTGGTGGGCGCCGGAACCACGCAGAACAAAGCCCTGGCCGCCATCAGCCCGGGAACCGTGACCGTCATGGCATATTCCGGAACCTGGTCCATGGATGCAAAGCAGCCGTCATTGACCTGCTGCTGGCGGCAGACAGGATCCAGCTTTACTGGTTTTACCAGCCGCGTGTCCTTAAAATCAGCCACAGGCGGGTCGTTAAATGCCACATGTCCATTTTCCCCCACGCCCAGGACGCAGATATCGATGGGATGCTCTTTTAGCAGGGCTTCATAGCGGGCCGCTTCCTTCTCAGGCTCCGTTGTTTCAGGGGAAATATAATTTACCTGGGCAAATGGCTTGTGCCCGAAGAGATGCTCCCGCAAAAAGTTTCCGAACCCCTGGGGCGCATCCGGTGATAACCCAATGTATTCATCCATGTGGAAACAGTTAATCCGCGTCCAGTCCACATCATCCGCTTCCCGCAGCCCGGCCAGGACTTCATTCTGGGACGGCGCTGCCCCGAACATCATGTTAATCACAGGTTTCTGGGAGAGCATCACATGAATCATGGCAATGATATCCCTGGCAGCCGCTTTTCCCATCCTTCCGCGGTCTTCATAGACAAAGCATTGTAAGGCATCTTTTGTAAAATATCTTATGGTTTCCATAAGTCCTCCTTGTTATTGGCTCGTGCTTTTTATTGGCTCGTGGGACCCGGGCCCTGCTTATCACAGGGAAAGCAGGCGCGCGGCTGACTGGCTGTCCAGGAACAGTCTCCAGTCCGGATGCATCTTTAAGATGGTTGCAGGCACATCAGGGGTCACCGGTTTTGTGACCGTGTGCAGGATGGCTTCGGCCTTCACATTGTGGGGGACGGCCGAGATGATATGGCGGCATGACAGGATTTGTTTCACGCACATGGTTATGGCCTGCTTGGGGACTGAGTCAACATCTGCAAACCATCCCTCGCCCACCTGCTGTTTCTTGCATCTCTCATCCAAATCAACGATTTTATAGGCTTCTTCCGTATCAAAATCAGCAGGCGGGTCATTAAATGCAATGTGGCCGTTTTCGCCGATTCCAATGACGCCCACATCCACCGGCTCCTTTTTAAGTTCACGGGACAGGGCGGCAATATTTCCTGCCACATCTCCCTCGCCGTCAACAAAATAAGCTGCTTTCAGGGGAACCTTGCTGACAAAGCGCTCTTTTAAGTATTTGCGGAAGCTGGCAGGATGGCTTTCGGGAAGGGACACGTACTCGTCCAGATGGAACATCTCTACCTGGCTCCAGGGAACGTCAAGGCCGATGAGGGCGTCCAGGGTCTCAAACTGGGAGGCTCCGGTGGACAGCACCAGACGGGCATGTCCCTGGCGGCTGACGGCCTCATTTAAAAGAACGGCAATTGCATTGGCTGCCTGTGCCCCCAGCTGGCTGGGGGTAGAAGATACGTGGATCATTATGCTCATAATTAATTTCTCCTTTATAAAAATATTATGTGTTTTTATTGTCTGATACCGGATACGTAAACAGAAGATATACGGATATCGTCATCAAAAATAAGCAGGTCCGCTGATTTCCCCGGTTGGATGCTTCCGTATGTTTCCTGGATTCCCAGGAAGGAGGCCGGGTTCAGGGAAGCCATCTTAACCGCCTCCCAGACAGGAAGGCCAGCCTTCTGCACCATCACGCGGACCAGCCGGTCCGTGGTGGCCACGCTGCCTGCAAAGCTTGAGAAGTCAGGCATATTGGCAATCCCGTCCTCAATGATGACGGGCACGCCGTTCTTCTTAGAACCCAGCAGGGAGGGGCCGTCCGGCATGCCTGCTCCCCGCATGCTGTCTGTCACAAGGCAGATATCATCATGGTTCTTGCATTTAAGGATTAACTTTAATAACTCAGGGGGAAGATGGATTCCATCGGCGATGATCTCAACCTTCAGACGGTCAAACAGGTAACCGCATTCAATCAGCCCCAGTACGCGCCGTCCCCGTTTCCTGGTGATGGTGGACATGGCGGAGTAAAAATGCGTGATCTGGCTATAGCCGTGTTCCATCGCGTTTACAATATCCTCAAATCCGGCATCGCTGTGCCCCATGGAAACCTTAATCCCCTTTCCCGCAAGCTCATCCCCAAGTTCCAGCGCGCCTGGAAGTTCGGGTGCAGCAGACCACCTTACGATATTGCCCTGGCCCCGCCTGAGGATTTCATGATAATGCTCCGGCCTGGGATGCACCAGATACTTTGGGGGCTGGGCGCCGGCCTGGGCCGGGGAAAAGTAAGGTCCTTCCAGATGGATGCCTAAAAGGTGGGGCATCTGCTCTGTTACTTCCCTGGCCTGCCTGAAGGATTCAAAAAATGTAAACAGCTCCTCATCGGAACAGGTCAGTGTGGTGGGACAGATTCCGGTGGTCCCGTGGATAAGATGTGCCCTGGCAGCGGTGAGGATATCTTCCATGTGCCCGTCCATAAAGTCGGCCCCGCCTCCGCCATGACAGTGGATATCGATAAATCCCGGCGACAGATACTGGCCGCCGCAGTCCACCGTGGTGCAGGAGTTAAGCTGCTCCCGGTCAGGCGTTCCCTTGCCGATGGATTCAATTACTCCGTTTTTCACAGATAGATAGTGGTCATCAAGTATGGTATCAGGAAGTACAATCCGGGCGTTTGTAAATATAAAATGCTCCATATGTGTTTCGCTCCTTTAGTCGAATTGATTCCAGAATAGAAGAAAAGCAATTAAAAGTCAATAGGTTTTGGGTAAAATATACAATAAAATCGAATATATGCCGGATAAAAATAGCGAAAATTTTTTTCGTATTGACATCACTTATTGCGTTGGACTATAATATGGATAACGGAAACGTTTTCGAAAACAATTTAACTTAGTTAATTTCACAACATGTGACCAATTGCTGGGGAGAGAGTGGGAAGGGATGTGGAATCATGCCGATGGAAGTAAAAAAGATAACCTTAAAGGACATAGCCCAGGCCAGCGGGTATTCCCTGGTATCCGTCCATCGGGCCCTGAACAACAAAGAAGGGGTCAGCAAGGCAGTGAAGCAGGAAATCCTGAATGTTGCCAATGAGATGGGATATACTGCCAACTATGTGGCCTCAGCGCTGAAGCGGCGTCAGGTGAATCTGGCAGTGGTGCTCCCGGAGCCGGAGGAAGGCGGAAAGTATTACTTCCGTTACATATGGAAGGGCTGTAAGGTATACGAGGCAGAAGAAGAAGGATATAACATGAATGTGATGAACTACACATTCAGTGTTGACGGGGACTCCGGTGATAGGGAACAGGTGGAGATCTTAAAGAACCTGTATGAGGAATGGGGCGGCCAGCTGGACGGGCTTCTGACCGCGCCCAATATCAATAGTTCCAGGATGGAATGCCTGTTAAGCCAGTTCACGGCAAAGGGAGTGGCCGTGGTCCTTATTGACAATGACTTTAAAGACTGCGGACGGCTCTGCTGCGTGGCGCCCAATGACACCTTTACCGGACAGCTGGCAGCGGAGCTTATGAACATGGTCCTGAAAGGACAGAAAGGCACCATCCTTGTTGCGGCAGGTGACGAAGGTTCCTTGTCTCATAAGATGAACGCAGCTGGTTTTGAGGAATATTTCAGGAAGAATAATGCGGACATCACGGTAAGATGCATCCAGGACTTATACCGGGCAGAGGCCAACAGGCAGCAGATGCTGGCATGCCTCAGGGAGGATAAAAGCATTATCGGCGCGTACTCCGTAAGGGCCAGGAACACCATTCCCCTGTGTGAGGCGGCAATGGATTCAGGAAGGATTAATGAACTTTTCCTGGTGGGAAGCGACCTGTTCCCGGAAAGCGCCCAGATGCTGAGTGATGGTATCCTCAAAGCAATTGTCTATAAAGGGCCGTATCAGAAGGGGTATCAGGGATATAAGACCTTATTTGAATATCTGATTAAAGGGATACCTCCCAAAGGAGAAGCAATCAGCGTACCCATATCCATAATTTTACAGAACAATATTAAATTTTATGAAGAATTTATCTAATGAGGAGGAAAAGGTAGATGAAGAAAGCGATATCCGTACTATTATCATGTGCAATGGTGATGTCCATGACAGCATGTGGGGGAGGCGCAGCCAAACCCGCAGAGACAGCTGCCACCACGGCCCAGGCCGCCGCACCTGAAACATCCGCTGAAAAAGAAGATGCTGCCGGTGAAAAAGAGGAAGGTTCAGAGGCAGCCGGACAGGCGGACATGGGGGAGGAACTGCATTTTAAACTGGCGGAGAACCAGCCTGACGGCAACCCGGTTACGGAAGGCATGAAGATGTTTGCCGAGCTTGCCAAGGAATATACAGGCGGAACCGTTAATATTGACGTGTATCCCAACGCCGCATTGTGTGATGAGGCATCCTCCATTGACCAGGTACAGATGGGGACGCTGGATTTCTCACGTGTGAATACAAATACAATGGCTCCTGTCATTGATATATTCGGCGTATTTGCAATGCCTTATCTGTTCTCCAGCACGGAACAGAAATACAAGGCCCTGGACGGTGAAGCCGGCCAGGCAGTATTGTCAGCCTTAAGCGATTATAACATGGTGGGACTTGACTATTATGAGGCTGGTTCCAGATGCTTTTATACGGTTAACAAGCCCATACGGTCCGTGGCGGATTTAAAGGGCATGAAGTTCCGCGTGCAGCCCACGGAAGTGGCGATTTCCATGGTTCAGGCCCTGGGCGCAGAGGCAACCCCTATGGAATACGGCGAGGTATTCCAGGGACTTCAGACCGGTATTGTGGACGGGGCTGAAAATGACTTTGTAAGCTATTTTACCTCCGGACATTACGAAGTGGCAAAGTATTACAGCCTGGACGGACATATGGCTCCTCCGGCGCTGCTGATCTGCAGCCAGGCTGCATGGGATAAGATGTCAGATCCGCAGAAGGAAGGCGTTATCAAGGCTTCGAAGGAAGCAGCCAAGTGGCAGCGTCAGGCCATGCAGGATTTCCAGGAGGAATCCAGGGCCAAGTGTGAAGAAGCCGGATGTGAGATCATTGAGGTTGATGTAAAAGAGTTCCAGGAT
The DNA here is from genome assembly GCF_003434055.1 of Enterocloster aldenensis. Taxonomy (GTDB): domain Bacteria; phylum Bacillota; class Clostridia; order Lachnospirales; family Lachnospiraceae; genus Enterocloster; species Enterocloster aldenensis. The sequence continues at coordinate 96,683 of NZ_QVEX01000014.1, read as the reverse complement.
GCAGTGGCCTCTGTATATGACGAGTATCCGCAGTACAAAGAGGTTGTGGATATGGTCCGTGCGGCACAGTAATAACAGGAAAACCATAACATGGGGCAGCATTATGTCTGCCCCGTATTTTATCAATCATTGAGGAGGAAACGACCCTATGGGTAAGATAAAGAAGGGCCTTGGCTATGTCGTGGCAGTGGAACAGTATGTCTGCTGCGCGCTGTTGGTTGTGATGCTGTCCATCTGTTTTGTGGCGGTTGTCATGCGTTATGCGTTCAACAGCCCCATTGTATGGTCGGAGGAAGTGATTCTGACCTGTCTGATATGGTTTGGGTTCATGTGTATTTCCATTGGCATTTACAGGGATGACCATATTGCCATAGAAGGCGTCTTTAACAAGCTTCCGCCTTTGGCCAGGAAGGCATTGACTGTTTTCAGGCATGTGCTGCTGATGGTATTCTGTATGTTCATGACCTATTACGGATGGAAGATATTTAAGATTAACCTGCAGAAACGCCTTCCTGCAACACACTGGTCCCAGGGACTCCAGTATTTCCCCATGGTGTTTAGCGGCGTCCTCATGACTGTCTACAGCATCGTGAACCTGATAGAAACCCTGATTCCATATAAGAAGGAGGAAACGGCAGGATGAGTGAAGTTGCAATCGGAACGGTCATGTTATTCGCGGCACTGGCCATACTTATGATTATCCGTATTCCCATTGCCTTTTCCCTGGCTATTTCAGCCATGATAACGGCAACCTATCTGGGAATCCCATATTTTAACCTGTTCCAGAAAATGTCCGTGAGCCTGATCAGTTTTACCTTTATCGCCGTCCCCTTTTTTATCATGATGGCCCAGGTAATGACCGACGGCGAGATAACAAAAAAGCTGATGGCTTTCTGCAACATCATTGTGGGAAGGGTCAGGGGAGGCACGGCAATCGTTAACATACTGGTAAGCATGCTGTTTGGCGGCATATCCGGCTCATCGGCGGCAGACGTATCCTCCATCGGGGCCATGCTGATCCCGGCCATGATAGATGAGGGGTATGATGTGGATTACAGCGTTGCTGTTACCGTTACATCCTCTGTTGAGGGCGTCATCATCCCTCCCAGCCAGAACATGCTGTTCTATGCCCTTGCATCAGCCAGCGGCATTTCCATCAGCACCCTGCTAATCTGCGGTTATGTTCCGGGAATCCTTCTGACACTGGGATTGATGATTCCGGCCTACGCCATCGCCATGCAGAAGAAGTATCCCCTGGGCGAGAAGCATTCCCTGAAAGAGAATGTAAAAATCGTCACGGAGGCGGTCCTGGGTCTTGGCGCAATCGTAATCGTAATCGCAGGAACTTCCTTTGGCGTCTGTTCGGCCACCGAGGCAGCGGCAGTGGCCGCAGTCTATGCCCTGGTCATCACCGTGGTTGCATACAGGAACATGACCGTGAAAAAGTACGTTGAGGGGCTTAAGAAGTGCCTTCCCACCATGACCATGGCAATGGCAATCATATCCGCCTCAGGCGCATTCAGTTATGTGATGTCTTATCTGAAGGTTCCGCAGAACCTTACCACCTGGCTGCTTTCCCTGACCTCTGATAAGATACTGCTGACCCTGCTTTTACTGGTCATGATGCTGATACTGGGCTGTTTCATGGACATGGGAATCCTGATTCTTCTTACCACGCCGATCCTGTATCCCATTGCAACCGGGGTTTTAGGATTTAATCCGTATCATTTCGGGGTTGTGCTGGTGCTTGCATATGGAATCGGGCTGTGTACGCCGCCGGTAGGCACATCGCTGTTCATCGGCTGCTCCATTGCCAAAACGCCGGTGGAAAAAGTGGTAAAGGGATTCATGCCCTTTTACCTGTCCATGGTAATCATGCTTCTGCTGCTGACATTCATTCCCGCGCTTTCACTGGGCCTGCCGCGGCTGTTGGGGTTATTATGATGAAGAATATATTATGTTATGGCGACAGCAATACATTCGGTACAGATCCTGTGAATGGGGGCCGCCATCCCCGGGATGTGCGGTGGACGGGCGTGCTCAGGCAGCTGCTGGGGCCGGAGTACAATATAATAGAAGAAGGATGCGGAGGAAGGACCACGGTCTTTGACGATGAACTTTCCTATGGAAGGAACGGGCTTAAAATGCTGGTCCCCTGCATTGCCAGCCATAATCCGCTGGATTTAATCATCCTTTCCCTTGGAACCAATGATTTAAAACACCGGTTCCAGGCCACGGCCTGGGATTTGGGAAAGGCGATGGGGCAGGTCATTGACGTTATCCTTTCATTTCCCTTTGAACCCGTCTATCCAAGGCCCCAGATTCTGGTAGTCTCGCCTGTATTCATTAAGGAGGGGATTGAGGACGGTATTTATGGCTGCTTTACCACAGAGGCAGTGGAAATGTCCCACGCGTTTGCCAGGGAGTACAGACAGATATGCAGTGAAAAAGGCTGCTGCTTCTTTGATGCCGCATCCGTGGCCCAGGCCAGCGATGAAGATAAGCTTCATATGACGGCGGCGGAGCATAAAAAACTGGCAGAGGCATTGGCGCCGGCAGTAAAAGGATGTCTGGCGGATACCTCCTCGTATTAGCATTACGGTAAGACACGGTTCCAGACCTGCACACGGATAATCCTTCCCCTGGAATTATGATATAAAATATGGTATGATAAGAGACAGGCAGAAAGACGTGCTGATTGTTTTTCAGACACACCTCAGATTGTTTGAAAATAGATTGGGAGAAGGAGAAATGTGCGGCGTGAAAAAGAAGATATGGGCAGCGGTATTGTGCGGGCTGGTATTATTGATGTGTTGTGCTGCCACTGCCTGCCGCAGCAGGGCGGAACGGGAGAAGGCCCAGGCCAATGTGCCGGAATTTGTCCTGACCTATGCGGAAAACCAGGCCGAGGATTATCCCACCACCCAGGGCGCGTACAAGTTTGCGGAACTGGTGTATGAGCGGACCGGAGGCAAGATTGAGATTCAGGTCAATGCAGGCGGCGTGCTTGGGGATGAAAAGACGGTAATTGAACAGCTCCAGTTTGGGGGCGTTGATTTTGCCAGGGTATCCCTTTCACCGCTGGCTGAATTCGTGCCCAAGCTCAATGTGCTTCAGATGCCCTATCTGTATACAGGCAGGGAACATATGTGGAAGGTCCTGGAGGGGAGTATCGGGGATGATTTCATGAATTCCTTTGGCGGTTCCCACCTGGTGGCCCTGTCCTGGTATGATGCGGGGGCCAGGAACTTTTACAGTACGGCAAAGCCCATTGAATGCCTGGAGGATATGAAGGGGCTGAATATCCGGGTCCAGGAATCTGAACTGATGAAGGACACCATTGAGGCCCTGGGAGCCACGCCTGTGCCTGCTGCGTATGGGGAAGTATATTCCGGGCTTCAGACCGGCAAGATAGACGGGGCTGAGAATAACTGGCCTTCCTATGAATCCACCAGGCATTACGAGGTGGCTAAATATTATACCCTGGATGAACACACGCGCGTACCGGAGCTGCAGCTTGCGGCCCAGCCCACATGGGATAAGCTTTCCCCGGAGTACAGAAGCATCATCAAGGAGTGCGCGCTGGAATCGGCAAAGTATGAGAGACAGCTGTGGGCGGCCAGGGAGAAGATTTCTGAGAACTTCGTGAGGAATGCAGGCTGTGTTGTAACAGAGCTGACGCCCAGGGAAAAGGCAAGGTTTCAGGAAGCGGTTGCCCCCATGTATGAAAAGTACTGTTCGGATTATGTAGATATCATAAACGCAATCATGGAAGCGGGAAAAGCCATGTCTGGCCATTGAATGATTTCAAATGGGAGACATGGCTTTTTGCGCGCACTGGGCAGGATGGCCCCATGTGGTTTGCGGAGTTGCTGGGTTTTGCGGAGTTGCTGGGTTTTGCGGAGTTGCTGGGTTTTGCAGAGTTGCTGGGTTTTGCGGAGTTACTGGGTTTTGCGGATGCGCTGCAGCATTTCGCTGCTCAGGGTCCTGAACACCTGACAGTATTGCCGGAATCCGTCCTGTCCGATGATATAGATATTAGGCATATAGGACATCCTTTTTGCTGCATATGCAATGCGTTCCAGCCCATTGTCAATGGAAGTGTGGTTACTTAATGCCACGTCCGCATTCCTTTCCTTTGCTGCCTCCATAAAATAATCCAGGGATTCCAGATACTGTACTACCCCCTCCCTTGTCCGGGGCGGGGTGGCGCCTCCCCATAAAGCCGCCATGTGGGTCTGTCCGTTTTCCGTTACAGGAAACAGATAGCTCAGGCATCCCGGGGTATGTCCTGGTGTGCCGCAGACATATATGGTCTTGTCCCCCAGGGTGATGGTATCCTTGTCCTTTATATAGCAATCAATCCTGTAATCCTTCCAGGTTTCCGGCCGGTCTGGTTTGGCCGGATGCTCCTGCCAGAAGACATCGTCTGTTTCCGACAGGTAGGTTTTAAGGCGGTACCTTTCTGCCAGCCATCTGCCGCAGCCCGTGTGGTCAACGTGTCCATGGGTAAGCAGCAGCTTTTTCACCGGGCATCCGCCCCATCCCGCATCGCTGATGGCATTGACAATTGCATCAAATGCCGGTCTTGCCGGCCAGATTGCATCGATTATGATTAGTCCGTCAGTGGTCCATAGTACAAAACAGCTGGTCTCCCTTTGGGCAATGATTAGAAGGTCATCAAATATCATGGCGTGTGTGAAGAAGGACATGTCTTCCATGGCCTTTATTGTTTCCTGGGTAACCAGTGGTCTGTTTAATCGCTTCATTTTATATTCTCCTCTGCACAAATACTTAGTTGTAGGGCTGCACAGAGGATGATCGGTTTTTAGCAGGTATCCTTATAATGGTATCCATTATGTCTCCTTTCCCTTTGGTACGGCAGATGATACGGTGACAGGACAGTTTCAGGCCATGTATCCCTTATACGGAAGTCATGGCCTGATCATGATTCATATATGATATGTCATAGGGTATACGGATGGCGGGAATGGTTTTCCAAACAGGCCCTAACCCACAGGCACCACAACAATATCACTGGCCCCGCTGGTGGGCGATGCCGGCTGCGAACCCTGGGTGGGCGACGGGCTTGGGGACTGTGTCGGTGCGGTATCCCCTCCCGGTCCGGCAGGTGCATTGGTGGCCTGGGTGGGTGATGGTGACAAGGTATTGGCCGCAGTGGTTTCCGGCGCTTTGGTGGTTTCCGGCGCCTTGGTGGTTTCCGGCGCCTTGGTGGTTTCCTTGGCAGCCTTGGTGGTTTCCTTGGCAGCCTTAGTGGTTTCCTTGGCAGCCTTAGTGGTCTCCTTGGCAGCCTTGGTGGTCTCCTTAGCAGCCTTGGTGGTTTCCTTGGCGGCCTTGGTGGTTTCCTTGGCGGCCTTGGTGGTCTCCTTAGCAGCCTTGGTGGTTTCCTTGGTTGTACTGCCTGACTTGGAGGCGCTGCCGGAGGAACTGCTGCCGGAATCATCTGATGAAAAATCATTGTCACGGCTGCTGGTATCAATGCCTTCGGTGTGGCTGGTGAAGGAGGCCTTGAATGTATTGCCTGCGTAGTCTTCTATGTAGACGGTCAGGGAGGCGGTATCCATGGGGAAGGTAATGGTTCCGCTTGTACCTGTGGTCCCGGTGCTGCCGGTGTTCTTGGTGACGTTCACAGGCTTTACCGTCTGGTCATTTTCATCTGTTGCATAGGCGGTATCAAAGTTGACGCCGGACTGGCTGTCGCCTACATTGATGGTGAGCCGGCCTCCTTCCATCACATAATCCTCTTCATTGATGGTGGGCGGCGCATCGTCCAGGGTGGCAACATGGTCGTATATACGGTTGGACATTCCGTTCCAGCCGGTTACATATATTTCCAGGGTCCCGTTATTTTCCAGGGTGGCCTTATATACCCCTTTTTCCTTAACCATCTCCAGGGGTTGTGTCTCAAGGCTTACCGTCATTTCCTTTATAGGAAGCAGGGAACGGATTTTGACACTCAGTTCCACCGTCTTATAGTCCTGGGTATCAGATACCGTATATTCAATCTTTGGCGTTGAGACAGCCAGGAAAAGGATGATCAGGTTCAGGATGATAAAGGGAAGGATGAAGCATACCAGGTTGAACAGGGTCCGGTTGTCCTTCCAGGAACGTTTATTATAGGTGTTGCGCTTGTTGCTGCGGCCCCTCTGACCGCCGTAGGAGCCGGATGGACGCTCGCTGCGGGGGGCGGAATATGATGAATGACGATTCATAAAAAATCCTCCTTAAAGTATAAGCACCAAAAATACTTTTATAGCATATCAGAAAATACCTTTTCTTACAAGGTGAAGTTGGAAAATGCCAAAGATTGCACAACACTCTTCAAAAGAACAGCTGGTTATGGTATGATAGGTGTAGTCCTGCCGGTTCAGGACACAGGATCCATAAAATAAAATACGCCGTCACAAAAGGAGCAGAACCCATGATAGGAGAAGCAGCTGTATTTGCCGAAAGGGCACACAGGGGGGTATTCAGGAAGGGGACGGACATTCCCTACATTACACATCCCATGGAAGCAGCAGTGATTGTATCCGCATTTACGGATGATGAAGAGATGATTGCAGCTGCGTTGCTGCATGACGTTATGGAGGATGCCGGGGTTACGCGGGAAGAGCTGGAGCAGGCTTTTGGTCCCAGGGTGGCCTGGCTGGTGATGGATGAAAGCGAAGATAAGAGAAAGACCTGGCAGGAGAGGAAGGGGTATACGGTCCGTCATCTCATGACTGCCTCCAGGGAGATTAAGATACTGGCTTTGGGGGACAAGCTCAGCAATATGCGGAGCACGGCCAGAGATTACCTGGTCATGGGGGATCACATATGGCAGCGCTTTAATGAGAAGGATAAGAGAAAGCATGCGTGGTATTACTGGGGAATTGCACATGCATTGAAGGAACTGGAGAGTCACGTATATTATCAGGAATATATCATGCTTTGCAGGAATGTATTCGGCGAGGATGTATACGTGCAGGAATGACAGATTCCCGGTAATTTGAATAGGTAAGGAGATTATCCATGAAAAGAGTTGGAAGGTTTTGTAGATTAACGGCTGCCATACTGACAGCCGGAATTATTTTCAGCACACAGGGGCTGACCGCGGCTGCCGGCACCACGGGCATCGGGGCAGCCAGGTCGGAACAGACAGGTCCCGGCGCGGCAGGGCAGGCGGAGGGCCAGGCAGGGCAGGCGGAAGGCCAGGGCCAGGCAGGGCAGGCGGAGGGCCAGAGCCAGGCAGGGCAGGCGGAAGGGCAGGCAGAGGGCCAAGCCCAGGCAGGGCAGGCGGAGGGCCAGGAACAGGCTGCGCCTCCTGTCCAGCCGGACCCCCCCCTGCAGGTCAATTACAGTGCTTTTGTGGTACAGCAGGGCTGGAGCGCGGTTACTGCGGACAACCATCCCTGTGCGGCTGGGGCAGGGGCCTGGGTAACTTCCATAAGGGCCAATCTGATTCAGATACCCGAGGGTGCGCAGGTGGGAATCCGGTATCAGGTTAACCTGAGCGGTTCCGGCTGGCTGCCCTGGTCCGAAGACGGAGCAGAGGCGGGCGGTGCAGAAGGAGTCATGCCTCTTGAATCCATCCGCATGGAACTGACCGGAAGCGCGGCAGCTAATTATGACTTATATTACCGGGTGCTCCAGAACGGGTCATGGACGGACTGGGCTGCCAACGGCAGCGCCTCGGGTGTGGAGGGGGCTGGACTCAGGGTAGACGGTATCCGCGCCTCCATCACGGCCAAAGGCGCAGGCCTTCCTGCGGAACCGGTACAGGCTCCTGCGGTATCTGCTTCCATCGACCCCTCAAGGCCCATGATTGCACTTACCTTTGATGACGGGCCTAAGACATCGGTTACCGGCAGGATCCTGGACAGCCTGCAGGCCAATGGGGGAAGGGCCACTTTCTTCATGGTGGGCTCCAATGTGAATGCCAATGCAGGCATAATCAAACGTATGGTGGCCCAGGGCTGTGAAGTGGCGAACCATACCCATGACCACAAATACATCTCTAAGCTGAGTGCGGATGGGATCATCAGCCAGATAGGTTCCACCAACCAGAAGATTGAAGCCATATGCGGTGTCTCGCCGGTGCTGATGCGTCCTCCGGGCGGATACATTGACACCAGGTCCCTGTCCGTGGTGGGCAACATGGGGATGTCAGCCATCATGTGGTCCATTGATACAAGGGACTGGCAGCATCGGAACGCCCAGAGGACCATTGACACGGTCCTGAGTCAGGTAAGGGATGGGGACATTATCCTGATGCATGATATATACAGCACCTCGGCCGACGCGGCAGTGGTGCTGATTCCTGAACTGACAGCTAGGGGCTACCAGCTTGTAACGGTCAGTGAGCTGGCTGCCTACAGGGGAGGGGCTGCCCCGGGACACAAGTACAGCCAGTTCAGGTAGAGGGTAATATCCAGTCTCACGGTACAACAGCCATGATATATAACATGGGGCATATATAGGATGAAGCCTATATGGGCATGATTAAGGGCCGCTGCCATACAGTCAGGAATGAATCCACAGACTGTACGGCAGCGGCCCTTAATGAATTTTCAGACACGCCCTAGGATGCACACCCACCGCATCCGCTGCACCCGCTTCCGGGTTCCCTGGCAGTTCCAAAGACCTGCTCGTGGAGACGCCTTCCGGTTGGAGTGGCGGCAAGCCCGCCTTCTGCTGTCTCCTTAAGGGACGAGGACATGGCGTCCCCAACCTTTTTCATGGTCCAGATGACCTCATCCGCAGGGATGGCGCTTTCGATGCCGGCCAGCGCCAGTTCGGCTGCCACAAAGGCTCCTGCCACTCCGGAGGCATTGCGCTTGATACATGGTATTTCCACTAAGCCGGCCACCGGGTCGCATACAAGTCCAAGAATGTTTTTGATGGCAATGGCGATGGCATGTCCCGCCATGCGGGGAGTGCCTCCGGCCAGCTCCACAATGGCAGCGGCCGCCATGGCTGCCGCAGAGCCGCACTCGGCCTGACATCCGCCCTGGGCGCCTGCCAGGGATGCGTTATTGGCAATGACCATGCCCACGGCAGAGGCTGTAAACAGGGACATGACACAATCCCTTTCAGGAATATTCTTTTCCTCCTGCATGGTCAGGAGGGCGGCGGGAAGGATACCGCAGCTTCCGGCAGTGGGAGCAGCCACGATACGGCCCATGGAGGCATTCAGTTCTGAAACAGCCAGTGCGCGGTACAGCGCGCCTGAAAGGAAGGAGCCGGTAAGGCTTGTGCCGCTTTCCGCAATCCGGCGCATCTTGTAGGCGCTGCCGCCTGTGAGTCCGCTGGTACTGCGCAGGTCTTTCTTACATCCTGGTTCAATGCATTCAGCCATGACCCTGTAATTGCTTTTCATGTGTTCGTATATAGATTCCTCACTCTGCTCCATCTGCAGCGCCTGCTGGTTCAACACAAGCCGGGAGATGGGAAGTCCGGCCTGCTCCGCGGCAGCCACGATACCGGCCACGGAAGAGTAATTAAAATCTAGTTCCATCGTAAGATTCCTCCTTGTTGTTAAATGGGCTGCAGCATGGTACTGGAGAAAACATTGGGCAGTACCTTGATTTTCTGGTTCAGTTCCGGTCCAAAGCTGCCGTCGATTTCAATGGTCATCACGGCATCCCCGCCCTTTTGCTGTCTGGAAAGGCGGAAATTACAGATATTGACCCCTGCTTCAGCCATGACCTCTGTCACGGCTGCAATGGTGCCCGGCGCATCACGGTGGAGCACGATCAGGGTGGTATGCTGGCCCGTAATGGATACCTCCATACCGTTGACCTCTGTTACCAGGATGTTGCCGCCTCCTATGCTGCTGCCCAGAAGGGATACCCGGTTGCCATCGGCGTCCGTCAGGGCCACCCTGGCGGTGTTGGGATGGGCGCCGTCAATGTCGCCGGTGGTTATGGTGACCGCAAGCCCCTGTTCCCTTGCAAGCTCAGGCGCCCGGCGTATGCGGCTGTCATCCGTGGACATGCCCATGATGCCTGCAATCAGCGCCTTATCGGTTCCGTGCCCTTTATATGTCTTGGCAAATGATCCGTGAAGGAAAATGTCTGCCTTTACGGCGGGGGCTCCTAAAAGTGCCAGCGTGATACGGCCGATTCTGGCGGCCCCTGCTGTGTGGGAGCTGGACGGGCCAATCATCACAGGCCCGAGGATATCAAAAACGTTCATGGTTTCTCGCCTTTCTTTATGACTTTTTTCATGAAATAATAAGCCTTGTACCGGTCTTGCGGATTTTCTCTTCCATCAGCGGGGTGATTCCCCCGTCGGTTATGATGGTGTCAATCTCCTCAAAGGGGCATATCTTAATCAGGCTGGCTTTGCCGAACTTAGAGGAATCCGCCAGGACAATGGTCCGGCTGGCAGACTGATGTAGCTGGTTCTGGATCCGTATCTCACTGAGCCGCTGGTCCGTACAGCCCACCACCGGGTCAATGCCCGTGACAGTCATAAACATGATATCTATGTGTATACTCTCCAGTGTGGCGGAAAAATCATTGACCAGGGTGTATTCATCCCGGTTCAGGACCCCGCCCGTAAGGATGATGGTAATCCCCGGGTTCTCGGCCAGGATTAGGGCATTCTGAATGGAATTGGTAACCACGGTCAGTCTGTTGAAACGTTCCTTAAGGGTCAGCGCCATCATCTGGCTGGTGCTTCCATAATCCAATGCAATAATCTGTCCCTCCGCCACCATGGATGCCGCCTTTGCCGTGATGGCTGATTTCTGCTCCAGGTGCTGGGAATTACGTATCTGCAGGGAAATGTATCCCCCGGGCATATCCGGCGTGGTCCCATTATCAACCGGCACGGCTCCCCCGTGCACCCTGGACAGACGTCCCTGGTTGTCCAGGTATTCAAGGTCTTTGCGTACTGTCTCAGATGATACCCCCATTAGTTTTACCAGTTCGGCTGTATGTACAATCCCATCTTTATCCAAAAGTTCCAGAATCTTGTTATAGCGCTGCTTTGCCAGCATGAATGATTGCCCTCCCTTCCGATGTCATCCTTCTGATGCCATGTTTTGTGTTGATGTACAGTTTTTATATTATACCCCAATTTCCCAATTTAGAAAAGGGAATATGCAATGATTCCCAATAAAAACCCAGTCCGGACCTTGGGCCGGCCAGAAAAAAGTGTTGTAAAAACTTGCGAATCGTTGCGGATATATTCATTATAACGGAGGGAAACCCAATTTTATAGATGCTAAATGCACAAAAACCCAACAAATAATTTGTTATAATTGCGAAAAAATTTGATATTATTGCGAAAATGCTTGAAAACCCAATAAAAAGCAGATATACTAAGTCTGTAGCAAAATTACATGGCCCGCCGGGAACGGGTATACCATTGGCGCTTAGGGCGGAAATGTCCATGCTGCGCAGTATCAGGTATATATGACGAAAGGAGATTTAATGACATGAGTAATGAGACAAGGGCAAAGATTGTAAAGGCGGCCCCAAACCGCTGGCTGGTATTCTGTATCCTCACACTTTCAGGAGGAATTGCATTTAAGCTTTCATCCATGAAAGACATGTTCTATGTACCTATGCAGCAGTTCATGGGTCTTTCCAATACCCAGATAGGCGGCGCCCTGAGCGCGTACGGAATTGTACAGACCATTGGCCTGATTGCCGGTATCTACATCTGCGATATGTTCAGCAAGAAGTATATGATAGGCGGTTCCCTGATCGGACTTGGGGCAGTGGGCGTATATCTGTCCACCTTCCCGGGATACTGGGGATTCCTGGCAGCATTTGGCGTCATGGCCATCCTGGGGGAGGTTACATACTGGCCCGTGTTATTAAAGGCCATCCGTCTGCTGGGCGATGAGAAGACCCAGGGCCGTATGTTCGGTTTTCTGGAAATGGGACGCGGCATTGTAGATGTAATCATTGCATCCACGGCCCTTGCCATCTTTAAGGCAATGGGAGAGGGCGCGGGCGCATTAAGGGGCGGCCTCCTGTTTTTATCCGCTGTCACCGCTGCAGCCGGAGTGCTCTGCCTGATATTTGTCCCCAATGATGAAAAGCGTGTGGATGAGACCGGCAAGGAAGTCAACAAGGCGCAGGCGGCATTCGGCGGCATGATGCAGGCTGTTAAGAGTGTGGATATATGGGCTGTTTCATTAAACGGATTTACGGTATACTGTATATATTGCGGACTTACCTACTTCATACCATTCTTAAACCAGATTTATTTCCTGCCTGCAACCGCAGTGGGAATGTATGGGATCATCAACCAGTATGGCCTTAAGATGGTTGGCGGCCCAATCGGCGGCTTCATGTCTGATAAAGTACACAGATCATCAGCCAAGCACATCAGGGCCGGCTTCGTGGTATGTATCATTGCAATGGCGGCATTCCTCATGGTACCTCATGAGACGCTGGGGCAGAACGGAAGCTGGATCCTGGGAGCAGCCTGTACCCTTGGCTTTGGCGCCATTGTATTTACCATGCGCGCCGTGTTCTTTGCGCCAATGGATGAAGTCAGGGTCCCCAAGGAAATCACCGGCGCTGCCATGAGCCTTGCATCTCTTGTGATTTATCTGCCCAACGCATTTGCCTATGTGATGTACGGAAGCTTTCTTGACAAATACCCGGGTATGACTGGATTCAGGATTGTATTTGGGGTCATGATTGCATGGGCCGTTGTGGGCGTGGGCGTATCTACATTCTTAATCCACCGCATCAAGAAGTGCCATGCAGCGGATAGTGCACAGTAAGAATCGGAAGGATGGTATGATAGGATGAAAGAATATAATGGTTTTAAGAACTGCGGCAGCTGGTATAAGGGAAATATCCACAGCCATACCACCATATCGGACGGCATGCTTACCCCGGAACAGTCCGTAAAGCTGTATAAGGAAAACGGATATCATTTCCTCTGCTTTTCAGAACATGACATATTCACGGATTACAGGGAGCAGTTTAACACGGAGACATTTATCATAGTGCCTGCCGTGGAGGGCAGCGTGGTGCTGTACCGGGCAAAGGGGACCAATGAGCGTTATAAGATACACCATCTTCACGGCATACTTGGGACACAGGCCATGCAGGATGCGGCGCCTCTTGGGACATACAAACATATGCAGTATATTCCGCCCATGAAGTTCTTTGGGGAGTGGACCGGGCCAGAGGCTGCCCAGGAAGTGGCGGATATGCTCAGGGACCACGGCTGTGTGACAACGTATAACCACCCTATCTGGAGCAGGGTGACGGAGGAGGAGTTCATATATACGGAAGGCATCAGCGCCCTGGAAATCTTTAACTTTAATACGGTCCAGGAATCCAACACAGGGTATGACGTGACCTATTGGGACAGGATGCTGCGCATGGGCAGACGGATGAATGCCTTTGCCAGTGATGACAATCATAATGAAGGTCTTTTTGAAGATTCATGCGGCGGCTGGATCTGTGTCCAGGCACCGGATCTGAGTCATGACAGCATTGTACAGAATTTTATAGACGGCAACTACTATTCCTCTTCCGGGCCGGAAATCCATGACTGGGGAGTAAGGGATGGGAAGGTATGGATTGACACATCTGCCGTGAACCATGTAAACTTTGTATGTGGGAATATCATCAATGACGGGACCACGGTGCTGGGCGAACGGTTTAAGGATACGCTCAGTCATGCAAAATACCAGCTGAAGGGCCATGAAACCTATGTGCGCGTGGAGGCAGTGGACCGGTATGGACGTACTGCGTGGACAAATCCCATTTATCTGGAGTGGTAGACCGTACGTAAAGGAGGAAAGGAAGAATGAAAGAATTTCAGGCAATTCTTACGGCCTTTGATGACTGGCTCTGGGGCAACTGGCTGCTGTTCGTGCTTCTGGGTGTCGGTATTTTGTATACAGTCATTACTGGAGGAATCCAGATACGGCGTTTTGGATACATTATCAGGAAGACCGTGTGGGAGCCGATCCGTTCCAAGAATAAAGAATCCAAAGAGTCTGGAACCATTTCTTCCTTTCAGGCCCTGTGTACCGCGGTGGCATCCTGTGTGGGAAGCGGCAATATCGTGGGCGTATCCACGGCCGTGCTGGCCGGAGGCATGGGAGCCATCTTCTGGATGTGGGTTGCTGCCTTTGTGGGCATGGCAACCAAGTACGGGGAAATCATCCTGGGCATGCTGTACCGGGAGAAGAATGAAGAAGGCAATTACGTGGGCGGTCCCATGTATTACATAAAGAAGGGGCTGCACATCCCCTGGCTGGCCACGCTCTGCGCCTTTTTCATGGTAACCCAGATCATAGGAGGCAACTTCATCCAGTCCAATACCATAAGCGGGGTGATGAAGGAAAACTTTGGGGTTCCTTACATGACCACCGGTATAGTGCTTGTCCTTCTTATTTTTGTCATTACCCTGGGCGGACTTAAGCGTCTGGCCCATGTGGCCCAGACCCTGGTTCCCTCCATGGCCCTGATTTATGTGGCCGGGGGCCTTATTATCATCCTTGCCAATATTACCAAGGTGCCGGGGGTGTTTGCAGACATTTTTGCCGGGGCATTTGGCCTGAGGGCCATGGCCGGAGGCGCCATGGGTTCCATGCTGATTGCAATGCAGAAGGGGGTTGCCCGGGGACTCTATTCCAATGAAGCAGGGGAAGGCTCGGCTCCTGTAATCCACTCAGCCGCACAGGTGGACCACCCGGTTGAACAGGGCATAACAGGCGTGGCAGAAGTATTTCTGGATACATTTGTCATCTGCACCATTACAGGACTTATTCTGGGCGTGACCGGGGTACTGGATTCCGGGGCGCCGGGTAATGTGCTGGCAATCAATGCATTTGCAAGCGTGTGGGAACCGCTGCGGTATGTGGTGGCCCTCTGCCTTCTGCTTTTCTCTTCCACCACCCTTATGAGCCAGTGGTACTTTGGCTTTGTGGGACTGAATTATATATTCGGAAGCAAGGTGGCGGAAAAGTTTAAATACGTATTCCCGTGCTTCTGTATCGTTGGGGCATTGGCGGAAATCGAACTGGTATGGGTCATCCAGGATATTGCCCTGGGCCTGCTTACCATTCCCAACCTGATTGCCATGGTGGTGCTGGCGCCCCAGGTCAGGAAGGCTACAAAGGAATATTTTTCAAAAGTAAATGTTTAACGGATGCCGTCCTGACGGGCCGCATCCTCCAAAGGGCCGGGGCTGGCGGTGGATCAGATGCCCCGGCCCTTATTTTACCCTTGATTATTCCCTGGATATTATGTATAATATGACCACAGATGATTTCATTCCGACATCTGTCCGTGCAGCTGCACGGAAGCGGGGATTCTTTCTGAAACCCGTGGTTTCCCATTAACAGTAACAGAATAAGGACGCCGTACATTGGCAATTTCATAGGATTTGCAGTCTGTTATCCTGACAGGTAAATATGATACCAGCAGGAGGGATGGTCATGACAGGGAAAAGAAGAGTTGGAAGGCAGGATTTAAAGGCAGTACGGCTGTTAGCGGTATTGCTGGTTACGTTGGCATTGATGCTGCAGATGGACGGGCAGATGGACGCTGCATACGCCGGGCAGCAGATGCCGGGCAGCAGCCCGGTTTTGGAAGAGGAGATGCTTTATATCACAAGAAAATTGGACGCCGGGCCGGAACTGGCGGGAGCCGGGAAAGCGGTTGGCCAGGCGGAGGATACAGGAGCCGGGACAGCGGTTGGCCAGGTAGCAGGAACCCAGACTGGCCTGGAGGTTCCGTCCGGGTCCTATTGGGACAGGAACGGCCGCGAATATGTGCTGGACCATTATGAGGTGAAGGAAGTTCCGGGCCATATGGTGAGCTGGGTTTTGGAAAAACAGGTGGTTTATTCAGATGTGGAAGGCGCGGAGGGACTTCCGGAATCCATTACCGTGACAGAAGAAGTGTCGGGAATACCGGCAGAGGGGGAATTGTATATACGGGACAGCCGGATTGTAAGGGAAGCATGGCGGGATGGCTTTCAGGCGCCGGTCCTGTTCCATTCCTATGGCGCGGATGAATACCAGACCGGCTCCCTTGTCATAAGCGGTGAGGATGTGCTGGCATCGGCAGTGGAGTCCCAGAAAGGCCTGCTGGAGGTCATGGGTCTTTCGCCGCAGCAATACCGTATCCATTCCATGGTATGGGAGGGTGAGGCGTTTGAGGATGAAGAGGGGCAGCTGTGCCGCAGGGCCATGGCAAAAGGGCAGAAGCTGGTCCGTGATTATGAGATTACATATGAGGGGGAGGTGGAATATATGGAGCCGGTCTCATATGAAATGGAGATTGCCTACCGGCCGGTATCGCCTTCCCGGGTCTGGGTGGATGAAGAGACGCCGGGGACCGGGACAGGGACGCCGGTCCGGGATCCTTCACCGGCCGGGGAGGAGGGCCTGCTGTGGTACTGGGTGCGCAGCGGTTTCATCATTACG
Organism: Enterocloster aldenensis; assembly: GCF_003434055.1. Classification (GTDB taxonomy): domain Bacteria; phylum Bacillota; class Clostridia; order Lachnospirales; family Lachnospiraceae; genus Enterocloster; species Enterocloster aldenensis. The sequence goes on along the minus strand of NZ_QVEX01000014.1, from coordinate 80,260 downwards.
GTGGGAGCAGGGCTTGTGGGGATCTGTGCAGGAATCCTGGCCCTGGCAGTATCCTGGCTCCGACAGAAAAAGAGGGGGCAGGAACAGAAATATCTTCCGGACAACATAAGCGGTTGAGGCCCGGGGCAGGTCTGTGTTATACTTTAGAGGGTGAATAAATGAAAAGGAGAACAGATATGACAAATCCGGTATATGAAAAATTAATGAACTGCTATGCCAGTGTAAAGGACAGGCTTCCTTTCCGGCCCAAGGCAGCCCTTATTCTGGGGTCCGGCCTGGGAGATTATGCGGACCAGGCCGAGGTGGAAGGCGTGATTGATTATCATGATATAGAAGGTTTTCCGGTATCAACGGTAGCCGGCCATAAGGGGAGGTTTGTATTTGCACATATCAATGGTGTGCCGGTGGTCATGATGCAGGGGCGTGTGCATTATTATGAGGGGTATCCCATGACGGATGTGGTACTTCCGGTCAGGCTTATGAAGCTGATGGGGGCGGAAATCCTGTTCCTGACCAACGCTGCGGGCGGGGTTAATCATGATTATGCGGCAGGGGATTTTATGCTGATCAGGGACCAGATTGCCTGCTTTGTGCCTTCTCCGCTGATTGGGCAGAACCTGGATGAACTGGGGCCAAGATTTGCGGATATGAGCCAGATATATGATAACACGCTGTGCGATGTAATCAGGACAGCTGCCAGGGAGCTGGATATCCGGCTTCAGGAGGGAGTCTATGTACAGCTGACAGGACCTGCCTATGAGACGCCCCAGGAGGTAAAGATGTGCAGGATCCTGGGCGGTGATGCCGTGGGCATGAGCACTGCCTGCGAGGCTGTGGCGGCCAACCATATGGGCATGCGGGTATGCGGGATTTCCTGTATTACCAACCTGGCATGCGGCATGACTAAGACCCCGCTTTCCCACGAAGAGGTTCAGGAAACCTCAGACAGGGTGGCGCCCCTGTTTAAGGAATTAGTGTCAGAATCCATTGGCAGAATGGGAATTCTCTAATATTTTAGGAAAAATTAAAGAAAAAGACATAGTAAAATAGTGTTTTTCGTAGTAATATGTATCGTGTGCACGGCGGGGGCGTCAGGCTGCCGTGCATGAAAGGTAACGCATCATGTGTCAGCAACAGAAAAGAGGAGATTCATTATGAAAAAACACTATTTAGCAATCGCTGTCCTGGCTATGGCCCTTGGTATGACGGCGTGTTCATCAAAGACAAGTGAGACAACAGCAGATACCACCGCAGCTACCACGGCGGTTGAGACAACAGCAGAAACCGATGCATCCGCTGAGGATGAAGAGGAAGATTACTACTATGGTTTTGTCAGCGAAGTGAATGATAAGGTCATAACCATTGCGGATGATGAAGGCAAGGAAGTTAAGTTTGACGTGTCAGCGGCTGAGGTAGAGGGAGCAGATGCCATCGGAACCGGTGACGAGGTTGAAGTGGTTTTCAGCGGCCAGCTGTCCGAAGACGTTACAAAGGCAAAATCAGTGGACATCATCACCTCCGCTGCTGCAGAAGCAGCTGCAGAGGCTGCCGCAGAGATTGACGAGACAATCAGCGGCACCATTGAGAAGGCAGACGACAAGACCCTGACATTAAAGACAGAAGATGGTACATATACGTTCAGCACCATCATTGCCCAGAAGGTGACCAAAGACGGCATCAAAGCCGGCGCAGAGGCAGATGTGACTTTCTACGGAGATTTAGAGGATGAGGAAGATAAGCCGGTTGCAACCAAAATCGTGACAGAGGATGCCATGGATACGCCGGAAGCAAAGGTGAACACCCTTACAGGTAAGGTGGCAGAGGTTAAGACAAATTATGTGGTATTGGAAACGGAAGATCCGGATAATACCCTGTTTACCTTTGTGGGCACGGACGGTATGTTTGACAAGCTGAAGGTCGGCGATACGGCCACGGTTGCCTACGAAGGAACCTTGACTGACAAGTCCATTACGGCTACTGGCCTGAAGTAAGTGAAAAAGGTTTTATGATGAATGCAAATGCTGCCCTGGGAGTTTTCACCAGGACAGCATTTTTTCTTTAAAAAAATTAGCACTCACCCCTTGACAGTGCTAATAACATATGTTATAGTACGACTAGAACAAAGAAAACCGCAGCACAATTCCGATATCCATCCGCTCAGATGACAGGAAGTGATGTCCGCTTACCTGTTGGATTGAAGGACGGGGGATACGAAGAAAGGGGAATGGGCGATGAATATTAATAAATTTACACAAAAATCAATGGAAGCAGTGCAGAACTGTGAGAAGCTGGCATATGAATATGGGAACCAGCAGATTGACCAACAGCATCTGCTCTACAGTCTCCTGACCCTGGATGACAGCCTGATTCTGAAGCTGGTTACCAAGATGGGGATTCAGGGTGACATGTTTACCAATGAGGCCAAGCAGGCAGTGGAACGTCTTACGAAAGTGAGCGGAGGCGGCCAGCTGTATATCAGCAATGACCTGAATAAGGTACTGATCAATGGCGAGGACGAGGCAAAGGCCATGGGCGATGAATATGTGTCCGTGGAGCATCTGTTCCTGGCTTTGCTGAAACACCCGAATAAGGAAATCAAGGGGCTGATGAAGCTCTACAATATAACCAGGGAGACATTTTTACAGGCCCTGTCAACCGTAAGGGGCAACCAGAGGGTGGTTTCGGATAACCCGGAGGCAACGTATGATACCCTTCAGAAGTATGGGTATGACCTGGTGGAACGGGCCAGGGACCAGAAGCTTGATCCTGTGATTGGCCGCGACAGCGAGATTCGGAACGTGGTGCGTATCCTGTCCCGCAAGACTAAGAACAACCCGGTTTTAATCGGTGAACCCGGCGTGGGCAAGACCGCTGTGGTGGAGGGCCTGGCCCAGCGTATTGTGGGCGGCGATGTGCCGGACGGTTTAAAGGATAAGAAGCTGTTTGCCCTTGATATGGGGGCCCTGGTGGCCGGCGCCAAGTACAGGGGTGAGTTTGAGGAGCGTCTGAAGGCGGTGCTGGAGGAAGTAAAGAAGAGTGACGGACAGATCATCCTGTTTATTGACGAACTCCATACCATTGTAGGGGCAGGCAAGACCGAGGGTTCCATGGATGCGGGCAATATGTTAAAGCCCATGCTGGCCAGGGGCGAGCTTCACTGCATCGGCGCCACCACCCTCAATGAATACAGGCAGTATATTGAAAAGGATGCTGCCCTGGAACGCCGGTTCCAGCCGGTGCTGGTGGATGAACCTACGGTGGAGGATACCATTTCCATCCTAAGGGGGCTTAAGGAGCGCTATGAGGTATTCCATGGTGTTAAGATAACAGATTCAGCGCTGGTCAGCGCGGCCACCCTGTCGGACCGGTATATATCCGACCGTTTCCTTCCGGATAAGGCCATTGACCTTGTGGATGAGGCCTGTGCCATGATTAAGACAGAGCTGGATACCATGCCTGCTGAACTGGATGAGATGTCCAGGAGGATCATGCAGATGGAGATAGAGGAAGCGGCCCTTAAGAAAGAAACGGACCGTTTAAGCCAGGACCGCCTGGCCGATCTGCAGAAGGAACTGGCTGAACTGCACGATGATTTTGCGGCAAGGAAGGCCCAGTGGGAGAATGAGAAGGCCAGCGTGGACCGTCTCAGCAGCCTGAGGGAAGAGATTGAGGCGGTTAACCGGGATATCCAGGACGCCAAGCAGCGCTATGACCTTAACAAGGCAGCGGAACTGCAGTACGGCAGACTGCCCCAGCTTCAGAAAGAACTGGAAGCAGAGGAGGAGCGGGTTAGGAATGAGGACCTGAGCCTTGTGCATGAAAGCGTGACCGAGGACGAGATTGCCAAGATTGTGTCCAGATGGACCGGTGTCCCGGTCTCCAAACTGACGGAGAGTGAGAGAAGCAAGACCCTGCACATGGATGAGGTGCTTCATGAGCGCGTGGTGGGGCAGGATGAAGGCGTGGAAAAGGTGACGGAATCCATCATCCGCTCCAAGGCAGGAATCAAGGATCCATCAAAGCCAATCGGCTCATTCCTGTTCTTAGGACCTACCGGCGTAGGTAAGACGGAGCTGGCAAAGGCCCTGGCAGAGGCATTGTTTGATGATGAGTCCAACATGGTGCGTATCGATATGAGTGAGTACATGGAGAAGCACTCCGTGGCGCGTCTGATCGGTGCGCCTCCTGGATATGTGGGATACGACGAGGGCGGACAGCTGACAGAGGCAGTGCGGCGCAAGCCATACAGCGTGGTGCTGTTTGATGAGGTGGAGAAGGCCCACCCGGATGTATTCAACGTTCTGCTCCAGGTCCTGGATGACGGACGTATTACGGATTCCCAGGGCAGGACCGTGGACTTTAAGAATACAATCCTTATCCTTACCTCCAATATCGGATCCCAGTACCTGTTGGAAGGAATTGACAGCAGCGGACAGATCCGACCAGAGGCAGAGACAGCGGTGATGAATGACCTGCGGGTACATTTCCGTCCGGAGTTCCTTAACAGGCTGGATGAGGTAATCCTCTTTAAGCCGCTGACCAAAGACAATATCAGCCGGATTGTGGACCTCTGTGTGGCTGATCTGAATAAGCGCCTTTCCGACAGGGAGCTTTCCATTGAACTGACTGACAGCGCCAAGTCATTTATCACGGAGAGGGGATATGATCCTGTGTACGGGGCCCGTCCTCTTAAACGGTATCTTCAGAAACATGTGGAGACCCTTGCGGCCAAGCTTATACTGGGCGACGGCGTAAGGGAAGGCAATACCATTGTAATCGATGTTGCTGAAGATGGGAGCAGGCTGATTGCATATGTGGAGTGATTCACGGACAGCGGCCTTCACGGCCCCGTTTCAAATATAGATAGTATCATTAATCGTATCATCAGGAAAAGGACCGCACAGCCGTATGGCCGGGGCGGTCCTTCTGCATCGGTCCATGTCCCCGGCCGGCCTGCGGGAGGGGGTGGAGGGAACTCTGGTCATGTGCTCCATGCAAGAACCTATAGTATCAGCACTGCTACCATGGATTCTGACTGGATGGGACACATGATATAGTCAGAAAACTTCTAATACTGAAATATATTTCGGAAAATTTTGGTTCTCCAGTGAAAAAACGAGAAAATACCCTAAATTAATGTTGAAAACGTTACTTGCAGGTGATATAATCGTTTCGGCTGAGAAAAATTACAGTTTAGTTACAGGGAATTTAATAGATTAAAAAGGCAGGTAAGAAATGTGAATACCCTTCCCAAAGATCCGATTATTTTATTAAGTTATGTAAATACACAGCTCCGTGACAATTATAACTCTCTGGAGGAGATGTGCCAGGCGCTGGATACGGATCAATCGAATATCATATCTGTGTTGTCAGGCATTGGTTACCGCTATGAGCCGGCTCAGAATTGTTTCCGTTAATCAACTATATATCGGGTAAGAAGCCGGCTTTGTCTGATGGGTTCAGATGAAGCCGGTTTTGCTTCATTGATATATGAATAAGGGAGGTTTTCCATGCCACGTTACAAATATAAGGCAAAGGACATGGAAGGAAATGTTTATAAAGGCGTCATGGAGGCGGCGGATGAACGTGTCCTTCTTAAGGTACTGCGCGATAAAGGCCTATACTGCTTTGAATGCCGCGGCCTGGATTCAGGCATGGCCCTGCGTCCGGCCAAGATAAAACATAAGCTTCTTCCTCCGCTGTGCAGACAGCTGTCAGCCATGCTGGCGGCGGGCGTTCCGCTGTCCCGTGCCCTGGCAGTCAGCTACGAATCCGCACAGGATGGCCCGCTCAGGGATAATCTGATGAGGCTGAGGGAGAGCATACATAAAGGGTGTACTTTGTTTGAAGCCATGGAGGGGATGCCGGGTGTATTCCCCAACCTTTTGGTCTATATGATACAGACTGGGGAGTCCAGCGGAAAATTGGACGTAATGCTGGGCACCATGGCTGAGTATTATGACCGTGAAGAGGAAATGAATGGAAAGGTACGCGCAGCCATGACTTATCCGGTCATTTTGTTGGGCGTTACCATCGTGTCATCGGTTTTCATGCTGACAACGGTCCTGCCCCAGTTTGCATCCATGATGAAAGAACAGGAACTTCCCCTGCTGACACGTGTACTTATGAGCGCAAGCCTTGGCTTGAGAAATCACGGGATGCTGTGTCTGTTGCTGCTATTGGTTTTATTTGCCCTGTCCATGGGAGTTCTTATGATTCCTCGGGTCCGGTTAAAAGCTGACCGGGCTGTCCTATGTATCCCAATAATCGGAACATTATTAAAAACAGTTGAAACATCGCGTTTTGCATCTACCTTTGCAGTGCTTTACGGGAGCGGCGTAGGGATACTGGAAGCAATTCATGCCACGGGACGGGTCATGGGCAATTCCTATGTGGAACAATGTCTGGAACAGGCTGCGGATGGTCTGAAAAGAGGTGAGATGCTTTCACAGGTCTTAGCCGGTCTGGATATATTCCATCCGGTGCTTATTTCCATGGTGGTGGCCGGCGAGGAATCAGGCGCCCTTGACAAGGTGCTTGGGGATGCAGGCGGTTATTACCAAAGGGAAGCAGGCAGGGCCCTGGGCCAGATGGTTGCCCTTCTGGAGCCTGCCATGATCCTTTTGATGGCATTGATTGTGGGTTCCATTGTCATGGCGGTCATGATACCTGTTTTTCATATGTACTCGTCCATGCTTTAAGAGTAAACAAATGCCGTTGGGGACGGCGGAATGGAGAACCAGGATGAAACATTACATATGTGTGGAAGAACACGTGATAACATATATCTGCGGTACATATAAGGCGCCGGGCCGCGGTGGAGGCCGCGGAACGATTGTTGTACAGGAGGCGCAAAGCGATTCTTCCGGCAGGGGTCCTGAGGGGATATTTGCAGGATGGGCGGCCCAATACGGTCTGGAAGGAAAGCGGATCGTGCTGGTTATGGGGCGCGGGGTTTCCTTCCTGGGCTTCAGACTCCCAAAGGCCGGAAAGCGGGCGCTCCGGCGCATGGCATATAATGAACTGATGGCCGGCGGCAGATGCGGCACGGACTGTCTGACGGCAGTGGATATACAGAAGGTTTCCGGTGAACCCCATGTTGGGGCCACGGTATATTATATGGAAAGGAAAGAGCTTGAACCGTATGTCAAAGCCATGGAGCGGGCAGGTATGATATATGGCGGAACCCTTCTGGTGCCGGACTGCGCGGCTGTGGCCAGCCGGATGATGTGCAGGCGCCGTTCCAGCCTTATCATTGATGTGGAAAAGGAAGGACTTGGGCTGTATGCGGTTGCCGGAGGACACTGCCTGTCATGGATAAGCAGTCCGCTGAAAGCCGGATATTTCTGTGAGCGGGGTGCCAAAGAGGTCCTGTATGATGAAATCGCGGAACAGGCGGCCCGTATACGCCAACAACTGGAAGATGACAAGAGGGTGTTCAGGCCGGAGTACGCCGTACTGGTGGGAAACTGCTTTTCCCATATGGATGGTGCAGCGGCATGTCTGAAGGAGCGTCTGGACATGCCGTGTGAAAGCGTGGTGATGGACGTATCCGGAAAGGATGTGAGGGTGACGCCCGGCGCATTGGCAGCGGCTGCAGCCGGAAGCCTGTCAGGTAAGGGGCCATTAAAGCTTTCCCCAGGGCCGGACGGTGAGGATAGAGGGCTGCTTTCAGGGATATACGGGGTGGTATCAGGAAAAAGCCTGCTGTTCCTGCTGGCCAACCTTGTATTGGCGGCAGGGCTATCCGGATATGTGGGATTAAAGCGCGCCCAGGTGACAGGGGAGCTGGACCGGATCCGGGCAGTCATGTCAGATGCAGGCTTCAGGGAACAATATGAGGCGTCCTGTAAACTGGAACGTGAAGTTTCGGAAATGGCTGCACAGATGGCTGAGGAGGAATCCTTAAAGAGCGCTTCGTCCGGCTTTCTGGACAGGACTGACTTTGAGGCGTTTGCAGCAGCCATGGAAGCGGATATGGATGTGGAGTCCCTTGTCTATGAAAAGGAAGCGGCAATCATGGAGATGACCATATCCCAGGGCAATCCTGGACAGGTCCCGTCTCTTGTGGAACGTATCAGGGATTCGGGCGTGTTCCGTTCTGTGAGCCACAGCAACTGGGAGCAGGAAGAGGACAATGACGCGGTGCGCATCCACGCATCAATCCGCGCAGTCCTCAAAGAGGAGGCGCAGGATGAAGAGAAGTAAAAGGGAACGCTTCCTCTTGGGGCTTTTAATGTTGGTCAGCATATGGGCGCTGGCATTGAAGTGTTTTATCCTTCCCGGACAAGGCCGTCTGGCGGAAGCCAGGGAACATCTGAGGACGGTTAAGGAGGAACAGTCAAAGGCAGAGCTGTACCTGAAGCATTACCCGGATTTAAGGGAGCGGCTTGAGGAGCTGAAGGAAGAAGAGGGTGGGGAATTTTTCTACCGGGATATTGACGATGTGTTTATGGACCGGAACATTCAGGAACTGGCGGGACGTGCCGGCGTGGGGATTGTGCGCCTGGACATCGGGACGCCTGTACCGGTGGGCTCAAGGGTGGGACACAGGGATATGGAGGACGCGGGCCATGTATCCGGAGCAGGCGCTAAAGCGGATGGGAATGCCGTGGAAGCTTCCTCCGGTATGGGGAACACAGCGGACATGAACGGTGCGGCAGGCTCCTCTGGGTCCGGTATCGTGGATTATACGGCAGATGCGCAGAGGACGGACAGTATGTCAGATACAGGGGATGGGTCCGGTTTGAGAAGAAAATATATGGTATCTACGGTCACATTGGAAGTAAAGTGCGCGGATGTGGGGAATATGATGGAATTTGCAGACGCCATATACCGGAATGATAAAAGCCTTGTAATCAGCTATATTGATCTGGCGGCATCGGACGGGAGGAACGGCAGCGGTGCGGCCGGAGGCAGCGGCATGGCCGGAGACAGCGGGATAGCCGGAGGCAGCGGTATGACCGGAGGCAGCGGCGCGGCCGGAGACAGCGGTATGGCTGGCGCCGGAGGTTTAAGCGGGATTGTGGAGGTCAGGTATTATTATGAAAAGACAAAATAGGGCGAAAGGGCAGGAGGGCTTTTCAATGATTGAGGTAATCACGGCCACAGCCCTTCTGGCAGTAACTGTATCCGGTTTCCTGATGATGTCCGGTGCCAATGCGGCACTTCTGGCAAAGGAGCACAGGATGGGCCGGATGAATTATGAGCTTAGTTCCATGTCCGGGGCAGGGGCGGGAGAGGCAACAGGCAATACCCTGGTGGTGGAGTTTTACATGGAAAATGAATCAGGCGACGGAGACTATACAGCGGTAGAATCCTTTGATGAATTCAGGGTAAGCACGGCACCGGAGGATATTGGCGGCTCCATGACATTTTACAGGCACAGGTAAAAGGCGGTAGGAAAATTGAATGGAAGAAATGTAAGGGATGGGTGTCAGGGATTTACGCTTTTAGAGTTGGTGGCGGCCCTTTCAATCACGGCGGTGATTGGTGTATTTGCAGCAGGCTTCCTGCATCCGCAGGTCAAGCTTTATTATGGATTTGACAGACTGGCCAAGGCAGAGGGCATGTGCGGTCAGGCGTATACAAAACTGGAGGGATTGCTGAGATACGGTTATATGTATCATGTGGAGCCCGGCTATCCGGAAACACTGGCATATTATGTGCGGGAGCCGGGAACGCCCAATCCATCCTGTGATGTGGGCGGGATTACCTATGAAAAGCTGCCGCCGGTCTCCGGCTGGGCCCATATTTCTGCGGATGACCTGGATGTGGATACATTTGACGGGATGACTTTGGAACTTGATTTTGACGGAACACAAGCCAGGAAGGCAAAAGTGCTGATCCGTATCATGAAGGATGAGGAAACGGTTTATGAACAGGAAGCAGTCATACACTCCATGTATGAATATCAGGTGGAAGAGGGGGAGACGGCATGGGCGGCAATAGGAGCAGCCGTCCTGGAAAACGCGGTGAGCAGGGCAGCAGCCTGATATATGTGATTCTGTCCATTACCCTGCTGTCTGTGTTTTCCTGCGGTTATATGGCGATTTCCAGATATCAGATGAAATCTGTCCTGACAGAAAGAACGTATATGGAGGCGCAGATAACGGCCAAGACCATACACAGCACCTTCTGCGAGGCAGTGTCCAGCGGGAATTCCCAGGCAATCAACAGCATCTGGCAGTGCTTTGAGGAGGACTGCCGCATGGTCCGTGAGGAATATGATGAAATGATGGACAGCCAGGAGGATGGAGGCGGGGAAGGCGATATCCCCGAAGAGGCCATGGAAGGGGACACGCAGGTGTACGGCGATGGGGAAGAAGACGGATCTGTATACGGTGAAGATGGTCATGCCGGGGATCTGGAGCCGGAAGACCGGTGGGAACGGTATCTTTACCATGCCCTGGGAGACAAGGAATATGTGATGAAGGGTTCCCGGTCCCTGGCGGACGGCAGCCTGGAAGTGGAAATCTCATTAGCGGCAAAACCCCTGGACGAGAAAGCCAGTGTACATACGGAAGTGGTCTGCAACGGGTATGCATTTTCCCTGGGAGCAGATATCGTGTTTGACAACAGCGACGGCGCGGTCATGACCATTGGGCGGGACATATCCAGCAGATCCAGGCGGTCCAATGGGAATGTGGAAATCTATCTAAGCGGTAATGGGGTCTATCGGTATTATGAGGATTAAAACCATACCTTATGGAAGGAACAGACCCATGTACCAGGTCATGATTTCCCTGTACCATAGTCCGAAGGCAATCAGGGATATGGCAAAGAACGGGACCATTGGAATCCTGGTCCTGCCGTTTACCCGTCCCCTTATCAGCGGGATGAGGCACCAGAGTCCGGCCAGGACGTAGGCTGCAAGGAGGGCTGCCATTCCTGCTTTAACGCCCAGAAGCAGACCGCTGGAGGCCATGAGCTTTACATCACCCAGGCCAATCCCGCCCTTGGTGAGCATACGCAGCACTGCCAGGAAACCGCCGCACATGGCTGCGCCGGCCATACGGCTCAGGATATCAGGCAGGGGAAGGATCATCAGGGAAGCTGCCGCCAGGATAAGGATGGAAAGGCTGATCCCATCCGGGATGTACATATGCCGGGCATCAATCCAGGCGCCCACGGTCAGCAGTGAGCCAAAGAGACACATGATGACAGCGGCGGCTCCCGGACCCTTAGCCAGACAGCACAGGAAGAACAGCAGGGCGGTGCCTGCCTCCACCAAAGGATACTGGATGGATATGGGTTTCCCGCAGAACCGGCATTTCCCTCCCAGGAACAGGAAAGACAGGACGGGCACCATGTCGAACGGGTAAAGCTGTCTTTTACAGGCAGGGCAGTGCGAACGCCCTGTGACAAAGCTTTGGCCTTCGGGTATCCGCAGGATGCAGACATTCAGGAAACTTCCGATTATAATGCCGCATATTCCATATAAGGCTGGGTAGAAGAAATCCATTACAATCACCCCGATCATGTAGATTATCCCGGATATCATATGGATCCGGATTGCAGTTCATTTCAGTCAGTATACCATTTCAGAGAGAAGGAGACAACCAGTGCCATACAAAATGAACATAGAAGAATTGCTGGTAGAACACGGATACCTGACCAGGAGCCAGTTGGAGCGGGCCATGTACTTTAAGGAACAGGAACCCGGGAAAACAGCAGAGCAGATCCTTGTGGACCTGGGTTATGTGACCGAGGAAGCTGTTATGGAATGCGCTGCGGTCCGGGACCATCTGCAGGTGACGGACCTGGATTCCTATAAAATTGACCTGAAGGCAGCGGACATGGTTTCCCCTGGATTTGCAGGGCATAACCGGATCATTCCCATTGATTTTGAAGAAAGCAGGCTGGTGGTAGCTGCCTCCTATCCCATTGACATGGATGTCATTGACGAGACCGCAACCCTTACCGGCATGGAGGTCAAGGTGGTCCTTGGGTCATCCGCGGCAGTGGGACGGGCCATTGACAGGACGTATGAAAATACCTCAGGCAGTAATCATGGATTCATGAACCGCGCGTTTGGCACATCCGGGGCAGGCATCACGGATAACCGTAACCGCCAGATGGAGCTGGTCCTGAAGGAAAGGGTGGAAGGCGCGCCCGTGGTGCGCATGGTCAACGCCATCATTGAGGAAGCCTATAACAGAAATGCCAGCGATATCCATGTGGAGCCGGGAAATCATGAACTTGTAATCCGGATGAGAATCAATGGGGACCTGATTGTCCATACTACTTTAGAGATGGAATACCACCGTCCCATGATAACCAGGCTGAAGCTGATGGCAGGCATGGATATTGCAGAAAAGAGGCTGCCTCAGGACGGTAAGTACCATTATGAACGGGCGGATGTGTCCACGGACCTGAGGATTTCCACCCTGCCCTCTGTTTTCGGGGAAAAGGTGGTTTTGAGGCTGTTAGGCAATGACAGGGATAACTCACTGATGGATGTGAGCCGTCTTGGGATGACCGAGGCACAGCGCGAGATATTTGAGCGGATCCTCAAGGTTCCCCATGGAATCGTGCTGGTGACAGGACCCACCGGCAGCGGCAAGACCACAACCCTGTACGCGGTGCTCAGCCGTATCATTAAAAAGAAGATTAATGTGGTTACTGTGGAAGACCCGGTGGAGAAGGTGCTTGAGGGAATGACCCAGGTACAGGTCAATCCTAAGTCAGGCCTTACCTTTGCCACTGCCCTGCGCTCCATCCTGAGGCAGGACCCGGATGTGATCATGGTTGGCGAGATGAGGGACGAAGAAACCGTATCCATCGGCGTAAGGGCCGCCATAACCGGACATCTGGTGTTTTCCACCCTTCATACCAATGACTGCGCCTCCACCATAAACAGGCTGCGCAACATGGGCGTGGCTCCCTATATGGTGGCAGCGGCATTATCCGGGATCGTGGCACAGAGGCTGGTGAAGGTGCTGTGTCCCATGTGCTGCCGGGAATATGAACCGGATGAGAGGGAGCGCGGCCTGCTGGAGGGTCTGGGAGCCGGAAAGGTGGATAAACTGTGGAAGGCCTCTGGCTGTCCGTGCTGTAATGGGACCGGATACAGCCGGAGGAAAGCGGTTTATGAACTGATGGAGGTGGATGAGGAGGTGAAGTTCATGATAACTGATAATGTGCTGCCAAAGGAAATCAGGACGTACCAGAAGAAAAGGGGATTCCGGTCCCTGAAGGAGAATGTGGTGCAGATGGCAATCCACGGGGAAACCAGTATGGAAGAGGCTGAAAAAATACTTTATTCCGCGGAATAATACTTATATACTACAAAAGAAAAGAGGGAACATAAGAATGAAAAAAGCAGACCAAAAGGGAAAGAACCGCAGCAGGGATGGATTTACCCTCATAGAGCTGATCTGTGTCATTGCCATACTCGGCATCCTGGTTGCGCTTGCGGTGCCATCCTACCGCGGGCTTCAGGACAAATCAGCCAGTCAGGTAGCCATATCCAATGCCAGGTCCAACTACACCCTGGGAAAGGCACAGCAGGACATGATTGATGCGGGCGCCATGAAGGAAAATGAGAAACAGGAGTATAACTATACCAGGAATCCGGACGGAACCGATTCCGCGTTCTGGGAAGGCGAGATAAACGGCAGGACCTATAAGGCTGTTTATCCGGGCAGCACCGGGGATGGCGAGATTGTGTCGGGAACTGGAAAATGATCCGTATCTGTGGTACAATTAACCATGATTGGCTGGAGGATGAACGGGAAGGAAACATGAAAATGAAGCATAAGAAAACGCGTTTGGGATGCCGGGGCTTCACCATGGTGGAACTGATCGTGGTGGTTGCAATCCTGGCCATACTGCTGGCTTTTGCCGTGCCCCACATGACAGGTTATATTAAGGCCGCCCACTACACCACCGCCCATGCAGAAGCAAAGCTGGCCGCGGATGCGGTACAGCGTTATCTGACCGATGAGCATGAAAAAGGAACGCTGAACGGCAAAACCATACATAACCTTATGGGCGTGGCGCTGGACAGTCCCAACAGCCCGCTTAAGGATTATATTACCGGAGGCCAGAAAGGCGCAGTCATCAGGTCTGTTAGGGCAGATGCCAGCGAAGGGCGTCTGAATAACATCATATATGATACGGAGTACAGTGAGAAGGCAGTGCTGGTAACATACGATAAAGACGGAAACGTCACGCTTGAGGATGTGAGCAAGGATTTTGATTGGTCAAATCAGTAAGACAGAAGCGGTAAGAGAGGGTATCCTATGGAAGTAATCTTGAACACGGCGCTGATGATATGGGGATGGCTGCTGGAGCATCTTTTGTACATCAACCTTGTATTTTCAATCATTATCATATTTTTTCAGCGGCGGGATCCCAGAAGCGTGTGGACCTGGCTTCTGGCCCTGTACTTTATCCCTGTGTTCGGTATCATCTTCTACCTTCTGTTCGGGCAGGACTTAAAGAAAAGCAGGATGTTCAAGGTAAAGGAAATCAGCGACAGGCTTAATGTACCCATTAAGAGCCAGGAGGAGATCATACGCTCGGATGACATGCCTGAGGAGATGATGGACCCCATGACCAGGGATTTTAAAAGCCTGATCCTCTATAACCTGGAAACCTCGGGTTCCGTGCTGACGGTGAACAACAAGGTGCAGATATTCACGGACGGGCAGGAGAAGTTCGAATCCCTGAGGAATGAGATGCGCCAGGCCAGACGGTTCATCCACATCCAGTACTATATCATTAAAAATGACGAGCTGTTTGATTCCATCGTGCCGATCCTGCTGGAGAAGGTAAAGGAGGGCGTGGAGGTCCGGATTCTCTGCGATGGTATGGGCGGCAGGTTCATGCCGAAAAAACTTTGGGAAAAGATGGAAAAAGCAGGGATTAAGGTGGGGGTGTTCTTCCCTCCCTTCCTGGGATGGCTTAACCTGCGTGTGAACTATAGGAACCATAGGAAAATCGTTGTGATTGACGGCCATACCGGTTTTGTGGGAGGCTTTAATATTGGGCGGGAGTACATTTCCAAGGATCCCAAATTCGGTTACTGGCGGGATACCCATCTGCGCATTGACGGGGAGGCTGCCATCAGCCTGCAGATCCGGTTTGCCCTGGACTGGAATTATGCCACCGGTGAGAACCTCTTTAAGGAGGCAAGGTATTTTGGGGATGAGGCAGAGTACATCACCCGCCGCCTAAGGGGTGAATGGACGCCTGTGTGGCCTGATCCGGAACGGGTCAATGAACTGGTGTCCATGCAGATCATAACCAGCGGCCCGGACACCAATGAGCCGCATATAAGGAATAATTACCTGGAGCTGTTCCACAAGGCCAAGCACCATATCTATATCCAGACCCCTTACTTCATCCCGGACGACGCAATTCTTTCAGCGCTAAAGATTGCGGCGCTCTCAGGCGTGGATGTACGTCTCATGATACCGTGCAAGCCGGACCACCCCTTTGTGTACTGGGCCACCTGTTCCTATGCGGGAGAGCTTCTGGACTATGGGGCCAGGGTGTATATATATGAAAATGGGTTCCTTCACTCCAAGGGAATCATGGTGGACGGCAGGGTCAGCTGTTATGGAACGGCCAACATGGATATACGGAGCTTTGAACTGAACTTTGAGGTCAATGCCACGATTTACGATGAGGAAGTCACAGGCGAACTGGAGGAGGCGTTCATGGGCGACCTTCCCCATTGCCGGGAGATTACAAGGGAGGATTACAGGGAAAGAGGCATGTGGATGCGCATCAAGGAACAGTCCAGCCGCCTGCTCTCCCCGCTTCTGTGACAAAAGCCGCCAGGAATGGGAAGCCAGGCATTGGGAAAGTTCTGGAAAAATGGTTCCGGGCGAATAAAAGCACAGACCGGTTTTCATACTAATGGCTATGAGAGTGCAGACAGAAGGAACCAATCACACAAAAAGCCGGAAGGAAAACCGGGACAACAGAATGACGGAACTGCTGATGAATTTCTGCCGGTGCGGCATTGCAGGGTGGTGTCTGGAGGTAATGTTCACATCCGTGGACTCCATCATGGCAGGGGACTGGACCCTGATGGGCCAGACTTCCCTGCTCATGTTCCCCATCTATGGGATGGGCGCCCTGCTGTTTCCAATCAGCCGCTTCATAGACAGCTGGCTTACGGGCCTGCCGGGCTTTGAGGACAGGGATGGGGACAGGATGTCCCGTATAGGGCGGATGATACGGCACGGGCTTATCTACATGGTGCTGATATTCATTGCGGAATATGTGGCAGGAACCTGGCTTACAAGCCTTGGGATCTGCCCGTGGGATTACTCGGCATGGCCGGACAATGTGGGCGGCGTCATCCGCCTTAAGTTCGCGCCCCTGTGGTTTGGGACCGGGCTGTTATTTGAATATTTGACCAGTACAGGGCACCGGGGTGCCGGACAGACGAGCGGTTATTAAATATCAAACCTGGATGGAAGGTATTGTATTTAATCCGCTCTTTTTATATAATAAAATGAAATAGTCCGGGTTTTGCACCCGGACGCCAAAATATATACAGGGATTAAAGGAGACAGGGAATGATACGGATAATTATGGTGGCACTGACCGTGGTGCTGTTCCTGATTTTCAGCATGCCGCTATTGGGCATCCTGGGAGCGCGGGATAAGAAAGACCCGGAAGGCGCACAGATTAAGAGCCTGCATATTGTACAGGGAGTATTCAGGTTCATACTCAGGCTGGCGGGGGTTACATATGAGGTGCAGGGCCTGGAGAACATACCGGCGGACCGGGCGGTCCTGTATGTGGGAAATCACAGAAGTTATTTTGATATCCTTGTGGGATATGTGACCGTACCCGGACTGACCGGGTTTGTTGCCAAAAAGGAGATGCTTAAGATACCCCTTCTCAGGGACTGGATGCACAGGGTGAACTGCCTGTTCCTTGACAGGGTGAATATCAAAGAAGGCTTAAAGACCATACTGGAAGGCATTGAGAAGGTAAAATCCGGCATATCCATCTGGATATTCCCGGAAGGCACGCGCAATGAGAATAAGGATATGACAGAACTTCTCCCGTTCCATGAGGGCAGCCTTAAGATTGCCCAGAAAAGCGGCTGTCCGGTAATCCCTGTAGCCATAACCGGGACTGCCCGGATATTCGAGGACCATCTTCCGTTCATAAAGCCCAGCCATGTGGTCATCCGGTACGGGGAACCCATTGATATAAAGGAGCTTCCTCCGGAGGCAAGGAAATTTCCGGGAGCATATACAAGGGATGTGATATCAGGCATGCTTAAGGATATGTCTGAAGGACAGGAATAAGGAACATTAGGGCGCAGGAAGCGCGCTTTGGAACAGGAGTGTATTAGATACCATGGAGAATCTGGATTTACAGGAAATCAGGGGACAGCTGGATGGGATTGATTCACAGCTGGTAGAATTATTTGAGAGAAGGATGAAGCTGTGCGGGGACGTGGCGGAGTATAAGATTGGAACAGGCAAGGCCGTGTATGACGCGGCAAGGGAGAAGGAAAAATTAGGGACCGTGACCGGTATGGCCCATGGGGACTTTAACAGGCAGGGCGTTTACGAACTGTTTTCACAGATTATGACCATCAGCCGCAGGCTGCAGTATGGTATCCTGGCAGGGCATGGGCAGTGCCTGGATACCGGGTTCACCATGGTGCAGGAACTGAAGCGGGATCATTCCAGGATTGTGTACCAGGGCGTGGAGGGGGCCTACAGCCATGCGGCTGCCCTTCAGTACTTTGGGGATGACGCGGATGTATATCATGTGCCCAGCTTTGAGGATGCCATGGTGGAAGTGGAAGAAGGCCGGGCGGATTACGCAGTCCTACCCATTGAGAATTCCTCCGCAGGGGCTGTCAGCGGCAACTATGATAATCTGGTCATGCACAACCTGTATATTGTTGCCGAGACCCAGGTCTCTGTCAACCACGCCCTTCTGGGACTTAAGGGGGCGGTCCTTTCAGACATCAAAAGGGTGTATTCCCATCCCCAGGCGCTGATGCAGTGTTCCAGGTACCTGAATGCCAACAGGCAGTGGACCCAGTTCAGCGTGGAGAACACGGCAGGCGCTGCCAAGAAGATATTGGAGGACCAGGACATTGCCCAGGCAGCGGTGGCCAGTGAGACAGCGGGAAGGCTTTACGGGCTCCAGGTCCTTGAGCGGGGCATCAATCACGATAAGGACAACACCACCCGGTTCATCATCCTGTCTAAATCCCCTGTTTACAGAAAGGACGCAGGTAAGGTGAGCATCTGCTTTGAAGGTTTACATAAAAGCGGCTCCCTGTATAACATGCTGGGGAACCTGATTTATAACAATGTGAACATGCTGATGATTGAATCCCGCCCCATTGTGGGACGAAGCTGGGAGTACAGGTTTTTTGTGGATGTGGAGGGTTCCCTGGGAGATGCGGCCATACAGAATGCATTAAAGGGGATTTCAGAGGAAGCCGTAAGCATGCGGATCCTTGGCAATTATTAGGGAGGTGTGACGGATATGGACATAAATGAATTAATCATATACAGGAATCTGGAATATCAGGAGCTGTTTCAGGACATGGCCTGCCTTATGGGATATGCGGACAGCGGCAGCCGGCCGGATGCATTCCACTGCGCAGGACAGCTGGTTGAACTGGCTGTGAACTATGGGTTTGAGGGGAATCTCTGGCACTGTTTCCTGGCCTTCTGTCTGGCAAATAATGAAAATGCCTACACAACTTCCTGTGAAATCACGGGAGCCGCAGGCGGTTCCCTGGACCGTCTGGCCAGGGAGGATTTTAAGATTTTCAAGGCATTGTTTGATTATGACATCCACGACCTTGCGCCTGCCGGGGTATGGGACCAGCTGGCCAGCTATGAGTCCGGTCAAAAGGGCAGCCGCGTGTTCAATAAGAGGATCAGGGACCGCATCGTGAGCCTGGCGGTCAATCTTAAGGAATCCGCGGATGTGGAGGAATTCCAGGACCATGTGGAAGAATTCTACCGGGAGTTCGGAGTAGGGAAATTCGGCCTTAATAAGGCGTTCAGGATAGTGGAAAAGGATGGGGGACAGGTTGTTGTCATTGACCCGATCATCAATGTGGAGCACGTGTATTTTGATAATATCGTGGGGTACCAGCTGCAGAAACAGAAGCTGATTGAGAACACGGAAGCATTTGTGGAAGGCAGGGAGGCCAACAACGTGCTGCTGTTCGGCGACGCGGGAACCGGCAAGTCCTCAAGCGTCAAGGCGGTGCTCAATGAATATTACAGCAGGGGACTGCGTATCATTGAGGTATATAAGCATCAGTTTAAGGCGCTTTCCGATGTGCTGGAACAGATTAAGGACAGGAATTACAAGTTCATCATTTATATGGACGACCTTTCCTTTGAAGACTATGAGCTGGAGTACAAGTATCTGAAGGCAATCCTGGAAGGCGGGCTTGGCAAGCGCCCGGACAATGTGCTGATTTACGCCACATCCAACCGACGCCATCTGATACGTGAAAAGTTCAGCGACAAGAGGGAGCTGGACGACGAGCTTCACAACAATGATACGGTGCAGGAGAAACTGTCCCTGGCATCCCGTTTTGGCGTGACCATATACTTTGGGTCCCCGGACAAGAGGGAATTTGAGACAATCGTAAAGGCATTGGCAGACCGCTATCATCTTGATATGCCGGAACAGGAGCTTTATGCAGAGGCCAATAAGTGGGAACTGAGCCACGGCGGCCTGTCAGGCCGTACCGCGGCCCAGTTCATCACCCATCTTCTCGGGCGGAGATAGCAGGCCATGGCGGGTTTTACATGGATTTTACAGGGGTTTTACATGGTATACATGTAAAAGTTTGACGACACGTTTATAATAGCGGTCAAAAGGAGTGATAAAGGTGGCTATTCGGACATTTGCGGCAATTGACGTGGGCTCATTCGAGCTGGAAATGGGCATCTATGAGATGTCATATAAAACGGGAATCCGGCGTGTGGATCATATCCGCCACGTAATTGCCCTTGGCAAGGATACGTACAGCGGGGGCAAAATCAGCTATGGCCTTGTGGAGGAGATGTGTCAGGTCCTGGGGGAGTTTGCCCAGATCATGAAGGCATACAGGGTCAAGGACTACAGGGCCTATGCCACCAGCGCCATGAGGGAAGCCCGCAACAACCAGATCATCCTGGACCAGATCCGGGTGAGGACAGGGCTTACCGTGCGCATCATCAGCAACTCAGAGCAGCGTTTTATCAGCTATAAGGCCATTGCTGCCAAGGCCGGTGAGTTTAATAAAATCATACAAAAAGGGACTGCCATTGTGGACGTTGGTTTCGGCAGCGCCCAGCTGTCCCTGTTTGACAAGGATTCTCTGGTGACCACTCAGAACCTTCCTCTTGGCACCCTGCGTGTGCGCGGCCTTCTGGCCAACATCCCGGCAACCGTGGCAGAGCACCGGGAGCACATTGAGGAGATTGTGGACAATGAGCTTTTCACCTTCCGCAAGATGTATCTGAAGGACCGGGAAATCAACAACCTTATCGGAATCGGGGAGAACATCCTCTATATCATCAACCGCATGGACCTGAAGGCGTACGGGGACCGGATTGACGCGGCTGCCATGAACCGGTTTTATGAGCGGCTGTGCCAGATGACCACGGATCAGATTGAGGAGAAATTCGGTGTGAACAGCGAATATGCCTCCCTGCTCCTTCCAAGCGTGGTGGTGTATAAACGCATCCTGGAACTGACCGGGGCAGATATGTTCTGGGTGCCGGGAATCCGCCTGTGCGACGGCATTGCTGCTGAATATGCCCAGGCCAACAAGCTGGTCAGGTTCAGCCATAACTTTGAGAACGATATCCTGGCCGCGTCCAGGAACATGGCCAAGCGTTATAAGTGCCACACCAGCCACAACCAGGTGCTGGAACAATATGCCCTGGGAATTTTTGACAGCATGAAGAAATATCATGGGCTTGGAGCCAGGGAAAGACTGCTTTTGCAGATATCCGTGCTTCTTCACGCCTGCGGCAAATTCATCAGCATCAAGAACTCCAACGAATGCTCCTACAACATCATCATGTCCACGGAAATCATTGGTCTCAGCCATCTGGAGAGGGAAATCATTGCCAATGTGGTCCGGTACAACATAAGGGACTTCGACTATGACAAGGTCCAGCTGGAGACCCAGATCCACCAGGAGGATATGCCGGGTTACAGCCGCAACGCAATCACCATCCTTATCGCAAAGCTGACCGCCATCCTGCGCCTGGCCAATTCCATGGACAGAAGCCACCGCGGAAAACTGGCGGACTGTCGTATGGCGGTCAGGGACAATGAGCTGATCATCACAACAGGATATCAGGGCAACATGGCATTGGAGACAGCCTCCTTTGAGCAGAAGGCGGATTTCTTTGAAGAGATATTTGGTGTAAGACCTGTGTTAAAGCAGAAGAGGAGGGTGTAATCATGGCAGATCCGGTTGGAAAGCAGCAGTCTGCAAAACAGACTGTAAAAGAGACAGCCAAAGAGGTGTCCAAGCAGGCTGTGAAGGCCAAGGCCGAAACCTCTAAGGCAAAGGCAGAAGTTTTAAAGGCAGAGAAGGTTAAGGCAGAAGCTTCAAAGGCAGAAGGCACAAAGGCCGTAAAGCTTAAGGTGGAGAATCCAAAGACGGAGGCGCTGAGGATTGAAAAAGCAAAGACTGTGAAGACTGTAAATGAAAAGCCTGCAGAACCTACCGTGGATTTTGCGGCTGACCCTAATAATTATGTTAACCGTGAACTGAGCTGGCTTGAATTTAACTACCGGGTGCTGAGCGAGGCAAGGGACAAAAGCCTTCCTCTTTTTGAACGCCTCAAATTCTTAAGCATCACGGCCTCAAACCTGGATGAATTTTACATGGTGCGCGTTGCCTCCTTAAAGGACATGGTGCATGCAAAATACACCAAGCCCGACATTGCAGGACTGACGCCCCAGGAGCAGCTGGATAAAATAAGTGAGAAGACACATCAGCTGGTAGAAATGCAGTATTCCACCTATAACCGGTCCCTCCTGCCCGCCCTTAAGGCAAACGGGCTCAGGGTCATCATAGAACATGAGGACCTGACGGAAAAGGAAGCTGCATTTGCAGATGAATATTTTAAGAAAAATGTTTATCCCGTGCTGACGCCCATGGCATTTGACTCTTCCAGGCCATTTCCCTTAATCCGAAATAAGACGCTGAACATTGCCGCGCTTCTGAGAAAGAAAAAAACGGACGGGACAGATGACGAGCTGGAGTTTGCCATGGTGCAGGTGCCGTCCGTCATTCCAAGGATAGTGGAACTTCCAAGGGAAGTGGTGGAAGATGGCGTGGAACAGCGCGTGGTCATTCTTCTGGAAGAGATAATTGAGCGGAACATGCCATCCCTGTTCCTGAACTATGATATCGTGGTTTCCCACCCGTTCCGTATCATGAGGAATGCGGATCTGACCATTGACGAGGAAGAGGCGGTGGACCTTCTGGAGGAAATCCAGAAGCAGCTTAAGAAACGCCAGTGGGGCGAGGCCATCCGCCTGGAGATTGAGGACAATGTTGACAAAAGGCTGTTAAAAATCCTTAGGAAGGAGCTATCCATCAACAGCCAGGATATATTCGGAATCAATGGTCCGCTGGATCTGACCTTCCTTATGAAAATGTATGGACTGGAAGGTTTTGATTTGTTTAAGACATCCAGATACGTTCCCCAGCCCGTACCGGCCCTGATGAATGAAGATGATATATTCACCAACATCCGGAAAGGGGATATCCTGCTCCACCACCCATACCAGAGCTTTGACCCGGTGGTAAACTTTGTGCGCAGTGCGGCCAGGGACCCGGAGGTGCTGGCAATCAAACAGACCCTTTACCGTGTCAGCGGCAATTCCCCAATCATTGCAGCGCTGGCTGAGGCAGCTGACAACGGCAAACAGGTATCCGTACTGGTGGAACTGAAGGCAAGGTTTGATGAGGAAAATAACATCAACTGGGCTAAGATGCTTGAGAAAGCCGGCTGCCATGTCATCTATGGCCTGGTGGGGCTTAAGACCCACAGCAAGATTACCCTTGTGGTACGCATGGAAGAGGACGGAATAAGGCGGTACGTCCATCTCGGGACCGGCAATTATAATGATTCAACCGCAAAGCTCTATACGGACTGCGGAATCCTTACCTGCGACCCTCAGATAGGAGAGGATGCGACTGCTGTATTTAATATGCTGTCCGGATATTCAGAGCCCCTTGCATGGAATAAGCTTTCCGTAGCCCCCCTTTGGCTTCGGGGAAGGTTCCTGCGCATGATCCGCAGGGAAGCAGAGCATGCCAGGAACGGCAAGCCAGCCCACATCATGGCCAAGATGAACTCCCTGTGCGACAAGGAAATCATAACCGCCCTGTACGAAGCATCCTGTGCAGGCGTCAAGATAGAAATGATAATCCGCGGCATCTGCTGCCTGAAAGCAGGTGTTCCCGGTTTAAGCGAGAATATATCGGTCCGTTCCATTGTGGGCAATTTCCTGGAGCACAGCCGGATTTTCTACTTCCTTAATGACGCAAGTCCCGAGGTCTACATGGGCAGCGCGGACTGGATGCCCCGTAACCTGGACCGCCGTGTGGAAATCATGTTCCCGGTAGAAAACCAGAAATTAAAGGAACAGGTCATACGTATCCTGAAGGTTGAACTGGAGGACAATGTAAAAGCCCATATCCTCCAGCCGGACGGCACCTATGAGAAAGAAGACAAACGGGGCAAGGTCCTGGTAAACTCCCAGGAACAGTTCTGCCGGGAGGCCGTCATGATGGCAAAGGAGTTCCGGGTGGATGACTTATCCAGGGCCAGGGTGTTTACGCCGATTGAGAGCGGCGGGGGGGAATGAATGGTTTAGGGGTGAGGTGGATTTTGGGGGTTACGCCCGCGGAGGGGGACAGGCCGGACGCCCAGTTCCGGAGGCGGCAGCTTCTAAGGCCCTGACAGCATAAAAGACGGGGGATCGGTACTATTCACGTAGAAATCCTGAAGGACTTTCTACGTGAATAGCACCTTGGACTCATGCTTTGATGCATTCGTCCACCCCCGTCTTTTATGCTGCCAGAACCTAATTTATGTGGTGTGGAAAAGAGAATACGTAGCGGGTGAGTGGAATTGGGATGGGGGGTGTGGATGCATCTGCAGGTGCGTGCTGGTCTTAGGCTGTGGCAATCGGCGCTAAGAGGCTGGCGCCTTTGTCTGAGCCCAGTAACAAAACTGTCGGATAAGATTAGGCGCGAGTTAGGCGGCCAGACTCTTGTCCAGCGCCGGGTGCCACAGCCTTAGAGCAGCTAGCACCGAAGCCGTATCCACACCCCCCATCCCAATTCCACTCACGAACGGATGCACTATTCTTTCACCATTCCACCCCACCTAAATCACCCATGTGTAAACAGCTTCATGGCTTCTGCAAGAATCTCATCGCTGATTCCGGAATCGATTTCTACGCCTTTTATCTGAGAGATGCGGGTGATAAGTTCTTTTTGGACCAGGTTTTTGGCTGTTTCGTCGGCTGAGGGGCAGCCGGCGCATTCTCCCTGCATCTCAATCCAGAGAATCCCGTTTTCGTCTAAATCCAATACCTCCAGCCCGCCCCCGTGGCTGGATAACTGGGGGCGGACGAAGAGGTTCAGGACTGCTTCAATGTCTTTTTTCAGTTCTTCGCTCATGGATTACCTCTTATTTGGCTTCTTTTTTTGCGGCTGCCATTGCGTCGAATTTGGCAAGCATGGCCCTTGGGGTTGCTGTGTGGGCGCTGCGCTCGTACCTTGGGCATTCGTCGTAGCCTTTCAGGCCTGCCAGGTATTTTGCGATTTTCTTAAGCTCTTCCAGGTCATAGCGGCCCATCATGGTGATGGTTTCCATGAGCGGGGAACCGCCTCCGTGCACGCCTGCTACTGCCTGGGCGGCTTCGTAGGAGTCGCAGAGTTTATTTTCCATCATGCGCATGACACGGTGGGTGTCTTCCGGGCTGTAGGCCGGGTTGCGGAGGATGTATTTGTGGCACAGGTCTGCTGTTTCAGGGGCGTAGAAGCTTTCTTCGGTTGGAAGGGATGCGCATACGCCTCCGGTCAGGTCGGCCAGGGTCTCATATTCATGGTAAATGTTGTGTCCTGCCAGACGGCGGCCGGCATTGGTCAGCACTTCATCCGGAACCTGCTGCCCGGAGGGGAACTTGGTTGAGTGATAGGCGGACGCTTCCCCGGCTGCAAAGACAAGCTCTGCTGTCTGGATGATATCACAGATTTTTTCCCGGACATGGGATTCACGCGCAATGTCATTTACATCGGCCACCAGGGCTGCCTGGGATGCGATTACCTCGGAAACAGCGGTCTTGCATCCTGTGTAGGAATGACGGTGGTAGTGTGCGAACATCAGGGCAAGGTAACCTGCGTAGCGCGCAACCCCTTCATGGTCGCGGCCGCACATGAATACCCGGTCATAGGGAACGAAGCAGTCGTCAAATATGGTAAGGCTTTCTACATCGCCGATGTTTGCAAAGGGTGCTTCGATATGGGTGCGTTTGTGGTGCAGTCCTGGAAGGGCCATGAGCTTCACACCGTCCCAGTCTCCGGGAAGGGCAAATGCAACCGCGTAATCCGCGTCATCCGGTCCCATGAATTTGGTGGGGTTTACAATGATTTCGTCTACATAAGGGGCATTGGAGTTGCAGATCTTGGCGCCGCGGACAATGATGCCCTTACATGGCTTTCCGTCTGTACCTATGCCGTCCACATCTGTTTCAACCACATGGACAAAGGAGTCAGGGTCGGGCTGCATGTGGGCGCGTTTGTATTTGGGATTACGGGAGCCTTTTACGTCTGTCTGGGCACAGTTGCAGACCAGGTCATATTTCTGGCAGTATTCAATGTAGTTCAACAGCCGTTTGTGGTACTCTGTACCGCAGGCCTGGTCACAGTCATAGGTGACGGAAAACAGGGCGTTCATGGCGTCCGTGCCCATGCAGCGCTGCATGCATCCGCCTACCCGGTGGCAGATTAAACGGGTCATCAGCTGTTTTTTCAGCAGGTCCTCCTGGCTGTGATGGATATGGGTGCAGCGGTTGATGGGTTCCCCGGTAATATGGGACGTGGTCACACAGACATCTGCATAATCAGGGTCATTGGCAGTGTCGTAGCACTGCTTCATTACATAGGTCCCGCCTTTCATCCAGTCAGCCAGGTCCCTTTCCGGGCCTTCCTTGCCGTTGGAACGGTCCATGCATTTTCCATTCATGTATACGTTGGGTTTCATTTTTAACAGACGTTCTTTATATTGCTCGTATGTACCGATTGCCATGGTTCGTACCTTCCTTTATTTTTATTGTTTTTTAGCTGCTACTGCATCGAATTTGGCAAGCATGGCCCTTGGGGTTGCTGTGTGGGCGCTGCGCTCATAGCGCGGGCATTTCTCATATCCGGGAAGCCCGGCCAGGTATTTTGCGATTTTCTTCAGTTCTTCCAGGTCATAACGGCTCATAAGGGTGATGGTTTCCATCAGTGGGGAACCGCCGCCGTGCACGCCTGCCACTGCCTGGGCAGCCTCGTAGGAGTCGCACAGCTTGTTTTCCATCATCCGCATGACCCGGTGCGTATCCTCTGCGCTGTAGGCGGGATTGCGGAGTATATACTTATTGCACAGTTCTGCTGTTTCCGGCGCAAAGAAGCTTTCTTCCGTTGGAAGGGATGCGCAGACACCGCCGGTCAGGTCTGCCAGGGTCTCATATTCATGGTACATGTTGTGTCCTGCCAGGCGGCGTCCCGCATTGGTCAGCACTTCATCCGGAACCCATTGGCCGGATGGGAATTGGGTTGCATGGTGGGCGGCTGCCTCGCCTGCCGCGAATACCAGCTCCGCTGTCTGGATGATATCGCAGATTTTTTCACGTACATGGGATTCCCTGGCAATGTCGTTGACATCGGCCACCAGGGCTGCCTGGGATGCAATGACCTCGGATACAGCGGTCTTACATCCGGTGTAGGAATGGCGGTGGTAATGTGCGAACATCAGGGCCAGATAACCAGCGTAACGGGCAACACCTTCATGGTCGCGGCCGCACATGAATACCCGGTCATAGGGCACGAAGCAGTCATCGAATATGGTCAGGCTTTCCACATCCCCGATATTGGCATAGGGCGCGTCCAGATGGGTACGCTTATGGTGCAGCCCGGGAAGGGCCATCAGCTTGATGCCGTCCCAGTCAGCCGGAAGCGCGAAGGCCACCGCATAATCACTGTCATCCTGGCTCATGAACTTGGTTGGGTTAACAATGATTTCATCCACGTAAGGAGCGCAGGAGTTGCAGATCTTGGCGCCGCGGACAAGGATGCCCTTACATGGTTTTCCGTCCACACCCACGCCGTCCACATCTGTATCTATCACGTGTACAAAGGAATCCGGGTCAGGCTGCATGTGGGCGCGTTTGTATTTGGGGTTGCGGGAACCTTTTACATCGGTCTGCGCGCAGTTGCAGATTAAATCATCCTTCTGGCAGTATTCAATGTATTTGACCAGACGTTTGTGGTACTCTGTGCCGCAGGCCTGGTCACAGTCATAGGTAACGGAAAACAGTGCGTTCATGGCGTCCGTGCCCATGCAGCGCTGCATACATCCGCCCACGTGCTGGCAGATCAGGCGTGTCATCAGCTGTTTCTTCAGCAGGTCATCCATGCTGTGGTGGATATGGGTGCAGCGGTTGATTTTGTCTCCTGTAATATGGGAAGTGGTCACACATACATCCTCATATCTGGGGTTATTGGCAACGTCATAGCACTGTTTCATTACATAGGTCCCGCCTTTAATCCAGTCAGCCAGATCCCTTTCAGCGCCTTCTTTCCCATTGGAGCGGTCAACACATTTTCCATTTAAATAAACATTGGGTTTCATTTTGAGGAGCCGTTCCTTGTATTGTTCATAAGTTCCAATTCCCATTCCTATATTCCTCCTTCATTTTTTTACTTGTTAAATTTTTGCCATTTATGGAGCGCCATGGTCTTGGGCCCTTACACCATGATTTAAAGAGCAAGAATTGTGCCAGATATCAGGAAGCGGAAATCAGGGGATTTGGGGGATGGGACTGTATAAAAAGGGCATGGTCATCTAAAAACTTGTATAAAAAGTATACAAAAAAACATGACGCAGTGTGATATAAGGTTGGCGTGGGATTTGCGGGTATAAAAAATATACGGAACAATTGAGTGGCAATGGGAAAGGAGACAGGTAAATGATCCATATCAATAAGGACCTGTGCACCGGATGCGGTGTATGCGTTAAGGTATGTTCCATGGCATGTATTGTCATGGAGGAGGAAAAGGCGGTATTTAAAGGAGAAAAGAGGTGTATGACCTGCGCCCACTGCATGGCTGTCTGCCCGCAGAAAGCTGTGTGCACGGACCGATATGACAACAGCGAGTCCGTGGAAATGACGCCGGATACCCCTCTGGCATCGCCGGAGGAAATGAAAAACAGGATGGTGCTTCGCAGGAGTATCCGCGCCTACAGACAGAAGATACCCTCCAGGCAGGAGATTGAAGCCATACTGGATGGGGCCAGATATGCGGGCACGGGAGGTAACAGGCAGGCCCTGCGCTACATAGCGGTGTGCGGACATATGGATGAGGTGACCGGGGAGGCGGCCCGCGTCCTGGGCGGCCTGGCAGAGAAACCGGGATTTTATGCGCCTGCCTACGGGAGGATTTATAAGGAGAGCCTGAAGGGCAATGACATACTGTTCTATGGGGCGCCCCTCCTTATATTAGTAATCGGGAATAAGAAAAAAGGGTTCAATGTGAAAAAGGACGGAGGGCTGGCGTCTGCATACATCCAGCTGATGGCTGAAACCATGGGGATTGGCTCCTGTATCAACGGCTTTTTTGGGGACGCTGTGGATAACAGCAGTAAGTTAAAGGAAATGTTGGGGATAACAGAGGATGAATCCATGGTAATGGCCATTGCCATGGGCTATCCGCTTATTTCGTATATGCGCAGTGCGCCCAGGAAAAAGCTGGATTTAACCTGGATGTAGGGACAGTGCTCCATCTGGTCGGATATACACAGGTTGGCATCAAAATTGCTGTTTAAAATTGGCATGAGGCGCAGGCTCCAATAAAAGCGCCTGGCCTCTACGTGCGGATTAAATGAAACAAGGGGGTGTCAGATGGATAAATATCTGATTAGGAAATTAGCGGTATGTCTCGCGGGCTCATTTATATATGCTGCCGGGATAACCGTGGTAAAAGTATGCAATCTGGGGATATCGCCCATTACAAGCGCGCCTTATGCATTTTCCTTTGTAGTGGGCCAGACCCTGGGGACCTGCACCATGTATCTGAATGCAATCCTTTATATCATCCAGAAGCTGGTGCTGAAAAAAGAGTACACGCTGCGCAGGTTTTTGACCCAGTTCATACTCAGCGCTGTATTCGCAGTGCTGATTGACCTAACAGGAATCCTGTTTGGCGGATTTGTGCCCCAGTCTTATGGGACCAGGCTCATATATCTGGTGTTTGGCTGTTTTGTGCTGGCAGTGGGGGTCTGCGGCGTGGTCATGTCTAATTTTGGCATGCTTCCCGGAGAAGGCGTGGCTGTTTGTATACAGCGGGTTACAAAATTGGATTTTGGGATATGCAAGATTATGTTTGACTGTTCCATGGTTGCCCTGGCATTGGTCATCTCCCTTATCTTTTTAGGACGCATAGAGGGAGTCAGGGAAGGAACCCTGATATCAGCGGTCATGATAGGCTGGTTTGCCAGATATGTGGGGCGCTTCCTGGGGCCCAGGCTGGCCCTGGTGCTGAATCCGAAGGTGGATGAGGCTCCGGTGATGGAAGCGGAAATGGAAACGTGATGAGGGCGCAAATAAAACCATGCAGAAACTGACGAAGTAAACGAATTTAACATGAAAAAGGAGAAAAAGCTATGATTGAAATGAAAAATACGCCATTTGAAATCCCTACATTTGATTTGACCGGGAAGGTTGCCATAATCACGGGAAGCACCACCGGGCTGGGATACGGCATGGCGGTGGCCTTCTGCGCATACGGCGCCAAGGTGGTGATTAACGGTCTGGAGGAAGAGGACTGCAGACGTGTTTCAGACGAGATTAATGAGATGGGGGGAACCGCTATCCCATTTAAAGCAGACGTAAGGAACCGCGCAGAGGTCCGGGCCATGGTCAGCAAGACCGTGGAAACCTTTGGCAGGCTGGACACCATGGTCTGCAACGCCGGAATCGGAATCACGAAGCGGATTGTGGAAATGAGCGATGAAGAGTGGGATGAAGTAGTGGACACGGACTTAAAGGGCGTGTTCATCTGCGGCGCGGAAGCTGCCAAGGTCATGATTGAAAAGGAAACCAAGGGAAGGGTCATCAACATTTCCTCCGCAGGCGGCCTGGTGGGAACCAAGAACATCGCGGCATACTGTGCTTCCAAGTCCGGCGTCATAAGCCTTTCCAAGACAGAGGCCATGGAGTGGGGGCGCTACGGCATAACGGCCAATGCAATCTGTCCGGGATATGTTCCCACGGCCATTAACGCGGCGCCTCTGGCTATACCAAGGGTAAGGGAACAGATCCTTGCCAAGACAGCGTTAAAACGCCTGGGTGAAATCTGGGAAGTGGCGGCAGTGGCCCTTTTCCTGGCATCGGATGCCTCCAGCATTGTCACGGGCGCTTATATTGCCGCTGATATGGGGACCACATGTAATTAATGTTGGAAATACTCTCAAGTTAAAGTTCAGGCTGCCGTCAAACAGGTTACGGCAGCCTTTTTGTCAGGAGGAATTATGACAAAATTATTCGAACCCTTTGTATTGGGGAACCTTACATTAAAAAACAGGATCATCATGGCCGGTATGCACACGGAATTTGGCAGGGACGGATACCTGACGGAGCGGGAGCTGGCCTATTATGAGGAACGGGCCAAAGGCGGCGCAGCGGCCATCGGCGTGGTTGCCAGGGTAAGCCCGGAGGGAGGACCGGAGTCCATGGCCGGGGTTTATGACAATACCTTCGGGGCCGGGGTGCGCTGCCTGGCAGAACGGCTCCATCAGCATGACTGCAGGCTTTTCATACACCTGTTCCACATTGGCAGGAACCATGCGGATGATATTCTGGGAAGGCCGCTCCTGGCGCCGTCCGCGGTCCCGTCCCCTATTTACCGCCATATGCCAAAGGAGATGACGGCAGAGGATATAAAAAGGGTAAAGGAGGATTTTGCAGATGCAGCCGCCAGGTGCAGGGCTTGGGGCGCGGATGGGGTGGCCGTGAACTGCAGCGCAGGTTATCTGCTGTCCCTGTTCCTGTCCGGTGAAACAAACCAGCGCACGGATGAGTATGGGGGAAGCCAGGAAAACAGGTTCCGTTTCCCCCTAGAGGTGCTTGCCCGGGTCAGGGAAGCGGTTGGAAGGGACTTTCCCGTGCTGGTAAAGATATCCGGCAGCAGTATGCGGACCAGGGGATACGGACTGAAGGACATGGAGGCATTTTCCTCCAAGCTATCAGGACTGGCGGACGCCATTGGCGTCACGGGCGGCTGGCACGAAGCTCCGGTGCCTCAGATTACCTATCAGGTGCCCAGGGGATTCTATTCCTGCCTCAGTTCCTGTATAAAGGAGCATAGCGGTCTGCCTGTAATCTGCTACAACCGCATCAATGATAGGGAGACGGCGGAGCGGATACTTGAGGAGGAAAAGGCGGACCTGGTGGCCTGCGGGCGGCCCTTCCTGGCAGATGCAGGCTTTGCAGCAAAGATCCGGGACGGACATCCCTATCATCCCTGTGTGGGATGCAACCGCGGATGCATGGACCGCGTCATCCGGAACCAGGAAGTGCGCTGTATCCAGAACCCGGAACTGGGCAGTGAGTATCAGAAGCTGTCCTCCCTTCCGGCCAAGGAAGGCCGGGTGCTGGTAATCGGCGGGGGAGTGGCAGGCATGGCGGCTGCCAGGTTCCTGGGAAAACGGGGATATCAGGTTACGCTTAAGGAGAAAAAGGGCCGTCTGGGCGGGGTCCTGGATCAGGTGGCTGCCAGCCCGGGAAAAGAAGGATTCCTGGGTATTGCAGCTGCCCTGGAATGGGATTTAAAGGCGCTGGGCACACATATTGCCACCGATGCAGTGGTGACGGCTGAAGGACTTAAAGCGGAGGCGGACCAGTACAGCTTCGTAGTGCTGGCCACCGGAGGAAAGCCGCGGCGCATGAAGGGTGGGACGGATGCCGGAATCTATCTTGCCCAGGAAGTAATCCAGGGGGATTACAGGCTGTGGAACCGGATGAACTGCAATCAGACGGTCATCATAGGAGGGGATGCGGCCGCCATGGAGACAGCGCTGTTTCTGGCCGGCAAAAGGTGGCTTGAGGACGGCCATCAGGGATTCATGGAACGGTATGTGCCGGACGAGGTGAAGCAACAGTTCCTGCCCTCCGGGACCATCACGCTGATTGAAAAGGAAGAACGGGCCGGGCGCAACCTGGGCGGAACCCGCTTCATCATCATGAATGAACTGAAACAGAACCATATAAAGGTCATGACAGGGGCCCGGGTGGTGGAGACGGGAGACGGGTATGTCATTGTGCAGAAAGGAGACAGCCGGGAACGGCTCTGTGCAGATTTTATCATAGAAGCCATGGGGGAGGAACCGGAACAGGCCCTGACCAGCGTCCTGGGGGAAATGCAGAAAGAATTTTATGTGGTTGGGGATGCTGCCGTGACCGCGGATATTGAGGCCGCCATACGGGGGGCCTATGAGCTGGCACGCAGTGTATAAAAAAGGTAACAGTTATCCGGCCCGGTGTTTATAAAGTATACACCCCCGGGTCTGAGGGAAGGGAAAAACAGGGTAAAACCCAGCGGTTTTAGGGGATTTTTAAAATAATTGGGATTTGGCAGTAATCTTGCTCTAAATATTGTTGAATAATTAACGATGGTATGAAAGAATAGAATCATGCAATGTTTCTATCGCACGGGAAACATACAGGAAGATATTTGCATACCTTCAAAAGACAAGGGGGTTATTAGATGGTAAGTATTATAGGTATTCTTCTGGCAGTGGCATTATTGATTTACACCTGCTACAAAGGCATTCCCGCTGTCATTGTGGCGCCCATGGTATCCATCCTGGTCCTGGTTACAAGCGGCCTGGATATTGCCTCGGGCATGAGCGGCGCGTACATGGAGGGAATGGCGGGATTCATCCAGAAGTATTTCCTGACCATGTTTACAGGCGCCATATTCGGGGCCATGATGGGGGACAGCGGCGCAGCCAAGTCCATTGGCCTTAAGTTCGGCCGGATTGCCAGGAAATTCCCTGGAAAAGAAAAACTGATGGCCTTATGGTCACTGGCTGCATTATCCTTTATCCTGGGGTATGGCGGCGTCAGCGTATTCGTGGCATTCTTTACCGTGATTGCAGTTGCAAAGGAAATGTTTGAGGAACTGGACGTGCCGTGGAGGCTTTACGGGGTCAATATCTTAGGCGCAGGCGTACTTGCCCTTACCATGGCGCCCGGCTCTCCTTCGGTCAACAATGTAATTGCAGGAGAAGCCCTTGGCACCAATGCAATGGCAGCGCCCGCCCTGGGCATCATAGGCTGCCTGATTGCGGTTTTCCTGGCCGGCATCTACTTTAAGTGGGAAATCAGGCAGGTTGAGAAAAACCATGAAGGATTCCTGCCCACGGGAGCGGAGATTGCCAAGGTGCAGTTAAAAGTGGCGGATGATGATTTCCAGGAAATGAACATCCTTACCTGTCTGATCCCTTCCATTGTCCTGATTGTCACACTGAACGTGTTTAAACAGCCGGTTTATATTGCGGCAACCTTTGGGATCCTTGTGGGATACGTTGTCTACTGGAAGCGGATGTCAGCTAAGATAGAGACATTTAAGCGCGGGGCCATGCAGTCCATCAACTCTGTCTGTACCGCATCCATGGTAATTGCCTTTGGTTCCGTTGTAGGAGTTACCAGTGGGTTCGCCCTTATATGCAGCGCCCTGGGCAGGATTCCCGGACCCGGAGAATTCCAGGTAGTGGTTGCTGTTAATATTGCGGCCGGTGTGGCCGGGTCTTCGGCAGGCGGACTGACCATTGCGCTGAACGCATTGGCGGACCGGTTCATTGGGCCGCTTTCAGAAGGCGGGCTTGCCATGAACCCACAGGTAGTGCACAGGATTGCAACCATCTGTTCCGGCGGCCTGGATTCCCTTCCAAGTAATGGAACCATCATTAACGAGCTGACCCAGGCCAGGCTGCCCCACAGGGTGGGATACCGCCCAATGGGAGTGTGTTCGGTCATCATTCCGCTGATTGTGGCCATCTGCCTTTCGATTATTGCACAATTTGGGATTGTGTAATCCGGGGCGTATTGGACTTGATATAATGTAAGGACGGTTTTGATAAACACCCGTAACGGCAATAAGGGGCGGAAGTCTGGTAAGACAGGTTTCCGTCCCTCCTGTCGTATGAGGGCCATGCCCAATGCATGTGTCATAGATGCTGCGCACATGGATGATGCATATAGAATGGATGACCCATCGGGAGGGGATGGCGGCCGGTTCCATGGGAGGGGGATGATATTGACGGAATATTCCGTTTTATTTTGGGAAATGTGTTGAAATTGCATAAAAAAGTAGGTATACTATACTTTGGTTGGTAAAAAATTAACAATAAGATGGAATGAAATCACACCGGGGAGAAAAAACTATGTCACTGGAATCTAGGCTGATGACCACAGCGTATTTTAAGGAATGGGACGCGCAGATACTGCTGGAAATACTGGAGAATGCGGATAATGCAGTGATTATCATTGACTGCAAGGGCACGGTGGTCTATATCAACCGGTTCTATGCGGAACATATGAACATAAAGCTGGAAAAACTGATGGGAAGGAACCTCTATGACATTGAACCCCAGGCCAAGCTCTTAAGGGTCATGGAAGACGGGGGAGGCAGGGACAACGATGAAGTGGAGTACATAAAGTCGCTGAACATAGATTCAGTGGGGCTTGCATTTCCGCTGTATGACAGCCGTAAGGAGAAAGTAGGGGCCTGCGCCATCTTTAAGGATGTGACCCATGTGGTGGAACTGACCAGGAAGCTTCAGAAGTCCAAGGAGATGGTCCAGTATCTTGCCTCCCAGCTGGAGGCGTCGGAGCTGCCCATATCCTTCCAATCCTATATCAGCCAGAATAAGGACCTGCAGAAAACACTGAGCCTGGCCGCCAAGGTGGCCAATACCAACTGTACCATTTTGATACAGGGGGAAAGCGGGGTGGGCAAGGAGGTCATGGCCAAGTGCATCCACAATGCCAGCAGCCGGAAGGAGCGTCCCATGATTAAGGTCAACTGCGCCTCCATCCCTGAGAACCTGCTGGAAAGCGAACTGTTCGGCTATGAGGAAGGCGCCTTTACCGGGGCCAGAAAAGGCGGGAAGCTGGGCAAGTTCGAGCTTGCCAACAAAGGCACCATCCTTCTGGACGAAATCGGGGATATGAGCCTTACCATGCAGTCCAAGCTTCTGCGCGTGTTGCAGGAAAAGGAACTGGAACGGGTGGGCGGCACCAAGACAATCAAACTGGACGTGCGGGTCATCGCGGCAACCAACCGGAACCTGGAGGAAATGGTTGAGAAAAATGAATTCCGCAGCGACCTTTATTACAGGCTTCATGTGGTTCCGATCCATATACCTGCCCTGCGTTACCGGAGGGAGGATATCATGCCCCTGGTGCGCTATTTCATAGAAAGGAACGGCGGGGACGAGAGCACGGACCTGACGCCGGGCGCTGCCAGGATGCTGGAGGAATACGGCTGGCCGGGCAATGTAAGGGAACTTCAGAATGTGATAGAATACGCGATGATTGTTAAAACAGGGGATATCCTGGAGATAAAGGATTTCCCCCAGTATCTGAGAGGGGACGGCGCGGAGGACGGCCCGGCAGAGGATGGCCCATGCAGGCTGAAGGATGCGGTGGAAAGGCTGGAAAAAAGCATGATGCAGCGGGCGCTGAAAAGAAACAATGGGAACAAGAGCATGGCCATCAATGAACTTGGACTGTCCCGCAGGTCGTTTTACGAAAAGCTGGAGAAATACGGATTGAAATAATTGTATAAAAACTATACATATTTAAAAGCAGAATGTATAGTTTTTGCGGAAAATCAAAGAGGCAGGAATGAGGCATGGTGTTTTTGGCCTGATTTCTGTTTCTTTTTTATATATGGATCCGTGGGCCGCGGTTGGCACGGAATTTGCTTATTAAAAAGGTTAGAAGAATGATAAATATTAGACTATTAATATTCACTTATTCAAGAAAGGATGCAGGACTATGAAGGTTATTCGTGCAGAAGAAGTAAGCAGGCTGATAAAGGACGGGGATACCATCATGTATACGGGTATCACCCTGGGCGGATTCGCAGAGGAAGCCCTGGTGGAACTGGAAAAGAGCTTTTTAGAAACAGGGCATCCAAGGGACCTGACCATGTACTGGCAGTCAGCCACCGGGAACAGGGGGGACAGGGGGCTTGCCCACGCGGCCCACGAAGGGTTCTTAAAACGCGGCGTGGGAGGGCATCTCAACGGATGCGGTCCGGCCATGACTGAATTCAGCCGCGACAACAAAGGCGAGATTTACAATTTCCCCCAGGGCGTAATGTCGGTCATGTGCCGCCACATAGCTGCCCACACCCCGGGCGTGATTACTAAAATCGGTTTAAAAAGCATGATGGATCCCAGGGTGGACGGCGGCTGCATGAATGAGAAGGCAAAGAACGCCGAACCTCTGGTAGAGCTGATTGAACTTCAGGGAGAGGAGTGGCTCTGGTACAAGCTTCCCAAGCTGGACGTGACCTTGATCAGGGGCACGGTTGCGGATACAAAGGGAAATATCTCCTGTTACAAGGAAGGATATAAGCTGGGGCAGTTATCCGCGGCAGAAGCTGCCAGGGCATGCGGCGGCATTGTCATCTGCCAGGTGGAGAATATTGTTGAGGCGGGAAGCATCAAGCCAAGGGATGTGGTTGTCCCCGGTATCCTGATTGACTATGTGTTCGTATCCAAGCCAGAGTACCACTGGCAGACCTCCAAGACCTATTACAATCCTGTTTTTTCAGGTGAAATCAGGGTTCCCCTGGATGCCATCCCATTTGAAAAGCTAAGCGCCAGGAAGGTGATTGCCAGAAGGGCTGCCATGGAACTGACAAAGGGCGCGATTGTGAACCTGGGCGTGGGCATTCCGGAAGCAGTTTCCTCGGTTGCGGCCGAAGAGGGCTGCGGGGATTACATTACCCTTACCACCGAGGCGGGCGGCATTGGCGGGGTTCCTGCCAGCAGCCATGATTTCGGGTGCTGCTGGAACGCGGAGGCCACCATTGAGATGGCGGATGAATTCGACATGTATGACGGCGGGGCCCTGGACCTGGGCGTGCTGGGCGTGCTCCAGGTAGGGCCCAACGGAAATGTGAATGTAAGCAAGCGCAACGGGGAAGGCCTGGGTGTGGGCGGATTCCTGAATGTGGCGGGAGGCGCCAGCAAGGTGGTGTTCGCGGCAACCTTTACCGGCGGCCTTCATAAAGGGGAAGGCCCTGCCTATGAAATCGGCAATGGCCATATCAAGGTAACAAAAGAAGGAAACTCCAGGAAGTTCGTCAAAGAGATAGAGCAGATTTCCTTTAACGGGGAGGCATCCCTTAAACAGGGCAAGAAAATCATCTATGTGACGGAGCGGTGCGTGTTCGAACTGGTAAAGGACGGACTCCTCCTTACCGAAATCGCGCCCGGCGTGGACCTTCAAAAGGATATACTGGACCAGATGGATTTTGCCCCCATGATCAGCGAGGACCTGGAGCAGATGCCTGCGCAGATATTCAATGAAACCTGGGGCGGCCTTAAGGACCTGATGGACAAAGAGTAAGAAAGCATAAAATGAAATGATACAGGAGGAAAGGGAATGTTCAGCAAAAAACATGAAATGATTCGGAAACTGGCAAGAGAGTTTGCAGAAAATGAAATCGCACCCCTGGCGGCACAGATTGATGAGACAGGGGAGTATCCGGAGGAACTGCGCAGGAAAATCATTGACTGCGGATTCCATGCAATCGTGATTCCCAAGGAATATGGGGGCTGCGGAGGGGATACCGTGGCAGCTACCATTGTGACGGAAGAATTTACAAGGGTGGACGCCAGCGTCTCCACCCAGCTTATGCCCAACTCCCTGTCAGGGGGCGCCCTGATGATGTTCGGCAATGAGGCCCAGAAGCAGAAATACCTCAGGGGAATGGCGGAGGGAAAACTGGTTGGCGCATTTGCCATCACGGAGCCTGGCGCGGGTTCTGACACTGCGGCCATCACCACAACCGCGCAGAAGGATGGGGATTATTACATCCTAAACGGCCGCAAATGCTTTATCACCAACGGGCCCTGCTGTGACTTTGTCACCGTATTTGCCAAGACGGACGTGGATGCCAGGGGCGTGAAGGGAATCAGCGCATTTATCGTGGAGTCGTCCTGGGAAGGTTTTTCCACGGGAGCGGTTGAGAACAAGATGGGCATGTACGGTTCGCCCACCTGCGACCTGATTTTTGAAAATGTACGTGTGCCAAAGGAAAACCTGTTAGGCGGGGAAGGGCAGGGCTTCAAAATCTGTATGGCCACCCTGGATTCAGGCCGTATCACCGTGGCTACCCAGGGACTGGGGATTGCCCAGGGCGCATTGGACGAGGCGGTCAAATATGTAAAGGAAAGGGTCCAGTTCGGAAAACCCATTGCCAAGCTTCAGAACACCCAGTTTGAGATTGCGGACATGGCAACCAGGGTGGAATGCGGAAGGCAGCTGGTTTACAATGCGGCCCGGCTTAAGGATGCAGGACAGCCCTATTCCAAGAATGCGGCCATGGCCAAATACTACTGCGGCGACCTGTGCAACAACATTGCATACCGTTCCTTACAGCTTCACGGCGGCTATGGCTACATGAAAGATTATCCCATTGAGCGGATGTTCAGGGATGCAAGGCTTGTGGCAATCTACGAGGGCACATCGGAGATCCAGAGGGTGGTAATCGCCAACCATATACTGGGAAAGTAATAGAAGCATAAGAAGGAGGATACATAATGAAGGTAGTTGTTTGCGCAAAGCAGGTTCCCAATACAAACGAAGTAAAGATTGACCCGGTAAAAGGAACATTGATCAGGGACGGCGTGGAAAGCATCCTGAATCCGGATGATGCCAATGCGCTGGAGGAAGCACTGAAATTAAAGGATGCATATGAGGACGTGACCGTTACCGTCATTTCCATGGGACCGCCCCAGGCAGAGGTCATGCTAAGGGAATGCCTGGCCATGGGAGCGGATGAGGCCATCCTTTTAAGCGGAAGGGAATTCGGGGGCTCCGACACATGGGCCACCTCCAATGCCATCTCTGCCGCCATAGAAAAAATAGGGGACTACGATATCATATTTGGAGGACGCCAGGCCATTGACGGGGATACGGCCCAGGTTGGCCCCCAGATTTCAGAAAAGCTTGGGATTCCCCAGGTTACATATGTGCAGGACTTTAAACTGGAAGACGGGGCAGTGGTGGTGCAGAGGCAGCTGGAAGACGGATATGAGGTAATCCGGGTGCAGACCCCATGTTTCCTTACTGCCGTAAAGGAACTGAACAAGCCCAGATACATGACCATGAAGGGAATCTACGAGGCATACGACAAGGAAATCACGGTATGGGGATTTGGGGATGTGGATGTCCCGCAGGAAAAAGTAGGGCTTAAGTCCTCGCCTACCAGGGTGTTCCGTTCATTTACCCCGGCACCCAAGGGCGCGGGGACCGTGCTGGGCGGGACCCCCAAGGAACAGGTCGCGGCATTAATGGGCTGCCTGAAAGAAAAACACATTATCTAAGTAGGAGGTAGGACATGGACTTAAGTCAATACAGGAATGTTTGGGTATTTGCAGAGCAGAGGCAGGGAGTGATTACCCCTGTGGTAAGGGAACTTTTAGGAGAGGGCAGAAAGCTGGCCGGGGAAATAGGAACAGACGTATGCGCCATCCTTCTGGGCAGGGATATCGGCTGCCTTGCAAAGGAACTGATCTGTTACGGCGCGGATAAGGTATATGTGGCTGACCATCCCCTGCTGGAAAACTATACAACGGACGCCTATACCAAGGTAATCACGGACGCCATCCAGGAATACAGGCCGGAAATCGTGCTTTACGGCGCAACCCATATCGGCCGCGACCTGGCGCCCAGGATTGCCGCCAGGGTAAATACGGGGCTGACCGCGGACTGTACCAGGCTGGACATTGACCCTGAGGACAAAAAAATCATGCAGACCCGCCCCGCTTTTGGCGGCAACCTGATGGCCACCATCGTGTGCCCGGAACACCGCCCCCAGATGTCAACGGTGCGCCCCGGCGTCATGCAGAAACTGGAACCGGACCACAGCCGCCAGGGCGAGGTGGTGGATGTGGATGTAGAGCTGTCAGAAGCCGATATCAGGACAAAGGTGCTTGAAATCGTAAAGAGCGCCAGGGAAACCGTATCCCTTACGGACGCGGACGTCATTGTATCCGGAGGGCGCGGCCTGGGCAGCCCGGAGGGCTTTGCAGTCATTCAGAAGCTGGCCGACGTAATGGGCGGGGTTGTAGGGGCTTCCAGGGCGGCCGTGGACGCAGGGTGGATTGACCATTCCCATCAGGTGGGACAGACCGGCACCACGGTCAAACCCAAGATTTATATTGCATGCGGCATATCCGGCGCAATCCAGCACTTGGCAGGAATGCAGTCATCTGATATCATTATAGCAATAAACAAGAACCCAAGGGCTCCTATCTTTGAGGTGGCTGATTACGGCCTGGTAGGGGACCTGTATGAAATTGTCCCTATGATGGCGGAAGCGTTTGCAAATGAAAAAAACATATGATGATGGAAACAGAGCTGAATACTTAAAAAAACACTGGGATGACATCATGGAACATCAGACGTTCTGTGATGTGTTCGCAGGGACAGCCGCGCAATACCCTGACAGGACCGCCGTCTATGCGGACGGCAGGTCCGTGACCTACAGGGAAATCTTAAGGTGGTCTAATGCGGTTGCCGGCCGTCTTCTTAAAGACGGCGCCGCAAAGGAAGAAATCATTGCCGTGAACACAGGAAGGACCGCGGAAACCATTGCCGGTATCCTGGGTATTTGGAAAGCAGGCTGTGCATATGTGTATCTGGACAGGGCTTATCCAAAGGAAAGGAGTGAGAACATCATCAAGGATTGCCGGTGCCGCTTCATCCTGGACAGACGGTGGTGGGAGGGGATAGACAGGGAAATGTTCCTGCCGGATATTAACTTATCCAAGAGAAACTGCCTGGCCCTGCTTATCTATACTTCAGGTTCCACCTCAAAGCCCAAGGGTGTCATGCTGGAACACCGGAACGTGATGGCCTCCGCCTATAACTTCACTGTGTTTGACACAAGGCCCCATGAACGGTTCGGGGTATTCCCCGGATTCGGGTTCGTGGCCGCGGTAAGCGACCTATTTTCAACCTTGGCGGTTGGGGCAGCCAATTATATCATTCCGGGAACCATCCGGAAAAATATAGTTGAATTAGAAAAATTTTACAGAATGCATGGGATATGTATTACATTCCTTCCGCCCCACATGGCCAGGAAACTTCTGGCCATGGACCTGGAGGGAATCCCGCTCAGGCTGCTGCTGGTGGGCAGCGAGCCTGTGCGCAATCTGGATATTAGCAAGGCTCCGTTCCGCATCTTTAATGTGTATGGGGCTTCTGAGATGTGTTCCATGATATCCCATTATGAGATTAAGGATGCCGGAGGAAAATCCGTGTATCCGGTAGGGAGGCTGAATCATGGACTGAAAGGATACATTACGGATGAAGAAGGCAATCCGGTCCGTCCCGGTGAACCGGGGGAACTGTGGCTGGCCGGCCGTCAGGTGAGCCGTGGTTATTACGGACTGCCTGAAATGACGCGGGCCCATTACATTGGGAATCCTTTTTCGCAGGAAGCGGGCTATGAACGTGTATTCAGGACCAACGATATCCTAAGGGAACTTCCTGACGGGAATCTCCAGTATGTGTGCCGCAAGGATAACATGTTTAAAATCCGCGGGTTCCGGGTAGAGTCCGGGGCAGTGGAGACAGCCATCCTGGAAAGCGGGGATGTAAAGGAAGCCGTGGTCAAGGCGTTTATGGATGACGGCGGCTGCAATATCCTCTGCGGGTATTTTACCGCGGACCATAGGGTGGATGTAAAGGACCTGAAGAAAAAGCTGGCAGACAGGATACCGTATTACATGATACCCACCTGCCTGATACAACTTGAGGCATTTCCGCGGAACATGAATTCAAAGGTTGACAGGAAGGCCATCCTGCCGCCTGCGGAATTGAATGACCATAAGCTTCTGGAAGAATTATACTGAGAACTGCTGATGCAGGGCGGGAGGCGGATTCCGGACCGTAAGCCGTCTGTCCTACAGGAACAGACAATCCCCAACCCCCATGTAAACTGTTTCCAGTTCCCCGTCCTCTTCCATGGCCCGGCAGAAATCCTCTCCTGAGCAATGGTTGAATCCCAGCAGCCGGATGCCCATGCCTTTTATCCCTGCAATGGTATTCCCAATCCGTTCCGGGCCGGCCTTTACCAGGTGGGTGCCGCCGATGACGGCCCGGATGGGCTGGCTGAACCGTTCCCTGACCGTGTCCAGTATATTGAGGATTCCGGGATGGCTGCATCCCACAATCACGGTTAATTCCCCATTTTCTTCCAGAATAAGGCATATCTCGTCCTGGAAATAATCCTGTACCCATGCACCCTGCTGCCGCAGCACGAACCGTTTTGGGATTGTCTCAAAGGCGCGCTTCCTGCGGATGCCGCCCAAGGCCCAGCAGCCCTGTGCCAGGGGCAGCAGACCGTCACATACCATGTGGCGGATTTTGTTTTCTTCTAAAAATGCCGCGTCAAAACCCGTTCCAAGGAAGGCGGCCTTGGTCCTGCCAAGGGAATACTTTTCAGAAAAGAACCTTTTTCCTGTTGCCAGCGGGCATGACAGTCCGTTCTTTACAAATTCCGGGTATCCGCCCCCATGGTCATAGTGTCCGTGGCTGCACACCCCATAGTCAACCCGCTCCGGCCGGATGTTCAGCGCGGCTGCATTTTCATAGGTGTGTTTTCCCTGGCCAAAGTCAAAGAGTATGTTGGCGTATCCTGTTTCTATGTACAGAGAGAGCCCGTGCTCAGCTGCCAGGTCTTTCCTTTCGCCGTTCTGGTTGTCCATCA
Source organism: Enterocloster aldenensis (assembly GCF_003434055.1). Classification (GTDB taxonomy): domain Bacteria; phylum Bacillota; class Clostridia; order Lachnospirales; family Lachnospiraceae; genus Enterocloster; species Enterocloster aldenensis. Next base: position 36,984 of record NZ_QVEX01000014.1, on the reverse strand, counting down.
GTGTCACAATCCGTATATTCCCCATCTTTTTATCCCCCAAGGTTAATGATCCTGATATGATTATACCATGGCATCTGTGCCTGACAAGCATGGATGTCCCATCCTTCTTTTTACATATGAGGAAAGAGACTGGGATTGTAACAGAAATTCCCATAATATTTCAAGAAAAAAGTAAGGAAAACCTTGATATATTATGTTAGAATAGGTATTAAGCCACGGTGCGGCATAAAACAGGTGCCGCCCTGCATACATATAAGTTAACGTAAGAGGAGGGGACATCATGCCCGATATTAATATTCTGGTTGTAGATGATGAAAAAGAGATTGCGGATCTGATTGAAATTTATCTTGTCAGCGATGGTTATAAAGTGTTTAAGGCGGAGAACGCTGCAAGGGGACTGGAGATCCTTGCCAAGGAGGATATCCATCTGGTGCTTCTGGATATCATGATGCCCGGAATGAACGGGCTGGAGATGTGCAAGAAAATCCGGGAGAACAATAATATCCCCATCATCATGCTCAGCGCCAAGTCCACGGACCTGGATAAGATACTGGGCCTGGGAACCGGGGCGGACGACTATGTGGTGAAACCGTTTAACCCGCTGGAACTGACGGCCAGGGTCAAATCCCATCTGCGCCGCTATACCCAGCTGAATCCCAACAGCGCTTCCCAGGACAAGGCCAACAATGAGATTACCATCAAGGGGATGATCATCAATAAGGATAACCACAAGGTAATTGTGGATGATGAGGAGATTAAGCTTACCCCCATTGAATTTGACATCCTGTATCTTCTGGCTTCCAATCCGGGCAAGGTATTCAGCACGGATGAGATTTTTGAACGTGTGTGGAATGAGAAGGTTTATGAGGCCAACAACACGGTCATGGTACATATCAGACGCCTGAGGGGCAAGATGAAGGAAGACACCAGACAGAATAAAATCATCACCACGGTGTGGGGAGTAGGATACAAAATTGAAAAGTGATATGAACAGGCGCTACCATACGCGGGTCATAACCAATATCATATACAGTGCCATTATTTCCTGTCTGGTGGAGATATTCCTGGTGACCAATGTTTCCATGATTGCCAGGTACATGGAGGAGTCGGGAAGGATGAACGGCCTGATCCAGGCAGTGCTCGGCTACCATGTGGCGGTGGTGCTGGTCTATGTCATATCCGGTCTGGTGCTGTTCGCGGTTACGTTCATGATCCTTCAGGAACCGTATATCCGCTATATCAGTAAGATTTCCGATGCGGTCCAGAGCATTTCCGAAGGGAACCTGAACACTACCATTGACGTGATTGGCGATGACGAGTTTTCCAGCATGGCAGCCAACCTGAATAAGATGGTGGAGGATATCCGGGTGCTGATGGACAAGGAACGGGAATCCGAGCGCACCAAGAATGAGCTTATAACCAATGTGGCCCATGACCTGAGGACGCCCCTTACTTCCATCATCGGCTATCTGGAGCTGCTGGCAGGCAATACCAAGATACCTTTGGACATGCAGCACAAGTACATAGAGATTGCCTATGGCAAGGCAAGGCGCCTGGAAAAACTCATAGAAGACCTGTTTGGGTTCACAAAGCTTAATTACGGCAAGATTTCCATGCATGTGGCACAGGTGGATGTGGTGAAGCTGCTGGGACAGCTTCTGGAAGAGGCCTATCCGAATTTTGTGGAAAAGAACCTGTCCTACGACCTTCAGAGCAATATCCCGGCCAAGATAATCACGGCGGACGGCAACCTTCTGGCCCGGCTGTTTGATAATCTGATCGGCAATGCCATCAAGTACGGTGCGGATGGAAAGCGGGTCCTGGTGAAAATCCATGGGGATGATGATGTGGTGACGGTTTCCGTGACCAATTATGGGTATGTGATCCCGCCGGACGAGCTTCCGCTGATTTTCAATAAGTTTTACCGCGTGGAGCAGTCCCGCTCCAGCAGCACGGGAGGCACCGGCCTGGGACTGGCCATTGCAAAGGAGATTGTGGATATGCATGGAGGCACCATCCAGGTGGCCAGTGATTTAAACGGAACCGTGTTCACTGTGAAGCTGCAGGTGCATTTTGATATCAACAAAGAGAATTTCGGAACAATCAGCTGACACTAATGGAGAATACAATGAGGAAATTCCACGATGGAACGGATTGTGGAAAGGTGAGGACTTGTAATATGAGGATATTTTCCAGGAATATGAAAAGGGCGCTGAAAAGCTCCCTTTTTGGCTTACTGCTGGCTGCTGCCGTGGCGGTCCAGGCCTTTGGGGCAGAGGCCGGGATTACCGGGGCGGAGGCCGGGACCTCTGGGGCGGAGGCCGGGCAGTACGGAGATTCCGGCCAGGATATGGACGGCGCGGAGGAACTGACGGACTCCCCTGTCACGTTAGATGTGGTTTACGGGTATAAGAACATTGCCAAGAGCGGGCGTTTCCTTCCGCTGCGCGTGGAACTGGGCAACCGGACAGATCAGGTGTTTAAGGGCACGCTGTGCGTGCTGGCCATGGAGAGCGATATGCAGGGCTATTCCATGGACATGGACTATGATGTTTACCGTTACGAATATCCGGTGGAAATACCGGCATCGGGCAGTCTCACTGAGCTGCTCAGCGTGTCCCTGGGCGCCAGGGTGGACCAGATGTACATCCGCCTTTTGGATGAAGACGGAAAAGAAGTGACGCGCAAGCGCCTGAAGCTGAACCTGAATAAGGATACGGCCGAGCTTTTTATCGGCGTGCTCAGCGACAATCCCGAGAAGCTTCTGTATATGGGAGGCGCGGGCATTAATTACAGCACGCTGCGCACCAGGTCCATAGAGATGACGGCAGCGTCCCTTCCCTCCAACGAGCTGGGGCTTGACCAGTTGGACGTGCTCCTGATAACGGATTTTGATACGGGAAGCCTGTCAGGGCAGCAGGTAACTGCTGTGTGGGAATGGGTCCAGAAGGGCGGCGTCCTGCTGATAGGGACCGGCGGACGCGGGGAGGAGACACTCCGTGCCTTTGCCGGTGACATCCTGGAACAGCCGGTGCCGCAGCCGGACCAGTACTTGATTAACATGGGGGTGGAATACGCAGTAGACGGGCCGGAAGGCGCCTCCATTCCCCTGACCTGCACCGAGGTGTGGCTCAAAGGCGGAAGCGAGGTACTGGCCAGTGATGAATTGTCCGTGATTTCGTCCGTGTCAGTGGGCAAGGGGATGGTGGCTGTGTCCATGTATGATTTTGTGGACATAGAGGGATTCTGCCAGGACAACATTTCCTATATTGACCATCTCTTTACCAGCCTGCTGGGGGAGAGCCGCATTAATTCCCTGAGCAGCGGCATGGACGGAAGCACATCCAGCCTTTATTGGTCCGTCCAGTCCCTGATTAATACGGGGAATCTGAGCAAGATCCCAAAAGTCGGGCTGTATGTGACCCTGGCCATTGCCTATGTGGCCCTGGCCGGACCGGGCTTGTATTTCTTCATGAAGCACCGTGGGATGCTCCGGTATTACCAGCCTTGTGTGGCAGTCCTTTCCCTGTGCTGTACCGGAATGGTGCTTCTTATGGGAATGGCCACCAGGTTCACAGGTCCTTTCTTTACCTATGCATCCATAAAAGATACGGATACGGATAATGTGTCTGAAACCACCTTCATCAACATGAGGGCGCCTTATAACAAGTCCTATTCCGTGAGGTTGAACCCGGATTACACCCTCTACCCCCTTACAGGCAATACATACTACAGTATGTCGCCCGTACCGAAGTTCACAGGCGAGGAGGATCCCGCCATCACCATCCATTACGGTGAGGAGGATACCGGTATCAGGTCCCAAAACGTGGGGGCGTTTAACTCCAAGTTCTTCATGCTGGAACGCCATATGGAGAATGATAAGGAGGAAGGCTTTACCGGCAACATAAACTCCTTTGACGGCAAGGTGTCAGGGACCCTGACCAATCACTACGGCCAGGAGGTTGAGGATGTGGCGGTGCTCCTTTACAACCAGATGATATTCGTGGGGCACATGGACCCGGGCGAGACCGTGAAGCTGGACGGCCTTAAGACACTGTACGGGGCAACCAACTTCGGATATGCCATGGCGGAGCAGATTACGGGGGCTTCCCGGTATAAGGAAGATAAGGATATTGAGGACACTGCTTATGTGGAGGCGCTGGAGAGGACCAACCTGCTGTCCTTTTATATGGGCAACTACCTGACCGGCTATCATTCAGAAGCCAGGATCGTGGCGTTCAGCAAGGATAAGGAAGAAACGGGATTCCTCCGGTCTTCCGGTTATGAGACTTATGGCACCACCCTGCTCACGTCCTCCGTGGATGTGAATTATGAGAAGGACGGGATGATATACCAGTCAGCCATGCAGAAGCAGCCTAACGTGCTGTCTGGCGAATACTATGCGCAGAACAATACCATGTACGGCCTGACTCCTGTAATGCTGGAGTATTATCTGGGCAACAATATAGAGGTGGATAAACTGGATTTCTACCACTTAAGCGATGAGGTGGCGGAGAGCATGCGCTACTATTACACGGTTCCGTTCAGCGGCAAGATGTATTTCTATAACTATAATACGGGAAATTACGATTCCATGGACACAGGTGTTACGGAATTTGACAGGGACGTGCTGGGACCATACCTGTCACCCGGCAATACGCTGACGGTTAAATACGTGTATGATTCCTCGGGCGATTATACCTGGAATATCATGCTGCCTGTCCTGGCTGTCACAGGGAGGAGTAAATAATGCTGGAAATCAGAGGATTACACAAGATATACGGAAAATACCACGCATTAAGCGGTCTGGACATGAATGTGGCCACGGGGGCGCTTTATGGGTTTGTGGGACCTAACGGCGCGGGCAAGACAACCACCATTAAGATAATGACAGGCCTTCTTCCTGCGGAGGAGGGGAAGATTACCATAGACGGTATGGACGCCCTGTCAAACCTGAAGGCCCTGAAGGCAAGGATTGGATATGTGCCGGACTTTTTCGGTGTTTATGATAACCTGACCGTGTCAGAGTACATGGAGTTTTTCGCCTCCTGCCATCACATGGACGGGCTGGTGGCAAGGAAGCGCTACACCGCCCTTTTGGAGCAGGTGGGCCTGGAAGATAAGCTGGACTTTTATGTGGACGGCCTTTCCAGGGGGATGAAACAAAGGCTCTGCCTTGCCAGGGCATTGATCCATGACCCGTCCATACTGATACTGGATGAGCCCACCTCGGGTCTGGACCCGAGGACCAGGTTTGAGTTTAAGGAAATACTGTCTGAACTGCAGGAAAGCGGCAAGACCATTGTCATCAGTTCCCATGTGTTGTCCGAACTGTCCGAGCTGTGCACGGATATCGGGATTATCGACCAGGGCAGGATGGTGCTGGAGGGGAATATAAATGATATCCTGTCCAGGGTCAACACCTCCAATCCCCTTGTCATATCCGTGTTCAGCAATGTGGACAAGGCCCTGGCTATTTTGAAGAGCCATCCCTGCGTGCAGACCATTTCCCTGAGGGAACAGGATATCTGCGTGCGTTTTTCAGGGGATTCCCAGGATGAGGCGCTGCTGCTGCAGCAATTGATTGACAGCGATGTGCTGGTCAACGGGTTTACCAGGGAAAAGGGAAGCCTGGAATCCGTGTTCATGCAGCTGACGGAACATGAAGAAGAAAGGGTGGTGTTGTCCTATGATGCGGAATCCGGTTTTTAGCCGTGAGATTAAGGTGGGTTCAAGAAGCGTGAGGCTGCCTCTGATCATTCTTCTTTTTAACGGTATCCTGTCCCTGGTAACGCTTCTCAACATGTATTCCGCCGTGGCCCAGGTTAAGACCACGGCCGTCATACAGTACAGCAGTTTCATGAATATGTATGAGTTTGTCACCACCATTGAGTTCATCCTGCTGATGTTCATTGTGCCGGCCGTCACAGCGGCCAGTATCAGCGGGGAGAGGGAGAGGCAGACCCTGGAACTGATGCTTACCACCCAGATGACGGCTTCCCAGGTGGTGATCGGCAAGCTGATGAGCGCCCTTTGCACCCTGCTGTTGCTGATAGTGTCCAGTTTCCCGTCCGTGGCCATGGTATTTGTCTATGGAGGGATTACCTGGACAGATGCCGTATCCCTGATTCTCTGCTATATAACCGTGGCATTTTTTGCAGGCAGCCTGGGAATCTGCTTTTCAGCCCTGTTCAAGCGTTCCACTGTTTCCACGGTGGCGACTTATGGCGTGCTGGTGGCCGTGGTGGCCGGGACGTATTTTATCAATAAGTTCTCCCTGTCCCTGTCAGCCATGAACATAAACAATACAGCGGCAGCCTATGGGTTCGGGGAAAATGCGGTAAAGCCCACATCCGGCGGTTTTTTCTATCTGCTGCTCCTGAACCCGGCATCCACCTTCCTTGCCATCCTCAACGGACAGGCGGGAGGGAATACGCCATTAAGCAAGCTTAAAAGTTCATTTGGCATGACAGCCACTAATTTTGTTACGGAGAACTGGGTTATTGTAAGCATCCTGATCCAACTGGCCCTGGCAGCGCTTTTAATCTATATCGCGGTCAGGTGCGTGGAGCCTGTGAAGCGCAGGCGCAGGAGCAATAAGCATAAATAATAAGATTGATTGGATATCAGGAAAGGGGTAAAACATGGGAATTATTAAGGCGGTTGCATCGGCAGTGGGAGGAGCGCTGGCAGATCAGTGGCTGGAGGCCATCGAACCGGATGATATGGGGGACAGGATTGTCTTTGCCCGGGGCGTACAGGTGCGCAGGGGAAAGGGGTCCAACACAAAAGGCTCGTCGGATATTGTGTCCAATGGTTCAGTCATCCACGTGTATCCCAACCAGTTCATGATGCTGGTTGACGGGGGCAAGGTAGTGGACTATACGGCGGAGGAAGGTTATTATACCATCGACCACTCGGCCATGCCCTCCATGTTTAACGGCCAGTTCGGGGAAGCGTTAAAGGAATCCTTTAACCGTATCCGCTTTGGCGGGATCACACCCACGGCACAGAAGGTCTACTATGTGAACCTGCAGGAAATCAAGGGGATTAAATTCGGCACCAGGAACCCTGTGAATTATTTTGATAATTTCTATAACGCGGAACTTTTCCTGCGGGCGCATGGAACCTACTCCATCAAGGTAACCGACCCCCTAAAGTTCTATGGGGAGGTCATCCCCAAGAATGCGGACAGGGTGGATATTGATTCTATCAATGAGCAGTATCTTTCTGAATTCCTGGAAGCGTTCCAGACATCGGTAAACCAGATGTCTGCCGACGGCACGCGGATTTCCTTTGTTACCTCCAAGAGCAGGGAGCTGGGCCGGTATATGGCGGACACCCTGGATGAAGAGTGGAACAAGCTGCGCGGAATGGAAATCCAGTCCGTGGGCATTGCCAGCATTACCTATGATGAGGAATCCCAGAACCTGATTAACCTGAGGAACAAGGGCGCCATGATGGGCGACCCCGGTATCCGTGAAGGGTATGTACAGAGTACCATTGCCGAGGGATTAAAGAACGCGGGCTCCAATTCCGCAGGTTCCCTGGCAGGGTTCATGGGCATGGGCTTTGGCATGCAGACAGGAGGGGGATTCATGGGCGCTGCCTCCAATACGAATATGCAGCAGATGCAGAACCAGGGGAACTGGTCGGCGGCAGGGGCGCAGCAGGCCGGGATGAACCCAGGCCCAGGGGCGCCGGCAGGGGCGCGGCAGACAGGGATGGATCCAGGCCCAGGGGCGCCGGCAGGCACGGCGCAGTCCGGAGTGAATCCAGGTGCAGGGGCGCCGGTAGGTACGGCGCAGTCCGGGATGAATCCTGGCCCGGGGACAGCGGGATGGTACTGCCCGAACTGCGGCACACCCAACTCCGGCAAATTCTGCAGTGAGTGCGGAAACCCAAGGCCTGCGGCAGACTGGACCTGCAGCTGCGGTACGGTGAACTCAGGTAAGTTCTGCAGCGAGTGCGGCAAGCCAAGGCCTTGATGAAGGAGCGCGTTCCCGTGCCAATGCGTGTCTGAAAATCCATTTCCGCCTTCTGCACGTCCCACAAAGCGGGATGCACAGCAGACGGAAAGCAGCTTTAAGACACGCTCTGGCATTATGATACAGGAGATAACAAATGGCAGCAATAACATATAAATGCCCAAACTGCGACGGAGGCCTGATATTTGACCCATCGTCACAGAAATACCACTGTGAATTCTGCCTGTCTGATTTTACACAGGAAGAATTAGACGTACCGGAGCCAGAGGACAGCCAGGCCGTGCTGTATACCTGCCCCAGCTGCGGTGCGCAGATTGTTACGGATGAGACAACAGCTGCAACCTTCTGCTACTACTGCCATAACCCGGTGGTGCTGTCAGGAAAGCTGACAGGCAGGTTTGCCCCGGATTATGTGATTCCCTTCCAGATTGACCGGGACAAGGCAAAGGAAATATTTGCGGGGTGGATTGCAAAGAAGAAGTATGTGCCGGACGCATTTTATTCCGGCAGGCAGATAGAGACCATGACCGGTGTGTATTTCCCCTACTGGCTTTACGGATGCCGGGTGGACGGGATGCTGGACGCCCAGGGGAAAAAACTCAGGACATGGACCACAGGCAATATGCGCTACACGGAAACACAGGTGTATGATGTCAGGCGCCAGGGAACCATGGAGGTGGACCATGTGGCCAGAAACGGCCTAAGAAAGGCAAACCGCCAGCTGGTGGACGGCGTCCTGCCTTTCCGGATGGATGAGAAGAAGAAATTCTCCATGGGGTTCCTGTCAGGTTTCCTGGCAGAGAACCGTGACATGGAAAAGGAGCAGTTTGTGGTGGATGTGCAGACCGAGGTCAGGGAGTTTGCCCTTCAAAGCCTCCAGTCCCAGGCCGGGAACTATGATTCCATGAATATCAGGCAAAGGGAAGCAAAGCTTATGGGAGAGGTGTGGAGTTACGCCCTTCTCCCGGTGTGGACCCTGACCTACAATGACAAAGCCAGGGGGAAAATATATTATTTTGCCCTGAACGGCCAGACAGGGAAGATATGCGGCCAGCTGCCGGTGGATCCTAAGAAGCTGGCGTTGCTGTTCCTTTCCATCTTCCTGCCGCTTTGCATATTGTTTCTGATAGGAGGATATCTGCTGTGATGATGGGGTATGATATGGGAAAATGCTTTCACAACAGGAAACATCCGGTTATTGCCCCATGGATCCGCATGGTGGCCCTGACCGCTGCATGGGTGGTTCTCTGGGTAAATCTGGGGATGGTTACCAGCATGGGCGCCCAGGCTGGGGCCGGCAATCTGGTTGAAGCCCGGGCCGGTTCCCAAGCAGATGCATGGGCCGGCACCCAGGCCGATACGGGCCAGAGGCTGTTTGATGAGGCCGGGCTTTTATCCGGGGAGGAGCAGGAACGGCTGGAGGAGGCCCTTAGCGGCTGCAGGACGAAGACCGGAATGGATGTGTCGGCAGTGACTGCCTATAATGACGGCGTCCGTTCTGCCATGGAATATGCGGACGACTATTATGATTACAATGATTTCGGCACGGGCCGGGATAAGAGCGGCGCGCTGGTGCTCATCTATATGGATGCGCCGGGACGGCGGGGCGGCGAATGCTGGATATCCACTTCAGGCAACATGATACGTATCCTTACGGACAAGCGCATTGACCTGATACTGGATGACATGTACGATTATCTGGGAAGCCAGGATTATTATGGAGCCATCCTTGCATTTGCCAGGGACATTGAGTACTATGTGGACAAAGGAATCCAGGCCGGACAGTATAATTATGATACGGAGACAGGGGAAATCAGCATATACAGAAGCATACGCTGGTATGAGGCTGCATTTGCCGTCATCGCGCCGGCCATGATAGCGGGAAGCGTGTGCCTGGGAATCAAGGGCCGGTATTCCATGAAGCAGTCTGACCGGGAACGGGCCAACAGCCTTCTGGCCTACAGGGCAGATGCAAAGTACCGGTTTGGGGATGTCAATGACATACTGCTGAACAAATTCGTGACCTCGGCGCCAATCCCAAGGGCGGACAGAGGCGGCTCAGGCGGATCTGGTTCCCCGGGCCGCAGCTCCACCCACCGTTCCAGCAGCGGGCGAAGCCATGGGGGCGGAGGAAGAAGATTCTGAATACAAATCATGTTTTGTGCACACTTTAAAGGTATGTGCGATATAATAGGGTATAGATATGATTCAGGCTTATCTACCCAATCTGATGCTGCCTGGCATAAATAAGCTGATATCCTGTATCGTGTATCATCTTATTTACGCCAGGGTGTGTTTGAAAGCGGCTTTCCGTCAGAGGTGCGTCCTGCAAAGTGGGGCGTGCAGACGGCGGGAATGAATGTCCGGACACACCCTGGGAAGCACTATTGTACCGCGCATCCAGCTGGTGCTTTATAATAGATCACAGGGCAACCTGGGCGGTGATGACGCACTGTAAGCGTTGTTGCCGTTTACATAACCAGCTATCTTGGAATGCAGAGGAATTTGGCAAGATGAACTATACCTATATACTTACCTGTGCGGACGGTACGCTGTACTGCGGCTGGACCAATGATCTGGACAAGCGTCTGAAGGCCCATAACGCGGGCCGCGGAGCCAAGTACACCAAGCCCAGACGGCCGGTGGCGCTGTCTTATTATGAGGCATTTGAGACAAAAGGCGAAGCCATGAAACGGGAATATGCAATCAAGCATTTGACCAGGAGACAGAAAGAGATGTTGATTCAAGGGAACCGGGCTTGTGCAGGCTTGCGTGCGGACTGATGCGGGAAAATGAAGATAAAGGTAGGGTTAAAGCAAGATAAGATGAAAGAAAGACAGAATCTAAGAATGCCTGCAGCCATAAGAATGGATGAGCTTTTTGCAGGCAAGGATACAGGCACCGGATGCCCGGCGTCCTGCGGCAGGTGGTGCCGCGGGACGCCGGTTTTTTTGTGTGAAAGATAAATTCTCCGGCCCGGGAACCTCTTATGCCTGGGAACCCTTATGCCAAGGAACCCTTATGCCCGGGATTGTTTATCTAAAACACGCGGGCGGTAATACAAGGCCTGGATGTTTGGAATCCGGTCCATGGGGCCGGTCACGCCACGAAACGGTACATCATCACATAATGGCAGATACTTCCGCCCATGACAAACAGATGGAAAATCTCATGGGAGCCGAAGTTCTTGTGGCGGGAATTAAAGAACGGAAGCTTCAGGGCGTAGATGATGCCTCCCACCGTGTATATGACACCGCCGGCCAGCAGCCACAGGAAGCCGGCTTTTGGCATGGAATTCAGTATTTTGGTGATGGCCAGGACGCATACCCAGCCCATGGCAATATAAATCAGGGAAGAGAACCATTTAGGGCAGGTAATCCACAGGGCATTGATAAGGATACCCACAATGGCAATACCCCAGACAAGGGTCAGAAGGGACCAGCCTGTTTTGTCTCCCAGGACAATCATGCACACCGGGGTATAGGTTCCTGCAATCAGGATGAAGATCATCATGTGGTCAATCTTGCGCAGCATCTGGTTGATTTGGGGTGAAATGTCAAGGGTGTGGTAAATGGTGCTGGCTGCGTACAGGCCAATCATACTTAGTATGAAGATGGCAAGCGCACTCACATGCAGGTGCCCGGAATCACGCACCGCCTTCATCAGAAGGGGCATGGCTGCTATCATGGCCAATATCATGGCGATAAAATGCGTAAGGGCACTGCCCGGGTCTTTTACCTTGGTAAGATTACGTTTTAGTTTTGCTGTCATATATACCAGCCTCCTCATAATTAAAACAGATAGATTTTAATGGTAACTTTGTTATGTAGTTTTGATTACTACATCTGTTTGTATTATATACTATACACTCTGTGAATAAATTATGCAATACTTTTTAATAAATTCTTCAAAATCAAAGGCTTTTATCTGGAAAACTATGCTATAATCATGCTGAGTCTGAAGGATTGAAACATCAGGAGAGGTAAATGTCATGGTTCCCATTCTATATGAAGACAAAGATATAATCGTGGTACACAAGCCGGCAGGGCTGGAATCCCAGTCATCACGCGGTTTTGCGCCGGACATGGTCAGTGAAATCAGTTGTTATCTACACAATCCACAGGATATCCACAAGCCGGCAGCAGGTATTTCAAGGGTCCAGCCTCCATATGTGGGAGTTATCCACAGGTTGGATAAGCCGGTGCAGGGAGTCATGGTTTATGCCAAAAACCAGAAGTCGGCAGCAGCCTTAAGCGCTGCGCTCCAGGCCGGAAAAATGGAAAAATCTTATATGGCGGTGATATGTGGACAACTTGTGGATAAACAAGGTTCATATGTGGATTATCTTCGGCAGGACAGGAAAAACAACACATCGGAAATTGTGGATAAGTCTGTAAAAGATGCAAAAAAAGCAGTCCTTAAATACAGGGAAATGGAAGTTATCCACAGCCCTGAGGACAAGGAACAAATGGTTTCTTTAATAGATATTGAGCTGCTTACAGGAAGGCACCACCAGATAAGGGTGCAGTTTGCCGGGCATGGCACCCCCCTCTATGGAGATGGACGGTATGGAGGGGACATATCCACAATTGTTGACATAAAAAAGAAACCAGCGGCCCGCGGCCCGCTGGCCCTGTGTGCTTACCATCTGGCATTTCCCCATCCGGTGACAGGGAAACGGCTTGTATTTGAAATCAGGCCTTCCGGCGGCGCGTTTAACTGGTTTTCGGTGAATGGCTGCCCACGGACCGGATCCCGCCAAGGAAACTGACCCGCACAGAGAAAACGTGGTCCTTATATTCATATTCCAGCTGCCCTCCGTATTTGCCGGCTGATATGGCGGCGCTGCTCAGGCCGATGCCGTGCAGGGCGCTGTCCCGTTTCCTGGAAACCAGCCTGCCGCCTTTTTGGCAGGGAGCCTGGGCGGCTGGGTTCGAAATGTCAATGAAAACCATTTCCTTCATCTTCCTGATTTTCACATGTATCCATGCCGGCCCGTCCTTTACATCGGAGGCGGCTTCATATGCATTATCAAGAAGGTTGGCAAACAGGCTGCAGATGTCCTGGTCTTCCATGGGATGGAGGTCCATGGCATCTGCCTGTACGGTAAACGGGATGCCGGCCCGTGCACACCGGCTCCGGGTGTGGTTCAGCAGCACATCCAGGGTGGGGGTTCCTGTCCAGATGGAAGGTGAAAGACCTTCCAGGGGGGCGCTCAGCTGGCCGATATAGGCCTGGGCGCCTGCTGCATTACCCTCTGCCAGCATGCCGTCCAGGACCAGGAGATGGTTCTTCATGTTGTGGGAAAGGGTTTCCTGTTCTTTCTGCATCTGCTTTACCATCTCATACTCCTGGCGTACCAGCTGGTCTTTGAATTCCAGGATACCCCGAAGCTCCCTTTCCTTTACATAGTTGGCATAGATAAGCATAAGCAGGCAGAGGCACAGCAGGATGACCAGGCACAGGCCCCAGCTGAATAAGGTAAGTACGGAGATTTCCTGAAGGGTGAACAGGGATAGGAAGCCCACGCCCAGGATGCCGAACAGGGAAACGGTAAATATCATTTTCGGATTGTAAAACGTGGTCCCCCGAAAGGCCCTTCCTGCCAGGAAACAGAAGCTGAACAGCATTGCCTTGTCAGCAGCAATATAAGCACACCTCCACAGGGACAGCTGGTTCAATATGAACCCCGCAAACTGCCGGTTTCCCGCTATGACGCCCATGACGGACATACAGAAAAAGTTGATGACATAAAGGCAGAGAAAGTAAAAGCTGACCAGTGAGACCGCGTAAAACAGGTCCACCTGGAACAGGACCACGGTGGTCATACAGATAAAGAAAACAAACCACAGGGTGGATATCAGGGGGTCGATCCCATATGCATTCATGGCTTTGACGGAGCAGACCAGGGTCATGGACAGCAGAAAGAAGGGCAGCCGCCCCCTGACCCTGTCCGGTAGGAAAATCCCTATAAAATGGTAACACAGCCATGCCTCAATAAAGTCAGAGCAGACTTCCAGCGCCTCATACCAGTTGTTCATAATCTGGCCCTCCAGTAAGATGTGATGGATTCCCGCACTTCCCTAAGATGTCTGCGGCTGACCGGAACCGTGGTCCCGTTATCCAGGAACAGTTCATGATCCTCCATCTTATCCACATGGAACAGGTTGACGATGTATCCCCGCTCCACCATCAGGAAACCGCTGTCGCGCTCCTGGCCGCACAGCTCTGACAACACCTGCTCCAGGGGCCTGCGCACGGGCAATTCTTCATTTTCAAGTACAAAGACAGCGTACTTCTGGTCCTTATAGATATAGAGGATATCATCCACTGCAATCTTGCGTACCCTGCGGGAGGATTCGATGACATAGGTTCCATTGGAATTCCGTTCCAGAAGCCGGCAGGCATCCTTAAGGGCCAGGGGCAGGCAGGCTGCCAGCTCCGGCTTGGGGATGTACCGGAATACGGAAAGCTCAAACGCCTTGACCGCATATTTTGTATGGGATGTAATAAAGACGATTAAGGCCAGGGGCAGGGAACGCCGGATGGCTCCGGCCAGGCTCATGCCGTCTGTACCGGGCATTTCTATGTCCAGGAACAGCAGGTCAAAATGGGCGCCGTCCTCCACATCGTAGAGCAGCTGGCCGCTGTCCATATAGGTGGAAATGTGCAGGGCAGAGGAGATTTCCTTTGCCTGCACTGAAAGAATGGTGTAAATCTGCTCCACAAAACATTGTTCATCATCACAAACCGCAATTCGTATCATGTCATACGCTCCTTAGTTCTTAACTGCCTGCTTGATAATCTCCCTGCTGATGGACCGGACCCTGTCAGGGCAGGTATAATCCATGTCTTCATATAGGAACTGGTGAAGCTGTTCCACATTGGATTCAAGGGTATTGGGAATCACACAGTCCCCGTTCTTCCCAAGAGGGGCGTCCTCATGGGTAAATGGGAAGCCGGCTGTGCTGCTTAAATTGAATTTCTTTATGTTGCGTATCATGCTGACCAGGTCTTTGGCGGTCAGGGAGGAGAGGGACTGGGAAAATGCCGTGTCAGCCACCTGAAGCAGTGTGCCGGGATCCGTGTCCTTTGCCTTTCCAAAGACCTGGCTGATGACCCTTCTCTGGCGTTCCGTGCGGGCAAAATCAGTATCCATCTGCCTTAACCGCATATAAGCCACTGCCTGTACCCCGTCCAGATGCTGCATCCCGTAATCAGACAGGTGGACGGAGGGAATCCCGGTGCTGTCCGCGGTTTCCGTGATAAAGGCATTGATATAATGAAATTCAGCTTTAGTCAGTTCAATATCCACGCCTCCCAGAAGATTGATTACATCTGCCACGGATTTCCAGTTAAAGGATATATAATCATCGATGGTGATATCCAGATTGGCGGTCAGTGCCTGCACATTGCCATTGGGTCCTGAGACCATATAGGATTGGCTTAATTTACCGTAACCGTCCGTGGACGGGCTGTTCATAAGGAAGGTATCCCTGTATACGGACACAAGGCGTATATCCCCTGTGGCAGCGTTGATGGAGCACAGAAGCTGTACATCCGCATGATTGCCTTTCCCCACATCCCCGTTACGGCTGTCCACGCCAAAAACCGCAATGGTCCAGTATCCGCTCCCCATGTTCATGGGTTCTGCCGGAATATTGGGATTGGTTTCCATGACCGGGATTTCCGGACTGCCGTCCAGGCGGTGCATGTTCCCGGTTATCTTTGTGATATAGATAAGTACGGAACACATGGCAAACAGTATGGTGGAAAGGCAGATGATGCCTGCTTTTTTCAATATGGATTTTATGGCTGGATTCATGGTACGGTTCCCCTTTCAATTGGTTTAAGGCGTAATTTCTTTATGGACTTTATTATAGCAGGCGGGAAGCTAAGATGAAAGAACTGTCCTTAAATGGAAGGAATTGGACCGTGAATGAGACTGTCCGGCATTTCCCGGGGCATTTTCATGTCCCGGCCGATGATGTCCAGGGAAATCTTCTGGTCAGGATGATAAGGAATGGAAGACCAGGAAACAAATAGCGCCCATACAGCATGATGCTGCACGGGCGGAAAATATGGTATCAGGGTCTGTTTCCTTACTTGGTCACGCCTGATAATATTTGCCGGGTATGGCGGCAAGCTGGATGGGAATCTGCTTTTTAGGCTTTGCTTCCAGCAGGAACGGCACAATACCGTCCTCAGGCAGACGGCTTCCGGGAAGGATTGTCTGCTTATCAAATTTGTAGGTTACACACCATGCATCCGCTCCGCCGGCCAGGGAAGTCCCCAGAGGGAAACAGAAATCGCTCTGGTCATCCCTCAGGATGTGGATGAACTGCTGGCAGTCAGCAGGGACCACAGGGCTTACCTTCATTTCCATGATTTTTTCCGCCGTGGCCGTCAGGGGCCCAGGTCCATTTCCAGTTGAAAATCCCGCCAAGCAAGAACAGAAGTCCTGTAATAATGATAAAAAGCTGCCAGTTGGACAGGAAGTATGTCATGAACCGTTCCATCAGATTTGTATATAAGCTGCTCATTGGTTTTCTCCTTTCCGGCTGCCTGAACCGAATGCTTCTGGATATGCTGGCCAGATGCAGGATGGTGCATAGCCTCCTTTCATCCAAGCTTAATTACTATAATAAATATAAAAGTATTTAAATGGATTATACAGGAACAGAAGAATAAAAGCAAGTGTATGTATAAAGAAAAAAGCGCACCGTTTTAAACGATGCGCGGCTGCTCTATGTTCCGCTTTCTGGGAACCAAGCCAGATACCTGGAAAGAGCTGTTGCCTGGGCCTGGGCAGTCCGTTCCAATTCTTCGGGGAGCTTCCCGATGGGGAATTATTGTGAATCGCTGCCGGACGGCAACGTCTGCATGAGGGCAAAGAAATGTTCAGGCTTACCGGTACTAAAATATTCATACCATGATTCCAGCGTGTCTGTTTGAAACACGTCTAAACGCTGGATGATCTGCCTGGCCCACAGCAAAGCCCCGGTGCTGCCTGCGGTAATAAGGCTGCCATCCGCCACAGATGGCTTGTCTATATAAAAATCCTGCCCTTTATAACCAGGAGAAACCATTTCCAGAAATCCCGGCCCATTACTGGTATGGGGGCGCCGGTCCAATAGCCCAACGCTGGCAAGCGCGGCGGTCGCGCCGCAGATTGCGCACACCGCTGCCCCTAAAGAGAGGAATTCGCCTGCTTTTTGGATGACAGGGGCATGCTTTGGATCATTCCATGTATCTGCGCCCGGTAAAAGCAGCATGCTTGATTCATCCACAGCCATGTCATCAATGGAACAATTGGGTAGGATTGTCAGACCTCCCATTGTAATGATTGGCTCTTTTGAATAACTGACTGTCTTAAGTGACACGCGCTGTGCCCCCTGTTTGAAAAAACGTCCGGAGTTCAGTTCCGAAGTAACGTGACCCAGTTCCCAGTCAGCTAACGTATCAAGGACGTACACATAGATTGTAGACATAGTTTCCTCCGCTTTCATTGTTTGATTGATTTGCTTTCATTTTTATTGTACCATGTAATTGTTGACAACAGTATGGCCACAATATGGATTGAAAGGGGGGCATCCCATGAAAATTGACAGGCTTGTCAGTATTATCATGATACTTCTTGACAAGAAACGAATAAGCGCGCAGGAGCTGGCAGATATGTTTGAGGTTTCTCCCCGCACAATTTACCGTGATATAGACGCCATCAATATGGCGGGTATTCCTGTCCGTTCCGCATCCGGGGTGGGCGGCGGATTTGAGATCATGCAGGAATACAAGGTTGACAAAAAGGTTTTTTCCGCTGACGACCTTTCCGTCCTCCTGATGGGGCTTTCCAGTCTTTCCAACATGGTGCGGGGAGATGAACTGGTACATACTCTTGCAAAGGTCAGGAGTTTCATCCCCGCCCACAGGGCGAAGGACATTGAACTGAAAATAAATCAGGTACACATAGATTTAAGCCCATGGATGGGCAGCGGGAACATACAGCCATATCTGGAAATCATCAAGGCGGCCATGCAGGAAAGCAGGCTGGTTTCGTTTGGATATATAGCCCACCACGGTAATGGATCCCAACGGACAGCCGAACCATATCAGCTTGTATTGAAAGGCAGCCATTGGTATCTCCGGGGGTATTGCCATAAGAGGAATGGGTTCCGTCTATTCAGGCTCTCCCGCATGTCTGACCTGCAGATACAGGAGGAAACTTTCATACCGCGGGATTATGAAAAACCGGATATGGATTTTGCGGAAATCCTGGAGAAAATGCAGACAGAAATAAAAATCCGTATCCATAAATCCGTTGTGGACAGAATACTTGATTTTTGTACGTATGAACACCTTTCACCGGATGGAGGTGAGCATTACATTGTCAGCTTCCCTTTCGTGGAGAATGAATACTACTATGATATTCTTTTAGGCTTCGGGGATAAGTGCGAGTGCTTAGAGCCGCCGCATGTCCGTATGGAAATAAAGCACAGGATACGTGACATGGCTGCATTATACGAAAATTGATACATGGGAAAAAGGGCAGATCCACACTGCGGGGGCGGCTTATAAGCCTGCCGCGGTTGGATCTGCCCGGATTATTATGTTATTTTCATACACACCTTTTCATACACACCCTATGACAGCCTCAAGGCCCATTCCTTGCAATCCCACACATCCGTGGCCAGACCCTCATAGAACTCCGGTTCATGGCAGATCAGAAGGATGCTTCCTTTATATGCCTTCAGGGCGCATTTCAGTTCTTCCTTTGCGTCCACATCCAGGTGGTTGGTAGGTTCGTCCAGAAGAAGTACATTGGATTCCCGGTTCATCAGCTTACATAACCTTACCTTTGCCTGTTCGCCGCCGCTTAAGACACGCACCTGGCTTTCAATGTGCTTGGTTGTAAGGCCGCATTTGGCAAGGGCGGACCGCACCTGATACTGGGTATAGGAGGGGAATTCCTTCCATATCTCCTCCAGGCACGTGGTGGTGTTGCCTGGCGCCATCTCCTGCTCAAAGTATCCGATGGACAGATAATCACCCAGTTCCACGCTGCCGCTCATGGCCGGGATAAGGCCCAGGATGCTCTTTAACAGCGTGGTCTTGCCGATACCGTTGGCACCCACCAGCGCGATTTTCTGCCCCCGTTCCATCAAAAGGTTCAGCGGGCGGGACAGGGGTTCGTCATAACCGATGACCATGTCCTTTGTCTCAAAGATGCACTTTCCGGCAGTGCGTGCTTCCAGGAAATGGAACTCAGGCTTGGGTTTTTCCCTTGCCAGTTCAATTACATCCATCTTATCCAGCTTTTTCTGCCGTGACATGGCCATGTTCCTGGTGGAGACCCTGGCCTTGTTGCGGGCCACGAAGTCTTCCAGATCCGCGATTTCCTGCTGCTGGCGTTTGTAGGCTGCTTCCAGCTGTGATTTCTTGACAGCGTACACTTCCTGGAATTTGTCATAATCCCCCACATAACGGTCCAGGCGCTGGTTTTCCATATGGTAAATCAGGTTGATGACACTGTTAAGGAAGGGGATGTCATGGGAAATCAGGATAAATGCGTTCTCATATTCCTGAAGATACCGCTTCAGCCATTCAATGTGCTGGGCGTCCAGGTAGTTGGTGGGCTCATCCAGAAGCAGGATATCAGGCTTCTGTAACAGCAGTTTTCCAAGAAGCACCTTGGTCCTCTGGCCGCCGGAAAGCCCGGTCACGTCCTTATCCATCCCAATCTCGTTCAGTCCAAGGGCGCGTCCGACCTCATCCACCTTGGCATCAATAATATAAAAATCATGGGCCATGAGAAGGTCCTGGATAGTACCCAGCTCCTCCATCATGGAATTCATCTCATCCTCGTCTGCCTCGCCCATCTTCTCACATATCTGGTTCATCTGTTCTTCCATCTCAAAAAGGAAGCCAAAGGCGCTCTTTAACACGTCCCGGATGGTCATGCCTTTTTCAAGCACCGTGTGCTGGTCCAGATAACCCACCCGGACATTCTTGGCCCACTCCACCTTGCCTTCATCGGGCATCAGTTTGTCGGTAATGATATCCATGAAGGTGGACTTTCCCTCGCCATTGGCCCCGATCAGGCCGATGTGTTCGCCCTTTAGCAGGCGGAAGGATACGTCCTGGAAAATTGCACGGTCGCCGAAACCGTGGCTTAAATGTTCAACGTTTAAGATACTCATTTGAAAACTCCTTTATTTTATAGGGTTTTATAGGTGTTTTTCCTGCTGGGGAATAGGAATGGCACCATTTCCACACCAATACTTTTAACTCAGGCAGTACTATTCTACATGACAATGGGGGTTCTGACAAGTGGAAATCCACAGCACCCTCTTATCATTTCCATCTACCTGTGTTATACTTTTAATCGTAATCGTGGCTTTGGGCCATGAATCATAAAATCATGAGTAATCAGGAGCATACGCCATGGATAAACAGCGGATCCGCATAATCAGAAAGAATGATGGATTTTCAATGGAGTATCAGGTCGGGGACATCTTTACGGTGGACAGTACCTGGTACGGAGGGGTTAATGTGACCAGCGCGTCAGGAATTCCCCTGTCTTTAGACCGGGATGAGTATGAGGAAGCAGGAGATGATGGGAAGGCTGCCCGCCCCATCGACCCATATTCCTACCAGGCCGGTGTAATGGACTGTTTTTGTGAAATGGTTTCCTGCGGCCTTAAGAAACTGGCCATGAGCCATCCATGTGACACCAGGGAGGAACGGGACAGCTATCTGGGCGAAGTAAAAAGGCTTTGCAGCCAGTATGGGATATCCTATTACCCGGAAGACCAGGCATTTATCACGGACTTATTCCCTGCAAAGGCGAACCAGGATAAATTCAACTATCTCTTTTACCGCACGGAAGATGTGCTGGAACAATACCTTGGGTTAAAGGAGAGGCAGAAGCGCCTTAAACAGGAGGACGCATACACTGCGCAGGCGCGTTATGACATTGCTGTTGAATTTGGACGGCTGCTGTCTTATCCGGAAGAGGGAATCGCGGGGCTGATTAAGAAGGCTGCCGCAAAACAGCGATAAATCCGTATAAAAGTGAAGTGATAACCCATCAGGAGGAAAACGTGGAAAACAGAGGACAAGAATACCAGGGACATGAGGTCCGGGAGCATCAGGGACAGGAACATCAGCATCAGGGACAGGAACATCAGCATCAGGGACAGGAACATCAGCGTCAGGGGCAGGAACATCCGCCCCAGGAACACAAGAGGCGTGTCCGATACAAGGGAACCCACCCCAAGAAATACAATGAGAAATATAAAGAACTGCAGCCGGAGAAATATCCGGAAACCGTTGCCAAGGTAATCAGCAAGGGAAGCACCCCGGTGGGCATGCACATTTCCATCATGGTTAAGGAAATCCTGGATTTCCTTCAGATACAGCCGGGCCAGACCGGATTGGACGCAACCCTTGGATATGGCGGACATACCCAGGAAATGCTCAAGTGCCTGCAAGGCCATGGGCATATTCATGCCCTGGACGTGGACACCATAGAAATGGCCAAGACCAGGGAACGTCTTGGAAAACTGGGATACGGCCCTGAGATACTGTCCATCAGGCAGCTGAACTTTGCGGATATTGACCAGCTGGCGGCGGAAACCGGTCCCTTTGATTTTGTGCTGGCTGATTTGGGGGTATCCTCCATGCAGATAGATAACCCGGAGCGGGGATTTTCTTTTAAGAAGGACGGCCCGCTGGATCTGCGTCTGGATTCCAGCCGGGGCATACCTGCATCGGAGCGGCTGAAACATATTTCCAGGGAAGAACTGACGGGAATGCTGGTTGAGAATTCAGACGAGCCATATGCAGAGGAGATTGCCAGGGCGGTTGTGAACCGGATTAAGCGGGGAGACGGCATTGACACCACGACCCAGCTCAGGGAAGCCATAGAGCAGGCGCTTTCTTTTGTTCCGGAACCAGACCGGAGGGAGGCGGTTAAGAAATCCTGCCAGAGGACATTCCAGGCCCTGCGCATTGATATTAACAGTGAATTTGAGGTGCTGTACCAATTTCTGGAAAAGTTGCCGGATGTGCTTGCAAAGGGCGGCCGTGTGGCTGTCCTGACCTTCCATTCCGGGGAAGACCGGATTGTTAAAAAATCATTTAAGAATCTGCACCGTCAGGGTATTTACAGTGAGATAGCCGGGGATGTGATCCGTCCGTCCGCAGAAGAGTGCAGTATGAACAGCCGTGCCAGGTCCACCAAGATGCGCTGGGCTGTTAAGGCATGACCGGATCCGGCGTACGGCCGGGGGATGTTTGAAAATGCTTTCCTGTTCCATGTCACGCTGCATGAAAATCCCATTTCCAGGGCATTCTGAATAACAGATTGAGAATGACAGACAGAAATGGAGAAATGGCGATGATTAATGCAATATCTAAAGTCACACTTTATGTTAATAACCAGGAAGAAGCCAAGGCTTTCTGGACTGAAAAGGTGGGATTTGAGGTACGCTCTGAGGAACAGATGGGACCTGATATGAAGTGGATCGAAGTAGGGCCGGCCCAGGGGGACACAACCGTATTTGTACTGTATGATAAGAAGATGATGGAGGCCCAGAACCCAAAGGTCAATGTGGGCCATCCCTCTGTCATGATGAGTACGGATAACATTGAGGAGGCTTACAAAGAACTGCTTGAAAAGGGCGTCAGCGTGGGGGAGATTAAGAGGATGCCCTATGGAAATATGTTCCAGTTTGAGGATATGGATGGAAACCAGTTCCTGATCAGGGAGGACACCATGTCCGGATGGCGTGTGGGTAAGATTTCTTAAGGCCTGTCTGAACATTGTTTTCCGTCAGATGAGCGCCCGGCTTTGGGGGGAATCTGGGCCAAATGAAGGGCGCATAGCGGGCTGGGTAACCTGAATTTGGCTCAAATATACCGGGTTGTGAAGGGGCGCCCAGATGGCGGGGATGAATGTTCAGACAGGCTCCGGTACAACGTATCGCAGGTCCTTGTGCATAGAGCACCCGCTATCCACAGCAGGACACACAGCTGGTACCGGCCATGATTTCAGGTATGTTCCTGGATGCCAACCTGTATCTGTTCAGCTTCCTGGCAGTGGAGAATTATATATTAAGGCTCTGTCTCCTGGTATTGGGATGCGCGGTCCTGGCCCTTGGACTGTACCTTATGATTGAGGCTGATTTAATCCTGATGCCCGCTGATGCATTTAACACCGTGGTTGTGAGGAGGACCCGCATGAAGTGGGGAAATGTAAAATCCATGGTGGACTGCGGCCTGCTTGTCATATCCGCTGTCATTGGCCTGGTATTCTTGGGCAAGATTATGTTCATACGTGAAGGCACCCTGATAAATGCCATTATCTGCGGCCAGTTCACAAAAATGCATACCTGGATTTTCAACCATTTAAAAAAAAGCGTTCCAGAAGCAGCGGTTAACTAATGAGCCGTTGAAAGGTCCTGCCCTGATGCCATTTGATGGCCTGGGCAGGATTTTTGCGGTTTCCTGGCCTTAGTTATCAGGCAGGATAGCATTATCAATGAAATAAATTGCTGGATCCCTCCCCGTCTGTTATAATGTGGTATAAAATACAGGCATTGCGTCATTTACATGGTAAAATGGTGGAATGCCCAAACAGGATATGGTTATAGGAGGGCGCATATGAACATACAGATATTTGGAAAGTCCAAGTGCTTTGATACAAAGAAAGCAGAGCGGTATTTTAAGGAACGCGGAATCCGGTTCCAGTCCATCAACCTGAGCGAAAAGGGCATGAGCAAGGGTGAGTTCAACCGGGTAAAGCAGGCGGTTGGCGGGCTGGAGTCCATGATTGATAAGGACTGTAAGGACAAGGACCTTTTGGCCCTGATCCAGTATATCGCGGCAGAGGACAGGGACGGGAAGGTTTTGGAGAATCAGAACGTGTTAAAGACACCGATTGTCAGGAATGGAGCCAAGGCAACGGTGGGATATCAGCCGGATGTGTGGAAGACATGGGAGTGAGTGCCGGGAATGGAAGGGAATATGGAAAAGGAAGTGGGCAGGAAAAAAGAAGGAAACAGGAAACAGGAACTGAGGAAGCTTGTGCGGCTTCAGGTTTCAGGCCTAAACCATGAATACTGTATACAGGCAGACCAGGCCATCTGCCAGGCCGTGACTGGTCTGGATGAATATCATAAGGCCGTGACGGTTTTCATTTTTGTGGGAACGGAAGGGGAAATTAATACCAGGCCCATCATAACCCATGCCCTGGAGCATGGAAAGCAGGTTGCCGTACCGAAATGCATATCAAAGGGCGTGATGGAAGCATACCTGATTGATTCATTGGAAGATCTGGAGGATGGCAGTTACGGTATTCAAGAGCCGAGGAATGATGCGGTGAGGATACAGCCGGAGGAAATCGACCTGGCAGTCATTCCCTGCTGTACATGCAGCCAAACGGGCAGGCGCCTGGGTTACGGGGGAGGGTATTATGACCGTTATCTGGGGCGTGTGGCAGGAGTGAAGGCGGTCATATGCAGGGACAGGATCATGCGGGATGATATACCGGTGGAGGAACATGACCAGGCAGTGGACATGGTTATATCTGAGGCTGGAATCTGGAGGATGACATAACCTTTTGCATTTGGGTATTGCGTAATAAACAGCTGTGTGTTATACTCAAGATAATTAGTAAGGTCACTGAACAAATTAATGGAGGGGGAGATTTGGTGAAAAAATATAACCAGCTTCTAATCAAAGATAATAATAAAAAACAAATATATCAGCTTATAGAGGATTTTCCAGGAATCAGCAGGACACAGATTGCCGAGCAGCTCAAACTCAGCAAGACAACGGTTTCGGCTTTAGTGGATGAGATGATGCAGGAAATGTTCGTTATAGATGAGGGCGCATCAGAAAGCAGCCGCCAGGGAAGGAAGCCTAACAGCCTTGCTGTCAATAACAGCACCAATTATGTGATTGTTTTAAACTGGCATAAGGATAACCTTGAGATTGCCCTGGTGGACTCGGCCATGAATATTGTGCTGTGCAGGGAATATGACATGAAGAACGCAGGAGATGCCCTGGCAGGATTAAAAGGATATTTTGAAGAATTCAGGGAAGCGCAGTGTGTGGACATCCATGTAATGGGCGTCTGTGTGATTGTGCCCGGGATGATTGATGAAAAACATGATGAAATCATATCCGTGGTACTGCCCACGGAAAGCCAGGGAAATTATAAAATCAGCAGGCTGAGAAGTATGCTGGATGGATATCCCCTGGCCATTTTAAACGACACGGCATGTTTTGCCTATGCGGAGACAGCCTTTGGAAAACTGGATGGGGAGAATTATATTTATATTAATATCAATGACGGGGTTGGCGCGGCCATTATACATGACAGACATCTTCTCGGCGGGGCCAGCGGCATGGCAACACAGTTTGGCCATTTTTCTGTGGACCGCAATGGATGCCCGTGCGCCTGCGGCAATAGGGGATGTCTGGAGAACCAGATAGGGGAGTTGGCGCTTCCCAGGCAGTTTGAGGAATTTGGTCTTGAGGTGCCCAAAGGGTCCGGAGATAAACTTCTGTTCAAGGATCTGGCAGCCCTGGTGGGGGCTGGGGATGAGGACGCGCTCAAACTTATGTCTTATATGGCAGAGGATTTTGCATATGCCCTTTGCAATGCCATTACCTTATTCCATCCGGAGTTGGTTATTATTGGAGGGATTGGGCGGAAGCTGGGGGACCGGTTTCTGGAATTGCTGAAAGGAAAGATGCAGCAGTTTGGTTTCCGGCAGTTCGTATCAGATGTGGATGTGGTTTATACGAAACTGGGGGAGGCATCGGTTGTCAGGGGAGCTGCCAAATACTACATTAACCGTTATTTTAAGTTCAATGACATGGAACCTTCGCAGCTGTTTTGCGGATGATGATATGAATGTACAGGTAAAGGAGGAAACCTATGAAACCGTTAGGAATTGCAGTCATTATGGGAGAGGACCTGGAGGAGACCCTTGGCTGGGCAAAGGACAGTGGATTTCATAACTGCCAGCTGCAGCTTTGGGATATGTCCCATCTGTGCAGGGAACATGCAGGGTATGTTAAGGACCTTCTGGAAAAATTGGATATGGAAGTAACCGGCCTGTGGTGCGGCTGGCACGGTCCCATCAAATGGGATTTTGCAGAAGGCCCTTCCATTCTGGGAATCGTCCCCCCGGAATACAGGGCGTCCCGCATAAAGAACCTGCTGGACGGGGCGGCCTATGCCAGGATACTCGGAGTTAAGGACATCATCACCCATCTTGGTTTTGTTCCCACTAACTGCAGGGACGTGAATTACACCGGAGTGGTAAGTGCGCTGAGATACATCACATCGGAACTGAAAAAGCATGGGCAGAATTTCTTAATGGAAACAGGCCAGGAACCGCCCATTGTCCTCAGGCGCCTGATTGAGGATGTGGGGAATGACAATCTGTTTGTTAATTATGACCCCGCCAATCTCATGATGTATGGCAACGCCAATCCGGTGGATGGCCTTAACGTGCTGGGGCAATATGTGCGCAGCGTACATGCAAAGGATGGAAGCTACCCGGAAACAGGATATGAATTAGGCAGTGAGTTCCCCATTGGGAAGGGCAAGGTGGATTTCCCGGGATTTATAAAGAAATTAAAGGAAATTGGTTATGATGGCCCTGTTTCTGTGGAGTATGAGATAGAAGCCGGCAATGAGAGGCAGAAACAGGAGATTATCGAGGGTAAGAAATATTTGGAGAGCATATTGTAAGGATTTTGGCAGCAGATTCCAATGGACATGATTGTGGAGGTTATTTATGAAGGTGGCTATATGGGGTGCCGGGAAAATGGGACAGGTTCATGGCCAGGCCTATAAAGGGATGGGAAAGGATGTTGAGATAGCGTATATAGTTGAACGCGATGCGGGAAAGGCAGCTGAGTTTTCCGGGAGATTCCGGTGCAGGGCCATAGATGACGTGAGCGGGCTGGAAGGAAAACATATAGACATGATTGACATATGCCTTCCAACGTATCTGCACAGGGAGGCCATTGAGCAGGCCTTGGACCTATGTGACTATATATTCTGCGAAAAGCCGGTATGCCTGACAAGGGATGATTATTATGGACTCTGCCGTATCGCAGATACAAAGACATGCCATCTCATGGTGGGTCAGGTGCTCAGGTTCTGGAACGGATATGTGAGGGCCAGGGAAATGGTGCTGAACGGCGAGATTGGCAGACCAAGGCTGATTACATGTTTCAGAAGGCAGAAGATGCCTTCCTGGTCAAAGGGAAACTGGCTTATGGATAACAGGCAGAGCGGCGGTCTGCTGATGGATCTGTGCATACATGATATAGACTATTTATACTGGCTGCTGGGAACGCCGGAACAGGTGTCCTGTAAAATCGTGGAGAGGGCGGAGACAACCCTTCATGGAATCCTCAACATAGTCTACAGCGATTGCTGCGCCAATGTGGTCGGTTCCTGGGGAATGCCTGAAGGCTTCCATGACGGGGGCCTGGAGTCCATGCTGGAAATCGTGGGGGACACAGGGATGATTACATATTCCGGGGGAGACTGCCTGGAATTAATCCGTGGAAATGAAAAGCAGTGTATCAGCCTGGAACATGAGGACGGATATGAAGAAGAGCTTAAATATTTTGTGGAATGTGTAAAATGCCAGAAGGAACCTGAACAGTCAAACCTGTTCTCTGTTGAAGGCACCATGAAAATATTATGGGCCGCAAAAGAGGCTGCGGATTCAAGACAGTTTATTTCCATCGATGCCAGACAGCTGTGTAAGCAATAGAAAGAGGGATTGGGCAATATGATGAAACGTTATATTAAGAAAAAGCCATATATACCGTATATTGCACCAGCAATGACCATCATGACGGTACTGACGGTATTTCCCACGATTTTCCTGTACCTTATCAGTATTACGGATTATCAGCTGGGGTGGAATCTGGGGCGGATCCGTCTGGTCTGGTTTGATAATTACATCCGGCTGTTCTCCGGCAGGGACCCTGACTTCTGGAATGCTGTCTATATCAGCCTTAAATTCATGACCATCACCACAGGCATTGAGATGGTGCTTGGTTTTATGATTGGTAAGCTGCTGTGTGATTCGGAGTTTAAACTGAAACCAGTTGTATTTGCCATATTAATCATACCAATTGTGATGACGCCCAGCATTGCCGGGAATATCTGGAAGTTAATGCTGAATTCGGAATACGGGATTGTAAATTATTTCCTGAATCTGGCTGGCATATCAAATGTTACATGGCTGGACGCCAATCTGTCATTTACATCTGTTGTGCTGGCAGATGTCTGGCAGTGGACCCCGTTTGTGTCCTTAATCAGCTACGCAGGACTGTGTTCATTGCCTGTGGATCAATATGAGGCGGCCAGGATTGACGGCGGGAACGCTTTCCAGCTGTTCCGTCATATAACGCTGCCATCCCTTCGGCCATTGATTTTCCTGACCTTGATATTCAGGACCATAGATTCGCTGAAGATATACGATATGCCTTTTGTCCTGACCCAGGGCGGTCCGGGAAACTCAACCGAATTCCTCAGCCTGCATATCTACAGGCTGGCAAACGCACAGAACGGATTGATTGGAAGGGCGGCCGCAAATGCCATCATACTGATGGTCATTTCCACCATGGTCAGCAAGATCCTGATCCATTATCAGAGAAAGGGGGACTAAGCTGTGAAGATGAGCAGAAAAAACAAAAGGGCTTTTCTGGGAGTTGGAAAGGGAATCATTTTTTTCATTGTCTGCCTGTTTTTTATAGCACCCTATCTGTGGATGGTATTAATCAGCCTGAAGCCCCGGGTGGATATTTTTGATCCGGGCAAGTTTATATTCCAGCCAACCATGGAGAACTATGCCAGTATCATAAAGAATGCCCATATACTGGACTATTTTGCCAACAGCGCGGTTGTGTCTGTGGTATCCACCTTTGTATCCCTGGTGATTGGTTCTTTTGCAGCATATGGATTTGCAAGATTTAACTGGAAGAAAAGGGAGAGCACTGCTTTTCTGGTCTTAAGCCAGAGAATGCTGCCTGCCATGGCCATTGTAATTCCATATTTCCTGATGGCAATGGCGGCCAGGCTTCTGGATACCCGGGTGATACTGATAATCTGTTATCTGCTGTTTAACATACCGTTTACAATCCTTATGATGCGTGGATTCTTTGAGGATATACCAATGGAGATTGAGGAGGCAGGCAAGATTGATGGATGCAATGGACTTCAGGTTTTCAAAGAACTGATATTGCCCCTGTCACTTCCGGGACTGACGGCAACGGCAATATTCTGTCTTATTAATTCCTGGAACGAATTTGTTTTTGCAAACTTCCTTACCAGTGTAAATGCCAAGACCGTTCCTACTTCGGTCATGCTTTTTTTGTCCGTGTCAGGCACGAAATGGGGAGAGATGGCGGCAACCGGTGTCCTTTCCAGTCTTCCGGTTATCCTCTTTGGGATAATTGTCCAGAAATATATGATACGCGGTTTAACATTTGGTGCAGTGAAAGGTTAACAAATGTATTTTTTAAAATAAGGAGGAAAAGCTATGAAAAGAAAGTTGTATTCTACGGCAACGGCATTGATGCTGGTATTGTCAATGACAGCCTGTTCTGCCGGCAAGGGGACACCGGCTTCGTCTGCGCCTGCGGATACCCAGGAATCAGGGACTGAGGCCCAGGATACTGCTGCTGCAGAGAGCACACAAGCCGCCGCGGATGCTTCGACCATGGAAGGCTGGGGGAATCTGATGAAGGAACAGTATGATGGTACCAGGATTGTTGTATCCATGGCATCCCATCCATCCACCGAAGCCTTCCAGGCAATGGCTGAGGAGTTTACTGATTTAACAGGAATTCAGGTGGAGTGGGATGTGGTGGAGCAGACCTATCTTAAGAACAAGCAGCTTCTGGATTTCCAGGGCGCGCACAGCTATGATGTTTTTATGGTTGACAGCTTCTGGAATGCGGAATATGGAGCTAAGAACGTGGTCCAGGCTCTTGATAATTATATGAACGACCCTCAGAAAACACCGGAATGGTACGACAAAGCCGACCTGATTCCTGCATACTGTGACCTGGGCCAATACAAGGGGGAGACCATCGGCATACCCATAGCAGGTGAGACCCGGTTCCTCGCCTACAGAACGGATCTGTTTGAGAAATACGGCAAGGAGCCGCCTAAAACCATGGATGAATTCCTGGAACTGGCAAGGTTCTTTAACGGCAAGGAGGACGGTCTTTATGGAGTTGCCCTGAGGGCGCAGAGAGGAATCCATTTTGCTTCCGGATGGCTGACCACCATGTATGCGTTCTGCGACGGAATGATGGACCAGAAAACGCTGGAGCCTAAAATTAACGACCCGGGCGTGGTGGAATCCCTGCAATGGTATCTTGATATGCTGGAGTGCGCACCGCCGGATGTTTCAACTTATACACATGAGGAAGCCCTTGGGGCATTTATGTCAGGCAAGACAGCCATGTGGCTGGATGCGACCGCCATTGCCTCTGCAATTACGGACCCGCAGAAGTCCAAGGTTTATGACAAGGTAGCATTTGCAGCGCCTCCGGACGGTCCTGCAGGAGAGTCCGCAGCCCTGGCTGACTGGAACATTTCCATACCGAACGGAGCCAAGAATCCGGATGCGGCATGGGCGTTCATGATGTATATGACAAGCCGCGAGAAGAGTCTGGAATATGTAAAGAACGGCGGCGCCTCCACCAGGTATTCCGTATATGAGAATGAGGAACTGATTAAGGAGAACCCCTCCTATCCAGCACAGCTGGCAGCGTTGGAGAAGGCCAACGGCCTTGTTAAGAGAGGCCTTCAATGGACTCCGCCTCATGAGCAGATCAACCAGATGCTGGATATAATGGGAAGCTATGCCTCACGCGCCCAGGCAGGTGAAATGACAGCCCAGGAGGCCTGTGATAAAGCCCAGGCCGATGTACTGGATTTGCTGAAATAGCAAAAAAATTCTGCTTTCCCCTTGACAATTATTAAAAAAAGGGATAAACTCATTAAAACTTCATAAGCAAGGCAACACAGCTAAAGAGGGAGTAGTTTAAATATATTGTCAACAACCTCGGTTCTGCACGGAACCTGGCAATATATGCCGATACGGTTACAAGACTTTTATGCGTGGCTTGCAGATATGTTACATATTCTGGCAAGCCATCCATGGAAGTCTTTTTTTATGCAGATGGCGGGAATGGATGTTCAAACAGACCCTGGTACTCCATCCGGACAGGGGTGGAAACCACCTAACCTGATGCACCTGGGGATGGAGCCGGAGATGTACTGAATAAGGAGGAAAGCATATGAAAGAATGGTATCAACAGACTAAGGAAGAGTTATTGGAACATTTCCGTGTGACGGAACATGGGCTGACCGGTGAGGAAGCCGGTAAGCGGCTGGCTGAGAGCGGGGAAAATGTCCTTAAGGAGGGGAAGCGCAAAAGCACCCTTCAGGTTTTTTTTGAGCAGTTCTGTGACCTTTTGGTGGTCATCCTGATCATTGCCGCCCTTATATCCATGGTAAGCGGCAATGTGGAAAGCACGATCGTGATCATCGCTGTTATCGTACTTAATGCAATCCTGGGAACCGTGCAGCATGCCAAGGCGGAAAAATCCCTGGACAGCCTTAAATCCCTGTCATCGCCCAGCACCAAAGTGATGAGGGACGGACATAAGATTGAGGTGCCATCGGCCCAGGTGGTTCCGGGCGACATCCTGTACCTGGAGGCCGGGGACCTGGTGGTTGCCGACGGAAGGATACTGGAAAATTATTCCCTGCAGGTCAATGAAAGCTCCCTTACAGGAGAGTCCACCAATGTGGATAAAAGCGATGGCCTGATCCATGACGACTGCGCCCTGGCAGACCGGGCTAATATGGTATATTCCAGCGGCCTTGTGACCTACGGAAGGGCCGTGGTGCTGGTGACAGCCACCGGCATGGATACGGAAATCGGTAAGATTGCAGCCCTTATGAACGCCACAAAGGAGAAGAAAACCCCGCTGCAGATCAGCCTGGACCAGTTCGGAAGCCGCCTGGCCATGGCCATAATGGTAATCTGCGGCCTTGTGTTCCTTCTGAGCCTGTACCGTGACATGCCTATCCTGGATTCACTGATGTTTGCGGTTGCGCTGGCAGTTGCGGCAATCCCGGAGGCGCTCAGTTCCATCGTAACCATCGTGCAGGCAATGGGAACGCAGAAAATGGCAAGGGAACATGCCATCATCAAAGAACTGAAGGCAGTGGAAAGCCTGGGCTGCGTATCAGTCATCTGTTCTGACAAAACAGGCACATTAACCCAGAACAAGATGACGGTACAGAATATCTATGTTAATAACGAGACCATTTCCATCGACCGTCTGGACCTGCGCAACCAGCTCCACCGTTACCTGCTCTATGACGCCATACTGACCAATGATTCCTCCATTGTGGACGGAAAGGGAATCGGGGACCCAACAGAGTTTGCATTGGTGGAAATGGGGCGCAAGGCCACGGTGGATGAAAACCTTCTCAGGGAACTGATGCCCCGTCTGGAAGAAATCCCATTTGACTCAGACCGTAAACTGATGAGCACAAAATACGAGCTTCACGATGTGCCCACCGTTCTGACAAAGGGCGCCCTGGACGTGCTCTTGGACCGTACGGCCAACATCAGGCTGGAGGACGGGATTAGGGAAATCACCCAGGCGGATAAGGATGCAATCCTTCAAAAGAACCTGGAATTTTCCCAGGAAGGGCTTCGGGTCCTGGCATTTGGATACAAGGAGGTGCCGGAGGATTACACGCTGTCACTGGACAATGAAAATGGTTTCACGTTCCTGGGCCTTATCTCCATGATGGACCCGCCAAGGGAAGAATCAAAGGCAGCTGTTGCTGACGCAAAAAGGGCCGGAATCAAACCGGTGATGATTACAGGCGACCATAAGATTACTGCAACCGCCATTGCAAAGCAGATCGGTATTTTTGAAGAAGGCGACATTGCCATGACGGGCCGCGAGCTGGATGCCATGACAGAAGAGGAGCTGGATAAGGATATCACCAGTATTTCCGTATATGCCAGGGTGTCACCTGAGAATAAGATCCGCATCGTGGACGCATGGCAGAGACGGGGATCCATCACAGCCATGACAGGAGACGGTGTCAATGATGCGCCGGCCCTTAAGAAGGCGGACATCGGCGTTGCCATGGGTATCACGGGAACCGAGGTTTCCAAGGATGCGGCTGCCATGATCCTGACAGATGACAACTTTGCAACCATCATCAAGGCTGTTGCCAATGGACGGAATGTGTACCGTAACATCAAGAACGCAATCAAGTTCCTGCTTTCGGGCAACATGGCGGGAATCCTGTCCGTGCTGTACACTTCCGTGGCAGCCCTGCCAGTGCCCTTTGCCCCGGTTCATCTGTTGTTCATCAACCTGCTGACAGATTCCCTGCCCGCCATTGCCATCGGCATGGAGCCTGCTGAAAAAGATTTACTGTCAGAAAAGCCAAGGAATCCAAAAACAGGAATCCTTACAAAAGACTTCATGCTGACCATCCTTACCCAGGGCGGCATCATTGCGGTCTGTACCATGATTGCCTTCCATCTGGGCCTTGGGAGCGGAGATGCAGGAATAGCCAGCACCATGGCGTTCGCCACCCTGACCCTGGCAAGGCTGTTCCACGGCTTCAACTGCAGGAGCAGGCACAATATTTTCAAACTAGGCTTTTCCAGCAACTGGTACAGCCTGGGCGCCTTTGCCGCCGGGGTCTGCCTGCTGGGGCTTGTAATGTTCGTACCATTTTTACAAAAACTATTTTCCGTCACCCCCCTGACCATGTCCCAAACCGGAAGCGTCTGCCTGCTTGCAGCAATCCCGACCATCCTGATCCAGGCCTCCAAAATCTTAAGAGATTTTAGGCATAGGAATTAACTGGGAAGTGTGGTATAATGTCCACGTAGGCAATGAGTAGTGCACAAAAAGAGAAACAGGAAATCCCGTTGTGCTCGCACATAAGGAATTTTCTGATTCGCTTTTTGTATAGGGCGAAGCCCGTGAGCGAAATGGAGCGCAGCGGAATTGAGCGCGCACTGCGGACCCGGCCCCGAGCCATCAGCCTGCAAGCCACAGGACAACCAACCATCCAACAGAAAGGGGCGGTGCTATATGGATAAGGTTATTACAATAAGCCGTGAATTCGGAAGCGGAGGCCGTGAACTGGGAGTGAAGCTGGCTGACAAGCTGGGGATTCCCTTTTATGACAAGGAACTGATTTCCATGGCAGCAGACGATATCAATATTGCAGAGGATGCATTCCAGCATTATGACGAGCATATCGTTGTACACGATCCCCTGGACCGGCAGTTCTACCACGCATTTTCAGAAGTATACCAGATACCCATGTCCGACCAGATATTTGTAGCCCAGTCCAACGTAA
Organism: Enterocloster aldenensis; assembly: GCF_003434055.1. Taxonomy (GTDB): domain Bacteria; phylum Bacillota; class Clostridia; order Lachnospirales; family Lachnospiraceae; genus Enterocloster; species Enterocloster aldenensis. The sequence continues at coordinate 2,526 of NZ_QVEX01000014.1, read as the reverse complement.
TCCGGAGGCTGGCATCCTACGGACCCTGCATCATAGTAGGGCGGTGTGCGGATATGATACTGACAGACAGTCTGAACCTGTTCATCTATGCCAAAATGAAAGATAGGATCAGGCGCATGCTGGAACTGGAATCAGAAGCTGAATCAGACGGAAAAGAGATGGAGCGCCGTATACGCGAGGTAGACCGCAAGCGGAAAGAATATTACCAGTACTATACCGGCAACACATGGGGAAGGGCCCAGAACTATCACCTGTGCCTGGACAGCGGCCCGGTCGGGGTAGAAGGCTGCCTGAGGGCGGTACTGGCTTATCTTGGAGAAGAGACACAATAGCGGATATATAAATCAGGCACAATGGACCGGATAAGAGGACTGGATAATGCAGGCCCGGATAAAATTGGCCCGGACAAAAACAGACAGGATAAAAATGGACAGGACCCAAGGCCATGGACACAGGCCGTCATGCAGGAATGCAGGGTTCTGTCCATTTTCATGCAGCGTCCAAAGGATAGGCCTGGGCAGGACATTCCTGCTTGTAACCAGGCCCTGGGCATAGTATAATGAAGAAAATAAAAAACCAATACAAATGAACTAGGAGGCAAAAGATGAAACAGGATATGATAGTGATTCTGGATTTGGGAAGCTCTGAGAACACCAAGCTGGCCAGGGACATCAGGGAGATGGGGGTTTACAGCGAGATTTATCCCCATGATATTACGGCAGGGGAACTGAAGGCGCTGCCCAATGTAAAGGGTGTCATCATCAACGGCGGTCCCAACCATGTGGTGGACGGCGTTTCCATAGACGTACTGCCTGAGATATATGAGGCTGGTTTTCCTGTGATGGCGGCTGACCATGCATCAGCGGCATGTGAGTGTTCCATCAGCAGCTGGGATGGGGATGGAGCCCAGGTACTCCGTTCTTTTGTCTTTGATACATGCGGCGCCCAGGCCAACTGGAATATGAAAAACTTCATATCTGACCAGATAGAACTGATCCGTGAACAGGTGGGGGACAGGAAGGTGCTTCTGGCCCTGTCCGGCGGTGTGGACAGCTCTGTTGTTGCGGCCCTTCTGATTAAGGCAATCGGCAGGCAGCTTACCTGTGTCCATGTAAATCATGGTCTTATGAGAAAAGGCGAATCTGAGAGCGTAATCGAAGTATTCAAGAACCAGATGGACGCCAACCTGGTATATGTGGATGCCGTGGAACGTTTCCTGGGCAAACTGGAAGGCGTGGCTGACCCGGAGCAGAAGCGCAAAATCATTGGTGCTGAGTTTATCCGCGTGTTTGAAGAAGAGGCAAGGAAGCTGGAGGGAATCGACTTCCTGGCGCAGGGAACCATTTACCCGGACATTGTTGAGAGCGGGACCAAGACAGCCAAGGTAGTCAAATCCCACCACAATGTGGGCGGGCTTCCCGAGGACCTGGACTTCACACTGGTTGAGCCGCTGCGCCAGCTGTTTAAGGACGAGGTGCGGGCCTGCGGTCTGGAACTGGGGCTTCCCTATGATATGGTTTACCGTCAGCCCTTCCCCGGCCCTGGTCTGGGTGTACGCTGCCTTGGCGCCATCACAAGGGAACGGCTGGAAGCGGTGCGGGAATCCGATGCCATCCTTCGTGAGGAATTTGCCAATGCCGGATTGGACAAGAAGGTCTGGCAGTATTTTACCATTGTGCCGGACTTTAAGTCAGTGGGCGTAAGGGACAATGCGCGCTGCTTTGACTACCCTGTCATTATCAGGGCCGTGAATACGGTGGATGCCATGACAGCCATCATTGAACGCATTGACTATGATGTGCTCCAGAAGATTACGGACAGGATTTTAAAGGAAGTAAAGAATGTGAACCGGGTATGCTATGACATAAGCCCGAAGCCTACGGCTACCATTGAGTGGGAATAAGAAAATAATACCGGAACCCCGCTGATTGAACCGCCCCCTGTCAAGTCGACAGATGAAAAAACGGAAAGTTTTTATATCACCAACCATGTAACAGCGGCTGGTGATATTTTTATGCAGCTTGTTGCTGTAGATACTCCCTGTATTCTATTGGTGTCATACAGCTCAGCCGTTTTTTGTTTTTCCTATGGTTATGGCAGTCTATATAATCCATCACCGCTGTTACGGGTTCTTGATAGGTGTAATACTTTTTCAGATAAGATATTTCACATTCCAACATACCCCAGAACGCTTCCGTCGGGTCGTTGCCGATACATCCTGACACCCGTATACTTACAGGGATTCTGCCGTTTTTACTTCCAAGCTTGAAATATCACAATAATTATTTTTATAAAAATAATAAAGGCAAACCAAACGGCTTGCCTAAAAATAAGACTTTGTGGTTACAACCTCCGTCACAGCCATAACTCCATGCGGATTGATAAAAAGGAAAAATTGACAGGATATGTTTGGTGCGGAGTTTCATGGGGGTGGGGAGAGAAATGAGCAGGTCGGGGCAGAGGGCGGAAAGCAATTTTCAAACAGACCCTAGTACCTTGACATAGTTACATTGTGCTTTTACAATC
>NZ_QVEX01000013.1 GCF_003434055.1 Enterocloster aldenensis | reverse complement strand
AATGCTTTTTAACTATGTCAAGGTACTAGGGTGTGTTTGAATCCACCTGTCCATACGCAGGGCAGTACAATCATCCGTAAGCCCTGAGGGCAGCGGCGGCCAAGTCCACTTCCTGAACCGTGTTAAAATGGGAAAAGCTGAACCTTACAGCCCCCTGTTCCCTGGTTCCCAGGGCTTCATGCATCAGAGGCGCGCAGTGCCCGCCTGAGCGGGTATAGATCCCATGCTCCTGGGCCAGGTAATCACTGACCTCCCCCGAGTCTTCATCCCCCAGGTTCAGGGCCACGATGGCAGCCCTCTCCTCCTGGTCAAAATCCCCATATATACATACCCCGGGAATGGCGGCTGCCTGCTCATGAAAACGGCGCATCAATGCCAGTTCCTTATCCCTTATGGCGCCGGGGCCCTGCTCCCTGATATAAAGCAGGGCCGCCCTGAGCCCGGCCAGTCCGTGGGCATTGAGGGTGCCGGCCTCCAATGCAGTGGGCATGGCTGCTGGATGGGTCTTAGAATAGGTCATGATGCCGCTTCCTCCCGACAGCAGCGGGCGCACCTGAATCCCCTTCCTGACGCATATCCCCCCGGTTCCCTGGGGCCCCATCAGTCCCTTATGCCCTGTAAAACACAGGATGTCTATATAATCCCGATCCATATCAATGGAAAACACGCCCGCTGTCTGGGACGCGTCCACCAGGAACAGGGCGCCTGCCTCCCGGCACCAGCCCCCAACCCTCCTGATATCCACCAGATTGCCGGTAAGGTTGGAAGCATGGGTGCACACCACGGCTTTGGTTCCCGGGGTAATGGCTGCCTTCAGGGCATTGTAATCCAACGCACCCTTATGCCTTTCCTTTTCATTTCCCCCATTAGGGTCCATTTCCCCGGTACACCCAACCACCACCAGATCCACGCCCTGGCGCTCCATCTCATAAAGAGGGCGCAGCACGCTGTTATGTTCCAGCGCCGTGGTCACCACCCGGTCCCCGGGGGCCAGCACGCCTTTAATGGCAATATTCAGGCTCTCCGTGGAATTAGCCGTAAATGCAACCTGCTCCGGTCCATCCCCATGGAACAGTCCTGACAGCAGGTCCCTTGTCTCATACACGGTCCTGGCGCTGGTCAGGGCCGTCTCATAGGTGCCCCTGGAACAGTTGCCCATGGTGTTGATGGCCTCTGCCACTGCCCGGGCCACTGTCTCAGGCCTGTAAAAAGATGTGGCCGCATTGTCCAAATAAATCATTGTAAGCTCCCGTCATTTCCATCATTGTCTAATGCCCCTGCTTCATCTCCAGCATCATCAGCCCTTCCACCACGGAACCGGCGATGCATCTGGCTTTGTCTGAAATGGTAAAGCAGTTCTCATACTCGCTCTTCCTCGGGTCGATATCCGCTGTCTTGAATCCCTTGACCACGGGAAAACCATCTTTTATGATTCCCCTTAAAAGACCTGTCAGGGAGGCCTCAACCGCCACCTCTCCCTGTCCGGTCACAACCGTCCCGATGGGCTGTCCTTTTTCCACCATATCGCCAATCATTGCCTTTCCAAAGAAAATGCCTTTGGCCGGTGAACGGATGACCCGCTGCTCCCCAAAGCCGCCCACAATCCCCGGTATACCGGTGTTGGGTTCGGCGCTGCCATTGCCGATAATCCGGCCCAGGTTATGCCCTCTCATGGTTTCTATCACAAGGTCCACATCCTGCCCCGCAGTAAAACCAGGCCCCAGTCCAATGGTCTTATCCGCCATGTCCCGGCTGGTCCCCAGATTCCGCTTGGCCAGTATGGCATCCACCACGGCCCAAGGCCTTACCTTCTGCAGGACCTGGCACTCCTCATCAATCATCACCGGTACGGCCCCCTGTCCCATTATGGAACAGGCTTCCTCATAGCTGGAAACCTTGACGCAGGTAACGCCCTCCACCTCGGACGAGCCGTCATACACTGCTTCCGAAAATGATACGCACCTGCGGATAGCGGATGGGAAACCTGTCTCCAATATAAGTACCGGATAACCGCAGCGGTGGAGCCTGTGGATGGTTCCCGTTGCAATATCCCCTCCGCCCCTTACGATTATCAGTTGTTTTGTTCTGTCTGTCATCATAGCAATTCATTTCCTTCCCTGAAACGCGCCGCAGGAAAGGGCCTGCGGCGGCGTCTGACTCCTATGGACGCACCAGAAGCCTGGCTCCTGTCATGCGTTCCGCAATCTCATACATATTTGTGACACTGCCCACCTTCAGCTTATCTCCCAACCCATAGTGGTTTAAACAGGTCCCGCAGGTAAGTATTTCCACGCCCTGGGCCTCCAGATTCCTTAAATCCTCCACATTGTCCGAGCCTTCACAGGACAGGTATGCGCCGCTGTTATATAAAAGTATGGTTTCCGGCAGGCTGTCCTGCTCTGTCAGGGCATATACAAATCCCTTCATGAGAAGCTTCCCTAGGATTTCGTCCCCCTGTCCCATCAAATTGGAGGACAGGACCACCACCATGCCTTTCCTGCGACAGTCAGGCTGGCAGGCGGTGTCCTGGGCAGCCCCGGCAGCCTCATTGCCCTCAGCAGCCATGCCGCCCACGCCAGCCTGACCGCCCTCAGCAGCCTGACCGCCCACTCCAGCCTGACCGCCCTCAGCAGCCTGACCGTTCACGGATCTGCCCGGCTCCGCATTTCCTGCCGTTATCCTTACCTGGAATTCCCTGTCGCCGGTTTTCTCAAAGGAGGACTTAAGCCCCTTATGGTCTGCCATCTTGCGCAGGTTCTGGACCGCTATCTCATTATCAACCGTCACTTCCACTATCTCCCCTGCATTGCAGCGCCCCAGCGCCTTCTTTGTATCGATAACAGGAAGCGGACACTGTTTTCCGCGTTCATCTAATCTCATCTTTTCCCTTATCCTTTCTTCTGTGTGCCCTTTTATTTAACCGTCACTGTTTTTTCTTCCCTTGCCCGTATTTCCCCAACAATGGCGCAGGGCAGGCCCAGCTTTTGGATTTCCTCCAGGGCCGGGGCCGCATCCTCCCTGTCCATGGATACCAGCAGCCCTCCCGAGGTCTGGGGGTCGAAGAGGATTTCCTCCAGGGCAAAACCGCAGCCTGCAAATTCCACCTTATCACCCACATGATTCCGGTTGCGCTGGGCGGCGGCGGTCAGGTAAAACTCCTCCACATAGTCCCCGCACTCCGCTATGAAGGGAATCCTGTCCCTGTAGACCAGGGCCGAATAGCTGTTCCCCAGCATCTCACACAGATGCCCCAGGAAACCAAAACCGGTCACGTCCGTACATCCGTGCACCCTGTACCTTCGCACGATTTCAGAAGCATACTTGTTAAGGGTAGTCATGGACCGGACCGCCAGGTCCATGGCTGCATCCGATGCCTCTCCTACCCGGGAAGCCGTACATACGATTCCCACGCCCAGGGGCTTGGTAAGGATCAAAAGGTCTCCTTCCCTGCATCCGCTGTTGGCAAATACCTTGTCCGGATGTATGGTCCCGGTTACCGAAAGCCCATATTTCACATCTGAATCAGCAATGGAATGTCCTCCGGCCAGCACGCCTCCTGCTTCCCTTACCTTCTCGCTTCCGCCAAGAAGGATCTGGCCAAGGATATTCAAATCCATGGCTTCCGGGAAACAGACAATATTAAGGGCTGTCTTCACATCGCCGCCCATGGCGTAGATATCACTGAGCGCATTGGCTGCGGCTATCTGCCCAAAGATATAAGGGTCCTCCACCATGGGAGGAAAGAAATCCAGGGTCTGCACCATGGCCAGGTCATCGGTCAGCCTGTAGACAGCCGCATCATCTGAGCCTTCATATCCAATCATCAGATTGGGGTCCTTTGTCCTGGGCAGCTTCTCCAGCACCTTTGCAAGCGCTCCCGGCCCCAGTTTGGCCGTGCACCCTCCACCTTTACAAAATACAATCTCTTCCTGTCCCACGTTCCTTCCTCCTGTCAGTTCGATGATTTTTTTAATTCCTCCACCCATTCCCGTGAAAAATGCTTTTCAAACAGCCGGTCCAGTTCCTGCCTGCTCTCCTTCATGAAAACATCGTAAGCCTCCAGCAGGCGGACCGCCTGGGGCGTAAGGGTGGAACCTCCCCCGTCCCTTCCTCCTGTCTCCCGATCGGTCAGCATGAAGCCCCAGGCTTTCTCCGACTCCTTTAGCATCTTCCAGGCCTTGCTGTACGCCATGTTCATGGACTGGGCAGCGCCCTGGAGGGAGCCGGTTTCCTCAATCCCCCGCAGCAAAGCTGACATTCCCGGACCAAATGCCTTATTGTCAAAATACAATTTCAGTGATATGCCGTAATGAAGCTGGTTCTGATTCATCTTAGTGGCCCCTCTCTTGGTTATGTTTTTATAAGAATAACGTCCCCAAATAAAAAAGCCACTCCGGCCATCCCAAACACAATGGCTGTTGCTGGCTTTTACTATTACCTGCATAAAGCTCCAAACTGCTATTCTTCCGCTGCTTTTATTATAGCAGATTCCCCTGGATATGCAAATAGTTTTTCCAGACCGGCACTGTATCAGCCCTGTATGATGATTTCAAAATCCATGCCTCTCATCCCAACCCTGCAGTCCCGTTTATATTCCCCTGCCAGCTTCACGATATTATCCCTTGTATGGGCTGCATCGGCCAGCACGGCCAGGTCCTGCCCCGGATCCGCATCCATCTCATCCATCACGATCAGCACCGGCTCCGGGCATGACAGCCCCCTTACATCAATCTCCTTCATTCCATCTCCTCCTCGCTTTTATTTATCTGATTTCCGTTTACAGCTAAAACCAATGACGAACAGCACCGCAATACATGCAGCACACATGAGCCTTCCGGCAGGCGTGGTACCCGTACCGCTGGAAGCCAGTCCGAAGTTATGGCAGAATGCGGCGCCTGCCAGCATCCCCAGCACATTGACGGCCGCATCCCCCGAACCCTGTCCGGCCAGGATCAGCTGCCTTAAAGGACATCCCCCTGCCAGCACGGCGGCAAAACCCACCACATACATTCCAGCCATGTTCCACAGCGCCTCTGTATGCGCCACGGGCTGTCCTGCAAATCCCGGTTTAAATCCTCCTGTTGCAAGGTTGTAGACCGTCATCACGGCAAACAGGCCGATGATGACCGTCAGCAGATCAAAATTCTTCATAAGAATCACATCCCTGATTCCTCCGGCAAAGCAGGTCCTTGACCGCTGCGCCGCGGCTCCGAATATCAGTCCCCCTGCCAGGGATGCAAACACAGGCGCATGCATGCTGCCCGGGCCTTCGGCGCTTGCTGCAAACAGGGGTGTCAGGATGCTCAGCAAAAACAGGACAGCCAGGATGGCCGGAAGGATGTATCCGCTTTCCTTTCTGGTATCATAGGCCCGTCCCAGGCTGAATCCCTTTTTCAGGAAAAAGCATCCGGTGGCTGCCCCCAGCACAAACCCGGCCAGCCCCACATACGCGTTCCAGTCACCGGCAGCCATCCTGAGCACCATGCGCAGCGGGCATCCCAGGAATACAAGTGCGCCAATCATGGTCACCACGCCGAGAAGGAACCGGATTATGGGGGATGAACCGGATGTGGAGCGGTATTCCTTCCCCAGCAGGGATATGAAAAAGGAGCCTGCGGCCAGCCCCGCGATCTCCGGTCTCATATATTGGACCGCCGCAGCCGTATGCAGCTTACATGCACCTGCAATATCCCTGATGAAGCATGCAATGCAAAATGCCATGTTTCCCGGGTTGCCCATAAAAGCCAGCGCGGCAGCCACCAGCCCCAATACGCCTCCCCATAATAACAGACCTGTCTTCGGGTTCCATTTCCTCTCCATTGTTTCATTTCCTCCATTCGTTATTTTTCAAAAAGAATAACGCTTCCAATAAATAAAACCGGCCTGACCAACTTAGGACTGTGGTCAAAACCGGCTTTTTCAGGATTTGTGCGTAAAGCTCCAAACTGTTATTCCTTTTATGAGGTTAAATATACCATAAAATGCCATTTTAGTCAATATGAGGCTGAATCCGTACCGGTTAATCCATACCGCTGCATCACTGCCGCCAGCCGCTTCTTCTGTTCCCGCCCCATGGGCGTCAGCGGCAGGCGGCAGCTGTCCGTGCACACCCCCATGATGGACAGGGCCGCCTTGACAGGAATGGGATTCACGTCCCAGAACAGCGCATCCATGATGTCCAGAAGCTTCAGCTGCATTTTCCTGCTCTCCTTAATCTTTCCGTCCAGGAACAGGCGGCACATATCGTGGGTCTGTCTGGGCATGATATTGGCCAGCACGGATATCACGCCCTTTCCTCCCAGGGCCATGATGGGCAGGGTCTGGTCGTCATTGCCCGAATAGATATCGAATCCGTCCCCGCAGAGCGCGGCCGTCCTGGCCAGGGCCGCCATATTGCCTCCGGCCTCTTTTGTTCCCCTTATGTTGGGGTGCTCGGAAAGAATCCGGTATGTCTCCGGCCGGATATCCACACCGGTACGGCTTGGCACATTATACAAAAGGATGGGAATCCCCACATGGTCTCCCACTTCCGTGAAATGCCGCACCAGCCCCTCCTGGGATGCCTTGTTATAGTAGGGCGTTACCTGCAAAAGCCCATCCGCCCCCAGTTTCTCCGCCTCCCTGGAAAGCTTTACCGCATGCTCGGTGCAGTTGCTCCCCGTACCGGCAATCACCGGAATCCTGCCGTCCACATGGCGGATCACATATTCCATGACAGACAGCTTTTCCCTGTCATCCAGGGTTGCGGACTCCCCGGTGGTCCCATTAACAACAACCGCATCCGTCCCCCCGTCCATAATCCGGTCAAGGAGCCTGCCCATTGCTTCATAATCCAGGTTGCCGTAATCATCCATGGGCGTTACTATGGCAGCCGCGCTGCCTTCAAATATGCTGTGTTTCATTTCCTCTCTGTCCCCCGGTTCATTCTTTATACTATCAAAAATATGACAAACATCGGCCATTGGTACCACTCACCAATTATTTCCTTTTCACATATAACAAAATATAATGAGATGAAAGGAGTTCCTTATGCATCACTTTCTCATTCTGGGAGGCGACCCCAGACAGCTTTACCTGTCCGGCCTGTTAGAACAGGCTGGTCAGGAAGTATCCTTATACTATGAAAATCCCTCCTTTTCCCTAAAGGAAGCAATGGAGGCTTCCGATATCATCCTCTGCCCTGTGCCATTTTCAAAGGACAAACAGACCATCCATGCTGAAAACCAGCTTAAGGATCTGGATATAGACCTCTTCTTAAGCCGCCTTACATCTGCGCACACATTGTTCGGCGGCAGCATCCCCCTGTCAGTCAAGGAATACTGCACGGCCCATGGCATCCCCTGTTTTGACTTCATGGAAATGGAGGAGGTGGCCTGTAAAAATGCGGTTGCCACTGCGGAAGGCGCTGTGGCCGAGGCCATTTCCCTAAGCCCCGTGAACCTGCGTAAAAGCGCCTGCCTGATAGCCGGATGCGGCCGGTGTGCCGAGGCGCTGGCAGATACCCTTACAGGCATGGGCGCCCATGTGACGCTTACGGGGCGGGACGCGCAGAAGCTGGCGCGCGCCTGGTGCCACGGCTATGGAACGGTTCCCCTTTCGCAGCTGGATTCCTATGTCCACGGCTATTCATTTATCTTTAACACCATACCGGCCATGGTTTTTGACGCAGGTCTTGGGGCCCGCATGGCCAGGGATGCGGTTGTCATTGACATTGCCTCGGCTCCTGGCGGGGTTGACTTTGAAGCCTGCGCCCTGCATGGCGTCCGGGCCAGGCTCTGCCCCGGCCTGCCCGGCAGATACTCACCCTTGTCCTCTGCCCGGATCCTGTATGAGGCCCTGTGTTCCCGCATCTGAAAATCATTGGAGCGGCTTTTTAGAAAGGAGTTTTTTATGGAATTAAAAGGAAAAAATATCGGCCTGGCCATGACCGGGTCCTTTTGTACGTTTGCAAAGATGGAACAGGAAATCCGGAAGCTGAAAGAAACCGGGGCCATCCTCTATCCCATCTTTTCCAGCAATGTCCAGACCACGGATTCCCGCTTCGGGGATACCGGGGATTTCATACGGCGGATTACCGGCACAGCCGGAAATCCTCCCATCCTGCGCGTAGAGGAGGCGGAGCCCATTGGCCCCAAGGCATATCTGGATGTGCTTCTCATCGCACCCTGCACCGGCAACACCCTGGCTAAGCTGGCCTGCGGGATTACGGACACACCTGTGCTCATGGCTGCCAAGGCCCATCTGAGGAACGGGAAGCCCCTGGTCATCTCCGTGTCCACCAATGACGCCCTGGGAATTAACTTTAAGAATATCGGGGAACTGTTTAACACCAAGAACATCTATTTCGTGCCCTTTGGCCAGGATGACCCGGAAAAAAAGCCCTGTTCCATGATAGCCAGGACCGAACTGATTGAGGAAACATTAAAAGAAGCCCTGGAAGGCAGGCAGATACAGCCTGTCATCCGGGGCCATCAGTAATGGGCATCCGAGTCATTCATCCGCGCTCCAGGGATATCCCTTTCTGATACACCTGCTCCGCCAGTCTGTAGGAAATGTCATATGCCATGGATTCACTGCCCTCAAGGGGCACCTGGCATCCATGGGCGCTGCCCTGCATTTCCTTCCACAGGCGCGTGAACTCCTTTACCGCCTTTTCCGTCATGCCGCCGGGCGTGGCATGGTCCCTCAGCTTCTCCTCCAGGAACTGCCTGGTCTCAAGCCGAAGGGAGAGCAGGTGAAGCTCAAACGCCCGGGGTGCAAGTACCCGGGCATTGGGGGACAGCCCGTTGTCCGGCATCCTGCCATGTCCGGAAGCAAAGTCAAGGGCCCCCTCATACCATCCCTTTTCCAGCCAGGCCAGCTGCCGTTTATCCGCCTCATCCGGGTCCGGCTCAGGCATTACAAGCCCTGTCCTCCTAAGCCTTTCACAGTTTAGCGCGTATAAGATTCCCGCCGCCCTTGCGCATCCCCCTGCGCCGTAATGCCGCTCCAGGGCAAAGCAGAGGGGATACAGCATATGGTATGTTATATTCATGGATAAAAGAGCCATGGACTCATCAGGCGTACACCATAACACACTGCCTAAAGGCCCGAGGAAACGGCTGACCGCCTCCCTGTGCCCTTCACACAGGGGAATCCCCTGGTCATATGTAACCTGGCTGCAGGCCAAGGAATATACGTCAACACCTCCAATGGAAGTCTCCATGGCCGGAAGCACGCATACGGTCCTCACATCGTCCCCCAGGGTCTGGGTATACCATTTTGGAGGCGGGCTCGGGGCAAATGAAAATATCAGGGGCATGGCGGCGCCCTGGTCCCTCAAATAACCTATATAGGGCTTTACCGTGCCTTCCACCACGCCTTCCATCTCATAGGGCCGGACCGAAAGGACCAGGAAGGAGGGCCTTAAGGCCTTCAGACGTTCCAGGCAGTCTCCTGCCATGGCCTCAAACCCATACTGTTTCCTTAATTCCTCAAGCCGCCTGTCCGTTGCCTTGACCGCCAGTATCCTGGACGCATGGCCATTTCCCAGAAGGCGTTCATAACACGGGACCATATATTCCCCAATCCATCCCATGCCGATGACAGCCAGTCTTGCTTTGCCATAATCAATCATATGTTTTGACCTTCTTCCATCCAATCTGTCTGAACTGCGGCCTTAAAGGAACAGTTCATTCTCCCTGCGGACCGCCTTTACCGGCGCCAGTTTCTGTTCCAACATGGCCTGGGCCTGGGAGGGCAGCGACCTGGCGTGTACCGGACAGACGGCAATGCACCGCATGCACAGCATACAGGCCCCCGGATCCGTGGTGCCCGGCGCATCCGCGGGTATGGCCCCGGTCGGACATTGCTCCGCACAAAGGCCACAGGTTATGCAGGTATCATCTGCAAGGGGCACAACCGGCATCTGCTTCCAGCTGCGGTAAGGCCTGTCTCCCGGGACCTTAGGTTCCTGCCAGCCATCCCCTGCCAGCTTCTCCAGGATTTTTCCTGCAAATCCGCGGGCATCCTCTTCGTCCTTTTTATCCGGGCGTCCTGCCGCAACCTCCCTTGCCATGGAATGCTCGGCCAGAAGGGCGGCGCTTGCCCCAATCTTGAATCCCAGTTCTTTTAAGGCGTCATTTAATTCCACCAGGGCATCCTCAAACGCCCGGTTGCCATAAACAGCCACGGTAACAGCCGTTGCCCCATTGCCCCGGCACTGCTTAAGCAGCTTTGCCGCAAACCCGGGAATCCTGCCTCCAAACACCGGCATGCCCACAATCACAAGGTCCTCAGGGCCAAAGCCCCGCTCTCCCTTAAGGGCACAGAGGTCCACCTCCTCAATGTCTCCCCCCATCCCTGCCGCCAGGTTTAGGACTGCTTTTCTTGTACCGCCTGTGGGGCTGAAATAAACTGCTGATAGATTCTTCATGATCCTGCCTCCTGTATGTTATATTTTTCCATTATTGTGACATGATACCAGGATTTAACTGTATCAGCCTTTTCTGTATTTTTCAATACCATGGTTAAATAAGGCAGGGGCTGCCGCCTTACCGCCGCATACCCCTGCCTTTGTGCATTCAGGTTTCCATACCTATAAATCATATTTCCCGCGCTTAACAAACTTACCGGTCTTCTCCACCACCACCTGATGGTCCTTCACCACCTGGGTTCCACGCAGATACACGCTTTCAATGCGCGCGGTCAGCTTACTGCCCTCAAATGGCGCATAGTCCACGTTCTGCGCCTGGCCGCCGGCTGTTACCACGTCGTCCACACCGGTCCGCATCACCACGATATCCGCATCACTTCCCGGCGCAATGGCGCCTTTTAACGGATACATGCCGTAGAGCTTGGCCGGATTTTCCGACAGGAGTTCACACATTTTTTCCCGGGTAATCCTTCCCGCATCCACGCCGTATGTATAAAGAAGGGTTCCCCTTGTCTCAACCCCCGGCATGCCGCCCGGTATCTTGGTGAAATCATCCATGCCCAGTTTTTTCTGCTCCGTTGTAAAGCTGCAGTGGTCCGTGGAAACCGTCTGTATGGTGCCGTCAGCCAGGGCCTTCCACAGGCACTGTGAATCTTCCTTTTTCCTTAAAGGAGGCGCGCACACGTATTTGGCGCCTTCAAAGCCAGGGAGACTGTAAAGGCTGTCATCCATAAGCAGGTAGTGGGGGCAGGTTTCCGCGTATACCTTCTGCCCCCTTCTCCTTGCCTCCATAATCACATCATAACCTTCCTTACAGGTAAGGTGCACCACGATGACAGGGATATCCACCACCTCTGCCAGGCGCAGCAGACGGTCAATGGCCTCTGCCTCCGCGGCAGCCGGACGGGTGGCTGGATGGCTTTCAACGCCCATCCTTCCCTCTGCCTTTGCCTCTGCCTGAAGCGCTGCAATCATGCCGCTGTTCTCACAGTGCACGCCTGTGATTCCTCCCACTTCCTTAAGCCTGCGCAGGATTTCAAAGATGGTCCTGTCATCCACCTGGGTATCATATGTCATATACAGCTTGAAGGAGGTAATGCCTTCTTCCATCATATCATCCAGTTCCCTGCTGACCGAAGGGTTCCAGTCTGAGATGGACATGTGGAAACTATAGTCGCAGGAGCACTTGCCGTCTGCCTTTTCATGCCAGTTCCTCAGCCCGTCCGCCAGGCTCTCACCCGCATACTGGGTGCCGAAATCCACGATTGTGGTAGTGCCGCCCCTGACAGCTGCCTTTGTTCCTGTTGCAAAGTCATCTGCGGTCACTGTTCCCGCCACATGCAGGTCAAAATGGGTATGGGCATCGATAAATCCGGGAAACAGAAGGCAGCCTGCCACATCCGCCACCTGTGTGTCCTGTTCCGCCAGGCGCGCGATTTCTTCCGTACTGCCTACGGCCGCCACCTTTTCCCCATCAATGAGCACATCTGCCCGGAAACTGCCGCTTCCGGTCACCACTGTCCCGCCTCTTAATATCTGCTTCATAATCCTCACTCTCCTGTTCTGTCTTTGTTACAAAGCGTTTGTCCCTCCGCCATCCTGTTTAACCGGTCCCCGTCAATCCGGTAAACCGTCCATTGGTCCATGGCCTTGGCGCCCATGCCCAGATAGAAGTCAATGCTGGGCTTATTCCAGTCCAGACACCACCACTCCAGGCGGCCGCAGCCACGTTCCACTGCAATGGATGCCAGCTGGTTTAAAAATGCTTTCCCAAATCCGCGGTCCCGGTACTCAGGACACACGTATAAATCCTCCAGATAAATACCCGCACGTCCCAGGAAGGTGGAAAAATTATGGAAAAACAGGGCAAAGCCCACGGTTTCCCCGCCACAGCTCCCAAGAAGCACCTCCGCCTTCTGCATTTCAAACAGCCACTGGTCCAGCAGTTCCTCTGTTGCCACCACCTGGTCCAGCATCCCCTCGTAATCAGCAAGTTCCTTTATGAACCTGAGGATCAGGGGGATATCTTCCCGCCCCGCAAAACGGAACCTGATGGAACCGTCCATTCCGCCACCTCCTATGATATGTTTCAGACTTATGCGGAACAAGCGAAAAGCAGGGTGCCTGCCTTTCGCTGTCCGTTTCAGATATTTATACTATTTCTTTTTCTTATAAAATGTATTTTCCATGGGAAGCTTTGTCCTCAGCACATGGTCCATGGCATAATAAGCGCCCTGGACCGCCGGAGCCGTGGGGATGGTGGCAATCTCACCGATTCCCTTTGCGCCGTATGCAAAGGGCAGCTGCTCCTCCTTCTCCACATAAATGGCATGGATATCCGGAATCTGTGTGGAACGCATCAGTCCCAGCGTGCCGTACTTGGCCTGGGGCACGCCGTTCTTTAATGGGAAGTCCTCGGTCAGGGCGTATCCCAGTCCCATAAGCACGCCACCCTCAATCTGTCCCTGGATGGAGATTGGGTTCACCACCTTGCCGGAATCATGGGCAGCATACACTTCCTTTACCTTACCGTCCTCATCCAGGATGACCACATGGGTAGCGAAACCATAGGCCACATGGCTCTTTGGATTGGGCACATCCGCGCCCAGCTTGTCGGTGGGGTCAAAGAATTCAGCAAAGAACTCCCTGCCCTCCAGCTGTGACATGTCCCCGCCTGCTTCCTTAAGGGCTTCCAGAAGGTCTGCCGCAGCCATCCTTACTGCCTCGCCTGTAATCAGGGTCTGGCGCGATCCGGAGGTGGTGCCTGAATCCGGTGCAACCTCGGAATTGGCGCCCATGTTCTTGATCTGGTCCTTCCTAAGCCCTGTTACCTCTGCAATCATCTGTACAAATACGGTTGCGCACCCCTGACCGATGTCAGAAGCAGCCGCGTATAATTCCACCCTGCCCTCATGGACCACAAGCTTTGCACGTCCCTTGTCAGGAAGGCCCACGCCAACGCCGGCGTTCTTCATGGCGCATGCGATGCCGGCCCTTCCCGGATTGCCCTCATATGCGTCCTTAACCGCCAGAAGCGTTTCCTTAAGCGCGGTGGAACAGTCTGCAATCTGTCCGTTTGGAAGCACCTTGCCTGGTTCGATTGCATTGCGGTAGCGGATCTCCCATGGGGAAATCCCTACTTTTTCAGCCAGAAGGTTGATATTGGATTCCAGCGCAAATTCACTCTGGCATACGCCGAAACCGCGGAACGCGCCTGCCGGCGGATTGTTGGTATAATAACCGAAGCCCCGGATGTCCGTGTTCTGGTAGCAGTACGGTCCCACGGAATGGGTGCAGGCCCTTTCAAGCACCGGTCCGCACAGGGAGGCGTATGCGCCTGTATCAAAGTAGATTTCACAGTCAAGTCCTGTGAAGATTCCATTTTCATCACAGCCCAGGGTAAAGGTCCCCTCCATAGCATGGCGCTTTGGATGGAAATTAATGGACTCCTGTCTGGAGAATATGACTTTAACCGGTTTCTGCACCTTTAAGGCTGCCAGTACCGCGATATGCTGGGTGGAAACGTCCTCTTTTCCGCCAAAACCGCCGCCGACCAGTTTGTTTTCCACTACAATGCGGTCCGGATCCCAGCCCAGCATGATGGAAATCTCCTTACGCGTATCGTATACGCCCTGGTCTGAGGTATAAACCTTGACGCCGTCCTTATAAGGAAATGCCACTGCGCATTCCGGTTCCAGGAACCCATGCTCTGTAAACGGCGTGGTATAGGTCTGGGTCACCACATACTTGGAATTCTCCAGCGCCTTTTTCGCATCGCCACGCGTCACATGGCGGCTCTGGCACAGGTTTCCCTTTTCATGGACCTTGGGCGCGTCCTCAGCCATGGCCTCTTTGACAGAACAAACCGGTGTCAGCTCCTCATAGTCAATCTTAACCAGCTTCTTTGCCTCCTCCAGGATATCCCTGGTCTCGGCCACTACCAGACAAATAGCATCGCCCACGCAGCGGGTAATGTCGCCTTTTGCAATCATTACATCCCAGTCCTGCTGGAGATGGCCCACCTTGTTGTTGGGCACATCCTCGGCCGTAAGCACGGCCAGCACTCCCGGAAGGGCCAGCGCATCCCCGGTGTGGATATCCAGCACCTTTGCACGCGGATACATGGACCGCACGGCTGATGCATATACCATGCCTTCCATCTCCACATCGCCCGGGTATTCGCCGTATCCCAGCACCTTTTCCCGCACATCCAGGCGGAAGGCACGCTCTCCCACCCCGTAGGAATCGCCCTTTTCCAGGGACTCCTCTATCTTCGCATCCCCTCTCAGGATGGCTGCGGTCAGCTGGATGCCTTCGATGATTTTCTTATATCCGGTACAGCGGCAGATATTTCCCTTTAAGGCAACCTTGATTTCTTCCTCTGTGGGGTCCGGCACCCTGTCAATCAGCGCCTTGCCTGCCATGACCATGCCCGGGGTACAGAATCCGCACTGCACGGAACCCATTGCGCCGAAAGCGTATACAAACGCTTCCTTTTCAGCATCGCTTAACCCTTCCGTGGTAATGATGTTCTTCCCCGCCGCACGCTTGGTTGTCAGGATACAGGATTTAACCGCCTTCCCGTCCACCACGATCGTACATGTGCCGCAGGCGCCTTCGCTGCATCCGTCCTTTACAGAATGCAGGTGAAGGTCCTCACGCAGATAACGCAGAAGAGGTTTATCCTCACTGGTGCTGCGCATCACTCCATTTACCGTAAAACTATAGTTCTCTCCCATCTTTACCTCCTGCCTTTACGTTCCAGCGTAAAATAGCTTTATAAAAAAAGATCATGGATTCCTTCTGTCTCTATCCCGTTTTCCTGAATCAGTGATTCCAGCCTTACCCGGTCCGCTGCCGGGGCGCACAAGGCCATGCCGCACCCGGCGCTGATCTGTCTGGGTACCGGTATCAGCCTTCCCGGGCAGCCTGCATCCTTTACGCACTGTTCCATCCGCATAGCCATTGTTGTGGTATGGAACGTAAATACCACCTTTTCCGTCTTTTCCCTAGCCATCTGAAAACACCTCATCCATCTGCCGTCATCCTGTCACGGACAGAAGTTCCTGCCTTTATTCTCATGAAAAAATAACGTTATTTTTTTAACAATTCAGCGCGTGTTTAAAAATCATTTTCCGCCCGCCGCCAGGCATGGCCCGGGGGAGCGGAAATAAACTTTCAAACACGCACATTTTCATTTATAACATATAAGAGTAGTCTTTGATAACAGCTGCAATTATCTTCTGGATTCCCTCCGGCACATCCTGGTTCCCGGAACCCACCGTGTAATCCATCACATTGCCCTGAAGCCTTACTTTACAGGTACCGGCCACAGCGTCCAGAACCGTGAAGCCCTGGTTTTTGCTGTTTTCCATATCCTTCTCGTTGGCAAACAGGGTGAACTTGTCAAGGTACGGCGCGCTGTCCCACGGACAGAAGCTCTTACAGTTGCCGCACTCATTACACATATAATCCACATGGATGATCTGGTGTTTCTCCATGCCCGGTACCACCAGGGAAATGTTGGCCCTGTTGGGGCATACCTCTACGCAGTTCTCGCAGTAGCTGTTGCAGGACAGGCATCTGGTGCTGTCAACAATGTGGTCATTCTCCTCTGCCAATCTGCCCTTGCGGCCATAGATGGTGCCGGCGTCAGAGAGCTTGAACAGGTCATCTGCCAGTACCTTGCCCACAATTGCCTCTGCGGCCATCTTGCCGTCCCGGATTCCCTCAACAACCGTGGCTGGCCCGTACAGGCCGTCGCCGGCCACGTACACGCCCTTCACGCTGGTTTCCAGGGTGTCCTGGTTTACCTGGGGACGTCTTCTGCTGTCCAGGGCAATGCCGCATTCCTCATAGAATGCGCCCGGAACCTTCTCGCCCACGGCTGCGATAACAGTGTCGGCCGGAACGGTCACGACCTCGTCCGTCTCCACTACGCCTCGGCGTCCGCTCTCGTCTATGTCGCCCAGGACCATCTTCCTGCAGTACAGGGTTTTGTTTTCCAGCTTAACCGGCGCCAGAAGCTCGGCAAATTCCACGCCGTCCTCCATTGCCATTACCAGTTCTTCCTCGTCGGCAGGCATGAAGCGTCTGGTCCTTCTGTATACCAAAGAAACCTTCTCAACGCCCGCGTTCCTCTTGGCTGCCCTTGCCGTATCCATGGCAGTGTTTCCGCCGCCGATGACAACCACGTTTTTACCTAAATCCAGCTTGCCGTCCGTTGCCTTGAACTGAGCCAGGAAATCCAGCGCGTTCATGGTGTCCCCTGCTTCCAGCTTAAGGGTTCCCTTATCAGAAGCGCCCACTGCCAGCACAACGTAATCGTATTCTTTCTTTAATTCATCAATGGAAGTGATTTCCTTTCCATTCACCATCTCCACGCCCATGGCTGCAACAATCTTCACATCGTTGTCAATGGCTTCATCAGAGATACGGAATCCCGGAATCACATTGCGGACAACGCCGCCCATCCTGGCTTCCTTTTCAAAGACAGTTACCTTTACGCCGCCCCTTGCCAGGAAGTAGGCAGCTGCCAGTCCGGCCGGTCCGCCGCCCACCACGGCAACCTTCTTATCCGTGGTCACTGCCGGTGCCTTGAACTTGGACATCACTGCCTCAAAGCCGCCTTCTGCGGCTTCCAGCTTGGTCCTTCTGATATCCACCGGACTCTCATAGAAGTTCCTGGTACATTTGCTCATACAGTTGTGTGCACAGATGGTGCCTGTGATGAACGGAAGCGGGTTCTTGTTCAGGATGACATTAAGCGCCTGTTCAAACTCACCCGCGCCAGCCAGCTGCAGGTAACGTGTAATATCCTGGTGGATCGGACAGCCCTCCTGACACGGCGCCACGAAACAGTCTGTCAGGGGGACAGGCTTCTTAATCTTCCTGGACGGAAGGGGTTTTACCGCCTTTACATGATGCTTGTCGCTCTTAACGGCCTCTACCAGGGCAGCTGCCTTGCGGGCGTCCACGCCTGTGAACACAGCCGCATCCTTGCCTGCAAAGATCTGGCCGATCTGCTCCAGCCTCTCATAACCGCCCGGCTTTAACATGGTGGTTGCCATGGTCACCGGCCAGATGCCGGCGTCCACGATATCTTCAATATTAAAGTAATCAGCTCCGCCTGAATAGGAAATGCGCAGCTTGCCGCCAAAGTCACCGGCCAGCTTCATGGCAACCGACATGGATAATGGATACAGGGACTTTCCGGACATGTACATCTCTTCGCTTGGAAGCTCATTCTGCTTAACGTCAACCGGGAAGGTATTGGTAATCTTAACGCCGAATTCCAGTCCCTTTTCATCCGCCAGGGCCTGCAGCCTCTGAAGCATGGGAACCGCGTCCTCATACTGAAGGTCATCCTTAAAGTGGAAATCGCCGAATGCAACATAATCATAACCCATGTCGTCCATAAGCTTCCTTGCATACTCATATCCCAGAAGGGTTGGGTTGCATTTGATGAAGGTATGTACTTTCTTCTCCTCAATCAGGTAACGGGCAATGCGCTCAATCTCCTGGGGAGGACATCCGTGAAGGGTGGAAAGGGTTGCACAGTTGCAGACCTCAGGGGAAATCCCCTCCACGTCTTCCTTTGTCACCTTCTCAAACTTATCAAGGTTGTCAAGAAGCCACTGCCTGCACTCATTGAAAACAGGCGTCCCGGATGCATCCTTCATGCCCTCGATGAACTTGTCAATCTTTTCCAGCTTAATGCCTTCCAGGTCATATCCAACTGACATGTTGAACTGGAATCCATCCATGGCGCCAAGGCCGTATTCCTTGGCCAGAACCTTACATGCAAACCATGCCTTCACATACTCGTCAAAGGCCTGGGGAACATACAGCTCCGTGGACCACTCACAGTTATAGCACTCGTCGTCCGCCTTGATGCATGGCTTTGCAACCGGAAGGTCCTCGCCGTCCAGCTTCTGTACGGTCTTCAGCTCAAAGAAACGGCTGCCCGCCACATAAGCGGCAACAATGTTCTGGGTCAGCTGGGTATGGGGGCCTGCCGCAGGACCAAAGGGTGTCTCCAGCTTGCGGCCGAATATCTCATAATTTTTTTCCGGGTCTGCCTTAAAAGGTTTCCTGACTCCGAAAACAGCACCTTTCCTGTGCTCTTCCAGAATCCAGTTCATAAGGTTTCCAAATGGAATGGGTGTCATAATATCGCTCATTTTATTCTTATCCTCCTTGCCTTTCCCTGTTCATGCCAGGGATTTTCCTTGCTTTTCCCCTGTTCCGGCCTAGGATCCGCCTTGCGTTTCCTAAGTTCAGACCAGGAGTTACCTTATTATAAGCACCAGACCAGGTCCCAGCACCGGATACACGGGCCGTGGGGCTGCATAAGCCCCGCCGCCCAATGTCCTCCTTGGTTCCCCGATTTTAACACCGGGGATTTATCTTATCCGGCTCAGCCGCCCAGGGAATGTTGCCCTGAGGTGCTGATTCCCGCCGCCCTGCAATCAGTTGTTTACCTAATTATACATGCTGCGTCTTCTTATATATAGGGGAAAGCCTATCCAGACCTGGAAGGCAGTCCCACTAATCCGCACATCCTTAACCGTTGATGGAACGCTCCAGCTTCTTAGCCTCTTCCCTTACCTCATAAAGGATCTTCTCCTCATCCAGGCCAACCAGTTCACGGTCTTTCATAAGGACCTTGCCGTTACATACAGTGGTTATGACGCTTCTGCCGGTCATGCCGAACAGGATGTGTCCGTTGATGTTGGAAGCGTCCATTGGTGTTAACGGGATGTAGTCGGTTACGATCACATCGGCGGCAGCGCCTTCCTTCAGCACCCCAAGAGGCTTCTTAAAGTAACGGCCCGCAATCTTTGCATTGCCCTCAAAGAGCATCTGGGGAACCTCGCCCCATGCTGCGTTGGCATCGCACAGATGGTGCTTGTGCAGTACGTTGGCCACCTTCATGGACTCCGTCATGTCATGTGTATAACCGTCCGTCCCAAGACCGGTCAGAATGCCCCTGTGCACAATCTCCATGGTTGGGGGGCATCCGCAGGCATTGCCCATGTTGGACTCGGGGTTATGTACGACCATGGTATCCGTATCCCTGATTAAATCCATCTCATGGGAATTCACATAGATGCAGTGGCCTAACAGCGTCTTGCTTCCTAAAATATTGTTGTCCATGAGACGGTCCACAATCCTCTTGCCATACTTCTTAAGGCAGTCATGAAGGTCCTCAATGCCCTCAGCCACATGGATGTGGTATCCTACCTCGGCAGGCTTGTTGGCAGCTGCCAGCTCCATGGTCTCATCGGAAATGGTAAACTGCGCGTGCATGCCCATCATGCCTGCCAGCATGTCTGTCTCATCCGCCAGGGCATGTTTAATCCAGGCCGCATTCTCCATGACGGCAGCCCTTGCCTTGTCCATGCCGTCCCTGTCTGAAACCTCGTAGCAAAGACAGGTCCTGATTCCCATCTCCTTGGCGGCATCCTCGATGGCGAAAAGACTGTCGTGGATCTCACCAAAGCTGGCATGATGGTCAAACACAGTGGTAACGCCGTTCTTAATGGAATCCAGGTAAGTGGCCCTTGCGCTCTGGCGTGTCTGCTCATTGGTCAGATGGCGGTCAATGGTCCACCACATACCGTCCAGGATATCCAAAAACCCTTTGGGGTTATATCCCTTAATAGAAAGTCCCCTGGCCATGGCGCTGTAGATGTGCTCATGGGTATTGATGAATGCCGGCATGATGACGCCCCCCTTGGCATCAACGAACTCAGCCTCCGGGAATTCCTTCTTCACTTCTTCCAGTGTACCTACTTTCTTAATCACATTCCCATCCATTGCCACCGCGCCGTTCTCGATGAATGGATTACCGGCATCCCTTGTCACCAGACGTCCGTTCCCAATAACTAACATAACCTCTCTCCTTTTCTTTATAGAATACTTTAAAATAATTATATGTGTCAGACAGAAACAATTTGTCCTAAAACCATTCTTAAAACCATAAACTTTAATAAGATAGGATAGGACTTCCTGTAACCCTATACTAACACCTTATACCCCCATTTGCAAGCATAAAATGCAAAATTTTTTAGATATTCTAAATTTTTTTGTAAAAACCTCTTGCAATTCATTTTTTTTGTGCTATGATGGAATCATAAACAACGCGTCACAATATAGCGAAATGTTTATTGTACAAAGTAACCAGAAACCGATTGGAATTTGAAGAGTCCGAAGAAAGGAAGAAGAAAGCTATGGCATACACACTAGACCTTTTAAAGCAGCTTGCTGACGGCCTGGCAAGGCAGTTCGGACCAGACTGTGAAATTGTGATCCATGACCTGGCAAGGCATGACCTGGAACACTCCATTGTACATATCAATAATGGGCATGTGACCAACCGCCAGGAAGGGGACGGACCCTCCAAGGTAGTTCTGGAGACCCTTCACAAGGATCCGGCCACTTTGAAAGACCATCTTGGATACCTTACCCGTACATCCAACGGCAAGATACTGAAATCCAGTACCTTTTATATCCGTAATAAGGAAGGCGATTCCATTGATTACCTGCTTTCCCTTAATTATGATATAACCGGACTGATGACCGTGGACCGTTCCATCAAAGCTCTCATCGATACCGAACCCCAAGCGGACGTGAAGCAGCAGCCCGAACAGATTGTCCACAATGTCAATGACCTGTTAGACACCCTGATTGAACAGTCGGTGGCCCTTATCGGGAAGCCGGCCGCTCTGATGAATAAGGAGGAAAAAGTAACTGCCATCCAGTTCTTAAACGATGCAGGCGCCTTCCTTATCACTAAGTCGGGTGACAAAGTTTCCAAGTACTTCGGAATCTCCAAATTCACTTTGTACAGTTACATTGACGTTAACAGCCGCAAGGCAGATGATAAGAAATAACATTATAATCATAAACAGCAACACACATACAAGGAGGATTATGTAATATGGATCAGAAGATTCAATGGGCGGTCAATCATATGCCAAAGACAGATGATAAGAACCTGCCGATCATGGGCCTTGAGGAAATCGGGAAGGCAAGGACCTTCCACGAAAGCTTTCCTCAGTACAGCAAGACACCACTTACAAAGCTGGACCACATGGCTGAGTATCTGGGAGTAAAGGAGATTTACTTAAAGGATGAGTCCTACCGCTTTGGCCTCAACGCATTCAAAGTACTGGGCGGTTCCTTCGCAATGGCGCGCTACATTGCCAGCGAGACAGGCAAGGATGTGTCCGAGCTTCCCTACAGCGTCCTCACTTCTGACCAGTTAAGAAAAGAATTTGGCCAGGCAACCTTCTTCACAGCCACAGACGGCAACCACGGCCGTGGCGTTGCATGGGCAGCCAACCGCCTGGGCCAGAAGGCTGTTGTACATATGCCTAAGGGTTCCACCCAGACACGTCTTCAGAACATTGCAAAGGAAGGCGCACAGGTAGACATCCAGGAGATGAACTACGATGACTGTGTACGTCTGGCAGCCAAAGAGGCGGACGAGACAGAGAGAGGCGTGATTGTACAGGATACGGCCTGGGACGGCTACGAAGAGATTCCGGCCTGGATCATGCAGGGTTACGGGACCATGGCCATGGAAGCCGGCGAGCAGTTAAAGGAATACGGCTGCGAGCGTCCGACCCACATTTTCGTACAGGCAGGCGTCGGTTCCCTGGCAGGGGCCGTGGTGGGATACTACTCCAACCTTTATGCCGATAACCCGCCAACCTTTGTTGTGGTGGAAGCAGAAGCAGCCGCATGTCTCTACAAGGGCGCTGCTGCAGGCGACGGCGACATCCGCATCGTGGACGGCGACATGGAAACCATCATGGCCGGTCTTGCATGCGGCGAGCCAAACACCATTTCCTGGGATATCTTAAAGAACCATGTAAAAGTATTCATCGCTGCCCCGGACTGGGTAGCTGCAAACGGCATGCGTATGCTGGGCGCTCCCATCAAGGGCGACGCGCCTGTTACATCCGGCGAGTCCGGCGCTGCCCCATTCGGCGCACTGGCAGCCGTCATGACCATGGATGAGTACAAGGATCTGAGAAATGACATCGGACTGGACGCATCTTCCAAAGTCCTGCTCTTCTCAACTGAAGGCGATACGGACCCTGACCGTTACAAGAACATTGTATGGAAAGGTCTCGATAAATAAGCAATAAAGCATCATCCAATAAACCCAATCACCACCGCTGCCCGCGGTTCACCCCTGCCGGGCGGCACCACCACATTATGAATACAAATGTATATGGAGGAAATGAAAACAATGAATCTGGATTACGCTAAAATCAAAGAAGCTGCACAGAATTATCAGAAAGACATGACCAAGTTCTTACGCGATATCGTTAAGTTCCCAGGCGAGAGCTGCGATGAGAAGGCACACATCGAACGCATCGCCGAGGAGATGAGGAAGCTTGACTTCACCAAGGTTGAGATTGACCCAATGGGCAACGTACTTGGCTACATGGGAACCGGCAAGACCTTAATCGGCTTTGACGCCCACATCGATACGGT
Source organism: Enterocloster aldenensis (assembly GCF_003434055.1). GTDB lineage: Bacteria > Bacillota > Clostridia > Lachnospirales > Lachnospiraceae > Enterocloster > Enterocloster aldenensis. Next base: position 131,870 of record NZ_QVEX01000013.1, on the reverse strand, counting down.
TGGTATCGGCAATAAGAACAACTGGAACTTCGATCCGTACGAGGGTTATGAGAATGACACCGAGATCGGCGGACGCGGCGTGTCTGACCAGTGCGGCGGTATCGTAAGTGCTGTATACGGCGCAAAAATCATGAAGGACCTGGGACTGTTAAGCGACAAGTACACGGTTCTGGTAACCGGTACGGTTCAGGAAGAGGATTGTGATGGTCTTTGCTGGCAGTACATCATCAACGAAGACAAGGTACGCCCGGACTTCGTAGTATCCACAGAGCCTACTGACGGCGGCATCTACCGCGGACAGAGGGGACGTATGGAAATCCGCATTGACGTTAAGGGTGTTTCCTGCCACGGTTCCGCTCCTGAGCGCGGAGACAACGCTATCTACAAGATGGCTGACATCCTTCAGGACGTACGCGCGCTGAACGAGAATGACGCTGCTGATGACAAGGAAGTTAAAGGCCTTGTTAAGATGTTAGATGAGAAATACAACTCACAGTGGAAGGAAGCCAACTTCTTAGGACGCGGCACAGTTACCACCTCCGAGATTTTCTTCACATCCCCAAGCCGCTGTGCAGTTGCCGATTCCTGCTCCGTATCCCTTGACCGCCGCATGACCGCAGGCGAGACATGGGAAAGCTGCCTGGATGAGATCCGCGCGCTTCCAGCTGTTAAAAAGTACGGCGATGATGTTACTGTTTCCATGTATGAGTATTCCCGTCCTTCCTACAAAGGTCTTACATATCCAATCGAGTGCTACTTCCCAACCTGGGTCATTCCGGAAGACCATGAGGTTACCAAGGCCCTGGAAGATGCTTACAAGAACCTGTACGGCAACGAGCGTATCGGCGCTGCTGCCACCGAGGAGATGAGAAAGGCACGTCCTCTTACCGATAAGTGGACCTTCTCAACCAACGGCGTTTCCATCATGGGACGTAATGGTATTCCATGCATCGGCTTTGGACCTGGCGCTGAGGCTCAGGCCCATGCTCCTAACGAGATTACCTGGAAGCAGGATCTGGTTACATGTGCAGCTGTTTATGCGGCGCTGCCTGCTGTATATTGCAAGTAAGAATCATCATTATTTAGGAACTACCCATAAAGAATCATCATTATCTTAGATTATTGTCCGCAGGGTGATTTTTTGGCTGCCATCAGTGTGGTTTTGCCATCCCGCTGGTCCGCAGTGCCATCTTCCTGGCCTGTGGGGCGGCCAAAAAGCATAGGGCATACGCCCTATGAAAAATTATATATAATTGCATCCTGCTTATTCGTAAACCATTTTCCATGAAGTCCTAGTGACCTGTTTCGATTTCGGCGGCTTATGCTGAAAGCCGCCGAAAGACTGCAGGCCCGGGCACCCGGATACTAAAACCAAAAAATATAAATAAATCATATTAAAGGAGTAAATCAAATGAAAACATTACAGGATTACATTGATAAGTTAAACAGCCTTAATTTCAAGGAAATGTACGAGAACGACTTCTTCCTGACCTGGGAGAAGACCGATGAGGAACTGGAAGCAGTATGGACGGTTGCCGATGCCCTGCGCTACATGAGGGAGAACAACATTTCCACAAAGGTATTTGAGAGCGGCCTTGGCATCTCCTTATTCCGTGACAATTCCACACGTACACGTTTCTCCTTTGCTTCCGCATGTAACCTGTTAGGCCTGGAAGTCCAGGATTTGGACGAGGGTAAGAGCCAGGTAGCCCATGGCGAGACTGTCCGCGAGACAGCTAACATGATTTCCTTCATGGCTGACGTCATCGGTATCCGCGATGACATGTACATCGGCAAGGGCAATGCTTACATGCACGAAGTTGTTGACGCTGTTACACAGGGCCACAAGGACGGTATCCTTGAGCAGAAACCAACCCTGGTTAACTTACAGTGCGACATCGACCATCCGACACAGTGTATGGCTGATATGCTGCACATCATCCACGAGTTCGGCGGCGTAGAGAACTTAAAGGGCAAGAAGTTAGCCATGACATGGGCTTACTCTCCTTCCTACGGCAAGCCTCTCTCCGTTCCTCAGGGCGTTGTAGGCCTGATGACACGTATGGGTATGGAAGTTGTCCTGGCTCATCCGGAAGGCTATGAGATCATGCCTGAGGTTGAGGAAGTTGCAAGAAAGAACGCTGAGAAGACCGGCGGTTCCTTCCGCGTATCCCATGACATGGCTGACGCATTCAAGGATGCCGATATCGTATATCCAAAGAGCTGGGCTCCATTTGCAGCCATGGAAAAGAGAACCAACCTGTACGCTGAAGGCGATTCCGACGGCATCAAGGCACTGGAGAAAGAACTGCTGGCTCAGAACGCAGAGCACAAAGACTGGTGCTGTACCGAAGAACTGATGAAGACCACCAAGGACGGCAAGGCACTGTACCTGCACTGCTTACCTGCTGACATCAACGATGTAAGCTGCAAGGACGGCGAGGTTGAGGCAACTGTATTTGACCGTTACCGCGACCCACTGTACAAGGAAGCCAGCTACAAGCCATATGTGATTGCTGCCATGATCATGTTAGCTAAGTTTGCTGATCCAGCCGACATCTTAAAGAAACTGGAAGAAAAAGGAACACCAAGAGTATTCAAATAAATCCCAAACTCATTCGTAGTACATTGTAGGGGCTGCCGGACAACGGTCCTGCAGCCCTTTTTATCTCCAAAATAAGTTGTATTGTGCAAATAACAATGCGGGGTACCCTCATATCCCGCCTGTAAAGGGGAATTTCACTATGGAAAACAAGAAAAAACGTATTGTCATCGCATTGGGCGGCAACGCTCTTGGCAACACACTTCCTGAACAGATGATAGCTGTTAAGATTACCGCGAAAGCTATCGTGGACCTCATTGAAGAAGGTTGCGAAGTCATCGTAGCCCATGGCAATGGCCCGCAGGTCGGCATGATCAACAATGCCATGGCCGCGCTGAGCCGCGAAGACGCAAACCAGCCAAACACTCCCCTCTCCGTCTGTGTGGCAATGAGCCAGGCCTACATCGGCTATGACCTTCAGAACGCCCTGAGAGAGGAACTTTACAACCGCGAAATGTACGATATCCCGGTTGCTACCATGATTACACAGGTGCGTGTGGATGCAGAAGATCCTGCATTTGACGCTCCCAGCAAGCCAATCGGCCACTTCATGACCGAGGAACAGGCCAAGATTGCATCCGAAAAATACGGATATATCATGAAGGAGGACGCAGGACGCGGTTACAGACGTGTGGTTGCTTCTCCAAAGCCTGCTGAAATTGTTGAAATCGGCGCTATCCGCTCCCTGGTTGACTCCGGTCAGCTGGTCATTGCATGCGGGGGCGGCGGAATCCCGGTTACCCGTCAGGGTAATCATTTAAAGGGCGCCAGCGCTGTTATCGACAAGGATTTTGCCAGTGAACTGTTAGCAGAGGAACTGAACGCTGATTTCTTAATCATCCTCACTGCAGTGGAAAAGGTAGCTATCAACTTCGGAAAACCGGAAGAAAAGTGGTTGGATAATCTCACACCGGACCAGGCCAAGGTATATATGGAAGAGGGACATTTTGCACCCGGCTCCATGCTGCCAAAGGTTCAGGCCGCTGTGAAATTCGCAGAGTCCAAAGAGGGACGTACTGCACTCATAACCTTGCTTGAAAAAGCAAAAGAGGGAATCCAAGGACTGACCGGAACTCAAATCCATCAATAAGCCCAAGGAGGAACTTAAATATGAATCAGGCAGGTAATCAATCAGCTTTATTTGACTATTATGGAAAACCCAGTTTTTCCCAGGCGTTCCCACTTGCAATGCAGCATGTGGTGGCCGCAATCGTGGGGTGCGTAACCCCCGCCATTATCGTATCAGGAGCAGCAGGGCTCAATCCCACTGATAAAGTTTTTTTAATCCAGGCAGCCCTAGTCGTGGCAGGTTTAGCCACACTTTTACAGTTATTTCCCATTGGCAATAAGAACGGACTCCATATCGGAGCCGCCCTTCCTGTCATCATGGGTGTAAGTTTTGCTTATGTCCCCAGTATGCAGGCCATTGCTGGCCATGAAAGCGGACTGGGGGTTCCGATGATATTAGGCGCCCAGATTGTAGGCGGCGTGGTGGCAATCATTGTTGGTTTTTCCATTAAGAAGATACGCAAGCTGTTCCCGCCGTTAATCGCCGGTACTGTTGTGTTTACCATCGGTCTTTCCTTATATCCCACTGCCGTCAACTACATGGCAGGCGGGGCCGGTAAGCCCCTGGCAAGCGAAATCGGTAAACTGGGCTTTGGCTCATGGCAGAACTGGACAACTGCGTTGATTACTTTAGCCGTTGTCACCGTTTTAAATCATTTCACCAAAGGCATATTGAAGCTGGCCTCCATCCTGATCGGCGTGATAGTTGGTTATGTGGTCGCCCTGGGCTTTGGACTGGTCGACTTTAGCGGCGTTGCCTCGGCGGGACTTTTCCAGTTCCCGACACCGATGCACTTTGGTGTGGTATTTGATCCTTCTTCCTGTATTGCAATCGGCCTTTTATTCGCCATCAATTCAATCCAGGCAATCGGTGACTTTTCAGCAACCACTACCGGCTCCATGGACCGTATGCCGGAAGACAAGGAGTTACAGGGAGGTATTGTGGGTTACGGTATCTCCAATATCATTGGCGCTGTGCTGGGCGGACTTCCAACCGCCACCTACAGCCAGAACGTAGGAATCGTAGTGACCACAAAGGTAATCAACCGCATTGTTCTCGGAATGGCGGCTGTCATCCTGCTGGTTGCAGGCCTGATTCCAAAGTTCTCAGCGGTCTTAACCACCATTCCACAGTGTGTGCTGGGCGGCGCTACCATCACGGTATTCGCATCCATTGCCATGACCGGTATCAAATTAGTCATGACAGAGGACATGAACTACCGCAATACTTCCATCGTAGGCCTTTCCGTAGCATTGGGAATGGGCGTTACACAGGCAGCCAATTCCCTGGCAGCATTCCCTGACTGGGCCACCACCATCTTTGGCAAATCCCCTGTTGTGGTTGCAACCTGTGTGGCAATCCTGCTGAACGTAATCCTTCCAAGGGATAACACGGCAGCCAAAAAGAATTAATCCTCTAATTGTATGTAATGGTGCAGCTAGTTTATAATGTTTGGGAATGCCTCCTGCCGGTATCTGCGGCCGGAGGCATTTCCATTTTCCGTTTTCATATTCCCAATGTCCGTTTTAAGCATGTTCCTGCAAAAAAACAAAAAAATCCACTGATTCTGAAAGGATATGCCTATCAATATCGTATTATGGGTAGGACACCAATTAAGAAGGAGATTGAAAATCATGAAAATCAGGACTATAATAGCAACAGCGGTAACCGGAACCATATTGATGGCTGCAGGCAGCAGCCTTGCCTTTGGCGCGGACTGGACGTGTCCAAGGGGATATGGGGACTGCACCAGCTATGAATACTGCACCACCCATGACCATGGGGACTGTGACGGACACTGGTCCGAGGAAGGCGACTGGGTATGCCCGGACGGGAACCACAGCTATCGCTGCTCCTCTTCCGCCGCTTCCAGCCCATCCGCCGCTTCCGGCCCATCCTCGGATTCCGGCAGCAGACGCGGACATCACGGCGGAAACAGGCAGGACGGCCAGGGACATCACGGCAGCCATGGCTGCGGGACGCTGCGCAGATAATCATATACTAATAGAACCAGCCAGATGGAGAAACAATGCGGCAGGAATCAGATGTAGAGCAGGCAATCGCGCAGTATGCCGATATGATCAGGCATATCTGCCTTGTCTATATGAAAAATGAAAGCGATACAGAGGACGTGTTTCAGGATGTATTTTTGAAATACGCCCTTTTTTCTGAACCCTTTGATTCGGAAGAACACAGGAAGGCCTGGCTCATACGCGTGACCATTAACCGGTGCAAGGATGTGCTCCGAAGCTTTTTCCGCAGGAATACATGTTCCCTGGAGGAGGCCATGGCCGTGGCCGCCCCTGACAGCGGGGACCTCTCCCATGTACTGGAGGCAGTCATCCGGCTTCCTGAAAAATATAAGATTCTGGTGTACCTGCACTATTACCAGGGATATTCCGCAGTGGAAATCGCAGGTATCCTGCATAAAAAGGTAAATACCGTATACACGCATCTGGCAAGGGCCAGGGCAGAATTAAAAGACATGCTGGGAGGTGATGAAGGTGAAACAGGATATCCGTAAAGCATTTGACACGGTGCGGTGCCAAGATGGGCTAAAGGAACGGACACGCAGCCATGTACTGGGCAGGATGAGGCAGAGGCAGCCCAAACCAGCCATGCACCGGATGAAGCTCATTGTGTCCCTGGCCTGCCTTCTGGTGTTTGCCGGAAGCGGTTTTGGCGGATACCAGCTCTACTACGCTGAGGCAGCCACCATCAGTATTGACGTGAATCCCAGCATTGAACTGGGCATTAACAGGTGGGGAAGGGTGATTGAGGAAGTCCCTTACGGCAGGGACGGGGAAACCGTGCTCCGTGAGGTTTCCCTGCGGCATCTGGAATATGAGGAAGCCCTTGAACGCCTGATTGGCAGTGAAGCCATGCAGGATTATCTGAAAAAAGATGCCCTGCTATCCATTACACTGGAAAACAGGGGCAGCAGTGACCTTTTACTGGAAAACCTTCAAATCTGTGTGGACACCACCCTCAGAAAGTGTCACAGCCAGGCCAGGACAGAATATGTCAGCGTGGACGGCCACATGTGCCGGGAAGCCCACAGCCTTGGCATGTCCGTAGGAAAATACTATGCCATACAGGAACTGCTCACCGCAGACCCACAGGCCACCCTGGATGAGTTCAGGGATAAGTCCATGAAGGAGATTAAAGGGCATACGGAGCACTGTGGGCACAAGGCGCAGGAAACAGAAGAAAAGGCGGCAGAAGACTGCCATCATAAAGGACATCACGGACAGGGGCAGGATTAAGTATGTGCAATTAAGTATGTGCAATCATGTCCTTTTTCATTACGCTGACAATAATACCCATACAGATCAGCACGCCGCCCACAACAAAGTTCCATGTAAGGACCTCTCCCAGCAGGACCACCCCCAATATGGACGATGTAAGGGGCTGTAAGGGGTAGAACATGGAACACACGCTGGCGTCCAGAAGCTTAAGCCCCATGTTCCAGAGTGTATGGGCCACCGCAGTTCCCGCTACCCCCAGATAAATACATGCAAGGACAGCGGACCCGGTGAATATTGGCGGTGTCCTGACCGATTCCAATATGGCGCATGGAACCGTGAAGATAAGGGCAGCCCCCAGCCCGTACAGCGCAATCTGCACAGGGTCATATCCCCCGGAAACCTTTCGGATGGCCACGGAGGCAGAGGACCATAAGAGTACGGAGCAGACAGAGGCCCCCAGTCCTGCCGCGTTCACTGACGCGCCCCCCACTCCCAGGATGATATAAACCCCTGCAATTGAAATGCAGATGCTGGCAATATGACGTTTATGTATCTTTTCCTTCAGGAAAACAGCCGCCAGGAGGGAAATGGTAATGGGGTTCATGCCGTTAATCAGGGAGGCCAGGGACGCGTCTAGCAGCTTGGTTCCCACCAGCTGGAACGTAATGGAGACAAAATATCCCAGCCCGCCCACAATCCAGATGTATTTCCAGTCCCCCTTCTTTACGGTGCGCCTTGTCCTTCTCATGTTCAAAAGCACGGCAAGGCACGCGCCTGCCACCAGATACCGGATGCACAGCACGGTAAGGGGGCCTATGGAAGCCAGGGCGTATTTACTCGCTATGTAAACGCTTCCCCATATAAAACATGTAATTATGACATATAAGTATCCCATGCGGTTTTTCATGAAACGCCCTCCTTTTCCCCGTCATCCTGCTTTGGGGCCAACAATTGCAATCATAATATATTTGTCCGGAAATATCAATATGGAATTTGCAATCGTGGTTCACAATGGATAAGGCCAGGGAACCAGGAAGAAACAGCGCCGGGAAACCATGTTCCCGGCGCCGCCCCATGACCTTGCTTATTGGATTGTAAAATCCACTGTTACCTGTGCTTCCACGCTCACTTCCCCTGGCATGACAGCCATGTCGGCCGCTGCCGCGGTCCCCGCGGCTTTGCCTGGTCCTGAACTGTTATAGGACGCATATCTTGCATTGGGATTGTACCCATATTCCTCCACATGGGAAACGCCGGCGACGGTCCTGCCGCTGGCCTCTGCCAGCGCGTCTGCTTTGGCCCTGGCCACTGCCATGGCCCCCTTTAACGCCTCCTGGTAGCTTGCATCATAACCGCTTGAAAAATATGTAACCGAATCAATTCCATTGACCCCCGCCGACACTGACTCTGACAGGATGGTTCCCGCCTGGTCGATGGGGATATCCGAAACCGTCAGCCTTGTGGTCATCTCGTATCCCGTAACCGCCTGATCCGATGAATTCCAGTCATGGATGGGATTCAGTCCATAAGATGAGGTCTGGATGGACTTCTCCTCCACCCCAAGGGATTTCAGCTTCTCAATGGCTGCATTCAGGTCCTTGGCATTCTCTGACTGGCACTCGGCAGCCGTTTCCTTTTTGGTATAGATGGAATACTCTATCTCCGCCATGTCCGGTACCACCTTCACCTCTTCCTTGCCAATGACTGTGATGGTATTGCTGTCCGCATCCATGTTCTGTACCTTAATGGTATCCGGTATCTGTGTCCCCGTACCGCAGCCTCCCAGCCCTAAAGCTGCCGCAGCCACTGCTGCGGACAGGCCTGCCGTATAAATGGTCCTCTTCATGTTAATCTTCATGTTCAATTCCTCCCTTTTTCCATGTCATGGAAGATATTTTTTCTACACCCTTATATTACCAGAAACATCCGGTTATGGTATTTCTTTTCTCTTAAATAATAAGTTTTATTTGTTTACAAAGTTTATACGAAATTATTGCTCCTGGCAATTCTATGTTTTCATGTCAAGCTGTGTTATATTTATATGGAAAGCAGAAAAGATAACAGAACCAGACGTGTTCCGGCATATCAGAAGAAAGGAGGAACCAACCATGGAAGCATTTGCAAACTGCAAGCTGGAGATCTTCATCCCCGCATCCCATCTGTCCGCGCTTCAGAAAGCGCTTCAGGCAGTGGATGCCGGGCATATCGGACAATATGACAGCTGCATGTCATACAGCCCTGTAACAGGCTGCTGGCGGCCATTACAGGGAAGCACGCCCTATATCGGTCATATGGGGGAAGTGAGCACGGAACCTGAAATAAAGGCGGAAGTGACCTGCCAGACCGAAAAGGTAAAGGAGACACTTCGGGCCATCAAAGAGGTCCATCCCTATGAGGAGCCGGTCATCCACGTAATCCCGCTGTACATGACCGGTCTGGATGGATGAAAAACAGCTCCCCAACAAAAAAAGACAATGCCGGAGCCCTTATATCCTAAGGACTACCCGGCATTGCCCAGCGTGGAGCTGAGGGGAATCGAACCCCTGTCCGAAAACCAATTCCCTGTTCTTCTACTATCATAGTCCTTTATTTGACATTCCCTCTGCCATCAGGGAAAGGACACCCGGATGGTTTCAGTAGCTTCATCATACGCCCATATGCTCAAAGCTTTGCATAAGTCGTTTCCCACATAGTCGATGCCAGGGTCTTAAAGTGCGGGTGCTCTAAGTCTGACAGCTGCCATTAGGCAGCGATAGCTAATTCGTCGTTAGCGTTTATATTTATTTTTGCCATTTAACCCATCGCATGGGGATAGCTTCACCAGCTGCATGACCCCCGTCGAAACCAGTACAACCCCTGAATAATCAGTGTTCCATGTGTCTGGTATGCTAACGAATCCTGCACTTTCTACATAATAGCAGTTTCCTTGGCCGTTGTCAAGGGCTGAGTTTGGAATAATCATATACTCCTGATTCAGCAAAAAAATAATAATTTCCTGTTTCCCCAAAGAACTTGTCATAAAATGCACCTGTAAATAATGAGCAGACCCACTTTGTGCCCGCTAATTCCTGTTCCAGCCGGTTTTTCCCGGACTCAGGGGCATTTTCCGGCATCCGCCCCACCACCAGCTGGTCCGGTGATGTCCGCTCCTGCTCACTGCATATCCAGTCATTCTGGTAGTACAGATCCAGAATGAAAAGCACGGGAAACGCTTCCTGCCAGCCACCAGGGGCTTTTCCACGCCAATAAAGGAAACTCCCAGCGGATATTGGAAAAAGTCATGGACGTGTGCATTATATTTCCTGATATCAATGGCTGCCGCATTAATAGCCAGCCTTTCTTTGTCCTGTGTTAATTGATACAGCTGTTCAATCAGATTCCTCATTTTTGCGCCATATATCCCCTTAATATTTAAAAAACACCCATTCCCAGCAACTGGAGGGCCAGCAGCCCCAGAAGGAAGGAAACGGCATTGGCAGCCGCCGTATACTTCAGTATGGACTTCTTCGGAAACCTTCTCCCCATGAAGCGCAGATAAATCCGGTACTCTGCTGCCAGCACAAGGATTTCAAACACACACATCACGGGAAAATAATATCCCCGGACATACAGACGGAAAGTGAAATCCAGATACCCTAATATAATATTCATAACCAGGTTGGTGCCCACATTCGTAAGGAATATCACCCATTTTGGCCCGACGCCCATGACGGCCCCGACTGCTGTTTCAATCCCAGCATTAAAAAGCACGGTCAGAACCAGTATGATGGCTGTCCCGGCAAAATATCCCCTGTAATTAACAGGGGCCGGGGAATTGGCATACGCCTGAATCATTCCCGCTTCCATGGCAAGCATTGTCATAATACAGAATTTCCCCACACAGCTCTTCTTCAAGTACATCCCTCCTGGTATTTTGCTATTCTGATACCTGATATTTTGCTATTACGGTATTCTGTCATTCCAGTATTCTGCTATTCCGGTATTCCTCTATTCTGCTGTTGCCTTGACCGTCCTAAACCTGAAACATTTTTATACCTGAATCATCATCCTATTGGTATCATTCTTTTGGCATCATCCTTTTTTTGCAAAATGCACAAAACAGATTTTCATAATTGATAAAGTTTGTGCAGACTTTTTTCATGCCATATGCTATTATAATAAACGTAACCCCCCCAATACATTATATAGTTTTTGCTACACCCCATAAGAAACGAAATACCTTCTCCTAAAATGACCGGTTCCCCGACCGGTCATTTTTCATTGCATTCATCCTGCTTTTAATGCTGTCAGCAGGAACCTGTGGGTCGATGCCTCTATCACGCCATTTTCATCCAAAACTTTCTGTGCCTTCAACAGGTTATCCCAACAGGATTCCACGGAAAATCCCGGGAATTCCCACTGGATGATCCGGGCAAACCATATCAGCGCCCCTACATCGTAAAACCTTATTTTAGGAAATGCCTCCTGGGACTCTAGGATTTCAAACCCGGCAGACAGGAATGTTTCAGTAACCTTGTCCAGGTATTGCTCCGGATATGGCAGTTCTGTGTCCGGCAGCAGCAGATTCACCAAACCGCGGTCATTCTCCGCCCCTACCTGCTGTGTGACAAACGCGCCTCCAGGCTTTAATACACGGTATAGTTCCCCGGCATCAAAGTCCCCATGCCTGTTAATGACCAGATCAAAGGAACGGTCTTCAAAGGGAAGGCGGCTCACATCGCCAGCTTCCCGAAAATCAATTCCAAGGGGCAGAAATACCTGTTTACACAGATCCACATTAGGGGGATAACCTTCTGTTGCGCTTGTATATTCATAAGGATGCCTGAAGCTTAACAGTATCTCCCCGCCTCCCGTATCAATATCCAGCAGTCTGGTATGGCGTTTCAGATATCCGCGTACAATCCTGCCGTAATCCCACGGCATATCCTTTCCTTCTTCATACCGTCCCTCCTGACTATAAAGAACATTCTATCACATCTGTTTTGATTTTCCTACCCTATTCCATGATGCAGGCCGGAATCCGGCGCCGGATGCCCGGCTTATATCAATATGCTTCCGGGGGTTCCGTTACCATATCCTTCCCGCACTCAAACTCTGCCTTGTAAAATTCCCTGCCCTGGTCCATGTCGTCTTCATTATGGTAGCACCATATGACAAGGCGGTCCGGCGTGCCGTTCATTTTATTGTACTGGGTTACTATCTTTTCAATGGTTTCCCCCACTCCCCATGGTCTGTTGATGATTACATACAGTTCCGTCTCCCTGTAATCCGTACATGAATAGGAAAATGACCGGCAGATCCGGTATTCCGGACTCCAGGTTTTATATGCTGTAAACAGGGCAGCCATTATGAATATCGCAGCGAGATAAATTTTACACTTTTTCATTCCTAATTCCTCCGATGTTTATAGAACGGATGAACCGTGCAATAATCCCCCTCCTATTTTTTTTCTTCCCTCTGTTGTCATCGCGCGGATGTCGAAAATTGTCAATTAATGTCGGATTCCTGGCCGGCCAAATAAAAAAGCCTGGCCGGTGATAGGTATACCGGTCAGGTTCCTGTTTAATTACTATGGTTTGTTTTATGACTATGTTTGTTTTAATCACTATCGTCTGCTTCTTCCACTTGTCATCATCCCTCTTACATTAAATATCGGCAGGCTTACTGCTCTACGGATATAAACGGAGGGAAGGTATCAGGGCTGTCACAGCGCTCCAAGGTTTTTGCGTCCACATCAAAACTCCTGCCATCGTATTCATAGTGCAGTTTTCCTCCCCTGCAATAAAAACAATGCTCCGCTTGAAAAGCAACCGGCTTATGACGCCCATCCTGTATGGGCTGGTCCCGATATAAGACCTGGTCTTCCGATAACCTCAGCACACCGTCCTCAAGACGCACATCATAAATCCCGCTTACCACAGCCTCTGCCGCAACATGTTTCCCTGAAGCTGAAATAAATCGAAAACAGCCTGTTATGGAGTCCGTACTCTTCCGTTTCGCCAGTTCAAACCGAAACATGGATACAGCGCTAAAATCCTTTCTTAATTTCTCCCGTTGTCCTTCCTTGCCAATCAGCCAGATTTTCTCGTTAGATACAATAAACATATCCATCTGAAACCCACTTTTGGAATATTTCAGGTTGGAAAAGGATATCTGGTCAGAGTAAACCCCCTGCAGCGCTCCATTTTCCAGCTCGTAAACCAATTCCTTTGTGGACAGTGTCCTGCCATCCACATTCTCTTCAATGAAGTCTATGATTTCTTTCATCCGCACCCGCCCTTTCTTTCATCTGTCCTTATTTTACCATACCTCTCCCTGTCCCACCACCTCATTCCCTCCTTAAATATATATTATCAGCAAAATAAACTCTTGACAGGAAAAAACTCCCATGCTATCATCAACTAAACCTATAGAAACAGTAGGAATGGAATGGAGGACAAATCATGGGAGAAAGACTTAGAAGAGAAAACAGACATTTCAGATTTGAGACAACACAGCTTCATGCAGGACAGGAACATCCGGATACGGCCACCGGCTCCAGGGCGGTTCCGATTTACCAGACATCTTCCTACGTGTTTGATGACTGCAGCCATGCACAGGCCCGCTTTAACCTCAGCGATGCAGGCAATATCTACAGCAGGCTGACCAATCCTACCCTGGATGTATTTGAGGCAAGGATGGCGGCCCTGGAAGGCGGCGTGGCGGCCCTGGCAACTGCCTCGGGCGCAGCGGCCCTGGCCTACACCTTCCAGAACCTGACCCGCTCCGGCGACCATATTGTTGCATCCAGCCATATCTACGGCGGGACCTATAATTATCTGGCACATACATTTCCCGAATACGGGGTTGAAACCACCTTTGTAGACCCGGCTGATCTGAAGGGACTGGAGGAGGCTGTCAGGGACAATACAAAAGCCATCTTCATCGAAACCCTCGGCAACCCCAACTCAGACATTGCGGACATAGAATCCATTGCGGACATTGCGCACCGCCACCAGATCCCGCTGGTAATCGATAATACCTTTGCAACCCCTTATCTGGTACGCCCCATTGAGTATGGCGCTGATATCGTGGTCCATTCCGCCACCAAATTCATTGGCGGACACGGAACCACGGTAGGCGGGGTCATTGTGGACGGCGGACGCTTTGACTGGACTGCTTCCGGGAAATTCCCCGGACTTACAGAACCCAATGCAAGCTACCACGGCATCCGCTTTGCACAGGATGTGGGCGCTGCTGCATTTGTCACCCGCATCAGGGCCATCCTGTTAAGGGACACGGGCGCAACCCTCTCCCCCTTCCATGGATTCATGTTCCTCCAGGGTCTGGAAACCCTGTCCCTCAGGGTTGAACGCCATGTGGAGAATGCCCTGGAAGTGGTTGATTACCTGAAAAGCCATCCCCTGGTGGAAGCGGTCCATCATCCGTCCGTCAGCCGGGATCCTGGTCAGCAGGCTCTGTACCGGAAGTATTTCCCTCATGGGGGAGGTTCCATCTTCACCTTTGAGATCAAGGGCGGCGCTGAGCAGGCCAGGAACTTCATCGACAACCTGGAACTGTTTTCCCTGCTGGCCAATGTGGCTGACGTGAAGTCCCTGGTCATCCACCCAGCTTCCACCACACACTCCCAGTTAAATGAGGCCGAGCTTCTGGAGCAGGGAATCCGGCCGGGAACCATCCGTCTGTCCATCGGCACCGAACATATTGATGATATCCTGGAAGACCTGGAGGAGGCATTTAAAGCCATTGAATGATTGTTTAGGAAGCTGTCAATAATGCCGGGTCAGCATTGCGGGCTGGTAATGCGGGTATGGCTGGTAATTCGGGTATGGCTGGTAATTCGGATATGGCCAGCATTGCGGATATTGCCAGCATTACGGATATGGCCAGCATTACGGATATGGCCAGCAGAATCAGGAAACATAGGCAGCATAAACCCCAACAGGACAGGCCGGGAAACCAATCACATTTCCCGGCCCGTCCTGTCAGATTCATACGTATTTACCGAATGAACCAAAGGGTCCTTTACATATCGTCAATGGTCACTGCCCACAACAATGGCCTCATACTCACTCAATGTCTTTGTAATCCATCCCACAAATCCAGTATAGAAATCAAAGGCCGTGTCATCAAACCGTATATTGCCCATGTCGCGTTCCATCTCCTGAATCAGATTGTTCCACTGCCTCCTGTCCATCCGGTTATCCTGGCAGGCATCAAACCCAGGCTGCACATGCTGCAGATATGGAAGCAGCAGTTTCATAAAGTCTGTCCGGTACACGGTCAGGGTATCTGCACACGTGTCATACCCGCCGCCTGGCCCGGTATCCGCATTACATGGATAAAATGTCAGTGTGGTGGTTTCGTCCGGCATTGAAAAACATTTTAGTACCATGCTGTATCCCCCTTTTCTTCCATGCCCGCTGATAATCAGGCCAATGGAAGGCATTTTCTCCTTCTATTATACTCCATCCCTCAACGCCGGACAATAAAAATCCCCTCCTCTATTCTTCTATTTTCCCACATTCCGTGAGGGTTCCCATGTCCGGGAACTTAAGGGCTCCTTTTTCATCTGTTTCAAGACATACACAGCCCTCAAACATGCTTCCGTCCTCTTTCAGGCGGTAGAGTTCATGTTTCCAGATAACCCACTGGTCCTTTGCCATGGCTCCATTTTCCTGAAGGTAATACCATTTTCCATCCGAGCCTGTCTTCCAGTCATTGTGCACCATCATGCCTGCAGCGTCAAACCAATACCAGTAATCCCCATCCTTATACCAATCATTGGCCACATAATCCCCGGTATTGCCCAGATAGAATCTCCAGCCTCCGTTTTCCTCCGCCCAGCCGGATTTCTTAACGGGTTCTGTTATGCCGTAATACAGGGCTATTGTATCGGCCTGGGCGCTGGCAAGACGTTCAAGGTTGGCATCATTTAACAGCCACTTCACTGTCTCCTTATTGGTGTGGAAGGAGTTCTCCAGAATCAGCCCCGGCGTCCCCACGGCCGTTGCCCCGCGCAGCACGCCATAGTAATCCCCATTGCTTCCCCTGCGGTGTTCAATGCGCGCAGGCTGGCCTGTTCCGATGACCGTCTCCACACATTGTGCCAGGGCCATCCCAATCCCATCCGCGCTCCCGTTAATGGCACAGTATGCCGCAGGATAATCCACTGCATTGTTAACAGAATCCCCCACTGCATTGGTATGGTCCGATATAAACAGGTCGCATCCCCTGGAAGCGGCTCCCCTGTCATACAAACTCCTGTCCGTGTCCCGGTCTTCCCTGGTAGTGATTACCTCGATTCCATATGCTTCCAGGTATTTTTTCTGAAGCAGATGGAGCTTCCATACAATTTCCGACTCATAATAACGCTTGTCTGCCGGGCTTTGATTGTATCTGCCATAATGACCCGCGTCTAAACATATCTTCATGCTATACATCCCCTTTCCATTATGGTATATAATACGCAGGAAATCCGGGATTGTCCCAAGGGGAGGCAAAGGGCATGGGAACGCTTAGAAGGCGGTTTGGGTGGGGCCGGCCGGGGCAGAGCACAGGCAGGAGTCCGGGACGGAAGACGGGCAGCAGGCCGGGAGCTTCCATCGGGAAAACAGAACGCAAAAGGCCGGGACGGAAACCGCTGCCCCGTCCCGGCCTTCACTGCCCGCTTATGCCTGCGGACGAAAGAATCCTGTCTTCTGTTCTGCTCCTGACAGACTTATGCTTTCCAAAGCCCGTGAAGATTACAGTATGCATAAACCGCCTCAACCTCGTCGCCCTGGCATATCATGAATTCTGCCTGGGGCTTCTGGCCCGGCTTCAGTTCCTTTCTCTGGTTGCCCTGTGCGGTGGCAAGGGCAATCCACTGGATATAGTGCTCCGATGCCATGGGATGCTCTGCCGCCCCAACGGTAACCGTAACCTTCTGTTCGTCCACCGTAACCACCGGAACATGCTTCTCAACTGCCGCATCCGTTGTGTTGGCAACCAGCTCCTGCATTTTTTCACCGCAGCACATAACCGGTACCCCGCTGCTCTTTACGTACGCAATAATATTGCCGCAATGACTGCAAATATAAAATTTCATGTTTCTGCTCCTTCCTTTATGTATTTTATTATATATTCTAAGTCTATCACATTGATTACAATTTACAATGCCATATGTCCATATTTAACAAAAATGTCATTCTTTTTCCTGCCCCATGTCCATTTTCAGGCGCCCCTTAAACCAAAGGACAGGAGGCGCCGCGGACAGGAAGGCGTCCGGTTCGGGCCGGCCGATGATTGGCATCCATGGTTCCTTGGATTGCGTATTCACAAACTCCTTACACTCTGTTCATAATTTTGTTACAGAATGATAAAATTCTCCTCACATTTTACCGATATACTAAATATTGTAAAGAGTTAATGCTAATAAAACTTTTTTTCATAATACTCGGCCGGTAAAGATAGTTTACCGGCCTCCTCCTTTTTCTATGGCTTTTCCGGTTCTTTCCCAAGACACCAGTACCCCTTTCCCCCACATCTGCATATGATAAACAAAAAAGGATTTTTCCTTATGAATTTTGAACATCTTACCCCTGTGATGGGGACCATCACCGACATTACCGCTTATAATGATGACTGCTGCAGCCAATTCGTCTCCCTCAGCGTGGACGGACAGCAGATCCATATCATCATGACCCATGATACCTTTGTTGTGGACACCATGCGCCTCTTCCCCGGAATGCGCATCGCTGCTTTCTATGACAGCACCCAGCCCGTTCCTCTTATCTATCCGCCCCAGTACCGCGCTGACCTGATTGCGGTGCTGCGGCCTGAGGAGGACGTGGCCATCGGTTACTTTGATGAAAACCTTACCGCCATTGATAACTCCCTGAAGCTGAACCTGTACCAGTCCACTGTCATTTCCACCATGAACGGCCAGGCCTACCTATGTTCACCTGCCAATCATTACCTTCTGGTTTATTACACGGCCACCACAAGGAGTATTCCCCCGCAGACAGCCCCGGGACGCATCATCGTGCTGTGCCAGGCCACTTAAGGTATATATGGATGGTATTCTGCCGGCCCTGATGGCCATTGCTCCATCCGGCCGGTAATTACAGTGACCACATTGCCTGTTATGCCATCTGCCCCATTGCCGTCAGCCGGCCAAGGAAACACTCCGAGGTGAAAATAATGAGACTTACCAGCCATGTCCGGTAAGTCTCACATATAAACCTTATAAAAGTACAGCCATGGCCGACACATTTCCCATGGCCCTGTAATAATGCATATAAACTTTTTTTGAAATAACGAATCTTTGTGCACACTTTTTTTATTACCTATGCTATTATAATTAACGTAAACCCCCCCAATACATTATATAGTTTTTGCTACACCCCATAAGAAACGAAATACCTTCTCCTGAAAAGACCAGTTCCCCGACTGGTCTTTTCAATTTCCGGAATCAGAAACTTTTTTGATTTTTTTTAAAAAAATACTGGACAAATTAAAAACTCTATGGTATTATAAACAAGCTGTCGCTGATGAGTACAGCAAACAACAAAAGGCCTGATGGTCAAGCGGCTAAGACGACGCCCTCTCACGGCGTAAACCCGGGTTCGATTCCCGGTCAGGTCATAAGAAAAGCAAGCAGATAATGCTTGCTTTTTGTTATATCCTATTATGTTATATCCTATTATCTGAAATCTTCCGTGATTGCTCACCCTCAGTCCCTTACGGTTCTTCCATGCGCTTTTCCGTCTCCCTGTCAACCAGTTCGCGTAATTCCTCCAGCCGGCCATCCTGCCCAAAATACTCCCTTCCGTAGGAAAGATTAAAACCGTAGTCAAAATCCGGCGGATTCTTTCCCTGGCTGTGCTGCAGGATGGTCTCTGCCTTGTCCATGGCCTTTACGAACCTGGCTTCCGGTGTCCCTGCCCGGTTGTATTCCTCACACAGGCTTCTGATTTCCTCTGCGCAGGCCTTTGGAAGGCTAGCGGCCGCTCTTTCCACATCCCTCTGCTCCTGGTCATGCTTTTTTCCGGCATCGGGCCGGAGCGCCGCGGAAACATCGCCGCTGTACAGTTCCCCAAGGTCATGGACCAGGCACATAAGCATCACCTTTTCCCTGTCAAGTTCAGGAAATTCATGACAGAGTACTGCCGCGCCAAGGGCCAGGCGCCAGGAGTGCTCTGCCGTGCTCTCCTGACGTCCGGATACGGTCCATGCTGTCCTCAGCGTGGATTTCAGTCCTTCTACTTCTTTTATAAAATTCAGATATTCCTTCATGCTTCCCTGCCTTAATAAAGGTTTTTCACCTTGAAATCCTTTTCCAGTTCCCTTCTCTGATCCTTCTTGGCAATATCCGCCCTCTTGTCATAAAGCTTTTTACCGCGCGCAAGCCCAATCTGGACCTTAACCAGGCTTCCTTTAAAATACACCTGAAGCGGAACCAGGGTAAAACCCTTTTGCGCAATCTTCCCGTCCAGCTTCATGATCTCATACTTGTGAAGCAGGAGCCTGCGGGTACGCAACGGGTCCTTATTGAATATATTGCCTTTCTCATAGGGGCTGATGTGCATGCCGCAGACATACACTTCCCCCTTGTCAATCTTGACAAATGCTTCCTTGACGCTGCACTTGCCCATACGGATGGATTTTACCTCCGTGCCGAAAAGCTCGATTCCAGCCTCGAATTTCTCATCAATGAAATAATCATAGTATGCCTTCTTATTGTTGGCTACCAGCTTAATACTTTCCTTCCCCATGCGTCTATTCCCCTTTCTCTTCCACCGGATGCTTCTCCCAGTCCTTTGCCAGGATGAAATCAACGGTCCTTAAAAGCCTGTCCGTGGAGGACACGGTCACCCTGACGGGCTGTCCCAGCTTATAGGTCTTTTTCGTCATCTCCCCTATGAGTTCATAGTGCTGTTCATCAAATATATAATAGTCGTCATCCAGATCGCTCATGCGGACCAGTCCCTCCACGGTATTGGGAAGTTCCACATAAAGGCCCCAGTTGGTGACGCCTGATATGGCTCCGTCAAAATCCTGTCCGATGAACCGTGACATATATTCGCACTTCTTCAGTTTATCTGTCTCCCGCTCCGCCTCGTCCGCCCTGCGTTCCAGGGCAGAGGTCTGCACCGCTACTTCCGGCAGGATTTTCTCATAATGTGCCGCCCTCTTGTCATTGAGCCCTCCCTTCAGGGTCTCTTTGATGATCCTGTGGATCTGGAGGTCAGGATAGCGCCGGATAGGGGAGGTAAAATGTGTATAATACCTGGTGGCCAGGCCAAAGTGCCCGGAGCATAGGGTGGTATACTTTGCCTGCTTCATGGAGCGCAGGGTCAGCCTGGAGAGCAGCGCCTCCTCCGGTGTGCCTTCTATCTTGTCCAGCAGCTTCTGAAGTTCCTTGGGATGGATTTCCCCATGCTGCATTTTAATGAAGTATCCGAAATTATTGATAAATGTCCCCAGCTGTTTCATCTTTTCCGGGTCCGGGTTGTCATGGCTCCTGAAAAGGAACGGGATGGACTGCCAGTAATAGTCCTCAGCCACGGTCTCATTGGCCAGCAGCATGAAGTCCTCGATGATCCTGGTGGCCGCATTGCGCTCATAGGGCTTGATTTCCAGGGGCTTTCCCTGTTCATTCAGCACAATCTTGCTCTCCGGGAAATCAAAGTCAATGGCGCCCCGCTTCCTGCGGTTCTCCCTGAGGATATCCGCCAGTTCCTTCATGCAGTCGAACATGGGGACGAATTCCTCGTATTCCGCCATCACGGCCTCATCCCGGTCCGTCACCACGGCATTGACCGCAGTATAAGTCATGCGCCTGTCCACATGGATTACGGTCCCGGCAATCCGGTGGTCCAGCACGGTTCCCTGTGCGTCCACTTCCATGATGCAGCTTAAGGCCAGACGGTCCGTGCCAGCGTTCAGGGAACATATGCCGTTAGACAACTTGTGGGGCAGCATGGGTATGACCCGGTCCACCAGATAAACGCTGGTGCTCCGCTTTCGTGCCTCCCGGTCAAGGGGGCTTCCCTCCTTCACATAATGGCTCACATCGGCGATATGGACACCCAGGATATAATGCCCCTGCCCGTCCCTGCATATGGTCACCGCGTCATCCAGGTCCTTGGCATCCTCGCCGTCAATGGTCACGGTCTGAAGCCCCCGCAGGTCCAGGCGGCCCGATAGTTCCCCGCTCCATCCATCGGGGGATACAAGGTCACTGATGCCATAAAGGCTGCCCATCTCCACCGGCTGGCCCGGAACCGTCACATGGTCCGGGATATCCTCTATCTCTTCCATCACCTCCTGGGGAAATGCCTCAGGCAGCCCATAGGCCCTTACAATGGACAGGATATCCGTGCCCGGGTCATTGACATGACCGATGATCTCCGTAACACGTCCCTCCGGCTTATGCTTCTCACTGCCAAAATCCGTAATCTTCACAACCACCTTGTGGCCGGTCACTGCCCCCATATCGCAGCCCTGGGGAATGAAAATGTCCTTTGCCAGCTTCTGGTTGTCCGGTATGACAAAACCAAAATTCTTATTCTTCTGGTAATATCCCACCACCTCCTCATTGGCATGTTCCAGGACCCGGATGACAGCGCCCTCTGCCCTTCGTCCGCCCGAACCCATGCCGGAGCGGCTGCCAGACATCCTGCTGTCCGGTTCCACCACGATCTGCACCCGGTCCCCATGAAGGGCTGCACCGGTCTTGTCCTCGGGTATGAACACATCCTGCTCCATCCCCTCCACGGTCACAAAGCCAAAGCCTTTGGGATGCCCGGAGAATATGCCGTTGACGGAAAATGTCTCAGCCTTTCCGTATTTCCCTTTTTTGGAAACACCAATCCTTCCCTCTGCCACCAAGGCATCAAGGACCTCCATCAGGTCCTCCCTCTGTGATTTTGGAATGTTTAAAAGGATGGCCAGTTCCTTGGCCTTCATGGGCACATAAGCCTTATCATCCATTAATTCCGTCAGTATCTGTTTGCGCTGTTCCAATAATTCTTTTTCCATATACCCTCTTTTCCGCCTAAAGAAATAAAACACCCTTATATGAATACAAGGGTGTTTTGGTCACGTTCACTTCTTTTCTCTTATTATCCCGCAATCCTCAGAAGAATATTCAGGATAATGGTAATAATCATAAATACAATCGCACCGTATCTGGTAAAATGTTCCAGGGCGCCTTCCATGGAACGGCCTCTGTTCTTGCTCCAGTAACTGTCTGTGGAGATACCGCCGATTGCACTTCCAAGTCCGTTGGACTTGCCTTCCTGCATCAGGATAACGATTGATATGGCAACACCAAGGATTACATATATGATTGATAATATAACCTGTATAACTGACATCCGCCTGCACCTCTTCATTTTCTTATAGTCAAACACAGATATCTTATCACACTTTGTCCGAAAAAACAACCTGTTTTCCCATTTTCACACAGCTTTTATGCGGTTGATGGCCTGTTCCTGAAACAGGAAAACAGTGTGTGACAGCAATCCGGCCCTATTCCCCAAGGCTACATGGCCTGGGATGTGATAAAGGACAGATTCCCCTGGAACCTGACAATCCCGTATCCGGCAGGCACAATGAAATGGCATCCCTTTTTCACTACAGCGCCGTCCACCGTGCCCTGTCCTTCCAGGATGCTCACATTGGCAAACCTGTCCCCGAAGTCCTCCTCCCATTCACCTGCCATATCCACCTTGTCAGCGGTATAATAGGAGCAGGTAATCAGGTGGTACTTCTTACCGCTGTCCGTTTCTTCCACAAGCACCGGCTTCTCATCCTCACGCTGCACAAACGGCGCTTCTATCACGTCAATGCTCTGCTGCACATGCAGCTGTCTTGGCCTGCCCTCAGAAAGCCTGTCATAGTCATAGACCCGGTATGTAATGTCACTGCTCTGCTGTGTCTCCAGAATCAGGGTTCCTCCCTTGATTGCATGGACGCACCCGGGATTGATCTGAAAGAAATCCCCTTTCTTAATCGGCACCTCCCGTATGAACTCCGTCCATCTGCCCTGCTCAATCATGGACCTCAGTTCTTCCTTGTCCTTTGCATGGTGGCCGATGACAATGGTTCCGTCCTTGTCACAGTCCAGGATATACCAGCATTCCATCTTCCCAAGGGAACCATTCTCATGCTCTGCCGCATAGGCGTTGTCCGGGTGGACCTGGATACTTAAATCTTCCCTTGCATCGATGATCTTCACCAGCAGTGGGAATTCCCCATAGGAATCAGCCGCTGTCCCAAACAGTTCCTTATGCTCCCTCCATAACGAACTCAAGGTATGTCCTGCATATGTGCCGGAAGACACCCTGCAGTCACCGCTTCTGTGGGCGCTGACAGCCCAGCACTCCCCTGTGTGCCCGCTGGGGATATCATAACCATACACTTCTTTCAGGCGGCTTCCGCCCCAGATTGCCTCCTTAAATATCGGTTCCATCATCAACAGTTCTCTCATTCCCTTATCTCCCATCCTTACTGCATTATTTATATTTCAATATTGCCTTATTTCATCATACATAAAAATAAGAGGTTGTCAAGATTTACCGCTGATGTGGCTTAAAGTCAGGATGGAAATCCCCAGGGGACAACATTGGAAAACACAGGAGGTCCATATCAGGCAGCCTCTTTCTCAAGGGGCTGCCTGATAGTGTGTATCATGAATTTATTCAGCGGCCAGGTTGAGGTTTTCCTCAATGCGGAGCAGCTGGTTGTATTTAGCCACACGGTCTGAGCGGCAGGGCGCCCCTGTCTTAATCTGTCCGGCATTTACAGCCACCGCGATATCGGCAATGATGGAATCCTCTGTTTCACCGGAACGGTGGGAGATAATGGTCCCGAACCCGGCCCGCTTTGCCATCTCAATGGCTTCAAAGCTTTCTGTCAGCGTGCCGATCTGGTTGACCTTGACCAGGATTGCATTACCCGCCTCCAGGTCAATGCCCTTTTTCAGCCGTTTTGTATTGGTCACGAACAGGTCGTCCCCTACCAGCTGGATGCGGTTTCCCAGCTGTTCTGTGAGCATTTTCCAGCCGTCCCAATCCTCTTCCTCAAGCCCGTCTTCAATGGAGCAGATTGGGAAACGGTCCACCAGCCCCCTGTAGTATTCCACCATCTCGTCTGCGCTGCGCCGTACCTGCCTGCCCGCCATCTGGCTCTCGCCCGGGAACAGGTACATGCCGGTGGCTTCATCGTAAAGCTCACTGGACGCAGCATCAATGGCAATCTTCATGTCCGAACCAGGCTTCAGGCCGTTCTTCTCCATGGCCTTTACAAGGTAGCCAAGTACCTCCTCGGAATTCTTAAGGTCAGGTGCAAAGCCTCCCTCATCGCCGACGCCTGTGCTGTATCCGTCTTCTTTTAAAAGCTTTTTCAAGGTATGGTACACCTGCGCGCACATCCTTAATCCTTCTGAAAAACAGCATGCGCCGTAAGGCATGATCATGAATTCCTGAAGGTCCACTGTATTGTCCGCGTGCTTTCCTCCATTCAGGATGTTCATCATGGGTATAGGAAGCTTTGAGGCATGGATTCCGCCCAGATACCGGTATAAAGGCATATGAAGCCCATTAGCCGCCGCCCTGGCCACTGCCATGGACACCCCTAGGATTGCGTTGGCTCCCAGCTTTGCCTTGTTCTCAGTACCGTCTGCTTCTATCAGCAGATGGTCAATATACCTCTGGTCCATGGCGCTTTCAAAAAGCACTGCCTCGCTGAGTACTGAATTCACATGCTCCACTGCCTTTTTCACGCCCTGTCCATTATAGCGCTCCCCGCCATCCCTTAATTCCACTGCCTCAAATTTACCCGTGGACGCGCCTGAGGGAACGGCCGCGCGTCCAGTTGCCCCGCCCGCCAGGCAGACCTCCACCTCCACGGTGGGATTCCCTCTGGAATCCAGTATCTCACGGCCTGTGACCGCCTCTATCTCTAACTCATTCAACATAAAAAATGACCTCCTCATATCAATCTCTCAATGATATAAGGATAGCCATTTTTTAGCATTTTATGTATGAAAATCTTAATTGAGCCGAGCCCCGTCCGCACCCACTGTATATCCGTCCGGCGTAACCGTGCCCGCCAGCATGGCCCCGCTGTCATCGCAGTAATAAAACTTGTCATTCCATTGGATCCAACCGGTCTTCATATAGCCTTCTTTATCAAAGAAGTACCACTTGGTGCGGATATACTGCCAGTTATCCTTTGTATAGCTTCCATCCGGATTGACATACCACCATCCTCTGTCATCCCGCATCCACTGGCCGTTCAGCCTGGCAAGGTCCTGCTCCGTCACGTCCATATAGACGGATTCCTGCCAGTCGCCTGTATTGCCGCGGCTGTCAACCGCCCTCACCTTAAAGTAATAGGTGCCTGGCTTCGGGAACTTGCCTGAAAAATCAAAACTATTCTCTTTCACCGTATAGACGGTCCCAATCCCATCATCCGAGGTCGTGGTATTATTGCCATAACGGCACAGCCGCACTTTGTAGTTCTTAGCCAGCTCCTGATGGTCCCAGTGCGCAATTCCATTGTATTCATCCCAGGTAAGCCCGCTCACATCCAGGTCCTCATCATCCTCATCCAGCTTTTCCAGGGTGACGGTAAGCACCATCTCAGACTTGTCATACTTGGTGGAGCTTGTCACATACTTCACCTTATCCCCGCTAAAGGAAAATGCGCTCTTTCCCGACTTTGCAAAATAATAATCGGAATCAGCTGACAGCCACACCTCCACCTTCGGCTTGTCGCCTCCCACCCAGAACTCCTTTTCATTGACAATATCCACGCTCTCAATGGAGCAGTTGCCGCTGCCCAGTGTGACATCCACATCGCCTCCTGACTCTCCTGCCTGGATATCATAAGAAAAGGACAGTTCAATGGTGCCCACCTTCTGGCGCTCCTCTTTTGCCAGGCTTACCATGGATATGGATGCCGCAACAGCCAGGGCCAACCCCAGCGTGATGCCCCATTCCCGCTTTCTTCTCATAAGAACTCCTCCTTTGAATCATTCTCACTTCATCATATCACAAAAACAGGATTCCTGCCATAGGAGATGGGGAGATGGGGAACGGATACGGATGCCGTTTCTGGACCTGCCGCCACTGGACCTGCCGCTACTGGACAGGGCCGGTACGGCATACACCAAACTTGTTCTATTTTCATATAGTATTAATAAGCCGGCAAGCCCCTTGGCCCCGGCCATAAAAATAGTTGAACACAGGGGGATTACCGCTTGATTACATTAAGTCTTTGCATGATTGTGAAAAACGAAGAGGCTGTGCTGGAACGTATCCTGAAACCCATGTCCCTGGCAGCAGACCAGATCATCATCATGGATACCGGTTCCACAGACAGGACCAAGGAGATTGCAAAACGTTATACCCAGGAAGTCTACGATTATCCTTGGAAGGATGATTTTGCCGCTGCCAGGAACGCTGCCTGCGGAAAAGCCGCCATGGACTACTGGATGTGGCTGGATGCAGATGATACCGTCAGCCCTGAAACAGTAAGGAAGATTATGAAGCTGAAGGAGGAACTGGACCCATCCACGGATGTGGTGATGATGAAATACGCCACTGGTTTTGACGCCAAAGGCAGGACCACATTTGCCTACTACAGGGAAAGGATCCTGAAAAACCACCGCGGCTTTATCTGGCATGGGCGTGTCCATGAAGCAGTCACGCCCATGGGACAGATTGTATACTCAGATATTGAAATCCGGCATAAAAAAGAGGGAACAGGGGACAAAGACCGTAACCTCAGGATCTATGAGACCATGCTGAAAGAAGGGGAAACGCTGGAGCCCAGGCATCAGTTCTACTATGCCAGGGAACTTTACTACCACGGGCGCCATGCCGAAGCCATCCAGGTGCTGGAAGGCTTCCTGAAAGAACCGGGCGCATGGATTGAGAATCAGATTGACGCCTGCCTTCACCTGGCCTACTGCTTTGAAAAACTTGGCCGGCAGGAAGACGCCATGAATGCCCTGACCAGAAGCTTTGTCTATGACAGGCCCCGCGGGGAAGCCTGCTGTGAGCTTGGAAAGCTTAAAATGGAGGCCGGAAAACTTGAGGAAGCAGTCTACTGGTACACCCAGGCGCTCACTCTGAATCCGGATGAACAATCAGGAGCTTTTGTCCAAAGGGACTGCTATGGATACCTTCCCTCCATCCAGCTGTGTGTCTGCTATGACCGGCTGGGGGACCACAAACGGGCTTACTATTATCATCAGAAATCACAGAAGTTTAAGCCGGACAGCGAAGCTGTCAAACAGAACCAGGCTTATTTTGAACGTATATTAGAACAAGAAACAGGGGCAGTGCCTCTGAACCAGTAAACAAGGAGATGTTGTTATGTATTTTAATTTTCCAAATGGGATGAATCAATATAATGACTATAATATGGACAGCCGCGGTAATTCCATGAACATGGGACAGCGCCGGCCAGGCTGCGGAAACGGATTCCCTCCGGCTCCCTGCCCTCCTGCCCCCTGCCCTCCTCCGGACCCGGGATGCGGATGCGGGTGCCATGGCAGAGGGCCAACCGGACCCATGGGACCTACCGGGCCATTTTTATAAGGAAAGCGTACTACCTATAAAAACGCGGTCTTTCTAAACCGCTTCGCTCGGATTGTTGACCTCGATAAACTCTTGTATTCTGCGGAGCTCATCAGCGAACCGAAATACTATGCTGATGTTCCCGCCCTCGTATACCTTGATATGGTCAACCAATTCAATCAGAACATCTCTTGTCAGCTTTTCAATATTGCCGTATTGCCTGAACGCCTTCAAAAACGGGTTTTCGGTATCAATGCCATTTTCAAGCTCTGCCTGTTCGGCCCGGAGCTTTTCAATGACTTTATTTAGTGCCTCGGCTTGTTCCCCGTAGTCCTCTTTCATGTGGCGGTAGTCGGAATGGGTAATTTCCCCGTCCTTCCAATCCTGATAGATTGCTTGTTTGTATCGGGCAATTTTGGCAAGTTCCCGTTCCTTCTGCTTGATAGCGTCCGCCAGTTTCTTGGACTGGCTTTTGACGAGCGGAGCCCGGTTTATCCGTTCTATGGTCTTAGTGTAGTCAACCGCCAAATAAACCTGTTGCTGTATCGCATAGAGAACGGCTACCTCTAAGCGGTTATGTTTTATTGTGTGTTTCGTGCAGGCGCTTTTAGATTGGTTTTTGTAGGTACGGCAATAATAGTAAACCGTCCCGCCTACTTTGCTTCGGGTCATAGCCTTACCGCAATCAGCACACCGAAGGAAACCGCTGAACAGATAAATCTGCTTTTTTTGCGGGGCCGTCCGGGTGTCCCGGAGCAATAACCGCTGTACTTTATCAAAGGTGTCACGGTCTATAATGGCTTCATGGGTATTTTCCACTATGTACCATTCGTCCTCGGGTACGACCTCCTGAACGTGTATCTTATAGCTTTTCACACGGTAACGGCCCTGTACCATATCCCCGCAATACATACGGTTTTTCAAAATCGTGGTGATTGTCACTGCGCCCCACAAGGGCCGCTTTGCCGGGTCAATGCCTGGATTTTGGTATTTAAGCCCTAACCGCTCCCGCTTATAGGCGGCGGGGGAAAGTACGCCGTGTTCATTGAGATACTGAACAATCGCGTTTTTACTCATTCCGTCCAGAAATTTTGCGAAAATGTCCCGGACTACTTCGGCGGCTTCTTCGTCAACTATTAAGGCGTTTTTATGGTTAGGGTCTTTTATGTATCCGTAAGCGGCAAAAGAACCAATGTGTTCCCCGTTGCGCCGCTTCATATCAAACACTTCCCGGATTTTATCAGAAGTCTCGGCACAATGGTTTTCATTCAAAACGCCCTGAATGGGAACCGCGATACTCCGCATATTCTGCGGCTCCTTGTAGCTGTCTAATGACTGATGATAGAGGGATATAAAACGGACGTTAAATCTCGGAAACCAATCATCTAAATAATAGCCCTGATCGCTGTAATTTCGGAAAGAACGGGCAAGATCTTTTACAATCACACAGTTGATGCGGCCTTTTTTAATGTCACCCAACATTCTTTGGAAATCGTCCCGCTCGTCGTCGGTTGTGCCGGAAATCCCGTCGTCTACATACTCGTCAACAATAATATATTCGTCTCCGTCATTAAAGCTGGCAATATGTTCTTCAATGATAGCCCGCTGGTTTGAAACACTTTCGCTTTCGTCATTGTTTCGGGCATCCTCTTTAGAAAGCCGGATATAGATTGCAATTCTCCATACCCTGAATTCTTGTTTTTTTGTATCTGTGATAGTACGGCTTCTGCGTGCCATGTGAACCTCCTTCCCCTATCACGTTACACCTATATTATACCCTTTATAGGTGGTGTGAGCAATGTTGTCGAGCCGTTGCAAATCTCGCCCAGAGGCCGACGCAAACGGCCTGCACATTGGTTACAGGCCGCTCTTTTTACGTTGTAGGAAGTCGGTGAAGCAATCCTCAAGGGGCGGGGCGCTATCCAGAAATTCCAGTTTTACGCCCATATCGCCCACCCGAAAGCAGTACGGATTTTTTACTTTGCGGAGCACCTGCGCCGCCCGCTGTTCTCTCGGAATCGTGTTATCGAAGGCCAGCCCGGACACGTCAACTAAGTCCTCTTTGTTGACTGTGGTTATATCAACACCCGCGAGCTCCGCTAAATGAATTTGTTTTTGCATGTATATTCGCCCCCTTTCTTCCATGTGTATGTCATTCCCTGATTGTCCTATGAGGAAATGACAAAAGGCGGCCCATTCTCACGCGCCGCCCTTTGCCATCTGCTCATAAGACCTCGGGTCAACTTGATATGCTGTCTTGTAAGAAAAGAAAAACGCCCGACTGCAAAACACAATCGGGCGCAAAGGAAATATGAACAGCATTATAATGATGTGTATATTCATCTATGAAGTCGGAATGTCCCGTGGTGGTGGGCGGACTTTTTTTGACGAAAAGATTGTTGAATTATGTTGATAAAATAATGACACAGCGATACCTCCTTGATACCGCCGTGTCCTTAAAAAGGGGGGATTTTAATACACCCTCCGTAATCCAATGTTTGAAAAAAAGAAAACGGCGGTTTGAAATGAAACCGCCGTTTTGTGCTGCTACACAGATAGCCGTTTTCCCTTTTAGTTGCTCTTTACTAATCTTCATCATTATGCGGACGCTTTTTGGGATTCTTTTTATCGTTGTATTTTTTCATAATAACCATTTTAAGTAAGCCAACGACAATCAAAACCGCAATCATGATAATCCACCAGTATTGTTCCATAACCTACTTCACCTCCTTTCAGTGACCTTAAATCCTCTTCCCCGTCCTATGCAGAATGGGAAAGTTCATTAGTATTAACATGTACCATACAATGTTTACATTGTGGAAAGCTGTTTTCAATCGCCTGATGGACTTCCTCGGCAATTCGGTGAGCGTCATAGAGAACTAAGCTGCCATCGGCTAATATTTCAATATCTACATACATTTTCGTTCCAAACATGCGGGTTTTTAAATCATCAATACCTTCAACCCCTTGCTGTTGAAGTACAAGTTCCCTAATTCTTGTTTCTATAGTATTGTCACAGCTATGATCCACCATTTTGTTAATGCTTTCTCTGAAAATGTCCAAAGCAGCTTTTAAGATACAACTGCAAATTACAACGCTTGCAATAGGGTCAAGAATGGCAAAGCCCAAACGCGCTCCTAAAATGCCAATTAAAGAACCAACTGACGAGAGTGCGTCAGAGCGGTGGTGCCATGCGTCAGCCATAAGTGCGTCAGAATTTGTATGCTTTGCAGCACCTCTCGTAAACCAGTACATCCACTCTTTTATTACAATGGATACAACTGCCGCCGTGAGTGCGATTCCGCCGGGTACGGAAAATGTATTGTACTGCCCTGAAAAGATTTTCTTAATACCTGAATATCCAATTCCGGCTCCTGTTACAGCCAATGCAACAGCAAGAATAATGGAAGCCACACATTCCATACGTTCATGCCCATAGGGGTGTTCTCTATCAGGCCGTTTTTCTGATATTTTAATTCCAGCCATCACAATGATTGTGCTTAATACATCAGAGGCCGAGTGAACAGCGTCTGACAGCATGGCACTTGACTTTCCTATATATCCGGCGGCAAATTTAAGCAGCGATAAAATCAGGTTGATGATTAGTGTAATTGTGGAAACCCGGATTGCCGTATTTACATTTTCGTTTGGCAGGATTTTATTTTTATTCATATATGCCCCCTTATCCTGCCAGCTTCCGAAACAGACGTTTTATAAGAAAGTAGTACCAGATCAAAGCTACTACCAATGCTATGGGAAAATAAAGAACTGCTTCATTCTGTACGGCTTTTGCTACCCAAAATGATGGGAGGAAGCCAACCGCGAACTGGTAGTAACTATCTATAAAGAAAGGAACTGGAATGCCTAACAGTGTAAGTGCAGAAAGTTTTGTTACAGCCATACCCTCTAATTTATTACCGGATAAGGTAATAATCATAAGTGAAACAATGATTGCCTGTACCGAACCGAGAAGTGCTAAACCAATCATCATTCTAGTGGGTAGCTTTTCTAATGAGAAAAGCAAAAGTACGATAAAAGCAATGACCGCTGAAATAATTGCGGGTACTACCAACCTTGTAAAGAGATACCCCGCCTTACCAAGAGGAGTAATTGAAAAGTACCGCGATACTTTATCATCAATTTCCTCTAACGTAATCATGGCAAATGCAAAACAAAGCAGTACAGGAGCCATGATAGAACGCAATAAATCAAAAATCGGATAGTATCCTTGTAAAGAAAACTTTGTTATTCTTTCAAAAAGTGGAATACCAAATTTGATTAAAGCTCCCATAATAAAAGGGGTGAAGCAAGCCGCAAACATCATAGGGTCGCTTTTGATTTGCTTAAATACTTGTATGGCACTGGATAGTATCCTTTTCATAGCTTTACACCTCCCAAACTTTTCCACATATGCTCAACTGTATCCCTTGCAATTATGTAGAGGATATTCAACGTAGCAATTACAATTACCATATCGAACGATAGTAACATACTTTTTCCAGTTATAAGGTTCATACAAGCCATGAACGGAAAAAAGCAAAACACATCTGGTAAAGTCACAAACAGACCAGCAATAGGTGGAACAAAGCAAACAATTTCTATCGGCATAATTACAATAAGAAACTGGTTCAAGTTTGAAATCTTTGTAGCTGCAATAATTCCAAGCATAGTAAAGATTGCTGATGTCAAAGCAGTACCAACTGCGATACCAAGCAAATGATTGCTGCCGGAAACTAACCCTAATATCAATGCAATTACCGTAGAAATAGCAATCAACGCAACTGTTTTTGAAAGTATATATTCAGATATTTTTACAGGAGATACCACCATAGCATTTAATACCTTTTGACTTTTTTCCAAAAGAACAATCGCTCCCATGAAAAACAATCCCATTGCTGCCGGGTCAGAGTATATCATAATAGAAGCAATATCCGTTTTCCAATGTTCGGGCAAAGCGGCAATCCCACACACATATAAAACGGTTAAAATAAAGTAGATAAAATAGAAACCATATTTCCATTGGAAATGTATATCACCACAAATTAAACGTCCCAATCTCATTGAAGTGTCCTCCCTGTAATATCTACAAAAATATCATTTAATGTAGGCTCACTGCTATGAATGGAAAGCAGACGGTTTTCGGAAATTAAGTTTTTCAATAACTTATCTTCTGTGGTTCTATCAAGCAGACATTCTCCCGTTTTCTCACCTTTGTCATAGTAGGTATATTGTATTTTTGCAGCCCCCCTTGACATAATCAAATTATGCGGACTATCCAATGCGCTTACTTTTCCGGCAACGATAAAGGCTACCTGATCACATAGCTCTGTTGCGTCAAACATATTGTGAGTAGTAATGATAACCGTTTTTCCACGTTTCTTTTCTGCAAGGATAATATCTTTCATCAAACGATTATTCGTAGGGTCAAGACCGCTTGTCGGTTCATCAAGGAATAATATGTCTGGGTCATGTATCAACGCTTTGATAAAATTCAAGCGGGAACGCATACCTTTGGAAAAATCGCCAACCTTTTTATCTCCGTCATTTTCCAATCCAACCATATGCAATAGTTCGTCAATAGACCGGGGCTGCTTTTCATACAGAGAAGCAAAATAGGCGAGATTTTGTCGTGCAGTGAATTTCTCATAACAGGTTGAAAATTCAAAATCAACACCGATATTTTCATAAAACCGATTTGTGCGCTCCCGTATTTCTGTACCTGCAACTTTTACGCTGCCTTTATATTTTGTATTAAGTCCGGTCAAAACTTTTTGAATGGTTGATTTTCCGGCACCAGAAGGGCCCAAAAATCCAAAAATTTCTCCTTTCCCAACATGGAAACTTATATTCTCGACAAACGGTTTGTCAGTATAGCTAAAATACAGTCTTTTTACATCAATCATTATTTTGTCCTCCTTAGACTTTGTGACTTATATAAATATATAGTCATATAAATTGTAAAAAATATGTTTGGCTATCTGCCTGTCAAATAACCAAACAAAATTATTACTCTGCTACTACTTGTTGAACAATGCCATTCACTAAAAGATTTTGTATCATATTCAGTTCTTTATCCTCCTTGAACTGTTCCAAACAGGATAAAACAGAATACAGGGATTTTATGATAACCGTATGCGGAATCGTAAAAATAACCCCTAAATCTTCAAGCATTTCCAGTATATGTATATCATTGTGCATATGACTGTCAAATATATCTGGCGAAAGTTTCCTTTGCAGATAGTCCATTAAAGACAAATCAATCTGCGAAAGAATAGGAGAATTAATTAACCCAGTTACCCCCAAAGTGATAACATCTTTTGTTAAGTCCCTATGATTTTCATACTTTCTTCCTTTAATTGCTGTTTCAATATTAGTAAATAGCTCTTTCTGTAAGCGAAAATTGATTTCTACATATAAGTGTTCTTTACTCGGATAAAAAGCGTAGAATGAACCTTTCGATATATTTACAGCAGCTACTAAATCATCAACCGTTACTTTTTTCAAGCCGTGTGCTGCAAACAGCTTTTCCCCCTCTATCAAAAGTTTCCTGTTTATGATTTCTTTTTCTTGTTCTGTAAAGCGCGGCAATTTTTCTCACCTCCTTATGACTAAATATTTCATATCGTCATATATAATATATCACTTGCTTTCTTTATTGTCAAGAGATAGTCTAAAATTATTTTATTAGACTTCCCCTTATCTAAAATTATTGTATATCAGTTGGGGAAGCTTTATCTTTATTCAAAATTTTACTTCACAAATAATATGCTATATTACCATTAATACTATGCTATGTGTAATCATATCCAAAACGAAAAGGTGAACGGTAAAATGTAGTATGGTGAAAAATATGAAGCAGGTCAAAGCGAAGTATGATTTTAAGGCCTTCGGTCAAGCCATAAAAGAAGCAAGAAAGGCAAAGGGTATATCGCGCAACCAGTTAGCGGACAGGCAGAACATTGCGCCGCGCTATATTGCATCCATTGAGAACAGCGGACAGCACCCAAGCCTACAAATTTTTTATGAGCTTGTAACTTTTTTTGATATATCGGTAGACCAAATCTTCTTTCCAGCAAAAGCGCCGGATAAGACCACACAGCGCCGCCAACTCGACGAACTCCTCAACGGCATTGATGAAACTGATTTAGTCATAGTAACTGATACGATAAAAGGAATACAGAAAGCCAGAGAAGCGGAGGAATAAAACCCCCGTTTTTTCATGCGGTTAACGGGTTTGCGCTAAACGGCAAGCGATGTAAGTGTCTATACACTTGCGAATTTTCCATGTTCTGGTTCCCGCCGAAACCTGAAAAATCCCGCTTGTTGGGGCCATCCCCAAACCCTGCGGAACCTCGGGCCAACTTGGCCCGAAGCATGGGAATTGTCGTCCTTTCCGCCTCACTACGGACAACGCCACCCGTAGTCTCTGCTTGGGCGGCGCTTGTCCGGTAACGTGATAAGCTCTTATTTTATTTTTTCCCTTATTTACGGGGTATAAGCCATTTTCCTTTTAACAACGGCGCTACCGGGCCTGCCGGACCCATGGGACCACGGGGATGCCCTGGCATGCAGGGACCAACCGGGGCCACAGGTGCCATGGGACCGCAGGGATATGTCGGACCGACCGGACCGACCGGGCCAATGGGGCCGCGGGGATTTGACGGGGCTACAGGCGCTGTTGGACCTCAGGGACCACAGGGCATACAGGGTCCTGCCGGGCCAAGGGGAGCCACAGGCGCCACCGGTCTTCAGGGACCACAGGGCATACAGGGTCCGACTGGTGTTACCGGGATACAGGGTATCCAGGGACCACAGGGTATTCAGGGACCGGCTGGGCTTAGAGGTGCCACAGGCACTACCGGCCTTCAGGGGCCTACAGGAGCTACGGGCGCTACAGGACCGGCTGGAGCAATGGGTATCCAGGGACCGGCTGGACCTACCGGGGCAACCGGGCCGCAGGGCATCCAGGGCCTCATCGGACCTACCGGAGCCAACGGTGCTACCGGCGCTACTGGCGCACAGGGTATTCAGGGACCGGCTGGACCTACCGGGGCTACTGGCGCACAGGGTCTCCAGGGGCCGGTTGGGCCTACCGGAGCAACCGGCGCCGCCGGAACAGCCGGAACTACCGGACCTACCGGAGTAACCGGACCTACCGGAGTAACCGGACCTACCGGAGCTACCGGGCCCACTGGCGCTAACGGGGTTGCCGGACCTACCGGAGCCACAGGCGCTAACGGAGCCGCCGGGCCTACAGGACCCACAGGAGCTACTGGCGTTGCTGGGGCTACCGGCGCCACAGGCGCTAACGGAGCCGCCGGACCTACCGGACCTACAGGGGCTACCGGCGCTGCTGGGGCTGTAGGACCTACGGGTGCCACAGGCGCTAACGGGGTTACAGG
The DNA here is from genome assembly GCF_003434055.1 of Enterocloster aldenensis. Lineage (GTDB taxonomy): Bacteria > Bacillota > Clostridia > Lachnospirales > Lachnospiraceae > Enterocloster > Enterocloster aldenensis. Next base: position 95,970 of record NZ_QVEX01000013.1, on the reverse strand, counting down.
ACCTACCGGGCCTACGGGTGCTAACGGGGCTACCGGACCTACAGGGCCTACGGGCGCTAACGGGGCTACCGGACCTACAGGGGCAGCCGGCGCTGCTGGAGCTACCGGTGCTACCGGAGCCACAGGACCTACCGGACCTACAGGGGCAGCCGGCGCTGCTGGAGCTACCGGTGTTACCGGCGCTACAGGACCTACCGGCGCCACAGGACCTACCGGCGCCACAGGACCTACCGGCGCCACAGGTGCTACCGGAACTTCTGTTACTGCCAACAGTATGAGCGCCCTTAACACATCAGGAACAACCCTTGCCGTAGTAGTGGGAGGTACAGCGGTTCCGCTTCCTAATGACCAGGTATTAGATAGCTTTACGGTCAATGCTGCCAATACAATCTTTACCGTACCGGCAACAGGTTCTTATCTCATAACCTATACAGTCCGAACCACTGCCGCACTGCTGCTGTCCTCCCGTATATTGAGGAATGGCGCGGCTCTGGCCGGCTCTGTTGTATCTCCTGCTGTATCTGCCAGCGATTTCTCGGCAACCCTTATTGCCAATCTGACTGCTGGTGATACGCTGGAACTGCAGCTGTTCGGATTATTAGGAACAGCCATCCTGCAAGGGGGTACCGGCGCAAGCCTGGCAGTGGTACGTCTCGTATGATAATTATAAAAAGGGGCCGGATATCCGGCCCCAAAATTATAGAAACCAGTGGTTCCGTCCCAAACAGGTCAGATGTGGACATTCTTAAAACCATTTAGATATGAGCATGTCCCATGGCATGTTATACTGCCGTAATACAGCGGTTATCTGCTGCCATATTGAGACATTACGCCGACCGACATTACCATGCATTTGTCAAATGCTGCATTTTAAACCATTAAGGCTGGATAAGCCCTCTTAGCTTATTCGCACCTTAACCTTAAACTAATTAAAGGAGGGAGATTGATGTATCATAATTACCACGAGGATTTGGATTTGTCCAATCAAATAACAGGATTTCCTGTTCCACCATTTGGAACCGGCGGGAATCAGGAATGCTGTTCCAATCCCTGTCGCTGCCACTGTCCGGGAATATGTCCAATTGAATGTGTCGGCCCGACCGGGCCACAAGGCCCAATGGGGCTTCGCGGATGCCCAGGTGAACAGGGACCACCCGGTCCTACCGGAGCCATGGGACCACAAGGTTATGTAGGCCCAACCGGACCGATTGGTTCGACCGGTCCCATGGGCCTTAATGGTCCCACAGGGGCTACTGGGGCCCAGGGCCCCCAAGGTATACAAGGGCCCGCCGGACCTGCCGGCGCAACTGGACCTGCCGGCGCAACTGGAGCTGCCGGCCCCACCGGGCCTACTGGCCCTGCCGGACCTCAAGGCATTCAAGGGCCAATCGGGCCTGCTGGTGCCACTGGAATTACCGGACCCACGGGTGCTACCGGATTCACCGGCACTGCCGGGCCTACCGGAGCGACTGGCGCTACCGGGCTCACTGGTGCTACCGGTATTGCCGGGCCTACTGGCGCTACTGGACTCACGGGTGCTACCGGTCCCACGGGCGCTACCGGTCCCACAGGCGCTACCGGTCCCACGGGTGCTACCGGCCCCACAGGCGCTACCGGTCCCACAGGCGCTACCGGTCCCACGGGTGCTACCGCCCCCACCGGCACTACCGGTCCCACGGGCGCTACCGGTCCCACGGGCGCTACCGGTCCCACGGGCGCTACCGGTCCCACGGGCGCTACCGGTCCCACGGGCGCTACCGGTCCCACCGGCACTACCGGTCCCACGGGCGCTACCGGTCCCACGGGCGCTACCGGTCCCACGGGCGCTACCGGTCCCACGGGCGCTACCGGTCCCACGGGCGCTACCGGTCCCACGGGCGCTACCGGTCCCACGGGCGCTACCGGTCCCACGGGCGCTACCGGTCCCACGGGCGCTACCGGTCCCACGGGCGCTACCGGTCCCACGGGCGCTACCGGTCCCACGGGCGCTACCGGTCCCACGGGCGCTACCGGTCCCACGGGCGCTACCGGTCCCACGGGCGCTACCGGTCCCACGGGCGCTACCGGTCCCACGGGCGCTACCGGTCCCACGGGCGCTACCGGTCCCACGGGCGCTACCGGTCCCACGGGCGCTACCGGTCCCACGGGCGCTACCGGTCCCACGGGCGCTACCGGTCCCACGGGCGCTACCGGTCCCACGGGCGCTACCGGTCCCACGGGCGCTACCGGTCCCACGGGCGCTACCGGTCCCACGGGCGCTACCGGTCCCACGGGCGCTACCGGTCCCACGGGCGCTACCGGTCCCACGGGCGCTACCGGTCCCACGGGCGCTACCGGTCCCACGGGCGCTACCGGTCCCACGGGCGCTACCGGTCCCACGGGCGCTACCGGTCCCACGGGCGCTACCGGTCCCACGGGCGCTACCGGTCCCACGGGCGCTACCGGTCCCACGGGCGCTACCGGTCCCACGGGCGCTACCGGTCCCACGGGCGCTACCGGTCCCACGGGCGCTACCGGTCCCACGGGCGCTACCGGACCTGCCGGTGACAGCGTAGCCTGTGCATGTGTTGCTCAGATGCGAAATGTACTTCAGCAGATAATTCAGCTTTATCCAACTGATAATATTGTGGTATCAATGGAAAGCGGGGACAACGCAAGCGGCCGTCCAGGCAGCCTTCTGCCAGCCCCTAATACTAATCCCAATGCCGGCCTTCTCCAGCTAACCAATAACCAAGGCGTGGCACAGGAAGCCGTTTCCATTTGCCGGATTGCTTCGGTAAGGATTACTAGTACAACTTATAATGATGCCATCACTTACCTTCCTGCACCAACGCCGACACCAACAGGCTGCGGTGCGGACTGCGAAGCCGCTGTCCGTTCCTATCTTCCGGTAGGAACTGCTGGCGCCAGTATCAAGGCTGGAGGGCAGACGGTGGGACAAGGAACTGTTCTGGTCAATGAATTTGGCATTCTAGTACTTGTAGGTGCCAATAACAGTGACCCCACCTTTGTTTCTGCATGTAAAGCAGAAATACTCACCAGATAAATCCATGCAGCTTATACAGTAAACATGTGACACTGCTGGTATAAATCTTTTTGCCGGGGCAGAGCCATAATATCCTTTTATCTGCCTTCCCCGGCAATCATACCTTAAACTCATCGCAAAGTTAAGGGGCAGTTTATATGTATGATAACTATACCCAAAATACAAACATGTCCAATCCCTTATCCGATTCCCCATCTAATTCCACGGGGCTGCCGGAACTAATACGAATATAATAACAAGTACCCAGCCCCTGGCAGTGAGAACAGTCAGACAGGACAGCAAGCTGCAATCGTCATTATCGGCGGTACCATATGGCTGTCCTTGAAATAAGGCTGTTGCAATCCCACTGGCATTAGTCGGTGATATTGCGGCAGCTTTATTGTTAATTATCCCCAATTAAAATTTTCTTTTCCGGCGCCAATCTCAAAATGATATTTCACAATGCCGGTATCAATCTGGGACATCGGGCGATTGTCCTTTGTGTGGATGGATACGGTATTCCCATTCGCTTCGATGAAAAAATTCTGTTTGTTAAGGCCCGTCGGAGCAAGCACCGACGCTTTCATGCCATTTATAAACCATTTATCACTGCATGGCTTACATAAACGTTCCATGCTCTTTGACTTATGCTGCCTGCCATCAGTCATGCCATAACCAATCGCAATGACACCAACTAATTCCTCATCAGGAGCTAACGTAACCTGACACTTTTTCGCATTGTATGTGCTTGTGACCCAACACGAATTAAGACCTGCCTGTTGGGCTTTAATCATAAGGCGTGCTCCAAAATAGCCACTCTTCACATAAAAATCGCCTTGCATTTTTGCTACCAGAGCAATATAGTTTTTTACATTTTTAAATCTCCCAAATAAGGGAATGAAGCTTTTAAATGCACCCTCATTGTCCGTTACTAACTGAATATGCAACTGTCCCAGCCGGTTACACTGCCCGATTTCTTCTTTCAGTCCATCAATAATTGCAGGTGGAAGTGGTTTTGTAGTATAATTCCTAACTGCGTGCCTTGCCCTGATTGCTTCTAATTCCGTCATAATTGGTTCCTCCTGTTTTCGCTCAATTTCATGTCACAGTATTACCTTGTTAAGCAGTATTCTCTCTGTAAGGGCGCCCCAATCGCCATTTTCATACTGTATTCCTTTCATGTTAGCCATGGCTGCCAAACCATGTACGGTTGCCCACATTACCAAAAGGTCATCTCTTAATTCTTTTTCATCAATGTTTAGCTCCCTCATACTTCTTTTTGCACCATTTACGAAAATTTCAAATGGAGTACAGGAGCCATCCCATGTAATCTCAGTTTCTTTTATCTGAATGCCCAGGTACTCACTGTCAAATAAGAAATTAAAATAGTGGGGATATTTTGCAAAAAACTCCACATAAGCAACGCCCATGGAAATTGTAACATACTGACAGGAGTTTTCTTCCACTGCCTGTTTTAGGGCGGTTGCGAATCTGTCGGTAACATAAGAGTACATTCCAAGAAGCAACTCATCAATATTTCCAAAGTGATTATAGCAGGCAGTTGCTGATACTCCTACTTTCTTTGCTACCTTTCGTAAAGAAAACTTTTCAATTCCCTCCTCATGGATTAGCTCAATTCCCTGTTCAATGAGTGTTTCTTTTAAATTACCAAAATGATATGGCTTTTTTCCGCTTGTATCTGTATTCATATTCCATCCCTCTAAGTTAACATATGTTAATATTCATTATATCCGCTATATTAACGCTTGTCAATATTGATATGAAATTTATATCTGAAAAAACAATGCAGAAAGTCCCCTCTCTCCACCTATTATCTGAAACAGCGGAGAAAGGCCTGTATGCGGCTGACTTGTACACCAACGCCATCCATTACTCATATATTAAAGTATGCTGGTAGGGAAAATTCAGCATGATGTGAAAAGGGTGCACGTAATGGAACAAAGGGACACTGATAATTTTAATCTTTCCAGATTTACTGGGTATAGAGTCACATTCCTTTTAACAGCGGATTAATCGGTATTCCAGAGGACGCTGGTCCACAGTGGCCTGCCGGTCCAGCCGAAAATGCTGCCAGCTATGCTTCTCTCCATCCGCAGGGGGATATTACTGTAGTACTGTTTCCCCTGTTAAACGGAGCAGAAATCAGCGGAACCTGAAGGAGTTTAAAGAACAGTATAATGACCGCGGCAGCGTCCACTTTTTAAGGCCGCCACACATGTTGATTATAAAATAGTATCGGGCAGACCTATCAGATTCTATGACAAATCTAACAATATTATCGGCTATTTGGCAATTACGCAAGTGATAATCCACCAGCCTGAAAAATCTGCTGCCCCTGAAGCGTTTTCTTTCCCGGCGGTCCATGACTGCATTTAGCAATCCTGATAAACCTGACCCACGCCATAATTCTAGAAACAAGATAAGGAGTGAACTATATGTATTATAATTATTCCGGGAATATCCATATTCCCTCCTCAATGCCTTATACCCAAACTGACCCTTATGGAAGCAATTGTAACACCATAAACAGCGGCTGCCAGCCGCCCTGTCCTAATCCCGGATGCTGTCCTCCCTGGCCCGGTCCTGACTGCTGCCCAGACAGATGTCCCACTGGCCCCACCGGACCGGCTGGTCCCATGGGTCCCAGAGGATGCCCGGGCCAAATGGGGCCTGCCGGACCGACCGGTGCCATGGGACCACAAGGTTATGTAGGACCAACCGGAGCGACCGGGGCAGCCGGCCCCCAGGGAATACCAGGCAATACGGGAGCGACCGGCCCTGCCGGACCTGCCGGGCCCCAGGGAGCCTAGGGATATACAGGAATGACAGGCCCAACCGGCCCTACTGGCCCTACTGGTCCCAGTGAAACAATCACCATACGGGATACCATAACCGGTAATCCTGGTGACCCTGCCAACGTAGTTGATGTAACAGGCTCACCAAATCATATATTAGATATCACAATTCCAAGAGGCGCTACCGGACCTACCGGGGCTGCGGGAATTCAGGGTCCTGCCGGAGCCACGGGTGCTCAGGGGTTACAGGGAGCAACCGGACCGACCGGCGCAACTGGACTGCAGGGGCCAACCGGGCCAACTGGCGCAGCGGGACTACAGGGACCAACCGGGCCGACCGGCGCAACAGGACTACAGGGGCCAACCGGACCGACCGGTACATCGGGGGCTACAGGGGCCGCAGGCCTTACAGGAGCAACCGGGCCAACCGGGCCGACTGGTCTGCAAGGAATTCAGGGCGTCACCGGGAGCACTGGACCTGCTGGGGCAACTGGTCCTCAAGGTATCCAGGGTGTCACCGGAGCAACCGGCGCAACTGGTCCTCAAGGTATTCAGGGTATTGCTGGAGCTGCCGGGGCCACGGGTCCTCAGGGTATCCAGGGTGTAACCGGGCCAACTGGAGCTACCGGACCGACTGGACCTACCGGCGCAACTGGTCCTCAGGGCATTCAGGGTGCGACCGGACCAATCGGACCAACCGGACCTACTGGACCTACCGGGGCCACTGGACCGACCGGACCAATCGGACCTACTGGGGCCACCGGACCGACCGGACTTACTGGACCGACCGGGACCACCGGTCCCACGGGCGCTACCGGACCTACCGGAGCCACGGGACCGACCGGGACCACCGGTCTCACGGGCGCTACCGGACCTACCGGAGCCACCGGACCGACTGGACCGACCGGGGACACCGGCCTGACTGGAGACACCGGCCCGACCGGAGAAGCTGGTGCAACCGGCGAAACCGGAGCCACAGGTGAAACCGGCCCGACCGGCCCAGCTGCTACGATAAACATCGGCTCAGTAACCACAGGCGATCCTGGGACGAACGCAGAAGTCATTAACTCCGGGGACGAGAACAATGCAATATTTGACTTCATCATTCCAAGAGGTGAGCCTGGCGGAGGCGGAACGCCCGAAGTCCTGGCAACCGTAGACACAACAAGCCAGGATACTACCCCTGGCGGAGCACTGGTATTTAATGAAAATCCACTTGTATCCGGTTTTACCATTTCACACCAGGCCGGTTCCACTGATATCATCATCAATCAGCCCGGCATCTATGAAGCTGCATTTCATTCCACGGTTGCAGTTGCATCCGGGACACCCATTCCGGCTACTGTTACAGTAAGGCTGGAGGCCAATGGCGTACCTGTTCCCGGTGCGGTTGCAAGCCATACCTTCGCGGCTTCCGGTGAAACGGGCAACCTGTCCTTCACAGTACCGTTCCAGGTAACCGCAACGCCAGAGACCATCCGGGTGGTGGTGGACAATGCGGGCTTTACGTTCAGCGATGTTTCCCTGACCGTTGTACGTCTGGGAGATACGGCATGATTTACCGCATGACGGGAAGTACGGTTCAGGCCAATATAAACTGAACAGGACAGCAGACGGATTCTTACATCTGTCTGCTGTCCCTTATCCATACACAACCATTGCATCTGATGCCAGTCAATTGTCCGGCAAATCCTAACGGACCGTAAAATAATTATGGTACATCTGAAAAAAGTTATCAGAAGTACACCCCTGCCCCTTGGAGAAATCCACAATCTCTTCCAGATTATCCTTGAGTTTTACAGTATGTTTCCTTACAAAAGGTTCATAAATGGCAAGAAATGCCTTCGTCTTTTTTTCCTGAGCCAGCATGCTTTTTCTCGCTGCAGTAGCTTCCTCGTCATAAGCATTGGTACACTTAAGGACGTAATATTTTCCATCCTGTTCAAGGATATCACTGATTTCATCCTGTTCAAGTGTAAATGCAGCTTCCTCCCTGATATCCATGTCACTGCTCCATTCCATGGTATGGTTAATCTGCACATCCCTTGAACTTCTGGACGCAATGTTGGCAAAGTCGGCATTTTCCTGCTGTACCTGGGACAGGATATCCTCAGCGCGTTCCCTGGAATCCAGCACAATCTGTTGTACCTGGATTACTTTTGCCTCGGCATCGCTCACCTCCAGATTCTCATCCCTTGTAAGCTCCGCCACCAGCTTATCTGCCCGGTAATACTCGCAGTACAGGTCATAGACCTCGCTTTCAGTCACACCCATGTAATCCCGGTCCTGCTCCGACAGGCCGCGGTAATATTCTTTTGCCAGGGCCTTCAGGCTGTCCTTTTCCTGCCCTGTCAGTTCTATCCCCTGTTCATCCGCCATAAGGTTGGTGGTCCCCAGCTCAATGAGGAACTGTTCAATCTGTCCCAGCAGTTTTTCCTCAAACGTGGCGCCGCTGTCATCTGCCTTAACAGACCACAGTTGGCTGGTATATATATTCTGGTACCGGTTGCGTTCCGTGGCTGCAACAACCATGATCTGTCCCTTTGTGTAATCCTTTTCAACTGTCCTTACGCCGTCGGATGACACTGTTTTTTTAGAACAGCCCGTGACAGACAGAGCCAATGCCAGACACATCGCCAGATACATATAGACAGCCCGCTTTTTCATCCCCCGTACTCTTGTTATTTTACTTATGTCCAATACGGAACTCCTTTCAAAGCAGGTGTTTCAGGATTTTGAGCACACCATCATTCTCATTACTGTCCGCCTGGAACCTGGCTGCCTTCCTCACCTCATCCCTTGCATTGGCCACTGCAAAACTGTAATATGCCTGTTCCAGCATCTCCATGTCATTGAGCTGGTCCCCGAATGCCATTGTCTCTTCAGGCTTTATGTGCAGGCTTTCCTGGATTGTACGGATTGCCCTTCCTTTATTCACGCCCTTGGCCATGCAGTCCATCCACATATCGCCTGCGCAGGACATCTTCAGTTCGTCCTTAAATTCTTCGTATATATCCCTGCTGGCGGCTTCAATTCCCTGGGATTTATAAATGGATACCTTTACACACGGCTCATCCAATCCAAGAAGGTCATCCACCCGCGTCAGGTTGAACTTGTAACTCTCAATCAGCCAGTTCATCAGCCTTTCATTGGAAGATTCCAGGTAATCCCCATTGGCGCCCGCATACACAACCTCCAGGTCAGGATACCTGCGGACCTTCTTGATTATGCGGTGGACCAGTTCCTGTTCAATTGAGTACACATAAAGGCTTCTGCCGCAGCATCCCACATACGCCCCATTGTTGGCAACATAAAATATCTTCCTCTTAACCGGTTCAAAGGCATGTTCCACGCTGGCCCAGGGTCTTCCGCTGGCAATGGCAAACTGAATGCCTTTTTCACGCAGTTTTAAAATGGTATCAAATACTTCTGGATTAATCTTTGACGAACCGTCCGGTACAAGGGTTCCATCCACATCCGAAACAATCAGTTTAATCATCTTCCCTGTCCTCCAAAAGCCCTTTTATCTCCTGATTCAGCCGCCCCAGAGGCAGGCCCACCACATTTGCATAATCTCCGTCAATGCCCTTTATATAGGCCGCAAACCGGCCCTGTATCCCATATGCGCCGGCCTTGTCAAGAGGCTCGCCGCATTCTGCGTATTCACTCATTTCCCTGGGTGTCATGGGATACACATGGACATCTGTCTTCTCAGCAAAGGTAATCCCATGGGTCCTTCCCTCTTCCAGGCATAGAAGCACGGTCACGCCCGTATAAACCTGATGGGTCCTGCCCTGAAGTTTCCCTATCATCTCATAAGCCCTCATAGGGGTTCCTGGCTTTCCAAGAATCTCGTTGCCCACAGCCACCACGGTATCTGCTCCGATTACCATGGTGCCTGTCCCGCATCCGGCCGCTATGTCCTCCGCCTTCTGCCTGGACAGCTCCATGACCACCTGCTCAGGCTTTTTCTCAACCGTCTCTTCCTCCATCTGGCTGGGCCTGATTTCCGGAAAAATACCAATCTGATTCAGGAGTTCCTTTCTCCTGGGAGAGGCGGACGCCAGTACAACATGGTATCCGCCCCATTGTTCATTTCCATTCATGCCGTTCTCCTATCATAATCTCCATGCCGCCCATCATTTGACAAATGAGTCATGGACATACCTGTCCTTTCACTATGACTGACCAATCAATAAACCTTGAGGCGACCAATCACCGGCTCCTCTTCTTCCATACCGCCCATCCGAAGCCTCAGGCAGTGTATGAAATCCACCAGGTAGAATACCGTCAGCCCCACTGCCAGCATACTGCCAAGATTACCGGGTATGCGGATTACCAGGGTGCGGACCCTGCTGTCCAGCACATAGAAGAAAAACAGGCCCAAAAGCCCCCAGGCCAGACTGCTCTCCAGACATACCATTCCTTTATAATTAAATGCCTTATGGCTGTAATCCCACCAAAATGCGCCAAACAGGCGCACCATGATATTGGCAGTCACCAGTTCCAGGGTCGTAGCCATGGCCATGGATGCCGTATAAAGCTCAACCGGCCTTCCTGAGACCGGGCTTAGAAGCATACACGCTCCCAGGGCACCAAACCCATATATGATGCAAAAGGGGCCATGGCCAAAGCCACGGTCCACCACAGGCCGCTTATATTCAACACTGAGAACGACACATTCCAGTAAATATCCAAGGAAACTATACATAAAAAACCAGTTGATGAAACTATAAATATCCATTGTATCTTCTGTCCTTCCTGTCTAATGTGACGCTATCCCCCAACACACTAAAAGTAAGGATTCATTCCCAGGGCCAGCAAAATTCCAAGAATCGCACCAGCCATGACCTGAAGAGGCGTATGTCCCACATACTCCTTAAGCTTCTCCTGAAGCACCTCCGCGTTCAGCTTCAGTTTCAGCGGATTCTCATTCAGGATGGAGTTGAGAAGCTTGGCCTGCTTACCGGTCTCGCGCCTCACTCCGATGGCATCATACATGACAACCATGGACACCACAAATGACACTGCAAATTCAAAGGAGCCAACCCCATATTTCAGCATGGCGGCCGTGGTCATGCCGCACACAGTGGCTGAGTGGGAACTGGGCATGCCGCCTGACCCCACCAAACGCTCCGCATTAAAGCTTTTATTGAGAGCAAAGTCAATCAGTGTCTTGAGGAACTGGGCAACCACCCATCCCATCACCGCGCTGACAAGAACCTGATTGCCAAGCATTTCTGTCCAAACATTCATATTGTTTTTCTCTTTCCCCTTTCGCTAACGTCTGGCCGGCTGTGCAAAAAAGCACATCATCAGCCAGCGCTTAAACCGGGCCGTTGTCTCCAATGTACTGCATAGCTTATCCGCGCATGTCACGGCATATCCGGCCTTGGTCACAGGCGGTATGGGCGTCAGGGGCCACATATGGCGGAGGATGATTACCTCCTCTTCCCCTGTCAGTTCAAAATACTTCCCTGCATTGCGGAGCGCTTCTTTGGGATGGGTAAACCCATGGAAATGCTTCCCCGTCTCCCTGGCATGTGTATGCCAATCGTATAAAAACAAATCATGGAGAAGCCCTGCTCTCGCAGCGCTTCTCCAATTTCCTCCAAACCTTTTACATAACTTATATCCTAAATATGAAACCTGTATACAGTGGGCTTTACATGTGGTAGTCCCATGCTGTATATATTGATCCATAGACTGGAATACAGGATGCTCTAAAATGTCCCTGACACATTCCATATATTCCTGGTCCCCCGTGTAGTCATATAATCCGGACGGCTCCATGGGCATCACACCTTTCTTCTTTTATCAGATACATTATCTGACATTTCAGGTCCGCTGTCAATATCCAATCAGCCAATCATAAAGTTCCTGATACTTGGCGGCAGAGGTTGACCAGGAATAATCCTTAGCCATGGCCCTGTCAATAATCTTATTCCACTCACGGCGCTTATTGTAGTATATATACATTGCATACCGCACACTGCCCAACATCTCATGGGCATTGTAATTTGCAAATGAAAATCCGGTGCCGGCGCCCTCATATTCATTATATGGCTCAACCGTATCCTTTAATCCGCCGGTCTCCCTGACAATGGGCACTGTCCCATAACGAAGGGACATGAGCTGGCTCAAACCACACGGCTCAAACAGGGACGGCATCAGGAATGCATCACATGCAGCGTAAATCTTATGTGACATGGGCTCAGAATAATAAATCTGGGCAGATACCTTATCATGATACTTCCAGTCATAATGACGGAACATGTTCTCATATCTCTCGTCACCGGTTCCCAGGACCACCAGCTGCATGTTATCATTACACAGTTCATCCATGACGCCCTGAATCAAATCCAGGCCCTTCTGGTCCGTGAGCCGTGAGACAATTCCCACCATGAACTTCTTCTCATCCACAGGCAGTCCCAGTTCCTCCTGGAGCGCCTTTTTATTCTTTGCCTTTTCCTTACGGAAATTCTTGGCATTGTACTTCTGGACAATATACGGGTCCGTCTCAGGGTTGAATTCATCGTAGTCAATCCCGTTGACAATGCCCCTCAGGCTATTTGCCCTGGATCTCATAAGTCCGTCCAGGCCCTCTCCATAGAATGGCATCTTAATCTCTTCCGCGTAGGTATCGCTTACCGTGGTAATGGCATCTGCAAACACAATGCCGCCCTTTAACAGATTACCGTCCTTATATGCCTCCAGCTTATCCGGAGTAAAGTAGTAGCTGGGCAGTTCCGTAAAGCGCTGGATTGTCTTAACATCCCATACGCCCTGGAACTTAAGGTTATGGATTGTAATGACGGACTTCATGTCACGGAAGAAATCACCCTCATGGAACTTATCCTTAAGAAGCACGGGTATCAGTCCTGTCTGCCAGTCATGGCAGTGCACTACATCAGGCTGGAATCCAATAACAGGCAGTGCGGACAAGGCTGCCCTGCAGAAAAAGCAGAATTTCTCCAAATCCCAGTACCAGTCTCCATATGGTTTGGGACCGTTAAAATAGCTTTCATTATCAATAAAATAAAAAGTAATGCCTTCATGGACGTACTTGAGGATGCCTACGTAGCGGCTCTGTCCCAGGAAATCCATATAAAAATGGTCCACGTATTCCATCTTGGAACGCCACTGTTCCTTTATGCACAGGTACTTTGGTATCATGACCCTTACATCGAAATACTCTTTGTCAAAGCATTTGGGCAGAGAGCCAACCACGTCTGCCAGTCCTCCTGTTTTGATAAACGGCACTGCTTCTGAAGCTGCAAATAGTATTTTCTTCATCCAAACCTCCCTCTCCTGACGAACAGGTTCCTTATGCCTTTCCATATAGTATACCGTATTTTACCGAAATTAGGAAGTTCTTTCTGATGGAATTGTTTTAAATTTTTTTATATTCTAACAATATTTTATCTGAAATCAAGGCAATGAACTCGGAGTTGGTGGGTTTGCCTTTCCCTGTGCTGATTGTATACCCGAACACCTCGTCAATGGTCTCCATTTTCCCTCTTCCCCATGCAACCTCAATGGCATGTCGGATGGCTCTTTCCACACGGCTTGCAGTTGTCTGGTTGCGTTTGGCAATGGCAGGGTAGAGGATTTTCGTGACCGAGCTCATCATCTCCTGGTCCTCCACGGACATGGCGATTGCATCCCTCAGATACTGATAACCCTTGATATGGGCAGGTATCCCAAGTTCATGGAGCATTTTCGTGATATCTGTCTCAAGATGCTCCTTCATGTACTCTTCCCTGGTAATATGTGATTCCTCTCCGGGTTCAAATGGAGCAGCTACCACCTTACCAGTCATCTGTTTTTCAGGCAGTTTTCCAATATGACGAATTTTATTCACCAGGATTTCTTTGTCAAAAGGCTTCATCAAATAGTAGTTGGCGCCTGCTTTAAACGCATCTTCTGTCATCTGTTCCCCGCCTACCGCACTTAAAATGATAAACGCAGGGTTTTTCATAAATGTATGTTCGCTCTTGACCTTTTCCACAACAGATATACCGTCAATTTTCGGCATAACTAAATCCAACAGCACAATATCCGGCGTTGTATCTACAATCATATCAATGGCATCTGCGCCATTGTCAGCCTTTCCAATCACGGATAATCCATCTTCAGCGTTAATCAGCTCATCCAGAGTATTCAGAATCAGCGGATTGTCATCAACAATCGCAACATTCAGCTTTTCCACTTCCTTTTACCTCCTAAAATTGTTTGCCTATGCTAAACTGCCTGCTAAAATATGTGTTAGTTGATTTTCGACCTTATGGTTTACAAAAATCCATATCATTCGTCCTGAGCTCCTGGCGAATCTTATTATATATGCTCCCCATAGCATATATAATAAGATTCGTGGTCGCAATTTTAGACACGTGTCGAATTACCATTGTATCATTGAGGGTGATATTTTGCAATATTTTGTTTTATCTATTAACAAATTTGTAATTAATATCCAGTACTTTTTTGGGAATATTACACAATTCGACATACTTTTTATCATTTTCCTCTTTTTTCGACCATTATGTCCATATTTCTACAGGCAATATATAGAACGCACAGAAGATTGATTTCCCCCTGTCTTTTGGACCAGAAAATTTTAAAATCCTGTCGGTGCAGGATGATTGTAAACCGCAGATTCTTTGTGGAATGCGTATAGAAAGCCCCCCTGCCAGTCGCCTATATAAGACACCGTTCCTTAGCAGATGCCGTACCATCCCCAAATGTGCTGGGTATATTATCAAAATAATTCTATACTTTACAACACTAAATTGGTATTTCATCCATTGGACCGCGGATAACCAGGAAGCAAGCCCCATGACATATGACAATCTCATAGGTCATAAAATGAGGTTATAAGATTATGTTTAAACAAACTAGCTGTATAACGCTGAATTATATCTGACTCCTGTTTTGGTATCCATAATATTAATTCATATAATCGTACATCCGGCACCGCTTCCCGTTCATTACGGACTTTATGTATCCAATATCCAACACAAATGCGGTTTATTGTCCAATATCAGACAGTAAGCATAGGTGGTCCCGGTTCATATAACAGATGCAAAAGACAGCCTGTCCTCAGAGGCAGGCTGCCCTTTGTATGTCTGTACCAGGCGGACATTAATCCAACATTCTTGATTTTCTTTTTTTATTCTCATAAATCTCCAGAAACTCCGCCGGATTTTTACTAAAAGCTTTTTCCAATTCATAAGACAGGGAAAATGAATCGCAGCCGCTGAAAACATTTGGTATGTACTGATAAAGCTTATATGCTATCCTCTGAACATGCTCTATATCTGTCCCGGTCAGACTGTAAATCTTATTTTCAGTAAAAATAAGGAGTCTTACAATAAATGGTCCTCCCTTGATACCAGCCTGTGCGCATATCCAATAAATCTTTTGGCAGGTGATTGCCGTTACCTTTGAAGTACCTTTAGGTCCGCCCTTTCTCCCGCATAACAGCAAGTAGGAAGGCATCAGAACAATCTTTTCTCCAGATGCCTTTTCTGGGTCTGAAAATTTGTCGATGTATTCCTCTACAAGGATTTTCCCCTCAAGAGCCTCCTGTCAATAATCCTGCCCGCCTCTTACTGTGTGTTATCCTTATAAGGGAGAAATAAATTATCACCATTACTGGCTGTCCGTCCAGTAGCGACTAATTTAATCAATGTACAAATCAGAATAAGACTTATTATGATGATTAGGTAAAAAGATACACTGCTATAAGAGATGTTTTCGAAATTAATAGAATCCTTTCCAAGAAATTAAATGATTGCAAACGCGTATATAAAAAACACTCATTAATTTAATGAACATTTTCCTTGTAGTCTTATTCACCCCTTCCGATTCCCGTGCTAAATATCCATATTCCATATTGTACTTCTCTTTTTGGGCTTATTCCGTACATTGTACTTCTTTATGATTTGTCCGATTTATTATACTGTCTTTTCTTTGTACAAACTAATTCAGACAGGGGGTTAACGACCCGGTACTTATCGGCCCTTTAGATGCTAAACAGGAAGTTACTGAAACCAAAAGGATATTACTTTCCTGCCACGATAAAAAATCCACTGCATATTCAAATATGGAGGAACCTTCAATTTTTAGTAATATGGCGGTGTAGAATTGATAAGGTTGTCATTGGTAGTACTATTGGGAATGGATTCAACTTAGGCAGCAACAGCAAGGCTGAACATCTACATCAGAAAAGTCCCAAACTTCTCATCTGTATTTTCCCGTTAAAATCAGATTCAGTCTCTTACCGTATCCAGCATTTAACAGCCCAATTTCGCCGTTATAATCCCTTTTGTTTATGAATTTCATAAGCACATCCGCTTCTGTATCCCCCCCCCCCCCCATTCTTCAAGCATGAGTAGCTGGGATAGATTTTTTCTTTCTTAACAATAAAGACAATACATTTTTACTTAAGTTATACAGTTGGCTTACAACTCTTTCTTTGTAGGAAGGCTTTTTTGATTTCTCTTGTTTTAAGATGTACTTTTACTTCAATGCGTTCCCTTTTCACGAAAGGAGACATCGAAATGGAGGCGTGTTTGAGGTGACAGATATGTTTAAATCCACTCCCTTCTCACGAAAGGAGACCTTACGTTCCATTACAGCCTTGCAACGTTTTTCAGCGTTTAAATCCACTCCCTTCTCACGAAGGGAGACGGATGGGAAACCTCACCCCTGCTAACTATTCGTTGTTTAAATCCACTCCCTTCTCACGAAGGGAGACATACATCCAGACGGAGGCTGATTTGTCCTTGTTAGTTTAAATCCACTCCCTTCTCACGAAGGGAGACATTGTATCTGTGCTGGAAAATTCGTAGGTATCAATGTTTAAATCCACTCCCTTCTCACGAAGGGAGACCCGTCCTATCAGATAATCAACGCTGGTGTCATATGTTTAAATCCACTCCCTTCTCACGAAGGGAGACTCCATGGCATCCCTCCTTAGGAAATGGTTGCGATGTTTAAATCCACTCCCTTCTCACGAAGGGAGACAGCTCCTGAAAACAAGACCATGTATAAGGCAAAAGGTTTAAATCCACTCCCTTCTCACGAAGGGAGACGAGGAAGGAAGGGCAGAAATAACCTTTTTTGGTGTTTAAATCCACTCCCTTCTCACGAAGGGAGACATTCCCGTATCTCCATCCGCTTCCAACCCTTTCTCGTTTAAATCCACTCCCTTCTCACGAAGGGAGACGGCCTTCCTGGTGGGGACAGACCCAAAACTCCTCACGTTTAAATCCACTCCCTTCTCACGAAGGGAGACTTCCTGGTACCTCACCTTTTCCATGTATTCCAATGCGTTTAAATCCACTCCCTTCTCACGAAGGGAGACATTGATGCCTATAACACCATAATGTCGGACCGTGTGTTTAAATCCACTCCCTTCTCACGAAGGGAGACAGAGGCGAGGAAGATGACCGTTACCTCTGGCCGGGTTTAAATCCACTCCCTTCTCACGAAGGGAGACTACAACGTTATACTGGCTGGGGTACTGCTAATCGTTTAAATCCACTCCCTTCTCACGAAGGGAGACAATTAGCGGCATTCTGTAATGTATTTCCTGTAACTGTTTAAATCCACTCCCTTCTCACGAAGGGAGACAGTTGCGGACCGGGTCCCCGGTATTGCCCAGATGTTTAAATCCACTCCCTTCTCACGAAGGGAGACCAGGCAGCTGCTCCAGCCAGTACCCCAGCTCCAATGTTTAAATCCACTCCCTTCTCACGAAGGGAGACAGCAAATATTCACAAAAAATCATAATGCTTTTTGTCCATATTATCCAATATTTTCTTTCACAAACCTCTCAAATCTTCACTCCAAACAATCAAACCTTTTAACCTGATCCCATAATCCCCCCATAATCCGGTGCGAATCCCCCAGGGATTTTATGAGAGCATCACATTCGCACTACATAATTAACGGTTCTGTTACATCAAATCCTGGCTTTGCCCCCATATGCTCCACTTTATTTTTATACTTGTCACCCAAATAATAAAATCTCAAACTATCCACATCCTTATCTATGATTTTTTCCAGGATAGCTTTTACTTCCCTGCATTTTGCTGCATCCATATTACATTCAAAGACTGAATTCTGCACCCGTTGGCCATAATTGACACATTGTTTAGCCACCTGCCGGAGACGTTTCCTTCCAGCCGCTGTTTCTGTTTTCACATCATATGTGATTAACACAAGCATCCCATCACCTACTTCCAAAAAAACGGAGGATATTCATCCAAATCACCACGGATATACCGTGCCAGCAATAGGGCCTGGACATACGGCACCATCCCCCATTCTACCTTTTCCCCTAGAAAGGGATGACGGATAATCTCCTGTTTTTTTATCTGCCACTGAGATAGGAACAGCTTTCTGGTGTCATCATCCATAATCACTGCTCCATTTTCCTTTTGGTCAAACCCTTCTGGCTTCACTATTTTTTTATTAATTATGGTCAACACAAAACGGTCCGCCAGCACGCTTCTTAATTCTTCCACCATATCCAAAGCCAAAGACATCCTTCCCGGCCTATCCGTGTGGAAAAAACCGGCATATGGATCCAATCCTACTGTCTCTAACGCTCCTGCACACATTCCGGTTAATAGTGTATACGCAAATGACAGCATGGCGTTTACTTTATCTGTGGGCGGACGCTTTGAGCGTCCGTGGAAAAAGAAATCCTCCTTTTGCTGCAATATCAAATCGTCAAACACAGAAAAATAAACAGATGCCGCCTCGCCCTCAAGCCCTCTTAACTCAGCCGCGTCCTCACATACCCTGATTTTTTTCAGGGAACTTGATAAAAAGCCTGATTTTTTCTTCAGCTTCTCTCCATCTAACCGCATAGGATAATCCCTGGCAGCACGCTCCAGTACCCATTTTTCATTATACACTTTACCTGCTATACAGTTCCGGGATATCCGTATGCTTTTTTCTGTATCCCAAGCTATCCTATATTGTTCCCTACGGAGTGTAATATTCCCCCGCACCTCGCCGGATATCCTGGCCAGGAACCGCCCGCTTCCGGACAGAAAGGATAATGCTATATCCCGTTTCGCACATGCCGCCATAAGCGCTGGACTGGCTCCGGTATAGCCAAAAGTCACGATTGCTTCCAGATTATGCAGAGGAACCCTTCCTATTTCTACCTGTTTTTCATAAACCACCACATTTTCCCCGTCCAGGGACAGATATCTGTCTGGTGAGGTAATATAAAGTGTATTCAGAAGTCTTTTCATGGCAGCTCCTTATCTGGTACTGTATTGTGTAATTTCTATGTTAATCATGCTTATCACGCAATTCAATCCCATCCTTCATTTTTCATCCAGCATTTTTTCAATATATGCTTTCGCTGTCTTGTCCTCTCCCAGCACCGGCAGACACATATCCTTTAAGGAACAGGCATTGCAGCTTTTTGTACGTTTTACCCGGGGAGTATATCTCTTTTCAAAATATTGATGCATTTCACAGAATATTTCCCGGACTTTTGCTCTCATCCCATCTGTAATATCCACCTTAGTCCTATGCCTGGTCTCCCCATAGAACAGATATCCCACCGGTATCTCACAGCACATCATCTCCTCCAGGCATATAGCCTGGGCCGTCAGCTGTAGTATATCCACATCGCTTTCTTTAGGTTCTCCTCTTTTGTACTCCACTGGCACCACCTGATAGAGTCCTTCTCTGCCAGTAAGTGGAATTCCACCCTGGCTTCTATGGAATTCCACCACATCACACTCCCCGCTGATTCCCAACTCCCTGGAATGGACCGGCATTGCCCTGGAAACAATGATATCTCCCCGCTTCTCTGCAATTGTCCTATCATGAGCCCGCTCGTGAAGCAGATGCCCTTCTACGGTCCGCACATTTTCATTCCATTGTAGTTCAATATAAGCCAATGCCCATTGTCTCCTGCAAAAGGAAAAATGTTGGATTCCTGACAGCTGAAGGAACTCATCTTCTTCATACAAAATTGTATACCTCCGGTTTTACACAGTCAACAGGTTCCAATTCTACCTGATAATCCTCAAACGACTTGGGACGCTCTACCATGGGCGTAATCTTTACACTCCTTTGAATCTTTGCGGATGGCGTCTTGGGTGTCTTCTCATCATGCTGCCACCAATACAGGCGGCATACCTCCATGCTGCCTTCCGGCCGGGCAGAGGATGCGTCATTTTCAAATAATGTCTTCAGAGCCGCTTTTAAAATATCAGCATCTTCCTGGGAAAATCCGGTTTTCTCAGCCAACTGCACATTAACACTGCCCTTCACAACATATAGCCCAAACCCAATCCTGTGCTTTGTTCCCATGGTGTCTGATGCCTTTCCCTCTTTTCCAGACTCACTGTTCACGCTTTTTGTAATCTGCATACTGATTATATCCACAGGGGACTGGCTCACTGCCTGATGGATTGAGACAGGGCCACGGATTCCCAGTGAGACATCCGCACCCTTAAAAGCAAATACCTGTCCGAAACTTCTCACATCCATCCATTCCTGGCATGCAATCTGGGCACATCTCTCCTTGTTGGCCTTTTTTCCTTGTTTCATCTCGGTCTTCAGGGATTCACAGCCCTCCGCGCGCTCCCTCAGGCTTCCATAGCCGTCATCCGCACGGTCATCGGACTGCACAAAAATCTTCTGTCCCATATCCTGGAGACGGTTCCTAATCTTTCTTTTGATGCAGACATCGGAAATCTCACCATATCCATCAAAATTTTCCCTGGGGCGGTTCCCGTTAAGCGGGTCTCCATTTGGATTGGCATTTGTAGCCGAAATCAGAAGTACAAAATCAATTTTCCCCTTTAACTTGCTCATTTCTTTTCCTCCTCTGCATAATTTCTAAACGCATACGATTGATTATGGTATCCCAATAGATAAAGGCCGTTTAACGCATCATTTTTCTCAAAATCCCCTTCCTGGAACTTCCAGCTAACATCCTCTATCATGTGCTCATAGCGCAGTCTTTCGGGCAGGGACAGCTTTACAAAGTACGGTCCCAGCCTTTCTTCAATAACCTTCCATGTTCTAAAAGGCTGTTGGGAAAATGCATTCATGAACCGCTTTGCATTCGTCTCCCTCACCTCATCCTTCTCAAATGTCCGGTACTCCACCCGGTCAGCGATTGCCAACAGCCTCCCGTACAGGTAATTCCTGTCCTGGCTCTCTGTGTTTAATGCCACTGTCCACTCCTCCTTCCTCTGTTCCATCCTCTTTTTCTTCTCAAAGGAACACGCCAGTGCCAGCACACGCTCCCAATTATACCAGCTGTCATATGACACCGGGGATGAGGCCTTCCTATAAGCCAGGTGCACCATATCCTCCGGAACCGGTCGCCCGGAAATAATGCAGGGCAGCAGGCGTTTTAAAACTTCCGCATACATTTTCTCATTACCGCCTTTTAAAGTAAGCATTCCATTCTGCTCCGACCCATATAAAATATCAGCTATATCCCTCACTCCGGCCATCCCATAATACAGGCAGTATTTTTTATCCTTAAACTTCGGATGCAGCCACCCACAGCCGGTGTACCATTCCCTCAACCGCTCCAGATAATGGCTGGAGGCAAGGCTCTCATATTCCATTATGGCCAGGCGCCCGGTGGTAGCAGCGTCAAAAGCCATCAGCACAGTCCTGGAATCCACATCCAGCCTCGCCCTATATCCTGCAATCGCGGCCTGGAATCTGGCAGCGTCCCTGGGATTCGTACCTGCATATCCAGGCCCTTCCCCACTTTCCTCTTCATCTCCCCAGACATCCTCTGACTCATAAATATCACAGACCATATCCGTATCCAGACACCAATCCGGAAGAGGAATCAAATCCGACTCCCAGGTCACCACACAGAGGCTGTTCCAATTTCTACCCTGCCTGCGGATAATCCATTTCAGGGCATTATGGGCTTTCTGGGAATCCTCATATCCGATGGCAAATGCCTCATCCTTATTGGAAAATCTGCCCCTGTATGTGAAGTATGTCTCATCATTGGCTGAAATCAGCTTTGCCCCATCTCCTTCATTCCGTATCTTTTTAGGGTGGAGATAGGATATATGTTCCTGATTCCCGGTCAGGTAGGAAAGTCCTCTCTTCTGCCACGAAGCACGGCAGTAGGCAATATAGGCATTTTCAAGGGAAACATCCAGCCAGCACTCAGGCCGTTCCGCACCGTCCAGTCCCTCCAGCAGATTCCCCTCTATATCCCATGGCTTCTCAACCCGGAACCTCACGAAAGAATCTATCTGGGATACATTCTGTATTTTTACCGTCTTCAAAACCTTACCTTGCCCATCCGTCTTCAGACAACCATAGGAAACCAAATCCTTCATCAGACATTCCTGGTTCAGATAGTTCCAGATAGCCTGTACCTTTTCATGTGAAAATGCAGATTCAACCCACTTTCTCAGCCCCTCCATATATAACTTATGGTTTTCCGTATAGCCCTTTCCTTTATCCGGCACCACGTAATCCATATAATCACCAGCCAGATATTTTAAATTATCACAAAGAGGATGGGCTTCTACACCGGCAGTCCGGCTGGCAGATTTCTCTGTCACCGGTATCACGGTCAGTTTTTCCTCATCCTCTACAGTAACCGCCCGTAGAAATTCTCCTTTTTCATTTATGGTCACCGTAATCTGGGACGCAACCGTAGAGTGGAATACCGGCAGGAGAATGAGTGGTTCACCGAAACGGCCCTTCTCATACTGACCGGCCAGATTCGCATTTTTCTCGTATAAATCACATAATTCCCTTACCCAGTCCACTCAGACACCTCCTCCTCGGAAAATTCTTCTAAGCCAAAAAAATTCCTGTTATCAAACAGCTTCATCTCCATATCTTTAATATGGCGTTTATCCGTACATTCTTCTGGCCTTGGGAAATGAATCACGCCATTTTTCATCACCGGACGCCAGAACCTGACTGTCATCCTGCCTTTATCCTCCTCCAGGACGGCCTCGTCCGCATAAGTAATGCCGTGATACATGAATCCGTATGCCAATTCCGCAATGCTGGAATAAAATCCCTCATCCTGCCCCGCTTCAAAATCGCATGGCTCCACATATCCCTGGCACTCCCTTGTCCCAAGGAAAATATCGCGGCGTCCGCCTCTGGCTATCATCCGTTTCGCGATATTGTGATGCTTGTTCTCATTGCGGTCCGCGGCAAGTTCCGGACGGTTCATGTTCCATTCAAAATGTGCTCTTACCTGGTAACGCACGTGCTTTAGATATGTGTAGTAGGAAAGATCATTTCCCCCTCCATAGCCAATAGGGCGCACCCCTTTTGTCTCGGTCTGGATTGGATTCATGATACGCACAGCGTCAATAAACCAAACGAGCGTTGGTTTCCAATATACACTTTGCAATATGCCTTTTAATGCCTCATATGTAGGAATCTGATAGGAAAGCTTTTCCCCTCCCACTCTGGTTACCGGGTCTGCAAACATCGCATAGTCACCGCTGACCTGAAATTCCACCCTGTTTTCATGCATATCCCTTTCACCTCCTTTTGTTTTCTCTTTATATCATCAACTCGCTCATCAGACCTGGAATCTGGGTAACCCCCAGATTATCTTTGTCATAATACCGCTCATCCAAAACCAGCACCCTCCCATCCCATACTGAATGAATAGCGTCTTCTAATCCTCTTTTCTCTGTCCCGGATATGGCAACAGTAAAGCGCTGCAGCTTTCTAAGCGCCTGCTTCTTCTGCTGTGAGGAAGCTGAGTCGCCTGTCAGCTGGCTCAACAATTCAACTGCCTCGTTATTGTACGGAACAATGACCGTGGTTTTTCCATTCTCCTCAATTGCCTCAAAAAGGTCCCCTGCGGTCTTAAATGCCTGTTTTAATATAGGCAGCCCCGCGTCTTTGCACGCTGGTTTCCTTTGCTGGTACGGTAGGAAATCATGGTTTCCCGACAAAAGTTCTACCAAGCTGGTGGAAACCCCTTCCACGGTTTCCGGGTATTCCATCTCCTTCAGCCATTTTTGGAAATTACATTCATAGTACATCTTTACTGATAACCCGCTGTCCAGCCTACCGCCTAATACTTCGGGGTTCCTGGCGAATTGAGTCAGTACCTGTTCCGTAGATTCCTGTGCCTTCCGAATGTAAGCCAGATGGGAGAGATTCTCAGCAACTCCTGACATTTTCACAATAAAAACCTTACCCATAGCAACTTCCTTGTGGCGGTTGCAGCGGCCCGCAGCCTGGATGATATTATCCAGCCCTGCAAGTGAACGGATTACACACCGGAACGAAAGGTCTACCCCGGCCTCAATCAATTGGGTACTGACACATATAAGAGGTACTGGCTCATACCCATTGTTTTCCAAACAACCTGACAATTCCTTCAATACGTCACTGCGGTGCTCCGGGCACATCCCTGTACTGAGATGGAAGAGCTTAAACCCATCTACATTCAGCGACTCCAGCATCTCAAATAATTCCCTGGCGCACCGTTTGGTGTTAACCACAAATAAGACCTGTTTCAAATCCCTGGCTTTTTCCAGCACAAACTCCGCTGCTTCCCGGATATCCATACCGCCCGGAACCAAATCCGTACAATCTTTTATCTCTGTTCTGCGGAATGCCTCCTGATAGAAATCCACATGTCCTGCCATATCGTTTGTTGGGCGGAGGCGGTTTACTGGTATCCTGTCCAGAAGGGGCTGGGTTGCCGTACACAGCACCATGGTGGTATTCGCGAACTCTGTGAGGAAATTTACAGCCATGTTAAATAACTGGATGGTCCTGACCGGCAGGGACTGTACCTCATCCATGATGATGACACTATTGCATAGACTGTGCATCCTTCGTATGTTACCAGTCTTACCGGCAAAAAGGGTATTCAGGAATTGCACGGCCGTAGTGACGATTACAGGAAGCGCCCAATCTTCAGTAACACGATCGTAGTATGCCTGTTCTTCCTCTGTTTCCAAAATAATGTTGCAATGGTGCTCCAGAACGATACCAGGATAATCCAACGCTCTCCTAATCTCCTCTGCATTCTGGTCCAGGATTGATTGATATGGAGCCACATATATAATCCGCCTTTTCTGATACTCCAGGGCATGGCGGACCGCAAAACGGAGGCTGCTTAGTGTTTTCCCGGAACCGGTAGGTACTGTCAGGCAATAGAGCCTTATATTCTTCAGCGCCTGTTTCATGCATCTGTCGGATATCTCACTGCGGTATCGGTTTATGCCGCTCTTGTCTGTGAATTGGGCATACTTTTTTTCCACGTGTTCCATGCATATCCTCCAGACATCCTGAAGCTTCTCAGGAGGGTATTCCTCCGGCTGACAGACCGCTTTCCCATCCCCGGTCATGAAATCTTCTGTATCCCTGCGGTCGGCGTCAATAAGCAGTGATAATAAGATACGCTCATACATTCCAAGGAAAAAATCCCTGTTTCCATAAAGTTCCGGCTTATCCCAACTTTTCATGGTATCCTTGATTTTTCCGGGAATCAGCTTTGATTCTTCCCTGGCCCCGGCGCATCGCCTTGCAAATTCCGATGGTTCTACCGTCTGATAGAAATAATCCTTTGCCTCTTCTATGGGCAGCTTCTTTGCCTTTTCCTTCCGCTGACGTAGCAGAATGGAACTGTCAATTATGGAAATACAATCCTTCAGGCCATGGTGGGAGTAGATAGCTATCTGAATCATCTCAGATAGCAGCGTACCCGGAAAGGTTTCCTGGATTATCTGACCTCCCGCCGTGGTATGGTCTTGCTTGGGACCGGATGGGATACCATTATTACAAATGGATTTCATAAAATATTGCTGCCAGTGTTCCGGATACTTTCCGGAATCGTGGAGTTGGCAGGTCAGCCATAAAATATCTTTTAAAATAGGAATGGGATTTTTCTTTTCTGCGATTACAGCGGTGTCGGAATTGTGTTTGGAATTTAGTTGATATGTATCTGAGTGGGAGTTATAATGAGCATATGGTTGGTTGATTATATGAATCCCTCCTTTGTAGGTTGATTGGAATTGTGCAATATGTCTGATTACGTGGGGTAGGGGGTTAATTCTAAATATAGATTACTACTTGTTGAGTTGATTGTCAAGGATATAATTATGTTTTTTAAATTTTATATAACTTAAATTTTAATAATTAAATCTCTTTCACTTATTTTTTAGTAGTTAGTATGGTTTTGACAAGGCGTTCATATTTTATTATAATACAAATGTCGAAAGTTTCTTGTTTCGTGGATTGAAATAAGTTTTATGAAATTTACAACAGCTTTAAGGAAAAGGGGCCATCACACTAAATTAACCAACCTGTGTGATGGTCCCCTTTTCTCTAATCCCTCATTTCCTATTACCGGCCTCAATGCTCCAACATATTCTCAATCAAAATCCCATACCCCCTGCTCGCATCCTGCACAAACACATGTGTCACCGCTCCTGCCAGCTTCCCATCCTGTATGATAGGCGAACCGCTCATACCCTGCACAATCCCCCCTGTCAATTCCAGAAGCCTCGGGTCCGTCACCTTGATTACCATGCTCTTATTCTTGTGGCTGGCATTATAATCCACCTTCTGTATCTCTATCTCATAATCCTCCAGTTCCCCGCTTACATTACTCCTGATATATGCAACCCCCGGCTTCACGTCCTGGCGGCAGGCAATCTCCATGGGCTCGCCGGTCAGCTGCTTCTTAAACTGCTGGTTCACGGTTCCGAATATGCCCTCGTTGGTGTTCTGTGAGATATCCCCCATGTGGGACTGCGGGCCATAATAGATGACGCCGGAAAGCAGGCCCGGTTTTCCTATGGTTCCTTTTTCAATCCCCATGATTTCCGTGGAATATAGCGCGCCCTGGGAAGTCTCCACCAGGTCTCCGGTGTCACTGTCGCTGATGCCGTGGCCCAGTGCGCCGAAGTTACCATTCATATCCACATAAGTAATGGTTCCGATTCCCTGGGTATCATCCCTGACCCAGGCCCCAAGCTTATATTTCCCGTCTGAAGATGCAATTGGTTTTACGCTTACATCGATTGGTTCCCCGTCCCTGCGCACGGTTACCACCGAATCCTGGCCCCCTGAATCATTTACCGCACTGATAAGGTCTTCTTTTGTCTTCATGGGCTTGCCGTTGAATGCTTCTATATAATCCCCTGTTTTTAAAATGCCAAAGGCCGGCTCCACTTCCATCCCGTCCGGTCCCGTGATCCGCCCGGTTCCGATTACCATGACGCCGTCTGATTTCAGATAAATGCCAATCGGGCTTCCGCATGGGATTGCGTACCTTGTATCCACCACATCCACCTGGATGTCCTTTAATTTTATAAGTCCAAACAGTTTAAGCCCCACCTGGTAGCTTCCCTGCTCTCCTGCGATCATGGAAAAATGCTGCCTGCCGCTGATGGTAATCTGGTCAGCCGGTATATTGCTTTCATTTCCAAGCGATACTTCCTCACTGTCACTGATGATGGTTGCTTTCAAAGGCAGTCCAAAGGAAAAATCCTCCTCCTGGTTTTGTATGATACTTACCCGGTCCGGCACCGCCT
This sequence comes from Enterocloster aldenensis, assembly GCF_003434055.1. Lineage (GTDB taxonomy): Bacteria > Bacillota > Clostridia > Lachnospirales > Lachnospiraceae > Enterocloster > Enterocloster aldenensis. Next base: position 68,569 of record NZ_QVEX01000013.1, on the reverse strand, counting down.
GGTCCATATAATACCACGTGTATCCTGTTACAGCCACAATGGAAAGCCAGAAAATGCGTCCCAGCCACCGGTAAAATTTAGATTTTCCTGTCATCGCCCTGCCTCCTTATATAGTCACCATGTTATTTCGGCAAGAGCGTGTTTTTAAATGTTTCCGGACTTCCTTATGCCCGCCGGATCCATTTTAAAGTCAAAAAAAGAAAGACGCATGCTCACTGCCTCTTTCTTAGTATTATCCGTCCTGCGGATTTCAATCTGTTTTATTTTGTCCTGTCTGCCAATTCCTTCATCTCAGCCGCATTTTTGCGCACCGTATCCGTAATCTCAGCGCCGCCTAATAGCCTGGCCAGCTCTTCTACGGATGCCTGGCGGTCCAGGATCCGGATGGTTGTAAGAGTGCTGCCATTACTGGCAGATTTTGAAATCTCAAAGTGGGCGTCCGCCATGGCTGCAATCTGGGGAAGGTGGGTGATACAGATGACCTGATGGCTGCCAGCTATATAGGATAGCTTTTCCGATACCTTCTGGGCGGTCCTTCCGCTGATCCCGGTGTCAATCTCATCAAAAATCAATGTGGGGATGTCGTCGGAATCCGCCAGCACGGTCTTGATGGCCAACATGATTCTGGACAGCTCGCCGCCGGAAGCAACGTCCTTCAGGGGCCGCATGGGCTGTCCGGGATTGGTGGAAATGATGAACTGTGCCTCATCCCATCCTGATGCGCTAAAATGCTCCAGGCGCCTGAATTCCATGTCAAATTCCACATCCAGGAAGTTCAGGTCAATGAGGCCGTCCCTGATTTTTTTAACAAGGTCCCGAGATGCCTTTTTACGTATCTCTGATAATTGTGCGCAGAATCCTTCTAAATGATTCCTGCATTGATCCAGTTCCTTCTTTGTCTGTTCCCTGTGATAATCATAATCCTCCAGTTCGTCCAGACGTTTCCTTTTTTCTTCCAGTTTCTGGTTGATTTTTGATATGGTTGCGCCGTACTTGGCCTGCAGGTTATGGATTAAATCCAGACGTTCCTCGGTCTGGCGGAATGTCTCCTCATCAAACTCCACGGAACTCATGTAGGAGGATATTTCCCGCTTTGCATCTTCCAATATGGAATCCGCATCATAAAGCTGGTCACGGATATTGTCCAGGGCATGGTCAAATTCCACCACCTGCTCCACTTCCTTAAGGGCGCGCGACAGCCACTCCCCCTCCACCGCGTTATAGGCCTCCCCCAAGCTGGCCGCTATCTTCTGCGAATGGGAAAACTTTCTGTAAACCGCAGTCAGTTCCTCCTCCTCGCCATCCTTCAAGCCTGCTTCCTCAATCTCCTGTATCTCAAAGCGGAGGAAATCAGCTTCACGGATACGGCTTTCGCTGTCCATGTCAAATTCCTCCAGCCGCTGCACAAGGGCGCGGTAGGACTGGTATCCGTCTGCAATTTTCTGTTTGACAGGCTGGGTACCGGCCTTAATATAGGCGTCAAGAATTTCCAGATGTTTTGATTTGTACAGCAGGGACTGGTGTTCATGCTGCCCATGGATATCCAGGAGAAGGCCCGTAATCTGGCGGAGCCTGGCCGTGGTCACCGTCTCATCATTGATACGGCTTACGCTTCTGGAAGCCATGATTTTGCGCGAGACAATTACAAGCCCGTCCTCTGCAGGCTCCACCTCCAGGTCCCTTAAGGCCTTAATCTTATCCTCCCCGGACACAGAGAATACAAGTTCAACGTAGGCATGATCCGCCCCATGGCGGATGCTCTCCCTGGAAGCCTTTCCTCCCAGGGCCATGGTCACGGAGCCGATTATGATGGATTTACCGGCGCCGGTCTCACCCGTGAGTATGTTCAGCCCCTCGCCGAATTCCACATCTGCTTTCTCAATCAGGGCCAGATTCCTTACATGCAGTTCCAGCAGCATCTTGCACCTCCCATTCCTATGGCAAATCAGTCCTGAACCATTTTCTTAATCTTCTCCATCACGATAATCGTATCATCCACGCTGCGGATTGCACACATAATGGTGTCATCTCCCGCAATGCAGCCCACAATCTCAGTAAAATGGATGGCATCCAAAGCAGCTGCCACAGCCATGGCCATGCCGGATACGGTTTTAATCACCAGGATGTTCTGGGCCATATCCATTGACATGAAACCATCCTTGAGGATACGGATATACTTGATGGCGGATGTGCCGGCCGGGCTTTCTAGCACCATGTAACGCTGTCTTCCGCTTTCTGACTGCATCTTGGTCAGCTTCAGTTCCCGTATGTCCCTGGACACGGTTGCCTGGGTCACGTTGAACCCTGCCTGGTTCAGCTTTTCGGCCAGCTCTTCCTGGGTCTCTATCTCATATTTTCCAATTAATTCTACAATTTTACTGTGCCTTTCTACTTTCATGTCATATTCTCCCCAAATGGTTGCTGAGATTCTGCATAAATGAAACCTGTTTTAGTTTAACCATGACTGTCTCCAGCCTGGAACATGCAATACGGATGCTGTCCCCCGCGGTCAGCTCCACAAAGCTGTCCCCGTCAAAGGATACCACCTGCCCGCTGTTCAGAAGCCGGATTTCTATCTTGTCCTCCGGCGCCAGCACGATACTCCTGGCATTGAGCGAGTGGGAACAGATGGGCGTAAGCACCATCATCCTGGCTGACGGCGCTATGACCGGGCCGCCGGCCGACAGGTTATAAGCCGTGGAGCCGGTGGGTGTTGCCACCAGCACGCCGTCCGCCGCATATTCATTGAGATATTCATCATTTACATATACCGAATACCGCAGGACCTTTAATGGATCCTGCCTTGTCACTGCTATTTCATTGAGCGCAATGTCCTCAAGGACCGGCCCACCGTCATGGTATGCGGTTCCCCCAAGCATCATCCGCTTCTCTAGCTGGAAGCGGTCTTCCAAAAGCGCGTCCATGACAGGCGCTATGTCCTCCTGGCGGCTGATTTGGTTCAGATACCCCAGATGTCCCCGGTTCACCCCCACCATGGGGATACCTCTACCGGCCAGATCCCTGGCAGCCTGTATCAGGGTCCCGTCGCCTCCAATGGTGATGATGCACTCCGTGTCCGCCGGTACCTGGCCGGAATCCGTATGGGTGCTCTCCCTCCCCTTCTGGTATGGATTGTTCAGCCTGCACGCGGCTCCCTTGGCTTCCAGATAAGTCTTGATGAATGCCTGGGCCTCTTTTACATATTCTTTATCCAGATTGGCAATAATATAAAAATGTTTCATGGTTGGGCTCCTGCCGTTTTATGTGTATGCTCTGTCATGCCATTGATGCATGGATAGTTGATGCATGGATAACTGATGCATGGATACCAGTTCGGTGCTGTATGGATTCCATGGTACCGGTTATGTTATTTATCCAGGGATCCATGGGCCTGTTCCACAATCTCCCTGGCATCCACAGGCACCTGGCTGTACAGGACCAATTCCCCGTCCTGTCCCTCAGGATGGTTCTGAAGATAAAGCAGATATTCGATATTGCCCTCAGGCCCCTTGATTGGTGAGAATTCCAGGTTCAGCACCTCAAAGCCAATGCTGACTGCATACCGGATTACCATGTCAATGACCTCCAGATGCACGCTCTTGTCCCTGACAACCCCTTTCTTGCCTACCTTTTCACGGCCGGCCTCAAACTGCGGCTTAATCAGGCACACAATCTGTCCATCCTCTGCAAGAAGGTTCTTCACCGGCCCCAGCACCTTGGTCAGGGAGATGAAGGATACGTCGATACTTGCGAACATGATCCTGTCCCCGATATCACCGGGCAGTACATAGCGGATATTCGTCTTTTCCATACAAACAACCCGCTCGTCATTCCTGAGTTTCCATGCCAGCTGTCCGTGTCCCACGTCCACGCTGTACACCTTAACCGCCCCGTTCTGGAGCATGCAGTCCGTAAATCCCCCGGTGGAGGCTCCCACATCCATGCACACCTTGCCTTCAAGTCCCACGCCAAAATGGCTCATGGCCTTTTCCAGCTTAAGTCCTCCCCGGCTTACATATCTGAGCGTATTTCCCCTGACCTCAATCTGGGCCGCAGTGTCAAAGGAGGTGCCGGCTTTATCTTCCTTTTGTCCGTTTACATAAACGATTCCCGACATAATCAATGCCTTGGCCTTTTCCCTGGACCCTGCCAGGTTTTTCTGCACCATAAGCACATCCAACCGTTCTTTCATTATTCCAGCCATCCTCCTGCCTTCATGCTCCTTATGATGGAATCGCTGTCGATTCCCAGCCCTTCCCTTAAGATGGACACATTGCCGTGCTCCACATAAGCGTCGGGCAGCGCTACATTCAATACTTTTATATGAGGAAAATGCGCATGGATATAAGCTGTCACTGCCAGCCCATACCCGCCCTGAAGCACATTTTCCTCCAATGTCACAATCAGGCCGTGGTTCCCGGCCAGATGTGCCACCAGTTCCGTGTCCACAGGCTTCACGAACCTTCCATTGGCAAGGGAGCAGGAATAACCTTCCTTTTTCAGCTTTTCCCTGACATGCTCACCTGTGCTGACCATGCTTCCCACTGCCAGAAGGGCAATGTCCTTTTCCTCGTAAAGCATCTCACCTTTGCCGTATGCAATGGGCTGCCGGAATTCCCTCAGCCCACGGTAGGCCTCCCCCCTGGGGTAACGGATGGCCAGCGGACCGTTATATTCCATGGCAAAATCCAGCATGGCCCGAAGCTCCCACAGGTTCTTGGGGGCCATGACGCTCATGTTCGGGATGCAGGTAAGATAAGAATAATCAAAAATCCCCTGATGTGTCTCCCCATCGCTGCCCACAAGCCCTGCCCGGTCCACTGCAAACAGCACGGGCAGGTTCTGGATACAGACATCGTGAAGCACCTGGTCAAATCCCCGCTGTAAAAAGGAGGAATAGACCGCCACCACCGGCCTTAGCCCGGCCGCCGCCATCCCGGCCGCAGAGGTCACGGCGTGGGCCTCCGCTATGCCCACATCAAAAAAGCGGAAGGGGTATTTCTTTCCAAAGGCAGTCAGCCCCGTCCCGTCCGGCATGGCTGCGGTCACAGCCACCAGATTGGGATACTGCCCGCCCAACTGACAGATTTTCCTGGAAAATACATCTGTGTAGGACGGATGCTCCTGTGTTGACAAAGGCTCCCCTGTCCCAACATCAAAAGGTCCAACCCCATGGAACCGGGAAGGATTTTTTTCCGCCGGACGGTAGCCTTTTCCTTTTTTCGTGATTACATGGACCAGGACTGAATGGTCCAGTTTCTGCGCCTCCTTAAACACCTTGCACATGGCCGGGATATTATGGCCGTCCACAGGGCCCAGATAGGTAATGCCCATGTTCTCAAACAGCATTCCGGGTATGAACAGCTGCTTGATGCTGTTCTTGGTGCGCTTGATCTTGTCTATCATCACAGACCCCACAACCGGTATCCGGTCAAGGGCATCTGCCACATTCTTCTTTAAGTCATTGTATCCGCTGCCTGTACGCAGACCGTTTAAGTAACGGGACATGCCCCCTACATTCTCCGATATGGACATTTTGTTGTCATTGAGGACAATGATGAAATTCCTCTTCATCCTTGCGGCATTATTAAGCGCCTCATAGGCCATCCCGCCTGTAAGCGCCCCGTCGCCGATAACGGACACCACCTTATAATCAAGCCCTTTTAAATCCCTGCCCAGGGCAATCCCCAGCCCTGCGGATATGGACGTGGAACTGTGCCCTGTATCAAATGAATCATACGGGCTTTCCTTGCGTTTGGGAAAGCCGCTTAAGCCCCCATACTGCCTGAGCTCATCAAAATCAGCCATCCTGCCGGTCAGTATCTTGTGGGTATAGGACTGGTGGCCCACATCCCAGATCAGCTTATCTTCCGGCAGGTTAAAGGTAGTATGAAGGGCAATGGTCAGCTCCACCACGCCCAGGTTTGAGGCCAGATGGCCCCCTGTATGGCTGATTTTCTCTATCAGGAATTCACGTATCTCCTGAGCCAGCGTTTTTAAATCCTCGGGCGGAAGGGCTTTCAGCTCCTCCGGCCCTTTAATCTGTTCCAATATCATATTGATGGTTCTCCAAATAGTTGCACCGGCTTATTTCTGCCTGTTAATCAGCACATGGATTAACTGCTCCAGGAACTCGTTGTTGCCCGGAAGTTTACCCAGCTCCTCAATGGCCTCCGCGGATATCTGTTCCACGTCCTTCTTTGCCTTGTCCAGACCCTCCAGGGTCACATAGGTGGTCTTCTTGTTCTTCTCATCACTGTTCACCGGCTTGCCGATTACTTCCTGGCTGCCGGTCACATCCAGGATATCATCCTGGATCTGGAATGCCATGCCGATCTTCAATGCAAGGGATTCCACAATCTTGCAGTCCTCCTCCGCGGCTCCGCCCAGCACGGCGCCAATCAGCATGGAGGCTTCAATCAGGGCGCCTGTCTTCAGACGGTAGATGAAATCCAGCTTGTCCTTTGGAATGGGCCCTCCTGCCAGTTCCACATCCACGGTCTGTCCGCCGATCATGCCATAGACACCGGTCTTTCGCGCAAGGATTCCCATGGCCCTGCCAATCCTTGACAGCTCGTCCGGGTCAATGCTTGTCTCAAACGCGGATACCGCTGTCTCAAATGCATACATCATAAGGGCATCTCCTGTGAGCACGCCGATGTCCTCGCCAAACTCAGCCCAGGTACTTGGCTTGCCCCTGCGCATCATGTCATCGTCCATGCATGGAAGGTCGTCGTGGACCAGGGAAGAGGTGTGGATCATCTCCACTGCGGCCATAAAAGGAATCACAGACTCCAGGAGGCAGCCCGTGAACAGACGGCACATCTCCTGCATCAGCATGGGACGCAGGCGTTTCCCGCCGGCTGTCATGCTGTAGTTCATGGCTTCCAGGATGGTTTTCTGATGTCCGGTCTCCTCCGGCAGATACGTCCCGATTAACTGTTCAATCTCCGCTGTGCGTGTTTTCAATTCCTGCTTAAATGTTTCCTTGTCATTCATTTTCATCACCCTCGCTCAATATCTGAATTTTCTTTTCCACTTTATCAATCTGGCTGCCCAGGGACTTTACCAGCTTCATTCCGGCTTCATAACATGTAAATGATTCTTCCAGCGTGCTGTCCCCTGCTTCCAGTTTTCTTATGATTTCCTCCAGCTGTGCAAAATTCTCCTCTATGCCCTGCTGTTTTTCTTCCTTTGGCTGTGTCTTTGCGTCCTGCTTCTTTTCTATATTCTCCTGCGCGTCTGCTTTCCTGCGTGGCATTCCTTACTCCTCACTTTCCGGCAGCCTGACGGCCACGGTTCCTGTTACCTGTGCCTCTATCCTGCCGTCCCTTACACTTATTCCTATCCTGTCCCCTGTGCCTGTCTGTCCAATGCTCCTGACAGCATTTCCCCGCGAATCCGTTACGAAACCGTAGCCTCCGCTGAGTTTTTTCAATGGGGATAATGCATCCAGCCGCCCGGCGTCCAGCGCCAGACGGTGCCGTCCCGCCTTCAGTCCGTCCCACATATACAGTTCCAGGCGCTGGCGCTTATCCTCCAGGCTGCGCCTGTCCTGCTCCAGCTTATCCTTTATCCTGCGTTCCAGGAAACTCTCTATATCAGCAAGGCGCTGGCGGCGGTCTGCCAGCTGGCGCTCCGGGCTGCGCATTTTCAGGCGCATCTTTCCCTGCTCCAGGCGGAAATGAAGCCGTTCCAGCTTCCTTTCCATGGAACGGTTGAGGACCTGGCTGTACAGCCTGACCTGCTCCTCAAACTGGCTGTAATCAAACACAGCCAATTCAGCTGCCGCGGACGGCGTGGGCGCCCTAAGGTCCGCCACATAATCCGCAATGGTCACATCTGTCTCATGTCCAACCGCTGAAATCACAGGGGTGGAACAGTTAAATATGGCCCTGGCCACCATTTCCTCGTTAAAGGCCCACAAATCCTCAATGGAACCTCCGCCCCTGCCCACGATGATTACGTCAAGTCCCATGGCGTCCAGGGTTTCAATCCCTTTTACAATGCTGTGCTTTGCCCTCTCCCCCTGCACCAGGGCCGGGTATAACACCAGCTGCACATAGGGATTCCTTCTTGCGGAAATGTTCATGATATCACGGATGGCCGCGCCTGTACCGGCCGTCACGATGCCTACCTTCCTGGCGTACTTGGGAATGGGCTGCTTGTAACAGCCGTCAAACATCCCCATCTCCTCCAGTTCATCCCGCAGCTTCTCAAACCGTGCAAAAAGGTCGCCCCTTCCTTCCCTGGTAATCTCCTTTGCATAAAGTTGGTATCTTCCGTCCCGCTCATACACATCCACATTGCCTGTTACCGTGACTTCCTGGCCTTCCTCCAAATCAAAGGCCAGTCCCTTCCTCTGCCCTGCAAACATGACGGCGGCAATCTGCGAGCCGCCGTCCTTCAGGGTAAAATAAATATGTCCGGATGTGTGGTATTTACAATTAGAGACCTCGCCCTTGATGGAAATCCGGTTCAGTGCGAAGTCCTGTGTAAACATGTTCCTGATATATGCAGTTACCTGTGATACGGTATAGATACTTGCCATACGCTAGCCTATGAACCTTGCAAGGATTCCGTTGACAAAAGCAGGCGAGTCATTGCCGCCAAACTTCTTGGCCAGCTCCACTGCCTCGTTGATGGATACCTTCTCCGGGATATTCTCATCATACAGCATCTCAAAAAGAGCCAGGCGCAGGATGGTCAGTTCCACCTTACCCATACGCTTTGTCTTCCATCCGGCTGCCACCTCGTTCAGCTTCGCATCAATCTCCGGTATCTTATCTATTATGTTGACTGTTCTTGCCTGAAGATATTCACTGTCTTCTGATTTTAATTCTACTTTATGCAATACCTGAAGGACACCTTCCGGATCAGTGTCATATTCTTCCGGGGACTGGAAATACTGGTCCAGCTGGGCGACGGCCTCCTCCTGGGTTGGATAGAAGTCTGCCGAGAACAACATCTTGAAACAGTGCTCCCGCAATTCTCTTCTGGTCATTTTCTCTTCTTGTACCTGAAAAGCTCCTGGGCATGTCCCGGTGCCGGGCTGCGCCTGGTCCGGTTTTAAAAATGCTTTCCTTCATGCATCAGGCCTTCCGTACATTTTCCTTTCTTCAATGTTGGTTGGTCCTCCCCTGATAAAGGAAGTTCCGCTGTAGACATTATAGCAAAATCACTGCATAAAAACAATAAAAAATGTATAAAACACTCCCCAGGCAACGCTCCGGGGAGTGTTCTTATCCATATGATCCAGTACCGGGGTATATTGCAGGATCCATACAACAGACCCTAATCTGCGCAAAATCCGGCTACTTGCCCTCTTCCATGTTGACACCTGCTATCTTGATGTTTACATCCAGCACGGTCAGGCCTGTCATATTCTCAATGGCCGCGCTTACCTTATCCTGCACCTGTTCGCTTACAGCCGGGATGTTGTAGCCGTACCGGATGTTCAGGGAAAGGTCCACGGACACATGCTCCTCGGTCACCTCCACCTTGACGCCCTTGCTCAGGTTCTTCATGCCCAGCTTGCCCACCAGTTCATTGGTGATATTGCCTGCCATGGAGTCAACTCCCTCCACCTCGGTGGCCGCCAGGCCTGCAATGATTGCAACCACCTCATCCGCAATCTGCACCTCGCCGATCTTATCCTTTTCGTATAATTTATGGATACTGCGATTATCCTCTGCCATCACAAATAACCTCCTGTTAAGACTTAATTAATTAGTATTATAACAAATCTGCGGGGAGATGTATAGGATTAATTTCCAGTCATTCCTGTGAAGCGTAATAAGGAAACAAGGCTTACAGGACAGGACTTCCCGTTTTCCCGGAGTCCTGTTCTGAAAGCCTTGCCATATTGCCGCGCGCCGTGTTGCCATGCCGGCGGTTTCTATAAGATACCTTCCCTGTCCCTACTCTGCCATATTTAACAGTGTGATGATGATCTGGTCCGCTCCTACCTCTGCCTTGCGCTTTACGATATCTTCAATCTGGGCGCGCTGCGGATCGGTGATGGACGGGGCGTTGATGACAACATCCACCTTATCCTGGGTGATGCTGACAACCGGGTCAGAGAATCCCTTTGCCATCAGGAGGGTTTCTGCGGCATTTTCCTTCTCGGAAACCTCGGTCAGTTTAATCATATCCTGGATTGCCTGCTGCTTGGCTGCCTCGTCAATGCTTGTGCTGTTAATCAGGTTCATCAGGGTTTCCTTGTTCTTTGCACGGATCTGCTCCCTGCTGAGCTGGACATTTGCTATGTAATCCGCAACACTCATGCCGCTGGTCAGCACTGCCTCACCCGGATTCTCAAGGCCGGTCTGGGAAGCCCCGTTTTCTGCCTGTGCCAGCTGGCCCGCGTCCGTACCGGTGTCAGCGGCTGCCTGGGTTGCTTCCTCCACATCCCCGGCCTGAGCCAGCTGGCCCGCGTCCGTACCAGTGTCAGCGGCTGCCTGGGCCCCATCCATATTGCTGACAGCGTCCAGGTCCGAGGGGTCCTGGTCCAGGCTCTGTATCTCCTGAAGCCCTGCCTGGCCATTGAGGGAAGCTGCCTGGTTCTCTGCCAGGATATCTTCATCCGAGATGTCCATGGCTCCTGCCTCGTACACCCTGTTTCCGTTTGCCAGATCTTTTTTACCTGCGTAGTTCAGGTATCCTGCCGCTGCAATCATCACGGCCAGTGTGGTGATGATGATCTGGTTCCTGCGGAACAGACGTTTCATGTTCATGTCCTTCATATGCTCTTTTACCTGTTTCATATTCTTGATCTTCATATCCTGCACTCCTTTATTTATTCCACCCTCTTTAATACTTTTATTTTATGTGGGGGAAGGCCAAATAATGCTTCCATTGCTTCAGAAATTTCAGCTTTTACGGTTGGACTGCCTCCTCCCTCCGCACTGATGATGATTCCGGACAGTTCCGGACTCAGTTCCTTTTCTATGATGGGGCTGTTCCCGCCTGACCCGGATCCGGAACCGGACAGGACCGTGCTTTCCTGCGACTGGTTATTCACCACATCACGGGTGCCGCCTCCGGAATCCTTTTCCTGGGTGGTGCTTGAATTGGTGGTCCGGTCCACGTGCACCACCTTTTCACTGGAGGATTTTAAGACCACCATCACGTCCACTTTCCCCACCCCGTCCACCGACTTCAGGATATTCTTAATCCGGTTCTCCATCTGTGTTTCATAGGACCCCTCTCCCCCGGCCGAGGCCGAGGCAGGGTAAACGCTGTCAGGACCATCCCCGTCCTGGCCCGGTCCGTTAAGGGACGCCTGGTCCGGTTCTGCATCCTGGTCATTTTCCTGTGCATCCCCAGTCCACAGGGGGACAGCGCCCTCATTCCGGCTGACCTGTCCTGACCGGCTTTCCCCATCCTTCCCGGTACGTCTGCTGCCCGGAAGGGGAAATGAAAGAATCATGAGAAGTACCCCCACCAGCAGCAGCAACAGCCATTTTTCCTTAGTCATCTTTCCACTGAACTTTGATATGCGATTCTTCAAGCCCATAGTACTGCGCCACCTTTCCTGTTAAATGCTCCAAGCCAGGATTACTGTCCGGCTTCTTTCCCACATCCCCAACGTCCTTACCCACATCCTTCCTATCTTCTTCCCCATCGTCCTCCCCCAGCTCCACCGGCCTGACCTTGATGCTGCCCACATTGCCCGCCTCCACATTCACAGGCCTGCTTCCCATATAATCCTCTTTCCCGCTTTCCTGTTCCTTGTCATCCCTTACTTCCATACGGATTTCTTTCACCTGGCCGTAAGTGCTGCTGTTCCTGTCCCCGTCTATCCGCACCTGTGCACGGACACAGATAAGGCCGTCCGCAGCCGCCATGGCAGCCACATCCGCTTCCACCGCATCCTGGTACCGTCCCAGGATCTGGTCCAGACGTTTTTCATCCATGTTCCACAGCTGGCTCTTTAAGTCGCTGGCATCGTTATGGAGGGAAATGGACTGGAACATGGAAGAAATCTGTTCGTCCAGACGCATTTTCCCTGTAAGCGGGCTCACAACCAGGAGGATCAGCACCATTCCGGCAAAAAAGCGGATGTATTTTTCGTATTTTGAATCTGCCAGGAGATTGTTTACCACTGACAGGAAAATCATGAAGTATATGATATTTTTAACCCATCCGTATACTGCCTGCATTGGTTCCTCCTTCTGACACGGTAGCTATGATGCAAAATAATTCACATTAGTAGAGGCGCAGGTGATTGCAATGGATATCATGAACAGGAACATGGAATAAAGGACAATCTGGACCAGCATTTTATGTCCCTTTGACACCCCTGAGACGCAGGATACGATCCGTTTGTCACAAACGGGCTGCATCACCGCTGCCACGCACTGGTACAGGACCATCAGTACCATCAGTTTGATGATGGGGATGACCGTGATGACCGCCAGCACCACCACGGCCGCGGCCCCTATGGTATTCTTGATCAGGACTCCTGACCCCAGCACCATCTGTGCCATGGCCCCTGCCCCCTGCCCCAACCCGGGTATGATTTCTATCAGCCGTTTCATTCCCGCCTGTCCTGCCGCATCCGCATAGGGCAGGATCATTGCCTGTATGAGGTGGAATCCCACCACCAGCCCCGTAAGGGTCTTAAGGCTCCACCCCACCGCCTGTTCCAGCAGCTCGGTCAGCTTGGAGAGCAGTGCCTCTTTCACCACATGGCTGCCCAGCACCATGAGCACATAAATCCGGACCATGGACAAAAGGACCGTGCTGCACAGCCACTGTATCAGCGTTACCCCTCCCAGCATCCCCTCATAGAGGGCCAGGGCGCTCATGCTGCCTCCGGAAAATGCCACCGACATGAAGTAGGCCGGCATGAGCAGCCGCATGAATTCCAATATCTGTTCCAGCACCTGGGCCGCCACCTGGAGACTGGCTGTAAAACTGGCTGCCAGACAGGTAAACAGCAGAAGGTATGTGACGAAAAAGCCTGCATCGGATATCTGTCCGCCCTTAAAAACAGAAGAGACATTGGTAAACACAGCTCCGATAATCCCGATTGCCGCCACCTGGAACAGCATATGGCCGCCTTTATCCACCTCGGAAAACAATGTATTCCTGATACCTGCCCCCACCTGTCCCAGGATTCCGCCCAGATTGCCTTTCACCAGTTCCTTCATCAGGCCCCAGAAGGAGAAATCCCCCATGCCTCCCCCATGCTGTCCCATGACCTCGTTCAGGAACTGCTGCATCCCTTCCATCTCCTGTGTGATTCCAAGTTCTTCTGCGCCTCGCGTCAATTCCTCTTCCGGATCACCGCTGACCGCGGGACTGCCGGACATGTCCGTCCCTGCCGCCCGGGCCGCGCCTGCCCCGGCGCCTGACAGCAGTACGGACAATGCCAGGACAGCCAGGCCTTTTTTCAGCCATTTTCCCATCCTTTTCATCGCAAAAATGTCTCCAATGTCCCAAAAAGCGCCAGAAGTATCGGCATACTGATTCCAAGGATGGAAAGCTTCCCGAATATTTCAATCTGGTTTCCAAGGGAACCATATCCCGAATCCTTGCAGATGCCGGATGCAAATTCCGCCACATACGTGATTCCTATCATTTTCAGAAGGGTCACAAGATATACACTGTTGACCTTTATGTAACCCTGGATCTGTTCCAGGGCATCCAGAATCGCCCTCAGTTTTCCCGTACCGTAAAAAAAGATGAAAAAGCCTGCCGCCATGACCATGTAGGCGGCATACTCCCCCTTAATGCCCTTTAACTGCACTGCAAGCAGGACGGTTGCGATGCCGGCCGCCGCAATTGTGATGATTGTCATTATGTCTCCGCCTTCCCTGAAACAGGCCCGGGGGCCATTATAATGCAAACAGGTTCTTCATGGTTTCAAACAGGTCATATATGTAAGGGATCATCCAGAACAATACCAGTACAAGTCCTGCAAGGCTTGTAAGGAATGCCTGTTCATCCCTGCCGCTGTGTTTTAATACCTGGCAGATTACGGAAACCAGGATTCCCACTGCCGCTATGCGAAATATCAGATTTACACCCATTTGCCGTCTCCTCAACTATTCTTATTCCATTTCCTTAAGGTGTGTCATACATCAGTACATCACAATGACAAGGAACATGCCGCCCATGATGCCCAGGCTGGTATACAGCCTGCATTTTTCCCTCTGGTTTGTCCTGAGATATTCAATGGAAATATCCAGCTGTTCCAGGTACAGCCCCAGCGTACGCTCCTGCATGTCCACATCCAGATATCCCAGATGCTCCCCCAGGCCTGCCAGCTGTTCCAGATCCTCCTCTGTGAGAGGAAGCCTTATCTTTGGGGATGAAAGGACCTGAACCTCCCTGCGCCATATCTCCTGCAGGGATTCCCCTTCCTGGCGGCAGATTCCCTCTGCCGCAGCCGTAAACAGCTGTCCCAGGGGGCCAGCCTCCCGCTTCCCCACCCGCTCCAGCGCTTCCGCCAGAGGTGCATGGCTGTATGTAATCTCACCTTTCAGGAAATAAATCATCTGCCGCAGCTTTTCCAACAGCCGCAGCCGTTCCCTCCACTGCATGGCAGACCATATCCCAAAACCGCCGGCCGAAAAAAGGACCAGCATGCTTCCTATCCACTTCAATGCCATGGCCTCCTCCTCGTCACAACCTCTTATCACAATCCCTACAATCCCTTATCACAATTCCTTAGAAACCGTTCCATCCTCATAAAGGACCCGGCTTCTGCCATCCCATATACATTGCACATGCCCTGGCCCTTCCCTGCTGTCAAGCAGGATCAGACGTTCAAATGTCCCCTGTTCCAAAAGTTCCCCCATGGACGGCTTCTGCCTGATATCCTTAAGGGAACTGCCGTGTATGGTGGCAGCCAGGGCGCAGCCGCAGTTCCTCACATATTCAATGGCCTCCGCGTCCCGGCGGCTTCCAATCTCATCCACCGCAATCACGCTGGGTGCCATGGTCCTTACCAGCATCATCATGCCCTGGCTTTTAGGACAGCAGTCCAGCACATCCGTACGCATCCCCAAATCATTCTGGGGAACCCCCTGATAACAGGCCGCCAGTTCAGACCGCTCATCCACCACCCCCACGCTGACGCCGGGAACCCTGCCCCCAGACCGCCTCACCCATCCATCCGATACCTGCCGTATCATATCCCGCAGCAAGGTGGTCTTGCCGCACCTGGGCGGCGAGATAACCAGCGTATTCAGGAATTTCCCGTCATAAAGGAAATCCATCACGCCATCGGCACAGCCCGGAACCTGGTGTGCCACTCTGATATTGATAAAAGAGATGAACTTCATCAGCCTGATATCCTGCCCCTGGACCAGGGTCCTTCCCGCAACACCAATCCGGTGCCCGCCCTGGATGGTCAGGAATCCCTGGCGAAGCTCCTCCTCTGCCGCATAAAGGGAAAAGCTGCCCATATATTCCACTGTCTCTTTCATCTGGGCCTGGGTTGCCGCCAGAAACATTTCCCGGTCCATATTCCCGGTATCCTGTCTCAGGCTCCCGTCCCTTGTCACCAGATACTCCCGGTTCCCGCAGATCATCATCAGCGGCATCCCCGTCCTCAGCCGGATTTCCTGGACATCCCTGAAATCCACCGGAACCTGTCCCAATATGGTTCTCAGTTCCCTGGGAAATATTTTTAAGATTTCTTCCCTCTTAGCCATCTGTCTCACCCCTTTTACCTCAATATATGAGACAGGCCTGAAAATATGACTGGAGATTAAAAATGAAAAACCGCTTAACCCCAGACAAAATCCTCCTTACGCCCCATAATTCCGCCATCCAGCAAAAACCGCCCAAAAACAGGGACCAAAAAAGCCCTGGATAATCTTCTGATTATCCAGAGCCATCCCACTCCAATATCTTATCCTTAGTTCCACTCCGCATGGCCGGGGCTTCCCAGTCTGCGGACGCAGCTACCGTCCCCTTTTAACCTTCCTGACCACCCGCCCCTCAGGCCTCCTGTCAATCCTGAACACAATCTGCATGAAGCGCGCCACCTCATCCCACGCCTCCCTGCTCTCAGGTATCAGGTCCATGCTCATCTGAAACACATGGAACATGCCCTCGTAAACAGATACCCGGCGCCGCACGCCTGCCTGCCTGGCATTCTCAGCTGCCGCCAGCGTATCGCTAAGAAGCATTTCATGGCTGCCTGCCTGTAACAGCATGGCCGGAAGTCCCCGAAAGTCCCCGAATACCGGCGACAGATATGGATCCCTTGGATCCGCATCCCCTATATATGGGGAATTATAAAGCATTGTCTCTCTGGAATTGCCAAACAGCGGGTCCTTTTCAAAATTAAAATCATAGCTGTCACCGCTGCATGTAACGTCCGCCCAGGGCGACATGAGCACCAGGCCGGCCGGCTGCGGCAGTCCGTGGTCCCTGAGGTAAAGGCACAGGGCAAGGGCAAGTCCGCCGCCTGCCGAATCCCCGGCAATCACAATCTGGCCCGGACGGTAACGTTTTTCCTTCACCAGCCACTGGTAGGCGTGAAGCGCGTCCTCCAGGGCCGCCGGATACGGATACTCCGGGGCAACCCTGTAATCCGCTGTCAGCACATCCCCGCCAAAACTGAGACGGGAATAGCGCACCGCAAACTTCCGGTATATATTCTTCATGGGGCCGATGTAGCCGCCTCCGTGCAGCTGCAGCACGGCACGGCCCGTCACCACGCCCTCGGGCTTTAAGAACTCCATTTTAAACGGCCCGTTTTCAATGATTTCATACTCATAACCGGACGGGCAGACCCAGGCAGGTTCCACTGGATTCTTCCTGAATTCTCCTGTCTGTATGGGCTTTCCTAAGGAGGTTTCCATGATGTCGTGTATCATATCACGCATCAGGCCTCCCCGGATACTTACCTTTTTATTCCGCATTTGGTCTCCTCCTGGTTCCCTATAGATGGAACCGTCTGATTAATTCGTTCTTCACTCCCCTGTCGCCCAGGAAAATGGTCATGGCCAGGATGAACACGGTGAGCACCACTGTAATGAAAGCCATCAGTGGTCTTGTGACAAGCCCCACCGCCCACAGAATCAGCGGTATGAAGCTGAATATGGTGATTGCAAGCTGGTACATGAAGTAGCTCTGCCAGTTCAGCCGGTTGACAAGTATCAAAAACACCACTGCCACATCCGCGAACAGGATGGTGGCAGGCACCGCATAATTAACGGACCAGCCCTCATAGCCAAGCACCCGGTCAATCATGATCAACAGGACCTGCATCCCAATGGTCTCAATGACAACCGTTTTCCCCAGATTCGCATGTTTTAATATGGAATATCGGACCGTAAGCCCTGCATAGGCAATCCCAGGTATGGCGATGCCGGACCACCAGAGATGGTCATAGGTGGCAATGTTCACCACCCCCAGCACCACGGCAACCACGGCCAGGATTCCGTAAAATAGATAAACCAGTTTCTTCCACTTATTCTTATCATATTCCACAACCGGGTAGGTACCCTTCCACGCTTCCGGTTTCACAAGCCCGTTGCTCTCCAACCCCACCGGTATCCCGGCCTGTTCAAGGTGCCCGAAAAAACAATCCTCCAGACGGCTGTCCCCAAATACCTTGGTAAACGTAATATTAACCTTGCCCTCATAAGCGCATACACCGCATTTGGCGGGCTGGCGTTTGGAAACCCCGATAAGCAGATGGAAATTCTCAATCTCCTCCCGGTACTCCTCATCCATGGTTATGGGGCCGATGTTGGACAGGGTCATGGTATGCGCCCTGTCGTTGCGCCTGAAGATAAATCCAAGGGCCAGCCATTTGACAAACAGGGGCAGGATGCGCACATACCATTTCTTTTCATTGGACACATTATAGGATATGGTCTGTTCCAGCTTTTCCTTGACAATATTGTCATCCATCTGGCTGCAGACCGCGGCCAGGATGGAATCAAAGGAGCCGTCACCCTTCTCCCTGTTATAATCAATGGCTGTCACCGCAAAGAAATTAGACGCTGTATCTGAACCGAAAAACGCCCTCAGGTTAATGGGCAGGTTGATGCCGATTGACTGGGTGCCGGGCGTCCCGCCCATGTAAACCTGGCAGATGGACCATATCAGGGAGGCGGTCAGGTATTTGGTGACACTGACCCCTTTTTCACGGCATACCCGTTTCAGGTCCTGTATATCCACGGTGCCGTGAACCACGCTCTCGCCGCCCATGGCAAGGTATTCCCCCTCCATCCTGTAGGCTGGTTTGGAACTGTAACGTCTGCCCGGCATCTTTTTATAATTCTTCAGATAGCTGTCCTCTATCTTATAAGCAGTCCCCTGTTCCTCCTCCCTTAGCAGGTGGGGCGTGCCGTTCTTCAGGTCAAGATAACGGGCGGTCAGTTCACGGATGAAGTTCACAGCCCCCATGCCGTCCGTGACAGCGTGGAACACCTCCAGGTTGATGCGGCGGCCGTAATAGCTGACCCGGAACAGATACAGCTGGCTGCTCTTAGGGTCAATATAGCGGCAGGGCCAGGAGGTCTCCTTTTCTATATAAGGCGTGCGTTTGTTGCCTTCAAAGTAATACCAGAAAAACCCCCGCTTCAGTTTTACCTTAAATCCCTTAAACATGGGAAGGGTATCCTGAAGCGCCTGCTGAAGCAGATTGGGCACTATATCATGTTTTAATATGACTGAGATGCGGAACACGTTGCTCAGGTTTTCATTGGCAATCATGGGAAATATCTTTCCCGTGTTGTCAAGCCTGTGCCAGCGCTTTCCCTGAGGATCCTTCTTCATGGCCTGCCTTCTTCCTGCTGATAAATTAGATGGATAAATGCCGTATCAGACGCATTTATTTACACAACACAGTATTAGTATACCCTAAAGAAACATCTCCCTGCAATCATTATCTGTTTTCCTTTTTGGAAACATGTTATACTATGGGCAGATGGCGGGAATGAATTTTCAAACACGCCCTAAAGGAAGGCCTCTTGACCCGGCCCTGCAAAACCGCAGGAAATATCATGAAATAAATTCCCTTTCCGGTACAATAGAAGTGTCTTACAAATAAAACCAAGCCAGAAAGAGGAGGATTTCCATGAAAAAAGTATATACCAGAAACACCCTGCTGACAGGAACACATTATGAGGCCGGTTACCGCCTGGGCACCCAGTACGCAGCCATCCCCCAGCTGAAATCATGTTACACAGCCGGGTACCCGGGATTTGGAACAGAGGAATGGGAAAAGGCCTCGGCCCTGTTTTCCCAGTGGTGCCCGGGGCTGAATGAAGAGCTGCAGGGTGTTGCGGACGCCCTTAAAACCAGGCCCCAGAATCTTGTCTACTACGCCATGACCTGGCTTCATCCCGGCTGCAGCCACATATCCCTGCTGCCGTCCATGACAAAGGACGGGCGCCCGAAGGTGGCGCGCAACTATGAATTCAACGATGCATTTGAGGATTTTAATGTAATTAAGACCAGCATCCAAGGCGCCTATATCCATATCGGGACCAGCGTCCTGGGACTGGGCAGGGATGATGGTTTCAATGAGATGGGACTTGCGGTAACCATGAGCTCCACCAGCTTCCCGGTGGGGGTTGATGAGAACATGCGCCGCCCGGCCGTCACCGGCCTCCAGTTCTGGGCCGTCATCCGCACACTGCTTGACACCTGCCGGGATGTAAAAGAATGCCTGGACCGGTTAAAAGACATGCCCATTGCATTTAATATGAACCTGATCCTTACGGACAAGGCGGGCAATGCAGCCCTCTATGAGACACTGGACGGGCGGAAGGCTTTCAGGACCATCGATCCTTCCTCTGATGCACAGTACCTGTATGCCACAAACCATCCGCTCCTTGAGGAACTGATTCCCCATGAACCCCGGGCCATGGAGAACTCCCTTAAGCGCATCAGGAACATAGAAGCATTCCTTGAACAGCACGGAAAAGGTCTTGGGACAGAGGATTTAAAGCAGTTCCTTCTCACCCCATATCCGGCCGGACTGTCCTGCCCTTATTATGATGACTTCTTCGGCACCACAAAAAGCATGGTCATTGACCCGGCGGCCGGGACCATGGAGCTTTGCTGGGGCGGACAGGAAACAAACGGCTGGCAGCATTATTCCCTGGATGGGGATTTCACGGAAGGCGTCAGGGCCATGGACCTGTGCAGCCAGCCGGCTCCCCCATCCCTATTCCAACTGACAGACATTGAATAAACAGGAGTTTTCCATGAATTACGAACAATCACTGGAACAGGCCGTTGTGTATATTGAAAACCATCTGGGTGACCCACTGACCGTAGAGGAGGTGGCCCGCCATGCGGGCTACTCCTACTACCATCTGACGCGGGTATTCTCAGCTTTACTGGGCGAAAGCGTGGGCAGCTATATCAAGAAACGGCGCCTCTCCAATGGGGCCAGGGAACTGCTCTACACGGACAGACGGATTATTGACATCGCAATCAGCCATGGCTTTGAATCCAGCGAGGCATTCAGCCGCGCCTTCAAATCCGTCTATCACGTAAGCCCTATAAAGTACCGTCAGAACCGTTTGGAACTTTTCATCAGCTCCAAGCCAAAAATGGACCAGCTGATGCTGGCCCATCTGACGAACAACCTGACTGTCCATCCCAGGATCCTGGAACTTCCGGATATAAAAGCAGCCGGACTGCGCGGCTTCACCACCCTTGGGGACAATGTAATCCCCGGACTGTGGGATACCTTCCGCGCCCAGATGCACCTGGTTCCCAACACCTTCCCGTCCAGCCGCGGCTTTGGGATCTGCGAGGCCTGCGAAGAAGGCAACAGCCTTTATACCATGAATGATGATGTGCTGTTCCCGGAGGTGGCTGCGGTGGAGGTATCCTCCTTTGAGAACCTTCCTTCCCCCTTCATCCCCAAAATCCTGAAGGGCGGGAAATACGCCGTATTCACCCACACCGGAAGCCTCAAAAACCTGTCCCTGTCCTTCCGGTATATCTGGAGCACCTGGTTTCTGACAACAGACGAACAGCTGGATGAGCGGGAAGACTTTGAACTGTACGACGGACGCTTTCTGGGGTATGACTGCGCCGACAGCCAGATTGACCTCTATATCCCTGTGAAATGAAGGCTGGAGCCGGGGACAGCCCCCAAGTCCGGCTCCAGCCTTATCACAGTCTGCCCTATCGGTCCATCCTTCCAAATGCCTCCAGAAAACTCAGCTTCTCAATTGCCTTTAAAGCCTTCCACCAGTTCTCGCTGATGGCGAACTCCTTTGGATACTGTTCCCCCAGCCCAAACCATGTCCATGTAATATTCCAGACGCCTCCCGGATTTCTTGTATCCACCAGGTAATCCAGTTCCAGATCCACGACTTCCTCGTTTCCGGGATAAAAAGGACAATCAGGAGACCAGATGAATTCAGACGGCCTGGGCGTATAGGATGCCCAATGATCCGGGTTGCGCTCAATGGAACGGTTCACCAGACCTGGCAGCATTGCCTTAACGGACCCGCAGTCAAAGCGCTGCCCCAGGCCGCATGCTTCCAGCGCCTGGACCAGCATGCCGATCCCTCCTGCCCCCATTTCCCCAAAATCCTCTGTCCGCTTCATTTTATCCAGTATCCGCCCAGAAAGATTAATGGCCTTTGCATATAGTCCTGACTGCCTGTCCCCATGGCGCAGGATAAAAGTACATAAGCCTGCCGAGATTCCCATGTCCTGAACCCGGTTGACGGACGCATCATATGTCATCCAGGGAGCCCTGGGATAAGCGTCATTGGACGGGATACTGAAATTCCAGCCATCCTCCGACACATGCGCGCCGCTGTCAAGGTATTGAAGCATCCCTCTGAGGACCGGATGATTACTGTCCGTAAAACCAATCCGCCGGAGCATGCCCGTAACGACCAGGACCGCGTAAGGCGAGGATTCCGTATTCCAGCAATCCGGCTCCACCGCGTTCCCAAAGCCCCCGTCCTCATTCTGGTAAAATCCCAGCATCTCCATCACATGTTCCCTGGTTCCGCCCTCAAAACAGAACTGCCATAATGCCAGTTCCAGAGGCCTTGCATTGCGGTATATCCAGGTGCGTACTTCCTTATAGGCTGACTTGCTTAATCTCTTCATCTGATACCTCCAGTTCGGTTTAGGAAAACTGTATCACAGGAGGTTGTGTCTGTATTGAAAAAAAACGACATCAGACCCATTTAAGGGCAGCCTGCTTTGCCTGGTCCGGCCACACACCGTGAAACCGTCTGAACGCATTGAGCAGGTGGGACTGGTCCGAGTATCCATACCGGTATACCGCATCCTGGATCTGGAACTCCTTTTGGCCCACAATCTCCCGCCATACATTCTGGTACCGCACCAGACTGGCTGTCCGCTTCATGGAAATGCCGACATCCCGCTGGAAAAGACGTTCCATCTGCCTCTGGCCCACACAGGTGTGTCCGCATAATTCCTTTACCGCGGCATTTCCCTTTGTTTTCAGGATATATTCAACGGCATTGTACAGGTTCGGGTCATACTGGTCCGGATTCAGCTTTTCCAGCATAAAACGTTCCATCCACGCAATCCGTGCCCCCACGGAACGGTAATAAAAAAATATGTCAAAATCAGCCGTAAATCCGGGCTGCACCAGTTCCAAATCCCATACCTGGTTGTATAAATCCCTCAGATTCAAATCCAGAAACAGCCTGGCCGCCCAAAAATGGAACCTGACGGCAAAGCTGGTCACCTCATCCCCTGTCATCCTGAGGGGTTTGAGCACGGAAAAATCCTGCAGCCCGCACAGCCTTGTCTTTATGGTCTGTCTTGAATGGTTGACTTCAATGATGATGTCAATGCAGGTGTCCGGGATTACCCGCACAGCGCCGCCTCTCCCGCTGCCCTCCATGGACCAGAAGCATGCAATATAGGGGCGCAGGGCTGGGCAGGGTGCATATTCCGTATAAGATTCATCCCTTAAAAAGGGCCGCGATGTCAATGGATGGTATAGTGATTCAAATGCAGGTATCATGAAGTGTATTCCTTTTCCCTCAGGTTTTGTCACATTTTAGTATAAATCATGGGGATGGCAAATACAACCCATATCTCCTGACGCCCTCTCCATCGTGCCCTGGCCCGCCTCTGTTTCCAACGATGTCCTGACATAAAATTCCTGACCGTCCCTTACCCTGGCATTGGCCGCCGCCTTCCCTTCCGGCCCCCATATCAATTCCTGCTCACAGAGACGTTTTACCTGGCTTCTGGAAATCCCCAGCTGCCTTGCAAACAGCGTGTCCAGCCTGGGGGTTATGCAGCCTCCCAGCTTTATCTGGATTTCATCCCACCCCTCGCGCCTGCACGGCGCCAGTGTATCCACTGCCTGTACCGTATACTCATTGGACGGAAGCGTCCAGTCCGCCCGGTTCCTGGCAAATATGGCCGGGCTGCTTCCATATTCCGCTGCCAGGTGCATGTCATTGTCAAGAAAACGCCTGTACTCCTCCTGCTTCAGACGGTCCGGTGCCACGCGCTCATATATGGTCATGTTCCAGGATGTTTCACACGTCTTACAGCGGTAAATCAGCCATATGTCCAGCATGCGCCCGTTTGCATTGACCCGGAATTTTCCGCTGTTCCCAAACTCTGTCTTTTTTCCGCACTTCGGGCACCGTCTCAATACGACCGGAAGTGATTCCGGCATTATAATCCATTTTTTCCTATTATTCTGTTTCATCTCAAATCTTCCTCCGCAATCCACTCTATCATCCGCGGACCCGGATATAAACCTCAAACTCAAACCAGAAACAAGGAAAAGGCAGCGTATCCGCTATTCCGGTACGCTGCCTTGCTTCCCTTCACTCTTTTTCCGTTCCTGAAGCACAATCCTCTGTATGCTTTTTTCCGACAGGAAATATTGCTCTGCCAGGTCCTTTATTCCCAATCCCTGACTATATTTTACAAATATTTCTATATTTCTTGACTGAAGTTCCTCCCTTGCCCGGGAAGTTTCCCCCCAGCCCTTTTTATTTTCCTGCTTTCTGGGGATATATACGTATTCCCCGTCAATATAATCCTGAATCAACTCCACCAGTTCCACCGGAAGAATCTCATTTGCTTTCTGATAGCGCATCGCTGCCTCCCAAACTATTATACGGTCCGGAATAGCAAAGGCTATACAATTACTTTATTTTCACTGCACAAGCCCATGCTATGCAGCTATAACATATTTCCTCATAAAAACAGGGCCTCCTTATCATGTTTTTCAATTTACCATCGGCGTGTCCATTATACCATGGCTGCCGCGGTCCAAAAAACCTCATGCTTTTTACAGAAGCATTCTTAATCCTTTTTAATCTTCCGGAATCAGGGAAATGACCCAGTCCGTATACGCCTGGCCTATTTCCAGGTCCATATTTACATCAAGCCTGCTGCGGATGCTGGTTACCGTCTCATCCTTCACCGGATTATATCCCTTCTTCTCATAGGAGGAGTAGTATAAGCCCACTCCCCGTTTCTGCCAGTTGGGCAGATCATTGAAATTAATATTCCTGGAAAACAGAAGTTCATTCTTAAAAGCAACGGTCCTTCCCTCAATTTCCCTTGTGGCCTCCCTGGGGGACATTCCCTCCCTGCGCAGCAGCCAGTAACAGTGGGCATTCAAGGAGTTCCTGTGGGCATCCTCCTGCCTCCAGGAAAAATAATCCCGCACGCATTCCAGATTGGGCAGCGGCACCACCCTGCAGTCAAAGCAGGCCAATACCCCCAGATGCAGGGAGAAAAATGCGCTGGCCTCCCCTGCCAGGACCGAATTGATTTTCCTTGTCTTCCTGCCAAAGGTATTGTCCTTTGGGTGGAACAGCAGGGAAATCTCATCGCTCTGGGTATAACCGTACACAATACGGAACCCGCAGTCCATCAGATGCCTGACCGTATCAACCATGGCATCCCTGAAACGGACGTCAAACGGCGCCTCAAATCGGCAGGTCTCCTTGGTCAGCTTTGTAAAATTCCTCCCGTCTATCCTCACCGCCATGTAAAGTTCCGGAAGGACGGTCTGGTCCAGGGATGTCTCAAACCTGCGCATACTTGTATCTAATTCGTCAAAAATCATTATCGTTCCCCCATTCCGTACCGCCTTATGCAAGGCAGTACTACATTGTGTCTGAAACTTCATTCCACCTGTCAACTGCAAATGCGCCATCCTGAATCCGCACAAAATACAGCGCGTCGAATCCCTCCTCATAGGAAGGAAGTTCCAGGCGGTTTGAGGTACAGGCAATTGCCTTTCCGGGAATACACGCCTTTCCAGAACGGTGTGAATTGCGCTCCACACAGTCCCTCACAATGGACTGGAAAAAATATCCTTCTATCCGGTACCCATGCTCCCTGGCTGCTTTTATGTACCGCTGCCTGTCATCTGCGGTTGGATTTGTATTATCCACAACAAAGGATGCCCGGTTCTGCAGGCATTGTTCTAATATCGCCGCCTCTTTATTCCTGGTATGCAGCGTATCCAGATTAATATGTACAAAACCGGACCGGAAATGCTGTTTAAAAAAAGTGGATTTCCCACTTGCCTGAATGCCTGTGAAAATAATTGCTTTGGGCGATTCCTCCCCCTGCCTGTCCCCCATTGTTCCTGTCCTCCTGTCATCTGGCGTCCCTGTTACTTATGGTACGGTTCCCCAGCCATGATACGGTAACTTCTGTATACCTGCTCCAGCAGAACGACCCGCATCATCTGGTGGGGAAATGTCATCTTTGAAAAACTCAGCGCGAAATCCGCCCGCCTCATCACTTCTTCCGACAGTCCAAGGGAACCTCCAATCACAAACACAATATGGCTTATGCCATCCACTCCCAGCTTCTGAAGCCTGGATGCCAGTTCCTCACTGGATAACATCCTGCCTTCAATGGCCAGGGCAATCACATAAGCCCCATCTTTAATATTGGAAAGGATGCGCTGTCCTTCCTTATCCTTAATCTGGCGTTCCATTGCTTCGCCGGCCCCGTCCGGTGTCTTCTCGTCCTGCACCTGGATGATATCCAGCCTGCAGTAACGGCCAAGGCGTTTGGAATACTCCTTTATGGCATCCTCAAAATACCGTTCTTTTATCTTTCCTACTGTTACAAGGGTAATCTTCATCCGCTAAAACTCCAGTACCATATCATACCACACAGCCCCGCCGTGAACTGACTTTGAAACACCCATATTCACATACCCGAACTTCTCATAATAACCGATCAGCCTGTCCTTGCATGTCAGTATAAGCCCTTTCCTGCCCTGCTTTCCTGCGGTTTCAATCATGGCCTCCATAAGCCTGGAAGCAACTCCCATATGACGGTACTCCTCAATCACATCCAGCCCGAAAATACTCTGGAACGCCCCATCCGGATCATGCAGGGAAATGTCCTCAAACATCTTGTCCGCAATGGTCTTTTCATCTGTAACCGCGCCATTAATGAATCCAATGATCCGCCCGTCCGCTTCCGCCACCAGGAAGCTTTCCCCAAATGCCTCCAGGCGCGCTTTTAAGGCTGCCCTGTCAGCTGCCTCTGCCGCCGGGAAACAATTCAGTTCCACCTGTGCCGCCTGATCCAAATCATCCGGCACCGCTGTCCTGATTTTGTATTTGCCATTCTCTGTCATCTTTATGTCATCCTCTCAGCCTATCCTACCGTACTCCCAGCCAATCCAGCTGTTTTCTCAGCCGATTCTGCCGTTCTCCCAACCGTTTCTCAGCCCTTTACACGGAAATAGTATCCAACGCCCCACTTCGTATGTACATACTTTGGGTCGCTTGGGCTTGGCTCTATCTTTTCCCTCAGCCTTCTCACATGGACGTCCACGGTGCGGACATCGCCGCTGTCCATGGCCTTGTTGCCCCACACATAGGTCAGCAGCGCTTCCCTGCTGTATACCTTGTTGGGATTGCGCACCAGAAGTTCCAGCAGGTCAAATTCCTTGGCTGTCAGGTTAATCTCCCTCTCTCCTATGAATACCCTGCGGCTTTCCGTGTCCATCTTAAGGTCCCCCTGACCAATGACGCTATTGTTGGCCTCTTCTTTTTTCAGGCGCCTGTTCTTGGAGCTGCGCCGTATGATTGCCTTAATCCTGGCCTTGACTTCCAGGATATTAAAGGGCTTGCTTATATAGTCATCCGCCCCATACTCCAGTCCAAGAATCTTATCCATGTCCCCGCCCTTAGCGGTCAGCATGATAATCGGCATGTCGGAAAACTCCCGGATGGCCTGGCAGACCTCATAACCGTCCAGTTTTGGAAGCATCACATCCAAAAGGACGATATCGTACTCTGTCTTTTTAGCCAGTTCCACTGCCTCCTCGCCGTCATATGCACAATCCACTTCCATGCCATCCTGTTCCAGGCTGAAGCGGATACCTTTTACAATTAATTTTTCATCATCAACAACTAATACTCTCGGCATGTTCATTCCCCTTATCTATCAATGGCGGCCCAAATCAAACCTCGGGCCGCCCAACTCTTTTATACTGTGATACTGTCCTTAATCTTTTCAAACGCAGCGTCCTTGATGCCGGACACATTCATGATATCCTCAATGGACTGGAATCCGCCGTACGTTTCCCTGTAGCGGATGATGTCCTCTGCCCTGGACTCCCCGATACCGCGAAGGCTCATAAGCTCCTCCCTGGTAGCCGTGTTCAGGTTCACCATGTGCCTGGCCTTTGCTTCAGGATCCGCAGCAGGCTTAATGCCCTGTGCCTTCCATTCCTCGGCCTGGCTCTCGCTGGGTACTTCCAGCTTCATACCGTCCTTAAGCGTCTCTGCCAGGTTCAGGTAATCTGCCGCGCCGCCGTCCCTAATGCCTCCGGCCGCCTCAACCGCCTCATATACCCGGCTTCCTTCCGGAAGACCATATACGCCCGGCTGTTCCACCATTCCGCATACATGTACATAAACCATGGCGGCAGGTGATTGTGCGGAATCCCCCCGGCCCGGATCTGACTGGCCTGAATCAAGCTTTCCTAATCCATCCTGTCCTGAATCCGGCTTTCCTGATTCATCCTTTCCAAAACCCGGATTTCCTGATTCATCCTTCCCAGAACCCGAATCTCCTGGTTCATCCTTCCCAGAACCCGGATTTCCTAATCCATCCTGTCCAGAACCTGAATCTCCCAACTCCAGGACAATCCCTTCATAACCGGAACCTACCGAAGGATCCGGATGCCCGCCACAACTATAACATATGCCTGCAGCCAACATGCATATGACGATGGCAGGAACCTTACATGTTTTTAAAGATATAAGTCTCATCTGAATGGTATCCCTCCTTTATACGGGTACCATCCCAGCCTGATAGTACTATTCTAACTGTTAGCCTATTTAAATACAAGAGTTATTTCCAATTTTTATCTTTCAAAAATAATGATCCCGCCAATGGCAACCGCAGCGCCAATGAGCTTATGCCATGCAAAGGGACTCTTTTCCACGCCGAACATCCCAAACAGCTCAATCCCGTATGCCACGATGATCTGTGAAATCACGATTAAGAGGGCTGTCTGTGCAGGTCCGAGGCTGGCCATGCTGCGGATGACCGTGTATGTGATGAGGGCCCCCAGGATACCTCCCACCATGACATATTTGGGCGATACCTGCATCAGCCCTGCGATGGGCTCCCTTCCTGTAAAAAGCCAGATTACAACACAGGTAATGAACGCGGTCAGCTGCACCCAGCCCGCGGCCACCCATACGCTGGTCTGCTTTGTTACCTCCGTATTAAATACGCCCTGTATGCTCATTAATGCACCTGACAGCAACGCTATGACAAATCCCATATCTTTTCTTTCCTGCCTTTCCATTATTTTTCCTGTTTCTTTAGCTTTCCCCCTGAATATAATTTTATTCCAGGCGAAAGAGTTGTCATGCATCTGCATATGTTGTATAATCGTTCCCACAGGAGGCGCTGTCTATGAGTACCATTATAAAAGCCCTATTCCAGATGTCGTCATGGCCCATGAGGACACCTGTCCCATATTCCGGCTTCCATCTTGTCTTTGGGGGCGCAGGTATCCTTGCCGCCATTTTCCTGGCATGGAAACTGCCGCGCGGCACACATCCGCAGGTGCTGCCAGCCTGCGGCCTGATTCTGGCTGTCAGTGAGATTTATAAGCAGGGATTCCTGTATTATATTGTCAACGGCGGGCAATACGACTGGTGGTATTTTCCATTCCAGCTGTGCAGCATTCCCATGTACCTGTGCCTGCTGCTTCCATTCATAAAGCCGCGTATGTCCTGCCGTTGCGTAAAAGCAGTCCATACCTTCCTGCAGGACTTTGCCTTATTAGGAGGCGTCATGGCGCTGGCAGAACCCAGCGGGCTGATGCACCCTTATCTTGTATTAACACTCCATGGCTTCATATGGCATTTTATCCTGATTTTCATTGGGCTTTACTGTGCGTTTGCCGGTCTGGGCGGACAAAGCCTGTCTGAATTCGCGGATACGCTGCCCTTTTTCTGCGGGTGTGCTGCGGCTGCCACCTTCATCAATGTGGCATCCCATCCTTATGGAAATGCCGATATGTTCTACATCAGCCCATATTACCCCAATGGGCAGGTTGTCTTTCATCAGATTGCCCTGACCATAGGGACGGTTCCAGGCAACATACTGTATCTTTTATCGGTTGTGCTGGGCGGTTTTCTGTTCCATGTCATGCTCAGGCATATCCCAAGGCAGTGTTAAGACAGGCCCATAATGTGTTTAACAATTGCTTTCCGTCAACCGTTGGGAATGAATCATCCTGCATGGTTCAGGGCAGGGCGGAACCATGTCGTTAAAAAAACATGACCATTTTTTTAAAGGAGATTTTCTTATGTCAGGAATTTCAGGAAAAGAAAGAGCAAAACAGGCAATCGCATTCCACGACAGGGGCTTTAACTGCGCCCAGTCTGTTGCATGCGCATTTACGGAGAAAACAGGATTGGATGAAAAGACCCTGTTCCGGATAACGGAAGGACTTGGACTTGGGATGGGCTGTATGGATGGGACATGCGGGGCAATCTCTGCCGCCGCCGTATTGTCCGGCCTGAAGTGCAGTACCGGACATACGCAGGCGCCAGATTCCAAAAAGGCATCGTATGAGGCATCCGCCTCCTGCCTTCAGGCTTTCCTAAAAAAGAACGGCAGTCTTACCTGCCGTGAATTAAGAGGGGAGGACACCGGGACACCGCTGCGTCCATGTCCTGGCTGTATCGAAGATGCGGTCCAGATCATTGACCGGCAGCTGTTTCCTGAGGAATAGGCGGATACCGGCTTCTTAGCCGGCCTTAATATGTCCCTTTTTTCAGCAGTTTGCGAAGATACGCATAGGTCGCCTCTTCTCCCTTATCCCTCAGCATGATGAGCAGCTTTTCCAGCAGCGCCCTTGTCCTTGGATGGATGGTGATATACTTTTTTGTATATTCATAATATTCAAGCGGGGCCGCGCTGGTATAGTCCTTTCCTTTATAAACTTCGCAGGCCGCAATCCGGTCGCATATCATCTCAGCCACATACCTGACCGGCATCTTATTGCCCACCAGTCCATCTTCCTTGTGGTTGGAAATATCGATCCAGTACTCATAATGGTGCTTATTCCTGCCCTTGTGGTGCAGCCAGGCCCTGGAATATCCCACGTCCTCCCGCTCCGCAGCGTTCGGACTCCTGTCGCCCTGGTAGTACCGGACGCCGGTCCAGAATTCCTCAGGGCTGTACTTGGAAAGATCGTGTGTCAGTCCCTGCCAATACAGGCCGATTTTAAAACAGTGCCTGCGAACCAGGCGCCTGTGTTTTGTAATGGTGCAATAATGCCTCCATATATTTTGAACCTTCATTCTTAAATCCCTTCTTTTCTTACCCTTTATGCCAGTTAGTATATCATATAATTCACCCTTTTGCCCCTTTTTCTTCATATTTTAACCTTTGAACAATAGAATCTAAGGTTTGTATAAATTGTTTATGCTTTATAACCAAAAACGTTTGACACTTTTCAACATTTGTGATATCCTAAGGACAGTTGCGAAATAACTTGCAACAGAACAATTTTTTTATATTTTTTGGAGGTATCGTAATGAAAGGTACAGTTAAGTGGTTCAACAACCAGAAGGGTTACGGATTTATTTCTGACGAGCAGGGCAATGACGTTTTCGTACATTACTCAGGTCTGAACATGGAAGGCTTCAAGTCCTTAGATGAGGGCGCAGAGGTTGAGTTCGATGTAGTTAACGGAGCTAAGGGTCCTCAGGCTACCAACGTAACCAGAATTTAATCAATGAACAACAGTGTACCTTTTTCAAACATATATCATCATTGATAGAGTTGAAGTAAGTTATATCTGATTTCAAATGATTACAAGTAAGAGCCAGTCATATGATTGGCTCTTGTTGTTTTCTGCCCTTTTTCTATCTTGCGCGTTCCAGTATGTCCTCCAGGTCATGGGTTGAGAACTCATAATGCCTGCCGCAGAAATGGCAGTTCACCTCAATGGGCTTCCCGTCTTCAATCATTTCCTGGATATCCTTTTTCCCCACACTGATCAGGGCCTTTTCCACCCTGCTCTTGGTACAGTTGCAGTTAAACTGCACCGGTGTCCTGTCATTTATCTCCAGTCCGAACCCGCCAAGAATATATTCCAGTATTCTCTCCGGCGTATTGCCCACATCCAGCAGGGTGGTGATGGAGGATATTTCCTTAAGCTTATCTTCCAATTTGCCAATGACTGCCTCGGACGCGCCCGGCATCAGCTGAATCATGAAACCGCCAGCCTGGCGCACCGTATTATCCTTATTCATCAGCACACCCAGCGCCACGGAGGAAGGAATCTGTTCGGATGTGGCATAATAGTAGGTAAGGTCCTCTGCAATTTCCCCGCTCACCAGGATAGTCTGCCCCACATATGGTTCTTTCAGGCCGATATCCTTAATCACACTCAGGACACCCACGCCCAGGGCGCCGCCCACGTCCAGCTTTCCCTTTGAATTAGGGGGCAGCATGACCATGGGATTAAAGGCATATCCTTTCACATTCCCAAGGGAATCAGCGGTCACGGTCAGTCCGCCAATGGGTCCGTCCCCCTGTATCTTCAGGGTCAGAAGGTCCTTTTCCCCTTTCATGTCAATACCCATCATGACTCCCGCGGTGAGAAGCCGTCCCAGTGCAGCGGTTGCTACCGGGCTGGTATTATGGGCCTTTCTTGCCTCTTCCACCAAATCCCTTGTGGTGGAAGCAAACGCACGGATCTCACCGTCCGCCGCAGTTGCTCTTATCACATAATCTGACATTGTATCTCTCCTATCTTATTTACCGTTTTCCCGCGCAATCACGTAAATCCGTTCGCTGTCCTGCTGTACGGGATTGCGGGTGCAGGCGTCATATGCAGCCACGAATTCCATTCCCCCATCACGGATTGCCTGTTGTATCTGGTCCAGACCGTATGCGCGCTGGTAATGGGTTTCTTCAAACTTCCTGTAGAGCTCCCCTTCTTTTACAAAAAGGGTCAGGTCATATTCATTGACCTTATCTTCCTCATCATAAAAATTGTTCCAGATAAAGCTGGACTCCTCCCTGTCTTCTGCAAATGTATTGTCCGCCAGCAGTTCCCTGTACTTATATTCTGTGTTAAGGTCAAAAATAAATACGCCTTTGGGGTCCAGATAATTGTTGACCAGCCGGAATACCTCCACCAGTTCCTGATATTCCATAATATAATTCATGGAATCACAGATACTGATGACAGCCTTAACCGTTCCATACAGTTCAAACCCGCGCATGTCCTGCAGCAGGTAAAGGATATCCAACCCCGATGCATTGCGCTTGTTCATGGCTATCTGGAGCATTTCCCCGGAATTGTCAATCCCAATCATATCGTACCCGGACCTTGCCATAAGCCCGGTCAGGCTTCCGGTCCCGCATCCCAAATCCAGCACCAGGCCGTCCATGACCTGGTACTCCTTAAGAAGCCCTGTCACATAAGAGCACCACTCTTCATATGGTACATTGTCCTGGAATACATCGTAAACCTCGGCAAAACCAGTGTATGCCTCCATCCTTCATCCTCCTGCTTTCCATACTGCAAAAGCGCCTGCCCGGAGCTCCCTCCGGACAGGCGGCTTACAATCAGATGTCCTCAGACACATATGGATCCTATGCGTTCTTACCGCAGCACTTCTTATACTTCTTGCCGCTGCCGCATGGACACGGATCGTTGGGGAAAATCTTCTTTCCCTTGCGGACCGTGCCGGAAGCCTTCTGTGCCTTGTAAAGCTCCTTGCGCTTCTCAGGAGTAAGGATGCTGTCCCACTGCGGAAGTTCAAACAGCCAGTTGGCCTTTGCCTCTACCATATTGTAATACAGCTTCTCAGGGTCAATCTCAATCTTGACCTGGGTATCCTCTTCCATTGTCTCAATCGGGTTTTCGTATCCCTTAAGACTCTCATTAATCCCATCCAGGAAACCGGTCATGATAAGGATCTCAGTCTCATACTTTTCTGCCAGTTCTTTTACAGTTCCGGTGACCACTTCCTCAGGGTTGCTGAGAATCTGCTCATAAATCCCTTTTTCAATCTGAAAATACCCAGCCCACAATTCTTCTTTCTTTTTATCATCCAGGCCGTCGCCATACGCCAGATTTCTCCATGTCTCTAACAGTGCCATAGTAAAACCATCCTTTTTGTATTATTTATGTGCTAGTCCATAGTATATAACAAAAGTAAAGATTTTTCAAATATATTTTGCGCTTTACATACTTTTCGGTTTTGTGCAGATAATAAACATGTAATCCAATCAAATTTAAAGGAGGTTTTTCCATGAAGGTAAATGGCAAAAACGAGAGCATTGAATGTACCATCAAGAACTGCACATTCCATGACCAGAAAGAAAACTACTGCACCCTGGACCGGATCAAGGTTGGCACACATGAGGCAAACCCCACACAGAAGGAATGCACGGACTGTGAGTCTTTTGTAAATAAGGCTCAGTA
This sequence comes from Enterocloster aldenensis, assembly GCF_003434055.1. Lineage (GTDB taxonomy): Bacteria > Bacillota > Clostridia > Lachnospirales > Lachnospiraceae > Enterocloster > Enterocloster aldenensis. The sequence continues at coordinate 34,647 of NZ_QVEX01000013.1, read as the reverse complement.
AGTCAGGAATTGGGACAAAACTTTGGCCGCATAACGGCAGGGTTTTGTCCCAGTTTTTATATAAATGTGGATAATCTGTTTTATTTTTCAGATAATAACACTTTATCCACAATCTTTTCCACATTATTGTGGATAAGTGGGTGATTCGTGTAATTTCGGCAAAACAAAAGTATCCCAGGACGCAATGGATAGTGGAAAAAGTCCATTCACGTCCTGGGGTATGTTTGATAATTGTATTCCGGCAGAACCCTCGGGGTGTGTTTGAAAATTGCTTTCCGTCAGCTGTGCGTTCCACTTTATGCTTAACAAGGTTTCCGCTTCGCATTAGGTCCCATTCCCTCCCTGCGGGAGTTATGGGTCTGGTTCTGGTTTTCCGGTTTCTGTTTTTCTGTTATGCTGTTGAACATTTCATTTGATTTCTTTCTGGCAGCCTTTTCTTCTAAGTCCCTGTCCATTTTCATCACCTCAATGATAGTATGTCAGGGACAGCTGATTTCCACTCCAGGATGTTCTTGTAATTTTTCCCATTTGTGCTATAATATAACTCATGGGGACATGGCTCAGCTGGGAGAGCGCTGCGTTCGCAACGCAGAGACCGCGGGTTCGAATCCCGTTGTCTCCATTATCAAAAAGTGCTGAAATCCTTGCTGAATCAAGGGTTTTGGTACTTTTTATTTTATGACATCACATAAATTTCCGAAGACAATTGAAGATAAGCCCTGTCTGTTATCGATATAGAAGTTTTTAATCTACTCTTTGGCTTCATCTTCCTAAAAGGATTAAAAATATATTTAAGTGTCGTTTCCAAATCTGCATGCCCCGGCCAGTGAATTATAAGTATTAAGGCTCCTTTTTTCAATGGAATTAAGCTGCGCGCGATACTGGGTGGGAGTCATTCCATATAGATTCCTAAAGGACTTTAGGAAACTGTTATAGCTGCCAAAGCCGCTGTTTGTACAGGCATCCAGCACGCTGTGTCCGGCGGCAATATCACGTCGAAAGTGCTGCATTCGCAGATTGTTGATATATCCGTGAATGCTCTCCATAGTGTATTCCTTGAAAGCTCTGGAGAGATGCTCCCGGCTGATGAAGATATTTTCAGCGAGAGACGCCACCGTAAGGGTGGGCTCAGTGTAATGCTTCTGGATATATTCAACAGCCCGGGAAATCAGCGCGCTGGTTAAGCTGGGGGATTTGGTATGCTGCTCCTCCACGAGTTGGTTGATAAAAAGCTGGAGCTCCATCAACTCACAGTTTAACACCGTTTCCTGATAAGCTTTTTTAATCCAGGGAATCTGGGCCATGCGCTCCAAATGCCCCCGCAGGTCAAAGGCGGATACAGCGTCCGCGCTCAAAATAACGATATTCTTCTGCCAATCCGGATTGATTAATCCGGATGCGTGAATGGCATAATCCCAGATTTCCGCGCTAATCTGGACAACCAGTCGGTTAGATACGATGTCTGTAACCGTATAACGTCCGGAATGATAAATTTCCGCGGGAAAAAAGACCATCTCTCCAGGATGGAGGGTGTAAAGGCTCCCCTGAAAGGCGTAGAGTACGTTGCTTCCGGAAACAGGCAGGACGATTTCGTGGTACGGGTGTGAGTGGACCACAGACTGCTTGTTGTTCTGGTTTGTGTACCAGGTTACAACCACTCCATAGTCCTCAAGACCGATGCGGGCCATCTCCTGAGTCAGAATGGAATCCGTGCAGTGTGCAATCTTCTGAACAATCATCTAGTTCCCCCTCTTTGCTTAAATCAAAAACCTTCTTCTTTTTCCAAAAGTATATTCTTAAATATCACATTTTGCAAGTTTTTAATCACAAAAGAATGGGACTTTTATGATATAAAACTGATAAAATTTGCTTGTATGAACAAAAGATATGCTGATTATTAATGCAACAGTCAGTATTTCAATCAAATTTTTATGCAAAAACACTATATTTTTCAAAATAGTAACTGGCAATAAAAAATAATAGCATGCAATTTAAAGCGCGGATGATATTCCATATCTGCATAAAAAGCAACAGTTGACAGCCGCAAAGCAGGCGTTGGCTGATTGATAAATGAAACCATTTAAAAGGAGGAAGTATTTATGAGATTACGTAATTACGCAATGATGGCATTGGCCGTAACAGGAGCAATGATGCTGACGGCATGTGGAGGCGGATCAGGCACGGCGTCTTCGCAGACGGCAGGAGGAAACGGCGGGACATCGGCGTCTGAGCAGACCTTTAATCTAAAGCTGAGCCATGGACTGGCTGAGGATCATGCGGTGCACATCCAGATGACCGCATGGGCTGCAGCAGTAAAGGAGAAGTCCAATGGAACAATCAACATTAAAATCCTTCCCAATGGTCAATTGGGGTCTGAAGCAGACAACGTTTCTTCCATTCAGGCGGGTGCGCTGGATATGGCAAAGGTTTCCGCGTCAACCCTTGGTAACTTTAACGAGGCATGGAACGCTCTGTCTGTTCCGTATGTATTTAACGACAAGAATCATTACTATAAGGTTATGGATGGTGAGATTGCCGGGGAACTCTACAACATTACCGAGGGCGACGGCTTTATTGGACTGACCTGGCTGGATTCCGGTTCCCGTTCCTTCTATACCGCCAACACACCCATTCGAGTACCGGCTGATTTAAAGGGCTTGAAAATCCGCACCATGGACAGCCAGATAGCCATCGACATGATGAACGCGCTGGGCGGCTCCGCAACGGTCATGAGCTACTCTGAGATTTATACTGGCCTGCAGCAGGGAGTAATCGACGGCGCTGAGAATAACATCACCGCTCTCCGCGATCACAGCGATGTTACAAAATACTACTGCTATGATGAGCATACCCGTATTCCTGACGTCATTGTAATCTCCACCAAGGTTTGGAATCAGATGAGCGACAGCCAGAAGAACATCATGAAGGAGACTGCGGCGGCCGCAACAGACGAGTACAAGACCCGCTGGGCGGATTTTGAGAACGAGGTTAAGACTGCGGCGGAAGGAAACGGCATTACCTTTGTAGAGGATGTGGACACTGCGGCATTCCAGGAGGCATGCCAGTCTATTTATGACGGCTTAAAGACCAGCAACGCGGAGGTATATGCAATCGTTGAGAAGATTCAGGCTGCCGGCAAGTAGGAACCAGCCGGATGCTGTTGCTTACTTCATGAAGGAGATGAGATTTTGAAAAAGTTTAATTTTTTTCTGGATACCGTAATGCGCTTTATCATGGCCGCTGCCATGTTTGCTCTTCTGGCGGGCGGTACATGGCAGATTTTTACCCGCTGGATTTTAAAAAATCCGTCTACATTTACGGATGAATTCCTCCGCTACGTGCTAATCTGGGCTTCCATGCTTGGTTCTGCCTACTGCTTTTACAAGGATGAGCATCTGGCGCTGGATTTGGTAAAGGATCGTGTGAAAGGATTGGTACGCCCTGTCCTTATGATTTTCATTGAGGCGGCGATTCTGTTCTTTGTGTGCTATGTTTTTATTTACGGCGGAATGCAGCTTGCAAATAATGCAACCAACAAGTCCTCCGTGATGCGTATCCCGTTTAGACTGCTGTACGGATGTCTTCCAATCTCAGGCATTTTCATTGTGATTGCCCGTATAATCAAGTATATACAGCTTTTGGCTGACAGCAAAGGAGGGAAATAAGCATGGTTGTTCAGGCTACGTTAATACTGTTTGGTTCATTTTTTGTTATGCTGTTTGCAGGCGTTCCAATTTCGGCGGGAATTGGTATCGCTTCCATTATTACTGCAATCATGAGCGGTATGGACGGGAATATCTTCGCGTTGACAGCTGCACAGAGATGCTTCTCCGGCTGCGATTCCTTCTCCCTTCTGGCTCTTCCGTTCTTTTCTTTGGGCGGCAACATTATGAACAAGGGAGGGATTGCAAAGCGGCTGGTCCGTCTTGCAAGACTGCTGGTAGGCTGGGTACCTGGATATCTGGCAGCTACAAATGTACTGGCAAATATGTTTTTCGGCGCCGTATCTGGTTCTTCCGTAGCAGCAACCTCAGCGATGGGTTCCATCATGAGCCCGCTGGAGCTGGACGAGGGATATGATCCCAATTATTCTGCAGCTGTAAACATCTGTTCGGCGCCAACAGGAATCCTAATACCGCCGTCTGGTCCGTTAATTCTGTATTCCATCACCGCAGGCGGCGTTTCCGTGGCAGCCTTGTTCATGGGCGGTTATCTGACCGGAGCCCTGCTTGGCATTGCAGTCGCGGGGCTGGCAATCTTTTTGGCGATGAAGAAGGGCTACAAGGCATCCGCTGTGAAGGAGGAGAATCCAGCATGGAAAATTGTACTGGAGGCAGTTCCGTCCCTGTTGGCTGTTATTATCGTAATGGGAGGCATTTTGGCCGGTATTTTCACGGCAACGGAGGCAGGCGTGGTCATGTGCCTGTACTGCACATTTCTGGCAATCATCTACCGTGAGATGAGTATAAAAACCTTTTATGACCTGCTTGCAGACACGATGAAGAGTTCCGCGACAATTCTGTTCCTGATTGCGGCATCCTCAATCATGTCCTACGTGATGTCCTATTCTGGTATTCCGGCGGCTATCAGCGAGGGGCTGATGAGTGTTTCCAATAATCGGTATATGATTATTTTAATCATGAATGTGTTCCTGCTGGTGATGGGTATGTTTCTGGATTTGACTCCGGCCGTGCTGATTTTCACTCCAATCTTCCTTCCAATCGCCACCAGCGTTGGAATGAGTCCGGTGCATTTCGGACTTATGCTGATCATGAACCTTGGTATCGGCTCCGTAACACCCCCGGTAGGTTCCTGCCTGTTCGTGGGCTGCGGTGTCGGCCGCGTAAAGATTGAGGGGGTTACTAAATATATTGTTCCGATATTCACGGCAATGGTAATCGCCCTGTTCCTGGTAAGCTTTATACCTGCTATTCCGCTGCTTGTACCGTATCTGTGCGGTCTTGTACCAAGCATGTGGTAGTAAAAATGGTAAAAAGCGGCAGAAACCGCCGATAATCCTAAGAATGGAGACAGAGTATGGAAATTTGCACACAATTTTCAGGGATTGAAAGGACAGACGGCGCATGGCTGGTACATACAAACTGCGCCGATATCAAGATTATATTCGTTACCGATGAGATTGTGAGGGTCCGTACCGCATTTGACAAGGAATTTACTGAAGAATCCTATGTTTTGATGACAACGGCATGGGAGGACCGCCTGGACCCGCTGTTTGAGATGGAGAGAACCCGTGTGGAACCGGTAATCCCTGGGGTGGAAGAAACAGATAATGAGATTACCTTCGATACTGGAAAAATCCGCCTTGTACTTATGAAGAATCCAATTGGATTTGAGCTGTATGACACGGAAGGAACCCTGCTTTACAGTGATTTGCACGGAAATCCCGTTTCGCTGGACTCCAACCATCGCGTGACCCATTATTCCTGTATGGAGGAGGAGGACTGCTTCTACGGATTTGGTGAAAAAGCTGGTCCTCTGAATAAAAATAAGATGTTTCTTCGTGAACGCGCTACCGATGCCATGGGCTATGACGCGGAAAAGACCGATACGCTATATAAACATATCCCGTTTTATATCCGCTTAAACCGCAGCTCAAAAAAGGCGGTAGGCGTGTTCTATCATAACTTCTATGAGTCCTGCTTTAACATGGGCTGTGAAAAGAGCAATTACTGGCATCGTTATACCTACTGGCAAGCAGACGGCGGAGACATCGATATGTTTCTGCTGGGCGGAAACTCCATTGCACGGATTGTAGATAACTACACGCTGCTAACCGGAAGACCGGCTTTGCTGCCCAAGCGCGCGCTGGGCTACCAGGGAAGTTCCATGTATTATCCGGAGCTGGAGAGGAACAGCGATGACGCGGTTCTTGGCTTTATCGATACAATTAAGGAGGAAGGCTTTCCGATTGACGGTTTCCATCTTTCCTCCGGATATACCAGCGTTGGAAACAAGCGCTGCGTGTTCACATGGAATACGACCCGCTTTAAGGATCCATCTGCATATTTCCATGCAATGCAGGACAAGGGAGCGGAGAATGTTCCCAATATCAAGCCTGGTATTCTCCTGTGCCACCCGTGGTTCGAGGAGTTCAAAAGCCAGGATGTGTTTGTGAAGGACAGCAAGAATCCGGAGCAGTACGCGGTGGGAAGCTGGTGGGGCGGTCCCGGGGCGTTCTGGGATTTTACAAAGCCAGCGGCTCGTGAGGCATGGAAAAAATATGTGACCGAAAGCCTGGTTGCTGTGGGAACCAACTCAATCTGGAATGACAACTGTGAGTATGACAGCCTGCTGGATAAGGATGTTATTGTGGACTTTGACGGCAAAGGCGGTACCATTGCCCAACTGAAGCCAATCATGAGCACGCTGATGTGCAAGCTGAGCAACGATGCGGTGAAGGAACATGACGCAGATATGCGGCCCTATTCTGTATGCCGAAGCGGAAGCAGCGGCATACAGCGTTATGCGCAGACCTGGTGCGGCGACAACTATACCAGTTGGAAAAGCTTAAAGTACAACATTCCGACCATCACCGGAATGGGTCTTTCTGGGCAGCCGAATGAAGGAGCGGATATCGGCGGCTTTGCCGGGCCCGCGCCTGAGGAAGAACTGCTTGTGCGCTGGGTGCAGCAGGGCATTTTCCAGGCCCGTTTCTCCATCCATTCGGCAAGCAATGATAATACCGTGACGGAGCCATGGATGTTTAAGGACAGTACGGACCTGATTCGGAGCGCGATTCTCTTGCGCTACCGTATGGCCCCCTATCTTTACTCCTGCGAGTACGAGGCGGCAAAGTGCGGCGCGCCGATTATGCGGGCATTGGTTTATGAATTTCAGGAGGATGAGAACACCTATGACAATAGCTTCGACTTTCTGTTCGGAAAGAGCCTATTGGTTGCTAATGTTATTGAAAAAGATGCGGCAAGCCGCCGGGTTTATCTGCCGGCCGGCTTAAGGTGGTACGACATGAATGATAATTACCGCTGCTATGAGGGAGGGCAGACGATTGAGGTTCCTGTAACGATGGAGACCATCCCAATGTTTCTGCGGGAGGGCGGAATTCTGGCTATGGCGGATAATCAACTGATGAACATGGAACGTGACTGTGTAGAGGAACTCCGTCTGATTATTGCCCCGTCTAAGGAAGGCTCTCAATTTGTGCTGTACGATGATGACGGAAAAACCAATGATTTCGAAAAAGGATTTTTCCGCAAAACCACTGTCAGCGTCAGCGGGACCGATGTGGTGAAGATTAATTTTACTGCTGAGGGTGACTACCGGGATACGGTGGAGAACGTTACTGTAGAAATCATCCGCAAGGACAGGAGCCCATTCTGTGCAGCTCTTGGCGGACAACGGCTGAAACACTACTTAAACCGCAGGAAGTATGAAGCTGCGGACAGCGGCTGGTATTACAGCCAGACAAAGAAGGCCGTTCTGGTAAAATATGCAAATCCGAAAAAGGATGTTCAGTTGGTTGTTTCCTTTGAAGATTTTGATTTGATTGGGATGTAACTAATGACGCAGCCGTCTGAGTTCGGGCGGCTGCAGTTTTATGATTATGGAGGAACGCGATGCTTTTACGTGAACTGAAATCAATAGAAAAGACTGGTTCCGGTTATGTTCTGCACGGGGATGCGGCGGATGTATTGCTGATTTTTATGACGGATGACGTGATCCGGGTACGGGTAAGCTTCCGGCGGGATTTTAAGGAAGAATCCTATACGCTGGTGACTACCGCCTGGGAGGATCGGATGGATGAACTTTTAAAGGACGAGCGCACACGCATCAAGTCCCTGGATATTCCCTGTGAGGAGAAGAACGGAAAGCTGGTATTTACAACAGGCACCTGCATCCTGGAAATCAGGAAAACCCCCTTTTTCCTGACGTTAAAGACCCTGGACGGGGCTGTCGTTTATCAGGATCTGAAGGAGAGGGCGTTTGAGAAGGATTATCTGGGACGGTTGGCCCACTATTCCAAAATGGATCCAGTTAACGACCACTTTTACGGCTTTGGTGAAAAGACGGGCTGTCTGGACAAGAAAGGGAGAAGACTCAGGATGTCACCCAAGGACGCGATTGGCCACGATCCGGAGTTTGGGGATCCCATGTACAAGCATATACCGTTTTATATCCGGATTAACGAGAAAACAGCCTATGCCATCGGCTTATTTTATCATAATTCCTACGACAGCGTATTTGATATGGGGCAAGAGATTTCCGGCTATTGGGATCGGTATTGCTATTACCAGACTGATGGGGGAGATATTGACCTGTTCCTCATTAATGGTCCTGAGCTTTCAGCGGTTTTAGACCGCTATACGATGCTGACAGGGCGCTGCGCGCTGCCCACCAAACAGTCTCTGGGATATTGTGCCTCGACCATGTATTACGCAGAACTTGAGGCTAACTGTGATCAGGAAATCTATCGGGTAATCGATAAGCATGAGAAGGAGGGCATCCTAATCGATAACTTCTGGCTGGCTTCCGGCTATTCCAGCGGCGAGGAGGACAACCTCCGCTATATCTTTAACTGGAATTACAGGAGATTTCCAAATCCTGAGGATTTCTTTAAGCGTATGAATGCCAGAGGAATCAATGTGATTCCCAATCTGAAACCGGGTATTCTGAAAAATCATCCTTATATGAACCTATTCGAGGAGAACGGTGTGTTTATTAAAAACCCAGGCGGCGACGGGGATTATTATGGAAGATGGTGGGGCGGAGAAGGCAGGTTTTTAGACTTCACGAACCCGAAGGCCCGTGAGACCTGGAAGATGCTTTTGGAAGACCGGATCCTAAGAATGGGAACAAAGACCGTATGGAATGACAACTGTGAGATGGACGGCGTGGAGGATCGGGACGCATACTGTGATTTTGAAGGCGCCGGAGGGACAATGGCGGAGCTCAAGATCCTGCATTCCAATTTGATGGCATTTCTTGGAAAGCAGGCGATTGCCGACGTTTATCCGGGAGAGCGGCCCTACATCATCAACCGTGCGGGATATGCAGGCATCCAGAGATACGCGCAGGTATGGGGAGGAGATAATCTGACAGACTGGCGTACAGTAAAGTTTAACATCGCCACAATCGTAGGCATGGGACTTTCCGGCTGTGCCAACATGGGCTGTGACATTGGCGGGTTCGCGGGATCTGTGCCGGAGGCGGAGCTTTTGCTTCGTTGGATTCAAAGTGGTATTTTCCAGCCACGCTTCTGCTTGAATTCGGCAAATAATGACAACACGGTGACACAGCCCTGGATGTATGAGGAGAATCGGGAATATGTGAAGGCGGCTTACGCCCAGCGATACCGGATGCTTCCGTATCTGTATAGCCTGATGTATGAGGCAAACCAGAACGGCATGCCGGCTATGCGCCCACTGTTTTTAGAGTTCCCGGAAGATAAGAAGTGTTACAGCGATAATAATTTCATATTCATGTTCGGAAGGAGCGTGCTAGTTGCCAATGTGGTGGAGCCGGAGGCAAGGACAAGAACTATCTATCTGCCGTCAGGCTGCAGATGGTTCGACATGAATGACAACCTGAAGGAATATGCGGGCGGTCAGACCATCGAGCTTCCAGTAAATCTGGGCAGCATTCCCATGTTCCTCAGGGGAAGTGCGGTTTATGTGACCAGCGAGGATGTTAAGCATATTCTGTCGGACAGGATGCGTCATGTGGATTTCCTAATCAGCGCGGATACGGACACCAGCTTTGTATTCTATGACGATGACGGACACACGGAGGACTATAAGAAAGGTGTTTACGCGAAAACCGCAGTTAATGTAACTGCTGGTAATCAGACGATAATTCACTTTGATACCAAGGGAACCTACAAAAGCCCATTGGAGCGAGTTACAATCCGGCTTGTCAGCAAGCAAAAAGGTGCATTCTGGGTAACGGTCGACGGCGAGCGCATCCCGCGCTATCTTGTAAGGGACGGTTGGGAGGAGGCCGAAACCGGATGGTATTACAATCTTTCCGACAGAACCATCTGGGTGAAGTATGAGATACCGGAGAAAAAATCGTATGATGTCATTGTTTCGACGGAAAAATTCGACCTAATTGGAATGGTTGAGGAATAAAGAAAGTTCACGCCAAAAAGCCAGGTACGGGAAGACCTGGCTTTTTGGGCGAGAGGCCAGAACAGGTTTTTACATGTAGGATGTACGTTTCAAAAACCGCGAAGTGGGCTGTTCTTTGTCTATTTTAATTTGATTACGGATTTAATATCCGCCATCATCCCTGTATCTCTTCCGAGCATTTTCACCTATATGCCAATCCCTAAAATACTCTCCTGCCGACAGTGGCAGCAGCATAAGCCCATCATGATTGTCCTCAGATAAAATCCTTTTTATTTCCTCAATACTATAATTCTTTAATGGCCTGTATACCCGGCTCTCCATGATATCCTCCCAATTTCCGGAAACGCCGCCTGACGAATCCGGCCTCCGTAACACCAATCTGTTTTCTTTCATTTTAATATCCATTCATTAAAATGTCAAAAAGCAATGTGTTTTTCTGCCTTTTTCACATGGATAAGCTTTTGTATCCCCGGTTCCGTATGGACAAGCGTTTCTATCCCTATCCCATCTGCAACCATTTTCCCCCATCAGCATATAGTATAGAAAATGCATATGAGGAGGATCGCTATGCCTGGCAGCTGGGAATATCAGCCATACCTGACAACATACGAATCATTTATATTCTATAATGCCATTGGAAAACACGAGGACTATTTCTATCATCCCATTGCAGTGGCTAAACAGATTGTCAATGGGACGAATTATAAGTTCATGACCATTGCTGAACCAAAAGAACCCGGCCTTTTACCGCATTTTGCAATTGTAGACATCTATAAACCAATACGCGGTGAGGCTTATACAACAAAAATCACTCCTTTGTAACGCATATCAGCACGCCGCCTATTTTTCATGGCCATGTTCAATTTTTTCCATTATCTTATCCAGTTCATCCGGTCCGGGCTGTGGAACCCGGCTTTCATCCACAGCCTTCTGTGCCCAGCTGGCCTCATTTAAAAGCTGATTATTTCTGTATTCCCTCAAAATAATCCTATGAAGCCTGTCACCGCCATCCATTCCGTTCCCTCCTTCTACCATGAAAATAACAGAAGGGCATGATATCGGCACATAATCTTTATATTGAGATATTCCGGGTAAAATGATAAAGTAGATATGTAAATGGTGTCTGATTCAGAAAAGCGGAGGGCCTGCTGTGAAATTTTTTGTTAAATGTATTGCAATCATACTGATTATCGTCCTTGCCATGGGTTTATATGACACGGTCCGCAATGGCCTGTTAAATGGCGACGGCTATCATCCCGTCACGGAACAGATGAAGGAAGTCATGGGCAATTGAAGGCCTTCTGCGGCTTCACAAACTTCTTACAAACTGTTCATATTTTGTCTATGTTTTGTCTATGAAATGCTCATATTTGTTGAATATACTATATCTTGTAAACAAACAATGCTTATAAGATTTTTTTCATAATACTCAGCCGGCAGAAGGAATTCTGACCGGCTCCTCCCTTTTAATGGGGGATTTCCGATTATCTCGTCCTGCCGCACCCTAATTATTTCTTTTCTTGTTTTCCCCCCGGATATGTGGTATGTTAAAACACAGGCACATTTAATACATATCCGGATGTCCTGACCAAACATAAGAAATGAGGAGATATAAGTATGGTAAAGTGTAATAACCTCTATGACAATGGCAACATGAAAATGATAGACCAGCGGGACTGCATCAAAGTGTTTGAGCATCAGCGTGATTTAAGCGTTAATCCAGGCTCTGCAATGGCTGCTTACTACGCAGCAGAAATGAACGTGCGAAGACGTCAGGTACTTATTGAATTAAACGGAAATACTTTTACGGTTCAGGCCGGCGCCATGCAGTGGATTGCAGGAGCCGTAAAAATGACATCCGGCATCAAGGGAGTAGGCGACTTTCTAGGAAAAGCCATTGCTTCCAAGGTAACAAAGGAAAGTTCTGCCAAACCGGAATATTCTGGTAATGGTCTGGTCATGCTGGAGCCTACTTACAAGCATATCCTGTTGGAGGATGTAGCTGAGTGGGGAAGCCTGGTTTTGGAAGATGGGCTCTTCCTTGCATGTGATTCCAATATATCCCAAAAAGTGGTTGCCAGGACCACCCTCTCCTCTGCGGTTGCAGGCAAAGAAGGGCTTTTTAATCTCTGCCTTACGGGCAGCGGCATCGCTGTTCTGGAAAGCCCGGTTCCCCGGGATGAGTTGATTGAGTTCAACCTGCAGGACGATGAAGTGAAAATCGACGGCAATATGGCTATCGCATGGTCCAATTCCCTGAAATTCACGGTTGAGCGTTCTTCAAAGTCCCTTATGGGCTCCGCGGTGTCTGGCGAAGGACTGGTCAATGTCTACCGGGGCAGCGGACGGATCCTTATGGCGCCTACGGAATAAACGGTTCCTGATGCCTGAAGGATTGGATTTTTAGATTTAAGGATCTGTATTGAATATATTATTAGAAAAATTACATTTTTTTCTTGCCATCTCCCGGTCTGCTATGCTATAATCGCCCTATGGAGACATAGCTCAGCTGGGAGAGCATCTGCTTGACGTGTAGAGGGTCGCAGGTTCGAGTCCTGTTGTCTCCACTGGATATTGGTGCTGAAAGCCTTGATTTTAAAAGGTTTTTGGCACTTTTTTGTTTTTATGGATGAAATCTTTATCCCCATCCCCTTCTTTCCAATGGAATCTTTATCCTGTCCGGCATTATCATAGTGTCAGACAAGGATAGGAAAGGAGGCGTATCCATTATGAAAAAACAGACAAGGGACGACTTAATGGGATTGGGATTCATGTTCCTTCTGTTAATGACTGCCATAGGGATAAGGGCATATATCTGGCTTTAACAGCAGCCGTAACAGCATATAAAAAGTAACGGTCCTGATGCACCATCACATCAGGGCCGTTACCTTCTGCATTCTTCCTCAATCCGTTTTATGATCATCTCTAATTCGTCCGGGGCTGGCTGCGGTACGTCTTCGTCCTTCACATGCTCCTCTGCCCACTGACATTCCTTTAATAATGCTTCCTCTTGTCCACAATCCATCCACTCCATTTCTGCCGCCTCCTTTCTACTATTATTGTAAAACACAGGCGGCCATATAGATAGAGCAAACTTATTACATTTATAAAAATATTTCCTAAAATGAAACGAAAGACTTTATTATATACCTCGCTTTATATACCGTCCCTTCATCTGCCGTTCCTGCGGCAGCATGCCGGAATCTGCCGCAGTTTCCCTGCTATCCAGGCAAACATCCCCTGAGGCAGTTCAAACACAGCCACAATCCCCAGCACAATGGCCACCGCTGCCTTAACCGCCGCATACCCGGTATGCACGGCCAGTCCCAGCTGGTCCGTGACAAGATAATATACGGTCCAGTAAATCCCTGCGCCAGGCACCAGCGGGAATATGCCGGATATAAGGAAAATCGTAACCGGGCACCGGTTTATGACAGCTGACGCCCGGGACAGGAAAATGACCACTACCGTGGCCGCAAAGGAAGAGCATACAATCCCCCACCGGCCGGAAGCCAGCACATATACGGCCCATCCCGCGCCCCCGATCACACCGCACCATGGATAGTATTTCCGGGGCACCCCGAATAGCAGGGAAAAAGCAACCGTACCAATCATTGCAGCGCAAACCTGCGGCATCATAACAGCATCCCTCCCATCATCCCCCCTATCAGGGAAAACCCGATACCCACGCCAATGGCAATGCAGAAAAACACCAGAAGGGCATCCAGCATCCTCACCGAACCCGAGATATAATCCCCGTCCGCGATATCACGGATGGAATTCGTAAAGGGAACACCCGGTATCAGCGGCATGATGGAACCGATGACCATGAAATTCAGATGGTCCCCGATTCCTGCCGTAAACAAAAGGATGCAGATTGCCGTCACCAGGGCGCCGCCGCTTATGTTGCCCACGATTTTAGACAGGTGCGGCCCGCTTATATACAGCACATATAGATACAGGAGGATTCCGGCTGTAAATGCAACTGCGCTGTCCGATGCATTTCCCCCAAACAGATAACAGAAGGCAGCGCTGCCGCAGCCCGATGCCAGCACCTGCATGTGCTTTGTCTTTCCGGGCATCCGCTTGATATCATCCAGCCTGCCTGACACCTGGCCTATGGTGTACCTGCCCTCTTCTATCTCCCTGGACAGCTGGTTCACTGCCGCCACACGGTCCAGATGGGTGCCGCTGACCGGGATATGCTCCACCTTTGCAAATACAGGTTCATTCCTGTTCCCCACGGTTACGAATATACCGTTGGTCAGCACAAAGGCATTGCCGGAATGCACCCCATAGTACCGGCAGATGCGCTCCATTGTCTCCTCCACCCTGGATATCTCAGCCCCATTTTCCAACAGCAGATGGCCGGCCTGCAAAGCTGCCTCCATTACTTCCTTTTCCCTGCTCTCCTCCACAGATGTCCCTCCTGATTACAGAAAAGATTGATCCAGCCTCCGGACCAACCGGAAACCTGTATCGTGCTGTTGTTATCATATCACAGGGATTGCCGGGGCGCCATCCCCTGTTTGATCCAAATTTGCCATAATCCGGCATCCTCCCCAGGGACATTGCGGCCGGCCCTGAAAACCATGGGAAAAAGCGGAGGCCATATGTTTTGGAAAGGTCATTGTATCCGCTGATAGGGGGTGTTATAATAAAACCATATCTTAGCCAATGAGAAAGGAGCCCCTTATGATTACAATGAAACCTGGTGATGTCATCATTTTCGAGGCCGGGGACAGCTGGCTCAGTAAATGTATCGCCAAGCTGACCAACTCCACGGTCAGCCACGCAGCCATACGGTATTCAGGAGATAATATGATTGAGATGGGCGGAAACGGCATCCAGTTAAGCAGCTGCCGTGAGACAGCCCACGGCGGCGAAAAGGCATATCTTCTGCGCCTGTCCCCTGAAAAGGACCCGGCCCCATTGATAGCTGCTGCCAAGCGTTATCTGGATGAAGACGTGCAGTACGATTATCCTGATCTCATATTCTTTGCAGGCTTATTGATTTACCGGACTGTCCGTCCCACGCCCAGATGGCAGAAGATTACCGACCTGATTCTCAACATGGCGTGCAGGGAACTTGATAAGCTGCTTAATAAGGTGATACATAAAGGTGATGTGCCTGTCATGGTCTGCTCCCAACTGGTATACCAGTGTTACGCGGACTGTGGTTCCGGCTACCGGATCATGCTCAAGGACGGCCTCCTTGAAGCCGGTCATCCCGGTACGATCTGCCTTGCGGATATGTTAGATGATACATGGGGGGAGAACCTGAGATACCCATCGGATATATTCCATGGTAATCTTGACCTGGAGGTCCTGGCCCAGGAGTGCTATTCCGCCCTGAATGAACCCAGCGACGACCGCACCCTCCTTGGGTCAGGTGAATTGAGGAATACCATAAACCTGGCGGCAGACTTCCTGGATCTGGTGGAGCAGGTCCTGGAACATTCCGGCATCGACCTGCCGGTACCTGCGCTCTTCGTGGCGCCAAGCGATTTATTGAGCCATGCAGTGAACCTTAAGCAGTACGGGACAGCTATGGTTTCCCGCCTTTGAACCATGGCCTGCATTTGATTTTCTTATGCCGTACCCCTGTCTGAATATTTTTTTCATGCCAGTGTATATTCTTCCGGTATGTGTCCATAATAAGGGTATACACGAAAGAGAAAATAATTAATACTTATCCTCCCCTTTTTTCCAGGCTCGCCGCAAGGTTGCGGTGGGCCTGGATTTTTTCTGCCCCTTGGCGCTGCCCCGCTTGTCCATGTCTGCCATTGAGGCTTCTGCATCCCAAGCCTCAGCCAGGCAGGGCACCGTAAACCGGATATGCCATAAGCCCCCAAAAACCTTTTGGGGGAATTTTAATAAAAATAAGCCTTCCGGTGTATATTCACGGGAAATAGGGCAATAATGAGAGTGTTAAGAAAATTCTTAATACTTATCCTCCCCTTTTTAGGACCCCGTATATGAAATATGTGCGGGGTTTCTTTTTTGTGAAACAGCAAAAGACAAAAACAGCCCAGGGCGTGCAGGGATAACCATTCCCGTCACCTGCACGCCCTAAAGACTGTCAAAATAAAAATAATTGGTACTTAATATGCTGATAGTGACATAGGGATCATTGAGGCTCTGCTTCACATCAAGGATTACCCTGCGTATCGCGTCAAAGAATGCCTCTTTGTCCTCATAAAGCACAGGATTGCGGGTTGCTATAATCCTTACGCCCATGCTGTCCCTTCTGCACTGGTCCTGTAAATCACAGATTAATTCCATTTTCTCTATCACACCATTTACAAAAACCCCGCAGCGCTGATTTTCATAGGCCGCAGCATGAATCCATGTCTCTTTGACCTCCGCCAGGTTAAACCGTTTATCCCCCACACTGTAAAAGTTAACGATATAACGCTCAGTTATCATTTTTTCAGCCTTTTTTATTATATATATTGCTGTCCCCATTGATTTATTCAAGGGAATGGCTGCCCTTCCCTTACAGAACCAGCAGCAGTGTTCCCGTTATCAGCACAATACTGATTACAATGGAAATGGAATTAACCGCGCTTGCCAGCCCGATATCCCCGTCTAAATCCCCTGTAAAGGCCGGCGCCGCAGACGCGATGGGGCTGAGGGCCAGGATGGCCAGGGCCTGTCTGTACTCCAGTTCAAAGGGAAGGAGGAAATAAAACGCGGCTGCCAGCGCAATGGATACGGAATACCGGATGAACAGTATCTGTATGATTTTGCCCATGCGGCTTTTATCCAAGGTCATCTTGAATCCCACACCCAGCATAAGCATTGCCATAAAAGCGTTTCCATTGGCAATGATCCCGGTAAATGAAACCATTGGCGCGGGAAGTGAAAGGTGCAGCAGGGACAGGACGGTCATCAGCAGATACGCGTCAAAGGGAACGGATGATAAAAGGGTCTTTATGATCGGCATGATGCTGAACTTCCCCTTTTCCCCCTTGGCCATCACCGCCACACTGTAGGTGCCTCCCAGGCAGACCAGGGCATTGCCCGAGTCAAAGAGACTGGTGGCAACCACTCCCAACGGCCCCAGGAAGCTTTGGGCAAAGGGCATGGTAAAGTTCCCTATGTTATATCCGGTAAGATTGATGATATTAAATGCCTTTTCCTCGCCGTTCTTTCCGGCACTGATCAAAAACGCCATGCCGGTCAGTATGATTCCCCCGCCCAGTCCCAGAAGGCTCATGAGCAGCATGGACGGCTTCATGTCAATACCCGTAAAATTTGTCACGATGGCTGCAGGAAGCGTTATCTTAAGCACAATCCTGGACAGCACATAAAAATCTTCCTCTTTAAAAAATCCTCTTCTTCTCAGCACATACCCCAGTATGATAATTGCTATAAAGGAGCCTGCTTTCATAAGTATCTCTGCCATACCTGTTTTCCCTCATCCATTTTTTAACACATCTTAATGCACGATATGTACTATAGCAGAATTCATCCCTGACCACAACCCGTACTTTTCCATAAATTTCACCTTTTCTTTATTTTTCCGCCGCTCCCCCCGCCCCTGCAAAAGGACTGCCGTCCGCCGCAGACATCCGGCGGCAGACAGCAGTCCTTCCATTCACATGAATTACATATCCCTCCTGCGTTCCATCACACATATCCCAGCAGTCCCGGCAGCCACATGGACAGGATGGGAACATAGGATACAAGAAGCAGCACAATGAATATGGCGGCGAAATAATATAACAGCGGCTTAATCACATTTTCAATCCTGCTCTTACCCACCTTAACACCTACGAACAGCGTGGTCCCCACCGGCGGCGTGATGGTTCCGATACACAGGTTGAATATCATCATGATGCCGAAATGCACGGTATTCATCCCCAAAGCCTGGCAGATGGGCAGGAAGATAGGGGTGAAAATCAGGCAGGCAGGCGTCATATCCATGAATGTGCCGATGATCAGAAGCAGGATATTAATGATAAAGAGGATCACATACCGGTTATTGCTGATTCCCAGCATGGCCTCGGACACAGCCGAGGGTATGCCTGTAAACGCCATGACCCAGCTCATGATGCTGGACACGCCAATCAGGAAAATGATGATACCCGTCATCTCGGCGCTGTCCAGGAAAATCTTAGGCAGTTCGGAAACCTTGATTGACTTATAGAAGAACAGCGACAGGATCAGGCTGTATACAACAGCCACCACGCTTCCCTCCGTGGCCGTGAAGATACCGCTTATGATTCCTCCGATTACAATCACAATCATGAGAAGACATGGGATTGCCTGGAAGAATACCTTAACCTTTTCGCTAAAGCTGTATTTAACCGCGCTGCGGTATCCTTTCTTCTTTGCAAAATAGTAGATTACGGCCATACACGCCAGTCCCCAGAGGATTCCCGGTATATACCCTGCCATGAACAGGGCTGCCACGGAGGTTCCTCCGCTGACAAGGGAATAGGTAATCATGACATTGCTGGGCGGAATCAGAAGGCCGGTGGGAGCCGTGGCAATATTGGCTGCCGCAGAGAAATCCCTGTCATACCCCTCTTCCTCCTCAATGGGCCCAATGATGGAACCCATGGCAGAAGCTGCCGCCGTACCGGAACCGGAGATAGCGCCAAAGAGCATGTTGGCAACCGCATTGGTATGTGCCAGGGCGCCTGGGATATTGCCGGTAAACAGCTTTGCAAAATTAATGAGGCGGATGGCAATCCCGCCCTTGTTCATGATATTTCCAGCCAGGATAAAGAAAGGTATGGCCAGAAGGCTGAACACGGAAATACCGGAAAATATCCTCTGTGCCCCGGTAAGCACTGCCGCGCCCGTATCCAGCACAGGAAGGATGGCGCAGATGGATGACACGGCCAGGGCCACTGCAATGGGGACGCCGGCCAGAAGCATGATGACCAGCAATACTAATATGATCAATCCACAGGCAACTGCTATATTCATCTCCTACACCTCCTCTTTCCCGCTAAAATCCCTGTGAAGCATGTCCGCAGCGTTCATCAGGCTGAACAGCATGATCAGCACGCCGGTCACAGGCACGATTACATAAATGTACCCCATGGGCACCCTCAGGGATGCCGTGGTCTGGATCATGGTCAGCTTTGTAATGGAAATGCCTCCATATACCATGACAACGCCTGCAAATGCAAAGGTCAGCAGATCAATGGCAGCCTCCAGGTATCTGCGGCCCGGCCCTGTAAATTTATCTGCCAGAAAGCCCATGCGCATGTGGTCCCTCTTGCCAAACACATAGGCGGAAGCCAGCAGGGACATCCAGGTAAAGGAATAGGTCAGAAGCTCCTCAGACACGGTGCTGGGGCGGTTAAAGAAGTATCTTGTCACAATCTGATACGTGCCGATAACAGTCATCAGGGCAAACAGGCAGGTAATCACAATCCCCAGGACCCGCATGATGCCGGCTCTTACTTTATGCATGTTCTCCATCCTACTGCCCTCCCTTTGCTTTTTCATTTACTTCCTGGATATACAGGTACAGGTCTGCAATCTTTGGGTTCTCCTTCAGCATCTTCTCATGAAGGGGAAGTACCTTCTGCTTAAATGCATCCACATCCACATCAATGAATTCCACTCCCATGTCCTCAGATGCAATCTGTTTTGCCGCCTCAATGCTCTTATCCCACTCCTCCATCTCAACCTGGGTGGAAAGGAGGGCCGCATCCTTGAAAACCTGGTACTCCTCAGGATCCAGCCCCTGAAGGAATTTAAGGTTTGCCACCAGCATGTCCGGCACCATCTGGTGTTTATTGTAAGCATAATATTTGGCAACCTCGCCGTGCTTGTTGTTGGTAAGGGCCAGCTCATTGTTCTCAGCCCCGTCAATCACGCCCTGCTGGATGGCCGTATACACTTCCCCGAATCCCATGGGCGCGGCAGCCGCTCCAAAAGCATTGACCATGGCAACGCTGGCCGGGCTCTGTTGTACCCTGATTTTCTTACCCTTAAGGTCCTCAGGCGTGCGGATGGGCGTCTTGGCATAAAAGTTCCTGGTTCCCGCGTTATACCAGGTCACAACCCGGAATCCGGCCTCGTCCGTGGACTCATACACCTGTTCCATATAATCCGTATCCTGCATCACGGATTTATACACATCCTCGGAATCAAACAGGTAGGGCATGCTGAAGATTTCATACACACCTGCAAATGTTTCCAGGTTGGCGGTTCCCGCCACCACAAAATCAATGGCTCCTGTCTGGGTCAATTCAATGGCCTTCTGGGCAGAACCCAGGATTTCATTGGGGAATATCTGTACCTCGTACCTGTCCCCCAGGCGTTCCTCCACATATTCCTTAAATGCAAGCAATCCAATGTGCTCGGGATGTGTTTCCGACTGTGCGTGGGAGACACGGATGATCCGTTTCCCGGAAGTCACGGATCCACAGCCCATAAGGCCTGCAGCCACAGCGGCACACAGCAGGACTGCTGTTGTTTTCTTTATGAATTTCCTCACCATTTTCCATTCCTTTCCCTTTATACAGCAAACGTTCCATATTTTCTGTACTTATTCTGGTCTGTACTTATTCTGGACTGAAATCCTCCATACCATACCGCATAAAAAGAAACCCCGCGGCTTTACAATCCAGAATCCATTAAGGTTTTGGCGCCTTCCTTAACACTTTCTTAATTATATAGCCCGGGGCATTTAATTTGTACCGTAAAAGTTTGTCATTGGGGAAGAAGATTTTGTCATTTTATTAACAATTCCAGGTGGGACGGTTGGCATCGCCATGCCGGATGGAGTGCTGGCTGTCCCTGTACTCCGAAGGAATCACGCCTGTGACCCGCTTGAAAACTTTGGCAAAATAATTGGAATCATAATATCCCACCCGCATCCCCACATCCTTCACACTGATATTCCGGTCCTTCAAAAGCTTTTTTGCCTCGTTCACCCGGAAATTGGTCAGATAAGAGGTGAAATTCTGGTCAAAGCACTGTTTAAATAATTTGCAGAAATACGCATCCGAATAATTCATCACCCTTGCCGCATCCTGCATGGATATTTCCTTCATGTAATTATTCCGTATATACTCCCGCATGGTTTCCGCTGCAAGGGCCATGCGGGCGGTTCCCGCATCCTCCAGCCCATGGCCGCCCGCCATATCCTGGGCGCCCCCGGATGGGATTTTGGCCATACTTACCCCCCGGACTCCCGGTATGCCTCCATCCAGGGCCTTCCCTCCATCCATGCCAAAGTCCCGCGCCTTCTTTAACTCCCTGCGGTCCGTAAGACGCATAGCCTCCTCAATCACAGACACCAGCTCGTCCTCGTCACAGGGCTTTAAAAGATAATCCAGGGCCCGGATTACGATTGCCCTTTTTGCATAGGCAAAATCATCATAGGCTGTCAGGAAAATGATGATACAGTCCTCATCCATTCCACGGATCTGCTCCGCCGCCTCCGCCCCGTTCATCTCGGGCATGGAAATATCCATGAGCACGATCTGGCTCTGCTCCCTTTTAAACACCTTAAGGGCCTCCGCCCCATTGACAGCCTCGCTGATGGCCAGGCTGTCCCCAAAATGCTTCACAAGCCGTTTTGCCAGCGCCATACGCTCAATCTGTTCATCATCCGCCAGCAGTATGCGATATCTGTTCATACTTCATCCTTTCCATTGGGGTTTTCTTCTCCATTAAGGTTCTCCCCTCCATTGAGGTTCTCCCCTCCATTGAGGTTCTTCCCTCCATTGAGGTTCTTCCCTCCATTGAGCTTCTCCCCTCCGTGGAGGTTTTCCCCCGTAAATGCCATCTGCACCACCGTACCGCAGCCCTTGCGGCTGTACAGGAACATCCCGCCGTCCTTATACATGACATGAAGTCTCCGGTATATATTGCCAAGCCCCACTCCGGCAGACCTGTCGTCCCCGGCCTTAAGCGCCTCCCGTATCTCCTTGAGCCGCCCTTCCTCCATCCCAAGCCCTGTGTCCGCAACAGATATCCACAGCCGCTTTCCCTCCAGCCAGGAACGTATGTGGATTTTCCCGCCCTGGCTTCTGGGTGAAATCCCATACTTGATGGAATTCTCCACCAGCGGCTGAAGCGCAAAGGAAGGCACCAGCAATTCCAGGGTATCGGGATGGCAGTCACAGGTAAATGTAAGCCGCTGTCCAAACCGCATCTTCTGCAGGTACATATAATCCTGCACCACCTTAAGCTCCCGCTCCAGGGGCATGACCGAGTCCGATGACTTAAGGTTATAGCGGAACAGCCGCCCAAGGGCCGTAATCATCTTCTCCGTTGTATCAGCGTCCTCAATCTGGGCCGTGCCGGCAATCATGTTCAGGGTATTAAACAGGAAATGGGGATTAATCTGGTTCTTCAGCATCTGAAGCCGCACCGCGTCCAGCTGTTTTTCCATTTCATGCTTTTCAGTCAGCGCCTGGATATAACCCTTGGTGGAATCCTTCATAGTACAGAAGGCCCTGACCAGGCTGGCAATCTCATCCTGCCCCTCTGCCTGGATATCCGGCCCTGAAAAATCATTTTCCCCAATACGTCTTGAATCCTCTGCCAGTTCCACCACTGGCCGCACAATGCCGCGGTACACGGATTGCTTCAGCCACCGCACCATAAGCAGGGCAGCCGCTCCCCAGAGCACGCTGATTACAGGCACGATTATGAGCAGGGGCCGCTGCCTTTCATAACTCTCGTTCCCCATCTCAACCGTCATCTGTTCCAGGCGTCCTGCATGGTTTTCCAGATATCCCTGGACGCGGTAGATGGTATACAGCCGGTCCATGTACCCCTCATCGTCCTCCTCCATGTCCAGGAACCCGTCCCTTTCCCTGGCATAGTTTTCATACATATTGAAAATGGACCAGGTCCTGGCATAAGGGACTGCCCCGATCTTATTGTAATCAAAGCTCAGTCCCTCAAGGGCTGCTTCTGATTTAAGACACGCCTCATGAAACCGCTTCTGGTTTTCCTCTGTCCTGTCCCTGACAAGGGCCACGAACGCACTGCTCTCCCCTGACATGGCGGACCAGAAGGACAGGGCATGGGAATTGTTCTCAAGCACTGTATGGAATCCCTTCATGCCAAAGCCGGCCACCAGTAGATTGGCAGCAATGGACAATATGACCACAATTGCAGCCGAACCCGCAATATAGCGGACCTTCTGTTCCAGGGAACAGGATAGCCAGATACGGCCAACGAATCCCTGATTGCTTTTCTTATTCTGTCCCATATCCGCCATCCGCCTCCTTTCATCCTGAAAACATTCTATAATAGTTTGGTCTGTTTGAAAAGGGATAAACATAAAATGCCCGCCAGCCATGGCCGTGGGGCCGCGCTGAAGGGCATCTATCTGATTCCGGTGTGTGTTCGCAGATTCATTCCTGCCAGGTATGTGGTTTCATTCCAGCCAGCTGACAAAAGGCAGTTCCCAGACACACACCATTCCATAAAAGTTACAGCTTCTGGTCCTCATCCGAGGCCACATAGGTTGCAATATTCTCTATATCACAATTCAGTATCCTGCACAAATCATTCACTGTCTTCATGGAAATATCCTTGTTGTGCTTCAGTCTGTGAAGCGTACTGTCCGACACATGATGATGCTTGGTAAGCGTATACCAGTTTTCCTTTGAATCTTCCAAAGTCTTCCAAAAGGGCGAATAATCTATCATCTCTTACTCCTATGTAATCTGGTCTGTTTGATAGATTAAGCATAAAATAGATTTCAGATATTGAATATCTTCGCAATTACGAATATACTATAGGTATTAGGATGTATAAATTACATATATTGGAAACAGGAAGGCAGGTATACGACAATGGCTTATTTTACGGATGAAAAGATTGAACAGTTACTGGATGACCCGGAGGTGGTGAAACGCCTCATTGATTTCATCTCCATGGACGGGGCAGCCTATTTTGAGGAGGTCCGCTCCAACCTTTCCCCCGAAGACCTGGAAGAGTATCTGAAGGAAAATCCGGATGAGCGGATTTATCTGAAAAAAGAATAGAACGGCTTGTCATATGACAAACCGCCCTTCTTCCGGTTCTTCTTCAAAATAATCTTTATAATCCACTTCGATGGAATGGCGCATGCGCTTCATGCTGTAATACAGGTGTTCCTTGAGCGATTCCTCCAGCTTCTTTTCATTTCCTTCTGAAATCAGCCGGAACAATTCCTCATGTTCCCCGATGATGCGCGTAAAGTCAGTCTCCGTGATAAAATCCAGCATGCGGAACCTTGTGTAATGAAGCTGCTGTGCCTGAAGCATTTCCCAAAGCTTCTGGCGCTTTACGGCGCCGAACCATATGGAATGCATCTGGGCATCCATGTGGTAGAACTGCTCCGGCTCAAAGCCTGCCTCTTCAATCAATGCCCGCTGCTGGGCAATTGCATGGCGGATATCTTCCATCACCATGGGCGTTCGGTTCTGCATGAAATCCCGCAGCACCATGGTCTCAACCGCAACACGCATGTAAATCATCTGCTTGATGTTATCCAGGCTCAGAAGCGTCACATAGGTTCCCCGGTAGGGAATGGTTTCCGCAAAGCCCTGTTCCTGCAAAAGCCTGAGGGCGTCCCGCACAGGAGTCCTGGACACGCCGAAGCGGTCGCATATTTCATTTTCACTTATCATCTGGCCCGGCTTTAGCCGCAGGTCCAGAATCTCCCGCTTCAGGGTCTCGAATACCAGCTCGCCGCGGTTCTTGAAATTCATCTCTCCCATGGTTTCACCCCCATACCGTCAGGCAGCGGCCCAATCCTGTCAGGGCCGCCTGACTTCAGCTGTCTCAGATTATTTTGGCTGCTTGCCGATGTAGGCCAGGATGCCGCCATCCACGTACAGTACAAGGCCGTTGACAAAATTGGATGCCTCGGATGCCAGGAATACGGCTGGTCCGCCCAGATCCTCTGCCTCGCCCCAGCGGCCGGCCGGTGTCTTGGCAATGATGAACTGGTCAAAGGGATGTCTGGAGCCGTCCGGCTGGACCTGGCGCAGAGGCGCTGTCTGCGGTGTTGCAATATAGCCAGGCCCGATACCGTTACACTGGATGTTGTATTCGCCGTACTCAGACGCAATGTTCTTGGTCAGCATCTTAAGGCCGCCCTTGGCTGCCGCATAAGCGGAAACAGTCTCACGTCCCAGTTCGCTCATCATGGAGCAGATGTTGATGATCTTGCCGTGGCCCTTCTTGATCATGCTGGGGATAACTGCCTTGGACACGATGAAGGGCGCATTCAGGTCCACGTCAATTACCTGTCTGAACTCGGCCGCAGACATATCGCACATGGGAATCCGCTTGATGATTCCTGCATTGTTGACCAGGATGTCAATCACGCCCACTTCCTTCTCAATGGCGGCAACCATCCCGTTCACAGCATCCTCATCCGTCACGTCACATACATATCCGTGGGCTTCAATCCCCTCTTCCTTGTAAGCAGCAAGGCCTTTATCAACCAGTTCCTGCTTAATATCATTGAATACAATGGTTGCCCCTGCGCCTGCCATGGCCTTTGCAATGGCAAAACCGATTCCATAAGACGCGCCTGTAATCAGCGCAACCTTGCCGTTTAATGAAAAGTTCTGTAAATAATCTGTCATATCCTTATCCTCCTTCATCGGCAGGCACTCCTGCCGTTGTCCGCTGTTAATCCATATATATGCTGTTTGATATCTGTGTTATTTCATCTGATTCGGCATCATGGTATCCATGTCGTCAAACTCCATGTTCTCTCCGCCCATGGCCCAGATAAAAGTGTAGTTGGATGTACCGGCCCCGCTGTGGATGCTCCAGGACGGGCTGATGACAGCTTCCTCGTTCTTCATGATGATGTGCCTTGTCTCTGTGGGCTCTCCCATCATATGGAACACAACGTTGTCCCCCGGAACCTCAAAATACATGTAAATCTCCATACGGCGCTCATGGGTGTGGGCGGGCATGGTATTCCATACACTGCCTTCCTCCAGAACGGTCATGCCCATGGACAGCTGGCAGGTCTGAAGCACATCCGGATGGATGAACTGGTTAATCACGCGCTTATTCGCTGTCTCAGAAGCGCCGCACGGCCTCTTGGCAGCCTTCTCAATGGGGATGTAGGTAGTGGTAAAGGATGTGTGGGCAGGTGCGCTTACCATATAGAACTTAGCTGGATTGGCAGCGTCCTGGCTTGAAAAATGCACTTCCCTGGTGCCCTTTGTGATATACAGGCAGTCCTTATATCCCATGTTGAATTCCTGTCCGTCAGCCACGATCTGGCCTGCCCCGCCAATGTTGAAGATACCGATCTCACGGCGCTCCAGGAAGTAGTGGGTGCCAAAATTCTTCCAGCAGTCGATTCCCTTGTCAATGGAAACAGTCTCTGTCACAGGCATGCAGCCCAATGTCACCATACGGTCCACATGTGAATACACGGCAACCACCTCATCTGCCACATACAGGTTCTGGATCAGGAACTCATCCCTTAATTCCTCAGTGGTGTAGCGCTTCACATCTCTCTGATTTGCAGAATAACGAATATCCATTACTTAAATCCTCCTTTAACTTCGTGATTGTATTCCAATCATCTCACTTGTATACAACTTTTAATATCTGTATACAGATTAGCACAGACCTTATCTGTTTTCAATTGGCAATATACACAAATCTGGCAGGGAATTCTATACATGTTAACAAGAGCTGATTGCATTGTCCTTTTGTTTGTTATATACTCATAAAGAAACTTGCTCAAAAAAACTGAACAAGAAGAACAATAGGAAGAACAAAATAGGAACAACAAGGACAACAATTAAGGAGAACCATCATGAGAAAGAATATCCTGGTCGGCCAGTCCGGCGGTCCCACCGCTGTTATCAACGCCAGCTTATACGGAGTAATCACAGAAGGCAGCAGCCACCCTGAACAGATAGGCGCTGTTTACGGCATGGTAAACGGCATTGAAGGTTTCCTCTCCGGCCACTGCATGAACCTGTCAAAAAGCCTGAGCCGGGAGGACCTGCTCCTGCTAAAGCAGACCCCTGCCGCCTACTTAGGCTCCTGCCGGTATAAGCTTCCCAACAATATGGACGCGCCTGTGTATGGGCTTTTGTTTGAAAAGTTTGCTTCACTGGACATCGGCGCCTGCTTCTACATCGGGGGCAATGACTCCATGGACACGGTGGACAAGCTGTCCCGGTGCGCGCGCCTGCGCCATGAAACCATATCCTTTATCGGGGTTCCCAAAACCATTGATAACGACCTTCCGGTGACGGACCACACACCCGGCTACGGAAGCGCTGCCAAGTACGTGGCCTCCACGGTCCGGGAAATCTGCCTGGACGCCTCCGTGTACCAGCAGCCCGCCGTCACCATCGTGGAACTGATGGGCCGCCACGCCGGATGGGTCACCGCGGCCAGCGCCCTGGCAAGAAGGCATGCGGGCGACAACCCCCTGCTCATCTACATGCCCGAGGTCCCCTTTTCCATGGAACGCTTTTTCGATGACGTGCAGAAGGCCCTGGACCGGCAGCCCAATGTGGTGATCTGCGTGTCCGAAGGCATCCGCGACCAAAGCGGCAAATTCATATGTGAATATTCCAATGAAGCCCAGCTTGATACATTTGGCCACAAAATGCTTACCGGCAGCGCAAAAATCCTGGAAAGCTACGTGCGCAACCGCTTCCAGGTCAAGGTGCGTTCCGTGGAACTGAATGTGAACCAGAGGTGCAGCAGCCTCCTTGCCTCTGCCGCCGATGTGGACGAGGCAATCCTCTCAGGCCGCACCGCCGTTAAGCAATCCTTAAAAGGCGCTACCGGGTGCATGGTTTCCTGCTCCCGCGCAGACGGGCCTGGCTACCGCCTGGAATTCGGCCTTACGGATGTGGGCAATGTGTGCAACAAGGAAAAGGGGTTCCCGTTGGAATGGATAACCCCATGCGGCACCGACATCAGCCCTGCATTTCATGAATACGCCCTTCCCCTGATAGCAGGCGAACCAGAACGGATTATGGAAAACGGCCTTCCCAGATATATCAGCAGGGAAAGCGCGCGTTAGCCGGGCGGCCATGTCTGTCTTTCATTGGCAATCCGCGCGAATTGTCAGGATTTTCCATACATGTTCTTAAAAAAATAAGGCATGGCAGCCATGGACGCTGCCATGCCTTATTTTTTCAATCCAATCCCTAACATTCCCCTACAGCCATTACTGGTTTTTTTATTCATCAGCCGCTTTTTCCCTTATTAATTTCCATGATTTCCCAAACAAAAAAGGGAACCGTCACAACATGAACGGGGCACATTTTCTCTTACGCTGTTAAGGCATCCGCATAGGTATGCGGATGCCTACGCCAAATCAAAAAAATACAGGAGATTATCAAGAAAATGAAGAATTTAAAACCACGTACATTGCATCTAACTGGCTGCCCTCAGCCCTTATTGCAGAAGAAATCAACACCACTGTCTCCGATATACTTATCCAGGAATACAAGCATGTCATATCCCAGAATACACAGGAAATGGACCTGGTAAATGCGGAACTGGATAAACTGTCCGCCAATTTTGAAAACCTTTGTGAACAGTATACCCCTTTGATTGCAAATGATACGGACCGCCGGCTCCTGGCTGAAATCCGGACAGACTGGGACAATTATCTGTCCGAGGGCGAGAAAATGATTGAACTCCGCTCCCAAAACAAGACACAGGAAGCCATGGCTGTCATGAACAGCGAACATCTGACCCATTTTAATGATTTCACAGCCAAGTGCCAGGAACTTATGCAGTTCAACAAGACAGGCAGCGACCAGGCCAATGAACAGGCGGATATTGCCTATGCGTTTGCACAGAAGACCACCCTGGCCACCCTCACTGCCCTGACCATCATCGCCATCCTGTTTGCAGTCTATATTGTGTGCGGGATAACAAAGCCTGTATCTGAAATCGACAGCGGGTGGCTGACGAGGTGCGCAGCCTGGCCAGCAAATCCGCCGAGGCTTCCAAAAACCAGGCAGACTCCATACACCAGGTAACCCAGGGCGTGGATCAGATATCCTCCGTGGTCCAGACCAATTCAGCCACTGCAGAGGAAAGCGCGGCTGCCAGCGAGGAACTCTCCGGGCAGGCCCAGATACTCAAGAGCCTTGTGGGCAGGTTCAGGCTAAAGGATGAGACCCAGGAACCGCATTTTTAGGAACCGGGTTCCTGGCATCTCATTCCCAGGCATCACACTCCCAGGCATCGCATTCCCAGGCGCCACGGATCACACCCCCGAATTTGCCCCAAAGCCTCCGTCCACCGGCAGCACCACCCCGGTTATGAACCCGGCAGCCTGATTATTCAAGAGGAACATCAAGGCCCCATTCAGTTCCTCGGGCCTGCCGAACCGGCCCATGGGGGTGGCGGCCAGTACCCTGGCCGTTCTGGCTGCCGGGGTGCCGTCCTCCTCATACAGCAGCCCCTCATTCTGCTTTGTCACAAAGAATCCCGGGGCGATGGCATTGACGCGGATTCCCGCCCTGGCAAAATGCACTGCCAGCCACTGTGTGAAATTACTGAGCGCTGCCACGGCTCCGCTGTATACCGGAATCCTGGTCAGGGGCCGCAGCGCGCTGGCCGAGGAAATATTCAATATATTGCAGCCCTCCCTTCCCACCATATCCTTTGCAAATACCTGGCAGGTCAGGAAAGCGCCTAGAAAATTCAGGTCCAGGACCTTCTGCACCCCCCTGTATTCCAGGTCAAAAAATGTTGTCACATCCGCCTCAATATCCCCCATTTCAAAATACTCCTTGGATGTGTTGGCGCAGGCCTGGTTGCCTCCCGCCCCGTTTATCAGGATATCACACGGCCCAAGGTCTGCCAGTACCCTGGCATGTACGCCTTCCAGCCTGTCCTTATCCATCACATCCACTTCATACGCAGCCGCATTGCCTCCCTGGGCCCGTATCTCCCTGGCTGTCCGCTCCGCGGTCTCCAGGTTGATATCAAGGAGCGCCACCGACGCTCCTGCCTGTGCAAGGGTCCTGGCAAACATGCCGCACAGGATCCCGCCCGCCCCAGTTACCACGGCCATGCGCCCTGACAGATCCAATCCAAACACCATATCCTCTACGCCTCCTCACATTCCTCTGCCTTACCATGCCTTCATGCACTGTTACGCCTTATGATGGCTTGCCATAAGCAAAAAGGACCAGTCCATCTGCCCACTGATCCTTTCTCCTTGCTTTATGAAAATACATCCCGGATTACCGGCTCATCTTCTCCACTGCCTCGAACAGGCCGTTCAGATAAGTTGCGCCCAGGGCCCTGTCGTACAGGCCGTATCCGGCGCGTCCTGTCTCTCCCCAGATCATACGTCCGTGGTCAGGTCTTACATAACCGTCAAAGCCATTGTCCACCAGGGCCTTCACGATGCCGAACATGTCCAGGGAACCGCAGGAGGACAGATGCGCCCTCTCCTCAAATCCATTGTCCAGCACAGCCACGTTCCTGATGTGGGCAAAGTGGATCCTGCCCATGGCAGCGTACTTTCCAGCCATCCTCACCACGTCGTTCTTAGCAGAGCAGCCCAGGGAACCGGTGCACAGCGTGATGCCGTTGTGCCTGTCATCCACCAGCTTTAAGAAGCGGTCCAGGTTCTCCTCACAGGTGATGATCCTTGGCAGGCCGAAAATACTCCAGCATGGATCGTCTTCATGGATTGCCATGTTCACATCACACTCAGCAGCAACCGGAATCACGCGCTCCAGGAAGTATTTTACATTATCCCACAGCATATCCTCTGTCAGGCTGTGGTATTCCTCCACAACAGCCTTAAGCCCGTCCCTGGTGTAGCTGGAATCCCAGCCCGGAAGGGTCAGGTCGCTGTCGCTGTTTAACGGATTCACGGCATCTACCTGCTCCTGATAATATACCAGGGAAGTAGAGCCGTCGCCCAGCTCATGGTCTAACTGTGTCCTTGTCCAGTCAAATACCGGCATGAAATTATAACATACGCACTTGATGCCTGCCTCAGCCACGCGGCGGATGTTTTCGCAGTAGTTCTCAATATATTTGTCCCTGGACGGCTTACCAAGCTTGATATCCTCATGGACCGGAATGCTCTCAATTACATCAAAGCCAAGACCTGCGTCCTCAACCTGCTTTTTTAACTTCGCAATGCTCTCGCGGCTCCATACCTCGCCTACCGGCACATCATATACAGCCGTTACGATTGACTGCATGCCAGGAATCTGGCGGATGTTCTCCAGGGTTACCTTGTCATCTTCTCCGTACCATCTGAATGATAATTTCATGTGTAAACTCCTCCTTAAGAATTGTTGTTGGTATCTGTCCCTTAACTTAATTTTATTATAACAGATTCAGGATTTCCGTCCATAGTGATACTTGCCCAGCATATTGCAAATGTTGTTGTTTCATGCTAAGATTGGGTAAAATAAATCAGGTCACCGCTTTATCCGGCCGGAAAGGAGACTCCCTTTGAAAAAACAGATATCCTCGGATTTCAACACACGGCAGTACATGCAGCCCGTTGACTTTGAGCTGTTCTATTATAATGACACCACGCTTAAATCCGTGGCCGCCCATGTGCATGATTACTACGAGTTCTACTTTTTTCTGGAAGGCGATGTGGAATACCATATGGCAGATAAAAGCTATCTGCTGGAATACGGTGACTGTCTCCTGATTCCTCCGGGCGTCCCGCATTTTCCTGAATTCCTCTCCCATGACAAACCGTACAGGCGCTTTGTCTTCTGGCTGGGAAGCGATTATTACCGGAAACTGCGCCAGGCAGATGAGGAACTGGCTTACGGCTTTGATTATGCGGGGAGCCATCAGGTCTACCGCTTCCACACAGACACCATCACAACCCAGGAGATTCAGGGAAAGCTGACCGACCTGATTGAGGAATCAGGCAGCGGACGGGCCTTCCACCGTCTGACATCCGAACTCATGGCCGTATCATTCCTGGTCTATATCAACCGCCTGCTCTACGACAGCCTGCATCAGAAATCAGCTGTCTATGAAAATGTCCTGTACCTCAATATCTGTGACTATATAAACCAGCACCTGGAAGGCGACTTAAGCCTGGACAGCCTTTCCGCCTTTTTCTATGTGAGCAAATACCATATCTCACATATATTTAAGGACAACATGGGCATCTCCCTTCACCAGTACATCCTTAAAAAGCGCCTGCATGCCAGTAAAAATGCCATCCTGTCCGACCAGCCCATCGGCCATGTGTACCATCAGTACGGGTTCAAGGACTATACCAGCTTTTTCCGGGCCTTCAAAAAAGAGTACGGGGTTTCCCCAAAAGAATACAGGGAGCAGCACCGCCTGCCTGCACAGCAGGACTATACCATCTAGTGCTCCATTACGTAAATAGCTGGGTAACGCTGTACCAGCTGAATCTGAAACCAGGAGAATATGAAACCATGCAGCACAGAACCCCTATTTCCTTTGACAACTATACAAGCTGCAGCCTTTGCCCCAGGGCCTGTAAGGCTGACCGTGCCAGGGCCGCGGGGTACTGCGGCTGCACCCATGAGCTAAAGGCTGCCAGGGCCGCCCTCCATCACTGGGAGGAACCCTGCATCAGCGGGCCGGAAAAAGGCCCTGGCGGCAGCGGGACCGTATTTTTCTCAGGCTGTACCCTCCGATGCTGCTTCTGCCAAAACTCAGAGCTCAGCAGCCAGAACTTCGGGAAAGAGCTGTCCACAGGACATCTGGCCCGCATCTTCCTGGACCTGCAGGACAAAGGCGCCCATAACATCAATTTGGTGACCCCCACCCAGTACCTGCCCCATATCACGGCCGCCCTGGACCTTGCCCGGCCTGAACTTACCATTCCCATTGTCTACAACAGCGGCGGTTATGAAACCGTTGAAACCATCCTGGCCCTGAAAGATTATGTGGATATCTGGCTTCCTGACTTCAAATATTATGATAACCGTCTGGCCCTCAGATATTCCCATGCCGGTGATTACTTTGAACGCGCCTCCCTGTCCATCCTCCAGATGATACGGCAGACAGGCGCCCCTGTGTGGCAGGAGGCAGATCCATCCCTTATGCAAAAGGGCGTCATCATCCGCCACATGGTCCTTCCCGGCCATAAGGATGATTCCATTGCCCTTCTGCACTGGATAAAGGAGAACCTGCCCCGGGACCAGTACATGATCAGCCTCATGAGCCAGTACACGCCCTGTCATCGCAGCAGCGACTTTCCCGGACTGAACCGCCGCATAACCACCTACGAATACAACCGCGTGGTGGACACTGCCCTGGAACTTGGCCTCACCCATGGCTTCATGCAGCAAAAGAGCAGTGCAAAGGAGGAATACAGACCTCC
Source organism: Enterocloster aldenensis (assembly GCF_003434055.1). Classification (GTDB taxonomy): domain Bacteria; phylum Bacillota; class Clostridia; order Lachnospirales; family Lachnospiraceae; genus Enterocloster; species Enterocloster aldenensis. The sequence continues at coordinate 1,245 of NZ_QVEX01000013.1, read as the reverse complement.
CTTTGACCTGGAAGGCCTGTAATACCCACAAAAAAAGCGTCCCTTCATCCGAAACGCCCGACATCATTACATTCCTTTATTCCCATGGCTTCCTGAATAACATAGAAGACGGATATCGAATCTTTGACTAACCACGTTCTCGATTACGATATCCGTCTTCTGACTATTTCGTCCATTGGACCAAGCCTCACTTTTCTGAAACAATTGTTTCTTTTTACTTCTATATTAAGTTGTTACACCTCTCTACTATTGTTACCGCGCTCTTGTTACTTCATCTTACCAGTGTGTCTGATTCATTTTCCTTACATCTTGCTTACTATACTATCCGGTATCAATCTATTTCGTTCTAATGATACTTTCTCGTCATATCACTAAACCGATACACGATTTTTATTGATACTCTTGAGATAGCTTATTGAAAATGCCATCAACCACTTAATAATAAATGTTTCTGCTCAACAGCTTGTTTCTTTAAATTCTTTCTTTAAATACTGCAATTGCTTTTAACTATTCAATTTGTTGACTTGCTTCTATAATATTAAATACTTTTCTTTTGTGAACTTACCCATTCACTTGGAACTTCTTTAATCTATTGAAACTTTGTTACTCTTTGAATCGTTTACCAACCGATTGGATTCTTTTGTTTCTTTAAATCAATTACTTAAATTACTTTACTGTTTGAGCGTTTCACTTTTTAGTAGATTGGTTTCTCCTGGTTTCATATATAAAAAATTTCTTTTGTTATATATGAAACTAAAATTCAGTCTTTGGTGGTCCGTACCTCCTTTGCTTGGATTTAAGTTGCTTGTGAACTGATTGTCTACAGTTCCTTAAATTCTTTTTGTTCTCTGTTCTTTTGTTGTCTTTATTATAGTAAATGGCCTGTCATTTGTCAATGCTTTTTTAATTTTTTTATTATCTTTTTAGTTTATTTATATTTACCTCCATCTAATTACAATTGTTTCTGTTTTTATACAATTGATGGTTTTAAAATCTTATTAATTGTTTATATTTTCCGATAATTATATAAAATTTATGCAAATATATCGCGACTTTGGGACATCCAGCCATCAGCGGAAGGCACCTTGTATTTATTCTTTGACAGCAAACAGCATCCCCTATTTTCCCAAACCGGAGCTGGTAAGGAATTTATATGCAGTCAGCAAAACCGCCAGGTTCTTATAAAGAAAGGTTACGGCAGTAAAAGTCGCCGCCACCCGTAAAACGGGTGGCTCGGTGAACGGG
>NZ_QVEX01000012.1 GCF_003434055.1 Enterocloster aldenensis | reverse complement strand
GGGGTACCTATGGTGGATTCCTTAGGGCAGATGGCGGGAATAAATTTTCAGACACGCTCTAGGATAATGGGGATGCCGCAGGTTCCCTGCCTGCGGCATTCCCGCTCCTTAAGGGTCCACGGACGGATTGTAATCAATCCTTTGCAGGCGGATACTCATTGCAGAGCAGCCTGTAAGGCGCTTCGTCTTCTTCTATGGTCGGGAATCTTCCCAGCGGATTCAAGAAACGGTTGTCCGTATTGTCATCATTGCACATGGATACTTCCCCAATCAGCACAGGTCCGCCCTCGGGAATGACGAACTCATGGTACAGGTATGGGTACAGGGTCAGGCTTTCGCCTGGATGCAGGATTACCTTGGTCCCGGCCGGCATGGTATACCGACGTCCGTCCTGACAAATCTCAACGTCCGTGTCAGCCAGCTGTTCTGTCTCCTTATCCGCATTGTAAAGGGTGAATTCAATGTCATTACCCCCTCGGTTGATAATGTCCTCCATCTTGCCCCAGTGGAAATGCATGGGGGATACCTGTCCGCTGTCACACATGATGATCTTCTCCGCATACGGTTTCTGGTACTTTGGATTATGTACATTCCCATTGCGGATTGTAATCAGCGCAAGGCCCAGCTTGTCAAAGTCCCCCTCGCCGTAATCCGTCACATCCCATCCCAGCATGTTATCCCGTATCTCATCATATTCATGTCCCTTATCCTGCCACTCCTCTGGCGTAAAACCCAAGTAGGGCGGAAGTTCAAAACAGTGCTCCTTCATCAGGGCTTCAAACTTTTTAATGACTGCGTTGATTTCTGATCGTTTCATTCTGGTTCTCCTTTTATTTTAATAATCCGTTCCCGGCAGTTCCTGATTGCCTCTTCACCTTCCAGTACCGTGAACCGGATCTGGTTCACTTCCTTTTCAAAGGGCTGCAGGTAATGGACCTTGTCCTGGCTGATATGATATGGCTTGCCGTACACACTGGAGTTGGAAGGTTCCAGGCCCAGGGCATAATCCCCGGAAGCCATGGACTTCCATTCCATGAAGTAAGGCAGGTTCTTCCGGTTAAATTCCAGGCAGAGGGCCAGTTTCCTGCCGTGGTTCACCACCATGGCCATGGTGGTGCCTGATTCATCCTCAGCCATGTCATGGAGGAAAACATATTCCGGTTCATTTGGTTTTGGTTCATCCATCCAGTTCCATCTGTCCACATGCTGTTCTGCAAAGGCTTCCCTTCCTGTCACCTGTTTTACCGGCAGCACCAGCTCGCAGGTCTCATCTAAAAAGGGATAACCCATATTGCAGTGGTAGAGCAGCATCAGGGGTTCCGGGCGGAATGCCTGGTTCTCTATCTCATCCGTAACCAGGATGGAGTTGGAACCCAGCCTTGTCTCTATGGTCCTTCTAAGGACCATGTTCTCCCCAAACAGTTCAGCTTCCCGCATCTCCCCCTTCACGGAAATCACATACTCGTCCCCCTCAAAGTAAGCGTCCGCCCCCGCATGTTCGGCCGGCGTTGTCCTCATCCTGCCATGCATGGGGTAATCCCTGCCATCCACATTGCAGGGCGCGCAGATTGTTTCCAGGCCGCAGGTGAACAGAAGCCCGCCCATGATACTTCTCTGGGCTTCCTGTCCATGGGTGTCATAATGCCCCCGCCCCATCAGCCCGGGCTTTGCCATAAATGACATATTCATGCCCTTATATGAAAGATCCGATATGTCCAGGCATTTATCCGCCATCACATGAAAGGCCATGTGGCCGGATTTGATTTCCCAGGCATTCATGTTTTCCGCACGGCCCTCTTTATATGCCAGCGGTCTTACATAAGCCAGCTGCTGCATGCTGCCGGCATACTTCATCCATTCCTTTTTCATGTCCCACACTCCAGTTTCCTTTGTTTCAGCCATCCCTGATTCAGGTTCCCCTGCTTGGGTTTTCCTGCTTTAGGTTTTCCTACTCCAGGTTTGCATGGTATTTCCACAGGCTCTTCATGTCAATCTGCTTTTTATCAATAATCATCTTGGCGACGGTATCTCCCAGTATCAGGAGGCTCTGCTCAAAAAGTGAGGTCATGGGCTGTACGGAATCAATCTCATCTTCCAGATAATTCTTGGTCCGCACGGGAATCCGCACCATGAACTCAGCCACGTCCTTCATCTCACTGTCCGGATTTGAGCCGATGTGCACCACCCTGGCCCCGGCTGCCTTTGCCTTTTTTGCAATCCCCAGGGGGAACAGGGTGGAACCGCTGCCTGAACCCACAATCAGCAGGTCATTGCCTGTAATGGCCGGTTCTGTGATTTCTCCCACATAGTGGGTGCAAATTCCCAGGTGCGCCAGACGTTTTGCAATGGACTGAAGGGACAGAAGCACCCTTCCCACACCCACAAAAAACACCTGGTCCGCGTCCAGCACAGCATCCGCCAGCGCTTCCACTGCCGCCGGGTCCACGCTGCCAAGGGCCGTATCCAGTTCCTTTAAAACCGTTGTATATGTATTTCTGTACTCATCGCTGTAATATCCCATCCCATCACTCCTTCGAATCCCCATTCAGGGTTTTTGCCAGGTCATTGACCGCCCTCAGGCTTCCCACCAGGTCGTCCTTTTTGATGCAGGTGCTTCCCGCCACGAATATGTTGGCAATCCCCCTGCCGTAATCCTCTATGTTCTTTGGGGAGATCCTTCCGTCCAGAATAATTCCGGTATCCAGTCCCCTGTCATCTATCATCTTCCTCAGGTCCCTGATTTTACGGTCCCCGTAGGATACCTGGGCCTCCCCTGCGCACTGGGCAAAACCGGGATTGATTAACATCAGCAGGACCGCATCGCACTTGTCCAGGACATAATCAAGGACGGTCAGGGGGGTCCCCGGCTTCAGGGCCACACCGGCCCGCACACCCTTTCCATGGATATAGTTTAAAAGCCCGTCCACATGGTCCGCTGTCTCAATGTGGAATACGATCTGCGAAACACCGCATTCCAACAGTTCATCAATAAAGTACTGAGGATTGGCCGTCATTACGTGGGCCTCAAATTCCAGGTCCGTCTTCTTCCTCAGCTGCTTTACCGTCTCCAGCCCCAGAGGCATGCTTGGACTGAAATGCCCGTCCAATATGTCCACATGCAGCATCCGGATGCCGCTTTCCTCCACCAGCCTGACCTGCTGCTCAAGGTTGCACAGGTCCAGGCAGATAAGGGACGGCGAAATAATGCAGGATTGGTTCCATATTTCTTTGCTCATCAGTCTTCCTCCAAATACAGTTCAATCTCCGCCCTGGCGGGAAGGGATGCAATGGCTCCCTTGGACTGGACGCACAGGGAACCGCTTACATTGCCGTACCTCATGGCGTCCTCCAGGATTTCCCTTGTAAATATGCCTGTTCGGTCAGCGCCTTTTATCAGCAGCCTGGAAAGGAAACCTCCCCAGAACGCATCCCCTGCACCCGTTGTATCCACAATGGCGTCCGCCCTGCGTCCCTTTACCACAAAGGAGGTTCCTGCGAAAAAGCACCTTGCCCCTTCCGATCCCAGGGTTTCTACCACCACCGCCACCTGGTTCTGCTTCATGACCCGGTCTATGTTTTGCCGCCCCCCAATCATGTCTGTCTCTTCCTCTGAAATCTTTAAGAGGTCCACGTATGGAAGGATACCCATGACAGCGTCCGCTGCCGCCTGCCTGTCGTCGTCCCACATCAGGTTTCTGTAATTCACATCAAAACTCACCATCTTCCCCATCTCATGTCCCCGTTTCAGCGCATGGATGGTTGCGGCCCTGGCCTCCCCCTTTGACAGGGAACAGGAACCTCCATGAATGACCTTGCAGCTCCCAAGGTACCCTTCCTGGATATCTGATACGCGCAGGAACATATCCGCGCCCGGCTTCCTTGCAAAGGTGAAGCTCCGCTCCCCGCCGGGTGTGAGTGAGACAAAGGCCATGGTGGTAACCGCCTCCCCGCACAGCTGCGGGCTTAAAGGAGTCACCTTATTGTCTTCCAGGGTCCGTATCAGGAAACGGCCAAAAGCATCGTCCCCCACCTTGCAGAAGATTCCGGCGGACAGTCCGTTCCTGGCCGCCGCAATGGCCACATTGGCCGGCGCACCCCCCGGATTGCGGATATAGCTGCCCTCCTCTGTTCCCGGGATAAAGTCTATGACCATCTCCCCAACCGTAATGATATCCACAGCATCATCTCCTTTTCCTTACTTTATTTTCATCATAATCCCTTTAATTAGTAAAGTCAATATACTAATTGAATATTGTATGATTTATCTATTAATTGGATGTTGTTTTTGTGCGATATGCACAGGACAGGGCTGAAAGTAGGACTGTATTACAAAAGTGGACTCCATGACAAAAGCAGGACTCCATCGAAAAAGGGCGTGCCCGGCATCCTCTTACGCCCCGGCACACCCCTTGGGTATGTCTAAAAAACATGCTCTAATCCAATAGCATATTCCCCTCGTACACCTGATTCAGCACATTGCAGACAGCTCCCAACAGCTGTGAATCCTCCCCAAAGTACGCCCGTTTCACCCCGGTCCTGCTCCTGTCCCTGGCGAATTTAAATTCATTGATTCCATCCTCCAGCTGTTTGACATACTTTTCAGGCAGATGGACCCCATCATATCCAAGCAGGACCAAGTCCAGGTTCAGCAGGTTTACGGTGCTCACCAGGGCAGAAGTTATCTTTTCCGTCACATCCTCGAATATTTCGCACATCCGGTCTGTTTCCTTCATCTGGCAGAATCCGGCAAAGCTCAGGGACTGGCCCGTGGCCTTCCTCAGCCGCCCCAGGATTTCATCCGTATTCACATACAGTTCCAGGCAGCCGCGGTTTCCGCAAATACATTTTTTCCCCCTGTAGTCAATGCTCACATGACCAACCTCAGGCGCCAGCTTCCTGGAGTCCACATACAATGCCCCGTTTTTTACAATGCCGCAGCCCACGCCCCTTGCTATGCCTAAAAGCATGAAGCTGTCCCTGTTCTTCCCATTCCCATAGAGTAGTTCTGCCAGGGCCGCGCTCTGGTTGTCATGGTCCATGAACACGGGCAGGGAATACCTGTCCTCCAAAAGACTGGCCACCGGTATGTCATGGATACCGTAAAAGTAAGGCGGGTTCAGTATCATGCCCCGGTCAAAATCAATGGGACCGATACTGGAAATCCCAATGCCCAGAATGTTCTTTTCATATTCAAGCATGGCGTCCGTCAGGGCGTAGATAATGGATATCAATTCCCTTTTATCCGGCTGCTGCAGCATGATGGTCTTCCTGTGCCGTACATTCAGGTAAAAATCACAGAGCACGGCCTCGCACCGGTCCCTGAGGATCAGGATCCCAATGGTATTAGGCGCGCCCGATGGTATCCTGAGGCTGATGGGGTTGCGGCCCACGCCATCGCACTGGTCCACGCCGCCCTCTTTTACAAGCCCCTTATCCGCCAGTTCCGACACCATGTTGGTTATGGCCATCTTGGTCATGCCCATGTGGGCCACCAGTTCCACACGGTTGTTGCAGGTCCCGGTGGCAATCAGTTTTAAGATCTGGCCCCTGTTATGTTTTTTTACATCAATGCGTTTTGTCCCCAGTGTCTTCATGATATGTTACTCCGTACCTTTCATTTTGGCTGTCCCGCGTTATAAGCAATCTTAAGGTCAGTTTACAAGAAACTACATACTACATACTACATACAGACCGTGAAACAGGCTGCTGACAAAAATCATTCTAAAAGAGGACTTGAAAAATCAAGTCCTCCATATATCATCTGTTTAGAAGTAATCAAAAGACTTTGCCCGTCTGATGATTGCGCTTCGGATGCATGGCAATTTATAGTTACCAGCTATCCTCTGATTTCGGTTCAACCATACATGGTTATTCTATCATGGAGGAGGTTCAAATACAATGTCAATCATGGATTATTTTAATTGCCATGAAAGAATTAATAATCCTCAACCCTGACCTCCCTTCCATCCTGGAACTTCCGCTCCATTGCATGTCTGGCCTTACGGTTCTCCACGCTGTCAAAGATAATGGAAAAATCATAGTCCTCCGGATATAGACGGTCGGCCTTGACCCTGAGTTTCAGGCGTTTGTAGTTCACCATGCGCTTCTCCTTCTTTACCTGCACCAGGACATTTCCCATCTGGTCCGCAGGCTTTACCACAATGCCAGGCTCCCCGGCCGGTTCCACGCTCACGCTGTCCCCTCTTGAGAATATCCCTGATACATCCGTGGACTCCGCTTTCTTCTTCATCACCGTGATACCCGGTTCATATATCCTCTTTATACCGTCCTCTTCTTCCTGTTCCAGCCCCAGTTCCTGCTTCAGGCTTTCCTTGATATCCCCGTAAGCCTCCCCTGCAGCCACCTTAAGCATGTGTCCTGGCATTCCCAGGCGTTTTGCAATGTAAAGCGCACAGCTGTCCCCGGATTTTCCCATTTCCAGGCAATAAAGAGGTTTTAGGTTTTCCCTGTCAAATGCCATTCTGGCGCTGATGATTTCCCCGTGTTTCCTTGCATAGGACTTGACTTCCGGGTAATGGGTGGTCACCAGGTACAGGCAGCCGCGAAGGCGCAGCTCTTCCAGTATGGCAATGGCAATCCCCATGCCTTCAGCCGGGTCCGTGCCTGAGCCCAGTTCGTCCAGGATTACCAGGCTGTCCCTGGTGGCCCGGCGGAGTATGTCCATTACATTGGTGATATGGGCTGAAAAGGTTGACAGGTTATCCGTAAGGTTCTGTCCGTCCCCTATATCGCAGAGCACCCGGTTCCTCATGGCCACATCACCGTAAGCGCAGGGCAGGTGCAGCCCGCATCCGGCCATCAGTGTAAACAGCCCCACGGTCTTTATGGCCACGGTCTTTCCGCCTGTATTGGGGCCTGTTATGATCATTCCGCGTTTCCCACCGCCGATTTCAAACTGCAGGGGCACATTGGAGTCAGGGGGCAGCAGGGGGTGCCTGGCATCCTTCAGGCAGATCCGCCCTTCTGTGTTGATGGAGGGTTCCCTTGCCTCCATCTGTGCGCTGAGCTTGCCTTTGGCAAAGATGAAGTCCAGCTTAGCCAGGGTCTCCAGGTTGCTTTTTATGGATGTTTCCTGGGATGCAATCATATCCATCAGGCTGTAGAGGATCTTCCTCTCCTCGCAGTCCTCTTCCACCAGCAGGATTTCCCTCTGGTCCTGGAACCTTGCCACTGCTTCCGGTTCAATAAACACCGTGGCCCCTGTGGATGAGCTGTCTATGACGCTGCCAGGCACCCTGGACTTATACTCTTTTTTCACAGGAAGGCACAGCCTGTGGTTCCTGGTGACCACAAAGGCCTCCGACATATACTTCTTATTATTTTTTAACAGGGAATCCGCCTTATCCTTAATCTTTTCTTCCAGCGCGCGGATTTCCTTGCGGATTCCCCAAAGCGCGCCGGATGCATGGTCGTCAATCCTGCCATGGCGCACCGACCGCTCAATCTCCTCCTTCAGTTCTGTAAGGGGATATAAATCATCACTGTAAAATGCAGCCGGGATGTGATGCATTTTCCCACGTTCCAGATATGACTGCATCCGCCTGACGGCTGCCAGGAACATCCCCACCTCCTCCATTTCCTCCGGAAGCAGCAGCTCCCCAAGCACTGCCTTTTCCACAATATGCCCGATCTGTTCCATGACAGGAAGCGGCGGCGTGCCAAGAAGGTCCAGCATCTGCCTGGCCTGGGTGGTGTCCCTCATATTCCGTTTAAGTTCCCCTTCATCCAGGTATGGCTGAAGGTTCCTTATCTTTTCCTTTGCCTGCGGTGAATTGGCGTATTCTGCCAGCTGTTCTATGATTTCTGTAAATGCGACTGCGTCAAATGTATGATTCATTGTATCTGTTTTCCTTTCCATCCTGTTTATTCCTTACCATCCGTTTCATGAGAATAAAAGTGGAAAATAAAAAACCCATGGACATCCACCAACAGGTTTCGCCACATAGGTCTGACAGGTGCTGCATCCACATGCCGCAGCACACAATTCCATATGTCCATCTGTTATGGATGACGGTACAACAAATTACGCCCGCAGACAATCCGGTATCCGAATCACACCCGGAACCCCATTACCTGCGCAGCACGGACCTGCTGTACACCATAGATTCATTATCTTCCACTAACAGATACAATTAACAAAAAGACGCCTCGCTTTCAATTTCAAAAATATTCTGATACAGATAATAACAGAAAGTTGATGAAAGGTCAACTGGAAAATTTTTCAGCACATACGGTCCTGCGCCATGATTTCCATCCCCACGCCCACTTCTGACACATTCAGGGTTTCTGCCATTTTTATTTTTGCCTTCAGGGATACACAGTGGCATGGATAAAGTGTCTTTACCCCCATCCTTTCCAGATAACGGATGGTCTGCTCCAGCCTGTTATCCACATCGAACAGATGGAATCCTCCCAGAATCCCCACAATCCTGGATTCCCCGCACACTTTGACCGCATAATCCACAATATTACAGATACCGCTGTGGGAACATCCTGTGATGATGAACAATCCATGCTCCGCCTTACACACCAGGGCCGAATCATCCTCCAGGGTGTCCTGCTGCCAGCCGTCCTCTATTTGTCCGTTCACACACGGTTTTCCCTGCCCCCCTGCATCTGCATATCCGCCGTCCCAAGGTTTCCTCACCCCGATTGCATCCCTGCCTTCAAACCCGTTTTTCCGGGGAATCTGCCCCAGGAACACACAGTTTTCAGACAGGAACCACGGTTTCACGGCAGGAATATAGCTAAAACACGTTTCAGCCACATTCCTTCCCCAGGGGGAACCAATGTCCTCGCCGTCACATACCTTGGGTTCAAAGCATCCCGGATGGGCAACCAGCCGGATGTCCGGGCGGGGATGCTGGATTCCCATGCAGTCCGCGCATACATGGGCAAGGCCGCCCGTATGGTCGTTATGTCCATGGGACAGAACGATGTGCGTTATATCTTTCATATCCATGCCCATGGCCCCTGCATTCTTAAGGAACACATCGGAATATCCTGTGTCAAATAATATACGCATGCCGTCCATTTCAATATAATAACACACCGCTGGTTCCCCCACAAAGTACCGGTCAATCAGTGTATTGTTGTCAACCAATACCCGTATCTTCATAAAGCCCTCCTTCAATCCGCCTTCCGGCTGTCCCTGCCGCCTGTCCGGCTGCCTGTCCCTGCCGCCCTGTCCCTGCATCCTGCGTGCAGATTACAGGCATGGGCGTCTTTAACATGGGCCAATCCATCAGATAAGCATGGTCAGCCCGTCCATATCCCCCAGCGCCTGCTTCATTATATCCAGGAATCCCACGGCATACCGGGCGCATTTTCCTTTTTTTACAAGATAATAAATCACGGATTCAGCGGGGCCGTCCTGCAGTCCGCAGATATCCGGCCCGCCCCCCGCCTCAAGCATCCTGGCTATGTATTCAGGCGCAATGACCCAGCAGCCCTTTTCCCTCAGGAAATACTCCATCAGCGACATCTGGTCCAGCATCACACGCGGCCTCACCCCCAGGCCGAACCAGTAATCGTGCCATGTGTCATATTCCGGGTTCCAGGGCAGGCGGATTTCCTTTTCCGGGTCAAGGCACGAGGGGGACAGCATTCTTTCCGGCTGCCTGGGAGAATCCTCCAACAGACCGGATACCGCCAGAACCATCTTCCCCTTAAAAGCCGGGACCGTAAGGACGTCCTGGGAAAACATGTCATCCGATACAAGAGCCAGGTCCAGGCTGCCATCCTCCACATACTTATAACCCTCAAAGGAATGGCATTGATGGAAATTCAGGGAGCAGTCCGGATTTTTTTCCATAAAACGTTCAAGGACCATGGGCATCAGGTATGTGCCCACGCTTCCCACCGAACCGATGTGGAAAACACCTGACCGGTCCATATCCTTAAGGGCCCTGCTTTCATTCCACACGGTCTTCCATCTTTCAGCCAGGGAAATGAATGCCTTGCCTTCTGCTGTCAGCCCAACGTTCCTCAGTCCCTTTTTACGGATGAACAACTGATACCCCAGCTCCTGCTCCAGGGCGCGGATGCGTCTGCTGAGGGCGGGCTGGGTCACATAAAGCACTTCCGCGGCCGCCGAGATGCTCCCGGTCCGGACAATGGTTAAAAATGCCTCAATCTCCCGTTCTGTCATGTCCTGTCTCCTAAAATATAAATAACCATTTATATAATAAGGCCATAATAGGCATTTTACAACTATATTTTTCCGGTATATCCTGTATGTGATTTGTTTTTACGATTTGGAAAGGAAAGGACAGCTTTTATGAAAAACCTTACATCAGGCAATATCAGATCCCAGCTCATGTTCCTGGCCCTGCCCCTCATAGCCGGCAATATGCTCCAGCAGTTCTACCATACCATCGACGCCCTGGTCATCGGGCGCTTTGCCGGGCCGGCCGCCTTTGCGGCCATCGGTGTTTCCGGTACGGTCATGAACCTTTTTATCTTTGTCATCAATGGATTCTGCACCGGTATATCCATTATCCTGGCGCAGTTTTACGGCCGCGGCGACCAGAGGGGGTTTTGCAGGGAATTTTTCACCTCCCTGGCATCGGGCTGTGTATTTACAGCTGCCATCAGCATCCTTGGGATAATGTCCCTGTCCGGCGTACTCCAGATGATAGGGACACCGGCCGAAGTTGCCGCACCGGCGCAGGCGTATCTGGTCATTATTTTCTGCGGGCTTATGACAACCTTTCTCTATAACTTCTGCAGCGCTGTCCTCAGGGCTGCGGGGGACACCAGGGCCGCCCTTTTTTTCCTGGCGGCTGCGGTGTGTGCCAACCTGGCGCTGGACCTTGTGTTTGTGGCGCTGCTTCACAGAGGCGTTGCCGGGGCAGGGTGGGCCACCATACTCTCCCAGGGAATTTCCGTGCTGCTCTGCCTCCTATACATGAAGCAAAAGGCGCCTGTCCTGCTTTTGCACAGGGATGATATGGTTCTGGAACCATTCCTCTTAAAGAGGACCTGGAGGTGCTGTTCTGTTACCGCGCTGCACCAGTCCAGTGTCTACATAGGAAAACTCCTGGTCCAGGGCACGGTCAATTCCCTGGGCACAGGGACAATCGCAGCCTTCACCGCCGCCAGCCGGATTGAAGGATTTGCCAATTCATTCGGGGACAGCGGCTGTGCCTCCGTGGCTGTCTTCGTGGGCCAGAACATGGGCACTGGCTGCAGCCGCCGGGCCAGGGAGGGATTCCTGGCCGGAATCCGCCTGCTCCTGCTTCTCGGCCTCCTGTCCTCCTTTGTCATGTATGTGACCGCCCCGGCTGCCATGTCCTTCTTGCTGGGCGCAGGAAGCGGCGCTGCCTTTTCCCAGGGAACGCAGTATCTGAGGACCATATCGGTCTTTTATGTATTATGCTTTGCCGGAAACGGCCTTGTTGGGTATTTTAATGGAACCGGGCGGGCCGCCATCCCCATGGCCGGGGCAATCATGCATCTTACGCTGCGTGTGGTCTTATCCTGGAAATTCGCCCGGATTACAGGGCTTGGGGCGGTTGGGGCCGCTACCGGTATAGGGTGGCTGGCAGCAGTCGCCCTTTGGTGGGGCATCTATCTCCATGGCAGGAGAAGCAGGGTTCTGGATGATTGTTCCGGATGATTAAGGGCTGTCTTTAAGCCCCAGCTTTTCGGCATTTTCCTTCATGCTCCCTTTGGTCTACCGGTTTACCTTGTCCAAGGTCATTCCCAGCATACCGCAGACCACTGACATGGGAAATGTCCCCTGCCCGCGCACTTAAGAAAGGCAAAGCCCGGGGCGTGTCTGAAAATCCAACACTGCCCCGGGCATCCTTTCCACATCCCTATGATTTTGCCGGATAAATCATGACGCGGTTCCCACGGATCATAATTTAGCCAGAACCTCATCCAGATCCATTGTCCTGGTGCCGTCCTCCATCTCAAAGAACGGGATTCCGATTCCGCCTGCCTGGCGGACCTTGTCATATAACCCGCAGCTTTCCCTCACGGCCAGGTATGCTTTCAGGTCAGGAAGGCTGGCGGACAGGTTCCTAAAATCCATTTCCGCGTTCTTTTCCCTCAACCTGCAAAGGGCATATAAGGTGTCGGGACATAAGTGGCTTCCAATTACAGTGATTTTCATATTTCATATTCTCCTCTCAAGTCTTTTATTTTTAGGCGCGTTCCAATCCCGGCGCCTCAGGCGTCATTTCCTCTTCCCTTTTTATCTGCCTGTTAAGCCAGTCCTTTCCTTCCACCATACGTGTGACCATCATGGAAGCAATGGTATCGCCGCTTGCGTTCAGGCAGGTCGCTGCCGGATCCACCAGGAAACCGATGGTTGCAATCAATGGAAATGCTTCTGCAGGAAAGCCAAAAAGGCTGACTATCAGCATTTCCCCGACCAGTCCGCCTCCAGGCGCGCCAGACAGTACAAATGCGCTGAGCACTGCAACCGCCATGGACATGGCATAGGTCCCCACGCCGGTAAAGGGCTGGTTAAAGATACCGAACAGGAAGCTGATTTTAACAATTGCAGATAACACGGAGCCGTCCATATGCATGGTGGCGCCCATGGGAAGCACGATATCTCGGATATCCTTTGGGACTCCAATCCGGTCGCAGGCCTCTGCATTTACAGGAAGGGCCGCAATGGAACTCTGGGTTGCGAACGCGGTAACCGCCGGGTTCAGGATATGCCCAAACATCCTGCCGACCCCTGCTTTGCCGCCTGCGAAATATGCATAGGCCGGAAACGCGGTAAAGAAGTATAAAAGGCACATGGGGTAATATACCAGCATGGCATGTCCATAATCCCCAATCAGCCCGGGGCCGAATTCCCCTACCAGGGAAGCAAAGTAAGCGCCTAACCCGATGGGCGCGTACATCATGATGATACTGACAATCTTCATGATAATGGCATTCAGGTTATTAAGAAGCTTTCCAACCGGACTTTCCTCGCCTCCGCAGGCGCTGACACAGAAACCGGACAGGATTGCAAATACAATAATCGGCAGCATGTTCCTCCTGCTCATCAGTCCTGAGAAATCATCCACGGTCAGGGCCCCCACAATCATGTCGCCCACACTGGACATTTCCTCCATCTGTGCGCTGGCAAACTGTATGCTGGTGCCGGCGGCAGGCGGGAAGATATTGACCACCACCAGGACCAGTACGCCTGCAATGGCGCCTGTTACCACGAATACGGTGACCAGGCTTCCCATAATCCTGCCAAGACGTTTCATGTTGACCATATTACCCACTGCGCTTGCTATGGACACAAACACCATGGGTACCACAATGGTAAACATCAGGTTCAGGAAAATATCCCCCAATGGCGCCAGTACCTTTGCCTTTTCCCCCAGGACAATCCCCAGCACTGCCCCGATAGCGATTCCTGATAATAAAATGATTGGAAAACGGTAATTTTTCCAAATAGTAGATTTATTCATACCTTCCTCCTCCTTCTCCTTTGTTTTTATAATCTGCCCACAGCTTCCTTAAGCTGGTTTAACGCCGTTTCAAGAACACATCTGGGGCAGGCCGCATTTAACCGCATGTAACCGGACAGGCTGCGTCCGAAGGTGTAACCCTCGTTTAATCCAAGGCCCGCCTCCTCAATCATGAAACTGCGGAGCCTTTCATTATCCATGCCAAGGGACCGGCAGTCCAGCCACACCAGATAGGTTGCGTCCGGGACAGTGGGCTTAATCTGTGGGATATGGGCTTCACAGTACTGCCTGATAAAATCAAAGTTGGCTTCCAGATATGGCAGCAGCTGTTCCAGCCATTCTTCCCCTTCATTAAAAGCAGCTTCCATTGCCACTGAACTGAAGGCATTGTTCCTGTGGATGTCCATGGCCATCCAGAATGTATCGAACTTCCTTTTCATCTCCTCATTTGGGAAAATAACCGCGGAGGCCTGGAGTCCCGCCAGGTTAAATGTCTTTGTGCCTGATATACAGGCAATCACTTTTCCCGCGATGTCTTCTGAAAGGGTTGCTGTGGGTATGTGCTTCTTGCCATGGAAAACCAAATCTGAATGGATCTCATCTGATACCAGCAATACATCATTCTCAATACAGATCCGTGCCATCCTGTTCAGTTCTTCCCTGGTCCACACAATTCCCAGCGGGTTGTGGGGGCTGCA
Source organism: Enterocloster aldenensis (assembly GCF_003434055.1). GTDB lineage: Bacteria > Bacillota > Clostridia > Lachnospirales > Lachnospiraceae > Enterocloster > Enterocloster aldenensis. Next base: position 141,394 of record NZ_QVEX01000012.1, on the reverse strand, counting down.
CAGAAGGAACATCCTGGCCTGCTTTGCCTTTTCCTCAAAGTCCTCAAAGTCAATGGACCAGGACCCGTCCTTTTCCACCATCTGGTTCTCAAGCACGTTCCGCCCCCAGGCCTCCGTTACATCGTAAAACTCAGAATATACCGGCGTCTGGATCAGAATGCTGTCACCTGGTTCTGAAAACAGCTTGACAAGAGAGGACAGGGCAGGCACCACCCCCAGGCTCCAGCTCATGAGCTCAGGCCTGATTTCCCATCCATTGCGCCTTTTCTGCCAGCCCCGTATGGACTCAAAATAAGAATCCGGTCTGGAGGTATATCCGAAAATCCCCTGTTCGGCTTTTTCCTTCAACGCATCTATGATGGGCTGCGCCGTCCTGAAATCCATATCCGCGACCCAGAGCGGAATCACATCCTGCCTTCCGAATTTCTTCATGCGTTCATCGTACTTTGCCGCCCTGTTCCGGCTTCTGTCGATTACTTCATCAAAATTATATTCCATTTTTATGCCGCCTTTCTTTTGGTATCCTGCTTCTGTGAATCTATTAAATATATAAGCAAAACCCGTGCCAACTTCCGGGAACAGCAGCCGGAAAAAAAATTAAAAAGGCCTGATTCACTGGGAAATCAAGCCTTTTTTCGAATATGGACAGGGACGGGGAATTATTTTCTGTTATTGTAAATATTTTCTTGACAGAGATGAGGGGTGGTATATAAGGATATTTTGATTTCAATCGGTTTAAACAGGTTCGATTAGGTTATATCGGGTTGTATTTGATTATATTTGGTTATATTTGGTTGCATGATGGACTTTCAGCAGCCCTCCCTGCGGTTCCTGTTTTTTATAGCAGTATGATGAAAGCGGTGCTGCTACTCCCTATGTTCCCAGATTTCACGTCCCAGACAGGTCATACGGCTTCCTCCCCTTCCCCTGCTGACCCGCGCCAGGCCATATTCCTTCAGGATACCAAGGATTGTCCTCACGCCAATCTGGGACAGGAAGAATTTCTCCTTCTTTGCACATTCCAGAATCCCCTCCCGCCCAATGGCCTTTCTTTCCTCTGTACATTGGTATAGAACCTTAAGCACAAACCAGTATTCTTCCGAATCAATCCCCTTTTCCTCCATGGCCTGCTGCCACGGTACAGGACTGCCTGGCCGGGGGCTGCCCGGAGCCGTTGTCCCAGATACCTGCTGCCCTTCTTCCATTTCCTTGTTCTCATATACAAAGGTTGGGGGAAGATCTTTAACCGTTATGACCGGGCTGCCTGTAAAGCTGAAGTATTCAGCCAGGTTCCTGAGCTCACGTATATTTCCGGGCCAGCTATAATGAAGGAACAGATCCTTTACTTCATCCGATAACACAAAATCCCCCTTCAGTTCACTGTTAAAACGCTCCATTAAAAGGAATACGTCATCGCCTCTCTGGCGCAGGGGCGGAATCAGGACAGGCAGGGTGTTCAGGCGGTAATACAGATCCCTTCTGAAGCTTCCGTCCCGCACCTTTTCCTCCAGGGATTCATTGGTGGCCGCCACAATCCGTACATCAATACTGATGATCTTGTTGCCTCCCACCCGCATGATCTCATGTTCCTGAAGCACACGCAGAAGCTTTACCTGCAGGGCAGGGCTCATCCCCTCCACCTCGTCCAGAAACAGGGTGCCATGATGGGCAAACTCGAACAATCCGGGCCTTCCGCCCTTTTTTGCCCCTGTAAACGCTCCCTCCTCATATCCGAACAGTTCACTCTCCAGCAGGTTCTCAGGCATGGCGGCGCAGTTAATTGCCACAAAAGGCCCCTTGGACCTCCGGGATGCCTGATGGACCGCATTGGCAAACAGTTCCTTGCCGGTGCCTGTCTCCCCGATAAGGAGAACCGGGGATTTTGTTACCGCCATGCGCCTGAGTATCTGTTTGGTCCTCTCAATGCCTTCGGATACCCCCACCACATCATCAAAACCATACTTGGCCCGGTAGCCCTTGTGCATCAGCTGGTTCCTTAATTCATGCTGGCGGTTCTCAGCATCGTTGAATCTCTGTAGAATGGCAAATGCACCTATGCAGTCATCCTTCCTCAAAACAGGGACCACGGTCACACCCACGTTAACCCCGTTAATCCGGATGACCTTTGGCTCTATTTTCTCCTTTGACTTCAGGCATTGCAGAAGAGGCAGGTAGGCCAGGGATGAGGACGCCTGTTTATGCAGGACCAGGGAACGTTTCAGACCTGTAATCTCCTCCGCCTTTTTATTCATGGCAAATATCTCCGCCCGCTCATTAATCCCGATAATGCCCTCGTCCAATATTTCCATGAGGATGTCAAACTGGCTTTCCAGCCTTCTGGAACGCGCAAACATCATATCAAAATTATAAGTGCTGGTGACAACGCTCCCAAAATATTCCTGGAACCTGGGAGTCTCCAGAAGTTCCTCCAGCCCCAGCTTCAGCGCTGCTTCAATCATGGTTTCCGATGTCAGGCACCGGTGCCCGATGTTCATCACATGTTCCACTCCCCGGGGCACATAACGCTCTTCATCCGGGGTCACTGCCATCGTGACGCCTTCCACCGGCTCAGCACCCGGGTAAAAGGGAATGAAGCTGATATGGTTGACTCCCAGCTGGTTCAAGGTAGCCGTGGCTTCACGGACCATCTTTTCCGTCATGTTGACAAACAGCGCCTTTGTACCGGCCGGAATGGTCCGCAGCCGCCGGATGGTCTCCCACATATAGGTCACGTGTATCTCACTGATCTGGGCATCAATGGGTATGTACTGCGGAACCTCCTCCCTGTTATCAAAGGCATCCGTGGACATCATGTACAGATCAGCCCTCACCATATTGGAAATAGTCCCCTCCATCACGCTGTAGGACCGCACCTTCACATAATCCCCAAATAACTCCTGCACCTGATTTCCATAAAACGCACTGGCCCTTGGGTCCAGGGCTACAATTGCAACCTGTTTTACCATATTCCCCTCCACTTTAACCATTAAAACCATTATATATCCGATACGCCTGGGATTTCAACCATAAATTGCATCATTTCCCCCAAAAAATGCCCCAAAAGCATTCAAATCCATTGCAGATACCCCATATGGAATCCGGCACGTTTCTTGCTTGTAATAATCAGTAACCATATCTGTACCTCAACACAGATATCCGGCACTGCGTCAACCGCGCAGTACGGGCCAAATCACAGATAACAGCAGGAGGAGACTTAGATGAATCGGGAAGAACTGATTACTTTATTAAAACAGGAGGTGGTTCCGGCCCTGGGATGTACGGAACCAGTATGCGTGGCCCTGGCCGCTGCCAGCGCAGCCAAGGCAGTGGGCGGCGGCATCTGTTCCATCCACGTAGAAATGAATCCAGGCATCTACAAAAACGGAATGTCTGTGGGCATCCCGGGATTTGACCGGGTCGGCCTTAAGTATGCGGCTGCCCTGGGCGCTTATCTGTCCAACCCGGAAAAGGGACTGCAGCTGTTAGAAAACCTGACCCCTGACATCAGCAGCCGTTCCATCCGGCTGGTGGAGGACAATCAGGTGGGTATTGAAATAAAAGCCAGCGAAGCACAGCTCTATGCCCATGCCGTGGTTACCACCACCGCAGGACGGGGAACCAGCACCATCCGCAATACCCATTCCAACATTGTATATACTGCACGGGAAATATTTCCGGAAGGCAGGCTTGAAATCCTGGACCAGAAAGAATACTCCCTGTCCGGACAGACACAGCTTCATAAGGAACTGACCCGGATGTCCATATCCGGCATCGTGTCCCTGATAGAAGAATGCAGCCAGGAGGAACTTGCCTTCATGAAGGAAGGCGCGGACATGAACAGCCGGATGGCAGGATATGGACTGGAGCATGAGCCGGGCATCGGCATTGCATCCTGCCTGAAAAAATACAGCGCCACCGGCATCATGGGCAGCAGCCTGATGACCAGGATCATGACCGTCATGGCCAGCAGCGCCGAGGGGAGGATGTGCGGCTGTCCCTATGCGGTCATGAGCAGTGCCGGAAGCGGCAACCACGGACTCACCGCCATCCTTCCCGTACTGGAGACAGCAGACTATCTGGGCGCATCCAGGGAACAGCTGGTCAAGGCCCTGGCCATCTCCCATACCCTTAATGTCTATATCAAGGAATTCACAGGGAAATTATCCGCCACCTGCGGCTGCGGTGTGTCTGCTGCCTCCGCTGCTTCCGCTGCCATGGTATGGCTCATGGGCGGCAGCCACCGGCAGATGGGCAATGCTATCATCAATATGAGCGGCAACCTGACCGGAATGATATGTGACGGAGGAAAAATCGGCTGCGCCCTGAAGCTGGCCACTGCCAGCAGCGCGGCCCTCATGAGCGCCTGTCTTGCCATGGAAGGCACGGTCCTTCAGCCAACGGACGGGATCTGCGCCGGCACGCCGGAAGAAGCTATCCGCAACATGGGCCGCGTCAGCAATCCGGGCATGGCGCAGACAGACCGGACAATACTGGAAATCATGATGGAGAAGGGATGATATAAGAGGCCGGCGGATATCTGCCTAAAAGAACGGGCCCTGGGACTATGCAAGGGCTATGTGCCGGTGTTTGTGTGCCCGGCCGGAATGCAAAAAAACAGAAGGCGGATCTGGAGCGCCCCACGCCCAAATCCGCCTTCTGTTTTTGCATTCCGGATACATCCCCGCCCCATTACACCCCTTAATTTAAATCAAATTTTCCGGATTCAGGCACTTCAGTTCATCCAGCACAAACATCCCGTCCTTGCGGATCAGCACATCGTCAAACCAGATTTCCCCGCCGCCGTATTCCGGTGTCTGGATACAGATTAAATCCCAGTGCACCGCAGAGTGGTTGCCGTTATCCGTGTTGTCATAAGCATTGCCCGGGGTCAGGTGGAAGCTTCCGGCAATCTTCTCATCAAAAAGGATATCCCCGATTGCCCGGTGGATCTGGGGGTTTACGCCAAAGGCAAACTCTCCCACATAGCGGGCTCCCTCATCAATATCAAATATCTTATTCATGCGGTCCGTATTGTTGGAGCTGCATTCCACAATCTTACCGTCCTTAAACACCAGCTTCACATTCTGATACACAAAGCCGTCATACGGCGCCGGGGTATTGTATGTTATCACCCCATTGACAGACTCCCTGACCGGCGCCGTGTAAACCTCGCCGTCCGGTATATTCTTATTGCCGTGCATGCCATAACACGGGATACCCTTGATGGAAAAGGTGATGTCGGTCCCAGGCCCCAGGATATGTACCTTGTCCGTGCGGTCCATCAGCGCTTCCAGCTTCTCCATGGCCTTTCCCATCTTATCATAATCCACCAGGCAGGCTGCAAAATAAAAATCCTCATATTCCTCAGTGCTCATGCCGGCCAGCTGGGCCATGGCATCATTGGGATAGCGCAGCACGGACCACTTGGTGTGGTTGCAGCGTTCCGCCAGATGGATGGGCCCCCAGTAATGCTTGCGGTAGTATCCGTTTTTCTCATCTGAAACACGGTTCCACACACTGATGTTATCCGTGGCCCGTATGTCGATGTAGGCGTCCATGTCCTTCATCCGTTCCAGCTCATAGGATGCGATTTCAGCCATGTGCGCCTCGCTGCTTCCCTCAATCAGGGCGCCTTCCACCTCATAATCAAAGATGTGTACAAAAGGCTTTCCTCCGGCCGCGTAGGCCTCCTCCACCAGCGCCTTTAAAAGGCCTGTCTGCTTTCCGTGCAGCTCCAGAAGGATTTTCTCATCCTTCTGGAGATACACTGCATGGTTAATTAAAAACTTGGCAAATTTACGTATACGTGGGTCTTCCATAATAAACCGATTCCTTTCCTTTCATATCCCAGGGCATTAAGCGCAGCTCCCTGGCACTGAACCTTATTAAGATTTGCTGTCCTTATACAGAAGCTTATAGGTCTCTTCCCCCTTGAATCCGGTCAGAGCGCTGACTAACACAATCACAACCACTGCTGCCGGGACAGCCACAATGGCGCTGGCAATCCCGTAGGGGCTGTTAAGCGCCATGGTCCATACAACCGTCACCACGCCGCCGGTCAGGATTCCCGCAATGCCGCCAGCCTTTGTCACCTTCCTGGAGAACAGGGCAAACAAAAGGGCCGGGGTAATGGCCGCACCATACATGGTATAAGCTGTCATCTGCAGGCTCAGGATGGTTGGGAAGAACAGGGTCAGCACGACCGCCAGGATGGTGAGCACCAGGATGGTGGCGCGCATGAAGCGGATTTTCTGCTTATCATCCGCGTTCTTGTTCAGATATTTGCCCCATACATCATATGTAACATTGGTGGCAGCGCTCAGCAGATAGGAATCAGCCGTTGTAACGATAAATGCCACGCAGGCTACCAGCACCACTGCGCCCAGCACAAATGGCAGGTAATTAACCGCAAGTGAGAAAATAATGTTGGACGGCACGTCCAGGCTTGGGAACAGGGCAATTCCTATGGTACACATAAGGATAATCAGCACACAGACCGTGATTTCTGCTGCAAACAATCCAAGATTGGACTTCTTTGCCTCTTCCGCACTCTTGGCGGACGCAAAACGCTGCATCATGTTCTGGTCGCCTAACAGCAGGGAAATGGTCGGTATCATGTAGCCGAGAATCGCAATCACGCCCAGTCCCCCGGTTCCTGTCAGCCGTTCCGCGGGTATGGCAGCCATGGCCTCAGACCATCCGCCGGCCTTGCCGATCAGCATGGGGATGGCAAGGAGGAAGCCGCCTACCATCAGCAGCGCGCTGACAGCATCCGTATAAGCCACGGAAATCATCCCGCCGGAAACAGTCAGGAGCAGGATGCCGACCGCTGACAGCACGGTTGCCAGGTTTGCATCCATGCCCGTAATCAGGCTGATGATATTGCCGGCCGCCTTAATCTGTGTTGCGCAAAGACCCACATAAGCCAGCATGATGCAGATAACAGCAATGATGCTTGCCCCGTCGCCGTAGCGTGCCGCAAATACCTCAGGCACCGTAATCTTCGTGCTGCTGCGCACCTTGCTGGATATAAAGTACAGAAGCAGCATGCCGATGGGCGCTCCTGCAAAGTGCAGGGTTCCCACAACCGGACCATACAGGTACACCACACTGGCGCTTCCGGTAATACCGCCGCCTCCGCACCAGCTTGCAAGCAGGGTCCCTATCAGGATCATAAATGGCAGCTGACGCCCCGCAACCACGAAATCGTCAGATGTCTTAACTTTTTTCTTACCCATCACAATGCCATAGATGATGATTCCGGCAATGTAGAGCAGGATACAAACCAAATATCCCATATCTAACCTCCAATTTATAAAATTTTAATAAAATCATACCAATTAATTGCAGATTAGTCAAACATGTTTTCCTTTCCCGTACCCCCGGTCCCTTTTCCGTGTTCCAGGTGTATGATCCTGGTGCATCCGGTCAGGGTGGACATCCGATGTGATATGATCAGCAGGGTTTTATGGGAATATTCTTTTTCCAGGGTCTTTAACAGCTCCTTTTCGTGCAGTATATCCAGGCTGCTGGTGGGTTCATCCATCACCACCACGTCAGGATCAGCCAGCATGACCCTGGCAATGCCCACCCGCTGGCGTTCCCCTCCGGACAGGCGGCTGCCCATGGCGCCCATTTCAGTTGCATACCCGTCCGGCAATGTCCGGACAAAATCATGGAGGCCCGCACGTTTTGCCGCTGTCATGATTTCATCCATGGACGCCTCCGGTTTTCCCAGGGCAATATTGTCCGCAATGGTGCCGTTGAATAGAAAGGTATCCTGTTCCAATACCGCTATCCTGCGGTGCAGTTCTTCCAGTGAAATCTGGTCAATGGAAATGCCGTTAATCCGGATGGAACCTTCTGACGGATTCCAGAACCGCAGCAAAAGGCGCAGCACCGTGGATTTGCCGATGCCGCTTTCACCCACGATGCCAACCTTGTCCCCTTCCTCAATCTTAAGGTCAAAGCCGTCCAGGATTTTTCCCCTTTCCTGTGAATAGCCAAAGGAAACATGGTCAAATTCAATGCTTCTTATGGTCCCTGCGGTCTGGGGATGTGCTGTTTCCACAATCTCAGGCCGCGTATCCTCAATGATGAACAGCCGCTCCGCTGCCGCAAAAGCCTCCAGCAGGCTGGATATGACCATGGTCAGCGAAAACGTGGAGGAAAAGGAAGCTACCGCCACAAAGGATATCACGACCGTGCCAATGGGATTGGAGGCGCCGTTGGCAGCAAGGACAGAGGCCGCCAGAAGGATCAGTATCCTGGCCAGGTACACGAAAAAGGTAGGGGCTGAGGACACGGCCTGCTTATGCATGGTCAGCCCGTGGGCTGCCTGGTTTACCTTCCTGTTCTGTTCCAGCACACGCTCCAGCTGCCTGTTCCCAAAGCCAAATATCTGGATATCCTTGATTCCATACACGCTTTCCAGCACAAGGGATTTCATCTCCCCAAGCCTTGTCCTGTAACGCATGCCCACCGGCCTTCCCGCTTTCATGGCAAGCAGGGGCAGCAGGATGCTGATTATCGCGTACACGGGCAGCAGCGCTGCCGCAAACAGGGGATTGATATACAGCGCCAGCCCAAGGGTTGTGCACGGAAGGATGATTACCGTAAACATAGGCCCGATGGTGTGTGCAAAAAAATACTCGATTGTCTCAATATCCGACACAGCCACGTTCAGGATATCACCCTTGGTCCTGTCCATCAGGCAGGCGGGCGCCAGTTTTCGTATGGTCTTAAACAAATGGATCCGCATGGATGCCAGGAGCTGATATGCCCCTGCATGGGAGGCCACGCCTTCCAGATAACGGCAGGCCACTATCAGGATGGCACAGGCCGCCATCAGCGTCCCAAACAGCACAGGACTTCCCTCTGGCAGCCAGTCTGCGCAGGCAAGGATCCAAAGGGCGCCAAATCCCATAAGCCCCATATGGGAAAGATTCCCCACAATACTTGCAATGGCTGCCGCTGCCAGAGGCGCTTTGACCGGAGCCGCAACCTTTAACAGACGGATGGTCATCTCACGGATTGAATATTGGAATTTACGCTTCATGATTCCCGCCCCCTTTCTGCCAGTGCTTCCGGCTGCGCCTGTCCTTCCAGCTGCGCCTGTTCCGTCACCAGCCTGTGATACAGGCCATGCCGCTGCATCAGCTCCTCATGGCGGCCGCTCTCTGAGATTTCCCCTCCGTCCAGGACATAGATGCAGTCAGCGCTGCGGATGGTGGACAGCCGGTGGGAAATGATGATCAGGGTCCTTGTCAGGGCCAGCCTGTCAATGCAGTTCCATATCTCCTGCTCGCTCTCCACATCCACGCTGGAAGTTGCCTCATCAAAAATAATATATTCAGCCTGGCACAGAAGCGCCCTGGCGATTCCGATTTTCTGCCTCTGCCCGCCGGACAGCCTGCCGCCGCCATCGCCCACATCCGTAAGAAGACCGTCCGGCTGTTCCAGGACCCAGTCCTTCAGGCGCACCTGTTTAAGCGCCTCAAGCAGTTCCTCCTCAGAAGCATCCTCCTTTGCAATCCTCAGGTTGTCGGCAATGGTTCCCGCAAACATGCTGACGGACTGCGGAACCATGATAATATGCTTTCTAAGCTCCTCGGGCGTAAAGCTGATATAGTCCCTGCCTTCCAGTACAATCCGTCCGCCTGCCGGGTCAAAAAAGCGCATGAGAAGCCCGGCCACCGTACTTTTGCCGCAGCCGGAAAGCCCGGCCAGGGCAGTCACCTTTCCCCGCCGGATTGTCAGTGAGACATCCTTAAGCGCAATGTTCCTTCCCGTATAAGTGTGCGAGACATGCTCCATCCGTATTCCCATATAACCCGTCTCATCCTTTGGGAAATCCGGGCAATAGGGCCTGGAAGTATCCATATCCAGCAGATCCGATACCTTCTCCGCCGCCGATACACCTGCCAGCGCCGTATGGGTGGCTCCCATGAGCTGGCGCACAGAGTCAAAGAAGCTGTAGGACAGAAGCAGCACCATAAGGGCCGCGCTGAATGAAACATTTCCCCGTACCAGGTTAATGCATATGATTCCAGTGGCAGCAAGGACGGCGCCGTATATCATACCGTCCGTCATCAAAAAGGACAGGAAATTGACCTTCATCACATCCATGATTTTCCGGTTAAACGCATCTGCCTTACCGGTCAGCACAGCGGTCCTGTCCTCATCCCTTTCAAACAGCTTAAGCGTGGCCAGCCCCCGGACACTTTCCAGGTAATAACCGGTCAGGTCCTCCAGTGAGGTCCAATACTCTGTCTTGAGCAGTTCAATCCTGGACCGGAACACATTATTCAGCGGCAGCAGGATAAATGCAATGGCAAACAGCAGGATTGCAACTGTAAGGGAGGCCCCCTTGAGCTGGAAAAACAGATAGACCGGGGCGCACATGCAGTAAATCAGCCCCGGAAGATACTGGCTGTAATAAGTCTGCATGGATTCCACACCGTCAACCGATGACGTGATGGCTGAAACCGGTCCTATTTTCTCGATGTTGCCTGCGTCCAGCTCCAGGACCTTGGAAAAAATCCTGGCCCTCAGCCCGGTCCTGGCCCTGGCCGTGCAGCGGTACTCCGCCTCTCCCCGGAGAAGTTCGGAACAGAGCATGAGAAATGCCGCCGCCAGCGCGGAAAGGATGGCAGCGCCAGCATCCTTAACCGTCAGGGACGGCGAGGCAATATTGCCCAGAAAGCCTGAAATCGTTTTTGCAAACGCTGCCGCCCCAATCAAAGTCACCATCTTAAGTCCGGCGATTGCCGCCATCCATCCCCACAGTCCCTTTGATAGTTTCAGCAGTGTCCGGTTCATCAAAAGCATATGGTTACCCCCTGTCCTATATGTACCGGTACCGCCATGGACCGCACGGTACCGGAATTCATGAAAACGCTATGAAGCGGCATAGCCTTATGGTGGCCATGCCGCTCCGTTCTATTAGCATAAGCTAACTACTCTTATTCTACTACAAGGCCCGTATAAGGTCAAGCAGTTTAACTTCCTCATTAATCCACAAGCTTATCCAGTTCCTTCACATGCTCTGTCTCATTGGATGTCTTATGGTTTGCCTTGGAGGCATAAAGGTTCACTGCTGCCTGGGATTTCTTTATGGGCTGCATGGTTCCTGCCCCAGCCACGCATCCGCCCGGACACGCCATTCCCTCTAACAGGTAACCGTTGTATTTGCCTGCCTTGGCCATGGTAAGAAGCTTCCGGCAGTCCTTAAGCCCTTCTGCGTTGGCAACCTTGATTTCCCTGTCCGGGAAGCGCTGGTGGATGACGTCAACCACTGACTTTGCAACGCCTCCTGACACGGCAAAGTTACGCCCGTCCATGGACGCGTCATTGACACCGTCCGGGTCCTCCTCCATTTTCTCAATCTCCACATGCTTTGCATCAAAAATCCCGTCCATCTCCTCAAAGGTCAGCACAAAGTCCACATCACTGCGGATATCCGTCCGCATGGCTTCCAGCTTCTTGGCCGCGCACGGACCGATGAACACAACCTTGGCGTTCTTATGGTGCCGTTTAATCAGACGGGCTGTCAGGGTCATGGGGGTCAGGGCCATGGAAATGCAGTCAGCCTGTTCAGGGAACAGCTTCTTAGCCATCATGGACCAGGCCGGACAACAGGATGTGGCCATGAACGGAAGCTTTTCCGGTACCTCCTGCATGAAGTCAATAGCCTCCTGGGTGGCGCACAGGTCGGCGCCCACAGCCACCTCAAAAACATCGGCAAATCCCAGCGCCTTCATGGCCGCACGCAGTTTGCCCGGCGTCACCTTCTGGCCGAACTGTCCCACGAATGCGGGCGCCACGGCAGCATACACACGCTCGCCGGACTGGATGGCGCGGATGACCTGGAATATCTGGGACTTGTCCGCAATGGCCCCAAAGGGGCAGTTCACAAGGCACATGCCGCAGGATACACATTTATCATAATCAATATCCGCCTTGCCGTTTTCATCTGAGTGTATGCAGTCCATGCCGCAGGCCGCTGCACACGGACGTTCCTGGACAATGATTGCATGGTAGGAACAGACATCCGCGCACCTTTTGCACCGGATGCATTTGTCCTGGTCAATATGGGAGCGTCCGTTGGAACGGTCAATGCTCACAGCATCCTTAGGGCACACCTCCACACAGGGGTGGGCCAGGCAGCCCTGGCATCCGTCCGTCACCATTACCCGCATTTCATGGCAGGCATTGCATGCAAACTTCATCACATTGATAAGGGGAGGCGTATAATACGTCTCAGGCTGGTCCGCGGCTTCTATATTATCCGATATCGGCGCAGGGTCAGCCGCGCTGCGGTAGGGAAGCCCCATGGCCAGTCTCAGCCGCTCCCCCACAATGGCCCTTTCCAAGAATACGTCGCTGCGGTAATTGCCAATCTCTCCCGGAATGATTTTATAGGGAAGTTCTTCTATCCTTTTATCCACAGGCCATTCCGTGTGGTAAGCCATGCGGGCCACTTCCCTGAATATCCTGTGCCTGATTTCCTGTATACGCGTTTCTACGCCTCTCATGGTGTGCCTCCTTAACATCTATCTGTCAACCGGTTCTTTTTTACTTGATAATACAGTACCGATTATATAGGAAAGGCACGCAAATGCAAGTATATTAACTTATTTTTAACCATTGTTCCTGATTTTAACCATCCGCCAGCTCCCTGACGGGCAGCAGTTCAATGTATCCCCTGGTTCCTATGGGTTCCAGCTGGATCCGGGGATTGTCCCTGTCCCATCTGTACCCGGCCGCCGACGGTTCATACCGGCTGATGGCTGCCTGCACCTGACCGATTGCTTCACAGTAGTCTTCCTCGGCAAATGGTTCCCCCTGGAACATCAGGTATCTGCATGCAGGAAACGTTATCACATCAAAACCTTCAGGCACCACGCCGTCATAATCCGCCGCCACCTCCACGCCCTGCACATACACGGACGTGCCCGGCTTTACATAGGCGCCCGGCAGCCACAGGCACACCGGCTCCCCGCTGATGGAACGGATGCTTGTGAGCAGTCCCCACACATCGCATCCCACCTCTTCACAATACGTAAAATACTCCTCCGCCTTTACGCCCCGTTTTACCAATACCTTGCGCTCCGGCTTTTGGATTTCCCGGATAAATACATTTTTAACTGCTTCCATGCTTTTCTCCCTTCTGATATACCTGTACTTGACTCCGTAAGGTGTAAACAGATTGATAGGAACCGGGTTCAGAGCATATTCCTTTGGATTGCATCCAAATTCCCTGGAAAATGCCCTCTGGTAGCCGTCCACACTTTTAAATCCCATTTCAAAAGCAACATCCACAACCTTTATCTTCCCATCCCTCAGTCTGAGCGCTGAACGCGAAAGCCGGAACCTGCGGATATAATCCGAAGGAGTCATTCCCACATGGCGTACAAAAAGCCGGTAGGAATACCAGGGTGAATACAGGGAACATGCGGCCAGGGCTCCTAAGCTGATTTCCTCATCCAGATGCCCGGCTATATAATCCTGCATCCTCTGCACCGCTTCAATCTGCACCGCATCAACCTGCGTGGATACGTCCTGCCCCGCTTTGTCCCGCGCTGCTTCAATCTGTCCCGCGTTCCCTTTTATCTGTTCCATTATCTGTCCACCGCCTTACACACACATTATAATCATCATAAGGAAAATGCTCTCGACTTTTTTTGCCCTGTTCCATCCCAGCATTCCCAGGGTGCGCCAGAACAATCATTCCAGCCGTCTGAGCGCCCCGGTACATATAAAAAAAGGAGGGGCAGGAATCAATCCGTCCCACCCCCCGGCATGTCAGAAAACACGTATCATACGCAGCACTGCTTCCGCCCCGCCGCTGTCATGGTCACCGGTAACATAATCGGCCCGCTCCTTTAATTCCTCAGGACTGTTTCCCATGGCAATCCCATAACCTGCAAACTCAATCATTTCCATATCATTGTCACCGTCCCCAATGGCAAGGGTTGCCTCCCGGCCAATGCCAAGGCGGCCGCACAGCCACTCCATGGCCCTGCCTTTGTTGACAGACGCCCCATTGATTTCAATGTTGCCTGCCATGGAACTGGTAATCCGGACGTCCCCTCTGGCCTCCAGCCTGGCTTTCAGCATTTCCCGGTGGCGGTCTTCCAGGAAGAATACGTTCAGCTTCTCTGCTTCCTCCCATAAAGCCTCAAGCCCGTACAGGCTTGGCACCATCACATGGTCCTTTTGGAAATACCGGATGAAATTATCATCTGTTACTTTCCGGGCCGCCTTTTGCACATCCCCTTCATTTATATAGGATCTGCCCTGGGAAAACAGCTCAATGTATCCTTCCTTCCCTTTCATGGCCTCCAGCACCTCTTTTACCACGCCTGAGGGAAGCTTTACCCGGTACAGGGAGGTCAGGGACCCAACATCCCATATCTGCGCCCCGTTTGCCGTTATTGCATACCTGATTTTCCCCATCTGCAAAAGCTCCCTGGGAATTGACCCCAGATATCTGCCTGTACACGGCACCACCAGACAGCCGGCCTCATTCAGAAGCCCTATCCGGCGAATGGCCGCCTCCCCTATGTGGTTGGCGCTGTCCATAAGGGTACCGTCCAGGTCAACTGCGGCCAGCCTGATATCCTGCGTTATTTCCATACTGTCCCACACCTTTCACAGGCAGCAGCGAAAGCAGGGAATCTTCCTGCCGTCAATCACTGAAACAGCCTCCCCATCCCGCTGCGCCCCCATCTTTTCATAAAAACCTGCAGCCTCCCAACTGGTGACAAAGTGTATTCTGCGAATACCATGATTCCTGCACCAGAAGGTTAAATGCTCCCACATCCGCCTCCCATATCCCTTACCCAGATATGCTTCTGCAATGTAGAAATATTCCAGCACGCACCTGTCCCCCTCGGGAATCACTCCCCAGAAAGCAGCCGGTTCCCCATCCTTCTGAAAAACAAATACAGGATGTCCTTCAATGAATTCCTGGGTGATGTTGAATTTCCTGTCAAATGTGTCCATAAACGCCTCATCAAAGCCCCAATGGGCCTCTGATTCCCTGGCAATCCGCCTCAAACAGCCAGTATCCCCTGCCGATGCCCGGCGCCACTGCCCGCTTCCGGCCTTCTCATACCGGTCCCCATAAAGGGATTTTGCTTTCTGGGTATATTTCCTGACAAATCCAGCCTTGCTGTCAGTGTAGGCGTCACGGTCATGTTCATACTGCTTCCACAGTCCCAGCTTCAGCGTCTCATACTCCTTAGCCGCATCCGGATAATCCCGCATATAATCCCTGAAATACAGCTCATCATGGTCCCCGTCCTGTCTCAGATGAAGGTGGTATACACGCTCTGCAAACCCTTGGGGTGTATATCCTTTATTAAAGGACAGCCTGCTGCCTGTTTCCGACATGCAGACATACCCGTTCTGTTCCAGTATGTCCCTCACGCCCCCCATGTCTTCCCCTGGCTTCATTTCCACAAGGATATCAATAATCGGCTTAGCCCATATGGTTTCCATGGATGTGCTGCCCACATGTTCCACCCTGCCGATACGGTCCATGGGCAGCATGCATTCCAGGCAATGGGCCTCCTCCTCAAACCATCCGGCCCAATCCTCACTGTGACCTGTCAGGAAAATCGGAAACAGCTCCCACAATTCTTCCAGCGGCAGTTCAGTTAATTTTCTCTCCACTTAAATCCTCCCCGGCCCTGTCCGGTATTCTGGCCCTGGCCTCCTCCCGGTCCCTGGACTCCTCCTGCTTCCTGGACTCCTCCCGGTCCCTGGCCTCCTCAATCTTCCTCTCCCAGGCTTCCTTCGTCCCTTTCATCCTGCGGAAGTAAGAGCTCATTTCATCCGCCATGCCGGACAGCCGGTTCAGCAGGGTGGAGAAATCCTTAAGCATCTCATCATCCTTAAAATAAGGATACACGATATCGTGGTCAATCTCGCTCCAGCCTTCCTCAAACAGGGTCCTGCCCTGAATCTCCACGTAATACCCCTTATACTTGATGATATAATGGAGGGAACGGTAAATGCCGTCCGACCGGATTTCAATCAGGTCCTCATCGTATATCCTGGAATCCCCGTTACGCCTGTAGACCTTGGGCCGCTCTGCAATATAATAATGCCTGGAATCCCCGTCAAAATCCTGGATCCTGTCCCGTACATAAAGCCTGGGGTCATTCTCAAACACACTGGTAATATAGTTATGGAAATGGATCCAGTCCTCACGGTACAGGAAAAAAACGCGGATGCCGATAAGGTCTGTCACATATTTATGGTAATTGGTCCGGTTGATATCCTTAAACCGTTCAAAATGCTCCACCCTCTTCCGGATGATTTTTTCCAGAAGATGCCCCGGGTCCTTTGTTCTGTAGCGGTAGGAATGGATTCCGGCCCGCTCGATATCATACAGATAATCGTAGACGAAATCCTTGCCGATATTGCGCAGCTTCCCCTCCATTGCCTGGTAATCCTCATAAATGGCAGCCAGTTCCTCCCACGGCATGTCCGCTGCCTCAAAATCTTCCTGTTCTATATTATAGCTTTTTAAAAACTCGTCCCTGTCAATCATCATAAACCTGTGGTCCCTTCTATAAATTTATACGGAAGGGGCATTTTCCTAAAGCATCCCTGATACTGCTTTAGTGTTCCTTCATCACAAATGCCCTGTCATCAATTGCCCTCATGGTTGCCAAAATGCCGTCAAGATGGTCGTATTCATGCTGTATCAGTTCCGCCATATCACCTTCCAGTGCCAGCGAACACTCTTTCCACTGCCCGTCCCTGTAATGGATGACGCACCGTTTATGCCGCCTTACCCGTACCAGCAGGTCAGGAAATGACATGCAATCATCCATGACATCCATCTCCTCCTCATCCGGAAACTCAAGCCTAGGATTGATGAACAGCACCGGCGTGTCCAGATGCCTGTATATAACACGCTTTTTCACGCCAATCTGAGGCGCGGCAATGGCCCGTCCCACGCCATAACGCTTCCGGAATGCCAGAAGCGTGTCCTTAAGGTCCTCCTTCACTTCCTCCATCCAAGGCAGCTCTTCCCTGGTCACCTCACCGCACACCTGGTATAATTCAGGATTACCCAGCAGTAAAATCGATTTCTCCATTCCATCATCCCCTTGTACTATTTTCAATCATAATGCATGACGCCATTATAACACGTTAACGCAAAAAAATCCTCCGGAATTTTAACCCAGAAGATTATTTGGGGAGGATGGTCTTGGGGCGTATGGCCTTGGGCGTATGGCCTTGGGCGAATATCCATAAGAGGATGGCCTGGGAGGATAGCCTGGGAGGATAACCTTGGGATGAACCGGGGAAATGGATTTCTTGAACCTTCGCCGGTAAAATGCTATACTATGGGTAAATCCCAAGGAGGAACACAATATGAAAACAATCGGATTAATCGGCGGCATGAGCTGGGAAAGCACCGTCACCTACTATAAGATTATCAACGAAACCGTTAAAAAAGAGCTTGGCGGCCTCCACTCCTCCAAGTGCATCCTCTACAGTGTTGACTTTGATGAAATAGAAAAATGCCAGTCCTGCGGGGACTGGGACAGGAGCGGGGACATACTGGGGCAGGCCGCCCGTTCCCTGGAAAAAGCCGGGGCGGACTTTATTGTCATCTGTACCAACACCATGCACAAAGTCGCTCCCCGGGTCCAATCCTATATTTCCATCCCCCTGCTCCACATTGCAGATGTAACAACGGAGTGCCTGAAGTCCAGGGGAATCAGGACCGTGGCCCTGTTAGGCACCCGTTACACCATGGAACAGGATTTCTATAAAGAGCGCCTGATCCAAAGCGGGCTTAAGGTCCTGATTCCCGAAACACCCCAAAGGGAGCTGATTAACCGTGTTATCTTTGATGAACTCTGCCTTGGCACCATTTCCCCTGAATCCAGGTCCGGGTTTCTTTCCATCATCCGGGAGCTGGCACAGAAGGGGGCCCAGGGCGTCATCCTGGGCTGCACGGAAATCGGCCTTCTGATCAGACAGGAGGATACGGAGATTCCTCTTTTTGATACCACGGTCATTCATGCCAGGAAGACTGCCATGGCGGCTGTGACCGGCCGGATATAGGTTCGCCCCCTTTGCTCCGCATCTGATGACGGCTACTGCTTCACGATAAATGACTTCCGCTTGCTGACAACATCAAATATAACTGCCGCCAGCAGCACCGCGCCCTTGACCACCTTCTGCAGGTTCTGGTCCACACCCATGATACTCATGCCCAGGTTCAGCACGCCCATCAGGGTGGCCCCGATGATGACTCCCGGAACCGTGCCTGTACCGCCGTATGCAGAGGCGCCGCCTATGAAACAGGCGCCGATGGCATCCATCTCATAGTTGTTGCCCGCAGTGGGATTGGCGGAATTAAGCCTTGCCACGGTAATCATGCCAGCCACTGCTGCCAGAAGCCCCATGTTAAGATACGCCAGGAAATACACCCGGTTGGTGTCAATACCGGAAAGCCTGGTGGCTTTCTCGTTGCCGCCCACCGCGTAAAAATAACGCCCGGTGGTTGTTTTTGATGAGATGTAACTGTAGATGCCAATGATTACGCTCACCCAGAGAAGGGCGTTGGGGATTCCTTTATATTGCGCAAGCTTGAACATGAAAAACAGTACAACCACGCTGATAACCACAATCTTTGCAACTACCCCGCCAAATGGGTCCACCCGATAGCCCTTCTGCATTTTCTTCATGCGTCCGCGCAGCACGCTGGCGGCGTAAACCATGCACACGGCAATCCCTGCCAGCATACAGGTAATGTTAAGTCCCTTACCGCCAAAGAAATCCGGTACGTATGTATTAAACAGGTTTAAGAACCGGTCCGGAATCGGCGACAAGGTCATACCCTGAAGCACCACGTTGGAAAGTCCCCTGAACATCAGCATACCGGCCAGGGTTACGATAAAAGGCGGAATCCTCACATAGGCAATCCAGAATCCCTGCCACGCCCCCACAAGCATGCCGATCAGCGCCATGGACAAAAGGGAAAGGTAGGGGTTGATTCCCATCTTAATCATCATGCTTCCGCCGATGGCGCCCACAAAGCATACCACGGATCCAACCGACAGATCAATGTTGCCTCCTGTCAGTATGCAGAACAGCATGCCGGTTGCCAGAATGAATACGTAGGCGTTCTGGGCAATCAGGTTGTTTACATTCTGGGGCAGGAGCATTTTCCCGCCTGTGTTGGCAGTAAACAGGATAACCACCACGGCCAGCACAATTACCATTGTATATTTCTTCAGCACCTCGGATAATTTCAACTTGTTTTCCATACTCTACTCTCCTTTATCTGATTTCAGGATACAGGACATGATATATTCCTGGGTGGCTTCCCCTGCATTTACCTCGCCCGCCATCCTGCCCTCATTCATGATATAGATACGGTCAGACATCCCCAGGACCTCCGGGAGTTCTGAGGATATCATGATAACGGATTTCCCCTCCGCTGCCAGCTGGTTGATGATGCAGTATATCTCATACTTGGCTCCCACATCAATTCCCCTGGTTGGTTCATCCAGAATCAGGATATCCGGCTCCGCAAACATCCACTTGGCCAGCAGCACCTTCTGCTGGTTCCCTCCGCTGAGGTTTCCCACGTTCTGTTCCACCGAAGGACATTTGGTCTTCAGCTTATCCCTGTACTCCTCGGCAACCAGATATTCCTTATCTTTATCAATGATGGTCTTACTGCTCACCGCATCCATGTTGGCAAGGGTTGTATTCGTCCTGACTGAATTAGAAAGAATCAGCCCATTCCCCTTCCTGTCCTCTGTCACATAAGCCAGCTTATGGCGGATGGCGTCCCGGACCGAATGGAGGGTCACTTCCTTTCCATGGAGAAAAAGCCTGCCTGTAATATTGGTTCCGTAACTTCTGCCGAAAATGCTCATGGCCAGCTCCGTCCTCCCTGCCCCCATAAGGCCGCAGATTCCAACTACCTCTCCCTTTCCCACCTGGAAGGAAACACGGTCCACCACCTTCCGGTCCGGATACAGGGGATGGTATACGCTCCAGTCCTGCACCTTAATGGCAATATCCCCCACCGCGATGCCTTTACGCTTTGGGAAACGGTCCACCAATTCGCGGCCAACCATGCCTTTGATGATCCGGTCCTCTGTGATGGCATCTGTTTCCTTATCCAAGGTCTCTATGGTAGATCCGTCGCGGATAACCGTAATCTTATCCGCAACATAGGCTATTTCATTCAATTTATGGGAAATGATGATGCTTGTCATGCCTTCTGATTTGAACTTCAAAAGCAGCTCCAGCAATGCCTTTGAGTCGTCCTCATTGAGAGAAGCCGTGGGTTCGTCCAGGATAAGAAGCCTGGCATGCTTTGCAAGGGCTTTGGCTATCTCCACCAGCTGCTGTTTTCCCACACCGATATCCTTTATTAAAGTATGGGAGGATTCAGAAAGCCCTACTGTCTTCAGGTATTCGTCGGCCTCACCATACGTTTCATTCCAGTTAATTGCATATTTTTTCCCTTTTTCATTGCCCAGATACATGTTTTCAGCAATGGACATATACGGCACCAGGGCCAGTTCCTGGTGAATGATTACAATGCCTTTCCTCTCGCTGTCATTGATATGGCTGAACTTACACACTTCCCCGTCATAGATGATATCTCCCTCATAGCTTCCATAGGGATAAATACCGCTGAGCACATTCATCAGCGTGGACTTCCCTGCACCATTTTCCCCTACCAGGGCATGGATTTCCCCCTCGTCCACCCGCAGGTTCACATCATCAAGAGCCTTCACGCCCGGAAATGTCTTGGTGATATTTTTCATTTCCAATAATATTTTTGCCAACGTTCTCCCTCCCTAAGCCTATTTCAGTCAGGGACGGCTGTCCTGAAGCATTTCAGGAGAATCCCTCCGCTTCATGTACCAACCGTCCCTCTATTGTCTTTGTCTTACTTTACCTGGTCCTCCGTGTAATAACCGGACTCAATCAGCATTTCCTTATAATTGTCAATGGTTACAACTACCGGCTCACATAGGTAGGTGGGGATGATTCCTGTTCCGTTGTCATAAGATGAGGTATCATTGATTGCCGCCTCGCCGCCCTGCATGACAGCGTCAACCATCTTAACCACCTGGGTTGCAAGGGTACGGGTATCCTTAAACACGGACATGGCCTGCTTGCCATTTAACATGTTCTTCACATTAGCAATGTCACAGTCCTGTCCGGTAATGACAGGATATGGGCCTGTGTAGGAAGCTGCCAGGGCGTTCTCAACCCCAAGGGCAGTGGAGTCATTGGAACAGAGCACTGCATCCAGGACCGTCCCGTCAGAATAGTTGCCTGCAATAATGGTGTCCATACGGTTCTGCGCTTTTTCAGAATCCCAGTTGGCAGTAGCTACCTGCTCAAATGCGGTCTGTCCTGATTTCACAACCAGCTTTCCTTCATCAATATACTTCTGTATCACATCCATTGCCCCGCCAAAGAAGAACACACAGTTGTTATCAGCCGGGTCGCCTGTAAAAAGCTCGATGTTCTTTGGTTCGGCTGCATTTTCCAGTCCCAGCGCCTCCACCAGGTATTCTCCCTGCTTCTGGCCTACCTTATAGTTATCAAAGGTTGCATAATAGCTGACCGCGTCTGAGTTCATGATCAGACGGTCATAGGAAATAACCGGTATGCCTGCCTCCTTGGCCTGGGAAAGAGGCTCGCCCAGGGAACTTCCGTCAATGGACGCAATTACCAGCATCTGGCAGCCATTGGAAATCATGTTTTCAATCTGTGATACCTGGGTCTGGACATCATTGCTCGCATACTGTAAATCCACCTCGTATCCAGCTGCCTCCAGCTCTGCCTTCATGTTGGCGCCGTCCTGGTTCCATCTCTGAAGGTCCTTGGTAGGCATTGCAACGCCGATGAGCGCGCCTGCGCCGCCTGCCGCCGGAGCGCCGTCCTGGGACGCCTCTGTCTTTGCCTCCTCTGCCTTTGCCGCCTCCGTGTTTCCCGCATCCGCTGCGGCTGTTGCCGCCACGCTCTCCGCCGGTTTGCCGGAACCGCCGCATCCGGTCATCATACCAGCTGCCATGGCCATTGTCAGTGCCGCTGCAATCAATCTCTTTTTCATTATAAAATCCTCCTCCAGACACTTATTTTTGATAGTTTTATCCTATCACAGGACGGACTGGACTTGCTTGTGAACCATTAGCACAAAACTATCGGTTTGCCAATGGGGACCTGGACAGCTGGACAGCCTGACAGCAAAAAAATGCTATATGGCTGTATTTTGTTCCGGTAAAAACATGAAAAAAGCAGCCATATCAGAATCTGATATATGCTGCCTGGACAATCTGCAGTATGGGGCTTACTTCTTTACATTCAGATAAACATCCTCCTCAGCGTGGAACCCGCCCTTTATGATTACATCATCCATGTTCTCCTTTGTGACCGCAACCGGAAGCAGTTCCCGGTATGGGACATCATAAGTGCCGTCATGAATGGTCTTGGTAATACCGGTAAGTTCCTCGCCCCTGCCCAGCATGACCGCATACTCCGCTGCCAACCTGGCCTCTTCCTCCACTGACTTGAAGGCAGTCATGTTCTGCGTCCCTTCCACAATCCGCTGACATGCCATCAAATCCCCGTCCTGTCCGGTAAGGATTACCTTACCTGCCAGCCGTTCCTCGGATAGCGCCCGGAATGCCTGGGTTGCCAGGTCATCGTTGCCGCACATGACCCCCACGATATCTTTGTGCCGGGAAAGCCCTTCTTTTACATAGGTAAATGCATGCTCTGCCAGCCATCCCTCACAGTTGGCCTCGTATACAACATTCAGCCTGCTGCCTCTTATGACGTCGTCAAACCCTTTCCTAATCTGATGGACATTGCCATCGGTCTGGGGCCCCTGAATCATGAAAATGTCCCCGCCATCCGGCGCGTATTCCAGGAAACATTCCGCCATCAGCCGCCCCACCAGTTCATTATTAAAGGATATGTACAGGTCGCAGTCTGAATTGTTAATCAGCCTATCATAGCTGACCGTCTTAATGCCTGCGTCCTTGGCCTTCTTCATCACATCGGACAGGGCGTCGCAGTCCCCGGCCACCACCGCAATCACATCCATCTGTTTCCTGATGAAATATTCAATCTGCGCAATCTGCTCCTGCACGTCTCCGTTGGCGTTCTGCACGTTCACATCCGCCCCCAGTTCCTTGGCCGCGGAGACAAACACATCACGTTCCCGGATCCAGCGCTCAATCACATAGGATTCAAAACTCAGGCCAATCTGCAGACGGTCCCCTGTCTCCTCCTGGCTGGTTTCAGGCACCTCCTCTGTCTTCCGGCATCCGCCCAAGGCCATACATGTGTATATGGCCAGAATAACGGCAAGTACGGCAGTAATCATTCTTTTTCCCGCCCCAGCGGTCTTATCCGCCATCTTCCTGCCCCGTTTTCCCTTCTCCATCCCATCACCTCTCCCTGTACTCGCTTGGTGTCATGCCCTCATACTTTTTGAAAATGCGGCTGAAATAATTGGGGTCGCTGTAACCGCACATCAGGCACACCTCCTTTATGCTGTACCTGGAATCCTCCAGCAGGCGCATGGCATGGGTTATCCTGGTACGTGTCAGATACTCGATGAAGTTCTCCCCTACTTCCTGCTTAAACAGCTTGCTGAAATAATAGGGACTGATGTCCACCAGCCGTGACACATCATCCAGCGAAATATCCTGGGCATAATTATCATTGATATAACTCTTTACCCTGAATACCACGTTTTCAGATTCCCGTTCCCTGGATGTACTGATGTTATCACAGACTTCCCTTGTTTTCCTGACGAACCAGCAGCGCAATGCGGCCATGTCGGCAGCGCCCTGGATTTCCTCCAGATAATTTTCCCTGTAACGGAACCCATAACGGACGCTTCCCTCCTCAAATGCCATCATTTCCAGGCGTATGATCAGTTCCAGCACCTTTACCTCGATATTGGCCCTCACATTCCCGTCATGTTCCAGCATCCAGTCAAAGAACTCGTTGGCACAGGCTGCGGCACCTTCCTTGTCCGCCTTTGCCCCTCTCTGAAAATACTGGTTCTCCAGTTTTAAGGGATACTCCCCGTCATAATTCGCAATGGCCGGTATATCTGTTATATGTACCACATGGCTGTCGCTCTCCCTCAAGGCCCTTAACGCCCCCTTGTAGGAATCCATAGCCTCCTCCACAGGAGTCACCATGCCGATGCCTCCCCGAAACTGCATGTCAATGCCAGCTTCCAGCCTGTAAATCATGTTCCTGGTCCTGGTAATGATTTCCACCCGCTCTTCATACCGGGTTTTCTCCCTCTCAAAGGGCACGAACAGCACAATCCTGTTCCCCATGACAGGCCCTGTGATACAGTCAAAGTAGTCCTTTACCAGTTCCCGGAGCTGGGTGTAATACTTATTCAGCCTGACGTTTGCCCCCACTGCGTTGGTCATCAGTCCGTCCACCACACCATCGCCAAATTCCAGGACAATGGCAAAGCCATACCGGACTTTTATATCCAGCATCTCCAGATAATCCTTCCGGTATATATCCGTGTCATCCCGGAGCAGATTATAGATAAATCCACTCTCAATCATGGGGACCACCAGTTCCAGCTTTTCCCGGATTTTCAGGTCATCGCTAAGTTTCTTCCTGGCCTCCTCCACCTGGTGCATGGCGCGGATGCACACATCCAGTATCTTCTTTTTGTTCACTGGTTTTGTGATGAACTCCATCACCCCCAGGTTGACTGCTTCCTGGGCATAGGAAAATTTGTCATAAGCAGTAATGATGATGAACACCATGGAGGAGTTGAACCTGCGCACCTCGCGGATGGCCTGTATGCCGCTTAAACCAGGCATCTGGATATCCACAATGGCAATATCCGGCCGGAATGCCTCTGCCTGCTCAATGACGGCCCGCCCGGTTTTCACACAGGCCACCTGGCATTCGCTTCCAAAGTTGGACAGGATAATACTTTTAATGGATTCCAGCATGATCCCTTCATCGTCAGCCACTAATATCCGGAACATCTCCATCTTCCTCCTTCTTCGGGATGGTCAGGATAACCGACGTGCCCTGATCCGTACCCTTGCTGTTAATACTGAAAATCTGATCCGTACTGTAATAAAGCCTTAGCCTGGCAATTACATTCCCCAGCCCGATGCCGGTGGAATCACTGTCCACGGTTGTATGGCTCCCCGACAGGATCATCCCAACCTGTTCCCGGGTCATACCTTTTCCATTGTCCTCCACCCGTATCTCAATCCGCTCCCCCTTGTCCTGCACCTTAAGATGTATTTCTCCCTGCCACTCAACGCCGCGTATGCCATGGTTCACTGCATTTTCAACCAGCGGCTGAAGAATCATACTGGGTATCTTATAATCCAGGACCGTCCCATCCAGATCAGAGTCATAGAGGATATCCCCTGCAAACCGCACATTGAGGATGTAGATATAGTTGTCCACGGTTTCCACTTCCTCCCGTATGGTGGCGTCCCCCGACCCCTTTTTTACATTGTACCGGAAAAAGTCAGCCATTTTTTCTATAAACACCGAGGTTTTCTCCGCATCCTCCATCACTGCCAGCTGCACCCCTGCGTTCAGGGAATTAAAAAGGAAATGGGGGTTGATTTGGGACTGAAGGTATTTAAGACGCGCTTCCTTCAGGTGGTTTGCCATCAAAAGCTCCCGGGCCTTCATCTCCTGCTCTTTTTCAGCGCTTTCCTTAATCTTATTCACATATTCGTCCAGGCTGTCCACCATCTGATTGAAGGTTCCCGTAACAATCCCCAGTTCATCCCTTGTTTTTATGGGTGTCACCTTAACATGGAAATTCCCCTGGCCAACCAGCTTGGCCGTGTGCGCCAGATTGGTTAACGGGGTCACAATATCCCTTGTCATCATCATCATGACCGCAAGGCTGATTACCATCACGATGCAGAGGATCACAAGACTGATGATTTCCAGGTAGCGCAGGGCGGACTGAAGCGTCTTGTAGCTGGCTGAGTTATTCTTGAACTGACGGCCGTTCAGTACGGAGATATCATCATTGATGAATTTGTAAAGGCGCAGGGCGGACTCATAGGAGCTTTTGTATTTCTCCACGTTCAGTCCCCGCTTGGCCTGCACGGTCTCATCCGTGATGGAAAGATAGGATTCAGACATGCTGCGTATATTCTTTTCCAGAATCTGGATGGGATTGTCTGTAATCTTCCTGCTAAGTCCATCCAGAAGGTCCCGGTATTCCTGTTCTGCTTTATAATAGGCGGTCAGGGAATCCGAATCCTTGACCTCCAGATATTTGTACATGTAGTTCTGTACCTCTGCCAGACAGTCAGACAGTTCATTCAGGTTCACATTGCTGGAGTACACGGAATCCATCCGCACCACCATACGGTTGATTTGGGCATAGATTAACAGGTTGCTGGCAAAAAGCGCAGCAGCCGTCAATGCGATTTCCAGAAACAGTTTATGTGCAATCGGGATATTTCCCCAGATCCTGTCCCAATATCTCCCCATACACGCCCACCTATCCTTGTATCCATCCATGCCCGTATACATCCATGCCCATGTACATCCATCGCATGTCCATCCAATCACCGTACCGGTCCCATACGGGCACCGGCCTGTCTGAGACTCAGCGTCCCCTGCGCATAAAGCCGGATACATTTTCACTGTCCACAAACTGCAGGTCCACACTATAAAATGAATTGGTCCGGCCGTCCCGGATGCACTCCATCATGGCCTGGACGCTGTACTTTCCCATCTGTTCCGTATCAATATAAAGGGACATGGCCATGGTTCCCCTCCGCACGGCATCCAGTGTGGCAGGAGATTTGTAATATCCGATTACCTGGGTTTCCCCCACCCGGTTATAATCAATCACGGCCTGGTACACTGCCTCGGTATCCACCTCATCCATGCATACAATGATATCCGGGGCCCCCTGGTCATTCTGGAACAGGTTCCAGACAATCTCCTCGGATTCAAAGGCCCGTTCAGAGGAAATCCTGATTTCCTCTACCCTTACCCTTCCCTGGGTCTCCTCGGAGGTAACCATCAGGTTGTTGATCTGGCTGAAAATCTGCGACTGGTTACTGTCAATGGCATTATCATGAAGAAGGACCGTAATCCTCAGGTTCTCTTTCTCTTTTGGAAGTATATTCCATATCTGGGCCGCATACTCCTGGCCCAGCTGGTATGGATTAATTCCCACATAACTCTTACGCCCGGTCTTTGGCGCATCATTCAAAATGGTAACAACCGGTATTCCTTTTTCATTGGCTTCATTGATTTTCCCTTCCAGGGCCTCCTCCGCCGTGCACTCCAGCAGAATGCCGTCCACCTTGGCGGCAATACTCATATCCATAAAGTCCGTCATGGTATAGGAGGATGACTGGCTGGTTCCTTTAAGTTCCACATAAGCATTCTGGGCAGCCGCCTCTTCCCTGACACAGGTATATGTATCCTTCCAGAACTGCGACTCCGTATTGCCTACAATCATCACAAAGTAGCGGTCATAGGTCCTGGAATTCTCCGCGTACTCCACCCCTATCTTCTCCAGCACGTAACCATAAAAGGAAATGGTCAGCAGGGTGAGGAATACAATACAGAACAAACCAGCCAGTACCAGCCAAAACAGTTTTTTTTTATTCCGGTCCATCTCCCCACCTCCTCTCCTTTTAAATCCCGGGTCCCGGTCCAGGCACCGGGCAATACTTATCTTCTGTCATCATACAGAAAATATGCCTCACAAACAAGCAAGGCGGGAGAGCCCATATAAGGCTTTCCCGCCTGGTTTACCGGCAGTCTGTCCGGGGCCGTATGGCGGACGTCCCTTTTACAGTCCACTTAATCCTGCTAAAGCATTTATTTACGCAAACGGATTCTCCGTCTTATAAAGCATGCCCGCAGGCTGGTTAAATCCAATTTCCTCCACATCCACGCCGATGAATTTGAATATCTCGTAAATTGCCTTCCCATAATGTCCGAATGCAACCGCGCCGTGGTGCGGGAAGTTCTTTTCAATCAGCACATGGCGGTAGAACCTGCCCATCTGCGGGATTGCAAAGATACCGATGGCGCCAAAGGAACGGGTGGCAACCGGCAGCACCTCTCCCTGGGCAATGTAGGCCCGCAGCTTGTTATCAGCCGTGCTCTGGAGACGGTAGAAGGTAATGTCGCCAGGGATGATGTCGCCTTCCAGCGTGCCCTGGGTCACTTCCTCAGGAAGGGCCCTGGCCATGATTAACTGGTACTTCATCTCACAGAAGGACAGCTTCCCTGAATTGGTGTTGCCGCAGTGGAAGCCCATGAAGGTTTCCTTCTGGGTATAACCGTACCTGCCCTTGATATCCTCTTCATAAAGGTCGGCCGGAACCGAGTTGTTGATATCCAGCAGGGTGACCGCATCCTGGCTCACGCATGTGCCGATGAATTCGCTGAGCGCGCCGTAGATATCCACCTCGCAGGACACAGGAATCCCGCGTCCGGTCAGACGGCTGTTGACGTAACAGGGCACAAAGCCGAACTGGGTCTGGAATGCGGGCCAGCATTTGCCTGCAATGGCAACGTACTTGCGGTATCCCCTGTGTCCGTCTATCCAGTCAAGGAGGGTCAGCTCATACTGTGCCAGCTTCTCCAGGATTTCCGGCTTTTTATTGCCTGTACCAAGCTCTGCTTCCATATCTTTTACCACATCCGGGATGCGGGGATCCCCTGCATGGCGGTTAAATGCCTCGAACAGATCCAATTCCGAGTTTTCCTCAATCTCAACCCCCAGATTGTAAAGCTGCTTAATCGGCGCATTGCATGCAAGGAAGTTAAGGGGTCTTGGACCAAAGCTGATGATCTTAAGGCTGCTAAGTCCAATCACTGCCCTTGCAATGGGCACGAATTCCGCAATCATGTCCGCGCATTCCTCTGCCGTGCCCACCGGATACTCAGGGATATATGCTTTAATATTGCGCAGCTTCAGGTTATAGCTGGCATTGAGCATGCCGCAGTACGCATCGCCCCTGCCCTGGACCAGGTTGTTCCCGGATTCCTCTGCCGCTGCAATGAACATGGACGGTCCGTCAAAATGCTTTGCCAGTAATGTTTCAGATATCTCAGGGCCAAAGTTGCCAAGATAAACCACCAGGGCGTTGCAGCCCGCCTTCTTCACATCCTCCAGGGCCTGCACCATGTGGAGTTCGCTTTCCACGATACAGATTGGACATTCGTATAGATTGGATGCATCATATTTCTTCTTATACGCCTCTGTCAGGGCCTTCCTCCTGTTTACAGAAAGGCTTTCAGGGAAACAGTCGCGGCTTACAGCCACAATACCTATCTTTACTTCCGGCATGTTAATCATAGTTATGTATCCTCCGTTTGATTATTTTAATGTTCCACTGTCATTGGGACAGGCGTGTCCTTGCGAAACGTTCTATCCTACAGGGAAATGTTCTCCCCCTTAAGGCCAATCCACGCGCCTTCGTCCAGTCCGCCCTCTTCATGGCCAATCAGCCATTTATTCCTTGCCGTTATCAGCTTTTCCTCGCCGCACCTCACCTGCGGCTTGTGGTCAAGGTCTGTGTTGGTTCCTCTTGGAAGCACCACCACGCACCGGAACCCACTGTCCGCTGTCTGGCACGGCGCGTAGTGGAGGGTGGTGGCATACACTTCCACCAGGGTGCCTGCCGGGACCAGGAAGGCCTTTACCTTGGATGTGTCATATGTAAAATCCTCTTCTATATCCTGCTGCCTTCCTAACAGCAGTACCAGGTCCGTCACAGCCAGGTTCACCTCGGAATCCCTGTGGTACTCCAGGGCATTCAGTTTTTTATTATGGCCGTTGCAGTATCCCAGCTGGATTCCCATCTGCCCATAAATCCCGTCAGACAGTTCCCTGCCTATGGGCAGCGCCTCCAGCCCGGGTACGGAAGCCACATAGACCACACCCTCAGGAAGGGGCGTGGATTCCATGGCCTTCATAAGACCGCTTACATCGTATCCGCTGATTACGCGCCCATATGGCCTGAACTCCGGGCTGGACACATTCAATAACTCCATATCATTTCCTCCTCATCATGGGCATAGGTAAGCCCTTTGGCGGGCCCGGCGCCGGGCAGCGCCGGGTCCGCGGCTGTTTTGGTTTTACCCCTTCATCCCGGCCAGGTCCTTAAAGCCGTCCTTCAGGCTGCGGTACAGGTTCTGGTATATCCTGTGGTAACCTGCATAAACAGCGGCTTCCTCCTCCACCGGTTCCGTGCTGCTCTTTTCACGGATGATCCGGCCGCAGGCTGTCTCCACATCCGGATAAATGCCGCAGCCCACGCCGGCCAGTATGGCTGCCCCAAGGGCAGGTCCCTCATCCATCGCCACGGTCCTGACCGTGCAGTTGTACAGATCGGCCAGCATCTGCCTCCAGACAGGGCTCTTGCCGCCGCCTCCGCAGGCCATCATCTGCGTTACCTCCACTCCCATCTCCTTCAGTATCTCATTGCAGTCGCACAGGGAGTAGGAAACGCCCTCCATCACAGCCCTTAACAGGTGCTTCTTGGTGTGGATGGCGGAAAGCCCGAAAAATACGCCCCGGCAGTCCGGATCCAGATGGGGGGTCCGCTCCCCCATCAGGTAGGGCAGATAAATCAGCCGGCTGCTCCCTGGTCCGATTTCCGCCACATCCTTATTAATCAGGTCGTAGACATCGCAGCCCCTGGCCCTGGCCTCGGACACATAATCCTGGCAGAACTGGTCCTTGAACCACTTAAGGGAAAGACCTGCGCCCTGGGTCACGCCCATGATATGCCATGCGCCCGGCACCGCACAGCAGCATGTGTGCACCCGGCCCTTGGGGTCAATGGATACCTTGCTGCTGTGCGCAAACACCACGCCGGAGGTCCCGATGGTGGTAAATGCAGTGCCGTCCTTCACGATCCCGGTCCCCACTGCGGCGGCCGCATTATCCCCTGCGCCCCCAACCACCTTCACATCCCCGGTCAGCCCAGTCTGTTCCGCCACCTGGGCAAGCACGGTCCCTGTGACCTCACAGGACTCGTAGACCCTGCCCAGCATGGATTCATCAATATCAAGGGCCTTTAACACTTCCTTGGACCAGCGCCTGGCCGGCACATCCAGAAGCTGCATGCCGCTGGCATCCGACACCTCGGTGGCAAACTCCCCGGTCAGCACATATCGTATATAATCCTTTGGAAGAAGGATATGGCGGCATCTGCTGTAATTCTCCGGCTCATGCTTCCTGACCCACAGTATCTTGGCTGCCGTCCATCCGGTAAGGGGCGGGTTGGCCGTAATCTCAATCCACCGCTCCCTGGGCATGATTTCAAGCATATCCTCCACTTCCCTGCCGGTCCTCTGGTCGCACCAGATGATGGAGGGGCGGATGACCTCACCCTCTCCGTCCAGCATCACAAGTCCGTGCATCTGCCCGGATATACCGATTCCTTTAATGTCTTCTGCCGGCACGCCGGACTGCTCCGTCACTGCCTTGAGGGTTGCAAGCACCGCATCCCTCCAGTCCTCCGGCCTCTGCTCCGCCCATCCGTTCTCCGGCTGATACAGCGGGTATTCCCTGGAAGCAGATGCTGCCACGGCTCCATCCTCATCAAACAGGACGGTCTTGGTTGCAGACGTCCCCACATCAACCCCAATCAGATAATTCATCTTGCCATTCCCCTTTCTTTGGCAGCGTATGATTCCAGTAACCGGAACCTGCTGTAAACGCATCCTATCTACGATTATACCAGAACAGGATTGTCTTTCCAGATTCAAACTTGACTTCATGACAGCACTTTTTTGCCCTTTTCAGCCTTCCCCGCCGGGATGGGCGGACATTTTAATTTTCCCCGTCCATCACCTTCCTGTATTCGCTGGGCAGGCACCCGTACCGCTTCACAAATGCCTTGGAAAACGCCCGTCCGTTGGGAAATCCGTTGTTCAGCGCCACTTCGCTTAAGCTGTGGCTGGTATTCATCATTTCCCGCAGCCCGTACTCCGTCCTCAGGTCCAGGAGATAGGTCTTGTAGCTGACGCTGGCATACCGTTTGAACATCCTTGAGAGATAGGTGGGTGAAAAGCCAAAGGTGGCTGCCACGCTTTCCAGCGTTATATCCTTATCGTAATTATTCTTCAGATACGCGGTTATATTGGACAGCTTATCCAGATGGCGCTTCTGCCGGATGCTGCCCTGGTCGTCCTCCTTTTTCATGAACCGGGTGACCAGCAGGTAAAGCAGCTCCAGGAACAGGCTCCTGACCTTCAGCTCATACCCAAACCCCTTTTCTTCATAAGTCCGGTACATCCGTACGATCAGCTGCACCAGGTTCAGGTTATCCTCCTCTTCCTGTTTGGTGAACAGCGCATAGTCCCCGTCCTCAAGATACCCTGCAAAACAGGAAACCGGTATCTGCACCACGACGGTGAAATTGGGGTCCGGGACCTCAATGGAATGTATCTCATTGGAATTGACAATCACAAAATCAGCGGCCTTCAACAGAAGCCTCTTATTGTTGATGAAAAATTCAATCTGCCCGTCCAGCACCAGGAAAACCTCAACCGAACGGTGCCAGTGCTTAGCCACCCTGTAATTGCCGTCCCTGCCCTCAAACAGGAACAGCCTGAACGGCAGATCCTCATTGGGCATTACCAGTTCGTGCTTATAATCCATATCCATCCCCCCTCCTGCACATAGAAACCCTGAAGCAGGGCCTGACACAACGTATGACACTGCTCCTGACACAACTCTTTCTTGCTCTTTTCATTCTATCAGAAATGCCGGTGATTTGGAATAAGAATCCAAAGTATTAAGGGCCGGGAAACCTTTTGGAAGTTTCCCGGCCCGGAACAGCCCCGTCTTTTCAATTATCAGCAGATCATATCCGCGCCCCCATCTTCCCCATGGCCCCGTGCAGGCGCCTGAGGCTTTCCTCATCCTGCCCCACATAAGGTGAATCAATGAGATATTCTTCCAGAATCCTAAGGTTTTCCTCATTGCCCTCCACGCCCAGGTCATCCAGGGTAAGGGGCATGTCCATACGTTCCATGAACCGCTTAAGCTGCTCCATCTCACCCTCCAGCTGGTTGTAGTAGAGCTGGGCAAACAGCGCCACGGCCACGATTTCACCGTGCAGGGCTGCCTCTGCCTCCTTTGTGAAGAAGGTGCGCACCCCGTCATACATCATATGGCCCAGGGCGGACTGGCTGAAGCTCTTGGTTATGTTGGCTATGACACCTGTTACCGCTATGTTGATGAAGGTTATGTCCTCCACTGCCTTGGTAACCTTGCGGCAGCGGATGTCCTCGATGGCCTGGGGACCGTATTTCTCCAATACGTCGTAGGTGTATTCCGACATCTTAAATGCGGTGAACAGGTCAAAACGGTTGTCCTCCAGCGTCATCACCGGCTTACCGTTCTGGATTTCAATCCGCTTGGCCATGGCGTCCAGTATGCCTGCGGCCGCGTAACGGATGGGACAGCTGGCAATCACGTCCATGTCCACCAGAACAGCGTCCACCTCATGTTCAAACCTCCAGCAGGTCTTCTTGGCGCCCTGCGGTGTGTACATGACACTCATGGTTGTAAATGCGGCGCATGTGGCTATGGAGGTGGGGATATTTACCGTCCCAAGCCCTGCCGTCTCAGCCAGGGCCTTGGAGAAATCCATGATCCTTCCTCCTCCCACCCCCACTACTTCATCACAGCCGGCTGCCAGGCATTTCCCCGCATATTCCCCTGCCGCCTCAAAGCTGCAGGGACCGCTGTAAATCTCTACCACATAGTCCAGGCCCGCTGCCTCAAATCCCGGAATCAGCTGCCCCTTAACCGCGTCAAAGGCCCGGGGTCCTGCTATCACAAAGGCCTTTTTGCCAAACCTGCGTATCTCCTGCCCGCACTCCTTCAGGATGTTCCTGTCCTGGCGGTAACGGCCCGCCCCGAATTTTATGGCGCTGTCCAACACAATCTTCTCCATGGTATCTGCATCCCTTCCTTTTTCTGAAATTGATTCTGGATGCATCATACCATCTCAAATCCCGCGCTTCAACAGGACCTCTGTTTTTCTAATCGCTTTCGGTCATTGTAACACTATTTTATACAAATTTGTCTGTTTAGGTCCAATGCCTCCCATGGGATTTCCGCCCGTATGCCAGCTGCTTCCCATATGCCAGCTTCTTCCCGTATGCCAGCTTCTTCCCGTATGCCGTCACCAGTCTTCCATCAACCGGCTGCGTATGACCATCAGATGGTACTCCATGGCATCATATGCATCCGCCCCGCGCTTTAGCGCAATGGCCCTGGCAATACGCCTGTGCTCCTTCACGGTTTCCTCCATATGGCGGGTGGCGGAAATGCTGTCATGAAGCACCAGCATCTGATGGATATAGGGAATCAGGTTGTGGATTGCCGCGTTCTGGCTGCAGTTGGCCACTGCCTGGTGGAATTCCATGTCTTTCCTCACATAATTCTCCCCTGCCGCCACCATGGCCTCCAGCTCATCGCACAGCCGGAACAGCAGTTCCCTGTCCTGCCGCTTCGCGTTCTGGGCTGCCAGGGAAGCGGATTTTGGTTCAATGAGCAGGCGCAGCTCCAGAAGGTCCCTGGCCAGCTTGGTTTTATCATAAATCAGGGAAAATCCCAGGGGATCCTCATTGACCCCCATGCTGCCGGATACGAACGTGCCCGCCCCCCGCTCAATGACCAGGATTCCCCTCTGTTCAAGGATTTTCTCCGCCTGGCGGATGGTGGAACGGCTGACCTCGAAACGCTCCGCCATCTTGATTTCATTGGGAAGCTTCTGTCCTACCCCGTAATTTTCATGGTGGAGCATGGACATGACCGCGTCCGCGGTCCGTTCCGGCAGGGATTTCTGGTTTACCTTTTCCATCTTTCGTACAGAATCCGGGACGCCGGGGTCTGTACGGGAATCCATTCCAGCCATCTGTACCTCCCCTCTACCGGGATTCCGGGAAGTCAAACAGGTTCAGTCCGATTTCCCTGCTCATCCTGCGGCCCACTTCCCCGGGCAGGATGTCCACGAAAATTTCAGCGGTGGCGCTGATCACAGCCCGCACCAGATGGCCGCCGTGGCATTCTCCCTTGACCGGGTTTCCTATCACCCCATGGAGGTGCAGGTATGGTTCCCCGTCCTTTCTCGTTATGCTGCCTGTCAGGGATGCGATTTCATAAGCCCCCTTAAGGCATTTTCCCTGAAACGCCTTTGTATCCGTATCAAACAGGCCCAGTTCCACCTCAGAGGCGGCCCCAAGCCCTGATACCTCTGCCAGGCTGATATCCTCCTGCTCACAAAGCTTTGTCAGGCACTGCACCACTTCTTCCTCCGGATCCAGCCTGAGTACCAGCTTATGTCCAAACCTCCTGTATTCCATCACAAGTCTCCTTTCCGCTTTTATGAAGCCCCCATGAACGCCTTTATCCCTGAAAACGCCTTCATGGCATCTTCCCTTCCCAGCCTGTACATCTGCTCAATCCGCTCCGGCCTGCGCTCGGTACGGCTGATCTTAATGCGCCTGCTTGGGCGTATGACCAGTATCTCCCCTTCCCGTTCCAGGCGGCTGATTTCATCCAGTTCCCGGTTATATACCAGGTGGCGGCTGGCCGCTGTCTCCACAAATTCAGGATATTCCCTGTAGGCCCTGCGTATCAGGGGCAGCATGGGGTTCTGTTTCTTGCGGTATCCCTCAGGCCGGGTCAGTATCACCAGGTCCTTCTTAAACCCCATCTTCCGGAACGCCATGACCGGGATGGAATCAGCCACGCCCCCGTCCAGCAGCTTCTTCCCATCCAGTTCCACGATCCGGGAGGCCAGCGGCATGGAAGCGGACGCCCGCACCCAGTCAATCCGGTCGCCTCTCAGGCTGGGACAGCGGTGGTACACCGGCTGTCCTGTCTCCACATCCGTGCATGTGACATAGTATTCCGTGGAAGACGACTCAAATGTCTCATTATCAAATGGGTCTAACGTTTCCGGCAGTTCACGGTAACAGAAATCTATCCCAAACATATCCCCTGTCCTTATCAGGGACCGCATGCTCATGTATCTCGGGTCGCGGCTGTACTTCAGGTTATACCGGATGGAACGTCCCTTCTGTCCTGAGACAAAGCTGCATCCGTGTATTGCCCCGGCAGACACGCCGATAAGGCCGTCCGCCTTTATGTCATTCTCCAAAAGCACGTCCAGGACACCGGCGCCGTATATACCGCGCATCCCTCCGCCTTCTACAACGATTCCTGTTTTCATTCCTTCACCTCTTGCTTCATTCCGTCATTACTTTATTCTATAATTGCTTTATTGTGTCATTACTCAATCCATCCACCGGTGCATTGTCTCCAGCAGGCGGTCCAGGTCCAGGGGCTTGGTGACATGTTCATTCATCCCTGCCTGTTTCGCCTTATATGCATCATCTGCAAAGGCGTTGGCTGTCAGGGCGATAATGGGAATCCCGGCCCCGTCCGGGCGCCTCTGGTCCGCGCCCATCCGGCGGATGGCCATGGTCGCGCCGTATCCGTCAAGGACCGGCATCTGGATATCCATAAGGATAAGCCCAAAAGTGCCCGGAGGATTTTCCTCAAATAATTCCACTGCCTCCCGGCCATTTGCAGCGCATGTTATCTCCAGTCCGCACAGGGACAGAAGTTCTTTTACGATTTCCCGGTTCAGCTCATTATCTTCTGCCAGGAGGATCCTGGTGCCGGGCCGGAATGTCCTTGGCGCCTTAACAGGGGGTTCCCGGTCCTGGCTGTGGGTTTTGTCCTGGTCCATGACCAGCTTCAGATATATGGTTACCACGAACCGTGTCCCCTTATTCAGATGGCTCTCCACCTGGATGGTCCCGTTCATCATCTGCACCAGGTTAAGGGTAATGGGCAGGCCCAGCCCTGTTCCCTGGGTCTGACTGACCCGCTCATCCTCCGCCCGCTCAAAGGGAGTGAACATCTTTTCCTGAAATGCCTGAGTCATGCCGATCCCGTCATCCTCCACAATGAACTCAAAGCAGCCCACACCGCTCCGGCTGGACAGCTTTTCTTCCAGTGAAACCTTGATTGTCCCATTTTCAGGGGTGTATTTGACCGCGTTGGACAGGAGGTTGAGAAGGATTTCCTTGACACGGACCATGTCCCCGTGCACGGCGTCATGCACCAGCCCTTCCAGGCGCACAAACAGATGCTGCCCTTTCTGCCCGATATCCGTCTGGATGATTTGTGCCACCTCCTCCATCATACCGGACAGGCTGAAGGGATTTTCCACCAGGCAGACGCTGCCGGATTCTATCTTTGACATATCCAGCACCGCATTAATCAGCTCCAGGAGATGGTCCCCTGACGTATGTATCTTCAGAAGGCAGTCCTTGAGCTTATCCCTGTTATCCAGATTATGTTCCGCAACAGCGGCCATTCCCAGGATGGCATTCATGGGGGTACGGATATCATGGCTCATCCTGGACAGGAATTCGGATTTGGCCTGGTTGGCCCGGTTAGCAGCTGCATAGGCCTCCTCAAGGGCCTGTTTGGCCTTCTTTTCCTCTTCCCTGTGCTCCAGTTCCTTCTGTTTCTCAGAACTGATGTTGCGGATTGCAATAATAATGGTCTTGGGACGGCTCTGCTCCATCGCCACCAGGTGGATCTCCAGCCGGTACCAGGATCCCCCGTCCTCCTGTCCGGCCAGACGGAACTCGGCCTCCATATGTTCATTTTCCTGGGTGATTTCCTGAAGCAGCCAGTCCCTGGCGCACATGTCCCCCACCCGCTCCCGGTCAGCCTCGTCCGTCTGTTCCAGGATATACCGGTTCAGGCTTTCCGAAAACCGCCCTGTCCTGGGCAATGGTTTCTTCCTGCCGGCATCCGGTAACCGCACGGCGTAATAACTGTCCTGGATAAGATTTACATAAAACATGCTGACATACACGCCATTGATTGCCTGCAGGGCCGACTGGTTCATATACAGGTGTTCGCTGTTTTCAGATAAAAGGGATTTCATCTCATGGATATTATAGATGGCGCCCACCACGCGGTCCGGCTTCCCTTCCTCCACAATCAGACGGCAGTTCACCCTGTACCATGTATAAACGCCGCGCTGCCCTTCAGGCGTGGCGCAGCGCACTTCAAAGCATTCCGCCCGCCCCCCGCAGATATTATCAAGCACAAGGGGGATATCCTCCGGATGGATGATTTCCTGTTCCAGAAGGATGTTGGAATAATTGTGGAGTTCATTCCTCCAGACCCCCATGCCGGACCGCGGCTCATAGCTGATGAACACATCCTCATCCATAAGGTATTCAAACATCACGGCGGCGCTGGCTTCCATGGACACCCGGTACATCTCCTGCTCACGTTCCAGCTGCACCTGAAGCGCCTTGCGCTGTGTAATATCCACTATGGTCCGCTGGATGATATGGTCTCCCTCCGGCGTGGTCCCAACCACCATGTTGGTCCCTTCCATCCAATGGACGGAACCGTCCTTCCACCTGGCCCGGTACTCCTTATCCTGCCTGCCACCGGGCTGTTTCAGCATGGCGTAGCAGC
Organism: Enterocloster aldenensis; assembly: GCF_003434055.1. GTDB lineage: Bacteria > Bacillota > Clostridia > Lachnospirales > Lachnospiraceae > Enterocloster > Enterocloster aldenensis. Next base: position 102,825 of record NZ_QVEX01000012.1, on the reverse strand, counting down.
TGCGCAGCAGATCCTGGTCCTGGGGAAGCACATTTCCCAGCACACCGTCATGCCAGTCAGCAAGTCCCTCCTCCATACTGTCATAACCCTGCAGCAGGATGGCTGTCCGGTTCGTGGAAATCAGCCTGTAGCTTCCGTCCCTGCCGTGGGAAAAACGGACAATGCCGCAGGGCACGGTATCATAAATACTGGCAAGCAGCTCTGTCTGTTCCCGCAGACGCTGGGCATTTTCCTCTGACTGGGTAATATCCAGATATATGCTGTTCACCATCCATCTGCCGTCCGCATCCTGGGCCTTCTTGCCGCTGTCAATAATCCACTTAAGGCTACCGTCCCTGCAGCGCACCCTGTAACGGGTAGAATAGGTAAGGCCGCCGTTTTTAAAGGCCGCCTCACAGTCAGCCAATGCGCCCGGCAGATCAGGCGGGTACACGTTGCCCACCGCTGTCCCCCCGGTGGCTTCCATGAATTCATCCACCGTATATCCAAACAGGGCCGCTGCTTCCCTGCTGACAAATGCATAGGAATAGGTATCATCATCATTGCTGATTTTCAACCCGCCTGCAATGGAGGACATGATTACCTCCATCTGCCGGTTCTTCTGGCGCATCTCCTCCTCCAGGATTTTCATGCGCTCCTCCACATAGTCAAAAGACTGGCGGCCTATCTTTTCAGGAAATCTTTCTCCCTCCATCATCTCCTGGTATGGATTGGAGCAGTGGATGTGCGCGCATAAGAGCCTGTCCCCTTCCTCCTGAAATACAAAGGACACCCGCTGATGCGCCTTCAGGTACATCCGGGTGCTGGGATCTGTGGCAATCCACATCCGTCCTGTAACAAGATAGATTCCCTCTGAAGGCTGTATGGCGTCATATTCCTCATCCCATATATTGCACCGCGGGATGCTGCCTTTCATCTGCGCAAACGCCTTCACGCACGCTTCCCGGCCCACAATATATTCATCCTCCCCTGCCCCCATCCACAATATGTCCGGGGCAAACAGGGAAACAATCCCTTCCACGTCATTTTCACAATAATGCATATGCATCATCCGGCCGGCAGTCTCTTTTGCCTCTTCCAGACGCCTGTAATCTGTTCTTCCATCCCATTTATTCACAATAAAAACCGCCTTCTCTGTTGCGTGGACATTATATCAGGTCTTAGGAACTGCCGCAAAATGACTTGTGCGGGTCATTTTGCGGCAGTCCCTTACTTTATGTCCGCCTCTCAGATTCCGCTGCGGGCGCATATATCGCCCAGACAGCATGCATCACAATGGGGCCTGGTCCTGGCCGTGCACACATCCCTTCCATGGTAGACCAGCCTGTGGCAAAAGTCGCTTCCCTCCTTGGCCGGAACCAGCTTCCACAACGCCATCTCCACCTTCTTCGGGTCCTTAATCCCATCCACAAGGCCCATGCGGTTCACCAGGCGGATACAGTGGGTATCCGTGACAATGGCCGGCTTGCCGAACACATCCCCCATGATCAGGTTAGCGCTCTTGCGTCCCACTCCGGGCAGCTTGAGAAGGGCGTCAAAGTCATCCGGGACCCTGCCCCCGTATTCTTCCTGAAGGATTTTCATGCAGGCGCTTATGTCCCTGGCCTTGCTGTGCCCCAGGCCGCAGGGTTTTACAATCCTTTCAATATCCTCAACCTTGGCATCCGCCAGGGACCGTACATCCGGATATCTGTCATACAGGTCCTTAACCACCACATTAACCCTGGCATCCGTACACTGGGCAGCCAGGCGGACACTGACGAGCAGCTTCCATGCCTGGTTATAATCCAGGGTACATCCTGCGTCCGGATATTCTTTTTTCAGGCGTTGTATGATTTCCAATGCCAGTTCTTCTTTTGTCATGTCACACTTCCTCCGATATTGGTATTCCATGGCCGTCCATGGTCAATCCCTGGAACAGGTGCCTCCTTATAAGCCACAAGTATATTCTATCGCATTTATATTTCCGTAGCAAGCCACATAAACGGAATGTTTCATCCACCGCGGAATATATATGACATAACGGAACGGAAATCCAATCATCCAAATAAGGAGGGGTGCAAATGTGTACAGCAATCACCATACGGACTTCCCAGGGCAATACCTGTTTTGGCCGTACCATGGACTTTTCCTATCCCCTTGACCCAGAACTTTACATATCGCCAAGAGGTTATGAATGGAACAACCTGACAGCTACCCACAGAATCCGCAGCCGCTACAGTTTCATAGGCGCTGCCCAGGATCTTCCCCCTGTGATTTTCGCGGACGGCGTCAATGAGATGGGTTTTGCGGCAGCTGTCCTTTATTTTCCCGGTTATGCGAAGTACGATGACAGTGGATCCGGGGATATCCCTGAAGATCCAAGACCTCCCATTGCAGCCATTGAGCTGGTCAGCTTCCTGCTGGGGCTCTGCGCGTCCGTAAGACAGGCAGCCTCCATGCTTGACACCATACGGATCGTGGGGCGGAAGGACAGCATTACCAATACGGTGGCTCCCCTGCACTGGATCCTGGCAGACCAGGACGGGGCCTGCATGGTTGCCGAGCGCACGGAGGGTGGACTGCGGCTCATGGATAATCCAATGGGCGTGCTGTCCAACAGCCCTGATTTTCAATGGCATATGACAAATCTCTGCAACTATATGAACCTGTCGCCTTACCAGCCCCAGGAGGCTGAATGGGGCCGCGTGAAAATGGCGCCCTTGGGCCAGGGCGCGGGCACACTGGGCCTGCCCGGGGATTTTACACCTCCCTCCAGATTCGTAAGGGCCGCCTACCTGAAAAGCCATTCCCCCATTCCGGCCAGCCAGAAGGAAGCCCTTAACACAGGATTCCATATTCTGGAAAATGTCAGCATCCCCAAAGGCGCGGTGATGACGGACCGCCATACGGCTGATTACACCCAGTACACCGCAATGATCGACCTGTCCGCAAGGAAGTACTCTTTCCGCACCTATGACAACAGCCAGATTGTTTCCGCCTGCCTGGAGCCGGGCCGGGATTATGGCAGCAATATGGTATCCCTTGGAAAACTTAGCAGTCCGGCGGTCACGGACAGCTGGGAGGTCACGTCAGCTTAGGCAGGATTTCCTCCAGTGCCTCCACCGCATCATTTAACCTCTCAAGCTCATCCTGGGTCAGCTTTTCCTCCAGCATCTGGATGAATGCCGTATTCTTAAGGTAATATTCATCCAGATAGGAGACTGCCCCCGGCGTCAGCCGTATCCATGTGACCCTGCGGTCATCCGTGCCCTGCACCCGTTCCACAAACCTGCTTTGGCTCAGCCTGTCCACCAATTTTGTCATCTGCTGCTTGGGTACCTTCATCTGATGGGCCAGTTCCGACATGGTGGCTGTACCGCATGCCCGCAGCGTCTCCAGGCAGTAGTATGTCTCCAGGCTCATCTCATTGTCCAGCGTGTCCCGAAAAGGCTTTACCAGTTTGGAATGCCAGTCCGGCATTACCAGCAGCAGGTTTTGGACAAACCGTTCTGATGCTTTTGCATTCTTCATATTCTTCTCCCATTGACAAATTCCCATTAAAATGCTATCCTTGTTAATTAGTAAATAAAATATGACTATCATACTTCTATGACTTTTTCTCTTTGATTATATATGAAATGTAATCAAAGTCAACCACTATCCAATTATCAGCCAGAACAAAGGAGATGCATACATTCATGAACATCCGGTTTAAGATTCCCGCGCCGGTACGGGACAAATTCCGCTTCGGCACACTCAGTTTTATTTTTATTGTTGCATACATCAATGTCTTCCAGCTCATTTTCGGCCCGGAAAATTCCATTGTGGGCGTCATTTTCACAATCATGATGTCCGCCTCCATGGCCCGTGACCTGACCGCTGCTCCTGTCCGCCACCTGATTGCCCAGTCCCTGGTGCTGGTCTGGATGGCGCTGGCCGCCTACTGGGTAAATGCCCTTCCCATGCCCATGTCGTTTATGATTAATTTCGTCACACTGTTGGGGATCCTGTATGCATTTACTTATGAGTACTCCAGCCATCTGTATTTCCCTTACATCTTATCCTATCTGTTCCTGATATACATTTCCCCTGTCAGCGGGGCGCAGCTTCCCAGAAGGCTTATGGCCATGCTGGCCGGGGCCGTGTCCATCATGCTGTACCAGTGGTTCATGGGAAGGAAACGGGTGGTTGAGACAGCAAAGGATGTCTTATGCGGGATGATTGATATGATCAGCCATTATATTGGCAGCCGTCTGGAGGGCAGTGTGGATGCGCCGGATTTCCCTTATATGCGCAGCCGGCTGTATCAGCTAAGCCGGACCGTATATGAGCGCAGGAAACGGATCCTCTGTATCTCCGACGCCAGTTTCTACATGGTAGACGCGGGCCGCGGCCTGGAACACCTGCTGGTCCTTATCAATGAACTGCCTGCCCCCCTGTGCCGCAATGACCGTGACCTGCTAATAAATGTACGCTCCCGGCTGGCTGCTTTTCATTCCTTTCTCCAGCAGGAAACAGGTGGCATCCCCCTTATTGATTCCTCTGTCCCTGCTGCCCCTGAAAGCAGCAAGACCTCTGTCCTGTTCCAGAACAGCCTGAATTATATCCGCGACAGGCTACTGCACATGACAGACCCCCAGAACAGGTCCCGCTACCGCGAAACCTCCCTGTCCTTCCGGTTCCGCCTCATGGCAGCCCTGGACCTAAGCCCGGTGCGGGCTGTTTACGCGCTGCGCACGGCCCTGGTGCTGTCCGCAGCCGCCTGCCTGGTGCAGGCCCTTGGGATGCCCCACGGCAGATGGCTCCTGTTCACCCTGGCCTCCGTATCCCTGCCCTATGCAGATGATGTGCCTGCCAAGACAAAGAAGCGGATTCTGGCAACTATAACCGGCGGCCTGGCCTCTGTTGTGATTTATTCCCTGGTTCCCTCGGCCGCCGGACGCACCGCCGCCATGATGCTCTCCGGTTACCTCTCATTTTATTTTACCGATTACGCCGAGACATTTGCCTGTTCCACCATCGGCGCCCTGGGAGGCGCTGTGTTCATGAATGCATTCGGCTTTTGGCAGGTGGGAAATATATTCATCATCCGCCTGGGTTATATCCTGGCCGGCGCAGCCCTTGGACTGATTGCCAACTGCTATATCATCCCCTACAGCCGCTCCATGGCCACCAGACATCTGCTGACCAAATACCAGACCCTGACAGAACTCCTGACCCGTATATGCAGCGCCGATTATGTGGATACCCAGCTGTATTACAGCCTGGTCATCCAGGCCCATCTTCAGGAGGAAAAGCTGGCCAGCAACGCGTATCTGGAGGATTGGGCGGAGGTTCCGGACATTCTGGCAAAGTGCAGGGAAAAGGTACATAATGCCCACCGGATGCGGATTGAGGAGCGGATGGATGCCCCGGTATTCGAGGCCGGGCACCTGGTTTGACACACGGTGCATTGGTTCCTGCAGCGGAAAAAAGATGGCGTGCCGGTTAACTGAGGCCGGCACGCCATCTTTTTTTATCTTAATCTTACCTTATCTTAATCTTACCTTATCTTAATCTTATCTTATTTTATCCTGTCTTATCTTAATTTCATCTTCCTGTCATCACCCTCTGTCTTTTTATTCCTTTCCTTTATTTTATGCCCTTACCTTGACGGGATCCACAGCTTCATCCTTCAATGGGGATATACTTCTTATCCTCCACCGCGGGCCTGTTCTCTGCTTTCGGAACCAGCATCTTCAGGGTGCCGTCCTCAAACTTAGCCTTGATGTCCTGCTCGGTCACTGCATCCCCCACATAGAAGCTTCTGCTGCAGGAACCTGAATAGCGCTCCCTGCGGATGTATCTGCCGTCAGACCCCTTCTCGTCCTTGCTGGTATTGGCCGTGGCCCGGATGGTAAGATAACCGTCCTTTAATTCAGCCTTTACATCTTCCTTTTTTACTCCAGGCATGTTCATGGTAATCTCATAACCTGCATCCGTATCCTTGATATCTGTATTCATCATATCAAAGGTGCTGCTTCTGCCAAATGGGTAGTCAAAAAAGTCATCCAATAAGTTTTCTCCAAAAATACTAGGCATCAACATAAATCATCTCTCCTTTTCTATGAAATAAAGTTGTTGTTTGTTTTGTTCTATATGTAATATAACACGCATTTTCTATGTTGTCAATATACCCTGCTGACTTTATATTTTTTTAATATTTTAATAGCCCCCATGGCCCAGATAGTCCCCCGCCCCCCAAAAAGAGGCCTGGTGGGGCAGCGGCTGCCGGGCTCTTCGTTAAATTTTGCATGAAATCCAAAAATCTTACCATGGAAAAACCGGACCATACCTCCTATACTTATAAGAACATGAATTGAATGTTCTACAAAGGAGTGAATACTTATGACAAGCATGTTAGTCAGGTTCGAACAGCCAAATCAGGTGGTTGATTTTGTCAATACCATCAGCCTCTTTGATTATGACGCTGATATCAAATATGGCCGCCAGATTGTGGATGCCAAGTCCATACTGGGTGTTCTCTATCTCGCAATTTCACGCACCGTGGAATTGGTCCTTCATATTGACGAGGACGGATGCAGGGATTTGAGGAAGAAAATCGCAAAGTTTATTGTATAGGAATGTTGTTCCGCTTGGAATCCTGAGACGGACAAAAGCCGGGGCAGTCTGCTGCCACGGCTTTTGTTTACATCCTTCAACTATATTTCCTGCCTTAAACCTTTCTTTTTCCCGCTGGTTGGCCGCGGTTCAGGCAGATTTTTCCATACCTCACATTTTCATCAGCCGTCCTAAGGCATGATCAAAGAACATTTTGTAGGACCTGCAGAAGTAATTGCGCCCTTGTCCGTTTTCTTCCCGGACCCTGCGGCAGCCTCCCCTGCAAAGCTTAAAATACCGGCAGCTTCTGCATTCCCCGTCCTGGTTCCGGGACAGTTCCATGAACTTCACCGCCTGTTCTTTTGCGGCAAAACCCCCAAACTCCTCTTCCCGTATATTGCCCAGCTTCCATTGGTCCAGCACATAGAAGTCACAGGGATATATGCTTCCGTCAGCCTCCACCACATGCTGGATACTGCATTGTCCCCGCATGTCACATGCCTCGGGCGGATACCCCTTAAGCATGCCCAGATAGTTATCAAAGTTGCGGATGGATATCAGGTGTCCATGGCAGTAATCATCATACCACAAATCGAACAGTTCACAGAGAAAACGCCCGTATTCCTCGGGTAGAAGGGAATATTCCTCCTTTCCCTTTTCACTGCCCAAGGGGTCCAGGCAGGGGATGAACTGCAGATAACGGAAATCCTGCCTGCGGTAGAACTGGTATACTTTCCGTACGCTCATGGCCGTGGCCTTATTGACCACGGTCAGGATATTATATTCTGCCTTATATCGGTTACAGAGCCCAATGGTATCCATGACCTGGTCAAAGGATCCCTTTCCATCATAATTCTTTCGGTAGCGGTTGTGGGTATGTATGGTCCCATCCAGGGAAATTCCGATGAGGAAATGGTTATCTGCCAGGAAACGCACCCATTCCTCAGACAGAAGGTATCCGTTGGTCTGTATGAAGTAGCTGATTTCCAGGTTCTTGTGGTTGTATTCCTTTACCAGCTCCACGAACGTTTGGTAGAAATCCAGACCGATCATGGTCGGTTCCCCTCCCTGGAACCCAAACGAACACTGGCCCGTGGCATATGCAAGCGCCTTGCGGATCAGCGCCCGGCTTGTCTCTTCCGACATGAAGCCGTAAGACGGGACCTCCCTCTTACTCATCAGGTCATGGTAAAAGCAATAGGTGCAGTTCAGGCTGCACATGCCGGAAGACGGCTTTATTAAAAGATTTAACGGCGGCATCTCATTCTTCTCCTCTTTTGGTCTATTCTGCGCACTGCTGACAGCATCTATTATACACTAAAAATCCAGTCCGGGATAGTCAGATTATCTATCCCACGGATCTGGCCGCGGCGGCGGCCAGATCAGACTTCATCGGAGTTAGCTGCGATATCTTTTATAGATGTCTTATACGGGGTCTGCCATGTATTTCAGGGCCGGGAATCATGATTCCTCCATGACCGGCGCGCCTGTCATTGCAGTTTCCCGCCTGATATGACGGCACACCAATATAAGCGTAATACCCAGACACACTGTCTCCGAAACCGTCGGCGCCCACCAGATTCCCCGGCCGGCCGCCAGGGCGATACAGCCGGCCAGGGCCCCGGCCATGATGACCATTCCCCTTCCCAGGGAAATCACCAGGGACTCCTTAGGCCGCTCAATGGCTGTAAAATATCCGGCGCCCACAATATTAAATCCCAGCACCAGGAACGATAGGCTGAAAATCCGGAACACGGCCGCGGAGTACTCCCTCAGGCTTTCCAGGTTTTTGGAAATAAACAGGGAAACCATCCCATCCGCGCCTGCCATGGATGCCAGGAATGCGGTTCCTGCCATACCCACAGCGGTTGTAACCGCATACCTGAGCAGCCTGTTGCACGCCTCCTGCTGCCCTTTTCCATAATAAAAGCTGATTAACGGCTGGATGCCCTGGGCAATCCCCACCATGGACATGACCACGATGGTATTCACATATGCAATGATGGTATAGCTGACAATCCCCTGTTCCCCAATACAGCGTAAGATGGCGTGGTTAAACATAAACACCGTGAAACCGGCCGACAGTTCCGTAAGTCCTGAGGAAAGCCCGATCTTCACCACCCGGCAGAACTGTGCGAAATTCCAGTCAGGTTTTGCAAACCTTATGGTTGCCTTTTCACTAAGGAAATGCCTCAAGTATAAAAATACGGTCAGCATCTGTGAAATCCCGGTTGCCACACCGGCGCCCCCTATGCCCCAGTGGAACACCATGACAAACAGGTAATCCAGGACGCAGTTTGTCAGCGCGCCCGTTGTCACCGCAATGGCGGCAAAGCGCGGGTACCCATCGGTCTTAACCAGTGTCTCAAAGGTGTAGGAGCTTATAAAAAACCAGGTAAACGGCAGGATGGACAGGATATACTGCCGCACGTATCCAACCGTGGATTCAGTTGCCCCCAAAAACATCACCAGCGGGTCCAGGCACAGCCATACGGCTGCCATGATCATCAATGCAATCAGGCCTGAGACCGCCAGGTTCTGCGTATTGGCCTGGTTGGCTTCCCTGTGCTTTCCCTGTCCCAGGAAAATAGCCACAATGGTGGATGTGCCCACTGCAAAAAGAATGGACACGGAAAACAGGAAATTCACAAAGGGCGACGCAATGTTAACAGCTGATAAAGCCACCTCCGACACACCCCTGGCCACAAACATCCCATCCACCATGGTATACAGCGCAAATATCCATTGGGCCAGAACAGACGGCCAGACAAACCTCCAAAATGATTTCTTCAGTGACACTCCTTCGAAATTCATGATCCTTCTCCTTTTTATTCACACAGCTAATCTTGCAAATAAAGTATAAACCTTGGTATAATACCAAGGTAAACAGCAATTTTTGCCATATTTAGGAGAGATGACATGTCAACATTTTATAAGATTGGGGAGATTGCAGCATTATACGGCATCAGCACGGACATCCTGCGCTATTACGAGGAACTTGGCATCCTGGTTCCCCGCCGGGCGCCCAACGGCTACCGCGTGTACCGCACCGAGGACCTGTGGTGCCTCAATGTCATCCGCGACTTAAGGGAGCTGGGCTTTTCCATGGACCAGATACGTTCCTATATTGAAAACAGAAGCATCGGCTCAACCCTGGAGCTGTTCCAAAAGGAAATGCATGTAATAGACCAGCAGATTGCAAGGCTCAACTCCCTGCGGGATAATATCATAACAAGACGGGAAACCATAACCCAGGCCGGGAAGCTTGTCCTTGGCCGGATTGTTTTAAAAGAAATGCCGCCCAGGCCCTGCCACCGGATCATGCAGAGCTACGAGACGGACGAGGAAATGGATATCCTGATTAAGCAGCTGGTATCCTTTGGACCGGACCGACAGTATATCATCGGCAACAACCAGATGGGCTCCTTTGTCAACCTGTCCGATGCCCTGGACGGGCGCTGCCAGCAATATGACGCAGTGTTCATCCTTCATCCGGACGGGGAGCATCACATTGAGGCAGGATCCTACCTGTCGGTATGCTACTGCGGCAGCTTCAGGCAGACGCGCACCTATGTGCCCCAGCTTCTCCAGTATGCCAGGGACAATGGCATGGCAATCCGGGGTCCCCTGCTGGAGCTTTTGTGGATTGACATCCATACCACCAAGCATGTGGAGGAACAGGTGACGGAACTGCAGCTGAAGGTAGAGGTCGGGCAGGCCGGGATTTCATGACCCAGTCTCCATACCGCTGTCATCCATGTGATCCGGCAATACGGAAGCGGCTTTCCCTCAGCCCTCAAAATACAGCTGCTACCTGACCTTAGCCGGAACCCCCACCGCAACCGCGTAATCCGGTATGTCCCGGATTACGGCGGCTCCGGCTCCAATCACCACTTCTTTTCCCACCCTAATATCATCAATAACCGTACTCCCGATTCCTATAAACGACTTTCTTCCAATCCGTGTATGTCCGGCCATGGACACTCCCGGACAGATATTCACAAAATCCTCCACCACACAGTCATGTTCCACAATCGCACCGGTATTTATGATACATCCAATCCCAATCCGCGCATTGGGGTTAATTACCGCGCGGGCCAGCACGGTACACCCCTGGGAAATACTGGCGGACGGGCTGATGATGGCAGTGGGATGGACGATTGCCGCCAACGGAATCCCCCATGCCTTCACCTGGTTAATCTTCTTCTCGCGCAGTTCATTACTGCCAACTGCAGCAATAACCTCATCATAGGATTGAAGGAAATGCTTTAAATCAACCTTTGCCTCTTCATGAATATGATATCCCGGAATCTCCCGATGGCCTTTCTCCTTCATATCCAGAAAATCAATCCCATCGTATTGCCTCATTGCCAGGGCACAGTCCAAAGTCACAGTCCCCTGGTCCCCGGCTCCCCAAATTAATAAACGTTTCATATCCATTTCTCCCATTTTGTTATGTATTGCCCGGCAGCCCTGCCGGCTAAACATGATTCCATGTCTTTTTGAGACTGTGGGATGAGTGACTACCGTTCCAAAGCGGCCCATGGAACACGCCTGCATTTTATACGCTTTTCCATCAACTACAAGATGCACACTGATCTGCCGTGCATATTTCCTGTCCGCAGTCAGTCCATCCAGCCTTACATCCATACTGTCAATCCGCGGCACCGCAATATACTGTACATGAAAAGGGTTCAGGATAAAAAGCGCGGCCAGTTCCCCGCCTTCCTCATCAAGCCAGAATGTACTCCATTCCATTTTACATTCCCGGCTGGCATGAAAGGACGTTCGAAGGGGAAGCCTCTGCCTGAGCCAATACAGCAGGAACGGGGAACCGATAAACCACCCGGCATACAGTGGAAGCAGCCAGAAAAACAGGGGACTGATCCTGGTTCCGATACTAAGCAGACGGTCCACCGCCGGCCAAAGCGCCAGCATGACAATATAATATATATAATTTATTTTCCTCATCATCCCCCCGTCCGCCTGATTCAGCCTGACAATCCCATAACAAATCCCGGTACATTACCGGTTATGGCTATATAAACGGCAATCAGAATTGTGATTATGACAAGGGCCAGCAGATAAAAAAATATGCCAAGAAGAATATACCGGATGATTCTGGCAAACAGGGATATCTTCTTGGGTTCTGGCCGTATACCGGATGGGTGGGGATTGGATGGCTGGGGGGTGGATGACCGAGGGTTGGATGACCGAGGGTTGATGGCTGGGGGGGTATATGGCCGGGGGTTGAATGGCCGGGTGCCGCCAATCATTACATGGCCGTTCCCTTTCATTTCCAGATCCGCTTCTCCGTTTTCCGATTTGCTGTTTTCCGCTTTACTGTTTTCTACTCCCCCGTTTGTTTCTACCTTACTTAACATGTCCTTCATACGCCCTGTTAATACAGCCACGGACCCCACCACTTCACTAGCCGTTTGTATGGTACACTCCGGGCAGGCGCCTCCCTTATGGCTGCATCCACATACAGGGCATTTATGTTCGAACTCAGATGCCCCGCAGTTAGGACACTGTAAACAGCTGTCCTCTATCTCACTTTTGCAGTATGTACAGATTTTCATCAACCACCACCCAAATGAATCTTTGGTTTTCCTTACCTGATTTTAAATAACTGTCTGTCCCGGACCATCAGTGCCTGTCAAACGTATTTTTATAAGCCCATTCTTTCAGACAGCTGCATGAACAGGGCTTCCCCTTCTCCTGCATTGCCCCTTGATTTTACGTGTTAAAGTATTTCCGTCTGCTTTAAATCCAGGCATGAGGCGCCTTTATTTACGTGTTTTCTAACCCGGGTCATATGTTAAAGGAACTCCGACATATTAATACACGGACGTATTTTCTTTTCTGTTTCCAGGCCATGCCGCAAATCATATTCCTTGATTGCCATCCGGTATATTCCGGCCAATGTGGCGATATTGAGATGTGGGTCCCCAAAATGATACGATGCTTTTCGAATGGTCTCATTCAGTATTTCATTTATTTCGTCCTGATTCTTTTTGGTGATTGTGCGCGCCCAACATTTTTGGCAAAAATTCTCAACATTTTTGGCAAAATATTTTGGGAAAACGGGAGCCTGAAATAGTTCTCTTCAAGCTCCCGTTTTTGTCACTTATTTTGAGAATTCTGCTTTAAGAATTTCCTTCTCGCTATCCGTCAATTTCGCATAGGAGTTAATTATCTCTTCCGCACTTCCCTCTCCATTTTGAAGTCTTACTTTTATTGAATTAACGAATATTACTTTCTTCCATGCTTCCATAAAGTCAACCTCCCATTATTTGAGCAAGTGCTACTGACATGGCATCAATCAACTGCACGTTATTATCTACCTTACGTTCTAAATCACTTTTTTTCAACAGCCTTATTGTAATCAGATTATCAATTAGAGCTGGCTCTGCCGTCACCTCTTCTGAAACGGTATGGCCTTCTTCATCCACAATAGCTGACCAGCCCCCTATAGCTTCTTTAACAATATAATCATTCTGAATGTTATATGTATCTAACTTAGAATAATTCATGTACTGATTTTCGAGGATTCCCTGGTCTGACATCAAAGTAAGTGTAGAAAGCTCACTCTCTGTCTTGAAAAGTTTCAACAGGTCAATTTCCTGGGCCTGAGACTGTAATATTTGAACTTCTAGGGATGGAACATTTTGGTTCCTTATTACATTAAAAACTGGAACGGATATTCCTGTCATAGTGACCAATCTTGACATCACATTTCCTCCTCTTCTTCTGAATCATCTATACCGTTGTTATTGCAATCAGATGGTCCCCCTTTACCACTTTGATGTTTTCCCGGAAATGGTACATTTGCCGGCGCATCATACAGATATGGAGTTGGCTGCTTTTCTGCAAAATCCGGTCCTATTTCTTTCTTCTGTTTTGACATAATCTTGTCCTCCTTGTTTTTGAATAAATATTTAGACTTTGTGGTTATATAAATGATAAAAATCAGTGCATAGTATCACGCAATACGGATTTAACAATGAGTGCAGTCACACTGATTGAAGATATCATAGATTCTGAAATAACGGGTGAAATATACTATCGTGTAAAATCAGGCATATGCTACATAAGGTGCCGGATTATTACGCCATCTGCTTCTGCAAGGGAAAACGTGCTTATTTGTAGTGGGATGCCTAAATCTGCCATAGGACAAAGCCGCTACTGCTCGAACGGTATAGGAACTGCTGCTATAGGTGTGGTTTACATTGATAATAATTCGACCGAACTGAAGATTAATTTGTCAGGCCAGGCGGGGAATGGATATGTTTCCTTTTCATATCCCATTAATCAATAAATGATTATTTTGATGTTATCATGAAAGTTCCAATCATAGTGATTTGACTATTTGCTGCTAATGTTTGATTAGTGTTAACATTCCCGTTCACGGCTATGTAAACAGCCTTTTCATTATGCTTTATATCCCATGCTATAGTATGTTCTGCTACCTGCCTTTTGAATTTGAGTAAACATGTGTATGGACTAGCATCTTTTAAAATATCAACTACTACATAACTGTGTACCAATAGTCCATAAGTACAGATAGCGCCAAAATCAGTATGTATTTTTGCATAATCTGTATCTTCAAACCAAGATGCACTAGGAAATTCTCTTTTATAATTCAAATCCGTATTGCGCACATCAGTATGTTAATTCATCAAAAACTCATTTTTATTCATTTTAGTTGCTGTGTACAATACGGATTTATCAGACCATGGAATTGTTAAGGCATATTCTGGGGATGCCGTCATTAATTCGGATTGGGTAAGTGCTGGAACCGTGGTATACAAAGTCCTTAACGGTACGTGTTTTGTGGATTTTGATATCACTGTAAAGCAGATTACAGCAATAAACACGCTGATTGTAAGCGGACTGCCTGAATCAACAATCGTCAGGCACGGGCGCATTACAGGCTGGGAAAACGGCGACATTTCTATGCCGTTTTACTTAAATAAAAAGGATATCATTGCAAATCCCTGTGGTGCAGGGAGGTATGCAGGATGTCTTTCCTTTTCAATTATATAGTTCGCCAACCGGTCCAACCGATTCCAGCAAGAGTATAACTTCGGACAAACAAGTTAGTATCTGACACTGCAAAAGCAACCTGAATAGCCCAGGCAAGCTCAAGAGACATACCGATAACAAAGCCATTACCAAATCCACTGACTCCCTGCTTATATGGTGTATTGAGTGTATTATTATCCCAAATTGCCATTACTACCGTCTCGCTTTTACCCTCAGTAAGGAAATTGCAGTCAGCAACTCTGCTCGCAAACCTGTTACTTAAATCCGTATTATGCCCGGAAATGCAAAAATATAGCACGCATAACAATTCTATATAATTATAACTGTGCTCAACATCCCCCATAAGCGTACTTTAAGTAAGCCTCCCATCTGGCAGGCCAAAAAAATCCTGTCAGATTTTAAGAGTTAGGATGCAGCATACATGTCGTACTCATATCTAATCTTTCCGGCACCATTTTTTGCATATATCCTGGTGGTTTCTACACTCGAATGCCCCATCAAATCACATAATGTTGGAAGCGGCATACCTTTGTTCAATGCACGCGTGGCAAATGTGTGCCTCAGCAAATGCGGAAATACCCGCTTACCCAGCCCTGCCTTTTTTGCAATCTTCCGGATAATGTTCTCCAGGGCATTCTTCTTTAATCCTTGATAAGGTGCCCTTTTTGATAGTATCACAGCCCCGCTCCTACGGTCCCCCAAATATCGTTCCAAATATTCCATCGCACGGTCATTAAAGAACACCATGCGCTCCTTCTTTCCCTTTCCTAATACTTTCCCACATCCCGCCTGAAGGTCCATATCTTCTACCCGCATACTGACCACTTCGCTGACACGACAACCACTTGCCAGGAACAGCTCCAGAACTGCATTGTCACGGATATTGGTTCCACAGGCAATACGCAGTTTCTCTACTTCACGGCTGGTCAATGCCTCCCGTATTTCTGCTACATACTTGATTGGGTCCACGGTGGACATAGGATTTTTTGAGATGTAGCCTCGTTCATGTAGAAAAGTAAAGAAGGAGCTTGCAATGCGCCGTTTGTGGTCTTTGGTGCTGGAGCTAATCTTTCTAGCCTGCTCATAATAATTAAGGCATTCCACCACATCCTCTCCCGCGATTTCCTGTACTGGCTTACCTACATAAATCAGTAAGTCCGTCAAAAAACGCTGGTATTGATTGACTGTACTAACCGAATAATTTTCAAACCTGATTTTCCCGATGAAAATATCCAATTCTGGAAAGCTGATTATGTTGGTACTCAACCCGGTTTCCCTTTTGGATATTTCGTAGTTTCGCAACACTGACGATAGTGCCCCGTCAATCACCTGCAGCGCAGGCCGGTCCAGTTCATTGGACAACCTGGCCATAAGCTCATCTTTTAACCTTACTTCATCCATTTGTTCTACCTCCATACAATAAATTTGGTATCTTTATTGTATGATAGGAGGCTTGGCAGCACCAGACTGCTTTACTGTGCGCAATACGGATTTAATTAACCCATTGCTTATAAAAACATTTACATATTCACAATCCATAACTCTTGCGCCTAATGGTGGACAGGAGATACGTATACCGATTACTGTACCAGATGGATATATGTTTCTATGTGTTACCAATGTAAAAAGCAATGGGAACGTTGCATACGCATGTTACATAGCGTCATCTTCAAACATCCTGACTTGTTTCGTGGGCAATGACCGAAATGAGCAGAAAATAATCCCGCAGGGTATTTCGGCAGATGCGCTGTTCATGAAAAAATGGTGGTGAATAATCATTTAAGCTATTGCAACTTTCCAGTCCATGAATCTTTCCAGGTACCATCAGTATCTAAAAATCGCAATGTAATACGTTTCTCGCCACTGTAGTAGAAATGTATTGCGTAGCCTGCTGCCATCGACATATTGTAATAGGAGCGAAAACCGAATGATTGGTCTGCATCATCGAAAAAAGGCTGTATTATAGCTACTTTTTCAAAGTTAAAACATGAAGCAAGTAATTTTAAATCCGTATTGAGCCCACTAATACTTTTTTGCAGCCCGTCTGTTATCTTCGTGATTTTGGGTCCCACATCCGCTGCCAGGACCTGCTGTGTGTTGACGCTGTCCAGCACATGGCACAACATGCTTTTTTCTATCATCTTGTTTGCCAGCCGCTCCAGGAATGCATCATTGTTAATCAGCTTCCCGAACAGGGCATTGTATACATCCGCGTGGACCGGGTCTGAGGTTTCCAGCTTTCTCAACTCCCGGATGAGCGCCGCCTGTTCTTCATTTATCTCAAAATTCGCCATCTTCCCTGCCTCCTAAAAGATATCGTCAAACGCAAAGGTCATCTCCTCGTCATCATCCTTGTTCTTGTCCGAACAGGTGCGTATCATCACCAGGTCACCCTCCGCATCACACAATGCCATCTCATTGATGGACGTGTTGGCCAGTTCCTCCCTGGATAAGGTACAGATATACCGGAAGTTGGTGTCCGTCACCTGCTCGATGCTGCTCAGGTCCTTCCGTAACAGCTCGTTTTTCAAGGTGTTATCATCCTCTGATGGCGTCCCGTCCGCGCCGTTCCCAAATGCCATCTGTGTGACTGCCGGCAATGCCTTGATGCCCGCCCTGGCCTTCAGTATCTTATTCTTACTCAACTTGGTTATCGTTGTACTTGCCATCAGATTTCCTCCTCTATGACTTGTGCATCCATATGTTTGGCTCCATCATTGTACGTGCTCCCATCATGGATTCTCCAGTGATGCCAGGTTGTACATGTCAGCCTTCCCTCCTCATCCTCCTCCATCCGGCTGCGTATGTGCAGGTAGGGCAGGTGGTTTCCAATCACATTGTCATGATGGATGCTTCCATCGTTGTCGTGCTCCCCGTTCAGGATGTTATTGTTATACCAGCGCATCTCCGCCCGTATCAGGATGTCATGGGGGCGGATGCATTCTTCCAGTCCTGCGTCCTGAATCCGGTACAGGAAACGGTAACGGTCCAGCCCGCTTACCTTCTTTACCCGCCGTACCTCCCGGCGGATGATATCATGGCCGAGGTCAAAGGAATCATCTATATCCCGGGACAGGATGACATAAAATTCCGCCCAGTGCTCCCGGCTGCCCTCCAGTTCATACGCCGGCACCATCTCCACATCGGTAAAGCCCAGGGACCGCACCGCCTGGAGCGTGCCCACCTCCGTCCCGCCAAGCCGGCAGGTGTCTGCATACATCATCAGCCGTACCCGGAAGTTTTCCCAGGTTTCGCCCTCATAGCGCGTCAGTTTCCGGTCCAGGCCATGCTCCGGAAGCATCCGTGGGCTGGCTGTCCTTACCATGCCTTCCTCCCGTGCCCGCCGGAGCATGGTCTTGTTTTCATCGAACAGCCGCCCGGTCACTTTGAAATAGATATACCACTGGTTCCTGGCCTTCCTTGCCTGTTTGAAGGGCGTGGACAGCAGATAATACATATATTCCCCGAATGTCTCCAGCATGGCGTCCCTCCTATGTGTTCCTTACCTTGACCGTGATACTCCCCAGCATGACCACATTCCCGGCCGGCAGCTCCACATCCACTGCGGGGGCCGTGAATACGGTCTTACGGTAGTCCGGTATGCTCTGGCGGAGCACATACCGGATATCATCCTGTAAGAATAAGTTGAAGTCCGTCCGGTTGGACAGGGACATGGCCCCCGCTATCAGGGACCGGGCCGTTTCCTCCACATCCGTCACCCCTGCCCCCTGTTTGAGGTACAGGGTGATGTCCACATCCTGATAGGTGATGGTTCCGGACTTTGCCAGGTAGTCCTCGTAATTATCCTTCAGCTGGTCCGCCGCCGCCTGGGCCTTGCGCACCAGCTCCTCGCTGGCTTCCCCCGCCGTCCCCACCACAATCACATCCACCGTTCCCTGCCCCCTTGGATGCTGGTCATCAATGTAGGCGCACATCACACCCGGGATGGCCTCCACGGCTGCCTTCAGCTTGGCCGATGTGGTATTGGTGGACAGTTCCTCCCAGCTGGACAGGGTCCGGCTGCGTAAGCCGGCTTCGCTCTCTTCATCTGCCCCCTCGGAATATATCCATCCCTGCCGGTTCGTGACCTGCGACACGCCCTCCAGGTATATCATGCTTACCCTTATCTGGTCCTCACTCACATTGTAGCGCGCTCCGGCCGCTTCCGCCTCCACCAGCACGCTGCCCTCCGCCTGGCCGGCCTGTATCACCGTATCCTCTAACGTGTAGTAGACCAGCTCATCCCCGTTGATGTCCGGGGCCGTCTTGAACATATGTCCCTTCGTCACGGTCAGGGCCTGCCCGTAATCGGACCTGACAAGGGTCACATATCCCTGGGTCCGGGTCGCCGCCTTCCGGAACTTGGAAAAGTCCGCCGCCTTCAGTTCCAGCCACCTGCCTTCCGCATGCCGCAGGAACTGGTTGTTCAGGATGGTCCGCGCCAGACGGAGCAGCTCGATGTGTATCTGCACGCAGATACGTGTCAGCCAGTAAAAGACGCCTCCGCTGCCCCACTTGGTGATGGTAAACCCTTCCGCCGCCAGCTCCTCCTTCAGCTCCTGCATCTTTGTATCGGCATCAGGGACCGGTATGATTTCATCCAGAATGCTTTCATCAATCAACGAGTTTCACCTCCGCCCCGTCCAGTTCCAGGTCCATCTGATAGGACACATCCTCATTTGCAATCTTAAATCCCACATGGATGTTCACTATGTCATCCCCCATCCGGGACACGCCAACCCCAATGCTGTGCGGGTTGATTTCATCCCGCTTCCTTAACTTTTCCGTGACCCGGTTCTTTATCTGCAGCTCCTCCAGTTCGCCTATCTCCCGGTGGCAGAAATCCAACAGCGACCATCCGTAATCGGAATCAAAAAAACATTCCCCCTCCATGGTCAGGGCCTCCAGGCGGATGTCCTGCAGGAAACAGTCCAGGCCGCCCGCCAGTGCTTCCTCTCCCGATGCCAGGGGGACCGGCTGCCCGGTATCGTCTAACATCAGGTCCGTTTCCGTCAGTATCATAAGCATCTCCCCAGGATGTACGGCCGGCACTGCCCATATAAAAGCCCGACTGCCACTACATCCCCTTTCTTCAGGACCTGCTCCGTCCTTATATAAGGAATCGCGGGAAAGGCTTCATCCGTCTCCCCGTTTTCCTTCAGCAGCCGCAGCGTCACATACGATGCCCCATCCTTCACGGTCCCTTCCATCACCTTTGCCTGGTACAGGGCCGGATGGCGTATATGCGGATAGTCTGTCCCTATGGTCTCATTCACCGTCAGTTTGACAAATTCGTCAAGAAAACCGGCCATTTTGAATCCCCTTCCTTCCAGCTAAAATGATACATACATCCTCACGCTTCCCGTTTCATCCGCCTTCACCCGGACCGAGGTCACAAGGGCCTCCCCGTCAAACTTCCGGTGTCTTATCCGGATACGCTCTCCCTGGTGAATCCACGGGACCCCGATGGTCTTGATTTCGTTACCGCCGTTCCATTGGTTGAAGGAAAGGATGTTCTTCCCTTCCTCCAGTACATAGATAAGCGTCTGCTCTTCCCCGGTCCCCCAGAAAAACCGGCCGGACCGGAAATAAAAGGATGCCTCCAGACCCCAGACCCGGCCCACCTCCTGGATAAGCTCCGCCACATTCATGCGCGGGACCGGGACCACATCCTTTTTGGGGTACATGGTATCGGACAGGCGGTAATCCGCAATCCCGGCCCTTCCAAGGCCGAACCGGATGATATCCTGCGGACAGCAGTCCAGGAAGGTCTCCTTTACGTAGGTCCGTTTCAGGAACAGTGTATCGTCCAGTATCCGGTAAGGCCCCAATGCCTGGCCGTCCGCCATGTATCCGGTTAAGAGCGTGTCATAATCCCCGTCATAGCCCAGTTCCACCTGGGCCGGGGCCATGGATGCAAGGTCCAGGAGCCCGGCATAACCGGGGTCATATTCCAAGGTGGCCCAGCTGCACTGCTCCCTCCGGCTGGAATGGCATTCCACACGGATTCCCTGCGTGAATACCTGGTCCCCAACGGTTATCCGGAACCGTGGCGTAATCAGTTTCCGTTCTGCCATGCTACCTCCTATGTATCCCGGGCCGGGCTCTCCGATGTCTTATCCTTAATCCTGGGGGCCTGGCCTCTCTGTGTGTTCAGGTATTCCTGGTAGCCGGTACTGATTCCCTGGGCCTGTGACGTCCCTGCCTTGCTGCCGGAGGATGCGTTTTTCCCGCTTCCCGCCGCCTTGGTCTGCACGGTGACCGGCAGGCACTCCCAGAATTCCAGCGCTGCCTCCCCATAACTGTTTTCCGTCTTCTTGGACAGGTCGATTCCTTTAAAATACACCAGGTTCAGACCGCAGGCTGCGGCCTGGCTGTTCACCACCGGCAGCGGTATGGCAGCCGTCTGCCCCGGCGGCTTGAACAGCAGCTGGATGGTCTGCACCATGCCCTCAACGCTTTCCCCGGCACTGGGTTCCAGCAGCAGGTCCACATTCATCTTCAGCGGTTCGTACCCATTGGGCTGGTAGCCCAGGGTCACGTTATTGTCATCCGTCACCGCGTCAATCACGGCGGCCCCGGTTATCTCCAGCTTCTTTACGAGGCCCGGGACGGCCACCCCCGCCACCAGCATGGATGTATCCTTTATGTACAGCATTCTTCCTTCCTCCCAGCCGCTTTCTATGCAGGCGTGACCGATACGTTCCCGTTGGTCTTTTCCTTGATGTCGTCAATCAGCTTGAATAAGAGCGGCAGGTCCTTCAGCCGTTCCAGGGACACATGCAGCTCCAGGCGTTGGATGACGGTCCCGCCTCCCTGCTGCCTCTGGCTCCATATGTTTCCCTGGCCGGACGGTTTCCTTTCTTCCTTCCCTCCGGTCAACAGCCTGGCAAAAGCCGCGCCTCCTTCCTGGTTTTCATCACTCAGTGCCTGGAATGCGTCCCTCGCCGTATCCGCCGGCAGGGAGGCCGTCTGGCTCATGCCGGTATGGATGGTCTCAAACACACGCCGGCCGGACAGGGTAAGCTGGGACAGGGGTCCCTCCTTCGCATCGGAAAAGGGCAGCATCTGCCGGATTCTGGACAGGGCCCCCTTCACCGCCTCCACCGGCTTGTTCACGGCGGAACGGATTCCTTCGGTAAAGGTCTCCATTATCTTGGTGCCGGACTGTTTGAACAGACCTACTGCCCCGTCCACCACACCACGGACCTTTGCCAGGCCCTGGCTCCACAGCTCCTTGATGCCGTTCATCTTTCCTCCCGTCAATGTATTCAGGAAATCAAAACCTGCCGTATAGTAGCCCTTGACGCCCTCTACCGCAGCAGCCGCAATCCCACGTATGCCCCCGCCATTCTGTTCATAGGCATTTTTCATGTTGTCCAGCTTCTGTCTGACAGTCCCGACCGCAGCCCCCATCACGTTGCCCATCACGTTCCGGACCGCCTCCATCCGGCTGCTGACAGCCCCGCGGACCCGGTTGAACACATTTGATACCGTGGAGACAATCGCGCCGCCAATGTTGAAGAAGAAGTCCTTCATGGCCTGCAGGCCCGCCCGTACTTTCTCCACACAGGCATTCCAGACGTTCTGGATGAAGGCGGATACCTTATCCCAGTTCTTCCAGAGCAGGATAAGCCCGGCCGTCAGGGCCGCAATCCCGATGACAATCCAGGTCACCGGATTGGCTAACAGGGCTGTTGTGAAGCCCCACACACTGGATATCAGGCCCGGAAGGGCCGCAGCTGCCGAAGCAATCCCCTGCCGGACCATGTTGAGCAGGCCGGCCCCCATGGCCTTGATTCCATCCGCGGCGTACATCCCGTAAATCCGCAGGGTCTCAAAGCCGCTTTTTAAGCCGCCCACCATGCCGATGGTCCGTGTTATCGCCGTCCCGAAGATGCCGATGATGGAGGTCACGCTCCCCGTCACGGTCAGGAACATCCCGAGGAACAGGACCGCGTTCAGGATGCCGGATGCAAGCCCCTGGTTCTCCGCAATCCATTCGGACGCCTTCCCCACGGCCTGCCCTGCCTTCCCAATCCAGTCATTCACGGTCGGCAGCAGGTTCACCCCCAGCTCCTCCGTCACGTTGTGTAACCGCTGTTTTAACACCGTATACTTCTGGGATTCCGTTGCGTTGATGGCCGTTGCCATCTCCTGGGCGGCGCTGCTTCCTCCTCCCAGTGCATCATACATATCCAGGATGCCCGTCTGCAGTTCGCCTGTCTTCCCGTACAGGAGGTCGATGACGGCCACCGCCTCGTCCGAGCCGAAGGCCTCTTTTATCTTTTTCTTCTCCACCGCATCAATGGTATCCCCATACTTGCTTTTCAGGATTCCCAGGATTTCCGGCAGGCTCCTGAGCTGCTTGTCAGCGTCCAGGAAGTTGAGCCCCAGCTTCTCACCCGCCCCGGTGGCGGCATTTAATAACGCCTTATATTTGGTGGCTGCCTCGCTGCCCGACATGGTGGCCTGCAGCATGCCCAGCACGGACAGCTGCTCCTCCAACGGCACATTGGCCGATGTGGCGGTCCCTCCCAGGGCGCTGATGGCCGAGGCCATCTCCGAGCCGCTGGTCTTATACGCCTTGACAGCGGTCGCAATACCGCCCGCAAACATCTCCCCGAATTCCAGGTCTGACAGTTCTGAGTAATACCCTTTATAAATGCCATACCCGGTCGCAAACAGGGAGGTCATCTCCCCGGTCGTGGACTTGGTGGCCTTGGCCGTCAGGCCGGCCAGCTCCGTGAACTGCGCCACCCCTTCGTCCGTCAGGGACGCGATGCCCGATTTGATGTCATAGGCGGCTGTGATGAAATCAGCCTTTGTGGTCCCGGCCCAGGTGTCTGAAAACTGTCTGGCCGCATCCTCCACCGCTTTCAGGTCTGTGATTCCCAGCGACTTAAGCTCTGCCAGGGCATCCTGGGTCTCGAAGGTGGAACCGGCAATCTTCATCATCCCGTTTGTGATTCCCACGCCCGCCGCCGTCATCCCACCTCCGGCCAGGGCCGCCATCCCAAAACCGGACTGCAGGCCCGACAGGCGGGAACCCAGGTTCTGGGACGCCCTCCCCATGGGGGCGGTCAGCTGGTCCACCATGTTCAGTACCACGCTCAGCTTATAAACAGATTCCATCCCCATGGTTCGTTCCTCCTTGTGTCACGGGCTCGCTTATGTTATGATGATGGTATAAAGATGTGTTTGGAAAGGAGGCGCTTGTATGTTCCATGGGCTCTGGCTCATAATGGCACTCATACTGGCCGTCAGCCTGTCACTGTACCTTGTGGTCATGGCCGTCCTTGTCACCGCATATCTCCTGTTCTGTGGTCCCTATCTGTGGTGGGCCTGTGCCCATCTCCCCAAGGACAGGCGGCCCTTCTCCATGGGACGGGATTTCCACAACGCATGGCGTTTTTACCGCTCCAGGCTGACAGGCAAGCCCCCGGTCTTTCTATGACTGGGGCTTTTTTATTCCTGGAACAGGTTTCCCAGTGCCCGGGTGAATCCCTGTTCCAGGTCATCCTGCCGCCAGCGGCGTGCGCACCTGGCCAGGCCCGCCAGACGGATGAAGTCATCCGCGTCCATCCCGTCCAGTTCTCCCGGTATCATGCCGGAAGGCAGGTACATATGGATGAGCAGCCGGCTGGTCCCCACGAAGTCCGCCTCCAGTTCCCCCTGCGCATCCTCTATAACTTTTTTACTGCGGTCGCCTTTGACAGGCCAAGCATGGCCAGCAGCTTCTCCCCAACCGACAATGCCATGGCCGGGTACTCCTTAAAGTCCGCCTCCAGCGTCTCCCGCTGGTCCGGATGGATGTTATCCAGGCAGAATGCCGTCAGGGCCTTGCTGTTTGAGGTCTGGACCGTCTTTAAGTACCGGTCGTAGGATGGGGTTTTGGGTTTACGGAAGAAATAGGTCTTGTCCTCCTCCGTCTCGTCATCCACCTGGAGGGTGACGGTCACCTCGTAATACTTCTCATCCGTCCCCTTTAGCTGCTCTCTCAGTTCCTTTGCTTCCATTTCTTTCTCCTCTTTCTTATAATTAGAAATTCACGCCGTTTAACTTCCCGCCACGGCAGGCAAAACCGTCCAGGGATACCGTGTTCTCCTTATCCCCCTGCTTTGCGGAAAAGCTGTGCTTGTTAAGGATGACCTTGTTTAAGACATCCGTCACCGTATCCTGGTCCTCATTGGCATAGGATACGGTTATCTTGTCAAGCAGCAGGCGGGACAGGGTCTTTCCCTTCCGTTTGCACCAGGCTAACAGCACGTTGTAATCCTCACGCCCCATGACCACCTTCACCGTATTCTTCTTGTTTCCGGTCCCATAGCCGCATGGTGCGCCTCCCCTGCGGTAAATGAGCTCCGCTTCCTGCTCAAAGTCATAGGATATCTCCGTGATGGCGATTTCCTCCAGCCCCGGGACATTGATGGTGATGTCCTCCCAGCTGTATACCTTTCCGTTGACCATTTCCCAGTCCCTCCTAATTCCTGTATGGGTTCTCCATGGCCAGGCTGAACCGGAATTCCCGGACATACCCCCTCGGCACAAAGGATATCACCAGGTCCAGGCGCTCATCCTGCAGGATGTTCACATGCTCCAGGTCCTCAATGGACACGGAACCGCTTGACAGTTCCCCGGCCTCCGCCATGTCTTCCAGGGGGATGTTCAGGGTCTCCAGGATGTTGTTGATATCCGTCTCCATGTCATCGGAGGCGCTGATATCCATCTGCACCATGTTGACAGCCCGCTTGTAGATTTCCCGTATCATCTTGTTCAGTACGCGCACATGCTCCGCATACCGGTAATCGCTGCCCTCGCGGCACAGCACACGCGCGTTGTTTACATAGCATCCGTCAATGCCGTAGTACTTACGCCAGGTCAGGTAGCCGGCGTCATCCAGCTCGCTGATATGGTCCTCAATGCCCTCCGGCATGAGCCGGGTCATCTTGGCCTCCGAGATGGAAAAGGTATCCACGCGGCCTATGGACTGGGCCACGCCGGCTATCCCGTACAGCCCCGCCACAATCCCGGCGTTGTTGATGCACTGCTCCCGGCCGTCCCAGCGTGTGTACTGGGACCAGGCGCTGCACACCTGGACGTAATAGCTGTCTATCCCCTTGGCCTCCGCCTTCAGCGCGGCGGTATATTCATCCAGGCTTTCCTCCGCCCCTTTATTACGTGCCTCACACAGGAAGAACACAGGGCGTCTGTACAGGGACAGGAACAGTTCCGCACTGGCAGCCAGGGAGGCCCAGAGTGCTTTCGCGGATGTCCCGGCCACATGGATGAACTCAAAGTCCAGGTCACTGTTATACAGGCTTTCCACCGCCTTTAGGACCGCGCTGTTGCTCACGGCCGGGGCCGTGGTTGAAAACCGGTAGGTATCCCCTGCCTTGAATTCTTCCGCAAATGTAAGGGTGATTCCGGTACCGGCAAGCTCCTTCTTCCCGCTGAGCGGGATGGTCTCCTCCGCTTCGTAGCTGTATCCGCCATTGACGGAGCAGCAGAAGGCTGCCGTATTGGGCGGTCCGTCCTCCGTTATCTTCAGGATGATATCATATGCGTTGTTCGGTGTCCCGCTTACGCTTACGGTCCCTCCCCCCGTCCCGCTGTGGGCAACCTCCCCGTTGGTACCTGCGGTCTCCGGACGGACCGGCACGCAGTAAATCCGGGATGCCCCGTTCTCAACGCTGTCAATGCAGGCGTCCGCCAGGGGGCTGAGCCCCAGCTTTTCCTTCATCTGCTCCGGTTTCATGCTCCCTGTAATCAGGATGGGGACCGTTGTCTCAACCGGGGAAGCCCCAATCTTTACGTGGACCCCGGTCCCGGTGCTTCCGGAATTGCCCAGGCTCCCGTCCTCCACAACAAATGTCACGTCCCTCAAGCTCATCTTGTTCCTCCCGTTCCTGCCATGGGTCCCTCCTTAAATGCAGTGACGGCTTCCAGGTATTCCTGCTCCGTCACCTGTTTCCCGGGCCTCCAGCCCTTCAGGCACAGGGTGCCGGCGTAGACGGCCGGACCCGTGCCGTGCACGTTGTACCAGTGTTCTATGGTCTCATGGACAGGCACAGCCGGTTCTGCTGCGGTCTCCGCGCCCGTCCCCTTTTCTTCCTTTGCCATTGCCTTTTTCCTTTCCCTTTCTCAGGCCGGCCGGATTCCTCCGACCGATGCCGCTTTCTTTTTGTCATCCCGGTAAATGCCCCCGTGGAAGGTGACCGGTATCTGGCATGCGATGTTGGCCTTCAGGATGCTGTCCTCCTTATCGACCCACTCCACCTCTCCCAGTTCAATGTCCACATAGTTTCCATCCAGACGGATTCCTTGTCCCAGCGCTTCTAAGAACGCCAGGAAGATGGCCTCACAGGCCTCCTCCGAATATTCCCCGATGACCACCTTGAAGCGGGTGTCCACGGCATAGACCTTGGTCCGCACGCACCGAACCCCGTTTTGGTCTTCATAGTTGCGTTTTGAGCCGTCTCGCGTGATGGTCTGGCCTTCCCGCAGCACCGCTCCCACATGGCTGTCCGTCTTCAGCTGCAGCCGTTTCCAGGTGGTAATCACTTCATTTTTGATTCCTGCCTTTTCAAGGCATTCCTTCAGGTATTCCTTTTCCCGTCTCATCAGGCCCTCCTGACTGCGTATTCCACTTCGCTTCGGATTTCCTGCAGGTCCTCATCTGAAATCCCTAAAAATGGCCTTGCAGGGATATGGATGGTCACCCTCTTTGCCGTGACCCACACACCCTTGTACCGGAACCTCAGGTACTTTGCCTTCTTGGCCCGGATGGTCCTCTCATCCCCGTACTGGTGCGTGGCCGCGTAAATGGTATTGGTCCCCACCGCCGCTCCGGTGGAATCCGCGATGGCCCGGATGGACTGCTTCAGGCGGGTGGTCTGGGTCAGCGTGATGCCCTGTCCCTCCTGTTCCCGCAGGGAGACAGGCCAGGGCTTCCCCTCCGGGCTTTTCCTGCTCCGGAACCGGTCCATGGTGGTGGACCGCAGCCCCTCCGCCACGTCCTTCATCAGTGCGGACCGGTTTATGCCCGACAGGCCCGCCAGCTTTTTCTGGAGCTCCGGGAAATCCCCGGACAGGGTTGTGGTCATCCGCATCTTAAAGCCCCCTCATGGTTGCCCTGGAAAACAGCCTTGGGCTGGATGATATCCGGAATCCCTCCGCTGCTGCTTTTGACGGGTCCGTGCCTTCCTTCACGATGTCGGTCTCACCTTTTGCCACCTTTGTTAAGAACGCGATGGCGTTCTTATACCGCGTCAGGTAGTTGTTCTCCCGTTCCCCTTCATCGATTCCCGCCCGTGAAATCAGGTTATAGACCGCGATGTCCTTTGAGTACTTCCGGATGACCGCCGGCACGGGGGACATGGGGACCGGGTACCGCTTCATCAGGTACCCGTCTATCTCCGCATCTGCATCCCCTATAGCCTCACGGGCCAGGGGTTCCAGCATCTCCCGGCGTTTTTCCGGGTCCTCAATGTACCGGTCGCCGATAATAGGGTTCATGGCATCCTCTTTCAGCATGTCCATGACGTCCCCCGCTTCACAGTATGCCATGTCTGTCTCCTTCTCTTCCCTTAGCTTGATTCCCCTGTGCTGCCATAAGCCATCTGCCAGAAACCGTAGCCTACGTTATTGCGCCCGTCCGCGCCGTACAGAAATTCGTCCCGCATGAATACATTGTCATCATTATCCGCCGTCTTACTGACCAGCTTTATCTTCTTGCGCTCCTGGTAGATGATGGGTTTCAG
This sequence comes from Enterocloster aldenensis, assembly GCF_003434055.1. Classification (GTDB taxonomy): domain Bacteria; phylum Bacillota; class Clostridia; order Lachnospirales; family Lachnospiraceae; genus Enterocloster; species Enterocloster aldenensis. The sequence continues at coordinate 74,431 of NZ_QVEX01000012.1, read as the reverse complement.
GGACCTCCTGGTGCACAGGAGATACCACGCGTCCTCCTGGGCTGCCAGTTCCGGCTCCACCAGAAGTTTTGCTGTCCCCTTGTACACATTGGAGCTGCCGTTTATGAACTCCGCTTCCAGTATCTGCCGTCCCATCTCCTCATTGGCCGGGGATACCACTAACAGGTCCGGCACCAGGCCCAGGCTCTTGCCCTTGTCCCCCACCAGGCTCATGATGGCGGTACGTCCCGCCTTGTAGGCCTCCATGGATAACTTCCTGGTGCCCAGGTTGGATACCTTTTTCTTTTCTACCGGGTGGTCCGCACTGAAAAAGGGCTTACCATCATAACACGCGTTTTTAAACCCGGCCATGAGTGCACCGTAGCACTGTTCATTGGGATGACGTGCTGCACACTCGCCAAGGTTCTGGAACATCGGGTTGTATACGCCGTAGGTATCATCCTCAATGTCATCCCGCGGGACCGCAATGGTCATCTCAAACTTCTTGTTCTTGATGACATAATCATAGGCACTCAGGTTCTGGATTTCACGGTCCCCAATCCATTCCCGCATCTGCGGCATCTGCCCCAGCCAGTTATAGGACTGGTCCCGGGTGGTGCTGGGTACTGTGGTTGCTATCTGCTGGTAGGTCGTTGGCGTTTCCGCCAGGGCCTTGTTGAAAATCACGCTGTATCCGATGGACATGCTCCGGATGTTCGCCTGGTTAATAATCATGGCTGTTTCCTCCTCATTCTTATGCTTGCTTACTCCGCGGCCGGCATGGCCGGCTGGTTGAACCACACCGTCACCCCGTCCGCTTCTACCGCCAGCACCGTTCCGGCCGGGCTGCTTCCCGTGGAGGCCATGCTGATGGTGACCGCATCCTCCAGATAGCAGGTCCTTAAGATATCCGTTGCCTTTGCCTGGCTCCCCGGGGTGGCGGAATTCTCCATCACGAATGCCCCGCGGCGCACCTTCACCCGGATGTCCCCGGCCTCCCCGTTCCGGTTATCCGCCGGCTCCAGGGCCACCCCGGCCACCGTGAGGTTGGCCGCCTTCGAGGCCGGCACCGCATATCCGTCCGTCCCAAGGGCCACCATGGTGGCCTCCGTGATGGCCGCGCCGGCTGCCACCGGCAGCACCAGCGTATTAGGGTCTAACTTCTCATTCCCCGTCCGTATCATCTTCCATACCTCCATACTTCTTTAAATCCTCCTCGGTCACGCCCTGGTTCTTTAAAATCCTCCAGTCAACCCCGTCCTGTTTCCGTTCATCCGCCGCAAAGGCGGTCTTTCCCATGGGGACCACCACCGGGGCCTTCTCCACAAATTTGGCAAAGCCCTTGGGGTCGGACAGGGCGTACGCGACCGCCCATTCCTTCTGGGCCGGGGACAGCTTCCCATCCTTCATGGCCAGGCCCACCAGTTCCTCCGCTTTCTGGCTGGCCGCCTGCTTTTCAAGCTCCGCCACCCGCCGCTGCAGGACAGAGTCACCGGCCTTGAACGCCATGATTCTTGCCGTCACATCCTCTGTCCTTGCATCTTCCGGAAGGCCTAACAGGTCCAGCACGGTCTTGTTGGCTACCAGCTGTGTCCCTTCCTTTGCCGGGCCCTCCTTTCCTTCCTGGCCCCCCTGTCCTTCCTCCGCTGCCTGCTGTGTAAGCTCCTTAATCCGCTTCAGGACGTCCTCTTCTGCCGTCCCTTCCTCCAGCCCCAGAAGTTCAATCAGTGCACTTAATTCCATTCTTGGTTCCTCCTCTTCCTCAATGCTCAATGCATCGGAATTTATGATTGCAAACATACCGGTGATGGCCGGGGTATTGGTCAGCGCCGCGCTGTGGAACACCGCCGCGTGCTGGTCTGCCTTTTTAACCAGTACCACCGGGGACAGGTAGCGGTATTCCTTGTTGGCGATATACTCCCGCCCCTTTTTGGTCCACTCCACCCGGGCCATCAGGGCATCCTCACCCGGATACAGGTCCTTTATCCAGCCGGCCGCCGGGGCCTGCACGTCACTCAGGGTCTGGTGCTCATAATCAATCACCAGGTCCAGCCGGCGTGCCTTGAACTGCCGGATGATTCCGGCAATATCCCGGTCATCCACCTCAAAGTCTCCCTTTGTGCTGCTCACATGCCCTTTGGGCAGCACCCGGATGACCTCCGGCACCCCGCTCAGGTCGATTCCCGACAGGGGCCGGACCGTTAATTCTGTCTTCTTCATCCCATGCGCCTTTCTGTTTTGCGTTTTAACGCGCCATTGACGCGTTTTGACGCGTTAAATTTATCCGGGGCTGGAATTCCCCGCCGGACGGTCCGGATTGGCCTTACGCGCCTTCTGCTGTTCCTGGTACAGCCTCCTTAAGACCGGTGGGAATGCAGCCAGGTCCGGCTTCCACTCCGCCTTCGCCGGGTTCGTCCGGAACTTCGGGTCCGGCAGCAGCGCCTCCGTCTCTCCTGTGGCCATATTGGACGTATCCGGCAGGGCCTGCTCCACGGTAAGCCCCATACGCCTTACCTGCTCCTCCGTCCTGGAGACAACCATACACCGGCAGCCGAATCCGTTGGGCGGATACCAGATATCCCACACCGGGGAATCCGCTGGGAATACCCGTCCGTCCATGGCCGCGTGGCTTTCCCTCACGTGCCCGTCCCCGGCCGTCTGGTACTGCCAGTACCTCCGCCGTCCCATCACATCCGGGTCCGTCATCTGCTGGTAATGGCCTACGCTGTAGGCTGTAAGCATGTTCTGACGGAAGATACGGTCCGCATGATAAGGCGTCAGGCCGTCATAGCCCCTCTCCTCCAGGAAACGGTCCATGTTTTCCTGGAATCGTGCCTTCGTGGTCCCTTCCTCTATGGCCCTTTTCAGTTCCTCCAGGAACTGGTTCAGGACCTCAAGCTCCGTATAACCGGCAACCGAAAATGCCAGGGGGCGGTACCATTCCTTCAGTTTCCTGAAGTCCTCATACCGGATGACCCCCTTCCGTTCCAGGAACGCTAAGGCTTCACCGAACACCTCCGGCTCCGTCCCTTCCTTCAGTTCCTTTAATATCTGCTCATCCATCCTGCATCCGCCCCAACATGTTTGATACATACATGACCTGCTCCACCAGCTGGTCAAAATCCTTCACCTTCATGGCATTGTATAACTGCCGCAGGGCCTCCTCGTCCTTCAGCTGCTCCTGCAGGCCTTCCAGGCTGTCGCAGTGCTCCACCAGCTCCAGGACCGGTGACATCATCTGACGGAAAAAGGCACCGGACTGCTTCACGGCCGCCGCCTCCAGGCGGTCCAGCACCCGCTGGCCGTCTGCTTCCTTTCCATCGGCCTTCAGTCTGAGGCCCTGGAACATGCCGGTGCCAGGCTGCCCCATCCCCTGCATCCCGGGAGCTGCCGGGGCCTGCCCAATGGTTTCCTCCCCCTTTTCCGGGGCCGGGATATTGAACTTCTTGTACAGCCAGCTCTTGGGGATTTCCAGACCGGTGGCCGCCAGGGTGTTCACGATTTCCGCGGTTTCCTTCAGGTCATCCGTATCGGTGGCGTTCAGGACGAAGTACGGTACATGGGCCCGGACGCCGAAGTTGAACTCCACCAGCGGCCGGATGAGGTCCCGGCGCACCGTCTCCATCACCGCCTTGCAGTCCGCCTCCGTCAGGTCCTTCCTCACATCGTTATGGGTCTTGGACTGGGCGTAGGAACCGCCGGAATCCGATGTCAGGGTCTGCCCCACGATGGCCTTGCTCATCTGTTCATCACAGAACCGGGCCAGCCTTTCATAGATATCCACGCTGGACTGCTTGTTGGATTCAATAAACCTGATGTCAGTCCCGGACGGCACGATACCCGCGGCATCCGTCCCCATCCTTACGATGGCATCCATCAGGGCTGCCTTATCCTTTTCACTGGCCGTTGCGTCATAGGTCCCCAGCCGCAGGGGCATCCCGTAGACCTCGCAGAAACTGACCCAGTCCTTCAGGTCATAGTTTTTAAACAGGTACATCCAGGCCACCACCCGCAGCACGCCATACCGGGAAGGGTGGCCCGAACGCGCCTTGTAACGGTGGACGATGAACTTGTTTTCCGGAAGGGGTATCCCTCCCGGGAACGCCTCCGTCCGGAGCATGAGCGCATCGGTCAGGGTATCATAATAAAACTTTTTCTGGTGGACGTACTCAATGTTCCCCACCACCACATGGCCGTCCCGGTATTCCCACTCGATTTCCTGGAAACTGATGCCCTTTCCGATGGCATCCAGGATGTCCATGAGGTTGTCGCTGAACCCGTCCAGCTCCTTCAGCTGTTCCTCCACGAAAGCCGCTATCTCCTGGTCTGTTCCGTCCTGCGAAAAGGGCTGCACCTCCCAGTCCAGGCCCGTCACCGCAAGCTTGCGGGTCTGCAGCTGGGAGAACAGATGGGTGTCCTTGCTTTCCATCTCCTCGAACAGCTCCATCTGCCGGAAGGGGTCCCCGGCGTCCGCCTCCTTGAATATCCGGGCCAGCTTTACCGGTGTCAGGCCGTCAGACGGGTAGCTGCTGAATTTATCGTTCACATCCCGGATGGCAACCGCTGCCATGATGGGCCCCCCGCCTTTTGCCATTTCCGGTGGGAATCCCTTCTTATTCTTCTTTGCCATCAGTATGCCCCCTCCCCAAACCGCATGGCCCGCCTTAACACGGACTTATAGTCTGTCTTCTTCGCCATGGACTTCACCGCCACCGCCAGGGCCACGGCCATCTGAAGGCCGTCCGGGGCATCATCATTCCTGCCCATCGGGAACTCCTCCAGCTGCTTAAGCAGCGTCTTATGCTTCCGGTTAAACTTGATATACCCGTTTTTAATGTAGGGCTGCAGGGACTGGATGCGCAGCATCTTGTTGGCAGTGGACTGGATTTCCTCGATGGGGATGTACTCCCCCAGTTCTGCCGACAGCTGCGCCATGACTTCCTTGAAGAAGTACTGGAACTGCACCGTCTCCACCCCGAACCGGAAGAACCCCTTATGGTAATCGCGCTTCAGGCGCCTTGACATCTCAAACACGTCCTGGATGATGGCATCCGGCTTCCTGCGTTCCACGCTGGCCGCCTCCACATACATGTATCCGGTGTACTGGTCCAGGGCCAGGTTGATGATGGAGGACGTGTCCGCCTTTTTGTTCTTCCCCAGGGACGGGTCATTGGACCCGACAAAGAGGTAGCGGCTGTCCGTAAAGTCCACCAGCTCCTCCTCGTAGTAATCAAACCACTCCGGGTTGAAGGCCGCATTGTCCGGGTCGATGGGGTTGTTCTGCAGCTCGCTGTTAAAGGCCGCCTCCCCGTCTGATACGCGGATGACCATCAGCTTGTAATAATCCATCTTCTCCGGCCACAGGACCTGGGTTCCTATCAGCATTTCCGCCTCGTTTGCCTCGTAAAATTCCCGGGCGTGTTCCTTGTGCTTATCGTCAAACAGGTTGGTATAAATCTCTGTCCAGCGCTCCCACAGGTCCTCCCGCCTTGCAAAGGACAGCACGGCCTGATAGGTCCGGGAATCATACTCCGGATTCTTCAGTACCCCGCTGAGCAGGGAATCGTAATGGAGCACCGTACCGATGTACATGATATCCGTATAGGTATCCCCTGCTTTGGATACCGCCTTCTTAAACCAGGATTCCAGCTTCCGGCGCTGCTCCGCCGTGTTGACGTTCTCGTCATTCTCCACATCGTCCAGGACAATCAGGTCCGGCCTCCAGGCCCGGTGCCGGCGGCCTCGTATCTTCTTTCCGGAGCCGATGGCCTCAATCTTGATGTCCTGGGCCGTCAGGATGACATTCCCCTTCCACACCTTTCCCTGCTGCCGGCCGAAGTCCTCCTGGATGTCCCGGTTTTCCTCCAGCTCTGTCTTGATGTCCGTTAAGAACCCTTCGGCCTGGTCGGACGAATCGGACAGGATGATGATGTAATGCTTGTACCGGTACAAAGCCGCGTGCAGGGAATCCTTAAATGTAAAGTTGGTGGACTTTGCATGGCCTCTCGGCGCTGCCACCACGTTCCGGCTCCCGTCCAGCCGCGAGATGACGGCTGCTTCCTGGTATGGATTGCGCCCCTTCAGCACACCCTTAGTCCAGACCGTGTCCAGTTCTTCATGGAAGGCTGGGGATTTGCGGACAAAGTAGTGTTTTAAATAGGCCCGCCCAAAATATCCCAGGTCGATGGCCGCCAGGCGCTTTCTGAGCCCTCTCGAACCCGTCAGGGGATGCCCGTCCTGGTACAACCGCATCAGTTCCCGGCGCTCCGGCTCATGGTCCGTCCGGCGCAGGACATAGGCCTCAAACAGCTCCCGCTGATAGGCTTCCCGTTCCTGTTCCTCCCGGCCTTCCTCTTCGTCCAGGCGCTCCAGGTATTCGTTGATATCAATCATGCAGCATCAGCTCCTTTGCACGGGTCAGGATTTCCTTCAGTCTTACCTTCAGCTCCGGGTCTGACTTGATGGTCTTCATGATTTCCTCCTCCATTTCCTTAAAGGCCAGGTCCGCCTTATCCTTCATGTCCTGGCGGACCTTATCCTTATAGACCTTGGTCCGGCTCAGGGATGCAATCAGCCGTCCCACCTTGTCTAATGGCAGGTAGTCAAACTCATCCTCCGCTGTTGCCAGGCGGTTAATCAGACCATCCATCATCAGCATCAGGCCCGCCTCGGTATAATCCGCATCCGGGTTCTTTCGGACCACATTTACTAGAGCCTCGGTCCGGGACTGGGCCTCCAGTAAGCGCTGGGCGGCCGTGTTGCTCCGGACCGCATACCGCCCCACGCTGCTTTTGCTGATTTCATAGCCCTTTTCCTTCAGCCAGCCGCTGACGTCCTGGTAGCTGTTGGATGTATCGGAAAGCATCACGTCTACCTGTCCTTTGATTTCAGACGGCAGTTCGTCAATCTTGGAGGATATGCGGTTCTTCTTCCTCGTCCTTCCCATCAGACATCCACTCCCGCGTCCTCTATGGTGCCCTCCGCCAGGTCCACACCGGCCTTGGTCAGCCGTATCACGGCGTCCTTGGCGTATGCGTTGTAGGCGGTCACCTTCAGGTTCGTAAACTCAATGTATCCGGCGTCCTTCAGGTAGTCCAGGTATTTGGTGATGTCCGGGGATACGATTAATCCCGCCGCTATCATGGAGTTGGACAGCTGCCTGGTCAGCGCCGTGTTGTTATATCCCTTTACCAGGGACCGTATGATATAGCCCCTGACTGCCTTGTTGTGCTGGATTTCAGCCAGCTCCCTATCATCCATCCGTTTTGCCTCCCTGTCTTACCAGTAACCGGTCCAGCTTACTGTCCATGGACCGCATCTTGTCCTCCACCCCGTTCATGCTCCGGAAGAAATCCTCCCGCAGCACGAAGGTCGTGGCAAAATCCCCCTTGATGGAGCTCAGCTCCTTCTGTACCGCCTTGATGTCCGCCTCCTGCTTGTCCTCCAGCTTGGTGACCCGCTCGTCAAACCTGGCAATGGTGCTGTCCAGCTTGCTCCCGACACCGCTTACGGACCGCTTGAAGTCATCAATCATCATCTTTACCAGGAACCAGAGGACCGTCCCCACCGCAGTGGCTGCCATGCCGATTGTGACTGCATCGTTCATGCGCTTCCTCCCGGATGTCTGTATCTTGCCCACAGCTGTGCCAGCTTCTCCCAGCCGTACATGGCCAGGAAGGCCACATAAAAGGCCACTACCAGGGCCAGGACCGGTCCCCACCAGGCGGCCGCGGCCTCCGTGCCGGTCACATACCACCAGTAAACCAGCTGGCATAGGATGACCGACAGCACAATCACCTGCACGGCCGTGGGTATCCTCCCCAAAAAGCCGATTTCCTTGGTTACCTCCGTGATGACGCTGACCGTAAAGGCCGCCACCGCAATGGCTGCCATCATGAGGGCCAGCTGCTGGGTATACTGCCCCGCCAAGGTCTGTAATACGTTCTCCATTTCCCATTCCTCCTCGCTCGTTCTGTCTGTCCTGGGACAAAAAAACAGGACATGACTTTCGTCATGTCCATAGGATAATCCATCTGGAAACATATTGTTAGCCCAAGCATTTTGGACAACTCATCTTTTTCCAGCCTCTCCGGATTCCCCGTCCAGGAACTCAAACAGGCTGATTTGTGCCGGGTCCAGGTCCCGTACAATCTGTAATATCTGGTTGGTGGTCAGGTCGTACTCCTTGGCCAGTTCCTTGGCGTTCCGACCATTGTATTCCCGCCGTATCCGGCGGTTCCGCGCCGGGGCCAGGATGCGCTCCGCCTTGGGCAGGTATATCTTGTCCCCCATGAAATACCGGGACAGCTTCAGCACGTTCTTTAAACCTATCATTTCCACCACCAGGCGGTACGGCTCCGCGATATCCTCCAGGGTGGTATCCGCTTCCAGCTCCTCCATCAGCTCCCTGCGCATCCGTATCCCCTCCTCTTATTCCGCCAGGCCTTCCCACTTAAGTGCGCCGTCCGCATCCGGGGTCAGTATGACCGGCTCCGTGACCATGCCGCCGGCTCCGTCCATCAGGTACCATTTCCCATCTATGGTCTGCTGTCCCTTTACCATGGCACCATCACTTCCCAGATAGTACCAGTCCCCCTGGTACTGGTACCAGGTGTCCCTGACCATGCGGCCGGCCCCGTCAAACCAGTACCAGCGGCCATCCACGTCCAGGTACCAGGCGTTACGGACACATTGGCCTGTATCCCCCAGGTAAAACCGCCAGACGCCGTCCTCTTCCTGCCAGCCGGATTTCCTGGCCGGCTCCTCCGGGACCACGTCATCCAGCAGGTAGCGCCGGACGCACACCAGGCCCTTGTTCCCGCGTTTGGTGGATGTCTTCGTGTTCTGGCGCTGGGTACAGTAGGATACCATGTTCTTATAGGATGGGCGGCCGCTTCCGTGCCCGCAGATGATGGTATCCTCCCCGTCCAGCGTATGCACCATCTCCACATGGCCGATGGTCTGCGGCCGGCTCTCGTCCGTCCCGGCAAACTCCAGCATGTCACCTACCCGCAGCAGGCCGATGTCCCGCACCTGGCCGTCCCGGATGGGGACGTCCACCGTCACCAGCCGCGCGGACTGGTAGATGCCGGCTGTGTTCAGGATGCCGAAACCATATCCGGCTTCCTTGTATGCATAACAGATGGAGCTGGAGCAGTCGCTGTAATAGTTCCCATCACTGTGTTTCCGGTAGCAGTAGTCCCGCAGCGGCTGGCTGTAGTGGTTCCTTCCGATGAGCTCGTCATACTTCCTGGCCACGGCCTGTCTCTTTTCGTCTGCTTTCATCACTTGTCCTCCCTTTCATAGGCAATTTCCAGCTTCAGCTTGGATGTCACAATCAGGGACCGCTTGATTTCATCCATGCTCCAGTCAATCCCCTCATCCGGCAGGATGGCCTGTATCAGTTCTGCGTTTTTAATCTTTGATATGTAGTACAGGTCCATGTCCAGGTTGGGGGCGGCGGCCTCCGCGGCCTCCTCCGTGGTCCCCTTGCCCAGATACCCCAGGACGGACAGCAGTGTCTTCTTATCCTCCTTGTAGTCCCCCTTCAGCCTCCGGGCCAGCACCTCCCTCTGGCCCTCGCTCACCGGTACGCTCATCTCCTTCAGGTAATCCTCCAAAGTATACTCAAAGGTGTAATCGTTGGCGGCAATGGCCTTCAGGGCCTTCTGCAGCTTTTTATCCAGGGTATAGGTGGTCTTCGTGGTCTCCGTCACCAGCCCTGTGCACACATCCTCACCGATGGCCTGTTTTAACCGGGGCATGTTGAGGATGTCTATCTCCTTCGGCTCCGACACGGCCACATAGCTACCGTCCGTCCCGTACATGCGGCAGTACTGGTTATTCCGGTCCTTTAAGACCGACAGTCCCCGGTTCTGGATTTCCGCCTTGTATTTCTCCAGGGCGGACTTGGCATCCTCAGCCACCTTCATGGCCGCCACGGCCAGGTCCACCAGCTCCTTATCATTTACCAGTCCCAAATCCATCATGCAAGCTCCTTCCGTTTCTGCTTCACGTATTCATCCACCAGCTGGTCTGCGCAGGCACGGCAGACCCCTTTGCCATTTTTCTTAAGATGGATTTCCCCGCTGCCGCAGTAGATGCAGCGGGCCTGGTAGGCCCGGATGACCAGCTCGTTCCTGTCATTGACCTCCAGCTCAATGGCGTCCCTGGGTTCCATCCCCATGGACCGCCTGAGTTTCACGGGGATATTGACCCCGCCCTTGCTTGTAATGCGCTTGTATTCCATTGCTTCCTCCTTCTTATCCCATATCCCAGGTATGTCCCTCCCGGATGTCCTGGGCATGCTCCTCATCCAGGCGGGCCGTGGCCGCCAGGAAGATGTCCAGCATGGCGTCCTTGACTTCCTCCACGCCCATTCCGCGTTTTACTGCCTCCGCTGCCACGATGGCGGCGAACACCCCCAGCATCCGGGCCATGTCCTCCATGCTCACGTCCGTCCCGCCCATCCGGATGGTCCCGTCCTCCCGGACCAGCTCTATCCGGGCTTGTGTTGGTTCCATAGGCCCTCCCTTAAAACTTCTTTTTTCCTATCAGCGTGTTGACGATGGCCTCCACATCGTCCGCGGCCCGGGCCAAGCCGGCCCGGCTGCTGCGCATGACTGCCTGGTACCCTTCACACATCTCCTTCAGCAGACGGATGCGCTCCTGGTATTCCTGTATCTGTCCTTCCCCCTCCTGCAGGATGGCCTGGTAGGCACGGTTCTGCTCCTCCGTTTTACGCCTTGTCTCCTCCAGGCGTCCCTGGGCTTCCTCCAGGCGCTGGACCATCCGTTCCACATACAGCTTGTCCAGGTCCGGCCCGCAGCCAAGGTCCACCCGGTACAGGGTGATGACGTTGTGGTTCTCGGCATTGGCCAGCAGTATCCACAGGCCGTTCACATATACCTCCTTGGGTACCCGGTCCTTCCCGCCCTCCGTCCGGCCCGTATAGACCCGTTTCCCGTAACGCAGCATCCGGTTGATTTCTTCCTCTATCCGTTGGCTGTGCTCTGCCACATAGGCGGTTATCTCCAGCCGGCTGTCCCGGTCCTTGCACCGCTCGGCATAACGTTCCTTTGCGTGGTTGCTCACGGTATACATGGATGTTTCCTTTCCTGTCTCCATCCCTTCGTCCCTCCTTATTCATCCTTCGGCATGACATAGGTCTTGGGTGGGATGGCCACAAAGGCCGGCTGATGACGTCCGGTAACCAGGTCCGTCCCTCCCGTGCAGGAGATGTAATTTGACTGTTCCTTCAGGATGGCCTGGAGCACCTCCTTCGCCCGCTCCTTCCGGCGGTAAAACCCTAAGGCAAACTCCTTCCGGTCCGTCTTCCGGTTAAGCAGGAGCACGTAATCCGGCCGGCCGGTACCCGGGGCTGCAATGCGTATCTCATCCATGGATTCCGTGGTCAGCAGCCGCTCCTTATTCTGTGTCAGTATCCACATGTTCCTTCCCCCCTTCACCATCCGGTTCCATGCCGGTCTCCTCCGGCACTCCCGTCACCATCTCCCTTATGTAGCGGTGCGGCACGTTGCAGTCCACGGCATTTTTCATCAGTTCCGCGGATGTGCTTTCCCGTATGAGCCGGTAGAAATCGGAAAAGGTGACCTCCACCCGGTCCTCTTTTGAGATTGCATCCAGTAGCGTTCCCATCTGTTTTTCCTTCCTTTCTCTAAACTATATTTCAGTTTACCGATGTAATGTGTGAATCTATGGATATCAATTCTCTGCTCATTTTTAATTCCTGGAAGTATTCCTTTCGCAAAATCACATAACCATTATCAAGTAACAAACAATTATCAGAACATATGAATGGCTTTGTTCGCAAATTTTGTATTACCTTCTCGGCGTCTCTTCTATCCATTTTTTCACCTCCAAAATCTTAATTCTCTGTCCTATAATTCCACTTATCAAACGTTTCCTGCTTTGAATGTCCCAAAGCGTATGGGTGTATTTTACATTGTTCATTTTCGCAAGATACCGTATACTGTCGTATGGACGGAAAGCCTTTTCTGTATTCTGGTATTGCTCCGCAAAACGGACAAGGTTTTAATTCTTCCATGATTTCCTTTCCCGGCCTTCGCCGTTAAATGCTAATTTTTCTTAGTCTCCATAGCCTTTCTAATGGCTTTTAACTCCTTCAGGATTTCAATTAGCGCCTTCAGAATCTCGACCTTAGTCGTATACTCAAACATTGCCATGATTTCACCTCCATAACCACCCCGGCTCCTGGCCTTTCCTCTTCCGTACCGGCCTCAGGACCTTCAGCCTGGTACCATCCCACAGGACCTTCAGTCTGGCATGGTCCCACTCCGCTGCCCAACTTCCACGCATGGGTTCCTCTATCCGTTCAATCAGATAACGCGCCTTATACTCCCTGCCTGTATCACTATAATACGCAATCAACTGATGGTGACGGATATCCAGCAGCTCCATAAGCTCAAAGTTTCTGTACTGCCCTATGTACCTGCCATGGTCATACAGCCTGAAATAGGCTGCCCGTCCTGCCATACCGGTCCCCCCTTCCCCTCAAAACCAGGCCTCATCTACCGGAGCGCTTCCACCATGAGCTGGATGCCTGCCTTCATCCCGGCTATGTAGTTCTCTTCCTGGGCCCTTCCTGATAGCTCAATATCCATTTCCTCTAATTCGTCAAACGCCTCCAGCTGGCCTTTTTTTAATGTTTTCCGGAATCTCTGGTGGGCTTCATAGTTCTCCTTCATCCAGCGTTTATATGCGCGGGAATAGTCCATTCCGTCAGCCGGACGGAAATCACCATGGAATATGCGTTTAAAGAGCTTCGTATGTTTCCCTGGCATGACTACACCTCCTGTCCTGCAAACGCAAAACACTCCGTTCCGATTCCTTCTTCATCCAGGACAATAATCCCCTTCCCATTCGGGATACCAAAGAGTCCATAAGCCACCCAGTTGCAGCCAGACGCATCTCCCGCCTTCGGGGCCCCCTTTCCCGTATATCTTCCAAGGCACTCCTGGCAGGCACAGTTTGGTCCTTTGGCTCCGGCCTCTTTAAAATCCCTGATTGATGCAATATGTCCGCACATAGGGCACTCAAACTTCCAATCCATGTAGTCCTTACCAAAACGTCTTTTTCCTTCCTCCCTCCATTCCTGGATTGTCATTATCTTATGCGTGGCATCCTCAACGACCTTGGTCGCTCCTGTGTGTAACTTAATTGTCCGTTTCATCTCCACTCTCCTCTCTTTACTATTCTATCCTATGGCTCCGGCGCACTATCTCCTCATGGTACTGCTTTGCATTCTCCGCCTTCCGGTCCCATAAGGCCCACATGCAATGCAGGACCCCCAGAAGGTAGGACTGGGCAAGGGCCGCATCCGCCCAGGACTTTTCATCCAGATAATCCTGGTATTCCCGGTATTTCCGGTCAAACAACTGCATCAGTCCTTCCATCAGCTCAGCATCCCTTCCGGCGTATCCTTCTTCATCTGCTCCTTCTCTATTTCCCGGCGCACATGTTCCCCCAGCTCCAGGGTCTGCTTCAGCTGGACCGCCTCCCTGGCAAGCTGGCTTTCACGGAGAAGGGCCTCCACCTCCAGCTCCATCCAATCGGATTTTTGTTGCTGTGTAGCTGGATGCCCCAGGTAGATGGCCGTGGCTTCCAACTGCGCACATAGGAACCCCGCCATAGCAGACCCAAACGTCCCCTTACCTTCCTTATCCTTCATCCCCGGCCATCCTCCCTTTCCGGCTTCCGCTCCAGGATGGCCTTCATGGCCTCAATCAATCCCTGGCACTGGTAATAGGTCAGCCATTCCACTGCGTCCACCCAGTACATCCGGTGGCACAGGGCACGGACCTGCCGCTCCTCCCAGCCCAGCTTCTCCTTCAGCTGGCCTATCTTTCGGCGCTGCCGTCCGGTCTGCGGGTTCCCCCTGCGCTCCGGCAGCCTCCCTTCCTGCCGTTTGATATCGTCCTTCTGTTTCTGCAGGATATGGCAGACATGGGACAGCTCCGACCGGTTCAGCTCACGGATGCTGTCCTTCCCGGTCTCACGGGCCACCAGCAGGTGCAGCTCCTCCTCGGTCAGCCCCAGCTCCTTTGATTTGGCTAACCCCCACAGGGTCTTGATGGTATACCTATATCCCGTTCCCATAGGCTTCCCCTCCTCCTGGCAGGCAGGGCACTTCCCTCCTGAGCCGGCTCCTGCGTTCCTGTAGGAACACAGGGATTTGGGGTCCCGTCTCCCTGACCTTTGGCGCAGCCGGTTCCCGCACCTCCGCGGAACTGGCCTTCAGGTTGATATCATAGGCCCCCAGCTCCCCAAGTTGCTGGAGGATATATCCCATGATGTCCGCCTCCCCCAGGTTCACCTTGTCCTCCGGGCATGTGTATGTGATGGTCAGTATCTTGCGTTTCATCGTCCATTCCCTCCCTACAGCAGCATCATGGCGGATGCCTCGTTGATGATTGTTTCCGTGATGGTCGTCTGTTCCCGTTCCCGCATCAGACGGATGATGTTGTTCATGGTCCGGTCAAACAGCCGGAAACAGCCGTTCTTGCTGTTCCTGGCCCGGCTGGTCAGCACCTCCATGGCCCTCTCCTCCACGCTCCAGTCCTCCAGGTAGCGCTCTACCTCGGCTTTTCCCAGACCATGGAGCCGGTACGCAAAGTCCATACGGTTGGCAAACCGTTCATCATACGCAGCCAGGTGGGCCTCCAGGGACAGCTCCCCGGCCAGTACCATCCCCACCGCGGCCGAATCCATGATGGTGCGCAGCAGCTCAATCTTCTTGATGGTGTACTTATTGATGAGCTTGTCCGCCTCGTCCACTATCATCAGATACCCCCGGTTCACGTTGAAGAACTCACAGATTTCCTCCAGACGTTCGTCATTCGTACCGTAGCGCTTTGGCAGGCACAGCTGCTTCTCTATCCGCCTTACCAGGTCCCGGCAGCTCATGGACTCGTTGCACTCGATGTAGATGACACGGGGCAGCCTGGCGTACTGCTTCAGGCTGTAGGTCTTACCGTAGCCGGACCGCCCCACCACGATGGCGCTTCCCTGCTGTTGCTGGCACAGGTTGCAGATGCCTACTATGTTGATGTAATCATCGGATTCAAACACATCCGGCTTGCTTCCCATCCGGGGCGGCTCTTCCTGAAGCGGCTCCTCTGGTGCTCCTTCCTCTGGCTCTTCCTGGGTAGCAAACTCACGCGCAATCTGCTGGGCATACTTATTTGCCACCTGTGGTTTCTCCTTCCGGAAAGCCGTTTCCTGCTCCTTTGTCTCCTCCAGCCACCTCTCCAGACGTTCCTCCAGCTTTACTGGCTTGCTTGGATATTTCCCGTTTAGGTACTGGCTCAGCATGGAGCGGGAGCACTTCATCCCTTCCTTATCAAACTGCCAGGCCAGTTCCGCCTTGTTCATGTTTATGATTCTTAATCTGAGGCACACACGTTCTGCCAGACTTTTCATTTACGATACCCTTCCTTTCCGCTTGATTGGTTTATGTGTTGGGACTTAACCCATGTTGCGCAGTTTCTCCAGCGCTTCGCGGCCCTGTCTGGCGATATATTCCGACTGCCGCGCCGCCTTCCTGTGTTCCCGGTAGCTCTCCTCCTTCGGCAGCGTGATGACCTTCCGGCTGTTCCCTGCCCCTTCTATCATCATGCTTCCCACGATGGTGTTGGCTTGGGCCGCGCCGGTAATCCGTTCATCCAGCGGGCATCTCATTTCCTTCAGCTTCTCACGCACATCCTTCATCTGCTGCTTCTGGAGCCGGATGTGGCGTTCCAGCGCCTCCTGTGGGACCTTGTGGGCAATCTTTAACAGTTCCTGGCTCTCGGCCTCACAAATCATATGGCCGTCCTGGGCGTCAAACACAAGCAGCCGGGTCACGTCCTCCGGGTCATACTTGATGTCCACAGGCTTGTCCATGTAATAAATCAGCTCCGGATGGTTATAGACCTGGCCGAATTTCCGGATTCCCACGTTATATACCCGTGCCCGTTCTGACTTCATCAGCTGCAGCAGGGCAAAGGATTTTGGCGGCAGGGCCTTCTCATACCGTTCCCCTTTGTCAAACAGTTCCTGCGGGGTACAATATGTTTCTCCCTGGTTTTTCAGGCCCCTGTGGACCTTCACCGCGTACACGTTGTGCAGGTAGTGGCTCCACTTCTCATAAAACTCCTCCATGGTCAGCAGCTTCCCCTGTTCAAGCATACGCTTGATGTCCTTGTCAATCTTGGCGCTGGTCCTGCTTCCTGTCAGTGTACCCGTGTAACTCTTAAACCACCGGGAGAATCCATCGCATACCGTCTTAAACAGACGCTCTATTTCGGATTTACTCCATGGCTCATAAGGACGGCTCCGGTGGAAGTCCTCTATCCCAATGGTGTGATAGAATCCCGCTTTTACCTCCCCAAATCCGGCATACCGTTCTGTTTCTTCCCGGGTGGGATAGCGTTTGACGCCGGTCAGCTCCCTGGAGGTATAGTCCTTTCCGTTGTCAATGTTCAGGTATTTCGGCATCCCTCCCGGGGTTCCGTACAATACCTTAATCAGGGATTGCTTCAGTATCTGGGCATTGGCATCCCGGCAGATGATATCCCCCAGCACCATGCGGCTCCTGGCGTCAATCCAGGCCACCAGCTTAGGCTTGATGGCCGTCACCTTCCCATTAGGCAGCTTATAGGAGACCCAGCAGTCAAAGGTATGTTCATCCCCCAGAAGGACCTCCATGACCTGGAGGGACCGGGTATCGCGCAGGGCCTTCACCATCCGCTTGTTCTTCCACGCCCTGTCACCTTTGGCTGCAAGGAAATAGGCGCTTTCCAGCTGCCCGTCTGCCATCAGGTGGGAGATGTAACGGCATACACTCTGGTAAGATGGGATGGGCCAGCCATTAGCCGTACCGATTTTCAGCAGCTTGTCATACAGCATCTGGCGCTTTCCTTCATTCCGGGCAAAGTCCTTGTCGAACCAGATGTTGTGTATCTTCTGCTTCACTTCCGGCGTAAAGGTGGGGAAGGTATTGGAATCCTTGGGTTTCCGGCACAAGCACAGGACCTTGTAATAATCGTAGTTGGCCCCGGTCTCCCGCAGCATCTTCAGGGCCCACCCTGCCGCCTCCAGGTATTTGTCCATGTGGCGGTACAAAGTCCTTTGGCTCATTCCCAGCTCCGCCGCCTTACGGATGATGTACTCCGTCTTGTCTGCATCCGAATAGTTGATGATGTCCTGCAGGAGCCGGGACAGCTCCACCGCCTTGTAATATGCCTGGCTGTGGTTCTCTATGTACCAGTTCACATCGGTATCCAGGTACCAGGGCTCCTCTGGGGGCAGGTTCTCCATCACGATATCACTTCCTTCTTCTGTATCTATCTTCTTCATGGCCCGGTAGGCCTTCTGGGCTTTGGGGCTTAGGTCAGTAAGTTTGATGTATTTTCGCTCTTGGCCTCCCTTTTCAGATTTCTCTGTTCTGATAACCAACCCCTCTTTTTTTACTCTTTGAGAAACCTGTTTTAAGAATGTTTTATACACCGCTTCTTCCAATTTAGATGCATCTTTCATGGATATATAAATTTCTTCCATCAGATTTCCCCCTTTCTGTTGCAATTTGGCTGTTGGTATAGTACAATGTAGATGAGTATTTATCGGAACGCCCGACCTTCCCCCAGAAGTAGGGCGTTCTTCTTTTATGCAAGTCCATATCCAGTCCCCTATGCCACATCATTCTCATTTATTTTGAGAATTTTCAGCATTTGCTTCCGATACTTATACCCAGGTCTCTTTCCTTTCAGCATCCGGCACAGTTCTTGAGGGCTTGTACCCAATATATTTGCCAGCTGGACCTGGGTCATCTCCAATTCAATCAGACGCTTCTTGACAATCTTTCCAAGCTCCCTTGTCTTTACATCTGCCATCTTACTCACTCCTGTATAATCTTCTGGTCCGTTTCCTGCCTGCTCCAATCCGCTTAAGTTCCATTCTGCTTACCACTTCCAGAAACTCCCTGGTATCCTTTATCACTAGCCAGTTCTCTGGCTGCAGGCCATGAAGTTTTATCTCCTTTTTCTGGCTTAAGGTTGGCTTCTTGCCATTTTTCATGAGATTTATCACCTCTTTTCTAATTTCCTTTATACTGATATAATCAACGTGAAAGGAGTTGGTTATGAAAATGAAATTCACATATCCCTCAAAACGTGACTTTGAAAGGAACTGCCCCTGTAGCCAATTTATAGAGTCATATGCTCGTTCTATATCACCACGTTCCGCAGTTCTTGATTTTTGTATGGGGCATCAATCCATACAAGATGAAAAAACCTACTTTGCTACTTATGATGTTTTCCTTGCTAATAATCAGGGCCATTACCGTCTGGAGGTATCCTGCACGATACTTCCGAATCGTAATTACAGCTACAAGACAATTAGTAAAAGTGAAATTCATCAATAAGAAGACAATCACCAAGTGCAATTCTTGTCTTAAGAGTTGCTATAATCTTTCTCTCAATCCCATCTACTATTGTCACTTCTGCTGAATCGGCAGTTCCACATATATGTGCAGTTGCCGATTCATTCAAAAGCTTATCAATTATATATTCCAGCCTACATTTATCTGTTTTACATAATGCCTTCATTTCCCTCTGAATCAGCTTCATGATTTTCATAAGCATATCTGCTCTTTCATATGCCTGACTCCACTCCTTCTCATACCCCGTCTTTGGAGAATTCGGAAGTGTATCCGAAGTATACTTTTTAATAAGTTCTTTTTCTGACAGATATAATTCTTCTAAATACAATAGTTCCTTCTGCATCTCTTCGCCTCCTTTTGATTTGTTATCCAATCTTGAATTTAGGAACCTAAATCCAAACGAATATTTCTTAAAATATAATCAGACTTGATTAGATGTGATAAACTCTTTCTCTTTATTGTGAATTCAGGAACCTGAATCCGTAAGAACATTATTCAACCAGATTTGGTTGCTCCGATATGATAATTTTGGTTCTTTATGTCCTGATAATTCGATTTCAGTGCCATTTAACATCTGGCACAAGGAACCATCAGCTTTGGTTGGTGGTTCTTTCCTTTTATAATCATAGGCCAGGAACCTGGCTTTCAAAGAATGTTGCTTATTCAATCAGACTTAATTGCAGATATGTGATGAATTAAAGTTCTTTTGCTTGAAGTAATCTTCAAAGTATGTTACTTTTGTAGTGGCTTATAAATCATCCATACAGATATAATATATCTAATTTTAGATATTGTCAATATTCTTTTTTAGATTTTATCTTAAATTAGATAATCTGTATCAAAATGGGAGGTCAAATGGATAATATTGATAAAATGGTTGGGATAAGAATTAAAACTCGTAGAAAAGAACTTAATCTAACGCAAAAAGATGTTTATGCTGCTACTGGAATATCTAATGGTAACCTTAGCGAAATAGAGCGTGGTAATGTTTTACCATCTTCTAAAGCGCTAGTTTCGTTATCTAAATTGCTTCAAACTTCTATAGATTGGATTTTAACTGGGGAAGCATCAATTATAGATAATAACTCCCCAGAAATATCTAATATTGAATATGGCCTGAAATTAAATGAATCAGAAGAACTCATAATTTTTATGTTGAGGAGCCTTCCCCTAGAAGAACAACTCGATGTAAAAAACTATCTTCGTGCAAAGGTTGCTAAGTATGAAAAATCGGAGTTGTCATCAACCTCGAATCATGGAAAAAACGTCATGGACGGAAATAGCGAAATAGCTTAATTTTTTTATTATATTTTGGCCTATAAATAAACCATAATTTGCGACTTGCAATTATAAAAGCAAAATGGCTAAATCCCTTTTAAAATGGGCAAGTCGCACGTTTTTTAGCATTATCCAAATTTGCGACTTGCTCTATCTTCAAAAACTTACATTTTATTAAGTATTTTCAGATTATTATTAACGCGTCAAATCCTGATTTTACGTACTTTTCACATAATTTTATAACATTGATTAACGTTAATTTTTAACGGCTCAAAAAAAGGACCTTTCCGGCAATTTTCTTGGAAAAGGTCCTTTTTCTATATTATTCTCATTTTATTTGTCAATAGCGATTTTCCTCTAAAAACTGCCGAAACCCTTGATATACCGTCACTTCCCGCCATATCCCACTCACTCCTCCTCTGTCTCGGTTTTGTCAAATATCTTGGTAACCTACAGTGATGTTCCGGGCCTTCATCTCCTGGCGGAAAGAAACGCCATAAATCCTTTCATATTCCTTCATCCCATGTATATTCCAGAATGTATCATAAAATGGCACGGCATAAGCGCGCAGCCAGTCCCACATGACTTCCGGGTCCGCTACATTGGGATTATCAAGATGACAGCGGCTGCATAGCAGGACAAAATCAGAAGGCGTATCCCGGCCTCCCAGGGAATCCGGTATGATATGGCATCTCGCCAGCCCTCTTTTACACCCACAGCGCCAACATCTTTCGTGTGCTTCAGCAAAATCCACGCTTAATCCGCATTCATCCTCATGGCCTATCCAATAATCTACTATCTGTTCTTTTGTGGTTTTTATTTTTTCCCTCTCAGACACGTCCCTGCCCCCTGTCGTTGATTTTTAACAGTCATAAGACAATTATAACAGAAAACAGCCATACTGTCGCTTACATTAAAAATCATCCATGATAGAGTCACTCTACCAAAAATACAGAATATACTAATCATAAATCAACCATTAGGAAATTATTATGAATCAATTCAAATCATTGCCGCTTACTGCTGCACAGCTTTCTGAGGACTCCATGAATCCGGACGTTACATCGAATCAAAACTTATCTGTTGACCCAGATTTTTTAATTGACCCTGATTTCTCAGTTCCGGATTACGATGTCATAGTCCCTCCATTTGATGATGATATTGACCCGGATTTTTCAGTCATGCCGCCATATTATCCGGACCGTCCAATCTATCCGCCCATTAACCCCACGCCAATGCCCTGTCTCTTCTGCAACAACAATCAATGGCAGCGCGGAGCTGTCCGTTTTCTTAATGCGGCAACCGGCTATAACGCATTTACAGTCTACATTGATAACCGTCCTGTTTCCTGGAACCTTAATTTTCCAGAACTGACCTCCTATGAGCGGATATCCCAGGGGTATCATACTTTTACCATAGCGTCTAATGGATACACCTATCTGCGCAAGTCCCTGTATGTTGGGGATGGAATGGCTACCATTGCAATCATCAACTCTTCCAGGGGACTGGATTTAACTTCAATCCCTGACACCACATGTCCTATGTCAGGTTCCAATTCATGCTTCCGTGTATGCAATCTGGCATATTACAGCGGAGCAATCAACGCCGCCATTGGAAATGTATATTTTAATTCAGTCCGCTTTAAGCAGGCGGCCAGCTTCAGTTCCATGATGAGCGGTAATTATACGGTCCAGGTTTCCCGCTCTGCCAGACCAGAGACAACATTGGTCACCACTACTGTCTCCATGCGTCCAAGACGTATCTATACACTTTATATACTAAACTGGAATCCGTCACCAGATACGATTCAGACGTTAATGGTTGAAGATAGAAGAGATTAATCATGTGATATCAATAACAGCCAGGATGACAGGGATCATCCCTGAAACAGCCGGCCTCAAAGAATAAAAAGGCCTCTTTACCGGCATCCTAACAGAAAAACCGGAAAGGAGGCTTTTTATATGCTGATATACCCCATATATCCTGATTATCAAAACCAGAACGGACTGACCTATAATCCGTCTGCCCGTTTTGACCTGAACCACATGAATGGATACCATGAAAATGACTGCGGCTACAGCCTCAATGATATGAATGGGCTGACTTATATGGATGCTGTGCATTTTTCTTATCCGCAGCATATGCAGAGGGCGGAATCTTAGGTGTGATGGGGAGGCTGACATCATGGCGGGCTCCCCATGTGGCGGTGCAGCCATGGAATGGTGTGACAGCCCCTTCTGCACTTATTGCCCCGCCTGCACTATACCCCAAATTTTCATTCATATCCATTTTTGTAGCAGGATAAAAAATAATCGATAAATAATTTAGATTTTTTATCTAGCTTATCGTAATTCTTAGATATAATCCCCAGCTCCCAATACATCCCTTCATCTGCAATTGGAAGGCACACCAGATTTTCATGTGCGCTTTCTTCATACACATGCTTTACACACAGCAAAATCCCCTGCTTCTGCGACGCCATTTTCACAAGCTGGCTTACATCCGATGATTTATAAATAATATGCGGAGTAAATCCTGCCTTTTTACAACTTTCCTTTGTCCTGTAATGAATATTATAATGGCTGTTAAAGAACAAAAAATTCTCATCCGCCAACTGGCTTACATGTATCTCCTTTTGTCGGGCCAGAGGGTGTTCCTTGTGCGCAATAAAGAACATTTTTTCGCGATGCAGCGGGTTATATTGTAATCCCCGGTCATGCCATGGTTTCGTAGACAAGGCAAAGCGATGGCTGTCCGCAAGCACATATTCTTCCATATCCAAATCGGGAAATTCTACCTGCTCCAGCTTTAAGCCAGGATACAGCTTTTCAAAATTTATAAGGTAATTGGCAGATAAGCTCCGGAATACACCCGGCGCTACGCCAATGGTTATGGTCCCTTGCTGGATTTGGAAATATTGATACGATTCCTTGACTGCTTCCTCATACCCTGCACACACTGAGAGGAATTTATTTTTCAGATATACCCCGCTCTTTGATAATTTAATCCCCTGATTGGTACGAAGGAATAAACGTGTGTTTAATTCTGATTCTAAATTTTTGATTGATTTACTTAAAGCCTGTTGGGATATGAACAATTCTTTTGCCGCCTGGGAAATACTTGTACTTTCAGATAATTTTATAAAATACTGGATTTGTCTGAATTCCATCACTTTTCTCCACCGAAATATAGAACATGTTCTTGCCGACTCAGCTTTAGTTTATCATAACTATGAATGATGGTAAATACATTTTCCCGCCATACTCCCGCATTTCCGGGCAGCTTTTGGGCACAACTCCAGATTGTGGCAATCACAAATACTATCTGCTGTTAAAATATTAACAATGCTGTTAAAATGGACGTACATAGAACATTATTAAGGAGGAAGTAACAAATGAAAAACAAATACTACCCCAATTTAGCCAGTCCCATCACAATCAATGGCGTCACATTTAAGAACCGGATTTTCGGCGCGCCAATGTCTAATCCAGAATTAGATCCGGATTGCCACATGAGGGAAGAGGACATTGCATTCCATGCAAACCGCGGCCGCGGCGGTTTAGCCAGCGTATGTATTGGTCTTGGCATTGTGGAAGCCGTAGGACGTTCACACACAAAAGAAGTAATCCTTTATGATGACTTGTCCCTTCCATCCTTAAAAAGAATGGCAAATGAATTTCATAAACACAACTGCATGGCTACCATGGAATTAGCCCATGGCGGAAAATTCGGTGCTGCCAGAAGCCATTCTGCTGCCAAAAGTACCCTGATTGGGCCAAATGGCGAATTAAATGCCCAGGGCGTTCCTGTAAAAGCCATGACAGAGGAGCAGATTGAAGAAACCGCCACTGCATTCGGCAATGCTGCCAAGCTGGTAAAAGAGGCTGGTTTTGATATGGTCTTAATCCACGGCGGGCATGGATGGCTGTTAGGCCAGTTTGCTTCTCCATACTTCAACAAGAGGACCGACCGCTGGGGCGGGAGCCTGGAAAACCGTATGCGTTTCTCACTGCTTGTGGTTGAGAAGGTGCGCGAAGCGGTTGGCCCGGACTTCCCAATCGAATTCCGTATGAGCGGTTCTGAGTGTATTCCCGGCGGATATGATATTGATGAAGCAGTTGAAATGGCTAAGATGATTGATGGAAAGGTGGATATCATCCACGTATCTGCCGGTATCCATGAAAATAATGACGTATTTGTAATCACACATCCTTCCATGTTTATTGAACATGGATGCAATGTCCAATATGCTGCAGAAATCAAAAAACATGTGAAAACACCGGTTGCTGCATTAGGCGGTATCAACGATGTGGATATGATGGAGGAAATCATTGCTTCCGGTAAAGCTGATATCATTGAAGTAGCCCGTCAGTCCCTTGCCGATCCATATTTCCCGGAGAAAGCATTTTCCGGTAAAAAAGACGATATCACACAGTGCTGCCGCTGCTATTCATGTTTCTACAATTACTTATCCAACAGGAATTACTGCTGCGCATTTAATCCGGTCATTGGCGACGAGCTTGAACATAAATATGGCTTCCCGGCAACAACACCGAAAAAGGTCGTGGTTGTAGGCGGTGGCCCAGGGGGCATGGAGGCAGCGGTCACAGCCGCCCAGAGAGGACACTCTGTTACACTTTATGAGAAGAACAGTAAACTTGGCGGACAGATTGCACATGAACAGCACATCCCCTTCAAAAAGGATATGTATCACTTTATTGAAGTCCTTGCAAAGCGCTGTGAGGATGCAGGCGTAGACATCCGCTTAAATACAGAGGTTACTCCTGAAGAAGTTGCAGAAATGGGCGCGGATGTTGTAATGACAGCAGTTGGCGCAAAACCCATCATTCCTCAGATTCCAGGAATTGACAATGCTAAGGTTACCGGCCTGAAGGCACTTGAAAGTGAGACGCCTGCAGTAGGACAAAAGGTGGCAATCCTTGGCGGAGGCCTTGTGGGCTCAGAAGTTGCTATCTATCTGGATATGATTGGGAAAGATGTAACAGTTGTGGAAATGAAGGATACCTGGGCATCTGACGCTTATTGGATGCATAAGGTTGCCATGGACAAATATATCCGTGACAGCAGGATTGATATCAAAGTAAACACAACCGCCAAAGAAATTACCGACGCCGGCATTGTATGCAATACTCCTGATGGTGAAATCCTCATTGAAGCGGATACCGTCCTTCTTGCCGCAGGTATGAAAGCGGACCGTGCTTCTGCGGACGGATTTCTCAATACGGCTCCCCGGGTATTTGAAATCGGAGACGCCATCAAAGCCGGCCGCGTGGTTGAAGCAGTAAAGCTCGGATACTATAGGGCATTGGATATTTAGTTGTCAGCAACCTGAAAGGAACGAAAATGATGGACATTCTTGTTACAATTTTCACTGCCTTTATTTCAGGCGTACTTGCAACTGCCATGGGGGCCCTCGGTTCAGTGATCCTTACCGCTCTTGTCTCTATTGTTGGAGTATTCTCCATTATGGCGGGATGTGAATATAACATCATCGGGAATATTTGCTTTGGAATGTTCCTGGGGCCGCAGGTAGCCTTTGGACCAGCCCTCTGTGCAATGAATTATGCATGGAAAAAGGGATATATACAGGACAGCAAGGGACTGGCATTTCCATTGGGCTCACTTCAGAAAACAGATGTATTAGTAGTTGGCGGTATCTGCGCAGTGGCAGGATGGTACATAAATACAACCCTTGGCACCTTCCTTCCGGGACTCTTTGACTGCGTTGCGGCAACCATTGTAATCCTTAATATAGTTACAAAAATCATGTTTGGAAATCAGGGACTCATGGGAAAGGTACCTGAAGGCGATAAGAGGTTTGGCTTAAACAGTAAAAACAAGTGGCTTCCGCATATGACCTATGGTCATGGCTCCATGTTCTGGCTGTTCGGCGGCAGCGTTGGTTTTATTGCCGCATGGCTATTGTATCAAATGTGCCGGTTCTCTGAACAGGTGGGCAATCCCATGATTGCAGGCATTTCATTTGTTCCGCTTTGGGCCATAGCAGTTGTGTTTTTAATCTTCATGTGCTGCGGGCTTCCCTGCCCTGTATTTCATCATGTAGGACTTGTAGGCGCCTATGGCGCCCAGATGGCATATAATGCCGGATGTTCCGAAATCAGTGTTTACCTGTGGGGCTTTGCATTTGGTATCTTTGCACATTATGCCGGCGATCTGCTTGCGGATCTTTTCTTTGTATATGGGGAAGGATATGTTGACCCGCCGTCACTTTCCATGCTATTCTGCTCCGTATTTGCATTTGCTGTCATTCCGGCGCTTGGATTGGTTAATCCCAATGGTTTGATTTCCGTCATTGCGCCCATAGCTATTATCCTGGCATTTGGGATATTTGCATTTTTCACAGAAAAATGCAAAAAGGCAAATGTGATATAGGCAGACAGAGGCGGTGGGGGTATTCCTCTGCAGATATATGGTTGATATCAAAAGGGGGGCTGTCATTGCGGCAGCCCTCTGTAACATTGAGATGCCTTTGACATCCCTTTGACATCCCTCCTCCTAAGGAACCATCCGCTTATCATTCCTTCATCCACGGAGTGGACCGGGGCTCCATAATTGGTCCATACAGTTTTCATCTATCGTATCATTTTCTACTTCCAGCAATAAACTATTTCCTTATTTTCGACACAATTCGACGCAAACTTCGCAGTGTACCGCTATCTCATTATTGATGACATTTCAGCATCTCATCCCCTTGCTAGTTAATCATCAACCTTTTATTGGTTTGTACTTTCGACATGGAACAACAAGATTCAACATGTGGTTTGTGTGACAAAGATTCCTACAAGGCATAGTTGGGCCTTGGCGGACATGAGTATAAACTCTATATTACAGTATTGTCTCATTACCTAATTATGCAACTACTCACCAAAATACATTTCTTTGGCTATATCTGTTATTTTATTCATAGATATATTATTTATAGTTTTCTTTTCCACAAGACCTAAATCTCTTAATTTGCCTGTCCGTTTTCCGATTAACTGATAATTTTGATCTATAAATGATGAAATATCACTCGCTCTCATGAATCGGTTTTCTGACATAAGAATCTCCAAAATTTCCAATTCAACTTTTTCCAACATTAAATCCTTATTTAACTGTTCTAATTCATGTATATATCCTTCTGACAAATTAACTACTTTGCAGACTCCTATTTTACATTCAGGACAAATCCACTTAAAAAACTCAAAATGTTCCTTTTTATCCACCGAAAAAGAGGCTCCACACTCATTACATGTTATAGTCTGATGATTTGCCAAAAAAGTATGCAACACTCGATTATATGAAAAACATCTCTGAACGAAGTAACTTCTATCATCCCGTCTTCCTCGCGGATATCCCCATGGAATATTTTCTATTTCACAAAGGCCATAATTTAAGGCATATATTGATATTTCATTACCATCTTTATCCCTCATTTCATGATATTTAGTCAGGAAAAAATTGAACTCCAATGATGATAATATGTTTTCCAAATCTCTACTAATCGAAAAATGACTTGCGGGTGGATTATTTATATCCTCAAAATACTTCCCACCTATCTCATTTGTTATAATTTTCTTTCTGACATTTCTCACTTCTACAATAATCGTATTTAATAATTCTTCCTGAATATGTCTATCTAATTTTCTTTCAAATGGTTCCAGAGCAAATCTATTCAGCCTTTCAAAATATTGTTTTATCACTGTTTCATAATACTTTTGCGCGGCTAGTTTAATAGCTGTAGTATTTATTCTTAATCCCTGGGATATTCTATCATTATAACAATAATTTAATACAAATCCCATGATTCTCGGCACATTAAATGAGCACTCAAATAAAAGTCTTACAAATTCATCGATATCTATTTGGGAATCAAAATAATCTTCCATTTTTATGTCAAATGCTTTAAATCTCCTAAGCAATAGTCGTTTCGTGTATTCAATAGATCTTCGTTCTGTCGTTTGAATATCCGCATCTTTATATAATTTATAAAAATCAAGATATATAATGTCGACCTTACCAGGATCTATTTTCCCAAAATATACTCTTCCCGGATATCCTGCTACTTTTATTTTAATTTTTTCATCACTTGAGTTATTTAATGGTGATAAAACTACATCCACAAATAAACGCTGATCAAGATATCCTATTTCAGAAAAATCATCGAAAAAAACTATGAGTTTATTCATTTTTATTTTTTGTAAATATGATTTAATTTTCTTTAAAATATCACTAAAAGGAAAAGAGTGTAGCACTGCATCAGAATAATCTTGATACACCTCATTATCTGATAATAATTCTTCAAAATTATTTGTTTTATAACCTCCTATAATCTTTAATCCACCATTAGATACTTCTCCCATCATTTCGCAATGGTCATCTAAATGTTCTGTATGTTTTGTTTGATCATGCTTCTTCTTAGACATAAACTGTAAAATAGGAATCTCAGTGCTATCCAGCCTTCCTTTTTTTACTTCTTTTTGTAATTCTTCAAATTGCTCTATAGCTTTGGATATTTCACCCTTACGCCCTTTCAATCTTTCCCAAATATTTAGTTTTTTTGATGTATCCGATAATTCACTTAATATCTGCGACAATACTTCTCCCAAAAAAGTTTTTCTAAGATAATGCTCATACAATACACCTTCTGAAATATTATTTATTTCATTGACTGGCACATTAAAATTACCTATCAAATCATGTATCGCTTTTACATCTAAATATATAGAAAGGCAATCCCCTTTTTTTCTTATTACAGACTGGGCTTCTGCAAAAATTGTACTTTTTCCCGTCCCCTTTCTTCCTAACAAAAAAGTAGTATTAGACGATAATACCTGTTCTAAAATAGCGTTTGATGGCAATGGATCCGTATAGAGCAAATCTATCGCAGGGCTATTACCCAAATCTTTATCAAAATCTTTAAGCTCTGCCCTCCTATATTGTCGAAGCGAATCGGAAACAGCCAAAAATTTTTCTTTATTCATTTGTATACCTCCAAATATTTTTACTTATGCGTAATTCATCTTATGGTAAAATCCAGCGTTCCTATTTTCGGCACAATTTGACACAAACCTCGCAGTATGCCGTTACCTCATTATTGATGACATTTCAGCATCACATCCCCTTGCTAGTAAATCATCAACCTTTTATTGGTTTGTACTTTAGACATTAAACAAACGCACTCACAATGTGGTGAGTGTATAAAAATGATTTCAAAAAGGCACAGTTTTCTCCAGGTTTAGCTGCCACTGTCTCCCCCCTGTTGATATTCATGCATACCTCAAAATAGCAAAATTTGTTTTAGATGATTCATTTAATTTCAAAGAACCAATAAAACTTGAAGATAACGGATGGTTACGGCCCAATCATCATAATTGTAGTTCTTCATATACATCCATTTTTTGATTGGGACGTGATTTAACTGCAAAAAAGTTTCTTAATGGTTTATGTATAATCATATCTTCCGTGACTGCTAAATCATCATCTTCCATAAATTTAAAAATCATTCTTTGTCCAGTATTTCCAATTACGCCATACTCAAACAAATCATCAAGAACATTTCTCAACCTTTGATTCTTTTTAAAATGTAACACCCTATCGTCTATCTCTGCCATTTTTTCAATTCTTAGCGATAAATACTGATATGTAAATGGCACTTCAACGTTATTCAAAATCAATTTCAAAGCTGCAATGTCATCTTCTGAATATTTTAATCTCAAGCCTTCTACTATCTCAATCCAACTTGAAGAAGAGTATTTTTTCATTGCGCGATCAAACATCTCCTGCGTAAATTTGCTCTCCGATGCCCCTTCAAATGTAACGCCATTCATAAGCCTCACAATATCTCTAGGATGCATCCAACTATAATTTAAAATATATCTTTTCGTTTCGACTCCATTAATAAATTTAGGGAAATATTTTTCCCATACATCTCCATGATTACTAATTCCTCTCGAATCTTCACACGCAATAATCTTATTTTCTATTATTTTCAATAACTGATTACTTTCATAATTTCCCCCTCTTTGATACCACGATATAATGATACCATAATCTTCTATACATTTATTTATCTCATAACCTGCTGTATATACACTTTTTATAACTTCAGTTCTTATTGAAGCTAAAGTATAAATTTCCATACCATTTAATTTACATATTTCGTTTAGTTTATCAATAGCAATTATTAAATCTCGAACTAATTTTATGTCTCTTTGATGTTCCTTTTGAGAACGAACTGACAACTCCAATTCATCAAAAATAATATATGCTCTGTTTCTATCATATCTTAATCTTGAAAATCGATTAACTATTGTTTTTGCAATTCTATTAAAGTTTATATTCTCATTCTTATTTTTATATCCTATTTCCAATTGTAATTTTGCATCCAACATCTTCAATAGACTAGTTTCTACATTCAACTGTCCTCCTTTTATTTGAGGAACAATTCTCTCCTTGTAATCAGGATAAACTATTTTGAGAAGTTTTCTTATCTGATTTAACTCTTTTGTATCTTCGAAAAAATGATAT
This sequence comes from Enterocloster aldenensis, assembly GCF_003434055.1. Lineage (GTDB taxonomy): Bacteria > Bacillota > Clostridia > Lachnospirales > Lachnospiraceae > Enterocloster > Enterocloster aldenensis. Next base: position 44,163 of record NZ_QVEX01000012.1, on the reverse strand, counting down.
TCTCCTACTTCTTCGCATGTAACAAATAATTTATTTATTATATAAACTTGCCATACAATTACCGCATCAGAACTATCCTTAAATTCTTCCCACCCCTCTGCAATCGTTTCTCTTACATTTGCTGATGCTCTAATCAAAGCTTTTTTATCTTCGCTATCTAAATCAGATTTAAACCTAATAGGAATTATAAGATTGTTTTCATCTTCCTCCAAAACGCATTGTAAATATCTCAAAAAGGCCGTTTTTCCAGTTCCTTTTTCCCCGCAAATATAATAGCTTTTACCATCAATAAAATCGTCCATTTTATATTTGCTATAAATAAAAAAAGCCTTTTTAAACCAATCGGCCCCATATTCTTTTAACTCATTAAAGGCATCTGTTTTACCAAATTTCAAATCACATAGTTTCAAATTATCCCCTCCCATTTTTATCCCCTTTCATAAAACAACCTAAAAATATCTAAGTATTTTTATTGTATCTACCTCTTACAGTATCATATACTATGATAATTTGTTTGTTCAGTTAATTATTTTCATACAGTTTTCTATAACTCCCACCTTAATGCTGTAGGATAGAATTCCATTTTCTACTATTATCTTCTTAGCAAACATGTTGGAAATCTCGATAGATTGAACTATGATCTATCTCATCATCTTTGTAAGTACGTCTCTCTTTACCCACCTACCCCTGCATATGGATTCCATTTTCTCACCCATGCTACAGGCATTACAGAAACATAAGTGCCCACATAAAATCACTATAACAGTTGAATTTCTTCATATATTTTGACCTGTCATACTATTAATTCATCTGCCGCTCTTGCTGAATTATTCTCCTGTGCCGCAACTATTTCTTCTTTTGTTTTTCCTCTACTATCAATTATCTTTTTTTGTTCAATTTGTAATTTATCAAACAAGAAATCATAATTGAGTTCAAACTCCGTAAATATTTCACTCCATGTTTTAACATATATTTTGAAATTATCCACTGAATATACAAGTGATCTCTCTCCGTTATGTTTTAGATTCCTTATTTCATTCTCAATTTGATTGTTGTATTTATTACCGACCAAATAAAATTTCCATTCTATACTAGGTGCATTAAAACGCGGTTCTTGAAGTATAACATCTTTATATCTTTTTACTTGCTCTAATTCTTTGTAACCCAATGTTACTTTAGGATGCTTTAATTCTACAATAATACTACTTTTGACATCACCATTTTTCATTTGGCGCACAGCAAAAATATCCATTTGTTTCCATTTATCTGAATCATTAATGATTATATCTTTTTTCGTATATGTATCACCATCAAGAATATAAATATATCTTCTCAATGCCTCTTCAAAATCAGGTTCTTCTGCCGTAACTAAATGATATTGTTCACCAAACAACCAACAATGTTTCTCTATAAAAGGTTGTATTGCATTAATTTCACCCGCACCAAAATCCTTATTGAAAACCAACTCCTTTAAATCGGCAACAGCCTGCGCCCTATCCTTCAACATTATAATAGTTCTAGAAATATTCGACATCGTCGTATATTTTAATGCTTCGGCTAACTCTACTCTTTCATCTTTTGACATATTTACAACACTGTCTATTATCTTAACAAAACTGTCTTTTTCTCCTGATTCCATTATTAACGCAAACATCCTTATAATAGTCTTTAATTGTGTTTTATTCAATCCTGACAATATTTTGGGTTCAACATAATATACTGTTGAAATTAATTCATCTAAACATTCTTTCTTAAAGTTATCTACAGGACTATTTTCATCAAAATCGGGATATGCTTCTTTTGCTTCAACAAATTCCAAATACATTCCAACAACCCATCAAAATAATTTCCACTGCATAGTTTTTTAACGTTCATCATCCAGAGCAAAGTACTTTTCCAATACCCATTTCACTTAATTTTACCATACTCCCCCCGCCATTACCATCTGAAAAATTTTTTCATTCCCTTAACCCGTACCTCTTCAATCAAACAATCTCATCTGTCTATTATTCTAATTCACATATCTGATATCCCTCTTTTTCAGCATAACAAATTATCAACTGCTTCTCATAAACATCTATTCTCTTTACTTTATCTTTTATGACATTTTCATCATATTCCCCATTGCACATAACTTTTCCCAACATCTCTCTTACATATTGATTGTTCAAGGTCGGTGAATTTTCACACTCCGTTCTACGCCTGAATCCTCCCCCGCAATCCCCACATACTAATAAATTACTAAGCAAATATTTGCTGCTATATCGGTTACCACTGCTAACCTGATTGCCGCCATCCGTTCTAAGCAGTCTGGCTCTATTAAGCATTTCCTCCTGCACTTTATCAAATATCTCCGGAGAAATAATGGCAGGATGACTTCCTTTCACATAATATCTGGTACGCTGTCCTACGTTTTTCTTACGTATACCATTCAGATAATCCTCGGTAAATGTTTTCTGAAGCATCATATCTCCCTTATACTTTTCATTCTTCAACATCTGCTGGATTACATTTGCACTCCATACCTTTTTGCCTGTTACCGTTTTTATACCACTTTCCTCCAAGTGTTTTTTTATCTGCGAAAACGTGTATCCCCTCAAATATAACTCAAAAATTAATCGTACTACTTTAGCCTGCTCCGAAACGATTACCAATTCCCCTTCCACACACCGATACCCCATAAAATGTTTGTAGCTGCTAAATAGCCCTTCCTCAAATTTTCTTTGAATACCCCACTGAATATTTTCACTCAAGTTTCTGCTTTCTTCTTGTCCCATTGCTCCTGATAAGGTTATTGCCGCTTCTGCATCCGGATCAAACGAATTCACATTTTCAATTTCAAAATACATTTGAATACCCCTTTCTTTCAAATATCTCATAATCTGCAATAGCTCTACCGTATTCCTGGATACTCGTTTTGCTGATTTAGTGATTATGTAATCGAATTTCCCCTCTATTGCACTTTCTAACATATGTTTCAATCCGTTACGGCCCTTTTTCCTTAATCCACTTCTTCCACAATCCCAGAATACTCCTGAAAATACCCACCCCGGATAATCTGATATCTGTTCTGTATATGCCATAATTTGATGAGCCAAACTGGCTAACTGTATCTCTTTCTTAGTGCTTACGCGGCAATATGCCGCCACACGCAGCGGTTCCAAATTCTCTTTTTTCACAGGTATATAATATATCTTTTTCACAACACACCCTCCCCCATCTCATCCATAAGGAAAAGGCGCAAAAGCCAAAAGCCTTCACGCCTCACCACACGGCAACTATCCAATCTCACCTAATCATCATTTAACACTTTTTTGCAACAGGACAATACTTTCCGTATGCACCGTAGCCGGAAACATATCCACCGGCCACACCCCCTCTGCCGCATACCCCAGCTTCTTCATATACCTCACATCCCGAGCCAGCGTCTCCGGGTTACAGGACACATATACCACCTTCCCTGCGCCCAGCTTAGCAATTGAATCCATAAACTCTTCCGTACTTCCGCTGCGCGGCGGATCCATAATCACCACATCCGCCTTATCCCCGCGTTCAGCCATGTTCACCAGGAACCGGCCTGCATCATTGCAATAGAATCGGATATTATCAATATCATTCATCTTAGCATTATTCACCGCATCCTTCACCGCATCCTGATTTAGTTCCACGCCAATTACCTGTCCGGCCTGTCTGCTGGCGATAATACCGATTGTACCAATGCCGCAGTATGCATCAATTACCACTTCCTGCCCCTTAAGCCCAGCTAGTTCCAATGCCTTTCCATACAGGACTTCGGTCTGAACTGGATTTATCTGATAAAAAGATTTTGACGAAATCCTGAATTTGCACCCGCACAGTTCGTCCACAATATAACCTTTACCATATAGTACATTCTCTTTATTCCCCAATACCATACTGGTGCCGCGGCCATTTATATTCTGTATGATAGTAGTAATCTCCGGATGCTTTTCCCGAAGCGCTTTTACAAAGTTATTTTTAGACGGGAATACCGGGGATGCAGTGACCAGCACCACCATGATTTCATTTGTTGAAAATGCCCTCCGAATCAGCACATGACGGAGAAGACCGTATCCCGTGTCCTCGTCATAGGTGCGGATTTTGAAGGATTTGAGCATTCCCCTGATTGTACCGATGATTTCATCAGCCTTTATATCTTCAATCAAACATGTTTCCACAGGAATCACATCATGACTGTTTTCCTGATAAATACCAGAAATAATGTTCCCTCTTTTATCCCTGTCAAATACAGCATGTACCTTATTGCGGTAGTGAAATGGATTCTTCATTCCTATTATGGGCTTTACAGGACATATTCCCCGGAATAATTCCTCCACCACCTTCTGTTTGCGCTTAAGCTGCTCCGTATATTCCATATCCAGCATCTGGCATCCGCCGCAATGCTTTTCAACCGGACAAAGACTTCTCTTCTTCCCTGTTTTCTTCCATTCTGCATTTTTTCCACTGACGTTTTTGTTAACACCATCTTTTGGCACAATGTTCTTCTGCATTTTATATTTTAGGGCCTTATCCTCCTGTGCTGTGCCCCTCAGTTCTCCCCTTTTTTCCCCTACGCGGTTCTCCTTCATCCCATAGGCTGATTTTGTCTTATATCCCGGGTTCCCCATACCGTCCTTTTTCATTTTTCTCATATCACCACCATATTCACCTGTGCTGTTATATGAATTTCCTGGCTTTTTGGTCTTTCCCGGCTCTCCGAATTTCCCATCCCTCTTATATGAAACACTTTTATAAGCGGCGCCCCTATTACCCGCACCGCTAATGCCCGCGCCCCTATTACCTACACCGTTGTTATCGGCGTTCCCATTACCCGTATCACCGAAAGCCGTACTCCTATTGCCTATACGGCTGTTTCCCACGCCTCGGTGGCCTGCGCTGCCCTTACGCACGCTCCTATTCCCAGCATTTCCGCTACCATTCTTATGATTCCCAGCATTCTCAGCCATTCCCTCGTTCTCCTATCGCTTTCATTCATTTATATTCTTAATTCGAATTATATCTGTCATAAAATCCTATGGACATTTTACCACACATTCCATCAAATGTGTTAATATAACACAGCAGGAATACGATAGCATACGCTAATGACCGTGTTTATCATAGCCGTCTGTCTTGACAAATCTATTAACATTATCTATTGATTGACCGATTATCTCCTGTTGATTCATCTCATGGCTGCTCATCTCATAGCTAATCATTCCCTGGCTAACCATCTCATGGTTAATCATCCCTGACTAACCATCCCCTGACTAACCATCTCCTGGCTAACTATCTCATGGTTAATCATCCCTGACTAACCATCTCCTGGCTAATCATCTCCTGGCTAACTATCTCCTGGCTAATCATCTCCTGGCTAACTATCTCCTGGCTAACCATCTCCTGGCTAACTATCTCCTGGCTAATCATCTCCTGGCTAACCATCTCCTGACTGCATCAGCCCACCAACCTCCCTACCTCCTGAAACAATCAACTTACCTATCTCTTGACCAGCCAACCACTCATGCCCACCATCCCCCCCCCCCCATCCTCCCAAAAAAATATATATACAACCAAAACAAGAAACCGGAACCGCCCAAGTCCACCCTCCTGAAGGGGTCTGTTTCCCCACCCAGGCAGTAATTCCCTGAACCACATTCCGGTTTCTTCCCATATTTCTAATCTCTGTTCCCAATCATCCTATATTGCAGCCGTGGCCTCCTTCAGCCACTCCCTTTCATCCTCCGTCAGATGGGGGCCAATCTTCTCATATACCTGTTTGTGATATTCATTGAGGAGCTTCACATCCCGCTCAGTCATCAGGGACTTCTCAACAGCGTCCAGGTCAATGGGCACATAGGTCAGGAATTCAAATTTAAGGAACTGACCATACTCATTCTTCTCGTCCTTTACACACAGGGTCAGGTTCTCCGTACGGATGCCGTGGCTTCCCTCTATATATAATCCCGGCTCATCGGATGTCACCATTCCCGGCTCCAGGACACCGTTGTCCTGACGTTCAGGAACCATTTTGAAACGGATTCCGTTGGGCCTCTCATGACAGCTTGAAAGATAGCTGACCCCATGGCCCGTACCGTGTTCAAAATTAAGTCCCCTGCTCCACAATGGCTCCCTTGCCACATAATCAATACTCAGCCCACGGCAGCCATGAAGGAACTTTACCGCCCCCAGGCGCAGCATGCTCATAAGCACCAGGGTAAAATGCTCCTTTTCTTCTGCTTTCAGCGGCCCCACCGCAATGGTCCTTGTGATATCGGTGGTGCCCTCATAATACTGGCCGCCGGAGTCAATCAGATACAGGCCCCTTGGCTCCAAAGGTATGTTGGTCTCCTCGGTTGCCGAGTAGTGGCACATGGCCCCATGTGCTCCGTATGCGGATATGGTAGCGAAGCTGGGACTGAGGCATCCTTCCTGCTGCTTACGCAGGTTTTCCATGTATTCACATACGCTGAGCTCATCCATGGGTATCTTCCCTATGTTTTTCTTCAGCCAGTAAATGAATTTTGTCACAGCCACCCCGTCTTTGATATGGGCTTTTTTCTCATTTTCAATCTCCACATCGTTCTTAACACACTTCATCAACGCAGTCGGATTCATTTTGTCTATTATTTTATTGGAACTGTCAAGCAGCCGATAGATGGCATAGTTTACCCGGCTTTTCTCCAGCAGTACCTTCTCATTCCTGAGACCTTCTACCATGTCGTACACTTTGTCATATGGACGTATGGTAACTCCAATCCCTTCCAGGTATTCCCTGGTGGTCGTGTCATCCGTGTTATCCAAATATGGATATGCCTTTCCATCTATCACATCCTCATTGATAAACAGATACAACTGATCCATGGTGAGGACTACATAGGACAGCACAACCGGATTATAAAGGATATCATCCCCACGGATATTTAAAAGCCATGCAATGTCATCCAGCGTGGTCAGCACATGGACGGTTGCGTGTGCCTTTTTCATGGCTTCACGCACATCTGCGATTTTATCCCTGCTGCATTTGCCCGCATACTGCGGCGCCAGCACCCAGGCCGGCTGTGCAGACAGGGCAGGGCGGTCCTCCCATATTTTTCCAATTAAGTCTTCCCCATAGGATATCCTGATATTCCTGTCCTCCAACAGATCTTCCAGGTTTAAACCAGCGGCCGCATTGACCACGCGGCCGTCAAATCCAAGACAGCCTCCGGCCGGAAGCTTCTGGTCCAGATATTCCTCAACCTCGGGAACGCCTTCATGCCCCATTTTCATCATGGTGACAGATGAACCTTCCAGCTCATGGGATGCCTGGACAAAATACCGGCCGTCCGTCCACAGACAGGCCTGGTCCATGGTAACCACGGCGGTTCCGGATGAACCGGTAAACCCGGTTATATATTTTCTGCATTTAAAATGCTCCCCCACATACTCTGTTTCATGATAATCTGCCGTAGGCACCAGATATGCGTCCATGCCCTGTTCTTTCATCAAGGCGCGGAGCGCGCTCAGTCTCTCCTGAATCACATTCATTATTGTTCCCTCTCTTTTCTTTGCTTATATTCTCTGACCCAAACCGGATTTAGACCGGATTCTGACGCATGGCATCCTCTATGGCCGCCCCAATCCCCTCATTATATGTGGGCTGCGCCCTCATGGCAAAGGACATTTCCTGCGCTGTCAGACCGTTGGCAATGGCCGTTGCGATTTCCCCAATCATATCCGTTGCCCTGGGGCACATCATTTGGGCGCCCACAATGGTATTGGAGTATGCCTCAAACAACAGCCGTATGAAGCCGTGCTCTTCGCCGGTAATAATGGATTTGCCATTATCCCTCATGGAAAAATGTCCGCAGCGCACTTTGAGTCCGTACTTTTTAGCTATCTCCTCCGTGATTCCCACAGTGGCAATCTCAGGGTCTGTATAAATACAGTTTGGCACAATTGGCAGCGATACAAACATGCCGTTTGGCACCACCTCAAGCTTGATGCTGTGGGGCCTTCCTGCAATCTTCTCCACCACATAGGTGCCCTGGGCAGCCGCCACATGGGCCAGCTGTGTCCTGGCAGCCACATCCCCGATGGCATATACGCCCGGCTCACTTGTCTCAAAATCACTGTCCACAGCAATCTTGCCGTCCTTCATGTCCAGGGAAATGTCTTTGCCTAAAAGCCGTGACACATCCGGCCGGCGGCCAATTGCCATCAGAATCTGCCCGGCCCGTGTCTTAACCGGTCCGCTTCCGTCATTTGGAGTAATGATGCAGCTTAAGCTGCCTTCCTCTTCCAGGATTTCCGTTACCGTTGCATCACAGTAAACCTTAATCCCTTTGCGCCTAAGCTCCTTTTCCAGTTCCACTGACATGACATCATCCATGGGCGCCATCAGGTGCTTCTGTTTTTCAACTATGGTCACCTGGGAACATAGGTTGTTGAACATAGTGGCAAACTCCACTGCAATCACGCCGCCGCCCATAATGGTCAGACGGTCAAAATTCCAGCTTTCCGCTGCCAGCAGCCGGTCGCTGTTCCATACCCCTGGCAGGTCGGCTCCCGGTATGTTGTTCATGATTGGGACAGCGCCTGTTGCCAGGATGACTGCATTTCCCTGAAGGAATTCGCGGCCCCCCTCTGCCAGCTCCACTTCCACGGTCCTGTCCCTGCGCAGCCTGGCGGTTCCATGGATAATATCCACATCCAGGCGCTCAAAGCCTGCTTCAATCCCTTCCCTGTACTTTGCCACTGCCTGCTTTTTATATTTCTGCATCTTGCCAAAATCAAATGCAATGAAATCCGTTGACACACCGAATGCATCGCAGTTCTGCATCATATGGAACATATCCGACGCATGGAGCAGCGCTTTGGTAGGGATACATCCGCGGTTCACACAGGTGCCTCCAATCTTCTTCGCTTCTATGAGCGCCACAGAAAGCCCAAACTGCGCAGCCTTAAAAGCAGCCGTATATCCTCCCGGTCCGGCGCCGATTATCACAACATCATAATTCCTAGCCATATGTAATCTCCCATCCTGTTATATTAAATCCATCCGAAATGCCTGCAGGCCTTCCATACCCCATCCCGGTCAATATCATCCGTAACATAATCCGCCACCATCTTCAGTTCCTCCACCGCGTTTCCCATGGCAATACCGATTCCCGCCTCCTGGACCACCTCGTAATCATTCATGCTGTCGCCAAATGCAACCGTGCGCTCCATGCTGATTCCATAGTGCTGGCAGATACGCAAAAGCCCTTTTGCCTTGGACGCTTCCCTCTCCACCACATCCGCTCCCATTTTTCCGGAAAACATGGGGAACTTGAATTCAGGGAAATGCTCCTCCAGCTCCTTTGCCCGGTCTGGCCCGCCTATATACACCAGGGTCCGCACCTGCAGTTCCATAAGCTCCCATCCATCCCTGAAGTTACGCTCCGACACACCCCAGCGAAGCTCATCCATACGCACAACCCCCTCGGGATGGATATAATAATCATATCCGCCTGTACCGATTCCAATGGAAATGCCATTTTCATCCGCATAGGCCAGAAGGCGCCCCAGACGCTCCTTATCCATTAAATGCTCATACAGGACCTTTCCCTCTGCAGCTACCTTCGTGCCATTCATATGGATGACAGCATCCGGCCTGATCATATCCCGATACATTGAGCTCATCTCGTGGTCCATGTTCCTGCCGCTGGCAATGACAATCACGGAGTCCTTTCTGAGACGCTCCAGTGTTTCCATTGCGCTGGACGGTATTTCCCATGTTGCATGGTCCAGCAGAGTCATGTCCAAATCAAAGCTGAATATCCGTTTTTTAACGGCATTTTCCTGTGTCATTTTACATTCTCCTGAATAAATTAAAATTAGGGCTTTTCAAAATGAAAAAACTTTGCTATAATACTAGAGGTTCACAAATAATAACGGAGTATGGCGTAGCTTGGTAGCGCGCTCGGCTGGGGGCCGAGAGGTCGCAGGTTCAAATCCTGTTACTCCGACTACAGAAACCCTTGATTTTACTGGAAGTCAAGAGTTTTTTATTATCCTCTTCGCAGTTTACATAAGTAACTCCCCTAACAGTTCTCCAACATCTTTTTATCAACTGGCAGTCCTGCAAATGAATCATTGTTATTATACCCCGAACATCGGTATTCTTCAAGACAATCTGAATAATGCAGTGAATTCATCTAAATATTCCGTATGATTCCTTCCATTCTACATGTTTATGTTTTTCACCTAAAGAACGGAGCCCTCTTAGCAGGCAAAACTATAACAAAAAATCCCTCCGGTGTGCAACACACACCGGAGGGGTAAGCCGTCCATACTGTACCTTCTAAATTTTAATAAGTCAATCATGCCGTGTCCGCTTGCGCCCCCATCTCTTCTGCCGTCAGCTTCCTTGTAAATTTCCCCATGAAAGCAAATACAATGTTTAATATAAACGATGTCCAGAAGGGAATCATGAAAAGGGTATATTCAAAGTTATTCACCCCCAGTACAGACAGGCAAAGCGCTCCGCTGGCAGACCATGGCAGCATGGCATTCCATAGGGCCCCGTTCATGGACATGGTTCTTGCAAGGACTTCCGGATGCACCCCCTTTTTCCGGTAGGCATCCTTATAGATGCTGCCGTTAAGCAGGCTGGAAACATTTGCGGAGCCAGTAAATGAAACCCCAATCAAGGTTGTAATGGATGTATACAATACCAGGAAACCGCTGTTCTCCACCTTTTTTAGCGCAGAATTCATGATCCGCTCCAGCATTCCCATCCGTTTGATGACGCCTGCAAAAGAAAATGCAAACAGAAGCATGATTATGGTTCCTGCAAAGTCCATGATTCCTCCCCTTGTTAAAAGGCCGTCCAAAAACTGGTCCCCCGTAGAACATACATATCCGGACCACATCATATTGGTAACCCCGCCCCAGGTCTCGCCCTGCAGAATGACAGCTTCCGCCATACCTATCAGTGAAGCAATGATTACTCCGGGCAATATCGGGAACTTTATAAACACAAGTGCAAATATCACCACCAGGGGAATAAGTGTCAGCACAGTAAGGTTAAACCCCTGGGCAAGGGAATTTATCAGGCTGTCCGCAGTATGGACCTGGGCCGTGCTAATAGTCATATTCATCCCTATAAAGAAATAGGCAACCGCACCTACAATCATCCCAGGAATAAAAGGAATCAGCGTACTTTTGATGGTACCAATGACATCAGCGGTACCTGCGCTGACGGAGGCAATGACCGGTACTTCATTGATAGGAGAAGCCACATCCCCTACAAAACAGCCGCTGACAATAGCCGCAGCAGCCAGCGGCGCAGGCACTCCCAAAGCTGTCCCGATTCCCATGAAAGCCAGGCCGATGGATGGCAGCAATGCCCAGGGCTGTCCCGTAAAAAAAGATGCAAAAGATGTAATCAAAAATGCCACAAAAAGAAATATGTCTGGATTCAATAATTTCAACCCCCAATAAAACAAAAAGGGAATGGTGCCACTGGCAATCCATGAAGCACTGATAAAACCAACAAACAGGCAGAAGAGCAAACCGAACAAAACCTCGGCTATTGTTTTTGTGATACTGTCAAAAAGAGAGTCCCAGGAGATTTTCAGTGCCAGCATTGCATAGGTACAGCATAAAACCAATGCCAGCAGAATGCCCATGGCGATAGGAAATTGTTTACTGAGTGCCGGATATCCTATAACAACAATAGACATGATAAATACCAAAACTGCTTCACCTAAATTTATCTGGCGTTCGGCTTTTATAACGTTTGCACCAGAATCATGTTTCTGATTTTTTTCAGACATTGTCTTTCCTCCTTAGCCTGCTTAATGGTTATCTTCAGGAAATGTTGTCCTTTGCCCGGTCAGATTAGTTTCGGCTGTGACCGCTTATCATATTAGAGCCAAGGTTGTTTTTTAGTATCTCTATTGAATCCTTACCTAATTCACGGCAAAGTATCTCCATTACTTTCGGGGCGCAGAATCCTCCCTGGCAGCGTCCCATGCCAGCCCGGAGACGGCGTTTGATACCATCAACCGTTTCAGCGCCGGGAATCCGGTGAATGGCCTGGACGATTTCAGCCTCTGTCACAGTTTCACACCGGCAAATAACCCTTCCGTAAAGAGGATTGGAAGAAATCATCCGTTCCCTTTCCTCAGGCGTGGCAGACGCAAAACAGGGAATAGCTGCCCGCTTACGGATATAGTGGTTTTTCCGTTCAAATACAATGCCGCTGTCCTCAAACATCATACGTACATACTTTCCAATCCCAATGCTTGTACCTATTCCATCGGAACGCATGCCGCTTACTTCAAAATACCCTTTTACCTTTTTTGAAAAACCAATGAAATAACCTTCCGGGGTCCTGGTTGGACGCAATCCGGAAAATTCAGTTATGGCATCGTCTAAATTCAAATTAGGGATGATGGCCCTTACGTCCTTTTCAATATCCTTTAACCCCTCATATGTTACTTTTGTATCCGATTTATCAGTGATATCCTCTGCCGTGGGCCCCACCAGCATATTGCCATGTGCGGTGGGCAGCATCAGCTTGCCGCGGGTGTAGGGGGTGGGCGCAGGCATTATGATATGGGACACCCTGCATTTTGTATTTTTGTCCAGTATAAAAAACTGACCTTTCCTCGGATGTACCGTAAAATCGGCCGTGCCTTCAAGCATTCTGGATATCTCATCGCTGTGCAGGCCGGCTGCATTGATTACCCATCGTGTCTGTATCCTGCCCTGGCTTGTGCTTATGTACCGGATTTCGCCATTCTCCACTTCTGCTCCCGTCACTTCACAGTTAAGGATGAACTCCACGCCATTGGCAGCACAGTTTTCAGCCTGGGCATATACCAGATCAAACGTATCCACCACCGTCTCCCTTGGGCTATAGATTGCCCCCAGCATTCCTTTTGCCAATTCCGGCTCCATTGCTTCAGCTTCATCCCTGCTCATGAACTCCACATCATAGTCACAGTTGGCTCTTGCATGCTCCAGCCTCTCTTTCAATACCTCCAATTGAAAACTGTCGTAGGCCGGCATGATACATCCGCAGGGATTATAACATATCTCCAAATCCCTAAGAACCCCGTCAAACATCATCCTCGATGCGTGGGAGAGCTGATACACCAGGCTTCCCGGGGTATTAGCATACCCCGTACCTATAATTGAACTACAGGCGGGCGTTGCATCCCCTCCCACATCGCCGTTTTTATCCACAACCAGAATCTTTATATTATAATGTGCAAATTCCCGGGCAATTGCAACGCCTACTGCTCCGCAGCCAATAATCAATATATCTGTCTTCATCATTTATCTATACCCTTTTTATACAGGTAGTTGCAACCACGTCAACTCCAGTGTCTGAAATATTATGTACAATCTGCTGATACATCCCTATGGGGGCCTCCATCTCCAGTAAGGTTATGACGCCCATACATTCTTTTATCTTATCCTTTGGGACAGGACCAGTTGTCCTCACAGAAAAGACAGGCTGCTCACCATGCCTTACCGCCACACTGGATGTGAGGGTGCGCACAGGGCATTTAAATTCATTTATTGCATACTCCTTACCTCTGGGACATCTGTTTCCTTTAACACTGCTAATATCTGTCCCTTTGCCCTCCACAACTATATTACAGCCAGAAGGGCAAATAACACATGTGATGTTTTTTGTCATTCCCGCTCCTCCTCCACACATATGGTAATATCCCCATCAACAGCCCGCATCATTTCCTTTGACAGGACCAGTTTATCCATTTCACCGGGACTTACACGGGCCGCCCTACGGGAAGTTATTACCTTGGGGCCACACAGAACGGACATTGTCACCTTATTCATGGGACGGCGCACCCTGAAGAATAGTTCAGCCTCATTTTCCGCACATGCAATCAGTTGTGGACAGACATAGCCCACCCCCCGGCCAGCGGCCGTATTGATATGTTTCATCTCAGGCAGTTTTCCCGCAGCATATAAAGCTGCGCTTCTTCCTGCAATCTCGCTTTCCCGGGTAACATTATCCACCAGATCATTGACATGCAGCACATTCCCACAGGCAAAAACCCCCTTGATGCTTGTCTGCATGAACTGATCCACAACAGGACCTTTTGTCGCAGCGGAAAGCTTAATGCCGGCATCCATGCTTATCTCATTTTCCGGAATTAGTCCCACTGATAACAGTACTGTGTCACATTCAATTATTTCCTCACTTCCCCTTACCGGCATTTTGTTATCGTCCACTTCACATATGGTCACGCTCTCAACTCTGTTTACGCCAGAAATATCAGTTATGGTGTGCGCTAATCTAAGGGGTATGCCAAAATCATCTAAACATTGGACTTTATTCCTGATAAGCCCGGACAGATAAGGAAGTATTTCTACAATAACCTTTACCTCTGCTCCCTCCAGCGTCATACGGCGTGCCATTATCATGCCAATATCACCTGAGCCCAGGATTACTATTTTCCTTCCTACCAGCTCTCCCTTTATGTTCAGCATACGCTGGGCAGCACCTGCGGTATATATTCCCGCTGCCCTGGTTCCCGGTATTTTGATGGCTCCCCGGGTTCTTTCCCTGCATCCCATGGCCAGAACAATGGCCTTTGCCTTCACTTCGAACATGCCTTTTTGTGGGCTGACCGCACAGATACATCCTTTTTCCAGACTCAGCACCATGGTGTCCAACATAATATTTATGTTGTAATCCACAGCCTTCCGGCAAAATCTGTATGCATACTCCGGCCCTGTCAGTTCCTCCCCAAAATATTCCAGACCAAAGCCTGGGTGTATACACTGCTGAAGTATTCCTCCCGGATGGGTATCCCGCTCAATGATAAGTATATTTTCCGCACCAGCCTCCCGCGCGGATATTGCGGCCGCAAGCCCTGCAGGTCCCGCGCCTATGATTGCTATGTCATATGTTTCCCTTTGTGCCATTGAACATTACCTTCCCTTTATTTTGTATGTATCCAATCCAGGCTTCGTTCTACTGCGCGATGCCATAACTCCACTGTTGTCTCACGCTGATCCTGGCTCATGGCAGGTTCAAAACGGTATTTTATATCCACACAATGTTTTATATCACTGAGTGCAGAAAATTCCCCTTGGGCGTAGGCAGAAAGGACAGCCGCCCCATAGGCACTCATTTCTTTTTCTTCAGGTACCTCTACCGGTAAATTAATTAGGTCGGCCTGAAGCTGCATGAGAAACTTATTCTCCACCATCCCGCCGTCAACGCGCACCCATTCAATGGGCAGGGATGATTCCTGTTTCATCACCTCAATAATATCCAGTACCTGCAAAGCAATGCTCTCCAGCATAGCCCGGACAATATGTTCTTTTCTTACTCCGCCGGTCAAGCCAATCATAAGGCCTCTGGCATACTGGTCCCACCAGGGCACAGCCAATCCGGAAAAAGCCGGAACAAACACAACTCCTGCACTGTCAGGAACAGACAGGGCCATTGATTCCGATTGGACCGGTTTTTCTAATAGATTAAGATTATTACACATCCAATCCAGACCGGCCCCGGCAATATAGGCGCTTCCGTTCAGGCTGTAACATTTTTTACCGTCAATCTGCCAGGGCAGGGCAGTCAGAAGTCCCTTTTTGGAAAATATAGGTCTATTTCCCACATTCAGATTCGCAAAACAGCCGGTTCCGTAGGAAACCTTAACGGTCCCCGGTTCAACACAGCCGTGGGCCAGAAGTGCAGAAGCCCCATCTGTTATGGATGCACAAACAGGTATGGAAACCCCAAAAAACACATCCGGGCTGGTATGGCCTTTTATAAAGCAGGTTTCTCCAATGGGAGGAAGAATGTCCGGGGGGATTTCAAACAGTTCCATCATCCTGTCATCCCAGTCAGCCTTCTCAATATCCATCAATAAGGTACGGCCCGCACTGCCTGGATCCGTAATGAATATTCCTCCTCCTGAAATCCGCCAGAGAAGATAGGTCTCCAGTGTTCCTGCACGCAGCTCCCCCCTGCGATGCATTTCCCTGACCCCCTCCACATTGTTAAGTATCCAGTTGAATTTGGAGGCACTGAAGTAAGCATCCGCATATAGGCCGGTTGTTTCCTCAATCTCCCCGCCATGTTCCCGGGCCAGATTGTTACACAGGTCGGCAGTACGTTTGTCCTGCCAGACAATCGCGTGATAGACCGTCTCACCTGTTCTGGCATTCCACATGGTACAGGTCTCCCCCTGATGATCCAGCCCAAGTCCTGCCAGTTCCTTAAAAGAGATTCCGGCATTTTGGACCGCTTCTTTACAGACCTCCAAAAGGGCCTTAAAGATTTCCTCCGAATCATGTTCAACCCAGCCAGGCCGGGGATATATCTGTGTATGCTTTTTATATCCCCTGCCCAGGACCTTCCATTTTCGGTCCAGCACAAGTGCGGTCGTACCAGTGGTTCCCTGATCAATTCCTAAATAATAATACCCCATCTTATTTTCCTCCGCTTAATTACTCCGCATACCAGGCCGTCACTTTTTAACGCACCACGGCCCTGGTATAAGGCAATGCCCAAAACACAAGAAGTATCACCGTAATGACGATTCCCAAAACAACGGATACCTGGGCATACTTAATGTTGCTTCTCAGTTCTTTTATATCCCGTTCTGTCTGAGGGCGTACGTGAAGCATTTTCCTGTAAGCATCTTCAGCGGGTGTAACCTTAGTAACAGCGGAACCAATCACCAGACCTAAAACCGATAGCCCCATTCCCAGGAATGCGCTGTCCAGATAAACAGGGACCCCTCCTCCCTTTAGCGTTGTAAACAGCTTTACCCCAAAGCATCCTGCAAATCCCAGGGACATACTTAGGATTGCACCATATTTATTGACCCGCCTGCTCCAGATACTGGCATAGGACATTGGAAGCCAGCAGCATGCCACCAGGGTAGCACCCAGATACATGATCCAAAACAGGGAGGGAGGATTGGCGTAAGCTAACAGAAAAACAATGGCTGAGGCTGCAACAATGGTAACCCTAGCCCAGAAAAGGCCATCCGACTTATCCTTTTTCCCCAATATATCCACTGTAAAGAATGACCCAATCAGAGAAAGGAAGGTGGTGGATGAGGAAATCCCCGCTGCCAGCATACCTGTAAGAAATACCACCCCAATAATGGTGGGCATCCTGTTCATGACAGTCCATAAAACCGCATGGCTCTGATTCTGGATGTCCGGATTAATCCTGTTGATAAATACGCCTGAAATATTTACCACAAATTCAATTAGAAAAAGGAAGATAGCTGCATAAGCGCCCGACCGTATGCATACGCTCTCATTCTTTGCCATCAGATAACGGCTTGACTGCCATGGCGCAATGCTTGCAATAGCTCCCCATACAATCCCATAACCGCAGGCCCAGATAAAATTCTGGATACCGGTAGGATACATATAATCAAGATTGCATGTCCAGGCCAGCAGCCCAGGCACCTTATCAAAATTTGCCAATGCCTCAATGGATGGAAACCAGCCGCCCGCAGCTTTTACAATAAATCCCAATCCAACAATGGAGGCCGATGAAAAAACGGCAAACATGATTGTGTCAGTCAGAAGCACCCCTTTTGAACCAGACAAAGCAGAAATCAGCGTGAATGTAATCATAACCAATACAATACATAAGATGTAAGGGGCGCCGGTAACAAAAGACATCAAGGTCCCCAACCCCTGTGTCACGGATAACAAATACACAACCATGGAAATAATTGCAATAACAGCTGACAGCTTCCTGACTGCTGTCGAATGAAAACGTACTCCATAGTATTCCGGAAGTGTTGTACAGCCGCTCCGCCGCAGATACCGTCCAAAGAAAACGGAGCCATAAATAGGACCTACCACCTTCATTGTAATAATGGTCAGAAGTGCCGCGAAGAAACCGGCATAACATTCACCGGCGTCCCCCATATACACCCCACATCCTATATATGAAGCAACGATGGATCCAACAATCAAGATAGTAGGCGCATTTCCTTCAGCAATATAGAAATCATTTGCACTTTTTAGTTTACGGCTTACCATGCCTCCGATAATAATATAAAGGGCCATGGAGATAACCATTCCTATAAAATAAATATTCATATTATATGCCTCATCTTCTGGTATTTGAGTCTGTTTCCTGATTCTCTTCTTCCAATTGTTTCAGTTCCCTTTTAAGTTTAATTGTTATTAACACACCAGACGCAGCAACCCAGCCGCCCAAAAAGAATGCCATAAAAATCTCCAAAGAACCCCTCCTTTAATTAATAAATCCATGTATTAGGTTGAATCATGCCTGCAGTTATATGACTAATTGCTCATTTATCTCACCCCCACATCCTTGTCTTTAAATCATTGACCTCCAATGATTTTTTATTAATTTTCACCATAAAACCATACTTTTATCAACATTATATGAATAATTCAACTATAAAACAAGTTAATTCAATTATAACAATCCTTGTATTAATGTCAATAATCATATTGTGTTTTTTGATTTTTTAGTCATTATAACAACATAATCCATAAATTATTATAGTTTTTTTCAATTTTAACGACCATATAATCATTTATAACATATCTTTTTTGGAACATTTAACTTCCCATCATTTAACCTTACAGAAAAAGGGGCAGAAATATCTTTGCTTTTTTGCCAAAAAAGGTATATGCAGTTGTTGAAATCATCTTTACATGATAAACTAGGCATAGAATTTCAGCAGCTTTATACTTCTATCACAAATGGAAAGGGGAACGCCTGATGCGACGCTCGAAAGAATATATGAATTCCAGATTAGAAGAACTAATTGACTATATTGAGCAAAATGGCAATGTAACTGTAACCGATTTGGTTGACAGATTCCACCTATCTCCCTCCACAGTGCGGAGGGCATTGGAGTCCCTAGAACAAAAAGGTCTGGCAATCCGCACGCATGGCGGTGTAAAATCGCTACAGAGAGAGAATTGTCTTTCTTTGGAGATTAAACCCAATGTAAATAACATTGTCCAAAAAAACAGAATTGCCCAAAGGGCACGAAAGTTAATCAAAAACGGAGATGTGATTGCCCTAGGATGCGGTTCCACAACCCTGTTTTTAGCCAAATTACTGCATGGCATGGACAACCTTACCGTTATAACCGACTCTGCTTATGTGGCGGTTGAGCTTATGGAAGAAGAAAATATAGAAATATATTTGAGCGGAGGAATCATTCACAGCAGGTCCGGCGCCGTCTACAGCGCACAGTGTAAAAATCTGTTTGAATCATCCCTTGTCAACAAGGTCTTTATCGGTGCTGACGGGATTTCCCTGGCCTCCCGCTCCATAACGGCCATGGCTCATCTTACGGAAGCAGAGCGTATGATCCTTACCTGCGGGGAAAAAGTTTATGTTTTGGCAGATAATAGTAAATTTGATAAGAAAACCGTCATTGAACGCCTGGCGTCTTTCAATGAATTTGACTATTTAATCACTGACAGAAAGCCTTCGGATGATATCATAGAAAAATTAGAGGAATACGATATAAAAGTTTTATATTAGCCCGATTGTTTGAATCCGGCTTATAAATACCATATATAACAAAGGCACTGCTTCAAAATCAATCCGCAGTGCCTGTTACATCCTTAATTACTATTTATCCGTCTATCTTTTTTTCAATCTCTTTCCTACTTATAAACAGCCAGCCCATCCATCAATATAACCGGGTCATCATAGAAATTGTCCGTCACCAGGGAAACCTCCACGCGCACCGTGTCCTGGCCGGTAATATCCGCACCGAAATAAATGGTCTTCTCATTATAATGGATATCCGGTGATGTATAAAGGACCGTGTCATTATCCCCGTACACCGTTATCTTTGCCATCAGGCCGCTGTCAAACTGGGATGACGGGGCCACGGCTCCTGCAAGCAGCTTGTACCCGCCCTTGGTGTCATACTTTACATAGCTGCCCTTTCCTTTCAGGCGGATTGCATTGGTCCAGCGTTCTCCGCTGGCATTCTTGCCGGATGTAATGATATTATATCCTTTTGTGGACAGTCCCTCCGACATGTTCTGAAGCAGGTATGGGGTATTAAGGTCCATGGTATTGGCAGGCTCTACCTGTCCCTCTGCCGGAATCCATACGCCGTCCTGGCCGATCTGGCGTCCGTCAATTGTTGTATTGACCGCCATTGCCCCGTTGGGAAGCAGGAAATACCACTTGTCGTTATCCTTGAACCATCCGTTCTGCATAACGCCTGACTGGTCCATATAATACCATACGCCGTTTATCTGCTGCCAGCCGGTCTTCATATAACCATCTTTATCAAGATAGTACCAGTTTCCATTATCCTTTACCCACTCATTGTAAGCAAATTTGTTTGCGCCTCTCTGATATTTCCATTGATCGTTCACATATTTCCATGTACCTGCATAGGCGGGTACTGCCATAATCACACTCAGCGCCAAAGCTGCCAATGTCATTGCCATACGTTTCTTCATGTTGGATCTCCTTTCATCAACCACCGCATCTGCCTTGTTCAGGGCAGAATCTAAACTTCCTGCACTTGTTACATTATAATTCATTATCCATTTTTATGCAACTGTGTCTTTATTCCAGCAAAACCGAACCAAAAAGGCATTGTCCCTGTTTCGTCATAAGAACAATGCCCTTCCATATCCTGTCCATATTATGTATTTAAAATGTTGGCTGCATCAGGTATTCTTCATGATTACGCTTTCCACGATATCCGCCACATGCTCACAGGCATCGCAGCACTTTTCCAGGTAAGAGTAAATCTCCCTCCATGCAATGATCTGAATGGGGTCTTCCTCTTCTGTGTGGAGCTTGCGCATAGAATCGATGAACAGGCGGTCCCCCTCCTCTTCCAGGGCGTTTATCTCAATAATCAGCCCGTGCAGTGTCTTGGACTTCTGGAAGTCGCAGAACTCCTCCATTACTTCCTTTAACGCCTGGCAGCAGCGGATGATTACTTTTGTAAATGCAACCGCTTCCGGCTTGATGCTATGTACATTATTGATGTAAATGCGGATCAGCACATCCTCAATCTTGTCTGTCACCTCATCAATGCCCTGGCTCAAAAGTATGATGTCCTCGCGCTCAATTGGTGTGATGAATGCCTTGACCAGCACGCCCATCATCTCATGCTTTTTCTTGTCCGCATCATGTTCAATCTGATGAAGCTCATCCAGCTTCTGCTGCAGGCATCCCGCATCAAAACTCATCAGGTTTTCCTCCAGCATCTTTGCCGCCTCGCAGCCGCACTGGACACATTCTATAAAATTCTGAAAATAGTAACTATCGCTTTTCTTAGACATCTCATTTTCTCCTTTATCTAACCGTGGAACAGCATCATGAACAGTTTAGCTATGAGGAATCCTATGAGGCCGCAGCCCGGGAATGTCATGATCCAGGTCATGACCATATCCTTAACCACCCCGAAGTTAATGGCGGAAAGCCGTTTCACAGCGCCTACGCCCATGATGGCAGTGGTCTTGGTGTGGGTGGTGCTCACAGGGATACCAAACAGGGAAAAGCCAAGCAGACAGGCGGCTCCTGCCATATCAGCGGAAAAGCCCTGATATTTCTCCAGGCGGACCATATCCATGCCAACGGATTTAATGATTTTCTTTCCTCCGATGGAAGTTCCCAGCGCCATGGCCGCGGAACCCAGAAGCAGCATCCACAGCGGAAAACGTACGCCTGCCGTACTGCTGCTGCCGTTTACCATACAGATTCCAAGAAGCATGACACCCATGAATTTCTGGCCGTCCTGGGCGCCGTGCATGAAGGCCATGGCCGCTGCCGCGCCGATCTGTGCATATTTGAAGAATCCGGTGGTCCTGCGCCTGTCCATGTTACGGCATGTCCAGGAAACCAGCCTGCAGGAAAAATATCCGCTGAAAAATCCAAGCAACACGGAAAATGCCAGTCCATAAACCACCTTCATCCACTCAGTCCCATTGATGGCTGAGAGTCCGCCCCGGATTGCAATGGCCGCACCTGTAAGGCCGGCAATCAATGCATGGCTCTCACTGGTAGGACAGCCAATGGACACTGCAAAGGATGACCACACCACAATGGAAAACAGGGCCGCGCACAATGCCACCAGGGCAATGGAAGTATCATCCCCAAAATTAACCATGTTGGTAATGGTGGAAGCAACCGTTGCATTAATCATGGTCATGACCACGATTCCGGCGCAGTTACACACAGCAGCCATGACAATAGCGACATTGACGTCCAGGGACCTGGTTGATACACAGGTGGCAATGGCATTGGGCGCGTCCGTGATACCATTCACACAGATGACCCCCAAGGTCAGCAGCACCGTTATCAATAAGGCCGGATTCGTCACCAGCTGCCGCAGGAAAAAGGAAAACGACATATCCATAATTCTTTTTTACCTACTCTCTTATTCATTTACTTTATCTTTACGTAAATTTTACATACTCACGGATTTAATTCTAGCACGGTTTTAAATAGTAGTAAAGTTTTAATTTCATTAACATGGAAGGAAGATAATCAAAAATAGATAATGCGGGGGCCGATGATATCCAATATCGGATATCATCGGCCCTCTGCCTTTTTTACCTGTTTTTACTGCATCAAATTGCCTATTGCTATTTTCCATTTTCGGTAAATAGGTATTTTTTTAATCCTACCCCCTGAAAAACACAACCAGAAGATATCCCAGCGTCAGGCAAAGCCCAATACAAAACAGCATAAGTCCAAATGAAAAACTTTCCTCCACCAGCTTTCCGGTACGTTTCAGCACTTCCTCCCCCTCAATGAGGCGCGGGATGACAGAACCGTTCCTTTCCCGTCCTTTTCTTCTTCCCGGCAGGCGGCGCCCCAGGCTGGCCACATAATCAATAAAATGTCCCAATATAAAAGCAGACCTGTCATTTCCCCACCGGACCATTTCCCCGTTCCTCTGCCGGTGGGTAGTCTTCCTGGCCAGCAGGATAAGGCCGTCCGCCATATGGTCAAGTGCCCGGCACAGGACCGCTGATACCTGAAGGAAGAGATTCACAGCCGTGGACACCAGATACCGGTCTACAAACCGGAAAACAGCTCCGAATATACCGGGAAGCGCCACTGCCAGGATGGGACGGTAGATTAATTCCTCTAAATCCAACCACTTAGGCCAGCGGTCCACATACCTGTACAAGTACAAACCGCACATTTTCCCGTTGACTTCGCGGTTGATTCTGCTGTTGACTCCGCTGTTGTTTCCGCTGTTAACTTCACTGTTGTTTCCACTGTTAACTCCACTGTTGTTTCCGCTGTTGCCCCCGCTGTTGTTTCTTCTGTTGACTCCGCTGTTGATTTCACTGTTAACTCCGCTGTTAATCCCGCTGTTGTTTCCACTGTTGTTTCCGCCGTTAACTCCGCTGCTGCTTCCACCATTATCCCACCGTACCTCCGGCTGTTCCCCGGATTCCGCCTTCTCCATCAGCAGGCCCCGCACCACAGCCATATACAGCACGATTCCTATGCCAATGGTTATGGCGGCCCCCTTCAGATTCCCGGCCGCAAAGTAAGAAACCTTATGTCCCAGCAGGTTCCCCTGAAAAAATCCCTGCCCCAAATCCGCCGCCCGGTCCATGAACAGCTGCGGGCATGACCCAAACACAGGAATCACAGACGCGCAAACGCACAGCACCGTGCGGCTCACCGGATTCATATAGCCAGAGGACATGGCATCAAATTCCTGCTGCCGCACCGGATGCCGGTCCACGAAAAGAACAATGAACAGCTTCAGCATATAAGCCAGGGTCATCCCGCCCGTTAACAGGAACAGCCACTCTGCCGCCTTCCATACGGCAGGCGCTCCAAGAACCGCACTTATTCCATAACTCCAGCCGGCAGGATGGACTCCCCCTCCCGCGGACCCAATCAGGCTGCCGGATGCCGGTCCCATTCCCCGCGCCAGCATTTCCCCGTATTCCACAATCCCTTCATGGAGCAATGTCTTGCTCACATATCCGCTCCACATGGGAATCCCGCTGATGCCCAAGGCCCCCATAAGGAAACAGAACAATAGGGCCGGTTTCTTCCTTCCGAATCCCCTTATGTCGTTCAGGTCCAGCTGGTGCAGGTTCATGAACACCACCCCGGCGCAAAGAAACAGTACCAGCTTAAACATGGAATGGTTCACCATGTGGAGGAAGGTGCCGCGGACCGCCAGCCCATTACCTTGGCCGGCGGACTTTAGAAGGCAGCACATCCCTATCCCTGTGAGGATGAATCCAATCTGCGACACAGAGGAGCAGGCCAGCGTCCGCTTGAGATTAACGGAAAACAGGGCAAGCAGGGCGCCCAGAAACATGGTGATGAACCCCAGCACCGCAACCAGCAGGCCCCAGTTCCCATCTGTCCCGAACATCACACAGGACACAACCACGATTCCGAACACACCGGCCTTTGTCAGTATACCGGACAGCAGTGCGCTGGCAGGAGCCGGCGCCACCGGATGCGCCTTGGGCAGCCAGATATGGAGCGGGAAGCAGCCGGCCTTGGCGCCGAACCCGAACAGCAAAAGCCCTCCGGCCGCATACAGCCTGCCGGTACCTCCGGAGCCATATACCCCATTACCGGATAATACCTCCTCCACTGCCCGGCCCAGTCCATCCATCTCCAGTGTGCCGGTCATATCATACAGGAGGAACAGTCCCATAAGCATGACAAGTCCGCCGATTACCGCTACTGCCAGGTAGGTTTCCGCCGCCCTCAGGCTTTCCTTCTTTTCATCAAAGGCCACCCACACATAGGAGGTAAATGACATGATTTCAAAGAATATGAATGTGGTATACAGATCCGCTGAAAGGAAAACGCCTGCCGTTGCCAGGAAGGTTATCCAGAAAAAAACATAGTATCTTCTGCGATTCCCATAATGCCTCATATATTCCAGGGAAAACAGGCCGCACACGGCCCACATCACAATGGCTATGAGCACGTAAATAATCCTGAACCCATCCAGTCTCAGGTGCATCCCCATGCCGCAGAATCCCGGGATTACCAGGTCCATTGTATCGTTCATCCTGCCTTACCTCCTATTGCCCGCAATACCTTCATCAGCGGAACCGGGTGGAACCCGAAACAGATAATCACGCCTGCAAATATCACAAGGGGAACCAGCATCATCCAGTTAGGGTCCGTCACCTCCGCGCCGGTTATCGTCCCCTGCTTTGGGACATACGCCCTTACCAGGACCGTAAACATGTAAACCGCTGTCATTAACGCTGAATACAGCAGCACACACGCCCCTGCATAGGGAAGCCAGTATCCCCCCTTCCCTGCCTGGTTCAGGAACCGACCGCAGTCAAACGCAGATTGGGCAATGTTCCATTTACTGATGAATCCTGCAAAGGGAGGGATTCCCGCCAGGGATATGCTGGCAATGGTAAGGCAGGCAAAGGTAACCGGCATTTTGAAGGCCATGCCGTCCAGCTCATGGACATATGTTTTCCCGGACTGGTGCATCACTGCCCCTGCGCAGAAAAAGGAACAGATTTTCATAAATGCATGGAACACCATATGGCTCAGCGCCGCAATCAGGCCCAGTGGGCTCATCATGGCGGTTCCAAGAAGGATATAGGAAAGGTTGCTGATGGTGGAATAAGCCAGCCTCCGCTTCCAATGAACCTCCCTAACCGCCATGGTGGAGCCGTAAACCACTGTGGCCATGGCTGCCCCCATGACAATATACTGGGCAAAACTCCCCCTTAAAAGGGCGGTGCCAAAGCTATAGTAGGTCAGGCGCATCACTGCAAATGCGCCTGACTTCACCACTGCCACGGCATGGAGCAGGGCCGTGACCGGCGTGGGCGCGGCCGTGGCGTCCGGCAGCCATCCATGGCAGGGAAACAGCGCTGCCTTTACGCCAAAACCGAAAAATGCCAGCACATACACAAACAGAAGCGTCCGCCTCTGCGCCGGGTCCGCCCCTGCATCCATGATTCCCCCCGGGATAAACTGGGTATTGCCCGTGGTGGAAAAGTTAAGGACGAATATAATTCCGATAAATGCAAAAGCCGCGCCGCCAATGGCATAATACAGATACTTCCTGCTGGCCCGCACCGCTGCCTTTGTCATGGGATGAAGCACCAGCGGAAACGTCACAAGGGTCAGCAGTTCATAAAACAGGTACAGGGTCACCAGATTCCCTGCAAACGCAATCCCCACCGTCACACCATAGGTCATCAGATAGTAGGAAAAGAAAACCGTCTGCCTCTCCTCATTCCTCATATATTCAAAGGAATACAGCACCGCCAGGGGCCACAGGAACGCAATCAGCCCGGCAAACACGCTGCCCAGGCCGTCCAGGCTGAACATGACCCTCAAATCCCCATACAGCTTAAACAGCACCATCTGCTCACCGGTTCCCGCCTTATGGACAATCAGCCAGCCGATGACCAGGCTGTTCACCAGGGTGATTCCTTCCACCAATAGCGCCAGCCGCCTGTACCGGAAGACGGCATTTCCCTTAAAATGATTCATAATCAGCAGGACCACACCCCCAAGAATGGGAAGGAGCGCCGGAACCGCCAGTAACATTCTGCTCATATGCCAACCTCCGTCAAAGCACTGCAGCTGCAATGGACTCCAGCATGGATATCAATTGTCCGGGAAAGCAGCCAAAGAGGATTGCCCCTGCGGTCAGAACCAGCATGGGAACCGTCATAAGCCAGGAAGGCTCCTGGCCCCCAAGTCCCCTGGACCGTATCTCCCCCTCATCAAAACCAGCCCCCGGAAAGAACCCCCGTATGGCCAGGGGCAGAAGATACCCAGCTGTCAGCAGTGCGCTGATTAACAGGATGATTGGCCCAAGCCAGGACCAGACACCTGTACCAGAAGCCAGGGCCCCTGTGGCAAGATACCATTTGCTTACAAAACCGCTGGCCGGGGGAATCCCGATCAGGGCCAGGGAAACCAGGGTATAACATCCCAGCATCACGGGCATCACCCGTCCCAGTCCGTCCATTTCCCGGGTCCTGGTCCACCCGGTTTTAAAGATGATGGCCCCGGCTGCCAGGAACAGCCCGTTCTTTACCAGGGAGTGGAATACCACATGTGACAAAGCCCCTACAAAGCCCGCCGCGTTAAATAGTCCCAGGCCAAATAAGATATACGACACCTGGCTCACCGTGGAATACGCCAGGCGTTTCTTGAGCACCGGCTCCTTATACGCCAGCATGGACCCCATGAATACAGTGAGAAGTGTAAGGAACATCCACACATCCTGCACCCATGTCCCCCTCAGACGGTCCGGCCCCACAATGTAGTACGCAACCCTGATAACCGCCAGCACGCCCGACTTGGTAATCAGCCCTGAAAGCACGGCGCTGGCAGGCGCCGGGGCCACCGGATGGGCTGTGGGCAGCCAGCCGTGCAGGGGAAACATGCCCGCCTTTGTCCCAAACCCCACCAGCATACAGCACACAGCGCCTAAGAACAGCCCCTCATGGCCATTTATAGACAATCCCATGGAAACCCCGCCCGGTGTGAACGTCAGGCTCCCCGCCGCACCGTACAGGTAAAATATGCCAAACAGCGCAAGGAATGCGCCTGCCACGGAATAGAACAGGTATTTAAGCCCTGCCATCACCGCTTCCTTTGTCATCTCATGAAGCACCAGGGGCAGGGAAGTCAGGGTCATCATCTCATAACATACGTAGAAGGTGACCAGGTTGGCAGAAAAATCAAGCGCGGTCAGGACTCCCAGCACAATCAGGTAAAAACCGAAAAAACGGAATTCATCCCTTTCATGGGTCATATAGGAAATGGAATATATCCCCACCAGCAGCCATACCCCTGATGTCAGGGCTGCAAACAGACGGCTAACCCCATCCACTGCCAGGGCGACCGTTATATCCTCCGTCATCTGCCACAGCGTAAGCCTCCCCCCTGTCATCAGGGCCGCCCATGTCAGGATGACGCCCACGGCCAGGGTACCGGACACGGCTGCAATCAGCAGCTTCCTGTTTTTTCTGAATCCCTTTGCCGTCAGGACCAGGCTTCCCATAACAATGGGGAGCAGGATTGGCAAAAGCAATAACACATTTCCGTCCATATGGTATCTCCTTTTAATCAAACATGGCAAGCCCGTCCCAAATAGCCTGCACAACGGGCTGGGACTTAAGCCCCAGAACCAGGTTCAGCAGGATGAAGCACAGGATAGCCGCCCTGAGCTTCCAGGAGCTTGCCTTTCCTTTCTTCTCACTTCCCCCGCCCGAGTAAAGGGTGATGACCAGGCGCAGGAAATAGATGGCGTTAAGGATGGTACTGACAGCCAGCACGATCAGGGTGGGAATCATCTTGTGAGGGCTTTGAAGGGCTGAGGTTGCAAAAAGCAGCTTGGAAATAAATCCCGCCAGCATAGGGAATCCCACCATGGACAAGGCCCCCACTGCAAAACCGATTCCGGCCAGCGGATTGCGGTATCCGGCGCCCCGCAGGCTGCGGTAATCCTTTTTATCTCCTGAAACCTCATACAATCCCACTGCGCTGATGAACAAAAGGGCTTTGGTGGCGGAGTGGGTAAACATATGGAACACGGCAGCCACCATCCCGGCCTGGGTTCCCAGGCCGATTCCCATATAGATGTAACCGATCTGGGCCACTGAGGAATAGGCAATCATCCGCCTTGTATCCTCCTCCATGATAGCGTGCACAGAACCCATGATCATCCCCGCCAGTCCGAACAGGTACAGGACATTCACAATCTGGCTGGCAATCACATTTTCCCGTCCAAGCACCCTGTAAAATATCTTAATCAGCAGGAATATATACCCCTTGGATACCAGACCGGACAGGATGGCGCTGGCCGTGGGCGTGGCATAGCCATAGGTGTCCGGAATCCAGTAATGGAACGGATACAGTCCGCTTTTAATGGCAAGGCCAACACTGATGACAGCAAGGATGACCAGCATGGGAATCCCATATATGCCGGCCGCCTCAATCAGCGCCACAGCCTCCTTGGCCGGACTCATAAGCAGGTGTCCGGTCACATCATAGAGCAGGCTCAGGCCAATCAGGAACAGGCCCGACCCCAGCTGGCTCATGATCATATACCGTATGGCCGCTGAAAGGCTCCTCCCCTTCTGCCGTATCATGATAAGCCCGCAGCCCGCTATGGTATTGATTTCCACAAACACATAGGCGGTAAACAGGTCATTGGTGTAAATCAGGGCCAGCAGGGAACTGAGCATCATATCAATCATGATGAAAAACAGATTAAGCTTGGTCCCCTCCACATCCTCATAGGTGTGGTCCATGCCGCCCGCAACG
Organism: Enterocloster aldenensis; assembly: GCF_003434055.1. Taxonomy (GTDB): domain Bacteria; phylum Bacillota; class Clostridia; order Lachnospirales; family Lachnospiraceae; genus Enterocloster; species Enterocloster aldenensis. The sequence goes on along the minus strand of NZ_QVEX01000012.1, from coordinate 14,867 downwards.
GACAGCAGCATGACCACGCCGAAAACCGTTGCCGTCAGCCCCTCCAGGACCCCTGCGCGGATTTCATTTCCCCAGGGCGCCGGGAAATGGCCCATCCTATAGGTATAGCTTGCCCCTGCATCCATACAATACAGGCATACGGCAAAGGACATGACCGTTACAAGGCTGATTGCGCCAAGGCTCACATTCCTGGCACGCCTGCCGTTAAGGGCCAGGGAAAGGATACCGGAAAACATGGCAATAATGATGGAGAAAAAAGGAAAATTCTGCACAAGCGTCATGCCTTTTCTTCCTCCTTTGCCCGTGTAAGGATTTCATCCAGATCAAGGGACCCGTACCGCTCATAAAGCCGTATGGTCAGAGCCAGCATCAGGGCCGTGGTGCTCACGGAAACCACGATTCCGGTAAGCACAAGGCCGCTGGGAACCGGATTGATATAGGCAGACACATCCCGGATCCCATCCACCACAATCGGCACCATCCTGCCCCGGATATACCCCTTTGCAGCCAGAAAAAGGTACACAGCCGTATCCATGATATTCATGCCCATGATTTTCTTAATCAGGTTCTGATGCAGCAGGAGCATGGTGAATCCAATGCCGAACAGGATGACCGACACGGTTTCTTCCACATTCAGGAACAGATGTGACATCATCCTACATACCTCCTTTCCGGAACAGGGTATAAAACGCATACATGGTGCAGGCCACAACCAGGCCCACGCAGATGTTCAGGGGAAGGATCAGGCCGCTGCTTAAAATAGCGCCCGGTGTTCCCAGCGGAATATGGCTTTCCAGACCATTGGCGCCCGTATAAAACGAATAACTCTTCGCCAGACAGTAAAAGGTCAGGGCTGCCAGCGTAATCCTGCGGTACACCTTTTCCGTAAAAAAACGCTCTGTTTTCTGAAAACCAAATGCATTCAGGTAGAGGATAAGCCCGGATCCCAGAACCGCCCCGCCTGAGAAGCCCCCGCCCGGTGAAAGATGGCCGTTAAGCACGATGTAAATACCAAAGACCAGTATAAGGGGCACCAGCACACAAGCGCATTTCTGGAGAATGATATCATTTTTAGGCTCAAATAAACGGTCGTTGGCCTCCTCCAGCCGTTTGGCCGTCTGCCTGTCCCTGCCGGCCGCGTCAATCCGCAGCAGCGCAAATACACAGCAGGACGCAATAAACAGGACACAGGATTCCCCAAACGTATCAAACGCCCGGTAATCCAATATCATTCCGGTCACAATATTCACTGCCCCGGTTTCATCCAGCCCCTTCTCAATATAACGCGCAGACACTTCATTGTTGTCCGGGTTGCCTGCATTGCCAAATACGGGCAGGTAGGCAATGGTCCACAGCAGGACAAATATGATACTGAAACACAGAAGCACCGACATGACCTGGTAAATGCGGTGGAATATCCGGATTCCGCGTTCTTCGCGTATCAGGAGGGATCCGGGGGACGCATCCGGCCCAGACTTACCGGCCAATCCTCCATCTTTCCTGACAGTTCCCGCTTTGCCGCATTCCCCTCCTGCCCCGCCTGTATCCTGGGTTTCTGCGCCGCCATCTTCACTTCCCGGTATCTTTATCTCCATTCCATGATCCAGAGGGTCGATTTCCCCGTCCACCCATTTCCTGAACTTCATCCACCGGCTGTTCTCATAATCATCCCTTCTCCTGCTCATCCCGGCCCTCCCCGCAGATGGTCCTGCCGTCCGCTTCATCGTGAACCTTGCTTATGGCCCTGATTTTCTTCAATGTAATGAAAAACAGGATGCTGGTGACCCCCGCCCCCACGGCAGCTTCCGTAATGGCCAGGTCCGGTGACTGGAGCAGGATCCAGATAACACACATGATCAGGCTGTAGGACATGAAAATAACAATGGAGGTCAGCAGATCCCTGGCAAATCCAACCGATACCGCGCATACTACCAGACTGACCAGAAGTATGATTTCAAACAGCCTCATCTGTGCCCTCCTCCTTCCCCGTCTTCCGGATGATCAAGATCTTACCCAGTTCCTCATCTGTCATGGCCTCCAGCCTGCTTATCATATGGCCTGACACAGGTCCTGCCGACCAGAAGAAAAGGATGACCAGGAACAATTTAAGGGAATCCATGGAAAATCCCCGCATCACGATTAATCCTGCAAACACAAACAGGATTCCCAGCGTATCCCCCATGGCCGCGGCATGCATACGGTTCAGGGCCTTATGGAAGCGGTTTACTCCAAACACAGCCAGGACCATGAATATGATTCCAACCAGAAGGCAGGCAGCCGCTGCTGCCAGCTGTATCCATCTCCACGTCATATGCCTTCCTCCTTTTCATAGGTGTCTGATGCATCCGCCGTATCAACCCCCTGCCTGTTTACATTATCCTCAATGGCTCCCAGGTCAGCCTTCCTATTCTTCCTCTGCAGATAGACACCCGTGTACACCTTGCAGAGGACCACCACCCCAAGGAAACTCAGCATGGCATAAATCAGGCACACATCCACCAGGTAATTCTCATCCAGGTACACGGAAAGGATAGCTATTATCATGATAATCATGGTTCCAATCATATTAACCGCAATAATCCGGTCCGCAATTCCAGGCCCCCGGACCGAACGGATGATACTTAAAATAATCAGGACAGCCAGTACAATGACCGAACCGCCCAGCAACCTGTCATATACCTGCCCAATCACATCCATCTGCTTTCCACTGCCTCCATTTCCAATAAAAGCCCCACAAACACGGAATCCTCCATCCCCTCTGCCAGTTCCCGGTCCAGGCAATGCACGCAGAAGCGGTCATTTTCCACAGAGACCGTAATGGTGCCCGGCGTCAGGGTAATGGAGTCAGCCAACATCACCTTAGCCAGCCCTGTCCTGAACTTTACATCAAAATACACAAAAGCAGGTTCCGGTTCCAGTTCCGGCGAAACGATGATTTTCAGCACGCACACATTTGCCCTGACGATTTCCTTTACCAGAACCCAGAAATACCGGATGAACAGCGGCGTCAGGCGGAACAGAAGCAGTTCCTTGCGCAGGCCGTACTCCATGTACCTGCACATGAAATAAAAAAGAGCGGCGGAAATCAATGCGCCAAGGACGCAGATTTCCACCGTTATTTTACCATTCAATATAATCCACACCGCCAATAACAGAAGAAACATAGGATTATCCCCCTTTGATCCGGTATATTCTCCCTGTATTGCCATCAGCAAATCTTAGACCATTATACTCTTATTTTGTCATAAAAACAAGAATCTATAACGGAACCGCTCCTGACGGATCCGCGGACCCATGAACCTCCGTAATTCCCACATCCATGCTCCCGGACCGGAACCCTTCCAGATCCAAGGCCACATAGGTAAATCCCAGGCCCTTCAGCTGCCGTACCACATCCGCCCTCCTATCCAGCAGCCTGGCAAATGCCTCATTGTCCACCTCCAGCCTGGCAATCCCTCCATGAAGCCGCAGACGTACATTTCCAGGCAGCACATCCCTCAGATACGCCTCCCCCTGTGCAATCCTGTCCAGCACATCATAGTCAATCCTGGTATTATAAGGCAGCCTTGTGGCCATACAGGGGGTTGAGGGCCTTGACGCCACTGAGATCCCGTATTCAGAAGCCATCCCCTTGACCGCCTCCTTTGTGATATGCAGTTCTGCAAGAGGGCTTATGATACCCAGTTCCTTTAAAGCCCGTATTCCCGGTCTGTACACATGCATATCGTCCTCATTGGTGCCGTCCAGTATCCGTCTGACCCCCTTTTCCCCTGCCAGCTTCTTAAGGGTCATGAAAAGATGGCGTTTGCACAGATAGCAGCGGTTTACAGGGTTCATCCGTATCTCTTCCTGTTCCAGTTCATCCACTTCCATGACCTGGTGGATTCCTCCCAGTTCACCGGCCACCTGCCTGGCAATCCTTAAATCACAGGAGGGGTGGAGCCTGCTGTCAAATGTGACCGCATACACCTTTTTCCCTGTTTCTGCGGCCGCATCCGCAGCCACTTTCAGGAGGAGGCTGGAATCCACGCCGCCTGAAAACGCAAGGCAGATATCCTCAGAAACCAACTCCCTCATCCTGGCCTGCAGCATTTCCCTGTCGCCCATCCTCACAATCCTTTCCGCTCTGCTTCCAGGCGTACATCCTGGTACACAGCCTTAAAATCCCGGCCCGTATCCCGGCAGAGACGGCGCACCCCCTCATATTCCGGATAATAAAATTTCCTGTCTTTATAAGTGCATACTTTCACATCTGCCGGTCCGCAGGCCGTATCCACGGTCACCCTTTTTCTGGCAAGCACGGTCCTTGCCACAGGATACTGCCTGATTCCAATGGTCGTTGTATGGATCAGTATGATTTCCTCCAGCTTCTCCCGTTCTTCCCTCCTGCACAGGACAGACAGTGTGTAGGCAGGTCTGTTCTTTTTCATATATATCGGTGTGTACCACACATCCGCTGCGCCTGCCTCCAGAAGCAGTTCCATGACAAATCCCAGGATTTCCCCTGTACAGTCATCCAGATTGGTTTCCATTACCCACATGGATTGGCCGTCCAATGCCATTTCCCCATTGTCTGCCCCTGCATCTGTATGGGAAGTCTCCATCAGCATGGCCCGGAGCACATTGGCCTGCCTGAATACCCGGTTTCCAGCCCCCATTCCGATTTTAAGAAGGCGGCAGGAATCCGGCAGGCTGTCCCTGGTGCGCAGGGCTGCCGCAATTGCAGCCCCGGTGGGTGTAACCATCTCCCCGTCATTATCCGTAAACCGGAGATCCAGCCCATAGGCGGACGCAATATTAGCTGTGGCCGGCACAGGAACCGGAAGGACTCCATGCTGGCAATGCACATGGCCGTGTCCCTCTGCCAGGGCGGACACCACCACGTCATCCACCCCCAGGTTATCCACGCACACCGCCACGCTGATGATATCCACAATTGAATCAATGGCCCCCACTTCGTGGAAATGCACCTGGTCAACAGGCAGGCCATGGGCCTTTGACTCAGCCTCCGCCACTATCCTGAACATCCTGCGCGCCAGTTCCTTCACACGGTCATTGGACTCCAGTTTGTCAATAATCTGATATATGTCAAACAGGTTTCTATGAACATGGGGGTGTCCATCCCCGTGCTGATGGGCATGGGAATGCCCGTGATGGTCCTCATGAGAATGAGGATGGTCATGCTCATGGTCATGCTCATGCCCATCCTCCTTCAGATGCACATCAAAATCATACGAATCCAATCCACATACATCTTTCCGCCCAAAGTGCAGATGATATCCGCCTACCCCCAGGCTTTTAAGGGCATGTTCCAGCACATGCCGGTCCGCTCCCAGGTCCAGAAGCGCACCAACGGTCATATCCCCGCTGATTCCAGAATTACATTCCAAATACAATATTTTTCCCATTTTATCTTACCGCCAATCTGTTTATTTGAGTGGCCAGATATCCGGCCCCGTATCCGTTGTCAATATTCACCACTGAAATCCCGTTGGCACAGGAATTCAGCATGGTCAAAAGAGCAGACAGTCCATGAAAGCTGGCCCCATATCCCACCGATGTGGGGACCGCAATGACCGGGCAGTCCGCAAGCCCTGCAATCACGGTCCCCAGGGCGCCTTCCATTCCCGCCACCGCAACAATACAGTTGGCTTTCATAATCCTGTCCCGCTGTGAAAGCAGCCTGTGGATTCCCGCCACCCCCACATCGAAGATCCGGTCCACTGCGCATCCGAAATACTCCGCTGTCTGTGCGGCCTCCTCTGCTACCGGTATATCTGCCGTACCTCCCGTACACACAGCAATAAGGCCTTTCCTTTCCTTGCCCCGGCGTTCCACCTTAAGGATTCTGGAAATAGGGTCATAGACCACTTCCGGTACCGCTGATTTTACCAGCACATGCTGTTCCTCAGACGCCCTTGTCCCCAGCACCTCGCCGTCCCGCTCATAAAACCGCTTATAAATCTCCATCAGGTATGCATCCGGCTTTCCCTGGCAGAACACGGTCTCACCGAATCCGGACCTGAGTTTTCTGTGATGGTCCAGCTTTGCATACCCCAGATCTTCATACGGAAGGTCCTTCAGCGCCTTTTCCGCATCCTCTATCCCAACCGCCCCTGATTTCACCTGTTCCAGCAGTTCCCTTACGTCCATATTGATATTTCCTCCTTCAAATCCACAATCCTGGTACATACCCGCTCCAGCAGTTCCCCGGAGTGGCTCACCACCAGCAGTCCCATCTTCCGGCGTTTCACCTCTTCTAAAAGGAAATTCCATATCTGGCTCTGGGTTATCAAATCCAGCATGGTGCTGATTTCATCTGCCAGCAAAAACCGTGTCTGTCCGCCAAGGGCCCTGGCAATGCAGAACCGCTGCAGCTCGCCTCCGGACAGTTCCCCGGGATACCGGTTCATCCAGTCCGGTTCAATGCCCAGCCCCCTGATGATCCGCTCCTCCACCCCATCCCCTTCCTTTATGACTTCCCTCATTTTAAGCTTTGGGTTCACCGACAGTTCCGGATGCTGCCACACCATCTGGACCGGGCAGTACGCCCCATATGCGGACAGAGGTTTTTTGTCCAGCAGCACGCGCCCGGAATCAGGTAATTCATATCCAGCCAGGATCTTGCAGAATGTGGTCTTCCCAAATCCGCTGGGAGCAGTAATCCCCACCCGTTCCTCCTGCTCCAGACCCATGCTTACATTGTTCAGTATCTTCCTGTTTCCATTATCATATTGAAAGGAAATGTTTTCTGCTTCCAGTCTCATGTTCCTGCCTTCCTACATTTTACCATACCGCCTTCATAAGCGCGATACTCTATTTCTTCCATGCAGCCCTGGTCTGCTATCGGACATCTGGGGCCATAGGGACATCCCACGGGCAGGTCCTTTACATAGGGCTGCGCCCCTGGCTGAACCTCAAATCCATGGCTCGGCATGGCTCGGTACAACGCTCTTGTATACGGATGACGCAGGCGCTCTTCCTTCTGGAAGTCAGACACAGCAGCCTCCTCCACATTGGTTCCTGCGTAAAATACCACAATCCGGTCAGCCACCTGAAGGGCCAGTTCCAGGTCGTGGGTAATCAGCAGCACACCAGCCCCCCCGTCCGCAATCTCCCGGAAATGTGACAGCACCCTCTTGGCCGCGCTGATATGAAGCCCCGGGGTCGGTTCATCCGCAATCACCAATTCGGGTTTCTCCATGACAGCCGTGGAAATCAGCACCCGGCGCGTCATTCCTCCAGACAGCTGAAACGGATAAAGCTCCTCCGTATCCTCCCCCAGCCCATACCTGCCAAGAACTTCCCTGCTTCTGGCTCTGGATATCCCATCTTTATGCCCTCTCCTCACCTGGTCCCCCACCTTCATAAGCGGGTCCAGATACGAAACGCTCTGAGGCACCAGCACCATCTGCCTTCCCCTCAGTTCCCCCACCCTTTTTCCTGTCAGTTCCTCTCCCTTAAAGGCAATCCTTCCCTTCCAGGAAGCATTGGCAGGCAGAAGCCCCATGACCGCATGGGCCAGCAGGCTCTTTCCCGAACCGCTGGATCCCACCACAGCCACGATTTCATGCCCTTTTATATTAATACTCAGATCCCTGATGACCGGAAGCTGGATTTTCCTCCACCCTCTCTCATATTGGGAAAATGAAATCATCAGATGTTCCACCGACAATATTGTTTCCATCCTGCCAATCTCCTTCCAAGCGCCCATGGGCCGCCCTGTACGGTTCCCATTGCCATTCCCATTCCCTGCACAATTTTCCTATGCGCCCATATACCTGCAATTGCCGTATATGGGCTTCACCGCCATACACACTCCACACCCTGTTCCATCTCCCCCGGTCCAGCTACGCCAGCCCAGCCATGCCGGCCCAGCCACCCCGGACAGCCTACATATGCGCCTGATTGGGGTTGATCAGCGTCATCAGGGTATCACCGATAAAATGGAACAGCACCACCACCAGTACCAGCAAACATCCGGGAAACAGGGCCAGCCACCATTTTCCCATGGCCAGATACTTCATGCTCTCTGAAAGGATGACCCCAATGGCCGGCTGTTCCGGCGGAAGGCCGAACCCAAGGAATGTGATACTTGCCTCATGAAGGATGGCGTGAGGAAACAGAAGCACCACCCCCACCAGAAGCTGGGGCAGGAGATGGGGCATCATATGCTTCCACGCTATCTGCATTTTCCCCATTCCCAGTTTTCCCGCAATCTTTATGTACTGACGCTCCTTCAGCTGCATCACCTCTGCCCTCAAAAGTCTTGACAGGGATGTCCAGTGTGTCAGGGAAATCCCCGCCATCACGCCCCAGAATCCCTTTCCTGCGGCAAAGGAAATCAGGATCAGCAGCAGGATATGAGGAATTCCCATGACCAGGTCAATGACAATCCCCACCAATCCATCTGCTGCTTTTCCCAGACAGGCTGCGGCCGTTCCCATAAAACAGGCAATGAGCGCACTCACTGCCGCTGTTAGAAGTCCAATCCGTATGCTCAGTGAAAGACCTGTTATGGTCCTTACAAACATATCCCGGCCCATCCAGTCCGTCCCAAAGGGATATGCCGGACATGGCGCCAGATTCTTCCTGGAAAAATCCGTCACCATGGCCTCATTTTCCAATACCCTGCCCCCAATGGTAATGACCGTCAGCATAAGGGCAGCCATTATGAGGAAAATAAAAAGGGTCTTGCGCCGGTTCCACGCCGTAAACCATCCCATCACCCTGCCCTCCTTTTTCTGATTCTGGGGTCCACTGCGCCATACAGTATATTGGCGGTGAAATTGCCTGCAAACACAATGGCTGCGCTTATGACAGTAATCCCCAGCAGCAGCGGCACATCCCCTCCCAGGCCTGCCGTAACAGCTGCCTGCCCCAATCCGGGATAAGAAAATACCTGCTCCACCAGGACCGATCCCCCGAATATCTCGCTGACCGAAGCAAACTGCAGGGTCATGGCAGGAAGCAGGATATTACGTATGCCATGCCGCTTCACGATTTCCCACTCCGATTCCCCTCTTGCCCTTGCAAACAGCACATAATCGCTCTCCATGACCTCTGCCATCTTCTCTCTTGTATGAAGTGCGATATTGGAAATGCCGGTAATGGACAAGGCTGCCACCGGTAGGATGCCGTGGACCAGCCTGTCCCCCAGCGTGACAGCGGATGCCTCCATTCCAATGGGAACACTGAGTCCGATAGGAAGCACCTTAAGCCACACTGCAAATATCATCAGCAATACCAGCGCCAGCCAGAAAGCCGGGATGCTGGCAGTTAGCAGCGCATACGCAGAAATCAGCTTATCTGTCAGCCCCCCTTTCCTGGCCCCTGCAGCCACGCCCAGCACAAATCCCACTGCGCCGGATACCAGCCAGGCCGATGCCATCAGCCACAAGGAATTAGCCAGCTTTTCCCCAATTACCTTAGAAACCGGCTGACGGTACAGAAGGGACGTCCCCATATCCCCCCGCAGGAAATCCGCTGCCCAGGACACATACCGTTTAACAGGCGGCGTATTCACGCCCCAGTACTCCTCAAGCTGTGCAATCTGCTCCTGGCTCATGCTTCCCAGCGCTGCCTGCCCCACATTTGTCCTCAATGGGTCAAGAGGCGACACCGTGACCAGGAAAAAGGCCGCAATACTGACCAGCACAAGCAGCACTGACATCCGCGCAATATTCTTACCAACCTGTCTTAAACCCATGTCATTGTCCTTTCATCACAGCCATCCGCTGGTTTTGCATTTACTTACAGTTCCCACATCCAGCCGTTAATCCCGCAGTCATTTACCAATCCCACGGCTATCTGCGGCTTTTTCATTCATTTACGCAACCCACAACAGTACGCTGGCGCCGCTATCATATCTTAATCCGTCTTCTCCCGGCATCATTCCCAGCTCCACTGATCCACATTATTCACAATTGACCAGCCATGGCCGTGGGGATGCAGCTTCTGATCCGCCACCTTAAGATTCTCCCTGGCCCAGTACAGATGGTCAATATTCACCAGCCAGATCCATGGGATGTCCCCATCCTGGGTAATCCCCGTATTTCCATCCCACTGCGCCTTTTTCCAAAGCTCGTAGGACTGTTCCAGGTCGCTGGAGGCCAGGGCCGCATCCATATAACGGTCCACGGTCTCATTGGCATAAGGAGAATACTCTGCCAGCCCCGATTCCTTCATCGTATGGTAAATGTTATAGAGCTCCATCGGCGTATGCGCGCCCCAGCCCCACATCAGGGGCTCTGCCTGCGCCCTGTCATAAGCCGTGTCCCAGCCAACGCCCTCTGTCTTAACCTCAATCCCAACTTCCTTTAACTGGTTGGCCGTGTCTGCTGCCAGGGCCTGGCGGACAGAATCACTGGCCGGGTACATAAGGGTCATGGAGGCCCTGACGCCGTCCTTTTCCCTGATTCCATCGCCTCCAATCACCCAGCCGGCCTTGTCCAGTATGTCCGCTGCCTTTACCGCATCGTACCCAACCTGCGCAGCATCATTATACCATGGCATCTTGTCACAAACGCTGTAGGCCGGGCTTCCGTAACCGCTCAGCACATTGTCAATCATCTCATTCCTGTCAATGGCAAGGTTGATGGCCCGCCGCACCTGCACATCACTTGTAAAATCATTACCAATGGATATGCCGTCCTCTGTCTTCCCTTCATCCGGCACGGCAGGAAGGTTAAATCCCCTGTTATCCACGGTCTCAAAGGCCAGCAGTTCATACCCCGGCAGTGTCTGGTCCGAATAGGAAGCAGCCGTATAGGCCAGGTCTGCCTGTCCCGACATGACAGCTGCGTAGGCCGCATCCTCCTCCATGAACAGGATGGTAACCTTTTTCATGATTGGCGCTTCCCCATAATAATCCGGATTAGCTTCCAGGATTACCTGCTGCCCTTTATCCCACTGCTTCAACATATAACGGCCCGAGCCAACCGGATGCTCCCCGTATCCAGCCCCATAGGCATGTTCCGGCACAATCCCCACAATGGCCATGGTATATGGCCATATGGAGTACGGGCGGTTCATATGGAATTCCACCGTTGTATCATTCACCGCCTGAGCCTCTTTCAGCATGGTAAAATCATTAACTGAACTGGTATCCCTCAATGTATTATAGGTAAATGCCACATCCCCGGCAGTCAGTTTCTCCCCATCTGTAAATGACACGTCATCCCGTATGGTCACGGTCCAGGTAAGGCCATCATCGCTGGCTTCCATACCCGTGGCCAGGTCATAGCCGATTTTCAAATCAGTGGTTGTCACAGTCAGGGTACTCTGGATCAGCGGCTCATGCACATGTTCCCCTGCCCCCCATCCATAAGCAGGATTAAATCCCGCCTCTGGTTCGGATGTGGGTCCCATTACAACAATCACATCATCCCGTACCGTTCCCTGCTGTCCGGTCACTTGTCCTGTTTCCTGCTGCCCCTCCGCCTGTGCTGTCCCCTGTGTTCCCTGCTGCTCCTGCCCGGATGCCGTTACATCTGTGGTACCGGAACCATTTCCCCCGCACCCAGTCGCCAGCATGGCTGCTGCTAACACGGCTGCCATGGTAAAATTAAAACATCGTTTCATTCCCGTCCTCCTATCAGTCCTGAAAACCACCTCATATGGTTCAGGCCCATCTGTTTTTTCGTCTCCCTCTTCCGGATGTTTTTAACACACAAAAATACCAGGAAAACAGACCTATCCCTTAGGGATATCCATTACCTTCCTGGTATTCTCCTGATATCATAAACGCATTGCTGTTAATTACCGTCCGGACCTTAGGTCCATACAGGATTCTTACCCTGCGCAAATGCTGACTTCTGTCAGCCATTAATAAAAATTATACGAAAAACTTGGTGGCCCGTCAATCACTTTCTTTTGAAAACATGTTCTACGGCCTCCTCCTTTTCCTTTTCCCTGTCCGGCCCTTCAGTTCCGGCCTGTTCTGTATCTTATACGCCCTGATTACCTCTTCAATCCGTGTATAATCCCGCTCAAATAGTTCCTCGCTCACCAAGACGGACAATTGCTCCCCAGGCACCTTTGCCAGTATTTTTTCAATGACAAATGCCTTGCTCTTCTCTTTATATCTGGGCATGGCGGTAAGCTCCTGGATATGCGCCAGTTCCGGACGCCACAAAAGGCTGAGTTTACGTTTCCAGTTCATCATAGGGTTTTCCTGAGGTTGCCGCAGAACATAAAAATCAATTTCCCGGTCATTCTGCTCCACTGTTATGATTCCCCACCATCCCGGAACATGTTCCCTGACATGGGCCGCGTGGCTGGAACCTGCCACCACCATATTGCGGTCAAAGAAGCGGTCATAATCCTTAACCTGCCGCGACAGACGCACGTAAGAATCAGCATCACTTTTAATCTCAATTCCCGTCAAAAGCCCGGGTAGGACCATCACAATATCCGCCCTTGATTTCCCTACCTGTTTTTCTTCTATAATCCTTAACTTGCCATAAGCTTCCTCCAGGAAATCAAAAAGGGGCTCCCTTATATCTTTATCATACAGCATGCATATTTCCCTATCCTTGCGTATTCCCAATCCGCTCCCATATTTTTGAAAAGCTCTTCTCCGATAGGATTTCATTGGTAACAAACGCTCCATTATAAAACAATGCATATGTTGTAAATGGAACAGGCGCTGCCTGTGCATCCTCTTTGGTTTCAATCTTCCGGAACCTGCACTCCAGCCCAAGTTCCTTCAGATTCCCAGCAAGAAGCGGTACATATTTAGATGTATGCGGACATTGGTCAGAATAATACAGCACCAATCCCTTCTCATCCACACAGCCATTCTTTGCCACATCCTTTATGGACGGCACTGTTTCCGAATCGGAAAAAGGCAGATAGAACAACTCATAATAAGGGCTGGCTGTATCTGCCACCTTAAATCCCCGGTGCTTAAGATATCCCGGATCTGAAAGAAACGGCATCTTTTTTTTAGATGACAGGCAGACAAGACCCCTTTTTCCCTTGGCCTTGCTGTCAGCAATACATTGATCCAGCAGCTGGTCCCCATACCCTTTTCCCTTGTATTGCCCGGAAACCCATAAACAGTCAATATACATATAACCATCTGCATTAATGGGCGCCCAGGCAAATTCTGCCGGTAAATATTCTATGAACACCTTTCCCCGTACATCCAGCTTGTTGAACACAAGCCCCTCCTGCATCCTGTTGCGAAGCCATGACTTCTTGGATGACACACAATTTTCACCTTTCTTATCGGAAATGCAGCAGCATATATGTTCTGCCTCCAGGTTTTCCAATGTGACCTGTTTAAAAACCGGACTATGGTCCATTTTATGATTCCCCCTTAACAAATGACCCAATCTCAACCAGATTGCCTTCCGGATCAGCCACATAACAGGTCCGCTGCCCCCAAGGCTCCGTAACAGGTGCCATGACCGGCACAGCCCCCTTTTCAATCACACTATTATATGCCTCATCTACCGCCGCATAATCGGATACTGTTAATGCTATCTCAAAATGACCGTTCACCTTATCTGCATAGCAGAACCTCCTGCCAGTCATCTTCTCTAACCCGTCACGCCCATAAAGCAGGAACAATGTACCATCCTTTTCCAGGAATACATTCTCACTCTCTTCATTTTCCTTTATCCCAAATCCCAAAACATCACGGTAAAACCGTATCATAGTCCCCATATCCTTGACGAAAATACCAAATCCATCTAACCTCATGTGTTCTCCCTCTTCCTGTTTTTCCATATTATATCAGAAGAAACATGACATCTGTATGTCATCATTAGGGACTGCGGTTATCCCTCCCGCTTTGTCCGGCTCCATCACCCTTGTCATCATACTTTTTGTTCAATCTAAAAGGAGCCCTTTTATAAGGCTCCTACTATGCGGCTAACAGGACTCGAACCTGCACGGTCTCCCAATGGGACCTAAACCCATCGTGTCTGCCAATTCCACCACAGCCGCAAATCCAATATAATTACAAGAAAAGTCCCAACGCCTTACAGCATCAGAACTTAATTGCAATGCGGGTGGCCGGACTTGAACCGGCACGGTATCGCTACCGAGGGATTTTAAGTCCCTTGTGTCTGCCTATTCCACCACACCCGCATAATACAAATGGGGCCTACAGGGCTCGAACCTGTGACCCTCTGCTTGTAAGGCAGATGCTCTCCCAGCTGAGCTAAGACCCCAAAATGTATATGAATTATGTCGCATTATAAAATGCAAACGACCCGGAACGGGTTCGAACCGTCGACCTCCGCCGTGACAGGGCGGCGCTCTAACCAGCTGAGCCACCGGGCCATTATTTGGATTATATAGTTCTCAATCTGCTTTAGTTAGGAAAGAGTGGACCTTCGGGGACTCGAACCCAGGACCGACCGGTTATGAGCCGGTTGCTCTAACCAACTGAGCTAAAGGTCCGAACTATATTATCTCTTATAAAATTTACTGTTGTCACAGTAAAGCCGATGATCGGACTCGAACCGATAACCTGCTGATTACAAATCAGCTGCTCTGCCAATTGAGCCACATCGGCATGTTCATGCCAATTATCCTGAAACTAAATGACCCCAACGAGATTCGAACTCGTGTTACCGCCGTGAAAGGGCGATGTCTTAACCGCTTGACCATGGGGCCTGAATAAGGTAGTGGTCGCCATGGACTTCCACTAAAAACTCCCCGAGTAGGACTTGAACCTACGACAGCGCGGTTAACAGCCGCGTGCTCTACCGACTGAGCTATCGAGGAATAATGGTACAACTAATTGTCTATTGCGCTGACCAAATCATTATACAATAATTTAATCCAAATTTCAAGCACAAATTCAACAATTTACGTACCCTCAAAACCACATATTGAAAACCGAATTGAAC
>NZ_QVEX01000011.1:171243-171592 GCF_003434055.1 Enterocloster aldenensis | reverse complement strand
AGAGGGAATTTGATGACTGGATTGCGAATGCACAGGGCTGTGGGATCAAGGAATTTGAGGCCTGTGCTAAGACCTACAGGGCCTGGCGAAAAGAAATCCTGAATGCCTTTAAATACGGGCTGACAAATGGTCCCACAGAAGGATTTAACAACAAGATAAAGGTATTAAAACGGAGCAGCTACGGAATCCGGAATTTCAAACGGTTCCGGACGCGGATACTCCACTGTACATCATAGGATAAAATGGTCGGTAATGCGGAGGCTTATTTGGCATGCCCAAAATCAGTAAAACCTGGAACTAAACATAAAAAGAGCCCTTTTCATAGAATTGGGGCGGGATTTTAACAAAT
>NZ_QVEX01000011.1:0-171233 GCF_003434055.1 Enterocloster aldenensis | reverse complement strand
CCTTTTCATAGAATTGGGGCGGGATTTTAACAAATCCCACCCCAACTATTGACAAAGAGCCCTAAAAGAACCAGGTTAGAGAGCCCCCGGTCCTTAAATCTATGATTATACTCTGTATTAGGCGGTTGTTATTCCTGGTTCTTCAGATACTTCTCAATCTCAGAGACTGCCTGTTCCTCATCATCACCTTCAGCCACCACTGTAATGGCCTCTCCGGCAGTAAGACACAGGGTCATCATTCCCATGATGCTCTTGGCATTCACGCGTTTAGCCTCAGCTTCCAGATAAATCTTGCTTTCGTACTGGCTTGCCACCTGTACAAGCATAGCTGCCGGCCTGGCTTCCAGCCCTGATGACAATTCAACTGTGATCAATTTCTTTACCATAATTATCCTCCTCATTCCTTTGAATGGTACGCAGCCATGCCCGCTGCCTAAACAGCCCTGCCATGGCTTCCATTCCGGTGCCCATACTGAATTGTACTTAATGAAACAATACTTCTAACTGTCCGGCAACTGCTGCCGCAGGTCATCCGCCATCTGGCCCAATTTCCTCAGACGGTGGTTTACACCTGATTTGCCCACAGGCGGTTCTAAAGCCTGGCCAAGCTCCTTTAAGGTTGCCTCAGGCCGTTCCAGCCTTAAGCGGGCCATGTCCTGAAGGCTTTCCGGAAGCCCGTCAAGTCCTATGGTCTCCTGGATAAAACGGATATCCTCCATCTGTTTTACCGCCGCAGACACGGTCTTGTTGATATTGGCTGTTTCACAGTTCACCTGACGGTTCACATTCCCCCGCATCCCTCTCAGTATCCGGATGTTCTCCAGCTCCATAAGGGCCACGGGTGCCTCCATCACGTTAAGGATGTCCACAATCTGGTCCCCTTCTTTGATATAGACCACATAGTGCTTTTTCCTCGGCACGATTTTGGGTTCCATATCAAACGCGGCTATGATGCCTTTAAGCTGCTCAGCCTTTGCCATGGAAGGACATACGATTTCAAAATGGTAGAATTTCTCCGGGTCACTGATTGAACCCGCAGCGAGAAACGCCCCTCTGATAAAAGCCCTTCTGCAACAGGCATTCTGAACCATCACATTGCGTACCAGCGACAGATTCTCCCGTATCTCCCCCTGGGCGTCAATGAGCTTGGCCGCCTGAAGTACCTTAAGTGCATCATCATGTTCCCTGACTGCTACAATATATGTCCGGTTCCGCGAAACATTCCCGCCTCTGCGAATTGAAACATCAGTACTTATATTAAATGTTTTTTTCAATAATGTAAAGTACTTTCTTGCAACTGCTACATTTTCTGTGTGCATTTCAATGGAAAAATGGTCGGACGCCGATATTTTCACACGGCCGCAAAGGCTTAAAACAGCAGACATCTCCGCTATCCGGCAATGTCTCGCAGCGGAAACCTGCCTGGAAAGTTCATCTTTTACCCTGGAAGAAAATGACATTTTATGCTACTTCCTTTTATTATCTTTATCAATATCCCTGTGCTCAATCTTTATGCCGTAGGTCTTGTGGCAGGCCAGATGTCCGAAAAGCGCATTGGCCATGGCCACGGAACGGTGTTTGCCTCCGGTGCACCCCACAGCGACCACCAGCTGGTTCTTTCCCTCACGGATGTAATTGGGGAGAAGGAAATCAATCAGGTCATACAGTTTATCCAGAAAAGCCTGTCCGGTCCCGCCCTGCATCACAAAGTCGCGGATGACCGGGTCTTCCCCTGTCAGCGGCCGCAGTTCCTCCACATAATAGGGATTGGGCAGGAAGCGCACATCAAAGACAAGGTCCGCGTCCTCGGGAATCCCATATTTGAAACCAAAGGAAAGGATGGTGATGAACATGTTATTGAAATCCTGGTCCTTCAGGAAAATCTTCTCCAGCTCCTGTCTCAGTTCCCTGGTCAGCAGCTGGCTTGTATCAATGATGAAATCAGCATCCTTTTTAAGGAATGCCAGCTTCATGCGCTCCTTCTCAATCCCCTTGTCCAGGCGGCCGGTCCCGGCAAGGGGATGGCTGCGCCGTGTTTCCTTATATCTCTTAATAAGGGTGCCGTCGTTGGCATCCAGGAACAGGACCTGGAAATCCAGGCCCGTGTCCTTCCATCCCTGAAGGATGGCTTCCAGCTGGTTTAATTCCTCGCCGCTCCTTATGTCAATCCCAAGGGCTGCCTGCTTAATTTCACCGCCTCCTGCCGCCAGCTGTGAGAATTTGTCCACCAGGGAAATGGGAAGGTTATCCACGCAGTAAAAGCCCAAATCCTCCAGCATCTTGAGCGCTATCGTCTTGCCTGCCCCGGACATTCCGGTTACAATCACAAGCTTCATCCATCCACCTCTGTCCCGTCTGATAATATGTCTGTATCACTGGGTCGTGTTTGAAAATCCATTCCCGCCATCTGCACGCCCTGGCAAATCCGCCATCCGGCTTGTCAGAACCGGCCCCAGCGTTTCACTTCCATCTCCAGTTTAACGCCGGATGTTTCCATGACCCTTTTCCTGACATGGTCGCAAAGCGCCATCACATCCGACGCCGTGGCGCCGTTGCTGTTGATTACAAACCCGCAGTGCTTTTCAGACACCTGGGCGCCTCCAAGCTGATATCCGCGAAGTCCGGCGTCCTCAATCAGTTTGCCTGCAAAATACCCCTGGGGGCGTTTAAAGGTGCTGCCGGCGCTGGGATATTCAAGGGGCTGCTTCTCCCTGCGCCTGGCCGACAGTTCCTTCATCCTGGCTTCAATTGCAGACCTGTCGCCAGGTTTCAGACCAAATACGGCTTCCAATACAATATACCCCTTAGATGGGATACAGCTGGTACGGTAACCCAGCTCAAGGGCGCCCGCATCCAGCACAAGGACTTCGCCTTCCGGGGTCATGACCCTGGCTTCCCTGAGGATATCCTTCATCTCTGACCCATAGGCGCCCGCATTCATGACCAATGCGCCGCCTGCGCTGCCCGGAATCCCTGCCGCAAATTCCATGCCTGTAAGGGAATGCTCCAGTGCCAGATGGGCGGCCCGGCCCAGCAGCTGTCCGCCTCCCACACGCAGGATGCTGTGGCAGGCCTCCATATAGCTGATCCCCTCCATGGCAATCACCGCGCCTTCGCAGCCGCTGTCACTGACCAGGAGGTTGCTGCCATTCCCAAGAATCCTCCAGGGCACATGGTAAGTGCCCAACACACGCAGCACGGCCGCCAGCTCCTCTTCACCGGAGGGACTTATGAAGATTTCCGCGGGGCCGCCGATCCGGAAGGACGTATGCCTGCTCATGGGCTCCATGAACCTGCATCCGGGCAGTTCTGTTTCAAGGATATCTTTTAATGTGTGTTCCAAATTCAACTTGCAGTCCTCACTCAATATTCATTTTCTTAATCATCGCTGGCTTTCCCTAGGTTGGCCTGCACTCTGTTGTACAGTTCCTGGGCAGCATTATAACCCATCTTCTTCTGACGGTAATTGACCGCGGCTGATTCCACGATAATAGCCAGGTTACGGCCGGGACGTATGGGGATGGTATGGCATACCACCTGGTTGCCCAGGAATTCCGTGTAGCTGTCTTCCAGGCCAAGCCTGTCGTATTCCTTATCCCTGCTCCAGTCCTCCAGCTTAATGACCATGTCGATGTTCTGGGTATCTTTCACGCTTTCCACGCCGTACAGGGTCTTGACATCAATGATGCCGATTCCCCGCAGTTCAATAAAGTGCTTGGTGATATCCGGCGCGCTGCCCACCAGGGTGTCATCGCTGACCTTGCGGATTTCCACCACATCATCGGTGATAAGGCGGTGTCCTCTCTTAATCAGCTCAAGGGCGGCCTCACTTTTGCCGATCCCGCTCTCGCCCATGATCAGAACTCCCTCGCCGAATACATCAATGAGCACCCCATGGATACTTATGCATGGTGCCAGCTTTACATTCAGCCAGCGGATTACTTCCGCCATAAGGGCAGACGTGGTCTTATCGGACACAAGGCAGGGCACCCCGTAATAATTACAGAACTCCAGAAGGTCCTCATCCGGTTCCTGGCTGCGGCTGAATACAAGGCAGGGGATCTGGCTGGATGTGAGTTTATCATACATCAGGCGCTTGCGTTCCTGGTCCATGGTATTAATATATGCCTGCTCAACGTATCCGATGATCTGAACCCGTTCCCTGTCAAAATGGTCGAAAAACCCGGTGAGCTGCAGGGCAGGACGGTTTACGTCCGGGTGCGTCAGCACGATCTTGTCCGTATCAATATCCGGAGTGGTGTTGCGAAGCTTCATTTTCTGAATCAATTCCGATATGGTTACTCCATGCATGGTAATACCCCCTTAAGCTGGTTATGCTTCTATTTTAACTCTTATCATACTATCATACTTTAAACTTCTTGTCATGTGTTTTCTCTTAAGTCATTTTCCATAATCTGGAACCCATTCATTGGCCGGACGGTGCGCCATCCTGGGTATTGGCCGGTGCGCCGTCCTTGCTGCCCTCCTGCCTGTCCTCATGGAAAAACCCATATACCGCGAGGGCTGCCCGCTTATTCATCTGGGGCGCCTGCTCCAGTTCCTCCACCGAAGCCGCGCGCACCGATTCAATGTCCTTAAAGTGGCGCATCAGTGCTTTCCTCCTGGCCGGTCCGATACCCGGTATATCGTCCAGGATGGATTTTACCTGTCCTTTTCCCCTGAGGCTTCTGTGGTACTCGATTGCAAACCGGTGTGCCTCGTCCTGTATCCTTGTAATCAGCCGGAACCCCTCGCTGTGCCTGTCAATGGGCACTTCTATATTATTGTAATACAGCCCCCTTGTCCTGTGGCTGTCATCCTTGACCATGCCGCACACGGGAATGGTAAGTCCCAGCTTTGAAAGGACCTCCAGGGCAATGTTCACCTGTCCCCTTCCGCCGTCCATCATGATCAGGTCAGGGAAGCGGGTAAAGCTTCCCAGGTTCAAATCCCCGCCCTTTTCCTCCAGTTCCTTTACCTCGCGCATGCCATGGGAAAAACGTCTTGTGAGCACCTCCTCCATGGACGCATAGTCATTGGGACCCTGGACTGTCTTTATCTTGAATTTCCTGTAATCGCTGCGTTTGGGCTTGCCGTCCTCGTACACCACCATGGATCCCACGGATTCAATACCGCTGGTATTGGATATATCATATGCCTCCATCCTGCGGATGCCGCCAATGCCAATCAGTTCCCCAATCTGGTTCATGGCTCCGATGGTGCGCAGTTCTTCTTTCTTTATGCGCTCCTTGTCCTGGGACAGGACCAGGGCAGCGTTCCTGGCAGCCAGTTCCACCAGGCGTTCCTTCTCCCCTTTTTTCGGCACCACGATACGCACCTTCTGGCCCCGCTTCGCGGTCAGCCATTGGCTGATGACATCCTCGTCCGCCAATGGATGCTGGAGCCACAGTTCCCTGGGGATAAAAGGCGTGCCCGCATAAAACTGCTTCACAAAGCTGTCCAGGATTTCGCCTTCATTCTCAGCCGTTGCAGCCGACACATGGAAATGGTCCCTGCCGATCAGCTTGCCTTCGCGGATGAAGAACACCTGTACCACCGCATCCTTCTCATCCCTTGCCATGGCCACAATGTCCCTGTCCTCCATGCTGCTGCTGGTAATCTTCTGCTTCTGGGCCACCTGCTTCACGCTGTTTAACAGTTCCCTGTACTCAATGGCCCGTTCAAAATCCAGTTTTTCCGAAGCATCCTCCATTTTTTCCTGCAGCGTCTTTAAAAGCGGGTCATATTTTCCATTCAGGAAATCCAGGGCCTGGCTGAAATTAGCCTGGTACTCCTGCGCCGTGATATACCCCTGGCAGGGGGCATCACACTGCTTGATGTGATAGTTAAGACAGGGCCTGTTTTTGCCAATGTCCTTTGGAAGGCTTCTGCTGCAGGTGCGGATACGGTACAGCTTATGGATCAGGTCCAGCGTGTCCTTAACCGCGCCCGCACTTGTATAAGGCCCGAAGTATCGGCTCCTCCCGTCCTTTTTCATATCACGCGCAAACAGCAGCCTGGGAAAATCCTCTCCCATGGTGGCCTTAATGTAAGGATAGCTTTTATCATCCTTCAGCATGGTGTTATAGCGGGGCCTGTGCTCCTTAATCAGGTTGCACTCCAACACAAGGGCCTCCAGTTCCGAATCCGTAAGTATATACTCAAACCATGCAATATGGGAAACCATCTGTTCAATCTTGGCTGTCTTGTTGCGGCTGCTTTGAAAATACTGGCGCACCCTGTTCTTTAAGCTGATGGCCTTGCCAATATAGATAATCTCATCCCTGCTGTTATGCATAAGATAAACTCCCGGGCTGGCCGGGAGTTTTTTCAGTTCTTCCTCTAAATCAAACAATGCTGTCATTCCTCCATATCAATCCGTTCAAACCGCCAGCGCTGTCCCGCATCCGGATACTTCTCACGGTCCACCTGGCTCACAAACATACTGAGGGGCCGCACATAAGTCTTATAGTCCCCATAAAGCGCCTGGTAAACCACCATCTTCTCACCTGTCTCAGAATGTATGGCCACTGTCACGATCTGATACAGCTTATTTTTAAAGTGCCTGTAAAATTCACCAGGCTTTGGCGTCCTGTCCATCTGTCCATGCCTCCTGTTGCAGCAATGCCTTATTCCTGTTCCAATCCCTTTCCCTGATGCGGATCATGTCCCCGGCTCCTGGTCCATCTCAGGTCTCCGGCACGTCCCCGGCCCCCGGTGTGGTTTCCATCTCCGGCCCGGCCTCTGATTCCGGCGGCAGTGCAGCCCTGGACTCAGCAATCTCCTGTTCCTGCGCAGCAGCCTCCTCCGGTGTCAGGAGCCCGCCATAATGATAGGATACCCCGGCATCCCACAATATCCATTCATCGTATCCCGAATCATAGACAGCCTGGATCTGCTGGCGCACCTGCTCATCCCCATAATCAATATAATCCTTGAGATAGGAGGCCGTAAAATCCTGCAGCCACGGACGCACAACCGCCTGGGTCCTGTCTTCCTTTTTGGAAGCTTTCAGCAATGTCATGGAATCCTTCAAGGCATGCCTGATAGTATCATACGGCTGCGCGTCCGGATTTGCAATACCAAAATTACCCGGACCATAATGAGAAGGGTAAATCATTGGACAGATATAGTCAAGATGCTCCGCCATATCCTCATATTCCTGGCCCACGGCCGCCGCGTCCTCCTTACTTCCCATAATGGTCCCGAACACATCCGCCGACACAAATAACCCTTCCTTGGCCAGTTCATCATACGCATAGCTGATGAATTCCGTAATGGCCTGGGTCTTGTCACGTCCCCCTGTATCAGCCTCATCAAACACCACATCCTTCATGGTCTTATCCACAGCAAAACGGATATAATCAAACTGGATTTCCTTAAAGCCCATCTCGCCGGCCTTTTTGGACACCTCTATCAGATAATCCCATACTTCCTTCTTATATGGGTTTACCCAGGCCAGACCCTTATTATCCCGGTAAATGCTGCCATCCGCCACGTGCAGGCTCCACTCCGGCTTCTGCTCTGCCAGATACGGGTCCCGGAACGCCACCACCCTGGCAATGGGATAAATCCCATGTTCATCCAGCTTTTGTATCAGCCCCGGCAGATCCCCGATAAATGGCTGGCACGCCCCGATTTTATTCACAGTAGGCGAATCCATATGAAACGTAATACGGCCCTGGTCATCCTTCACGTCAATGACCACCGCATTCAGTTCTGTCCGGTCTATTTCCTCAATGATTTTGTCCATCATGTCACCGGTTCCCGCCACATACGCAGACACATAGATTCCCTTTACCTTCACCCGGGCCCTGGGCGGATACTTGGAAATAGTGATGACCTCTGCCGGCTCCGCCGCCTCCTGGGCCTGGCCTGTCTCCGGTTCGGTTTGGCTTTCCTTGGCCACTGTCATCTCCTCAGAGGGCTCATACCGGGTACATCCGGTTAAAATCAATGCAATGATACCTGCTGCTATCCACCTTTTCATACGTAACCTCTGTCTTCCTCATTCTTATGCCCATCTATCATCAAAAGGCAAATGCCTGTAAGTCCGGTGAATCCGGTAATTTCTTCCATTCGTTCCCACTATAATAGCATAATCCTGTGGATTTGTACATAAAATATGACAATTTTGTTACAATTTCATTAATTTCTCCCACTTTTTGTAAAAAGTCAATCGCATACATTGTTAAGGAGGCCGCAGTTTCTTAAGCCCGGACAGCATGAAAGACGGAGGTGGGTTCCGGCGACATAGCCAGGCTCCACCCCCGTCTTTTATATTGTCAGGGCATTAAAAGCCGCCCCTCTGGACCCCTTAATCCTGTCCATGGCCGTCCGTCCACGGCCGCCTGTCCATAGCCGCCTGTCCACGGCTGTCTGTCCATAGCCGCCTGTCCATAGCCGCCTGTCCGCGGCTGTCTGTCCATAGCTGCCTGCCCCGGCCCGCTTCACAGACTCAGTTCCCGCGTCCCCCATCCGCCCTCAGGCTTCCTGCAGATGTTTCCTAAGCGCTGCCCGGACAGCGCCCTTCCCCGCAATCAGTTCAGCAAAAATATCTTCCGTATATGCGCCCAGCCCTGCTTCATACAGGTCCACGCCAAATATGGCGGCATTCCCCAAAATCGGCCGGAGCACGGCATGGACATCGCAGGGTTCCCCTACCTTCACATCCTTCAGCTGTTCTGCCAGCTCCCCATACATCGGGTCAGGGCTGACTGTAAATGAATTGCCTTCATCATCCACGCCCAGAAGATAACGGCACCATCCGGCCTGCACCATGGGGATGAACCTGAGGGACTGAACATCCAGCTCAGGCCTTGCAAGGTACTCCTTGATGGTTTCCCCAAAGCGTATGGACAGCTTCTGGGACGTATCACAGGCAATCCTCTGCGGCGTATCCGGCATAAATGGATTGGGGATACGGATCTTAAGCACCTCATCAATGAATTTCCTGGGTGATAATATGCCCGGGTCGGTCACTACCGGCAGTCCTTCCCTATACCCGATCAGCTCCACCAGCCTTACCAGATCCCTATCCTTCATCTCTTCACTGATTTTCGTGTATCCAAACAGGCAGCCGTACACGGCCAGCGTGGTATGGAGGGGATTCAGGCAGGTGCAGACCTTCATGCGCTCCACCTTCTCCACCGTATCCCTGGTCGTAAACATGACGCCTGTCTTTTCCAGCCCAGGGCGCCCATTGGGGAACGCGTCCTCAATCACCAGGTATTCTGCTTCCTCCGCATTGACAAAGGGTGCCACATAGGTGTTCTTGCTTGTTACAATGCTCTCTGTATCCGTGAAGCCTGCATCCTCCAGCATTTTCCTGACACTGTCATCCGGACGCGGGGTGATTTTGTCTATCATGCTCCAAGGGAAGGACACGCAGGCAGGATTCTCAATATATTCAAGGAATCCCCGGGCCGCCTTTCCATTATCCGTCCAGGCTTTTGCATAGGCAGCCACTGCGGCGGACAGTTTATCGCCATTGTGGGAGCAGTTATCCATGCTTACCAGGGCCAGCGGCGCTGCTCCATGGGTATATCTCCAGTGGCACAGGGATACCAGTTTTCCGATATAGCTGTCCGCCATATCCGGACCAGCTTCAAAATCCCGTGCCACATCCGGACGGAAAGAACCGTCCGGGGATGTGATGCAGTATCCTTTCTCCGTGATGGTGAAGCTGGCCATCTGAAGGGTGCTGCTTGCAAAAATAGCCTTCAGGCGGTTCCAGTCAGCCTCATCCTGACGGTCCACGGCCAGTGACTCTGCCAGGCTGCCGATTACTGTTTTCTCAATGGTCCCGTTGGCTTTCAGGGTCACAAGCAGGCTTAAATCATCCTGCGGCCTGTATGCCTTCTTGATGATTTCATAATCATAGCCCTCTGCCACGATAATCCCGGTTTTCTCCGCGCCCTGGTTTAAAAGCTCCTGCTGAAGCGCTGCCGGAAATGCGCGGAAGATATTGCCCGCGCCGAAATGTATCCATTGGGGGCATTCCTTGGTGGCTTGCCTCATGGCTTCCCTGTCAAATCCAGGCAGCCTGATTCCCGCCTTTTCCCACTGCTCCCTGTCCTTCATTTCACTGTCTGATAAATGCATTGCCTTTTCCTCCTGAATGAATGATACTGAACAATATTGCCGTCTGCTGTATCAGGGTGTGTTTGACCCCTGTTAAATACCTCGCCGGCCCGGCGGGGATGATTCCCCGGGCCAGTTCCCATGTTTTTATCTTATCACCCTGAAAAGGAATAAACCATGTCCCTTTTTGCCGACTGCATTGCAAAACTTGCTGTACCGGCCGTCAGGACACACTTGTCAGGACACAGGAGCCTGCCATGGGACGGACAAACAAAAAAAGACCTGGTTTCCCGGTCTTTTCCTGTCATATTGCCTTACTGTCACTGAATCATCGAAGTTGATACCTTGGTATTTTCTTTCTGGTTAAACATACCGTCCGAACTGGCTGCTGTGGCATTAACCATAATCAGCAGCGCTGCAAGCAGGACCCATGCAAAACTGCCCAGTACCTTCCTGATCTTCATCTTACTACGCCTCCTGGATTCGATTCATAAGCATATATTCTACCTTTTGCTGCTTAGTCTAAGTCCGTTATCTTATTATACAAACTTTTCCGAAAAAAGCAAGTCCCATTCCTCTTACACTGTCTTACTTTTTCCTTAACGGAAAATGCATATATTTTTTTCGTGAAAAGGGGAATAAAGGCCCGTCCTTCGTTCTTTAAATAGATGTTTGACCTGCAAAACCAGGCCATGGCCCCAAAATGCTGTTTTTATTCCATCAAGGAAATACCTCTGTGAATAATTTCACCATTTTGGACGGCAAATTCTGCGTTGTTTCAATACGGGGCCTGGTTTTAAGTTAAACTTTAAATAATCATATCACAAGAAAAGAGGAAACACCGTGATTACATATGAACCTTTTTGGAACACCTTAAAACAGTCTGAGGAATCTACCTATACCCTGATTTACAACCACAACCTGTCAAGTTCCACCATTGACCGCCTGCGCAAGAATAAACCCCTGAGCACCACCACCATTAACGACCTCTGCCGGATATTGAACTGTGATATCGATGATATCATCACCTATAGACGTTCCGAAACAGATCAGACGCTGTAATCCCGTCCTTACCCCAGCCATTTCATAGGGAACCACGTTCAAAACAGCCCATGAAAAGAAAAAGGCGGGCTGGCTTGTTTGGGATGCTTCCCGTCAGACAGTTCCGCCTTATTATCTGTTTATCATCCTATCTGCTTCTTCCTGCTATCTCCGCTGCCAGTTTTGCCACTGAATCCACCTGATCCACCGCGTCATCTTCCCACAGCGCAAACAATGTCCCATTGTACTTCCATGTGGCAAGCACTCCGCGTATATCGGAATTTTCTATCGTAACCTCCACCGTGACGGTAATTTCAGTTCCATCCTCCGCCCTGGCTGTCCATGTCACTTTCCTGTTGTCATCAAACAGATAGTAGAATACCGACGGGTCCCCATCCTCTTCCCTGGACGCGCGCAGTATGACGTCTGAATCCGTCATGCCGTCATGGAACATGACCTGTACCACATTCCCTTCCTCCGTACTAAAGACAGGGTCCTTGCACCAGTTTTCGTTTTGCGGAAGTCCAATTATGATTCCGGCCTCTTCCCCGGCCTCAGATGTCCCTAAGTCCTCATGGTCTCTTTTTGTCCCATCCTCCCCGCCGTTAACCTCCATACCGTGATTTCCATCCGTAATTCCTGCTTCTGCCCGGGCCGCAGCCGCACTTCCCTCTTCTGCCCAGGCCGCAGCCGTACTTCCTTCTTCTGCCTGAATCGCTGCCGCACTTCCTGCTTCTGCCTGAATCGCTGCCGCACTGTCCTTTGCAGCGCCGCTGCCCGGACCGCAGGCCGTAACCAGCATGCCGGCCGACAGTGCCACCGGCAGCATCGCCGGAGCCAGGGCTGACCTTATCCAAGATATCATCGGTTCTCCTCCTTCTGTATGATGCACTGCAACCATATGTGTTTTGTTAATGCAGTCCATACAGTATCAGTTTAATGCCTGTACTTTCCGGTGTCAAATAAAAGCAGGCAGCTGATTGGAATCTTTCATGGGTAGCCATGATTCATGGCTGCTGATAGATAAAACCAGACAGGTCATATAATACCGCTGTCCCTGCGCAATCCCCCTCCAGCCGGATTCCGCCCTCAAGGCCATATACCCTGGTGGTAAAGACCTCCCTGCCTTGATTTACAAATATCTCCAGGGAGGATGTGTCAGAGAATACCTGCAGTTCCCGCAGCTTCTCAAGACGGGCACACCGTTTTGTCCTGCCGGACCCTGCGGTTCCCATATCCAGGGTCAGAAGCCCATCCTCAAAGGTCAGGGTAACTCCCCGGCGGAGTGTCAGGCACATGTGTCTGCAGGATTCAAACAGGAAGCATCCCTCGAAAACAATCCCTTCTTCCCCGGCCAGATTCAACTGTCCCAGGGCATATGTCCTCTCATTGCAGCGCATCTGCTGCAGTTCCGGGACCGGCGACTGGACAAGGCGCCCCTCTTTCCAGTGCAGGACGCGGGGAAGGGTCAATGCATGCTGCCATCCGGCCTGTGTGGTCGGGTTCGTATAATCTGCATCCGGTATTCCCATCCACCCAATGAGTATACGTCTTCCGCTTTCGTCCAAAAAGCTTTGGGGCGCATAGAAATCAAATCCCCTGTCAACCATGGCAATGGCATCCGGAGGAATCTCCCGGCCCATATGATTGTCAAAGTCATAATCCAGTGCCATGACCGTACACTGATGTACATTCCAGTAATCCACTCCGCTGGGTTTAACCCCCTGGGGACAGCAGATAAGGCACTGCCGGCCGTCCAGTTCAAACAGATCCGGGCATTCCCACATGTATCCGAACGCTTCCCGGGTGGTAATCCTACTGCAATACTTCCATGTCTTTAAATCCGGGGATTCATATAAAAGCACCAGTCCCTGGCCACGCACATCCCTGGCTCCCAGCGCCATATAATATGCCTGGCCCTTCTTAAATACCTTCGGGTCCCGTATATGGCAGCTCATATCCCCGGGATAATCCTGATTGCCCAGCAGAAGTTTCTTTTCCGTGAACCGGAAGCCGTCCCTGCTGTCAATGCCGATGGTATTGCTTTCCCTTCCGTCCATGATATAGTCATAATCATCCCGGTCAAACCGTTTCACGTTGCCTGTATAAAAATAGTGGATGGTGCCGTCCTCCACAAAAGCGGAACCCGAATACACGCCATGGGCGTCTAAATCCGTATCCGGGAACAGGGCCGGCTCCCCCCTGGTATACCGGACAAAATCCTTTGTGGTATAATGTCCCCACAGTTTAATCTCGCCCGTTGGTTCAAATGGCGTGTATTGATAATAGATATGGTACTGCCCGTCCAGCTGGCACAGGCCATTGGGGTCATTCAGCCAGCCCGTTTCCGGCATCAGATGGAATCTTAGCCGCCTTGGGTCGGACGCCGTCAGTTCCCTGTATTCCTGATTCTCCTGATACCATTCCTCATAATCCTTCCTGAATACCTTATGATACTTCTCCACCTGCCGTCCTCCTGACGTCTTGTTTTATCTGCGCACCGCCATGGCCATGGTGCCTGCATCCGCTCCGGCCAAAGGGTATACCTCTGCCTTCAGTCCCCCGCCCTCCGGCAGGATCATCATGGTCTGGGGATTCAGCCCCTTTTCATTTATCAGCTTTAAATCAGCCAGGATCAGCTTATCCCCGCATTTTACTTTATCTCCCTGGGCCACATATGCCTCAAATCCGGCTCCGTCCAGCTGTACGGTATTGATACCGATATGGATCAGAACCTCGATTCCTGTATCGGATGTTATCCCGACCGCGTGTTTTGTGGGGAACAGAAGGCTTATGGTCCCATCGCAGGGCGCATATACCATTCCATCCTCAGGATTCAGTGCAATCCCATCGCCCAAGGCCCTGGAAGCAAACACCTCATCCATAGACCGGTCCACGGGAAGGATTTCCCCCTTCATGGGAGAATACAGGATAGTGGTGGTATCTGCGCTTTCCATGGTTCCTGCGTTTCCCGCGCTTCCCGCGCTTCCCATAATCCCGGTTCCTGCCTTCACTTCTTTCCGTCCCTGTGTATTCTCCTGCTTTTCCAGGCCGGATTTCTTCCAGAACACAATGGTCAGTATAAAAGACACGCCCATGGAAAGCAGGATGCCGATTGCAAAATCCAGATAATGGTCAGGTTTCATGGAAATGAATCCCGGGAGCCCGGCTGCCCCCAATGCCTGGGCCAGTGTCCTGGTTCCCGCCAGATATGCGCTTCCCACTGCGGATCCTGCCATGGCTGCATAAAATGGATATTTTAATTTAAGCGTGACGCCAAACATGGCTGGTTCGGTAATCCCAAGAAGCGCGGAGATACCGGAAGCAGAACAGATGGATTTAATCTTTTGGTTCTTTGTCATGAGAAGCACGGCCAGGACGGCTGCTCCCTGAGCCACATTGTTCATGCTTGCAGTTGAAAAAATAAAGCTGCCTCCTGTATGGGCGCTGTCAGCCAGAAGCTGTGTCTCAATTGCAATAAAGCTGTGATGCATGCCCGTCATGGTAATGGGCGCATATGCAAAGCCAAACAGGGCGCCGCCCACCGGCCCAAGGGTATTATAAAGCCATGTGATGCCTGTTGCCAGAAGGTTTCCCGCCTCCCTTAAAACAGGACCCACGAATATGAAGGTGAGGAAGGATGTCACCAGGATGGACAGAAGCGGCGTGGTCAGGTTATCCAGCCATGACGGCGTAATCCTGCGGAGCCTCTTCTCAATATTGGCAAGGATCCATGACACGGCCAGAACCGGAAGCACGGTCCCCTGATAACCGATGGCAGCAATCTGGAATCCGAATATATTCCACATGGGCGGGTCTGTTATGCCAATCTGATATGCATTCAGCAGATCCGGGTGGACCATGATCATCCCCATGGCCGCGCCCAGGAACGGATTGCCTCCGAATTTCCTGACAGCGCTGAAGCCAATGAGCACTGGCAGGAATGTAAATGGAGCATTGGCAAAGGTATTCACAGCCGCCGCCAGGCCCTGCCACTGGGGGAACCGTTCAATGACAGCCTGCCCCTGGAACAATGGCGAGGTAAGCAGGTTGTTAAGCCCCATCAGCAGACCGCCTGCGACAATCGCCGGAATGATTGGCACGAAAATGTCACTGAGCATCTTAATGAACCGCTGGATCGGGTTGCCTTTTTCCTCCCCGGCCTCCTTATCCTCCGGCCCTTCCTCCATATTCCCCAGCTGCTTCTGTACTTCGGCGCAGACCAGGTTCACGGTGCCTGATCCAAAGATGATCTGGAACTGGGACTGTGTTAAAAATACCCCCTTCACCCCTTCCAGGTCACTGATTGCCTCCTCATTGCGCAGTTCATTATCCTTTAGCTGAAAGCGCAGTCTTGTCGCACAATGGGCCACTGATTTAATATTGTCTTTTCCACCAACATACTTGATTACCAGACTTGCTGTTTTTGCATAATCCATAACCTTACCTCTTTCTTCTCCTGATTTTTGGTATCGGTTCCATAAGTTAATATTAATACTTTTCACCCTTTATGTCAATATATTTTGGCACCGGTTCCGTCTTTTGAACGTAAAAAAATGCTGTGGTTTTTTATGCATTTTCCACAAAAGCATAAAAAAACCACAGCAGCCAGCACTAATATCCCTATTTTCCCACACTCTCCCCTTCAATCATCTGATAGCCCACAATCTGCTTTTTCGGCACCGGTTCCTCCCTTATCATCTTAATCAGGGTCTCGGCTCCCAGATACCCCAGGCCATAGGAATCGAACTTAAGGGTTGTCAGTTCCGGCTTCAGAAGGGTGCTTTCATCATAACCGCCAAAGCCCGCCACCGACACGTCCTCCGGAATCCTAAGCCCGCGCCCTTCCAATACCCGGTACGCCCCAAAGGCCAGACGGTCCGTTGCACATATGACCGCATCAAGAGGCCCCTGGTCCAGCAGTTCCTGAGCCATACGGATCCCGCTTTCATAGCTGTAATCCCCGGATATCTCCCTGATGCATTCCACGCCGCAGGCCTTCAGCCCTTCAAGCACTCCCTTTTTCCTGGTAATGCCCACTGCCTCGTCGGATTCATCCACCCCCATGTATCCAACCCTGTCAGGATGTCCCCTGCCAACCCAGGTCCCCATGGCCTTTCCCGCCCCATAATCATCGTATACAACACATATCCCATCATCGTAATCCTGGGCAAGCACCACCAGGGGAACCGGGCTGTTCCTGATAATCTCCCTGTGTTCATCCGTAATGTTGATGGCGCTCAGCAGGATTCCGTCCACCTTTAAATTAATCAGTCTCTGTATATTCTTAAGTTCCAAATCAATGCTGTGGTCCGAATCCTTAATAAGGGCCTCATAACCCTGTTCCCGCAGATACCGTCCGATGCTGGTGACCACCCGGCTGGTAATCTTGGAATTCAAGGTAGGCACAACCACGCCCACCACATTGCTCTCCCTTGCCTTCAGCCTTGCAAATGCATTGGGCTCATAGTTGTACTCCCTGGTAATCTCCTGGATCCTCTGCTTTGTGGACTCCTTAACGCTTCCCCCGTTAAAATACCTGGACACCGTACTCTTTGTAACGCCCGCCATGGCGGCAATATCGTCCATTGTTATGTTTCTGGGCATATGCACATCCTTCTTCCTGATATCATATAGGGAACCGGGCAGGCACTGGCACGTTTGCCCGGTTCCGCCTTTTGTTTTAGTATAGCAGAAATCCTTCTGTATGTCCTGCCTTTTTTACCGGCCAAGACAGGATGCAGGACACCCTATCTTATCTCACTGCCAAAGGGCATCAATGCCAGCTTTGCCAGTTTGAACTGCTGCAGCCCAAAGGGGATACCCACGATTGTCATGCAGAGCAGGGCGCCTATGACAACCGATTCAATGGCAAGGGGCAGGCCTGAAACAACAAGCCAGATGATATTTAACAGGAAGGAACCCGCGCCCCCGCCGTATACAACCTCTTTACCAAAGGGGAAAAAGCTCAGGCTTGCAAATTTGAAGCACTGCAGCCCCACGGGAATCCCTATGATCGTGATACACCACAGGCAGCCTGTCAGAAGCCAGCTCAGCCCGCTTATACATCCTCCGAATATAAACCATAAAACATTTCCAAGACAGCCCATTATGCATTTCCTCCTTTTTCCGGCGGCAGTTCCGCCCTTAATTCATACAGGCGGCTTCGGATACGCGTCACACGCTGCTTCGCCTCCTCCACCTGTGCCTCAGCATCCTTAATCCTGGTCTGCACCATCCAGTCAGCAATGATGCCGTCAAAAAAGTAGTCCGCAAATGTAAGGAAGTCCCCCACATCCAGCTTGAACTCGCCGGGAAGCTCCACATCCAGAAGTTCCCGTTTCAGCCTCCTAAGGTGGGACTTGGCTGCTTCCATGGCGCGGCTTGCGTCATCCATCCTGGAATGCTTCATGAACGTACCGAACATACCGCCGCCAAGCAGGTCCCATACCCCCCATCCGGCTGCTTTTGACAGATACATCCCTGCCTCCTCCAGGCTTTGCAGCGCCCTATCCGCCGCAGTAACCGCCTCTGCAATTTCTTTCCTCATGTCCTTTTTCTCCATAACAATCTCCTTTCCGTCATCTGACACTCCTATGGTTAAAGCATGTGCGCGGCAGATGAATGGGGACCGGCTGCGATATTTAAAAAGACTTTTATCGTGGTCGGCATCTGCCACAATAAAAGTCTTGCACATTTCATTTTATACGGGTGCTTATTAAAAAGCACCAAGAAGACGATTTAAAATCCACCGATGGTGGTTCGCTACTCCCTTTTATTGGAATGTATTATATCACTGCCCTGATTCACTGTCAAATAAGAATTGCTAAAGATTATATTAAGATTTCTTTGGTTTTAGCTGATATAAAGCACGGGCACATCCCCTAGTATCCGTTTAATCCCGGCCCTAAGGAAAACTTCTGCTTCTTCCCTGGAATCCGCCCGGTAACAGTACCTGCCTCTTCCCCGTCCCGTCATCTGTTCCTTATCATAAAGGTCCGGCGCAGCCGGAAATGCTTCACTGTTAATCGCCCGGTGAATATAGGAATATGTCATCAGGATGACCTCCAGAAACATCTGCTCCTTCATCTTCCTGGTAAGTCCTGCTTCCAGCTCCTCCAAAAGACCGGTATACATCTCCCTCCATCCTTCCATCAGGATAACCGGCGCAATGAGGAGGCCGCATGGATAACCGGCCTCGCACATCTGGTTCACTGCCTGGATCCTCTGCTTCAGGCTGGAAGTCCCCAGTTCAACCCTGCTGATGATATTCTGTGGATTAACGCTCATGCGGAAGATTACCTTTCCCCTGTGTTCCAGGCCCAATAACGGCTCCACCATATGGAACTTAGTTGGAAATGTAATCTTTCCCACTCCCTCCACTGCAAATCTTGGTATGGTATAAAGCAGGTTATCCGTAATTGTATTCTCCAGCACCAGATCGCTGTTGCTCCCAATCTCAAATGTCAGCGGATTCCCGCTTTCCCTGCCCTTTTTTATGATGCGGTCCAGCATCTGCTCCCTGTTCACAAAAAGCCGCAGATATGCGCACTTGTTGTAATTGCAGACCAGATAGCAGTATAGGCACATGGCCGTACAGCCGGAAGACGTATAGGGAACCAGATAATCGGAAACCTTGTGGTTCTCCACATATTTATGGGTTTTCCGGATACCTATGATCAGGTTCCGCTTCATATGCCCAAATTCCGAATTGGGCTTTTCCTGCATTTCCTTGATGGAATTGTGGCTCTCAATGGGAATCCATGGTATGTCCCCAAAATCTTCCTTAAGTTTCTCTCCCAAGGAATAGGATAGGATTCCCGGTTCATAATATACCGCGTCGAATTTCATGATTCTGCCTTTCACCGTATGAATGGTTTTACATTAGTCTGTACGGTTTTCCAAGGAATCATGCCAAACTTGTTATGAATATTTATCAGGAAATACGGGGATGTATAAAAAACAATCCGGCTCGAGCAGATGGATTCATTAAGAATGGGTGTCAATGTCCCTAAGATTTATTTTTGTGTAATAAAAAATGGAGCATACGGGATTCGAACCCGTGACCTCCACACTGCCAGTGTGGCGCGCTCCCAGCTGCGCTAATGCCCCGACCAGAAGAATATATCATAAATATTCCCAAAAATCAAGTATTTTTTTTATCTATTTACAAGTCTTTACAACTTTTTACATTTTCTCCTGCGTCCTCCCACACAATTCCTCCATATAATCGCGCCTTGCAGCCGTATCCAGCCATGCCTCCTGTATATTGGAACGCCCCCGTTTCACACTCCTACTCCATTAAACACTACTTGGACACCAAGTTTAAGACCTCCTTGAGCCTGCCTGCCTCTTCGGCTGACAGGGTGATTCCTTTCCCCATCTTCTCATGGTCCGGCGCCCAATCCCGGATATCGTACTTGGGAGCCGCTCCATTCCAGCTGATAAGGTTCACTTCCTTGCGCCATCCTTTGGCATTCTCAGACAATACGCCTAATTCTTCTTTTATCTCAAATTTAATATCGCTCATGCCTATCCTCCTTAAATCTTAAACCATCTATGATCTGCTCCTCACTTTGTCAAATCGTAGCTCTCCCCTATCATCCGCTTAACATCCTTATCCGGCACGGTCCCATCCATCACCACGGTATTCCAATGCTTTTTATTCAGATGATAGCCGGGACGCACGCCTTCATATGTTTTGCGCCAGAATTCAATCCATTCAGGGGAACATTTTAAATTAACACATACCTCACCGTTCCTGCTGTATATCCAGGCAAAGACCTTTTTATTGTTCCTGTGCCGTATGACTGCCCACTCATGGTCACGGAACGGATAGTCCTCGTAGACATCCTTATAGGTCAGGCAATATGTAATCAGGTCCTTTTTTGTTTTCATGTATTTCCGTCCCCCTTTTTCACATGGTTTTATCATTATAGCAGATTTTTGCCGATAAAGCCATCCTGGTCCAAAAGAAAGGCATGCCTTCCCCGCTGCTTAACACCGGGCCGGCATGCCTCTGCTTTTCTATTAATACCAACGTACCATGGGCAGTTCATTGTTCACGCCCTTGCTCACCAGGATCTGGTGCAGGTCTATGATCCCATTGTGGAAGGTTGCTGCACAGGAACATAGATACAGGTCCCACATACGGACAAATTCCTGGTCAAACATTTCCCTGACCTCATCCTCGTGTTCCTTGAAATTCTTCTCCCAGCAAAGCAATGTCCTGTTATAATGGTTCCTCAGGTTTTCCACATCCAGCACATGGAAATCATGGTCCGCCATCAGGGATATGATTTCCCTTAGGCTGGGAATGACGCCTCCGGGAAAAATATATTTTTTTATCCAGGGGTCCCCTGCATGTTCCTTCTGGCTGCTGATATAGTGCAGAAGGAATACCCCGCGCGGTTTCAGCACCTTATCCATGCAATCCATGAACCTGCCATAATTCTCCCTGCCCACATGCTCCAGCATGCCCACGCTGACAATACGGTCAAACTTCATGCCGGATTGCGGAAGGTCCCTGTAGTCCATCAGCTTTACGGTAACAAGACCGCCAAGCCCTTCCTCTTCAATCCTCTTTGTAAATCCCTCATACTGCTCACGGCTCAGGGTGATTCCGGTTCCCTTTACCCCATATTCCTTTGCGGCCCTGATTAACAGGAATCCCCAGCCGCAGCCCACATCCAGAAGGTCCATCCCCTTTTCCAGGGCAAGTTTCTTTAATATATAATCCGTCTTATTGACCTGGGCTTCATAAAGGGTGTCTTTATCCGTCTTAAAGTATCCGCAGGAATAATTCATGGTTTCATCCAGCCACAGGCGATAGAAATCATTTCCAATGTCATAATGGGAAGAAACCTCCATCTGCTGGTTCTTCCTGGAATTGGAGGGATGGAGCAGCTTTTTCAGCCTGGTCTGGTTAACGGCAAACCGGTCCATCTGTCCAAGGAAATGGTCCAGCGCCTCATACAGATCCCCCTCCACATCCAGCCTTCCTTTCATGTACGCTTCCCCCAGTGCCAGGGAAGTGCTGTCTGTCAGTTCCTTTACAGGAATGCTGTCCTTTATATTCACTGCAAAAATTGGATTGCCATGCCCAATCCGGTCCTCATGTCCCTCCCATCTTACCAGAAAGGGATAATCCGTAAAGCGATTCAAAAAATGCACCATTGCTTTTTCTTCTAACATACTGGTATCACACATCCTCTCCGCCAGCCCATTTTCCTGCCTGCAGGCAGCCTGGTCCGGCTATCTGTCTTCTTCCAGTATTATCCCCTTTTGGAAACAGATTATACGGGATAGAATCATATGTAACCCCTTTCCCAGACGGTCATGGCCCCTTAATACAGATGCCCCCGGCGGGCATCAAAGCACACCAGGGGCATCCATAAAACAATTCACTATTCAGGATTAGTCATTACCGTATAAAGTAACCAGCTTCTCTAAGTAAGCGTAACGCTCCTTAGCCTCAGCCTCGTTACGTGCGAACAGCTCAGCTGCCCTCTCAGGATTCTTCATGGCCAGGGACATGTAACGTACTTCGCCCTTTAAGAAGTCCTGATAGGTCTCCAGCTTAGGAGCCTTGGAATCCAGGGAGAACTTCTTCTCAGCAGCAGGATTGTAGCGGAAGTTGTTCCAGTAACCGCACTCTACAGCCAGCTTCTCCTCTGTCTGGGCCTTGTCCATACCCTTCTTGATACCATGGTTGATACATGGAGCATAGGCGATGATCAGGGATGGTCCCGGATAAGCCTCTGCCTCGGCGATTGCCTTAACAGTCTGGGCCATATCAGCGCCCATACAGATCTGTGCCACATATACGTAACCATAGCTCATTGCGATACTTGCAAGGTCTTTCTTCTTAACGTCCTTACCACCGGCAGCAAACTGCGCAACAGCACCTGTCTTGGTAGCCTTGGAAGACTGGCCGCCTGTGTTGGAGTAAACCTCGGTATCATAAACCATGATGTTGATATCCTTGCCGGATGCCAGAACATGGTCCACGCCGCCGAAACCGATATCGTAAGCCCATCCGTCACCACCAAATACCCACTGGGACTTCTTGGCCAGGAAATCTTTATTCTTAACAATGTCTCTGCAGATGTCGCAGTCAACACCGTCCAGGACAGCCACCAGCTTATCGGTAGCGGTTCCGTTCAGTGCGCCCACGCCAAATGTATCAAGCCATTCCTTGCAGGCTGCCTTCATCTCTTCAGTAGCCTTCTCGTTGGACATAACGCTCTCAACCTTAGCCTTTAAGCCGTCCCTGATAGCGTTCTGTGCCAGCAGCATACCATAACCGAACTCAGCGTTATCCTCGAACAGGGAGTTGTCCCATGCAGGTCCCTGACCCTTGGCGTTAACGGTATATGGTGTGGATGGTGAGGAGTTGCCCCAGATGGATGAGCATCCGGTTGCGTTGGCAATGTACATCCTGTCACCAAACAGCTGTGTGATCAGTTTTGCGTAAGGTGTCTCGCCGCATCCTGCGCAGGCGCCTGAGAATTCAAGTAGAGGCTGTTTGAACTGGCTGCCCTTAACAGTGGTCTCCTTAAACTTAGCAAGAACCTCTTCCTTAACCGGCAGGGACTGACCGAAGTCAAAGATAGCCTGCTCGCCAAGGTTTTCCTCAAGGCTTTCCATAACAAGAGCCTTGTTGCCCTTCATGCCTGGGCATACATTTGCACAGGAACCGCATCCGGTACAATCCAGGGCGGAAACCGTGATTGCAAACTTGTAGCCTGGCATACCTGTCATATCTTTTACCTTCATGTCTGCAGGCGCCTTAGCAGCCTCGTCAGCCGTCATTGCAGCCGGACGGATAACAGCATGCGGACATACATATGCACAGAAGTTACACTGGATACAGTTGTCAGGATTCCATACAGGAACCTTAACAGCAATACCGCGCTTCTCGTATGCGGATGAACCGGATGGTGTGGAACCATCTACGTAATCAGAGAAAGCAGATACTGGCAGGGAGTTACCTTCCTGAGCGCTTACCTTGGTCTGGATATTGTTAACAAAGTCAACTACATCCTTTCTTCCCTCGGTTACAACAGCATAGTCAAGGCCTTCGTCCTCACAGTTCTTCCAGCTGTCCGGAACCTCTACCTTGTGCATGCCCTTAGCGCCTGCATCGATAGCTGCCCAGTTCTTCATGACAACGTCTTCGCCCTTACGTCCGTAGGTTGCCTTTGCAGCAGCCTTCATCAGCTCATTGGCCTTCTCAGCAGGAATGATGCCGGTCAGTTCAAAGAATGCGGACTGAAGGATGGTATTGATACGTGTCGGGCCCATGCCGGTCTCGATACCAATCTTAACACCGTCAATGGTGTAGAAGTTGATGTTGTGGTCAGCAATGTACTTCTTAACCTGGCCTGGCAGATGCTTCTCAAGTCCTTCCATATCCCATGGGCAGTTCAGAAGGAATGTGCCGCCGTCAACCAGCTCCTGGACCATGTTGTACTTACGCATATATGCAGGATTGTGGCAGGCAACGAAGTTAGCTGTACGGATCAGGTAAGTTGACTTGATTGGGCTGTGTCCGAAACGCAGGTGGGACATGGTAACGCCGCCTGACTTCTTGGAGTCATAATCAAAGTATGCCTGTGCATACATGTCTGTGTTGTCACCAATGATCTTGATAGAGTTCTTGTTGGCACCAACCGTACCGTCAGCGCCAAGACCCCAGAACTTACAGTTGGTTGTGCCCTCCGGTGTGGTAACAAGAGGAGCGCCCACTTCCAGGGACAGGTTGGTAACATCATCCACGATACCTACGGTAAACGGAGACTTTGTTGTGTTCCCGTACACAGCAACAATCTGTGCCGGTGTGGTATCCTTGGAACCAAGGCCGTAACGTCCGGTCAGAACCTTAACCTGGTCAAACTTGCTTCCCTTCAGGGCTGCAACAACATCCAGGTACAGAGGCTCGCCCACGGAACCTGGCTCCTTGGTCCTGTCTAATACGGAGATGACCTTAACGGTATCAGGAATTGCATCGATTAAAGCCTGTGCGCTGAATGGCCTGTACAGACGTACCTTAACAACACCAACCTTCTGGCCCTGTTTTACCATGTAATCCAGGGTCTCCTCGATTGTATCGTTAACAGAACCCATGGCAACGATAACATGCTCAGCATCCGGAGCGCCGTAGTAGTTGAACAGCTTATAGTCAGTACCAATCTTGGCATTAACCTTGTCCATGTACTCCTGGACGATTGCAGGAAGCGCGTCATAATATGGGTTGCAGGCCTCCCTTGCCTGGAAGAAGATGTCTGGGTTCTGGGCAGATCCCCTCTCGCATGGATGGTTTGGATTCAGTGCATTCTTACGGAATGCATCAACCGCGTCCATGTCAACCATTTCCTTCAGGTCATCGTAATCCCAGGTCTCAATCTTCTGAATCTCATGGGAGGTACGGAAACCGTCAAAGAAGTTGATGAACGGAACTTTGCCCTTGATGGATGCCATATGCGCAACAACGGTCAGGTCCATGACTTCCTGGACACTGGACTCACACAGCATGGCGCATCCAGTCTGACGGCATGCGTAAACATCGGAGTGGTCACCGAAAATAGATAATGCGTGGCTTGCAAGTGCACGTGCAGATACGTTGAACACACCTGGCAGCTGCTCACCGGCAATTTTGTAAAGGTTTGGAATCATCAGTAACAGACCCTGTGACGCTGTGTAGGTGGTAGTCAGCGCACCTGCTGCCAGAGAACCGTGAACAGCACCTGCTGCACCTGCCTCAGACTGCATCTCTGTAATCTGCACTTCGCGACCGAAGATATTGGTTCTTCCGTCTGTTGCCCACTCATCCGTGGCTTCAGCCATAGGTGAAGATGGGGTAATCGGATAGATAGCCGCTACATCAGTAAATGCATATGAAGCATGTGCTGCTGCATGGTTACCATCCATGGTTTTCATTTTTCTTGCCATTTTGATTTCCTCCTACAAATAGTGAATATGTATATGTAATGGTATACATGTAAGTCCGCCTCCGGGGCATGATGCCCTATGCAGACTGACCTGTCTACTATTATAGCAATTATTTAACAAATTGCAAATGCTTAATCGCAATTACTCCAAAAAATACAATGTAATTCATTAAAAAAATATAAAGTCTTACAATGCAGGGAGGGACTGTTTTCCACAGTCCCTCCCCCTATGTTTCATGCAGTTTTTCCGATTGTCATCCCATCAATTCCCATCAATTCTGATTCAGCGGTGCAATCACAGGATTACCGCCTCCGGGTCCGTCCGATGTGCCCGGGGCAGTTCCCGGCCCCGGAGCCTGGGTTCCGGGTGTTGAAGGCACGGTGGGCGCTGTTGTGGCGCTTGGCACGGTAGGTGTGATGCCGGGTCCGTTCTCCGGTGCGGAACCGTCCGGTGAGGATATGGTGGGGTCACTGCCGGGAACATAACCGTCCGGCATACCGTCCACGGTCGGGATCGGCGTCT
The DNA here is from genome assembly GCF_003434055.1 of Enterocloster aldenensis. Classification (GTDB taxonomy): domain Bacteria; phylum Bacillota; class Clostridia; order Lachnospirales; family Lachnospiraceae; genus Enterocloster; species Enterocloster aldenensis. The sequence goes on along the minus strand of NZ_QVEX01000011.1, from coordinate 145,634 downwards.
CATCCGGAACAGTGGTCTCCTCCGGCGCCAGGACAACGCCTGATGTGTTGCGCAGGATAACCGGCGCATGGCCTTTGTAGGTGGTTTTGTGGTCCAGTTCCCTGGATACTTCCACGCCGTCCTTATAGATGACCTTGTAGGTCTCCCACCGGCTGCCCTTGGTTCCCGCGCTCTTTTGGACCTCCACTCCCGGCTGGAGCGTCTGGTCTTCCTCATAGGTTGGCGCAGGCGGGTCAAGGTCCTCTATCTTCTTGGATTCCAGGTCCAGCTTCATCCCGTCTTCCATAATCGGAATCCCATAGATGGAAACCGTCATCTTCTGGTCCCCATAGCTGGCCTTGATGCCAATGGATGTGCTGGATGTATTCTTAAAGCGGAAATCCGGCTGTTCCCAGCTCACGGTCGCATCCTGTCCCGGCGTGATATAGTTTGGTTCAAAGGTATGGGAACGCCTGAAGGTGATGCTCTCCTCTCCCAGGCCCGAACGGTATACCGCGTTATAGAGCGTGGTGGATACCTGGCATACGCCGCCGCCGATTTCCTGGACCACTTCCCCGTTATTATACGCGGCAGCGCCCTTATATCCTTTTGCCTCTGTCCTCTGTCCCACTGCCTGGTTAAAGGAGAACTCCTCTCCCGGATGGACCACCGTGCCGTTTAAGGCTTCGGCCGCCAGCCTGATGTTGGTATTGCGGTCCTTGTTGGCAGTTGTCTTAGTGGTAAAGGTACTGATGGTCTTATACTTTTCCTTGGCAGCGGCAGCTGTGATATCCGGAGCGGTCTCGCTTCCCGTTGCCTTAATCTGCGCGTCAAATGTTTTATCTTTCAGGGCCTGTACGATATCCCGGGCAAGCTTATCCTGGTCAATGGCAAAACCATTTTCCTCGCCCTTAAATACAAATGCCCCCTTTTCCTTATCATAAGAATCAATGGATCCGTTCTTTGCCTTTTTATCCCATCTGGAAGCACATGCAGCAGCCTCTTTGGCAGCGGCCTCTTCCATTCCATCCATATTAAGGGTATAGCTTTCTTCCGGATCCCCGCTGTAAATATCGTCTAACAGGGCGTCCACCTTTTCAGCCACAAGGTCGGTTACCGGATAGGAATCATCCCCATATGTAACCGTCATGCTCCAGGAGTACTCTTTTAAGATAGCGTTCCTGGCCTGGTTCTTAGTCATGCCGGTTATGGTAATCCCATCCACCTTAACCTCTTTCACGATCTCTGTTTCCGGGGTTTCCGTGACCTGCGTCCCTTCCGGCTCCCCAAGGCTTCCTTTTGCCTTAATCACAAGGGCAATGCATGTGATGAGCACCAGGAGGATAATCCCGATGACTGCTATTTTCTTATAATCAGGCCCCTTCTTCCTTCTGTGGGTACTGTTGCGCCTTGCGTTATGCGCCGCATTCATCCGGCCGGCCTGTCCGGAACGGTAAGAGGATTGGCTGCGGGAACCCTGGCCCCCCAGACTGCCGCGTCCTGAACTTCTGTTGGAATGGTTTCCACTGCTTCTATTATTGGTAACCTTGCCGCGGCTTCTGCCTGCAGAAGGGTTTCTACGTTCACGGTTATTCTCTAATTGATTCATTTTCTTCACCCATCATTTCATCTAGCATATTATTCACAGATTGTAGTATAACATACTTTATGTAAAATGGAACCGTCTTTTTTGTTTTTTTCCAGCCAATTTTACTTATTATGAAATTCATGTTACTATATATAAAGTAAGTATTAGGAAGTTATTAAAAATTGGTTACATCTGGAGGTTTTACCATGGATTACGTGGATTTACATGTTCACTCAAATGCGTCTGACGGCACCTGTACCCCAACAGAGGTGGTTGGACTTGCTGCCCGGGCAGGCTTAAAGGCCATTGCACTGACCGACCACGATACAACGGCCGGGATTCCCGAAGCCCTTCTGGCCGGAGCTGCCTGCGGCGTGGAGGTCATTCCTGGCATCGAGGTCTCCAGTTCTTACAAGGGCCATGAGATCCATATCCTGGGACTTTTCGTCACGGCCGGAAACCCTGGCCTGGAATCTGTCTTAAAGAAGTTCAGGCAGGGCAGGGACCAAAGGAATGAGGAAATGTTCCGGCGCTTTGCCAAGGACGGCATAATCTTTACCCCGGAAGAACTGCACGGCGGCAATCCGGATACCGTCATAACAAGAGCCCATGTCGCAAGAGCCCTTCTTTCCAAAGGAATGGGCTCCAGCCTGGACCAGATATTCAAACGGTATCTTCAGTATGACGGCCCCTATTGCCCGCCCAAGGCGTACGTGGCAGCGGATGAAGTGCTGGATGCCCTCCTGTCCTGCGGCGCCTTCCCTGCCCTGGCCCACCCCTTCCAATATAAGCTGGGGGATAAGGGGACCATAGAACTGGCCGCTTATCTGGCGTCCCTTGGCATGAAAGGGCTGGAGGTCTACCACTCCTCCAACAACCGTCTGGAAAGCATGAAGCTTCAGGAAATAGCGGCTGCCTGCCGCCTGCTTCCCACGGGCGGCTCTGACTTCCATGGCAGCAATAAACCGGATATTTCCATCGGCCGCGGCCGCGGAGGCCTGAGAGTGTCCTGCCTGCTGTTAGAAGATATAAAAAAAGCATTGTAATCCTTTATTTTTTATTAATAATTGTAATTGTCTTGGTTTGTGAATTTTGATATAATCATATATGTTAAAAGATTAACCAGACTTTTCCATATCTGGAAAAGGACTACTAACAGGAGGAATTGCCATGAAGATTCAGAACATTACTGATGTAGAAAAGTTTTTTGAAGTAGTAGACCAGTGCAAGGGAACGGTTGAGCTGGTATCACCGGAAGGCGACCGCATTAACCTGAAATCCAAGTTGGCCCAGTATCTGTCAATGGCTACCATCTTCTCCAACGGATATATCAAAGAATTAGACCTGATTGCGCACGAAAAAGAAGACATCGAACGTTTAATTAAATACATGTACCAGGGAGAATAAGTGAGATAGGAAACAAAAAACCAGCCCGGACTGCACTCAGTCATGGGCTGGTTTTTTGTTTCCTCTGTCTTTTCTGCCTTCTCTGCCTTTTCTGGTATTTCTGGTATTTCGGCGTTTCCGCCCTGCCTTTTCTGACATCCCTACTATTTACCGGACCGGTCTTCCTGCCGCGCTTCGGCTTCCATTGCAGACGCCTGGGCCGCAGGCCCTGTTTTGACAGCCTTGTCTTTTGGCCGTCTTGTCCGGACCGCCTTATTCCCGTTGGTCCTGCTTCTGCCTGTTGGCTTGGGTCTTTCAAGGCGTCCGTTCACCTCATCCCTTAAAAGGGCATAGAGCACGGAGCAGAGAGGGATGAATATCAGCATGCCGACAATTCCCATCATGCTGCCGCCCAGTGTCACCGCCACCAGTACCCAGATGGAAGGAAGCCCCACGGAATTGCCCACCACATAGGGATAGATCAGGTTCCCTTCAATCTGCTGGAGCACAAAGAAGATGATGGTAAAGATAAGCGCGTCCATGGGTTCCACCATCAGCATAAGGAATACGCCCACTCCCAGCCCGATGAAGGCGCCGAATATGGGAATCAGGGCCGTAAACGCAATGAGCACCCCAATCAGCAGGGCATAAGGAAGACGCCCCAGGGTAAGCACCACAAAGAACATGGTCCCAAGGATGACCGCCTCCACGCACTGGCCTGTAAGGAAATTGGAAAATGTCCGCTCCGTAAGGGAAGCAATCTCCACAATGCGCGCCGTCACAGGCTCTGGAAGGAAGGCCGACAGCAGTTTTTTCATCTGCCGTCCCAATGTCTCCTTCTGAAGCAGGATATAGATGGCAAAGATAAAACCGATCAGGAACGAGGATACCCCGCTGACAATGGATACAGCGGCTGAAAACGTACTGTTAAGCATGGAGCCTGCTCCGGTTTTCAGGAATTCCACCATGTCCTGGAAAATCTGCTGCCAATCCACCTCTATTTGGTTGACGTAATCCGTGATTTGGGGAATGCTGGCAAAGAGCCGTTCCATCTCATCCTGCACCCCTGCAAAAAACAGGGGGACACTGGACTGAAGGGCCATGAACGTCTTGAGCAGTTGGGGCGTGACCACAAACGTGACAAGGAACAGGACGCCGGATACCAGCAGGATCGTGACAACCAGGCTGACCGGCCTCCTTAACCGGCTGTCTTCCCGGAACATGATCAGGTGGCGTTCAATGTTGCGCATGGGCACATTTAAAATAAATGCAATGGCCGCGCCCAGAATAAAGGGCCAGGCCATGTTAAACAAGGCTGCCGCCACGTCCAAAAGCCGTGTGTAATTAATTCCTGCAACCACCACGATGACCGTAAACAGGATAAGTCCCCTGAGTTTTTTAATTGTATCCTGATTCAATTCCATAATACCATCCTTTATGATTTTGTCTCTTCCTGAAATACATCCATGACAGACTGCCGGGATGCCCGGAAGGTTCCCTGGGCCATAAGGCTGCTTCCTCCGCCCCTGCCGTGAAGTTTCCCATTCATGGCCTTACTCAGGGCCCGCATATCCATCAGGCTGCTTCCCAGGGCATACTGATATTCCCCCTGCGCCTCATTGCCTGAGCACACCATCACCACGCTGCCCTTTTCCTGCTCATAAAGCAGGGTGCACAGCTGGCGTATCTGTACCATGTTAAGCCCCTCCTCAAAAAGGGTCAGGGGCCTGTTGCTCTTTGGATACTGCCCGGCCTTCAGGCCAAACAGCTGTCCGTACAGGCGTCCGATGAGCATTTCCCTGTCCTGGCAGTCATTTTTCAGTTTCTCAACCGCCTCAGGCACCAGCTGCAGCCTGGCCGACAGCAGATTGGACAGCCTGATCCCATCCTTCAGCCGGTTCCGGTAATCCAGAAGCGCCCTGCGTCCGCACAGCATGGATATGCGGACCCCTCCTTTATAATGGATCATGCCCCTTATCTTAATGATACCCACTTCTCCGGTATTTTCTACATGCGTCCCGCAGCAGGCGCAGACATCCCCGCCCGGAATCTCTATGATCCTTACCTGGCCGCTCAGTTCCTTCTTGCTCCTGTAATCAATGGATGCAAGTTCTTCTTTGGCCGGGTAAAGCGTATGTACCGGCACATTGTCATAAACAATCTGGTTGGCCGCGTCCTCCAGCCTGTCCAGCCCGTCCGCTGTGATCATACCGTTAAAATCCACGGTCACTTCCTCGGCGCCCATGTGGAATCCCACATTTTCATATCCATAAAACCGGTGCACCAGCCCGGACAGGATATGCTCCCCCGTATGCTGCTGCATATTGTCATAGCGCTTCTGCCAGTCAATGATTCCCTCCGCCAGCGTTCCCGGCTCAAGCGGGGAAGCCAGCTCATGGAGTATTTCCTCCCCCTTTTCATGGACAGATAGTACCGGCACCTGGTTCAGGGTCCCTGTATCAGAGGGCTGCCCTCCTCCCTCGGGATAAAAGCCTGTCTGGTTCAGTACGGCCAGCCAGGTCCCCTTCCCGCTTGCTTCGCAGCGCTCCACCGTACACATGAAAGACTTCACATAAGGAGTCTGGTAATATAATCTGCTCTTGTCCATTTTCCTTCCACGCCTCATTTCTTCAATGCTTCCATGATTATACTATAGAATGGCAGGATGTACCATTTAAAATTTTATAAAAATATTTTCAAAACCAGGAAACATGAGCAAGCAGGGGGTCATATGATAAAGTGTAATTAAACTTTAATTGGAGGAACTAACATGAGTGATGTAGCAGCAACAAACTGCGGTTGTGACTGTGGATGTGGATGTGGAACAGGAGGCAGCGGGTGCAATATCATCTGGCTTATCCTGATTCTGTGCTGCTGTGGCGGAGGCGGCGGATGCTTCGACCACAATAACTGCGGCGGCGGTTGTGGATGTGGATGCGGAGGCGGAAACGGATGTGACTTTATCTGGATTATCCTGCTTCTGTGCTGCTGCGGCGGTGGTGGCGGCTTCTGCTGCTAATTCCCACCTCTGAGAATCCTTCACAAAAGATTTAAAAACAGGGAGTGGTTCTGCCACCCCCTGTTTTTTATTTATTTAACAGGATCAGTACCGGCGGATGGGATGCCAGACGTGCCGCCTCCCCGGTTTTTACCGCCATACCCCTTCCTTCCCTGCCTTCTTCTGGCACACTCTTCATCTATTTCATACACTGCATTCCCTTCAATTACTAAACGGTTATACATGGATTTCACTCTCCTTCCATATTAATAATATATGCAGTGTCCAGGCTTTGGCGCATTCATGCTTAAATATATGGAATTGTTTGCCAATCCCCTGCATAAGCTTAAAGCAAAGAAAGAAAAAGGCCGGTGGAAAGATATGAACCCATCTGATGACTATAAACTTACTGATCTGGATTATCTCATAGGGGACCACCACCTGCAGATGATAAAAGCCGCCCTCCCGTATCTGGGTGTGCCTGCACAGAAAACCATTTCCCTTTTTGTCAAAGCACAGGAGCTGAGGAAGACCGTGGAGCTGTTTGAGACAGAAGAAGTTGCCTCCATGGGCATATGTTCCCTGGAAAGTTCCGAAAAGACCGGGTCTGTCCGTGACCTGCTGCAGGCTGTCCGTCCCTACGGCAACCCCATGGAGCAGGATATGATTGACATGGCCCAGACATTGATGGAAGGCCAGACCCCCATGGAACAGCTGCGCAGGTTCCTTACCCCGGAACAGCAGTCCCGTTTTGAAACCATGGAAATGATAATGACCGCCATGCAGGCCATGTCCTGACACCCCACCCCTTCAGAAAGGATACATAATTATGGATACAAACTGGAAAAATGATCCCAGGCTAAAAGCCATGAGCAAAGAAAAGCTGAATCTGCTCACAGAATTTGCCGAGCGCATTGAACACACAAATAAAAATAACCTGATGGAGGCCTTCATGTCCATCAATATGGAAGCCAGACAAAAAGGAATCCAGTTCAATGATAAGGAAACCGCCCTGCTGGTCACGATTCTAAGTTCCGGCATGGCGCCTGCGGAAAAGAAAAAGCTGGATATGCTGAAAATGATGTCAAAAAAACTGGCAGGGCCGCGCTGACACAGCGCCCCCTGCCTTCCAAAACATGTACCATACCAAAATCATCTGAGACTTTCCATATTTTCTGCAATCACAATCCTTGTCTGTCCGGTTGCCGACTGCACCAGTTCCTTTGCCCTGGCTTCCGGCAGACGGATACAGCCTGCGGAACCATTGTCCGCTGACGCAGTAAAACAGTGGAGGAAAATAGCCGACCCCTTCCCTGGCACACAGTCCTGGTTATAGTCCAGCGCAAGGGCATAGTCATAATACGGCGACGCTGCCGCCAGGTTCTCTGCTGAATTCCATGTCCTGGGGGTTGTGGATGTATTGACCAGCTTATTGTAATAAGGGCTGGCGGAATCATCTACCCAGTAATCCCCTTTCACAATCTTATGATATGGCAGGACGCTGCCCGGGTCGTCCTTCAGGCCAAATGCCATGGTGAATCCATAGGTGCCCGCAGGAGTCCTGCCATCTCCTTCCGCCTTCTCGGAGGTAATGCCTCCGCGTCCCACAATGGAGGCTTCCTTCCACTCCAGGTTCCAGGTGTCATCCCCCTTTTTATAATAGTAGGTATCCGCATTGCAGCCGCCTGTGCCAACCACCACGATCAGCTGGTCCGCATCCTCAGCGCCCGTAAGGTTCTGGGGCTGTATATTGCCGTCAATGACCGCAGGACGGTATTGCGCGTCCCCATGCGCCTCTGTCCTTGCCGTATCCGAAACAGCCCCGGCCCTATGCATGCCCGGCTGCGCCGCCCATCCGGTCACCGCCATGACTGCCATCATACCGGCTGTCAGGGCCGTCATCATCATCCATCTAGATTGTCCCATATGTAATCACCTCTGCTTTTTTTACTCCCATCATTATAACCTGTACCCGCCGTAATTGGTATTTCTTTTTTCTTACAATTGGAACGTTACGGAATCTTAACTTGAAGCCGCGCCGCGGGCGTCATATAATAGACCAAAATACTACAGCCAGCTGCCGGGGCGCCAAAGTGGGCCGGTAAAAAAATCCTGCAGCGGAAGGAGCGTGTTATGGAATTACTGATCATCATTGTCCAGGAAGTGGACTATGGGCGTCTTTCCAGGGAGTTTATTAAACATAAAATCCTGGCCACCAAATTCACCACCGAAGGACTGTACCTGAACAAGAAAAGCATTACATTGATGGTATGTATTGAAAAAGAACGGGAAGAAGAAATCCTGGAATATATTAGGCAGAGCTGTACGGAACGTGTGGAGGAAAAGCTGGTATCCGAATTCAACGGACAGATGTTCGTGGACGTGGTCAAAGGTGTCAAAATCGGAGGGGCAACCGTGTTTACCGCTGATGTGGATAAGATAATGAAGTTTTAAGATACATAAAGAAACGCGCGCAGACCATGGTGCCCTGCTAAAGGGCATCCTATCACCAATGGTCTGCGCGTGTTTCTTTTTTATATGGTAATTATCTGCATACAATGTTGATGATTTTGCCGGGAACGTAAATCTCTTTTACAATATTGCCGGACATCTTGTCCTTAACAGCTTCCCTGCCCGCTGCCAGGGCGTCTTCCTTGGAAATGTCCGCTGCCACGCTGATGACCGCGCGTGTCTTTCCGTTTACCTGTACAGCCACTTCAATCTCATCATCCTTCATGGCCTCCTCATCGCACTCCGGCCACTGGGAATGGAACACGCTGTCCGTGCCGCCTAACTGCTGCCACAGCTCCTCGCCGATATGGGGTGCAAATGGAGCCAGGAGGGTAACAAAGGTCCTTAAGGTCTCCTTATCAATGCCGCCCTCTTTCTTAGCCAGGTCAATCAGCTTATTGTTATATTCCATGAAACCGGAAATAACCGTATTCAGGCTGAACTGGTTAAAGCGGTATTCGATATCATACACCAGTTTATGGCGCAGCTTGATCATTTCCCTGGATGCCTGGATGTCCTTGTCCTTGTTGTCCGTCACAAGGTTCCAGAAACGGTTAAGGAACCTGGAAACACCTTCAATCCCACGGTCATCCCACTCTGCATCCAGTTCCGGCGGTCCCACAAACAACTCGTAGAGACGGAGTGAATCGCATCCGTAATCCCTTACCAGGTCATCCGGGGATACCACATTGCCCTTGGACTTACTCATCTTAATACCGTTCTTACCGGTAATCATGCCCTGGTTAAACAGCTTCTTGAAAGGCTCGTCAAAATCAATCGCCCCGATGTCACACAGGAACTTGGTATAGAAACGTGAATATAAAAGGTGGAGCACCGCATGCTCTACGCCGCCGATATACATGTCAACCGGAAGATATTTGTCCGCCTTTTCCCTGGACACCAGTTCCTGGCTGTTGTGGCTGTCCACATAGCGAAGGAAATACCAGGAGGAACCAGCCCACTGGGGCATGGTGTTGGTCTCACGCTTTGCAGGTGCGCCGCAGACAGGGCACGTGGTATTGACCCACTCCTCAATGCCGGCCAGAGGTGACTCACCGGTTCCTGTGGGCTGGTAGCTCTCCACATCAGGAAGCCTTAAGGGAAGCTCTTCCTCAGGCACCGGAACGCAGCCGCACTTTGGACAATGGATGATCGGTATGGGTTCTCCCCAGTACCTCTGACGGGAGAATACCCAGTCACGGAGCTTATAATTGACCATCTTGTGGCCAAAGCCCTTCTCCTCTATCATGTGGGGCGCTTCCTTCTTAAGCACGGAGGATTCCATGCCGTTCCAGTCGCCGGAATTGATCATGGTACCGCTTGCCTCCGTATAGGCCTCGGTCATATCCTCAATCTCAATGCCGTCCTTTGCAATGACCTGTACAATGGGAAGGCCGAATTTCTTAGCGAACTCAAAATCCCTGTCATCATGTGCAGGCACACACATGATGGCGCCTGTGCCGTAATCAGCCAGTACATAGTCGGACAGCCAGATAGGCGTCTTTTCCCCGTTTAACGGGTTGATGGCATAACTGCCTGTAAATACGCCTGTCTTTTCCTTTGCCTGCATACGGTCAACATTGGAGCGCATGGAAGAATCAAAGATATACTTCTCAACCGCTTCCCTTGTGGCATCCGTGGCAAGGCTCTTTGCCAGCTCATGCTCAGGTGCAAGCACCATGAAGGTTGCGCCGTAAAGGGTGTCAGGCCTGGTGGTGTACACGGTAATCTTCTCATCACGTCCGTCAATGGGGAAATCCACCTCAGCGCCATAGGATTTGCCAATCCAGTCCGTCTGCATTTTCTTAACCTTTTCAGGCCAGTCCAGCTTATCCAGATCGTTTAACAGGCGCTCGGCATAGGCTGTGATTTTTAACATCCACTGGCGCAGGTTCTTCTTGGTCACAGTGGTACCGCAGCGCTCGCAGCAGCCGTTTACCACTTCCTCATTGGCCAGCCCTGTCTTACAGGAAGGACACCAGTTAATGGGGAACTCCTTTTCGTAGGCCAGGCCCTTTTTGAACATCTGGACGAAAATCCACTGGGTCCATTTGTAGAATTCAGGATCCGTGGTATTTACTTCCATGTCCCAGTCATAGATGGCTGCAATCTGCTTGATCTGCTTCTTTATATTAGAAATGTTGGCCTCTGTGGACTTGGCCGGATGGACGCCCATCTTAATCGCATAGTTCTCGGCAGGAAGGCCAAAGGCATCCCATCCCATTGGGTGGATGACATATTTGCCCTTTAACAGCTGGTACCTGCTCCATACATCGGAAATCACATATCCTCTCCAGTGGCCCACATGCAGGCCGCTGCCCGAAGGATATGGGAACATATCCAGACAATAATACTTTTCTTTTTTGCCATCATTCACATTGATGGGCTTCTCTTCCCAGTTCTCCCGCCATTTTTTTTCTATGGCGCTGTGATTGTACTGTGTTGCCATGATTTCATTCCTCCATTGGTTATTCAAGGTTCCTATGAAAAATAAAAAGCCCTGCGCCTCTACTGCTAGAGACGCAAGGCCTGAATATCCTCACGCGGTACCACTCTGGTTCATGCCCATGCATGCACTTATTCCTCTTATAACGGTAAGGTCTCCGGCCCGCCCTACTGACTTTAACCCCTGGCTCATGCGGCCGGCGGTCCTGTGTTGGGGCAAGCTACTCAAGGGCCAGTTCAATAACCTTTTGTCACCGGCTCACACCACCCGCCGGCTCTCTGAATCCGTCCAGTCACCTACTACTCCCTATCAGCGTATTTGCACTAATTCTTAATTTAGCATATTTCCGAAACAGTGTCAACCGTTACCGGTGAAAAAGAAAACGTTGAAAACCAGGTATGATGGAAATCTTAACGCAACTCTAACACTGCCACCTATTGCTTTTCCGTTTGTCCCTATGTTAAGCTTTAATTGACGTATGCCCTTGATACATAAGACATACCGGGCATATCGGACAAAATAACGGACAACAGGAGGTAACTTATTGAATCAGAAATTAAAAGAAAAAATCACAGAATCCTTATCATCTGTGCTGCCCGTTACCTGTATCGTATTGATTCTTGGTATTACGATTGCACCCATCCCGCTGGATCCACTGATGCTGTTCCTGGCCGGCGCGGCGTTCCTGATTATAGGTATGGGATTTTTTACCTTGGGGGTGGATATGGCCATGATGCCCATCGGTGAAAAGGTAGGGGCACAGCTGGCACAGGCCAAGCGCCTCCCGGTCATCATCGTGGCCTGTATCATCATCGGCGCGGTAGTAACGGTTGCGGAACCGGACCTGCAGGTCCTTGCAGGGCAGACCCCCGCCGTACCTGACATGGTGCTTATACTGGCAGTAGCTGCAGGAGTCGGATTTTTCCTGGCGGTTGCGTTCCTCCGCTCCCTCTTCGGCTGGAGCCTTTCCCATATTCTTATGGTCTGCTATATCATCCTGTTTATCATGGCTTTTTACATTCCAGGTGATTTCCTCGCAGTTGCATTTGATTCCGGCGGCGTTACCACCGGCCCTATCACGGTCCCCTTCATCATAGCCCTTGGCATGGGGCTTTCGTCCATTGGCCAGGGCAAAAACCAGGACAGCGACAGCTTCGGTCTGGTGGCCCTGTGTTCCATCGGCCCCATCCTATCCGTGATGATACTGGGACTTGTGTACCAATCCTCCTCCGGTACATACGAACCCATGTCCATCCCTTCCATCAGTAACTCCCAGGACCTGTGGCTGGCGTTCCAGCATGAACTGCCCGAGTATGGCCTGGAAGTATTTACAGCCCTTTTCCCCATCCTTGCATTCTACATCCTGTTTCAGCTTTTCTTTTTGAAAATGCGCCCCAGGCAGGTGGTGAAAATCCTGGTGGGCATGCTGTACTCCTACATCGGCCTGACCCTGTTCCTCACAGGCGTAAACGTGGGCTTCATGCCTGCGGGCAGCTATCTTGGGAAACAGCTGGCCTCCCTTCCTTACCGGTGGATCATTGTTCCTGTGGCAATGCTGATTGGTTACTTCATCGTGAAAGCCGAGCCCGCCGTACAGGTGCTTAACAAGCAGGTGGCGGACATGACCGGAGGCACCATATCAGAGACAGCCATGATGAAAGGCCTTTCCATCGGAATGGCCCTGTCCCTGGGTTTTTCCCTGTTCAGGGTACTTACCGGCCTTCCCCTTTTAAGCATGCTCCTTCCGGGTTACGCCATTGCCCTTTTACTGTCCTTCATCGTCCCTCCGGTCTTCACGTCCATTGCCTTTGACTCAGGCGGTGTTGCCTCCGGCCCCATGACAGCCACTTTCCTTCTGCCCTTTGCCATGGGGGCATGTGAAGCCCTGGGCGGTGACATTTTAAAGGACGCATTCGGTATTGTGGCCATGGTAGCCATGACCCCCCTTATCATCATACAGCTCATAGGCCTGTCCTATGAAGTTAAGACACGAAGGGAAAAAAGAAGCGCCCAGCTGTCCTTTATTGATATGGACAGTGAATTTATCAACTTAGAGAAGGAGGATCCCAATGAATCCTAACCGTGTAAAATGGACGGCTGCCATCGTAGACCGGGGCAAAGGCAACCGCGCCGCTGCCATTTTCCAGGAACATGGCCATTCAATCCTTTTAATTGCCAGAGGCCATGGAACAGCCAGTTCCGCCGTCATGGACTGCCTTGGTCTGGATGAACCGGAAAAAGACCTGGTATTGGGGATTGCATCCGCCCCTGACTCCCATCAACTGATGGACGCCCTGAAACATGAAATGGAATTCCATAAACCAGGCCACGGGATTGCATTTTCCATTCCGCTTTCAGGAATCAGCATTGCGGCTTCCGGCCGCCTGAAGGATTGGGATGCAGGCCAGCATCCACACCACACTGCCAGTTCCAAGGAGGAGATCCATATGTCTGAACATAAAGATTATGAATTGATAGCAACAGTCATCCATACCGACCTGTCCATCCCGGTGATGGAAGCCGCCCGGAAGGCGGGATGCCACGGCGGCACCCTTGTAAAGGCGCGTGAAATCGGCTCTGATGAGGAAAAGAAGATATTCGGGCTGACCCTTTCCCAGGAAAAAGCCATTCTTCTGATTCTCACCCCGTCCCCACAGAAACAGCCTATCTTAAGGGCTATCTGCGAAACCGTGCTGCGGGAAACCGGAGAACATGCGGTTGCATTCTCCCTTCCAGTGGACGCGGTAGAGGGAATCAGCGGATAAAACCCACAAGTCCTTTCCCATCAGGGACATACGCCGCGGGATAGTCATATGACCTTTTCCAGGTCGGAAAAAATCCAGAGTGTTTCTTTTGGGCTGCCGGAATAAGTGCTGCATCGGAATACCCTCAGCCTGAACCGGCACCCATCCTTTGTCTCATATGTAAATTCCGGTGTGTCTTCTCCATCCGGCACGCCTTTTAGGTGCGTGTAATCACAAAACCGTTTAAAATCAGGGATATAGCCGTTTTTTACCATGCGGTCCGCAAAAAGCATAAGGGCTTTGCTGAATCGTCCATCGGCCTCCTCCAGCATTTCCGTAAAATAATCTGGAATAATAACCTGACGCAATCTGTCTGTTTCCAGATTGACAAAATATACCCCTTTCAACACAGGGGCCAGGACCTCCATGAGACGCTCCATATCCCTTTTTTCAGCTATGATCCGCTCCGCCTTCCGGTCCAATGTCCTTTGCCGCCGTTCTCCCCCGATTGAGGAATAGTATTCTTCTTTGTTTTTCTGCATTTCTGCATCTGCTGCCTGGATGATTTCATTGATATCCAGATTGGATTCCCTCCAATCCAGGCCTATGGAAAGTGAGTATCCTGCCTCTCCTGCCTCCCTGCATACATCCTTTGTCCCCTGTACCAGTTCATGGTATGTCATGTTCTTGCAAAGCACCACAAACTCATCCCCGCCAATCCTGAAAACCTCTTCCTGGTTAAAATGCCCCAGCAGGATATGGGCAACTGTTTTGAGCATCACATCGCCTGCCTCATGCCCCTGATGGTTGTTCAGTTCATGGAGGCCATTGGCATCCACGTAAACACAGGCCATGGACGCGGCCTCTGTGTTATCAAAAGCCTGCACCGCCTTTTTGTAGCTGTTCCTGTTCTGGAGTCCGGTCAACGCATCCAATAAGGCTTCCTTACTTAATATCTGATTGGCCGCCTCAATCTGCCGGTACTGCCTGTTAATGGTCATCTCATCCCTTTTTGCCTGAATCCTTGAATTGTACAGGCTGGCGTTGATTACAATGGCTGCCAGGGACAGGAACAGGCTGTTCATAAGATTATTATAAGCATGATCCAGGCCCCCAGGATCCGGGAAATAAGGCAGCAGCAGGTTAAGAAGCAGGAAGTCCCCAAGGAACAGCAGGGCTGTCTTCCACGGCTTCATCATGGACATGATGGCCATAATCAGCATCACATAATTATAAACCGTCAGTCCGTTCCCACCCAGCTGGTCATTGAGGGTAATGGCAAGTCCCCAGAAACTAAAGAACACCATATACCCATACTCTATCCTGAAATAACAGCGGTGGCTGCCCTTTTTCCTGCCAATCCACGCCTGTCCGGCCACCACACAGGCAGTTGCCAGGATAAGGGCCAGGTACAGCAGGAAATAGGCGGTCCGCCTGGGCTTCACAAAGGGGCCTCCCGGTCGCAGGGATATGGAGAAAAGCATAATCAGTTCATATATTATGATAAAAAGATGAAAATAAAGATTCCTGTTCACCACACTGCCGTATAGTGAATCAATGATTTCATCCGAATCCCGGGTCCCGGAACCTATTCCTAAAACGCGTTTTAATCTGTCCCACATAAATATTGTACTCCTTCAGTCATCCATTACAGGGATTATATGTGGATTTCCTGTCATTAAAGTATATCATACTTTATATTCCAATAAAATAAAAATCACATTTTCGGTTTCCGCGGGAATCCTGTTTCACTTAATCTCCTGGTTCAATCTGTATCCTGTTACACTTAAACTCCTGTTACAGGGAACCTGTTTCCACATTCATCCTCTTCCATTTTTCAGGAAATACATTATAATTATTAGTATCAAATGAAAGCAGGTGCAATTAATGTACATAGGAGATTTACACATCCATTCCCATTATTCCAGAGCCACCAGCAAGGACCTGACACCGGAATATCTGGACCTTTGGGCCAGGAAAAAGGGGATTGACATAGTTGGGACAGGCGATTTCACCCATCCGGCCTGGAGGGCCGAACTGGCCGAAAAGCTGGAACCGGCCGAGCCCGGACTCTATATCCTGAAAAAAGAGCGGATGATCCGCCACTCTTGTGCCGCAGGAAGCCCTCAGCCAAGGTTTGTAATCAGCGGGGAAATCAGCTCTATCTACAAGAAAAATGACAAGGTACGGAAGGTACACAGCCTGATCCTTCTTCCCAGCCTGGAGGATGCCGAGATACTTTCCAGACGCCTGGAAGCCATCGGCAACATCCATTCTGACGGGCGTCCCATCCTCGGACTTGACTGTCATGACCTTTTGGCCATTACACTGGATGCCTGCCCGGAAGCAATCTACGTACCTGCCCATATATGGACGCCTCACTTTTCCCTGTTTGGGGCGTTTTCCGGCTTTGACACCATAGAGGAATGCTATGAAGAGCTGACGCCTCAGGTACATGCGCTGGAAACAGGGCTTTCATCCGACCCCTCCATGAACCGGCGGCTTTCAGCCCTGGATTCCTTTCATCTGATTTCCAATTCCGATGCCCACTCGCCGGACAAGCTTGGAAGGGAAGCCAACCTCTTTGACATCCCCATGTCCTATGACGGGCTTTACGGCGCCATCCAAAGAGGCGAAGGACTGGCCGGAACCATTGAGTTCTTCCCGGAAGAAGGCAAGTATCACTTTGACGGCCACCGCAAATGCCACCTCTGCCTGAGCCCCTCCCAGGCCAGACAGTACAACGGAATCTGCCCTGTATGCGGCAAAAAACTGACAACAGGCGTACTCCACCGCATTGAGCAGCTGGCTGACCGCCAGGAAGATTTCATCCTTCCGGGCGGACGTCCATACGAAAACCTGGTTCCCCTGCCAGAGGTAATCGCCGCATGCATGGGCTCCTCTTCTGCCAGTGTCAAGGTGACGCGGCAATATGAGCACATGCTGGAGGAACTGGGCAATGAATTCCACATTCTGCGCAGCGCCGGTCTTGATGATATCAGCCGGATCGGCGGGCAGCTTACCGCCCAGGGCATCCGCCACCTGCGTGAGGGCAAGGTGGACTGGCGCCCTGGATACGATGGGGAATACGGAACCATGAAACTGTTTGCATCATCAGAACTGGACAGTGTGGAGGGCCAGCTGTCATTCATACTGGATGACAATGGAAATGAAAACTGCCCCAGCCTTATTTCCTCCATCCCAGATACCGCATCCATGCCAAATCCCGTTGAGGCACGTCTCCAGGAAATGTCCGCCAGCCGGACTGCTTCCGATGGATGTGCTGCTTGTGCCAGGCAGATGGTTCCGAGCGGACAGACGGCTCCGGACGGGCATATGGGCCCAAACGCCCTTGAGAACCTGAACCAGGGCCAGCGGCAGGCTGTTGAGTCCATAAGCCCTGTGACCGCAGTCATTGCCGGACCAGGCACCGGAAAGACCAAGACACTGGTATCCAGGCTGTCCTATCTGATTGGCGAACGCGGTGTAAAACCCTCGGAAATCACGGCAGTCACCTTCACCAATAAGGCTGCGGAGGAACTCAGGCAGCGTATCCGCTGCCAGCTGCCTGGCAAGCGCAGCTTAAACCAGATGCAGGTAGGCACCTTCCATTCCCTGTGCTACCGCATGCTTCTAAGCCAGGGGATAAGCCTGTCCCTGGCAGATGAAGGACAGCAGCAGGAATGTGCTGCTCAGGTAACCGGACAGTTCAGCCTTCCTGTTTCCCCCGGCCAGTTCCTGTCCCTGGTATCCTTAAAAAAATCCGGCATAGGGACCATATCCGGCCCGGCCGTGTCCTCAGATGGTGAGGAAGGGAAAAAAGCAAGGCTGACAGAAGAGGCATTTTCCAGATACAATGAACTCCTTGCCTCCAGGAACCTGATGGATTTTGACGACCTTCTCCTAAAGGTACTGGAACTTTTAGGATCAGAACAAAAACTGGAACTGCGCAAACAGCACTTCTTCTACCTGCTGGTAGACGAATTCCAGGACATCAGCCCGGTTCAGTACCGTTTGATCAAGGCATGGAACAAAGGCGGAAAAGAATTATTCCTTATCGGGGACCCGGACCAGTCCATCTATGGTTTCCGCGGTTCCCAGAGCAACTGTTTCGACCTGCTGTGCAGTGATTTTAAACAGGCCTGTGTGCTGCGTCTGAGACCCAACTACCGCTCCACCCCCGAAATCCTTTCAGCTGCCCTCCCCCTCATATCCCACAACCAGGGGGAGCCAAGGGAATTAATCCCCATGATGGGCCACGGCTCGCCGGTCCGTGTGGCAGCCGCTGAAAGCAGCCTATCAGAGGCCATTTTCATTGCCAAGGAAATCGGACACATGGTCGGCGGCATTGACATGCTGGACGCGCATACCAACTCATCAGCAATAACCGACACGCCAAAAAGCTTCAGCGACATAGCCATCCTCTACCGGACCAACCACCAGGCCCGTCTTCTGGAGCAATGCCTAAGGAAAGAAGGAATCCCTTACGTGGTAGCCGGACGCGAGGACTACCTGGAGGAAACATCCGTGCAGGGAACCATCTGCTTCTTCCACGCAATCGCGTCCTCCCTGCCGGACAAAGAAGACAGCTGGTCCCTCACCACCAGCCTCTGCCGCAGGCTGCTTGGTCCCGGCCATGACTTTGAGGCCCTGAAAGACCAGTTCACCAAAAGGCTGAAACGCGATAAACCGTGGAAGGTGCTGGAAGACTGGATGAAAGCCCTGAACCTGGCAGGCAACAAATCCATGGATACCTTCCTGTGCATGTCCTATTTCCACAAAACCATGGAGGACATGCTCACCACCCTCACCTTCGGCCAGGGCAATGACGTAACCAGAAGCGGTCAGGACTCCTGCCCCTCCAGCGCAGTAACCCTCATGACCTTCCATGCGTCCAAAGGCCTCGAGTTCCCCACCGTATTCCTTTACGGCCTAAAACAGGGCCTGATGCCCCTAAAATCAGGCAGCGGCCCTGTAAACACGGAGGAAGAACGCCGTCTCCTGTATGTAGCCATGACGCGCGCCAAAGAGGAACTAATCATCACTACCTCCGAAGCCCCATCTCCCTTCCTAAGTGAGATACCACCCGGCACCTGCCGCATGGAACAGGCGCGCACCCCAAACCAAGGAGGCAAACAGCTAAGCCTGTTTGATTTCATGGATTAAACCATTTTCCTCCAACTTCTTAGTCATATGTTCTTAACCCTATGTTCTTAAGTATTTCTTCTTCAATGTCAAAAGGCAGGGGCTGCGTAACTCCGCCCCTGCCTCTGCCTTTTTAATATTCCCTATCTGTCTTCCATGGCCACATAGTCCATATTATCGCCCACATACTTAGTTGCAGGACGCATGATACGGCCATCATACAGCTTATTCTCTATGTTATGGGCAACCCAGCCCACCACACGGCTGCATACAAAAAGAGGCGTATACAGATCCCTTGGAATCCGCAGCATCCCATATGCAAAGCCGCTGTAGAAATCCACATTGGTAGGAAGGGCTTTGCCCTTAACTTCCTCCATGACCTCCTTGGCAATGCGCTCGAACCGCATATAATAATCCAGTTCTTTCATATGGTCCTGCTCCTTGGCAACCTCCATACAGCAGGCCCTTAGGACCTCGGCACGTGGGTCGGACACAGTATAGACCGCATGCCCGAAACCGTATACCAGGCCAGACCTGTCATAAAGGCTGCCTGACATGATTTTCCGCACGGCCTGACGGATTCTTGAGTCGTCTGCCTCATATCCTCCTGTTTCCTCCAGGACCGCATCCATCATCTCAGCCACCTTGATATTGGCTCCGCCGTGACGCGGCCCTTTCAGCGAACCGATGCCGCCGCACACAGTGGAGTAGATATCTGTTCCGGTGGATGCAATCACAACATTGGTAAAGGTGGAGTTATTGCCGCCGCCATGGTCCGCATGAAGCATGAGTATGGTATCGAGAAGGCTTGCTTCTTTTGCTGTGAACTTCTGGTCCTGTCTCAGCAGGCTCAGGAAATTCTCAGCAATGGAGTATTCCGGATTGGCATAATGGATGAACAGGCTCTCCCTGTCATAATAGTGCACCTTGCTCTGGTATGCGTAGCATGCAATGGATGGCAGCTTTGCCAGCAGGTTCACGCCCTTTACCAGGGTCTGGTATACGTCTGTATTATCCGGATCGTCATCATAATTATAAAGGGTCAGGACAGCGTCCATCAGTTTATTCATCAGGTTCTTGCCGGGAAGGCGCAGCAGGTTCATTTCCACGAATTCATCCGGAATGGTATAGCAGCGTCTTACCACGTTGCAGAATTTTTCCAGCTCCGCCTTCTTGGGAAGGTATCCGAACAGCAGGAGGAAACATACCTCCTCATACCCAAAGTGGCTGCCCTTCTTACCGTTTACCAAATCCAGCACATCGATTCCGCGGTAAAGCAGACGGCCTGGAATGGCCTTAATCCCTTCTTCCGTCTCCTCATATCCAACAACATCCGCCACCCTGGTAAGGCCAACGCGGACACCGGTCCCGTCCTCATTGCGAAGGCCCTTTTTTACATTGTATTCCTTATACCATTTGTTGGGGATATCTGTATAATTCTGGGACTTCCCATAAAACTGTGCAAGATAGCTTTCCTTAACCATTGTCATTACTCCTCTCTAAAACCAGTACCGGAACACAGTACTGCCTACGCCTGCCAACCCATTCTTCTGTCAGTGCCTGCCGCGGTTATAATTAATCAGGCATCCTGCCTTTACAATCTCCCGTTCCTCCGCGGTCATATCCGTAATATATAAATCCAATGTCTTTGCCGGGACCTGCGTTTCCCCGTCCCCAAGGACATAAGCCTTGATGTTCTTTAAATCACCGTCCAGGGCAGCCCGGATGCCGGGGACGTAGATGTAATCCCCCACCTCAAACTCAGGATCAGCCTCCATCTGGAAGGGGACCATTCCCCAGTTCATCACATTGGAGCGATAGCGCTTGGTTGCGAATTCCTTACATATATTGGCAAGGCCCCCAATCACCCGCTGACAGCTGGCCGCCTGTTCCCTTGCAGAGCCGTCACCCGGCTTCACTGCATAAATCATGCTGCCAATCTCCGTATCCTTTGCCGTCACCTGTTCATTGCCCTCAATCTGGTTGATGGCCTTAAATATATTCTTAAGCCTTGGCTCCAGCTCCAGTTCCCTGTCAGCGCCTTCCCGGACCCTTGCTTTTTCTAATTGATCCACTTCCTTTGTGCGCCCCACATACCCAGGGTCCCTTCTGGAAAGGGTAAACTCTGCCAGCCCCAGTGGATTGGAGCGGTAGGAGGAGGTCTCGCCGGATGGGATTAGTTCGTCGGTGGTGGTCACCGGGTCCATGATTTTGGAACATACCTTTAACAGGATGTTATCCGCCAGAGGACTCATCTCCGGCCAGTCCTTAATATTGGGACCATAGATAAGGTTCTTATTTGTATCCCCGTTTCCATAGCCCATGTACACACGGTTTTTATAGGAAATGTCATCAAACCCATACTCAGGCACATTGCCCCAGCAGTCCATCTCCCAGGCAGATGTAAGCCTGCCTCCGTTGGCCGCCGTGGCAGCAATGGAACGGGCATCCATAAGCGCCACTGCCGCCATCTGTCCGTTACCCGGCTTGGAACCCTCACGGTTAGGGAAGTTCCTGGTGGTATGGCGGACACTGAGCCCGTTGTTGCAGGGGGTGTCCCCGGCTCCGAAGCATGGGCCGCAGAACGCGGTGCGGATGATGGCTCCTGCATCCATCAGGTCAGACACAGCCCCCTTCTTCACAAGGTCTGCGAACACGGGCTGTGAGGAAGGATAGACTGCCAGTGAAAATTCATCGCATCCGCAGTTCTTACCCTTCAGTGCATGGGCTGCTTCCATCACATTGCTGTAGGTCCCGCCTGCACAGCCTGCAATCACTGCCTGCTGTACCATCAGACCGCCGTCCTTCACTTTGTCAAGAAGGGTGAATCCTGCCTTGCCACCTGATATCCTGGCTGCTTCCTTCTCAACCCCTGCAAGGATATCCTGCATATTGGCCTTCAGCTCCTCAATCTCATATGTATTGCTTGGATGGAAGGGAAGGGCAATCATAGGCTTTACCGTGGACAGGTCCACATAAACGCAGCCATCGTAATATGCCACATCAGCCGGGGATAACTCCTTATAATCCTCTGCCCGGTTGTGTTTTGCAAGATAATCCCTGGTATCCTCATCCGTCTTCCAGATGGAACTTAAACAGGTAGTCTCCGTGGTCATCACATCAACGCCATTGCGGTAATCCGTGGACATGGAAGCAACGCCCGGTCCCACAAACTCCATTACCTTGTTCTTCACATAACCATTCTTAAACACGGCTCCTATGATGGCAAGGGCAATATCCTGAGGTCCTGTGCCCGGCTGGGGCGCCCCGTCAAGATACACGGCAACCACGCCTGGATAGGCCACGTCGTATGTATCCTGAAGCAGCTGCTTTACCAGCTCACCGCCGCCTTCGCCCACTGCCATGGTTCCCAGCGCGCCGTAGCGCGTGTGGCTGTCAGAGCCAAGAATCATCTTCCCGCAGCCTGCCATCATTTCCCTCATATACTGATGGATGACCGCAATGTGGGGAGGTACGTAGATACCGCCATACTTCTTGGCAGCGGAAAGGCCAAACATGTGGTCATCCTCGTTGATGGTGCCGCCCACTGCGCAGAGTGTGTTATGGCAATTGGTCAGTACATAAGGAATGGGAAACCGCTCCATCCCGGATGCCTTGGCTGTCTGCACGATTCCCACAAATGTGATATCGTGGCTGGCCATGCTGTCAAAACGGAGCTTAAGATGTTCCATATTGTCAGATGTGTTGTGTGCCTCAAGAATGGAATATGCAATGGTTCCCTTTCTGGCAGCTTCCTTATCCGCTTCCCTGCCGGTCAGGGCTTTCACTTTCCCGCTTTCTGTTTCCGGAACAATCCCGGTCCCGTTTACCAGGTAAATACCGCCTTCATATAATGATACCATTTCCTTTTACCTCCGGTCTTATATATTTTACAAAAAAGGGCCGCACTGTTCATGGCGCATGCCCCTTTGCCTTCGTTGTTTAATACTATAAAGCAAAATTTTCTATTTGTCCAGCTTTTTTACTGTAGTTCCCACAGCTTTTATGTTGTGGTTCATTTTATTTTTCACATGTCATCCACTGTCATTCATTACAGCTTTACCACTGCAAAGCAACGGCAGGACCTACCAGTTCATGACAAAAAGGCTGATGCACACAAGAAAATAAAGAATCATACCCACATTTAAAACCACGGTTTTGAAACGCGCACCTTTTCTTATGGGCCATGTCCCAGGTTCAATTTGTATCTTTCTCCGATACAGGATCAGCAGCACAATGCCTCCCACGAGACAGGCCACCATGAACACAAAATACCCTGTCATAAGAAATCCTGATACCGCAGCTATGACAGCCCCAAAATCCAATGACAGCATCCGCCCCACTCCCTGGACGAACCAGGAGTTTTCAAAGGCCCCGCTGGCGCCTTTTGTCAGTTCAACTGCAATGGCGCCGCCCAAAAAATTAAAAATCATGTGGAAAGCAATGGTATAACCCACCTTTCCCGTCTTGGCGTACACATAAGCCCACAGCACACCAATCCCAAAGGCATAAAAGAACTGGGAGAAATTCCCGTGTGCCATACCAAACATCAGGCCGGACATAAGGATAGCCGGTCCTTCCCCATATCCCAGAAGACGGTCCATAAGCAGTTTCCTGAAAAACAGCTCCTCCACCACCGGGGCCATGAGCACGGTAAACAGCACCGTCATCCACAGTCCGGAATTCATCAGAAGTTCGTTCAGCTGGCTGTCGTCCCCGACGGACGGCTTAAACCATTCCACAAACTGTCCCAGCAGGTTCCCTGCCAGCCCGATTCCCACCGAAATCACAAGGCAGGCCGCAAACTTACCGATTCCCCAGGGCTGACTCTGTGCGCGGCCGCATCTGGGTATCAGCTGGATCAGGGCCACGGAAACGGGAAATGCCACAAAATACATGGGAATGGCGGACAGAAGAAGGATTCCCGGCCCGCTGAATAAATCAATGATTCCTCCCAGCAGGTAGTTAATGAAACCTGCAAACGAAATCACTGCAATCTGGGCCAGGAATGTGACTATCATAAAAGCGGCAGCCACCAGACCCACATGGGAAAACTGCTTTCTCTGCCTTTTTCCCAGCGCCCTTGCCTCTTCCTCCAATTGCATTGCCATGCGGTCCTCTTCCTGTATCATATGTTGTGTTATTTTCTCCCTGTGAATTTGTCATATTTCTGTTGCAATTGCAACAGAAAAGTATTATGATATTCATTATCATACCATAAATAATAGCAGGGTAAAAGAGATGACAGAATATTTTCAGAAAAACTTATTTAAAGACATATCCATGGAAGAATATAAAAGCCTGCTCACCTGCCTGGACGGAAGGACCAGACAGTTCAGGGCCGGCGATATCATATGTGATTACGACAAAGGCTTTGACGATATCGGCATCATCGGCAAAGGCAGCGCTTCCGTTGTCCGTTATGAATATGGCGGCTCCAGGACCATCCTTGAGCGGCTTGCACCCCAGGATATCTTTGGCTATCTGCTGTCCTGTGACGGAAACGGACACGCGGGAATCAGCGTCATCAGCGACAGCGCCTGTGATGTGCTTTTCATACACTATGCAACCATCAGCTCCCCCTGCACCAAGGCGTGCCGGCACCATCACCAGCTGACCCAGAACCTGCTGGACATGATATCCGGGCGCGCCCTTAATTTAAGCCGCAGGGTGGAGGTTTTATCACAGCGCACCATCCGTGAAAAACTCATGTGTTATTTCCTCCAACTGGCCGGTCAGGCAGATAGTCCCTCCTTTAGCCTCCCCTTTACCATGGTAGACCTGGCGGATTATCTTTCCATTGACCGTAGCGCCATGACCCGGGAGCTGGGCCGCATGAAGAAGGAACATCTGATTGAGATAGATAAACGCAGGGTGCACCTATTCCTTTAGGCACTTAAGCCTTTTTTCAAAAACATCCGGGGGCTCGGGGCGCCCAAAATAAAAGCCCTGTATATATTCCATTCCAAGTTCTTTCACTGCCAGGTATTCCTCTCCTGTCTCCACCCCTTCCAGGCACACCTGTTTGCCCACATCATGGCACATTTCCGTGATGGAACGTATGAAAGTGGCGTTAAACAGGTCCGAGGTAATGCCCTTTACGAATCCGCGGTCAATCTTCACAATGTCCACCGGGATGGTTTTAAGGGAAAACAGGGAGGAATACCCCACGCCAAAATCATCCATGGCAACCCGGATCCCGGCTGCCTTCATATCATCCAGCATCCTGAGCGTCTCCTCATCCGCTGTTGCCAGATAGGTTTCCGTCAGTTCCATGACCACATGGGAGGGCGGCAGCCCCAGTTCCTTAAGGGTATCTTCTATATAGGATATGACATCATCCTCTGACAGCTGCATATAGGACAGGTTGATGCTCATCTGAAAATCAGGCATATACCGGCACCACTCCCTGCACTGTGCAGCTGCATGGCAGAAAATCCACCGCCCCATATTCATGATCATCCCGCTCTGTTCCAAAAGCGGGATGAATTCTCCAGGAGAGATGTCCCCATACTTGCTGCAATGCCACCTGGCCAGCGCTTCCGCGCCCTGAAGGCTCCCGGTCTGCGTGTCCACCTGGGGCTGATAGTGGATGGAAAAACCGGCAAACCCCCTGTCCATGCTTTCACGCAGAAGTTCAACCAGTTCCAGCCGTCGTTCCCTTCGGCAAAGGATGTCCTTGGAGAACACGGTCATACGGTTCTTTCCCATAAGCTTGGAATGTTCCAGGGAGTAGTTGGCGCATTTTAAAAGTTCCAGGTAATTAACCCCATCCTTTGGATAAGTGGTATAACCGGCGGAAATAGTACAATAATACTTCCTTCCGCTGTATTCCTGCTGTTTGTGGAAAACCTGCTGTATTTTGGTGAAGATTTCCCGACCCGCCTCCTCACCGCAGCCCATGCACAGGACCCCGAATTCATCCCCGTCCAGCCGGTAAAGCTTGGCATTGGCGGGAAGAATGGACGACACCTTCTGGGCCGTGATGCGCAGCACCTCATCCCCAAAGGACCTGTCATAAAGGTCGTTGATGTTCTTAAAAGAATCCAGGTCCAGGATCATGATTCCAATGGTATCCACCTCCATGTGGTCCACCAGGTACTTCTTTATATCGCCTTCAAACTCATATTTATTATACAGTCCGGTCATATGGTCAATCCGGTTCCGTTTTCCAAGATTGGTAATCATGCCTGCAAACAGTCCGGGACGTCCATCCTTGCCCCGGATCATCTTGCCCCTGCAGCGGAGCCATATCCATTCGCCCTTTACATTCCTGGCCCTGTATTCAATGTTGTGGTAATCCTCCCTGCCATCCGCTATATCCTGGTTGCTTTCCAAAAAGTATGCCTCATCATGGGGATGGATTAACCCGGCCCAGAATGCGGCTGCATTCTTCACCACCTGGCCCGGCAGTCCGAACTCATCCACCATGGTCTGGGGATAATGGAACACTCCTGTGCCCATATCACCCACAAAAATGTAATCCTCGGTGCTGGCTGAAAGGGCCTGGTAAAATGTCTCGCTGTCATAATCAAAAAGACTGCCTGTCCCGCATTCCTTTCCTTCCTTCAGCGCCTCCCTGGCGCGGCCGATGTGATAATCCCTTTTCTGTATATACATCTGCTCATCCGCCCTGGCGATGATTTCATCAATGGAACTGTTTTCCCCCGGATAAATCTCCGTAAGGCCATAGCTGAAGGGAACCCCATAGTCCACGTCCAGATGCTCCCTGTCCTGACTGGCCCGCATGAGGATACGCTTCATGCTTTCCTCCACCTCTGATTTACTCCGTCCATAGAAAAGCATTACAAACTCATCCCCGCTGAGGCGGAACATGAAATCCATCCTGCCCAGTCCTTCTTTGGTAATGGATGCAACATAACGCAAAAGAGCATCCCCTGCGCTGTGTCCATACTGGTCATTCACACGCTTCAGTTCGTTTATATCATACAGGACAAGGGTAAGGATCTGGTTTTCCCGTTCCGCCTGTTCAATGGTCTGGGCCAGACGTTCGTTGCCGCCTCTCCGGTTTAGCATCTGTGTCAGTTCATCCATGCGTGCAGAATAAAACATCTTGTCATATTCCGTCACATCCACGGAATCCTGAATATGATAGGTCCTTCCGTCCCACCGGAGCAGGCTGTCATAGTTCTGATAACTGCGGCCAGTCAGTGCATTGCTCTCACGCCAGGTACTTTCATTGCCTTCCTCTCCCTTTTTCAGAAGGTCTATATGGCAGAATTCGCACCGCCGGTCCATCCCCTTCTGCAGGACCTTCCAGCAGTGCTTCCCTTCCGGGTCCTCCAGTCCAAAGGCCCTTTTCATGGTTTGATTCATATACAGGATTTCATCTGTCTCTGTATCTGATATATAGATATTGGAGTGCATCTGGTCCAGGATCATGGACAGAAACGTGCCCTTAAACAGTTTTATCTGCTCCTCAGTCATAAAAGTACCCTCTCTACCGTGTAATGAAGTCTACCTTATATTGTAATCGCTTCCCTGTTCATACTCAAGGGGATTTTCACACAAAAACACCTCTTTTCAGTAAACCTGCCTGAAAGAGGTGTTCTGTCTTATCCTTACAAATCCATATTACTCTTCAACCTC
Organism: Enterocloster aldenensis; assembly: GCF_003434055.1. Classification (GTDB taxonomy): domain Bacteria; phylum Bacillota; class Clostridia; order Lachnospirales; family Lachnospiraceae; genus Enterocloster; species Enterocloster aldenensis. The sequence goes on along the minus strand of NZ_QVEX01000011.1, from coordinate 118,227 downwards.
AGAGAACATATCCTTACCAACGCCGCAGAGCGGACATACCCAATCATCCGGGATATCCTCAAATGCTGTTCCAGGTGCAATACCGCCATCCGGATCGCCAACCTCAGGGTCATATATCCATCCACATGGATCGCATACATATTTCTTCATTTTAATTTCCTCCTGTATTAAAAATTTATTTAATTTGTTTCCTTTTGATGTGATTAATATATCATATTCATTCCTGTCTTTCTGTGACTTTTGCAACACTTCTTGATTTTTTTATCTTTTATCACAATATCTTTATTATATGCTGTTCCGCCCCGCTGTTTCACAGAAAGCGGAAAAAACACTGCCCGCAAAATCTGCGGGCAGCATGCTATCATCAAGACATTCCATGTATGGACCGCACAGGTCTAGGATTGCTGCTTATTCCCCATCCTTTGCCGCAGCCCTGGCCTCAACCTCACGCTTCTGTACATCACCAGGAGCCTGTTCGTAGCGGCTGAATTCATATGAGAACACGCCGATGCCACCGGTCATGGAACGCAGGTCCGTATTATATCCAAAGAGCTCCGACATAGGAATGTCAGCCTCAATAATCTGTTTGCCGTTGTGGTTGGAGTTCATTCCAAGCACGCGTCCTCTCCTGCGGTTCAGGTCGCCCATGACATCTCCGGTAAACTTATCCGGAACCGTAACCTTAAGGGAAGCAATCGGTTCCAAGAGCACCGGACCAGCGTCCATGAAGCCCTGTTTGAATGCCAGGATGGTTGCCATCTTAAACGCCATCTCAGAGGAATCAACGGGATGGTAGGAACCATCTAACAGGGTTGCCTTCAGGCCCACCACCGGATATCCTGCCAGCGGTCCTTTTAAAACGCATTCCTGCAGCCCTTTTTCAACAGCCGGGAAATAGTTCTTTGGAACGGAACCGCCAAATACCTTTTCCTCAAATACATATGGTGTCTCCAAATCGCCGGACGGTTCAAATTCCATGATGACATCGCCGTACTGTCCGTGTCCGCCGGACTGCTTCTTATGCTTGCCCTGTACCTTGACTTTTTTGCGCAGGGTTTCACGGAATGCAAATTTAGGTTTGGTCAGCGTGATGTCCACCTTATAGCGGCTCTGAAGCTTGCTTACCACCACATCCAGCTGCTGGTCGCCAATACCATACAGCAGCGCCTGGCGGTTCTCCGCGTCATTGACCACTTTAAGGGTCTGGTCTTCTTCCATCATACGTGACAGCGCTGTGGAAACCTTATCGTCCTCGCCCTTGTTCACTGCCTTATATGCCATGTATGTGTACGGAGTGGAAATCTCAGGCTTGTGGTACACAATCGGCGCCGTGCGGACAGCCATGGTATCGCCGGTCTGGGTCACGGTAAGCTTTGCGACCGCGCCGATATCACCGGCCCTTAATTCCTGGACCTCAATCTGGTCCTTGCCGCGCAGTATATATAACTTGCCAATCTTCTCTTCCGTGTCTTTATTCACGTTATATACAACCGTATCGCCCTTTAACGTACCGGTACAGATCTTCATCAGGGAGTATTTGCCGATGAACGGGTCAACAATGGTCTTGAACACCCTTGCGGACAGGGATACGTCATCATTGTACTTGGCTGTAAATCGTTCGCCTGTGGAAACATCCACACCAATACACTCAAAATGGTCCGGTGACGGGAAGTACTTGTCAATGGACTGAAGAAGCACCTTAAAGCCCTGGCAGTTGATACCGGAACCCATCATGACCGGCACGATTTCGCCTTCAATTACATGCTCACGGAGCGCGGTGGAAATCTCCTCCTGTGTAAACTCCTCTCCCAGGAAATATCGTTCCATATATTCTTCATTGGTCTCGGCAACCGCCTCAATCAGGGCGTCCCTGGCAATGGTCAGGTTCTTCTCCACGTATTCAGGAATCTCACACTCAACATAATCGCTTAATTCCGTGAAACGGCGTCCTGCCATCTTAACCACGTTGACGAAACCTACAAATTTTTCATTCTCACGGATTGGCAGCTGGAAGGGGGCAATCTTACGTCCGAAACGCGTCTCCAGCTTTACTACCAATTCACGGTAACTGGCATGGTCATCATCCATATTGGTCACGAAAATCAGCCTGGGCAGCTTGTACTTTTCACACATCTCCCATGCCTTTTCTGTTCCAGGTTCAATACCTGCCTTGCAGTTAACAACTATGATGGCTGCATCAGCAACACTGATGGCCTCCTCTACTTCCCCTACAAAATCAAAAAATCCCGGCGTATCCAGAAGGTTAATCTTAATTGGCCCGCTCTCCCCTTGATATTCCAAAGGAATCAGCGTGGTGGAAATTGAAAACTGTCTCTTGACTTCTTCTTTGTCATAATCGCTGATGGTGTTGCCGTCAGGCACCTTGCCCATACGCTTTGTAACACCGGTCACCAGTGCCAATGCTTCCGCAACTGTCGTCTTACCGGCGCCTCCATGTCCAAGTAATACAACGTTGCGGATTTGTTCAGTACCATATACGTTCATAAATTTCCCTCCTGTATATAAAATTTAAGCCATGCGTATATTTTACTAAATTTTTCTGATTTTTTCAAGCTTTTTATGTCATTTGCACAACATTATTGCAATTTTTTATGGTATGGCCCGGAAAAACAGGTCACGGATGTGTTGAAAAAGCAGGGCCGGCTTAAAACCAGATGCCCCGTCCTGCTTTCATGTCCTCTTCTCCATGTTCCGGCCTGCGGCTTATATTTTATCATCTGTCCAATGGGTATTTATTTTCCCGTATACTCCCTGAACAGTTTTACAAAAGTCTTACTCAGCAGGAGTATTGCAATCATGTTCGGAATCACGATAAACCCAACTGCCATGTCAGCCAGTGACCAGATGGCCTCGATGGGCATGGTCACCGCAAGGATTGGCGGCAGGAAAAAGAACCACTGAAGGAGCTTCACGTTTTTCTCCCCAAACAGATATTCCACACTGGTCCTGTACTCTACAAAGAACCCCAGGTAACTGGAATAGGTGAAAAGCACAATTGCAATGCACAGGATATAGGTGCCCCATCTGCCCCAGACCGTCCTGAATGCAGCCAGGGTAAGGACTGCTCCTGTGTCGCCGTTGTTCCAGACGCCGCTGGAAAGGATGGCCAGGGCGGTCAGGGTACAGATGATGATTGTGTCAATGAATACTTCCATGATTCCATACATTCCCTGATGGGCCGGATGGTCTGTCTGGGCCGTTGCATGGACCGTTGCAGCAGTGCCTTCACCAGCCTCATTGGAGAAAATACCCCTGGACGCGCCGCGTCCCATGGCAAGGGTTATGGTGGATCCCGCAAACCCGCCGGCTGCAGGCATGGGCGCGAACGCATACTTGAAAATCATGCCAAAAGCTTCCGGTACCCTTCCGATATTGACAATGATTACTACCAGCGCGCCTATGATATATATGATGCACATGGGAGGAACCACCTTGCCGCAGAAGTCGCCGATTTTTTCCACGCCGCCGCGTACTATGATGAAAATGCTCAGGGCAACCAGGATGATGCCGCTGACAGCCAGCGGGATGCCAAATGTGTCCTGGGCAGATGTAGCCAGCGTGTTGGTCTGCACAAAGCAGGCATCCGTAACCACCAGTATAAAAAGAGCCACCGCATAAAAGCCGCCGAAAAACCGTCCTGCGCCCCCGCCCAGCCCTTCTTTAATATAGTGCATGGGGCCGCCGTAATATTCCCCGTTCTCCCCCTTTTTCCGGTAAGCCACGGAAAGGGTCACTTCTGCCATCTTGGTCATCATGCCCACCAGGGCTATCACCCACATCCAGAACACGGCTCCTGGGCCGCCAATGGCAATGGCCGCTGCCACGCCTGCAATGTTGCCGCTTCCGATGGTTCCTGCAAGCACCGTAGACAGGGCCTGATACGGTTTCAGCTGCCCCTCTCCCTTTTCACTCTCATTATCCTTCTTAAAAACCTCCCCCAGCGTCTTCTTACAAACCGTACCAAAACCGGTAATCTGGAAAAAGCCGGTGCGCGCGGACAGATACAATCCCACGCCCACCATCAGAATCATCAGCGGGGTTCCCCATAAAAATTCAGTGATGTTTACCAGCGCATCAAACATACCAATACCTCCACTTTGTATTGACTGCGGTCAGTATCCTGCTGCCGGCCGCCCCTACAGAAACTGTCTTGCCGCACATTCCCCCTGATGCTTCTTTGTGCGGCAGTTCATACAATCATCTGCAAACCACCCCCTGATATCCACGCTTCTCTTTAAGTCCACTATAGCACCGTTGATGTACCAAGTCAATGAGCCTGTCCCCCCATGCATCTTCCTTCCGATACGCAAATTTACTAATGTACATAAAAGCGTTAAAGTTTAACGCGATAAAGTATTGACATTTACCAACAGATGGCGTACACTAGGGTGTGGTTGGAAATTGCTTTCCGTTAGCTGTGCGTCCCGCTTTGCCCTAAGGGGTACCTATGGTGGATTCCTTAGGGCAGATGGCGGGAATGAATTTCCAAACACTACTAGCGTGACTGAAACGTGCTTTTTGCAGCTGCAGTACATAGGTAAGCCGCACAATACACGCAGGACAGAATAAGGAGTACACGACATGATTATCATAATGAAACCAAATGCTTCGGATGAAGCAGTGCAGAAAGTAACACATATCATTGAATCCAAGGGCCTGCAGGTCCATCTCTCCAAAGGCTCCCAGGTGACGATTGTGGGCGTGGTGGGCGATAAGACCAGGCTTTTGGGCAGCAACATCGAGATCAGCGAAGGCGTTGACAAGGTTGTGGCCGTGACTGAGTCCTATAAACTGGTCAATAAGAAATTCCACCCTGAGGATTCCGTCATCCCTGTGGGCAACACCCATATCGGCCCCGGAACCATGACCGTCATGGCCGGCCCCTGTGCCATTGAATCCAAGGACCAGCTTTTGGAAACCGCCTTTGCGGTCAAGAAGGCCGGCGCCACATTCATCCGCGGAGGCGCCTACAAGCCCCGAACCTCCCCCTACTCCTTCCAGGGCCTGGAGGAAGAAGGGCTTAAGTATATGAAGGAAGCAAGGGAGGCCACCGGCCTCAACGTAATCTGTGAAGTGACCAGCCTCCATGCCATCGAAGCTGCATCCGGGTATGTGGATATGCTGCAGATTGGCGCAAGGAACATGCAGAACTTTGAGCTCTTAAAAGAAGCCGGCAAATCCGGACTTCCGGTATTGCTGAAACGGGGCCTGTGCGCCACCATTGACGAGTGGCTCAATGCTGCCGAATATATCATCTCAGAGGGAAATCCCAATATCGTGCTGTGTGAGCGCGGCATCCGCACCTATGAGACATCCACCAGGAATACCCTGGATATCAGCGCGGTTCCCGTAATACGCCAGAAGAGCCATCTTCCCATCATCGTGGACCCAAGCCACGCCACAGGTGTAAGGGCATACGTGGAACCCCTGGCCAAGGCAGCCATTGCGGCAGGCGCTGACGGACTGATGATTGAAGTCCATCCTTGCCCTGCAAAAGCGCTGTCCGACGGGCCGCAGTCCCTGACCTTCCCTGCATTTGAACAGCTGATGCAGGACTTAAAGCCATACGCCGACCTGGCCGGCCGTACATTTGAAGCAAGATAGCAGCCAGGACATGTATGGATGTTTTTCCGGCACTCCCTCAATCAGAGAGTGCCTTTCTTTACAGGAGGATTTACCATGGAAAAAATAAGGATGACAGACTCCACCCTGGGCTTCATCGGACTGGGTCTCATAGGCGGCTCCATTGCCAGGGGCATCAAGCGCGCCAGGCCGGACATCAAGATCATGGCATACATGCGTTCCAGATCCAGGCTGGAACAGGCTGAAAAAGACGGCGTGGTGGATGTGATATTGGATGGGATTGACGGGAATTTAAGGGAATGCGACCTGATTTTCCTCTGTACGCCCGTGGAATATAATGCCAATTACCTCTCTTCCATCCGTCCCTATCTAAAGCCCGGAGCACTGATAACAGACGTTGGGAGCACCAAGTGCGGCATTCATGAAGAAATCATCCGCCAGGGACTTGAGGATTGTTTCGTGGGCGGCCATCCCATGGCGGGTTCGGAAAAAACCGGCTATGAAAACTCCACGGACCATCTTCTGGAGAATGCCTATTATATCGTGACGCCTCCCGAAGGCATCGCCCCCTCCCCCGGCCTGAAAGCCGGCGCCAATGCCAGGCGTATCATCGCAGTGGCCCAGACCATTGGGGCAATCCCCCTTGTGCTTAACTACCGGGAACATGACAAGGTGGTGGCCGCCATCAGCCATCTGCCGCACCTTGTTGCATCCAGCCTTGTGAATCTGGTAAAGGACAATGATACGGCCCAGGGCACCATGAAGCAGGTGGCTGCCGGCGGTTTCAAGGATATTACCAGGATTGCCTCCTCTTCCCCTGAGATGTGGGAGCAGATCTGCATGACCAATGTGGGGCCGATTGCAGATATACTGGAAAAATATATTGCCTCATTAAACCAGATACTGGACCAGGTCAGGGGACACTGCGGGGACTCCATCTACCAGCTGTTTGAGACGTCCAGGGACTACCGCAATTCCATTACGGACAGGGCCAAGGGATCCGTGGAGCCCTCCTATGAATTTACCGTGGATGTTGCCGATGAAATCGGCGCCATTTCCACCATCTCGGTCATCCTGGCGGCCAAAGGCATCAGTATTAAAAATATCGGCATCAACAATAACCGGGAACGAGGGGAAGGCGCCCTTAAGATTGCGTTTTATGACGAATCCTCCATGGAAGCTGCCTGGAACCGCCTGGACAAGTACAAATACGAAATGTTCCGCATGTAATCATTGAAAGGACAGGATAAACATTATGGAATTCAGAAAATCACATGGGCTTCACGGAGAGATTACGGTTCCCGGGGATAAATCCATCTCCCACCGGGCCGTCATGTTTGGCTCCATTGCAAAAGGCACCACGGAAATCCACAATTTCCTCCAGGGTGCGGACTGCCTCTCTACCATTGCCTGCTTTCAGAAAATGGGCATTGACATTGAGCAGGACCGTGACCATGTCCTGGTCAGGGGCAATGGCCTTTACGGCCTTAAAAAGCCTCAGGACGTGCTGGACTGCGGCAATAGCGGCACCACCACACGCCTTATATCCGGGATTCTCTGTGCCCAGGAATTTGATGTGACACTGACCGGTGACGAATCCATCCGTAAACGTCCCATGAAGCGTATTATGGAACCGCTCTCCCTTATGGGGGCGGATATCACAAGCCTGAACGGAAACGGATGCGCGCCCCTGCTCATCAAAGGTCGTCCCCTTAAGGGCATCCATTATACCTCAAAGGTTGCATCCGCCCAGGTAAAATCAGCCATCCTCCTGGCCGGATTATATGCGGGTTCCCCCACCAGCGTGACAGAACCCTATGTTTCCAGGAACCATTCAGAAATCATGCTGGATCTGTTTGGCGCAGAGGTTACGGCTTCCGGGACCACGTGTACCATCCAGCCTGCCAGGGAACTCCACGGCGCCCAGGTCATGGTTCCCGGGGACATTTCCTCTGCCGCCTATTTCATTGCAGCAGGGCTCATGGTTCCCGGCTCCGAACTGCTGATCAGGAACGTGGGCATCAATCCCACCCGGGATGGGATCATCCGCGTATGCAGGGATATGGGCGCCGACCTTGAACTGTTAAATGTCTCCTCAGGCGCGGGCGAGCCCACTGCGGACATCCTGGTCCGCAGCAGCAGCCTTCATGGAACGCAGATTAAAGGCGCCGTCATCCCCACCCTTATTGACGAACTTCCCATGATTGCCGCCATGGCCTGCATGGCTGAGGGCAAAACCGTCATACGGGATGCCGCCGAATTAAAGGTCAAGGAATCCAACCGGATTGCCGTGATGGTTGAAAACCTTAAGGCCATGGGCGCCCATGTGGATGAAACAGAGGACGGCATGGTCATTCACGGCAAAAGGCCCCTTCGCGGCGCCTCCATTGACAGTAAAAAGGATCACCGCATTGCCATGACCTTTGCCGTCACCGCTCTGTGCGCAGACGGTGTGACTGACATAAAAGACGCTGAATGCGTGGATATTTCCTATCCTGGGTTTTACCATGACCTGGAACAATTGATGAAATAATCACATAAAAAAGCCAAACCAAAAAGCTGCGGCCCTCCACGCCCCCTCACAGGGAGCATGTAAAACGGGCTGCAGCTTTTCATTTACCTGAACTTAACTTCTATCCCAAGGCCACGTCTAAAATCATCATGACCACAAAACCGACGGCAAATCCAATGGTCGCCACATTGGAATGGTCCCCCTGGGCAGACTCCGGTATCAGTTCCTCCACCACCACATAAATCATGGCTCCTGCGGCAAAGGAAAGGAAATACGGAAGCGCAGGCCCCAGTACCTCTGAAAGCATCAGCATGAGGAACGCGCCCACCGGCTCCACTATGCCGGACAGCATGCCGTATGCAAAAGCCTTTGGCTTTCCCACTGCCTCCTTAAGGGGCAGGGATATGATGGCGCCCTCGGGAAAATTCTGTATGGCAATACCCACTGACAATGCCAGGGCTCCTGCCATGGTGATGGTGCTGTTCTGGGACATAAGCCCTGCAAAGGCCACCCCTACCGCCATTCCTTCCGGGATATTGTGAAGGGTCACTGCCAGCACCAGCATGGTGCTTTTCTTCCAGCTGCCCCTGGGGCCTTCCGGTTCATCTGTATCCATATGGAGATGGGGAATCACCGCATCCAGTACCAGCAAAAAGCCAATTCCTAATAGGAAGCCTATGGATGCAGGTACAAATGCCAGCTTCCCCATGTCCTGGCTCATGTTCATGGACGGAATCAGAAGGGACCACACGGACGCAGCCACCATGACCCCGGATGCAAAGCCCAGGAACGCTTTCTGAACCCTGGGCCTTAAGGCATTCTTCAGGAAAAAGACACAGGCCGCTCCCGCGGTGGTGCCTATGAAAGGAATCATGATTCCTGCAAAAATATTCATGTTCATACCTCTGTCCTATTGTTTGTCCATGCGGCTGTCCTTAAAGGAAGCCGCGCAGCTTCAGATAATCCTTAATCAGCTGGATCATCTGGTCATAGTCAATACGGCTGGCGTTGATGGGCAGGTCATAATTCTCCATATCCATCCACTCCCTGCCTGTAAAGTAACGGTGGTACTCTGTCCGCTCTTTGTCAATCCGTTTCATGCGGCGCAGGGCCTCTGCCTCATCCACCTTATCCACATCCATGACCCTGCGGATCCTGGTAACCGTGTCCGCGTACACAAAGATACGTATCAGGTTATCCATCTGATCCTGCAGCACATAGTTTCCGCACCGCCCAACAATGATGCATGGCTCAGATGCAGCCAGACCGCGGATGACGGAGGACTGGAAACGGAACAGGTTCTCCGGGGACGTGATATGATGCCCATCCCTCTCCGGCTCTGTCAGCTCCGGCTTCATGCCGGTCACAATGCGGTACAGCAGGTTATTGCCTGCCTTCTCGTCTGCCAGACGGAAATACTGCTCCCCGATGGCGCTGGTCTCCGACGTCATCTTAAGTATCTCTTCATCGTAAAAATGTATGCCCAGTTCTTCTGCCAGGCGCTTGCCTGTGAGCCGGCCTCCGCTGCCGTACTGGCGCTCAATGGTTATTACAAAATGTTTATTGCTCATCATGCTGCCCCCTTATCCTATAATATCAATATGGCACATCTTCATGGCATTTAACGCATTCTCATGGCTTTGGGGCGTTACCCCTGCACAGCAGGATGCATCTACCTGGATGGGTGTGTCCGGTATCCCTGCCTTAATCAGCATGGCGTTGGAAATCACACAGATATCCGTACAAAGCCCCACTAATTCCACACTTTCATACTGCCCAAGGGCCGCATAATCAGCCAGTTCGCGGCTGCCAAAGGTGACCTTCTCAAACCGTTTTCCCTCAAAACCCTTAAGCCCTTCGGCCAGTTCCCAGCCAGGCGTTCCCTTGACACAATGGATGACCGGAAGCTTCTTACCTTCCATTGTATCCATGTAATCGTCAAAATGTGTGTCCAGTGTAAATACAACTTCCTGGCCCGCTCCCTGGTAAGCCTTAATCTTGTCAATCACATGAGGGACAATGGCCTGGGCCTCCTTGCTCCCCAAGGCTCCGTCCACAAAATCCTTCTGCATATCTACTACCACAAGTAAACGGCTCATGTAACTATCCTCCTTGTTATTGGCACCGGCTCCTGTCAGCGCCAATGCCTCTGGGGAAACCCAACATCCTTATGGATATTGCATTTCCTGTCATTTACAGTCTATCACATTTTGACAATCAATTAAAGATATTTTCACAAAATTTAAAAACCCTATTGACAAATCCAATCCATTGTATTAAGATACGGGTTAATAAAATAAACCGTAGAGAAAGAGGAGTAAGCTTCCAAAGCATTAACACAGAGAGCCGCAGGTGGTGGGATTGCGGTATAAGGCTGGCAGCTGAATGGACTTTTGAGGGCGGTCCTGAAAGATAGTTCCGTAGGGACCGACGGATTCCGCAACCGTTATTCATGCGGCACATATGTTGGTATGTGTAAAGTGGACTTTTCAGTCAATTTGAGTGGCACCGCGGATTTTTATTCGTCTCAATTATGGTATGACCGTAATTGGGACGTTTTTTTGTTCCTTTGACGGACCTGTTTCCAGATGTATGGCCGTGGACCGGCCCCATGTCAGATTGACAGCCAGAACCTGCAGGCGGCGCGCAGCCTGCAACGCAGACAGCACCAGTCCCTTTCCAACGCAATTCATTACTAACCATAGAAAACAGATCATGGAATTAAAACAGTCAATCAGGAGGAATTCAATTATGAAAAAAACAATCGCAATGCTTTTAACCGCAGCCGTAAGCGCATCCCTGTTAGCAGGATGCGGTTCATCTTCTAAGGACCAGACAACCGCCCAGGCATCTTCCGAGGCAGCTTCAAAGGAAACCGCGGGAAACCAGGAAACTTCCACAAAACCGTCATATGAAAAGGAGACAGCAGACAGCCAGCCGGACGGGGGCGTTTCCTATACCATCGGCATTGGACAGTTTGCGGAACACGGTTCCCTTGACAACTGCCGGGAGGGCTTCTTAGAAGGCCTTGCCGAGGCCGGGATTGAGGAGGGTAAGAACCTGACCGTGCTCTATGAGAACTCCCAGGCCGACGGCGGCACTGCCAGCCAGATTGCCACCAACTTTGCGGGCAAGGATGTGGACCTGATGTGCGGTATTGCAACCCCCATGGCCCAGGCAGAATACGGTGTGGCCAAGAAATCCGGAACCCCGGTCATTTTCACGGCAGTGACAGACCCGGTTGCAGCCCAACTGGCTGATGCCAGCGGGACACCGGTAGGCGAGATTACAGGAACCAGCGACAAGCTGCCGGTTGAGCAGCAGTTACAGATGATCCGCGAAATCCTTCCGGACGCAAAGCGTATCGGCATCATGTACACCACCAGCGAGGTCAACTCCGAATCAGCCATCGCAGAATACAAAGCCCTTGCACCTGGATACGGGTTTGAGATTGTGGATACCGGCATCTCCTCTTCAGCCGATATTTCCCTGGCGGCAGACACCCTGATCAGCAAGGTGGACTGCATTACCAACCTGACTGACAATACCGTGGTTGCTTCCCTTCCCGTCATCCTGGATAAGGCGGCTTCAAAAAACATCCCGGTATTCGGCAGTGAGATCGAACAGGTTAAAATCGGCTGCCTGGCAGCCATGGGCCTGGACTATATCGAGCTTGGGAAACAGACCGGCCATATGGCTGCACAGGTTTTAAAGGGCGAGAAGAAAGCCAGTGAGATGAACTATGAAACCATCAAGGAGGCTGCTTTCTACGGCAACTCCAAGGTTGCTGAAAATCTTGGGATCACACTGCCGGAAAGCCTTACTGCCGATGCAGCGGATATCTTTACTGAGATTGCACAGTAAGAAGGGTTTACATTGATTTGGGAGGAACAGAATGACAACGATTATTTTCGGTATCTTTGAAGAAGGCCTGGTTTATGCCATCATGGCGCTGGGCGTATATATCACCTATAAGATCCTGGACTTTCCAGATCTTTCCGTGGATGGGACATTTCCCCTGGGCGCAGCCCTTACCGCCATCGGCATTGCAGACGGCCTGCCCTTCATCGGGACCGTGGACCCGGCCCTGGCCCTCCTCCTCTCTTTTGGGGCCGGGGCCCTGGCCGGATGCGTCACAGGCCTGATCCATGTAAAACTCAAGGTACGCGACCTGCTGTCAGGAATCATTGTCATGACCGCCCTCTACTCCATCAACCTGAGGATTGCGGGCAGATCCAATCTTCCCATTTTCAGTAAGGACACCATTTTCAGCAATCCATTCCTTACAGGAACCGTTCCTGAAGCGCTTTCCCCCTATGTGGTGACCATTATCCTGTTTGTAATCGTATTGGCCTGCAAGCTGCTTCTGGATGCTTATCTAAAGACGCGTTCCGGCTACCTCCTGCGCGCTGTGGGCGACAACGACGTGCTTGTCACTTCCCTGGCCAAAGACAAAGGCATGGTGAAAATCGTGGGCCTGGCCATTGCCAATGGCTTTGCGGCCCTGGCAGGCAGCGTGTACTGCCAGCAGAAAGGATTTTTTGATATTTCCATCGGGACCGGGACCATTGTCATCGGGTTAGCCAATGTCATCATCGGGACCCAGCTGTTCAAGCGCTTTGGATTTGTGAAATCCACCACTGCGGTAATCATCGGTTCCATCATATACAAGGCCTGCGTATCCCTGGCCCTGCTGTTAAACGACATCCATGTCAATCTTGGCGTCATCCGTTTCACCATATCTGTCACTGCCTCGGATTTAAAGCTGATTACAGCCATCCTGTTCCTCATTATCCTGGTCCTCAGCTCCTCCAGGGGAAAGAAGGTAAAGAGCCATGCTTGAACTGAAACACATCAATAAATACTACAATGCCGGTACGGTCAATGAAATGTGCCTGTTCGAGGATTTCTGCCTTACTGTCAGGGACCATCAGTTTGTCTCCGTGGTGGGCAGCAATGGCTCGGGCAAGACTTCCATGCTCAATATCATCTGCGGAAGCATCCCTCTGGACGACGGCCAGATCATCATTGGCGGGGAAGACATCACCAGGATGCCGGAATACAAGCGCCAGCGCCGCATCGGACGCGTCTATCAGAATCCGGCCATGGGCACCTGCCCATCCATGACAATCCTGGAAAACATGTCCCTTGCTGATAATAAAGGCAAGGCATTTAACCTCCGTCCGGGAACCAACCGGCAGCGGGTGGAATCCTACCGCGAATCCCTGCGCTCCCTTGGCCTTGGCCTGGAGGATAAAATGGATGTCAAGGTAGGCGTCCTCTCCGGCGGCCAGCGCCAGGCCATGGCGCTGCTCATGTCCACCATGACCCCCATTGAGTTCCTTATCCTGGATGAGCACACGGCTGCCCTGGATCCCAAAACAGCGGAAACCATCATGGAACTCACCCACAAGATTGTCAAAGAAAAGGAACTGACCACCATCATGGTCACCCACAACCTGCGCTATGCCGTGGAATACGGCGACCGCCTCCTCATGATGCACCAGGGACGCGCCATCATAGACAAGGAAGGAAGGAAAAAACAGGAAATGCAGATTGAGGATATACTGGAACGGTTTAACGAGATTAGCATTGAGTGCGGGAACTAATAGACGGATGATACCGGACCGGCATTATCAGGTATGCAGACCAGAAACAGGCTTTGTCCTAAGGGGTACCGGCGGGTTCCCCAGGGCAAAGCCTGTTTTACTCCTGTTTGGGGATGCAGCCATCCGAAACCGGCCGCATCCCCAAAACACGCTTTTCCTCATGATACCTGAAATACCATGACGTCTGTTCTTTTAATTACTCAGCAAACACCATGATCTTGGATGCTGAGTTCTCATCATCTGCCCAGACCACACACTTCCTGCCCTGGGTTAAATCATCAAGGGTAACAATGTTCCTTGTGAGGTATGGGAATATATTGCAGTCGTCCGCAAGTGTGTACTCTGTTCCGTCAAGGGCCGTAAGCACTGACTTGGATGTGGACGCATCTGTTATCATGGATTTGACCTCCACATAATCCGGTACCTTTGCATCAGCAGGTATGTTGGCGAATATCACGTCCGCATTGGTCATTGGCGGAAGGCTCATGGTCATGGCCGGTCCTATGTAGGCGTAGATGGTATCGCCGTCCTTGATGTCTTCCAGTTTAATGGGAAGTCCGCTGACCGCATCCAGTATATAGGTCTCCTCGTCTGATACGTTCAGGATGATTTCACCGCTGTTGCTTACGCCGGACTGATTGTCAATGGAAAGCCTGCCATCCTCTGTCCTGGTCACCGGTCCGAATATCCGGATGGCCTGGGGCGCTTCAGTTCCGCTCTCCTCCATGCTCTCAATGGCTCCTGTCACTGACTCCACCACGGTGTCTGCCACCGTTGTCTCTTCCTTTGTGGCTTCTTTACTCTCCTGTGTTGCTGCCGTGGTGCCTGCGCTTGCATTGGAAGCGCATCCTCCTACGCCAAGTACCACTGCTGCACAGATTCCAGCTGCATATAATCGATATTTTCTCAATATTATCTTCTCCTTTTCATAAGTAGTGCCCTGGGTAAGGGCATTACTGTTGTCTGTATGAGAAGTATATATCATTTCCTTCCTATATCCAATAAAGGATTTCTTAATAATTCTGAAATAAGGATTAATGTTATGACAAATGTTGCAGGGTTTTTACAAAAGAAGTAACCCTATCTTAAGATATCATGGGCAGACGCGCACTCCTTATCTTGCCATCTCCAGCTGGGGGCCCTTCTGGTTGTGGGCCTTTATGATGGTTTCTATCTCGTCCAGGTTGGAGGAGGGAAGGTCGCCTGGGATGGTATTCTTTACTGCTGCGGTTGCATTGCCGTAGGCAATGGCCTTCTGACAATCGCCGCCGCTGCTGAGCAGCCCGTACAGGGCGCCGGAAATGTAGGCGTCCCCGCTGCCGATACGGTCAACTACTTCTATATCGCGGTAAGGCTCTTCCTCGTAATACTCATTCCTGGCAGCGTCATAAATCACGGAACCGAAGGTGTGGCGTTTGGGACTGTGGACAATCCTCTGGGTGGAGGCCACGATGGAGATAGGGAATTCTTCCGTAAAACTCTT
Organism: Enterocloster aldenensis; assembly: GCF_003434055.1. GTDB lineage: Bacteria > Bacillota > Clostridia > Lachnospirales > Lachnospiraceae > Enterocloster > Enterocloster aldenensis. The sequence goes on along the minus strand of NZ_QVEX01000011.1, from coordinate 103,019 downwards.
CATCATTTCCCGGGCAGTGCCTGTCTTTAAGAATGTCAGCCTTGCCGTGTCTTCTGAACAAAAGAAAATGTCAACATAGGGCAGGATGCGCAGGATACATTCCCTGGCCTCATCCCCGGTCCACAGATTGCCGCGGAAGTTCACGTCAAAGGACACCAGGGTTCCGGCTGCCTTAAAACGCTTAATCATGTCAATGGTGGTCTCACGGATATCCTCATTTAAGGCCAGGGTAATACCGGTTGTATGGAAACACTTGGAAGCCGTATAAACCTCCTCCGGAATCTCATCAATGTTCAGGGAGAAAAAGGAACTGTTGTTGCGGTCATAAATCACCTTTGGTTTTCTGGGATAGGCGCCGTTCTCATAATAGTAGATTCCCACGCGGGCCGATGAGGACTGGTCATACATGAAGAAATCATCGCTGACCCCAAAGGAACGGATCTTACCTTTCATGAAGCTTCCTATATCATGGGCCGGAAGCTTGGATATGACGCCTGTGTGGAGCCCTAACAGGGCCGCGCCCACTGCCACATTCAGTTCCGCCCCTCCCACCTGCTTCACAAAAGTATCTCCTCTGGACAGACGCTCGTTATCAGGCGGTGAAAGCCTGAGCAATACCTGGCCCAGGGTAAGAAGATCAAAATTCCTGCTGTTATTCATTCCCATCATAACTCTCCTTTTCCTTTATATAAGAAACGGCTAATTCCCATAGAGGATTAGCCGCTTCCAAATTATCCTGTCATTCCATATATAAGTGATTATCTCTGTACACGGCCTGAACCGTCGCCGCCAGCCAGGTTTTCTACGTCAGCGCGTGTAACCAGGTTGAAGTCGCCAGGGATGGTGTGCTTTAATGCAGATGCTGCTACTGCGAATTCCAGGGCAGCCTTCATGTCCTTGCCGTCTGCCAGACCGCAGATTAAGCCGCCTGCAAAGGAGTCGCCGCCCCCAACACGGTCAACAATCGGGGTAACGCGGTACTTCTTGGAGTGGTAGAACTCACGTGTCTTTCCGTCCATGATGCATGCGGACCAGCCGTTGTCGGATGCGCTGAAGCTTTCACGCAGGGAGCTGATGATGTACTTAAATCCGAATTTGTCAGCCATCTGGTTGAAGATATCAACATATCCGGCCAGTTCCAGCTCTCCGGAGGTAACGTCTGTGTTGCCTGGCTTGAAGCCCAGAACCTTCTCAGCGTCCTCTTCGTTGCCGATGCACACGTCAACATACTGCATCAGGTTGGTCATGACCTTCTGTGCTTTTTCGGAAGACCACAGTTTCTTACGGAAGTTCAGGTCAACGGATACGGTTACGCCGTGGGCCTTGGCTGCCTTTAAGGCTGCCTCTGTCAGTTCGATTGCAGCATCGCTGACAGCCGGTGTGATGCCGGTAAAGTGGAACCAGTCCGCATCAGCAAAAATCTCATCAAAGTTAAACTCGTCCGGTGTGGCTGTTGCAATGGCGCTGTTTGCACGGTCATAAACAACATTGGAAGCCCTCATGGCAGAGCCTGTCTCCAGGAAATAGATTCCCAGTCTCTCGCCGCTTCTTGCGATGTGCCTGGTCCCTACATTGTATTTCCTCAGGGCTGCTACCGCGCAGTCACCGATAGGGTTCTTCGGGATAGCTGTCACGAACTGAACGTCATGTCCATAGTTTGCAAGGGATACTGCCACGTTGGCTTCTCCGCCGCCGTAATTGATATCGAACTCGTCTGCCTGGATGAATTTCTCATTGTTCGGGGTAGATAATCTTAACATGATTTCGCCCATGGTAACTATTTTTGCCATTGTATGATTCTCCTTTTATTTACCTGATTATGATTCAAAATGAATGGGTTGGTTATTTTGTCCTTGCTGCTGCCACGGCCTGTACGAATTCCCGGGCCTTTGCCGTAACTGCTGCAAAATCGCCGGTCTTAGCGCCCTTGGTCAGGCTGGAGCCTGTTCCGACCGCATATGCGCCTGCCTTAATCCACTTGTCGACATTATCCACGTCAACACCGCCGGACGGCATGAACTCGCCCTGTGGAAGAGGTCCCTTGAAGGAGCTGATAGCTGCCGGTCCCACAATATTGCCCGGGAATACCTTGATGATATCGCATCCGGCTTCCAGTGCAGTGATTGCTTCGGTTGGGGTCATGACCCCCGGGAGCATGGGCACCCTGTAACGGTTGCACAGCCTGATGGTATCCACATTCAGGCCAGGGCTTACGATATAGCTGGCGCCAGCCAGGATGCATGCCCTTGCTGTCTCAGGATCCAGTACGGTGCCTGCACCGATTACAATCTTGTCATTACCTTTATACTTATTAGCCATCATCTTGATAAATTCAACAGGGTCGCCTTCATCCATGGTCATGGTCAGCTCAATAAAGTTGATGCCGCCCTCGATGATGGCGTCAACCACCTTCTCGCCCTGCTCATAATTCTTTGCACGAACAACAGCAACCAGGCAATCTTCTTTCATTCTTGCTAAAACTTGTTCTTTTTTCATTTCGCTTCTCCTTCTTTCCGCAAATTCGCATATACGATTCGATTTCATATTTACGATTTCATACTTAAATTTTAATCGTTACCGCTTCATTTGTCAACAGCAAAAGATGTAAAAATATAAGTTTTTCCATTGCCTCTTTCAGCATTTTCCCAAAAAGCCCAGCAGCTTTGATATCTCTGCCGCCTTGGCACGCACCAGACAGCCCAGGGCATCGTAATCTTCCGTGGGTTTGTACAGGCTGGACACGCTGATAGCGCCCATGACATTGCCGTCCTGGCCAAATACCGGCGCGCCCACGCATTCCATGTGCTCCTCCAGTTCCCTTGCATCAAAAGCATAGCCTTTATCACGCACACGTTCCAGCTCCTTTTCCAGTTCCTCCCTGGTGCATATGGTCCGCTCCGTGTGTTTCTTAAATGTAATGCGCTCCATCAGCTGCCCTGCTTCTTCCTCGTCCGAGTAAGCCATGATGGCCTTTCCCAGGGAAGTACAATAGATAGGATTCTTGGTGCCCACGGTGGCTGTGGTGATAATGGGGTTCTCCGGCTCAAATTTGCAGATATAGACAATGGCATCGTCGGAGCGGATGCCAAAGAATACTGTTTTACCCACCTCCCTTGAAAATGCCTTCAGCACAGGGTCAATGGTGCTGATGAAATCCAGGTTATTGGTATAATTAATGCCGATCCTGTAAGCCGTAAGCCCAATGGTATAACGCTGCTTCTGCCCTCTGGCCACATGAATCATCCCTGTCTGTACCAATGTTGTCACGATGTCGTAACCGCTTGTCTTTGGCAGGTCCAGTTTTTCGCATATCTCATCCAGTGTAATCCCGTCCGGCTTCCTGGATACCAGTTTCAGTATATCTATGGTCCGCAGTGTGGTTCTGTTTAATTTCATGGATACCTCCCACCTTCTACTTGTAAGTCTCCCGTATATGCATATGGATTAGGATTGATGGATACCATTTTCGTATATGCATTTCCAATCCGTATATACGATATTATAAATTCAGTATACATCATCCGTTCCCATGATGCAAGGGGTAATTCCTCCATAAACAACTGTTTTTCCTGCCATTTTTCCAATAATCCCGCTGCTGTCTCTGTCATGCCGGCATCTGCCTGCTGATTTCCGGCTGCCGGTCTTAATACCTGCTGCCTGGCGTCTTACAGGGTAACCCCCTGCTTGAAGATTGCCATATCATGGAAACCTGCCTCTTCTGACTTCACTTTCCTGCCAGAAGCAACTGCAAGCACATAATCCAACAGTTCTTCTGCCAGCTCTTCCTTGGTCATATCCTCCACCATGCGTCCAGCATTAAAATCAATCCAGTTATCCTTGTGGCCTGCCAGCTTTGAATTGCTGGAAATCTTGACCGTGGGCACAGGGGATGCGAACGGCGTCCCCCTTCCGGTTGTGAACAGGACCATATGAGCGCCGGACAGGGCCAGGGCAGTGGATGCCACCAGGTCATTGCCCGGGGCGCTTAACAGGTTCAGCCCCTTTACCTTAACCATCTCCGTATATTCCAGGACGCCTCTGACCAGGGCGCTGCCTGACTTCTGGGTGCAGCCCAGGGACTTGTCCTCCAGGGTGGAAATACCGCCCTTCTTATTACCCGGGGAAGGATTTTCATAGATGGTCTGGTTGTGGCTGGTAAAGTAATCCTTGAATCCATTGATCAGGTTCACGGTCTTTTCAAACAGTTCGGGTGTGGCGCAGCGGTTCATGAGCAGGGTTTCAGCCCCGAACATCTCCGGCACCTCTGTCAGGATGGTGGTTCCTCCCTTGCTCACAAGAAGGTCTGAAAATGCGCCTACCACCGGATTGGCCGTTATACCGGAAAGTCCGTCAGAGCCGCCGCACTTCATTCCGATTATCAGCTCGCTGGCATCTATCTTCTCCCTGGTAAATGCCCCTGCATACACAGCCAGTTCTTTTAACAGGTCCATGGCCGCCTCCATCTCGTCCTCCACATCCTGGCACTGGAGGAATTTCACACGGTCCTTGTCATAATCGCCGATGTAATCCATAAGCACAGGGATATTGCTGTTCTCACAGCCCAGCCCCAATACCAGCACACCGCCTGCATTGGGGTGATGGATCATGTCGGCTAGCACCTTCCTGGTGTTTTCCTGGTCATCCCCCATCTGGGAACATCCATATGGATGGGGAAATGCAATTACATCTTCCACACTGCCCTTTACCAGTTCCCTGGCCCGGGATTCCAGGGCCTTGGCAATGGAATTCACACATCCAACCGTGGGGATGATCCAGATCTCATTGCGGATTCCCGCCTTGCCGTCAGACCTGCGGTATCCGTCAAAGTAAACATGTTCCGTTGGACGGACATCGGTGCCGTCCGGCGTATAATCATAGGTAAGGACATCTCCCAGGGCAGTCCTCACATTGTGGACATGGACCCAGCCGCCTTCCTTTATATCTTCCTTGGCATATCCGATGCGGAAACCATACTTGATGACTTCTGCACCGCTTTCAATATCCTTTAAGGCAAACTTATGCCCCTGTGGGATATCTTCCACAACGGCTACCTTTTTCCCTTCCACGGACAGGGTCTCTCCCTTTGAAACAGGCCGCAGCGCAACGGCGACATTATCGTTCCTGTTAATCTTAACAATATCCTGCATGGTCTTTACATTCTCCTATCATCATTATTTGGTGTGCCCTTTTTGATTGTAAGTACTTACAATTATTCTACTCATTTTCAGGGGATAAGTCAATAAAAAAATAGAAAAGTATTGCAATATTTAAGCGGAATATGTATAATGAACTTAGCTTGTAAGCGCTTACAGAATGTGAGGTCATTTTATGAATATATACGATGTCTCTGAACACGCGGGGGTATCCATTGCAACCGTTTCCAGGGTACTGAACGGCAATCCCAATGTCAGTGAAAAGACCAGGGATAAGGTGCTCAAGGTCATGGATGACCTGGGATATACCCCCAACGTGTTTGCCCGGGGGCTGGGGCTTAATACCATGCAGACCATCGGGATTATGTGCTCTGATTCCTCCGACCCCTATCTGGCGGGTGCCATTTATTATCTGGAACGCGGGCTCAGATCCCATAATTATGATGCAATCCTGTGCTGCACAGGTTATGACCTGGATGCAAAGCAGAAGTATTTTGACCTGCTCCGCTCCAAACGTGTGGATGCCATCATCCTGGCCGGCTCCAAGTTTGTGGAGATGCGGCCCAAGGATAATGCATATATTACGGAAGCTGCTTCAGAACTTCCCATCATGCTGGTTAACGGATACCTGGAAGGGGATAATATATACAGCACGGTATGCGACGACCATGCAGCCATGTACGGCGCCGCTGCCCAGCTTCTGCAGGCGGGCAGGAAACGTATCCTCTATCTTTACACCAGCTATTCCTACAGCGGGGTCAACAAGCTGGAAGGTTACAAGGATGCCCTGAAGGCATATGGCATGGAACCCTGTGATGAACTGATCCGTCAGTGTCCCAAGGATATATCTGCCGCTAAGGAACTTCTTCTGTCCCTTCACGGACAGGGGCTGGAGTTTGACGCGGTCATGACAAGTGATGATTCCCTTGCCGTGGGTACTGTTAAGTATGCCCATGCATCCGGCATTTCCATACCTGATGAACTGAATATCATTGGATACAATAACTCCATCCTGTCCCGGTGCACGGATCCGGAGATAACATCCATTGACAGCAAGGTAGAAGCACTGTGCACCACCACCATCAACACACTTATGGGGGTTTTCAGCGGCGTGAATGTGCCCAGCAGGACCACAATCGCTTCTGATTTAATAAAAAGAAAAACCACAAATTTTTAATTCTTAAGGAGGATTAACAACATGAAAGCATTTATGGACAAGGACTTCTTATTATCCAGTGATATGGCAAAGGAGCTGTATCATGATTTCGCGGAGCATATGCCGATTCTTGACTATCACTGCCACATCAATCCGCAGGAGATTTATGAAGACCGCAGGTTTGACAATATCACCCAGGTATGGCTGGGCGGCGACCATTACAAGTGGCGCCAGATGCGTTCCAACGGCATAGATGAAAAGTATGTGACCGGAGACAGCACGGACTGGGAGAAATTCAAAGCATGGGCAGAGACCATGCCCAAGTTAATCGGCAACCCGCTGTACCATTGGAGCCATCTGGAACTGAGGAAATATTTTGGCTACCAGGGCTTCTTAAACAGCGATACGGCTGAGGAAGTATGGAACCTGTGCAATGCAAAGCTGCAGGAAGATTCCATGACGGTCCGCAGCCTGATCAAACAGTCCAATGTTACCCTTATCTGCACCACGGACGATCCGGTTGACACGCTGGAGTGGCACAAGAAGATTGCCGAGGATGACACATTTGACGTACAGGTCCTTCCTGCCTGGAGACCGGACAAGGCCATGAACGTTGAAAAGCCCACCTTTGCAGCTTATATGGCACAGCTTTCCCAGGTCAGCGGTGTGCAGATAACTGATTTTGCATCCTTAAAGGAAGCCCTTAAGAACCGTATGGAATTCTTCACCTCCATGGGATGCTGTGTATCCGACCACGCCCTTGAATATGTAATGTACGTTCCTGCTGATGAGGATGAAATTGATTCCATCCTTGCCAAAGGATTAAAGGGTGAGGCCGTTACCAAGGAGGAAGAACTGAAATTCAAGACCGCATTCATGCTCTTTGCTGCCCGTGAATACACCAGGATGGGCTGGATCATGCAGATTCACTACGGCTGCAAGCGCGACAACAACGCTTACATGTTTGAGCAGATTGGCCCTGATACCGGTTTTGACTGCATCAACAACTACGCCCCCAGCGCGCAGATGGCTGATTTCTTAAATGCGCTAAGTGCCTCCAATGAGATACCAAAGACCATCCTTTACTCACTGAACCCCAATGACAATGCCTCCATCGGCACCATCATCGGCTGTTTCCAGGACAAGTTCCCGGGCAAGATCCAGCAGGGTTCCGCATGGTGGTTCAACGACCACAAGGCAGGAATGACCGAGCAGATGACCAGCCTTGCGAACCTGGGCTGCTTAGGCAACTTCATCGGCATGCTCACGGACTCCAGAAGCTTCCTGTCCTACACCAGGCACGAATACTTCCGCCGCATCCTGTGTGAACTTATCGGCGGATGGGTGGAAAACGGCGAGTATCCCGCTGACATGAAAGCCTTGGAAGACATCATCAAGGGCATCTGCTACAACAATTCCGTAAAATACTTCGGCTTCAACTTGGATATTGTAAAATAGAACCGGTTATATGATAAAATCAGGCTTATGATTAAATCAGGCTAATTAAATCAGGCTGGCTGCGGAGATGCAGCCAGCCTTTTTCTATCATATTCCTATCATTTTCCCTTGATTACCGTTTCGCGCAAGTCACGGTTTGAATCCCCGGTCCGTGAAGCGGGCCAGGGTAATCCGCCCTGCCCGCCGTCCGGCGCCCCATGGGACAGATACCGTCCTGGCCCGCTTCACGGACGCAGCCCCCGCACAACATCATCCGCCAAACAAATCTGCCCTTATTTCAGCCGAACCACATGCTGGCAATAAATATAAAGGTTCTTTATCTTCTTAGCCTGCTGCCCATCCTCCCCTAACACAATGGGCTGTGTCCCCGAAGGTGTTATGTACAGTTTAAACGCAAGTGCATCCTGACCCACATGCATATCTTTCACCGGCGCAAAGGCAAAGTCCTGGCGTTCAATGTCCAGATATTCAAACATGATATGTTCCAATTCAGGATTTGAAAATACGCGTACAATATCCGCTGTTCCCTTCATCTCCATGATGGCTTTTGCCTCTTCAAATGCAATATTGGTAAAACGGTAATCACCATTCCCCAAAATATAAGCCAGCATACTATTATCCAATAACAATAAAGGATCTTTTGCCATAACATTACCTCCTTCGTTTTATCCATATACTTCGTTCCACTATTATCATAAGCCATTATACAAATATTGTCAATATTGTTAGAAAACAATCAATATTGTTCGATATTTATCAAACAAATTCTCCATATCTGCCCGAATTACCCAGACATATCAAAAGAGTTTTTCAACAATTCACAATTCATCATACATCCATTTTTTCTATGCGGATTCTGTATCTCCCCAATCGGGCCAGTACATTGTAATCCTCCTTTTCCGGATTTTTTTCCCATATCAAATCCTGATAACGGTAAATACTGAGCAGGATTCCAAGCAGGCCATAGACAGCCATTGTGTGGTATCCTCCATACGTAAAAAAGGGAAGCCCTGCCGTGGACATAAAGACCAACCCAAAATTCAGCATCAGGTTCCAGGCCGTTTCCAGGGCAAGGATCATGACACATCCATAACCAATGATCTGTCCCAGCTGATTCTTCTGCTTTTTCACTGTGAGGAACAGCAGGACTAAAAACAGGACCAGCAGCCCAATCAGGATTCCTGTGGCCAGGAGTCCCCATGTGGAGGCTGCCTGGAGCATCACATAATCATATTGCACACCTGGAAGCAGCCGGATTGGGGTTCCCTCCGGTGTACCTCCCTTTGCAATACCTCCCATGAATTTAAGCTGCTTCATGATGTCCCGCGCCGCAACCATCTGGAATGCCTGCTCCCTGGCATAGGACCATGGGCTCAGGGCAGCCCTTATCCTTGCCATCTGGTATGGCTGCATTCCCAAATAAAAATAATATCCGCCTGCCAGGGCCAATGCGCCCAGGGCAAGGAGCGGCCTGCTTTTCTGTTTTACCTGATACCAGTTCCTGAACAGGACATACACCAGCATCATGAAACAGACGGACATCACATCCAGTGTAATCCCAATCCCGCCGCCAATCACCGCAAACGAGACATAGGCAGCGGCCAGCAGCCACAAAAGGGAACGGATTACACCGGCGTGGCCGGTCCCGCGATACCCATAGAGGATTCCTCCATACATTGGGATAAACAGATACATGACTGTCTTCATATAGCCATGGCCACCATTGATGACCTGCACCAGCCCCAGCTTGCAGACAAGGACGGTTGAAATCAGGAACAGGCCCCCAATCAGCTTCCCATATCTGCTGAACGTGCTGTAATCACAGAAATAAAGGACTGCCATGAACCCCAATCCCAGGAAGGTATAAAGGCATTGGCGCACAAATGCATCCCCGTTTATCCGGTACAGGTTTCCTGTTCCCAACCGGTAGATACATAAATATTGGACCAGCAGCCCTGCCAGGCTTAAAAGCACTGCCAGGCCCAAAACCATCCAGTTATTACGGGGCCTGTGGATCCGGTCCATATCAATCCCCACTTCCACAGGGTTTCCCATCTGGCGGACCGCTTCTTTAAGCGCCTCATCCCTGGTCCGTCCTTCATTTTCATAGGCCTTGGCCTGGTCCTCGATATGGTTCTGTATTTCCCTGGCAACCTCCTGCCTTGCTTTTTTACTGCGGATCTGTCCGGTTAATTCAGACAGATATTCATGCATTTCCATATAAGGCACCTCCTATTACCTGTCCCACTGCCTTTAAATAGGTTTCCCATGCCTCCTTTTTCTTTAACAGTTCCGCCCTGCCCTGCTTTGTGATGGTATAATACCTGCGCACCTTGCCCTGTGCTTCCTTTTCATAGGATACGAGATGCTTTTTAGACTCCATGGCATGGAGCAGCGGATACATGGTGCCTGCTTTCAGGCTGAATACATATTCAGAGCGTTTTTCCAGCTCTTCTATCATTTCATAGCCATACATATCCTTTTCGGATAAAAGCTGTAAAAGGAGCATGGAAATATTGCCGGATGATACGGTCTTTCCTTCTGCCATAACTGATACCTCCTATATATAGATAATCTATATATCATAGCATAATTATATATAGATTATCTATATATGTCAAATATTAGTTTTCTGCTGTTTCCTGTTAACCTGCAGCACGGCCGTGACCCCGCCGCTGACAGCAAGAAGCGCATAAAAGCTGATTCCACGGCTGAGCATCATCACCGGGAAGACATGTCCCCCGCCAAGTATGGGCCTGTACAATGAGATAAAGCTGCCCTCCGAGGCGCCCACCGAACCAGGAAGCGGCACCGCTGTCACTGCCAGGCTCAGGATAGCCTGCATGGCAAGGAACCGGCCCGGTACCGCCTCTATGCCAAGGGCCCTGCACGAAAAGTAGGGAACCAGGAACAGGGCCGTCAGCTGGATCAGCGCGCAAAGGAACATTCTGGCCACCACCATCGGGTATTGTCTCAGATATGCCCCTCCCCTGCTGTATTCATTAATCAGTCCTTCCATTTTGCGCCGTGCCTTTTTATGGTTCCTTATTATCTTTACCCTGGTCAATATGCGGATGGCGCACAGGATGACCCGCTCCGCCAGAAGACTGTTTAAAATAATCAAAAGGATCAGGCCGGAACAGATTCCATTTACCAGGATGCCGAATACCAGAAGCCACTGTATGAATTTCCCCTGGCTCATGACATAGGACAGGTTAAGGAGTGCCATGACGCTTCCATACACAAGCACCGTCATCTGGTACACAGCCGCCACAGCCAAAAGGGCAAAGGAGCTGTGGGCAAATCCAAACCCGTCCCTTGTCATATAAAACAGCTGCATGGGCTGTCCCCCTGTGGCAGAAGGCGTGATGGCGCTGAAATAGAAACCTGCAAAGGAATAGGACAGGGAACGCCGGTAGGGTACCTTTTTGTGGAAGGTCTTCATAAGCAGCCGTATGTTGGCTGCTTCACAGTTAATGAACACGAACATGCAGAAAAATGCAGGAACCACGAACTTAAGTTCTGCCCGCCTGAATGTTTCCCCCATGGTTTCCATGGAATGGTTCTGAAAAAGCACATGGAATGTCACCAGGGCCAGGACTGCCACCATGCAGAGCCCTATGAGCATCTCCCTCATTTTCATTTTCTTCTGTTCCATTCCCAGCTACCTTCCTTCTTTTCCCCTGTAAATCCCGGTCTATATCTGATGTGTATATTATAACGGCTATTTATTAAAACTTTCGGTTGATTTCCTTAAGAAACACAGCCAAACCACATAAAAAAAGCCTAAGACGGTTTATCTTAGACCTTTTTTCATGGATGCTGTTGTGTGTGAGCAGGACGGTAAGCCGGGTTATGTCGTTGGATGGCCATCTATCTAGGACTGCCGTCACCAGCAGCCTCAAGCAACCTACCCGGAAGCTGACGGGCCGCCATATGCTTCCTGTTCGGTCTTGCTTCGAGTGGGGTTTACATGTGCCCCGCCTGTTACCAGACGGGCGGTAGTCTCTTACACTGCCCTTCCACCCTTACCTTTCCCGGTCAGGCCGGGAAAGGCGGTACATTTCTGTTGCACTGTCCCTGGAGTCGCCTCCGCCAGACGTTATCTGGCACCCTGCCCTGTGAAGCCCGGACTTTCCTCTCCTGCGGCCTTGCGGTATCGCAGCAGCGGCCATCTGTCCTACTCACAACCTATACAGTTTATCATAGAAACCCTGGTTTGTCCAGTTATTTTCCACGCTGCACTCCATAAGCCCGGACGTGTTTGACAATTACGTTCCGCCAGATGTGCGGTCCGGCCCCTATTCCAATTAAACGTTCAGGCAGCTGCCGCCGATGAACTCCCGCAGGATTGAGTTCTTTGGTATATCCTCGCTGCTGACGCCAATAAAATAATCCAGGAACTTGAGCAGCCGTTTTGCTTCCAGATATTCCTCGGAATCCTTGGGAATGCCGAACAACAAAGGTTCCGCATACTGCTTTAGCACGGCGAACTCATAGACCAGGGCCGAGTTGAACATGGCATCCGCCTCCTCCTGGAAGGGGAAGATGTTCTCCTCCTCACCCTTGCGCACGGACGGCCACATGCGGATGGTGTCCTGGGCCGATGACCCCCTGGTCCTGGCATCCCGTATCATCCTGCGGATAAGACGTCCGTCCGTTGTCGGGATCCGGTTGTGTTCATCTACATTCAGCTGGGTTAAGGCACTGATGTATATCTTGAACTTGCTCTCCTTTGGCAGGGAATGGGACAGCCTGTCATTGAGACAGTGGATGCCTTCAATCACCAGGATATCCTCCGGCCCCAGCTGCAGGAAATTGCCCTTATACTCCCTGACGCCTTTCTTGAAATTATAATAGGGCATTTCTACCCGTTTTCCATCCAGAAGGTCCATCATGTTCTGGTTAAACAAGGCAATGTCCAGGCATTCCAGCACCTCATAATTATAATTGCCCTGCTCATCCCTCGGACTGTTCACCCTGTTCACAAAGTAATTGTCCACTGCAATGGGATGGGGCTTAAGCCCGATTGCTTCCAGCTGCACGGAAAGCCTGTGTGAAAATGTGGTCTTGCCTGAGGAGGACGGACCTGCAATCATGACGAATTTGGCATTGCGCCTGGATGCAATCTGCGCCGCTATCTCAGCAATCTTCTTTTCCTGAAGCGCTTCCTGGACCAGGATCAGATGGGACATCTCCCCCTTTGAAATCTTATCATTGAGCGCGCCCACTGTTTCCAGGTCCAGCCTTCTCCCCCACTGGGTGGACTCTGTCAGGGTTGCGAACAGCTTATCCATGGGTTCAAACCTGGGCACCACCTTTGGCTCTGCCTTGGAGGGCAGCAGCAGCACGAATCCATAGTGATAAGGAACCAGGTCAAAATACCGGATATATCCCGTATTCTGGACCATGTATCCGTAGTAGTAGTCCTCAAAGCCGTCAATGCTGTAGATATTGACCCTGGATACCCTGCGGTAATGGAACAGACGCTCCTTGTCAAACATCCTGTGGCGGTGGAACAGTTCAACCGCATCATCCGTGGACACACTGCGTTTCATGATGGGTATCTGCTGTGCCACATACTCGGCCATCTTATCCTTCACCTTAATGAGAAGGTCATTGTCCAGCACAAAGCTGCCCCTGGCCTCCACAAAAAATCCCTTTCCAAGTGAAAAGTCAATGACAATCTTCTCTATATTCTCTGCGCCTGCAACCGCATAGAATGCCTTCAGCATAATCAGGCAGGCGCTTCTCTGATAGGTGGTCATTCCAGGCTTATCCCTGGCAGTGATGAAAGTAAGCTCACAGTCTTTTACATGCTTGTGGAGCTCCTGGAGCTTTCCGTTCACACGGACCAGAAGGATGTCATCCTCGTATTGGTACTGATATTCCTCAGCCACTTCCAACCATGTGGTCCCCTCCGGGTATTCCCGGGCAAAACCGTTTACCTTAACTTGAACCAAAGGCTTTTACCTCCTATTTCTTATTCAGACAATCCCACTCCGGTTTCCTAAATATCCTATATGATGACCGTTGGCCATGACGGCGGGGCCTGGATTACGTTTACGCCATCCCCCAGCCTGGCGGCCAGGTAGTCTGCCATATAGGGTATGAATATATGCTCCAGCCCATAATGGCCCCCGTCGATTACCGCCATATTCCTTGCAGCTGCATCAATGCCCTGGTGATGGCTGATATCGCCTGTGACCAGCACCTGGGAACCGGAGGCGATTGCCCCCTCTATCTCGCTGCCCCCGGCGCCTGGGCACACAGAAACCTTGTTTATCTCCGTATCCAGCAGTTCCTGTCCATAGACCACTGCAAAAGGAAGTCCAAAGGACTCCTTCACCTTACGGGCCAGACAGCGCACTGTCACCGGTTCCCTGAGATATCCGGTCTTTCCGATTCCGTAAGGCACCAGGCCCTGGCTTCCCTCCATCTCGCCCATTGCTTCCAGGGGCACGCATTCCGTAAGGCCCAGGCGCTCTGCGGCCAGGTCGGCCATGCAGCCAGGGGCCGCATCAAAATTGGTGTGCATGGCATAGTAGGAAATATCAGCCTGAATCAGCTTTACCAGCCTTCTGGTAATGAAATCCTGGTCATTTACCTTCTTGATTGCCTTAAAAATCAGGGGATGGTGGGTCAGCAGCATGTCCGCGCCCGCTCCTATGGCTGCTTCCACCACCTGGTCCGTGGCATCCAGGGCAATATAGATGTTCCTGACCTCTTTGCCGCTCCTTCCGGCCAGAAGCCCTGGATTGTCCCATTCACACGCACACCCCTCCGGCGCCAGCCTGCCCAATACCTCTATGATTTCACTGCATTTCATCCTGTGCCTCCTTTATCCATCCCAGTTCTTCCATAAGGGCGGTCCTGGCCCTGGCCTGCGCTTCTGTCATGGGGAGCGCTGTCCGTGCCATTATCCCTGCCTGGTCCCGGGCCTGAATCCTGTCCACCTCCCGAACATCGTCCCAGGCCTGGTCCATCTCCTTCGGCACTTCAGGCTCCTGTGCCCCAAAATGTTCCAGGATTCCCTGTACCCTGGCCTGCTCCTTCTCCAGATATTCCTTCAGTATGCCATCCTTCCTGTCCAGAAGGACCTTCCCATACCGGTACCATATGGGACGCAGGTAGGACATGGCGCCGCGGGTCACATCCATGATGGTATAATATTTCCCCTCGTCTTTTACCATAGCCTCATCTTCAATGGCAAAGCCATTGTCCGCCAGAAACACCCTGACCTTGTGGATATCTGACTGGGGGGACAGGATCCAGTGGCTGACGCTGTCCCACATGTGGCGTCCTTGTTCCAGGATCCGTATCTCCAGTTCCCCTCCCATTCCGGCCATGATGACCGTGTCCGCCTCACCGGGCCTTAATTCCTTAAGGCCGTCGCTCAGACGGGCTTCGATGGCGCATGGGGCCTGCTGCCGGCTGTCCCCTGCATGTTGAATGGCCCAGCCTTCATATTCCCTTATGTGTTCCTTTGCCCGCTCAAGAGGCCCTGGCCTCACATCCATTGCAATGGCCCCGGCTGCCCGGCCAATCTGGGCCAGATAGATGGGCACATATCCATGGTCCGTACCGATATCCGCAATGCGGCTGCCCGGCTTTACAAAATCAGCCACGGCCTTTAAACGAAGGGACAGACGCACCACGCCTTTTAAACCGGCGCTGTCCATCCCTGTCATGTCTGTATTGTCATTGGTTTCCTGATTCATATTATTCATCCAGATAATCCTTTAGTTTTTTACTTCTGCTGGGATGGCGCAGCTTGCGCAGGGCCTTTGCCTCTATCTGGCGTATGCGTTCCCTGGTCACATTAAACTGCCTTCCCACTTCCTCCAGTGTCCTTGGACGGCCATCGTCCAGGCCGAACCTGAGCCGCAGCACCTTCTGCTCCCTTTCCGTCAGCGTCAGCAGCACCTCCATCAGCTGTTCATGGAGAAGGGTAAATGCAGCGGCGTCCTGGGGCACCATCACATTGTCATCCTGGATGAAATCCCCCAGATGGCTGTCCTCCTCCTCGCCGATGGGCGTCTCAAGGGATACCGGCTCCTGAGCCATTTTCATGATTTCTGATACACGCTCCACGGGAAGGTCCGCCCTGGCCGCAACCTCCTCGGTGGTAGGCTCCCGCCCCAGTTCCTGGAGGAGCTGGCGCGAGGTGCGCACCAGACGGTTGATGGTTTCCACCATATGGACGGGAATGCGGATGGTCCTTGCCTGGTCTGCAATTGCCCTTGTAATGGCCTGACGTATCCACCAGGTGGCATAGGTGCTGAACTTATAGCCCTTGGTGTAGTCAAACTTTTCAACGGCCTTAATCAATCCCAGGTTTCCCTCCTGTATCAGGTCCAGGAACTGCATGCCGCGCCCCACATAGCGTTTGGCAATGCTGACCACCAGGCGCAGGTTGGATTCTGCCAGACGCTTCCTGGCATCCTCACTGCCCAGCTCCATGCTCTTGGCCAGTTCAATCTCCTCCTCCATGGACAGCAGGGGAATCTTGCCGATTTCCTTCAGGTACATGCGCACCGGGTCTTCCAGGCTGACGCCCTCAGGGACGGAGAGGTCCAGATGCTCCACATCTATCTCTTCCTCTTCTTCCAGATTAATCTCCTCTTCAATGAACAGGTCCGGGTCCAGCTCCTGGGCTGAATCCATCCGGATGATATCCACCTTGCTCTGTTCCAGGAAATCAAAGAGCTGGTCCATCTGGTCACTGGTTGGCTGATCCGCGCCAAAGCAGCTTATAATCTCCTGATATTCCAGGACATTTTTCTTCTTCTTTGCCTCTTCAAGCAGTCCTGCCAGTTTTTCCTCAAACACATTCGTCCCTTCCATAATCGGTCCATCCTTCCTATGAAATGCTGTTAATCCAGCGAAATCCGCAGATTCTTAAGCGCAGCCTGCTGCTTTATGATTTCCTGTAACTGGGTTATGTCTTTTGCATTGCGGCTGGCCGCATCCAGGCTGTTCTTCCTGACCTTCATGACGGTTTCGGAAAACGCCTTCTTCTGTTCTTCATTGTTTAAGGACTCTTTGAGGCTTGCGTTAAATAATGCAGCCACTTCTTTGTACTGGTCTTCATCATTGATGAA
Organism: Enterocloster aldenensis; assembly: GCF_003434055.1. Taxonomy (GTDB): domain Bacteria; phylum Bacillota; class Clostridia; order Lachnospirales; family Lachnospiraceae; genus Enterocloster; species Enterocloster aldenensis. Next base: position 86,148 of record NZ_QVEX01000011.1, on the reverse strand, counting down.
ATGGCTGAGTATGGCTGCCGGATTCAGGTTTCCCGATGCCTGGCCTTCAAATACCATCTGTGCCACCTGGTGATACAGATTCTCCACAAAATCATCTGCTGTAATGATACCCTTAATCTTGTCAAATAACTCAGGATTTTCTATCAGCCATGTGAGAAGAAGCCGCTGGGAACGGCGGATGCCATCCTCCTTATCCGGCTTTTTGGGGCGTCTGGGACGCGCGTCCCCTCCATCCTGATATCCTCCTCTGCCCTCCGGCCCTGCTTCCCCGTAATCATAATACCCCTCCGGAGGCCCGTCATGGCTTTCGTAGTACCCATAATCCGGATACATGTCCTCTTCCTCAGCCCTTCGGCGTATCTTGCCTCCCTGGCCCAGGCTGTCACCTGATTTCATTCCAAAGCCCATGCCCATGCGGTTCACCAGGCCCCGCAGCTCATCCGCTGGGATCATCTGCTCCCTGGCAACTGCCTGGAGGTAATTCTCCCGTTCCAGGGCCTCCCCAAACTGAAGGAGCTTTTTGGCCGTTTCCTGGTAGAACCTGGTCTTCTGCTCCGGGTCATCCATCTGGTAACCCTGTCTCAACACATCCACCTCGAACAGGAAGCTGTTCTTGGCCTCCTTGATCCTCTGGCGGAAGGCCTCTGCCCCCATGTTCCTGATGAACTCATCCGGGTCCTTATAGGGCTTCATGTTCAGCACCTTGATGGACATGCCCACCTCCTTAAGGATAGGAATGGCCCGAAGGGCTGCCTTGATGCCGGCCCCATCGCTGTCATAGGTCAGGATGACCTGGTCCGTATAGCGTTTCAGCACATTGGCGTGCTGGCTGGTAAATGCCGTACCCAGGGAAGCAACCGCATTGGTAAATCCTGCCTGGTGAAGGGAAATCACATCCAGGTAGCCTTCACAGATAAGAAGAAAGCCTTCCCTGGAAGTCCTGGCATAATTAAGGCCGTACAGGTTCCGGCTCTTGTCAAACAGCTTAGTCTCAGGGGAGTTCAGGTATTTTGGTTCCCCGTCCCCCATGACGCGGCCGCCAAAACCAATGACACGGTTATTCACATCCATGATTGGGAACATGACACGGTTCCAGAACTTGTCCCGGCCCCCGCGCTCTTCCAGGGTCACCAGCCCGGTATCCTTAAGGAAACCGTCCTCATAACCCTTGCCCTTCAGGAAACGGTACAGGTCATCGCTGGTCTTATTGGAATAACCCAGGCCGAAACGTATGATTGTATCATCCAGAAGCCCCCTTTTGTCATGGAGATACTCATATCCAAGCTTTCCCTGGGGCTGTTTTAACTGGTAATAAAAATAATTGGCAGCCAGTTTATTCACTTCCAGCAGCCTGGCCCTGTGTTCCGCCTGCTCCCTGGCCTCCTTGCTGTATTCCATCTTGGGCAGGTCAACCCCGGCCCGGTCAGCCAGATGGGACAGCGCTTCCTGGAATGTATAGTTTTCATATTCCATCACAAACGTAAGCACATTCCCACCAGCGCCGCATCCAAAGCAATAATACATCTGCTTGCCGGGAGACACGGAAAAAGATGGTGACTTCTCATTATGGAAGGGACAGAGCCCAAAATAATTGGCGCCTTTTTTCTGAAGCTTTACATATCCTGAAATCACATCCACGATGTCGTTCTTCATTCTCACTTCTTCTATGACTTCATCTGGATAGTACATGTATGAATCTCCCTTCTGTATTTTAATGCGGCTTTAATATATGTTCCACCGTTTGGGAACGAACAGCTCCTCAAACTGGTCAATTGCATATATATCACTCATGCCTGCAATATAATCGCAGACCACCCGCGACTTCTTCTCCCCTGTGTTTACAATAAGCAGGACATATTCCATGGGCAGCTTATCCACGTGTTTCATGTAATAATCATAAAGCTGTGTAATCATCTGCTGGGCCTTGCCCTCCTCTGCCTTGGGGATTTCATTTTTATAAACATTATCAAACATCCATTTGCGCAGCCCCTGCATGGCATCCTCCATGCCCTCGGACATCCGTATCTCCGGTTTATCCATGCTGTTCAGGATAATGTCGTGAATCATGGTATTAAGGCGCTCACGCACGCTCCGCCCAAGGACATCCGTATACTCACAGGGCAGATCCTCCTCCTTGAACATCCTGGCCCGGATCGCATCGTCAATGTCATGGTTAATATAGGCAATCTTATCCGACAGCCGGACAATGGCGCCCTCCAGGGTGGAGGGGTGCCCCGAGGTCCTGTGGTTCAGGATCCCGTCCCTTACTTCCCACGTCAGGTTCAGGCCCTTCCCATCCTTTTCCAGCACCTCCACGATGCGCACGCTCTGCTTATAATGCGCAAACCCATCCTCACAGATCTTATTCAGTATGTATTCCCCGGAATGGCCAAAGGGGGTGTGCCCTAAGTCGTGGCCCAGGGCAATGGCCTCGGTCAGGCTTTCATTCAGCCGCAGGGTCTTGGCAATGGTCCTGGCAATCTGGGATACCTCCAGGGTATGGGTCAGCCTGGTCCGGTAATGGTCGCCCTCCGGCGCCAGGAACACCTGGGTCTTGTGCTTTAAACGCCTGAAGGCTTTGGAGTGCAGGATACGGTCCCTGTCACGCTGGTATTCAGGCCTCATGTCGCACAGAGGCTCCGGCTTGTCCCTCCCCCTTGTCCTGCTGCTCAGGGACGCATAGGGACTCATATACTGCTCTTCCAATTCTTCCAGTGACTCCCTGATATTCATCCTCCCACTCCCTATCTTTACTATTATATTGTTAAGTCTCCCATTTTACTACAAAAATTTCATTTTTCGCGTCAGAATCCCATGTCTTGTCTGTAAACATGTACCTAATGTCCATATTATATCACAATATATGAATATTTCATATGGGCAGACTCCCTGATATCAAGTTAATGTCACAAAGTTTTGGAGCCTTTTTCAAGGCTCCAAGTCCGCAGACCAGCATAACTTCGTAGGGTTTATGATAAGTTAGTGTTAAGCAGGGCAAATCTTATACAAGACAGCTAATCTTTCTTGCACTAACCCCCGTCTCGCCACCATTATCGCCATTATTGTCGCCAATGGCGATATTTCTATTCTCTTTTGACGATGAAAATGGAAAACATTATGTAAATTACTTTAGTAAATCCCAAATAGTCTTTTCATTTTTTCTAACATTAGAAACCCTTTTGTATTCGTATAAGCTATTTTCTAATACAGATATCTCCGCAAAATACGATTTAACAAATGAAACACTTTTTACATTCTTCATTTCTAAAATCGATTTACAGTACTCACTTGGTGACATCTTTTTCCGTTTTTTAAAATCTTTATATTTTCCTTCATTACAAATAATAAGCATTTCGATTTCTGGAGCTGTAATCACATTTATAACATCCACTTTATTCTGATATGCTTTGCTTATTTTAAAATTTTCCCGACGCGAATCCAATATTCTATATACTGTTATCTTTCCTTTAAATTCTCTTCTTAAGTATTTTTCTTCAAAATCTTTACCTTTTCTTGATTCTAGAATTTCTTCTTCCAGTAACTCATTTCTCGCAAAAATCAATTTGTCATGGTCCAGCAGTAAATCTAATATAACTCTTTCAGCTCCACCTTCGCAGATACAGGCTGTATATTTAACCATACGATTCCTCTTCCTCCTGTACTTTTACGCTAGAAAGAACCCTTTTCAATGCCATGTATGACTCATATACAGGTACTGTGCCTTCTAAATATCCACTTGCATAAGCTTCGCTTTTTTTAATATCATTTCTCTTCAAAATAAGTGAAAGATTTTCTGCATGTATTCCATCACGGTTTCTGGTTATATAAATACAATCATTTCTATCAAATTCATCCAGTAATTCAGAATAATGAGTAGAGAAAATAAGAGTGGCCCCTTCCTTATTTATCTTCAAATCCAAGAAAAATCTCACAAGAGTAGAAACAATTTCCTCATTAAAATGATTCTCTAACTCATCAATAATTAAATAACCGCCTTCCACAAAGCAAAGTAATGCATTCATAAATACATTAATTCCTTTGATTGTCCCCGACGAAAGATATTTTTCAATTTCGCTTAGTCTGTTTAATATAATTTCTTCTGACCCATAAAACTTTAATCTTATATCTGTTATTTTCTTTTCATAACTAAATTTAAAATATTCTATACTCGGATCCAAAAAAGTCAAAAGTTCTTTAGGAAATTTCCCTAAAATATTTAGCATATTATGATTTGTCCACATTGACATATCCCGTAAAGGAAAATTTGACTGTTTTTCTTTATTGACAGCAATCATAACGCTTACATCGTCAAGCAAAAATTGTTCTCTCTGATTTCTTTCAATTTTTAAATTTGAATCCTTAAAATCAAATAACCCTTTCTTTGTTTTAACTTTTTCAGATTCCTTTTCCCATAACTTTTCATCCGTTATCACAAACTTTACGCTGTCATCAAGAGTATTGATTTTTTTTGAAATAAGAGTCTGAAGTTTATATACACTCATTTTATCATAAAAGTAACTTGTAATATTGATGTCTTCACCCTCTGGTAAATCAATCATAATATCTTTAGAATCAATATTGTTAATAGATTCATTATTAAGTAAATTAATCGCCAATGAAATAGCTTTTAGAATAGTCGTTTTTCCAGATGCATTAATCCCTATAAATGAAATAGCCGGATTAATATAAACATTGGAAAACACACGATATAATTTTCCCTTATCATCCTCAGCAACTCTCTGTTTAGCAATAAAATCAATATCTAATTCTTCTTTAAAATGTGGCATATTTTGAATAATAAGCTTTAATAATTTCATACCTTATTCCTTTCTACTCACGCTATACACGTTTTTACCTTTATATTATGCCACATTTCTCAGAAATAATCAATATTATTCACGTGTTATACGTTTTTATTATGGCAAACTGTCTCTCACACACAACGCCCCATACCCCAGCTGCGGATTCGGCCACACCTCATATCCGGGCAGGTGCCTGGCGCCCCGGGCCAGATATGCCTTTACCTTCTCCCCATAGAGAAAGGGGTCGTTTCCATCCACGATTCCCCATTGCATGAGAAGAGCAGCGCTGCCGGCCACAAAGGGCGCTGCAAAGGAAGTGCCGGTTACCGCCTCATATCCGCCGCCGCTTCTGGCTGTCACGATGTCCACCCCCGGAGCCACAAGGTCCGGCTTTACCTGCTGTGTCTGGCGCGTAAAACCGCGCCCTGAAAAATCCGCGTACGATTGGTAGGAATCATCATAGGCGCCCACGGATATCACATTGGCAGCCGTAGAAGGGATGGTAAGGGTGGTTTCCGGCACAGGCATAAGGAACCGGGTGGAGGGATTCAGGATTCCCCTGGAAGGCAGCCACATATCATACTGTCCTGTTACAATCCGTTCCGGCGTAAGGCGGAAGGTCCAGATCCCGCTGTCCAGGTAGTCCCTTATGGGGATGAAATCAAAGTAGACCTCCTGGGCCTTGCTGTAAGGGCTGGGCTTGCCATAATAAATCAGAATCCTGGTTCCCCCGTAATTCAGGGTCTGAGGTCCCAGTCGGCTGTCTATGGGACCGATGCTGCCGCCTGAGGGCGTTATCAGGCGGATGGCAAACGCGTCCACATAGGATTTCCAAAGCTGGACCCCCATGCCGGTCTCAAAAGGCGCAATGGATAATTCCACATCCGTGTCACTGCCCATGACCAGCCGGCCCGCCGTGTGCCCGTTGCCCGTGCCTTCATTGCCAGTACCTGCTACCAGCACGCTCCTTCCATAATTCGATATATCGTTCATGAAGGTCTCCAGAAGACTGGTGCCGTCATGGGAACCATATGTGTTGCCAAAACTCAGGTTCACCGCAACAGGACGCCCCAGCTCCTGGGCCTGGCGGATCACAAAGTCCAGCCCCTTCATCAGCTGTGTGGTCCTTGGGAAATTGTCAGCCAAAGGCGCGCCCAGTTTTACCACCAATAAATCACTTTCATAGGCAACCCCGCGGTAGACCCCCTGGCTTCCCCTTCCATTCCCGGCCGCAATGGCGGCCACGGCTGTCCCGTGTCCGCTTAAATCCACGGAGGGCACACGTTCAAGGGCGCCTGCCCGGTCAGGGGCGTCCAGCGCCTCATTGATTTCCTCCCGTGTATAAATCCTGCCCCTGTCCTGGTCCATCAGCATGAGGATCCTGGTGCTTCCGTCCTCATTCCTGAAATCCTGGTTCAGATAGTCAATACCTGAATCAATGACCGCCACCAACACACCGCGTCCTGTCAGGCCCCCTGACAGCCCGCTTATGACCCCTCCTGTCACATTGCCTGTTCCTGAGGGGGATTGGACCACGGAAAGACAGGAGGCCGCCCTTGCCATGTTGCTGGCAAAGAACAGCCTCTTTGGTTTCTCAATATATTCAATCTGGTTCAGCTCACTGACCTGGTCCACAAGATGTTCCGGCACCACGAGGACAGCGTACCCGTTTAGAAGTTCATCCACCTGGATTCCTGCACCTGCAAGGCCCGCAAGGCTGCCTGAATGCCGGACAATCAGTTCCCATGTCCGTTCTTCAGGGTCATAACCCACGTCCAGGTTTTCGGAGCGCTCCCGCTCCTCGTCCGTGGCGCTGAGGGCCAGATTCAGTAGATTTTCCCGTTTTTGGTTCTGCATGGTTGTTCTCCGGCATTCCTTATCATTAGATGCTATTGATCAATGCTGGAAATTATTCCAATTATATGGGGATGCCAGGAATAGATTTACAAGCGCGCCTAATTACATTTCCCCATTCCCATGCTTATCCGCGGACCGTCATGTAGATATTATAGAACCCTGTCAGGGTCACCACCAGGACCATGATCGGTGTCAGGAAACGGATGCAGAGTATCCACAGTTTTTTAAGTTTAAAAGGTATCCCGTCTTTTTCGATTTCATCCACCAGGTTATTGGGGTCCCATTTCCATCCGATATAATAACACATGGTCACGCCGCCCATGGGAAGCAGGATATTGTCTGTTATCATTCCCACAAAATCAAATACGCTGTAGTTTAAGATGGTCACATTGCCCAATGTCCCAAAGGAAAGGGCGCTGGGAATCCCCACAAGGAAACATGCCGTACCAAGAAGGATGGTACCGGTCCGTCTGCTCAGGCGCATGGTGTCCAGGGCAAAGGAAACCGTTACTTCCAGCAGGGCAATGGCGCTTGTGACTGCTGCAAAAAATACAAGGGTAAAGAATACAAGGGCGAAAAACGGGCCGAACCGTATGGATGAGAATACCTTTGGAAGGGTTCCGAAGATTAATCCAGGCCCCTGTCCCGGTTCCAGGCCAAAGGAAAACACGGCCGGGAAAATAGCGGTTCCGGCCATCAGCGCAATGATGGTGTCAAGTCCGGCCACGCTAAGGCAGCTCCTTGGTATATTCTCCTTGTCGCTAAGGTAGCTTCCATATGTGATGGTAATGCCCATACAGAGGCTGAGGGAATAGAACACCTGGCCCAGGGCAGCGCTGACCGCTGTCATATTAAATGCGGAACGGTTGGGTATGAATATGAACCTGAGGCCCTCTTCTGCATTGGGAAGGGTCACGCCCCTTACAATGATCACAATCAGCAGCAGGAACAGCAGCGGCATCATGATCTTGCTGACCTTTTCGATTCCGTTGATACCAAAACAGCAGATGACCGTGGTCACAAACAGGAACAGGAAATGCCAGAATACCGGTTCCACCGGGGAACTGATGAAGGCGGTAAAGTCCTCAGGCGCCTGGTAGGTGGACGCATAGCTGACAATGTATTTTAGGATCCATCCGCCAATCACGCTGTAATAGGACAGGATGAGGAATGCCGCCGCCACCCCAAACACACCCACGATACGGGCATTGGAATTGATATCGCCATAGGCCTGTACCGGGTCATGGCGCGTACGCCTTCCAAGGGACATTTCAATCATCATGACCGGTATGCCCAGTATACAGATAAAAAACAGGTAAACAGCCAGAAAGGAGGCTCCTCCGTTGCGCCCCATCAGATAAGGGAATTTCCACAGATTGCCCAGTCCGATGGCAGCCCCTGCCGTAGCCATGATAAAGCCCAGTTTACTGGCCCACTGATTCTTTGTCTTCATATTTTAGTCTTCCTACTCTCTTGTGCGTTTTTTTATAAATATAAATACCAGTCCGCTGACCCCCATCAAAAGGGGATAAAAGCAGTACGGGATGATTTCAAAAGGCGTAAGGCCTGTAAGGGTGGCTGCCGCAAGGAGCTGGGCCCCATAGGGGATCAGTCCCTGTCCCATGGAGCTGAACATGTCTAACAGGGAAGCGCTGCGTCTGGAAGTCACGCCAAAGTCATCGCTGATTTCCTTTGCAATGGGTCCGGACATGACAATGGCCACCGTATTATTGGCAGTGCATATATCCACCAGCAGGGCCAGGGCCGCAATCCCCAGCTCCCCTCCCCGTTCCCCGCTAATCCTTTTCCTGATAAAGGACAGGATGAAATCAATGCCCCCGTACTCCTTTACCAGGGCCACGATACTGGCCACAATGATGGAAATCACAGTAATATCATACATTCCCATGATTCCCTCTCCCACATGGGTGAACATATCCCCCAGACCGAAGGCCCCCGTACCCACGCCGGCAATCAGGGACAGCACTGTTCCTGCAATCAGGACAATGAATACATTCACGCCGGCCAGGGCTCCTATCAGGACCACCAGATAGGGAAGCACCCGGAATATGTTAAACGTCAGTTCACCCTTTAGCTGGAAAGCCGCGTTCCTGCCAAGGACCAGGAACAGGAGGATGGTCACAATGGCTGCCGGAAGCACAATCAGGAAATTCTCCCTGAATTTGTCCTTCATCTCACAGCCCTGGGTCTTTACCGCGGCAATGGTTGTGTCGCTTATCATGGACAGATTATCCCCAAACATGGCGCCGCCCACAACAGCGCCAGCGCATATGGCCATGGAAAAACCGGTTTTCTGGCTGATTCCCACCGCAATGGGCGCCAGCGCCGTGATGGTCCCCACGGAGGTTCCCATGGATATGGAGATGAAGCAGCCGATAAGGAACAGCCCCGCCACCGCCACATTGGAAGGCAGGATGGACAGGCCCAGGTTCACCGTGCTGTCCACGCCTCCGGCCGCCTTCACAGCCCCTGTAAAGGCGCCTGCGGCCAGAAATATAAGGCACATGGTTATGATATTCTCATTCCCCACACCTTCTGCAGCCAGCCTGATCTTGTCTGCAAAGCACAGCTGCCGGTTCTGTACGAATGCAACCAGAAGCGCAATTAAAAAAGCCGCAATCGCCGGCATGCTGTAAAAATCCCCGGTGATGTATCCAGAACCTAAGAATATTAACAGAAACACCAGAATAGGGAGAAGGGCAGACGCCCTTCCCTCTTTTGTATTCCCCATCATAGAATCCCCCTTGTATATCATGCCTTCCCTTTTATTTCAGGAAACCGTTGACAATCTGGGCCTCTGCCTCTTCTTCTGTCAGCCCCAGGGTCATCAGCTTCACAATCTGCTCCCCTGCAATCTTACCGATTGCGGCCTCATGGATCAGGGCAGCGTCAATATCATTGGCAATCAGGCCCGGAATGGCAAATATCTTGGCATCATCCATGATGATGGCGTCACACTCCGTGTGTCCGCTGCACTTTGCATTGCCCACGATTTTGGAATTGAAGGTCTGTTTTGACCGGTCCTTTGCAACGGAACGTGATACCACGTCCGCACTGGAGTCATCCCCGTTCAGGTTCACGATATAGGTGCTCTCCGCGTCCTGGGTCCCGTGGGTCAGAAGGCGCTCCCTTACAATCAGCTTGGCGCCGGCTGCCAGTTCCGCTGTGCTGGTCCTGTTGGTGGAGTCCACGCCCTTAATCTGGACCATTTCCATCTCCATGTAGCTGTTTTCTTCCATATATACTTCGGTTCCCGGATTCAGGATACGTTTGCCCTCCCCGTCTCCTTCGCCGTAGTGCTTTTCCACATATTTGACCCTGGCATTCTTACCCACGAAAAAGCGGTGGATACCGTCGTGTTCGGAATCCTGGTCCCCGCAGTTATGGATGCCGCAGCCAGCCACGATGACCACATCCGCATCATCCCCGATAAAAAAGTCATTGTATACCATTTCTTTTAAACCGCTGGCGCTGACCACCACCGGGATATGGACGCTTTCATGTTTTGTCCCCGGTTTGATGCGTATGTCAATGCCCGCTTTGTCTGTCTTGGTGGTTATATCTATATTGGCCGTTGTGGCACGTGCTGATGTCTTTCCATTGGAACGGATATTATAAGCTCCTGCCGGCACGCCGTGCAGGCCGGCCACTTCCTCTAACATTCTCTCCTGTATTGCGTCTCCCATCGTACTGGTTCCTCCCCTTACTGTGCTGTCTCGTAAAATTTACTGCATGCATCCACCGCGGAAGCAGTGCCCATGATCTGAGGAAGCACTTCGTCCTTGGGGCCCTGGTTCACCACCCGGCCGTCTGCAATTACCACGATTTCATCTGCAATATTAAGGATCCTCTCCTGATGTGAGATGATCAGGATGGAGCCATTGGTGTTCTGACGCATGCGCTCAAATACCTGGATCAGGTTCTGAAAGCTCCATAAATCGATTCCGGCCTCAGGCTCATCGAACACGGAAAGCTTGGATGCCCTGGCAATGACTGACGCAATCTCTATCCTCTTAAGCTCGCCGCCCGACAGGCTGGCATTGACTTCACGGTTAATATAATCCTTGGCGCAGAGTCCTACCTCAGCCAGATACTGACAGGCCTCGGCCACGCTCAGCTTCTTCTTGGCCGCCAGCCGCAGAAGGTCCAGCACCTGCACGCCCTTAAATCGGACCGGCTGCTGGAATGCAAAGCTGATTCCCAGATTGGCCCTGTCCGTAATGCCCATATCCGTGATATCCTGCCCGTCAAACAGGATACGGCCCCCAGTGGGCCTCTCTATTCCCATGATCAGCTTTGCCGTGGTGGACTTGCCCCCGCCGTTTGGTCCGGTGATGACAACGAACTTCCCATCATCCACTGTAAGGCTGATATCTTTGATAATCCCCTTTTCTCCTTTTTCGTCATTCACATCAAAGGAGAGATTCTCTAATGTAAGCATTTTGTTTCCTACCTCTCTTTATCTCTTCTTTTTATTTCCGGGTACGGCAAAAAGCCTGTCCCCCCTACGGTTTTTAGGCCACAACTTACAGTATAAACCATTTCCCACCAAATTACTATCAAAACTTTACCTCTTATGGCATAAAATGTCTGTTGCAAATGCAACATTACTAGTTTTCCCTTAAAACCGTATTTCTATTTACGTGTGGAAGGATTATTCCCTGCACGCAAAAAAAACAGGAAGCCATCAGCTTCCTGCCTGTACTGCAGAAGAAGGGAGTCGAACCCTCAAGGTATTACTACCACACGGACCTGAACCGTGCGCGTCTGCCAATTCCGCCACTTCTGCGTTACGCTGCTCTCACAAGCAACGTAGGTAATTATAATAGATGAACCGGATTTTGTCAATGGATTTTTAATAAAAACTTTTCAAATACTTTTCAAAGAAATCATCCATGGGAATGGGCTTTGAAAAATAGTAGCCCTGCCCAATGGAACATCCCATCTCCGTCACCATATCCAGCTGCTCCTTTGTCTCAATCCCCTCGCACAGGGAAACAAAACCCATCTTGTTGGTCATCTGAATCAGCTGCCTTAAGAATTCCCTGCCCCTTTCCGTATTCCGGCAGGACTGTACGAAACCGCAGTCCAACTTGATCACGTCGCTGGGGATATCCGCCATCATGTTCATGATGGAGTACCCTGAACCAAAATCATCAATGGAGGTGGTAAAACCGCTGTCCCGAAGTTCCTTCATCACGTGGAAGGTGCGCTCCGTGTCTTTCAGGAATGCTGTCTCTGTCAGTTCAAACTCCAGGAACCTGTGGTCAATCCCGTACTCCCGTGTCCCCTCCATGATGTCGGACAGGATATGGTCCATCTGGATATCCACACTGGAAAGGTTAAGGGAAATACAGACAGGGCGCACCCCCTTGTCCAGCCATTCCCTGAGTTTCCTGCATACCTGCCTGAAAATGCTTAAATCCATCTGGGAAATGAAACCGTTCTTCTCAAACAGCGGCAGGAACTCCCCCGGCGCAATGACGGTGCCGTCCTCCCTCTGCCATCGGACCAGGGCCTCGGCTCCGGCCAGACTTTGGTCCTTCAGCCAAAGCTTGGGCTGCAGGTATACCTTAAACTCCTGGTGCTTCAGGGCATATTCCATCCGGTTGATGATTTCATGTTCCCGGAAGCCGCTGTCAAATGGACCGTCGTTAAACACTACTGAGGCAGACTGTATGATATAATCCACTGACCGCCTGGCTATATTGGCCCTGTCAATGGCCGCGTCAATCTCCCTGCAATCCTGTTCAATGAAATAAATCCCGGAACGCACCATGATATTCACATTCGTGAACATCTGGTTCTGTATCCTGCAGAAGTCTTCATTCAACCGCTGGACCATCCCAACAAATTTAACCCGGTTCATCCTGCAGATGCCGAAACACAGGAACTGGTCCGCGCTTACCCTTGTGTAACGGTTTTCCTCCCGTCCGTTCTGTGTCAGCATATCTGCGAACATGCGCAGGATATTATCCCCCTGGGTGTAACCCACTGCCTCGTTGATGAATTTGAATCCCTTGATATCGCTGGCAATAATCACGTACCCATCTGCCCCTTCATCCATCATCCTCTGGCATTCATCCTTAAAACAGACATAACTCATCAGCCCGGTAAGGATATCCCTGTTTTTGTAATATTCAGCCTTCTGTCTGGCTTCCAGAAGGCGCAGGGACGTCCTGGCATTGGTCCCCACCACCTTAGCCAGCTCCGATATGCTGCTCCGCTCAGACCGCGTCCACTCCCTTACCTCCTCCGTATTCACAAGCACCATCATACCGACGTACCTGCCGTCCATGAAAATGCCTGCAAACAGCATGGTCCCTGCCCTGGCCCGGTCCATGATCCTTCTCATGCCTGTATTGTATACTTCCAGCTTGTCCCGGTTCAGCACGGCAATCCCATCGCTGTCATACAGGTTGTAACTGAGATAAAATTCTTCCTGCCGGAATGTGTCCGAAGGGTCAAAGAGCATGGCCGTCCTGTCATCCACCCACTGGAAGGCGCTGTGTCCCGCCCCTTCCCTTTCCCAGTTCATGTAAACGGCAATACGGTTAAGGCGGAACCGGCTGGCGATAAAGCCCATGAGGATATGCAGCGCCTCCTCAAAAGAAGAGGTTTTCTCAAATACCTCCAGGGCAACCGCGGTACTGGTCTTTCCCTGCAGACTGCTTTGCTCCTTCAGCTTTTTATCATTCAGTTCCTTCAGGCGCTCATAGGTAAATATGTCATCCTCTTTATCCGTTACAGACTCATAGAACCTGACCCCGCCCTTGCCCTCCTTCTTTACCTGGTGCATGGCCTGGTCCGCCTTTACCATGATATCGTAAAACCCTTTTTCATCCTCAGCAATCATCCGGCCGCCAATGCTGCACCCCACCGTCATACCGCCGTACCCGCTGCTGTCAAGCATACTGCTTATTTCCCGGACCATCAGTGACGCTGTCCTTAATGCGTCCTTCATGTCCGTGTCCTTTAACAGCACAAGGAATTCATCCCCTCCAAACCGTCCAATCAGGTCCCCCTCCCTGCAGGTACGCTTCAGGCAGCTGGCAATGTTCATCAGGACCACATTGCCGAACAGTTTGCCGCGGGCCTCATTAATCTTGTGGAAGTCATCCATATCCAGCAAAAGGGCAGCGGTCCGCTCCGGTTTTGGGCCTGTTTTCAGGTATTCTTCCATCTGCCGTTCAAATGCCCCTACCGTAAGCAGGTTGGTAAGCCCATCATAGTCCTCTGACGCCGCTTCTTTCCCGCTCCGCGATTCCGTCACATCGTTAAGCACGCTCTGAAGGTGGTCCAGTTTCTGCATCAGTATGTTCTGGACCCTGTCCTTTAACAGGAAGGTCCCCACAATCTGGGCCACATAGGTAAGGACCGATATCTGTTCCCTGGTCCAGCGCCTGTTTTCCCTGCACTCGTCAAAACCGATAAAACCAACCAGGCGTCCGTCGTCATAAATCCCGCACTGGAGGATGGCCTTGATGCCCTGGGAGGCCAGGACCTCTTTCTGTACCGGATGGAGTTCATCCACGTCCATGCACAGGAAAATCCCGTCCTTGTCAAAATTATCCCTGTATCCCGGCGCATCCTCTTCATAAGACATATGCTGAAGATTATCCATCTGGGGGCTGATTCCCTGGTTGCACCACTCAAAGGTATTGCTCATGAACAGCCCGTCCGGGCTGTCCTCAAATATATAGACACGGCTTACATTGAACTGAAGCCCCACAATCTTAAGGATGGTGTTGATGGCCTTGCGGGTGTCCTCTGATTCATACAGCGCCTTAAAAACATAGTGGATTACCTTGTCGCTCCCATATATCGGGCCATTATCGGAATCAATTGCAGGTACGCGTCCTGAAAATGCCTCCCACTTCTTTACATCCACCGACGGCAGGGAAGGTTCATAAAACACACACTTGCCTTTTCCTGTCTGTTTGCCGGAATAAAGGGCGATATCTGCTTTTGTAAACAACTGGTCGAACCCACTTCCATTCTCCGGATACATGGAAACACCGATGCAGCATCTGAGCTCAATGGGTTTATCACCGGCAATGGAAATCCCGGACATCCCTTCCATGATTCGGTCTGCATAAGCCCTGACCTCTTCACGGCTTCCCATACCGGCAAGGAACACAAGGAACTCGTCCCCGCCAATCCTGGCCACCACATCGCTTTTCCTGGACACACGGTTTATGCATCCGGCCGCCTCGGTCAGCACGCTGTCCCCAAACAGATGTCCTTTGGTATCGTTCACTTCCTTAAAATTATCCAAATCCACAATCATAAGGGCGGCCGTCATCCCGTCCTTCCCATCCGCTTCCAGGAATTCGGATATCCGTTCCCTGGAAGCTTCCCGGTTCAGGAGTCCTGTAAGTGGGTCCCTTCTGGACTTCTCCCTGTAGGTGCAGATCCGGTCCTTATCCTCCGTGTCATCCAGCATCATGGCATACAGCCAGACCTGTCCCTCATCCCCTTTAATGATGCGGCCGCGGCAATCCACCCAGCAGGTACTTTTATCCTTCCGGACAATACGGAACTCCGTCTTAAGGACCTCCCTGCCCTCCCTCAGTTGCTTCCTGCACTCTGAGATTGCATGATGATAGTCTTTATCCAGGATCATCCCGCCCAGCCTGCTTCCGATCAGCGCATTAAACTCATCCTCATCCGCGCACCTGAAAAGCTCCAGGATGCCCCGGTTCACAAAATCCACCCGTCTTTCCCGGTCCGCTGAACAGCGGAAGAAACCAGCCGGCATGGAATCCATCAAAAAATGAGTCCCCCATTCAGACCGCGCCCCTTTTATCATTTGTTCATAATCACCCATATCCTGTGTGCCTCCGCATACGCCGACCTTATATCATGAAATGATTATACTGGAGATTCCAGACATTTACAAGTGGGAGAATTTTGGTTTTGAGGGCGGGCGGTAGGGGGAGGCGCATCCGTCCGTGAGGGGAATGGCGGCAGGCCCCGCACCCCCGCCCGCCTCCCGCCCCTGGCTCTGGGAACACCAAAAAGCAGAGGTTGCGTACCCCCGCAAACCTCTGCGTCCAAACCTCAAATCAACCTCTAAGTTCAATCCCAAGACCGCTAAGTCCATTCAATATCTTATTCATCACCGCGCTGACCTCCTTATCCTCCAGGGTATGGTCCTTTGCCCGGAAGGTGATGGAGTATGCCACGGATTTGTGTCCTGCCAGGACCTGGGCTCCCTCGTAGATGTCGAAGAGCTTGTAGCTTTCTAAGAACCTGCCGCCGCGCTGTTCGATGATGTCTTCAATCTGCCCCACCAGGATGTGCTTTGGCACTACCATGCTGATGTCGCGGGTCACGGCCGGGAATTTGGCAATCCCGGTGTATTTGCGGTCAAATGTGGTGAACTCCATGATGGAGGGCATGTCGATGACAGCAACATATGCCCTGTCCCCAATCTTATAATTGTCAGCCACATCCGGATGTACTTCGCCCAGGAAGCCTACAACGGTTCCGTCATATACGATGTCTGCCTTTCTTCCGGGATGAAGGTAGGGATGCTCCCCATTGGGATCATAATGGGGCTTCTTGTGCATGCCGGCCTTGTCAAAGAATTCCTCAATGACGCCCTTCATGGTGAAGAAATCCCCGTCGCCGTACATCCCCAGGGTGAACTGCATGCGCTCGTCCGGAAGTTCTGTCAGCGGAAGGGCTATGGGACGGTACACGTTGGCCAGTTCATACAGGCGCACATCCTTGTTGCGGCGGTTGTAGTTGGTCGCAAGTGATGTGAGCATTCCGTTCAGGGAGGTGGTGCGCATCACGCTGAAGTCCTCGCCCAGGGGATTGGAAATGTTCACGGCCCTGCGCAGGGGGCTGTCTGCGGGAATCATCATCTTGTCAAATACCCTGGGGCTTTCAAAGGAATATGTCATGCCCTGTGAGAAGCCGCAGAACTCTGCAATCTCCCTGGCCAGCCCCTCAATGCGCAGCTTGTAGGAAAGCTTTCCCGTGGTTGCCTCGCCGGATGGAAGGGTGGTTGGGATCCTGTCATATCCATAGAATCTTGCCACTTCCTCCGCCACATCAGCCATGCGCTCCAGGTCCTGGCGCCAGGTCGGCGCAATCACCTCTTTTGTATCTGCATCATACCCTAATTCAATCATCCTGAAGTATTCCAGCATGTCTGCTTCCGGAATGTCCGTGCCCAGAAGCCTGTTAATCCTGGCAGCGTCAAACGGTATCCTCTTCTCTTCCTTTTTTACGGGATAGATGTCGATGATGCCTCCGATTACCTCGCCTGCTCCCAGTTCCTCAATCAGCTGGCATGCGCGGTTCACTGCCTCCTCTGCCGTATTGGGGTCCAGACCCTTTTCATACTTGCCAGAGGCATCGGTGCGCAGACCCACCTTTTTGGCGGATAAACGGATGTTGGTCCCGTCGAAACATGCGGATTCAAATACCATGGTGGTCACGTCGTCCGTAATCTTGGAATTCTCACCGCCCATGATTCCCGCAATGCCCACTTCCTTTTCCCCGTCATTAATCATGAGTATGGTAGAGTCCAGCTTCCGCTCCTGTCCGTCCAGGGTCTGGAACACATCCCCATCCTTTGCGCATTTTACTATGATTTCATGGCCGGCCAGCTGGTCATAGTTAAACGCATGCATGGGCTGTCCGTACTCTTCCATCACATAATTGGTTATGTCCACGATGTTGTTGATAGGACGGATCCCGCTGGCAGCCAGACGGCGCTGCATCCACCGGGGGGACGGGGCAAGCCTGATGTTCTTGACCATCCTTGCACAGTAACGCGGGCAAAGCCGGCTGTTTTCAACGCGTACCTTCAGGTAATCATTAATATCCTCATCATTGCCGGTCTTTGTGACTGTCGGCGCCGTGAAGGTTTTCCTGAAGGTGGCTGCCGCTTCCCTGGCAATACCGATCACGCTGTAGCAGTCCACCCGGTTGGATGTGATTTCATATTCAAATACCACATCCCGCAGTCCCATGACGGCCACCGCGTCTTCTCCCGGCACGCTGTCCTTTGGAAGGATATAGATGCCGCTCTCCGGCGCATCCGGATACATATCCCGGTCAGCCCCCAGTTCCTCCACGGAACACATCATGCCGCAGGATTCCACACCCCTTAATTTGCCTTTCTTAATCTTGATGCCGTCCTCAGGAAGGGCCCCGCCATCGTGGCCGCCTGCCACGCGTCCCCCGTCCAGGACCACGGGAACCTTTTCCCCCACGGAAGCTTCCGTTATATTGGGCGCTCCTGTCACAATCTGTACAGGCTCCCCGGCCCCCACATTAACCTGGCACACCACTAACTTGTCCGCATCCGGGTGGCGCTCAACGGAGAGCACCTCTCCCACTACGATATTTTCCAGGTTCTTATCCAGACAGGAATAGCCTTCCACCTTTGTACCTGTAAGTGTCATGGCATCCGTGTATTCCTGGGCAGTGACATCAAGGTCCGGCACATATGCTTTAATCCATGATAATGCTGTATTCATATTGGTTCTCCTTCTATATTCACTAATCAATCATGTATGCATCAGAACTGTTTCAGGAAACGGATATCGTTCTCATACAACAGACGCATGTCATCAATCTCATACTTAAGCAGCGCAATACGCTCAAGGCCAACGCCAAAAGCAAATCCGGAATACCTGTCCGGGTCAATGCCGCACATCTCCAGCACATGGGGATGGACCATGCCGCAGCCCAGGATCTCAATCCAGCCCGAACCCTTACAGAACCGGCAGCCCTTGCCGCCGCATTTGAAACAGGTCACATCCACTTCTGCGCTGGGTTCTGTGAACGGGAAATGATGGGGACGGAATTTAACCTTTGTCTCAGGTCCGAACAGTTCTTTTGCAAACTCTGCCAGCGTGCCCTTTAAGTCTGCAAATGTAATATTCTCATCAATCACAAGTCCCTCAATCTGATGGAAGGACGGGGAGTGGGTGGCATCCACCTCATCGGAACGGAACACCCTGCCCGGGGCAATCATACGGATGGGAAGTTTTCCTTTTTCCATGGTGCGCACCTGTACCGGAGAGGTCTGGCTTCTTAAAAGGATTGTATCGTTGATGTAGAAGGTATCCTGCTCATCCCTGGCCGGATGTCCCTTTGGGATATTCAGCTTCTCAAAGTTGTACCTGTCATATTCCACCTCAGGTCCTTCCACCACCTCGTAGCCCATGCCCACGAAGATACGCTCCACCTCTTCCAGTGCAATGGTATTGGGATGGCTGTGGCCCACATGATTCTTTTTAGCCGGAAGGGTGACGTCAATCACTTCCTTCTTAAGCTGCTCTTCCCTGGCCTTTCTGGCCAGCACATTCTTTGTCTCCTCCAGCCTGGCTTCAATAATGGCCCTGGCGTCATTGACCATCTGACCCACCTTTGGGCGCTCCTCAGGGGAAACATCCTTCATGCTCTTTAAAAGACTTGTGAGTTCTCCTTTTTTGCCCAGATAGGACACACGGATATCATTCAGCTTTTCCAGCGCATCGGAAGCTTCGATTTTCTTTAAGGCTTCTTCTTTGATTTTCTCTAACTGCTCTTTCATGGCTTCTCCTTTTCTGATTTCTGTTGGGTGCGGACCGCGGCTTCCTGCGATGGCCCGGGGTGTGTTTTGCCCCTGGCAATAAAAAAAGCCCCATCCCTCCATACGAAGGGACGGGACAATACCCGCGGTGCCACCCTGATTCCTGCTTAAAGACCTTGCGGCCTGTCAATGCAGACACTTAAATGCATGTAACGTATGCCCACGTCACGGACTACAGGAATACCAGCCTTCCTTCATCCATGCAGCTCCGGTGGGAATTTCAACCTCTTATCTGAACCTGGGCAGGCTTTCAGCCGGTGGCCTTCCCTCTCTGGTGGAAAATAAGTGTCTACTGTACACCTTCATTGCCTTTCAGATGTAAATCTAATGTACATTCTAGCCACATCCCGGGAAAATGTCAAGGGTTTTTGGGATGATTTCTCATTTGACGAAAACCTGGTTAAGGGTTACACTTATTTTTAGACGGTACAAACGTTTTGACGGAACAATAGGAACAAAAGAAAGGTTGTACAACTATGATTACCAAATATACAATATCCTGTCTTGATTTAAAGCAGATTGCGGAATCCGGGCAGTGTTTCAGGATGAACCCGCTGGACCGGGACCGGCTGCCCCAGGAGGCGGATTACGGATACCGGATCATCAGCAGGGGAAAGCTTCTTGACATATGGCAGAAAGGACAGGAACTGACCTTTGACTGCGCAGGGGAGGACCTGGATTTCTGGCTGGACTATTTTGATATTGCAGCGGATTACCAGGACATGATTAACAGCGTGGCCCCGGGGAACACGTATCTGGCTGAGGCCGCCCAGGCAGGAAAGGGCATACGTATCTTAAAACAGGACCCCTGGGAAATGATCATAACCTTCGTGATATCCCAGCAGAAAACCATCCCCAAGATCCGCCAGCTGGTAGAAGCCCTCTGCACTTCTTACGGCGCCCCGGTCAGCCGTTCCTTAATCAACGGCGCCATGATCAACCACGACCCAATTAACGCTGCCCCAGGAGGCGGCATCCACGGGAAAGGGCCGGAGGCTTTTGCGGCCAAAACCAATACCGGACAGAGGCTGTTTTCCTTCCCCTCCCCCAAAGAGCTTTCCCGCGCCTCACTGGATGAGCTTAAGGAACTGAAACTGGGATACCGCGCCAAATACATATACCAGCTTTGCCAGGACGCCGTGTCCGGCGCCCTGGACCTTGCCCTGCTGGATACGATGGATTATGGGACTGCCCTTGGATACCTGACAGGCTTTTATGGGATTGGGAAAAAGGTTG
The DNA here is from genome assembly GCF_003434055.1 of Enterocloster aldenensis. Taxonomy (GTDB): domain Bacteria; phylum Bacillota; class Clostridia; order Lachnospirales; family Lachnospiraceae; genus Enterocloster; species Enterocloster aldenensis. The sequence goes on along the minus strand of NZ_QVEX01000011.1, from coordinate 65,631 downwards.
CCAACTGCGTATGCCTGTTCGGCCTGCACCATATCGGGGCATTTCCAGTGGACACGTGGATAGAGAAAATCCTCATGGCCCAATACTACGACAAACGCAAATACCGCCGCACCCCCAAGACATGTCTCTGCGATACAATCGTAAAGGATGTCTTTGGACAGTACGGCGGCTGTGCCGGCGTCATGCAGCAGTATATATTTTATTATGAACGGCTGAGGAACAGCAAGCTGTCTTAGAGCGTGTTTGAAAATTGCTTTCCGTCAGCTGTCACATCATGCCCAGCTCAAATATCTTCCACTTTCCCCTAAAGCCTGATTCTTTTCCAACAGCAAAGTCCCTGGTGTACTTCCCGTCCCCCCACTGGGGCGCCTGTTCCAGGGCTTTGTCAGACCAGCGCTGGGAGAACTCCACCCGCACAATCTTGTATTCCTTAAAACCATACGTTGCGGCCTGATCATCGTAATATGGCTTTTGGTCCGCATACTCCACGGTTGCAAGGGTCTGGAAGCCATGGATGATATATTCTTTTATATAACGGCCGTCCCTAAAGTTTAAGTCCTCCTGATTAAAGTTAAGGCTTTCAAGCTGGTCCTGGGGGAACAGCCTGGCACACCTGTCAAACTGGGCAAGCCCCATGTATTTGAAATACCATGCAGCTGCCAGCTGCGCATCGTCTGACGGCATTTTCTCAAACTTGACGTGTCTTGGGAGGGAGTCCTCAACCGTGTATTCCGCCACCAGATGCTCCCCGCCTCTTGACCGGTTGACAGCAGCCACCGTGAACATGATGGCCAGGCATACCAGGGTGATGCCGCATATCTTTAATGCCTGGGGTGAGAATTTCTCTTTGCTCATTGCTTTCATCCTTTCGCTTGCCTTTTATCCGGCCTGTCCGGGTATCACCTTGTAATCGGACAGACAGGTCCGGATCCCCTCCCAGGTATCCCCGATGCAGATTCCCTGCCTGCGGATCCGTTCCGTGTCAATCATAAGGTTTCTTGGGCAGGAGGCAAACCGCTCCGTGTCCCGCTCAATCCAGCCTGACACATCGCTGTTTCCCGTCATCTCCTTAAGGAACAGGGCCGCCGTGTCAAAGGTACTGCGGCTGTTCTGGCTGCCGAAATTATAGACCCCGCCCGGGAGCCTCATGGCTGCTTCCATGTTCCTTATTATTTCCCACACATATGTGATGCCCCTGTAATCGTGTACAGGCAGCTTCAGTATCCGTTTCTCCCTTCCGGCCTCCAGGAGGCTGCCAAGCAGCCCGCAGCCGCCAGGACGTTCGCTGGACGGATAATCATACATCCAGGTAAGACGCAGCGCCACCGCGTCATGGAGGCAGGCTAACATGGCTTCCTCAGCCCGCTTCTTATCCCTTCCATAGACAGAGCAGGGACGGTGGGGCCCTTCCTCCCGGTTTGGTTCCATGGAATCGGATGCATTGTATATCTGGTCTGAACTCATGAATACCATCCTGCTTCCGGACTGTCTGCATGCCTTGGCCATATTGGAAGTTCCCCGCACATTAATCTGCTCGGAACGTTCCGGCTCCTCCTCACATGCGGCTGTGTTGGACACGCCTGCACAGTGCAGCACATAATCCGGCCGGATTGCCTTGACGAAGGCCGACACTGCCAGGGAATCGCTTACTTCCAGCTCCCTGTGGCTCACGCCAAGGGTTTCATATCCATCCATCTTCTTAAAATATCCTGAAAGCCGGGAACCTAAAAATCCATTGGCCCCGGTTATTAAAATGCGCTTTTTCATTGTACTGCTCATACCTTTCTTGAGATATGATAACATTATAGCCCAGGTAATGTCTATATTCTTTGCGATTTTCTTAATATTTACCCAGACACTTTTTTAAAACAGACAGACAGCCCCGGCTGTTCCCAGGGTGTGTCCGCCCGCATAAACACAGGCCCGGTTCAACTGGCCGGGCCTGACTTGTATTCCGATGTCTGTTTGGTTCCTGGATTTTACTTGAATATCCCTTTTTTCTTGGGTTTTTCCTCTTCCGGCGGGGTAATGCCGTTCATGGCATCATCAAATCGCCTCAAGGCTTCCTTCTGCGCCTGGTTCATGCGCTCCGGAACCTGGACAACCAGGGTCACATAGTGGTCGCCCCGCACATTACGGTTGCGCAGGGAAGGCACACCCTTGCCCTTTAGGCGGACCTTGGTGTCTGTCTGGGTGCCTGGCTTCACTTCATACTCCACCTCGCCGTCCACGGTCTTGATGCGGATCGGGCCGCCAAGGGCTGCCCGGGCAAAGGAAATAGGCACCGTGGAATAGATGCTGGTATCCTGGCGCTTAAAAATCGGATGCTGTGAAACCACTGCCTCCACCAGAAGGTCGCCGCGCTCGCCGCCGCCTGTCCCAGGCTCGCCGCCGCCTGCAAGACGCACGCACTGACCGTTGTCAATGCCGCCCGGTATGGATACCTTAAATTTCTTGCGCACGGTCTTATAACCTGTTCCATAACAGTCCGGACACTTCTCCTTGATGATCTGGCCCGTGCCGTTACAGTCCGGACATGTCTGCACATTCTGGACCTGGCCAAAGAAGGACTGCTGGGTGTACATGATCTTTCCTTTGCCGTTACACTTGCCGCAGGTCTGTGGCGAAGTGCCTGCCTTGGCTCCAGTGCCGTGACAGCTTGCACATGTCTCTTTAAAATTAATCTCAATCTCTTTTTCACATCCAAAAACAGCTTCCTCAAATGTAATCCGGATGGAAGTCTTTATGTTGGCGCCGCGCATGGGACCGCTCCTCGCCCTGGAAGACCGGCCTCCGCCAAAGATATCGCCAAAAATATCGCCGAAGATATCACCCATATCCCCGCCAAAATCAAAACCGCCAAAGCCGCCGAAGCCGCCGGCCCCGCCGCCGCCCTGGTCAAATGCAGCATGGCCGAACTGGTCGTACTGCTGACGTTTCTGAGGGTCGCTTAATACACTGTACGCCTCTGAAGCTTCTTTGAACCTGGCCTCTGCCTCCTTATCGCCTGGATTGGCATCCGGATGGTATTTCTTGGCAAGTTTCCTGTATGCTTTTTTCAATGCATCATCGTCTGCATCCTTGGGAACGCCCAGAACTTCATAGTAATCTCTCTTACTCTCTGCCATGTTGTTTACCTCTTAACACTCTTTATCTGCATAAAGGGGTTAGAAGCCGGAAGACCGGCCCCTAATCCCCATTTTCGTTCATCTTGCATTAAACTTCCTTGAAATCAGCGTCTACCACATCGTCATTTGGTGCGGAGGAAGCGCCTGCTGCGCCCATGTCAGGACCTGCGCCTGCTGCGCCGGCTGCCTGTGCCTGCTCATATACCTTTGCAAACAGCTTCTGTGCGCTGTTCATCAGCTTCTCCTTGCCTGACTTGATGTCCTCAACCTGTGCGTCAGTCATCTCTTCAACAGGAGCGCGGTTGATTGCTTCCTTCAGGGTGTTAAGGTCTGCCTCAACCTCGGCCTTGTCATTGGGGGAAATCTTATCGCCCACTTCTTCCAAAGCCTTCTCGGTCTGGAATACCATGGAATCAGCGTCATTCCTTGCATCGATGGCGTCCTTGCGCTTCTTGTCCTGGGCCTCGTACTCAGCTGCTTCCTTTACTGCCTTATCGATATCATCGTCAGACATGTTGGAACCGGAAGTAATGGTGATGTGCTGTTCTTTTCCTGTTCCAAGGTCCTTTGCAGATACATTTACAATACCATTGGCATCAATGTCAAAGGTAACCTCAATCTGCGGAACGCCTCTTCTTGCTGGCGGGATCCCATCCAGACGGAACTGTCCAAGGGTCTTGTTATCCCTTGCAAACTGACGCTCGCCCTGTACCACATGGATATCCACGGCAGTCTGGTTGTCAGCAGCAGTTGAGAAAATCTGGCTCTTCTTGGTTGGGATTGTGGTGTTGCGCTCAATCAGCCTGGTTGCCACGCCGCCCATGGTCTCGATGGACAGGGAAAGCGGGGTTACATCCAAAAGAAGGATATCTCCTGCGCCTGCGTCTCCTGCCAGCTTGCCGCCCTGGATGGCTGCGCCGATAGCCACGCACTCATCCGGGTTTAAGGACTTGCTTGGCTCCTTGCCGGTGAGCTGTTTCACCTTTTCCTGTGCAGCAATCATACGTGTGGAACCGCCTACCAGAAGTACCTTGCCCAGTTCGGAAGCAGTGATGCCTGCATCCTTCAGCGCGTTCTGTACCGGAATTGCGGTGCGCTCAATCAAATCATGTGTCAGTTCATCGAACTTAGCCCTGGTCAGGTTCATATCCAGATGTTTCGGTCCCTCTGAGGTTGCTGTGATGAACGGCAGGTTGATGTTGGTGGTGGTGGCTGTGGACAGCTCCTTCTTTGCTTTCTCAGCCGCTTCCTTTAATCTCTGGAGGGCCATCTTGTCGTTGGAAAGGTCCACGCCCTCTGCTTTCTTGAACTCAGCAATCATCCAGTTGGTAATGGCGTTATCAAAGTCATCGCCGCCCAGACGTGTATCGCCGTTGGTGGACAGGACTTCAATCACACCGTCGCCGATTTCAATGATGGACACATCGAATGTACCGCCGCCCAGGTCGTATACCATGATTTTCTGCTCTTTTTCATTGTCCAGTCCATAAGCCAGCGCAGCAGCCGTAGGCTCGTTGATGATACGCTTTACATCCAGGCCTGCAATCTTGCCTGCGTCCTTGGTGGCCTGACGCTGTGCATCATTAAAATACGCCGGAACCGTGATGACAGCCTCGGTCACGGACTCGCCCAGATAGCTCTCAGCATCGGCTTTCAGCTTCTGGAGGATCATGGCGGAGATTTCCTGCGGGGTGTATTTCTTGCTGTCAATATCTACCCTGTAGTCTGTTCCCATATGACGCTTGATGGATGAGATGGTCTTGTCGGCATTGGTAACTGCCTGACGCTTTGCCGGCTCACCGATCAGCCTCTCTCCTGTCTTTGTAAAAGCCACAACAGACGGTGTGGTCCTTACGCCTTCTGCATTGGCGATAACAGTTGGTTTTCCGCCTTCCATAACAGCAACACAGCTATTTGTCGTACCTAAATCAATACCGATGATCTTGCTCATAGTTTTTTCCTCCTGATTATTTAGTTTATTTCATGTATTATATGTTTCCACCCAGCCAAGCCCGAAAACCAGCTCAGGTGCCTAATGCCTTAGTTAGCAACTTTTACCATACTGTGCCTTACGACGCTTTCCCTGTACATGTAGCCCTTCTGAAGCTCCTCTGCCACAATGTTCTCTCCCAGGCTGTCATCATCCACATGCATTACCGCGTTATGGAAATTGGGGTCAAACTCCTGGCCCACGGCCTCAATGGGCTTCACGCCTGCTTCTTCCAGCGTCTTCTGGAACTGCTTATATATCTTCTCCATGCCCTCGGCAATGGGGCTGCCCTTTTCATCCTCCGGCACGGTAGCTAAACCTCTCTCAAAATTGTCAATCACGGGAAGCATACGTTCGATGATATCCCGGGCCCCCATCTCGTACATGGTGGACTTTTCCTTTTCGCTTCTCTTGCGGAAATTCTCAAATTCCGCCATCTGGCGTTTCACCCGGTCCGTAAGTTCCTCAATTTTCTCATCCCTGGGGTCTTTCTTCTTTTTGAAAAAACTCTTTTTTTCTTCCTTGGCAGAAGCGCCCTCCGGCGCATCCCCGGAAAACTCCTCCGGCGTCCCTTCTTCCTGACATCCGGCATCCTCTGTGCTGTCACAGGCCGCCTGGCCGTTGTCGGCCGCCGCTTCTTCCTGCCCTGCTTCGTTGGCTTGTGCCTCCTTGGCTTCTGCTTCCTTGGCCTCTGCTTCTTTCTTTAACTCCTCGTCCTTCATATCTTCACTCACAGCTTATCACCTTTCATCTTTTTTAAATGCCGTATCCAGCTGGTTCATCAGGGTGCGCAAGGTGCCTAACACCTTCTCATAATCCATGCGCTTGGGACCTATGATTCCAATGGTCCCCCTAAGTCCTCCGCCCAGGTCATAGTTGGCGGTCACCACGCTGCAGTCCTTCATGGACTGTACCGGGCTTTCATCTCCAATGTAGACCTGTATGCCCGTATCACCTTCCACGCCTGCATTGACTTCAGACACAAACTCCTGCAGCACTTCCTTATGTTCCAAGGTACCGATCAGCTGGCTGGCTTTCTCACCTTCTGTCAGTTCGGGATACTTGAAAATGTTGGTTGCCCCGCTTGTATATATCTGCAGGTCTTCCCCGCCTGCCCGGATGGCTTCCGCCACCTCACCCAGCACCAGGTCCACCACCTGGCTGTGGATACCTGCATCATCCTTCAGCTTACTGATGATTTCCAGATTAATCTCTTCAATGGTCAGTCCGTTCAAACTGCTGTTCAGCAGGATGTTCAGGTTCAGCAGCTCATCATCGGTCAGCTCGTCGGACACATCCACCATGGTGTTCTTGATGATGTTTCCTTCCACCACCACCACCACCAGCAATTTATTCTTCTCCACCTTGGAGAGCTGGATGAACTTAAGCTTGGTCTTGTGGTAACTGGGGCCGCTTATCATGGCTGCGTAATTGGTATTGGATGCAAGTACCTGGGCCATCTTCTTAAGGACCAGTTCCAGTTTATCCACCTTCTGGACCATCATCTCCTTAAGTTCCGTTACCTCGCTGTCCTTCTCCAACATGATCTGGTCCACGTAAAACCGGTATCCCTTATCAGAAGGAATACGGCCCGCAGATGTATGGGGCTGTATGATATAACCCATCTCCTCCAGGTCTGACATCTCGTTGCGGATGGTGGCAGAACTGAGTTTTAAATCCGAATACTTGGAAATAGTCCTGGAGCCCACGGGTTCCCCTGTTTCCAGATACGTTTTGATAATCGCTTTTAATATGGTCATCTTCCTGTCGTCCAGGAACGCATCCACCGGCATCTGTCCACCTTCCTTTCCGAATTATTAGCACTCGGTTTCGAAGAGTGCTAACATCTACATTCCATAATATATTCCTTCTGAGTGAATTTGTCAAGAGATAAATCCAAATTCTTTTATTATAATTTATTTTTCCAATTTCACAGGACATATATGATGTAGTCCCCCTCCTGAAAAACACCAATATATTTGATTTTGCCTCCCACTTTTAACTATTTTTATGCAAAAAAATGTAAAATATCTCCCACTTTTCATGGATATGTAACACTTGTTTAATCATTTCAGCTTGACAATTAATAGTTTTGTAATATAATGAAATATACATATAATAAAGTCATATGGAACCAGAACAATCAGTAAATATTGCGAGGTAAATATATGCACAATACCATAAGAAAAACCGTCCTGGTGGCGGCTGTTGCCGCCCTGTGCCTGACCGCCGCCTTTCCGGCTCATGCAGAGGAGGTTTCCCATCCGGATATAGCTGCTGCCAAGGATGAGGCTGCAGGCAAAGATGGGATTCCGGCAGAGGCAGTTGGCAGGGACGTGACAGTTGTTGAGAATGAAACGCCGGACAAGGAAACAGAACAAAGCTCAGGACAGGATGGCACCGTCACCGGGGCATCCCATAAAGCCAGGGCCGGCCGCGGTTCGGAGGAAGGATACGTGGATGCAGGCCCCGGAGCTGAGAAGAAGGAGGAAACTCCCGTTTCCACGGAAACCTCCCTGGGCAGGTTCACTATCACGGGTTACTGCGGATGCGATAAGTGTTCAAACGGACACGGTCTTACCTATTCCGGCACAATCCCCACGCCTAACCACACCATTTCCGCGGATCTGGACCTGTTCCCCCTTGGCACCAGGCTGAAGATTGACGGGATTGTCTATACGGTTGAGGACAAAGGTTCTTCTGTCAAGGGCAATATCCTTGATATCTTTTACAGCAGCCACGAAGACGCCCTTGCCAAAGGCACCTATACCGCAGAAGTATTTTTAGTGGAGGACTGATTCATCCATTACATACGTACCGCATGAAAGCCACCAGCACAAAAGGCTGGCGGCTTTTTTTTGCCCAATGGTGTGTTTTTCCTGCTTTATATCCATTAAATTTCCTGTATTTCCATATATTTCCTTGACAATACAGGAAAATTATGATAAAACCTTGTTTATTGCTCATATATTACAAAAGTATTACATATAATTTATTAATATGTTAAGAAACTATTTTGAATATTAAATGAGCAATAGGAGGTAACAAATAAATGAAATTGAGACACTTATTAACCGGAACCATTCTTACCATCAGCTTACTTGCAGCTTCTGCCGTCACGGCATTTGCAGCTGTATCCAAAGGACGTTTTGAGACAGTTGACAGCACCACCATCAGCGGATGGGCATACAACAGCGATTCCCCTGATGACGCATTAAACGTAATGATAACCATCAAGAATAAAAATACAGGTGAGGAAGTATTTTCCCAGCGCATATCTGCCGGGGAATACAGGGAAGGACTTTATAAGGAAAACCGCGGCAATGGATGCCACGGCTTTACCATCAACATGGACTGGAGCGCTTATCCTGACGGCATATACCTGGTGGAGGGATCAGTGGGAGGAAGGGACTTCCCCAACCCCAGGACATACACCAACGGCAATGGGGATGCCCAGGCAGGAAGCGCTGCCGGCGCACAGGGACTGGTGCCCCTTGGGGTCTTTAAGACTACCGCTTACTGCCCCTGCCGCGCCTGTTCCGAAGGCTGGGGACGCCATACATGTACCGGCGCCATTGCCACGGCCGGACACACCATCGCAGTAGACCCAAGGGTCATCCCTTACGGCTCTAAGGTCATGATTAACGGCGTCATCTATACGGCCGAGGACCGGGGAGGCGCTGTCAAGGGAAACCACATTGACATTTTCTTCAATACACACGCCGAGACAAGACAGCATGGGACCCAGAATGCAGAAGTCTTTCTGGTCCAGGGATAGACAATCGGATATTATGTAATCATTTAACCTTACGTGCTGCGTCCTTAAAAAACGGGGCGGATGGCAGCGGACAGGGCCAAAGCCCATCCGCTGCCATCCGCCCCGTTTCATTCGAGGACTGCATTTCCATCCCAAGGTGTATCCAAAGAATCATTCCCGCCATCTGACGGAAGCAATTTTCAAACACAACCAAATCCTATCCGCCGATTTCCCTGAGTTCCGTCCCGCTGTAAAAGAACTTCAGGATGGATTCATAATCCTTTCCTTCCTTAGCCATTCCCTGGGCGCCGTTCTGGCTCATGCCCACGCCGTGGCCGAAGCCGCCGCCATAGATGTGAAAGGATGGCTTTCCGTCCTCCCCGGTCCTCTTCTCTATGGAAATAAAGGCGCTTGGAAGGGTCGCGCTGCCTTCCATGGTCTTGCCGTCCTGCTTCTTAATGACAAGGGCCGGATTCCCCAGGGCAGAACGTATGGCGCCCTGCCCCTTGACCGTCACTGTGCCATCGCTTCCCGACACGCTCAGTTCGCTGGCAATGCCGCCGGCTCCCCGCCCCGTGACGGTCATATCCGTAACGGTCCCGGCCCCGTTTATCTGGGCAGATACCATGTCGCTGCTTATATCTGTCTCCCAGCGGAACATGGCATAGGAGGAGTCATAGGCCGTCACATCCCTGCTTCTTATAAAGGAATCAAAATCATCATTATCCCCTAAGTCCAGGGACTGCCTTCCCGGCTTTACTTCCACTGGCTGGAGATACGGGTATTTCTGCGGGTCCGTGCCCCACACGCCTGCGTCTGCGGTGCGGCCGCAGGAGGTGGAGAAATAAAAGGCGTCAATCGGCTTATCCTCATAGAAAAGCATCCTGCCGTATGTCTCCTTGACGGCCTGGGTGGTCTTTTCATCTGCCTGGGTGTTATTATATACCTGGAAGTTCGTACTGTCATCCACATGGGCGCCATACTGGCTGTAGGAATTGCCTTGGATCTGCCTGTATGCGTAGGTCCTGGCGCATACGGCCTGGGCCTTTAATGCCTCCTTTTCATAGGAGGGCGGCATCTCACTGGGCACCACCCTGGTCAGGTAATCTTCCAGATACAGGTCATTGACCAGCACCAGTCCCTCATCGCATGCCTTAATCTCCATCTTCCCGGTATAGACCGGCGTCCCCTGGCTGCGCTCAATGGAGGTGATTGTAACCCCGTCCGGGTTATCCGGGTTTAGGATGATACGGCCGTATTTAAGCCTGTCATCCCCTGGCTGGATTGTCAGCCCGGTTCCTGCCTCCAGACGTTCCTTTTCCGTCTTGCCTTTGGAGTTCTCATATTCCATCTCTGCCGGACAATTAAGCACAAGGCTGACCGATGGATGGTACAGGTTCTTAAATCCGGTATCCATGATCAGGACACGTATGGTCTTGGCGTCAAATTCCCGTTCCAGCAGCGCGGCACACAGCTTTCCGTCCGCAGCCACAAATTCCTGCAGGTCATACCCCACCAGGATATCATTTATACCTAATATCTTAAAATCCCCGTAAACCTTATATACATGGAAATTCTCAGAAACAGGTATCTCACCGTATCCTTCAATCTCAATGGCGTCTTCCGTCACCGAGAGCACCTTGCCGCTGATGCGTTCCTTCTTCATGGTAATCTTCCTTAGCTTGCCGCCCTCCATGTGAAGGTCCGCCAGGTTGCCTGCCATGTCTGAAACATCCCCCAGCTTCCCGCTGACTGGAAATTCGCGGTAAGCAGTGCCCAGATACGCCTTGAAGCTCCTGCCGTCCGTTTCAGCCAGCCATATGTTTTCGTAAACCACATCCTCCGACACCAATTCCCTCATGGCAATCATCTCGCCGTCCCTGGCAAGGAACCGTATCTCACAGTCCAGATACGCGTCCAGGGCAAGTCCCTGGAACCCGAAATTGCCTTCGGTTGTATATGCAGTCCAGCTCTCAGCCTGGGGCAGGTTGGAGGGCGTGCCGTAAAGCACTGCGTCTACCGTCTTCACAGCCCCGTCCGGGTCTGTCTGGGCCCTGATTCCTTCATAGAGCTTCCACCAGTCCTCTTCAGGGAATGACCTGTCCTTATTATGTCTGGTGGCCCCGGCCTCCAGCTTAAGCCTGCCCGAAACCTGTCCGGCCATAAAGGCCGCTTCCTGATATGTAAGGTATCCCTGGGCAGCAGAAAGGGTGGGCGGCGTCAGCTCCTCATCCAGATATCCCTCATCGTAGAGATAATCCATATATTTGACAAACCAGTTGTCCTTTTCCTTTGCTGAAAAATAAGAGCTTCCCCGCTCCTTTTCCCGGCTGGCACATTCCTCCTTGGTGGTAACTGCCAATGCCATTGCTTTAAACGCCTGGGCCCTGGTGATTCCGTCCTTTGGCGGCTCCATGGCAACTATGATTACCATCAGTATGATGACAATGGAAACAACACCGGCCACCCATGCAATCATCCTATTCTTCATATTCATATATCCGCTCCTGTATCATGGGGAGTAAAACGAATGAAAGCAGCGGGTGCACCGCTGCTTTTATCATCTGTAACCCCAAAATGCCGTCTCTTACTTATTGACGCCTAGCAATGCTAGGTGGGCAACCTCACTTAAACTTCTGCCTTCCACTCAAAGGAGGCCTGACATCCGTTTAAAAATATTGGAATCCCTTGTGTCTAATGTAGGTTCAAAATTGGTAAGAGTGTCGAACATTCCAGGTTATTACAGACGTTCATCATTTATCTTGGTGTTATTATACCCCAAACATCAGCGTTTTTCAAGCTGATTTTTCTGAACATTTATGGAAGTTTTTCCAATCCCTCAAACCTTTCCACCTCATATTCAGAAACTCTTGCATATATAAGGGTTTCCGGCCCCGGCGCATCCTGGCTGATGGTGCAGGATGAGAGGAATTTATCCGCGCCCGCCTGTATCCGCTCCATGCTGTCCGCGTAAAGGACCGCAAGGACGTCCCCGGGCATTACCTTTTCGCCGTATTTTTTCTTTAAGACGATTCCGGCCCCATAATCAATGGGGTCCTCTTTTGTATTGCGTCCGGCTCCTAAGAGCACGGAGGCGGTTCCGATGCCCTCTGTGTCCATATGGGAGATATAACCTTGTGCCGGCGCCTTGACCTCATATGCACAGGCAGGGGATCCAAACTGCTCCGGCTTCCATATGAAGCTCTCATCGCCGCCCTGGGCCTTTACCATTAAGGCCAGGCGCTTAAGGGCGCTGCCGTCATGGATGGTTTCCTCCGCCATCTTACGGCACTCCTTCACGGTTCCCCTGCCGGCCAAATGAAGCATATTGGCCGCCAGTTCCAGGCATACGCGGGTCAGGTCCTCAGGACCCTCTCCCTTTAAGGTGCGGATGGCCTCGGTCATTTCCAGGGAATTGCCGATGGCGTATCCCAGCGGGATATCCATATTAGTAATCAGCGCGCAGCATCTGCGCCCTGCCATGCATCCAATGGAAACCATCTTTTTTGCCAGGCAGATGGATTCATCCAGGGTCTTCATGAATGCGCCGCTGCCCGTCTTCACATCCAGCACGATGCTGTCGCTTCCGGCAGCCAGCTTCTTGCTCATGATGGAGGAGGCAATCAGCGGTATGCTGTCCACGGTGGCTGTCACGTCCCGGAGCGCATACAGTTTCTTATCCGCAGGCACCATGTTGCCGGACTGTCCAATCACGGCAATACCGTTCCCATTTACGATGTCAAAGAATTCCTCCCTTGGAATGGCTGTCTTAAACCCAGGTATGCTCTCCAGCTTATCCACGGTCCCTCCCGTGTGTCCCAGGCCACGGCCGCTCATCTTGGCCACCTTGACGCCCAGGGACGCCACCATGGGGCCAACAACCAGCGTCGTCTTGTCTCCCACACCGCCGGTACTGTGCTTATCCACCTTGATTCCCTCAATGGGCGACAGGTCCACCATGTCTCCGGAATGAGCCATCTCTAATGTAAGATATGTGATTTCCCGGTCATTCATTCCCTGAAAATAAATTGCCATCAGCATGGCGGACATCTGGTAGTCCGGAATCCGGCCATCCACAAAGCCCCTGACCATATAGGCAATCTCTTCTTCCGTAAGGGCGCCGCCCCGCTTCTTGGTCTCAATTAAATCATACATCCTCACAGTATCCACCGCCTTTCACAGCACCGATCATCATTTCTCCAGGTCATTTGGTCCGAAACTGTCCGGCAGCAGCTGCTCCAGGGTATATTCCCTGTAATCCTCAGCGCTCTTTGCCACCAGGATACGGAAGGCGGAGGGATTGCAGAACTCCCTCATCACCTGCCTGCACACGCCGCAGGGCGCACAGTAATCCTTTATCACCCCGTCCGGCCCGCCGCAGACTGCGATTGCCGTAAAATCCCTTCTGCCCTCGCTGACCGCCTTAAAAAATGCACACCGCTCAGCGCATACGCTGGGCGTATAGGACGCATTCTCAATGTTATTGCCTGTAAAGACCGTGCCGTCCCTGCAAAGCAGGGCTGCCGAGACATGGAAATGTGAATAAGGGGCATAGGATTTTGGCAGACCGTCAATAGCTGTCTGTATCAGCTTTTGCCTGTCCATCCCCACTCCCCCTTTCCGCCTTGGCCAGCTTGACGATCCGGCTGGTTCCCAGGCGCTCCGCGCCCAGGCTGATGAATTCCTCCGCATCCTCAAAGGACTTAATCCCTCCGGCAGCCTTCATGCGCACGCCTTCCCCGATATGCCCGGAGAAGAGTCTGATATCCGCGAACGTTGCCCCTGCCTTGGAAAACCCGGTGGATGTCTTGATGAAATCCGCTCCGGCCTGGGTGACAATTTCACACATCTTAATCTTTTCCTCATCCGTAAGCAGGCAGGTCTCGATGATCACCTTCAGGATATGGCCGCCGCAGGCAGCCTTCAGCTGGGTGATTTCATCTTTTATGCGGTCATAGGCCTTATCCTTTAAGTCACCGATGTTGATGACCATGTCAATCTCATCCGCTCCGTTGGCAATGGCATCCTTTGTCTCAAAGACCTTGACCGCCGTTGTATTATAACCATTGGGAAAACCAATGACCGTGCATACCGCCATCCTGTCCCCCACGTATTCCTTTGCGCGCTTTACATAGGACGGCGGTATGCATACGCTGGCCGTTCCATAGGCCATGGCGTCGTCGCAGATTTCCTTAATCTGGCTCCATGTGGCATCCTGCCCCAATAATGTGTGGTCTACCCTGCTGTAAATTTCTTTTCTGTCCATAGGTTCCCTTCTCCTTTAACATTGGTTTTATTCCATTATAATACAATCCGCTTCCCTAAACAAGGGAAACAAATATCCCCTCCACATATGCCCTCAGGGCTTCCGGTTCCAGCGTGACCTGGATTCCCCGCTGACCCGCACTTACCATGACGGTATCATGAAGCTGTGCCATCTCTTCTATATAAATGGGGTAATGCTTCTTCATCCCAATGGGGGAACAGCCGCCCCTGATATAACCGGTCACTGCCAGCATATCCTTGACGTGGATCATTTCCACCTTCTTTTCCCCTGCCGCCCTGGCCGCCTTTTTAAGGTCCAGTTCCTCATCCACAGGGATGCAGCACACAAAATATCCCTTTTTCCCGCCCTTCAGTACCAGGGTTTTGTACATCCTGTCATGCTCCACTCCCAAAAGGTCCGCTGCATGGCTGCCCGACAGGTCATTTTCATCCACCTCATAGGTTCCTGTCCCATAGGCAATCCCTGCCGCATCCAAAAGCCTCATCACATTTGTCTTAACCATCAAGCCCACTCCTGTCCTTCCTTTACATTCCACCACATCATAACCCTTTTTTGTGTATCCGTCAATGCGGGACAGACATATTAAAAGCATATGCACCCAATCGCGTCCCGCCTATTCACAAAATGGGATTTAACATATATAATAGGAAAAAACATCTGTATTAAAACAGAAAAACAACAGGAGGAACCTTTACATATGGAAAAAAACGATATCATCATCATTCACGGCAGGGATTATAAAAATATGGCAAAAAAGGTGCTGGAACAGGCTGATGTGGCCGGGGATATCGGCAGCAGGGATAAGAAGGTGGCCTTAAAGCCCAACCTGGTCACGGCCAAGGACCCGTCCAGCGGGGCCACCACCCACGGCGAACTGCTGGCCGGGGTCATTGAATACCTTCAGGAGCATGGATTTAAGGATATCACCGTGATGGAAGGTTCCTGGGTGGGCGACCGGACCGGGGAGGCCTTTCGGGCAGCGGGATATGACCGGGTCTGCCGCCGTTATGGCATTCCCTTTGAGGACCTGCAAAAAGATACATGGAAGGAATATGACGCTGCCGGAATGAAGATCAAGCTCTGTGACAAGGCGGCTGCCGTGGACTATATGATTAACATGCCGGTCCTCAAGGGACACTGCCAGACAACGGTTACCTGCGCCCTTAAGAACAACAAAGGAATCATCCCCAATTCAGAAAAACGCCGCTTCCACACCCTGGGCCTTCATAAGCCCATTGCCCATCTGAACACCATCGTACCAGGCGGCTTCATTCTGGTGGACAATATCTGCGGGGACCTGGATTTTGAGGAAGGCGGCAATCCGGTGGTGATGAACCGCGTGCTTGGACTGAAGGACCCGGTGCTCTGCGATGCATTTGTGTGCAGCTGTATGGGTTATTCCGCTGAGGATGTTCCTTATATCACCCTGGCGGAGCGCCTGGGCGTGGGAAGCACGGATGTTGCCCATGCCAACATGATTTACTTAAACCAGGCGTCTGAGGCGGACAGCAGGTTCCCCATGACCAGACGGGTTCAAAACCTGGCTTCTTACACCATGCCCTCCGATGCCTGCAGCGCCTGTTACGGCTCCCTGATTTATGCCCTGGACCGTCTGAATGACAGCGGATACCTGAGAAAGGGCCTTGGCCCCATCTGCATCGGCCAGGGCTACAAAGGAAAAGAAGGCCACATCGGCATCGGCCAATGCACCTCCTGCTTTGCAAAAACCCTGGGCGGATGTCCGCCAAAGGCAGCTGATATCGTGGACTTTTTAAGTGAAAACTGGAAATAAGGCCGGATAAAAGGACCGGAACGCATACCCCCTATCCTACAGCCCCTTTTCCCGCAGCCATCTGACGATATGGCCCGCATAGGCCCTTTCCTTTTTCAGCAGCGTAAAATGGTCCGCCCCCTTGACAAACACCACCTTTGCATCCGGGATCTGCTCCCCCATCCACAGGGAATGACGGGGGCGTATCATATCGCGGCGGCCGGTAAGAAGCAGCACCGGCGCCTGGATCAGGGACAGTTTTTCTGCCGTGAGATGGGGCCAGTTGGCCATCAGCCCATTTAACTGGCGGCCTGATACCGCCCGTTCCTTCATTCCCTGAGGCAGGGGCAGCTTCTCCATCACGCGCCAGAACCCATAACCGGACTTGACCTGGGCATAGGAAACAGCCGTCATGCCCCTTGGCAGCGCATTGCCGCTGACAGCCACCACGGCCAGCACCTTATCCGGATAGCGGCTGGCTGCCTCCAGGGCCACGTTGGCGCCGTCGCTGAAGCCCAGGATTACCGCCTTTGGCACATGGAGGACGTCCATTACCTGTACCACGTCATCTGCCATACTGGAAGTGGTAAGCTCCTGGGCGCGCACCGTATCCCTTAGTTTTGAAGCACCATGCCCGCGGCTGTCCATAAGGATGACCCGGTAGTGCCTGCTCATAAGTTCTGACAGCCGTCCGAATATCTGGTGGCTCTCGCCATTTCCATGAAGCATCACAAGGGGCACTCCCTGCCCCAGTTCCTTATAATATAATGAAGCAAAGCGGTTGTCCGCGTAACCTTCCTTCATCTGCATGACCTCCTATCTTCCATTGAGCCCTGACATGCCCGTATGTGTTTGGAAATTGCATAAAGCAAACAAGGCAGGCGCCGTGTAACTTCACACAGCGCCCCGCCTTTATCTCATGGTCTATCTTCTATTACTGTTTGCCTTTTCCACATGCACGTTCTTTCCTTTGATCTTGGCATGTGACATTGCCTTCAGCACCTCATCCGCATACTGTCCGGGTACATCCACAAATGTGTATCCGTCGTACATGTCAATGCTTCCAACCATACGTCCGGGGATTCCTGACTCCCCTGCAACAGCGCCCAGGATATCTCCTGGCGTGACCCTCTGGGCCTTGCCGATGTTGATGAAAAGCCTTGCCATCTTCTCATCTCCCTCGCCCAGGACATAGTCGACAGCAGCCCTGTCGGTGGCGCCCCTGCGGCTCCGTCCGTAAGCAGAGGAAGCGCCTCTCTCACGTCCGCGCCCGCGGCCCGCGCCTCTTCCGAAGCTGTCCAGGTCATCCAGGGAACGGGTTGGCATTGTACAGTCAATGACATCTTCATTCTCATCGCCCATGTTCATCTTGAGAAGAGCCGCAGCCAGGTCCATGGAAGTATAATCTTCTTCTATGAGCTTTTTCTCAATGATGTTCACCATCTTGGTCAGGTCATTGTCATTCAGTATATCCATCACCTGGTCCAGAACCTTCTCCACCTTAATTTCCGTAATATCGTTCAGGGATGGGATGGCCTGGGGAAGGATCTTGGTCTTGCAGTAGCGCTGGATGTCGCGCAGTTTATACACTTCCTTGCCCACAACCAGGCTGAAGGCCTTGCCTTCGCGGCCAGCCCTTCCGGTACGGCCGATCCTGTGTACATAGTACTCGTCATCCTGGGGCACATCGTAGTTAAATACTGCTTCCACATCGCCTACGTCAATGCCGCGGGCCGCCACATCCGTAGCCACCAGGATTTCCGTACGTCCGTTGCGGAAGCTGCCCATGACCCGGTCACGCTGTACCTGCTTCAGATCCCCGTGAAGGCCTTCTGCAAAGTATCCCCTGCCCTGAAGCGCCTGCACCAGTTCATCCACCTGCCTCTTTGTGTTGCAGAACACAATGGAAAGCTTTGGGGCATACATGTCTAACAGCCTGCACATAACCTCCACCTTGTTCTTTGGCTTCACTTCATAATAATACTGGGTCACCTTGGGAACGGTCAGTTCCTTTTTGATGACCCGGACCGTTACGGGATTATCCTGGAACTTCCTGGCAATATCCGCAATGGCCTGAGGCATGGTTGCTGAAAACATCAGGGTCTGCCTCTCTTCGGGAAGCTGGCTTAAGATGGTTTCCATATCCTCTAAAAATCCCATATTCAGCATCTCGTCCGCTTCGTCCAGCACAACGGTGTGCACATGGTCCATCTTTACCGTCTTGCGGCGCATATGGTCCATCACACGTCCCGGGGTCCCCACCACAATCTGTGTGCCGTCCTTTAAGGAACGTATCTGCTTTACAATATCCTGTCCTCCGTAAATGGGAAGCACCTTTGTGCCATGCATGAACTTGGCCAGACGGCGCATTTCCTCTGCCACCTGGATTGCCAGCTCCCTTGTGGGAAGCAGTATGATGGCCTGAAGCTTTTTCACCTTTGGATCCACCTTCTGAAGAAGGGGGATTCCAAAGGCCGCTGTCTTGCCTGTACCGGTCTGGGCCTGGCCAATCATGTCACGGCCTTCCATGGCCACCGGGATGGCCTGGGCCTGGATCGGTGAAGCCTCCTCAAATCCCATTTCCGTAATCGCACGGATAATTCTTTCATCTAATTGTAACTCGTCAAACTTAACTGTCTCCATATAACTGATTATGTCCTTTCTTCCTCCGCCTCTTCCCCTCATGGGCATGAGACAGGCCGCCTTGTGCATTTCCCCCACATTACCGCCAGAACCATATTTCCCGGTGTGGCGCCGTATAACCTTATACAGCCCCATACCCGCACCCCTGCTCAGGAAATATGACATGTGATGCACCGCAATATTAAGAGCGTTCCTTCACGAAACGAACATCCTTTTCACACAAAAAACGAGAGGTAATACAGGCACGTCGCGGCCTTTCATCCTCTCGCTTCCTACGGTAATTAACTATAACAGATATTCATGCTTCTGTCAATATTTTTACTTACTTTTTCCTGATGGGGTACATAGGGCAGCCCTGCGCAGATCATTTCATCTTAAAGCAGAAGGTGCATTTATGGTCATCATACATCATCTTGTCATGTTCGCACACAAGCCTTTCATTGTATCCGCGGGCAATGGAAGGGTCAATATTTTCACAGTAAATACGGCCGTAACGCTCCTGCCCTTCTTTCATCCAGGTCTCTGCAAAGATGCACCTGTCAAATTCCTGCCTGACCTCATCTTCCCCGTATGTATTCTCATAGCCGAACAGACCGCTGCGCTCCATGTCATAGTTCACCAGGTAATTCTGAAGGTCGTTTTCATTTCCCTTCTGCCGCGCCCTTCTGGCAATATCCTTTCCCCGCTCTTCGCCAAACTCCTGTACGGACCGGACCATGATTTCACGTCCCTCATCCCCCAGCCTCTCTTCTATGCGCCTGGCTATAATGGAAAACATTCTTGCAAACAGGATATACATGGACACCGGTTCATCTATTTCCTGGCCGTGGTCCTGCGCTCCTTCTGTTTTTTTCTTATCTGATCCCATTTCCTTAAATCTCCTTATCCAATCTTATAATCGTACGTATCAAGGCCTCCGTTACCTTCTCCAGGGCTTTTTCAGATACATATTCCTCCACATGATGGCTGATTCCTCCGGCACACTGGGAAAATATCATGACCGTTGGACATATGGACGCAAAATTCATGGAATCGTGTCCCGCGCCGCTGTCCATCAGCAGGCAGGCCTCGCCCATATCCAGGCAGGACTGCCTGACCGCATCAATCATCTTTTCATCCAGCGGGCATGGAGGTTTTCTTGTAAATGATTTTATTTCAACGGATAGCCCTCTTTGACGGGCAGCCTCCTCCAGATACCTATGGACCTGCTGTTCAATCCTTTCCCCAATGTCCTGGCTGCTGAAACGTATGTCCACTGAAAAGACGGTTTCCTGTACAATGCTGTTGCCGGACCCGGGAAGCAGTTTCATTTTCCCTACCGTGATGGTGGCCTTGTCATTATATTCCTGTTCCACAAAACGGCTGGCCTTCAGACAGACCTCATAGGCGGAAAGACTGCTGTCCCTCCTTAAGTTCATGGGCACCGTGCCGGGGTGCCCTCCTTTTCCCTTCATCCTTACTTCAAAATTGATGATTCCCCGTATCTTTCGGACAATGCCGATTTCAATCCCCTTTTGTTCCAGCACAGGTCCCTGTTCATCGTGGACCTCTATGAATGCGGCAGGAGGTTCCTCCAGCGCCCTGCGGCGGTCCACCTTTCTTGTTTCTTCCTTCCTGTACTGTCTGAGCATCTCATCCAGGGATACGCCGTCCGGGTCCTTATAATATGGAACCGTCCCATCTGCCAATGACCTGCATAGGTAGGCACTCCCAGTGAGCACATTGCCGGTGCGTGTGCCTTCCTCCTCCACCATGCCTATGATTTCCAATGAATGGTTTAGCTTTATCCGGTTCTCCATCAGGTACCTGGCTGCCTCCATTGCACAGGCAACCCCCTGTATCCCGTCGTATGCCCCCGAGCAGATGACCGTATCCAGATGGGACCCGGTTACAATGACACCCTTACCGGGATTTCCCTTCATAAGCCCGCACACATTGCCCAGATCATCTTCCCATATCTGAAGTCCGGTTTCCTCCATACGCTGTTTGATATAATCAGTGCCTCTTGCGTATTCCCTGGTCCAGCTGATCCTGGTAATTCCCTGCTCAAGAGGAGTGGATGAAATCCGGCTTAGGGTTTCAATATCCTTTCGTATCCTTTCCGCGCTTACCTTATACACGTATCTTTTCCTCTTTCTGGTAATATTCCATCATGTCCGTACAAAGGGCAACATAACGGTCCATGTCAATATCCATACCTATCAGGACCCGGTCCTCATCCCCATGGTACACAAGGGTCCTGCCGTCTTCCAGGGTCCCCTGGGTTTCCACTTGAACGCTGGCTTTCATCCAGGTGAACATGGAGGGGTCAATGACAGCCGCCACTGCCACCGCATCATGGATTACAATTCCAGGAATATTCATTTTCCTGAAATATTCCTCATAAAAGTAAAATACCTCTTCAATGGCCCTGCTTATCCTGCTTTCTATCTTGTAAAGCTCTCCCATCCTGTCAAACGGAATGGCCGAGCGGTTTGTCACATTCAGGCCCAGCATGCGCACCGGGATGCCGGAATCAAACACGATCCCGGCACTGTGGGGATCTGCCCAGATATTAAACTCGGCATATGCCGAACGGTTGCCATAACCGGCCGACCCTCCCATCAGCACGATTTCTTTTATAAGGGTCCCCATGTCCGGATATTTCAGGATAGCTGCCGCCAGGTTCGTAAGCGGTCCCAAAGCAATAATAACAAGTTCCCCCCTGCATCTGACAGCCTCATCATGAATAAAGTCCCAGGATGGCTGCTTCAGGGCGCTGCCTGAAGGGCTTGGGATGTCAAATTTCCCAAGCCCCCTGTCACCGTGGAGGAAGGAGCCCACCCGCTGGTCAATGCACATCGGTCCCTCAGCCCCAAAGGCAACCTTGGTATTGATTCCTGCAAACTCATTGATGGCAAGTCCATTTTCAAATGTCAGTTCTGCCTTCATATTACCTGCAACCACGGACAATCCCCTGATGTCCAGCCGGCTGCTGCTGTTTGCAAGGAAAATTGCGAAAATGTCATCGCTGCCAGGATCCGTATCAATGATTACCGGGATTTTTTCCATCATAATATCCTCCAATCAAGACTGTGTTCGGTTTCTTCTTACAGATATCCAGCCTGTCAATATACAGGGACCCATAGGTGCATCCCAAGTCCAGGATGACCGAGGCAAACACAGCCGGACCCGCGTCCATGGGTTCCAGCCCGGATATACAGCGCTTGAGGGTTTCATATTGGGACTGGAGTGTTTTCTCAGCCATTATGATCTTTTTAACATCCGCATTCATGACAATCCTGGCAGCAACGGGGTCGGACAGGATGTGTTCTTCCGATACAGGGTAATCCCTGTCCTTATTCTGTTCCCCTGGGCAGATCAGGATCCTTGCCATGTCCTCCTTTACATCCGGATGCGTGAACATCAGGCACCCCAGTGTGGTCATCTGGCCCAGACAGACATAATCCACCTTCTCACCAGCCGTTTTTATCTTATCATACAACAGGTCCAGTACATTCCTGCCTTTTTCTTCCGGAAACCCCCGCCGCTTCACAAGGGGTTTCCATGGCCCCATGAAAATGGAATCCTCCTGCCTGTAATTTGCTGTCTTTACATGGGCAGACGTAAAGTCAGGGCAGATTTTGTCCCCATAATCCATCACAACAAACATTCCATTTATCCTTTCTGTTATTTTGCCAGCTTTTTAAGCCGCCTTGTCCTTTTTGCATTCACGGAGTAGAAAACCAGCCCCAGCAGGGTAGCTGCATAGGGTATCATCTGGACGAATTCAGCCGGGACCCGCAGGCTTTGGAGCACATTGGCCAGCGCGTCCGCTGTGCCGAACACCATGGAAGCCATCAGCGTCCCGCCGGCATTGGCCCTGCCCAGATATTGGGCCGCAACGGCTGTGAATCCCCGTCCGGCCGTCATATCCCTGGAAAACCAGGACACATATCCCATGGAAAGATACATACCGCCCAGGGATGCCAGGAATCCGCATATGAGCAGCGCCGTTACCTGGGTCCTGATGATGTTTATGCCAACGCTCTCTGCCGCCTTTGGATTCTCTCCCACTGCCCGTATCCGGATTCCCAGCTTGGTCCTGTTTATGAAAAACCACACCAGGGCAACTGACAGGAATGCCAGATAGGTCAGGATGTTATGGTTGGATACCACTTCACCCACAAAGGGGATGTCCTTGATTACCGGAAGCTGGACCTGGGGGAAAACCAGGCTTTTGAGTTTGGTGGTCGTGCCTTTATCTTTTGTGAGCATATACATGATGAACACAGTTGCACCGGAGGCAATCATATTCATCATCAGCCCGGTAAGGAATATTTCTGCTTTCAGCTTAATGGCAAAATACGCCAGCAGGCCTGAAATCAAAAGTCCTGTTGCAACGCCGCACAAAGCGCCTATGAACAGGCTCTGGGTATAGGCGCTTCCCACCACACCCGCAAGGGCGCTGGCAAGCATGGTGCCCTCAAGTCCGATATTGGTTACCCCTGCTTTTTTCGCCACCGCTCCTCCAAGGGCCGCAAACAGGATAGGCGTTGTCACCCGCAGTGCGGAATATAAAAATGCAGCTGAAAAAACTCCACGGATTACTGCTTCCATACCTATGCCTCCTTTATCCCTGCTGCTTTAACAATGGCCCACTGTTTGTATTTGTTCAGGAACAATTTGGATGCCACGAATAAGACAGCAATTGCCTGTACCACGCTGACAATCTCCACCGGTACATCCGTTGTCCTGGACAGGATATCCGACCCAATCCTTATATACGCCAGAAACAGGGCGGCCACCGGGATCATCTGGGGCTTGTAATCTGCCAGGGTTGCTATGATGATGCCGTCAAAACCATATTGCGGCGATGCCGTGTACTGGAATCTCCGATACATGCCAAGGATTTCAATGCTTCCCGCCATGCCCCCGATAAATCCGCCGATGGCCTGGGATGCAAAGATAACGGTCAGGACGCTGATTCCCGTGTATCTGGCAAAGTTCTCATTCTTACCCGCCATCCGTATGGCATACCCCAGCCTGGTCCGGTACATGATAAGATAAACGGATATGACGCAGAGGACTGCAACCACAATACCGAAATGGATTCTTGTATGCGGCACAATGGGAGGCAGCTTGGAGGATCTGCTGATTGAATAGGATGCAAAGTATCCTGCCTGGGAATCCACCAGGAACCGGTTCACAATAAACAGTCCTGAATACAGTACGATATAGTTTAACATCAGGGAGGATACCAGTTCATTTGCCTGGAATTTCACCTTCAGCACTGCCGGAACCAGACATATGAGGCCGCCGATTACCCCGCTGGCCAGGAATATGACAATCTGGTGGATGCCAAAAGGCAGCGGGAGGAACACGGAAACAGCCGTTGCAATCACGGCGCCCATAAAGAAGCTTCCCTCTACCGCACAGTTTATCTGGTTCGCCTCAAACATGATGCAGATTGCCAGTCCAGTAAAGGTAAGAGGAATGGCCAATTCAATGATATTGCCAATTCTGGACACGCTCTGGAAGGGTCCCAGCAGGAAAGTTCCCAGGGAAGCCATGGGACTGCCGCTTACAGCCGTAATCACAAGCAGCATGAAAAGGATGGAGATGGCAATGGCAACCAGCAGACGCAGACCGTCAAATGTTTTTTCAATCTTTTTAATCTCCATTACATTCCCTCCTGTTTCTTCAGGCCGAGCATATACTCGCCCAGTTCATTTTCCGTTATCCGGCCCACGTCTTTTATATCTGCCGTAATCCTGCCGTCAAACATGACCATCAGGCGGTCGCTGAGTTCGAACAGTTCATTTAAATCCGCCGATACCAGCAGCACGGCGCTTCCCCTGCTTCTAAGTTCTAAAACCTTCTGCCGCACAAACTCGGTAGCGCCCACGTCAATGCCCCTGGTGGGCTGGTTCAGTATGATAAGCTGGGGATTGGTGGAAAACTCCCTTGCCACCACTACTTTCTGCATATTTCCTCCGCTGAGCATACGGACCGCCTCTGTCCCGTCCTTGGATTTTACCAGGAACTTTTCCCGTAACGCTTTGGCATAACCTGCAATTTTCTTCCGGTCTAACAGACCGTGGGAGGAAAATTCTTTTTTGTCATAAACATATGTGATAAGGTTATCACTGACACTGGCATCCCCCACCAGCCCCACAGCCACCCTGTCTTCCGGCACATGGGCGACCCCCATGAGGCGGATTTCCTTTATTGACTTATTTTTAATCGAGGTTCCCGAAACAGTGATATCACCTTCTGAAAAGCCTTCCAGCCCTGCGGCTGTCTCGGACAGTTCCTTCTGCCCATTGCCTTCCACGGCAGCAATCCCAACAATCTCGCCTGCCATGATCTGAAAATTGATATTGTGTAAAACCTGTTTTCCTGATTCATTTTCCTTATTCAGATTCCTCACATCCAGGACCACCCTGCCGGGTTCAACCGGATCCTTTTGTGTGTTCACCTCCAGATTCCTGCCCACCATAAGGCTGGAAATCTTTTGTTCGGAAACATCCTTTACATCATAGACACCTACGTCCTTCCCATCCCTTAATATGGTAATGCGGTCGCACAGTTCCTTGACTTCATTCAGTTTGTGGGATATGAATACGATTGTATGCCCATTGTCCCTCAGCCCCTTCAGTTCTGCAAATAATTCCTTTGTCTCCTGAGGGGTAAGGACGGCCGTGGGTTCATCCAGAATCAGTATGTCCGCCCCTTTATGCAGGGCTTTTAAAATCTCTACTTTCTGGCGGATGCCCACCGGCAGATCAGCCACCACGTCTGCCGGGTTCACGTCCATGTTGTATTTTTGTCCGATTGTCCTTGCCATCTCCATGGCCCTGCGGTTATCCAGCACGCCGTATTTACCCGGCTCATCCCCCAGCACGATGTTTTCTGCCACGGTCAGGGACGGAATCAGCATAAAATGCTGGTGCACCATACCGATTCCCTTGTGGATGGCATCAATGGGATTATGGATGGATACGGGGGAGCCGTTAAGGATGATTTCCCCTTCGTCCGGTTTTTCCAAACCGAACAGCACCTTCATCAGGGTGGTCTTACCCGCGCCGTTTTCCCCTGCCAGCGCATGGATTTCCCCCTTTCTGAGGGAGAAATCCACATGATTGTTGGCCACAAGTCCGGTAGGGTAAACCTTTGTGATATTCCTCATTTCCAAAATATTCGTATTATCCACGTTTCTACCTTCTCCTGAAAAATGGTTCATGTCTTACAGCAATCACGGCTTTACGGAATTACGGATCCCGCTTACTTCCTCCGTCGTCATTCCCAATGCGGTTGACACCTTTATGGTCCCATCCACAATGGCCTTTTCAGCCTGTTCCTCGCTGGTCACAATGGCATCCGGCACAATGGCTTTATAATTATCATTCACCGCTATCCCGGTTACATTTTCCTTTACCCCTACCAGTTCAAAAGAACCATAAGGAAGGGTTCCGTCAATCGCCATCCCAACCGCACGCTCAATGGATATCCCCACGCGCTTCATGACAGAAGTCACAATCACATCCGCCAGCGGATCATCCATTGACTTAAGCACCTCATATTGGTCCGCGTCACAGCCGATTGCAAGCACCCCTTTCTCGGAAGCAGCTTCAAACACACCGGTCCCCGCGCCGCCGGCGCACTGGAAGATAACATCCGCGCCCTGCTGTATCTGTGTCAGGGCAAGCTCTTTTCCCTTACCGGTATTAACATAATCACCTACATAGGAGGTTATGACCTTGATGTCACTGTCCACGGACTTTGCACCCTCTATGAATCCAATCAGGAAATCATTGATTACCGTCACATCCTGGCCCCCAACAAACCCGATTACCTTTTCTTCATTCATCCCCTCTACATCCGAGGTTGTCAGTCCGGCTGCCACTACGCCGGCCAGATAGGCGCCTTCGTTGGCAAGATAATCAACGGTATACACATTGGACATATTGAAGTTCTCATAATCAGCCCTTGCCCCAAATAATATGTATTTCTGGTCCGGATAATCCTGTGCGATTTCCTGGAGGATTTCCTTTAATGTGTTGGTACAGAGTATGATGACGTCCCAGTCCCCGGACTCAGAATATTCAGTGATGGTTGGTTCGTATTTTGTCGCATCGCTTCCCATCTCAACAATCTTTGTCTCACACCCGTAATTTTCCTTAATTGCTTCCATTCCGGCGGCCGCTGAATCATAATATGACTGGTCGCCTAAAACACCGTTAATCAGAAGGGCAACCTTAAGTCCCTTTTCTTCTGTCTTATCCCCGGCAGCCGAGGTATCTGCTGCCGGCGACGGGGAACCGGCAGCCGTGCTGTCTGCTTTTGTTCCCGACGTGTCCTGGCACCCGGTTAACAGTAAAAGCGCCATTATACCTGCCAATATTCTTGCATACATTTTTCTCTTCATTCTAATACCCATCCCTTTCATACAAAATTCACCTTAATACGTCATATAAACAAGTGTTTCATTTCCTTCTCTTTTTCCCTGAATCCGTCCTCCCAAATATGTCCTCCCTTCTAATTTTATATTTTCCACCGTTTTATATTGAAATATCAACGATTATTAATTATAATAGCATATATAAACGATAATGCAACGATATAAACGATATTATCGTGATAATGCTTTTTTTCTTACATTTTACTCAAAATATCAGAATATGTTTTGTGCATATCATACGAAGGGGGTTCTAAGAATGGACGGGGATATTAAAAAAATCCAATCAGTGCAGAGGGCACTTGATATCATTAATTGTGTTGCCAATTCCAATTCCAGGATAACGCTAAAAGAAATCACGGAGCTGCTGGGGCTGAATATCAACACAGCCAGGGGACTGGCCCAGACCTTGGTGTTAAACGGATATCTGGCAAAAGACGTGGAACGCGGGACTTATTCATTGGGATATCAGTTCTATACAAAGTCCACACAGCTTTATGAGTTTCAGCTTAAAAGCATCCGTGATGCATCCTATGCGGAGATGCTGAACATTGCCAAAAAATTCAAGGCAACCACCTGCCTGCAGATTAGTTTCTACAGCGACATCTATACCCTGGAGACAGTGGTCCCTCCCCAGAGTCCCTATGCCTATGTGCCCAACTCCGCCACCAACCTTCCTCTGCACGCCTCTGCATCTGGCAAGCTTTTGATTGCACACATGTCCCCCAAAGAGCAGAAGAAGTTAATTGAAAACAGTGATTTACAAGCTTTAACCCAGTACACCATTACCAAAAAAGAAGAGCTTTGGAACTGCATCAAAGAAATCACCCGCCAGGGATATGCGGTTGAGTTAAGTGAATTAAGTGTGGGCATTGGAAGTATTGCGGTGCCGATTTTTGATTTGAGGGGAACGCTCCGGGCAACCATCAGCCTGGTAGGCTCCACTGAAATGCTCCGGTCAAACCTGAACCGGATGGTTGCGGAGTTACAGCGGGCAGGGGAACGCATCACAAATAAAATCTCCTACCCCAACACCACCTTACATAAATTCCAATGATAAGGATTTAAATCATTTCTTTTTTCCGCACAAAAACAGGCATACGCCAATGATGCCCGCGTACGCCTGTTCCATATCCAGGTATTCAGTTCATGTTTTTCCTGGCAGCGGAGATTTTCTCCAGCCCCATATTGACAGCAATTCCTGCCGCGATGACCAATCCGCCTGCAAATGATGGGTCCAGCCTGCCCTTTCCTGCCGCCACATCCAGGATAACGCCGGTAAATATCTGACCCACGAATGTGAGCATGGTAAGCCGGAAGGCCGGAAGCCTGGGAACCGTAAGGTTACACAGCAGTACCACAATGACGCCCATCATACCGCCTGTGTATATCCAGGGATGGGAAACCATGCTGCCGGATACCGGCAGCATGGTTTCCCCGGCCAGCACGCAGAATACCACTGTAACCGGAAGACCTGCCATATGATTGACCAATGATCCCGGAAGCGCGCCCACTTTTCCGGACAGCCGTGCATTGACCGTCCTTGACAGGACTACCGTGACACCTGCGCCCAGGGACAGTAAGACAGCGCAGGCTGCCTGACCAACCGTGGCATCCAGCATGATAAAAATCCCTGTCAGGGAAAACGCCAGCCCCACCAGGCTGTATCTGCAGAACGGACACCTCTTCATCCCAAACAGCCCGAGCCAGTCAATCACAAGGGACATGAGGGTCTGCCCCAAAAGCCCTAATGCCACAATGCTGGTCATGCTTATATGGCCAAAAGCCAGATTATTAAACACAGTGGTAAATGCGCCAATGACACCGCCCAGATAAATCCAGGCTGGCGCGTGTCCTGACAGCTTCCTGTTTTCCCTTCTCACGGTACACAGCAGGAACGCAAAAAGGATACCCACCACATGTATGATGACAGATGCCCGGAATACGCCGAATGATCCCGACAGGTTCCCATTCACCGAAACCATGACAGATAATATCAAACCCGTCAATAGGGCCAGCATTTCATACATCCTTCCACCTCCAGTCCTGATTCATACACTGATTATAACGGTATTCCCTCAACAGGGCATAGGACATTTGTCCTACTATTTTGGGACTTTACCTGTTATAATGGAAACAGAGGAGATGATGAGATGAAACAACTGCCCATGTCAGATAAACACAGGGAAAAGCTATTGGAATATGGCCTTGGGGATATGTATCCTGAATCCTGCTGCACCGTGTCTTATAAGGCCGGGGAAATCCTTCTCCGGGAAGGGATGCCCCTTACCTGGCTTGGCATCATTGTGTGCGGCAAAGCCAAAATATGCTCCACTGCCCCCAATGGCAGGAACCTGGTCCTCTGCTATTATATATCCGAGGGCATCATTGGTGACCTGGAACTTATGACCGGACTGAAGACCGCCACAACCACCATAGCCGCAATCACGGATTTTGAATGTATCACCATATCCCTCAGCATCCATAGCGCGGCCCTTAAATCCAACACCGCATTTTTAAACAAGGTTGGAAATGAACTGGCCCTTAAACTGCTGCGAAGCTCAGCCAGTTTTGTGTCCTCCTCCCTGTACTCCGGGGAGGAGCGGCTTTGTGCTTATATCCTGCAGACATCCCACAACAACATGTTCAGTGACATCCTGTCCGATGTCTCCTGTTCCGTGGGAATGAGCTACCGCCATATGTTCCGGCTCTTAAACCAGCTCTGTGCACAAGGAATATTGGAGAAACACGGATATGGCTATCTTATCCTGGACCGGGATGCCTTAATCCGGCGTTCAGAATCCTCCCATCACAAAACAACCTGATGGCAGATGCATCCGTACGGTCTTGGGTAAATAGCAGTAAGGTCAGTGCCTGATATCTGTACGCCAAAGGGGCATGGAATCCATGCCCCTTCATCCTGTCTTAAGCAATACCGGTTAAAACTGTACAACATCCTTTATCTCTTTTGCCCGCTCCACGTTCTCTGCATACAGCACAGGTCCTTCGCCGTGGTAATCCTTCTGGTACTCAATCCCGATTTTGGCACGGACCTTGACCCACTGCTTTGTCTTGTACTCTTCTGCGCCTTCCCATTTGCACATAAAGCCAAGGAAGGTCATATCGGCTTCACAGCAGGTCATGGCCATACGGCCGGGCACGAACTGCCCCTTGGGGAATTTAGGGGACTTTAACACCATGGCGGTAAATTCCACCACTTTGTCCTTGTAGCGTTCCGGCTGGTCCATACAGTCAATATACCAGATGCCATAATCCTCTGGTTTGATTTCAATCACATTTGCGCTGAGGTCATAGGGAAGGTCCTCCTCCAGGGTGGCCTGTTCAATCTCCCCGTCTTTATCTTCCAGCACAATCTCGCTGTCCCGGCTCATGGCCCGGATGGTGCGGCGGTAGGCTGTCAGCTTCTCATCCGGGATGCCGTCGCACCGGTTCATGATGACAAGCTCAGACCCGCGCAGCATGGCGCCTAAAAGGGGCTTCATGTTCTGCACGTAAAGGTCAAAGGTGGAGCCGTCTATGATGGTTATCTGCTGGTATATGGTCCAGTCGTCCGGCAGCTTGAGTTCATCCTGGTTCCACATGCCGTTCCATTCCATGAGGACGCGTTCCGGGCGGTATACCACCTCCAGTTCATTCAGATACTGGGGCGTCAGCTTGTCAAATGAATCCACATATACCACAGCCGTCCGGTTCTTCTTAAGCTTTTTCTCATCATATTCCGTATCCCCTTCCTCACACACAATCAGGAGGGTCTTGCCGTCAGCCTTAAAATAGTCCTGCTGCATGGTAAAATCCAGGAACTGGGTCTTACCTGCTTCCAGGAAACCGTTGATTAAAAACAACGGCATGATATCGTCTTCAATCTCATATGCCATAATCTTATCCTCAGCTTCTTCCAAATACGCTGTTTAATGCTTCTTCTTCAAGGCTTGCGCCGATTACACACACCTTGCCGGTATAATCAGGCCTTCCTTCACGGATTTCATACTGCTCAGGCACCAGATCAAAGTACAGCCATTCCCCTGGATTCTCTGTGGGCAGCATGCCCTTTGCCCTTAATACCTGGCCGAATTCCTCCGTATGAGCCAGCCGTTTCAGTATATCCTCCAGCTGGTCATGGGTTACCGGGACGATTGTCTCCATGCCCCAGCTTGTGAATACCTCATCTGCATGATGGTGGTCATGGTCATGGCCGCAGCATCCATGGCCGTGGTGATGGTCATGGCATTCCTCCCCGTCATGGTGGTGCTCATGGCATTCCCCATCGTGATGGTGCTCATGGCACTCTTCCCCATCGTGGTGGTGCTCATGGCACTCTTCCCCATCGTGGTGGTGCCCATGGCACTCTTCCCCTTCATGGTGATGGTGCCCGTGGCACTCTTCCCCATCGTGGTGGTGCTCATGGCATTCTTCCCCATCGTGGTGGTGCCCA
Source organism: Enterocloster aldenensis (assembly GCF_003434055.1). GTDB lineage: Bacteria > Bacillota > Clostridia > Lachnospirales > Lachnospiraceae > Enterocloster > Enterocloster aldenensis. The sequence continues at coordinate 34,162 of NZ_QVEX01000011.1, read as the reverse complement.
TGGCACTCTTCCCCTTCATGGTGATGATGCTCATGGCATTCCCCATCGTGATGCTGGCGGCTTTCCCGCACCTCTGCCAGAAGGTCATCCAGCATGGTGTCATGCTTCTCAATGATTTCAAGCAGCTGCGCCCCGGACAGTTCTGCCAGCGGTGTTGTTATGATGACTGCATCACGGTTCTTCTCACGGAGCATGTCCACATCCTTCTGCACCTTTGCAGCATCTGTGATATCGGTACGGCTGAGTACAATGGTGCCGGCATTTTCAATCTGGTTATTGAAAAACTCACCGAAATTCTTCATATACATCTTGCACTTTGCAGCATCTACAATGGTCACGGCACTGTTCAGCTCCACTTCCATGTCTGCGGATACATCCACCACTGCCTTCACCACATCTGACAGCTTGCCCACGCCTGATGGTTCAATGATAATACGCTCCGGTCTGTACTTAGTGATGACCTCTGCCAGGGAAGCGCCAAAATCCCCAACCAGAGAACAGCAGATACAGCCGGAGTTCATCTCGCGGATTTCAATGCCTGCATCCTTTAAGAAACCTCCGTCAATTCCAATCTCACCAAATTCATTTTCAATCAGTACAACCTGTTCTCCGGCAATCGCCTCTTCCAAAAGCTTTTTGATGAACGTTGTCTTCCCCGCACCAAGAAAACCGGAAATAATATCAATTTTCGTCATTTTACTCTTTCCTTCTTTCTGAATATCCGACTCCCTGTACCATCTTTCCGGATCAGGGCATCATCATAACCTGTCAATTGACTATTTTGGCACATCAGCCACATAAAGTCAAGATATAGGCGCCTTTATCTTTCCCCGCCAGTGCCCGTCACATATTTTAAAAATTTTCTTTACATTAAAAATTGATTCCTCTATACTGAACCCATGAGATGGCGCCACCTCTTAGATTCAATCAAATAATTGACTCAGGAGGATTGAAAATGAAAAACAAATACTGGCCAAAGGAAAACTGGCGTACCCTTGGCCCGGAAGGGCCGGACATGGATGCGCAGACGATTGCAGGGCTTAATCAAATCCTGGACAGCCGGCACTGGAATTTATGCGGACTGGTTATTGTACACCATGGATATCTGGCCTACGAACATTATTATAACGGTTATGGTCCCGATGATACGGTCCATGTTGCGTCTGTCACAAAAAGCATCCTGTCTGCCCTGATTGGGATTGCACTTGACAAGGGATTCATAGACAGCGTCAATCAAGGCGTACTGGAATTTTTCCCTGAATATGACCCTGGCCCTGATGAACTTGGGAAGCGTGAAATCCGCATAAAACATCTGCTCACCATGACCGCGCCCTATGCCTGTGATGATGAACCGTTTCAGGAAATGTGCATGAGTCCTGACTGGGCCAGGTTTGCCCTGGATCTGCTGGGCGGTCCCATGGGGCCAGGGACGTTCCGGTACTCCACGGCCGGCGCGCATCTGCTGTCTGCCATCATAACCCGGACCACGGGAATGTCTGCAAGGGAGTTTGCCAACCAGTACCTGTTTGGACCAATCGGCATGAAAACCCTTCCGGATTATAAAATAACAGCCGCAAACCCCATGGGCTTTTTCCAGGGAAGATATGTAAAAGGCTGGGTATCTGACCCGGCTGGAAACAGTGCCGGCGGCTGGGGGCTTACCCTGACCCCCCGCGATATGGCCCGCTTTGGATATCTGTACCTGAACCATGGCCTCTGGGGCCAGGCACGGATTGTCCCCGAAACCTGGGTAGGTGAATCAACCGCCATGACCCCCAATAACTACGGATATCTGTGGTGGCTGTTTGGGGGCGGCTACGCTGCCATGGGCGATGGCGGCAACATCATATTCTGCTCGCCGGAAAAGGATGTGGTCATCGCAGCCACGGCATCCCTGTCCCCTGACAGCAGCCGCCTTACGGCGCTTATCATGGAAGAAATCATCCCAATGGCGTTGGCCAGCCAGCCCAGGACCGATGACAGGGACACTTAAAAACCTTCCCGAGCCATTCCCGTACCATTCCATACACACGGACAGGACAGATAAAGCTTACTCAAAGCTTCATCTGCCCTGTCTCATTGCACAATGATACACACCTTCAGATCAGGCAAATATCATGATTTTACGGTTTTGTCCCTGTCCAGCCATCAGAAATCCAGATACATGTGCATTGGATAGGAAAGATATTCCACGTCATCCAGCTTCTCAACCGTAATGTATCCGGCCGGCGCATTGAGGATGGTCGGGATGCGGTTCACAATGGTTGCACATGTATGCTCCACAGTTGCCGGTTTCTTGACAAAGAAGGTGGTATCCGGCTCACCGATGATCTTCCAGTCGCATAAGTCACCGTCATCCGGCCCATAAACCTTGCCGATACACTGGGTTTCAATCACCGGCCCCTGGAAGGTCTCGGTGGTCACCACCGCGCTCATGCCGATGCAGTTGCCCTTGGGTATGGTATACCCCATGGTTTCGGAATACAAGTCTGAATCATAGAAATATGGAACGCACTTCTGTGTCTGGGACTTAATGGTCCAGCCCATCTTATTGCACAGGGCCTCGTTGGAATTCCACACATAACACGGCTCCAGTGTCTCGGGATGGGCAATCTTTGCCTCAAATTCCTCAGGTGTAAGTCCAACCCCATGGGCTTCTGCCAGGGCCAGTCCGTAATCCTCCACATTGTAGCTGGTGGCTCCCTCAATCCGGTCAATGCGGTGTACGCCTCCCGCCACACAGCCAATCATGTTTACCCAGTAAATATCCTGCATGCCTGCGCCTACGATGGTGCAGTTATTATCTTTTGCCAGCTTATCCAGCTTATTGGTAATGGCGCTTGCCGTGGTCCACGGATAGATTGCCTCCTCACAGGTAGTCACCACATTGATTCCCCTGGATACGCACTTTTCAAATTGGGGATATACATCCTCCATAAAACTGAACAGGGTTACCACTGCAATATCTGCGTCACATTCATCTAAAACAGCATCTGCATCATCGCGGATCGTCACGCCGATCTTAAATCCCAGACCCGCAAACTCTCCCACGTCCATTCCCACCACGGCAGGATTCACATCAATCGCGCCTACGATTTCAGCACCTTTTTCATACAGATAGCGCAGGATATATTTGCCCATCTTTCCACAGCCATACTGTACCACACGGATTTTTTCGCAATTCATCATGTTTTTTAACCCCTTTCCTGTATCTTTGCTTTATACATTGATGGTTCCTGATATAAGTATAAGGCTTATACAAGGTATGGAGTCAAGGGCTTTTTTTATGCATTTCCCCGCAGGGAGACGGGTATCTGAAGCCGGAGGAACATGCCCCTCTCCTGCATGTCCATAGGTACCTCCGCCACCACCTCACAGATATAATCGCCTGTGATCCTGTAGCGCTTTTCCCGGATTTCCTCCAGAAGGCGGCCGATATATTCCTTCTCCTTGTCAAAACTGTTGCAGTAAATGCACAGGTAGGTGCTGGCCGGTATGGGAGTTATCAGGCTTTCCTTCACAAACCCCTTATCCACCAGCACGAATATCTGGGTGGAACAGAACTCCCCTTTGACCAGTGACTCCTTCTTCATGATGGTTCCCGCATTGTAGAAATATATGGGGGACAGCTGGTTGGCAATCAGGTTCTTCTTCAAATCGCGCAGGATCTGTTCGTACACGTCAATCCCATAATCATAGAAATTCACACCGGAGTCCGTCATATAGGTCAGGCGCCCCGGAATATACTCCAGCACAATGGTGCCGTCCGGCGGCGCATTCTCATACCACTCGTAACTTTCCAGCGTGCGCTCAATGGCCTTTCTCTGGTACATCAGTTCCCTTGACCGTTTGTCAATCTCATCCAGGTTGCGGTACAGGATATCCTTTAGCATGTCAGGGTCAAAATGTTTTAACTGTTTCTTGATATCCTTAAGGGACATCCCCAGGGCCTTCATGCGCTGGATCATATCCAGCTGCGCGCTTTGGCGTATATCATAATACCGGTAGCCATTCTCCGCATCGCGGTGCAGGGGTGAAAACAGGCCCTCCTTATCATAAAGGCGCAGCGCCTGTTCCGACACACCGTTCAGCCTTGCCATCTGTCCGATTGACAGTTTTTTCACAGCACACCCCTCCCGAATATTATGTATTTTATATAACCGTATGCCTGTATCCGCTCTAAATATGGAATAATTATACCAAAAAAACCTTATACCAGCAATAAGGTTTTGCCCCTTCCACTTTATTTCCTGTATAATATTTATCAAACAGAAAGCCTGGGGCACACGCCTTTGGTCCAGCACCTTAGATAGGTGTCCAGGTCCGGCGTGTGCCCCAGGCTTTTCCCTCCATGGTTCAGCTCAGCTTCTTCACAATTTTCTCCGCATCCTCCTGATTGCCGATTACCATCAGGTGGATATCCCGCTCTACCACATAATCCGCGCCCGGCATGAACTTCATATGCCCGCCCTTGTTTTTAAGGGCAATGATGGAAATGCCGTATACCCGGCGGATATTCAGGTCCTTGATGGATTTCCCCACCCAGGAATCCAGGGGACGGATTTCAAAAATGGAAATGCCGTCAGCCAGCTCCGTATAATCAAATACATTGTTGCCGCTGTAGCGAACCGCTGCCTTTTCCGCCACGTCCCGGTCAGGATAAACCACCTGGTCCGCCCCGTTCTTCAGCAGAAGCCGGGCATGGATGTTGCGGTTTGCCTTGCTGACAACGAACCTGGCCCCCATCTCCTTAATCATGCTGGTGACCTCCAGACTGTTTTGGAAATTATTTCCAATGCAGATGAAGCAGATATCAAAATTCCCAACCCCAAGGCTTTTCAGCACAGCTTCATTGGTACAGTCACCAATCTTGGCGCTGACCACATAGGGAAGGATAGGCTCCAGCTTTTCTTCCGATATATCCACTGCCATGATTTGGTTGTCATGCTTTGCCAGATTCTCACACAGATGCTGCCCGAACCTTCCGATTCCGATTACAAGAATTGATTTCATGTATAAGATACCCCTCTCTTTTTTCTTAAACCCATCTATCCAATGGTAATCCGCTCAGCCGGCAGCTGTACGTGCGGCTTGCGGCTGGACCTGGTGAATGCAAGCGCAAAGGACAGGCTGCCGATACGCCCGCAGTACATCAGGATGATGATGACAATCCTGGAAAGTGAATTCAGGCTTCTGGTCACGCCCGTACTCATGCCGGAGGTGCCGATGGCCGAGCATGTCTCAAAAAACACATCCGACATAGGCAGGTTCTGGAACACCATGATCAGGATGGTTGCCGTAAGCATCAGGCTCAGGTTAATGGTCAGGATGCAGGCTGACTGCCGGATGGATTCATCCTGAAGCCTCCTGCCGAATATCTCCACGCCATAGGTCTGGCGGATATTGGAATGGACATATAGCAGCAGTACGGCCAGCGTGCTGGTCTTGATGCCCCCGGCCGTGGAGCCGGGGCTGCCGCCAATGAACATCAGGATGGCTGAGAGGAATTTGCTTCCGTCCGTCAGGGCCGCCGTATCCACATTGTTGAATCCGGCCGTCCTCGGCGTTACCGCGCTGAAAAAGCAGGCCAGGAACTTCTGGGAACCGTTCATCCCCACCAGGATGTTATCCCGCTCCATCAGATAAAACAGGATGGTTCCACCTGCCAGCAGCACGGCCGTGGTAACCAGCACAATCTTGGTGTGGAGCAGGTAATGACGGAAATCCCATCTTTTCCTGTACAGGTCGTCCCACACAATGAATCCGATACCGCCAATGATGATCAGGGTGGATATGGTCCCAATCACCACCCAGTCCCCGGCATAGGAACACAGGGAACTGTACTGCTCCGTATGTCCCATCAGGTCAAACCCCGCATTACAGAACGCGGATATGGAATGGAATATGCCATACCAGGTGCCTTGGAACAGGCCATACTGCGGAATAAAACGGAGGGACAATATGATGGCGCCTGTTCCCTCAAAAATGGCAGTGCCTATGATAATCCGTTTGGCCAGCTTCACCATGCCGCCAATCTGCAGCGTGTTGACGCTCTCTTCCATAAGGCCCCGTTCCTTTAACCCGATCTTGCGCCGCAGCACAATGGAGAGGAATATACCGATACTGATAAAGCCCAGGCCGCCCAACTGGATCATAATCAGCAAAAGCACCTGACCAAAGAGGCTCCACTGGGTCCAGGTGTCCGCCACCACCAGCCCGGTCACGCAGGTGGCGCTGGTGGCGGTAAACAGGCAGTTGAGGAAGGGCTCCACCTGTCCGTCCCGGCTGGATACCGGCAGCATCAGCAGCAGGGTTCCTGTCATGATGATCAGGAAGAATCCATATGCGATGAATTGTGTCTGTGATATATGTTTTTTTAAATGCTTCTGTTTTAAATCATACAGCTTCTCTTTCATGTTCCCCTCACTTAACCCTTTTGCGGAATAGGGCAATTTTATGGATATCCTTCCCACGAACTGCATTGTATCACTTGTTTCACGGTATGTCTACCGTCAAATGACCAGTCCGGCTAAATTCCCGGCTAAATTCCCGGCTAAATTCCGGGCACATTCCCAATCCGGCCAGGTATCGGCTAAATTCCGGGCAAATCATATCATCCGGCAGGCTCCTCCTGCCCTAACTCCGGAGCCGCCCCAGGGACTGCCAGGCCATGAACAGGATGAATACCAGAAGGTTGACCACCACAACGCTGGCGCCGGCCGGCGTTGAAAACTGATAGGAGGCCGCCATTCCTATTATAAAGCAAAGGACGGACAATATACCCGAGGACACCACCACGCTTCCAAAGCTTTTAAACACACGCATGGAGGAAAGACAGGGGAAAATGATCAGGCTGGAAATCAGCATGGCGCCCATCATACGCATACCCAGCACAATGGTCACTGCCGTGAGCACGGCAATCACCACATTGTAGAAGCCCACATTGACCCCGGTTGCCTTTGCGAAATTCTCGTCAAAGGTGACTGCGAATATCTTATTGTAGCACACCAGGAACAGGATAAGCACCACCACCGACAGTACGGCGGACAGCACCACGTCCTCACGGCTCATAGCCAGGATGCTGCCGAACATATAGCTGCTCACATCCGTGGTCAGCCCGGTGGTCAGGGAGGTGACTATGATACCGATGGCCAGTGCGCTGGCGGATATGAGGGCAATGGCAGCATCGCTTTTTATCCTGCTGTTCTCCGTAATCCTCAGCAGGAAAAATGCCGCCAGGACCACCACCGGAATGGATATCTTAAGAGGGGACCAGCCCATGGCAAGGGCAACGGATAACGCGCCAAAGGATACATGGGATAACCCGTCCCCAATCATGGAATACCGTTTCAACACCAGGCTCACCCCAAGGAGGGAGGCGCACAGGGATACCAGCATCCCGCCCACAAGCGCCCTTACAAGGAAGGGGTATGATAACATTTCCCTGATAATACTCATTGTCTCTCCTCCTTCCCGTCAGCCGTATGCATGTGGAGCTTTGGGACATGGCAGCCGGCCGTGGGCTTGCACCTGCCCTGTTCCTTCTCATGGAAGAAATGGCCTGCCGCCTTGCTGTTCATATAGTCGTGGGCAGGTCCGTAGAACATGACCCGCTTCTGTAAATGGAGGATTTTGTTGGCCTCCTCCACCGCATTCCTCAAATCATGGGAAACCATAAGGATGGCTACCCCGTCTTCCCGGTTCAGCCGCCGGAGCATGGCATAGAACTCCTGGATTGCCGTTGGGTCCAGACCTGTAATGGGCTCATCCAGGATCAGCAGCTGTGTGGTGGCGCACAGGGCCCTGGCGATCAGCACCCTCTGCTGCTGGCCTCCTGACAGTTCACGGTAGCATAAATCCTTAAGGGGGGTGATGCCCAGCTTCTCCATGTTGGTTCCGGCAATTTCCTTTTCCGCCCTGGAATAAAAGGGCCTCCATCCCCGCCTGCTGAGGCATCCGCTTAACACCACCTCCAGCACCGTGGCCGGAAAATCCCTCTGGGCAGCTGTCTGCTGGGGCAGATAGCCGATTCCCGACCCCTTCAGCTCATCGGATACCGTAAGCCGCCCTGCCGTGGGCTTTAACAGGCCCAGAAGGCCTTTCATGAGCGTGCTCTTGCCTGAACCATTTTCACCTACGATACACAGGTAATCGCCGGGGTTGACTTCCATGTCCACATCCACCACCGCGTCCTGGTTATCGTATCCAAAATCAACATGTTCACATTTAATTAAAGGTGTCATCATATACCTCATCTTTTTTCAATACGGCCTGATGCTACTCAAGGCCCTTCCTAAGGTTCTCCACATTCTGGTTCATCAGCTGAAGGTAGGTAACCCCTTCGTCAAACTGTTTCCTTGTCACATTGTGGCAGGAATGGAGAAGCAGGGGAACCGCCCCGGTCTCCTCGCTGATGATTTCCGCCGTGCGGTGGCTGGACAGCTCCAGGTAATACACCCCATGGATCTGTTCCTCCTTCACCTTGTCTATCAGGTAGGCGATGGTCTTGGCGCTTGGCTCCGTATCCGTGCTGCAGCCGGAAAACGCGGCCCTGTAAGCAAGTCCGTACTCGTCTGCAAAGTAACGGAACGGGAACTTGTCCGCAACCACAATCATATGGTTCCTTCCCTGTGCCACCACCTGCCGGAACCGTCCGTCCAGTTCCTTAAGCTCCTCAATATAGGCGTCTGCATTGGCCTTGAAACGGCTGCTGTCCGCGGGCGCGGCTTCCATCAGGGTCTGGCTGATGATTTTCACAATGGCCTGGGCGTTCACAGGGGAGGTCCAGATATGCTCATCATACTCAATATCCATCTCATGCCCATCCCTGTCATCGTACGCATGCAGTTCCGGCACGCCTTCATGGTCCTCATAAACATGGGTATCTTCCCCATATCCACGGGCATCCTTCACGTCTTCATGGGCATCCTCCACGTGTCCATGGGCACCCTCCCCATGTTCATGGGCATCCTCCATGCCTTCCACATGCTCTTCCTCCACCGCGTCCACATAGTCCATCATGGTAAGTATCTTCATGTGGCTTGTATCCAATGAGTCCAGCACCTGTCCGACCCAGTGTTCCATCTCCCCGCCGTTGAGCACCAGCACGTCCGCCTCCTGCATGGCAATCATGTCCGCGGGCGTGGGCTCAAAGGAATGGCTGTCCATTCCGGCCGGGACAACCAGCTTCAGTTTCACCCTGTCCCCTGCAATCTGCCGCACAAAATCATAATAGGGGAAAATCGTGGTGACAACGCACAGACGGTCATCCACGCCATCCTGGCCCTTATCCTCATGGATACCGCTCCCAGGCCCTGGCCTGACGCCGCACCCCCATGCGCCAAGGATGGTCCCGGCTGTCACAAGAAGCGCCATCAGCCAGGCCATCCTTTTTAATTTCGTATTTTTTCCTTTATCCAATTCCATTCACATCCTTTATGAACCGCACCACATCCATAGGGTGGTCTGCTATCAGTTTTGGGTGAAACGCCTCCAGCTCCTCCCTGTCCCTGAAGCCCCAGGTAACGCCCACCGTATCCACCTGGGCGTTCCTGCCAGTGCGCATGTCCGTATTGGTATCGCCCAGATACAGCACCTCTTCCCGGCCCACTCCCAGTTCCTCCATCAGTGCCCACACGCCGTCCGGAGCCGGTTTCTTCTTGATTCCCTTGTCCTCACGCTCCCCGTAGACCAGGTCAAACCTGCCTTTTCCAAATACGCCCTCCACATTGTCAAGGGTCCTTGGGTGGGGCTTATTGGACAGCACCGCTGTTTTTATATGGTTCTCCTTCAGGAAATCCAGCAGTTTAGTGATTCCGTCATACGCCTTTACGCGGTACATACAGCATCCTTTGAATATCTCCGGATACAGGGCCACTGCCTCCTCATAATGTACAAGGCTGCTGTCCCCGCAGGCCGCCAGGGCGCGCTCCAGCAGCTTCTTATATCCATCGCCCACAAACACACGGCACTCATCCACCGTAATCTTCCTCATCCCCCATTTTTCCAGGGACAGGTCCACGGACCTCTGGATTGCATGGATTGAATTAACAAGTGTACCGTCCAAATCAAAAATACAGCATTTATACATTATGGTTTCCATCCCTTTCCATTCATATACTCCGGTTTTCAGCACAAAGTACATCATAGCACAATTCCCTCTGTTTGACCAGTACCCCTATATTCCGTTCCCCAGGCAAGGCATGCATTTGACACCCATCCGTCCCCATGCTATACTTCTTCCATAACAAATACACCAGCAGTTTACAAACTTAAAGGAGCACATTATGAGTAACCCTTATGTAATAACCTGTTGTTCCACTGCAGACATGCCCGGGCACTACCTGGCAGAACGGGGTATCCCCTATGCCTGCTTCCATTTCAGGATGGAAGATAAAGAATACGATGATGATTTAGGCAGATCCATTTCACTTGAGGAATTTTATCAAAGAATCCGTGACGGCGCCATGCCCACCACGTCCCAGGTGAACCCGGAACAGTATGAGGCCATGTTTGAGCCCATATTAAAAGAAGGGAAAGACATCATCCACCTGACCCTGTCCACCGGCATATCCGGTACGTATAATTCCGCTGTCATTGCCAGGGACGAGATGTCGGAGCGTTATCCTGAACGCCGCATCGAGGTCATCGACTCCCTGACAGCATCCGTGGGATACGGTCTTTTACTGGATACTGCCTGGGAAAGGATGCAGGCCGGCGCTGATTATGAAGAACTGGTTTCCTGGATAAAGGAACATAAATTACAGCTGCATGGCTGGTTTTTCACAACCGACTTAAGCCACCTGAGAAGAGGCGGCAGGATATCGGCCTCAGCGGCCTTTTTCGGCAACATGCTGAACATATGTCCGCTGATGAACATCAATCACGAGGGCAGGCTGATTCCCCGGGACAAGTTCCGGGGCAGGAAGAAGGTAATAAAAGAACTGGCCGAACGGATGAAAGTCCATGCGCTGGACGGCACCGGATATTCCGGCAGATGTTTTATCTGCCACTCCTCCTGCCCCGAGGATGCCGCGGCCGTGGCATCCCTCATAGAGGAAAACTTTCCCAATCTGGACCAGAAACCGTTCCTGGCGGAAATAGGAACCGTGATTGGCTCCCACACAGGTCCCGGCACAGTGGGTATATTCTTCTGGGGCGATAAGAGGACGGATTAAGATTTAACCTTCCTTCCCGGCCATGACATACAGGGCCGCGAATCCCAGGGCCGCGGCAATCACGCCATACACGATATCAATGCCCTGAGGCACGCCCGGAAACAGTTCGGGAAGGGAACCGAACATAAATCCCAGGATGATGAGGTAGGTTGGCTGGGGATGGCGCTGCATCAGCCGTTCCAGCACCTTGGTTGTAAGGAAGATGCCGCCCAGCACGCCTGCGCCCAGGGGAATCAGGGGCAGGATGTTCAGGGTGCTTATGTTCTTTATGATGCCCTCATAGATTCCCAGCATATATAACATCTGGGACACGCTGATTCCCGGCAGCACCAGTCCTACCGCGATGATCACGCCGCCTGCCAGCTGGATCAGGACAGCGCCCGGGCCAAAGCTTCCGTCCGGCGCAAAAAGCCCGGTGGGAAGCAGGGCCAGGATGACCACCCCAAGAATCCCTATAACAGGATAGGCAACCGCGCCAAGGCTGATTTTCCTGATACCAGCCTCCCTGTAGATCATGGGCACGCCTCCGGCCACTGCCCCCAGGAAGAAAAACCGGAGGGGCACATCCGCCCTGGTGGTGAACAGGAAGCTTATGAACCTGGAAAACAGCACCATCCCCACTCCTGCCCCCAGCACGAAACGCACCAGGAAGGACATGCTCTTTCCCGGATTCTTAAAAAAGGAGCTGACCGAGGAGATCAGCCGGTCATACACCCCCAGTATCATTGCCATGGAACCGCCGCTGACACCCGGCACGGTCATGGTGCCGCCAATCCACATTCCTTTTAATATCGTTATCAGATTATCTCTATCCATTCTCAAGCTCCTTTTCCGTTATCTGGTCCATTGTACCCTATGGAATACAAAATGGGAATTAATTTTCTGTATATATTATGCCTGAAAATGCCTTCTTATTGCTGCTTTGCCAAACTGCCTGCGCTTCCGCCCGCAAAAAGCCCCGGAACACTTGGTTCCAGGGCTTTTTCAGGGAATATGATCATATAGGAATGTCTGTTATGTACGGATGGCCTGATTTAGAAGCCCATTCCGTAGGAAAATCCGTTGCTGCAGGACCCGGTGCTGCAGCTGCTGCCCTGGCATGTATTGCCGGTGCAGTTACCGCCCGCACAGCCCGGATTCAGGCCGCACTGTGAGCCGTCTGTGCTTACGCCCATCCGGCTTAAGATGGTATCCAGCTCCTGGCCGCCATTCTGATAGCAGACAGACTGGGTACAGTTAGAGTTGTCATAGAGCGCTGCGTTGTACTGATTCATATTTGCCATATTGGTGCCGCATACATTGCCTAACATGGCCGCTGCTGCCATTGTTGAAATTGATAACATGTTTTGTCCTCACTTTCTTATTGCTAATTGTTACAAATATATTTCTTTTTTGTTACAAAACTATATTACCACAATTAGGATTCCTTGTGTCAGGGAGTCATTGGAGAATTTTCCAGAAAATAGGAGACAAAATCCGATTATTTTTTAGTTATATTTGTCCCACTGTATGAATATATTTTTACTATTATGTAACCGGCCCTATGTCAAGGCAGGCTGCGGGCGGTTACTATTATATGACAGGGGATTTTACATTATGCTAAATAACGTCAAGAAAAACGTATGTACATCATTTCCATTTCTCAGCTCCGGCCACCACTTTAACCATACGCAGGAGATATTCGATACGGTCCAGACCATGAACATAAGCCAGACATTGAATTTTTCCATCCTGCTCATCCTTATGGAGCTGGCCAACCTGATCAGCTACTGGGCCGTGGACATTAAAAAACGGCTTATCTCCCCCACAAGCTTCGCCATCGTGATATTCCTCCTATACATGGTGTTTAATATATTTTACTGCGATTATCTGCTGGGGCTGGAACGCAGCGGACGGACCAGGAAGCTGCTCCAGTGCCACACCTATTCCTTTACCATCATGTTCAGCGTATTCTGCCTGTGCATGAACTACTTCTGCCTGAAAAGCAGGATGAGTGCGGAAAGCGTGCTCATGTTCTATATCTACCTGGCGGCAGGCCCTATCTATACGTATAAGGAAGCCCTGGCAGCCGTTGTCACCACCGGAGCGCTGGCCCTTCCTTCTTTTGTTGCCCAGAAAGCGCCTGTGGCCATGTACTCCAACATGTTCCTATACAGCTTTACCAGCCTGTTCCTGTCACAGATGCGCTGCCGCATCACGGGAAACAACCTGAGGCTTTTAAAGGAAGCCTGGAACGAACAGATATATCTCCAGGACCGGGCTGACAATGATCCCCTGACCCAGGTCCTTAACCGCAGCGGTTTTTCCATCCGGCTGGAACAGCTGATCCCCGCTGCCATCCAACTCTATGTGCCCATCGCCGTCATCATGGTGGACATCGACTATTTCAAGCAGTACAACGACACCTTCGGCCATATGGCCGGGGACGAATGCCTGAAAAAGGTGGCCGCGGCCCTGGCATCCCGCATCCACCAGGGCAGGGATCTGATCTGCCGTTTCGGGGGCGAGGAATTCCAGATCCTTCTGTATGGAATCAAGCCAGAGGACGCCCTCCATGCGGCCGACCGCCTCCGCCAGGCCGTGGCCGACCTGAAACTGCCGTCCGCTGACAGGCGTACGGCTCCCTATGTCACCATCAGCGTGGGGGCCTCCAGCGCGGTCCCCTCCTCCATGGAGACATATAACGGCATGATAAAGGCAGCTGACGATGAACTGTATTACGCCAAGAATCACGGCAAGAACATGGTGTCCTTCCGGGAAATGCCTCCCGAAAAGGAATCCGTCCCAAGTTCCGTATCCGTAACCCGCTGCGTAGCCATATCATGCGAGCTGCCCAGATTTTGATTTTATTTTACAAAAATACCCTCCGCATAGTTGACAGAGGCCATTGCGTCCCGGCAGTACATGTCCGCGTCAATGGTCCTGGCGTATTCTTCGGTGAGGACTGCCCCTCCGACCATGACCTTGGCCCAGGGTGCGGCTGTCCTCAGCCTGCGGATGGTCTCCTCCATGCTTGGGACCGTGGTTGTCATCAGGGCGCTGAGCCCCACAAGCCGCACCTTCCGCCTTACGGTCTCATCTACAATCCGCTCCGGCGGCACGTCCTTGCCCAGGTCCAGTACTTCATATCCGTAGTTCTCCAGCAGCACCTTCACAATATTCTTGCCAATGTCATGGATATCGCCTTTCACCGTTGCAAGTACGATCGTTCCCTTTTTCTCCTGTACCTGGCCCTTTGCGTCCATCTTTGCCTTGATGACCTCGAAGGCTGCTTTTGCTGCTTCCGCGCTCATGAGAAGCTGCGGAAGGAAGATGGTTCCCTTTTCAAATCCCTTTCCCACCCGGTCCAGGGCCGGGATCATCTGCTCATTGATGATTCCAAGGGGGTCCTTTTCCTCCAAAAGTGTGCTGACCGCCTGATGGGCCGCGTCCTTAAGCCCCCGCTCAATGGCCGTTGCCAGGGAACTGTCCGTGCCCTCACCGGCAGAAACAGACCTGGATTTTCCTATGGTCTGCCCCAGGCCTGCGGACTGGCCGCCGTATACGCCGATATACCGGCTGCACTGGGCATCCCTGTCCATCAGGGCGTTGAAGCTGTAGAATGCCCGCATCATTGCCTCTGAGTTAGGATTGATGATGGCTGCGTTTAAGCCGGCCTCCATGGCCATGGTGAAGAATGCGGCATTGATGATTTCCCGTTGGGGCAGTCCGAAGGAAATGTTGGAAACCCCCAGGACGGATTTGCTTCCCAGCTCATCCCGGATGCGCCGGACCGTTTCCAGGGTGGTCAGGGCGCCTTTGCTGTCGGCGCTTACCGTCATGCAGAGGCCGTCCAGTATGATATCCTCGGCCCCGATGCCATAGGAGGCGGCTGTATCTATGATTTTGCGCCCCACTTCAATCCGCCCTCCGGCTGTCTCCGGAATCCCGCCTTCATCCAGGCACAGGCCCACCACCACGCCGCCGTACTTTGCCACCAGGGGAAATACCTGGCCCATGACCTCTTCCTTGCCATTGACCGAGTTGATCAGGGGCTTTCCATTATATGCCCGCATGGCCCGCTCCATGGCCCCGATATCCGATGTGTCAATCTGAAGGGGCAGGTCTGTGATGCTCTGAAGCTCCTTCACCACTTCCTCCATCATGGACGGTTCGTCAATCCCCGGCAGGCCCACGTTCACGTCCAGCACATCCGCACCATTGTCCTGCTGGCTTACGCCTTCCCTGAGGATGTATTCCAGGTCATGGTCCCTCAGGGCCTGTTTGAACCTTGATTTGCCCGTGGGGTTGATGCGTTCCCCGATGATTATGGTTTTCCCGCCAATCACCGCTGCCCGGGCATAGGATGAAATAACGGTGCGCTTCTTAGGCATTGGAAGGCTTACCGGGATATCCCTGCAGCGTTTTACGGTTTCCCGTATATGGGCCGGGGTGGTGCCGCAGCACCCGCCCACCACGGCAGCCCCCATGGCCGCGATTTCCTCCATGGCCAGGGCAAACTGCTTCTCATCAATATCATAGACCGTCCTGCCTCCTTCACTTCTGGGAAGGCCCGCATTGGGGTTTACCAGAACGGGAAGGGAGGTCACCCTCATGATGTCCTTCAGGATTTCCTTCATCTGCACAGGGCCAAGTCCGCAGTTAATGCCAAGGACATCCACCCTCAGCCCCTCCAGCAGGGCCACCGTGGACTCCACGTCACCCCCGGTCAGAAGCTTTCCCTTTTCATCAAATATGACCGTGGCAAACACAGGAAGGGGACTTTTGTCCGCCGGGCTTATGCCTGCTTCCTTTGCAGCCAGCACAGCCGCCTTTAGTTCGTAGCTGTCGCTCATGGTCTCAATCAGGATGAGGTCGGCGCCTGCCTCTGCCCCCGCGGCCACCACCTCTTTATAAAGACTGACCGCTGCCTCAAACTCCAAATCGCCCAGCGGTTTAAGCAGCTTTCCCGTGGGCCCCAGGTCCAGCGCCACATATCCGTGTCCTGCTTCCTCCACCGCTGTCCTGGCATGGCCCACTGCCGCTGCCACGATTTCCTCCAGGTTATCCCTGTACTTAAGTCTGTTGGCACCAAATGTATTGGTGGTCATGATATCAGCCCCGGCTGCCAGGTACTGTCTGTGGATGTCCCTGAGCACCTCAGGGTGCGTCAGGTTCCACAGCTCCGGCAGTTCCCCTGCCTTAAGGCCCTGGGCCTGAAGCAGGCTGCCCATGCCGCCGTCGCAGAACAGGCGGCGCGCTTTCATTTCCTCTAATATTCTCATCGTCAATCCTCACAAGTCAGCTATTTATTATTTCCCGTACCAGGATGTCCACATTCTCCTCGCTGATAATCCAGCTGGTGCAGAGGCGGATGGCGGTGTGGCTGTCATCCACGCGTCCCTGATGGGTATAGCTGAACCTGCCCTCCCACTGCTTAAGCACCTGGTCCGGCATGATGGGGAATACCTGGTTGGTGGTATTGTATACCAGGAATGGGTATCCCTTATCCTCACAGGCCTTTCTGATTTTGCCGGCCAGACGGTCCGCGTGCCTGCCCAGTTCCATATACAGCCCGTCCTTTAAGAGTTCTGAGAACTGGATTCCCAGGAGGCGTCCCTTTGCCAGCATTCCGCCCCTTTGCTTGATATGATAGCGGAAATCCGGCTTCAGTCCCTCATTCAGGATCACCACCGCCTCTCCGAACAGGGCGCCCACTTTGGTGCCGCCGATATAAAACACATCACAGTTGGCAGCCAGGACCGGCAGGTCCACGTCATTGCCCTCGGCCATCAGCCCGTAGGCCAGCCGCGCCCCGTCCACAAACAGGTACAGCCCGTACCTGCGGCACACGCCGTAAAGCGCTTCCAGCTCCGCCCTTGTGTAAATGGTCCCCAGCTCCGTGGGGTTGGATATATACACCATCTTGGGCTGGACCATGTGCTCAAAGCTCTCGTCATGGATGTGTTCCAGATAAAGCGTCTCCACCTGGCTGGCGCTTATCTTGCCGTCCTCCGACGCAAGGGCCAGGACCTTGTGTCCGGCCGCCTCAATGGAGCCGGTCTCATGGACGTTAATATGGGCGGACACAGCGCCCACCACGCCCTGATGGGGCCTGAGGGCAGATGCAATCACCGTCATGTTGGCCTGGGTCCCTCCCACCAGGAAGTGTACGTCAGCATCTTCCCTTTTGCAGAGATTGCGGATAATGGACGCCGCCTCCCCACAATAGTGGTCCTCTCCGTATCCAGGTGTCTGTTCCAGGTTTGTCTCCACCAGTTTCTTCAGGATGCGCTCATGGGCGCCTTCACTATAATCGCAGTTAAAACGAATCATTTTCTTTCCTCTCCTTTTCCCTTTCATGGTACAGGGCCTACCGCCTGTAGGCGCAGTCCTTTTTCCCGCAGGCCTCGCAGCCCTTCACATCACACCGGTAAGGCTTCCTGCTGGCGCCCATCACGGCCGTGACGGACTTGGACGGCATCATGAGAAGGCTGTCCGTCAGCTTGATGCCAATGCGTTTGCCCGCCTCCAGACAGTCTAACAGCCGGCTTTGGCAGTCCAGCGGAAAGTCTCCGTAACCCGGGCTGAACCTTGGACGCAGATACCATCCGTCCGCCTCATAATACGCCTTCAGCCCGGCGCAGACCTGGTCGCAGTACTCCTCTATCATGGCAGCGGCAGCTGCCTGCATGACAACGGCCTTGCTCATCTGGAGACGGTTATACTTTCCAATCAGATAATCCGCACCCGTGCCCAGGGTGGCCGCAAATACAAGGATCCTGCCGCAGTCCGCCAGGTTTCTAGCCAGATTCCTGCTTCTTGTGATGAAAACCCCCGCATCCACCAGGCCTTCCTGCCCCAGGGCCAGGGGATAATCCCGGCACAGATACAGCGGGCTGGCTTCCCTGCCAAGTTCTTCGATGCACTGTTCCACCAGGTCCATCACCCGCCGGTCCGCTTCATGCCTTCCATATCCCAGATACCGCAGCACTTCCCCCCTGTCAATATCCCGTGTTTCCATCCAATCCTCCTATGGCGCACATGCGTACCCATTTCCACGTGCGTGTCCCTGCTATGGCGCGCATACGCACCCATTTCCAAGTATTTCCGACAGGTTCTCCTTGATTTTCCCGGCCACATCCGGCTTGTTCATGGAATAGACATGGATTCCGCCCACGCCGTTGGCAATCAGGTCAATGATCTGGTCCGTGGCATAGGCAATGCCCGCCTGCTTCATGGCAGCCGGATTATCCCCGAACCGGTCCACGATGGACATGAACCTGGACGGCAGATACGTGCCGGACATCTGTGTGATACGTTTAATCTGTTTTGCATTGGTCACAGGCATGATTCCCGCAATGACGGGAACCGTAATCCCCTTTTCCCGGATGCGGTACAGATAGCTGTACAGGATGCTGTTATCAAAAAACATCTGTGTGGTCACGAAATCGCAGCCAGCCTCCACCTTCTGTTTCAGGTAATCCATGTCCACCGACTTGTTGGCAGATTCCACATGGCCTTCCGGATAACAGGCAGCGCCGATGCAGAAATCCCCTGACTGTTTGATTTCCCGGATCAGTTCGGACGCATAGTGGTAAACCCTGGGGGTCTGTCCGTTTTCAGGGATATCCCCCCTTAGGGCCAGCACATTCTCAATCCCATGTCCCTTCAGTTCCTTAAGGACCCCCTGCACCTTTTCCCTGGTAGATGACACACAGGTCAGATGGGCCAGGGGCGTCACGCCGTACCCTTTGATATCCGAGGCAATGCCCACCGTATAATCGCTGGTGCCTCCGCCTGCGCCGTATGTAACGCTCATAAAAGCCGGCTTAAGCTTTGCAATCTCTTTTGCCGCCTTTTCCACCGTATGATAATTATCTTCTGTCTTGGGAGGAAAAACCTCAAAAGACAGGGTGGGGTTCCCCTGTGCCAGTATGTCCCGAATCTTCATAACCGCTCTGCCTCCCTTTATTCAAAATGCCCCGGCCCCCTTTTCTGATTCAGGATTGCCGGAGCATGGATACACAGTGCATGCTGCTGCATGGAAACAGCAGCATACACTTACTATTTACATCTCAACCGTCACCTTTTTCAGGTGCCAGATATCCCTTACATACTCCTCAATGGTCCTGTCGGATGTAAACTTGCCGCTGTTAGCCACATTGAGGATGGCTGCCTTGGCCCACCACTTCTCATCCCTGTAGGCCTGATCCACCCTGGCATGGGCCTCTGCATAGGAACGGAAATCCTTCAGGATGAAGTAGGTATCCGCGCGGTCACTGCTCTTGGTATTCAGCAGGGAGTTATAGATATCCCTAAACAGCTCAGGGTTATCCGGCGCATAGTAGCCGTTGATCAGCTGCATCAGCACCCTGCGGATTTCCTGGTCATTGTTAAAGATATCCATTGGATAATACCCGCCGTTATTCTCATAATTAATGACCTCATCAGATGACATGCCGAAGATGAAGGCATATTCGCTGCCCACCTCCTCAACAATCTCCACATTGGCTCCGTCCATGGTGCCAAGGGTCAGGGCGCCGTTAAGCATGAACTTCATGTTGCCAGTACCCGAAGCCTCCTTACTGGCCGTGGATATCTGCTCACTCACATCCGCCGCGGCAAAGATAAGCTCTGCGTTGCTTACCCTGTAATCCTCAATGAACACCACTTTAATCTTGCCGCCAATGGACCTGTCATTGTTAATCACATCCGCCACGGAATTAATCAGCTTGATGGTCAGCTTGGCGCGCTTATAACCGGCCGCTGCCTTGGCGCCGAAGATAAAGGTCCTGGGCACCATATCCATGTTTGGATTATCCTTTAACTGGTTATACAGGTACATCACATGCAGGATGTTCATCAGCTGGCGCTTATATTCGTGAAGCCTTTTTACCTGTACGTCAAAGATGGAACGCGGATCCACGTCAATCCCGTTGTGTTCCTTAATGTATTTTGCCAGGCGGATCTTGTTCTGGTACTTGATATTCATGAACTCCTGCCGGCACTTTTCATCGTCCGCATAAATCTCCAGCTTCTTGATATGGGGAAGATTGGTAATCCACTCATCCCCGATTTTGGAGGTCACCCAGTCAGCAAGCAGGGGATTTCCATGAAGCAGGAACCTTCTCTGGGTAATGCCGTTGGTCTTGTTGTTGAACTTCTCCGGCATCATCTGGTAGAAATCCTTTAATTCCTGGTTCTTAAGGATCTCGGTGTGCAGCCTGGCCACGCCGTTGACAGAAAAGCTGGCTGCAATGGCCATGTAAGCCATCTTCACCTGTCCGTCATAAATAATGGACATCTTGCGCAGCTTCTCCTGGTTGCCAGGATACATGGACTGGATCTGGTTCTGGAACCTGCGGTTAATCTCCTCCACTATCTGGTAAATCCTTGGAAGCAGGCGTGAGAACAGTTCGATGGGCCATTTCTCCAGGGCCTCGGACATGATGGTGTGGTTGGTGTACGCACATGTCTTGGTGGTTACCTCCCATGCCTCATCCCAGTTCAGGCCCTCCTCATCCAAAAGGATACGCATCAGTTCAGGAATCGCAACCGTGGGATGGGTATCGTTCAGCTGGAAAGCCACCTTCTCATGAAACCTGCGGATATCATCATGTTTTTCCTTATATTTTATGATGGCCCTCTGCACGCTGGCGGAAATAAAGAAATACTGCTGCTTCAGGCGCAGCTCCTTGCCCGCATAATGGTTGTCATTGGGATACAGCACTTCCACGATGGTCTTGGCAAGGTTTTCCTGCTCCACTGCCTTCTGGTAATCGCCCCGGTCAAAGGAATCCAGGTTAAATGTATTAACCGGTTCCGCATCCCAGATACGCAGGGTGTTCACCACGTTATTGCCGTAACCGATAACCGGAAGGTCATAAGGCACGGCGCGGACCGTCTGATAACCGTCCTGCACAAAGTGGTTGGCGCCGTTCACATTCTCAATGCGCACATAACCGCCGAACCTGACTTCCTGCGCATACTCCGGGCGGCGGATTTCAAAGGGATTGCCGTCCTTAAGCCATTCATCCGGCACCTCAATCTGGTAGCCGTTCTCAATTTTCTGTTTAAACATACCGTAGCGGTAGCGGATGCCGCAGCCGTAAGCAGGATATCCCAGGGTTGCAAGGGAATCCAGGAAACATGCTGCCAGACGTCCCAGGCCGCCGTTGCCAAGGGCTGCGTCCGGTTCCTGGTCCTCAATCAGGTTCAGGTCAAATCCCAGTTCATCCAGTACTTCCTTAATCTCATCATGGGCGCATATGTTGATGATGTTGTTGCCCAGGGCGCGGCCCATCAGGAACTCCATGGACAGGTAGTATACTGTCTTTGTGTCTTTCTTTTCATATTCTTTGTGGGTTGCTATCCACTCATCGATGATAACGTCCTTTACCGCATAAGAAACCGCCTGGAATACCTGCTGGGGCGTAGCCTCGTCAATGGTACGGCGGAACATGTTCTTAACGTTGTCTATCACGCTGCGCTTGAATGTGACTTTATCAAATCCTTTATTCATCGGCACAATCCTCCCTATCCTCATATAGGCGGGGTGTTTTAACCCCGCCTCCCATATTAACATTATTTCATGGTCTTTTCAACACCAAGCATGACTTTTTCGCCGTTGATGCTCCACTCCTTGGCATAACCGCCCATCCTTCCAAGGAAGATGGTATCAGCCATTACCTCGGCCTTAATCTCATCTGCATTGGCCTTCAGAAGCCCTGCAATCCTGTCATTGTCATCCTGGTAAACGGCAATGTGGTCCATGACCTCAAAACCGGCTTCCTTACGCATGGTCTGGATCTTGCTGATGATTTCACGGACAAAGCCCTCCTCAACCAGTTCCGGTGTCAGGTTGGTATCCAGCACCACGGTCAGGTAGTTGTCCTCCTCCGTCACATATCCGTCCTTCTGCGATACGTCAATCAGCAGGTCGTCCCTGGTCAGCACCACTTCCTGTCCTCCGAAATCAAAGGTCAGGGCGCCGCTTTCATTGAGCGTATCCATGGCAGCGCTGCCGTCAATCCCCGCAAGGGCCTGCCGGATCTGTCCCAGGAGTTTCCCGTACTTTGGTCCCACCGTCTTAAGCTGCGGCTTAAAGGAATAGGAGGTAAATGCCCTTACATCGTCAGAGAAGGCCACCTTCTTCACATTCAGCTCATCCTCAATGATCTTCACATAGAACTCGGACAGGGCGTGGTCAGCCTTGATATACATCTGGGCAATTGGCTGGCGGTTCTTGATATTTGCTGCATTCCTTGCCGCACGGCCCATGACCACGGCCTTTAGGACCTCATCCATGTCCTGTTCCAGGCTGGTGTCAATCCATTCTTCCTTCACCTCAGGGAAGTCGCACAGGTGTATGCTTTCCAGCGCATCCGCGTCAATCTTTCTGACAATATTCTGGTAAATCTGTTCTGTCATGAACGGGATCATGGGCGCCGCTGCCTTGGCAGCCGTCACAAGGGCGGTATACAGGGTCATATACGCATTAATCTTATCCTGCTCCATGCCCTTGGCCCAGAAACGCTCGCGGCTTCTGCGCACATACCAGTTGCTCATGTCATCCACAAATTCCTGCAGTGACCTTGCAGCCTCAGGAATCTGGTAATTCATCAGGTTGTCATCCACACATTTAACCATGGAATTCATCTTGGAAAGCAGCCATTTATCCATGACCGGCAGCTTATCGTACTCCAGGGTGTACTTGGTGGCGTCGAAATTATCAATATTGGCATAGAGGACCCAGAACGCATAGGTATTCCACAGGGTTCCCATGAACTTGCGCTGTCCTTCGGTCACGGCCTTGTCCTGGTACCGCTTGGGAAGCCAGGACGCGCAGCAGGTATAGAAGAACCAGCGGATGGCATCCGCGCCATGGGCTGCCAGGGTATCAAAGGGATCCACTGCATTGCCCTTGGACTTGCTCATCTTCTGTCCGTTCTCGTCCAGCACCAGGCCCATGACAACAACATTTTCATAAGGCGCCTTGTTAAACAGCAGGGTGGATTCAGCCAGCAGGGAATAGAACCATCCGCGGGTCTGGTCCACTGCCTCGGAGATGAACTGCGCCGGGAACTGTGATTCAAACAGTTCCTTATTCTCAAATGGATAATGGTGCTGTGCAAATGGCATGGCGCCTGAGTCAAACCAGCAGTCAATCACTTCCGGCACACGCTTCATAAGCCTGCCGCACTTGGGGCACTTGATATTTACATTGTCAATATACGGACGGTGAAGCTCGATATCCTCCGGACAGTTGTCGGACATGCCCTTTAACTCTTCAATGCTTCCAATGGAGTGCTGGTATCCGCACTCACACTCCCAGATATTAAGAGGCGTGCCCCAATACCGGTTCCTGGAAATACCCCAGTCCTGGATATTCTCCAGCCAGTCGCCGAAGCGGCCCTTGCCGATGGAGTCAGGCACCCAGTTAATGGTATTGTTGTTGCGGATTAAATCCTCCTTCACAGCCGTCATCTTAATGAACCAGGATTCCCTTGCATAGTAAATCAGCGGGGTACCGCATCTCCAGCAGTGGGGATAGCTGTGTTCAAAAGCAGGCGCCGAGAACAGAAGTCCTCTGGATTCCAGGTCCTTTAACACCAGCGGATCCGCGTCCTTGACAAAGGTGCCTGCAAATGGTGTCTCGTTTGTCATATCACCCTTTGCGTCCACCAGCTGTACAAAAGGAAGGTCATATCTGCGTCCCACATTGGCATCGTCTTCACCGAATGCAGGGGCGATGTGTACGATTCCCGTACCGTCTGTCAGGGTTACGTAGGTGTCGCACACCACATAGTATGCTTTCTTGTGCTGCTTCTCGCTAAGGGGCACGGAGCACCCGTACAGAGGCTCGTATTCCTTATATTCCAGATCCCTGCCCTTGTAGTTCTCAAGTACTTCGTAATCCCCGCCCAGCACCGTATCCGCCAGGGCCTGTGCAATATAATAGGTATAGCCGTCCCCGGTCCTTACCTTCACATAATCCTCCGCCGGGTTCACACAAAGGGCCAGGTTGCTTGGAAGGGTCCAGGGCGTGGTGGTCCATGCCAGGATATAGGCGTCCTCGCCCTTTACCTTAAACCGCGCGATGGCGGAGCGTTCCTTTACATCCTTATAGCCCTGGGCCACCTCGTGGGAGGAAAGGGGGGTTCCGCAGCGCGGGCAGTAGGGAACCACCTTAAAGCCCTTGTATAAAAGGCCCTTGTCCCAAATCTGCTTCAGCGCCCACCACTCGGATTCAATGAAATTGTTCTCATAGGTCACATATGGGTCGTCCATATCAGCCCAGAAACCGACGGTATTGGAGAAATCCTCCCACATGCCCTTGTATTTCCAGACGCTTTCCTTACACTCCCGGATGAACGGCTCCAGCCCGTACTGTTCAATCTGGTCCTTGCCGTCCAGCCCCAGCTTCTTCTCGACTTCCAGCTCCACGGGAAGCCCGTGGGTATCCCATCCTGCCTTACGGGGCACCATGTAGCCCTTCATGGCCCGGTATCTTGGAATCATGTCCTTGATGGCGCGGGTTTCCACGTGGCCGATATGGGGCTTGCCATTGGCGGTTGGCGGTCCGTCATAGAACACGTAAGGCTTGCAACCCTCGCGCATCTTGATGCTTTTCTCGAAGATGTGCTCATCTTCCCAGAATTTTTCCACTTCTTTTTCTCTTTCCACAAACTTAAGGTCTGTGGAGACTTTGTCATACATCCTTGGATTCCTCCATTCCTAATTTTATATACTCTGGTATGTGCTGTATTATATGGATTCATATAAAAAGGCTTCCGTCCCGAACAGGACGGAAGCCGTAAAAACTGCTCCGTTTAACCACCTATTACTGCATACCATCATATGAGTCCCTTTAACGCAGGAATTGCGTCCCGGCTTACCATGCAGCAGGTCCCTGCACCACCCTGGATGCCTGGGAATCCATGCCCCTTTTCTCAGCCGGACAGCTCCGGAGTGATATTCAGTCCTGCATTACTGGCACCGGGCTCCCACCATCCCCGGCTCTCTGAGGCGTTCCCTGCAGGCCTACTGTCTCCATCACAGCTTTTATTATTTAACTTCTTTATTATAATAACGCCTTGGGAAAATGTCAACCTTAACCGCACGGGTCGTGTAATTATTTTGTTACAATCCATCATATACTGTTGACAAATGCAACTGACCGCGATAATATTATACACTATAAACATTTAACAATGATAACTATTTTCCCAAAAGGAGGAAAAATCATGTCAGATAAACACAATGAAAAGATACTTCAGCCAGAACTGATGCAGATCATGCAGAGGATGAGGAAAATCAAGCTGAACATCTTATCCGAACAGGTGATTTATTCTGAATATTATGCATTGGAACAGATAGACCGGTATGTGAAAGAACATCCCGGTTCCATTGGAATCTATGTATCGGAGCTGGCCGACAGGCTGAGGATCGTGCCCTCTTCCGCTTCCCGCCTGCTGAACACCATGGAAGGAAAAGGACTGATAACAAGAAAAGTTGACACCGGAAGCAGGCGCAACATTTTTGTATGTCTGACGCCTGCGGGCAGGGATATCCTGACCAGCACGGCCCAGGACATGGATTTCCTGAAATCACAGATTGTACGGAGGATGGGCCCGGAAGATATCTCCCGGCTTATCGGACTCTGGGGCAGACTGGCCGATATCATGGAGGACGAGATGCACCAGCTTCTGGAACGCAGGAAAAAGAGAACGGAGGAACAGTCATGAGACGCAGCTGCATTACCATTGAACGGCAATATGGAAGCGGCGGACGGGAAGTAGGACGGATCCTGTCCCATAAACTTGGAATCCCCTTTTATGACGGGGAGCTGCTGCTGCTGGCAGCGGAACGGTTCGGCCTCAATCCCGGGGTCCTGAAGGAAAAGGATGAAAAACGGAGCCGGAGCCTGCTCCATGACATTGCGGTCTTTGCGGGCAGCATACAGGATTACAGACAGATGTTTGAGCCTTACCAGCAGTTTGAGGCTGTGAGCGGGACCATACGGCGGCTGGCCATGGAAGGTCCCGCCATATTCATAGGAAGGTGTGCGGACACTGTCTTAAAAGATGTGTGCGGCTCCCTGAACATTTTCATCTATGCATCCTCCATGGAGGAACGGATACAGCGGATCCACCATACGGACCATGTCCCCTTAAAGAACATCGAAGCCCATATCCGGCGCAAAGACCAGCAGAGAAAAGAATATTATAAAATGTTTGCTGAAAAGGAATGGGGCAGGATGGAGAACCACGACATCTGCCTGAACACCAGTTCTTTTGGATATGAAGGATGCGCCGATATCATAGCCGCCATGGCCGACCGGGCCTGCGGCAGGAAGAAGGAATAAGTTGAGTGTACTTTTACGATATTTCAAACCATATGCCCTGTACATACTGCTGGCCATCGTGCTCCTCTTTGGCCAGGCATCATGCGACCTGGCGCTGCCGGACCTGATGTCCGATATTGTAAATGACGGCATCACCACAGGCAACACCTCCTATATCATAAGCACCGGCTTTAAGATGCTGGGCGTGGCCCTGATCAGCGCGTCCTGCACGGTCACGGTGGGATTTTTAGGAGCCAGGGCCGCTGCCGGGGTCTGCCGGGGCCTGCGCCGCGACGTATTTATTTCCGTGGAAGGATTCTCAAATGCGGAACTGGACCGTTTTTCCACATCCTCCCTCATCACCAGGACCACCAATGACATCACCCAGATACAGATGCTGATTGTCATGATGATACGCATGGTGTTCTATGCGCCCATCATGGCTGTGGGTGGAATACTCCACGCCCTTGCAAAGGATAAATCCATGTCATGGATCATCGCCCTGGCCGTGGCCCTGCTGTTTATGGTGGTGTTCTCCATGTTCAGCCTTGTAATGCCCAAGTTCCAGGTGGTGCAAAAGCTCATTGACCGCTTGAACCTGGTGGTCCGTGAGAACCTTGAGGGCCTGCTGGTGGTCAGGGCCTTTGACACCCAGACCTTTGAGGAAAACCGGTTCGACACGGTAAACCGTGACCTGACCAAAACCAACCTGTTTGTAAACCGCACCATGTCAGGAATGATGCCTGCCATGATGCTTATCATGAACCTCATAACCCTGCTGGTGGTATGGGTGGGATCCAACCAGGTATCCGGCTTCCAGATGGAGGTGGGCGACATGATGGCCTACATGCAGTACGTGATGCAGATCATCATGGCCTTCCTGATGATGTCCATGATGTTCATCATGATCCCAAGAGCCATTGTATCCATCAACCGTGTGGTGGAGGTCCTACAGACAAAATCCAGCATTACCGACGCAAGGCAAACCTTATGCCCGGATAAAATACGGGGCGTGGTGGAATACCGCCACGTATCCTTCCGCTATCCCGGCGGGGACGGGGACGTACTTTCAGATATCAGCTTCACCGCCCTTCCCGGACAGATAACCGCCTTTATCGGCGCCACGGGCAGCGGCAAAAGCACCCTGGTCAACCTGCTCCCCCGCTTCTATGATGTAACCGGGGGCGAAATCCTGATTGACGGCGTCAACATCAAAGACTGGCCCCTGCACAAGCTGCGGCAGAACCTGGGGTTCGTGCCCCAGAAAGGAGTCCTCTTCTCAGGCACCATCCGCTCCAACCTGGCTTACGGTGACCGGACAGCCGGGGAGGAACAGATTGAACGTTCTGCCCGTACCGCCCAGGCCATGGAATTCATCGAGTCTAAACCAGACCTGTTTGACACATTGATTGCCCAGGGCGGGGGCAATGTGTCCGGCGGCCAGAAGCAGAGGCTCTCCATTGCCAGGGCTTTGGTAAAAAATGCGCCCATCAATATATTTGACGACAGTTTTTCCGCCCTGGATTTTAAGACGGATGCAAAGCTGAGGAAGGCCCTGAAGGAAGAAACCGGCGGCACGACCCAGTTCCTGGTGGCCCAGCGGATCAGCACCATCATGAACGCGGACCAGATCATTGTACTGGACCACGGGAAAATGGTGGGCAGGGGAACCCACCGGGAACTTATGGCAGACTGTAAGGTCTACCGTGAGATTGCACTGTCCCAGCTCAGCGAGGAGGAATTGCAATGACAGAACAAAAACAATCATCCGCTCCCCCTATGGGCGGC
The DNA here is from genome assembly GCF_003434055.1 of Enterocloster aldenensis. Classification (GTDB taxonomy): domain Bacteria; phylum Bacillota; class Clostridia; order Lachnospirales; family Lachnospiraceae; genus Enterocloster; species Enterocloster aldenensis. Next base: position 5,869 of record NZ_QVEX01000011.1, on the reverse strand, counting down.
GGCCGGGGCATCCGCGCGGCCGGTGAAAAGGCAAAGGATTTTAAGGGCACCATGCTCCATCTTTTACAGTATCTGATGGTTTATAAAGCCCAGGTTGCCATCGTCATCCTGTTTGCCGCATGTTCCTCCGTGTTCTCCATCATAGGGCCCAAGGTCCTTGGCAAGGCCACCACCAAGCTGTTTGAAGGCATGATGGCCTGGATGATGGGCACCGGCCTTCTCACCGACTTCCGCTACATAAGGAACTGTCTCCTGCTGCTGGTGGTCCTGTACCTGATATCGGCTGTATTTTCCTACCTGCAAAGCTATATCATGTCAGGCGTCAGCATGAAGGTGACCTACCAGTTCCGCAAGGACATATCGGCGAAAATGAACCGGCTGCCCTTAAGCTACTACGACACCAGGACCCACGGCGAGGTACTGTCCCGCATCACCAATGACGTGGATACGGTAAGCCAGACCCTGAACCAGAGCCTTACGCAGATCATCACCTCGGTTGCGACCCTGGTGGGCGTCCTGATCATGATGATATCCATCAGCATCCGGATGACCCTGGTGGCTGTCATGGTACTCCCCCTTTCCATGGGCCTGATCATGGGTGTTGTGAAAAAATCCCAGCGCTATTTCAAGGGCCAGCAGAAAAGCCTTGGAATGCTCAACGGACACATTGAGGAAATATACGGAGGCCATAATGTGGTCCAGGTCTTTAACGGCGAGGCCGAGGCCATTGAGAAATTCACGGAAATAAACGATGCGCTTTACAAATCCGCGTGGAAGTCCCAGTTCCTGTCCGGCATGATGATGCCCATCATGTCATTTGTCAGCAACCTGGGTTACGTATCCGTATGTCTGCTGGGCGGGTATCTGACCGTTAAAAAGGTGATTGATATCGGCGATATCCAGGCCTTCATCCAATACATGCGCTCCTTTACCCAGCCCATCACACAGATTGCCAATATCTCCAACACACTCCAGTCCACGGCTGCCGCGGCAGAGCGTGTGTTTGAATTCCTGGATGAGCAGGAGGAGGTGCCTGAGACAAGCGCGCCCATACAGCCGGAACAGGTGCGGGGGGATGTGGAGTTTTCCCATGTGCATTTTGGCTACCGGCCCGATAAGCTGATCATCCATGACTTTTCCTCGGTCATCCATGCCGGCCAGACCATTGCCATCGTCGGCCCTACCGGCGCCGGCAAGACAACGGTGGTAAAGCTGCTTATGCGGTTCTATGAACTGAACAGCGGCAGCATATTCATTGACGGGCACAACATCCTGGATTTTACCAGGAACGGACTGCGCTCCATGTTTGGCATGGTGCTCCAGGAGACCTGGCTCTACAGCGCCAGCATCATGGATAATATCCGCTACGGGAATTTTGATAAAACCGACGAGGAAGTCATGGCTGCCGCAAGGACGGCCCACTGTGATGAATTCATCCGCTCCATGCCAGGCGGCTATCATATGATGATTAATGAAGAAGCCAGCAACCTGTCCCAGGGCCAGAAACAGCTTTTAACCATTGCCAGGACCATACTGGCAGACCCACGGATCCTTATCCTGGATGAGGCCACCAGCTCCATTGACACCAGGACCGAAGTGCTGATCCAGAATGCCATGAACAACCTGATGCAGGACAGGACCAGCTTTGTCATCGCCCACCGCTTATCCACTATCCGGGATGCTGACTTAATCCTGGTCATGAAGGACGGCGATATCATTGAACAGGGCAATCACAAGGAGCTGCTGGAAAAGAAAGGCTTCTATGCCGACCTATATCAAAGCCAGTTCGCACTGAACAATTAGCCATGTTCCACGGGTCCTGGAACCAACCCCCAAGGCCTTATGAAAGGAAATGAAAGGTGAATGAAATGAACGATAATATCCAGAACAAGATAGACGGCGGGGAAACCGCCGGCAAGAAGGCTAAACTTAAAAAAATCCTGTATCCCCTGCTCTTTGCCGTGGTCATCATCGGATGCTGCACCGGTTATTACATGTTCAGCGTAAATATGAATTATTTTAGCACGGATAATGCCAAGGTGACGGCAAAGCTCTATTCCGTCATGCCTGTCACCAGCGGGAAGCTGATTTCCTGGGACGTGGAAAACGGCGACCTGGTGGAACAGGACCAGGTGCTTGGCCGGCAGGAAGTGCTTCCTTATATCACATCCCCCATAACCGGGACCGTGGTTAAAAATGACGGCGCGGTGAACCAGACCGTGTCCCCTGGCACTCCCCTGGCAGTGGTGGCCGACACCTCCAACCTGTATGTGGGTGTGAATGTGGAGGAGACGGATATCATGAAGATCCATCTGGGCCAGTTAGTGGATGTCAGGCTGGATGCATACCCCCACAGGACATTTAAGGGACAGGTAACGGAAATCGACCCTGCAACCCAGACTTATTTTACCAACACCACCAGTTTTTCCACCAGCGGGACCTATACCAAGGTCACACAGCTGATTCCCATCAAGGTCACCATTGAAAACAAGGAGGACCTGCCCCTGGTATTCGGAATGAACGCAACTGTAAAGGTACATTTGAAATAAGGAAAAACGGGAGGAATCAAAATGAAGAAATTAATAGGAATCGGAGCCTGTCTTATGCTGGCCGCCAGCCTTAGTACCGGATGCTCCAGCAACAGCAGCCAGACCGAGGTGACAACCGCCATTGCAAAATCAGGCAGGGACCTGTCCTCCATGGTATGGCAGGGAACCGTTGAGGCCTTGAGCACCATTGACATCATGCCGGAAGCCAGCGGCAAGGTAACTGAAGTCAATGCATCCGAAGGACAGCATGTGGAGAAAGGGGATGTGATATTCCAGGTGGATGACACCAATGCCGCCCTTTCCCTGCAGCAGGCCCAGGCCGGATATGACGCTGCCCAGGCAGCATTTAACATTGCAAAAAAAGCAAGCGAACAGAATACAAACGTGGCTCCCGCTGAAATAGAGTACACGGACGCCAAAAATAACTTTGCCCGCATGCAGGCCCTTTATGCAGCCAATGCAATCTCCCAGGTAGATCTAGAAACTGCAAAATCCAGGATGAATTCAGCTGAGGCAAAGCTCCAGGCGGCCAGGAACGGCCAGGACGGCAATTACGATTCAGCCAAGGCGCAGATGGACAGCGCCAAGGCAGCCCTTGACATTGCCAGGAAAAAATATGACGACTGTACGGTCACTTCTCCTATTGCGGGCATGATTACCAAAATCAATGTTGAAACCGGCCAGACCGTGTCCCCCCAGCTTACAGGCGCAACCGTAATGGATGACAGCGGGGAAAAGGTGGAAATCCAGGTGGCCGACACGGATATTGACCAGCTGGCAGAGGGCATGCCCATGGATGTCAGCCTCCAGTCCGCCGGAAAGACCTGCAGCGGCAGCATTTCTGAAATCTCTGCTGTGTGCGATGCCAAAACAGGCATGTATACCGTGAAAATCCGGCTGGATGATAAAGACAGCCTGCACTACACAGGCCTTATGGCAGATGTCCGCGCCTCTGTCAATGAACCTTCCGCCTCCGTATACATTCCCTCTAAGTGCATCTTTAGTGATGACAATGGGGATTATGTATATGTGGTGTCCGGGAATCAGGCCGCGAAAATGCCTGTCACCAAAGGCAGGAAGAAAAACGCCTACATGGAAATAACCCAGGGTCTAACCCAGGGCAATGAAGTAATCCTGCAAAGCAGCCAATCCCTGGAGGACGGCATGAAGGTGCGGGTATTGACCGTCAAATAGGCCGGGGATGGCTGACGGCATCCCGGTAAGGATTGTTATATTTTTAACATTTCCTTTGCCTTTTGTAAAATCTGTGCTATACTACTTAGCAACATACAAGCGCAGCCGTCAAAATACAGCGATTCCGCATATCCGCGGACAGCTCCCGGCCACGCACCAGGGAGGAACCTATATGGAACAGAGAAATCTTACGTTACTGACAGACCTGTATGAACTGACCATGATGCAGGGATATTTTAAGGAAAAGGACGCCAACGAGACCGTAATCTTTGACATGTTCTACCGCACCAATCCCCACGGCAATGGCTTTGCCATCTGCGCCGGGCTGGAGCAGGTGATTGAATACATCAGGGACCTGCGTTTTGACGGCAGCGACATTGAGTACCTGGGAAGCCTGGGGATATTCGAGGAAGACTTCCTGGAATATCTCCGCGACTTCCGCTTTACCGGTGATATCTATGCGATTCCTGAGGGAACCATCGTCTTCCCAAGGGAACCTCTGGTCAAGGTCATTGCACCCATCATGCAGGCGCAGCTGGTGGAGACGGCCCTGCTCAATATCATCAACCACCAGAGCCTGATTGCCACCAAGACAGAACGCATCGTGTATGCGGCCAAGGGCGACGGCGTCATGGAATTCGGACTGCGCCGCGCACAGGGGCCGGACGCGGGCGTGTACGGCGCAAGGGCTGCCATGATTGCGGGCTGTATCGGCACCTCCAATGTGCTCTGCGGCAAGATGTTCGATGTCCCGGTCAAGGGCACACATGCCCACAGCTGGATCATGAGTTTTCCGGATGAACTTACGGCCTTCCGCACCTATGCCAAGCTGTACCCATCCGCATGCATCCTGCTGGTAGACACCTATGATACCCTGGACTCCGGTGTCCCCAATGCCATCAAGGTATTTAAGGAAATGCGCGAAGCCGGTATCCCCCTTACGTTTTACGGCATCCGCCTGGACAGCGGCGACCTGGCCTACCTGTCCAAAAAAGCAAAGAAAATGCTGGATGATGCCGGATTCCCGGATGCGGTCATCTCTGCTTCCAATGACCTGGATGAAAACCTGATTAACTCCCTGAAGATGCAGGGCGCAACCATCAACTCCTGGGGCGTGGGCACCAACCTGATCACGGCCAAGGACTGCCCGTCCTTTGGCGGGGTGTACAAGCTGGCAGCCGTCAAGGACAAGGCAACCGGACAGTTCATCCCCAAGATCAAGCTTTCAGAAAACGCAGAGAAAATCACCAACCCCTGCAACAAGACCATACAGCGCATTTACGATAAAGCCACGGGCAAGATCATTGCCGACTTAATCTGTCTGGTGGGCGAAGAGTTTAACACGAAAAACTCCCTGCTGCTCTTCGACCCCATTGAGACCTGGAAAAAGACCATGCTGTCCCCTGGCAGCTATACCTTAAGGGAACTGCTTGTGCCCATCTTCCTGGACGGCCAATGCGTATATGAATCCCCCAAGGTAATGGATATCCAGGCCTACTGCAGACAGGAACTGGATACGCTCTGGGACGAGTCCAAACGTCTGATCAACCCCCATACGGTCCATGTGGATCTGTCTAATGAACTGTGGCATATTAAGAATCAGCTGCTGGATTCGTTCCATAGGAATTGAGGGTGGATGGAAGGGATGGGGAGGAGGGAGAAGGAGGTTCCGTCCGTGAGCGGAATGGGGCTTTACAGGTAATCATTCCATTAAGTGTAAAAACTTATCGCACGGTGTTTTGTACAGTAGGGCGGGATTTTTCCAACCGTAAAACAAGGAGGACACCATGCAACAAGCCCTGATTGACAAGGGGGTACTGCGCCCGTCCGGGGAAATCGTCAAGGACAATATCAACCTGATTTCCGGGACGCACACCCCGCCGTTTGTGGAAATGCTCTGGACGGTCACGAACGGCGAAACGGTCACGACCAACCGAGTGTATACCCTCCTGTCCGGCCTATACGCGGACGGACGGGAAACTGAAATGCTGGAAGTACTGCAGACGCTGTACGGCGTGCTGGGCCTGCCGTTCCCGGAAGATGTGGAACAACTGGCCGGACACCCGGAGGCGCGGGGGTACTTCCTTTTTTCGGCTCTTTGTCAATAGTTGGGGTGGGATTTGTTA
>NZ_QVEX01000010.1:118226-173156 GCF_003434055.1 Enterocloster aldenensis | reverse complement strand
GAGGAAGTGGAAAGCCTGCCGGCAACCGTGAACAACGGTGATGCTGTAGTTTATAATTATGAAAAAGAAACATATGATTACATCGTTGAGTATTATAAAGGAACATTGGATTCTGAAAATAAGATAGGGACCAGTGAAAAACTCAGTGCGAAATATCTTGAGCCCATTATACTTGATTCTGGAACAGATAATGGACAGCTTGATTCAATGAGACCGGCTGGATATTCAAGCGGTGTGCAGCAAGAAGCTCCATATATAATGGGAGAAAAAGATAATATAATTAAAGTCTTATATGTAGCTGAAGAAGTAGATTACGTTGTGCATATGTATTATCAGACAGATGGCACTTACCCAGACTTTGATAAAGCAACTTATGTTGATATCAGACAGGGATTGACAGATTCTGAAGTTGAAGTCACAGCGAATGATTTAATTCCGGTAAGAGAAGGTTATGTCTTAGATACAGATGCCATTGGAAATCGGTATAAGGGTACGGTCATTGCGGGCGAGGAATATCTGATATTAAGAGTATACTTCAAACAACAGTTCACCGTAACATACGAACCGGGAACCTACGGAGTTGGAATTTTCGATACTTCAGTTACAAATGAACTTGACTATGGCAGCAATACTCCGACGGCACCAATAACAGAATTAGGTACCCCTGGAACAGGCGGCTACGTATTTGCAGGCTGGGAACCAAAGGTTGAACCTACCGTTACAAAGGATGCAACCTATGTAGCGCAGTGGATTCCTTCCGACAGCACGAAGTATACAGTTGAGTTCTATTATGAGAACGCAGGTAAATATCCTGCAGCCCCGGATGATATTTCATTGAGGGCAGGAACAACAGATGCCACAGGAGCTGTAACAGATACAGACAAAGCAGCGCCAGCTGGATACATCCTTGATTCAAATGCAGCAAATGTATTCGAGGCAAAGATAACTGGCGATGGCAATATGGTGCTTAGGGTTTACTTTAAACAGCAGTTTACCGTAACCTATAATCCTGGAGAGCATGGCTCATTTGATGCACAGAGCAATTCTGGATTAAGCTATGGTGATAAGACGCCTGCATTCAGCGGACAGACCACAGCGAATGGTAACTACAGCTTCAATGGCTGGGATAAGGAAATTGCTGAGACAGTCACAGGAAACGCAGTTTACACCGCTCTTTGGAGTTACAATAGCAGCACCGGAGGCGGTGGCGGAGGAGGCGGCGGCAACCCAGGCCGTGTAACCCCATCTGTCGACAACGGCCCAGGAGCAGTAACCATCATGCCAGAAGACGTACCGTTGGCACAGCTTCCAGGTTCACCAGTTGACCCAACAGTGATTGATGACGGAGAAATCCCGTTGGCAGCACTGCCAAAGACAGGACAGAGTTCTGTTAAATCAACACTTACAATGATGATGTCCGGCATCTTCCTGATGCTGACAGCCATGAGCAAGAAGCGGAAAGAAGAGGATTCCTGATAATCATTAATCAAGGATAAGTTACAGGTAACAAAAGCATAAGAGAGGGCGGCGCCTTACGGCTGAAGGATTATCAGCCGGAGGGTGCCGTCCCTTTTTTGCGTAAAAATCAATCCCGGTTTTATGTAATCGAAGCCCACGGGAGGTAAATCCCATGACCAAGCATAAATGATTTAAAAGATAAAAACCAATTTACAGAATTTCCTAAAATGTAACTGGTTTGTAACCTGCATTTGTTATACTGTCCCTAGATAACAAAAATCCTGATTTTGGAAATAGAATGTAAGAAAGGGGAAACAGTATGGAAGGAAAGAAAACAGCCAGGGCGATTGTAAGAAGCATGCACAGTGTGCAGAGAAGGTTCCTTGCATTTGTACTTGCGGCTGCAATGACCATCACAAATGTAGGCGTAAATGTGAATACGGCGTATGCAGCCAGTTCATCGGAACCAGTTACATTTTCAATGAGCGGCTCACAGCTTGTGCAGGCCATTGAAGACGCGATTGCCAATGGTAATGAAGTCACAGCAGATGACCTTGATTTCACCAATGGAAAGATTGCTGAATTTGAGGAATTATTATTTGGGGAGGGAAAGATTTACGAAGCATTCCCTGAGCCGGAAGGCGGCAGTATGGATGCAGAACTCCGCGTGTTTGTACGCCTGCCTGAAGATGCAGATGACATGTATATGGTAACTGGCGATGAGGAGATTATTTTCTTATATGTCAATAACGGTGATGACACCATCAGCTGTACCACTGAAATCACAAGAATGGATGATGGTAAGGAAAAGGTCAAAAAGACCAAGCGCGTAACGGTAAAGAGTTATGAGTCGGCATATGGTGATGAGAAAGTAAATTTTATTTCTAAACCAGCCGAGACACCGGCACCCGAAGAAAACCAGGGACCATCTGCAGAAGAAACAACTGCTCCTGCAGAAACCGTGAATCCAGATGGGACAACAGTACCGGATGAGGACGGAACCGCAGCAGCTCCGGAGGAGACAACAGCCGCAGAAGAAAGCACATCTTCTGAGAGCACAACCGCACCGGAGGAAACAGATACACAGGAGGAAACCACGGCAGCTCAGGAAGAAAGTCAGACAGAGCCCCAGACAGGGTCAGATGCCGCTGAACCTACCGAAGAAAAAACTCCTGAAACAGAAGCTCCCCAGCTGGATGAAACAGAAGCCTCTGAAACAGATGCCCCACAGCCGGATGAAACAGAAGCCCCGGAAACAGAGGCGCCAAAAGCAGAGTCTCTTGAAACAGAAACATCCAAGCCTGAATCAACCGGACCAGTGGCATCTATTATGCGTCATTACGCACCGGTAGTTGCAGATAATGAGAACGGAGATGCAGCGCCGGAGCCGAAGGAAGAGACAGATGCTCCAGAGGCAAAGGAAGACACAGAAACTCAGGAGCCGGAGAAAGAGGAAGAACCCAATGCAACAGAGGCGCCGGAAAAAGAAGAGGCAGCCGTTGGCAAGGACGAGACAACGGAAGCAATAGAGGGAACCACAGAGACAACCGAAGCAGCTGGTTCAGCCGAATCCCCACAGGCTTCCGAAGAGTCAGCAGAAGGTACTGATGCAGAAGCAGACAAAGAAACCACTGTACCGGATACAGAAGAGACAACCGCGGCTTCAGAAGAGAGCGGTTTCACGGATAACAGTGAAAGCAAGGCGGATGTATCTTCAGAGCCGGAAGGAACAGTTGGAACAGCTACATCATCCACAGCCCAGCAGACAGAAGAAAGCCCTTCGGAAGAGAAGCATGTTTCCAAGGCTGGCACCACGGATTTGGTTGGAATGGGGTATTGCTCCACTGCAAAGGTATATGCAGCTACACTCAACCAGCTGAAGGCTTTAGATGATTTTGACGGATACAAGGTATCCTATGCCGTATATCCAGAGGCAAGCGCACGTATCGTGGAAGGCCTCAGGGGCGTGGAAGAGGGAGGAACATTAACATTTGGCGTAAAGAACCAGCTTGGTTCTGCCATTGATTATGTTTCTGTAAATGATGAGATTATCGAGGCGGATGCAGTTGTTGATAATGAAAATGGTTCCCAGACCGCATGGTATTCGGTTCCGGATATCTATGAAGAGCAGGATGTAGAAGTTTATATGAATGAGACCATGGCCCATCCCGCGGTTGAACTGGAACCTATTGTGATGGACGACGGTGTAATCATTTATATCAGCGCTGATGAAGGCGTTCTTCCTGTTGGAGTAACAGCATCTGCTGCAAGGGTAAGTGAAGATGTTGAAAATGCAGTAAAAGAAACTGCACAGGCAGACGCGGAAGGCAAAATTGTTTCATCTGTCATGGCTTATGACATTAACCTCTGGTTAGGCGATAAGCTGCTGGATTCAGATATCTGGGGCGGAAGCAAGCGGGTAAGGGTAACATTTGCAGGCGCTCCTGTGGAAGAGCAGAATGCCCAGTCCGACAAAGTTGAGGTCATGTATGTTGAGACTGTCCAGGACAATGATAAGGAAGAAAAAGAAAAGGTAGCTGCACAGGAGATTGACGTTCAGGCGGCAGATATTGTAAATGTTGAAGCGGTTGGCGCCTCTGTTGACGAAGCAAGCGTATCTTTTGAAGCAAAACATTTCTCCATCTATGCTATCGTAGGAACTGAACAATACAAGAATTCCTATACCATGTATGCAGGGCAGACCATAAGGCTGGAAGCACGCAATGCCCTGATTGGAGGGACGTGGACTTCATCTGACCCAAGTGTAGTAAGCGTGGAGGAGAGCGGAACTGTCTGGTATCCATATGCGTTTGTACATGCCAAAGATACAAGCGGTAAAACTGTAACACTCACCTATTCATATGGATGGAATGGCCGTTACAAGCAGAAATTTGAGATTACGGTAAAGAAGCATGAGGTTAAAGCATATTTCTATGTTCAAAGACCTGGAATGGATCCTGATTCTTTGGAAAATAAAGACTGGAAATATGTAGGATATGGAAACATTGATGTAAGCGGTATTAAGAACCAGCATGGAACGGATATGGTAGGGGGAGAGGGGCATTACAGCCTTGATAATCCGGCCGGCAGAGTCATTAATTATCCGTCTGATACCAACATCAAGAAAATCATAGCAGATCTTTATGGGGTCAATGTTAATGATATTGATGTGGAAATATCATATTCACCATATAAGATAACCTATCCAATGGGATGGGTGGATGCAGATAATAATCCACATGATCAAGGAAAGGCAGTTTACCATGTGGATATGACAGCCAGCGTCACTACCAGGGAAAAGGCTACGGCAACCTATTGGTTATGGGATGCAGGCGAACAAGGCTATCAGCCTGTTGAGAGTCATGATGTAAGTATCGGAGACAAAACATCTCCGAAAAAAGTATATGATGATGTAAAGACAGTGGACGGAGTGGAATATCGGTTCAGCGGATGGTACGCAGATGCGGAGCGCAGCCAGGCGGTGGGATTCCCGTACCAGGTTGACAAGATGGTTAATTTCTATGCCAAATATATTCCGAATCCATTTATAACGATTTATTATGAGGCCGTAGGCGGAGGCAGCGTATCCCCAAGCACAGATCAGTTTATGGCATATACAGAAGGGCCGGCAGGCTCAACAGGCACAACGCCTCTGGGATATGAATTCAAGGGCTGGTTTAACAATGATATGGGACTTGGAACCCCCATTTCTACCAATCTCAAATTCACACCCAGCAAGCCGGCAGGCGGCTGGACAGACGGAATGACCTTCTACGCGGTATGGGAGGGGAATAGCGACGCTCTTACCTATGATGCCAACAAAGGCACCGGAGAAATGTCTGCAAGTACTGGAAATGTGGGAAGTGAAGTAGCGGTAAAGGAAAACCAGTTCACCAGACAGGGATATTACTTTGCGGGCTGGAACACAAAAGCAGACGGAACCGGCACCACATACATGCCAGGTGAAAACTATACACTGACAGCAGGTGATGATATTCTGTTTGCAGTATGGAAGGAAGTAGGGACCTTTAAGGTTTGGGCATACTATCCTGATACAAATCCAGACCTCAGTTACGGGGATTATATTAACATTTATGAAGATTATGGCCCGGATAATGCACCTCTGACTTACAAAAAGAATGGAACACAGAGCGGGGAGAACCTGACCCTTGAAGGTATAAATGAAATTCTGGCATACAGCAAGGCCGAGACGGAAGCGAATCATATGGGAGCTAAAATCAGTTCCGTATATCTTCAGTATGAGACAAATGCAGGATGGTCCAAAGCGATTTATGCGACATTAAAAGACAGTAAAGCTATTGCATTTGATGGGTTAGATGATGAAGTATTCCATGAAGGCAAAGAGTCACGCCTGCATATCACTTACAAACTTCCTAGAACTGTCCAGGTTGAATATTGGAAGAATATAGGTACAGGTTATGAACTGGTGCCTTCTGAAGGATATGGAATTGGTCCGGATTTCGTATATGCTTATGATTATATCAGTATTTCAGAGACCAGCACATCCAGCCAGGATATTATAAAAGCGGTTCCGGCCTCACTGCGGGGCTACAGTACTGGTAAAGTAGTCTTTAAGACAGGAACTGATGTGCCATCAGGGGAAGAGGATGACTTAGGGAAGAGTTTCCGCGTAAAGGATACCAGGGCGGCTCAAAGAATCTGTATCTTATTAGAGGAAAATGAGGATGTAACCCTGACTTACGTAGCAGGCCTTGGCGGCAGCGTGAATCCTGCAAGTGAGACAGTGGCTCCTGCCACCGGCATTGCAAAAGGTTCCGCAGCAAAGGCATCACCAGGATACCATTTTGTAAACTGGACAGTGGCTGACAAAGTAGTGGGAACCAATGTCTCCTTAGAGAGACAGGAAATAGATGCAGTGGCAAAAGCCAGCGGCGTTTATAAAGCCACCGAGTTTAAAGCTAATTTTGAAGAGGATGCAGATATAACCATCAACTATGTGGCAGCTAAGGGTGGAAATGTCGATTTATCAAGTGAAACCCTTGCCCCGGCAACCGGAAAACCGGAAGGATCCAAAGCAGTTGCAAAAGATGGATATGTATTTACCCATTGGACAGATACGGCTGGTGCAAAGGTAGGAGTAGATGCAGACTTTATTCCGAAAAAGAATCCTGAAACCCAGGTATTTGAAGCAGATACCTATACAGCGCATTTTGCCATAAGAGGCGACCTGAGTTATAAGGTTGAATACTACTATGACGGAGTGTTAGGGGAAGTTGATTCCAAAGATAATGTTGTATTTGGAATAGACATTCCATTTACCACCGTACCAAGAGATTTTAATGGCAGGAATTATATCTTCGAAAGCGCCAATGGTCCTAAGACAGTAGGTTCTGACAGCAATGTTAATCTTGTAAAGGTATATTATGTATTAGATGAAATTGGTGTGGAGATTCCTCAGAACCCAGATGGGATACCTGATAAATATCAGATAACCTTCACCTTTGTAACTGGCAATAATGGAACTGTAAGCGGGACCACAAGTGAGGTACACACCATCCAGCAGATAACCAGGGACCCGGAAACCAATGAGATTATCAAGGTCGGCAGCGTGACACCGGCCCATCCAAGGGCTAACGTCACGGCAGCAGCCAACAGCGGGTATGCATTCAGCAACTGGAGCATAGACGGAAATGCAGGTAAAACGTACAATAACACAGATGCAATCCAGGCAGATGCATTTGTTCATGACACCACATTTATAGCAAACTTCAGAACCGCTGGCGGAAGCGGCGGCAATGGAGGCGGTGGGGGCGGAAGCAACTCCGGCGGTCCGGGACGTTTTTCGCAGTCCGATGACAGCGGTCCGGGAGCAGTGAACATTGCACCCCAGGATGTGCCGTTAGCGCCACTGCCCGAGACACCGTTTGACACTACCCTGATTAATGATGATGAAATACCTTTGGCACCTCTGCCAAAGACTGGCCAGGGTTCAGTTAAGTCAACCTTAACCATGGTGATGTCCGGTATATTGCTGATGCTGACCGCTATGAGCAAAAAGCGGAAAGATGAGGATGCCTGAATCAGGCATAACTGAATCAGCCATAACTAAAAGAACCAATCTAAAAGGAATCAATCCAAAAGGCAGCGCCTGATAGCTGGAATACGGCTGGAAGGCGCTGCCTTCCTTTTGTCTTAACAGGAAGGCTTCCTAAGACCGGGCAGGATACTGCCAGGACAGAACTGGCACTGGTGTTATCCGGTATCTTCCCTGTAATGACCGCGGTAGGCAGAAAACGCAGGGATGAGGCATGATATACATCAGAATATGTAATTCCATTATGAAAGAAAGCCCGGGCTTTGAACCCAGGCTTTTTTTGTTTTTCCATATTTCAATCAATTCCTTTATGGGCCTTTCCGTATATGGTTTTCCCTAATCCATTGCATTGGGTAGTCCGGGATTTTCCATGGCTTTTGTTTTCCGACAGGGACTATAACTTATTTAGCCTAAGGATTTTATTGGCCGCGTCCAGTTTGGTCAATTCCTTGTCTGACAGTCGGAATAGGATGGATACGTATATGGTATCCAGCAGGCACAGGGCGGGAATCCTTTTGGCAAGGGTTTCGCCCATGATATCATGGGAAAATGCGGCTGTCATCAATACAATATCAGAGGTTTTGACCAGGGGGGACTGGGGGAAGTTGGTCAGTGACAGTACTTTGACCTTTTTTTTATTTGCCGCCTTGGCCAGCTCACATATATTCTTTGTACGTCCGGAATGGGAGATGCATATGAGGATATCAGATTCGCCCATCTGGGACAGATATACAAGCTGGGTGTCAAAATCCGTATTGTAATGTACAGGCAGGCCAAGACGCATGAATTTGCCCACACCGGACAGCGCCACGATATTGGCATCGCCGGATGCGGCAATCAGAATATGGTTTGCCTTCAATATGAGGTTAACAGCATCCTCGAGGAACTCGAAGTCAAGGGAACTGAGGGTGTCATTCAGCGCCAGTATATTGGTGTTAAAAACTGCTGTCGTTATGGTTCTGATATCATCCGAGTTCTTTATCCCCACACTGTGGGCAATCTCTTCTGAGTCTTCCCGCAGAAGGTTTTCCCGCAGCTCAGGATATCCGCTGTATCCAAGACGCTTTGCGAGTCTTACAAAGGTTGCTTCGCTGCAGTTCGCACATCCGGCCACCTCCCCAATGGTGGCTGTATTGACATATTCCGGCATTGATAAACAAAAGTCTGCTGCTTTTCGTTCAGCACTTTTCAAATCATCATAAACAGATTGAAATTTTATTAAGCAGGAATGGGAGATATTTTCAGAATACTCAGCCCAGGTTTTTTTCAAAGTTGGTCCACCACCTTTTATTTTTATCTCTATTCTATATTAAAACCTATGTTTTTACAAGCAGATTAGACAAATATTATTTAAAATAGGTGGTGTGACAAAAATCTGTGTAAAATAAATATTTTTACTTTATAATTTCAAATTTAAAAATTAAAAAAGAAAAAATGAAAGGATTTTACTTGACATACGAATATGACTATGGTAAATTGTAATTGTGATATTTGATGAAAAAAAGGGTATAATGTAGAAAAAAACGGTATAAAATGACATAATTCTAACAATCGAGTGGTAATGAACAATGGAAATAATATAAAATGCCCTTTGGTGAGAAACAATGTCTATGTTACAATACATACAGCACGGGAGGGGATAATTTCAAAAATAAAATTCAAATATGAATTTTAATAAAACACTAAGGAGGAAATGAAATGAAGAAACTTATTAGTAGTATTCTTACACTGGCGATGGTTGCAGGGTGTCTTGCAGGGTGTGCGGGCAAGCCGCAGGAAACTGCATCCGCCACGACGGCAGTCACAGAAGCACCGGCGAAAGAAGCACCTGACAAGACAGAAACAGCCCAGGCAGAGACATCGGACCAGGCAGAAACTTCGGCCCAGGAAGCATCCGGGGATAAGAAGGTGAAGGTAGGATTTGTCATCAGCGCGCTGAACGAACCGATTATGAACGCTTACAATGATTACGTGAAAAAGGCAATGGAAGAGCAGGCGGCCAAAGCCGGATATAAGCTGGAGTATGTATCGGTATCCTCAGACGGAGATGTGAACAGGGAGTATTCCAATGTCCAGGATATGATTGGGTCAGGATGCGATGTGATTATCCTCAACGCAATTGACAATGTAGCAAGCCTGGCAGCTGTAAAGGAATGCCATTCCAATGATGTGGGCAGCATCTTTTTCTGCCGTGAGGCAGACAGCAGCGCTTCGGAGGATGAAATTCCGGATGCCACGGTCAATATGGACAGCTATGACCAGGGATATGCGTCCACCATCAGGATGTTTGAGTATATGAAGGATGACGGCATTGAGCCTAAGGATATGATTGTTGTCATGGGATATGAAAATGACGTAAATGCCATCAACAGGCAGAAGGGTACCGAGGATGCCTGTAAGGAATGGAATGTGGAGATTGCCACAACCGTGTCCTGCGGACAGTGGGATCCGGCAACATGCCTGACCAATCTGACCTCCGCCCTGCAGACCTACCCGGATTCAAACTGTCTTTATGTACCGTCTGATTCACAGTATTCAGGATATTCCACAGCCCTTCAGCGTGCAGGCAAATGGCATAAGCGGGGCGAGGAAGGCCATGTGTACATTGCGGGGACCGATGTATTTGCAGATGGTTTTGTAGCCATAGCAACAGGCTATCAGGAATCCAGCACAGAGAATCCTGTATGGCTGAATGCGGTGAAGGCAGCTGAATGTGTAATTGATTATATGGAAGGTAAGGATCTGAACGGAGAAATATTCAAGATTCAGGGCGACACCGTGGATCAGGATAACTATAACAAGATTGACTATCTGTGGTGTCTGGAGTATTCCGATTCAGATTTGAGCCAGTATCTGAAATAGAAAGAAGAAGCTGACAGCCCGGAGTGGCAGTGCCTTTCCGGGCTGTACTAGTGGATTTTCAAAAACTTTCTAAGTTAAGAAATACACTTAAGATTAGGGGCAATAGGGGATGGATAATATACAAGATAAGAATGGCGGTAAAACGACAGGGATGACGCAGCTTTCATTCCGGACAAAGGAACGAATTGCCCTGTTGGCGGCAGGAGCAGCCGTATATGTACTTTTGATTATATTTGTACCTAACTTTTCATCTGCATATAACCAGTTTAATATCATAACCCAGGCAGCCATCTATGGAACCATGTCCCTGGGGCTGGCATTTGTACTGATTACAGGCGGCATTGACATTTCCCTCCCCTGTGTATTGGCAATGGGATCAGTGGTAGGGGTTACCTATATGTCCCATTCAGGCAATTGGATGACAGGATGTCTGATTATAATAGCGGTCTGTATGCTTGGCGGTCTGGTAAGCGGCATATCTGTGGCAGTCTTTAGGATGTCCCCCATGATTGTGACGCTGGCCATGATGAATGTTGCCGATGGGTTTGCAAAATGGTATACAAACTATGAGTCGGTTCGGGGGGTGCCGGATGTACTGACGGATTTCTTCAAATCAAAGATTGCAGGAATCATTCCAATGTATGTGGTGGTATTTCTGATACTTGTAGGTATCCTGCATTTTATTCTGGTAAAAACAGTATTTGGACGGTGGCTGTATTTTATAGGTACTAATAAACATACGGCTCAGGTTTCCGGGGTTCCGGTAAAGATGGTTACCATATGTGCTTACCTCATAGGTGCCCTTATGGCGGGGATTGCCGGAATCATGCTTTCCGTGCAGAGCGGCTGCGCCACGGCCAGGATGGTATCGCCTTCCATGCTCACGGAGGTCCTTGCAGCCGCGGTCATCGGAGGGGCTTCTGACCGGGGCGGGCGCGGAACGGCAATCGGGGTGGCAGTAGGTGCCATTGTCATATCAACCACCTCCATTACCCTGAACCTGCTGGGGGTTCAGTCGTATCCGGCCCAGGTAATCAAGGGATGTATCATAATTCTTGCGACCATACTGGATTACCGTCTGAACACCACCACTGCAAAGGTGAAGATAAAATAAGGAAGGATGGAAGGTACTTTGGAAGCAACGTTAAAAATAAGGAATTGCCATAAGCGTTTTCCGGGCGTATATGCCCTAAAGGACGTGTCCATAGAAGCTTATGGCGGTGAAGTGGTGGCTCTTTTGGGGGTAAACGGGGCGGGTAAATCCACTTTGATGAATGTGCTGGGCGGTGTCCTCAAAGCAGACGAAGGGGAAATCCTGATACATGATAAAACGGTGCAGATTCATTCTCCCAATGAATCCAGAAACCATGGCATTGCATTTATCCAGCAGGAGGTCCAATTATTTGATAACCTGACGGTTTATGAGAATATTTTCCTGGTAGAGTTAAAGGAACACCGGAAATTCAAGTATCTGCCAATCCTTAACAAAAAGGAGCTGTGCCAAAAGGCATCAGCATTACTGGGACCATTGGGCTGCAGCGTGGACCCTATGAAAAAGGTAATCGACCTGTCGGTAGGGGAGCAGCAGATTGTACAGATTGCAAGGGCACTTTCCCTGGGCGGGGAAATCCTTCTGTTTGATGAACCCACGTCTTCCCTGTCAATGAAGGAAAAGGAGAACCTGTTTCAGGTCATACGGAATTTGAAACGGGACGGAAAGACAATCATCTACATAACCCATTATCTGGATGAGGTGGAGATTATCTGTGACCGGGTGATTGTGATGCGTGACGGCCAGGTTGTCTGCAAGGGAACCGTACAGGAGCTGAAGAAGGAAAAAATTGTGAATTATATGGTTCCGGTGAAGGTTGTATTCAGCGAGGTGGAAAGCAATATGAAAGAGGAGGTTGTACTCCGTGTCAGGGAACTGTCAGGGGAACGCTCTCCAAAGGGAATCAGTTTTGATCTTCACAGGGGAGAGGTGCTGGGACTGTGGGGGCTCCTTGGATCCGGGCGTACGGAAACCGTGCGGACTATTTTGGGTCTGGATAAGATGTCGGGCGGCAGTCTGCTGTACAGCTACAACGGTGAATTAAAGCCGATTTCCCCTAAAAAGCTGTTTAAAAAATGCGGTTATGTGACTGAGGGCAGGCATTATGACGGGTTATACCTTCCCATGCAGCTGTGGAGGAATACGACGGCAGCCAATCTGGGGGCTTTTAGCAGCACCTTTCTCAGGGTATTGAACTCTAAAAAAGAAAGGGCTGAGGGGGAACGATTCATAGAAGACCTGCATATTGCCGCATCCGGCTGCGAAGCCTTGGTCATGCAGCTGTCTGGCGGAAACCAGCAAAAGGTGGTCATAAGCAAATGGCTGTCTAAGGACCCTGAAATCCTTATATTGGACGAGCCTACCCGCGGAGTGGATGTGGGTGCAAAGGTGGAAATCCAGAACCTGATACGGCAGCTGGCGTCCAGGGGCATGTCCTGCATTGTCATTTCCTCTGAGACAGAGGAGATACAGAAGCTGGCGGATAATATCGTGGTGCTGCAAGACGGCAGTGTGGGTGCATACCTGAAGCATGGGGAAATCAACAACCAGAGGCTGATAAAAGAATGTATTGGTGAGGGGTAAAGATGATGGATAATAATAGAATGAGCTTCGGCAAAAAATTAAATCTCTGGCTCCTGGATTATGCCCTCTATATTGTGCTGGTTTTGATTATCATAATCAGCGCCAATGCTTCGCCCAACTTTCTTACTATAAGGAATATGTTCAGCATGCTGCTTAACAATGGACAGTACCTGATTATTGCCTGTGGAATCAGCCTTGTCCTGTTAACCGGACTTACTGACCTTTCTGTAGGTTCTGTGGCCTACCTTTCTATGGTATTGTCCGGTATCGCCATGCGGGACCTGAACATAGGAACGGCGGGAGGTATCCTGGTATGTATCCTGACAGGGGCTGCGGTTGGTGTTGTGAATGGAATTTTCATGGTGAAGATGCGTTTGAGTCCTCTTCTTGTTACCCTGGGCATGCAGCTGGTCTTAAGAGGGATTGCCATGGTGATTACCAAGAGCATGTACATCTATATGCCGGAGAATATATACGGTTTTATGACTGATACAATCGGAGGGTTTCCTACGGTCCTGATACTGGTCATCTCCCTTGTGGTCATCCTGCATCTGGTGCTGTCCATTACAGGATTTGGGAAAAATGTTTACGCCATCGGATGCAATATAAAGGCGGCCAGGATGCTGGGCATCAACACGGATTCAACCAGGTTCCTGTGCGTCATGCTCTGCGGTATATTTGCGGCCCTTTCCGGATTCTACTGCGCCGCCAATCTGGGTACAATCCAGCAGACCATTGGCGTTTCCTGGGAGTTTGACGCCATTGCGATTTCTGTGCTGGGAGGTATCAGCCTGTTTGGCGGATACGGAAAAGTTTTTCCCGGGGTATGCATGGGATTTTTAATTATAACAATGATTGAAAATATTCTGGGCCTGGTGGGGGTATCTACTTATTTGATTCCCATTATGAACGGAGTTGTCATATTTGCATCCATGTTTATGGACAGCTTGAAGTATAGATACAGCAGCCATGTCAGGCAATAAATAATGAACCAGGAGGTTAAATGATGATTAGAGAAAAAAACATCCCCACAAAAATGAAGGCCCTGAGGATTTATGGTCCCGGGGACCTGCGGTATGAAGAGGTTCCGGTCCCGGAGATTGACGAAGACGAAATACTTGTAAAGGTATTGGGAACAGGAATCTGCGCAGGGGATATAAAAATCGTGGATGGAGCCCAGATGTTCTGGGGCGGAGGTGTGCTTCCCAAATGGGTAGACGAACCGGTGACACTGGGACATGAATTTACAGGACGCGTGGTGGCCATAGGGGACAGGGCCAGGGAAAAGTACGGCCTTAACCTGGGGGATATGGCGGTGGCTGAACAGGTGATTGCCTGTGGGGAGTGCTATTTCTGCCAGAATGGTGAACATTGGATGTGTGTTAAGACGGATATCTATGGAAGCAAGAAAAAGGTTGCGGAAGGTTCCATGGCTGAGTACATGAAATACTACAGGGGTTCCAGGGTAATAAAGGTCCCGGAAACCATTCCTGAAAGAAATACGGCTATGATTGAACCCCTTTCCTGTGCCGTACATACCATAGAACGGGCAGATATAAAGTTTAAGGACGTGGTTGTGGTGGCAGGTCTTGGCCCCATTGGTTTATGTGACCTGCAGCTGGCCATGAAGAAAAACCCCAGGCTGGTCATTGGTATTGATGTGCGTGAGAACCGGCTTCAGATTGCAAAAGAGTATGGTGCGGACTATGTTTTCAATCCAAAGGAATGTGATGTGGTGGAGGAGATAAAAAAACTCACAGGCGGATTGGGATGCGATGTATACATCCATTGTTCCGGCCATTCAGAGGGCGTGCTGCAGGGACTTAAAATGGTCAGGTCCCATGGAAGATACGTGGAATTCAGTGTGTTCATGAATGATACGGCGGTGGACTGGAGCATCATCGGCGACCGGAAGGAACTGGATGTAATCGGAGCCCACATAAGCGGTATAGAAGGATATCCGGTTGCGGTGGACATGCTGGCAAAAGAGCTGATTGACGTGGATAAAATCATAACCCACGATTTTAAGCTGGAGGAGTATGAGAAGGCATTTGCCCTGGCAAAGGACGGCACACAGTCAATTAAGGTGGTGCTGCATTAAGGGAGGACATAGGATGGAGATTGGTGATAAATTTAAATATGTCTGGGAAACAGAGTCCATGGAAGTATCCCGGCTTTGCGGCACAGTGGATTACCAGGCAGCAGGGCGGCTATGTGAGGTTCTGGAAGCGGCCAGGGAGAATGGAAACAGGATTTTTTTTGCAGGGGTTGGCACATCTGCCGCCGCCGCCAGGAAGGCGGCACATTCCTTTTCCTGTGTGGAGTTTCCTTCCAGCTTCCTGTCGCCGGGGGACGCGGTCCATGGAGGTCTGGGCGTGGTACAGGCTGGGGATGTGGTCATCCTGATATCCAAGGGAGGCAATACGGCCGAGATTGTGAATCTGATTGACAGCCTGAAGGGGAAGCACGCCTGGATTGCAGGGGTGACGGAGAATCTGTCGTCCAAGCTGGGAACGTCCGCGGATTTGGCAATACGGATTAAGATAAGCCATGAGCCGGACCTGTTCAACATGCTGGCCACTGCCAGCACCATGGCGGTCATTGCATATTTTGACGCGGTCGCCATTTACCTTATGGAAAAAACCGGCTATACCAGGGAACGGTTTGCGCTTATCCATCCCGGAGGCGCTGTGGGGGACAGGCTAGTACATAACAAGGAATAAAGATGATATATGGAGGTCAAGGCGGGATGAAAGCAGCTGTTTATGAAGATGTGGAACGGATTGTGGTAAAGGAGGTCCCAAAACCTTCCTGTCCGCCTGACGGTATCCTGGTCAGGGTGGAGGCCTGCGGTATCTGCGGCGGCGATATACGGAATTATTTCCAGGGGCTTAAAGGCGGGATAAAGAATCAGATCATGGGGCATGAAATATCGGGAATTGTGGAGGAGGCCGGCGACGGCGCGCGGTTTGGCCCTGGGGACAGGATTGCCACGGCTCCTGATATCAGCTGCGGGGAGTGTTATTATTGTAAACGCGGCCTGGTAAACCTCTGTCAGAACCACAGGATGCTGGGAACCCATGTACAGGGTGGGTTTGCCCAATATATCGCCCTTCCGGGTTTTGTGCTCAGACGGGGGTTTGTGGAGAAAATCCCGGATGGCCTGTCCTATATCCAGGCGGCATTCGCGGAAAAGGTGTCGGGGGTATGCGCCTGTCAGGAGCGTATCAATGTTTCCCTGGGGGATACCGTGGTGATGATAGGAGATGGCCCGGTAGGCTGCCTGCATTCGGAGATTGCACGGGCCAGGGGAGCGGCCAGGGTGATTGTGGCAGGGATTGACCGCCTGCCCTTTGTGAAACGTTTTCCAGTGGATGAGATTTTGGACAACCGTGACAGGGAAGCGGTTGTAAAACGGGTCCTGGAGCTGACAAAGGGGATTGGGGCGGACGTGGTTATCTGTGCGGTTCCCACAACCGTTGTCCAGAATGATGCGCTGCGGATGGTGCGCAGGCGCGGAACCGTGGTCATATACGGCGGGGCTCCTGGGGACAGCCGCAGGATGGCCAATGTGGACAGCAACCTGATTCATTATAATGAAATTATGGTTGTAGGCTCCTTCTCCTATCCTGGAGACGGACTGCAGAAAGCCCTGGCTCAGATTGAACAGGGAAATGTTTCCGTGGAAAGGTATATTTCCAGGGAAATCCCGCTGGAAGGACTGGTGCAGGGGATGATGGATATGAAATGCGGCAAAGCCTTAAACATTATGGTAAGGCCGTGGATGACCGCAGAATGACCACAGTGCCGTGTTTCTAAAAATGATTATGTGAGGAGAAAAAATGTACGAGATAGATACGAAACTGAAGGAATTGGAAGAAAAGGGAACCCCCATATCCGTGGCCCTGGTTGGCGCGGGTCAGATGGGAAAGGATATTGTGGCCCAAATCAGCGGGATGCAGGGAATGGTAATATCGGTGGTGGTGGATATCCGGACCGATATCTGTCTGGATGCGTACCGGCTTGCAGGAGTTACGGAAGGGGTATGCGTGACAGAGGACCTGGAGGAAGCTGAAAATGCATTCCGGCAGGGATTGTATATCGCTACCACGGATTATAAGATTGCAACCCGCCTGTCCGGGGTACAGGCAGTAGTGGATGCCACAGGTTCGCCGGAAATGGGAGCCAGGATTTCCCTGGACTGCTTTGACCATTTAAAGCACATTGTCATGATGAATGTGGAATGTGATATTACCGTGGGCCCCATTCTCAGGAAAATGGCTGAAAAGGCCGGGGTTGTGTATTCCCTGACAGCAGGTGACGAGCCTGGTTCCATCGTAGAACTGTACCGGTTCGCAAAAGCCCTGGGCTTTAAGATTGTGGCGGCGGGAAAGGGGAAGAATAATCCCCTGGACATCTATGCCAATCCGGGGATGAAGGAATGGGCCGACAAGGCAGCCAAGCGGGAGATGAGCCCCAGGATGCTCATAGAATTTGTGGACGGCTCCAAAACCATGATAGAAATGTGCGCTGTATCCAATGCCACCGGACTGATTCCTGACGTACGCGGGATGCACTGTGTCAAATGTAATGTGGACCAGCTGTCCAAGGTTTACAGCCTTAAGAGCCAGGGCGGCGTCCTGGATAAGGAAGGGGTTGTGGACTTTGCAATCGGCAATATTGCTCCGGGGGTATTTGTGATTGTCACAACGGACAGCCAGAGGATTATCGATGGACTGGTCCAGAGGGATATGGGGGACGGGCCTAATTACCTTCTGTACCGTCCGTACCACCTCTGCTCCATTGAAACGCCCATCACCGCGGCCCAGGCAGTGATTTACGGGGAATCCACGGCCCATCCCATGGACCATCTGACTAGTGAATGCATAACCATAGCTAAGATGGATTTGAAGGCAGGGCAGGTACTGGATGCCATTGGCGAGTATTGCTACCGCGCAAGTATAGATCTGGCAGAGGTTGCAAGGGAAGGCAATATGCTTCCCGTGGGCCTGGCAAAGGGGGCGAAGCTTATCAGTGACGTGAAGAAGGATGAAATCATAACCTACGATATGGTGGAACTGGATAATAAGTCCATGCTTCTGCAGCTAAGGAGATTACAGGACCAGCTGATGTGAGATATGATTGATTATGTGAGGTAGATTATGAGGATTTGCAGCGTTGATGTGGGGACAACAGGCACAAAGGCAATCATTTTTGATGAGCAAGGCAGAATCCTGTCCATGGCGTTCCGGGAATATCCTGTCATCTGTCCTAAGGTTGGATGGGCGGAGCAGGATGCAGGCAAGGTATTTGACATCATACTGGAATTAATGGGCAGCTGTATCTACAACGCAGGTATAAGGGAGTTGGACGCGGTATCGCTGTCTGTTCAGGGGGATGCGGTCATTCCTGTGGATGAGGATGGGAAAGCCCTTTGCAGCGCCATATTGGGGATGGATAACCGGAGCGCTCCCCAGGCAGGGTGGTGCGACCAGGAAATGGGGTCATACCACATTTTCTCAAAAACAGGAATGAGGCCCCATCCAATCAACTCGGCAACGAAAATCATGTGGATTCAGCAGGAGTGGAAGGAAATTGCCCGGCAGACCTATAAGTATCTGACCTATGACGGTTATCTTGTCAGGCGCATGGGGGCGGACGGATATGTGACTGATATGACAATGGCGTCCCGCTCCATGCTGTGCGGGCACCTGAGCGGGGATTGGGACCGGCAGATGCTGAGTGTCTGCGGCATAGACAGGTCTGTGCTTCCGGACATCATCCCCTCTGGCAGTGTGGCTGGCAGGATGCTTAGGCAGACAGCGAGGCAGCTATGTCTGCGCAATCAGCCTTTCCTGGTTATAGGAGGGCATGACCAGACCTGTGCAGGTGTGGGGGCTGGCGCTGTTGTACCGGGAGTGGCCGTGGATTCCCATGGCACGGCTGAGGTGCTTTCCGCCGGCTTTCGCAGACCTATATTAACGGAAGAAATGTGCGATGGCTTCTATCCCTGCTACCACCATGGGGTTAAGGGGCAATATTTTACATTTGCGCTGAACCACTGCGGCGGGATTGTATTCAGATGGTACAGGGACTGTTTTTCAGAAGAAGAAAAGAGACGGGCCGGTGCAGAGGGCAGGAAAGCCTATGATGTGATGGTGGAGGAAATGGAGGATACGCCTTCCGGGCTTTTATTCCTGCCTCACCTGAACGGGAGTGGGACGCCTTATTGTGATATCTCTGCCAGAGGATCCATTCTGGGGTTGACCCTGTCCACAACCAGGGCGGAGGTGGGGAAGGCGCTGCTGGAGGGTCTGTCCTATGAAATACGTCTGAATGCAGAAAGATTCCGGGACATGGGAATCCGGGCAGATGATATCCGTTGTGTTGGAGGCGGTGCCTCACATGACCGGACGGTACAGCTGAAAGCAGATGTGTTAGGACAGCCGGTTTCCACCATGAAGAACCGGGAGGCGGCTTCCCTTGGTGCTGCCATCCTTGCATTGAACGGCCTTGGATACTTTAAGACTGTGGAAGAAGGTGTTTCATGTCTTGTTAAGACGGACCGGGTTTATTATCCCCAGAAAGAGAAAGCTGATATTTACAGCGCCCGTTTCGGGTTGTACAGACAGACGTATCATGCGCTGGAACCTATATACAGATACTGGAACAAAGGTATGGTGAGAAGCCTATGAAAAATGTACTGATTGGTATTGATGTGGGTACATCCGGCACAAAGGCGGCCGTGGTGGATACAGACGGAAAAATCCTGGGGGAGGCATTGGTTGGTTATCCTGTAATCTGCCTGGAAAACGGATGGGCGGAGCAGGACGCGCTATTGTGGGAACAGGCGGTTTACCAGGCATCCGGACAGGCGGTTAAGCAGGCGGCCGTCCTGGCCGGAGTCCGGCCAGGCGACGTGGCTGGAATCTGTGTCAGCGGCCTGTTTGCAGGAAGCGGTGTCCCACTTGATGAAACTATGAAGCCATTGAGGAACGCCATCATATGGATGGACAGGAGGGCTGTGCTTCAGTGCTGTAATACCAGGACACTGGTTTCTGATGAGGAACTGTTTTCGATTACCGGGAACCGGAATGACGCATATTTTGGTTTTAATAAAATACTATGGATACGGGATAATGAACCGGATATATGGGAAAAAATACGATGGCTTCTGTCTTCTAACGGGTATATTGTGTATTGCCTTACCGGTGAAATCTCGATGGACCATACGGCTGCCGCTAATATAGGAGGAATTTATGACCTGGATAAAGGCAGATGGTCCTATCCGACGATGGAGCGGCTTGGAATCAGGGAAAGTCTGTTTCCGGAACATCTGATGGAACCTCAGGATATAGCGGGATATCTGACAGAAGAGGCGGCTATGAAGATGGGGCTTGTTCCCGGGATACCAGTCTGCGCGGGATGTACGGACTGCCTTGCATCCATGATTTCTGCAGGGGTATTTGAAGAAAATGTACAGACAGCCGTCATTGGAACATCCATTAACTGGGGAATCCTTCACAGGGATTTTCCGACGGATTCCAGATTGGTGACCATGCCTCATGCAATTGCGCCAAAGATTTTAAAGTACACCTATGGAGGCATATCATCGGCGGGGGTGTTATGCAAGTGGTTTTTGGAACAGGTGGCTCCGTTTACCAGAAGGCTGGGGACAGTGGTGGAGACGGATCTTCAGATACTGGAGAAAGAGGCGGGAAGGATACCGCCTGGGAGCGGAGGACTTTTGGTGCTGCCTTACTTTATGGGGGAAAGAAGCCCTATATGGGATTCCGGGGCCAGGGGAGTATTCTGCGGATTATCCATGAAGCATACAAGGGCACATATGTACCGGGCCGTGTTGGAGGCGCTGTCCTATGCGTGCAGGCAGATACGTGAGACTTCACCGGTGTTTGCTTTATCCGGAGATACCTGTATTGTGTCAGGGGGAGCCTGCTGTTCAGGTCTTTGGATGCAGATACTGGCGGATGTGACTGGCCTGAGGATAATTACTACGGATGACAGTGTTCAGGCGCCGGCAGGAGATGCGCTCATAGCCGGGGTTTCCATAGGCGTGATTCCTTCATATGAAGAAGGCAGGAAATGGGCACGGCACAAAGAAGTATATGAACCGGATTGGGACAGGTTTTGGATATACGATAAATATTATAAGGAATACCTGCGTCTGTATGATGCTACTTCTGGTATTGTACATTCCCTGGCGGATATGTAAATGGAAAGGGCGGGATTTATATCCAGTACTGCATTCACCGATATTTACGCATTGCATTACTATTGCAGGATATGAATCCTGTTTTTTTGTGGGAGGCAGCAGGTGTTGTTATCCTGACCAGGTTTACAGGGTGGCGGATTGTTGAGGGGATTTTTTGTGGACAGTGTTAAAAAACTGGTTTGAACTGGTTTGTCAGGGACATTGACAATTCCCCAACAATCAAGTATTATAATTATATTCTTACATATTTACAAAGTTTAAATCATTTAATTAATATGTGCATTCGCACATTCTGGCAGTTTCTGCCGAACAATCACATTTCTATCAAACGGCAGGAATCCAGGATGACAGTTATTTTTTAATCCGTCTGAAATCCTGCCTGTATAAGGAGGTACGGATGAAGAGAAAGACATTTATGTCAGAGTAGCTTGAGGCAGCCGGAATCAATGTGCAGAATGATGCCCATGCTAAAAGGGTTCTGGGCAGCAGGCAGGTCCTGGCCAGGATATTACAGGGAGCGGCAGAGGAGTACAGAGGGTATTCCGCGGAGGAGATTGGAGCATGGATAGGCCTGATATCCATATTGAGTGACCTGGTGCGGCCGGGAAGCGGCTCTGCGGACCGGATGATTTGTATGAACGCCCCTGCTTATGTGGGCAATGCCATGTCAGAATACCGGATAACGAAAACGGATGTCATGGGCAGGATACCGGAGCTGAAATCCAGCTATGATAAGCTGTCGGTAGTCATCATATGTCTGGATGGGAGGAACGCGGGTGATTCTAAGGGAAGCCTCCATGGCTTTTTAGGCACACTGCTGTCACCGGACATGTCGGTGGATGAAAAGAGAGGGATTCTGGAGCAGGACTATGGCATGAAGATGGAACAGGAACTGGAAGAGGAGTTGAGGCAGATGTGTAATTTGAGTGAAGCAATTGAGGAGAGAGGGTTTAGTAAGGGGTTTAGCCAGGGAATAAGCGAGGGAATTGAAGACTTTGCGGCATTGACGGAAAATCTGTTAAAGGAGTCCAGACTTGGGGATCTGCAGAGGGCTGTAAAGGATGAGGCGTTCTGCAGTCAGCTTTTTGAGGAATATAATATAAAATCAAGGTAGAAGCAGGACGGTTTGGTCTGCCAAAGGAGATATATGTCAAAGAAAACAATGAAAGCAGTAGTATACAAACACACAGGAACCATTGCGCTTGAGGAGCGGCCGTTACCAGGACTGCTGGATTCCAGGGATGCGGTCATAAAGGTGACATTGACCACAATCTGTTCCAGCGATATCCACATCCAGCACGGGGCAGTCCCAAGGGCGGTTCCGGGAACTATCCTTGGACACGAATTTGTGGGGATTGTGGACCAGGTGGGGAAGGATGTAAAACGGTTTAAGCCCGGAGACCGGGTTGCGGTTAATGTGGAAACATTTTGCGGGGAATGTTTTTTCTGCAAAAGGGGTTATGTGAATAACTGTACGGATGAGCACGGAGGCTGGGCCCTGGGATGCCGTATTGACGGAGGACAGGCTGAATACGTAAGGGTACCGTTTGCGGATAACGGCCTTACCCCTATTCCTGATAATGTGACGGATGAAGATGCCCTGTTTACCGGCGATATCCTGTCCACCGGGTACTGGGGAGCCTCCCTGGCTGAAATCAGACCGGCTGATACGGTTGCCGTGATTGGGGCGGGCCCCACAGGGCTGTGTACCCTTATGTGCGCAGGATTGTATGGCCCGGCCCGGGTGATTGCAATCGATGTTTCAGATGAGCGTCTTGAGCTTGCTAAAAAACAGGGACTGGCGGATGTCATACTTAACCCACTTAAGCAGGATGTGGTTCAGGAAGTGCTCCGGCTTACAGAGGGGCGGGGAGCGGATGCGGTCCTGGAGGCAGCCGGCGGCAAAGACACCTTTAAGACTGCCTGGAAGATTGCAAGGCCCAATGCGGTGGTTTGCGTGGTGGCTATGTATGAGGAGGCCCAGGTCATCCCTCTTCCGGATATGTATGGGAAAAACCTTGTTTTTAAGACAGGGGGAGTGGACGCTTCCTGCTGCGGGGAAATCATGGAACTGATCCGCACCGGCAGGCTTAATACCAGCTGTCTGATTACACACCGCACCACGCTGGAACATATCATGGAAGCCTATGATATATTCAGTAATAAAAAGGACCATGTCATCAAATATGCGGTGAAGGTTGGGTGATGCGGCATATTTACAATATTTTTACACAGCCAATATAGTGATAGAAAATAACGGGTAAATGTTGTATGATAGAGAGAGCGGATTCATGATGGTCTGCTTTCTCTTTTTAAGAGTATTTTTAAACGGGAAATGAGGTGTTATCTTGCAGCAGGCAAATACAGACATGATAAAGGGCAGCATATTCAAATCCATACTATGGTTTTCCATTCCGCTGTTGATTGGCAATTTCTTTCAGCAGCTTTATAATACCGTGGATTCCTATGTGGTGGGGAATTTTGTGGATACCAATGCCCTGGCGGCCGTGGGGGCGTCCACGCCGGTGATTAACATGCTGGTTGGCTTTTTCATGGGCTTATCTGCGGGAGCGGGCGTGGTCATATCCCAGTATTTCGGCGGACGCCGGAAGGAAGATATGAGTAAGGCGGTCCATAGCTCCATTGCGCTTACGGCACTTCTCAGCGTAGTGTTTACCGTGGCCGGGATGCTTTTTACAAAGCCCCTTCTCAGGGCCATCGGGGTGCCGGAGGAGGTGCTGCCGCATTCCTCCCTGTATCTGACCATTTATTTTGCAGGGATGACATTCTCCCTGTTTTATAATATGGGGTCGGGTATCCTGCGCGCAGTGGGGGATTCCCGGCATCCCCTTATCTATCTGGCAGTTGCCAGCCTTGTGAATATTGCGCTGGACTTCCTGTTTGTGTGCGGGTTCCATATGGGGATAGCAGGTGTGGCCATTGCCACCATCATAGCCCAGGCCGTGAGCTCGGCCATGGTCATGTACAAGCTTATGCATACCCAGGAGGATTATAAACTGGAACTGCGCAAGATACATTTTCATAAAAAGATGGTTAAGAAAATCATCGCCTTCGGATTCCCCGCAGCCCTTCAGCAGAGTATTACATCTTTTTCCAATGTAATCGTGCAGTCCTACATCAACCGGTTTGGCGCAACTGCCATGGCTGGTTATTCTGCGGCCATCAGGATTGACGGGTTCCTCCAGCTGCCTCTGCAGAGTTTTAATATGGCCATTACCACGTTTGTGGGACAGAATATCGGGGCAAAGCAGTACCGGCGTGTGAAGAAGGGAATCTGGGCCGCATGGGTGATGAGTTCCCTGGTCATCCTGGTTGGTTCCGTGGGCATGTATTTCTTTGCGCCTTACCTGATTGGCGTATTCACGGACGATGTACAGGTGATTGCCAATGGAAGCGGTATGCTGCGCATCTTCTCCTATGCATATATTGTGCTGCCGGTGGTACAGATCCTGAACGGGGCCCTGCGCGGCGCCGGACTTTCCAAGATTCCCATGTATTACATGCTGGGATGCTTTGTTGTGCTGAGACAGATTTATCTTATGATAGCAGTTCCTTTGACCAACAACCTGTTTGTGGTAATGACCGGTTGGCCGGTTACATGGGTGATATGCGCCATTGGGATGCTGGCGTATTATCTGAAGGCGGACTGGCTGCCTGAGGAGGCAGCGGCAGCACAGAAAAAGGAAGTGAAATAGCGGGAGGCTTTGTTCAGCCCTCCCACATTTCTTTAATCGTGAGTTTCTTTAATCGTGAGTTTCTTTAATTCTGAGTTCCTTTAATCCTGCATACCTCTGATCCTGCACACCGCCCGCCCCTCGTGGGCGTCCAGGGTCAGGCTGGCCCCGCATTTCCTGACGTCATATACCTTTACAATCCGAAGCATTTCCGGCTCATCCGGGCACAGCCCTGCCAGTATCTCCGGGCAGCCTGCCAGCATTTCCGGCTGATAAAGACGGGTCTTGCTGTTGTCATTGATGGCGCCGTAGTAGACATCTGCCTCCACCATGTCCTGGAACATGTGACTGCCATAGGACAGTTCCGGGTGGTATCCTGCCTTATCATAGGCAACTTCGCAGATGGCGTTGAACTGGCTGATTTCCGAGTAAGCTACCGGGACACCCAATTCAGGTGACGAGGTGCCGATCCTGCCGGGGACCAGAAGCATTAACTTGTAATCCGTATCTTCAAAGCGTTGGTTTATCCTGCCGATTAACCGCGCCACATCCGGTTTTTTCGCATAGGTATATTCGTAATATTGCTGTGGATCCACCCAGACAATGTAATCAATCCGCTCTTCCTTGGAACGCCGCATGGACGTCCTTCGCACGTCAAACAGAAGTTCATGGTCCACGCCTTCCGGAATCCGCACCTGTTCGGAACGGACGGCCTGGAGGGGCCTGCATTGCAGCAGGTTCAGCTTCCATCCGCCCTGATCCGGGCAGGAAACGGCAAATTCCACATCCACAGGGCGTTCATACGCTGCTTCCAGCATTTTCATAAGGTCCCGCATCAGATGTATGAAATCCATGTCATCCACCAGTCCCTGGCAGTCTGCAAAGTATACCTTTCTGTAGATATGGCGTTCCGCCAGCATGTCTTCCGCCTCCGTATCCCTGCTTAAGACCATTTTTTTCTGCCTGTCTGGCAGAAACCCTATTATCTGTTCCAACGGCTTTGTGCAGAGCTGTTTGGCGGCAAAGTCCAGCACGTCCACCTTCCGCTGGGAGAATTTGTGCCGATCTGCCATGGTGGTGCGCAGATTGGCCTGTGCCCGGTCCAGGCATATGAGACGTGGGTAATCCCCTGGGGTCCGTTCCACTGCACGGGTACCGAGTCCGGCTACCATGCGCAGCATGCCTGCCTCAGGATTCAGATATTCCATCCACTTATATGGATTGTAAGAACAGCCCATTCCGGCTGCAGCCGGAAAATAGAAACTGCCGTACGCCTGCCCTGCCACCTGCTGGATCAGCAGCGCCATCTGTTCATCCACATCCAGCAGATGACGTTTCCTGCGGTATTCAATGGCCTGTTCATTCATTACGCTGGCATAGACACGGCGGATGGCGTCCTCCAGTTCCTCCAGCCGTTCCTTCTTTGTTCCCTGGTTCATACAGAAGATGGATTCGTATTTGCCGGAAAAGGCATTGCCATATCCGTCTTCCATGATACTGCTGGAACGTACAATAATAGGGGTGGTTCCATAATGGTCCAGCATGTCTGCCAGTTCTTTATGTATATCATCCGGAATCATGCCCTTCCTTAACCGGTTTGTCAGTTCTTCTGTTTCCTTAAAATGCTCCTTTTCCAGGGTATGCTGCGCCTTAAGCTCGGCACAGCGGTTCAGCACCAGGTACCGGTAGAATATATCCGTGCCGATAAAGAAGGAATTATGCGGTTCGATATGTCCGGAGTATTGGGGCATGTTCCCTTCAATCAGTTTTCTCGCCACAAGCAGGCCGCAGGCCTTGCCTCCTATGACCCCTCCGCCTATCTTGCGCTCCCAGACCTTACGGAAATCTTCATCTGTAAAATGTTTCAGTATCAGCCGTTCCATATGGCTTTCCGTGGTCATCAGCTGGTTGCAGATGCATTTGCGTTCCTCATTGGTCAAATGCTCTCTTTTTAATATATCAGGATAATCTGCCATTCTTTACCGCCTTTCCCCATATAGGATGTTCATCCGTATTTGATTTAATCATAGGGTATTTTTGGGTGAAAGGCAAGGGGAAAGGTAAATGTGCAGGAGGAGAAGGATGTTGGGCGGTGCAGGGGCAGATAGGGAGTTGTAAAGGCGTCTTTTTGGAAAAAAGGGAAGAGGGGGATGGCAGACAAGATTCCATATTGACAGGCATCCGGTTTGGACTTACAATATTAGTATACATATGTATACTAATATGCGCTGATACAAACAGGAACAGATTGCGGTACGGTTTTTATGATAGTATTAAAACATGGCGGCATCGAAGCTATAGGGATATTGAAGCTACGCAGCATAAAATGACAGGAATCCGGAGGACTTAACATGGAAAAGATTAACCTATCAGACGGTGAATGGAAATTAATGAACCTTTTATGGCAGAATCCGCCCAAAACAATCACCCATCTCACAAAGGAATTGGAACAGACAACCGGATGGGGGAGGAATGTTATCATCACCATGCTGAAGCGGCTGGAAGCCAAAGGGGCTGTCTGCCATGAGGAGGGGGAACGGGCCAAGCTCTTTTACCCCTGCGTTGATAGGGACGGGGCGGTTATTGAGGAGACCAGGGGATTCTTGAACCGCATGTACCAGGGAAGCTTAAGCCTGCTGGTCAATGCCATGGTGAACTCCAGCGGATTATCAGATGAGGAGATTGAGGAATTGAAGGCAATTCTTGATAAGGCAGAGGAGGAGCGCCATGGCTGAGACATTAATTACTTCATCAGTCCTGATTCTGGGGATCATCCTTCTCCGCTTTCTTTTAAGGGGAAGGATCAGTCCCCAGCTTCAGTACGGCATATGGGGACTTGCGGCAATCCGGCTGGTGATGCCGTGGTTTTATCCTGTGCTGGGCTTTATGGGGAATATGACAAGCCCTTTCAGTGTGATGAATGCAGCGGAGACTGTCCGGGAACAGGCTGCTTTAAGGCCGGACCTTAAACCGCTGATCCATAATCTGGCTTCAGGGCAGGTGACACATTATACGGCTCCTGCCACCATGGCCCAACGGGCAGCGGGGATTGACTGGCAGATGATCATCCTGGTTTTGTGGGGTGCGGGCGGCATCCTTTTGTTTATATGGATGCTCTGGATTAATTTCCGTTTTTCATGGCGCCTTTACAGAAGCAGGGAACGTTATCACGGAGATACCTATGGGGTCACGGAGCTTCCGGTCTATTTGGTTGAGGATCTGGCTGTTCCCTGTTTCATGTCCTATCTGGGTGACCGGGCCATTTACCTTCCAAAGGACATGGAGGGAGACGGAACCCGCATGTCTCATGTGCTGGTCCATGAGGACTGTCATGCCCGCCGCCGCGACCATATCTGGGGAGGGCTGCGCTGTATCCTGCTTTGCTACTACTGGATTAACCCGCTGGTATGGGCGGCCGCGTTCTTATCCAAGCGTGACTGCGAGCTGTCCTGTGATGCGGATGCGGTCCGGCGTCTGGGGGAGGAGGAGCGGTTTTCCTATGGAAGGACATTGATTGACTTGACTGTCAAACCCAGGGCTGCGTCCGGATTCCTGAATATTTCTTCTGACATGTGGAATGGGAAAAAGGCTGTGAAGGAGCGTATTTCCATTTTGGCAAAACATCCGAAAACCACGGGAGTCATGGCGGCGCTGATCGTGCTTGCGCTTTCCTGGCTGGCGGTGTGCACTTATACAGGGAAAAAGCAGGATGACATAGGAGCCAGGGCAGGGCAGTGGGCCCAGGCTTTTTGTGACAGGGATGGAACGGCATTATATGGTATGTATGATCCGGGACATCCGGAAGGCTTTTATAAGATGGAACCGGTCATGTCACTGCAGGATGACCCGTATATCAGTTTCGGATGGTCCAGTCCTTGGCCCATGGACCATCTCTATCAGATTCATAATCAGGAAAATCAGACTGAGATTACCTACTATGCCATGACCTCTGACCCGCACCGGTGGGTATGGAAGGAGCGGATTACCTGGAAGAAGACAGGCGGTGTCTGGTATGTGGACCAGAGCCAGCTGACCCAATATGAAGAAATCCATTCTGCTACTGGGTTTTATGAGGCATACAGCGGCGGGATTGCCGGGACACCCATGGATTACAGGCAGGAAGGGATGGCAGAGGCACTGAACCGGAATGCCCGGACAGATATGGTGTACCAGGACCTGCTGGACCCTGGACTGGCCATGGAAATGCTCCTGAATCTCCAGGGAGGGGAGGCCGCGGTTGTGAAAGACGGTGATGTGATGGTGGCTGTCTACACGTTCCCGGATAAAAGCCAGGCAGCTGTTTCCATGATTCAGCCCTTTGGGGCTGAGGGAATCTGGATACCGGAGGAGATATGGGAGGCGCCGGAGGGAATGGAGGACGGGGTGATACCGGAAGATGGAGGGACAGACGGGATAGGAGCGGGAGATGGAACCGGGGCAGCAGATGGAGCCGGGACAGCAGATGGAACCGGGACAGCAGATGGAACCAGGGCAGCGGATAGGGGGTCAGCAGACGGAACAGCAGCGGACGCGGACCGGCTTCCTGTAAAGACGGCGGGTCATCCGCAATCAGCCAAAGCCATCACGGCAGAAGATGTGATACGTCTGGCCGGAATCCGTGATACGGAAGATCTGGAAGCGCGGACCGCGGATTTTCCTGAACCGAATGAGGCGGACAGCAAGGAAGCGGGCGGTTTCCTTAACTGGTCTGAATACTACATGTTTTATTATAAGGGGGAACTGTACTCGCTGACTATCTCATATGACAGGGAGGACGGCAGCCTGGCGGATATTATCCTGGTACGCCAGCCAACCTCAGAAATGCTGAATATTTACCGTACACCGGAAGATGTGAAGCATTATGGGATGACGCTGCCGGACGAAGAGGGCATCCGCCGCTTTTTAGATACCCATACAGCCATGACGGATTACATGACGTACCGGCTGCCCCGGGAACTGTCCAACCAGGAGTATACAGAGGCGCTGGGCAGCAGTACGGGGGGAAATGTATTTGCGACCTCAGACCCGGAAGACATAAAACGTCTGGACCATCTGGCTTCCCATATTGATTATGATACGGTTCCTAATTCATGGTGGGCTGCGGGCGCAGTGGAACGCTATACGGGCGGATGGCCGGACTGCAGGTTCAGTCAGGGCGGACTGTCAGGCATTGACCTTCCATGGAACCATTCCGTGTTTATCACGGAACCAGTCATGGTCATTGACTGTGAGGCCCCTGCCCTGCTGGTTCTGGTACAGCATGATTTATACACCCCTGCCTCACTGGAAGACGTGGAAGCTGAGTACGGACCTGTGCCGGAGAAGGACCGGACCTCCCGTATGTGGTATGTATTCTTTGCAAAGCCGGACAGCAGCGAGGTATATTCCATTTCACTGAATGCGGATTTATACGAGGATACGGATGTGCTGAAGCTGGCCAGAAGCGTTTATTTCACGGATAAAGCATGGACTGTCAAATAGCTGCTGCAGCCGCCGCTACAGCCGGAACCACATAGCCAGCCCTGACATGACGAATAATCCGATGACAATGGACACAGAGGCGGTAAAGCTAGATACAGCCGTGTCTCCCTTGCATTTTTCCGTATAGATAGGAGCCAGGGTGCTGACCGGGGCAAATACGGTCACGGCCAGCACCTGCCGCATTTCCAGGGAAAGGGGCGCAAAGTGGTAGATGGACAGGGAGAAAATGCAGGCAAATGCCAGCCGTCCCAGGATGACCCGCATGGTGTTCCGGAGGGCGGCGCTGCCATGGACAGGACGCAGCATCATCCCAATCATCAGCATGGCCAGAAAGCTGTTTGCCTGGTAAACCGGTTCCAGCAGGGCGTCCAGCCAGCCGGGAATCTGGATTCCAATGGAGGAGAAAACCAGCATCAGCATATAGGTGTCAAAGGGAATGGATCCCAGGAACCTTTTCCACACAGGCGTCTGCACGGAGCCATTGTCCCCGGTATCCAGATGCAGCAGGGTGGTTACCAGGGCATAGGAACCTCCGGTCATCATCACGGCATTGCCGGTATCGAACATGCAGGCAGCCACGGAGCCGGTCTGGCCGAAAAAATTCTGGATTAAGGGCAGGGTAAAACAGCCGATGTTGTATCCTGCTATATTAACCATGGTGAACATCCGGTCCTGGCGGTTCAGCTTACCTGTCAGGCAGTAGGCTGCCAGAAAGGGAAGGAGGCTGCACAGGAAGCCCATGGCAATCATGAGGTAAAGGGATGGTTCCTTTTCAAACCCGTAAAAAGAATGGATGACAGCGGCAGGGAGCGTGATATTGAGCACAAGCCTGCTGAATGTCTTCTGGTCATTGCTGCTTAAGATGTTCTTGTGCCTAAGCAGGCAGCCTGCCAGTATCAGTGCGCCGAAGGCGGCTGGTTTTATAAGGAAGCCCATGGATGTAAACCTCTTTTTCTATCAGATTTTATTTCCCTGCAAAAAGTCTGCTGTGGGTTAATTCTACTGCTGCCGGAGGGGCGGCGTCAACTGCTTTTTGTCTTGGGAGGTGTTTGGGAATTCATTCCCACCCTAAATCCTCATCATTCCCGACATGATACATCCTCCGGCCGCCCCGCATCCCAGCACTTCTTTTATCTGTGCCTCATCCAGATGGATGCCTCCGATTCCATAGACAGGGATGTCCGCCGCTTCACAGACCGCGCGCAGGAAGCCGGTCCCGCGCGCAGGCAGCCCTTTTTTGCAGTCCGTGGCATAGATATGCCCGGCAATGAGATAGGAGGCCCCAAGGGCCTCTGCCTCCAGGGCTTCCTCCACACTGTGGACAGAGACGCCTATTGTCTTAAAGCCATCCAGCAGGCCTGTGCCGGATGCCTCACGCAGCCGCCAAAGGGGGAGATGGATTTTATCCGCGCCCAGTTGGCGGGCTGTTTCCATGAAGCTGTGGGGAATGAAGGGAACCTGATATTCCCTGCATATCTTCATCACCTCTTTGGCCAGTTCACCATACTCAGCATCCGGTAAGTCCTTTTCCCTTAGTATCAGGGCAGCCGGATGAAAACAGCAGACCCGGCGGACCTGTTCCTCAAAGGGTCTGGAACAGAGGTTCCTGTTGGTGATTGCCAGGATGTGCCCTCTCAGTTCAGGGTCCATCATTAAATCCTCACACATAGATATAATCACTCATGACCGGCTGCAGATCCCGGGCAAGCAGGTCATGGAACACCTCATCCACGCTCCGCCCGTCCGATATCTCAAACTGGCCGTCCCCTTTCTCCTTGATTTCGTCCGAATGGCTGCCGATACCCGTGCTCACGCCTGCCGATATCTTGGTTGCGGCAATGGAAACCAGGTTGTCCCTTACCCGTGCGCACTCCCTGGTGGAGACAGTGATGCCTGCCCACGGCATCAGGAGGCGGTAAGCGCACACCACCTGAAGCAGCTGCGTTTCGTGTACATCCATGGGATTGATTCTGTCATTGTTGATGATTGGCCGGAGCCTTGGGCAGGAAAATGCAATCTCAGCATGGGGGTATTTCCTCTGCAGGAGCCAGGCATGGCAGCCGGCTGCGTATGCATCCCTGCGAAAATCCGCCAGCCCCAGCAGGGCCCCGAAGCCAACGCCCCGCATGCCGCCCATGAGGGCCCGTTCCTGGGTGTTGAGACGGTAAGGAAAACACCGTTTATGTCCGGACAGATGCAGGGTTTCGTACTTACCGGAATCATAGGTTTCCTGGAAAACCGTTATATAGTCAGCCCCGCATCCGTGCAGAAAGGCATATTCATCCGAATTCAGGGGATAGATTTCCAGCCCGATGACCTTAAAGTAGTTCCTTGCAATCTGGCAGGCCTCCCCAATGTAGGGGACTGTGGAATGGCTGCGGCTTTCGCCTGTAAGTATCAGGATTTCCTGCAGGCCGGTTGCTGCAATGGACTTCATTTCCTTCTCAATCTGTTCCGGGTCAAGCATGGCACGCCGGATCTTGTTCTTACAGTTAAACCCACAGTAAATACAGTAGTTTTCGCAGTAATTGGCAATATAGATGGGTGTGAACATTTGGACGGAGTTGCCAAAATGTTTTCTTGTCTCTGACTGGGCCTTCCTGGCAATCTCCTCAAGAAGCGGCTGCGCGGCAGGGGAGAGGAGGGCTGCAAAATCCTCAGGGCCGCGCATGTCATGGTTTAAGGCGGCCTTTACATCATCGGCCGTATAAGACGCCGGGTCATAGGACTCCATCATGGAAAGGACCTGGCGGTCAATGCCGGAATCAAGGACCTCCATGTCCGGAAGATAGGCCATGTGGTCGGTCCGCTCCATTTCCAGGTCCTGGCGTACCTGGGTGTTCAGTATGCTTTTATTAAACACATTGGTTTCATTCTTGTTATTGGACATAGTATCTGCCTTTCTGTGGTTTAGTCATGAAGGAATCCGGTCAGGGGGGAGGAGGCGCTGGCCTGCTTATCCAGGGTTCGTCCAAGCCCGGCCAGATAAGCCTGCCGCCCGGATTCAATTGCCAGCCTGAATGCATGGGCCATGGCAGGCACGTCCCCTGCGGTTGCAATGGCTGTGTTGGCCATGATGGCAGCCGCCCCCATTTCCATTGCCTCGCATGCCTGGGACGGGCGCCCGATTCCTGCGTCCACAATGATTGGAAGGTCAATCTCGTCAATAAGGATTTGGATGAAGTCCTTTGTGCACAGCCCCTTGTTGGTTCCGATGGGGGCGGCCAGGGGCATGATGCAGGCAGCGCCTGCATTGGCCAGGTCCCTGGCTGCGTTCAGGTCCGGGTACATATAGGGCATGACCACAAAGCCTTCCTTGGCAAGGATTTCTGTTGCCTTCACGGTCTCGGTATTGTCAGGCAGCAGG
Source organism: Enterocloster aldenensis (assembly GCF_003434055.1). GTDB lineage: Bacteria > Bacillota > Clostridia > Lachnospirales > Lachnospiraceae > Enterocloster > Enterocloster aldenensis. Next base: position 139,349 of record NZ_QVEX01000010.1, on the reverse strand, counting down.
TATTTTGCGTCGCGGATGACCTCTATTTTCACAAAGTCCCCGCATCCCGCTGCCCTGGCCAGGCGTGCAATGCGCACAGCCTCATCTGCATTCCTGGCACCGGAGGTATTGGGAAGAAGGGTCACATGCCCCGGTATATAGTCCAGTATGTTTGCAGGCCCTCCTTCATTTGCCCTGCGCAGGGCCAGGGTGATGATTTGGGCATCTGCCTGCTCCACGGCAGCTCGGATCAAATCCAGGGAATACTTGCCTGAGCCCAGGATGAAACGGGAGGTGAAGGTATGCCCTCCCAGGATGAACGGGTCGTGGTCTGTCTGAGTGATTTTGTCTGTCATTGTCTGAAATCTCCTTTTTTATGTGTTTGATGGGGCTGCCGTGAGTTATCAGATACGCCCTACGGATCCTCCTCACCCAGGATCAGCCGTACAATCATGTTGGCCTGATGGGCTGCGCAGAGCATTACCCTGGGCGCCATGAGGCCGGCTCCGGATGCAGGATCCGAGATGCCGTCCCCGCAGAGGTAGAAGTTTTTTCCGGCCTTCCTGGTAATCACGGTATTGCTGCTGCCAAACCCGGCCATGCCGGATGCGGCCACCAGATATTTGCCGGGGAAATGGGTCAGTATGCCATTGGCCAGCATGGCCTTGGCCTGCGGGCAATCAAATGCCTCGCAGATAATGGTTTCCCCGCTGAACAGGGAAACCAGGTTATCCTCTGTCACTTTCACGCGGTCCGTGTAAATATCCAGGTAAGGATTTATTTCCCTTAATGCATCTGCCAGCGCATCTGTCTTGCAGGTTCCCAGATGCCTGGCCGTATACTGCTGTCGGTTCAGGTTGGTGATGTCCACCACGTCAAAATCCACGAGATGCAGGTGACCCACACCAATCCTTGCCAGCGCTGCCGCCACATGGGAGCCAAGCCCTCCAAGCCCTGCCACGGCGACCCGTGCCTTATCCAGCTTTTCCTGGACCTCTTGGGTATGCCGTTCCCGCAGGGCTTTTTGCAGCTGTTCCCTGGTCACTGTATCATCCATTGTCATCCTCCTCCTACAAAATTTACGATTTCCATCACATCGCTGTCCGTCAGACAGGTTGTGTCATAGCTGTCTTTTGGCAGAATGCCGCCGTTCAGCTCCACGGCAATGCAATCCAGCCGGTAATTGTGTTCCATAAGATATGTACTGACTGGCACTGCCTGCGTCAGTCCAACGGTGATGCCATTGATGACTGCCATTGTTCCACCTCCTTTGCTGTGGGATTGTTGCATGATATGGGCATAAAAAAAGTTCACGAAGCAATACACCCGCGGTGGTGCACCCCTTCGTGAACATCTGCTCACTCTGTTTACCAATATGGATTTTAAGGCAGCCGGATATAAGGTATCTGGCTTTCAAGCAATAAAAAACGGGAATACCAAGGTATTCCCGCATAAAAGCTGCTTCATGGGTCCCTACGTTGGCATTATCCAAATCAGGTTCATGGGTCGAAGTTCACAACTTCCTCTCAGCCTATCAATAAGCTCCCCTGTTTATGGAAATCAGTATAAGATATGGAAGGGGATTTGTCAACAGGAAATTTGCGGTTTGCCTGTCCGTCGAATCTGCCTGTCCGTTACCTGTCCGCGATTTACCGTTGGGCGTTACCTGTTAAGGACACTGGCCCCGTTGGTGGCAATTACCTCTTTATACCAGTCAAAGGATTTTTTCCTTTTCCTGTTAAATGTACCGTTGCCATAGTCATCACAGTCCACGTAAACCATGCCGTACCGCTTGCTCATCTGGTTGGAGGAGTTGGACACAAGGTCGATACAGCCCCAGCATGTATATCCCATCAGTTCCACGCCGTCCCGGGTCACAGCGTCATACATGGTTTTGATATGCTCCTGCATGTAGTGGATACGGTAATCATCCTGTATGCTCCCGTCTGCTTCCGGCACATCCTGGGCGCCCAGACCATTTTCCACAATGAACAGAGGAAGACGGTATCGGTCATACAGATCCACCATGGAAATGCGCAGTCCCACAGGGTCAATCTGCCATCCCCATGCGCTTGCCTTCAGATACGGATTTTTGATGGCGGCACATGTATTGCCCTCGGCCACGATAAGGCCCGTGGTGTCAGCGGCTGAGCAGGAAGAGGAGTAGTAGGAGAAGGAAATGAAGTCTACAGGGTAACTTCCAAGTATCTCATCATCCCCTGTTTCCTTTTTCAGGACAATGTTTTTCTTCTTATAAAGGGCTTTCAGATAGGCGGGATATCTGCCGAATACCTGTACGTCTGCAAAGGCCAGGGTGGCGCGCATATCCTGCTGGGCCTTCAGCACATCCTCCGGTCTGCAGGTATAAGGATAGAAGGTCAGCTTGGTCAGCATGCAGCCAACCTTGGAACCTGGAATGGTTTGATGGCAGATTTTTGTGGCCAGGGCACTGGCTACAAATTGATGGTGCATGGCCTGGTATAGGGCCTGTTCAAAGGCTTCATGGGAAGGAAAATGATCTTCTATAAGACCGCCTGTCATGAATGGGTGACGTATGACACTGTCCACCTCGTTAAAGGTGAGCCAGTATTTTACTTTATCCTTGTAGCGGTTGCAGATAGCTGTCACATAACGTGTAAAAAATGTAACAGATTCCCTGGAGTACCAGCCGTCATACTCGGTTACAAAAGCCAGGGGCGGCTCATAATGGGACATTGTGACCAGGGGCTCGATGCCGTATTTATGCAGCTCATCAAAGACACGGTCATAGAATGCCAGCCCCTCCTCGTTGGGGGTTTCCTCATCACCTCTTGGGAAAATCCTGGACCAGGCAATGGACATGCGGAACACCTTAAAGCCCATCTCGGCCATCAGCGCAATATCTTCTTTATAGTGATGGTAGAAATCAGAACCATGGCGCTTGGGATAGTAGGCGGTATCCTGTGTGCGGATGGCCTGCTCAATGTCCGCAGATGTGATTTCCCATTGCTTCTGCATATCCTCCACATCCACATCCGGCTTAAAACGGGTTACATCAGCAGTGGACAGGCCCTTGCCGCCTTCGTTCCAGCCGCCTTCAAACTGGTTGGCGGCAGTTGCGCCGCCCCATAAAAAATCATCCTTAAACTGTCTCATGTGTTTCCTCCTTATTCAAATTGTACCTGTAATACGTCTGTGTTGGCAGTGACTGCGTCATTCATTTTTTTCATGAAATCCAGTTTTTTATTGCTGTTAAGCACCAGTACCGGTGTGATGGGATTATATTCCTTTTCTATGGCAGATAAATCAAAGGTAATCAGCTTCTGCCCCTTTTTGACGTTATCCCCGCTTTTAACATATGCTTCAAAATACCTGCCCTCCAGCTGTACTGTATTAAGTCCGATGTGGACCAGGACTTCCAGGCCGTCCGGGCCGGTGATGCCGATTGCGTGCTTGGATGAGTAGAGGGCAGTGACCGTGCCGTCCACAGGCGCATGGATTGTGCCGTCTGTGGGCATGATGGCAAAGCCGTCCCCCAGGATGCCGGATGCAAAGGTGTTGTCAGGCACTTCAGATAAAGGGGTGATGCGTCCGCTTACCGGAGCAGTGATTACAGCGCTGTGGAGCAGCGGGGCCGCAGGAGCTGCAAAATCTGCCGGCAATGGGTCCACGGATGCCTGTGAGGTGTCGGTGTATCCGCAAAAGGTGCTGCTATCCGCTGCCGTATCCGTCTTTTCTAAAACCAGCGTAAGCGCGAACGCGGATACGATACTGATGGCAATGGCAATCAGTACATTGGATACATTGGACTGGAAATACAGGGGAAGGCTGACAATACTGGAGGAGGCAAAACTCAGCAGATGAAAATGGGTCATGGAGATATAACCTCCGCCCAGCGCACCTCCCAGGCAGGCAGCGAAAAATGCCTTTTTGTAGCTTATGAGCACACCGTATAAAGCCGGTTCTGTAATACCCATGATGGCGGAAAAGCTGGCCGATACGATGAGGGACTTTTTCTCCCGGTTCTTCACACGGAAATACATGGCCGCGGTCGCCCCGAACTGCGCCATGGTGGACATCATCATGGTCGGAAGCAGCATATCATAGCCAAGTTCAGCCAGGTTCTGGAATACAACCGGGGTAAAACCCTGATGCATACCGGTCATTACGGTCAAAGGACGGATGAGGGACATCACGAATCCTGCAATAAAGGCATTGACAGAAAACAGGTATGTGATGAAGCTGGTCAGCGCGCTGCCGGCATAGCTTCCCAACGGTCCCAGGACAACCAGTTCAAGGGGCACCATGATAAGCAGTACAACAGTGGGTGTGAATATGACCTTCAGGATATTGGGCATGTGTTTATCCACAAAACGGTATACATAGCTTAATATCCAGACAGACAGCACGATTGGGATGACGGAATAGCTGTAGTTCACCAGGCGCACAGGGAGGCCGAAAAACTCAATGGCCGTAACGTCCCCGGCACTGACAAATGCCGTGAAGGTGGGATGAAGGATGGCTGCTGCCAGGGCAACGGCCAGTGTGGCATTGGTCTTAAATATCTTTGCACTGGATACTGCCAGGAAAAAGGGCAGGAAATAGAAAATACAGTCCGCCATCATGTTAAACAGCTGGAATGTGTAGCTGTCCACCTGGACCAGGTTAGCTGCCTTTAAAAGGGCGATGATGGCCTTCAGCATACCGGCGCCGGCAATGGCGGGGATGACCGGAAGAAAGATGCCTGACAGGATATCCAGGAACCTGGTAAAAAGCTTCTGGTTGGTCTTTGGCGCATCAGCAGCAGGGTTTAGATTGGCCTGGGCAGCAATCTCGTTATACAGGGAACCAACCTGGGGGCCGATAATGATCTGAAGCTGCTGGTTCTGCATCTGTGCCCCCAATACACCTTTCAGGGACTCGATTTCTTTTAACTGGATTAAATCATTATTATATAAATTAAGCCGCAGGCGGGTCATGCAGTGGGCTGCCCGGCTTATGTTGCTGTTTCCGCCGATAAGTTCAATTATCCTGGCGGCCAGTTCTTGATTGGACATAGGTCATTACTCCTTTTTAATGAATTTGTTGATGTACATGGTAAGGTGCAGGATATCCTCAGGCTGGATTTCCAAGTCATATTTTTCCTTGGTAAACCTGCGGATACGGTCACTGCAGTCATAAGCCCTTTTAAAATATCCTTTTGCATACCGGAGCATTTCATAGTACCGGCTGTCGCTGCTGACGGCGGCAGCCTTCCTGTCATCCAGTACCAGGGCCAGGGTCTGGAGATAGCTGAGCAGCTGGTTGTATTCCAGGGAGTTCTCATCCATTTCCGTACACAGGAAGTATTTGATGAAATTAATAAGGTCCTGTACAAACACGGAAATGTATGCAAAGTCATGGGTTACTTCCGGTTCATTGTGAATCTTGGCATTGACAAAATGCAATGCGATAAGGCCTGCCTCCTCCTCGGGAAGGGTGACCCCGCACTCAATCTGGATGATTTTTAAAGCCACCTCGCCGATGTGGTATTCTTCACGGTAGGTTTTCTTAATGCTCCAGGTCATGGCATTGTCAAAGGCGATTCCCTTTTTCTTTCTGGACACGGCCAGTTCGATATGGTCGGACAAGGTAACATAAATGCTGTCATGGACGCCTGTCTTTAAGACCGTGCGGCCATAATCCACAATTTTTTTGGAGACTTCTATGTATTCCTCACTTATCAGCGACAGCAGGTGTATCATATCATCGGAAACATTCTTTTCCTGGAGGATAAATACTTTCTCCATATCGTTGTCCTTCAGCACCATCCCCTTTTTGCTGTTAAACCCTATCCCATTCTTAACAATAACAACCTCCTTTTCATTTTCATCAATGGCTATAACGGCGTTATTGTTTAATATTGTCTTAATCATCATGGCTGCTGTACCTCCCTCCGGTAAAAATAGGCATAAAAAAAGCAATACAAACACACGCCTAAAGCATTGTGAAGGTATTGCCTATCATTAAATATAGTTACAAGCCCTGTTCAATTGACTACATTATACATACCATGAAATTCTAAGTCAATAGGTAATATTAGATTTGTTAAAAGTGTAAAAAAGTTAATTGGGAAATTGTGCATTTGTGACAAATGACCCATGAGGCATTAAGATATGGTCTGCTAAAGACAGTACGGGACAGATAGGAGCAGTACCCATACAAAACTATAAAGTCCTGCTCCTGCCTGAAGGGTTAACTAAGCTTACTTATCCTCTTTTCCGCATACGCAATGATTTGATACAGCATCCCGGACACAATACAAAGTATCACAATGGAGGTCACCACCATGGTCATGGCAAAGGTCTGTGACCCATAGGTAATCAGATAACCAAGTCCGGCCTTGGCGGACAGGAACTCCCCGATGATGACGCCCACCAGGCACAGGCCGATGTTCACCTTCATGTTGCTGATGAGCATGGGCAGGGAACCTGGAAGCAGGACCTTTACCAGCACATCCTTCCGGTTTCCGCCCAGGGAGTAGATCAGCTTGATTTTTTCCGTATCCATCTGGGTAAAGCCGGTGTAGAGTGTCAGGATGGATCCGAACACGGCCACGGACACGGCGGCCACGATGATGGTCTTCATATTGTTGCCCAGCCATACAATGAGCAGGGGGGCCAGGGCTGACTTGGGAAGGCTGTTTAAAAGTACCAGGAACGGCTCCAGCACCTGGGCAACGCTTTTGCTGGACCATAAAAGCAGGGCGCAGGCCAGGCCAAAAACCGTGCAAAGTGCAAAGCTTATAAGGGTTTCCAGCAGGGTGACGCCTGTGTGGAGGAACAGGCTGCCGTCCCGGGTCATGGTTACCAGGCACTTGGCAATCATGGTGGGGGAACTGAAGATGAAGCTGTCAATCCAGTGCATGTCGGCCGCCAGCTCCCAAAGCGCCAGAAGAAGCACTAAAAGCATGATGCGGCAGATGGTAACCTGCCGGTGGCGGCGCAGTTCCCCTTCAACAAAGGCCTGCTGGGCCACGGACATTTCACAGGTGCCGCAGTTTTTCCTGCCCTGTTCCTGTATGGTATAACAAGGACCGTTATGATTCATATGTCTTCAGCTCCTTCCATACGGTATTAAAATAATTGGAAAATTCCGGGCAGTTACGCCTGTCAAGGGAGCGGGTGCAGCCTTCCGGGAAATCAATGGATAAAACTGACTTGACCCGTCCGGGACGTGCGGACAGCACAACAATACGGTCGGCCACACTGATGGCCTCAGACAGGTCGTGGGTCACCAGGATGGCCGTTTTGTGGGTCCTCCGTATGATGGAGCTGATATCATCGCACACAGACAATCTTGTCTGATAGTCCAGGGCGGAAAATGGCTCATCCAACAGCAGTATATCCGGTTTCAGGGCCAGGGTCCTGATTAATGCCGCCCTCTGGCGCATGCCCCCGGAAAGTTCGGAAGGCTTTGCATATTCAAAGCCGGCCAGGCCATAGGCGGACATCATATCCAGAAGTTCAAGCCTGGCAGGTTCGTCCAACCGTTTTTGTATTTCAAGTCCAAGGGAAATGTTGGAGAAAATGTTGCGCCATTCAAATAAATGGTCCTTCTGCAGCATATAGCCAATCGCGGAATGGGCTTTGGACAGGGGGGCGCCGTCAATGCTGATGGTCCCCTTTTCAGGCTGGGTCAGCCCGCTGAGCATGGTCAGCAGGGTGGATTTTCCACAGCCTGATGGTCCCACAATAGCCACAAATTCCCCGGCAGACACATCAAATGATATATTGGAAAGGGCCAGCGTCTCACCATCCAATGAGTGGTAGGAGTAGCTGACCCCATTTACTTCCAGTTTGGGAATCATGAAAAAGCTCCTTTCAATTAGAAATCAATTCCTTGATTTATTATATGTTGACAACGGGAAACAGTTCGTGGGTTCTTGCCTGTACATGTGCGGCCGGGATAAATTAAGGACGGGGAACCGGACAGGGAAGGGGGGAAGGATAAAACAGGCAGTGTGCCGGCGGCTTCGTATGGAAGCTGCCGGCACACTGCCTGTTCATTGGGATGCCATTAAGGTAAATCCTATTGGTAACTCCACTCCACCGGAGTGGGTCTTGCAGGATCGAATATCTGAGCCGCATCGAATAAATCGCTTAAGCGCTTTTTGGCCGGGTCTGTCTGGGTCATGTCCTCATAGAGCCGGTAGCCGTCCAGGTTCCTCCTTGCCATGCGCAGATAGTTATTGCCCATCTGCATCCAGTATGGGGTACTGGCATCCACGTTACAGAAATACCGGAATCCCTTGGACTCCAGATATTGAAACCGGGGGTTGTCATCCTTATATGCGTGCCAGTCAGCAATATCGTTGCCGTAAGGATAGAGCAGGATATCCGTGGGGCCAATCAGGGATTCCACCTCGGCTTCCCACTTGTCCGTATCCGTGCGGAAACGCTCCTCGGAAATGGCAAAGCCATCCTCCGGATTCCTGGCCACCCCCAGCTGCAGATGGCCCCAGCTGTGGGAGGCCAGCTCCCAGCCATTGTCCCTTAAGCACTGCGCCACCTTGGCGGCCTGTTCCCTGTCAGCCTCATAGGTGGGGCTGTCTGAATAGGAGGAAGCCGTACGGTAGCCAAGAATGCCTTCATATCCGGTAAATGCAATGATGGCCCTTGCTCCCTTGTATGAGAAATCAGGATGTTCCTGAATGAAATCCTCCAGCAGGGGAACCAGGTCGTAGGAACCGGTAGACACGGTGCCGTCATCCATGACCATCTCACAGGTGGGCTTGCCGTCCTCGCCGATTACAATACGGCTGGCAAATCCGTCCCCGTCCATGTATGGGTAGTAACACACATCATCCTGGGACATCACAAATGGCTGCTTGCCCTCGGGCAGCATGATCTTGCCCTTCACAAACCGTTTGCTGCCGTTTCCGTCCGTTTCTTCGTAGGCAATGTCATGGATCCGCACCAGTACATAACCACGGTCATACATGGCCTGAAGCATTTTCATGAACTCATCCTTGGTGGTCATGACTGAATTATACCCTCCGCTGTCCTTGTCACCGTCAAATGCCTTGGATGTATCCATAATCAGTGTGTGGAAGAATACATGGGTAATCTTATTCATATCAGCCGGCACCAGGGCTGCCTTTTCTGCCTCATACCGCCCAAGGGCTTCCTGCACCCTGGCTTCGGTCACGTCCAGCCCGCTGCTGTTGACAAGGTCAATGGCCTTGTCATAATCGTAACCCATCGCCAGCCTGTCCGCCTGGGCAATAAGCCTGGAGACATCATCCTCTATTACCTGCGTGCCCTCATCCGAGGGCCCTGGGCTGGTCACGCCGCCTGAAGAAGGGTCTGCCTGGGCAGAGGATACTGCTGCCTGGACAGAGCTGCCCGGCCTTGGGGGCTGTTTCCCCAAAACAAACCGGTAGAGGGTGAAAACACCGCCCCCTACCAGTAGTGTGATGGCCAATAATACAATAAATGTCGGAAGATGCCTCGACATCATGGTTAATTTATGTCTGCGCCTGCGTGCCTGCCTGCGTCTGAAGTCTGCTTTACTCATAACACTGCTCCTATATTGATACTTGTGTATCATTATAACATAGAAATGGAAAAGATGGTACATAGAAAGAAAAACAAATATTGGAATTGCTTTTGCCACCCATAAGTGGTATGTTAAAACCAAAATAAAATCAAACATAAAGGAGATAGTGGTCATGGAAGAAATGGTAAAAGATACGAATTGCGCATATTGCATGCAGGGAGGGCTGGTTGCCAAATTCGGGTATCCTGTATGTGAAATGAAGACAGGCTTCCTTTATATATTCAAGGAGCAGAGCAAGAAGGGAAGGGTGATCCTGGCCCACAAAAAGCATGTAAGCGAGCTGATAGACCTGACGGATGAGGAGAGGAATGATTACTTTGCGGAGATCGCCCAGGTATCCAGGGCCGTGCACAAGGTTTTTAACCCGGATAAGGTAAACTACGGCGCATACGGCGACACGGGCTGCCATCTGCATTTCCATATAGTTCCCAAATACAAGGGCGGCGAGGAATGGGGCGGCACCTTTGAAATGAACAGCGGGAAGACCATGCTTAGGGATGAGGAATATGAGGAGATGGCAGAGGCGCTGAGAAAGGCGCTTTAAGTAAGATTTGGGGCGCGAGGGTACGTCCGCGGGGCCATGGCGCGGCCTGTCCCGTGAGGAACGGCGGGGCCGGACAGGTTCCTTAGGACGGCTGCGGCCCGGACGCCAGGTTCCGGAGGGGCTGCTTCTACCGCCCTTTTTGATGCCAGGGCCTAAAACGCCGCCCCTCCTTCACACTGGATTAGTTTTTCATATATTTTTCCTGATAATCATTGAATACCTTCATAAATGTCCCTGATAAGAACAGCAGTGCAATGGCATTGGGGATGCACCAGAAACCGGATACGATGTCCACCACGGTCCACACAAGTTCCGGGGTCTTTCCAAGGGAGATGAAGCCGGGAACCAGCCAGATCAGCCTTATGAGCAGTTTGGCTGCGTTGGAACCGGACGCCTTTGGGAAGATATAGAAAAAGGCGGATTCGTAGTTGATTTCCCATCCAACCATTGTGGAGAAGGCAAACAGGCAGAGGCAGACCGACACGATGATGGGGCCGAGGTTTCCGTAGGTGGAGGCAAATGCGGACTGGGTCAGCGCCACGTCCTTGAGGCCGCTCTGCCAGATTTCCGGACCGCTGCAGATGATGGCCAGCGCTGTCATGGTACAGACAACCAGGGTGTCGATGAATACCTCAAAGGAACCGTACATGCCTTCTTTGAATGGGTGGGGCGTGATGGCGGTTGCATGGGTGATGGGGGAGGTGCCGCATCCTGCCTCATTGGAGAAGGTACCACGTGCAGCGCCCTGCTTGAGGGTCATGGCAACCGTGCTTCCTGCCAGTCCGCCTGTTGCGGAAAGGGGAGTGAAGGCATGGGTGAAAATGGTAGCGATTGCCTGTGGGACCTGGTTGATATGCGTAAGGATGATGCCCAGGACAGTGATGATATAGATTACACACATGACAGGAGTTACCCTTTCACAGAACCTGCCGATTCCGGTCACGCCGCCGATCAGCACGGTGCCGCAGATCAGGGCGGCTATCACGACGATGATCCAGGTGGGGATGTGGAAGGCGTTGTTCATGGCATTGGACATGGCAAAGGGCTGTACGAATGCAGCGGTTCCCAGACCGCCCACAATGATGGTTATGGCAAAAAAGATGGCTAAGGGTTTCCATTTGCGGCCCATGCCCTGTTCAATGTAATACATGGGACCGCCGTAGTATACGCCGTCTTTGCCTTTGATTCGGTAGTATTGGGCCAGAGTGACTTCCACGCACTTGGTCAGCATGCCGAACAGGGAGATAATCCACATCCAGAATACGGCGCCGGGACCTCCCACAAAGATAGCGGTGGCAACGCCGGAAATGTTGCCGGTTCCCACGCATCCTGCCAGTGCGGATGAAACAGCCTGGAGAGGGGTAAGGGTTCCATCCCCTTTTGCGGAACCTTTTTTAAACATTTCACCGGCCGTATTTTTCATGATGTGCTTAAAATGGCGGAACTGGAAAAACCGTGTTTTAACAGCGTACAAAAGGCCCACTGCAAAGAGCAGGATTAATACAGGAGCGCCCCAGAGAAAGGAGTTAAGCTTTACTAAAAAGTTTTCCATACCGATACCTCTTTTCTTATGTTAATACAATGGTTTATTTTGTAAGCTGGGAAAGGATGCCGTAGAATCCCCTGCACGCTTTTTTCAGCTGATCGATTTCTATGTACTCATCCCTGACATGGGCCAGGCTCTCAAGGGACGGGCCGAAACCAATGCATGGGATTCCTGCCTCCCCACAGAAATGGCTTCCGTTGGTACAGAATGCAAAGTGGGAGATGGGGGCGTCAATGCCGGCTTCCTTAAGTCCTGCCAGGGCCTTCTGCACCAGTTCATCCTTTTCATCGATGAGCCATGCAGGAAAATACCTCTTGGCCTCAATGGTCTCGCCGGTCCAGCACTTCTCGCTGCCTTGCGCCAGATATACCCTGGCCTTTAAATCAGGCACTTTCTTTTTCGCTTCCTCAATTGCTTCCTCAACCTGTCCAAGAATAAATGCCTCATCCTCGCCTACCAGCGTGCGGCGGTCAAAGGTGGCCCTGCATATGGATGGGACCACGGATGCGCCGGGATAGGGGGAGGAAATGATGTCTGTAAGTTCCAGAATCCCCTTACCCAGGATTGGGTGCTCATTCACTTTGATGCCGCGGATGGCTTCTATGACAGCCATCATATGATAAACCGCGTTAACACCCTTTTCCGGATTGGAGGAATGGCAGCTTTTTCCTTCTGTCTCCACCACCACCTCGGCCCGGCCCCTCTGGCCGATTTTGACCGTGGTTGTGGTGGCCTCGCCGATGATGACGAAATCAGGCTTGGCCTGTCTGCTGATCTCACGGGAAGAAACTCCTTCAAAGCATTCCTCATGCACGGTGCAGGATACACAGATATTGCCTGCAAAATCCTTGCCCGTGTCCTCTGCATACTGGGCCGCGGCCGTAATCATGGCGCAGACGCTTCCTTTCATATCAGAGGTGCCGCGGCCATAAATCCTGCCGTCTTCAATCTCGGCAGCAAAGGGGTCATGGCTCCACTGGTCACGGTCAATGACATCCACAGTATCAATGTGCCCGTCCATCAGGACTGTCTTTCCAGGACGGCTGCCATGGATGATGCCCAGAACGCTTCCGTATTTGTCAATGTTCACCTCGTCAAAGCCATAGTCAATCATGGTTTTCTTTAAAAGCCCAGCCACTTCCTTTTCATGGCCGGACATGCTGGGAATGCGGATTGCCTCCTGGCATAGGGATACTAACAGTTCTTCTTTGTTCATGGTGCATGATCCTCACTTTCTGTGAATGTTTTCATTCTAGCACAATATTTTGTGTGCGATATATTGCATATTGAATATAACATATGTGAACTTGGTTGTAAAGGATTGTTATGGAAAGGATTGTAAATATGGTTAGAACTGACAGGATTATAAGTCGAAATACATGCAATATACACAAAAAACCAGCGGATTTAGGGAGAAAAGCAGGAAAACCCTGATATTTTCTTAACATTCTTGATAGAGATAAGTGTATGTGATATATTATATATAGCGTACATTGGTTTTGGCCCTATGCCGGGATGTTTCGTCAGGCTTCATGATGGGATATGGCTCCGATATGGCATGGATCAAAGCCGTATCAGGTACATGCTTATTAACAACCAAAAGACAGGAGGCCATACCGTGCCAATACCGAAAAAAGACAGCGCCCTGCAGCGCAAATCAGCCAAGGATCTGGTATATGAGACATTATGTGACTGGATCATGCGCGGAGAGATGATGCCTGGGGAGAAGCTTTTAGATACAGAACTGGCCGCTTATTTTGATGTAAGCCGGACGCCGGTCCGTGAAGCGCTCCAGATGCTGGAGGCCCAGAAACTGATTAAAGTAACGCCCGGCCGTGCAACCACGGTTGCGGACGTGGATAAGAACGATATTGAGAAATGTTACCGTCCCCTGGCGGAAATCCAGGGACTGGCAGCCAGACAGGCGGCCCTCATACTGACTGAGACACAGCTGGCTGAACTTGAACAGGTCCAGAAGGAGTTCTCAGAGGCATGCGATGCCAATCAGGCGGAAAGAGCCATCCTTTGTGACAATGCGTTCCACGAACTGATTGTTAAGGCAGTGGGCAATGAGTACATTACGGAATTCTCCCATATGCTGCTCCTGCACATCCAGAGAATCAAATACCACTATTTCCATAAGAATATGATGAGAAAGGAATCCGTCAAGCACCACAGGGATATCCTGGACGCCCTTGCCAGGAAGGACGCGGACCGGGCCGGGGAGCTGATGCGCGGACACTGGCTGCACGTAATGGAGCGGTGCATACGGGAAGTGGATGTGGCCGGGGAAAACATGACCTGACTGCCATTAAGGCCGGACCTATGGGTACAGGCCGCCGTGGATGCGTGCAGGTAAAACGCATAAGAATGAACCGCGCAGGCTGAAAGCACCGGCGTGCCCATGCAGCGGATATATTATGGATTTGCAGGAAAAATGACTGAAAATCGGGAATAAGCTGTTTGTCCGTCCCCATACAATTAGTAGCAGATGAGTTTATCGGAGGAAGATATGAAACGGATTGCAGCCATATTGTTATCATTTACAGTCCTGCTGGTCCATCCCGCGGCCACGGCGCTGGGGCAGGAGCCCGATATTGCCATACCTGTGGGAGCGGTTGCTGCTGACAGTGAACTGAGAACGGCTGTGGGCGGGAATGCGGGGGCGGCCCGGGCGGCAGCCAGTCAGGCAGCGGACGGTCAGGCAGCGGACGGTCAGGCCGTGGACGGTCAGGCTGGTGAGGAGCGAATTGGGGATACCCAGGCCGTGGAAGTGCCTTCGGCAGACACCCGGTCCGCCCAGGCGCCGTCCTCGGACTCCCAGCCAGCAGAAGCGCCTTCAGCAGATACCCAGGCAGCGGTTCAGATTGCGGCGCCTTCTGCCGTACTTATGGAGGCGTCCACAGGGCAGATAATCTACGAAAAAGGGGCGGATGAGAAACGCAGCCCGGCCAGCGTTACCAAGGTCATGACCCTTATACTTATATTTGATGCGCTACAGTCAGGCAAAATCAATCTGACGGACGAGGTGGTCACCAGCGCCCATGCAAAATCCATGGGAGGTTCCCAGGTTTTCCTGGAAGAAGGGGAGAAGCAGACCGTGGAAACCCTGATTAAATGCATTGTCATTGCTTCAGGCAATGATGCGTCGGTGGCCATGGCGGAGTACATAGGGGGGACGGAAGAGGAATTTGTACGCATGATGAATGAACGGGCGGCAGGACTGGGTATGGCCAATACTCATTTTGTGGACTGCTGCGGCCTTACGGAATCACCGGACCATCTGACCACTGCCAGGGACATTGCCATTATGAGCAGGGAATTGATTAACAAATATCCGCAGATACATAATTATTCCACCATCTGGATGGAGAACATAACCCATGTCACAAAGCAGGGAACCAAGGAATTCGGTCTTTCCAACACCAACAAACTGCTTAAGATGGCAACGAATTTCAAGGTGACCGGATTAAAGACCGGTTCCACCTCCATTGCGAAATACTGCCTGTCCGCCACAGCGGAGAAGGATGGCGTGCGGCTGATAGCCGCCATCATGGCCGCCCCTGATTTCAAGGCCAGGTTCGGGGACGCCCAGACCTTGTTAAACTATGGCTATGCCAACTGTAAGCTCTATGAAGACAAGGAACATGTCCCCCTTCCCCAGATGCCTGTGACAGGAGGTGTGGAGGATGAGGTGGGTCTTGCATACGAAGGTGTGTTTTCTTATCTCAGCCTGAAAGGGGAGGACCTGGGGGCAATTGAGAAAAACCTGGTGCTGGCCGAATCCATGCCCGCGCCCGTGGAGCCGGGACAGAAAGCAGGGGTACTGGAATATACCCTGGGAGGCAAAAAGCTGGGTGAGGTCAATGTACTCACCAACGGAAGTGTCCGGGAGGCCGGGTATATGGATTACCTGAAACGGTTGGTGGGGGCCTGGAAGCTGAACCGGTAAACACACCCTGAGGTGTGGGAAATATGGTATGGGATCTGCCCGGGATTTTTGCTATAATAGAAGCAGGAGTCCCGGGCAGGTTTTATAAGGTCCGGAAGAAGGAGGATACAATCCATGCTGCGTTTTGCAATCATAGGAACAGGGAGAATCAGTCACACATTCATGAAGGCCGCCTTAAAGGTGCCTGGCTTTAAGCTGGAGGCCGTCTATTCCAGGTCACAGGACAGCGGACGCGCCTTTGGGTCTGTTTACGGCGCGGACAAGGTATATACCACACTTAAGGCCCTGGGGGATGACCCGGAGGTGGACGCGGTATACATAGCAAGCCCCAACAGCAGCCACTGCGCCCAGACCGTGTTCATGCTGGAACACGGCAAACATGTGCTGTGTGAAAAGCCCATTGCATCCAGCGCACAGGAACTGGAGCGCATGATGAAGGCTGCGGATGGGAATGGGAAAATCCTTCTGGAGGCCATGCGTCCTGTATTCGACCCAGGATTCGCAAAGATAAAGGAACTGCTTGGGCAGCTGGGACAGATCCGGCGCGCCGTGTTCCAGTACTGCCAGTATTCCTCCCGATACGATGCGTTTAAAAACGGAATCATTGAAAATGCCTTTAACCCCGCGCTTTCCAATGCAGCCCTTATGGATATCGGCGTGTACTGCATCCACCCCATGGTACTGCTGTTCGGAAAACCCCGGCAGGTCATGGCCTCAGGCATTTTCCTGCCCAATCATATGGAAGGGGCAGGGACCGTGCTCATGGATTACGGTTCCATGCTTGGGGAGGTGAGATATTCCAAGATAACGGATTCCGCCCAGCCCAGTGAGATCCAGGGCGAGGATGCCAACATGCTTATCTGGCAGATACAGGACACCAGGAAGATTCAGGTTACATACAGGGGCGGCAGGCAGGAGACATTTGAAATCCAGAAGGAAGACAACAATATGTATTACGAAGTGCAGCGGATGATGGAACTTACGCAGCAGGACGGTGGAAGGGAACTGGGGGCAGCCCATCTGGAAGGTTCCGTCATGGAGATGGAGGTCATGGATGAGGTGAGGAGGCTGACCGGGATACGGTTCGGGGACTGAGCCGTGCCTGGGTCTGTTTGAAACTGTTTTTCCGCCGGAGGCGTCCCGCTTTGCGGTGAAGGAGGTAAGTATGATGAAGAAAAGATTACTGTTTTACGGATCTGCTGTATTCCTGTCAGCCATACTGGGCCTGTCGGCCTGCGCAGGAAGTTCCAAGAGCGTCCAGACAACAGCCGCCATGCCGGCCGCTGACTATGAGGCCATGGATTCTGCGGAAACAGCGGGTGAAAGGGCTATGGAGGAGCAGGC
The DNA here is from genome assembly GCF_003434055.1 of Enterocloster aldenensis. Classification (GTDB taxonomy): domain Bacteria; phylum Bacillota; class Clostridia; order Lachnospirales; family Lachnospiraceae; genus Enterocloster; species Enterocloster aldenensis. The sequence continues at coordinate 122,405 of NZ_QVEX01000010.1, read as the reverse complement.
GGGTTTGGAACTGGACGCGAGTAAGACTGGGATGACGGACACCACGTCCCTTGGACAGGCCCTTCCGTCAAACCGCAAGCTGATACGCAGCGTGGACCTGTCCTTGGAGACAGATGCATTTGACCAGCTGCTAAAGACGCTGACAGACAAGATTGGGGAACTGGGCGGGTATGTGGAGCAGTCAGACATATCGGGCAACAGCCTGAACTACCGCAATGAGCTGATTCCACGGTATGCATCCCTTAAGGTCCGTATCCCCATTGACAGGCTGGACGGATTTATATCTGTCGTGGAGGCAAACGGCAATATAACCAACAAATCAGAAACCACCCAGGATGTCACCTTACAGTACAGCGACCTGGAAAGCAGGAAGAAATCCCTGACCGTGGAGCAGGAACGCATCTGGGCCCTGCTTGAGAAGGCGGATACGCTGGAATCAGTCATTGCCCTGGAAGAACGGCTTTCCGAAATCCGCTACCAGCTGGAGTCCATGGAATCACAGCTCAGGCTGTACGACAACCAGGTGGACTACAGTACGGTCAATCTGTACGTCCATGAGATTAAGGAGGAAGCGTCCTTTACGCCCACTGAGCCGGAAGGAATCGGGCAGAGGATTGGGAAAGGGTTCACAAAAAACCTGAATGCCGTGTCCCGGGGAGTGACCGGCTTCATTATCTGGTTCCTTGCAGCCAGCCCCATCTGGGTTCCTCTGGCAGCGGCTGTCATTGTCATACTGCTGATACTCCGCCGGAGTAAGAGGAAGATGCAGGAGCGGCTTAAATCATACGTGGTCCATGATGAGGAGAAGGCCGAAGATACAGACGGGTGATATCCGTCACCCCATCAGGGTCCCTCTGTCAATATCTGATTGGCAGGGGGATTTTTTAATTGTCGGAAAATACCTATAACCGGGAGTTTGGACGCGGTAATATATATAAAATGATGGATTTGACTGCCGTCGGAGCGCTGTGAACTGTAAAAGTGCATAATAATACCCCCCTAATTAGGATTATGCCCCCCTTATCCATCCGGATGGGTCCTGCTATAATACAATCAGGGAATAGAGGTCTGAAAACTGATTACAGAGAAGGACAGGTGGCTGAAAATGAGTGAAACGATTGTTTCCATGGAGAACATCTGCAAAAGTTTTCCGGGAGTAAAGGCATTGGACCATGTGCATTTTGAACTGCGTTCCGGTGAGGTCATGGCGCTTCTGGGAGAGAACGGTGCTGGAAAAAGTACCCTGATGAAGGTGCTCAGCGGTGTCTATACAAGGGATGGGGGCACGGTCAGGATATTCGGGAAAGAGTATGGGGACATGAATCCAAAGCAGGCCCAGGAGGCAGGGGTTGCAATCATACACCAGGAGCTGAATATGTGCAGGCATCTCTCCGTATCGGAGAACATGTTCCTGGGGCGGGAGAAGGTAAAGGGCATGATACTGTCCAACAAGGAGATGGAGGCTGAAGCCAGGACAATCCTGAATGAGCTCAAAATCGACCTGGATCCCCATCAGGTGGTGGGCGACCTTCCGGTGTCCAAACAGCAGATGGTGGAGATTGCAAAAGCCCTTTCCACCCATGCCAGGATACTTATCATGGATGAACCCACCTCGGCGCTGACGGCCCGGGAGATTGAGGACCTGTTCCGCATCATACACAACCTGAAGGAAAAGGGATGCGGCATTGTATACATATCCCACCGCCTGGAAGAACTGCAGTCCATTGTGGACCGGGTTACCATCATGCGCGACGGTCAGTACATAACAACCATGAATTTTGAGGATACAACCCTGGATGAAATCATTTCCAACATGGTGGGCCGGGAAATCAAAGAGAAGTTTCCCCGCGTCACATGCGACAAGGGCAGGCTGGTGCTTAAGGTCAGTAACCTGAACGCGGGCAGGATGGTCAGGGATGTGGATTTTTCCCTTTACGAAGGGGAAATCGTTGGTTTTGCAGGGCTGATGGGCGCGGGCAGGACCGAGACCACCAGGGCCATATTCGGAATCGACCCCAAGGAGAGCGGACAGTTTTTCCTGGATGGAAAGGAAATCATGATCCGCAGGCCAGAGGACGCCATCCGGGCAGGAATCGTCCTGGCGCCTGAGGACAGGAAAAAGGATGGTCTGTGCACCAAGCTGAGCATCCGACATAACATCGCCCTTCCCAACCTGGACCTGCTGTGCAGCCGGATGGGGGTGGTCAGCAGGACAAAGGAAGATGAGATGTGCAATAAGGTGGTGGCTGACTTAAAGGTCAAGACACCCAATGTGGATGTGAATGCAGGCAACCTTTCCGGCGGCAACCAGCAGAAGGTGGTGGTGGGAAAATGGCTGGCCAGGAATTCTCGGGTGGTGATATTTGATGAGCCCACCAGGGGCATTGACGTGGCGGCAAAGGTTGAGATATATAACCTTATGAACCAGCTGAAACAACAGGGGATTGCGGTTATGTTCGTATCCTCCGAGATGCCGGAGGTCATGGGGATTGCGGACCGGATTATAGTCATGTGCGACGGGCGCATAACCGGGGAACTGATGGCGGATGAAGCCACCCAGAACAGCATCCTGACACTGGCAACCAGGTTTGAGAAAAAGGTAGTATGACCGGAGCAGGGCGGGCGCGCACTGCAACCAGGCATCCGGGACCCAGGCGCCGGGTGCGCATAGCAAGGAGGAAAAAGCAATGAATCACAAGAATCAAGGGGCTGTGAAACAGTTTTTGAATATCCGGGGCATGAGGGGGGCCTTGACTGCGTTTGCAGGGCTTATCATCATTTATATAGCATTTGGCGCCATTAATCCCACGGTGTTTTCCGGCCAGAATGTAACCAATCTGTTCCGTTCCATGTCAAAATACCTGATTATCGGCATCGGGCAGAGTTACGTGCTCATAACAGGAAATATCGATCTTTCCATCGGTTCCGTGGTAGGCATGAGCGCCATGATATCCGCCACCCTGATGACACACGGGGTTAATCCCATGGCGGCAATCCTCATCACATTAATCTGCTGCCTGGCCATCGGGGTTATCAACGGCATCCTGGTGGGAAAGTTCCAGCTGCCGCCCTTCATTGCAACCCTGGGAACCATGTTCGTGGCCAGGGGCGTTGCCTATATGGTAAACGGCAACCGGAATACGGATGCCATCAGTTCCGGCATCGGCAAGGAAGCAGCTGATAAGTTCCAGGCCTTTTTCTACTACGGCAAGACAGCCGGCGTGTTTAATACATTCTGGATTGCGCTGGTGCTGTTCATCGCCTTCTTTTTCCTGCTCTCCAAGACCAGGACAGGGCGCCATATCTATGCCATTGGTTCCAATGTGGAGGCAGCCAAGCTGTCAGGCGTGAGCGTGGTGGCAACCGTGACAAAGACATATCTTGTCAGCGCATTCTGTTCCTTTGTAGTGGGACTCATCCTCTGCGGCCAGGCCAACATGGGCAATATGGAGGCAGGCAACATGTATGAAATGTACGCGGTTGCGGCAGGCGTTATCGGCGGTATCTCGCCGCTTGGCGGGACCGGTATCCTGCTGGGGACATTTGCAGGCGCGGCCGTATGGCAGACACTGGAGAACGGACTGAACATGATTGGGGTCCAGGTAGGTATCCAGCGCCTTGTAATCGGCATCATCGTGGTATTTGCAGTGCTTCTGGATGTGGTGCTGCGCAAGGGCATGCTGATCCGGAAACGCCCGATGGCTGAAAAGAAGTCTTAGGGAAAGGAAATAGAATTAGACGCCCGGGGCTTTATCTGTATCGCAGGTTTACACCCTATGACCGCAGCAGTCCCGGCAGCGCTAATATATGCATTGAGAAACGTATGTGAAAGCAAAAAGGAGGAAAATGCAATGAAAAAAATGTTAGCATTGGCTTGTTCCCTGGGCCTGGCAGCTTCCCTTATGACGGGATGCAACAGCAAGACAGAGGATGTGGCGGCTTCCACGGCGGCATCCGCAGCCACTGAGGCGGCAAAGACTGAGACACCGGCAGCCGGCTCCGGCACCATGATTGCCCTGATAACCATGGACTCCATTGACCAGCACTGGGTCACTCTGAACGAGGGCGCCCAGAAGGCGGCAGGGGAACTGGGCGTGACCGTACAGTTCATGGCCCCCAATACAAAAGACGATGCGCAGCAGATTGAGTGTGTAAACAACGCGGTGTCAGCCGGCGCAA
>NZ_QVEX01000010.1:0-118216 GCF_003434055.1 Enterocloster aldenensis | reverse complement strand
AGGCGGCAGGGGAACTGGGCGTGACCGTACAGTTCATGGCCCCCAATACAAAAGACGATGCGCAGCAGATTGAGTGTGTAAACAACGCGGTGTCAGCCGGCGCAAAGGCCATCATCGTGGCTGCCAACGGCCCGGATGCCATCTCATCCGCGCTGAAGGAGGCCCAGTCCTCCGGCGTAAAAATCGTATATGTGGATTCACCGGCCAACGTGGACGCAGAGGCAACCTTTTCCACGGACAACAAGGCGGCCGGCAAGACAGCCGGGGAGGAGATGTTAAAGGCGTTAAGCGCAGCAGGCGTGACTTCCGGCTCCATCGGCGTCATCAACGTGAACGCGGCAACGGATTCCTGCGTCATGCGTGAAGAGGGCTTCCGCTCTGCATTTGAGGGCAAGGGCTTTACACTGTTAGAGACACAGTACGGGGAAGGCGATGCAGCCAAGTCCCAAAGTATTGCCGAGAACTATATCACCCAGGGCGTGGTGGGTATCTTTGGCTGTAACGAAGGCTCCACCACAGGCGCTGGCAATGCCATCAAGGCATCGGGTAAGGACGGAATCATCGGCGTTGGCTTTGATAAGTCGGACGCCATCCTTGGACTGATTGATGACGGATACCTGCTCTGCACCATGGCCCAGAACCCGGACGTAATGGGGTATGAAGGCGTTAAGGCGGCTGTTGCGGCTGTTGGCGGGGAATCCCTGGGCGGCAAGGTAACCGACACAGGCGTATCCGTCCTCACGGCACAGGGCGGGACAGCCAGCGCGGCATCAGAGGGAAGCACTGCAAAAGCCAGCAAGGAATATAGGATTGCCCTGATAACCATGGACTCCATTGACCAGCACTGGGTCACGCTGAATGAGGGCGCACAGAAGGAAGCAGAGACCCTTGGCGTGTCCGTAACCTTCATGTCCCCCAATACCAAGGATGATGCACAGCAGATTGAGTGTGTGAACAATGCGGTTGCAGGCGGCTATGAGGCCATCATCGTGGCTGCCAACGGCCCGGATGCCATCTCATCCGCGCTGAAAGAGGCCCAGTCCTCCGGCGTAAAGATTGTATATGTGGATTCACCGGCCAATGTGGACGCAGAAGCCACCTTTTCCACGGACAACAAGGCAGCGGGAAAGACAGCCGGGGAGGAAATGTTAAAGGCGCTGGAGGCAGCAGGCGTGACTTCCGGCTCCATCGGCATCATCAACGTGAACGCGGCAACGGATTCCTGCGTCATGCGTGAAGAGGGCTTACGCTCTGCATTTGAGGGCAAGGGCTTCACACTGTTAGAGACACAGTACGGGGAAGGCGATGCAGCCAAGTCCCAGAGCATTGCCGAGAACTACATCACCCAGGGCGTGGCGGGCATCTTTGGCTGTAACGAAGGATCCACCACAGGCGCTGGCAATGCCATCAAGGCATCGGGTAAGGACGGGATCATCGGTGTTGGCTTTGATAAATCGGATGCCAACCTTGGACTGATTGACGACGGATACCTGCTCTGCACCATGGCCCAGAACCCGGACGTAATGGGCGCAAAGGGCGTGGAAGCCTGTGTTAAGGCCCTTGAAGGAGACTCCCTTGGCGGAGCCGTATCCGATACAGGCGTGTCTGTCCTGAAAAAATAATAAAACCTGAAGCATACAACAGGAACGCCGCTCTGAGGAACGGCGTTTTTGTTGAAATGCAAAACCCGGCATGATATGATACACAGGGGAGGGTATGTAAAAGGCCTGAGGGGGGAACTTATGTTAAAAGTAATTATCGCGGATGATGAACGACTGATATGCAGGCTGGTCCAGGCCCTGGCGGATTGGGAATCCCTGGGCATGGAGGTAGCGGCCCTGGCTGAGAATGGCCTGGAAGCGCTGGAACTCATTAAGTCCAGGGAGCCGGACATACTGATTACGGATATCCGTATGCCTGGATGCGACGGCCTGGAGCTGATACGCAGCGCTAAGGAGCTGATGCCGGACCTGGAGGTGGTCATCATCAGCGGATACGCGCATTTTGAATATGCCCAGAAAGCAATGAAATACGGGGCAGGATATTATCTGTTAAAACCCATTAAGCAGACAGAGCTGATGGAAACCCTGGTAAAGATACGGGAAAAATGCCAGGCAAGACAGGAAACCAGGTCGGCCATCCACCGCCAGCACCAGAACAGCCAGGAGGACCTGAGCCGTATCCGGGAAAGCCTGATGAAGGACCTGCTGTCCGGCAGCCTGGCGGATCTGACCGCGGAAAACCTAAGGGGCAGCTATCACGTGGACACGGCCGGGGACATGTACCAGGTGTTCATGGTGAAGATGGACTGCAGCATGGAGCAGGTGAACCGCACCGCGGCCAAGGTCATACAGGAAAAAATCAGGGATATTTTTCATCATACCATGTCCTCTATCTGCTGCGACATGGTGCTGTATTTCCAGTCCTATACCGGATACGGGCTTCTCAATTATGATTCCGGCCGCAGGGATGAGGTGCGCAGGGGGCTGCGGGAATGCCTCAGCCATCTGGAAGTGAAAAAGGACCTGATGGGTCCCCTTGATTTCACGCTGAGCCTGGGCGTGCCCGCCGCTGCACCGGCCCTTCTTGGCGCTTCCCTGGAATGGGCAAAGGGAGCCATGTGGGAGCGGCTGATGGAGGGGACCGGAAGGCTTTTGGAAGCGGTCCCTGTTGGTTCGGGCCTGGAGAAACAGAACCTGCTGGACCGGTACATGAAGCTGATGGAGCATTCCGTGGACACCCTGAACCTGGAAGAGGCAGGGGAAGCATGCGGTATGCTGGAACGCGAGGCACTGGGGCTGGAGCGGATCTGCGGCAGGGAGATACTGGAGCTGGTGCTGTCCGCGGGCCGTCTGTTCATTGCCAGGACCGCCCTTAATAATGTGGAGGAAATCCAGCAGGATTTTGCGGCCCGCTGCCGCCAGTGCAGTACGGTTGGCGGACTGTTCGGGCAGCTGAAACAGATACAGACCAGACTTCTGTCTGAGGCCAGGGACCTCCGCAGCAATGAGGCCGCCCGTCCTATCCGCATTGCCAAACAGTATGTGATGCAGCATTACCAGGAGCCCATTACCCTGGAAACCGTGTGCGAGGACATCGGTTTCAGCGTCAACTATTTCAGCACCCTGTTCAAACGGGAAACCGGGGAGGGATTTGCCAAATACCTTACCAGGGTCAGGATGGAGGAAGCCAAAACCCTTTTAAGGGAAACCAGCCTTCCTGTGGCTGAGATATGCGGGAGGGTGGGATACAGCGACAGGAAGCATTTTACCCATACCTTCCATAAGGACACGGGGCTTAACCCGGCGGAATACAGGAAGCTGTATGGATAGGTCTGGAAGACAGGGGCTGGGGCTGGCGGGATGGGCGGTGCCGGAATGGGAAGTGGCAGGACAGCGGTGCCGGAATGGGGGGTGCCGGAATGGGAAGTGGCAGGACGGCGGTGCCGGAATGGATGGTGCCGGAAGGAGGCATGGGATATGAAACGTTTTGAATATCTGTCAATCCGGGTCATGGCGCTGCTGGCGGCAGCGCTGTGTATCCATCTGTTTCTTATTGCCGTGCTTTTGTTTCTGGCCTTCATGGGCCATGCGCCCTTCTGGCCCGCCATCCTGTCCCTGGTCCTTCTGCTGGGGCTGCTATGGTGGTTTGGCGCCATGATCCTAAAGCCGTACCTTCACATGGAGCGGACCATGCGCCTGTTCCTGGACGGATATACCACGGCGGACCTGACCCATCTGTGCCAGACCGCGCCCACGCCCATGGTCTACCAGATGCTGGCCCATATGATGAAGATCATGGATTCCTCGGAACTGCTTAAGCTGAATAAACGTCAGGCCCAGTATCTGGCCCTGCAGAACCAGATTAACCCGCATTTCCTGTACAACACGCTGGAAAGCATCCGCAGTGAGGCGTTGATTGCCGGGCTTACCGGAGTGGCGGATATGACGGAAGCCCTTGCGGCATTTTTCCGCTATACCATCAGTAAGGTGGAAAACCTGGTGTCCGTGGAGGAAGAACTGGAGAACTGCCAGACCTATTTCAGGATCCAGCAGTACAGGTTCGGCTCACGGCTTGACCTGACCATTGAATGTGACCCGGAGGAGCGGGAAGAAATCTATGGCTGCCGCCTTCCCAAGCTGACCATGCAGCCTATCCTGGAAAACAGCATCATCCATGGAACGGAGTGCAAGATAGGCACAGGCCACCTGACCATCCACCTGGAGCGCAGCGGCAAACGCCTCCTGATCCGCATATCGGATGACGGCGTGGGCATGGATGAGGAGGTCCTGTCAAGGATGAATGAACGGCTGGGCAGGAGCGGACAGGCATTTGCCTCCCAGGGTTCGGAAACCAGGGGAGGAATCGCGCTTGTGAATGTGAACAACCGCATCCATCTGCTGTTTGGGGAGGAATACGGGCTTCATGTGTTCTCCATGCCGGGGGTGGGCACGGATGTGGAGATTAACCTGCCGGCCATTGCCAATGACAGGGAGCTTAAGAATAAAGAGGCTTTAAAATGAGGGAAGAAGTATACCGCATGGAGCGTGTGACGTACTGCGAACAGGGAGTGGCCCTGCTGGAGAATTTCAGCATGGCCATCTGGACAGGGGAGATACTGGGGCTTGTGCCGGCCAACCATTTTGGGTTATCCGCCCTGCTGCGGCTGCTGCGCCAGAACCTGCCCCTGCACTATGGATTTGTTTACTACAAGGAAAGGCTGGTCAATGACTGGCGTTTTCCGTGTACCGGCATGAACCGGGTCAGCACCAACCGGGTCAGCATCATCCAGAATCAGAGCTGCCTGGCAAAAGACCTGACGGTGGCGGATAACATTTTCGTGCTCAGGCCGGGCTTCCGCAAAAGGCTGATGCAGCCCGGGATCCTCCGGGAACAGATAAAGCCCTTCATGGAAGACATCGGTATGGAGATACCCGCAGATGCCTATATAGAAGACCTCAGTACATTTGAACGCTTTGTGGTGGAGCTTTTAAAGGCAGTGGTTGCCGGGAACCATCTGGTGGTGCTGGAGGATATCAGCACCTTCATCAGCGCGGCGGAGCTTGAAAAACTCAGCAGTATCCTGCGCCACTATGCAAAGCAGGGGATGTCGTTCCTTTATGTGGCAGCCCATTTTGAAGAGGCGCAGCAGATATGCGACCGCGCGGCCCTGATGCTCAACGGGCAGATCATAAAATGCTTCGGCGGGGCAGAGAAGCCCCCGGACCCATTTTTCCTGCGGTGCACCGAGGACTTTGACCGCCATGTGCGTGAGCGGATGGCCCGGCAGGACCGGACGGAGACGGGCCAGGACCATATAGTGTTCAGGATGGAAAACCTATACAGCGGGCTGGTGGAAAACCTCAGCTTTTCAGCCTGCAAAGGGGAATGCCTGGTGGTGCAGGATCTGGACAACTGCATGATACAGGAACTGGTATCGGTGCTGTCTGGCGGGACCAGGCAAAAGAGCGGCAGTATATGGATTAACGGGACCCTGTCAGGTGGGCTGAATGACCGCCGGGTGGGCATCATCCAGGAGCTGCCCGTACATACCATGCTGTTTCCCAATATGAGCTATCTGGATAACCTGTGCTTTACGCTGGACCACCGGATGAAGGGTGTGTGGGGAAGGGGGAAGATAAAAAAAAGCCTGCGCAGGGAATACGCAGGTCTTTTAGGGGAAGATGTATTTGACACGCCCATCGAGCGGCTGACCGAACGGCAGAAATATGATTTGATTTACACCCGTATCTTTCTCCAGGACCCGGATATCGTATTCTGCGTCCAGCCTTTTAAAAGTGCGGAGGTATCCCTGCGCATCCATATCATGGAACTCCTGGAGCGTTTCCTGAACCGGGGAATCCCGGTGGTGATCATGGCCGTGAACCTGGCTGATTCCCTGGCCCTGGCCGACCGGCTGCTGCGGGTGGGACGGGGCGGGACCGTGCAGGAGTACTGCAGGGAAGAATTCGCAGCCCTGCCCGTGAATACCCCTTGGCTGTATCTGTATCAGGAGGGGCAGGGCGGGACGGAGTATTGAGGACAGGGATGGGTCATGCCTTTGTCATCATCCCGCTTAATTCGGCCAGGTATCCTGCCCATCTTCGATAGACCGGAAGAAGTGTTTCGTATAAGGCATTGGCGTTTGGATCGGGCATGGAGAGGTCTTCGGTCCGGTGTATGTGCGGGATGCGCCCATATCCATCCCATAGGCCGCATCCGTTGGCTGCCAGGGCCGCGGCGCCAAGGGATGCGGCATTCTGGTCAATGTTGGTTTTCAGGACCGGAAGATTATAGATGTCCGCAAATATCTGGCGCCATATGGCGCTTTTGCTTCCGCCGCCGCAGATGAGCATTTCCCCGGTAATGGTGGTCTGGGTCATCAGGATATCCAGGGTGCAGCGCAGGGACATGGCGATGCCTTCCATGGATGCCCGCACCAGGTCCTCCCTGGTTGTGCTCAGGGATAATCCCATGAACCCGCCTTTCAGGCCTGGAGATGGCTCCTGGGCGCTGCCGCCGGCCAGGGTGGGGTTGAACATGACCCCGTTGCTGCCAGGTGGGACGTTTTCAGCCATACGGTTCATGGCATCATAGGTATCCGTACCATCCCCTAAATCCCGGCACAGGTTGTCACGGATCCAGCGGAAGGAATTGCCGGCGGAGAAGATGGAAACAGCGCATGTATAGTACCCCTTCCTGGCATGGGCAAATACAAAGGGTTTTGTATCCCTGTCCACAATGGGTTTTGTGGAAGTCACGGCAATCCAGCTGGAAGAACCAAGGGAGGTATAGGCAACACCTTCCTTTAACCCGCGTGCGCCCAGGGCCATGCATGTATTGTCAACCGCGCCGCAGGCAACCGGGGTGCCTTCTGCCAGTCCGGTCATACGGGCAGCCTCTGGGGTGACGGTTCCGATGATGGCGTCGCTGGGGCGGATTTCAGGGAACAGTTCCGGCCGGATTCCGGCCGCTTCCATGAATTCCGGCTCATAATCCCATTTTAAGAGGTTAAATACCCCAAATCCCGATGCGTAGGAAGGATCCGTGCACATGGTTCCGGTGAGCATGTAATTGATGAAGTCCTTGGACCCCAGGATTTTGTGGATCTGGCTGTACAGGCCGGGCCGATGCTTCTTCATCCACATCAGCTTTGTGATGGTGTAACACTCAGCCGGGTCCCCGTTGCCGGTGGTCAGGTACCATCTGTCATAATCCAGCTGCGAAAACAGTTCTCCTGCCTCTTCCTTTGCCCGCATGTCACACCAGATGGGCACCTGGTCTGCCAGAAGCCTGCCCATGCTGTCAAGAGGCACTGCCACCAGGCTGTGGCCGGAAAGGGCAACACAGGCAATGTCCGATGCAGATGAGCCGGATGTCAGGAGCAGCTTTTGGGTGGCGGCGCAGACATGGTCCCACCAGTCCATGGGACGCTGCTCCACAAAATGTTCCTGCGGAAAATACGTTTCATACTGGATGAACACGTCGGACAGGGAGGCCCCGTCTTCCGAAAACAGGGAGGCCTTGATGCCTCCGGTCCCCAAGTCATAAGCAATCAGCTTTTTCATATGAAAATCCCCCAATCTTACAGAACAGAATATAAAAAATCATTGGTTATTTTATCTGCCGGATACAGCCCAACCTGTTCCCCTGCCTTTAAAAGCAGGATGCGGTCGCACATGCCGATCAGCTCTGAAAAGTCAGATGAAATCAGTATGATGGAGGCGCCCCGGGCCAGCAGCGCGTTGTATATATTATAAAGCTCGCTTTTAGATGTCAGGTCCAGGTTGCTGGACGGCTCGTCAAATATGTAAAGCCTGGCATCCTGATACAGGGACCGGGCAATCAGCACCTTCTGCATCTCACCCTGGCTTAACTGGTCCACGGGAACACGGCAGGAAGGTTTGCGTATGCTCAGCCTGTCCATGTAATCCCGGGCATACAGGTCCAGGGTATGGTCGGAAATCATATAAAAACGGGCGGCCTTTTGCACGTTGGAAGAGGTGATGTTAAAGGTAAGGTCTTTTCCGGAGAACAGGGAGTGGCCCCCGCAGTCCCCGGGCAGGATGCTGATTGCGCCTGCCCGGTCCAGGGAAGGCGCATATACCAGGCAGCCGGAGGTGATGGGCCGTTCCCTTAAGATGGCATTGATGAGGGTGGTGCGGCCGGAGCCGACTACCCCGGCAATGCCCAGGATTTCCCCTTCCTGCAGGGTAAATGAGACATCCTTGATAATGCCGCTGGATAGGTGTCTGGCTGTCAGCAGCGGCTGTCCTGGCGTCCGTGCAAGCTTTGGATATGAAAAACTCTTCTTAAAGGTCAGGACCCGCCTGACAAAAGCCTCATCCCCCAGTTCTGCCCGGGAGTAGGACTCAGTGATCCGTCCCTGTTCCACCAGGGAAATACAGTCGCAATAGCGGATTACCGTGGAATACTCATGGGAAATAAGGATAATGCAGATGTTCTTCTGCTTCAGCCCCGTCAACAGATTCATGATCCGTTTTGTCTCTAATACGGTGAGGGATGCCGAGAATTCATCCATAATAAGGATCCTGGGCCTGCATAAAAGGATCCGTCCAATCTGAAGCAGGCATTGTTCTCCTTGGGACAGATGGTCCACGGATTGTTCCAGGTTAAGGTCCAGCCCCAGCTCCTTAAGGACCTGACGGCATACTGCTTCCTTCTTTTCCTTGGACGGGTTGAACAGCCGGTTGTGGAAAATAAGCTGCTCAATGCCCAGCAGAAGGTTGTCCATGATGCTTTTACCGGGAAAAAGCTGAAGGGATTCGGTCATGAGATAGATGCCGTTCCTGTGGGCAGAAGATATGCTGTGGATGTCCAGCTTCCTGTCATCCAGCCATATGTCCCCGGATATACGGGGAAGCATGCCCGCCAGGACCTTGGCCAAAGTGGTCTTGCCCTCGCCGTTGCTTCCGATAATGGCAGTAATCTCTCCGGAGGAAGCCTCAAAGTCCATATGGCTTTCCGGAAACGGGCCTGCACAAACATTTGTCATACGAACTACGAATTTATCCATAAACAGTCCTCATGAGGTTTATAAATTTAACGGCTTTAAATCATAGGAGGTAAATGTCCGTATTCCATGTTCAATGTAATACTGGTGGTATTCCTGCGGAATATGGTTGTTGGTCACCACAGTGGACGTATAAGTCAGATCCCCAAGACGGATAAAGGAACGCCGGTCAAATTTCTTGCTGTCAATGCACATGACAGTTTCATTACAGCGGCTTGATATGGCTTTGATGATGTCCAGGGCGTTCATATCCGTCAGGGTATATCCTCCTTCTATGCTGGCTGCATCCACGGAAAAGAAGAATTTGCTCAGATAAATGTGTTCCAGTTCTTTGTTCAGGTCCTCAGGTACCGTATACATGCCGGAGTTCTGCATCCGCCCCCCTAAGAACAGCAGTTGGGCTGATGCATTGCCTCCGAAGATATTGGCAACATAAAAGTTATTGGTCATGATATTCAGGTTCGGGCGCCTGGAAAGCGCCTTTGCGATATAGCTGCTGGTGGTGCCGGGACCAAGGAAAATCCACTCCCGTTCCTTGACTAGCTGGGAGGCGGCCAGGCCCACCTCTTCCTTTTCTTTATCGTACGGGATATTCAGGCTGTCCGTGTGCCCGGACTGGAACTGCTGTTCTGGAAATACCTCTGTATTTAATGTGGCTCCGCCGTGGTAACGTGTGAGGAAGCCGCTTTTTTCTAATTGTTCTAAATCATTCCGGATGGTTACTTCAGTTACATTTAAAAGAGTGCTGAGAGTGGCGACATCTATCTGTTTACGCTCGAAGATGATTTCTTTAATACGGTGTAGACGTTCTGCCTTAAACATTCATGCCCCTCCTTTTCAAATCATTTTTCATTATAAAGATAACATAAGAAAAGAAAAAATTCAACAAAAAAAGAAAAATAAAAACAAAAGAAAACGAAAAATATAAAAAGAAAAAAAAAGAAAAACCCTTGAAAAACGAAAATACATATGCTATAATGACGAAAACGAAGGAAGAAAGAAGAATTTCTTTAACGATTTGGCCAAATCAGTATCGTTTTTGTTAAAAAATTAACTTACCGGGATGCGAGGGGGATATCCGCAGATGTCCGGGGATAATAAGAAAGAGAGGGTTATCATGAAAAAAACATTAGCAGTTCTTATGGCATTGGCAATGGCCGCTTCCATGGCCGGCTGCGGCGCGGGAAGCCAGCCGGCATCAGGAGATACGGGGGCAAAGACGGAGGCGGCATCATCTGACCAGGAGAAATCCGGGACAGGGGACAAGGAAAATCAGGGGACAGAAGGTCAGGATACCGCAGAAGCCGGAAGAAAGTATAGGATTGGTTTTGCCAATGCTTCCATATCAAACAGCTGGCGTGTAAAGATGCGCGACATGCTGGTGGATGAATGCGACCGCCTGGGAGTGGAACTGATAGAGACTGATGCCCACGACGATGCAAATACCCAGAACAGCAATATAGAAGCCATGCTCCAGCAGGACCTGGATGCAATCCTGATTACGCCGTGTGTGGAAGATGCGGCCAATCCCGGTATCGAGGCTGCGTTTGAGACCGGAATCCCGGTTATCATTTTTGACCGCACATGTACCACGGAGGATTACACGCATTTTGTAGGATATTCTGATAAGCAGAATGGGGCGGAGTGCGCAAGGATGCTGGTGGAAGCCCTGACCCAGCGCTATGGGGAACCAAAAGGGAATATCATCGCACTGGACACCATGGCCGGTTCCAGCACGGATAACTTCCAGAAAGAGGGACAGGATTCCGTATTTTCACAGTATCCGGATATTAAGATCATTGCAAGGCAGTATACGGATTTTGAGGTCAGCAAGGGCAAGAGCTTCATGGAAGACTGCCTGGCAAAGTTTGGTCCCGGGGAAATCGATGGATTCATATCACAGGACGGCGGGGTGACCTTGGGCGCCGTGGATGCCATTAAGGAGGCTGGACGCGACCAGGAAGGCATCATTTTCACAAATGCAGATGGCATCAATGGTGTTGTGAAGATGATTAAGGATGGAAGCTGCGTGGGCCTGACCCAGTTCCCGTGTGCGGCCAGCGTGGACGCCCTTCATGTGGCCATTGACTGTATCGAAGGAAAAGGGCCTGAGGAAAAAGATGTGATGATGGATTCCATTGTGGTCACAAAGGACAACGTGGATGAATATCTGATGCCGGACGGGGATGATTATGACTGGACTTATTAGGTAATACGGGATATGACAGGAATATATGAATAATCGCATATACAGGGGGTACATAGATGCAGATTGGATTTTGTGTTGTAAATTATTCGGAAAAGCCGCTGGAGGAAGTCCTTAAGATAGCGGCGGACAATGGTTATGATTGTGTGGAACTGCCATCCTATGTGGGTAATGGACAGGTGGATGCCGAGGATATTTTAAAGAATCACAGGGCTGGGGAACTGAAGAAAATGGTGGAGGGTTATGGCCTGAGGATTGCTTCCCTGAGCAATCATGCGGATTCCCCGCTGATTATGGGACCTTACAGTGACGGGACTGTCTCTTCCTGCAAGGGAACAAGGGAGGAGAAAATCCGTTTCGGCACAGAAAGCATGATACGCTCCGCACAGCTGGCGGCAGAGCTGGGAGTTCCGGCGGTGGTTGCATTTTCAGGCATGGAAAACTACGGACATATCAATGACTGGCCAGAGCCCAATGGATGGAAGTATGAAGAGGAACAGTTTGCGTTAAAATGGGGCAGGGTCATGGATAAGTACAGGGAATATGGTATAAAGGTTGCATTTGAACCGCATCCCAACAACGTGGTTTACGATACCCAGTCAGCCCTGCGCCTTTTGGAGGTGGTGGATAACCACCCGGCATTTGCAATCAACCTGGATCCGGCCAATATCCTGTTCTCAGGGGTGAATATCCAGACATTTGTAGATGAGCTGAG
This sequence comes from Enterocloster aldenensis, assembly GCF_003434055.1. GTDB lineage: Bacteria > Bacillota > Clostridia > Lachnospirales > Lachnospiraceae > Enterocloster > Enterocloster aldenensis. The sequence continues at coordinate 106,261 of NZ_QVEX01000010.1, read as the reverse complement.
AGGACGGATAGCCCTGGTGCATGCAAAGGACTGTGAGATAGTGTACCACAACCTGGCAAAAGGCGGGCTTAACATGTACATGCAGGACGGGTGGGGACGTCTGGACCGCTCCTTCCGTTTCCGTATACCGGGATGGGGCGATGTGGACTGGAAGCGCCTGATCAGCGAACTGTTCATCACAGGATATGATGGTGTGTTTAATTATGAGCATGAGGATGTTATCATGAGCCGCGGGGATGGCGTGAAGAAAACCATTGAATTCCTGCGTCCGCTGATGATTGACGCGCCCTACGAGGGACGCAGCGACGCGCTGTTCACAAAGTAAAGGAGAAGATTAGAATGAGGAAGATGAGGGCACAGGTTCTTACAAAACCATATCATTATGAATTTTCAGAAGTACCGGTACCGGAGATATCGGACGACGAAGTACTGATTAAGATTAAATACTGCGGGATCTGCGGTTCTGACTGGGGGTCCTATACAGGGAAATATGCGGACGAGGTGGCATGTCTGCCTTTGATAACAGGCCATGAATTTTATGGAACCATTGAGGAGGTGGGAACCAATGCGCAGGGATTAAAGCCCGGGGACAGGGTGACATGTGATATCTGTAAGCCCTGCGGCACCTGCTATCACTGCCGGATTGGGGAACCCCTTCTGTGTACGGATTTTAAGCAGATTGGAATCCATGTGGACGGCGGGTTCGCAGAATATGTAAAGGTTCCGTGGAAGAACGTATACGTGGTGCCGGATGAGGTGTCGGATGAAAAGGCTGCATTTGTAGAACCGCTTACGGCCTGTCTTAACGCATCCAGGAAAATGGACTGTGTCATGGGAAGAAGCGTGGTGGTCATCGGCGCAGGTCTCGGCATCATCCATGCATGCCTTGCAAAGCTGCGGGGCGCAGCGCCGGTGATTGTCATTGATGGCAATCCGGACCGTCTTTTGATGGCCAGGGAAATGGTGGCAGACCATGTCATTAACTTTAAGGAAACCCCGGATGTGGTGGAGGAAGTCATGAAGCTGACCAACGGCGTGGGAGCTGACTTTGTGCTGGAAGCAGTGGGGAACTCCAAAACCTATGAGCAGGCTTTCCAGATGGTCAGGAGAGGCGGGAAGGTGGAGGCATTCGGCATCTGTGCGGATGACGATTATGCCAGCCTGCCCCCGGTGAAATTCGTGCTGGAGGAAAAGAAGGTCAGCGGAAGCTGTGCCGGAATCGGATATGACTGGGGCGATGCATTGACACTGCTTAAATATGACCGCGTGAATCCCATGCCCCTGATTTCCATGATTGTTCCGCTGGAGGAACTGGAGGATGCGGTCAATGAAATCCGCAAGAACCCGAAACTGGTCAAAGTTCTGGTAAGCCCTGAGGCGAAAGAACGGGTCATACTTTATAAATAAGCCTATAAGGGGGACAAAACGAACATGAAAGAAAAAAGTGGATCCGGAATGGTGAAAAGGATACTGAACAATCCGGTCAGTGGTCCGTACATAGCGCTGATTATCCTGTTGGTAATTGCAAGCATCATATCACCTATCTTTCCGACATTTAAAAATATTACCAATATACTGCGGCAGGCCTCCATTGTGGGTGTGGTCAGCATCGGCATGACCATGGTGCTGCTGGTAGGAGGGATTGACCTTTCCGTTACAAGTACCATGGCAATTGCGGCCTGCGTGATGGCAAGGATGATGGAACCGTATGTGGCGGCGGGGGGAACCGGCATCTACATAGGACCTATCCTGCTGGTGTTGTTCTTTGGGTTTGTCATTGGACTGGTTAACGGCAGCATCATTGTATGCAGGGGCGTGGAGGCATTCATCATCACCCTTGGCACGGGCCAGGTACTGAAAGGCCTGAATTACATTTATACCAACGGAGCGCCGGGAGGTTCGGTTTCCAAATTCTGGTCCACCTTTGGTTCCAAGTCCCTGGGAGGAGTCATTCCTTACGCGGTGGTCCTTTATGCAGTCATCATGGTCATATTCATGATCCTGCTTCACAAGACCGTGTTTGGACGTCATATCTATGCCATCGGCAGTAATTCCGAGGCTGCCAGGCTCTCCGGCGTAAAGGTGAAGTTCCATAAAATCATGGCATACGGGCTCTGCGGCCTGACCGCGGCCATTGCAGGCGTAATGCTGGCTGCCAGGGTCCGGGTAGGCGAGCCCAACGGCAGCACGGGGTATGACATGGACGCCATTGCCGCGGTTGTCATCGGAGGCACATCCATGGCAGGAGGGCGCGGTTCCCTGATCTGTACCCTGGCCGGTGTGCTGATCATGGCGGTGATGAATAATATCCTGAACCTGCTGGGAGTGAATCCTTATCTTCAGATAGTAATCAAGGGTCTCATTATTCTGGTGGCGGTTTTGATTCAGAAGAAAAACAAATAATTTGAGGTGAGCATATGAGCGAATACGCATTGGAAATGCTTGACGTTACCAAGACATTTTCCAAAGTGACCGCCTTAAATCATGTGGACCTGAAGGTAAAGGAAGGAGAGATACACGCTCTTATTGGAGAGAATGGCGCAGGAAAATCAACCCTTATGAAGGTTCTGGCTGGTGTTTACCAGGCAGATAGTGGAACTGTACGCATTTTTGGGAAGGATATGCATTTCCATAAGCCTCAGGATGCCATTGATAAGGGGATTGCCGTCATATACCAGGAGCTGAGCCTGATCCCGGATTTAAATGCGGTTGAGAATCTGATGCTTGGACATGAGATTCATAAAAACAAGTTTATTAAAAAGAAAGAGGAAGAAGCATTTGCAAGAAAATGGCTGGACTTTGTAAGCGCGGGCACCATCCCGGATTACCATACGCCGGTAAGGAACTTAAGCGTTGCCCAGCAGCAGATGATAGATATTGCCAAAGCAGTCTCCTATCATGCAAAAATCATTGTCATGGACGAACCCACGGACAGCCTGACCCAGAAAGAGATTGACGTCCTGTTTGAAATTGTCCGGAAGCTGAAACAGGACAACATTACGGTGATTTACATCTCCCACAGGCTGGAAGAACTGTTTGAAATCTGCGACCGGATTACAGTGTTAAGGGACGGTGCATTTGTAGACTGCGCAAACATTGCGGATGTGGATAAGGACTGGCTTATCGGGAAGATGATTGGCCGGGACCTGAAAGACACGTTCCCGCCCCGCCGCAGGGTCCTGCCAGAGGAAGTGGTGTTGGAGGCAAGGGACTTAAGCGGGGAGCATTTCCACAATGTATCCTTTTCCCTTCACAAGGGGGAAATCCTGGGTTTTTCAGGGCTGGTGGGCGCTGGAAGGACTGAGGTCATGCGGGCCATATTCGGGGCGGACAAGGTACATTCAGGGGAGCTTATACTCTTTGGGCAGACCGTGCGCATCACCCACCCCTGCCAGGCCGTGGAACACGGTATGGGGTTTGCCACAGAGGACAGGAAGGCCCAGGGGCTGTTCCTGAATCAGACAATCAAGGATAATATTGCCATTGCCTCACCAAAACGCGTTTCCTCCAACGGATTCATGAAGGCAAAGGAGGAGACAAAGCTGGCAAACCAGTACATGCAGGAACTGAAAATCGCGGCGCCTGATATCTTTAAGGTCTGCAAATTCCTGTCAGGAGGCAACCAGCAGAAGGTGGTCTTATCCAAATGGCTGGCTTCCCAATGCAGGATACTGATTCTGGATGAACCCACCAGGGGAATTGATGTGGGGGCAAAATATGAGATTTACCTGCTGATGGATCAATTGGCAAACTCCGGGGTCAGCATCATCATGATTTCTTCGGAAATGCCTGAAATCATGGCTGTCTCGGACCGGATTATGGTCATGCATGAGGGGACGGTGACAGGTGAACTTTCCTTTGAGGAATATACGGAGGAGGATATCATGAAGCTGGCCAGCGGTGAGAAGCAGTCTGGGCGGGAGTGAAGGATGTTTGGATGAAATCATAAAAAGGAGAATTCATATATGGGATATAAAGAAACATTATTACAGCCGATTAAGATTGGAGGCAGGGAGTGCAGGAACCGCTTTTTTGCGCAGCCCATGGAGTGTGTGGACTCGGATGCAGAGGGCAATCCCACCGACCTGACCTATGAGCGGTATGAGAACCTATACAAAGGCGGGTTCGGCCTGGTGGACCTGGAGGCCATAACAGTAACCAATGAAAGCAGGGCCAGGAAGACACAGCTGGAAATCATGCCGCGCAACGAAAAAGCCCTTGAGAAATTCATACGCAGGCTGAAGGAAATAAATCCGGATGCCATGATAGTGTTCCAGCTGACCCATTCCGGGGAAATCAGCGAGCCTGAATTTTCCAGAAGGGTCTGTGTAAAGCCGGTTTATGGGCTGGAAGGTGACATCCTGACAGAAGAGGAAGTGGACCATATCATGGACCAGTTTACCCTGGCAGCGAAAATCTGCCGGAATGTGGGTGCGGACGGCGTGGACATGAAGCTGTGCCACGGATATCTGGGGTCCCAGATCATCCGCCCCTATAATGACAGGGACTGGAAATACGGGGGCTCTTGGGAGAGGCGTTCCGCATTTGCTTATGATTTGATGGAGCGGATCCAGAAAGCGGTTAATTTTGACAAGAACTTCCTTATCGGATCCAAGATGTCCATGTGGGAAGGCTTCCCGGGAGGATTCGGATCAGCCGGCCCGGATTCACCTCTGATGGACATGACAGAACCCATAGACCTGATTAAGGGGCTGGAGAAGATGGGGGCATCTTATTTTGTTGAATCCTTGGGCAATGTCCACTGCAGCATGAGTTTTATGGAAGCAGCCACCAATGACCCATATTTTTCCTACCTGCACATTTACTTTGCAGACCTTATGAAGAAGGCCCTGAATCCCGGGACCGTGGTCATCGGTTCACATTTTTCCTCCTTCCGCGGAGGGAAGAACAAGCTGCTGTCCATTGAACCGGAGAAATCCTCCCTGTTTGCAATGGGCGCCAGATGTATTGAGGACGGCATGATGGATATGGTGGGCTTGGGACGCCAGTCCTTTGCAGATCCCCTTACCCCGCTAAAGCTGATGGAGGGCCGGGAAGATGAAATCAAATACTGTACCCAGTGCATGAACTGCGAGGAACTGATGATACGCCAGCAGCCGGTGGGATGCGTGGCATTCAACAAGCCATATACACAGAGGTTTGTGGAAATACGCAAGAAGATGGGAAAGCTTACGGAACTGCATACCTAAGGAATGTTATAAAAATTCATATAGAAAGAAAGGCAAAGAAAATGAAAGAGTACAGAAAAGACGTATTAACAGTAAAGGATATCGCTTACATGATGGATCCCAGCGTTTTAAAGCTGGATACCACAATCAGGGATGTTGAGGCCATGGTGGAAGCCTGCAGGAAATATGACTTCGGTTCCTGCTTCTGCTGGCCCTGCTATTATCCTCAGCTGGTGGAGATGTTAAAGGGTACCAACACAGCATTTGGAACCTCCCTTGCATTCCCGTCCGGCCAGGAATCCACAGAAACCAAGGTGTATATGGCCCATGATTTCATGAAGCTGAACCCGGTGGAAAATGATATGGTCATGAATGTGGGGTGGCTGAAGGCCGGATTGTATGACAAGGTCCTGGAGGACATCAAGGCTGTCAGGGAAGCAACCAGGGGGACCTCCCTGAAAGTAATCATCGAAGCAATGGTTCTGACGGATGAGGAGATTGTAAAGGCATGCGAGCTATGTATTGAAGGCGGCGCAGACTATGTCAAGACAGGAACCGGGTTCTCAAAGGAGCCTACCAGCCTCCATCACGTGGAACTGATTAAGGCAACGGTAGGGGACCGTGCAAAGGTAAAGGTTGCAGGGGGCGTCAGGGATTTGGAAACTCTTTTAAAGATGTATAAAAGAGGCGCATGCAGATTCGGCATCGGACTTAGTTCGGCAGTGAAGATTATTGAGGAAGCCATTGCGGTGGGACATGATATTGATATGTCTGAAATTGATTGATGACCGGATTTTCAGTTAAGGAGAATAGGAATATGGGAAAACTTACAGGCAGGACAGCTTTGATCACAGGCGCTTCCCGGGGAATCGGCGAGGGGATTGCCAAGACTTTTGCAAAACACGGGGCCAGGCTGATTCTTTTAGATGTCTCCCCGGAAGCCAAAACATTGGCAGAAGAACTGAAATCCCAGGGATATTCCTGCGCAGCGGTCCAGGCAGATGTGCGTGATGCTTCCCAGGTGGCGGAGGCAGTTGAAGAGGGAATGCATCAGATGGGTGAAATCGACATACTGGTCAACAATGCAGGCGTGTGCAGGCTTGGGAATTTCCTGGAAATGAGTGATGGGGACAGGGATTTTCATATTGATATCAATATAAAAGGGGTATGGAATGTGACAAAGGCCGTGCTTCCCGGTATGGTAAAACGTGGGGATGGAAGGATCGTCATCATGTCTTCCGTAACCGGGGACATGGTAGCGGACCCCGGGGAGACAGCCTATGCCCTTTCTAAAGCAGCACTGGTTGGATTTACCAAGTCCCTTGCAGTGGAGTTTGCCGGTTCCGGCATCCGTGTTAACGCCATCTGCCCAGGATATGTGCGTACCCCCATGGCTGAGAGCATTGCCCGTCAGTCAGATCCTGGGAATCCGGAATCCATCCTGACAGAAATGGCAAAGGCCATCCCCATGAGAAGGCTGGCCGCCCCTGCAGAGGTAGGAGAACTGGCAGCCTTCCTGGCATCGGATGAATCCAGCTATCTGACAGGTACCCAGTCCGTCATTGACGGGGGAAGCACATTGCCGGAAAGCGTCAGCGTGGGTGTATAATATCATGATATTATCAAAGGGTATTGTATTTATAATGGCCCTGTTCCTGATTGCCGGCGGTTTGGATAAAATCGCCGGCAATCGCCTTGGATTAGGGCAGGAATTTGAAAATGGCTTCCACGCCCTGGGGCCGCTGTCCTTAACCATGGCAGGAATCACCAGCCTGTCACCGCTGCTGTCCGGATGGCTGTCCGGCGTGGTGGGGCCTTTGGCTGCAAAAGCAGGGATTAACCCGGCCATGGCCCCGGCCCTCATGATACCGGTTGACACCGGATGTTATCCGCTGGCCCATGCCATGACACCGGATGGGCTGATGGCTGACTTCGCGTCCCTGATAGTGGCGTCCATGCTGGCGGCCAGCGTGACATTCAGCGTTCCGGTGGCACTGTCCATTATCAGAAAAGAAGATTACGGATCCATGGCAATGGGCACCATGGCAGGCCTTATTGCACTGCCCGCCGGCTGTCTGGCCGGAGGCCTTCTGCTGGGACTGCCTGTGGACATGGTATTGCTTAACCTGCTGCCCGTAATCGGGGCAGCCCTGGTACTGGCAGCCGGGTTATTCTGGTTCCCGGATCAGACAATACGCTTTTTTGTATTGTTCGGAAGAGGCGTGGTAGTGGTCATTACCCTGGCACTGATAACAGCCGCCGCACAGGAAATAACCGGGATAACGGTTGTAAAAGGAATGGCACCTTTAAAAGATTCCTTTATAATCCTGGGGAGCATTGCCGTCATGCTGTCCGGCGCCTATCCCATGATGGCGGTCATCCGCAGATATCTGAAGGGACCTCTTGGCAGGGCGGGAAGATACCTGGGGGTTAATGAAACTGCTATGGCAGGATTCCTCTCTACCCTGGCCAACAATGTGCCCATGATGGCAATGGTAAAGGACATGGATGAGCGGGGTAAGGTGCTTAACTTCGCGTTTGCCACCTGCGCGGCATTTACCCTGGGTGACCATCTGGGGTTTTGTTCCGCGGTTGCACCGGAACGGATTGGGGCCATGGTGTGCGGAAAACTGGCAGGAGGCGTGGCGGCGGTGGGGGTGGCTTTATGGCTGGTCAGGGAGAGAAGGGGGAGCTGAGGTTTCCTCCTGGCGCTTCTGTTACTGCTTCTGTATCCATCGTCCATTATCTGTCGTCCATTCGGAATCAGATACTTTTATAATTAGGGAAACCGGTTCTGTCCCGGTTTCTTTTTGTTGTGGTTTAATCCCGGCTGTAGGGAAGCTGACAAAGGCCAGTGATATTCAGGCATTGAGTCATCATGGATATTCTTGCTTTAATTTTAGTATTACATTTGATATAATAAAACATATTGGGATTTGGAGAGGAAAATTGGGATTTATAGAGGTTGGAAGCATGAGAAAAATCAGTTTGTTTATTGCGATGAGCCTAGATGGATACATTGCGGATATCAGGGGCGGTGTTGATTGGCTGGAAGGGCAGGGAAGCAATAATGATGGGATGGATAGCTATTCCAAATTTGTAAAAGACATTGATACAATAATAATGGGGTGGAATACGTATCATCAGATTGTTACTGAACTTTCCCCGGACGAGTGGGTATACAGCGATTTTACAACTTATGTAATTACGCATAACGGGCATGCTTCCTCGGCAAACATCCGATTTACAGATATCAATCCGGTTAATCTGATAAAAAGGTTGAAAAAGGAGCCTGGAAAAGATATTTGGATTTGCGGCGGGGCTAATATTGTTCAGCAGTTAATGAATGAGGATTTAATTGACTGCTATTACATTACTGTAATCCCAACGCTTTTAGGCAATGGGATCCGGCTTTTTGAAAATGGGAAGCATGAAATTCAGCTGAAGCTGATTGACACACAATCATATAATGGTATGGTGGACTTAGTTTATGACCGAAGATAGGAAAGAACCAGTATGTTAGGAGAAAGAATATGAGAAAGGATATGAAAACAATTAGATTATTGTACCCTGATTATGTCAGCGGCGGCCTGGAAACATATTATTTTGGGGCGGAACTGCTGCAGTACATATTGCCGCAGAACGAAAACCAGCCGCTTGTGAAGGTGGATGTCATTCCTCCTAACGGCGGGGAAAAAGAAATAATGAATGGTATTGCTGCCGAAGATGAAGTCATAGCGGGCATTCAGGATGCGCAGGAAAAGCTGGCTACGGAGAAACCTGACCGAATCATCACCATAGGCGGAAACTGTATGGTTTCACTGGCTCCATTTGATTATCTTCACGGCATATATGGAAACGCCGGGATTATATGGATTGATGCCCATCCGGATGTCTCTACGGTAGATGACGGTTATCCCAATGCCCATGCCATGGTGCTGGGGAGCCTGATGGGACATGGCGCTGCACAGCTTTCCTCACATATGTTAAATAAAAAATTCAGGCCCGATGAAATTCTCTATGTCGGTCTGCAGCCGCTTCATGATTACCAAAAGAATTTTCTGGATGAGGCGGGTGTAAAATACAAAGTGCAGGACAAGGATTTTGTTTCGGATGATGAAATCAGGAATTTTATGTGCCGCTTTGACCATATCCTTATTCATTTTGACATTGATGTGCTGGATGAGCATTTTTTCCACTCAACCTATTTTGCCAATCCTGAACTGGTTGGCGATGGTGCAGGCGGCGGCAAGATGACAATTGAGAAACTCTCTCATGTGCTGAAGGTCATCACAGGGAATTCCGACGTGGTCGGATTTACGGTTGCAGAGTATCTGCCATTTGATGAACATAGGCTGCATAAGATGTTTTCTGGAATAAAACTGTTTACGGAGTGACGGTATTCCGGTCTGTCAAACTGGAAATTGAACGTTGCGGGAACAAATATGCATTTCAAATAAGACACAAATTATCCAGAGGAAAAACTAATGTTTATCAGGGCATATTTACAAATCATATCATTTCCGTTTGTGTTTAAGTGTTGGAAATCCCCGGGAAGTCAGCTTCCCCGGGGATTTTTTAATAATCCGGAAAAATGATCCGGTAATATTGGCAGGTTTACTTCGCGGCTTCCGAGAACTGCGTGGTCACAAGATCCTCGTAGGGCACGCGCTGGTTCAGCTCTCCTGCTTCCTGCAGAATATTCTCCAGAAGCTCAAAGCTGTCTTTTTCAAAGACCGTGTTATCCTTCCAGGTATCCTGGTCCTTGTAACGGCCAACAATGATAGCGATTTTGTCCACAGGGGTCTCCTTGAACTGGGGAGCAATGGTTTTGGCTATTTCCTCGGCGGAGTGGGAGTTGACGTAGTCCATGCCTTTCTGGATGGCATTCGTGAACTTCTGGATTAATTCCGGATTATTCTCCATATAACTCTTCCTGGCACAGTATGCGGTATAGGGCACATAACCGGATTCCGTTCCAAGGGATGCCACAACGGTTCCGCTGCCTTCGCTCTCCAGGGTAGTTGCAAACGGCTCAAATTCAACGGTGTAGTCAGCATCGTTGCTGGTAAATGCAGCGGCGGTCAGCCCGAAGTTGATGCTCTGGTCAATCGTAAGGTCTGTTTTGGGGTCAAGACCGTGTTTCTTAAGGATATACTCAAATACCATCTGGGGCATGCCGCCGGCACGTCCTCCAAGGACTTTCTTGCCTTTCAGGTTTTCCCATTTGAAATTATCTTCCGGCTGGCGGCCCACCAGGAAGTTACCGGCGCGCTGGGTCAGCTGGGCAAAGTTCACGGCGTAGTCCTGTGAACCTTCCTGATACACGTAAATGCTGGCTTCTGAACCCATGAAACCAATCTGCGCGTCACCGGAGATAAGGGCGGTCATGACCTTGTCTGCCCCTGCGCCGTTGACCAGGGTCAGGTCAATGCCTTCCTCCTCAAAGTAGCCAAGTTCAATGGCCGCGTACTGTGGGGCGTAGAAGATAGAGTGGGCCACCTCGTTAAGGACCAGGGGCGTGCTGCCGGAGGCAGCCCCGCCCGGAGTTTTTGCACAGCCGGTAAGGGCAGCGGCTGCCATGGCTCCTGCCAGTAGGATGCTTATAAATTTTTTCATAGATACTCCTTGTGTTTGTTGGGGTTTAGTATATTTTATTAGGAGGGACGGGCGGGGGTGAGGGAAAAATTGAAAATGTAAGTATAAACAAGGGTATATATAGGTGAAAAGTGAAATCCTGTGGTATAATGTTGTAAATATATGTATTTGGAGACGTAAATCAAGCTATAGATATTCCTGGTATATGATTTGCCGGATACATTGCAGGGGGAAGGAAAAATGCAGCTTCCATATTCAGAAACAATCGATATTATATATTTAGCCAGATTGTTTGATAAAAAAAGTGAATCATATAAATTATTCTGGTTTCTTGCCATTGTAGACAAGGTCAGTGATGGAAAATCCTATTTGACATATGATGAGTTGATTAACTGGATGGTTGCGGATGCATGGTATATGGTTACGGAATTCAGGCTGAATCTGGGACCGTCAGATACCCTGGAAGCCCTTGTGAAATACATATATCAGGTAAGCGGTCTCAAAACCAATGAAAAAAAGGATGTAATACTCTCTTTTTTAAATGGGTTTAATGATAAAAACGTGGCTGAAATGAAACGGACTATAATACAGAATGTTCCGTACAGACTTCAGGCGCCTTTTACAAAACAGATAACCAATGATATGTGGAAGGGGTCCAGAAAGAAACTGGCAGAGAATTTAAATCGTGAAAAACGTTTAATATATTATTTTACAGAACTGGCCGGAATGAAGACTGCCATCAAGATCCAGCCGGAGTGGTGTGACTATATTAGTAAGAATAAGGAGATATTAAGAGGCTGGGTGCGGTATAATCTGATTATGTATCTGCAAAGACGGAATCCAAATGTGCCGGGAATTGCAGAGAAACTGGATGTTCCGCGAAAAAGGCAGATGAATCTGGTCATCCAATATTGGAAGAAGATTATTGAAATAAAGCCGGTTGATGAAATTTATCTAAACCAGCCGCTTACCAGCCAAAATATTTCCATTGACCATTTTGTTCCATGGTCTTATGTGGCACATAATGAATTTTGGAACCTACATCCAACAACAAAGAGAATTAACAGCAAAAAAGGGAATAACCTGCCGGACTGGGACATATATTTTCCGGCGTTATGTAGAACAGAATATTTTTCTTATAATATGATGTGGGAATATGAAGTGGTTCATGAAGCATTTGAAAAATGCAGGAATGTGCATATCAATAGCGATGAGGTTTATATGAAGCTATATAAACCTGGTCTGAATAAGGAAGAATTTTGCACTAATCTGGAGAATATCATGCTTCCTGTTTATAAGTCTGCCCAGAATGCTGGATTTAAAGGATGGGATTTGAAGAGCAGTTAGTGGATTACGAAGAGAAAAGAGCCATTGGCTAATTAGCAGGATGAGAGGAGCGATAGTAAAGGGATGAATGATTCATTGGAATATTATAATCTGCATGCAAAGGAATTTTTTGATAACACAAGGGATGTTGAATTTACAGAGATGCAGGACCGGTTTCTGAAATATTTGAATCCAGGGGCCAGGATACTTGATTTCGGATGCGGATCAGGCAGGGATACAAAGTATTTTCTGGGCAGAGGCTTTAAGGCAGAAGCAGTGGACGGCTCAGAGGAACTGGTTAAGATAGCAGCGGAGTATACCGGCGCCAATGTCAGGCAGATGTTCTTCCAGGATTTGAATGAAAATGAAACGTACGATGGAATCTGGGCCTGTTCATCGATTTTACATCTCACATACAGTGAGTTGGCTGAGGTGTTTGTGAAAATGGCCCGTGCCCTGGTTCCGCATGGGATTCTGTATACATCGTTTAAATATGGAACGGATGAAAGGGAACGGAACGGGCGTTATTTTACGGATATGACTGAGGATAAGATGAAAGGGCTGTTGGATACTGTGGATGTATTTTCAGTTGAGGATATGTGGGTGACATCTGATGTACGACCGGGGAGAGATGAAGAGAAATGGCTGAACATGATTTTGAGGAAAAAATAAGAGGAGCAGATAATATGCAGTTTGATATCGGGTCCTGTGATGTGATGACAGGGGGAATGGATAAAAACCGTTTCCTTTTGTACCAGTTAAAGCTCAGTATGCTCAAGGCAGGGCATATAGACATCATTGTGTCATTTCTCATGGAGTCAGGTGTGAAGATGATACTGGATGATTTGGAACAGGCTCTGGAACGCGGTGCGAAAATCAGGATACTAACGGGCAATTACCTTGGGATTACGCAGCCCGGGGCATTGTATCTGATAAAGGATAAATTGGGGGACCAGGTGGAACTGCGCTTTTATAATGATAGGGGCCGTTCATTCCACCCCAAAGCTTATATTTTCCGCAATGGAGATTGGGGAGAAATCTATATAGGTTCATCCAATATATCTAAGAGTGCGCTTACATCAGGAATTGAATGGAATTATCATTTTGACAATAGACGTGATGCGTATAATTTCAGACAGTTTTATGATACATTTGAAGATCTGTTTTATAACCATTCCATCATTATAAATGACCAGGTCCTGAAGCAATATTCAAAGGAGTGGAAAAAACCAGCGGTCCAGCGGGATTTGGAACGGTATGACAGTCTTGTCAACGAAACGGACCGTGTGGGAGGATTTGAACCAAGAGGAGCGCAGATTGAAGCCTTGTATGCATTAAAATGCAGCCGCAGGGAAGGAGCGAAGAAGGGTTTGGTCTATGCGGCAACCGGTATAGGAAAGACGTATTTGGCAGCTTTTGATTCCAGGACTTATGAAAACGTCCTGTTTGTGGCGCACAGGGAGGAAATATTAAAACAGGCGGCTGAGAGTTTCCGTAATGTGCGGAATTCGGATGATTATGGATTTTTTACCGGTCAGGAGAAATGCATTGGAAAGTCGGTAATCTTTGCATCGGTATCAAGCCTGGGAAAACCGGCTTATCTGAATGAAAGGTATTTTCCCAGGGATTATTTTGACTATATCGTGATTGATGAATTCCATCATGCGGTGACGGACCAGTATAAACGGATTATGGAATATTTCAGGCCTCAGTTCATGCTGGGACTGACCGCCACACCAGACAGGATGGATGGAAGGAATATATATGAATTATGCGATTATAATGTGCCCTATCAAATAAACTTAAAGGATGCGGTTAATAAAGGCCTGCTGGTACCGTTTCATTATTATGGCATTTTTGATGAGACAGTGGATTATTCCGGGATACATATGGTAAAGGGCAGGTACGCGGAGGAAGAACTGACAAGGGAACTGCTGGTCAACAGACGGTACGATTTAATTTACAACCACTATATGAAATACCGCTCAAGAAAGGCGTTAGGGTTCTGTTGTTCCCGTAAGCATGCGGAGCAGATGGCAAAGGAATTCTGTCTTAGGAATATCCCGGCGGCCGCAGTGTACAGCGATTCAGACGGTGAATACGCGGAGGAGAGGGGCGAAGCCATAAGAAAACTCAGGGATGGTGAGATAAAGGTAATTTTTTCAGTTGACATGTTCAATGAAGGACTTGATATCAGTGAGATTGATATGGTCATGTTCTTAAGACCCACAGAATCACCGGTTGTGTTTTTGCAGCAGCTTGGCCGGGGACTGCGTAAAAGCAGGAATAAGGAGTATCTGAATGTACTGGATTTCATAGGAAATTATGAGAAGGCAGGTTCTGCACCATTCTTGTTAAGCGAAAGGCCATATTCCAGTGCAGAGGCAGAACGGATGCAGCAGCAGGACTTTGAATATCCGGATGAGTGTGTGGTGGATTTTGATATGCGGCTAATTGATCTGTTTCATGAGATGGCGAAGAAAGGGGTTAAGAAGGAAGAACGGGTCAGGGGAGAGTATTTCCGTATTAAAGAGCAGCTGGGCGGAAGGGTACCTACCCGGATGGAACTGTTTACTTATATGGAGGATGAGATTTTTCAGCTGAGTGCAGGCCTGAAGAACAGCCCGTTTAAGCATTATCTGAGATATCTGGACGGGTTGGATGAATTGGGGGATAGGGAGCGTATTATTTTCCGGGGGATTGGGAATGAGTTCCTGGAGTTGCTGGAAACCACCCAGATGTCAAAATCATATAAGATGCCGGTGTTGATGGCCTTTTATAATGATGGGGATATTAAGACGGCAATCAGTGAAGATGATATTTATCGCAGTTATATGGAGTTTTATGGTACGGCAAATAACTGGAAGGATTTAGAGAAAGATAAAGGGACCAGTGATTTTAGGTCATGGGATAAGAAACGCTGTGTCACCGAGGCATTGAAAAATCCGGTAAAGTTTTTGCTGCAGTCCGGTAATGGTTTTTTTGTGCAGCTGGAGGGGGCGGTGCTGGCATTAAATCCGCAGCTTCATGAGGCTGTGGGGCTGGATGGGTTTGCGGAGCAGATGAAGGATGTGATTGAGTACCGGTCGATGGATTATTATAGGAAGCGGTATGAGAATGAATATTTACATCTAACATGAGTAATAGTAAAATTTTATCAGGGGATTTTAAATATGTAAAGCTTTGCGTTATATGTGCTGAAGATTTACAAAGTAATATATAGAAATGAAAGAGGAACTGTCATGCACATCCTAATTGCCGAAGACCATCCGGACCTCCGGAAAATCCTAACTCTTTACCTGCAAAAGGAGGGTTACCAGGTATCCGTTGTATCTAACGGACAAGAAGCCATTACCTATCTGATGGAACGCTGTGGTCTAAAGAAGGAAGCCAAAAATAACTTGGGATTGACCTTTTCGAAATCCCCCTCATCACATGCACCCGCCACCCTCCCCGACCTCCTGATCCTGGACTGGATGATGCCGGTCCAGGATGGCATCCAGACCTGCCGTGAAATCCGGGCCCTGAACCTTCCAATTAAAATCCTGATGCTGACTGCAAAGGGAGAAACAGAGCATGAAATCCTGGGTTTAACCAGCGGGGCAGACGACTATGTGCGTAAGCCATTCGACATCAAGGTGCTTCTTCTGCGTATCAAGAAGCTTTGCCGTCTGGAAGGTATCCTGTGCTGCGGGGACATTTCCCTGAACCAGGAGACCTTTGAGGTAAGGAAAGGCAACATTCCGGTTGTATTGACCAGGACGGAATATGAACTGCTCCGTTATTTCCTGACCAACCAGCGCATCATCCTGACCAGGGAGCAGCTGTTAAACCAGGTATGGGGGATGGACTTTGAGGGCGACAGCCGGACCGTGGATACCCATATCCGCAGGCTTCGCAGGAAAATCGGAGAGGAGTATATAAAGACCCGCATCGGAATCGGCTATGTCATTAGTGACAGGAAGGATTAAATATATAACGAAACTTACAGACAAGTACACGAACCAGTATATGGCCACTTATCCGGTCAGACACAAACAGAAAACCAGATATATGAATAAATTATGGAAAAAGTTCATCTACGGAACAGCGTTGATTATGGCATTCACTCTAATCCTATCCCTTGTAGTGAACTCAAAGATTGTAGGGAAATACTACCTGCGCAGTCAAAAACATTATATCCAGGACATTGGCAGTCAGCTAATCACCCTTTTTGAAAGCGGTACAACGCCTGAAAATGCTGTTAGGATTCTGGAAGAACAGGAAAAGGTCCTGGTTGTATATTCAAGCAACACATCGGACAGTGAAGCCCTCAGCAATGAACTGCGCGAACAGTTCCGGCAAAAGGGGTTAGGTTTCCAGAAGTTCTGGCTTTGGGAACAGGATTACCAGGATGCGGTAGAACACGGCATGAAGCTACGCCTTTATCAGCAGGAAAAACTGAAGTATGGGATTCTGGCTGAGTACATGTTTACAGATAAAGGCATGTTTGCCATTGCCGCGGTGGTTCCCAATACCGAGGAAACTGTTGGCATATTGAATCAGTTCCTGATTATCCTTCTGTCCATTTCATCCGTGGTTGCAGTAGTCCTCATGTATATACTGGTTAGGCACATTACCAACCCATTAAAGGAGATGGAGGAGTTTTCACGCAGGATTTCCGGGCAGGATTACGGCAGCAGGCTGGTAATCCATACTAATGATGAACTGGAGACAGTGGCCGACAGTATGAACCGGATGAGCCAAAGTATTAAGGAATATCAGGATATGCTGCTTGGGAAGAACCGGCAGATGGAGGCGCTGCTGGACAATGTGGCCCATGACCTGAAGACGCCCATCTCGCTGATTGGCACCTATGCGACAGGGATGCAGGATGGGCTGGATGACGGGACATTTTTAGACACCATTATCCGCCAGAATGCGAAAATGGCCCGGCTCACAGAACAGTTAATGGGGTTGTCACGGATTGGGCAGAAGAAATATTCGGAAGAGACCATTGCCCTTGACCGCCTGCTGCAGGACCAGGTTGAGGAACAGAGGATATCTGCCGTTCAGAGAAATCTCGGTATTTCCACATCCATAGAACCGGACCGGTATATCCGGGGAAATGCAGAACTGATTTCAACTATTTTTTCCAACCTGCTGTCCAATGCAATTAAATATGCGGCAGAGTCTGGGCCTGGGATTGAAATACGTCTGTATGGAAATGACGCTGGTTGTCATTTTACCATATCCAACCAGCTGCAGGCAGGGAATCTGGATTTAGACAGAATATGGGAACCATTCTATGTCGGGGAGTCCTCCCGCAATCAAAATCTGTCCGGTACCGGGCTGGGGCTGCCTATTGTAAAAAAGATTGCAGAACAATGCGGTTATGGGATAAATTGTACCGCAGAAGACGGGAGAATAAAAATTACGGTTATTTTTTAAAACCTGGTTTTGTCAAATAAATGTAACATCCCCTTATTATACTGGGTCTGAAGTATAAAAATGATAAGGAGATTGACATGACAAAACCAGGTTTGTTATTCCGGGGGGCATGCATTCTATTTGCGGTATGCCTGACCGGGTGCGGGATTCATAATCCCATTGCAGACAGTAAGGGGACGGATGCGGTGAAGGTATCCGCCGTCCTTCGGGAACAGGAAGAAGATTCTGATTTTGGGAAAGCCATGGGCATGGCATTTGAGTATGAGGTGGATTCGGAAACATTTGCGATTGAACTGTTTACAGCGGATGGTTCAGTGCGCGCAGCTTTACCGCTTCAGGAGAGGGCGGTGGAAGATTACCGGAAAAAGGGCGAGGAAGTCTCATGGCGGTATCAGGAAGATGGGATTGCTGTCTCCGTTAGCCCTGAAGACGATTACCTCAGTGTTATGATTACTTCGGAGACAGACCGTGACAACGCCTTTACATGGCCGGAAATATCTGCGTACAGCTATTATTTCCCATTTGGTGAAGGAAAGCGGGTTCCGGCAGATAATTCGGTCTGGAAGGATTATCTGGCGGGGCAGATAGGCCAACCTGCTTCGTCCTTTCCGGCGGATTTTGCAGGTCAGCTGGAAGAATCCAACACAACAGCCCAGGTCAGTCAGCCTAATCCGGCAGGACAATCCTATCCGGCAGACCAGTCCAATCCTCCTGCCAAGGAATTTTCTGTCCTTGAACAGTTTTCCATGCCTTTTTGGATATCATCCGCTGGAGATTACGCGGTCCTGTTCATAATGGAAGACCCATTCCACACGAAAATAGGTTTCAGACAAAATCCGGATTTGACATTTTCACTGAATAATGAGTTTCCGGCTATTGATACGGACAGGACAAAGCAGTTCCGCATCTATCTTACAGACAATGACCCTGTCTCTGCGGCGAAGCTCTACCGCAAGTATGTGAGGGAAACTGACTGGTTTATCACATTGGAACAAAAGGCAGAATCTAATCCGATGATAAGGAAGCTTTACGGCGCACCATTCATATACCTTTGGGGCGAGCGGCTCATTTCCCCTGAGGACGTGAACTGGCCGGCCTTTCGTACCGCAATAGGGTCGCTGTTCATGAATTACCTTACATCATTTTCATCCCAGGTGGAGAATGGAAATGAAATCAAAGCAGTTTTGGATGAAATCCAATCTCAGGATTATGTTGCGGACTACCAGAAACATCTGGTATGCAGTTATCTCAGCGGAGTATTGAAACTGCCGGAATTCTATTCGCAGCTTTCTTCACTACCTTATGAATCGTTCTACACACCATCCACCGCCCCGCCCGATGCGCCGTCCACTGCACCCTCCGATGCGCCGTCCGCCCTTTGGCATGCATTTACCACATCCTCCCCTGAATTGACAGCGATTCTGGCTCCGGGATATGAAAACCTGAACGAATCCAATCAAATCCAGGTTAACAAATATATCCTGTCCGCAAACCTTCCGGATGTATTCGGCAATCCCTCCAATTGGATGGACCAGAATACGGTGGAACTAATCCGGCAGCTGAAGACGTCCGGCATCAGCCAGGCGTGGATTGGGCTTAACAGCTGGGAACAGGCCTATGCGAAACCGGAACTTGTGGAGGAGGCGGTAGGCCAGGGCTATCTTATTGGCAGCTATGATTCCTATCACTCCATACATGAGCCGGGCAATGAACAGTGGGTTACGGCCAGATTCGGGGATACATCCCTATATGACCGCGCATCGGTGGAGGATAGGGATGGAGGGAAAATAGAGGGATTTAAGGGTGTGGGGCGAAAGCTGAATCCGGTTCTGTCACTTCCTGCTGTACGGGAGCGGATGCTGGAAATCATGGGCAACGGACTTCCTTTTAATTCCTGGTTTATTGACTGTGATGCCACCGGGGAGATTTATGATGATTATGCGCCAGGCCATATTACCACGCAGCAGCAGGACCTGGCGGCCCGGCTGGAGCGGATGGCATATATCCGGGATACCTACGGCATGGTCATCGGTTCTGAGGGAGGCCATGATTTTGCAGCTTCTACCATTGCATTTGCACATGGAATTGAGATGCAGAGTTTTTCGTGGATGGACGATGATATGAAGGAAAACAGGGACAGTGAATATTTTATAGGAAAATATTATAATCCGGACGGTGGGGTGGCGGAGCATTTTTCCAGACGGATTCCTGTAAAAAGCAGGTACCGGACACTGTTCACCGACCTAAGATATGATGTCCCGCTGTACAAACTGGTCTATAATGATTCCGTGATTACCAGCTACCACTGGGATTGGTCAACCTTTAAAATCAAAGACCAGACCGGAACGCGCATGCTGCGGGAAATCCTTTATAATGTTCCGCCCCTTTACCATCTGGATGCCGCCCAGTGGGAAAAATATAAGGATGATATAGTAAGACATAATGCGGTATGGTCTGAATTCAGCCGGAATGCCGTCACACAGGAGATGACTGGTTTTCGATATCTGAAGGAAGACGGTTCCGTGCAGATGACGGAATATGGCGATGGAATACAGGCAGCAGCAAATTTTAATGATGAACCTTTTATTTATGGAAATCAGGAGATTCCGGGTAAGTCGGTTTTAATCAGGATGGATGGGAAGGAAACCGTTTATACACCTAAAACGGCGCCGGATAATGCATAACTACGGAGATGGAGGATTCATAAAGGTAGCGCTGGATGACTTAAAAAGACGGCATTGGATAAATCCAAAAGGCGGTGTCGGATAAATCCAAAAGACGATATAGGATAAATCCAAAAGACAACGCCGGATGACTCATAAAAAACTCCTCATATAACTCATAAAGACAGGACGGAGTTCATCCCATTCGCACAGAATTGTAGTTTCATATAAGTTTCTCCTTTTCATTCCATTGTTTTTGCGGTAAAGTAAATAAAAAAGCACTCCATTGCATGTGTTAAAGTGTTCCTTGTACGTCCGGCTTTATACGTTCAAACCACGATGAAGTGAGACGTGCATGGAGCAGGAAGGAATGTTGAACCACACCAGGGCGCGGGGGAGCGGCAAGAGATAAAGGAGGAGGCTTTATGGCTGGATATATAATGACTCTTAGTGATATTGATTCTCTTACATATTGTGTAAAGACAGGAACATACAGTACTAATCTCGGTACGCCAAAGGGGAATTGGATGACGTATCATGAAGGGACATTTGCTGACTATCTTAGCATGAAACCAGGTGACAGCATCTATTTCTTTATTAAGAGGAAAATATACGGCATTGGAAAGCTGATTGAAATTCATTCGGAGTGCAGGTTCTTAAATTATATTGGTGCGGACAGGCCGGTCGATTATTCAAAGAAAAACTATAAGAAACTGGAACCGTTGTTGGATGAGGGAACTGCCAATAACCGCTGTTTGTGTGTGTTTGAGCCATCACCGCTTTTCTTTTTAAATGGAGTGGATATGGATGATGCATTAAACAGCAATCCGGACAGGTTCCGCATGCTTCGGGCGATGTGGAAGGTTTCTTTTATTAAAGTGGATGATGATGAAAATCAGGCATTGATGGATATTATTTTGAAAAGAAATGAGGAAGACCTGCTTCTTAATAAAAATGCATATCCATTTTCGAAAGTATTACATAATCAGATTAGGGATAAAAATACAGAACAGTACAAGCTGACAGCAGATAACATACTTATGTCATGTGCTAAAGGAAGCAAGATTAATCATGAAATGGCAATTGAAGCCGCGTTGTGTGAAATCCTGTCAGGAGATAACAGTACTCCGATGGGAAAGTGGGACTATATATCCCATCAGGTGGTTGCCTCACCGTTTAAGGCAATTGAGTATATGGATAAGATGGACATATTCGGATACAGGTATATTCCGGGATATAAGACTAAATCCAGGTATCTGGTAGTAGAGATAAAAAAGGGAGAGGCGGCAGATGATGTCATTGGACAGATAATGAAATATGTGGATTGGATTCAGGGAGAATACGCATATGGCGACTATTCCATGATTGAGGCATATGTAGTGGCGTCAGGGTTTTCGGATTCCGTCAGACAGAAGAGGGACCGGGAATGTGTAAGACACTATACAAAAGGCTGCCGGCCTGCCATACCATGTATCTGGTCGTCCGTGAAATTGGTTGAATATGAATTTATTGACAATAAACTCAGTTTGAAAGAAGTATAAAGTGCGTGTAATATAAGTGCTGCTTATTGCATGATTTCGGATGTCCGCTGCCTGTTACCTGTTACCGGACATTCGCTGTTTGATTCCTTCATACTGCTGCGGATGGGATTTCGAATAAAATTATTGTAATAGTCGAGGCGAGTTCCTATGCTGAAAAAACAACACGCCGGGACTTGGGAACAAGGTTGTCTTTATTGACGGGTATCAGGGATTCATCTATCCAAAGAAAGCGTTAATCTGCGAGGTAAGGGATTATATACTGAAGTCCATGGAAAAGAATGAGCAGGGAACGATTATCCGACAGACGGCATTTCAACCGCTGTTTTAGGAAACATGCAGGGGAGGATTCCAGGAACTATCTGACAGATATAGGGATAAAGGGGCCATAAAGCTGTTAAAAAACGGGTTACAAGGAAAATAAGGCGGCTGAGGCTGTGGGGTATAAGAATGTACGCCGGATTAACGAAAATTTTAAAGGGAAATATGAGCAGAGTCCAAGTGAATACAGGGAACACCATGGGAGAAATAGGGTGTAAAGGTACGGGGCGGTTGGGAAAGGCAGCAGGCAGGAGGAGCCTGGGATTTAAAGCCCAAGGATTCGGAGTCCAAAAATGCAGAGTCCAAAAATGCAGAGCCCCAAAATATGGGGCCCAAGAATATGGACTCCTGGGAACCCAAGTACTGCGGCTTTCGGAATCATGTTCCGGTGTTACGCGATGTGGAGCCGGCTTTTCCAATGCCATGCCATCGGGTGTATTCCGTTTCTTCCCCATGTCCGTATTCCTGTTATTGACCGTCCTGTTTTTAACAATCACGCTGTCCGCCTGTTCCGTCCGTACATTACCCTCCGGTGAAGACGGTGCGGTCCATAAAACCTATACCGGACAAGCTGCCAGAACAGAGGAGGCTTCCAGCCAGGTCAGACTCCGTCTGGTCTATTCCGCTGATGATTTGAAATGGAAAAGCGTGGTTGAAGACACGGCAGAGGCATTCATGAAGGCGAATGAGGACATCGAGTTGGAATTGTACTGTATGCCGGAAAATAAGAACCGGCCCTATATTGAGTCCCTGAAAATATTGGCTGCCCAAAAGGAATTCTTTGACATTGTGGAAATGAGGGAGACATCTGCCCTGGCTGCCGCAGGACTTTTGGCGCCGGTTCCGGAGGCTGTTTCTGTCCTGGTGGAGAATCCTGGCACATATGAGGGGGTGTGTTATGGTGTGCCATTGTATGCAACTACGCTGGGAATTATTTACAATAAAGATATATTTAAGGGCCAGGGGCTTCTTGCACCTGACACATTTGAGGATTTCCTCCAAATATGTGAAACGGTAAAGGAGGCGGGGTATGATCCTCTGGCCCTGGGGGCGGCTGATGTGCGTCATATGGAATCCTGGGGGAATTATCTGTTCAGGAATTATATGGTTACAGAAGACGGAAACGTGCAGTGGACCGCGAAACATACCCGGCAGATGCTTGCCGATTACCGGAATCTTGCGGAACAGGGATATATAAACCCGGCATACCGGAATGTATCCGACAGTCAGACAGCCCAGTTGCTGGCATCAGGACAGGCCGCCATGGTGTATGCCGGTCCCTGGATGCTGACCCGGATAGAGGACCTGAATCCGCAGATACATCTGGGATTTTTCTTCCTGCCCGGCAAAGACGGGATTACCTATGCGGTTCAGGAACGCAGGGCAGAATGGGGGATATCCGCGGCCACTGCCCGGGACAAGAACAAGATGGAAGCAGCAAGACGTTTCCTTAAGTTTTATTATTCAGAAGGAATTTATGAAAATGTACTGGAAACCATGAATGGGGATTCGGTGACCGTGCGTCCTGTCCGAGGAATGGATACGCAGGATCAGGCAATCATAAAGGCGGCTTATTCCGCGAATCCGGTCCGAACCGGGGGAGTGACGGATTATGCTGAGGTCCCCGATGGATTTTTTACCTACTTTGCCCAACGGCTGGTGGATACCCTCTGGGGGGAGGAGCGTACGTCCTATCTGGCGGATGACCTGACCCGCAAGTGGGAGAGGGAGGCGCCATGATACGGAGAAAGAATCGTGGTTTTTATCACCTGGCCCTGTCATATATCTGTTTTGGGCTGGTGCCCACGCTGATTGCCGGCGCGGTTCTGTTTCACAGGTTTAAGGGAAACATGGAACAGGCCATACTGGATGATATGGGCCGCATGGTCAGTTACGCGGCACGCAATGCGCAGGAAATGGTGGACGAAAGCAGCAGTCTTACCAGGCGTATGTACGACATTTATACAGAGGATGGCAGACTGCTTTACCAGCTTCTGAAAGATACATCCATGGAAGACCAGGAAAAACGCACCCAGATGGCTTTGTTCCTAGAGGAAATGCTGGAAGGGGACAGCAGAATCCGCACAGCAGCCTTTGTGGATAGGGAGGGCAGGATATATTATGTCACCAGGAACACGCAGAAGGTGCTGGATGAAGACGCTTTCCGGCAGTGGATATCCCAGCAAGGGTACAGCGGGGAGAATTTTTCCGTGTATCCTACCCATGTGGACAGCTATTTCACGGATTCCGGGAACCCGGTCATAACCTTCCGCAGAAGTTACCAGGATCTGACATCCTTTAAGACCATTGGAATCAGCTTGGGAAACCTCTATCTGGACCTGGACCTTGGAAAGCTGGCCTCGGCGCTTCGGGATGTGGGCATGGGAATCCACGAGACATTTTCCATCATCAACGGAAATGGAATCTGCATCTACAGTATGGATGGCCCTGAGATTGGAAAGCCGCTGGAACCAATGATGCCCTGCCTGTCTTCCATGACGGGAATCAGGGGAAGCCTGACCGATGCCGGTCAGTATGTGGTGTATGAACGGATGGAAAGCAGCGGCTGGATTGTGGCGGCCCAGGCCGGTAAAGATGCTGTCATGGGCAGCTTATACACGACCGGACAGTATATCTTAATATTCTTAACCGGTTCATTCCTGGTGCTGGTGTACCTGTTTTCCAGTTTGGCAAAACGCGTCTCAAGGTCAGAGGGGCTGCTGGAACAGGGAATGATGGAGATACAGACAGGCAATCTGGGAAGCCGCATCGACGTGGGGGACAAGGAAGATGGAATCAGTGTCCTGGCTGCCGGATTTAACAACATGGCCCGGGAACTGGAGTCATCTATGAAGAAGGTGTCTGATACCCTGGGGGTCATCCGAATATCAGCCATGAAACATGAGGATAAAGAAACCGCCGGAATCGCAGAAAGCCTGTCCCGACAGATGGAGTACCTGATTGGCAGCTACAGCTGTATGGTTCCGCTGGAAAAGGAAATCGGCAACATACGGGAGTATTTCCACATCATGCAGATACAGTATGAAGACAGAATCCAGCTGGAAGTCAGCGTGGATGAGGATGTGATGGATGCAATCATCGTTAAAATGAGCCTGCAGCCTATTGTGGAAAATGCGGTTCAGCACGGTCTTATGCCCAAGACAGGAGACGGTACCGTGCGTATCGAGGCCCGCCGTAAGGATGAAATCCTGGAGATTACTGTCATGGATGACGGCGTGGGAATGACAGAGGAGATTCTTGCGGCCCTGAAGGACGGCCTGGACCAGGATGAGACGGGCGTACAGACTGGCAGCGGGGAGACACATGGAGGAATCAGGAATGTGCGTGACAGAATATGCAGGAACTTCGGGTCAGGATATGGACTGGAAATCATGAGCACTGAGGGGACGGGTACGGTTGCGGTCTATTGTCTGCCGTTGATACTGGAATAACCCGCACTAAATGCCTTATTGTTTTGCTGGTCTGATTTTCCGATAGCGCAGGAGTGGGAAACCCAGCCTAGAGCCTGCTATGCCTCTGTTTTCACCTGAACACTCAAAACCATTTGTTAAGGTTGTATCAAAGCAATCTTTCTGTTAAAATAAACCCATGGAATAAATTCAGGAATATATCAAACAAACAGGGGAGAAAGAGCAATGGACTATAAGATAATCGTATTGGATTTAGACGGTACTCTGACCAACCGGGACAAAATCATCACGCCCAGGACCAGGGATGCCTTAATGGAGGCCCAGAAAGCAGGAAATATCGTGGTTCTGGCATCCGGACGCCCCACACCCGGCGTGGAGCCGCTGGCAAGGGAACTGGAGATGGACCGCTTTGGCAGTTACATATTGTCCTATAACGGGGGCATGATTACCAATTGTAAGACAGGAGAGACTGTGTTTTCATCCCTTCTTCCGTTGGAAGCCAACGGGAAAATCATAGGCCTGGCAAAAGAGCACCGGGTGGATATCCTGACCTATGAGGGGGAAGAGGTCATCACCAACAACAGGGAATGCCCTTATGCAATCTCTGAATCCAATATTAACCATCTTCCGCTGCGCCAGGTGGATGATATGGAAGCCTATGTGGATTTTCAGGTACCCAAGTTCATCATGCTGGATGATGGGGACTATCTGGTGACTGTGGAACCAAAGGTAAAGGCTGCAATGGGCCGCGACTTCAGCGTATACCGTTCCGAGGAATATTTCCTTGAAATCATGCCAAAGGGCATAGACAAGGCACAGTCCCTGGCCCGTCTCCTGGACATCCTTGGCCTTAAGAAAGAACAGATGATTGCCTGCGGAGACGGATACAATGACCTGACCATGATTAAGTATGCCGGCCTTGGTGTGGCCATGGAAAATGCAGTGCTGCCTGTAAGGAATGCTGCGGATTATATCACTGCTTCCAATAATCATGACGGCGTCGGCCTGGTGGTGGAGAAATTCATGCTGGGACGGGGGTAGGTTGAGGCGTGCGGTGAAATGCCGGGGACATGCAGGCTGCGTATGAACTGTGCTGTAACATGCCAGACACACATCGGTCTACGTCTGATATATGCTGTAATCAGGTACCTGCATGCTGCACACGGTGAAACTTTACATTGAAAAAGTGTTAGGATGTATGGACTTTCAAACTTTAATATGTTAAAATGAGTGGGTATGAGGCATGGGACATGTACGGATGGTATCCAGACATGCCAAAGGCCTGTGTCCCTTTATAGGGGGACATTGATTCCACAACTACATGCGGCGGGGATGAACGTGGACCGCATAAATTATAAGGAGAGAGAACCAGGACATGAACAAAAAGATTAAAACGGATGCAGTGGATCATTTATTTGATGCCATACTGACACTTAAGAATCCAGAGGAGTGTTATAAGTTCTTCGAGGACGTGTGTACGATTAATGAACTTTTGTCACTTTCACAGCGCTATGAGGTTGCCAAGATGCTGAGGGAGGGCAAGACCTATCTGGAGATTGCGGAAAAGACAGGGGCGTCCACGGCAACCATCAGCCGCGTGAACCGTTCGCTGAACTATGGAAGCGACGGGTACGATATGGTGTTTTCAAGGCTTCAGGTAGACAGCATTGTTCCGGAAAAGGAAGACGGCAGATAATGAAATTGGATGCAGGGGATTGTGGGCTGTCCTGTAACCGGCAATGAGCCGCGATATGAATCATGCGGACATATATAAAACGGATATCACGGTATATCAGCCGATATACTGGATATCCGTTTTTTAACTCCTGCTGTCCGGATCCGGCGTCTGTCCTGGCTTACTTCTTCCGCGGCGGCGTTGCCTCCCCGCGCAGCTGGTCTGCAATCATCTCAATCATCTGCGTCTTCAGATAGACATCAAAGGACAGTTCGCATATAAAGGCAAAGAGCTGCAGGTATTCCTTATCTTCTTCATCCACCGATACGTCCTGAAAGGTTTTGCGGGAGCGGGCGAATTTGCCGGTCACGTCTTTCATCAGGCTGCCCATCTCGCCTTTTTCAAGGGTGAATACCTCTGTATAGATATCTTCCAGGGACAGGGGAGAATCCTTGCCGGTAAAGTGTCTCGATGTGATGGGGCGGAACAGCTCCTCAATATCATTAAAGGATAACAGGCTCTTAAAGTAATAAATGAATATCAGCATGAGCATGTGGTCCTTGGAATACTTCTTCTTCACTGGCGGGGGGAGCAGGTTGTTCTTGGCATAATTGTTAATCATGGTCTTGGTCAGGACCTTGTCTTCTGGATGGCGCCGCATGTCCTTTAAATGGCTTTCCATGAAGGTGGTAACCTGGTCCATATATAAATCAATATCAGGTATCTCTTCCGGCTTAACATGGGACAGACTTCCCAGATAGCCCAGCAGATCCCGAACACGTTCTTCATTTGTCTTCATCTGTCAGTCACCTCTGTCTTAGATATCACATTGCTATATCTATTATATAGTATTCAATACTAGATGACAAGGGGCAAATGCCAGAACATGGCAAAATACTTTGACGGTAGCAGAAAACGCCATATTATGTTATATTGTATGTCAGAGGAATTTGCAATCAGATTGAAAGGAATAAGTATGCGGGACGATATTTGCAGGGAAGCAAAACAATTGATACAGAGTGCCATGGAAGGTTATATATCTGGTAATCCGGAGGTACTGGCCAGATTGCTTACATATTGTTCGCCTGATGTGCTTGTGATTGGCACAGGACGGCATGAATTCTATCTTGGTCTGGAGGCTCTGACAGAAGGGATGAGGAAGGACCAGGAGGAAGCGGATGGAATCAGCTTTGTCATCAGGGAAGCGTGGTATGAGGCAAAGCTGATTACGGAAAACAGCTGTGTAGTCTATGGTGAATTTAAGGCCCGGGAAAAAGATACGGACGGGAAGGAAGTCATCATTGACATGGATACAAGGATTACGGCAGGGCTCCACCGGGATGACAGCGGCCGGCTTGTGATTGACAGCCTGCACCAGTCCGTGCCCTATATTTACCAGCAGGAAGGCGAATACTATCCAAAGACCATAGCGGACCAGGCAGCCGCTGCCCTGGAGCGGACCGCCATTCTGGAGCGGACCATCCAGCTGGACTCCCTGACCGGCCTGTACAACAGGAAGTATACGGAAATGCACATAACCAGGCTTTTGACCAATGACCATGAAAGCGGCCTGATGTTCGTCATTGACATGGACGACTTTAAGAAAGTCAACGATACCCATGGCCATCTCAAGGGGGATGAACTGCTGAAGGAAGTAGGGGCAGCTCTTATGGATTTTGTCCCACCCCCCGGCATTGCAGGCAGGATAGGAGGGGATGAGTTCATGATTTTCATGCCAGGTCCCATGGAAAGGGAACAGGGGGAAAATAAAGCCCGCATCCTGATTCAGTCCATCAGCCGGATCCTCCTAAGGATGGGGCTGGACCAAAGCTGTTCCATTGGGATTACACAGATAAGGAAGGACGGCGGGACATTTGACAGGGCCTACCGGAAGGCGGACGAAGCCCTGTACCGTGCCAAGACCAGCGGTAAGAATATGTTCTGCTGGCGGGATGGGGACGGGGAAGAATGGGGATGCAGGAACGGCGAAGAAGGAACCATACCCTAGGGCCTGGTTGAAAATTCATTCCCGCCATCTGCCCTAAGGAATCCACCATAGGTACCCCTTAGGGCAAAGCACGCCCCACTTCGCGGCATATTTGGTCCCAATTCGGTCAACGTAGCCCGCTACGCCGCCCTCATCGGGACCAAATCTCCCACAAAGTGGAACGCACAGCTGACAGAAAGCAATTTTCAAACAGACCCAAGGGTCTTAAGTTGCACAATGAGGCCTGTAATGGTATACTTATACATCTGACAGATTGAATGAAGAAATAAAGGCGGTACATATAATATGAGTATTTACGATACATTAAATCCCATGCAGAAGGAGGCTGTGTTTCACACCGAAGGTCCTCTTTTGATTCTTGCCGGAGCGGGCTCGGGCAAGACCAGGGTGCTGACGCACAGGGTGGCTTACCTGATTGATGAGAAGAATGTGAACCCCTGGAATATACTGGCCATTACATTTACCAACAAGGCGGCAGGGGAAATGAGGGAGCGTGTGGACCAGTTGGTAGGTTTTGGGGCCGAGAGTATCTGGGTGAGCACATTCCATTCCACCTGCGTAAGGATCCTGCGCAGGCACATAGAATGCCTGGGATACACGACCAGCTTTTCCATCTATGACAGCGATGACCAGAAGACATTGATGAAGCAGGTATTTAAGAGCCTGGACGTGGATACCAAGCAGTTTAAGGAGCGCTCCGTGCTGGGCGTGATATCCTCGGCCAAGGATAAGCTGATCATGCCTGAGGAATTCCTACTGAACGCAGGGCAGGATTTCCGCCAGAAAAAGGTGGGGGAGATATACAAGGAGTACCAGAAGCAGTTAAAGAAGAACAATGCCCTGGATTTTGACGATTTGATTGTCAAGACCGTGGAACTGTTCCAGAATAATGCTGAAGTGCTGAATTATTACCAGGAACGGTTCAAGTATATCATGGTGGATGAGTACCAGGACACCAACCAGGCCCAGTTTAAGCTGGTGAACCTGCTTGCGGATAAGTACAGGAATCTCTGTGTGGTAGGTGATGACGACCAGTCCATTTACCGGTTCCGCGGGGCCGATATAGAGAATATCCTGAGCTTTGAGTCAGCATTTCCAGGTGCCAAGGTCATAAAGCTGGAGGAGAATTACCGATCCACCCAGAATATCCTCAATGCGGCCAACGGTGTTATCCGCCATAACCGCGGGAGGAAGGATAAGACCCTGTGGACAGCCAATGGGGAAGGCAGTCTGATTCGGTTCAAGCAGTTTGACATGGCCAGGGAGGAAGCGGATTATGTGGCCAGACAGATACGTGACAGTGAATTTTCCTATCAGGATCAGGCAGTGCTCTACAGGACCAATGCCCAGTCCCGTCTCATAGAGGAACGGTGCATTTTCTATAATGTGCCTTACCGGCTGGTGGGAGGCGTGAACTTCTATCAGCGAAGGGAAATCAAGGACATCCTGGCCTATCTCAAGACAATTGCCAATGGCGTGGATGACCTGGCCGTGCTGCGCATCATCAATGTTCCCAAACGCGGTATCGGCGCAACCACCATGGGCAAGGTGACTGCGTTTGCATCTGAGCACGGCATGAGCCTCTATGGGGCGTTAAAGGAAGCACGTCAGGTTCCGGGGCTGGGCAAGGCTGCCGAGAAAATCCTTAAATTCATAGGGCAGATGGAGAGTTTCAGGGCCAGGGCAGAATCTGAGGATTTTTCCATCCGGGATTTGATAGAAGGAATCATGGATGAAACCGGATACCAGCAGGAACTGGAGGCAGAGGGCGAGATTGAGGCCCAGACGCGCCTTGAGAACATCGAGGAATTGGTGAACAAGGCGGTAAGTTATGAGGAGGACAGCGAACACCCTACTCTGGACGAATTCCTGGAGCAGGTGGCGCTGGTGGCTGATATTGACAGCATGGATGAGTCCGAGGACCGTGTGACCCTAATGACGCTCCACAGCGCCAAAGGCCTGGAATTTCCCAAGGTATACCTGGTGGGTATGGAGGACGGCCTGTTTCCCAGCATGATGTCCATTAATTCAGATGACCGGACTGACTTGGAGGAGGAGAGGCGTCTGTGTTACGTGGGCATCACCAGGGCTAAGAAGGAACTGGTGCTGACCTCGGCCAGACAGCGCATGGTCAACGGCGAGACAAGATACTGCAAGCCAAGCCGGTTCCTTGAGGAAGTGCCGGAAGGACTGTTGGACGAAGAACGCCTGGAGCCGGTGCTTGGAAGCTATGGCAGCCGCGGGAACGGTGCAGGACAGGCAAATGCCTCAGGCTTTGGCAGTACTGCAGACGATGCAGGGCTTCCGTGGAACCAGTCCGCTGCCTCAGGACGGGTAAGCACATTTGGCAAAGGGTATAATGCCTATGCCTCAAAAACATCGCTGCCATTTGACGGTTTTGGCATCGGTCCGGCAGGACAGGGCAGCGGGGCGGGATCTGGTGTCCAAGGAAATGGCTCCGCCGCTGGCAGCAGCATGGGGGCGGGATCTGGCGCAGGTCATGGTATGGGCGCAGGTCATGCCGGAAAGGCTGGTTATGGCGTAGGCGGAGGCTGTACTGGAAAGGCTGGCTATGGCGGAGGCGCTGGTCATGCCGGAACTGGTGGGAAACCGGCTTTTGGCAAGGCATTTACGGTTGAAAAGCCTGCTTCCCTGAATTACAGGGAAGGAGACCGGGTAAAGCATATTAAGTTTGGGGAGGGAACCGTCAAGTCCATAAAGGATGGCGGGAAAGACTATGAAGTAACCGTGGAATTTGATACTGCGGGGCAGAAAAAAATGTTTGCATCCTTTGCAAAATTAAAAAAGGCATAGGACAGCCGGTTAAAAACCCCCAGGATAAAAATTCAAGAAATTGGGATAGTAAAAAAGGGACTTCCATGGTATAATAATTAAAAATATGTATCTGAGCTTTTTGCTTGCATATAAGAAAGGACGTGGACCGGATGAACAGGTTTGACAGAGACAGATTCGATGCAATGGGAAAAGAGGCATTAAGCCGTGTAGAAGAATTGATGAACTCCAGCAGGATCAATGAACTGCTTCACAAAAGAGAGGAAGATGAGAAGAAGAAAAACTGCATCCTTTGGGTGCTGGCCATCATCGGCGCAGTAGCAGCCGTGGCAGGTATCGCATATGCAGTGTACCGCTTCTTTACACCAGATTATCTGGAAGATTTTGAAGACGACTTTGACGATGATTTTGACGATGACTTCTTTGAAGATGAGGAGCCGGAGGAGAAAAAGACTGAGAAGTCCGAATAGAGATTATGGATTTAGGAGGGACCGTCGCTTGGGTGACGGTCCTTTCTTTGAAGGTAGGGAGGCATATGGCGCATTTGGGGGCTGGTTTGGAAGTGGGGGGTTTTTGGTGGGTGGGTGGTGGGTTTGGAAGTGCTAAAAGTGTTTAAAGTGCTTAAATGCCTGAATGTTAAAAATGCTTGAATGTTAAAAATGCTTAAATACCTAAAATGCTTAAATACCTAAAATGCTTGCATACCTAAAATGACTACATGCCTAAAATGCTTGCATCCCTGAAATGATTTCCTTAATCGTGACATCTGGATGTTTATACCGATTCCTCTTTTGGGTGGCCGATTTCCACTGGATTGCTTTTTGTGGACAGCAGTTGATGCATGCAACGCAGTGTTCACATTGATGCCGGAATTCCAATAATCCATTTTTTAAGATAATATTGTGGTTAGGGCATATGTTTTGGCAGATGCCGCATTGTATACATGTATCGTCAACATGGAATCCCTGGTCATGGTTGACCTTCACATCTGTATATATCCGGTAGAACAATTTATCCAGGACAGAATCATGAAAGGGTGCATTACAGATTCCCGCAGCAATTTCATCGGCAGCCAATTCAGCCAGTCCGGCTGCTTCCCTTAACCTTTTTTCTGCAAGATGGACCCTTGGATTATATTCCTCCACGAAATTGGCCACAGCCTTGATTTCCCTGCCATAATTCAGTTTCAATCCCTTGTTTACTAAGAGTCTGTCCACCTGCCCCAATACACCCCCGTGCAGTTCTCCGTAAGTGGGTACTGCAAACATGTAGGGGGAATCCTGGCTTACGCGCAGCTTATCTATGAATTCCCCCACTGTCCTGGGAACACCCCAGAAATACGTTGGGAATACCAGCCCTATTTTATCTGCCGTGCAGAGAATTCCTTTATTTTTTGTCATGGGCAGCATATCTGCCCCCAGCGACTGTGATATGATTGCGGCTGTCTTCAGACTGTTCCCGGTTGCTGAAAAATAGTAAATAACTGTTTTCATATAGGTTCTCCTTTTTCTATACAGGTTGTTTTTAACAATTCCATACCATGAACTAACCTGATTATAACATGGTACACTGAAAATAAAAGTACTTAATTTTTTTGATGTACATTGTTTTGTTGTAGTATTAGCTGTATAATTAACCTGGAATGAGGTGATATGGATGAGAAAAGAAGCGGTTGTACCTGAACGCTGCCAAACAATTGCTGTGATGCAAAGAATCATTGGAGGAAAGTGGAAGCTGGAAATCCTGTATTATATTGGTTTTGAGAATGTCCACCGTTTTGGCGGGCTGCGCCGCCACATAGGAGGGATTTCCGAGTCATCACTGACCACGCAGCTGCGCGAACTGGAAGCGGATGGATTTATCCACCGGCATGATTATAAAGAAATCCCGCCCAAAGTAGAGTATTCCCTGACCGAACTTGGGAAAAGCTTTATGCCGGTAATGGAATATCTGAAGGCCTGGGGAGAGGAAAATTTAGGAAAATGACAGTTACAAGGAAGGTTCTGTTGATTATAGGGCCTTTTCTTTGGGCTTTCCTGTCATGTGGGTGATTTTGTGCGAGGAACCGGGACTCAGTATGGATGGGATGGGGAATGGATGGTGCGGCAATGAGTGCAGCAGTGGGGTGGAAGTGTATGTAGCGATGGGTGCGGAAGCATATACGCAATGAGTGGGGCAGCAGGCCGGATATGATAACTTGATGTGTTTTTAAGGACATGATATAATGAGACGATGAAAAAATGGAAGACGCAAGTGATAGAGCAGGAGAATTATAACAGAAACGGAGATAACGGAATGAAAAAAGGCGAGATTTATGAAGGAATTGTGGAAAAGATAGATTTTCCTAATAAAGGAATCCTTATGATAGATGGGGAACGTGTGGTGGTGAAAAATGCAGTTCCGGGGCAGAAAATCCAATGTGTGATTACAAAGAGGAGGAAAGGTAAATCCGAGGCAAGGGTGTTGGAAGTTTTGGAGCGTTCACCTCTTGAATTGCCAGAACACGCATGTCCTCATTTTGGTCTGTGCGGAGGCTGCATTTACCAGAGCCTTCCTTATGAAGCACAGCTGAAAATCAAGGAAGGCCAGGTGAAATCACTCTTAGACAGCGTAGTGGAACCAGGCAGCTATGAGTTTATGGGAATCAAGGCCAGCCCGCTGGAAAAGGGATACCGCAACAAGATGGAATTTTCCTTTGGGGATGAGGTAAAGGACGGGCCGCTGGCCCTGGGAATGCACAGGCGGGGAAGTTTTTATGATATTGTCACAACACCGGACTGCCAGATTGTGCACCCGGACTTTTGCCGGATCCTGGTGGCTACAAAGGAATACTTTGAGGAACTTGGGACTGCATTTTATAAGAAATTGCAGCACAAGGGGTATCTCCGTCATCTGCTGGTGCGCAGGGCCGTAAAGACAGGCGAAATCTTGGTGGACCTGGTTACCAGCACCCAGAGAGAGTATTTGGGCGGCAGGGATGAGGCGGCTGTGTTATCTGAGTGGAAGGAACGTCTGCTGTCCTTGCCTGTTGACGGGAAGTTTGCGGGAATCCTTCATACGGAGAATGACTCCCTTGCCGATGTGGTACAGAGTGATGCAACCCATATTCTTTATGGACAGGACTATTTTAATGAGGAACTGTTGGGACTTCGGTTCAGGATTTCCCCATTTTCCTTTTTCCAGACCAACTCCATGGGGGCGGAGGTGCTGTATGACACGGCCCGCGGTTTTGTAGGGGAGACAAAGGATAAGGTAGTGTTTGACCTTTACAGCGGCACAGGCACCATTGCCCAGATACTGGCGCCTGTGGCTAAAAAAGTGGTGGGAGTGGAAATCGTTGAGGAAGCGGTAGAAGCAGCAAAGGTGAATGCCGGACTCAACGGGCTGGATAACTGTGAATTTGTGGCAGGGGATGTGCTGAAGGTGATTGACGGCCTGGAGGATAAGCCGGATTTGATTGTGGTGGACCCGCCAAGGGATGGAATCCATCCAAAGGCATTGGGAAAGATAATTGAATTTGGGGTGGACCGGATTGTATATATTTCATGTAAGCCTACCAGCCTGGTCAGGGATTTGGTGGTGCTGCAGGAGAAAGGATACCGGATGGAGAAGGGGTGCGCGGTGGATATGTTTCCTGGGACGGGGAATGTGGAGACAGTCTGTCTTTTAAAGAAAATATAAATGGATAATAAGATATATTAACCTCAAACTGGTGAATACTTTTTAAAACAGCTAGATGAAATATAATGGTGATTTTGAGAAAAGGGTTTGTAAAGAGCGGATTGTGATTTAGATAATGTGATTACGCATTTAAATTATAGGTTGAGAGAACTATTTATTGAGGAAAAGAAATTATGACAAACAAGAAGAAAGAGATTACAATACACTGCTCAGCCGCAGAGTATTTAACATATGTAGCATCTACAGGTAGTAACTCAGATAGTTTTGAGATGCGCTATGAAGACGAGAACATTTGGCTGACGCAGAAAATGATGGCAACCTTATATGATGTTTCTGTATCGGCAATCAATCAGCACCTTAAAAGGATATTTGAAGATAATGAGCTGGTAGAGGAATCAGTTATTAAGAAATACTTAATAACTGCCTCGGATGGTAAATCCTACAGTACGAAACATTATAACTTACAGGCAATCATTGCCGTTGGCTTTAAAGTGAACAACGACCGCGCCGTAAGATTCCGCAAATGGGCTGGTCAGATTGTAAAGGATTATACAATTCAAGGATGGACGATGGACAAAGAGCGCCTGAAAAAAGGGCATATGTTCACCGATGAATACTTTGAACGTCAGCTTGAAAATATTCGTGAGATACGCCTGTCCGAGCGAAAATTTTATCAGAAGGTTACAGATCTCTATGCCACAGCGTTTGATTACGACAAAGATGCCAAGACTACCCGGCAGTTTTTCAAAATGGTACAGAATAAGATGCATTGGGCCGTACATCGGCATACAGCAGCGGAATTGATTGTAGAGCGTGCAAATGCCGAAAAAGAACATATGGGCCTGACAACGTGGGAATCAGCGCCAGATGGGAAAATTGTCAAAGCAGATGTTACTTTTGCTAAGAATTATCTGAGCGAAAAGGAAATGTCCTATTTACAGAGAATCGTTTCACTATATCTCGACTATGCGGAGTTACAGGCGGAACGAAGAATACCGATGAGTATGGAGGATTGGGCAAAGCGCCTTGACGGATTCCTGGAGTTTAATGGAAATGAACTTCTTATGGGGCCGGGAAAAGTCAGTGCAGAGCAGGCAAAGCTTCATGCAGAGACGGAGTTTGAAAAATATCGCATTGTTCAGGATCGCTTATTTATGTCAGACTATGATAAGTATTTGTTAGAATTAGAACATCAAGCGGACCAAAGTGACATGTAAAAATAATTATACCGTTTCCGCTTGGGGATAATTATGCCCTCCCGCCATCATTATCATCCACTCAACAAATTGCGAAGTCTGCGTGGAATTGTGTCGAAAATGAGGAAATAGTTTATTGCTGAAAATAGAAAATGATAGATAAAAAATTTATCACTCATTTGATTACCCATATGTGATATAATTAATGGGTGATAAAGAGGGTAATAAAGTTGGCCGTGCAAGGGAAAGCAAGAATGAGTAATGTAATGGAAGATATTAATGAATTATGCCAATATGATTCAGCATATGAATGGTTTGAGTTTAAAGAAAATTGGTATAAGCCGGATGAACTGGGAGAATATAAATCTGCTATTTCCAACAGCCTATTCACGGGAACGGTATATCAGAATTTGATCTGGTAAGGAAAATCTTATGAAGTTCCCGGAAAAGGAATCATATTTATTTAATATATTATATGGTTTTATCGAACGGATTGGCCCCAATAAGTCTGGATATTGGAAAGTAGTGAATGTGGATATTTAAAAAGGGGAAGATTTTTGATGTAATACGGTGCCTATCCACTGCAAGTTTATCGTCCCGTTGCAGCAGAAAGGGTGAGGTGGGGAGGTGATTGAGTCGAAATCGGTGCATGATTTTAAAAACTGTTCTAGCGGCTTTTGCAGTGTGGATGGCGTCCTGAAATATCTACGGAGAGTGGAGGCTGATAAGGAAATCAAGTAGAACTTTAATCGGCTACACCGGGACAGAATGATAAAATAAAGAAAAACACGAATGAACTCATGAAAACAGGAGGGGGCAATGGTACTGTTTGACAACGCCGCATATGAGTACTTTTTTAATCCGCTTTGTTGTAAGAATAAAAAAATTTACTATGAATGCATCTTACAACTCATGGAAAAATCAAAATCGATTCCACTTCTCTACGAGGCAGACGCCAGGGATACGTTAGTTCTCTATTTCAGGAATTGCGCCTATGTAGTTGAGGATGAGGAGAATGGCGGAGAGGCTGAGGCGCATATCAGCGGCAGAAAAACGGAGATGGAGAATGCAGGCGCCATTTTAAGATATTTTAGACATTGTGGTTGGCTTTCGGAAAAAGAGATTGGAAGAAACGGAGATAATATCGCTACGGTCACGCCCTACTGCCGAAAGATGATTGATTCCATAGAGCGAATTTTCAATCGCGACAGCAGCGCTGTATTGACGAACCATATTTTTTCAATTTATGATATTTTACATTCTGCTTTTATTGTAGATCATGGAAGAACGCACCGGCCATATTCGAGTATTCTCGTTCCGACGGTGGACAGCGTATCAGATTTGAAAAATGAACTTCTCATGCTGAAGGACAGCATCCGCTCTATTATGCGGATGGTCATTAAGATGACGGAGACAAATGAATTAGGACAGTTCATGTTAAGAGACGAGATAATGGAGTCTTTCTTTCATGACTATTTTTTTATAAAGAAGGATGGTTTGATTCCGGGCTATATTGAAGAAATTGAAAAGATGCTTCGGAAAATCAGAAAAACAGAAGTCTATGAGAACATGATAAAAGAGTATCAGAGTCTCCATCATGTAGATGAAATCAAAGCTCGGGAGCAGGTGGACGGTCAGCTTAATCAGGTCAGGAGTTTTATTAATTATGACTATGTCAAAGAGGTGGATTATATTGATAAAAAAATCAACACCTATTACAGCCTTTATTCCACTAGGATCCTTATGGTGCTAAGCAATAGCATTAATATGCAGACCTATTTAAACGATCTGCTGATGACAATGAAGGATTATGGCGAGGATGAAAGGAGAGAATTTCTGGAGAACGTTTCCGGCTGTTTTAATTTGCAGTCCTATAAATATATCGGCAGAAAATCCATCGAGCGGAGGCGGAAGCGAAAACCAAATACGAAGAGTGGGGCGATTCTTACCAGTTCTTTGACGGAGGAGGATAAAGCAAGGCTTACGAGAGAACTTTTATATGAGTATCCGGATCGGTATGGGGTCAGACAAGCTGCCGGTTATTTTGATGAATTATTATTAAAGAAAGAAAGCGTCATACCGGATAAAACCATAATTCGGACCAGGGATGACGCTATGATGATGGCCGCTGGCATCATTTATTCCGGGAGCGGTGAATTTCCCTTTGAAGTGGATTTTTTAGATGGGATTATTGAAACAGAGGTGGCAACCATCAGTAAGATTAGAATAAAAAGGAAAAGATAAATGAGTGATATCAAATTAAATATTTCCATAAAGGAAGAAAACACGATTTGGTTTAAACGCTGCATCCGAAAGCTTCTGGATTCTACCTTTATCGTGGAGGAGAAGGATGAAAAGCTGTATGCATTTATTTCAAGAGAATCCAATCAGCAGGATATCTCGGACTACCTTCGTATGATTGGGTTTGATGTGCTGGTTGATACCAATGTGAGAATTGCGATGCTCAAACCTCATGAAGCCGACGAGGAGGCGGTAGGACTAAAACGCGCCAATGTTGTTTCGTTTACCACGGAACAATACCATCTGCTTCTTGTGCTGTGGGAGGTCTATTTGGAGAATCTTGGTTACAGCGACGGGAATCTGGTGCTGCGGGGGGATTTAATTGATAAGATGAAAGCCTATGAGGTGGATGTGGATAAGACGAAGCTGTCTGCAGCAATGAAGCTGTTTAAAAAGTATAATTTGGTTGACTATGATGTAAAAGATGAATCCGAGGATGCGCTGATTACATTATATCCATCTCTGCAGTTCGGCTGGGATATCGCCCAGTTCCAGACGGTAACAGCAGAATACAGGAAGAATGCTCCTGATGGGGCTGGGGAAGAACCAACGGAGGGTGGCAGAGAGGAAGAGGAGGACGGGTAATGGTAGAGCTGAAGCAGGTTCGCCTGATTAATTGGTACGGATTTAGCCAGATCACGGTTCCGGTGGGCTTCTTTACTCTGATTGCCGGAAAGAATGGAAATGGAAAATCTGTTTTTTTGGATGCCATTAAGTATGCGCTGTATGGTGATACTGTGTTCAACAAATCAACGGAAAATAAAGGCAGCCGGACGGTGCCTTCTTACACCAGGGGATTGCTGGATGCGACGGCCGGCACCTATATGAGACCGGCGGACAAGATGCCCAACGTATACACCCACATTGTCCTTGAGATGGAGGATGCAAAGCTTGGGAGTCGCTTTATTCTGGGAACAGTCATCGATACAGATGCCGGCAATGGGTTTAAGACGCAGAGATATATTATTGAGAAACAGACCTTGGCTCAGGTGGCTCATATCTATGAGCAGGACGGACAGATGCTTCCATACAGCACGGCGGAGCTTCAAAGGACTTACGGCCTTAAGATGATGGACGTAAAAGAGGGCCTTTCCAGGTTCATGCAAAGGACAGGCTTGCGGCTGAATGAGGAGCAGCTGGGAGCCTTCCGGCGTAAGCTGCGCAGTATTATGTCCTATGACCCCAATGCCAAA
Organism: Enterocloster aldenensis; assembly: GCF_003434055.1. Lineage (GTDB taxonomy): Bacteria > Bacillota > Clostridia > Lachnospirales > Lachnospiraceae > Enterocloster > Enterocloster aldenensis. The sequence continues at coordinate 65,918 of NZ_QVEX01000010.1, read as the reverse complement.
ATCGACCAGTTTATCCGTGAAAGCGTACTGGAAAAAAAGAAGGTTGATTTTTCTAAATTAGTGGATGCGAAGAATAACATAGATACCCTGACAGCTAATTTTGAGATTATTGATAAGGAAATCCGGGAACTGGAAGAGATTATTGCACGGTTTGACGAGCTTCAGAGAGCAAAAAATGTTATTTTGGCAGATGATATAAAGATTGCTTACAGGGATTTCGTCAACAGTAAGAAGAGGCTGGAAGAGGCCTCTAGAAATATGGATATTGCAAAAAGACAGATTGCCGAGGATGAGAAGAGGCTGGAGGTCATTGCGGCACGGGAGAAAGAGACAAGAGAGGCATATAACGCTGCAAAAACTCAGCGGGATTCCATGGATTGCGCGAAGGCAATCGCGGACGCTGAGGAGGCTTTCCAGAAGGCGCAGAAGGAAAAGGAACGCTTACAGAAAGAGAAAGAAGCGCTTTGCGGCTTTCAGACAAAAATCAGCGAGCTGATGGCATGGTTTGTAAAGGAACAGTACCAGGTGCCGGGACAGGAAATTCTTTCCTCCTTAACGGAAGAAAGCGTGACTAAGGTTCAGAAAGAAAGCAGCGTGGCTGATTTCCTGCGGGAAATCAAAAGCCGCAGAGATGAGATTCTTAGCCAGGTGACAAGAATTAAGGACGCGATACGGGAAAACCAGGGGGAGCAGGAGCGGTGTCAGAAGATTATTGATGACTGCGAGGCCAGAAAGACGACTTTTTCGGAGATACCGGACTCGGTTGCCTTAAAGAATGAGATTAACCGTGAGTTTGAAAAAAGAGGAATCCAATCAGAGGCCAGATTTGCGTGCGAATATGTGCTGGGCCTTCAGAATGAAGACTGGCGGGATTCCATTGAAGGATATCTGGGGAGACGAAGATACACGATTCTTGTGGAGCCGGAATATTACGATATTGCGGACGATGTGCTGAATGCATCAAAATATAAGTATGCCCATCTGTTCAACACAAAGCTTTTGATGAAGAAACAGGTGCTTCCAGAGGAGGATTCCGTTGTTCAGTTTATCGAGGTGAGAAATCCGGTGGCGAAGCAGTATTTCAATTATCAGCTGGGCAGATTTCATGCCGTTGCCATGGACCAGGTGAGAAATCATGAAAACGCCATGTCAAAAGAAGGAAGAGTATCTGTCGCCATGGACAGTTATTTCCTGAATTTTCATAATATCAGATTTTACTGCCTGGGCCAGGAGTCTATAGAGATAAACCGGATTAAGGCTGTGAAGTGTCTGGAACATTTGAGACAGTCCTATGGGGAATATAAGGGCCGGCTGATGGAGGAAACGGGGAAACAGTCCTATCTGGACACGGAGATGGAGTTTTTTGCCGAATACAATTATGATGCCTGCAGGGAATATAAAGAGGCTCTCCTTGACTGCGCCAGAAAAGAAACAGAACAAAAGGCATTGGAGGAAGCGCAGACGCATAATCAGGAATATATGGAACTTTCCCAGAGAGTCGGAGTCCTGCAGGAGGAGCTGCAGGCTGTTGAAGCTGAGCGAAGTAAGGTGTATGAGAATAAATCTGAGATGCAGACCTTGTATATGACGAATAAAAACAGTTATGAAGCGGCAGATGAAAGGATGAACGCCGTTCAAAAAGATTTAAAGAAATATGAGGCCGCAAGCTATGCCGTTTATGCGAAGGCAGTGAAGGATTATGACCGGTTCGCCGCCAATGGAAAAACCGGACAGGGCGGCATATTAAAGGACAGAGCCCGAGCCGAGCGTAATTTAAAGGAAGCCGGTGAAAATCTGCGGGGCGGTCAGGCAGCTTATAACGCATCCAGGGCAACCCATAACCAGTTGCCGATGACGGACGGCGCCATCGCGGCTTATCAGGCCAGAAAATCCCGGATTTGGATGGATGACAGGGAGGAAATACAGGTAAAACTAAAAGAACAGACGAGACGCTATGAAGATATTTTCAAAAATGAGTTTGTCCTCACGGTGTTAAAGTCCTGTGAGACGGCCAGAGATGATTTAAAGCTAATCAACGCGGAGCTGGCGCGGCTGGAGTTTAAATCCCAATATGCATTTGAGGTTAGGTATGTAAAGGACGGCTCCCGCTATGAGAAAATACTGGAGTATGCAAGGTATTTAAAGGAGCGGGAAGAACTGGGAACCGCGTCCGGACAGATGACCTTCGATGCCTTGATCTCCTATTCCGATGATAAGGGGGAGGAGCTGGAGCGTGACATGAAGAAGATTATTAATCAGATTGTGGAAAGCAATGATAAAGAGCAGATTGAACATTATGCAGACTATCGGAACTATATGACCTATGAAATCCTTTTGACCAATGATGTGCTTACCAGGGCGAAGCTTTCCAGACAGTCCGGCTATAATTCAGGCGCAGAGGTGCAGATACCGTACATGCTGATCTTATTGTCTGCCCTGCTTATGATTTATAATGATAAAAGCAGTTCGACCAGACTGGTGTTTATTGACGAACCCTTTGCCAAAATGGATCCGACCAATGTAAAGATTATGATGCGGTTCATGAAGGAGCAGAAGCTGCAGATGATTTTTTGCGCACCCGATAAGACGGAACTGATTGGAAATGAGTGTGATGTGATACTGCCGGTGCTCCGGACCAGTCCGGATCTGATGGAGATGGGGATGATTGAGATACATAAAGGGGCATAAAATCTGACTTATGAAGAATTTAACCTACGAAGAAAAAATATTGACCTCTCTGGTGGAGAACTATCGCAAAAGCAAAAAAGACACCGGTGATAATAAGACAAATCGGAGAACACGGCTCAAACCAGAGAAGTTATACAGAAAATACAATGCCAATGATGGAGACTTTGCGGAAATTTCTAAAATTAATCAAGCGGTGGAGCAGCTGTCTAAATGGGGATTTATAACCAGTGCGGCTGAAACCTTTGGAACGCAGTTGAAGTACATTTATTTAGTGGATGAGAAGATTCAGGAGATAGAGAAGTACCTGGCCGATCAGTATGGTTATATATCGAAGGATGCGAAGGTTGAGAAACTGCAGAATTTGATTGAACGGTACCAGGACGCTTCCGCTATCTGCAAGAAAGAATGTGGGAAGTTGTCCGCGTGTATAGAGAATCGGAAGATTCCGGGTAATATTGACGAGCTGGATGATATTCTGAAGGCGGTCGCTTTTATCGAGAGGAACCGGGAGGAACTGTATATCCGGGAGGTTTCCGTAAAGGTGTATGGAGATTCCAAGTATTTTGAAAATGAAACCCTGCAGCCTGTCTGCCGGCTGCTTCGGGACTATTCAGACAGAAAACTTGAGGAGGAATTGCCGGACGAAGTTCTGCTGGATTATCATATCGCAAAAGAACCGCAGAAGCTTTGTGTGAAGGGAAATGCGGTAATCCACATTTCCGGAAAAGAAGTCGATATCAGTGGATTTGCAGAAGGTGTGGAGTTTCTTGCATCAGAATTGACTCATATTCAGTCAGTCAGAATTAACGCGCCGAAGTTCATGACAATAGAAAACCGGACGTCCTATCTCAGATATCATTCGGATCACGCTGTCACCTTTTATCTGGGAGGGTATACCAACCGTTATCAGAGAGATTTTATTAAGCTGGTATATGCATCGAATCCTAATGTCAGATACGAACATTTCGGAGATATGGATGCCGGCGGTTTCTGGATTCACCATAATTTGTGTGAGGTCACCGGAGTGAGGTTTGAGCTGTTTGGCATGTCAATCCGTGAACTGCAAAACACGGAGCATGCCAGATGCTTACATCAGCTTTCAGAAAATGATCGGGTCAGACTTTTGGAATTAGGAAGGATGGAGCCCTATGCGGAGGTGGTCGATTATATGCTGGAACAGGGAGTGAAGCTGGAGCAGGAGATTGTGAGTTTGGATTTGATGAGGGGGAGGTAAGCGGGTGAACTTGCGGCGCTGGGCGGAAGCATGACCTACGGCATGGGCAGTTTTGATCCGGCGGCGCTGGTTTCCGCGATAAGGGAAGGCATGAGCAGCGTGAACGGATCCGGGGATATCGTGATACCGATTTATCTGGGAGGCACGATGCTGGACGAGGTGATTGTGAACGCGCAGCAGAGGAGCAATCTGCGGAGCGGCGGACGATAGGAAGGAGGCAGAGGAATGGCTTTTATACAGTATCTGAATTTTGACGGGGAGGACCTTCCCCTGCCGGATTCCTATGAGGTGGAACTGAAGGACGTGGAGGCGGATTCCGGAGGGGAGACCGAGGCGGGGACGAAACAGAGGGATGTGGTCAGGACAGGGGTTGTGACGATCACGGTGAGTTTTTCCGTGTCCCCGGCATGGCTGAAAAAACTGACGGAGTATAAGAACCGGGACAAGATACAGGTGAGGTATTTTGACACGGAGACGCTGGATGTGAAGCAGACGGAGATGTTTGTGGAAGGGTTCAAGGCGAAGCTGGAGAAGGATATGAGTTATAAGGGGCTGTGGAATGTATCTTTTACTTTGAAAGCAATGTAATGCAATTCTGAAAAACAATTATAATCAAAATTAAGGTTGCCGATGCAGCCACTTAAATGTTATTCTGTAACAAATATGACAAGAAAGGTTCAAAGAGTGTTTTTTGAAGAAGTATAAGCTTATTGTGCGATAGCAATGGCTATTGCAAATACAAAATTTATGCTATAGCCATTGCATCCTAAAAATTTTTAGGAGGAAGCATATGAGCTATGTTAATGCAGATGATGTTTTGCCAGAATGTTTGATATGGGAAATTCAAAAATATATCGATGGTCAAATTATTTATATTCCAAGGAAAGATGAAAACACAAAATCCTGGGGAGAAAAAAACGGAACCAAAGATAGACTGGCAGAACGTAATCAAAAAATAGTTGAACTTTACTATTCAGGCCAGACTATTACTAATTTGTGTGAGTTATTTTTCCTGTCGGATAAAACAATCCGTGGAATAATACGCAAGTATGAATCCTCTGCAAAGGAAGATAATGGGGGATTCAAAGATGAATAGGGAGAACAAGCGAAAGTTATATGAAAAAGGCTACTATAAAAAGCATCCATGCAATGAAATATTTGTTTGTAAGAATTGCGGCAGAACAGTAGTTCCAGAAGGCGCTGGAAGCAATCACAGAAATCATTGTCCCAATTGCCTATATAGCCTGCATGTGGATATTGAACCAGGTGACAGAGAATCTGAATGTGGGGGACATATGGAACCTGTGTCTGTATGGGTTAGAAACAAAGGTGAATGGGCGATTATTCACAGATGTAAAACGTGCGGAACGCTTAGTTCCAATCGAGTTGCTGCTGATGATAATCCGATGAAGCTTATGTCCATTGCAATGAAGCCTTTAGGACAGCCGCCTTTTCCTATCGAGAGAATCGAAGAAATGACCAGAATGATGGGTGGAGAAGGTAGCTTGTAATAATCAAATAATGATGGCTATAACAGGAGCATCGGAGTAATCCGGTGCTCTTTTACGCTTTATAGGAAACTTCGCAAATTGGCAAAGATGGTGTATAATAGACTGGAAATAAAAAATGGCATAGCAAAAGAGCGAAGATATGACTTCGCCATGACGTTGTCTATGTAGTTTTTTGTTTTTTGTTTAGACTGCACTATCTGACGGTAGAGAAAGAAACAGGAATATGGAGCTAACCGTATCCCATGACCTTCCAATAGCGTTCAAATAGTGCAGTTTTTTTGTGGTAAACTTCTAAAACCAACATAGAAGTGCCACACTTCGGGCATCTGAGCGGATTATAGCCAAAGGCCAGTGGGACGTGATTTTGAGGCGGAGACCATTCACCAGAAATGGTGTACGGATATTACCTGCATCCATGTGCAGAAAGAAGGCTGGACTTATCTGGCTTCCGTGATGGACTTATGCAGCCGTAAGACCATCGGATATGCCTATGGCACATCCATGACAGCTGAACTGGCAGTGGAGGCAGTAAAAAATGCCTGCCTGAATGTCAGGAATACGCAAGGCATCCTCCTCCATAGTAATCTGGGAAGTCAATACACAAGTCAGGCATTTGAGAGTTACCTGCACAGCCAAGGGATACTTCATTCAGCCGTAAAGGGAATCCCTATGACAACGCCTGCATAGAATCTTTCCATTCTGTGTTGAAAAAGGAAGAAGTCTATCTCCACACATATCGAGATTCCAAAGAGGCTCGGAGAGCAATCTTTGAGTACATAGAGGGCTGGTATAACCGCAAAAGGATTCATAGTGCTATCGGCTATATGACGCCACAGCAAAAGCCAGTTCATTGAGGTTTTGGGAAGTATGGGAAACATCAAAGGGTTTACGGATGACAGTGCCGCCAGGCTGCAGGACTGCAACGGTGCTCTTGCCTTTTGAAACATCAATACCTACTGCGTTGTACATTCTTATGTACCTCCTGAATAATGAATTTGCATGGATTCCAGCATTCCTCATTGCCGATTCAATCTCCTGGGGTATCAAACGAACGTGAGAGGTAGTTCAACCTGCATAAATCGAACGGCTGCAATGACAGGCTGGCTGACAGGCTTTCGCACGGACGCTGATGGTCCTAGGAGGTGTCGTCAGACCGATGCCTAATCATTATACAGCTTAAACAATGAGAGGATTAAGTCCCAACTGGTTGTTGGGTACTGAAACCCTACACTTATATATTAGGAGGAGGTAGAGGATGACAGCCAGCTTAAGGATGACAGAAAGGATCCGAAGTTAATTGCAAATCTTGTAAAGGATGGTAACTTTGGGATGCCGTATCTTCCTGAAAAAGTGTATGCGGATATGCGCAGGCTGACCATGTTCAGAGACCAGCTGAATGAGGACAGAATGCGGAATATCAACCGTCTGCACAGGGAAATGAAGATTTATTTTCCAGAATACAAAGATGCTTTTGGAAAGACAGACGGACTGTTCTGTCTGGAGGTTTTGCGGATTGCGCCATTTCCGGAGGATTTACTGAAACTGGGAGAAGATGGGATCCGTCAGATCTGGCGCGAGGCAAAGCTGAGAGGACGCGGATACAGCAGAGCCGGAGAGATCATAAAGTATGCCAGTGAAAGTGTCGGGTTAAAGGATGGTATTGAGGCGGGTAAGACAGTCACCAGATGGTTTGCAGAAAAAATCATGGAGCTGGATAAAAAGCTGTCAGAAACAGAGGGGGAACTCATGCAGAAATGCAGACAGATTCCTCACGCAGAAAAGATTCTTGAAATCTCTGGGATTGGAGAATCATCCACCTCCGGTATCAGTTCTTCCGAATGCCTGGATCTGTCCAGTATCCCTCCATAGATATCCGGCACGGGATGGAAGTAGTACAGGGTATTTTTCACATCGGAATGCCCCATATACCGCATAAGGTAAGGAAGCATAACATTCACGTTTCTTCCTTCCCTCAGCCAGCGATTCATGTTGGCATAGACAGAGTGATGGCGGAAATCATACGCGCGTATGCTGATACCGGAACCTCTCTTCTCCGGAAAAGCGGCATACCAGAAACGCAGGAAGTTCTGCTGCAGCCAGCTGGCGCCGTATGGATGGTCTCCCCTGTTCGGGAAGAAAGTCGCGCGGTCCGGGAACAGATGGCTGATCCGGCGGTCATAGACGGTTAAGTATTCCGCAGGTTCTCTTGAAATATAAACCCTCCGGCTCTTCGGTCCTTTCGACTGGATGATATCAAGACAGCCTTCATCAAGATGTCGCATTCCCTGAAAGACGCAACGATCTCTTCCTCCGTAAAAGAATACGGCTGGACCGGCGTGGGAAGATGCAGCCTTCCGGACGGGATAAGATACGCCTTGATGCCGCGGGCGGCAGGATACCTGCCGAATTCACGCAGGGACGCAGCCGCGTTATAAAGGCTTCCCGGGGTATCCTGGAGCTGTTTCCATAACAAACCGGGCATATCTCTTTAGATAATAAGCTCCGGTCTGGTATTGATAGCCGTTCGCTCTCTTATAGGAAACAAACTGGTCGATCAGTTCCAACAGGGACTCATTGTACATCTGGAATACCCCCTTTCCCGACAAGAGGGAGTGGGGGCGTACACGCCGCCAGACTTATAGCGTCAGTTGAAAGATATACGGATACAATGTCCGGATCCCTGTGCCCGGGAGCTGCTGAGATATCTGACATAGGGATACCCGCCCGGAGCATGGAAGACGCAGCGTGATGCCTTGTCATCCGACTCCCCACAGGCCGCTCTTCCTTTTTAATCCCGGCAAGTTCCTCCAGTTTTTTCAGGGTCTCATAAATGCTTCCTGTACCCAGACGTCCAAACGGTGCAAAAGTCCTCAAAAGGACATAGTCCGATTTGCCCTGCGGACGTTCATTCAGGATATAATCCGCGATATCATTTCCGTAAGAAGCCCTCAATGGAAGGGTAAGCGTTTTCTTTGTCTTATTCTGAATAATGGAGATACAGTCCTTTCTCCAGTCGGTATCTTTCAGCTTCAAAGAACAGACATCAATCCCCCGGAGCCCTGTTTCCGGGAGGAGCCTGCAGACAGCGGTATCCCTCTTAGTCAGCCCCCCTGATGAGAGCGTGGATCTGAGTGCCGCAAGCTCCTTACCATTATAGATTTCCATGATCTTTACTTCCCGTGGCAGATGCACCGGTATCGTCCGTCTTTGTAAAGGGTCAGGAAAAAGGTACCCACATCATTTGTTTGGATATCAGATAACTTCCCATATCCGTTTTTTTGGCAAAAAAGCAGAAAATAAGTAACAATTCGTTTATATCCAGATATCGTATTGGGGCTGAACTCTTTCTGTGCCAGATATCCAACAAAGGATTCCAGTTCCAATCGGAATCCTTTATTCATAAGTTTTCCGGATGTGCTGTCAGTATCCTGCCTTCTCCAGTCAACGGCTCCTGTCCGTGCAGGTGACAGGAGTAGTCTGATGCAGCGTTTCCGGTGAGTCAGTTCTTTTTGCGCCCATTTTTCACTGCAGCTGACCGGTCTGTCCAGGAAAGCTTTCATAAGTAAATGCCAAAACGGATAACAACATGGAACTGAATGCACAAAGGAACTGGCATATAAGTACAATGACAGACAGTACAAGAGTTATGGGGAACAGCAATATTTTCAGCAGTATTCGCATAATAAAGACCTCCTTTTTTGAGATAAGCATAGCAGGTCATTTTTTATCTGTCCATGATACGGATTTCAAATTGCCGCCAGTCGGAGCATGATTTCCTCAGCAGCACCCCAAAGTCTGTCATAGCTTTTTCTCAAATCCTCTATGTCATCACCATACATACTGCTGTTGCATCAAGCCCAAGCTTTGCGATATGGCTCATTAAACCTTTAAGAGCAAGAGTATGCTCGTTGCCAGAGGCAGCATAGCTTAAATACATGGTAAAGCCCTTGATAAAACCCTTATATTTTTCAATGCTTTCGGGAAAATGCTTTAACAGGTTATCTTCCAAACGGTATTTTGTGCTCTGGTGATTGGCTTTTAAAAGCTTCAGTGGTACCACTTCAATATCCAAGTCCATTTTTTCCTTTATCAAAGGGTTGCCTGCACACAAAGCCTTTATTTCGGCATAGGAGAGTGCAGCTTCGTCAATGTACTCACAGGAGCGAACAGGAGATTTTGATGTCATAATCTGCCTGATGAATTTTTGCTTGTTTTCTACCATTTGCCAGAGGTAGGCATCAAAGGTGTCCTCTGTGACATGGCGAAAGATTTTAACTTGTTCGTTTTCATTGCCTTGACGGATAATTCTGCCAGAGCGTTGGGTTAAATTCCCTGGTCGCCACGGACAGTCGAGGTCATGGAGAGCCACAAGACGGTCTTGCACATTCATGCCGGCACCTCATTTGGCTGTATTGCCAAGCAGAACACGAACATCGCCGCTACGCACCTTTGCAAATAACTCCTTTTTGCGAGCATCGGTATTGGCATCATGGATAAAAGCCACCTCATGGGCAGGCACACCATTTGCAATGAGCTTATCCTTTATATCTTCATAAATGCTAAATTGTGATTTAGGGGCTGTTACATCGTTGGGTAGGGCATCTTCAAGGGCATGGAGTTCCATACCATTGATAGCACTGTTGCATGCCTTTGCTACTTTGTCAGTTTGATGTTTGCCCTTCGGGGTAGAGAGGTCTCAGAACAAAAGTTGCGTCAGTTTTTCCTCCTTGCTGTTCTCCCATATATTCAGAATGTTGTTGACACAGGTGTTTACTTTACTGTTATCATCATCGGATAGCAGGGGATTTATCACCCTTTGGTCAAGCCACAATTTTCGCTCATCGGAGGTTACTTTCAACATATTGTCGATAGAAGGGTCTATGCGATTATTGTGTATTCTGGCAGCTCGTTCTGAAAGCTCCTGCACCAGTTCCTACTGTATTTCCGTGGGCTTTGCAACCACTGTTTCATAAATGACCTCGGGAGTCGGTAAGTTCAGTTCATCGGCGGTTTTGATGTCTGCCGCTTCCTTAAACATTGACATAAGCTCTGGCAGATTAAAGAAGCTTTATGAAGATGTCCCTTCATGATTTATACAGGTAGCTTTGAAATATATTCGCTTTTCAGATGCTCCATAAATATCCTGCCAGCCAGGGCCATCTCGCGGCTGTAAGTAATCCCAATCTCCACTGTCTGTTCCGGGATAAGAGGGAGAATCTTTACATCACCGATTCGGTCCTTACTGTTCATGTAATTATTAAGACCAATCCCAAGACCGGCCTCTACCATTTGCCAGGATGCATAACTGTCTTTTGACTGAATCTGTATGTTTGGCTTAATTCCGTATTTATCCAATATCAGCGCGTTATCCGTCACATATTCTGAGTTCGAATCAATGTAGTTTTCTTTTGCGAATTCTTCAATCGGGACCCCCTTAAGGCCGGCAAGCCGGTGTTTTTCCGGGACCCATACCATCATGGGATCTCTGCATAAAAGAATCCATTCATCAACCTCATCTCTGTGGCTGACGATTGCCATATCCAGCTTATGGTTTAATACCTTATTCACCAGGTCTGAACTGTATCCGGAGGATAACTCCATACGGATTCCCGGGTATTTCTCATGGAAGTCCTTTATGCATTCTGACAGCCATCGGTAATACTCACTGTATGCGGTTCCTATGGTTACATTACCTACTTCCATACCGCGAATCTTTGCTGCCATCTGAAGACATTCCTCGTCACTTCTGATGTAATCCCTGATGACAGGAAGCATCTTTCTGCAATCGGCCGTCATGGATGCTCCCTCTTTTTTGCGGATTAACAGCGGAAATCCAAGCTCATCCTCCAATGATGTCATCATCCGGCTGATGCCTGAGGGGGTGTATCCCATCTTATTTGCAGCAGCAGAAATACTTCTTTCCTCAATAACGCAGATTAGCGCCCTTGCTTTCTCAACATCCAAAACCGTATCCTCTTATCCTTGATGTTTTGTCAAGGATTTCGTGATTTATTGTCGCTTTTCTTAAAGAACATACCATATTATAATAAATATGTCAAATAATTAAGAGGAAAACAGCTGAGTATAGGGCGTTTTTCATGAAAAAGGTAAATGGAGGGTGTTCAAATGAACAGGGAACAATTTGTAAAACACTATGCAGTACAGAGGAAAAACTCGGTGTCTTTGAAATGGGATCTTCTCGAACAACGCTTTGGTGACCAGGATTTAATTCCGATGTGGGTTGCGGATATGGACTTCCGCACTCCGGAATGCATTACAGATGCTCTGCACCGCAGGGTTGCACATGGCGCATATGGATATGCGTACATTCCGGAAAGTTACTATGAGGCATGCTTTGACTGGATGGAAAGCCGTTATGGATTCCGGCCAGAGAAGGAAATGCTCCGCCTGACAAATGGTATTGTCGCTGCCATGTATTATTTTGTAAATGCATTTACCCATCCGGGTGACAGTATCATTATTAATACTCCGGTATATTATCCCTTTGCCGGCGCAATCAGGGATTGCGGACGTAAGGTTGTATCCTGCGATATGAATTACAATCACGGTCATTTTTCCATTGATTATGATAAGTTTGAAAAGGATATTGTAGAGAATGATGTAAAGATGTATTTCCTCTGTTCACCTCATAATCCCTGCGGACGTGTCTGGACCGAGGATGAACTGGATCATGTGCTTTGCATCTGCCAGAAACATGACGTGATTGTATTTTCCGATGAAATCCACCAGGATTTTACATACGGAAATCACAAGCAGATTTGTGCGGCCGCAGTATCCGGCGGAAAATATGCCAACAATCTAATTCTTGCATTTGCGAGTTCCAAAACCTTCAATATTGCTGCATTGGTACATGCCAATATCATCATTCCAGGTGAATCGCTCCGTGCAAGGTATGACGCATATGCAGCACAGAATGTTCAGGCAGACTGGAATATCATGGGTATTACGGCGGCCGAAGCAGGATATGTTAACGGTAGTGCATATTTGGAGACATTAAAGGATGTGATTAGCGGCAACTATGATTATTTAAAGAAAGAACTGGCGGAAAAAGCGCCAGGGATTATTGTATGCGATATGGAAGGAACCTATCTGCCGATGCTGGATTTAAGAAATATAATTGATGTGGAGCATCCCACAAGGGAACCTGTGAGTTTGAACGGTAAGGCGCCAGTCAACCGTGATGTATATGATTTTGTTCAGGTAAAATGCCGCCTGGCCGTAGACTATGGCGAGTGGTTCGGAGAAAAATACAGTGGATTTTTCCGGTTGAATCTGGCTACAACACCGGAAACAGTCAAAGCCGTTGTTGACAATATCATAATTGCGTATCGTGAAATCATGAATCAATAGTTCGGGAGGGAAGTTATGAAGGTATTGAAAAATTACAAGGATTCATTATTGCTTTTATTGGGAATGCTGGTGGGCGGTATTGCCGGGAAGCTGATTGGACCGGGAATTGCCGTGGTAGAGCCGATTGCATCTACGTTTCTGAACCTGTTATTCTGCGTTGTAGTACCACTTGTATTTGTTTCTATTGTGTGTTCCATCGCAAATTTAAAGAGCGGAAAAGAAGCTGGGACATTGCTGTCCTGGACAGCTGTATTTTTTGTCGCAACTGTTGTGATAGCAGCGATTGTGTTTACTGTTTATTTTGGAGTGATTGACGCGGCAAAAGGAGCCGCGCTCCCGGCGGATGCCATTGCAGAGGAAATGAAGGAAGTCAGGATTGACCTGGTCGGTCAGCTGACGGTATCAGATTTCAAGGATTTGTGGAGTGTACAGAAGCTGCTGGCCGTAGTAGTATTTGCGCTGATTACTGGGTTTTCACTGCGCGGCCTGGGAGAAAAAGGCGAGCCATTGCTGAAGATTGTAAACTCCCTGAATGCACTGATTGCAAAATTCATTAACTCTATTATGAAGTTTGCTCCGGTTGGTCTTGGGTGCTACTTTGCTGTATTCATGGGTACCAGCGGCGGCAATACAGCCGGACCATTGATGAAGATTGGAATCGCCACCTGGATTGGAACCCTGGTTTATATGGCGGCAGCCCATAGTATTTATGCGTTTATTGCAGATGGGATGAGGGGAGTTGCAACCTATTGGAAATGTATGGTAGCCCCATTTTTAACCGCCCTTGGAACATGTTCTGGAGCAGCCAGCGTTCCGGCCAATGTGGAAGCCGCCAGAAAGGCAGAGATGGATGAGGATGTGGCCAGTATTGTTATGCCACTGGGATGTAACCTGCACAAAGAAGGTACAGCAATCATGGCGGCAATGACCGTATCGTTTGAGTGTGCAATGCTGGGGCAGAATTTCTTCTCACCGCAGATTTTAGGAACCTGTATTCTGATGGCTGTGGTATATCCTTTTGTTGCCGGAGCAATTCCAGGCGGCGGTCCATTCCTACTGTTCTCTGTATTCGGATGGCCCATGGAAACATTTGCAGCCGTTATGGCTCTCCATACCATAACAGACGCCCCCACGACTGCGATTAATGTAGTTGGAGATTTAAGCAGCGGAATGCTGATTCAGAAGATGGTTGCCAAATCAAAAAGGAATGGAAGGTCCTGATAAAACATATGTTTTTTACCAGTTTTCTTACAAGTAGCATATGTATGATTCACCAAAGCGGTGCCGATTCTTTAAAGTCAAGGGTTGACTTCCTCAAACGGGCCGTGAGCCCTTTGGATTTTGACTCGGGGGTATGTCCGTGAATGATGGACAAGATATCCCTTAGGGGGTGTTTCCTGCGGGATTAGGGCTGCCGGGGGATAGCCTGAACGGGATTACAATGTCGATTTAATCCAACGTTATTTAGTTAATATTTGATATTCCTATGGTTAGATTCCGTTATAAGAGGAGTCTAACCATTTTTAAAATAATGAAGATGTCTGTTTCCAAATGTTCGGCCACTCGCGCTGCTGATTGCTTTTATGAGGTTGAACCCCTTGAATTGAGACAAATTTTCTGACTGGTGAATTTCCTCACAACGTTAAAGAATCAGCCTTTCTAAAACCTCAGTATACCATTGGTTATGGAAGCTTCCATTCCTATTAGCTTGATTTTATAATACAGGAAGTCAAGTTCATACACCAAAGCCAGTTAGTTAATCCGGGATAAGAAGGGACATTATAAATTAAAATGTTGTTGATATTATAAGTGTCGACAAGTATTCGACAATATAATATTAGCATTAGTAAATCCAAGTAGTGGATATGGCGATGATTACACAAAATGACACATATGTTTCTTTTTAGTGCATTTAATAATTATGATATAACATATAAAAAACAAAAAATTATAAAAAAATATGTGCAGAATACACAAAAAACATTGTATATATATAATAATTGACAGCGGTAATATATAGAGTTATTATAAAATCATAAACGGGACACGTGTACCGAAAAATTAAACCATGAAGAGGAGAGAACAATGAGCGAGGCAAAAAAAGCAATGGAAAAGAAAAGTGACTATGCGGAAATAAAAGACGCATTTTCAAAGTTTATCAAGTCATGGGAAACAAATAACATGGATGGGCTGGATGAGGTGGTTGCTGTTGATACATACGCGAATTTCAGCATATTTGGGGAGTCCTGCAGCAGGGATCTTCTGAAGAACAACCTGAAGACAAGGACAAGAAAGACAACCTATTCCAGATTCCTCATTAATAATTATGTCTGCCTGATTGAAGGGAACAGGGCCCAACAGTCGGCGGGTATCTCGGCATTGATGTCGGACAGTTCAGGCGCGGAATATGCTCACTATTGTTTTAACGGTTTATTTGCCAACAGCTGGGTTAAAACTGAAAAAGGCTGGCAGATGCAAAGTATCCGTTTTGATCTTCTGACAGATGACGCAAACATCCTTACAAGAGATGAGACAGGATTTTTTATTACAGTGAAGGGGACTGGGGATTTATCTTTTGTGGAAAACTGGGCGCCTATTATTGACAAGAACGGATTCTATTTTGGCACAAGGCTGAACGCAATCTGCGCGGAGTACGATGCACCATGGAACGTAATTAAGAACAGGGATAACATTGGGACAGACGAAGAGCAGATTGAAGAGCTTTTCTTTAAATATTGTTTCGCGATTGATACGGACAGCTTCGGATTCTTTAAGGATGTCTGGACCGATGATGTGGTTGCGTACCTTCCGCCGCTGGGTATCCATGATAAGAGGGGAATTACCAATGTGCTGAAGCTTAATAAATCCGGCTCCAGACGCTGCCTGCACATGGGAAGGGTTAAATCGATTGATGTCCATGGGGATACTGCGGATATTGTTATTTACCATATGGATAATACCATGATTAATCCGCCGTATACCATTTCTAAAGAGACAGAAAGGCTGGATATCATCGGTTCACGCTGGCGCATACAGGCCCGCAGGGAAAATGGGGAATGGAGATTCAGTAAGTTTTTCTATGAATACGGACCATTTGTAGAAGGTGAATTTAAATAAAATATCTGCGCGTTAGTTTCACAAATACGGAATGAGGTTATACATTATGAGAAAAGTAGTCATTGTCACCGGAGGAACCAGTGGAATCGGTTTCGCGGCAGCCAGGAAATTCCTTGAGGAACATGCCGTCGTGGTTGTTGCCAGTCTTGATCCGCAGGATATAGTTGACGCCGCGATGCTGGTACTTAAAAAGGAGGGGGATGCGGATTACCACGATTTGGATGTAACGGATGAAAAGAGTTGCGCTAAGCTGGTAAATGATGTTATAAATAAGTATGGAAGAGTGGATGTTCTGATTAACGCAGCCGGAGTAAGGGGACAGGTAGGTCCTCCCTTAAAGACAGATTTTGCGGATTTTGAACATACCATGCAGGTGAATCTGTCTGGAACTGTCCGGATGTCCACGATTACAGCCGGCCGCATGAAGGAACAGGGATCAGGAACCATCATTAATATAAGCTCAATCAGCGGGACCATGGTTACGGCAGAGGATTATGGATACCATTGCTCCAAGAGCGCGGTGGATATGGCTACTAAGGTTCTGGCCAGGGAAGTTTCTCCTTTCGGCGTCCGGTGTCTTGCGGTTGCGCCGGGAGGCGTGAAGACGGGGATGAATTCCTCTGATTGGGAAAAGCAGGGAGCCGGGTTACATATTAAGGAACGCCTGATAGGGGCCAGGGAGGCTGCGGAAGCAATCTGGCTTATGACAACAGATGAGGCATCCGCCATCAACGGCTCAGTATTGATGATGGATGACGGATACACTGCTTTTAAGGGTATTTACTAAATTTGGAATGAAGAGTGATAATATGAAAAGTGGAAGCGTAACAGATAAATTTAGAGAAACAGATAAAAGGATACTGGTGATTGCCAGAAGGCTTTTTGCGCAAAATGGCATCGTGAACATTGAGATGAATGATATATGCAAAGAGCTGGGATGCAGCCGCAGTACGTTATACCGGCACTTTTCCTCAAAGGAGGCAATCCTATTCAGTCTGACAAGTGAATCTGTTATGAAAATTATGGAAGCAGCCATTATCCCTCCAAGGATGACATTTGAGAATGGCTACGAGGCCCTTGTGTGGCAGTTAAAAGCACAGGTGACGTTTATGATGAATAATGTGGATGAGATAATTTTCATGCGCGATTTCGATTATTTTTTCCCGCGGTTCATTCCTGTTACCAAAGAGGCTGTGCAGTTTGAAAAGGAAATCATGTCTACCAGGGGAAGGGAAGAGATGCTGGGCAATATCTTAAGAGGACTTGAGGATAACAGTATCCAGCCTTTAGAGAACCCGGAATTGACATTGTATACCCTGATTAATGCATGCATCGCCATGGCGCAGCGCATCCTGCCCAGAGAAGGGGTTTACAGAAACGAACTGGGGTATGGACGGGAGATGCTGGATTTACAGGTGGAGCTTCTGTTATCCGCGTTAAAGCGGCCATGATGGTAAGCTGACACTGAAAGAATGAAAGGAACGGCCAGATAACTAATATCTGGGATATTTTTTACCATAAAATGGGACATATGTCTCAAATAAAATAAAAATATGAGATATATGTACTAAAAAGTAAAGGATGGGACATGAAAAATATAAAACCTGTAAAAACAGCTGTGATTGGCTGCGGTATGATAAGCAATATTTACATTCGTAATCTTAAGGATCTTTTCCACATCATTGATCTGACTGCGGTCTGTGATATCAGGCTGGAGAGCGCGCAGGAAAAAGCGGCTGCCTATGGGATTGAAACGGTTATGACCATGGAGGAAGTGGCGGCTTCGGATGAAATTGAACTGGTGGTGAATCTTACAGGACCTGGAGCGCATTACAGTGTCATCAGGCAGATGTTGGAAGCGGGAAAGCATGTCTTTACAGAGAAAACACTTGCGGTTACGTTTAAGGAAGGAAAGGAACTGGTAAGGCTGGCTGATGAAAGAGGGCTGTACCTGGGAGCCGCGCCGGATACTGTCTTAGGCGCAGGGCTTCAGACCGCCAGAAAGGCGATTGACGCAGGACTGATTGGCAAGGTAACTTCCTGTTTCGCCAGTATAAACAGAAATCATCCCCTGCTTTCAGAGGCATTCCGCTTCATACAGAACGGTCCGGGAGGAGCATTTTCCATGGACGTAGGGGTGTATTACGTGGCGGCCCTTCTAAGTCTGTTAGGGCCGGTCGACAGTGTCAGCGGATTCTCGGCTCCAGCCCCTGTACATGAAAAAGAGTTTCTTTTTATGGATAATAAGGAAAGCTGGCAGTTGGAAGGGAGTAATCTGATGACAGCAGCTTTGCGGTTCAGGAACGGAGTACTGGGAATGCTGCATTTTAATGGTTTAAGCATCAATAAGGAGATGCCGATGATTTATATCTACGGAACTGAAGGTATTCTTCAGATTGGTGACCCCAATACATTCTGCGGGGAAGTAAAGCTGATACGGGAGATTGGAGAGCCGTGCCTGCTGCCATTCACCCATGGATATGATGGAAGCGTTATCCTTGACAATCCCACTGCTTATGAGCAGTCATATGGCCACCGGGGAGTGGGAGCGGCGGAGATGGCCTGGGCCATGCGTCTTGGCAGACAGAGCCGGTGCAGTAAGGAATTTGCATTGCATACGCTGGAACTTATAAGCGGGATTGACCACTCCTCCAGGGAGGGGAAAACCTGCGGGATGACAACGGACTTTACCTTCCGGCCTTTAAAGACCGGTTATAATTCAAGGACATTTGGCGGCGTAATGAGGGCGGACGCGGAACGATCTCTGATGGAATAAAAATAAAATGCGTACAGGTCACTGGGGTGACATGAAAAAGGAGGAAAATAAGATGGCAAAAATCAGGACAAAACAAATCAGGCAGATTGGGATTCTGGTGCGGGATTTAGAAAAAAGCGTTGCGGCATTTGAACGTTTTCTGGGAATGAAGGCAGACTTCGTGGGGGTAACGGAACCATATGAAGTGACTGGCCAGGAACTTTGGGGCAAACCATGTTATGGGCGCTGCCATCAGGCGTTATTCAATTTGGAGAACATCCAGATTGAACTGGTATCCCCGTATGGCGAGGGGGATTCCGTATGGAAAGAGTGCCTGGACAGAGATGGGGAAGGACTTCACCATCTTGCCTTTAAGACGGACAATATAAAAGAGGCTTTAAAGGACGTCGAGGACAGAAGCAATGCAAAACTTATGCAGTACGGAACATGGCCGGATTTTCCGAAAAATGGCCAGTACGCATACATGGATGTCCATTCCGAAATAAAAACAATTGTGGAGCTGCTGGAAGCGGATGAAGGGGAAAACTGGGACGAAATCGGAGGAAAATAGATTCACCCGGCGATTACGGAGATAAATGGAGATTCCAATGAAAGAGGACAGAATTGTATTAATTACAGGCGGCACAAGGGGAATCGGCCTGGAGACAGCGAAGCGGTTCCTTGAATATGGAAATAAGGTGGTTGTTGCCAGTATCGATGATGAGGAGACGGTTCAGGCCGCTCTGGATGAACTGGGGCCGTTAGGAGAAGTTACATATTTTAAGCTGGATGTGTCAGATGAGAAAAACTGTAAAGAGGTAGTCGATAAGACAGTGCAGATGTATGGCGCAGTGGATGTTCTTTGCAACATTGCGGGCATTGTGGGGGAACTCAAAACCCCTCTGGAGGCAGACCTGCAGAAAGTGAACGATGTCATCCAGGTGGATTTGATGGGGACAATTTACATGTCGGTCCATGCAGGCAGATACATGAAAGAAAAGGGAAAGGGAGTCATATTAAATACCAGTTCCATCTGCGGTTATCTTGCGACCAATGTCAGCGTTGGTTATCATGCGGCAAAAGCAGGCGTGAACCTGGTGACGAAGGTCTTCGCAAAGGAACTTGGCCCTTATGGCATCCGGTGTGCGGCGGTGGCTCCTGCAACCGTGAGGACAAGGCTTATGGATCCTTCTATCGAAGAGGAAGCAAGAACCTTCCATATGAAACAAAGAGTGGAGGAACCGGAAGAAATCGCGGGCGTATTCCACCTGCTTTCTCTGGACGAAGCGTCTGCGATTAACGGAACCACAGTCATGGCAGAAGACGGTTTCTGCTCATTTAAAGGAGTATGGTAACCCATGAAAGATAATAATCCAGAAGTATTAGTAAAAGTTGAGGGCATCAGTAAAACCTTTGGCTCCACGAAAGCATTGGCGGACGTCCATCTTGAAGTCAAGAAAGGGGAAGTCCGCGGGCTGATTGGTGAAAACGGTTCGGGGAAATCCACGCTGGTATCCATGATAACCGGAGTAAATAAGCCGGATTCCGGTAATATGTGGTACAAGGGTCAGGTACATAAACCGGCGTCGCTGCTGGATTCCAGGAATAAGGGAATCAGTATCCTGGTTCAGGAGTCCGGCACTATCAACGGATTGACGGTAGCGGAGAACATGTTTTTGGGAAAGGAAGCATCCTTTGGGAAAGCGGGGATGGTCAATATCAAGGCAATGACTGAGAAGGCCCAGCAGATACTTGGGGATATGGGAATTGAGGATATCAAGGCAGGAGATCCGGTGGAGGCTTATTCCTTTGAAGAGCGTAAGCTCATAGAGGTTGCAACTGCTCTGGGAACCCATCCCGAGCTGCTGATTGTGGATGAGACAACCACGGCTTTGTCCCAGAAGGGCAGGGACCAGATTTATGATATCATCCGGAACAGCAGCAATGAGGGGCGGGGGGTCATCTTTATCTCCCATGATCTGGACGAGCTGGTCCTCCTGTGCGATAGTGTAACCATCCTCCGCGACGGACATTATGTGGATACCCTCAGGGGGGATGACATTAATGTTGATAAGATGAGGACATTGATGATAGGACGGGACCTGACCGACCATTATTACCGTGATTCCCAGGAAGAAAGCCATGGGGAACGGGTTGTCCTTGAAGCAAGGAATGTTTCTTATGGTGAGAAGTTTAAGGATATCAGCTTTCAGCTGTTTGAAGGGGAAATTCTTGGTATATGTGGTTTGACGGACTGCGGGATGCATGATCTGGCCAAAGGTCTATTTGGGGGGATGAAGCTGGACAGCGGCCAGGTAATTCTTCCGGATAAAAATGTTGTGATTGATAATACCACCACTGCCATTGAAAACGGCATTGGCTACATGCCGAAAGACAGGGACAGGGAGTCCATGTTCCTGGGAGCCAGTATTGAGGATAATATTATCCTTCCGTCATTGGACAACCTGAAGGTGCGCGGTCTGATCCGTAAGAAAAAGGCAAGACGTCTTGCGGAGGAGATGGCGAAGAAGCTTTCTGTGAAAATGAGCGGGGTGACACAGCTTGCAAAGGAGTTGTCCGGCGGTAACAAGCAGAAGGTAGTTGTTGCAAAGTGGCTGGCCAACAATTCCAATATCTTCATCATGGATTGTCCCACCAGGGGTATCGACATCGGCGTAAAGTCTGCAATCTATGACCTGATGACCGAATTAAAGGAAAATGGCAAATCAATGATTATGATATCCGAAGAAATGCCCGAGGTTCTGGGCATGGCAGACCGCGTACTAATCATGAAGGACGGGCGGATATCTGGAGAATACAGCCGTTCGGAAGGGCTTACAGAGAGTAAGATTATTAAGGTGATGATTTGATGCCGGTAAAGGATGATATCACATAATTTCAGAAGGAAAAGATGAGTAAAAACTATGAATGAAAAGAGAAAAAAAGAAAAATTTGATTTAAAATCAGCGGTTCCGTTTATGGGATTTATCATTATCTTTTTGCTCTTCAGTCTTACGACTGGCGGAAGATTCCTGACAATTTCCAATATAGAGACATTGATGATACAGGCTGCTCTTGTAATCGTAGCAAGCGTTGGAGCTGCTTTTGTAATGGCCCATGGCAATCTTGACTTTTCCCTGGGAGGCGCCACGGCCATCAGCTGTATGGCCGCAGCCCTGGCAGGGAGGATTTCCCCGCTCCTGGTGCTGCCGGTTGGAATGATTGCAGGTGTTATTTTAAGCCTTGTAAGCGCGTTTGTACATACGCAGATGCATGTGCCGGCCTTTGTGGTTGGAATGTGTGTCATGATACTTGGAAAAGGGATGACCCAGACACTGTCGGCAGTTATTATCATGAATGCCCCGGCGTCCTTTTCCAGACTGAATGTGGCGTGGTTTTATGGGCTGGTGGTGCTAATTGTTTTCGTGGCCGGATACATTTTGATGGAACACACGAAAATCGGACAGTACAACAAGGCAATTGGTTCAAACGCGGAGGCCGCGCTGCTTAGCGGCGTACCGGTAAACCGATATAAGACATACGCGTTTATCATGAGCGGCCTGTGCATAGGAGCCTGCGCGTTCCTTACCCTAATCCGTTCAGGAGGGGTTTCCTCCACCTGCGGACAGAATCTGGAGACCAACACCCTGATTGCGGTTGTATTAGGCGGAATCCCGCTGTCGGGAGGCACCAGATTAAGACTTTACAGTGTTCTGCTTGGCGCGTTTTCCTTCTATATGCTGAGCAACGGACTTTCTATTTGGGGTGTCAATCCGGATTTGGTGAATATTGTGAAAGGCGCCGTATTTATACTATTTGTTTACTTTACTTATGACAGGAACAGCAGCGCGATTGCTATTTAACCAATGAATTGAAAAGGAGAATGAAAAATGAAGAAAGCATTACTACTTGTACTTGCACTTTCTGTAATGGCAGTTTCCATGCTGGGAGGGTGTTCCGGCACAGCGCCTGCCAGCAGCCAGACAACGGAGAACGCGGCAGAAGACGTGGAGAACCTGGACAATGGCGGGGATAAGACAATCGGCGTTGTATTTTACAGCAAAACAGATGCCTTGGGTTCCGTTGTCTATGCATTGGTAAACGAGGCAGCGAAAGCATGGGGCGTGAATGTGAAATGGGAAATCGGCGGCCTTGACAATGATACACAGCTTAACTCAGTGCAGAATCTGATTTCCGGCGGCGTGGACGGAATTGTTATTATCCCGCTGGCAGATACCGTTACTCAGAAGACATCTGAAATGTGTGAAAAAGCTGGTGTATATTTCTCCCTGTGTTTCCGTGATATCATTGATGATACCATCCGGCAGCAGGTTACGGCCAATCCATATTTTGTTGGTATGACCTTTGAGGCTGACTATGACGCGGCAAAGGAGATGGTGAAGATAGCGGCTGACGCGGGGCATAAAAATGCAGGGGTTGGATATAACTCCCCCACGGTTCCCTTTGAGAAGCAGGTTACAGCCGGTTTTAACGATGGTATGGAAGCATATGGAGTCAATAAAATGGCAGAGTATACTGTTTCAGATACCGGTGACGCAAATGTGACAATTTCCAATATTGAAAATTTCCTGGACGCTTATCCTGACATGGATATGATTCTTTCGGGAGCAGGATCCCAGGGAATGGCGGAAGCTACCGTACAGCTTCTGGCCAATACGGGCGTGAAACTGGTGACAAGGGACTTTTTCACAGGAATGGAAGACGCCTTCAACAATGGCACCTTGGCTGTGGCCTGCGGCGGAATGGCTCCGGACGCTCTTTACAGCTTTGCCATGTGCTATAACGCCGTAGCGGGAACTCCGCTGTCGGATTCCTATATCTGCTGCCAGCAGAAGTATATCTTCCTTACAAGCGCGGAGGAGTGTAAGACATTTGAAACCTATTTTGGCTCTGATCTGTCCCATGTAGGAGATATCTATACGGAAGAGTACCTGAACACATTGGTAAAAGCGAATAATGAAAGCCTGAATGCAGAGACCCTTCAGCAAATCATGGATGAATATTCCATGGAATGGATTCTGAAACAAAAAGGAGTTTAATATGGATAAGGTTGCAAAAAATGTGGTTGCAGCATTGAAAACTATTTCCCTGCCGGTTCTTCTGATTGTGGTTATGAAGCTGATATTCCCGGAGAATATCGGTCTGGGAACGTTAAAAAACATGGTGTACCAGTCGGTGCCTGCGGCCATTCTGGCCTGGGGGGTCAGCTATAATATGAAAATCGGGAACTGGGATTTCTCGGTAGGAGCGGCCGCGATGATTGCCGCGATTGTAGGCGGCAATCTGGCATCCATGCTGGGACTGGGGCCGGCTGGAATGTTTGTACTCTGTACGGGCACAGGCCTGCTTTGCGGCTGTATCACAGGCACGTTGTATTACCTTCTTAAGATTCCTACCTTAATTGTATCCCTTGGCATGGTTTACCTGATGGAAAGCCTGTCGGCCATTATCTTTGACGGAGCCGGAGTTTTTATTACAGGGGAATATGTGGCTCTGGGCGAAGCGGTTCCCATGTTGTTATTTGGGGCGGCTGTGCTTGTGTTCGCAATGTTCCTGTTTTACGCAAGACCCTTCGGCTACCATGTACGCGCGGTGGGTAACGGGGCGGCAATCGCTGCCCAGGAAGGCATTGATATTTACAGAGTTAAATTTAGGGTTCTTGTAATCGCCAGCACATTTGCAGGGCTTTACGCCTTTGCTACACTGGCAAGGACCGGGGTGTGGAAGGCGTCTTCATCGCCAATGAGTACCATGGGCACCTGTTTTGACGCCATGATGTGCGTGTTTATCGGCCAGGCCCTTGGGGCTGCTACCAATCAGTTTATTGGTATCTACTTTGGCAGCGTAACCCTTCAGATGGTAAAACTGCTGATTATCCTTCTGGGTATCAAGAGTACGTTTACGCAGGTTATCATTTCCATGATTGTACTGGTGTTTATGTGTATATCCACGCGTGCGGATTATAACAATAAGCTTCAGCTTCAGAAGGGAAGGGTGGCCGCCTAAAGGGGAGGCGTTGGATTTAAAAACGAGGAGATATGATATGAAAATTTGGAAAATCGGTATCGTGGGCTGTGGAAATATTGCGGAGACAGTTTATATCCCACAGATGGAGAAAATTAAGAATGCCAGGATTGTCGCTGTCTGCGACAGCAATCGGGAACGGGCGGCGCAGATAGCGGAGAAATTCGGAATTGACCAATATTATGATGATATCGATGAATTTCTGGCTGAATCAGAAGTTGAAATCTGTATGAGCGTCTCATCCATCATTGGACGCCATGAAGTGAATATGAAGATTCTGGAGGCGGGCAAACATCTGTATTCACAGAAGCCATTTGCGCCGGATGTGAAGGCGGCAACGGAACAGATAGAACTGGCCAGGAAACGCCATGTGGTCCTTTCAACGGCCCCGGTCCATCGGAACCGCCCTGAAATCCGTCTTGCAAAACAACTGATTAACGAAGGTCTGATTGGACATCCTTCCCTGATTAAGATGGACGTTACCCACGGCGGGCCTGAATATTACCAGTACAGGGATACCGACCCATCCTGGTTTTATAAAAAGGGGGCGGGCGCCCTTCCTGACCTGGGAGTCCATGGGATTGACCAGGTAGTGGCCCTCATCGGTCCGGTCAGAAGCTTATGCTGTATGGCAACTGTGTCTGAGCCGAAACGCACCATCCGATCCGGCGCCCTGGACGGACAGCAGTTTGACAGCAGTGAACTTCCGGACAATTATCTTATTTCACTGGATTTTGGCAACGGCACCCTTGGAATGGTGAATACGGGCTTCATTGAGAAGGCCAATGTCCATCCGGGAGCGGGAATTGAAATTTATGGAGATAAGGGCACCATCGCAGTTGACGGAGGCATTGGCTATACCGGTACCGCCGCCGTCCATGTGTATGTGGATCAGCCGGAGCTCGGACTGCGCGGCTGGATTGACCCGCTGCCGATGAAGGATCAGCCCCAGGAGGAATATTTCCAGGCCCAGGTAATTACGGATTTGATTGACGCGATTGAACAGGGGCGTCCGCCAAGACTGTCACCGGAACATTCGCGCCATGTAATTGAGGTTCTGGAGGCCATTGAAAAGGCGGCAGAGACGGGAAACAGAGTGAGCCTTACAACAACGGTCTGACAGGAGGAAGGCATGGAGCGGATATTTAACGGACTTGCCCATATAGGGCTTTTTACAGATGATTATGAAATGACAATGCATTTTTATACAAAACAGCTCCCCTTTGGAATCGTGAAGGAAACCGTGGAAGACCATCCCGGGGACATCAGCGGATATTATCCCATGAAGTGGGCGTTGATAGAGCTGGATGGCCTTTATCTGGAAATCATGCAGTGTGCCAACAAGGCATGTGTGGAAAACGGCGTGGCGGGAACATTCAATCATCTGGGAATCAGTGTCAGCAACCTGGAACAGGCAATTGCTGAATTAAAAAGCAAAGGAATAGAGGAAGAAAGATTTGAGCCGGTGGTCGTGAATGACCAGCTGTTTCCGGGGCATGTTTACCGCTCCTGCCGGCTGAAAGGAGCCAATGGGGAAATGATTGGACTCTATGAAATGGATAATCATGTCTTCTTCAATTTTTAACAGTGACAAACTGTAAGGGATGGAGAGAATAGATGGGAATTTTATGTATTGACGCAGGCGGTTCTTTCCTGAAACACACGGTGTTGGATGAGGATCTGGATGTAACAGAGGTAAGCAGTGTTGCCACTCCGCGGGACAATCTTGACAGCTTTTTACATGTAATCAGAAGCGTCTATGAAATGTATCAGGGTATTTCGGGGATTGCAATCAGTATACCGGGAATCATTGATGTGGATAGAGGATTCATGTATACAGGAGGTTCCCTGGATTATATCCGGGATATCCCGATGAAAGAGAGAATCAGCGAACTTTGCGACGGCCTGCCGGTATCGATTGAAAATGACGCAAAGGCAGCGGCGACCGCGGAGCTGTACGCGGGTGTTTTGAAAGAGGCAAAGAACGGTATTATCCTGACCCTTGGCACCGCAGTGGGAGGAACGGTGATTGTAGACAAAAAAATCCTGCGGGGAACGAATCTCTTTGCAGGTGAAATATCCTATGCGATTTACCAGGACGATGGGGTAAGGGATGACAGCTGGGATATAGAAAGCAATATGTGGGGCTGCAGAAGTATTCCGGCCCAGATTGTTCGCGCTTACGGCGACGCCGGCCTGCGGTGCGAGGAAATATTTGAACGGCTGGCAAACGGAGACGGACTGGCGGACAAGGCTGTGCGTACCGCGGCCAGAGACGCGGCATTGCTGGCCCATAATCTGCAGTGCATCTTTGACCCGGATGTGATTGCCTTTGGAGGAGGCATCAGTATTGAAAGCAATTATATCCGGCTGATCCGGGAAGAGGCCAGGAAGATACATATGCTGTTCCACGGGGTAGTCCCCATGCCTCGGATTGAAGCGTGCCGGTATTATAACAACGCGAACCTCATAGGCGCGTACTACGCATTCCGGAATATGGGGAAATGTAGTAACAGCGTAAACATCTTTAATAGGAAAGAACTGATGCAGGCATGAAAAGAGAATATAACTGGGGAATTATGGGGCCGGGATTCATTGCAAATAAGGTGATGCCCAGCTTTTCCATGGCGGAAGGTGCCAGGGTCCTGGCAGTGGGATCCAATACAAAGGGGAAGGCAAAGGCGTTTGCCTGCAAATGGAAGATTGAAAGGGCATATGAGAATTATGATGACCTGGTGCGCGACCCGGACATAGATATTATTTATATCACAACACCGAACGCGTTTCATTTGGACCATGCAAAGCTTGCAATGGAGCATGGAAAAAACGTATTGTGTGAAAAGCCCTTTGCCTTAAATGGGAAGGCGGCATCAGAGATGAAGGCGTGTGCAAAGGCGAACCATGTCTTTTTGATGGAAGCCATGTGGACGCGTTTCATACCGGCGGTAGTGAGGGTGAAAGCGTTGGTTGACCAGGGAAGCATAGGAGAAGTCCATCAGATTGTATCGGACTTCTCCTATGATTATCCTTACGACCCACAGAACCACCTTTACGACCCGAAGGCAGGAGGAGGAACCTTGCTGGACGGCGGGATTTATCCTCTTTCTTTTGCCGGGTATCTATACGGCGCGCGCCCAAAGGAATACTTCGGATATGCAAACCTTAGGAATGGGGTGGATGTGCGGGACAGCGTTATCCTGCGGTTCCCCCAGGGGCAGATGGCATCCTTTATCTGCGGCGCGGACACTGCGTCACCCTGGGACTGTGTTATATACGGATCGAAAGGCCGTATCCGCATACCGTCTTTTTTCGTGGCGGTTGAATTTGAACTTAAAGATTATGAAACCGGAGAAAGAAAGTGCTACAAAATGCCCTATGAGGGACTGGGTTACCAGTACGAGCTGAATGAAGTCATGAACTGTATTAATCAGGGCAAACTGGAAAGCAGTATCATGCCGCTGGAGGAATCAGTGGATTACATGAATATCATGGATGAGCTGCGGAAAAGCTGGGGAGTCATTTATCCGGGAGAAGAAAGGTGACGGTAAAATCAGTATGAATCTGTTAAAACAACCAATTAAGGCAGGAAACATCCGCTTATCATCCCGCCTTGTCATGGCTCCAATGGAGACGGGAAAGGCGGAAAACAACCGGGTAACTCCGGCGCTTCTCCGGTATTATGACGAAAAATCCAGAGGCGGATCTCTTGGACTGATTGTTACGGAGCACTGTTATGTGAGCCCGGAAGGGCAGGCGGGGAGAAAACAGCTGTCTGCCGCGTCGGATGATTGTATCAAAGGCCTTCGGGAGCTGGCGGATACCATACACCAAAACTCGGTGCCGGTAATCCTGCAGCTTAGCCATGCAGGCAGCAAGACGGACCGTCTTCTT
This sequence comes from Enterocloster aldenensis, assembly GCF_003434055.1. Classification (GTDB taxonomy): domain Bacteria; phylum Bacillota; class Clostridia; order Lachnospirales; family Lachnospiraceae; genus Enterocloster; species Enterocloster aldenensis. The sequence continues at coordinate 37,306 of NZ_QVEX01000010.1, read as the reverse complement.
ACGGGGCTTAATACCATCAGCGCCAGCGCCGTGAATATACCGGGCCGGGCAGCCGGGGCGGATTTGCCAAAAGAAATGACACAGGCTGATATAGACCGGGTAACTGCGTGTTTTGCGGCGGCGGCCGTCCGCGCAAAGGAGGCTGGATACGATGGCGTAGAGATACATTCTGCCCATGGATACCTGCTGAATCAGTTTTATTCTCCTTTAACAAATAAAAGGGTTGGATATTACGCGGGAACGAATCTGGCCGGCAGGACCCGTCTGCATGTTGGGATTATTGAAGAATTACGAAAAGCAGCCGGGCCTGATTTCCTGATTTCCGTCCGCCTGGGGGCCTGCGATTATATGGAGGGCGGCTCCGGGAAGGAAGAGGCGGCAACGGTAGGTAAGATTTTCGAGATTGCCGGAGCGGACATGATCAGCGTGACAGGCGGCATGTGCGACTTTGTGCGGCCAGGCCATCAGGAGCAGGGATGGTTTTCAGAATTGTCTGAATGCATAAAAAAGGAAGTGGGGATTCCGGTCCTTCTGACAGGCGGAATTACGCAAAAGGCCGCGGCCCAACGGCTGCTTATGGAAGAAAAGGCAGACCTGATTGGAGTAGGAAGGGCTATCCTGAAGGATTCCACGCTTCCGGAACAGTTTTTAAAGGATGAAGGAGAGGGGGCGGGAGTATGAATCAAATGAGGTTTCCTGCGGATTTTATGTGGGGAGGCGCTGTGGCCGCCAACCAGTGCGAGGGCGCGTACCAGGAGGATGGAAAAGGCCTGTCTATCCAGGATATCATGCCAAAGGGAATCAAAGGCGCGCCCACGGATGCGCCGACCGCGGATAATCTGAAGCTTGTGGCAATCGACTTTTACCACCGGTATAAAGAAGACATTGCTTTGTTTGCGGAAATGGGCTTTAAGGTTTTCCGCCTGTCAATCGCGTGGAGCAGGATCTTTCCAAATGGGGATGATGCAAAACCCAATGAAAAGGGACTGAAGTTTTATGATGATGTATTTGACGAATGCCGGAAATACGGAATGGAGCCGCTGGTTACGATTTCCCACTATGAGACGCCTTTGCACCTTGCCAGGGAGTATGACGGATGGCGCAGCAGAAAGTTGATTGAACACTATATAAATTTCTGCCGGGTGGTTTTTGAGCGCTACAGGAGCAAGGTCAAATACTGGCTGACATTCAATGAAATTAATTCTGTCCTGCATCAGCCTCTGATCAGCGGCGGCATTCTGACGCCCAGGGAGAACCTGACGCGGCAGGACCTGTATCAGGCAATCCATCATGAGCTGGTGGCATCGGCCATGGCGGTGAAACTGGCCCATGAGATGATGCCGGGAGCAAAGGTTGGCTGTATGATTCTGGCGATGCCCACCTATCCGCTGACCCCGAAGCCGGAAGACGTACTGGCGGCCATGAAGGCGGAACAGAAGAATTATTTTTTCGCGGATGTGCAGGTCCGCGGGAACTATCCAAAGTATCTGGACCGCGATCTGGCGGCAGAGGGCGTGAGCATCAAGATGGAGCCGGGGGATGAGGAAATCCTGAAAAACACAGTGGATTTCATATCCTTCAGCTATTATGTCAGCGTGTGTGAAAGCGCGGATCAGATGGAAACAGGAGAAGGGAACCTCATAGGAGGTATCTCCAATCCCTACCTGAAGGCCAGCGAATGGGGATGGCAGATTGACCCGCTGGGGCTTAGGATTGTGCTGAACCAGTTTTATGACAGGTACCGGAAACCGCTGTTTATCGTGGAGAACGGTCTGGGAGCCACGGACCGTCTGGTGCAAAATGAGAAGGGGGAGTGGACGGTCAACGACGATTACCGTATCGATTATATGCGGCGCCACCTGGTGGAAGTGGGCGAGGCCATAAAGGACGGGGTGGAGGTCATGGGGTATACCGTATGGGGATGCATTGACCTGGTCAGCGCCTCGACCGCAGAGATGAGCAAGCGGTATGGAATGATCTATGTGGACCGCAATGACGATGGAAGCGGGAGCCTGGAACGGTTCCGCAAAAAGTCATTTAACTGGTACCGGCGGGTCATTGAGACCAATGGGATGAGCCTGGTGGAAGATTAAACGGCTTCTTTGAACAGGAGGAAGACAAGATGTATGAAGCATTATTTGAACCATTAAAAATTGGAAAGCTGGAGATTAAGAATAGGTTTGTAATGCCGGCCATGGACAGCCATTATACCACGGCGGAACACCAGTTTAGCAAACAGGCCCTGAACTATTATGGAGAGAGGGCAAAGGGGGGGTTTGGCCTTATTATTACGGAATATCTCTGCGTAAGTGAGGAAGGTCTGGCCAGCAGGACCCAGGCGGGAATTTATGATGACTGCTTTATTCCGATGCTCACGTCCCTGACTGACCGGATACACCGCGAAGGAGGCTTGGTTTTTGCCCAGCTCCATCACGCGGGCCGTCTCCAGGGAGTTGGAACAACCGTGCTACCCGCCGTGGGGGCCAGTCACCTGACGGCACCCGGAAAGGCGGAGAACGTACATGCGTTGACAGGAGAGGAAGTCAGAACGGTTATCCATAAATTTGTCAAGGCGGCAGAGCGTGCAAAGCAAGCGGGGGTTGACGGTGTTGAGATTCATGGCGCCCATGGTTACCTGCTGGCCCAGTTTTTATCCAAAGGCGTAAATAAAAGGGTAGATGAATATGGTGGCAGCGTTACCAACCGCGCCCGTATTGTCTGCGAAATGATATGCGCGGTAAAGGCCGCGTGCGGAAATGATTTTCCGGTATGTGTCAGGACCAGCGGAGAGGAAGGATTTCATGGCGGAAACAGTATTGAGGACGCAGCCGCCCAGGCCATGCTGTTTGAGGCAGCGGGAGCGGATGCGGTCCATATCTCCTGTGGAGATCCAATCCAGCCGTATTACACAAAAACCGCATTTAATATGGAAAATGTCAAAAAGGTTAAGTCTGTATTGGGAATTCCGGTCATTGGAGTAGGCAGGATCAACGATCCATCCCAGGCTGCCGGTGTTCTTGCTTCCGGCAGTGCTGACTTTGTGGCATTAGGCCGTCAGTCTATCTGTGATCCGCATTTTCCCGTAAAGGTCAGGGAAGGAAGGCTGAAGGAACTATATACATGCACAGGCTGTCTGCAACGCTGTTTTTATAGCGAGTCCTTTGAGGAAGGAAACGGCACTTCCTGCATGATGAATCCGTTCAGCGGAAAAGAGGGAATCTGGAACATCAAGACGGCAGACCAGAAGAAGCGGATTGGCATTGTGGGTGCTGGGCCGGCTGGCCTTCAGGCGGCATGGATACTTGCAAAACGGGGGCACCAGGTTAAGGTGTTTGAAAAGGAACAGACAGCAGGAGGCCAGTACCGTCTGGCCAGCATCCCTTCTATGAAGCAGGATTTAGGCAAGACCATCAGTACATATCTGGAATTCTGTAAAAAGTATGGAGCCGAAGTGGTCTATGGGGTAGAAGCTGACCTGGGATGTTTGAAACAGGAGGGATTCGACCTGGTCATCCTGGCTGTGGGGGCAGTTCCCCTAGTGCCATCCATTGAAGGAGTTGATGGTGGGCAGGTTTGCCTGGCACAGGATATCTTAAGATGCGAGAAGCAATTTACAGGAAAGAAACTGATGGTACTGGGAGCCGGGCTGGTGGGGGCCGAAACAGCGGAATTTCTCTGTGAACAGGGGAATCATGTGACCCTGGTGGATATGTTAAGCCAGGCCGCGCCATCGGCTCCGAAGAAAGTGCGGACCAGATTAGTCAGCCATCTGGAAGCGCTTGGCGTATGTTTTGTCCTTAACAGCAGGGTTTTAAAGATTAACAGGGATGGGATTGAGTATACCCAGGATGGAGTAACAAAACAGCTGACCGGATATGATGCAATGATTCTTGCATTTGGAGCGAAAGCTAATACAGAACTTTATGAGCAGATGGACGGTTTGGGAATAGAGGCGTATCGTATTGGGGATGCTCTGGCAGCCGGGGACGCGAAGAAGGCAATCTATGAAGCAACGCAGCTGGCGTTGGGACTGTAATAGAAACGAATCTGGACGACGAGGAAATTATGGAATAGTCAGGAAAAAGAGTAGTAGCACAATGGGAATCGGTTTGGCGGTGGCGGCAAGGTTACTGAGAGAAGAGTAAATTGTGAGTATCACAAGCTGCCGGGAAAAAAGGAAGAAAAAGAAGGAGAATATGCGGGTAACTTCAATAGCATAGTGGGCACTTTTAAAAGACCGGTTAGGGAACCAATAACGTATAGTCTCACAAAAACAGGATAAGGATTCTAATGCCAAGTGTTTCTGATTTCTTGGTTTAGAATCCTTATCTTATTTCTGAAGGGAAAAAAGGAGTGATTATTATCTGCCATAACATGAGACACTATATATAGGTATAGTTATTAGATAACGATATTAGCATAATCCCGCCGGGCATCCACAATGGCATATATAATCACCATATAGTCCCGTTCCCTTACTTTATAAAAAATCAAGTGGTTTTCAATGATTACCATACGGAACCCCATTCTGCGTAAAGCGGTGTGTTTCGCTTTTACGCCATGGTAAGGCTGCTCTGCAAGCAGTTCAATGGCATGTTCTATTTTGCCTAAATAGGCAAGGGCGATGTCTGCGTCCCCTGAATCTTCTGCTATATAGAAAAGCAGGTACCATAGCGCCTGTCAGCAGTATCAGTTCGTATTATGTCATATATCATTTATATTTCCTTGCTAGGAGGGCCTTTCTGATATCATCAAATGTATCCTGGATTGGTGCGGTTCTTCCATCATCTACATCATCCTGTGTCTCAACCAACATATTCAATAACTCAAGTTCAGATTTCATTTTTCCATACTGTGCATGTCCCATGAGTACAGTGTCTTCATGGCCATTGACTGTTATGAAGATAGGTTCCCCTGTTTCCCTTGTCATAGAAGATAATTCTTGATATCTGTTTCTTAAATCAGACGAAGGTCTTATTGATTCCCTATTGTCACCCTTTTCATATCGTAATATTAGCATAATTTTGATATACATACAAATTGGGATCATGGATTGGATAATAATTGTAGACTGATATATTGAGGATATGAGAAATCAGGACATAATGTCGATATGGCTCACTTTTATCCAGATATTATACTGATGTCCCCCCAATTTATTACATATTCCACACCTGCCGACATGGTATAATACATAACGTGCTTTTCACTAATTGTTAACCCAAAGAAGCTGATACAAGTGGGATGCTTTGGTACATCAGCAGTGAAGACACATTTCAGAAGTGCCTGAAGTCAATAAGCTTTTTTAGTTGGCAGCTGATGGAAAAGCATTATTCTTAGGTACTAAAGAGGGGATAATAGGAGGAAGTAATATCTGTTATAGAACAACAATAAATTGCGAAAGCATTGTGCTTTTGTCCAAACATACTGCTATCTAATGTATTAAAGTAAATCTAAAACTGTATGAACTGGAGTTCTGTAAGCAATAGTAGAATATTTGGGACAGAAGGAATTCCGTAAATTAGATAATTAAATATATGAATGAAAGAGGCAGAGATATATGTTGTGTAAAGTCCTGGTGGACAGCGACATGGGCTCTGCTTCTCTTATAGAAAAACGTAATTAGATTGATGTGGAACTAGAGATGGTGGGATATGAGCAGTAAAGCGCGGTTTAATAAGTTATATAGTATATGAAACTTGTTTTCTGATGTTTTTTTGTATGATCAATTCTATAATTATAACTTATGGGAAAGAAATGAGTAATTATATTTTAATAGATGGTGGGATTGGAAGAGAATGCTACAGACAATTAGTTAAATTTTCAAAAAAATTGTAGAGGAAAAAAGCAAAATTAATCTTTTGATTTTAACGCATACAGATTCAGATCAAATAAGTGGTATTCTTAAATTATTTACATCTAGAGAGTTTGATTTTAATATAGTGAATGAAATGTGGTTTAACTATGGAACCTTTTTAAATAAAGCTTTAGATAGAGACATAAGAAACGATAAAAATGTGATTTACCTCCAAGATGAGGGATAATTCAGTTTAAAGGGACTGCTACTGCAATACATAGAAAACTTATAATCGTGATTATAGTATTTTATAATAAAAGTACAATACACCCAGACCTAACTCTGTCTTTTATCCATCATTATTATCCACTCAACAAATGTCGAAGTAGTAATAATGATGCGAAATTGTGTTTTGAAAGGGAAACAGAGGGGTTAAACCACAAGACATACTGGCCTTTGGAAAGAAACCGAGGAAAAATCAGGCCAAAAGGCCGATTTTTCCCCCAATTTTTGCCTTTCATAGATATGGGACCGGGTAGTGAGGTTATGGTGTAAAATGTCAGGTCAGCCAGAGACTGAACATTGGATATTTTGTGGATGGAGTTGAAACGGATGCTTGGTATGACCCGATACGGCGAGGATGCAGCACATATTGGAAACTGGAATTGATAGTGAGGTGTTTATCAATGGGAAGTAATAATGAGTATATACAGTTATTCATGGAATATGAATCTGATGATATGCCTATGGTATATTTTTATGAAGTCAATTTGGATGATGACCGCTTTGCCTTAAGAGCCATAGAGGTCTTTGTGAACAGGATGGTAAAGATTTATAAAGATTTATATTGTGATGTTATAGAAGCGTGTCCAATCCCAACAGTTGATGAACTTAACGCAAAGGTTTGGGGGGGAAGGCTTTTATGCAATCATTATTTCTAAAGAAAAATTTGAGGAAATATGGAATACTGGAATCTATAGCGGAAGCCTGATTGCTGCTTAACTTCCTTTTTGTCGGAAAGTTGAACCAATCGGAAGCAATGAAAGGGTATTATAAATGAATCTATTGGAATGTCTAAATGAAAAGATACAGATAATTGGTGGAACTCCTTTCGATGGAGGGGAAGATATAGTCAGAGAATTAGCAGAGACTTCTCCCATCTTGTTGCCGGAGGATTATATTGATTTTCTAAAGATGATTTCCGGAAATACAGATGATGGGAATGTTGGCTTAGAGCTTGGGATAAAGATAAAAGATAATATTTACTCCATGCAAATTTATTCGGCACAACAGGCATTAAAAATGCGACCAGAATACGAAGAAATATATTCTTACACTGATAGCAACGGTATTATTGACCAGATTTGGCTGATTGGGAATGATTTAGGTGACCTGCATTATTTTTACGGACAGGGTAAAGAAGGTTTTGGACTTTATGTGGCAGAAGATAGTGCAATATATTTTGAAAATGCTGATAAGATTGCCGATACACTGACTGATTTTCTTGTTAAAGGAATTGGATTTAACACGGCTTTTTGGCTTCATTATTCATAATCAGCTTAAATTATTAATTCAAGTTTACAGAAAAGAAAGAAGTTATCGGCTTACATAAATTTAAGAGACAATCAAGTATGATTATACACAATAAAAGTGACCGGCAGTATTGAATCTGTCTGGTCATTTTTGTTAATCAGAAGCTAGTACTCCATCCGACCAGAAACGATACTGCCAGCACTGCCTAGTGTGTTAGGACAGGGCGTTAATAAGTAAATGCCATTTGTCGTGACAGCCTTCCTTTTATGTTTGCTGTTTTTCACAGCGGCGGCATTTTTCCTATGCTAATCTAAGTTTCGTCTGCTAATATAAAAATATATTTTACCTTTTTACCTGCAAAATGCGAAATTTTCACACTTATATGGTATCATTATCAAAATGAAATCATCTTTCCCAGGGAGGACGTTATGAAGCTGCTTTATGCCGAGGATGAACGCTCGCTTTCCGAAGCGGTGGTGGACATCCTGTCTTACCACAAATATATTGTTGATGCCGTGTATAATGGGGAGGACGCCTATGATTATGCCGTGTCCGGCGATTATGATGGAATCATTCTGGATATTATGATGCCCAAGAGGGATGGAATCGAGGTTCTTTCCGCCCTGCGGAACAACAGATGCAAAACGCCGATTTTGCTGCTGACCGCTAAGACGCAGGTGGATGACCGCATCCGGGGACTGGATGCAGGGGCGGACGATTATCTGCCCAAGCCCTTTGACATGGGGGAGCTGCTGGCCCGTGTCCGTGCCATGCTGCGCAGGCGGGAGGAGTTCCGCCCGGATTTGCTGTCCTTTGGCGATTTGACGCTGAACATTCAGTCCGGCACGCTTTCCTGCGGCAATACGGATTTTGTGCTGCCCAAACAGGAATACCGGCTTATGGAGCAGCTGATGATAAACTACAATATCTTCCTTTCCTCGGAGGATTTGCTGATTAAGGCGTGGGGGTATGATGCGGAAACGGATATCAACAGCGTCTGGCTCTATATTTCCTATTTGCGCAAACGTCTCCTGGCCATGGAATCAACGGTGGAGATTGTGTCTAAGCGCAATATAGGCTACCGGTTGGAGATGCCGTCATGAAAAAAACGCTGAGAAAAAAGTTCATTGTCTTTGCCATGTCCGCGGTCACCATCCTGCTGGTGGTATTGGTTGGAGCCATCAGCGGCCTTAGCTGGATTATTTTGGACAGCCAGTCAAGCGTTGTTCTGCACACCCTTGCCGGCGGGGGAGGAAAATTTCCGCCGGTGGAACCGCCCAGGCCAATGCCCTTTGCCCCGCCCATGGATATGGACATCATCCAGTCGGCCCGTTTTTTTATGGTGCGCACGGCCCGGGACGGAACGGTTCTGGATGTGAACATCGATCATATATCATCTGTCAGCGCGGAGCAGGCAGCCCAATATGCCGGGCAGATTACCGGTGCCTCGGGCAAGATTGAAGGGTACAAATATGAAGTAAAGCAGTCCGGGGCAGACCGTTTGATTTTCTTTATGGATATATCCGGCCAATTTCGGATGTGTGTGATGGCCCTGAGCATTTCCTCTGCCATTGCCCTTATATGCTGGCTTGTGATTCTTCTGTTTGTTATCCCGCTTTCCGGGCAGGTGGTCCGTCCCATCCTGGCAGGTATGGAAAAGCAGAAGCAGTTCATCACAAACGCCGGCCATGAATTGAAAACACCCCTTGCAATCATCCAGTCCAACAATGACGCGGCAACTCTGATTTACGGAGAAAGCAAGTACAGCAGAAACATCCGGCTTCAGACCCAGCGGCTGAATGTGCTGATGACAAATCTTCTGACGCTGGCCAGGCTGGACGAGGAAACGAAGCTGCCCACAGAACGGGTTGATATAAGCGGGCTGATGAACGGGATGCTGCCGTCCTGGGAAGATGCCGCGGCAGAGAAACAGATTTCGCTGTCCGTAAAAATCCAGCCCCATGTTTTCATGCAGGCGCACAGGGATACATTTTCCCAAATGATCTCCATTCTACTTGACAATGCGGTTAAATACACCCCGAAGGATGGGATAATCCGTTTTTCCGTGACGGGCGATGGGGGACATATTGTAATTGCAGAAGAAAACACTTGCGATACTCCCGGCAATTCTGACCCGGAACGGCTCTTTGAGCGGTTTTTCCGGGGGGACAGCGCCAGAACCCAAAGCAGCACAGTCTCCGGGTATGGGATTGGCCTTTCTGCCGCCCGTGCCATTGCACAGGCATTTGGCGGAACGCTGACAGCAGAGTACACAGAGACCGGGACCATCCGCTTCACTGCCCGCTTTTAATACAACTTCACAAAATATTCACAGACCTTCCCGCAAGGATTCACAAACGGGAAGGTCTTTCTAATGTTGCTCATAGGTTAGGGTTTTATAATGGCTGCATAGAAAGGAGGAATGCTGCATGCAATACAGACATGAAGTAAAGCATGAAATCAGCAATCTGGATATGCTGATCCTGCGGCAAAGGCTGAGGGCGGTGATGGCGCCGGACAGCCATGCCATAGACGGACAATATGAAATCCGAAGCCTGTACTTTGACAATCCGGACGACAAAGCCCTGCGGGAAAAGCTGGACGGCGTGAGCCGCCGGGAAAAGTACCGGATTCGTATGTATAACAATGATCCGTCTGTAATCCGCCTGGAGCGGAAGTTCAAATGCAGCGGACTGGGGTATAAGGAGTCCGCCCTGCTGACCCAGGCCCAGGCTTGTCAGATTGCGGGCGGTGATATTCACTGGATGGCTGCCAGCACCGATGAAGTGATCCTGAGATTTTATACCTGTCTTCGCAATGAAGGCCTGGCGGCAAAGGTGATTGTGGATTACACCCGTGAGCCTTTTGTATTCGTCCCCGGCAATGTCCGTGTGACGCTGGATTACAATATCCGTACCGCCCTTGGCTGCACGGATTTCTTAAATCCTGATTGCATCACTATACCGGCTGCCGGTTCCCCCTGTATCCTGGAAGTGAAATGGGACAATTATCTGCCGGATGTGGTCCGCGACATGGTGCAGCTTGGGGAAAGGCACGGCACGGCCTATTCCAAATATGCTGCCTGCCGCGTGTATGATTAAAAATAAAATGGAATAAGGAGAACCCAAACCATGACTTTTAACGATATATTTAAATCCAGCTTTTTAGAAAAAGTATCCTCTATCAGTGTCTTTGACATGATTTTGACCATCCTGCTGTCCTTTGGCGTTGGTCTGTTCATTTTCCTTGTTTACAAGAAAACCTACCGGGGCGTGATGTATTCCGCAGGCTTCGGCACCACTCTGATTGCCTTGACCATGATTACGGCAACGGTCATCCTTGCCGTGACTTCCAATGTTGTCCTGTCCCTTGGTATGGTGGGCGCTCTTTCCATTGTCCGTTTCCGTACCGCCATCAAGGACCCGCTGGACATTGCGTTCCTGTTCTGGGCCATCGGCGCAGGTATTATTCTGGCAGCGGGCATGATTCCTCTTGCTGTCATCAGCAGTGTCTGCATCGGTATCATCCTGCTGGTATTTGTCAATAAGTCTTCTAATACGCATCCCTACATAGTGGTGCTCAGCTGCACGGGCCATGACGTGGAAATGAAGGCAAAAGATTTCCTCTCCAAAAATGTAACCAAAACAACCATTAAGAGCAAATCCGCTGTTAAGGGCGCTATCGAGCTGAACATTGAAGTGCGGCTTAAGGATGATGATACTGATTTTATCAATATCCTTTCGGAAATGCCCGGTGTCAACAGCGCGGTGATTGTTTCTTACAACGGCGATTATATGGGGTAAATTATGTCAGGAAGCAAACATTTTGACCGCATTGCTGTGATTGTCATGGCCTTGATGTTGGTTCTGACCATTCTGTTTATGAATGGCGCGGCCCTGGGTATCGAGGCAATGGCGCACACCATGGGATATGAAAACAGGTTATTTGACAACACAAAGGTTCACTCCGTTGATATTGTCATGGACGACTGGGATGAGTTTATTGCCAATGCCACCAGCGAGGAATATTATATGGCCAGCGTGGTAATCGACGGTGAATCCTATAAAAACATAGGACTCCGTGCCAAAGGGAACACCTCTTTGTCAATGGTGTCATCCCTCGGCAGTGAGCGGTACAGCTTCAAAATTGAATTTGACCACTATGACAGCACCAGGACCTACCATGGGCTTGATAAGCTGAGCCTGAACAATCTGATTCAGGATTCCACCATGATGAAGGATTATCTGACCTACACCATGATGAACGGATTCGGTGTGAATTCCTCTCTGTGCAGCTATGTCTATATCACGGTGAACGGCGAGGACTGGGGGCTGTACCTGGCGGTGGAGGGTGTGGAGGAATCCTTCCTGGAGCGCAATTACGGTTCGGATTACGGCGAACTTTATAAGCCGGACAGTCTGGGTTTCGGCGGAGGCCGGGGCAATGGCGGGGATTTTGACCCGTCTGCCATGTTTGGCAGCCGTGATGGCGGGAACGGCTTTGATTTTGGAGGAACAGATACAGATTCAAGGGAATCCGGCGTATCTTCCGGCAGATTTAGTCCGCCTTCCATGTCTGGCGGTGGGATGCCTGATATTCCTTTTTCCGGGGGCGGCGGGTTTGGAATGGGCTCCTCCGATGTGAAGCTGCAGTACATTGACGATGAGTTGGACAGTTACTTAAACATCTGGAACAACGCCAAGACCTATATTACCAAAGCCGACCAAAAACGATTGATTGAGTCCCTGAAAAAGCTGTCCGATAACCAGGACATTGCATCTGTTGTGGATATAGGGCAGGTTATCCGCTACTTTGTAGTTCACAATTATGTCTGCAATGACGACAGTTATACAGGCATGATGGTCCACAACTATTATCTTTATGAAACGGATGGCCGGCTTTCCATGATTCCGTGGGACTATAACCTGGGCTTTGGTACATTTGGCGGCGGAAACGCAACGAGTACCGTCAACACGCCCATTGACACCCCGGTGTCCGGCGGTTCTTCCGACCGGCCAATGCTGAATTGGATATTTGAAAGCGAAGAATACACGGCGCTGTATCATCAGTATTTTGCTGAGTTTTTAAACAGTGTTGATATTCAGGGAATCATCAATAATACCTATGATCTGATTCAATCCTATGTGGAAAAAGACCCAACGGCTTTTTACACCTATGAGGAATTTGAACTGGGCGTGGAAACGCTCCGCCAATTCTGTAATTTGCGCAGCAGCAGTATTTCCATGCAGCTTGATAACGGAGAGACAGCCGATAATATGAGTTATGTGGACGCCTCGGCCATCACTCTTTCCGACATGGGTTCCATGGGCGGCGAAGGCGGCAGGGGCGGCGGTATGGGCGGATTTGGCGGGGATATGTCAGGTATGCCGGAGGGCTTTACCGGAGAAATGCCGGAGGGCTTTGGCTCATTTAACCTGCCGGAGGGCTTCAATCCATCTAATCCCCCGGATAATGCTTCGGGAAATTTCCCGGGCCAGTTTTCCGGCAGCCAAACAGAAGCCACTCCCTCTGAAGCCTCCGGTACAGCAGGGGATAACAATACCAGCCGGCCCGCAGGGGGCGGCAGGCAAATGACCGGAGATGATTTCAGATTTTACCTGGATGGAGCCGAGAGCCCTGCATCCAATCAGACCGGCTGGATCTGGATTGGAGCTTCGGCGGCCGTGCTTGCCATTGGTCTGGCCGTGGCGAAGATATATAAACACTGATTTCGGTAAGTTTTGACAACCTTTGAATTATTTTTATAAGGAAGGACGGCGAATAAATGATGAAAACAAAATGCATCCCTCTTGTTGCAGCCATATCCGCGTTATGCCTGATGTGGGGGTGTTCCCAATCCAATTCCCAGGCAGGCCATGATGTAAGCCAGGAATCCCCTGGTACAGTACAAACAGAGAATAGAAATGCAGTTGAATTGGTCAGCAACATTACAACAACCCAATATTTTACAGATGATAAGGTGAGCAATGATGACATTGAGACGATTCTGATGGCTGGAATTAACACTCCCAGCGCCATGAATGGCCAGCCTTGGCATTTCTCGGTCATAACCGATGCTGCCCTGCTGCAGCAAATCTCTGAGGATATGAGCAGCGGTATGCGTGTTGGCAGAGGTACACCTCCGGACGGAGCAGATATGCCTGATGGCAAACTGCCGGAGGATGGGGAACTGCCAGAGTATGGGGAACTGCCAGCGTATGGGGAACTGCCGGACGGATTTGATGCGGACGGGGACAGGGATTCTTCCCCCCCGCCAGATACAACAGCCGGAGGAAATCATGCGGCCACCGGCAGCGTATTGAAGGCCGGAATCGCAGATGCTCCTTTGGTAATTGTTGTTTCCTGTTCAGATGGTTCCGAACTGGATGCAGGCCTGGCCTGTCAAACTATGTCTGTGGCTGCACAGCTTTTAGGGTATGGAACAAAAATCATTTCCTCCCCCACATTGGCAGTGAACGGAGAAAACCAGGCAGCCTATCGGGAACAGTTGGGTATTCCGGAGAATCAGGCAGCGGCAGCGTTTCTCCTGATTGGTATGGAGGATACATCCATGGATGAAAGCGCTGACGCCTACACCAGCGCCACACCCCGTAATCCTTTGGACGAAATGGTTACTTATGTTGAAGGCCAATAATGTCAAAAAGATTGGTTGGACATAGAACCTTAAACAGAGTCGTGTTGAGATGGCGGTATTGATGGTACTTGTGGAATGATATGGCAGGTTATACTTTTTTGTAAAGATAAAGGGGACTGTCGTAAAGTGATTTTCTTATACAAGATGTTGATGGCGGATTGTGAAGCGGAAACTATATCTTGCTTTGACTTTACATTTCGCCACAACTAGTCAACATGCCGGTAAGTGGAAGCAGAATCGGCCTATATCTGGCTGCCATCTTCACAGGCAGGGCTAACGAGATTAATGTATGCACCTGGATAAGTCTGACTGAGTAAAATATTTTATCCATAAGAAGGAACAGCTGACGGAAAGCAATTTTTAGACACTCCCTGGTGTAGTACTAGGCCCAGGGAGGCTTTACTTTTTGGATTTTTGTGCATGCAGCTAAATGTGTAAATTTACAGTTAAAATTACAGCGTTTATTATTTCAGGAATTATCCGAAATTCAGGAACCACCTTGGAGATGGTTCTTTTTTTTGTACGCAGGACAGCATGAACCTGCATGGCCATATATCTGTATACTACTTACAATCCTATTGTGATGATTCCTTATGTCCGGAAGCGTGAGTGAGGAATGATGACCGTGGGAAGCATTTGCGGGTGGAATGACAAAAATGAGGTTCCATGCATTATCCATGCAGGGGATATCACCAGGCTGGATGGAATTAAATTGCTGCTTAGTGATATAATCTGCGGTGTCTGGCCCCGCCAGGACCTGTCTGTTGCGGGAAAATGTTCCCGGAGCATTTAGCAGCAGATACGCAAGCATCCACCCCAGCGGGGAACCCAGGTCCCCGCCGGCTGTTTTCAGAAACGTGGTACGAACCCAGGCACCTGTTTAAAATCAGGTATTATCCAATATTCAGGCAATACCGGTGTGGTGTGATTCCCTTATACCGTTTAAATGTTTTGATAAAATAGCTTACGTCGCTAAAACCACATCGATAGGCTACCTCTGCCAAGGTTAAATCAGAGGTACTTAATTCGCTGCAGGCGCGCTCAATACGATAGTAATTCAGATAATCAATTGGGGTTCTGTGAATGATGGAATGAAAATAACTGCAGAAATATTTGGGAGACATCCCGGCAATTCTGGATAATTCATTCAGTGTAATGGTCTGCCCGTAATTACTGTCTATGTATTCCAGCACGGGTTTGAGCTGCATCATCTTCCTGGAGGATTTTGTATCATCAGCCTTATCCTGATAAAGCTTTTTCTGGTAGATGATTCCAAATATTTCAAATAAAGTGCCCATGGTTATCAGTTCGCTTCCAGGCTCACTATGCTGCATGGATCTGAAAAGATGGCCGATGATCCGATGCAGGGAACGGTTGCTTTTTGTAAAATGATTCTGGACAATAATCTGATGCTTTGTAATGAGCCGGATATAAAAGCGACAGGTATCTGTGTGCATGAGAAGACGCTGGATATCAAACACAATACATTCATAAATACAATTTTGCGGCAGACCGCCATGAATAACCCCCTCGTTAATAAAGATGATATCCCCGGCTTTGGCTTCAAGCTCTTCATCATCTAACTTTAAATAGAGGATTCCCTCTAAAATCCGGATGATTTCCAATTCTTTGTGACAGTGGAATGGCATGTTATAGCGGGGATGGTGCTCATCTACATGGTAATATTCAATAGGAAAGTCCGGAGTCCCGTGCTGCTTTTTTTCATTATAGTCCAAATAGTGCATATTACCCCCTCTCTAAAGTGTAAAAATCACTATAAACGCGTGGAATTAAATTGCGCAAATAGGTAAAATGACCAATAAAGTGAATATTGTCATATTTTTTGCCATTATATCACAGCAAATAGCTGTTTATCAATAGTATAATACAATTACGCAAAAAGAAGACAAAAATATAATGAGAACACAAATTAAAAAGAACACAAATTAAAAAGAGCACGATTAAAAAGAGCACGATTAAAAAAGAGCACGATTAAAAAAGAGCACGATTAAAAAAGAGCACAATTAAAAAAGAGCACGATTAAAAAAGAGCACGATTAAAAAAGGGCACAATTAAAAAAGAACACGTTTTAAAATAAGCACAATATAAAAATCAATACGATTTAAAATGGATACAATCTAAAATCAAAAGGAGGAAACACTATGGCAGCAAACAGATTGATTGGGGCTTATCCGGTTATTGGCATCAGACCCACAATAGACGGAAGACAGGGGTATATGAAAGTAAGGGAATCCATGGAAGAGCAGACCATGAATATGGCCAAAAGCGCGGCGGCCCTGTTTCGGGAAAACCTGTTTTACAGTAATGGGGAACCGGTAAACGTAGTGATCGCGGATACCACCATTGGACGCGTGGGGGAAAGCGCGGCCTGCGCGGACAAATTCCGCAGGGCTGGAGTGGATATTACCCTGACTGTGACCCCATGCTGGTGTTACGGTGCAGAGACAATGGACATGGACCCGCAAACAATCAAGGGTGTGTGGGGATTTAATGGAACGGAGCGGCCCGGCGCCGTATATCTAGCCTCTGTACTGGCTACCCATGCGCAGAAGGGGCTTCCGGCCTTTGGTATCTATGGACATGATGTCCAGGATGCGGATGATACAAGCATACCGGATGATGTAAAAGAGAAACTTCTCCGTTTTGGGCGTGCCGCAGTGGCAGCCGCTACCATGAGAGGAAAGTCATATCTCCAGATAGGTTCTATCTGCATGGGAATTGGCGGCTCTATCATAGACCCGGCATTCATTGAGGAATATCTGGGAATGCGGGTGGAATCCGTAGATGAAGTGGAATTAACCCGCCGTATGAGCGAGGAAATATACGATAAAGAGGAGTTTGAAAAAGCCCTTGCCTGGACAAAGGCGAATTGCAAGGAAGGCTTTGACAAGAACCCTCCCGAAGTCCAGAAGACCCGGGAACAGAAGGATAAGGATTGGGAATTCGTGGTAAAGATGATGTGCATCATCAAAGATTTGATGAATGGGAATCCCAACCTGCCGGAGGGGAGGGAGGAAGAGCGGATTGGACACAATGCCATCGCCGCAGGCTTCCAGGGACAGAGGCAGTGGACGGATTTTTATCCCAATGGTGATTTCGCGGAGTCCATGCTGAATTCCTCCTTTGACTGGAACGGCGCAAGGGAGCCGTACATACTGGCTACGGAGAACGACGCATTAAATGGGCTGGGAATGCTGTTCATGAAGCTGCTCACCAACAGAGCACAGATTTTCGCGGATGTACGTACTTACTGGAGCCCGGAGGCTGTTAAGAAGGCGGCCGGATATGATCTGGAAGGGGTTGCAAAGGAAGCAGGCGGTTTCCTGCATCTGATTAACTCAGGAGCCGCCTGTCTGGATGCCACTGGCAAGGCCCTGGATGAAGATGGACAGCCGGTCATGAAGCCGTGGTATGAGGTGACGGCGGAGGATCAGAAGGCGATTATGGAAGCAACTACATGGAACGAGGCTGATTTTGGGTATTTCAGGGGCGGAGGTTATTCTTCCAGATATGTAACAGAAGCCCAGATGCCATGTACCATGATCCGCTTAAACCTGGTAAAAGGACTTGGGCCTATGCTGCAGATTGCAGAAGGCTGGACAGTGAAACTGCCGGAAGATGTAACTGATATCTTATGGAAGAGGACGGACTATACATGGCCGTGCACCTGGTTTGCTCCCAGGGTGACGGGCCGGGGAGCATTTGCCTCTGCATATGATGTGATGAATAACTGGGGCGCCAACCACGGTGCAATCAGCTACGGACATATCGGGGCGGACCTCATTACACTCTGCTCAATCTTAAGGATTCCTGTCAGCATGCACAATGTGCCTGAGGAAAAAATATTCCGCCCCGCGTCCTGGAATGCATTTGGAATGGATAAAGAGGGGCAGGATTTCCGCGCCTGTGCTGCTTATGGGCCTTTGTATAAGTAAGGCGGTGTGTCTATGAACCATAAAAATGTACTGGCAGTGGATTTCGGCGCTTCCAGTGGAAGGGTAATGCTGGGGAACTTTGACGGGAACCGGATATCCATACAGGAACTTCATCGTTTCCCCAATGATCCGGTTATATTAAACGGGACCATGTACTGGGATTTCCTGCGGCTGTTTTTTGAGGTGAAGCAGGGACTGATTAAAGCAAAGAAGTATGGAAAGATTGACAGCATCGGCGTGGATACCTGGGGCGTGGATTTCGGCCTGATTGACAAGGAGGGGAATCTTTTAGAAAACCCGGTACACTATCGGGATGCCCGGACCGTGGGAATGCTTGAAAAGAGTTTCAGTAAGATGGATAAGGACCGTTTTTATCAGATTACGGGCAGCCAGTTTATGGAAATCAACACGGTATTTCAACTTATGGCACTGATGGAAAAACGGCCCGGGCTTCTGGAGCGGGCTTCCAGGCTTTTGATGATGCCGGACTTATTTAATTATTATCTGTGCGGGGCGCAGGTCAGTGAGTATTCCATCGCGTCCACCACGCAGATGCTGGATGCCCGAACTAAAATGTGGTCAAAGGAAGTATTGGAAAGCCTCGGTATCCCGGAAAGGATCCTGGGCAGTATCGTTCCGTGCGGAACCAGGCTTGGTCTCATGAAAAACGGGATTTGCCAGGAGCTGGGGATTGAGCCTGGGGAAGTGATTGCTGTGGCAGGACATGACACGCAGAGTGCGCTTGCGGCTGTTCCTGCCAGGGATAAGGATTTCATCTTCATCAGCTGCGGAACATGGTCGCTGTTTGGCACGGAACTGGATGAACCCGTTATCAACGGATTGTCAAAGAAGCTCAATATCACGAATGAAGGCGGTTGTCAGGGGAAGATATCCTTCCTCAAGAATATTATTGGTTTGTGGCTGATTCAGGAAAGCAGGAGACAGTGGATCCGTGAGGGAAAGGAGTACGGTTTCGGACATCTGGAACAAATGGCCGCGGATGCGGAACCGTTTAAAGCGCTGATTGACCCTGATGCACCAGAGTTTGTTCCGGCCGGAAACATTCCTGAGAGAATCCGGAGGTTCTGCCGTGAAAGCGGACAGAGGGTGCCGGGGAATGAGGCGGAGCTTGTAAGATGTATTGACGAGAGCCTGGCATTTAAGTACCGTATGACATTGGATGAAATCAAGATGTGTACCGGAAGGGAGTACCCGGCGATTCATATGGTGGGCGGCGGCACACAGAGCCGGCTCCTCTGCCAGATGACGGCCAATGCGTGTCATTGTCCGGTGATTGCCGGCCCGGTCGAGGCTACCGTACTGGGCAACGCAGCCCTCCAGCTGCTGGCGGCAGGAGAACTTAGGGATCTGGATCAGGTGAGGAATGTCGTAGAGGCTTCCGCCAAGGTAAGCATCTATGAGCCGGAAGATACAAATCAATGGGATCAGGTGTACGGCCAATATAAAAAAATGTTTGCCGCAGACGGAGAATCATATCTGTGAGACGGTAACACATGAAGGACCCAAGGCCAGGTCAGCCTGGCAAAGAAGGAGGTATTATGAAATTAAGCTATATGGAACTAAGGGAACAGATCTGCGATGTGTGCCATAAGATGTGGCAGCTGGGCTGGGTGGCAGCCAATGACGGTAACGTGTCCGCCAGACTGGATGACGGAACCTTTCTTGCTACCCCCACCGGAATAAGCAAAAGTTTTATTACACCGGAAAAACTGGTTCGTATCAATGGGAATGGTGAGGTGTTGGAAGGCCTTTCCGGATACGGGCCATCTTCAGAGATTAAGATGCATCTGCGCTGCTATAAAGAGCGCGAGGATGTAAATTCCGTACTTCACGCCCACCCGCCTGTGGCCACCGGATATGCGGTAGCCAATGTGCCGTTGGACGAGTACTCCATGATTGAGACGGTAATTGCCCTGGGTTCGATTCCTGTAACACCTTACGGAACCCCTTCCACTTATGAAGTACCGGATAATATTGCGCCTTATCTGGGGGAACATGACGCAATGCTCCTTCAGAATCATGGGGCCCTTACCGTTGGGGCAGATGTGATTACTGCCTATTACCGTATGGAAACACTGGAACTCTTTGCAAAAATCAGCCTTAATGCCAGGATGCTGGGAGGTGCACAGGAAATATCCAGGGAAAATATTGACCGCCTTATCTCAATGAGGAAAGGATATGGAGTCACCGGCAGGCATCCCGGTTATAAAAAATACAGTAAACAGGGGGATGGCCCATGCTAAGGGGAATACCTCATATCTTATCTCCTGAACTGCTGAAGATATTATGTGAAATGGGTCACAGCGACCGGATTGTAATTGCTGATGGGAATTTCCCGGCAGAGTCCATGGGCAGGGATGCCCATGTCATACATATGGAAGGCCATGGCGTGCCGGAGATACTGGAAGCAATCCTCTTGCTTTTCCCCCTGGACACCTACGTTAAACATCCTGTCTGCCTGATGTCGGTGATGGACGGGGATTCGGTTGAAACACCAATCTGGAACCAATACGGGACATTGGTGGAAGCATTTGACAGCAGGGGCAGAAGCGCCATCGGCCATATGGGGCGGTTCACATTCTATGAGGAGGCAAAGAAAGCTTATGCCATTATCGCCACCAGCGAGAAGGCGCTTTATGCCAATATCATGCTGCAAAAAGGGGTAGTTACCGACTAGTGTGCTGACACCTGTAAATGGGTACCGCCAAAACAGTGCAATTAGTAAAGAAATGGAAGGTGATGATGTGGGAGAAGTAATTCTGACCATGAAAGACATTGATAAGTCCTTTGTAGGGGTACATGCGTTAAAAAATGCCTGTCTGGAACTTAAAAAGGGCGAGGTCCATGCACTGATGGGTGAGAATGGCGCCGGAAAATCCACCCTCATGAAGATATTGACAGGAATCTACAGCAAGGACAGCGGTGTTATTATGTATGAGGGGCGCCAGGTGGAGTTTAAAAGTCCCAGGGAAGCACAGGACGCCGGCATTGTAATCGTACATCAGGAATTAAACATGATGAACCACTTAACTGTGGCCCAGAATATCTTTATCGGCAAAGAAAAGATGAATGGAAAGCTGATTAATGACCGCAAGATGGTAGAAGAGGCTGAAAAGCTGTTCGGATTACTGAATATCAGGATTGACCCCAGGGAAACAATGGGGAGACTGACGGTCGGGCGCCAGCAGATGTGCGAGATAGCCAAGGCAATCTCCACAGATGCCAAGATAATTGTATTTGATGAACCGACTGCTGCGCTGACAGATTCAGAAATCAGCGAGCTGTTTAAAATCATCCGTGACCTAAGGGCCAAGGATATCGGGATTATATACATTTCCCACCGCATGGATGAGATTAACCAGATTACTGACAGGGTAACGGTCATGAGGGACGGGGAATATGTGGGTACGCTGATAACCAGGGATTCCACGAAGGACGATATCATCCAGATGATGGTGGGACGCACGGTGTACGAGGAGCCTAAGAGCTTCAGCAATGTAAAGCCGGATGCTCCGGTGGTGCTGAAGGTTGAACACCTAAACGTTGGAAATACAGTAAAAGATGTAAGCTTTGAACTTCGCAAAGGAGAAATCCTGGGTTTTTCAGGTCTCATGGGAGCTGGAAGGACGGAGACAGCCAGGGCTATCTTTGGTGCTGACAGGAGGGACAGCGGTGATATCTATGTGAATGGAAAGCGGGTGGATATCAAGAACCCACAGGATGCGGTTGAGGCCGGAATCGGATATCTGTCGGAGGACCGCAAGCGCTATGGTGTGATTATTGAGAAAACGGTGGCCGAGAACACCACAATGGCTTCCCTGAAGGCGTTCTGCAAAGGCCTGTTTATTGATAAGAAAGCAGAAAAAGAAACCGCAGAACAATATGTGGAGGCATTAAAGACCAAGACACCATCCGTGGATCAGCAGGTACGCAACCTGTCGGGGGGAAACCAGCAGAAGGTGGTCATTGCTAAATGGCTTACCAGGAACTGCGACATCCTGATATTTGACGAACCCACCAGGGGAATTGACGTGGGAGCCAAAAGCGAGATTTATACATTGATGAATAATCTTGTAAAACAGGGAAAGTCCATCATAATGATATCCTCTGAACTGACGGAAGTGCTGCGGATGAGCGACCGTATCCTGATTATGTGTGAGGGCCGTAAAACGGGAGAGATCAGCATAGAAGAAGCTACCCAGGAAAAGATCATGCATGCCGCAACACTGAGAGATTAAAGGGGAGGTTAAAGATATGTCGGATAATAAGAGTCAGGTAAAAAAGGAGCCGGGTGGATTATTCAAAGCCATCGGCACTCAGAAATTGGTGGCAGTTATTGCGTTGATTGTATTATTCATGTTCTTCTGGATTTTTGGGGACAATTTTGCAAAATACAGTACACTGGTCAGCATTTTTGATTCTTCCTATTATATTGGTTTTATGGCTATAGGCGTAACATTTGTAATCATCACCGGAGGAATCGACTTATCCATCGGTACGGTCTGTATCTGCTGTTCCTTGATTTCAGGAACACTGTTTACAAAACTGGGGCTTCCTATGCCGCTGTGCGTTATTCTGGCCATCCTGATGGGAGGGCTGTTCGGACTTGCCAATGGACTTATGGTATCTGTCATGAGGCTTCCGGCCTTTATTGCCACACTGGGAACCATGATGATTACCAGAGGCCTGGGTTCGATTGTGACAAACACGGCCACCGTGACCTTTCCGCAGGCTTCGGCTCCGGGCGGCTCCTTCAGAGGCATTTTTAAATTAAAAGGGGCAGGGCTTCCGCAGGCAGGTATCCCCACGGGATTCATACTGCTGATTGTACTTGCAATCCTAATGGCAATCCTGCTCAACAAGGCGCGTCCGGGACGTTATATATTGTCCCTGGGGAGCAACAAGGAGGCGACCCGGCTTTCCGGTGTAAATGTGGTAAAGTGGGAGACTTTGGCTTATGTCATAAGCGGTCTGTTTGCCGGGCTGGCAGGCGTGTCTTATGCAGCAGTATATTCCACACTCATGCCTGGAACCGGAAATGGATTTGAACTGGATGCAATCGCAGGAGTTGTAATCGGCGGAACATCCCTGGCAGGCGGCGTGGGGTCCATAGCAGGTACGTTGATTGGTGTTTTTATCATGTCTGTTTTAAAGACTGGCCTTCCTTTTGTGGGAGTACAGCCGCATTATCAGCTTCTGATTACTGGATTTGTATTAATCATAGCCGTATTTGTAGATGTTTTAAATAGAAGGAAACAGGGGAAGGACTAATACGCAATTGTTAATAACCCGCAAAGCGGGATAAGATAAGGGAGGTCTATTTATGAAGAAAAGATTATTTAGTACAGTCATCTGCGCAGCAATGGTGTCCACAATGGTAATGGGCTGCTCCAGCGGATCCAGTGCGCCTGCCACGACAACGGCCGCAGCAACAGCTGCTCCGGAAGCAGAGGTAAAAGACACGACGGCAGCGGATACAGAGGCAGCCAAGACAGAAGGTGCCGTGGATTACAGCGATGTCACGGTTGAAATTGTGGCAAAAGGCTTCCAGCATGATTTCTGGAAAGCAGTAAAGATGGGATCGGAGCAGGCTGCAAAGGATTTGGGGCTTAAGTCCACCAACTTTGTGGGGCCGGCCAGCGAAAGTGCGGTGGCTGAGCAGATTGAGCAGCTGAACAATGCGGTCAACAAAGCCCCAAGCGCCATCTGCCTGGCGGCTTTGGATACACAGGCGGCACTGGATGCCATCTCCAATGCCCAGGCAGCAAATATTCCGATTATAGGGTTTGACTCCGGTGTTCCGGATGCCCCGGCAGGCGCCATTGTAGCAAATGCAGCTACGGATAACTATGCGGCAGGCGGACTGGCCGCGGAGAAATTGTATGAAATGATTAAGGATAAGGTCACGGACCCGGCAGAAGCAGTCAGAATCGGGGTTGTCTCCCAGGATGCCACATCCCAGTCCATTGGGGAACGGACCGGGGGTTTCATAGACAAGATGTGTACCTTGATTGGCGAGGATAAATGTTCGGTAGTAGGCCATGATAAGTATAATAAGGCAGTTGACGGAGCAAAGGTAATCATCGATGTAGGCATTCCGGCCACCGTGGATGATGCGGCTTGTGTGACAGTGGCCAATACCCTTCTGAATAAAAATGATCTGATTGCCATTTATGCGTCTAACGAATTTACAGCCAAGAACCTGGTGACGGCCAATGAGAGCCTTCAGGTACTGGGTAAGGATAAAGTAATCGGCGTTGGATTTGACTCTGGCGCCATCCAGCTTGATGCTATCAAGAGCGGCGTCTTAGCAGGCTCCATCACGCAGAATCCGGTCCAGATTGGATATCAGGCAGTTACCCTGGCCGCCAAGGCGGCCAAAGGAGAACCGGTAGAGGATGTTGACACCGGTGCACTGTGGTACGACAGCACCAACATGGATTCAGCGGAAGTCGCCCCGTGTCTCTATAAGTAATATTTTATTGGCCGGCTGCTTAATCATGACTTGATTAGGCAGCCGGCCCTACATTTATCGGTAAAATAGATGGGATTATTAAATTCAGTCTATTGTAGTGTCTGCTCCTTTTTGATATACTTATAACAGAATTCACAACGGAAATACGAAGAAGGCAGGCAAATCGGTTTTGTTATGAGGAGGGCCCATGAACAGATTATCAGATAGACTGAAGGGTGCAAAGCTGACACCGCAGCAGCGGAGGATAGCAGATTATTTTTTTAAAAATCAGGAACGGATCGGCAACATGTCATCCATGGATGTGGCGAAAGAAATCGGGGTCAGTGACGCGTCCATCATACGTTTTGCCAGGGCAATCGGATATCTGGGCTTTACAGATCTGAAGAATGACATATATAATTCCCTGATTGGGGAAACCAGTGCATCTGTGCGGAATATGCAGCTTTCAGAACGGTTTGATGTGCTGACGGGAAGGTACCAGGAGGATGATATTTCAGGCGCGTTTGTGGAGATGATGAATTATAATATTACCAGGACCTTTCAGCAGAATTCTTTAGAGAGTTATGAGACATTAGCTGATATGATCATCCGATCCAGGAGGAAATATGTGGCGGGACTCAGAGGATGTATAGGGGTATCCTGCCACTTTACAAGACTGCTGGGATTCGCAATTGAGGGAGTGGTACAGTTGCCCGGCAGCAGCGAGACAGAAGTGTTGGGAGCGCTGCAGGATATTGATTCAGAAGATATATTCATACTATTTTCCTTTGCACGTTACTATAAGATTGATATGCTGCTGGTGAATATGGCCAGGGAACATAAGGCCAGGATCTGCGTGGTTACGGACAGCCTGATGGCGCCCATGGTCCAATATGCGGATATTGCCCTTTTAGTGGAAACATCGCATATGAGTTTCTTTAACTCTGCCATCGGAGTTGATATGATTGCAGAATACATCATAACCCTTGTATGCCGAAAAAATAAGGATGAGTATAGAAAGCGGGCAAAAGAGCGTGATACCATGACCGAGGGGTTCCGTCTGGTATTGTAAAATATATGAACGGATTGTTAACATTTTGTAGTGAGACGACAAAACAAGCTGAATTTTCCCGGCTTGTTTTTTTTGTGTCAATCTTTTGCGCTTATCCGGAATAAAAGAATTCATATGAAAGATAATGCCACATCCTGCAGGTGATGATAGGGTCAGCGCAGCTTACCCCTGTGTCAAATCTCCTGCAAAGTGGAACGCACAGCCAACGGAATGCAATTTTCAAATACACCCCAGTGCTCCGCTGCCTTCCACTACCCTTGCGGACTGACAGGATTTTCAACAATGGTTCTGCATTTGATAACAGGGGGAGCGCCGGATATTATAAAGAATTTTAAAATACACGTTCAGAGATATAAAATGAGGTTGTTGTGATTGCTACAATATTTTATATTGTTAAAAAATATACTACAATATAAGTATTGACAGTAGTGCATACAACAACTATACTTATTGTACTGAGTTAAAAACATACTACAAACAATCCGGACAATTGTAGGATACACAACTTCTAAAACATAAGCAAAATTGAAAAAAGGAGATTGGAAATGCTTATCTATTTAAGTGAGTACATCCATCCGGATGCGGTCCGTTTAATTAAGCAGCGTGCAGAGATAACAGATAGTTTTGACCGCATACAGGATATTGATGGAATCATATTACGCGCCGTAAATATAGGACGGGATATCATGTCCCGTGCCGTAAATCTAAAAGTGATAGGGAAACACGGTGTAGGGTGTAATACCATTGATCTGGCCGCTGCAAAGGAATTAGGGGTTCCCGTAATTAATACACCCTTTGCCAATACGAATTCCGTGGCAGAATTAATTGTGGGCCTGATGCTGGATATAAGCAGGAACATATCGGTGTGTGATAAAAAAAGCAGAGGGGAAGGGTTTTCATGCATCGCGCCGCCGGAGATGACAGGAATTGAACTGACAGGCAAGGCCGTCGGACTTGTGGGAATGGGGAATATTGCCAGGCGCATGGGGGAAATCCTGAAAAATGGTTTCAATGCCAAACTGATGGGATATGATCCGTACTGCTCTAAAGAACAGGCGGATTCCTATGGGATTGAAAAGTTCGAGGATTTAAACCGTATGTTAGAAGCATCAGATATCGTAAATATCAGTGTCCCACTGACGCCTTCCACAGAGAATCTGATATCATCAGGGAATTTGAATCATTTTAAGAAAAGTGCGATTCTTATCAATGCGGCCAGGGGAGGCGTGGTAAACGAGGAAGATCTGTATCAGGCATTAAAGCACAGGACGCTCAGGGCCGCTGCATGTGATGCGTTTGTTGAGGAGCCGCCTAGCGGAAAGAATAAACTGATGACACTTGATAATTTCTGTGCAACACCCCATATCGGAGCCAACACAGAAGAAGCACTTTACCGGATGGGGATGGAGGTCGTGGAAGAAGTATTGAATGTAATAGATGGGAAAGAAGCGAAAAACCGTGTGGTATGAATGAGGAGGATAGGAAAATGAACAAAACAGGATGTGTGATTGTTAAGGATTTTAAGCGCCCGGAAAGGGAACTGGTAGAGCGGTTTGCAGGTGTGGCGGTGGCTAATCTGGATGACTGCATGAACCGTATCTCGGCTGTCCATGAGGACATATGCCCGGTTAATAAGAGCCGTCTGCTTGGAACTGCGTTTACCGTTAAGGTACCGGAAGGCGATAACCTGATGTTCCATGTGGCCATGGACCTTGCAAAACCCGGGGATGTGATTGTAATTGACGCGGGCGGTGATACAAGGCGTTCCATCTTTGGGGAATTGATGGTTACATATTGCAGGAAGCGCGGCATTCATGGTATTGTGGTAGACGGGTCCATCCGGGATGCAGGCGCGATGGAGTGCCTGACAGACTTTGCGGTATATGCCCGGGGCGTGACGCCGGATGGTCCTTATAAAAATGGGCCAGGGGAAGTGAATACACCAGTTGTCTGCGGTGGGAGGACCGTATATCCAGGCGATATTGTTCTGGGAGATGAGGACGGTGTCATATTCATCCGGCCTTCTGAGGCAGAGGAGCTGCTGAAACAGGTTGAGGCCATTCATGAAAACGAACAGAGGATCATTGATACAATTGAAAAAGAGGGTACCTATATCCGGCCATGGGTGGATGAAAAGATGAAATCCCTTGGCGTTGAATATGTGGAATATATGGAATTTTAAAACGGGGTAATTTAAAATATTGGGGGTAATGCTATGTTTACTACGGCAGTAAATGAATTGATGTATCTGTTTCTTTTTTTGCTTGCAGGTGTTGCCCTGCGTTCCGTGGTTAAACCGCTGCGCAAGCTATACCTGCCGTCAGGGCTGATTGGCGGAGCGCTTGCATTGGTCATGGGACCGCAGGTACTGGGACTCATTAAAATCCCGGAAAACTGGTCCAGTATGGCGTCTCCGATGATTAATATTGTACTGACAACCACCCTTTTCGGCATATCAATCAGCGTTTCAAAGATGAAATCCTTTGCAGGGGCAATCAGTTCCAACCTGCTGTCCTATTTTTCACAACTTGCAGTTGGGATCCTGGCAGCATTGGGGCTTCAGAAAATATGGACAGGACTTCCGAGGGAGTGGGGGGTCATGACTGTTTTTACTTACTGGGGCGGCCATGGGGCAGCAACCTCTTCGGGAACCCTGTTTGAAGAACTTGGGATAGAAGGCATGCTGAGTGTCGGCCTGATTCTTGCAACGCTGGGGTTGATTGTTGCCATGGTGGTGGGAATGGTATGGGTCAACATCGGCGTGAGAAGAGGTTGGGCAAAGGCTTTGCCGGATGCAAAGAACAAGGGCGATGTCAGGAAGAATGATTATATACCAAGGGATAAGCAAAAGCCCCTTGGGCACGCAACGGTTGCCTCTGACTCCATTAATGGTCTGGCGCTGCAGATGTGTTTTGTATTCCTCAGCATGTGGATTGGAAGCGTGATTTTCGGCGCTATCGCAAAAGCCATTCCAGGGGCCGGCAATATCCCATCCCTTCTGTATGGTATTGTGGGCGCAATCATCGTGTGGTTTGTGTTACGGAAAACCCACCTGGATAAATACGCTGATACGGACACCATAGACAATATTGGGGGAGTAGCCCTTGAAATCTGTATCTGTTCGGCAACGGCAACCCTGGATTTGAATTTCTTCGCTAACAATCTGGCGCCAATCATGCTTCATATGTTAGTGGTAATCCTGCTTATGTCATTTGTCTGTATGGTCCTGATGCGCCGCTGGTTTGGTGAAGACTGGTTCCCGCTGGCCTTAATGTTTTTCGGCGCAGGATGCGGGTCGACCCCAAGCGGGCTTGCTCTGGCACGCTGTGTGGATCCGGATGTTAAAACCGAAAGCTGGGAAGCATTCGGAGTGGCCCAGGGATGCTTTGTCCCTGTCACATCTACCTTGGTTGCCATACTCCCGGTAATAGCAATCAACAACCTCTGGATACTGGTAGGCATCGGGACTGCCATATCCGCAGCGATGATTGCATTTAATGAAATGATTATCAGGAAGAGGTAAGCGGCAGCTGCGGGGGAACTTCAAGGGAAAGAAGGGAAAGCAGCATCCGGACAGTAAATCAATACAAAGAACAGAAGAATAAAGGACATCCCCTGGTTTGGGTTTTGAACCAGGGGATGTCCTGTTTGATATGGGAGATAGGATATCGAGATGTTATCGATGCTCTTAGGCTTTTCACTAAATGATTTGTCCGGTTTCAGGTGGGCGAAAGTTTCAAGTATTTTATTGGATGCATATTTCAACTTATTTGGTCTCAATTAGGTCAACGCAGCCCGCCACATCTACCTTATCATAACTACATTTTCCATAAAGAAATGGATTCTTAAAAAATGATTTTCCGATAGATTGATAATAGCGTATCGGATTTTCGATATTCGTTGAAATCGCTTTACGGGTATCGAACGATATGATAAGATAAAAATAATTGTTGAGAAGGGAGCGGTTGGATATGGATGTCACACGTATAAAAGAATTACGAGATAGGGAGGGAATGACCCAAAAGGACGTTGCTGAAATGATAGGGGTGTCGCAGAGCACATATAGTACATATGAAAATGGAATAAACTATCTGAACGCGGAAAGGCTTGAAAAGCTGGCAAATATATATGGAGTCTCGGTGGACTATTTATTAGGAAGGGATTCCGAATTTAAAGGAGATACGAATGAAGACAAGTAGTGAGTTGCATAGACTTATCCTGGATATTCTTTCTGACGGAAAAGAGCATGTTTCTAGTGAACTTTTTGAAGAGATGGACAAACGATTGGGGGGGGAGGTGGAACATAAAAAGATAAGTGACTCTTTATATTATATGGGGTCTAAAAAAGGATGGATTGTATCAGAGGGGACAGGGAAAAGTAGGATTTATAAAATAAAATACGAGGTAAACAGTGGAGAAAGCATGAAGGAACAGAGTTGGCTGGATAAATATATAAAAAATGTTAAAAAGGTCGTAAAAGATGGAGATACAGTGATTAGTGCACTCAAACCAGAGAATCTCCTTAAAAGTGAGAAGGTATATATGGAATATAGACGAATTTATGAAGTGAATGAAATATTAAAAAAATTGGTTGATGAATTAATGAAGAATGAGGTGGAAAAGAGTGGTGCTAAGAGTCAGGGCGGTGAGGTTTGTACTATAAATGAAATATCGGAAATGAGGCCTGAATGAGGAATATAGGCAGCATACCTTTTAGGCATTAAGGCTAAAAAAGACAGGTTTGATTCCTTTGGCGTGTTGGATTAGATTCAATGTTTTGAATACCTGGCGCGATGGAAATCACCAGCGGTTCTATTGTTCTCTGAACAGAAGGCGTGGAATCTGAAAAACAGATGGAAATGCTGAAACAGAGTGGCTATGACTATATGCAGGTCAATGTACTCGAACACATCATATCCTGGTTGAGGTTCGGACATTTACTTCAGGGCTGGATGATGGACAAGGAATGTCCAGAAAGAGGCACGTGTCCATCGATGGATATTTTAACAGGAATTTTCCTATTTAGAGAGAATCGATTATTTATGTCGGACTATGACACGTATTAGACCTATTGTCGAATGATACATCGAGGGAAAGTTAAAACTGAATGGACTGGAGGGCTAGTAATAAAAGTCATACAAGAAATTAAAAAGATAATCTTCGTAAATGATAGGTGGAAGAGTAGATGCAAGGCAGATGACAGACTTACTGTAAGGGCAGTATTTTGTAGATGATTATAAAAAATGGATATCAGAAATAAGCAATCGTTTTAAGTCCAGACAGATTAAGGCATCTACTAAAGTAAATGATGTTCCCAAATTCATCTTGCATATCAAGGGGGCTTTCCCGGAGGGGATATTGGACGGGACGGAAACCGGCATCACCATGACAGATGCATTCCGCAATTATGTGACGGCAGAGAAGAACGTTGCCCCGGATAAGGACCGTATCCGGTTTAAGGCTTTATAAAACCTGTTTCTAACAGTCATCCATCATGGCAATGACGCAGCAGATGGCGGCTGGGGGAAGAGCGGTCCGATGGGCCTGTTCAGAGAGAAAAAGGAGTGGTTAGATGATTCGGTTATTTGAGTTTGGGGATTTGGACAGGATTATGGAAATCTGGCTGGAGGGAAACCTGACAGCCCATCCATTTATCAAAGAGGAGTATTGGAGGCAGAATTTTGAGACAGTCCGCTCCGCACTGCCAAAGGCAGAGGTGTATGTGTTTGAGGAAGATGGAGAGGTCCAAGGGTTTATCGGAATGGATGCAGATTACATTGCCGGATTATTTGTGGCGGAGGGACGTCGGGGGAAATAAAACTTGAAACGGTCGGGGAGCGGCGCAAGTGTCAGCGCCGCTTCTTCTCCTTTTCCAGCACTCTCTTTGCAATCATAACAAAATTCAGTTTAAAATTATCTTCTGTATCATTGACGTCCAGGCCGGTTTTTTCCTTCACCCTGTATAACGCGTTCTGGACTTCCTCCTGGCTGATGTGCAGCGCCGCGGCAACGGCAGGAGCCTGTTCTTTACACTTGTAGTATTTTCCCAGTATTGTCTGTTCCTCTTCGGTCAGCCGCAGTAAAATGGTACTGATTAAGGACTGCCCGTGAGCCAGGACCATGGCATTGATGGCGCTGTATATCTCCATTCCGATGAAATCCAGGACACGGCGTTCTTTTTTGAATTTTTCTCCGGCATTAACAGCCCGCAGGCTGTTTTGGTATGTGCGCTCAATGCCGGTCAGGCCATTTTCGGATGTGCCGATGCCGATACGGATAAAGACGTCCGGCAGGTTCTTTTTTAAAAGATCCAGGGCCTCATCGCATGCCCTGGTGCTGGCGCTTGATAATTCTTCCTTGGTGTGTGCGGCCAAAAAAAGTGTAGTCCCCTTATCACATGTCATGAACTGGGGGGAATCAATGGACTTATTTAAAGGACCGCATAACACAATTGGGGTCAACAGTTCCATTAATGCACGCTTATCTTCGTAGGAGACAATCATGTCAGAGGGATAGAGGAAGGACATTGCAAGAAAGTAGTCCTTGTTCACATCAATTCCGAATTTCTTTCCAACAGATTCCATGAAAGCAACGTCCTCGTAAAAATGAATGGTGATATCATTCAAGTATGAGGAAAATGTAATGTTGGTATCATTTTTGTTCATAAAGCATATCCTCCTTGAAATTGTGGGAAAATAATGAAACATGGTAAAATAAAACTGAACTTAATTGGGAAAGTCCTATAATAAAACATCATATTAGGAAAGTCAAGAGCAAAAAGAAAGTTTATTAAAAACAACAAATAACTGCTTGGGAATTTGTCAGAAATAACAAAAAAAGCAGATGGTGGATATCTGCTCTGTTCGGCTGCTGTGCCATTGGCAGCGGGCTTAATACCAGGGAGAAGAGAAGGAATCGCATGAATCAATGGATAGTGGGAAAATCTGCCAACCGCATGGAAATCAAATTTTATGCGGCTGGCAATTTCTTTCCATACGGAATTGGTTGGTTAAGAGCTGGGGGTCATTGGGCTTTTGCTTATACCAGCCTATATGGTCGTCAGTGTCATATGTAGTTAATTCATAATGGCCAAAATATCGGTATGAATATCATGGATACAACAGTGATTAACACCGTCATACCAAGTCCTGGTTTGAAAAAGTCCATGAATCCCAGGTTGCCGGGGCGGACTACAAGGGTGTTGGTACCTGAGCCAACCGGTGTCAGGAAAGGACAGGAAGCAGCCACGCAGATGGCCACTGCGATGGATGCAGGATTGATATCCAGGGCAAAGGCTATGGGGATGAAGAGCGGGGTTACCAGCAGGGCGGTTGACGTGTTCATCATGATATTGGTAAGCAGGCAGGTCAGGATAAAGATGACAAAAAGTACGGCGGTCTTGCTGGGGTGTTCCCCTAAGAGCCGGATGGCTCCGTTGCTGATCATTAATCCCGCCCCGCTTACGTCCATTGCCTTTGATACCGCACTCATGCCCCCGACAATGAAAATGGTGGACCAGTCAATGGCCTTATAGGCTTCATGTTCTTTTATGCATCCGGTTAATATCATGATTAAGGCGCCTGCGGTTGCAACAAGGTGCATGGGGAAGGAACTGCTGTTAACAGACATTGCAATCAGAACAACCGCAAGTATGACCAGACAGAGAGAGGCTTTTAATCGGCTGAATCCATGGGAATCGGATTCGCTGGACTTACCGGTAAATTCCATAAGATAATCCTTATCGGACTTATCTCCCTGGGTAAGGAATTTCTTGCCAATGGTGAGAAAGTATAATATGCCGAAGATGCATATGGGGAGGCCGACCTTACCCAGTTCCAAAAAGGTTAAAGGGGCAGCGCCAAGAGATTCCAGCTGTCCATTGACAACCACGTTGCTGGCAGCTCCCACCAGGGTCAGGTTACAGCCAAAGCTGGCTGCAAAAGCCAGTGGGATCATCTGGCGGGATACGGATACGCCGGCTTTCATGCTGATACCGATTACGATTGGCAGGAGCATGGCCACAACGGCAACCCCGCTGCAGATGGAAGACAGGATGGTTGCTACCAGAACCGTGGCTACCAGGATTCCATTTTCGGATGTGCCGGTTACTTTAACGATTATGTTGCTCATTTTTTCAGCAATACCTGTATGGAACAGCGCGGAGCCAATTACCATCATTGCGGCCAGCAGTACAATGGTGCTTCCTGAAAAGGCGCTGAACAGGTTTTCTTTTGGAAGTACTCCTGCTAATACCAGAGCCACGGCTCCCAACATGGAAGTTAGGGCCAATGGAAGTTTATCTGTTACAAAGAAAAATGCCATGATTGTAAGTACGATGAGTGAAATGATTGCCGGTGCCATATGCTACCCCCTTCTCCCTTGACTAGTATGTTATGTATTCGCAGCCTAATTCCTGAAGCTTTTCATCTACCCATGGACGGCAGTAGGTTCCGTCCTTATCCATGGTTTCCTTAATCCCATTTTCCTTAATTAATACCGCGTCTGCCTTGTCTGCCAGTTCTTCTGCCTCATCCGGACGGATTATGATAATGCCGTCTGCATCGCCGACTATGATATCACCAGGATGTACAATCTGCCCCCCAAAGGAGATTGTGGTACCTATTTCGCCGGGACCATTCTTGTAAGGGCCATTGGGATTGATACCGCGGGCATAGACCGGAAAATCCATCTGGGAGAGTGTATCAAAATCCCGGATCGTACCGTCAACGATGACGCCTGCAAGTCCCCGGAGTTTACAGTAATTAATCATCAACTCACCGAAAATGGCGCGATTGTCCATACCTCCTGCGTCAATTACAATGACTTCCCCGGGCATGGCCATATCCATTGCCTTATGGAACATCAGATTATCACCCTGGGGAACCTTTACGGTAAATGCAGTGCCCAGAAGTTTTGCTTTATTCATAGGGCGGATATCCTGGTGTACTGCTGCCAGGCGGTTCATGCAGTCATCAATATTTGCCACCGGCAGATTCTCAAAGCGTTTTACTAAAGCCGCAGACGGGCGCTTATATCCGGTTACAATCCGGCATCCGATATTTTTACTCATAATTATAATTCCTCCTGTATCCGATTATTTTTTATGATTAGAAGCTGGTTTAATTAACTGTATGGAATCCGTCAATTTTACTCTTGACGCCCTTGTTTGCTATGTACACCGATTGGATGCTTTTTTTATTTAACACGGAATCCACAAGGTCAATGGAGAGCTGAATCTGGTTCTTCTGTGCGTGGTCCCCATAAAACGCGCTGTGGCAGGTAAGGACGGCCTGCTCATTTCTGATTAAGGGATCATTTGCCGGTAACGGCTCCGTTTCAAACACATCTAAACCGGCAAAGCGTATTTCCCCATGGTCCAATGCCCAGTTAAGGTCATCCTGGTCAATGAGCCCGCCCCGTGCGATATTCACAATCATGGAATCTTTTTTCATCTTCGCAAATGCCTCACGGTTAAAGATATGATGGGTTTCAGCGGTCAGCGGGGCATGGATGGATATAATATCCGACTGCCCTAACAGTTCATCAAAGGAAACGATTTCCACATCATAATTTTCCCTGATATCTTTGTTTATGTAAGGATCGCAGGTAATGACTTTTGTGCCGAACCCATGATGGAAAATATCATACAGAGGTTTGGCGGAGCCACCGAAGCCATAAAGCCCTAATACCAGGTCTTTTGGGTTGCGGGGAACAGGACCGCCTGCTTTGGGCCATTGACCTGTGCGTATCCTGCGGTCGTAGAAGCTTACATTACGCAGAAGATCCAGTATCAGCGCCGATGCGTGAATGGCAAGCTCCTGTACGCAGAATCCGGGCATATAAAGAATCAGCGTCCCGGCCTTTGTGGCAGCTTTAAGATCTACTGAGTTGACGCCAATGCCGAATCGCTGTACGGCCTTCAGCTTAGGTAATCCCTCCAATACCTCCTTTGTGATAGGCGGATTGCCTGTTCCCAGTATGACATCCGCATCTTTACAGTTTGCGATGATTTCATCCGGCGTGGTGTAATGGGCCAATCGCAGGGATATTCCGTTTTTTGCATACTCTTCTTTGATATACTTCTGGTTTTCCAGACTGACGCTGCCGTAGTCACGGTCAACGATTACTGCGTTCCACATAGTTTGCCTCCGATTTTTAAAGTATGGAATCGTTTCAATAAAGCATACATTTCTGTGACGGCCGTCATCCATGTTTTATATGAAATCTAGTTTTATTATAATGGGACCTATACATTTTGTCCAAGATACGTTATTCTATATACTATATAACCTTTTTGGAATAAAGTCTGGAGGGTGGGATGGTATTTAAAAATTTTGAATATTTTATAGCGATAGCAGAGGAAGGTAGTATATCTAAGGCAGCGGAACGTCTGTATATTTCCCAGCCATCCCTGAGCAAATATTTAAAGCGCCTGGAGGAAAACTTTGGAGAGGAACTGTTCTGCAGGGAGTCCTATCCTTTAAAACTGACAAAAGCAGGAGAATTATATTTATCTTATGTGAAAGAACTGACAAAAAAGGAGACGCGGCTTCTGGAGGAACTCTCATATTTAAGGAACAGCGAGGCGGGGGATGTCTGCGTAGGCGTGACCGTGTGGAGGTCATCCATACTTATGCCGGTCCTGCTTCCTGTGTTTAAGTCCCGGTATCCATATATTCATGTCAGTATTGAGGAGGGGTCACATCAGCATATGGCAACCATGCTGGAATTAGGAAAAGTGGATTTTTCTATTTTCCATCTTCCGAACAGCTATCATAATTTTACATTTGAGCATCTGATGTTTGAAAAAATATTATTCTGTGTGAACAGGGACAACCCGCGGCTGTCCGATATGGAAATCTGTGAACAGGGCGGTGTGAACCGGATGGCCCATGAAGAATTTGGCAGGTTTGCTGAGGAAGGCTTTATATTACTGAAGCAAGGTCAGAACATAAGGGATATTTCGCAGAATTATCTGAACAAACTGGGATTGCGGCCCAATATCATATTGGAGACTTCCAACATCATGACGGCAATGAATATGGTGAAAGCGGGGATGGGGGTTACCTTTGTTCCGGAAGCAGTCCTTTCCATACATGGTCAGAATGAAGGACTCTGCTTTTTTGAACTTGATGAACCGCCGCTCCAATGGGAAGTCGGCATTGCCTACAAAAATGGTCTGCCATTGAAGAGACAGGCCAGACTGTTGGTGGAATGCATGAAGGAGTTATTATAACAGGTATATCAGCTTCCCTGCCATTGTCTGGCGGAACATAACTGAAAGACAGGACTGGGCAGGCAATCTGCCGGGCGGCATCGGACCGCCAGACACCCTATCGAATCCCATACCTATCCGAAGTTCACATTCAAGGGGGAATCAGTGATTGCCGCCATCAGCAACAATTTAATAATAGGGAGGGGGATGGTTCGCAACAACGTTGGAAATCCCTTATTCCGAAATCGATTCAGTCCAATCGTGCAACATAGGCGGTTTTGTCCAGCTGATTCCCACTGGTATTAAGGTAACGCTTAAGGATGGAAAGACCCATAAACTATCAGTTACAAAACGTAAGGATATACCTGCATTCCTTCAGTCAAAATTATAAAGAGAGAACCATTGACAGCATGTTGCATACCTTATGGCATGGATAGGATGGCATAATCGCTTTGTTATGTATTCTATTCAAAAGAGATACGATCCTTCCAAATATAAGCGAATAAGGACGGTCAGTATGATTAGGACAGTTAGGGCGTTCGGGCAGAACGCCCTTTTTTTGATTTATGGGCTTTAGCCTGTTGAGTATGTCGGAGTTTTTCG
>NZ_QVEX01000001.1:435823-1355073 GCF_003434055.1 Enterocloster aldenensis | reverse complement strand
ACCCGTTCACCGAGCCACCCGTTTTACGGGTGGCGGCGACTGTCTGGGATGATGGATGAAACCCCTCCTTTACCGTTGTCACAATAACCGCTTTGGCTGTTATTATCATGAACCTCATAGGGGTTCTGCCTGCCGATTACATGAGTGTCCCTGATGCCGCCTGTCCTGGCGTTGATCCTGGCAATCAAAAAAGGAGGCGGGTGTATGCGCCGGCGCATATATCCGCTTCCTTTTTGCTATATGACTGTCTGATTACACATGCCTGTACCCGTCAGTTAGTCAGAAACCCTTTCCCGATGATTTCGCTGGAATTGGAAATCAGCATGAACGCAGTGGGCTCTATCCCGCGGATGTAATTGCGCAGTTTCAGGGCCTGGCTGCGCTTCATGGTAGTCATGATGACTGTTTTTTCATGGTGGGAAAAAGCACCCTGGGCATGGTAGACCGTGGCGCTTCTGTGCAGCGTGTTAATGATATAGTCACAGATCGGGTCCGGGTCATCACATATGATATTGAAACATTTGCAAAGGTTGATGTTCTGGATGACATCGTCAATCACAAGGGACTTGGCGGCAAGGCCAATGGTGGAGAACAGCCCTGTTTCCGGTCCGAATATAAAGAAGGAGGAAGCCACGGCAGCCACATCCACCAGCATGAGGACGGTCCCTATGTTAAGGCTGGTGTGCTTTTTTAATATCATGGCAATGATATCGGTTCCCCCGCTGGAGGCCCCGATATGAAACAGGATGGCAGTGCCCACGGCCGGGAGGAAAATCGCAAACATAAGCTCCAGCAGCGGTTCCTCTGTCAGAGGACGGGCCAGAGGGCAGACGCGCTCCAGCATGGAAAGGCTGACAGACATAAGCATGCTGGCATAAACGGTCTTAAGGCCGAATCCCTTTCCAAGGAAAATAAAGCCCAGCAGGAGCAGGGCCGTGTTCACAATGAATGTGAAGTCGCCTGCAGACCAGCGGGTTGCCTCGCTGACCACGGTGGAAAAGCCTGTTACGCCTCCAAATGCAAAATGATTTGGAAATTTGAAAAAGTAAATCCCCACTACCATAATCCAGATACTTAAAGTAATGACACCATACTCGGCTGCCATGCGCCAGAATGGATTTTTCAATTCTTTCATAATCCCTGCTTCCCGGACACAATACCGTATGGTCCGGAAAGTTTACCCCCTTTGCGGTTCTGCCGCATTGTTATTAACAATCCAACCATATAATAAGCGGAAAGGGCCACAAGTGCAATCACCTTTTTTGCTGAAATGGTTACAACCATAAGGCTGTAGCTGGGAACGGGCGGATGAGGGGCGCCTGGGAGTGGGATATCCGGTCAGCGCAGGAAGGGGCATCCGGCCGTTCGGGAAGGTACATGGGGTCGGTCCGGGAAGGTACATGGGGTCGGTCCGGGAAGGTATATCGGGTCGGTCCGGGAAGGTACATCCGGGCAGCCAGGAAGGGGCATCCAATCGGTCCGGGAAGGTACATCTGGCCGGTCCAGGAAGGTACATCCGGGCAGCCAGGAAGGGGCATCCGATTGGTCCGGGAAGGGGCCCATCCTGGAAATTCGGGCAGTAGGCAGAGGGGGAATATAAGGCGGACAGCAAGGAAATATGAGATGGATATGAAATTTGGTAAATTTGGGTAAAACACAGCATTTTGGGTATTTTTGTATAAAATCAGCTTGTAACCACAAGATATATGGTTTATAATGGGAACCGTGGCTCTGAAGCGCGGCTGGAATCTGTGCCGTAAGGGTTATGTATGGAAGGAACATAAGGAGATAATAATGAGATTATGAATGATGCGTATATAAACGAAGCGGTCCGCGGGACCAGGAATCCGGGGCTCATGGAGTGCCTGAAGGGAATCGGACGTGATTTTACAGGCGAAGGCTATGGGCTGGAGCTTTTATTTGAGCGCTGCAGGGCATTTGAAAAAGCGAATATGACTCCTGAGGAACACATGGAGACCCTTATCCGGTCCGCGGCAGAGCTGACCTCCAGGGAGGCGCCAAGGTGGGAATTTGCAGCGGCCAGGCTCAGGTATTGCCAATTCCAACAGGAAGTTGAGGAGCGTCTTGGGACCCTGGGTATCGTCTCCCTGTATGATAAGCTTGAATACCTGACGGACCAGGGGCTTTACGGGGCGTATATCCTTGAGAATTACAGCAGGGAGGAGATTGAACAGGCCCAGGGATTTATCCGTGAGGAGCGCAACTGCCTGTTCACCTACGCGGGGCTGGACCTCCTGCTGAAGCGTTATGTGATACAGGACCGTGAGCGCCATGGACTGGAGACGCCCCAGGAAATGTACCTTGGGATTGCGCTGCACCTGGCCATGAAGGAAAAGAAGGAGGTCAGGATGGAGTGGGTGCGCCGGTTCTATGACATGCTCAGCCAGATAAAGGTCACCATGGCCACCCCCACCCTTTCCAATGCCAGGAAGCCATACCACCAGCTTTCCAGCTGTTTTATTGATACGGTGCCGGACAGCCTGGAGGGCATATACAGAAGCGTGGATAATTTTGCCCAGGTCAGCAAGTTCGGCGGCGGCATGGGGCTGTACTTTGGAAAGGTAAGGGCAACCGGCAGCAGCATACGGGGCTTTAAGGGGGCTGCAGGCGGGGTGATACGCTGGATAAAGCTGGTCAATGACACGGCTGTGGCCGTGGACCAGCTTGGGATGCGCCAGGGCGCTGCTGCGGTCTATCTGGATGCGTGGCATAAGGACCTGCCTGAGTTCCTTCAATTGAGGACCAATAACGGGGACGACAGGATGAAGGCCCATGATATTTTCCCGGGGGTGTGTTACCCGGACCTGTTCTGGAGGCTTGCAAAGGAAAACCTGGACCAGGACTGGTATCTTATGTGTCCCCATGAGATAGAGGCAGTCAAAGGTTACTGCCTGGAGGATTCCTATGGGGAGGAGTGGGAAGAACGTTACCGGGACTGCGTGAAGGACCCGCGCATCTCCAAGCGCACGGTTCTGCTTAAGGACGCGGTGAGGCTGATCCTCAAGTCCGCAGTGGAAACCGGGACGCCCTTTGCCTTCAACCGTGATATTGTAAACAAAGCCAATCCCAACAGCCATAAGGGAATGATTTACTGCTCCAACCTCTGCACTGAGATTGCCCAGAACATGTCGCCCGTGGAATCCGTGTCAACGGAAATCCTTAACAGGGAGGGGGACACCGTGATTGTGAATACCACCAGGCCGGGCGACTTTGTGGTGTGCAACCTGGCAAGCCTCTGTCTTGGCAACATTGACGTGACCAGCGACAGGGAGGTGGGGGAAATTGTTTCCACGGCCGTGCGGGCGCTGGACAATGTGATTGATCTGAACTTTTATCCCCTTCCCTATGCCGAAGTGACCAACAGGCGTTACCGGAGCATCGGGCTTGGGGTCAGCGGATATCATCATATGCTGGCAAAGCACAGGATTAGGTGGGAAAGCGAAGAACACCTTGCATTTGCAGACCAGGTATTTGAACGGATTAATTATGCGGCCATCCGGGCCAGCAGTGCCCTGGGCGCGGAAAAGGGCAGCTATGAATATTTTGAGGGCAGTGAATGGCAGACAGGGGAGTATTTTAAAAAGAGGGGATATGAAGGCGGACCTTGGGCCGGGCTGGCAGCGGACGTGGCTGCGCAGGGGATGCGCAACGCATGGCTGATGGCGGTGGCGCCTACCAGCAGCACCAGCATCCTGTCCGGGACAACCGCCGGCCTGGATCCGGTGATGAAGCGTTTCTTTCTGGAGGAAAAGAAGAATTCCATCATGCCAAGGGTGGCGCCTGAGCTGGATATCAGCACGTTCTGGCTGTATAAAAGCGCATACACCATTGACCAGACCTATACGGTGCGGGCGGCCGGGGTGCGCCAGCGCCATATCGACCAGGCCCAGAGCGTAAACCTGTATATCACCAATGAGTATACCATGCGGCAGCTGTTAAACCTATATATCCTGGCCTGGGAACAGGGGGTCAAGACCATTTACTATGTGCGCAGCCAGTCACTGGAGGTGGAGGAGTGCGAGAGCTGCTCCAGCTAAGTGCGCCAGGCGGCCGGGCAGTCTGGCCGCCTGGGTGGTCCGCTGCGGCGGCTCCCAGGCCCAAAATCCATCTATCATTCATAATAAGGAGCGCGACATGACAGTTTTAAAGGCAAAATCCCTGTTTAACCCACAGGGGGACACGGATAAGAACAGCCGGAGGATGATTGGGGGCAATACCACCAATCTCAACGACTTTAACAATATGAAGTACACCTGGGCCAGCGCCTGGTACAGACAGGCCATGAATAATTTCTGGATACCGGAAGAAATCAACCTTGGCACGGATGTGAAGGATTACCGGAACCTGTCCGGGGCAGAGAGGGAGGCATTTGATAAAATACTCAGTTTCCTTGTGTTCCTGGATTCCATACAGACAGCCAACCTGCCCTGCATCGGCCAGTACATAACGGCCAATGAGGTAAACCTGTGCCTGACCATACAAGGGTTCCAGGAGGCGGTGCACAGCCAGAGCTACAGCTATATGCTGGATTCCATATGCAGCCCCGTGGAAAGGGACCGGATCCTTTATCAGTGGAAGGAGGACGCACACCTTCTGAAGCGGAATACATTTATCGGGAACCTTTATAACGAGTTCCAGGAAAGAAAGGATGATATGACCCTTTTGCGGGTTATGATGGCTAATTACATCCTGGAGGGCATATATTTTTACAGCGGCTTCATGTTTTTCTACAACCTTGGACGAAACGGGAAAATGCCGGGAAGCGTCCAGGAAATCCGCTACATCAACCGGGATGAGAACACCCATCTGTGGCTGTTCCGCAGCATGATAGGAGAACTTAAGAAGGAAGAACCGGACCTGTTCACGCCGGGGAACGTGAAAATGCTGGAGGAAATGCTGAGGGAAGGCGTGAGCCAGGAAATAGAGTGGGGCTGTTATGTGATTGGGGATGATGTGCCGGGACTGACAAAGGATATGGTTTCATCCTATATTAAATACCTGGGTAACCTAAGATGGACCGGCCTGGGTTTTGGACCGCTGTATGAAGGGTATGAGAAGGAGCCTGAATCCATGGCCTGGGTGAACCAGTACTCCAATGCCAATATGGTGAAAACGGATTTCTTCGAGGCAAAGAGCACGGCCTATGCAAAGAGTGCGGCGATTATTGATGATTTGTAGGCTGGGGCTTGCAGATGACTGGAAATTAAATCAACATTTGCTATTTACTCATCCTGGTACCGGTGATATAACATTATATGGTTTTATTTATAGATTGAATGAGTGTATGGGAGGAAGCAGAGGATGGGAGAATTAGAGGGCGCGGTATCCACCGCAGTAAGTAAGACCGCAGAGGATGAGGAGGTCCGTCTGGACCGGGAAGCGTGGAATCTGGCCAGGCAGCTGGTTGGGATAGACAGTTCCGATCCGGGGGCTTACGAGGGAACCATTGAAAAATGGATATTCAGCTGGCTGCAGAGCAAAATCACCGAGACGGCCGGCAGTCTGGCAGGGTTGATTGAGCTTAAGGAAAGGGAGGTCCTCCCTGGCCGCAGCAATGTCATGGCCCGCATACCGGGCAGGACCAAGGAGCCCGGACTTATTTACATATGCCACATGGATACGGTTATGCTGGGGGATGGATGGGATGAGGATACGCCTGCATTGGGAGCCGTGGTTAAAGAGGCGGAACGGACCGGCAGCAGCACAGATGACGTAGGAAGAAAGGATATGGAAACCAGACTTTATGGCAGGGGAGCCTGCGACATGAAGTCCGGTCTGGCCTGTGCCCTTACCGCGTTTGCCCATGCCGTTAAACTGGCGGGAGAGAGGGGGGAACTTCCGGAGCGGTCATTATCCTTTATCGGCACCGTGGATGAGGAGGATTTCATGCGGGGTGTGGAAGCCGCCATCCAGGACGGCTGGGTGCAAAAGGATGACTGGATCCTGGACACGGAGCCCACGGACGGACAGATTCAGGTGGCACATAAGGGACGTACCTGGTTTGAACTTACCATGGATGGAATCACGGCCCATGCCAGCAATCCCTGGAAAGGCGCGGACGCCATTGCAGCCATGGCGGAAGCGGTAAGCCATATCAGGAAGGCCATAGCAGGATGCCCGTCCCACGGGGACCTGGGAATCCCAACCGTGACCTTTGGCCAGATTACAGGAGGATACCGCCCGTATGTGGTGCCGGATACCTGTAAAGTATGGATTGATATGAGACTGGTACCTCCGACCGATACCGGGGCGGCTGTGAAGATCATAGAGCAGGCTATCAGGATAGCCGAACATGAGGTGCCCGGGGTCAAGGGGCATTATATCGTCACAGGGGACCGCCCCTATGTGGAAAAGGACAGCGGTTCCCGGCTGCTTAAAAATCTCAGGGATGTCTGCGGTGAGGTGACAGGAAGCGAAACCGCAGTAGGGTCATTTAACGGATATACGGATACTGCCGTCATTGCCGGGAAGCTGGGCAATCACAACTGCATGTCCTATGGGCCGGGCAGCCTGGAACTGGCCCATAAGCCTAATGAGTATGTACCCTATGAGGATGTGTGCAGGTGCAGGAGGGTGCTGTGCAGGCTTGCAGAAGGCAATTCATGACATGCTGCATGCACCCTATTTTCCGTTCAGATAACGCCAGAGGGTAGAACGGCTGATGCCCAGCTGCTTGGCAGTACGGGTCTGGTTCCCGTTGTTGGAGGATAAGGCGGCCAGGACTATTTCCCTGTTCATCTGTTCCAGTGTTTTCTGCGGATTGTAGTTCCGGCTTCCTGTCCCTGAGGAGTTTGGGACCGCACCAAGGGTGTGGCCGGGCTCTTTGGACAGTGATTTAAATACCATATCGGCAGTGACATAGGAACCCTCTGTCACCAGGGCTGTTTCGTGGAGTATCCGTTTGAACTGTGAGATATTATATGGCCACGAATAATTCTGCAGCAGATCAAGGGCTTCCGGCTCAAAACCTACCAGGCCTTTGCCAAGTTCCATGTTGAGGCTGTTGAGATAGAGGTTGGCGATATTGGGAATGTCCGCGGCACTGTCCCTCAGCGGGGAGGTTGACAGGGTAACACAGGTAAACTGATTGATGAATTCATAAAATTCCTTGGGGGCCTGTGCACCGGAATCCGTGCTGTAGGAGAATATGACGCGGTTCCTGCCGCACAGGTTGGAATCCAGTATCAGGGAAAGCAGGCGCGTGGTCTGTTCCTTGTCCAGATGGTTTATATTGCTCAGGCATAGGGTGTTATCGGAATCCAGGAAAGGCGAGTTATAGCTGCTTATAAGATAACTCCAGTTTTTGGAAGACAACAGGCTGCAGTCCACTTCTATGAACGGATTGTTTTTCAGGGGGCTGCC
The DNA here is from genome assembly GCF_003434055.1 of Enterocloster aldenensis. Taxonomy (GTDB): domain Bacteria; phylum Bacillota; class Clostridia; order Lachnospirales; family Lachnospiraceae; genus Enterocloster; species Enterocloster aldenensis. Next base: position 1,347,690 of record NZ_QVEX01000001.1, on the reverse strand, counting down.
AAGATGGATGAGTGCAGCCAGATGGCTCTTTCCGGTTCCGGTTTCCCCAAGAAGCATGACAGGGGTCGTGTATTGTTCCATCTTTTTGATTTGAGCAATCAGGTCTGTGTTGGAGGCTATATTTTTAAAAAGTGAGTTGGATTCTTCAAGCTGGTCACTGTTGAGTATCTTTATTCCCTTTCTTGTGCCGGCAACCGGCACTTCATTAGTCCATATGTGGAAGGCCACATATGTTTTTCCGAAATCATTGTAGGAATAGGATGACACGGAAAACATCTGATTGCTGATATTTATGAAAAATTTCTTTTTTTCCGCATCTAAGCAGTTCTGCATTTCTTCCTTTAGTTTATGAGTGATGGCGGAGGCCGTTTCGAGGTCATCTGTATTGAAACAGGAAAATACAGTTTCGCACTGCTGGTCCAGAATCAGGGTGGATGAGGACTGGCCCTTAAATGATGAGCGTATGACGGAAAGTTCCGTGCGTATGCCTGCAAAGTTGTGGCAGAAGGAAATGGCGCGTTTAAAGACAGCGCAGATACTTTCTGACCCGGATGTGATCAGAAGGGAATTCATCCCCAGGTTTTTGGCACAGCTTGTGACGATATTGTCCCCCAGTATGATTTTATATTCCTGTTTCTGCAGGGTTTTAAGCACACCCATGGTCTCGTCTGAACTGTGTATGGTAATCAGCGTTATATTGTACTGGAGAAGGTCGCATAGAATGGCGGCTGAATCTATGATGCTCGGAAATCCCACAATGGCGTATTTTTGTCCATAGTTATCCGCTAATTTCACGGCCCTGAGGATATCGTATACGGATATGGGGATATCCATTACGGGAACAGCTGAGAAGTTACTGATTAACTGGGCCGTACCGCCCCTGGATATGATGATGTCGTAATTATCCGTACTGTCCCTTACAATCTGCGCTCCTTGTTCCAGGTCCCCCACATAGACGGTCAGGTTAATATCAGGAAACTGCCTGGCAGCATTTATCATCAGGGACTTCATGCTGGTATATGGAGCAACTCCTAAAATTTTTATCTTGTCAGCAGCCATATGGTCCTACCTCCATGTATTATAATTTATTAAATTGTATCATAATGAAACAAATAAAGCAATATATCTTTTTTGAAATAATAAAACGTATAAAAATGAAACAATAATCCCTGAAACAATATATATTTCCAGCGTCTGTTTTAGTAATATAAATGCATCAAGCAAAACAGTTTAAAAATAAGACAATTAAATGTATTGCAGAAAATGCGGAGATAATCTATGATTAAACTTTTAATTCTATCAGATGACTTTACGGGAGCATTGGATACCAGCGTACATTTTGCCAAGAATGGCGTTAAGACAAAGGTGGTGTTTGAACGGAATTATCTATTTTCCCAGGATGATGATACGGAAGTGGCAGTGATTGACGCGGAGACGAGACACATTTCACCTGGGGAAGCATACTCGGTCATATACAGTATAGTGAGAAGAGGAATGGATGCGGGAATCAGTTATTTTTATCTGAAGACAGATTCAGCCTTAAGGGGAAACATTGGAAGCTGCCTGGAGGCGCTGTTACGTGCGTCAGAGGCCAAGATGCTTCCGTTCATACCGGCTTATCCTAAGATGAAGCGCTTCACTAAAAAGGGAATCCACTACATTGATACTGTTAAAGTAGGTGAATCTGTTTTTGGAAAAGACCCCTTTAACCCGGTTACATCCAGTTCGGTCAGGGAAATTATTTCACAGCAGGCAGATATCCCTTGTCTGGAGGTATATTCCCGTGATAAAACGGTAACTGCAGAGATAAAAACCCCGTCTGTTGTGATATATGATTCGGAAACCGATATGGATATCCGGTATTGGGCAGAGAAGCTGAGCACGGAAGGAAATCTGAAAATCATGGCGGGCTGCGCCGGGTTTGCGTCAATCCTGCCGGGGATTTTCCGGATAAAAAAATCCGGATCCAGGAAGATATCACTGAAAAACGGTATTTTCGCAGTGAGCGGTTCCATTAATCCCATTACGCTGGAACAGATAGGGTATGCGGCGGAAAATGGCTTTAGGTATTATCCGGTATTGGATATTGTGAGAAAGATGCTGAAAGAGAAGGATTACATATTTGCAGGTTCCAGGGAGTTCAGTGAACTGGCGGACCTATGCAGACACAATCCATACCTGATTATAGATTCATCCGGGAATACAGGCGAAAATCCGGCGGAGGGACTGGCACGGGAAACAGGGCTTTCACTGGATCAGCTGAGAGAGCGGATTCTACAGATTCTAGGAAGCATTTCCAAAGAACTGCTGAATGTAAACCGGGACAGCATATTGATGATAACCGGGGGTGATACGCTGATTGGACTTCTCAGGGCACTGGATGTACATGATATGGAACCGATAGAGGAAATCATGCCTGGGATTGTCCTGTCATCCTTTATTTACAGAGGTGAACCATATGAAATTATCACTAAGTCCGGCGGATTTGGAGAAAAGGATATATTCCTTGGATTAATAAATTGTTTAAAAGAAAGGGAGAATGAAAGCGGATGGAGTATTGTCTAAAGATTCCCGGCATTGTATATGCCGGAACGGATTCACTGAAAAAGCTGTCTTCAGTGCTGAAGGAGAATAAGGTGACCCGGGCAGCCGTATTAACCGATGCGGGTATTGTCAAGTCAGGGATTACCAAACGGCCCATTGAAGACATAACAAATGCTGTGGGCCAGGTGGCGGTCTTTGACCGTCTGGCCGCGGAGCCCACAGCGGACCAGGTACAGGCTGTGGTGGACGAATGCCGGGAGTTTGGCGCTGATTTCATTGTTGCCATCGGAGGCGGTTCTGTTATGGATACGGCCAAGCTGGTAAGCGTCCTGCCGCCCGGCCTGACGGTCAGGGACCTGCTGGAGGATTCCTCAAAAGCGGTTAAGCAGATGAAGACATTGATGATTCCCACAACAGCGGGTACAGGGGCTGAGGCAACCCCCAATGCAATCGTGGCTGTCCCGGAAAAGGAGTTAAAGGTAGGAATTGTAAATGAAGCAATGGTTGCCGACTATGTAATACTTGACGTATCCATGGTTGAGAAACTCCCGCCTAAGATTGCGGCATCCACCGGTCTGGACGCCCTGGCACATGCCATTGAATGTTTTACATCCAAAAAGGCCAACCCCATATCAGATACATTTGCCCTGAGGGCTTTGGAAATGATTATGATGAATTTGGAAGCGGCCTGCGGGGAACCGGCTGATTTACATGCTAGGGAGCAGATACTTTTAGCCTCATTCTATGCAGGGGTGGCCATTACTGCCTCAGGAACTACTGCCGTACATGCGCTTTCCTATCCTCTGGGAGGAAAATACCATATTCCCCACGGCGTGTCCAACGCAATCATGCTGGCTCCGGTCATGCGCTTTAATGAGCCGGACTGCCGGGAACTGCTGGCCGCGGCATATGACAGGATTGCGGATGACGGGGCAGCCATGACAGAAGAAGAAAAGTCCGGGAATCTCATAAAAAAACTGTGCCGTATGGTGGAGGTATTGGAAATACCTGCAAGCCTGTCGGTTTACGGGGTATCACGGGACGACCTGGACGTACTGGTGGACGCAGGGATGCAGGTACAGCGCTTACTGGTAAATAACAGAAGGACCGTAACAGAAGAAGACGCACGCAAATTATATCTGGAAGTATTATAGGAGGACGATTATGGAACATTTAGAGCTGAAAGGAATTATCCCGCCAATTATCACACCCATGTTTGAGGATGAGACTGTAAATTATGAAGAATTAAGAAACCAGGTAAACCGCATGATTGAGGGCGGGGTTCACGGATTATTTCCCTTCGGGACCAATGGGGAAGGTTATATCCTTACGGCTGAGGAGAAGAAGAAAATCCTTCAGACAGTAATTGAGGAAGTAGATAAAAGAGTGCCTGTATATGCCGGAACAGGCTGTATCAGCACAAAGGAGACCATTGAGATGTCCCAGATGGCGGAGTCCCTTGGTGCGGACGTGCTTTCCATCATTACTCCGTCCTTTGCGCTGGCCAGCCAGGAGGAGTTATACCAGCATTATGAGAAAGTGGCAAAGTCAGTGAAGCTTCCCATTGTTCTCTACAATATTCCTGCCAGGACCGGCAATTCACTGTCCCCGGCAACCGTGGGAAGACTGGCAAAAATTGATAACATAGTTGCTGCAAAGGATTCGTCGGGCAACTTCAATAATATTCTGGAATACATTTCAGCTGCAAAAGGCGAAGACTTTTCCGTGCTTTCAGGCAATGACGCCCTGATTATCTGGACACTGCTGGCCGGAGGCACAGGCGGCATAGCCGGATGCGCCAATGTATTCCCGCATACCATGGCATCCATCTATGATTATTTTGCGGCAGGAGAAATTGAGAAGGCAAAGGAAGCCAATGAGAGCATACGGTCATTCAGGGCCTGCTTTAAATATGGGAATCCCAACACAATCGTAAAGACAGCCGTGGCCCTTCTGGGTTATCCTGTGGGAAAATGCAGGGCGCCGTTCAGCAGTGTGCCACAAGAGGGAGTAGCGGCTATTAAAAAAGTTCTTGATGAATGCAGGGAAAAGGGAATGTGCTGATGAGTGGAGAGAAAAATAAACCGGTTATAGGAATTACCATGGGGGATCCGGCCAGCATAGGGCCGGAGATAACCCTCAAAGCGTTATCTGACCGTATTGTATATGAAGTGTGCAGACCACTGGTCATCGGGGACGCGGCCTGCATGGAAAAGGCCCGTGACTTCATCCCCGGTATGGATATCCGTATACGTCCGGTATCGGAAGTATCAGAGGCAAGGTTTGAGTGGGGAACCATAGATGTGCTGGATATGAAGAATGCGGACATGGACCGCATTGAGATTGGGAAAATAAGCGGGGAAGCCGGAGAAGCCGCATTCCAATATGTGGATAAGGTGATAGCGCTGGCCATGGACGGGCAGATAGATGCAACCGTGACCAATGCCTTCAGTAAGGAAGCGGTCAACCTGGCCGGACATCACTATTCAGGCCATACAGAGATTTATGCGGACAAAACTGGCACTAAAAAATACACCATGATGCTGGCCTTCCAAAATGTCAGGGTCGTCCATGTGTCCACCCACTGTTCCCTGCGCCAGGCCTGTGACCGGGTAAAGAAGGAACGGGTGCTGGACGTAATCAGGATAGCGGACCGGGCCTGCAGGGAGCTGGGCATTCCACAGCCCAAAATCGGTGTGGCGGGGCTGAACCCGCATTCCGGTGAGCATGGTATGTTTGGAAGGGAAGAGATAGATGAAATCATACCCGCAATAGAGGCGGCCGCAAAAGAGGGAATCCAGGCGGAAGGTCCTGTTCCCCCGGACACTGTTTTCTCAAAGGCAAGAGGCGGCTGGTATGATATCGTAGTAGCCATGTACCACGACCAGGGCCATATACCCCTTAAGGTCCTGGGGTTTGTATATGACAGGGAAATGAAGAAATGGGACGCGGTGGAAGGCGTTAACATTACCCTGGGGCTTCCCATCATCAGGGCTTCCGTAGACCATGGTACTGCCTTTGACCAGGCAGGGACAGGAATGGCCAGCGAACTCAGTCTTAAGAATTCCATAGAATATGCAGTATTATTGGCGAAAGGAAAGAAAAGATGAAATTTGTTATGACCCAGGCAGTGTGCCCGGAAGGAATGGAGCTTCTTAAAGGAAAATCGGATATATATGTGGCGGACCGTCCGGATCCCAATGATTATCTGGATGAAATGGCGGATGCGGATGCTTTGATTGTCAGGATTGCATCCTGTGATGGCAGGGTGATAGAGAATTCCCCCAGTCTTAAGGTGATTGGCCGGACCGGCGTGGGATATGACAGTGTTGATGTAAAAAAGGCAACGGAAAAGGGAATACCGGTGGTTATCACCCCAGGTGCAAATAACCGGTCGGTGGCAGAGCATGCAATCGCCATGATGTTTGCCCTTTCAAAGAATCTTTACGAGGCACAGCAGGAGATGCTGGCAGGAAACTGGGAAATCCGCGGTGCAAAGAAAGCGTTTGAACTGGAGGGCAAGAAAATCGGTTTTATCGGATTGGGCGCCATCGGCAGGGAAACGCAAAAGATATGTGCGGCCATCGGTATGAGAACGGCCGGTTATGACCCATTCCTGACCTCTGTCCAGGTGGAGGGCATGGGAGCGGAATATTACAGTGACTACAGGGAACTGATGAGGGACTGCGATGTGGTATCAATCCATGTTCCTCTGACAGAACAGACCAGGAACATGATAACAGGAAGGGAATTGGGGCTGATGAAGTCCACCGCCCTTCTCATCAACTGCTCAAGAGGCGGCATCATAGATGAAGCCGATTTGGCAGAAGCGCTGAATGCCGGTGTGATAGCCGGCGCGGGCCTGGATGTATTCGGGGAGGAGCCGCCAAAAGCAGACAGCAGCATCCTGAGGGCAAAAAATATCATCGTAAGTCCCCACAGCGCGGCCCAGACAAGAGAGGCTGTCATACATATGGCGCAGATGTGTGTTAAGGGATGCCTGGCTGTTTTAAATGGGGAAAAATGGCCCTATGTGGCAGATCCCAAAGTATATGAGCATGAGAAATGGAGGTAGCTTGTGCTTAAAGCGCCAATAATGGCGGTTAAAAGGAGGAGGTTAATATGGATTCAAGTATTGTTGCAATTATCATAACGGTTATTACAATCGTTTTATTCATATGCAACCGGCTGCCGGTCAGCGTTGTTGCAATGCTGGCTTCACTGGCCATGGGGATTTTCATTCCGGAGATGAAACTGTCAGCCGTATATTCGGGCTTTAGCGCGGTTGGATGGCCCATGGTAGTGGGCATGTGTATTGTCAGCGCGGCGCTGTTTGAAACGGGGGTCGCGCAGCGTATCGGGACAAAGATCGGCAATACGTTTCTGGCTAGGACAGAGAGGCGCTTTATTGTTACTGTCAGCATAATCTGTACCGTCATGTCGGCGTTCATGAGCAATAACGGCTGTGTCGCCATGTGGATGCCCATTATCGCGGCGGTTGCCGCCGGCTCCAACGGCCGTATCCGGTCTAAAATGGTAATCTTTCCTGCGGGAACTGCGGCAATCATCGGCGGTTCTTGTACACTCATAGGTTCTACATCCCAGCTGGCCGCCAATTCCATTCTTCAGGGGTATAAGGGGTACGAGGCAGGACTTGGAATGTTTGATATGACCAAGGTCATGTTTCCGGCAGCAGTGGTGCAGATCATATTCTGGGGAACCATCGGTTATCCCATCCTTAAGTGGGCACTGAAGCCGGGAAGCCCTGACTTTGATAAAAATAATATTTATGCCGTATTACCGGACAGCACGCCTGATACGTACGGACATGTCCCTGCATGGAAGGGAAATGTCGCTCTTTTCACCATGCTGGGCTGCATCATATGCTTTATACTGAGCGGATTTGCACCCTTTAATAACTTCCTTAATATCGGCATCATCGGCATGCTGGGGGCATCCATCATATTGGGGACCGGATGTCTGCCGGTAAACAAGGCATTTGCCGATTTACCATGGGATGTACTGTTCTGTATCGGTGCGATCTCCGGCCTTGGAACCGGATTGGATGTATCAGGCGGCGGCGCGCTGATTGCCAACTTTGTCCTGAACTTGTTTGGCGGGGCAAATGCTTCCGTAATCGCACTGACGACTGTGATTGCCGTCCTGACCAGCGTATTGACGAACTTTATGTCTAATAACGGTACGGCTGCAATGCTTACGCCCATCTGTATCGCCATTGCCCTATCATTGGGAATCAGCCCCGTACCGTGGGTTATTGTCATTGCGGTCTGCTCCAACCTGGCTATTGCGACTTCCTTTGGCACTGCGGTTAATGTGCAGATACTTCCAGCGGGTTATAAATTTACTGACTTTGTAAAAATAGGGGGACCATTGCTTGTCATCCTGGCGGCTGTGGTAACATTCAGCAGTATTGTTTTCCTTTTTTAAATATGATATGGTTACCGTAGATACAATAAGGCCGGCCTGTGGCCGGCATAATGAGAGGTGGTAAAAGGATGGCGCCGTTATTGAGTGTAAAAATGGAGGATATCTGCGAGCGGCCTTTTAAGTATGCGGTGGAACCGTTCCATATTGCAGGCAATCTTTATTATGTAGGAAATTCCTGGGTATCCGTTTACCTGATTGATACCGGTGAAGGACTGATACTCATTGATACGGCGATGCCGCAGACGGTTTACCTGACGTTAGAGGGAATACGAAGGCTGGGATTTAATCCAAAGGATATCAGACTCATCCTCCTTTCACATGCACATTATGACCACTGCGGCGGGGCAAGGCTCCTGGCTGAATATACAGGCGCCAGGGTCTTAATGGGAAAGGAAGATATGTTTTTCCTGACAGAAAGGCCGGAACTGATTCACGCGGTAAATGGCTGGAGCCTCCCCTTTCATGTGGATGAATGCTACGGGGATGGAAAGGATGTGGAGCTTGGTACGGTCCGTATAGAGACCAGGCATTGCCCCGGTCATACGCCGGGGACCTATTCCTTCTTCTTCCATATCAGCGAAGGCGGAAAGACATACAGGTGCGGAATGCACGGAGGGCTTGGCATAAACACCCTGACAGATGGATATCTGGAAAAAATGGGGCTTCCCAAGTCACTGCAGGATGATTTTGAGGAAAATCTCAGAATCATGAGGGAAGAACAGGTGGATATTCCCCTGGGTTCCCATACGAACCATGGCGATATGCTTGGAAAAGCCAGGAGAAAGGCGGCAGGTGAAGGGAACCCGTTCATAGACCCGGAGGGATTTCGCCGGGTCATTGACGGCAGATATGAGGACTTCCTCCAATATTGCCATAGAACGGAACGAAGGTTCTAAAAGTTTTGTATTATCGCTTTGATTGTCCTATCATATATCTGGTGATTTTAACTTAAACCTCCCCACCAAATCCTTAAGGATCTGGGCCTGGGCGCTTAACTCCTCGCTGGCTGCAGCGCTCTCCTGTGCGGTGGCGGAGTTTGTCTGGACAACGGCTGATATCTGGTCAATGCCCTCTGTTACCTGGGCAATGCTCCGGGCCTGCTGTTCTGCGGCGCTGTGTATTTCCTGGACATCATCGGACACTATCCTGGACTCCGTGACAACGGACAACAGGGACTGAGCGGTTTCATCAGCTATCCTGGCCCCGTCCTTTACTGCCTGTATGGATTCCTCAATCATGCCGGTTGTGTCGTTGGCGGCTTCCGCGCTCTTTCCTGCCAGACTGCGGACTTCGTCTGCAACCACTGCAAATCCTTTTCCTGCTTCTCCGGCCCGGGCAGCTTCAACAGCTGCGTTCAGCGCCAATATGTTTGTCTGGAATGCAATATCCTCAATGGTCTTAATTATTTTTCCTATTTCGCCGGAGGACTTGTTGATGTTTTCCATGGCCCGTATCATCTGCTCCATCTCTGCCTTGCTTTGATCCATGCGGAGACTGTTTTCCTCTGTCTTGGCGCTGGCGCCTGCGGCCTTTTGGGCGGTATTGCCCACATGGGCCGATATCTCATTGACAGTGGCGGCCAGTTCTTCTATGGAGCTGGCCTGCTCGGTGGCTCCCTGGGATAATGCCTGGGCGCCGCTGGAAACCTGGTCTGCGCCGCTGGAAACCTGGTCCGCCGCCGTACTGATTTGGGACAGGGTATGGTTAAGGGATTGGGTGATGTTGGTGATGGAATCCTGTATGGGCTGGAAATCACCTTTATAATTTTTATGAAAGTCAATGCAGAAATTCCCCTGTGACAATTCCCCAAGCTGAAGGGTGATATCGGTTATGATATCCCTTAAATCTAAAACAGTCTGGCTCAGCGAGCTGGATAAAAGACCGGTTTCATCCTTATTGGCAGATATGCTGATCTCTGACTTTAGGTCCCCCTCCGCAAGCTTTCTGAGCCGCTCCGCCGTTGCCTTGATTGGATTGGCAATGGAAGTGGACAGACGTATGGCCAGGACGGAGGCGGCAATCAGGGCGGCGAGCATGATAAAAGCCGTGATGAACAGGGACTGGCGTGTTCCTCCCATAAAATCGCTTTGCACGATTGCGATATCAATGCTCCATCCATTGGTACCCGGCACAGGCGCGTATGCCATCATTTTCTCCTGCCCGGCATAGTAATAATCAGCAAATCCGGTATTCCCCTGAGTCATGCTGTACTCAATTGCGGCCAGGCGCTCCAGTTTGGAATCGGATTTAGCTTCTTTTTGTGTATTATATTTTTGCAGCACAAGATTATAATCCGCAAAGCCGATGGTGTCGCCTGATTTGTTCAGCACGGCGGCGTTGCCGGTTCCGACATGGATGGTGGATACCAGGTCAGACAGGAAGGACGCGCTCTTTCCGGCGATGATGGCGCCCTGGAATACATTGTTGCGCATGACAGGAGCTGCAAACAGAACCAGCATATCTTCAGATCCGTCTAACCGGACCGGGTCGCTGATAAAAGGACTGCCGGTTGTTTTTGCATGCTGGAAAGCCTCCAGGCCGGACATGTTTTCCCTTGTCTCCAGGCTGATGCCGCTGGCATCGGTCATGATGATAAGGTCAAAACCGCTGTTATCCCTCAGGCTGTGGAGCTGGTCTATTTTACTGTCCCGGTCAATGTCGCCCCATAATACGGAATTATATGCGAATTCCTTTACGAGGTTCATCTGCGCTTTCATCTCAGCAGAAACCTGGTTGGCGGCAATCACTACGGCTTCCTGCAGCGTCTGCTGCAGCGTGCTGACCGTACTTTGGTAGTTCATTACGCTGGCCGCGCCTCCGGTGATGAGAAGCGACACAGTGGTAATCAGTATGATGCTTGATAGTATTTTTGCCCGGATTGTTTTCATGGCCTATATTACCTCCCCTTATAATAAATACATGATGTACTTATATAATCGTCATATTCCTGAAAATCCTAATATAAGTAAGGGGGGTTTTTTATTTCTTTTGCCTTTTGAGGCCATTTGTGCTATAGTGTAACCAGTTTATATCAAAGGAGAAATGTGCAATGAAAGACACTGCATTGGTAATCATGGCGGCTGGGATTGGAAGCCGTTTTGGAGGAGGAATCAAGCAGCTGGAACCAGTGGGGCCAGGCGGGGAGATCATCATGGATTATTCTATCCATGATGCCATGGAAGCAGGTTTTAACAAGGTTATTTTCATCATCAGGAAGGACCTGGAAAAGGATTTTAAGGAAGTAATCGGTAACAGGATAGAAAAGCTTCTTCCTGTGGAATACGCTTATCAGGAGCTGGATGCACTTCCGGCCGGATATGAGGTGACGCCCGGGCGCACAAAGCCATGGGGGACGGGGCTGGCCGTTCTTATGGTCAAGGGCCTGGTGGACGGACCGTTCCTTGTCATTAACGCAGATGACTATTATGGCAGGGAAGCCTTTAAGAAAATCCACGATTACATGGTAAATACCATGGATGCGGATTCCGATGTATATGACCTGTGCATGGGAGGTTTCGTGCTCTCCAACACCCTCAGTGACAATGGGGCGGTTACCAGGGGCGTATGCCAGGTGGATGATGACGGTATCCTTAAGACGGTCAACGAAACCTATAATATCAGAATGACGGAAAATGGGCTTCTGGCAACCGATGAACAGGGCAATCCTGTCACTGTCAGCCCGGACCAGCCGGTTTCCATGAACATGTGGGGAATCCCGGCCGGGTTCCTGGATGAGCTGGAAGCCGGATTCCCTGAATTCCTGGACAATCTGAAGCAGGGGGATATTAAATCAGAATATCTTCTGCCCAGAATCATTGACAGCCTGGTACAGTCAAAGCGCGCAAGGGTCACGGTCCTTGGCACACCGGACAAGTGGTTCGGAGTCACCTACAAAGAGGACAAACAGGCCGTGGTGGACGCTGTCAGGGCGCTGATTGACGCAGGCGTGTACAAAGAGAAGCTTTACAGCGAATGAGTAAAATAAGATATGGTATTGTGAAAACGCAGTCATCCCGGGCTGCGTTTTTTTGTTGGGCGCGCGGATACTGTCAATCCGTGTGCCCCTTTTTCATGCATAAATTCAAAAGCCCAAGCCTATACTATAAAAACAGCCTTTATCAGCCAATGCATGCCAGAGCCTGTTTGAAAATTCATTCCCGCCGTCTGCACGCCCCACTTCGCGGTATATTTGGCCCCGATTCAGTCAGCGTAGTTCGCTACGCCTCCATCATCGGGACCAAATCTCCCACAAAGTGGGACGCACAGCCAACGGAAAGCAGTTTTCAAACACGCTCTAGCATGCGCGGCAGGGCCTGACATTTTAATAAATTTCGGGTGGACAACTTGGATATGAGATTATGGAAGACATTTAACATACAAAAAAGGGAAGGCATTGCCTATTATAATACGCAGTCAGAGTTTGAGACAGAACAGTTTGCACTGCATTTAAACCGGCTGATCTGCGAGGAAATGACAGCAACGGGCAAGGACGGGGTCATGTTCCTGTGTATTGGCACGGACCGCTCCACCGGGGACAGCCTGGGCCCGCTCATTGGGCATAAGCTGCGCGGCAGGCGTCTGGCGGGGGCCGCGGTCATCGGTACCCTGGATAAGCCGGTACATGCCATGAACCTGGACCTTTATGCCAGGTATATAAAGCTTCATTATCCGGATTACGTGGTGGTGGCCATCGATGCATCGGTGGGCAGCCCGGACCATGTGGGTTATGCCACCCTGGGACGCGGGGCGCTGCAGCCAGGACTTGGGGTATCCAAGAACCTGGAGGCGGTGGGGGATATTTCCATCACAGGAATCGTGGGCGGGGCGGGAAGCCGCGACCCGGTCATGCTTCAAAGCGTGCGGCTGTCCATTGTCATGAAGATGGCGGACTGCATCTGTGAAGGAATCTGCCTTGTCGAACGATTATGGGACAATGCCGCCATAATATGACAGAATCTGCATATGGAATCTGCTATGCTTGTACAGATTAAAGACAGCGGGGTGATTCTATGGGAGAATTATATGAACCCTTTCCAAAGCTGCCGAAAAATATTCGGCAGATTGGAGAACGGGACCAGGTTTTAAAGTTATATTTAGAAGATTATGTAAATACGTACTTAAGACGCCTCCAGCCGGCCAAGGGGGCTGATCTGCGTGTGGGTCTGCTCCTTGGAAGCAGGGAGACCCATGAGGACACGCCCTATGTATTTGTGGATGGCGCCCTGGAAATGGATTCCGTTACCGAGGAAGGCGAAAAGGTGGTATTTTCCGAGGATGCCTGGAAAAAGGCATATCAGGATGTGGAGCAGATGTTCCCCAAACGGACGGTGCAGGGATGGTTCCTGTGCGGCGGGCCGGGCTGCACCTTAAGTCCCCTGACATACTGGAAACAGCACAGCCAGTACTTCACAGGCAAAAACCAGCTGATGTATCTCAACTGCGGCCTGGAGGGGGAAGAGGCGGTTTACATAACATCCTCAGATGGATTTTATAAGCTGAGGGGATACAGTGTCTACTACGAACGCAATCAGATGATGCAGGATTATATGATCCTGCGCAAGGACGTGCCCAGGGCAGAGGCGGAAGTTGACGATAAAGTAATACGCGATTTCAAGCAGCGGATGGACGAGCGTAAAAATGAAGCAGGACGCCACAGGAGCACGGTGGGGGTCCTGTCCGGAATCTGCAGCGTCCTGGCTGTCACGGTCCTGGCCGGCGGGGTCGCCATGTTCAACAACTATCAGAAAATGCACCAGATGGAGAGCGTCATTGCCTCCGTGATGCCGGAAGGAAGTGTAAAACAGGGCCTGCTTGCATCCGCCGGAAAGGGGTCCGGGAAAACGGAAGACTCCTCCGGAAAAGGCTGGTCCCCGGTGGACGAGCCGGACTATGTGATTGAAGAAGCCGCAGGCAAGGTTTATCCAACCACGGCGCCGTCGGCTGAAAACCACAAAGAGCAATCGTCCCAGGTAACGCCGGAGACCATGCCGCCTGCTGAAAGCAGCGCGCGCCATGAGGGTGAAGGACAGGCAGGAACAGCGGGCCAGGGAGGCCAGGCAGGCCAGTCAGCGGGACAGGCAGGCCAACCGTCCTCTGACAAAACCAGCCAGGACGCGGATAAAGCCTCAGGACAGGGTAACAGCCAGTCAGAGGGACAGTCCAAAGGCCAGGCAGACCAGTCCTCAGACCAGTCAACAGCCCCATCCGCAGCCCAGAATTCCTCGTCGCCCACCGGTGAAGGGACGACCAAGGCATCTAAGGAAACAGAACCATCGTCCAAGGAAGGGGCAACGCCGCCAGCCACCGGCGCCCGCGAGGATGCCTCATCCCAGACCGTTTCAGCGGTTAATTATAGCGTTTATACGGTGGAAGAGGGAGAGACATTATATGGTATCTGTTTTAAGCTGTATCATGACCTGAAGCATATTGACGAAATCTGCCGGGTCAATGCATTGACAGACGAGAACAGTATCTTTGCAGGACAGAAGCTCCTTGTACCGTAGAAGAAAGTCCGGCTTCCGGAAAAAATTAATGCGTTTTACCCAGAATTGTTGTATACTATTGCATAGATGCAAAAGAGGATTGTTGGGAGAACGTAAGATGGGCAGTACCAATTCAATGAGCCGTGAAAATAAAAAGAAGCAGCTGAAGCGTCAGATTGTCCCTTCGAATAACCAGTATCATGAGGAAGAAGACAGCCGGGATATTGTCCATAAAGCCCATAAACGGGTGGTAAGGAAGCGGCTGACCATATTTCTGGTACTGGTTATTCTTGCGGCTGTGGTGGCCTTAGTGCTGCTCAGGTATGACCGTTATCACCAGTTTACGGATTATCAGGTCATATGGGAAAAGAACCTGATAAGTGAAGCCCAGGAAGCAGCTGTCCAGGGAGAGGGAAGCTTCTGTGGGTACATGGATTTTGGTGACGGTGTGCTTAAGTATACCAAGGACGGGGCGTCATATCTGGATGCACAGGGAAAGGTGGTCTGGGTACAGAGCTATGAGATGAAGACACCTATGGTATCCATTAACGGCGAGTACGCTGCAATCGGGGACCAGCAGGGCAACAGCATTTACATATGTAATAAGAGCGGACCGGTGGGAAAGGCCACCACGCTCCTGCCGATCCTGCGTGTGACGGTGTCGGCCAAGGGCATGGTGGCAGCCCTGCAGGAAGACTCCAAGGCCAGCTACATTTACTTCTATAAAAAGGACGGCAGTTCCCTTGATATCAATGTGAAGTCCCTGCTTTCCGGGGACGGATATCCGGTGGACTTAAGCCTGTCCCCCAACGGTACCCAGTTAATCACTTCCTATATGTATCTGGACCAGGGAATCCTCAAGTGCAAGATTGTTTTCTACAACTTCGGATTGGGAAAAAATGACCCCAGGAGGGTGGTGGGGATTTTCTTCCCCCAGGATCTGGATGATGCCATGGCGGGAAGGGTCAGGTTCCTGGATGAAAGCCATGCCGTCATATTTACGAATAAGGGCATCCAGCTTTTCTCCACCAGGGTGGAAACCTCGCCGGAGTCCGTGACCCAGATTCCCATAACAGAGGAAATCCGCAGCATCGCATATACAGAAGACCATATGGGAGTTGTGACGGATAATGTGGAAGGGCAGGACCCGTACAGACTGAAGATTTATGACAAAGAAGGCGGCCTTGTGTTTGAGAGGACATTTAATTACCAGTACACTGGATTTGATATAGACGGAGGCCTGGTGTTATTGTATAATGATAGTTCCTGTAAGGTATTTAATATGACAGGAACAGAGAAATATAACGGGACATTTGATTTTACGGTCAACAAGGTGTCGGCAGGCAGGTTCCCTGGGACACTTCTTGTGATGGGACCGCAGATGATGATGGAAATCAAGCTGCAATAGCAGTATGAATATAAGTGGAAAGGAAGTATATACCATGGGGATGAAGTGTATCGGAGTTGACGTTGGAGGCACATCTGTAAAGATCGGGCTGTTTGAAGTGACCGGAGAACTGCTTGAAAAGTGGGAGGTAAAAACCCGCAAGGAAGATGGCGGAAGCCATATCCTGCCTGACGTGGCAGACTCCATCAGGGAAAAGATGGCGGCAAAGGGCATTGACCTCAAAAAGGACCTGGCAGGCGTGGGCTTAGGCGTACCGGGACCGGTGCTTCCAGGCGGATACGTGGAGGTATGCGTCAACCTGGGATGGCATAACCTGAATCCCCAGGAGGAACTAAGCCGTCTGTTAGACGGGATTCCTGTTAAGAGCGGCAATGACGCCAATGTGGCTGCCCTTGGAGAGATGTGGCAGGGCGGAGGCAAGGGATATAAAGACCTGGTAATGGTGACCCTTGGAACCGGCGTTGGCGGCGGCGTAATCCTTAATGAGAAAATCATTGCCGGAAGGCATGGGCTTGGCGGTGAGATTGGCCATATCCACGTACGTGACGAGGAGTGGGAGCACTGCAACTGCGGCGGCGTGGGATGCGTGGAGCAGATCTGTTCCGCTACCGGTATTGCCAGGGAGGCCAGGCGGAAAATGGCTGCCGGTGATAAGCCGTCTGCCCTGAGGAAATACGGCGAGTCAGTGACAGCAAAGAATGTGCTGGACGCTGCCAAGGACGGGGATGAGCTGGCTCTGGAGGTAATGGACGTAGTGGGCCGCTACCTGGGTCTGGCCCTGTCCATGGTGGTGATGACTGTGGATCCGGAGATATTTGTGATTGGCGGCGGCGTTTCCAAGGCAGGGCAGTTCCTGATAGACGTTGTACAGAAGCACTATGACCACTTCACCCCTATTTCCAAGTATAAAGGTAAGCTGGGCCTGGCAACCCTGGGCAATGATGCCGGGATTTATGGCGCGGCAAGGCTGCTGCTGTAGTGAGATGGATGCCCCTTTCAGGGGGGGCTGATTCAAAAAAGTAATTATAAAAGCTCTGCCATTGGCTGGTAATCAGTAAATACCAGTTGATGACAGAGCTTTTTGGTAATTATATGAATATCATATATTGCGTGCCAGATCTATGAATCAATCATGCCAATCCTATGGATCATGCCAGACCTATGAATTATGTCAATCCTATGAATCATGCTCCGGGCACCCATGCTCCGGATGCATCCACCCAGCAGTTATCCGGTGTCCGCGTATTGGCGTACATGGCGCCGGTTGCAGGGTCAAGGTAATAGGACTTGCCGTCAAGCTCAATCCATCCAGTTGCCATATAGCCCTCGGCATCAAAGTAGTACCACTGGCCATTGATATCCTTCCAGGCTGAGATGGGGCAGGAACCATCCGGATTGCGCCACCACCATCTGATGCCGTCGGCCGCCTGCTGCCAGCTGCCGCCGTCAGGCGCAGAGGCCTGAGGGGTATTGCCCATGGCGGTGATGTCAGCTTCATTGACAGCCCAGGCATTGGATGTGGACCAGCTGCTCTTGGCACTGTTGCTGGATTTGACGGAGCGCACCTTGAAGCGGTAGGTTCCGGGGGATGTAATCTGGTCCGCAAAGTTATAGGAAGTATCATAGATATCTTTCATATCCCCTGTGTCTGAGCCGTCCTTCATCAGCTGTACCTGATAGTACTTGGAGGATGAAACCGGATTCCATGACCCCATACCGTTGCGGGCGTCATCCCAGCTAAGGCCGGCAGGGGCTGTTGCGGAACTTATATCAGCGTCCTTATCAAATATAAGCTGGATGGTCAGGATAAGGGTGGCGTTGCTGTCCTTGCGCTTTGCATCCACGATTTTAATCTTATCAAAACGGTACTTGCTGGAGGAACCAAGAGTCAGCTTGAAGCTGCTGGACGAAGTGCTTGAAAAATAATATTCCTCTTCATCCTCTACCCCAAGGACAATATCAATCTCAGGCGGATTGGACCTGGTCCAGGTATCGCCGTTATCATTGGTCACTTCCCAGGAGTCTACATAGTAACGGTCCGTATTATCGCCGGTGGGAGTCACCTCCACGTCCCCTCCCTCCCGTCCGGTCCGTATATCGGAGTCAATGGTGAGGCTGATCTTGCCCACCTTTGTTTTGCTTGCCGCCATGGCCATTGGTGCCATTGATGAGGAAAGCAGGGATGCAATCAGAAGCGCGCCGGCTGCTTTTTTCCATGTAATCATATCTTCCTGTCCTTTCTTTTTATTCGATTCCTTTTGACTCAATGCTTTTTAACTCAATGCTTCTTAAATTCAATGCTTTTTAAATTCAATGCTTCTTAACTCGATGAATGTCTCCTATTCCTGATACATATTCCTAATTATAACTATATCACGATCCGGAAGGAAATGTCTTACAATATTTTAAAGGTTTGTGGAACGGGGAAGGGAGAAGATGAATTCGGTCCCAACGCCTTCCGTACTGACCACATCAATATTCTCTCCATGGGACTGGATGATTTCCTTTACAATGGAAAGTCCAAGTCCTGTGCCCTTCTTATCCTTGCCCCTGGAAAGGTCTGTCTTATAAAAACGTTCCCAGATTTTTTTCTGGCTGTCTTTGGGGATTCCGATTCCCGTGTCCTTGACCGAGACAAATATTTTCTCATACCGTCCCGATGCCTGGATATAGATGGTGGAGTTGTGGTGGCTGAACTTGATGGCATTGTCAATCAGGTTGTACAGGACCTGCTGGATCTTGCCAAGGTCTGCGTAAACCATCTGGATGCTGTCAGAGAACGTCAGGTCAAAGCTGATGTTCTTGGCATCACATGTGCCTTCAAAGGAAGCAACCGTATCCTTGATGACCCGGTTGATATCAAAATTCGTCCTGGACAGGTATCCCTTGGCGTCCAGGGAGTTGAGGGTGAGCATGCTTTCCGTCAGCTTGTGGAGCCGCTTTGTCTCGGAAATGACCCTGGACAGGTACTTTTCGTACATATCCTCAGGTATGGTTCCGTCCAGGATGGCTTCCAGATAGCCTTTGATGGAGGTCAGGGGCGACCGGAAATCATGGGATACATTGGCAATGAAGTTTTTCTGGTACTCCTCCATCTTATTCAGTTCGTCCGACATATAGTTCAGCGTATCGGCCAGATAACCCACCTCGTCATGGGTTTTTACATTAATCCTGTATTCCAGGTTGCCTGCCGCGTATTCGTTGGCGCCAACGGTGATTTTGCGCAGGGGCAGGTAAACGGTCTGGGTAAATACCAGAAGGATGATCAGCGAGAGGGCAAACACAATGGCGGACGTGATATAAAGTATGTTCAGGATATCATTCTGGGACTGGGTAATCTGGCTCAATGGAAGATGGATCAGAACATAACCGTAGGTATTGTAATTCCCGGTAATGGGTGCGGAAACGCTGAGGACATTTTCATTAAACAGTCCGTAAAACCTGCCTGTGGTATAGGAACGGTTCCCCATGGCCGCAGGGTCGAAATTGCTGATGTCTGTCTGGACCCTTAAGCCGCCCTGGCTGTCCATGACAATGGTGCCCTGACGGTTGACCACCCATATCTCAGCTTTCAGATACTTGGAAAGGGCGCGTATCTGGGAGGTGACCTCCTCGGAATCCATGCGTTTACCCTGGTACATGGTGCTGCAGGAGGATGCTATGATATTGGCTTCATCGTACATGGCATCCGCCTGGTATCTGACCAGATAGTCACGGGTCATTTTCGAAGAAAACGTGGCAATGGTGATGAAACCCAGAAGTCCAAATATCAGGTATCCCAGTATGAATTTGGAATATAAGGAACGGGTCATCATCTTACCTCTTTACTTCAAATTTGTAGCCAATCCCCCACACTGTGGTGATGGCCCAATTGGTGTGGTCCTTGATTTTTTCACGGAGACGTTTGATATGTACGTCCACGGTGCGTGTATCGCCAATGTACTCATAGCCCCAGATATGGTCCAGAAGCTGTTCCCTGGTAAATACCTGGTTGGGGGATGACGCCAGGAAATAGAGGAGCTCCAGCTCCTTTGGCGGCATTTCCACGGAGTGGCCATTGTAAATGACTGAATAATTGGTCAGGTTTACGATTAAATCAGGATACTCCACGTATTCGCCCTGCTGTGTGCTGGAGGGCGCCGGTGCGGGAACTGCCTGATAGCGGCGCAGCACTGCCTTTACGCGGGCCACCAGCTCCTTGGAATCAAAGGGCTTGATCATATAGTCGTCAGCGCCCAGTTCCAGGCCAAGGACCTTATCGAAAATCTCGCCCTTGGCTGAAAGCATGATGACGGGTACCTGGGAGCCGGAGCGCAGTTCCCGGCAGACCTGATATCCATCCATGCCGGGCAGCATCAGGTCCAGGAGAACCAGGTTGGGCTTGAACTCAGGGAATACCCTGAGTGCTTCCTCGCCGTCTCCTACAATCATTGTTTCATAACACTCTTTCATCAGGTAGAGGGAGATTAATTCTGCAATATTTGCATCATCATCCACAATCAGGATTCTCTGCTTCTCTGCCATGTTCCATTCCTCCTATAGCTGTTGTTGGTTGTATGTGCGGGCCGTAATTATTTGAACGTGACAACGGTCACACCTGAATCGCCTTCGCCAAACTGGCCCAGACGGAATTCCTTTACATATTTAAGCTGGCGCAGACGTTTGTGCACCGCGTTTTTAAGGGCCCCGGTACCCCGTCCGTGAACCACCCGCACGCTTGGCAGATGGGCCAGATATGCGTCGTCCAGATACTTCTCCATCACAGGAAGAGCCTCATCCACGGTCATACCGATCAGGTTCACTTCGGTTGAGATGGTGGAGGATTTGGATACCTTTATCTGGCTGCTGCCGCTGCCCTTGCCCTTGGCAGGAGCCTTGCCTCCGTAGCTGATGGAGGAACCGTCGCCCAGGGTGGCGCTTATCTCTTTTTCATCCAGAAGCTCCAGGTCCTTGATGTTCACCAGGGAGCGGAGGATACCCATCTGGACGTAGAGGTCGCCCTTTGCATTGGGCAGGGTGCTGACCGTGCCCTTTAAGTTCATGGACAGCACTTTCACGCCATCGCCGATTTTTAACTTCTTTGGCGAGATGGGCTGGCTTGGGCCCTTGGCCTTTACCGCCAGTTTATCGTCCGCTTTTTTAAGCTGGTCACGCAGCCTGGAGCGCTGTTCTTCCAGTTCCTTGTTAAGGCCTGCCCCTGCCGCCAGTTTGTTAATCTGCTTGATGGTCTGGTCCGCTGTCTCCTTGGCTTCCCTGAGAATCCGCTGGGCCTCCTCGGCGGCGTTGCGGATGACCTTGTCCTTGCGCTCATCCAGCCGCTCTTCCTTTTGGGTAAGCCTGGATTTAAGCTTGGCAACCTCATCTTTATAGGCGTTGATTTCAGCCTGTTCCTTCTCAATGGTGAGACGGCTTGATTCCAGACTGGCCAGCAGGTCCTCAAAGGATACGTCCTTGGCTTCCAGATGGTTTTTGGCTTCATCGATGATATAGTCAGGAAGCCCCAGCTTCTTGGAAATAGCAAAGGCGTTGCTTTTGCCGGGAACGCCGATGAGCAGCCGGTAAGTGGGCTGCAGGGTCTCCACGTTAAATTCACAGCAGGCATTCTCCACGCCGGGCGTGGTAAGCGCAAATACCTTCAGTTCGCTGTAGTGGGTGGTAGCCATGGTGCGGCACTTCATGTTGTGGAGGAAGGTGAGGATGGCGATGGCCAGGGCCGCGCCTTCCGTGGGATCTGTCCCGGCTCCCAGTTCATCAAACAGGCAGAGGGAGTGGGAATCAGCTTCATTTAAAATACGGACCGTGTTGGTCATATGGGCGGAGAATGTGCTGAGGCTCTGCTCAATGCTCTGTTCATCTCCAATATCAGCAAATACCTCATCAAATACCGCCAGTTCCGATCCTTCCCAGGCCGGGATGTGAAGACCTGACTGGCCCATGAGGGTGAAGAGCCCAACTGTTTTCAGGGAAACGGTCTTGCCGCCCGTATTGGGGCCTGTCACAATCAGCAGATCGAAGTCCCTGCCCAGCCATATATTGATGGGGACCGCTGTCTGCGGGTTTAAAAGGGGGTGGCGTCCGTCCTTGATATGGATATATCCCCTGTCATTGAACACAGGCGCGCTGCACTTGTAGTGGCGTGCCAGCCCGGCCTTTGCAAAGATGAAATCCAGCTGTGCCAGCAGTTCCTGGTTCATCCGGAGTTCTTCGCAGTAAGGGGCGGCCTGGTTGCTCAAGGATGCAAGGACAGCCTCAATTTCCTTCTGCTCCTGTATCTCCAGTTCGCGGATCTCATTGTTCAGCTTTACAATAGCCATGGGTTCTATGAACAGGGTGGAACCGGTAGAGGACTGGTCGTGGACCATGCCGGACACCTGGTTTTTGTATTCTGACTTGACAGGAAGGCAGTAACGCCCGTCCCTCATGGTGATAACCGCATCCTGAAGATAGGAACGGTTAGAATTGAGAATGGAATTCAGCTGCGTATGGATACGGTCCGCAGCCACCTTCATGGAGCGCCGTACATGGGACAATCCCGGGCTGGCATCATCTGCAATCTCATCTTCGGAGAGGATACAGCGCTTAATCTCGTTGTTCAGCGGGGTTAGGGGCTCAAGACCGGCAAACAAAGGCTCCAGGGAGTCATAATCATCATCCGGGCCATCGCTGTCCGGGATGTTGGCGCCGTTCATCCGGGCGGCTGTGTTCCTGGCAGATGCCATATCCCGGCCGCTGTCCCGATTGCCGCCTGCGGTGTTCCGGCTGCCTGCTCCACAGCCGCCTGCTGTGTTCCGGCCGCCGGCCCCACTGCCGCCTGCGGTGTTCCGGCCGCCGGCCCCGGTCCTTGTATCCCCCTGGGGTTCGTGCCGTCCATAGGCCTTGGCCCTGGCAGCGGCCGTAAGGCTGGAACTGATGGCAAGCAGTTCATGGATGCCCAGTGAACTTCCAATCTCCAGACGTTTTAAAGAATCCCCGATATCCCTTACACCGGAAAATGACGTAGTGCCCTTGAAACGGACCCTTGTCACCGCATCCGTGGTCTGGGCCTGCCATGTGCGGATTTCCTCAAGGTCGGAGGATGGGTTAAGGCTGCGGCACAGTTCCTTGCCCAACGGGGACGCCGCATATTCAGTTAACTGGTTGATTATCTTATCGTATTCTAACGTTTTTAATGCTTTCTGATTCATTGATTTCACCTGTGTTTTACGTAAAAATGCTGGATTAATAAGGGCCTTTTTCCAAAAGGCGACATTTAAATTATACCATAAAAAATGATATTTACTATCTTTTTTACTATCTTTTCATATATAAAATCTTGCATAATAACTGGAAGAAACGTATAATAGAGAATAAGATTCTTCGCAAGGGAGGAGCACCATGGCGGATAAACGTGCAGATCAGCATCCGAATAAGAACCAGCAGGACCGTGGGCCGGACAAGTCCCACCGGTTTATCAACGAGAAAATCGTCCGTCAGCCCATGTCCCGCCGCCAGATTGCCAGGAAGATCCTTCTGACTGTTTTTTGTGCCGTGCTGTTTGGAGTGCTGTCAGCCATCTGCTTTGTGGTCAGCCGCCCGGTAGCGGAGCGTTTCCTGGGGCAGGAGACACCTGAGGAGAGCAGCCAGTTTACCATTCCCAAAGACAATCCTGAGACGACCCAGGCCACCATGTCCGTACCCTCCACGGAAGTTCCTGCACAGACAGAACCAGTGGACGTACTGGTCCGCAGCGCAATCGAGAAGTACAATTATTCCGTAGATGACCTGAATAAATTATACGGTAACCTGCGCGCCATTGCGGTGGACGCGGATGACAGCCTTGTGGTAGTCCATTCCATACAGCATGAAAAGGACTGGTTTGACAATCCCATTGAGACCTCAGGACAGTTTTCCGGCATCATAATTGCCAGGACGCGTTCTGAAATCCTGATACTGACGCCGGAGGAAGCGGTTGAAGCCGCAGACTCCATTGAGGTGGCGTTTCCCGACAACACCATGATGGCGGGAACCGTGAAGCAGAGCGATACCATTACAGGACTGTCCGTGGTAAGTGTGGATGCGGCCAAGATGGACAGCGAACAGTTCAAGAAGGTGGAAGCCATTGAACTGGGGAATTCCTATGGGGTGAAGCAGGGAGACATCGTGATTGCGGTGGGTGCTCCGGCGGGGATTGTACACTCCAGTGATTACGGCAATATTTCCTATGTGGTGCGCAACGTGCAGACCGTGGACGGCAACTCCAGGATTTTTTATACGGATGCCAACGGGGATGCGGGCGCAGGAACATTTTTACTGAACATCTCAGGAGAACTGATTGGCTGGGTCACTGACAAATATGGCGAGGACGGGGTCTGCAAGATGACCACCGTGGTGGCCATATCAGACTACAAGGGAATCCTGGAACGGCTGAGCAACGGAATCCCGGCCCCGTATTTTGGGATTAAGGGGCAGGAGGTGAGCCCTGCCATGGAAGAAAGCGGAATGCCTCACGGCATATATGTTACTGCCACTGTTACGGACAGCCCTGCTTACAATGCAGGCATACAGGCAGGGGATATCATTACCTGGATGAATGGGGAACAGGTGGGTAACATGAAGGATTTCCAGAACCTGGTGGAAAAACTCCATTCCGGTGACAAAATCAAGGTGGCAATCCTTCGCAGCGGAAAAGATGAGTACAAAGAAATTGAGTTTTCAGTAACAATCGGAGCCAGGTAGTTCATAACGCCTGGCTGCGTTATTGTAATGAGCATCGTAAACAGAATATGAAGTTTATGTGCCAACATATTAGAAAGATGAGGAAGTAAAGGATGAAATACATCGACACCTTCAGGGAAGGCATGCACATTGCGGATGTGTACCTGTGCAAAAACAAGCAGATTGCAATGACCAAGAATGGAAAGGAATACGGCAATCTGGTACTTCAGGATAAGACAGGAACCATAGACGCCAAAATCTGGGATTTGGGTTCACCTGGGGTAGGTGACTTTGAGACCATGGATTATGTGCATGTGGAAGCGGACATCACGCTGTTCCAGAATTCCAACCAGATGAATATCCGCCGCATACGCAGGGCGCAGGAAGGTGAATACGTGGAGGCAGACTACCTGCCGGTATCCAAGAAGAATATCAAGGAAATGTACGAGGAACTTCTTGGCTGCATAGGAACCGTGAAGAATCCATATCTTCAGAAGCTGTTAAGCATTTATTTTGTGGACAGCCCGGCATTTGCAAAGGCATTCCAGTTCCACTCCGCTGCCAAGAGCGTCCACCACGGTTTTGTGGGCGGGCTTCTGGAGCATACGCTGAGCGTTGCAAAGATGTGTGATTACTATTCATCCTGTTATCCGCAGCTTAACAGGGATTTACTGCTGACAGCAGCCATTTTCCATGATATTGGCAAGACCAAGGAACTGTCACGTTTCCCGGAGAATGACTATACGGACGACGGCCAGCTGTTAGGGCATATCATAATCGGCACAGAGATGGTGGGCAAAGGCATACGCGCCATTCCGGGATTCCCGGAAGTTCTGGCCGTGGAATTAAAACACTGCATCCTGGCCCACCACGGGGAGCTTGAATACGGTTCGCCCAAAAAGCCGGCGCTGTTGGAAGCGCTGGCACTGAACTTTGCCGACAATACGGATGCAAAGATGGAGACCATGATTGAGGCGCTGAACGCCGGCAATCCGGGTTCTGATAATAAGGGATGGCTGGGTTATAACCGGCTGCTGGAGACAAACATCAGAAAGACTTCGGAATCCGTGTAACGGGTTTGGGGTGTTATAAAAAACACGGCCCGGCGGGGCTGTCCGGTTGATGATTGTGAGATGACATATAAAGGCTGAAAACTTATGAGGCAGATGGTATGGACGGAAGGATATATCGGTGCGCGGAGGTTTTCAGCCTTTTTGGATGTGGGGATTTTTGGGCGAGTTGGGGAGTGGGAGTAGTGTGGAGAATGGGGGTAGTGTGGTTAGTGGGAGCTGCGTAGGGAATGGGGGTATCATGGGGAGTGGGAGTAGTGTGGGGAGTGGGCGCTGTGTAGGGAATGGGGGGTATCGTGGGGAGTGGGAGTAGTGTGGGGAGTGGGCGCTGTGTAGGGAATGGGAGTATCGTGGAGATGGTGGAGCGTGGAGATTGGGAATAATGTAAGGATTGGATATAACATAGGGAATTGTGTAGGGATTGTGAATAATAGTAAGGACAGGAGAACTTGATAATGGAGAAAAATCAGGAATTTACCGTGACAATAGAAGACATGAATGAAGATGGAGCCGGCGTGGGAAAGCTTGCCGGTTACATCTGGTTTATTAAGGATACAGTCATTGGCGATGTGGTACGGGCAAAAGCCATGAAAATGAAGAAGTCCTATGGATTTGCACGGCTTATGGAGGTGCTGGAGCCTTCCGCTGGCCGTGTGGAACCGTCCTGTCCGGTGGCCCGCCAGTGCGGGGGCTGTCAGCTTCAGGCCATGAGCTACGAAGAGCAGCTGCGTTTTAAGGAGAATAAGGTCCTGAATAACCTAATGCGGATTGGGAAGTTCAAACGGGATGAGATTCAAATGCTTCCGATTATGGGAATGGAGAATCCCTGGAGGTACCGCAATAAAGCCCAGTTCCCATTTGGGCGGAATAAAGATGGGGAGATTATTGCGGGATTTTATGCCGGAAGGACCCATGATATCATTGGAAATGATGACTGCCTTCTGGGAGTGGAAGAAAACCAGGAGATACTGGGAATCATCAAAGGATTTATGGAGGAAAACGGGCTGGAGCCTTATGACGAGTATGCCCACAAAGGACTTGTGAGACATGTCCTGATCCGGAAGGGATTTAAGACCGGGGAACTGATGGTGTGCCTTGTGATAAATGGGAGGTCGTTGGGGAAAAAAGCTGGGGACAGACGGAAGGATAGATGGGAGGACTGCATGGAAGGCGGTCTGGAGGACTGTCGGGAGGAACGTATGGAAGGCAGCCAGGAGGACTGTCGGGAGGAGCGTATGGAAGGCGGTCTGGAGGACTGTTGGGAGAAAGGTACGGCAGACAGCCTGGCAGGGCGTTTGGTGGAAAGACTGTGCCAGGTCAATGGGATGACCAGCATTTCTTATAGTGTTAATATGGAAAAGACAAATGTAATTATGGGTAAGAAGATTGTCAATCTGTATGGGCCGGGATATATTGCGGATTATATCGGGGATGTGCAGTATCAGATTTCCCCGCTGTCTTTCTATCAGGTCAATCCGGTGCAGACTGAGAAATTATATGGGACAGCCCTTGAATACGCGGACTTAAGCGGCAATGAGACGGTTTGGGACTTATACTGCGGGATAGGGACGATTTCCCTGTTCTTAGCACAGAAAGCTAAGAAAGTTTATGGAGTGGAGATTGTTCCCCAGGCCATTGAGGATGCACGCAGGAATGCGGCGCTGAATGGAATGGATAATGTGGAATTCTTTGTTGGTAAGGCAGAGGAAGTGCTGCCTGAACAGTACGAAAAGAACCAGGTACATGCGGATGTGATTGTGGTGGATCCTCCCAGGAAAGGTTGCGACAAGGTCTGTCTGGATACAATCCTTAAGATGCGGCCTGAGAAGGTTGTATATGTGAGCTGCGATTCCGCTACGCTGGCCCGGGACTTGCGGTATCTGGCGGATGGGGGGTATGTGGTTGGGAAGGTTAGGGGGTGCGATATGTTTCCTGGGACGGTGCATGTTGAAACCGCCGTGCTTCTCGTGCGGAAACCTTGATTCCAGGCGGGGGTGCGGGATTTTTAGCGGGAAATGGAGTTGTGTTTTTACGGAAGGTGAGATGGATAAGTTTCCGCTGATAAGGGGACGGGGATAACGCCGGAAAGTTCAAAAATAAGGGCTTTATTGGACAAAAAATACAATCCGACAAAACTCGTACTATTTGGGAAAAGTGAATATTATGGGGCAAAAGTTGAGATAATTCGATTAACATAAAAAGGTGTATATTGTAGTAGGAAAGAAGTAAGAGAGTATGGTAAACTATGGATAAAAGAATACTAATGGAGGATACCTAATGGATCAACCAGTTTCGATAACAGGTATGACTTTAGCAAAAACATATACCCCACCTATTCAAAGTGCAGATACGTTATTTCACTTTGTTGGAAAAATAGATTATTTGTTAGATGCTATTGAAAGGGATGCGCTGATTCCAAGATATTGTGTTGAAACAATAAATTATTTGAATATATCGTATAAGGAAATTGCATACCCAATGTTGTGTTTTTGCGATATCAATTTACATAAAATAGAAAATCATATGGGATTTTATGGTAGTTATGGTATTGCATTTTCCAAGCAATGGGGGATAGCAAAGGGAATTCAACCGATACAATATATAAATACTCAGTCTAGTTTGAAGAATGATTTTACAAATGCATTTGAAGAAGCAGTTTCAAGCTCTTATACTGATAAAGTACAGGATTATTTGTTGACACAGATGTATTTTTTGAAACCTATAGAGGGTGAGATGCTTCGTGATGGAAAGTTAGAACATAAAAATTTTACCGACGAATGTGAATGGAGGTATATACCAGATGCTTCTTCACAAAAATTTCCGAGTGTTTTAACAGGAAGTGGTATAGTGCAAAAAGAAACATTAAATAAGGGGATTAGGTTTACAGATCAGTTGTGGCTGAAGTTTAATCTGGAAGATGTAAAATATATAATCATCCAGAATAAAGCAGAATTTGATTTGGTAGCGGACAAAATCTTAAAAAAGGATTATATAGATAAATTTGAAAAGATTTTTCTTATTTCAAAAATCATAATTTGGGATGATACGAAAGGAGATTTTTAATAATGTTTTCTGATTTTAAAGCGGCATTTAAAGAAAAACCATCGTATGAGTCAGAGATACCAGAGGGAATATTAAAAGCAATAAGTGAGCCACTTCCAGAAGGTTTTAAATATGTAAATGCAGAAAATGGCATTTGTAGGATTGAAACAGACGGGAAATTTGTAGTTGGGTCAGGCGGTATTAAATTACCTGAAAATGCAAAAGAGATATTTAATGATAAGATTAGTATGGATGAATTATGGACATATTTATATAATTCTCAGCAGCAGGCAGAAATTTTACCGGACAAGAATGGTTGTTATGAAATTAATGGAACTGCATTTAAAGCTAGTGATTTACTTGTAGCACCATTTAAAAATAATATAGTACAGGAGTCAACACATTTCTATATGGTTCCGCCAAAGTTTCCAGAAGCACATTCAATAGAGATAGGTTCAGATAAGTATAGACGCAATATAGTGATTCAACAGAAAGCCAATAATAGTTTTACAATTTTTAAATTTGCTTCTATAGATGATGAAGCTTTGAGTATTAGTTTTTCTATTGATTGTAAAACAAATAGATTTACTTTTACTATTGGTGTTTATGAAAAAAGAGCGAAAAGTATAGCTGAAATTGTAAAAGCAAATGAGATATATAATGCTTTTATGACAGGACATGGATATATTTGTGGTGTAAAAGTTCCTCTGGCAGAGGAATATGAAGGAAGTGAGAAACCAGAGGAAGTAGTGGAATTTTGGAAAAAGGTATTAGAGATAGAAAAATATTTGGGAGTAAAATTTGAACCCGAAGAAGAAATTACAATCGGCTTGGTGAATTCTGTTTCAATGTTATATGATTGTCTTATAAAGAAAAAACCTTATAAAAAATATGAGAAATATGAAAATGTATCTGGAAAAGGTTTTCATGAAAAGGTTGGTATAGATACAAATATGATTGGAAAAGAAATTTATTTTGAAATGTGTGCAGAATGTTCGTTAGATATTATGGGAAATAAAATATCTTTGTACCAGTTAATAGGTATTTTTAATGCAGTAGTTGTAAACCAAAGACTGCCGCAAAAAGGAGCAGAAGATGTTTTTTATATAGAGTTAGATGCAAAAGAAGGAGAAAAAATGTATTCGGGTAACATGCTTTTTACAAAAGAAGATGAATTGAAACAGTATAGAGAAAATACAGAACATATACAGGAATTAAGAGAATCCAAAGAAATTGGATTTGTAGAAAATGAAGACTGATTAATTAAATAAGATTGAAGTTATAGATTGTAATGTATGAAAAGCAGAAAAGGAGATTTCTTGTTGGAGAACAATAGGTTATAGTATCTGGCGATAAAATACGAAATTATATTTATATAGTGTATGGAAAACAGATCATACGTGATAGAGGCTTGGCTACGATGTGAGGCGCTGAAACAGAGCATTGTATCAGACAGTAAATTAAATAATGAGGGTATTGAAAAATTTTGTTTTCAACTTAAGCTCAGTGGTGGGAGGGTAAATTTTTTTATAAAGGGGTGATTTCCGTTAAAAAGGGGTAAGTGGGGTAAAATTAATGAACAAATTCACCATACCATTATGGATAAAAATGCTTTCGCCATGTAGTATAAATCTTCGGTTTCACCACACTGCTAGTCCATCGTCCTGTTGCAGCGGGGTGGGGTGAAGGGATATAGGGGAAATCAAGATGGAGAAAATATTGAAAAACTGTATTTAGGGTAAGGCGCGTGGAGATGTGATTAAGTCTCCTGCGGTACCTGTAGCGTAGATGGTGGCTTGGAATATCTGCGAAGGGTAGCAGATGATAAGGAAGGTTATGTAGAACTGTCGATAACAGAGGAAATGACTGATACAAAATAGTATGAGGAAATGCAGACGTAAGGGCGAAAATGCTTTTGCGTCTTTTTCTTAGGGCGAGGTGAAATGTTTTGTGAAGAAAATCAGATTAATACCTGTTCCACCTAAAGAACCAAAGCGATTGAGAGTAGCTGCCTATTGCCGCGTCAGTACAAGGAGTAAGGAACAACAAGCAAGTCTGTTTCGACAAATATGGGCGTATATGAATCAGATATTGAATAATCCAAATTGGGAATTTGCCGGAATCTTTTATGATTTTGGAAAAAGCGGATTGAGGAAAAGAGGGCGTACAGGGCTGGAAAAGATGCTAAAGCAGGCGGAGGCAGGGGAGGTAGATTATATACTCACCAAATAGGTAAGCAGAGTGTCGAGAGACACGTTAGAAATTCTAAATATAGTCAGATATTTAAAGGAAAGGGGTATTTCCATGTATTTTGAAAATGAAAAGCTGGATTCTATGAATTCCGAAGCTGAGGCGTATATTACATTAGCGTGTGCGGTGGCACAGGAGGAGAGCAGAAATATGAGTGAAAACATGAAGTGGACGTTTACTAGAAACTTTGAACAGGGGATTTTTACAAATTATAAGGCATTTATGGGATATAGGTGTGTAAATGGAGAATTGGAGATAGTGCCGGAACAGGCAGAAGTAGTGAAACAGATATTTGATTTATATCTGGCAGGGAATACCTTTGCACAGATTAAGAGAGCGTTAGAAAAACAGAAGATAACGACGGCAACAGGAAAGCTGGGATGACACGACCATTCGGATTTGATAAGGTGCAATAGGAAATGTTTAGAAGGGCGAGGTTAATTGCTTATGAAAATGGGGCACAGGTAAATAGTAGGAATCGGTATAGCAGTAAGTATCTGTTAAGCAATCTGCTGGTTTGTGGAAACTGTGGCGCAGGATTCAGGAGAAGGACATTGTGTTTGCAGTCTGTATTCTAGCAAAAATATTTCAGGAAAAGTGAAAATACGAATGGAAAGTGTGACAATATCAGGCACACTGGGAAGCAGGAGCGAGAAGCATATTATCATATTCAGTAGCAGGTGCAGGAGAAAAAACGTGATATCAGCGAGAGCTGTCACTGAGGAATCGTAAGGCGGTATGAGAGAGGTGCTGTTCAAGTCTTGGAGAATAATACCATCGTGACTGTTGAAAATTAAATGATTTAGCCCCAGTTGCGGATTAAAACTCCGTATGAATTATAAGACATTAAATGAATAAACGTGGCAGAAACCTTTATTGTAAGTAATGATGTTTAGGGTTATATGTGATACAATATTTATGTTAAATCATATATGTCTTTTTGACTATCTTTTTATATCTTCTTAAATGTCCGCAAAGCCTTATTTTATAGGCTCTACGGGCATTTTGCTTTTGTGGTAAACCTCACATATCTAGGTCTATCTTCTTATATTTTCGCTATCAAGCGTGGTTAAAATCGTGGTAAATACTTCTTATGCGATTAGACGCTGAACCTCTGATTTTGCGGTATCTATGGACGCATGAGCATACCAGTTCATTGTGATACTGATGTTTGAATGTCCCATGATATACTGTAAATCTTTCGGGTTCATGTTCTTGCTTGCCAGTCTTGTGCAGAACGTATGGCGTAGCGTATGTGGTGTGATATGTGGCAAGGGGTTATCCTTGTGGTGTTTGTTATATTTCTTTACCATACGGACAAATAAGGCGTTGTAATCAATCGCAACTTTAGGATTGCCTTTCGGATTGACGAACAGAAAATCTTTGTATCCGTCTATCTCTATCAGTTTCCCTTTTGTGCGTTTCCTTATGACCCGTTGAAATGCCTGTATCGTTTCTCTGCTTAATGGCACTTGCCTTATTCCGCTTTTTGTCTTAGGCGTTTCAATATAATAGCCCTGTTCCTTGCTCTTTAATAACTGGTGGTCGATAACCACAACCTCATTCTTGAAATCAATATCGGCTACTGTCAGTCCGCACAGTTCCGAGATACGAAGTCCTGTCTTTAACAGTATCAGCACATCATCATAATACTTGTGATACACGTTATCCGTCTTGATGAATGACAGTAAGGCTTGTTCCTGTTCCTCTGTCAATGCTACTTTCTCTTTGGTATCATTTTCTATGATTTCACTTAACTTGAAATTAAAAGGGTTTTTCCTTACACAATCGTCTTGTATGGCGATATAGAATGACGCTTTTAACGAGCGTTTATGGTTGTTAATAGTGTTATAGGAAAAGCCTTTGTCTTTCATGCGTAACGCCCATTCTTTAGCGTCAGAGGGCTTGATTGTATCAATGCTCCTAGCACCTAATTTGTCCTCTTTCAATAACCGCATGAGTTGTTCCCGTTGTTTCTGTGTGCTTTTCTTCACATTTGCCCTTTGTGCGTTCTGTTTGGCATAAAGTTGGCAAAGCGTCATTTTCTTGCCTGTGCTGTCGATACCGTCCTCAATATCTCGTCTTATCTGCTGTTCCAGTTCTCGAAGTGAGGGTTTTTCCCGTTTTCCCTTTGGTGTCGGGTCTGTGGGTGTCAATCTCCAAGCATACACATATTTTGTGTTTCCAAATGCGTCTACATATTTATATAAGTATTTCCCGTCTGTTCGTTGGCTCTCTCCAGTATGCAGGATACGACCTTTGTTATCCCGTCTTTTTTCTTTCATGGTGTCTGCTCCTTTCCTTGTTGGAAAGAGCCTTGATATGACTTGTGTTCATCATAACACATACAAGGCTCATTTGCATTAGATTGCGTTCAATTTGTCAATGACCTGTTCAAATTGTCGGCGTTTAATCTGTATGCGGTTGCCATTCATAATGAACCAGCCAGCGTCCTTGTTTTCCTCTGCCAATCGTC
Organism: Enterocloster aldenensis; assembly: GCF_003434055.1. Taxonomy (GTDB): domain Bacteria; phylum Bacillota; class Clostridia; order Lachnospirales; family Lachnospiraceae; genus Enterocloster; species Enterocloster aldenensis. The sequence goes on along the minus strand of NZ_QVEX01000001.1, from coordinate 1,314,276 downwards.
TTAACTTGTTTTCTCCGATACGGAAATACCTTGACGCTTCTTCAATGGTAAGGGTGTATTTTTCCCATACAGGAATATCGTTGTTATTCATCAGATACCCCCTTTCCCATGTTTCGTGTCATACTGGATATAGGGAATAAGGTCGGTGCGGTTTATCCTCTGTAAATGAGCGGTTAATTTACTGGAAAGGGAATTGCTGTATCTTGCCTTATCAAGCATAGTTCCCACTTTTTCCAGTCCACCTAATGCGTCATGTTCTTCCAAGAAGTAAAAACTTTTGACAGCGGAAATCACGCCACCCTCTGTGAGCCATTGCTGTGTTTCTTCAAGGGAATTTTGCTGTTTTGGTACTTGCAGTTTTAAGACTTCCACAGCCCCTAAAAAGCGTTCCCAAAACCGACAAGTTTTCCACCTGCTCTTATTACTTTCGTTTCTGTTTGGTACGACAAAGCGTAGGTTGTTTGCCAATAGCCCGAAAGCCAGTTCTCCAAGTTCCAGCGGTCTGTCATTGAATGTCATGGCAAAAGCATGAGCCTTATCATCACGCAGTTGCATTTCTGTCCGTTTCCAACTGCCGACTTCCTCAAGCGTCTTATTATGTTTTGAACAGACTTCCTTATCCTTATCATAAAAGCGATAGGACAATCCCGATTTTCCAGCACCGATATAAACAGTCTTTGCGGTGTCGAAATCATCAAACTTGCTTTCGTCAAAGTGGTAGCCCTCACTATTAGAAATAAATTCCTCTTTTTCGCATTTCTTCTTTATCTGCTCTATGGTAAAGAATGGCTTTTCGTTCTTATCATCAATGGCAATATCAAGTCTTGTGAAATGGAAGTTATCCAGTCCGTATCTTCGCTCACAGCGTCGGAACATATCACCAAAGGTATAATTCCTACTGTCGAGAATACGGAAAATATCATCACACCCTCTGCCAGTCATAACAAGATAACAGCCTAACCCTTGTGGGTTATCCTCTGTTTTTCTTGCGTCCCCCGATACATAAATATCTCCAATCTGCCAGCGTGCTTGATAGGTTTTGTATTTAATGCTTGCCGGATAGACATTGAAAATATCAGTCGGTAAACCTAAAATGTGCATGATTACATCTTCAGTGGTTGCAGTATCAAATACAATGCTGATGTAATCAATCTTAACGGATAAATTTTTGTGTGTAGTTATAGTGCATTGCTCCTTTCGTATGCCCCGTTTTTTGCGGGTAAAAATCGTGTTTTTTCCTTTATTTATCACAGTTTCTAGGTACTATGACATGTATACGCAGGGCGGTGTTACATATACGCCCTTTATGAACGCCTAAAGGCGTTCCCTTTCTTCCTGTGTCTGATCCGTTCTTAACGCTCACGAGCCTTGTAAGACTCGTGGCTAAACGGAACAGCCCCAGTCAGAAACCTTATTTTCGGTCTGATAGTCCATGCTTATTCATGCTATCAAAATGAAAATACATCTTTTCTATGCTTACTCAAGCGTGTGATTGACCCTAGCGTGCTTAATCACCCTATCTAATACGATAATAACGCCATTAGAATTACTTGTCAAGAAGTTTTGATTGACTTTTTGATAAATATTAAGTATGATATGCTTATAAACACCGAGAAAAGCAACGAAAGGAGCGGTTATACTAAGTTATGGAACATTATGAAAAGAAAATCAGTTTCTTAGGAGAGAATATACAGACCATAAGAAAACACAGAGGAATGAAACAACAGGAACTTGCGGATAAAATCGGTATCAATATGCAGAGCCTTTCCAAGATTGAACGGGGTGTGAATTATCCTACCTTTGACACATTAGAAAAGATAATGGACGTGCTGGGAGTAACGCCCAATGAATTATTATCAGGAGAATGGAAGTATATTGACCACACCGAACCATATATCATGGATATTATCAAACGGGAACAGGACTTCAATGTTTCCTTAGATTATCTGTCTGAAAATGAATTTTTCAATGATGAAAAAGAATGCAGATTTTACATGGAAACCAAACTCATACAGTATATCCATAACTACATTACCAATGAGGTTACGGAGTTAGAAGAACTTATGGAAATCAAGCAGTTGATACAACGTCAAAAAATAGAACGCATGATGAAAGTACATAAGGAAATGCGAGGGTTAGACCGATACAGAGAACAGCCCAAAGAGTATAAATACCATGACCCTTATGATGACTGGATATTCCGTCAACTTGCGGACATAGACAGCAGAAATAACATTCCCGACACTTCGCCACAGTTAGATTTTGATGAAACGGACTATGAAGATTATCTGAAAGAGAAATGGAACAGAGGTCTTTAATTTTCCTCTTGAATGAAAGATACAGCAAACAAAAAGCCCAGTAAAGAGTGCAAAGCACCACCAATGGTGGCAAGGCTCTTGACAGGGCTTTTTCTTTTCTGTGGTTGGTAATCAAGAGGAAGAAAGAAAAAGTGTGTATTTTTCAAGACAGAAAAATGTCAAGGGGGGGTGTGCTGATTTTTGTTGTGGCGGATATATGGAACTGTTATAATATGGATATGTTTAAATTACGTTATAAGCAAGAATATTCTGCTGATTTGTCAAAAAACATCATTGCAACTGCCAGTTGACATATTTCCATATCTAAATGGTGGCTATGCAACTGATAATATTGCTAAAATTACACCATGAAAGAAAGGAGTGTTAGCTAATGAATATGGCAGACAGAATACAATATTTAAGGAAATCAAAAGGAATATCACAAGAGGAACTTGCGGATAAAGTTGGAGTTTCAAGGCAGGCCGTTTCCAAATGGGAAAGTGAACAAAGTACGCCTGACTTAGAAAAAATAATTATAATGAGTGATTTTTTTGGAGTAACAACTGACTATATCCTAAAGGGAATTGAACCAGTAGCAGACAAAGAACAAAAAAATAAAGAGCTTACGAGTAAGGTACTTTATATATCATCAACAGCTTTTGTTGCTATTGGGCTGTTTTGTGCATTTGGTAATTGGTATGCAGAACAAACAATGGAAGCAGTTTGGGGTTCAATGATTATTCAAGCTATAGGGATTGTTGGATATTTTATAGCGAGAATACTATCGGAAGAAAAATCCCCCTTTTATGTAAATTGGCTTAATATAATCGGAGTTGCTTTTATGCCTATTTCTATGATTACAGGATATATTTCAGGATTGGTTTTCAAACTAGAAGGGTGGATTGCACCTTATCCGATAGGAATATTTCATACTTTAGTTTTCGTGTTAGTATTCTTTGTAGTTGTGATTGCAAGCTATATTATTCTAAAGAAACAAACAAAATAGTGATTACCTTTATTTTGCAAAAGCAGTTAGTCTTAGGATTGACTGCTTATTAATAAAAGACACCACTTCAATGTGTCAATGGTGTCTTTTTAGTGCTATTTTATCGTCATATCAAGGCTCGTTTAATCGTGGTATATTCGTGGTAAAATGAGTGTTTTTCTATACTTCGAAAAGCTTGAAAGTGTAATATTTATAGGGATAATCAAAAATCAGATATAAAGTTTATGTGAAAATGACAGCGAAAGGACTTGAATATTGATTAAAAAATAAAACTCGCACCACTGGTGCGAGAAATGGAGAAGTATATGGAAAAGCAGGAAATTGTAGGTTATGAACCTTTTATTAATGAACTGAAAGAATTAATACAGAAAAAACAATACCGCGTTTTGCAAACGGTTAACGCTGAAACGATAAATCTTTATTGGGAAATAGGGGAGGAAATTTATAAACAGCAGAAAGAAAATGGATGGGGAAAATCCATTGTACAGGTATTATCAAAGGAATTACAGAAGGAATTTCCAGGAGCCAAAGGTTATTCGGCCGCCAATCTCTGGAGAATGCGTAACTTTTATCTGACATATCGTGATTCGGAAAAACTCGCACCACTGGTGCGGGAAATTAATTGGAGCAACAATATAATCATCATGGAAAAATGCAAAGATAATCTGCAAAGAGAATTTTATATCCAAATGACGAAACGATATGGCTGGACGAAACGGGTACTGACAAATTTTGTGGAAGCCCAAACCTATGAAAAGTATTTGCTGAATCAGACTAATTTTAATTTGACCTTGCCTAAGGAGCGAAGAGCGCAGGCAAAGTTGGCGATAAAGGATGAGTACACTTTTGATTTTGCCGAACTATCTCCTGAGTATTCAGAACATGAATTGGAAATACAACTGGTAAACAATATTAGGGCATTTTTGATTGAATTGGGTGGCGATTTTGCATTCATTGGAAATCAGTATCATTTAGTGGTGGGGAGCAGAGACTTATACATTGATTTGCTGCTTTTCCATAGAAGGTTAAAAAGTCTGGTGGCCATAGAACTGAAAATAGGTGAATTCGAAGCGGAATATGCCGGCAAGATGCAGTTATATCTGACAGCATTAGATGAACAGGTAAAATTACCGGATGAGAATCCATCCATTGGCATTATTATTTGTAAAAGTAAGGATAAGACTTATGTAGAGTATGCTTTGAAACAAGCGAATGTGCCGATTGGAATAGCGACCTATCGGTTAAGTAATATATTGCCTGAAGATATGAAAGCAATGCTGCCGGAACCAGAAGAGATAGCAAAGAGACTGCGAATCTTTGAAAGTGAATAGATTAAGATTTTGTGGAAACCCTTCGGAAAAATATGACTCATTCATGGTATCTGCTTGGCAGACAAAGAGTCTACGGGATATGGCGACCTGTATTGTGAAATTGCTGACCAGATTAGGGTGCTGAAAAGGAAAGTATTTAAGTGTATTAGGGAGATACAGTTGGTCAAGTTCTACGAACAGTGGACGTAGGATATGGGTTATATGCAAAAAGCGCTTCTTTAGAAATTGGTGAAAACGAAAATATGATAAATTTTTACTGTATCAGAAAATTGACATGATGTTTATGAAGAGATAGAAAATGACAACATTAGAAGGATTTATATATTATTGTAATGAACCAGAGCCTGTTGGAGCATGACTTGAAAAAGCAATTGGAACAGACTCATGCCGTACTAAGAATTTTGCTGTTTGGCCTTCCTACAACAGAAGCAATATATGAAAGTGTTAATTCAGCGTGGATGAATGCCTATTTAGAAGATAAGGGATGAGATGAAAAAGTGAAACTTTAGGGAAGTTTAAAGATAAATTATCCAGATTGCCATGGACAGAAAATATTGAAAATGTTGTATCCTTTAATCCGGCAAGATTTTTTTTGTGCGTGGTTATCTGAGATTGATGAAACACTTTCAGAAAATTTTTTAAATCCTGATATTAACTGGAGTATATTATATCCAATTCCTTAAAATATTAAAAATAATCAATCGCTAATAGCCTGTTAGAGGTGAAGGAATATAAATGGAGAGATAAAACGAAGCGAATATATCAAGAATGTAAGAGTTATACTATGACAATTGTTACAAGAAGACTTACTCCTTGGCTTATCAAAAACTCCTATATAGTCCTATAGGTTAAAAAAAGAGGAATATAATTGTATGTTTTTGGAAAATAAAGAAGATTGTTTCCATTATGCGATTTATTTTTAGAAGGTTTATCATGTCTTATACAATGCATAAAGATGGAGTTTCATAAAAGGAGAAGCCATGGAACAACAATTTTATGAGCAAATTAAAAGAATTCTTTCAGAAGCCAAAAACAAAGTATACATAATATTGCAATAGGATAATTTACAACTAAGCCAACAGTCAAGACGTTATAGATAGAAAATCAGATACCGCAGCCAAACGGAAGTGTCACTCATAAATAAGCAGTTGGTAAAGCAACGGTATCCTAATTATGGACGTTTTATCCTAAGTGCAGTAAACTGGCTATAGAGAAAATATAGAAAGCTGCAGAGGTGGACAAAGTGGAAATCCGGTATATTATACCTACGGATGACAGGACTGCAATCAGTAGGATATATGAAGAAAGTTGGAAATATACATATAAAGGTATAATTCCACAGGATTATCTTGAGTCGATTCCAGAGGGCCGTTGGGTTACAAATTTAGAAAACCCCAATTGGAGTACGCTGGTTTGCGTTGACAATGGAAACATTGTGGGCACAAGTAGTTTTTGTGAATCACGGTTAAATCAATTTAGTGGATGGGGAGAAATTATTTCCATTTACTTACTACCGGATTATATGGGCAGAGGTGTTGGTAAGGTTCTTTTTCAGTCAGTGGTTGCCGAATTGATGAAAATGGGTTATAGAAATATTTATTTGTGGGTACTTGAGGAAAACCTGAGGGCAAGAAGATTTTATGAAAAAGAAGGATTTTCGGGAACTGATGACTATTTATATGATAACATCGGAGGAAAAGATGTGCGTGAAATCCGATATATTTATCGCGTAAGATAGTATGCAATTCATTGGAGGCCGATAAGAAGGAGGTACTGATATGTGTGGAATGAAAGCCGATTGATAAATATACTTTCATAAACCGGAGGTATCCATGGACTATATAATCAGAGAAATATTACAAGAAGAATATGGCCTGCTTGAACATTTCTTGTATGAAGCTATATTTGTGCCTGAAGGCATGGCCGCCCCGCCGGAATCAATCACGAAGCAGCCTGAATTGCAGGTGTATTTAACGGATTTTGGGGAGAAAAAAGATGATATAGGTTTGGTGGCAGAAGTTGATTCGAAGGTGGTCGGAGCTGTCTGGGTCCGTATTATGAATGATTATGGACATGTAAATGATGCAACCCCTTCGTTTGCTATTTCCTTGTATAAAGAATACCGGGGACTAGGGATAGGAACTGCTTTAATGAAAGAAATGCTCTGTTTATTAAAACAAAGAGGATATGAACAAACCTCACTTGCAGTACAAAAAGCAAATTATGCGGTAGGGATGTATAAGAAAGTAGGATTTGAAATTGTTGATGAAAATGAGGAAGAGTATATCATGGTCTATCATTTTCAATGAAAATATTACTGGTTTCTGAACTGTAATATGTTAGAGGAGTGATTGAAAATGAAGATGCCGGAAAAGACAGGACCTGCCAGATATATCCTTTTGCGGGATTAACTGCCCGGTTTGTTATAGACATTGCTGTTATACACATTACTGTTATAGATATTGCTGTTATAGATATTGCTGTCATAAAAGCCATATGCAGGTTGTTTAAAACCGACCAGGGAAATCCAGGGCATTGTAGGAACTGCACGATGAATGGTCGCTTGGCGGAGCGGCAGATTACATATTATTTTGATGGCCTGAATATCTCTTTAAGCAGATTAAAACGGAGGGAAAAAGTTATAATACTATCATGCTGGATTGAGTGGAAATAGCAATAGAGTAAAAGAACAGGGTAAAAGAACAGGGAAGATATGTATCCCTGGTACGGTAAAAAGAACGATATACCTGCCCGGAATGTGGTGGAACGTAATGTGGTGGAACATAATGTGGAGGGAATTCATTATGGGAGATTTAAACAATGGAAAATGAAAAAGTCTATCGTATGAGCTTTGCAAAAATATATTCTCTTTTAGTAAATAAAGCAGTGAAAAAGGGAAGGACCGTAGATGAGGTAAGTGCAGTTATTTCCTGGCTTACCGGTTACAGCGGGGAAGACATAGTGAAAGCAGTAAATGAATCCGTCAATTACAAAGAATTTTTTGAAAATGCCCCGGAATTGAATCCAAACAGGAAATTGATTAAGGGCCTTATATGCGGAATACGAGTAGAGGATATAGAGGACCCGCTCATGCAGGAAATACGGTATTTGGACAAGCTGGTTGATGAACTGGCAAAGGGGAAATCCATGGAAAAAATACGGAGGAACGGATAAGTGGATTGTCTGGCCGGATTCGATTCTACGGACCGTAGGTTGAGCAAAACCACATTAGGAAATACAATATACTCATAATAACGAAAAGAGGTATTTATTATGGGATATGTAACAGGCGGCACAATCAGGATATTAAGGGAAAAAAGGAAGCTTACCCAGAAAGAGCTTGCAGAAATCATCCATGTAAGCGATAAGACTATTTCTAAATGGGAAACGGATAAAGGGCTGCCGGATATCAGTATGATTGACGAACTGGCGCGGGCGCTTGGTGTGTCGATTGCGGAATTGTTGACCGGGGACCTGAGGATAAATGAAAACCGGTCCGCCAACATGCAAAGAGTATATTTTTATGTCTGTCCTATCTGCGGCAATATCGTTACCGCTGTGGGACAGGGGAGTTTTTCCTGCTGTGGGATTACGCTGCCAAAGCAGGAACCGGAACCAAGTGGGGAGGACCATCTGATTTGTGTTGAGACCGTGGATGATGAGCACTTCGTGACAATGGATCACCAGATGGGCAAGGAACATTATGTTTCCTTTGTTGCGTATGTGACGGCAGGCTCTTTGGAGATAGCTAAATTGTACCCGGAACAGGATGTTTCTGTACGTTTTCGGAAAAAGGGGCATGGATTTATTTATGCCTATTGCAATAAGCATGGGATGTTCCGGATACGGATATAGGGTTCTGGAACACCTGCTCCCCGGACACAGACTCCCCAAATATAGTCCACCCGAATATAGTTTCCCTACAAGGTTTCATCCAAAGAAAAAGATTAAATAATCATAAATCCGGAAAAGAAGGGCAAAGGAATCAGATTGTCTCTTCTTTTTCTTCTATTAAGGGAAAAGATGCGCTATAATATAAATCATGCATACTTATTTATGTGTCTTGCAGGAGGAATATTTGTTTCATGACTCTTCCACGGATGATTAAATATGGAAAGCAATAACAGCGGCAACTATAAATATAATAAACACAAGGAGAACTATGATACAGGAATTATGGGAACAGATCCAGAATGGACAGGAAGTAAGACAGAATCTCAGTAAAATCAGACAGGTAATAAAGGATAATGGGGAGCGGAGGAAGCTTTCAGCCCTTTTGGAAGGGGAGGAGACGGTCCTCATCGATTTACTGCGGTCAGAAGATGCCAAAACCAGAAAGAATGCGGCGCTGCTTATGGGGGATTTAAGGAATCCGTCTTTTTTGGCGCCTATCTGGAAGGCCTATCAGGAGGATGGGCAGAGGTTTGTTAAGAGTTCTTATTTGTCAGCCATAGGCAACTTTGATTACAGGGAGTATATGGACGCCATAAAGGAGCAGCTGGCTGCGCTGGAAAAGGAAGAGGTGACAGAAGAGAACCAAAAGCATCTTATGGAAGAGATGAGGAAGCTGTCGTTTCTGATTGTCCATATAGAAGGGGTTTCTGCCCACAAATTTATTGGCTGGGATAAAGCCTATGATATCTTTTTGATTACCAACCGAAATTACCGGGAACTGGTTGGCAATGAACTGATGGAGCTGGAACCAAAGGCAAAAATAAAGCTTATGGGAGCAGGCGTCATGGCAAGGGTTACGAATCTTAACTGGATTAAGGGCATCCGTACCTATCAGGAACTGCTGTTTGTGGTAAGGGGCATGGAAACCAGTGAAATGGATCCGGACAAGATTGCCCGCACGGTTGTTGACTCGCCGCTGCTGATCTTCCTGTCAAAAAGTCATGAAGGGAATCCGCCGTATCATTTCCGGCTGGAGTTAAAGAGTAAGAAGGATTTGGGCCAGAAAAGTGTGTTCCTGAAAAAGGTGGCTTCTAAGATTGAGATATTATCAGACAGAAAATTGATAAACACAACGGAAAACTATGAATTTGAACTGCGGTTGATTGAAAATAAGCTGGGGAACTGCAATATCATGGTAAAGCTGTATACCCTGAAGGATACACGGTTTTCTTACCGCAGGGATGTGATGCCTACCAGTATAAAACCGGTTAATGCAGCGCTGACCGCAGCGCTTTCAAAGGAATACATGAAAGAGGATGCGCAGGTCCTGGATCCTTTTTGCGGAGTGGGAACCATGCTGATTGAACGCCATAAAGCAGTCAGGGCCAATTCCTCATACGGAATCGATATCCAGGAAGAGGCCATATTGAAGGCCCGGGAAAATGCAGAGGCGGCACGGCAGGTCATCCACTTTATTAATCGGGATTTCTTCCAGTTTACCCATGACTATCTCTTTGATGAAGTGATTACAAATATGCCGTTTAAGATTGGGCGGCTTACGGACGATGCGGTTTATGATATCTACAAACGGTTTTTCCAGATAATCCCTGACTTTTTGAAAAAGGGTTCCATCCTGATTTTGTATACACATAATAAAGAGCATGTGGACCAGCTGACCTTCCGCACAGGCTTTAGAATCATAAAAAGCCATGAGGTGTCGAAAAAGGAGGGAACCGATGTCATAATCCTCCGTTATGAAGGAAATTAACCGGCAAGTTACTTGTATGGCCCGGCCTTCCCGGTATAATGCAGGGCAGATTCCAATATACTAAATAAAAAAGGCTGATATAGATGTTGACAAAGCGATACATCGTTATATTTGCAGGTCTGGGACCGGAGAAATTTACGGAGGATGTCTTAATCAAGACATGGGAGGATGTGGCGGACAGGATTTACCTTGAGACCGGGATTTACATAAGTGCAAGACTGGCCATGTCATATATGATCTGCGGCGACCGCAGGGGCTGCGACCTCAAAGGGCCCACTGCGGAATACACGTCCGTATGGAACCCCGTGGAGGTGGAAAGTGAGGCGGAGTTCCACAAAACATATATCAGGGTAGTGAAGGATGTAAGGAAAGTTTTTGACAATCCATATATGGGTATATCCATTGAAGAAATAAGCTTGTATTATTTTTTAAAATTATAGGGTTTGTACCGGATTGTCCTGCATACCATGCCGGGCTGGCGGCCATACTATCACTGAGGTGATGACAATGAAGCAGGGAGAGCAGGAATCCACAAAGGAATTGGAGGCCCGGGCCAGGGAGGTTGAGACATTTAACAACCATTGGACGGACGGCGAATTCCTGGGGCCTAATACAATGAGGCAGAAAAAAGATATTGATAAGTACGGGGCAAAAGAAACAGAGGAGTCATGATGACTCTTCTTTTTCTTTTAATATGGGGATGGTTACGTTATAATGGAAGCGGAAGTGATTCCTTTTCAAGTTGACCAAAAACAGGGAGGACAAGCAGTTGGCATATTATCCGGACTTCAAACACCTTATGACCACCCCGCAGTACGGCTTTCTGAGGACCGAGCCAAGGCTGGGCAGACGGATCATGCTCCTTGGGCTGGGCGGAAGCTATGCCTATGGGACGAATAACGAAAACAGTGACATTGATTTCAGGGGAATTACCCTGAACATGCCCTCAGACCTGATTGGGCTGACGGATTTTGAGCAGTATGAGGACAGCGGTACGGACACGGTTATCTATTCATTTAATAAAATGGTGAAGCTGCTTCTGGAATGCAACCCCAATACATGTGAAATCCTGGGCCTTGACCATGACCAGTACCTGATTAAGTCAAGGCTTGGACAGGAACTTCTGGACAACAGGAACCTGTTCCTGTCCAAACGCGCCGCCAAGTCCTTTGGCGGGTATGCAAGCGCCCAGCTGCGGCGCCTGCAGAATGCCATTGCCAGGGACTCCATGCCGCAGACAGAGCGGGAACGCCATATTTTTAACTCGGTGAAACATGCATTGGAGGATTTTGAGCGGCGGTTTGCTGATTTTGATAAGGGCAGTATCCGTCTCTATATTGATAAGGCGGAGAACCCGCTGCTGGAGACAGAGATATTTGTGGACGCCCATTACAGGCACATGCCTCTTCGGGATTATGAAAATATGTGGTCCATCATGCACAGCGTTGTAAAGGATTATGATAAGATCGGCAAGCGCAACAAAAAGAAGGATGATAACCATCTGAACAAACACGCCATGCATCTTATACGGCTGTTCATGATGGCAGTGGATATCCTGGAAAAAGGGGAAATCCGTACAAACCGGAAGTCTGACCTCAATCTGCTGCTCAGGATACGGGCCGGAGGATTCCAGAAGGAAGACGGGACCTTTGACAGTGAGTTCTATGACATACTGAGGGACTATGAGGAACGGCTTGAAATGGCAACAAAGAATACAACCCTTCCCGATAATCCGGATATGGAAAAGGTGGAGGCATTTGTTGAATATGTGAACAGGAAGGCCATAGAGGGGGATTACTGATGATGGGAATCATTGATGAAATTCAGATGAAATTAAAGGAGATTGAAGAACAGGAACATGTGACAATACTCCACGCAGTGGAATCCGGGAGCCGCGCATGGGGATTTGCTTCACCGGACAGCGATTATGATGTCCGGTTCATATACGTAAGGACCATGGAAGATTATCTGCGCCTGGATGAGCCGAGGGATGTGATAGAATGGCAGATGGATGAAGTGCTGGACATCAATGGATGGGATTTGAGGAAAACCCTGAAGCATTTTCACAGGGGAAATGCCACTTTGTTTGAATGGGGGAATTCACCTGTGGTATATAAGACAACAGATACCTGGAGCAGGATCCACGATGCCGCGTCACCATGTTTTTCGGTAAAAGCAGCAATCCACCATTACTGCGGTACGGCTGGGAATACGTTTAGCCAGTTCCTTCAGGAGGATCTTGTCAGATACAAAAAGTATTTTTATGCGCTGAGGCCATTGCTGGCCGGGCGTTATATACTGGAACACCGCTGTCCGCCCCCGGTGCTGTTTGATGACCTGATGAAAATGGAAATGCCGGTGGATTTACGGGCGGGTATTGAGGAGCTTCTGGAGATAAAGAAGAGAAGCGGCGAAAGCCAAAGGGGAAAGCGGATTCCGGTTATCCAGGAGTTCATTGAACAGGAACTGGAACGGCAGAAGGCTGCTGCATCCGCCCTTGGTGATGACAGGATGGACGGCTGGGAAGAACTGAATCATGTTTTCCTGGAAACCCTGGAAATGCTGGATTGATACTGATATTGGGTAAGCGTTGTAAATACAACGTTTCCGTTGTGAGCATGATTTCCAGATAAAAGGAATTATAAGGACCGGACATGGTAAGCTGAAAGGATTTATGGATGAACCGTGGTTTAAATGGATTGAAAATCATAAAAATTGCAGGAGGAAGCCTTCTGGCCATGGCGGCTGCGGAATGGCTGGGGCTGAATTACGCTGCTTCGGCCGCAGTGATTACCCTTTTAAGCATACATGACACGAAACGGGAGACAATCCGCGTAATGGCAAAGCGCATGGCGGCCTTCCTTGTGGCCCTTTTGCTGGCGCCGGTGTGCTTTTACTGGCTGGGATATCGTCCCATTGCGGTAGGCGCATTCCTTCTGGTTTTTACCCCGGTGTGCACATTGCTGAACGTGCAGGAGGGAATATCGGTGAGTACGGTGCTTATGACCCATTTCCTGACCGAAGGCGCGGTGTCGGCAGGCAATATCATAAATGAGGCATTGTTGCTGCTGGTTGGAACCGGGGTGGGGGTTGGGATGAACCTGTATATGCCCGGAAGGACCGGGGTAATACGGCAGAAGCAGCACCAGATTGAGTCGCAGTTTAGGTGTGTCCTGGCTCATATGGGCGATATCCTGAATGGGGATGGACCGTGTGGCAGCAGACTTCCGGAATTACAAACTGAAACCGTATTTTCCAATCTGAAGGAAATGCTGACACAGGGGGAAGAGGATGCGTATAAGGAAATGGAAAACCGGCTGCTGGCAGAGACGAAATACTATCTGGCCTATATGGGGCTTCGGAAAAACCAGCTGTTGATCCTGCGCAGGATTCAGACGTACCTGGAATGGCCTGATTCATTTCCAAAGCAGGCGCGGTATCTGGCCAGGCTTTTTATGTCGGTCAGCAGTTCCTTCCATGAATATAATAATGCCCGCGGACTGTTGGAGGAGCTGGAAGATGTAAAGCAGCAGATGAGGCTCCAGCCCCTGCCTGTGACCAGGGAGGAATTTGAGGCCAGGGCGGTCCTGTTCCAGGTCCTGCTGGAATTAGAACAATTCCTGGTATTAAAACGGGATTTCGTGGACGGACTTACCCAGCATGAGATACACTGCTTCTGGCAGGCGGATGAAGGGGGTGGCGGCTGAGGCCGATGCTGTCTGTTATGCTGGTACACATATTGGTATACAAAAGTAGCATAAAGAAACGGTATACAGAAACGGTATGCAGAAGCAGTATACAGAAACAGCATATAGAAAAGGCATACAGAAACAGCACACAATAATGACACACAGATGTCATCTTTGCTCTGATAAGATTGGTAAAACAGATGAAAGTGGGGAATTGGATATGGTTTGGCATGAAACTTATCCGGCGCATTGCCAGCCGGATATGAAGCAGATCCGGGAATTTGTAGATAGCCCGTATTGGGAGCAGTTGTGCAGTTATCTGCAAAAGACATACGTCACATCGCCCAGTATTGAATACAGCAGATGTTCCATGCAGACAGGCTGGAATGTAAAGTATAAGAAGGGTTCCAGGGCCATCTGCACTCTTTACCCGGATAAGGGGTATTTTATCTGCATGGTTTCCATTGGCGCCAAGGAGGCGGCTGAGGCGGAATTAGTAATGAAGGGATGCTCGCCTTATCTGCAGGGACTGTATGAAAAGACGGTTCCTTTTAATGGGGGAAGATGGCTCATGATAGAAGTAAGGGATAAGGAGACATTGGAGGATGTAAAGGAAATGATTGGGGTGCGGATGAGAAAGAAAAAATAGAGGAAATGGATCCGGCGGTGTCTGCGGCGCTGCCTTTGAGAGGGCGGATATGAGGGGGTGAGGGAAGTTGTGTTTATAAGGAGATATCAATCCGGGGACTGCAGGGAACTGGCGGAATTGTTTTACAATACGGTGCACGGTGTTAACTGCCGGGACTATACAAAAGAACAGCTGGATGCCTGGGCCTGCGGTTTGGTGGATATGGAAACATGGAACCGGTCCTTTGAGGAACATTTTACCGTGATTGCACAGGCAGAGGGCCGGATAACCGGATTCGGTGACATGAGCGCGGATGGGTATCTGGACCGGCTTTACGTGCACAGGGATTATCAGGGAAAAGGGATTGCCTCCGCCCTGTGCGGACGCATGGAGCAATGGATACGCGGGCAGGGAAAGGGAAAAGGGGAACTTGTGGTCACAACCCATGCGTCCATTACAGCCAGACCCTTTTTTGAGAAAAGAGGATATCATGTGGTAAAGGAGCAGCAGGTGGAGCGCAGGGGAGTGGTCCTTATCAATTATGTCATGATTAAAAGGCTATGATATTTTTGGGACGTGTTTAAGGAATCCGTTCTGTCAGGTGCGTGCCCTGCATTGTGGGAGAGCAAGACAGTACAGGTGGAAAAAGGAGGCTGCAGCATGATTGAGTTACCGGAGGCATTGACTTATAAGCGTGAACTGGAGGAATTTACTGTGGGCAAAGTAGTGGATAAGGTTCTTGGGCCGTCCTCGCCCCATAAATTCTGCTGGTTCAATGGGGAACCGGCTTGTTATCATGAACACATGGCCGGCAGGCGTGTATGCGGGGCCGGGGCCTTTGGGATATATGCTGAACTTGAATTAGAGGATGGGGTGCGCCTGGCGTTTAACGATGGGGTCAGCGTGCGGCTGATGGGACCAAAGGACAGGCGGCCTGCCAGATACCAGCTAATGGTGGATTTTACGGACGGATATACCCTGGTGTTTTCCGTGTCCATGTATGGCGGGATTATATGTCACAGCGGGAATTATGATAACGAATACTATGTTAAAAGCCGGGAAAGCGTTTCGCCTCTGAGCAGTCTGTTTGACAGGGAATATTTTCAGGGACTGATAAGCGGCGTGAAGCCGTCGGCCAGCGCAAAGGCGTTCCTTGCCACAGAACAGAGGATTCCGGGATTGGGTAACGGATGCCTGCAGGATATCCTGTTCCGGGCCGGGTTGAATCCCAGGAAGAAACTGGAAGATTGGTCTGACCGGGACGGGGATAAGGTTTTTCATGCAATCAAGGATGTGATGGCAGACATGACGGAACAGGGCGGCCGCGACACGGAAAAGGACCTGCTGGGCAATGCAGGAGGATACAGGACGCTTATGTCCAGGAACACACTGGGCAGGGGATGCCCTGTCTGCGGACAGGAGGTTGTGAAGGAGGCTTATCTGGGCGGGACTGTGTACTATTGCCCTGTGTGCCAGCCATTGGATTCAGGCAGATAAGTCATAAGGCGGGACGGCATCAGGCCCAAATCAGCGCCGGATTTGGCAGGAAACCCGCTCCCAACTTTACACTTGCAGGAAAACAGCCCTCATGCTACAATATTTTTAGTATAAAATCGATTGCAAAATATTGCTGCATGGAAGGGGCAGGGAAGTATGACCATATACGATATAGCCAGGATGGCCGGGGTTTCTGCCAGCACGGTTTCACGGGTTGTGAACAATAAGCCGGGGATTAAGGAGGAAACCAGGAAGCAGATACTGGCCTTGCTGGAACAATACGACTATAGCCCCAACGAGACTGCAAGGGGACTTGTGAACAAGGCCAGCCGGATGATAGGGATACTGATTGCGGATATCCGGTATGCACATCATGTGGATATTGCCTATTATATTGAAGAGGAGATGGGAAAGCATGGATACTGCAGCCTGATCCTCAACACAGGGCTTACGGATGACAAGAAAGTGGATGCTGTGAAGGTGCTGGAGCAGAGACGTGTGGACGGGGTCATACTGGTGGGGTCCACCTTTCAATGCGATGCAGTAAAGCGGGCTGTGGAGAGCGGCCTTTCAAAGGTTCCGGTGGTGATTACCAATGGCTACCTGGACCTCCCCAATGTAAAGGGGGTATTGGTGGACGAGAGGGAGGGAGTGGGGCGCTGCGTGGAAATGCTCCACTCCAAGGGCCATGAAAAGCTGGCATTCGTCCTGCCAAACCATACCCCAAGCAACCTTTCCAAACAGCAGGGATTCATACAGGCAATGGAAAAAAAAGGATGGGAAAGGGAGGGGATGTGGCTTTATGAATGCCCTACCACCCTTGAAGACGGGTATGCCATGATGGAGCGGATCCTGGAGGAACATCCGGATGTGGAGGGAGTTATCTTCGGGGAAGACTTATCCGCGGTCAGTGCAATCCGCGTCCTGCATGACAGGAAGATAGCGGTGCCTGGACGGGTGGCGGTCATGGGCGTGGATAATTCCAAGTATTGTGATATCTGCTACCCTAAGCTTACCTCCCTTAATAACCGTCTGGTGGAAATGAGCCTGGAAGCAGCCAGGATTCTTCTTGACAGTCTGGAGGGAAGGGAGAATCCTGACCGGATTATGTTGTTTTCACGTATTGTGGAGCGTGAGAGCACATGATGCGCAGGCCGGGGCATATGCAGGAGATGGGGAATGGAGATGGAGTAGCGGACCGGAGACGGAATAGCGGATTGGAGATAGAACTGCGGACCGGAGACGGCGTAACGGATTGGAGATGGAACTGCGGACCGGAGATGGCGTAACGGATTGGAGATAGAACTGCGGACCGGAGACGGAGCAGCGGATTGGAGATGGAACTGCGGACCGGAGACGGAATAGCGGATTGGAGATGAAACTGCGGACCCGAGATGGAGTAGCGGACGTAAATGGGAACCACGGATGAAGACAGAAGCGAAATGGCTGGCAATTCAGGAATCATGGGGAATGGACAGGGGTATGCGTGCTGACAGCGCTGCTCCTGTTTTTTTCTATGGCAAAATAGCTGGAATCTGATTATGGACCGTGGTATATGGGCGGTAGGATGTGAGTCATGGAATATGGGTGATGGGATGTGAGTCATGGGATATGGGCGGTGGGATGTGGTCGATGGGATGTGGGCGGTTAGATATAAACGATGGTATATAAGCCATTAATTATCTACATTGCCCTATACCCCAAATACATATAGGGGATAAATGTATCAATCAGGGTGCCGGGTAAACATATGCAATCAATGAATATCGATTGCAATTTATTTATAAGAAGAAATGCCTGAAATAACCGTAAACCATCCAATAAAGTAATATTGCACAAAAATTCCCAACAAAATACGTAAAATTAGACGATGAAAAGGCACTTGAAATCAGTAAAGGCATATGCTATCATTAATACATGAATAGCAATCGATTGCAAAACTAATAGAGAATTTTGATTTGACGGAAAAGAGAGAAGGAATACATAATATTAAGGCAGTTCGGGCCGGGGAATTTGGGGATGACTGCCTGGAACAGATACAAAGGGCCATAGGGTACATTTGGCGCTGCAGGAATACGGCTGAGTGCTTCGTGACAGATATTTTGTCAATATCATTTGAGTATAAACTTATAATGAATATCGGTATCATGGGTATTTGGTATGAGAAATGATTAGTAGGCAGTGAACAATGGAAAATAAGTAATAGCAATAGGAAATAGGAAATAAGTAGTGAGTAGTGGGCAATAGGCAATAGGCAATGAGCAGTGATTAGTGAGTGGTAAGCAACAGGCAACAGGTAATGAGCGGTGAGCAGTGAGCAGTGAGCAATAGGTAATGAGTAATAAGCAATTATCAATAAGCAATAAGCAACATGCAATAACCATGGACAATAGACAATAATCAACCAATATTAGATAATAAACAATATGCAGCCAACAGTAAACAAGTATAACAACCACAGGGCATGTATAACCATCAGGAGGCAGGCCCTATTATTAAGAACATTTTAGCAATCGATTGCAATAATAAAAGGCAGTCACAAAATCATAAAATCAGGAGGATATGAAGATGAAGAGGGTTCCCTATGAGACAATGGTAAATGAATTTAAGAGGGTTCTTGTAAAGAAAGGGTTTACTGAGGACAGGGCAGAGGCCGCGGCTGTGATTTTCGCACAGAACAGCCTTGCAGGTGTTTACTCCCACGGCCTGAACCGTTTCCCAAGAGTGGTGGAATATCTGGACAAAGGGGAGATTGACCCGGATATTGTAGCTGAATGCGAACTGCAGATGGGGGCATTTGAGCGGTGGAATGGCCACAGGGGGTTTGGACCGCTGAATGCCAGGCTGGCAATGGACAGGGCGTGTGAACTGGCTAAGGAGTATGGAATCGGCCTGGTTGCACTTGGCAATAACAACCACTGGATGAGGGGCGGAAGCTATGGCTTCCAGGCAGCGGATAAGGGATGCATCGGAATCTGCTGGTCCAATACATGTCCCAACATGCCTGCATGGGGCGGCAGGGACCGGAAAATCGGCAACAATCCAATCATTTTCGCGGTTCCAAGGAGCAATGGGCAGCATGTCGTGATTGACTGTGCTGTTTCCCAGTTTTCCTATGGCAAGATTGAGGACTGCAGGTTAAAGGGAGTCCAGCTTCCCGTGCCAGGGGGATACGACACCAATGGAAACCTGACCACGGACCCGGCTGAGATTGAAAAGACCTGGAGGGTGCTTCCCATGGGTTACTGGAAAGGAAGCGGGATTTCCATTGCGCTGGATCTGATTGCCACTGTGCTGACCAACGGCAATTCCGTGCAGCAGATTGGAACATTTGGCGATGAGGTTGGGTTGACGCAGATCATGATTGCCATTGATCCGGCAAAGGCCAATGGCGTAGAACTGACAGATGGGATTGTGGACCGGATTGTTGCGGATATCCAGTCCTCTGAACCGGCGGTTGAGGGCGGGAAGGTACTTTACCCAGGTGAGCCGGAATCCCTGTCCATCCAGGATAACCTGGCAAACGGAATACCGGTCATTGAGGAGAAGTGGGAGCAGGTACTGGCAATGTAATGGCCATAAGCGGAAACCGCATCCGTTATGTAATCACGCATGGAGAAGGGAAGGTATGGATATGAAAAGGAAATTAGCATTACTGCTGGCAGCGGCCATGATGGTCATGGCATTTACTGGCTGCTCGTCCTCACCGGCATCAGAGGATGGAAAGCCAAAGCCTGAATTGAATATCATTGTTGCCCACAACCAGACTTCGATGGAGAACCCCTACACAAAGGCTGCAATCCGGTTTAAAGAAGCGCTGGAGGAGGTGTCGGGGGGAAGGGCCACCGCAACCCTCCACCATGGCACGTTAGGTGAAAATGAATCCGAGCTGGTGGAAAAGCTGGAAATGGGAGCCGTCCATCTGACCGTGGCATCCCCTGGTTTCATGACGCTTCTGGGGGTTAAGGAAATCGACATGTTCTCCCTTCTTTACCTGTTTGACAGCTTTGACCACTGGGAGGCATGTGTGGACGGCCGGTTCGGCCAGGATATGAACCGTCTTCTGGCAGAGAAGACCGATGACCGTTTCCGTATCATGGGCTATTGGACCAGCTCGGTCAGGGATTACTATGGAAAGAAGGCAGTCACGGCCCCAGGCGACTTAAAGGGCATGACCATCCGTACCCAGAGCACGCCCGTTGTCCAGGAATTCTTTAAAAGCTGCGGCGCCATCCCCACCTCTGTTGCCTGGGGCGAGCTTTACCAGGCCTTAAGCCAGGGCGTGGTGGATTCCGCTGAAAACGATTATACCAGTTTCCGCTTAAAAGAACACCACAAGACAGAGAACGGCAGATACATAAGCGAGACCCATCATGACTATACAACCAGGCTTTTCCTTACCACGGGCCAGTTCTACAATGCGCTGACCGAGGAGCAGAGGGGGTGGTTTGACGAGGCCTGCCGCATTGCCACTGAGGAAAACCGCCGGGTCACCTATGACATGTTTGAGGAATCCAAGAAAAAGGTCATGGAGGATGGGGCGCAGGTCACTGATTTCGCGGACGTGGATATTGATGCGTTTAAGGCAATCGCCATCCCTATCCAGGACAGGTTTGCTGCTGAAAACCATATGGAGGATTATCTGGCAATGATCCGGGATGAAGGAGAACGGCTTCAGGACAGGTAGCAAAGGCTGGCTGGAATGTTTTGAATAAAGGCCATGACAAGGAGGGTTAAGAACCATGAGTAAGATGTTGGGTTATCTGCAGAAGGTGCAGATTGCAGCAGGAGGGGTATTTTTGAGTATATTCCTTATGAGTGTAGTGATTCAGATGGGATGCCGTTATGCAGGCATAGCGGCTATCTGGACAGAGGACGTTTCCATGTATGCGTTTATATGGGCGGCCTTTATGGGGGCAGGTGCCATGGTTTATGAGAAGAGGCATTTCGCATTTACGTCTGTCAGCGACATGATGAAGAATGACAGGGTAAAGAGGGTGATTTCCCTGGGGATTGCAGCTGTGATGCTGACATTTGCAGTATTGATGTTCTGGTACGGCTGTAAGATCACAAAGCAGTTCTGGAATTACCGCTGGGTCAGCATACCGGATTTTAAGAGAGGTCCCACATGGCTGTGCATCCCTGTGTGCGGCGCCACATCCGCCCTTTATCTGGCTGGGCAGATTGTGGATGATGTGAAATCATTGATAGGAGGAAAATAAATCATGCAGATATTACTGGTGGTCATATTCATAGCATTTGTGGTGCTGGGAGTACCGATTTCCTTTGCACTTGGATTTGTTTCCTTTGCCGGGATTGCCGCGCTTCCAATCATTCCCAACAGTGTTGTGTTTACGAAAATGTTTAACGGCCTTAACAGCTTTACCCTGCTTGCGGTCCCTCTTTTCATCCTGGCCGCCAACCTGATGAATGAAGGCGCCATTTCAGACCGGCTCATTGACGTATGCTCTGCCTGCGTGGGCCATGTGCGGGGCGGACTGGCCCATGCCAACATCCTTGTGTCCATGATTTTTGCGGGCATATCCGGCTCCTCACAGGCAGATACGGCCGGCGTGGGAAAAATCCTGATTCCGGCCATGGAAAAGCAGGGATATGACAAGCAGACCGCGGTAGGCGTGACAGCGGCCTCCTCCACCCTGGGCTCCATCATACCGCCCAGTATCACCATGGTGGTATTTGCAGGCATTGCCAATGTGGGGACAGGCGCCCTGTTCATGACCGGGCTGATTCCCGGGATCATGCTGGGGCTTGCCATGATGGGGGTGGTTATGTTTTATTCCAAGAAAAAGAATTTCCCTAAGGGTGAGCGCATCCCAACAGGAGAAATCCTGGGCCAGGTATGGAGTTCCCTTCCCGCCCTGATGACGCCTGTAATCCTGATCGGAGGTATCGTGACCGGCTGGTTCACCCCCACGGAGTCCGCGGCAGTGGCCTGTGTCTACGCGCTGATAATCGGCATTTTCTTCTACAAGACAATTAAGATCAGGCGGATTCCGGCCATCCTGGTTGAGACCATGAAGCTGTCCTCCCTGTCCCTGTTTGCCCTGGCAACAGCCAATGCATTGGGAGAACTGCTGAGCTATTATCAGCTGAATGCAGCTGTACAGGGTTTTTTTGTGGGAATGCCCGGAGGAAAGCTGTTATTCCTTGTGGTGGTTGTGCTGTTCTTCATGTTTGTAGGAACTTTTATGGACGCGGTACCGGCCATGATCCTGTTTGTGCCGATTATCCTGCCGTCTGCAGCAGCCCTTGGGATCAGCCCCATCATCCTTGGATTGATTGTGGTGGTTACCCTGGCCCTTGGGCTGGTGACGCCGCCTTACGGCCTGTGCCTGCTTTTGGCGGGTTCCATCAGCGGGATCAGCATCGAGGATTCATTTAAGGGAGTTCTTCCTTACTTCTTATCTTCGCTGGCAGTACTGGTGCTGATGATGGTGTTCTCGGATGTGTTCCTGGCAATACCGACGGCGCTGTTCCCCAATCTTTTCTAAGGAAATAAAACAATAACTGCCGGTTAAGCAATCTGCTTTAAAAAAATAGCAGATCCGTTAACCGGCAGTTACATTTTATAGTATCACATTCATAAGGTATGGATATACTCCCTGATTAACTGAACCACCTGGTCCAGTGAACGCCGCGGCGTATCATGGCTTGTGACAAAGCGGTATTCATCTGCAAGTATCCCGTAGACCTTCGCGCCTTTTTTATCCATGAAATCCACGAATCCAGGGGAAGTGAATCCTTTTATATCTGTTTTCCAGAATACCATGTTAATCTGTATCCTGTCCATGTCCGCGTAGATGCCGGGTATTTCATTTAGACGTCCACCCAGATATTTTGCGTTATCATGGTCTTCCTTAAGCCGTTCCACCATGTCCTCAAGGGCCACAACCCCGCAGGCAGCTATGACTCCGGCCTGGCGCATCCCGCCGCCCAGGGCTTTCCTGTTTGCCCGCGCCTTTTCTATGAATTCTTTTGTCCCGCACAGCAGTGAGCCAACAGGGGCGCACAGGCCTTTTGAGATACAGAACATGACGGAATCCGCACAGGCGGCAATTTCAGCGGCATCGACCCCAAGGGCCAGGGCAGCGTTGAAAATCCTGGCGCCGTCCAGATGGACCGGGATATGGTTGTCATGGGCTGTGCCGCAGGTGCGGCGGAGCAGGTCCATGGGAACAACGGTCCCGTTGCAGAGTGCATTTTCCACACATACCAATCCTGTTGCAGGGAAATGCGCATCGTGTTCCGGACGTTTTAAGCGTATGACATCTTCTGCTGTCACGGTCCCGTCGTCACGGTCTGTCAGCGCGTACCCCACGCCGGACAGCCTGGCGGGCGAGCCGCATTCATAATGTATGATGTGGCAGTTCCTGTTGGAAATGATTTCCTGCCCGGGCGTGGTATGCGTCATGACTGCAAGCTGGTTGCCCATTGTGCCGGATACCACAAACAGCGCGGCTTCCTTGCCCATCCTCCGGGCAGCCATTGCTTCCAGCTGGTTGACGGTTGGGTCATCGCCATATACATCATCCCCCACAATGGCATCCTTCATGGCCTGCCGCATGGCCATGGTGGGCTGTGTTACCGTATCGCTCCTTAAATCAATCCAATACATGGTTCCTCCGTTTCTGGTTCAGTACCTGGGTGGATGGACGCCGTATTCCAACAGGTTGGCGGCGGAGATGGTATCAAATACCGGAAGCTCCAGTTCTTCTGCAAGTGCGGATGAATAGGTGGCCAGGTTGCTGCATTCAAATATGACTGCCCGCAGCCCCGGTGTTTTTTCCCGCAGCTTTTTCCCGGCCTCCAGCACATCCTTAAGCATTGCCTCCCTGTTTAGGTGCAGGCCGCCTTCAATGACGATTTCACGGAAATGCTTCTGGTCCTCCATTCCCTGTATGGAGATATCCATGTCCTCATCCCATCCTGAATGTTTCAGATGCTGTCTGCCTAGTAGTTTGGAGTGGCCGGTAATGATGCCGATGGTTCCATGGCGCCCGATCAGCTGCCATACTGTTGGTATCAGGCAGAGGGAGGAGCCGGCAAACAGCACGCCCAGCTCTTTTCCAAGACAATCCTGATAAAGTGACATCATGCCGCAGTCTCCTATGATGGCCCGGATTCCCAGCCGGGTCAGGTTCTGTCCTGCTTTAAGTATAGCATCCTTTATCCCGGCAGAACCGGTAATCAAATCAGCAAAACCGCCTTCTACAATTTCATACCGCACCTGGTATGGAAAGGATTCGCCGTGTCCTGCGTCCCCCGGAATCCTTGGGGTCTTTGTGGAAAATACAAGGATCCCGACTTTCTGGCCGTAAAAGGCCTGACCTGTCTCAAGCTTCATCCTCAATCCCCCTTAACCGCCCTTTTCTTTACCGGGCCATGGGTACGTCCCCAGCCGGTCAGGATGGAAAACAGCATGACGGCGCCCAGCGCCCAGCCGTGGAAGGAAAACAGGACCATGTAGTTTACTGAGAAATTAACAGGCGCACCTGAACCATTGGCGAACATAAAGGTAAGGAGGGGTGCAAAACTATATGGAATCAGGCACATGGACACACAGGACACCGCATCCAGGATGTTGGCGCTGCGATCAGGGGAGATGTTATGGGTTTCCACCAGCAGTTTCTTGGCAATGGGGCCTTCCATGACGATAACCACGCTGTTTGCCACTGTCAGCAGGCAGAGGATGATATCAATCAGTGCAATTACAAGTTCAGAGGAGCGGTCATCTTTTGTATATTTGGAAAGGGCGTTGATCATCCACTCAAAGAAACCGCCTTTGTCTAAAAGATTGATAAGTCCCATCAGCAGCATGGCGAATACCGCAATATCAATAAGGCTCTGGATTCCTTCCACCAGGATTCCGCTGACCACGAATTCATTCATATCAACAACTAACAGCCTGGACAGAGGAAGCAGTCCTGTGACAAGGCCGAGGATGATTCCAAAGGAACCGGCTGTCATAAGGGCAACAATCAGATGGACGTTGCGGTACATTAAAACAATCAGCAGGGCCGGCACCAGCAGCATGATAAGCCCGTTTGGCGCAATGTCGCCGATAAAGGATAAATCAGGCTCGCCGGAACTTCCGATCCCTCCAAAGATGACAAACAGGACCATGGCAATGGCCGCTGCGGTCAGGGCGTATTTTAACCTGGAACGGACCACGTCCGAAACATCGATTCCCTGGGTGTAGGCTGAAGCAATGGTGGTATCGGATACAGGGGCGATGTTATCGCCAAAGTAAGCCGCACTGACAATGGCAGCTGCCATGACCGGGGGATTGGCGCCCAGGGCAACGCCCACCGGATATAAGATGGGAGCCAGCGCAATCACCGTTCCCAGGGCCGTGCCGGTTGCAGTGGAAAGCAGGCTTCCGCATATAAAGGTTATTAACGGGAAGAACCTTCCCTTAAGGCCTGCATTGATGCTTAACCAGATCAGACCCTGGATCAGCCCTGTCTCTTTCATGAGCTGTGCCACGATACCTGCCAGGAACCATGCCATCAACATGATGGAGACCATTTCTGAGGACATTCCCTGTATCAGGGTTTCGGCGCACTGGGTTGCATTTTTAGACATGAGAAGCGCTGTCAGGACCGCGGCCAGTGTAGGCGCCCAGAACGCCATGGGCATGGCCTTTCCTGAAATAGACAGCAGTATGATGCCTATGAATAATACAATAAATGGAGACACTAAACCAAACATTCCACCCCGAAACTGTATTTTATCTTCATTTGTCTTCGTAAACATAACTTACCCCCTTCTGGTAATCTCATTGCTGAGTATTACAACACTAAGTTCCCCAAAACTGAAAGACAGAAAAACAAAATTCAATAAAATAATTTCATGGGCTGCAACCATTAGGATTATTATAGCAAACACACGGATGATTTTCTGTAAACTAACTTACAAAATCGGGCGATGTTTGTAAGTTGGGAGCAGAATAAAAACAGGGACGGGACAGCCTGAGCTGTCCGTCCCTGCCTGGGGTACGCGTATGTGACTCTGTTTCATTGACCGTATCTGTTTTTATTTACCAGATCCGGTATTCATTTATCCGTTTACTTTTTATAATCTGGTTCCCGTCCGATTTCAGCAATCAGTTCCTTCATTCCTGAAATCATGTTATCAATATCCTCTTTGTTGTTGAAATACTGGCAGGAAATGCGGAAACCGCCGATATAGTCGGTGAAACGCTGTGCAATGAAGATTTTCTTCCCATGGAGTTTCTTTAATATCATGCGGTCCACATCCAGGTCGTCATACAGCCTTGCAATCACGATTCCGCCAAAATGCCCGGGGTCCCTGTGGGTGATGAGGGTGCCTCCGATTTCCTCAATACGGTCCATGCAGTAGGTGCTGATCTCGCGTATGCGCGCTTCTATGTTCTCAATCCCGATTTCATTGACAAGCCCCAGGGACTCGCCAAGTGCAATGGCGCCCGTATAGTTGGATGTCCCGCCTATTTCAAACTTGCGGGCCGTCTGGTCAAAGGTCCAGTTGTTGACGGACGGCGCGCTGGGATTCTCCCAGTAAGCGCCCCAGCCGCCTTCCGGGACCGTTGTATTCAGATATCCTGCGTAGCTCTGTTTTAATTTTGGCAGGGTCTCTTTGTTGACATAGAGCACGCCGGTCCCATACGGTGAGTTCAGCCATTTATGGCCTCCTGCCGTGAGGATATCAATGTGGCATGCCTTTGTATCGATTCTGGTAACGCCCAGCTGCTGCACTGCATCCACAACCAGCATGATGCCCTTTTCTTTGCAGAAATCCCCGATATCTTTTAAATCCATCTGCCATCCGTTACACCATTCCAGGGTGGAGATGACAATGATTTTCGTGTGTTCATCTGCAAGGGCGGCAAAATCCTTTGCCGTGAAGCGGCTGTCCGGGGTCTTGCATACGCGGATCTCAAATCCCTTTTCTTCCCTCATCACACACCATGGAAGCGCTACCTGGATAAATTCCAGATTCGTTGTAATGATATTGTCACCTTTAGCCAGATCAATTCCCTGGGCGGCAATATTGAGACCATGGGACGTGCTCTCCACCAGTGCGATTTCCTCTTCATCTGCGTTTAACAGCCTGCATGCCTCCACATAGGCCTTGTGCCGCAGGGAATCCATGGCAATATGATGTGCACTGGAATTGGCCTCATCCTGGCGGGCGGTCATATCCGCAAACGCCTTCACGGCCCTGACCGTCCTCTGCGGCGCAAAGCTTACGCAGGCAGCGTCTAAAAACGTCATGGTTTCCAGGACCGGCCATTCCTCTTTACGTATCTGTTCCCAATTAACACCCATGTTACAATCCTCCTGATTTGTTTAATATGATTTGTTTTGCTGTAGAACAGCGTAATCTGCCATCGGTTGCAGCCCATGCAGATTTTTGACTCACCTCCTGCTTTGTGTTCTGAACTTTGTTTTTGTAGTTCCAATCTTAGCCCTTTTTTTAGACAAATTCTATAAAGCGCTTTACAAATTTCCGCTTTAATTTGATTTTATGTCCTGTTCATAGTATAATTTGATTTAAATTTGAATTTTTTAGACACTTAACCATCAACGAAAGGAGAAACGATATGCAGAAGACCTGGGCTGAAGAAACATCCCCTTGGATTAATATGAATATTTCATGCTGGAATGCCCTGATTAAGGGCCGCAAACCTGTCATGTTCCGTAAAAAGGCTTTTTTATTCCATCAGGGCGATCCGGCGGAAGCCGTATACATTGTCCTTTCAGGCCGGATCCGTATCACCTCTTATCAGATTGATGGGGAAGAAAAGCAGTTTTATATTGCAGAAAAAGGATGTCTCATAGGCGAGGCATCCTGCATCCTGGGACATCCCCACAGCACCTCGGCGGTGGCGATTGTGGATACGGAGGTTTATTGTATCCCTCACGTGGAACTGGAGGCGGCGATGAAAGCTGACTGGGAGCTGACCCGGACCGTGATGGGGATGATGTGCCGTAAAAACAGCATTTCATTTAACCAGGTCCTGGAACTGAGCTTTACCCAGTCCGTCCAGAGGGTTGCGCAGCTGGTTGTCCATCTGTGTAATCAGTACGGCGTAAAGGAGGAAACGGGGGCTGTCCGCATCGACATACGTTTTACGCACCAGGATGTGTCCAGCATGATTAATACCAGCAGGGTCACGGTCAGCAATGTATTCTCCCTGTTTGCAGATGAGGGAATCCTGGAAAAGGTCAACGGGCTGTTTGTGGTGACGGATTTTGGTAAACTGGAAAGCCTGGCAAGCGGGGAAGAGGTGCTGGCTTTGTGAGGCAGCCGGGATTTTTCAGAAGGAAGATGCGGCGCTGCTCCAGGCCCCGTTATAGGAATATCTGTCAGTTAAAAAGGAGGGCAGGGGTATCTGTATCCCGTCCTCCTTTTTAGATATATCACATAGCACTAGAAAGTCATAAGAAGAAATCCGCCTGGCAGAAATTGATTTCCCCTGCGCACATTGTCAGCTGCGGTACCAGCAGGGCATTGCTTACCAGTTCTTCATCCTTGAAATCCTTCTGGATAAAAGAAAGCTGTTTTTCTTTCAAAATAACAATATCTGCATCAGCTCCCGGCTGCAGCGTACCGATTTTGCCTTCCATTCCCATGATTTTTGCAGGCGCGGCGGTTACGGTATTCAGCACATCCATGAGATTCATGCCCATGGTCATATACTTTGCCATGACAGATGGAAGGTTTTTGGTATAGGGAGGGATGTTGAATTTATCAATGGTCAGGTCCGTGCTGATGATATCAGGCAGGAATCCTGCCTTCAGGGCCTGTTTGGCTGTTGCAGCCCCAAAATTTCCACGGCCATTGGCCGCGTCAAAAATCACCCCCCGTTTCCGTGCTTCCAGTATGCCGGGCCAAATCTGCCCATTTTCCATGATAATGGTATTGCCGGCCCCCTGGAAGCAGTGGCAGAAGATATCCCCTGGTCTCAGGCAGTCTGCCAGTTCGCTGGCAGGAATGGGGGAATTGGTGGTATGTACGCATACCCTGAGGGATGTCCCGAGCCTTTCATCCAGTTCATCAGCCAGTTCTATGACACGTTTCAGATAATCCAGCGCCTTGTCATCCGGCACAACGCCTTTGGAGAGACGGATTTTAAGCCCCAGGATGTTGTCCCTGTATTTGTCAATCACCCGCTCCATCCTGGCAAGGTTGATGAGTTCCGGGTTAAAATCCTCACAGAGCTTAAAATCCAGCTGCCCTCCGGAATATGTGGTCAGAAAACCCTTAATCCTTACTGTGGATTGGGCGATTACGGATTTATAAAATGACTCGTACGTAACCGTACCCGCAGTACCTGCGTCCACGGCAGCAGTTGTTCCCTGGGATATCATGAAATCCGGTCTTATGGCGGAACCGCTTCCCTCATGGAATATGTGGGTATGGAAATCAATCAGTCCCGGCGCAACGATACAGCCGTCGGCATGGATGATATGTCCGCATTCCACATATTCCCCTTCCGGGTCCGCGATTCTGGTATTACGGACCACAATATCCTTAATCTCATCTGCGCCTGTATACGGATCCATGACCCGCCCGCCGCGAATTATAAAATCAGCTCTCATATTATACCTCTAAATGATTCCCATAGTGCCGATGATGCAGGCCAGTATGGCGCAGCAGAACGGCATGATTGCACAGGTGATGAACACATGCTTATATGTATCCCTCTGGGAAGTTTTTGCAATCTGGTTACAGACCACCATACCGGAGGCATGGGGCATGGCGTCAAAGCCTGAGGATGCAATGCACACCACCCGGTGCAGCATGGCCGTGTTCAGCCCGGTGGAGGCCAGGTATCCCCCCATGCTGGATAGGAAGATGTTTAATCCGCCTGCCGATGAACCGGTGATGGCGGCAATCACATTAATGGAAATAAGGGCGGTTGCCAGAGGCCCTATGTTCATGTTGACCAGGGCATCCGTAACAATCCCATAAGCCGGAGATGCAGAAACCACGCTGCCAAAACCCATGATGGAGGACGTTGCAATCAGCGCTCCCAGTCCGCCTGCCGCCCCGTCATTGACAGCAGACCGGATGTCCAGTTTATCCCGGAACAAAATACATCCAATCAGAATGGCCAGGGTCATGGCGCAGGCCACGGCATAGGTGGAAGGCATGGCGGTCAGCTTCTGGAACCCGAACATGGCTGCAAGAAGCACTGCAATGGGAACGTAACACTGCCATATTTGGGGTGTTTTTCCCATTTCCACTGACTGCAGATCCATGATGTCTTCCCCGGGACTTGCCGCGAAGTGCTCTCCGTTTGCCCTGGCGGCCTTAATCTGCCAGTTCAGATACAGGTAGGCCCCAAGGAACATCAGAACGGAACAGATAATACCAATCCTGGCTCCTGCGTAAGCCGTTGTGTTAAAATAAGTAGTGGGCAGCAGATTCTGGGTGGAAGGAGAACCGGGAAGCATGGCCATGCATACGGTTACAGGACATACCATGATGGTTGCCACAATCAGTTTCTTTGGAATATCCGCTTTTTGGAACAGGGCAACTGCAATGGGATAAACCGAAAACGCAATGATGAATGTACCGATACCGCCATAGGATAATACCAGGCCGGTAATCATGACCACCAACACAACGGACTTTTCACCCAAGAGCTTTAAGAGGCTGTTGGCGATGCCGACGGATGCGCCGCTCTCCCCCATTATTTTACCAAAGATTGAGCCAAGCATAAACAATAAAAACCAACTGCCTGCAAAACCGCTCATACCTGTCATGAAATTATCTGTTATGGCTGAGACAGGATCCATACCATTAAATGCAATTACAATGAGTGCGCCGATTAAAGATACGATGGCCATATGCCAGTTTTTCCAAATCAGGAAAATAACAGCCACCACAGCACAGATTAACCCCACAATACCTACCATAATATACTCCTTTTTGTTTTATTTGTACATTTTCATGAATTTGTACTGACTTTTAAGTGCAATTTTATTATAATGGCAATATAGTAAGAAGTGAACTTAAGAATAATGATATCGGTTATAAGTAAAAATACGAGGAGGATTTATGGAATTAAGGCAGTTGGAATACATTGTAGCCATTGCTGACCAAGGAAACATAACCAAAGCAGCCGAATCCCTTTTCATCACGCAGTCCGGTCTGAACCAGCAGCTGATTAAATTGGAGCAGGAACTGGGGATTCAGCTGTTTTACAGGGATAAGCACCATCTGCAGATGACTGCGGCTGGAAAAGTGTATGTGGAGAATGCAAGGGAAATCATGAACATTAAAAAGAATACCTATAATATCCTTTCAGATATGAAGAATAATACGGTGGGGGAAATCACCCTGGGGCTGACCCTTGAACACGGTATTGATCTCTTTACGTTTGTGTTCCCTAAATTTAACCGGCGTTTTCCAGGCATTAACTTCCACCTGCAGGAAAGGTATGTGGCACAGCAGCACAGTCTTATCGGAGCCGGACATTTGGATTTTGGCCTGGTCATGCTAGGTGAGCAGGATAAGGTAAACCTGGAATACATTCCATTGTATGAGGAAGACATGTTGTTGGGCATACCGTTGGGGCATCCGTATGCGGGTTTGGGAGCGGCTCCTGACAGCCCCCTGCCTTTTATTGACTTAAAACGGTTCAGTAATGATACATTCGCGTTGATGTTTCCCAATTCCACCATGCGCGGTATCATAGACCCTGCATTTAAGGCCGCCGGGTTTAAGCCGAAAATCTTAATAGAAACAGGTATGAACCATGCCCTGATTAAACTGGCCACCACCGGCCTGTGCTGCACCATACTTCCCCATTCAAGGGCGCTGTGCAGCCCTGACAGGAGTGGGCTGGCCTGGTTCAGGCTTTCACCTTCCCTTAGCTGGACCACCTATATCGCTTACCGCAAAAATACCCATTTAAGCGAAGCATCCCGCTATTTTATCCAGCTTGCCCGGGAGTATGGGGAGGAGCTGGCACAGGAGATGAGGAAAGGGCTATAAGCTGGACTTATGGAGATGGGCGTTATTATGTCTGCCATACTGGATGGCGGGAAGGGCGTGAATAGTGGAGGGCATCGGAAGAGACATTCATGACCAGTCATAAGATAGGGGATTGTGGCTATAAAGATTAATAGTTGTGGTTTGTGATATAACAAACCATGGCTATTTTTTTTATGAAAAGAATCAGGCCACAGTATGGATGACTGGTGTTCCAGGTAATATTCAAGGTTTGAAACGAACTTAAACGAACAAATAAAAAGAAAGGTGGGTAGGAAGAATCCGAAAGATGGTATTAAGGAATCACGGGTAAAGAAGAATGTAGTAGTTACAGCACAAGACGCAAGGCTGACAGCGTTAAGTGCACCTTGAGAGGAGGAAAAGAGATGGCAGAAAGAAAGGTGAGCAGGTTTGAAAGAAATATGGAAAACTTTGGCACATGGGTTGAAAAATATGTGGCGCCGCCTCTTGTAAAGTTTGGAAATCAAAGACATATGGCGGCAATCAGGACTGCATATATCAGGATCATTCCATTTATAATTGTGGGTTCGGTGCCGCTGATTCTCACGAACCTGCCAATCCCTTCGCTGGCAAATTTATTCGCGCCTTATGCGGATAAGCTGAATGTACTGTATTCCATGACATTTAATTTTATTGGATTATGGCTTGCAATCAGTCTTGGCGCTGAGATGGCGAAGATGTATGGCCTGGATCAGAACATAGGAAGTATTGTCACGGTGGCATGTTCCCTGATTGTGGTATCACCCATCGACTTATCGGGGAATACCCTGGACTGTACCGGTCTTTCAGTCAAAGGGATGTTTTCTATTATTATCGTGAGCGTAATTGCAGCGGAATTCATGAAGTTCGCCCATGATAAGAACCTGACAATCCGTATGCCAAAAGGGGTGCCGGCTAATATCGCCACAAGTTTTGGCGCCTTGATACCGATGTCAATCCTTGCTACTTTTTTCTGGGCTGTACGTGTGATAATTGGATTCGATTTAACGCAGTTCCTGAATATCATCATCAGCCCGCTCCTGGTTCTTCAGGATACATGGTTTGGTGTATTGGTGTGTGTACTGCTGCTTCAGCTTTTGTGGTTTGTAGGAATACATGGCGGCTCATTTACCGTGTGGGGAGTATGCTATCCGCTTTTAATAACCAATATTGCTGAAAATACAGCGGCATCCATCCTTGGACAGCCGTTGCCCCATGTGTTTACAGAGCCTTTTGTATATACCTGGATTATGATTGGCGGTGTAGGAAGCACCCTCCCATTATGCCTGATATGGTGGAAATCCAAATCAGCCACCTTGCGGGAGGTAGCCCATCTGGCACTTCCCTGCGGGATTTTTAATATTAATGAACCAATTATTTTTGGGGCGCCAATTGCATTTAACCCCATTATGTTCGTACCGTTCATGCTGTCTGGGATTGTTGGATCCATGTTTGCATATTTCCTCACGAGAGCCAGTATAATCACTGCTGCCTATGTTCCGACACCGTGGACAACGCCGCTTCTGATTAATCCATACCTGTCATCTGGAGGGGATGTCCGCTGTGTGATTGCCCAAGTGGCATTGTTGGTCATACTGTTCATCATTTATTACCCATTTGCAAAGATATGGGAAGCAAGGATGATTGAAGAAGAAAAAGCGTAAGTAATAGATTGGAAGGAGTCTGGTGATATGGAAGGAAAGATAAAGATAATGGTCCTGTGTGCATCAGGTATGTCAAGCGGTCTGGTGGTAGACAGCATAATTGAACATGCCCCTGAATATGGGGTGGAGGTGGATGTCCACTGTTCGCCAAGCCTGCGTTACAGGGAACTGGATTATAATGGGTTGGATATTATCCTGATTGCCCCGCAGGTAAAAAGTTCTACCGGGGATATCATGGAATACATAAAGGGACTGGGACTGGATATCCCCTACATGAATATACAGATGAGGGAATACGGGCTGGTAAAAGGCGGCGCAATTCTGAAACAGGCGCTGGAAGTACTGGAGCAAAATAAAAAGTAACAGAGGAGGTTGATGCAGATGGCGCTTACAATGGATGAAGTGACAGCCAATTGTATGGAAATGATTGGCTATACAGGGGAGGGGAGATCCCTGGTGTATGAAGCGGCAGGGCTGATGGTAGAGGAGGATTATCAGGCGGCTATGGGTAAAATAGAGGAGGCAGAGGCTAACCTGTCTAAGGCGCATGAAATACAGTTCCTGAAACTGATGAGTGTGCAGGCCAGGGGAGATGAGATACCCTGCAGTATGCTGCTGCTTCACGCCATGGATATACTCATGACCAGTACTGCGGAAAAGGACATGGTTAAGGCAATTGTCAAAGCAAAAATAAAAAAGGCAGGAGGCAGGACATGAATGGTTTTATGGAAGAGGTCTGTACCCAGGGAATCCTATTAAAACGGTATTTAAAGGAGTACTGGCCTGTGGACCGGGAGATTGTGGGCAGGATAGCCGCATGTTATAAGGAGAAAGCCATGAACCGTGTGATCCTTACCGGTATGGGAAGTTCGCTGTATGCAGCCCGCTGTGTGCAGGGCTATCTGACTGGACACGGAATTCCAGCCTTGGTATTTAGTTCATTTGAACTTTCACGGTTCCAGTTCAATCAGATTGACAGCAGGTGCCTTGTCATTGCCATATCACAGTCTGGTAAAAGCCAGGAGGTAGTTGAACTGGCAGACAAGGCCAGGAAGGTTACGGTTGTGGTTGGTATCCATAATTATGAGGAAAGCCCTTTGGAGGCCGTATGTGATTTCATGCTTCAGATTCATGGGGATAAGGAATTCTCTGTGACGAATAAGACATATGAGCTGACTATGTTGATTTTAAACCTGATTGCCCATCGCCTTACAGGAGGTCTGGATGGGAACTTTATGCAGGAATGTTGGTGTGCAGCGGATTGGACATGCACATGGCTGGAGCATTGGGAGGAAAACAGCAGGCCGATGTTTGAATTTGCCGAAGGTGTGCTTCTATATGATTTATTGGCTAATGGCTCCTCTCTGGCAACGGCAGGGCAATTGTCACTGGCCTACAGGGAGGGACTGCATAACTGCACGGCTGTATGGGAGTGCGCGGACTATGCCCATGGACAGTACCACAGTTCAAAGCTAGGCAGACAATATCTGGCGCAGATGTTTTTTCCTGCATTTGAGGATGGGACCAAGGAAATGAAGATGAAGGATTATATATTGGAGCATGGAGGCAGGGTAATGCTTTATACCTGTTCTGCTATCAGGCCCCAGGAAAATATGTTTGTGGTACGGCTGCCGCAGGTACGCCCATCCCTTATGCCTCTGATTGAAAGTATTGCGGCAGAAACGTTTCTTGGAATGTTATACGGTCCTGATTGGATAAAGGACCATTGATGATGAGGAGGATTGTATGATTATTGACGTTTCCAATACATTAGGGCGCCATCGGTTTAAGCCGGAAATCAAAGCAGGGGATTTGTTAAAGGAGATGGATAGGAACCATATTGATATAGCTGTCATCCATAGCTATGCAGAAAGCATGGATAACAGGTCTGTATTTCAGGCTGTGGCAAATCATCCCCAACGTTTTATCGGGCTTTATACAGTAAATCCATGGTATGAGGACAGTCCGGCACAATTCGAGAAGGCATTGGCAGAAGATGGGTTTAAAGGGCTTTACATGGATCCTGTCCGCCATGGGTATATGCTTTGCGAAAGGGAGGTATTTTATCCACTGCTGGATCTGTGCAGGAAATATCAGGTTCCGGTATGGTGTTATGGCGCCGCGGAGGTATTTTCCAATCCTGTGTTTTTTGAGAAAATAGCTGAGGACTATCCGGATGTCAATATTATTATGGGACGCATGGGGCTGCAGTATGATAATGCCAGCGCGGTGGCGGTAGGAAAACGGCATAAAAATGTATATCTTGAGACATCCTCCAGTATGGATTTTAATACGTTACGGGCCATGAAGACAGCAGGGATAGATCAGGTGTTACTGGGGACAGGGACACCGGATGCAGGTTACTATGAACTGGAATTGGTTAAGGTGAGGAAGGCTGCGGCAAATTTCCCTGAAGGCGAGGAAAAAGTCCTCTGGAAAAACGCGGCCAGGATATTCGGGCTTGAGGAGGGATGTTAGATGATTATTGATATGCTTGCGCACATTGGTGTGAAAAAAGGAGAGGATTACCATGTGGAATCCCTGATTGAAATCATGAATCAGTCCGGTGTGGATAAATGCATGATATGTTCCCAACTGGAGACCGTCAACAACGAATACATATATGAGTCCGTGCAGAAATTCCCGGAGAGGACATTTGGGTTTGCAGTGGTAAATCCTTGGGATATTAACGGTGAAGAACAGCTGGAGAAATGTTTCCGGGATTATCATTTTTATGGACTTAAAATGAACGCAATCCGGTTCGGATATTCTGCAGACCGCCATAGCCTCCTATCCCCATATTTTGAACTGTGCAGGGCATATGGAAAATGTGTTGTGGTCCACGGACAGTCGGATATGTTCTCCATACCGGATAAGTGGGCACAGATGGCCAGGAGTTTTCCGGATGTACCGGTGGTATTATATCATATGGGGGTTCCGCTGATGTATGAAAGGGCCATGGAGCTGGCAAAAGAGATCCCCAACTTTTATCTCAGTACGGCAGGCGCATATGTTCCTGTCATACAGATGGCATATGAGAAGGTTGGTCCGGAGAAAATACTCTTTTCATCAGACGCTCCATTCTGTGACCAGAAACAGGAAATGGACAAAATCCGCTATGTAACAAAGAATGAAGGACATCTGGAACTGATGCTGGGGAAAAATTCAGCCAGGATTATGAATATGGATGGTAAATAGGGCGAGGTGGCATATGAAAGGAACAAGTGTCATGTGGAACTATATCATGGAGGAACAGGAAGTGCTGGGGCGGATGCTGTGCGATAAAGCGCTGTTTGAGACCGCTTCAGATGTCCCGGAATTGGAATCTGTCTATATTGTGGCCCATGGCAGTTCCTACAATGCATCGGTCGTAATGGCGGATTTCCTCTCACGTTATATGAGCGTCCGGGTATATGGGTACACACCTGCAAATTTTATGCATAACTGTAGTTCCATAAAATGTGAAAATCAGGAACGGTGTATGGTTGTGGCAATCAGCCAGACAGGAACCAGCAGAGGTCTTCTGGAGGCAGCGGGGCTGGCAAAGGATATGGGATTTGCAGTGCTTGGCATTACACAGGTAAAGGACTCCCCCTTAAGCCATCTGGCAGACCGCTGCCTTTACCTGGAATGTGGAAGTGAAGAAAGTAATGCAAAAACAAAAGGCTACAGCAGCACCCTTCTGGCATTAATGTTATTTGGTTTAAAATATGGTTTTTCCCATGGAAAGCTGGAACTGAGGATTTATCAGGCCGTGCTGCAGGAACTGGAACAATGTATCAACCGGCTGGATGCCGCTATGGATCAGGTAGTAAACTGGTGTAAAAAAGGCGGCTTTACAAGCCGGTTGGAAAACCTGTACGTATTAGGGGCAGGGATGAATTATGGTACTGCTATGGAAGGACAGCTGAAGTTAATGGAAACCATGTGTATTCCCTCCATGTTTAATGATATCGAGGAGTTTTCCCATGGTATGCACCGTTCCATCAATGAAACATCCAGCGTAATCCTGATTAACACGGATAGCTTGTATACAGAACTAATGTCGTCTACATTTTCCTATCTTATGAAAATAACAGACAGGGTCTTGATGCTCTATGCGGGAAATGGCTGTATCTGTGGGGATAAGGTGCTGAAACTGGATTACTATCCTCTCACCCAGTCAGTCCTGGTGTTTACCATGGCCTTACAGGTCCTGTCAGTTTTTATTCCTGAAGCCGTGGGATATGACCCTAACCGTGAGGCAAATGACGATTATACACAGTATGTACACACCAGGGTTTCATAAAGAAAGCGGTTGATTAGGGCTTTGGCATATGGTATATTGATGGCAGAGGGGAGGATTCTGGATGATACAGAAGAGACGCCTGGATACAATTATGGGCATATTAAAAGATGAAGGCATGGTGGATGTAAAGACATTGAGCCAGAGGCTTGAGGTCACGGAAAAGACAGTCAGGCTGGATCTTAAAGAGCTGGAAAACCAGAATCTTGTGGAACGTGTTCATGGGGGAGCTGTTCTTAAAATCCAGACAATGTCACTGAGCAGCAGGAAATCCTCCCGAAGGTTATCCCATCTGGAGCAGAAGCAGAGAATCGCCAGAAGGGCCCTGACGCTTATCAGGGAAGATGATGTGATTCTTTTGGATGATGGAAGCACCACCCAGGAACTGGCAAATCTTCTGGGGGATTTCAGGGTTACGGTCCTGACCAATGACCTGCTTATAGTAAATGAACTTATGTATAAGCCGAATGTCACACTTTACATTATAGGGGGGCTGGTGCGCCGTGACAGCGATTCTTATATTGTTACAGGTGAGGATGCAATCCAGTTCCTGAAAAAATACAGGGTAAGTAAGTTGTTTTTGGGAACCAGTACCGTTGATACAAAGGAAGGCCTGATGATTTTTAATTATGGCGATAATTTTACCAAGAGAGCGTTCATTGATGCCGCTGACCAGGTTATATGCCTGGCAGACTCCTCTAAATTTGAAAGGACAGCCTTTACAAAGGTGGCGCGGCTGGATGATGTGGATACTTTTGTTACTGACAGCGGGCTGGACCAGGATGTGATTGACCGGTATGAAGGATTGGGTAAGAAGCTTATTGTTGTATAGATGATACGGATGGGGCGTTTCCCATGGTTAAGGTATGAAACCGCAGCTCATGCTTACCTTACCTGTGGCGATACAGCCCACATGGCTGATAACAGGAAACGGCGGTATGCTCCCCGTTAAGGGGGAGTGTATCGTTATTTCTTGTGGGGGTATCAAAAGGGGACAGCGCCATCCAGCAATTCCAATGCCGGTTATAACGTTTTATCACAGACAATACTTGTTGGGTATCCAAATCGTTTTGCGCACGCTTCATAATTCGTATCACCTTGTTTGGCTGGTTAATATGAGTAGTGTTCACTGCATATCCTTTAATTATGTAATCCTTTAATACCGAATCTGCCCATTTTCTAAAAGCAATGCCACGTTTTGACTTCACACGATATCCAACAGAAATGATAACATCCAGATTATATAATTTTGCCGGTCTATGATTTAATTCCGCACTTCCGGGCATGATTTGCCCCGAAGTACTTTCAACGCAGGGTGCCGCACTGAGAACCAGATAACTCAGGTGTGACACCCCTTTCTATGGTTTTGGGACTGAAAGTGAGATTGCAGTCCTCCGTATCCTTGATCTCATCCAAGGGGGCCATAAACCATCCTCTGAGGATTATAAAATCGGTTTCAAACAGAAATCCCCACGTTTATTTCAGTTCCGGCCAATACTCCTTATTGGCCTCTATCATCTCATCCAGGATCTGCTTTGCAACGGCGGCAGAAGGAATGGTCTTATTCAGGGTAAATGCCATCAGCGCCTTTTCGTAGGAGCCTTCCACGGCAGCTTCCACAATCAGCTTTTCGCAGGCTTCCTGCTGTTCTATCATGCCCTTGAAGAAGGTGGGGATTTCGCCCACGCGGGTGGGTTCCGGGCCTTCGCTGGTGATGTAGCAGGGGATTTCCACCATGGCGTCATCCGGAAGGTTCCTGATGGCTCCGTTGTTCATGACCATGACAAGGTGGCGTTTCCTAAGGTTGAATGCAAGGCTCATGGCAACTTCCACAATGAATTCGCCGTGTACACCGGTGAAGAAGGGGGCCATATCAATTTCTCCGGTTTCCATGTATGTGTCCACGGCCTGGAAAATCCGTTTTTCCCTGCCTTCCATGACCTCATTGGCCCTGGTATGGTTCTTGTCGGAATCCTTTACAATCTGGTCTCCCAGCAGATAGTACTGCATATAGGTGTTGGGCAGATAGTCCGGGAACATGCGCAGCAGGTTCTTGGCATTGTCGAATGTGTGCTTCCAGGATGCATCGTTGTGCCGGACCTCGCTTCTTTCGTCCGGAGGCATATAGCCGTGTTCCTTTACGTATGCCTTTAATTCCTCGGTGCGGTCCACATCCCCCACACGGATTTTAGTAAACCAGCCAAAATGGTTAAGTCCAAAGTAATCAGGAACAATATCATGGCGGTCACAGTCAAGGATGTTAGCCATGTTCCTCATGATGGCAACCGGCATATCGCAGATGTTCAGGATACGGGCATTGGGGCGCAGCCTGTGCATTGCCTTTGCCACAATGGCGGCTGGGTTGGAGTAGTTGACAATCCAGTAATTTCTGCTGGCATACTGCTCACAGTAATCAATGATATCCACCATGGGGTAAATGGTGCGCAGTCCATAGGCAAGCCCGCCCGGACCGCAGGTTTCCTGGCCAACCACATCGTATTTTAACGGGATTTTCTCATCCAGTTCCCTCATGTGGTACAGCCCTACGCGCATCTGGGCAAAGATGAAGTCCGCGTCCTCAAATGCTTCCTTTGGATCCGTTGTCAGGACCAGCTTAAGGTCCGGGTCAAACATTTCAATTACTTTCTGTACCAGGACGCCCACCTTGTCCTGGCGTTCCTTCAGGTTATCATACAGTCTCAGCTCAGAGAGCTTAAATGAATCCTTTTTGTCCAGCAGGCTTTTGACAATGCCCGGGGTATAGGTGCTGCCGCCGCCTACAATGACTAGTTTAAATGTTTTGTTCATGGTGTTTCCTCCTGATTTTTGAGATATGTTTCTGACGCCGCATGT
Source organism: Enterocloster aldenensis (assembly GCF_003434055.1). GTDB lineage: Bacteria > Bacillota > Clostridia > Lachnospirales > Lachnospiraceae > Enterocloster > Enterocloster aldenensis. The sequence goes on along the minus strand of NZ_QVEX01000001.1, from coordinate 1,273,356 downwards.
ATTTTCCTTATATGTTCCTGCGGCTAATCCATTTTTCCATACATGTTCCTGCAGCTAACCCATTTTTCCCATACATGTTCCTGCTGCCAAACCATTTCTTCTGCTTTAAATTGCTACATCTGTTCCAACGCGTCATCCACCATGGTGCGCATCTTGTTTACACTGAGCCCGTATACCACCTGGACCGCATTGCCTTTTTTCATGATTCCGGCAGCGCCCGTGGCCTTAAGGGTAGGCTCATCAATGAGCTGGATGTCCTTTACCTCCACCCGCAGTCTGGAGAAGCAGTTTTCAAGGGACAGTATATTGTCTTTGCCGCCCAGTGCATTGACAATGATGCGGCCTGCTGCAAGGGGGTCTGCCGGGTCAGGGGAGCCTGAGGCACTGCCTGACTGTTTTGCTTTCAGTTCCTTCTTGACCACTGAGGCATTGGCGTTCAGGTCAATGGCCTGTTCGGAGTCATCATCTTCACGTCCGGGTGTTTTCAGGTTCAGCTTTTCAATCATGAACTTAAATACCACGAACATGACCAGGATTTCCACAAGGCCGATGACAATGTACATGGGCCACATGGTCCTCCCCGGGCCTGCCGGGAGGTTCAGCACCAGGAAGTCCAGGATGCCGTTGGTGGCGCAGACGCGGACCCCCACAATGTAGGTAACCATCTGGAAGAATCCGTCCAGGATGGAGTACACAAGCCAAAGCACGGGAGCAGCGAAAATGAAGGTGAACTCCAGCGGTTCCGTGATGCCGGCAATGACAGCGGTCAGGGTGGATGGGATAAGCTGCGCTTTTAAGTTGGCTTTTTTCACCTTTTTGGCAGTCACATAGAATGCCAGGGCCACGCCGATCACGCCAAAGGTCTTAACCAGGCCATAGGTCAGGAAACGGCAGGTGTCAGGCATCATGGCGCCGGACTGGTCACTTAAAAGCGCCAGGAAAATGGGTTTTGCGCCGATGACATTTTCATTGTTGATAATGGACTGGCCGCCCACCGCTGAATACAGGAACGGGGACCAGATTAAATGATGGAGGCCGGTAGGAATCAGGAAGCGGTTAAGGAAACCGTATACAAAGACTCCCAGGGCGCCTGCGGTACTCATGAACCCGGTAAGGGCGGAAATTCCGTTTGCAACCGTTGGCCATACATAGGTCACGCCAATGCTTAGGACTGCGGTTACCGGAATCATCAGGATGAAGACCAGCTTGCTGTTGCCGTAAGGGGCAAATCCGCCTTTGAATTCCGTGTCGCAGTGTCTGTTATGTACCCAGGCAGTGAGTACGCCGATGATCATTCCCAGGAACACGCCCATATCCGTCACATGGAAGCCCAGCTGGATGGTCTGGCCGGTACCGTAAAGGTCGCCTGCTGTTGCGCCTTCCACCAGTTTACCGGACAGCTCCAGCCATCTGCTGTTGGCGCCTAAGAACAGGATGTAGCACATCAGGGCAACGAAGGCAGCGTCTGCTTTCTTTTTTTTGGACATGCCCATTGCAATACCTACGCAGAACAGGATGCTTAAGTTTCCCATGATGGGATTCAGCATTCCATTGAAAAATTTACCGGCTGTCCATATGAAGCCGCCGTCTGTGACGATTGCCGTGTTGGTGGCGATTGCGGTTAATGCAATCAGCATTCCCACTACAGGGAGAAACAGGACCGGTCCGATCATGGCTTTGGAGAAGTTCTGCATCCCGCCCACTACTTTGTCTTTCATTAATTTATCCTCCTCAAAACATTGTGTGTTTTCCTGGTAATTACCTTGTGGACATAATTTATCATAACTGCACAGAAAAGGGAATAGATTCAAGGCACTTGTCAACAGGTTGACCAAGATGTAAACAGGTTTACAGGAATGGATTTCCAAAAACGCCCAATGGGGCCGTGAATCATCAGCCGGGGATAAGGGAACACGGAATAAGCACGAAAAAACTGCCTGCAGGGAGATCCGGTCATCCCTGCAGGCAGTTCCTGTGATGGATAAGATATTGTATGGATAAGATATTGTACGGATAAGATGTTGTATGGATATGATATCGTATGGTTTGTCATCCGTTTTCCGGTTTCTCCAGTTTATCTAGTTTCTCCGTTTTCTCCAGCTGCTCCAGCGCCCGGTCCATCAGATGCTCAAATACGATGATGACCCGTGCATAAAAGTAGTTGGCCTGGAGGTTCCGGTCATCCAGCGCCTTATCATCCAGGATTGGGATGTTGACCGTGGAAATGCCGGCAATATGGTTCATCTGTTCTCCTGTGAAGGAGATGATATCCATCTGGTTTTCATGGGCAGAATCAGCCACCCGTACAATGGTGTCGGTCTCGCCGCTTCTGGACACGGCAATCATAAGGGAAGCCCCCAGTTTGTTGCTGTCGTAGACTTCGTAGGCATTGGTTTTAATGCACCGGAATCCGGTTACCAGCAGCTTGCGTTCAATATATTCGGCCAGGGGGGTGGAGAAGCCGGTGGCAGAGACAAGAATCAGGTGGTTTCTGTGGACCCGGATCTGTTCAATGAAATGTTCCAGACAATCGCTGGGTATATTGTTCATGAAACTGGTCAGGTCCGAGGTGTGGTTTTGGTCCATCTGCCGGTTCTTAATCATGAAATTAAGACGGTATACCATGTCGATATAACCGGTATATCCCATTTTCTTGGACAGCTTGATGACCGTGGCGGCAGAGGTATAGTTTAAGTTGGCAACGTCCCGGACAGCCATGTTCATGGACTGTTCATGGTTATCCAGGATGTAGCGCAGCACCTGCACCTCGGTTTCCGTCAGTTTGTATTTATCGGCTAATTTGTAGATGTCAAATTTCATGGCGTCCCCCGGAGAATCGTATGGTTGGAAATGGGTATCATCTGGCTGGAAATGAGTGTCATCTGGCTTGGGCTGGATATCATCTGGCAGGAATCAGATATCCCGAAACAGCTGTTCACTAGAGCCTGTTTGAAAATTCATTCCCGCCGTCTGCACGCCCCACTTCGCGGTATATTTGGCCCCGATTCAGTCAGCGTAGTTCGCTACGCCTCCATCATCGGGACCAAATCTCCCACAAAGTGGGACGCACAGCCAACGGAAGGCAATTTTCAAACACGCTCTAGTGGAAGACAACGTCCGCAGCCCGTCTGGGGGCAGTCCTTTTGTATGTAACATCGGGAAATCCAAGCAGGGCGCAGGCTTCTAAGGGCTTGCCGCCGGTTTCCAGCCATTCCCTGGCTTCGGGAATCATCTGCGCGGCCCTTCGCAGGTAACCGTTATAAAGGAAGCCAAGGCCCAGGGAGGTTCCGGTAAGCTCCATGTTCTGGGCGGCCAGCCCGGCGTCAATGGCGCTGGGGGCAGCTATGAAAAGGACGCATGGTGCGTTGCGGAAAAGATAATCATCCTGGGGGTCGGCCTGACGGGCATTGTAAAAATTCCGGTAGGGTTCTGCCGGGCCGGGGTCCGGACTGTTGAGGATCCGTCCGATTCCTTCCCATATCATGGACTTGAACAGACCAAGCCCTTCCTGCACAAAAATAAAACGGCATCCCTGTGTATTCCTGGCAGTGGCCGTATACCGGCCGGCCTGTAACAGCAGTTCCATATAGCTTCTGGACACGGGCATCTGTTTATAGCTGCGTATACTCCGGCGGGATTTGATTGCCTTTAACAGGCGTCCGGTTTCCAGCGCGGCTTCTTCCGGGGCTAATTCCTCCACGTCCTCCATGTCATACTCCGGGATGGAGACTGCGCCGGTTGGACAGACAGCCACGCAGTGGCCGCAGAGAAGACAGCTTCCTGCTGACCGGGCTTTATGATCCTGAAGGGAGATGGTGCCTGCAATACAGTCTTTGATACAGCGGCCGCAGCCGGTACAGGCGTCTTGATTAATTGTGACCATTTGGGAATCCTCCTTTGCTTCTGGCGCTGACTGTGGTTCACGGCTGCCATGATCTGTACTGCTATTATAACCCATATTAAATGCCGCGGCAATATCGGGAAGAGGTCTTATTCCATCGCCGCTTATTCCATCAGACACCCCTGCGGACAGTGTATGTTCAGATAATCCCTGAGATACCGGGAAAAGATATCCGTGTTCTTGGCTGACAGGCAGGACGGGGATTCATGGGTGAGCATATAGAGGGTGCGTCCCGGCGGGGCAGGGGACAGCGGCAGGACGGTAATGGGATAGTGGGCCTTCAGGCCGTTGGCGGTTGTGGCCGGCATGATGGTCCAGTAATCCCTGCCTTCCAGGAATCCGGTCAGTATGGAGATGCTGGAGGCGGTTACCAGGGGTCTGGCCTGTGGATTGATATACCGGTCATGCCATAGCTTGAATTCAGGGCCCCAGCCCAGGTTGCTGTTGAACCTGGACCCGGTCAGCAGTTCTTTTTCCGGTGGCAGGGAAGACGGGTGGACGGCTTCCTGGCTGGCATCCTTCCTGTGCGGCAGCACCAGAACCATTTCGTCCTCCATGATGGGAACCACGTCCACATGGGGACAGCTGGTGTGATACAGTGCAAACCCTACATCCGCCTGTTTGCTGCTTACCAGGGAGTATATCATATCGGCGGGATAGCATTTGATATCCAGGGAAAAGCCGTGGTCTGATACCAGTTCCCTGTAAAGGGGCGACAGGTTATGGTCCAGGAAGCTGTCCACGGTTGCTATGGAAAGCGCGGGTTTTTCCTGGCTGCGGGTAATCTGGTCCGCTTCATTCCACAGTGCAAGCATCTGGGACGCAAGACGGGCAAAGTCCTGTCCCTTGGGTGTGGGCAGGGCGGTCTTTACCCCGCGTTTCCGCTCAAAAAGCTCAAAACCAAGTTCATCTTCCATGGCGCGCAGTCTGGCTCCGGCCGTGGATGGGGACAGATAGAGAAGTTCGGCGGCCTTTATGAGATTATTTTCTTCCAGGATGGTCATGAATAACTGTAAATCCCCACGGTTCAAGCATATCCCCCCTTTCTGTGCGCACCTGCGCTTTACCTGCATATCCTGACCCACTAAGGATTCTGACCCACTAAGGATCCTGGACCACAAAAGATCCTGGGTCATCTATTTTCCCTTCATACATCCAGCATGGTGGTATATTGGGCGTGCTCCAGGATATAATTCCTCCTTGGTTCCACGTCATCCCCCATAAGGATACGGAAAATCCGGCTGGTCCCGCTTTCACTGCTGTCCTTGCCAAAGGCGTCATGGGCGTCTGCGGTCCCCACCCGCAGCAGGGTGCGGCGGGCCGGGTCCATGGTGGTTTCCCATAGCTGTTTGGCGTCCATTTCCCCAAGGCCCTTGTAGCGCTGGATTTTGTAGTTCCCATCGCGTCCCATGTCCTCCAGTATCTGCGAAAGTTCGCTGTCACTGTAAGCATACCAGAGATTCCTGCCTTTTTCCACCCTGAAAAGGGGCGGCTGTGCCAGATACACATGACCGGCCTCAATGAGCTGGGGCATGTACCGGAACAGGAAGGTGAGAAGCAGGGTGGTGATGTGGGCGCCGTCCACGTCCGCATCCGTCATCAGGATGATTTTGTGATAGCGCAGGCCGTCCAATGAAAACCCATCCATGATACCGGTACCGAATGCGGAAATCATGGCCTTGATTTCCGCATTGGCACAGACCTTGTCCAGGCTGGTTTTTTCCACGTTCAGTATTTTGCCCCGCAGGGGAAGCACCGCCTGGTTCTCACGGCAGCGCGCCATCTTGGCGGAGCCGCCGGCGGAGTCCCCTTCCACGATGAAGAGTTCACAGTCCTTTGGGATGCGGCCTGAACAGTCGGCCAGCTTGCCGGGCAGGGACAGACCCGCAAGGGCTGTCTTTCGGCGGGCCATCTCCCTTGCGCTTCTTGCGGCAGCCCTGGCTTTCTTGGCAAGGACCGCTTTGTTGATGATGGCCTTGGCCGCCAGCGGATTCTGCTCCAGGAACAGGGTGATTTTTGTGTATACAAGGTGGTCCATCACGGGGCGGGCACTGCTGCTTCCCAGCTTCTGTTTGGTCTGCCCTTCAAACTGCGGTTCTTTCAGGCGCACGCTGATGACGGCGGTCATGCCTTCGGACAGTTCTTCCCGGGAGATGGATGGGTCTGACTCTTTTAACATGCCCTGTTTTCTGGCATAATCATTGATGGCCCGTGTAAGCGCCTGGCGGAATCCGGTTACATGGGTGCCGCCTTCCGGGGTGGAAATGTTGTTGGCAAAGCTGCGGAGCTTTTCATCAAACCCCGTGTTGTGTATCAGTGCAAATTCAGCCAGGACCTCATCCGTGCCGGACTGGCCGTAAAGGATATCCTGATAAAGGGTTGGCTCAGGGCCATTGATGGATCTGACAAAGTCCTTGAGTCCATCCTGATAACAGAAACGCCAGACCGGGGCATCGCAATGGCTGTCCTGGTCCCGGGACGCGGACCGATTATATAATGTGATTGTAAGCCCGCTCATAAGGAAGGCGGTTTCCTGCATATGCTGCATCAGGGTCCCGGGGTGAAAACAGCAGTCCTTAAATATTTCCCTGTCCGGCCAGAAGGTCACGGTGGTGCCGTGTTCCTGGCTGGCACAGGTACTCTTAACACGGACAGGGCCAAGGGGAATGCCCCGCTCATAGCTTTGGACATAAGAATACCCATCCTGGTCCACCTTTACTTCCAGGCGGCTGGAAAGGGCATTGACAACAGAGGCCCCAACACCGTGGAGGCCTCCTGATACCTTATAGCTGCTGTTATCAAACTTACCGCCTGCGTGGAGCACGGTAAATACCACCTGTATGGCCGACAGGCCTGTTTTGGACTGGATTCCGGCAGGGATACCCCGGCCGTTGTCGTGTACGGTGACGGAGTTATCCGGATTCAGATAAACCTCAATTTCAGTACAGTATCCGGCCAGGGCTTCGTCCACCGCGTTGTCCACGATTTCATAGACCATGTGGTGCAGCCCCTGGGCAGATGTATTTCCAATATACATGCTGGGCCGTTTGCGGACGGCTTCCAGGCCCTCGAGAATCTGTATCTGGGCGGCGTCGTAGTCTTGGCTTCCGGCGGAGCTGTAGTCTTGGCTTCCAGCGGAGCTGTAGTCTTGGCTTAGGCCAGCGCTGTAGTCTTGGCTTCCGGCAGCGCCGTAATCCGGACTTTCCACAGCGCAATCTTCTCTATTATCTTCTGTCAAACCTGCATTGGGATTCATATGGCAACACTCCTAAAAAGTTAGTATTGCCATTATATCAAAACCCCGGAAGAAACATTGACTGATTTCCTGGGATTAAATCACAGGAATCCTACTTATCTTTGGCTGACTCCAGCCAGTCCATGGCCGCCCTGTACTGCTCCCCTGTAAAGGAGAGCTTACCTTTGCAGATATCAAAGAAGCCTTCCTCCCTCAGCTGGCGGATGGTCCTGTTCAGTGTCTTGACATTGACGCCGATTTCCTCCTGGAGCATCTGGCGGGTCCGGCCCACGGTTATGGTTTTTGGGGGACGGGCGCTTTCCATGCCGTTCTGCCTGCCATAGCGCACCAGGTAATCCAGCAGCAGATAGGAGGGCGGGTAAAAGAGCTTGGCCCCATTGGTGTAGGAGGAACGGTAGAGTTTAAAGGCCGTGTGCCTGGCTGTCAGGCGCAGGATGTTCATGTCCTCTGACAGCCACTGCTGTGCATCCCTGCGGCTGATATAGGCCACCACGTTGTCGGTCACCGCCTCAATGGTCACGGAGGTGCGGGGCATGCCAGCCAGGATGGTGACCTCGCCGATGAAGTCAATGGCCTTGTTGCCCTCAATCATGTAGACATTTCCATTTTCAAACTCATTGATTACCCGGTTCTCCCCGGCGGCCACAATACCGAAGTAATTAAGCTCCATGTCTTTCTGATGGATGATGGAGCCTGCGGCGTGGGTCCTTACCGTGCAGCGGCTCCGTATTTCCGGAGGCATGGTCTTTGTATATTCCTTCAGGGCAGGAACCTTTTCTTCCAGTTCAGTCAGTGTCATTGGTATTCCCTCTATTCCTGTATTTCTGTATTTTGCCTTTTTATAAGTATACCATCATATAAAAAACAAAATCAATGAAGATTTCCGTTAAAAGTGCTCATTTGTCCTTTTTTTAGGAATGGGTTTTGTCTAAAATACTCAATACAAGGTGATTGTAACAGCCGGCGGGGTGAAAAAAAGCCGGCTGGAAAGGAGGGGCTCTTATGAGCGGCAAAAAGAAAGAAACATATGTGTATGGTTCCCTAAAGGAACGGTTTGCAGTGGAATGGAAGATTTATGCCCTGGCATTCGGATTTATCCTGATTGCAGATAATATCGGGCAGATCAAGATTCCGGTGGGAAAGGGCATGTTCATCCTGTTCCCCATATTTTATGCGATTATCCTGGGTGTGTTAAGCGGTCCCCAGGTGCTTAAGATCGTGGATAACAAGCATGTGAAGGCGGCCTCCAAGCTGGTTGTGGTGGGCATCTGTCCCTTTATCGCCAAGCTGGGCATCACGGCCGGAGCCAACATCGATACCATCCTCCAGTCCGGGCCCGTGCTTCTGCTCCACGGCTTCGGGAACCTGCTAGGACCGCTGCTGGCGCTGCCGGTTGCAATCCTTTTAGGAATGAAACGGGAGGCCATCGGCGCCTGCCATTCCATTAACAGGGAATACCATATGGCGCTGGTGAACAATATCTACGGGCCGGAATCAGCTGAGGCCAGGGGCAGCCTGTCCATCTACATTGTGGGCGGCATGGTGGGAACCATTTACTTTGGACTGATGGCCTCCGTGGTAGGTATGACCGGATGGTTCCATCCACAGGCCCTTGGCCTTGCCTCAGGCGTGGGCGCGGGCATCATGATGGCCAGCTCCAGCGCCAGCCTGTGCGCCATCTATCCTTCCTGGGCAGAGACCATTTCAGCCATGGCCAGCGTGGGCGAGACCATTGCGGGAATCACCGGCATGTACATAACCATGTTCATTGCAATTCCCATGACAGATAAGCTGTACAGGATCCTGGAGCCAAAGCTTGGGAAATTTGCCTTAAAGGGCAGTGAAAATGTTGAGATGAAGGAGGGGACGGTATGAGGTACATAGAATGGCTTGTATTATTTGTAATTGCGGCATGCGGGACCGGGCTGGCCAACCTGATTGGCTATGGAGTGGGATTTGGTGATTCCATTCCCGGGCTGGTGGTGCTGATCGTGATTTCCATGGCAGCGGTGGTGCTTACCAAGATCCTTCCTTTAAAGCTTCCCATCGTGGCCTACTGCTCCATTATCGGACTGATTTCCGCTTCCCCCATTTCCCCGGTGCGGGATTTTGTGATTCAGGCAGCGGCCAATATCAATTTTACGGCTCCGTTTACAATGGTTGGCGCATTTGCCGGCCTGGCTATCAGCGACCAGCTAAAGACATTCATCAGCCAGGGCTGGAAGATACTGATTGTCGGGATATTTGTCATGACAGGAACGTTTTTGGGTTCATGCCTCTGGGACCAGATGCTTTTGACACTGGCAGGCGTGATCTGATGGAATGGTCTGGACCGGATTTTCATAAAAAGTGAGGAGAAGATAGGATGCAGACATGCGATTTGTTGATTAAGGATGGAACTGTGTTGATAAAATCCGATGTTTTAAGCGAACATGTGGATATCGCGGTCCAGGATGGCCGTATTGTGGAGACAGGAACGGATTTGTGGAAAAAATACCAGGCGGCTGAGACAATCAGTGGAAAAGGAAAGCTTTTCATGCCTGGGCTCATAGACAGCCATATGCATACGGGCCAGCAGCTGTTAAAGGGTCTGGTACTAGATGCAAAGCCCATTATCTGGACCAGGGTCATGCTTCCCTTTGAAAGCACGCTGACACCTGGGAAAATGCGCCTTAGCGCCCAGGCAGCCGCACTGGAGATGATTAAATCAGGAACAACCGGCTTTATTGACGCAGGAAGCTATTATATGGAAGACGCGGCCCGGGTCTATGCAGAAAGCGGGCTCAGGGGCGCCCTGTCCTATTCCACCATGGATGAGGAAGGACTTCCCCAGTCCATTGCAATGGATGCGCAGGAGGCGGTCAGGCGCACGGATTCCCTGTATGATGGGTTCCATGGTAATGGGAACCTGAAGGTATACTATTCCCTGCGCGCCCTCAACTCCTGTTCCAGCCGGCTGGTTGAACTGGAAGCAGGACACGCAAGGGAACGGGGCACCATGCTTCAGGCCCATATGAACGAGTACATGGGCGAGGTCAATGGAATCATTAAGCGGGAGGGCATGCGCCCATATGAATACCTGGAGAAAATGCAGGTGCTGGACAGTCATTTCCTGGGAGCGCACAGCCTGATCCTTTCTGATGAGGAGATGGCCCTTTTAAAGGAGCGCGGGGTAAAGACCTGCCACTGCCCATTCAGCAACTGCGGCAAGGCGGTGCCGGATACGCCGAAGCTTCTTAAGATGGGGATTCCGGTTGGGATGGGAACGGACGGGGCTGCCCATGGGGGCTTAAGCCTGTGGAATGAGATGAAGATATTCCGCTCCGTCATGAACATTTTCCATGGCGTACCCAATCATGACCCGAAGGTCATGCCTGCGGAGACTATTTTCAAGATAATCCTGGAAGGCGGGGCAGCTGCCCTTGATGAGGAAGGGGACCTGGGGCGGCTGGAGGCCGGATATAAGGCGGACTTCATCAGCATCAATATGAACCAGGCCCATCTGTGCCCCACCGGCAATAAGCTTCGCACCTTGTTTGAGTGCGTGGGCGCGGGAGATGTGGCGGACATGGTTGTGGGCGGCAGGCTGCTGATGAAGGACAGGGAAGTGCTTTCCATGGATGAGGAGCGCATCCTGTATGAGTCAGGAAAATATATGGAGACAAATGGATTATAGTAGAAAGACAGGACATAGTAGAAGGACAGAACATAGTAGAAAGACAGGACAAGGAGGATGACTGGGGCATGGTATTCTGGCTGATTGTTGTGGCAGCGAACCTGGTGGTAGGCGCATTTGTAGGACTTACGGGAGTGGCGGGGTTTCTTCTGCCCATTGTATATACGGGGCCGCTGGCCATGGGGGTGACGGAGGGGCTGGCCTTAAGCTTTGCGGCCTTCATCGTATCAGGCGCCCTTGGCTCGGTGAACTATAAAAAGGCAGGGAACCTGGATATCCCCTTTGGCATCCGTCTCAGTATAGGAAGCCTGGCAGGCGCCATCCTGGGGGTGAAGCTGAATCTGGTCATACCGGAATCCATTGTCAAGGTCATCCTCTATGTGGTGGTCCTGCTGTCGGGTATTTCCATCCTTCTCAGAAAGGATAAGAAGGACGGGGATGATAAAAAGGGCTATGTGATATCGGAACACCTGGCAGCCACCCTGGTGCTGGGATTTGTCACAGGCGCTGTGTGCGCCCTGTCCGGCGCAGGCGGCCCGGTCCTTGTGATGCCCCTTCTGGTGGTGCTGGGAATCGGCATCAGGACAGCGGTGGGGGTGGCGCTGTTTAACTCGGTATTCATCGGGATTCCCGCATGCATCGGTTATATGATGCAGTGCGATGTAAACTCAATCCTGCCGGTGATGGGTGCAGCCCTTGTATTCCACGGAATCGGGGTGGTTTATGGAAGCAGGAACGCGGTAAGGATTAACCAGAACCTGCTGAAAAAAGGAATTGCGGTATTTTCCATTTTAATTGCCATCTGGAAATTGTTATAAGGCCATACGATACAAGGCAGAGGCGCGCGGCGTAAGTTGCGCGGCCCCTGCCTGTTTCATTTGCCAGCCAGCTGTGGGGCAGATGGATTTTCTTGCAGCAAAGGCGGGGATTGATTATAATGGAAGAAGAAACAAGAGGAGGATACTGCTTATGGGAAAAATGGGGAAGGGCGGCCTTATCCGCCCAGGAAAAAGAATCCTGGCCAAGGGCCTGTGGCTGGCAGCCGTCCTGTGGCTTACTTCCTGTGCGCAGGGAAATGGGGCCGGGATTACTGGCGCAGGTGGAGCAGAAGGGATAGGGGAAACCGATGGCATACGGCAGGAGCAGCAAGGGAAGCAGGAGCAGCAAGGGAAGCAGAAGCAGCAAGAGCAGCAGGAGGAAGCTGTAAATGGCGTCCAGCTGGCAAAGGGGTATGGCATTTTTTCAGCCGGTCAGGCCCCGGTTTATGTCCTGAAGCAGGAGCCTGGGCCCATAAGGACGCAAGGGGCGGAGGCCAGGCTGCTGTCATCCGTTTATCATGACGGGACGCTCTATTTCCTGGTGGAACTGAAGGATTATTCGGTTACTGAAATCCCAAAACAAGAGGCCGAAGCGCTTCTGGAGCAGCAGGAGGAAAATCCTGGACTTGTAGAAGAAGGGGACCAGCTTTATAAGAACCTGGATTATTTTCCCATTGACAGGGAACAGGGGATTTATGGGCGCAGCAGCTTTGAGGCCAGGGCGGGATACCGGAGCGCGGAGGAGGGCGTACAGGGAGAATACCAGAAAGAGCATTTTACGAATTCCATATCAGGGGCAGGAATTCCAGGTGGCAGCTTTTCAGCGGACAGGACGGCAAGGATTGGGAATTATCAGGGGTTTTTAAGGAATGGATATGTGACTGCCTATCTTACCTATTATTCGGATAAGATGAAATTGGAAATCCCCGGGCCGGAGGGAAGTTATCAGATCCATATCCCGGGTTTTGAGGACGGCTTTTCCATTGAATTTGTCAAGGCCGGCCAATATCCCGGGATAGGGGACATACCGGGCATGGTCATCAAAGAGGGCGTGGGCATCATGGCGACAGGGGAGAAGACAGACAATGGCCTTAGTGTGACGGCCTATATCTGGACGGACGGGACATACGGCGCAACGCCTGAGGTATACGGGCTGGTCTGTGAGACGGCAGCGGAAAAAGGAAGGGGAAGGAAAACCGGTTTCCAGGCCAACCGCAACTTCTACGGCTCTTCATCCGAGTTTATGAAGCGCATAGAAGGCAGGGAGTGGACCACCTTTTTCTACGAGATTCCGGAGCGGTTTGATGAAGGAAGCTTTTTCCTGGAATGCGGTTCGGTCAGTCTGGCCCGCCAGGAGAAGTCTGGATGGATGAGTATCCCGGTCCCGGAGGGGAAGGAGGAATTAAACCAGTCCGTGGAATTAAGTGACTGCACGATTCAGATTGTTTCCGCTGAGAAGATTGACAGGCAGGCCTGGCTCCAAAAATATGGGACCATTATGGAGGATGCAGAGGAACACTACCGCCCCTGTGTCTATCTCGGCACCAAGGTTACCATGGATGGACAGAAGGATATGCATCTTAAGCATGTGAGGGCGGTCCAGGAGGAGGAAGATCCCCAGGACCCAACCCGTGACAGATGGGGGCGCTGTGTATACCAGAATGGTGAGCTGGTTGGAATCTATGCTTTTTATGAAGAAGGGGATAAGGACCTGGACCTGCGGTTCGAAGGCCCGGGGTATGTGTGGCATGAGGCGTTCCGGGTGCCGGTGCAGTTGGAAAACCACGGTTAGGCGGAGCGCGCAAAAAAGGGCGCTGCGCGTCAGTCCGGCTGGTTTCGGCAGATTTCCATTGCAAACTCCAGGGAGTGGCCCAGATGCTCTTTCATCATAGCCACGGCCTTCCCATACTGTCCTGCTTCATACAGGGCAAAAATCATATGGTGTTCTTTTGAAATCAGGTCCTGCTTAGGGGCCTGTTTTTCATACTGGTAGGCCAGGATGGACATCTGGCTGCGCATGCGTTCAGCAGAATGGACCAGGCGGCTGTTCTGGCAGTAGTCATAAAATATCAGGTGGAAACGGTCCGAGTAATCCTGCCAGTCAGGGGAGGACAGGGCGCAGGCATCCATCCCCGCAAGATTCCCTGCCAGTTCCCTTAGGATGGGCTTCTGGTCCGGGCAGAGGGAGGCGTAGTTCACAGCCAGGCTGTCAAGGTCGCCCATGAACTGGTAGATTTCCCTTACGTCAGTCTCGTCCAGGCTGACAACGGACACGCCTATATTGGAATAATAGGAGGCAAGCTGCTCTTCTGCCAGGCGGGTCAGGGCTTCCCTGATAGGGGTGGAACTCACATGGAAGCGTTCCTGGAGTATCTTAAGGGTAAGCTTGGAGCCGCAGGGAATGGCCTGGGTTACGATATCATTTCTTAATATCTCATAAATCTGTTCAGACAAGGTCTTTTTTAAATCCATGGTAAGCTGCCTTTCAGGTTGGATGGGTAGGTCAAAACCTCCTTGTAACAGCTTCTATATTATCACAGAAAAATATCAGAATGCAATGGAAAAGAAGCAGCATCCGATTTATTTGACATTTTGCAAAATGCATATTGCCAAATTACGCCTTTGGTGGTAAAATACACGTGGGCTTTAATGGTTTAAAGTGAAAAAGAAAGGAATTATGGTATGGAAAAGGAAAAAATCGTGGTAGTGGTTTGCGTCATTTACTTTGCAGCAATGATCCTGATTGGGATAATCGCTGCAAGAAGGAATAAGGCGACTTCTGATTATCTGGTGGCGGGAAGGAGGCTGAACGTGACCATGACCGCCATTACGCTGGCAGCGGTACAAATTGGGGTGGGGATTGTGTTAAGCAGCGCCACCAATGGTTATGACCTGGGCGTATGGCCGGGTATGTATTATGCATTCGGGTGCGGCGGCGGGCTGATTATAGCGGGTCTTGTAACCACAAAAAAGCTCAGGGAGCAGGAGGGTTATGTGCCCCTGGATTATTTTGCACAGCGTTATGGGGAGAGCAAGGCAATCCGCCTGTGGGCCTGGATCAGCAATGTGCCCAGCCTTCTTGGGATTTTCATTGCGCAGCTGCTGGCATCCGGCGGTATCCTGGCTGGTTTCGGCATCCCCTTTAAAACAGGGGTGGTGGTTACGGCAGTCGTAATCCTTATCTACTGCACCGTGGGCGGCATGTGGGGCGTCGTGCTCACCGATGTGGCCCAGACAGCCATCATCGCAGTGGGCGTGCCGATCCTGGCAGTGGCCATCCTGATCCGTTATGTGGGGGCTGGGGGAAACATTGGGGAGATTTTTGCAACACCCTTCATTCCGGCCGGAATGGGATCCAGGTTCATATACCTGGTACTGCCGTTCCTGCTGTCCATATCCGTGTCCTATGACGCCTATTCGCGCATACAGTCATCCAAAGACGCAAGGACAGCAAGAATCGGCTGTATCATAGGCGGTATCCTGGTCATCATCATAGGCGGGTTCTGTTCCACCATCGGCGTGGCGGCAAGGAGCCTTTTCCCGGGCGTGACAGACGGTATTTTCACCATAGCTGCCACCGGCGTACTGCCTCCTGTGCTGGCAGGGATCGTGATTGCAGCCATACTGGCAGCAGCCATGTCCAGCGCCAACTGTGTGATCCTGTCCATGGGCGCGTCCTTTGCAAGGGATTTTTATAATAAATTCCTTCATCCGGAGGTGGAGGACCTGGATAAGCTTCCAAAATCAAAACTGATTTCACAGGCAGCGGTGTTCCTGGGCAGCCTGGCAGGCATTTTCTTTGCCTTCCATATGACCGACATCCTGGATGCCATGATCATTTTCAATTATCCGTACATGGGCAGCCTTCTGATCCCGCTGCTGGGCGGGCTTGTATGGAAAGGGGCCACAAGAAAGGGTGCGTTTGCAGCAGCCATTGCGGGCGGCGTCGTGGGGGTAGTGTCCTTCCTGTTCGGCATACCAGGACCTTTGTATGGGAAAATGAACACAGACCTTTCGCTTTTGATTGCATATACGGTTTCAGCCGTATTCCTGATTCTGTTCAGCATGGCTGACAGGAAGGGAAAGCACTAGTGATCCATCCGGCCAGAAACTACAGCGACAGCACTGCCTATTTTGCCATCTGCCGCGTTGTCGTCAGTCAGCGGAGGAACCACTCCGCTTCCCTCCTCCGCCTTGCAGACTGACAAAATATACAGCACTGTCACTGTAGTTTCTGAACGGATGGAGCACTAGATTATAAAACGGGTTGGATGTCAGTGTATTTGAACACGGAAAAGAGGTAATATGTCAGATATGAAATGGCCTTATCCCAATGAAATGGACCAGGAAGAACAGGTATCAGGGGATGTCCTGGTCCTGGGCGGCGGCATGGCGGGCTGCTATGCGGCCATTGCAGCGGCCAGGAAGGGAAAAAAGGTAGTATTAGTAGAAAAAGGAGCCACAATCCGGAGCGGCGCAGCGGGAAGCGGTTTTGACCATTGGGAGTCGGCCTGCACCAACCCCTGCTCCAAGGTGACGGCAGAGGAGATTGCCAATGCCTACATAGATGAACAGGACGGATACAGCAATGGGATTGCCCATTACATAGAATGTCAGGAGGGCTGGCACAGGCTTAAGGACATGGAGTCCTTTGGAGGCAAGATCAGGGATACCCAGGGTGAGTTTGCAGGGGCGGATTTCCGGGATGAAAAGACCGGGCTGATGTTTGCCTATGACTATGAGAATAAATTCACGGTCCGCGTCTGGGGAAGCACCTTTAAACCGGCTCTTTATAAGGAGTTAAAGCGTCTGGGCGTGGAAATCCATGACAGGACCGAGGCAACGGCATTACTGGTAAAACAGGAAAAGGGCAGCAAACGCTGCATCGGCGCCATGGGGATGGACGTACATACGGGCAGGTTCCTGGTGTTTTGTTCCAGGACAACAATCCTTGCCATGTCAAGGCCTGCCAGGATCTGGCTCTTTGATTCGGACCAGGTGGGGTTAAGTGAATTCCGGCCCACCCAGAGCATTGGCAGCGGTCATGCCATGGGCTACCGGGCAGGGGTTGAGTTTACTATGATGGAAAAATCCGTGCGGGGGGAATTTTCAGCCGCAGGCAGGAGTTTTCCGCCCTACAGCACGGGAAATAACCACAATACCTGGTACGCGGCCACCATGGTGGATGCCACGGGCCGGGAAATCCCATACGTGGACCGGGATGGAAATGAGCTTAAGACTGTAAAAGAACGGTATTATCCGGCTAAGGGGCAGAAGTTTTTCCTGAAGGGCGGGGTGATTGACAATCCCAAGTATGAGTACCGCGGGCCTGAGACACTGGAATTTGAGGAGCTGATGAGGCGCGGATACCAGCTGCCGTTCTATGCTGATTTAAGCAGGATGCCGGACGAAGAGCGCCGGGTCATCTGGGGCATGATGGTGGGCGAGGAAGGAAAGACCAAGATCCCGGTCCTTAATAACTTTACGGAGCGCGGGTTCGACCCTGCAAAGCACCGCCTTCAGTCCTATGGGACGGGCTGGCAGTCAGCGGCTTTCCTGGCCCAGGAGCGCCAGCTGTTCGGTGCGCCCGGAGGCATTTTCCATGACTGGGACTTAAAGACCAATATTGAGGGGCTTTACGCTGCCGGTGACCAGCTGTATGCATCGGACTGCTGCGGATTCGCGGCGGCAACCGGTTATTATGCGGGAAGGAAGGCAGCGGCGGCCTGCCGGGACCTTACACTGGAGGAACCGGACCGGACGGATGTGGACCGGGAAAAGGAACGGCTTTATGCCCCGCTTTTCGTAAAGGACGGCATGGACTGGAGGGAGCTTAACAAGGCGGTTTCCAAGGCCATGCAGAATTACTGCGGGGGCGTGAAGAATGACATGCTGCTGACCCAGGGACTGGAACTGCTGGAAAGCTATGAAAGGGAATATGTCCCCGCCCTTTCCTGCCAAAACCCCCATGAGCTGATGCGCGCCCATGAGGTGACGGATATCTTAGAGGTATGCAGGCTGATCATCCATTCCTGCCTGCTGCGCAAATCCAGCTCCGTGCCCCTCTGTTTTGAGCGCAGCGATTATCCGCAGACAGACCCCGAAGAAGACCGGTGCTTCATCACCATTTACCAGGAAGACGGGGAGATCCGCAGCAGAAGGATACCAAAGCGGTATTATGGGGATGTAAAGACACAGTATGAGGCCTGTAACCAGGACTATATAAAGGAGGAGGCCGGGTTGTATGAAGAAAATTGAATTTCAGGCAGGGCCGGTGTCATGCAGCGTGAACCCCCTGTCCTTTGATGATGCGCTGTGCATTGGCTGCAACCGGTGCGCGTCCGTGTGCCAGGTGGATATCATGGTTCCTTCCCCGGAACAGGGAAAACATCCTGTTGTGCTGTATCCGGGAGAATGTTATTACTGCGGCTCCTGCGTCATGGCCTGCCCGGTCAAGGGGGCCATACATCTGAGGCATCCGCTGATGAACCAGACCAGGTTTGTGGGGATTGAATAGGGATGGCCGCAGCAGGTCAGACATAATAAAATTAAAGCTGGCTCCGGAATGATTTAGCCTTGTTAAATCATCCGGGGCCGGCTTTTTTTATTTTGCAGAAAAGTATTCACAGGATATTTATATCATAGGAAAAATGGCATATGGCTTTTTAATACACAGTTCTGGTATTTTATAGAAACAGGCCGGCTGGCGCGGGCCCGATGGCCGGGTGGCCGGACACAGGGGACAGCAGAATGAATGTCCGGGCGCACCTTAAGAAAGAGGTATCCAGGAGGTGGGAGGAATATGAATCAATACACGGTCCTTATCATCCATAATGATGAAATCATGCAGAAACTTATGGAACATACCACAGGTACGGAGAATTACCGGTTCTGCCAGGCTGGGAACGGTCTGGGGGGGCTGTCGCTTTTCTATGCAGGGCATCCGGATATGGTGCTGCTTGACCTGGTCCTTCCTGACATGGATGGAATGGAGGTGCTGAAGCTGATCCGCCAGGAATCCGGGATCCCGGTTATCATCGTGACATCCAAAACAGATGAAGCCGCCATGGTGAAGGCCCTGGACTGCGGGGCCGATGACTTTGTCGCAAAATCCTGCAATGCAGAGGAACTTCTGGCACGTATCAGGGCCGCCCTGCGGCACAGGGAGGACCAAAGACCGGTAAAGGATGACACATTCCGGATGGATTACCTGGAGATGGATTTTGAAAAAAGGAAGGTTTATGTCCATGGGAAACCGGTGCACCTGACGCCGGTGGAGTATAAAATCCTGATCCTTCTGGTGGCAAACAGGGGAAAGGTCCTGACAAACAGCTACATCCAGCATGAAATCTGGGGAAATGATAATACGGGGGATTACAGAAGGCTCCGGGTATTCATGGCGAATGTCAGGAAAAAGATAGGGGACCAGGCCGGACATCCCAGGTTCATCAGGACGGAAATCGGCGTGGGGTACAGGTTTGCGGATGAATAGCAATGGCGCCCCGGAGGATGGCGGAGGATGGTTAAAGCGGGACTGGGACTGAATCAGGGATGGATAAGGACTGAATAAGGCAGAGGCCATGTAACTGCAGTCAATACTGCATGTACTGTATGGACTCTGCCTTAAACTTACTTACACATTCAACTTATATCTATTTTAGTACATCCATATAAGGAACCTTAACCCAATGGCTAACGCGGAGACCACGGTCATTATGCACAGGCAGCCCAGGTCCTTTTTTAGTTCTTTCATCATATATGGTCACCTCCTTTGAGATACCTTCAGTCTAGTCCTTAAGGCTTAAAGATTCCATATACAGTTTTGGATGCGGCATTAAGTTATCATTAAGACCTCCCTGTTCCTCCCCATATTTATAGATTATTTATAAAAAGGGCCCGGCTATGGTATGGAATCTTTATTCCCACGTGTGATACCATACCCCTATCTTAAAACGAGGAGGAAAAATCTATGTCAGTACTGTTGGGTATCATAGGCGTAACCGCGGTTTTCCTATTGGCCTATCTGGTCATTATACTATTGAGAGGTGATAAACAATGATGAATGTAACGGTACAGATGGTTGTATACTGCGTAATACTCGTACTGCTGGCAATACCCCTTGGAAGTTATATGGGTAAGGTGATGAATGGGGAACATGTTTTCCTCTCAGGCGTATTGCAGCCCGTTGAGCGTGTGATTTACAGGGTGCTTAAAATAGACCCCGAAGAGGATATGGACTGGAAGAAGTATTCGGTCTGCGCAGGGGTGTTCAGTGTGCTGAGCCTGTTTGTCCTGTGGGCCATCCTCTGCTTCCAGAAGTTCCTTCCGCTGAATCCGGAAGGGATTGAGGGCACAAGCTGGCACCTGGGCTTTAACACGGCCGCAAGCTTTACCACCAATACCAACTGGCAGGCTTACTCAGGAGAATCCACCCTGAGCTATTTCAGCCAGATGCTGGGACTGAATTTCCAGAACTTTGTTTCGGCAGCAATCGGGATTGCGGTCCTGTTTGCCCTGATCAGGGGATTTGTAAGGGTAAAGAAAACAGGCATCGGAAACTTTTATACGGATATGACAAAGACCGTGCTTTACATACTGATTCCCCTGTCAATGGTGGTGTCCCTTACCATTGCGTCACAGGGAGTGCCGCAGACCTTTAAGCAATACGATGAAGTACAGCTGTTGGAGCCGGTGGTAGTGGAAAATGAGGATGGCACCGCCACGGAAGTGACCAAGGCAGTGGTTCCCCTGGGTCCTGGCGCAAGCCAGATTGCCATCAAGCAGCTGGGGACCAACGGAGGCGGGTTCTGGGGCAATAACTCGGCCCATCCGTTCGAGAATCCCACGCCCCTTTCCAATTTATTTGAAATGATTTCCCTGCTGCTGATTCCCGCAGGACTCTGCTTTACCTTTGGGCGCAATGTAAAGGATAAGCGCCAGGGAACCGCCATCTTCCTTGCCATGTTCATCATGCTGGCAGCGGCCCTTGCGGTGGTGGGTTATAATGAGCAGGCGGGCACGCCGCAGCTGGCCCAGGACGGCGCCGTATACATGGGGACCGAGGGACAGGCCGGAGGCAACATGGAAGGCAAGGAGACAAGGTTCGGCATTGCCACCTCCGCCACCTGGGCAGCCTTTACAACCGCTGCTTCCAATGGTTCCGTCAACTCCATGCATGACAGCTACACGCCCCTTGGCGGACTGGTCCCAATGCTTTTGATGCAGCTGGGCGAGGTGGTGTTCGGAGGAACGGGCTGCGGGCTGTACGGCATGATCGGGTTTGCCATCATGACCGTGTTCATAGCAGGACTGATGGTGGGGCGTACGCCGGAATATCTGTGCAAGAAGATAGAGCCTTTTGAGATGAAGATGGCGGTCCTTGTGTGTCTGGCAACCCCCATTGCCATCCTGGTGGGCAGCGGGATTGCGGCCCTGCTTCCTTCCACCCATGACAGCCTGAACAATCCGGGCGCCCATGGACTGTCCGAGGTGCTGTACGCTTATTCATCCGCGGGCGGCAATAATGGTTCGGCGTTTGCTGGATTCAATGCAAATACCCCATTCCTTAATGTGAGCATTGGACTGGTCATGCTTTTTGTAAGATTCCTGCCCATGTTCGCAACACTGGCTATCGCAGGCAGCCTGGTGGGCAAGAAGAAGGTAGCGGTAAGCTCCGGCACCCTTCCCACGCACAATGCCATGTTTATATTCTTACTGATATTTGTTGTGCTGTTAGTAGGCGCTCTCAGCTTTTTCCCGGCATTGTCACTGGGACCGGTTGCTGAGTTCTTCCAGATGATAGCTTAGGGAGGTCAATGAGACATGAGTGAACGTAAAAAGAATATATTTTCCGATAAAAAGATAGTAAGCCGGGCCATAAAGGATTCCTTCCTGAAGCTGAATCCCCGGACCCAGGTAAAGAACCCGGTCATGTTCATGGTGTTTGTATCAGCCATCCTGACCCTGGCCATGTTCGGCTTTGCCCTGGCTGGGGTCAGGGATGCAGATCCCGGGTACATACTTGCCATATCAGTCATCCTCTGGTTCACCGTACTGTTCGGCAACTTTGCCGAGGCAATCGCAGAAGGCAGGGGCAAGGCCCAGGCAGATGCGCTGAGGGCCGGCAGAAGGGATACCATGGCGTCCAGGATACCATCCCCGGGCCAGAAAGATAAAATAACGCAGGTTAAATCCACAGAACTGAAAAAAGGTGATATTGTATATATAAAGGCCGGCGAGCAGATACCGGCGGACGGCGATGTAATAGAAGGCGCTGCCTCGGTGGACGAGAGCGCGATTACCGGTGAATCCGCCCCCGTAATCCGGGAAAGCGGCGGTGACAGAAGCGCGGTAACAGGCGGTACAACCGTCATATCGGACTGGATCGTGGTGGAGATAAGCAGCAATCCGGGCGAGGGCTTCATGGATAAGATGATTGCCATGGTAGAAGGCGCTTCCCGTAAGAAAACCCCCAATGAGCTGGCGCTCCAGATTTTCCTGGTGGCATTGTCCATCATCTTCCTGCTGGTTACCATGTCCCTTTATTCCTATTCCCTGTTCTCATCCAGGGAGGCAGGCATGGCCGACCCCACATCCGTAACAAACCTGGTGGCCCTTTTAATCTGTCTGGCCCCCACCACCATCGGGGCCCTGCTTTCCGCCATCGGCATTGCGGGCATGAGCCGCCTGAACCAGGCCAATGTACTGGCCATGAGCGGCCGCGCAATCGAGGCCGCGGGGGATGTGGATACGCTGCTGCTGGATAAGACGGGCACCATTACATTGGGAAACAGGCAGGCGGATGCATTTATCCCGGTTGACGGCAATGACGAGAAGGACCTGGCAGACGCAGCCCAGCTGTCGTCCCTGGCAGATGAGACGCCTGAGGGCCGCAGCATCGTGATCCTGGCAAAGGAACGGTTTGGGATCAGGGGAAGGAACATGGAAGAGCTCCAGGCAAGATTCGTACCCTTTACGGCCAAGACCAGGATGAGCGGCATTGATTATAATGGAAATGAAATCAGGAAGGGCGCTGCCGATGCCGTGAAGCGGTACGTGGAGGAACACGGCGGAACCTTTAGCAGTGAGTGTACACAGACCGTGACCAGGATTGCGGGTCAGGGCGGCACACCCCTGGTGGTTGCCAGGAACGGCCGGGTCATGGGCGTGGTTGAATTAAAGGATATTGTCAAGCAGGGCGTAAAGGAAAAGTTTGCCGACCTGCGCAAGATGGGAATCAGGACCATCATGATCACAGGCGATAATCCCCTGACCGCTGCTTCCATTGCGGCTGAGGCAGGCGTGGATGACTTCCTGGCAGAGGCCACCCCGGAGGCAAAGCTTGAGATGATACGCGATTACCAGTCCAAAGGGCATCTGGTAGCCATGACAGGCGACGGTACCAATGATGCGCCGGCCCTGGCCCAGGCAGATGTGGCGGTGGCCATGAATACAGGCACCCAGGCAGCCAAGGAGGCTGGCAATATGGTGGACCTGGATTCCTCGCCCACCAAGCTGATTGAGATTGTGAAGATCGGGAAACAGCTGCTGATGACAAGGGGGTCCCTGACCACGTTCAGCATTGCCAATGATGTTGCCAAGTATTTTGCAATCATCCCCGCTCTGTTCATGGGGCTATACCCCGGACTGGGGGCGCTTAACATCATGGGCCTGCACAGCGCTGACAGCGCGGTATTCTCAGCCATCATATACAATGCCCTGATTATCGTGGCCCTGATCCCGCTGGCCCTTAAGGGCGTCCGCTACAGGGAGGTGTCGGCGGCGCAGATGCTTCGCGGTAACCTTCTGGTATATGGACTTGGAGGAATCGTCATACCCTTTGTTGCCATTAAGGTCATTGATGTGCTGATTACGGCTTTGGGATTCGTCGGCTAGGGCGGACCCTGTTAAGTAACATAAAAGTGTCCACAATGAGGAGAGGATAGCTATGAAAACAATAAAATCAGTCTTACCTAAAATGATAGGATTTTTCCTGATCATGATGGTGATTACAAGCGTCATATACCCGGCGGTCATTACCGCGGCAGCCAATGTGGCATTCGGCAGTAAGGCCCAAGGTTCCATCATTACAGGCAATGACGGAAAGAAATACGGAAGCGCCCTGCTGGCTCAGGAATTTACAGGCAGCCAGTATCTGTGGGGCAGGATCATGAATGTGGATACATCTACATTTACCGATGAAAACGGGGAGCCGCTGATGTATTCATGGGCATCCAACAAGACCCCGGCAGGTGAAGAGCTGGAGGCCATGGTGGCTGAGCGCGTGGAGAAAATCAGGGAAGCCCATCCTGAAAAGGGGGATGAACCGATTCCCGTGGACCTGGTTACCTGTTCAGGCAGCGGACTTGACCCAGAGATTTCGCCGGCAGCGGCAGAGTACCAGGCTGAGCGGATTGCCGCCGCAAGGGGGATGTCCGTTAAGGATGTGGAGTCCGTAATAAGGAAATATACCACTGGAAAGTTTTTAGGGGTCATGGGAGAACCCAGGGTGAACGTGCTGAAGGTAAATCTTGCCCTGGACGGCCTGATTTAAGGATTGGATGAAACGTGCTGCCTGATGCAGCGCAGTACCGGGAGTTGCCGCGGATGCGGCAGCTCTTAAGCTGTTTGTAAGGAGGGACCATATGGACAAGGAATGGGACGGCAGGCCCGACCCGGAACTTCTGCTCAGGCAGAATTTCCCGGAAGGTGAATCAGATGGGAAAGGAAAATTAAAGATATTCTTCGGATATGCTGCCGGCGTAGGCAAGACATATGCCATGCTGGACGCGGCGCGCCAGGAAAAAGAAGCGGGAAGGGACGTGGTGGCAGGTTATATTGAACCCCATGACAGGCCGGATACCATGGCTCTTCTTGACGGGCTGGAGTTCCTGCCCCCCAGGACCGTGGGATATAAGGGAATCGTGCTGCGGGAGTTTGACCTGGATGCGGCCCTGATACGCAGGCCGGACCTGATCCTGGTGGATGAGCTGGCCCATACCAATGCCCAGGGCAGCCGCCACAGGAAACGCTGCCAGGATGTGACGGAGCTTCTGGATGCAGGCATAAACGTGTATACAACAGTTAATGTGCAGCATCTGGAGAGCCTTCATGATATTGTTGCATCCATTACCCATGTGCGCGTCAGCGAGCGCATCCCGGACTCCGTGTTTGACAATGCCAGCCAGGTGGAACTGGTGGATATTTCGCCGGAGGAACTGCGCCAGCGCCTGGAGGAGGGCAAGATATACCACAAAAACCAGGCGGATAAGGCGAAAATCAGTTTCTTTACATTGGAGAACCTTTCGGCCCTGCGGGAAATCGCGTTAAGGCGCACCGCGGACCGGGTGAACCGGGAAGTAATCCGGGAGCGGGATGCTGCGGGAAAGGAATATTTTACAAATGAACATGTGCTGGTCTGCCTGTCCCCTTCCCCTACCAACGCCAAGGTCATACGGACCGCTGCCAGGATGGCGGGCGCGTTCCATGCCGACTTTACGGCGGTGCTGGTAGAGACAGAGCATTTAAAACGGGAGCACAGCAAAATCAGCAGGAGCATGGAGGCGAATATCAGCCTGGCCAAGCAGTTCAGGGCCAATGTCATTACACTGTACGGGGATGATATAGTGGAACAGGTGGCTTCCTATGCAAGGCAGAACGGCATTTCCAAAATAGTGATAGGGCGCTCCGTAAGGAAACGCCACATACTGTATATGCGTCCCACCATCATAGACCGTCTGATTAAGGCAGTTCCCAATATGGATGTCTATGTGATTCCCGACGCAACGGCAGAGGAGCGCAGGTATAAAGTAAGCACGGACCAGAAACGCAAGGTATGGGCGGATGTCTTTAAGACCGGCGCGGTCATGGCGCTCTGCACCGTATGTTCCCTGGTGCTGGATTACTATGGGCTGGGGGTCATCAATGCGGCCATGATTTACATGATGGGAACCATGCTGGTGGCATATATGACAAGGGCCGGGTGGTGCGGGCTGCTGGCCTCGGTACTGTCGGTGCTGCTGTTCAATTACTTTTTTACGGATCCGCGCCTGACCTTTCAGGCAGATGCCTCCATTTACCCGTTTACATTTGCAGCCATGCTGGTATGCGCCCTGGTGACCAGCTCCCTGGCAGCCAGGCTCAAGCGTGAGGCTGCCAAGGGAGAGTCCGAGTCCAGGTATATGCAGATTCTTTTTGATATTAACAGGAACCTGAGGAAGGGTTCCACGGGGGAGGAAATCCTGGACATATGCGGGCGCCTGGTGCGTACGCTTTTAAAGCGCAATATTGTCATATATGACACAAGGAACGGGAAAATGGACCAGATGAAGATTTATCCTGCATCTGAATCCGAAGATTCCGCCCGTCTCACCGGCCTGTTCAAATCCCCGGATGAGATGGCGGTAGCTGCATGGGTCAGGAAGAACCGCCATAAGGCGGGCGCCACCACGGACACCCTTCCAGGCGCCAGGGCCCGTTATACCCCGGTCTATAAAAACGATAAGGTATACGCGGTCATCGGCGTGGAACTGGAAGGAGGCGACATGATAAACCCCAATGACAAGAACGTCCTTAACATCATTGCGGAGGAAACCTCCTACAGGCTGGGGGACATGGGACACAGATGATATTTGCACGGAATTTATGGGATTGGCTGAGAGATGCATGGAATCTTTACGGCAATATGCAGTATCCTTAAGATATCAAAAGGAGGTGCATGCAATGATTGCTAAAATGATCCTAAAACTCAAAAGTCCGATGGAGCAGGAAATAGACCGCGCATGCCGGCATTTTCCGGTGTTGTCTAGTATTGTGCTTCAACTGGCCGCCGCGATTTTCATGGTTGGCGTGGTTGCCTCCATTGCATGCGCGGGAGGAACCGTTATCTGGGCGTTTTACAAGTTGTTTGGGGTTATGTGAATCTGAGATATGGATGAGATATGGATAACATATAGATAACATATGGTCCTGCATGGAAGTAAGGGCTGCCGGGAAGAGATGGTTCCGGGCAGCCTTTTTTTGTGTGACAGGCGGCGCGGGCTGTTCCGCCCGGACGGGTTCCTGCCTGGTACAGGCGGGTTCCTGTCAAGCTTTTATAAAGATTCCTTCACACGTATAAATAAGATATCAAGATAATTGCTTTCTGAAAATCCATTGTATATAATGGCGCTATCCGTACATGAAAGAATGGAAAAAGGAGGGGATGGGGATGTGGAACAGGAAAAAGACAATCATCATCGCAGGGTGCAGCCGGTTCGGCGCCGGGCTGGCAGGCGAACTTTCAGAACATGGGGACGATGTCATCATCATTGATAAGGATAATGATGCATTCCGCAAGCTGCCGCCTAACTTCAGCGGATTTCAGATTGTGGGGAATGTCACGGACCCTGACCTGCTGGAGGATGCGGGCATTGGGAATGCGTCCGTGGTGGTGGCTGCCACGGATGATGATAATATAAACTGCATGCTGGCACAGATGGCAAGGCGCATCTATGATGTGGGGGAAGTGTTTGCCAGGCTTAATGATACGGACAAGGAACATCTGATCGGCGGGCTGAATATCAAGGCCATTTATCCGGCCCGCCTTTCCATCGAGAAATTTAAGGAGCTGAGCTCCATTGCATTTTAGTCAGAATCCGGACAGGATCCGGACAGGATCCGGGACAGGGGAGTGATTGGATGAGGATAGCAGTGGCAGGAGGAAAGACAAAAGCAGATTACCTTATAAGGATGCTGCTCAGCAAGGGACATGAGCTTGTAGTGATTAATGACGACAGGGAGTACTGCACGTATCTGTGCCAGACACACAGGATACCGGTCATACACGGCGACCCGTGCAAACTTTATGTGATGGATGAAGCTGGCATTGACGGGTTTGACATCATGATTGCATTAAAGCCCAGTGATGCGGATAACCTGGCAATCTGCCAGACCGCCAAACGGATTTACCATATCAGGAAGACGGTGGCGGTTGTGGGAAATCCTAAGAGCGTGGACATCTTTAAGCGCCTGGGGGTAAGCACTGCAATCAGCGCAACCTACATGATAGCCGGGTACATTGAACAGATGTCCACGGTGGAAAGCCTGGTCAACAGCCTTCCGCTGGACCAGGGAAATATTGTCATCAATGAGCTGATGATTAACCAGAACAGTCCTGTGGCCGGCAGGAAACTCTGCGACATGGAATTGGGGGAGGATGCAATCATCTGCTGCATTGTGCGGGGATCAAAGATCATCGTGCCAAAGGGGCAGACCGGCATACAGGCCAATGACAAGCTGCTGGTCCTTTCCACGCCGGATAGCCAGAACCGTGTCATTGGCCTGATCATGGGAAGGGAGCAGGCGTGATGGAGAATGGCAGGAATGAAATCGGCGGCCGGCAGCTGGTTGCCGGGTACCTGGGCGTGGTCCTGATGCTTATCGGCGGGATTATCCTTCTGCCGCTGGCAGCCCTGCCTGCTTTTTGGGATGAGGTTTCCATGGCGCGGTATTTTACGGTTCCCGGTGTGGCGGCTGTTTTCGCAGGATATGTAATGTACCTTCCAATAAAAGGAAGGGAGGCGCTGCGGCTTACGGGACATCAGGATGCCCTGATCGTGGTGCTGTCCTGGGTGCTGGCCATTGTGTTCTGCGCGGTCCCCTTCATGATGACAGGCAATTATGATTTTACCCAGGCCGTGTTTGAGTGCACCAGCGGATGGAGTACCACCGGGCTTTCCGTTGTGGATGTGACCCGGTGCCCCAGGATTTTTCTTCTATACAGAAGCATCATGCTGTTTTTCGGCGGGGTGGGGCTGGTACTTGTGATGGTGTCCGTGCTGTCCGACCGGCACGGGATGCGGCTCTACAGCGCAGAAGGGCACTCGGACCGCCTTCTTCCCAATCTTGTGAAGTCTGCCAGGATGATCATAGCCATCTATATGGGTTATATCCTGTCCGGCACGCTTTTATATATGTTTTTTGGGATGGACTGGTTTGACGGGCTGAACCACTCCATAGCAGCCCTTTCTACCGGAGGATTTTCCACAAAGGCGGAGAGCATTGGGTATTATGACAGTTTGGGGATTGAACTTGTGACAATTGTGCTGATGCTTTTAGGCTGTACCAATTTCCTGGCCCATCTCTTTCTCATAAGAGGAAAGTTAAAGACCTTCTTCCGTTACTGCGAGGTCAGGTTCATGCTGATGATCTGCGGGTTTTTCACGCCGGTCATGGCAGTGCTGCTGCTCTATGCAGGCCTTTCAGGCAATGTGGGCCAGGGATTCAGGGACGGGCTGTTCCAGGTGGTGACAGCCCTGACCACCACCGGATTCCAGACCGTGGACAGCTTTGCGGCATTCAGCAGCCCGCTGCTTCTGGTAATGACGCTGCTGATGCTGGTGGGCGGGGGGACGGGTTCCACGGCCGGAGGCATCAAACAGATCCGTGTCTGGATTGCCCTTAAAAGCCTGTACTGGAGCATGAGGAGCAGGATATCCAGGAAGAGGACGGTTTATTCGGACAGCATCCAGAAGCTGGACGGCAAGGAGTTCCTTACAGCCCGGGGCAGGCTGGATACGCTGGAATTCATCGGTGTCTACCTTTCCGTATTCATGCTGGGTACCATGGTGCTGTGCATGTGCGGGTTTGATATCGGGGATTCCATGTTTGAGTTCGCGTCCGCCCTTGGCACCGTGGGATTATCCGTGGGCATTACTTCCTATGACGCATCGCCGGCAGTGCTCTGGACTGAAACCGCGGGCATGTTTGTGGGGCGTCTGGAGATATATGTGGTATTTGTTGCAGCGGTGCAGCTGGGCAGGGAGATAAAGCATGGAGCGCAGAAACGGGGAAGGAGATGGAAAAAGTATGCCAGGTGACAGAATGGCTGTAAAGGGATTCAGGAGGAAGATGCTGGCTGCCGCGGTCATATACGGACTTGCGACCCTGCTGGCGTCCGGGCTTTGGGGAATCCATATGAGGGCTGAGAATATCATCATGATTTACCTTATCAGCGTGATTGTGATGATGATTGAAATACAGGAATTTATCTGGGGGACGGCTTATACCGTGGTATGTATCCTGACCTTTAACTTCCTGTTTACAGAACCAAGGTTCACCCTGCGGGTCAACGACCCCAACTACGTGGTGGCCATGGGGATTTTCATGGGTGTGTCCGCAATCACGGGACTTCTTGTCTCACGCCTGGGGGAGCAGGTTAAGCTGGCACAAAGGAATGAGAACCGGATGGAAGCCCTTCTCAAAATCAGCAGCGGTTACCTGACCCTGTCCGGTCTGGAGAATATTGTATACCATGGCATCAAAAGCCTGTACCAGGCTGCCGGGGAGAGATGCGTGGTCTATGTGGCCCGTGGGCCGGGCGGACTGGGAACGCCCTATTATATAAAAAGCTATTTTCCGGAACCGGGTATGCTGGACAATGATACCCCGGCCCAGTGGTGTTACATGAACCATACGGTCTGCGGCGCCAATACAGGATTCTACGGGGACTCCGGATGGGTATACCTGCCAATCAGGAACCGTGATACATGCCTGGGCGTCATAGGCGTGTATACGGATGGCAGGGAAATCGATGACGGCCATATGGTCTTTATCAATACCGTAATGTCCCAGATGGCCATGGCCATTGAGAAAGAGGGAATCCCGGAAAAGGACGGGGAATATGATATGGGACCCGGGGGGAACGGGCCAAGGGATGGGTGGAAGGAACGGATGGAACATGGGCTGTACCGCGACTTCTGTCTGCCCATGGAAGACATTTTAAAGGAATCAGACGGCCTGGAACCGTGCCTGCGCCTAAAACTCTGCACCTTGTATAACCGGCTCAGGAACGCGGCTGTCCTGCTCTGCCTGGACCGTTCAGTCCCCGGGGACAAGGAACATGCAGATCTTGCAGAAGCAGCGGCCGGGGCCGTGGACTTCTATGGCAAGGCCGGCAGGGAGCGCATCCTGTGGATTAAGAAACCCCAGGAGCCAATCCTGGTCCAAGGGGACAGGGAACTTCTCAGGCAGGCAGTATCCAATGTGCTGGATAATGCCCTGATCCATACGCCTGTCCGGGAAAAGGTCTATATAAGTCTTGGAAGGGAACAGGGATATGGGGTGCTGGAGGTATCTGACGGCGGAAGCGGGATTTCATTTCAGGAACTGCAGCGGACCCTCGAACAGGGCAGGGACAGCGGCTCCGTGTTGTCCGGCGGCTTGTCCGTATCCCGGCAGATCCTGGATAAATACCGGGGAAGCCTGGTCATAAAAAGCAGCAGGTATGGCGGGACAGCTGTCATATTGTCGCTTAAACTATACGGGAACTGACGGCTGGAACGGTATGTGTCCGCGCTTATGGTTTTCAGATGCAATTTTTATTTGACACAGGTATGGATTAAGGATATGATTGTAGTCAGGAAACAGGGGTATAAAGATATCTTTATAGAATCTTTATATCCTGTTTGTACATTATCCCTAGTTTCTTTATATGGTTTCCTTTTACAATAAAAGTGGGAACATATAGTAGAAAGGGGGAAATATCATGTTATTCCACAAATCAAAAGGCATCATCATAGTTGGCTGCAGTCCCTTCGGCGCAGCGCTGGCCAATACATTATATAATAAAGGCCACAAGGTGGTTGTATTAGATAAGGACAGGGAAAGCTTCCGTTACCTGCCGGACGGATTCGGCGGGGCTGAGATGGAAGGGGACCCCACTGACCCCAAGGTATTAAAGGAAGCAGGGATTGAACGGGCAGGCATGTTCATCGCAGCCACCCAGGATGATAATTCCAACCTTCTGATTTCACAGATAGCCAGCCGCATTTTCCAGGTAAACCAGGTATATGCGCGCCTGGATGACACCAGCAGGAGCCGGCTCATAAGGGATACGCCCATTAAGCCAATCTGTGTCTATAACCTGTCAGTGGATGATTACCTTAATCTGGCAGAGTCCGTGTGCCAGGAGGTGGCGGTATGAAGATAGCGGTGGCAGGAAGCAGCGATTACGCAAAAATCCTGGTTGGCCTTCTGGCGGCCAGGAACCATAAGGTGACAGTAATCGATAAGGATAAAGAGTTCTGCGAGCATGTGTGTGCTTCTTATGACGTCAAGGCAATCCTGGGCAATCCCTGTCAGGAAGATGTCCTGGCGGACGCCGGGTTAAAGGATTTTGATATGATTGCGGCCATAGGGACGGAGGACACGGACAATTTTGAGATATGCCAGATGTGCAGGAAGGTTTTTGGGGTCAGGAAGGCTGTGTGCGTTGTGAAGAATCCAAGGAATGTGGAGGTTTTCAGGCAGCTGGGAATGGATATGGTGATAAATATTCCTGAAATGATTGCGGATATGATTGGGTAATACACCACAGTAAAGGACAGTGAAGGATAAATATATGTTTAACCATTGGGATGTTGTACTGGATTTTGTAAAGGCATGTGTGAGGATGACCGTCATATGGGTATTCTCAACCATATTGGCCATTGTGCTGGACAGCTGGGGAATCAGGGCGGAGAACCTGCTTCTGGTTTACCTGGTAGGGGTTTTGATCAGCATACTTGCAACGGGAAGCCTGGCATGGGCGTTCTGTGCGGCTTTTGTATTCACATTTACCTTTAACTATCTGTTTACGGAACCCAAGCTGACCTTCCACATGGATGACCTTAACTATGTAATATCATCCGTAATATTCGTGGCAGTGGCTGCCACGGTTGCCACCCTGGTGCTGAAGCTTCAGAAACAGATGCAGATAGCCAACAAGAAGACGGAAATAACGGCCAAGCTCAATGAAATCGGAAGCGGCTTCCTGAACCTGTCCGGATACCAGCAGATTAAGGAATACAGCGAGGCCAGCCTGGCAGGTCTGATTGGGAAACATGTGACAGTCCTTCTGAAGGAGGATGAGGGTACGGAGTTCTCTAACTCCATGGCTGAGTGGTGTTACCGCCAGTCCATTCCCTGCGGACATGGGGAGTGCCAGTTCCCGGATGACAACGGTCTGTACGTCCCTATCAGGAACCGGGAAAAGACATATGGCGTCATCATTTTTGACTGTGCCGGATGGACCCTTAACCAGGAAGAGAAGATATATGTGGACACGGTTATTTCCCAGATTACCCTTGTGATTGAGCGGGAACAGCTAAGCAGGGAAAAGGAGGATAACCGGGTCCAGGTGGAGCGGGAGCGGCTTAAGAGCACGCTGCTTCGGAGCATTTCCCATGACCTGAGGACCCCGCTGACCGGAATCAGCGCAAGCGCGGGTTTCCTTCTGGACAATCTGGGGATTATGGACGATGCCACAATCAAGAGCATGTTACAGGATATCTGTACGGATTCAGAGTGGCTCAGTTCCATGGTTGAAAACCTGCTTAACATGACACGGATCCAGGAAGGCCGTCTGGATATCAACAAGAAAAAGGAAGTGCTGGACGATATCGTCTCATCAGCGGTCCGGCTGGTGTCAAAGCGGATAGGAAACCATACCTTAAGGTCCCATACGCCGGAGGATATCATCCTGTTTCCTGTGGACGGCCGACTTTTCATACAGGTGCTGGTCAACCTTCTGGATAATGCCTTCCGGCATTCCGGAAGCGGCACAACGGTTACCCTTAATGTGGTGAGGGAGGGGGACGGCCTTGTGTTCACTGTCTCAGATAACGGAGTGGGCCTTTCCCAGGACAAGATTAATAAGATTTTTGACAACTTCTTTACCACGGCCTATGAAAAGGGAGATAAACAAAGAGGCGTGGGACTTGGGCTTACCATCTGCAAAGCCATTGTAGAGGCCCAGGGCGGGACAATAACAGCTTATAACGGCAGCCAGGGCGGCGCCGTGTTTGAAATAAGGATGCCATTGGAGGACAAAAAGCATGAATGAAACCACGATCCTGGTCATTGAGGATGACAAGACCATACAGAACTTCATGAAAATATCCCTTAAGACCCGGGGATATTCATATATACTTGCAGATAATGGCCTTTCCGGCATTTCGCTTTTCTATGCCAACCATCCGGACCTGATCCTTCTGGACCTGGGGCTGCCGGATATTGACGGCATGGAAGTGTTAAAGCAGATAAGGAAGCAATCCAACACACCGGTCATCGTTGTCTCTGCCAGGGGGCAGGAACGGGAAAAAATCAATGCCCTGGACCAGGGCGCGGACGATTATGTAACCAAGCCCTTCAGCGCAGAGGAACTTCTGGCCCGCATCCGTGTGGGGCTGCGGCACAAGGACTCCTTTGTCAGCAGGCAGGAACAGGAGTTTGAGCTGGACTATTTCAGGATGGATTTTGAAAAGCGCAAGGTCTATGTCCATGACCAGGAAATCCACCTGACGCCCCTTGAGTACAAGATGATGGTGCTGCTGGTAAACAACAGCGGCAAGGTACTGACCCATCATTATATCCAACAGGAGGTGTGGGGATATGACACCACGGACGACTACCAGTCCCTGCGGGTATTCATGGCGAATATCAGGCGGAAGATAGAAGACAATACGGCAAACCCCAGGTTTATATTGACTGAGGTGGGGGTGGGGTATCGATTTGTGGATGAATAAGGTGGGTTTGATGTTGAAGGCAGGGGTGCGGGGGTACGCAGCCTCTGCTTTTGTTTGTCTCCACGGAGGAAGGGCCGGGAGGAAGGCGGGTCTGCGGTTCCTGGTTCCGGGAGGCTGGTCTGCTAACTCAAAAAGAGGCTGGAAACAGGGCACCGTCTCAACTACCGGAAAATCTTGATGATTTTCCGTCCGTGGAGACTCTGCGTTCGGGCTTGGAGGCCCTCACTCGGCCCTGTTTCCAGCCTCTTTTTGAGCAAGCAGACCTGCCTCCCTCCACAAGGAACCTCAGCCCCGCCTTCCTCCCGGCCCTTCCTCCTGCTAAGGCTACGGAGAGGCTGCTGGGTGTTCCCAGAGCGGATGGCCTTCATGCATGAATCCGGCGGAGGGGGGAGGATTGGGCTGCTTTTGTTTTTGGGTGAGGTGGTGTGGGTTAGCGGTGGCTTGGGGTTAGATTCCCAGGGCGGTCTTTACTTCTTCGCCGATGATTCCGTCGGCAGTCAGGTTGTTGTCTTCCTGGAATTTGATTAGTGCGGTCCTGGTCTTTTCTCCGGTTATGCCGTCGGGGGTCCCGCAGTCGTATCCTTTGTCGTTTAGGGCCTGCTGGACCTGTTTGGTGAGTTCGGTGTCTGCTTCGGAGGCAGGGGCGGAGGTGGTGGATTGGGTGCTGCCGGATGAAGCGGCGGCGTAGGGGCATACGCCGCCGGTATGCAGGTGGGCCGGATGTCCGCCGCAGTGGTAGTGATAGGAACCCAGGCCGCTTTTGTTCTTGTTGTCCCGGTGTCCGCCGCTAGCGTCGGTCCTCCCGGAATGGGCTTCCGCCACAATGGATGTCTGGACGCTGATGTGGCAGACGGCGCTTCCTGCCATCATGATTCCCATGCTCATTGCAATGATTTTCCTGCTGATGTGTCTCATAAACATTTCCCCCTTGATATGTGATGTTTTGCGGTTCAGGGAGTGGGAAGGCTCCCCTCCCTCCTGCTGGTTTTATTTTACCATATTCCATTAGAAGCGTCATCCTTTTTGTGACAGGTAATTTTCCTTTTTACGGCAGATTGTAAAATGTTCTTGAAAAAAACATATAAAGTGGTTAAACTGATACCATGAAGTTATTATATGAAGAAACGCTGGACGGAATATCTGTCCGGCGTTGTTATGGTTTAGACGGAATTGTACAGATTCCGGACAGGATAGACGGAAAGCCGGTGACCGGGCTGGAGGGATACCTTTTTTCAGAGACGGTCAGAGGGCGCGGGGTGCCGCCGCATGAATATGAGGGCGAGCCGGAACTTTGCGGCAGCCAGGTTAAGGAGCTGGTGCTGCCCAGGTATGCAAAACGGATAGGCGCCTATGCGTTTTATAACTGCTCCGGACTGAGGAAGCTCTCCTGCCAGAGCACGGTGGATGACTGGGGGGCGGGCGTGTTTACCGGGTGTACCGGGATTGCCAGCCTGGATATCTGTGTGAGGGAGGAAGGAAAGTCCTGTTTCAGGGAAATCCTTTCAGAGCTCCGTCAGACCCTGGATGTGGATTACAGGAGGGAGGACGGAACGCTCCTTGCCAAGCTGGTGTTCCCGGAATATTTTGAGGAGTCGGTGGAGAATACACCGGCCAGGATCATTATGAGGGAAATGCATGGCTGCGGCCATATGTACCGTTACTGTTTTGACGGCACACGGTTTGATGTGGGGG
This sequence comes from Enterocloster aldenensis, assembly GCF_003434055.1. Classification (GTDB taxonomy): domain Bacteria; phylum Bacillota; class Clostridia; order Lachnospirales; family Lachnospiraceae; genus Enterocloster; species Enterocloster aldenensis. The sequence continues at coordinate 1,237,469 of NZ_QVEX01000001.1, read as the reverse complement.
AGTATGACCGGCTGTTCCCCCATGTGACCGTGCAGGAGAAACCGGAACTTGTGACGCGCCTGGCCCTGTACCGCCTGTATTGGCCCTGGGGGCTTAAGGAGGAGGCCGCAAAGGCGTATCAGGATTATATTGCTGCCCATGCAGGGGATGCCGCTGAGGGAATCCTTAAGCGAGGGGAACGGGATATCCTGGGCTTAATGGCCCGCTCCGGGTTTATGGGCAGGGATGGACTGGGACAGATGCTGGATGCGGCTTCACGGGGAGGGAATGCTGCGGATGCAGCCCTTCTCATGGATATAAAACACGAGAGATTCGGTCATGTGCCTTTGAGGGCCAGGACATTTGAATTATAAAGGAGGATAAAACAGAATATGTCAAAAAAGACAAAAGCACAGGAATTACAGGAACAGCTTACATGGACCTTTCCGCACATTGGGAAGGATTCGCCGGGACAGATAGAAAAGGCGTCCAAATACTGCGAGGGTTACAAGGCATTTTTAAATGCAGGCAAGACGGAGCGGGAATGTGTAAAGGCTGCCGTGAAAATGCTTAAGAAGGCAGGATACAGGCCATATGACAGGAAGGCTTCTTATGAGGCTGGGGATAAGGTGTATTATGTTAATAGGGATAAGGCGCTGATAGCAACCACTTTTGGCAGGAAGCCGCTTTCAGAGGGGGTCAGGATCAACGGGGCTCATATTGACTCGCCGAGGCTGGATTTAAAGCCCAATCCCCTGTATGAAAAGGATGAGATTGCATTTTTTAAGACCCATTATTACGGCGGGATACGCAAATATCAGTGGGGAACCATCCCCCTTGCCATCCATGGCGTGGTGGTTAAGAAAAACGGGGAGACCGTGGATATCTGTATCGGTGAGGATGAGGCAGATCCTGTGTTCTGTGTGACCGACCTGCTTCCCCACCTTTCAGCCAAACAGAACGAGCGCCCCTTAAAGGACGGTCTTAAGGGGGAGGAACTGAATATTGTCATTGGCTCCCTTCCTTACCAGGAGGAGGACATAAAGGAACCGGTTAAGCTGATGGCATTGTCCCTGCTCAATGAACGCTATAAGATTACGGAAAAGGACTTCTTCCGGGCTGAGCTGGAATTGGTGCCCGCGGCAAAGGCCAGGGACGTGGGGCTGGATGCCAGCATGATAGGCGCTTACGGACAGGATGACCGGGTGTGCGCCTACACAGCCATTACGGCCGAGATGGATGCAAAGAAGCCTGCCCATACCACCGTGACCATCCTGACCGACAAGGAGGAGACTGGATCTGACGGCAATACCGGCCTGAATTCGGACTACGTGCTTCACTACATAGAAGACCTTGCAGAACAGGCAGGCGTTCCGGTGCGGGATGTGCTCAGGAATTCCCTGTGCCTGTCCTCGGACGTGAATGCGGCCTATGACCCAACATTCCCGGATGTATACGAGGGCCGCAATTCCAGCTACATCAACAAGGGCTGTGTCCTGACCAAGTACACAGGTGCAAGGGGCAAGGCCGGTTCCAATGATGCCAGCGCTGAAACCATGGCAAAGGTCATTGGCATCATGGAGGAAGAGGGCGTGTACTGGCAGGCAGGGGAGCTGGGAGCAGTGGATGCCGGCGGAGGCGGGACCATTGCCAAGCTGGTTGCACACATGAACGTGGATACCGTGGACCTGGGCGTACCCATCCTGTCCATGCACTCCCCCTTTGAGCTGTCTTCCAAGCTGGATGTGTATAACACCTACAAGGCATTTAAGGCGTTTTATAAATAAAAGGAAAGCCCTCTTAAATTTTCATGAAATTGATGGAAATACTTTTTTTTCATGGACAGGTATGGTATAACTATGTACAGCGCACGCTCCGAAAGGAATCCCCGGGAATTCCCCATCACGGATTAGGGGAGGGCAGACCAGGGCGTGTTTGAAAATTCATTCCCGCCATCTGCACGTCCCACAAAGTGGGACGCACACCTGACGGAAAGCAATTTTCAAGCACGCTCTAGGGAAATATAGGAAACAGATGTTTTCCTGCCGGGGATGTGTGAAATGAGTAAAAGAAAAGGGATATGTAAGATGAAAAAAATAGCATTGATATGTTTATGCACCATGACAGCCCTGTCACTGCTGACCGGATGTTCAGGCAGTACTGAGGGAGGGAAGGAAAACCTGGGTACTGTGGAACTGGGCGAATACAAAGGCGTTAAGGTAAACATGCCGGAAGTATTGGTCACAGACGCAGAGGTGGATTCCAGGATTAATCAGGTATTAAGCCAGAATCCCAAGGAAGATGAGGTTGACCGCCCTGCAGCAGAGGGGGATGTGGTCAACATCGATTATGTGGGGACAAAGGACGGTGTGGAATTTGAGGGCGGTTCTGCCAAGGACTTTGACCTGACGCTTGGCTCCGGCAGCTTTATTGACGGGTTTGAGGATGGCCTGATTGGGGTTAAGAAGGGCGATAAGAAGGAACTGGACCTGACATTCCCCGAGACCTATCAGGAAAAATCCCTTGCAGGCCAGCCTGTTGTATTCACAGTTACCGTGAACGCGGTAAAAGAGAAAAAAGACGCTGTCCTGGACGATGAATTTGTCCAGAGGGTTTCAGACTACAAGACAGTGGATGAGTACAAGGAAAGCATCCGTGCCGACCTGTTAAAGCAGAAGCAGCAGGCAGCGGACCGCCAGGTACAGACGTCCGTGCTTCAGCAGGTGGTTGCGGATTCCACGTTCAAGCTGAATAAGAACGCGGTTTCCAAGCGCTATAACACAAGGCTCAAACAGTATGAGCAGCAGGCCAAGATGTATGGAAGCAGCCTGGCAGGCATGGCCCAGGCCAATGGCATGGACGTGCCCGGACTTCAGGAAGCAATCTACGCCAGCGTGAAGGATGATGTAAAGAACCAGCTGGTCATTAATACGATTGCTGAGCGGGAGGGACTTGTGCTTGAGGATGCTGACCGCGAGGCATTTGCAGAGTCCAACGGGCAGACCGTAGATGCTGCGGTGGGGTATTATGGCCAGGAGACATTTGATGAGATGGCCCTGAATTATAAGGTCATGAAATTCATGGCGGATAATGCAGCCAATGTTGCACAGGCATCGGAAGCGGAGACCACGGCGGCGGAAACCGAAGCAGCAGAGACCACGGCGGCGGAGACCGAAGCAGCGGAGACCACGGCGGCGCAGTAATAGGATAAGAAAAGAATGAGGAGGGTACGTGCATGCAGATTTTAAAAGACAGGATACGTAAAGACGGCAAGATTAAAGCCGGAAACGTACTGAAAGTGGACAGCTTCCTGAACCATCAGATGGACATTAAGCTGTTTGGGGAGATTGGCAGGGAGTTTAAACGCAGGTTTGCCGATGTGCCGGTGACGAAGATTTTGACCATTGAGGCTTCCGGTATCGGAATAGCATGTATTGTTGCCCAGTACTTTGATGTGCCGGTGGTATTTGCCAAGAAGACACAGACCAAGAACATTGCAGGTGAGGTTTATACCACTAAGGTGGAATCCTTTACCCATGGCCGTGTATACGATATTATCGTGTCCAAGGAATTTTTAGGGCCTGGGGACAAGGTGCTTCTGATTGATGATTTCCTTGCCAACGGCAAGGCGCTGGAAGGACTGGCCGCCCTCGTCAGGGACTCCGGTGCAGAACTGGTGGGCGCCGGGATCGTGATTGAGAAAGGCTTCCAGGTAGGCGGCGACCTGCTGCGTTCCGAGGGCATCCGGCTGGAATCCCTTGCAATTGTAGAGAGTATGGATGAGGAGACACAGACCATTGTGTTCAGAGATGATGAGTAATAGGAACAAAGCTTTGTTTTTTGATATTGACGGAACCCTCCTGTCTGAAAAGACGGGGCTGGTTCCTGACAGCGCCAAACAGGCAATTAAGGAGGCGCGCAAAAGAGGGCATCTGGTGTTCATTAATACGGGCAGGGTGTATCCCCATACCAGGGACATACGGTCCGAGATTGAGACAGATGGCTGTCTGTGCGGCTGCGGCACCTATGTGATTGCAGAGGGCAGGGTACTTTACTGCTACCAGATCCCCCATGAGAGGGGCCTGCAGATTAAAAAGGATATCGACGAGTGCGGCCTGGACGGTGCGCTGGAAGGTGTGGAAGGATGTTATCTGCACAGGACGGTTTCCAGGTTTCCCCAGGTGGAAGAACTGAAGGCGGCATTGAGACGGTCGGGCACCGCGTCCAGGTATGACTGGGAGGATGACTGCTACGATTTTTCCAAGTTTTATCTGGCTTCAGATGAGAAGAGCAGGCCCAGGGAACTGTTTGGGCGCCTTAAGGATATTGAGGCCATTGACAGGGGGGACGGCTATTATGAGTGTGTTCCCAGAGGCCATTCAAAGGCAACTGCCATGGATCTGGTGTTAAAGCATTACGGCATTTCCAAGGATGACGCCTATGTATTTGGCGACAGCAGCAATGATCTGTCCATGTTCAAATATGCCACCAATTGTGTGCTTATGGGACAGCACAGCGATGTACTCCTGCCCTATGCCACTTTTGAGACAAAGGACGTGGAGGATGACGGTATCGCATACGCGATGGAAGAGTTAGGCATCATATAGAAAGAGCTGACCGGATGAAGAAAAAGACCTGGATAATAAGTGCCCTGATGTATGCCATGGTATTCATGGCATGCTTCGGGGTTTTGCATTTTATGAAAAAATTAATGGAACCCGCTGGCCCGGTGCAGACAGAGGCAACTACCAAAGGGCCGGGGCCGGCATCTGCGGGCGATGATCATAGAAAGCGGCCGGAGGACGGGACAGAAGACAGCCGGGCTAAGACGGCCACGGATTCCCAGGCCGAAAAGCCGGAGGAGGTCATAAGAGAAGAAGGGTATACTGGCTGGAAGAAGCAGTTCCCGGGCCTGTGGACCCCGCCCCAGGACACACAAGAGCCCTATGTCCCCCCAAAACTTGTCCTGGCCACGGACCTCCATTATCAGAGCGCCCGGGCAGGTGACGGAGGCCCTGCATTCCAGCTGTTTGTGGAGCGGAGCGACGGGAAGGTCATCCAGTACCTTCCTGAACTGCTGGAGGCCTTCCTGGATGAGGTCATAGAAGAAAAGCCTTCCGCCCTTGTGCTCAGCGGGGACATTACCATGAACGGGGAGCGGATGAACCATGAAGAGCTGGCAGGACGCCTGGCCCGGGTACAGGACGCCGGGGTACAGGTACTGGTCATTCCCGGCAACCACGATATCAACAATGGACACGCCGCAGTGTATTACGGGGCTGAAAAGGAATCCGTGGACTCCATTGACGGGGAGGATTTTTATGAAATATACCGCAGGTATGGATATGACCAGGCCCTCAGCAGGGACAGCAGCTCCTTAAGTTATGTATATGCGCTGGATGAAAAGAACTGGCTTCTCATGCTGGATTCCTGCCAGTATGAACCTGAGAATAAGGTGGAGGGCAGGATTAAGGAGAGCACCCTGGCATGGATGGATGAGCAGCTTTTAAAGGCCAGGGAACAGGGGATTTTCGTGCTGCCCATTGCCCACCATAACCTGCTGGCCCAGAGCCGTATGTATACCACCCAGTGCGCCATGGACAATAACAGTGAGGTGATTGACCTTCTCCAGAAATACCGGCTGCCCCTGTTTTTCAGCGGCCACCTTCACGTACAGAGGGTGCGCAAGCACAAGGCTGAGCCGGGAGTGGATGATGGGGCTTATGGGATACAGGAAATCATTACAGATGCACTGAGCATTCCTCCGTGTCAGTACGGCGAAGTGGTTTGGGATGAGGATGGCAGCATTTCCTATGAGACACGGTCCGTGGATGTGTCCGGATGGGCCAGGAAGACGGGAAGCGGGAATCCGGATCTGCTGGACTTTGAGGATTGGTCTTACCGCTACATACAGAAACTTATCAGCGACCAGATACGGGGAGTGGTGCAGAATCTTGGGGAGGATGTGGAGCGCTCCATGGCAGCCACCTATGCGGGCGTGTATATTGATTACTATGCCGGCAGGAAGATTGATGCAAAAGGAATCAGGAACACAAAGGGGTACCGCTGGTGGCAGCGCAATATGCCGGACAGTTACCTGCTCCGTGAGCTGGATTCCATGATTACGGATTCAGACAGGGATAATAATTACTTCCTGCTGCCGGAGGAAGAGGGCTGGCTCAGGGAATGAACCGGGGACACCCGGCATCTGGAACATTACAGGATATGGGCTGGCATGGCTGCCGGCCCGGTTAACGGACAGGCCTTGTGAGGGGCCTGTTTGTGTGTTAGAATAAATGTAAGAAATATACAAAGGAGGAACCGGCCATGAATAAAAACACATGGAAGATTGTCATAAGACCCATGGGGGCGCTGGCGGCCGCAGCCATCCTGATGGCTTCCGTACCGTCCTGGGGCCTGGCCCAGGTTCAGGCGGCGGCACAGGCGCAGGCGGAACCGGGGCGTCAGGCGGCGGTTCGGGCGCGGTCGGAACCGGGGTATCAGGCGGCAGCACAGGCGTGGCCGCCGCTACCCCGGACAGGCCGGTTCTTTGAAGGGGTGGATTTTTCCCAGAGGCCCTATGAGCATTTCTCCACAACGGTCATGGACAAGGCCATGGAGGAGTTTGAACTGGCCTTAAACACACAGGGGCAGGAAGAGGAAGTGGAACGTCTGTATGACCTGATCATCAGTGAGTTTGACCGGCTGGCTACAATGGCTTATATGGCCCAGATCATGTATGACAGGGATATATCTGACCAGGAAGCAGCTGGGGAGCAGGCTTATACAACGCAGCTGTATTCGGAGATGGGGAATAAGGCGGCCGCCTGCCTGCAAAAGGGCCTTCAGTCTTCTTACCGCTCCCTTCTTGAGGAAAAAATCGGAGAAGCCTATGTTCCCAAGATTGCCTACTATGAGGATTATTCCCAGGAGGAGCTGGATCTTCACAGAAAGGAAGAGGATTTGATCCGGGAATATGACCAGCTGGCATCCGGCAGTATATCCGTGGAGTATGACGGGGAACAGTGGGATTATGGGCGTCTGGAAAAAGAGCCGGATATGGACACCGCGGATTACCGTGAGGTGAGCGAGGCGCTGGGCAGGGAAAGAAACCGTATCCTGGGGGACAAATACCTGGAACTGGTTAAGGTCCGCGGGGAGATAGCCAGGTCCGCGGGTTATGATAATTATGCTGAATATGCCCATGAGACAATATACGGGCGGGATTATACCCTTAAGGATACGCGGCAGCTTTGCCAGAATGTGAAGGATAACATCGTGGTCCTCAGCGATAATATCTGGTACCTGTGGTCAGAGGCGGTGGACAATGCTTCCTACGACAGCCTGGACCTGCTGGAGGACAGCACAGCAGAGGAGATTCTTGATACGGTAGGGGACGGCATGGACCAGATGGTGCCAAAACTGGGGGAAGTATTCCGCTATATGAGGGATAACCATCTGTATGATATCCAGGCAGGGGAGGACAGCGTGGAGCGTACCGATGGGAGCTACACAGTGGGACTGCCCAGTTACAGGGATGCGTTTATCTTCATAAACCGTGACAATACCTTCCGGGATTACCAGTCCCTGATTCATGAGTTCGGACATTTCTGCAGTTATTATTATAATACAGTCCCTGAGATGTATCAGGGCTTTCATGTGGATGTGTGCGAGCTGCAGTCCCAGGGACTGGAGATGCTGTCAACACGTTATGCCGGCAGTCTGTTTGGGGAGGGGGACTCTGCCTATACCTATGAGACGATGAGCGATATGCTGTACGTGGCCATCACTGCATGCATGATTCAGGAGTTCGAGGAAGCCGTATACACAACCCCTGACATGACCCTGGATGATATGAACCGCAGGTTCAAGGAGATTCAGGATTCCTACGATGGCTGGTATTACCGGGTCTATGGGAATATGTGTTATGACTGGGTAGATATCCCCCACCTGTTCTACAGTCCCATGTATTATATTGGCTATGGGACGTCAGCCCTGTCAGCCCTGGATCTCTGGGTACTTTCCGGGGAGGACTGGGATGGGGCGGTGGATATCTACCTTGGGATACTGAACGAGGGCCTGGAAGCGCCTTACAGAGGGACCATGGACCGATGGGGCATGAAAGATGTGTTTGATGAGGCGGATATAAAGGAACTGTCCCTGGAACTTGGAAGGATAGCAGGGACCGGCAGCATGGAGGCCGAGGAGGCCGAAAACAGCGCACAGCCTGATGTGGAAGCGCCCGGGGTTAGCGCAAACGAAACATCCGCGGCCCAGGACAACAGGTCGGTTCAGTTCATCATTCTGGCAGGAATCGGCACCGTAATCGTGCTTCAGGTCCTGATTATCAGTGTTGGTCTTGTGATTTTGTGGGAGGTAAGGAAGAAGCGGTAGGGAAGGCTCATGACCATAAAAGGACAGCAGGCTCCGGAAATCTGAAAATTCAGATATCCGGGCTGCTGTCCTTTTCATATGCAGGCATTTGCTTACACTGAATCATGAGCGGCTGTCCGGGACATATATGCAGCGGCCATTGCCGGCTGTAATATCGCCGCCCCCTATCACTATTGGGAATCCCTATAATAAGCCAGCATCAGATCCACCATCCTCCCATAACTGCGCACCCCATCCTCCTGGTTATTGGCCTTCAGGTAACGGTCATTGAGCTGGGTGGAGGCTTCAGCCACCTTGCCGTCAAACCTGTCCCAGAACTGGTTGTTCCAGGCCAGGTCCCTGGCTGCCTCAGGGGCCAGCCGCCCATATAGCCCATAGTATGCCTCCAGGTCTGCCTTGGCCAGGGCATTGCCGGCGTAGACCCATCCGGTCAGGTAGCCGCTGTAGCGGAAATCCGGGGAATCGGAGCCAATGCAGGCCAGGTATCCGATGAAGTTGGCCTCATCCTCGCGCATGAACCCCTTCAGATGGGACAGTTCATGGCATATGGTGTGCGGTATATTGTAGTAAGGCATTTCCCGGTTGTAGTTTGCCTCAATGGTAAAGGGGGAGTAGATGCCGCAAAGCTGCTGGATGGACAGCAGACGCGGATTCATCAGCGGCTTGGGATACGGGTAGTATCCGGACAGCTGGGGGTAGGCTGTACCCAGACCCTTCATGGATTTAACCCCTTCCATCCCAAGTTCCCGGAGCATTGCGGCAGACGGCAGGGGCGTGTCCTCTGTCTGCCCTGGATAAAGTCCCTTAAGCGCATCCCCTGAATGGTCTGTTTCCGTAAGGGTGCTGTTGATCTGTTCTGTGAGGAACAGGCAGAGACTGTAAAGCTCCCCGGCTGACGACTGTTCCATGACCATGCCGGCCTCATAGGAAAATGGCGTGCGGTAGTAGTTGATGCCGCAGCCGGCCGTGTACAGGAACAGGAGGAGACAGGCAAGGAAAAAAAGACGGGACAGCGCGGCAAGCGGTTTTTTGATGAGGAAAAGAAGGTTCAGGATACAGAAAACAGCAGCCAGATATAACCCTGCTTCTGACAGGGAGAATGGGAAAATGCTGCTGAAACGGCCAATGGTATTCACAAGCACAGGATAGACGGTAATGGAATATGTATGTGCAAATCCAGGCACCATCCTGGCACAGGCGCCCAGGACGGCGGAGGCGGCAGCCAGAACCAGGCTGATGGCAAAAAGCCGGACCTGGGGCCCGCGGTCCCGGTCCGGGGCGCCGGAGGTATGACTGGATGGTGGGAACGGGAAAATGGATGGAATCTTCATAAACATACCTGCCTTTATGTAATGTAGTCCGGTTTATGCATATTATTTGAATAATTGGATGGTTCCGTCCTCGCTGAGTTCAAAAAGGACGGTGGCGCCAATGGGAAACAGGAAGATACCGGCAAGCCCAAGTACCTTGCCGCCCACAAACATGCAGAGCAGGGCAGCAGCAGGAGGGAGGCCCATCTGGAGGCCAACCACTTTAGGCTCCAGGGTCTGGCGGACCACTGTAATCAGCAGATAGAGGCACACAAGGCCGATACCCAGGCTTCCTGAACCTGTGGTCCAGGCAATGAAGGCCCAGGGCAAAAGGACGGTGCCCGTGCCCAGCACGGGCAGGATATCCACAAGGGTAATCAGACATGCGGCCGTGAAGCCCATGGGCACGCCCAGGACCCAGAAGCCCACGAAGAGCTCTGCGAAGGTGAGGGCCATAAGCAGGGCGTATGCCTTGACCAGACGTCCCGTTACCTGCCGTATACTGGCCCATGCAGCCGTAAGTATGGACCGCTGTTTATCCGGAATCTGGCGCATGAGGAATGAAGCGGTCTGGCGGTAGCTTCCTGTAAGGAAGAACGATGCGATTACGGCAGCCAGGATATCCACCAAAAGGGATGGGAATCCAACAAGGACGGAGGCGCCATAACTGATCAGGCTGGAAGAAAGGGCGCCTGCTGCATTTTCCATGGCATGCTCCAGACTGGTTCCAAGCGAGGAGATATGGATGCTGTGACCAGGGAAACTGGCTTCCAGAAGTGTGAAAAACCGGGACAGCCCTGGTTCCATGACTTCGCCGTATAAAGCAGGAAGCTTCCTGCCCTGTTCCTGGATGCAGGAAAACAGCCAGTTCCCGGAGACAGCGGCCAGACTGAAGAGACAGCCATAAAACAGAAGGAGGACTGCCGCTGCCGCACACCTGTATCCGCCCTTCATGCGGCTTCCTAAATAGGAGACAGCCGGGTCCAGGGCCGCGGCAATTGCCAGCGCCATGATAAAGGGCATGAGCATGGGAATCAGCCTTTTAAAGAGAATATAGCAAATCACACCGATAATCGCAAAGTATATAAAGCTGATAATAAAGGTCCTGCGTTTTTGGAGGTCCATATGACAAGCGTCCTGTTTGTTTGCTTACCTCTATTATAGGCAGTGGGGATGCCGCAGTCAAGAAATAATACCCAGATTTTGGAGGACATGCTGCCTTAGATACCTAAAACCATGTGTCCATACAGCGCAATACCCATACATATGAGAATCCCGGGGATTGTTGCGATACAGATTGCTGTCCCGGCCCATTTTAAGCTGTCTGTCTCCCGGGCAACCGCCTGGCAGGTGGTCAGGCAGGGCCAATGCAGGAAGGTAAAGACAAGGGTGCAGATGGCGGTAATCCAGGTCCATCCCTGTGAGACAAGCAGCTGATACAGGGAAAAGGCGCTGCCGCCCGCGTCCAGGGACCCTCCCAATATCCCGCCAAGGGGCCCGCCCTCAAGGTAGGCCATGATGAGGATTGGAAGAAACAGTTCACCTGCCGGGAAGGACAGTATGAAGGCTGCCAATATGGCCCCATCCATGCCAAGAAGGACTGCAGCAGGATCCAGCATGCCTGTAAAGGCATTTAACAGGCTGGGTACGTCAGCCGCAGGCCTGTGAAAGGAGACAAGGCCTGCGGATGGCCCTGTGTAAAACAGGTTGGCCAGGAACCAGACGATGATTCCGGCAGGAACCGCTGCCCTGACCGCGCGTCCGGTAAATACCATGGTCCTGTTCAGAAGGGAGCGCAGGGCTGAGCGGGTGATGTGCATTTTCCTGTAAGGAGGCAGCTCCAGGGTGAAGGCGGAGGGCAGTCCCTTTAGCAGTGTCTTTGACAGAAGCCAGGATATCCCCATGGACAGGTAGACAGCGGCCAGCAGCAGGATGGAAAACAACAGGGCGCAGGACAGGGAACCGGTCAGGGAGTCCACTGGCCCGGCTGCAAAAAACAGGGGTATCAGCATGATAAAAACAGGAAAGCGGCCGCAGCAGGGAATCATGGAATTGGTGAGTACGGCAATGGTGCGTTCCTTGGGGGACTGGATGGACCGGCAGCAGGCCACTCCGGCGGCATTACACCCCAGACCCAGGGCCATGGTCACACATTGTCCGCCGCAGGCGCCGCATTTCCCAAATACGGGATCCATGACCATGGATGCCCGGGGAAGGAATCCAAGGTCCTCCAGCAGGGTGAAGAAAAAAAGGAACACAGCAAGGGGAGGCAGCATGATTGCAGCTGTCCAGGAAAGCGCGCGGAATCCCCCGTGGACAAGGCAGCCGGTAAGCCAGGGGGCCGCCCCCAGATATGTCATGGCCCTGTCCAGGGACAGCTCCAGCCGTGACAGGGCCTCCCACAAAAGCCGGGAGGGAAAACCGGCGGCAATCATGGTCAGATGAAGGACCCCGGCCAGCAGGAACAGCAGTATGATCTTGCCTGTAACCGGCCCGGTGAGGAGCAGGTCCAGAAGCACCCTGCGGGCGCCGTCCGTGTCGGAGGAGGCGCAGATACATTCCGCAGCTAATTTCTTAGGGGAAAAGTCCAGGCAGTCATAACAGAAAGCCTTCCGGTTCCCTGGTTTGGCCGCATAATGTATGGCGGCCTTGATATCGTCAAGATGGCTCCGGCGCCGGGCGCAGCAGGGAATCACGGGAATCTGGAGCACATCCTCCAGGAGGTTATAATCAATCACCAGCCCTGTCCGCAGCGCCTCGTCACAAAAATTAACACAGAGTATCACCGGGATATTGTCTGCATCCCTGGTTCCTGTATCCATGCCCAGCACTTGTTTTAGCAGGTGAAGTCCAAGTTCCAGCCTGGTGGCATCAGCCACCACCGCGATGACGTCCGGCTGTTGGGAACCCAGGAAGGAGTCCCTGTTTTCCCGGGAACCGGAATCCGGGAACGGAGCAGGGGGAAGGGAATAGGCGCCGGGCATGTCAAGAAGCATATAAGTCTGGCCGCAGTAGGTGTACGTACCGCAGCCAGGCGTTCCCCTGTCCCCCCACCAGCTGCCGGTGTAACAGCACATACCTGTCAGTCCGTTGAATATTGTGGTTTTTCCGGCCTTTGGGGTTCCGGCAAGGGCAATCACGCTGCATTCATGTTCCATTCAATCACTCCATATATAAATCCAATCCAGGGAGCGGATTGGGCCTTATGATTAGATATGCCGGGAAATCTGTGTGGTGCCAGTACAGCGGCGCAGCGCCGGGTATGGCTGAAACGGCACAGGCTTTGGGGGGCAGTCTGCAGGACATTGTCAGGCAGGATGAATTCTACGGCTTGACGGCGGAAACGATATCAACTATACTAAAAGGAAAATACGCAGGAGATGGATGGTTATGGGATTTCAGGACGATTATGTGATGAGGACGATTAGCGACCTGGTCAGGGCCATTGCAAGGCTGGCGCTGGGCAAGAACGATATAGACTATGAACTTCCGGAGGACGAGGACAAGTATACGCCTATGGACCGGGTGTACCGCCAGTTAAAGGACATGGCGGACGCGGGCGATATCAACGGGGCTGAGAATTATCTCTCGGACCAGTTGGATCCCCAGGATATTGACCGCCTGGAGATGGCCCTTACTTTTTATATGTATCTTAACCAGATGAAGGATGACACACTTTTCGAGGCGAATTATTCGCGGGAGGAGATTGTGGACGGTATCAACAGCGTGTGCGCGGAATATGGCATTTCGGGTTTTGAGCATTTTGTGGATACTACCATGGTGTAAGTTTAATAGCTGCCAGATGGACGTGGGAACATGTGCACCTGGCTGCTTTTGTGAAAATCAGAAAGAAAGAGGAAATCCATGGAGATAAAAAGAGAATGCGCACAGTATTTGGAGGAATACTATAAGGAGCTGTTTTTCGGCAATGTGAATAAGCGGTACAGGGCCATGACGGCCGTGGAATTGAGGAAACGCTTAAAGCGTCTCACCGAGGCGAATATAAAGCCCCTTGAAAAAGCCAATGAGCTGAGCGATGTCCATGCCATGCTGTCCAAGGTCTGCGCATATCTGATGCACAAGGAGGGAAAGCTGCCGCCGGGACCGGCTGTCCAGGAGTGGGAAAAGAATTGTGCCAGCATGAAGGAATTCTGCGGCGCCCTTGCCAGAAAGGACCTGGAGTATTTGTCCGGCCTGTCACTGGAGGAACTGGAGCATGTGCTCAGGATGCAGGGGATCCGCCGTTACCTGCTGACCAACTCCCTGGACCGGGCCTACCAGCTGTTCTATATACCAAAGACCATCAAAAAGGGAATCCGGGAATCCGTGAACCAGAAGCCGGAGGAGGAGTATCCGGGAGCCAGGGAGATGAAGCGCAGGTTCATCCTCCATGTAGGTCCCACCAACAGCGGCAAGACACATGATGCGCTGGAACGGCTGAAGGAGTGCGGCCACGGGGCGTATTTCGGCCCCTTAAGGCTTTTGGCCCTGGAGGTCTACGACAAGCTTAATTCTGAGGGGCTTGCATGTTCCATGATAACAGGGGAAGAGACTCTGGAGGTGCCAGGGGCCGTGTGCCAGGCCTGTACCGTGGAGATGCTCAATGACCATGATTATTTTGATATTGTTGTGGTAGATGAATGCCAGATGGTTGCGGACCCATACCGGGGACACAACTGGACCAGGGCGGTCCTGGGACTGAGGGCAGAGGAGATACATCTGTGCATGGCGCCTGAGGCAGAGGATATCATTGTGCAGATGATAAAACGCTGCGGGGACCAGTTCCGGGTGGTGCGCCACAAACGGAATACCAGGCTGACCCTGGAGACAAAGCCGTATAACCTGAAGCGGGATTTGAGAAAAGGCGATGCCCTGATTGTATTTTCAAAGAAATCAGTGCTTGCCCTGGCAGCCCATCTGGAGAACGAGGGAACCCACTGCAGCGTCATATATGGGAGCCTGCCCCCGGCCACCAGGCGGGAACAGGTGCGCCGGTTCCTGGCAAAGGAGACCGATGTGGTGGTAAGCACGGACGCCATCGGCATGGGCCTGAACCTGCCCATACGCAGGATCGTGTTTGTGGAGACCAGGAAATTCGACGGGGTGGGCAAACGTACCCTGAACCCGGAAGAGATTAAGCAGATAGCGGGCCGGGCCGGGAGATACGGGCTTTATGATGAAGGGTTCGTCACTGCCATCGACGAGCTGGAAGTGATCCGGGACGGGCTGTCCAGGCTTCCCATACCCATCATGAAAGCGTATGTGGGTTTCCCGGAACAGCTGCTTAACCTGCCGGCTGAGATTGACACCCTGGTAAAAATCTGGGCATCCATGGATACGCCTTCCATCTATGAGAAAATGGAGGTGGACGAGCTGCTGTCCCTGTACATGACATTTGAACATGTGCATCAGGATGACATGGACACATTTACCAGGCAGGAGATATATAAGCTGATAACATGCTCCATTGACATAGATAATAAGATGGTCATGGACCTGTGGAAGGATTACTGCAGGGATTACAGGGATGCGGATGAATTGGAATTCCCCTACAGCCCTGGCGACGACCTGTATGACCTGGAAAGTTATTATAAGATGCTGGACCTGTATTTCCAGTTTTCCAGGAAGGCAGGGCTTCCGGTCCAGACCGGAAACCTCAATGAGGAGCGGCGTCACACCGAGGAAGAAATCAGCCGCATCCTGAAGACAGAATGTGCCAGCTATTCCCGCAAGTGTTCAGCCTGCGGGAGGGAGCTGTCATGGGATTATCCCTTCTCCGTATGTGAGAAATGTTTTGAGCGGGGGAAGATAAACCGTGCCCACAACCGCGGGGGACGGCGCCGCGCATCATAGAAGCGGGCCATTACCGCAGGTCTGCGCAGGGATGCGCCAGTTATTGTCAGAAGCGTATGGAAAAGACAAAGGAGGAAGAAAATGGAAAATCAACGTATCATTCAGGTGGAGGACAAGGTGCCCTTTAAGCTGCTTGTTCCCCTCAGCATCCAGCACATGTTCGCCATGTTCGGCGCATCCATCCTGGTGCCATTCCTGTTCGGCATCAGTCCGGCCGTGGTCCTGTTCATGAACGGTGTGGGAACCTTGCTGTTCATCTGCGTGACAAAGGGGAAGGCCCCTGCTTATCTGGGGTCCAGCTTTGCATTCCTAGCTCCGGCCGGAGTGGTCATCAAAAGCTTTGGGGAATCCGGATATGCCTATGCACTGGGCGGTTTTGTGGCCGTGGGCTTTTGCGGGTGCATCCTGGCATTTATCGTCTACAAGTTCGGCACGGAATGGATTAATGTTGTCCTCCCGCCCGCAGCCATGGGACCGGTAGTGGCCCTGATCGGTCTTGAACTTTCCAGCAATGCGGCTGAAAATGCAGGCCTTTTGGACCCTGTGATGGACCCGGGCAAGATTATTGTATTCATAATCACGCTGGGCACGGCTGTGTTTGGCTCCATCCTGTTCAGGAAGTTCTTTTCCGTCATCCCTATCCTGATAGCTGTCATAGCAGGGTATGCGGCTGCATTTGCGTGCGGTCTCCTGGACTTTTCAGCAGTGGCCGCAGCGCCTGTCTTTGCGCTGCCCAACTTTTCAAGGCCCAAGTTTAACCTGGAGGCAATCATGACCATCCTTCCGGTCCTGCTGGTCATCACTTCGGAACATATCGGGCATCAGGTGGTTACCAGTAAGATTGTGGGACGCGACCTGTTAAAGGACCCGGGCCTTCACCGTTCCCTGTTCGGGGACAACTTCTCCACCATGATATCAGGGCTTATCGGTTCCGTGCCAACCACCACTTATGGGGAGAACATCGGCGTCATGGCCATCACACGGGTATACAGCGTACGCGTGATTGCAGGAGCTGCCGTGCTGTCCATCATATGTTCCTTTATCGGCAAGCTGTCCACCCTGATCAGCACAATACCGGGGCCGGTCATTGGAGGGATTTCCTTCCTGCTCTATGGCATGATCGGCACGTCAGGCCTGCGTATCCTGGTGGATTCCCAGGTGGATTACGGCAATTCAAGGAACCTGGCCCTGACCTCTGTCATATTTGTCACCGGCCTTTCAGGGATTGCTGTGAAATTGGGCAACATCCAGCTGACCGGCATGGTCCTGGCCTGTGTGGTAGGTATGGTTTTAAGCCTTGTGTTCTATGTGCTGGATTACTTCCATCTCACCAATGACCAGGCATAGGATTACAGGCATGGAAATACATTGGAAAGTCATTGACATTTACAATGAAATCTGTAATAATGACTGATAAAGTAAAGTATTAAACCGATGAAGCGGAGATCAAACCGTAGAGGGCATTCACAGAGAGCAGGGGATGGTGGGATCCCTGTAATAAGCCGGACGGCAAATGGACCGCTGAGGGAAAGGTGAACAGGCAGGCCGGATGCGGCCGGAATCAGGAAGCGGGCAGCAGGAAAGCCGGAATCGGCTGCTGCTGGCTGTGATGATTGTCCGGCATCCATCGCCCCAGTATCCGGACCGCAGGCCTGCGTTAAAGGCAGAATATGTGCCGGTTTGTGCTGGGAGGTCCAAGCACGGATGGCGGGTTCCGGATGATGGAATTTACGCAGCGCAGTACCGGCATATTTGTAAAAGAGGTAAGCAGACAAGGTGGTACCACAGGTGTTATATTCAGACCTGTCCTTTCTAAGGGGCAGGTCTTTTTGTATCTGGAAATAGCAGAAAATGTAAATAACGGAAGGAGAAGGGCAATGTCCAAATCATTTTTAATGGGAAATGAAGCAATCGGCCTGGGAGCAGTCAGGGCGGGTGTGCAGGTGGTGTCAGGTTATCCGGGCACCCCGTCCACGGAAGTCCTGGAAACAGTTGCAAAACACAATCCAGGAGATATCTATGTGGAGTGGTCGGTGAATGAAAAAGCGGGTATGGAGGTGGCTGCAGCCGCCGCCTACACAGGCGCAAGGGCCATGGTCACAATGAAACAGGTGGGGCTTAACGTGGCCTCGGACCCCCTTATGAGCCTGGCCTATGTGGGCGTCAAGGGGGGCATGGTCGTCATGGTGGCAGATGACCCAGGTCCCATATCCTCCCAGACAGAACAGGATACGCGCCATTACGGACAGTTTTCCAAGCTGCCTGTATTTGACCCCAGTTCCCCGGAGGAAGCCTATGAGATGATTGGGGATGCCTTTGATTACTCGGAAAAATACCACACCCCGGTACTGTTCCGTCCCACCACAAGAATCTGCCATGGCTGTGCCAGCGTGGAGTTAAAGGAGCGGATCAGTCTCCCGGCGCCCCAGGGATTCGTGAAGGATCCTGATAAATGGGTTATTTTCCCGCGTTTGTCCAATGCAAACCACAAGATGATTGAGGCGCGCAACCCTGTAATCGGGGAGGATTTCAGCACCTACCGCTTTAATCTTGTGCACAGGGAAGAAAAGGAGACAATCCAGGGAATCATTACCCATGGGATTAGTTATGAGTTTGTCATGGAAGCGCTGAACGGATATAAGGGCGCGCGTATCATCAAGATATCCACACCCAACCCCACGCCGGAAAAGCTGATGCTTCAGTTCATGGACGGCCTTAAGGAGGTCATGGCAGTGGAAGAGCTTGATCCGGTGCTGGAGCAGGAACTGACGCTGCTCTGCGGCAGGCACCACCTGGACGTTAACATCCGGGGAAAGCTTACCGGGGATGTGCAGTGCGCGGGTGAGAACAGTGTGGAGTCCGTGCAGAAGGTGCTGGAGGCTTATCTGGGAGCGCCGTACATAGATTATCTGGAATCCCTGTCCGCCGGCGCGGTGCCTGACATGTGTTCCGGTGAAGCAGCCGGCGCGGTGCCTGGTATGTGTTCCGGTGCCGCCGTCCCGGTCTCCCTTGAGGATTCCCATCCCACGCCGTCCCTTCCCGTCCGTCCTCCGGTCCTTTGCGCAGGATGTCCCCACAGGTCCTCCTTTTATGCGGTCAAGCGGGCTATGGAAAAGCTGAATCAGGAGCTGCCGGATGGACAGGAGCCAGTGGAAGGCGTTTACTGCGGTGACATCGGCTGTTATACACTGGGCAATGCAAAACCCCTTGACATGGTGGATACCTGTCTCTGCATGGGGGCAGGCATCACCATGGCCCAGGGGATGCAGAGGGTGGAGCCGCACAAGCGTTATTTCTCCTTTGTTGGGGATTCCACATTCTTTGCCTCCGGGCTCACAGGTATTGTCAATGCAGTGTACAATGAGGCCAATCTGACCCTGTGTATCCTGGATAATTCCACCACGGCCATGACAGGGCACCAGCCCCATCCGGGTACCGGCCGGACCATGATGGGCCAGGTAGTGGAAAAGGTTGACATAACAAAGGTGTTGGAAGGAATCGGCGTAAAGCACATAAGGACCGTGGACGCGCTGGATCTGGAGCAGTGCGTGGAAACCGTGCTGGAGTTTTCTGCCCTGGAAGGGGTAAAAGCCGTGATATTCAAGGCGCCCTGTATTGCCATTGTAAAAACCACGAAAAAATGCAGGATTGTGGAAGACAGGTGTGTGGACTGCCGTACCTGCATCAATGAAATCGGATGTCCGGCCCTGGTGCTGGACCAGGATACGGTCAGGATTGATCCGGGCCTTTGTACGGGCTGCGGGCTTTGCGGCCAGATATGTACGGTGGATGCCATTGAACCTGTGGAATAAGCGAGGAGGATAGCTATGACAAAGAATGTATTGTTATGTGGAGTGGGAGGACAGGGAACCGTCCTTGCGTCCCGCCTGATAGCCCTGGCTGCCATGGAAAAGGGGATGGAAGCCAGGGGTGCGGAAACCATTGGAATGGCACAGAGAGGCGGCAGTGTGGTCAGCCATGTGCGGATTGGGGAGGAAATCCACTCCCCCCTGATACCATATAAAGCAGCGGATGTCATCATTGGCTTTGAACCTGCCGAGGCAGTGCGCTGTCTTCCGTACCTGAAAAAGGGAGGCTGCATGGTGGTATCACCCGTGCCGATCCGCCCGGTTACAGCTTCCCTTACAGGAGGCGCCTATACCGGCAATGAGATGATGGAGTATCTTAAACAGACCGTGGATAACCTGGTGGTGGTGGACGGCACGGCCATCTGCGCCCAGAGCGGTTCCCCAAAGGTACTGAATGTGGCGCTGCTGGGCGCTGCCATTGCCAGCGGTCTGATTGGCATTTCCCTGGAGGAGATGGAGCAGGCCATATTAAAACGGGTACCTGAGAAGTTCAGGGCCATGAACGTGACAGCGCTTAACCTGGGCGCTGCCTCAGAACATGCGTGAAAAACGGAGGATAGAACCAATGAAGATGAAAGAATCCCAGTTCCTTCTAATAAAGGAACAGCTTAAGAAACTGACCGGCAAGGAGTGTTTCTACAAGCACAAGCTGGAAGGAATCAATGTGGACCAGATACAGTCACAGGAGGACTTTGAAAAGCTTCCGTTTACATGGAAAGGCGACCTGAGGGAGGCCTATCCCCTTGGTCTGATGGCTGAACCCGAAGATAAGATCGTGCGCATCCATTCCTCGTCAGGAACCACCGGTACCCCGGTCATCATCCCCTACACCCGACAGGATGTGGATGACTGGGCCCTGATGTTTGCCCGCTGCTATGAAATGGCGGGAATCACCAACATGGACAGGATACAGATTACGCCGGGATACGGGCTGTGGACAGCAGGAATCGGCTTCCAGCTGGGCGCCGAGCGCCTGGGAGCCATGACCGTGCCCATGGGACCCGGCAACACGGACAAACAGCTGCGCATGATGATGGACATGAAGTCCACGGTCCTGTGCGCCACCTCATCCTACGCACTGCTGCTGGCAGAGGAGATAGCCAAGAGAGGGATTGGTGACAGGATATGTCTGAAAAAAGGCGTAATCGGCTCAGAACGCTGGGGTGACAAGATGAGGAAGCGGATTGCCGCCGAGCTTGGAGTTGACCTCTACGACATCTACGGGCTCACAGAAGTATATGGTCCCGGCATTGCAATCAACTGCCAGGCCCAGGGAGCCATGCATTACTGGGATGATTTTATTTATATTGAGATTGTGGACCCGAAGACAGGGGAAGTCCTGCCTGACGGGGAAGTGGGGGAGATTGTCATCACAACCCTGAAAAAAGAAGGCGCCCCCTTAATCCGTTACCGCACCCATGACCTTTCCAGGATTGTGCCAGGCGACTGTCCGTGCGGTTCCCCCTATCCAAGGATCGGAACCTTAATCGGACGCACGGACGACATGGTAAAAGTAAAGGGTGTCAACATTTTCCCAAGCCAGATAGAAGAACTCTTAAGCTCCATTGAAGGCGCGTCCAGCGAGTATCAGGTCATGGTAGACCATCTCATGGGCAAGGACGTAATGACCCTGTTTGTGGAAACCATCCCATCCATTAACCGGTACGCACTTGAGATAGAAATACAGACCGGCTTCAAAAACAGGATAGGTCTGACACCGGTTGTTAAGCTGGTGGACCTTGGGGAACTTCCGCGGAGTGAAAAGAAGTCTACTCGGGTATTTGATAATAGGTATTAGTGGGGGTTAGAAGCAGAGGGGTGCAGGAGGGTACGCAACCTCTGCTTTTGTTTGTTTCCGGAAGCGGGGACGGGAGGCGGGCGGGCTTTCGGTTCCTGGTTCCGGGCGCATGGTCTGCTAACTCAAAAAATGGACGGAAACAGGGCACCGCGCCAACTACCGAAGAAATCTTGATGATTTTTCGTCCGTAGGCGCTCTGCGTTCGGGCCTGGAAGCCCTCACTCGGCCCTGTTTCCGCCCATTTTTTGAGCAAGCAGACCAAGCACCCTCCACAAGGAACCGAAAGCCCGCCCGCCTCCCGTCCCCACTCCTGCCACTGCGTCTGAACACCCCACCACAGGAAAAAGATTCCGCCCGCCATATGCCGCAGACAGTCCGATGGTTGATGGGATATTTTATGTTGGAGGTATCAAGTTGGGTTGGTATGGGGGGTGATTCATGCCATTGTTAGATGCTTAATAGAATATGGACAACTGCCCATATGCCATTGAACTTACGCTATAATAGGCCAGATGGAGAGGCTGGAAGAAAAAAGTATAAAAAAGCAATTAGATAGCAATAGGGAAGCAGCGAGGAAGATGTGGCTGGCATAGCTCAGCATAAATATAAATACCAGTACCATTACATCCAGCACCTGTTATCTGCGCCAGGAGCGTGTCTGCAAAGCGAATCGTAGCGACTACTACGCCGTTGCTATGCAGATCCACTCCTGACGCAGGCAGCGGCGCTGGATGTAGTGGTACTGGTATTAAATTTGCTCCAGGGATTCATATCTCACACTTCTGATTTGTGTGATGCAGGAGGCTGTCGAGACGTAGCGGGTGAGCGGAATGGGTATGGGGGCGGTGGATGCATCTACAGGGGCGTGCAGGTCTTAGCCTATGGGAAGCGGTGCTAAGAGTCTGGCGCCTTTGTCTGAGCCCGATAACAAAATACCCGGAAGAAACTGAGCGCGAGTTAGGCGGCCAGACTCTTGTCCAGCACCGCTTCCCATAGGCTTAGAGCTGCTAGCCCCGCAGCCGTATCCACCGCCCCCATCCCCATTCCGCTCACGGACGGATGCACCTACCCCTTCATCCCACAAATCAACAACCCCTACCCTTCATAAATGCAGAACGCATTCTCATCCAAATTATTCTCAAACAAATACTGTTCGATTGTATTTCCCACCTTTTTAAGTATATCTTTTATCAATTTGGCTTTTTCCTCCGTGTCCCGGAAGGCTGGAACGCTGATGGACAGGCTGGCAATGGTTTTCTGGTTGCAGCAGATAGGGACTGCATAGCAGCAGATGTCCAGGGCGGTTTCTTTTTTCTCATGGGCGAATTTGCTGGCGTTGATTTCATCCCACTCTTTTTTTAGTGTTTCAAAATCAGTGATGGTATATTCGGTGAACTTTTCCAGACCGTTAGGGTACAGGGCCCTTACCTTTTCAAAGGGAAGCTGGTACAGAAGGGCTTTTCCAAGGGCCGTGCAGTAGAGGGGAAGCCGTTTCCCCACACTGGATACAAGGCGTATGGCCTCCTTTGAGTCCACCTTTGCTATATAGAGCACGCTGTTATCGGAACGGATTCCGAATTGGCAGATTTCGTTTGTTTCATTGACCGCATATTCCATTTCGGATTTGATGAACTGCATGATGCTCTTTTCACCGTAATAGGAAATTCCTGCCAGGTAGGCGCCGATGCCTATGGTGTAAAGGCTGCTGTCCTTGTGGTATGCAATGAAGTTCCGGCTGGCCATGGTGTGCAGGATAGGGGCCACGGTTGTCTTGGGGGAACCGATCTGCTTGGCTATATCAGAAAGGCTAAGTCCGGATGGGGTGGTTCCCAGCAGTTCCAGTATGTTTAAAACACGCTCGGTTGGTTTATGTTCTGTATTTGGCATTGTCCGCTCCTTTTAACTTGCTGAGTCTATTATACCAGAGGGAATTTTGAGAAAGCCATTAGTAAACATGTACAATATAAAATGTATATGTTTGTGTAATCTGTCAAAATGTTAAATTGATATTGACTTTTTATTGAATCAGATATATTCTTTTTATGTGATGTACGAGAATGCGCATATCGTACGAATATACGTACAATCAAAGAAGAGAGGGGTAAAACTATGATAATGAATTTCCTTAAAAAAGTTCCTGCCGGAATGATGATTGTGCCGCTGCTGATTGGCGCGGTCTTAAACACCTTTTTTCCCCAGGCGCTGCAGCTGGGCTCCCTTACAACAGCAACATTTTCCAATGCAGGCGCAGCAACCGCCATGGGTATCCAGCTTGTATGCCTGGGAACCACGCTGCAGCTGGGCGATATCGGAAGGGTGCTGAAGCGGGGCGGCATTCTGCTGCTTTCAAAGTTTTGTATCGGCTCAGTGATCGGTATTGCTGTAGGCAAGATATTTGGACCTGCCGGTGTCCTGGGATTATCTGCACTGGCAATCATCAGCGCCGTAACCAACAGCAACGGCTCCGTATACCTGGCCCTGATGCAGACCTACGGAGATGATGTGGACGGAGGAGCCATGGCGCTGCTGGCGTTAAATGACGGACCGTTCATGACCATGATTGCCATGGGCGTATCGGGTCTTGCCAATATTCCGATCCAGGCATTGATTGCAACCGTGACCCCCATCCTGGTGGGCATGATCCTGGGGAATATGGATAAGAAGTTTGCGGAATTCGTTTCCCCAGCAGGCTCTGTGATGATTCCTTTTGTGGGACTGACCCTGGGCGCGGGAATCAATCTTATGAATGTCCTTAAGGGCGGTATACCTGGCGTGATCTTAGGTCTTATCTCTGTATTTGTGGGCGGTGCGTTTATCGTATTCTGCGACAGGATGATTGGCAGGCGTCCCGGATATGCGGGCTGGGCAGTTGCCACAACCGCAGGCAATGCCGTGGCTGTCCCGGCCGTGGTGGCCATGGCGGACCCGGCCCTTGAGCCGTATGTATCCGGTGCAACCACCCAGGTGGCAGCGGCCGTGGTGGTAACGGCAATCATCGCGCCCCTGATGACAAGCTACTGGGCCAAGAAGTACGGCTGTCCCAAAATGCCGCTTAAAACTGAATAAATAATAGGACAAATGGTGGAGGATGATTAGAATGAGCGAAATAATTACAAATGCAATGATTATTGACGAAAAAGATACGGTAGCCGTTGCCATTGAACCGGTTAAAGCAGGCCAGGCCGCGGCGTGGCTGGATAAGACCGGCGGGCTCCATGAGGTTACGGCTGTCACGGACATACCCATTTACCACAAATTCGCAATCAGGGATATGCAAAAGGGAGAACCGGTTGT
This sequence comes from Enterocloster aldenensis, assembly GCF_003434055.1. Classification (GTDB taxonomy): domain Bacteria; phylum Bacillota; class Clostridia; order Lachnospirales; family Lachnospiraceae; genus Enterocloster; species Enterocloster aldenensis. The sequence goes on along the minus strand of NZ_QVEX01000001.1, from coordinate 1,212,972 downwards.
CAAGTATGGGGAACATATCGGGCTGGCTGCCAGGGATATCCAGGCAGGAGAGCATGTACATACACACAATGTTGAGAACCACAGGGAACAATTATAAAAGGGGGTTGACACAATGGATAAGAAAGTAATGAAGGAAATGACATTTATGGGATACAGAAGACCGGATGGAAGGGTAGGAATCCGCAATAAGGTTTTAATCCTTCCGGCCAGCGTATGTGCTTCTGATACAACAAGGATCATTGCCTCCCAGGTAGAAAACGCAGTTACATTTAACAATCAGAATGGATGTTCACAGGTACCATCGGACCAGCAGTTTACCATGGACGTGATGGCTGGTTATGCGGCCAATCCTAATGTATATGGGACTGTGGTCATCTCTCTGGGATGTGAGAACTGCCAGATGGACCTGGTCCTGGACGCAATCAGGGAACGCACCAACAAGCCATTGGAGCATTTCATCATCCAGGAAAACGGCGGTACCATTGCCACCATTGAGAAGGCGGTGCGCGCGGCCAGGCAGATGGCAATGGATGCGTCCATGCTTGCCCAGGAAGCATTCGGCATGTCTGAACTGATTATCGGAACAGAATGCGGCGGTTCAGACCCCACTTCCGGCCTTGCCTCCAATGTGCTTATCGGCGAGATTAGCGACCGTATGGCGGAAATCGGGGGCACATCCATCCTGTCTGAGACAACTGAATTCATCGGCGCGGAACACATACTGGCAAAGCGGGGGAAGGATGAGAGGGTCAGCCAGCGCATTTACCAGATTGTACATGATTATGAAAATGCTATCCGCCTTGTGGGCCATGACGTGAGGGAGGGGAACCCGTCCCCGGGCAACATGGAAGGCGGCCTGACAACACTGGAAGAAAAGTCCCTGGGCTGCATCCATAAGGGCGGCCATGCACCGGTCAATGAGGTCTATGACTATGCGAAACAGGTAGATAAGAACATGGGCCTGGTCATCATGGACACACCAGGAAACGACCCCTCATCCGTTGCGGGAATGGCTGCCGGCGGCTGCCAGATATGCCTGTTCTCCACTGGCCGCGGAACCCCCACCGGCAACCCGATCGTGCCTGTCATCAAGATAACGGGAAATAAAGTAACCTATGCAAACATGTCCGATAACATTGACATTGATGCCAGCCCCTATATCTACGGCAAAAAGACCCTGGAGGAATTAGGGGATGAGCTGTTTACGGAAATAAAGCAGGTGGCTGACGGAAAGCTGACCAAGGCAGAAGCCCTGGGCTATACGGAAATGGCCATTGCCAGGGTATGTAATTATATGTAGCCATATAAGGACGGAGCAATGAAAAAAAGAGGTGTATCATGAAATACATAAGGTTTATGGCCCCTGGAAAGGAAGCAGAGGTTGGCATCCTTTTGGAGGGGAACCGGGTTATCCCGGCGTCATCCTTTGTTCCCGGACTGAAGAAGGGGGATATGATGGACTTCATAAAACATGCCGGTATCTCCGGCGGCTTACCAGAGCCGCCGGTTTCCGGATGTTTGGGAGAACCGGTATATGACCTGGATTCCGTAAGGCTTCTTGCGCCCATTGAACGGCCGGTTCACGATATCCTGTGCGTGGGTGTGAATTATGAAGACCATCTAAAGGAAACAGAGGAACATTTGGGGGAAGAAAGTTTTAAAAAGCCGCCCAAGGCAGTATACTTCTCCAAGCGGGCGCTGCGGCTTATGGGTCCTGACGGACGGATTGAGGGCAGGCTGGATGTGGATGAGGCGCTGGACTACGAGGTGGAACTGGCGGTCATCATTGGCAAAGACGGAAAGAAGATACCGGCTTGCAGGGCAGAGGAATATATATTCGGATATTCTATCTTTAATGACATCTCATCCAGGAACCTGCAGACGGCACATGGCCAGTGGTTTTACGGAAAGAGCCTGGACACATACGCATCCATGGGGCCGGTAATCGTGGGCCGGGAGGAACTGCCCTTTCCCGTGGAGCTGGAAGTAAAAAGCTTTGTCAACGGGCAGCTGCGCCAGCACTCCAATACGCGCAGTTTCATCCACGGCATTCCGTGGCTCATATCGGAATTGTCCCAGTGCATCACACTGGAGTGCGGGGACATCATTGCCACAGGAACCCCCTCCGGCGTGGGTATGGGGTATGACCCGCCCCGTTATATGAAAAAGGGCGACCAGGTAACATGCGAGATAGAGAAAATAGGTAAACTGACAAATAGAATCGGCTAGGGAGGAAATATATGAACGTGAACTTTTACACTCCGGTTGTAACTGCATTTGATGAGAATGGAGAACTGGATTTACAGGGCAATAAAAACATATACGACCATTTAATCGGAGGCGGCATCGCAGGCCTGCTGATACTTGGGAGCAGCGGTGAATTCTATGCCCTGAACATGGAACAGAAAAAAACGCTGATTGACATGGCGGTCCCATATATTAATAAGAGGGCAAAGGTATTCTTTGGAACCGCATGTGACAGCATGGAGGAAACAGTGGAGCTGAGTAACTACGCCCTCCGGGCGGGAGCGGACGGCGTGATGCTGATCAGCCCTTACTATTTTACCATTGACGATGCATCCATTGAAGCATTTTATGATGAGGCGGCAAACAAGATTAACGGGCCTCTGTACATCTATAATTTTCCTGCCAGGACCGGATATGACGTAAAACCGGAAATTGTCCTGAACCTGCTGCGCAGGCACAAAAATATCGTGGGACTGAAGGACTCGGTTTCAGAGATGGGCCATACCAGAAGCATCCTTACAATGGTGAGGGAGGAATTCCCTGAGTTTGAGGTATACTGCGGTTTTGATGAGAACCTGATCCACAATGCTGCCTGCGGCGGCGCGGGCTGTATCGGCGCCCTGTCCAATGTATATCCGGAGCTTTTGGTAAGCTGGCAGGAGGCTGTGAACCGGAAGGACTGGGATACTGCCTTTGCCCTCCAGAAAAAGGTGGACCTGTTAATGGGTATCTACGATATCAATCCGTTTTTTGTGGGAACCCTTAAAAAGGCAATGCTCCTAAGGGGAGTCCGGATAAAGGACTGCTGTAAGAAACCCGTGCTCCGTACAACGGAATCAGAAACAGGGCGTCTGAAGGCAATCATGGAACAGGTGGGATGACAAAAGATAGGAGGATTTCATGTTTTGGTCAGGGGCTGCGTCTGCGGCCCCTGTTTCTGCTGCCGGCAGGACGCAAGACAGGCTTCAGACACACCCTAAGGAACGTACCAGCACTTCCTTTGCATTTTCAGTGCGCAGCGCAATCAGGGTGCCGCGTATGAGATAGGCAGACATGGAATCCCTGCTGCCGCCAAGGATGCAGGTTATATGCTCCTTGAAGGAAAAACCCAGGGAGTCCAGCCTGTCAGACATATATGGGTCGCTGATGATCCAGACCACCTCGGCTGTTTCACCTGGATTGAGTTCATTTAAAGGATAGACCATAATAAATCACCGGTTCAGGTTTGTTATTATATTATATGCAGGGCGCTTATCCGGGGGGAGGAACAGGCCTGTCACACATTCCGTACATGCCCATATAATAGAGTACAACCTAATTGAAAGGAGAATATAAAATATGAATTATAATGAATGTGGTGGTTGTAGTGGAAATGGTGTGAATTATGGCGGGACAGCTGTGAACGCGGGTGCGGCATATGCTGCCGGCGGTACCTGTTATGGAAATGCAGATAATTATGGAACTGCGGCTTATTATGGGAATACGACCTATGCGAACACAGCCAGTGCAGCAGCTGCCAGCGGTGGCTGCCGCAACTGCAATTTATACTGGCAGGGATATATGGCTGGATTCTACGCCAATAACCAGTGCAACCAGTCACCTGTTGCCAGGACCGCTGCCCAGGCAGCAGGGCGCACCGCCTCCGCAGCGTCAACCGGTAACTGCGGGTGCAATTCCGGCTGCGGATGCGGCAGATGTAACTCCGGATGCGGATGCAGCAGGTGAAGGTCTGGCTGCAGCACATGTAATTTGAGGTTATGATAAAGGGAATATAATCCGGAGAATCCGGATGGGATGGCCGGGGCTTCCATGGATGTGGGGGCCCCGGTCCCCCATTTACTGAATCATTCCAGAATCACATCCACCGGAGCATCAATCGTCATGGCAGCCGGTGTTATGGCGCAGTCATATGCAAGGACATGGACGCCGGCCGCTGCCGCTGCCCGCAGCGCATCGCCAAAAGCAGGATGGGTGGTGTCATTGGGCCTGAATCCGTGGACTCCTTTCATCTGGATGACAAACAGTACATAGGCTTCATAACCTTCCAGCACCGACTTTGCCAATCCGTGAAGATGCTTGATCCCGCGCTCAGTGGGCGCGTCCGGAAACATGGCCATGCCATCTGTTTCCAGGGTTACCCCCTTTACCTCCATGAACGCAGGCCGTGTCCTGCTGCCATTCATCTCATTGAGGGTAAATGCCAGGTCAAACCGGGAATCACCGTGGGTCACCTCGCGCCGCAGGCTGTCAGGCGCCCAGCCAGGCAGTCCGGGAATGCAATCCAGTCCGCCCAGCCATTCCCAGGCCGCCCGGTTCGGCGCCTGGGAGTCCATGTTAATCAGGATATCTCCCTTATATACCCCAATCAGGTCATATTCTGTCTTGCGTCCGGCTGCAGCGGCATCCGGATGGTACTGAAGGATTACCTTTACGCCGGGAATCAGCAGCTCCCTGCAGCGTCCTGTGTTCTTCACATGGCAGACAACAGTCTGGCCTTCCAGCCTCACATGGGCAATGAAACGGTTGGGGCGGCTTATGAATGTTCCGGTTTTTATATGCTGATAAATCATTGAAGATTCCTCCTGGTCAAAGTGTCGGGTATCCATAGGGATATGGATCCGGATGATATCAATCCGAATGATACCAATCCCTGTCATCCACACCTATGTGGAAAAACAGGCGATACTCAATTATATAGAAACCATCCGGAGGAATCAAGCAGAATCTGCATGAACCCGGTCATGTTCAATCATCTGTGTTTCATCAGTCATGGATTCGGCCATGTCCCATATTAGTCCTTTGGAATATACTCATCCAGATACTTCCCGGCTTCCTCCCGGCTCAGGGAAAACCTCTTTACCAGTTTGGCCAGTATCTGTTCTTCCGTCTTATGCTCCTCCAGGTTATCCAGGATGAATGCCGCTATCCCTGCAGCCATTCCCTCGGCCTTTCCTTCAGCCTTTCCTTCGGCCCGTTCCTTTTCAAGAATATCACACATAATATCGATTCCCTCCTTCTTTTCCTTCAGCAGTCTGACCCTTGCAGCTAAATGCGGGAAGGTCCCGGTCTCATAATCAGCTGCCGAGTGTTCCATATAATCCAGCAGTTCCCTTTGTTCCTTCCGATGAAATCCTTTTTCGTGATATAAATCAGGTAAACCTCCGGAATGGCCTCAAAATCATTCCCCTTTTCAAGATAACTCATGTCAATGCCGCTTAGATGATAGCGTACCCGCCGGACATGGTCTTCATCTTCCTGAGGGTGCATTTCCACGTTTATCAGACGGCCTTCTTCATCCTCGGCCAGAGCGTCTAATACCACGGAGCGGTTTTCCACATTGCGGATGGAATACTGGGTTTTAAAGCAAGATACGAGTTTAACCTGAATCGGATAGACTTTTTAGAATAATCAGATGTACTGCTTTGGATTCATTGTAGCATATATTCCCGGCCGCTGCAACCGTTCCGAATTTCAGTTGCACCGGCCGGTGAAATGTGTTAATATTTCAATAATAAATGTGAACATAATATAAAAGCGAGGACAAGAGTATGGGATTAACCTATCAGAGTACAAGGGGCCGTGAGACAGGCGTGCCGGCATCCATGGCCATCCTGAAGGGACTGGCAGAGGATGGCGGCCTGTTCATGCCCACAGAGATACCGGAGCTTGACGTGCCCATGGAGAAGCTTGGGACCATGACCTACCAGGAGACGGCCTATGAGGTCATGAAGCTGTTCCTTACGGATTACAGTCCCGAGGAACTTAAAGATTGTATAACAAAGGCCTATGACAGCAAGTTCGACACAGAAGAGATTGCGCCCCTGGCAAAGGCTGACGGCGCATACTTCCTGGAACTGTATCACGGAAGCACCATAGCATTTAAGGACATGGCCCTTTCCATCCTGCCCCACCTTATGACCACGGCGGCAAAGAAGAACCGGGTGGATAAGGAGATTGTGGTCCTGACAGCCACCTCCGGGGACACGGGTAAGGCTGCCATGGCTGGCTTTGCAGATGTACCGGGCACCCGTATCATTGTATTTTATCCAAAGGACGGGGTCAGCAAGGTCCAGGAACTCCAGATGCGCACCCAGAAGGGCGCTAACACAAACGTGGTGGCAATTAACGGCAACTTTGACGATGCCCAGACCGGTGTGAAGAAGCTGTTTGGGGACAAGTCCCTGGAGGCTTTGCTGGAATCAAAGGGCTTCCAGTTCTCATCCGCCAATTCCATTAATATCGGCAGGCTGGTCCCGCAGATTGTTTACTATGTATATGCCTATGCAAGGCTTCTGGCCAATGAGGAGATTGCAGGAGGCGAGCAGATTAATGTGGTGGTTCCCACAGGCAACTTCGGTAATATCCTGGCAGCCTACTTTGCAAAACGCATGGGCGTTCCGATTAAGACTCTGATCTGCGCGTCCAATGACAATAAGGTGCTGTATGATTTCTTTACCACGGGAACCTATGACAGGAAGAGGGATTTCATACTCACCAATTCCCCGTCCATGGATATCCTGATTTCCAGCAACCTGGAGCGCCTGATTTATCTGAGCACGGGCTGCGACGCCAGGGCCAACAAGGCTTTGATGCAGGACTTGTCCGTGAAGGGCAGCTATACCGTCACAGAGGATATGAGGGCGTTCATGTCTGATTTCGCAGGCGGCTTTGCAACCCAGGAAGAAAATGCGGCCGCCATCAAGAGGATATTTGACAGCACCGGTTACCTGATTGACACCCATACAGGCGTTGCAGCTGCTGTATATGGGGACTACAGGGCCAAAAGCGGCGACACGGCAAAGACCGTCATTGCCTCCACGGCAAGTCCCTACAAGTTCTCTGACAGTGTGATGGAAGCCATTGCCGGGCCTGAGAGCATCAGGGGCAAAGACGGATTTGAAGTGGTAGATGCCCTGAGCAGCCTGTGCGGAGTGGATGTGCCTGCTGCGGTTGAAGAAATCCGCCATGCGCCGATACGCCACAATACGGAGTGCGATGTGGATAAAATGGAAGCAACGGTAAAAGCTATTCTTGGGATCTGATCCATAGCATTACCCATACTAAATACCTTACTGTTTTGCCGGACTGGTTTTCCAATGGCACGGGCAGGGCATTTAATGCGGGACATTCTGGTCCTGACGCGATATGGACTATAAATTAAAAAAACATCTTCCTTTTTGTTCGCAGCTGCGATATAATAGGTGAGATAGTTAATAAAATAACAAACTTTATAAGGAGGGTATCAAATGTTAGTTTCAGCAAAAGAGATGCTTGACAAGGCTAGGGAAGGCAAGTATGCAGTTGGACAGTTTAACATCAATAACCTTGAGTGGACCAAGTCCGTGCTGCTGACAGCAGAAGAACTCAAATCTCCGGTTATCCTGGGCGTATCAGAGGGCGCAGGAAAGTATATGACAGGCTTTAAGACAGTATCTGCCATGGTGAAGGCCATGATGGAAGAACTGAACATCACGGTTCCGGTTGCCCTGCACCTGGACCACGGCTCATACGAGGGCTGCTATAAATGTATCAAGGCAGGATTTACCTCCATCATGTTCGATGGCTCCCATTATCCAATTGAGGAGAACATTGAGAAGACCAAGGAACTGGTTAAGATTGCACATAACATGGGACTGTCCCTGGAAGCTGAGGTGGGCTCCATCGGCGGTGAGGAAGACGGCGTTGTTGGCCTTGGCGAGTGTGCGGATCCAAATGAGTGCAAGGCCATTGCTGATTTGGGAATCGACTTCCTGGCAGCAGGCATCGGCAATATCCACGGCAAATATCCGGAGAACTGGCCAGGCCTGCGCTTTGACGTGCTGGAGAATGTGAAAGCGGCTGTAGGCGACATGCCTCTGGTGCTTCACGGCGGAACCGGTATCCCTGAGGATATGATTAAGAAGGCAATCAGCCTGGGCGTTGCCAAGATTAATGTTAACACAGAGTGCCAGCTTACCTTTGCAGCAGCCACCAGGGAGTACATCGAGGCCGGCAAGGACAAGAGCGGCAAAGGCTTTGACCCAAGGAAACTGCTTGCCCCGGGCGCAGATGCAATCAAGGCAACCGTAAAAGAAAAGATGGAATTATTCGGTTCCGTGGGCAAGGCTTGAGTCCTAAGATATTAAGACAGCTTAATAATGCTTATTAGAATAAAAAACATGTTTTCCCGAAAAACTGCTTGCAATTTTAAAGGAAATGGTTTATTTTAATAAAGAACAAAGGTGTTCTCTCTCAAGGGGAGAGCACCTTTTTGTTATATATCCGGCCGGACTGAATAAAATTACGGGAAATGGTATTTGGATTTTGACAGGATAACAGGACTATGGAAAATGAAGCAGAAGATCCAAAAGGAAGGATCAAAGAGAGGATGGAGGAATCTATGAGCGATGTATTGAATGTATCTGAGATATTCGGGAAAAATGTGTTCAATGATGCGGTGATGAAGGACCGTCTGCCTAAAAATGTGTATAAGAAGCTGAAAAAGACAGTGGAAGACGGCGCGGAACTGGATCCCAGTATTGCGGACGTGGTGGCACACGCCATGAAGGACTGGGCAATTGAGAGGGGGGCCACCCACTATACCCATTGGTTCCAGCCGCTGACAGGCGTGACGGCTGAGAAGCATGATTCCTTTATCTCTGCTCCAAGCGACGGCAAGGTAATCATGGAATTTTCCGGCAAGGAACTGATCAAGGGTGAGCCGGATGCATCCTCCTTCCCCTCAGGCGGCCTGCGCGCCACCTTTGAGGCCAGGGGCTACACGGTCTGGGATTGTACCTCTCCCGCATTCTTAAGGGAGGACGCCATCGGCGTCACCCTCTGCATCCCTACCTCCTTCTGCTCGTATAAAGGCGAGGCCCTGGACAAAAAGACGCCGCTGCTGCGCTCCATGCAGGCAGTTAATGAGCAGGCCCTAAGGATCCTCAGGCTTTTTGGGAACACCACGGCCAGGCGGGTTGCTCCGTCCGTGGGGGCTGAGCAGGAATACTTCCTGGTAGACCGTGAAAAGTACTTACAGCGCAAGGACCTGATTTACACCGGGCGCACCCTTTTTGGAGCCATGCCGCCCAAGGGGCAGGAGCTGGAGGACCATTACTTTGGCGCCATCCGTGAGAGGATCGGTTCCTACATGAACGATGTGAATAAAGAACTTTGGAAGCTGGGCGTGCCGGCCAAGACACAGCACAACGAGGTTGCGCCTGCACAGCACGAGCTGGCCCCCATATATGAGGGCGTGAACCAGGCAGTGGACCACAACCAGATTGTAATGGAGACACTGAAAAAGGTGGCTGGCCGCCATGGAATGGCATGCCTTCTCCATGAGAAGCCATTTGCAGGCGTCAACGGTTCAGGAAAGCATAACAACTGGTCCCTGACCGCGGACGACGGCACCAATCTTTTAAACCCAGGTGACACGCCCCATGAGAACATCCAGTTCCTTCTGGTGCTGGCATGTATCATTAAGGCGGTGGATCTTCACGCAGACCTGCTGCGGGAGTCGGCTGCAGATGTGGGCAATGACCACAGGCTGGGCGCCAACGAAGCGCCGCCGGCCATTATCTCCATCTTCCTTGGAGAGCAGCTGGAGGATGTGATTGACCAGCTGTGCAGCACAGGTGAAGCCACCCATTCCAAGAAGGGCGGCACCTTAAGGACCGGCGTTGATATCCTTCCTGACCTGGATAAGGATGCAACGGACAGGAACAGGACCTCGCCATTTGCATTTACAGGCAACAAGTTCGAGTTCCGTATGGTGGGTTCCTCTGATTCCATTGCAAGCCCCAACACCGTGTTAAACACCATTGTGGCGGAAGCGTTCAAGGAAGCTGCCGATGCCCTGGAAAAGGCAGAGGATTTTGACATGGCGGTCCATGACATGATTAAGGAAATGCTGTCAGCCCACAGAAGGGTCATCTTTAATGGAAACGGATACTCGGATGAATGGGTTGCGGAGGCAGGGAAAAGGGGCCTTCCCAACATCCGCTCCATGGTGGAGGCCATTCCTGCCCTGACAACGGATAAGGCAGTGAAGCTGTTTGAGGAATTCGGCGTATTTACCAGGGCTGAACTGGAGTCCAGGGCTGAGGTTGAATATGAGAACTTTTCCAAGGCCATCAATATAGAAGCCAGGACCATGTATGATATGGCCAGCAAGTCCATTATACCGGCGGTCATCAAATATACCACGCAGCTGGCAGCCTCTATATCCGCGGTCAAGGGCGCCTGCCCGGAGGCGGATGTGAGCACACAGACAGGACTTCTCATGGAGGCCTCCGGCCTGCTGGCCGATACCAAGGCAGCTGTGTTAAGGCTGGCCCAGGTGACTGAGAAGGCGGCCGGTGCGGATGGCGGGATTGCCCAGGCAGCCGCATATCACAGTGAAGTGGTACCTGCCATGGAGGCCTTACGGGCGCCGGTGGATAAGCTGGAAATGATAGTGGATAAGGAACTGTGGCCAATGCCCAGCTACGGCGACCTGATATTTGAAGTGTAGGCCGGTTGCCGCGGCGTCAGACACAGAAACCGGCTGCCGCGGCGTCGGATATGGAGACTGGCTGCTGCATCGGATATAGAAGCCGGCTGTCAAATCCATCAGACATGCGGCCGGACATGGTCAAGTCAGTTACGGGGAAATGAGTATCATGATAGATAAGCCTATATGGAAAAGGGGTCCTGCCGGTAGGGTGGAGGCCCCTTTTCCATCCCCTGTTCCATGGAGCCTTAATCCGGCTTGCATTTTCCGGGGGATGTGTTATAATGTTCATATATTTTTGTTAAATGAATATTTTGAACATAAATGGGACGGAAGCGAGGATTTGTATTGATGGACAGACATGGACTTGTGTGCAGGACAGTGCTGGAGCAGCCGGATATCACCCAGAGGGAGATGGCGCAAAAGCTTAAGGTGTCCCTGGGTACTGCCAACGGGCTTATAAAAGAGTGCATCGGAATGGGATACATTGCGGAACGGGGGGACGGCGCAGCCGGCTCCGGATGGGAGCTTACAGGGGAAGGGAAGCGCCTGCTAAAAGGGTATAAGGTTGACGGTGCATTAATCATAGCAGCAGGGTTTGGCTCCAGGTTCGTCCCCCTGACATTTGAGACCCCCAAGGGGCTTTTGGAGGTGTTCGGGGAGCGTATGATTGAGCGCCAGATAGGCCAGCTTCATGAGGCAGGGGTTACGGACATCACCATAGCGGTGGGTTACCTGAAGGAAAAGTTTGAATATCTGATAGACAAATATGATGTGAAGCTTCTCTATAATCCTGAGTATCCGGACAAGAACACCCTGGCCACCATCCACAGGTCCAGGAAGGTCTTGGAAGGGCGGAACATGTATGTGCTGTCCTCCGACAACTGGATGAGGGAGAACATGTTCCACGCATATGAGTGCGGGGCATGGTACAGCGCCGCTTATCAGCATGGCGAGACCAAGGAATGGTGCCTGTCCTTTAACAAGAGGGGGCGTATCACGGATGTGAAGATAGGCGGAAGGGACCAGTGGGTCATGTATGGACCGGCCTATTTTTCCAGGGAGTTTTCCGCACGGTTCCTTCCTGTGCTGGAGGCCTATTACAAAAGCCCGGGCACGGAGCAGTTTTACTGGGAACAGGTATATGTGGACATGCTGTCAGGCGAGGCCAGGCGCCGTCTGGAACAGGAAGGCGGGGCTCTGCTTGATGAGGCCGCAAAGGCCTGCGGCCTGCCGCCCTCCCATTGGGATGAGATTGAAATGGATGCAAACCGCCAGCCCGACGACCAGGTATATGAGTTCGAGAACCTGGAAGAACTGCGCTTATTCGACCCCAGGTATCAGAATCATTCTGACAACGCGGCCATGAAGCTGGTGGCCGAGGTATTTAAGGTGCCTGAGTCCCGGATTCAGGATATCCGCTGCCTGAAGTCCGGCATGACAAACAAGTCCTTCCTGTTCAGGGTTGGGGAGCGCAGCTGCATCTGCCGTATCCCCGGTCCGGGCACGGAGCTGCTTATTAACAGAAAACAGGAAAAACAGGTCTATGACGCAGTGGCCTGCCTTGGCATTACCGAGCATGTGATTTATATGAACGAACGGACCGGTTATAAGATTGCCGAATACTACGAAGGGGCCAGGAATGCAGACGCCTCGGACTGGTCTGACATGGACCGGTGCATGGAGATGGTGCGCAGGCTCCATGGGTCAGGCATCACGGTGGGACATGACTTTGACATCCGTGAGAGGATTGATTTTTATGAAAAGCTGTGCAGCAGCCATGGCGGCAACCTTTTTGAGGACTACCAGGAGGTGCGGGAGTGGATGGATTGGCTCATGGATTGTATGGACGCCATGGACCGCCCCAAATGCCTGAGCCATATTGATGCCAATGTGGATAACTTCCTGTTTCTTAAGGATGGCGGTGTAAAACTTCTGGATTGGGAGTATGCCGGCATGTGTGACCCAATCATGGATGTATCCATGTGCGCAATCTATTCCTATTATGATGAGGCGGATATGGAGAAGCTTCTGGCAAGCTACCTCCAAAGGGAACCTACAAAAGACGAGTATTTTGCCGTCTATGCCTACGCTGCGCTGGGAGGTTTCCTGTGGAGCCTGTGGGCCGTGTATAAGAGCGCGCTGGGAGATGAATTCGGGGAGTACACCATAATCATGTACCGGTATGCCAAGAAATATTATAGGAAATTACGGAAATTGTAATAAAAATGTTATCAAAAGCATATGGGATTGTGCTATAATCAAAAATATGTGGAAAACTGGGGAATATTGTCCCCTACTGGATATAAGAGGCGAGGAGGATGACACATGGGACATAAAAGGTACTGGACAGCTGTCACAGCAGCCGGTATGATTGGGGCCATGGCATTGGGAAGCGCATTTACCAGCTATGCCGCCGGCAGCTGGACAAAATCAAATGACAACTGGACCTATGTCGACAACGGCCAGGTATACACGGGATGGCTGCAGACCAGTGAAGGATGGTACTACATGGACCCGTCCACTGGATATATGACAAAGGATTTCAAGCAGATTGACGGCAAATGGTATTTCTTCAAGCCCAGCGGCATCATGGCAACGGGCTGGGTCAATCCGGAAGACGGCAAATGGTACTATATGCTAAATGATGGGACCATGGTAACAGGCTGGCTGAAAATCAGCAATGGAACCACCAGCGACTTTTATTTCATGCGGGGCAACGGAACCATGGCAACGGGCTGGCGTGAGATGGACGGGGCCTGGTACTATTTCCAGAGCAACGGCAAGTGCGTTGTGAATTCCTGGGCCCAGATTAAGGACAACTGGTACCTGTTCGGCACGGACGGCAAGATGATGACCGGCTGGGCCAAGGTGGACAAGGATTATTTCTACCTGAACACGGACGGGCGCATGCTGATCGGATGGCTCAGTGACAGTGACGGCAACAAGTATTACATGGATATGAGTAACGGTAAGATGTCCACGGGCTGGAAGCAGATTGACGGCTCATGGTACTATTTTAACAGCAATGGCCATATGATGACTGGCTGGATTCAGCTGGACGGAAAGTATTACTATCTGAACCCTGCCAATGAGGGAAGGATGATTGCAGGCACCACGGCAACCATCAACGGAACGCAGTACACCTTTGACGCCAGCGGTATATGCCAGAACGCCGGCGGTGTATCGGCCCAGACTCCGGGGACTGTTGACAACAACAACTCCACCGGCACAAGCGGCGGTCCGGGGGCATCCGGCGGTTCCTCAGGCATCAGCAACAACGGGCCTGGAGGCACGTCCGGGGGGAATCCCGGAACCAGTTCCGGAAACAATTCACCGGGCGGAAGTTCTTCAGGGGGCCTGCAGGCCGGAAGGACAGACGGACCAGGCTGAGGGTAAATCAGATCATAATACGGGGGATGTCACAGCGGACGGCTGGGCATCCCCTCTTATTTTTTATATAAGGAGAAATGTATGAAAAACAAGATGCACATGATAAGACGCTGCCAGGTACTTGCCATGGCGGGAATCATAAGCGCGGGCACCATTCTTCCCGCAGGCACCGCTCTGGCGATTGGGCCGGGAGAGACATCGGCGCCGGTTGCCACATCAGCAGGCCCAGGAGGCCCCGGGCAGCCTGCGGCAGGCACCGGGAGTACAGGAAGTACGGGCGCGGCATCCTCCGGCACCGCCGCAGCCAACCCCAATGCCTGGAAAAAGGTAAACGGGGCATACCGGATGCCGGACGGCACATCCATCAGCAACGTGCTGTTCAGGGGAATTGACGTATCCAGATGGCAGGGGGATATTAACTGGAGCCAGGTGGCTGCTGACGACGTGTCCTTTGTCATGCTGGGAACACGCTCCAAAGGTGCGGTGGACCCATATTTCCACAGGAACATACAGCAGGCCAGCGCGGCCGGGGTTAAGGTGGGGGTCTATATCTATTCCCTTGCCACCACGCCGGAGATGGCGGTGGACGAGGCCAACTTTGTCCTGGACCTGATCCACGATTATCCGGTATCCTATCCGGTTGCATTTGACATGGAGGATTCCACCCAGGGCGCCTTGTCCAAGGACGAACTGGCGGCAATCGCCAATGCGTTCTGCAGGCGTATATCCGAAGCCGGCTATTATCCCATCATTTATGCCAATGACAACTGGCTGGCCAACAAACTGGACATGGGCAAGATGGATTATCCTGTATGGGTTGCCCGCTACTCCGCAAAACCGGCATACCAGAACCCGGTGATGTGGCAGGCCACCAGCACGGGCGCGGTCAACGGAATCAGTGGGAATGTGGATATTGATTTCCAGTTTAAGGATTTTACATCGGTGATACCGGGCAATACCTGGAGGACCATCCAGGGAAAGACCTATTATTACCAGAACTACGTAAAACAGAAAAACAGCTGGATTGACGACGGCACGGGATGGTTCTACATGGACGGGGAGGGCCTTGCATCCAAGGGCTGGCTTACGCTTTCGGACCAGAAATATTATCTGGATGACAGTACGGGCCGCATGATAACGGGCTGGAAATCCGACAACGGCAAATGGTACTACTTCGGCAGTTCAGGCGCCCTGTCCAAGGGGTGGATAGACGATAATGGAACCTGGTATTATGCGGACAGCCAGGGCGTGATGCAGACCGGCTGGCTGGACGACAACGGAAGAAGATACTTCCTGGAGAACTCAGGAGCCATGGCCAAGGGATGGACCAACCAGAACGGAACCTGGTACTATCTGGATCACACGGGCGTACTTTCTAAAGGCTGGATTAATGATAACGGAACCTGGTACTATGCTGACGGCCAGGGGGCCATGCAGACCGGATGGCTGGAAGATGCAGGGGAGAAATACTTCCTCAGGGGTTCGGGTGCCATGGCAACCGGCTGGCGCGAGATGGACGGCGCGTGGTATTATTTTGAAGGCTCGGGCCGTATGGCAAAGGGCATGATTGATGTAAACGGCCTCCACTATTATATGGACCCATCCACGGGCAGGATGGCGGTAAACACCGTGGTTGACATCAATGGGACCAGATATCAGGCCGGCCCTGAGGGGGTACTGGGCCAGATACAGGAAAATAACGGCGGCCAGGACGGCGCTGGGGGCCAGTCAGGAGACGGCGTCCAGCCTGGAGGCGGCAGCCAGCCTGGAGGCAGCAGCCAACCTGGAGGCAGCAGTCAGCCTGGAGGTAATAGCCAGCCTGGCGGGACTTCCCAGTCAGGCGGCAGCGCCCAGGCCGGCACTTCACCGGGCGAAAGCCAGTCAGGCCAGGCACCGGGCGCTTCCCCCGGCGGGAAATCCGGCGGCCCCGGGGTAATCATTACTCCGGTGGGATAGGAATAGGATGGTATGCATATGAGATGACTCAGGAAGCAGTGTTCTCAAAGGACGGCATAAAGGGGTGGATTCTTGCTGTGATGCAGGAATCCGCCCCTTTCTGTACCCGGTATAGTTTCTGTATTCGAAATAGCCACCCGTCACGTTGCGCACCTGATACAAACCCCTGCCTTGTTCCGAACCCAATGCACTCCTCCCTTTTTTCCCGCATCCCATGCCCAATCCGTATGTATGGAGGGAACCCGGATACCCACAGATTCAGGACCGTCATCCAATCCCATGCATTTTTCCTTCTATCCCCAACATATACTGGATAGATAAAGGGCATCAGGTGAAAGAGGGCATAAGGTGAAACTGGGAAATAAGTTAAAACTTCTGGCCATGGTCTGTGGGGCGGACGTGATTCTTCTTGGAGGGCTGTTCTGGACTGTACTGGGGAACCGGCCGGTCCATGCCGCGGCGGGGAATGGGACGTGGGTCCAGGAGGGCGGGGAAACCCTGGACCGGGCCAAAGGGCTTGAAGGCAAATGCGTGGCCCTTACATTTGATGACGGTCCCCATGAGGAATGCACGGCCCAGCTGCTGGACGGCCTGAAGGAAAGGGGCGTCAGGGTCACGTTTTTCCTTATGGGACAGAACATAGAGGGGAATGAGGAGCTGGTGAAGCGGATGCATGATGAGGGCCATCTGATTGGAAACCACAGCTTCAGCCATGTCCAGCTGACCAAGGCCGGGGCAAAGACCGTGTGCCAGGCCGTGGACAGGACCAGCAGGATGATAGAGGATATAACAGGGGAACGGCCGCAGTACATGAGGCCGCCCTTTGGGGACTGGAATGAAGAGCTGGAGTGTGACGTGGGCATGACCACGGTGCTGTGGTCCGTGGATTCCCTGGACTGGAAACTGAAGAATAAGAATAAGATTGTGAAACGGGTCTTGAAAGATGTGGAGGATGGGGATATTATATTAATGCATGACATTTTTCCCACTTCGGTACAGGCTGCGCTGGAACTGATTGACACGCTTACCAGGCAGGGATATACTTTTGTTACGGTTGATGAACTGCTGATTGATTGAGACAGGACACGGCAGAAAGGGTAAGACAATGGATTTATTTGATTATATGAGAGAGAATACAATGGAGACAGAATCCCCGCTGGCATCCAGGCTCAGGCCCAGGACCCTGGACGAGGTGGTGGGGCAGCAGCATATAGTGGGCGTGGATAAACTGCTTTACCGCGCAATCAAAGCGGATAAGCTGGGGTCCATTATTTTCTATGGCCCTCCCGGTACGGGAAAGACCACCCTGGCCAAGGTGATTGCCAATACCACCAGCGCTGATTTTAAACAGATTAATGCCACGGTTGCCGGAAAGAAGGACATGGAGGAAGTGGTTAAGGGCGCCAAGGACAATATGGGCATGTATGGCAGGAAGACCATATTGTTCGTGGATGAGATCCATCGCTTTAATAAGGGGCAGCAGGATTATCTCCTGCCCTTTGTGGAGGACGGCACGCTGATTCTTATCGGGGCCACCACGGAGAATCCTTATTTTGAGGTGAACGGGGCCCTGCTGTCGCGCTCCAGGATATTTGAACTTAAGCCGTTGGAAAAGGAGGATATCAGGGAACTGATACGCCGGGCGGTATATGACAGGGAACGGGGGATGGGGGCCTATGACGCGGTGATTGATGAGGATGCGGCTGATTTCCTGGCAGATACGGCCAACGGGGACGCCAGGGCAGCCCTTAACGCAGTGGAGCTGGGAGTCCTGACAACGGAACGGGCAGGGGACGGAAAGATACATATTAATCTGTCAGTGGCCCAGGAATGCATCCAGAAGCGGGTGGTGCGGTACGATAAGAACGGGGATAACCATTATGATACGGTTTCTGCATTTATCAAGAGCATGCGCGGCTCGGACCCGGATGCGGCTGTCTATTATCTGGCCCGGATGCTCTATGCGGGTGAGGATATCAAATTCATTGCCAGAAGGATCATGATATGCGCATCGGAGGATGTGGGAAACGCAGATCCCCAGGCATTGGCGGTGGCTGTGAATGCGGCCCAGGCCGTGGAGCGGATCGGACTTCCGGAAGCCCAGATCATCCTGTCCCAGGCAGTGACCTATGTGGCAACCGCGCCAAAGAGCAATGCGGCCTGCATGGCTGTGTTTAAGGCCATGGACGCAGTCAGGGACCAGAGGACCATGCCGGTTCCGGTACACCTGCAGGACAGGCATTATAAGGGAGCTGAGAAGCTGGGGCACGGGGCAGGATACAAATATGCGCACGATTATCCCAAGCATTATGTAAAACAGCAGTATCTGCCGGACGGCATGGAGGGGGCTGTCTTCTATGAACCATCGGATAATGGCTACGAAGCCAGTATAAAAACCCATATGAATTGGCTGACAAACTAAAATTATTTCAATTTTCACTTTACATTCCGTAATATTCGTGTATATAATAGGGCTATACATAGATTGGCTGACAGTTTTCTTATGCTGTCAGCAGTCTGTTAGTCCCAAGCAATTCGCAAATCTGGAATAAACCCCGAATTTGATTGAACATAAGATAATACCCCGAGTGTTGGAAATAGACCATCAGTCTGTCTTGACGGATGAGTTGATTAATATTGGATAAGGAGAGATACTATGCGGGAAAAATTGCAGACACTTCCTCTTGCAGAATTAAAGGAAATGGCTAGAAACCAGGGCATTAAAGGAATCAGCAGCCTGCGCAAGGCTGAAATCATTGACCTGCTCTGCGCGGCGGCAGAGAAGAACCCGGAAGTAAAGCCCACTGAAATCAGAAAAGAGGAAAAACGCCAGGCGCAGGCGCAGGACAGTGCCCAGCCCAGGCAGGAGACTGTGAAGCCCAGGCAGGATAACACCCAGTCAAGGCCCCAGGAGTCCCAGGACAGACAGGAAAGCCGCAGCCAGGAGCCAAGGCGTAACACCAACCGGTCTTACGATAATAAATATTCAGCTTCCAAATCCCAGCAGAACAGGCCGCATACCGGTTACAGCCAGAACCAGGGTTCTAACCAGCAGTCCGAGGGCGGCGAACGCACGTCCAGGACCGATGCCAGGTCCGATACAACGGGCCTGTCCAACCAGGATATGGCAGAGCTGGACAGCGGGATTGAAGCCAATGGGATCCTGGAGGTAATGCCTGACGGATTTGGGTTCATCCGGTGTGAGAACTTCCTGCCGGGGGAGAACGACGTGTATGTGGCGCCGTCCCAGATCCGCCGCTTTAATCTGAAGACAGGGGATATCATTGCAGGCAACAGAAGGGTTAAATCAGCCACGGAGAAGTTTGCCGCCCTGCTTTACATCAAGACAGTGAACGGATATCCCTTAAGCGCTACGGAGACCAGGCCTAATTTTGAGGATTTAACGCCAATCTTCCCCAACCAGCGCCTGCATATGGAGATGCCCGGCGTGAAGACGTCCGTTGCCATGCGTGTGCTGGACCTTCTGTCACCTATCGGCAAGGGACAGCGCGGCATGATCGTATCACCGCCAAAGGCAGGTAAGACCACCCTTTTAAAGCAGGTGGCCAAGGCCATCACCACCAACCATCCGGACATGCATCTGATGATCCTCCTGATTGACGAGCGCCCGGAGGAAGTGACGGACATCAGGGAGGCAATCGTGGGTCCCAACGTGGAAGTGATTTACTCCACCTTTGATGAACTGCCTGAGCGCCATAAAAGGGTTTCGGAGATGGTGGCGGAGCGGGCCAAGCGTCTGGTGGAACATGGCCGGGATGTCATCATACTCCTGGACAGCATCACACGCCTTGCAAGGGCATATAACCTGACGGTTGCGCCCAGCGGCCGTACGCTTTCCGGCGGTCTTGACCCGGCTGCCCTTCACATGCCCAAGCGGTTTTTCGGCGCTGCCCGCAACATGCGTGAAGGCGGAAGCCTGACTGTTCTGGCAACTGCGCTGGTGGATACGGGAAGCCGTATGGATGATGTTGTATATGAGGAATTTAAGGGCACCGGCAACATGGAGCTGGTGCTGGACAGGAAACTGTCTGAGAAACGCATCTTCCCTGCCATTGACATCCTTAAGTCGGGCACAAGAAGGGATGACCTTCTGCTGACCAGGGAGGAAGCCGAGGCAGTGGATATCATACACAAAGCAACAAACTCCATGAAGCCCGAGGATGCCGTGGAAAAGATACTGGATCTGTTCGCAAGGACCAGGAACAACAGGGAGTTTGTGGAAAACGCCAAGAGAATCAGGTTTTATTAATCTGGTGTCTGTCAGGCGGAAGCATTTTTCTCTTTTAAAAGGTCGCGGATTTCAGCCAGGAGTTCCTCCTGGGTGGGACCGGCAGGCGCGGGCGCCTCTTCCTTTTTCTCTTCCTCATGGCGAAGGCGTGAGCTGATGACGGCAACGGTCTTGATCATGAAGAACATGCAGGCCCCGATAATGATAAAATCAAGGACATTCTGAAGGAAGCTGCCATACAGTATGGCGGCTTCTGCTTTTACCACCTCTCCGCCCGCCTTTACTTCAGGGCTGAGCACGTATTTAAGCGTATTGAAGCTGGCCCCGCCGGTAAGGGCGCCAAGGACCGGCATCAGGATATCATTCACAAGGGATGTGACAATCTTGCTGAATGCGCCGCCAATGATGACGCCCACAGCCATGTCGATGATATTGCCCTTCAGTATGAATGCTTTGAATTCTTTCATTACGTTGTTCAGGTTGCTCATTGAATCTTCCTCCTCGTTTGTAGTTTCATGTTTTTTATTCTGTTTTCCTGGATGACAGGAAATCGTTAATAATTTATCATTCCCGGCCCCCATGATTCCCTCTGCATGGCGCGGCCGGTTTTAAAATTCCGGGGCAGCTGACGGAAAGCAATCTCCAAACACGCCCTAATGCTCCAGGTCTGACTTGAGAAGTTCGTTGTACTTATCAATGATCCTGTAAAATGCATCCACATCCGCCTGGCCGCACTGTTCAATCAGATAAGATGTGGTCTGGGTAATGTCGGCCACGTCATATGCCTTGTGTACACTGGAAAGACGCTGGCCTTTATCCGTCGCATAGAGACAGACGGATTTCTCATTGTTCTCCTTGAAGCGCTTCTCAACATATCCGGAATCCACCAGTCTTTTGATGACCTGGGAGATGGCGCTTTTGCTTTTGTGCCATAGCTTTGACAGTTCGGTGGCAGTGATTCCGGGACAGTCGTCGATGTATGTAAGGGTGTGTATCTCCATCATGTTGAAATTTTCATTCTCATATGTGTGATGGGCATAAATGTAATTGTGATATAAAATGACGAATTCATACAATGTATTCGCCCTTACATTCAGCTTCTGGTACGCGCTGTTGATATCTGTAAGATGGCTCATATGGGGTCTCGGCTCCTGTTCTTAATATAATGTCTGTACATGTTATAGTAACATATCTGGAAAAGGCCTTCAATGCTTTCTTTTAACCAAAATAGGAAAAATAGTAAAGCAATAGAACAATATTGAAAAAATATAGTCGTTTTAATGTGCATAATGTCCTTATTACTAAAAAAAATACAAAGCATATTGACATTATGCACGAAGTATTTTATAATATAGTTCATCGAGTGAACAATATTTGAAGACTTGCTTACACTTGGGAAAGGATGGTATGGAAGATGGACTTTGAGAAGTTCTGTAGGGAGAATTGTGTGGAACGCCGGGGTACCGGCACACTGAAGTGGGATTCACTCCAGGAGATTTTTGGGGATGGGGACCTGCTTCCGCTTTGGGTGGCTGATATGGAGATACAGTCCCCGTCTGTTGTCAGGGAGGCGCTGACAGAGCGTGTGAAGCACGGTGTTTTTGGCTATGGAAAGGTGGAGGATGAGTACTTTGATTCTTTCTTTGCATGGCAGAAGAAGCATCATGGCGTGGAACTTGCCAGGGAGAATGTCCGGTTCGCCACCGGGGTTGTGGGCTCCCTGTACGCGGCAGTAAGGGCGTATACCAAGGAGGAGGCGTCCGTAATCATCTGCCCGCCTGTGTATTATCCATTCTATGACGCTATTTTAAATACAGGCAGGAAGCTTGTGACCTGTGAGCTTGACAACGACCATGGATATTACAGCCTGGATTTTGAGAAGTTTGAGAAGGAAATCATTGACAACAAGGTAGAGATGTTCATCCTGTGTTCACCCCATAACCCGGTAAGCCGCGTATGGTCTGAGGAAGAACTGGATACCATGTTCTCCATCTGCCGCAAGCATGGCGTGCTGGTTGTTTCGGATGAGATCCATCAGGACTTTACATACGAAGGGAAGCCATTTGTATCTTCTGCCTGTGTGAAGGACGGCGGATACAAGGATATCCTGATTACCCTGAACTCCGGTTCCAAGACCTTTAACCTGGCCGGACTCATCCACTCCCATGTCATTATTT
The DNA here is from genome assembly GCF_003434055.1 of Enterocloster aldenensis. Classification (GTDB taxonomy): domain Bacteria; phylum Bacillota; class Clostridia; order Lachnospirales; family Lachnospiraceae; genus Enterocloster; species Enterocloster aldenensis. Next base: position 1,190,477 of record NZ_QVEX01000001.1, on the reverse strand, counting down.
TTGATGGGAAGCTGATGGAGAAGTATGATGCCTATATTAAGGGCATTGGTTCCCCGGAGGTGAACCTGATGGGCATTACCGGCATGGGCGCTGCCTTTAGGGGCGGGGAGGAGTGGCTTCAGGATGTGAAGGCCCTGATCCGTCACAATTACGATTATATGAAGCAGGAATTTGCCAGGGAGCTGCCTGAGATCATTGTTACCCCCCTTGAGGGCACCTATCTGTCATGGATTGACCTTAGAAGCTATGTGCCGGGGGATGAGACCGCCAGGTTCATCCAGGATAAGTGCAGGCTGGCCTGTGACGTGGGCGAGTGGTTCAGCGTCATGGCCCAGGGATACATCCGCATTAACCTTGCCACGGATACAAAGAATATTAAAACTGCAGTCGCAAGCATCATCAATAACATCAAAGAAAGGTTGGGGGAATAAATGGCTGTTACGATTAGTGTAATCTGCTTTGTGGCTTATCTGGGATTTTTGTTTTATTTAGGAAAAAAAGGGAAATCTTTTAATGTACGTGTTGTGGCCGGCCTGTTTGGCGGTATTATCTTTGGCGCAATCTTAAAGACAGTGGCTGACGATGCAGCTGTTTCCGAGAGCCTGCGCTGGATCAGCCTGGTGGGAACCGCGTATACCAAGCTTTTGAAGATGATGGTCATCCCGCTGATTTTTGTATCCATCGTGTGTGCCATCATTAACCAGAAGTCAGGCAAGAACCTGGGCAAGATCACGGCCCTTGTGCTGGTAATCCTTCTGTCAACAGCAGCAGTGGCGGCTGTGGTGGGCGGCGTTACGGCCCAGACCTTCGGCGTCAGCGCAGAGGGACTGGAAATCGGCGAGGCAGAGACGCAGAAAACTGCCCAGCTGGAGGAAAAGGCCCAGGAGGGACTTTCCATTGAGAATACCATCATTGATATCATTCCGTCCAACCCAATCTATGCCCTGACCGGACAGGGAAGCAACGCAACCCTTTCCGTGGTGTTGTTTGCTGCATTCCTTGGGATTGGCGTCATCGGGGTGCGGACCTATGCCCCGGAACAGGCGGAGTTCTTCGGTAAAATCATGAACTCGCTTAATACCCTTGTGGTGGAAGTGGTCATGATGATCATCATGCTGACCCCATTCGGCATCTTCTCATTGATGACCAAGACCATTGCGGGAAGTGATTATACCAGCATACTGCGGCTTGTGACCTTTGTGCTTGCATCCTATACGGCCATCATCATCATGTTCGTCATTCACGGACTGATACTGGCCTTTGCAGGACTCAGCCCGTTTGTATATTTTAAGAAGGCCATGACCACGCTGGTATTTGCATTTACCTCCCGTACCAGTGCAGGTACCCTTCCTCTGACCATCCGCACCTTAACCGATGAGATGGGAGTGGACAACGGCGTTTCCAACCTGGCAGGTTCCTTAAGCACCTCCATCGGACAGAACGGATGCGCCGCAATCTATCCGGCCATGCTGGTAGTGATGGTTGCGCCCGCTGTGGGACAGCCTATCACGCCGTCTTTCTTCATCCTGATGGTAATTGTCATCACCTTTGCCTCCATCGGTATTGCCGGCGTGGGCGGCGGTGCAACCTTTGCAGGAATCACGGTATTATCCGCGCTTGGGCTTCCGGTTGGACTCGCAGGGCTGTTGGTTGGTATTGAGCCGGTCATCGATATGGCAAGGACAGCCCTGAATGTAAGCGACGGCATGGTGACGGCCCTGGTATCCGCCAAGATGACCAAGAACATAGATATGGATGCATATAATGATAAATCCAGGAACCTGGATAAGAAGCCTGCAGCGAAAGCATAATAATAAGCCGGGAAAACAGGCTGAGAGCAGAAAATAGACGGTAAAGGATGTGTGGACATGGGAAAACGTGTACTCGTTGTAGGAGGGGTTGCCGGCGGTGCTTCCGCGGCAGCCAGGGTAAGGCGCCTGGATGCGGATGCATCAATCACCATATTTGAACGGGGAGAGCATGTATCATTCTCGAACTGCTCCCTTCCCTATTATTTAAGCAGGACCGTGGAAGATAAGGACTGGCTTGTGCTTATGACGCCGGAGGGATTTAAGACGTCCTATGATATTGAGGTAAGGGTCAACAATGAGGTGTATGGCATTGACCGGGAGCGCCAGGTGGTCCAGGTCAGGGACAGCGTGTCCGGCCGGGAATACGAAGAGGCTTATGATGAACTGGTCCTTTCGCCTGGATCGTATCCAATCCGCCCTAAATCAATCGAGGGAGTATCTCTTCCCCACGTATTTACGGTGCGCAATGTGAATGACATCGCAAAGCTGGACCAGTACGTGTCCAGGGAGGAAATCCGCAACGTGGTTGTGATTGGCGGAGGTTTCATCGGGCTTGAGGTGGCTGAAAACCTGAAGACAGCCGGGAAACATGTGGCTGTGGCAGAAGCCGCGGACCAGATCATGACGCCGTTTGATTATGATATGGCCCAGATCCTGCAAAAGGAACTTTATGACCAGGGTGTGGAACTGGCTGTGGGGGATGGCGTTAAGGCCATTGCCGGGGATAAGGTTGTCCTGAACTCGGGAAAGGAACTGCCCTGCGACGCGGTAGTGCTCTCCATCGGCGTGCTGCCTGAGACGGGGCTTGCAAGGCAGGCAGGGCTTGAGCTGGGGGAAACCGGGGCAATCAAGGTTTCGGCTGATTACCGCACAAGCGACCCGCATATCTACGCGGTGGGGGATGCCGTCGAGGTATATAACCAGCTGACCCGCAGGCCGGCGAAGCTTCCTCTGGCCGGTCCGGCCCTGCGCCAGGCAAGGACTGCTGCTGACGCCATGTACGGCATACCGGGCAGGAACAGGGGGGTCATCGGCTCCTGCGCGGTAAGGCTGTTTGAACGGAACGCCGCTGCCACGGGGCTTAACGAAAGGGCGGCCAGGGCAGCCAATATTCCCTGTGACTCTGTGTATACCATGTCCATGGATAAGGTGGGACTGATGCCGGGAAGCGCGCCCATGCATTTTAAGCTTGTATTTGAAGTGCCCACCGGCCGGATTCTGGGAGCCCAGGCCATTGGGAAAGGCAATGTGGACAAGAGGATTGACGTGGTTGCTGCCATTATAGCCATGAACGGCACCCTGGAGGACTTAAAGGACCTGGAACTGTGTTATTCGCCTGTGTTTGGAACTGCCAGGGACGTGGTGAACCTGGCTGCCCTGGTGGGGCTGAATGTGCTTCATGGCGTATTTAAACAGGTTCATGTCAATGAGGTGCGTGGATTGGTGGAGAATCAGGCCTGCATCATTGATGTAAGGGGCAGGGATGAGTTCGAGGCAGGCCATCTCATAGGCGCAATCAATATCCCATTGGGCGAGCTGCGCCAGCGCACGGCGGAGATACCCAAGGACAGACCGGTATACCTGCACTGCAGGACCAGCCAGAGAAGCTATAATGCCATCATGGCCTTAAAGGGCCGCGGTTTTGACAATATCATCAACATTTCCGGTTCGTTCCTGGGAATCAGTTATTTTGAATATTTCACAGATGTGACAACCGGCCGTGAGAAGATTGTAACGGAATATAATTTTATGTAAATCAATACTGTAAAGGTTTCATCGGACGGCATGCCTGTAAGAGGGCGGTGCCGTCCGATTTTCAGATATCTGAGGCCGGGTCCGGCCAATTGTAACCGTTCAGACAGCCCATGGGAAGGTTGTTGGGAGATTATTTGGACAGGCTGAAAAACCACTTGCAATCCCGGACAATTTATGCTATACTGTGTAAGCTGTCTGGATTGACGGCAGTTTTAGCATCTGCGTGAGTCAGGACCTTACGGTGAGGGTGCGTATAACTTGAACAGTGCTGATATCTGTGCGTTCTGGTGACGGCGGGAGCCGGCTGCCTGTAATGTACAGAGGCAGATTGGCATACAGGCCGCGGTCGGAAACCGCAAATATTATCAGAGAGGTGAAAGAAATGAGAGAAGGAATCCATCCAAATTATTACCAGGCAAAGGTTGTGTGCAACTGTGGTAATGAGTTCGTAACAGGATCAACAAAGAAAGACATCCACGTGGAAATCTGTTCCAAGTGCCATTCATTCTATACCGGCCAGCAGAAGGCTGCTCAGGCCCGTGGACGTATTGATAAGTTCAATCGTAAGTATGGCATGAATGCTAACTAATAGGCAAAAAAGATGAGGGTTGGGCTTGGCATCAGGCTCAGCCCTTTCTGGTTTATGTGCCGCGGCGCCCGTACCGCGGCATCCAGCTAAGAAAGGTAAGAAAGGATGAAATATTCAGGAATTGGCGGTCAGGCCGTAATTGAAGGCATCATGATGATGAACGGCAATGATTACGCCATAGCGGTCCGCAAGCCGGACGGGGATATTGAGGTGAAAAAGGATACCTACGTAAGCATCACCAGGAAGCATAAGTTTCTTGGGCTTCCGTTTATCAGGGGTATTTTCAGTTTTATAGATTCCATGGTTGTGGGCATGAGGGCCCTGACCTGGTCCTGCAGTTTTTTTGAGGATGATGAGGAGGCCCAGCCCGGCCGGTTCGAGGCGTGGCTGGACAAGGTATTTGGGGAAAAGCTGGAGAGCGTGCTCATGAGTGTGGTCATGATATTTTCCTTTGTCATGGCCATCGGTATATTCATGGTGCTGCCGCTGCTCATTGCCCGCTTCTGCAAAAGCTTCATCCCCTCAGAGACAGTGATGGCCATCCTGGAAGGCGTGATCAGGATTGTTATTTTCATTGGGTATATCAAGCTGGTATCCAGGATGGAGGACATAAAGAGGACCTTCATGTACCACGGTTCGGAACACAAGTGCATCAACTGCATTGAGCACGGGCTGGAGCTGACCGTGGACAATGTAAGGGCCAGCTCCAAGGAGCATAAACGCTGCGGCACCAGCTTCATCATGATTGTAATGGTCATCAGCATCCTGTTTTTCATGGTAATCCGCGTGGATACGATCTGGCTTAGGATTGTCAGCCGTATCGTGCTGATACCGGTGATTGCAGGCGTGTCCTATGAGTTCCTGCGCTTTGCGGGCAGACACGATTCCAAGCTGGTGAATATCTTAAGCCGTCCCGGCATGTGGATGCAGGGACTGACCACCACGGAACCGGATGACAGCATGATTGAGGTTGCGATTGCAGCGGTTGAAACCGTGTTTGACTGGAGGAGCTATCTGGATGAGGCGTTTCCGGGATGGAAGGAAAACAGCGCCCCAAGACAGGATGACGGTACAGGCAGGGCCTATGATAAAAAGGAACGCAAAGGAGCGGCAGGACATGACCATGCAGCAGCTGCTATGGCAGGGAACGGAGAAACTGAATAGGAGCAGCGTGCCGGACGCGGGTCTGGATGCAAGGTACCTTCTGCTGGAGGCATTTGGCGAAAGCCTGGCCTCCTTCCTGGCAATAAAGGATAAGACGCTTCCTGAGGATGAGGAGACTTTCTTAAAGTGCAGGAAATATGAGGAGATGATTGACCGAAGGGCAGAGCGGATACCCCTCCAGCACCTGACAGGCGTCCAGGAGTTCATGGGATTTGAGTTTTATGTAAATGAACATGTGCTGATACCAAGGCAGGACACGGAGACACTGGTGGAGCTGGTATTGCAGGAGCAGAAGGGAAAGGACGCAGCGCTGTTGGACGTGTGCACCGGATCTGGCTGCATTGCAATCAGCCTGGCCCTTATGGGTGGTTTCCGGGATGTGACGGCCCTTGACGTGTCAAGGGAAGCCCTGATGGTTGCTGCCCGCAACGCGCAGCGTCTTCTGAAGGAGCATGAGGGGGATTTCAACCTGATTGAAAGCGACATGTTTGAGCGCCTGGAACCTGACCGCAGATATGACATCATTGTTTCCAATCCGCCCTATATACCCAGTCATGACATAGAAGGCCTGGAACCTGAGGTGAGGGACTACGAGCCCAGGATGGCCCTGGACGGAAGGGCTGACGGGCTTGCGTTTTACCGGATATTGGCACAAGGATGCAGAAAGCATCTTGCCCCCGGGGGCTGCGTGTATATGGAGATTGGATTTGACCAGGGACTGCCGGTAAGGCAGATGTTTGAGGCGCATGGATATGTGCAGGTGGAAGTAATGAAGGATATGGCCGGGCTGGACCGGGTGGTGCGTGCAGGTTGGAAGGAGACAGGAGAGAATTATGTTTGACAGATTAGATGATATGTTAATCCATTATGAGGAATTGATGCTGATGCTGGGTGACCCGGCTGTGACCCAGGATACCAAACGGTTTACCCGGCTGATGAAGGAGCAGGCAGACCTGGCGCCCATTGTGGAGGCTTATAAGCAGTATAAGCAGGCCAAGCAGGACGTGGAGGACAGCCTGGCCCTTCTTGAGGAGGAAAACGATGAGGAGATGCGCGAGATGGCTAAGGAAGAGCTGTCTGATGCCAAGAAGCGTATCGAGGAACTGGAGCATGAACTGAAAATCCTCCTGCTTCCCAAGGACCCCAATGACGACAAGAACATCATCCTGGAAATCCGGGCAGGCGCGGGCGGCGATGAGGCGGCCCTGTTCGCAGCAGAGCTGTACCGCATGTATTCCAACTATGCGGACAGCCACAGGTGGAAGGTTGAGATCATCAGCCTGAATGAGAACGGAATCGGCGGCTTCAAGGAAGTGGTGGCAATGGTTACCGGTAAGGGGGCGTACTCCAAGCTTAAATATGAGAGTGGGGTACACCGCGTGCAGCGGGTTCCCGAGACAGAATCCGGAGGCCGCATCCATACCTCCACTGCAACGGTTGCCGTCATGCCCGAGGCGGAGGAAGTGGATGTACAGATTGATATGAACGACATCCGTATTGACGTGATGCGTGCGTCCGGCAACGGCGGCCAGTGCGTCAATACCACGGATTCCGCGGTACGCCTGACCCATATGCCTACCGGAATCGTGATATACAGCCAGACAGAGAAGTCACAGCTCCAGAACAAGGAAAAGGCCTTCCGCCTGCTGCGTTCCAAGCTGTACGACATTGAACTGGAGAAGCGTCAGAGTTCCGAGGCAGAGGAACGCCGCAGCCAGATTGGCACCGGCGACCGTTCTGAGAAGATCCGCACCTATAATTTCCCCCAGGGCCGTGTGACGGACCACAGGATTAAGCTGACTTTATATAAGATTGATTCCATTATGAACGGGGATATACAGGAACTGCTGGATAACCTGATTGCAGCGGACCAGGCGGCGAAGCTGGCTAAGATGAATGAAGCAATATAGTCCTGCCGGATTACCGCGGGGGCTGAATGCTGATGGTATATGATAATGACTGCCCGCAAGGTGCGATATTCCTCAAGGGCAGTCATTTTTTAATATTTTAAGCGTTTTTTTAAGTACCACAAAACAATTCCGGCATACTCCATCCTTTTGCCCTCGGAATCAAAATCCTCATATACCGCATACATTTTTTCGAGCATTTTCCGGTTCCAAATACCGTTTTTTTGCAATCTGCTCATTTCCAGGATACAGGCATTTAACTTCTTCTTCCTATTCTCCTTCAGCATATGAGGCTTTGAATTAAGGTTTAAGGTCACATTGATATCTTTTTCGATATCCGTATCTTGGGAAAATATAGCGCCTGTGGCGGAACTGTAGTTAATATGCCGCAGCGTGGATTGGTCCAGAGGATTGATTTTGATAAATTCACTGCCTTTATGTGTATCACATGTATCATCAGAACCTTTTGTCCCATTTATGTGTCCAAGGCATACGCCTAGCATATTCTGATAATTCAGACATTCAATGTCAGTTAGATGCTCCTCCGGATACCAATGTTCAATTTTCATCCTCTTCTTATCTATTCTCCTCATACAGTAGGCACATAGATATCCTTGCTCTTCCAGTAAGTTTTTGCGGATATCATCCTTGTCTTTGTACCCGTCATAATAAGCAAATTTTTTCTTCCGATACTTGGTCAGGGAATCCGGTTCATTGCCTTTCTTGATGTATATCATTTATTCCTCCCAATTAATGGTCTCAAAATCGTATCTTGTCCTAAGCTCTACTAATAATGGATGCGTTGGGGCGGTGGTTGTTTCTAACCGTTCTAATATGTTTTTTGCTTCCTCATATTTTTCAGAGTCCATGGCGTTATAAAATGCATCAACCTGTTGCTGGACATTTTCCGGAATTTCTTTTGTTCCTTGAAAGACTGACATGGAAGTATTGACATCGATTCCATAGTGGGAATATCCGTAAACAGGTTCTGTTCCGTCCACATCTATCAGCCAGATGTTTTTTGCGGATGCAAAGAGGACAGGTGAATGCGTGGCAGCAATGAACTGTACATTAGGAAAAACATTCCTTAATGCTTCAATTACATTCCACTGCCACTTTGGATGTAAATGCATATCAATCTCATCAATCAGGACAACACCGCAAGTATCTGTGATTTTCTCCTTTTTCATAGGGTTTAATATGGCCATGCGGTATGCGATGTCAAAAACCATCCAGATAAGGGACTGATAACCAGCACTCAGCTGCATGACAGGAAGTATCTGCCCATCCTTTTGGTATAATAATTCCTCATTCTGTTTATCATAAAATACGCAGTGTCCCGTATTGGCTTCCATGTTATCCATAAAGTCCGCGACTGCCTTTTTTGCTGCTTCATATTCGGCAATCCTTGCTTCCTTCTGCCAGGCCACCTGTTCCATCCTTACGCACCAGTTAAGTAAAAGCTTTATATTAGATGCTTCCAAAAGTGAATCTGTATATCCCACTGTCCTGAAATACTGTTTCCTGAAGACATTCTCCGGCTTTTCCCGTTTTTGGGACCATACCCTGCCCGCTCCTAAATAAGCAAGGACTGGCAGCGTGGATTCACTGTCTTCTGCCATGTTTTCTGCCTTCCTGCAGATATTGCGGGGCTGGATGGTGCTTCTGGATGCTTTAATACTGGTCCGGCCTCTGGTCCACTCGAACATTTCCCCATCCAGCCTGGCCCTCATGGTGACCTCTACAGGCACCATGTGTTTTTTTCCATAGGAACCATCGCCTATTTTTGAATATACGGTGCGGATTTCATCGGTTGAGAAATGTCTGGTGGCAACGCCCTCAAGCCCGGCAACAAATCCTCCAAGTCCGACAGCGATTGCTTCCAGGATAGAGGTCTTACCCTTGCCGTTAATTCCTTTTATTAAATTAAATCCAGGTTTGAAATCTATCTTTATTTCTTCAATGCCTTTAAAATTTTTTATTGTAACATCTGATATGATCATTTCAGACCTCCATTTTTAGCATTTATGTCTTTTGATACGTGTTTATAAGTATTTTACCATAAGATTGCCTGCCTTTCGATTGATTTCCAAATTTTCCTTCGACTTTTCTCCATTTATATTGACAAGGAATTAAAGAAGTGATAAGAATATTAAAATTTCCCTGTAACGTTCCGCCCTTTTTCATCACCAATTAACATAAGGAGGAAATGCATATATGGATTCCATGGAAGAAATCTATTTAAAGCACGGAAAAATGGTATATGGTTTTCTCTTGACCCGGACACAGGACCCGGATCTGGCGGAGGAACTGACCCAGGAAACATTTTACCGGGCAGTGAAGAATATTGGCAAATATAAAGGGAAAAGCAGCGTCTCCACCTGGTTGTGCGGCATAGCGAAGAATCTGTGGTATGAGCATGCGCGCAGCCGGAAGAACCATGTGACGCTGGAGGAGGCAGGGGAAATCCCTGTGGACTCCGCCGAAACCCAGCTGTTCCGTTCCTGGGACAGCATACAGATCCTGAGGCTGATACACAATCTGGAGAATCCCATGCGGGAAGTGATGTATCTCAGGCTGGTGGGCAACCTGACATTTGGGCAGATTGGCGAGATCATGGAGAAAAGTGAGAACTGGGCAAGGGTGACCTATTACCGCGCAAAAGAGCGGGTGGTGAAGGAGGCAGAGAAATAATGAGCAGGAAAATACCGTGTGATATCATAAAAGACCTGATGCCTTTGTATGTGGAGGGCCTTACGTCAGAGGAAACAGGGCGCGAGATTGAGGCGCATCTTGAAGGGTGCGGGGAGTGCAGGGACCTGTATAAGCGTATGAAGCAGGAGGTGGAAGGCGGGAAAGACGCTGGGGGCAGTGCCAAAGCAGGGGAGATTGATTATCTGAAAAAGGTGAAACGGAGAAACCTGAGGAACGTGGTCCTGGGCGCGTGCGCCGTGTTCCTTGCAATGGTGCTGGCCTTATCCATAAAGCTGTTCATGATCGGATATCCCTCGGACTCCTATATGATAACCTATACGGACATTAATGACGGCCAGGTGAGGGTGGGAGGAACGTTTTATGATTCGGCCTCTGTTTTTAGCAGGTATAAAATTGTCAGGAAGGCTGACGGGACAGAGGAAATGGTCATCTATGCATGCCTTCCGTCGCCCTGGAACCGCAGCGGCACCTTCAACCTGGAGGTGGGCCTTCCCCCGGAGGGGACACGGCTGGACATCAGGGGCATGACCGTTAAAAGCAATGGGGAGGTGGTAAGCAGGCAGGCCAATGAGCTGTATAAGGCAAAGAATCCGTATATCGGGGACGCGTCTGCCAATGGAAGGCTGGCCGGGCTTGTGGGCATATCAAGGTCCCTTGGCAATTTTAAGAACGAGCTACAGACCTCCAAAGAGCCCTATGGCTGGACTTTGGAGTTTGAGGACAGCACATCTAATTCCGCTGTGTTTGAGGAGAGGATGAAGGGATATGCCTGTATGCTGATTGCGCTTACGGGAAACCTGGGGGAAGTGGAATGGAATTATACGGTGGAACTGGAGGAGGGTCCGGTTCAGCGAAGCGGCAGGATGACAGAGGCGGAGTGCTCCGAATATGTGGGCGCCCCTGTCAAGTCCTTTGCAGACAGCCCGGAGGGCGTGCAGGCGCTTCTGGATTTGCTGGAAATCAGCGGCAGGTAAAAGGGTAAGGCCAAAAACGGATAGTGTAAAAAAGGGGCCGGACCGGCCGGCGTTCCGTCAGTATCCAAAAGCCAGCGCCCCGCCGTCAACCGCAAAATCCTGGCCGGTCATATAGCTGGCGCCAGAGCCGCAGAGGAAGCTGGCAAGGGCGCCCAGGTCCCTGGTATCGCCGTAGGAATGAAGGGGCATGCGGCTGAGGATTTTCTGTTCCCTGGCAGGGTCGGCCACCTGTTCCAGCATCTTGCTCTGGAACCAGCCCGGGGCAATGCTGTTGACACATATATTGTCCTGGGCCCACTCCACGGCCAGGCCTCTGGTCATGGATAATACGGCTCCCTTGCTGGCACAGTAGGGGATGACCTCGGAAAAGCCAAGGTGGGCGCTCATGCTTGTGATGTTGATGATGCGGCCTCTTCCCGCCGATTGCTTCAGATAAGGGTAACAGAGCTGGCTCATGCCAAACACATATTTTACGTTCACATCCATAATGCGGTCAAACTGGTCCATGGGGAAGGATTCGGCCCGGCACTTAAAGGTGGCCCCGGCGTTGTTCACAAGAAAATCCAGACAGCCGCCGTTCTTTGCTGCAATCTCATCTACCAATGCTTTCATGGCGGACATATCGCTGATATCGCCTTTCAGGTGGATGACTCCGGACGCGCTTTCGCCCATGCCTTCCTTGGGCGCTCCTGTACGGCTGATGGAGTAGACCGTGGCACCGTCACCGGCCAGCACGTTGGCAATCTGAAATCCGATGCCGCTGCTTCCTCCTGTGACAATACCCGCTTTATTCTGTAAATCTGACATTTTTTGTTCCTCCTTGTAAATAAATCCATATTTGTTGTATAATAACAGTGATTGTTTTAGGGCATGAATTTTCAAACAGGCCCTAGGCGATACTTTTTCTTTGAAAGGTGCGGCGCCGTGAATACAAAAGTGACAATCAGGGATGTGGCGGCCAAGGCCGGCGTTTCCATCAGTTCAGTGCATTTTGCCCTCAGTGGAAAAGCGGGGGTAAGCGATGAAACCCGGGAAAAAATCCGCAGGACAGCCGAGGAGATGGGATACCAGCCCAATACCCTTGCCTCCAGTCTGAAACGCAGCACCCAGCGGATTGCAATCCTGCTTCCCAGCGATGCAGGGGATAATAAATATTATTACCAGCCCATGTGGAGAGGGGTCCATGACTATCTGTCCAAGCTCAACGCCAATGTTGAATGCATTGAGCTGCCTTACTATGAGTCTGATAAGAACGAAGTATTTGCAAAGCTGAAACAGCTTGTCATGGAGCGCAGGATTGACGGCATCCTCACCGTGGGGCATGTGGACGGGTTTTCTGCGGCCCAGGACTGGCAGGACATACATGACAGGGATATATCCGTGGTGAGCATTAATTCGGAGAACAAGCTCTGCGACAGCCTTTGCTGTATCCAGCCTGAATATGATGTCATAGGCCGGACCATGGCGGAGCTGATTATTGACCGGATTCCGGAATTCGGAAGCATTTTCCTCTGTGCGGGCAATCCTAAATGGGATGCCCACTCCCTTATAGTAAAGGGTTTTGATGATTATCTTGCTGAAAACCGCTGCCCCAATCTGGTGTACAAGGATTATTCCTACTCCATTAACCGGCAGAATTATCTTAATATTTTCAACAAACTTACGCGGCCGGATGTGGCGGCGTGCTGCAGCGTATATTCCCAGGGCACGGTCATGCTGGGGCAGGCCCTGGAGGAGAGCAAAAAGGCTGGAAAGGTATATGCGGTGGGCTCCGACCTGCCGGATGTCACGGCAAAACGGCTCAGGCGCTCCGTGCTTAACAATGTTATCCAGAAAAACCCCTATGCCCAGGGATATGTGGGCATACGCACCCTGGCTGAATACCTGATCAGCGGCAAGGTGCCGGAGCAGAAAAAGGTATTCGTGGGAAGCGAAGTGGTGCTTAAGAGCAACCTTGTGATGTATGAGCATGAGCAGTACCGCTATATGTTTCTGTGAATACTGGCGGCCGCCGGCCGCTTTTGCATGTTGCCTGCGGCCAGCTGCTGCCACAGGATACTGCCGCGGTCTGCGCCCAGGTTCCCTAAAACCTCCCCCTCATATCCCTTCTATTTCCCATACTCCTGGCAGATATAATTATGGCAGGCGGACTGGATCAGTTCCCAGTCAAGCTCAGCCCCTACGCCCGGCTTGTCCGGCACGTGGATGATGCCGTTTCCATCAATGGGAAGGTCGCCCTTCATGGGGAAGCGGTAATTGTCCTCCGGCACGAAATATTCAAAATATCCGCAGTTCTTAATCGCACAGCTGACGTGAAGGTTGGCCATATCCATATAGTTCATGGTAGTTGTATGGATTTCACAGTTCAGGCCAAAACCTTCGGCCATATGTGCGATTTTCAATGTTCCGGTGATGCCGTCCTTCCAGCTTACGTCGGCCCGGACAATATCGGCAGCCCTTTGCGCAATGACCTGGGCCACGCCCCAGTGACAGCCGCGTGTGGTTTCTGTTGCGGCGATGGGAATATCCAGGGTGCGGCAGAGTTCCGTGTATTTGTAAAGCTCAAAGTCGCGGAACGGCTCCTCGAACCATTTATAATCCAGCTTTTCAAGCTGCCGCCCTACCCGTATGGCCTCGTCCAGGGTATAGTCTCCCACGGGGTCGGTCATCAGCACGAAATCTTCGCCCACCGCTTCCCTGACGGCTGCGTGGACTTTCATGTCAAACTCCGCGGGTCCGGCGGGATGGGCCTTGTAGCCCTTGATTCCCCTGCTCTTGTAATAGAGGGCCTCGTCCACATAGTCCTGGACGGAACTTAAGAAATTACTGCTGGCATATACAGGCAGGCTGCTGCGGTAAGCGCCGATGTACTTATATAAGGGAAGCCCGGCTTCCTTGGCGCAGATATCCCACAGTGCCACATCCACGGGACCGGGCAGGAATACAGGGAAAAATGCTTCGTGCCGGTCAATGACCCAGAGTTCCTGGAAGATGGCTTCCCTGTCATGGGGGTCCCTTCCTAATACAACAGGGGCAATGCTTTCCTGCAGATAGGATTCGCTGACCGCCCCGCTTCTCGCCGCCATGCAGGTGGCAATCCCTTCCACGCCCGTGTCGGTGGTAAGCTTGATGACAATCACATCCCAGCCCATCTTTGCACCGCCCTGGCGCCGTTCGTCAAAGAGGCATTTTCCTCTTTCTACCCACCAACTCTCAAATCTTGTAATAATCATACAAATATTACCTCCAATATGGATATTTAACGCATAAATGACTAAAAAAACGTTTTAGAAAATTATAGCAACAAGGGGAGGGAAAGTAAAGGAAGGAATAAAGTTTAGTTTCGAACTGTGATTATGGTGAAAAAAATCCGGATATTTTGTGCTATTTTTACTAAAATATCAACTAAACAAACTAAAACCTCCTGCGGATTGACAAAGTATTTTAATGGTGGTATGCTAAATCATGAAAATACTATACGCAATAACAAAAACGTTTTTGTAAATTTTAGGAGGGTACAGAACATGAAAAAAACTTTATTTGCAATTACCATGGCAGCTTTCACCGCAATGTCGCTGGCAGCATGCGGTTCCGGTTCAGGAAAGACAGATACCACAGCTGCGGCTGGGACAGAGGCGGCAAAAGAAGCAGGGGATGCTAAGAAGGAAGAGACAGGAGCGCCTGCAGCGGCGGCAAGCGGCGACAGCATCAAGCTTACATGGAGCGAGGTAAACGGCGAGGACTACGGCGCCACCGTGGGAGCAAAGGAGTTTGCCAAAAAAATTGAGGAACTGTCCGGCGGACAGATTACGGTTGAGCTTTATCTCAATGGCACGCTTGGCAATGAAAAAGAGAGCATGCAGGGAATCCAGATGGGCACCCTTGACATATTCAGGGGAAATGCGTCCTCCCTTTCTAATTACGGCGCGGATAAGATTAGCCTGAGCGGACTTCCTTTCCTGTTTAAGGACATGGATCAGTTCCAGGAGATGGCGGTCAGCAGCCTGGGCCAGGAATTACTGGCATCTGTTGACGAGGCGGACTGCGGTTATGTGGCCCTGGGCTGGCTCACAGAGGGACCGAGACACATGTTCATCACGGAAAATACATATAAGAAGTTAGGCAGCCCTTCTGAGTTCTCACTGGATATGATGAACGGCTTAAAGATGAGGGTTCCGGAGACAGACCTGATGGTAAATACCATGACGGCATTAAAGGCATCCGCAACACCCATTGCATACTCCGAGCTTTACACTTCTTTACAGTCAGGGGTTGTTGACGGGGCAGAGAATGACGTGATTAACTACATGGCTAATTCCTATAACGAGGTTGCGCCTTATTTCATTCCGGATGCACATACCTTTGGCTGCGGCGTGATCCTGATGAACAAGGACAGATGGAACTCCATGACAGAAGAGCAGCAGGGCTGGATGAAGGAAGCGGCCGAGGCAGCAGGCAGGACCTGTTATGAGTACAACCAGGAGAAAATCCAGGCCACCTTTGACAGCTTTGAGGAAAAAGGCGTCACAAAGCTGGAGGTTGCCGACCTGGACAAGTGGTCAGAAGCATGTGAGAGCGTTTACTCTTCCTATGATGCAGATTCACAGGCAATCATTGAAAAGATTAGGAATGCAGAGTATTAATCAGAGATGATCCTGACGGTGCGTGAATAACTGTAAAAGGGTGCTGCGGATAATCCCGGCAGCACCCTTTTCTTTGAAAGAAAAGGAAAATTTATGAACGAACTGAAAAAATTCAAAAAATTATGGGAGTCAGTGGACCGGGTTGTATTCGGAATTGTAAAACATATCTGCGTCCTTATGCTGGGCGCCCTGGTGGCAATCGTGTTTTATATTTTTGTGGGACGGTATTTCATACATAAATCCCCGATGTGGGGGGAACCCATGTCCCTGTTCCTGCTGACCTGGATGAGCATCCTTGGTTCTTCCCTGGTGCTCCGCACGGATGAACATCTGAAAGTGACCATGTTTGATGAGAAGATGGGAAAGGGCGCCCTTCTTGTGACGGACCTGCTTGCAACCGCATGCATCTTTGCCTTTGCCGTGTTCATGTTTGTGTACGGCAGACAGCTGATGCAGCAGGCCAGGACCAATACCATGGCAGGCGTCAATATTCCCTATGCGTGGATGTACCTGTCCCTGCCGGTGACAGGGGTCCTGTATATTCTGGCATTGATTACACAGTGGACAAGGAGGATTGGTGAGTGATGAGTACAACAGTTGCTGCAACATTGTTATTAATAGGTCTGTTCCTTGTCCTGGTATTCCTGAGGGTGCCCATTGTATACGCCATCGGTATCGCCTCCCTGGCTGATTTCTTTTACCTGGGCATCAATCCCATGCAGATGGCCCTTAAGTTTGTGGGGAACCTGAACTCCTATACGCTGCTGGCAGTCCCCTTCTTCATCCTGATGGGAGAACTTATGAGCGCGGGCGGGATAACGGATACCCTGATTGATTTTTCGAAGGAACTGGTAGGCTGGTTCAGGGGCGGCGCTGCCATGGTCAATGTGGTTGCCTCCTTTTTCTTCGGAGGCATCTCCGGCTCCTCCTCGGCTGACTGCGCGTCCCTGGGTCCCATTGAGATTAAGATGATGGAGGACCAGGGATATGACAGGGATTTTGCCACCTGTCTTACCATGGCAAGCTCCGTGGAAGGCATCCTGGTGCCTCCCAGCCAGAACATGGTCATCTTTACCCTGGCAGCGTCCGGCGTCACAAGCGTTTCCATCGGCCAGCTGTTTCTGGCAGGTTATGTTCCCGGCGCGGTGCTGTCCGT
Organism: Enterocloster aldenensis; assembly: GCF_003434055.1. GTDB lineage: Bacteria > Bacillota > Clostridia > Lachnospirales > Lachnospiraceae > Enterocloster > Enterocloster aldenensis. The sequence goes on along the minus strand of NZ_QVEX01000001.1, from coordinate 1,173,763 downwards.
TGTATTGATGGTATATTCTTACTATGTGTCTGTTAAAATGAACTATCCTGTAACGGGAAGGTTTGACCTGAGGGCCTGTCTGCGGGCGTTCAGCAGGGCTGTCTGGGGCATGCTCTCCGTCCTGTTCGTGGTGGTGGGCGTTATCACGGGCGTGTTTACCACAACGGAATCAGCTGCCTGCGCAGTGGTGTGGTCCCTGGTGGTGGGCCTGTTTATTTACAAAGGGTTCGGCTTTAAGGATATACCCCATATTTTCAACAACGTTACCATGACACTTGGGAAGGTGCTGATTCTTCTTGGCGTATCAGGCGCGTTTACATACCTTCTGACCTACCTTAAGGTGCCGTCCATTGTATCCGAAGCCTTATTCGGCCTGACGGACAATAAGATTTTAATCCTCATCATGCTGAACATCCTGATGCTGCTTCTGGGCTGCATGATTGAGATGGCCTGCCTGATCCTGATGCTGACACCGGTCATCCTTCCAATCTGGATGTCCCTTGGGTTATCACCCATCCACCTGGGCGTGGTAATGGTGCTGAACCTTGGTATCGGCCTCCTGACGCCTCCGGTGGGCTCCACCCTGTTTATCGGAAGCGCCATCTCGGGTATTAAGATTGAGAAGCTGGCAAAATCAATGATTCCATTTTACATTGTAATGGGCATTGCGCTGATCATTCTTACTTACTTCCCGCAGAGCTTTATGTGGCTCCCTAATATGGCGATTTAATATAACGGTTAAGTATAAGGTTTCGAATGGAGGAATATATCATGGCACAATGGAATGATGACAAAGAATTATTTGATCTGATGAAAGAAAAACTCTACACCCCCGTGGTGGGTGATATCCTGGACCAGATGGGATATAAGCACCAGTTCCTTCCGGCCGCCATCCGGCCCCTGGAGGCCCTGGTGCCGGCGGACGCGTTCATTGACCGCAGCCAGCCGGACAACCGTCTGAAGCTGGCCGGGTATGCGTGTACGGTCCTGGAAAACGATGTATTTGACAGTCCTAAAAAACCCTTTGGCTATCTGACCGAGGCCCTGGACCAGTTAAGGCAGGGTGACATCTACATTGCCACTGGCGCCCATCACAGCGCTCTGTGGGGAGAACTGCTGACAGCGACTGCCAAGGCAAGAGGGGCAGTGGGCGCTGTGCTGGATGGCTACAGCAGGGATACGCCCCAGGTGCTGGAGCAGAATTTCCCTGTATTCTGTACACAGTGCTGGGCGCAGGATTCCTCGGTCCGCACCTATGTATGCGATTACCGCTGCACCATCGAGATCGGCCAGGTGACCATCCATGACGGCGACCTTGTATTCGGCGACATTGACGGCGTCCTGATTATTCCGGCTGAGGTCAAGGACGAGGTGATTGAAAAGGCCCTCATTAAGGCGGCTGGAGAGAAGACCGTGCGCCGGGCCATCGAGGGCGGCATGTCGGCTACCGACGCATTTGCGGAATTTGGAATACTGTAAAGGAAATCCGGGGGCATAGGTTTTATATGGAAAAAGAGATTAAGGCGTTTCAGATTGACCTTGGGGATAATGTGGCCACTGCCCTGGCCGGGATTAAGGCGGGGCAGGAGGCCGGACTGACCGGAGACTGCGGTGAGGGATCCATCAAGGCGGCAGCGGATATTCCTGCCGGACATAAGATTGCCCTTAAGGATATAGGGGCAGGCGGGCATATTATAAAATACGGCGTTGTGATTGGGCGTGCCACGGCGGACATACCTAAGGGAAGCTGGGTCCATCTCCACGTGATGCAGAGCATCTATGACGAACGGTCCAGCCACCTGGACGTCCGGACCGGTGCGCCAAAGGATACTAAATATGAGTAGTGAGGAAAAGAGAATGGAACTGACGGAGTGGTCATGGCAGGGCTATGGGAGAAAGCACGGGGCGCCCGGGATACGTAACCGGGTGCTGGTCATCTATACGGTCAAATGCTCGGAGTTCGTGGCCAGGAGGATTGTGGAGGAGTCCGGGCATCCGGATGTGGAGCTGGTGGGCTTTGACGGGTGTACCGACAACCAGTATGCGGTGGACCTGCTGATTAGCCTTATAAAGCATCCCAATGTGGGCGCCGTGCTGACCGTGGGACTGGGCTGTGAATACATACAGCCCCAGTGGCTGGCGGACGTGGCGGTCAAAGAGGGCAAGGAAGCTTCCTGGATGTTCATACAGCAGGAGGGCGGGACGAAACCAGCGGTCACAAAAGGAACGGCCTGGGTCGGGGAAGCCCTGGAGCGGCTTAAGCACACCCCGCGGGTAAGGATGGGGTTCAAAGACCTGGTCATCGGCGCGGAGTGCGGAGGCAGCGATTATACCAGCGGCCTGGCGGGCAATGTCGTGGTTGGGCGTTTCTTTGACCGTCTGGTGGACCTGGGCGGCTGCGCCATATTTGAGGAGATTGTGGAGGCCATCGGACTGGACGGGCTTTTGGTGGGCAGGGCGGCAAACCCGGAGGCTGCAAGGGAACTGCGCTATACCTACGACAAGGCCCTGGATTACTGCAAATCCGTGCGCCAGTATTCGGTCAGCCCCGGGAACTTTGCCGGAGGCCTGTCCACCATTGAGGAAAAGAGCATGGGAGCTGTGATTAAAAGCGGTTCCCGACCCATTGAAGGCGTGCTGAAGGTTTCGGTCCCACCGAAGCACGGCGGCCTGTGGCTGCTGGATTCCACGCCGGACCCCCACTTCATGCAGTTTGGAATCACCAACCCCAATGACAATGAGGGCCTTATGGACCTGATCAGCTGCGGCGCCCACATCGTGTTCCTGGTAACAGGCAGGGGCAATGTGGTGGGAAGCGCGGTTGCGCCCTGTATCAAGATTACGGGAAACCATGAGACATTCAGCCGCATGGAGGAGGACATGGACTTCGATGCAAGCCCTATCCTGTATGGAGGGATGAGCCAGAAGGAGATGGCCCTTGACCTGGCTGCATATGTGGCTGGAACAGCCGGAGGCACACCCACGAAGAGCGAGGTCCTGGGACATAAGGAATTTTATATCCCTTACAAGTATCAGGAAAAAGAGGTTGCGTATAAACGGGCATGTGAAGGGTCTGTATAGGTATGGACGCATAAGCGGATATGTGAAGGATTTATATAAGTATATAAACAGGCATGTCTGGACGGGAACCGTTGGCAGACATGCCTTATGAGACAGGAGAGAGAAAATGGCTGCATTTACTGAAAATGAAATGAAGGATTTTAAAATAACAGACTGGTACGACCTTTCCGGCCAGGTGGCCGTGGTCACAGGCGGTTCCACGGGCCTGGGACTTGCCATTACCAGGTGCCTTGTAAGCGCCGGGGCCAAGGTGTGCGTTGTGAGCTTTGAATCACCGGAACAGGCGGCAGAGGCGCTGGAAGGATTTGGGGATAGAACGGTATTCTATCAGTTTGACATCACGGATACAGGCCGTGCCCAGGAACTGGTGGACCGGATTGTGCAAGAGCAGGGGCGTGTGGACATCCTGGTCAACAATGCAGGAAACCATTGCAAGAAATTCATCTGGGACATGACGGTGGAGGATTATAAACGGGTCCTGGAGGTCCATCTGGTAGGCTCATTTGCCATGACAAAGGCAGTGGTTCCTTACATGAAGGGACAGAAAAGAGGAAGGATCATCTACCAGGCCAGCATGACCAGCTACATCGGACAGCCCCAGGTGGCGGGATATTCTACTTCCAAGGCTGGTTTCCTGGGCATGATCCACACCCTGACAGCCGAACTTGCCGAGTTCGGCGTGACAGTGAACGCCATTGCGCCCGGCTGGATTGACACTCCCATGTTCCATCAGGCCGTGGATAACGATCCGCCCCGTCTGGCCAAGATCATGGGGAGGATTCCTGCCAAGACCGTGGGCGACCCCATGGACGTGGGCATGTGCGCGGCATTCCTTTGCAGCGATGCCGCCCGCTACATAAGCGGAAGCTGCATCCCTGTGGACGGCGGCGCCCTGATTGGATTTTAACCGGAGGATATGAAAATGAATACAAGATTTGACGAGGAGCTGTTCCTCACGAGCAAAACAGGGAGCAGGCTGTATCACGAATATGCAGAGAACCTGCCAATCATAGATTATCACTGCCATCTCATGACCTCTGAGATATGCGAAGACAAAGAATTTGAGGATCTGGGGGAAATGTGGCTGCGGGGGGACCATTACAAATGGCGCGCCATGCGTACCTTTGGGATTGATGAGAAATACATCACGGGAGAGGCAGATTACCATGACAAATACCTTGCCTTTGCCTCCGTATTCCCAATGATGATTGGAAATCCCGTGTATATCTGGTGCGCCCTGGAGCTGAAGCGGTATTTTGACATCGATGAGCCCCTGACAGCGGACAATGCAGAGGAAATCTACCAGAGGACAAAGGAATTGATTGTGAAGCGCCACATGACCAGGCGCTGGTGCATGGAGCACTCCAATGTCAGGCTGGTGAGCACCACCGAGGACCCGGTGGATGACCTGCACTGCCACATTGCCCTTCAGAAGGAGAAAATGTTTACAAGGGTCATCACTGCCTTCCGTCCGGACAAGGCCATGTTCATTGAACAGGATGGATTTTCTGATTATCTGGACCAGCTCCAGAAGGTGTCCGGTATAGGGATTGATTCCTTCGAAACCATGCTGGATGCCCTGGAAGCAAGGCTTAAGTTCTTCCGGGAAACAACCGGAACAACGGTCAGCGACGATGGGGTACCGCATTTTACATGGGCTGATTATACGGATGGGGAGATTGCCGGGATATTTGAAAAGGCAAGGAAGAATGAACCTGTATCGGCCCATGAGGTGGACCAGTACCAGAGCGCGTTCCTCTATGAGATGGGGCGCAGGTACAGCCGGAACAACTATGTGATGCAGCTCCATATCGGTACCTATCTGGATGCGAACAGGGACGGGGTCAGACGGACAGGACATTCCACCGGGTTTGACTGTACGGACGACCAGTGCTCCGTGACCAGCGTGGGTGAATTGCTGAACCGGCTGACCATAGCCGGGGAACTGCCTAAGACCATCCTGTACCCCCTTGACGGCATGAAGATTGAGACATGGGCCGTGCTTGCAGCCGGCTTCTGCGACGGCACCGTGAAGGGAAAGGTGCAGTTAGGCGCGCCTTGGTGGTTCAATGACCAGGCATTTGGCATCAAGCGCCAGTTTGAGGCGTGCGCCAACCTGTATCCGGTCAGCCTGTCCGTGGGCATGCTGACGGACAGCAGAAGCTTCATATCCTATCCACGCCACGAACTTTACAGACGGGTACTGTGCAATTATCTTGGGGAGCTGGTGGACAGAGGGGAATATTTCTCCGGCGAGGCAGCCTTAAAACAGGTGATTGAGGATGTGTGCTTCAACAATGTGAATGAATTCTTTGGCTTTCATGTAAATGAAGGATAGAGGTGGATGGGATGAGGCAGACAATTGACATAACAGAGGCAGGATTGAAGCCCCCGGCCCGTCTGGCAGAGGTAACTCTGGATGGCAGCGATACTGGTCCGGAATATGGTTCGGAATGCATCAAGGGAAATGTGATTATCTGCCCGGGGGGAGCGTACCGGTGGCACTCCCCAAGGGAGGCCCTTCCCGTGGCAAAGGCATTTGCCGCACAGGGGTGGAAACCATGGATCCTGTACTACACGGTATCGGTCCACGGCGAGACCCTTGGAACGGCGCCTCTTTGCCAGGCGGCCGGGGCCGTGCGCAGGGTGCGCGCTGCCAGCCCCGGCCGCCCCGTTATCCTCTGTGGTTTTTCCGCAGGAGGCCATGTGGCTGCCAGCCTTGGTGTGCACTGGAACGATGAATGCCTTTTTGCCGGGGAAGACCGTTCTGTAATCCGCCCGGATGGGCTGATTCTGGGATACCCGGTCATCACGGCAGGGAAATACGCCCACAGGGAGAGTATGGAAATGCTTGCGGGGCCGGATCCTGCAGCAGCAGAAGGGAATTTGGCGGGGCCGGGATATTATGGTCTGGAAGCGCACGTAGATGCGCAGACACCGCCCGCTTTCATATGGCACACCGCCGGGGATTCCACGGTCGCGGTCCAGAATTCCCTGTGCTTTGCCGAAAGCCTGGCTGCAAAGGGCGTCCCCTTTGAGATGCATATCTATCCCTACGGGGAACACGGGCTGTCCCTGGCCACCATGGAGGTGGAGGAGCCGGAAAAACACCGGTACGCGGACGCCCATGTGGCAGGCTGGTTTGAACAGTGCGTGCAATGGCTGGACCTGGTTTTCCCAAACCCTCATGACCCGGCCTGAAAATACTCCATACAGAACTGTAAAAACAGCTGCCCTGCATTGGACATGCGGCGCCTGGAGTCATAGGTCAGGCTGATGGTGCGCTCTATGACAGGATAGGTGAGTGGGATGCATACAATATCCTCGGGAAGTACGGACCCCAGGGTTATCTCCGGTACCACGGATATCCCCACGCCGCCCCTCAGGAAGGCCTCATAGGTGGTCCCATTGTCGCATTCCGCAATGATATTTGGGCGGAATCCTGCCTTCAGGCAATAGAATTCCAGGTCCTCCCTGCGGTTGGAGGCCACAAAGGGATAGGGGGCGGCTTCCTTTAGGTGGATGGACCCGCGGCCCGCCAGTGGATGCTGCTTCTGGACTGCCAGGACAAACCGTTCCGTCAGGATGGGGACCACACAGTTTCCGGCCAGCGGGGTGAAACCGGCATCCGCCGTGATACAGAAATCACAGTCATACATGAACATGTGCTCATAGCGTATGTAATTGCTCAGCTGGAGCTTGATGAAGGGATAGCGCTGGTGGAAGGCAATGTAAAAGCCCGGCATATAAGAGGAAGCGGACAGGACCAGGAGCCTGACATTGCCAAAGGGTTCATTGGACAGTTCCCTGATTTCTGAGACCGTGTCGTCAATCAGATTGATGCTCTGGTCTATTTTCTGATACAGTATCTCTCCTGCCCGGTTCAGGAAAATGGAACGGTTGCGCCTTACGAACAGGGGCGTGCCAAGTTCCTTTTCCAGGGAGGCAATCGTCTTGCTGAGGGCGGGCTGGGAAATCATCAGTTCGGCAGCCGCCTTTGTCATATTCTGGTGTTTCGCTACCACGCAGAAGTAGCGGAGCTGCAGCAGTTCCATGTTAATACCCTCCTTTTAGAATCCATAACCTGTAGATTATGGAAAACATGAGTAAACATATATTAGACAGAATCATAAAAATAGTATATACTACATTTCATAAACTGAAAAGTGGATTTTAGGAAGAGTTGCAGAGAGGCAAGGCAGCCTTCCTTTTTTTAAATCCTATTATTTTAGTAAGTTAAAGCGGTAAAATAATCATATGGAGGAGGAGCAACAACAATGAGTGTTGAGAACCTGCGCAGCGTGATGCACATTGACCCCAAGGAAGATGTACTGTATTCCATCCCGGACAGCGACAACCACGGCGACCTGCTGATCCGCCCACAGGGCAGGCGCATGATAAACGAACTGGGGGATACGGTGTACATCAAAGACGCATTCGTGCCGTATCACGACCATGAGAACGGATATGAGACATTCCTGATTGACGGGGGGTCTGCCGAGGTATGCATCAATAAGAAGAAATGCATCATCGAGAGAGGGGATATCGTACATATCCGGCCTTATGTGAACCACGGCTACCGTTACCTGGAGGAGAACACCATCTGGAGGGAAATGTTCCAGGACATGGACATGTATAACTGTGTGGAGGACAAGCACGTGATCCGCACCTACAGCCCGGAGTATTGGGAGGACGAGGAGTTTAAGGCCAGGAGATACACCCTTCTTGGAACCCTGTACCGTGAGGACCCGGTGCCGGAACCGGCCGGAAAGTATGATATTCCGGCTGTGCGCCCAAAGGGATGGGCCATTGCGGGCTTTGAGATAGACGGCATGAAGCTGAACCTGAAGGTAGGCCGCTGGGAAACGGACGGGGTGAAGGAAATCTGGGAACTGCTTCCTGAGAAAGGCCTCCAGATTGAATGGAACTATCCATATGCGGGCAATGATGTGTACCTGGTTATGGAAGGCGCGGTCCATGTAAAGGCGGACGGCCATGATTTCACGGCCGGGAAACGGGATGTGATTAATATTCCGCCTTATTACAAGCACACGCTGACCGTATTGGAAGAGGGCACGGTCATTTACGCCTACAATGTGCAGTCCTGTCTGATGCATGTGATGGAACGGCTGAAGGCAGAGAAGATACGTACGCCGGAAAACCTGAAGGACTGGGGTTATGTGGAGAAGATACTGCGCGAAAACAACTGCTGGGTTACCGGAATCCGCAAAATAACTGTGTAAAGGATGGGAAGGGTATGTTCGATTATAAAATACATATAACACCGGATGATTATATCCATGAACTGGAAGAAAAGGACTGTAAGGACTATCTGTTCATTGCTCCTGTGGGGGAGACACTGAACAATGAGATGAGCGATGTGTATTATCAGGAAAATGCCTTTGTGCCCTACCATGAGCACTCGAAGGGATATGAGACATTTTCCATTGACAGGGGCAGCGTGGAGGTTACCATCAACGGAAAACGGTCCGTGGCTGAGGCAGGGGATTTAATCCATATCGAGCCGTATATGTCCCATGGTTTCCGCTTCCTGGAGGAGGGGACCATATGGCGCGAACTGTTCCTGGGCATGGACATGTACGGGGGAATCCTGGAAAAACAGCTCATTGACAGGAGTTATCCTGAAAAACTTAAGGATGATGCATTCATGGCAGGGTACCGCCTGAAGCACCATACCAAGCGCCTTGGCGAACCTGAGCCAGAGGTGGTTCAAAAGGAAGGGATGCCCCAGATCCGCCCAAAGGGAAAGGGCATTGCCTGTTTTGCATTTGACGGCATTGTGTGCAGCCAGAAGGTGGGGCGCCACGAGACAGGCGGGGCAAAGGAAATATGGGAATTCGCCATGGATAAGGGCGTCTGCGTGGAGTGGGACGCGCCCCATCCTGACTGGGATTTATACGTGGTAAAGGAAGGCAGGGTGGAGGTATCCGTGCTGGGGGAAACCTTTACTGCCAATGCCAGGGACATCCTTCATGTTCCGCCATATACCAGCTATTCCATGAAAATACTGGATGACCGGACCGTCCTGCACGCTTACAATGTAAAGGCGCTGGGACTGCGCCTGGCAGAAATCGTGGAGAAAAAGCTGGAGGCAGGTCCTGACCTGGCAGGGCACTGGGACGAGGTAAAGGACATTTTCCGGCAAAACAAAAGCTGCATCACAAAAATAAGCAGGGTTTAAGACATGTGACAGCCATGCCTTAAGGGCCGCTGCAGCCAGTGAAAAAGAGGAAGCCTGTATGGGAAAGTATGTTATAAAACGTTTATTGCTGCTGATACCCATTTTGTTGGGGGTAAGCTTTATTATCTTTACTATCATGAATATGATTCCGGGGGATGTGGCTTCCCTTGTCCTGGGAGACAACGCCCCCCTGTCCGCAAGACAGGAGCTGACCCGGGAACTGGGACTGGACAAGCCGTTCTGGCTGCGCTATGTGGATTATGTGTGGAATGCGGTCCACGGCAATTTCGGCCTGTCCTACCGGACAAGGACCCCTGTGTTTACTGAGATATTCTCCAGATTCCCCACCACCATGAAGCTGGCCGCCGGCGCCATGCTGCTGTCGGTTGCAATCGGGGTTCCCCTTGGTATCCTGTCCGCGGTTAAGCAGTATTCGGCGCTGGATGTGATTAACTCGGTCACGGCCATGTTCTTCTCATCCATACCCGCCTTCTGGCTGGGTCTTCTGTCCATCCTTCTGTTCGCGCTGAAGCTGGGATGGCTGCCCTCCAATGGGGCGGATACGATGAAGAGCTTCATCCTTCCCATTGTGACCCTGGCCCTGCCGGGGGCGGCGGAAATCCTCCGCCTGACCCGCTCCACCATGCTGGAGGTCATAAGGCAGGACTATATCCGCACCGCAAGGGCAAAGGGCGCGTCCAGTATGGTGGTTATATGGAAGCACGCCTTAAAGAACGCGCTTCTGCCGGTCATCACGGTGGCGGGCATGCATTTTGGGGCATTGCTTGGCGGTTCCGTGATCACGGAATCCGTATTCGCCATGCCGGGGGTGGGAACCCTTGCCATTGATGCCATCCGGAGCAAGGATACGCCTCAGGTTATGGCTGCCGTACTGATGCTGGCCGCCCTGTTTTGTATCATTATGCTGATCGTGGATCTGCTGTACGCGTTCATTGATCCGCGTATCCGTTCAAGATACAGTAAGTGAGGGCCGAAGATATGAGTGAAAGAGATAAGAACGCGGCTGTTAAGCGAAACAGCCCGGCCAGGGAAATCTGGAGAAGGTTTAAAAAGAATAAGGCGGCCATGCTGGGGCTTGGCATATTTTCAGTCATGGTACTGCTGGCCGTGTTCGCGGATGTCATTTGCGATTATGACACCCAGGTCATTGCCCAGGATGTGGCCAACCGGCTGAAGGCGCCCAGCCCGGACCACTGGTTTGGCACGGATGCCTATGGGCGGGATATCTTCGCGAGGGTGGTGCATGGGGCCAGGATTTCCATCATCATCGGCCTGGCTGCCACGGTGGGCAGCGTGTGCATCAGCGGGATACTGGGTTCCATTGCCGGATATTACGGTGGCCGCATTGACAATGCCATCATGCGCGTGCTGGATACATTCCTGGCAATCCCCGGCGAGCTTTTAGCCATGGCCATCGTGGCTTCCCTGGGGCCAAGCATGACCAACCTGCTGATTGCAGTGACCATTGCCAGGATCCCGCCGTTTACAAGGGTCATCCGCTCGTCCATCCTGACCGTCATTGACCAGGATTACATAGAATCTGCCATAGCCAGCGGGGCCAGGGATTCCTACATCATTGTAAAGCATATCCTGCCCAATGCAATGGGGCCCATCATCATCCAGGCTACCATGGGCGTGGGCAGGATGATACTGACAGCTGCCGGTATGAGTTTTATCGGAATGGGCGTGCAGCCTCCTCTTCCTGAGTGGGGCTCCATGCTGGCCGAGGGAAGGGATTTCATGCGGTATTCCCCGTATATTACCTTGTTCCCGGGGCTGGCAATCATCCTGACCTCCCTGGCGCTCAATCTTTTAGGCGACGGATTAAGGGATGCCCTGGATCCGAAGCTTAAGAATTAAGGGAGGACAGCCATGACGGATGCATTATTGGAAATCAAAGATTTGGAAATAGTATACCAGACAGACGAAGAAACGGTCCATGCAGTAAACCGCATCAGCCTGAATGTGAACACAAAGGAGACCCTTGGGCTGGTTGGCGAGACAGGCGCAGGAAAGACCACCACCGCGCTGGCCGTCATGCGCCTCCTGCCGGACCGGATTGGGAAGGTGGGGCAGGGGCAGATCCTGTTTGAGGGTGAAAACCTGCTGAATCTGAAGGAAAGTGAAATGCTGGGTGTGCGGGGAGAGAAGATAGCCATGATATTCCAGGACCCCATGACCAGCCTGAACCCGGTGCTTACGGTGGAGGACCAGATACAGGAGGTGCTTCAGTTCCATAACCACAATGGGCTTTGCAGGGCGGAGATGGGGAAAAAGGTAGAGGAAATGCTGGAACTGGTGGGCATTCCCGCTGCCAGGAAGACATGTTATCCCCATGAATTTTCCGGCGGCATGAAGCAGAGGGTGGTCATTGCCATGGCATTGGCCTGCAATCCCAGGCTTCTCATTGCGGACGAACCCACCACTGCGCTGGATGTGACAATCCAGGCCCAGGTCCTGGGGATGATGGAAGAGTTAAAGGAACGGTTCGGCACCTCCATGCTGCTGATTACCCATGACCTGGGCGTGGTTGCCCAGACCTGTGACCGCGTGGCCATCATGTACGCAGGGGAGATTGTGGAGCACGGCTCCATAGAAGATATATTTACCGGCAAGGAACATCATCCGTACACCCAGGGACTGTTCGGTTCCATACCCAGCACGACCGGGGACGCCAAACGTCTGAACCCGATTGCGGGCCTGATGCCGGACCCCACCAACCTGCCCAGGGGATGTAAGTTCCATACCAGGTGCCCCCACTGCATGGAAGTATGCAGGCAGAGCCTGCCGCAGGTTTACAGGCACGGCACCCATGAGATCGCCTGCCATCTGTATGTGGGAGACGGGGAACCGGGCAGCAAAGCAGAAGGCGCGGGTATTGCGGAATCTGCAGGAGAGGAGGTCGGACGCGTATGAACCAGATGAATCAGGAATTGCCGCTGATAGAAACCGTCCATCTGAAAAAGTATTTTGACACGGGTTCCGGCCTGCTCCATGCGGTAGATGATGTGAACCTGACCATCCAGCCAAGGAAGACCCTGGGAGTGGTAGGGGAATCCGGGTGCGGCAAATCCACGCTGGGCAGGACCATCCTCAGGCTGACGCCTGCCACGGAAGGGAAAATCCTATATAACGGCAAGGACATTCTTACATACAATCCACATCAGCTCAGGCAGCTGCGCAGGGAAATGCAGATCATTTTCCAGGACCCGTACTCCAGCCTGAATCCGCGCATGACCGTAAGCGAGCTGATTGCGGAGCCCCTGGTGGTCAACAAGGTCATGAAGAACAGGAACCAGCTAAAGGAACGGGTCAAGGAACTGATGGAGACCGTGGGGCTGGCGGCCCGTCTGGAGAATGCGTATCCCCATGAACTGGACGGCGGAAGGCGCCAGAGGATCGGCGTTGCCAGGGCCCTTTCCGTGAATCCCAAATTCATTGTCTGCGATGAGCCGGTATCCGCCCTGGACGTGTCCATCCAGGCGCAGATACTGAACCTGCTCATGGACCTTCAGGATGATATGGGGCTGACCTACATGTTCATCACCCATGACCTGTCCGTGGTGCGCCACATATCCGATGAGATAGCTGTCATGTACCTGGGACAGTGTGTGGAGCGGTGCGGTTCCAAGGAGCTGTTTGATAATCCGCTACACCCGTACACAAAGGCGCTTTTAGACGCCATCCAGGTTCCGGACATTTCCCTCAGGGGAAAGAAGAAAGCAGTGATACGGGGAGAAGTGACAAGTCCCATTGACCCGGAGCCGGGGTGCCGCTTCGCGGCCAGGTGCCCCCATGCGGCGGACGCGTGCCGGGGCGGTCAGATACCGCTCAGGGAGGTAAGCCCAGGCCATTATGCTGCCTGTAATCTTATATGATACAATAAGGAGGAGAAGCTATGAAAAAGAGAATGTTGAACTGTTTGGTTGCAGCGGCAGTGCTGGCCCTGGCCCTTACCGGCTGCGGCGGCGGACAGAAGTCAGGGGATGCGCCTGCGGCTTCCGGGAGCGCGCAGGGAGGCGGCGCAGGTGAAGCAAAGGATTCCCTGACCATTGCCCTGACCAATGAACCCACAACCCTGGACCCCCAGCTGGCAGCTGATTCCATTGGCGGCATGATCATCTTAAACCTGCATGACCCGCTGGTGCGCAGGGATCCGGATGGCAATGTGGTGCCCGGGCTGGCCGAGACCTGGGAAGTGTCGGATGACGGTATGTCCATTACCTTCCATCTGCAGGAGGGCGTGAAGTTCCAGGACGGGTCCGGCCTGACGGCAGAGGACGTGGCATTTTCCCTGAACCGGGCCATTGACAAGCCGCAGTCCGAGCTATACACATCCTTCATGGACAGTGCCGAAGCAGTGGACGGGAGCACGGTAAAGGTAAACCTTAAGTATAAGGAGCTGGCAGCCCTCCAGTACCTGACCCAGACCAACAGCGCCATTGTATCCAAGGCGTACGTGGAATCCGTGGGGGATGAGAACTATGCGGCAAAGCCATGCGGGACCGGCCCGTATAAGCTGGTGGAGTGGCAGAAGGGCAGCAAGATCATTCTTGAATCCAACGAGGATTACTACAGGGGCGCGCCGGCCATCAAGCACATTGAGCTGCGTGTCCTGAAGGAAGCCACCACTGCCATGGTTGCCCTGGAGAGCGGTGACGTGGACCTGGTTTACAACATCGGCGGCCTGGATGTGATGGCGGTGCAATCCAATGACAAGCTGGGCTACCAGGAGACCAATGGGACAGCCATCTGGAACCTTGCGTTTAATGTGAACGTGGAACCGTTTGACGATGTGAAGGTAAGGAAAGCCCTGGCAATGGCTGTGAAACGCGACGATATCATAGCCGGTGCAATGGACGGGGCCGGGATGCCCGCGGAAATCATCCTCACAGACCAGACAGCCCCCAATCCGGGAGCGGACGCCATTGACACGCCCAAGTATGACGTGGAAGGCGCCAGGGCGCTTTTGGCAGAGGCCGGATATCCGGACGGATTTAAGACCACCATCTATGTAAGGGAAGATTACACCAAGAAGATTGCAAGCATTGTGCAGAGCCAGTGGAAGGAAATCGGCGTGGACGCTGAGATACAGGTCATGGAGCGCGCGGCCCTGCTGTCCGATATCAAGGCAGGCAAGCTGGGATGCTACACCGTGGGCAATGTAAGCATGACCCTGGATTCCACCTTCCTTCTGGGAACCCTGTCAACGGACAATATCCCGGATTCCAACATGACCTTTTATTCCAATCCTGAGTACGACAGGATAGTGGAGGAACAGGCCAACACGGATGACGGTGCAAAGCGCCTGGAACTGATTACCGAGGCGCTGAAGATTGAGGCGGAGGATGTACCCAGGATTAACCTGTTCTATATGGTTTCCAATATTGCCTATAACAAAGATCTGAACTGTACGGTCTGTCCGGCAATGGAAAGTTATGACTGGTCCGGGTTTTCCTGGAATTAAAAGCCTAAGGATCCATCCGGTCACTGTAGTTACTGGCCGGATGGAGTACTAGGTGTTATCCGGCCAGGAGAGGACACAGCAGGGAAAACAGCTGCTGTGTCCTTTTTTTGGATATTTCCCCTGAGTCAGGATGTTCATCCATGCTCCTTTGTGTTAAAATCATTTTAGGAAGGCACCGGCTGGGGAAAAGGACTTGGGACCATTGATTGGAGAGGGGGAAGGGTATGCAGTCTCTGTCATCATTTATGAATACAATCCGTTTTAACTTTCTTTACATTGACAAATATTCCTTTGGAAGGACCTGGATTTATCCGGAAAGTGCCATACCCTATAACATGCTGCGCTATGTAATTGACGGCAGCGCCGAGTTTATGGTGGATGATGAGAGCGTAATCGTGAAAAAGGGCCAGGTTTCTTACATACCCGAGGGATGCCGGCTTTCCTGCCGGGCCCTGGAGGATACGTTTTCCTTTTACAGCATCCGCTTTACCACCTCCGTATTTTATGAGGGGGCCAACTTCCTCAGGGAATACTATAATTTCCCCCTGGTAATGGATGTGGGGGAGGAAATCGGACAATATTTCAGCGGTATCTTTAAATGGGTGCGCACGGATAAGAAGTCCAAGGTATTCCATGTGCGCGGCGCCCTGGACAGCCTGATTGCAAGTCTCATCGACATCCTTAATTCGGACGAGCCGGATGATGTGAAGGCGGAAATCAACGGCCTGGAATATAATCTGGAGCAGATCCGCAAGCGTGTGAAAAAGTCCACAATCCAGACCGACCCAAGAATCCAGACCGTGATTGATTATATCATGCTGAATCCCACGGAGGAATACACCTCCGCCAAACTCAGCGGCATGGCTGAAGTGGCCCAGACCACGTTCCGCCGCCTGTTCAAGGAAGCCACCGGGAAAACCGTTACTGAATTCATCCGCCAGGTCCGTCTGACAACGGCGGCCCGGCTTCTCCTTGTCTCCAACGACCCGGTGAACTGCATTGCCCACGACGTGGGATTTGAGGACGCCAATCACTTTACCCGGGTGTTCCGGCAGGCATTTGGGATGACGCCTAATCAGTACAGGAAAATGTCCCAGGAATGAATGAACTGTATACGATATGACCGAGGTCCTGACGTACAAAGCCAGGGCCTTTATTTTATTGTCATCTGCCATTCCCTATCCGAATCCAAAACAAGACAAAAAAATAAAGATATAGTCGTTTTGTGCTATGATAAGTTGCCTAGCATGTTGAAATGCATAAATAAAATGAATATAATACCATTAGAAACAGCAAGTTGACGAATACAAAAAAAGGAGAAGAGATATGAAAAAACGTTACGTAAGCCTTATTCTTGCAGCAGCGCTGTCAGCGGCGGCATTGGCCGGATGCGGGGGTTCCGGGACAGAGGCTCCTGGTTCCAAGGAGACCACGGGAAAG
The DNA here is from genome assembly GCF_003434055.1 of Enterocloster aldenensis. Lineage (GTDB taxonomy): Bacteria > Bacillota > Clostridia > Lachnospirales > Lachnospiraceae > Enterocloster > Enterocloster aldenensis. Next base: position 1,157,552 of record NZ_QVEX01000001.1, on the reverse strand, counting down.
GAAGCGGCGGGACAGGCGTCTGCACAGGATACGGTGGCTGACGGGGAACTTTCCGGGGAGATTACCTTCTGGCATTCGTTTACACAGGGCCCGCGCCTGGAGACCATCCAGAAGGCGGCCGACAAGTTCATGGCCGAGAATCCGGATGTGAAGATCAACATTGAGACATTTTCCTGGAATGACTTTTATACAAAATGGACCACGGGCCTTGCATCGGGAAATGTACCGGACATGAGCACGGCCCTGCCGGCCCAGGTGGCTGAGATGATCAACGTGGACGCCCTGGCCCCAATCAATGACCTGATTGATGATATCGGCAGGGATAAGTTTGCGGAGACAGCCATTGCAGAGGGCACCATGGACGGCAATAATTATTCCGTCCCCCTTTACAGACATGCCCATGTAATGTGGATCAGGAAGGACCTTCTGGAACAGAACGGCCTTGAGGTGCCTGAGACCTGGGATGAGCTTTATGAGGCCGCCAAGACCCTTACCAAGGACGGGGTGTACGGTCTGTCCTTCCCCTGCGGGACCAATGATTTCCAGGCAACATTTTTCCTGGACTTCTATGTGAGGAGCGGCGGCGGCAGCCTGCTGACCGATGACCTGAAGGCTGACCTGACCAGCGACCTTGCCATTGACGGCATCAACTACTGGGTCAAGGTGTACAATGACTGCTCGCCAAAGGATTCCATTAACTTTGACGTGCTGGACCAGGCCACCCTTTACTACCAGGGCAAAACAGCTTTTGACTTTAACTCAGGGTTCCAGATTTCAGGCGTTGCAGCCAATTCACCGGACCTGCTCCAGTACGTGGACTGCTATCCGGTTCCCAAGATTCATGCAGATGATGGGACAGAGGGTATCATGACCACCAATACCCCGATGGTGGTATGGAAGGCGTCCAAACATCCTGAGATATGCAAGGCGTTCATGAAGACACTGTACGAAGAGGATACCTATGTGGAATTCCTTCACGCAACACCGGTGGGGATGCTTCCTGCCATCAAGGGGATTGCGGATACGGATGCCTATAAGGATGATGAGACCATCAAACAGTTTGCCCACGCAGAAGAAGTGCTGACAGCGGCTGCCGACATCGGGACCGCGTTCGGATATGAGCACGGACCCAACGTACAGGCGGGAATCATGCAGAATAACCATGTGATTGAGGAAATGTTCCAGGATATCATTACCAATGGCACGGATGTGCGGACGGCTGCCAAGGCGGCGCAAGACAAACTGAATGCATTATTTGAAACAGCTGAGTAAGCAGCTGTCCCGGAAGGGCTTTACATTGAAAAGGAGGAGGAAAACTTGGGGAAGAAAAATTATACAAGGTGGATGTTCGTGCTTCCCGCAATCATCATAGTTATTGCATTGTTCATATATCCCATCTGTTCCAGCATTGTGTACAGCTTTACAAATAAAAACCTGATTAAGCCCGTGTTTAAATTCATAGGCTTTAAGAATTACGCGGAGGTGCTTAAGGATACCGGGTTCTGGATTGCGTTCTTTAACTCCCTGAAATGGACGGTGCTGTCCCTCATCGGACAGATTGCGGTGGGATTTACAGCGGCCCTGGCATTAAAGCGGATCAAGGTCTGCAAAGGCGTTTATAAGACGCTGTTAATCATTCCCTGGGCCTTTCCCTCCATTGTCATTGCATTTTCATGGAAATGGATCCTCAACGGGGTATATGGGTTCCTGCCCAATGTGCTGATAAAGCTGGGCATCTGTGAGACGGCGCCCCAGTTCCTTACCAGCGGCACCATGGCCTTCATCACCCTGGTGATGATTAACATATGGTTCGGCGCGCCCATGATCATGGTAAATGTCCTCTCGGCGCTGGAGACAGTGCCAAAGGACCAGTATGAGGCGGCGCAGATAGACGGCGCAAGGCCGTGGCAGTCATTTTACTATGTGACCGTGCCCCATATCAAGATGGTGGTGGGACTGCTGGTGGTCTTAAGGACCGTGTGGATATTCAATAACTTTGACCTGATTTACCTGATTACAGGAGGCGGGCCGGCGGGAACCACCCAGACCATTCCCCTGTACGCCTACAACATGGGCTGGAGCACCAAGCTGATTGGGCGTTCCTCAGCGGTAACGGTCCTGTTATTCATATTCCTGATGGTCATATGCGGCATTTATTTTGCGGTAATTAATAAGTGGGAAAGGGAGGACAGCAAATGAAAAAAATCAAGACAGGTTCTGTTATCAGCCATATATATCTGATCCTTCTTACCTTTGTGTCCATTTTCCCGCTGGTGTGGATCTTGATTTCGTCCGTAAAGGGCAAGGGGGAGCTGACGGGCAGTCCGACGGCCTTCTGGCCAAGGACATGGACCCTTGACTACTATACCCATGTAATCAATGACCTGAAATTCTTTGTCAATATAAAGAACAGTGTCATCATCTCCCTGGTGACCACCCTGATTGCCATTACCGTGGCGTCCCTGGCAGCGTACGGCATTGTCCGGTTCTTTAAGAAACTTGGCTCCGCCATGTCCAAGGTGCTGGTGACCACCTATATTTTCCCTCCCATCCTGCTGGCCATTCCCTATTCCGTGGTCATGGGAAAGCTGGGCCTGATTAATACCAGGATTGGCCTGATCATCGTATATCTGTCATTCTCCGTGCCTTACGCTGTGTGGCTTCTCACCGGGTTTTTCAGGACCGTGCCGGTGGAGATTGAGGAGGCTGCCAGGATTGACGGAGCCAACAAGATGCAGACCTTTATCCAGGTGGTGCTTCCCCTGGTGGCGCCCGGGGTGGTGGCAACTGCCATTTATACCTTTATCAACACATGGAATGAGTTCCTGTACGCATTGATATTGATGAACAATACCAGCAAGATGACCGTGGCCGTGGCCCTGCGCTCCTTAGACGGCGCCGAGATCCTGGACTGGGGCGATATGATGGCCGCATCGGCCCTGGTGGTGCTTCCGTCCGTTATTTTCTTCTGCCTGATACAGAATAAGATTGCAGGCGGGATGTCCGACGGCGCGGTTAAATCATGATGGGCGGCCGGATCTGTTAAACTAGGAAAGAGGTGGATATATGGAAATGATTGGATACGGTGTGGTTGGCTCAGGTTATTTCGGGGCGGAGCTGGCGCGCATCATGAATACAAAGCCGGGGGCTGTCATCCGGGCGGTCCATGACCCTGAAAACGGGGCCGCGGTGGCTGCGGAATTGGGCTGTGACGCAGAGGGGAGCCTAAAGGCCCTGGTGTCCAGGAAGGATATCCAGGCCGTGATTGTGGCAACCCCTAATTACCTCCATAAGGAACCGGTGCTTGCGGCTGCCGCACATGGCCTGAACGTGTTCTGTGAAAAGCCCATTGCGCTTTCTTACGGCGACTGCAGGGAAATGGTCAGGGCCTGCCAGGATAACCATGTGATTTTCATGGCAGGGCATGTGATGAACTTTTTCAGGGGAGTGCGCAGGGCAAAAGAACTGATTGGGCAGGGCGCAATCGGGGATATCCTGTACTGCCATGGGGCGCGCAATGCCTGGGAGGGCACAGGGGCATCCGAGACCTGGAAAAAGACCCGCTCCAAATCAGGCGGGCACCTGTACCACCACATCCACGAACTGGACTGTGTGCAGTTCCTTATGGGCGGCTGCCCGGACACCGTGACCATGGCTGGGGGCAATGCGGCCCACAGGGGGGACGCCTATGGGGATGAGGATGATATGCTGTTCATCACCATGGAGTATCCGGGGAACAGGTACGCGCTCTTGGAGTATGGCTCCGCGTTCCGGTGGCAGGAACACTACCTGCTGGTCCAGGGAACCAAGGGCGCCATTAAAATAGATATGTGCAGCTGCGGCATGACCCTTAAGGCCGGGGACAGGGAGGAGCATTTCCTGGTGCACCGGACAAAGGAAGAGGATGAGGACAGGACCAGGATATACAGGGAGACCCAGGCGGATAACGGCAATCAGTTCGGACGTCCGGGAAGAAAGCCCTTCCTGTGGCTTCAGGGAATCATGGATGAGGAGATGGAGTTCCTTAATGCAGTGCTTCACGGCGCCAAGGTGACAGAGGAGTTCCTTCCCCTTCTCACCGGTGAGGCGGCCAGGAATTCCATTGCAACCGCGGACGCCTGTACCTTGTCCCTGAATGAGGACAGGAAAGTAAGACTGAGTGAAATCATTGAACAATAAAGGAGAACATTCATGAAAACAATTGGATATGCAGTGGTTGGAACAGGATATTTCGGGGCGGAGCTGGCCCGCATCATGAAGGAACAGGAAGGCGCCAGGGTGGTGGCTGTATATGACCCGGAAAATGCCGGGAGTGTGGCGGAGGAACTGGGCTGTGAGGTGGAGACGGATCTGGACGCATTATACAGCCGGGAGGATGTGGATGCGGTGATTGTGGCCTCGCCCAATTACCTTCACAAGGAACCGGTCATCAAGGCAGCGGAGCATGGGGTCCATGTGTTCTGTGAAAAACCCATTGCCCTTTCCTTTAAGGACTGCGTGGAAATGGTGGAGGCATGTGTCAATCACCATGTTACCTTTATGGCAGGCCATGTAATGAACTTTTTCCACGGCGTGCGCACGGCAAAGAAGATGATTAACGACGGCGTGATCGGCAGGGTGCTGTACTGCCATTCCGCCAGAAATGGATGGGAGGATATCCAGCCCTCGGTAAGCTGGAAGAAAATCCGCTCCAAGTCAGGCGGCCATCTGTACCATCATATCCATGAACTGGACTGCATCCAGTTCCTGATGGGAGGCTGTCCCCAGTCAGTGACCATGGCAGGGGGTAACGTGGCCCACCAGGGGGAAAAGTTCGGGGACGAGGATGACATGCTGTTCATTACCATGGAATACCCGGACAACCGGTATGCCATCCTGGAGTATGGCTCTGCTTTCCACTGGCCCGAGCACTATGTGCTGATACAGGGAACAGAGGGCGCCATCCGCCTGGATATGTTCAACTGCGGCGGGACGCTGAAAAAGGGTGACAAAGAGGAGCATTTCCTTATACACAAGACCCGGGAGGAGGACGATGACCGCACCAGGATTTACCATGGGACGGAAATGGATGGGGCCATCATGTACGGAAAACCGGGGAAAAAGCCTCCCATGTGGCTGCACAGCATCATGTATGATGAAATGCAGTACTTCAACGGGATCATGCATGGGGCGCAGCCGGATGAAGAGTTTAAGCCCCTGCTGACCGGGGAAGCTGCCAGGAATGCCATTGCCACCGCCGATGCCTGCACCAGGTCGCGGTTTGAGGACAGAAAGGTGAAATTATCTGAAATCATGGGAACACAGGGAGGTAACAAAGATGAAGCTTGATAAATACAGAGGGGTCATCCCGGCATTTTACGCGTGTTACGATGGGGATGGGGCGGTCAGCAGGGACGCGGCAAGACGGCTGACCCGGTATTTTGTGGAGCAGGGCGTAAAGGGCGTGTATGTGGGCGGTTCCTCGGGGGAGTGCATCTACCAGTCCGTGGAGGACAGGAAAAAGACCCTGGAGGCGGTGATGGAAGAAGGGGCCGGCCGTCTGACCGTGATTGCCCATGTGGCCTGCAATAATACAAAGGACAGCCAGGAACTGGCGGCCCATGCAGCCAAGCTGGGAGTAGACGCCATTGCGGCCATACCGCCCATTTACTTCAAATTGCCAGAGTACTCAGTGGCAGGATACTGGAATGACATATCAGCCGCTGCGCCGGATACGGATTTCATCATCTATAACATCCCTCAGCTGGCAGGCACGGCCCTGACCATGAGCCTGCTTAAGACCATGCTTTTAAACCCGCAGGTGGCCGGGGTCAAGAATTCCTCCATGCCGGTCCAGGACATCCAGATGTTTAAGGCAGAGGCCATGGGGACCCGGGATGACTTCATTGTATTTAACGGTCCGGATGAGCAGCTGGTGTCGGGCCTGGCCATGGGAGCGGACGCCGGCATCGGCGGCACCTACGGGGCCATGCCGGAGCTGGCGGGACGGATTTACACACTGGCCATGGAGGGTAGGTACAAGGAAGCAAAGGCAATCCAGTATGATGTAAATGAAATCATATATAAGCTTTGTTCCGGCAGGGGAAACATGTACGGCATGATAAAAGAAGTACTGCGCATCAGCAGGGGAATCGACATCGGCGGCGTAAGGAAACCGCTGACGGACCTGGATGACAGGGACAGGGCCATTGCAGGGGAGGCGGCAGCCATGATAGAAGCGGCAAAGGAGAAGTACTGCTGACATGATATATGATTTGCTGGAAAATATAGGAAGATACAGGGGAATCTGCCCGAATCTGGACACAGCCATCCGTTTTCTCATGGATACGGACCTGAATACCCTTCCCACGGGAAAAACAGAAATAGACGGGGATAGGGTATATCTGCAGATAATGGACGCAGTGACCCATGAGCTTACAGAAGACAGTTACGAGATACACCGGGCTTACATGGATATCCAGATAGACCTGGATGGGTGCGAGGTCATAGGGACGGCACTGGACCAGGTGACGCCTGCAGGGGAGTACAGTCCGGATTTCCAGGCAGTGCGGGCCAAAGCGGACGCCTCCTGCACCATGGGACCGGGCCGTTTCATCATCTGCATGCCGTGCGAGGCCCATGCGCCGGGAGGTTTAAAGGCACGGCCGCAGGCAATCAGAAAATGCGTAGTCAAGGTGGCCTGGGAGCAGAAGGACTCCTGCTGCCTGAAAGGAAAGGACGAAAATGGACAAGACAGGATTATTTGACCGGATAAAAGGAAAGCTTATCATTTCCTGCCAGGCATTGCCCGGAGAACCCCTCTATGACCCGGAGCGCTCCCTGATGCCTTACATGGCCAGGGCCGCCGGACAGTCGGGAAGTCCCATGATACGGGCCAACTCGGTCAGGGATGTGACGGGAATCAAGAAGGAGACAGGACTTCCGGTCATCGGACTCATAAAGCAGGTGTATGAAGGTTATGAGGGATACATCACCCCAACCATGAAGGAGGTGGACGCCCTTGTGGAAGCAGGAGCGGATATCATTGCAATGGACTGCACGGACAGGAAGCGGGGGGACGGCCTTACGGCCGCGGAATATATCCGCCAGGTCAGGGAAAAGTACCCGGACCAGATCCTGATGGCCGACATATCCAATTATGAAGAGGGAATGGATGCCTGGAAAAACGGCGTTGACCTGGTAAGCACCACCATGAGCGGCTACACGGATTATACACCTAAGCTGGACGGGCCTGATTTTGAACTGGCAGGACGGCTGGCAGGGGACCTTCCCATACCTGTCATTGGAGAGGGCCGGGTGCATACGCCTGAAGAGGCGGTGTATATGCTGGACATGGGGGTCTGGGCCGTAATCGTGGGCGGGGCAATTACCAGGCCCTTGGAAATCGCGCAGCGGTTCATGAGGGCCATAGATAATCGGGATGCATGATGGATTGGGAGACAGATAAGCGGGAAGGCCGGCGTGCTCTTATTGGGCATGACGGCCTTCCGTTTATTCCTGGCCGTCCTGCCGCCTGCCCGTTTTAATTCCGTGCGCCTGCAAATAAAATTGCAGAGCCGGGCAAACTGGTGTATAATCCATTGGAAATGAGTTGCCATACCTTCCAAATGCCCTTCTGCCTGGAATGGTGAGGAGGGCATTATATTAAGTCTTCCTGAATAATAACGAAATATTTGTCAGTTTATTTGAAAAAATGGAGATAGTATGGTATATTGGACAAAGAAAAATGAGAGCGTACAAGGTATGGGCACAGGGATGAAATGCACCGAACGTATGGGACCTGGTATGACACACCCTAGGGTCCCTAAGTGTCCATAGCGAAGGAGGAAGAATGAAAGGAATCATACTTGCCGGAGGAAGCGGGACACGCCTGTATCCGTTGACGAAGGTGACATCAAAGCAGCTGCTTCCAATTTATGATAAGCCGATGATATATTACCCGCTGTCCGTGCTGATGAATGCAGGTATCAGGGATATACTGATCATATCAACACCGGACGATACGCCCAGGTTTGAGGCGCTTTTGGGAGACGGGCACCAGTTTGGGATTAATCTGGGTTATGCCGTACAGCCAAGCCCGGACGGCCTGGCCCAGGCATTCATCATTGGTGAGGAGTTTATTGGAACGGATTCAGTGGCCATGGTGCTGGGCGACAACATTTTCCATGGACAGGGGCTGGCCAAGCGCCTGAGGGCAGCGGCCTCCAAAGAGACGGGCGCCACTGTGTTTGGCTACTATGTGGACGATCCGGAGCGGTTTGGCATTGTGGAGTTTGACCAGGATGGAAAGGCTGTTTCAATTGAGGAAAAGCCGGAGAAGCCAAAGTCCAATTACTGTGTGACCGGACTTTATTTCTATGACAACCGGGTGGTGGAGTATGCCAGGAACCTGAAGCCTTCAGCAAGAGGTGAGCTGGAGATAACGGACCTGAACCGTATTTACCTGGAGAATGGGGAACTGGATGTGATCCTTCTGGGCCAGGGCTTTACATGGCTGGATACGGGAACCCATGAATCCCTGGTGGAGGCCACCAACTTTGTCAAGACCGTGGAGACCCACCAGCACCGCAAGATTGCCTGCCTGGAGGAAATCGGGTATCTCAGGGGCTGGATTACCAGGGAACAGGTAATGGAAACCTACGAGGTGCTTAAAAAGAACCAGTATGGCAAATATTTAAAGGATGTCCTGGATGGAAAATATGTGGATAAGATCCATCCGCAGGATATTTGAATGGGCAGATGGTGGTTCCATCCGGTCCATGGATGTAAGTGCCATAGCAAGTGAGGAGGAAATATCAGATGAAAATCATTGTTACCGGCGGCGCCGGTTTTATTGGAAGCAACTTTGTACACCATATGGTGAACAAATACCCGGATTACCAGATCATCAACCTTGACCTGCTGACCTACGCAGGCAACCTGGAGAACTTAAAGCCGGTGGAGGACAAGCCGAATTATAAGTTTGTCAAAGGCGATATCGCGGACAGGAAGTTTATTTTTGACCTGTTTGAGACAGAAAAGCCGGATGTGATTGTTAACTTTGCAGCAGAAAGCCATGTGGACCGTTCCATCACTGACCCGGAAAGCTTTGTCAGGACCAATGTGATGGGAACCACCACCCTGTTGGACGCATGCCGCACATACGGCATTAAGCGTTACCATCAGGTGTCCACGGATGAGGTGTACGGAGACCTTCCTCTGGACAGGCCGGACCTGTTCTTTACCGAGGAAACGCCCCTTCACACATCAAGCCCGTATTCTTCCTCCAAAGCCAGCGCCGACCTGTTCGTGCTCTCCTATTACAGGACCTACGGACTGCCGGTAACTGTTTCACGCTGCTCCAATAACTATGGTCCTTATCATTTTCCGGAAAAGCTGATCCCGCTAATCATCAGCCGCGCCCTGGCAGACGAGGAACTGCCCGTATACGGCACCGGGGAGAACGTGCGTGACTGGCTCCATGTGGCGGACCACTGCGAGGCCATCGACCTTGTGATCCACAAGGGACGTGAAGGGGAAGTATACAATATTGGCGGGCATAATGAGCGCACCAACCTGGAAGTGGTCAGGACCATCTTAAGGGCCCTTGACAAGCCGGAGAGCCTGATAAAATTTGTGACAGACCGTCCGGGCCACGATATGCGTTATGCCATTGACCCGACTAAGATAGAGACAGAGCTGGGCTGGAAGCCAAACTATAATTTCGATTCAGGAATCCAGCAGACCATTCAGTGGTATCTGGATAACCAGGAATGGTGGAAGAATATCCTGAGCGGCGAGTACAGCAGTTATTTCGATAAAATGTATGGAAACCGCCTGTAACCAGTAAATTTACAGAGATGGCTGACAGAGGACGAGGATGCCCGGATGGATTAACAGGGGCGCTTACGTTCCCTGCCGGCCATTATTAAGAATGGAGGGAATGTAATTATGAAGGTTCTTGTAACAGGTGTTAAAGGCCAGCTGGGCCATGATGTGATGAATGAACTTGCCGGCCGCGGCATAGAAGGATTTGGCGTGGACGTGGAAGAGATGGATATCACTGACAAGGAAGCCTGCGAACGTGTAATTACCGGTGCAAAACCTGACGCAGTTATCCACTGCGCAGCATATACTGCAGTAGATGCTGCTGAAGATAACCTGGAGCTGTGCCGTAAGGTCAATGCGGAAGGGACACGCAATATCGCCAAGGTATGTAAGGCGCTGGACATCAAGATGATGTACATCAGCACGGATTATGTGTTCAATGGCGGCGGCGGACGTCCCTGGGAACCGGACGACCACAGGGAACCCCTCAACGTTTACGGCCTGACCAAGTATGAGGGTGAAATCAGCGTGGAGCAGAATGTAAGCAAATACTTCATAGTCAGGATTGCCTGGGTATTTGGCGTGAACGGCGGGAACTTCATAAAGACCATGCTGCGCCTTGGAAAAGAAAAGGGGGCGGTAAGCGTTGTTGACGACCAGATTGGTTCCCCCACCTACACCTATGACCTGGCCCGCCTGCTGGTTGATATGATCCAGACGGATAAATACGGCCGTTATCATGCAACCAATGAAGGCCTGTGCAGCTGGTATGAATTTGCATGTGAGATTTTCCGCCAGGCAGGCATGGATGAGGTAAAGGTAACGCCGGTGGACTCATCCTGTTTCCCGGCAAAGGCAAAACGTCCGCTGAACAGCAGGATGAGCAAGGATAAACTGACTGCGAACGGGTTTGACAGGATGCCTGCATGGCAGGACGCCCTGGGCCGGTATCTGAAGGTCCTCAAAGAAAATGGTATGATGTGACAGCTTCTGCAGCGTAATTAGAGACAGGGAGGAATTAAGAGACAATGGGTAAATATTTTGGTACGGATGGTTTCCGCGGAGAGGCCAATGTGGATCTGACTGTGGAACACGCCTATAAAGTGGGGCGTTTCCTTGGATGGTACTATGGGCAGAAGGCGCCGGACGAGAGGTGCCGTGTGGTGATTGGGAAGGATACCAGGCGCAGCAGCTACATGTTCGAGTATTCCCTGGTTGCAGGCCTTACTGCTTCCGGCGCCGATGTGTACCTGCTCCATGTGACCACCACCCCCAGCGTATCCTATGTGGTACGCACGGAAGGGTTTAACTGCGGGATCATGATATCCGCAAGCCATAATCCATTCTATGACAACGGTATCAAGGTAATCAATGAAAGAGGCGAGAAGCTGGAAGAATCCGTTATCCTGGAGATTGAAAAATACCTGGATGGGGAAATCGGCGAAATCCCCCTGGCAAGAAAAGAGAACATAGGCCGCACCGTGGACTTTGCGGCCGGGCGCAACCGCTACATCGGTTATCTGATTTCCATTGCAACCCGTTCCTTTAAGAACATGAAGGTGGCCCTGGACTGTGCCAACGGCAGCGCGTCCGCCATTGCCAAGAATGTGTTTGATGCCCTGGGCGCGGAGACCCATGTGATGAACAACGACCCCAACGGCCTGAACATCAATACGGACTGCGGTTCCACCCATATCAGGTATCTGCAGAACTTCGTGGTGGAGCAGGGATGCGACCTGGGCTTTGCCTATGACGGCGATGCGGACCGCTGCATTGCCGTGGACGGGAAGGGCAATGTAGTGGATGGCGATGTCATCATGTACATCTGCGGCAAATACATGAAGGAGCAGGGAACCCTGTTCAACAACACCGTGGTCACCACCATCATGTCCAATTTCGGGCTTTACAAAGCATTTGAAAGAGAAGGCATTGCCTATGAAAAGACGGCTGTGGGCGACAAGTACGTGTATGAGAACATGGCTGCTACCGGCAACTGCCTGGGCGGCGAACAGTCGGGCCATATCATCTTCAGCAAGCACGCAACCACAGGGGACGGTATCCTTACCTCCTTAAAGGTGATGGAAGTGGTGCTGGAGAAAAAGCAGACCCTGGAGAAGCTGGCATCAGAGGTTGATATCTATCCTCAGGTACTTAAGAACGTGCGGGTCAAGGATAAAAAGCAGGCCCAGGACGATGAGGCGGTCCAGGCAGAGGTGGCAAAAGTGGCTGAAAGCCTGGGGACTGATGGACGCATCCTCCTGCGCCAGTCCGGCACCGAGCCCGTGGTGCGCGTCATGGTGGAAGCGCCGGACCTGGATACCTGCGGCCGGTTCGTGGACCAGGTGATTGATGTGATGAAGAAGCAGGGACACTGCGTATAAGGGATGGAAGGAACCTTCCTGACATGACCTGTGGACAGGATTGAAAAATGCAAATTAAAAGTTGAAGGATGGAAGGCTGCTGTGATCGTCAGGATACGGCAGCCTTTTTGCGTGCAATCCATTTTACGGTTTCAACCAAATAAATGTAGATTATTGGTAAAAATAGTGATAAAATCTAACAAAATAATCACTGAATTTTGCTAAATAATTATAAAAGTTCCACAACTAGGAGGGGGTATTTCAAATTGACTTCCACTGTCCATGACCTTAGAATGAAGGCGGAAAGAAACACTATTTTAAAGGAGGAATAAGGGCATGGATGTAACAAGAAACGATGTGGAACGGATGATTGATGCTTCTCTGGGGGCTACGCCGGCGCCTACCCTGGGGCAGGTGGAGGAGTTCGTAAGGAAGACCCTGGATTATGACTTTGCCACCACGCTGACAGAGCCGTTTTTTATCAGGGGAAACGCAGAAATCCTTCACCAGGCAGGCAAGCAGCTGGTCAGCGTCATTTCCTATCCGCTGGGAGGGATGACCCATGAAGCAAAGCTTTATCAGGCCAGGAAGGCACTTAAGGACGGGGCGGACGAACTGGATATCTCCATGGATGTCAGCGCATTTAAATCAGGCCGCTACGAATACGTGAAGGAGGAACTGAAACCATTTGTGGACATGATGGAAGGCAAGATCATGAAAATGATATATTTTGCCAGCCTTCTGACCGTGGATGAACAGCTAAGGGCGGCTGAGATGGCCATTGAACTGGGGATTCCTTATCTGAAGACCAATACCGGATTCGGTTTCGTCACCACCACGGACCAGGTAAAGCTTATTAAGGACCATTATCATGACGCAATCAAGGTAATGACTTCCGGCGGCGTGAGGACCCGGGAAGATGCGGCAGCCATGATCCGGGCGGGAGCGGAGCGGATTGCCACCAGTTCGGCATTTAAAATTGTAGACAGCTTTAATGATTGATTTGGGATTGATTGGATTGAGCCACAAGGAGGATGGAATAATGAACAGAAATGAATTGGCACGTTATATTGACCAGACCACATTGAAACCAGGCATGACCCATGAGTATGTTGCCGGCTTCTGCGAAAAGGCTAAGGAGAATCATTTTGCAAGTGTCTGCATACTGCCCAATATGATTGAGACGGCAGCCCAGGTCCTGGAGGGCTCCGATACAAAGGTATGCACCGTCATCAGTTTCCCGCTGGGATTTGACTGGCCGGATGTGAAAATCCATGAGACGGAGGACGCCCTTAATAAGGGGGCGCAGGAGATTGACCTGGTCATGAATGTTTCCGCCCTGAAGTCTGAACGATATGATATCGTGGATGAGGAATTGGAAGGTGTGGTTAAGGCAAGCCATGGCAAAGGGGCAATCGTGAAGCTTATAATTGAAACCCCGCTGCTGACAGAGGGGCAGATTGTCAAGGCATGTGAACTGGCTGAAAAGCATGGGGTGGATATTGTGAAGACATCCACCGGATTCTCAGCCATGCTGCCCCGTTCCACATCCGTGGAGGATGTAAGGCTCATACGCAGCCGCGTAAAGCCGGATACAGGCGTGAAGGCGGCCGGTGGAATCCGCACCACTGCCGATACCCTGGCCATGATTGAAGCAGGGGCTACAAGGATAGGCGCCAGTGCAGGAGAGGAAATCATTGGCGGCCTGTAAGATGGCGGAGGAATGGGAATGCAGAAACTGGTAAGTTTGGATGATATAGAATTGAATGTGTCTGCAGCAGACTGGCAGGATGCGGTGGAAAAATCAGGGACCATACTTGTAAATAACGGTTATGTGACCAGGGAGTATGTGGACGCCATGATACAGACCGTCAAGACCCTTGGACCCTATATCGTGGTTGCCCCGGGACTGGCCATGCCCCATGCAAGGAGTACCAACGGCGTCATAAAAAGCGGCATCAGTATCATGACATTATCCCGGCCCGTAACCTTTGGCAATGAGAGCAATGATCCGGTGCGTCTGCTGATTGGACTGGCAGGGAGCAATGACGATCTTCACCTCAAAATCATACAGGCAATCGCTACTATTTTTGAGGATGACAGCATGCTGGGCAGGATAACGGCCTGCGGCAGTAAGGCAGCGGTTGCCGGGATATTCAATAATGTGGAGGTGGAGGATTAATGTTACATATCGTTACAATATGCGGATGTGGAATGGGCAGCAGCGTGATTCTGAAAATGAATGCTGAGAAAGCCTTAAAGGACTTAGGGATACAGGCAAAACTGGAGGTCAGCGATATCACGACGGGGAAGGGCGCGGCCCGCACCGCGGACCTGGTGCTCATAGGCAAGGAACTGGCCTATCTGGTGCAGGATATTGACAAACCTGTCATACAGCTTACCAGCTTTGTGAATAAGCAGGAAATCAAGGACAAACTGAGGGAGTACTGCGAAGCAAACAGGATTAAGTAGGGACCAGCAGGAAGCCGGGGAGTTTTTATATAAGAAAGGATTCAGAAATGGGGAAATTTGATAATAAGGTAGTGATTGTCACAGGAGCAGGACAGGGAGCCGGCAAACAGCTGGCTATCCGGTTCTACAGGGAAGGCGCCAGCGTATGTCTACTGGATCTGAATGGAGACAACCTGGCCGCTGTGGCGGATGAGGTGAAACCGGATGAAGGGCGTTTCCTGACATATACCGTGGATGTCAGCGACAGCGCCCAGGTGAACCAGGCCATAGAGGACATAGGAACGAGGTTTGGTAAAATTGACATCCTGATTAACAATGCGGGCGTGCTTCACAAAGGCATGATAGAGGATTCCACGGATGCACATATCCAGCTCATGGTCAGCGTGAACCTGCTGGGGCCCATGTACTGCACCAGGGCCTGTGTGCCTTATATGAAGGGGGACGGGGGGGATATCGTCAATGTGGCTTCCATACTGGCAACCTTCCCCAATACCGGTTCAGGGGCTTATGGAGCTGCCAAGGCCGGAATGATGGTATTGACCAGGGTATGGGCCGCAGAGCTGGCGCCTTATCATATCCGTGTGAACTGCTATGCGCCTGGCGTGCTTAATACGCCTATGGCGGAGGACGTGATTAAGAACCGTGCAGAGAGTAAACTTTGCCAGATACCGCTGCGCAGGTTTGGGGAGCCGGATGACGCATTTGATCTGGTAAGCTTCTTCTGTTCGGGGCAGGCAGGTTATATCACAGGACAGACCATAGGACTGGATGGAGGAATCTGGGCCACACAGACGCCCACGGCTGCCTGGAAACTGTAGGGGAAGATGGAGAGGGGGATACTATGGATTTTGCAATTGATTTTATTACCAATGTACTTGGCAATCCCACGGTCATGCTGGGTATCATCGCATGTATCGGATTGATATTTTTAAGGAAAAGCGTCAGTGACATTGTTATGGGAACGGTTAAGACCATGATGGGGTATCTGATCCTGAGCGCCGGTACAACCATCATCGGGACGCCTATCACCCTGCTGACAACCCTTGTACAGAGAGGGCTGGGGGTCGATGGGGTACTGCCCCTGTACTGGGTGGTGTATTCCGAGTCCATGGCCAGGTTTGGGACAGAGGCGGCCCTGATATTCATCACTGGTTTTATCATTAATATCCTGTTGGCCAAATTCACCCCATGGAAGAATCTGGCCATGACAGTCCATCTGCAGCTGTTCTGGGCAGGCTTCATGGCAAGCATCATGGCAGGCTTCGGTTTTACCGGTGTCACGCTGATTCTTGTGGGCGGACTGATTTCCGGGGTTTACTACTGGATTGCCACTACGATTTCAGCCCACTACTTAAAGCCGGTAACCACGGAGCATGCCAACTTTGTCCCCAGTGCCGTTGCACTGGTCATAGCGGGGGAGGCGGGAAGGCTCTTTAAGAAGGGCGGGAAATCAACGGAGGAAATAGAATTCCCCAATTCCCTTAACTGGCTGAAGGACAGCATTATCGCCACCTGTATGGCTGTGCTGGCGATGAATTTTATTTTTACATTCATAGCCGGTCCTGGGGTTGTCAGGGAACTGGCAGCAGGGATGCCATGGATCCTCTATGTAATCATCCAGTCACTGACCTTTGGCGGAGGCATTGCGGTTATCCTTTACGGCGTGCGCATGATGCTGGCGGAACTGATACCTGCCTTCTCAGGCGTGGCGGAATCCCTTCTTCCCAATGCGGTGCTTGGGCTTGACTATCCAACGGTATTTCCGTATGCGGGAACCGCGGTCATGCTGGGATTCATATTCAGCCTTCTGGGTTCTATCCTGGCCACACTGGTGATGGCCTTTACCGGATTCTCACCCGTGGTGGTGCCCGGGGTCCAGATAAACTTCTTTGAGGGCGCCCTGGTAGGTGTATATGCCAATGCAAGGGGAGGGCTTAAAAACTGCATCTTCAGTGCCCTTGTCACCGGATTCATCCTGCAGTTTGCGGTTGCGCTCACCTTCCCCATGACAGGACACCTTATGGCTACCGGAGGAGCGTATGAAGCAATGGATTTCAATACGATTGGTTACCTGATTGCAAAAGTGATGTCAATCTTTCATTAAGTGAATATCTGTCTGACAGGCCATGCATTCCATTTCCAGGATGGAGTGCTGGCTTGTCTGCTTATGCAAGGAAGTGAGGGGGACAATGGAAAAGGCAATGCAGTATCTGGATTTAATCCGCAAAGATCCATTCCTTCATGCCATGCTGGCATCCTATGATAATGCCGCTGCTGCCCAGGTACAGGACTGTGTGCTGGATTATGGCTGCGGATATGGATGGGGGAGCTATATTCTCTCAGATTCCTTCCGGCATGTTACTGGATATGACCCGGACGCGGAACGGATTTCCTTTGCCCGCAGACATTTTGCCAGGAAGAATATTGCATTTACCCAGGATGGGGGATTGCTGGCCGGGCGCCGTTATGACGTTATCTGCCTTTTCATGGTCCTTCCCTATGTGGAGGACAGCGGGGAGCTGCTGGCGTGTCTTGGGATGTGCCTGAAAACGGAGGGGTTCATTTGGATCAGTTACAAGTCAGCCGACACCGCGCTTTTGACCGTGATAAAAAGCTGGTCACAGCAGCGGGGATTTGTCCTGGCATGTTCTTCGTCCCGGCGTCTGTCGGACCGGGAGGAAGTGGTGGAACAATGTTACGGCAGGCACAGGGATGAGGGATGGACATATGCTTTATGAACGATGCATACATATAATTGAACTATTGATCCGGTCCAGGCAGCCCATGACAAGCAGTGAACTGGCCGGGCGGCTGTCCGTGAGCACGCGGACAATCCGCAGTGACCTGGACGTCATTGACCGGTGGCTGGCTGAATTTTCACATGAACCGGTGGTGAGGGTGCCTGGACTTGGGATACTTTTAAATGACAGCGATGGACGCATCCAAAGGGAACTGGAGGAGCAGGGCACAGGCGTATATATAATGTCCTCCAGGGAACGGGTCAGGTCCATTACCGGCTGGCTGCTGACAGAGGAACCATCCACCAGCATTGCCGGGATTGCGGACAGGCTTCAGGTAAGCGCGGCCACGGTTTCCAATGACCTGCAGAAGGTGAAAACGTGGATGAACCAGTTCTGCATCCACATGATATCCAGGCCCCACACAGGAATTGCTGTACGGGATTCGGAGAGCAATATACGCCGGGGATGTGTCATGCTTCTTCGTGAAATGCTGGAAACCGGGACGCACCAGCAGGATCTGATCGGCATGAGGTTCATCCAGGCGGAAAATGTGCTGAGAAAATACAGGATGGACGCTCTTTGTGAAGCAATCAGCATGTGGAGGGAGGACATCCTGTTCCTTATACGGCAGCTGCAGGAGAGCGCCCAGGTGACCATATCGGATAACGGGTTCTGTGCAATGTTCCTGTATCTGCTCACAGCGTTCTCACGCAGGTACAGGGGGTGCAGGATTAGTGTGGGAAGACAGAATTACACACATATCAAGGCGCAGTCCGGCTTTGACTTTACCAGGATACACGACCTGATACTGGACCGGACCGGTCTGGACATGGATGAGGATGAAATGTTCTTTATCCATGCACAGTGGATGTCCCTGCGCAAGTTCGGCTCGTCCCAGGACATCAATGTGGAAAATGTCCTCATTGCCAAAGAGCTGATTGCAGAGGTAAAGGATTCCCTGGAGCTGGAGTTTGAGGAGGGGGATGACACGGTGCTGGAGCTGGCTACCCATCTGAGCGTCATGCAGTACCGGCTGTTCCTCAATATACCTGCGGAACATAACGCGGCGCTGACAGAGATAGAGGAGACCTTCCCTGACGTGTGCCAGGTGGTACGGGAGAAGCTGTGGTCCATACTGCGGATGCGCATGGAACATGTAAACCGGGAGGTATGCAGTAAGGAGGCTGTCTACATTTCCATGTATATCGTGGCCTGCATCCTCAAGAACCCGCTGGAGGATGCCGCAAAGAAAAACGTGATTATTGTGTGCAACAGCACGGTTGCTACGTCGCGGATACTGGAAAACCGCCTGGGGGCCATATTTTCTAATATTAACGTGGTCAAGGCCATTTCTTACCATGAATTTGTCAATTCCCCTGAGCCCCTGCCCTGTGACCTGATTATCTCCACCCTGCCTTTAGAGAGCAGCCACTATCCGTGCATCACGGTGAACCCCTTACTGAAACTGGAGGATATCAATAAGCTTATGGGAATGTTCATGCTGCGTATGCAGAACGTGGACCTGAATAAATATATCAGCGCAACCATCAACATCGCGGCCCGTTCCCTGGAACTGAAACCAGAGGAGCGCATCAAGCTGTCAATCGAGCTGGCAAGGGATATCAAGGATGAGGTAAAAGGGCTGGACAAAAGCAGGAAACCTGCCTTAAGGAATCTTTTGGATGAGTCCCTGATTGGGGTTAAGGTCCATGCTAAAAACTGTTATGATGCCATTCAGATAGCGGGAAACCTTCTGAAGGACCAGGGATATATCACACAGAAGCACATAGATGAAATGATACGCATCAAGCGCAGGCTGGGCGGTTACATGGTCATTGACAGGGGCGTTGCCCTTCCCCATCTGCTGGCGCCTGAACTGCCCGGGCCCTGCATGAGCGTCATCACCCTGGACAAACCGGTTAAATTCAACCATGCGGAAAACGACCCAGTAAAACTCATCGTCATGCTGCTGTCCAACCATAACACGGCCCATATCAAGGTGCTGGAGGAACTGGTGGATGTGCTGGGGGACGCCAGGAAGCGGGAAGCCATAGAGGCAGCCGCAAGCGCCTACGAGCTTTTAAGCATCATAAGTTAAGGACAGCAGCAGGCAGTCATGCAGGGAACGTGATTTTCTCCAAACGCCCCATTGTTCATAAAAAACAGGAATAAAAGGTATAACTATTGAGAATAGCCGGGGCCGGTATCCATGTTGTCAGCTATTTCTAAATGTGATATAATGAATTAACGTTGCAAAAACACAGCGATTTTAACAGTAAAGGAATGATGTGGAAATGGGGCTGAATCAGTAAGGGTAGTACTGTTCATCGTCCGCCGCTACGGTGTCATCGAGCGACTGCCCGGAACGGGCTGAGGGATTAGGACCGTAGGACTGGTATATTACTTTTAAATGATGGACAGGATTGGAGGAAAAGACATGTTAAATTATAAGAGATATAAGAGGGTCCCTGTTGTAAATTTCCCGGAGCGCACATGGCCCGGCAAGGAAATCATGAAAGCGCCCGTATGGTGCAGTGTTGACCTTAGGGACGGCAACCAGGCCCTGGTGGAACCCATGGTCGTGGAAGAGAAGGTGGAGATGTTCAACCTTCTTGTTAAACTGGGATTCAAGGAGATTGAGGTGGGTTTTCCGGCTGCTTCCCAGATTGAGTATGATTTCTTACGCACGCTGGTGGAGCGCAAGCTGATTCCGGATGATGTGGAGGTACAGGTCCTTGTACAGTGCCGCGAGCATCTGATTAAAAGGACATTTGAGGCATTAGAGGGAATTAAGAAGGCCATTGTACATATTTATAATTCCACATCCACCTTACAGCGTGATGTGGTGTTCCATAAGGATATGGAGGAAATTAAGGATATCGCGGTCATCGGCACCAAGCTGGTCCAGCGTTATGCGGCAGAGTGCGATACCCAGGTCCGCCTTGAGTACTCACCTGAGAGCTTTACCGGGACAGAGCTGGAATTTGCCCTTGATATCTGTACGGCTGTCCAGGAGACATGGGGAGCCACCAAGGAGAAACCCATTATCATCAACCTTCCGTCAACCGTAGAGATGACCACCCCCAATGTGTATGCGGACCAGATTGAATGGATGCATACGCACTTTAAGAACAGAGAGAGCATCATTTTAAGCGTACATCCCCACAATGACCGCGGCGAGGGCGTGGCTTCCACGGAACTGGCCCTTCTTGCAGGAGCGGACCGTGTGGAGGGCACATTGTTCGGCAACGGTGAGCGTACCGGCAATGTGGATATCCTGACAGTTGCCTATAACATGTTCTCACAGGGCATTAACCCTGAACTTAATATTGAGAATATACGCGAGATTGCAGAGGTCTGTGAGCGCTGTACCAAGATGGACATCCCGCCCAGGCATCCGTATGCAGGCAAGCTGGTATTCACCGCATTTTCCGGTTCCCACCAGGATGCAATCAACAAAGGCATGCAGGCGCTCCGCGAGAGGAAGGGGGAGTACTGGGAGGTTCCATATCTTCCCATCGACCCCAGCGATATCGGCAGGGAATACGAGCCGATCGTGCGTATCAACAGCCAGTCCGGCAAGGGCGGCGTGGCATTTGTCATGGACACCTTCTACGGCTTCAAGCTGCCCAAGGGGATGCACAAGGAATTTGCAGATGTCATCCAGAAGATTTCCGAGCAGCAGGGCGAGGTTGCGCCTGAGCAGATTATGGAGGAATTCAAGAAGAATTATCTGGAGCGCAAGGAACCCATGCATTTCAGGAAGTGCCGCATAACCGATACAGAGACAGGGGACGGCGAGTTTGCAACCCTTGCAAAGGTAACCTTCTCAGACCACGGCATTGAGAAAACATTTGAAGGCGTTGGAAACGGACCCATTGACGCTGTACAGAGAGGACTTGAGGATGCCCTTGGCATCCAGATTAAGGTCCTGGACTACAACGAGCACGCACTTGGTTCCGGCTCCGGTGCGGAGGCAGCTTCCTACATCCACCTGGTTGACCAGGTCACAGGCAAGGCAACCTACGGTGTGGGCATCAGTTCCAACATCACCAGGGCATCCATCCGCGGTATCTTCAGCGCGGTGAACCGTTTGTTTTATTGATAAGGCATGGAACCATTTTATTAATATAGGGTAAATCATACCGGCCAGCAGGAAATACAGCCTGCTGGCTTTTTTGTTGTTAAGGATTACGGTAATTGTGCCGATATTATGATTAGGATGTGTTCCAAAACACGTTTTCACATAATGGAGGGGGGATTGTATGTGCCGGAGGAATATAAGAAATGCCATATTAATCCTGGCTGTGATATCAGTGCTGCTGCCAGGGCCGGATCTTTCCAACGCTTACGCCAAACCATGTGCCGGGGAGATAGAGGTCCGTTCAGGAGACGGGGACCATTCCGTTGAAGCGCCTGGCATAATTGTGATACAGGAAGTATCTGAGGGGATGGAAGAACCGGAGGATAAGGAGGAGAGGGAAGGAACGGGCCATGCCATGCCGGACGGTTCACAGGAAGAATTGGGGGAATCCTGCGGCATGTTTGAAATCACCGGTTATTGCAGCTGTGAACTATGTACCGGGGACAACCAATTAACCTTTTCAGGAACAGTCCCAAGGCCAGGGCATACGGCGGCGGCTGATTTGGATATATTTCCTTTGGGAAGCAGGATCAGGATTGGGGAGGCGGTTTATACGGTGGAAGATACCGGCGCCTGTATTACCGGGCATGTAATAGATATTTATTTCGATACCCATGAGGAAGCGGTTGAGAATGGAAGATATAAGGCAGAGGTGTTTTTAGTGAAGGCATCTGATGTTTGATATGGATGGGGTTGTTGTGATAGCCCCATCCATATTTAGCACAGATGTCTTTTGTTTTATTCCGTCCTATGCGGACATGATCAGGAGCCGGACCCTTTCTGCGTGAACTCCAGATTATCAAAGGAGAGCGCCGGGCAAACCCCGGTGGGGTCCTCCATATAATCCATGGACACCCTGTCCCCCGGCTGGGTCAGGGCCAGTTCACTGCTGAGCTCATAGGACACGGTAAAGATGTGGTCCTTCTGCTCTTCCAGGATGATCTTGTAAGTGATGGTGTTTTCCATTGTCTCACTGGCAATCCTCAGGACCGTTCCTTTGGCCGTGGTGGTGGCCTGGCCTGCGGAGATGTTGCTGTTCACCGTGCCCTGTACCTGGCGGTAGTTGCGCAGGGCGCTGTCAATGGTTTCACCGGTTCCCACATTGGTGTAGTTGGAAACGGAAACAAATGCGTATTGCTTGATCAGCCCTGCATTATCCTTAAGCGTCATGAAGTAAGTGGCCTGCCCGTCCAGATTGATGATCATGGGGAAGGAGGCGCGGTAACCGAACTGCTGTACCTTTCCTTCGGCAGAACTCTGGGCAGCTGTTTCCGTGGCGCCGCTCATCTGGTAAATGTTGGATTCCTTTGTCACCATGTCCACCAATATAAAGCCGATGGCGGATTCATCAGAGCCAACGCTGGTCAGTCCTGTGAACAGGTAGCAGCGGGCGCCGTTGTAGATGATGATGTCACCCTGGCTGGGGCGGAACTTATCCTGGTTGGAGAAGTTAAAGATTCCGTGGACATAGGTGCCCTGGTTCTGTATCTGGTCCATGACAAAGCTTTCCGGCTGTACGCGGTCCACCCATTCCGGAAGGGTGTCAATGGTGTATTGTGTTGTCTCACCCGTGGTGGCGTTCACGGTCAGCACGCCGGTTGCTTCCGGCAGGTTAAAGAGCCATCGGTTCTTATAGGTAGTGATGACCCAGTAGGGCACCCCGTCATCATCCAGCTCAAAGGAATAGTCTGTAAGGCCCTTGAACAGGCCGCCTCCAAACAGACGGACATGACGGTTCAGGTCGTCCAGTATATACGCATTGGCCTGGTATTTAATCTTGTGGTCCGTCACAAGGGTAACATCGCTGACATCGCTGGCAGACACCACGATATAGCCCGCGGAGCCGTCCATGTTCTTAAGCCATTTGAAGAAGCCGGAGTGTTCCAGGGGAACCACCCAGACCAGCTTTCCGTTTACCTTCTGGATTACCGGGATTCCCAGGACCACCTGGCTGCCCAGCCCCGGGTTTTCGCCTACCTTTTTATCCGCAAGCTCCCTTGCAAGGCTTTTGTCCACAATGGGCAGCTGGTCTAAGGCAAGGGGCTGGACCGTGTCGGTGAACTCTGACACAACAGGCGTCCCCAGCTGGTCCCTGTAAACCTTGTAATTGAACAGGGGCATGGAGAGGACGGTGGCGGCAAAGTACAGGACCCAGAGGATGGCCAAAAGGGCAAAGCCGGTCTTATATCCGCCCACGCTCTTGTCAACGGATAACTGGGGACGGTTGTATTCATTGGTAGTAATACGCACGCTTCCAAGGGCTACGAAAAAGTTAAGGATTACGTAGCAGCTGATGATGAAGCACCAGGAAAATGCACCGTCAGGATACATTGGATTCAGGTTAGGACCCTGGAAGACAATCAACACCAGAAAGACCAGTGTCAACACCAGGTTCAGCAGAAATTGCGTCTTTTTTCTCATATATTTCCTCCATTTTTAACGACTTTTTAACAAATGCCTTATAGAAGATTATATAACATGTAGAAATAAATACAAGGGGGAAAAGCTGGACAGCCGGTCTTTTCAGCGCCAACGGACCGGATGGGACAGGGGAAGGGAGGCGGACAAGGTGAAAAAATACTTTGCAAACCCCCATGTCAGTGTTAAGATAATAGGGATTAAAAATGTAAAAGAGCAGGAAAAAGTGTAATACGAAAGCGCAGTAAAAAAGCGTGATATAAAGGTGCGATATAAAGGCGTAAGAGAAAGGAGTCCGTATGAAAGCTGTCCGAACATTCCATAAATATAAGATGGTTTTCAGTGACATTGACGGCACCCTGTTAAACAGCAGCCATCACGTACCGGAGCCCACCCGCAGAAAGATTCTGGAACTGGAAAGGGAAGGGGTCCCCTTTGTCCTGGTTTCGGCCAGGATGCCTGAAGGCATGACCACAATCCAGGCCATGATTGGCTGCCGGGCGCCCATGGTATGTTACAGTGGGGCATTGGTCCGGGATGAGGATGGCAAGACAATGTACAGCTGCCAGATGGACCTGGACCTGGCAGTCAGGATTAAGGACCTGATTGGGAAGGAATTTCCTGAAATCTGCTGCAATACCTATGGGGGCAGCAGATGGGTGGTGGATGACGACAGCAGTCCCTGGGTCAGGAAGGAAGAGGAGATTACAGGGCTAAAGGCCATGAACGGGGACATAAGGGAAGTATTCGCAGCGGACCGGGGCGTGCACAAGTTCCTCCTCATGGGGCAGGAGAAAGCAGTGCAGGGACTGGAAAAACGCCTGAAGGAACATTTCCCGGACCTGTCCGTCGCATCTTCATCGCCTGTATACCTGGAAGTGATGGATGGAAGGGTGAGCAAGTCCAGGGGCGTGGGATTCCTCTGCAGCCATTACGGCGTTGGACTGGACCAGGTGATTGCCTTCGGGGACGGATGCAATGACATGGACATGCTCAGGGCGGTTAAAAACAGCTATGCCATGGCCAACGCGCCCCTTGTGGTCCGGCGCAGCGCGGCACATGTGACATTGGATAATGACCACCAGGGACTTTTGGCGGCGCTAGAGGAGAATTTTAAATGAAGCTTAGCAGTAATGCATTGAAATGGATTGCAATGGCTGTCATGCTGATTGACCATACAGGGCTTGTGATACTGCAGTACTGGCTGGAGTATGGGGGAGGCGGGGGCGCGCCGGGGAATTTCCTTTGGACGGTTAACCCGGAAACCCTTGGGTATGTGGCATATGGCATGAGGATATTGGGACGTGCAGCATTTCCTATTTATGGGTTCCTTCTGACGGAAGGGTTCCTCCATACCCGGGATTGGAGGAAATACTGCCTGCGCATGATTGTGTTTGCGGCTGTTTCGGAAATCCCCTTTTCCCTGGCAGTGTACAATGGATGGATTGGAGGCAGCCGGAATATATATGTGGAACTGGCAGCCGGGCTTGTGATGCTTCATGGGTTTAAGAAGGCGGAAGCTTATTATGATGCCAGGCAGCATATTTACATGGCCCTGGTGCTGGCGGCTGCCTGCGGGTTTGCCTGGCTGATAAATTCTGATTACGGCGCGGACGGTATGCTGATGATTGCAGCATTCTACCTTCTGAGGAGGAACCGTACGGCCAGGGTGGCGGGCGGATGCCTGGTGTCCTTTGCAGATACCTTGGGGGCAGGGATGGGGGCAGGCGCGTTGGCAGCAGTCCCCCTGCTCATGTACAGCGGGGAAAAGGGAAGGCAGGGTAATAAATATATATTTTACTGGTTTTACCCCCTCCACCTTCTGGTACTGTTCTTAATCCGCCTGTTTGTCCTTCACATTCCCATGATGTGAGGGAGCACAGGGGTAAAATTAGTATAAGCGTTAGTATGAGCGTGCATTTTCCTGTACACCGGGAGGATGCGGGATAGTGAGGTAGATATGGCTAAGACGAAATACGACCGGATTTATATGGAACTGCGGGGCAGGATTGAGAACGGGGTGTACGCCTGCCAGGAAATGCTGCCCTCGGAGAACATGTTGGTTAAGGAATTTGAGTGTTCCAGGAACACCATACGAAGGGCAATCGGACAGATGGCATCGGAAGGATATGTGCAGAGCATCCACGGCAAAGGGGTCCAGATTATATACCAGCCCCAGGAACAGTCGGAGTTCCTCCTAAGTGGGATTGAGAGCCTGAAAGAGGCTGTGGCCAGGAATAAAAAGAGCTACAGGACCCATGTGGCCTGTTTTGCCGAGCTTACGGTGGATGGGAAAATCCAGAAGAGGACCACATTCCCCATAGGGGCCCAGGTTTATTATATCCAGAGGGTGCGTTACATTGACGGGGAGGCCCTGATTATTGACCACAACTATTTCCTGAAGGATGTGGTGAAAAACCTGACCCGGGAGATTGCGGAGGGCTCCATTTATGAGTACATGGAGCAGGAACTGGGGGAAAGCATCGTGACCACCAAGCGGAAGATGACCGTGGAGCGCATGAACCAGATTGACGAGACCTATCTGGACATGAAAGGATATAACTGCATGGCGGTGGTCAGCAGCATGACATACAATGCCCAGGGCATCATGTTTGAATTCACCCAGTCACGCCACAGGCCGGACCGGTTTGTGTTCTATGACCTGGCGCACAGGGGGAAATGAAGTACCTGCGCCCGGGAACCGCACGCGGCGGAGGGAAACGGCTGATAAAACCATCTGGCCGGACAGAGTGGGAGGTTTTAAGCCGTCATTTACATTTTTGCCAAAACATAGTACAATTGTGAAAACAACCCCCTTAGTAAACACGCCTTATCAGACATGCAGCGGGCGCTCAGGAGGGGCCTTAAGGAGGAGAATCCGGAATGAAGCATTACGATTATGTACTGGTCGGAAGCGGACTGTACGCAGGCGTGTTTGCCTGGTATGCAAAGAAGAACGGTAAGACATGCCTGGTGGTGGAAAAAAGGGACCACATCGGCGGTAATATATATTGTGAGGATGTGGAAGGAATCCATGTGCACAAGTACGGCGCCCACATTTTCCATACCAGCAATAAGAAGGTTTGGGGATTTGTCAACAATCTGGCTGAGTTCAACCGCTATACCAACAGTCCTGTGGCAAACTTTAAGGGCGAGATGTACAACATGCCTTTTAATATGAATACATTCAGCAAGATGTGGGGAATCTCCACGCCGGATGAGGCAAAGGCCATGATTGAGAAGCAGAAGGCAGAGGTACGGGGAGAACCCTGCAACCTGGAGGAACAGGCCATCAGCCTGGTGGGCCGGGAACTGTATGAGAAGCTGATCAAGGGATATACGGAGAAACAGTGGGGCCGGGACTGCACGGAGCTGCCTGCATTTATCATCAGGCGTATTCCGGTCCGCTACACATACGACAATAACTATTTTAACGACTTATACCAGGGCATTCCCATCGGCGGATACAATGTCATCATAGATAAGCTGTTTGAGGGCTGCGATATCCTGACCGGCGTGGATTACCTGGAGCACAGGGAGCATTATGACAGCCTGGGACATACCGTGGTCTATACAGGAACCATTGACGCTTTCTACGGCTACTGTTATGGCAAGCTGGAGTACCGCAGCCTGCGCTTTGAATCCCAGGTGCTTGACGAAGAGAACCACCAGGGTGTGGCAGTGGTCAATTATACGGACAGGGAAACGCCGTATACAAGGATGATCGAGCATAAGCATTTTGAATTCGGCACCCAGCCAAAGACCGTGGTGACAAAGGAATATCCGGTCAGCTGGCAGGAGGGCATGGAGCCCTATTATCCGGTCAATGACGGGAAGAACCAGGAGCTGTACCGCCGCTATGAGGAACTGGCAAAAGCGGAGGAGCATGTATTGTTTGGCGGCCGTCTGGGAGAATATAAGTATTATGACATGGATAAGGTGATTGAATCAGCCATGGGACGGGCAGAGGAAATCTTTGGGTGAACGCATTGAAGGTGTTGGACGGGGCAGGTATGGACCGCGGCATAACGGTACTTGCGGCTGCCTATAACGGCAGGGATTATATTGAAGAGCAGATGGATTCCATCCTGGCCCAGGGCCAGGGGGGAATCCTTCTTGTGGTATCGGACGACGGCTCGTCGGACGGCACAGGCGTGCTTTTGGACCGGTATGGCCTTAAGCATAGGGACCGCGTGCTGATACTGCACCGCCGCACTGGTTCAGGAGGGGCCGCGGCCCATTTCCTGGGATTGCTTAAGATGATGGCCTCCCTGGCAGCGGGTAAGGGCAAGGCTGCCTGGGAGGATGATTACGATTTGACGCCTGAGCAGGGGGAGCGGCTTATAAGGGCCGCGTCCTCAGACTACTTCATGCTCAGCGACCAGGATGATGTGTGGCTGCCCTGTAAGGCGCAGATGCTTCTCCGGAAAATGCAGGAGCTGGAAGGAAGCGCGTCAAAGGGCGGGCTTCCGGTCCTGGTCCACTCCGACCTTAAGGTGGTGGATGAACATCTGGGTGAGATTGCCCCCAGCTTTTTCCGCTATCAGAAAATATCGCCGGAGCGCACCAGCCTTCCCCAGCTGCTGGTACAGAACAATGTTACCGGCGGCGCGGTGATGATGAACCGTGCCATGCTGCCGTACCTGGAGCAGCTGCCCCGGGTCTGCCTGATGCATGACGCCTGGCTGGCCCTTCTTGCCAGCTGCTTTGGCAGGATTGGATGGGTGGGGCAGCCGCTGTACCTGTACCGCCAGCACAGGGACAACACGCTGGGAGCGGAAAAAGGGGACAGCCTCAAAGGCGCCGGGGCGCGCATCAAGGACGGGGGCAGGGCAAAGGAGAATTACAGGCTTATGTTCGGGCAGGCCGGGTGCCTGCTGGCCCTGTTCCATGATGAGCTGGATCCGGGGCAGAGGGAGATACTGTCTGCGTTTACGGAACTTCCGCGAAAAAGCAGGCTTGGGAAGATCCTGCTTATGATGCGTTACGGATTTACGAAAAATACGGCCCTCAGGACCATTGGGCAGATGTTGTTTATGGGAGATTAAGATATGGATGATTATAAAATGGAAAATGTCAGGCCCACGGTCAGTATCTGCTGCATCACCTACAACCACGCCCCATATATAAGGAGCGCCCTGGACGGGTTCCTGATGCAGGAAACGGATTTCGCATACGAAATCCTGATTCACGACGATGCGTCCACGGACGGGACGGCCGATATCATACGGGAGTACACGGCCAGATACCCGGATATCATAAAACCGATCCTCAGGGAAGAAAACCAGTATTCCAAGGGGATTTCCAATATCAGTATTTTCAATTTCCCAAGGGCCAGGGGAGAGTTCATTGCCATGTGCGAGGGGGATGACTACTGGACAGACCCCCATAAACTCCGGAAGCAGGTGGATTTTCTGCGGGCCCACCCGGACTGTTCCCTGTGTTTTCACAGCAGTAAGATCATAAGCGTGGACGGCTCCATGGCAGAAGGGATGATGCGGCCCTACAGGGAAAGCAGGAAGGTGGAGCCGGAGGCAATCGTGGACAAATCCACGGGATATCCCACGGCGTCCCTTGTATTTCCGGCCAGAATCGTAAAGACGCTGCCTGACTACTATCTCCACTGCCCGGTGGGGGACATCCCCATGCAGCTGATGATGGCATGCGCCGGATACGCCTACTATATGGACGAGCCCATGTGCGTGTACCGGGTGGGGGTGGCAAGTTCCTGGACCAGCCTGATGAAACAGGGGGATTATGAAAACAAACAGAAGCGCTACTATGAGCAGATGAAGGAGATGTACGAGACCTTTGACCGGTCCACCTTCGGGCGGTTCCATAACGAGGCCATGAGCGCTGCAAAGCGGATTTATTTCCTCACGCAGGTTAACACAAAGCATTATGACCAGGTGAGGAAGAAGGAATACCGGAGATATTACAGGGAGCTGAGCCTCAGGACCAGGTTCTTCATCCGGTTTGAAATCATGGCTCCCGGCCTGTACCGGCTGATCCAAAGAGTGGTGCGGGGAAGTAATTAAGGCAGGTTAACCTAAAATGGGTGCAGGAAAGGAAGTTTGGATTTGTCAGAGACAGAGATTAAGAGTAAGGTCCTGAAAGGCCTGTTTTGGAAAATATTAGAAAATGGCGGGGCCCAGGGTATCCAGTTCGTGATTGCCATCATCCTTGCCCGGCTGTTAAGCCCGGCGGAATATGGCCTTGTCAGCATCATCATGATATTCATCACCATTGCCAATGTGGTGGTGCAGAACGGTTTCAGCACTGCCCTGGTGCAGAAAAAGCATTCAGATGACACGGATTTCTCATCTGTTTTCTATTTCAGCCTGGCTATAGCGGCCGTGATGTATGCAGCCCTTTATGCGTCCGCGCCTTCCATTGCCGGATTTTACCACAATGACGTGCTGGTGCCCATTGTACGGGTCCTGGCCGTGGTGCTGTTCCCGGGAGCCGTGATTTCAGTGCAGACCGCCTATGTGTCCAGGAAAATGGAATTCAAGGGCCTGTTCAAAGCCACCATGGTGGCGGTGGTGATATCCGGCGCAGCCAGTATCCTCATGGCATTAAGGGGAATGGGCGTATGGGCCATGGTGGGGCAGCAGATTGCCTATTATCTGGCGCTTATGACAACCCTGTTCATGACGGTCAGCTGGAAACCGCGCCTGGTGTTTGCCATGGGCCGTATAAGCGCCATGTTTTCATTTGGGTGGAAGCTGCTGCTGGCAGCCCTTTTAGACACCCTGTTCAACAACCTTTATGGCCTGATCATGGGGAAGATTTATAATGAGGAACTGCTGGGCGCCTACAACCGGGGCGACCAGTTCCCCAAGCTCATTGTCAATAACCTGGGGGCGGCCATCCAGGCAGTTCTGCTGCCCGCATTTTCCTCCAGGCAGGGGGATGTTGCCCAGGTCAGGAGCATGGTGCGAAGGGCCATCAGGACCAGCTCCTTCCTGGTGCTGCCTATGCTGTTTGGGCTGTTTGCAGTGGCGGATACCATGGTACTGGCGCTTCTGGGGGAGAAGTGGATGATCTGTGTGCCGTATCTTAGGATCATGTGCATCGCCTACTCCTTCTGGCCCATCCACATCACCAATCTCCAGGCCATTAACGCGGTGGGGCGCAGCGATATCTTCCTGAAGCTGGAGGTCATCAAGAAGACCATTGGTATCCTGGGACTTGTAATCGGGGCCTGGTTCGGTCCCCTTATCCTTGTGTCCATCAAGGCTGTCATTGATTTCCTCTGCACCTTCATCAATGCCTGGCCCAACAAGAAGCTGCTGGGGTACAGCATATCCAGCCAGTGGATGGATATCATGCCGTCCATGGCCCTGTCCGTTGGAATGTGCGCCGCTGTGTATGCCCTTGGGTCCGTACTGCCCGGGGGGCCCTGGATGAAGCTGGCGCTTCAGATCGGCGCAGGGGCGGTCCTGTATGGGGGAGGGGCCTGGGTGTTTAAGATGGAAAGCTTCACCTATCTGCTGCGGATGGTGGGACGGAAAAGGCCTGGGTGACAGGAAGCCGCCATTTGGGCCTATAGGATTCCTGTTGTATTGAAAACCCATATGGGCTATACTTATGTTGTATATGACAGGTATTATGATGATGTGCTGTCGGAGGAAGGATACACAGAGGTCCTGAATTACGGAATTGCATTTTTCAGGAAGCAGTGCAGGATAGAGGTGGAGAGGAAAGACTTAATGTAACCCGAAAGAAACAGCAGCAGAACAGACAGCGGGAAATATAAAAAGGCCGCAGCCCCGTGATTTATTATGGGGGCTGCGGCCTTCATGTCCTTTCATGTATCTTTGCATGGAGCGCGGTCCACAATATCTACCGTGGTCCGCAGTACTTACTGTCCGCCGTTCATGGCTGCCACTGCAACCGGATCCGTGGGATCCCAGTGCTGGTCCGCTGAGATGGGCTGCTCAATGGCAGGCCTGTCATATGGGCCGGGGATGGAGGAATTGTAAACCTCAACCGTGGTGCCCAGCGCGCAGTGGTCGAAAATCCACTTGGAATCGCCGGATGTGTAACGGATGCAGCCCGCGGAACGTACCACGCCCAGGAAGTTATAGGTCTCAGGCTTCAGCGTGTTCACATTGGGACTGTCATAAATAATGGAGTGGAGCAGGAAGCTTAAACCGGAACCAAGGCGTGTTGCATACTGTGTATAAACGCCGCTGTTCATCAGCCTCCAGCGGTACTTCTCAGGTGTCTTGAAGGTACCTAACGGGGTATCCTCACCAGTGGAGCAGAGGAATGTCTTAAGCGGGATGATAAAACCGTTTCCGCCGTCCTTCACATACACGGTGGTGGTGTTCATCTGCTTGTTGATGCGGATAAGGAAGGGACCGTTGGCGCCGATGATCGGCTCCAGGTCAGTTACGACCTTGCCTGTCTCATCAAAATAGTACTTGTAGCCGTCTATGTACTGCCAGCCTGTTACCGGGACATTGTTCACAAAGTAGTAGCGGTCCCTGTCATTCCAGCCCCATCCGGTGAATGGTACGCCGGTCCCGTTACTGTACACAACAGCGCCGTCAATGGTCTGGATGCCGTCCGGGGCAGCTGCCTCCAGGGGTTTATCCATGTTGTAGGATGCGGCCTCGCCGTTCTTGCCCCAGAGGGATACGCGGAAGCTCTGCATTACCTTTCCTGTGCCCATGGTGCCTGCTGTCTGTCCGTTGCGCGCCCAGTTAAGTTCCGTGCCGTCAGTCAGGGTAGTCTGGTAATAAACGTCAAAGGTGTTGCCCACAAATCCCGTGAAGCGGATCTGGATGGCTTCTACCAGGGCGCCGTCCTCCCATACCGTGGTATGGTCGCCGTTCATGGCCCATTCACTCCATCCGTGTGCGCTGGTGTAGGTCCTGTAAAGTACATTGCCCACGATGTTGTTCAGATAGATACAGAGGGAACGGAATCCTCCTTCGGAAACAACGGTTGTGTCACCGATGACCGGGTCGGTCCAGGTGGTGTCGGGACGCAGCACCTGAAGCTGAAGATAAGGCGTGTTGGCAATGATGGCAGCCTGCATGGCTGCTTCCTCGGCTGCCGCTGCCTGTTCGGCCGCTGCCTGGGCTGCCGCCGCATCCGCATCCGCCTGGGCATTGGCTGCAGCATCGTTGCCGGGGATGGTCTCCGTGGCAGCGCCCTGGGTCGGCTGTGTCTGGTTGCCGCCCGAAGCCTGGTTATCGCTGGAAGCCTGGTTGCCACCGGAAGCCTGATTATCGCCAGAAGCCTGTCCGCCGCCAGGTGCAGTCTGTTCTGCCTTGGTGGTGCCGAATGCAGGCCCGTAATTGGAATCATCCTGTGCTGCCAATGCCGTACAGGCCTGTCCGATGATGAAGACTCCGGCAAGCAGGGCGGCAGCAGTACGTTTCATGTACTTATGCATTGGAAAAATCCTCCTAATTTTTATAGATACCATACATGTCCTAATTTATCATATTTAAGGGAAAAATTCCAGATGTGATTTACTTTTTAGAAGTGATAATGTAAAATTGTAAACAAAATGACCTTAGAAAGACCAAAGAACGTAAGAAACAGGTGGCATAATATGGAATGGAATGAAGAAACAGCCAATATCATATATGCGTCCAATGACGGGTATGCCGGACATCTGGCCGCATCCATGTATTCTTTGCTGGATAATAACCGGAATATAAGGAATATGGATCTTTACGTATTATCTGCCCAGATGTGCCAGGAATATAAGGACAGGCTTGTGGATATGGCGGGGGCATTCCACAGGACCCTCTATGTGGTGGAACTGGGGGACCTGAGGCAGCGGTTTGACTTTGAGATTGATACCAGGGGATTTGATATCAGCGCCATGGGCAGGCTCTTTGCGCCGCAGGTGCTGCCAGGCACCGTGAAAAAGGCCCTGTATCTGGACTGCGACACCATTGTATGCCAGAGCATAAGGCCCCTTTATGAAACAGGGTTAGGGGACGCGCTGGTGGGGATGGTGATGGAACCAACGGTGTATCGGGAGATGAAGGAATCCATTGGCCTGGGCAAGGACGACCCGTATTACAATTCAGGCGTCCTGCTTATGGACCTTGACAGGTGGCGCGGGGAGGATGTGCTTAAGAAGCTTCTGGATTTCTACAAAAGCTGTCATGGCAGGCTCTTTGCATGCGACCAGGATACCATCAACGGAGCCCTAAAAGGAAGAATAAAGACCCTTCCGGTGAAATACAATTATTTTACCAATTACCGCTATTTCCGGTATTCCACCCTTTGTACCATGTGCGCTGCCTACCGGGAAATCGGGGAGGAAGCGTATCTGGAGGCCAGGCGCTCCCCGGCCATCATCCATTATCTGGGGGATGAGCGGCCATGGATTGCCGGGAACCATAATCATTTTAAGAAACTGTATGAGTATTATCTGGCCAGGACGCCATGGAAGGACACGCCCAGACAGACCGGAAAAGAGCGGTACATGCACATGTGGTGGCTGTTCAACCGCCTGACCTGGCTCTGCCCGCCCTTCAGGCTGTGGGTCAGCCGCCATATGGGGATGAAGCTGGTGGACAGCCGGAGGAAGCGCAAATAGGTTGAGGACAGGCAGATGCCCGGAGGAAGCGCAAATAAAATGGAAACAAGGATTGATATGGACAAAATATGCTGTATTATATTAAACTATAACGATGCAGCCACAGCCATGGGGCTTGCCGATGAGATAAGGGGGTATCCATGCCTGGATTCCATCGTGCTGGTGGACAACTGCTCCACGGATGATTCTTGGGAACAGCTTAAGACACTGCGGCATACGGATAAGGTCCACGTGCTGAGGACCGAGGAAAATGGAGGATACGGCATGGGCAACCAGGCCGGCATAAACTATGCAGTGGAATATCTGGAGGCGGATTATATCATCATCGCCAACCCGGATATCCATGTGACGTCCCGGTGCATTGAGCGGGTGAAGCAGGCCCTGGATAACACGGAGGGCGCAGTGATGGCTTCGGCCCGGGTGACGGATCCGCAGGGAAAGGATCTGTTCTCCTATTGGACCCTGCTGCCGCTGTGGAAGGACCTGCTGGACACCGGTCTTATCACCAGACGGCTGTTTAAGGACATGCTGAATACCCCGCCCTACCGTCTTCCCAATGCGGGGGATGAGGGCAGCCGCCTGGTGGACGCAGTACCCGGGTCTTTTTTTATGCTGAAGCCAGGGCTTCTGACACCCCAGGACATAGAAGGATTGTTTGACAGCCGCATTTTCCTGTATTATGAGGAAAAGGTGCTGGGCCGGAAGTTTCAGGAGATGGGGTTAAAGACCGTGCTGGTAACAGACGAATCCTATGTCCACGCGCATTCCGCCACCATTGACAAGAGCCTGAAGCGGATGGTTGACAAGCAGAGGCTGCTTCACCAGAGCAAGCTATATTATTACAGGGAATACCTGCATGCCGGACCTGCCTTGATGGCGGCGGCCGGGGTGGCATTAGACATCATACTGGCAGAGGTGTGGTTCCTCACGGTTGTGTGCAGGATGCGGTGGTAAGCGGACTGGACATGGATGGGGAATACCGGGGCCGGAAAGGAAATGTTTCATGAACCGACAGGAAGATAAAGGGAAGAAGATTCTGGTTACCAGGTCTTCGATGCCTTCTTATGAAGAATATATTGAGATGATCAGGCCCATATGGGACAGTGCGTGGATGACCAATATGGGGGATTTCCACAAGCAGCTGGAACAGGAGCTTAAAAAATACATGGGAACGGAACGGCTGGTGCTGTTCGTTAACGGGCACATGGCCTTAGAGATGGCAATCCAGGCCCTGGAACTGACCGGGGAAGTGATAACCACGCCCTTTACATTTGCATCCACCACCCATGCCATTGTCCGCAACGGCCTGACGCCCGTGTTCTGTGACATCAATCCCAAGGACTATACCATGGACCCGGACAAGATAGAGGACCTGATAACAGAACGCACATCGGCCATCATCCCGGTCCATGTGTACGGCAATATCTGCGATGTGGAGCGGATTGGGGCCATTGCCAAAAAGCATGGCCTGAAAGTGATTTATGATGCGGCCCATACCTTTGGGGAGCGTTACAACGGAAAGGGTGTGGCCGAGTTCGGGGACGCCAGCATTTTCAGTTTCCACGCCACCAAGGTGTTCAATTCCATAGAAGGCGGAGCAGTGACATTTGCCGAGGATTGGATGGACCACAGGCTCAACTGTCTGAAGAATTACGGGATTGTGGACCAGGACCATGTGGTCTGGGTGGGCGGCAATGCCAAGATGAATGAGTTCCAGGCAGCCATGGGCCTGTGCAACCTGCGCCACGTGGATGAGGAGATTGGGAAACGCAAGAAGGTGGTGGAGCGTTATATGGAACATCTGGGCGGCCTCCCCGGCCTTAAGCTGCCGCACTGCCAAAAAGGGCTTACGCCTAATTATGCGTATTTCCCCGTTGTATTTGACGGTTTTGGGGCTGACAGGAACCAGATATACGATGCCCTGGCTGCTAACGATATTTATCCCAGGAAATATTTTTATCCCCTGACCAATGCGTTCCAGTGTTACGAGGGCCGGTTCTCGCCCGAGGATACGCCGGTGGCCTCGTATATGGCGGAGCGGGTGCTGACCCTGCCCCTGTATGCCGGCCTTTCTGTCCGGGATGTGGACCGGATATGCAGGATCTTGAAGGAATGCGGTACCGGGCCGGGCAGATGACGGCGCGGTACTAAGATGTGTTTTATCCGGCCGGGAGCTATCGTGGCAGCGCCGGAAGAAAATATGACGAGGAGCCTGATTATGAATATTTTACTCACAAGCGCAGGCAGGAGAGGTTATCTTGCAGGATATTTTAAAGAGGCCCTTAAGACGGCGGGCTGCGGCGGGCTGGTCCATGCAGCCAACAGCAGTGAATGCCCTGCCTTTGCCAGCGCCGACCGTTCAGTGATTACACCTCTTATCTATGATAAGGGATATATTTCCTTTTTGCTGGAATACTGTAAAAAGGAGGCCATCGGCCTGCTGGTCCCGCTGTTTGATATTGATGTGCCGGTGCTGGCTGCAAACAGGGCCCTGTTTGCAGCGGTGGGAACCCTGGTGGTGACGGCCGAACCGGAGGCAGTGGATATCTGCAATGATAAATGGAAGACATTTACAGTGCTGAAGGAGGCGGGAATCCCTGTGCCGGCATCCTGGCTGGCCATGGAGGAGGCGCTTAAGGCGGCGGGGAATGGGAGCCTATCCTGGCCGGTGATGGTCAAACCACGGTGGGGCATGGGTTCCCTGTCCGTATACCAGGCTGACAACCCGGAAGAAATGAAGGTGCTTGCAGGCAAATGCCGCAGGGGCATACAGGACTCTTACATGAAATATGAATCCATGGCAGATCCTGATTCCTGCGTCCTGTTCCAGCAGCGGATCAAGGGGCGGGAATATGGACTGGATGTGATGAACGGCCTGGACGGGAGATACCGCACCACCATTGTCAAGGAGAAGATGGCCATGCGTTCCGGCGAGACAGATGCGGCCGGGACCATTGACAATAAGGAACTTGAAGGACTCGGCAGGACGCTTGGCACATTGCTCTGCCACAGGGGGAACCTGGATGTGGATGTGCTGGAGGAGGACGGAACCTATTATGTTCTGGAAATGAACGCCCGCTTTGGGGGAGGATATCCCTTCAGCCATGCTGCCGGCGCAGACCTGCCCCTGGCCCTGGTACTCTGGGCCATGGGAAGGGAGCCGCGGGAGGAAGTGCTGTCCGCCAGGCCCGGCGTCAGGGCGCAGAAGGATATACGGCTTCTGGTATGGTAACAGGCATGATGCAATCGTAACAGTTAAGCCACAAAACTGTTACATATAATCTGACAGAGGAATCAATATGGATAAGGTACTGCTAGTGATACCGGCTTACAATGAGGAAAAGAATATAGAAAAGGTGGTGGACCACCTGGTGAGGGATTTCCCTGAACTGGATTATGTGGTGGTCAATGACGGTTCCAGGGACCGCACCGCCCGCATATGCCGGGAGAACGGATACAACCTTCTGGACCTGTCGGTGAACCTTGGCCTTGCGGGCTGTTTCCAGGCAGGCATGAAATACGCCTACCAGAAAGGCTACCGCTACGCCATCCAGTTTGACGGGGATGGGCAGCACAGGCCGGAGTTCATCGGACCCATGAAGGAGAAGATGGAACAGGGCTTTGATATTGTCATCGGATCCAGGTTCATTTACGGGAAAAAGGGCTGGTCCATGCGCATGGTGGGCAGCCGTCTGATCGGGGCTGCAATCCGCCTGACCACCGGGGCCAGGATCACGGACCCCACCTCCGGCATGCGCCTGTTTGACCGGAGGATGATAGAGGAGTTTGCCCTGAACCTGAATTACGGTCCGGAGCCTGATACCGTGTCCTTCCTGATCAAGCAGGGGGCCAGGGTGGCGGAGGTGCCGGTTACCATTGATGAAAGGCTGGAGGGGGAGAGTTATTTAAAGCCCCTGACCGCCGCAAGCTACATGACCCGTATGCTGCTATCCATACTGCTGATACAGAATTTTAGAAAGCGCTGAGTATAGATGAAGAAACTGACAAGACATTTACTATATAAGGGAACGGACATTGACCGGCAGAACGTGGTCTGGAATATTGCAGGAAGTTTCGTCTATGCATTGGCCAGCATGGTTCTGTCTTTTCTGGTCATCCGCGTGGTGGGGGATGACCAGGGAGGGATATTCTCCTTTGGCTTCTCCACCCTGGGCCAGCAGATGTTCATTGTGGCCTACTTTGGAATCCGGCCGTTTCAGATCACGGATAATAAAGGGGAGTTTTCCTTTGGGGAATACCTGGAGCACCGCAGCATCACATGCATCCTGGCCCTGATCCTTGGGGCGCTGCTCCTGACCTTCCGGCATGGCACCGGGCAGTACAGCGCATCCAAGTGCATGATTCTCATCCTGCTTGTCATATACAAGGTAATAGATGGGTATGCTGATGTATATGAGTCGGAATTCCAGCGTCAGGGAAGCCTTTACCTGACCGGAAAATCCAACTTTTTCAGGACAATCTTATCCGTGTCCGTATTTTTGGTGACATTGGCTGCATTTGAACACCTTCTGCTGGCCTGCGTGGCCGCGGTGGCGGCCCAGATGCTTGGCGTGGCCCTGTTTAATCTGGATGTAATCCACGCCCTGGCGCATGTGGACTGGAATAAGGGGGAGGGGAAGAACCGGAAGCTGTTTCACAGCACCGTATTCCTGTTTGTGTCCACCTTCCTGGATTTCTATGTGTTTTCCGCTGCTAAGTATGCCATTGACGCGAAAATGAATGATGCTGCGTCCGGATACTTTAACTTGATTTTTATGCCCACCTCTGTTATTTATATGGTAGCCAACTTTATCATCCGCCCCTTTCTTACCAAGCTTACCGACATGTGGCTGGCCCGTGACCTGGACAGCTTTAAGAGGGAACTTTTAAGGATCGGCGCAGTCATCCTGGGGCTTACTGCCCTGGCCGTGGGGGCCACGGCAGTCCTTGGCAGATGGGTGCTGTCGGTGATGGAATTCCTGTTAGGCGGCCGGTATGACGGTATGCTGGTGCAATATCAGGCTGCGTTCATGGTAATCGTGCTGGGAGGCGGGTTCTATGCCCTGGCCAACCTGATGTATTACTCGCTGGTCATCATGCGTAAACAGAAGGCCATTTTCATCGTATATCTGAGCGCGGCGGCAGCGGCAGCGCTATTGTCAGGGACGCTGGTCTCAAGGTTTGGTATAAACGGGGCGGCATCCTGTTATCTGCTTTTAATGGTTATGTTGGTTGTGGGGTTTGGCCTGTTCATGACAGGTGTTTATCAGAACGAAAAAAAGGAGTATGCTGGTAATGGAGGAAGTGAAGAATAGGACATCAGAGAACACATACCGCCGCAGGGTGGATGTTATCATACCGACCTATAAACCGGGAAAGAAGTTTTCCAGGCTTTTAAAAATGCTGGAACGGCAGACATACCCCATAGGAAGGATCATCGTGATGAACACGGAGAAAGCCTACTGGAATGATAAGGGGTATGAGGGAATCGACAATCTTCAGGTCCATCACCTGCAAAAGGCTGAGTTTGACCACGGGGCCACCAGGAACCGGGGCGCACGCTACAGCAGGGCGGATATCATGGTATTCATGACCGATGACGCGGTGCCGGCGGATGACAGGCTGATTGAACATCTGGTGGCTGCCTTTGATCAGAGGGGCCCCCAGGGGGAATCCGTCATCATGGCATACGCCCGCCAGCTGCCGGATAAGGACTGCCCCCTGGCAGAGCGGTATACCAGGTCCTTTAATTATCCGGAGGAGGGCTGCATTAAGACAAAGGACGATTTGGGCCGGATGGGCATCAAGACCTTTTTCGCCTCCAATGTGTGCTGCGCCTATGACAGGGAGAAATTCTGGTTCCAGGGCGGTTTCATCAACAAGACGATTTTTAATGAGGATATGATATTTGCAGGAAAGGCCGTGCTGCAGGATGATTACGCGGTGGCCTATGTGGCAGAGGCAAGGGTCATCCACTCCCATAATTACGGCTGCATGGCCCAGTTCCACAGGAACTTTGACCTGGCCGTGTCCCAGGCAGACCATCCGGAGGTATTTCAGGGCATCCACTCTGAAAGCGAGGGAATCCGTCTGGTAAAGCAGACGGCCCGCTATCTGGTGAAGCAGCGCCGTCCGTGGCTGGTGCCTGGAATGATCGTGAAGAGCGGTTTTAAGTACATGGGCTACCGCCTGGGCAGATGTTACCGGCTGCTGCCCTCCGGCCTTGCGGCCAAATGCAGTATGAATAAAGAGTATTGGAAATAAACGGAAACAACAAAAGAAAGCAGGTGGGCCTATGATGCAACCTATATTCAGGGTCATATTGGTTATAGTCTCTTTACTGACTATGTCCTTTATGATGAGGAAAATACGCCAGGCAAAGGTACAGATTGAAGCCGCCATGTTCTGGGTGATTGTGGCCCTGATTCTGGTGGTGTTTT
The DNA here is from genome assembly GCF_003434055.1 of Enterocloster aldenensis. GTDB lineage: Bacteria > Bacillota > Clostridia > Lachnospirales > Lachnospiraceae > Enterocloster > Enterocloster aldenensis. Next base: position 1,116,594 of record NZ_QVEX01000001.1, on the reverse strand, counting down.
CCCTGTTCCCGGGCGTGGCTGACGCATGTGCCAGGCTCCTTGGGATATATTCCACGCCCAATTTCCTGTTCCTGTTCATGATTTTCCTTCTTATGGTCAAGGTTTTCAGCATGACCCTCCAGGTGTCCCAGATGGAGAGCAAACAAAAGGAACTGGTGCAGAAGATTGCCCTGGCCCAGAAGGAAAGGGAGGAACTGGAGCTTAAGATGCAGGTACTTCTTGGGGGCCAAGGGGACGGGGAGGATGAGGATGGCAGATAGGAAAGGTGGAAAGGGCGCGCCGGGCAGGAAAGCTGTGCCGGACAGGAAAGGTATTCTGGTCAGGAGGCATATGCCGGGCAGGAAACAACCGGTGTTATGGATTGGGTGCGGCATTGTACTTCTTATTCTGGCTGCCTGGCATTTCCTGGATGTGCGGGCAGGAGTCCTTAAGACAGGGGACCGGTGGCTTTACGGCTGGTACGCGGCTGTGTGCGTCTGGGCCGGGCTGTGTGCGTCTGGCCTTGGATATGTTATTTTCATCCGGGATAAATGGAAAATCGGGCAGATATCTGCAGCCGCTTCCCTGAGCCTTGGGATCCTGTTCCTGTTCGTCCTTCCGCCGCTGTCCGCGCCGGACGAGGTGAGCCACTATATCAGCGCTTACCAGCTGTCCAGCCATATGATGGGGCAGGCTGCCAATGCAGAGGACGGACATGTGCTGATACGTGTGCAGGATGCGTTTATCGAGGATTTATATGATGTGATGGAAGACGACGGAAGCGGTTACCGCCATATAGAGGGCGGTGAAGGCAGCGGTGTTTCTGTGGACCGGGCAGTGGTTCTTGGACAGGAACTGACAGAGGGGACCTACAGGACCATAAGGGAGCGGGGGCTTAAAAGCGCCGGCGGGGAGGGGACAGCGGTTTCCTGCCAGCCGCCTGTGAGGACAACCCCCCTGGCCTATGTGCCCCAGGCCCTGGGCATCACCATGGCGCGGGTCATGGGTCTTGGAGGCCTGGGGCTTCTCTATATGGGAAGACTGTTCAACCTTCTGTTCTTTACCGCCATGGGATACCTTACCATCCGCAGGATGCCTTTTGGAAAGGAAGTGGCGGCCGGCGTATTCCTGCTTCCCATGACACTGCACCTGGCTTCATCCTTTTCCTATGATGTGATGATCATCTCACTGAGCAGTTATTTTGCCGCGGTCTGCCTGCACCTGGCCTATAAGGCGGAAAAGGTCCGCGTATGGGATGTGGTCCAGCTGGCCCTTGTCATGGGGGTGATGGGGCCGTGTAAGATGGTATACGGGGTCATAGCAGGTTTCTGCCTGTTAATCCCGGTCCGCAAATTTGGGGGATGGGGGAAATGGACCGCGTCCGCCGCGGCTGTGCTGGGCGCTTTTGGCGCAGCCATGCTGCTGGTGAACCGGCAGACCGTGGCCATGTACACAGAGGCGTCGGAGGGCTATATCACCTGGGCGGAGGAAGCAGGATATACATTTGCCCAGCTGCTTCACAGCCCGCTTCTGGTCCTTAAGATGTGCTACAATACCCTGATGTGGCAGGGGGAGAAGCTATATTCCGGTATGCTGGGGGAAGCCCTGGGCAACATGGACGCCGTGCTTAATACCCCATATGTGGTCATACTGGGGATGACCGCCATCCTGCTGATGCTTGCATTCAGGAAACCGGGGGAGGGCATTGTCATGAACATGGGAAGCCGTGTCTGGATATGGTTCCTTTGCCTGCTTTGCCTTGGAGCCCTGATGTTTTCCATGCTGTTGGCCTGGACCCCGGTGACCTCCAATGTGATTAACGGGGTACAGGGAAGATACCTGCTGCCGCTGCTGCCCATGTTTTTACTTACGCTTAAAAATGACAAGGTGGTGCGGACGGATTGCGGGGACAGGCCGCTGTTATATATCATGATGGTGATGGATCTGTATGTTGCCGTCCGGATTTTCAGTATCGTGTGCCTGCGCGTTTCCTAGGTGTGTTTGAAAACTGCTTTCCGTCAGCTGTGCGTCCCACTTTGTGGGAATGAATTTTTAAACAGACCCTGGCATCCGGCCAGGGAAAGTGGACAAGGTATTGCCATACAGTGGATAAAGTGATAAAATTGCCAAATGGATGTGGAAAACCCCGCATGTATCATGGATACCCGTCCTATACGGGTATGACAGGCCAAAGATTTAAGATAAGAGGAGCAGACGATAATGGGAAAGATTAAAGTGACACCCTGTGATATCAAAGGGTTATATGTGATTGAGCCGACCGTGTTTAAGGATGAGAGAGGCTATTTTGTGGAAACCTACAACCAGAATGATTTTAGGGAAGCCGGCCTTAATATGGTATTTGTCCAGGACAACCAGTCCATGTCGGTCAAGGGCGTGTTAAGGGGCCTGCATTTCCAGAAACAGTATCCCCAGGGCAAGCTGGTCCGCGCCGTACGCGGGACCGTGTTCGACGTGGCGGTAGACCTGCGCTCTGATTCCGGGACATATGGAAAATGGTTCGGTGTGGTCCTGTCCGCTGAGAATAAAAAGCAGTTCTATATTCCGGAAGGATTTGCCCATGGTTTCCTGGTGCTCTCGGATCAAGCGGAGTTCGCATACAAATGCACGGACTTCTATCATCCCGGCGATGAAGGCGGCCTTAAGTGGGACGATCCTGAAATCGGGGTTGACTGGCCGGTATCAGAGGGCATGGAACTGATTATCTCGGAAAAGGATAAGAAGTGGGGCGGCCTTAAGGACACATTCAAATTTTAACTGATACAGCGTCTAGAGAAAAGGAAATCATATATGAATTATGTACTGTCTCTTGGTAGGGAGATCATTGAGAAGAGAAAGCTGATATGGGATTTGGGCAAGGCTGATTTCCGGAAACGGTTCGTTGGGTCTTATTTTGGGATTGTATGGATGTTCATCCAGCCCATTGTGACCATTGCCATCTATGCAATCATCTTTGGACCTGCGGGTTTCAGGACGCCTCCGCCAGTGCCGGGGGCTTCCTATGTGGCCTGGCTGGTAGCGGGCATCGTGCCCTGGTTTTTTTACAGCGAGGTGCTGAATACGGTTACCAACTGCCTGCAGGAATATAGTTATCTTGTGAAAAAGGTGGTGTTTAAGGTGGAAATCCTTCCAATCATCAAGCTGATGAGCTGCCTGATGGTTCATGGATTCTTTGTCCTCATCATGCTGGGGCTGTATCTTGTGACCGGGGTTACGGTCAGGGTTACCTGGCTTCAGGCCTTGTACTATACCTTTGCGGCATCCATGCTGGCCCTGGGGATTGGATTCTTTACCTCTGCGGTCAATGTATTCTTCAAGGACATGGCACAGATTGTCTCCATCTGTATCCAGTTCGGAATCTGGATGACACCGATCATGTACCATGAATCCATGTTTACGGACCGCCTCCCCTGGATTGGGACTGTCTTAAAGCTGAACCCCTTTTATTATATTGCGGCAGGCTACAGGGACAGTATGCTGACCGGGAACTGGTTCTGGGAAAGGCCTACCCTGACGCTGTATTACTGGGGGGTTACCACAGTGGTATTCCTGGTGGGACTGAAAATGTTCAAGCGCTTAAGACCGCATTTTTCCGATGTGCTGTAAGGGTGCTGCCTGTGTGTTAAAAAGGCGCGGCCGGTGTGCTGTAAGGGTGCTTTTAATGTACTGCACAGGCGCTGGTGCGGAGTGTGCCTTGGACGGATTGTGGAAAGAAGGCTGGCATTGATATGATACGCAAAGTGGAAATCGGCTGGCGCCGCGGGGATGAGGAAGGGAACATACCGGTGGAGGTGCTGTATTCCAGACGCATCACCCTTGGGCTTGAAATCAAGGCAGACGGGCGCGTGTGTGCCAGGATGCCGCGGGGAATCCCCAGCCAGGCGGTGATGGATTTCATAAAAGAACGCCAGGACTGGATTGTGCAGAAATGGTTCCTCATGGAAGAAAAGCGGCGCATCAGGGAGCAGAGGCCCCTGCCCGACTATGTGGCCCATCCGGAACTGGAGGCAGCTTACAGGAAAAGGGCCAGGACGCAGCTGGAAGCCAGGGCGGCTTATTACGCAGGGCTGATGGGCGTGACCTATAACCGCATTGCCATCCGGGCAGCCAGGACACGGTGGGGCAGCTGCAGCGCCCAGGGGAACCTGAATTTCCATTGGAAACTGATCCTCATGCCGCCGGAGGTACTGGATTATGTGGTGGTCCATGAACTGGCCCACAGGAAAGAGATGAACCACTCTGCCAGGTTCTGGGCAGAGGTGGAGCGGATTCTGCCGGATTATAAGAGGCGCAGGAAATGGCTGAAGGATTATGGGTCCCAGGTGTGAGGATGACGGCGCCAGGGACCTTTCTTTATTTGGCTTCATTTATAGGGGTTATGACAGCGGGAATTACTTCACGGATATATCCCTGCCGGGCGTTGTCCGGTGAGATTGTATAGCCGATCCAGCATATGGCGTCCTCCCGTTTCAGGTATATATCCCCAATCAAAGAATTTGTCCGGACAGAAATGACAGCCATCTGGATTCCCTGGTCCATGGAGGGACAACTTTGGACCCGCTGCATCAAAGCCGGTTTTTTTGAAGGCCTTCCTAAGCAAGCAGGGCAGCTGTTCCCGGTTTCCTGAATTACCCCTTGCCATCTGCCCTTATTAGATGTATGATTGCTTTTAGAAAAGAGTTTATGAAAGTAGGCGGCCCTATTATGAAGATAAATGAAAAAGCAATGGAAAAGAAACGCCAGAACAAGGCAAGGATTGCCAGCCATATCCTTCACAGAAAGCAGGTTTCCAAGCCTGAGCTGGCCATTGAACTGGGTCTGAGCATGCCCACCGTGCTTCAGAATGTGAAGGAACTCCTGGAAGCAGGAATCGTGGAGGAGGTGGGGGAATATGAATCCACAGGAGGGCGCAAGGCCAAGGCGCTGTCTGTTGTGAAGGATGTAAGGTATGCGGCCGGGGTTGATATCACGGCCAACCATGTGGGGTTTGTGATAATAGACCTGAAAGGGGACGCGGTATGCAGCATCAGGGTACGCAGGCGGTTTGAGAACACGGCAGAGTATTATGAAGGCCTGGCAGCGGAATTGGAGCAGTTCCTGGATGCAGGCGGGGTGGACAAAAAGAAAATCCTGGGAGTGGGCATTTCCCTGCCTGGTATCATAGATAAGGAAAACAGCCGTCTGGTACGTTCCCATATCCTTCAGGTCAGCGACATCAACCTGGAGGTCATAAGCAGGCATATCCCATATCCGGTGCATTTTGAAAATGATGCCAACAGCGCTGCAATCGCAGAACTAAAGGGCAGGGACCGGAACGCGGTTTACCTCTCCCTCAGCAACACGGTGGGCGGTTCCATCTATCTGGATAATGATATTTACGGGGGGGACCATTTCCGCAGCGCGGAGTTTGGGCACATGATCATATATCCGGAAGGAAAGCCGTGTTACTGCGGTAAGCGGGGATGTGCGGACCCTTATTGTTCCGCCAGGGTATTGTCCTCCTTTGTGGGGGAGGATGGAGGCCTGGGGGAGTTTTTCCAACTTCTGGTGAATAAGGACCGGGATGCCGCGGCGGTCTGGGACACGTATCTGGAGGACCTGTCCATTGTCATTACCAACCTCAGGATGTGTTTTGACTGCGATATCGTGCTGGGCGGATATGTGGGCGGTTATCTAAGGCCTTATATGTCACAGCTGGGCAGGAAGGTGATGGTTCATAATAAGTTTGATAATGATACCCTTTACATGAAAAACTGCAGCTATGAAAAGGAGGCGTCCGCGGTGGGGATTGCCATGACATTCATGGATGAGTATTTTCGGACAATGATATAGGTCAGATTGAGGATGCGGTTTCTGTTAAGACACAGGAACCGCATCCTTTGCATTATGGGCAATCCGTTTTCCTATGCGGCGGTATGCTTTGTGCAGACTGCACAAAAAAGTAGAGAGAAAATAATCATTTTGATGAAAATGTAGTTTGGTTATTGACAAACCCATTGCCTGGTGCAATAATATAACTACTTTAATAAAACATTTTATAAAAGATTATACAAAAAAGAAAAAGGAGAGATGGGATATGTTACAGCAGGTAATGACAGCACCAGGTAAAATCGGGTTTCATGAGGTTCCGGTACCGGAAATCAGTGAGGGGGAAGTGCTCATAAAGATCATGAAGATAGGAATCTGTGGATCGGACATCCATGTGTACCATGGGGAGCATCCATTTACAAGCTATCCCGTGACCCAGGGACATGAGGTTTCCGGCGAGGTGGTGAAGACGGGGCGGGCAGTGACCGGATTCGTGCCGGGGCAGAAGGTGACAATCCAGCCTCAGGTGGTGTGCGGCCAATGCTACCCGTGCCGCCACGGCAAATACAATCTGTGCGAGGATCTGAAGGTGATGGGTTTTCAGACCACAGGCGCTGCATCCCACTATTTTGCCGTGGATGCCGCAAAGGTTACCCTGCTTCCGCAGGACATGGGACATGATGAGGGGGCCATGATTGAACCGCTGGCAGTTGCGGTCCATGCCGTGAAGCAGGCAGGGGATGTGGCGGGAGCAAGGATTGCAGTGCTGGGAGCAGGCCCCATCGGGATATTGGTGGCCCAGGCAGCAAAGGGTCTGGGTGCGCGGCAGGTGATGATTACGGATGTCAGCGCCCTGCGTCTTGAGAAAGCAAAGGAGTGCGGCGTGGACTTCTGTGTGGATACCAGGGAAAAGGACTTTGGGGAGGCCATGACAGAAAGCTTTGGGCCGGATAAAGCAGACCTCATCTATGACTGCGCAGGCAACAACATTACCATGGGCCAGGCAGTCAGGTATGCGCGCAAGGGAAGTACCATCATATTGGTGGCTGTGTTCGCTGGCCTGGGGCAGATTGACCTGGCCGTGCTTAACGACCATGAGCTGGACCTTAAGACCAGTATGATGTACCGCAACCAGGATTATCTGGATGCAATCCGTCTTGTGGATGAGAAAAAGGTGGTCCTGTCCCCTCTTATCTCCAGGCACTTTGCATTCAGGGACTATCTGAAGGCATACCAGTACATAGATGAGAACAGGGAAAGCACCATGAAGGTAATTATCAATGTCCAGGAATAGATAGAAGGAGATACGGGGATATGACAGATATGGCTTTAAGATGTAGGATGAGAGGGGATACAGGTGCCGGTTTGAATGCAGGCACTGACGTAAAGGTTCCGCTGATTAGCAAGGTTGCCTATGGGATGGGGGATGTGGGCTGCAACTTCAGCTGGATGTTTGTGGGTAATTTCCTGATGATTTTTTATACCGATGTATTTGGGATCAGTATGGGGGCCGTGGCCGGGCTGATGCTTTTCTCACGGTTCTGGGACGCTGTCAATGACCCCATCATCGGGAGCCTGACCGACCGGACCCATACCAGATGGGGAAGATACAGGCCGTGGCTTCTGGCGGCCGCGCCCCTGACAGCCATTGTCCTTATATTGACCTTCTGGGCCCATCCTGGTTGGAACAGCACGGCCAAGATTGTTTACATGACCGTGACATACTGTATCCTGGTTTTGGGATATACATGCGTCAACATCCCATACGGGACCCTGTGCGGGGCCATGACCCAGAACATAGAGGAGCGTGCGCAGATTAATACCTTCCGGTCAGTGGCAGCCATGATTGCCATTGGAATCATCAATATCATAACCGTGCCATTGATTGAAACGCTGGGCGCGGGCAGCGACAGAAGGGGATATCTCCTGATAGCCGTTATTTACGGAGGCATCTTTGCCCTGTGCCACATGTTCTGTTTTGCAAAGACAAAGGAAGTGGTGGCCATACCTGAGCATAAGAAGATTTCCCTGAAGGAACAGTTTGCGGCCGTATCCCAGAACCGTCCCTATATCCTTGCCCTGGCAGGCCAGCTGCTGTTCGGGTTCACACTGTATGGGAGGAATGCGGATGCACTGTATTATTTCACCTATGTGGAGGGCAGCAAGGCGTTCTTTAGCGTATATTCCATGTGTATCATAATCCCTTCCATTATCGGGGCAGCCTGTTTTCCATTGCTGTTTTGCTGGACCAACAACAAGGGAAGGGCGGCATCCATTTTTGCATTCCTGACCGGCATTTCCATGATGGGGCTGGGGCTGTTTACGGCAAAGGATTCCCCCATCCTGTTTTACGGGGTATCGGCATTGACCCAGTTCTTCTTTTCCGGGTTTAATACAGCCATCTATGCAATCATCCCGGACTGTGTGGAATATGGGGAGTGGAAGACCGGGCTGAGGAATGATGGGTTCCAGTATGCCTTTATTTCCCTTGGCAACAAGATGGGAATGGCTCTTGGCACCTCGCTTCTGGCCATGGTTCTGGGCATGTGCGGATATGTGGCCGGAGGACGGCAGAATCCCGCCGTGCTGGCAGTAATCAAGCATTCATTTACCACCATACCGGGCATGTTCTGGATCATCACCGGTATCGTGCTTTTCTACTACCGTCTGAACCGCAGGCGTTACAATGAAATCATGAAGGAAATGTATACAGGAGGTGCCTGACTGTCATGGAAAACCAGAAGAAATATGATGTAACCGCCCTGGGGGAGCTTTTAATTGATTTCACGCCTGCCGGGACCAGTGCCCAGGGCAGCCCCATCCTGGAGCAGAATCCGGGAGGCGCGCCCTGCAATGTCCTGGCCATGCTGGCAAGATACAAAAGGACCACAGGATTCATTGGCAAGATTGGAAATGATATCCATGGAAGGTTTTTGAGTAAGGCTGTCCGGGACGCGGGAATCAGTAGCCAGGGACTTGTGATGTCAGATGAGGTGCACACAACCCTTGCGTTTGTCAGCATTGACGGGGCAGGCGACAGGAACTTTTCTTTTTACCGGAATCCAGGCGCTGATATGGCCCTGACAGAGGATGAGGTGGATCTGGATATGATACGCAGTTCCAGGATATTCCACTTCGGCACCTTGTCCATGACCCATGAAGCGGTAAGGAAGGCTACCAAAAGGGCAATTGCATGTGCAAAGGAGTGCGGATGCCTGATTTCCTTTGACCCTAATCTGCGGCCTCCCTTATGGGAGGACATGGAGGAGGCCAGAAAGCAGATGCTCCATGGCGCATCCCTGTGCCATGTACTGAAAATCGGGGATGAGGAGCTGCGGTTCATGACCCGGATAGAGGATGAAAAACAGGCAGTGGGGCATCTGCAGGCCGTTTATGGGATACCGCTGATCCTTGTGACGGCAGGAGCTGACGGGAGTACGGCATACTGGGGAGAGGAGTTCCTGAAAGCAGAAGCCTTCCGCACGGACAGGACCATTGATACCACTGGGGCCGGGGATACCTTTTGCGGATGCTGCCTGAATTATCTGCTGGACCATCCGGTGGATTCCCTGGACCGGGAAGGCGTAAGGGAAATGCTGACAATGGCTTCGGCAGCAGCCTCCATCGTGACCACCAGGAAAGGGGCGCTTAGGTCCATGCCGGATCCGGAGGAGATTGAGGCAGTGGCGGGCACATCCCATGCCATGTTGGGAAGGAATGTACTGTGAATATTAAGTTCCTGGTAATGGAATATTCAGCAAATAATAAGATATAAAGGCGTCCGGTCTGTTATAATCAGTGTATTCCATAAAGTGGTTATAATGGGAGGAGGGTCTTTATGAGAAAAGGTTACAGGTATTATGGAGCTGTATGGATGAGCGCATTCTGTCTGGTATGCCTGTCCGGCTGCGGACAGCGGACAGCGGTGGCAGGAAATCCCGGAATTGGAACCGGAATCAACAGCAGCGTGGCAGCAGACGGCGGATCAGAGGCAGGGAATGGCAGGGATACAGGTGCTGGCGGATCAGAGGCGGGTGCTGACAGGAATACAGGTGATGCCGGATTAAAGCCGGGGCAGGCACCTGCGGATACCGCAGTTCTGTCCGGTGATGCCAGGACGGAACGTTTTGAAATCCTGGATGCGGATGATGACGGCATGCTGGTCTGCGGCGCGGGCTCCAATGGCATGAGCGGCCTGTTCCGGGTTGGACATGGTTCTGTCCTGGAAGACGCAGATGGAAAATCCGTCCGGATATCGGAACTGAAATCCGGCATGATAGTGGAACTGAGCTGGGAGGGATATGTACTGGAAAGCTATCCGGGACAGTTCAGCTATCAAAAACTCAGGATAACACAAGAAAAGGGAAGCAGGGAGTTGGAGTTTTATAAACAGCTGATAAAGGATCTGGCTGAAGTGGACCCGGGGCTGAATGACGGGATTACCCAAAGCTATTTTGACCTTTCCATGGTGGATTCCCTGTCTGATGCGGAGAAAGAAGGCCTGGCGTATATGGGAGGAACCTGCTTTGGCACCTGGGGCGAACTTGCCACGGAGAAGGATCTGGTGGAGAGCGGGGCCCTTGACCCCCAAAAGGGGCTGGAATACGGAATCCTGGTCACCATAGAGGAAACATCCAACAGCGGCAGCCGGCTGACCTGCAGCGCAAGAAAATACAGGAGCGGAACCGGGGCATACTATTTTTCAGATGTAACAGCCACCTATAAGGATGGGGGCTGGACCTATAAGGTTGGCGCTGAGATGATAAGCTGATATAAACGGGTGTGACTGAGGCGATGAGGATGGGAAGCTTACGGAACGCTGACAGGAAGCGGATGGGAAGGCTGGCCCGGAATACATACGGACAAACAAAGGAGAGGAAGCATGAACCTAAGACAGATCCATCATGTTGCAATCATTGTATCAGATTATAAAAAGTCAAGGAAATTCTATGTTGAGACGCTGGGATTTCAGATAATAAGAGAAAACTACAGGCCTTCCAGAGGGGATTACAAACTGGACCTTAAGCTGGAGGGATGTGAACTGGAACTGTTTTCAGCCAGCGGCAATCCGCCCAGGCCAAGTTATCCCGAAGCCTGCGGCCTGAGACATCTGGCGTTCAGGGTGGATGATGTGGATGCCGCCATCGCGGAGCTGAGGGAAAAGGGCATTGAGACAGAGCCTGTGCGGGTGGATGAATTTACAGGCAAGCGGATGACCTTTTTCCAGGACCCGGACGGCCTGCCGTTGGAACTGCATGAGTAAAAGGCACCGGGATGCTGGTATCATGCGTCACGGCATGGCACCGATGTCCCGGGCCATTCATGGTAAAAGGCAGTAAACAGGTTCCACACCGGCAGCAGGTACAGGTAAAATGCATACAGCATACACACCATAGGCGCTCCAATGGTTGCCACAGGGACAGCGCCCGCGATTCCCCATGGAATCAGGGGCGCAAGGACAATCACTGTATTCTCAAGGGCCAGGGCCAGGTCCTCCCTGCTGGGATATAATGTGTCGCACATCTGGCAGGTGAGGATGGCAGCCAGGCTCTGGTTGCAGCTTACGGCGCAGGAGAGCACGGAGGTCAGGACCACGGTGCCAAAGGGGGTGAGTATCCTGGCAGAGCGCAGGAGCGCTGTCTTGACACCGGCCAGCAGGCGGGTGTGTGAGAAGATGCCGGAGTAGGAAGAGGATATCAGTACAATGATTCCCACCTTTACCATGGAGGCGATTCCTCCGCCATTTAAGAGGGAGGCCAGACGGGTCCCTTGGCCTGCGTGATAACCGGTCCAAAGGCTCCTTAATAACTCCAAAGGGGCGGCTTTCTGCCATACAAGGGCGACCACGGCTGCCGCGGCAATGCTGGCGCCCATGGCGTATTTTACATCCACATGAAGAAGGGCCAGAAGGAGGATGATAAGCGCGGGCACCGCGGCTGCCGGGTGCAGGGAGAAGTTGTCCCGGAACAGGGACATTAGGCTTAAGTCCACCCTGGCGCCGCCGTCACGGCCGGCCAGCACCACATACAGGACACAGCTGGCTGCCATGGGAACCAGGCAGGTCCTGAACATGTGCCTTATATTGATATAGATATCGGTCCTGGTCAGGGTGCAGACCAGCTGGGCGCTGGTGGACATGGGGGAGCAGCGGTCCCCGAAAAAACTGCCGGAGAGGATGGCTCCGCCTGTAAGGGCGGGATTCAGGCCCGCTGCATTGGATATGAGCATACAGATGACCCCCATGGTGCTGGCAGTCCCAAAGGAGGTGCCTGTCAGGAAGGACATCAGGGAACACAGCAGGAATGTGCACAGCACAAAATAGCGCGGATTGATGAGCCCCATGGCATGATATAGGATGAATGGTATGGTTCCGCAGGTACGCCATATGGATGTAAGGGAACCAATCAGCAGGAAAATGAAAAGGATATTCTTCACCTTTCCCATTCCCTCAATGAGCATGCCGCAGGTCTCCCTGACAGAATACCCTTTTAATAAGGTGTAGACAGAAAAGCAGGCCAGACCGAACACAAGGGCGTAAAGAATCGGTACGCCTGTAAAAATGCACAGGCCAAGCCCTGTGAGAAAAAGTCCAAGAGTGATGATTTCCCCTATCATAAAAAATCCCCCGTATATTTATAGGATGTGCCGGAATCCGGATCAGTACCCTGACCAGGAACCGCCCAAAGCCGCAATAAGTCCCGCAGCCGCCTTACAGCTGTGGGACTTAATTGATTTTATAGCGGAAATGGGTTAAAGTCAATGAGACATTTTAAAGGACCCTCATAACCAGCTGACAGGCGGTCTCGGCCGCGCCGGACAGGACCATGACAAGAATCGGACTCATCCGGAACCGGACCAGTAAAACCACTGCGCCTGCAAAGATACAGACGGAACGCAGGTTCAGGGCGCTTAAGTTGGGGGAGAAACCTTCCAGGCCCCAGAATGCCGTGACCAGGATGCTGACGCCTGCGGCGCCTATCATGGCAACCACAGCCGGGCGCAGGGATTTCAGCACGCCCTGGATGATGCTTAAATCCCGGTATTTTAAGTAAATCCGTGCAAGCAGGGTTACCAGTATGCAGGACGGAAGCACACATCCCACCGTGGCGGCCAGGGCGCCGGGCGCTCCGGCAATGCGGGTGCCTACAAATGTGGCTGAATTAATGGCAATAGGCCCGGGGGTCATCTGGGATATGGTGACCAGGTCGGTAAACTCGGAAAGGTTTAGCCAGTGGTGCAGGTCCACCACCTGATTCTGGATTAATGGCATGGCTGCGTATCCGCCTCCAAAGCTGAAGGCGCCAATCTGGAGAAAGCTTAAAAACAGCTGTAAATATATCATGATGCCCGCTCTCCTTTCTTCCTTGCCTTTTCACTGCGCATGGTCCGCACCACTCCGATCAGGGCGCATATAAGGATGATGAGGATTACATTAACCCTGAAAACATAATTGGCAGCAAAGGCAGCAACCATGATGCATACGGATATCCACTGCCTGGCTTTTACAATCGTGCCGCCCATCTCCCATACCACCTGGGCAATGACAGCGCCCACTCCGGCCTGCATTCCATTTAACATCCATCCAACCACCAGGTTGGAGCGGAAGGCAGCGTAAAACAGTGAGATGACAGAGAGGATTACAAAAGGCGGGATTACCGTGGCCAGTACGGATGTGAGGACCCCGGCCATTCCGGCCAGTTTGTAGCCCACCACAATTGCGCCGTTAACAGCAATTGCGCCTGGAGAGGACTGGGCGATTGCCACCAGGTCCAGCATTTCCTGTTCATCAATCCAGTGATACTCATCCACAAACTTTTTTTTCATCAGGGTGACGATGACATATCCGCCGCCAAAGGTAAATGTACTGAGATACAAGGTGGATATGAATAGTTTACATAATAAAGCCCGGCCACTGCCGGACCCAGTGTCCTGCTTGGCTTTGACATTAACAACCATGGAAACAACTTCCTTTCTGGGAGAGTGTGGAAGGAAAACGGAAACGCGTATGTTCCTTCCTGTTCCCTCCTACTATACAGCTTGCAAATACATATGTAAAATACTATAATTAAATAATAACTATAATTAAAATATTATAAATAAAAGACAGAAGCATTTTTCAGAGGAGGATTCCATGACACTGCGCCATTTAAGGATATTTGTTGCCGTGTGTGAAACGGGCAGCATGACAGCGGCAGCATCCCAGCTGTTTATTGCCCAGCCCTCCATCAGCCTGGCGGTTTCGGAGATGGAGGAATATTATGGTGTAAAGCTGTTTGACCGGATTTCACGCAAACTCTATCTGACGGAGAACGGACGGAGGGCCCTGCAGTATGCAAGGCATATCATTGATCTGCTGGATGAGATGGAGCAGGGGGTTAAGGATCTTGACACAGTGGGACAGCTGCGGGTGGGGACCAGCATTACCATTGGCACGTATCTGCTCCCGCATTATGTACGCCAGCTGAAAGAACGGTATCCATCTGTTAAAGTAGAGGCATTTATAGGAAATTCAGGCTGTATTGAACAGAGGATCCTGGATAATGAGATTGATATCGGGATTATAGAAGGGGTGGCCCACAGCAGTTATATCTGCAGTGAAAGCTTTCCGGGGGACCGGCTTGCCTTTATCTGCGCCGCGGACCACATATTTGCCGGTAAGACTTTAAAGGAACTGGGAGAGATAAAGGACCAGGATTTCATACTGAGGGAAAAGGGAAGTGCGGGCAGGGAGATTTTTGACGGCCTGGCGGCATCCCAGGAGCTGGCCATCACCCCCATATGGCAGAGCGCCAGCAACCAGGCCATCATCCACGGTGTAAAAGAAGGGCTGGGAATATCCATCCTTCCCTATTTCCTGGTGCAGGAAAGCCTGGAGCGGGGGGAGACGGCTGAGTTTAAGATAAAGGGACTGACCCTGAACCGGAAGTTCTCGGTCATTTATCACAGGAATAAATTCCTTCCCAAAAGCGCAATGGCCCTGATGGATCTGTGCAAAGGAAATGCATGAAGCAGCAAAGAAGGAGCGGACAGCGGGTCAGCTTAAAAGCCCACGCAGCCCCTGGCTGTCCTTTATGGTGACGGTACCCCTCCCAAGAGACACCAATCCTTCCTTTTCAAAGTATTTAAGCATCCTGGAGACCACTTCCCTGGCAGTGCCCAGGTTCTTGGCAATCTGTTCATGGGTGGTGGAAATGGTGCTGCTGTGTGATTTGACCTGTTCATCCGCCAGATACGCGGCCAGCCGTTTGTCAAAGCTGGAGAACAGAAGCTGCCCCATGGACCACATGACATCGGAGAAACGTTCCGCTGTCTGTCGGTAGATATAGTTTTCCGCGTGGATATTCTTCTCCATCAGCCTGTGGATACAGGCCGCGGTTGTGATGAGAAGCGTGGATCCTTCTATGGATTCTATGAATATATCAAACGTGATTTCCTGCATCATGCAGGAAGCGGACAAGGTGCACACCTCTTCCGGCCCCAGCCGGAACAGGGTGACCTCCCGTCCTTCCTCGGATTGTATATAGGTACGTATCTGGCCTGCCAGTACCAGGATGACCCCAAGGCATTCCTCGGTTCGGCTGTGTATGAAGCTGCCGGGGGAATAGCGGCGTATATGGGAGCAGGATATGAGGTCGGCTTTCTGGCTTTGGTCAAGATAATCCCAGAAGGGATAATTGTCCTCTAAAGTTTTGGCAATATCATAGGAATCATTACTCATGGCAGATGTTACTCCTTTTGCTGTGTATCAGTCATCTGTCATTAGTGTATCCTGTTTTTTATTTTTTGTCAAAGTATGCTTCCCATATCCCTTGTGTCCGGTTCCGTGAATCCGGAGGAACCGGCAGCCCGGGCCTTGCATATCATCTGTGTCATGGTTCCCATGGGACAGTACACACACCAGGAGCGGGGGCGGAACAGGACCATGGTGGCCAGCCCAAGGATGGTGGATGTCAGCATGACGCTGTAGAATCCAAATGCGAACTGGGACATCCACAGGGGCACGCCTTCCGCATGATAAGCATGGTTCCAGGGAAGGCGGAAGGTCCACAGCACTGTCACCACCTGTTTCAGGCCCGAGGCGCCCCTGAACACCAGCCAGGTATTGAATAACATCTGGCAGAACATGAACAGGAAGAAAATCAGAAAGCCGTAACGGAAAGCTTTGGACTTCATCCAGCGCGGCACCGGACGACCCGGGGAAAGGTGAAGCTTACTCCCCAGTATGGAAAACAGCTGCCCCCTGCCGCAGTAGCGGTTGCAGTAGAGTTTGGACCCTGTCACGATGGAAATTGCCAGGGGGACCAGAAAACAGATCAGGCCCAGCCAAGCAAACATGATATTGAAGAAACCAAGAATCAGATAGGTCATGGATGCAATCCACAGATAGTCATACCAGTGGCGGTCCCCCTTTTTTGTCTTTTTACTGTTCATGGCGCGCACCTCCTTTTTCTGAACTGGCAAAAGTAACGTGGATGTTGGATGAATCCTGGACAGCTGCATGCCGCGGTACAATCTCAATGACGGATGCAGGGCATTCCCTGGCGCATTTTCCGCATCCCACACATAGGTCATGGCTGACAATGGCATAGGAGCCTTTCCATATATCAAGCGCCTGGCGCGGACATATCTTAAGGCAGCAGCCACAGGCAACACAGGAATCCTTGTGGATAAATGCAATGGATTTGGATTGGGGTTTCATTTGATAATACCTCCCTGATTTTTTGACGATGCGTCTGTGTGCTAAGGATACCATAATAAGGGAAATGCTTCGGTGACCGGGGTCACAGAGACTGTGGCCTTTGCCGGGGAATGTCGATTCATATTGTCAAAATGGCAGTTGTCTTTTTGGACAAAATGTGATATGCTATGATTCAATCACAGGATGGTAAATCATTTGCCGTCCATATCTAATATTTTCATTGGCCGGCAATGTCGCTGGCAGGATCACAGGACTGGTAATATGGGAGGACAGGGTTTATTGCATTTTCAGAAAGGACCCGGTATCTGGTCCGTTACTTTGATGACCGGGCGCGTTATGCGGATTTAATCAATGGGTTTATATTTTGCGGGGAACAGGTGGTTTCAGAAGAAGATGTGCAGGAGATGGATTCCAATGTCACAGGTGTATTTGGAAGGTTAAGGAACCGGTTCATGGTACAGAAATACCGGGACTGTGTCAGGAAAATCGTCTTTGACACAGGGTTTGCAATTGTTGGGATTGAAAACCAGGACCAGGTCCATTATGCCATGCCTGTCCGGATCATGCTGGAAGATGCTGCGGGTTATGACAGACAGCTGCGGCATATAAGGAAACGTCACCGCCAGGTGCTGGAACTTAGAAGCTTTGAGGACATTGACTGCTTCCGGACTGATTTAAGGGAAGTATTTGGGTTCATCAAACATTCGAATGACAAGAATAGGGAATGGGAATTTGCATTTCAAAATGAGGAAACATTTCAGTGTCTGGATGAGGATGCGTTTGACGTGATTATATCGGTAACAGGTTCTGCCGAACTGGAGCAGATAAAGGATATGTACTGTGAGGAAGGAGGAAAAATTAATATGTGTGAGGCAATCCGCGGGATGATAGAGGATGGAAGGATTGAAGGGGTTAAACAGGGACTTGGGGCCCTTGTGGAGGTATGCAGGGAGTTAGGGCTTTCAAAGGAAGATGTGGTTTCCAGGGCCATGGGCAAGTTTTCCCTGCCCGTGGATGAGACGGAGGATTTGATTGACAGGTATTGGAATCAGTTGAGTATCAATGATAGTGAGGAACGGCAGGTATAGAGGATGATATGTCCCGCCAGCCGTGAGTGGACAGACAACCGGCCGGCAATGCTGCCGGCCGGTCAGTTATCTATAATTATAAAAAAGAAGAGGGAGCATTATTTATTCTTTGCAATCTCGCTTTCCATATCAGCCTTTGAGACAAGGCCAATGGACTTCCCGACAATCTGGCCTTTCTTCATATAAAGAAGGGTGGGGACGCTCATTACCTGGAAACGGGTTGCCAGTTCGATTTCCTCGTCGATATCGACTTTGTAGAAATGTACTTCCGGATGGGTTTCTGCCATGCTCTCCACAACCGGGGTAAGCATCTTACACGGACCACACCATGTTGCAAAGAAGTCAACCACTACCAAATCCTCACCAGCGTTTACTGCCTGATCAAATTCACTTTTAGATAAATGTTTTACAGCCATAATAGAACCTCCTGATTTATATTCATTAATATTATTTCTTGTATTGGTTATAGCATACCACATTTTGGCGTATAGTTATGTGACAAAGGTCACGAAACATTCATTCTTAAATCTAATAGATTATCTTCTGATGTTAAGCTCGGCTTATGAAAACATGGATTTCAGTCCTCTGTCACTGTTTCATAGGGCCAATCCGCAATGCCTCCGAAATCATAGACATTCTGATATCCGATTTCCACCAGCTTATCGGATGCCTGTCTGCTGCGTACGCCGGTACGGCAATAAATCAAAAGGACCGCATCCAAATCCGGAAGTTCCTCTGGCTGTGTATCCCTGATTCCTTCATTGGGGACCAGGATGCTGCCCGGGATGTGCCCTGCCGCATATTCGTCTTCCCTGCGCACATCAACCACGGTAACGCCGCCCTGATCCATCATTGCTTTGGCCTCGCTGGCCGTGATTTTATGATAGGCGCTTTCGCCCTGCGCGGCCTGAGCATCCATGCTTTCCTGTGTGGCCGGGTCATCCATGCTGCCCTGTGAAGCCGGGTCATCCATGCTGCCCTGTAAAGCCGGGTCATCCATGCTGCCCTGAGAAAACCGGGTGGCCATGCTGTCCGGGCTTGGCGCCGGGCTGGCGCTGTTGGAAGCACCGCAGGCTGCCAGTGCTGCTGTACAGAATAAAACCGCCGCTATAAGATAGGTCCCTTTGTGCATTTTACGCCTCCTTTTCTGTAATTAATTTTGGTACAGTTTATACTGTAACTATAGTATATACAGTTGAATTTGTCAATAGGCAATCCTTAACTTTTTTTGAAAAATATTGTTTGAGGTATAAAAATCCCACATTCTATGCTATACTTATGCCTAAAGTGGAAAAGTATGTACTAACTAGGATGGAGACAGTTATGCCAGATAGAGAAAAGGACAGTGAGTACGCCATTAAGGTCGCGGACGTGACCAAGGTATACAGATTATATGAGAAACCCATTGACCGTCTGAAAGAATCCATGAGCATTTCCCATAAGAATTACCACAGGGATTTTTATGCACTGAACCAGCTTTCCTTCCATGTGAAGAAGGGGGAGACAGTGGGAATCATCGGAACCAACGGTTCCGGCAAATCCACTATATTAAAAATCATTACCGGGGTATTGACGCCGACCACAGGAGAGGTTGCGGTGGACGGTAAGATATCGGCCCTACTGGAACTGGGCGCCGGTTTCAATATGGATTATACAGGAATTGAAAATATATATATGAACGGCACCATGATGGGATACACGAAAAAGGAGATGGACGCCAAGCTTCAGGATATCCTGGACTTTGCGGAAATAGGGGATTTTGTGTACCAGCCGGTCAAGACTTATTCCAGCGGTATGTTTGTACGGCTGGCTTTTGCGTTAGCCATCAACGTGGACCCGGAAATCCTGATTGTGGATGAGGCATTGTCCGTGGGCGATGTTTTTTTCCAGTCCAAATGCTACCGCAGGATGGAGGAGATACGCAAAAAGGGAACCACAATCCTGATGGTAACCCATGATATGGGCAGTATCATCAAGTACTGTGACAAGGTGGTCCTTCTTAATAAGGGCGAATTCGTGTCCGAAGGCGCTCCCGGACATATGGTGGATTTATATAAGAAAATACTGGCCGGCCAGTTGGATTCGCTGAAAGCGGAACTGGAAAAGAAGAACCAAGTGGAAATGTCCGATTTTTCCGGCGGCATGGAGATGGCGCTGGAAAGCGCAGATGCGGCACAGAAGGAGGATGGTCCTGCAGGGCAGGGCACGGGGGTTTTGCAGGATGGCGGTGCCGCACATGGCAAAGGCCTTATGAAGGACCAGCTGACCATTAATTATGACAGGACGGAATATGGGGACGGCAGGGCTGAGATTTATGACCTTGGCCTGTTTGATGAGCGGGGAAACCTTACCAACCTTCTGTTAAAAGGAGAAACATTCACCATCAGGGAATGCATCCGTTTCCATACGGATATCCAGGCGCCGATTTTTACCTACACAATCAAGGACAAGAAGGGAAGCGACCTGACAGGGACCAACACCATGTTTGAAGGCGCGGATATAAAGCCGGTGAAGCGCGGGGACGAATACACGGTAGAGTTTTCACAGAAAATGACGCTTCAGGGAGGGGAATATCTCCTGAGCATGTCCTGTACGGGCTTTGAACATGGGGAACATGTTGTCTATCACCGCCTGTACAATGTGACGAATATTACAGTCATCTCCAATAAGAACACGGTGGGTGTGTATGATATGGAATCCCAGGTGAAGGCAGAGAAGAAAAGCTGTGGCGGAGGATGTTCATGAAGGATATCAGTTACGAAATCTTAGATTTATTCAAGACATATGGCAGTACCCGGGAAGGCATGGACCAGGCTCTGGACCAGGATGAACGCCCCCAGGTGCTTCATGCGCTTTCGCCTATCCGGGAAAACCTTCTGGAATGGCTGGATTTGACCGGACAGGACCAGGTGCTGGAGCTTGGCTCGGGATACGGTGTATTTACCGGACTGCTGGCAGGGCGCTGCGCCCATGTGACCGTGGTGGATGACAGGGACGAGAACCTTTTGGTGAACCGGCAGCGGAACCAGGCAAGGGGCAATATAACCTATGGGCTGGAAGGCGGAGAAGACCTGACGGACAGGGGAAACCTGGAAGGCCAGGAGCCATTGTTTGACTGGGTTTTCCTTGTGGGGCCTGGCCGTGAGGAACCGCTTGAGGAAACGGTCCGCAGGGCAGGGGGATATCTGAAGGACGGAGGCAGGTTTGTATTTGCCTGTGAGAATGCAATGGGGCTAAGGTTCCTGGCAGGCGGCGGGCATGACGGTGAGGAGGCCTCCTATACAAAGGGGCGCCTTATGTCTGCGTTTCATGAAGCCGGTTTTACAAGCATGGAATTCTATTATCCCATGCCGGATTACCGCCTCCCGGCATCCATTTATTCGGACCGGTATCTTCCGGGCAAGGGCAGCATTACCCATATGGACGTATCCTATGACAGGCCCAGATATGCCTGCCTCAACGAGGAAGAGGTTTATGACATGCTTTTGGAAGAGGGGGATTTCTCCAGGTTTTCCAATGGCTTCCTTTTGATTGCATCAAAGGGAGCGCCTCTCCAGAAAACGGTTTACGTAAAATATAACCGCACCAGAAAGCAGGCTTTCCAGATACGCACCAGTATTCTGGAAGAAGATGGAACCCGGTATGTGGAAAAGGCTGCCCTTAGCAGTGAGGGAAGCTGGCATATCCTTTCCTTTGCAAAGAAATACGACCAGCTCAAGGCATTTAACCCCTGGGTCCGCGTACTGGAACCCCTGCTTTCAGAGGACGGCATGACGGTGCGGTTCCGGTTTTTGGAGGGGATTACCCTGGCAGAGAAGCTGGGCAGTCAGATTAGGAATGGAAAGGCACCGCTGGAGGAAATCCGGGCAGCCATGAAGGTGGTTTTTGATGTGGACAAGGACCAGACCATGCCATTTACCGTGACCCCTGAATTTACAGAGGTCTTTGGGGAAATACCGGATATAGACGACATTTCCTATAAAGTCAGTAATATAGACGGTTTGTTTGAGAACCTGATGCTTGTGAAGGCGGATGCAAAGAACCACGGACAGGATGGACAGGCTGGGGATGAGAGACTTTATTGCCTGGATTACGAGTGGGTATTTGATTTCCCGGTTCCGGCCCATTTTGTACAGTACCGCAATCTGGCTTACTTCTATTATAAATACCAGGGACTGCTTCAATACGCCGGACTGGAGGATTTCCTTGAGGAATTTTCCATATCCAGGCAGACCGCGGCCCTGTATGCTTCCATGGAGGAAGCCTTCCAGTCCTATGTGCACGGGGATGGCAGCCAGGGATATCTGGCCAGGTACAGCCAGAAGGTTACAGGCCTTGGTGAATTAATGAAAACGGATGAAGAACTTACAAAGGCCAGGGACAGGATACATGCGCTTCAGGCAGAGGTGGAGGAAAAGAACTTCCAGATACGCAAGGAGCAGGAAGTGCAGCGCCTTACCAACAACCATGTTGCCAACCTGGAAGTGATGATTAAGGACTTACGTCACGAGATTGACGAACTGGGCAGGCTGGCCACCTACTTAAACGGGCATGAGGCCCTTATATTCAAGGTGCGCCGCAAACTGGGCGCCCAGGTCAATAAGGCGTTTCCAAAGGGGACCAAAAAGCGCAAGGTCCTGAATTATTGTTTTAATACGGTTAAACATCCAATCCGCTATGGCAGGCTTTACGCCACCCGCTCAGGACGCAACCAGATTGACGGGGATTTTAAGATAGGGGAGGATTACCTCAAATATGGAAGGCTCGTATTCCCGCAGGTGCCGGGCCCGGGCGGGGAAGGCCCGGACGGTTGGGACGGACCCCAGGTATCCATTGTAATCCCGTGTTATAACCAGGTGCATTACACCTATGCATGCCTCCAGTCCATCCTGGAATTCACAAAGGATGTGACCTACGAGGTGATTATTGCGGATGACGTATCCACGGACGCCACGGCCTGTCTTGGGCAGTATGTGGAAGGCCTGGTCATCTGCCGCAACGAGACCAACCAGGGCTTCCTGAAAAACTGCAACCAGGCGGCCAGGGCGGCCAGGGGCAAGTATATCATGTTCCTGAACAATGACACCAAGGTGACGCATGGGTGGCTTTCCTCCCTTGTGGACCTGATTGAATCAGACCGCACCATCGGCATGGTGGGATCCAAGCTGGTATACCCGGGCGGACGGCTTCAGGAGGCGGGAGGAATCATCTGGAGTGACGGTTCCGGCTGGAATTATGGACGTCTGGATAATCCGGACAAGGCAGAATACAATTATGTAAAAGATGTGGATTATATATCAGGCGCAGCCATCCTGCTGTCCTCCGCACTGTGGAAGCAGATTGGAGGTTTTGACCAGCGGTATGCCCCCGCGTACTGCGAGGATTCGGACCTTGCCTTTGAGGTGAGGAGGGCGGGATACCGGGTAGTGTATCAGCCGCTTTCAAAGGTAATCCATTTTGAGGGAGTGTCCAACGGCACGGATGTAAACGGCACCGGCCTGAAGCGCTACCAGGTGGAAAACAGCAGGAAGCTTAAGGAAAAATGGGCGGAGGAATTGAAAGGCCAGTGTGTCAACACGGGCAGCCCCAACCCATTTAGGGCAAGGGAGCGCAGCCAGGGAAAGGAAATCATCCTGGTGGTGGACCACTACGTGCCCACGTTTGATAAGGACGCCGGTTCCAAGACCACATACCAGTACCTGAAAATGTTCTTGAAAAAAGGTTATGTGGTTAAATTCCTGGGAGACAACTTCCTCCATGAAGAACCGTACTCCACCACGCTCCAGCAGATGGGCATTGAAGTGCTGTACGGGGATGATTATGCGGCCGGTATCTGGGACTGGCTTAAGACAAATGGGGACCAGATAAACTACGCATACCTGAACCGTCCGCATATTGCTGCCAAATATGTGGATTATATTAAGGATTATACGAAGATGAAGGTTATCTATTACGGACACGACCTTCATTTCCTCAGGCTGGGCAGGGAGTATGAACTGACCGGCGACATTCATATCAAGCGGGAAGCTGATTACTGGAAATCAGTGGAACTGACCATGATGCATAAGGCGGCTGTTTCCTATTATCCGTCCTATGTGGAGATAAATGCAATCCATGCCATTGACGGAAGCATCCATGCAAAGGCCATTACCGCATATGTCTATGACACGTTCCTGTCCAACATACAGGATGACTTTGCCAAGAGGGAAGGACTTCTGTTTGTGGGAGGCTTTGCCCATCCGCCCAACGCGGATGCGGTCCTGTGGTTTGCAAGGGAGATATTCCCTGCCATCCGGAAACGGATTCCGGGCATACGGTTCTATGTGGTCGGGTCTAAGGTGACCGGGGAGATTCAGGCCCTTGGGCAGGAAGAGGGAATTGTGATAAAGGGCTTTGTCAGCGAGGAAGAGCTTAAGGAGCTTTATTCCGCCTGCAAGCTGGTGGTGGTGCCGCTGCGTTACGGCGCAGGGGTCAAGGGCAAGGTGGTGGAGGCCATCTATCACGGCGCCCCCATCGTGACCACATCCACCGGTGCGGAGGGCATTCCCTTTGTGGAATCCGTGCTGGAGATTGCGGATGAGCCGGAAGCATTTGCGGACCGGGTGGCGGAGCTTTACAATGATAATGGCCGCTGTCAGGAATTGTGCCGCAGGACCCAGGATTATATTAAGAAGAATTTCAGCATGGACGGCGCCTGGAAGGTGATTGATGAGGACTTCCGGGTGTGACGGTGAGGATAAACCGAGAAGGAGGAGTGCAATGCAGGCAATACTTTTGGCCGGGGGCCTTGGGACGCGGCTTCGCAGCGTGGTAAGCGACCGGCCCAAGCCCATGGCCCTGATTGAGGGACGGCCTTTCATGGAATATGTCACCAGGGAACTGGTGCGCAGCGGTATCGATGATATCATTTTTGCCGTGGGATACAAAGGGACCATGGTGGAGGAGTATTTTGGGGATGGGAAGCGGTTTGGGTTTTGCGCATCCTATGCCTATGAGGAGACATTGCTGGGGACGGCAGGCGCAATCAGGAACGCCGGACGCTATATCACGGAGGAAAGGTTCTTTGTGCTGAATGCAGATACATTTTACCAGATTGACTATACGCGCCTGAAACGGCTTTTGGATTCCCTGGATCTGGACATGGCCCTGGTACTGCGGGAAGTGCCGGATGTGTCCAGATACGGCCAGGCCATCCTGGACCAGGACGGATTCCTGACCGCATTTAACGAGAAAACAGAAGAAGCCAGGAAAGGCACCATAAACGGCGGGATTTACCTGATGAGGCGAAGCCTTATGGATACCATTCCGGAGGGTAAGGTGTCACTGGAAAATGATATGATTCCAAGGTGGTTAAAAGAAGGGAAGGCGCTGGGAGGCTTTGTCAATGACGGATACTTCATTGATATCGGGATTCCTGAGGCGTACCGCCAGTTCCAGGAGGATGTGAGGAACCTGGTGGTAATCTAGGGTGCATCTGCGCCGGGAAACACGGATAGGTTGAATACGGAAGGAGAAACAAATGGTAATCAGAGGAAGGGCGCCGCTCAGGGTAAGCTTTGGCGGAGGAGGAACGGATGTAGCGCCATTCTGCGTGGAGCAGGGCGGCGCCATTATCGGCAGCACAATCAACAAATATGCGTATTGCTCCATTGTTCCCAGGGAGGATGACCAGATTATTGTCAATTCCATTGACTTTGACATGACGGTTAAATATAACACCAATGAGAATTATGTTTACGACGGAAAACTGGACCTTGTGACAGCGGCCCTTAAGGCCATGGATATCAAGCAGGGCTGCGAGGTATACCTCCAGTGTGATGCGCCTCCTGGTTCCGGCCTTGGAACCTCATCCACTGTCATGGTGGCCATGCTGATGGCCATGGCGCGGTGGAAAGGAATCATGATGGACGCGTATGCCATGGCTGACCTGGCTTATCAGGTGGAGAGGATTGACCTGGGGATAGACGGCGGATACCAGGATCAGTATGCGGCTGCATTTGGCGGATTTAACTTCATTGAGTTCCATGGGCGCAATAATGTGGTGGTGAATCCGCTGCGGATTAAGAAGGATATCATCCATGAACTTCAATACAACCTGCTGCTCTGTTATACGGGTAAGATCCACGTGTCAGCTAACATCATCAAGGACCAGGTGCAGAACTATGAGAAAAAAGACAGCTTTCAGGCCATGTGCGAGGTAAAGGCCCTGGCCTATGCCCTGAAGGACGAGCTTCTAAAGGGCAACCTGCACAGTTTTGGGAAACTTCTGGACTACGGATGGCAGAGCAAGAAGCGCATGAGCGACAAGATTACCACGCCTCAGATTGATGAGCTTTATGATGAGGCCCTGAAGGCAGGGGCGCTGGGCGGGAAACTCCTGGGCGCTGGGGGCGGCGGTTACCTGCTTATGTACTGCCCGTATAATGTACGCCATAAGGTGGCGGCCAGGATGGAACAGGCGGGCGGCCAGCTGGCCGACTGGAACTTTGAACTGCGCGGCGCCCAGAGCTGGGTCATGGACGATGACAGGTGGCAGTACGGCCAGGTCAGCGTCCATATGCCGGATGGGGAATATAAGTTTGACATATAAAGGACGGTTAAAAGCCATGGAACGGGTTGTTTTTTTAGACAGGGACGGGACGCTAAATGAAGAGGTCTGCTATCTCTACAGGCCGGAGGACCTGCATATCCTTCCGGGGGTCGGGGAAGCGCTTAGGATGTTAAAGGAGGCGGGATACCGTCTGGTGGTGGTTACCAATCAGGCCGGCGTGGCCAGGGGATATTATACAGAGGAGGACGTACGGCGTCTGCACCTGCATATGAACCGACTGCTGGAGCGTGACGGGGCGGGCATTGATGCATTTTATTACTGCCCCCATCACCCGGTCCATGGCATTGGACCATATAAGATACAGTGCCAATGCCGGAAACCTGGAACCGGGATGTTTGAGATGGCCGAAGGGCGGTTTGACGTGGACAAGGCCCATTCCTTCATGGTGGGCGATAAGCTGCTGGACGTGGAGGCGGGGAAGAATTACGGGCTTGCTTCTATTCTGGTGGGAACCGGATACGGCAGGGAACAGCATGAAGAGGATATGAAAACTGGATTAAGCCCTGCATATGACTTTTACGCAGAGACCCTGCCGGATGCTGCCCGGTGGATTTTAGGGAAAGGACAGGTGTGAAGACCATGAGGGAAATGGAATATCTGGAGGAACTGACCGGAAGGTATCCGGTGCTTCATGCAGTGAAGGCGGATGTCCTTGCTGCTTATGAGATGATGAGGGAATGTTATGAACATGGGGGAAAGGTCCTCATTGCAGGAAACGGCGGAAGCTGCGCTGACAGTGAGCACATCGTGGGGGAGCTGATGAAGGGATTTGTCAAGCGCCGTCCGGTATCCGGGGAATTTGCGGACGCACTGAGGTCAGCGGACCCGGTGCGGGGCGGGGAACTGGCGGCACAGCTTCAGGGAAGCCTTCCTGCCATTGCGCTTACCGGGCATATATCCCTATCCACTGCATTTTCCAATGATGTGAAAGGGGAACTGACCTATGCCCAGCAGCTTTACGGTTACGGCAGGCCCGGGGATGTGTTCATAGGAATCTCCACTTCAGGCAATGCTAAGAATAT
Organism: Enterocloster aldenensis; assembly: GCF_003434055.1. GTDB lineage: Bacteria > Bacillota > Clostridia > Lachnospirales > Lachnospiraceae > Enterocloster > Enterocloster aldenensis. Next base: position 1,089,369 of record NZ_QVEX01000001.1, on the reverse strand, counting down.
CATGTATGCGGTGGCTGTGGCAAAGGCCGCGGGCATCAGGACCATTGGCCTTACGGGCAAGGACGGGGGAGAGCTTGGCAGGGCCTGCGATGTGTCCATCGTGGTGCCGGAGCAGGAGACATTTAAAATCCAGGAACTGCATCTGCCGGTTTATCACGCCCTCTGCCTGATGCTGGAGGAACATTTTTATGAAGTATAAGCATGTGTTTTCCATATGCGCTTACAAGGATTCGCCTTATCTGGAACCGTTAATACGCTCCCTTGTTTCCCAGAGCGTGCCCAGCCATATCATCCTGTGCACCTCCACCCCCAGCCCATACATAGACGGGCTGGCGTGGAAATACGGCATCCAGGTATTTGTAAGGCATGGCGGGAGCAATATAAGGGATGACTGGAATTTTGCATATGAGATGGCGGACGGCGAGCTGGTCACCATCGCACATCAGGACGACATGTACCATAAAGAATATGCGGAGCGGCTTCTGGCAGCCTACAGGGCGTATCCTGACATGACCGTGTTTACCACGGATTATGTGATTGTGAAAAATGGACGCCTGATTACAGGCGACGCCATGCTGTGGGTGAAACGCATCCTCCGTCTGCCGCTGCGGGTTCCGGCCCTGAACCACCGGGCGTGGGTTAAGAAGATGTCCCTGATTTTGGGCAATCCCATCTGCTGTCCGGCCACAACCTATCAGAAGAAGATGCTGGGCACGCCCCTGGTGCGTTCAGAGTACAGGTTTGCCCTGGACTGGGACAACCTATATCAGCTGGCCTGTGAAAGGGGACGTTTTATCTGTGACGAGCGTCCGCTTCTGTACTACAGGGTCCATGACGGAGCCACCACCAAGGCGTGCATCATGGATAACAGGAGGGCAGAAGAAGAGGAAGCCATGTTCAGACGGTTCTGGCCATGGCCGGTTGCCAGGCTGCTGATGCATTTTTATAAAACTGCCTATGGTGAATATGAGTGATAAAAAAATTAAGGGTTCTGAATATGAAGGGTAGCAAAAGGGAGAATCTGCTTCTGGCAGTGCTGTTGGGGCTGACAGGAGCGTTTCTTATCATATCGTATTACAAAGTGATGGCAGGGCCTTTAAGGAGCGTCCTGGAGTCGGAAGCCACGTGGACCATGTTGGGGGAGGTTGTGCTTGTATTTGCATGGAACCTGTTCTGGCTAAGGAGGGCTTACGGCGGGAAGCGGGACAAGGGCGCCGGAAACCTCCGGATTTGCTGGTTTTGTGTGGCTGGAGGCGCTGCTGTCTTTACCTGGTGCCATCAGATCCTGGTGCCGATTGCCGTATCCGGTATCTATGTGGCGGTCCTGATCCTCTGGGGAAGATGGATCCATCGGTTATTTGCATGGAAGGTCCGGCAGACGTCTGTTGAGGAACTGTCCATGTCCCTGGTGACCGGAAGCGCATTCTGGATGGTCCTTGTGTGCCTTATATCCCTCACGGGCCATGGGGGGATTAGGCTCTGGCGTGTCCTGGCGCTGGTTCTTGGCGGCGCGGCAATGGGTGCGGAGGCGTATCTGGCAATCCGCCAAGGCCGGGCCGGGCAGAAGACGCCGGGGACGCCGGGATGTCAGAGGCAGCTGCCTGGGAAAGCCGGACCCTGGCTCCTGGCATTTATCATCACCATGGTCCTGATCCAGGCCGGACGCCTGAATATAGAACTGGATTATGACTCCCTGCACTATGGACTGCGGTCGGCATTCGTGCTGGACAATGGGAAGGGGATTTATGAAAACCTGGGTATGATTAACCTGGTCTACACCTACAGCAAAGGACTGGAGGTGCTGGCCCTTCCCCTGTGCGGCACGCCCACCTATGGATTTGTGCTGGCATTTTCCCTATGGATGGCAGCTGCGGTCCTGGTCCTGGCAGCTTCCATGGTGGGACGCTGCAGGGGACTGGGAATGGGGCTTTTTGCAGCCGCCGTGCTGTCCTCCATCCCTGGAATCATGAACATGGCTGCCACGGCCAAGAGTGATATCATCACACTGCTGCACCAGCTGATTATCTATAACTTCCTGTGCCGCGCGTTTGAGAAAAAAGAAAAGACGCCATGGCTTCTTATGGCGGTGGCAACCTATCTGCTGACCCTGGTATATAAGCCCACGGCCCTGGTATTTTCAACCGCCCTGGGGGGAACCGCCCTTATATGTCTCATGGCCAGGGGCAGGTTCTGCCTGGGGGACAGAAAGGGATGGCTGCTGCTATTTCTGCCGGCTGGCGCGGCAGCAGGGCTTTGGTACCGCACATGGCTTCTGACCGGAGTGCCGGTGACCTCCATCTTTGCAGGCCTGTGCGAACGGCTGGGATGGAAAGTCAGGTATCCTTACTCCTTTAACCATGTGATTGGGGACCCTTCCATGCTGACTGCCGGGGAAAAACTGGCCCGCCTGGGACGGCGCCTTGGAGAAATGCTTACGGCCCCTGTTTCCGTGGACATGGACCATGTTGTCATTGCCTGGGGAACCGGACTTGTGACGCTGTTCCTGTTCATCTGGCTCATTTCTGCCATAAGGGGCAGGAAGGACCGGACGCCCCTGGAAGTATTTGACAGGGTTCTGATGGTGGTCATGATAATGGGATGCATTGCCAGCATTTATACATTGTCCCAGGTGGACGGCAATTATTTCATCCTGTTTTATTCCCTTTTGGTCGTCATTTCCATGAGGATGGGAGGGAGCGTGTTAAGCAGTGGCTGCCTTGGCGCGGTTCCCGCCCGCGCACATGCGCTGGGACGCGGGCTTGGCCTGGGGGTCATCTGCTTCATGATTGCTAACATTCCTCTTACATGCCTGACCAGCTGGGCCGGACAGCCCGGTTTCACCCCGGTACGCTTAAAGCATTTGGGATACTACGACCACCGGCGGGAGGCACGGCAGCGCGATTTGGAAACAGGGTATCTGAACCTTATATCCGGCTTTTCCCCGGATACAAGGGTGCTGGCATTCGGGAACCACCCGGATGTGCTGGACATGCCCTGCAGTGTACAGAGTTATTACGATGTCACTGGCAGCGGGGGCAATGTATTTCTGGTGAAAAAGCTGGCATATTTTGAGGAGTTCCTGGAATATGCGGACACAGAATACTTTTTCGTGGAAAAAGGATATCTGGCAGCACAGCCGCGCGCCCTTGAGATGATAGAGGACATGATAGAGGAGGGCAGCCTTACGGACCTTACGTACGAGTGGGGTAATCTGTCGGCCAGGGTCACGCTGCCCCCCGTACCGCCTGAGGATCCTGTGGCAGCAGCAGAGGATTTCCACAATAATTACAGTTTTTCATCGGACTGAAGCTGATTGGACGGATGTCAATCGGACGGAAGTCATGGCCATGGTCCGGTGCCGGTCCTTTCCGGGCGGCACCCACACGGACACGGATGGATTTACACACAAGGTACTGCAAAGGAGGCATAAGCAGTGGAGACAAAAGAACGGTCAAGGACCAGGATCGGTTTCTCCAGGATGGAGAAGAAATATGAGTGGAAAGACCATGTGATTTTCATGGGAATCCTGTTGGCCACGGCAGTGTGGGTCAACAGGAACATTGAAATCAAAGGGCTTTATATGGATGACCTGTATTTCTGGTCCTGTTATGGTGAGCAGGGGTTCCTCCAGTATGTATTCCCTTTGGGAAGCACCAGGTTCCGTTTCCTTTACTATCTGGCTGCCTGGCTTGAGATGGCGGTGGTGGGTAATCATGTGAACTGGTTTGTGCCATTTAACATCCTGTTGAACACAGCGGTTTCCTGTTCTGTCTACCTAATCGGCAGACGGCTTTCGCGTTCCAAGGGAATCGGCTTTTTGTGCGGCTTCATGTATCTTATGAGCCGGATGGCTTATTACCAGATCGGACAGGTCCTGGGGCTGATGGAGACCATGGCGCTCTGGATGGCCATTGGCATCCTCTGGTACCTGTACCGTTATATGGACGGGGAGGACGGCAGGAAGTATTATTACCTGTCCTGCGCCCTGTATTTTGGCGTGTGTTTTGTACATGAACGGTATATGGTGCTGTTCCCGCTGCTGCTCTTTGTACTGCTTGTCAAAGGGTCTAAGAATCTGACGGAATGGGGCGCCGGCCTGGCTTCCTTCCTGCTTGTCCAGGCAATCCGTGTATTTGCCATTGGAAGTGTCCTTCCCGCGGGCACTGGCGGGACCCAGGTGGCGGATACCTTCAGTCTGGCAGATACAATCCGCCATGGACTGAGCCAGATTGCGTACGTGTTCGGCATAAACGCTGGCCCGGAACACCTCAACGGCCGTCCATGGGCGCAGAGCCCCCTGGCAATCAGGATCCTGGTCCTGCTGGCCGATGCGGCCATTGCCGTCATTGTACTGGGCTTCCTTATAAAAGTCATAAGGGACAAGAGGAAGGATGTGAAGGGTAAGGTACTATGCAGCCTGGCCTTGTTCCTTTTATTCATCGGGGCCTGTATCGCGTCCTCCAGCGTGACCATCCGGGTGGAGATGCGCTGGGTCTATGTTTCCCTGACAGCAGCCCTTCTGCTTCTGGCATATATGTACGGATACCTGACCGAAGGGGTGAAGCCGGAGCTTTACCTGAAACGTCTGTGGCCCTGGGGCGCGGCATTTGCCTGCTATGTCATCCTCATGCTTCCGGCAGAGCTGTTCTACCGGGCCCAGTACCCGAACCTGTACCTGTGGCCGGACCAGCTGCGCTACAATTCACTGGCAGAGGAGACATACGGACGGTATGGCGACAGCCTGTTCGGAAAAAATATTTATATCATAGGCAGCAGTTATAAGATGAGCGACTTTACGGCCCGTACCTTTTTTAAGGTCTTTGACAAGGAAAGGACAGCAGAGGGGACCAGTGTGGAATTCATTGACAGTATCCGCGACATCGGACTGGTGGACAGCCGTATGCTTGTGCTGAGGGAGGACCCGGAGCACAATGGTTTCCAGGATATCACCCAGTTCGTGAAGGAAATCAAGCTGAATGTGGAGTATGGCTATTACGATGACGGATGGATGGATGAACATGCCAGCCTGACGGTCATGGCAGGTGAGACAGGAGTCATTGACCTGGAAATCATATATCCGGGCGTCATGAGCGGAGGCGAGGGGATTAAGATAACAAAGGACCAGGATGAGCCGTTCACAATCCCGGTGCGTTCCACCGTGGTGAACCAGACCATTGAGGCCGAACCGTGGCAGATGGTCCACCTGACCTTTGACTACAATTTCTATATGCACAATGCCCAGGAACAGCGCGGCAAGGACCGTCTGGCTGCAATTGTGCATATGACGGCGCGGTAAGGATTGTCTTGCGGGGATTGTGCATAGGACGGCAGGGCAGGATTGTCTTGCGGGGATTGTGCATAGGACGGCAGGGCAAGGTTTATTTTGCCGGAAGAGTGCGTACCGTTTAGAAAAGGAGGAACCATGGACACATCCAGGTACAGAAAAATCATATATTGGCTTCTGCCCCTTCTTGGCATTGGCTTCTGCCTTTGGTATGTTAAAAATGCCACCTGTGACGTGGTGTATTCTGATTACATCCGTCTGGTTAACAGCTATCTTCCTGATGTGTATGACCCTGGCAGATTCTTTGTCCCGGATGTGCTCACCAGGATCCCCATCAACTACCTGTGCCGGATTATCAATGTTGAGCTGTTTGGGTTCTCCGTTACCCTGGAGCGTGTCCTGGGGGTTATAAGCCTGGGGCTGGCCGGATGGGTATTTGGGATTTACTGTAAAAATAAAAGGATTGGTATTGGCTGGTTTGCGCTTCTGATGGCTGTGATGTTCAGCCTGAATAAATGGGAAATGCTCACAAACGGCAGCGGCTGGTCCCATTTCTTCGCCTTTGCCTGCTTTTACTACCATGAACTGGTGCTGGACCGGGTATGGGCCGGTGAGGAAAAGACAAGGGACAGATTAAAGCTTCTGGTGCTCCCGTGGCTTATCATACTGGGGACAGCAGGCCCTTACTGTGCAATCTACGCAGTGACCATCCTGATGTCCTACGCATTCTGCATAATCCGGGGCAGGATGCGGGAAAATGAATGGGACATGCGTTACATTGCCTATATGGCCTGTACGCTGGCCCCGCTGCTTCTCTATATCCTCAGCAATTCATTCGCAGTGGAGGAACATGCAGGGGCAACCGGGCGTTCCCTGATGGAAATCCTGTCAGACCATCCTGACTTCCCTATCCGGTTCCTGCTTAAATCCTTTGCAGGTATCCTTGTTGGAGGTGAGGAGCTGCAGGAACTGGTGAGGCAGGGGGTCATTACCAACCGCTTCCTTTACATCATCGGCCTTTTTGTGGTCAGCGGTTACCTGTTTGCGCTTTGGCTTAACCTGCGGTTCCGGTTCTATGAGAAAACCCTTCTCCCCATGATGCTTCTGGTGGGCGGAGGGCTGAACCATATACTTATATTCATGTCCCGGTATATATTTGAGAGCGAGTCATATGCCCTGAGTTCCAGGTACGCCCTGCAGTTCCAGGTGGGAATCCTGGGAATGGTAATCACCTTTGCCCTTGCGTGGAACCAGGGGAGGAAGGGGTATATGTGTGGGAATCCCGGAAAGGACCAGGGCGTTTGTGGGAATCCGGGAGTGAGCCGGCATGCATGTGGGAATCCGGGAGTGTGCCGGCATGCACATGGGAATCCGGAATCAGCCGGAGGGGTCCGTACCGCCAGGGGCGTGTTCCGGCGGTGCCTGATTGCGGTATTCTGTCTTGCAATCCTGTCAGGAAATGGTTATACTACTTACCATGAGATTAAGAAGGCCCCGCACAGGGAAGGGAATTTTGAAAAAATGGCGGCCATGGCCCTTCAGGTGCCGGATATGGACCAAGAGGAACTTCGGGCCAGGGACGCGGAACTGTCCGGCCTGTTTGAGTACAGGAAGGGTGTGGACAAGATACAGGATGCACTGCGTATCCTGAAGGAACATGGATGGAACGTTTTCAGATGACGGGCGGCCCCGGGGAGGGCGGCTGGGACACAATGGAGGATAAAGATGAAAGTTGTTATTTTAGCAGGCGGACTTGGAACCAGGATCAGTGAGGAAAGCCATCTAAAGCCAAAGCCAATGATTGAAATCGGCGGAAGGCCCATCCTGTGGCATATCATGAAATATTACTCAGGATTCGGTTTCCATGATTTTGTCATCTGCCTTGGATATAAGCAGTATGTGGTAAAGGAATTTTTTGCTGACTATTTCCTTCACACCTCAGATGTGACCTTTGACCTGGCCAATAATAAGATGGAAGTCCACAACAATTATTCTGAGCCATGGAAGGTGACCCTTGTGGACACAGGCCTTAACACCATGACCGGCGGACGCGTGAAGCGCATCCAGCCCTATATTGGCAATGAGACCTTCATGCTGACCTACGGGGACGGTGTCAGCACCGTTAATCTGGATAAGCTGGTGCAGTTCCACAGATCCCATGGCAGGACAGCCACCATTACCACGGTGAACATCGGCCAGATGAAGGGGGTACTGGATATTGATGAGGACAATACCATCCTTTCCTTCCGTGAGAAGGAGGATAACGACGGCGCACTGATTAATGGCGGATTTATGGTGATGGAACCGGAAATCTTCAATTATCTGGAGGATGATACCACTGTGTTTGAAAAGCAGCCCATGCAGAGGCTGGCCATGGAAGGACAGCTTAAATCCTTTTACCACAGCGGATTCTGGCAGTGCATGGACACCCAGAGGGAGATGAACAAGCTGGAGGAACTGTGGCAGTCGGGTAATGCGCCGTGGAAGATATGGGAGTAGGTTTGGCGGAGGGTCCGCAGGGCTGCGGTATTCCTTCCTGCTGCAACCCGCTCTCGCTCGTTTTCCACGCAGCGGTACTAAGGTCTGTTTGAAAATTCATTCCCGCCATCTGCCCGCCCCACTTCGCGGCATATTTGGTCCCAATTCGGTCAACGTAGCCCGCTACGCCTCCCTCATCGGGACCAAATCTCCCACAAAGTGGAACGCACAGCTGACGGAAAGCAATTTCCAAACACACCCTAAGGCGCGTGAAAGACCGCGCCTAAGTGCCGGCGTGGAAAGATGGTTTTAGCAGGAAGGAATACCGCAGCCCTGCTGCGCTTCCGCTAACGCCAGGGAGGAAAAACGTTGTGGAACATAGATGGATTTAGTGAGGAGTTTTTATGACTATTAGGGAGTTGGAAGGATTTTATAAAGGTAAGCGTGTGCTGGTAACCGGACATACCGGGTTTAAGGGGGCCTGGCTTTGCAGGATGCTGGGGCTGGCTGGGGCTCAGGTGACGGGGTATGCGCTAAGTCCGCCTACGGATCCGAGCCTGTTTGAGATTGCGGGGCTGGAGGATTGTATGGACAGCGTGATTGGGGACATACGGGACCTGAAGCATCTGCGGGAGGTCTTTGACCGGGTAAGGCCCGAGGTTGTGTTTCATTTGGCGGCACAGCCAATTGTCAGGGATTCTTATAAGGATCCGGTGTATACTTATGAGACCAACGTAATGGGGACCGTGAATGTGCTGGAATGTGTGCGGCTGACAAAAAGCGTGCGTTCTTTCTTAAATGTGACCACGGATAAGGTGTATGAGAACAGGGAATGGGAGTATGGTTACAGGGAATGTGATCCCCTGGATGGGTATGATCCGTATTCCAATAGTAAATCCTGCTCGGAACTGGTGACCCATAGCTATCAGAAGTCGTTTTTGGGGGACGGACGGTGCGCTGTGTCCACGTCGCGGGCCGGTAATGTGATTGGCGGAGGGGATTTTGCCAATGACAGGATTATCCCGGACTGTGTAAGGGCGGCTGCTTCCGGCAAAGATATCATTGTAAGGAACCCCCATTCCACCAGGCCCTACCAGCTGGTGCTGGAGCCTTTGGCGGTTTATCTGACCATTGCCATGAAACAGTATGGGGATGGGAAATTCCAGGGATACTATAATGTGGGACCGGATGACAGGGACTGCGTGACCACCGGGAATCTGGTGGATATCTTCTGCCGTGCTTGGGGCAATGGGATGACATGGGTGGACCGGTACGACGGCGGTCCCCACGAGGCTAATTTCCTGAAGCTTGACTGTTCTAAAATCAAGCATGTGTTTGGATGGCGTCCAAGGTATGGCGTGGAAGAGGCGGTTGCAAAGACCGTGGAATGGTCCAAGGCTTACCTGGACGGACAGGAAATGCTTCAGGTGATGGACAGGCAGATTATGGAGTTTTTTGAGTAAGCGCCGTCTGGCGCTGGTATTCTGAAATAGAGGAGATGATGATATGAAGTTTGACAATATGACGGAAAATGAAGCACGGGAGCAGATCCTTGGCATGGTGAAGGAATACTGCGATACCTACCACAATAAGAAGGGACCGTTTAAGGAAGGGGACAGGGTTCCCTATGCATCACGTGTCTATGACCACAGCGAGATGGTGAACCTGGTGGACAGCGCCCTGGAGTTCTGGCTGACTTCGGGCAGGTTTACGGATGAGTTTGAGAAAAAGCTTGGGGAATACCTGGGCGTCAGGTTCTGCTCCCTTGTGAATTCCGGTTCTTCGGCAAACCTGCTGGCATTCATGACCCTCACTTCCCCTCTTTTAGGGGAGCGCCGTGTGAAGCGGGGAGATGAAATCATAACGGTTGCCTGCGGGTTCCCCACCACGGTCACGCCTGCAATCCAGTATGGCGCCGTGCCGGTGTTCGTGGATGTGACCATTCCCCAGTATAACATTGACGTGACAAAGCTTGAGGATGCGCTGTCTGATAAGACAAAGGCAGTGATGATTGCGCATACCCTTGGCAACCCCTTTGACCTGAGGGCAGTGAAGGCGTTCTGTGAACGCCACGGCCTGTGGCTGGTGGAGGATAACTGCGATGCCCTGGGAACCAGGTATGCCATGGAAGAGGATGGGAAGGAAGTAACCAGGTTCACCGGAACCATCGGCGATATCGGCACCTCCAGTTTTTACCCGCCCCACCATATGACCATGGGGGAAGGCGGCGCTGTGTACACGGATAATCCGCTGCTGAATAAAATCATCCGTTCCTTCCGTGACTGGGGCCGTGACTGCGTATGCCCCTCCGGACGCGACAATATGTGCGGACACAGGTTTGACAGACAGTTTGGCGAACTGCCCCTGGGATATGACCATAAGTATGTGTATTCCCATTTTGGATACAATCTGAAGGCAACGGATATGCAGGCGGCCGTGGGCTGTGCCCAGCTGGACAAATTCCCCTCCTTCGTGGAACGCCGCCGTCAGAATTTTGACCGTTTAAAGGCAGGCCTTAAAGGCCTGGAGGATAAGCTGATCCTTCCTGAACCTGCAAAGCATTCCATCCCCAGCTGGTTTGGCTTCCTTATTACCTGCCGGGAAGGCGTGGACAGGAACCAGGTGGTGCGGTATGTGGAAGGCAAAGGCGTACAGACCAGGATGCTCTTTGCCGGGAACCTGACCAGACATCCCTGTTTTGACGGGATGAGAAGCAGTGGTGAGGGATACCGGGTCGTGGGCAGCCTGTCAAACACGGACAGGATCATGTCGGATACCTTCTGGGTAGGCGTGTATCCGGGCATGACCGATGATATGATTGATTACATGGCAAAGACGATCCGCCGGGCAGTGGAGGCGTAGGTAATCAATCATCAGAGCCTTAACAACAATGGATGAAAAGGGCCGGCGGCCCTGAAGGAGTGCAGCAGAATGAAACCATCTTATGACATGGGCAGGGTCCATGGGGCTAACCTTAAGATCCTCAAGGAGATTGACAGGATATGCCGCAAATACAATATAAAATATATGCTGGACGCAGGCACGCTGATTGGGGCTGTGCGCCACAATGGATTCATTCCCTGGGATGATGACGCGGATGTGGCATTTACCAGGAACCAGTATGACGCCTTCATGAAAGTGGTGAAGAGGGAACTGCCCGAGGGCCTTGAACTGCTGGAACCTGACAGCTTCCGGGGCGGAAAAGGGTTCTATGATTTTACGGCCCGCATCATCTATAAGAAGAGCCGGTGCCATGAGGACAGCCCCCAGATGGCTTTCTATGAAGGTAAGCTGAACCACCTCTGGGTGGATCTGTTTGTCATTGACCGGCTTCCGGCCGGCAGGGCGGGCGCTGCTGCCACAAAGTTCCTGCACATGGCTGTTTACGGCATGGCCATGGCCCACCGGGATAAGCTGGATTTTGGCAAATACAGCCTGATGAATAAAATATTGGTGGGCGGCCTTGCCACGGTGGGACGCATTATCCCCATGAAGGCCATATTTGCCATGCAGAAGGCATTGGCCCTCAAAGACAGGAACAGCAAAGGGCGCCTGCGCTATTACAGCAATTACCAGCCGGATTTCCTGTATGTCACACTGGATAAGGATTGGTGCGACCAGGTGGAGGACATTGATTTTGAGGACACCCGGCTTATGATACCAAAAGGCTGGCACCAGGTCCTGACCCTGGTGTATGGGGATTATATGAAACTTCCGCCAGAGGAACAGCGGGTTCCCTCCCATTCCAGCCTTGAGATTGAGGTATATGACTAAAGAAAGGACTTAAGACATCGTTCATGGACAGATTGTTATCAGTTGTGGTATCAGTCTACAACGAAGAAAAAGCGCTGGAAGACTTCTACAAAGAAACCACCGGAATATTAAAGGACATTGACTGGGCCTATGAGCTTATATTTGTCAATGATGGGAGCTCAGACCAGAGCCTTGCCATTCTTGAGCGCCTGTCTGCTTCTGACCGTGCGGTCAAAGTTGTCAGCTTTTCCCGGAATTTTGGCCATGAGGCTGCCATGATTGCGGGACTGGATTACAGCAGCGGGGATGGGATTATCTGCATGGACGCAGACCTGCAGCATCCGCCGGAATGCATCCCGGTCATCCTTAATCGGTTAACCCAAGGGTATGAGGTCATCAACATGGTCCGCACCAGGAATAAGACAGCCGGGTTCATAAAGAACATAACTTCTTCCGGTTTTTACTGGCTGATTAACCACATATCAGATGTGCATTTTGAGTCCAATGCCTCGGATTTTTTTGCCATCAGCCGCCATGTGGCCCAGGTCCTTAAGGACAGCTACCGTGAAAAGGTCCGGTTCCTGAGGGGATATGTGCAGAATGTGGGCTTTAAAAAGACCACCATTGAGTATGAGGCCAGGGCCAGGGTTGCAGGGGAGAGCAAGTACAGCATCAAGAAGCTGTTTGTGTTCTCCATCAATACAATCCTGTGTTTTTCCAATATGCCGCTGAAGCTGGGAATCTATGCAGGCATTTTTTCCGCCCTCCTGGGCTTTGCAGTCATGATATACACCCTCCTGACCCGCAGGGGCGCTCCCAGCGGTTATGCAACCATCGTGGTACTGCTCTGCTTCATGTTCGCAATGATGTTCATTATTATTGGGATTATTGGTGAATACATCGCCATCCTGTTTACTGAATTAAAAGACAGGCCTATCTATATAGTTGACAGAACTGAGAATTTCGAGGAACGTCCATAAGGCGTTCCCCGGATTTTTTTTGATTTTTTCCGCTTCCCAACCATGCCTCCTCCTGGGTCAGACTGATATTTAATGGAAATTTAATGCTTCCTTTCTTGACAATCCATACCATAAGTGTTTATAATTGGGGGCGTGACAATATGTCACAATGACATTATGTCATTTTAGGGAATATGAGGATACGAATGATAGCAAGGAGGCTGGCCCTATGCCCACACAACGTTTTTTGAAATTAAAGGAAGAAAAGAAGCAGGTCATACTGGATGCCGCTGTCCATGAGTTTTCCAGGGTTCCCTATTCATCTGCATCCATTAACCAGATTATCAAGGAAGCTGACATTTCACGGGGAAGCTTTTATACATATTTTGAGGATAAGGATGATCTGATGCGGTATATACTGCGTGGATTCAGGGATAACTGCCAAAAAAAGATATTTAAATTCCTCAGGGAAGAGCAGGGCAATCCATTTGAGGCAGCCATGGGGCTGCTGGGGATTGTGATGGAACAAGGAGAAGGTGGGCTGGGATACAGGATGTACAGGAACATGCTGTCAGACATGAGCCTGATGGACCAGACCCATCTGTTCGGCATTAAGGGATTCCTGTTCCAGGACAGCACGTACATGGAATTTGTGGATAAGGTGCACGACGGCATTGACAGGGAACGGTATCTCATTGAGAGGGAGACATTGGCATATCTGGTGGATATGCTCATGCTCATCGTCATCAGGACCATAACCATGTATTATAAAAATGTTGCAGGCAAGGACCAGCTTCTGGATGTGGCCAGGAGGGAAATGCAGATTCTGGAAAGTGGAATCAGCCCAGGCACATTTCAGAACCATATGAAAGGGCATACAGAAAAAAGAGGAGAATCAATATGAGACATATCAGAGACAGGAAATACGGATACCGGGCAGCTGTCATTCTGGCAGCATCGGCAATTGCAGGGACCACTCCCATGACCGCCTTCGCCACCCTGGCAAGCAGGCCGGATGAGAATTACGAGGTGGCGGAGCCGCCGGCGCCGGATATCAGCAAGGATATAAGCCCGGAATTTGCTTATTCCGCAGATAAATGGGCGTCCCTCAGGGACAATGTGATGGAATACGGGGAACTGGCTGACTTAGTCCATGAATACAACCCCACTGTGCGCAGCAACCGTTCCACGCTCAGCGATAAGAAGAACCAGGATCTGACGGAAATCAATGATAAGCTGCTGAGCGACGCCATGGATCTGTGGGATGATGCCAGTTCCACGGACACGGACAGCTATATGGGGAGAATGACTGCCGCCAACCTGGATTTTGCAGGAAATACCCTTGCACAGACAGCAGATAAGAATTTTATGGATGCGGAAATGTATAAGATTTCATATGACCAGACAGAGGCCAACCTGGTGTTCCAGGCCCAGCAGCTGATGACCACCTACAAACAGTCCGCTTATACCATGGAAAACCTCAATGCCAACCGCGCCCTGGCACAGGCCTCCTATGAGGCCACGGTTGCGCGTCAGGCAGCAGGTATGGCCACCCAGACAGAGGTGCTGACTTCCTTAAAGAACGTCCAGGACATAGACGCCAACATCCTGTCCGCACAGAAATCAACGGACAATGTATACCGTTCCCTGCTGCTTATGCTGGGATGGAGCGCGGATTCACAGCCTGAGATACGGGATATACCTGAGCCGGACCTGGCAAGGATTGGGGCAATGGACCCGGATGCTGACAGGGAACAGGCGCTTGCAAATAATTATGAAATCAAATCCGATGAACACAAGCTCCAGAACCTGAAGACCAATGAGCAGGCGGATGCCACCAAGGCCGACCTGGAGGATAAGCGCAACCAGGTATACAGCAGCCTTAAGACCCAGTACAATGCGGTCCTGGATGCAAAGGATGCCCTGGACGCCGCCAACATAAAGCTTCAGCTGGAGACCGTGAACATGAACGCTGCTTCGGCCAAGGCTGCAACGGGAAACATAAGCGCGCTGGAACTGATCCAGCAGCAGACCAGTTATACAACAGCCAAAAACAGCGTGGAAACCGGTAAGATGCAGCTCACCCTTGCCATGGAAAAATACGACTGGATAAAGAAGGGACTGACTTTCAGCTAAAACCAAGGTAAGACAGTTGTTTAGAAAGGGTAATGATTATGATGAACAGACACACAAAAAGCCTGGCAGCAGCATCCCTGTCCCTGGCCATATCGGTATCCGGTGCCGTGACATCCCTGGCGCTGCCACAGGAAGTCCCGGACCAGGAATTCACAGAGGCCTATCAGAGACTTTATGATAATGAGATGGATTATGACGAACTTGAGGATCTGGTTAAGAATTTTTATCCGCCTATAAAGAATACATATGACACCTATTATAATACGTATGAGGATGAACAGGCAGGTATCGTGAACTCCATGTTTGAAGCTGCAAGGGAGATGGATGAGGCGGCAGATGACCTGGAGGATGCCATAAAGTCAGGGGCGGTTTCAGCAGCTGATGGCATGGCGGATCTGATGATGGCCAAAGCAACCGCCAAAGGCTACCGTACAGGGGCCCAAAGCATGGGACGTAATATACAGCTGGGGACAAGGGAGGACAACAAGAACCTGAAGCAGATCCAGCGCGGTGTAAACAAAATCGTCTACAGCCTCCAGCAGGCCATGAACGGTTATGAACAGATTATGCTGAACCGGGACGTGGCAGCCAAGGGCGTGGAGATTGCAGAAACAGCCAGGAACATACAGCAGACCATGCAGGCCCAGGGCCTGGCCATTGACGCGGATGTGATCAGCGCCGCCTCCGGCCTGACCTCGGCAAGGTCCCAGCTGGCTGCGCTGGATACACAGGCTGAAAGCATTAAAAAGACCTTGTGCACCTTTACCGGCTGGGGGTCGGACGGCAATCCGGTCATTGGGGCAGTCCCATCCTCAGATGTGGCTGCCATTGCAGCCATTGATGTGGATGCGGACAAGGAAACAGCGGTCAATAACAATTACAGCCTTATATCCATGAGGGGCGCCAAGGGCGGCGGCATGGACCAGATTGAGCAGATTATTTCAAAGAATACCACCCAGACCAAGAATAAGGTGCGCAACGTGGCATACAGTGAAGACCTGGTACGGTCTAATATCCAGACCCTGTACGACACCATCCTGGAAAAGAAGGTGGAATATGATTCCGCCACAACTGCGTGGCAGGCAGCACAGAATACATGGCAGGCAGCCCAGATCCAGTACGGGACGGGAAGCTTAAGCCAGATTGCATATATGCAGCAGGAACTGGCATACCTTCAGGCCAGGGCAGGATTCAGGTCAGCGGATCTGAACCTGCAGCAGGCAATGCAGAATTATACCTGGGCCGTGAAAGGTCTGGATGTAAGTGCATCCTAAAACTCTTTAAGTGATTGGTTACAAAAATTTCCTGATTTTACCACACAATGTGTCTTTTGACAATTTGTTGTAAAATCAGGAATTTTTTAAACTTTATTTTATTAACATTTTACAAAGAATAGATAAGTTTTCCGGATTGTCCCTTGCAATTAAAGGAAAAAAATGTTATTCTTTCAATATAGGGGTATGTATAATTATTCGAGGGAGAGTGGTAACAAGTAGTTGGTTTTGTTTTTGAATTGAGGTGATTCTATGTTAACGAGACAGGTTGACAGCAAGGAGAAGGTATTCAAGGCAATCCCTATCTCCTATTTAATTCAGACAGCAAATCAATTTGACTGTGACATCTATGTGACAAGTGATAAGACCACGGCGAATGTGAAGCGTTACGATGAAGTTAAGAATTTCAGGATGACAGGATTTCTGACGTTTTACTTTAAGGGAAGTGACGAATCAGAAGCCGAGGATAGGATACAGAGTATCCTCTGGGAGGATCAATAAGGGATAAGGAGAATAACATCTATGGGGTGCACACACTAAACGAGGGCTGAAAGGGCGGCCCTCGTTTTTATGCTTATTTATGGAATCTGAACTTAAATCTGTTTTTCATTGTCCAGGTAATGCCTGGCATCCCGGAAGAAACTCCACACAATAAGAACAATGATGAATCCAATGGGAAATGCGGCAATGATGGAAACCGTCTGCAGGTTGGCCATGGAATTCCCTGAGAAGATAAGCGCTATGGGCAGCAGCATCAGCATGACGGCCCAGAATAATTTTACGGATTTGTCCGGCTCTTCGTCCGCGCCCAGGGCCTTATAGGAATAGGAACTGGCAACCATGGTCAGCGCGTCAAAAGAGGTGGCGTAAAAAGCAATCATGGTAACGGCCAGGAGCACCAGCCCTGCCTGGGCCAGGGGCATTGTTTCAAATACCGCGATGATGGCCTCATAAAGGCTGCCGGTCTTTTCATAAAGCGCCATTAAATCCAGCTTCCCGTGCATCTGGAGGCCCAGCCCGTAATTGCCCAATATGATGAAGGAGGTAAAGGTACCTGCCAGCCCAAAGAAGTATCCGCCAAGCACGGTCTGGCGGATGGTCCTGCCTTTGCTGATCGTTCCAATGAAGAACGGGGTTGCCACGCACCATACCATCCAGTAGGCCCAATAGAAAATCGTCCATGACTGTGGAAAGGAGGAGGTGCGCATGGCATCGGTCCAGGTTGCCATGCCAATGAAATTCTGGGTCAGGTTGCCGATGGCAGTGATGCCTGTCTCAATAATATAGCGGGTCTCGCCGCCCAGGAACAGGAAATAGGCCAGCAATGCAAAGAACAGGTAGACGCAGGAAGCCGCCAGCTTTGCAACGCCTTTCATGCCAAAGTATACGGCCATGGTGTATACCACGCAGATCACAACCAGGATGGAAATGGTCAGCAGATTGCTTTCCTCAATACCGAACACCCGGCTTAAGGCCATGGAAAGCAGGGGGGTGGCAAGGGAGAATGTGGTTGCGGTGCCTGCCAGCAGTGCAAACACAGCGGTAAGGTCAATGAGTTTTCCCAAAATCCCGTCTACCCTTTTGCCAAGTAGAGGGCGGCAGGCTTCAGAATACTTCTGCTTGCTGCGCTTGCGCACGTGGATCATAAACCCAAAGGAAACAGCCAGGATGATATAGAAACTCCAGGGAATCGGACCCCAGTGGAACAGGGGATAGGTGGAGGCCCAGTCCTGTCTGGAGCCCATATCCGTGATATGGCTTTCATTGGCATAAAGCATCCATTCACAAAGGGAATAGAACAGGATATCGGCAGCAAGTCCCGCGGTGAACATCATGGAGCCCCACTGGAAGGCAGAGTACTGGGGTTTTTCCAGGCTTCCCAGTTTGATTTTGCCGTATCTGGAAAATGCCATATAGAAGGAACAGATAAGCGCTCCCAGCCCGATGACCAGATAATAGCTTCCCAGCTGGTCGCCCAGGAAGAAACGGACTGACTCCAGGATGGATGTGGAGCCTTGGGGAAATGCCATGAACAGGAAACATAATATGACAATACAGATAAAAGGTATGATGGTGGTTATCCAATCCAGCCGTTTTTTCAGGCTGGCGCCTTGGGGTGTGTTTGGTTTCGGTTTCATAAGATGTCCTCCTTGAGTGTTCAAAAAATCTAAAATATAAATCATATTGAACATATTATCACCTGTCCCTGGAAAAAGCAAGTAGTATTTGGAAAAATAACAATAATTTTGTAAGAAAAAAGGACTGTTAAATTATCTGGATCTTCGTTATAATAGTACCGTTGACAAAAGGAGGTTTTTTATATCATGAAAAAAATTGGGAAATTATCATTGATATTAGCGGCTTTAGTGGCTCTGCTTAGCGGATGTACCCAGAGTAATATTGTATCACCTACCGGAGGGACCGTCACAGGGGACGGGGTGCCTGATGTGGAGGTGAATAAGGATATCGCCATTGACTGGACGGAGATAAGGGAGGAACTGAGGGACAACTATCTTGACCCATACGGAGAGTTTGCCGACTATGTGCTGGACATGGATGTGAGATATGATGCGGGCAGCGGCCTGCTTACCGTGCTGCTTCCTGTTACCCACAAGACTACGGGTGAGGTCGCCGTTGTTTTCGGCGAGGCGGTGCTTAAGACAGTGGGCGCTTCCATTGCCACCCAGAACTTCTATTATGAAGCTCCGGATGAGGACGAGACAGACAGGATTTATTACGGAAGCTACTTTGATGAGCATGATGTGTGCGTCCAGGTATTTTATTACAATCAGGAAGGCAAGACCGATACGTATCTGGTCAACGACACCATGAAGGCAGGCGAACAGCGGGCGCTGACAGCCCAGAACCAGTAAGGAGACAATAAGGATGCGAATTGACAGATACTGGAAACAGGCGGCAGCCGGACTGCTTGCCATGATGATGTTCATGACAGCAGGAGGAGGGATGGACAGCTTTGCAATGACTGATTCACAGCCATTTAAGGCACAGGGACAGGCCCTCACTGCACCGGATAAGATTATCATAAAAGATGACCAGGACCACGGCCAGTCCTCTCAGTCCGGCCAGACGGCTCCGGTAATCCAGCAGATTCAATCAACCAATGGCCAGGCTGGCGGAGCCCAGGCGGCGGGACAGGGCGGCGGAGCCCAGACGGCAATCCAGGACAACGGCAGCCAGGCAGCAGCGGCCAGCCAGCCAGTGATTCAGGCCAAGGCCCAGGTGGCTGGGTTTGGGGAAGTTTCCACTCCAAAGACAGACACATCCTCATTGTTTGGCGCGGGCCGCCTTACCATGTTTGCAAATCATGATACCAATGCACAGCTTCTGTCCGTGATTATTGAAAACGGGGAAGGCGGGCTGATTGTTGTGGATGGCGGATGGACCAACAATGCGGAATATCTTCTGAACCAGATTAAACAGAAGGGCGGCCATGTTAAGGCCTGGCTGATTACCCATCCTGACTCAGACCACGCAGGAGCCCTTGCCGATATACTTTACAAGCACAATGGTGAGATAACCATTGACGGGATTTACTATTCCTTCCACGAGGACAGCTGGTATGCGGAGAAGGATGCGGAGGTTGCCAACATGGTTGCCTACCTCAAGGGAGCATTTGCCCTTGTGCCGCAGAACACGCTCCACGGTGACATTGTGTCCGGGCAGGTCATTGACGCGGGCCCGGCCAAGATACAGGTGCTGAACAAGGCGTATAAGGCCAACAGTGACTTTGTGAATAACAGTAGCGTGGCCTACATGGTAAGCCTGAATGGAACCAATGTGGTGTTCCTGGGGGACCTTGCCAGGGCTGGAGGCGAGATGCTCATGGCGGACCACGACCTGCGTGCACTGAAGTGTGATGTTGTGCAGCTGGCCCACCACGGACAGAACGGTGTTGATTTTGAAGTTTACAAGGCATTAAGACCCAGCGTCGCCCTGTGGCCAACCCCGCAGTGGCTGTGGGATAATGATGGCGGCAGCGGTGCAGGCACCGGTCCCTGGCTGACCCAGGATACCAAGAACTGGATGGTACGTCTGGGCATTAAGACATCCTATTGTATTAAGGATGGGGACCAGGTAATTGAATGATATAGAATGCCGTTAACCAGAACATGGGTTGCCGTACTTGGTACGCAGCCCTGTTTTTATATGGCAGATAGACCTATTTAAACGTGTCCGGGATTTCTGCCTGTTCTGGCTGCCGCGTAATTCCTCCAACGGCACCGCTTTGACAAAACATCCTTGTTCACATATAATTGTATATAGAAATAAAAGTGCGGATGGCTTATGCCATTCGCATTTGGCGTTTTATGGAAGATGAACGGTTTTGTGCTTGTTGACATTTCAGGCAAAGAAGTGGTCCGTGAGAAAGGCAAAAGAAGATTAATCCTGCTGTCAACCCGTTCATACGGGCCCCTGGTCATGGTAATCAAGGCAATCCAGGGGCCCGTGTGCTGGTGTTTTTATTCATCAATACAGGGCAGTCCGCTGTGGTAGGAGTAGTTGCCCAGTTCTGATAAAAGCATCTCCAGGCTGCCTTTGCGCAGGGGCTGTCCTGTGTCCAGCATGGAATTAATCATATAAAAGATAGTGCTCAGCTTGCCCAGGGACTGTTTGAACAGGTCCGGGAAGGATGCCTTGGAGGCAATCCGCTTATCCCATGGATTACACCATGTCTCATGATGCAGGTTCAGGCTCCAGGCCGGGTTTTCAACCACATCCGTCACCAGCTTGCTGGAGGCCACTGGATTCTTAAGGAAAATGGATTCAAAAAATTCAATCCTGTCCTTCTTCCTGCTGTTGGGATCTGATAAGGTGCGGCAGCCAAAACGAAGGGCCAGTATGGATCTGTGGATCATGGGCGCGGTGACCTGATACCGGTTCTTATAGCTGAGCGGATAAAATGCTTCATTGATGCAGTCAGACAGGAAACGGGAGATGAACTGTGTCTCCATGCCATTCAGGCAGATGGTAGCGGCCTGATTGAACTGGGACGGCTTCTTCCTCTTGTACTTCTGTAGCAGCAGGGCGTCAATGTCGTTCTCCAGTTTTGCATGGAGTCCGTGGTAATAAGCGCCCGGATGATGGACGTCATATTCAATCCGTCCATATACATAAGGGTGGCATATGGAATCGCCGATATAATGGCATATAAAACCGCACATATAGGCCAGCCCCTCTTCCCGCTGCTGCCGCGAGTCAATCCTGGCAAGCTGGAGGAAACAGCACCGGAAAAAATCATTCACATGGTGTTCGTGCATATGGGAACCCACATTGCGGTGGTCACGGTGGCGCAGGATAGGCAGGTTATAGAAAAACATATCCGGCCCCTGCAGTCCCAGCTGATAAAGCCACCGGTACTTGGCAATGATAAACTTCAGATTGTTCTGCGGCATATCATTGTATGCTTTCATGCCTAGAACGTAATGGGTTGTAAAACCTGGCATCGGCATACCTCTTTTCTCATTCATTCTTTTATGATACCTATTCATTATTTTATCATAAACCACCATAAAATGCGAGGTACATCCATAAGAAAATTCCTGGAATTGTCATAGCGCGGCATTTGCCGGAATAAGACATTTAATAAGAACAGACGCCGGGCGGTAAGGCAGCAGATGATGGAATGGCTGGAACAGGTACATGGTATGGTATGGGGACCATGGACCCTTGTGATATTCCTGGGGGTTGGCATATTTTTTACTTTTAAATGTCATTTTTTCCAGATAAGAGGATTTTCATACTGGTGGAAGAACACGGCAGGACGTATCCTGTCAGGAAAGGTATCAGGGGGAACGGGAGAAGGGAGTGATACGGGCAGGAAAAAGGGCATCAGCCAGTTCCAGTCCGTATGCACGGCCCTGGCGGCAACGGTGGGAACCGGCAACATTGCCGGGGTGGCCACGGCCTTGACAGCAGGCGGTCCGGGGGCCTTGTTCTGGATGTGGGTGTCGGCCCTTATCGGAATGATTACAGCCTACAGCGAGACTATGCTGGGCATCCGTTACCGGTATAAGGACAGCGACGGACATTATGTGTGCGGCCCTTTTGTGTATATGGAACGGGGCCTTGGGATAAAGGGGATGGGAATCCTCTACAGCTTCCTGTGCCTGATGTGTTCCTTGGGCATGGGCAGCATGGTACAGGCCAATTCTGCCATCAGCACCATGGAATATACATGGAAGGTCCCGGTGCTGACCGGAGGCCTGGTATTTACCGGAGTCCTGATGTTGGTCATCTGCGGTGGCATAAAGAGGATTGGCAATGTGGCCGAGAAGCTGATGCCTGCTGCTTCCGGCATCTATATTGTATTTTCGCTGATTGTGATATTTTCCTGCTACGACCGGATCCCCGGCGCCCTGGCATCCATGGTGTCATCCGCGTTCCGCCCCGAGGCAGCCGCGGGAGGGGGAGCAGGGTACGTGGTAAGCCGCAGCATCCGCTACGGCATTTCCAGGGGGGTGTTCTCCAATGAGGCGGGGCTTGGCACCCTGGCCGTGCTTCATGGTCCGGCTGAGGACACAACGCCTCATGAGCAGGGGATGTGGGCCATGTTCGAAGTCTTTTTTGACACCGTGATCCTGTGTACGCTTACGGCCCTGGTCATCCTGTGCATGACAGGCCCGGCCCTGGATGCAGCGCCCTATGAGGGAGCCGCCCTTGCTGCCTGGTGTTTCAGCGGCAGGCTGGGAATCGCAGGGGAATACCTGGTCAGCGGTTCCATGGTGGTATTTGCATTTGCAACCATCATGGCGTGGTTTTACCTGGGCAGGCAGGCAGCCGCCTATTTTATCAGGGGGACCGGTCTGGGGGAACGGGCGGGAACATGGTTTGCTGCCCGGATTTATCCGGTGCTGTTTCTCGGGGCGGTGTTCCTCGGCAGCGAGGCCAGGCTGGATGTTGTGTGGATGCTGTCAGATATATGGAACGGGCTTATGGCATTCCCAAACCTGACAGCCCTGCTGTTTTTATATAAGGAGGTAACACTGCCGGAGGGATTCAGGACAGGAAAGACAAGGGGATGAGCCAAGGCCTGATATAGGGGGCTGGAATCCGGCTGTGGATAAAATGTACCCTATAAAACGGACACAATAAGATATGGTGGAATGGATGGCGGCAGATATGGCGGCAGGCATGCCGGTATATATGGGAAAACCTTCCCTTGAAAATACTGCATGGTACAGCTATAATGGACATACAGCAAAACAAAAGACAGACCGAGGTCCTGCTGGCGTATCTCAGGCCGCATCATGAGACGCCAGGACCGGGATCCGGAAAGGAGCAGCTATGGAAACAAGAAGGATTTGTCCGAAATGCAGGAAACGGTTCTCCAGGGATGAGGTTGTGTGTGAGGACTGTGGTGAACAGCTGATTGACGCTGCATCTGATTTTGAGGCCTCTTTCTCAATGGTAAAGGAGCCGGTGCTCCTGTCTAACGGGCATGATGTTGACACCGTGTACCTGGAAGAAGCGTTAAAGGCCGCCAATGTGCCGTACTATGTGGAGGAAGGCCAGAATACAGTGCCTACCAACCGGTTTAAAGAAGGAATTGTGGAAGTCGTTCCATTTACAAATTATTATGTGGATAAAAGTAACTGGAAAGCAGCCAGGGAGGCGCTTAAGTCTGCCGGGGAGGAGACCAGGAAGGACCAGGCGGCGCCTGTTGTGTTTTTGGATATGCCGGAGGAAGGGACTGGTGATGACCTGGGGAATGATGCATCAGACGGATCCGACAGCTGGACTGACGGGGAAGAATCCAGGGGAGGCCTGTGGGGATGGCTGGGGGACCAGGATATGGCCATGAAGCTGATTGTGGGGCTTGTCGGAGGCCTGTTCCTTCTGGGCCTGGGCAGGATCCTGTTTTTCTGACACACCCCAGTGAATACGCACATCGTGAAAAAACGTACCATCCAATGGATGATACGTTTTTTTAAAAGTATTATTAAAAGGGAGGAGAGCTGATAATTTCTTATCAGCTCGAGTATTATGAAAAAAATCTTGTAAGCGTTTTTGTGTGGCAGCTATCTCTAACTGTCTATGGTTAAAGTATATAGGGAAAACATGAAGAAATAATGTTGATTGTGTAAAAGGTTTTTGAATGAAGTGTGAACATAGTGTGAATACACACAGGTTTTTTGTCATCTTCCCGCCGGTGAGTGCAGTTCACCTGTTTTTTACCTCATATCCATGAAAACCGCCCTATTTTCCAGCCGCGGCCCGCGAAGCTGCCCTAATAATGATTCATTCGTCGATTTCGTATAACAAACCATAGAATCTTATAGTAAAGGCTTTCCTAAAATGTGTCTGATTTTGGCAGATGTTCACGGACTTTTAAATCCTGTATACAAAATACAAAGAATCCAATCGGCAAAATCAACAGGCTCTAAACAGAGATTGCTTTTATGTTATAGAAGAGACTATCTGTTTTTTCCGTCATCAAAAGACAGAAAATAATTTGATAAAATATCCATAGGGAACAATCATGTATTACAAAGTACTGGCCCTGGCCTTTGGTATGTTCATTCTCCCATTACAGACCTTTATCTTAAAGATTCGTCAGCAGCGTTTTCTAAGTTCCGGAAACATATATGCCAATGGGTGTTTCTCAGTTATGGTAGTAAAACCGTATCCCCTTCAGCAGTCCGTCCCGCTCCAGGCGCCCAAAGTCCAGGTGTACCGGCAGCCCCGGGACATCAGGCAGGTAGAACCGCCCATCCTTCATCTCGGATACAAGGCTGAAGTAGGGCACCAGCACTTCATTGAGGGGCTGGTGGTATTCTAACAGCTCGTCCTCTGAGTAAAGGGCTCCCAGGGCAGCGTTCTGGAAGGTAAAGCCTCCGGTGGAAATCCTGCACCCGTGCTGGCGGGCATATTCCCGGACCCGCATGTTTTCGGCAATGCAGCAAAGGCGCGCAGGCTGCAGGTGGTCCACGCCGTGCTGTGCGTAGGCCACATGGGTGTGGTAGCTGCGCACGGATTCTCCCATGGCAATCTCCATGACAATCCCGGCATTGTCAAGCAGGTCCCTAAGCTCCCTCAGGGCGTCCATGTCATAGGCATGGACGGGCTCCTCAAGCCATGCCACGCCAAAGGGGGCTGCTTCTTTTGCAAAGGCAAAGGCTGTTTTGGCGTCCCAGGCCTGGTTGGCATCCACGGCAATCCCAAAATCATCCCCCAGCGCCCGGCGGGCCTTTTCAAGCCGGCGTATGTCCTGGGAGAAGCCGGCGCCGCTGCCTCCGATTTTGAACTTCGTGGTTTGATAGCCCTCATCCTTAAAACGCTGCAGGTCCTGAATCAGCGCCTCATCGCTGAGGAGGACGGAACCACCGCCTTTGTACACAGCGGCCCAGTCCCGGTCAGCGCCCAGGAAACGGTGGAGGGGCAGTCCTGCGCGGTTGGCCAGAAGGTCTAAAAGCAGCCAGTCCAGATTGGTCATTTCGGCAATATAGGGACTTTGATACCCGAAATTGCGGACTTCCCACCAGAAATACTCCATCCACGCGCCGTTGGATTTTCCAGGGACATCCAACATCCTGGGAAGGAAGAAGTCCGTCATCAGAGGACCGGCCGGTCCCTGTCCGCAGAAGCCGTCCTCATCATAAATCTTCATCCAGCCTTTGAAAAAGGATGCATGCCGGACACCGCCAGTGCCGTCCTTAAACGGCACTGGCAGGGGGATGGGGGCAATGTCGTAGTACACTGCTTTCTTGAGTGTGATTATTTCCGGGTGACAGAATAACTGGTTCATTGTGGTCTCCTTATCATCATTCATCTTGGTTGGAAAAGTAAGTTTCAAATGTATCGTTCAGCAGGCGGACCAGGTCCTTGACAAAGGCCGGAAGGTTGCGCCCCGGGTGGTGGACCAGCAGCAGATAGTAATACTGCGGTTCCTCAAATGGCCTGCACCGGGATAATGCTTCCTGATCCAGGGAACGGGCGGGAAGTATGGTGTCCGCGGCCCCGCATCCGGCCAGGGTCCGGAGGATATCGGGCCGCGCCTCGCACACAACCGCGCCGGACAGTCCGGTCCATTCCCCCAGGAGGCGGTCCTGCTCCAGGCGCAGGGCGCTGTTTTTGGGGGCCAGCATGATGCGGCGGGGCTGCATGGCTGTGGAAACCGGAACAGGCACATGGTTATCCTGGCCAGGGTCCGGACAATCCGCTGACCCAAAACAATACACCAATTCATCCTCGTCCAGGATCCGGCTGTCCAGGATAGGATGTTCCTCCTGGCAGGAAAAGTAGAGGCCGAAGTCAGCTGATGCATTGAGCAGGGCTTCCTGGGCGGTTTCGCAGCCGCTTTCTATTATATACAGGTTCACATCCGGGTGGAGCCTGCGGAAGCTGCCTGCGACCTGCCTGCGCAGGATACCGGACAGCCCGGGGTCGCAGTGCAGGTAGATACCGCCCCCATGTCCGGTCTGGTATGCATGGATATGGGCGGACATCTCAGCTTCAATCTGAAGGATGTTACGGGCAAAGTTGACAAATACCTTACCTGCGTTGGTTGGCTGGAGGCGGTTATGTACGCGGGTGAACAGCTGGGCGCACAGCATGTCCTCCACGTTGTGCAGATGGCGGGACAGGGCCGGCTGGGTAAGGAAATATTTTTCAGCTGCCTTTGTCAGGCTCTTTTCATCCACAATGGCAATGACGTATTTAAGCAGCTGGGTATTCAGGTTGAGTTCCGGCGCCGTATAATGGGCCGTATGGGCGCGGATTGCGGCCTGGGACGGGGAGGAGGAGGCGCCGGCCTCAGGCAGGTTGTCCTGGTCCACAATCCGAAGCAGCTCCTCTGTCTCTGCGCAGGGGATGGCCTTGTAACGGGAATCGGATAACCGCTCATGTATCAGGAGGCCTGCAAGATAGCGCTCCGGTTCAGTCAGGGTATGCCCAAGCGGATACCGGATATGGAGGGTCTGGTGGATGGGAGGGTCCAGGGAGCGGTAAACCAGCTCCTCGCAGGGAAAGACGTGGGCCTGGGACACCAGCCCCACCCCAACGGCCTGGTGCAGCATGGAATCCACCAGAATCACGTCATTGGATTCAAAGGTCACCACAGGATTGAACCCGGCTTCCTGGAAAAGCTCCTCCGCCAGGATCCGGATACTATGCCTGGGCCCCTGGAGTACAAAGGGGGTATCCCTGAGATCGGACAGGCGGATTTTCTTTGCTGTTGCCAGGGGATGGGACACGGGAAGGGATACCAGCAGCTCCTCATATGCAATGGGCAGGTCCGTCACCTTATCGGAATCCTTGCCTGAACCGATGGCCAGGTCAATCTGTCCATGGAGGATGGCTCCCGGCTGGTCCCGGGCATAAAGCTCGGTCAGTGTCAGGGAAATGTCCGGATAGCGGTGTGAAAACTGGTTGTAGATACGGCTGTAGATGATGGCGCCCCGGTTAGGCGCGGTGGCCAGCCGTATGCGGGCGTGATTGCTGTCCGTCACGGCCCGGAGCATCTGCAGCATGCGGGTCTGCTCGTCCAGGATCTTCTGGGCGCAGTCAATCACGTACCTGCCCACGGAAGTGGGTGTCAGCTGGCGGTGATAACGGAGGAATATCAGAAAACCCAGGGACGCTTCATATTCGGTCAGGAACTTGCTCAGGGCTGGCTGTGAAATCCCCAGCACCTGGGCTGCACTTGAAAGGCTGCCCAGGTCGGAGATGGTAACAAGGTAATAAAGCTGGCGCGTGGTCATGGCTGCCTCCTTCCGGTTCATAACTGCATGCACGAGTTAAGGATTTAATTCCATCATATATGATTTTGGCTGACTGTCAAGAAAAAAACTTTTACTATAACCAAAGTGGTATGAAAGCTATAATTAAATCTGCTTTGTAAAATCCGTATAAATACTATATAATACAAAATGTAAACACACGAAGGGTTAAAATCAGACAGATTATACAATATTTCCCTATATATCCAGTTTCTTCCAGGTGGTGTGTTGAGAATCAGTTCTTAAAATCAGACGGAATCCGTCTGTCTAAAAAGTGGAATAAAAGGAGAAAAACGTTATGAAAAAAAGGATGTACCGTTTCTTAATGACAGGGGTTATGGCTGCAGCGATGTTGGGGATGACTGCCTGCGGCAGTAAAACAGGCACAGGTGACACCGCAGCGGCGGCAGCGGCGGCAGACAGCAGCGCTGCAGGTGAAACAGCATCAGGGGAGGACATCGGATTTCCTAAAAAGGAGACCATTACCCTGGTGGTGCCCGGCAAGGCAGGCGGCGGCTCTGACCTGGGCATCCGTTATTACAGCGAAGGGCTGAACCGGATTTACGGCCTGAAGACAACCGTTACCAACTATGACAGCAACACCATCGGCCATCAGACCGTTGCCACCGCTAAACCCGACGGCACGACCCTGACCGTTGCTACCTCAGCCCTGAACATCCAGTACATCACGGGCAATGCCGAGGTTAACCCGATGAAGGATTTCACCTTGATTGCCTGCCTCCAGGACAATGGCTTCTCCACCCTGGCAGTACCGGCCGACGCCCCATATGATGACTTTGCCGGGTTTGTTGAGTATGCAAAGGCCCATCCGGGCGAGCTGAATGCAGGCATGCCTGCGGCGGGCGCCAATACCTTCCTTTTTGGTATGCTGACCTCCACCACCGGCATTGAGCTTAACTCAGTTGAGTGCGCATCCGAGTCCGACCGCCTGACCAACCTGGCAGGAGGCTTCATCGATATCGGCGTAGTAGGAGTGGGTAATGCCCAGGAATATGAGAAAGCAGGCAAGCTGAAGGTGATTGGTACGGTTTCCTCTGACGGAACCACCATTTCCAAATATCCTGAGGAACTGCCGGACAACTACAAGACCCTTCAGGAACAGGGCTTTGATAAATGCGTGATGTCTATTTACCACTATCTTCTGGGACCGGCCGGCATGGATGAGACCATGGTTGCAGACATGAACGCGGCCATGAAGGCTGTATGTGAAGATGAGACTGTAAGCGCCGGTATTGCCGGCATCGGCAATATTCCTGGCTGGCACGACCTTGCTGAATCCAAAGAGATTCACGAAAAGGAGTACGCACAGTTTGTGGAGATTGCCAAAGAACTGGATATGTTTGTCCAGGAGTAAGCCTGTCATATTCAGGAAATACATATACACGCAGCGATGCACCGGATGTCCTGGGAGAAACCTCCCGGGACATTTTAAAAGAAAGGGGAATTATTTATGAAATTGCGCAGAGATACAGTTACCGGTATTGTGGGCCTTTTAGGATGTGCGTTCTTCCTGTGCGCAGCCCAGTCCATTAAGCAGCCGGCCAAGCTTCTGGAGCCAGGCCCGCGCCTTCTGCCTTATGTGGCAATCGTACTGATTGCAATGAGTTCGGTCGCACTGATCATCAAGGGCATCAAGGAACGGGCAAAAGAAGAGAAACCGTATTTTCCAAAGGGAGGCGCCCTTAAGATTACCAAGAGCTACCTGCTGTTAATTGTCTATGCCTTTGCCATGACCTGGCTCGGGTTCCTGATGACAACGCCCTTTGCCACCTTTGCACTGATTTATGATTTAAAGGGGGTCAGCAAGGTGAAACCCGTTCCCGCAGTCATCATTTCCGTGCTGGTAACCGCAGGCCTTTACGCCATGTTCGTGTTTGGCTTCCAGGTAAAGCTGCCGGCCGGGCGGCTGTTTGAATAAGGATAAGGAGGAACAGGATAAATGACAGAATATATAAGTGCGTTAATGGTCTGCCTGCAGCCAATCAATCTGCTGCTGATTATTGCCATGGTTTCCCTGGGAATCGTATTCGGGGCCATCCCGGGACTTTCCGCAACCCTGGGCATTGCCCTTTTGCTGCCGGTTACCTTCGGCCTTTCCACTGAAACATCCTTTGTGCTGCTGCTTGCCATCTGGATTGGCGGCGTTTCCGGCACATTCATTTCCGCTGTGCTCATTGGGATCCCGGGGTCATCGTCCGCAATCGCCACCTGCTTTGACGGCTTCCCCATGACCAAGAACGGACAGGCCGGCAAAGCCCTGGGAATCGGCATGACGGCTTCCTTTATCGGTACGGTGGGTTCCGTAGCCCTGGCTACCGTGCTTTCCCCGGTCATTGCAGAGTTTGCCCTCCACCTTGGGCCGTGGGAGTATTTCTCTCTTTGTTTCTGCGCCATCACCCTGGTTGCTTCCCTGTCCAAGGGAAATATCTTCAAGGGCATCATGGCAGCCGGTATCGGCCTTTTGATGGGATGCATCGGCATGGACCCGATCAATGGTTCCAACCGTTTCACCTTTGGCAATATTTACTTAAGCTCCGGCATCAGCACGGTTGCCCAGATGCTGGGAATGTTTGCAATGTGCCAGATCATCCGTGACTCGGCCAGGGGCGAGGCAAAGATGCCTGAAGCCGACATGGTGGACATGAAAGGTCTGGGAGTGGGGATAAGGGACATTGTACAGAATATCAAGACCATTGTCTTTGCATTTATATCCGGTCTGTGGATTGGATTCCTTCCGGGCATGGGCTCCGGCATTTCCAACATGGTTGCCTATGGCTATGCAAAAAGCATCAGCAAGGATCCGGAGAGCTTTGGAAAAGGAAATCCGGCCGGTGTGTGGGCTTCTGAGACAGCCAACAACGCATCTCTGGGCGGTGCCCTTATCCCCATGATGGCCCTGGGGATTCCCGGCGACGGAATTACCGCAATGCTGATTGCAGGGCTGACCATCCACGGGCTTCAGGCAGGCCCTCTGTTCATGACCGAACAGCCGGATCTGGCCATGCTTATCTTTGCCTGCGTCATGGTGGCCGCAATCGTGACATATATCGTGCAGATCATTGGGAAACGCTGGTTCCCATACATATTGAAGGTTCCTTACCATTACCTTTACACGGTAATCCTGGTTATCTGCTACATCGGGGGATACGGGATATCCAATACCATGTTTAATATCTACGTGATGCTGGCCCTGTGCCTGCTGGCAATTTTCATGAGCATGTCCGGACTTCCCACCTCCCCGCTGGTGCTGGCCTTCATCCTGTCCAGCAAGCTGGAGCGGTATTTCCGTCAGGGTATCAGCTATGCCCATGGCAGCTATAAGGAATTTTTCACCCGTCCCCTGTCCTGCGCCCTGCTGCTGGTTTCCGTGTTCTGTGTTGTCTGGCCGGTCCTGTCAGAGCACCTGAAGAAGAAAAAAGCAGCGGCCGTAGCACCTGTTGGCGGAAGCGAAGCAAGGGATGACTGATTTTAACAACAATCTGCCTGTGATGGGACAATGCTGGGGCACGCTTCCCTCCATGCGCAGGAAGTTTGACCGGTATGCGCGCAGGGATTTCTTCCGGGGACACACAAGGGAGGAGTTTGATGCGTGGCAATCCGGCACCAGGTCCCTTCTGCACGGTCTCCTTGGGCTTGATAAGATGGAGTCCTGTGCCCTGTCCCCGGTTCTGGAGGATGTGGTCCGGCTGCCAGGAGGCATCAGGAGGGAACACATAAGGATCCAGGTGGAACCGGATGTATGGATGCCCATGTTCGTGCTGGTCCCGCCGGGAGCCGGTCCCTTTTCCCGCCCCTTCCTGTGTCCGCCCGGACATAATGGGGCAGGGAAATATTCGGTGGCAGGCCTTTATGGATATGGACCGGTCCGGGAAAAAATCCGCCAATACCATTACGATTACGGCCATCAGCTTGCCATGCTTGGATATGTGGCCATCTGCCCGGACTGCCGGGGCTTTGGGGAGCGGCGCGAGGACCTGGAGGATACAAAGGACCTGGAAACCGCCATGAAGGGTGACTGCCGCCGCCTGGCCCATATGGGGGAACCCCTGGGCATCCCTGTGGCAGGAATGCTGGCCTGGGATCTGATGCGGGCTGTGGATTATCTTATGGAACGCGGGGAATGGGACCTGGACGCCATCAGCTGCCTGGGATTTTCAGGCGGCGGCATGCAGACCCTTTGGCTGTCGGCCATGGATGAACGGGTCAGGCTGGCTGTGATCAGCGGCTACATGTACGGATACCGGGATGCGCTGCTGGCCCTGAACCGGAACTGTTCCTGCAACTATGTGCCTCATCTTTGGGAACATCTGGATATGGGGGATATTGCCAGCCTGATTGCCCCCAGGCCCCTTCTTATCCAGTCCTGTTCCGGCGACCGGCTCAACGGTCCACGCGGGATTGCCAATGTCACGGAACAGGTGGACATTATCCGGAACGCATACAGGCTGCTGGATGCGCCCGGCCTCATGATTCATGAAATATGCCAAGGTCCCCACCAATGGCATGGGGAGAACCTGGCCGTCCATCTTGGACAGCTGATAGACAGTTATGATCAAATCAAAACCAATCAGGAGGTTTTCCATGGATAAATTACAGTTGAGGGAGACAATCCTGAAACAGATAGAAAGACCGCATATTCCTGAACGGGAGTTCCCGGCCTGTATGTTCGGCGTGGCTGCGGACAGCCGGGAGGTCCAGACACGGGCCCTGCAGCTGGCCATAGACACAATCAGCAGGGAAGGCGGAGGAAGGCTCACGCTTCCCCGCGGCACGATCCGCACCGGCGCCCTGGAACTGAAGAGCAGGGTGGAGCTTCACCTTCAGCACAGGGAGTCCGTGCTGTCCTTTGTCAATGAAGAGCCAGAGCTTCACTACCCGGTGGTGTTCTCCCACTGGGAGGCAACGCCCTGCTATAATTACAGCCCATTGATTTATGCATGCGATGCCCATGATATTGCTGTTACCGGGGAAGGAACCCTGGACGGGGGCGCTGATTCCGGCCACTGGTGGAACTGGCATCATCAGGTGGAGGATGCATGGTCAGATGATAAGCCGGACCTTCAGCTGGAAGACCGCCGGACCCTGCGCCGTATGAATGTGGACGGAGTGCCTGTTAAAGAGAGGGTCTTTGGACCGGGCCATTACCTGAGGCCTAATTTCATACAGCCCATCCGCTGCAGCCGTGTGCTTCTTCATGGGTTTACCCTGATAAACAGTCCTATGTGGCAGCTGAACCCGGTGATGTGCCGGAGTCTGTCCGTGGACGGCGTCACATTGTACAGTCACGGCGCCAACAATGACGGCTGCGATCCGGAGAGCTGCCATGGGGTACATATCTGTAATTGCCGGTTCGACACCGGGGACGACTGCATCAGCCTGAAATCCGGCCGGGACAGGGATGGCCGCCTGGCCAGCATGCCCTGTGAGGACGTACTGATAGAAAACAACGAGTTTGCAGACGGCCATGGCGGTATTGCCCTTGGCAGTGAGATGAGCGGCGGAATCCGCCGCGTGCTGGCTGTTAATAACCGGTTCAGCAGCCCCAGCCTGACCTATGCGCTCCGCTTAAAGACCAATGCCCGCCGCGGAGGCAGGGTGGAGGATATCATACTGGCGGATAGTGTGATGGACCATGTCCACGGGGCCGCGGTCCACGGTACCATGCTTTATGAAGACGGGCGCAATGGCAGTGACCTGCCGGTATTCCATAATATAACCATTGAAAACATCATTGCCCACGGGGGGGACTACGGGATTTTCCTGGAGGCATTTGATGAAGTTCCTGTTACCGGTTTGACCTTGAGAAACATCCGTATTGACGGGGTGACCCGTCCCATGCGCAGCATGAACTGGAAGGAGCCTGTGGTTGACGATGTGGTGATTAACGGAAAGTGTTTTCCACGGCCGGGCGGTGTCCGCATCCTTGGCGTCCCTGTAAGGGGGGGAAGGGTCCGGGCCCAAGGGAGGACCTGCGGCGGGGATATGGACTTTATGTATAGGTGGCAGACGTCCGCTGACCGCGTTTCCTGGCAGCAGGCCGGGGAAGGGGAAGATTTCCAGGTTCCCGGGACAGCTGATTTCATACGGGTGACGGTCATGGACCAGAAGGGAAATGCCGAAACCAGCCGCGTGTACCGTGTCCTTCCCCAGGGCCTGTCCGCCAGCCGCTGGGATTATGAGTGGCAGCGGCTGTACTGCCGGGGAATGGGGGAGGGTCCGTCATCCATGCCGGCAGACAGGATCATAACCCGGGAACAGCTGGCATGCATGCTGCTGCCATTGGCAGACCCGGCGCTGCGCTGGGAAGGGTACGATGATGAGGACTGCGGTGATGCGCTGCGGATCGCGGTGGGCAATGGGTTCCTTGCGCCGGAGAACCGGACAGGGCCGGAGGGCCATGTGTCCGGGGCTCATGCGGAGGTTCATGCAAAAGGCCATGTGTCCGGGGCTCATGCGTATGACCACGCGCCCCGGCTTATGCCGGACGGCCACGTCACCCGCCAGGAGATGGCCACGGTAGCCATGCAGGCCTGCGGCGTGAATTACCGCAACGCCTCCAGCACCATGCCTGTCTGCGCGGATGCGGCCCTGGTAAACAATAATTACGGCACCAATGTGGCCCGCGCCCTGTATTTTGGCTTCATGAGCCTGGAACCGGACGGATGCTTTAAGCCCCGGCGCCCTGTTACCATTGGAGAGGCTGCAGGGATATTAAACCGGGTTGCTGATTTTGCCGGTATCTGAGCAGCCGTTTGACGGCCCGGTGAATTTTATAGAGTGTGAAGGAGAATAAAGCGATATGTGGTTAGAGTATTTTTCACAGTACATGGAGACGGCATTTCCACGTTTCCTCAGTGAAAGGCCCTGGAATTATAAGAACGACCTCTGTGTAACAGGAGCAGCCATGCTGGCCGATGCCACAGGCAGTCCGCGCTGGAACCGTTATATCCTGGATGCCGCTAAGTGGCTGGTGGATGAGGAGGGCAGGGTTGCCAATTGGAAAGAGTATGAACATAATATTGACAAGGTCAGTTTTGGCAAGTCCCTGCGGATCCTGCGGGATCTGACCGGGGATGGGCGGTATGGCCGTGGGGTTGAGAGGGCATATGCATTTCTGGAACATTATCCGCGGACATCCACCGGCAACTTCTGGCATAAGGATATCTACCCCGACCAGGTGTGGCTGGACGGCCTTTATATGGCCATGCCATTCTATGCAAAATGCCTGGCGGAAAATGGTGAGGAACGGTGGGATGATATCATGGACCAGTTCCAAAGCACCCACCGCCTGCTGTGGGACGGAAAGACAGGGCTATACCTGCACGGGTGTGACGTAAGCCGTAAGGCGGACTGGGCGGATCCGGCAACCGGCCGCAGCCCCGGGGTATGGAGCCGGGCGGAAGGCTGGTTCCTGATGGCGCTGGCAGATGTATATGAGCTGGCAAAGGATTATACGCCCCGTGCAGGGGAACTGGTGGTGCTGCTCAAAAACGGTCTGGACGGCCTTTTGCAGTATCAGGACAGGGAATCCCAAATGTTCCTTCAGGTAGTGGACCATGCTGGTCTTCCCGGCAACTATCCTGAGACATCGGGAAGCGCCATGGCAGCCTATGCCCTGATGAAGGGCGTCCGCCTTGGGATGCTTGACGGCTCTTATTGGGACAAAGGAAGTGAAGTCCTTGAAGGCATCCGCCGTACCTGGCTTAAAAAGGAGGAGGATGGCTGGCATCTCCACGGGATTTGCGCAAGCGCGGGCCTGGGCGCCGGACCGGACCCCCATAACCGGAAGGACCGCAACGGAACCCCGGAGTACTACATAAGTGAGGCACAGATGCCCGACAACCAGCATGGCGCGGCTGCCTGCATGATGGCGGTAAGCGAACAGCTGAGGAGAAAGGGGAATCAGCCATGCTCCAATTAGGACTGCGCCTCCATGACGCGGAACAGCTGCCCATTGAAGAGCAGCTACCCATTGTGCGGAAAAAAGGCTATACCTGTGTCCATCTGGCCCTTAGCAAGTCAATGAAGGAATACCCCTGCGGCCCCTCTGCCCTTACGCCCGGCTATGCCCATTATCTGAAGCATCTGTTTGAGAAGAACCAGATGGATGTGGCTGTTCTCGGCAACTACCTGAATCTGGCCCATCCGGACCCGGAGGTAATCCGCGTGTCCCTTGAGAAATATTATGCCCATATCCGTTTCGCCTCCCTCCTGGGCTGCGGTATGGTGGGAACAGAAACAGGAGCCCCCAACCCGGAGTATAAATACTGCCCGGAATGCAGGACGGACGCGGCCCTGTCCGCCTTTATAAGGAATATCAGGCCCGTGGTGCGCTGTGCGGAACAGTTTGGCGTAATCCTTGCCCTGGAGCCGGTGGCGCGGCACATTGTATGGAATCCCAGGCGCGCACGCACCGTGCTGGATGAGATTGGTTCACGCAACCTTCAGATCCTGTTCGACCCGGTGAACATGCTGGATCTGGACAATGTGGATTGCAGGGAAGAGGTATTTGCAGAAGCAATGGAGCTTCTGGGCCCGGATATTGCCATGGTGCATTTGAAGGATTTCATCCGTGTGCCCCAAGGCCATGGTCTGAAGGCAGTGGGCGCGGGAACCGGCGAGATGGATTATACATCAGTCATGAAGTTCATAAAACAGCAGAAGCCGTTCCTATACTGCACCCTGGAGAACACGGTCCCGGAAAATGCCGCCTGGTGCGGGGCCAGGATGAAAGCGCTTTATGATGAAGCTTAAGTGCGGTTGAAGCCCGGATGGAGTCCGGATGAAGGTCCTGTGGGGAAATGTCCCCACAGGACCTTTTTTACACGGCTTTTATGACTGGCTGCCGGCAGGCTGACGGGAACATGCTGCCATTATGTGGGATGCCGGACAATCATGGTTCGGGGGCTGGTTCCGAAAAATGCTGTGAATAGCGGAAAAGTCCTGTTGTCCGGACACGGACCGGATTAGTATAATTAGGTCAGATAAGGAACGCGCGCCTTATAAATGGATGAACCGAATATACTAAAGGAGCAAGTGTCATGAAAAAAAAGTTATGGGGAATTTCCCTGGCAGCAGCATTAGCCATAGGGCTTACGGCATGCGGCGGCAGCCAGGAAACAGCAGATACACAGCCGGCAGCGCCATCTACAACGGCTGCTGGGACGACGATGGAAACTGAGAACCAAACAGAAGCACAGGATGAAGAAAGCGGGGATGAAGGCGGGGAAGGCGGCATGACCTGGGATATGGCAGAGGAGATACTGACCCATATAAACGACCCTGAATTTCCGGATTTTACCGTAAATGTATTGGATTTCGGCGCTGTTGCCGATGATGATGAACTGGACACGGCAGCCATCCAGAAAGCCATTGACCAGGTTTCTGAAAAGGGCGGCGGAAAGGTAATCATACCGGAAGGTACATATGACACCGGCGCCATTACGCTGAAAGACAATGTGAACCTCTGCCTGGAGGACAAGA
The DNA here is from genome assembly GCF_003434055.1 of Enterocloster aldenensis. Lineage (GTDB taxonomy): Bacteria > Bacillota > Clostridia > Lachnospirales > Lachnospiraceae > Enterocloster > Enterocloster aldenensis. Next base: position 1,052,243 of record NZ_QVEX01000001.1, on the reverse strand, counting down.
AGACTAAGCTGCAGTTTACCCAGGATATCAATCATGATAATTATCCCCTGGTCTATTCCCACTGGGAAGGACAGCCCATGTATAACTACAGTGCGTTCATCTATGCCAAGGACGCGGTTAATATTGCCCTGACAGGACAGGGAACCCTGGACGGGCAGGCTGGTGACGGCACCCCATGGTGCTGGATGTCCAGGGATTATATGACGGATTACCAGGATGATGACCGTACGGCCCTGATTAATATGAACAATAACCGTGTGCCGGTAGAAGAACGCATATTTGGCCAAGGGCATTTCTTAAGGCCCAATTTCATCCAGGTCATTGGATGCGAAAACGTACTGGTGGAAGGCATCACCCTTGTCCGCTCCCCCATGTGGGAGGTCAACCCCGTGCTTTGTACCAATGTGACCGTAAGGGGAATCCATATCAGCACCAAGGCTGCCAACAATGACGGCATTGACCCGGAGAGCAGCAACGTTAAGCCCCGAGGACCAGGAAACCATCCGGCAGGCGGCATATGAATCCTCCTTAAGGCAAAGGGAGCTATGGACTGAATATGAGCGCAGGCAATGGAAGGTGCTGGAAAAGGCAGGAGTACACATGATTTATCCTGAGGATAAAACCGGATTCCTGGAAATGGTCCGGCCGATTTATGACATGTACGGCCAGCCCTATGGAAATCTCCTCAGTCAGATAGAGCAGATGGGTAATCCTGACCCTTAAGGGTCCCTCTCCCATTACCGGATTCCAAAGGACAAAAAATGAACGTCTTGTTTTGCAATCCCTGCCGTGATAGAATAAAAGGAAGTGCGCGCAGCCGCCTGCTGCGCCAGGCAAGGAGGTAGTATACAAATGATGGATAACCAGAAAACGGTTTTATTTGAGCAGACACCGGTGCCAAAGGCGGTCATGCAGCTGGCAGTGCCGACCATCTTAAGTTCTCTGGTCATGGTAATCTATAATCTGGCTGATACTTATTTTGTGGGCATGATGAACGATCCCATCCAGAATGCGGCCGTAACCCTGGCCGCGCCGGTACTGCTGGCATTCAACGCGGTCAATAACCTGTTCGGCGTGGGAAGCTCCAGTATGATGAGCAGGGCGCTGGGCAGGAAGGACTATGAGGCGGTGCGCCACAGTTCTGCATTCGGTTTTTACTGCGCCCTGTTTTGCGGGGTTCTTTTTTCCTTGGCGTGCACCGTGTTCCAGGGGCCGCTTCTGGGTATTTTAGGGGCGGGTCCCAATACAATGGAGGCCACCGCCGGATACCTTAAGTGGACCGTGCTCTTTGGCGCCGCTCCCGCTATCCTGAACGTGGTATTGGCTTATATGGTCCGTTCCGAGGGCGCCTCCCTCCACGCAAGCGTGGGCACCATGAGCGGCTGTCTGTTAAATATCATCCTGGACCCCATCTTCATCCTGCCATGGGGGCTTAATATGGGGGCGGCCGGGGCAGGGCTGGCTACGTTCCTTTCCAACTGTGTTGCATGTATTTACTTTTTTGTGCTTTTATACGTCAGAAGGAAGACCACCTTTGTCTGCATACTGCCCAGGAAGTTTACCATGCAAAAGGCAATCGTGCTGGGCGTGTGCGGCGTGGGAATACCGGCTGCGATCCAGAACCTGCTGAATGTTACGGGCATGACAATCCTGAACAATTTTACATCTGCCTATGGGGCCCAGGAAGTGGCGGCCATGGGCATTACCCAGAAAATCAATATGGTGCCCCTGCAGGTTGCCATGGGGTTCTGCCAGGGAATCATGCCCCTTATCAGCTACAATTATGCCAGCGGGAACCATAAGCGTATGAAGGAGACCGTGTCCTTTACCGTGAAGACCCTGCTTCCGTTCCTGGTGGCGGTGTCCCTGGGCTATTATTTTGGCGCGGGCATAATGACAAGGGCATTTATGGACAATGATGCCATTGTGGCCTACGGCACAAGATTCCTGCGGGGCTTCTGCCTGGGACTTCCCTTCATGTGCATGGATTTCCTGGCAGTGGGCGTGTTCCAGGCCATCGGTATGGGAGGGGCTGCCTTAAGCTTTGCCATCCTGCGCAAGATTGTGCTGGAAATCCCTGCCCTTTATCTGCTGAATTGGCTGTTCCCGCTGTATGGCCTTGCCTATGCCCAGTTCACGGCAGAGTTCGTGCTGGCGGCAGCGGCCGTTATCATGCTGGCCCGCATTTTCGGGAAAATGCAGAAGGAAGACAGGAAAAAGCAGTCCGCTGGACAAACCGGACAGAATTTGTTATAGTTAGAAATGAATAAGGCCGGGGGTATCCGGCCGGCGACAAAAAGGAGAATGACATTATGACCAATCCAGTAGTTACCATTACCATGGACAATGGGGATGTAATGAAAGCAGAGTTATACCCTGAGATTGCACCTAACACAGTGAATAACTTCATCAGCCTGATTAACAAGGGATTTTACGACGGTAAGATTTTCCACCGGGTAATCAGCGGATTCATGATTCAGGGCGGATGTCCCAACGGAAACGGCATGGGCGGCCCGGGTTACTGCATCAAGGGTGAATTTTCCCAGAACCGTTTTAAGAACGACCTGAAGCACACCCCGGGCGTCCTGTCCATGGCAAGGGCAATGGCTCCTGATTCAGCGGGTTCCCAGTTCTTCATCATGCACAAGGACTCCCCCCATCTGGACGGTTCCTATGCCGCATTCGGCAAGGTTACCGAGGGCCTGGATATTGTGGACAAGATTGCGGCCGTACAGACGGATTACCAGGACCGCCCTTTAAAGGAACAGAAGATTAAATCCATGACAGTGGAAACCTTTGGGGAGACATATCCGGAACCGGAGACATGCTGATCACGGTACAGAAACAGAAGGCAGGCCGCATATGGTAATCGAATACAGCATAGTACTGGATGGCAGGTCCCATCCGGTGGTCATATCAGATGAGCCTGAGGCCCTTCTGGCAGCAAAAGCAGCCGGAAGGGCCATTATTGGCGTTGAAGGAAATGGAAATAAATGGAATATCACCTGCGCCCATTACATAATACCGGATTTCATGTCCGCGTCCAGGGAATTGGCAGAGCTGGTGCTGCGCCGCCACCTGGGGCTTCCATGGACAATCGGGACCACGGGCCGTCTGCTTATCAGGGAGTTTGTGAAAGAAGACGCGGGCCGCATACCGGAAGAAGAGTACGGCGTGGAGGAAAAAGTATTCCGGTCCCCGGAGCTGCTGGCCCATTACATTGAAAAGCAGTATGGTTTCTATGAATATGGGACATGGGCATTGGAGGAGAAGGGGAGCGGCGCGCTGGTGGGGATGGCTGGCGTATCCAATCCGCGGCTGCCCAAGGACATGGAAGGCATGCTCAGCCGGTTTGAGGCTGCGCTGTCCGGTGCTATAGATTCCGGTGCTGCGCTATCCGGTGCTATAGATTCCGGTGCTGCGCTGTCCGGTGCTTCGTATTCCGGCCCGGATAAGCAGGGGCAGGAACCATGCCTGCCCTGGCTGGAACTGGGATATCACATTTTCCGCCCCTTCCGCCATATGGGATATGCCAGGGAAGCAGCCGCAGCCATCAGGGACTATGCCCATGAAGTGCTTGGAGCAAGGCTGTGCGCCATGATCCAAACAAAAAACCAGGCCAGCCGCGCAGTGGCAGAAGGCCTGGGTATGGAATGTATCGGAAGGATGAATATTATCGGAACAGGTTCAAGTGAGACGGATATCATCGGAACAGGTATTCAATCATCTGAAGAACCTCTTCTTTATGCTGAGAGGTGGACATCACGGCCAGATAAGGCGGATTCATGACAATGCCGGTCTGGCCGGCAAAGGAGGTTCCCTCAAGGGACAGGGCCACGGGCTTAAGGATGCCCTGTTCATCCTCCGTGCTGTATATGGAATCCTCTGCCAGGCTGTAAATCTCAGGGGGAAGGTACGCCTCCAGGTCCTGGAATGCATTGACGGTCCCATAGTGGTCCACCGCCTCCTGGTCCCCGATGAAGACATCCAGGGACTTGCTGGCAACCAGGGCGGATATCTTGGCCAGGCTGGCATATTCAAACTGGGACATGCCCTCCTGGCCAAACCGGGCGCTCAGGCCCTCGTTAATCTCAATCAGATCCTTTTTGCCAAAACCAAGGGCTTGCCTCAGATTGGCTTCCAGGCCGGCCGTGGAACTGGCGCCTCCGGCCTGGTCATTGACAATGGCAATGGACAGCCGGGTGGTGAAGGTCTGGCGGTACAGCATGCTGCCAAGGGTCCACAGTGCGGCGGCTGCCAGGATAAGGGCCAGGATATGGAATTTGTAGTATTCCCAGATATACCATGCCCGGTCTTTTGGGGGCATGCTCCTTAACTTCTGTCTTTCAGTTTCCGCTTCTTTCCGTATAGACATGGGGATGGTTCCTTCCGCAATTAAATATCATTTCCTGTAGTATATCATAGAATATGGCGCAGTGTATGAAAATTTTATGAAATGAATCCATCCCTTTGCAATTTCCCGCTAATATGGTAGAATAACACCAGGTTCACTACAGTTTTATTTACAGAAAGAAGAGGACAGACTATGTTGCAGGGCTTTTTTAATTACGATAATCCGGTATGGCGGTTCATAGGAAAGCTGGGGGACCTGATCCTCCTTAACATTCTTTGGATTGTCTGTTCCATCCCGGTTTTTACCATAGGCGCATCCACCACAGCCGTGTATTATGTGACCCTTAAGCTGGCGCGGGACGAGGGGGATTCCACCATCCGTTCCTTTTTCCACTCCTTTAAAAGCAATTTCAGGCAGGCCACTGCAATCTGGCTGATCCTCCTGGCAGCTGGCATTGTGCTGGGCATTGATTTCTGGTTTTTTGCCACGGGCCAGATGGGGATTGGGGGCGTACTAAGTGTTGTGCTTACAGCGGTTTCCGGGGGAATGTTCTTAATCTACCTGTTCATTGTGTCGTATGCATTCCCATTGCAGGCCAGATTCTATAATCCGGTGAAGAGGACGCTGCTCAACGCATTCTTCATGTCTGCCAGGCATCTTCTGCAGACCTTGGGCATCCTTGGGGCTGACGCTGCAATCCTGGCTGCTTCGTACTTCGGGCTGTTCTACCTGCCCCAGATGTCCGTGCTTCTCATGCTCTTTGGAATGCCCCTTCTGGCATTTGTGAATTCTTATATTTTAAATCCTGTCTTTGGGCGTTACATACCAAAGGAGGATGAGGAACACAGGGAAGGGACGCCGATGCTGGGAGAAGAGGACGAGGCCATGAAGCAGGCCATTGAAAGTTTAAAAGGCAGATAGGCCGTCAAGGGGCAAGCTGACCGTATCAAGTAAAACACATTATCAAGAGGCGGATTGACCATACGCTGCCTCACAATATAAAAGCACTGCCCCGTGATATCACATTATCAACCTGCCGGGCAGTGCTTTTTACATCATGCAGGTTTTCGCAAAAAAACTTATGTTTTTTTCATTTTGTACTTGAAAAAAAGCAAAAAGTATTGTATACAATATAATGTATTATAAAAACAGAGATACAAACAATATACATAAAGAGGAGCACGGGGATGATTACACATTTACGCTTAAAAGCATACGGCAAAATCAATCTGGCCCTGGATGTACTGGGAAAGCGCCAGGATGGATACCATGAAGTGCGTATGATTATGCAGACCGTTGGGCTTCATGACCGTATTGACCTGTACAGGACCAGCGAACCAGGCATCCGGATAGAGACAAACCTGTTCTATCTGCCCACCAATGAACAGAACCTGGCGTACAGGGCGGCAAAGCTTCTGATGGACGAATTCCATATCAGCCAGGGCGTGTCCATCCATCTGCGTAAATTCATTCCTGTGTCAGCCGGCATGGCGGGGGGGAGCACGGACGCTGCTTCCGTCCTGTTCGGGGTGAATAAGATGTTCGGCCTGGGACTGTCAGCCGGCGAACTCATGAAGCGGGGAGTGACCCTGGGCGCGGATATCCCCTACTGTCTCATGAGGGGGACCGCGCTTTCAGAGGGAATCGGGGAAAAACTGTCGCAGCTGCCTCCCATGCCCCAGTGCCAGGTGCTGATTGCCAAGCCTGGCATCAGCGTGTCCACCAGGACCGTGTACGAAAGCCTGGACGCCATGGACCTGGCGCCAAAAGACCATCCGGACATCGACGGCATGGTGGAAGCCATACGCCGCCGGGACCTGATGGATGTGGCGGGCAAGTTCGGCAATGTGCTGGAACTGGTCACAGGAGAGAAATATCCCATCATTGCCAGGATTGAGGGGGTAATGAAGGATTACGGCGCAATCAATGCCATGATGAGCGGAAGCGGTCCCACGGTATTCGGACTGTTTACCAGCCCGAGGGCTGCGCAGGACGCATATGAGGCGCTGCGTTTTGGGAAGGAATCAGAGCTTGCCAAGCAGGTTTACCTGACCAATTTTTATAATGTGGGAAGGAATCCATGACTATTATTATAGAAGGAACATGTAAAACAGCCATACAGGAGAAACGTACCAGGTTACACGGGAAAGGGGATTCACGGAATGGAGAATAATTTTAAGGTTAACATGAATGAGTATCTGCCGCTGCGGGATGTGGTTTTTAATACGCTGCGGCAGGCCATACTTAAGGGGGAGCTGGCGCCGGGAGAGCGCCTGATGGAAATACAGCTGGCTGAGAAGCTGGGGGTCAGCAGGACGCCCATAAGGGAAGCTATCCGCAAGCTGGAACTGGAAGGCCTGGTGCTTATGATTCCAAGGAAAGGCGCTGAGGTTGCCAAGATATCGGAAAAAAGTCTAAGGGACGTGCTGGAGGTGCGCCGCTCACTGGAAGAACTTGCCATTGAACTTGCATGTCAGAGGATGTCTGAGGAGGACATGGATGAGCTGGAGCGCGTGCAGGGGAATTTCAGGAATGCCATTGCCAAAGGGGAAGCCATGACCATTGCGGAAACAGATGAGCAGTACCATGATGTGATTTATCAGGGCACTGGCAATGACAAGCTGGTCCAGATGCTTAACAACCTGAGGGAACAAATGTACCGCTACCGCCTGGAGTATATAAAGGATGAGGATAAGAGGCAGGTGCTGCTGGTGGAGCATGAACACATTTTGAAGGCATTGAGGAACCGCAATATCGCGGATGCCAAGAATGCCGCCAGGGAACATATTGACAACCAGGAGATTACGGTATCCCGCAATATTAAGGAACAGGACACCGCGGTTTTAGGACGGGGGAGGAAATAATGGCAGAAGGCACATTTAAGGAACGGTATCTGGCAGGGGAGATTCCCTTTGAGGAGATAGACCGGTATATAAGCCGCTGGAACAACAGCGATGATCCCCGCACCCTGGCCCGGTACCTGGGCCTGAACGCGGAGGAAGAGGATGTGTGGATTGATGAGAGCGACGATGCGCTCCAGGATATGCTGGATGGGCAGAAGGGGTAAGGAAACCACTTCACGTATCCGCTTGGCGCAGCAGATCCAGCAGCCGGAAGCGGACATGGACTTCCGGCTTTTTTCCGTCCTTCTCCCTGCGGGGGAGAAGGGCGCCGTAGTCGTCCTGGTCCAGAAGGCAGGAAAGGGTCTGTTTGGATGATTCAGGGACAACGGCGTTGAGGGAATCCGTATAACAGAGGGAAGGATAGAGGACACACCACCAGTTGTGCCCTTTTCCCTGCCCAATGGTTATGCGCACCGCATCATATGTGCCGCAGGGGAATACCATGTCCCCGTAGGCCTTTGTGGGGAAATAGTCTTTTGTGATTTCCAGGGTGACCCCATAGGGCGCGCCCTGATCGGCAAGCCAGTCCTCAGACATGGTTTCAATGCTGGTCCTGTTGTTTTCCAGCCACTCTATCAGTCCTTCCTTGCCGGCGCTGTCCGGCACCTGGCTGTGCACATAGTCCAGCACAAGGCCTTTCAGGCCTATTTTCAGTTCCTGGTCATGGGCCGCGTTGCTTTCTGCCAGGATATGGAAACGCAGTATCTCCGGCGCAATGCGGGCGGCCAGGGCCTCCTCGCCCGCTGTGCGGGATGACATGGTGATAAGGAATGCGGTAAAAAAACAAAGAGCGGAAATGCACAGACTGATTCTATGTTTCATATATGGTTAATCCTCCCGGAATCAAAGATTTTCTATAATCTGGATGTAAATGCCAAATTAATTTCTGTTTGTAATTATTGCCACATATGATATACTATAATCATGAACCAAACGCATTTTTTTGCGTACATAAAGGAGACAGACATGAGCAAACTAACAGTGGCGGTTATATTTGGCGGCCAGTCATCAGAGCACATTGTGTCCTGCATGTCGGCGGTCAATGTCATAGAACACATAGACAGCGCGCGTTACAATATTATACTGGTAGGCATTACGCAAGAGGGACATTGGATTAAGGCTGATTCACTGGAAGATGTGAAAAGCGGTGCCTGGAGAGACGGCAAGGTAGGCGCAGCCCTCCTGCCGGATGCGACCAGGAAGTGTATTTTACTTATGGATGGAGACAAGGTGGAAGAGGTGAGGGTGGATATCGTGTTCCCTGTCCTTCACGGGCTGTACGGCGAGGACGGCACGATCCAGGGGCTTCTGGAACTGGCCAGGATTCCCTATGTGGGCTGCGGCGTCCTGGCTTCTGCTGTTTCCATGGATAAACTGTACACCAAGATCATTGTGTCGGACCTGGGAATCCGCCAGGCCGGATATGAACCGGTTTACAGGGAAGAGTTGGAGGACATGGAACAGGTGGTGGACAGGATTGAGAAGCATTTCCCTTATCCCGTGTTTATCAAGCCGTCCAACGCAGGCTCCTCCAGAGGAATCAGCAAGGCGGGAAACCGGCAGGAACTGGAGGCAGGGCTTCTGGAAGCGGCCCGCCATGACCGGAAGCTGCTGGTGGAAGAAACCATTGTCGGAAGGGAAATCGAATGCTCGGTATTCGGCGGAGGACGCCGTGGGATTGAAGCCTCAGGGGTTGGGGAAATCCTGGCAGCAGCAGAATTTTATGATTTTGACGCCAAGTATTTCAATGAGGAGTCCAGGACGGTCACGGACCCCGAGCTTCCGGACGGTGCCACGGAAAAGGTGCGCCAGGCAGCCATGGACATATTCAGGGCAGTGGACGGATACGGTCTGGCCCGGGTGGACTTTTTTGTTAAGGATGACGGAGAAGTGGTATTCAACGAGATTAATACCATGCCTGGTTTCACGGCCATCAGCATGTATCCCATGCTGTGGGAGGCCAGGGGAATCGGCAAGGACCAGCTGGTAGGTATGCTGTTGTCCCATGGTATGGAACGCTACGCATAATGGAAAGAGGATGAAGGATGACAAAAGATGTGCTGATTACAATCAGCGGTATCCAGATGATGGACGAAGAAGACTCCGATGTTGAGATGATAGTAAGAGGAGATTATTATCAGAAAAACGGAAAGCACTATATCCTCTATGAGGAAGTGATGGAGGGCTTTGAGGGCAAGGTAAAGAATGTGATTAAGATTTCACAGGTCGGGATGGATATCATCAAGAAGGGCATAGCCAACACCCATATGCAGTTTGAGAAAAACAAGAAGAACCTGTCCTGCTATACCACGCCCCTGGGCGATATGGTGGTGGGCATCCAGGCCAACAAGATTAAAATCAATGAACAGCCTGACAAACTGAAGGTGGATATCGATTATTCCCTGGATATTAATTATGAGCATCTGTCAGACTGCAGCATCCGGCTGGATGTACAGTCGTGTCCCCAGTCGTATGCCCCCATGTAAGGACAGGGACGGGAATTCAACAGAAGACAGAAAGAAGAACATAAAAAAGAAGCGGCCATGCCGCTTCTTTTTAATTACTTATTCTTCCTGAATCTTGCGAAGAATCCCTTCTTCTTAGGAGGAGTTGGGATAGCGCCCCCGCGCACGCTCTTAATCTGGGTGATGTAAATCCCGCTGATTACAACCTTGGCCTCTGTCTTGATGGGAAGGGACTCAAATACCCGTCCGTCAGCAATGAGAGTCATGACTTTGGGACCGATTTTTGCTTTTACAACCGGTACCTTGGCCCAGCGCATGTACTTAGGCGTCTGGTCTGTCACTGCTTTTGGAAGTCCGGCCTGCGTAAGCTTCATCTTCTTCTTGTCAATCACCAGGATGGATACGGTCTGGGCCGCCGCGTCCAGAAGCTGCTGCTGTTCCACCTGCCGCTTCTGAAGTTTGTTCCCCAGAAAGTAGAGAACAGCCAGAACCACCACTGCAATGATCAAGACCACAAGCAGTACGTGCATAATGGTATTTGCCATAAAGGTATACCTCCAAACGTAAATATATTATCATTTGCCCCTGTTACCCCGGCAAAACGAGGGTAAAAATCAACAACCCCTCAGGAGACATTCTATAATAGTATATCATTTTCGTAAACAAAATGCAAGCAAAAAATGCTTGACACCTTGACAGGGCTGTGTTATTATGGAGTGTGCACTATTGTGGTGAGGTGGGCTTTTTGCGCCCTTTGGCCTGTGCCTCTCGCCCAATCACAGAGAACGACAGTGATATTTGTGTTTTTACGGAATGGCGTATGGTGCGTCCATGCCGTATGAACGGAATGAAAATATTGCGAACCAAATTAGAAAACAGGGGTGAAACGTCAATGGAGAAAAGCAGAATACGTCCGGTACCGGCCGGGAAAAGCGTAAGAATGAGCTACTCAAGACAGAAAGAAGTTCTTGAGATGCCAAACCTGATTGAGATTCAAAAAGACTCCTACCAGTGGTTCCTCGACGAAGGACTCAGGGAAGCGTTTGATGATATCTCTCCGATAGCAGACTTTGCAGGACATCTGAGTCTGGAATTCGTTGACTTTACATTGTGTAAGGATGATATTAAATATACCATCGAGGAGTGTAAAGAACGGGATGCAACTTACGCCGCACCACTTAAGGTAAAGGTAAGACTGTACAATAAAGATAAAGATGAAATGAACGAACACGAGATATTCATGGGCGACCTGCCCCTGATGACAGATACCGGTTCCTTTGTAATTAACGGTGCTGAGCGTGTTATTGTCAGCCAGCTGGTACGTTCCCCTGGTATCTACTACGGTATTGGCCATGATAAGGTAGGTAAGGAACTGTATACCTGCACCGTCATCCCCAACCGTGGCGCATGGCTGGAATATGAGACAGATTCCAATGACGTATTTTATGTACGTGTAGACAGGACCCGTAAGGTGCCGGTAACTGTCCTGATCCGTGCCCTGGGATTTGGTACCAACGCAGAAATCCTTGAGCTCTTTGGCGAGGAGCCCAAATTATTAGCCAGCTTTGGCAAGGACACATCCGATAATTACCAGGATGGCCTTTTGGAATTATATAAGAAGATTCGTCCCGGTGAGCCCTTATCTGTTGACAGTGCGGAAAGTCTGCTGAACAGCATGTTCTTTGACCCCAGAAGATATGACCTGGCAAAAGTAGGCCGATACAAATTCAACAAAAAGCTGTCCTTTAAGTACCGCTTAAACGGCCAGATCCTTGCAGAGGATGTTGTGGACACCACCACAGGTGAGATCCTTGCAGAGGCAGGAACCAAGCTTGACAAGGAATCAGCCATGAGGATCCAGAATGCGGCTGTTCCGTTTGTGTGGGTTGACGGACCTGACAGGAAGCAGAAGGTGCTTTCCAATATGATGGTTGAGCTTTCTGCACATGTTCCCTTTGACCCGGAGGAAGTGGGTATTACCGAGTTAGTATACTACCCGGCCCTGGCTTCTATCCTGGAAGAAGCTGGCACGGATCCAAAGGAGCTGAAAGAGGCTGTCCGCAGGAACATCCACGACCTGATCCCGAAGCACATTACAAAGGAAGATATCCTTGCTTCCATTAACTATAATATGCACCTGGAGGAGCAGGTGGGCAATGCGGATGACATTGACCATCTGGGCAACCGCCGTATCCGCGCGGTGGGGGAACTGCTCCAGAACCAGTACCGCATCGGCCTTTCACGTATGGAACGTGTGGTAAGGGAGCGTATGACCACCCAGGACATGGATGGCATCACACCCCAGTCCCTGATTAACATTAAGCCCGTGACCGCGGCCGTGAAGGAATTCTTCGGAAGTTCCCAGCTGTCCCAGTTCATGGACCAGAACAACCCTCTGGCAGAGCTGACCCATAAGCGCCGTCTCTCCGCCCTGGGACCTGGCGGTCTGTCCAGGGACCGTGCCGGATTCGAGGTGCGTGACGTACACTATACCCACTACGGTCGTATGTGTCCCATCGAGACGCCTGAAGGTCCTAACATCGGTCTGATCAACTCCCTGGCAACCTATGCAAGGGTGAACCAGTACGGCTTCATTGAGGCGCCGTACCGTGTGGTGGATAAGACCACGGATCCTGCGAATCCAAGGGTAACGGATGAGGTTGTGTACCTGACTGCCGACGAGGAGGATAATTTCGTGGTGGCCCAGGCCAACGAAGCCCTGGACGAGGAAGGACATTTCATCCATAATAACGTATCCGGACGTTTCCGTACAGAGACATCCGAGTTCCAGAAAAAGACCATTGACCTGATGGACGTATCTCCTAAGATGGTATTCTCCGTGGCAACGGCCATGATTCCTTTCCTGGAGAACGACGATGCCAACCGTGCCCTCATGGGTTCCAACATGCAGCGTCAGGCAGTGCCTCTTCTGACCACGGAAGCGCCTGCGGTAGGAACCGGTATTGAGTCAAAGGCAGCGGTTGACTCCGGTGTGTGTGTGGTTGCCAGGAATGCAGGCGTGGTAGAACGTTCCGCTTCCAATGAGATTATCATCAAGAGGGATAAGGACGGCAACCGGGATGTGTATCATCTGACCAAATTCAAGAGAAGCAACCAGAGCAACTGCTACAACCAGAAGCCGATTGTGTACAAGAACGACCATGTGGAAGCCGGAGAAGTCATTGCGGACGGCCCGTCCACGGATAACGGCGAGATTGCACTTGGAAAGAATCCCTTAATCGGGTTCATGACCTGGGAAGGTTACAACTACGAGGATGCTGTCCTTCTTTCTGAACGCCTTGTTCAGGAAGATGTATATACATCGGTCCACATTGAGGAATACGAGGCAGAAGCCCGTGACACCAAGCTGGGACCGGAAGAAATCACCCGGGATGTTCCCGGCGTTGGTGAAGATGCCCTTAAGGACCTGGACGAGCGCGGAATCATCCGCATCGGGGCCGAGGTCCGCGCAGGGGATATCCTGGTGGGTAAGGTGACCCCTAAGGGAGAGACGGAGCTGACTGCTGAAGAGAGGCTGCTGCGCGCCATCTTCGGTGAGAAGGCAAGGGAAGTGCGTGACACATCCCTTAAAGTGCCCCACGGCGCATACGGCATTATTGTGGACGCAAAGGTGTTCACAAGGGAGAATGGAGACGAGCTTTCACCTGGCGTAAATGAAACCGTGCGCATCTACATTGCCCAGAAGCGTAAGATTTCCGTGGGCGATAAGATGGCAGGACGTCACGGCAACAAGGGTGTTGTGTCCCGTGTGCTTCCTGTTGAGGATATGCCGTTCCTGCCCAACGGACGCCCCCTGGATATCGTGCTTAACCCCCTGGGCGTGCCTTCACGTATGAACATCGGACAGGTGCTGGAAATCCACTTAAGCCTTGCAGCCAAGGCCCTGGGCTTTAATGTATCCACCCCTATCTTTGACGGCGCAAACGAGAATGACATCATGGATACCCTGGAGCTGGCCAACGACTATGTTAACCTGCCCTGGGAAGAGTTCGAAGTTAAATATAAAGACCTTATCAAGCCTTCTGTAATGGAATATCTGGGTGCGCACCTTGAGCACCGGGAACTGTGGAAAGGTGTTCCAATCAGCAGGGACGGAAAAGTGCGCCTGCGCGACGGACGTACCGGCGAGTTCTTTGACGGCGCGGTTACCATCGGACACATGCACTACCTGAAACTGCACCATCTGGTTGACGATAAGATCCATGCCCGTTCAACCGGCCCATACTCCCTGGTTACACAGCAGCCCCTGGGCGGTAAGGCGCAGTTCGGCGGCCAGCGTTTCGGTGAGATGGAGGTTTGGGCGTTGGAGGCATACGGCGCTTCCTATACCCTGCAGGAAATCATGACGGTTAAGTCCGATGACGTTGTAGGCCGTGTGAAGACCTATGAAGCCATCATCAAGGGCGAGAATATACCTGAGCCCGGCGTGCCTGAGTCATTTAAGGTACTCCTTAAGGAGATGCAGTCCCTTGGCCTGGACGTACAGGTCCTGAGGGATGACGGCACCGAGGTTGAGATGGCGGAAAATATTGATTACGGCGATACTGAGCTGCGCGCCATGTTAGAGGGCGACCGCCGCTTTGGCTCTTCTGAGGAGCCCTACGCTGAGTTCGGATACCAGAAGCAGGAGTTCAAGGATAATGAACTTGTGACAGTGGAGGACGAAGCAGCAGTAGAGGACGATTTGGCCGATGATTACACCGACGATGCGGAGGACGAACTGATTCTGGACGACTCTGCCTGCGGTGAAGACGAAGAATAAGAAGGGAGTTAATGCTCATGCCAGAAACTAATGAAACTTATCATCCAATGACATTTGATGCCATTAAGATTGGTCTGGCCTCCCCTGATAAGATTCTGGAGTGGTCCCACGGCGAGGTTAAGAAGCCTGAGACCATCAACTACAGGACACTAAAGCCTGAGAAGGACGGACTGTTCTGCGAGAGGATCTTCGGGCCTAGTAAGGACTGGGAGTGTCATTGCGGTAAATACAAAAAGATTCGTTATAAAGGTGTTATCTGCGACCGTTGCGGCGTGGAAGTTACAAAGGCAAGTGTCCGTAGAGAGCGCATGGGCCACATCAAGCTGGCCGCTCCCGTATCCCATATCTGGTATTTTAAGGGTATTCCCAGCCGTATGGGACTGATTCTGGACATCTCGCCCAGGACACTGGAGAAGGTGCTGTATTTTGCCTCCTACGTTGTGCTGGACGCCGGTTCAACCAGCCTGCAGTATAAGCAGGTCCTGTCCGAGAAGGAATACAGGGAAGAGGTTGAGAAGTACGGCGGCACAGGCGGTTTCCGCGTTGGTATGGGCGCTGAGGCCATCCAGGAACTGCTCCGTTCCATCAACCTGGAAAAGGATTCCCAGGACCTGCGCAAGGCCCTGGCTGATTCCACGGGACAGAAGCGCGCAAGGATTATCAAGAGATTAGAGGTGGTGGAGGCATTCCTGACCTCGGGCAACCGTCCTGAGTGGATGATTATGGATGTGATTCCGGTAATCCCTCCGGATATCCGTCCCATGGTACAGCTGGACGGCGGACGTTTCGCAACCTCTGACCTCAATGACTTATACAGAAGGATCATCAACAGGAACAACCGTCTTGCAAGGCTGCTGGAACTGGGCGCGCCGGACATCATTGTCCGCAACGAGAAGCGCATGCTCCAGGAGGCAGTGGACGCCCTGATTGACAACGGCCGCCGCGGCAGGCCCGTGACAGGACCTGGCAACCGGGCCCTCAAATCCCTTTCCGACATGCTTAAGGGTAAGCAGGGACGTTTCCGTCAGAACCTGCTGGGTAAGCGTGTTGACTATTCCGGACGGTCAGTTATCGTGGTCGGACCTGAACTTAAGATTTACCAGTGCGGACTTCCCAAGGAAATGGCCATTGAGCTGTTCAAGCCCTTTGTAATGAAGGAGCTGGTATCCAACGGAACCGCCCACAATATAAAGAATGCCAAGAAGATGGTGGAACGGCTGCAGCCCGAGGTATGGGATGTGCTGGAGGACGTCATCAAGGAGCATCCTGTCATGCTGAACCGTGCGCCTACGCTGCACAGGCTTGGTATCCAGGCCTTTGAGCCGATTCTGGTAGAGGGTAAGGCCATTAAGCTCCATCCCCTTGTGTGTACCGCGTTCAACGCTGATTTTGACGGCGACCAGATGGCCGTGCATCTGCCCCTGTCCGTAGAGGCCCAGGCAGAGTGCCGCTTCCTCCTGTTAAGCCCCAACAACCTGTTAAAGCCTTCTGACGGCGGACCGGTTGCTGTTCCTTCCCAGGATATGGTACTTGGTATCTACTACCTGACCCAGGAGCGTCCGGGGGCAAAGGGCGAAGGCATGGTATTCAAGAATGTCAACGAGGCAATCCTGGCTTATGAGAACCAGGAGGCTACCCTGCATTCACGCGTAAAGGTAAGGGTTGCAAAGACCCTGGCCGACGGCACTGTGAAGACAGATATCATTGAATCCACCATCGGCAGGTTCATTTTCAATGAAATCATCCCTCAGGACCTGGGATTCGTGGACAGAAGCGTTCCGGGCAATGAATTAAAGCTGGAAGTGGATTTCCATGTTGCCAAGAAGCAGTTAAAGCAGATACTTGAGAAAGTCATCAATGTCCATGGCGCTACCCAGACAGCCGTGACCCTGGATGATATCAAGGCAATCGGTTACAAATATTCCACCAGGGCAGCCATGACCGTATCGATTTCCGACATGACCGTGCCTGCAAGCAAGCCGGGGCTGATTGAGGATGCCCAGGCAACCGTGGATCAGATTGCCAAGAACTACCGCCGCGGCCTCATCACTGAGGAGGAGCGTTACAAAGAGGTAATCGAGACCTGGAAGACCACCGATGACCAGCTGACCCACGACCTGCTGACCGGCCTGGATAAGTACAACAATATCTACATGATGGCTGACTCCGGCGCCCGTGGTTCTGATAAGCAGATTAAGCAGCTGGCAGGTATGCGCGGACTGATGGCGGATACCACAGGACACACCATCGAGCTTCCCATCAAGTCCAACTTCCGTGAAGGACTGGACGTACTGGAGTACTTTATTTCCGCCCACGGCGCACGTAAAGGTCTGTCCGATACGGCCCTGCGTACGGCTGACTCCGGTTACCTGACAAGGCGTCTGGTAGACGTTTCACAGGATTTGATCATCCGTGAAGTGGACTGCTGTGAGGGCAGGGATATCCCATTTATGGAAATCAAGGCCTTCATGGACGGAAACGAGGTCATTGAGGACCTGGAAGAGAGGATTACAGGACGTTATATTGCTGAGACCATCACTGACCCGGATACGGGCGAGGTTGTGGTTAAGGCGAACCATATGTGCACGCCTAAGCGCGCGGCAGCTGTCATGAAGGTGCTGAATAAGACGGGACGTAAGACCGTCAAGATTCGTACCGTCTTAAGCTGTAAGTCCCATATCGGCGTGTGCGCCAAGTGTTACGGCGCCAACATGGCAACCGGCCAGCCCGTGCAGGTGGGTGAGGCGGTCGGAATCATTGCCGCGCAATCCATCGGTGAGCCTGGAACACAGCTGACCATGCGTACGTTCCATACGGGCGGCGTGGCCGGCGGCGATATCACACAGGGTCTTCCCCGTGTAGAGGAGCTTTTCGAGGCCCGTAAGCCAAAGGGTCTTGCCATCATCACGGAGTTTGGCGGCGTGGTGCAGATTAAGGACACCAAGAAGAAGCGCGAGATTACGGTGACGGACAACGAGACAGGCAACTCCAAGACCTATCTCATCCCATATGGTTCCAGGATCAAGGTTCTGGACGGACAGGTGCTGGAAGCCGGCGACGAGCTGACAGAAGGCAGCATCAATCCTCACGACATCCTGAAAATCAAGGGTGTGCGTGCGGTACAGGATTACATGCTCCAGGAAGTACAGCGTGTTTACCGTCTCCAGGGCGTGGAAATCAATGATAAGCATATCGAGATGATTGTCCATCAGATGCTTAAGAAAATCAAGATTGAGGAAAGCGGTGACAGCGACGTGCTGCCAGGCGTATCCATGGATGTCCTTGATTACAACGAGATGAATGAGGCGCTGATTGCGGACGGCAAGACGCCGGCAGAAGGCAGGCAGGTAATGCTTGGTATCACCAAGGCGTCCCTGGCAACCGACTCCTTCCTGTCAGCAGCATCCTTCCAGGAGACCACCAAGGTCCTGACCGAGGCAGCCATCAACGGCAAGATTGACCACCTGATCGGCCTTAAGGAAAATGTCATCATTGGTAAGCCTATCCCGGCCGGTACGGGTATGAAGCGCTACCGCAATGTGAAGCTGGATACGGACGACATGGTTTCGGATGATATCCTGCTGTCAGAAGATGACGAGATCATCCTTTCAGCAGAAGATGACAACGAAATCAACCTGACCGAGGACAATGTGGCAGAGGAAGTCCTGGCAATGGATGATATGGCGGATATTGATGAGGACGATGCAGAAGTAACAGAAGGATAGAATCGGATATAGATATGAAAAAACCATGGGAATCCCTGAAGGGAGGACCATGGTTTTTTTGTTTTTTGCCGCTGTCCGGGCTGCTGATTTCCCAAAACGCCGCGCGCCACGCTTTGGGGGAAATCCTGTCCGGTTGATGGAGTCATGGCGGGCGGATGTCAGACCATCACCAGCTCGATTCCCTTGCCACGGATAATCTCGGCCCACTCGCTGGAAAGTCCGGTGTCAGTGATGATCATGTCCAGCACATCCATTTTTTCAAAGTATACGGTTTTTACGGTCCCGAATTTGCTGGAATCCGCCACCAATATCTTCTTTAGGGCGGACTTGAGCACGGTCTGTTTTACTGCAACCTCAAAGTCATGCGCACAGGTCATGCCCAGGGCCGTATGTACGCCGGATGCAGATAAGAACAGCTTATGGGCGCGGATGGTACCCAGGAAATTGATGTTCTCCGCTGATTCAAACATCTGGTCGCTGGGATGGAAATACCCGCCGGCAAAAATAATGTTCATCTTGTCCCGGTTTGCCAGCTTGACCAGGATGTTCAGGTTATAACAGGCCACGGTCAGGTCTATGCCATAGGGGATATGATCCGCAATCCGGTCCGTGGTGGATCCGTTGTCCAGGATTATGACTTCTCCCGGTTCTATCAGGCTGGCTGCATATTGTGCAATGCGGCTTTTTTGTTCGTCCATGGAACCGCTTGCCCATGTCAGGCTGTAAATGTTTTCAATGTTTTCGTAAAGGCTGTGTGGCGCGTTCCTGCACAGAACCGCCTTTCCATAAGAACGTTCAACAATACCTTCTGCCTGAAGTTCATCTAAATCCCGGCGGACCGTCATAAGGGAAACCTCCAGACGCTCTGATAACTCACGCACGGTCATCGTGTCCTGGCTGCGCAGGATATCCACAATCTTGGAAAGCCGCTGCCTCTTTTTTTCCATAATTACCTCTTCCTGATGGGCAAATGTCTTGGACCTGCCTGCCTTTCCGCTGTATATACTGTTTGTCTGTATAATAAAAAACGAACAATCGAACAGAATATCCGCAAGCAGATATAATTACCCCTGTATTCATATTAAACAATGTAAATGAAAATGTCAATCTGAAATGGGGAGAAAATGTTTGACTTTTAGGGATATATGTTTGTTTCACTTAAAATGTTCTTGATAGGGACCCGGAGGCGGCGCTGGACCGGAAGCAGAGAGAGGAATCGGGCAGGTCCGGGGTTTTATGGGGGTGGGGAGGCGTCCGGGGCGGGGATACCTATCCGTGGCGCGGGGATACCTATCCGTAGCGCGGGGATACCTGCCTGGGGTGCAGGCATACCTCACCAGGACGTAGAAATATCTAGGTACATAAAGGTCACATGCCTTAGCGATTGCGGGAAGCCGGGGGTTACATATGTGCAGGCCGGTGTGTGTCAAGCCCGTGGTTTGGTTCTGATACATCACGGACAACTTACATGGATGAATCTGAATGCTTTAGGCTCTGATACAAAAACGAACAAAAAATGGACTTAATATAAAAAAGGTGTTCGATTTATTGCAAACACACAATTAATGGTAGATAATATGCACAATAAAAGCGGGCATTTTTTGATAATCTATACAATTTTTATAATAAACAACAATAAAACATTGACCGCAAAAAAAATATGTGCTAGTATTGGTGTAAATCAAACATAATCTATTAAAAGTAACAAAATATATTCTGTAAACGAACAAAAATTCGTAGGAGGAACGATTAATGTCCAAGAAAATTATCAACCAGGCGGATGATGTGGTGTCGGAGATGATGGAAGGGTTTGTTGCAGCTTATGACCGTTATTATGAGAAGGTTGGCGACGTAAACGGCATACTCTATAAAAATCACAGGAAAAACCAGGTTGGGCTGGTGATTGGGGGCGGAAGCGGCCACGATCCCATGTTTGCCGGTTTTGTGGGCCGGGGACTGGCTGACGCGGCTGCCTGCGGCAATGTGTTTGCTTCCCCGGACCCGGGAACCATCATGGAGGTGGGCCAGGCTGTCAATGGAGGCCGGGGCGTCCTTTTCATCTACGGCAATTATGCGGGAGACAACCTGAACTTTGACATGGCGGAGGAGATGCTGCAGGATGAAGGCATTCAAACCGCCCATGTGCGGACCTGGGATGACTGCGCTTCCGCGCCCTCTGACCGTATGGAGGACAGAAGGGGCATTGCGGGGAACGTGTTCGTCATCAAGGTTGCAGGGGCTGCCTGTGATGAGGGACTTGGACTGGAGGAGGTGGTGCGGGTCACTGAAAAAGCCAGGGCATTGTTGCGGACCATTGGGGTCGCCACCAGTCCGGGACAGATACCGGGCTCTGAAAAGCCCACCTTCCAGCTGGCAGAGGATGAACTTGAATATGGAATGGGAATCCATGGGGAGCCGGGAATCAAACGGGCCAAGATGTGCCCGGCCGATGAGCTGACCCAGGTCATGTACCAGAACCTGGTAAAGGATATGCCCTTAAATCCGGGCGATGAGGTCTGCGTGCTGGTTAACGGCCTGGGCTCCACCACAATCATGGAGATGGGCATTGTCTACCGCAAGCTTAAGGAACTGCTGGATTCGGACGGCGTCATTGTATATGACGCGGACATTAATAATTATTGTACCTGTATGGAGATGGGAGGATTTTCCATTTCGGTCATGAAAGTGGATGATGAATTGAAAAGGTATTACGACGCTCCATGCCACAGCCCATATTATACAAGAGAGGAAAGGTGAGACAATGCTGGACACGCTGAATGAACAGAAGGTCCGTAATCTGATTCTATACATAGCTGACAGGATAATTGAGAACAAGGCGTATCTGACGGAGGTGGACAGCGCCATCGGGGACGGGGACCATGGAATCGGTATGGCACTGGGGATGCAGAAGGCAAAGGATAAGGTGGCGGCGGCAGCTGACTGCGGGAACGCGTACGCCTTATTCGGACTGGCCGGGAAAACCATGCTGATGAGTATGGGAGGCGCGTCCGGCGTCCTGTTCGGCAGCCTTTTCCTGGGCGGTGCAAAGGACGCAGGGCCGGCTCCTGCACTTACGGCAGAGGACCTGTACCGGATGATGGAGAAAAGCCTTGCCGTGATCCAGGAAAGAGGTAAGGCCCGGCTGGGGGATAAAACCATGGTGGATGCCCTGGAACCCGCGGTAAGGGCCATGGGCCTGACCTGGGACCAGGGACTGCTGCCCATGCTGCAGGCCGCGGAAAAGGCCGCGGCACAAGGGGTGGAAGACACAAAACAGTATCAGGCCAGATACGGGCGGGCCAAATCCCTGATGGAGCGTTCCGTGGGCTTCCAGGACGCGGGGGCCACCTCGGTCTGGATCATCATACGGTCCATGCGGGAGTTTGTGGAACAGCAGGGGAGCGTTTAGGAAAAGGAATCCACATAACAATTCTTGATAAACCAAAATGGAGGAAACTGACATGACAGGATGTGTTGTCATAGGCTGCGATAACGCTGCGGTGCCTATGAAGGATATCTTAAAGCGTTCGATAGAGGAGATGGGCATTGCCGTGGAGGATATGGGGGTGTCAAGCGAGGCGGACCAGCTGCCCTATGCCCTGACCGCCAAGGCTGTATGCGATAGGATTATTGACAGCGGTTATGAGAAACGGGGAGTGCTGATCTGCGGTACGGGAATCGGCATGTGTATGACGGCCAACAAGTTTAAGGGAATCCGGGCAGCGGTGGGACACGATATTTTTTCCGCCCAGCGTTCCGTGCTCAGCAATAACGGTAATGTCATCTGTTTTGGGGCTCGCGTCATTGGGCCGGAGCTGGCAAAGACGATTTTAAGGGAGTGGCTGAAGCTGGATTATATCGACGGTCCCTCCACCCCGAAGATAAAGGTAATCACGAGTTTGGAAACAGCGAATTTCCGCTGAAGAATCCTTTAGAAAGAAGATACGGCAAATGCAGAAAAAACTGTATATCGGTACAAATACAAAGATGTATAAGACCATACGCCAGACCGTTGCCTTTTTAGACCGGTTGGGAAGCCTTACCAGGGATATTGACAGAAGCCTGCTGGAACTGTTCGTGATGCCTTCCTATACGGCCCTGGACGCCTCGGCAGGAACCGCCCATGCCTGGGACATTACCCTTGGGGCGCAGAACATGAACTGGGAGGATGAAGGGCAGTTTACCGGAGAGGTGTCGCCTCTTATGCTGGAGGAGACAGGGGTACGGGTGGTCTGTATAGGACACAGCGAGCGCCGCCATGTATTTGGTGAGGACGATGAGGCTGAGAACAGGAAGGTCCTGGCAGCCCTGCGGCATCATATCACCCCGCTGCTGTGCGTGGGGGAGACGGATGGGCAGAAAGGGCTGGGCATCCAGGACGAGATTTTGAGGAACCAGTTAAAGGCAGGGCTGAGGGATACCACCCCTGAGCAGGCACGGGGTATATGGATTGCCTATGAGCCGGTCTGGGCCATCGGCGTTAGAGGCACGCCGGCCGGAGTCCGGTATGCCGGTCAGATGCATACGGTAATCCGGCAGACGCTGAGGGAGATATACGGCAGGGAGGCCGGGGATGGGATCCCCATCCTTTACGGCGGCAGCGTCAACAACATGAATGCGCGGGAACTGATCCAGGCCCAGGATGTTGACGGCCTTTTTATCGGCCGGAGCGCCTGGGACGCGGATAACTTCAGCAGGATTATCCATGATTTAGTGGATATCTGCACGATAAAGAAAAATGGAGGAAAATTATATGAAAAAAAAGATTAGTATTGTCCTGTCAGTCCTGATGATGGCAAGCGCCCTAGGCGCCTGCGGCGGCAAAACCACAGATGCACCGGCTGTGAGCAGGAATGCGGACGCGCCGGGCGAAACCGCGGCTGATTCCGGAAAGACCCCGATTAAGATTGCATTTTCCGGTCCCATGACAGGCGATTACGCGGAATACGGCCAGAACTTCTACGCTGCCTGCGAGATTGCGGTGGATGAAATCAACAGCAGCGGCGGTCTTTTAGACGGCGCGCCCATGGAACTGCTGCAGTTTGATGACAAGAACAGCCAGGAGGAGGTAGGCGCCATTGCGGAGATGATTGCTTCGGATGATTCCATTGCAGCGGTCCTGGGACATTTTTCATCAGGCGTTGCCATGACGGCTGCCAATACATATATGGACGCAGGGATACCGCTGTTATCCGCGTCCGCGTCACATCCCGACTATTCCGGCATGGGTGAATATATTTTCCGCAACAATGTACTGATTTCACAGGAGGTTGAGACGGTCCTCCAGATATGCCAGAACAGCGGCAGCAAACGGGTAGGCGTGCTGGTACTGAAAAACGACTGGGGGCAGGGCGCGCTGCAGGCCATGGAAACTGCCTATGAGCAGGTAAAGGGCAAAGTGGACTTTGAGATCGTGCTCCAGGAAGAGGTCATGGATGGAACCGAGGAGTTCTCCGCCAATATCACCAAGTTCATGGAACAGGACTGCGACACGGTTTTCGTGCTGACTATGTACGCCACCTTTGCTCCGTTTGCGAACCAGTACCGCACCTTAAATCCTGATATTAAAATGTTCTCGGTTGGTTCCGCCTATTCCACGGAGCTGATTAACCTTGGGGGAAGCGCGGTGGAAGGCGTGCGCATGTGTGCCGGCTTTAATCCTGAGAATCCTGACCCTGCAGCCCAGAAGTTTGTGCAGCAGTTCAATGAGAAGACAGGGCACGACCCGGACAACATGGCGGTGCAGACCTATGAGAATGTGAACATGATTGCCCAGGCCATTGAGCGGGCGGGCAGCGCTGAGCGTTCAGCCATCAAGGATGCGCTGTATGATACGGATTATGACGCCATCACAGGACACATCACCTTTAACGGGATTGGCGATGCGCAGAAGAACCTGCTGGTATTTGAAGTGAGCGGCGGCAAGTTCGTGGAACTGACAGACATGGCAATCCTGCCGTGGGATGAGTTTGTTGCTTCTCTGTAAGGGAAGCTTCACGGTAAGGGAAACCGGATTGTTTTTTTAATGAATTGACTGGGGGTAAGTACATGTTATTTCAGCAGCTTATTAACGGGTTGTCTCTTGGCATGATTTATGCATTGATTGCCGTGGGGTATTCCCTTGTATTCGGGATTTTACGTCTGGTCAATATGTCCCATGGCGCCGTATATGCGCTGGGCGCCCATGTGGCCCTGCTGTTCGTGACGCTGGAATGGGGATGGGGACCCGCCCTAATCCTGTCGTGCGTCCTGACCGCCATCATTAATGTGGGCTTTGACCGGATCGTGCTGGCACCCCTGAGGGAAAAAAACACGCCCAGCATTGCGGCGCTTATCAGTACGGTGGGATTTTCCTATATCGTCCAGAATCTTCTGATGATTGCGTTTGGAAGCGAACGCAAACCATTTCCCAAGATATTTGATTTCGGGGTGTGGAATGTGGCCGGTATCCGGCTGAATTCCACACAGGTGGTGATTGCGCTTGTATCCCTTGTGATGCTGTCTGTATTTACCCTCTTGATTTACCGGACAAGCATAGGGCTTTCCATGCGGGGGACGGAACAGAATGTGCGTGCGGCGCAGCTGGTGGGCGTCAATGTGCGCAATGTCATAACCTTTACCTTTGCCCTTTCAGGGATTTCAGCGGCCCTTGCAGCGTTTTTGGTTGCAGGCTACTACAACACTGTTTATCCCACAATGGGTGTCCAGATTGCTCTGAAGGCCTTTGCCGCAGCTGTACTTGGCGGTATCGGCGTGCTCCATGGGGCCGTGGTGGGAGGACTGGTGGTGGGGGTTGCGGAGGCCCTTGCCGTTACCTATCTGGGCGGGGCCTACAGGGACGCCACCGCGTTCATCATCCTGTTCCTGGTTTTGATCATCCGCCCCAACGGGGTTTTTGGTAAGAAAGTGACGGTGAAGGTGTAGAATGGATACCATGAAAAATATATTCCGCAATCTGAAGGAGCTTTACTGGAAATATGACAAGCCCGTCCATCTGGCGCTGGTCATGGCGCTGGCGGCCCTTTATTTCCTTGACGTAAACCAGTACATGTACCGCGTGCTGATTATGATTGGCCTGTATGCCATACTGGCGCTGAGCCTGAATATCATACTTGGGCTGACCGGCATGCTGTCCATGGGACATGCTGCATTTTATTCCATCGGCGCCTATGCATCGGCCATCATGGGCACCCGGTACGGCATGGGCTTTTTTAGCTCAGCAATCATCGGCGTCCTGTTCTCCGTGGTTCTTGGCATGCTGCTGGGTCTGACCACCATGAGGCTTTCCGGTTCTTATCTGGCCATCACCACCATGGGTTTTGCAGAGGTTGTCCGGATGGTCCTGCTCAGCTGGGAGGATGTGACCAATGGGGCCTTTGGCATCCAGCAGATCCCGCGTCCCAGCGTCATGGGGTATGAGCTGACAACGGCCAATGGCGGCCTGTACCTGCTGGTGCTGTCCTTCCTCATCCTTTCCATTGCATTCTGCGCGGCCATTGACAATTCGAAGCTGGGACGGACCCTGCGGGCAATCAAAAACGATGAGCTGGCCACCGTTCTCATGGGAGTCAGCGTGGAACGCTATAAAGTAACGGCTTTTGCCATCGCAGGGGGACTGGCAGGGCTTGCGGGCGCAACCTTTGCCGCAATGAACCGTTACATTGACCCTAACACATTTAACTTTGACACTTCGATGCTCATTGTCTGCATCTGTATTCTGGGCGGCATGGGCAGTATCAAGGGGCAGATCCTCGGAGCGGTGCTATTAGTGGCATTCCCCGAAGTATTGCGGTCATTTGCATTATACCGGTTTGTGGTATACGGGCTCATACTTCTCGTCATGATGCGTTTCCGCTCCCAGGGCCTCTTGGGCAGCTTATCCGACCGGCCCTACCGATTTCCAAAGGGCGTAACCTTTAAACACAAATCTAGTCCAGGCGGTGACACGGTATGAGTCTTCTTGAAATGAAAAACGTGACTAAAAAGTTTAAGGGCCTTGTGGCTGTCAATGACGTTTCCCTCCACGTGGAACAGGGGGAAATCATCAGCATCATCGGGCCCAATGGGGCGGGCAAAACAACGCTGTTCAATATGCTGACCGGTGTCTACCAGGTGACATCAGGGGAAATCATATTTAAGGGAAAACCAATCCAGAATAACAGGCCCCAGACCATCGTGGGGGCGGGTATTGCCCGTACCTTCCAGAATATCAGGCTGTTTAAGGAAATGCGTGTCATTGAAAATGTCCTTATAGGCGGCAGTATCAATATCCGGTATTCATTTCCCGACCTGGTGTTTAAGACGGCCAGATACCGCAGGGCTGAACGGGAAAGCACCCAGAAGGCCATGGACATCCTGGAATCCATCGGTCTGGCGGATTATGCCGATGACTATGCCCAGAACCTGCCCTACGGCCTCCAGCGCCGGCTGGAGATTGCCCGCGCCATTGCCACGGATACCTCGGTACTGCTTCTGGATGAGCCTGCGGCAGGCATGAACCCGCAGGAATCCGGGGACCTGCTGGATTTCATAAAAGAGCTGCGGGACCAGGGATATACCATCCTGATGATTGAGCACGATATGAACGTGGTCATGAATATCTCGGACCGCATTTATGTGCTGGATTACGGCAAGCTTATAGCTTCCGGCCTGCCAAAGGAGATTGCCGCCAATCCCAGGGTCATTGAAGCCTATCTTGGCCAGGAGGAGGATGAGGATGCTTAGAATACGGAACCTGAATACATATTATGGGGCCATCCATGCCCTGAAAGGCATTGACCTGGATGTGCCGGAAGGAAAAATCGTAACCCTGGTAGGGTCTAATGGGGCGGGAAAAAGCACCACGGTCCTTTCCGCCACAGGGATATTAAAGGTGGCGGAAGGCTCTGTTATTGAACTGAACGGTGAAAATATTGCCAATATGGGGCCGCACAAGATTGTGAAAAGGGGCGTCAGCCTTTCCCCGGAAGGCCGGGAGGTGTTCCCCTCCCTTACGGTGGAGGAGAACCTGCGGCTGGGTGCATTTCCGGTCAGGAACCAGAAAAAGCTGGTTAGCGACGGCTATGAACGGGTCTGCCAGCTATTCCCCAGGCTCAAGGAACGCCTGAAGCAGCAGGCAGGCACCTTGTCCGGCGGTGAACAGCAGATGCTGGCAATCGGCCGGTCCCTGATGGGCAATCCAAAGCTTCTGCTGCTGGACGAGCCTTCCCTGGGCCTGGCGCCCAATCTGGTACAGCTGATTTTTGACCTGATCCGCGATATCAACCGGCAGGGCGTGACCATCCTGCTGATAGAGCAGAACGCCAACATGGCGCTTAAGGTAGCTGATTACGGATATGTGCTGGAGACAGGCAGGATCACGCTCCACGGGCCGGCCAAGGAACTGCGCAGCAATGAAGAGGTAAAGAGGGCCTACCTGGGAAATGCCCATTCCTGATTGAGGCAGATGTGGTATAATATATGTTAAAGTAAAATGGCGTAAATGAGAAGGTTCAGATACGGCCAAGGAGAGGAGCATTTATGAAACATATTATGATTGGCGGCATGGTGGAATCCTCGGCAGCAGCACTGGGATGTATGCGCATCTGCCGTGTACCCCTGGAGGATGCCAGGAAGGTGGTCCATCAGGCCCTGGACCTGGGTATCCGCCTGTTTGACCATGCGGATGTTTACGGGTTTGGGAAAAGTGAGGAGATTTTTGGGGAAATACTGGATTTGAAGACGCCTTCCGTCAGGGAACGGATTCAGATCCAGTCCAAGTGCACCCTTATCCGCGACCAGGTGCAGACCCTCTATAACGACCAGTCAAAGGAGCATATCATCAAGTCCGCAGAGGCAAGCTTAAAACGTCTGGGCACGGATTATCTGGATATGTTCCTGCTCCACCACCCGGATACCCTGGTGGAACCGGAGGAAGTGGCAGAGGCATTTGATTATCTCCACTCCACCGGGAAAGTGCGGTACTTCGGCGTTTCCAACCACAAGCCCATGCAGGTGGAACTGCTGAAAACCTGTGTGCAGCAGCCCCTTATCATGAACCAGCTCCAGTTTTCCGTGGCGCATCCCGACCTGGTGGACGCGTCCCAGCCCCTGCGCATGCAGCCCCATGCCCTGGCGGATACCAATGGGGATGTCCTTACCTACAGCCGCATCCATAAAATGACCATCCAGGCATGGAGCCCTTTCCAGTTCGGCTTTTACGGCGGACCTTTTATGGAAAATGAACAGTATCCTGAGCTGAACCAGGTGGCCGGGCGTCTGGCGGATGAAAGACAGGTTTCCAAATCAGCCATTGCCATTGCCTGGATCCTGCGCCATCCTGCGAAAATCCAGCCCCTTATCGGTACCACCAATGCACAGAGGCTGAAGGATATATGCACGGGCATCGATGTGGAGCTGACCAGGGAAGAGTGGTATGAACTGTACCGGGCGCAGCTGAGGGACGAGGGCAAAAGCGATTTGTCCAGCTCTGTGTCCAAACAAAAGAAGTAGGGGCATTTTATGATACGCACAGTTATAATCGGAAGCGGGAATATTGCCCATACCAGGCATATTCCTAATATAAGGCGGTCGGGTCTGGCGGTCCTTCACGGAATCTATAACCGCAGCCTGGAACACAGCAGGAAGGATGCCGGTGAATTGGGCTGTAAAGCCTATACATGTCTGGATGAAATCTGGGCGGACAGCTGCGTGGACGCAGTTATCATCTGTACCCCGGCATCTACCCACTGCAGGTATACGCTGGCTGCCCTGGCTGCTGGGAAACATGTCCTGTGTGAAAAGCCAATGAGTGTTACGGCCGGGGAGGCAGCGCTCATGCTGGAGGCTTCGGATAATGCAGAAGCCAAACTGATGGTTTCCCATAACCAGCGTTATTACGGACCCCACATAAAGGCCAGGGAATTACTGGATGCAGGTGTGATTGGCATAGTGCTGAATGTGCGCAGCTGCCTGGGACTGGATCTGCCCATGGATGATGCCTGTCCGGAAGATTACAATGCGGCAAGCGAGGTACTGAGCCACCGGATTGATTTGATGCATTACCTGCTCTCATCCTCTGTGAGCGGTGTGACGGCGCGTCTGACTCGGGTTGACGCACAGGGGCGCAGCCGCTACGTGACCAGCGGGGACGACACCGCCATGGCAATCCTCCAGTATGAAAACGGCGTGATTGCCAGTCTGACGGCCAGCCGTGTCAGTTATAACGGCAATGACCGCACCACCCGGATATTTGGCACCAAAGGCAGCATTACCTTATACGGCCAGAAGGCGCCGGTCTGCGTGGAACTGGCGGACGGCCAGACGGAATACTTCTGCCTGCCGGATGTGCCCAGCCAGAGGGAGGTGGAGAAAACCCTTGTGGATGAGGCGTTTTTTCAATGCATCCTTAATGGCGGGCCGCCGCCTGTATCCGCCAGGGACGGGCTGCGGGTCATGGAGGTTGTGGACGCGGTTTACCGTTCCAACCGGGAAGGGCGCTATATCGAGATTTAGATTACAGGGAAATGTAAATCATTGGATTACCATATAATTTGAAGAAAGAAGGGCTATGATGAATCACCGCGAACGTATTATGGCTGCTTTTAACGGGCAGCCGGTTGACCGTGTACCGTTTTCCTTTTGGTTCCATTTTGTGAAAAATGAAGACAAGGTTGATGCAATGGAGGATCCGGGCATACTGGACGCGTTATATGAGGGGCACCGGCGTTATATCAATGAAGTGCAGCCGGATTTTGTGAAGGTCATGTGCGATGGGCTGTTCAGATATCCAAGTGACGGGCTGGTCCACTTTAAGTCCGTGGAGGATTTTGCGGGGATTGAGGCCCTGGACCGGGAACATCCCTGGATCCAGGCACATGTGAAAAGCGCGCGGCGTATTTCACAGCTGCGTGATGAGACGGTTTATATCTATAATGTGTTCTCGCCTTCCATGCTGTTCCGCATACTGCACGGTGAGGAGGTGTTCATGGCTGCGTTCCGGGAAAATCCGGTGAAAATGGGGGATGCCATGAAGCGGATAAGCGAGGGCACCGTGAACCTGGTGCGGGCTTTGATGGAGGACGGCGGTATGGACGGCATTTACTACTGCGTGCAGAACCAGAATGTGGATCTTATCAGCGACGAGGAACATGAGAAGTATTTTGGGGAGGCGGACCGGCAGGTGCTGGAGGCTGCCAATGCCATCAATGACTGCTCCATTTTACATGTATGCGGTTATGAGGGAAGGCACAACCATGTGGACCAGTGGACCGGATATAAGTCAAAGGCGGTTAACTGGGCTGTTAATGTGGAAGGGGTTCCTCTGTCAGAAGGTAAGAGGCTGTTTGGAAACCGCTGCGTGGTGGGCGGTTTTGCCAATACGGCCCAGGGAATCCTGAATATGGGGAGTGAGGAGGAGATTAAGGCTGCTGCCAAAAAGATTGTTGAGGATGCAGGCCGGGAAGGGCTGGTGGTGGCCGCGGACTGTTCGCTGCCGTTCTCCATTGACTGGAAGCATCTTATATGGGTGCGGGAAGCCCTGGAGTCCATGGGATGATTACATTTAATATAATGAAGTTTGTGTATACAAAGGCCAGGCGCAGTTAATGCGCCTGGCTCTTTCCTACTTAAGGTGCTGGCGCATGGCCTTTATCACATCCAGCACAAAGGTATATTCCTTTTCCGACAATCCGTCCATGGATTCGTTCAGCTGTATCCCATATGCATGATCGGCGCGTCTTGAATAGCGGACCCGTTCTTCCCTTCCCACAAGGGTGTCCAGGGAGATATCGAAAGCATCAGCAATGAGAATGGCGTTTCTGATGGTGGGGCTTTTCTTGCCGCTTATGTATTCGGACATAAGGGAGGTCTGTATGCCGGTCATGCGGCACAGGTCTGCCTGCTTCATTTCTTTCTGTATCAATAACAATCTTAAATTCTCATTAAATCCCATGTTTCCTACCTCCAGGAAGATATTAGCATTTGTGTGTGCCGCAGTCAATATTTTATTGACAAACTGATAAAAGATAGTAAAAATGGTGTACATGACTCGCAAATGATAATGCTATAGGAGGAAAAGGCATCTTCCTGAGTAATATGAATGGAATGTACATTAGTTGGGGCCTGAGGAATTGGCGGTTCCAGAAGACTGGCTGTTTGGAGCAGGGATTGGCTGCTGTCTGCTGATTTACAGAGACATGGATAACTAACCAGTCAAGAATACCATTACCTGTATTACTCACTGATATCTGAGTATAAGAAAAGATATGCAGGGGATTTAAGGCAGAGGGGACGTAGCCGAAGAGACTGCATCCCTTGCTTTTTATTCTGTGAACTACCTCAAATCTTCCCTCATTGCGCGTATGACATCCATTACAAATGTACATTCATTTTCAGATAATCCATTCATACAATCATTTAACTGCGATACATAGACGTTAGGTACAGATTCTGAGTAGCGGACCCGTTCTTCCCTGCCAGCCAGGACGTCCAGGGATATGTCCAGGGCATCAGCAATCTGGATGGCATTGCCGATGGTGGGGCTTTTTTTGCCATTGATATACTCGGACATAAGGGATGTCTGGATGTGGGCCAGGCGGCACAGGTCTGCCTGTTTCATGTTTTTTTCTATCAATAACCGTTTCAGACTTTCATTAAATTCCATATTCTTACCTCCAGAACGATATTAACATTTGAGAGGAGATGCGTCAATCTTTTATTGACAAACTATCTAAAGCGAGTATAATAAAACTATATGCTAACAAAAGTTAATATATAAAAGGAGGAACCACATGATTTATCCGAATATCCGTATTGAGATGGAACGGGGTGGCTTTACGGTCCATCAGCTTGCAGCCATTCTGGGACTTCCTTTGAACACATTGATTTATAAGCTTTATGGAAAGTGTGAGTTCACCCTTTATGAAATGGAATGTCTGGCAGATCTCTTTGGCTGTTCACTGGACTATCTGGTAGGACATAGGAGAGAGGGGGTTAAGCAGCTCCGCTATGGGGGGATGATTACAATGGAGCCTTTTATAAAACAAAGAGAAAGGGGGATACCCTGAACCCCTTATGATTCTCATGTAAGATGGCTGTGAATAGAAGGTATCCATAATGGATTTTTAACGGCTTTATGGAACGTGAAGGGAGAACTGCCATAGATTACTTGATGGGAGTTCTTTTTCCTACAGTGGAATTCCTGCGGTTGGAAGATATATGCACCCATAGCCCCGGACCTAAGGGCTGTCTTTATAGCCCGCATAACCCGAAGGTGCGTTTGATGAGGATATGTTGTCTTTGGGGCGGCATATTATGCGTACAGCGCTGACCGATAGCTGGAACATAACGGTTTATGACGGATGAAAGGTAAGATACCTTTTACAAAAACATAAAAACAAACTAACTATAACGAGTGTAATTAGAGGAGAAGAATCACAAAAGTTTGCACATAAAAAGGAGGAAAGTGGATGGAATGTACAAATATTCTATAAAAAGGGCTGGATGATACATTCGAACGGTGGCTGGTCCGGCACTTCGGTTAAGGGACAGTAAAAAAGAAAACCAGGCCGTATGTTGGGACTTCCA
The DNA here is from genome assembly GCF_003434055.1 of Enterocloster aldenensis. Lineage (GTDB taxonomy): Bacteria > Bacillota > Clostridia > Lachnospirales > Lachnospiraceae > Enterocloster > Enterocloster aldenensis. The sequence goes on along the minus strand of NZ_QVEX01000001.1, from coordinate 1,019,448 downwards.
AAAGGCAATACCAAACCACACAACCAAACCACACAGTTACACAGCGTCACACCGCTGTTAACATACACATCAGACAAAGGAGGAAAACAGTATGAAATTTTTTATCGACACCGCCAACCTGGAAGAGATTGAGGAAATGTCTGCCTACGGGATCGTGGACGGGGTTACCACCAATCCTTCCATCATTGCAAGGGAGGGGAAGGACTTAAAAGAAACCCTGATCCGGATCTGCAACATGGTGGACGGCCCGATCAGCGGGGAAGTGCTGGCACTGGATGCGGAAACCATGATTAAAGAGGGCCTGGAGATTGCGGGCTGGCACCGTAACATGGTGGTAAAAATCCCCATGACGCCGGAGGGAATCAAGGCAGTGAGGGCTTTGTCGGCAAAGGGAATAAGGACCAATGTGACAACGGTCTATGACTCTGCCCAGGCCCTGGTTGCGGCCAAGGCAGGCGCCACCTATGTAAGTCCCTTTGTAGGCAGGTCCGATGATGTGTTGATGGACGGACTGGGGATGCTGGCTGAGATATCCCTGATTTACCGCATCCATAATATAAAGACGGAGATCATAGCGGCCAGCATGCGTACCCCGGCCTATGTTGTGGGTGCTGCCAAGGCAGGGGCTGATATTGCCACCATTCCCTATGAGTGCATGAAGAAATTGTTCTGGCACCCCATGACGGACGTGAGTCTGGACGGCTTTATGAGCGACTGGAAAAAGGCAATGGGCGACAAGAAAATCCTATAATGAAAGAAAGGGAAAAATCATGGGCAATATAGGAGAATTGCAGACAAAAGCAAAAGAAATCAGGAAACTGATCATCCGTTCCATTGGACAGGCCCGCTCCGGACACCCCGGCGGCTCCCTGTCCTGTGCGGACCTGATTGCGGCTTTGTATTTTGATATCATGGACATCGACCCGGGGAATCCCCAGTGGGAGGACAGGGACCGTTTTGTGCTTTCCAAGGGACATGCGTGCCCTGCGCTGTACGCGGCGTTGGCGTTAAAGGGGTATTTCCCGGTGGAGGAACTGGACCATCTGCGGGAACTGGGTTCCATGCTCCAGGGCCATCCTTATTCCGGCAAGACGCCGGGGGTGGATGTTTCCACCGGATCCCTGGGCCAGGGACTGTCCATTGCCAACGGCATTGCCCTGGGCGGCAGGCTGAACCATAAGGACTACTATGTGTACTGCCTGCTGGGGGATGGGGAGATTGAAGAGGGCCAGGTCTGGGAAGCAGCCATGACAGGCGCACACTACGGACTGGACCATGTAATCGGATTCGTGGATTACAACCACCTCCAGATTGACGGCACCATTGAGGAAGTCATCGGCAATGGCAGGATTGAGGAGAAGTTCCAGGCATTTGGCTGGCGTACCATGACCATTGACGGTCATGATATGGAAGAAATCCTGAACGCTGTTGAGGAAGCCAAAAAGACACAGGGCCTGCCCACCTGCATCATCATGAACACGGTAAAAGGCAAGGGTGTCTCATTCATGGAGAACCAGGCCGGATGGCATGGGACAGCCCCCACCAAAGAACAGGTGGAGCTGGCACTGAAAGAATTGGAGGGGAATTGACCATGGGAGAATTGATAGCAACAAGGGACGCCTTTGGCAACGCATTGATTGCCTGCGGCGGGGAGAACAAGGATATTGTTGTGCTGGATGCGGACCTGGCCAAGGCGACCATGAGCGTAAGGTTTAAGGAAGCATATCCGGAGCGCTTTTTTGATGTGGGGATTGCAGAGGGGGATCTGATTGACACGGCCGCGGGACTGTCCATGACAGGAAGGATTCCCTTTGCATGTACATTTGCCGTATTTGCAGCGGGGCGCGCCTTTGAACAGATACGCAACTCAGTGGCCTACCCCAGGCTGAACGTGAAAATCTGCGGCAGCCACGGCGGGGTACAGGTGGGCAAGGACGGCGCCACCCATCAGGCCATAGAGGACCTTGCCATCATGTCGGCCATTCCCAACATGGTGGTGCTCAACCCAGGGGATGCGGTTGAGATGGAAGCTGCCGTGAAGGCCATGGTGGAATACGACGGGCCGGTCTATGTGCGCCTTGGCAGGAATCCGGTTCCTGTTGTATTTGACAGGGAAACCTACCGGTTTCAAATCGGCAGGGGAACCGTTGTGCGGGAAGGCGGGGACGTGACCCTGGTAGCCACGGGCTGCCTGCTGGACGTGGCCGTGAAGGCGGCGGATATCCTTTTACAGGAAGGTATTTCCGCTGAAATCATCAACATTGCCACCATTAAGCCCCTGGACAGGGAAATCATCACAAAGTCCGTCCAAAAGACTGGAAAGGCGGTTGTGATGGAGGAAGGAATCGTTGTGGGCGGCCTTGGCTCCGCCGTGGCGGCAGCCCTCTCTGAAACATGCCCGGTGCCGATGGCCTTCATCGGCATGGACGATACCTTTGGCCAGTCCGGGGACGCGGCGGACCTGATGCGGTATTACCATATGACTGCCGAGGATACGGTCATGAAAGTGAAGGGCTTATTATGATACTGCCAGACGGCCGGAGAAAGGAGGCATATACCCGATGAATGTAAAGAAATACTCCTGGATATGGCCCTACCTGCTCATAACGCCAGCGCTGACCGTGGTTATCTGCGTGGTGTTCATACCTGTGATTGAAGCTGTAATCACCAGCCTTAAATACCACGACCTGCGCTATCCGGACCGTACGGCCTGGGTGGGGCTTCAGAATTATGCCGACCTGCTGACAGCGGATGCCCAGTTCTGGCCTTCATTATGCAGGACCATCCTGTGGGTCATATTTGGCGTGGGGTTTCAGTTCCTTCTGGGGTTCGTGCTGGCCCTGGTGCTGAACGCCAGGTTCCGGTTCCGCGGGATTGTCCGGGCAGCGGCCATGGTTCCATGGGTCACGCCCGGCGTCCTCATCGGACTTATCTGGCGGTGGCTGTATGACGGGGATTATGGGGTCATCAACGACCTTCTGAAACGGATGGGATTCCTTGCCAGGGGAATTGCCTATCTGTCCAGGGTGGATACTGCGCTGCCCGCAGCCATTTTCTCTGTTGTGTGGCAGGGAGTTCCGTTTTTTGCCCTGATGCTCCTGGCTGCGCTCCAGGGCGTTTCCACGGAAATGTACGAGGCGGCTGACATTGACGGGGCCCGTTTTTTCCAGAAGCTGTTTTACATCACCATCCCGTCCATACGGAATACCATATATGTAACGCTGCTGCTGCGGGTCATCTGGGTTGCCAATTCCATTGACATCATACAGAACATGACGGCGGGAGGGCCGGCTTACGCTACCCAGACCATTGGCATCTATGTGTATCAGAAAGCCAGGGTCCTGAACCTGGGATACGCTTCCGCCCTGGCAGTAATCATGACAATCATACTTCTGGCCGTATCGGTTCCCTACTTAAGGTATACCTTCCGCCAGATTGATGATTAGGAAGGGAGGAGTGCAGATGAACCATAACCGGAAACGTTCCGTCTTAGTATGGATACTTGTCCTATTGTTCCTGGTGTTTTTACTGTTTCCATTTTATTGGATGTTTGTCACGTCGGTGAAGACAGATGCGGAAATTTATGCCAGCCCCCTGGTTTACTGGCCAAAGGAAGTCGTCTGGACAACCTATAAAAAGCTGTTCGGATATTTTAACTTTCTCCGTTACATGAAGAACAGCCTGATGGTGGCGGTGATTACCATGATCCTTTCATTGAGCGTGTCCCTCCTGGCTGCCTATGCATTTTCCAGGTACCAGTTTCGGGGAAGGAAGCTGCTGATGTGCATTTTCCTGTCCAACAATATGTTTCCGACCGTGCTGCTGATGATACCCCTTTATTCCATCATGCGGCAGATTGGGCTTTTGTACACGCCGGGCGCCCTGGTGCTTTCCTATACAACCTTTACGATTCCATTCACCATCTGGCTGCTTCAGGGATTCATCAGGGATTTCCCGTTTTCCCTGGAGGAGGCGGCCCTGGTGGACGGGTGCAGCCGGCTGACCGCGTTTTTCCATGTATTCCTTCCAATCATGAAGCAGTGCCTCATTGCGGCGGGGGTCTACATATTCATGCAGGCATGGAATGAATACACGCTGTCCTCCATGTTTACCAACCCCCAGACAAGGACCATACCAGTGGCCCTCAACAGCCTGATCGGACAGCTGGGGGTGGAGTGGGATATGCTGTGTGCTGGCGGCATGGTTGCCATCCTTCCTGTGTGCGTCATGTTCTTCTTTGCACAGAAGAGGCTGGTGGAAGGGCTGACCGCCGGGGCTGTGAAGGGTTAGGGAAGGTCCGGGGATGCAGGGGGAGTGTGTCCTCCCTGCATGCCTCAGGATAATCCGGTGTTTTGGAATATAGAAAGACAGTATAAGACGAAAGACAGTAAGGAGGAGAATTTTATGAAGAAAAGATTAACCATATTCGCCGCAGCAACAGCGGCAGCCCTGATGCTGGCAGCATGCTCAGGCGGTTCTGGCAGCGGCGCGGGAAGTCCCGGCGGAGGCGCTGCAGGAGGAGCAGGAAGTCCTGGGGCCGGGGAGGCCGTCAGTTCCCAGGATGCGGACGCCGAAGGGACAGGCGCCCAGACAGGCAGCCCTGCCGGAGGCACGGATGGGGCAGCAGCCAGGGAGGTGGAGCTGATGTTCTGGTATTGGGCCGACAACACGGAACAGTCAGACCTGATTCAGGGCATTGTGGAGGATTTTAACAGGGACAACGGCAGGGGGATTACGGTAAAGGCAGAGGAATATCCTTGGAACGGCGGGGGCTTCAGCGAGGATACCTTTACGGCTGTCATGGGCGGAGGCGGCCCGGATGTGTCCACCTTCAAGCTGTCGGCCGGGAAAATGTACGCTGCCAACCAGCTGCTGGCCGACATGTCATCCTATGTGGAAAATTGGGACAAGGCGGGCCAGATCAGTGACTCTGTTTGGGATATCATGAGGGAGAGCACGGGGAATGGGCAGCTTAACGTCATGCCCTGGACCCTGGAGCCATTGTATGTGTATTACAGGCCGTCTTACTTTGAAAAGGCCGGGGTCAGTGTCCCCGAAACCTTTGACCAGTGGCTGGAGTGCATTGAAAAGTGTACCATGGACACGGACGGGGACGGCCAGACCGATGTGTACGGATATGGCCTGAGGGGCGCCAACGGGGGACAGGAACATCTGGGAAGCTTCCTGTATGCCTACGGGGCGGACTGGAGCGACCTGACAGCGCCTGAGGCCGTAGAAGCCTATAAGGCCTATCTTGGCATTTATGAAAACGGATGGGCGCCTGAATCCGCCCCCAACGCAGGTTATGCGGAACTGGTGGACGGGTTCAAGACCGGCCTGACCGCCATGATGCTTCATCACGTGGGCTCCAGCAGCATATGGCTGGAAACATTCGGGGATGATGTGGATGCCTTTGTGATGCCCGGCACGGAAAAAGGGCAGTGGACCTGCACCGGGGACACGGAGCTGGTGGTATATGAGCAGTGCAAGGACAAGGAAGCAGCCTTTGCGTTCATCGAATATATGATTACAGGCGATGGCGGAAGCAAATGGTTTAAAGGCACAGGCAAAAGCCTGGGGACGGACAACATAACCTCTACCCCTGAGTACGCAGCCAACCCGTTCCAGGCGGTTTCCTCCCAAAGCATACCCATAGCAGGCGTGCTGCCGCCCACTGACACGGTAACGGAGTTTATCAACAGTGTATGGTCCAATACCAACCAGCAGGCGCTGCTGGGGCAGGTTGCCCCGGAGGATGCGCTTAAGATTATGAACCAGTCCCTGAACGGACAGTAAGGAGGGCAGGATGAAAATACAATCCTTTGAATATACCGGCGAAGGCATGCGCCGGGTCTATGAGAATGGGCAGTGGACCGTGGGAATCAAAAACTACAAGCCGGCCAATGACAAATCCCTTTTTAATGAGCTGGAACGCCACAATGAAACAGATGAACTGTTCGTTCTGATTTCAGGGGCGTGCACCCTTGTATATGCAGAAGAGATGGACGGAAAAATGAAGTTTGGCGCTGTTTCCATGGAGATGGGAAAGGTATACAATATCCCGCAGGGGCTGTGGCATAATACCATTACGGTCCCGGGAACCAGGATGGTGCTGATTGAAGACCCGGGGACGGGCATGTCCAACAGCGATATATATCATCTGGGAGCCGGGGAAGCCGGGGAACTGCGGAGTCTGATACCATAAGTCATATCCGGGGGCTATATACATAATATGACCCCCGGGGCGGGAGGAGGCTTGCGTATGTGGAAGGTGGGAATACACAATTGTTATTGGATTGGATCTGGCTGTGAATCCATGGACCAGGTCCTGGAGGCGTCGGCAGGATCCGGCGTGGATTATCTCGAGGTATCGGCCGCTGCCATGGAAGGGCTTGACCCGGGGCAAAGGGAAAGAATCCGGCAAAAGGCCTTGGGACTGGGCCTTGGATTGTCGGCCAATGGCGGATTTGGCCCGGAGACTGACATTGCTTCAGATGACCCTGCTGTGAGGAGGAGAGGGATTGAACTGGCAAAGCGGATCATCGAAGGACTGAGCCGCATGGACATTACCAGCTGGTCCGGAGTTGTCTATGGGGCATGGAAAATGCTTCCGGCCCCGGGCAGTATTTTTACTGCGGACCATAAGAAACAGGCCTGGGAACACAGTGTCAATTCATTAAAGGAAATATTAAGGACAGCCGGGGATTACCAGGTGACCCTGAGCCTGGAGGTGGTGAACCGGTATGAGCATTATCTGCTGAACACGGCAGAGGAAGGGGTGAGGATGGCAGAGGAGACGGAGAGCGGTTTCTGCAAGGTGCTGCTGGATTCATTCCATATGAATATAGAAGAGGATGATATGGGGGAAGCCATACGTCATGCCCACATGCATGATAAAATAGGAGAAATCCATATTGGGGAAGCCAACCGAAGGGTTCCGGGAACCGGAAAGAGCCATATGGACTGGGAAGGATTTTTCGGTACCCTGAGGGACATTGGATATGAAGGGATGATTACAATGGAACCCTTCCTGGTACAGGGGCTTCCTATTTCCAGCAAGATCTGTGTGTGGAGGGATTTAAGCAGGCAGGCGGACCCTGAGGGATTCGCTGACATGATCCGCACAGGGGCAGGCTTCATAAGAGGCTTTTGGGCCGCTGACGGTAAATAAAAAAGAGGTTGTGGAAAAGACGGCTGTCATGATAGAATGGGAATCATGACAGCCGCTTTGCGTCCGATCCGGGGGATAAGGAGGCTGTGGATATCGGCGCTTTCCGGCGCGGATACGCGGACCGGCGCCCCCGCCTTTATGGGGCGGCAGATAAATAATGGGTATGGGAGATTTAAAATGAACATTCTGATACTGAAACTCTGTCTTGTCTTTCTGGTCATCATCGCAATCCTTTGGATGAAACGGCCTCTTTTTTTGGCTATTTCCGGCGGGCTGGCAGGGGCAGTGCTGCTGTACGGCATCCGGCTGCAGGATGCCCTTTTGATCATGGGGAAATCCATGGTCAGCAAGGACACCATTACGGTTGTGCTGAGTTTTTATTTCATCACGTTTCTCCAGCGGATGCTGGAACGCAGGAGCAGGCTGAAGCAGGCAGAGGAATCCCTGAACGGTTTATTCAACAACCGGAGGATTAATGCCTCGGCCGCCCCCGCTGTCATCGGCCTGCTGCCCTCGGCCGGGGCCATGACCATATGTGCGGAGATTGTGCGGTCCTCCTGCGAGGATTACCTGAGCAATGAGGATATGACCGCAGTTACCAGCTTTTACCGGCATATACCGGAGTGCTTCCTGCCCACCTACTCCTCCATCCTGGTTGCCCTGGCCGTGTCCGGGATAGGGGCCGGGGAGTTTGTGGTGGCCATGCTCCCATTGGTGGCAGCGCTGTTTTTTATCGGTTATCTTTTCTTCCTGCGCAAGGTGCCAAAACCTACCGGGATGGTTTCGGAAGGCGGCAGGAAGGCGGCTGCTAAAATGCTGCTGCGCAGCCTGTGGTCCATCATACTGATTGTGGCGCTGATCATTGCATTTGACATACCGGTCTACATAGCCACGCCTCTGGTGGCTGTACTGAACATGTTTGTGGACAGGCTGAAGCCGTGGGAAATCAAGCCCATGTTCGGGACTGCCTTTGAACCTGTCATTATTTTTAATACCGTGCTGATCATGATGTTCAAGGACATCATCACATCCACCGGGGTGATTCATGAACTGCCCGCCTTTTTTGGCAGCCTGCCCATTCCGATGCCCCTGGTGTTTGCGCTGATTTTCTTTTTTGGGACCATCATCAGCGGTTCCAATGCAATCATTCCCCTGTGCATGCCCATGGCCATGGCGGCCATGCCGGAGGGCGGCGTGCCGTTGCTGGTGCTGCTCATGAGTTCCGCTTATGCGGCCATGCAGATAAGCCCCACCCATGTATGCCTGTTTATTGCGGCAGAGTGTTTTAAGGTAAATATGGGCGACCTGGTGAAACGGAACATACCCATGATACTGCTGTTTTTTGCAGTCACCCTTGTGTATACCGCGGCGCTGGGCGTATTTTAAGGAAAATTTGGGAATATTTCAGGAATATAAAAAGAAATTCCTTGACAGAATATTTTTACATGTATATAATAATATGGCGTGCTTGAACACGTAATGTTTTTGTGCGCAAAAAGCTGACATACAGCAACCGCAGACAATATCACAGGAGGTGAAAAGAATGCCAACAATTAACCAGTTAGTGAGAAAGGGAAGACAGACCAGCGAAAAGAAGTCTACTGCACCCGCTCTGCAGAGGGGTTACAACTCCTTACAGAAGAAGGCAACCGACGCATCCGCACCACAGAAGCGCGGCGTGTGCACCGCAGTTAAGACTGCTACCCCTAAGAAGCCTAACTCAGCACTGAGGAAGATTGCCAGAGTCCGTCTTTCCAACGGCATCGAGGTTACAAGCTACATTCCAGGAGAGGGTCACAACCTTCAGGAGCATAGTGTTGTTCTTATCCGTGGAGGCAGGGTAAAGGATCTGCCAGGTACCAGGTACCATATCGTTAGAGGTACACTGGATACAGCAGGTGTTGCCAACAGAAGGCAGGCCCGTTCCAAATACGGCGCTAAGAGACCGAAAGACAAGAAATAATTCAGTTAGACCGCAAATTTGAATTGTAGGAATTGTGCCGGAATGATGATATTGACCTGTGGGTTGCAGGATTATATATTGTAGTACCGTGCATGAACGTATTAGCTGGCGGGAAGGCTTTATGAGGAAGTACAATGAGCTGGGGCACCATGCTCAATGTCGCGCAAAAGACGCGCTCGTTTCGCAGGCGCGCTTGATTGCTAAGCTCGAAAAGACCTCGCTAAGCACTCAATGCGAGTACCTATGATCTAATGAAACGCTGGAATGGATTTGCACGGCAGGTCCGGACAGCTCTATTAAGGAGGGAAGTAACGTGCCACGTAAAGGACATACTCAGAAAAGAGACGTTCTGGCAGACCCGATTTACAATAACAAGGTTGTTACCAAGTTAATCAACAACATTATGTTAGATGGTAAAAAGGGTGTTGCGCAGAAAATTGTATATGGCGCTTTCGACCGTGTTGCTGAGACAACCGGCAAGGACGCTATGGAAGTATTTGAAGAAGCAATGAACAACATCATGCCTGTTCTGGAAGTTAAGGCAAAACGTATCGGTGGAGCTACCTATCAGGTACCGATTGAGGTTCGGCCTGAGAGGAGACAGACACTGGCTCTTCGCTGGATTACCCTGTACTCCCGCAAGAGAGGCGAGAAGACCCAGAAGGACAGACTGGCAAACGAGATTATGGACGCTGCCAACAACACCGGCGCATCTGTAAAGAAGAAAGAAGACATGCACAAGATGGCAGAAGCAAACAAGGCGTTTTCACACTTCCGCTTCTAATTGCGGTCGTGTGCGAGACCTGTTTGATTATTTAAGGAGGAAAATCCCTTGGCTGGAAGAGAATATCCATTGGAGAGAACCAGGAATATCGGAATCATGGCCCATATCGATGCTGGTAAGACCACAACGACTGAGCGTATCCTTTATTACACTGGTGTAAACTATAAAATTGGCGATACCCACGAGGGTACTGCTACCATGGACTGGATGGCTCAGGAGCAGGAGAGAGGTATCACCATTACTTCCGCTGCTACCACTTGTCACTGGACCCTGCAGGAAAACTGCAAGCCAAAGCCAGGTGCATTAGAGCATCGTATCAACATCATTGATACTCCAGGACACGTTGACTTCACTGTTGAGGTTGAGCGTTCCCTGCGTGTACTTGATGGCGCTGTTGGCGTATTTTGTGCAAAGGGCGGTGTAGAGCCCCAGTCTGAGAACGTATGGCGCCAGGCTGATACCTACAACGTACCCCGTATGGCCTTCATCAATAAGATGGACATCCTGGGTGCGAACTTCTACGGCGCTGTGGACCAGATTAAGACCAGACTTGGCAAGAATGCAATCTGCATTCAGCTGCCAATCGGCAAGGAAGATGATTTCAAAGGAATCATTGACCTGTTTGAAATGAAAGCCTACATCTATAATGATGATAAGGGCGATGATATATCTGTTGTTGATATCCCTGAGGATATGAAGGATGATGCTGAATTATACCGTTCCGAGTTAGTGGAGAAAATCTGCGAGCTGGATGACGATTTAATGATGGCTTACCTTGAGGGCGAGGAGCCCAGCAACGAGGAGCTGAAAAAGGCGCTGAGGACAGCTACCTGTCAGTGTGCCGCGATTCCGGTATGCTGCGGTACTGCTTACAGGAACAAGGGAGTCCAGAAGCTGCTGGATGCGGTTATCGAGTTCATGCCTTCTCCATTAGACATTCCTTCCATCAAGGGTGTTGACCTGGATGGCAATGAGGTTGAGCGTCATTCATCGGATGAAGAGCCCTTTGCAGCCCTTGCATTCAAGATCATGACAGACCCGTTCGTTGGTAAGCTTGCATTCTTCCGCGTGTATTCAGGAAGCCTGAACTCCGGTTCTTATGTACTGAATGCCACAAAGGGCAAGAAGGAGCGTGTTGGACGTATCCTTCAGATGCATGCCAACAAGAGAAACGAACTGGATAAGGTTTATGCCGGTGATATCGCGGCAGCTGTTGGATTTAAGGTGACATCCACAGGCGATACCATCTGTGATGAGAAGAACCCGGTTATCCTGGAGTCCATGGAATTCCCAGAGCCGGTTATCGACATCGCAATCGAGCCCAAGACCAAGGCAAGCCAGGATAAGATGGGCGACGCTCTGGTTAAGCTGGCTGAGGAAGACCCGACCTTCCGTGTACGCACCGATGAAGAGACTGGCCAGACCATTATCTCCGGTATGGGTGAGCTTCATCTGGACATCATTGTTGACCGTCTGCTGCGTGAATTTAACGTAGAGGCCAACGTAGGTGCTCCTCAGGTTGCATATAAGGAAACATTTACCAAGGCTGTGGATGTTGACAGCAAGTATGCGAAGCAGTCCGGCGGACGTGGACAGTACGGTCACTGTAAGGTTCACTTCACGCCAATGGAAGCAAACGCAGAGGAAACCTTCAAGTTTACTTCTTCCGTTGTCGGCGGCGCCATTCCGAAGGAATACATCCCGGCTGTTGGAGAAGGTATCGCAGAAGCATGCAAGACCGGTATCCTTGGCGGATTCCCGGTACTGGGCGTCCACGCTGATGTATACGATGGTTCTTACCATGAGGTTGACTCATCTGAAATGGCATTCCACATTGCCGGTTCCATGGCATTCAAGGATGCAATGCACAAGGGCAACCCAATCCTGCTTGAGCCGATCATGAAGGTAGAAGTAACCATGCCGGAAGACTACATGGGCGATGTCATCGGTGACATCAATTCCCGTCGTGGACGTATCGAAGGTATGGAAGATATCGGCGGCGGAAAAATGGTAAGGGCATACGTCCCGCTGTCAGAAATGTTCGGTTATTCAACAGACCTGCGTTCCAGGACCCAGGGCCGCGGAAACTACTCAATGTTCTTTGATAAGTACGAGCCGGTTCCCAAGAATGTACAGGAAAAGGTGCTTTCCGACCACAAGAAATAATTAACAAAAGGCTTGTAAATCCAAGGAAAATAGAATATAATGATTGATAGCCTGACATTAACTATAATAGCCCATTATACAGGGCGCAAATTAAGGAGGACGTTATAAAATGGCTAAAGCTAAGTTTGAAAGAAACAAACCTCATTGTAACATTGGTACCATCGGACACGTTGACCATGGTAAAACAACTTTAACCGCAGCAATCACAAAGACTCTTCATGAGAGATTAGGTACCGGCGAGGCTGTTGCTTTCGAGAATATCGATAAGGCTCCAGAAGAGAGAGAGCGTGGTATCACCATCTCTACTGCTCACGTTGAGTATGAGACCGAGAAGAGACACTATGCACACGTTGACTGCCCAGGACATGCTGACTATGTTAAGAACATGATTACTGGTGCTGCCCAGATGGACGGCGCTATCCTGGTTGTAGCTGCTACCGATGGTGTTATGGCTCAGACAAGAGAGCATATCCTGCTTTCCCGTCAGGTAGGCGTTCCTTATATCGTTGTTTTCATGAACAAGTGTGATATGGTTGACGATCCAGAGCTGCTTGAATTAGTAGATATGGAAATCCGTGAACTGTTAAATGAATATGAGTTCCCAGGCGATGATACACCAATCATCCAGGGTTCTGCACTGAAGGCTCTGGAAGATCCTTCCAGCGAGTGGGGCGATAAGATCCTTGAGCTTATGAGTGCTGTTGACGAGTGGGTTCCAGATCCAGTGCGTGAGACTGACAAGCCTTTCCTGATGCCAGTTGAGGACGTATTCACCATTACCGGCCGTGGTACTGTTGCTACCGGTAGGGTTGAGCGTGGTACCCTTCACCTCAGTGATGAAGTTGAAATCATCGGTATCCATGAGGACATCCGCAAGACTGTTATCACCGGTATCGAGATGTTCCGTAAGCTGCTTGACGAGGCTCAGGCTGGTGACAACATCGGCGCTCTGCTGCGTGGTATCCAGAGAACTGAAATCGAAAGAGGACAGTGTCTGTGTAAGCCAGGTTCCGTTAAGTGCCACAAGAAGTTTACCGCTCAGGTTTACGTTCTGACCAAAGACGAGGGTGGCCGTCATACACCTTTCTTCAACAACTACCGTCCTCAGTTCTACTTCAGGACAACTGACGTAACAGGCGTTTGCGAACTGCCTGCAGGTATTGAGATGTGTATGCCTGGCGATAACGTAGAGATGACCGTAGAGCTGATTCATCCAGTAGCTATGGAGCAGGGTCTTCGTTTCGCTATCCGTGAAGGCGGAAGGACTGTTGGTTCCGGCAGGGTTGTAAGCGTTATCGAATAATTCATTTTATATGAATCATATTTGCCTTTATAGGTATATCTGAATAGATATTGTGTCCAAGCGTAAATTGAACCCCTGGAATGTGAAAGCATTTCAGGGGTTTTTTTGGAGGAAATGAAGAGATGAGCCAACCAAAGAACCTGACAGAAGGGAATATCCTGTCATCCCTTATGGGGTTTGCACTTCCGGTGCTGGCAGCCCTGTTCCTGCAGACCATGTACGGGGCAGTGGACATGATGATTGTGGGCCGGTTCAGCCAGGCCTCAGAGGTGTCGGCCGTGTCCACGGGAAGCTGGATCATGCAGACCATAACCACTGCAATCGTGGGACTTTCCATGGGGACCACCATCCTGCTGGGCAGGAGGATTGGGGAAAAACAGCCGGAAGAGGCGGGCCGTGTGGCAGGCGCGGGCATCTGGTTATTTGCATGGATTGGGATTGTGGTCACTGTGGTAATGCAGTTTTTGGCAGTGCCTGCCGCCGGGTGGATGCGCGCGCCCATGGAAGCATTTGACAGCACCGCATCATACGTAAGGATATGTTCGGCAGGCGCCGTGTTTATCGTGGCGTATAATGTGATGGGAAGCATATTCCGGGGACTGGGAAACTCCAGGATTCCCCTGATTTCCGTGTCCATTGCATGCCTGGTCAATATTGCAGGCGACCTTCTGCTGGTGGGGGCGCTTGGCATGGCGTCGGCGGGCGCGGCCATTGCAACAGTCTTTGCGCAGGTGGTGAGCGTTGTGCTGTCCTTTGCAATCATCAGGAAACAGGAACTGCCCTTTGTATTTGACCGGAAGAGCATCCGCTGGAACCGGCCGCTGGTGCGGCACATCGTAAAGCTGGGGTTCCCCATTGCGTTCCAGGATGTGCTGGTGTCCATTTCCTTTCTTGTCATATCAGCCATCGTGAACACGCTGGGAGTCATACCTTCAGCCGGAGTAGGGGTGGCGGAAAAGCTGGCCGGCTTCGTGCTTCTGGTGCCATCGGCCTACAGCCAGGCCATGTCAGCCTTTGTGGCACAGAATATCGGGGCAAAGCGCCCGGACCGGGCAAGGAAGGCCCTGGCATACGGTATCCTGACCTCCCTGGGGGCCGGTGTGTTCCTGGCCTGGTTCACCTTTTTCCACGGAGACATATTGTCCGGTATTTTCTCCAGGGACAGGGAAGTGGTCCTGGCGTCAGCTGATTACCTGAGGGCCTACGCCATTGACTGTCTGCTGGTGTCCTTCATGTTCTGCATGACAGGTTTTTTCAACGGATGCGGCAAAACTGCCTTTGTGATGCTTCAGGGAATTGCAGGGGCGTTTGGGGTCAGGATTCCCGTGTCTTACCTGATGAGCAGGCTGGCACCGGTTTCCCTGTTTCGGATCGGCCTGGCAACGCCGGCCTCCACCCTGCTGCAGATTGCGCTCTGCGGTATTTACATGAAGGTCATAAGCAGGGATCCGCTGCTGCGTGTGGACGGCAGGCCATCATAGGGATGGTAGAATATAAGAATATGGCAAAAGCCGGTCAGTCCCCGATGAATAAGTGGGGGGATGCCGGCTTTTGCCATATTTGTGATTTTAGATATCTGTCATTTTAAATATCTGTGTTTTTAGACATCTGTGATTTCAGGCTTTGCTGTTACCGGCATCCGCCATCATTTCCCATCATCGGCGCACACAATCCGGAGGAACTTTGCCATAAGCGGAATGTAGCTCACGATGAAGGCGGCGGCAGCTATGTAAAATACGGGTTTCTTCTTCTGGCTGGGCACATAAAGACCGATACAGATGCCAAGGGACAGAAGGCAGAACTTCAGTAAGCTGATGAGTTTCCAGTCAGATTCCCAGATATACTGGTTCGCGCAGCGGATGAGTCGTTTCATGGTGATACCCCCTCTTATGTATTTTATAGTTCTAGTTTAACACAGGACGGATGGGATTGGAAGTGAGGGATGGATGGAAATGAAAAAAATGGGACGCAAATGGCCGCCTTGACATGCAGCAGAAAACGTGTTACCATTATTTCTGCGTGTTATCATACGCATACAGCAGGATGATCCGGCCGCCGGGCAGATATGCCATATCCTTTCGGCAGGTTACGTTTGGCTGGCAGAACAGGAACAGAAGGTTAAACAGATGAAGATTGGTTTATCACCATTAAGGGCCCGGCGCGGCCGCACTACATGCAGCATTCCATATAGAACGATATGACAGCAGAGAAATCTGCTGTTTTTTATTGCGGATTTTACCCGGCTACAGTGAGAAAGGACTAAAAACATGGAAGAGAAAAACAAGATAACAAGGGAACTCATAAGAATCGGACAGATTGTCCTTGGCAACACCATGTATGCCCTGGCAGTGGTAATGTTCATCGTGCCAAATGGGCTGATAACAGGAGGAACCACGGGACTGGCCCTGTTTGCCTCCCACACCGTGGGAATACCAATCAGCCTTTTTGTCAGCATTTTCAATATTACCATGTTCATCCTGGGGGCGTGGATCCTGGGAAAACAGTTTGCGGTCACCACGGTAATCAGCACCATCATCTACCCTGTGATGCTGGGGCTTTTGGAAGGCTCCGGCTTTGGCGGGTTTGTGCTTGAGGAAAAGATGGTGGCGGTAATCTACGCAGGTATCCTTATAGGCGGCGGCATCGGTATCGTCATGCGGGCAGGGGCGTCCACGGGCGGCATGGACATACCATCCCTGATCCTTAAGAAGAAATTTGATGTCAATATCTCCTTCAGCCTTTACCTGATGGACTGCGTGGTGCTGGGACTGCAGTTCATTGTGGCTGATTCCCATGCAATCCTGTACGGAATCCTGCTGATCATCGTATATACCATGGTGCTTAACAAGGTTCTGATGTCCGGTAATGTGAGGATACAGGTGAAGGTGGTCACCCGGTATTATGAGCGGATAAACCGGCTGATTGCAGAGCGCCTGGACTGCGGCACCTCCCTGCTGCATATGGAGACAGGTTACCTGCACAAGGAACAGGACATGATACTGGCCGTCATTGCGCGCCGCGACCTGCCAAAGCTTAACCAGCTTGTGATGGACCAGGACCCGGAAGCATTTATGATAATCAACCAGATTAATGAGGTCAGGGGGCGCGGTTTTACCATGAAACGGGTATACCAGGACGCTGCGTACCAGGAGGCTGATTACGGCGATGGGGACCAATGAGCAATGGCTGGAGCCGCAGCGCCTGCAGGAACCGGAAGACCGGCCCACAGGGCCGCAGCGCCTACAGGTTCCGGAAGACCGGTATGTACAGGGCCAGGGTAAGGGCCATGGCGGCAGCGCACAGATATATCAGCCCGTTAACAATCCCCAGCGGCAGACGGGGAAAGAGCAGGAAAATGAACAGGACCACGTATAAAAGGGCGGTACAGCATTTCCCAAACCACTTGGCGCCATTGAGTTTCTTGCCCTGGCGCAGTTTGAGGATGCCCATGACCAGCATGAAGCCTTCCTTTATCACATAGAGGACCAGCATCAGAAGAATCAGCGGATACCGGCTTAAAAGGCAGAGAAGGATGGCGCCGTGGGACAGTTTGTCAGCCAGGGGATCCAGGAACTTGCCGAACTCCGTGATCATGTTGAATTTCCTTGCCACCATGCCGTCAAACATATCGGTCAGCGAGGAGATACCCATGACCAGGGCAGCCATGTAATAATCCATGTCCGTGGACGCGGTCAGATACAGCCAGGCAAAGGCCGGAATCATGAGCAGACGGAAATATCCCATCAGGTTAGGAATGGATAAAAGCTCTTTTTTGGAAAATTTCTTCATAATAGGAACACCCCTCTCTTGCTAAAAGAAATATTTTTTTTTATAATAAAGATAAATTAATTTTTCATATAGCGGGCATCCAAAGGAGGAAGGCATATGACAGCGGATTTTTTAGTGGGAATCAGGGGAGAATACAACCAATTTACAAAAGCGGAAAAAAAGGTGGCGGATTTTATCCTCAATAATCCCAAAAAGGTTCTGTTCATGTCCATCACGGAACTGGCAGAAGCCTGCGGCGTGGGGGATACCAGCGTTTTCCGTTTCTGCAAGACCATGGACTGCAAAGGATACCAGGAATTTAAAATGCTTCTGTCACTGAGCCTGAATGAAGGCAAGCAGGGTCTGGGACAGATTGAAGGCGATATAAGCAGGGAAGACTCCTTTGCCCAGGTGGCGCAGAAAGTCCTGGCTTCCAATATCGACGCCCTGAGGGAGACCCATTCTTTGTTAAAACGCGAGAACTTTGAGAAGGTCATTGAGTGCTTCCGCCGTGCAAAGCGAATCTGCTTTTACGGAGTGGGGACCAGCATGACCACTGCCATGAAGGCTGCCGATAAGTTCTTAAAAATCGAACCCAAGGTATACTGTGTCCCGGACTCCCACATGCAGGCCATGATGGCCTCCACCATGACAAAGGGGGAAACCGCGGTTGTATTTTCCTATTCAGGCGCAACCAAGGACACCATCCATGTGGCGGAACTGGCCAAGAAGGCAGGGGCGGATATTGTATGCATCACCCGTTTCATCAAGTCCCCCCTTACCGCCTACGGGGACATGGTGCTGCTCTGCGGAGCCAATGAAAGCCCTCTTCAGGCAGGTTCCTCATCCGCGGAAATCAGCCAGCTGTTCCTGATTGACCTTCTGTACACGGAATATTACAGAAGGTACTATGATACCTGCAGTATTAATAATGAAAAGACATCCGCATCCGTCATGGAAAAGCTGTGCTAGGGTGTGTTTGAAAATTCATTCCCGCCATCTGCCGCGTTGTCGTCAGTCAGCGGAGGAACCACTCCGCTTCCCTCCTCCGCCTTGCAGACTGACAAAATATACGGTACTGTCACTGTAGTTACTGGCCGGATGAAGCACTGGTATCCATATGGTGCGGCGCCAGTTCCTCTTTCCAGTAGGCGGATGCCAGTTCAATAAAATGTCTGGCAGGCATGCTCAGATAGCTGTTCTTACGGTAGCTGGCGGCCAGGTTCCAGGTGGGATGGCCGGGAAGGCAGAAAAAGGCCACTTCCTTCCTGGGCGGGATGGAATCCGTGTAGGGGACCAGTCCGCAGCACATCCTGGCAGCAATGATATCAATGATGGTTTTGGCCCTGGAAGTCTCAAACAGTACATTAGGCACAAAACCGGCCTGCCGGAAAATGCTGTCCACACATTCCCGTATGGTGGACTCCCTGTACATCAGGGCAAATGGTTCGTACTTAAGCCCGGTGATATCCAGCACCGGATAGGGGCCGCTGCCGTCCCGGTAAGCCTGGCCGCACAGGGGATGGACGGAAGGGACTGCAAGAATCAGTTCCTCAGAGGCAATATGGATATATGTATCCTCTGTCTTCTGGCTGTCGCTCAGGGTCATGAAGCCGATATCCAGGCCGCCCCGGGCAATCATCTGCTGCTGCCTGCGCACGCTTGCCTCAGTTACATGGATGACAATCCCCGGATACTCCCTGTGAAAATCAGGATATACATACGTGAACATGTGGGCGCCTCTTTCCGGCGGGAAACCAATGGAAAGGGTGCCCTTTTTGACTGCCGCGATATCCTGCAGGCGGTGGTAGGCCTCACGCTTCATGCGCAGCATCTCCCTTGCGGTCTCCAGATAGACTTCCCCGGCTTCTGTAGGGGTCCAGCCGGTGCGGGAGCGGTTGAACAGAGGCGTGCCGATATCCCGCTCCAGGTGCAGCAGCTGCTGGTTCAGGGCGGACGGGGTGATAAAAAGCTTTTCCGCTGCCCTTGTCACATTGCGTTCCTCGGATATTTTCACAATGTATTCAATTTCCTTCAGGTTCATGGAAGCCTCCTTCTTCATTCTATCTTTATTATAGAAGGAAATGAAAAGAAAAACAATAATGGAAAAATAATACTGTTAGAAAAATTAACACTGCATCAATAACTATTAATTTTACTTCCTGAAAACCGGGGATTATAATAAAGATATGGAATATCTGCGCAGTGCAGGATTGATGATGGACAAAGGAGGCCGTGATATGGATTTTGGGAAAGGGACTGAGAAAGAAACTGAAAAAGAAACTGGGAAAGAAATTGGGAAAGAAATCAGGGAAGAAATTGGGAAAGGGATTGAGGATGAATTTGAGATGAAGGACAGGAGGTACCGCAGCAGCACATTGACCAATGGTCTTGGGCGGTCCGGCCAGAGGGCTCTTTTATACGCCACGGGCATGGACGAGGAGGATATGAAGAAGCCATTTGTAGCGGTTATCGGCTCCTTCAGCGAGATGGTGCCGGGGCATGTGCATCTTCGGGAACTGGCGGACTATGTGAAGCAGGGTATCATAGAAGCGGGCGGAGTGCCAAGGCAGTCGGAAACCATTGCAATCTGTGACGGCCTGTGCCAGGGACATAAGGGGATGTGTTATCCGCTGGCCAGCAGGGACCTGATTGCGGATTCCGTGGAAATGGTGGTGGAGGCCCATCATTTTGACGCCATGGTACTGCTGCCTGGCTGTGACAAGATCATACCCGGCATGCTGATGGCTGCCGCCAGGCTGGATATTCCGGCCGTGATTGTACCCGGCGGTCCCATGCTTCCCGGCAACGTGGGGGGCAACCCGCTGTTCTGTTCCTCAGAGCTGCGGGAGTATCCGGGCCGGTTGGAGATGGGGACCGTGACGTTGGAGGAGATGAAGGAGGCTGAGAAGGCCGCCCTTCCAACGGTTGGAAGCTGCGCCCATCTGGGAACCGCCAATTCCATGTGCATGCTGACCGAGGTACTGGGAATGGCCCTGCCCGGCGCGGGAACCGCCCCGGCCGTGTCCAATAAGAGGAAACGTATTGCCAAGGCATCGGGGCGGTGTGTGATGGAACTGCTTAAGGAAGGCCTAACCCCAAGAAAGATACTGACCAGGGAGGCCATGCTCAACGGTATCGCCGGGGCCATGGCAACCGGTTCCTCCACCAACCTGGTGCTTCATCTGATGGCCATTGCCCATGAGGCAGGGGTGGAACTGACACTGGAGGACTTTGACCGCATCAGCCGCCAGGTACCGTTTGTGTGCAATCTCCAGCCCTCAGGGGATTATCCCATTGTATCCCTGGATGCCAGCGGCGGAATCCAGGCAGTGCTTAAGACAATTGAGACCAGGCTTCATAAGGATGTCCTGACCATTACCGGCAGGCCGCTGGGAGCACTTCTTGAATCAATCCAGGCCCGGCCGGACCTGGTGTTAAAATCCATGGATAAGCCCCAGAAGCCGGAAGGGGGCATTGCGGTCCTCAAGGGAAACCTGGCGCCCTCGGGCGCGGTGGTAAAGCAGTCAGGGGTAAAGCCTGCCATGTATCATTTCCGTGGGAAGGCAAGGGTCTTTGATTCCATGGAGGAAGCGGACGCGGCTGTCAGCGGCGGCGGGATAGAAAAGGGAACTGTCATTGTCATCCGGTATGAAGGCCCCAAGGGAGGCCCGGGCATGAGGGAAATGCTTTCCACCACAGCCCTTATCATGGGCCGGGGCATGGATGAGGACTGCGCCCTGGTCACGGACGGACGGTTCTCAGGCGCAACCCATGGGCCCTGCGTGGGCCATGTATCGCCTGAGGCAGCATCCGGCGGACCCATCGGTCTGGTGGAGGACGGGGATATCATAGAGATTGATATCCCGGGCCGCAGCCTGCATATTGAGGTGACAGAAGAGGAATTTGACAGAAGGCGGAAAACATTCGTGCCAATCAGAAAGCCCAGGAAACCTGCCATGGCCAAGTATGCGGCGCTGGTAGGTCCGGCTGATACAGGGGCTGTAATTGATGTGTCGAAGCTGGATTGATACGTGATATCAATCCGGAACTGGGGCAGGGCGGTTATTTATTACACGTTATATGAAGGACTGCATTTACAATCTTCCCTAAACCTATGCCAATCATCAGCCCTGCCATGCTTCCGGCGAATGTATCGGCCCAGCCGCCGGATAAGAATTTTTTATGCCCGCCGCCGCAGAAATACCCGGACAATGCCCCTGCGGCAATACCAATGATGATGAAACCGCCATAAATAAGGCCTTCCGTTTCCCGGCCGGTATAGTGGGTATGGCCGGCATTGTGGGTATAGCCGGCATTGTGGGTATTGACGGCAGTGTGGGTATGGCCGGTATTGTCAGTATGGATGGTATTGTCGGCAAGGCTGGTGTCGTCAGTATTGCCAGTGCTTTGAATGGACTCTTGCGGGGCCGGTGCCTCTGAGACCATGTCATTGATAAGAGTACTTACAACACGTTTTTTTGCATATTGATTGATTCTTTCCTGTGCGTCCTGGCTGATACTCACGGTTGTCCCTCCGCTTTAAATTAGTCTCATGGTATTATTTACATGGTATCACATGGGAAATGTTTTATCAATAGTATATCAGCCTGGGTTTCCACCGGGTAAAATGTAAAATTTCTTCCATCCTATCATAAAAATACAGAGTGGACATAAAATGAAAGGGTACCAAAAGAACGCGTACCAGGGTGTGTTTGAAAATTCATTCCCGCCATCTGCCCTAGAGCGTGTTTGATAATTCATTCCCGCCATCTATACGCCCCACTTCGAGGCAGGGACTGCCTGGACGCCATCCTGTGTTAAGGGCGCCATCCCGGTATCTCTTAAAATCCTCCTGGCATCATGCCTCATTGGACACGGTTCAGTCACCGATATCTGAGAAAAGCAGCAAAATACCGCTGTTTTTGCGGTGGGAAAATTAAGAGACATGTAATAAAAAGTTCACGGAAAATGTAAACTTAATCCTGTATGATGTACCTTGTATCCTATTCTGGAGAAAGCTGGGAGGAATAAAAGAATGAAAAGAACCATATTCAAGGGAGGAAAGATGTTTGCGCTGGCAGCAGCCCTGCTATGTTCCACTGCGGCACTGGGCAGCACGTACGCTTATGCGGACACGGCCCAGGACCAGGCAGCCCAGGCGGCGGCCCAGGACCAGGCATTTGTCCCGGCCGTGTCGGGGCAGATAACCTCCTGCAAGATTACCGGGGATAAACAGAACATTGAGATTGGGTTTAGCAGCAGCGGGGACGCGGCCGGCACGGACGGGAAGATTTATATCTTTGAGATGCAGCCCTTTGAGGATGAGATTGGAAGCCGCAGGGATTATGCCGCATCGGCAGCAGCCCTTGGGAGCACTTCGGTGACCATTCCCCTGAACCTGGGAACACCCCAGGACCGCCTGTACAGCAGGTTCGTGCTGGCTGTGTATGACGGAGCGGACTTCCTGTCGGTCAGCAAACCCCACTATATTACCAATCCGGAGATCGTGGCAAAGAACCAGGAAGCCTTCAAGGACCCGTTAACCAAGAAGGGCCTGAATATTGAGATTGACATGCTCAGCGACGCCTTTGACCTGGGCGTGAAGCATGTGACCACCAACATTGCATTTTCCCAGATCATGGGTACCGGCATCACCTATGATTATGACGGGGTGACCTACAACTTCAACAAGGCGGTGGTGGATGCCTATGACGAGACCATAAGCGCCCTGTCCGGCAAGGGAATGACCGTTACGGTCATCCTGCTTAACGACTGGAACCCCAACACCCCCGACCTTATCTACCCGGGGACCCAGAAGAATTCCAATGCATTTTACTATATGTTCAATGCGCAGACTGAGAACGGATTTGAGCAGACCAAGGCAATCGCCTCCTTCCTGGCAGACCATTACAGCGGCAAGAACCCCAATTACGGCAAGGTGTCCAACTGGATCATCGGCAATGAGATTAATAACCAGCAGTGGAATTACATGGGGCCAACGGACCTGACCGCCTATGTGAGGGCGTACCAGAAAGCCTTCCGCGTGATTTACACTGCCATCAAGAGCACCAATGCCAACGACAGGGTCTACTTCTCCCTGGACTATAACTGGATGAACGAGATTGACGGCAAGCTAAAATACGGCGGCAAGCAGATTGTGGACAGTTTCAACTCCATTGCCAACACAGAGGGACAGATGGAGTGGGGGCTGGCATATCATCCGTATCCATGCCCCATGACGGAGCCGGAATTCTGGGATGACCCGCAGTCCACAGGACTTTTTACCAATGATTTTAATTCCCCGGTCATCAACTTTGCCAACCTGAACGTGCTGACGGATTATTTTGTGCAGGATACGCTGCGCACCCCCTCCGGCCATGTGCGCCATATCATACTGACCGAGCAGGGCTTTACGTCCTACAGCCCCACCAGGGGCAACATACCTGAAATCCAGGCGGCAGCTTATGCCTACTCCTATTACCTGGTGGACAGCAACCCATATATTGACGCCTATACGGTGAGCCGCCAGGTGGATGCGCCTTCAGAGGCAAAGGACGGCCTGAAGTTCGGACTCTGGGAATGCGATATGAACCAGCCCAACCTGATAGTGGCAACCAAGCGCAAGAAGATATGGCAGGTATTCAGGGATATTGATAAGAAAAATGCCACCCTGGAGGCAACGGAGTTTGCCAAACCCATCATCGGTATCAGCAAATGGTCCGATGTGGTGCCAAACTTTAAGTGGAGGAGCCTGGAAAATTAAAGGCCCTGGAGCGTGTTTGAAAATTCATTCCCGCCGTCTGCCCGCCCCACTTCGCGGTATATTTGGCCCAAATTCACTTAACGTAGCCCGCTACGCCGCGCTCATTTGGGCCAAATCTCCCACAAAGTGGGACGCACAGCCGACGGAAAGCAATTTTCAAACACGCTCTGGTTGACAAACAAGGCCCAGCGTGTAAAATATTAATAGAAAAGGCTTAAGGAGCAGTGTACCTGGTGGTCGCTGCTCCTTTTTATAGAAGTGTACTCCCGGAGATTCCGGGAGTACACAGAACAGGTATGGAAAGGAACAGGTATGGGTTTAATTGTACAGAAATTCGGAGGGACCTCGGTAGCTGACACAGACAGGCTCCGTAATGTGGCAAAAATCATCACGGACACCTATAAGGCGGGAAACCAGGTAGTGGCCGTGCTTTCCGCACAGGGAGACACCACGGACGACCTGATAGCGATGGCAGGGAAGGTGAATCCCAATGCATCCAACCGGGAGATGGATATGCTGCTGTCCACAGGGGAACAGATATCAGTATCCCTGTGCGCCATGGCCATTGAAGCCCTGGGCTGCCCCGTCATATCCCTTACGGGCTGGCAGGCCGGCATGTTCACCAACACGGTTTCCAGGAACGCCAGGATCAAGCGGGTGGACACGGAGCGGATTGAGGCGGAGCTGAACCAGAGGAAGATTGTCATTGTCACCGGATTCCAGGGAATCAACAGGAACCAGGATATCACCACCCTTGGAAGGGGGGGATCCGACACGTCGGCAGTGGCCCTGGCAGCCGCCCTGGATGCGGAATTATGTCAGATTTACACGGATGTGGACGGCGTATACACCGCGGATCCAAGGACGGTAAAGGGAGCCAGGAAGCTGGATGAGGTGACCTACAACGAGATGCTGGAGCTGGCCACCCTGGGCGCCCGGGTGTTACATAACCGTTCGGTGGAGATGGCAAAGAAATATAATGTGAGACTGGAGGTGCTCTCAAGCTTTACGGGCCATCCGGGCACAAAAGTGAAGGGAGTAGTAAAGCGTATGGAAAAGTCATATATCAGCAGCGTGGCAAAGGATAAGAATATTTCAAGGATTGCACTGATTGGGGTGCCCAACGAAATAGGAACCTCTTTTAAGGTGTTTTCCCTTCTGGCCCAGAACCACATCAATGTGGACATCATCCTTCAGGGCATTGGCCATGAGGAGGGCAAGGACATCTGCTTTACCGTTGCCGAATCAGACCTTTTAAGGGCGGCCGGGCTTCTTGAGGACCACAGGGATGAAATCCGCTATGCGCGGCTTGAGACCAACACGGAAATCGCAAAGGTCTCTGTTGTGGGCGCGGGCATGATCAACAATCCCGGGGTGGCAGCCACGCTGTTTGAGGCGCTTTACGATGCCAATATCAACATCAACATGATTTCCACCAGCGAGATTAAGATATCGGTACTGGTTGACAAGAAGGATGCGGATAAAGCGGTCCAGGTCATCCATGACAAATTTTTTTCAATCGGATAAAAATTATTGAGTACTATCTAACAAAAATGGAGCTGCAGCCTTTCTTTTTCTTTTGGAAATGCTACAACTCCTTTCCATATTCCCCATTTGGCGGTTCGTTAATATTTTCACCTTTTTATACCGAAAGAACTTGAAATTTGACAAATTTATTATTATAATAGTATGTGGCAATATTTCTGCTTTTTTTTGCGTCATGGCTGTTTTGGGCGGCTGTGATGCTTAGATATTGTTAAACTTATGAATGATGGAGGACTGGAAAATGAGTAATTCAGCACAAACTTCAGCAAGCAGCCGCATCGCGGCACTGCTTGATGAGAACAGTTTTGTTGAAGTCGGCGCGTACATCACTGCCAGAAGTACGGACTTTAACATGACTGAGCAGGAGACCCCGGCTGATGGTGTGGTTACCGGTTATGGTACCATCGGTGGATGCCTGGTGTATGTATACAGCCAGGATGCGTCAGTATTAGGCGGTTCCATGGGTGAAATGCATGCAAAGAAGATCTGCAACATCTATTCCATGGCAATGAAGATGGGAGCGCCTGTGGTTGGCCTAGTGGACTGTGCAGGACTGCGTCTTCAGGAAGCAACCGACGCACTGGACGGCTTTGGGAAGCTGTATTTAAGCCAGACCATGGCATCCGGCGTGATTCCACAGATAACAGCAATCTTTGGAACCTGCGGCGGCGGCATGGCGGTATCTGCAGGCATTACGGATTTCACCTTTATGGAAGAGAAGTCCGGCAGGCTGTTTGTCAATGCACCGAATGCAATTGATGGGAACTACAAGGAAAAATGTGACACTTCCTCAGCTGAATTCCAGGCCAGGGAGTCAGGTCTGGCTGATTTTACAGGGGACGAAGCCTCTATCCTGTCCCAGATACGCAGCCTGGTATCCATACTGCCATCCAATAATGAAGATGATATGTCCTATGGCGAGTGCCAGGATGATTTAAACCGCATATGTGAGAACCTGGGTGCATGCACAGGGGATACGGCCCTGGCATTGTCCATGATTTCTGACAATAATTTCTTTATGGAAGTTAAGAAAGCTTATGAACCCTGCATGGTAACCGGCTTCATCCGCCTGAATGGGACAACCATTGGCTGCGTTGCAAACCGCACCGAGGTTTATGAAGACGGTGAGAAGAAGGAAGAGTTTGAGGCCGTACTGTCCGGCAAGGGCTGTGATAAGGCAACGGACTTCATCAATTTCTGTGACGCCTTCAACATTCCTGTACTTACCCTTGTGAACGTTAAGGGCTACAAGGCTAAGAAGTGCAGCGAGAGAAGGATTGCCAAGGCAGCGGCGCGCCTTACCTATGCATATGCCAATGCAAGCGTGCCAAAGGTAACGGTTGTTGTGAAGGAGGCATTCGGCAGCGCATACCTGACCATGGGCAGCAAGTCCATTGGCGCGGATGTGGTTTACGCATGGCCGAACGCTGTCATCGGCATGATGAATCCGGCTGAAGCAGTTAAAATCATGTACGCAGGCGAAATCAGCGCATCCGGGAACGCGGCTGCCCTGATTGCGGAGAAGACAGCAGAGTATACCACGCTGCAGTCCAGCGCCGTAGCGGCTGCTAAGAGAGGATATGTAGATGATATCATCAAGGCAGAGGAGACCCGTCAGAGGGTAATCGCGGCCTTTGAAATGCTGTTCACAAAGAGAGAGGACCGTCCGTCTAAGAAGCATGGCACGGTTTAAAGAGAGGTGACAGGTATATGAGACGATTAATGAAACGAGCGGCAGCAGCGGTTCTGATGGCTGCCTGCCTGATGAGCCTGTCTGCCTGCTCTGCTAAACAGGATGATGCTGCAGCAAAAGTTCCCCAGATCAGCATGGAGGGAACCCCCGTAGATGAGAACATGGCCATCAGTAAGAAAATACAGGCGGCACAGGATTTGTCAGTATCCCTGGAACAGCTGAATGTCCAGAAGGCCATGTATGAGAAAGTGGGAACCGAAGACAGCGTTAATTACTTTAATGTCCTGATTGATGCGAAGCATGAATTCGGCGAAGTAAGGGATGTGGATCTGGACGGCGCATCGGTGGTGCTCCTGTCTGACGGCAGCTATACGGTTGCCCTTCCGGTTACCTTCACCGAAGGAAAGATGCAGTATGTGGTCAATGTAAATGATGCCACCGGCAAGGTTGTATCTGAGTTTACCGAACTGGTTGATGCGTCGGAAGATGATAAGAGCGTGGGCAGCCTGCTGGAGACAGCCACGGTATATGCTGTGATTGGTATCGGGACAGTGTTTACTGTTTTGATTTTCATCAGCCTGCTGATTGCCTGCTTCAAATTGATCCACAAGTGGGAGAATGGGCTTAAAGCAAAGAATGATGCGCCGGCGCCAGCACCGGTTCCGGTAAAGGCAGCGCCCGCAGCACCGGCAGCAGGCCCGGATTTATCCGGCGATGCCGAGCTTGTAGCAGTTATCACAGCGGCCATAGCCGCTTATGAGGGAACTTCTTCTAACGGTCTGGTGGTTCGTTCCATCCGCCGCGTACAGGGTTCCAGGCGGAGATAGGAACAGGATTCCGTAATTATTCTTAATTTCAGGAGGAATTATATAATGAAGACATATACAATTACAGTTAATGGAAAAGCATATGCAGTAACCGTAGAAGAAGGCGCAGCCGCAGGTGCTGCACCGGCAGCAGCTCCTGTTGCGCCAGCAGCGGCACCGGCACCGGCAGCAGCTCCCGCGCCGGCGGCAGCTCCTGCACCGGCAGGCGCAGCAGGCTCCGTACAGGTTGCGGCTCCAATGCCTGGCAAGGTAGTGGCTGTTAAGGGCGCTGTTGGCCAGGCTGTGAAGAAGGGCGACGTCATCCTGGTCCTGGAAGCAATGAAGATGGAAAATGATATCGTGGCTCCTCAGGATGGAACCATTGCCAGCATTAATGTATCCACTGGCGATTCCGTTGAATCAGGCGCGGTTTTGGCTACTCTGAACTAATAAAATAGGTGGGTCCATAGTAATATGGGATTCATTATGGAGGGAACATTATGGATTTTGGCAATATAGTTAACAACCTGCTGAACCAGATGGCGTTTTTCCATTTGGACGCAGGCAATTATGCAATGATCGTAGTAGCCCTGGTGTTCTTGTATCTGGCCATCAGGAAGGGGTATGAGCCCCTGCTTCTGATTCCCATTGCATTCGGTATGCTGCTGGTTAATATTTATCCTGAGATCATGTATTCACCGGAACAGACATCCAATGGGACCGGAGGGCTTTTGTGGTATTTCTTCCAGCTGGATGAGTGGAGCATTTTACCGTCCCTTATATTCCTGGGCGTGGGCGCCATGACGGACTTTGGTCCGCTGATAGCCAACCCAATCAGCTTTATTATGGGAGCCGCGGCGCAGCTGGGTATCTATTCCGCTTATTTCCTGGCTATCCTGCTGGGATTCTCGGGCAAGGAAGCGGCCGCCATCTCCATCATCGGCGGAGCGGACGGCCCCACATCCCTGTTCCTGTGCAGCAAGCTGGGACAGACACAGATCATGGGACCCATTGCAGTGGCAGCATATTCCTATATGGCGCTGGTGCCGATCATCCAGCCGCCGTTCATGAAGCTGCTTACAACTGAGAAAGAACGTAAGATCAAGATGGAACAGCTTCGTCCGGTATCCAAGCTGGAGAAGATTTTATTCCCAATCATCGTAACCGTGGTAGTGTGTCTGATCCTGCCGTCCACAGCTCCTCTTGTGGGCATGCTGATGTTAGGCAACCTGTTCCGTGAGAGCGGCGTTGTGAAGCAGCTGGCTGACACGGCAAGCAACGCGCTGATGTATATTGTAGTCATCCTGCTGGGAACTTCAGTCGGAGCAACCACCAGCGCTGAAGCATTTTTAAATGCAACCACCGTTAAGATTGTTGTCCTGGGCCTTGTTGCATTCTGTTTCGGCACCATTGGCGGCGTTCTT
The DNA here is from genome assembly GCF_003434055.1 of Enterocloster aldenensis. Lineage (GTDB taxonomy): Bacteria > Bacillota > Clostridia > Lachnospirales > Lachnospiraceae > Enterocloster > Enterocloster aldenensis. The sequence goes on along the minus strand of NZ_QVEX01000001.1, from coordinate 990,059 downwards.
TTCGGAAAGCTCCTCTGCAAGATTACCGGAGGAAAGATCAACCCGTTAATCGGTTCCGCAGGCGTATCTGCAGTTCCTATGGCCGCGCGTGTATCCCAGAAGGTTGGTTCTGAAGCAGATCCTACCAACTTCCTGCTGATGCATGCCATGGGACCCAACGTTGCAGGCGTTATCGGTACTGCGGTTGCAGCCGGTACGTTCATGGCAATCTTTGGGGTATAACGGTATAACATTTTGACAATTATAGGAGGATTATAACTATGGCAGAGATAGAGAAGAGGCCAGTAAAGATTGTGGAGACCGTCCTTCGTGACGCCCATCAGTCCTTGCTTGCAACCAGGATGTCTACTGAGCAGATGCTGCCCATTATTGATAAGATGGACAAAGTAGGCTACCACGCAGTTGAGTGCTGGGGCGGCGCTACATTTGACTCCTGCCTTCGTTTCCTGAAGGAAGACCCATGGGACAGACTGAGGAAACTGAGGGATGGTTTTAAGAATACCAAGCTGCAGATGCTGTTCCGCGGACAGAATATCCTGGGATATAACCACTATGCAGATGATGTGGTGGAGTACTTTGTACAGAAGTCCATTGCCAATGGTATTGATATCATTCGTATTTTTGACTGTCTGAACGATATCCGCAACCTGGAGACAGCTGTTAAGGCTACCAACAAGGAAAAGGGTCATGCCCAGATTGCCCTGTGCTATACACTGGGTGACGCATATACACTGGATTACTGGAAGGACATTGCCAAGAGGATTGAGGACATGGGCGCTGATTCCCTGTGTATCAAGGATATGGCCGGACTTCTGACACCGTACGCTGCAGCTGAGCTGGTACAGGCCCTGAAGGAAGGAACCAAGCTTCCAATCGACCTGCATACCCATTACACCTCCGGCGTTGCTTCCATGACCTACTTAAAGGCAGTAGAGGCAGGCTGTGAGATCATTGACTGTGCAATGTCTCCTCTGGCACTGGGAACCAGCCAGCCCGCAACCGAGGTCATGGTTGAGACCTTCCGCGGCACACCTTACGACACTGGTTATGACCAGACGCTGCTGGCTGAGATTGCAGACCACTTCCAGCCCGTGCGTGAGCAGGCGCTTAAGAGCGGCCTCCTGAATCCAAAGGTGCTGGGCGTTAATATCAAGACCCTTCAGTACCAGGTTCCGGGCGGCATGCTTTCCAACCTGGTAAGCCAGTTAAAGGAAGCCGGACAGGAAGACAAGTACCGCCAGGTTTTAGAGGAAATCCCCAGGGTGCGTAAGGACTTTGGCGAGCCGCCCCTGGTTACTCCGTCTTCACAGATTGTCGGTACCCAGGCTGTCATGAACGTCATCATGGGCGAGCGCTATAAGATGGTTCCCAAGGAGTCCAAGAAGATCATGCTGGGCGAGTTCGGCCAGACCGTTAAGCCCTTTAATCCTGAAGTCCAGAAGAAGATCATCGGCGATGAGACGCCAATCACCTGCCGTCCAGCCGACCTGATTCCGCCTCAGCTTCCTCAGTTTGAGAAGGAATGCGCACAGTGGAAGCAGCAGGATGAGGATGTGCTGAGTTATGCACTGTTCCCGGCTGTTGCAAAGGACTTCTTTGAGTACAGGGCCGCCCAGCAGACCAAGGTGGACAGCTCTGTGGCTGATAAGGAGAGTAAGGCTTATCCTGTGTAAATGGGATAAGGGCTGTAACAGAGGGAAGTACGAAATAACTGATGATGATATGTATGCAAAGGCTGTCTCCGGTTGGGGGCAGCCTTTCCTGATAACCGGGGTCATGTACCCCCTGAGCTAAAATAAAACTTGCGTAAATGTCAAAACCTTCGTAAGATAGAACTAGGATTTAAATATATGATAGGCCGGAGCGGTGTCAGAAGGCGGTTAAGAGGGTTGTGTGATGAGGAAAATAAGAGAAGTGGCAATAATTGGGTTAGGCGCAATGGGAGCGGGGTACGCCTGGCAGATTGCAGAATGTAATAAAGATGTGGTCCTGTATGGTATTGTGAAGGATTCCCGGAGATATAGAGAAAAACCTGTCTTAGTAAATGGCCGGAAACTTTCCCTGCAGTACTGTTCTTTTGAAGAACAGATGAACCACCCAATGGATTTGATTATTGTGGCTGTGAAATCATATAATCTGCCGGATGTGATTAAGCATATGGCGTCAATGGTGGGGCCGGACACGAAGATTTTGTCATTATTAAACGGGTTGACCAGCGAGGAGAAGCTGATTCAGGCATTTGGGGATGGACATGTGCTGTATGCAACTGTTACTGGCGCGGATGCCAACAAAAACGGTAATCAGGTGACCTTTAATAAGGCGGGGTGCCTGCATTTTGGAGAGAAGATAAACAAAGGGCAATATTCAGGGCCGGTTCGGGAAGTAGCTGCATTTTTAGAGGAAAGCGGTATTGATTATCAGATACCGGAGGATATGGAACACAAGCTTTGGGAGAAATTCCTTATCAATGTGGGATGCAATCAGACCAGCACAGCATATCAGATGAATTATGGTCAGATGAGGGAGAGCGAAGGAGCCATGGAGACAATGAGGAGTGCCCAACGTGAGGTGATTGCGCTGGCCAACCATTTTGGGGTTTCTTTAAGTGAAGAGAATATCAGGGCCTGGGAAGACAGCCTGCAAAACCTGACCTCCCAGGGACGGTCCTCCATGCTTCAGGATTACTGGCAGGGGCGCCCTCTGGAGATGGACATATTAGGTGACACTGTATTGGAACTGGGCAGGAAGGCAGGTATTGCCGTACCTGTTAACGAGATGCTCAGTAATAAAATCCATCAGATGGTACAGGAGAGAAATGTGGTAAACCGTGGGTCTGCGGCTGCACCGGATAAAATAGCCACCCAGCTGCGTCTGGATATCCTGCGGCAGACAATAAAAAAGGGTGATAAGATGGCGGAGAACCAGCTGGCCAGGCGTTTTTGCGCAAGCAGAAGTTCCGTGAGGACAGCCCTGCAGATCCTATCCAACGAAGGACTGATCATCACACACAGTAACGGACGGCGGGAAGTGGTGGAATTTACTGAGAAACAGGTAATGGAATTATATAATTTCCGCTGCCTGCTGGAACAGGAAGCCCTGAGATTAATGCTGAGCCAGAAGAATTCCATGTTTCCTTTAATAGCCAAGGTACTGGAAAAGATAGAAAAAGCATGCCTGTCCAATGATGGGAATATTGACTGGTATGACCTGGATGTCCAGTTCCACAGGGCGCAGGTACGTTCTTCAGGAAACCTGTTTGTCATAAATGCCTGGGAAAGCAACGCCCAACTCATCTACACTCTTATGAGTTTTAATACATCTGCCGGATATGGCGAGGAATATGCATCTACTTTTTTTGAAAAACATCGGCGGTTATATGAGCTGTGGCTGTCAGATGATAAGGACAGTTATCAGGAATTAAAGAAACATATTATGGATGCGGAGATAATATCCAAATCAGTATTAAATAGTGTGTACATGGAGAAATAGTCAATGGCAGTATCTGAAATCAATGGTATCAGATACTGCCATTTTGTTATATACAACTCGAAATAAAATGTCGACATTTTGTGTTAATAAGTTGACACTTTATAAAAAATGTGCTACATTAGTAGCAGATAATTTAAACCATATCTAAAATGAAAAGGAGAAAGGTATATGAAGAAATTAGTGGTAATGGGGTTGGCATTAACAATGGCATTAGGCATTACGGCTTGTTCAGGGGGGAATTCTTCACAGACGGAATCAACGGGTCCATCTGTTGGGACAGAGGCAGCCTCCTCAACAGAAGCAGGGAAAAGTGAGGAAACACCTGCACAGGCAGATGGGGATGTGGAAACCAAGGAGCTTAAGGTATCCCATGTATTTGCAGAAAGCCATCCGGTCCATCAGGCGTTTTTGCAGGCTTCGGATGAACTTTATGATAAGACCGGAGGGAGGTATAAACTGGTTATTTATCCTAACGGTACATATGGAAATTATACGGACAGTATTACGGCATGCCAGATGGGGACTCTGGATATCGCATGTCTGGACAGTGCGTCCGACTGGCTGGAAGCAGGAGGCGTGCTGTTTGCGCCATATTGCTTTGACAGCTACGAACATTGGCAGTCATTTAAGGAGAGTGATTTATGTACGGAGATGCGCGGGGAAATCAGTAAAGCAGTGGGAGGCATTAATCAGCTGAACATGTATAACTTCGGTTTCCGCAATCTGACTGCCAATAAGGAGATACGTACATTAGAAGATTTCAACGGACTGACACTGCGGTGCGTGAACTTTGAGCCGTATTCCACACTGAAGGATGTTTTCCAGGTAGCCATTACCTCAATACCCATTGAGGATGTGTACATGTCCCTGCAGACAGGCGTTGCGGACTGTGAGGAAAATCCGGTAACACAGATTGTAACCATGAAGTTCTATGAAGTCCAGGATTATCTGATTATGACACAGCATATGCTTGCCTGTTCATCGACCATCATTAATCAAGGTTTGTGGGATGGACTGCCTGAGGATGATAAGGCTATTTTCTCAGAAGTATTTACCAATATGGGTAATAACGTGGATAAAATGACCGTTGAAAATGAGTCTGCCCTGATTGACGAGTGTGTGTCCAACGGTATGACATTAATTGAAGATATTGACACCACGCCGTTTAAGGAAAATGCACAGAAGGTGGTAGAAAATTATCCTGCATGGAAAGAGTGGTACAATCAGATTCAGGCGATGAAATAACAGCAGAAGGGGAGAGGTTCCATGGAAAAGGCATTACAGGGGATTTTTTGGATTAACACAAAACTGAAACAGATAGAAAAGGCCTGTGGATGTATCTGTCTTGGCGTGCTATTTACAGTCATGATTTCCAATGCCATGCTGCGGTATTGTCTGCACAGCGGATTTAACTGGTCTGATGAACTGAATCAATTCCTGTTTGTATGGATGGGATTCCTGGCATCGGCTTATGCCATGGGCGATGACAAGCATCTGAATGTGGCTGCCTTTGTAAGCCTGTTTCCGAAATCTGTCCAATATGTCATAAGGCAGTTGATGAACATTATTATGCTGGTATTTTTTGTGATGTACATTCCGGCCCTCATGGAACTCCTGGGGCAGCTGGCCATATCCAGTGTGATGAGGCTTCCTTTAAAATATGTGTATGCAATCCTGCCGGTTAGTTTTGGGCTTATGAGCTATCATATTTTGTGTAATATGATAATGGATACCCAATGCTTCATGAGGGCACATAAGGGAGGAGGAAAGGTAAATGTCTAGCATCGCGTTGTTTTTAGTTAGTTTCATCGCATTTTTTGTATTAGGGATGCCGATTGCAGCAGCCATGATCATATCCTCCTTTATGTACGCATTAAACAGCGGGATGGGGCTTGCCATCATGGGGACCAAGATGTTTACAGGGCTTAATAACTTTGCCCTGGTAGCGATTCCGCTGTTTATCCTTACTGCTGAAGTAATGAACCGTACATCCGTGGCGGACCGTATTTTTAAATTCTGCAGGGACATGGTGGGATATATACCGGGAGGTATGGGGCACGTTAACATTACAACAAGTATCATATTTGCCGGAATGTCAGGTTCAGCCGTGGCAGATGCCGGAGGAATCGGACATCTGGCCTATCAGGCAATGGTGGATGAGGGGTTTGACAGGGAATTCAGCGCATCCACCACGGTTGCCTCATCTACCATAGGCCCGATCATACCCCCAAGTATACCGGCAGTTGTTTACGCCATGGTGGCCAATGTGTCGGTAGGCCGTCTTTTGTTCGGAGGCATACTGCCAGGACTGATTATGGGCCTTATCCTGATGGCATATGTATACCTTTACTCCCTGCGGCACAATGGGCCAAGGCTGAAATGGCAGGGATGGCGGTATTATCTGGTACATTTGCTGTATTCGCTGTTCTCCTGCATACTTCCCCTTCTGACCCCGGCCATCCTCTTAGGAGGTATTTATCTGGGAGTGGTCACTACCACGGAAGCGGCAGCGCTGGCAGTATTATATGCCTTGGTGCTGGGGGTCTTGGTATACCGTACTATGAAGATCAAAGATTTTATTGAGAGCCTGAAGAGCGTATTTATTACCAGCGGCTCTGTGCTTCTTGTGATTCCGGCGGCCAAATGTTTCAGCTTTGTCATGACAGCAGAAAACCTGCAGGTCAAATTATATGCGCTTCTCACATCATTTGCAGGAGACAGCAAGTTTTTAGTGGCTCTTTGTGTTACTGTGCTGTTTCTCATACTTGGTTGTTTGAGTGACCCAAATGTGAATATCATGGTATTCGTTCCTATGATACTGCCCTTGCTGAATGCAGCGGGATTTGATCCGGTACATGCAGGCATCTGTATTATCGTAATTGCGATGATAGGCAATATCACACCGCCGGTAGGGGTGGTGCTGATGACGACCTGCAGCATAGAGCATCTATCCATGGAACAGGTGTGTAAAAAACTCTGGCCGTTTCTGTTTGTCCTGATGGTTGAGGTTATTATATTATGGGCGTTTCCGTGGCTTGTAACCGGAATCCCGAATATGCTGATGAGATAGAGGGGATAGTCCATGAAATTTATAATGGTAGATATAGGGAGTACATTCATAAAAGCCGGTCTGTTTGATGTAGGCCTGAAGAAGCAGATAGAGAAGACAAAATATCCCACACCTCCCAGAAAGGCAAATCATGACAGCAGTTATTATGAGAATGACGCCATGGAAGTGGTGGGGATAGTAAAGGGAATTATTCATGACTGCTGCAGGAAACATCCGGATACAACTGGAATCCTGTTTTCTACCCAGCAGCATGGATGTGTTGTCTGCCATCCGGAACTTGAAGGGGATACTTATATTTCATGGCAGGATACCAGGTGCCTGAAGCGCAGGGAAAGCAGTGGATACAGCTACATAGAAGAGCTGAAGGCGCGGTTTTCCAGAGAAATGATGGAACCCAACGGTGTTTATATAAAACCGGCATTGGCGCTGTGTAACTTGTATACTTTGTTTGAGGAACAGGGGTTGTCAAGGAAATGTGAGACACACGTGCATACGCTTGGCTCTTACATCATTGAAAAGCTGACAGGAAATGGAATCTGCCATATTACAAATGCCGCTCCCATGGGGTTTGCCAATATCCTGGATAATACATGGCGTACCGATATGCTGGAACAGGCCGGGCTGGGGTTCATAAAGCTGCCTGCCATAACCAGCCAGATGGAATGCTGCGGGTATTATCAGGAGGGGGATGTACGGTTAGGCGTGTTTCCTGATGTGGGGGATGTACAGACCAGCGTATATGGGACAGATGCCGTGACAGGGGACCTTATTATTAATATAGGAACCAGTGGGCAGCTGATTTACATAACGGACCGGTATGTACCGGGAAATTATGAAATAAGGCCTTTCTATGAGAACAATTATTGTAATGTCATATCCTGCATGCCGGGAGGGCGGAATTTTGATGTACAGATTGATTATATCCGGGATATAGGAAGGCAGATATTCGGTTCATCCTTGAACCGGGAAGAGATATGGAACAGACTGCATCACATGGAACCCTGGCATGACACACAGGGGCTGGAGGTGGACTGCGGGTTCTATGAACTGCCGGATCGGCTGGCAGATGGGAGTATACGGCATATAAACCATGATAACCTGAAACTTAAGAATGTAATGTGGGCAACTGCTTTAGACTTTGGAAGAAAATATAGGGAATTCGCGGATTATCTGAGCGGACAGGAAGCCCGGAAGAAAACCATATATTTTACAGGGGGAGCAATCCTGAAAAACAGGAAATTACAGGAGGCGATACAGCAGGAACTGGAAATTCAGGAGATTGTCTGTGCTGCGGATGATGAGGTATTCAGGGGAATGCAGAAATTAGTGCTTAAGTGTGCGGAAAGGATGGATTGGGATGAAACAGGAAATCAGAGGGGGGCAGGAAGTAACCGGTGTATTCCTGTCGGAAATCGCGGCTCCGAACCTACTGCGTCTGATGCAGGCATCAGGGCTTGATTATGTGATTGTGGACTGTGAGCACGGATATTTTGACTATTCACAGGTAGCGGCCTTAGCAGCGGTGGGAAATGGAATCCATTTTCCTGTAATTGTCCGGATCCCGTCCGTGGCAAGGGATTGTATCCAGAAGTATCTGGACGCAGGCGTGGACGGACTTCTGGTTCCCATGCTGGAGACAAAAGAGCAGGCCCGGATGCTGGTGAGGTATGGGAAATATGCACCTGAAGGGAAACGTGGCATATCTACCATGCGTCCCCACAGTAATTACAATCCGGGGAGCCTGCAGGAGTATACATCGGCAGCCAATGGACGGATTATGCTGTTTGCCCAGATTGAAACGAAAAAGGGAGTTGATAATATAGGCGATATCGTTTCAGTCCCCGGTCTGGATGGTATTTTTATCGGGCCCAATGACCTGGCGTGTGACCTGGGTACAATGGGAGACTTTTCTACACCAGCAATGGAACGCTGCATCAGCACTGTGATTGAGGAATCAAAAAAAGCAGGACTGCCCAGCGGAATCATTACATCCAAGACCGAACTGATTAAACAGTGCCGCTGTAAAGGTATGACCATGTTCAGCTGTGACAGTGAACTGGGGTTATTGAAGAAAGGGATTCTGGAGATGAGGAAACGCTCTCAGGGTTAGCTTTCAGGGTTAAAAAAGCAGGACGGGTTTTAGCAGATGGCCCGTCCTGTTTTGATGTATTTTATCTTACTGCCGTGCCCACTGAAGGGCAGAATAAACATCCAGCATCCCCCCGCTATATACCCTTCCGTTCAGGGTATCCAGCTTATGGGCCGAGGTAATGAGGATATTCCTCACATCCTGCAGGCTCAGTTCCGGCCGGGCAGAGTAGAGCATGGCTGCAGCGCCGGCCACCATGGGCGCTGCCATGGAAGTGCCGGACATGAAGGCATAGGATTTATCCGGGATGGTGCTCAGGATGAATGTACCCGGCGCGGCAATATCCACGCTGGCCGGGCCGAAATTGGAGCTTCTGTCCAGTTTGCCGTTGAATATCAGGTTGGCCACGGTGATGATATTATCGTATGGCAGGCTGGCAGGGTAGACCGGATTCTGATCAATATTATAACCGATTTCATCTTCGTTCCCATTGCCTGCCGCAACCACAAACAGCATCTTGGAACCCTGGATGGCTGCGCGGAACTCCTCGGTGCAGTTTTCGGAACCAAAGCTTAGGTTACATATCTGGGCCCCGTTGGCTTCTGCATAGCGGATAGCGGCAATCACACTTTCCGGGCTTCCTTTTCCTTCCTCACCCCCAAGGGCTTTGATGGACATGATTTTGACATACTGGTTATCCGTGATTCCCACCGAACCGCCGTTGTTCCTGGAAGCTGCGATGGTGCCTGCGGCGTGGGTGCCGTGGTTGTCTTCCTTCCCTGTGTAGAGCTGGTTGTTATTGTCAATGAAGTTCCAGCCGTTCACATCGTCAATGAAGCCATTGCCGTCATTGTCAATACCGTCGCCGGGAATCTCATCCTCATTGACCCACATGGCGTCCTTAAGGTCCGGGTGATCCACATCAATACCCGTGTCAATGATTGCCACAATGACCGGACGTTTGTTCTCAATCTGATTATAAAGTTCCCAGGCAGGCTGTAGGTTGATATCAATCCCCTTTACCGCGTCAATGGTGCTGGCCTTAAAGTTGCTGGGTCCAAGAGGCGGAAGGGATATGGTGTCCACTCCGTTCTCATCTGTCCGGATAATGGGTTCCACTGTCTTTATATCCAGCTTCCGCTCAATCTTCTGTACCTGTCCGTCGTTCTTAAAGGCCCATTGGTAAGCAGCATAGTCATCCTGGGTGGAGAGGTTGTTGAGGCCTGGTCCTATTGCATATGGTGCGAATGAATCCTGTCCTGAGTCAGCATCGTATTGTGTGAATACGCCCTGTCCCGGGTACGCCGCAGGTGCCGTATGGATTGGGGCTGCCGCAAGTGCTGCTGTCATGGCAAGCGGGAGGGCAGCCGCCGTGAATTTGTTCATATCTGAGTTACTCCTTTTCATGTATATATCTAAACCGCGCTTACGCTGCATTGTAATAGTATAGCACATAAGATATCACATGATCTTGAAGATTTTATGAAATTTTCTTCAAATATATTACAAATCAGGCTTAATCCAGCTTCCATATATCGCGGTTATACTCTTCAATGGTGCGGTCGGAAGAGAAGAAACCGGCTTGGCTGATGTTGATGAGCATTTTCCTGGCCCAGTCCGTGCGGTCCTCATAGTCATTGTATGCCTGTTCCTTGGCCTGGCAGTAGGCGTCAAAGTCAGGGAAGGTCATGAACCAGTCCTTGGTCAGCAGTTCATTTGACAGACGCTCCAGGTGTTCCTTTGAACCCACGGCCATCATCTGGGGACCGGTGATGAAGTCCACGGCTTCCCGGATGGATGGATTCCCGTCATAGTAGGCCCTGGAGCAGTAGCTTCCGTCCTTGTAACGCTGGATTACTGTTTCGCTGGAATCACCAAAGATATAGATATTGTCATCTCCCACAAGTTCGTGGATTTCCACATTGGCCCCGTCGTCCGTTCCCAGGGTAACGGCGCCGTTGAGCATGAACTTCATGTTGCCTGTGCCGCTGGCTTCCTTGGAGGCAAGGGAAATCTGTTCGGATATATCGCAGGCAGGTATCAGCTTCTCAGCCAGGGTCACGTTGTAGTTATTGACCATGATTACCTGCAGCCATGGTTTTACATCCGGGTCATTGTCAATGATCTGTTCCAGGCAGAGGATCATGTGGATGATATCCTTTGCAATCACATAAGCAGGCGCTGCCTTGGCCCCGAATAAGGCGGTAATGGGGGTGGTCGGCTTTTTGCCCTTTTTAATCTCCAGGTATTTGTGGACCAGATACAGGGCGTTCATCTGCTGGCGCTTGTATTCGTGAAGGCGTTTGATCTGGATGTCAAATATGGACTGAGGATTTATCTCCACTCCCTGGGTCTCCTTAAGATACAGGGCCAGGTCTTCTTTTTTCCTGTCCTTGATGGCTAAGAGGCGGTGCAGCGTCTTCATGTTATTTATGAATTCCGGGGCGCCCAGCTTCTTTAACTCCATGGCATCCTTTTTAAACCCGCTGCCGATTAATTCTTCAATGAGCGCGGTCAGCTGGGGATTGCAGTGAAGGAGCCACCGGCGGAAGGTGATGCCATTTGTCTTGTTATTGAATTTCTCAGGATAAATCTGATAAAAGTTGTTCAGTTCATTTTCCTTCAGGATATCCGTATGGAGGGCGGCAACGCCGTTGACGCTGAAGCCATAGTGGATATCCATATGGGCCATATGGACCCGGTCGCCTTTGTCGATGATGGCCACGGACTGGTCGTCAAACCTGCGGCGCACCTTGTCATCCAGCACCTCCATGATTGGAATCAGCTGGGGCACGGTTTCCTTAAAATATTCCATGGGCCATGTTTCCAGGGCTTCCGCCAGTATGGTGTGGTTGGTGTAGGCGCAGGTCCTGCTTACCACCTGGATGGCATCGTCCATTTCCATGCCGTGTTCCGTGGTGAGCAGCCGTATCAGTTCCGGTATGACCATGGTCGGGTGTGTGTCATTGATCTGGATGACCGCATAATCGGGCAGGTCGTAAAGGCTGGAGCCTTTGCCAAGTGCTTCTGACAGAATCAGGCGCGCGGCATTGCTGACCATGAAATACTGCTGGCAGATGCGCAGGACCTGGCCTGCCTTGTCACTGTCGTCCGGGTACAGGAACAGGGTAAGGTTTTTGCGGATATCCTTTTTGTCAAAGGAAATGCCTTCTGTTACCAGGGATTCGTCCACGGTCTCCACGTCAAACAGATGAAGGGTATTGGTGCGGTTTCCATAGCCGGTTACCTGGATGTCGTACATCCTGGAGGTAAGGGTAAAGCCCTTGTAGGGAATCTTGTAGGTCACGTCTGTTTTGGTCAGCCATGAGGCGTCCTTAATCCAGGGATTCGGTTCCTCGTCCTGAAGGTTATCTTTAAACAGCTGTTTAAAAAGGCCGAAATGATAATTAAGGCCAATCCCATCCCCGTTCAATCCAAGGGTTGCAATGGAATCCAGGAAGCAGGCGGCCAGGCGGCCCAGTCCTCCGTTGCCAAGGGAGGGTTCCGGTTCCATCTCCTCAATCCGGCTTAAGGATATGCCGTGGGTGTCCAGGATGTTTTTTACGCTGTCATAAATCCCAAGGTTAATCATATTGTTGGACAGCAGTTTTCCAATAAGGAATTCAGCGGAAATGTAATAGAGCTTTTTCTTCCCTGTACCAGATCTGTGCGTACCGGCCAGTTCTTTTACCAGGCCCAGGAGGCCTGTGTAAATCTCCTGGTCAGAGCAGGCAGACAGGTCCTTTTTACATGCAGCGGTGAGCATTTCTTCCAGTTGTTTTTGATTCATGGGATTACTTCCTTTCAATGAATGCCGGGCGCGCAGATGGCGGGAATGAATGTTCGGACGCGCCCTGACATGGGGTTACGTAACTATATTATGGATATGGATGACAGAGGGCACCTGGAAAAAAGCAGTGTTCAGATACACCTCGAGAGCGTGTTTGAAAATTCATTCCCGCCATCTGCCCTAAGGAATCCACCATAGGTACCCCTTAGGGCAAAGCCCGCCCCCCTTCGCGGGCATATTTGGTCCCAATTCGGTCAACGTAGCCCGCTACGCCTCCCTCATCGTGACCAAATCTCCCACAAAGTGGGACGCACAGCTGACGGAAAGCAATTTTCAAACACGCTCTAATACGTTTGTCTGTATTATAGTGTGATGCGGAAAGAAAATCTTGCATAATTATGCCCATATATAGTACAATACTATCAAATTAAATGGACAGGGAGGATGAAACCGGTTGGATGGGCGCGTAAATTGGCATTATTATGATTACCATGAGATTAAGGAACATGCGGGACGTGATTTCCCTTTTAATATTTATCCTTGCTCCATTCCCCTTGATTTTAAGCTGGTGCCGGTCCATTGGCATGAGGAAATGGAAATCATTTCCGTAAAAAAGGGGCGTGGTCTGGTCACGGTGGACATGGTTCCCTACGAGGTGGGGACCGGGGATGCGGTTGCTGTATTTCCGGGACAGCTGCATGGAATCAGCCAGACGGGCGGGGAGGCAATGGAATATGAGAATATCATATTCCGCCCATCCATGCTCATGGCGGCTGACCAGGATGTGTGCACGGCAGAGTTCCTCCTGCCCCTGGCCGAAGGCCGGATTAAAAGCCCGGTCCATATGAAGGCGGGTATGGAGGATTATGCGTCTTTGTCGGAATGCATCCGGCGTCTGGATACATTGTGCAGGGATAAGCCCTATGGCTACCAGCTGGGGGTTAAGGGGGAACTGTTTTCGCTTCTGTGCCTTCTGGCCGCAAAAAGCCTTCCAATCCATGGGGAGCGTCCCAGCAAGTCCAGGGAAAAAATGAAGCTGCTGCTTGGATATATCGAGGAACACTATGGGGAACGTATTACGGTGGAGGATGGGGCCGCCCTGTGCTTTTACAGCAATTCCCATTTCATGAAGTTCTTTAAACGGTACATGGGGATGCCGTTTACACAGTATCTCAATGATTTCAGGCTGGAAAAGGCAGCCGGATTACTGCGGACCACATTGCTGCCGGTGACGGACGTTGCACAGCAGTGCGGTTTTGATAATATTTCCTATTTTAACCGGCTGTTCCGGAAAAAGTATCATGGGACGCCGGGCGCGTATAGGAAAGATTGGGAAATGGACTGAAGCCGGTGTATGTGGCCAGGCTGCCGGTGTATGTGGCCAGGCTGCCGGTGTATGTGGCCAGGCTGCCGGTGTATGTGGCCAGGCGGCCGCTGTATGTAGTCAGGTTGCCGCTGTACATGGCTGGCTGCTGCCGCTGCGTATAACGGCCTGCTGCAGGCTTGTATCCGGAATAAAACTGTGATACAATTAAGCGACATTTTCCAGGGAGTGGAATCAGATTCAGCAAGGATTGGAATAAAGGAGATAAACAGGATGCGGGAATGCGGTATGCTGCTTCCGATTGCCAGCCTGCCTTCGAGGTACGGCATCGGGGCATTTTCAAAAGAAGCGTATGATTTTATTGATAAATTAAAGGCGGCGGGACAGCAGTACTGGCAGATCCTGCCTTTGGGCCCCACTGGTTTCGGGGATTCGCCTTACCAGTCCTTTTCAGCCTTTGCAGGGAATCCATATTTTATTGATTTGGAAAAGCTGACAGAGGAGGGGCTGCTGACAGAAGAGGAATGCCAGGCAGTGGATTTTGGGAATGATGACAGGGATATTGATTATGGAAAATTGTATGACGGCCGGTTCCCGCTTCTTCGAAAGGCGTATGGAAGATGGAAATGTAGGCTGACAGGCAGGGACTGGGTGCCAGAGGAAACCCAGGGCAGTGCTGCGGATGCAGCCGGGGCGGCAATGGGCCCGGAAGATGGTGCTGCGGATGCGGCCAGGGTGGTAGTGGACCCGGAATACAGTGCTGCGGATGCAGCCGGGGACGGGGACGCGGTCCATGGACTTGCAGCCAGGACCCTGGGGGATGAAACCAGGGAATACTGTTTCTACATGGCGGTTAAGGACTTTTTTGATTCCAAGAGCTGGAATCTGTGGGACGAGGATATACGTCTCAGGAAACCGGAGGCAGTGGCGGCCTATCGTGAAAGGCTGTCAGATGAGATTGGCTTTTACGAATTCCTGCAGATTAAGTTTGAGGAGCAGTGGAGCAGCCTGAAGCGGTATGCCAATGACTTGGGAATCCGGATTATAGGGGATATCCCGATTTATGTTGCGTTTGACGGCGCGGACAGCTGGTCGCATCCGGAACTGTTCCAGTTTGATGCGGATAACATGCCGGTGGCAGTGGCCGGATGCCCGCCGGACGGTTTCTCGGCCACGGGACAGCTTTGGGGGAACCCCCTTTATGATTGGAAGTACCACAAGGATACCGGATACCGATGGTGGATGGACCGCATGACATACTGTTTTCATCTTTACGACGTGGTGCGGGTGGATCATTTCCGTGGATTTGATGAATATTATGCCATTCCCTATGGGGATAAGACTGCGGAATACGGACACTGGGAACAGGGGCCGGGAATCGGGATATTTGAGGCAATGCAGGAACGGTTTGGCAGTAAGGACCTGCCTATCATTGCAGAGGATTTGGGATTCCTTACCCCTACTGTCCTTAAGCTGGTCAGTGACACCGGTTTTCCTGGCATGAAAGTGCTGGAGTTTGCCTTTGACGATACAGAGGACAGTGCTTACCTTCCCCATAAATACGGCAGGAACTGTGTGGTTTATACCGGAACCCATGACAATGATACCCTGGCCGGGTGGTTTGCATCCATGAATGAAAGGGATAAGGCATTTGCAAGGGAGTACATAGGCAGCCGTTATACGCCCAAGGAGGAGATGCACTGGGAGTTCATCCGGCTGGCGCTTGCAAGTACGGCCCGGCTGGCTGTGATTCCGGTACAGGATTACCTGGGCATGGGCACGGAGTCCCGGATGAATGAGCCGTCAACACTGGGGAAGAACTGGAGATGGAGGATGTGCTCCGGGGATTTGGATGAGACATTGATTGGAAAATGCAGGCGTATGGCTAAGATATATGGCAGACTGGGCTGTTAGGATGCCGGCCGGGAATGGGCAAGTCTGTGATGTCGGTCAGGAATAGGCCGGTCTGCAATTCCGGCCGGGACTGGGCCGGTCTGTGATGGCGGCCAGGAATAGGCCGGTCTGCGGCGCCAGCCAGGCCAGGACCGGTCCGTGATTCCTGCCCCACATGCCCTGCCAATCGGGTAAGGGTCAGAGGTCCAAATCCGGATAAGGAATCAATCTGCCGGGGATATCCGGATGGTCTCCCAGCATTTTTTCCATCCAGATCATATCCCACCACCTTCCAAGCTTATATCCGCATTTTGTAAAATGCCCCACTGTCTGGTAGCCCAGCTTTTCGTGGAAAGAAATGCTGCCGGGGTTGGGGAAGGCAATGCAGGCATTGACATTGACGATATTCTGCTGCTTCAGGATATCTTCCAGGGCGGCATACAGCCGGGTACCGATGCCGCTTCCCCTTGCGTCCTCTGATACGTAGATGGACACCTCTGCCGACCAGTCATATGCAGCGCGTGGATGAAAGGCGGAGGCATAGGCATACCCCATGACGGTCCCGTTTAATTGGGCCACAAGGTAGGGATACCGGTCCAATGTGCGGGCAATGCGTTCCCTGAAATCCTCTGGGGTGGGGACCGTATACTCAAATGTTATGGCTGTATTCTCAACATAGGGGGCGTAGATGGAGAGTAGGGCAGGCGCATCGCTGGGAGAGGCGGTGCGTATGTTGATGGTGGATGTATGCATTCTTTTGCTCCTTTCTTGGGTATGGAATCGGATTTTATCCCATTCTAGCACTTAATCCCCATTTTTGCCAGCTTCTGTCCCGGCTTTTTCTGCACTTTTTTGTGCCCCGGTGCCTGAATGGATTGACAACCGGTCCATATTGAGATATAGTAAAGATTGCTCAAGCAAAGATTGTTTACAGGGAATGAGGTTCTCCCTTAGTGCTGCACTAAAACCGCTTATATAAGCTGATGACTTCTGTGTGATTTCACGCAGGAACCATCGGCTTTTTTGCGTCTTAAGGAGGAAAAGGAAATGCTTTTAAGTATTGCGTACATGTTAATGGTGGGCATGGCGGCCGGCTGGGTCTTAAGGAAACTGCGCCTTCCAAGCCTTGCAGGAATGATCCTGACCGGGATCCTGCTGGGACCCTATGCCCTTGATCTGATTGACGGCTCCATATTGGGGATTTCAGCGGAGCTTCGTAAGATTGCCCTGATTATCATACTGATGCGGGCAGGGCTGTCGCTGGATGTGGACGACCTGAAACGGGTAGGGCGGCCGGCTGTCCTTATGTGTTTTGTGCCGGCCTGTTTTGAAATCCTGGGCATGCTGGTCCTGGCGCCAAGGCTCCTTGGGATCACGGTCCTGGAGGCTGCAATCATGGGCTCCGTGGTTGCGGCTGTTTCGCCTGCCGTTATTGTGCCGAAGATGATAAGACTCATGGAGGAGGGGTATGGCACGGACAACAGCATCCCCCAGCTGATTTTGGCAGGGGCATCGGTGGATGATGTGTTTGTGATTGTACTGTTTTCAGCATTTACAGGGCTGGCGCAGGGGGGAAGGGTCTCGCCGGTCAGTTTTGTGCAGATACCAGGTTCCATCCTGGCCGGTATCCTGATTGGGTGCGGGGCCGGCGTGCTTCTGGCCCTGTATTTTAAACAGGTCCATATCCGGGACACGGTGAAGGTCATCATCCTGTTATGCATCTCATTTATCCTGGTGACCCTTGAGGATTCCCTGAAAGGAGCATTTACATTTTCATCCCTGATCTCCGTCATGTGCATGGGTATCAGCCTTCAAAAGCGGCGGGGGCCTGTGGCCATGCGGCTTTCCGTGAAGTTTAACAAGCTGTGGGTGGGCGCGGAAATCCTTCTGTTCGTCCTGGTGGGCGCAACCGTGGACGTAAGTTATGCGGTGTCGGCCGGCGCGGCCGTCATCCTGCTTATACTGGGCGTCCTGGTATTCCGGATGGCGGGTGTCATGTGCTGTCTCGTAAGGACCCGCCTCAGTCTTAAGGAACGGCTGTTCTGCATGGTAGCGTATATGCCCAAGGCAACGGTCCAGGCCGCCATTGGAGGCGTTCCCCTGTCCATGGGGCTGGCCTGCGGGAATATCGTGCTGACAGTGGCAGTGCTTTCAATCCTGATTACGGCGCCCTTGGGGGCGTTCCTCATTGACCTGACCTACCAAAGATGGCTTACCTGTGAAACGCATGGGGCAGAGCCGGGGCGCCCATGAAAATTAATGAATTCTTATGTAATTTTCCCCTTTGTATTCCTGTTATTTTGTTCCGGTTTCTGGTAAAATGAAATCTATAAGGAGGTGGATTGTATGACCGCAAAAAGAGTGATATGGGCAGTGACGGCAGGGCTGTGGATGGCGGCAGCGGCAGCCGGGACAGCCATGGGAGAGGAAGACACAGATAAGGGCCCGGCATATGACACCATTACCGAAGGGGTTAAGAAAGATGTGCCAAAGGAAAAGGGGCCTGGGGACGGAACGGTTGCAGCAGGCGTGAAGAAGTCCGCGGGCGGCTGGGTAAAAGAAGACGGAAGCTGGAGATATAAGGACAGCAAGGGCAATTATGTTGTCAATGACTGGAAGACCAGGGACGGAAAGTCCTATTATCTGGGAAGCGAAGGGCAGATAGAGAAGAGCACCTGGATTGCCAACACCTATTACGTGGATGGCAGCGGCGCCATGGTCAGGAATGACTGGATCCATGCCGACGGCAAGGACGGCCTTAAGGAAGAAGGCTGGTATTACCTTGGCAAGGACGGCAAGGCCGAGGAAGACGGCTGGAAGAATATAGGGGACGGCAGATACTGTTTTGACAGTGATGCAAGGATGCGTACGGGCTGGTATTATGAGGGCAACAACATTTATTACCTGGGTGAGGACGGCGCCATGGCCAGGGGATGGATGTGCCTGGGGTTTGATGAGGATAAGCTGCCCCAGGAAGGTTCGGTATCCAAGGAATATGCCAGCGCGGGTGAGGAGGCCCGGTGGTTTTATTTCCAGTCCAACGGCAGGGCTAAACGGGCGGATTCCAAGGACTTTAAGGATGCATCCATTGATGGGAAGAAATATTACTTTGATGAAAATGGCGTCATGCTTACGGGCTGGCACGCAGTCAAGACATCCCCGCAGTCCGGGGACGCGGTGGGAATCAGCCGTTTCGTGTACCTGGGCGGACCGGATGACGGATATCTGGTAAAGGGGCAGTGGATGGAACTGTCCCGGCATCCGGGGGATTCCGTGGATAAGGGCGTGCTGAACCGGCTGGATTCCTACAAAGGGCCCCAGGAAGGGGATAAAGAGTGGTATTACTTTGAGAAAGACGGTGTCCCGGCATATCTTAAGACCACGGCAAGGACCATGAACGGGGCCATTACTAAGATTAATGGAGAGGCATATTTCTTTGACCAGTATGGATGCAGGCAGAACGGGCTTGTGAGGGTAACGGCCCCGGACACGGTCCTGACCGGATATTTTGGGGACAGGGATTCTGACGGTAAGATGCGCACCGGCAGGATTGACGGGATTGCAGACGGTTCCGGGGAAAAGCATACGTTTTATTTCAATGCATCCGGTTCAGGCAAGGGAGCCGGGCTCAGCGGGGAAAAGGACGGATTCCTTTACTATGACGGGCTTCTTGTGGCGGCAGGGGAAGGCACGGGCTACCAGGCCTTTAAGGTGGACGGCAAGGTGTATCTGGTGAATACCGCGGGCAAGATACAGACCAATGAGAAGGCCTACAAGGTGGACGGGACTTATAAGTACCGGCTGGACGGCGGGATCTTGTACCACACGGACAGCAGCGGCGCAAAGGGCGGCAAGGTGTCCGCCGGCGCGGCGCTTCCGGAGTTTGAGTGTGATGCGGAGTATAAGCTTTAGGGCGTGCGGCTGGCGGGAATGGATTTTCAGACACGCTCTAAGCAGGCGGCTGCAGGAAAATGGAATCCATGGGCAGAGGGAGTGCGGCAGATGCTGCACTCCCTCTGCTTTTGTATAGGGGATATCCGTGAAGCGTGGAATGGATGTGTTTTGGACATGCCATGGAGGCGCCCGGCCCATATTCTGGTTGAAAAAAGAAATCTGGTTTGATATACTGAAATGGCGGGAAGAATCGTGAACATGAGGGGAAGCCATGCCGTATGGCAACCCATGACATGAGGAGACCCCGGTCAAACAACAACCGGGGCAATTATGAAAAATCTATGTGCAATTTTACCATTAAACCTGTTTGAACATATCAAGTTCTTATGAAATTAGTATAAAAAATAAATATGAACGAAATGTGAATCCAATGTAAACAGATTATGAAAGATTACAAATCACCATAGATTGCCATGGACTGCCTTTGGCCATACCACGGGCAGCCGGGGCTGCAGAGAATTGAGGGAGAGAGAATGGAACAGGAATTAAAAAGAAAGACAATGGTAATCGGGCACAGGAATCCGGATACGGACTCCATCTGCTCGGCTATCTGTTATGCCAATCTGAAGCGCGCCCTGACAGGGGATGAGTATGTCCCGGCAAGGGCCGGGCATGTAAACGGGGAGACACAGTTCGTGCTTAACTACTTTGGGCTTGAGGAGCCGAAGCTGGTGGAGGATGTGAGGACCCAGGTTAAGGATATCGAGATCCGCAAGACCAAAGGTGTGGCGGACAATATTTCCCTGAAAAAGGCATGGAAGATCATGCAGGAGAATAATGTTGTGACCATTCCATCCGTAAGGCCGGATGGGACCCTGGAAGGCCTGATAACGGTGGGCGATATTACAAAGACATACATGAATATCTATGACAGCAGCATTTTGTCCAAGGCCAATACACAGTATTCCAATATCATCGAGACCCTGGAGGCAGACCTGCTGGTAGGGGATGCGGATGTTTACTTTGACAAGGGAAAGGTCCTGATTGCAGCGGCCAATCCGGACCTGATGGAGTTTTACATTGAACCCCACGACCTGGTCATCCTGGGCAACCGGTATGAGTCACAGCTGTGCGCCATCGAGATGGGGGCTGCCTGCATCATTGTGTGCGAAGGGGCAGGGGTGTCCATGACCATCAAGAAGATTGCCCAGGACAGGGGCTGCACCGTGATAGCCACAACCTATGACACGTATACGGCTGCCCGTCTGATTAACCAGAGCATGCCCATCAGCTACTTCATGACAAGGGAGCACCTGATTACATTTAACAGCGATGACTATACGGATGAAATCCGTGAGGTCATGGCCAGCAAGAGGCACAGGGACTTCCCGATCCTTGACAAGGAGGGAAGATACCTGGGAATGATTTCACGCCGGAACCTGCTGGGCGCAAGGGGCAAACAGGTGATCCTGGTGGACCACAATGAGAAGAACCAGGCAGTGGCAGGCATTGAGAGCGCGGAAATCCAGGAAATCATTGACCACCACAGGCTGGGCACGGTCCAGACCATGTCGCCTGTATTTTTCCGCAACCAGCCCCTGGGCTGCACGGCCACGATTATTTATCAGATGTACCAGGAGGCCGGGGTTAAGATTGATAAGACCATTGCCGGACTGCTGTGCAGCGCCATTGTGTCCGATACCCTGCTGTTCCGCTCGCCCACCTGCACGTCCGTGGATGAGACGGCGGCCAGGGCCCTGGCCAAGATGGCGGGACTGGACATTGAGAAATACGCAATGGAGATGTTCGGGGCAGGCAGCGACCTGAAGGACAAGTCGGATGAGGAAATCTTCTATCAGGATTTCAAGCGCTTTACAGCCGGCAAGGTGCTGATCGGCGTGGGGCAGATCACATCCCTGAACGGCGAGGAGCTGCAGCACCTGAGGGGCAGGATGACTGCCTTCATGGAAAAGGCCCATGAGGGAAGCGGCCTGGACATGACCTTCTTCATGCTGACCAATATACTGACCGAGTCCACGGACCTCATATGCCAGGGACAGGGAGCGGTCCAGCTGGCGGCCAAGGCGTTCCATCTGGATCCGGAGGAAGCAAAGGACCAGGAAGAGCCGGTCCTGAGCCTGCCGGGGGTGGTATCACGTAAAAAACAGTTGATTCCGGAGCTGATGCTGGCGGAACAGGATTAGGGGGAAAATATGTCAAAAGAATACTGGAAGCCGGGCAATATGCTGTATCCCGTGCCCGCGGTCATGGTCAGCTGCGCACGTCCCGGGGAGACGCCCAATATCATCACGGTGGCATGGGCGGGCACCATTTGTTCCGATCCGGCGCAGGTGTCCATTTCCGTGAGAAAAGAGAGACATTCCCATGATATCATCAGGGATACAGGGGAGTTTGTCATAAACCTGGTGAATAAAAGGCTGGTGCGGGCAACGGATTACTGCGGCGTCAAGTCGGGCCGTGATGTGGATAAGTTTGCTGAGACGCGGCTTACGGTCCAGGAATCCCGTTATGTGAAAGCGCCGGGGATTGAGGAAAGCCCGGTTAATATTGAGTGCAAGGTGAAGGAAGTAAAGGAACTGGGAAGCCACGATATGTTCATTGCAGAGGTGGTGGGCGTGACCATTGACAACCAGTACATGGATGACAGGGGCAGGTTCAACCTGAACGCCTCCGGCCTTGTATGCTATTCCCACGGCGAGTATTTTGAACTGGGGAAAAAGCTGGGCAGCTTCGGATATTCGGTGAAGAAGAACATTAAGAAGAGACGCCCCGGCGTACCGGATGGAAAAAACACTAAACCCAGGCATCCGAAAAGGAACGGCCCTAAAAAGGGATAGTTTGGATTAAAGTATTTCAGGAAGACGACAGACCAGGAGGATACGACAGTGAAACCGAATATTACCATGATTGGAATGCCTTCATCCGGCAAGAGCACCGTGGGCGTGCTGCTGGCCAAGAGGCTGGGATTTTCCTTTGTGGATGTGGATATTGTGATACAGGAAAAGGAAGGAAGGCTGCTGAAGGAAATCATTGCCGGGGAAGGCATGGACGGGTTCCTGAAGGTGGAGGAGCGCGTCAATGCGGGACTGGATGTGCAGCTTTCCGTCATCGCGCCGGGAGGCAGCGTGATATACGGCGAGGCGGCCATGAACCATCTGAAGGAAATCAGCGAAGTGGTTTATCTTAAGATGAGTTACGAGGAGATGGAAAAACGCATCGGCAACGTGGTGGACCGCGGCGTGGCCTTAAAACCAGGATTTACCCTGCGTGACCTTTACAATGAAAGGGTGCCCTATTATGAGAAGTATGCAGACATCACCATTGACGAGGAGGGCAAGACGCCTGGGGAGACCGTGGATGAGCTGAGGGACATCATAGAATCCATGATGGACCGCAGCATGGTACAGCGCATTGTGAATGAGCAGAAACGGATATTGGAGGAAAAGGACCGGATACTGGAAGAAAAAGACAGGATGCTTCAGTCCTATGAAACGGAGATTGCCGCATTGAAGGCGCAGCTGGCACAGCTGTCGGCTGTCCGGCAATCATAAGGCTTATAAAGGATGATTATGGGTTTGCATGGGTTATAGGGAATCATGTGGAACCATGATTCAAATACAGACACAAAGAAGGGCCTGCTTCACAGGGAATGTGAGCCAGGCCCTTCCTTGTGCGATATGGACAGATCCCGCTGTTTATAATTGGATAAAATGTAGGTATTGACGGTCCCAATGAACTATGGTATGATAATTTTATCACAAGCAAACGTTTGCCGATATCCGATGGTAATGAAAGAGGGTACTTTATGGAAGGACAATATGCCACGCTCAAGGATGTGGCGGAGAGGGCGGGAACGACAGCGGCAACGGTATCCTATATCCTGAATGGTTCGACAAAGCGCTATGTAAGCGAGGACATGAGGCGCAGGGTTGAGGCAGCGGCCAAAGAGCTGAATTATGTCAAGAGCAGCGCGGCCAGCAGCCTTAAGGGCAAGAAGCGCAAGATAATAGCTGTCCTGGTCCCGCAGTTTGCCAACCAGATGTTTACGGAACTGGTGCTGGGGGTGGAGAGGGTGGCTGACCGCTACGGATATATCCTTTCCATCTGCAATACATTCGACGATCCCCAGCGTGAACTGGAGATCATCAGGAGGATGCAGGCCCAGCGCGTGGATGGATATATCATCACCCCCAGCAGGGACGGGGGGAAGAATACACGGCAGATACGCAAGATTGGCGTGCCCATGGTTGTGGTTGACCGTCTGCTGAATATCAATGAGGACTATTTCCTGGTTTCGGCCCAGAACTATGAGAGTACCTATATGGCTGCAGAGCATCTGTTAAAGAACGGCCACCGCCGCATTGCATTCATTGGATGGAAGGCTGATTTCGGCGGTCTGGAGCGAAGGGAACAGGCATACCGCACCATTCTTGAGGCCTATGGGGTCACGGGTGAGGACCAGATTGTATATAACGGTGAATTTACAGAGGAAAGCGGCGAGGAACTGACCGCCAGGGCGCTGGCAGAGCATCCTGAAATCACGGCAGTGCTCTACGCCTACAACATACAGGCCCGGGGCGGCGTGGACTTCCTGTCCAGGAAGGGAATCCGGGTGGGAGAGGATCTGTCAGTGCTGATTATAGGCGCGCCGGACTGGGTACAGACCGGTAATAACCATTATACCTGTGTGGACCTTAATGGTACGGGGATGGGGATCATGGCGGCCGAGATGCTGTTTGACATCATTAACAATGACCAGCCCATCGCACCTTATCAGAGGGTGCAGGAAGCAACATTAAAAGAAGGGGATTCCGTTTGCCGGTTGTAATCGGCAGGCGATTCTTTCTGAGCAATAGGCAAACGTTTGCCGATAAAAAGTTGTTAAGAAAAGCCTGAAAGGAGGCGGGCATACTGGCAAGTGCCAGGCAGGCTGTTATCATATAGCGCATAGGCAATCGTTTGCTTACAGGAATACAGGCCGTTCCCAAAGGGAAGGTTCCGTATAAAATAAGTTTCTTAATATTTAAGGAGGAAAGAAATGAAAAACAAAAAGTCTCTTATGGCAGTAGCGGGAATCGTAGTGGTTGCATTGGCAGCAGGGGTCATCTACCAGCAGACAGGTAATAAGACGGATAAATATCCGTCACGTGACATCAATATGGTCGTACCGTGGAATCCGGGCGGTTCCACGGACCTGACAGGGCGCGCGCTGGCTGACGCCATGGGCAAGAGCATGGGGACAAACATCGTGGTTACCAATACGCCTGGTTCCGGCGGTTCTGTTGGTTCCTTGACCGTACAGAAGGCTGAAAAGGACGGGTATAACATCCTGGCAAACGGCATGCTGGCCCTTACGGCCATGCCGGTTCTGGGATATACTGAAACAACACAGAAGGACTGGGACTTCTATCTGGCTACATTTACACCGAATGTGCTGGCTGTACGCAAGGACTCACCCTACCAGACAGCACAGGAACTTCTGGATGCAATGAAGGCCAACCCGGATTCCATCACGGACGGAACCGGCGGCATGGGTTCCGGCGGACATCTTGGCATCGAGGTGCTTTGCGCGGAGACAGGACTTACATATAAGCATGTTCCTTATGAGGGCGGCGGAAAGGCAATCACGGCAGCCCTTGCAGGCGAGGTTGATTTCACCAGCCAGCTGCTGGTTGAGATGCAGGATATGTTTATTTCAGGAGACATGAGGGCGCTTGCCAACTTTACGGCGGAAGATATCACCCTGGAAAACGGTACTGTGATTCCATCTATTTTACAGTTTGTTCCAAGCCTTGAGTCAAAGCTGCCCATGGGCGAGACCACTGGTATTGCTGTTCCAAAGGGTGAGCCGGACTATGTGCTGGAAGCATTGGACAAGGCCTTTGACGAGGCGCTAAAGAGCGAGGATTTCCTTAAATTCTGCGAGACCAAAGGATTTATTGTAAACGGTATGGGCAGACAGGAAGCAGCGGCTTATGTTGACAAGCTGGCCTCTACCGTGACCTGGACACTGTATGACTGCGGCGTTGCGGCTATTTCACCGGAAGAATTCGGTATAAGCCGTTAGGCCTTAAGAAGAAGCGGAGCGGTTGGAACACGGACCCTCCGCTTCCGGATTGATGGGGAGAGGTGATATCTTGGAAAATAACAACAAAATGAAGGATTTTATTTCATCGGCCGTGATATTTAGTTTGTCGCTGTACGTGCTTTTTGAAGGATATAACATATATACAAAGTCAGGAAAGCTGCTGTATCTTTCACCGGCCCTGATCCCGCTGATGCTGGGAACCATACTGCTGGTTTTATCCATTGTCCTGTTTACAGGGAGCCTGAAAGAGGGCGGTCTGCAGGCCAGGGCCGCAGAGCTTAAAGCCTGGTCCGGTGAGGTAAAGGCAGACCGGGGCACCATGCGTATGCTGGTGGGAGTGGTACTGATGGGACTGTACACGTTCGTGCTTCTGGGAATGCTTCCTTTCTGGCTTGCAACTTTTTTGTTCATGCTTCTTCTGATGTACTTCCTGGAGGCGGGCTCCATTGTTAAAATCGTGGTCATCTCGGTTCTGGTTACCGGACTGGTTATCTTCCTGTTCCAGGTATGCTTCAGAGTGCCACTACCATAAAGGAGGGGAAAGATTATGGCTTTACAATATCTGGCGCAGGCGTTCGGGGCTGTGCTGACACCGATGAACATGGGGGTCCTGCTCCTTTCCACATTTGCCGGACTGATCATGGGAATGCTCCCAGGACTGAGCGCCACCATGGCAGTAGCATTACTGACCGGACTGACCTACAGATGTAGGACGGATTTTGCGGACATTCAAAATAAAAAAGAATGTGGAGGTAACAGACAATGGCAAAATCATTATTTGAGGAACTGGGCGGCAAATACGAAAGGCAAGGGGATTATTTGATACCGTGCTTAACTGTACCCGCCGAAGAAGAACAGGCAATAGGCATCTGGGGGCAACGGCATTTAGATTATCTAAAACAGTACTGTAAAGTTACATACGCCAATCTTCTTACAAGCGGCAGGCTAAACGCCTACCTTGCCGACATCAACAGACAGGCACAGGAACGCTTTGAAAGGCTCATAGAGGGTATGAAACAGGCACAGGGCATAACGGCTAAAGGCAGAAAACGCCTTAGAATGGACAGGATGCCTCAATAACATAAGGGCTTGTGCGAGGGAGATTGTGGAAAAGGAAATTATTTTTGCATAAACAGATGATTAGTGGCAGGGGGAAATCCTGCCGCTTTTTCTGCTTTAGTTTGTCAGCTTGACAAATAAAGGGTTAAGGAATATAATTAGATTCAGTATTATACAAGGAGTTAATAAATATGCGGCAAGGTATTCTTAAATAAACTGTCAATTTGATAGTGGGAACAAAAAGTAGCAGTCCCGTTTCACTTTTAATATGGGGCTTGGTTTTTTGTACCCAGTTTAAGAATGCTTTTATCATGTAATTTTATATGCCCGAAAACATATAAGTGTTTTGGGGCTATTGGAGTTATTTACCCAGTGATAGGAGTATTTATCACTGGGTATTTTTATGCCCTTTTTTGGGTGTTGATAGGAGGAAAATCACATGAAAATAATTAACTTAGGCATTCTGGCTCACGTTGACGCAGGAAAGACAACATTAACGGAGAGTTTATTGTATACCAGTGGTGCAATTGCAGAACCAGGGAGCGTAGATAAAGGCACAACAAGGACAGATACAATGAATTTGGAGCGTCAAAGGGGAATCACTATCCAGACAGCAGTGACATCTTTTCAGTGGGAGGATGTAAAAGTCAACATTATAGATACGCCAGGCCATATGGATTTTTTGGC
Organism: Enterocloster aldenensis; assembly: GCF_003434055.1. Taxonomy (GTDB): domain Bacteria; phylum Bacillota; class Clostridia; order Lachnospirales; family Lachnospiraceae; genus Enterocloster; species Enterocloster aldenensis. Next base: position 962,655 of record NZ_QVEX01000001.1, on the reverse strand, counting down.
GGAAGTATACCGTTCTTTATCCGTATTAGACGGAGCAGTATTATTAGTTTCTGCAAAGGATGGCATACAGGCACAGACCCGTATACTGTTTCATGCACTACAGACAATGAAGATTCCGACAATTTTTTTCATCAATAAAATTGACCAAGAGGGGATTGATTTGCCAATGGTATATCGAGAAATGAAAGCAAAGCTTTCTTCGGAAATTATAGTGAAGCAAAAGGTTGGGCAGCATCCCCATATAAATGTAACAGACAATGACGATATGGAACAGTGGGATACGGTAATTATGGGAAACGATGAACTATTAGAGAAATATATGTCAGGGAAACCGTTTAAAATGTCAGAACTGGAACAGGAAGAAAACAGGAGATTCCAAAACGGAACGTTATTTCCCGTTTATCACGGAAGCGCTAAAAACAATCTGGGGATTCGGCAGCTTATAGAAGTGATTGCCAGTAAATTTTATTCATCAACGCCTGAAGGTCAATCTGAACTATGCGGGCAGGTTTTTAAGATTGAATATTCAGAGAAAAGGCGGCGTTTTGTTTATGTGCGTATATATAGCGGAACATTGCATTTGAGGGATGTTATTAGAATATCTGAAAAAGAGAAAATAAAAATCACAGAGATGTGTGTTCCGACAAACGGTGAATTATATTCATCCGATACAGCCTGCTCTGGTGATATTGTAATTTTACCAAATGATGTTTTGCAGCTAAACAGTATTTTGGGGAACGAAATGCTGTTGCCGCAGAGAAAATTTATTGAAAATCCTCTCCCTATGCTCCAAACAACGATTGCAGTAAAGAAATCTGAACAGCGGGAAATATTGCTTGGGGCACTTACAGAAATTTCAGATGGCGACCCTCTTTTAAAATATTATGTGGATACTACAACGCATGAGATTATACTTTCTTTTTTGGGGAATGTGCAGATGGAAGTCATTTGTGCCATCCTTGAGGAAAAATATCATGTGGAGGCAGAAATAAAAGAGCCTACTGTTATATATATGGAGAGACCGCTTAGAAAAGCAGAATATACCATCCACATAGAAGTCCCGCCAAATCCTTTCTGGGCTTCTGTCGGGTTGTCCATAGAGCCGCTCCCTATTGGAAGCGGAGTGCAGTATGAAAGCAGAGTTTCACTTGGATATTTAAACCAATCGTTCCAAAATGCGGTTATGGAGGGGGTTCTTTATGGCTGCGAGCAGGGGCTGTATGGATGGAAAGTGACAGACTGTAAAATCTGTTTTGAATATGGATTGTATTATAGTCCTGTAAGTACCCCCGCAGACTTTCGGCTGCTTTCCCCTATCGTATTGGAGCAGGCTTTAAAAAAAGCAGGGACAGAACTATTAGAGCCATATCTCCACTTTGAAATTTATGCACCGCAGGAATATCTCTCACGGGCGTATCATGATGCTCCAAGGTATTGTGCAGATATTGTAAGTACTCAGATAAAGAATGACGAGGTCATTCTGAAAGGAGAAATCCCTGCCAGATGTATTCAAGAATACAGGAACGATTTAACTTATTTCACAAATGGGCAGGGAGTCTGTTTGACAGAGTTAAAAGGATACCAGACAGCTATTGGTAAATTTATTTGCCAACCCCGCCGCCCGAATAGCCGTATAGATAAGGTTCGGCATATGTTCCACAAGTTAGCTTAACAGCTTGCAAAAGTCATATAAAATGAGATTTGAAAGGATTAGAGACTAATTATGATGAAATGCGAATGGATATTGTGTCCTGTTTGTGGGAGCAAAACCCGTAATAAAATTAGGAAGGACACTGTTTTGGAGAATTATCCCCTTTATTGTCCAAAATGCAGACAAGAAAGATTGATTAAAGTTGACAACTTGAAGATAACTGTCATCAAAGAGCCAGACGCTTAAGACGCAGAGCCGATGAAATTGTGGAACAATTCACGAATCATCGGCTCTTTTTGTTTCGTATTTGAAAGAACAAACTCACCAAATAAAAAAAACGATATTCGGGTGGGTTATTTTGTTATACCCTAAATTACCCTCTGAATTTGTTTTTAAATTTGGAGGGATTTTTTTATGTCCTTTTTTCGGGCAGTTATCTATCTGCTCATACGAAGCAAAATTTATCAATACATAGCATATCAGAGAACGGCAGGAAACCAGTTAAAAAAATTTCTGCCAGTGCAGCGGTACTTCCTGCCTTGAAAGTAGAAGTACAATCTCCATACAATAGAATTACTATTTCCTATAACCGTAAAGGTCACAGAGCCTTTGCGGTTTTTCTTTTGTCGATTTTTGTTGGAAAGTGCCGTAGGGCTGTTTCTGATATGCGGTGTCGTTCTCCGCCTCTCCATCTGGATTTTTTACATTTCAAAAATTCAGATGGGAGGTATTTATGGTGAAATATGCACCAAGAAAGGTATTTATCAAAGAAAGCGGCAGATATGTGGAACTGTCCTACATGGATTTCTGCCGCCGCAGGGAATCCGACCAGACCTACATGGACAAGCTGTTTATTCCCGTTCAAGGCTGTCTGCTTGAAGTCGTGAGGGAGCAATACACGGACTTCTACCGAGATAAGGAACGGTGGCGTTATCTGAAAAAATTAGATACGAAGAACAGCCTGCTTTCTCTGGATGGATTTACGGACAGCGAGGGGAAGCCTTTAGACTTTATCGCTGATGAAGCGGCGGACATTGCGGAAACCGTTGTCAATGCGGTTATGGTGGACAGGCTGAAAGCCGCCCTGCCTTTGCTGTCGGATAGTGAACAGGAATTGATACAGGCAATCTTTTTTGACGGACTTTCTGAGCGTGAAGTCGGGGCGAGGTTCGGCATAACCCAGAGCGTTGTGAACAAACGCAAAGCCAGAATCCTAAGAAAACTAAGAAAGATAATAGAAAATTAAAATTTAAGGCGTTCAGCCCCCTTGTTTTTTCCTTTGGGAAAATGAGGGGGTTTTTCTCTGCCCTCTCAATCAATTCTGATTGGAGGAAAAGAAGCATGGCATATAACCACGGACGGGAGGACAGGAAATGGCGTATCTGGAAAGAAGCGGAGGAAAAGCTGCTGCGTGAGTGCGGCGTTGATGAAGCGACCATTGAGCAGATACGCATTGCGGACAGGGCAGACTTCAATTCCAACAGGCGGTTTTACCGATGGACGAATGACGTTGCGGAATACCTTGAGGACATGGCAGACAGGGAGCGGCAGACGGAGGTGGGTACGGTTGCGGAGTTACTGGACGAGATTGAGAGCGAAAATCTTTATCAAGTATTAGTCACGGTGGACGGACGTACCTTGAAAATCGTCCTGCTGAAAATGCAGGGGTATTCCACAAAAGAAATTGCCCCGCTCGTGCATTTGACGACTGGTGCTATTTACGCAAGGTTAGACCATCTGCGGAAGAAGCTACGAAAATTTTATAGCGTCTAAAACAGCCTGCCGTCCTGCGGGCTACTGGGTGAGGGATGGAAATCCCCTCACTCATTTTTTGCAGGAGGTAAGCAGGATGACATACAGAGTTAAGGCATACACGCTTCGGGAGGAATCTACGGAAAGCAGCACAAGGTATTTTATCAGCTTTAAGGACGGGCAGGGCAAATCCCACGAGTTGGAAGTGTCGGAACAGTTCTTTATGGAGTTTCGGCAAATGGAACGCAGGAACAGGAATCTTCTCCAATGGGACGAGCGGCACAGGGAGTTTTCGGAAGTATGGGACGAAACGCTGAACAGGCGGGCGTTAAAGCTGCCTAAGAGCATTGAGGAACAAATGATTGAAGCAGAACGGGCGGAACTGCTTTGTAAAGCGGTTGACAGACTGCCAGAGATACAAAGGCGGCGTTTCCTGCTCTACTACGAGTACGAATTTAATTTTTATCAAATCGCTGCGATGGAGCATTGCACCGCTTCGGCAATACAGAAATCTGTTGCGATTGCAAAGGAGAAAGTAAAGGCGGAAATGAAAAAGTATCTCCAACCGTGACCGACACCGCCCGAAAAAGAAATCCGTTTTTTATTTGTACGGGATTGGCGGCATTACATACTCTCATTTTTTTCATGGGAGTAAATCTATTTTTAAGGAGGTCAACGCTTATGTGCAACAACAAGATAACTGCCCGAAAGGAGGAAAGCCATGCAGAAGTTACAGACAGTCAACGCCGAAACGCTCCTTTATGAGCCGCTTGAGAAGCCGTCCTTTGTGGTGGACAGTCTTATCCCGACAGGCTTGTCGCTGTTCTGCGGCTCACAGAAGATAGGCAAGAGCTGGCTCATGCTGAAGCTATGCCTATGCGTGTCGCAGGGAATCCCTTTATGGAACATGCCGACAATGGAGGGCGATGTGCTTTACCTCTGCCTTGAGGACACGTTCTGCCGCATACAGGACAGATTATTCCGCTTGACGGATGAAGCAAGCGGGCGGCTTCATTTTGCCGTGGCAAGCTGCAAGCTGTCAGACGGTCTTATCGTGCAGTTGGAAGATTATCTGAAAGACCATCCAGACAGCAGGCTCATTGTGATTGATACCTTGCAGAAAGTCCGAACCGCATCCAAAGACAATGCCTACGCAAGCGACTATGGGGACATCTCCCTAATCAAAGATTTTGCCGACAGGCACTCTCTGGCGGTCATTGTCGTACACCACATCCGAAAGCAGAATGACAGCGACGTGTTCAACAAGGTGTCTGGGACGACAGGCTTAACGGGGAGTGCAGACGCTACCTTTGTGTTGGAAAAGGAGAAACGGGCATCCGACACCGCCAAGCTGTATGTGACGGGCAGGGACACGCCTTATCAGGAATACACGCTGCGTTTCCGTGATTGCAGTTGGGAACTTGTGGAGAGAAAAACACAGGAGCAGCTTGCGAAAGAAACGATACCAGACGTCCTTTTTCGGTTGGTGGATTTTATGAGGGATAAGGAAGAATGGGCAGGCACGGCAACGGAACTGTTAGCCGCTATGGGGGAAACGGAAACCATACCCACAGTGATTACGAAATGGCTGAATGAATACCGCACCACATTTTTAAGCGAGAACCGTATCTGCTACCAGTACAGCCGCAGGAAAGACGGCAGGCAGATTGCCCTTGCAAGGAGGGCGGGTGACAGCGGTGACGGTGGTGACAGCAGTTTTGGGATACCCCCTGTTACTGTCATTGACGCTTAAAGCCATGTAAAGTTGGCGGTTCTGCCCTGCGGGTGACAGCGGTGACGGCGGTGACAGTGATTTTAGGATACCCCGCCGATGTCATCCCTGCGGGAGAACACCCCGCAAACGCAAAATGCAGGCGTGGGATTCACCCGCCCTTTTCGGGCGTGTAAAACCACCCCTGCGGTCAGAAAAATCTCTCCGATTTTTCCGACTGCGTTTGCAGGGTGTAACACACTACACTTTGCCCTGCAAAGTCGTGTGCCAGACGTTCCCTCTGGACTCCCTTAAAGCAGGGCTGTCGCCCTGCTATCCTGCGCCTTGCGGCTTCGGATAAAAGAATATCGGGGTGACGGTGACGGCAATAAGGGGGTATCCCAAAACTGCTGTCACCGCCGTCACCGCTGTCACCCAAAGGGCAGTTACTCGCCGAAGAAAGGAAGATGATGGATTATGCCCTATGCAATCCTGCGTTTCCAGAAACGCAAAGCGGGCGGCGTTGCGGCTTGCGAACGCCACAATGAGCGGAAGAAAGAAGCCTATAAAAGCAATCCAGATATAGATATGGAACGCTCGAAAAATAACTACCACCTTGTAAAACCGCCACGTTACACCTACAAGAAAGAGATTAACCGCATGGTAGCCGAAGCGGGGTGCAGGACGAGGAAAGACAGCGTGATGATGGTGGAAACGCTTATCACGGCTTCACCAGAATTTATGAACAGCCTGCCGCCAGAGGAACAGAAAGCGTATTTTACGATGGCTCTGGATTTCATTTCGGAACGTGTCGGGGAGAAAAATATCCTCTCCGCTGTTGTCCACATGGACGAGAGAACGCCGCATATGCACCTCTGTTTTGTGCCGATTACGCCAGACAACAAGCTGTCAGCAAAGTCTATTTTAGGCAACCAGAAATCATTATCCGAGTGGCAGACTGCCTACCATAAGCGGATGTCCTCACGGTGGAATCAGCTTGAACGGGGTCAGTCCTCAATGGAAACGAAACGGAAACACGTCCCCACATGGCTCTATAAGTTGGGCGGCAGGCTTGATAAACAGTATGAGGAAATCGTGTCTGCCCTGTCCGACATCAACGCCTTTAATGCAGGGAAGAAGCGTGACAAGGCACTGGAACTGATTGCGGCATGGCTCCCAGACGTGGAGAAATTCTCAAAGGAAATCAGTAAGCAGAGTGCCTATATCGACAGCCTAAAGGAGCAAATCGGACAGGAATCAGACTATGCGGGGCGTATGCGTGATGAAAAGTATGAGCAGGAACTAAAGGTGCAGAAAGCGAATCAGAAGATATTTGAGTTGCAGAGAACCAACGAGCAGATGGGGCGGCTGCTGTCAAAAATACCGCCAGAAGTGTTGGAAGAATTGCAGAAAAACCATAAAAGCAGAGTGAAAGAAAGGTAGATATGTGAATGAAGAAACAGGATTTTAAGGTGTTAAAGACCAAAGACTTGTACCCGTTTCCCGACAATCCGTTTCATGTGGCAGAGGATGAAACGTTGTCAGAGTTAGCGGAAAGCATCAAGGAATTTGGCATTGTCACGCCGATAATCACACGCCCGAAAGAGGACGGGAACGGCTATGAAGTGATTGCAGGACAGCGGCGTGTCCGTGCTTCTGAGCTTGCAGGGATAAATACCGTGCCTGCGTTTGTCCTGCCCTTAGACCGTGACCGAGCCATCATTACCCTTGTAGACAGCAATTTACAGCGTGAAAATATCCTGCCGAGCGAGCGGGCGTTTGCCTACAAGATGAAATCCGAAGCCATGAAGCGGCAGGGTTTCCGCACGGATTTAACCTCGTCACAAGTTGTGACGAAGTTGCGGACGGACGACAAAGTGGCACAGGGCTTCGGCGTGGGCAGGATGACCGTACAAAGATTTATCCGCTTGACGGAATTGATACCGCCGATTTTGCAGATGGTGGACGAGGGGAAAATCGCCCTCACTCCTGCGGTGGAGCTGTCCTTTTTGAAGAAAGACGAGCAGGAAAACCTCTTTGCCACGATGGAGAGCGAAGAAGCAACGCCCTCACTCTCACAGGCACAGCGGATGAAACAGTTAAGCCAGAGCGGGCAGCTTGACATGGATACGATATTTGCGATTATGACCGAGGAAAAGGGAAACCAGAAAGAAACATTGAAAATCAACACAAGCAAGCTGAAAAAGTATTTTCCGAAGAACACAACGCCGAAACAGATGGAGGAAACCATCATCAAACTTTTGGAGCGTGAGTTGCAGAGGAAACGGGGCAGGGACAGCCGCTAATCTTCTCTTTTCGGAAAGTAAATATGAAACTCTGGACGGATAAAAACCAGAAAGCCAAGACAGAAAAGGGGCAGGGAATGAAAGAAATCCAATATGAGATTGTAAAGGAAATCGCCGTATTGTCTGCGAGTGACAGCGGATACACAAAGGAAATCAATCTTATCTCATGGAACGGGAGAGAGCCGAAATATGACATCCGCAGTTTTTCACCGAACCGTGAGAAGTGCGGAAAGGGTATCACGTTGAACGCTGATGAAGCGGCGGCACTCCTTAAAGCATTACAGAAGGAAGTAAACAGCGGGGATTGATGGTATCTGATTGACAGGACGGGGCGTTTCCAGACGTTCTCCTGCCCTGTCTGGAAAGGAAGATTTAAGTATGGGTGAGGATAAGAAAACAGATAAAAAGAGAAAGCGTGTCGTGCCGAAAGCACCAGTGCAGATGATAATCAGCCGTGAATATGTCGGCACACAGACAGTCACAGAAGCATTTATCCCGATTATCTCCGAGGATATTCGGAAGAAGATTGCCGAGGGTGACACCTTCGACAATGAGGGGATATCCGCTTAGAATGTACGCAATGGGACATGAAAACAGATAGGACAGATACGGAGGTTTTACAGTATGGCAGGAATAAGAACGGAGAACAAGATTTATGAAGTCGGCATGTACTGCCGCTTGTCAAAGGACGATGGCACGGATAACGAGAGTGCGAGCATTGCGACACAGAAATCCATCCTCACGGATTATGTGAAAAAGCAGGGATGGCACTTAGCAAAAACGTATGTGGACGATGGTTACTCTGGTACGAATTTTGTTGAGGTAAGATAACGATACCTTTTTTGCAGAGGGTGTTATCTTACCTCTTTTTGATGTATGTTAGATAGCATAACTCTTTACGTCGGCTCCTATCTGTCTGAAATAGGAGATACTTTCGGTAGGCTTGTCACCTGTATCAACTCTGCCGACAAAGCTATAAAAGATTTCGATTTTGCGGGTGTTCGTTTCCTTATCCAGTTCGTGAATAAGAATACGGTCAATAAATTCATGGACGTTTTCGTAGGTCAGTTCTTCAATCGCTGTGTATCTGCGTACCAGTGCGACAAACCTTTTTACGTCCGCGCTGCGCTCGGTGGCGTTGTCGATTTCCTGTGACAGCTCCGCAATCCTCCGGGTCAGCGTCTTTTTTTCTTCATCATAGCCGGAAGTCAGAAAAGCAAATTGTTCATCTGAAAGTTTCCCTAAAGCGTTGTCCTCGTAGAGCTTGCGGAATAAGATGTTCAGCTCGTTAATACGGTTCTGCGCCTTGTCAAGCTCTTTCCGCTGCTGTGTCAGCGTCTTTTGTACTGCCTTTGCGCTGCACTCGTTGGCTGTTTCGATAAACTCCTGTTCATGCTCTTTCACATAAGACGTTACTCGCTGCAAGTCTGCAAGGACAAGTTCTTTCAATACGCTTTTGCGGATATAATGCGTAGTGCAGAGCATATCATTTCTTGCCCGGTTGCGGTAGTTGCCGCAAGTGTAGGCGTGTTTCCGTTCAAGCGTCCCGGCTCCGCGTACTGCATACATTTTGTAGCCGCAGTCCCCGCAAAAGAGCAGCCCGGAAAACAGGTCAATTTCATCAACCTTTGTCGGGCGTTGCCGGGTGGCAATCCGCTTCTGTGCAAGTTCAAAGGTTTCTTCATCAATCAAAGGTTCGTGAGTGTTGGGGAAGAAATACCTTTTTTCCTCCGGGTTCTTTTTCGTCTTTTTCGACTTATAAGATACCTTGTAGGTTTTCCCGGTTATGGTATGCCCTAAATATTCTTTCCTTGTCAGAATGTCGTACAGCGTCTTATCCGGCCAGTTGTACCATGCGTTGAGCTGTGGGCGGGGGTGGCGTTTGCTCCCTGTCCTGCGGTAGCGCAGTTCCCCGACGGTCAGTATTTCATTGTCCCGCAGCCAGTTCTGGATTTCACACATACGGTCGCCCCGTACATACATTGCAAAAATCTGTTTTACGACGTGCGCCGTTTCCGGGTCGGGTATCAGATGATTGCGGTTATCCGGGTCGATAAGGTAGCCGTAAGGAGCTTCGCCGTTGACGCGCTCGCCTTTCTGCGCCTTTGCCTGTTTGACAGCCCGGATTTTCTTTGAGGTGTCGCGGGCGTAAAACTCGTTGAACCAGTTCCGCAGAGGGGTAAACTCGTTATCTTCCCTTGCTGTGTCTACACCGTCGTTAATGGCAATGTAGCGCACTTCATATTCGGGAAAGACAATCTCTATCAGCTCCCCGGTTTTCAGATAATTACGTCCCAGACGGGAAAGGTCTTTTGTTATGACGGTCGCCACGTTCCCGGCTTCAACCTCATGCAGCATGGCTTGAAGCCCCTCACGCTCAAAGCTCACGCCGGAAAATCCGTCGTCTACGAAAAAGCGCGTGTTGAAAAAGTGGTGTTCGTCAGCATACTTTTGTAAAATCAGTTTTTGGTTCTGTATGCTCTCGCTTTCCCCGGCTTGCATATCTTCCTGGCTCAATCTGCAATATAAAGCGGTAATCTTGTCTGTCTGTAACATTTTGTCCTCCTTTCCGACGACAGACAAGCATGGTATTTGTACTGTCTATATTATACCACATACCGCTGCCTGTGTCATGTATAAAATGTGAAGAAACGCCCTATTTCCGGGCGTTTGCGGGGTTCAGTTCCATGTCTTTGCGAATGAGTTTTTTTATCTTTTTATCCAGTGTGTCCGTTGCGCGTTCACTTGCGGACGAACATACAAGGTAAGTAACTTTTCCTATTTTATGCTCCGTTGTGGTAACGGGCGTTTGGTTTTGCGTCAAAGAAAATCCCCCTTTCTTTCGCAAACATATAATATAGTCTATGAATAGCAGCAAGTCCACTATTCAATAAAACAAAGGCTTTAATCGGACGGTTATTAGCATAACCTCATGGGAATTTCACCCCGGCATGGTTCTCATGCCGCCCTACCCATTGCCTGCGACGCTCTTAACGCTCGGACTGTGGCTGTAAGGAAGTATCATTGTATATTCTGCGCTGTCGTCGCCCGCAAGCCGCTACACTTGCTTTCCGGCGCGGTGTTGGTCGCTCGGCTGTCCGGGCGGGGTAATCCCTCCCGGATAGTGTCATGGCGCACCCGCCGTATGGCTCGGCGCAAAAGGAACGTATCCGATTTGCCCTATGCTGCGCCGCCGTTATCTTGCGCCGCTTTCTTTGTCAAGGTTCAGAATGGCTTTGCTGCCGCGTCAGCAGCGGAACGGAAAAGGGGGAGAGAGAAAGCGTCCCGCCGCCGCTGCGGTTTATTCCTCTGCCTTAAAGGTGAGGACAGCCATCATCAGTTTTGCTTGCAGCCGTTCCCGAATGTCGTGGTCTACGCCAAAATAGACGTTCCCGCGCTCGTCGTACAGCTTCCGCATGGAGAGGCGGGCTATGTAGCCGCTGAAATGCTGCAAGACAATCTTCATGGCGTCCGGGTCGCCCTTTGTCGCTGCCACAATGACAGGATAAGGAACAAGGGCATTTTCCGGGTAGCCGGGTTCGTTACCATTCGTCCCATTCATCAGCATTTTCCTCCAGATATTTTCTTAATTTCTCAAAAGAGCTTGTCCGCCTGTACTGTATCGTGCTTCTCGACGTGTTGAACAGCTCCGCAATCTCGGTATCGTTCATTCCCTCGAAGTAATACAGCAATATGGCTTTGCGCTTTTCTTCCGGCAAAGTACGGATTGCTTCAAGAAGCAGCTTTGGCGTGATTTTCTTCCCGGCTTTCTCAAAGACGGTTTCGGCGGCTTCACGTTTGAAATATTCATCAAACGTATGAAGCTGCCGCGCTTCGTCTAAGGTCATGTCGGAAAAGGTCACTTCCTTTGCCTTGTGTCTGCGAAGTTCTCTATGGGTGTCGCAAGCTTCATTGTGCAATACCGTATTACAAAACTTCTGAAAAGCACACTGTTTGTAAAACTCCCTGCTATTAGGTTCCACATTCTCACCTCCTTTCTCGTTGGAAAGTTGGTGGTGCTTCCCCCCTTTTCGCGGGGCAATACGGCGTTTTTCAAAAACGCCGAAGATTTTTTGAAATTTCTTCAAAAATTTTTTGAACGTACAAAATGCGCCCGTCCGAAAAGCCCGGACGGGCGCATAGGCATTGTAAGCAGTATCCAGATGATTAGACAGTTCATATATATAAGCGTAGTTTCCCCCGGTGGTGGGCGGGCTTTTTTTGATAAGTCAATAACTGTCGGATTTTGTCGATATGCTTTTTGCTTCATGGCGGCTACCTCCTTTAGCCGCCGATTTCAACAGTGATACCGCGTCATTTCATTAGAAGATAAAAAGAAACGGCGGCTTTGATTTTTCAAAGCTGCTGCGGAAATCAAAGAACGACAAGCAACAGTTCTGATTTTGCTCCAATATGGTTATTAGGGGCACAAATTAAAATCAAAAAAGAGCCGATAACAGCAGTATTTCAAACTGCATATTATCGGCTCTGCGTCTGTGCGTCTGGCTCTTTTAATTAAATTATTTCTGTTGTTTTTTGGCTTTATTATATGTATTAGCTAACTGTCCACAAGCTGCTTTAATCTCTCTACCATGAGAAACTCTCATGGTAACTTCAAGTCCTGTTTGCTCTAATTGATGTTTGAACGCAACCATTTCTTGTTTTTGTGGTGCTCTAATTTTTGAATTACTCGTCGGGTTGTATTGCAGCACGTTAATCATAACATTTTTGCCCTTAAACCATTTTGCAAGTTGCCTTATATCTGAGGAACGGTCATTTATACCTGGTAAAAGCAAATACGCAAATACCACTTTTCGATTATGCCTTTGAGAATAGGACAATGCTTGCTTAACAACATCTTCAATAGCGTACATGTGCATATGAGGAATGATACAGTTTCTCGCAGCCTGTGTTGCTGCATGTAAAGATATTGTCAACTGAATTTTTAGATGTTCTTCGCGCAATTTTTTTAATTGATTAACTGGACCAACTGTTGATACGGTAATGCCGTCGGTTGGAAAGTTAAGTCCATTTCTATCTCGAAGAATATGGATTGCTGCAATCAAGTTGTCGTAATTGAATAAAGGTTCTCCCATTCCCATAAAAACGATACGATTTACTTTTTGACGTATCAATACAACCTGCTGCACAATTTCAGACGGTGTTAGATTACGAACAAAACCATTGCGTCCGGACTCACAAAAAATACAGCCAACAGAACAACCAACTTGCGTACTTACGCAAACAGTCCCACCATCTCGCCGTTTAATAAAAACCGTTTCAATATACCTGTTATCTTTCAATTCATAAACATACTTTTCAGTATCGCTACTTTTATAGACTTTTTTTGTTGATATTGATAGATTTTCTTTGTGAAATGGCTGTTTATACAATTCCGTATATAAGGCTCTTGCTTTATCCTCTCCAATTACTTCCGACATTTCTTTGTAAGTAAATCCGTATGGGTCATTCAATATTTCCGTAGGTGTACTTTTAGGTAAGTGTTTCATTTAAATATCCTTCCTTTTCAAAATTAAAAAGTTTGTTTTTCAGAGTTTTTGATTATGATTTCTAGTTTTTCAACATCAACGATATGCGTTAATTTACATTTAGGGCAGAAAAGAGGAAAATTTCTTAATACCGTATTATAAAATACTTGAACCCTCGTCTTTCCGTTACAAATTGGACATTTTATCCAATATTTTTCAAGCATAATATTTCTCCTTTTGCGCAAAAAAATGCAGGTCAATTCTCAACATGAGCATTGACCTGCATTTATACATATAATACTACAACAAAATTAAGGCATAGTTTTTATACTATGTCTATACGTCGTTAGTTTTGTTGTATAGCATACGCAAAATAAGCATGACAAAAAAGCCCATATTGAAAATGGGAAAAATCTTTTTTGATTTCAATGCTTATCGAATACGCATGCTATGTAACATAAACATTCCCCCCCTTTTATATAATATTATATACAAAAGCAGCTTGTTGTCAACATATATATATATGAATTATTTTGGCTAACTGATAGAACTACGTAGACATATCCAAGAAGAAAGGGGAACAGTAAAATGTAATAGGGTGAATAACTATGGCAAAAAGACCAGTACCACGATACGACTTTAAGGCTTTTGGGGCAGCGATAAAGGCAGCGCGTGAGGGATGCAAGGAGAGCCGCAAGAAAGTAGGCGACGAAATGTTTATCTCGCCGCGCTACCTTGCGAACATTGAGAACAAGGGGCAGCACCCAAGTTTACAGATATTCTTTGAGCTGATACAGCGTTACCATATATCCGTAGACCAATTCCTTTTAGAAACGCCGCCGGAGAAGAACACGCAGCGGCGGCAGCTTGACGCGCTTCTTGACGGTATGAGCGATACAGGCATACGGATTGTAACCGCAACGGCAAAGGAGATTTCCGAAGTCGAAAAAGAGGGCGAATAGGAATGTCCGACTTAAAACTGAACAGGATTTAGAAAGCGTTGTAATCTTTTTTGAGGTTGCAGCGTTTTTCTTTTGCGTAAGTTTGGCAAAATCGCTTTTTCTCCGTAGTAGGTGATAAGAGCCTAAAGGATAAAAACATTCGTAGCAAGCATAGGAAGCGGGTACCCACTTCCGTATTTTCCCCTCCCGCGCTGCGGCGCGTCGGTTGAAAATTGCTTGTTGGGAAGTGTCCCAAACCCTCGGAACGGAAAGGAAAGGAGCGAATACATGAACGGACGCAAAAGAACGGTGCAAATCAAATTCAGAGTGACGGAAGCGGAACGGGATTTAATACTGGAAAAAATGAAGCTCGTACCCACCCGGAACATGGCGGCATATCTGCGGAAGATTGCCATTGACGGGTATATCATTCAGATAGACCATGCCGATATAAAGGCAATGACCGCAGAGATACAGAAAATCGGTGTCAACGTCAACCAGATAGCACGCCGCGTAAACGCGACGGGGAACGCATACCAAGAGGACATAGAGGAAATAAAGGGGGTGCTTGCGGAGATATGGCGGTTACAAAGATTAAGCCTATTAAAAGCACTCTAAGCAAAGCCCTTGACTATATCGAAAACCCGGACAAGACGGACGGAAAAATGCTTGTGTCCTCTTTCGGCTGCTCCTATGAAACGGCAGATATTGAATTTGAATATACCTTGTCCCAAGCACTCCAAAAGGGGAACAATTTAGCCTTTCATCTGATACAGTCCTTTGAGCCGGGGGAAGTCGATTATCAGAAAGCCCATGAAATCGGAAAGCAGCTTGCCGACGCGGTAACAAAGGGGCAGCATGAATATGTACTCACGACGCACATTGACAAAGGACACGTCCACAATCACATTATTTTCTGCGCCGTAAATTTCGTAGACCACCGCAAATATAATTCCAACAAAAGGAGCTATTACGGCATACGGAACATGAGCGACAAGCTGTGTCGGGAAAATGGCTTGTCCGTCGTCGTTCCCGGCAAGGGCAGCAAGGGAAAGAGCTATGCGGAGTACCAGGCAGAAAAGACGGGTACAAGTTGGAAAGGCAAGCTAAAGATTGCCGTTGACGCGCTTATCCCCCAAGTTTCCAGTTTTGAGGAATTGTTGCAGCGGTTACAGGCGGCGGGCTATGAGATAAAGCCGGGGAAATATGTGTCATGCCGCGCCCCCGGACAGGAACGCTTCACCCGTCTTAAAACCCTCGGCGCGGATTATACAGAGGAAGCCATAAGGGAACGGATAGCGGGCAGACGGGCAAAGGCGGCGAAAGCCCCCAGAGAGCAGCGCGGCGTTTCGCTGCTTATCGACATTGAGAACAGTATCAAGGCGGCGCAGAGTAAGGGCTATGAACAGTGGGCGAAAATCCACAATCTGAAACAGGCAGCAAAGACCATGAATTTCTTGACGGAACATAAGATTGAACAGTACGCGGATTTAGTCAGCCGGATTGAAGAAATGGCAGCGGAAAGCGGACAGGCGGCAGACGCATTGAAGGACGCGGAAAAGCGGCTTGCGGACATGGCGGTGCTTATCAAGAATGTTTCCACCTACCAAAAGACAAAGCCCGTCTATGACGCATACCGCAAGGCAAGGAACAGGGAGAAGTACCGCGCCGGACAGGAACAGGCGATTATCCTACATGAAGCCGCCGCAAGGTCGCTGAAAGCGGCGGGCATTGCAAAGCTCCCGAACCTTGCCGCGCTGCAATCGGAATATGAAGCCCTCCAAGCGCAGAAAGAAGCCCTTTATGCCGACTATGGGAAGCTGAAAAAGAAAGTCCGGGAATACGATATTATCAAGCAGAACATTGACAGCATTTTACAGGCAGACAGGCAGCCGGAACGGGAAAAGGGAACAGAGCGCGGATAAGGATAGCAAAATCCCCGCCGCTGTGCTATGATAGGGCTATCAAAAAGCAGAGGAGCGTTGAGCATGGAAAACCAGAAAATGCCGGAATATGAAACCATACGCGCCGCCGTTGCCGGGGAAAAATGGGCGGTGGAGAAAGTCGTGGAGTGCTACAAGGACGAAATCGACAGGCTATCGACGGTAGCGGTCAGACAGCCGGACGGAAGCACGAAACAGGAAATCAACGAAGATATGCGCCAGTCCATCACAAAGAAGCTGATAGAAGCCCTCCCGCAGTTCCCGCTTGAAGAAATGGAAAAGGGAAATGTCAGATAGGCAAAAAAAGAACAGGGCGCGGAAGCCAGTATATGACTTCCGCGCCCTGTCTTTTTATGGGTGCTGTTTTCGTGAATGTTACGCAGTAGAACGCCATTTTTGGGGGTAAAGGTATAAAGTATCGCCTATCCGATTTTCACGCCCGGAAAGCCCTGTAAATCAAGGGATTTTCCGCGCCTACTGCGTAACAGGGGCGCGTCTTTTCCTCATGCGCTCGGCGGCTTGTCTGCGGGTGATACGTTTCCGGCAGACGGGGCAGTATTTGACACTGTTAGAGGTTGACGCAAAGAACGCGCCGCACTCGGTACATTTCTTCTTATCCCCTGTCTGGTAAAGCTCCGCATAAAGCAGCCTGTCGGCGGGAAGCACCGCAACCCGGAACCACTTGCAGAGAAGCGAATAGGAAATGAGCTGCGGACATACGCACTCGTCCCCGTCGTCCAGTAAGATACAGTTCCCGTTATCATAATTGCAGCACGTCCGGCGCACAAGGGCGTTGACTTTCCGGCTCTGGGGCGGCGTCAGCCGCTTAACCCCGTTCATACTTCATCAGCGGCGTAAATGGGAAGCTCTGCAAATTCCGCTTCGGTCAAAGCGTCCACTTTGGAAAGGGTGCGCTTTGCAAGCTCCCGCATATCCGCGTCCATGTAGGGCAGCGCGGCGTTGACATTCTCAATCAAAGCCCGCTTGCCGCCCTCGTTGTAAATGCTCAAAAGGTTTGTTTCTTCAACAGTCAGTCTAATCATGCTCATACCTCCATATCGTGATTTTTTGTTTTTGCCGCCGCCTTTTTCGGGGCGGTCTTTGCCTTGTCTGCTTTAAGCTGCGCCCGGATAGAGGGGCGGGGCTTCCTTATCTCCCTGTCCCGGTTCTCCCCCTTGTCAATCAGCGCATACGTCCCATGTCTGCCCTCGATTTTGGAAAAGGAAAGGGTCTTGTAGGGCAGCATGGAGAAAAGGCGGTCAGTGTCCTTTGTGGCTGCAAGCCGCATGAACGCCGGGGAAAGCTCTGCCATGAAATGGGTCTTGTTCGGGCTGTTCGGCTCGTAATGCCGCTTCATTTCCCGCACAATGCGCCGCGCTTCCGTTTCAATCAGCCCGTCCCGCAAAGCTGCGATATGCATTTTGAAATCCCCCGGCGAAAGCTGCTCCCGGCTGCGCCGTTCTTCCTGTAAGAGCGATTGCAGCGCGTCCGGGTCGTTGGGTACGGCTTCAAAGCGTTCAAATTTCCCAAGCTGCGGGTCTGGGGTTCCGTCAAAATATCTCCCGGCTTCCTGTACCCTTTCCCCATGCTCATAAATCAGCTTCACCGTATCGGCGGGCAGCTCCTTTTCCTTGACGCGCTCATAATGTTTAGAGTAGTCCAGTTCGTACAGATTGCCCTTGATTTTCCCGCGCTCCTTTCCCGTCAGCTCGATTGCATAGGCAAGAACGCGGTCGCTTGTCTGCTCCATGTAGAAACGCCATGTGTTGTGGGGCGCGGTGTCTTTGAGGAAAACGTCGCGCTCCCGGAAACAGTGCGTCCCGGACGGGCGGCAGAACCACAAAAGTGTTTTGTCCTCCCTGTGGGGGCTTGCCGCCGCCTTTGCGATAATCTCTTTGTCAATGTCTAAGTCGCTCTGGTAAAAGCCTGTGTTCTGCTTCATAATCGCTTCAAGGGAAGCAAACAAATCCATGTTTTCAAATTTGCTCTGTTCCGGCATGGGTCAGCTCCTTTCCAAGTCCTGTGACTTCTGCTTTGCGTTTTTCTTCTGTGCCTTTTCCTTGTCGGCTCTAAGCTGCGCCCGGATAGAGGGTTTCTTTTCCGGCTTCGCTCCCTTGCCGCGCTCCTTGTCGGCTTTGACAGCGTTAGCCAGGTCAACAAGGGAAATCTGCTCGCCCGCCTTTACCTTTGCTTCCAGTTCGTCAACGGTGGGGGTGTTGTTGATGATACCGTCAATCATGTTCCCGTTCTGCTCTGTGGTCTGCTCGGCGGTTTTCAAGGGATTGTCCCGCTGCGCCTGTTCTGCGGCAACGGCAAACGCCCGCGTCCCATTCCCCATAATCAGATACTTTCCGTCGTCCGACTGGTGGTGAAAGCCATATCCGGCGGCTTCTATCTGCTCCCGGCTCATGGCGGTCACATGGAAAGTCCCCCTCGGTGTCTTGACAGTTTCGCCCGTTTCCAAGTCGTCCGGGGTAAGCTGCTTTTGCTCCTGTAAAAACTCCGGCACTTCCCGAAAACCTACACTGTCAACGAAATGCGCCGCGTCCTGTCCGTCCTGATGAAGCACTACCACGTCGGAAACGGAAAGGCTGTGTCCCTTAAAATCTTTGGGGTGGTCGATATTGAAACAGGTGTAAATATCTTCAAGGGAAGTTTCCGGCGCAAGGGGCGCGGAATAGACAAGCTCATAGTTCGCCCTGTCAACCACATTTCCCGCCGCCTGCAGGCGGTCGTAAGGCTCAAAGCGGAAATCCCTTGTTTCGTCCCCGCCCTTTATCTGGTAAATGGAAAAGGTGTCTTTGTCCTGTCCGGCGGTCTGCGCCGTTTCCTGTGCCTTTGCGTAAAGCTGCTTCACGTCGCCCTCGGTCAGCTCGCCGCTTTTGAGCTGCCCCATAAGCTCGCGGCATTTCTCCGGCGTTCCCGTATAAAGCACGTCGCCCATTTTCGCCCGCCCGTTCTCCTGTGTCACATAGGCTTGCAAGAGGTAGCTGTTTTCCCGGCTGTCGCTGTAAAGGTTCCGGCGCACTCTGTAAATCGTTTCCGGGGTAAAGGCTTCTTTCGGGGCTGCGCCCGCTTTTTCCTGTGCGCCGGATTTTCCCGGTGCGGCTGCTTCCGGCTCCGGCTTCTCCGGCGCGGCTTCCTGTCCCTCTCTGGTGGGCTGCTCCTGTCCGGCGGTCTGCTCCTTGTCCTGTGCCTTTTGCAGCTCCGCTAAGTTCTCGTCTATGGAATTGATAATCTCGGCGGCTGCGCTGCGTATCGTTTCAAGGGAGCTTTTCAGCTCGGACAGCTCCCGCCCGCTGCTCCACCCGGCGACATAGCCGAAAGAGTAGTCCGACGTGTCAAGCCCGTAATGTTGGCAGACAGTATAGGCGACGCTTTCCGCTTCGACTTCGCGGGTGCGGCGGTCAACGTGGGGCTGCTGCTCGTCCTTTGGCGCGTTGAGGTCAATGTCGTGCAGCTTCGCATGGGCGATTTCGTGAATAGCGGTCTTTAAGGTCTGTAATTCGCTCATGCCCTCGTTGATAGCAATGCGCTTGTCCTCCAAGTGGTAGTAGCCATGAGAGCCGCCCTCGATATTCTCAAAGGCGATAGGAACGGGGGAAGTCTTTTCAAGGGCTGCGAAAAAATCCTTGTAGCGGTCAACGTCGCCTGTCAGCTCGTCAACCGCAATGTCCGGCAGCTCCTTTCCCTCGGTCTGGGAAACGTCAAAGACGGATACCACCTTGTAGGCGGGTATGGTGACTTCCTTTTCCTCGGTGACGGGCTTCCCGTCCTTGCCGATAACGGGCTTCTGCGTGTGCGGGTCGATTTTCTGCATTTCCTGTTTGATTTTATAGGGTGACGGAGCAATGATTTTAATTCCCTTTTGCCCTTTCATCACGTTTCGTTCAAAGTTGTTCTTCCAAGCGGAAAAGCCCGCCACAAGGGAAGCGTCCGGCTTCTGCATGGCGATAAGGACGGTGTTTCGGAAGCTGTAATTATGGAATTTTGACATGACTTTCAGATATTCCCGGTAACGCTCGCTGTCAAAGAGTTCCGCAATACCCTGTTCCAGACGGTCGGTAATCTCTTTGAGCTTTTCGGCGGGCTTCTCGCTCGTCAGCACGATAGGGATAACCGGGCGCGGCTCCTGTGGCTGCTCTGCGGTCTGCGCCGTTCTCTGCCCCGGCGCGGCTGCGTCCATTTCTACCTTTGACGGGTCGGGTCTTTCCGGCTGCGGGGGCTGCGGCGTTACCCGGTATTCCTCCGGCACGTCGCGCCCGTCGTACCATTCTGTAAAGGTGTTGCGGTTGTTGTAGATATAGCCCTTTTCGGTAAACATACCGTCGTCGTTAATGGAAGCGTCCCGCCCGTATTCCTCATACATGAAATACTTTTTCGCTTCTTCGGGAAGTTCCGGTTCTTCCAGTTCATCAACCAGATAACGCCCGTATTCTTCTTCATTGTGGACGGACGGATAAATCCAGTAGCAGTCAAGGTTCTGTGCAAGGTTGATAATGTCCTGTAAGCTGTCGGCATGGTCGCCGTATTCAATGGCTGCAATGAATTTCTCCCGGTCGTCGTCAAACTGCATTTCCAAGAGCTTCCCTAAATAGTTCAGCTCGTCGGGGTGGGAATACTCGCTTAAATGCTCCGTCAAGCCGGGGATAGTGGATTGAAATTCTGTGAAATGCCATTCCTCATAGTGCTTGAAGTCAATCCCGATACGGTCAAAGACTTCTTTCAGATGTTCGGCAGTCGTGGGGAATGTCACCCATTCGCCCGCGGGTCTGCCCTCGGTGTACTTCCCAAGATTGGAAAGATAGCCGCTTAAAATCGGTTCTGCCATTTGTTCGCTCCTTTCTTTTTCAATCATGCGGTGCATAAGCTCAAAATCCTCAATGCTCATGCTCCCGTCAAATACATAGGGGTTAAAATCCTCCCCGTCCCGGTAGGGCTTTTCGGAAAAGGGAAGCCCCGCTTCATGGGCGGCTGCCCTCGCTTCCTCGATAACCTCCGGGGGAAGCCTGTCGTCATGCGCTCCGATAAAACCGTCAATGTCGTTCATGCTGTTTTCGTAGTGGTAACGCACTCCGGCGGTCAGCTCGTCAAGGCTCATGTCCTCGCCTAAATGCCCGCAATAGTAGCCGTTTAAGATAACGGCGGCGGGGTCAATGCTTTTTATTTCCTCTAACCGGCTCCTGTCCTCCGGGTAGAGCGTATCGTCCATATCAAGATGAAAATATTCCGCGTTCCATGAACGCCCCTGTTTCCAGAACGCCACCCATGCGATACCGTCCCTAAGCTCGTCTTGATAGTCCTTTACGGTGTCCCGTAAACTTGCCATAGTGAAAAACCTCCTTTCTCTGCGGCAGCGTCATAAGCTGCATTTTTTGGCTGCATGGTCTACTACGGGTACGCCCGCATTTCTGCCAAATATTTTTGAAAATTTTTAGAGGGTGAAGCCCTCCGCAAAAGAGGGTTTGGGAAACTTCCCAACAAGCAAAATCCCCGTCCGGCGCGTCAGCGTCGCAACGGGGATTTACGGAAGTGGGTACCCGCTTCCTATGCTTGCTATTCAAGTTTTTAGTTCTTCTGTACTTCGATACGGTAGTTGACGTATTTTCCGCCAGTGTCAGCCAGAACGATAGTTCCGTCGTAGGTCTTGCCTGTTTTCGGGGAGTAGAGCTTCTTTACATTTGCCTTGCCGGATTTAAGGAGCGCGGCGGCAATCTTCGCGGAAAAAGCGGTCTTGCGTTCCTCGAAAAAGCGGTCGTTCTTCCACATGACAAAGGCACATTCTTTGTTGCTGCAATAATAGTTTTTCTTCCCCTCATGGACGGGGGAACCGCAACGGGGGCATTTGCCGACAGAGGGCTTTTCCTCCCGGAACAAATCCTTTTTCCCGTCAAGTGCTGCGGCGTGTGTCCGCACAAGCTCCCGCGCCATAGCTTCAATGCCGGACAGAAATTCGCCGGGGTCTGCGGCTCCCTTTGCTATCTGCGTCAGATTGTTTTCCCATTCTGCGGTAAGCTGCGGGGAAGTGAGCATATCCGGCAAGATTGATACAAGGGCGGCTCCATTCTGCGTGGGGATAAGCTGCTTGCCTTTGCGCTCTGCAAAGCCGCCCTTTACCAGTTTTTCAATGACGGCGGCGCGGGTGGCGGGAGTGCCAAGCCCCCGGCGTTCCGCGTCCGGGTCGGTGTCCCCGTTCCCGGCGCGTTCCATAGCCGACAAAAGGCTTGCTTCGCTGTGGGGCTTCGGCGGCGTTGTGATATGCTCCGTTACTTTTGCGGCGGGGTTAGGAAAGCCCTGTCCCTCGGAAAGCTCCGGCAGCGTCACGTCTGCATTTTCCCCGTCCTCCGCTTCGGGCTTATCTTTCAGCGTCGCCCGGTATCTGCGTTCCATCTCTTTCCAACCGTCAGAAATAACAGTCTTTCCCCGCACCGTAAACTCCGTATCGGCGCATGAGAAAACCGCCGTAACCGCTTCAAAGATATGCGGCTCGGCGGTGGCAAGGAGCAGACGCGCCCCCGCAAGGGTGAGGATATTTCTCTCGCTTTCCGGCAGCGCGTCCGGGTCAGCCTTTGCAAGCTCCATAGTGGGAATGATTGCGTGGTGGTCTGATACTTTTTTACTGTCTGTTACCTTTGCAACCTCCGGCGTGAAGTCCGCGCCCGCCATAAAGGGGAGCTTTTCGCAAAGCAGCGCGATAATGCCCGCTGCGGTGCCGCCCATGTCGTCAGTAAGAAAGCTGCTGTCCGTCCTCGGATAGGTAAGCAGTCTTTTTTCATAAAGGGCTTGTGCAAGGTCAAGGGTCTGTTTCGCGGTGTAGCCGAAAATGCGGTTCGCTTCCCGCTGCAAAGAGGTAAGGTCAAAGAGCTTCGGCGGGGCTGCGGTTTTCTTCTCTCTGGTAAGGGAAACGCATACCGCCGTTTCTGTTTCGCAAGCCCCTTTCAGCGCGTCGGCTTCTGCCTTGTCTGAAATCCTTTCGCTTGCCGCTTCCGCGCCGGATAAATCAAGGCGAACATGATAATATTTTTCTTTCTGGAAATGGGAGATAGCCGCGTCCCGGTCGGTGAGCATTTTTAAGGTCGGGGTCTGGACGCGCCCCACGTTCAAGGTCTTTCCATACAGGCAGGAGAAAAGCCGGGTGGCGTTAATGCCGATAAGCCAGTCAGCCTTTGCGCGGCAGAGGGCAGACGCAAAGAGCGCGTCGTAGTCCCGCCCGTCTTTGAGGGAAGCAAAGCCCGCCTTAATCGCCCCGTCCTCCATTGAGGAAATCCACAAGCGGCGCATGGGCTTCTTGCAGCCCGCCGCTTCGTAGACAAAGCGGAAAATCAATTCTCCCTCGCGCCCCGCGTCGCAGGCGTTCACCACTTCGGAAACGTCGGCGCGGTGCATAAGCTCTTTTAAGGTCTTGAATTGCTTCCCCTTGTCCGGGTCAACGGCGTACTGCCATTCCTCCGGCAGAATGGGTAAGCTGTCAAAACTCCATTTTTTATATTGCTCCCCGTAGGCGGCAGCTTCCGCAAGCTGTACCAAATGCCCGACGCACCATGAAATGAGGTAGCCGACGCCCTCGATATATCCGTCTTTCTTTTCCTTAACGCCAAGCGCGGCGGCGATAGTCTGCGCCACGCTCGGCTTTTCTGCAATCACAAGTCTAAGTGCCATGAAAAAATCCTCCTTTCAGCGTTCCGGCGCGGTGTGCTTCTTCTCCTGTGCCTGTTTCAGACAATAGCCGATACAGGGGGATTGCGCCTTATAAGGGCAGCGCACACACGCCGGGGATTTTGGAACGGGCGGCGCACTGTCACGCCGCCCGGTGGGTCTTTGTACCATCATTTTTTCCAAAGGATTTTCGGTGAAAAGCCTCATGCTTCCTCGTCCTCCTGTTCTTCATCAGAAAGCCCGTCCCCCTCGTCCTCGTCGTAATCGTCAAAATCGAAATCTTCAAGGTCGGTGTCGCCCTTGACGTTCTGCTTTGGCTTCATAAACTTAAAATAATAGAACGCGCCCCCGCCGCCAAGAAGTGCCACGACAAGGAAAAGCACAAGCCCGCCTGTATTGCCTTTCTCTTTGGGCTGCTCTGTTGGTTTCTCGGTTTCCGGCTCCGCTTCCTTGCCACTGCAAGCGGTCATGTTGTCCTTGCAGACAGGGCAGCTCACATTTACCTTTCCGGCTTCGCATTTATCGGTGCAACTGCAAACGGCGGGCGGGGCTGCTTCGGTGCTTCCGTCCTCCATAAGTGCTAAGAGGTCGGCTTCGTCCACTTGATTAAGGAAATGTACGGTGTCCTCGCCCTCGTCGTCCCGGTCAATGAGGATATAAAAGTAATTGCCGTTTTTGGTCGTTACGGTGATAAGCTGCTTGTTGCCGCCGAAATCGTCTACAAGGGTCGCGTTCCCGTCCGGGGTAAGGGGTTCTTCCTTTTGGGGTTCCTCGTAGACAACGCCGCTGTCGTTGGTGTCGTCCTCTCCCTCCGGGGTCTGTGCAAAAGCGGTGACGGAAAAGCCGCCCATAAGTACAAGGGCGGCGCAAAGTGCGGTCAAGGTTCTAAGGATTTTCTTATTCATTCTCGGTGTCCTCCATTTCTTCGGTGTCATGGTCTGCGGGTTCTGCGGGGTAGCCCGGCGCGGCTTCCATGCCCGGAATACCGCCCCCGGAAAGCATAGCGGAAAGCTCATGCGGGGAAAGGCGCATGGAGCGCACAAGCTGTACGATTTGCAGGTTTTCCGCTTCGGTTTTCTGCGCTTCAAGCCCCCTTAATTTGTTCTGGTACTCGGTGATTTTCTCGCGGGTCTTTGCAATCTCCCTGTCGATACGTTCAATTTTGTTCATAGCCATAAATAAATTTCTCCTTTCTTTGCTCAAAAATATGTTAATTCCAGTTCATCAGCCCATAGCCTTTGATACAGGAGTAATTGACGGGGTAGCTCTTTATCTTGCAGGCGTCGCCGGAATTGCCCTCGACGGTATAGACGCGCTCCCCGTCCGTTCCGATAACAAGCCCCACATGGTCTGCGCTCCCGTCCCCGTCCCAGTCGAAAAAGATAGCGTCGCCGGGGGCGATATTCTCATAGCCCCTCGCGCCCCATTGCCCGCGTGACTGGAACCAGGGTACGCCCTGTGACTGGCACCCGGCAAAGCGCGGCTCGCTCTTTCCGGCTTGATTGTAGCACCATGAAACGAAACAGGCGCACCATTCCACGCGGCTGTTAAATCCGTACCAGCTCCAAAAGGGTCGCCCGCCCACGTTGCCGACTTGCCGCTTTGCAAGGTCTACAACGGCGGTGTTGCCGGGGCGTGTGCCGTTTACAAGCTGTACGCCGCTTAAATCCTCGGACGCGCCCATATCGGGGGAGCCGCCGCCGAAAATCAGCGGTTTGTTTCCGCTTGTTTCCAGATAGACGCGGTACATTTCAAGCTGCTGTGGCGTTAGAAGTTCCTCCGCAATCTCGGAAATGGGCTTGTTCGTCAGCTTCACATTAAGGATATGGTACTCGTAGGGTACTTCCTCGGTGGTCGTTTCCCCTGTTTCCGGGTCGGTGCTTGTTTCTGTGCGGTAGCGGATTTCCGTTTCTTCCGTCAGCGTCAAGGTGTACTGCATGGCAAAGACGCGGTTTAGTTCTGCCTGTGCGCTCTGCGGGGTGTAGGTCTGTAAAAGGGCGGTGAGGTAGGACGCTAACTCATGGGGGTTATGCCCGATACTGTCAAGGTCATAGCGGTATTCGTCATAGCCGGGGTGGGTGCTTTCGATATTGTCAATCTGCTGCTGAAGCTCGTTTTCCTTTGCGGCGTAATTGTTCTCCGTCGCCACAAGGTCGCTGTCCTCCGACGTGTAGGAAGTCCCAAGTATGCCGTTCATCAAGCCGGAGAACATGGAGCCGCAAGAGGAAAGCCCCGCCGATACCATGATGAATAAGAGCAGCGCGGCAACGGCGATACATACGCCCGCCGGGTGCCGCCCTACAAAAGCGATTGCCCGTTTGGTTTCCTCGGCGGTTTTCTTTGCCGCTTTCCTTGTATTCTCCGCTGCCTTTTTTGCTGTGGCTGCGCCCCCTTTTTTCGCTGCCTTTGCATACTGCCGCTTGATTTGCTGCTTCTGCATGAAGCGGGAAAGGGGATTGCTCGCAATCTGCGGATTGTCATGTAAGGCTTTGTGGTACTGGAAATCCACATTTGCCTTGAACGCCGCTTTCTCTGCCTTTGCCGCCGCCCGGTAGGGTTTCAGCTTGTGGCTGCGGTAGCCCTCCTTGACTTTCCTCGCCCCGTACTTTGCGCCGCGCTCTGCCAGTTCTTCGGATTTGTGCGCCCCCTCAACGCCGGAATTGTCCTTTTCAACGGAATGTATCTTGTTGTGGACGAAAATACCCGCTTCCTGTGCGGGGCGGGATAGCGGGTTATTGTGGGGCTTATTCTTTCCTATGGGCTTTTCCCGTTCCTCAAAGCGTAGGCGGGTCTTGCCTTTCCCGGTAGCTTCGTCAAAGGTGCGCTCCCGTACAAGTTTCTTTTCTTTGGGGATAGCCGCCTTTGCCGCGTCCAGACGGTCGGCTGCTTTGTCCGATTTTCGGATATACTTTTCAAGCTCCGGCGTTGCCCGTTCCTCGTCGGTAAACTGCAAGCGGGAAGATTTTTCTTTTGCTGTGGCTTCTGCCTGTGCTTTCCTCGCCGCCTTTTTGCTCGCCTTTCTGGTACGCGCCCCGTCGATACGCTCCAAGACGCGCTCGGCTGCGGCGGTGTCCTGTTCCCGTTCTGCCCCCGGCGCATGGGGAAGTGGCGGCGTGTCGGTTAAGGGCGGGGAAGTTGCGCCGCCCGGTAGGGGCTGCGCTGCCTGTTCCGGCGGCTGCGGTGCTTCGGTCTTTGCAAAGTCCGCGTCCCTTATCCGCTTGCTGATACGTTTCTTTTTCCCGGTGGCGGCGTTTACCTCGACAGCCCCCTCGCGGGTCATTTTCTGCGTGACTTTCTCACGCGCTCGATACTGTTTTATTTTTCTGTCCCTCCAATCCGCGCCCTTGCAAGGGCGCAATACTCGGCGTTTATCTCAATGCCTATATAATGCCTGTCAAGCTGCCTTGCGGCTGCCCCCGTCGTGCCGCTGCCGAAAAAGGGGTCAAGCACAACGCCGCCTTTCGGACAGCCCGCCTTGATACAGGTTTCGGCAAGTTTTGGCGGGAACGCGGCGAAATGCCCGCCCTTGTAGGGAACGGTATTGATAAGCCACACGTCCCGCCTGTTCCGCATGGTCGGCATGAGGGCTTCGTCGTAGTAGCTGCCGCTTCGCGCCCGGTTAAGCCCCTGTACTTTCCCCTGTCCGGGTATTTCGTCCGCATATTTCTGTCCCGCGCTGCGCCCGGTGCGGTACCGCGCCGCCGTTGTGGGGGCTAACGGCTCGGCTATGGCGGCTGCGTCATAGAAATATTTCTTTGACTTCGTAAGCAGAAAGATATGTTCATAGCAGCGGGTAGGGCGGTCTTTCACGCTCTCCGGCATGGGGTTTTCTTTCTGCCAGATAATGTCGCTCCGTAAATACCACCCGTCAGCGCGTAGGGCAAAGGCTAAAAGCCAAGGGATACCGATTAAGTCCTTTTGTTTGCAGCCGGAAACGCGGTTGTTTCTTGCAATCTGCTGTCCGTTTCTGCCTTTCGGGTTCTTCGGGTCTGCATGGTAGCCTTTATTTCCTGTGCCGCAGTAAGTGTCCGCGATATTCAGCCAGAGCGTACCGTCAGAACGCAGTACCCGGCGCAGCTCGCGGAAAACCTCGGTCAGCCTGTCAATGTACTGCTCCGGCGTGTCCTCCCGCCCAATCTGCATATCAAGCCCATAATCTCTAAGCGCATAGTAGGGCGGGCTTGTGACGCAACAGTGTACGCTTTCCTCTGGAAGCTCCCGCAAGGCATAGAGCGCGTCGCGGTTGATGATGGTGTCAGTTTTCAGCCCGTTCATGCTTCGCCTACTTCCTCCGGCTTCGTCGTCATTACCCGGTAAAGCTCGGTGTCTTTCGGGAAGCGGTCTACAAAGGGCAGCACCACGTTCCCGTAGAAGATAAGCCCCTCGCCCGCTTCGGTGTGGGTGACATATTTCATCTGCTGCGGGGAGATGTTGAGCTGCTTTGCAAGGATAGCCCGGTCGCCCGCCGCCTGATTGAGCATGAGGACAAAATCAGAGTTTTCAAAGATATTCTCCACTTCGCGGGAAGCAAGCAAATCCTTGACATTCTGCGTAATGGCTGTGGGTATGCCGCCCCATTTTCTGAAACGCTTCCAGATTTCAACGGAATAGGCGGCGGTCTGTTCCTCTTTCAAGAGAAGATGAAATTCGTCCATAAAATACCGGGTGGATTTCCTTTCTGCCCGGTTGACGGTGACGCGGTTCCATACCTGGTCCTGCACAATGAGCATACCTAACTTTTTGAGCTGCTTCCCAAGCTGCTTGATGTCAAAGCAGACAAGGCGGTTGTTCAGCTCCACGTTGGTACGGTGGTTGAATACGTTAAGGCTCCCGGAAACGTAAAGCTCCAATGCCGCCGCGATACGCGCCGCTTCCGGCTCCGGCTGCTTCAAAAGCTCGTCGTAGAGGTCGCCCAAGATAGGCATTTTCTCCGGGTCGGGGTCTGCAAGGAAAGGGCGGTACACGTTCCTAACAGCGCGGTCAATGACGGTCTTATCGACAGGCTGCAAGCCCTCCTTACCGCCTATGACAAGCTCGCAGAGGGAGAGGATAAAGTCGGATTTCAGCGCAAGGGGGCTGTCGTCCTCGGAATAGTTGAGGTTAATATCCATAGGGTTCACATACTGGGGCTTCCCGTCAATGCCCTTGCCCGTAGGCGATAACCGTATCACTTGCCCGTCAAGCCGCTGCACAAGGGAAAAATACTCTGCTTCTGGGTCGCAGATAATAATGTCGTCGTCTGTAATGAGGAAAGCGTTTGTCATTTCCCGTTTGGCGGCAAAGGATTTCCCGCTTCCCGGCGTACCCAAGATTAAGCCGTTGGGGTTCTTTAGCTGCTTGCGGTCGCAGAGTATCATGTTGTTAGACAGGGCGTTCAAGCCGTAGTACAAAGCCGCGCCCGTCTGGAAAAGCTCCTGTGTGATAAAGGGGATAAAGATAGCGGTGCTTGACGTGGTAAGCCCTCTTTGAATGGGGATAAGGTTCTCCCCAAGCGGTACAGAGGACATAAGCCCCGCTTCCTGTTGGTAGTCAAGGCGGGTTAAGGCGCAGTTGTTCTTCTGTGCTATGCCCGCCGCCGCGAATACGTCATTTTCCAGTTTCCGCTTCGTGTCCGCCATGTTCACCACAAGGAACGTCAAGAGGAACATTCTTTCATTCCGGCTCTGCAAGTCCTGTAAGAGGTTCTTCGCTTCGCTGCCGAACGTGGCAAGGTCGGACGGGATTATATCCATGTCATAGCCGCTGCGTACCGCTTTTTTCTGTTCCTCGATTTTCATTTTGTCAAGGTCGGTGATTTTCCGCTTGATTGTCTTTATGGCTTCGGTCTGGTCGATACTGTGGATATGCAGATTGACGATAACGCCCGTTTCCAAGTCCAGAATATCCGATAAGATACGGTCGTTTAACTCCGGGGCAAGGATTTCAAGGAATGAAACCGCGCCGATTTTGCGCCCCATGCGGAAATAACGCCCCTCGCCAAAACGGAAAGAGGACGGGGCGATAAAGTCCTTTGTGGAAAGCCCGGACGGGGCAAGCCAAGAAAAATCAAAGGAAAACTGCCCGCCCTCCGGGTGGAAAATGCCATGCAGCATTTTAAGGCGTTCATAGCCTGTCATGGGGCGGGCAGCTACGCCCAAGAGCTTAAAGTTGTTCAGCACGTCCGTTTCGATACGGGCAAGGCGGGATTTCGCCGCGCCCAGACTGTCGGCTTCAATGGCAAAGGTGATATACTTCGCCTTGACAAGCCCGTTGTTGCCCTTTGCAAGCTGGTTTTTCAGCATATCCCGGTATTCTGTGCGGATAGAATTGAAAGCGTCCTCCTGTGCCGGGATATTGACCGCCTTTTCCGCTTCGCCCCGCTGCGTCCCCTGATTGATGAAAGAAAGCTGCACCGAAACGGAAGCGTCAAAGTAGTTTAGGAAGTCGCACCAGTTCTCAAAAATGGCGGTCTTGTCGTCTGCCTGTGCAAGCTGATAGTTAATATCTTCAAAGGCGACGGTCTTTGAGTATTTGCGCTGCGTAACCTTGCAGATACCGTCCGGGTACATCTGGATATAGGGGATTGTCTGCTGCGCGGTGTGCGCTTTCCCGTCGCCCTTTGCCTGTCTGATGATTTCCGCAATCTGCTTTTTCTCGGCGCGGGTGAGCTTGCGGGGCGGGTTAGGCTTTGCGCTTCCCGCCGCGCTGTTTCTTCGTGTTTCCTTTTGCAATCGCTGATACCTCCTTTTCAAGTTTTCTCTGCCGTTCTAAGACGGAATAAAAGTTGTCTGTCCTGTATGGTCGTTCTTTGGGGGCTATGAATTTTGTCTGAATGATGTTCTTCACCACCACTTCAAGGGGCTGTCCATGCTTCTCATACATGGCAAAGAGGAAACAGGGCAGCATGACGGCAATCATAGCCATAGACGCAAGGCTGGTGCCTGTGCTGTCTTTGAGCAGAAAGAAAAGCGGCAAGCCGAACAGGAGAGCCGCCGCAAAACATACAATCTGCCGTTTGGTAAGGTTGAACGCTACTTTTGTCTTGACTTTGGATAAGTCTTTGGGTACGGGTACATACGCCAAGTGAAAACCTCCTTTCTCTGGGTTTGGTGTTGCTGTAATTTTCCATAAGGGTAATCAAGGCAAAGGTCAATCTATGCCCTTTGCCCGCCCGTATTATATGGGGGTTATCCGCGTCAAGGTCGGGTCGTATTTTCGCCGCTTCGCTCTGAAAATCTCCACCCTGCCCTTGACACGCCGCTAATGCGCGGAAAAAATCGACTTCGCCAGTGCGCCGGATTTGAACAGGGAGAAACAGAGGATAACGGTGTAGGCTGCAAGGGAGAATATCGCGCTGTGCAGATTGTCCGCTATTATCATGTTGTTTACCAGAACCGCGTAAATGCCGACGCATATCATAATGAGGAAGCCTTGAAAACCGATAGCGAACAGGGATTTTAGGTAGTTGTTTCCTATCTGCCCCCATTCCCGGTTAGTCATAGTTGCAAACGGGATAGGCGATACCGAACAGTAAAGGTAAATTTCTATCATACGCCCGTAGAGGATAACGGTTATCAGTACGGACATGATTTTCATGCACAAGCTCACAAGGCTTGTTTCCATGACAAGTAAGAGCAGTTCGGGGATTTCCATAGCGTCAAGCCCGCTTTGCATGGAAGCAAGGGCGGCGGCAACATCAATCTCTGTGCTGCCGCCGATTACCCCCGCCGCGCCGGAAACAACGTGCTGCGCCATATCGAACACCGCCATAGTGATGTCAAAGGTGTGCGTCACAAGGTAGACTGCCACAAACGCCTTGAACACCCACTTGAAGAACATGGAAGTGTCAACGTCGTGCATATTGTTCTTTTCCGTTACCATGCTGATAAGCTCATAGCATAGGACGTAGGTAATGACAAGCCCCGCAATGGGTACGATTACATTCTCACTAAGGGTCTGTATCATGGAGAATATATTTGCGTTCCACCCTTGCGGGGTCTGCCCTACCTCTGCGGCGATAGTGCCGACTTTTTCGTTTACGTCCCCGAACATAGTTGACAGATTACCGTTTATGGCTCCTATGAGGATTTCCTTTATCCATTCGTTAATCGCGTCAAGTATGCTCTGCATAAGCCTTTACCCGCGCTTCTTAACCGAACAGCCCGGAAAGCAGCGGTACAAGGGTCATGCCGATAAGGGCAACGCCGCCGCCCGCCATAAGCTGTTTTATCCCCAATTAGGTGTAAAACTCTGCTCGATGGCGGGCGGCGGCGTACAAAAAATCCATATGGTGTTTTTAAGAGAACCGTCCCGGCGGGACAGGTCAGGCAGTGACCTGTTCCACCTCCGGGATGGGTTTGAGATTAAAATGAATTTCGATAGAAATGTGTCTTGTTTTATCTTCGTCAATGCGCTCATGCACGACGATTTCTTTGATTAAGCGGTTGAGGGTGGCTGCGTCCAGCTCTGTGATGTTGGCGTATTCCTGAATGGCTTCCACCCATTGTTTTGCGTCATTGGCAAGCTGGACTTCATCGGACAGCCGCTTTCTGCCCTCGGACACTTTTGTTTTAAGCTCCGTCTGCTCGGTCTGTGTCCTTTCCAGCATGGTGTTGAAGTTCTGCTCACTGATACGCCCTGCAATCATATCCTCATAAAGCCGCATTACCATTTTGTCCAGAACCTCAATCCGTTCCTCGTCCCTTGTAAGGGAGCGTTCCATTGCTTCCCGCTGTTCCCGCTGCTCGGCTTCACAGGTATTGGTCAGGCGGTCAGCAACCGCTTCCCCGTCCATCAGGGCAGCTCTGGCACATTCCCGGATTTTCCGCAGCACATGGCTGTAAAGGGTGTCATAGTCAATCCGGTGCTGGGTGCAGTGGTTCTTTCCAAAGGCATTGTAGGTCTTGCAGGAGTAAATCCGCTGGGGATGTTTTGCGTTTGTGTAGCGTATCGTCAGCGACTTCCCACACTCGCCGCATTTTATCAGTCCGGCAAACAGGCTGATTTCATTGGTCTGCCCCGGACGCTGGCGGGATTTCAGCTTGTTCTGCACAATATCAAAGCTCATGCGATCAATCAGCGGTTCATGCTGTCCCTCCACCACAATCCAGTCCTCCGGCTTCTTTTCCCCAATCGTGCCGATTTTGAAACGGTAGTCCTTTTTCTGGGAAGCAATCGCCCCGGTGTAGACGGGATTCATCAAAAGGTCTTTGATAACGGAGAAGTCCCACATATACCGCCCATTTTCCGGGTCTTTCTTTTCCCATTTGGTGCGGGTATTGCGAAGCCCCCGTTCCCGGTTCCACCATGTGGGGCAGGGGATTTTTTCTTCCTCCAGCCGTCTGCGGATATAGTTGGGACCATGACCGTTTAAGGCATACCCGAAAATCAGCCGCACAATCGGGGCGGTTTCCTCGTCAATGAGCAGATGGTTTTTGTCCTCCGGGTCTTTCCGATACCCAAACGGGGCAAGACACCCGGTAAACTGTCCTTTCTGCGCTTTCAGAAGATAAGAGGAATGGACTTTCTTGGAAATATCCTTGCTGTACATCTCGTTCAGGATATTCTTGAACGGGGCGATGTCGTTGTTATCCCGCAGGGTGTCGATACCGTCATTCATGGCGATATAGCGGACACCGTTTCTTGGGAAAAAGTCCTCAATCAAATGCCCGGTTTGCAGATAGTTACGCCCCAGTCGGCTGAGGTCTTTCGTGATAACAAGGTTGATTTGCCTGCGCTCAATGGCTCTCAACATTCTCTGTAAATCAGGACGCTCCATGTTAAGACCTGTGAAGCCATCGTCCTGATAGACTGCCACAACCTCCCATCCCTGCTTTTCGCAGTATTTTTCCAGCATATCTCGCTGGTTTGCGATACTGGCACTTTCGCCTTGCAGGTCATCGTCCTTTGACAGCCTGCAATAGACCGCCGCACGATAGCCCCCGGCAAGTGCCGAACCGATTGTTCTGTATTCCATTTCGTTCATCATAGCCATTTACCCACACAATCCAGACGGTATCTGGCTCTTTTGAACCTCATCTTCATTATAGTCAATATCTTTCTTTTTAGCAAGATATTCTTTTGTATTTGTTTTTCCGTATTTCTGGGAAATCAGGCTGACGAACACATCGGTTGCGTCCAGCTCCCCGTCAAATACAGTGGTCACATGAATCTCTGTTTTGTTTTTTGCCATAGGCAGTTATCCTCCATACATGAAAATAGCCAGACAGAGGGTGTCGGCAACGAAGTCCGGCAACGGGCTTCAAAAGACCTTGCAAACAATCTCAGTCTGGCATTAGTTACTATTTATACTTTTCTTTTATTTTTCTGTTGTTTTGGTTGTTATAGGGGAGAAAAGCCCGGAAATAAGGGATTTTCCCCGGCAACCGGCTCGGCAACGGGATAGCAACAGGGGGTGCAACGGGCTGTCATTTTCAGAATGGAAGCTCCATCTGTTCTGTGACCTCCACAAAACCGTCCATCGTTTTTTCAGACGGGTTGCATAAGTCCGTTGCCGGATTTTCACGCTCCCAGCCCTTTTGTCTGCCATATTCGGAAAACATTCTTGGATTTGGGAAGTACCGCCAGCCGGAAATGCACTGGTTCATTATCTCGTTGATTTCCCGGATTTCCCATTGCTTCGGTTCGTCAAAGGCATGGTTCAAGGCTTCCTTGTAGAGCTGCTTGGAACAGACCATGCTCCCGGTGTACTTATCAAGATACGCCTGTATCATTCCGGCTTTGGTGTCCTCCGGCATAAAATCCCGCTGGTGTTCTTTGAGATACCGCTGCATGGCGGGGCTGAAAGCCAGCTTGAACCTGCCGCTTCGGTAAATCTCCATCGCTTCCGCCCACATCTGCTCGATATAGGCTCTGGAAGCAGCTTCGTCCTCCAAAATGTGAACCTCGGCTTGCTCCGGGTACACCATGACCGGGATAAAGCGGCGGTTGCCGGAACGGTCAAGGGGCAGGAAGTCAAGGGCATTGGAAGTGCCGCCAAATACGCACTGACGGGGGCGGTCTGCCGGGTGGGTTTCATAGGGTATCTTGTAAACCTCTTTCTGCCGACTTAAAAATGACTTGATTTCCTCAATGCTCTTGGCGTTGGCGGTTGCCATCATTTCCGACATTTCGATAATCCAGTGACCTTGCAGCTTGCGATACACATTGTCATCGTCCAGCTTCCGCAAATCATCGGAGAACCACTCGTCCCGGACTGCCAGCAGACGGAAGAAGGTGGACTTGCCAGCCCCCTGACCGCCGACCAGACAGAGCATGATTTCAAACTTGCACCCCGGCTGAAAGGCTCGTGAGATAGCGCCCATCAGGAACAGCTTCAACGCTTCATAGGTGTAATCGTCTGCGTCAGCCCCCAGAAAGTGCCGCAGGCAGAAGCGGATTCTTTCCGTCCCGTCCCACACAAGGGAACTTAAATAATCCCGGATGGGATGGTACTTGTTTTCATTCGCCACAATACCGATGGCGTTATCAATCTTTTTCTCACTGGTAAGCCCGTAGGTTTCTTCCAGATAGAGAAGCAGATACTTCATGTCCGTATCATTCAGGGCGGTGCTTTCCCTGTGGAAACCGATGGGCTTTATGATGTCCTTGCGGTCGGTCAGGATGTTGTATGCGATAGCCCCGGAAAGCAGCGGGTCACGCTGGAATACGGTCAGGCAGTTCCGTATGCTCTGCCGGACGCCGCCTTTCTCGGTGGTTTCCAGCCCCGCCTTGATTTCCTCAATGCTCTGGGGCGGCTGCATGGCATTCATGGTGTTTTTTAGTTCTTGCTGCGTCTGCGGCTGCAAGCTCTGCCATTCGCTGTTCAAGCTGTATCACATCCTTTCCGTAGTCCGTAATCAAAGCCGCTTTTTCCTCTGTCTCCCCGAACAGCAATATATCCAGCAGATATTCCACTTTGGCTTGCTTCTGTAAGGCTTCCACAAACCGGGGATGAAAGGCTTCCTCCGGGGAGTGCGGGGCATATTCCTTTCTCCATGCTCGGAGTAAGTGGAGATAATCGGCAAGAATACGGAAACATCGGTTCTTTGCCTCCTGAAACTGTTCCTCCGGGGATTTCTGCCGGGGCTTGGGCTTTTTTGCCTTTCCCGACGGCTTCCAGTCCTCATAGGAAAGCCCAAAGTCCTGTGCCAGTTGTACGGCGGCTTCTTTCTTTCCCAGCCCATACAGGGTGGCGGTAAAATCAATCACATCCCCATCTGCACCGCAGCCGAAGCAGTGATAACGCCGATCCAGCTTCATACTTGGGGTTTTATCGTTATGGAACGGGCAGCAAGCCATCCCGTTCCTGTTTACATGGATTCCATAATGCTCCGCAGCCTGTCTTGTTGTGACGGACTGCTTCACAGCTTCAAATACATTCAAATCTATCCCTCCTTAAAAAGAAAAAAGCACCTGACATTCTCTGATTGAAAATGGCAAGTGCCTGTTAAAGTTCCATATCCTGTTGTCTGTGTTTCGCCTGTGCCGGAGTAGTTCTTTGAGCCTTTTTCTCGTCCGCCTTATCCTGCAAGACTTCCTTGATGGGCTGCTTCTTGGGCGGCTCTTTGCTTTCCTCTGTGCCGGGTGTGGCTTTCCGTACCCAGTAGCGGATGTCCCGCAGCTTCTTCAAATCCTCCTGTACTTCAGTCAGCGGTACTTTCAGCTCTGCGATTTCGCTGAGAAGCGTTTCCTGCTCCTGTTGTAACTCATTTTTCGTTTTATCCTTATCGTCCGGGTGCTTGGCAAGGTAGGCGGCGGCTTTCGCATACCGGGCAACCTCCGGGTGTTCCTGTTTGAATTTTTCCTTTGTTTTCTTGAAAAATATCTTCTGGTACTTCTCATAGACGGGCTTACATTCCTTACAGTCTGTCCGGGCGGCAAGAATCCCGTCAATCACTTTGCTGCGGGATTCCTTTGGCTTCATCTGGCTGCGGTAGTCAGCGGCAGATTGCCCGGAAGCTTCCAGAAAGTTTTCTAAATCCTCCACGGTGGAAAGCCCCTTTTGCCGGAGATAAGACAGGGCTTCGCTGACTGCCTTTAAGTCCTGTGAAGTCCCCCGGTTCTGTCCTGCCCGTGTCCAGCCGCTTCGTTCTGCCTTGCGTATCTCCATATATTTCATCAGCAGATTGGGAAGAAAGACCGCTTCCTCCGCAGCTTTTTCCGCAAGCAGCTCTTTCCGTTTTTCTCCCAGTTCGGTAATCCAGCTTTTGAGGTTTTTAATGAGCTGCCGGATGGACTGCATCAGGCGGTTGGCAGCCTTGATTTCCCGGTTCAGATTGCCGATATTCGTCTGGATACCACGCTTTTCCATCTGCCGGACAGCAGCACCCTCATGGACAGTGGGGACAATATCAAGCCCCTGTCTGGCATAGGAACGCAAATCCACACGCTCCGGGCGGTTATTGGCTTCCAGATAGCGGTTCTGAATGACCTCCCATTCATGCCGCCAGATTTCACAATACTTTCTGTCGTTCCAGTCAACCGTATCTTCCTTGTGGCTTTTCCACCTGCCGGACGGAAGTTTTATCCGTTCCCCATTCTCGTCAAGGTCATAGACCTTGCGGCTCTTGGGAAGCCATTTCCCATGCCCGTCCATTGCCCGCATAGTCAGCATGAC
This sequence comes from Enterocloster aldenensis, assembly GCF_003434055.1. Taxonomy (GTDB): domain Bacteria; phylum Bacillota; class Clostridia; order Lachnospirales; family Lachnospiraceae; genus Enterocloster; species Enterocloster aldenensis. Next base: position 925,609 of record NZ_QVEX01000001.1, on the reverse strand, counting down.
ATGGGCGTGAGGATTGTGTCCCGGAGGATTTGGGTCATGGATGGCAAAATCAACAATCATGCCTTTGGAAACAAATTGCTGTTTACAGAACTCCCGGACAAGGGCGGCGTACTGGTAAGGCGGTATCTCTCTGGGGATGGTAAGCACCCACCTCCTTGCAAGCTGGGAGTTCCATTGCTTCTCCACAGCTTCGGCGGCGTTCCATAAAGTATTGCGATCTGCGTACTCCGGCGGGGCATTTGCCGGGAGCAGGATTTCATTGTGGACGATACCACGCTTTTCCGGGTAGTGCTTCACTTCCTGGTCGTATTCACAGAACAGCTTTTCGCCGCTCTGGTAAGCAGCGGCGGCAACAGCAGACTGCCGCTGGCTGCGCTGCACAATAGAAATTTCGTTGTGTGGACAGGGCATTTCGTGTCCCTCCTTCCTGTGATTGACTGATGGGGTGGCGTTTTGCCACCCCACCTTGGGCAGAAAAAAAGCAGGAGACCTTTTCAGATTTCCTGCTTGGTGTGCCACTGTGTAGGCGGCGGGTATTTAGTTGTGAAAGTTCGGGGCAAGTTGACCCGATGTGTAGGGAATGAAAAACTGGAAATTATTTTTCTTTGCATTTTATACCGTAATTTCCCCTACTACCATTTTCGTAGCCCCGATATATTTCATATCTTTTTCCATTTATCTCCACTTCGTCATCGTTAATAAATGTATAAGACTCGCCATTTTCTTCACAATATTTTGAAATTGCTTCCATAGTTTTTGCAAGAGTTGGGTAATTGGTACTATCCTCATAAGGAACCCAAAAAGCCTTTTTAAACATATAAAATACCTCCTTCTAATTTGTTAAATAATCCACGAATTTTCAAATCTTTGTAAAATAATAGTATCATACAACTTCGCAAAAGTCCACTTATAACTTCTAATTTGTTGCTGTCTTTATTATACTGCATTGCCTATCGAAAAGATAGTATATTTTATAAAACTTGTCGGCTGGGAACAGCTTGCAATGCAAGGTGTCCCCAGATGGCAAGTCCACAAAAGGGTAGCTGGCGAAAGCCAGCGCAGGGGAAGCGTAGCGTCCCCTGTTTGATTTGGAGCAGACCATGACTGCGGAAAATCACAGCCCTCCGGCGAGGAGCCTTCGGAGAACGCAATGCACCAACCTCTGGGTGGTGTATAATTGCGCCCTTAGTAAACTAAGGGGTTTCCGGCTTCTTCCGTTCCAGCAGTTTTTTCAATAGTTCCTGCGTGTCCTGCCTGTGAAAAATGAGTTTTAACAACAGCATGACATCATCGTCTGTCAGGCGTTCCGGCTCTTGCAGAAAACTTTCCAGCATACCGCCACGAGTGCAGAGCCGGTGCGTCCGTTCCTTTCGGGTAAGCTGCTTCAACTGGTGCTGCAATGCCTTTTCATCATTGATGGCTTTCCGCAGTTTCTTTTCGCTTTTTTCCAGCTCCCGGTTGAGTTTTTCCAGCTTTGAGGTATCAGGCAAGGGCAGCGTCCTCCTTTCCCGGTATCAGCACATAAATTCGGTTCGGTTCTCCAACACCCTGATGCACCCGCATGATAAGTCCGGCGGCTTCCAGTTCATTCAAAGAACGCTTGACCGTCATGGGACTGCGGGACAGGACTGCGGCAATGGCTGTGACAGGGAAGCAGACAAACAGGATTCCGTTCTCGTCCTCCTGTCCTTTAGAGAGTATAGCATCCAACATCCGGCAGTACATGACCTTTGCGGTGCTGCCGACTGGAAATCCTGTCAACGCTCTGGGAAATGGCATACATGGCGGCAATGGTGTGTCTATCGTCATAAATTCAAAATTCATTCGGTGTGTCCCTCCTTTTTCTTTGCTCGTTTGGATAAATAACGGGGGCAGTCAATCACAACCGCCCGGAAGCTCTGCTTGCACCCATGCTGGCATTTCCGGCATAATTCGTTGTAAGTGACACGCCCCCGGTCATTAAGGTAAAAGGAAAGCTCATGCTTCCTCTTTTTGCTCATTCTCGGCATATTGCACTTCCTCCCGTTTTAGTGTATGGTTTCGGGGCGATTTTCGGCAAAATTACAGCCATAGAGCCGCCTAAAATCTCCCGAAGTATCAGCGATAGGGTAGACTATCCCCCTATCAGATTGTCGTGTTTCGGTATCATTTCGGTATCAGTTCGCCAGTTCTCCCCGGTGTCGTTCCTCCCCTGAATCTCACAGCGGCGTATCGCTCCCTTTGGTACGCTCGTTTCGGTCAGGGTTCCTCCATATCCCTGCCAAAAGTCATGGCGCTACATCGCCGGGGAAGCATATCCCACACAGGCTGGTCATTCGATTGGAATAATCCATCGATGAACTACCTGTATCATAGAACATTTTTGTGCCCTGTGCCGTATGTCCACAAAGTAGGAATTAAGGGTAAAAATCAGAAATTTCCACGATTGCGGAAAGTATGATATAATCCAGTTAAGCGGCAGTAATGAAACCGCCGGAAAGGAGCGTGCGCCCATGAAAGGAGCGACAAGCATACAGGAACGCCTTTGGGAACTCCGCAAGGACAAAGGCTTAAATCTGGAAGAATTATCAGAGCTGACGGGCATTTCCAAATCAGCTCTTGGCAGTTATGAAAAAGAGGATTATAAGGAAATCAATCATGGCAACCTTATCACGCTGGCAGACTTCTATGGGGTTTCCGTTGATTATCTGCTGTGCCGGACAGAGAACCGGGAGCAGATCAACACGCCACTAACAGAGCTGCATTTGAATGATGAGATGGTGGCACTTCTGAAAGGCGGTCGGATTAACAACCGTCTGCTCTGTGAGCTTGCCACTCATAAGGACTTTATCAAGTTTCTTGCGGACATTGAGATTTATGTAGATGGGATTGCCACCATGCAGATTCAAAACCTCAACGCCCTTGTCGATACTGTCCGGCATGAAATCATTGAACGGTATCGCCCCGGCGAAGACGACCCGCATTTGAAAGTGCTGCAAGCCGCCCATATCAGCGATGATGAATATTTCAGCCACATGGTTCTTGATGACCTCAATCTCATTATCCGGGATATTCGGGAAGCCCACAAAAAGGACAGCGAGAGTGCGCCCCAGACCACCGTTGCCGATGAATTGAAAGAAAATTTGGAAGCGGTTGAAAATTTCAAGGGCAGTCGGGATGAAAAGCTGGTTGTCCTTTACTGCAAGCAGCTCGGCATCAACTATAAAAATCTGTCAGACGAAGAATTTCGCTGGCTCATTCGGATTCTACAAAAATCAAAGAAAACAGGAACTCCTATCAGTCAAAGGAAAAAACGGTAAAGAAAAACCGCTGTTGCATGGTTGTGTTTGCTTCCATGTAGCAGCGGTTGGTGCTATACTTATTCAGTTAAAATTTCAAAGCGATAAAGTGGAATTTATCTTAGAAATTACAGCAATGTTATTTTGATAAACTTTCAAGAATTGAAATATCATGCTTATCTTTATCTCTTAATTCATAACCTGAGTGGAAAACTCTTTGGCCTTTTAAGGATATACAAGGAATTGTTTTTCCTTCAAAAAAAGCACTACCAAAGTAATCTTTTTCAAACTCATACCAGCCACCCTCTAAATCAGCTTGTTTTGAAGTTCCGTCCTCATTTAAAACGAACGGGTGAATGTCTAAGTAACCAAGTTCATCACTATATAACTCTATTCTAACCGGTTTCCAGTCTGTATCAATTTTATAGCCCAGATTCAAAAGCACATTTAACAATTTTTCCGTATGTTGAGCATCAAAATTTATATCTATATCTCTATGAATTCTTGTTTGTTTACCAGCTAAAATATCTACACCCCATCCGCCATCCAACCAGTATGTAATTCCAGTATTTTCGAATAATTCTATTACTTTCATTAAATCTTCTTTTGTTGTTATTTCTTTTCTACCCATACAAAGTCTCCTTTACAACTTCTAATTTGTAATAATCATTCTACCATACCGTTATGAATAAATCATCTCATGTAAAACAATTTCTTCTGCCCGGTTGTGAATGTTATTGCAACGCTGCACCCATTCCATTTGACGGGTACGCTTCAATTCCTCGGTCACGCCCTCGGCAGCTTTCATCTGCTCCATGATGGTGTCTAACCGTTTCTGTGCCTGTTCGTTCAGGTCTGCAAGATATGTCCACAATTCCCCGGTCAGGGTCAATGTGTGTAATCTGGCTGGGCAGACTTCTCTTAAATATTCCCGGTGCATCCGTCCGTACTTTCCGATGGGGCGGTGTTCCTCCGGCAACTTCAAGTCCGGGATGTAGTAATCTCCAACAAGGATATAATCAATTCCGTTTTCTTTTATTCTTGGTTTCAATTCGCTCATGTTCCTTACCTCCTGTGGAAGCAGGCTCGTCTGGTACTAACTCAATCACATCGGTAATCTCACAATTCAGCGTTTCGCAGATACGGGCTAATGTATCCATGCTGATGTGCTTTCCCTCTTTGCTCATGTTGGCAATCATATTTGTTGTCATACCAGCAGCAAGCCTTAAATCCTCTTTTCTCATATCACGCTCTAACAGTGTGTGCCAGAGTGGTTTATAGCTGATGTGCATATTGTTTTCCTGCCTTTCTATCCATACCACCGGAGCGGCTGCCCCGGCAGGAACTTTTCTCTTATTATAGCACCAATCTTGTGAAATCACAATTTATTCTTGTAGCCTGCCGCTGATACCGTCTGGATTGGCTTTTCCTTTCTTTTTGTTCCCTTTAATTAGCCATGAACTGCTTCATGCCCTGGCTTTTCGCGCCCGGATTGTCGTTGCCGTAGCCCTCCATCAGATTGATTACGCCCCAGATACCAAGCCCGGCTCCAAGTGCTACAACAAGGGTCTGCAAAACGTCTACTGCGCTATTGAAAAATGCCATAAATATATCCTTTCTGCCGCGTCTGCGGCTGTCCGGCAAGCGGACAAAAGGCGGTCAGCATATGCCGCCGCACAAAAAAACCGCCCTCTGGTAAAGGCGGCTGTCCCCGCGCTGCGTAAGTTCTGCGGCGCGGCGGTATTCAGTTGTAGGGGGTGCGGCTCCTGCCGCTGTGTACTGCGCCGGAAAGTGGGGGCGCGTATCATGTAGCCGGTATGGATAGATGTGATTGCTTCAATCGCTCCTTTCTGTGTCCCGCTGTGCTGCCGGACGTTTTTTTCAGACTTGCGGGAAGTGAATAGCTTGCGTAGCAAGGTGTTCGCTTCCCGCAAGTTCACAAAGGGGTAGCTGCCGCAAGGCAGCGTAGGGGAAGTGTAGCTTCCCCTGTCCCCCGGCGGTCTGCCATGCTGTCACTGTTGCGGGATAAGCCCCCCGGCGCGTGACATACTCCGTTGCAAAACGGCGGTGTTCCGCTTCCTTTTCCCGCCAATACTCCCATAATGCAGCGTCGGCGGCTTCCGCAACATTCATTAAAAACCGTTCAAGCTGCTTTTGTTTTTCCTCTGCGCTACGTTTCCTCATGGTCTGCGTCCTCCTGTAAGTCTGCCGCGTCAATCTCGTAATAGTCAAAAACCTCGTCGGGCTTGACAATGGCGGGGCGGCGTTTAAGGTGCTTTTCCATGTCAAAGGCGTTCTTCGGGTCTGCGTCGGACAGGTACTTGTATTTCGGGTGCTTCGTTATGTCGAATTTGTCCGAAAAGAACGGGCGCACCCCGCGTAGCTGCAAGATACATTTCCCTCCGTCCATGACTGCGATTTCATCTTCCGTCATAAGCTGCTTTCCCAATTTCTGATAGTTCAGCCCATGCGAAAGCTCCCGCCCCCTTGTTTCGGACGTGTTGAAGCTGTCTATCGTTTCCTTGCCTAAAATCTCCGATATTTCTTTGAGCGTCGTTTTTTCCTTGCCACCCAAGAAAAGCGTGGTGTCGCAGTTGCCGACTATGGTATCGGCGTTGTCCTTGTAGATTGCCTTTAGCTGTGACTGGCTCTGCAAGATGATTGACGCGGATATTTCCCGGCTCCGTATCGTTGCAATGAGCTTTTCAAACTTCGGTATCTGCCCGATATTCGCAAATTCATCAAGTAAGCACCTTACATGGACGGGAAGCCGCCCGCCGTATTCATCATCTGCTTTGTCGCACAAGAGGTTGAATAGCTGTGTGTAGAGAATACTCACGACAAAGTTAAAGGTGTCGTCGGTGTCGCTGATAATCACGAAAAGGGCGGTCTTTCTGTCGCCTATGGTGTCAAGCTCCATTTCGTCGGTTTCCATAAGCTCCCGCAGCTCCTTAATGTCGAATGGGGCTAACCTCGCGCCGCATGAGATAAGTATGCTTTTTGCGGTCTTGCCCGCCGCAAGTTTGTATTTTTTGTACTGCTTGACTGCAAAATGTTCCGGGTCTTTTTCTTCCAGACGTTCAAACATGAGGTCAACCGGGTTCTGGAAGTCCTCGTCGTCCTCGCGGGCTTCCGACGCATTTATCATTTCAAGCAGCGTCGTGAAGTTCTTCTCGTCCTCCGGGGCTTCATACCAGATATAGCCGATTAGTGCGGTATAGTAGAGCTTTTCCGCTTTCACCCAGAAATCCTCGCCGGATTTTTCCCCGTCGCCTTTGGTGTTGGCGATAATGGTATTGACTAACTTCAAAATGTCCTTTTCGCTCCGCAGATAGGCAAAGGGGTTGTATTTCATGGATTTTTTGAAGTTAATCGTATTTAGCACTTTGATACGGTATTTGTACCGCTGCAACATTTTTCCGGTTTCCAAAATCAGTGTTCCTTTCGGGTCAGTGACGATATACGACGTTGGAAAATCCTTTGACGTACATTGCATGAGCGACGGTTTCACAAAGAACCGGGTCTTGCCGCTGCCGGAACCGCCGATTACAAGGATATTTTTGTTTCTTGCGTATTTCGGCTGCTTCGGGCGGCTGTTCATGGTGAGCCGTTCCGTCTGCGTTAAGGGGATATTATTCTCAAATACCGGGTCTGTGTATGGCTTTATATCGTCAGCCCCGCCCCAACGCGCCGAACCGTATTCTGTCCCGCGGCGGTATTTCTTCGCGTTCTTGCCTTTGGTGTAGATAATCAGCCGAACAATGACCGCCCCCGCAATGCCTAAAGCTAAGTCTGCCGGGTGGAAGCTCGGCGCGATACTGGAAAAGGCGGCGGTAAAACCGTCCCCAAGATGTAGCAGCTTTGCGCTTGCGTCCGCGCCGGGGGAGAGCCGGACAGCCGCGCCCGCTTTATCAAAGAGCCAGACAAAGAGCAGATACGGGAGATTTAAGATAAGCAGCTTCTTGATTTCCGGCTTCATAGCGATACCTCCCTGTCCTTGTTCTTGACCTTTGCCCGTTCCGCGTTTCTGCCCTGTGCAGCTTCTTTGAGGGTAGAGAGCAGCTTTCGGATTGAGGGCTTTTTCTCCTGTGTCAGCTTTTTTGCGGAAAATTCCTTAAAGGCTGCGGTCAGCACGTCCGCGTCCCGCCCCTTGAAGAAAACCAGATAGCGGGGCGGGCTTTCCGTCGCGTCCTTTTTCAGCGCAAAGTCGATACCGTACTTTTTCGCCGTACTCTCAAAGGCTTTGATATTGCCCTCGGTAATCTCAATGTTGGAAACGCCCGCGTTCTGCTTCATAAGCTGCTTTAAGCTCTGCTTGCCCTGTGGCGGTTTGGAAAGCTGCTTTTTTCCCTTTGACAGTATGGCTTTCATTGCCTTTTGGAGCGTCTGGGCGGTCAGCTTCCCGGTCTTGATGTAAAGGGCTATGGTCTTTTCGTTTACTTCGTCCTGCAATTTGTCGCGTCCTCCTTTCGCGTTTCTTTATGGGGCGGCGGTCAGATACGCACCCGCAGCCCGTTCAAGTCCTCGGCTCTGATACCCACAAGATACCAGTTGTCGCCGTACTCAATCCGGGTCGGCTTCCACTTGCCCCGCACGAATACGTCAAAACATTCTCCACAATGCAGCCCGCCATAGTAGCTGTTTAAGTCAAAGCGAATGTCGTAACGGTCGGTGCGCTCGTCAAATACCAATGCTCCTGTCATTTTCTGTGCCATAATAAAATCCTCCTTTTGTTGTTTTACAGGCTTTCGCCCGGTTTGCATGAATAATAGTCCGGGTCGCCGTACTGCGGCTTCTTCGGTGACAGTGCGCCGCTTGCCATGTCATGGGCGACAAGGGAAGTGTAATAATTGCCGATAGTGGACGGGGCGTTGAAAAGGGCTGCTTTCAGATATTGCTTGATGTTGCGGATTTTCGTTGTGTTCTCCCGCATACAGTCAAGCACAAAGCGGATATGCTCGCCGTCCAGTTTCATAAACTTTGACTTCACAAGCTCTGCCGGGTAGTCGTCCCCCGCAATCCGTACCCGCTTTCTGGCGGTGCATACGGTTTCAAGCATGAGGTCTACAATCTCGTCAAGCCTGTCACTGTCAAACTTCATGTCCTGTTTGAGAATGTGGTAGTCGATATTGTCCTTGATGATTTCCCGGTATATATCAACTGCGCTCTGTGCTGCCGCTTCCGTTCCTTTCCGTTCCGGCGGCGTAGCCGCTTCTCTGCAAGGAGAGGGGTTAGGGGAAAGGATAGGAATGGAATGGGTACTTTGTTCATCAGTAATTATTTTTTCTTTTTTTGGTAAGTCAGTTCTTTGTATATCTTTATTTAATTGCGTTGGATTTTCCAACGTAGGTTTTTCCAATGTAGGTTTTTCCTGTGTTGGATTATCCAATGTTGGATTTTCCAATGTAGGTAAATCCGGCGTAGGCGGCTGCGGCTGCTCGAATATCACATAGTCCGCGCCCCGCAAGCGTCCTTTCTCGTCGCGCTCCCTTGAACGGACGATATACCCGGCGCGTTCAAGCTCCTTAATGGCTTCGCGGATAGCGTCTATCTTCTCCCGGTTGATAAGGGATAAGCCTTTCAAGGTGTAGTCCCAATCTTCGGGGAGTGACAGCATTTGCGACAACAGCCCCTTTGCCTTTAGGGAAAGCTCCTTGTTGCGTAGGTGGTGGTTGCTCATTACGGTGTAGCCCTTGTTCCGTTCCACTCTGAAAACTGCCATAGTTCATAACTCCTTTGCTTTGGATTTGTTACGCAGTAGAAGCGCGGTTTCGGGGGATAAGGTATAAATCCCTTTCCGCACCAGATACGCGCCCGGAAAACCGCTTGTAGCAAGGCTTTTTCTGCCCCTACTGCGTAACAAAGGGCATGAAAAAAGCGGCGTTCCTGTTCTCCCATGTAGAGAGTAAGAAACGCCGCTTCTGCGTCGTATTCAGTTTTTAGTACAATACCCTGCTTGTCCGTCGCTCGAAAAACCTTGATTTTCCAGTGTTTTCAAAAGTATCGTTATCTAACGTCAGCTTTCCAAAGACCAAGTTTCCAGAACATGATTAAGGACATTGAAAACGGTCTGATAAACTGCGTGATTACGAAAGATTTATCACGTCTGGGGAGGAACTATCTTGACTGCGGACTGTATCTGGAAGTGTTTTTTCCAGAGCATAACGTGAGGTATATAGCGGTCAATGACGGCGTGGACACGCTCAATAAATCAGCGATGGACATCACGCCTTTCCGCAACATCCTAAACGAAATGTACTCTGCCGATGTGTCGGTCAAGATAAAATCGGCGTACCGAGCGAGGTTTCAGCAGGGGAAATTCATGGGGACGACAGCACCATACGGATATGTCAAAGACCCCGCCGACCATAATCACCTGCTGATAGATGACAAGGTTGCCCATGTGGTAAGGGAGATATTCGACCTTGCATTAGCGGGCAACGGAATCGCCAAAATCCGCAAGCACATCAACAAACAGCATATCCTACGCCCTGCCGCTTATGCAGTGGAGCAAGGGGCAACAGGCTATGAGCGGTACTTTGAGGGTAACGAGGAAAACCGTTATATTTGGAGCGAGAACAGCGTAAGGGGCATTTTAAGAAGCCCGATATATGCGGGAAACCTTGCAGGCTACAAGCGGATTGCCGCCAACATGAAAAGCAAGAAACGCCCCTCTAAGCTGCCCGAAGAATGGGAAGTGATACCAGACACCCATGAGGGGATAGTCACGCAGGAGGAATTTGATACCGTACAGCAGCTTATTACAAGCCGCAGATTACCAGAAAACAAGGGCGGCTTTGAGAACATCTTTGCAGGCGTTATTAAGTGTGCGGACTGCGGTTATGCCATGCGGGCTATGAGTGCCAACAGGAGGAAACGCCCCGACATCATCGACTGCGTACAATATTCCTGCAATAATTATGGCAGATACGGTAATATCATGTGTACCGCACACAGCATTGAAGCGAGGGACTTGTTCAACGCTGTCCTCACCGACATCAACCGATTTGCGGATATGGCGGTCAATGATGAAAAGGCGGTGAGGGCGATTGAAAAGCGGCTCACGGAAACAGACCATAGCAGGGCAAAGGCACTGGAAAAGGAGCAGAGAAAGCTGAACAAACGCCTTGCGGAACTGGACAGGCTGTTTTCTTCCCTTTATGAAGATAAGGTGATGGAGCGTATTACGGAGCGGAATTTTGAGATGATGTCGGGGAAATACCAGAAAGAACAGCTTGAAATTGTAGCAAGGCTGAAAGAGGTAACGGAAACGCTAGGCGACAGCTATGAGAAGTCGCAGGGTGTCCGTGATTTCCTCTCCCTAATCCGCAACTATCAAGGAATTAAGGAACTGGACGCAACCATCATAAACGCACTCATAGACAAGATACTTGTTTCGGAACGTGAGAAACTTGCAGACGGGACAGTAAGACAGGAAATCAAGATTTATTATAAATTCATCGGCTTTGTCGGTGAATTACATATCACGCCCACAAAGCGGTGGACAGCGTTAAAGCCTAAGAATTGTACGGTGTGCGGTGTTGAATATGTTCCCCGCTCTGGCATATCGAAGTATTGTCCTGCTTGTGCCAAGAAGATACAGAGGGAGAAATCAAACGAGAGCAAACGCAGGAGCAGGGAGCGAAACAGACAGGCATGTATTGAACTGTCCGCAAAAAATGACCGACTGACTTTCATCCACCAGCGCCATCATCTCTCTGATCGGCGTGTACGTGGGGGCCATTTCAGGCGGCTGCCAGGCTGCCGTACTGTTAAATATTCCCGGCACGCCTGCAAGCGCCGCAACGGCGCTGGATGGATTCCCGCTGGCCAACAGGGGCAAAGGCGGCCTGGCGATTTTCCTGGCAACCACTGCTTCCTGCATCGGTACACTGATCAGTGTTATCTGTGTCCTGACCCTGACACCGCTTCTGACCAAGGTGTCCCTGCAGTTTGGAAGCTGGGAATTCTTCCTGCTGAGCCTGTTCGGAGTCATCATCTGCGGCAACCTGACAAGCAACGGCAATGCGGTCAAGGGCTGGATATCCGGCGTGATCGGGCTGATGGTTGCACAGGTGGGGCTGGACCAGCTGGACGCGTATCCAAGATTTTCATATGGCAATGTAAACATCATGGCAGGCCTTGCCCTTATTCCCATCATGATTGGACTGTTCGGATTTCCTGAAATCATTAAGGCATTTAAAAAGACGGAGACACATGTACTGGAGTTCTCGCCGTTTAAGCTGAAAGAGGGATTCGGCGTATTGAAGAACCACGCGGTTGAACTGATCCGCTCCGCCTTTATCGGCGTGGGGGTGGGAATCATCCCGGGCGTGGGCGAGGACGTGGGCGGGTGGCTCAGCTATTGGGCATCTAAATCCACCAGCAAACATCCGGAGACCTTTGGCGACGGCGAGACCGCGGGGGTGGTTTCCGCGGAGGCCGGGAACAATGCATGTATCGGCGGCGCCATTATCCCCATCCTGTCCCTTGCGGTTCCGGGAAGCGCTCCGGCCGCCGTGCTTCTGGCTGCGTTCATGATGCATGGATACCGCCCCGGCCCTCTCCTTATGAATGAGAGTCCGGAATTCCTGTACCAGATATGCGTGGACCTGTTTCTGGCGGCATTGGCCATGTGGGTGCTGGCGCAGATCGTGTCCAAGTTTTCCGTTAAGATCCTGGGCGTTAAAAAGGAAATCCTCATGCCTGTCATCTATGTGCTGTGCGTGGTCGGTTCCTTTGTCATCAACCACATCATGTTTGATGTGAAGGTTATGTTCGTATTCGGCATCATCGGATTCTTCCTTTCCGCGGCAGAGTTCCCGGCAGCGCCCTTCCTGTTAGGCGTCATCCTGGGAAGCATGACGGATTCCAACTTAAGGAGGGCGCTGACAATCAGCGAAGGCAGCTTCCTGCCCATGTTCCAGCGGCCAATCAGTGTTATTTTCCTCATTGTGATTGTGGTGCTGATCCTTTCACAGTTCCATGTATTTGACCGGTTTAAGAAGAGGAAGGCCAATGGACAGGGTTAAGATCGGCCTTGTGGGAAGCGGGTTTGCCGCCGCCCTCCACATGGAGGCATATAAACAGGTTTATGGGATTGAACCATGGGTGGCGGCAGTGGCATCCCCATCGGAGCGGGCAGGGGATTTTGCAAGGGAATACGGCATACCGTCCGTGTACCGGTGTATGGAAGAGATGATACGGAAAGAACGGCCGGATGTGGTGGACATATGCAGCCCTCCAAGCCTTCACGCGCCCATGATAGGATCTGCAATGGGGGCTGGCTGCCATGTTATCTGTGAGAAACCGCTGACCGGGTGGTTTGGGGACAGCGCTGAACCGGACATGGCTAAAAAGGTCATGGAACAGCTGGAACAGCTGCGCCGCGTGGTGGAACGAAGCGGCAGGAAGTTCTTTTACGCTGAGAATTTCATATACGCCCCGGCGGTGCAGAAAAGCGCTTCCCTTATCCGGGCGGCCGGCGAACACATCCTGTTCATGAGAGGGGAGGAGTCCCACAGCGGTTCCCATGCAGGGCATGCCGCCCTGTGGAGCATGAACGGAGGCGGCTCCCTGATCCGTCAGGGCTGCCATCCGCTGTCCGCCCTTCTGTATCTGAAACAGCTGGAGAATGGAAAGGGTGCAAAAGCAGTGGGCGTGACGGCGGATATGGGATACATCGTGCCCACCCTGAATGAGGAGGAACGTAAGAACATCCAGGCCAGGCCAAAGGATGTGGAGGACCTGGCCAATGTAATCCTTACCTTTGAGGACGGGACAAAGGCCCTCATAACGGCCGGGGACATGATCCTTGGCGGGGTGCGCAATGAAATCCAGGTATATACCACCGGAGGCGTGTATCAGTGCAGGATTGCGCCAAGTGACCAGATGACCACGTATCATGTGGAGGATGAGAAATTGTCCGGCCAGTATTTTACGGAAAAGGTGGAGACAAAAAAGGGCTGGCAGAGCATTTTCCTGTGCGAGGACATGGCAAGGGGATATGTGGGGGAACTGAGGGATTTCCTGTTGTGTGCAGCAGGCAGGAAGGGTGAACCTGAGTCCGGCTTTTCATTGGCATATGACACGGTGCGGATCATCTACGGTGCGTACTGTTCGGCCAGGGAAGGACGCAGGATTGAACTTTCAGACACGCTTTGGGCCTGAAGGAACAGACAAGACAGAAAGCAGGTGTAAGTATGGTTGGAGTAGCAATATTAGGTGCGGGCGATATCGCCAATGTACATATAGAAGCATATAAGGAGCTGGCCGGACGCTGCCGCATTGTGGCGCTGGCAGACATATATACGGACAAGGCAGAGGCAAAGAAACAGAAATACGGGCTGGACTGTGACGTGGTGGCGGATTATAAAGAACTGCTGGGCAGGGAGGATGTGGACCTGGTATCCGTCTGCCTGCCTCCGGCTGCCCACTGCGGCGTTGCAGTGGATTTCCTGAAGGCGGGAAAACATGTGCTGTGTGAGAAGCCCATGGCTCCGTCCCTGGAGGAATGCGACCGCATGATCAGGGCTGCGGAGGAAGGCGGGGCAAAGCTGTCAGTGGTGGCCCAGAACCGATTCAAGCTTGACATCATGAAAACAAAGCAGATGCTTGAGAGCGGTGTCCTGGGACAGCTGTATTTTGCCCAGGCGGATTCCCTTTGGTGGAGGGGCGATAATTATTATGACCTGTGGTGGCGCGGGACCTGGGAAAAGGAGGGCGGCGGATGCACCTTCATCCATGCGGTCCATCACATTGACCTGTTCTTGTGGCTTATGGGGGATCTTCAGGAGATATCCGCCATGGTTGCCAACCAGAACCACCATAACAGCGAGGTGGAGGATGTATCCCTGAGCACCCTGCGTTTTAAGAACGGTGCCGTGGGATTTATGGTTGCCTCCCTTCTTCATCACGGGGAGGAGCAGAAGATCATTATTGACGGTGAAAGAGGTTCCATTGAGATTCCGCACAAGGTCAGTGTCAGCAGGCAGATGCCAAACGGATATCCGGAGGATGACGAGGATGCAAGACAGGCCCTTGAAACGGCGTTTGACAGCGGGGAAGCCCTGCGCTACACAGAGCACTGCGGACAGATTGAGAACATGCTCCATGCCATAGAAACAGGGACAGACCCGTTGATAAGCGGAACCGAGGGCCGCAAGACCGTGGAATTCATATCAGCTGTATACCAGTCTGCATTTACAGGAACCAGGGTTCAGCTGCCCATGAGTGCAAAAGATCCTTTCTATACCCGGGAAGGGCTTCTTGGGAAGGCAACCAGGTTCAATGAAAAGAAAAAAAGCGTTGAAAATTATGCTGACACGGGAATAAAGGTAGGCGGTACGCTGTAAACATGGAAAGCAGGATGCAGAAATCAGACGGAATGAATTATGCGCCCGTATCACAGGGAATTGTTGAGAAGGTGTGCGCACCGGGGGAGTTCCGGTTTGGTGTAATCGGATTAGATCATGGACATATATATGCAATCTGCAACGGGCTGTTGGAAGCAGGGGCCCAGCTGGCCAGTGTTTGGGACCCGGACCCGGATAAATGTCTGGAGTTCATGAAACGGTATCCCCAGGCTGTCATGGCATCGGGTGAGGAAGAGATACTTAAGGACGGGAACATCCAGATGATTGCCAGCGCCATCCGCCCTTCCAGGCGGTGCAGCCTGGGAATCCGGGTGCTGGGGCACAATAAGGATTACTTTGTGGATAAGCCGGGGATGCTGACCATGGAGGAGATAGGGCGGGCGGCCCAGGCATGCAGGGACACGGGAAGGAAATATGTGGTATATTATGGGGAGCGCATCCACGTGGAAGGCGCGGTCTTTGCAGAGCAGCTGATCAGGCAGGGAGCGGTTGGGCGGGTGCTTCAGGTAACCATCCTTGCACCCCACCGTCTGAACCGCCCGGTCCGTCCGGACTGGTTTTTTGAGAAACAGGAGAACGGCGGGATCATCACGGACCTGGGAAGCCATCAGATAGAGCAGTTCCTGACCTACTGCGGCGCCAAAACCGCCAGGGTCCTTCACAGTGCGGTTGCCAATTATGGGAACAGGGATAAAAAGGACTTTTATGATTTTGGTGAAGCCTCCCTCCTGGCTGATAACGGGGCCACCTGCTGGTTCCGGGTGGACTGGTTCACGCCGGATGGGCTTGGGGCCTGGGGGGACGGACGCGTGTTCATCATGGGTACGGAGGGGAGCATTGAGATACGCAAATACATTGACCCCGGAACTTCCCCGGAAGGCGACCATGTCATCTGGGTGGACCGGCAAGGGGAGCACAGGGAACAGGTAACCGGAAAGGTGGGATTCGTATTTTTCGGACAGCTGATCAGGGACTGCCTGGACCGGACCGAACACGCCATCACCCAGGAGCATATATTTGATACCATGAAGGTTGCCATTGAGGCCCAGGAATGTGCGGAAATCATTCCATGATAATAAACAGGGTATATAAGTACAGGGCGGTTCACGGGGCTGGTCATCATGCCCCGGGGACGCCCTGGTTTTTATATTCCCGGCGGTTTTGCCAGTGCTCCATCCGGCCTGTCACTATGGTTACTGGCCGGATTTCCAAACAGGCCCTGGTCCCGGCCGGGGTTTGGCGGTATAATGGGGTGAAAGGATATGCAGGGAAATGGATCAGGCGGGCAGGAGGAATGGAAATGAATAGGATACCGGTTAAGGAATGCATCAATCTAAACAGTATCATCCGCAGGTACGGACTGGAACCATACACCATGGTGAACATGCAGATCGGGTATGACGACGCCCTATACCTGCTTTTTTCAGCCCGGGTGCCGGAACGCATCCAGGGCATGTTCGTGGATACCCAGGCCAACACGGAGTACCGCGCGCTGTGCCTGTTTATTGACTGGCAGGATGGAAGCCTTCTGGGGGAGGAGGTTCTGGAATTCGGTGTGCGGAAAATGAATTTCCATTTCATACAGCCCATTGGGGATGACATCCTTTTGCTGGGCGCCAGGTCCATGATGTATAAAAATGGGATACCGGACCAGAATGCGGTGTTCCTGACCCGCCATGGCAAGATCCTGTCCGTCACATGTTTTGGGGATGGAATCCAGGACTGCATGGTGCTGGGGGACGGCAGGATTGTCACCGGCTATTTTGACGAGGGAGTGTTTGGGAATTTCGGATGGGATAAGCCGCTGGGGGATAAGGGGCTTGTGGTCTGGAACCGGGATGGACAGAAGGTATGGGAGAATACAAAGCATTTCATCGCGGACTGCTATGCCATGAATGTGGATGAACAGGATAATCTGTGGTATTACTATTATGATGATTTTAATCTGGTAAAAACAGACTTTGATTCAGAGTGGGTGTTCCGCCCGGATGTCAAGGGCAGCAGTTCCTTCCTGATCATGAAAAGCCATATGGGCATTATTATGGACAGTGGATACGGAAAACATGGAAAGATGAAAATGCTCCGTATCCTGGGAAACCGGTTAGGCAGGCCGGAGGATGCCGGGTTTGTCTGTAACGGGGACACCGTGCCCATGGAGATGTATTGTTTCCGAAGTGCGCGGGCCGCGTTTGCGGATGGAGGGGAGCGTCTGTTCTGTGTGGAGGTAGTGTAGGAGGAAGATGTAAATGGTATATAATTTTCAAATGGAGCGCCTTATGGCCTCCAGACATCCTAAGGATGTGGAGCCGGATTATCAATACCAGGTGTGGACAGCAAAAACACTGGATGGGAATCCCTTCTGGGGCGCAGGTGATTTCTGCGGCCTTGATACAGAGCACGTAATCAGGTACGGGCGGGAATTGACAGACCTGGAATGGGATGGCAATGAGATATATGTCAGCGGCGGGGATGCACATGAGAAGGCATTTGGTGTATCAGATGGAGGCAGGCGAAGGGTTATCCGGGATAGGGGAGAGGAAGTTTGGCGCAGGGAGGAATGGATGAAATTGGGAAATTAAGCTGTTCCGGACATGGGAAATAGAGTTCACCCCCTGCATATCCGCCAGGCCCGCCGGCCCGGATGGGATATAACAGGGGGTGTTTTAATGCGTTGTACGCTTCATTTTATCTCACTTCTTAATTACAGCATTTCCATATAAGCCAGTACTTTATCAACAATATCCAACCCTATATAGACTAAGATTCCCAGTAAAATAAGGCTGATGATCAGGAATACCAGCTTGTACAGCAGATAAGCCCTGGCAAAATCACGGAGCTGGTTGTCCTTTTTTCCAAAGGCCAGCCGTAACAGGTAAATCCAGCCTGCAACAGGGATGTTCATGCACATGAAGGTGAAGAACCAGGTGCGGGGCGGCATGGCGTAACCTTCATTCAACCCTTTGTCCCTGCTTTCTTCCATATCGCCGCTTCTGTCCTTTAGCCGCCTTGGGCGGGAGGCTATTTTCAAAATACTGTTTTTTTTATTTGTCATTTTCTGGCCTCCCTCCCGGTCCGTAGTATTCCAGATTGTTCCATTTAAATTTTTCCCTGTCCAGGGTGGAGCGGAGCTGGTTCTGCTGGATTTGGGCCTGCTGCTGCGCTTCCTGTTGGGCCTGTTCCTCAGCGGCCTGCTTCGCGGCCTGGGACGCAGTCCACTCATCCTGGGTAGGCAGGGTGCTGATCCGGCTGATGGCGTTCTGGAGCCGGTCCGCCAGGGCCTGCTGCTGCGGGTCCCCGGCCACCAGGGGCAGCTTTGCAATGGCATCCTGGACCAGTGCCTGGGCATTGGGCTGCTGGTATTCCAGGGCCTCCACTGTCTGCAGCGCCTGGAGGAACTCGTTTTTCCTGGTGTCCTTCTCAGCCTGCCTGCGCTGTTCTTCCGCGTCCTTCATGGCCTTTTCCTGTGCCTTGGCCGCATCGATGGCTTTCTGCTTTTCATAAAGGGCAATGGTGTCTGACATCTGTCCCATGATTCCTTCAAAGTAGTCGTATCTGTTTTCCACCTGATCCAGCAGACGCGCCCTTAAATCCCCGTCATCCAGCAGGGGGAGCCTAGAGGTGATGGCCTGATACTGGCTCTTGACCGCATATGTATCTTCTACCGTGCTGATTTCCCGGGTGGTGAAGTCTGCCACGTCTGCTTCCAGTTCATCGGTGAGCTTTTTCTGCTCCTTGTCGTGCAGGCTCTGCTGGGCCCGCATCTCAGCCGTGGTGCTGAAATAATCCTCAATGCCGTTTTTGGGGTCTGCCCGGCGTTCCACTGACTGGGGCTGTTCCCAGTCCCATGGCTCCAGTCCTGTGTGGATCTGGTTCATTATATTCTTCCATATTTTCCCGGCATAGGTGGCGCCGTAGATGCCCGGCATATTCCTTGGTATATCATAACCAACCCAGACAGCGGCGGTATAGTAGCGCGTATAACCGCAGAACCACGTATCCTTACTGCTGTTGGTGGTCCCTGTCTTGCCTGCGGCAGGCATGCCGCCGTCCAGTTCCAGACCGCGTCCGGTGCCGTAAGGGGCTGTAAGCGTCCCTTTGAGGATATCGGTCAGCATGAATGCTGAGTCGTCGCGGTATATCTGCTTGGTGGAGGCCTTCATGTCCTTGGTAATCTCGCCGTCATGTTCGTGGAGTATTTTGGTGATACAGGTGCGGTCATTGTATATGCCGTTGTTGGCCAGGGTGCTGTATCCCTTGGCCATGTCCACAACCCGGACCCCGTTGGTAAAGCCGCCGATGCTTAAGGAGGGCACCCCGTTGTCCACATAGGTCAGCTTCTGGAATTCCATTTCCCCAAGGTAATTCAGGCCATAGTTGACCCCGATGTCTTCAAGAATCTGCCATGCAACGGTGTTCAGGCTGCGGTTTAAGGCTTCCCGGACAGTCACATTGCCGTAGTAATGTTCGCCGCTGTTGGAGGGACCGTCCTCCCATTTGTGGTCATTTACCATACGGGTGGGATAGTACTCCCCGGTGTCAAAGGCAGGGCCGTAGTCAATCAGGGGCTTGATGGTGCTTCCTGGCTGCCTGGCGCTTAGGTAGGCCCGGTTGAACTGGTCTTCGCTGCCGCGGCCGCCCACGATGGCAACCACGTAATTGGAACGGTTGTCCACGATGACGCCGGCTCCCTGAAGCGCGTACTTGCCGTTTTCCTGAAGCTCAGTGTAGGAGGCAAGGCCCTGGTCAATATCAGCCTGGAGCATTTCCTGAAGATTGCTGTCAAGGGAGGTGTATATCTTAAAACCGCCTGCGCGTATCAGGTCGGACTTCTCTGTATATACGGTCTTGTAACGGTCCATATATTCGGTGTAGCTGTCTTTATCCTGAAAGGTGTACTGAAAGTCAAAGTTGTCCAGCTTCATAAGCTCAAGGGCGGCGCAGTGGATGGCGTAGCTGCTCTGGTAGTTCTCGTCCGTTCCCTCGGATTCCTGTTTTACCACCGTAAGGGGCCGTTCTATGGCTGCGCTGTATTCATCATCGGACAGTCCGCCGATCTCATGCATGCTTTTTAATACGTCATTGCGTTTTTCAAGGGATGCCTTTGGATGGGATACCGGGTCATAGGCAGAGGGACTGTTGCTGATTCCAACCAGGACAGCGGCTTCGTCCACACGCAGGTCAGCTGCATGCTTGCCGAAATAATACCGGCTGGCAGCTTCCACGCCGTAACACTGGTGGCCATAGAAATTGGTATTGCAGTAGAACTCCATGATATCTGCTTTGGAGTATTTCTTCTCAATCTCAGGGGCCAGCAGGATTTCCACAATCTTTCGGGTAAAGGTCTGTTCCTGGGTCAGGTAGGTGTTCTTGATTACCTGCTGGGTGATGGTGCTTCCGCCCTGGGTCACCTGCCCGTTGTGCTTTATAAGGGCCAGCCCTGCGCGCAAGGTGGCAATCCAGTCCACGCCTGTGTGGCTCTTAAAGCGCCTGTCCTCCTGAGCAATATATGCATTTTGGATATTCATGCTGATATGGGAAATGTCCACATACTGGTAGTGCCCGGCATTGATGAGTCCCACCTGCCTGCCGTCCTTGTCGTAAATGACCGTATCAGAGAGCATGGAGAAATCCGTCCTCTCCATCTGGGCCAGCTTGTCATATGCAAGCTCACGGCATTCATCCAGCTGTGGTTTGACCTTTGCATAGATAAGGATACACACCAGGGCGGCGCTTAAAAGTCCCACGGTAAGGACTGCCAGCAGGGTGTGGAGAAGCCATCCAATGATGCCCAAAAGGCCGACGGCTGTGTTGCGTATGCAAAGGAGTACCTGGATAAGGGCCTTCTTTTGTGATTCTTTCATAATTCCTGATTATCCTCTCCGCGCCCGGATCTGTTTGCAAGATGGATGAAAGGGCGCAAATCATAGAAAGGCCTGGATAATTTTACCAGGCCGTCATGCCATATGATATTATAAGTCAGATTGGGGAAAAAGGGTAGTGAAAATGTGAAAAAAGAGTATATTTTTGACGTATCCTGCGGCTTAACCGCAGGAGTAAAAGGTTTGCATCCGGACTAATTTGTCGCTGATCCCGGCCAGCATCCTTTCAAATGAAGCCTCCACCTGTTTAAGCTCTGATGTAAGGCTGTCCCTGTGTTTCATAAGGTCATTGCGGTGTAAATCATGGAACGCGCTAAAATGGCCATAGTCCTCATGATAGTCCTCCCAGCTGCGTTCCAAATCATCAACCGA
Source organism: Enterocloster aldenensis (assembly GCF_003434055.1). Taxonomy (GTDB): domain Bacteria; phylum Bacillota; class Clostridia; order Lachnospirales; family Lachnospiraceae; genus Enterocloster; species Enterocloster aldenensis. Next base: position 904,705 of record NZ_QVEX01000001.1, on the reverse strand, counting down.
GATATGGATGCAGTTCTCAAAAAAGTCCCGTTCCCGGAGAAACTGGCGGGTCAGGGAACGGAAGATATCATCGCACTCCCGGTATTCATCTAACATGAAATGTATGAAGTCATGAAAAGACGCCTGCTCCATGTATTCCAGATAAATCTCCCCCTTTTTGCCTCCCATAAAATTCCCGGTGTCCCTGGCTTGGCTGTCCCATTCCCTGGAGTGATGCCGGAACAGTTGGATTTCTTTATGAATCCCTTTTATATGATTCACCGCATAATCAAGCTCTCTTTGAATCTGACGGTATTTTTTTCTGTTCAGCTGTCCGGGCGCGGCCTTTTCTTTTATCAGGAATGCAATCAACCCTATGAGGGAGTGCAGGACCCAGGACGGTCCCCAAGAGGTCCCGTTATCCGCGGGGAGGGAAAGGGCGGATGTCTGCCAATATTCCTTTTGGCTGTCCAGGAAACTGAGAAAGAGGGAATGGGCTTCTTTGGATTCCGCGTTAACTGTGCCGCTGCATCTGGCGGAAGCGCCAACACAGTAACCTCCCCGCCACTGCTCTAAATAAAGGCTATGTTCTGTTTCGTCCAGCACCATGAAGGTACCGTTTAAGATGAATCGTCCCTGCTGGTACCGGAAATTCCCATCAAGCTTATCCAAACCATAATTTTTGTAAAGATAGGACCTGCCATTGACATTTATGGCCAATGCCCCGATGCCCCAGATATCCTGGATGTCATCCGGTATGATATGTTCCCTTTCTCCGTCCTCCATTTTACGGAATTCTGCAGCCCTACATGCATCAAGCCAGGGTTCAAATCCAACCACGCTGGCATTTTCATTTACCACGTATGCTTTCCTGAAACCGGTCAGCATGTTTTCAGCATAACGGCATCCCTCAATTGTGAGGATTGTGCCGTAATCCGTATCGTGAATTTCTTCAGAGCTATTGTCATCCTGCTTTTTCCCGGATACCATATGCCCATGGTAGGTACACTCCATACGGTCCTGTACCGTATATCCCCCGCCTAAGTTGTAATGGAGGACTCCCATTCCTTCGATTACATTATCCTTAAATGTGCCCGTGTAAACGGCATTCTTATCCATAAGGCTGCTAAAGCCCCAGAAAGGCCCTTTATAGCTGCCCTCTAGCAGTTTTCCATCCTTGAATTCACCTTTCAGTACCATGGAGCCCTCTTCGCGGAGAAGCTTTCTGATGTAATCAATATGGAAATGTATGGTCACGCATCCATGTGGGTCTTCCATGCAGCCGCAGCGGTTAAAGGCGCCTTCATAACGGACCGAACCGCTGAACGCCCTTTTTCCTGGATTATCTTCTGCGTATAGGATATTGCACAGATAAAACCGATACCAGACAGTTTCATGAATCCAATGTAAGTGCGGCCAGAAGGTATCAAACCAGCATTCCCGGATACCTTCACGGATTACACCGCCTTCCCATATGCCTTGGCATTCTTCTGCAACTACATAATCCAGTGACTCATCCTCCACAATCAGAAGCCGTATGCCATTCCCGTCCGGCCGGTCTGAGGAATCCAGGTTTCCGCTGTAAATATAATAGGCAGGCGTATCCGGGTACACGCTGTCCAGAAAGCTGTCTTTGTATATCAGGTACCTGATGTGCCTGGAATCCGGTTTATGTCCACCCGGCCTTAATCTTCCCGAAAGTTCATGAATCAGCTGTATCTCATCCATACCAGTCCCCTTTTATCGGTTGTCAGTCTCTTTCATGGGGCGGGCTGCCTCCGCTTCATTTTTCCGCATAAGGAACTGCAGGGTATCCGCCGGCATGCCCATGCTCTTTTCCTGCATCTGCGTAAATGCGGTCAGGACCCGTCCAATCTGCTCAGGCCCGGCCGGAACCAGGTGGTTGTCCAGGGTTATGGTCAGCACGGTGAGTACGATCTGGGCCGTCTCTTCCGGGTACTGGCACTGGATGGAGCCCTCGTCCATGCCCTGGCGTATGATATCGGTCAGTATGGGCTTGAGCTTGGTGATGATGATGCGGGCAAACTTCTGGTGGATGAATGCGCTTTCCTGCTGTTCATTAAAGGTGCCGATGGCTTCCTGGCGCCGCAGTTCCGTGGAAGAGTCCAGACAGGCATTGTAAATAATCTCCATTTTCTTAAACGCATCCATGTGTGAGGAGGCGGCCAGCTCCCTGCCAGCGTCCAGCACCCGGGAATAGGAGCGCTCGATGACAGCGTCGATGATATTATTTTTAGAGGGAAAATAGTAATAAATACTTCCTTTCCCGATTCCTGCTTTTTGGGCAATATCGCTGACGGAAATGGCCTGGGCACTGGCGGTGCGCATCAGTTCCTGCATGGCGTCCAGGATCCGTTCCCGTTTGTTATTGTTTTGCATAAAAAAACCTCGGTTTTCTCTTTAGAATACTTCCCAGTATAACAGATGCCAATGGAAAAAGCCATACTTGACTGGCGGTCGAAAAAGTGTTATGGTTAATTTAATGTTGATTCGACCGCTGGTCGAAAAAAGAAGGGGCATGGGCCTGGAATCCTGATACAGGAACCTGTTTTCCAGCCGGACCCTGCAATCAGATAAAGGAGACAATCATGACATTCGAGACAGTATTTCAAACCGTAAAGGAAATATTCATGAAGGCTGATGTGAGCAAGGTGGATGAGCATCTGGCGTTTCAGTTTAACATCACAGGACAAGGCGAAGGCATCTTTTATGCGGAAGCAAAGGACGGCAGGCTTTATGTGGAGCCTTACGAATACTATGACAGGGATGCAATTTTCATCTGCTCTGCGGACACATTGTTAAAGCTGGCAGCAGGAAAATTGGACCCTGTTTTTGCATTCACCACAGGAAAGCTTAAGGTGGAGGGAAGCCTGGAAAAGGCGCTGAAACTCCAGAAGTTTGTGTGACCCGGGACTGGCGCGGGAAGAGGCCGGGGCAAAGATACGTGTGACCCGGGACTGATATGAAAGGAGTACATATGGGTAAGTTTGGATTATTATTCGGCCTGGCCGCCGCAGGCGCGGCAGGGGAATACGGGATTGCCAGATACTTTTTTTGCAGGACGGTCATGCGCGGCAATGCAAAGCGTGAGCGGACCCGGAAAATGGCGGGCACGGACTGGGATGCCTATATCCCGGCCATCAGGGCCAGCAAGGAATGGCTGTCGGGAAAGCCCCAGGAGGACGTGTACATTACCTCAGACGACGGCCTGAGGCTTCACGGCACGTTCTTCCCGTGCCCGGGTTCGGACCGGGCCGTGGTCTGTTTCCATGGATACACCAGCGAAGGGCTGAATGATTTTTCCTCCATTGCAAAGTTCTATCTGGAGCAGGGGTTCAACCTGATGGTGGTGGATGAAAGGGCCCATGGTAAGAGCGGGGGCACCTATATCGGATTCGGATGCCTGGACCGGATGGACGCAAGGCTTTGGATCGGGTATGTGATTGAACGTCTGGGACAGGACTGCCAGGTCATGCTTCACGGCATTTCCATGGGAGGGGCCACGGTGCTTATGACTACCGGTCTTTTGCTTCCGCCGCAGGTAAAGGCAGCTGTTTCCGACTGCGGCTTCACCTCTGCCTGGGAGGTGTTCAGCTTTGTGCTTAAATCCATGTACCATATGCCTTCTTTTCCCATCCTGCAGATTGCGGACTGCATGGCAAGGCGGGAAGCAGGGTACGGGCTGAATGAGTGCAATGCCAGGGATGAGGTGAAGAAGGCCAGGATCCCCATCCTGTTCATACACGGGGACGCGGACACTTTTGTGCCATGTTCCATGGTGTACCAGCTTTACGGCGCATGTGCTTCCGGGAAGGAACTGCTGGTCATAAGCGGGGCATCCCATGCAGAAGCCTACTATAAAGATACAAAGAGCTATGAGGATGCGGTAACCGCACTGATTGGGCGTACCATTGAACCGGTGATTGAACATACCATTGAACCAGCGCTTGGCCATGCCATTGAACCGGTACTTGAGCGCGGCGCTGAACCGCTGGGAGACAGGCAGGAAGGCCCGGACTCCCGGGATGAGAAAGGGGAATAGAGAGATGAAGACCAGGAAAGGCTACAAGGTATACCCGCTGACGGCTGCCCAGAAGCTGCATTTTTACTGTCTTAAGTACTGTCCCAAAAAGCAGGTGTTAAACATAGGGTCCAGCCTTACCATTGAGAGCAATCTGGACTGGGATGTGCTCAGGGAATGCATAAAGGAAGCCATTGCGCGCTGCGACTCCATGCGCCTCAGGTTTGCCAGGGACAGGGATGGGAATATTTACCAGTATGTGGTGAAGGAGGAGACAAAGGAGATTGAGCACTTTGACTTCACGGGCTGGCGGGAGGAAGACGCACAGAAAAAGCTGCGGGAGTGGACCGAGGTACCGTTTGAGCGCTATGATTCCCCCATGCATCACATTGTGATGATTAAAATGCCGGACGGGTACCAGGGGCTTTATATCTGCGTGGACCACATGACCATGGACGCCCAGGCCCTGATTGTGTTCTTTAAGGATGTGATTGAACTCTACTGCAGCAGGCTGTATGAAGAGGTTAATTATCCAAAGGAAATGTCCTCCTACATCAAACAGCTGGAAAAAGACCTGGCCTATGAGGCGGGCAGCAAGGCCAGCCAGAGGGACAGGGAATTCTTTGAAAGCCTGATTGCTTCATCCGAACCCATCTTTGCAGATATCTATGGGCCGGAAAAGCTCCGGAAGGAACGCAGGGCCAGCCGGAATAAAAAGCTGCGCGCAGCCACCAACACCTCGGACAACGTGGAGGCCAACATCACCAATTTCCATCTGGAGGGGGAGCCGTCCAAACGCCTTTTGGATTTCTGCGAGGAAAAGGGCATTTCCATGACCTGCCTTCTGCTGATGGGGCTCAGGACGTTCCTTCAGAAGGAAAATGACGAGGACGACATTTCCGTCACCACCACCATTGCAAGGCGGGCCACCTTGCTGGAAAAGCGGTGCGGCGGAAGCAGGATCCACTGTTTCCCCTTCAGGACCATTGTGCCAAAGGATGATACCTTCATGGAAGGGCTGTTTAAGATAAGGGATGCCCAGAACCAGTATTTCCGCCATGCCAGCTACAGTCCGTCCGAGTATTTTAACTTCCGCCATGACTATTATAAGCTGAAGGACGGGCAGACCTACGAACCCCTGAGCCTGACCTACCAGCCCCTGGCCATGAAATACGATGGTCCGGGCCTTGATAAGCTGGGCGATATCAAATATAAGACAGCCCGCTATTCCAACGGGGTGGCGGCCCATACCCTGTACCTGACCGTGAGCCACCGGACCATGGATAATGGACTGGACTTTGGGTTTGAGTATCAGACCGGCGTGGTGACGCCGGAAAAACTGGAGTATATCTATTACTACCTGTGCAGGATCATATTCCGCGGGGTGGAAGACCCGGAGCGCACGGTAGGCGAAATTATGGAAATGGTTTAACAATAGATTAAGGAGGATCGGCAATGTTTGAGGAACTGAAGGAATTAATATGTGAGTATGTGGATGTGAACCCGTCTGATATCAAAGAGGAGTCCCGGTTCATCGAGGACCTTGGGTTTAACTCCTATGACTTCATGAGCATGGTGGGTGAAATCGAGGAGAAATTTGATGTGGAAGTGGAAGAGCGTGAAGTGGTCAATGTAAAAACCGTAAAGGATGCAGTGGAATACATCCGGTCGCTTCAGGACTGATATAAGGACTGATGAAGGTCTGATGAAAGGGAGCAGGGCTTAAGGGCCAGAGAGGAAGGAAACTATGCCGGTAAGGACATTGAGGGATATTATACGCCATGGGGCAGAGGCCTATGGGAGCCAGACAGCATTCCGCTATAAAGTGAAAAAGGAAATCGTGGACAGGACATACCTGGATGTGGACCGGGATTCCATGGCCGTAAGCCGTATGGTGGAATCCATGGGCATGGAGGGAAAGCACATTGCCCTTATAGGGACCACCACCTACCAGTGGATCGTGAGCTACTTTGGGATTGTTGGCAGCGGCAGCGTGGCAGTGCCCATTGACGCCCAGCTTCCCGCGGACGCTGTGTGTGAACTGCTGGAGCGGGCAGACGTGGAAATGCTTGTCTTTGATGAAATCCGCAGGGATGTGGCGGAGGCCGTGAAGGAAAAATGTCCGTCTGTCCGGTACATTCTCTCCATGCAGGCAGAGGAAGCCGCGGATGGGGTACAGTCCCTGTCCATGCTCATGGCCCTGCACGCAGGGGAGTATGAGAAGGAACTGGACGGCGGCCAGCTGGCCACCATCCTCTTCACGTCAGGAACCACCGGCAAGAGCAAGGGGGTCATGCTGAGCCACAGGAACCTGGTGGACAATGCAGTGTGCCTGGATATGAAGATTCCGGCCGGGACCATTTCCATGACACTGCTGCCCATTAACCATGTGTACTGCCTGACCATGGACATCATCAAGGGGCTTCACATCGGCCTTGTGATCTGTATCAATGATTCCATCATGCATGTGCAGAGGAACATGAAGCTGTTCAAGCCGGAAATCGTGCTGCTGGTCCCCCTTGTGATTGAATCCATTTACGGCAAGCTCAAGGATGCCGGCAGCCTTATCCCCAAGAAAATGGTGGCAAAGGCCGCGTTTGGCGGGAACCTGAGGATCATATGCAGCGGCGGCGCTTACCTGGACCCGGATTATGTGGATAAGTTCAAGGAGTATGGCATCACCATCCTTCAGGGGTATGGCATGACGGAGTGTTCTCCTGTCATCAGCACCAACCTGGAGTGGGAGAACAAAAAGGGGTCGGTGGGCAAGCTGCTTCCCAACTGTGAGGCCAAGGTGGTGGATGAGGAAATCTGGGTCAGGGGCTCCAGCGTGATGCAGGGGTATTATAAGATGCCGGAGCAGACCGCCGAAACCCTGGAGGACGGATGGCTGAAGACCGGGGACCTGGGGTACGTGGATGAGGATGATTTCGTCTACATCACGGGACGCAGGAAGAACCTGATCATCCTTGCCAACGGCGAGAATGTGTCGCCGGAGGAACTGGAGAACCAGCTGAGCCGTTCCGCACTGGTAAAGGAAATCCTGGTGCGGGAAAAGGACAAGGTGATTGAGGCGGAAATCTTCCCTGATTATGAGTATGCAAAGAAAAAACATGTGAAGGACATTCAGGGAAAGCTTCAGGAACTGGTGGATGGGTTCAACCAGGATATGCCTGTGTATAAGCGGATTTACAGCCTGATTGTGAGGGAGACGGAGTTTGAGAAGACGCCTTCCAAGAAGATTAAGCGGTTTTAAGGAACCCCTTGTAATATTTTCCCCTGTGCCATATAATGTAAATATATGTATATCTATCGAGCAGATGAATAGACCATATATTGTATAAATATAGGTTAAGGGCATGATTTGCATGCCCTGATGTACGGAAAGGGAAAGTATGAAGATAAAGAAAGTATCGGTGGTTGACCAGGTAAGCGAAGCCTTGAAGGATAACATCCTGAACCATACATGGGAGCCAGGGGATAAGCTTCCCTCAGAAGGGGACCTGGCGGATACCTTTGGCGTGAACCGGCTGAGTGTCCGTATGGCGCTGCAGAAGCTGAACACGCTGGGGCTTTTAGAGACCAGGGTAGGGGACGGCACCTATGTCAGGAAGTTCTCCATGGCTCCTTATATGAATGAGATAGCTGATATCTATATGGATGAGAAGCACCTGAATGATGTGCGGGAATTAAGGAACCTGCTGGAAGGCGAGGCCATGCGGATTGCGGTGTCCAGTTCCACTGAGGAGGAACGGGAGGAACTGAGACAGTGTTACGAACAGTATGAAGAAAAACGCTCCCAGCTAAAAGAGGATGTGGACAATGAACGGTTAATGGATGAACTGGCTGAGGCGGATTTTGAATTCCACCATCAGGTCATCCGCATGAGCCACAACGATCTTTATATTGATATTTACCTGATGACAAAAAAGGCAATCGTCAGCCACATACGTGAACTGCTGGAGAGCCGGATCCGCAAGGAAATCCTATGGGAGGAAAAGAGCGGGAAGCGTGAGGATGAGCACATGGAAATCATCAGCGGCATCTGCAATGGAGATATGGAGGCGCTAAAGAGGGCGCGGGAGAGAATGCTTAAGATCCAGCTGATACCTGCGCTGGACGAGTGAGAAGCAGATATACATGACAATAAAAGACATGGTGAAGAAAAGGTATTGTGCAAAGGAACTGTATTCCTGGCACAATACCTTTTTTGTGTATATGTCACAATTGGATTCGTTCATAATGATGAAAAATAAAATAATATACAAAACTTATTGAATTATTAAGTGAATTGATGTATTATCAACCTAGCGAACAAGTGAATAGATAGATAGGAAATTCATAAAAGGAGGATTCGTTATGCAGAAGGAAAGCAGCAAAGTTACATACGTTCCAGCGCCCCCGCCAGGTATCCTTAAGAAGCCGGAGCTGTACGCCCTGTCCATCGGACAGGTAATCGGGGCAGGAGTCATCACCCTTGTGGGTCCGGCCATGGCGCTGACAGGATACTCTGCCTGGCTTGCATATGGGGCAGCCATCATATGGGGGTTCCTGATGATCATGCCGGTGGTGTGGGTGACGTCCACATTGAGGCTGGGAGGAGGGTATTACTCCATGCTGGCGGGTCTTGCCAATGAGAAGGCGGCAGGGATGTACGCAGTGGCCTTCCTGTGGCAGACCATGAGCATTTCCCTGTTCGGGGTTTCCCTGGGCGTGTATGCCAATTCCCTGTGGCCCCAGCTGAATCCGCGTATTGTGGGAATCGTATTCCTGACCCTGTTTTATGTGATTAACCTGGGCGGCGTGGACATCATGGCAAAGGCTCAGAAGGTAATGACCTGGATGCTGATTGCCGCGCTTTTGATGTTTATCATCGTGGGCATGACGAAACTGGATACGCCTGTCCTGCAGATTTCCTCCCCGGATTTCATCAAACATGGGGGCAAGGGCTTCATTGCAGCAATCTTCCTGTTCGTATACTCCACCAACGGATACTCATTAACCATGAACTACGGCCGGGATGCCCATAATGCAAAGCGGGATATACCCTGGGCCATCCTGATGTCAGTGCCGACCCTGGTCATCCTTTACTGCGGCGTTGCCATTGTTGCCGGAGGCATCCTTCCCCTGGAGATGGTGGAGAACCAGCCCCTTACCCTTGTGGCACGGACCGCTCTGTCCCCGATCCTGTTTGTGGTATTCATGGTAGGCGGACCGATCATGGCGCTGATGACAACCATGAATTCTTCCCTGGCATACAACTGTGTGCCCATTGCGCAGGCATGTACCGACGGGTGGCTGCCCAGGTCCCTGGCCAAGAAGAATAAGAGAGGGTCCTATTACAGGATACTTACCATTGTGTATCTGATTGGGCTGATACCGCTGCTGCTGAACTTCAGCGTCACCACCATTACAAACAACATCATGCTGATTAACTCGTCCCTGTCATTCCTGTATGCATTTGCATATTACCAGCTTCCGAAGCGGTACCCTGAGGCATGGAAGAAATCCAGGCTCCATATGCCCGACAGACTGTATTATGTGATGGTTACCATCAGCGTCATTGCCTATACATGTGTGTTCATCAACTCCTGCCTTACACTGACACCGCTTATTACCATTGCCAACCTGATCATTATCGGCGGCTGCTTTGCTTTTGGGTTTATACGCAGCAAGAGCCCTTACGTACACATTGAATCGTCTGTCTGGGACGACTGATATGGCAACCATATAACCAATATATAACTATAAAAATTAATTATGAGGAGGATTTTATCATGAAGATTACCAGCGTAGACCTTTACCAGGTGACCAGCGGAAAGCCCAGCGTGGCAGGTACATATTGGAAGGCATCCATCTGCCGGATCAACACGGATGAAGGGATTTCGGGCTTTGGCGAGGCAGGCGTATGCTACAGCAGCGGCAGCGACGCAGCCCTGGGACTGTTAAAAGATTATGCCCAGTCCATCATTGGAATGAACCCTATGAACAATGAGCAGATATGGAATAAGCTGCACCGGGATACATTCTGGGGCATGGGCGGAGGGACCATTGTATTTTCAGCCATCAGCGCCATTGATATCGCCCTCTGGGATATCCGTGGAAAGGCCCTTAACGTTCCTGTATACCAGCTTCTCGGAGGCAAGACCAACGATAAGCTCCGTGCCTATGCCAGCCAGATCCAGTTTGACTGGGGCCCGATCTGTGCGCCCATGGTGACGCCGGAGGACTATGCAAGTGCTGCAAGGAAAGCCATGGCAGAAGGATATACCGCGGTAAAGGTAGACCCGGTTGGCTTCAATATGAAGGGCAACTGGATGGAGTGGAGTAACTATGGCCTTCTGGAATATGACCAGATGAAGGCGGCGGTTGACCGCGTGGCAGCAATCCGTGAAGCAGGCGGGCCCGGACTTGACATCATCATTGAACTTCACTCCCTTACCGACACCAATACGGCCATCCAGCTGGGACGCGAACTGGAAAAATACAGATGCTTCTATTATGAAGAGCCAACCCAGCCCCTGAATCCTTCCTTATTCAGGGAAATTGCAAACAATGTCAGGATCCCCATGGCATCCGGTGAGAGGATTTACTCCAGATGGGGCTACCGTCCCTTCTACGAGGACCGCTCCCTCAGCATCATCCAGCCAGACCTGTGCAACACAGGCGGCCTGACAGAGGGCAAGAAGATCTGTGACATGGCCCACACCTATGATATCGGCGTACAGATCCACATCTGCGGCAGCCCGATTTCCACGGCAGCGGCCCTGCAGCTGGAGGCGGTGATTCCTAACTTTGTCATCCATGAACACCATCAGGCAGCGCTGATCCAGGAAAATATTGACATGTGCAAGTACAATTACCAGCCTGAGAACGGGTATTTCTCTGTTCCGGATAAGCCGGGTATTGGCCAGGAACTGACCGAAGAGACCATGGAGAAGTCCTTGTTCTGCACAGTAAAATAAAGATTAAAAAAGAATTTATAAATATCAGCTAAGAGTCCGGAACGGGCGGGAAGACCGCCCTGTCCGGACTTTTAGCTATTTTTCTGCCCTATTTCAATCCTCTTTGCCGGCGTATCAATGAACCTTTGTACTTTAAGAGAAACAACCTTCGGATAATTGTGCATATTATACAAATACTAATCCATAAAATTGTGCGAAAAGGCAGGGGGAAATCAAAGATTGTGAAAGAACTTTCAGAACATGCATAAGCTATTGAAAATAAAAACAAACCTGTTATACTAAGGCTACAAGGACATGAGACATAACCAAGTGATTGTTACAAGGAGGAAACAGACATGAATGACAAAGTGGAAAACCTGAAAGGAAAATTGATTGTTTCCTGCCAGGCACTGCCGCACGAACCGCTCCACTCTTCCTTCATCATGGGAAGGATGGCCCTGGCCGCAAAGGAGGGAGGCGCTGCCGGCATCCGTGCCAACACCAAAGAGGACATCGCCGAGATACAGGCCCAGGTGGACCTGCCAATCATCGGGATTGTAAAACGGGATTATGAGGACAGCAAGGTATACATCACGCCGACCATGAAAGAAATCGAGGAACTGATGGAGGTAAAACCTGAAATCATTGCCCTGGACGCCACCGTTGATTTAAAACCGGGCGGGAAGACGCTGGATGGGTTTTACAGGGAAATCAGGGCCGCATATCCGGAACAGCTTCTTATGGCGGATTGTTCCACGGTGGAGGAAGCGCTTCACGCAGATGAACTTGGATTCGATTTCATAGGCACCACGCTGGTGGGATACACGGAACAGAGCAGGGGACTTAAAATAGAAGCAGACGACTTCGCCATCATCCGCCAGATAGTGGCAAAGGCAAGACACCGGGTAATAGCAGAAGGCAACATCAACACGCCGGAAAAGGCAAGGCGGGTCATTGAACTGGGAGCGTTCAGCGTGGTTGTGGGCTCCATCATCACAAGGCCCCAGCTGATTACGAAATCATTTGCAGAGGCGCTTAAGTAGGACGTACATCTGACAGAACGCGGTTTTCAGGCGCATCTGGGGCAGATAAGGCTGCAAAGCCGTCCGGTCCGGGAGACAGACAAGGAAACAGATCCCATATTAATATAAACAAAGCAACCCCCCAAAGGGAGAAGGAGAACAATCATGGCAAATTTAGAAAAGTACAAAGGTATCATTCCTGCATTTTACGCATGTTACGATGAGGAGGGCAATGTAAGCCCGGAGCGTGTAAGGGCGCTGACTGAATATCATATCAGGAAAGGCGTTAAGGGCGTGTATGTGGGCGGATCCTCCGGCGAGTGCATCTACCAGAGCGTGGAGGACCGCAAGATTACCCTGGAAAATGTCATGGCAGCTGCAAAAGGAAAGCTGACCGTCATCGCACATGTGGCCTGCAATAACACAAAGGACAGTGTGGAACTGGCAAAACATGCGGAGAGCCTGGGCGTGGATGCCATCGCAGCCATTCCTCCCATTTATTTCCACCTCCCGGAGCATGCCATTGCGGCTTACTGGAACGCCATGAGCGCAGCAGCCCCAAACACAGACTTCATCATCTATAACATCCCACAGCTGGCCGGCGTTGCGCTGACCCAGGGACTGTTTGCACAAATGCGCAGGAACCCAAGGGTCATCGGCGTAAAGAACTCTTCCATGCCGGTACAGGACATCCAGATGTTCAAGGCCGCGGCGGGAGACGGCTACATTATCTTTAACGGCCCGGACGAGCAGTTCATCAGCGGACGTGTCATTGGAGCGGAAGCCGGAATCGGCGGCACCTACGGCGTGATGCCTGAGCTGTTCTTAAAGATGGATGAGCTGGTAAACGCAGGAAAGCTGGAGGAAGCAAAGAAAGTCCAGTACGCTGCCAACGACATCATTTACAAAATGTGTTCCTGCCGCGGCAATATGTACGGCGTCATCAAGGAAATGCTCCGCATCAACGAGAACCTGGACCTTGGGGGCGTAAGGGAGCCGCTTCCCCAGCTGGAAGAGGCGGACCTGCCCATTGCACAGGAAGCGGCGCGCATGGTAAAAGAAGCAGTTGCAGGATTCTGCTGCTAAATGCCTGTTAGGAATATCCGCAGCAAAATCTGCAGTGGATATCCGCAATAGATATCCGCGAAAGGGAATCTGACAGAGGGAACTGATTTATCCGGCGCCTTCCGGGAGGGACGGAGGGCGCGCAGGAAGTCAATGGTATGTATGAAAGAAAGGGAGTTTGACAATGCAGGGATTCACAACAATTGATTTGATCATTCTTATTGTATATCTTGGGGCAGTATTATTTGCCGGTCTCTACTTCTCCAAAAAGGAGATGAAGGGAAAGGAGTTTTTCAAGGGAGATGGAACAATCCCATGGTGGGTTACATCGGTTTCCATCTTCGCCACCTTATTAAGCCCGATATCGTTCCTGTCCCTGGCAGGGAATTCATATGCGGGAACATGGATTATGTGGTTTGCACAGTTAGGTATGATTGTGGCAATCCCCATCACTATCAGGTTTTTCCTGCCCATCTACAGCAAGCTGGACATCGACACAGCTTACCACTACCTTGAAATCCGTTTCGGAAGCAAGGGCCTGCGCGTTCTCGGCGCTGTTATGTTTATCGTATACCAGGTAGGGCGTATGTCCATCATCATGTACCTGCCGTCCATGGTATTATCCAACCTTACAGGAATCAATGTAAATATACTGATTATCGCCATGGGTGTGATTGCAATCATTTACTCCTATACAGGCGGCCTCAAATCCGTGCTTTGGACTGATTTCATCCAGGGCAGCGTGCTTCTTGTGGGCGTTACCTTTGCCCTTCTCTATCTTGCACACGGGATTGACGGCGGTTTCGGGGCTATTTTCTCCACCATGGGACAGGGGAAGTTCCTGGCCGCGGACCAGCCCATTTTCAATCCAAATATATTAAAAGACAGCGTTTTCCTGCTGATTGTGGGAGCCGGTCTGAATACATGTTCTTCCTATGTATCCAGCCAGGATATTGTACAGCGTTTCACCACCACTACTGATATGAAGAAACTGAATAAGATGATGCTGACCAACGGCGCACTGTCCATCTTCATCGCAACCGTATTCTATTTAATCGGTACAGGACTGTATGTGTTCTATAGCCAGAATGCCCTTCCGCCGGCAGCGCAGCAGGACCAGATTTTCGCTTCCTACATTGCATACCAGCTTCCGGTAGGTATCACGGGCATCCTCCTTGCAGCCATTTACGCGGCTTCCCAGTCCACACTGTCCACAGGTCTTAACTCCGTGGCAACCAGCTGGACCCTGGATATCCAGGAGCGTCTCTCCAAGAAGGAAATGAGCTTCGCCCTCCAGACTAAGATTGCACAGTATGTATCCCTGGGCGTGGGCATCGTGGCCATCGGCGTTTCCATGGTACTGGCAAACGGTGAAATCAAATCCGCATACGAGTGGTTCAACGGATTCATGGGTCTGGTGCTGGGCGTGCTGGGCGGTACCTTTGCCCTTGGCACATTCACAAAGATAGCCAATGCAAAGGGCGCTTACGTGGCATTCTTTGTGGCAGCCATCACCATGGTATGCATTAAATACATGGCGCCGGCCGGTGCGGTATCCATCTGGTCCTATTCCATCATTTCCATTGCCATCTCGCTGGTGGTTGGAATCCCGGTCAGCATCATTACCAGGAAAATGGATGGGGATGACTCCAAACCCGTGGCTGACTCCACGATTTACCACAACTAATCAACCGGCTTAAGTCCAGGGGCGCGGGAACTGCACGGACAGCATGGTCCATCCTGCCATCCGCGCCTTTGGATGGAATGTGAGGGAAGCATATGATTTTTGGAAATATCAGGCAGGAGGCAGCCTACGGGTTCCTTCCTGAAGACCTAAAGGAATTCTTTGTATATGCGGCCAGCCATGAACTGGCCGGTTATGAAAAGGGAAGCCATCCCATTGACGGGGAACGTTTCTTTGTTAATATAGTTGAATATGAAACCACATTGCCGGAGAACCGGTTCTGGGAAGCCCACAGAAAGTATCTGGATGTCCATTTAATGCTTGACGGACAGGAACAGATTGATTTAAACTTTATAGAGAACATGGAGCAGAAGGAATTTGTGGAAAAGGATGATTTCCTTCCTCTTGAGGGGGAGGCCAACAGCCATGTGGTGCTGAGGCCCGGGGATTTCCTTATCTGCTATCCAAATGACGGACACCGCACAGCCGTGGCTGTGGACGGGCCGGAGAAAATCAGGAAAGCCATCTTTAAGGTGGGGATTTAAGAATCAGAAAAGGCAAACCACGGTCAGAGGACGGGTTTGCCTTTTGCGGCAGGCAGCGGTCAGACAGCAGGTCTGCCATTTTCGGCAGGCAGCAGTCATAAGGGGACCGGGGATGGAAGGAGAAGCGTCAGAATGAAACAGTATATATGTATCGATATCGGCGGCACCGAAATTAAATATGGCATCATGGATGAAACGGAACTGTTCCTGGCCAAGGACAAGACGCCCACCGAGGCATCAAAGGGCGGTCCATGCCTGTTGGAAAAGGCGGCCGGGATTGTCAGGGAATACTTAAAGGTCTGGAAAGCAGATGGAATCTGCGTTTCCACGGCCGGCATGGTGGATGTGGAGAAGGGGGAGATATTCTATGCAGCCCCCCTGATTCCGGATTATGCGGGCACGAAAATCAAGGCCAGGATGGAATCCGAGTTCGGCCTTCCGTGTGAAGTGGAAAATGATGTGAACTGTGCAGGCCTGGCAGAGGCCACATCCGGGGCAGCGGCAGGCAGCAGGTCGGCGCTGTGCCTGACCGTGGGAACCGGGATTGGGGGCTGCATCCTCATTGACGGAAAGGTATACCATGGATACAGCAACAGCGCCTGCGAGGTTGGGTATATGCATATGGATGGCAGCGACTTCCAGACCCTGGGCGCTGCCAGCATCCTGACAAAGCGGGTGGCCGCCGGGTTTGGGGAACCGGAACAGCAGTGGAACGGCCTGCGCATCTTTGAACTGGCAAAGCAGGGCAATGCTGTCTGCGTCCAGGCCATTGACGGCATGTGTGACGTGCTTGGAAAAGGGATTGCCAATATCTGTTATGTGATGAATCCACAGGTAGTTGTACTGGGAGGCGGGATCATGGCCCAGGAAGAATACCTGAGGCCCAGGATTGAGGCTGCCCTCACAAAATACCTGGTTTCCAGCATCCGTGAAAAGACCGCCCTGGCTTTTGCCAGACACGGCAATGACGCCGGAATGAGGGGCGCCTATTATCATTTCAAAGAGAGACAGGGATGAAGCCATGGAATATCTGAAATCAGTCATACCGGTGATTGAGTCCAACTATGACAATTTTACCACGGTGGAACGCAGCATTGCGGATTTCTTTATTTATAACAGGGAGGAAATGGACTTCTCAGCCAAGGCAGTGGCCGGGAAGCTGTTTGTGTCAGAGGCCTCCCTGTCCCGCTTTGCCAAGAAGTGCGGTTTTAAAGGTTACCGTGAGTTCATTTACCAGTACGGGGAAAACTTCGTGGTCAAGCAGGAGTCCATGACAGGCAATACAAGGACCGTCCTTAACACCTATCAGGAACTGCTCAATAAGACTTACAACCTGGTAGACGAAAAACAGGTGGAGCGCATCTGCCGTTCCATGTCAAAGGCTGCCCGCGTGTTTGTCTGCGGCATGGGAAGTTCAGGCCTGGCTGCCAGGGAGATGGAGCTCCGGTTCATGAGGATTGGCGTGGATATCACGTCCATGGATTATGGGGATATGATCCGTATGAGGGGCGTGTTCCTGAATGAGAGGAGCCTTGTGTTCGGCGTCAGTATCAGCGGGGATACGGAGGATGTGACCTTCCTGCTCCAGGAGGCCCATGAAAAAAAGGCAAGGACCGTGCTGCTTACAGCCAAGAACAAGCCGGAATTTGACTCGTTCTGTGATGAGGTCATGCTCCTTCCCTCCCTTATCCATCTGAACCACGGCAACGTCATCTCCCCCCAGTTCCCCATCCTTTTGATGACCGATATCTTCTACTCCTGTTATGTGTCCCAGGATAAGTATTCCAAGGAAATCCTTCATGACAGTACGCTGCGGGCATTGGGGAAGGCAGGGAGGCCCTTGGTGTAAGCGGGAAGATACAAAAAATAGAGCCGGTAACCTAGTACCCCATCCAGTACGGTGTCTGACTGGATGGGGCTCTATGACAATCAATGTCCGTGGTTATCAGCTCTTTTTTTGTTTGGGAGGATTTTATCTTATCTTCCGTGCTTACAGTAATCCGAACAGCTTTTTCCGGCCGGCCGGAGGCGCTGCCACGGCCTCGCTAAGATATCCATATATCTGGCTCATGGCCTCGGATTCCACGTAATCCGGATGGTCCCGGTAGCCGCCGTGCATGGTGGTGGATACTTCCATCTGTCCCATCATCATGTCAAATTCCGGGGGACGGCCTAGGAAGCCGTCTCCGTAGGTGGCCATGGCCTTCAGGTACTGGATGTCCCAGCGGGGGATGGCGCAGAGGCTGAGGGCCGGGATGCGGCTGCCAGCAAAGGATGCCTCGTCACTTTTCGGCAGGTATTTTAATACCTGGGCATTGTACCTGTCCAAAAGGAGCTTTTGGCAGAAAGGGCGGAAGACCGGTTTGTTTTCATTGCCCTTGCCGCAGATGGCAATGGTATCGCCGAACCCGCATACGTCCAGGTTCACGACCCCGGTAAGGTCCTGCCTGCGATGGTCCTGGCTGTCCAGACAGGACACATAAAGCCTGCTTCCGGAACAGCCGGTTTCCTCGCCGTCAAAAAAGGCGAAGCGCGCAGGGTGTCCCTTTTCCTTCAGGTCCTTTGCAAGGTCAATGAGGATGCAGAGGGCGGCGGCGTTATCGTTGGCGCCAAAGCTTCCTGGGACAGCGTCATAGTGGGCGCAGAACAGGAGGCTGGGCGCGTCCTGCCAGGGATCCAGGATATAATTCACCGTGCCGCGGGGGTTCTTGAAGTTTGGCCCGTCCTCCTGAAGGCAGTATGACAGGCCTTCTGCGTCCAGGACATCTGCCAGCGCCTGGCGGCGCAGGTCCGGATCTTTTTGGGCCAGGGTTTCCAGATGGCGTTTCATCTCCATAATCAGGTCCTCAGTCCTTCCCTGTGCCGAGACAGGCGTCCATGGGCACCTTGATTACAATCTTGCGGATGGCTGCCGGCACATCCCCGGTCTGGATGGCAGGAATGTGCACATCCCATGGAAAATACACCGCATAGGTGCCGGGAACCATCTCGATGGTGCCCTCGGGCGCGTCCTGGTTATCTTTATAGAACAGGATATCCCTTGGGGTGTCTAAAAGGTCCTCGTCCACCACGCTGGTTTTGTCGTCATTATAGTATCCGGCCCGCTCAGGCCCTCCGGCGGCCAGGAACTGGACATCGATGTTTCTGCGGTGGATTTCGGGACGCAGGGTCTGGCGGGGGGACGTGGTCAGGTCCAGGACCTGGAGGACCATGGGAACGCCTCCAAGTTCAATCTCAAACCTGCCCGGCTCATGGGCTGCCAGGTCTGTTTCCTTTAGAAAACAGAGGGCGCTCTTAAGGGGAGCGGGAAGGATTGCTGTCTGCTGGTCAAAGAATTCATTGTTAACATTTCCAAATATCATAGGGTGCCTCCTGACTTATTAATGGTTATGGGAACCGGGCATGTCCATGGTCACTGCATGGATGTAAGCCCGCCGTCCACGGCCAGTACCTGGCCGTTTATAAAATCAGCCGCATCGCTGCACAGGTAGATGGCGGCGGCCGCAATATCCTTTTCCTGTCCGATGCGGCCAAGGGGGATACGGTCTGTCAGCTTCTTATAGAATGCAGGGTCGTCTAACTGGAAGGAATTGATGGGGGTGCGGACAAAGGTGGGGGCAATTGCATTGCAGGTAATCCTGTATTTGCCCCATTCGCAGGCCAGCTGCTTGGTGTACATGTTCACCGCACCTTTGCTGGCACAGTATGCAATGTAGTTTTCCGTTGTACCGATAAAGCTCTTTACCGAGGACAGGTTCAGGATCCTGCCATAGTTCCTGGGAATCATGAAGCGTTTGCCCACTGCCTTTGTTACCAGGTGGAGGCCTTTGACATTCAGGCCCATGACCTGGTCAAATGCTTCCTCGCCATAATCCTCGGCAGGCAGCAGGCGGTTCATTCCCGCGCTGTTCACAAGTATGTCCAGTGTGCCGAACTGCTCCTCAATTTCATCCAGCATCCGGTCAATATCAGCCTGTTTTTGGATGTCACAGCGCAGGGAAAGGAACTTCCTGCCGGCCTGGGCCGCATAATCCGCCAGACCGGCTGCTTTTTCCGGATGGCCTCCGCACACAGCCACATCAGCGCCCTGCTGTAAAAAGCCCAGGGCAATAGCGCTGCCCAGCCCTCCGGTCCCGCCTGTGATCAGGGCGGTCTTGTTGTCCAGGGAAAACAGGTTCTGGTAATTCTCCATAGATATATCCTCCTTATTCGTTTCAATCCAATCCTTTTATCAGGATGCGGCGTCCGTGCTGCCGCAGATGAAATATTCCGGGTTGTGCTGCTTTAACGGCGGGACAAGTAAAAGCATCCTTGACATGTGGTGGCTGTAAATCAGGCAGGCCTGGTCATTGTTGCGGTCAGCCAGGGCATCGGTCAGGTTGGTCAGCTCACACAGGAACCCCTCCACCATGGCAGAACTGCTGGTGGCCAGGTATAAAAGCCTTTGCAGGTCCATGTCCACCTTCTGCAGGGATTCCCATACAAGGTCCATGTCCCCGGCCAGGATGTAGAGCTGGTGGTAATAATCCGTCAGCAGCTTGGGCGCCTGGTTTAAATTGCCCTGGTACAGGTAGTCATCCAGCTGGCGGAGGTGGTAGTACAGCACCTCCAGGTCGCTTTTCTTCACATTCTTGATAAAGATGGTGTGGAGCATGGACGTGCCCAGCCGGGTGTGGAGCCATATGGCATGTTCAATCCGCTCTGAGTCAATCCTGGACACAAAGGCCCCCCTCTGCGGGATTACATCCACCAGCTTTTCCCGGGAGAGCCTGGTAAATGTATCGTGTACCGGGGTGCGGCTTACATTTAAAGAAGAAGCCAGGTCTGCCTCGTTCATCTTCTGCCCCGGCGGAAGGAACAGTTCTAATATACAATTCTTTATTACGCGGTACGCGTACTGGCGCGCGTCTTCCGTGGGGCGCCTTGCAATCATTCGGTTATTGGCATCAAAGGGTAGTAGTGACATGGCAATCACCTTTCTTGTTTTCTGTAAAATATCCGGTCAAAATGCTGCAGTAAATCAAATTATAGCATAGAAGGTCCTGTCTGATAAGTATGTATTTGCCCTTTCTTCCTTAATAAAAGCGGAAGATTTAAATGTAAAAAAATTCCAGTTGTAAACTTGTATGCAATTTGTGGCTTTGTAATTTCTACTATTATCTTATCATTATTTGTGAAAAAAGCAACTGGTAAACAAAATTTTAACAATAAACATGTGGAAAATGATAAAAAAACAGTTGCGTTCATTGGATAAATATGATATCTTGTATATGTCTTGAAATTGATACAATCAATGGAGAGGCGGAAAAGAGCAACTGATATGCAATTTTAGCCAGAACTGGTATGCAAAAGAAAAAACAACTTGTATGCAATCTTGGCAGACACCCGGCGGGGAGAAGTCAGGGCAGACAGAAAGGGGATGGGGAGATGCCCGAGGTCATTGATAAGGTAGCGAAAATTGATTCCAGGAATGACATTTATTCCTTTTTACGCAATCAGATATTGAGCCTGGTCATCGAACCAGGGGAGATGCTCAGCGAGAATTCCCTTTCCTCCCAGATGAGCGTAAGCCGCGCACTGGTAAGGGACGCCCTGGCCCGTCTGACAGAAGAGGGTTATATCGTGGTCTATCCCCAACGGGGGACCGTGGTCACCATGATTGACCCTGAGAGAATCAAACAGTCCGTACATACGCATATCGTGCTGGAGCAGGCCGTGATTGAGGAGGTCTGCAGGCAGGGGCTGACGCCGGAGCAGAAGGCCCTGCTGGAAGAAAGCCTGGAAAAGCAGAAAGAGGTAAAGGGCGACAGTGATGTGCTGGAACTGCTGGCAGCGGACCGGCACATGCGGTATCTCCTGTCCACCTTCTGCGGCAAGGAACATATCTGGGATTATTTCAGGACGCTGGACTGTGACATGATGCGGGTCAATTACCTTCAGTACAGCACCTTTAATTTCAAGGTGTACATGTCAAGCCTTACACGCTGGGAGCACACACAGGTGGAAACGCGCCTGCTGTTAGACAATATCATGCGCGGTGATGCTGAGGCGGCGTCGCTTATCTGCTCCAACCATTTTAACGCGGTTCTCTGGAACACGGATACGCTCCAGGGGATTTACCCACAGTTCTTTTCCAGATAGGCCCGGCGGGAATCCGGTTCCATAATCTGGATGGAAATATATTTAATTACATGATGAAGGGGGATGGATTTAGGATATTCTGATAGTTTGAGAGAGGGGAGCCTGATAACAGGTTTCCGGAACAGTTCCACAAGTGTAGGATTATAAAAAAAGATATGAGGAGGAATACCATGGAATACATAATTGGTATAATTTTGTTACTTTCTTTCTTCGGCCTGGCATATTACTGTATTAAAGGCCACAACCTGATGATCGGATTCCTGATTATCACCGTAATCTGGACCGTTCTGCCTTTGTTTGGAACCTTGTTTGCCAGCCCGGCATTCATCGAATCCAACCCCGTACTTCAGTTCGGCGCGGGCACGGATACAAAGCTGGTTTCCATTCTGAACAAGATTTTCCAGAGCGCTCCTGAAGGCTGGGGCACCACCCTGGTTAATGTGTGCTGGGGCGCGTGGTTCGGACGTGTACTGATGGACACAGGCATTGCGTCCACCCTGATCCGCAAGACAGTTGAGCTTGGCGGAGACAAGCCAATGGTTACCATCGCACTGTTAAACATCGTTACGGCACTGATCTTCACAGCCATGACCGGCGCAGGCCCTGTTATCGCTATCGGCGTTATCGTACTTCCTATCTTAATGTCCCTTGGCGTACCAAAGGCAATTGCAATGTTCTCCTTCATGGGCTCTGTTGCAGCAGGTATCTACCTGAACCCTGTTAACTTTGCACAGTACCGCGCATTCTACATCACTCCAGATGAGATGCCGGACTTCACACTGGGATGGTATGCAGCTCACTGGGGTTATGCGGCGCTGATCATCATGCTGGTGGCAACAACCGTACTGGCTGCAATCTATCTTAAGAGGTCAAAGACAGTACATTCCTGGGCAGCCCAGAGCCGCAATTCCTCTCCTGACCAGAAGAATGCGCCAATGTATACATTAATCCTCCCAATCGTTCCGGTTGTACTGAAAATTTGGCTGGATTTCTCCGTTATCGGCGGATTCATCATTGCAGGTTTCCTGGCCCTGTTCCTTTGCGGCAGGATGAAAGGGACCTTTAAAGAGAACTGTCAGTTAGTGAATAAGCTGTACTATGACGGCGTGGTCGATACTGCCCCGTTGGTAGGCTTCCTTCTTACCCTGCCCATGTTCAACCAGGTTGCAACCTATGCATCTCCTTATTTCAAGGCGATTTTAGGAAATGTAATGCCTAAGAGTGAACTGGCTGTGTGTGTGATTTTTGCCGTACTGCTTTTCATGGGCCTGTTCCGCGGACCTATGACACTGGTTGGCTGCGGTGCTGCTACACTGGGTGTGCTTTCTAATGTTGCATCCTTCTCAGTGCCGTTCTTATACGCTGTATTTGCAATCCCGACCATAACCGTTAATATTGGAAGCTGTATCACCCAGTCATGGGTTGCATGGGGTCTTGCTTATACCAAGGTAGAATCCAGAGACTTCCTGAAACTGTCAATCCCGAATGCTTATCTGACAGGTGTAATCCAGTATGTGGCTGCATTTATCCTGTTAGGCGGACTTGGAGCTGCTTGGTTCATCTAATTAACAGCAGTGGATCTCTCTTAAAATATAAAGGTTTATTCTATATAAGCGGGCGCGTGACATGCGCGCCCGCCATCCCCTGACAAATGTTTCGTTAGATTATGAATGGAAATCCCCGATAAAAGAATCGCGGGCATGTATTGTAGAGTGAAAGGAATGAAAATTATGGCAGAGCGTATTAGCAGGGCTGTTCGTATGGGTATTGACGTAGGCGGGACTTACACCAAGTGCGTGGCAATGGATAATGAAACCCATGAAATAATAGGTAAAAATCAGGTTAAGACTACACATGATGACAAGAGTGGCGTTGCTGCCGGTGTTGTGAAGAGTTTTCAGAATTGTATGCGCGAGAATAACATTGCTCCTGAGGATGTTGTGTTCGTTGCCCACTCTACCACCCAGGCTACCAACGCTTTTATTGAAGGCGATGTGGCCAGTGTTGGTGTAGTCGGTGTTGCAGGCGGCGGCCTGGAGGGATTCCTTGCAAAGCGCCAGCTTGCCCTTAAAGATATTGTCCTGGATGAAAAGGTAGGCAGGATGATTAAGGTATACAACACCTTCATCAAGAAGAAAATGCTGACCGAAGATGTAATCAACCAGAATATTGATGAATTACTGAACCAGGGCTCACAGGTAATCGTTGCCTCCATGGCCTTTGGTGTAGACAGTATGGATGAGGAAATGATGATCCATAACTGTGCGGAGAAGAAAAATGTGCCAGTTACCATGGCTTCTGATATTACAAAGCTGTACGGCCTTACCCGCCGTACTCGTACCGCTGCAATCAATGCTTCCATCCTGCCAAAGATGATGATGACTGCCAATGCAACCGAGTCATCCGTACGCGCGGCAGGTGTTACCGTTCCCCTGATGATCATGAGAGGCGACGGCGGCGTTATGGAAATCAGCGAGATGCGTAAGCGTCCAATCCTGACAGCACTTTCAGGACCGGCTGCTTCGGTCATGGGTTCCCTTATGTACCTGCGTGCTTCCAACGCCATCTATTTTGAGGTGGGCGGTACCACCACCAACATCGGCGTTATCAAGAATGGCCGTCCGGGCGTTGACTATGCCCAGATCGGCGGACATGACACCTATATCAGTTCCCTGGATGTGCGTATCCTGGGCTGCGCAGGCGGATCCATGGTGCGTATCAACGACAAGGCGGTTGTGGACGTAGGACCGCGTTCCGCCCATATCGCAGGATGTGAGTATGCGTGCTTTACTCCTGAGGAGGAGATTGAGGACCCGCAGATTGAGATGGTAAGCCCCAAGCCAGGCGACCCGGCCGACTATGTTACCATCCGCTTAAAGAACGGGAAGCGCATCTGCTTTACCAACACATGCGCGGCCAATGTACTGGGACTGATTGAAGAGCAGTACTTTGCACACGGCAATGCGGGCGCGGCCCGCAAGGCCATGCAGCCGGTGGCTGATAAGTTAGGCATCACGGTGGAGGAACTGGCGACCCAGATCCTGGATAAGGACTTTGAAAAGGTTAACGCAACCATCAACGCCCTGGCAGATAAGTATCAGCTTGACCATGACAGCATGAAGCTGGTGGGCTGCGGCGGCGGTGCTGCTTCCCTTGTGCCGTACTGCGCAGGAAAGATGGGGCTTCAGTACAGCATTCCCGAGAATGCAGAGGTCATCTCATCCATCGGCGTTGCCCTTTCCATGGTGCGCGACGTGGTAGAGCGTGTAATCCCCAACCCATCCCAGGACGATATCAGGGAGCTTAAGAAAGAAGCAGCCGACATGGCTGTAAGTTCAGGCGCATCACCTGACACGGTTGAGGTCCATATTGAGATTGACAACCAGACCGGTAAGGTAACTGCCATTGCAACCGGCTCCACTGAGGTTAAGACCACGGACCTGTTAAAGGAATGCGACGAGGCAGAAGCATGCGAACTGGCAACCCAGGATTTCGGCCCGAAGGTCAGCCAGATCAAGCTTTCCGAGAAGACCGACAAGTTCTATGTATACGAGGGCGCGCGCGGCGACAAGACGCCTCTGCGTATCGTTGATAAAAAGGGCTTTATCAAGGTCCAGTGCTCCAACGGCCAGGTAACCAAGTGTAAGGTCAGCGAGTACAAGGAAGTGGTTGAGCAGATGTGGAAGGACGGCGCTGTGTTCAAGACGGATACGGTTCTCAGGCCCGACTTCTTCGTATGCGTAGGCCCGCGCGTGGGCGATTACAGCGCGGTTGATTTAGAGCAGATCTTCCTTTTGATGGACCTGGATCTGGGAGACAGGGAACCGGATGAGGATATCATTATTGTGGCATCAGTGACGGAGATTTAACCTACTATGAATAAGGAAGAGTTTCAGAAAGCTTTAAAGCCCATAACAGACGGGCTGTTTGGAAAACAGGGGACGAGGCGCTATGAGCGTCCCCATTTTCCATTGCGTCCACTGGACCGGATGCTTTGGGACCTGGCTTCCATTGACGCGGTGGAATGGTTCCGGTATGTGTTCTCACGGGAACCCCTGAACGGCAAATTCAACGACGGACAGCGCAGGGACTGGATGGAACACGCCATGGCCTGCGGCAGGGAATATGCGGTAAAGGTCATGGAGGAATATAAAAGCACTGACCCCGAGGTCATTGCCAAGGCCATGGGTATGAAGGTATCCTACCCCACTTACCCGGAAAAGACGGACCGTGTGCTTTTTGCCGAATACCGGGTGCCGGATACCATCTGCATCTACATGGATGCTGTGAAAAAGGCAAAAAAGTACCTGGAAAGACCGGAAATCAGGGATGTGCTTACGGACAGCCTGAATATAAGCAAGCTTTTGCTGGCCCATGAACTCTTCCATTATGTGGAAGAAAAATACAAGCATGAGATATACACCAAGACCGAAAAAGTCAGGCTCTGGTCCCTTGGGCCCCTGCACAATGATTCCACCATCATTGCCTTAAGCGAGATCGCGGCCATGGCATTTGCAAGGGAGATAACGGGCATCCCCTATGCCCCCTATGTCATGGATGTGTTCCTGGTCTATGGTTATTCCCCGGAAGAAGCCAGCGGGCTTTATGAGGAAATGATGGAGTTTGCAGGGCGTAAGGCGTGTCCGTCCGTGGAGGAACTGGAGGCAGGCGGGCCGGATGGCGGCTGAGGCCAGGCGGATGGCGGCTGAGGCGGGCCGGATGGCGGCTGAGGCGGGCCGGATGGCGGCTGAGGCGGGCCGGATGGCGGCTGAGGCAAGCCGGATGTTGGCTGCCGGCCAGGCGGATGCTTGGGCCGGAGGTCTGATACGGATTGATATGAACCGAATTGTATGTAATGTGTAAAAAGAGCAATTAATGTGCGGAAAAAGGAGAAGGACTATGAGTTTACGTATCCCCTATGATACAATTAAGGAAACTGTTAAGAAGGCATTTTTAAATGTGGGGTTAAGCGAAGAGCAGGCAGAGGTCTGTGCAACCATCCACACCCAGTCCAGCGCGGACGGTGTTGAGAGCCACGGACTTAACCGTATCCCTCGTTTTGTGGAATATGTGCAGAAAGGCTGGATTAACCTGGATGGCAAGCCGGAGCTGGTGGGAGCCAGGGGCGCGGTGGAGAATTACGACGGCCACCTTGGAATCGGGATTACCAACGCCCTGTTCTGTGCGGACCGTGCCATGGAACTGGCCAAGGAACACGGCATCGGCTGCGTGGCCCTTAAGAACACGACCCATTGGATGAGGGGCGGCACCTATGCATGGCGTATGGCAGAAGCTGGATTCATGGGAATCAGCTGGATTAACACTGAGAGCTGCATGCCTCTTTGGGGAAGCGATGAGCCGGGCGTTGGCAACAACCCGTTCTGCATTGCCATCCCAAGAGAGGACGGACCCATTGTGCTTGACATGGCCATGAGCCAGTATGCATACGGCAAGCTGGGCGTTTACCGTCTGGCCGGCAAGGAACTTCCGTTCCCGGGCGGATTTGACAAGGACGGCAACCTGACCAGCGACCCGGGCGCCATTGAGGAAAGCAAGCGCATCCTCCCCACCGGATACTGGAAAGGAAGCGGCATGGCCATTGCCCTTGACCTGGCAGCAGCCCTGCTGGCAAACGGCAGCTGCGGAACTGATATGGATGAGGCCGGCCAGGGCAGCTGTACTGGCTGCTGCCAGATCTTCATTGCATTTGACCCATATATGTTTGGCTCCAAGGAGGAAATCCAGGGCATGCTTAACAGACGTGTCAAGGCGGCAGACGCAAGCCATCCGGAGCGCGAGGGCAGCCATGTGACCTGTCCGGGCGAGCGCACGGTTTCCACACGCGCCAGGAGTATGGCTGACGGTGTGAATGTGGATGAGCTGGTATGGGAACAGGTCCAGGCCATTGCGGCAGGCAACCTGGAGACAGAAGACATCGCAAGCAGATAAGATACATATACCAATATAACACAGTGCGGACAGCGCTGAGGTTTTTCATAGGGAGGTAATGACCATGTTTTTTTCAAATGTAAGTATTGCAGAGAAGTACAATTACCTGGAAGAGAAATTCACCTGTGCCTACAAGTGGCTGGCTGAGACCGACATCCAGTCCCTTGCCGTGGGCAGCTATCCCATCATGGGGGACACCGTGGTTGCCAATGTCCAGGAATATACCACCTTCCCTGCAAGCCAGGGTTCCTTTGAGACACATGAGAAATATTTTGATATCCAGTACATGGTTTCAGGCAGGGAGCAGTTCGGCGTGTGCAAGCGCGACGGCCTGGTGGAAAAAGAGCGCAACGAGGCCGGCGACTTAATCTTTTATGAGGAGCCGGAGTTTTCAGGAAGCGTATTCCTGGAGGAGGGCGACCTGATTGTGGTTGCGCCTGAGGATGCCCATAAGCCAAGATGCCAGGCAGGCGGGCCATGTGCGGTTAAGAAGGTAGTTGTGAAAGTAGCCCTGTAATAGCGGAGCGCGGGTCCCTGTGGATGACAATGCCCGCGGCAAGGAGGAAACAGCAATGAAAGCAATTAAACTGCAGGAGCCGAGACAGGTGGACTGCGTGGAACTTGAAAAGCCGGTGCCGGGTCCCGGACAGGCCCTGATAAGGATTAAGACAGCAGGCATATGCGGCAGTGACATCGGCGCCTTCAGAGGCACCAATAAGCTGGTGTCTTATCCAAGAATCATCGGCCATGAGCTGGCCGGCATCCTTGAGGAGGTTCCGGCTGATAACCCAAAAGGATTAAAGCCGGGGGATAAGGTGATTGTAGATCCTTATCTTTACTGTGGAAAATGTTACCCATGCAGTATCGGGCGCACCAACTGCTGTACGGACCTGAAGGTTCTGGGCGTGCACATTGACGGCGGCATGGCGGAGTATTTCTGCCATCCGGCAGACATGCTTGTGAAAATGCCGGAGGATATGGACTGGACGGATGCAGCCATGGCTGAGCCCCTGACCATTTCCCTCCATGGCATCCACAGAGGCGGATTAAAGGCAGGGGAGTACTGTGCCATCATCGGCGCTGGCCCGATTGGTCTGCTGGCCGGCATGATTGCCCAGGCCTACGGCGCCCATGCCATCCTGCTGGATCTGGTGCAGGAACGTTTGGATTTTGCAAAGGAATTGGGGATTGAGTATGTCATCAATTCCAGCAGCGAGGACCCGGAAGGGCGCGTCCGTGAGATTACCGGAGGCGTGATGGCGCAGCAGGTAATGGAATGCAGCGGCGCCAATGCTGCTGTCCGTCTAAGTCTTGACCTGGTAAGCCATGCTGGCAGGGTTACCCTTACCGGGTGGCCGCCAAAGGAGACGTCAATCCCAACCGACCTGATCACACGCAAGGAAATCGACATCCGCGGCGCGCGCACCAGTGCCGGGGAATTTGAGGAGGCAATCCAGCTCATTTACACAAAAAAGGTAGATGTGGCCAGGATCCTCACAAAGACCATCGGACTTGGGGAAGCGCCCGGGACAATCAGGGATATTGAGAAAAATCCCGGCAATTATATGAAGGTAGTTGTAAAAATGGATTAATCGTCCTTTGGCAACTGTAAAATGCATCCTGCACCGGCAAAGAGCACTGGTGTAAGATGCATTTTTGTTTTTGGGGATGGATGAGTGTTCGGATTTAGTTGGGGCGGTTCCGGCACCGCAGGCCCATCCTATCAAAGCAGGTCCATGTTAAGGGGCATCAGCAGATGTGCGATGAGGATCCGGTAAGCCTTGTCGCCGTCCTCGTCCTTCAGGCTTCTGTAAAGCTCCTCGTGTTCATCATAGGTGGCCTGGGCGCGGCCGTCAATGGCCAGGGCGTTGGCAGTGGTCAGGTGGATCATGTACATCAGCCGCTGGAACAGGTGGCTGAATTCGTCATTATCCGCATAGTGGACCAGCAGAAGATGGAACCGGTGGTCCTCCTCAATAAAGGAATTGCGTGTATTGGGGGAATCCAGGGCTTTTTTCTGCCGGGCCAAAGAGCGCTCCATGTCCTTTAAAAGTTTCTGGCAGCGTTTCTCCGATGGCTGGGACGCAATCAGATGGACACAGAACCCTTCTATGGCGCAGCGTATCTGTATGGATTCCCGCATGGATTCCCTGCTCAGCTGGCGTATCATGAAGCCGCGGCTGGGAATGATAGTGATATAGCCGTCCTGGGACAGGCACTGGAGCGCTTCCCTCATGGGGGTGCGCGAGATGCCCAGCTCCTTTGATATCCTTGTTTCGGAATAGAGCGTGCCCGGTGTCAGGATATTGGAGAGGATCTGCTCCTTCAGTGTATTGTAAGCCTGGGACTGCAGTGAATTTTTGACAACCATCATAAAAAACTCCTTACTCTTGTTCCTGGGCTTCCTAATAACATGCCCATGGGTATGGATTCTGTAAACAGGTATCTGAAACAACAAAATGACATATGGAATATTGGGATAATCATACCCCAGATATTCTTTAAAGTCAATGAAAAAGTGCTTGACCGGTATACCGGTATACTGGTATAATGAACCCAACGACAACGAATCGCAATAACAGGAGGTATTAAGCAATGAGCGTATACGAATTAGGCAATGGTTTGAGACTGGTTGATTTAACAAAGGTCCTGGATCCTGCAACAGAGTCCAGAAGATGTCATCTGATCCGCTACAACACAGGCGGCCCGATTCCGGATTTCCACACAGCGCTGGATCTGACCACACATCTGGGAACCCACTGCGAGTGTCCTTACCATCATTTTGAGGATGGGAAATCGGTTGGTGACCTTCCACTGACCACATTCATGGGACGTGCAATCTATGTGAACATTGATTTCCTGGAGCCCAATGCACATATCGGCGCAGCCGATCTGGACCGTGCATGCGGGGACCGCATCAAGGAAGGGGATATTGTGATTCTGGACAGCAACTGGAAGTTCCCTCCATTCACACCAGCTACCAACAGCCCGGATGACAAGCGTCTGTTCATCAATGCCGAGAGCGCATGGTGGTTCCGCAACCACAAAGTGAAATGTGTGGGCTTTGGCGACGGCGTTTCCATTGAGAACTGTAACGAGGATGTTAAGCCGTTCCATGATATCCTGATGGAAGTTGACATTGTATTCCTGGAAGTATTAAAGAACCTGGAGGAGCTTTCTACCGATACCTTCTTCATGTCCTATACCCCATTACCGCTCATCGGTGCTGACTCCATGCCGGTCCGCGCATATGCAATCGAGGGCCTGCCAGGATTTACTGCATAATAGAAGGTGAAAAATATGAGAATAGCTGTAATCGGCGCCGGAGCCATGGGTTCCATCTATGGCGGACATCTGTCACAGAACAATGAAGTATATCTTGTAGATACGGCTGCTCAGGTGGTGGAGCATGTCCGGAAAGAAGGCATTAAGATACAGGAGAACGGTGAGGATGTGATATATCATCCCCAGGCCGTCACATCCACAGAAGGTCTTGAACCTGTGGATCTGGTCATCCTGTTCGTGAAGTCCCTGTTCTCACGTGCAGCCCTTTCCGGCAATAAGGGCCTGATTGGACCGGACACCTATGTGATGACCCTTCAGAATGGTTCCGGCCATGAAGACATCCTGGGTGAATTTGTTGGCCAGGACCACATTGTGATTGGGACCACTGAGGATAATGGCGCGGTTCTTGGCCTGGGCCATATCAGACGCGGCGGTGAGGGAAACACCAATGTGGGCATGCTGGTTGAGGATAAGGACGGTTTCCTGCCAAAATTAAAGGAAGCCTTTGACTGCTGCGGATTCAATGTGAAAATCCATGCCAATATCCAGCAGTTAATCTGGAATAAGCTGTTTACCAATGTTTCCTTAAGCGCAGTGACAGGCATCCTTCAGGTGGACATGGGCTACATCGCGTCCAATGAACATGCCTGGGCAATGACGCGCAGGCTGATAAAAGAGGCGGTTGCGGTTGCCCACGCCATGGGGCTTGAAGCTGACGAGGAAGCCATTGCGGCTAAGGTAAGGAAGACATCCGAGATGTCACCCAATGGCTGTACCTCCATCCGTGCCGACCTAAGGGACGGCAGGAAGAGCGAGGTGGATACCATCAGCGGTTCGGTTGTCCGTGCCGCGGCAAAGGTAGGCGTACCGGTGCCATGCCACGAGTTTGTGGTGAATATGGTCCATGCTTTGGAAGGGAAGAATGCCTGACAGGAGAAGAATGCCTGACGGGGATGAGTGCCTGACGGAGAAGGATGCCTGGCAGGGATGATTGCCTGACGGAGAAGAATGCCTGACGGAGAAGGATGTCTGGCAGGGATGATTGTCTGACGGGAAAGGATGCCTGACGGGGAAGAATGCCTGACAGAGAAGGGGCCTGACGGGAAAGGATGCCTGACGGAAAAGAATGCCTGACAGGGAATGACGCCCTGATGGGAAGCGTTGTCCTGACAGATAAGGGGGGCTGCATATCGCAGCCCTCTTTTTGCGCGTCAGCAGATGGGCGCGTGTCCATGACAAAGAGGTGTTCGGGGCGGGGAGCGGCTGCATTTCATTACAGGATCCTGTCATTTTGCGCTGCCAGCATTGTGTTTGTTCCGGAAATTTAGTATCCTGATAAGATGAGTACGTAAGGTAACAGGGGGATGAAAATGATAAAAATCGCTGTCTGTGATGACGAACCATTTATGCGCGCAGAAATGGCTTCACGGATTTCAGGATATATGGAGGAGAACAAAATCCCCTGCCAGCTTCACTGCTTTGGGGGCGGAGGGGAGATCCTTGGCAGTGACATGGCATTTGACATACTGTTCCTGGACATTCAGATGGAGGGCATGGACGGCATGGAAGCGGCACGGCTGATGCGGGCGCGGGGCTACGGCGGGATGCTTATTTTCATCACGGTGTTAAAGGAGGAAGTGTTTGAGGCTTTTGAGGTACGGGCCTTTGATTATCTTGTAAAGCCACTGGAGGACAGCCGGTTTAAACGTACCATGGGGCGTACCCTTGCGGCCCTTGTGCAGGAACCGGGGAACTGTCTGGTGGTCAAAAAGGGGAATCTGTGTCAGGCAATCCCTTTTACACAGATCATTTACTGTGAGGTCCTTGGCCGGAAGGTTTATATCCACCAGAAGGATGGGATGGTTATGGATTACTATGATAAACTGGAGGATTTGGAAAAACGTCTGGACAGCCGGTTTTTCCGGTGCCACAGAAGCTACCTCGTGAACCTGGATTATGTGTGCGGATACAGCGGAGGACTTGCGGCCCTGTGGGGCGGCAGCCAGGTTCCTGTATCCAGGCTGCGCGGACGTGAGCTTAAGCAGGCGCTTCTGATGCATATGAAAGGGAGGCGGTGTCAGGATGGATTGGTTTAGCTTATGGTTTAACGGCGTGAACATAGCTGTCCAAGGGCTCCTTCAGGTGTCTTTTTCCGGCAGGATTACAGGGAAAAGACCGCAGGCGCGCCACGTTGCGCTGTATCCCCCAAATGGTTCCCTATGCAGGATAAGGGCCTGGATCCGTATATATGGATGCTGCTTTGGCCCGGGGTATTCCTTTTTGCTGTGGAGCTTTACATATTCAGCAGCCATTACGGGAATACAACGACCATGCCTTTTCCGAAGGAAATAGGGAAGCAGTTTTCCCTTCTGGTTTTGCAGATGCTTGGCCTGGCCGCCCTGGTATGCACCCTGTGCGCCTATAAACGCGTCTGTGACGGCTTCCGTCTCCGGTCATCCCTGGCGTCCCTGGAGCAGGAGACAAACGCACAGAGGACCTATGTGGAACAGGCCAGGATGCGCTATGGCCAGACCAGGGCTTTCCGCCATGACATAAAGAACCACCTGGCCGTATTGGATGGGCTCCTGAGAAGCGGTCAGGCGGAACGGGCGCGGGAGTTACCTGCAGAAGCTGGAGGCAGTGTCCATGGGCCTTTCATTTCCAATCCAGACAGGCAATCCTGTGATGGATGTCCTGCTGGGGGATAAGCTGGAACTTGCCAGGGCATGCGGGGCAGAGGTGGATTCCTCCCTTGTACTGCCGCGGCCCTGCGGGGTCAGCGACCTGGACTGGTGCGTGATTTTTGCCAATGCGCTGGATAACGCCATCCAGGCCTGCGCCGGGATGGAGGGGACCACGTCAATCCGTATGGCAGGAGAACAGCAGGGCAGCTTTTATTTGCTTGAATTTGAGAATACCTGTCTTCCCAAAGCCAGTCCGGCCATGGGTACAGGGCTTTCAAACATAAAAACCGTGGCGGAAAAATACGGCGGGGCCATGACCTTTGAAACGTCCGGCGCCCTGTTCCGGCTTCATGTGCTGCTGGACATTTCAGTACGGCCGGATGGCATTTCAGGACAAATGCCTTGAAATGCAGGAATGGGAGGACTACAATCCAGGGTGAAATACAGCGAAGGTCCCGGCGCCGGAGGGCGCTGGTGATGAAGGCTTTGTCAGGGACAGGAGGAATAAACGCATGGGTATGACAACAGACATGGGAATCAGGCCAGGCATGCATACATTTTCCATGACCGCCGGATCAGGGGACATAGGGACAGGCCGGGCCAGGCAGATGGAAGCGGTGGAAAAGGCAAAGGGGAAAAATGAAGGGGGTGGCCAGGAAAACAGGATTCCGCCTGTCCGCAGGGATGTATACGTCCATGGGGATGCGCCTGCCAGGACAGACATCTATTGCCCTGCTGCTGATGGGAACGGGGAGCCGGGAATCCGGTTTGATGACCCGGGCAGGCAGGATGCAGGCAGGAATGTCCTGGCGGAAGGGAGAACGGAGGAAAGGCGTGCTTCCGGCTCCCCTGAGGGGGCGGAGGAAAAGCATGCATCTGGTCCTCCTGAGGGAGCGGAGGAAAAGCGTGCTTCCGCTTCCCCTGAGAAGTCAGAAAAAACAGAAGAATGCACAACCAACACAGATAAGGTGGACAGGGAAATCAGGGAGCTGAGGAAAAAGAAAAAAGAACTGGAACAGAAGCTCGCCCGGTCCGACGGCCCGGAGGAGAAAAAAAGGCTGGAGACGCAGCTGCAGCAGACTGAGCGCGAACTCCAGATGAAGGATAATGATTCTTACCGGCGCAGCCATGCGCAGTATTCATGAACATATTTACCAGATTCCCAATACGCTCTGGAGCAACAGGCTCACGGCTGTGATGCCTGCCCAGCAGCAGGCGCCCATGAAGATCGGCTTCCCGCCGGTCTTTATGAGTTTTACCAGGTTGGTGTTGAGGCCGATGGCAGCCATGGCCAGTACAATGAAGAATTTGCTCAGTTCCTTGATGGGCTGGAAAAAGGACATGGGCACACCGGCCTTAAGGGCGATGGTGGTGAGGATGGAAGCAGCCATGAAGTAAAGGATGAAGAATGGGAATATATCCTTGAAACTTACGGACTGTCCCTGGGCCCTGTCGTATTTTTCTTCGTTCCTGGTCCTGATGAAGGCCAGGAACAGGGTGATGGGGATGATGGCCAGGGTCCTGGTAAGCTTTACGGTAACTGCTTTGTCCAGGGTGGCGGAGCCAAGGTTCCACATGCCGTCCCAGGTAGATGCGGCAGCTGTTACGGATGAGGTATCGTTGATGGCAGTGCCTGCGAATACGCCGAAGGCATTGCCGGACAGGGTGTCGAATCCCAGCATTTTCCCAAAGGACGGGAACAGGATTGCCGCCAGCACATTAAAGAAGAAGATAACGGAAATTGCCTGTGCAACCTCCTCATCGTCAGCGTCAATGACCGGGGCAGTGGCCGCAATGGCGGAACCCCCGCAGATGGAGGAGCCCACGCCCACCAGGGTGGATATCTTAGATGGTATATTCATGGCTTTATGTAAGACATATGCAATGATCAGGGAGGTTGTAATGGTGGAGATTATGATTGGCAGGGACTGTTTGCCCGTTTCCAGGACAACGCTCAGATTCATCCCAAAGCCAAGAAGTATGACGGCCCATTGAAGTATTTTCTTTGATGTAAATTTGATTCCCGGTTCCAGATGTTCCTTGTGCCGGATGAATCCTGTGAGGACCATGCCCGCAAGGATTGCAATCACGGCGCCTCCCACAATGGGGAATATTTTCCCTAAAAACCAGGACGGCAGTGCGATGGCCAGGCACAGGACCAGTCCCTTCCATTTTTGTTTCAAACCTATCATTCCTTTTTCCTCCTAAAAATATCAGTATAGATTGGTGTAACCTGGAATACATGGTAACTTATGGAAAGCATAAAGTAAAATTATATATATTTATATTTTGATAAAGTTATGTTATGATAGGGTATAAGCTTTTGTTTGGGAATATAGATGGATAAAGGGGATTTGGATCATGCTGGATTTCAGGGTTCACACATTTCTTGCCGTGTGCAGGCATATGAACTATACCAAGGCTGCTGAAGAGCTGCACATTACCCAGCCGGCTGTTTCGCAGCATATACGGTATCTGGAAACGCTTTACGGAGTCAGGCTGTTTGTCAGTGAGGGGAAGAAGGTGCATCTTTCGCCAGCAGGTGAAAGACTGCTCCAGGCAGCCACCACGCTGAAGAATGATGAGGCCTATTTAAAGGAACTTCTTTCCTGTGTGCCGGAACAGGCGCCTACCTTGCGGTTTGGGACAACAAGGACCATTGGTGAATCGGTCATATCCACGCCCCTGGCTTCCTACATACACCGGCATCCGGACGCGGATATCCGGGTATCCATCGGCAATACGGACGAGCTTCTCCATAAGCTTTCAAATGGGGATATCCAGTTTGCCATGGTGGAAGGGTATTATGATGAGCGTATCTATGATTCACTGGTATACCGGACCGAGCCGTTCATCCCGGTGTGCGCTTCCTGTCACCGGTTTAAGCGGGAACCGGAACAGCTTAAGGATCTTTTGGGGGAGCATCTCCTGATTCGGGAGCCTGGGTCAGGGACAAGGGATATACTGGAAAAGAACCTGGAGATAAAGAATATCCGTCTGACGGATTTTTCCCATATGACTGAAATCGGCAGCATGCATGTAATCCTTCAGCTGCTGGAAAAGGACGCGGGCGTCACCTTCCTTTACAGGACCGCGGTGGAGGAGGGGATTGAGGACGGCAGGATCCGGGAACTGCATCTGAGGGATTTCCAGATGGAGCATGATTTTGCTTTTATATGGAACAAAGGCAGCATATACGGGGATGTTTACAGGGAAATCTGCAGGGAGCTGCAATAGGATTGGAGTGTCCTGGCTTGGCAATTGTTTTTATTGCCCGGCCAGGACACTTTTTTTTGGGGAGCAGATGTAAAAAGACGGCAAAAGTGGTTGACAAATACAATAATAGTAATTATTATTAATATTAGGATTATATGGAATTACCACCAATAATACAACAGAGAAAGTGTGAGGTAAAAGCTATGAGTAAACATTTATCGCCGGAAGTAAGGGTACCCATTGACAAGGAGAATGTTTCCATATTCAGGGAGGAATCCAGATGCATCAAGTGCGGGCAATGCCGCGACATGTGCCGGGATTACATCGGCGTCCTGGGGACATATGACCTGTTAAGGACAGGGGACAGGGCCATCTGCATCAACTGCGGGCAGTGCGCCAATGTCTGTCCGGTGGAGAGCATCCGGGAACAGCCTGAATACGGCATGGTGGCTGCTGAGATCATGGACCCGGAAAAGGTGGTGGTTGTATCTACCTCACCTTCTGTGCGCGCTGCGCTGGGAGAAGAATTCGGCATGGAGGACGGCAGCTTTGTCCAGGGCAGGATGGTGGCGCTGCTGCGTGCGCTGGGCGCGGATTATGTGCTGGATACCAACTTTGCGGCGGACCTGACCATCATGGAAGAGGCCAGTGAGCTGATTGGACGTATTACAGAGGGAAACAGGCCGCTGCCCCAGTTTACCAGCTGCTGCCCTGCATGGGTGAAGTTTGCGGAAATCTATTATCCGGAAATGCTCCCCCATATCTCTTCGGCCAAGAGCCCGATCGGTATGCAGGGACCTACCATTAAAACTTATTTTGCACAGAAAATGGGTATTGACCCGAAGCGGATCGTGAACGTGGCAGTTACCCCGTGTACGGCCAAGAAGTATGAAATCCGCAGGCAGGAGATGAATGCGGCCGGACAGTATCTTGGTATTGAGGACATGCGGGATATGGACTATGTAATCACCACCAGGGAACTGGCCCAGTGGGCCAGGATGAAGGGCATTGATTTTGCGGCCCTGGAGGATTCTGATTATGACAGGCTCATGGGCCAGGGCTCCGGCGCCGGCGTCATTTTCGGCAATACGGGCGGGGTGATGGAGGCGGCCCTGCGCACGGCCTATGAGTATATGACCGGGGATAAGGCGCCTGCAGTGCTTTACCGGTTAGAGCCTGTACGGGGGATGGAAGCAGTAAAGGAGGCCAGCCTGCAGGTGGGCGATAGGACGGTAAATGTTGCAGTGGTATATGGAACCGCCAGCCTGCGCCGGTTCCTGGAGCGCATGAAGGATGGGGAAAAGCAGTATCATTTTGTGGAGGTCATGACCTGTCCGGGCGGATGCATCGGCGGAGGCGGACAGCCCAAGGATAAGAAGTTTGAAGGGGATGCACTGCGGCAGAAGCGGATTGACAGCCTCTATAAGAGGGACGGCGCCATGAAGGTACGCCTGAGCCATGAAAACCAGGAGATTAAGGCGCTGTACAGTGAATTCTATGGAAAACCCTTAAGTGAACTGGCTGAGAAGATGCTGCATACCAGCTACACGGATAAGAGGGGACAGCTGGATGGGGAAGGGATAGACTGATTCCGCGGCACCAGGAAAGGATACTGTCTTGTCAGCTGACATTTGGTTGACAAGACAGTATATTTGCGTTAAAATCCTCTGGATAGTATAAAACCAGGGAGGATTGAGTATGAACCATTTATTTAAGACAAAGTTTAACGCAGCCTGTGTTGTCCTGATCCCGGCATGTATCGGGATTAATTATCTTGGTAAGCTGTTTGCATCCGTGCTGAAGCTGCCGCTGTGGCTGGATTCCATCGGAACCTGTATTGGCGCTGTCCTTGGCGGGCCAATCATCGGCGCTGTGTGCGGCGCTGCCAATAACCTGATTTACGGCTTTACCACCGGGGATACCATTACGCTTGTATACGCCCTGACCAGCCTTGGAATCGGCGTGGCAGTTGGAATCATGGCGCGGCTGGGACAGATGGAAAAGCTGCCGGGGGCAATCCTTTCGGCCTGCGTGGCAGGATTGACCGCGGTGGTGATTTCCACGCCCCTTAACATCATTTTCTGGGGCGGAACCACGGGCAATGTATGGGGGGATGCTGTATTTGCATGGTCCCAGGCATCCCGGATGCCGGTATTCCTTGGATCGCTTCTGGATGAAGTGGTGGTGGATGTGCCGGACAAGCTGATTACCATCCTTGTGGTATACGCCATTGTAAAGGGCCTGCCAGGCAAGCTTACGTCCATGTATGATGTGGATAATAAGGTGGAGCGGCTGGACTGACCGCAGGGATGGGATAAGGAGGGAAAGGGTGCCGGTATGAAGAACATAAGCCTTTATGTGGAGCAGGATACATACCTGACAAGGCTCCATCCATTTGCAAAACTAACCTATATCCTGGCCGCGGTCAGCGTTCCTTTGATTGCAGGATCCCTTTGGATGTTCATGGTATCCATCGGGGTCAGCCTGTGCCTTCTGGCCGGCGGGAAGATTGCAGCCAGGGTCTTTCCGCTGATTGCATTTTCCTTTACCATCATTGCAACGGTGTTCCTGATCCACGGTCTGTTCAACCGGGCCAACCAGAATGTGCTCTTTGCCCTGGGGCCGCTCCAATTCTACCGGGAAGGCATCCGGTACGCGGCGGGTATCGGGTTGAACATACTGAACATGCTGCTGGCGTTTTCCGTGTTTGTGCTGTCCACCAAGCCGGCCGAACTGGTGGATGACCTGGAGCAGATTGGATTTCCGCCCAGGTTTGGATATATGATCAGTTCCGTATTCCAGATCATCCCCCAGATGATGGGGACCATGAACACCATCATGGACGCCCAGAGAAGCAGGGGGATGGAGATGGAGGGGAACCTGTTTGTAAGGGCTAAGGCCTTCATTCCGCTGATTGTGCCGGTAGTCAGCAGTTCCCTGATTAATACAAGGGAAAGGGCCATTGCCCTGGAGGTCAGGGGATTTGATTCAAAAGAAAAAAAGACGTTCCTGACGGACGGGAAGATGGGAAGAGGGGACAGGCTTTTCATGGCAGCCATGGTCCTTTTCATTGTATGCGCCGTTGGATGGAGGGCAGTCCATGTCATTTATTGAGGTTAGGAATCTGAAATACAGGTATCCCCGTACGGAGAAGCTGGCCCTTGACGGGCTGGGGTTTAATGTGGAGAAAGGCGAGTTCATCGGGATACTGGGTAAAAATAAAGCAGGGAAGAGCACCTTGTGCCAGGCCTTCATGGGACTGGTGCCAGGCATGTTTGGCGGCGCATACGGGGGGCAGGTCATGATTGACGGCATGGAAGCTTCCAGTACACCTGTATCCGTACTCTGTAAGAAGGTAGGACTGGTGTTCCAGAATCCCTTTAACCAGCTTTCCGGGGCAAGGGACACTGTGTTTGGAGAGGTGGCATTCGGGCTGCAGAACCTGGGCGTGCCCAGGGAGGAAATCCTTAAGCGGGTGGAGCGCAGCCTGGAACTGCTGGAAATCAGCCCATACAGGGAACGCAACCCATTCGATTTATCAGGCGGCCAGATTCAGAGGGTGGCCATTGCCAGCATCCTGGCCATGGAGCCGGAAGTACTGGTGTTAGACGAACCTACCTCCCAGCTGGATCCCCAGGGCAGCGAGGAAGTGTTCCGGGTGGTGGACCGCCTGGCCGGGTCGGGAATTACCATCATCATGGTGGAGCACAAGATGGAAAAGCTGGCAGCTTACTGCAGCCGTCTGCTGTTGCTGCATGAGGGAAAACAGGTTGCATATGACAGCCCGGAGCATATATTTGCCAGGGAGGACCTGGAGGCGTTCGGTATTGAACCACCTGTGTATACACAGGCGGCAAGGGTATTTTCCGTGAAATACGGGGATTGTTATCCTGTGACACTGGATCAGACCCAGGCGGTGCGGGAACGGTTTCCGGGAAAGCTGTGCCGCACAGTCAAAAGGGATGACAATGCAGGAAGCAATATAAAAGGAATACCTTGCCCCGTCCCCATGTTCTCCATACAGGACCTGGGATTTTCCTACGCCAAAGACCGACCGGTCATCAAGGCGCTGGACCTGGAACTGGACCAGCGGCCAACCGCCATCATAGGGCAGAACGGCGCGGGAAAGACCACCCTTGTCAAGCTGCTGAAAGGGCTTCTCAAACCTGACAGCGGACGGATCCTGCTTCAGGGAGAGGACATGGGCGGTAAAACCGTGGCCGGTCTGGCGGGCCGGGTCGGGTACGTGTTCCAGAATCCGGATGACCAGATATTTAAGAACCGCGTGCTGGACGAGGTCATGGTGGGACCGGTAAACCTGGGGATGGGTAAGGCTGATTCCAGGAAGCGCGCGGTCCAGGC
This sequence comes from Enterocloster aldenensis, assembly GCF_003434055.1. Classification (GTDB taxonomy): domain Bacteria; phylum Bacillota; class Clostridia; order Lachnospirales; family Lachnospiraceae; genus Enterocloster; species Enterocloster aldenensis. The sequence continues at coordinate 863,787 of NZ_QVEX01000001.1, read as the reverse complement.
ATTGGAGATAGTAGGACTGTCGGCGGTGCAGGGCGAGAATCCCTATGACCTGGATCTGGCGGACAGGAAAATGGTGGCCATCGCATCCGTGCTTGCCATGGAACCGCAGGTGCTGATCCTGGATGAGCCCACCATTGCGCAGGATGCACAAGGGCGCAGACGGCTGGGAAGTATTGTGAGGAAGCTGGCCCGGGAGGGGAAAACGGTCCTGGCTATCCTGCACGACATGGATTTTGCGGCCTCGTATTTTGAACGGATTATCGTGATGGCCCATGGCCGTGTCCTGGCTGACGGACCAAAGGACCAGACGTACTATGAAATGGACGCCTTGAGAGAGGCAAGACTGGAACAGCCCCATGTGGCAAGGCTGTGCAGCTGCCTGGGGTATGAGGGGAGCTTTTTGACGGTGGAGGATATGGCGGAAGCTGCGGAGGATATGGCGGAAGCACATGCCGGAAGCACATGCCGCGGAATCCACGGCGCATACTGCAGATGCGCAAACACGGAAGGCAGACAGGAAGGCAGGGAGTAGAAGGATGACGGACGGCGAAATGCGCAGGATGAATATCCTGGAGATACTGAACAACAGGACAACTCCTGTATCGGGAACCGAACTGGCAGGGAAACTGGGGGTCAGCAGGCAGGTGATTGTACAGGATATTGCTCTTTTAAGGGCGGATAATAAGGAAATCATGTCAACTTATAAAGGATACATCCTTCACAGCCCTGACAAGGACAGCAGGGAATATATGCGGGTATTGCGGGTGAACCATGGCACGGAGGATACCCTGGATGAACTGCAGACCATTGTGGATTACGGGGGAAGGGTTCTGGATGTATCAGTGGAACATGGACTTTACGGGCACATAACCGTGGATTTGATCATCAATAACCGTCTGGATGCGTCTGAGTTCGTGGCGCAGATGGAACAGTCCCATGACCAGCCGTTAAAAGCCCTGACAGGCGGCTGCCATTACCACACCGTTGCCGCGGTTGGGGAACGGAATCTGGATCTTATTGAGGAAGCGCTGGATAAAAAAGGTTATCTTATGCAGGACTGATGTTTAGTTACCTCAAAAATGGTGATACTCTCCAGTAGAAAACACCATTTTTATTGAGCGAGGTAATGTTATGTATAGAGAGAATAAAAATATCAGTCAGAATGTCCTGAGAGGGGATTTATATTATGCAGACCTGTCACCGGTGGTAGGGTCTGAGCAGGGAGGCGTCCGTCCTGTCCTGGTAATCCAGAATGATGTGGGGAATAAGTATAGCCCTACGGTTATCGTAGCAGCCATCACCAGCCGTTCCACTAAGGCAGCCATCCCAACCCATGTGTGTATCCGGAGGATGCGGGGAGGGCTGAAGCAGGATTCTACTGTTCTGGCAGAGCAGATACGCACCATTGACAGGAACCGTTTAAAGGAATACATAGGGCACCTGGATTCCTGTCAGATGGAAGGGATTGAGCAGGCCATGGTTACCAGCCTGGGGCTGGGGCATCTGGTTGGCGGCAGGGGACAGGTGTTTGTGCCTTCTTGTGTGTGATTTGGATAGAGGATTTTTAGGGGCAGGGGTAATGCGTTTTGGGTACGCAGCCCCTGCTTTTCCTGTTTCCGGGAACAGGGGCGGGAGGCAGTAAATCAATCTTGTCAGGTACATAAATTCATAAAAAGATATTGACATATGTCAATAATGATTGTATAGTTAATGACATAAGTCAAAAACAATGCGGTAACGGCAGCGGATAAGGAGAATGCGCATGGCAAGGCCCTTTAAAGCCAGAAGAGTCTGCTCCCAGCCAATGGTGGAAGTATTCGGTCCATTGGACCAGGATGCGGCTACAAGGGTGGAACTGACACTGGAGGAATATGAGACAATACGGCTCATTGACCTGCTTGACTGCACCCAGGAGGAGTGTGCCGGGCAGATGGGAGTGGCCAGGACCACGGTCCAGGCGGTTTATAATTCTGCCAGGAAGAAACTGGCGGATTGTCTGGTCAATGGGCGGCAGTTAGCCATACGGGGCGGCAATTACAGCCTGTGCCCGGATGCAGGCAGCTGCTGCGGCAAGGACTGCGGGAAGCGCAGGTGCCAGAGACGCCGCTGCAATAACAAGTCAGGAGGAGATTGTAATGAAGATAGCTGTAACATACGAGAATGAGGAGATATTCCAGCATTTTGGACATTGTGAAGCGTTTAAGCTTTATGAGACAGAGGATGGCAAGGTAGTGTCATCACAGGTTGTGGGGACCGGAGGAAGCGGTCATGAGGCCCTGGCCGTATTTTTAAAGAACCTGGACGTGGAAGTGCTTATCTGCGGAGGAATCGGCGGGGGCGCCAGGATTGCCCTGGACCAGGCGGGAATCAAACTGTATCCCGGAGCAGCCGGCAATGCAGATCGGGCTGTGGATGCATTCTTAAAGGGCAGCCTGGATTATGACCCGGATACCATGTGCAACCATCACCATGAAGGCGGGGAGCACAGCTGTCATGGGCATGGAGGCACATGCGGGCACTAGGGTCTGTTTGGAAGTTATAGGATAATAAGGCAATAAGATACAGGCAGACGGGGATTTGCGCCGTCTGCCTGTTTTTGGACCCTGGACAATGCATCTGAACAATGGAATGGAAATGATTCCGGATATTTAAGTTTTTAACCGATTCCCTGTATCCCTGTTTGGACTGTTATCTGGACTGTTATCTGGATTACCATCCGGACTGTCATCCGGACAACTGTTTGGACAGCCATCTGATTTATGGCAGGGTTTACTGCCTGATGCGTTCCGGTCTGTGGTTTCCTTCTGCTTTTTTACCTGCATTTTATTCTGGTACATGGCATCATCCGCGCGCTTGAATACGTCGCTGACCGTCAGGTCCACATTTTCCTCATAGATAGCAATGCCTCTGGCAATGGATATCCTGCTGTCAGGCCCGGCATGTCTGTTATAATCATCCAACGCTGTTTTGAAGCGGGCCAGAAGCTCTTCATATTTATTAAAGTCATCATTTTCCAGAATCACCACAAATTCATCCCCGCCAATGCGGTAGACCGGACTGCGCTTAAATACCTTACAGATCAGCTTACAGGAATCAATGATCAGTATGTCGCCAAAGTCATGGCCCAGGGTGTCGTTGATTATTTTCAGGTTATTGATGTCGAATACAATCATTGCAAATTCCGGCCGGCCGGTCCTGGTCCTTTCCTCCAGGTTGGCAATTGTTTCCTGATAGGCGGTTTTATTCTTTACCCCGGTGAGGGCATCCCTGTAAGCAAGGCCGTTGATGTAATTAATGTATTTTTGCAGATGGCTGACAGTCTGCTGGAAACTGTCGGCCAGCATGCCCACCTCGTCCTTTGTCTGGTGGGAAAGGGAGACAGAGAGGTCGCCTTCGGCTATTTTCCTGGCTGCTTCGTTTAATTCCTTAAGGGGTTTTATCAGGCGCCGGGTCATCAGGATGGTGAGAATCACGGCCAGGGTGGATATGACAATCAGGGCAATGCTGCTTTGCAGTATCAGCGTATTCTTGGCCGCGTTTATCTCACTGGAGGGCGCCGTGATGGCCAGCCGCATCCCATTTTTCAGACTGCAGAGGGCCATCTGTTTCCTGTGCCCCCGCCATTCATAGGAAAACAGCTGGCTGCCGATACCGCCGCTGCGCAGTCTGTCTGCAACCGGGAGCAGGCTGCTTTCTAAGCTGTCCATGGGAGTCCTGGCCGGTATTTCCCTGTGGTACATAATATTGGCCTGTTCATCCGTCAGGAAGGCATAACCGGTGTCATAAACGTGTATCGTATCCACTGAATCCTTGATAAGGTTGAAATCAATATCCATGCCCACCACGCCGATGGTTGTGTTGTCCGCGTACAGGGGAACAACATAGGAAATCATCTCAACCTGGATATTTTTGTTCATATAGGGAGCCATCCAGGTGGCCTGTCCGCTTTTGACCGGAAGATAATACCAGCCGACATGCTCCACATCGTCAGGGCTGTATCGGGAAAAGTCTGTTGGCGGCAGTTCCTGGAATTGCCCGTCCAGCGCTGTTTTACTCCAGAAAAGGCCTGAGGTAGGGGAGGTGAATTTTGGATTGTAGCGCACATAGACAGCCAGCGCTCCCTGGGTGTTGTTGGCGGCGTTTATGGCAATGTCCTGAATATGTCCGGTATATTCCCTGACATATCCGGGGTCGGTCTTAAACCTTTTGACATCCCTCAGTTCCCGGTTGGCGTAGACCGCTACTGTATTGACTGACTGCTCAATACAGGAAAACAGCCCGTTCAGTTCATTGGCTTTTTCGCTGCACATCAGATTCATGATATAGGCGGAATCCTTGTCAACAACCTGATTGGCATTCATGATTCCCGCGCCTCCGATGACCAGGGAGGAAAGCAGGACACAGCCTAATATCAGGGTAATGAATTTTGTCTGTATGGATTTCATAGGGGTCTCCTTTTGGCAAAGCAGTGCTGGGTATCCTCCTTTTACTATAGCAGGTAAACCGCAAAGAAACCGCAAATTAAATCCTATTTCTGACGCTCCAGTTCGCCTAGGGTCATCTCAGCCCATGTATACTGCATCATATATTGGCCCATGTATGTGTTGATGGCGTCCGGTTCCTGGCGCAGGAAGCCATAAAGGTCACAGTCCAGTTTTTCACAGTCAACGGCAAAGCTGTTGCGTCTTTTAATCAGTATGTCCCCAGCGCCGGCCAGGGAAAGGGTACGGCTTAAATCGGATATGAGGGTACGCAGATGGCTTCTTACCGAGAGGCTGTCCGGCCGCTGTTCCCACAGTATTGCACACAGCTCGCCTGTGTTGACGGCCGCCCCGCGGCGGTCAACAAGATAAGCCAGCAGTTCCTTGGTCTTGGACAGGCTGAAGTGAAGCGGCTTGTCATCTACAAAAATCTCAAAGTTCCCAAAGGTCTGTGCACGGATACGGCCATTTACATGGAGCGGAGGGCATTTTAACTCGTCCAGTTCACTGCGGACATTCTCAGCAGTGGGAGGCTTTAGCAGGTATCCCCTGGCATGAATGGAATATGCCTCCAGCGCATACTGGGGATATCCTGTGACAAAAATGATTTTTGTGTGGTTGGAAATGGCGCGTATCCTCATGGCCAGTTCCAGACCATTCATGCCTGCCATCTCGATATCTAAGAATGCCGCATCTGGCCGCAGGCCGTCCTGGACAGCGGCCAGGGCGTCGCGGGAACGCACAAAACCCTGGACTTCACAGCCTGCTTCCGCCTTGCGGATGGCTTTTACCAGGACATCCAGTACAAGGGGCTCATCATCAACAGCCACTAATTTCATGGTTTCAATCCTCTCTTTTCTGCTGGAGTATGTTTGAAAGTAAAGTTATTTCCCAGCAGTGTTCCTGGGAAGGGTAATAACTGCAACGGTGCCGCATCCCGGGGCACTCCGTATGGTCAGAATGGCATGGCACTGGGTCTGGAGGCGTTTTTGGACATTCTGTATGCCTATGTGTTTTTTTCCGTCCTGCATTGGTTTTAAAGGGTCAAAGCCGATTCCGTCATCTGTCACGGTAACCGTGCAGGCCTCGCTGGTCCCGGCAGTGGAGATGGTCAGTGTCCCGCCTTCCTCGCGCTTGACGATGCCGTGGCGGACCGCGTTTTCCACAATGGGCTGCAGGGTAAGTGGAGGGATTAAAAAGTCCGTGACAGGCGCGTCATAGATAACGTTCAGCCTGCTGCCAAAGCGCATCTGCTCCAGTTCCAGATAATGCCGTGTATGGGACAGTTCCTGGCTGAACGGTATGGGGGAGCCGGCGGTGAGGGAATCCAGGTTTCCCCTTAAAAAGCCGGAGAAATGGTCTACGGCCAGTTCTGCCTTCCCGGGGTCGGTCTGGCACAGGCCCTTGATAACGGACAGGGAGTTGTAGAGAAAATGGGGGTGGATTTGGGACAGCATGATGGCTGTACGGCTTTTCTCCAGTTCCAGTTCTTCCTGGCTGAATTTGCGCGACTGTTCTACCTGGATGCTGATGTAGATGCAGAGGGCTGAAACCGTGGTGGCAATATAGAGGACTGCTATGCCGTATACGAACGCCTGGACCAGCATGGCCATGACAGGCAGCACTATGTAGGCGGCCAGTCCGGTCAATTCTTTTTTTGACAGATACTTCCTGTAACGTATCAGGATTGTCCCGTTGATAAGCATGCAGATAATGCCAGCCATCTGGGATATCCAGAACCAGCGCTGGCGGCGGTAGATGTTCTGGCTGTCAATCAGGTAGTACATGTGGTTGTACTGTGATATGACTACCAGGACAATGGCTGCAAGGGTCAGTGTCCACATAAGACGGGATGGGGCCCTGGATATCCCGGTCCCCTTTGCGGATATGAAACAGACCAGATAATCCGTAAACACAGCTAACAGGATATATCCAAATGTAAAAACCAGGAAGTTGGCTATCCGTACCATCCAGAAGCTGAACCCATCCGGGTGCCCTTTGAAAAGCCATGCCGCGGCATCGGAGAACAGCACGGCTGTGTTGATGGAAAGCACGCGGATATACAGATGCTCCAGCTCTTCTTTTTTGGGGCTGCCAAGGGAAAGGCAGAGGATGAATATCAGCGAGAGCAGGCCTCCAAATAATTCAAGGGATATATTGATGTAACCAATCGTACTCATGGAAGTGACCTCGTTCCTATGCAGGGTGTATGGGGCGCAGACTGCGGTCCATATGGTGAGTATAGCATAAAGTAATCAGCCTGTGCACATCTTTCAGATAGAAAATATCCATAGGGCATCTGACACAGAGGGACATACAGGCCGGCTAATCCCCATGCTGGCCAATCCTCAAACCGGCCAATCCCCAAACCGGCCGCCGGACAAAATGGCGTAAGAAATAAGTCTTGATAATTATGGCATCCGGTGTTATACTTTATCAGTCAATATGACATAAAAGACGGTGTGTTCGAGACCTTCCACACCTAAAACAAAACTAAAGGAGAGAACAGAATATGAGAGAGAGAAACAACAGGCTGTATGTGCTGGCCCAGGGGGCCATGATTGCAGCCATCTATGTGGTGCTTACCATCCTGTTTGCGCCCATCAGCTTTGGTCCGGTCCAGTTCAGGATTGCAGAGGCCCTTTGCATCCTGCCCTTCTTCACGCCGGCGGCAGTGCCGGGACTGTTTGTGGGGTGCCTGCTTTCCAACCTGCTCTGCGGGGCCATGCCCCTGGACGTGGTATTCGGAAGCCTGGCAACGCTGATCGGGGCAGCCGGTTCATGGTATGTGAGGAAGCACAGATGGTTTGTGTGCGTCCCGCCCATCCTTGCCAATACCGTCATCATCCCATGGGTGCTGCGGTACGCGTACGGTTCTGAGGATTTAATCCTTGTGGCCATGGGAACGGTTGGGGTCGGTGAGATACTGGCCATCGGTGTCCTTGGAAATGTACTGCTGATAACCCTGGACAGGTATAAGGACCTGATATTCAGAGGCCGGACAGCCCGGACACGCCACGAACATAATATATTTTAGTAAGATACATGACGGAGAGTTGCCGCGGGGGCGGTAATTCTCCATTTTTTATATAGCTTTTCAGTGTTTTTTTGATATAATAAGGAAGAGATATTTTTGTGCAGACAGCGCTGTGGACAGCTCTACGGGCACAGGGAAGGATTATTGATTATGTATCAGATAGATTTTGGAAAACGGTCACATGTTCATTTTATAGGGATTGGAGGCATCAGCATGAGCGGCCTGGCGGAAATCCTCCTGGAAGAAGGATTTACCGTTACGGGTTCTGACTCCCATGAGACAGGGCTTACGGACCACCTGACAGACAGGGGCGCCAGGGTATACTATGGGCAGAGGGCGGCTAATATAGAAAAGGAACCAGGCATTGACGTGGTGGTGTACACAGCCGCCATCCATGAGGATAACCCGGAGTTCATGGCTGTCAAGGAAAAGGGGATTCCCATGCTTTCCAGGGCAGAGCTTTTAGGGGAGATGATGCGCAACTATAAGCAGGCAGTGGCTGTATCCGGCACCCATGGCAAGACCACCACCACATCCATGATAACGGATATCCTGCTGGCAGGGAATCTGGACCCGACCATTTCCGTGGGCGGCATCCTTCAGGACATTGGCGGCAACATCCGGGTAGGGAGCCCGGATCTGTTTGTCACGGAGGCCTGTGAATATACCAACAGCTTCCTGTCATTCCATCCCACCATGGAGGTCATACTGAACATTGAGGAGGACCACCTGGATTTCTTTAAGGATATCCAGGATATCCGCCATTCCTTCCGGCTGTTTGCAGAGAAGCTTCCCGCCAAGGGGCTGCTGGTGATTAACAGCGGCATTGATTCTGTTGAGGAGATTACAAAGGGGCTGGGATGCAGGGTTGTCACTTTTGGAAAGGACAGTTCCAGTACGTATACGGCAAAGGATATCACATATGACGGGTTTGGGAGGCCTTCCTATGACCTGGTCATACAGGGGGAAGTGGTGAACCGCATTGCCCTGGGCGTGACAGGGGAGCATAATGTGTATAATTCCCTGGCAGCCATTGCCGTGGCCATGGAACTGGGGGCAGGGTTTGACGCTGTCATGGCAGGACTTAAGAAATTCACGGGCACGGACAGAAGGTTTGAGAAAAAGGGGGAGATAGGCGGGGTCACCATTATTGACGACTATGCCCACCATCCCCAGGAGATTAAGGCAACCCTGTCCGCTGCAAAGAACTATCCGCACAGGAAGCTGTGGTGTGTGTTCCAGCCCCACACCTACACCAGGACCAAGGCGTTCCTGGACCAGTTCGCACAGACCCTGTCGGCTGCGGATGAGGTGATACTTGCCGACATCTACGCTGCCAGGGAGACCGATACCCTGGGCGTCAGCTCGCTGGATATTGTAGAACGGATTGAGCGGCTTGGGACAAAAGCCCACTATATCCCGTCCTTTGATGATATAGAGACATTTATTTTAGAAAATTGTATAAACGGCGATGTGTTGATAACTATGGGTGCCGGAGACATTGTAAAAGTAGGGGAAAAGCTGTTAGGCCGGTAGTTATCCACATTATCCACATAGTTTTCAACATTTTATGTAAAGAAGCTATGTGGATTTTTTGATTAACATAAAAAAATGTCAATCAATTCCGATTTTCTTGGATTTATACGGAAAAAAGGGGATTTGGGCATGTCCGTGAATAATTATGTCCACTATTTTTCCACATTATCCACATTATCCACAAGTCGTATTGTGTAAAAATGCGCCTATTTTCTTTTGTATGTGGATGTGTTATGATATGGAATGTAACACATGTGCCGCCCGGCCGGAGAAGTCATGTCTGCCGGCCGATTGATGTAAGGAGTGGTGAGATGGGTGTGAATTTTAAGGACAGATGGAGCGTGCCGTCCACTGCGGTGGCTCATGAATTCATTGATCAATACATGGCCGTGGCCAATGGGGAATATGTTAAGGTGTACCTGTTCGTGCTGCGCCATCAGGGTGAGGATATCACCATAGAAAGAATCGCAGATGCCCTGGACCATACGGAGTCCGATGTGCGCAGGGCCCTGGCTTACTGGGAGAAGCTGGGAATACTTGCCGGAACCAGGAAAGAAGCGCCTGCGTCCTGCGCAGCCATGGGACGGCAGGACAGCGGTCCGGCCCAGCCCAGGGATGCGTCTGCCGGACCACAGCCGGCCAGGACCCAGGCATCCAGGTCCCTGGAGGTTCACGAACCGCCTGCCCATGACCAGGGATTTGGGGGATATGGAACCAATGGCGCCATGTCCAGGGAAATCCATGGGCAGGGCGCGGGAATCCAGGCAGCCTATGCACAGGGCCCGGAAGTCCGGGAAATCCATGCACAGGGCGCGGAAATCCAGGCAGCCTATGCACAGGGCCCGGAAGTCCGGGGAACCCATGGGCAGGGCACAGGAATCCAGGATGCCCATGCACAGGGAACGGTGGGACAGGGACGGAGGGAACAGGGCCAGACGTCCCGGGAGGACAGGGACAAGCCTGTATACTCTGCGGAACAGGTGAACCGCCTTTCCCAGGATGAAGGCTTTTCACAGCTCCTCTATATTGCCCAGAAGTACCTGAACAAGGTATTTACCCCCAGGGACTGTCAGGTTTTCGCTTATCTGTATGAGGATTTGGGGATGAATGAGGAAGTGCTGGAATACCTGGTGGAATACTGTGTCCAGAACGGCCACACGTCCATGCGCTATATTGAGGCGGTGGCCAGGAGCTGGCATGAGAAGGGAATCCGTACGGCCCAGGAGGCAAAGGATTATTCGGCTTCCTACAACAGGGATTCGTTTGCGGTGATGAAGGCATTTGGCATAAACAGCAGGAAACCGGCCGCGCCGGAACAGAAGCTGATGGATAAATGGTTTAAGGACTACGGTTTTAGCCGGGATGTGGTGTTGGAGGCCTGCAACAGGACCATCACGGCCATCCACAACCCCAGCTTCCAGTATGCGGACAAGATACTTACGGACTGGAAGGAAGCCGGGGTCAGGGGCCTTGGGGATATCATGGAACTGGACACCAGGCGGATGGCGGCCAAGGAGGATACGGCCAGGTCCAGGGACAAGCGCCTTCAAACGTATGACACAGCCGTGTCCGGCCAGGGAAACCGTACCAGGAAAGGGGCGCCTAACCAGTTCCATAATTTTGAACAGAGGGACACGGACTATGACGCCCTGATGTTAAAGCAGGTTAAGGAATGGGTGGGGCAGCAGCCCTGATGTATAAGGAGGGCAGATAATGGCATTAAGCAATTCCCAGTATGACGCAATCATGAGGGCGTATGGAAGACAGCAGATTGAGGACCACCACCAGCTGGAGGAACGGCGCCAGGAGATATACAGGAAGCTTCCGGTGGTAAAGGAACTGGAAGCCGAGATTGCCGGCCGTTCCGTTGCCTGCGCCAGAAAGCTTCTGGAGGGGAATCCGGGCGCCCTTGACAAGCTGAAGGAGGACCTTCAGGACCTGAGGGAGCAGAAGGCCCTTATCATCCGGGCGGCAGGATATCCGGACAATTACCTGGAACTTTGGTATAAGTGCCCGGACTGCCAGGATACGGGCCTGATTGAGGGCAGGAAGTGCCACTGTTTCCTGAAGGCGCAGATGAAGCTGCTCCATGACCAGTCCAATCTGGAGGATATACTGGAGCAGGAGAATTTTTCAGCCCTTTCCTTCCAATACTATGACAATAAGGAGATACTGCCCCAGATTGGCATGACCAATGCGGATTATATGCGGCGTGTGGTCAGGGAGTGCAGGGAATTCGTGAAGCAGTTTGATAAAAACCATGAGAACCTGCTGTTTACAGGCAGCACCGGGGTTGGAAAGACATTTTTAACCAACTGTATTGCCAAGGAACTGATGAATACCTACCACTCGGTCATCTATCTCACGGCCAGCGACCTGTTCGAGATATTTTCCAGGAATAAGTTTGATTATGAGAACGCAGAGGAGATGCGGGATATGTACCGGTTCATCCTGGACTGCGACCTGCTGATCATTGACGACCTGGGCACTGAACTAAATAACAGTTTTACCTCCTCCCAGCTGTTCTACTGCATTAACGAGAGGATGAACATGAAGCGTTCCACCATTATCTCCACCAATCTTTCACCGGCCCGGCTGCGGGATTCCTATACGGACCGCGTCACGTCCAGGATCATGAGCGGATACAGGATGATTCCATTATATGGGGGAGATATCAGACTGTTAAAAAAATAAATGTGGAACATGGCGGTTCCTGAAGGATATGCCCTTGACGAATCATGGAGAATGATGGTATAAAAGTATATGCTGGTTATGGCAAAGAGGCCGCCAGCCAAAAACAGGAGGATAAAAACCATGTTATATGAGGAAAAAATCATTGAGACAATTCCAGTTGGCCCCCTGGGTCTTATACCCCTTAAAAGCTGCACGGAATTAGGCGACAAGGTAAATGCCTATCTGGTAGACTGGAGGCGTGAGCGTGAGAGCGAGCACAAATCCACCATTGCATTTTCCGGATATCAGAGGGATTCTTATATTTTAAATGCCATTACACCAAGATTTGGCTCCGGCGAGGGAAAGGGGCTGATACTTGAGTCCGTAAGGGGCGATGACCTGTATATCATGGTTGACGTCTGCAATTACAGCCTTACCTATTCCCTGTTCGGCATGACCAACCATATGTCGCCGGACGACCATTTCCAGGATTTAAAGCGTGTGATTGCGGCAGCCGCCGGCAAGGCCCACAGGATTAACGTAATCATGCCTTTCCTATATGAGAGCAGACAGCATAAGCGCTCGGGCAGGGAGTCCCTGGACTGTGCACTGGCCCTTAAGGAGCTGGTGAACATGGGCGTGGAGAACATCATCACATTTGATGCCCATGACCCAAGGGTACAGAACGCCATACCCTTAAGGGGATTTGAGACGGTCCAGCCCATTTACCAGTTCCTTAAGTATCTGCTGAAGAACGAGACAGACCTTCAGATTGACAGCAGCCATATGATGGTCATCAGCCCGGATGAGGGCGGCACAGGCCGCGCCGTGTATTTTGCCAACATGCTGGGACTTGACATGGGCATGTTCTACAAGCGCCGCGACTACACCCAGATTGTCAATGGACGCAATCCCATTGTGGCCCATGAGTTCCTGGGAGCCAGCGTGGAAGGCAAGGATGTGCTGATCATTGACGATATGATATCCTCAGGCGAGAGCGTGCTGGATGTGGCTAAGGAGTTAAAGCGCAGGAAAGCCAGAAAGGTATTTGTATGCTCCACCTTCGGCCTGTTCACGGGCGGCCTTAACAAGTTTGACGAGTATTATGAAAAGGGCATTATCGACAGGATCCTGACAACCAACCTGGTTTACCAGACGCCGTCCCTGCTTGAGAGGCCTTACTATATTGATGTTGACATGAGCAAGTACATTGCCCTTATCATTGACAATTTAAATCACGATGCATCTTTAAGCGAATTGCTGACACCTACCAAGCGGATTAATAAACTGCTGGCACAGTACCGCAGCTGATGGCAGGGGCTTGCCCGGACATTCAGACACGCCCAGGGGTGTGCGGATGGCGGGAATGAATTATCAGACGCGCCCTAAGCATACGGGGGCGGATGTCAGGACACGCCCCGGGCGCGGTATGGAGCGCCATGCAATCCGTGTCCGTATAAGAAAGACCGTTTCCCTGAATGAGGACAGTAGCGTTCCGGGAAGCGGCCTTTTGATTTCTGTGCATGTTGTGTTTGGTTCTGCTGCGGGAGAGGATATATCATATGGAAGAAAAGCAGTTTCATAACCAGGTTTACTGGATTACATTCCTGTTCAGCCTTCTGGTTGTATGGGTACATTCTTTTAATGCGGAGCTATACCTGGGAGCCACGCAGGCAGCGGCCGGGGTTAAGAGGCTGGAGTGGATTCTGGGAGAAGGGCTGGGGCAGATATCGGTTCCGGGTTTCTTCATGGTGTCCTCCTACCTGTTTTACCGCAGGTTTAACTGGTCCAGGTTACTCCCCAAATGGAAGTCGCGTATAAGGAGTATCCTGGTGCCCTATCTGATCTGGAACTTCCTGTATTATGCGGGATATGTAACCGCGACCCGGATTCCCGCCATATCCGGTCTTATAGGAAAGCCTCCGGTGCCTGTCACCATCATGCAGTCCGTGGACGCCCTTGTGAATTATGCCTACAATCCCGTATTCTGGTATTTATATCAGTTAATCCTCCTCATTGCCCTGGCTCCTGTGGTTTATCCTGTCATGAAGCGCACCCTGACCGGGGCAGCGGCCCTTGGGGTGATTGCCTTTGCGCTGTGGCATGGCTGGGATTTCCCTCATCTTAATATGGACGCACTGTTCTACACCTGCGGGGCTGCTTATATAAGCCTTCACAGGGACGGCTGGGGAAGGTTTGCCGAGTCCCTGCCCCCCAGGGGCGGGAGGCGCGTCCTGTGCTGGGGGGCAGCCGTCCTGCTGCTGGCCCTGGTCCTTTTCTTAAGCCGGCCCATGGCGCCTCTTTACGCCAGGCCCCTGTCAGCCGTGCTCAAGCGCATCTGGGGCGTGTGCGCTGTCTGGTTCCTGCTGTCAGGCCTCCCTCTTCCCATGGCCCGGGATTGGATGAAACATAACTTCTTCCTATATGCCATCCACTTTGCCTGGGTCAGGCTCTTCAATAAAGCAGGTGCTATCCTCCTTCCACCTGTTCCTGCATCGGCCCTGTCCATGTTCCTGCTGATGCCCCTGTTCATGGTGATTATAAGCAGCCTTTTAAGAAAATGCCTTCAGTCTGTTGTCCCGGGGGTCTACCGTGTCCTGTCCGGCAACCGCTAAGCAGGGGAAGGGAATCCATTCCGGCCGCCGGCCCCCCAATGCCTGCTCCCCCTTGCATTTTAGGCCATTCTATGCTATCCTTAACCTGTTCCGCAGGCGTTCTGTCTGCGATGGCTTTGTCTGCGCCGGATGCGCGGTCAGTGGGTGCATGCACAGGCACCTGTGAAGGGCAGTTCGCCCGGTATTCACAAGTAAAGTAAGGGATGGAAAGGGGGGGACCGGGAAAAATAGTGGTTGACATTTTAGCTTAATTATACTATGATTGTAACTGTTAGGGAACATTTGTTCGAATCGGAGGATAACATGGCCAGAGAAGAGAAGAGTAATATAATCAACAGAGATATGAATAAAGATGAGAAGTTAAAGGCCCTGGATGCGGCCCTTACACAGATAGAGAAGGCTTACGGCAAAGGGTCCGTGATGAAGCTGGGGGATTCCAGGGCCAACATGAATATAGAGACCATTCCCACGGGTTCCATCAGCCTGGACATTGCGCTGGGCCTGGGCGGCGTACCCAAGGGCAGGATCATTGAGGTCTATGGACCGGAGTCTTCCGGTAAGACCACGGTTGCACTGCACATGGTGGCCGAGGTCCAGAAGAGAGGCGGGATTGCAGGCTTCATCGACGCAGAGCATGCCCTGGATCCCGTGTATGCCAAGAATATCGGCGTGGATATCGATAACCTGTACATATCGCAGCCGGATAACGGAGAGCAGGCCCTGGAGATTACCGAGACCATGGTGCGCTCAGGCGCGGTTGACATTGTTATCGTGGACTCCGTGGCGGCCCTGGTCCCAAAGGCGGAGATTGACGGTGAGATGGGGGATTCCCATGTGGGACTCCAGGCCAGGCTGATGTCACAGGCACTGCGCAAACTGACAGCGGTGATCAGCAAGTCCAACTGTATTGTGATTTTCATCAACCAGCTGCGTGAAAAGGTGGGCGTCATGTTCGGCAACCCCGAGACCACCACCGGCGGACGCGCCCTTAAGTTCTATGCTTCCGTGCGTCTGGATGTGCGCAGGATTGAGACCCTGAAGCAGGGCGGCGAAGTGATTGGCAACCGTGTCCGGGTCAAGGTTGTTAAGAATAAGATTGCGCCTCCGTTTAAGGAAGCTGAATTCGATATCATGTTTGGCAAGGGCATTTCCAAGGTCGGGGATATCCTGGATTTGGCTGTTAAGGAGAATATCATAGAGAAGAGCGGCGCCTGGTTTGCTTATAATGGTTCCAAGATTGGCCAGGGCCGGGAGAATTCCAAGCAGTATCTTTCCGATAACCCTGAGATGTGTGCAGAGGTGGAGGCAAAGGTAAGGACAAGGTATGAGCTGCCGGGCTCTGAAGAAACAGCAGAAGCAGAGGAAACCAAGGCAAAGGAATTAAAGAAGGGAACCAGGGCAGAAGCATCCAAGGCGCCTGGAGCCAAGACCGAGGGGGCTGACACACCCGATGCTCCCAGGCTGTCATGATGGTCACATCCATCCTCCCTGTAGATAAGAGAAAAAGCAAAGTCTTCCTTGAGGAAGGCTTTGCCTTTGTTTTATACAGGGGTGAGGTGGAGCGGTTTGGGATTGAAGAGGGAAAAGAGCTGGAAGCAGATGTTTACCAGCGCATATTAACTGAAGTACTGTTAGGGCGGGCCAAGGAGCGCGCCCTATATCTGCTTAAGTCCTCGGGCAAGACAGAGGCCTGGATGAAGAAGAAGCTTAAGGAGGCCGGATATCCTGAGGAAGCAGTGGATTATGCCATGAATTTCCTTAAGGAGTATGGTTTTATCAATGACAGGGCCTATGCGGAAAGCTATGTCCGCTCCTATGGAAACAGGAAGAGCCGCAGGCAGCTGGTCTATGAACTCTCCCAAAAGGGTGTGTCCCAGGAGGAGATAAGCGAGGCATTTTCCCAAAACCAGGTAGATGATGTGGAAAATGCCAGGCAGCTTCTGCGCAAACGATTGAAGGGAAAAACTGGGATTTCCTATGAGGAAAAGGGCCGTTTATCTGCATTTCTGGGAAGAAAAGGATATTCTTACGATGTAATCAACCGTGTTATGCGGGAAATCGGCACAGAGGACACGGAAGAATGGCAGGAATGAACTTTTGTCTATATTGACTGTATTGCAGCGAAAATAAGGGGAAGATACTTGACATAATTCTGAAAAAAGTATAAAATTAATACGTTGTAGTTAGTACAATGAAAATTTAATAAGGAGGTGCTCCTGTGTCAGAGATAATGGTCCCTATAGTAATTATCGCTGTGATAATTGTGGCTATTATTATTACTTGGTTTGCAGCACGCAACTACGAGCGTAAGCAGTATGACTGTAAGGTAGGAAGTGCAGAAGAAAAATCAAGGGAAATAATAGATGAGGCATTAAAAACCGCTGAGACAAAGAAGCGAGAAGCTCTCCTGGAAGCCAAGGAAGAATCTTTAAAGACGAAGAATGAATTAGAGAAGGAAACCAAGGAAAGAAGAGCAGAACTTCAACGTTATGAAAAACGTGTATTAAGTAAAGAAGAGAACGTTGAGAAAAAGGCAGATGCCCTGGAAAAGAAGGAGGCTGACCTGGTCAGAAGGGAGAACGTCCTCAGTAAGCGTACAGCTGAAGTGGAAGCCCAGTATGAACAGGGGATACAGGAACTGGAACGGATATCCGGTCTAACCTCCGAACAAGCAAAAGAATATCTTTTAAAATCTGTTGAAGAAGATGTAAAACATGACACAGCTAAATTAATTAAGGAACTTGAAAACAAGGCAAGAGAAGAAGCTGACAAGAAGGCAAGGGATTTGGTTGTTACAGCCATCCAGCGCTGTGCAGCAGATCATGTTGCCGAGACAACGGTTTCCGTTGTACAGCTTCCAAATGACGAGATGAAAGGCCGCATCATTGGCCGCGAGGGCCGCAATATCCGTACCCTTGAGACACTGACTGGTGTGGAACTGATTATCGACGATACCCCGGAAGCAGTAGTTTTATCCGGATTTGATCCAATACGTAGAGAAGTTGCAAGAATTGCATTGGAGCGTTTGATTGTGGACGGACGGATTCATCCGGCCAGAATTGAGGAAATGGTAGAGAAGGCACAGAAAGAAGTGGAGAACAACATGAGGGAAGAGGGCGAGGCCGCCTGTCTCGAGGTTGGTATCCATGGAATTCATCCGGAACTGGTTAAGTTACTTGGTAAGATGAAGTTCAGGACAAGCTATGGACAGAATGCGCTGAAGCATTCCATTGAAGTGTCCCAGCTGTCAGGGCTTCTGGCGTCAGAACTTGGTGTGGATGTACGTTTAGCAAAACGTGCCGGTTTATTACATGACATTGGTAAATCCGTTGACCATGATATGGAAGGCACCCATGTACAGCTTGGCGCAGACCTGTGTAAGAAGTATAAGGAATCTGCAACCGTGCTGAACGCAGTGGAGTCCCATCATGGCGATGTTGAACCCACCAACCTTATCTCCTGTATTGTCCAGGCAGCCGATACCATATCTGCTGCAAGACCTGGTGCAAGACGTGAGACGTTGGAGACATATACAAACAGATTAAAACAATTAGAAGATATAACGAATTCCTTTAAGGGAGTAGATAAATCTTTTGCTATTCAGGCAGGCCGTGAGGTTCGTATCATGGTTGTTCCGGAACAGATCAGCGATGACGATATGGTATTGCTGGCAAGGGATGTTTCGAAGCGCATTGAGGACGAGCTTGAGTATCCGGGACAGATTAAGGTAAATGTAATCCGCGAGAGCAGGGTTACGGATTACGCCAAATAATTATCCAGAAATGCAGATAAATGCCCCAAACCCGTATGAATCCAGTATTCATACGGGTTTGGGGTGTTTTTTATTTCTTGGGACTTATTAAAAATTTTAGTATTTTTAACCTGGAGTAGTGTAAACTTGGTGAAAATAAAAGCGGGAAATTATGATACAGGAGGCGGGAGCAATCTGCAAGATATAGAAGAAAAGCATGGAATAGTATCCGATATAAGCATTGGATATAAAAACAAATATGTATTACAATGAATATATCGGATAAGCTGGACACAGGCGATACGCCGTTGACAGAGGGCGGAGGGAAGGGTGGACTGGCCTATTTTTCCCCCTGGGGCGACGTGGTTATGTATGATGGGCCATATGGTCCTTACAGCGGATTATATGACCTGGGAACCGCTGTATCCGGCAGTGGATGGATCCCGGACCTGTCCGGTGAAATCGTTATTGAGACCGCAGAAACGTCATCCTGTTCAGGTGTGTAGCCAGGGGACGAAGCGGATCGGACCGGGGAGAATGCAAAAACCATCGCAGACCAGCAGTCTGCAGGAGGAGAGGCCGGGGTTTGCAGAGGGCATGCCAATCCGTATCTGATGATGACGGAATTTAGTTGGGAGATTGACCCGGTTGGGTTCAGGGCAGCCATAAAGTGTTTAAAAACAGACAAAAGCTGCTTATAAGAAGGAGGAAATAAAATATGTTAGGAAATTTTGTATTTTCAAACCCGACAAAATTATATTTTGGAGAGGATTCGCTTAAGTATCTCAATGAGGAACTGCCAAAATATGGAAAAAATGTACAGCTGGTATATGGGAGAGGCTCCATCAGGAAAAATGGGATTTACCACAAGGTGGCTGCCATCTTAAAGGCCAATGGAAAAAATATTGTTGAGGATGGCGGCGTTATGCCGAATCCTACGGTAGAAAAGCTTTACCAAGGCTGCAGGATTGCAAAAGAAGGAAATGTGGATTTGATCCTGGCAGTGGGAGGGGGGTCCTGCTGCGATTATGCCAAGGCTGTTTCAGTCTCGGCCCACTGTAAGGAAGACCCCTGGAAGAAGTATTATCTGGATTTTGAGGATGTGGACCCGGATACAAAAATCATCCCCGTAGGCTGCGTCCTGACCATGGCGGGCACGGGCTCTGAGATGAACGGGGGAGCGGTGATTACAAACCATGGGAGCAGGCTGAAAATCGGGCATGTTTTTGGAGACAGGGTATTCCCCAAATTCTCCATTTTAAATCCGGTATTTACCTATTCCCTGCCCAGATACCAGATGGCGGCGGGCTTTTACGATATCCTGAACCACATATGCGAGCAGTATTTTTCCGGGGAGGATGACAATACGTCCGATTATCTGATGGAGGGACTGATGCGGTCCCTGATACACAGTTCCCTGATTGCAATAAAAAATCCAGAGGACTATGAGGCGAGAAGCAACATCATGTGGACTGCAACATGGGCGCTTAATACCCTGGTGGCAATGGGAAAGTCAACAGACTGGATGGTGCATATGCTGGGGCAGGCGGTTGGCGCCCACACGGACGCAACCCATGGTATGACCCTGTCTGCTGTTTCTCTTGCCTATTACCGCCATATCATGCCTTATGGGCTGGAAAAGTTCAAACGGTTTGCGGTAAATGTATGGAATGTGGATCCGGACGGAAAGACAGCCAGGGAAGTGGCGGAAGAAGGCTTACTTGCAATGGAACACTGGATGGAAGAAATCGGTGTTGTCATGAATATCAGGGAACTTGGCGTGACAGAAGAGATGCTTGCGGGGTTGGTGGAGAGTACCCTCATCATGGAGGGCGGCTATAAAGTGCTGACCCAGGAGGAAATCCTGGGGATTTTCAAAGAAAGTATGTAAAAGACCTCCCGATATGGCGTACTGATGGGGAACAAATGTCCATACAGGCTTTAAGGCGTTAGGGGCAGGAATAAAAACCTGCCCTTTTACTGTTTGGAAATGAAATCTGCCTTTACGATATATTGCCATGAAATGCTTCCTGAACCTTGCCCAAAAACCGTTCTGCCGCACTGGAAAACACCTGATATTTTTTCCATACAATATCCAGATGGGCCTCCATCTTTGGGGTTAAGGGGCGGAAACACAGGCGGCTGTTTTCTGAAGTATTCACCAGCTTGTCAAGGCACAGGGCGTATCCAAGGCCTTCCTCCACCATAAGGGAGGCATTGTAAATCAGGTTATAGGTGGCCACGATGTTCAGCTTCCCAAAGTCCTTTTTCAGCCAGCCGGAAAATTCATTGCTGACAGTGCTCTGGCGGGAAGTGATGACGGGCAGCTCCCAGATATCCTCCGGCCGGATAAAATCGTGGGAAGCCAGGGCACAGTCTTTGGGCATTAAAACCCCCCAGGTGTCTGTGGCGGGCAGCCGGATATAATCATATTTTTTCATGTCCGCCGGCTCAATCAGGATTCCAAAATCCAGGAGTCCCTTATCCAGCCGTTCCGTCACATCGTCCGCGTTACCGCTGTATAAATGGTAGCAGATATCCGGACAGGACGTTTGTAAATCCTTGGCAATCCTGGCAATTAAGCGCATGGCGTTGGTCTCACCTCCGCCGATGTAAATATCCCCGCTCACAACCTCATCCGGAGCTGTCAGCTCGGCCTCTGTCTTGTCCACCAGGTCAAGAATCTCGGCCGCCCGCTTGCGCAGAAGCATCCCATCTTCTGTCAGTGTGATTCTGCGGTTTCCGCGGATTAATAGCTTCTTGCCGATTTTCTCTTCCAGATCCATTAATTGCCTCGACAGGGTAGGCTGCGTCATATGGAGGGACTCCGCGGCCCCTGATATGCTTTCTTCCCTGGTGACGGCCATAAAATATCTTAAAACACGTATATCCAACCGATTACCTCCAATCTGATATCGCCATTCCGGCCACGCCTGTTATGTTTCCTCTTATTATCCTTCCTCTATTATAGATAAGCAAAACCATGCCTGTCAAGTATGGATTCATATTTAATATGAGTATTTAGTATGAGCTGGGTTTGGACTTACAATGAACCAGGCAGCCCCTCTTTTGCCGTATATATGCTTAATAAGTATGGAACTGTATTTACTATAGGCATTTGATATTATATGTATCATGGCATATAATGAAGCTGAGAAAGGTGATGGCATGTATGGAACGGTTCCAATTGTTGCTTAATGTCAGCTTTATCTGGCATGATGATCTGGAAAGGAGCAAGTATATGAAAAAGATGATATCTATTCTGTTAGCCGCTATTTGTGTTATCCCTGTTTCGGCCTGCGGGAGCGCGGCCGCTGCCAGTCAGCTAAGGGAGACAGGGGTGGAAACCATGAACGCAGCACCTCCATCTTCCGATGTGACCGCATTTACCGATGTGCCGGAGAAAGCGCGGGATGATTCTGAAAAAAACGGGGAGGCTACCGGGGGCAAGACGTTAGTAGCCTATTTCTCTGCCACGGGCACGACACGGACTCTGGCAGGATACGCGGCGGAGGCTTTGGGGGCGGATATCTATGAGATTGTACCGGAACAGCCGTATACACAGGAAGATTTAGCTTATTATACCGATGGCCGTGCAGACAGGGAGCAAAGCAATCCGTTGGCCCGTCCTGTGATTTCCGGCAGCGCTTTAGACATGTCCCGCTATCATGTAATAATTCTGGGATACCCGATATGGCATGGGCAGGCGCCTAAAATCATCAGCACTTTTTTGGAAAGCTATGATTTTACAGGAAAGACCATTGTCCCATTCTGCACTTCCCACAGCAGCGGCATCGGTTCCAGTGATACGGATCTTCACGCTCTGGCAGCCGGGGCCGACTGGTTATCCGGCAGACGTTTTGCAGGCGGCACCTCAAAAGGTGCGATAGAGGAGTGGGTCCGCGGCCTTAACCTGCCTGAAACAAATCCTGCCGCCCTCCGGCGTCCCTTTGATTTTGAAACCAAGACCGTAACCTTAAACAGCGGCTATCAAATGCCGATTTATGGTCTGGGTACGTACAGCCTGAAGGATGAAACGTGTGTGAACTCCGTTACGGCGGCATTAGGCAGTGGCGTCCGGCTGATGGAAAAATCCGCTCAATCGGACTTTCAAACTGGTATGTGGATGAACTGGAAGCATTCCTGCCGCAGATAAGCATTACTCCTGCATTGATACAGAATGAGATTCACCCATACTATCAGGAAAATGATGTAATTCCATATATCCAGGAACGTGGTATTGTAGTGCAGGGGTGGTATCCCCTGGGAGGCAGAGGACATACGGCAGAGCTGCTTGGCGACCCTGTGATTACTGAGATTGCCGCGGCACATGGAAAGACTTCGGCACAGGTAATCCTCCGCTGGAACCTGCAAAAAGGAATCGTGGTCATCCCGGGTTCAAGCAATCCGGAACATATCCAGGAAAATACAGAATTGTTTCATTTTGAACTGGACGCTGACGAAATGGCAAGAATCAATGCCCTTGACAGGGGAGAAAAACATGATTGGTATTAAGACAACTCCATATGGAGGTATGGAATAAAAGGAATCGGTATCAATGGAAGCGCCAGAAAAAATGGCAATACGGCCATTTTGATAAAACGGGTATTGAAGGAATTGAATCAGGAGGGGGAAAATTCGTGCCGAACGGATTGTAAACTTTGAGCTTTAATAAACTTGACGGACAAGAAAAGATATGGTATCCTTATTAATAGACCGACGGTCGGTCTAAGAAAGGAGGCTTACCATGAGGATTGTAAAGGAAGCAAATGTCCGCAAGAACGAGATATTAGATGCAGCCGGGATTTTATTTTCGGAAAAAGGATACGACAATACAAGCGTCACAGACATTATGAATGCCGTGGGGATTGCAAAGGGTACCCTTTATCATCACTTCAAGTCAAAAGAAGATATTATGGATGCGCTGATTAAACGTCAAACCGATGCCATTTTTTTAGGCGCTAAGAAAATAGCAGAGGATAAAAGCATTCCTGTAAAGGAGAGGATCATCCGGACCATCCTGGCGCTTCATGTGGACCGTTCGCAGACCCAGGGGCAGAAGATGATGGAACAGCTGCACAAGCCGCAGAATACACAGATGCATGAAAAAACCAAAAAGATTGTTTTCATGGGTGTCCCGCCAATCCTGGCCGATATGGTAGCGGAAGGGGTCCAACAGGGGATTTTTGAAACCTCACATCCTCTGGAATGCATGGAGATGGCATTGTGTTATTTGGATGTCATGCTGGATGACAATGTGTTGGGGCTGACACAGGCCCAACGTCAGGAAAAAATCCAGGCCTTCATCTATCACCTGGAAAGGCTTCTTGGGGTAGGGGAAGGTGAACTCGCAGCATTTGAACAAGCATTTACAGGAAGGCAGGGTGAATGAAAAATAATACAGGTAAATCCTTTGGGGCATTCATGCTGCTCTGGTCCGGCGGTTTTATTTCAGCCATTGGAAGCGGTCTCACGTCCTTTGGCCTGGGCGTTTATATCTTTCAGCAAACCGGGAAAGCGTCCCAGATGGCGCTGGTCACATTGCTTGCGTTCCTGCCTTCGCTTCTGTTAGGCCCCGTGGCAGGGGTGTTAGCTGACCGGCATGACCGCAGGCTTTTGATGGTTCTGGGAGACAGCCTTTCCGCGGTGGGCCTGCTGTTCATCCTGGTGAGCCTGATGCAGGGTGAGGCGCGGCTTTGGCAAATCTGCGTGGGAGTAACCATCAGCTCCGTGTTCGCGTCCCTCCTGGAACCCGCTTATAAAGCCACCATCACAGACCTGCTGGATCCGGAACAGTACAGCAAAGCCAGCGGCCTGGTACAGATTGCCGGCTCTGCCAAATATCTGGTTTCGCCTGTTCTGGCCGGTTTCCTTCTCACCATCTCCGATATCCGGCTGCTGCTTCTCCTTGATATCTGCACCTTTTTTGTAACGGTTTCCACAACCCTGGCAGTGAAAAAAGGTCTTAAGGGCAGGAAAGCGGAAAAAGGGTCCTCGTTTTCTGCAGAGCTGAAAACAGGCTGGGACGCCCTGACCGGCAAAAAGGGGATACTCACCCTGGTTGTCATGGGCGCGCTTATTACCTTTTGTCTGGGGGTCATACAGACCCTTGCCTCACCGATGGTCTTAAGCTTTTCAGACAGCGTCACCCTTGGGACGCTGATGACGGTTATCACATTGGGAATGCTGGTGTCCAGCGCGGTCCTTGGCGGGATCAGCATCCAAAATGGATACGCCGGGCTTCTCTCCCTGTCCCTTTTTGGGGCCGGGATCTTCATGGCCTTATTCGGGCTGCGGGAAAATGTTGTGTTCATGGGCGCGGCCGGCTTCCTTTTTTTCGCCATGCTGCCGTTTGCCAATGCCAGCCTGGATTACCTGCTGCGCACCAATATTGAAAACCGCTTACAGGGACGCGCCTGGGGCATGATTGGGCTGATTTCGCAGCTTGGATACGTGGCGGCCTATGCGGTTTCCGGACTGTTGGCGGATTACGTGTTCACGCCTCTGCTTCTGGACGGGGGCCCGCTTTCAGAAAGCGTTGGAAAAATCCTTGGCACAGGGCCGGGCCGGGGCATCGGACTTTTAATCATCCTTGCCGGGCTGCTGCTTTGCGTCACCTCAGGCATCCTGCTTTGCATGAAATCCATCCGCAGCCTGGAAAACGGAGGATTATATGAACCGTAAAATGATATGGAAAAACCTTGTAAGAGGCAAAGCAGTGCCGCTTATCACAATCCTTTTTATTTCCGTGGCCGCTATGCTGCTGTCACTTGCCGCCATCCTTACCGTAAACCTGTGTGGTGCGGTTGGCCGGCTCATGACGGATGCAAGGACGCCCCATTTTATGCAGATGCATACAGGGGACATTGACATGACCAGGCTGGAGGACTTTGCGGACCATAACGGTAATGTGGCGGATTTCCAGGTGGTTCCCTTTTTGAATGTGGAAAATACCCATATTATCTTAGATGGGAACAGGCTTACGGACAGCGTCCAGGACAATGGTTTTTGCACCCAAAGCAGACAGTTTGATTTCCTCCTTGATTTGGAAGGGCGGCCGGTAAAACCGCAGAGCGGTGAATTATATGTGCCTGTCTGTTATTTTAAGGATGGGACTGCAGACGTGGGTGACCCGGCTTTTATATGCGGCAGGCCTTTTTACGTGGCAGGCTTTATCCGTGATTCACAAATGAATTCCACCCTGGCTTCTTCCAAACGGTTTGTGATAAGCGAAGAGGATTATTCCCAGCTTGTAACCTTTGGCAATGTGGAATATTTGATTGAATTCCGCCTGCATGACCTGTCAGGACTGAGCGCTTTTGAGACTGCTTACAGCGCGGCCGGACTTCCGGCCAACGGGCCTGCGCTTACATGGCCGTTGTTTCAGATGATTAGCGGGATTTCAGAGGGCATCATGATTGCAATCCTTATCTTGATTGGGCTCCTTGTAATCGTTGTTTCACTGTTATGCGTCCGTTTTACGCTTTTAGCCAAAATTGAGGACGATTACCGTGAAATCGGAGTCATGAAGGCAGTCGGGATGCGGGTATCGGATATCAGGGGAATCTACCTGGGGGTCTATGCGGTCGTGGCAGCCATTGGAAGTGTTTTTGGATTCCTCCTTTCCCTTTTGTTTCAGGACGTATTACTGGAAAGCATCCGCCTGAATTTAGGCGGCAGCGGGAATCATGTCACGGCCCTGCTGTTTGGCGGCGCGGGCGCATCGATTGTATTCCTGCTGGTTCTGCTTTATGTAAATGGAAGCCTGAGGCGGTTTCGGACCATTTCTGCGGCGCAGGCAATCCGGTTTGGCGCACAGGCCGACCCACCACACAACTTAAGGACGGTCAGGCTGTCTGGGAACAGCGTCTTTTCCTCCAATTTCATGCTTGGGCTGAAGGATGTCCTGGCAAGAAAGGGGCTCTATCTTACGATGACAGCGGTAATCATCCTGGCAAGTTTCATTATGATTGTACCGCAGAATCTGTTCCATACCATTTCCGGGGATGATTTTGTCACAAACATCGGGGTGGGAAAATGCGACCTGCGCATGGACATCCAGCAGACCGGGCAAATCCCCGAAAAGACAGGGGATATTGGCCGCTATATGGAAAATGACCCGGATATTACTGACTATGCCATGTTTGTCTCCAAGATTTTCCAGGTCAGGCTGGACAGTGGGGGAACCGGGAACCTTAAGGTGGAGCTGGGCAATCATGCCGTATTCCCGCTTCAATATACACAGGGCCGCCTGCCTGTTAAGGAAAATGAAATTGCTATTTCGGCCATGTGCGCGGATGAAATGGAGAAGCATGTGGGCAATCAGATTACCTTACTGACGTTTGACGGGGAAAAACAGCTGACGGTCTGCGGGATTTATTCTGACATCACCAATGGAGGTAAGACCGCCAAAGCGGTTTTTACAGATACCTCCACGGCACCGGTTTGGAGCCTGGTCTGTGCGGATCTGGCAGACAAAAGCAGGTTATCTGACAAAATTACGGAGTATGCGGCCCGCTTTTCCTATGCAAAAGTTTCAGGGATTGACCAATACATGGAGCAGACCTTTGGAGGGACCCTGCAGTCGGTGCAGGCAGCGTCGCGGATTGCAGGCCTTGTCTCAGCGGTCATTGTGTTACTGGTAACATTATTGTTCATGAAAATGCTGACGGCAAAAGACCGGTATTCCATTGCTGTGCTGCGGGCCATTGGATTTACCGGCTCAGACATTAAACGGCAGTATGCATGGCGCGCGTTTCTGGTACTGTCCGCAGGGATATTACTGGGAACGGTACTGGCGGGGACCCTGGGAGAAAAGCTGTCCGCTGCAGCAGCGTCCTGGTTTGGGGCAGCGGCATTCCGTTTTGCCATTGATCCGCTGTCCACTTATTTATATTCCCCGCTGATTTTGGTCTGTTCCGGTCTGCTGGCAACCATATGGGGAACCGCTGATGCAGGCCATGTGAAATTATGCCAATCCATAAAGGAGTAAGCCATGAAACAGTTATTATCCGGTAAGAAAATCATAAAAACCTTTGGTGTGGGAGAAGAAAAACACAGGGTCTTAAATGAGGTATCCGTTACAATCGGCAGCGGCGAGTTTGTATCCATCATGGGGCCCTCGGGTTCGGGAAAATCCACACTGCTTTATGCCCTCAGCGGAATGGACGGTATTGACAGCGGGGAGGTGGCCTTTGAGGGGCGCAGACTGTCCGGTTTGTCAGACGATGCGCTGTCTGATCTTCGCAGGAACAGGATGGGTTTTGTTTTCCAACAGCCAACCCTGTTGAAAAACCTCAATATTTTAGACAATATTATTTTACCCCAGACCCGGGACCGCAAAAGGAACGTGAAGCAGCTGACTGCGAAAGCCAGGCTCCTGATGAGGCAGATGGGGATTGAGGATCTGGAGGAGAGGGATATTACCCAGGCTTCAGGCGGCCAGCTTCAGCGGGCCGGTATCTGCCGCGCCTTAATGGGTGAACCGGGAATCGTGTTTGGCGACGAGCCCACCGGGGCCCTGAATACAAAGGCGGCAAAAGAGATAATGGAGCTTTTTACAAAAATCAACCAGGATGGCATTGCAATCCTTCTGGTTACACATGACCCGAATATAGCAGCCAGGACCGAGCGGGTGCTGTTCCTGAGTGATGGGGAAATCCTTGACCAATGCAGATTATCAAAGTATACGGAAAGGGATTTTGATAAAAGAGTAAGTGAAATCATAAGAAGGATGCAGAAGATGGAAGTTTGATAGATATAATTTAAGAAGTATTAAGAAGTGATAACTTTTGTTTGCGGAACGGAATCCAACTTAAAAAGAACCGGGAGGGCAGCCAATTCCTGACTGCCAAGCCCGGTTCTTTCATGGGGATGTTTTCTGTGCCCTGCCCCGCCATCCGTCCGGATCAAGGCAGATAATCTGTGCTTGGCATAACCGCAGCAAATTTACCATTCAATGAAGCCATGTATACATGATTGACAAAACCAGCAGGCAGCGTTTGCCCGTTCCATTCCAAGTCTTTTGCTGTATTGTCCAACAACCGCCCGGCCTGCTTCTGCAGCAATTCCTTTATGCCAAAATTCTTTGCGAAGTCCATAGCCCAAGTCATGACTATGATTTGTAGTAACGTTGACATATCCAATCGGATAATTGTCTTCTTTTATACAGATTGCGTAGTTATATGCACATTTCTGAGCGTACTTAACTGCAAATTGCCTTTCTAAAACTGCTTTGCTTCGTCCATGGTTTTCAGGGGATACCATGGCAAAAACCGATTGACTTCTTTATCACTATAAATTTTAAACAAGGCTTCCAAATCGTTTTCAGAAAATTTCCTTAATATAAACCGTTCTGTTTCAAGTGTTGGTGTATTCATGTTTCCCTCTCAAAAATCCGGTTTGCAGCGGCTTATCCGCCTAAGACCTGTTTGAAAATCCATTCCGCCATCTGCGCGGCCCTCTTCGCGGTATATTCGGGTTTGCTTTTTCCAGTCAACGGAAAGTAGCCTTTCCAGAACTTGATACGCCATTTAGAAAAATGATATTCCCCTTTTTCATTAAACCTTACCTCAGCGGTTATAAATCAATGTTTATTTTGTACTCATCATCAATCAATATATAGTTTGCCCTGTTTTTTTGAGCAAGTTCTAAGACTTGTGCATTCTCTTCCAACACACGTTCCAAAGTACAATACGTATCATCTAAACGGTGTTCTATAGCATTCGCATTTCTTTTTATGTCATGAAAATGATTTTTAATATAGCTCTCGCTCATAAGATTTACATCGGTTTTAGATTCCTATTGAGCCTATCTACCATCCATGCAATCCGCCTTTCCCGCCCGGCCTCTGTCTTTGCGTCAAAATATGCCCGCGTGTAGGTTTTCTTGACTGATAAAGACATCGCCTGAAAATTATCATAAGCGGGCCCGTACACTTTTAGTAAACCAGATAAAAGGGCTATCTGTTCCTCTGTCACCGCCGGGGATTTGGGGGTATCCCATTGTCCGTTCTTTTTGGCGTCCTCTATTTTCTTCCTGCCCCAATCGGTCATAAGTCCTTGTTCTTCAAGGCTTTTAACCAATGCCTTGTTTTTCTCCGACCACTTACTATTTTCCCTGCGTGAAGAAAAATATTTCTTGTAAGTTTTGTCATCAATGCTTTTCATCTGTCCGTCAATCCAGCCAAAGCAGAGGGCTTCTTCAAGCGCTTCGCCTGCCTTTATTGTTTTCGGCCCGCCCGCTTTTCCAAATAGAAGCCAGATACCGGCATTGGACAGGCAATGGTCAGAAAGCCATTGTCTGAATTCTTCCCTGCTGGCAAATTCCATTATGTCACTCACTATGTGCACCTCCTCCCGTCCGCCGTCTCTGCCTAGGGGGTGCTTTATAATTCATTCCAGCACAGCTGACGGAAAGCAATTTTCAAACACACCCTAAGGCGGACAAACCCATAACTGGTTTTTCTTATTTTACTATCCACTCATAAAAATGTCAAACAGCTCATTTCGTCCCATTATTTTCTGTTATTGTGTATAACCCTGTATGTCCGCTTCGGAATTCTGCCTTCTTTCCAGCCTTAACAGCCTTTGCTATTTTTGCTGAAAAATATGTGAAGTAATGTTATACTAAAAAAGTTGTGGGAGATTGTCAAAAGAATCGAGGAACCATATATGGGAAACGCAATAAAAGACAGATACAATTACGAATCGCTCCGCAAACTGGCCTTGGATATTAAGTCAGTTTACAGTGATTTCCAAACAGATGGTTTTCTGCAGGCAACAATCGATGAAACGTGGGAGGCGCGGGAGTTAAAGGACCGGATTACAAGGATCAGTGAAAATCTGGGGAAATACCTGCCCGCGGATTTTGAAACGGCTGTTGGTATTATGGATCAGATTGTCATGAACTATGGCTCATGGCTTGATAATTACGCAGGCTTCTTTCCTGGTTTTGTTGAACTTTACGGGCGGGATGAAGCCAATTGGGATATTTCCATGGCGGCTTTGGCAAGATATACGCAGTACGCGTCATCGGAGTTTGCGGTAAGATGGTTTATCATAAACCATGAGGAGCGTATGATGAAGCAGATGTACGCCTGGTCAAAGGACGAAAATGAATGTATCCGAAGACTTGCAAGCGAAGGCTGCCGCCCGGCGCTGCCGTGGGGGCAGGCATTAACCGGTTTTAAAAAGGACCCTGCTCCAATCCTGCCCATATTAAGGCAGCTGAAGGCCGATTCCTCCCTGCATGTGCGTAAAAGCGTGGCCAATAATCTGAATGATATTTCAAAAACCCATCCGGACCTTGTTATGGAACTTGCAAAGGACTGGTATGGGAAGAATGCATATACGGACTGGATTGTAAAGCACGGGTGCAGGACCCTGCTTAAAAAAGGCAGCAGTGAGGTACTGGCCCTCTTTGGCTATGAGTGCGCGCCTTCAGTGGAGGTTCAGGATTTCAGACTGGGGGAAACAGCTATTTCGATTGGGGAGGATGTGACATTCTCATTTGAAATCCTTGCAGAAGAAGCATCGAAAATAAGGCTGGAATACGGGATTGATTATGTAAAAGCCAGTGGAAAGAGAAACCGGAAACTATTTAAGATATCTGAAATTTCATTGGGGAAAAATGAGAGAAAGGCCTATAAGAAGAAACACTCCTTTGCAGATGTGGGTGTAAGGAAGCATTATCCGGGAATCCATTCCATTGCCCTGATTGTAAATGGGACGGAGCGGGACACAAGGGATTTTAGGCTGAATCCTTGAAATGGCTTTCGACAGCAGCGGCCGGCCGTCCTGTGCTTGCTGCTGCCAAAGCAGCCCATAAACTGAAATTGATAAGACTTAGCTGTCCTGTGGCTGTGAAGCCGATTGACGCACAGTAACTTCGGCACAGATCAGTTCAGCTATATGCTCCGCTGTTTCATTGGTCAGCAGGAAAAACATTCCGTCATTCCGGCATTTTTTATATGTTCCGCCATCCAGGTCATAAACAAAACCTTTAACACAGGTATCACTGCAGGCATTAGGGTCAATAAGCCTCTTACAGTCACGGGAAGCAGTCATTTTTTTCTGCATATCAGCAGGAAGGGAAGCAATCACATCCTCATATTTACCGGCATTGTCACCGTAAATACGCGCTAAAATGCCTGATTTGCGAAACACCCAATTCATCACAGTCTTTTTCTCCAGCTGGTATGAAGCAGTGTAACCGCTCTTTGCTTCCTTGATTACAAGGTTACAGCCTAGTTCTATCAGCTTGTTATTAAGTTTATCGACAAACGCCTGGTGTTCTGGCGCAACTGCCGATTGAAACTCTTTGAATGATACTTTTTCCTTTACCATTATCTTTCCTCTCTTAAATCCCGATTGGTTCAATACGATTCAAAATAGTCTTCCGGCTGAAGCTTGGATTGCATCCCTGCCGGACAGCTGCGGTTTTTGTAGTATAACATATAATGAAAGGATTTACAATGAACCCGTTTTTATGTTATCCTTTTTAGCAGTTTGGCCGGTCATGGTGTGAACTGACAGCGTCATTTGCAAACGGATGCAGGAAATGGGGAAAGGTATTCTTAGACCGTGTTTTTATTCCAACCATGGATCAGCATGATGGCCCCCGTACATGTTCCATCTGGGACTATCAAGCTGCCATGGCTCCCCGCTTCCATACTGCTTCAGTAACAAATCCGCCTCATCCTCCGGGAAAAAGCCTTCACGTACAGTCTGCATTTCCCCGTCCACAAGCTGCTGCTCCTTCAGATAGATGCCTTTAGCTGACCTGGCCGTCATTTCCTGGCCCTCAACAGGCTCCACATCCCAGGTGCCCTCAGAGGGGTCATATCCTCAGGTCTGGATTAGCTTTCCGGACACCGTGTGGGGAATCTCTGCAAATGCCTCCTCCGGCGCAAACACCTCCTTGGGCGCCTTCACACGGCTCCCGGAACATCCGGTGGACGCCAGCACACCGGCAATCAGCACGCATATCATAAATGTTTTTTTCATAAAACCTCCTGCACTTAACGCTCATTTGACAGGCCCATTATACCATAGGCTGTCCCCTTCCGACATAAGTTTTGCCTGTCCGGAAAGCAGACATTGCGCACAGGCGCCCGAATTCCATTGGCGGTAATGCGAAGGTATGGATTCGTACCATAAGGAATGGATATTCCTGCCTCCCGGAAATCAGGCAAGGGGATTTTGAGGACCCGAAAATATTTTCCCCAAAATATGACATGCTCATGTCGCATTCCTAATGATATAATGGAAGGGAACAATGAACCATGCTGTAAAAATCAAATCCCGGAGGAGGATACAAGATGGAAAAGCTGATGTACATGGTCATGCTTGAAAAGAGCAAGACCTATAATAAGATGACAAAGAAGGTTGTTACAGAGCATGTGGAGAATATAAGAAGGCTGGATGATGAGGGAAAGCTGGAAATCTGCGGCGTGTTTAAAGGATATCCGGGCATGGCAGGTATGTATATCCTGAAAACAGACAGCCGGGAGGAGGCAGAAGCGCTTTGTGATAGGGAACCCTTGGTTATGGGAGGATATGCAGCCTGTAAATTGGTTGCCCTGCAGATTGCGGATCGGGAAAATAACTATTTGCTGTAAGCTGGGAATAAAACAAAGGAGAAATCTGATATGCCATTTACCGAACTATGTATTTACCAGGTCAAACCGCAAAAGACGGAGGAATTTGAAGCGCTGATGCTTGAAGCGAAAAGTTTTCTGGAAGAACAGGAGGGAATGCTTTTCCTTCGTCTTATCAAAAGAGGGTATCATATAGATATGGAACAAATTAAAGAGGGGCTTGCGCCGCTTAAACTTACCCGTATTGTAAAAAGCGTTAAGTATATGCTCTATTGGGAATTTGATACGAAAGAAAACTATGGGGCGGCGCAAAAGAATCTTTACAACAGCTACTGGAAACCCATTGAAAAATGTCTGATAGTTCCGCATGACAAATATTTAGGAGAGCCGCTGTTTAGCGGAACACCAGCCCAACCGCCTGCCGGATGATGGAGGGGGAATTTCCTTACTGGAAGGTTTTTCATTGGATAAGTCCTATTTCACGCAAGCGGAGCAGAGAAATATGGTTCAGGCATTGCAGATCCTGAAATCCTCAAATTATCCGGATGCGGATAAGGCCTTAAACAAAGTTGCCGGGCTGTTCAGCCATGATTTGCAGCCGCAGTGGCTGGAGATTGATTTTTCCTATTGGGGCAGCCCTGAAAAGGAACGGGACAATATCACTGTTTTAGAGCGCGCAATCATCAATAAGTATGTGATTGCATTTACTTATTTTAATTCTGAACTGACGGTAACCAATCAGCTGGCCGAGCCGTTAAAATTGGTTTTTAAATCGCACGCCTGGTATCTTGTTGCTTATTCAAGGCACAAAAATGCTATCCGTACATATAAGATGTCCCGCATAAGAAATCTTCAAATAACAGATGCGTTGTTTGACCGTGAACTGCCGGAGGACTTTTCCATTACGCCTGCCTGTAAAGAAGAAAACGATATACCTGTATTCAAATTGCATTTTTCTGAAAAGATAGCCTATAAAGTCTACGACGAATTTCAAGAGAAGTATATTAAGAGGTTGGATGACGGTACGCTGGAAGTGACATTCAGATACCGGCTCAGTGATTGGACATTCCTTTACCTGCTTTCCTTTGGGGAGTATGTGGAAATAATCGAGCCCGCCAAAGCCAGGGATATATTAAAAGAAAAGGCAGGAAAGATATTTTCTATGTACGGATAAATGGCAGGCAGCGCAGCGTTTCGTAATGTTTTTTGTTTTAGCCATCGCGGGTATGGTATAATAAATAAAAAATGGATTTGGCTGTATACGTGGAGGGAATCATGACTGAAAGAGAAAAAATGTTAGCCGGACAGCTTTATGACTGTGGGGATACTGAACTTTTATCACAATGGCACAAGGCAAAGGATCTGGTCAGGGATTATAACCAGACTGATTCTGCGGACACAGAAGAAAAAGAGCGCATCCTGAATGAACTGTTAGGCGGAAGGGGAAAGAACCTGTGGATTACGGCGCCCTTTTATGTGGATTATGGGAATAACATTTATTTTGGCAATCATTGCGAAGTAAATATGAACTGTACTTTTTTAGATGATAACAAGATCATGATTGGGAATAATGCCTTAATTGCTCCAAATGTTCAAATATATACTGCTTTTCACCCAACCAATGCCATGGAACGGTTTGGAAGCCCAAAAGAAGATGGGACGTTTGAATTTTGCAAAACCCAGACAGCTCCGGTCATAATTGGAGACAATGTCTGGATAGGCGGAGGAGCCATCATCATGCCTGGGGTGACAATCGGCAATAATGTCGTGATTGGGGCAGGCAGCGTTGTCACAAAGGATATACCGGATAACACCGTTGCATATGGGAATCCTTGCAGGGTGATGAGGGATAACAGCTAAATTCACGTGTTGGGGATTCTTCATGCA
Organism: Enterocloster aldenensis; assembly: GCF_003434055.1. Lineage (GTDB taxonomy): Bacteria > Bacillota > Clostridia > Lachnospirales > Lachnospiraceae > Enterocloster > Enterocloster aldenensis. Next base: position 829,208 of record NZ_QVEX01000001.1, on the reverse strand, counting down.
TGGAGAAAATGTATGGATAAGCTGTGTACATACAGAAACTGAAAAAATGGACATACTGGAAGAAAATGGAAATAATAGCAAAAACTGTAGATTGATATTTACCTATTGATAGTTTGTAATGTTTCGTGTATCCTATTTTTAGTAAATCTGTACTTGTAAAGGAGAAATTAATATTGGACTATAAGAAAAAAGCAATTGATTGTGTAAAGGACACGGTTCTGCCCATTCAGCGCGCGCAATTTGAAGAATGTGGATGCAGCTTAGATGAGCAGTATAAAAAATATGGTAACACGGAAATGCTCATTGCAAGAGTAATCGAACCTGGACATATCTATGAAATAGGATATCCTAAATGTGTTTGTGATGAGGTTTTATCCGGCAAGGTAACGGATGTGTCCCATTGTGAATGCTCAAGGAACAGCGTTCTATATATTTTACAGGATTTGATGCCGGACAAGGATATACAAGTTGAAATAATACATACTGTATTAGGCGGGGCGGATGATTGCCGATTTAAGGTGACGGTTAGCTGATACACTTCTACAAAAAGGATGCTGCGGATTCTGGCATAAACTGCCCTTGTTGACGCAGCATCCTAAAAAATTGTCTGACTGCCATGCAAATGAACCGTTATCTTATTTTATCAGCCCCATACATCGTTTCGTTTCCTCTGTGGTGTCAACACATGGGATGGATTTAAGGAAGTCTTCTGCATTTATATGTTCATAGTATGCCTTAACTACTGTTTGGACCAGTCCTAAGGACACCACCGCCCGCTCCGTAGGCGTAAACTGCCCATAGGGGGTGGAAAGGCGGATCCGTTCCATCTGCTGTTCTTTTTCCTTATCAATGATGGAATAAGTTTGGAAATCGCCGTTTGGCAGATTGACACGCACCTCTGCGACAAACTGGTTGTCTATCCCGTAAAACTGGAAAAATCCATCCTGGGACTCCAATATCAGGAAATCCTCCCTGCCCTCTTCAATCATCATGATGTAAGGAGTGATATCCCGGTATGGCACATTTTCTATGACCTGACCCGAGGGAAGCTGGACATTGATGGCGCGGTGGACAACGTGTTTGGTGGGGAATTTACCATCTGCGAACAGGAGTGCCACATCGAAGAAGCTTTTTACATTGTCCTCAGGCCCATTTAACATCCGTTTGTGGGCCTTTGTAATGGGGGATATCTGAGCGCTTGTCCGGTTCTTCAGGACCGGCATTCCGTTGTCCATGTACCACGCAAAGCCCTTTTCACCTAACTGAAGGCGCAGCATGGTCTCACCCAGGTAAATACCATAGTGGACAGCAATATTCCACAATGTATCCGCACCTTCCCTGCCGTCGTATTCTGCAAGATGGTTATAATACTCCCCTAAGATAGATTCCACTTCCGCAATGCTTTTTTCCGAATAATCAAGTATGATGCCGCTCTTTAAGGCATGTGCAGCGGCCCTGTCCGCAATTTCCTGATAATTTAAATCCATTCCATCCTCCTTTGTCCTGGTTGCCGATCCAAACGGTTTTCCCTACCGGGCTCTTACTCACAGCCATAAGAAGCAATATAATCGACTTTGGGTACGATCATATAAGTCTGGACCTGTGTAATGCCAGTCCCTTCTATCAAGGATACATTTAATATATAGTAGTATGATTCCTCATCATAATACAGCCGGAATGTAAAAACCTTTCCTTCTATTTCCTTAAACCAGAGCTGGACCGGCCGGCCCAAAGTCCCGCCCGCCTTCTCATCGTATCCCAATCCTGCAATCCCCTTATGGGTGAATTGATATATGCCGGTGTAAATACTGTTGTAAGACTTACTTTTTGAGATATACTCATCTTTCTGATCATTATTGAAGTCAATTTTATAAAAAGTATCATAAGGGGATGTAACGGAACCTAGCCTTAGGAGCTTATCCTGGTCAATCTCAGGCGTTTCATCACCCAAATAGACTGCATCCTCCTTGGTCAGGTATGGCAGGTCCATCAATTCTGTTTTTATCCCTTCCAGGTATCCGGTAACAGCGGGTCCGTAATAAGCCTGATTATCATATATTTTCTGCCACTGATAGGTTTTGGGGACCGCATCGATAAGGATATCCTGTCCGCCTTCTGGTATCAGCTGATGGATACGGGTACGGTCAAGATAGCGCGGGGATTCATACCACGGCGACGGCCGTTCGGCAATATATAATCTGCCGGAATATTCAATCACCTTTGCCCACAGATGCGTAGGCTGATAGGTGCTTACATAGGTCAGACGGCCGGCAGCCTTTTGATAGATATGTAAATCCCCAACTTTTCCCACAGCATTATACTGCAATAAAAGAAAGTAATCAGTACTGCCAAGGGTTATCTGATACACAGACTGTGTACCGCCTTCAAGTGTGCTTTCGGCATATCCGGTGTATGCTCCATATCTGCTGTGAAAAGTATTCTCATTCATCCGATACAGTTCCATTCCCAGCTCACTGTTTAAATCGTCCAGGGAGCCATCTGTCAGTAAACCTTCCAGGATTTCTGTGAAATCATCAGGTATATCACAATTATTTTCAATGGTAACAGAAGGTCCCTGTACTTTTAGTAAAAATACTTCAGCCATATCCTGCAGATTATAAGGAAATGCCTTGTCCAGATCCGGATCCTGGTATATCAAAGGTTTATAGATGGAAACATCCGTACCAATGCCGAACTCCGTAACCCGGATATCCGTGGGTTCCAATACAACCATATAATCCATTAGGATGGTGTGTTCATCACGTTCCTGTATTCTGGCATCAATAAGATACTGCAAGCCGGATTGAATTTCCTGGTACAAAGTAAATGTGACTATTTTCCCATTGATGTTTTTAAACCACATATCAACGGACCGATAGTCCTCATCCTCCCATTCCTCCACCGATGCCGGGCATGGCCGGAAATCCCCGTCATACCAATTGACCCTATGTGCAAATGGCTGCTGGTAACCTGGAGGGGATTTTGTGAATATCTCGTCGTTCCCATCATTGTTTATATCCATCCTATACATACGGCTCCAGTCTATGGCCTGGCCTTCCGTATCATAATCCCAACTGTCCGTATCCTCATTCGGGAATGGCCGCTCCTCATTCAGGTATGCCCATTCATCCCCATGAAACGTTTCTTTTGCTCTGTTTGCATAGACAACGTCATATAGAATGTCTCCAAGATAGTCCTGGACAAGGCGTATATCCGGATTATTTTCATTGCGGTAAAGGAGGTCTGGTTCTGATATATCAAATGTCCGGTTAAAACATATGCTGTCTACGATATTGGATAGCTTGAAGCAATTGCGGTTCAGCATGAACATCTGCAGATTGACTGTCCCGGCAGAATCATCATAACAGCTTGCAGCATAATAAAATGCATTTTCATACTGAAATAACGAAAAAAGTCGGACGTCATCAAGATAATTGCTGTTAAGGTAAGTATAGCCCTCCTCGCCCTTGGTCAGCATATAAATATAGGAACTGGTCCCACGTCCGTCCTTTTCAAACGCAATCAACTCATCAATTCCGTCACCGTCCGTATCACAGCCATAGAATACATATCCGGATCTGTTTGTATTGAACATATATTTTGTTGTTTCATCCGTCATATCAAGCAATGAGAAAAATTCGTCATGGGTAATACGGTAATCCCTGTCATTCAGATGATTTAAATATCTTATGCAGCTATCGGCGTCTTCCTGATACATCCTTTCCTTTAAATCACTGACTAATTCAATTGGAAACCCGAAAGAGTTTTCAGCTGGCGTAGGGTGTGTTTGAAAATTCATTCCCGCCATCTGCGCGCCCCACTTCGCGGTATATTTGGTCCCAATTCGGTCAACGTAGCCCGCTACGCCTCCCTCATCGGGACCAAATCTCCCACAAAGTGGGACGCACAGCTGACGGAAAGCAATTTTCAAACACACCCCAGGATCCGCCTGGGGCTTGGGGGTATATGTATAGTCCCTAACAAGCAAGGATAAACCGCTGTCTGTCAGAGGCAATGCCGGTATATCCTGATGGGGCTGGTCTTGGGACAGGTTTGCGGATGCGTTTACAGATGAACCCGTATCCGCGGAACAGGCGGTTAAAAGAAGTATGAGAATACTTAGGCTTATGATTGGAATGAATCGCATGGACACCTCCTGATTTACGTTTCATTTAATTTTTGGTCCATGGCCTTATAGGGAACCGTCCTCCACAACGTGGATTTCCCATGCGTTGAATGGCATTGCTGTGCAGTAATTATATTCAGTATGTTCCTATACTTTTTATTTGTCAAGAGGTTTCTGGACCATCCAACTCCGCTAAATCCTCCGCCCAATAACCCTATATTGCAGGGCGGGATGATGGGGGAGGGATACAACTGCACTTATGGGACAGCACATTGAAAACAGTTCATATTTTGTCAACAAAAATGTATACATTTTTGTTGACAAAAATAAATGCAAATGTTATTCTAATCATAGGTTAAGGAGAAAGGAATCAGAGGAGGTATTTTATGATCATCACAGCGGTAGAACCAATCATGCTTTGTTATAAACCCGAAGCAGCTCCCCGGGATGGACTGGCTAATATTCCTACCCGGGATGTCTTTCTGGTTAAGGTACATACAGATGAGGGGATTACCGGAATTGGGGAAGGGTTCGCATTAAGTTCCCTTAAGTCAACAGCAGTCCTTGTGGAAGAAACACTGGCGCCGCTCATTATTGGGAAGGATCCAATGATGATTGAGGAACTGTGGAATCTCATGTACCAGCAGACCTTCCGGTATGGGCGCAGGGGTATCCTGATTGCCGGATTAAGCGCAATCGATATTGCATTGTGGGATATCTTAGGAAAGAAAACAGGCCTTCCTGTTTACAAACTTCTTGGCGGGGCGAATCCTTCACTGATTCCCTATGCCAGCGCTGGATATTATATGGAAGGCAAGACCGTGGAGGATCTTGCGCATGAAGCATTGTCCTACAGGCAGATGGGGTTTGGCGTCATGAAGATGAAGATTGGCGGGGCGTCCATGGCAGAGGACCAGGAAAGGATACATGCGGTCAGGGAAGCGGCCGGGGATGATTTCAGGCTTGCGGTTGATGCAAATAATGCATATGACTTTAACGATGCGCTTAAAATGGCAAGGTTTTGTGAAAAGGAGGATCTTTTCTTCTTTGAGGAACCTCTTTCACCTGAATTCATGGAGGACAGCAAAAGGCTTGCGGATGCGGTGGATGTTCCCATTGCAGGGTATGAAACACAGCTTACCAGATATGGCATGAGGGATTTCATAACAAACAATGCAGTGGATATCGTACAGGTGGATGCAATCTGGTCTGGCGGCCTGACGGAATGCAGGAAAACAGCCATACTGGCCAGTACGTGGAATAAAACCATCATCCCTCATTTTTCCGCCGGGATTGTTTCCCTGATTGCCAATATCCATCTTGGGATGGGCGTACATAATTGTAAATATATGGAATATACACTTGATAAGAACCCGCTGAGGGATGAGCTTGGCATGGAACCGTTAAAGATGGAAAACGGCGTTGTCAAGGTTTCAGATAAGCCTGGCCTGGGCATTGAACTGAATGAGGATACATTAAGAAAATATAAAATCACATTATAGGAGGAAGAAAATGATGAAGAGAGTAGCGTTGGCAATGGCTGGTATGATGGTATTATCCCTGGCAGGATGTGGTTCTTCTAATTCCAATCCTGCAGCTGCCGCTGGGGCGGATAAGACAGCGGCAGACACATCCGCGGCAGCAGACACATCCGCGGCAGCTGCTTCAAGTGATGAAACCTATGAGTTTTCACTGAGCATGACCTATGATGTAAAGTCCCCCATGGCAGTGGCTGCGCAAAAGTTCAGCGATGATGTGAAGGAGGCCTCCGATGGAAGACTGGTCATTAATTTATTCACAAACAGTGCCCTGGGGAGTGAAACGGATTCCTACATTGCAGTGGCCGGTGATGAACTGGAAATGACGTGCGCCGGTGTGCAGGGACTGGATGCGTATGCACCAAGATACAGCTTTTTATCAGCTCCGTTCCTGTTTAAAGATACGGACCATATAAAGGCAGTGGTGGACAGTGAAATCGGGGATGGGATGAAAGAGGACTTTATTGAAGATAACCTCAGGATGCTGGGAATCGGGTACAGGACCCCGCGGGTGATGTCCTCCAACAAGCCTGTCCGCACCCCGGATGACCTGAACGGCCTTAAGATGAGGGTGTCCGAGATGTCCTCATGGGTATCTATATGGGGACCGGATACCCTTGGGGCAACTGCAATCACAATGCCTTTAGGCGAGCTGTACGGCGCGCTTCAGAATGGTACTGCGGAAGCCTCCGAGGGGCCTTATGAGCAGCTTGCCACGAATAAATTTTATGAGGTCCAGGATTATGTGATTAATACAAATCATGTGTATGAGTGGGTTGCGGTTTTTATCAGTGAAAAGACATATCAGAAATTGCCGGAAGATCTTCAGGATATCCTCAGCGAATACGCAGTGTCCAGCTTTGGGGATTATTGTACGGAACTGAATCAGGAAACCGCGGATTCGTATCTTCAGGAACTGGTGGACAATGGCATGGAAGTGATTGAGCCGGACAGGGAGGCTTTTCAGGAAAAAGCGCTTTCATCCTATGATAAATGGTTTGCCGATGAATGGACCGTTACAGACTATGATGAAGTCATGAGCTATGCAAAGTAAATGATGTGATACGTATGCTAAGGTGAGAGTGTCCTATGAAAAAGATGGAAGCGTTAAATAATAAGATTCTTAAGGCGGTTGAATGTCTGGCTGCAATCCTGATGGCCAGTATTGCAGTTATGATATTGATTCAGGTAATAAGCCGGGGGCTTAGGATTGGGCTTCAATGGCCGGATGAAATGTCCAGGTTCGCGTATGTTGCATTGGTTTTCCTTGGGAATATTGTTGCGGTATCCCGAAAAAAGAATATAACAATTACATTGCTCCTGGATTATCTGCCGGGTACTGCAAGGAAAATATTTGATGTTGCAATTGATATCCTGACCTTGCTGTTTGGCCTGTTTGCCATGAAAGGCAGTATCTTGCTCATGGGGTCGGCCGCAGGGGTGCATGCCAATTCCCTTGTGTGGTTCCAGCTGAACTATCTATATGGGCTAATCCTGTGCTGTCTGTTTTTCATGTGCCTGGAGTCCTGTATCAATATCATCATGGATGTGCTGCCAGATAAAGAAAAGGGGAACCGCCTATGAGCCAGATTGTATTTTTACTATTGCTGATAGCAATGTTCATGTTGGGAATCCCGGTCATGGTAAGCCTGGGCCTGACCTCCGTGGTCATGATGTTCGCAAAAGGCGGCGTCAAGTGGGCCACGATCATCCAGCAGATGATTGGCGGTCTGAATACATTTACATTGCTTGCCGTTCCCATGTTCCTGCTTGCGGGAAAGCTTATGAATTCAAGCGGGACAACAGACCGGCTGTTCGATTTTGCAAAGAAATTAGTGGGATGGCTTCCGGGCGGCCTTGCCCATGTCAATATTGTAAGCAGTATTATTTTCGCAGGTATGTCCGGCACGGCTGTTTCCGATGCCAGCGGTCTGGGAGTTATTGAGATTAGGGCAATGAATAAGGCCGGGTTTGATAAAGAGTTCAGCGCCAGCGTCACGGCGGCCTCCTCTACGGTGGGCCCGATTATCCCTCCCAGCCTGCCCCTGGTGGTTTATGGCACGATTTCAGGGGCTTCGGTAGGCGCTTTATTTATGGCAGGCATCCTGCCGGGGATACTGATGGCAATCATCATGATGGCGGTTGCATTTATTTTTGCCATTGTGAAACACTATCCCAAAGAAAAATTCCCATGCCTCTCAGAGATTGTAGCGGCGTTAAAAGAAGGATTCCTTCCGCTGATGGCCCCGGTCATTATTTTAGTCGGGATTTACACAGGCGTTTATACCCCTACCGAGTCAGCGGCCATTGTGGTGTTCTATTCCCTGTTTTTGGGGATTGTTATCTATAAGGAATTGTCGTTAAAGGATCTATATGCAATTCTTGTGGATTCTGTGATGGATGCGTCAACCATTGGCATCCTGGTTGCAGCGGCAACCTTGTTCGGCATGTGTATTGTCAGGGCGCTGATTCCCCAGACAATACTTGGGATTGTTACCCAGTCAGTAACCAACAGGACCCAGCTGCTGATCATTGTCAATATATTCCTGCTTGTTGTGGGGATGTTCATGGAAACCACTTCCGCCATTACAATCCTGACGCCCATCCTGATGCCGCTGTTAATTGCATTTGATGTGAATTTAGTCCAGTTTGGCATTATCATGGTGCTTAACCTGATGATAGGAGTCCTTTCCCCGCCCTTTGGGCTGGTATTGTTCGTTACGTCAAGGATAGGGGAGGTGCCTGTCCAGAGGATGGCAAAAGCCCTGCTTCCCTGGATTGCGGCTTTACTGATTGCATTGGCCTTCATTACGTTCATTCCTGAAATTTCACTGTATATCCCCAGGTCCATGGGATTAAGCATCGGATAGTACATGACTTATACATGGTCTTGATGTATAATAAGAGGCAAACAATAGAGTGAGGTGCTCAGAATGAAAAAAAAAGATACTGCAAATCCATTGTCTGATGAGGTCTATACTGCTTTAAAGAAAAAAATCCTCGACTTTGACCTTGTGCCGGGCCAGCTTCTCATGGTCCAGGAACAGGCAAATATATTCGGGATTAGCCGTACACCGGTCCGGGAAGCAATGGTAAGGCTGCGTGAAGAGGATATGCTTGTAGAGGCCACAGGAGGCAAATTCAGAGTATCTCAGATAACATGGTCGTTTATCAGTGACCTTTTTGATGCACGTATGGTCCTTGAAGGCCATGCAATTGAAAACATTAAAAACTACAGACCGGAGCATTTCCTGGAAGATTTATACCAAAGTATTGAAGCCCTGAAATACAATGTGGAAAATGACCAGGTGTATGAGTCCTTTGTGGAAGATAACCATTTCCACCAGATTATCGCCAGCTGCAGCAATAATTCCATTATGAAGGATTTATTGAAAAACCTTGGGGACCACCAGCTTAGAATCCGGTTCCTTGCGGTCCAGCTCCCGGGAAGGATGATACATACAATCCGTGAGCATACGGAAATATATCAGGCGATTAAAGACGGAAAATATGAAGACGCAGTGGACAAGCTCCATAACCATTTGAATGAGTCCCTGCAGGAATTGGATAAAAGCAGGAAGAATCCCATGAGCATCATCAGCAATCTGATAAAGGAATAAACATGTACAGGTTTGAAACCATCTATACAAGAGATAATATAAGAATCCTGGCCCGTGTGCAGGTCCACACATATTATTGGAAAAAACTGATAATGATGCTGCTGTCCGGCATGATCCTGATCGGCGTATCATTGACCTGGGTGAACAGCGGCCAGCTGACAGCCTTATTGGCAGCGGCCGGCTGCTGGCTATGCATCAGCCTGACCTATCCCGCCCAGTATCTGTCAAGAAGCATACATAAGAAAATGGGGTCCTGCAGCCGTGGATTCACATATCTGTTTCGTCAGGATGGAATCTGCGTTGAAAGCAGTGCAGGCAGAAATAGTATATCCTATGATCGGATCCACAAAATCATAGAAGCAAAAGAGGGGTTTTGTGTGTTCCTGACCCCATATTCCGGGTTTCTGCTGTTAAGGACGCATCTGAAGGACCAACATGGCACAGAAGCGTTTAAAGGGTTTCTAAAAGCGCGTACCGGCCTGACGGCGGAACACGAACAGGGAGTATTCCTGCGGATTATGAAGCTGCGTCTGATAAAAAAGAATGTGATTGAAAGCGGAAAGGTATGAAAAAATGAGAGACTGTATAATGGTTGTGGGCAGCGGCATGATGGGAAGCGGCATTGGCGCCATGAGCGCCCTTGCAGGCAACAGGACCATACTGGTTGATGTGGATGAAGCCCACGTCAGGTCCGGTATGGAAAAGGCAATGGCATGTATTGACCTGAGGGTGGGAAACGGACTCAATACAGCAGAGGAAGCAGAGGAAGCAAAAAAGCGGATGGAGACAAGCATCGATATGCTAAAAGCCGCTGCTTCTGCAAGAATGGTAATTGAGGCGGTTGTGGAACAGCTGGAGGTCAAACAGGCCCTGTTTGCAAAACTGGATGAGGTACTTCCTGTGGAAGTACCCATATGCAGTAATACCAGCGGCCTTAGAATTACGGATATCAGCGGGACATGTAAGAAGCCGGAGCGCACCGTAACCACACATTTCTGGCTGCCGGCCCACCTGGTTCCCCTTGTGGAGGTGGTGATGGGGGAAAAGACAGAGCGGGTGGTTGCAGAGGGCGTTCGGGACGAACTAAAGAAATGGAAGAAATCACCTGTGCTGGTACAGCGGGATTTGCCGGGCCAGCTGGCAAACCGTGTGTTCCAGGCCATTATCCGGGAATCGGTTGCCATTGTCGCCTCCGGTCTGGCCAGCGCTGAGGATGTGGATACGGCAATCAGCTGTGGGATGGCAATGCGGTTTCCGGAGTGGGGGCCATTAAAGCATCTGGACGCAATCGGTTTAAACCTTGGGCTTGCCGTACAGGAGGCAGTGCTGCCGGATATCTGCGCGGACAGGCAGGCCAATGAATACCTGCGCCATATGGTAGAAGATGGGAATCTGGGGGCAAAGACCGGCAAAGGCTTTTATGACTGGTCAAAGCTGAGCCTGGAGGAGGATATGGCCAAGCGTGATAAGTTTATCATCGAAGCAGTAAAAATAACATCAGAACTGAATCGCAGTGTTTAGGGGATTTTATACATAAGCCGCCGTCCTTCTTAATGGGCCGGCGGCTTATATGCGGAAGGCGCAACGCCGAAGTACCGCTTAAATACCTTGGAAAAATGTTACTAGGGCTGGGGATTTCCAATCACCAGTGTCCCGTTTGCAATCTCGCCCAGCCGTGTCCCATCCATGATGACATAACAGTTCCTGGCCTTCTTTAAGACCCCCATGGCACAGAAGCATTTCAGCATCCTAAGGAGATGGCGGTAGCTGGTATTGAGGATATCCGCGCAGTTGGTCAGCTGGAAGGTGAATATCTGGTCAATTGAGTATTCCAGGATAAAGCGGGAAAGCCGTACCTCCAGCGGGTCGGATAAGGTCTGGGACAGTTCATTTTCCGTGTTCAGCTTGCAGGTGAGGATTTGGCATATATTCTGGAGGAACAGCAGGTCGTTAAGCAGGAGCTGGCGGTATTTTGTCAGGTTGATGCCGATACAGGTGCATGGGGTCAGGGCCCTGACGCTGCGGCAGGGCGCCATCTGCCAGAGGGAAGCGGCCTCGCCGATAATGGTGAACTGGTGGCAGTAGCTGATGCAGGTGTTTTTATCATTGGTGGAGCAGGAGGAGATGATGACCTCGCCGTTCACAAGGAAGCACAGATATCCGGCCGGGTAACCGGCCTCCACCAGGTATTCGTTCTTGTCAAACAGGAGTAGCTCCGAGATGGAGAAAATATCAGCAGACATATATGTCTCAAGATGGTTGTCCCGGATATAGGAATGCAGTTTTTTCTCATTAAGATCCCGTTTCATATCTGTCCTCCCCTTTCAGTTCCATGAATCTGCTTCTCCCATTATAGTCAACGCCGGGTCCTGCCGCAAGAGCGGGAAGGCGTTTTTTGGTAAATTGGGGTAAAATGCCGGTAAACATTGTACAAAATGTGACATAGGTCATTTTGCGTTCCTGAGACAGTCTGGTATACTTGCTGTGAACTACATTGAAACAGACAAAGAAAACAGCGGTATCATCGAAAGGAGAAACAGGGACATGAAAAAGAAGGTTGTGGTCTGTATGGCGGTATTGGGGCTGGGTCTGCTGGCATTGGCAGGATGCGGTAAGAAGGAGGCGTCGGCAGATGCAAAGGAGCTGAATGTCCAGTTCGTGCCAACCAATAATGACGGTTCCATGGAGGCAAAGGCAAAGCCATTTGCACAATATCTGTCAGAGAAACTGGGATGCAAGGTAAATGTAACGCTGGCAACGGACTACTCTACGATTGTGGAAGCCATGGCTTCGGGAAAAGTGGATATCGGAATCATGCCTCCTGCCGCGTACGTGCAGGCAAGGGACCAAAAGGCGGCCGAAGCAATCCTCACTTCCCAGCTGGGCGCGTACAACCATGAAACAGGCCTTCCTGAGGAGGGGAAGCTCAGCGGCACATTTAAGGGAGAGGTACTGGTGAAGGCAGACAGCAGCCTTCAGACACTGGAGGATTTAAAGGGCAAAAGGATTGCCACATTAAGTCCCAATTCAGCCAGCGGCTATATATATCCGGTCGCGGAGATGAAGGACCTGGGCATAGACCCGGCCAAGGACTGCACCCTGACCACGGTCAATGATATCCCCAGCGAGATGACGGCTGTGTTAAGCGGGCAGCAGGATGCGTGTTTTGTATTTGAAGGGGCAAGGAATGTGTTTGCGTCCAAGTTCTCAGACCAGGACCTGCTTAAGGATTTAAGGGTGCTTTATCTCACAAAGGGGGACATCCCCAATGACGCCATTGCGGTCCAGACCGATATGGAGCCGGAGTTAAAGGCAAAGGTAAAGGAAGTGTTCCTGAACATGAAGAATGATGAGGCGGGCCAGGAGGCCATGTCTTTGTGGAACCACAAGGGATATGAGGAAGCGGATGATTCCGTGTACGATACGGTTAAGGACTATACGGCAAAGGCAGCTGAGTAGGATTGGCTGGAAAGGGACGCGTCATGATTACATTTGAGCATGTATCCAAGACTTACGCTAATGGGGTGAAGGGACTGGACCAGGTGGACTTAACCATTGGGGACGGCGAGTTTGTGGCTGTCATCGGCCTCAGCGGCGCAGGCAAGAGCACCTTTTTAAGGGCCATCAACCGCCTCCACGATATTACGGAGGGGGATATCCGTATCAACGGTGTCTCGGTGACAGGCGCCGGGAAAAAGCAGCTCAGGGTCATCCGCCGCCATATCGGTATGATTTCCCAGACATTCAACCTGGTTAAACGGAGCACGGTGCAGAAAAATGTGCTGTCAGGACGTCTGGGATATTACCCCACCTGGAAAAGCATCCTGGGGATATTCTCCAAGGAAGATTACAGGCTGGCCAGCGAGGCCCTGGAAAAGGTGGGGCTGCTGGATAAGCTCCACTCCAGAAGCGATGAGCTGTCCGGCGGACAGCAGCAGCGGGTTTCCATTGCCAGGACCCTGGTTCAGCAGGCGGATATCATCCTTGCCGACGAGCCGGTGGCATCCTTAGACCCGGTGACTACAAGGAAAATCCTGGAGGACTTAAGGCAGATTAACCGGAATATGGAAAAAACGGTAATCATTAACATCCATTCCGTGGAGCTGGCAAAGGAGTTTGCGGGGAGGATACTGGGGTTTCAGGGCGGACGGGTGATTTTTGACGGGACGCCGGAGGAGCTTACGCCAGAGGAACTGAAACGGATTTACGGTAAGGATATTGGAAAAGAAAAGGAAGGGGCTGGCGATGAAGCTTAAGGATACCATTCATTTTAACTGGTATAAGCATCTGTTCATCGTGCTTGTCATCGGTCTGTGCGTTACCGCAAGCGCGGCTGTGACAGAGGCGGATATCCTGGATGTGTTAGGGAACCTGGAGCAGATGTCAGGATTCCTGTCGCGCTTTTTGAGACCGGATTTTGCATATATCCCTAAACTCATAGGCCCCATGATCTCCACCCTTCAGATGTCGGTGACGGGGACCGCCCTTGGGGTGCTGTTTGCGGTGCCGGTGGCATTCCTGGGCACAACGGTGGTGACAGGAAACCGCCTGGTCACCTCGGCCATCCGGTTTTTCCTGGATATTGTGCGAACCATACCCAACCTGCTGCTGGCAGCGTTGATGGTTGCCATTGTGGGAATCGGGGAGTTTACCGGTGTCATGACCATTGCCGTGTTTACCTTCGGCCTGGTATCCCAGCTGGTGTATGAGGCCATTGAAGCCATTGACGAGGGACCTATTGAGGCGGCCGTGTCCGTGGGCGCCAACAAGGTGCAGGTTGCGTTCTGGTCCGTGGCGCCCCAAATCATGAGCCAGGTGGCTGGTTATACCTTCTATGCCCTGGAAGTGAATGTGCGGGCTTCCGCGGTGCTGGGATATGTGGGGGCCGGAGGAATCGGAATCATCCTCAACTCATCCCTGGCCCTGCTCCAGTATGACCGGGTATCCGTCATCATTCTATTAATCCTGGCAGTGGTGGCTGCAGTGGATGGCCTCAGCGAAGCAATCAGAAGGAGGCTGGCATGATGACAGATAAGAGGACAAGGAAACAGTGGATGATTGCCGCGGTGGTGCTGGCAGTCCTGGTTTATTCTGCTGCTGGCATTGATTATTCGGGCTTGGCGTATTTCTCGCCTTCCATGGCAGGAGATGTATTCCGTGGGCTGGCAAAACCGGCCTGGGGATATGTTTATGACGGAAGCGGGGAGGATTTAATAAGTCTCCTGCTGCTTACGCTGGGAATTGCCTTTTTGGGCACGGCCATTGCAACGGTCCTGGCCCTTCCCATCACGCTTTTAAGTTCCGCCAACCTGTGGCGCTCCTGCCCGTGGGTATCTAAGGCGGGAAAGTCTGTGTGCAATGTGCTGAGGGCATTTCCCGAACTGGTCTATGCCATTATTTTTGTGAAGATGGTGGGGCCGGGGCCTTTTGCAGGCGTGCTGGCCATAGGCGTCCATCAGATTGGAATGCTGGGCAAGCTGTACACGGAGGAAATGGAAGCCATGGAGGAAAGCCCGGTGGAGGCCATGACCGCTGTGGGCGCAGGATTCTGGCAGACCATGTTCTTTGCAAGGATACCACAGCTGATGCCCATATACAGTTCCCTTTCCCTGAACCATTTTGAGATTGCGGTGAGAAGCGCTTCCACCCTGGGACTGGTGGGGGCAGGAGGCATCGGCGCGCCGCTGGTATTTGCCATCCAGGCCAGGAACTGGGATAAGGTGAGTGTAATCCTCATGGGTGTGATTGTGGCAGTATTTGCCATTGACAGCCTGGCCGGGTTTATCCGCAAGAAGCTGAAATAAAAGGAAGGTTGTAGGAAATGTACATTTTACATCTGTCGGACATCCATTACCGGAGGGAATTAGGATGCCGCAAAAAGGCGGACCAGGGCCCATTGGACGGTACAAATAAGAAGCATGGGGGTGTTGACCGGGCAGCCGGGCCTGACGGATATCAGGCCATGCTGTCCGCCATGCAGAACCCTCTGGTTTTTCTGGATGACTGTCTGGACCGGGTGGCAGGGGACTGGGAAAGGATTGGCCTTGTGGTCATTACCGGCGATTTGACCGAAGATGGCACTGCGGAGGATTACCGATGCCTGAAACACCATATCCGGAAGCGGATAGGGGATATCCCCCTGGTGGTGACATTGGGGAACCACGATAATAAAAGGAATTTCCGGGAAGGCTGGCTGGAGGAGGACGCGGACAGCCCCTGCGGGCTTAAAGAAATAGGTTCTGCCCCATACAATACAATCCGGCGGTTGGAGGACACGGCCGTGATTTCCTTTGATACCTCGGTTCAGGGAGTACCGGACGGCCGGATGGATGACAGCCAGGCAGCGTGGCTTGAGTCGGTTCTCAAAGCAGAAGGCAAGGGGCCGTCCATCCTGGTGACCCACCATCATCTGCTACCTGAACAGGGACAGATCCCACCCCTTCCTGAAAGCAGGAGGTTGCTGTCATTGCTTGAACACAGCGGGGTCTCATGCATCCTCTGCGGCCACACCCACCATCATCACGCCGGTCTGGCTGCAGGACGTCCCTGCCATATAGCGGACAGTCTGTCCTTTTGCGGGGACGATATGGGTGGCGGGCAGGTGCGTTTCCAGGAAAAGTATGGTTTTAATTTTTACAGGATGGAAGAGGGGATGGTCAGGATGTGCAGAAGCGAAACCTATGCAAATGGCCGGATCCTGGGCACCCTGACGTTTTAAAGTATGTCAGGGTGCGGTTTTTTATTTCGGGAGGTAAAAGAAATGGGATTTGTTTTAGACACACATACGCACACCATTGCCAGCGCCCACGCCTATTCCACGGTAGCGGAAATGGCAAAGGCTGCCGGGGACAGGGGGCTTGGACTGCTGGCAGTCACGGATCATGGGCCTGCACTTGCTGACTCCAGCCACAAGCTGCATTTTATGAACTACCATGTGCTTCCAAAGGAGATGCGGGGGGTCCGCATGCTTTACGGGGCGGAGCTAAACATACTGGACTTTGAGGGGAATGTGGATCTGGATGAGGATATCCTGAAACGGCAGGATATATGCATTGCCAGTTTTCATACGGCCTGCACCAAAGCAGGCACCATGGAGGAGAATACCCAGGCTTATTTAAAGGCAATGGAAAACCCTTATGTGAATATCATCGGGCATCCGGAAGACGGTTATGTACCGGTGGATTTTGAACGCCTGGTGAAAAAGGCAAAGGAGCAGAAGGTCCTGCTTGAAATCAACAATTCATCTATAAAGACGGCATTTTACCGCCTGAATACCAGGGAGAACATGAAGGCCATGCTAAAGCTGTGCAGACAGCATGAGGTTCATGTTTCCCTTGGCACGGACGCCCATTATGCAGGGGCGGTGGGGGTATTTGACCAGGCGGCAGAGGTCCTTCGGGAAGTGGACTTTCCTTTGGAACTGGTGGCTAATACCTCAGTGGAGGCATTTATGGCGCTTCTGGACCGGAAGAAGCGGGGATGACAGGCAGGTCCATGAAAAATACCGTGTCCAGACAGTTGTTGTCAATTCCGTTTTTGATGCGGGCAGCGTAACCTGGGGCGGCTTTGCCAAAATATCCGGCTGGATACGGGTGTATGGCCTCATGGATTGCAGAGATGACCCGGGCAGTGATTTCTTCCCTGTCCGCACGGCTGAACACTGCATGGATCCTGCCGGGATGGGGCTGTGGCGGCACCGGGTCACCGGGGGCCTGTTTTGAAAGCACGCATCCCACCACATGGAAAAGCACCGGGTCGCACAGGTTATCCAGGTACAGCTCCTTGTATTCCGGTGATACCTGGCTGAGGAGACGCCGGACCATGTCGGGATGGAAGCGGTTCAGGAACTGCATCTCGGTCCATATGCCTTTCAGGTATTCAAATATCAGGTCAACCCCGCATAAGGGCGGATTGCCGCACAGCAGGGGATAATCCAGGCTCAGGATATGCCGGCCGGGCGCAAAGACCGGGTCATAATGCAGGAAGAATCCCGGCATGCCCTTTTGGATGGTATCCCGGTAATTCATGCACCCGTAGTCCTCAAAATCCCGGATGATGGCGTCATGGAGAACCCTGGCCCTGCGCGCTTTTTCTATGACAAGTCCTGCGCCACGGCGGTAAATCTCCCGCACTCCGGGCATACTGCCCTGGCGGATGACGGCATTTCCCTCATCCTCACATTCTTTCATGCAGTACAGCACGGCTTCCATCAGGGCGCCCGCTGTTTCGTAGGTCACGGAGGTGCTTTCTTTTGACGTGTAACGGTCAGCCAGTTCAGCTGCCAGGGGCAGAAGCTGTTCAATCTTGTAATCCAATGGCATTCCTCCTTTTGTCAGGTCATGGGAAATGGGAGCATTTCCCCGGTTACCGCCAGAACAGGTCTTTCAGCGCTTCCATATACAAGTCCGCGTCCCAGCGCGTTTCCTGGCTGAAGTCATGATAGGAGCCGCGTCCGTCCGTGCCATGAAAGCCAGTGTATCCGGACCTTACCCCGGCGGCCAGACGGTCCAGGCAGGTTTCCTCCAGATAGCCGGTATCGCCAAAACACACGTCGTCAAACTGTTCCCGCATGAAATTCAGAAGTTCCTGGTCCGTCATCCGGTCCGAAGTCTCATTTTTGAATTCATAGAAGATATCCTGAAGCTGTCTGAGGGTTTCGGCATAGTTGTCCTGATTCAGATATGGGGAATCGCAGAAGGTCCAGATAAGGGACTTAAGGATGCCCTGTCCGAATTCCACGCGCCGCCATTTCCTAAGGCTTTCGTTCCTGCACGCTGCCAGCTCCCCGGCCTCTTTGGGCGACAGGGACAGTCCGAAGGATTCTGTCTTCTCATTGAATGAAACAAGGTCTGCCACTTCCTGCTTCTTATTTTCCTGAAGCAGTATTTCATAGATGGTCCTGTTCTCCTGCATATATGCTTCCTCCTTATGTTGGAAACTCATTATACGGCTGCCGCGATGTCATTACAAGTCTTGAAAATTGGCTGTTTTTGTGGTAATATAAAGACAGAAAACATAAGGAAATCAGGCAGGTTCATCCAGTGCGCAGGCGGCTGGGTGTTTTTTTGTCCTGTATGATGCAGCCGGCACTATGCATTTCCCTGGTTATCAGGTATAATAAGGAAATGACAAAATCAGGCGTGCAGGAGGGGAATATCAATGGACCTATTATATAGAAGGGCCGGCATCCGGGACCTGGACATGCTGACCGAAACAAGGATCCAGGTGCTGCGGGCAGCCAACCATCTGGATGAAACAGCTGATATGTCAAAGGTCAGGCAGGAATCCTACGATTATTATGCGCGGGCCCTGAAGGACGGCACCCACGCAGCCTATCTGGTGTTTGACGGGGACCGGTTTGCAGGGGCCGGGGGAGTCAGCTTCTACCGGGTCATGCCCACTTACCATAATCCCACGGGCTGGAAGGCGTATATCATGAACATGTATACACACCCGGATTACAGGAGGCAGGGAATCGCTTATCATACGCTGGATTTATTGGTGAAGGAGGCCAGGCAGGCCGGTATCCCATTCATTACGCTGGAAGCCACCAGCATGGGCAGGCCGCTGTATGAAAAGTACGGCTTTGTGGGAATGCGGGATGAGATGGAACTGCCAAAAGAGGCCTGGGACGCGGGATGAGGGGAATCACCGGACCGGACAGCAGGTACAGGAAATGGAGGGAAGTATAAATGGAACTAAAAGTGATTGACGGAGATTTTTCAGTATGCAAGGTTGAGGATTTATCCCAGGTAAACCTGAACCAGGATTTTTATTTCATTGGGAAAACAGATGAGGAACTGTCGCTGGTATGCAGGACCGGGGACGTACCCGCGGGCACCGTGTCCAGGGAGGATGGCTTTAAGGCTTTCCGGATTCAGGGAGAACTGGATTTCTCCCTGATTGGCATACTTGCCAGGATATCGGACATACTTGCCAGGCGGGAAATCGGTATTTTTGTGGTATCAACCTACAACACGGATTATGTGCTGACCAAAGGCGCTGATTTTGGCCGGGCCCTCAAGGCCCTGGAAGAGGAGGGATATCAGGCCTGCCCCACGGCATGATGATTGGATGTAAAAAGCAGGACAAAACACTTGACCAATACATCAGGCAGGCGTAAACTAAAACCGGAATGATTGGGAGGGCGCAGGAAATAGGGATTATTTCCTGCGCCCTTTGATTTAGGAGTGATGGATGGTGAAGACACTTAGGGAATGGGAAAAGGCCCTGTCCCAGGCCGTGGACACGGATTATTCCTACGGGCTGGCCAGACGGATGGAGGGATATAAATCCAATGCCGCGCTGGGCTACAGGACCGCGGGTTCCAGGGCGGAATGGGAAACCGGGGAAATGATTTTACGGGAAATGCAGGCCCTGGGACTGTCGGACGTGCATAAGGACAGGATAGAGGTGGATGGCTGGGAATTTGAGAAGGCCGTCATGCGTTTCACGGATAAAAAGGGGCGGGAACATGAGTTTCAGCTGGGGGCGTACCAGACAGACTTCCATACCCATGGCTTTGAACGGTTTTCCATGGTTTATCTGGGCAACGGGACGGCGGAGTCCTACCGGGATGCGGATGTTAAGGGGAAGCTGGTCCTGGTTGATATAAATCAGAGGGACGGGTGGTGGATTAATTTTCCGGTGTACCAGGCCCGCCTTAAGGGGGCAGCGGCCCTGGTTGCGGTTCAGGATCAGGGGTATGGGGAGATTCATGACACGGCCCTCAATGCCCAGGACATTGCAGGGCCTGAGGATGCGGCTGCATTTTCCATCTCCAGGTCAGATGCGGATATCATCCGGGCCTCCATGAAGGATAATGAAGCCCAGGTGTTATTTGACGCACAATCCACGGTAAAACGTGGGTGTGAGGATTATAATATCGTGGGATGCATACCCGGGCAGGAGGAAGAGGGAAAAATACTCCTGACCGCCCATTATGACTCTTATTTCAGCGGGTTTCAGGATGATAATGCGGCTGTGGCCATGATGCTGGGGATTGCAGGGGCCATTCTGGACATTGGCTACAGGCCCAGGAAGACACTGATATTCTGCGCCATGGCAGCGGAGGAGTGGGGCGTGGCCGGATCCAAGTACGACTGGTCCGCCGGGGCTTATGAGCAGGTGTTTTCGGCCTGCCCCGGCTGGCAGGGACAGGTAATTGCGGATTTGAACTTTGAGCTGCCTGCCCATGCCCACGGCAGGAAGGACGGGGTGCGCTGTACCTATGAATATGTGGATTTCCTGGAGGATTTCCTCAGCAGGGTACAGGTGGATGGCCAGGCCTATCCGGACGGGGTGGAGGTGGTGTATCCCATCCAGACCTGGTCCGATGACTTTTCCATGGCCATTGCGGGAATCCCATCCATGGTCAATGACTTCAGTTCAGGGGAGTTCATGGAAACCCATTACCATTCCCAATATGACAATGAGGATTTTTATCAGGAACCGGTGTACCGGTTCCATCATGAGCTGTATGGCAGGCTGGTGCTTGCCCTGGACCAGACGGCAGTGGCGCCCCTGGACTTCAGACGCCTTTTTGAAGCGGTTAAGGAGAGCGTGGATCCTGGGGTATGCGCAGGGACAGGCGCGGACCAAAAGGAACTTTTTGCCGCCATTGACCGGGCCGCCGGACTGGGCGGGGACCTGTATGGTATCATTAAGGATAAGAACCGCTGCTACAGGGAAATGCTCAGGTCCGGCAGGGAGGAGGAGGCAGGGCGCTTTGCCGCGTCCTGCCGGGAACTGAACAGGGCCCTTCTGGGGGCGTTCAGGAAGGAACAGGATTATTTTGTCCGTCTGAACTGGCAGGATGAGGTGCTGTTCCCCCAGGAAGCGGTCCAGAACAACCTGAAGTGTGTCTCAAAGGCAATTGAATGCCTTGGGACCGGGGACGTGAGGGGGGCGCTGGAAGCAGTGTATGGGATTGATAATAACAGATACGCGTTCCTCTTTGACAGGGAGGTGTTCTGTTATTTTACGGAATACGTGCTGAACCAGCCCGCCTGCAGGCTGAAATGGGGAGCCGGCAGGATTGTCCGCCATGAGAACCTGTTTGGACTGGTAACAGGGCTTAAGGATAAACTTGGGCAGGGAACGCCGGACCTGGAGGCGGAACGGCAGATCCTTGTGCAGGCAGCTAACCGGCAGGAACTTTGCTATAGGGATGATATCAAATATATGACATCCTGTGTGGAAAAGCTGACCCGGGCGCTTTTGGCCTGCATGGACCTGGCCTGACCCGCCGGATGATACGAAGAGAGGAAAAGAGGTAGGATTTTATTATGGAAAGCCAGAAGCTTTACAGGGTGAGGAAGGAAGATTTCCCTAAACTGGAGGAACTGCTGACCCAATGCTTTTTAAGTGATCCGCTGTACTGCAAGCTGATACCGGACCGGGAGACAAGGATACGGCTGATGCCGGAGCTGTTTGAATGTGACCTGGAAGAGTTTTTTGAAACCTGTGAAATCTATTCGGACAGCCAGGACATGAACGCCCTGCTGGTGGTTTCGGATGAATCGGAACCGTATAATCCGTTTACATACTATCTGACAGAGGCATGGGCCCGTATCCGCACGGACGAGTACCTGATTAAGGAGGACCCCAGCCTTAAGACGCTGTGGAATTTTGTCCAGGGAAGGGATTACCTGAATTCCAGGTGGACAGCCCAGCTGCACCAGGAGAACCGGCTGCATATCATCTATCTGGCAGTGCGCCCCAGCATGCAGCACCACGGGCTGGCGGCCATGCTCCTTGGCGAGGTGATACGGTATGCAACAAGCCATGACCTGATGATATCCCTGGAAACCCATAACCCGGACAATGTGCCCCTTTATGAGCATTTTGGGTTCAAGGTCTTTGGAGTGGTCCAGAAGCATTTTTCATTGAAGCAGTACTGCCTTATAAGGGAGGTCCAGTAAGGCTTTCCATCCTGTGGGAATCGTAAGGAAATATTTATTGACATACCATATGAATCTGGATAAAGTAAGGGTATGAGTGAGTTTGTGAAGGAGGAATATGATGATTCGTATGAAGAAAAAAGTGGTCCTGGGACTGCTGGCAGGTGTGCTGGCCGCGTCATTGGCCGTGCCGTCCTATGCTGCCAGCCGGAAGCCCATCAAGTCCATTGCCCTTACCATTAAAGCCAATATCCAGCCGGACACGGATTTTGGCCAGGAGGAAATCGAGATTGAGAGCAATAGCAATAAGTATTCCGTGGACGGATATGACATATTGAATGACGACTTTGAATGGCGGGATGATTCGGTGCCCAGGATCCAGATTACGCTGACTGCGGAGGAGGACTATTATTTCCAGTCCCTTCCAAAGGATAAGATTACCTTAAAAGGGGGCGCCACGTTCCTGAAGGCCACGCGCCAGGACTCCAGTTCCACCCTGCTTATGGATGTGGAGCTTCCCTCCCTCCAGACCGCTATCCGCGATGTGGAGAACCTGAAGCTTTCAGACAACGGCATTGCCACCTGGGATGCCATCAGCGCGGCGGGAAGTTATGAGGTGAGGATTTACCGGGATGATAAGGCCGTGGGGGCCTCCATGGTGGTGGATACAAACACCTGCAACTGCCGTGACCGGATGACAAAGGGAGACTCTTCCTATACGGTAAAGGTACGTCCGGTCAGCCGGTTTGAGGATGGGGAAAGAGGCGAATGGGTTGAATCTGCCAGTGTTTATATAACCGGGGACAAGGCCGCGCAGTTCAGGGATAACCCCACCGGCGGAAGCGGCGCCTGGGCCCAGTCACCGG
The DNA here is from genome assembly GCF_003434055.1 of Enterocloster aldenensis. Classification (GTDB taxonomy): domain Bacteria; phylum Bacillota; class Clostridia; order Lachnospirales; family Lachnospiraceae; genus Enterocloster; species Enterocloster aldenensis. The sequence goes on along the minus strand of NZ_QVEX01000001.1, from coordinate 806,156 downwards.
AAAACGGCAGATGGTGGTATGACAACGGCGACGGGACCTATCCCGCCAATGCCTGGAAGCTGATTGGGGGCAAGTGGTATTTTTTTGACGCCCAGGGTTATATGCAGACCGGCTGGATCCAGTGGGACGGTAAGGAGTATTACTGTTCTGAGAACGGGGACATGCAGGTCAACTGCATGACACCGGATAATTACTGGGTAGGCGAAGACGGGGCTAAGATAAGCCAGTAGCGCCGGGCAGGCGGGGACGGGCTAAGATAAGCCGGTAGCGCCGGGCAGGCGGGGACGGGGCTGAGATAAGCCCCCATCGCCCCAATGTTTAAGGGACGGACAGGTTCAGCCTGATAAAAATATTTTACGGACAGGATGCTGCAGGGATGGATTCCATCTCCTGCAGCATTTTCCATATGTTGGAAATCCTGGTCATATTTTCTGATATCAGTTGATTTATACCTGTTTTTATGTAAGAATACAGGGAGGGAAACGAAAAAAAGGCTGCCGGCAGCCAAGGGCCGGCACAGGCAGAAAGAGGGGGTCATGTACGATTACATTCTTCCGGTAAGCAACAAGGATATCGTGAATATTGCAAAGCGCGCATTCAATCTGGTGGATCCCAGGCTCATGGGCCATGGGGAACGGGTTGCCAACATCATGTTCCAGATCATGGAGGCGGAAGGAGGGTATACCCCTGTACAGATGAGGAACCTCCTCACCCTGGCCGTTCTTCATGACATTGGGGCGTACAAGACAGAAGAAATCGACCATATGGTGGAATTTGAGACAAAACATGTCTGGAACCATTCCATTTACGGTTATCTGTTCCTGAATTATTTTTCACTGTTTAAGGAACTGTCCAGGGTGGTCCTGTTCCACCATTCTTCCTGGAAGCAGCTGGAACAGATGGACGATGTGCCCGGTCATGTGAAAAAGGCCGCGCAGCTGCTGCAGCTGGCAGACCGTCTGGATTTTTACTTTGAGAATCCTAAAAACCGCATGGGCAGGGAATCGTTCCTCAGCTACCTGGAACGGGAAAGGGGCAAAAAGTTCTCCTCTGAGGTCATCAATCTGCTGCTGGATACACCCCTGGTCCCTCCTTCCTGCGATTACATAGGGATTTTCCCGCAGTTTGACAGGATAATGGAAACAGTTCCGTTTACAGAGGAGGAAAAGGAGTCCATCCTCCAGATGCTGATATACGCCATTGATTTCAGAAGCCCCCACACGGTTACCCACACCATAACCACCTCAGTCATCAGCTCCGAACTGGCCATCCTTCTGTGCGGGCAGAAGGATACGGTAAATGACGTCATGTGCGGGGCCATGCTGCACGACCTGGGGAAAATCGGCATTCCGGTGGAAATCCTGGAATACCCGGGGAAGCTGAGTCCCCAGGCCATGAACGTGATGAGGAACCATGTGAACCTGACAGAGTATATCCTGGGGAACAGTGTTTCCGGCACGGTGAAGAACATCGCGCTGCGCCACCATGAGAAGCTGGATGGCTCCGGATACCCCAGGGGACTAAAGGCAGCTGACCTGAATGTCCCCCAGAGGATTGTGGCCATTGCAGATATCGTCAGCGCCCTTACAGGCACCAGGAGTTACAAAGGGGCTTATTCCAAGAACAGGACCCTGGGCGTCCTGACCGGAATGGCGCAGCAGGGACTGTTAGACAGCGGAATTGTGGGGCTGCTGGTGGAACGCTATGATGAGATTATGGATTCGGTGCGGAAAAAGACAGGGCCGCTTCTTGAAAAGTATCAGGAAATGCAGGACAGATACTGGGATATTCTGTATCAGTTAGAGGAAAAAGAGGAGAAGCCATAACTTTTGCTCATGTCAATAATTCCAAACTTGTATATTCCACTATGGGGAAAATAATCGTGAAAGGTTGAAATAAGACTTTAAATGATATATGATTGTAAGAAATCGTATTATTCTGGATAACCATAACCAGAGAGAATAGAAAATGGGAGAGATGTGCAAGATGGATTATAATGTTACGTTGATTCCGGGCGACGGAATCGGACCGGAGATTGTAAGGGAAGCAAAGAAAGTCATGGATAAGGTGGGTGAGGTCTATGGACACACCTTTGATTATACAGAAATACTCATGGGCGGCTGCTCCATTGACGCCTATGGGGTCCCGCTGACAGAGGAGGCGCTGGAGACGGCCAGAAAGAGCGACGCGGTGCTGTTGGGCGCGGTAGGAGGCGATGTGGGCAACTCCAGGTGGTATGATGTGGCGCCCAGCCTGAGGCCTGAGGCAGGTCTTCTGGCCATCCGCAAGGGACTGGGGCTCTTTGCCAACATCCGTCCCGCTTACCTCTATAAGGAACTGGCGGAGGCTTGCCCCCTTAAGAAGGAAATCATAGGCAGCGGGTTTGACATGGTCATCATGAGGGAACTGACAGGCGGCCTTTATTTCGGGGACAGGTGGACCAAAGAGGTGGACGGAGTGATGACGGCGACCGACACCCTTACATACAATGAAAAGGAAATCCGGCGCATTGCTGTCAAGGCATTTGACATTGCCATGAAGCGCAGGAAGAAGGTAACCAGCGTGGATAAGGCCAATGTGCTGGATTCCTCCCGGTTATGGCGCAAGGTGGTGGAAGAGGTTGCAAAGGATTATCCGCAGGTGGAGCTTTCCCATATGCTGGTTGACAACTGCGCCATGCAGCTGGTCATGAACCCGGGACAGTTTGACGTGATCCTTACAGAGAACATGTTCGGCGATATCCTTTCGGATGAGGCCAGCATGATTACCGGTTCCATCGGAATGCTGTCCAGCGCCAGCATGAATGAGGGCAGGTTCGGGCTTTACGAGCCAAGCCACGGATCTGCCCCGGATATAGCGGGTAAGGACATAGCCAATCCGGTGGCGACCATCCTGTCGGCAGCCATGCTTTTAAGATATTCCTTTGACCTGGATAAGGAAGCGGACGCCATTGAGGCAGCCGTACAGTCCGCGCTTACGGACGGGTACAGGACAGGGGATATCATGTCCCAGGGATGCACCCGGGTGGGAACCACGGCCATGGGGGATCTGATTGCGGAGCGGATCCGGTAGACGGTGGCAATGAATTTTCCTAGTATGGAACCAGATAAATGAAAGGGGATACAACATGAAAAGTGATGCAGTGAAGACAGGTATGCAGCAGGCGCCCCACAGGTCCCTGTTCAATGCCCTTGGTATGACGGAAGAAGAGATGAAGAAGCCCATGGTGGGCATTGTAAGTTCCTATAATGAGATTGTTCCCGGCCATATGAACCTGGATAAGATTGTGGAAGCGGTAAAGCTGGGGGTTGCCATGGCAGGCGGAACCCCGGTGGTGTTCCCGGCCATTGCGGTGTGCGACGGCATTGCCATGGGCCACATCGGGATGAAATATTCCCTGGTGACCAGGGACCTGATTGCGGATTCCACGGAATGCATGGCCCTGGCCCATCAGTTTGACGCCCTGGTCATGGTTCCCAACTGTGATAAGAATGTTCCGGGCCTTCTGATGGCAGCGGCCAGGATTAACGTCCCCACCGTGTTCGTCAGCGGCGGCCCCATGCTGGCAGGCCATGTTAAGGGCCACAAGACCAGTCTCTCCAGCATGTTTGAGGCTGTGGGCGCATATGCTGCCGGCAATATGTCGGAGGAGGACGTAAGGGAATTTGAGAATAAGGCATGTCCTACCTGCGGTTCCTGCTCCGGCATGTATACGGCCAACAGCATGAACTGCCTGACAGAGGTGCTGGGCATGGGGCTTAAGGGCAACGGAACCATACCGGCCGTGTATTCCGAGCGCATCAAGCTGGCAAAGCATGCCGGGATGCAGGTGATGGAGATGTACAGGCAGGACATCCGCCCAAGGGACATCATGACCAAGGAAGCGTTCATGAACGCCCTTACCATGGATATGGCCCTGGGCTGCTCCACCAACAGCATGCTCCACCTTCCCGCCATTGCCCATGAGGCAGGGGTTGAGCTGAATGTGGATATTGCCAATGAAATCAGTGCAAAGACACCGAACCTGTGCCATCTGGCACCGGCCGGTCCCACTTATATAGAAGACCTGAATGAAGCCGGCGGCATTTACGCGGTCATGAATGAAATCAGCAAGAAAGGCCTTCTGAACCTGGACTGCATGACCGTCACGGGCAGGACCGTTGGCGAGAACATAAAGGGCTGTGTCAACAAGAACCCGGATGTCATCCGTCCGGTGGAGGATCCGTACAGTGAGACAGGAGGCATTGCCATCTTAAGAGGCAACCTGGCGCCGGATTCCGCGGTTGTGAAACGTTCCGCCGTGGCCCCGGAGATGCTTAAGCATGAAGGGCCTGCAAGGGTGTTTGACTGCGAGGAAGATGCCATTGACGCCATCAAGGGCGGCAAGATTAAGGCAGGCGACGTGGTGGTCATCCGTTACGAGGGACCAAAGGGCGGCCCGGGCATGAGGGAAATGCTCAACCCCACTTCCGCCATTGCAGGCATGGGACTTGGCTCATCCGTGGCCCTGATAACGGACGGACGTTTCTCTGGGGCATCCAGGGGGGCATCCATCGGACATACTTCTCCTGAGGCAGCTGTGGGCGGCCCTATTGCCCTTGTGGAGGAAGGCGACATCATTTCCATTGATATTGACAACCATCAGATGAATGTCCTGGTTTCAGAGGAGGAGATGGCTGCGAGAAAGGCAAAGTGGCAGCCAAGGACACCCCAGGTGACAACCGGCTACCTGGCAAGGTACGCATCCCTTGTGACATCTGCTGACAGGGGCGCTGTGCTGCAGGTAAAGTAGGGCACGGAACAGATAACAAGAAAAGGAGTGCGGTAATTATGAGCAAATTGACGGGGGCAGAGATTGTAGTTGAGTGTTTGAAGGAACAGGGAGTGGACACTGTGTTCGGTTATCCGGGCGGTTCCATCCTGAATATATATGACGCATTGTACCAGCATCAGGATGAGATTACCCATATCCTTACATCCCATGAGCAGGGCGCTGCCCATGCAGCGGACGGTTATGCAAGGGCCACGGGCAAGGTGGGCGTGTGCCTGGCAACCTCGGGACCCGGGGCAACCAACCTGGTTACGGGTATTGCGACCGCCTACATGGACTCTGTGCCTGTGGTTGCCATTACCTGCAATGTGACCAACAGCCTTTTGGGCAAGGACAGTTTCCAGGAGATTGATATTACGGGCGTGACCATGCCCATTACCAAATATAATTTCATTGTCAAGGACGTGAACCGGCTGGCAAAGGTCATCCGCAGGGCATTCACCATTGCCCAGACAGGGCGTCCGGGTCCGGTTTTGGTGGATATCACCAAGGATGTGACGGCGGCCCCCTGCGAGTATGAGAAGGAGGAGCCGGAGGAAATCGTGCGCCAGAGCGACACCATCCGTGAGGAGGACATGGAGCGGGCCATTGAGATCATCCGCAAGTCCAAGCAGCCGTTCATCTTTGTGGGCGGCGGCGCAGTGCTGTCCAATGCGGCTGAGGAGCTGAGGGCATTTGCCCACAAGATTCAGGCCCCGGTGGCAGACAGCCTGATGGGCAAGGGCGCCTTTGACGGATGCGATGAGCTGTACACCGGAATGGTGGGCATGCATGGGACAAAGACCTCCAACTTCGGCATCACGGAGGCAGACCTTTTAATTGTGGTGGGAGCCAGGTTCAGTGACCGCGTGACCGGCAATGCTTCCAAGTTTGCCAGGAATGCAAAGATACTCCAGCTGGATATCGACCCGGCTGAGATCAATAAGAACATTAAGGTGGATGCCAGCATCATCGGCGATGTGAAGGTAATCCTGCGCAAGCTCAACGCACGCCTTGACCCCATTAACCATGATGAGTGGATTGCGCATATTGAGCGCATGAAGGATATGTATCCTCTGCGTTATGACAAGAACATGCTCACCGGACCGTTTATCATACAGACGGTCAATGAGGTGACCCAGGGCGACGCGGTCATTGTCACTGAGGTGGGACAGCACCAGATGTGGGCTGCCCAGTATTACAATTACCGCCAGCCAAGGACCCTCCTTACCTCCGGCGGCCTGGGGACCATGGGTTACGGCCTGGGGGCCGCCATTGGAGCCAAGATGGGCTGCAGGGATAAGACGGTCATCAATATTGCCGGGGACGGCTGTTTCCGCATGAACATGAATGAGATAGCCACGGCCGCCCGCTACAATATCCCTGTGGTGGAACTGATTGTGAATAACCATGTGCTGGGCATGGTGCGCCAGTGGCAGACCCTCTTTTACGGCAAACGCTACTCGCAGACCATACTCAATGATTCCGTGGATTTTGTGAAGCTTGCAGAGGCCATGGGCGCAAAGGCGTACAGGGTAACGCAGAAGGAGGAGCTGGAGCCGACCCTGAGGGAAGCCATTTCCCTGAATGCGCCGGTTGTCATTGACTGTCAGATCAGCTGCGATGACAAGGTATTCCCCATGGTATCGCCGGGAGCGCCGATTGCGGATGCTTTTGACGATACGGACTTGAAAATTAATTAAAAACAGTGTATAGTAGTCTTTAATACTTCGGGAACGTTATCAGATTACCTTGGTAAAGTGCGCGGGGTAATGGGACGGATGTACGATGGTGTATACGTTCAGACGGCTTCCTCTTATGCTGGCCGGGGCGTGCCGCGGAATGGATTTCCGGGCACAATCCCCAATGGGCTGCATAGGTGGAAGTCATCTGTGTATATATATAAAGAGGAAATGTGCAGTAGCCACAACCATTTAAGGAGGAGAACAAGATGAGCAGAGTTTACAATTTCTCAGCAGGACCGGCCGTGCTGCCGGAGGACGTCCTGAAGGAAGCCGCAGCAGAAATGCTGGATTACAAGGGGACAGGAATGTCAGTGATGGAGATGAGTCATCGATCTAAGGCTTATGACGCCATCATTAAAGATGCTGAATCAGATCTGCGGGATCTCTTACATATTCCGGACAATTACAAAGTGCTTTTCCTTCAGGGGGGCGCATCCCAGCAGTTTGCCATGGTGCCCATGAACCTGATGAAGAACAAGGCGGCGGATTACATCGTGACCGGACAGTGGGCCAAGAAGGCGTACCAGGAAGGCCAGATGTATGGCAGGGCCAATGCCATTGCTTCCAGCGCGGATAAGACCTTCAGCTATATCCCGGACTGTTCCGACCTGGATGTGTCGGAGGATGCTGACTATGTATATATCTGTGAGAACAACACCATCTACGGAACCAAGTTCTGGACCCTTCCCAACACCAAGGGAAAACTTCTGGTGGCCGACCAGTCATCCTGTTTCCTGTCCGAACCCGTTGACGTGACAAAGTATGGCCTGATTTTTGCCGGGGCGCAGAAGAATGTGGGACCGGCCGGGACCGTCATCGTAATCATAAGGGAAGACCTGGTGGGTGAGGATGTGTTACCGGGAACCCCCACCATGCTCCGCTACAAAACCCATGTGGACGCAGAATCACTTTACAATACACCGCCAACCTACGGCATTTACATGTGCGGCAAGGTGTTTAAGTGGCTGAAAGCCAGGGGCGGCCTGGAGGCCATGAAGGAATTCAATGAGAAAAAGGCGAAAATCCTGTACGATTTCCTGGATCAGAGCAGGCTGTTTAAGGGAACCGTGGAGAAGAAGGACCGCTCCCTGATGAACGTTCCCTTTGTCACGGGAGACGAAGCACTGGACGCCCTGTTTGTAAAGGAATCCAAGGCAGCAGGCTTTGAGAACCTGAAGGGACACAGGACCGTGGGCGGCATGCGCGCCAGCATTTACAATGCAATGCCCATGGAAGGCGTTGAAAAGCTGGTGGCGTTCATGGCTGATTTTGAAGAGAAACATGGCAGATAGGAGCCGGCGCGGTGCAGGTGCTGGCAGTGAGTTTCGGTAAAGAGGAGAGTAATCATTATGAAAAAGATCCATTGCTTAAATCCAATAGCAAAATGTGGCACTGAGTTATTTCCTGCTGACTATGAGCTGACAGCCCATGTGGCTGAGGCTGACGGCATATTGGTCCGCAGCGCATCCATGCACGACATGGAGTTCCCTGAAAACTTAAAGGCGGTCGGCCGCGCGGGCGCGGGCGTGAACAACATTCCGCTGGATGTGTGCGCAGAGGCGGGAATCGTGGTATTCAACACACCGGGCGCCAATGCCAACGGCGTAAAGGAACTGGTGATTGCAGGCATGCTGATGGCGTCCAGGGATATTGTGGGCGGCATTGAGTGGTGCCGGGCCAATGCGGAAGATGACAATATCACTAAGGATACTGAGAAGAGCAAAAAAGCATTTGCAGGCTGTGAGATAAAGGGGAAGAAGCTGGGCGTCGTGGGCCTGGGCGCTATCGGCGCAGAGGTTGCCAATGCGGCCACCCATCTGGGAATGGAAGTTTATGGATACGACCCATACATATCGGTCAACGCTGCGTGGAGACTGTCCAGGAACGTAAAGCATATTACCAACGTGGACACCATTTTCCAGGACTGCGATTATATCACCATCCATGTGCCGCTGCTGGATTCCACCAAGGGCATGATTAATTCGGAAAAACTGGAGATGATGAAGGACGGTGTGGTAATCCTCAATTTCTCCAGGGATACGCTGGTTAATGACGACGATATGGCTGCCGCATTGGAGTCAGGCAAGGTCCGCTACTATGTCAGCGACTTCCCCAACCCCAAGGTTGCCAATATGAAGAATGTCATCCTGCTGCCCCATCTGGGCGCATCCACCCAGGAGTCCGAGGACAACTGCGCAGTGATGGCCGTGAAGGAGATAACGGATTACCTGGAGAACGGCAATATCAAGAATTCCGTGAATTATCCGTCCTGCGACATGGGAATCTGCCAGACGGAAAGCCGCGTGGCCGTCCTGCACATGAACATCCCCAACATGATTGGCCAGGTTACCGGAACACTGGCTTCCCAGGGCGTGAATATTTCCGACATGACCAATAAGAGCCGTGATAAATACGCCTATACGCTGCTGGATCTGGAGCACAAGGCGGAGGAATCAACCATTGAGAAGCTGAGGGCAATCAAGGGAGTCCTCCGGGTGCGCGTGGTAAAATAAAATCTGTAAGTCCGTGACAGGAAAAGCCACGGTTTCGTATGATTTTCAAACACACTCTAGGGCCTTCATGGCTGGGAAACCTGCTGTGGGGGCCTTGGTGGAAAAGGAGAGAGGAAATGGCGATTGTAAGACCGTTTGTGTGTGTCAGGCCGGAGGCAGGGAAGGCGGATAAGGTAGCTGCCCTTCCCTATGATGTGTATAACAGGAAGGAAGCATGTGAGGCTGTGAAGGGGAACCCCCTTTCTTTTTTAAACATTGACCGGGCTGAGACCCAGTTCCCGGAGGATGTGGATACATATGATGACCGGGTATATGTAAGGGCAAGGGAGACACTGGACAGGCAGATTGAGGAAGGCGTCTATGTGACGGACGCTGAGGAGAATTATTATCTGTATGAGCTGACCATGGACGGGCGCAGCCAGACCGGGGTGGTGGCCTGCTGCTCTATTGACGATTATGTAAACGGCATCATAAAGAAGCATGAGAATACACGGGAGGATAAGGAGATTGACCGTATCCGCCATGTGGATACTACCAATGCCCATACCGGTCCCATATTCCTGGCCTACAGGCAGGATGAAACCGTCAAAAGGCTGGTGACCCAGGTCAAGTCCGGCCTGCCCATCTATGATTTTGTGTCGGATGACGGAATCGGGCACAGGGTGTGGGTGATTGGGGACAGGGCGATGGTAGGGGCGGTGCAGGATGCATTTGCTCAGATACCGGCCACCTATATTGCGGACGGACATCACAGGGCGGCCTCCGCGGTAAAGGTAGGGCTTAAGAGGCGGGAGGAGGATCCGGGGTATACTGGACATGAACCCTTTAATTACTTCCTGTCCGTGCTGTTCCCGGATGAGGAGCTGATGATACTGCCGTATAACCGGGTGGTGAAGGACCTGAACGGGATGGATAAAGAGGGATTCCTGGAAGCTGTTTCCGGGAAGTTCAATGTTGTGGAACTGGGGAAGGAGGCCTTTTCGCCTGAAGAGAAAGGTTTGTTCGGAATGTTTCTTGAGGATGTGTGGTACAGCCTCCGGGCAAAGGAAGAGTGTTTGGACAGCGACCCGGTAAAAGGGCTGGATGTGTCCATCCTACAGGATTATATACTGGGGCCTGTCCTTGGGATTGGGGACCCGCGCACGGATAAAAGGGTGGATTTTATCGGTGGGATCCGGGGGCTTAAGGAGCTGGAACGCAGATGCCGTGAGGACATGAAAGTGGCGTTTTCCATGTATCCCACATCCATTCAGGAACTGCTTGACGTGGCGGACGCGGGAATGCTGATGCCGCCGAAGTCCACGTGGTTTGAGCCGAAGCTGAGGAGCGGGCTGTTTATACATAGGTTGGGATAGGAAAATGAGGGAGTTCCCGCAGGGGCCGGCGGTTGAAGGACACGGGCTTCTGCGGGATTAGTATATAATGGATGCCATGTCTGCAGTGTGATGTAAGGCATATATGGGGCCATGCTATAAATGTTCCGTATCCCGTTTCCAAAACGGCGCCGATATCTACATCCGTATACTGGCCCAGGAAGGTGTAAACCTTGCCAAACTGGACGGACTGGGGCAGCGCATGGCAAAACAGTGGGGCAACCCAATGACATAGATAGCCAAAAACGCATAGAGGATAAGTGCCAAAAGAGTCTTAAATCTGTATCATATCTTATTGCAGATTTAAGGCTCTTTTTATTTTGAAAATGCACACTTTAGGGAAAATATGGAAAAAGAAAAAGAAGCTGCTGCTATTATATTTTGTCGAATCGGGTCGATAATAATACATGTAAGTTTTAATTATTCGCCTTTCTAAAAGTATATCTTTTCAAAAACAGGAGGAAAAGCGGATGTGCCTGAGACAAAGCAGATTATAACAATTTATTATAGCTTTGGAGGATGTATGCGTAAACATATTAAGGAGAAAATCATAACGCTTGCGGCCACCGTGGAGGAAGCCGGCCATTATATCGTGGATTGCATGGAGCGGGGTCAGGCAGTCCAGTCAGAGTCAGTCCTTGAGGATGTACGGCAGTCTGCCCTGAGGATGGCTGAGATTGTTGCGCAGTCTGAGGGCGAGGGACATCCGGCAGTAAAGCAATTAAGGAAACACTGTGATTTAATTGCGCAGTGTAGCCTGGAAACAGAAGACGAAGACCGGAAGAGAATAGCTGAAAGTCTTCTTGAAGGTTGGGAAAAAATAGAAGAAGGACTTAAAAAGAATGTGCCGGTTCGTTATGAAGCGGTCTTTCTTCCGTATAAGGCCAGTATGTGGGACAGTCTGGAAAGCGTGTGGCTGGCAGCCAGGGAAGATAAGGATTGGGACTGTCATGTGATACCCATCCCATATTATGACAGAAATCAGGATAATAGTTTTGGAAGTATTCACTATGAAGGAAATCTTTACCCGGAGTATGTGCCGGTGACGTCGTTTAATGAATATAATCTTGAGGCCAGACACCCGGATGTGATATTCATACATAATCCTTATGATGAATGCAATCATGTGACCAGCGTGCATCCTGCGTTTTATTCATCCCGGATAAAAAATTATACAGATTTGTTGGTATATATACCATATTTTATATGTATTGATGATGTGCCGGACTGGCATTGTCTGGTTCCGGGGGTCATCCATTCCAATCTGGTAATTGTGCAGTCGGAAAAGGTAAGGCAGACTTATATTCGTGTACTCAGCAAGGAATTTGGATGGGATGAGAAAACGGCCAGGAAAGCAGGGCTGTATGATAAGGTCCAGGCGCTGGGCTCTCCCAAGATTGATAAGGTGCTCAATACCCGTAGAGAAGATGTTGTGCTGCCGGAGGAGTGGCGGGAGAAGATATATGGGGAGTAGTGTCCTTCTGACAGAGCGTCCGGAATTGATATGTGCTGGGATATGTGAGATGGAAGGAGACGGGAGGATATGAACATAGCGCTTATTATAGCGGGTGGAAGCGGCCAGCGGATGAACCAGGATATACCAAAACAGTTTCTTAATATTGAGAACCGTCCGGTTATTATCTATACGTTGGAGGCATTTCAACGGCACCCTTCCATTGATGCGATTGAAGTGGTCTGTCTAAGCGGCTGGGAAGAAATTTTGAAGGCCTACGCGAAACAGTTTAATATCACTAAGCTGATGGGGATTGTGAAAGGCGGGGATAATGGGCAGTCATCTATCCGCAACGGGGTTCTTGCCCTGAAAGAGAAAGGGATGGATGAAAATGATATTGTACTGGTACACGATGCCATACGCCCGATGGTTTCCGAGGAGGTAATCTCAGACTGTATCCGCCAATGCAGTTTGTTCGGGTCGGCGGTATCAGCAGTGCCCTGCAATACGGCGATGCTGACCACGGAAGATCGGAAGATTACGTCTTCCTACTACGATAGAGACAAACTGATGAATTCCCAGACACCCCAGGCATTTTCTTTAGGTAAGCTTTTGTGGGCTCATGAAGAGGCGTTGAGGCGTGGAATCACCAATGCGGTAGCATCCTGCACCATGTTGCTGGAGCTGGGGGAGACACTGCATTTTTCAGCGGGGTCGGAGAAGAATATTAAGCTTACGACGACTGCGGATGTGGATATCTTCCGGGCGCTGCTGGCGGTGAAGCAGATAGGGTGGATGAAGTGAGTTATGTAAATAAATCATAGAACTCCTTTATTGTGAAGATACGAACTATAGACTTGGATTGGATAGGATGATTGTAGAATGAATATTGCACTTATAATGGCAGGCGGGCTGGGACAAACACTCTTGCAGGACATCCCAAAACAGTTTTTAAATGTATATGATAAGCCTATTATCATCTATGCTCTTGAGGTGTTTCAGAAACATGCAGAGATAGATGGAATTGTGATATCATGTCTGGATGGCTGGGAGGAAATGTGCAAAGCTTATGCCAGGCAATTTGGGATTACCAAGCTTATGGATGTGGTGACTGGCGGCCCTGACGGACAGACTTCAGCAGTCAATGGATTATTAGATATGCATAAATGGTGTAAAGAAGATGATATAGTTGTCATTCATGATGCAATCAGGCCTATGGTGACTGAAGACATAATAAGTGATTGTATCCGCGTCTGCCGGGAGTATAGGTGTGGTGTGGCGGCGGTCCGTTGTCAGGAGCCTGTTGTCCGCAGCATGGACGGGCTAAAGGGTATAGAAAGCTTTGAACGGTTTGAAATGATGAAAATACAGACGCCCCAGGCTTACCCCTATGGACAGCTTCTTAACTTATATAAAGAAGCGGAAGAAAAGGGGATAAGAGGAGTAATTCATGCAAATACGATACTGACACGATTGGGGAAACAAATATATTTTTCAAAAGGGTCAGATAAGAATTTAAAGATTCTGTCTTTAGATGATTTGGATATATTTAAAGCATTGTATGCAACGGAACGCGAAGATTGGATAAAATATAAGAACTGATTGGGAGGGCGGGCAGATGTGGATTTATTCACGACCTGAATATAGAGAAAGTCTTGAAATTGCATACCAATCTGTTCCTGAATTAAAAAAACTGTCTCAGGCGAGTATTATGATAACCGGAGCCAGAGGACTTATTGGTTCTTTCCTCACGGATTTATTGTTATATTGCATAGAATGTAAGGGATATGAGTGCCAGATTTATGCAACGGGAAGAGATATAAAAAGGCTTGAAAATCGGTTTGAGGGGTGGAAGATAAAAGAAAGGCTTCATCTTTTGCATTATGAGTTGGGACTTACAGATGGAATGGTTGGGTTTCCGGCTAAAGTTGATTATATTATTCACTGTGCGGGCAGCGGTTCGCCTTCTGTTTTTATGGAAAGGCCGGCTGAATTTGTAAAGAATACAGTGGCTGGGGCTTATGACATTTTAGACTATGCCAGGACTGCCGGTACCAAAAAAAGCCTGTTCATATCAAGTGGGGAAATATACGGCTGCGGAAAAACGGATGTGGCTGCTTATGGAGAGGGAGATATAGGATATGTGGACCATCTTTTGCCACGCTCTTGTTACCCTGTAGCGAAAAGAACAGCGGAAAACATATGGATTTCTTATGGAAAAGAAAGAAATATCAGGACAATAATTGCCAGGGTAAGCCATACATATGGCCCAACCGCGTTACCGGAGGAGTGCAGGATAGCAGGCTTGTGTATGGATGCGGCATTACATAAAGAAACAATTGAATTGAAAAGTGAAGGAAGACAGAGACGATCCTGGTGTTACGTGGCGGATTGCGTAAGCGGGCTTTTTTCCATATTGCTTAAGGGCAAAGCCGGAGAGGCATATAATGTTGCTCCGGATGATGCTTTTACGATATCAGAGATGGCAGAAACGATAGCTGATATTGCAGGCAAAAGGGTTATCTATAAACTAAGACCTACGCAGGAAAATCAGAATTTCAACCCAATGGATATAGCAGTTCTATCCACTGAAAAACTCAAGGCACTTGGATGGAGAAGCCGTTTCAGTTTAAAAGATGGTATAAATTCGACTCTTCAAATAATGAGATATTCCGAGGTATTGCCAGATGAGTGAACAGAACGGGATTTGTCAGGTATTTCTTTCTAATTTTTCAGAATACCGGAATAAGAAAATTGTATTGTATGGGGTAGGGCCAAATACAAAGGCGCTTTTGGAGCTGGATTATGAGTTTCAAATTATTGGCTTGATGGATTCCAAGCTGACTGGGGAAGTTCTATGGGGGAAGGAAATACTTTCTGAGAGCCAGGTAGAAGAGAGAGAAACAGATGCAATTATAATTGTAGCAAATCTGGTATCTGTAAAAGTCATATACCGTAGAATCCAGGGATTTGCGGACAGATGTGGGATTCCGGTATTTGATGTGAATGGTAATCTGCTAACCAAAACAGAGATGAATGATTGCCATGCAGAATCCTCTTACATTTATGTTGATGATCAGATGCTAAAAACAGAGATAACTCTTTATGATGTTATTTCTTTTGATATTTTTGATACATTAATCATGAGGAACATATTATATCCGTCGGACGTGTATGATTTAACTGAAAAAAAAATCATACAGATAAGTGGAAAGAAATGTGAATTTGCAAAGGAACGCATAAAAGCAGAGAAAGAACTGAAAGCATTTTCAGAACCTACATTGGATGAGATTTATGATAGGATAGCCTTCGCTTTTCAGCTTACAGATGAGCAGAAAGATACATGGAGAAATCTGGAACTGGAAACAGAAAAACTTCTTTTGGCTTCAAGAATTCAAATAAAAGACGCGCTTGAGTATGCCAGAAGTATTGGGAAGTGTGTATATTTGGTATCCGATATGTATTTAACCTCAAAGGACCTGGAGACATTGCTTTCTATATGCGGTATAAAGGGTTATGAAAAAATATTTGTTTCTTGTGAATATGGAATGCCGAAAAATCAGGGCTTATTCGAGGTGATGAAGGCACAGGCATATGAACAATATGGTGAAGGCTGCCGGATTCTTCATATCGGAGATCATCAGACTGCGGATATAAAGTCGGGTAAAGAAGCTGGGATTGACACTTTTTATATTATGAGTGGCAGGGATATGGAGGCTGCTGCAATAGGGGCAGCTTTTGCAGGCAGCACATGCCCGTTGGATGACAGGATTGCGGAGGGGATATTGGTAAAACAATTGTTTGAAAATCCTTTTGCATTATGTGAGTCGAAAGGAAAGCTTAGTATAAGGACAGCATATGATATGGCATATTGTTTCGCAGCTCCTGTTATTACAAAATATATGTTTTGGATGTGGAGGCAGGTTAAAGAAAATTCCATTGATGTAATTCTTTTTTCGGCAAGGGATGGTTATCTTCTTAAGCAGCTTTTTGAGATGATGATGCAGCATTATAAGATAGAGGCCGGACCGGAAGCCGTTTACTATTTGATTTCCCGTTCATCCAGTGTATTGGCGTCCATAACAGATGAGGAAGACATCCTGCCGGCAGCCGAAGGATATTCCGGTATGCCTGAAGATTTACTAAAAGAGAGGTTCCACCTTAAGCAGGAAGACATCCTTCCTGGCTATGAAGACAAGGGGAATGGTTATTATAACTATATTTTAAAACATAAGGAAAAAATAATCAGGCAATCAGAGGAAGAACGGCAGGGATGCAGGAGTTATGCGGCAAAACAACTAAATGAAGATAATCGGCGCCTGGCATTTGTAGATATGATGTCCAGAGGCACATGCCAAAGAAATTTTACTTCTATTACTGGCAGAAGCGCTTTAGGACTCTACTTTTTCTACAGGAATTTAAGTGATGGTATTAAAACTGACGGATTGAAAGTTAAAGCTTTATATGATGATACAGAGGGGTTTTACCATAGTGGATTATCGTTTACCACAAAATTCCCGTTCTTGGAAATTCTTCTTAGTTCCCCGGAACCTTCCCTACGCTGCTTTAAAGCAGATGGAACACCTGTTTATGAAGATGAATCGCGGTCCGCAGGGCAGATAAGGACTATGGGGACAATGCAGGATGCGGTAAAGGATTATTTCAGGAGGTACTTGCTGCTTAAAGGAAGCGATTCAGAAGAGGGAATCAGCCTGGCCTATACAGATTGGGCTTTGGGGCTTTTGGATAAGAAGTATATCTGGGTTATGGATGATGCAATCAATGGATTGGTTTTTGATAATGGGTTTGAAGGGCGTTCAACACGGTTTTATGAAATATTCGGTTGAACCTGTAACATATAAAGGAGAAAGATGGTTCAGGACAAAACAATTCTTGGAGTACTCCGTATAAATGATAAAGATGGTATCATAGATGATTATATATGGTGTCTGCTAAGGTTCTTAAAAGAATATGCACAGGATGTGGCTGTAGTTTGTACGGCTATTGAGGAAAGTAATATTCCTGGATTGCTATCGTATACGGATAAGCTATACACGAAGAAGCTGTATACAAAGAATTCCGGCATTAGAGATGTGGCTTACAAAAGATACGATGAAGTATGGTTATTAGACGATAATTGTTTTGGGCCTTTGTATTCCGAAGAGGATTTTTTAGAGGAACTAAAGGACTGTACAGTGGATTTTATTGAGGTAGTGCCTTCCCATTTTATTATGATTAATCACGCGGATATAATATCTGATCAGGACTGGGCAGGCATATTAGATGGGTCGCTGGGGATTGAGGGATTAACGGATAAACTGTACAGAGAAAAACGAAGGGGAGGGGTATTAGGGGAACCGGAGGAGGGAATCAACCCGGTACCAGTATTTCTCGATAAAAACATATTTCTTGGTGTGGACTTGAATTTGTCTTCCGGTGAGATACCCAGAAGGACTTTGGAATACATAAAAGAATATACCCGGTTTGATGTGGATTTGATTTGGGCCCATCTGCTGCGCATTTGCAATATACAGGAATTAAAGGATGCATTGCATCTGGAGTATATTTTTCCGTGGAAGTATTTTAATGGTGATGAGGAGGAAGCCGCATCGCATAAAACAGCTCTTATTGCGCATCTGCATTATGAGGATATGGTGGATGAATGCGTCTGGTATTTAAGGCAGGTCCCTGAATGGGTAGATTTGTATATCACAACGGGCAGCCGGGCCACATGGGACAAGATTCAAGGTATTGTTAAGCAATGGGGCAGGCAGCGCTGCTTTGTAAGGTTTAAGGAAAACCGTGGAAGGGATGTCAGTTCTCTTTTGGTTGCATGCCATGATATTTTATTGGATTATGAGTATCTGGGATTTGTACATGATAAAAAGAGCGGGCATTCATTAAGCGTGAAATCCGCGTCAGGTGCGTTCCAGTACAATGTATGGGAAAACATTGTTAAGAGTGACATGTATCTTTATCATATTTTCCAGTGTTTTAGAGAAAATCCAAGACTGGGGCTTTTAGTACCGCCTGAGCCATATTATGCTTCTCTATTAGGCTGTCTGGGGGACTCATGGGGGACATGCTTTGAACCTGCAAAGGGATTGGCTGATTTACTAAAATTAAATGTCAATATAGGAGAAGACCGGAATCCATTTACTTTGTCTACCACCTTTTGGTGCAGGACAAAAGCTATGATGAAGTTATTTGCATACAGATTTGAATATACAGACTTTCCGGCGGAACCAATGGCCGCAGATGGAACATTCAGCCATGCGGTGGAACGTATCCTGGGTTATGTTGCACAGTCAGAAGGTTATTATACGGCGGTTGTGATGAATGAAGGATATGCTTCCCTTAGGGGGAATTGTCTCCAAATGTTATTGGTTTCTGCTTTAAACGAAATAAGAAAAGAAACAACTGTTCTTAGACCAGATGATATTACGGATTACCAAAAAAGAAAAGAACGCATTTTATTATTTTGCAGAAGATATCCCCAGGTCTATATTTACGGAGCTGGGACATATGGGCATAAATGCGGTAAACTGCTCTGCGGATTAGGCATCAGGCCTGTGGGGTATGTAGTTTCTGACGGGCACAGAAGGAAGCCGCTTATGGAGGGAATGCCAGTGTATGAACTGTCAGAGATAATGGAGCAAAAACAGACATGCGGAATCATTCTTGCACTGAATCCGGGTAACCAGAAAGCTGTAGAAAAACAGATGGATGAACAGGGATTCCGAAATTGGATCAGCGTGATGGAAGGGATATCATGACGGGGATATGCAGTAAAAAAACAATTAAAGTTGTAATATGGGGAACCGGTAATATAGCAGGACAGTTTATTAGACGCCTTGATTTGGACACCTATGAAATATTATTTTTTGTAGATAATAATAACGGGAACCAGGGCAAAAGATTTGGAAGATGGGATATAGAAAAACCTGAGATATTGTCATATGGGAATGTCTCGTTTGATATGCTGATTCTTTGCATGGGAGGCTGGCGTCAGGTTTACAGTCAGGCGGTTTATGAATTAGGTGTTCCGGTCGGAAAAATAGAGAATGCATTTCTGTTTCACAAAATAAGACTGCTCCAATTTTATGAACAACATAAAAGCCGACTGGATGATGAAATGCGCAATATTCTTTGCTATCTGAAAACAAACCCTCTGGATGTTTTTAATTATGAGTTTGTAGACCGATATACAGAAGATGATTTTGATGTGTTTTATGATGATACAAATGGCCTGTATTATATTTTATTTCAGGGGAAGCGGATGTATATGAGCCGTAAATTTAAGCAGGAATACCAGGTTAGAATGTATTGCAATCAGCTATTTGTAGAACAGGACAGATGTTCTCCTCATTGTTATTTTGATGATGGTTTCCAGGTGGAGCGGGGGAGTGTGGTATTGGATGCTGGGGTGGCGGAAGGCAACTTCGCGCTGTCTGTAATTGAAAAAGCGGAAAAGGTGATTTTGGTTGAGCCGGATAAAGACTGGATGGAGGCCTTAAAATATACATTTTTGCCCTTTGATAACAAGGTGGTTTATATTAACAGGTTTCTGTCAGATACAGTAGACAATCAGCATATAACAATTGATGAATTAATGAAGACAGAACGGATTGACTTTGTGAAAATGGATATTGAAGGGGCCGAAATCATGGCTCTAAACGGCGCTAGGGAAAGCATGGCAGATAAACAGTATCGTTTGGAAGTCTGCTCTTATCATAAACCGGATGACAGGGAAAAAATTGAGATGGTAATGAAGCAATATGGCTATTATATATCATGTACAAAGGGTTATATGGTTAATATACATGGAGATAATATGGAGGATCCTACTCCAAGAGTATTCGTCAGGGGGATTGTGAGAGGGTATAAACCATGCGTGGATATGGAGGCATAAATTGAAATACAAGGTATTTATATTTGGCACAATGGAAGAATCACAGATGGTCAGATTTGATTTAAAGGAAAATGTGGAGCTGCTGGGTTATCTGGATAACAAAAAGGATTGTCATGAAAAAGGCCCTTTAGACGGTGTGCCTGTTATGGAACCAATCGAGATTAAAAATAAATCCTTTGATTATGTTATAATTTCGCTTCTAAATCATATTCAACAAATAAAGGAGCAGTTAAAACTTCTGGGTGTACCAGATTATGCGGTAATCCCATTTTTCTTTCCTTCAGAGATGGAGAGAAAAGAAGGGGGGGAGGTTATTGATATTGAACGATGGGGAAGGGATGCGGCTTGTTTAGAATCGAAGTATCAGATTAAGCGTCTGGAGAATCAAATAAGGTTGTGGAAGGATAATTTTATGTATGAGGCCATGGATTTTATCCGTAACCAAAGCATCCGTTTTCCGATTATTTTGGATACAGACCAAGTGATACATAAAATCATGAATGAAGGATGCTCGTTATGTAGGTTTGGAGATGGTGAATTTGAAATAATGAGAGGTAAAGAGAGACCATTATTCCAAAAATATAACAGAAAATTATCAGAACGGTTAAAAGAGGTATTTGACAGTAATTCGGAACAAATATTGATTGGAATACCGGATCAATTTGGAAGCCTGGAGCGATATACAGATGAGGCTGCATATGATATCCGGTTATATATGAATTCTGAGGTAAGGCAGTATCTGGACAGTGTTATGGACTATGATAAAACGTATTGTGATGCCTATCTAACCAGGCCGTATTTTATATATAAGGATAAAGAGGATGCTTTGAAACGCTTCGAAAAAATAAAGCAGATATGGAGTAAGAAAAATGTGGTAATTATTGAGGGCAGCGGAACAGGAATGGGGATTGGGAACGATTTATTAGATAACTCTGCAAGTATACAGAGGATAATAGGACCGGCTGAAAATGCCTTTGGTTGTTATGATGAAATCCTGGCGGCTGCAAAAACAGTTACGAAAGACAAAATGTTCTTGATATCGCTTGGCCCTTCTGCTACGGTTCTTGCATATGACCTTGCGAAAGCAGGCTATCAGGCGGTTGATACAGGGCATATTGATCTTGAATATGAGTGGTTTCTGCGGAATGTGAAGGAACGGGTTATCATAGCAGATAAATATGTCAATGAGGTGCTTGGCGGACGGGTTTCTGGGTTTTTAGAAGATCATAGATATCAGGGACAGATTATAGCTAGGATATAGAAGAGAAATGAAAATAAAAATGAGAAAACTAAGATTATCGATAACGCTATTGGGTGCTTTTGGAATTGGTGGAATGTATATTTATATATTAAAGCAAATTATCAGGTATGAAATGAATTCTAGAAAAAAGTTTCAAGGGCTCTATAATGTGTTGCTTCAGTGGCTTATGTTAAAATACCATGCTTCAAAGATGGCAGGATATTTTGAACATAATGGTTACGAAAGAATAGCTGTTTATGGTATGACGCCTTTAGCAGATTGCCTGTATGAAGAGTTAAAGGATACAGATGTACATATTGAATATTTTATAGATAAAAATTTTGATAAATCTGGAGAACCAACGAGAGCTGGAATAGATGTGGTTGGAATTGAGGGGGCCATAATACATGGTAATATTGATGTTATTATTGTGACAGTTATTTCTCAGATAGATAATATAAAAAAAAGTTTGCGACATGTTGGAATTGAAATTCCAATTATCCCCATATCTGAGGTTATAATGTATTATTCGAAGATACATCAGTAATACGAGGGAGAAATATAATGGAGTGCAACGTTGCTGCTGTAATATTAAATTATCGGAACTATTTAGATACCATAGAATGTGTGGAGTCTATTCTGAATAATAGTTACAGTTTAAAAGGAATTGTAATTGTTGAAAATGGTTCAGATAATGAGTCTTATGTCAGGCTTATGAATCGATTTAATAAGGAACCGTCTGTAGTTATACTGAAAAACAGTAAAAATTTAGGTTATGCAAAGGGAAATAATATAGGAATCTGCTATGCAAGAAAACAAATGGGAGCAAAATTTGTTCTTGTTGTAAATAATGACACTATATTTTATCAAGAAGATTTTTTTTCCCAACTATTTCAGTCATATTGTCCTGGTGTGGGGGTGATTGGTCCGAGAATCACATCGTATTGGTTAAAAGGAGAAAACAAGGTTCGAAATTATAAGGGAGTGTCCGGATTCATTCTGCACTACTTGATATTTTTAGCAAATGCCCATGAATGGAATTGGCTATCAGAACTATTTGTACAAAAAATAGAAAAAGTAGAATCACATGTGGTCATACATGGATGTGCAATCATGTTTACACCTGATTTTTTCAGATACTATAACGGCTTTTATCCATATACATTTTTGTACTGTGAAGAGAATATTATAGATGTTTTGGCTTCAAAGGCAGGTTTAAGAGAGGTACAGGTCAATGGTGCAGAGCTATACCATAAGGGAGGAAGAGCGTCCCAACTTAGTTATACAAACCAGAGGGCATTTGCCTATATTGTAAAAAGCATGAAGCATCTTTTGATTGTATCTATGTTGCCGTTTTCCATACTCAAAAGGATTTGTTGAAAGTATGAATGTGTAATCGTACAGATAATGTGCAGTGTGGAGAATTGCAGGATTAAACATATCATTATCCATAAAATTGCTGGGAGGATTCATAATGCTTGATATTATCCGCGATTTTGAAAGTATCTGCGATAGAAAAATTCCTGACATAATAGCAGATATAGGTAAAAAAAACATTGTGGTTTGGGGGAGTGGGGAAGGCGGCAGAGTTGTTAAGGAGAAATTGGAACGCTTAGGGTTAGATATTACATATTTTGTTGATACCAATTATGAAGAAATTATAGAACGGTATGGAAAAAGAGTAAAATCTCCACAGGAATTGAATAAAGAAACAGACTATGTAATTGTCAGTATTGTAAAAGTTTATACGGAGATTGAGTCTTATTTGCGAAAGGTAAAAGGTTATCAGGATAACGATTATTTTTATTTATTTGATAATGAAGGATATATTAAAACGGACATCATTTATCGGGGATGCAAAGTTGGAAGATATACGTATGGATATGAGGGGTTATTGGAATCGTATCCATTAGCTTCTGAAATTGGAAGATATTGTTCTATTAATTCTACTGCAAGGATTTGGAATAACCATCCGCTTGATTGTGTAACAACACATCCCATGCTGGATTATAGGATGTTTTATTCTTATGAACAATCAATAGATAGGGAAAAGTATATAGAGAAATATGGGAAGTATGAAGAAAACGCGTTATTCGAAAACAGCAAGTTGAGAAAGAACCGGCCGGTCCTCATAGGAAATGATGTCTGGATAGGCGCAAATGTGATTATCCTGCCGGGAGTTAACGTGGGGGATGGAGCTGTCCTGGCTGCCGGTGCTATTGTCACTAAGGATGTACTTCCTTATTCGATTGTGGGTGGGAATCCAGCAAGGTTAATCCGTTTTAGATTTGAAGAGGGGATACGAGTTAAGCTTTTAAAAATTAAGTGGTGGGATTGGTCGACAGAGGAAATTGAAAAGAATATTGAGTGGTTCTATCAAACAGATAAATTTGTTGAGAGATTTTTTTTTGAGGACACAAGGAGATATGTATAAATCAATACAAAGTTATCCATGGTCAGAGAAAGATGATATATGGATTTTCGGAGATGCAAGTATATGGGAGACATTTAATCTTCTGTATTATGACGTATATATAAGGGGCTATATTACAGACTCCCCTAATTTAGCAGAATATAATGGAAAACCTGTTTACTCTTTTGCTGAATTTCAAAGTAATAAATGTAAAGGGATTATTATTGGAAAGAGAAAAGAACTATTAAATGTAGAAAAACAGAATAGTGCCCGTTTTGATTCCGAAGTTAAATATGTGTATCTTGAAAATATTTTTGAGTTTTTGGATAAAAAGATAGTGGACAGTAAAAGTAGGATAATTGTCTTTTGGGGCGCGGGGAAAATAGCTAATCAGATACTCCCGTATCTAAAAAAAAGGCTAGATATAAGTTTTATTTTAGATAATAACAAAGCAATAAGTGGAATGGAAATTTTGGGAATTAGAATATTTCATCCGTCAGAACTATTACATCAGGAATGGAAAAAATACTTTTTTATAATTGGAACAAAATATTATTTGCCGGTGAAAGAACAACTGGCTCAATATGGTCTTGAGGAACAATATGATTATGTGCCATATTGGTGGCTGGTCCCTTCTGTATCCTACGTAGCGAGTAGGATTTTGGACATGGAGAGGACGGAGAAGATTGATGAAAACTATTTACATTTTGAAGAAAGAACAGATGATTCATTGGCGGGTTCGTTGATTACTAAACTCGACTACTTATTTAAGAAATATTATATATACAAACAGGAAATTGAAAACGGGCGTAAAACAGTAAATTTATTAGTCGAAACAGAAAAATATATAGAAGCTCTAAAACATATAGAGCGATTAGGAAAAGTTGAATACATTACAAATTATCAGTATTTAGACGAAGAATTGGAAAATGAATTGTTGCAGTCCGCATATGGTTTAAATCTAAAAATCACAGAGGGAATTAATGACAGATATATTATATTTTATGATGCGTTTGCGCTTTCATACAGAGGATTGGCTTTGATTTATTTAAGGGCTCTGATAAGTCTGGGATTTATTGTTTTTTATGTGACGTTTGAGGATAAAAAAGAGGGGATGGATGTATTGAGAGAAGAAATACAAGCTTCCCATAATGGTTCATCTATTATGTATATATCATCAGAAATAGAAGACGGTATTATACAATTACGTGACATAATTGAGGCAATTTCCGCTAAATATATGTTTCTGTATACAACTCCATATGATGTCATTGGGCTTACTGTCTTTTCCTTGTATCACAAAAAAAGAGTAAGGTTCCAAATAAATTTGACAGATCATGCGTTTTGGCTTGGGCGGTTTGCATTTGACTATTGCATTGAGTTTAGAGTCTACGGTTACAATATTTCAATTCAAAAAAGAAAAATTGAGAAAGAAAAGATATTGATGCTTCCTTACTATCCTGTTATTCGGAAGGAAAAATATCAAGGACTACCATTTCCGGATTCAACAAGGTTTATTTTTTCGGGCGGTGCATTATACAAAACTATTAGTAACGATAATTTATACTATGAAATTGTAAAGGATATATTGAAGGAATATTCTGAAGTCTATTTTTTGTATGCTGGGGACGTGTCCAATGCAGAAGTTAATAGTAAACTATTGGAATTAAGTTATTTATTTCCAAAGAGAGTTTACTGTATCGAAGAACGATTAGACTTACCGGAAATAATGAAGCGTTGCTGTTTGTATTTAATGACATACCCTATAAACGGTGGACTAATGTTTCAACAGGCAATTGCAGAGGGAAAAATCCCCATAGGATTGAAAGTATATGGACAGTCGATGGAAGAACTGCTTCTGAGAAAAAACTGTGAGGTACAGTTTGAATTTAAGGAAAAAGAAAACTTGATGAAAGAACTTGATAGGCTGATGCGAGAGCCTGGATATCGGGAAAAGCAAGAACAGAAGCTTAAAAGTTTGCTAATATCGGAGCAGGAGTTTAGACAAGAGCTATTGAATATTCTATTGAAGCGAAATACAAAGTTTGATGTATACATGGAAGATGTTGACAGCGAAGAATTTATAAATGGGTATATTAGACGCTTAACTTACCATGAATTCTATAACAATTATGAGGAGATTGGAGGTTAAGTTTATGCGGGTAATAAAATATTCATTCCAACAGCATGGAGATGAAAGAGGACAATTGGTATCTTTAGAGGAATTCAAGGATATTCCTTTTGTGATTAAAAGAGTATATTATATGTACGATACCTTGGATGGCGTCAGCCGTGGGTTTCATGCTCACAAGTTCCTTGAGCAAATTATGATATGCATTCACGGAAGCTGTAAGGTGTTGTTGGATAATGGTTCCGAGAAAAAGGTGGTTAATCTAGAAAAGCCATATGAAGGCCTATATGTTGCTAATAATATGTGGCGGGAAATGTATGATTTTTCTAAAGATGCGGTTTTGATGGTATTGGCATCAGATTATTATAGGGAAGAGGATTACATACGTAGTTATGAAGAGTTTTTATCTTATACCTATGAAATGAGCGAGGATAAAAAAAATGGAGATAGATTGTAACCGCTTGGATTATGGGTTTTTCCAGCACCAAAAAGAACTTGAGGAAAAGGCGATAGAGATACTGCGGTCAGGAAGATATATTTTGGGTGAGGAACTTGAAAGATTCGAAATGGAGTTTGCACAGTTTTTAGGCGTCAAATACTGTGTTGGCGTTGGAAATGGGCTGGATGCGCTGACAATGGCTTTTTATTTATTAGGAATTGGGCCGGGGGATGAAGTTTTGGTTCCGGGAAATACATTTATTGCCAGCGTGATGGGCATTACAAGAAATGGGGGCATACCTATTTTTGTAGAACCGGATGAATATTATAATATAGATGTTGATCAGATAGAAAGCCATATAACAAAAAATACAAAAGCTATTTTAGCCGTCCATTTATATGGGCAGCCAGCAAAAATGGATTCGCTGATGGAATTAGCGCAAAATTATGGATTGAAGGTAGTGGAAGATTGTGCCCAATCTCATGGGGCAGATTATATGGGAAAAAAGACAGGTTCATTTGGGCATATTAGCTGCTTTTCCTTTTATCCAACTAAAAATCTGGGAGGATTTGGGGATGGCGGCGCATTGGCTACTGATTTATGCGAAATTTCAGAGGCAGCGAAGTGTTACAGGAATTACGGAAGCAAGATTAAATATTATAATGAGGTGGTTGGAATAAATTCCAGATTGGATGAAATTCAGGCTGGACTATTGAGGATAAAGCTGTCATATCTGGAAACGCTCATTAAAAGGAGAAGGGATATATGCAAAAGATATTCAGAAAAAATTAAAAATGATAGAATTAAATTACCTCTTATCCAGAAAGAAGCGGAGCCCGTCTGGCATCAATATGTTATACGGACATGCCAGCGCGAATGTTTGATTGATTTTTTAAAAAGGAATGGAATACAGACTTTGGTACATTACCCGATACCCCCTCATTTATCGGAAGCTTATTCTTATTTAGGAATAAAAGAAGGACAACTTCCAATTACAGAACAGTATGCTAGACAGGTCCTTTCGTTACCTTTATATGACGGGATGTCAGATGAAGAAGTGGAATATGTCATACAGGTAATAAACCGATACTAATGTTAGGCATATATAGTGGTAATACGCTTTAAAAGGCTTTTGAAGAGGATTATAATCATGAAAAAAAAAGAACAGGCAATTATTTTAACTGGAATTACAAGCTTGTTGATTTTAGGCGAATTTATTAAAAAAAAGGCAAGGACTTATAGAGAACTGTTTTATAAGGAACAGGAATTTTTTCAATTAATGCAGCATTGGTTTGCGGCTAAACAGCAAGGAAATTCTATCGTACAGTACTTTGAAAAGTATAATTTTAATTCTATTGCAATTTATGGTATGGGCGCTTTGGGCGAAATTTTGTTGAATGAGTTGAGGGATACGGATATAAAAGTTGTATATGGAATCGATAAAAATGCATCCTGTATTACGAGAGATATTGAGATGAAAGGAATAGGAGAGATTGTGTCTGGCGTTGATGCTATCGTTGTTACTCCGGTTTCTTATTTTGATTCAATTGAGAAGGTTCTGAAAGCCAGGGTTAGTTGTCCGATTTTATCTCTGGCGGACATTTTGTGTGAATTGTAGTCTGCTATTTGCTGTGGGAGGAAATGAAGGTGTCTAAAATTATTATAGGCGGAGCGGGAGGCGCTCCTTCAGAAAATGTTATTAAATCAATATGCCAGGAGCCGGAGGAAGTGGTTGGGGTCGGCAGTGAGCCGTATGATTTGATGTTGTCAGCCGCAAAACGAAAATATCAGATTCCTTATGCTGGAGAAGAGGGCTATAAAGAGAAACTGTTTCATGTCTTTGAAAAGGAGCGGCCGGATTTTATCCATTTCCAAAATGATATTGAGATATGGGAGATATCTAAAATTAGAGATGATATTTCAAATATGGGAATAAAAGTTTATATGCCATCTCATGAAACGATAGAAAATTGTGTCAATAAATCTAAATCTTATGAAATATGGGTAAAGTCGGGATTACGTTTGCCGAAGTCTATGTTGGTTCATACAGAAAAAGATTTAAAAAAGGCATTTGACAGTTTGGGGAATAATGATGGTTCCATATGGCTGCGGGCAACTGTTGGAGGTGGAGGAAAAGGAGCTCTGCCTACGAATGACTATGAATTCGCAAAAAAATGGATTGATAGATTTCAGGGCTGGGGTAACTTTATGGCTGCGGAGTTACTAACATCAGATACGGTTACTTGGAGTTCTATTTGGTTTGAGGGGGAATTGGTAGTGGCCCAGACAAGAAAACGCAGGCTTTGGAATTTCGGAAACAGAACCTTATCTGGAGTTACGGGTATAACGAAGGTGGGTGAAACGTATTCGAATATAATTGTAGACAGAGTAGCTGAAGATGCCATATTGTCAATTGATTCAAGGCCCCATGGTATATATGGAGTTGATATGACATATGACAAATCTGGTTTTCCCAATCCTACAGAAATAAATATTTCCCGTTTTTTTACAACTATTTATTTTTTTACAGAGGCAGGGTTGAATATGCCTAAAATTTACAAAGATATAGCGTTATATAAAAAATTCCCTTGTTTAGAAAAAAAGAAGAATCCATTGCCTGATGGCCTTTTGTGGCTTAGAGGGATGGATAGAGAACCGATATTAACGACTGAAATTCAAATTAAGCAATTAATTAACAGGGTGTAGATTATGTATGACTATATTTTTTTAGATTTAGACGGTACGATATTAGAAGGAAAATACAAGCATTATAAATGTTATACAGATACTGTGAATATATTGGAAGGAATTCCTTTAGATATTAATATCTATTGGGAAATGAAAAGGAAAAGGGTTAGTCTTGATAAGATATTAGAGTATTCCGACCTTAGAGGTGATAAGGAAACATTTTTAAAAATTTGGAAACAAAGAATAGAAAAAGCCGAATATTTAATGTTAGATTACCTCAAACCAAATATTGAAGTAACACTATCCAGATTGAAAAAAGATACAAAAAAGTTATGGTTGGTAACGAATAGGTTTGAGGAATCTTCTTTGGATAGGCAGTTGGAGAAATTTGGAATTAAGTATAACTTTGATAAAATAATTTGTACAAAGTCATCAGAAGTAGATTCGAAATTTCAAATATTATCTAAATTAGAGTACAATAAAGCAATTTTGATAGGGGATACAGAGGCGGATAGGAGAACAGCAGAAATGTTGAACATTGAGTTTGTTGGAATATCGAATGGCCTGCGCACACCAGATGTTTTTAACGGTACCGATTCATATGAAGAATTATATCTGGTAAAGTTAGGGGGAGGTTTGGATGAATAATTTTAAATTATTGGATTGTACGTTACGTGATGGTGGGAGAGGATTTGGGAATTCCTGGGGGGATGAAGTTATAAAATGTCTATTTAAATCACAAAGTAATTTTTGACTATCTTTTCAAAAGTTCTTATATGCCGGTATAGCCTATTGTTACAGGCTTTTCCGGCATTTTTCATTGTGGAAGATACTCTCAAATCTTCTTATATCCCCGTATGTTTTTGTGTTCAAAAGTAGTATGTGGAGTAGTAAATTCTCCATTTACTACTATGCAATCAGCCGCTTCATTTCGGTTATTGACGTTTCGGAAGTTGTGTGTGCGTAATAGTTCAGCGTCATATTGATGTTGGAATGTCCCATGATGTATTGCAATGCTTTAGGGTTCATTCCCGCATTTGCTAACGTGGTGCAGAATGTGTGGCGTAAGGTGTGCGGTGTCATTACCTTTGGCAATGCGACCTTTTGCGTTTTGTTGTATTTCCTTACAAGCCCCCGGAACATACTTTCATAGTTGACTGCCACTTTTGGCAAGCCGTTCCGGTTAAGGAACAGAAACTTTGTGTAGCCCTCTAAAATAACAGGCTGTACATATTTCCGTTTATTTAGCACCCGTTGAAATGCTTCCAACACTTTTTCACTCATAGGAATAACCCGGTTGCCGCTTTTCGTCTTAGGCGTTTCCACATAGTAGCCCACATCTGCAATCTTCAAAAGTTGGTGGTCTACATTGATAAGCTGTTTGTCTAAGTCAATGTCAGCTTCCGTCAGTCCGCAGAGTTCCGAAATGCGAAGCCCTGTCCCTAACAGTATGATAATCTCGTCGTAGTATTTCTGATAGACTTTATCATGCTGTACAAAGGACAGAAAAGCCGCTTCCTGCGTAGGGGATAGAGGTTCCTTTGGTTCCGTATCATCTTCAAGGACTGTGTTCAACTGGAAGTCAAATGGATTTTTACGAATACAATCGTCCTGTATGGCTGTGTAAAAGGCAGCCTTTAAGGAACGCTTGTGGTTGTTGATAGTCTTGAAGCCGTAACCTTTTTCTTTCATGCGTAACGCCCATTCCTTTGCGTCGGAGAGCTTCACATTTTCAATCCGGCAGGCTCCAAGTTTATCCTCCTGCAAAATCCGCATGAGCTGTTTTCGCCCCTGCTTTGTACCATGCCGCACATTTGCCCGGTGGCGTATCTGCTTTGCGTAGAGTTGGCAGACCGTCATTTTCTTTCCGATATGGTCGATACCGTCGTCAAGGTCTTTTTGGATTTCTTTCTCTTTTTCCCTCAACGCTATATCGTCGCGCTTTCCTGCCGGGGTTTTGTCCGTAGGCACTAACTTCCAAGAATAAACAAACTGCGGTTTCCCAAAGGTATCTATATATTTGTAGGCATATCTCCCGTCTTTTCTCTGGCTCTCTCCGGTGCGGAGAATACGATTTTTATTATCCCGTCTTTTTTCCGACATCGTTATGCTCCTTTCCATAATGGAAAGAGCCTTGATATGCTTGACTACATTGTACCACATTCAAGGCTCGATTTCACTATTAGATTGCGTCCACCGTATCAATCATTTTTTCAAACTGCTTACGCTTAATCTGAATACGGTTTCCGTTCATCATTACCCAGTCCGGGACGGGATTTTCTTCTGCCAGTTTCCGCAGCTTGCTTTCTCCGATACGGAAATATTTTGCTGCTTCTTCTATGGTAAGAGTGTACTTTTCCCAAATCGGCACGTCGTTATTGTTCAATTTGTCGTCCCCCTTTCTTAATGGGTCAAAAATCAATCTGTAACATAGGCTTTAATCGGACGGCTATTAGCGTAACCTCATGGGACTTGCACCCCTCCGGCGGTCTGCCGAAGCCCTACCCATTGCCTGCGACGCTTCTAACGCTCGGACTATGGCTGTAAGGAAGTATCATTATGTATTCTGTGCGTTATCGCCCGCAGGCTGCTATCCCTGCTTTACGGTGTGGTATTTCTCGCTCGCTTTTCTGTTAAGAGAAAGGTCATGGCGTACCCGCCGCATGGCTCGGCACAAAAGGAACGTATCCGATTTGCCTTATGCTGCGTCGCCGTTCTATTGCGCCGCTTTCTTTATCAAAGAGCAGGGGGCTGTCTTGCGGTATGGAACGGAAAAGGGGAAAGAAGCGTTCCAATATCGCGTAGGTTATTCAGCCCGAAAAGTGAGGATAGCCCTCATCAGTCTTGCTTGCAGCCGTTCCCGAATATCCTCGTCAACGCCATAATAGACATTGCCGCGCTCGTCGTAGAGCTTCCGCATGGAAAGACTTGCTATGTAGCCGCTGAAATGCTGCAAGACCATTTTCATAGCGTCCGGGTCGCCTTTGCTCGCCGCCAAAATAACGGGATAGGGAACAAGGGCATTTTCCGGGTAGTCGTTTTGATTACCATTCGTTCCATTCATCAGCGTGTTCCTCCAAATATTTCTTTAACAGTTCAAAAGAGCTTGTCCGTCTGTACTGTATCGTGCTGCGCGACGTATTGAACATTTTTCCGATTTCCACGTCAGTCATGCCCTCGAAATAGTACAGAAGTATAGCAGTTCTCTTTTCTTCCGGCAGGGTGCGTATTGCTTCAAGCAATAACTTCGGGGTTATTTCTTTTCCTGCCATTTGATAAGTCGGCTCGGCTGTTTCAGCTTGAAAATATTTATCCGTAGTGTAAAGCTGCCGTTCCTCATGCAAGGCAAGGTCACAAAAAGAAACTTCCCGTTTCCTGCGTCGCCGGATTTCATCATGGGCGTTACAGGCTTCGTTGTGTAGCACCCGTTTACAGAAACTTTGAAAGACACATTGCTTCTGAAATTCTCTGCGATTAGGTTCCATGTAATCACCTCCTTTCTGCCGAAAGGCGGTAGTACCTCCCCTTTTCGCGGGATAATACAGACGACTTTTTTAAACGCCGGACGAAAGCGAAAATTTCTTTGAAAAATCTTCTGTAAAATGCAAAATGCGCCCATCTGCAAGGCGCAGACCGACGCATAGGAAATAACAGCAGTATTTAATTGATTTGATAGTTCATCTGTATAGTCGGACTTGTCCGGTGGGGGAGCTATACTTTTTTTAATGAATGTAACCTATGTATGCTGTATAGCAACAAAGAAATCCCCATAGCGGCAGCCCTCCTAAATGCCGCTAATTTATGTTAGCAGTAGACAAAAAGAAGCGGCGGCTCTAAAAATTAAAGCCACCGCTTCAAATGCGCGTGAAAATATGTCTGCGCTACGACGGCTTTTTTTCTTTTGCTGTCGTAGCGTAGAATTAGGAAGTGTGCATAAAAGACACTATTTTTTCAGTAGTGAGGAATCCAAATTACCAAAACTTGTTACTCCACACCGAATAAAACCTACCATATCAAGCTATTTGAATCAGAGTTCAATTCTTGCTTTTGATGGTTTATCTTCACAATAGATAACTTTAATCGTTGTTCCCTTGTCAGGAATTTTGTTTCCTGCGCCAATCCATTTTTGGCAGGTGTAATCTTTGACGCCTATCGTGTATTTGACCTTGATAATATGTGGAAAAGCTGCACCATCCATAGCATGGGTACGGACAGGTTTACGATTTACTTTTAACCACCATTGTTTTGTAACTGAAATTACAGTTCCTGTTGTTTCCTTTTCCATAAGTTATACCTCCGATGTTAATTTAGAATGAGTAATTTTCTATTTAGATAGCTACATATTAAAGCAAACTGCCCTTTAATCCTTTTTTGAAAACCAATACAGCCCTTTCGGTTCCCCAAAATGACATTGTGACAAGGCGATAGCTTTCCTTTTCCATTTCCTCTATTTTGGCATTGATTTTCACTGTCGCATTTTCAATAGTAATTTCTTCTAATAATTCTGTCCTATACATCATATCTTTACCTCCATAATTATTAAATAGATGATACATATTTTCGGTTCAATCTTTTTGGTATTTACCAACCTTTTTTTCTAACTGCTTTTTTCTTCTTACCAACAGTCAATGTACCGGGTTCTTTCTTTTTATTTGCAAGAATAATCATAGAAATCAAGAAAGTCAAAACTATTGTAATGAAAGCGGGGAAAATGTGATAAGTATAACCATATTCCGCACCACAAGTAGGGTCTACTAAAATCATGCTTGCTTTAATCGGATAATAATTTAACAGTGTTCCTTCAAAAGTTCCAAAATATCCATACACAAAAGCTAGTGCAACTCCACCCAAAAAATTATTTGCCGAACAACAGAATATCAGAATAATCGGCAAGACTGAAATATAAATTCCTATATTCGCCCCAGTAACACGAATAAACATATTGAGTAGATTGCCAAAATGAACTCCCGGAAATCCGACAATAATATTGATTACTAATGCTATCACACAACCTATAAGACTAAAGCTGATTGTCAACAGCAATAGAATAAGTAATTTTCCAGAAAGTAACTGTTTATATGGAATAGGAATTGTTAATATATTCTTCATAGTATCGTCTGTATATTCCCTTGTTATGATATAACCTGCAATCAGTGCAATAATAATCGGAAAAAATAAGGTACAATTACTAATCATAACCTGTTGCATAAAATAGTCAAACGTCCATGTCGGTCCACCGTTGGCTGTGGAATAAAACAGTGACAGCAACGGAGAAAGTGTTGTCATAATAATTCCGGCTTTTATTACAGAATATCGTTTTAATTTTAAAAATTCAGTTTTTATTATATTTCTCATATCTTTTACCTCGTCCATTTTTTATAAAAGCGAATTATCAGCCACAAAGAAAGTACAACTGTAATTGCCATAATAAAAATTGTATGGAAAGTAGTTGGTACAATCGCATAGGCTTCCGGCAAAAGATTATCTTTTTGCAAATTATCCATCATTAAGCCGCTTGTCCAGTTCATAACACATATAACCGGAAAAGAATTTAAGAAAGCAATTTTGGCAGCACTTATAGATGTCCCAATCGTTCCCAGTATGCCCCAGTTAAAAATGGAATAAAAAAAAGCAAGCAGGATAGAAAGTAAAAAACTTTTGTTAAAGTAAATAATTAAAAATACAATCGGTAAAGAAGCTGCTACGATAAGAACTCCAAAAATAAGGCTCATAAATATCTTATAAGTCATACCGTAAACCATTCCTACATGAAACAATTTACAAAACAACGCAACAGACAATGTGCTTATCAGACAAAATGCAACGCTGAAAATAAAGAGCATAGAAATTTTTGCCATAATGAGTTGTGTATTTGTAACTGGAATTGTTCTAAGGTTTTTGGAAGTATCACAATCTCTTTCTATAAAAAACAAAATAGCGGCAATGATACCAATTAGACATGGAAGCAAAAAAACTAAACCATATCCCAACATCATTGTATAGACATAATCAAATCGGGTTTGAAGATAGTGTTCTGTTGTATCTGCACCAGTTCCCGCCTTTGCCATATATGCCAAAATCAACGGAAAAAATAACGACAATGACATCAGTGCATACAACAGTCTTTTTCGCTTTAATTTCCAAAATTCGCACTTAATCAGTTTAAGCAATTCCTTCGCCTCCTGTCACACGCTTGAAGTAATCTTCAAGACTTTCTTCACAAGTATGGGCTTCTGATACCTCCAATCCATTTTCTACAAAAGCAGTCACGATTTTTCCTACGGACAAATCAAGATTATGCAAGCGTAAATTGTGGTCGTCCTGTATAGAGAAATGACTCTCATGGAAAGTACGCTCTAAAATTCTTGCTGCCTGTGCGGTATCAGAAAGAGTAAATCGGATATGTTTGCTGCTTTTTTGTTCCAGTTCCGCAAGACTTTCTTCTTCCAATAGTGCGCCATGGTCGATAATTCCAATATCATCTGCTAGCAAAGAAATCTCCGAAAGGATATGACTGGAAATTAAAATTGTTTTTCCCTTTGTATCGCAAAGCTCGCGAATAAAAGAACGTACTTCTGCAATTCCAATCGGGTCAAGCCCATTGATAGGTTCATCTAAAATCAGAAGTTCAGGGTCGTGCATAACTGCAAGTGCAATCGCAAGCCGTTGTTTCATACCAAGAGAATACTGGGAAAACAGTTTTTTGTCTTTATAAGGCAATCCTACCAAATCCAATGTGTTTTTAATTGAATGACGGTTGGGTATGCCCCGTAAGGTAGCAAAAATTTGTAAGTTTTCCGTAGCAGTCAAATTAGGGTAAAAACCGGGTGACTCAATCAGACTACCGATACGGGGCAACAATTTCTTTTCATTCCCCTGCAAAGACTTTCCCCATATTTTAACTTCGCCGGAAGTTGGCTTTGTCAATCCAAGTAGCATTTTCATAGTGGTCGTTTTTCCGGCTCCGTTTCTTCCAAGCAGTCCGTAAATTCTCCCTTTCTGCACATGAATATTTAAGTCAGCGACACTCTTTTGTGAGCCGTACTGTTTGGTAAGATTTTTTGTTTCAATGATATAATTTTTGTCCATATTCAAACCTCCTGTTCTGTAAACTATTCTATCATACCAACCTTGCATTAACCTTGCCGCAACCTTGCATTAACCTTGCAATTTGAAATATTGTCCCAAAAATAATTAAGGCTCCCGTCAAAAGAACGGGAGAACCTTAATTTGCTAAGGGAAAAAGCAAAGTAAATTCCGTTCCTGTTCCCTGTGTGCTATTTGCTGTTATTGTGCCGTTCATTTTTTCTACAAGTTGGTGTGCGATAGAAAGCCCAAGACCGCTGCCTTTTTCAGACCGTCCCTTATCGCATTTATAGAGCCGTTCAAAAATATGCTTCAAATCTTCTTTTTCAATCCCTATTCCATTATCTGCTAATCGGATTTGCATATTTTTTTCCTGCTTTGATAGGATTATTTCTATTTTATCCGCATGACTGTGAGAAATTACATTCTGAATAAGATTGTTCAATATCCGCATATAGCCGTCCGTATCAAGTTTTACCCGGAAAGGCTGTTCGGGAATATCAATATTGTAATCTATCTGCTTATCTTCAAATATGGGTATCCAGTCAATCAAG
Source organism: Enterocloster aldenensis (assembly GCF_003434055.1). Taxonomy (GTDB): domain Bacteria; phylum Bacillota; class Clostridia; order Lachnospirales; family Lachnospiraceae; genus Enterocloster; species Enterocloster aldenensis. Next base: position 769,799 of record NZ_QVEX01000001.1, on the reverse strand, counting down.
ATATTTCGTGTCAGCTCCGCAGCTTCAACAATATTTATATCCATAGCAAACTCATTAGAATTTAATTTGAACCAGTCAAAAAGAACATCAATATATTCTTTCAAATCGTGAGCTTTGCGGCGGGCTGTTTCGATATAGTCGTCCCTGTCTTTTCCTGTAACAATTCCTTTATGTGCAGCGTCAAGATACCCAATAAGCGTTGTAAGCGGTGTCCGAACATCATGGGAAAGACTTGTCATAAGCTGTCGGTTTGTTTCTTCTGTCTGCCGGACAGTAGAAAGCCTGCTCTCATAAGACACAACAATCTCATTTATTTCATAGGCAAGAGGGGCTACCAGTTCATTTGTTGCAGATAAAATACGTCTGTTTCCATTTCCGTTTTTTACATCAATCAATGCGTCTGTTATCTCGGCTATCTGTTTTTTAACACGTCGAATAGCAAAGCAGGAAACAAGAATAGAGAAAAGTGCAATTATTATGGATAGAAAAATGACTGCTTCCATAGAAAATCAAACCTCCTTGTTAAAACGATAACCGATACCTTTAATCGTTTGAATATATTTTGGACTTCCGGGATTTACCTCTAATTTCTTGCGAAGTCGGCTGATAATCGCCATAATGTTGCTGTCATCATAGAAATATTCCTCTCTCCACACTTCTTCATAAATCTGTTGCTTTGTCAGAATTTTCCCTTGATTTTTCGCGCAGTATAAGAGTAAGTCAAATTCTTTTGGAGGCAATTCAAAAGTTCCATTTTCCGTAGTAACAGAACGATTTTCAATATCAATTTTCAACCCGTCAAATTCAAGTTGCTGTGATATTCCGTCCTGTTGATTGAAACGGGTATAACGGCGTATAAGGGAAACGATACGGGCTATCAGTTCGTCCATGTCAAAAGGTTTTGTCAAATAATCATCAGCTCCTGCCCTTAAACCGCGTACTTTAGAAGCACTGTCATTTTTTGATGTAAACATCAAAATCGGCAGGCTGCTTTCTTTTCTAATTTCTTCCAATGTTTCAAATCCGTCCATACCAGGCATCATAACGTCCAGTATCACAAGTTGATATTCTCTCTCTTTTAATTTTTGTAATCCCTCTTTTCCCGTATTACAAAAATCAGCTTCTATATCTTCTGATAGCACGCTGCGTTTAATCAGCGCACAAAGTTCCTTATCATCATCTATAATCAAAACTTTATTCATGGTATAGCTCCTTTCCTTGTTTGGTTCTACCGTCAATCGGTTTTTCCGCGTCTTTTGGTATCAACCACATATACCCAAGTTTTGAAACACCCTGTATGCGTTTCTCCCTGCAAAGTATCTGTACCCGCCTTTCAGAAATTCCCCACTTCTTTGCTGCTTCGGGGCAAGACATATATTCCATAACAACACCCGTCCTTTCTGAAAATCTTATCATAATAATTATAGTCGGACACACGAACAATAGCAAGTATATAAATATGAATTATTATGGCTATTTAGTGGAACTGTATAGACATATCCAAAGAGAAAGGGGAACAGTAAAATGTAACTGGGTGAATAAATATGGCAAAAAGACCGGTAGAAAAATATGACTTCAAGGCATTTGGAGAAGCTATAAAAGCTGCGCGGACGGGGCGCAAAGAAAGCCGCAAACAGGTAAGTGATGAAATGTATATTTCTCCTCGCTATCTTGCAAATATCGAAAACAAAGGACAGCACCCCAGTCTGCAAATCTTTTTTGAGCTTATGCTTCGTTACAATATATCCGTAGACCAGTTTCTTTTAGATACGCCCACCCAAAAAGATACAAAGCGGCGGCAGCTCGACGCTCTCCTTGATGATATGAGCGATAATGGCATACGGATTGTAACGGCAACTGCAAAAGAAATTTCAGAAGTCGAAAAAGAGGACAAATAAATGTGTCCGGCAAATTGAATATGATTTAGGAAGCGTTGTAATCTTTACAGATTGCAGCGTTTTTCTTTTGCTCTTTTTTGGCATATAGAGCATTGCGTTGTAGTAACCAGTGAGGAAAAAACTTTCGTAGCAAGCATAGGAAAAGAGTACCCTTTTCCGTATTTTCTCCCTCCCGTCCTGCGGTGCGTCGGTTGAAAATTGCTTGTTGGGAAGTGTCCCAAACCCTCGGAACGGAAAGGAGTGATTGCATGAATGGACGCAAAAGAAAAGTACAAATCAAATTCTATGTAACAGAGGAAGAACGGGCATTGATTGAGCAGAAAATGAAGCTCGTCCCCACCCGGAACATGGCGGCGTATCTTCGCAAGATTGCCATTGACGGGTATATCATTCAGACAGACCATAGCGACATAAAAGCCATGACAGCGGAGATACAGAAAATCGGGGTCAATATCAATCAGATTGCAAAGCGTGTCAACGCGACAGGCAGCGTCTACCAAGAGGACATAGAGGAAATAAAGGGGGTGCTTGCGGAGATATGGCGGTTACAAAGATTAAGCCTATTAAAAGCACGTTGAGCAAAGCCCTTGACTATATCCAAAACCCGGATAAAACAGACGGGAAAACGCTTGTGTCCTCCTTTGGGTGCAGCTATGAAACGGCAGATATTGAGTTTGGATTTACGCTTGCACAAGCCATAGAGAAAGGGAACAATCTCGCCCACCATTTGATACAGTCCTTTGAGCCGGGGGAAGTGGATTATGAGAAAGCCCACGAAATCGGGAAACAGCTTGCCGACGCGGTAACAAAGGGACAGCATGAATACGTCTTAACTACCCACATAGACAAAGGGCATATCCATAACCATATCATTTTTTGTGCGGTCAATTTTGTTGACTACCACAAATACAATTCCAATAAACGCAGCTACTATGGCATACGGAACATGAGCGATAAGCTGTGCCGGGAAAACGGGCTGTCCGTTGTCGTTCCGGGTAAGGGCAGCAAGGGAAAAAGCTATGCAGAATATCAAGCGGAAAAGGTCGGTGCAAGTTGGAAAGGCAAGCTGAAAATTACCGTTGATACGCTTATCCCCCAAGTGGCAAGTTTTGAAGAATTGTTGCAGCGGTTACAGGCAGCGGGCTATGAGATAAAGCCGGGAAAATATATCTCCTGCCGCGCTCCGGGACAGGAACGGTTTACCCGCTTAAAAACCCTCGGTGCAGATTATACAGAGGAAGCAATCAAAGAACGGATAGAGGGCAAGCGCACAAAGGCGGCGAAAGCTCCCAAAGAGCAGCGCGGCGTATCGCTGCTTATTGACATTGAAAACAGTATCAAGGCAGCGCAGAGCCGGGGCTATGAACAGTGGGCGAAAATCCATAATCTGAAACTGGCTGCAAAGACTATGAATTTCTTGACAGAACATAAGATTGAGCAGTACGCAGATTTAGTCAGCCGGATTGAGGAAGTAAATGCGGAAAATGAAAAGACAGCAGACGCATTAAAGAGCGTGGAGAAACGTCTTGCAAACATGGCGGTGCTGATGAAGCACGTTACCACCTACCAAAAGACAAAACCTGTCTATGAAGCATACCGCAGGGCAAAGGATAAGGACGCATACCGGGCAAAGCAGGAAAGCAGTCTGATACTCCATGAAGCAGCGGCAAAGGCACTAAAAACGGCGGGCGTTTCCAAGCTCCCGAATGTCGCCGCGCTACAAGTAGACTATGAAAAGCTCCGGGAACAGAAAGAAGCCCTTTACGCGGACTATGGCAAACTGAAAAAACAGGTCAAAGAGTACGACGTTATCAAACAGAACATAGACAGCATTTTACGGCAGCCAAGAGAGCCGGAACGGGAAAAAGGGAAAGAACGCGGGGAGTAGTTTTGTTCATACTTGTGTGATATAATAGTTCCTATCAAAGACAGTAGCCACATACTAAAGTGATACATTTTCAGCAAAGGAAGTGTCAGAAAATGGAACAGGAAATGCCGGACTATGAAACGATATGCGCTGCCGTTGTGGGCGAAAAATGGGCGTTGGAAAAGGTGCTTGATTGTTACGGCGACGAAATCAACCGCCTTGCAATGGTAAAAAAGTGTCAGCCGGACGGGACTATCAAAGAGGAAATCGACGAAGATTTACGGCAAACACTCATAATGAAACTGTTAGAAGCTATCCCACAATTTCCAATGGAAAAGGAGTGATACCATGACACGCGGAGAAATTTGGAAAGACTTTTTCAAGAGAAACGTTTTGCCCGCCGTTATTGCATTGTTTTTATTCTTCATGTTCAAGAACATCTTTACAGAGGACGGGTAGACCAATTACTTTTATGTATGGCTGTGCTGCGGTATCCCCTTTGGCATTCGCCGTATGTTCGTATGGCTTGTACCGCATGGATATGACATAGCTGGAACGGTGGGTATCGTTGCCATTAACTTCATTTTGGACGGCATTATCGGCGGGGGCATTTTAATATGGCGGCTTGTCGTTGCTACGTGGTATATCCCCCTTACGATATACCGTTTACTTACCGCAGATAAGAGTGCAACCCCTCAAATCAATATAGAGAAAGGATTTAAAAGTTATGAATGAAAGAGAAAGAATTATTCATTTATGGTTTGATATGTGGCTAAAACAACAAGATTTAGGGATTGATAGTATTTTTACAGAAGATGTGATTTACACTGAAAGTTGGAGTCCTAAGTATGAAAGTCGAAAAACAGTAAAACATTGGTTTGATGAATGGAATACTCGTGGAAAAGTCTTAGTGTGGGATATTAAACAATTTTTTCATAAGGAAAATCAAACTATTGTAGAATGGTATTTCAAAAACAAAATGAATAATGGTAATATTGAAGAATTTGACGGAATTTCTTTAATAGTATGGACGGAAAATAACAAAATAATGGAGTTGAAAGAATTTGGTTGTAATCTCAATACCTATAATCCATACGCCCAAAATGATATGCCACAATTCAGAGATGAAAAAACAAAGTGGTTTTGAAGTTTTAAAAGCCGGGACGCAGACAGTCGGTAAAGACTATCCGCGCCCCGGCTTTCTTATGGGTACAGCGATAAAATGTTACGCAGTAGAACGCCATTTTTGAGGGAAAAGGTATAAAACCCTTGCCGCGTCATTTTCACACCCGGAAAGCCCTGTAAATCAAGGCTTTTTTTGCCCCTACTGCGTAACAAGGGCGCGTCGTTTCCTCATGCGTTCCGCTGCCTGTCTGCGGGTAATACGCTTCCGGCAGTCCGGGCAGTATTTGACGCTGTTAGAGGTGGACGCAAAAGAAGCTCCGCACTCGGTACAACGCTTTTTATCCTCGGTCTTGAAAAGCTCTGCATACAGCAGCTTATCAAAGGGAAGTACGGCGGTCTGAAACCATTTGCATAGAAGAGAATAGGAAATAAGCTGCGGGCAGACACATTCCTCCCCGTCGTCCAGTAAAATACAGTGTCCGTTATCGCAGTTGCAGCACTCCTTTTTTACAAGGCTGTTGACTTTCCGGCTTTGGGGCGGCGTAAGCCGCTTTAGCCCGGTCATACCTCATCAGCGGCGAAAATGGCAAGCTCCGTATACTCATTTTCTGTCAGAGGTGCAATTTTCGCAAGGGTGCGCTTCGCCAGTTCCCGCATATCCTCGTCCATAAACGGCAGCGCAGCGTTGATGTTCTCCATAAGCCCGCGCTTACCGCCCTCATTGTAAATGCTCAACAGGTTTGTTTCTTCAACGGTCAGTCTAATCATGCTCATACCTCCAATTCGTGATTTTTTGATTTTGCCGCTTTTTTCTGTGCGGTTTTTTCTTTGTCTGCTCTAAGCTGCGCCCGGATAGAGGGCTTCTTTTCCGTTTTTGCTGCCTTGCCGCGTTCCTTGTCAGCCTTGACAGCTTCCGCAAGGTCAACAAGGGAAATGGTTTCTCCTGCCTTTACCTTTGCTTCCAGTTCTGCGGTAGTCGGGGTGTTGTTTATCTGCCCGTCAATCATGTTGTAGTTTTGCTCTGTGGTCTGCTCGGCAGCTTTCAGATAGTTCTCTGGCTGAACGGGAACAGCAAAAGCCCTAGTGCCGTTCCCCATAATCAGATATTTTCCGTCGTCGGACTGGTGGTGCAATCCATATCCGGCAGCTTCCATTTGCTCGCGGCTCATGGCGGTTACATAGAAAGTCCCTCTCGGTGTTTTGATTGTTTCGCCCGTTTCCAAGTCGGCGGGAATGAGGGCATTTTCCTGCTCCTTGAAAAACTCCGGCACTTCCTTATAACCGAAGCTGTCTACATAGTGGGCGGTGTCCTGCCCGTTCTGATGAAGCACCACCACGTCGGAAACGGAAAGGCTGTGTCCCTTAAAATCTTTCGGGTGGTCGATATTAAAGCGGGTGTAAATATCTTCAAGGGAAGTCCCCGGCGTAAGCTCTGCGGAATAGACAAGTGTATAGTTTTTCGCGTCTACCCGGTGTCCTGTGGCAGTCAGACGGTCGTAAGGTTCAAAGCGCAAATCTCTTGTTTCGTCCCCGCCTTTTATCTGATAAATGGAAAAGGTGTCTTTGTCCTGTGGGGCTTCCTGTTCCGGCTGCTCCTGTGCATCTACCTTTTGCGCCCGGATATGCGCCCGTTGTAACTCGGTAGGCTTTTCCCCCGTAAGGGGTACAATCGCCTTGACATAATCAGCCGCATAATAGGCGTTACTGGTAAGCTGCCGCTGCCATGCCCCTGCTTTGGGCGACCAACGGAAGCCATTACTTTTTAGGGCTTCCCGCGTGGCTTCGTCCGGCTTATCCTCAAAGAAGATTTGCAGTCGGTTCGCTTCGGTGTTTGCTTCCACCTTGCCGCCGTCAAATTTCCAACCCACAAAACCGATTTCTTTTTGCTGTGAAAGAGATTTGATACGGTCTTTCACGCGCCGGATTTCTGCACTGTTGTTGGATAACGCCCAAGTCGCAAATGGCTTGTCCTCCAAATGCCAACTGCTCGCCATGTCTGCTTTCAGTTTTTCCAGTTCCTCCGGCGGTAAATGCGGGCAGCCGTCAAGGGTCTTATGCTTACGGTAATAGGCGTTTACGGCTTTCATGGTTTCCTGTGATTTTTCAAGGCTTTCCAGTTTCTTTTCTAACTTCTGTACTGCCTGCGGGTCGTCTGCGCTGATACCGCCCATGCCGGTACTGCGGATTTTATCAAGAAGCCCTTGTATGTCCTGCCATTCCCGGTAATTGCTGTCGCGGGCTGCGTTCTGCTTTTCTTTCTTCCTTGTGGGGAAGTTAGAGCCGCCCGCAATCAGGATAGAGGGAACACGCGCGTCAATCTCATAGCCTTTATTCATGTTCGCCGCCAGTTTCCGGGCATAGGTGTCAAGCAGGCTGTCGATTTTCTCATGGTACATCGGGTCTACCCGCTGTTTTTGCCTTTCTGCGATTTGTACGGCTTCATCTACATAATGCCTGTATTCAGCCGTCGCGCTGCCTTGCTTATAATCGGAAAAGCTGTTCATATCCTTTGCACGTTTGGCGGCAGCTTCATTGATAGGATAATAAGGGGCGGCGGGTGCAGCCTGTTCCGGCTGTGTTTCTTTTTCCTGTACCGGGGCTGTTTCTTCGGGAAGCTCCGGCGTGGCGGCTTCTGCTTCGGGCTGTTTGGTAGCTTCCTGTGCGGGCTGCGCCTGTTCGGTGGTCTGTTCCTTATCCTGTGCCTTTTGGATTGCTGCAAAATGTCCGTCTATGGTATCAATCAGATTTGCGGCGGTGCTGCGGATTGTTTCAAGAGAGCCTTTCAGTTCTGCAAGTTCTTTTCCGCTGCTCCACCCGGCGATATATCCAAAAGAATAGTCCGACGTATCAAGCCCGTAATGTTGGCAGACAGCATAGGCGACGCTTTCCGCCTGTACCTCGCGGGTACGGCGGTCGGGGCGTTCCGGCATAGCAAGGGCAGTATCATGCAGCGTGGCGTGGGCGATTTCATGGATTGCGGTCTTGATATTCTGCAATTCGTCCATGCCCTCGTTGATGATGATACGCTTTTCCTCATAATTGCAGCGTCCTTTTACGCCGCCGCTTAGTGCTTCAAATCCCATAGCAAAGGGAGAAGTCTTTTCAAGGGCAGCGAAAAAATCCTTGTATTGTTCCACGTTGCCCGTCAGCTCATAGGTAAGGGCAGGAAGCTCCTTTCCCTCGGTCTGTGAAATATCAAAGACAGATACCACACGAAAGGCGGGTATCTTGATTTCCTTTTCCTCGGTAACAGGTTTCCCGTCCTTATCGAAAACAGGCTTTTGGGTGTCCGGGTCGATTTTTTCCACCTGTTTCTTAACGGTAAACGGGGACGGCGCAAGTATCTTGATAGCTTTTTCTCCCGGCTTTACATGGCGGTCAAATTCCTTTTCCCATTGTTTATAGCCTTTCACAAGATTGCCGCCCTGCATGGCGATAAGGATTGTATTGTTAAGGCTGTAATCATGGAATTTTGACATAGTACGCAGATAGTCGGCGTAACGGTCGCTTTCATACAGTCCTAAAATCCCCTGTTCCAGTCGGTCGGTAATCTCTTTCATCTTGTCAGCGGGCTTTTCAGAAGATAGGATAATCGGGAGAACCGGGGGCTGCTCTGTGGCGGTGGTCGGTATAGCTGCGGAAGCGTCAAGGTCTGCCTGTTCCTTTTCCTGTACTGGCGGCTGCGGCGTTACCCGGTATTCCTCCGGCACGTCGCGCCCGTCATACCATTCTGTAAAGGTATTACGGTTATTGTAGATATAGCCCTGCTCGGTAAATCTGCCCCCGTCATTGATAGCAGCGTCCCGCCCGTATTCCTCATACATGAAATATTTTTTTGCTTCTTCGGGCAGCTCCAACTCGTCCAGTTCTTCAATCAGATAATGCCCGTAATCTTCCTCACTCTGTACGGACGGATAAAGCCAGTAACAATCAAGGTTTTGTGCAAGGTTGATAATGTCCTGCAAGTCCCTTGTATGGTCGCCGTATGCCATAGCTGCAACAAATTTTTCCCTGTCGTCGTCAAACTGCATTTTCAAAAGTTCGCTCAAATAGTTCAGCTCGTCAAGGCTTTCAAGCTCGGTCAATTTTCCTGCCAGTCCCGCAATAGAGGACTGGTATTCTGTGATATGCAGCTCCCCGTAGTTTTTGCCGTCTATGCCGATACGGTCAAAGACTTCTTTCAAATGCTCGGCAGTCGTGGGGAATGATACCCATTCGCCCGCAGGTCTGCCCTCGGTGTACTTTCCAAGATTAGAAAGATACCCGCTTAAAATCGGTTGTTCCATGTGTTCGCTCCTTTCTTTCTCAATCATGCGGTGCATAAGCTCGTAGTCCTCCATGCTCATGCTCCCGTCAAATAGATAGGGGTCGGGTTCTTCGCCGTCCCGGTAGGCTTTTTCAGAGAAAGGCAGCCCCGCAGCGTGGGCGGCGGCTCTTGCTTCCTCGATAAGCTCCGGCGGCAGCCTGTCGTCGTGGGCTTCGATAAATTCCCCGATATTGCTATATCCGTTTTCGTAGTGGCGGCGCACCCCGGCGGTCAGCTCGTCAAGGTTCCTATCCTCGCCAAGATAGCCGGAGTAATAGCCGTTTACCACAACGGCGGCAGGGTCAGCCTGTTTGATTTCTTCCATGCGGCTTCTGTCCTCCGGGTAGAGAATATCGCTCATTTCAAGGTGGAAATATTCTGCGTTCCAAGAGCGTCCCGTTTTCCAAAACGCCACCCAAGCGATACCGTCCCTTAATTCTTCTTGATAGTCCTTTACGGTGTCCCGTAAACTTGCCATGTGTAACCTCCTTTCTTCGGTTTCAGAGGGTTTGGGAAACTTCCCAACAAGCAAAAATCCCCGCCGTTCTCGGTAGAGAAAGCAGGGATTTTACGGAAAAGGGTACTCTTTTCCTATGCTTGCTATTCAGTTATTTTTTCTTCGGCAGTTCAATGCGGTAGTTGACATATCTCCCGCCCGTATCAGCCAATACGATAGTTCCGTTGTAGGTTTTGCCTGTCTTTGGGGAATAGAGCTTTTTCACATTTACCTTGCCGGATTTTAAGAGTGCAGCGGCAATCTTCGGGGTAAAGGTTACTTTTCGTTCTTCAAAGAAACGGTCATTTTTCCACATGGTAAAGATACATTCTTTGTTGCTGCAATAGTAGTTTTTCTTTCCCTCATAGACAGGAGAACCGCAGCGGGGGCAGCTTCCCAACGCTTCCCGTTCCGGCTTGAACATCTGCGCTTTATCATCAGAAAGAAACGGATAGGTCTTTACCAGTTCCCGCGCCATATTCTCGATACCCTCCATAAATGCGGCGGGGTCTGCCTTGCCTTTTGCAATCTGCGTCAGATTGTTTTCCCATTCTGCGGTAAGCTGCGGGCTTGTCAAGGTGTCCGGCAGGACGCACACAAGGTTGATACCGTCTTTTGTGGGAAGTAGCTGCTTGCCTTTTCGTTCCACAAAGCCGCCCTTTACCAGTTTTTCAATGACAGCGGCGCGGGTGGCGGGAGTTCCAAGCCCTTTGCGTTCTGCGTCCGGGTCGGTGTCCTCACTTCCGGCGCGTTCCATAGCAGAAAGGAGCGACGCTTCGTTGTGGGGCTTTGGCGGTGTTGTGTCATGCTCCGTTACCGTTGCAGCCGGATTGTCAAAGGTTTGTCCCTCGGTAAACGGCGGCAGGGTCTTTTCTGTGTCGCTGTCTGCGTCGTCCGTTTCGGGCTTGTTCTTTAAGGCTGCCCTGTATCTTCGGTCAATCTCTTTCCACCCGTCGGACAGCACCGTTTTTCCCCTTGCGGTAAAGGACTGTCCGGCACATTCAAAGACTGCCGTAACCGCTTCAAAGGTATGCGGTGCAGCGGTCGCCATAAGTAGACGCGCCCCGGAAAGGGTAAGGATATTCCTTTCGCTTTCCGGCAGCGCGGCAAGGTCGGTCTTTGCAAGCTCCATAGTTGGGATAATGGCATGGTGGTCTGATACCTTTTTACTGTTCAGCACCTTTCCAAGTTCCGGCGTGAAGTCTTTTCCCGCCATAAAGGAAAACTTCCCACAAAGCAGCTTGATAATGCCCGCCGCTGTGTCGCCCATGTCGTCGGTCAGAAATGCGCTGTCTGTTCTCGGATAAGTAAGCAAACGCTTTTCATACAAGGCTTGTGCAAGGTCAAGGGTCTGTTTTGCCGTATATCCGAACAGGCGGTTTGCTTCCCTCTGTAAAGAAGTAAGGTCAAAGAGCTTCGGCGGAGCTGCGGTCTTTTTCTCTTTCACAAGGGAAGTACATACTGCCCGCGACGCTTCGCAAGTCGTTTTTAATGCGTCGGCTTCTGCCTTATTTGAAATTCGTTCACTTGCAGCTTCCGCGCCGGATAATGCAAGGCGTACATGGTAGTATTTTTCTTTCTTGAAAGTGGTAATCGCTGCGTCCCGGTCAACAAGCATTTTTAAGGTCGGGGTCTGTACGCGCCCCACGTTCAAGGTATGATTGTAAAGGACAGAAAAAAGGCGGGTGGCATTGATACCGATTAGCCAGTCTGCTTTTGCCCTGCATAATGCGGAAGCAAAGAGAGGGTCATAATCCCTGCCGTTCTTCAGACAGGAAAAGCCCTCTTTGATTGCGCTGTCCTCCATAGAAGAAATCCAAAGGCGGCGCATAGGTTTCTTGCAGCCTGCCATTTCATAGACAAAACGGAAAATGAGTTCTCCCTCGCGCCCTGCGTCGCAGGCATTGACGACTTCGGAAACGTCTGCCCGGTGCATAAGCTCCTTTAAGGTTTTGAATTGCTTTTCCTTGTCAGCGGAAACGGTGTATTTCCATTCCTGCGGCAAAATCGGTAAGCTGTCATAGCTCCACTTTTTATACTGCTCCCCGTAAGCGGCAGCTTCCGCAAGCCCTACCAAATGTCCCACACACCAAGAAACGATATAGCCGCTTCCTGTGAGAAATCCGTCTTTCTTTTCCTTTGCCCCAAGTACGGCAGCGATTGTCTGCGCCACACTGGGCTTTTCTGCGATAACTAAAATCAAATAAAAATCCTCCTTTCGGGTAAAAGAAAAGAGCAACCGATTTTTCGATTGCTCCTACAAGTGATTGTATAAAATTGTGCGATATGAAATAGTAAAATGATTTGACAAAACTAAAATTTATCCAATATTGAGTAAACTATGGATTACCCAAGGTTGAACTGTAACCATGATTATAAATGTGTAAATTGCAAACAAAGGCACTTCGACCATATCATTGACATTCTCAGATTGAAATTGTTTTCTTAAATTATTAGGCAAGACTTTTGATAGCAAATAATAAACCAAATATCCTAAACAGACTCCAACTGTATTTGTAATAAGGTCATTTATATCTGTTGAACCCCAACCAAACATCTGAACAATTTCAACAGATAAAGAGAACAGAAAACCAGTTAATACAACAGTCTTTATGTGATGATATTTCTTATACAGCAACGGCAGAAAAAATCCAAAAGGAACAAATAAAACAACATTCAGTATGGTATCTATTGGTCCACTTATCATACCGAGAAACGGAATCAGAGAAATCCTCGGACGAAATGATATTGTGCTTGTATAACCAATACCTGTTACGGTCAAAATCCCGAAAAGATAATAATAGAATAAAAATACAGCAGTAATATGGAGAAGGCTTTGCTTTCTTCCTGATTTTTTAAGGTATAAGAAATACAATATAAAAACTGGAACTATAAACACATATCCACTTATTGAGCGAATAAGAATATCAGAAATGGGTAACATATTTTTATCTCCTTTGCTTACTCTAAAAATTTGTTTAACTCTATCATTTCCTATGGTTGGAACAATTATATCATATTCCATATCGAAAGTACATCTTTTTATCGTTCCGGCTGTCGTTTTGCTTCAATCTTTCTAATGCAATACCCAACACAAGGGGACTGTCCCTTGTAAGGGCAGGAAGCGCAAGCCGGGGGATAAGGAACAGGCGGAGCATTATCACGCCGCCCGTTCGGTTTCTGTATCATCATCTTTTCAAAGGGATTGTCGGTAAACAGGGTCATAGGGTTTCTTCCTCCGTTTCTTCATCTTCGGGAGTTTCCCCGGTATCTGCTTCCGGCTCGTCCTCGTCGTAGTCCTCAAATTCAAAATCTTCAAGGTCGGTATCGCCCTTTACATTCTGCTTCGGCTTTAGAAACTTAAAGTAGTAGAACGCTGCGCCGCCACCAAGCAGGGCAAAGAGGACTAAGGCAAGCACCACACCGGGATTGCCGCCTTTTCCTTTCGGTTCTTCCGGCTGCTCGGTTGGTGTTGGGGTAGGTTCTTTGCCTGTGCAGCCTGTCATACTGGTAACACATACCGGGCAGGACGTGTTTACCTTTCCGGCTTCGCATTTCTCCGTACAGTTACAGATTTCCGGCTTTTTGGCAGCTTCGCCGTTTTCGGTCAGTGCCATAAGGTCGGCTTCGTCCACTTGATTTAGGAAATGTACGGTCTGTTCGCCCTCGGCGGCGCGGTCAATGAGGATATAGAAATAGTTGCCGCCTTTGGTGGTAACAGTGATAAGCTGCTTATTGCCGCCGTAATCGTCAACCAGTGTTGCGTTTCCCTTTGGGGTAAGGGGCGGCGTTTCCTCTTTTTCCTCCACAACTACGTTGCTGTCGTTGGTCGCGTCCCCTGCGGGCGGCTCTGTGGCTGCGCCCTGTGCATAGGCAGGGACAGAAAAACCGCCCATAAGGATAAGGGCGGCACAAAGGGCAGTCATGGTCTTTTTCAGTTTATTCTTCATCTGCATTTTCCTCCTGTTCTTCATAGTCTGCCGCTTCGGTAGCGTGTGCGGCGTTCATGCCGGGAATACCGCTGCCGGACAGCATAGCGTTCAGTTCCTGCGGGGTCAGACGCATAGCTCGTACAAGCTGCACGATTTCAAGGTTTTCCGCTTCGGTTTTCTGCGCTTCCAGTCCTTTTAACTTGTTCTGATACTCTGTGATTTTCTCGCGGGTCTTTGCGATTTCCTTATTGATACGGTCGATTTTATTGTTTGCCATAGGTCATTTCTCCTTTCTTTTTGGGGCTGCTTTACCAGTTCATCAGCCCATAGCCTTTGATACATTGATAGTTAAGGTCATAGCTCTTTATCTTGCAGGCGTCGCCGGAATTGCCCTCAACGGTATAGACGCGGCTTCCGTCCCTGCCAAGCACAAGCCCCACATGGTCTGCAACACCGTCTAAATCCCAATCGAAAAAGATAGCGTCGCCCGGTGCGATATTCTCATAGCCCCGCGCGCCCCATTGTCCCCTTGACTGGAACCAAGGAACGCCCTGCCATTCGCAGCCTGCAAAGCGGGGTTCGCTTTTTCCGGCTTGATTGTAGCACCATGACACAAAGCAGGCGCACCATTCCACGCGGCTGTTAAAGCCATACCAACTCCAATAGGGATAACCGCCCACGTTTCCGACTTGCTGTTTTGCAAGCTCCATAAACTCCGGGTTTCCGGGACGTGTGCCGTTTACAAACTCCACGCCGCTTAAATCCTCGGAGGGGCTGCCGTCGGGAGAGCCGCCGCCAAAAATCAACGGTTTGTTGCCCTGTGTCTGTAAGTACACTTTGAACATTTCAAACTGCTGTGGGTTCAGCAGTTCTTCCGCAAGGGAAGCAATCGGCTTGTTTGTCAGCTTCACGTTCAAGATACGGTATTCGTATTCTTCCTCGTTGCCCTCCTCGTCGGTGGTGGTGCGTATCTCGATTTCTTCCGTCAGCGTCAAGGTGTACTGTAAGCCGAACAGCCGTTTTAGCTCTGCCTGTGCGCTCTGTGGGGTGTAGCTCTGTAAAAGGGCGGTCAGATAAGACGCAAGTTCGTGTGGGTTATGCCCGATAGTGTCAAGGTCATAGCGGTATTCATCATAGCCGCTGTGGGTGGTTTCGATATTGTCAATCTCACTTTGCAGTTCGTTTTCCATTGCAGCATAGCTCTGTTCCGTTGCCACAAGGTCGCTGTCCTCGGACGTGTAGGAAGTCCCTAACACGCTGTTCATGCTGCCGGAAAACATTGCCCCACAAGAGGAAAGCCCTACTGATACCATGATGAACAGAAGCAGCGCGGCGATAGCGATTATCACGCCCGCCGGGTGTCGCCCTACAAAGGCAGCCGCTTTCTTTGCTGCTGTCTGTGACGCTCCGGCGGTTGCTTTGGCGGTGGCTGCACCGCCTTTCTTTACAGTTTTTGCATACTGGCGTTTGATTTTTTGTTTCTGCATAAACCGGGAAAAGGGATTGCTTGTAAGCTGAGGATTTTCCTGCAAGACTTTGTGATACTGGAAGTTCACATTTGCCTTGAACGCTGCCTTTTCTGCCTTTGCTGCTTCCCGGTAGGGTTTCAGCTTATGGCTGCGGTAGCCCTGTTTGAATTTCCTTGTCCCGTACCTTGCGCCGCGCTCGGCAAGTTCCTCCGATTTGTGCGCGCCCTCCGCGCCGGAATTGTCTTTCTCGACGCTGTGGATTTTGTTGTGAACAAAAATACCCGCTTCCTGCGCGGGGCGGGATAACGGGTTGCTGTGGGCTTTGCCGCCGGGTATCGGCTTTTCCTGTTCCTCAAAGTGCAGGCGGGTCTTTGCCTTTCCTGCGGCTTCGTCAAAGGTGCGCTCCTTAACCAGTTTCTTTTGCTTTGGGATAGCTGCCTTTGCTGCGTCCAGTCGGTCAGCGGCTTTTTCCGATTTTTTGATGTAAGTTTCCAGTTCCGGCGTTGCCCGTTCTTCCTCGGTAAACTGTAAGCGGGAAGTGGAAGTACGCAAAGCAGTAGCTTCCTGCTCTTTTTTGACTTCCTTTTTGTTTGCTTTTCGGGTATGTGCTGCGTCAAGATGTTCTATGACGCGTTCCGCTGCGGCACTGTCCGGCTGTGAAAAGTCGCTGTCTGCTTCCCGGCTGCTGATACGCTCGGCGGTCTGCTGTGTTTCGTTTACCTCGATAAGCCCGTCGCGGGTCATTTTCTGTGTGATTTTATCGCGTGGTTTTAATTGCTTGATAGTCCTGCACCTCCAATCCGCGCCCTCGCAAGGGCGCAATATTCTGCATTTAATTCAATCCCGATATAATGGCGGTCAAGGCTTTTTGCTGCAAATCCTGTGGTTCCGCTTCCGAAAAACGGGTCTATGACAATCCCACCTTTGGGACAGCCCGCCAAGATACAGGTTTCCGCTAATTTCGGGGGAAAAGCTGCAAAATGCGCCCCTTTATATGGGACAGTGTTAATCAGCCACACGTCCCGCTTGTTCCGCGTGGTCGGCATGAGCGCGTCGTCATAGTAGCCACCGTCCCGCGGTCGGTTTAGTCCCTGCACCTTTCCTTGTCCGGGTATTTCCTGTGTGTATTTGCTGTTGGTGCTGCGCGCTCTGCGATACCGTTCTGCGGTAGTAGGTGCTAAGGGTTCTGCAATGGCGGCAGCGTCATAGTAATATTTCTTTTCCTTTGAAAGCAGGAAGATATGTTCATAGCAGCGGGTCGGGCGGTCTTTGCAGCTTTCCGGCATAGGATTTTGTTTTTGCCATATAATATCGCTCCGTAGATACCACCCCTGTTCCCGTAGGGAAAACGCCAAGAGCCAGGGAATACCGATTAAGTCCTTTTGTTTGCAGCCGGTAACGCGGCTGTTCCTTGCAATCCGCTGTCCGGTGCGTCCCTTTGGTTTTTTTGGGTCAGCATAGCCGCCTTTATTTCCTGTGCCGCAATAGGTGTCTGCGATATTCAGCCATAACGTACCGTCCTTTCTAAGCACCCGGTAAAGCTCGCGAAAAACAGAGGTCAGCCTGTCAATATACTGTTCCGGCGTATCCTCCTGTCCGATTTGTGCGTCAAGCCCATAGTCCCGCAGCGCAAAGTACGGCGGGCTTGTAACGCAGCAATGGACGCTTTCACTGGGTAATTCCTGCAAAGCACAAAGCGCGTCCCGGTTGATAATCACGTCTGTTTTCATAGGCTGCTCACTTCCTCCGGCTTCGTCGTCATAATGCGGTAAAGCTCGGTATCTTTCGGGAAATGGTCTACAAAGGGCAGCACCACATTTCCATAAAAGATAAGTCCCTCGCCTGCTTCGGTATGGGTTACATACTTCATCTGTTGCGGGGAGATATTAAGCTGCTTTGCAAGGATAGCCCGGTCGCCCTGCGCCTGATTGAGCATGAGGACAAAATCAGAGTTTTCAAAGATATTTTCCACCTCGCGTGAAGCAAGCAAGTCCTTAATATTCTGTGTGATAGCTGTCGGTATGCCGCCCCATTTACGGAAACGCTTCCAAATCTCCACACTGTAAGCTGCGGTCTGTTCCTCTTTTAAGAGCAAGTGAAATTCGTCCATATAGTAGCGGGTGGACTTTTTCTCTGCCCGGTTAATGGTAACGCGGTTCCATATCTGGTCTTGCACAATGAGCATACCTAACTTTTTGAGCTGCTTTCCAAGCTGCTTTATATCAAAGCAGACAAGGCGGTTAGAAAGCTCCACGTTGGTTCTGTGGTTGAATACGTTAAGGCTGCCGGAAACATACAGCTCCAATGCTGCGGCAATGCGGGCAGCTTCCGGCTCCGGCTGCTTTAACAGCTCGTCGTAAAGGTCGCCCAAGATAGGCATTTTCTCCGGGTCGGGGTCAGCAAGGTAGTCCCTATACACATTTCTTACAGCGCGGTCAATGACGGTCTTATCAACAGGCTGTAAGCCCTCCTTGCCGCCAATGACAAGCTCGCAGAGAGAAAGGATAAAATCGCTTTTCAGTGCAAGGGGGCTGTCGTCCTCGGAATAGTTGAGGTTCATATCCATAGGGTTCACATACTGGGGCGTACCGTCCATACCTTTGCCTGTCGGGGATAACCGTATCACTTGCCCGCCAAGCCGTTTTACAAGGGCAAAATACTCCGCTTCCGGGTCGCAGATAAAAATATCGTCGTCGGTAATGAGAAAAGCATTTGTGATTTCCCGCTTTGCCGCAAAGGATTTTCCGCTGCCCGGTGTTCCCAAGATAAGCCCGTTTGGATTTTTAAGCTGCTTGCGGTCGCAGAGTATCATGTTGTTTGACAGGGCATTTAAGCCATAATACAGGGCAGCCCCAGTCTGAAATAGTTCCTGTGTGATGAACGGGATAAAAATAGCGGTGCTGCTCGTCGTCAACCCTCTCTGAATAGGGATAAGGTTCTCCCCCAAAGGGATAGAGGACATCAGCCCCGCTTCCTGCTGATAGTCAAGACGGGTCAAGGCGCAGTTGTATTTCTGTGCAATGCCCGCCGCCGCGAAAATGTCATTTTCCAGTTTCCGCTTCGTGTCTGCCATGTTTACCACAAGGAACGTCAGCAGAAACATTCGCTCGTTGCGGCTCTGTAAATCCTGCAACAAATTCTTTGCTTCATTCCCAAAAGTGGCAAGGTCGGACGGGAGTATGTCAATATCGTAACCGCTTCTAACTGCTTTTTTCTGTTCCTCAATCTTCATCTTGTCAAGGTCAGTGATTTTGCGCTTAATGGTCTTGATTGCTTCCGACTGGTCGATACTTTTAATATGGAGATTGACAATAACCCCTGTTTCCAAGTCCAACATATCCGCTAAAATACGGTCGTTTAACTCCGGGGCAAGGATTTCAAGGAACGATACCGCCCCCGTTTTTTTCCCCATAGCAAAGTAGCGTCCCTCCCCGAACTTGAAAGAGGACGGGGCGATAAAGTCCTTTGTGGTAAGCCCTGTCGGGGTCAGCCAGTCATAGGAGAATGAGAACGGCTCGCCTGCCGGGTGGAATACCCCATGCAGCACCTTTAAGCGTTCATAGCCGGATAAGGGGTGCGCCGATACGCCAAGCACCTTGAAATTGTTGAGTACGTCCGTTTCGATACGGGAAAGCCGCGCCCTTGCCGCCGCCGGATTGTCCGCTTCAATGGAAAACGTGATGTACTTGTGCTTTACAAGCCCGTTGTTCCCTTTGGCAAGCTGCATTTTCAGCATATCGGAATATTCGGTGCGGATAGAGTTAAAATCATCATTTTGCGGCGGGATATGGATTGCCCGCGCTGCCTGTTCCTGCTGTGAACCTTGATTGATAAACGAAAGCTGCACATTTACGCTTGCGTCAAAGTAATTGAGAAAATCGCACCAGTTTTCAAAAATGGCGGTCTTGTCGTCTGCCTGTGCAAGCTGATAGTTAATGTCCTCAAAGGCAATGCTCTTTGAATATTTCCGCTGTGCCACTTTGCAGATACCGTCCGGGTACATGGCAAGGTAGGGAATGGTCTGCTGTGCGGTGTGGGCTTTGCCGTCCCCCTTTGCCTGCCGGATAACCGCCGCTATCTGTTTCTTTTCCGCGCGGGTCAGCTTACGCCTGTTTCCTGCGGCTTCCCGCGTCTTTTTTGTCTGTCCTTTTGACAATCGCTGATACCTCCTTTTCTAATGCCCGCTGTTTCTCCAAGAGTGCATATAGGTTTTCTGTCTGATATGGTCGCACTTTGGGGCGGGTAAATTTTGTCTGAATGATGTTCTTTATTACCACTTCAAGGGGCTGCCCATGCTTTTCATACATGGCAACCAAGAAGCAGGGAAGCATGACGACAATCATTACCATTGCCGCAAGGCTCGTCCCTGCGCTGTCTTTGAGCAAAAAGAAAAGCGGCAGTCCTATAAGAAGTGCCACTGAAAAACAAAGGATTTGCCGCTTTGTTAGATTGAAAGCGACTTTTGTTTTGACTTTGGATAGGTCTTTGGGTACAGGTACATACGCCAAGAAAAAACCTCCTTTCTGCCCTTAGTGGGCGTTGAATATGGATTTTGCCAGTGCGCCGGATTTGAACAGGGAGAAACAGAGGATAACGGTATAGGCTGCAAGGGAAAAAATCGCGCTGTGCAGATTGTCCGCTAAGACCATTTCGCCTACTAAAACCGCATAAATGCCGACGCATATCATAATGAGGAAGCCTTGAAAGCCCAGTGCAAACAGCCCCTTTAGGTAGTTGTTCCCAATCTGTCCCCATTCCCGGTTTGTCATGGTAGCAAAAGGGATAGGGGAAACAGAACAGTAGGCGTATATCTCAATCATTCTGCCGTAGAGGATAACGGTTATCAGTACGGACATGATTTTCATACAAAGGCTTACAAGGCTCGTTTCCATGACAAGTAACAGTAGTTCGGGGATTTCCATATCTTTTAGTCCCTCCTGCATGGCGGCAAGGGCTTCGGTTACGTCGATATTCGTATCGCCGCCGATTACCCCCGCCGCGCCGGATACAATATGCTGCGCCATATCAAACACCGCCATAGTAATATCAAAGGTATGTGTTACCAAGAAAACGGCAACAAAGGCTTTGAAAAACCACTTGAAAAACATAAATGTTTCTATGTCGTGCATATTGTTTTTTTCCGTTACCATGCTGATAAGCTCATAACAGAGGACATAGGTAATGACAAGCCCCGCAATGGGTACAATCACATTTTCCGACAGGTTTTGTATCATGCTGAAAATGTTTGCGTTCCACCCCTGCGGGGTCTTGCCTACCTCCGCTGCAATGGTGCCTACTTTTTCGTTTACGTCCCCGAACATAGTGGAAAGGTTGCCGTTAATGGCTCCGATAAGGATTTCTTTTATCCATTCGTTAATCGCTTCCAGTATGCTCTCCATAGGCTACCCTCCGTAATCTTATCCGAACAGACCGGAAAGAAGCGGTACAAGGATAGTGCCGATAAGGGCAACGCCGCCGCCCGCCATAAGCTGCTTAATGCCTTGTGATTTTGCACCCGGATTGTCGTTTCCATATCCCTCCAAGAGATTGATAACGCCCCAAATGCCTAAGCCTGCGCCCAGTGCGATAACAAGGGTCTGTAATACGTCGATAGCAGAGTTAAAAAATTCCATAAAGCTCCTTTCTGCCGCAAATGCGGCTTGCCCTATAAAAGGGCATAAAAAACGGCGGTCAGTTTTCAAACTGCCGCGGTCATAAGTCCCCGCGCTGCCTAAAGTTCTGCCGCGCGGCGGTATTCAGTTGTCAGTGTGGGCGATAGGAATTTTTGTAGGGGCGCGTATCATGCAAGTTGTCTTTTTCTTTGTTACTGCGTCAATTCCTCCTTTCTTTTCAGCCGGGAACACACATTTTTCGTCATTCCAAAAGATAGCTCCTACGCTGCATATACTCGGTAACGTAAAGGGTCTGTTCCCCTCCGCGTTCCTGCAAATACTCCCGCAGAGCGTTTTCTGCATTTTCTATCATCTTTGTAAAATAATGTTCACGACGTATATCATCAGTTTTTGTTTTCTGTCTGCTCATAGTATAACCTCCCGTAAAATCAAAGTTCCCGCCGCACCCGTTTCTGCTCATACAGGGCTTCACACCGTTTCACAAACTGCTGGATAGCTGCCTGCCGTTGCTGTTCCCGTCGCTCGGCAATGAAAACAAGCCCGTTTATGGCTTCTGTGATTTTCTTATCTTTTTTCTTCTGCATACGTCTATTCATGGTCGGTGTCCTCCTGCAAATCTGCTTCGCTGATTTCGTAATAGTCAAAGGGTTCGTCCGGCTTTACAAGGGCGGGTCTGCGCCTTAAATGCTTTTCCATATCAAAGGTATTTTTCTTGTCATAGTCGGAAAGATATTTATAGTTGGGGTGCTTTGTAATGTCATACTTATCAGAGAAGAACGGGCGTACCCCTCGTAGTTGTAAGATACATTTCCCGCCGTCCATGACTGCAATTTCATCTTCGGTCATAAGCTGCTTGCCTAACTTCTGATAGTTCAGCCCATGTGATACCTCACGCCCCCGGTTCTCGGAAGTGTTGAAGCTGTCAATGGTTTCTTTCCCCAAGATTTCCGACATTTCTTTGAGGGTGGTTTTCTCCTTGCCGCCCAAGAAAAGGGTGGTGTCGCAGTTGCCGGCTATGGTATCGGCGTTATCTTTGTATATCGCCTTTAGCTGCGACTGGCTTTGCAGAATGATTGAAGCAGAGATTTCCCGGCTTCGGATAGTGGCTATGAGCTTTTCAAACTTCGGTATCTGCCCGATATTTGCAAACTCGTCTAACAGACAGCGTACATGGACGGGCAGCCTGCCGCCGTATTCATCATCTGCCTTGTCGCAAAGAAGATTGAAAAGCTGCGTGTAAAGAATACTCACAACAAAGTTAAAAGTGTCGTCGGTGTCGCTGATAATGACAAACAGGGCGGTCTTACGGTCGCCTATGGTATCAAGTTCCATTTCGTCGGTTTCCATAAGGTCGCGCAGCTCTTTAATGTCAAAAGGGGCAAGCCGCGCCCCGCAGGAAATGAGGATAGAGCTTCTTGTCTTTCCCGCAGATAACAGGAATTTCTTATACTGCCGGACAGCAAAGTGTTCCGGGTCTTTTTCCTCCAACCGTTCAAACATAAGGTCAACGGGGGACTGAAATTCCGGGTCGTCCTCGCGGGCTTCACTGGCATTTATCATTTCAAGCAGCGTCGTAAAATTCTTTTCTTCCTCCGGGGCTTCGTACCAAATGTAGCCGATAAGGGCGCAGTAAAAGAGCCGTTCCGATTTTATCCAAAAATCTTCCCCTGCTTTTTCCCCGTCCCCTTTGGTGTTGGCAATCAAAGTATTTACCAGTTTCAAAATGTCTTTTTCGCTGCGGAGATAGGCAAAGGGATTGTATTTCATGCTTTTTTTGAAGTTTATCGTGTTCAGCACCTTTATCCGATACCCGCCCCGCTGTAAGAGCTTCCCGCACTCGACTAAAACCGTTCCTTTCGGGTCGGTTACAACGTAGCTTGAGTGCATTTGCATAAGGTTGGGCTTTACGAAAAATCTCGTCTTGCCGCTGCCGCTTCCCCCGATAACAAGGATATTTTTATTCCTTGCATACTTTGGCTGCTTTGGGCGGCTGTTCATGGTAAGCCGTTCCGTCTGTGTGAGCAGCACGTTATTTTGAAATACCGGGTCGGTGTAGGGCTTTATATCTTCGGCGTTGCCCCAACGGGCAGAGCCGTATTCGATACCTTTCCGGTATTTCTTCGCATTCTTGCCTTTTACATAGACAATCAGCCGGATAAGGACAGCCCCTACAATACCGATAAGCAAATCCATAGGTGCAAGGCTCGGAAGCGGGTTTGCAAAGGCAGCGGAAAAGCCGTCTGCAAGGGAAAGCACCTTGCCGGACAGGTCAGCCCCCGGAGAGAGCCGCACCGCCTGTCCGATTTTGTCAAAGAGATAGACAAAGAGCAGATAGGGGGCATTTAGGATAAGCAGCTTTTTAAGTTCCGGCTTCATAGCGATACCTCCCTGTCCTTTTTCTTCACTTTTTCCCTCTGTGCGTTCAGAGCCGCCGCCTTTTCTTTGAGGGAAACAATCAGCTTGCGGATAGAGGGCTTTTGTTCCTGCGTCAGCTTCTTTGCGGAAAACTCCTTGAAAGCTGCGGTCAGTGCGTCCGCGTCCCGTCCCTTAAAAAACACAAGATAGCGGGGCGGGGTTTCGGTGCTGTCTTTCTTTAAGGCAAAGTCAATCCCGTATTTTTTCGCCGTACTCTCAAAGGCTTTGATATTGTCCTTTGTGATTTCAATGTTGGAAACGCCCGCGTTCTGCTTCATAAGCTGCTTTAGGGTCTGCTTGCCATGCGGGATTTTCTGTTTGTCATGCTGCTTTTTCATCTGTGCAAGCAGGGCTTTCATAGCCTTTTGGAGCTGCTGCGCGGTCAGCTTTCCGGTCTTGATGTAAAGGGCTATGGTCTTTTCGTTGGTTTCCTCCTGCAATGGGTGTCCTCCTTTCGTGTTCTATGGTGGTATGCCCGCCGCCGGGAAACGGGACGGGCATGAAAAAAGAGCATCCGCTTTCACGCCGCCCTGTTAAATCCGTACCCGCAGCCCGGAAAGGTCTGCCGCCCGAATACCCACAAGATACCAGTTGTCCCCGTACTCCATACGGGTCGGCTTCCATTTGCCCCGCACAAAGACCTCCATGCAGTCGCCGCAATGCAATCCCCCGTAATAGTCGTTTACGTCAAAGCGAATGTCGTAGCGGTCAGCGGTTTCATCAAAAATCAAAGCTCCTGTTTTCTGTGTCATCATAAAATCCTCCTTTGGGTTGGTTTACAGGCTTTCGCCCTCGTTGCAGGTGTAATCGGGTATGCCCTTGCTTCTTGCCGACTGGATAGTGCGCCCGCCGTACATATCGTGAGATACAAGGGACGTGTAATAGCTGCCAATCGTAGACGGAGCATTGAAAAGGGCAGCTTTCATGTACTGCTTGATGTTGCGGATTTTGGTGGTGTTTTCCTGCATACAGTCCAGTACAAAGCGGATATGTTCGCTGTTCAGTTTCATAAATTTTGCTTTTACAAGCTCTGCCGGGTGGTCGTCCCCGGCGATACGGATTGTTCTTCGTTTGGTGCAGACGGTTTCAAGAATAAGGGCAAGGATTTCCTCTATCCTGTCCCGGTCAAGGTATCTGTCCTGTATCAGATAGTCGTACTCGATATTGTCCTTGATGATTTCCTCATACACGCTGTATGCGTCTGTCGCTTCCTTTCGCTTCCGTTCCGGCAGCTGTGCCGCGTCCTCTAAGGGAGAGGGATTTAGGGAATGGAAAGGAATGGAATGGGTACTTGATATATCTGTATTTAATTTTTCTTTTTTTGGTAAGTTAGTTTTTTGTATCTCTTTATTTAATTGCGTTGGATTTTCCGACGTCGGGTTATCCGGTGTCGGATTTTCCAATATCGGCTTATCCGCTGTTGGATTTTCCAATACCGGACAATCCAATGCCGGGGGCTGTGGCTGTTCGTAAATGGTGTACTCAATAGCGGTCATTTTGCCTTTCTCGTCGCGTCCCTGCCGCCTTGTGATATATCCGGCTTTTTCAAGCTCCCATACAGCGGTGCGGATAGCGTCGATACTTTCCCGGTTGATAAGGGACAGCCCTGCAAGGGTGTAGTCCCAATCTTCGGGAAGTGAGAGCATTTGCGACAACAAGCCCTTTGCCTTTAGGGAAAGTTCCTTGTTGCGTAAATGGTGGTTGCTCATAACCGTATAACCTTTGTTCTTTTCCACGCGGAAAACTGCCATAGCTTCATCACTCCTTTGGTTGGATTTGTTACGCAGTAGAAACGCGGTTTTGAGGGAAAAGGTATCAACCCTTGCCTTTCTCATTTCCGCGCTCTAAGAGCCGCATAAATCAAGGCTTTATTTGCCCTTACTGCGTAACATGAGGGCATAAAAAAAGCAGCGTTCCTGTTCTCCTGTGTGGGAGTGAGAAACGCCGCCTTATAGGTGGTGCTTATTTTATTTTTTCTTTTCGACGTGCCGCGTAAGGTGGTGTAGTGGTTTATCCGGCAGCTTCGCAGGTGCTTTTGCATATCAAGGCTCAATTCGTTAAAAGTAGTAAATGAGTAGTAAAATCAATCTGCAAACCTGCGAATATGCCCGTAAATCAAGCATTTTTCAAGACAATCAACTAATTTATATCAAATTCATTAGTAAATGCAGGAATTGATATAGTTGAAATAGGCTTTTTGTGGTATATTGCTGACGGGGTATTCAGGGTTAATACTACGCTGTTTCGGGAAATGGAGGAGATGGCTCCGTTTTTAAACAAAAATGGGTATTATGTAGCATATCTGGAATTTGTATTATTTAAAAGGCAGAATCATACAATACCCTTAAGGCGTTCTGATATGATACAGGGAATCCGATTAGGAATATTGAAAGAAGAATTAGAGGAAGCAATCCCGACAATGCTTTTGATAAAGGAGAATGGATTTGACCTTTATGTCCAGGCTATTAATATAATGGCATATTCAGATGAAGAATTAATGAGTTATATCAACGTAATGAATGAAATACATCCATTTGCCGTGTCGGTTGTGGATACATACGGAGATATGGAGGATGGGCCATTTCTTGATATTTTTAAAAAGATAGAATCAGGTTTGGATGAAGGGATTGCAATTGACTTCCATGGACACAATAATAAAGGGAAAACATTACATTTTGCAGAACTGCTTATTGCCATGTTTGGCGAATCCCAACGCACGGTTATACTGGATGCCACGCTAGGAGGAATAGGGATGGGCGCGGGGAATCTTTGTACAGAGGAGGCTTCGGAATTATTAATGAAAAGGGGCTATCCCTATGATATAGAAATGTTATGTGCTTTAACAGATAGATATGTTAAGATATTTAAGTCCAAGTTTTCCTGGTCAGGTAATCATTTAACGGCTGCTATTGCAGATCGTTGGATAGCATCCCTGGTAATTAGTAATTTGCTAAATTATTATGGCAATTTAACAGCCGAAGAGAGGCGTTTATTTTATTACATGTGTCCAATGAATGGTGACATTAACAAATTAGATGATGTATATCGCATGGTACATTCTTATGATAAAGAGAATAGTAGGAATAACCTTGAATTCCTGTCGGAGATATTCAATGGAAAAGATATTTTTATTATTGCTGGGGGGTCAAGCGTATCAGGGTATATTAACGAAATAAAGAAAATGATATTTGATGAATCAGTGATGGTATTTATGAATGGGCACTATGCAGGAAATTTTACAGATTATTCAATAAGAAGCTATGCTTTCTTAAATAGCCCGATGCATTTAAATAAAGTGAAGAATAATATGAATATACCTAAAATTATTCTTAGCCGGACAGATTGGGATATTAAGGAAGACACAGCAGATATTATAGAAGTTAATTTGAAGGATATTGTATACAAAGAAAGAATATTGGCAAATGATACGGTTATTTTATTTTTAAATCTTTTGTTTGTATTAAAAGATAAATACCAGATTAATTTCAGTGTTAATATTGCAGGTTTTGATGGGACTTATGCAACAGAACGCGAATGCTATATTTATAGGAAAATAGTAGATGAATTTTCAAGATATTATAAAATCCGATTTTTGACCAACAGCAGATTTGGAGCGGAATAAAAGAGGTAGAGAATGTTAGTATCAGATTATATAATTGATTTTTTAGCGTCTGTAGGTATAAAGCATATCTTTGGGTATCAGGGGGGCTCTGTGACACATTTAATAGATTCAGTTGCGAGAAATCCTAATATAAACTATATTCAGAATTATCATGAACAGGCCTCTGCATTATGCGCAGACGCATATGCAAGGGTATCTAATGAGGGGGTAGGAGCGGCAATCGCATCCAACGGACCAGGAGCAACTAACTTGATAACGGGAATTGCTGATGCATTTTGCGATTCGATACCGGTGATTTTTATTACCGGACAAGTTTGTACATATGCTATGCGTAAGACTGAAAAGATTCGTCAGGAAAGTTTTCAGGAAATTAGTATTACTAAAATTGTGAATAGCATCACCAAGTATGCCACTATTATTATGAAGCCAGAAGATATAGCCTATGAATTGGAAAAAGCCTTTTTCTTGTCAACTCATGGACGGCCGGGACCGGTTCTGATTGATGTACCTGTTGATGTACAGGGAATGGAAGTTGAAACAGATGTGATAAGGCACTATAAACATATTGAAGATGAGGGATTTAATGGTGCTATTGATATAAAGATAGGTATAGTAAGGACGATAGAATGCTTAAAGACAGCAAAAAGACCGGTTGTGTTAGCAGGAGGAGGTATATCCGGGAGAGAAACCATATGTATATTTCGCGAGTTAATATCATTATTAAAGATTCCAACCGTTGTTACTCTGATGGGATTAGATGTGTTGAGCCATAAAGATGATTTTTTTTACGGTTTTATAGGGGTTTATGGAAATCGGTTTGCCAATTTGGCGGTACAAAATGCGGATGTTATTTTAGTGCTGGGATCCCGCCTGGATACCCGGCAAACTGGAAAGTGCTATAGGGAATTTGCAAAACATGCACGAATTGTACATATTGATATTGATAAAAATGAGATAAATCATAAGGTGAAAAGTGATATTTCCATATGCTGTGATTTAAAAGCATTCATGCATTGTTTTATTCGTGAAATTAAAAATTCGGTTATGTTTCCTGATTATCAGGGATGGCTTAAATTGCTTCAAACTTGGAAAGAGAAATACTCAGAGCAGAATTTGAATGGAGAGGGGATTTCTCCCAATTGGTTTATTGGTCAAGTTGGAAAACTTGTAGAGGATAATACAATATTTACTGCAGATGTAGGACAGAACCAGATGTGGGTAGCTCAATCTCTCCGTTTAAATGTGAATAAATTCCGTATATTAAATTCAGGTGGGCTTGGCGCGATGGGGTTTTCGCTGCCTGCCGGTATTGGGGCTTACTTTAGCGGATTGTTTTCAAAAGTCATTTGCTTTACTGGTGATGGCGGAGTGCAGATGAACCTACAGGAACTCTGCCTAATTGGAAGTAGGAAAATACCTGCAAAAATAATATTAATGAATAACTTTTCGTTAGGTCTAATACGTGATATCCATCAAAAGTATTATGGTAGGCGGTATATAGGTTCAGTTGAAGGTTTTTATCAACCCCAATTTAAATATATTGCAAGGGCATATAATCTTGGGTATTTCGAAGTAGCCAAATATGAAGATATAGGTCGCTTATCTGCTATTATAAAAGACGATAAGCCATATATTATTAATTGTCTGTTATCTCAAGACACAACTGTCAGGCCAGAACTTTTAGGTAAGGATAGGTTGGACAATCAGATACCGTACCTGTCTATTGCTGAAATGGAAAATATTAAACAGGAGCTGGAAGGCAGCTTTGGAGGTATTTATGAATCACAGATGTAAAATATGTGGGAACATAGATGGAAATATCATCTACAATGTAAAAGAAAGAATATTAAATAAGGGGGATGTATTTGCATATTTGCATTGTGCACATTGCGGTACCTTAATGTTGAACGAGCCGATAGAGGATATGTCAAGGTGGTATGCTCCTGATTATAATCCGTTTATAAAGAGGAGGCAACGGGAAAAGGAAACTGGGATACGGCTTCGTAATAAATTGTTGGTTGAATTGATTATTCATATGAAAGGAAAAAGATTTTTTAAATATATAGTCAGGCTGGAAAATTTAGATATACAGTTTAAACGTCTATATGGTTTATTTTTATCAAAAAAGGCAGAAATATTGGATGTTGGATGCGCTACAGGCGGGTGGTTGTATTCTTTATATGATATGGGGTGGAAACATGTAACTGGTATTGATTTATATTGTCCGGAGATAGCTTCATGTGACAGGAAGTGGAAATTTATTTCCGGAGATATATTTTCAATTCATAACCAGGTTTATGACTGTATCACCTTTAATCATTCATTTGAGCATATGGAGAATCCATTAGAAGTACTGCGGAAAGTATATAGTTTGTTATCAGATAGAGGTGTTTGTATAATATCAATTCCGTTGTGTGGTGGGATCTCGTGGAAGCTGTTTGGATTAGACTATTGTCAAATCGACGCTCCGAGACACTGGTATTTGTATACCCCTCAAAGCATGAAGCATTTATGCGATAGCGCTGGATTGGTATTGGAGCAGATATATTATGATTCCAAGGGGGGAATTTTGCATATAAGTGATGGCTACAAAAAAACAGAGAAGTCCCATGCGGAATTATGCAATTTTTATCCACGGAGTAGAAAAATAAAATATGATAAGATTGCGGAAAAAGCGAATGATGAAGGGAATGGGGATGAGGCGGTATTTGTTATCAAAAAGGGTACCCTGCGTTATAAACGGTAATGTCTACGCTGCGGATGAGGTTTCTGGTTTAGCGTGTTTATTATCAATAACGGAATGGAGATTGACGTGAAAGTAGAAAAAGAAAATACGAGTTTAAAACGCCAAAAGGTCTTTTTGCTGAATACTCATTTGTATGGATTGATGAACGAAGCTGAATTGCATATTCAAAGATTGTGTATAATATTGGATATTTTTGAAGATAAAAAAGATGTTATTTTATTATGGAGACCACATCCTTTAAGTTTAGAAACCATTTATTCTCTGAATTATCAAATAGAAAATAAATATCAACAGATTTTGAGGCGTTTCGCCAATATGGATAATGGAATCTATGATAATACCCCTAATATCAATCAGGCCTTTCAAACTTCTGATGCATATATAGGAGATTGTACAAGTTCGTTGACATCTCTTTATGGTTATACTCAAAAGCCGATATATCCATTAACAACAATTCAAAAGATAGAGTTTGTACAAACAATTGCAGGCGTTCAAATAGAAAAATATTTTTATTTTAGTGGTTATAATATAAATGGCTTTTTTAGGTATGATTTCCTGACTAAAGAAATTTTGTTTTTGAAAACCTTTAGCAAAGAGACTTCGGTGGCAGTAGGAATTCACAGATGTGCGGTAGCATATGAAAAGGACTGCTGGTTTATTCCTCAAGGTGGTAATTATATATCAAAGATAAATGTTGAAACATTAGAAATATCATATTTGGAAATACCTGAAGAATGCCAAATTATGAATACGTTATTTAAATTTTATACAGCGATTAAACAGGGGAAATATGCCTGGGTTATTCCAGCATATGCGGCTTCAGTATTAAGAATTGACTTGGAAGAGGAAATTGTTCAGTGCTTTTCTTGTTGGCCAGACTCTTTTAAATGGGATTTTAAACGTCACAATTTTGCAGGTGCCACACTGAGGGGAAAAGAAATATGGCTTAATCCATATGAAGCACAATGCATCGTAAAAATAGATACGGATACTGGAACCATGTCAGCATATTCTTGGGAATACCCAGTAGCCTCTTTCTCATCTATAGAATTTGATGGAGAATGGATGTGGTTTACGCCATATAATTATCATAAAGTATTGAAATGGAATCCAATAAGTAATGAAAAGGTAGAATTGGATTTTTTGGAATTAGAGTTGAAACATGGAAAGTATTTTTATGATTCGTATTTTTATAATGGATATGTTTGGATGATTCCAGGAGCGTCTGAATATATTTTAAAAATCAAGACGGATTCAAATGAACTCACTAAGCTAGCTTCTTATCCTCAAGAGTTATTGATTATAAAGAACAATGCTAATCAGTCAAGTTTTTGTGATGTGATAAAATTAAGTCAAAAAAAAATATTAATAACGTCTCCAAGAACAAATGGAGAGCTTGTCCTGGATACCGAAACAGATGATATGTTCTATCTGAGTTTAGATTTATCAGATTTGCAGAAGCGTTTGCTGCAGAATGCAGAATTGGAGTTATTTAAGGATTGTCTTCAGGACTTTGTAAGAGATGTTTGTGAAGATAATGTTAAGGAGGATAAAACGATTAATATTTTAAACGATGATAAACAATATTTTAATTGTGGGAGGAATGTGTGGAAGATGATAAAAGAACGTAAACTATAATTTTGAATGTGTGAAGAAAAGTCTGAAAATACGATTTTCTATGATAATAACTGGGCTGAAAGTTCCTTTTGGGATGTTCAGCCCTTGTTTTATTTATAACATAAACGATTCAATATCAGGAGGAGTATTTTTACCTAATAGAATTTCCCGACATATGTGTGCTGCAACAGAAAAACTGTCTTTGTATTCATGTTTTCTATCTTTCTTTTCTATCTACGTGCTAGATAATCAGTTCAGAAAAGTCATACATTATTAATCTGGCATAGATTTCCTGAAGTATATACTCCACCTTTTTCGAGTGAAAATGCAACAGACCAATTGTATACTTTAAATCCCGAAATAATGTTTCTATCCGCCCATCTTTTATCCCGTCAAGATCATCCCTCTATGTGATACTCCTTCATCTTCCTCCAAAGAGTGGACCGGCTCATGCCCAGCATGGCAGCTGTCTGCCCCTTGTTGAAGCGGCAGGAGGACAGGGCCTCCATGATTTGGCGTCTCTCCGTGGAGGCATCTGTGGCAGCCGTGACAAGGGAGGCCGTGCCTGAGGCGGGTGTGCCAGGTGAGGCCGTGGCAGGAAAGGCCAGTCTGGCACATTCAATGTCAATGCGGCCGTCGCTGCATAACACGGCCATGCGCTCGCAGATATTGAATAAATGGCGTATGTTGCCGGTCCAGTCTGACTGACACAGGAACTGGATGACTTCAGGCTCCGTGATGATGCCGGGGAAGTTCCTGTTCATGTATCTGGAAACCAGAAGGGGGATGTCTTCCCTGTGCTGGTTCAGGGGCGGTATGTTTATCCTCAGAACATCCAGCCGGTAGAATAAATCCTCACGGAACTGGTTGTTTCGGACCAGGCTTTCCAGGTTCTGATTGGTGGCGGCAATGATGCGGATATCCACATGGATGACTGAATCACCGCCCACCCTCATGATTTCACGTTCCTGAAGCACCCTCAGGAGCTTGGCCTGAAGGGGCAGGGGGATCTCGCCGATTTCATCCAGGAAGATGGTGCCTGTGTGGGCCAGCTCGAACAATCCTGCCTTTCCGTTTTTGCGGGCTCCGGTAAACGCTCCCGTGACATAACCAAAGAGTTCGCTTTCAAGCAGGGTATCCGGAATGGCCGCGCAGTTTACGGCCACAAAAGGGCAGAGGCTGCGGCTGCTGGAATTGTGGATGCTTTGCGCCAGCACTTCCTTGCCGGTCCCGCTTTCCCCAATAAGATGTATATTGGAATTGGTCTGGCTGTATTTCCTGGCGGTGCGGATCACGGATGCCATTGCAGGGGCGGTCCCCACCATGTCCTCAAAGGTGAGTTTCGCTACAAGGCCTTTGTCATATATCTGTTTGCGTATATCGCCTTCCAGGGACTGGATCTCATTGACCAGCTGGATGTTTACAATGGAACCGGATAAGAAGGCCTGGGTCCTTACAAAGGTTTTGCTGATGCTCAGCAGGGTGCGGTTATGCTGGAGTATTTTATTGGTGTACTCGTTGTTGTCGGATAATATGTTTTTCAGCTCCAGGGGAAAGGGGAAATCGATGATGCGTTTCCCGATGCAGCTGCTGTCCAGGCCGAAGACGGACTGGGCTTTTTTATTGACCGTGGTCACACGCCTGGAAGGATCGATGAAGATGATGCCGTCGTGGGAGATATCCAGTATGGTCTGAAGGCGCATGGATTTCTCCTGCTCCTTGCGGAAGATGAGCAGGGACCGTTTGGCAGAGGACAGGGCGTCCCAGAACGCTTCCTTGCTTGTTTCAATCAGCATGTTGGGGATATGTACCATCTGTGCGTACCGGCAGGTGTTCAGGCCTCCGATGATGACCTCACATCCTTCGCGGACAGCCTGGTCCACCAGGGCCTCGTTGTTCCAGTTGGGGGAGAGCAGGTATGTCTGGATGGGGGCGTCGCACAGGTCGGCTAATCCCGTAATGCCTGCCAGCATGTTTCCGGCAGCGATGATCCCAATCTGTTTCTGCCCGTAGAGCTGCGTGCATTTGCGGATGGTCCGAAGGATATCTGCTGTGGGGACCGATATGCGGACCACGGGGATGTCGCCCGGAAGGTTGGCCAGTATCTGGGCCAGAAGGCCGCGGGTCAGGATGATGTCGGCGTCAATCT
The DNA here is from genome assembly GCF_003434055.1 of Enterocloster aldenensis. Classification (GTDB taxonomy): domain Bacteria; phylum Bacillota; class Clostridia; order Lachnospirales; family Lachnospiraceae; genus Enterocloster; species Enterocloster aldenensis. Next base: position 736,524 of record NZ_QVEX01000001.1, on the reverse strand, counting down.
GTACGTGTCCGGTATCGGAATTGTTCATGATGATTTCGTCCATGACATAGGTTTCGGAGTCCTCCTGTTCATGAAACTGGTTGTGCTGGCTTAATATCTGGGCGGCATCTGCTATGAAGTTTTCACAGGGCACCACAAGGGCTATTTTTACCATGATTTCCTGTTCCTTTCCGGAAAGCGGTTATGCTCCCATCTGTTTTTTACCATGATACCACATTTTCCGGAGGAATGAAACGAAATATTTTATATGAAAGAAAATGTTGCAACATTATGGAGGATATGGATGGCAGTGCCCAAGGGGGAGGGAGGGTAAGATATGGGATTAGTGCCAAAAGTAAAGGGGCTTTTTTGTACAGGTTATATAAATAAGATTGGTTTTTGTCCCGGTTCAGGGATTGGCATGGAAATTGCTTCATATAAAGGCAGAAGCCAGGTCAGACATCGGTGCCTGTATCTGGCCGGTAAGAATCAGGAGGATGATGAAAATGCTGAGAAGAGGAGAAGCTTTCCGCAACCGGGCAAAACGGCTGCTGGCGGAGAAAAAGAAGCTGTCGGCCGCATGGCTTCAGGCAGCCAGTCCCATTACTGCCGAAATCATGGCAAAGGCCGGGTTCGACATATTGATGGTGGATATGGAACATGGGCCAGGGGACATAATGAACCTTATAAGCCAGATGCAGGCCATTTCCCATTATGAGGCAGTGCCCTTTGTAAGGGCCCCGTGGAATGATTTTGTGACAATTAAGCGGATATTGGATGCAGGCGTAAGCGGCATACTGGTTCCTTATGTAAACAATGCTGAGGAGGCAGCAAGGGCAGTGAGCGCATGCAAGTATCCCCTGGAGGGAATCAGGGGGATTGCCCCCAGCCCAAGGGCGGGAGGATATGGCATGAACCAGAGGGATTATCTGGATTATGCCAATGAGGAACTGGATGTGCTTGTGGCCGTGGAAACCAAAACAGCGGTGGACCATATTGAGGAGATCGTGGGTACCAATGGACTGGACGGTATTTTCATCGGCCCCATGGATCTGGCTACTTCCTTTGGACATTTCTGCAATCCGGGGGACAGGGAGGTGCAGGAGGCAATCCGCAGGGTGGAAGCGGTTGTGCTCAAATCCGATAAGTTCCTTGCAACCGTGGCAGGAAGCTTTGAGCAGGCCAGGGAACTGTATGAAAAAGGATATAGCATGGTAGTCATGATGTCTGATACCACTACCCTGGGCAAGATGGCAATGGAACAGACGGACCGGTTCAGGGAAGCGTATCCGCAGCGGTAAACAGGAATTGATCATAAATCACAAGGAATAAATCACAAGGAGAAGGAGATTGAGACTATGAAGAAAAAAATCGTGGCAGTCACATTGGCAGCAGCCATGGCAATATCCATGGCAGGATGCGCGGGGAACGGACCTGCAAAGGCAACATCCGCAGAAACAGCGGCAGGAACCGGGGCAGGGGAAAAAGCAGATCCAGCCAGTGAGAACAAGGAAGCAGAAGGAACCGGCAGCCCAAAGGAGGAAGGCGGGACCGCAGCCCGGGCGGATTTCCCTAAAAAGCCCATTCAGATCATATGCCCTGTAAAGGCGGGAGGGGACACGGATTACAATACCCGCGTCATTGCACAGTATCTTTCAAAATACCTGGGTGTGAATGTTGTGGTGACCAATGTGGAGGGCGGTGCAACCATCCTTGGCATGCAGCAGGTCCTGGACAGTGAGCCGGATGGGTATACCATGGTCATTAACGGGCTGGATGCGTATATCCCTAACATGATGGGGACAACGGATATTGTGATTGACAGCTTTAAGACCGTAGGGATTCCGCTGTTTGACAATACAACGGTCCTGGTTGCCAATAAGGCTTCTGGTTATGAGGACATCAAGGACTTGGTGGAACGCACCCAGGCAGCCCCGGGCACCATTGAGTATGGCATGAAGATCGGCGCCGCCAACCAGGTATACGGCATTGCCATGAACACGGAGTGGGATGCAAAATTCAAACCCATGGACGTTGGGAACAATGCAGCCAAGATGACAGCCCTTTTAGGACAGCAGACAGATACGGCGGTCCTGGCTTATGCACTGGCAAAGGATTATTTTGCAACAGGGGAATTCCAGGCGCTCTGCCTGCTGGGAAGTGAAAAGAATGAACTGCTTTCGGACGTGCCCCTGCCATCCGAATATGGGTTAAAGGATATTGACTGCAGCAAATGGTTCTGGCTGGGCGTACACCCGGATACCCCGGATGAAATCGTGGATATCCTGTCAGATGCCCTGGAGCAGGTGACAAAGGACCAGGATTTTGTAAAGACAATGGAAGAGAATTACCTGACGGTCAAATACATTGCCAAGAAGGACGCCCAGGAGTATGCTGATAAATTCTATGAGGAAACACTGGTGCCCTATAAGGACGAGTTCCTGGCAACCAGCAGCAAATAGGTCTGGGAAGGAGGCAAAATGTCACATAACAAAAAGGAAATACTATCAGGCGTGATATTTTTTCTCATTGCAGTTGCTTTGTATGCAGGTTCTTATGCCATTGTTGTCACCACCAATGACGCCATGGGGCCCCAGTTTTTCCCCAGGACCGTGGCTGTCCTCATGGGACTTCTGGCCGTGGTACAGGTGGCGGGAGGCCTGAAAAAGGAGAAGAAGGAACATGGGGATGGGGAAAAGGGGGGCATAAGCATAAGGGCGGCAGCCACCATGGCAATCCTGTTTGCCTATGCCCTGCTGGTACAGACAGTGGGCTTCATCATCATGACTGCCTTCTATCTGATGGTGCAGATCCTGCTGCTTCTGCCTGAAAAAAGTTTGAAGTCCAGGAAGGGAATCCTGATAACAGCGGCCTTGTCAATCGTGGCGCCTATATTTATCTACCAGCTGTTTTATCGTGCGTTCAGCATTTTCCTTCCCGCCGGATTATTAGGATAAGGAGGAGATTATGCAGCTTATTGAAGGATTTATGGCAGTGCTCCATCCCGCCACCTTGTTTCTCATTATCGGAGGCGTGGTTGCCGGGATTGTCTTTGGCGCCATACCGGGGTTATCGGCATTTACGGCGCTGGCATTGTTCCTGCCCATTACATTTGGCATGGAACCGGTTAACGGCATTGCATTTTTGATAGCTATCTATGTGGGCGGCCTTTCAGGGGGACTGATCTCAGCAATCCTGCTTGGGATTCCCGGAACACCCTCATCCATTGCCACCTGCTTTGACGGCTATCCCATGGCCCAGAGAGGGGAGGCAGGCAAGGCATTGGGGACCGCCATTGTTTTTTCATTCGTGGGCGGTATATTCAGCGCCCTGGTGCTGACCTATCTGGGGCCGGCCATTGCAGGGGTGGCGCTGAAGTTTGGGCCCTATGAGTATTTTGCGGTCATATTGTTTGCGCTTACCACCGTGTCGGGGCTTTCGGCAGGGAATATCAATAAAGGACTCCTGTCCTGTCTCCTTGGCATTGGGTTTTCCTTTGTGGGCATTGACCGCCTCAGTTCCTATACCAGGTACACGGGCGGTATATCCAGCCTGGCTGCTGGATTCAACCTGGTCCCGCTGCTCATCGGCACCTTTGCCGTATCCCAGATAATAGATACCGCTGCCAAGGGCCCCACGTCCATCCAGAGGGCGCCGGCTGCCAGGGTTAAGGGATTCGGGTTAAGCTTCAGGGAATTTGTATATCAGCTGAAAAATGCCATCCCGGCAGCTTTTATCGGCCTGGCAGTGGGGATGCTTCCGGGAATCGGAGGGAATGCCTCCAATCTCCTGGCTTACGCGTTCTGTAAAAAACGTTCCAAATATCCGGAGAAATTCGGGACCGGGATAATGGACGGCATCGTGGCTTCGGAAACAGCCAACAATGCCACGATTGGAGGCGCCCTGATTGTCCTTCTGACCCTGGGCATTCCTGGGGATAACGCCACCTCCATGGTGCTGGCCGGATTCCAGATCCACAGCATCACCCCGGGCCCGCTGCTGTTTAAAACAAGCGCCGCCCTGGTCTATGCGCTCTTTGCGGCATTTATAATCGCAAACCTGGTGATGATGGTATCGGAACTTCTGGGGCTCCCGCTGTTTTCCAAGGTTTTAAGCATTCCGGGCTCCTATCTGCTGCCTGTGGTGATTGCATGCTGCTTTGTGGGTTCATTTTCAGCCAACAACCGTATTTTTGACATACTGGTCATGGTCATCTTCGGGCTGGTGGGGTATATCCTTAAGCGCTGGGAATACCCGCTGGCGCCCATGGTGGTGGGATTCATCCTGGCGCCCCTGCTGGAGGAAAATGTACGGCGCTCCCTGATGCGCACCGAGGGCAGTTTCCTTCCCATCCTGTCATCCCCCATTGCCCTGGTGTTCTTTATCCTGACAGCAGTCATGGTGGTGCTTTCCATGCGCAGTGAGCTGAAGGAAAGGAAAAAGAAAAATCAGGAGACAGCCCCATAGAGGAGGAGACGGATATGGATAAGCAGTTATATTATGATGATTTACCCTGGAAGGATGGCCTGGATTCCCAGGCCATCCGGCTTTACTTAAAGGAAGAGGCAAAGAAGGACAGGCATAAAATCATTGTCCTGGATGACGACCCCACAGGGGTGCAGACCGTACATGATGTTCCTGTGTATACGGATTGGAGCCGGGACAGCATCCGCCAGGGATTCCTGGAACCGGGGAAAATGTTTTTCCTCCTGACCAATTCCAGAAGCTTCTGCCCGGACCGGACCCGGCAGGTGCACCGGGAAATCGGGCGGGAGCTGGCGTCGGCAGGGAAAGAACTGGGAATTGGGTTTGCGGTGGTAAGCAGGGGGGACTCTACCCTTAGGGGGCATTATCCCCTGGAAACCGAGGTGCTTAAGGAGACGCTGGAATCCTGTACCGGAGAGGAAATCCACGGGGAGGTGTTCTGCCCGTTTTTCAGTGAAGGCGGCAGGTATACATACGGGAATGTGCATTATGTGAAAGAAGGGGATTGGCTGGTCCCGGCCGGCATGACGGAATTTGCAAAGGATAAGACCTTTGGTTACCAAGCCTCGGATTTAAGGAAATATATTGAGGAAAAAACCAAGGGCGCATACAAAAAAGAGGATGTGACCTGCATATCCGTGGCGCAGCTGCGGGCCATGGATTTAGACGGGGTGGAGCGGCAGCTGATGTCGGCGGCCGGTTTTGGGAAAATAGTGGTGAACGCCCTGACGCCGCTGGACCTGAAGGTGTTCTGCATTGCGCTTTACCGGGCAATGGGACGGGGAAAACGGTTCCTGTTCCGGACGGCGGCCGGTTTTTTAAAGGAGTTTGGGGCAGTGGAGGACCGGGGGATTCTTACCGGTGAAGAGGTCATGGGAAGCCGCAGCCGGTCAGGCGGCCTGATCCTGGTGGGGTCCCATACGCAGAAAACCACGGCGCAGCTGGAAGCGCTAAAGGAAGTGCCGGGAATCCGTCTGATTGAGTTTGACTCAGACAAGGTGACGGATGATGCCGCCATGGAAGAAGAGATTAATTCTGTCGTCAAACAGGAGGAGGCATACATCCGCCAGGGGATGACCGTTGCCGTGTATACCAAACGCCGCCTACTGTCCGTAAAAGGCGATACGCCGGAACAGGCGCTGGAACGTTCGGTCCGGATATCGGAGGCAGTACAGCAGCTGGCAGGCCGCTTAAGGACAGCTCCCGGGTTCATTGTTGCAAAGGGAGGTATTACCTCCAGCGATGTGGGCACAAAGGCCCTTCATGTGAAACGGGCCTGGGTCCAGGGGCAGATAGGGCCCGGCGTGCCTGTGTGGCGGACCGGGCCGGAAAGCAGGTTCCCGGGCATCCCCTATATTATTTTCCCGGGGAATGTGGGCGGGGATACCCTGCTGCGGGATGTGGTGAAGACCCTGATGGGATAGCGGAAGACGCCCCCCTATTCATCGTGTGAGGCTGACGGCGCCGGAGGCGCTGCCTCGGAAGGCGTGGCGGGCGCCAGGGGATCCTTTGTCTGGTAAAGACGCTTCCATTCCTTGGTGCCCTCCACTTTTACTGTCTCGCTGCGGTTCATGTTCAGGAACTTTACAAGTTCATAGCAGCTGACCCATATCTCATTGTTGCTCTCTTTCTGGGATTCGTCAAATATCAGCTCCAGCCCAAAGTGGAGATGGGGTTCGTCAATATTATTCGTATTCTCCGTCCTGCTGTATCCGGTACGTCCAAGATACCCCACCACATCCCCTGCCTGGACCACGGATCCTTCCTTAAGGCCTGACTGGTAGGGATAGTTCTTGCGCAGATGGGCGTAATAGTAGTAGCGTTTGTGGTCAAAGCTGCGGATGCCCAGCCGCCAGCCGCCATACTGGTTCCAGCCCATGGCTTCCACGTAGCCGGATTCCACTGCAATCACAGGCGTGCCCACCTGCCCCATCATATCGTGTCCCAGGTGCTGGCGCTTGAAGCCATAGCTTCTGGATACCCCGAAATCATCAAAATCACTGTAGGGAAATCCCTTTGCAATGGGAGAAAATGCCTTTAGCCCGTACTTTGTCACCCAGACAGTGGCAGGGTCCCCGGGAGCGCCTCCCGCCACTCCTGAGGGGAGATAGGCCGCAGGCGCCTCGCTGGCCGGTATTTCGGCCTGGAACTGGCCCACCATGCCGTCTAACACGGCGCCGTAGGCTTCCCTGTAATAAGCGTAGTATTTCATGTCTTTTGTCAATTCTTCCATGGTGGTCTCACCGGTCTTCAGCTTCTCAGCCACAGCCCTCATATGCTCCGGCTTATATTTGCTGAAATCACCCCCGTACCTGGCGCCGAGATAAGCCAAAAGGTCCACCCAGTTCAGGTGCCTTTCCGCCTGGCAGGTATCCACATCATACCGGAAGGCCTGGTTCATGGCCTCCGCGGTCACATGGAACTCCACCCATTTAATGTACTCTTTTTTCTTTTCCTTCCCATTGTCCTGGCCGGGGGTGCCTGCGTCCTCCAGGGGATTGATATAACCTGCAAGCCTGGCAGCCTGGCTCATCACGGCCTGGCCTGAGTCTGTCCTGTACAGGAAGATGCTGAGACACAGCGCGCTGAGGGCTGTCATCTCCAGATAGATGACAGTCTTGGTACTGATATGTAAATGCTTCTTAAGCATGTCGATGAATTTCATGATATACCGCCTCCTGACAAGGGGCCCCATATAAAGGGCTTCTATGTTAATCTTATGATGGTCCGGGCTGGAATATGACCGTGGCCCCATATCCCGGCACGGCCGGCCCGACATGATATCCCGACCCGGCCGCTCCGACATGATATCCCGACGGCCGGCCCGACATGATTTCCGGACACACCCTGGCGCATGCAGGGGGCATATATGGATTGCCAATCAGGCATAAGGGCCGGTACAATGTTGTGGATTGGGTAAAAATCAGGGCCGGCACATGAAAAAAATATACAAAATGCATAATTGCTATTGAATAAAACCGCAAACTGTGCTAGAATCATGATTGAAAATATGTAAGCGGTTACCTATTTACAGGAGCAAGTTGCCGAATTCGCCAAATTGATTGAAAATAGTCCCATAACTACCATTTTATTCAGGATAATCGCAGGAGGGGGACGATTTTCAACAGAAATGTGTAAGCGGTAACATATGTAAACGCTATCACAAAACAGGCCATAGTGATAGCTGTAAATATAAAATCCAGCAGAAGGGGGAGGGACTGATATGACAATATCCGATATTGCAAAGCTGTCAGGGGTTTCGGTTGCAACGGTATCACGTGTGATTAATAACAAAGGTTATGTGAAGGATGAAACCCGCAAAAAGATTGAAGCGGTAATAGAAGAGAATGGATACAGGCCAAACGCAGTGGCCAGAAGCCTGACGCGCAATGACACTTCCATGATTGCCGTGATTATGTCAAACAGGCTCAATCCGTTTTTTGCCAATGTGCTGGATGCCATAGAAGAACAGGCAGCCATGCAGGGATACAGCATCCTGTTTTTCAATACCTCCGAGGACAAGGAACGGGAGCGGAATGCGGTAGCCCAGGCCATGGAACACCGGGTGTCGGGAATCCTGCTGCTTCCGGTCATTGAACCGGATATCCGGACCGAGGAACTTCTGTGGAACGCGGAAGAGTCCGGGATCCCGGTGGTCCTGATTGACAGGGACTTCCAGGAGGGCGATTTTGATATTGTACTGATTGACAATAAAAAAGTAGTGTATGACGGCGTGGAACTGCTGATTGAATCAGGACACCGGGATATAGGGATCATCACCTGCCCGGAAGTGGTGAAAAAGGGCAGGACAAGGCTGGAGGGATACATACAGTGCCTGAAGGACCATGGACTGGAGATAAGGGACGAATATATCTACCCGGGTGATTTTGATGAGAAAAGCGGATACCAGGCATGCGAGGCCTTCCAGAGGCTTGACAATCCTCCCACGGCCGTGCTGGCAACCTGCAGTTCGTGCACCCTGGGCTGCATCCGCTTTATGAATGAGCATAACTTACTGCCCGGCAAGGATCTGGGGCTGGTGGGATTTGATGACATCTCCCTTCTCAATTCCATTGGATATGAGCTTACCGTGATGGACAGGCCCATGCAGGAGATGGGGGAGATTGCCTTCGGGCTTCTGACTGACCGCATGAAGGGACCGGCTGCTAAAAAGCGCCGCAGGGAAGTGATGCTGCGGACCAGGCTGATCATCCGCGGCAGTGAGAAGCGGTAGGACGTCCAGGAGGCTGTACTTTAATTAGGAGGATTATTCATGACACAGGGAATCGAAGAAACCATCAAAGGCATATTATCAGATCCAAGGCTTACATATCCCCAGAGGCTGACGGCCCTGGCGCAGGCGGCCGAGAACACGCCGGATCCGGTGCCTCTTAGCAGGGAGGCACGGTGGTTTGCGGATAAGGGAATTATATTTGACATGGGGGAGGGCAATGCGCCTTACCGCCCAAGGTACGTGCTTCCTGACTATGATAAATTCATGAAGCAGGGCAGCAGGTTCCTGATGTTGGAACCGCCTGAGGACATATGGGACGCGGTTTCCAACCTTTTAATCCTTTACAGGCATGTGCCTTCCGTTATCGGGGGACCTGTGTACATCGGCCACATTGACAGGCTGCTGGAGCCTTTTGTAAGGGATGAGGAGGAGGCCAGACACGCCATCCGTATTTTCCTGACCCATGTGGACCGCACCATCAGCGATTCCTTCTGCCATGCGGATATCGGACCTTATGACACAAAGGCAGGAAGGCTTATATTGGAGCTGTCCGCGCAGATGCAGCGTCCGGTGCCCAACATGTCCCTGATTTATAATGGGCACACCACGGATGATTTTGCCTGCATGGCCATTGAGACAGGCCTTATTACCGCAAAGCCCAGCTTTGTCAACGATGCCATGTATGCGGCTGACTGGGGGCCGGATTATGCGATTGTGAGCTGTTATAACGCCCTTCCCATCGGCGGGGGCGGCCTGACCCTTGGAAGGCTTAATATGAGGGCCCTTGGGGAGGCGGCAGTGGACAGGGAGCATTTCCTTAATGAACTGCTGCCGGCAGCAGTGGCCGCCCAGTGTGAGCAGATGGACAAACGGGATACATACATATTTGAGGAGGCGCGGTTCCTTGAGAATACCTTCCTCAGCCAGGAAGGCCTGATCCATAAAGACAGGTTCGTGGGCATGTTCGGGCTGGTGGGGCTGGCTGAGTGCGTGAACACGGTGCAAAAGCTTGATAAGCCTGAAGAACGCTACGGTCATGGCAGGGAGGCAGAGGACTTCGCGCTCATGGTCCTGGACCGGATCCATGACCAGGTGTCTGCCTATAAGCCCAGATACGGCAGTTTCGCAATGCACGGGCAGGTGGGGATTTCCACGGATACCGGGGTGACCCCCAACACCAGGATACCGGTGGGGGAGGAACCGGCCCTGCCGGAGCAGCTTCTGTTTACCGCCAGGACCCAGAAGCATTTTGCAGCGGGAATCGGGGAACTGTTTCCCTTTGAGGAAACCGCAAAGAAGAATCCCGGGGCGGTGCTGGATATCATAAAGGGAGCGTTCAAAGAAGGGATGCGGTATTTTTCATTTTACTCCAGCAATTCCGATGTGGTGCGCGTGACCGGTTATCTGGTGAAACGCTCGGACATGGAACGGTATGAGGCAGGAGAGGCCTGCCTGGGCAATTCCACTGTGCTGGGCAGCGGGGCCAGCAAAGGACTTCACATATTTGAGCGCAGTGTGAGGAAGGCATGAGCGGTCCGGCTGCGGATGCCATAAGAGGAAATAAAGAATCGAAGGAACCGGGGGTTTAACATGGGAAAAAAGATATTATACAGCTGTGACACAGGAATCGACGACGCGTTGGCCATTGCCTACCTTCTGGCGCAAAAGGAATGCGAGGTGGTGGGGATAACCGTATCCTACGGCATGGGGCATATCGGCAATGTGTACCGGAATACCATGGCAGTGCTTAAGCTGTTTGGCAGGGAGGATATCCCTGTGGTCATGGGAAGTGAGACGCCCTTAAGCGGCATTCCCAATGATTACAGCGGCGGAAGCCGTTTTCACGGATGTGAGGGGCTTGGGGGCGTGCTGGGACCAAGCAGTCCTGAGGATCATTCCGGGGCAAAGCCCGGGGAAGCCACGGATTTCATCCTTGGCATGATTGAGCGGTACGGTCAGGAACTGTACTGGGTTACAAGCGGTCCTCTTACCGACATTGCCAGGGTGCTGAGGAAAGACAGCGCCACGGCGGTGAAAGCAGGGGCGGTCTATGTGATGGGAGGGGCCATTGCTTCCCCCGGGAATACAGGGACGTATACGGAAGCCCTCAGTGAGGCCAATGTGAGGCTGGACATCCCGGCCACGGCCGAGGTGCTGGATTCAAAGCTGCCGGTTGTGCTGGTGGGGCTGGATGTGACACGCAAGACATTGTTCAGCTTTGAGGACCATGAGCGCTGGCATGACATCGGAACTAAGAGCGCATTGTTCCTGTACGAGGCGCTGAAGCATTATCTGGGCGCTTACCAGAAGTTCCATCCGTATCTGGGCGGCTGCGGGCTTCATGACCCGCTGGCTGCGGTGGCTGCGGTCCATCCGGAGATCCTGACCACCATACCCATGCATATGATGTGCTTTACAGAGGGGCCACAGGCAGGCAAGACAACGGAGAACGTGCTGCGCTGTAATGATAGGAATTATGAGATGGAGGCTGCGCTCTTTGTGGACGTAGAGGCATTTTCCAGGGAATTCTTCGGGAAAGTGGAAGCGCTGCTGAGGGAACATTAGGGTGCGTATGGATTGTATCGAAAGAGGGAGAAGCGTGTATGGATCGTATCTATGTGGCTGGATTTGATGTGTTTTATCCGGACTGGAAAGAAAAACGGTATTTTGTGTACCAGGAGCTGTGCAGTAAATACGGATTCGAGATGCAGGCCCAGAAGGCTGCAGCGGATGAGGGAAAGACACTGGGGGAGCGGATATTCCTTAAGAATATCCATTACCTGGACAACTGTGAGTATGTGGTGGCCAACCTTAATACCTTCCGGGGAATGGAGCCGGACAGCGGGACCTGCTTTGAAATCGGATATGCCTATGCCCTTGGGAAAAAGATATATGGCTATCTGGATGACGGGCGGACCATGCTTGAAAAGGTGGGGGCCAGGGCAGACGCAAACGGATTTACGGTGGAGGATTTTGACCTGCCGGTGAACCTGATGCTTGGCTGCAGCATGACCGTGGTCACCGGTAATCTGGAGCACTGCCTGAGGGTAATCCGGGACCGGGAGGGACACCTGGCAAAAGTCCGGGACCAGGTGGTGCATCAGGGAAATCCGCGGGAGCGGGAAGAGGCGGAAAGGAGAAACTGATGGAACATTTGCTGGAAGTAAAGGACGTAACAAAGATTTATGAAGGCGGCGTGCTTGCCAACCACAATGTGAATTTCACGGTGGACGAGGGTGAGATCCATGCGCTGGTGGGGGAGAACGGGGCCGGTAAAAGCACGCTGATGAAAATGCTCTACGGCCTGGAGAGCATTACCTCCGGCCACATTTACATGAAGGGCCGGGAGCTGAAGCTGCAGTCCAGTAAAGAGGCGATTGAACACGGCATCGGCATGGTGCATCAGCACTTCATGCTGGTGGATTCCCTGACAGGGGCGGAGAACATGATGCTGGGACTGGATAAGACAGGTTTTGTATCCAACAAAAAACGGGACATCCAGATTACGGATGAGGTGGCAAAAAAGTATAACTTTGAGATTGACGCGTCCAGAAGGGTCAGGGATATGAGCGTGGGGATGAAGCAGAAGCTGGAAATCCTGAAAATCCTTTACCGCAGCGCCAAGCTGATCATCCTGGACGAACCCACCGCCGTGCTGACGCCCCAGGAGACAGAGGAGCTGTTTGAACGTCTGCTGGAACTGAAAAGCAGGGGCATGACCATTATTTTCATATCCCATAAGCTCAACGAGGTGAAGCGCATCAGCGACAGGATCACGGTCCTTAAGGGCGGGGTTACCAAGGGTACATATCTGACCAGGGATGTGTCGGAGGAAGACATATCCAACCTGATGGTTGGCCGGGAGATATCCTTTGAATATGATAAGGAAGATGTGAAGCCGGGGGAACCGGTATTAAAGGTGGAGAACCTGGTATATGTGGACAAGTTCAAGATCCCCAAGCTTTCAGGCGTCAGCCTTGAGGTGCACAAAGGGGAAATCGTGGGGATTGCCGGCGTGGAGGGCAATGGGCAGAGCGAACTGATTTCCATCATAACAGGCAATATGCGGGCCCTGGAGGGGAAGATATCCCTGAACGGCAGGGATATTACCCACGAATCCGTTACCAACATCCGTAAGAACGGCATGTCCCATGTGCCGGAGGACCGTATGATTGAAGGATGCGCCCCTGAGATGAGCCTTCAGGAAAACCTGATTGTCTCCAATATCGATACCTTTGCCAACAAGTTCGGCATGGTCCAGGCGGGCAGGGTAGAGGAACACTGCCAGGAACAGATTAAGGAGTTCATGGTCAAGACAAAGGATGAAAACCAGTCCATCGGAAGCCTGTCAGGCGGAAATATCCAGAAAGCCATCGTGGCAAGGGAATTTAAGGCGCCCAGCGACCTGCTGGTGCTGAACCAGCCAACCCGGGGCGTGGATGTGGGGGCCATCTCCTTCATCCATTCCAAGATTCTGGAAATGCGCAGCCACAACAAGGCCATCCTTTTATCATCGGCGGATTTAAATGAGCTGATTTCACTGAGTGACCGGATTCTTGTCATGCATAAGGGAAAGGTGGTGGGCGCCCTTAGCAACACGCCAAAGGTTACCGAGCAGGAGCTTGGGCTCTACATGCTTGGCCTCAAAAAGCAGGAGGGGTTGGGATAAATCATGGAGAATATAAAACCAAATAAAAAACGATTTGACATAATGGATTATTTCAGTGTCATGAGAATCGGCGCAGCCCTGCTGCTGTCCATCCTCATTGTATTTACCATCATCTTCTTTGTGAGCCAGACGCCTGGGCTTGCCATCCAGAAGCTGATGTTAGGGCCTCTGGAGACCAAGAGGAGTTTCTTTAACGTGGTGGTGCGGGCAATCCCCCTGGTGTTTACCGGACTGGGCCTGACCCTGTGCTTGAAGAGCGGTATTTTCAATATCAGCTCTGACGCGTCCTTTTACATGGGCGCTGTTGTTGCCAGCGCGATTGCCATTGCCTGCCCCCTCCCCAACGGCCTGCACCAGCTGGCCCTCATATCGGCGGCAGCCGTGGTGGGAGGCGTGATTTCCATGCTTCCTGTCATTGTGAATAAGTATACCAAGGTAAACCCGGTGGTGCTGGCCATCATGGCCAATTCCATCTTCTACTATTTCGGGCTTTCCATCATCAGCTCCTTTTTTCTTGAGAAAAGCGGAAGCTGGGGAAGCTACAAGTTCCCGGACCATGCAAAACTGGGAACCATGATCAAAGGCACCACCCTCCACTATGGTTTTGTCATTGTCATTGTGGTGACGCTGTTTGTCATCTTCCTGATGAACAAGACCTCTTTTGGATATAAGGTGCGTGTGACAGGAAGCAATCCTGCGTTTGCCAAGGCTTCCGGCATCAAGACGGGTTTTGTCATCCTGATGGCGCAGTTTATCGGCGGGGCCATTGCCGGCATGGGCGGGGCCATCGAGATTGTAGGCGTTTACAAACGGTTCCAGTGGCAGTCCCAGACAGCCTATGTGTGGGACGGACTCCTGATTTACATGCTTGCCAACGGCAACCCCACTTTCATACCCCTGACCGCATTCTTCATTGCGTATCTGAGGGTGGGTGCGGAAATCATGTCCAGGTCCACGGACCTTGACCCTGAGATCGTAACCTTCTTACAGGGAATCATCATCCTTCTGGTTGCATCCCAGCGGTTCCTGTACTTTATAAAGAAGCGGCATGACCAGAAAATGTCCCTTAGACAGGCAGAAGCAGAAGAAGGAGGTGCGGCAGCATGATGGAGTTCTTTTTATCACCAACATTCTGGAAAACAGTGCTGGCAAGTACAACACCGGTTATGCTTGCAACTCTTGCGGCTAATATGATGACAAAGTCGGGAATATTCAACCTGGCAATCGAGGGAACCATGCTGATCTGCGCGCTTACCGGCGTGATTGCCAGCGCGTTTACGCAGAACCTTTGGATCGGCTGCCTGACAGCCGTGGTCATGGGCGTGGTCATTTCCTTCATATTCGGGTATTTTGCCCTGGTCATGAAAGGCGCCATGAATGCCTGCGGTGTTGCGGTGAACCTGATAGCAACCGGCGGGACCGTGTTCGTGCTGGTCATGCTGACCGGCAGCAAGGCGAATTCCAGCGCCTTAAAGAGCCTTACCTTCCCGGTTGTGAATATACCGGTGCTTAAGGACATCCCTGTGCTGGGAACCATATTCTCAGGGCAGAACCTGGTCACCTACATCGCATGGGCCATTGTGGCAGTGACGGCGTGGATGCTCTATAAGACAAAGCTGGGCATCAATATCAGGGCCGTGGGCGAGAACCCGGCAGCTGCCAAGGCAGCGGGGCTGAGCGTGTTAAAGCACCAGTTTGCAGCCCTTGCCATCTGCGGCGTGTCCTGCGCCTTTGGGGGCATGTACCTTTCCATGGGCGCCCTGAAATCATTTACAACCGGAATGGTGGCGGGAAGGGGATACATGTCCCTTGCAATGGATGCAATGAGCCAGGGTAACCCCATCGTGGGCTGCTTAAGTTCCCTGCTTTATGGATTTTCCGATACCATCACCGTTTATTTACAGCTCTACAGTAAGATAGATTTGAAACTGATTGAAGCGTTCCCATACCTGTTCATCATTGTTGTGCTGGTAATCATCCAGTCCATCAGGAAGATGGTGGCGCGCAGAAAAGAAAAGCTTGCAAGCCTTGAGCAGTTACGCTCGCAACAGGCCGCATGATAAATAACAAGGAGGACAATGAAAATGGCACAGGAATATTATGATCCGTGGTCAAACACAAGAACAAAAAATGGTCTGGAGGCAGACCTGGTCATCTCGGCAATGCAGAAGTGCATCAGAAGGGCGGAGGAGGACACGGCCCTGCGCATGGCATATGAGCTCTATATCACATCCACATTCCATGAGGAGAAGATGTGGAACCGCCTGCTGGTGATTTCCGTGGAGGATGTGGGCTTTGGCGACACCCAGGCGCCGGTATTTGTAAAGACCATGTATGACCTGCACAAGGAGTATCCATACATGGACGGCGACAGGCCGATCTTTTTCATGCACGCAATCCGCTACATGTGCAGGTGCCAGAAGGAGCGCTCCACCGACCATATCAAGAATATCATCATGAGAGAATTTGCGGACGGATACGTTCCTGAGATTCCGGAGTATGCAATCGACATGCATACCATTAAGGGAAGGGCAATGGGAAGGGATGTCTTCTATTTCCTGGATGAGGCCAGCAAGGTACAGCCCCTCTGGGATGAGTATGATGATTCCTACCGTTTAAAGCTTTATGAGATGTGCAAGAAAGAAGCAGAACAGAAAAAGGAGGACAAGTAATTATGAAGAACTGGAAGAGGATTGCAGCACTGGCAATGTCAGCCGTAATGGTGGGCGGAATGCTCACGGGCTGCGGCGGAGGCGGCGGCTCCACAGAGGCGGCCAAGGATAATGCGCCAAAGGCAGAGGCAGGCGCGGAGGCCGGCAAGGACGAAGGGGAAGCGTCAGCTGACAGCGGGGAGAAGAAACAGGTTTATGTATTCATCCGCGACAGGGGCGACCTGTCTTACTGGGACAGCATGGCGGCCGGCGGTGACCGTTCAGTGACGGATTATGCGGACAGGGCGGATGTGCATGTGGTGGAGACCACCGCCGACCTTCAGGCAAACCTGCAGGCCATGTACGAGGCTGCCGACAAGGGCGCTGACCTGATCATCACTGCTTCTGACTTCAAGGACAACCTGGTTGAGGTTGCCAATGAGTATCCTGACATTGCATTTACCATTATCAGCGAGGATGTCATTGACCAGTGTGAGAACAACAATGCATACGGCGTTGACTTTGCCACAAGCCAGGCAGCTTTCCTGGGCGGCATTGCCGCAGCTGATATTGCTGCCAATGGCGCTGAGGGCATGGACCCAACCAATGTGATCGGATTCATCGGCGGTATGGACGAGTCCCTGGTCATCCAGGAATTCCTGTGGGGTTATATCCAGGGCGCGAAGTATTATAATCCGGATGTTAAGATTGTCTACAACTACGTAGGCGCATGGAACGATCCTGACACGGCCAAGACACAGGCCATGACCCAGTACAATGACGCTGGCGCGGATGTAATCTTCGCATGTGCAGGCGGTTCAGGCAACGGTGTCCATAATGCGGCGGAAGAAGCGCAGAAATTCGTGATTGGCGTGGACAGCGACCAGTCCCTGCAGTACGTGGATGACAAGGCCATCCAGGAAAAATTTGCCACATCCGTCATCAAGGAAGTGGGCAATGCCGTATACAATGTAATCGGCCAGTACCTGGACAACGGCACACTGCCATTTGGCGAGTATGAAATCCTGGGCCTGTCCGACGGCGCCGTAGGCATCGTGGAAGGCGACCAGTTAAACGGACTTCTGTCAGATGAGGGCAAGGCAAAATTAGAGGAAGCAAAGGCCGGGATTATAGATGGCTCCATCGAGGTTAAGAGCGCCATCGGCAAGGGACAGGATGAGGTAAAGGCATTTATAAATGAGAACTGCCAGTAATGGCTGGGTTTGAGGGGGCTTCGGCCCTCTCTTTTTTTGGCCCGGTCCGCGCGGTTGGGATAAGGCGGATGGCATAAATGGAAATCTTCCGTGGTTTCAGCTGATAATGGATTGAAGCCAGGGATACTTCATGCTAAAATACCAGTAGACATGCCCTGGTACGCCCAGGGAATCATCCACATCCAGAGAGGAGAAACTATATTTATGGAGAATTTTGAATTTTTCACACCAACCAGAATGATTTTTGGAAAAGACACCCATCTGCAGGTTGGGACAATTGTAAAGGAATATGGTTTTAAGAAGGTGCTGGTACACTTCGGTGGGGCCAGCGCCAGGAAAACGGGGCTGTTAGACACGGTCCTGGATGCCCTTAAGGCCCAGGGAATCAGCTGTGTGACCCTGGGAGGGGTACAGGCCAACCCAACCTTATCCATGGCCAGGCAGGGCATTGAGCTGTGCCTGAAGGAAGAGGTGGATTTTGTGCTGGCCGTGGGCGGAGGAAGCGTGATTGATTCAGCCAAATGCATTGCAGACGGAGCCGGTAACCCTGAGGCGGATGTGTGGAGCTACTTTACCCAGGGCGGGGCTCCTAAAAAGGCATTGCCTGTGGGGGTCATCCTTACCCTTTCCGCCTCAGGCAGCGAGATGAGCGCTTCCTGTGTCATCACCAATGAGGAGAACGGCTTTAAGAGAGGCTTTAACAGCGTCACCCACCGCCCCCTGTTTGCCATCTGCAACCCGGAGCTGACCTACAGTGTGAACCGGTTCCAGACCGGCTGCGGCACCGTGGACATCATGATGCATACCCTGGAACGGTATTTCAGCCCTACAAAGGACACCGTGCTTACAGACCGCATTGCCGAGGGGATTTTAAAGTCCACGGTGGAAGCCGGGAAAACAGCTGACAGGGAGCCGGACAACTATGAAGCCAGGGCAACCCTTATGTGGGCGGGAAGCCTGTCCCACAACGGGCTCACCAGTGCCGGCAGGACCTTCATGATGCAGGTTCACCAGATGGAGCATGAGCTTTCCGGCATGTACCCCCGTATTGCCCACGGAGCAGGCCTTTCCGCCCTGTGGCCGTCCTGGGCCAGGTATGTGTGTCCCAGGGATGTGGAACGTTTTGCCAGGTACGCGGTAAATGTATGGAACCTGGACATGGACTTTGAGAATCCCATGAATACGGCCCTGGCCGGCATCCAGGCAACAGAGGACTTTTTCAAAAGCCTGGACATGCCCACATCCTTAAAGGAGCTGGACGTGGAAGCGGACCGCATCCCGGAGATGGCCGAGAAATGCACCAATATGGGCAAACGCACCCTTCCCGGTATTGTTGAGCTGGGCAAGGAGGAGATGATGGAAATCTACAGGATGGCCATGGGGGTATAGGAAGCAGTCCCTGTGCTACCTGGAAACACACCCGCCCTTTTTCCTCACGGCCTTTGTGATGGGAAGCCCGGTCCCATAATCCAGCTGCCTTGGCTCATACTCCTCATTTTCCCGCTGGCGGGTCATCAGGCGGCTGTCCCAGGTCCTGTATTCCCTGATTCTGTTCCAGGGGCGGTCCTCCCAGTAATATCCCCGGAAGGGGTCCCTGGTGTCATACATATTGTCCAGAAGGGCCTGATGCAGCCTCTCCCTGTGGGTGCGGAGGGAGGGGTCCTGGATTAGGTTTTCCATTTCCTGGGGATCTTCCCGGAGGTCGTAGAATTCATCCGTCCCCATCAGGTTGATGACCAGCTTGAAACGCCCGTCATAAGCGCACCGTATTGGCTGGTAGCCCCCAAAGCCGTCATGGTCCACCTCATAGCGGCCAAATTCCATGAACACATAATCATTGGTCCGCTGTCCGGTGAGCAGCTCCTGGTAGATGCTGCCGCCCTCAAAGGTCTTTGCCTTTGGGATGCCGAATACATCAAAGATGGTAGGGGCCAGGTTGATATGGGATACGGGATGGGGGTCAGCCAGTCCCTTTCCAAAGCCTTTTATGATCAGGGGGATATGGGTAATCTCCTCGTACATGGCCGGGCCTTTCTGGGTCAGGGAATGGGAGTAGAGCATGTCCCCGTGGTCCGAGGTATAGATCACAACCGCGTCCTCTGCATATGTGTCAATGGCATCCAGCACCCGTCCGATCTCATGGTCCACAAAGGTATTGCAGCCCAGGTAGTATTTGAAATTCATGGAAAAGCCGGGGCGGGTGGCGGCCATATAGTCATCCCCTGCCCACAGCCTGTGATGCTCCGGCTTGTTTTCCAGGGTGTCAAGAAGATTGGCCTTGCGGTGGAATTCGTGGTTTTCATATGGCTCCCAGAACCGCCTTGGGCAGAGGAAGGGGCCGTGGGGTTCATCGTAGGATACCACCAGGAGGTAGTCCTGGTCCCTGTTGCTGTGGTTTTTCAGGAAATCAATGGCCCGGTCGGAACAGCGGTGCCCATAGGTGAATTCCTCCCTGATGTCGTATTTTTCCATGCTCTCTGTCTGGCGGGACAGGTAACGCTCCTCCGGGGTCAGTTCATCCAGGTAATTGCGCATATCATACCAGTAATCAGGATCCCAGCCGTCAGCGCAGCGGCCAAGGCCAAAGTAGTCGCCGCCGTCCAGATGCCATTTACCGATATAGGCTGCGTGGACTCCGTGGTCCGTGAGGCGGCGTCCTATGTTCTGCACATTGTCGGAGAGGCCCATGCAGTTGGACCACCCTGCGCAGGAATGGGGATAGCTTCCTGTAAAGATGGCGGAGCGGGCAGGCTGGCACACGGGCTGGGTGGTGTAGGCCTGGTCAAAGCGGATGCCTTCCCCTGCCAGCCGGTCCAGGTTGGGGGTGCGCATGTCCCCTGCCCCGTAGCAGCCCAGCATATCGGTGCGCTGGGTATCTGTCATGATCAGAATTACTTTCTTGTTCATATAATAACCTTCCTTTTGTCTGTTTTCGTTTAGCTGGGGCTGCCTGGCTGTCATTCCCGGCCGGGCCTTCCTATCTGCCTTCCTCCCATTTTGGGCAATGTTCGTATTCCCTTGGGGACATGCCGGTCACCTTTTTAAAAACCTTGCTGAAATAATATGCATTTTCAAATCCCAGCATGTCCGCCACCTCGTAAATCAGGTACTGGTGGGAATCAATGAGCTGTTTCGCATGTTCAATCTTCACCTGGGCAATGTAATCCGACACGGTCATGTCCATGAATCTGCTGAAGGTGGTGCTCAGATGCCCGGAGCTGATTTTCAGATGTTCTGCAATATCGGACAGGGTCAGTTTTTCCGCGTAATGTGCATCCACATACTGCCTGGTGAGGTACACCAGCTTGTCGGAGCGGTTTTCCCTGCGTTCAGGAAGGAGGTTGCACAGTTTTTGGCAGAAACTGTCCAGCCACGTAAGGATGTCCTCCAGGCTGCCAAGGTGGTCCAGATACTGTGCAATGTCCATGGTGCAGGGAAATATATGGGTGTAGGACTCCCCCTCTGCCTGGAAAAGGCTGTAAAGGTAGGTGTACAGGTTGATACAGGCGCTTACGGCCTGGGATTTGTCCGGCTTATACTGGGCAAACAGGGACAGGAGCTGGCTGAAGATTTCCCGGAGCTGGGCGCTGTCGTTGAGGCTGATGGCGGAGGACAGGGGACGCTTCAGGAAATTGATGTTAAAATCCCGTTTGGCAGGCCCGCTGTTGGTCTGTCCCTTGTAAAATACCACCGGGGTCTGGGAATTATAATAGTAATGCTCCCTGGCGGTACGGGCCTGGGCAAGGGCCAGGGGCAGCCCTGCGATGCTTTCAGCCTGCGGGCTGAGACCGAACACGGCGGTGAGCCCAAAGTAGGTTTTCAATGCCCCGTTCACCTTGAGGCAGAAGTCCTGGACGGACTTTGTGTCAGAGGTATTTTCCTTGGAAGAGACAATGAGCACAAGGGTGTCCTTTTCCGTTTCCAGTATGGTGCAGGCTTTAAAATAGCGGGAAATGATCCCGGACAGTATGTCCATGAGCTGCTGCCGGATGAAGAGGAAATCGTAAGTTCCCCCTCCCTGCGCGAATTGTATGGTATCAGGCACCATGGTAAAGAGGATGATGAAGGGCCTGGTGTAACGCCCTATCAGGCCCTCCGGCATGTGCCCCGGGCCGGCTTTCCGGGGCAGCAGGAGATGTTTGAAATAATCCGTATCCAGCTGCTTTGCATTGTCCTTAATTAAAAGGTCGTACAGTTCCCGGTTGCGGTGGCTCTCCCGCAGGCCGCATTCCTCCTTGGCCCGTTTTAGGGCGGAGATAAGGGAATCCGGGGACAGGTCCAGCTTTACCAGATAGTCCACGGCCCCCAGGCGTACCGCCTGCCTGGCCAGATGGAATTCCTCCAGGTTGGTAAGCACGATGAAGGAAAATTCCATCCCCTCCTCCCTGCATCTGCCAATGAGCTCCAGCCCGTCCATCACAGGCATGCGGATATCCGTGATAACGATATCGGGCTGGGTTTCACGGATCAGCTCCAGGGCATTGGGGCCGTTGGTGGCCTTTCCCACAAGGGTGCAGCCCAGGCTTTCCCATTGGATCAGGGACGCTATCCCGGCCAGTATTAAAGGCTCGTCATCTACCAATATGATCCGGTACATATGAATCCTCCTTTTTACCTGTCCAAATCAAATTCCAGCGGAAGGGCAATGGTAACAGTGGTATATTGCCCGGGCCGGCTTTCAATGGTCAGTCCGTATTCCTCCCCATAAACCAGCTTCAGCCTGCGGTCCACATTGGAAAGCCCGATGCCGCTCATATAGTGCCTGCCCACCCGGGAGGTGTCGGACAGCAGTTCCTGTATGCCCTCCTCGGATATGCCCACCCCGTTGTCCGTGATTGTAATGTAAAGCACATCCTGCCTGGAATAGGCATGTATTTTAATCAGCCCCGGATTCCCGCTTGGCTCAATGCCGGAGAAGATGGCGTTTTCCACAAGGGGCTGAAGGGTGAGCTTGATGATCCCGGCCTGGTAGAGCATGGGGTCATCCACCTGGATTTCCAGGTCAAACAGTTCGATATACCTGATTTTTTCTATGGTCACATAATTGTCAAGGAAATCCAGTTCCTGGCCCAGGGTGACCTTTTCATTAAAGCCCTTTGCCATGTTCTTGAGCAGGGCTGACAGGGCGGTGACCACCTGGACAATGCCTGAATTGTGCTGCATGGTGGCAATCCATTTGATGGAATCCAGTGTATTGTATAGGAAATGTGGATTGATTTGGGCCTGGAGCATCTGGATTTCCAAATCTTTTTTTTCTTTTTCCCCCTGGATACGGGTTTCAATCAAATCATTGATGTGTCCGGACATCTCATTGATCTGTTTGCCAATCATTCCTATTTCATCATCGGACTCAATGGAAGGGTTCCTTGAAAAGTCCCCAGAGGAAATGCTGCCTAAGTGCCCCAGGAGCCGGCTGATGGGCGCCGTAAGGTATCTGGTGAACAGCAGGGACAAAAGCAGGCCGATGGCCAGGCAGAATATGAATACAATGGCAATGGTGCTTTGGATTACGCCCTGGTCCAGGGGCATATCCTTTATGGGAACCACCTCACAGACCGTAAGGCCGCTTACCGGGAGCTTTTCCCAGGCAATCACGCTGTCAAGACCGTTAAAATCGGTCCTTTGGCTGCCGGTCCCGGGCCGTCCGTCCAGCATTTGGGCCAGGAGCCGGGGGTCCGTGCCCTGGGTGTTGCGGCCGGCCACAAGATCCCCCTCAGAGGTCAGGACCATTATGGTCCTGTTGTCAGGAACCACATCCAGCGCGTCCCGGAACAGCTTGGGGGATACGGCCAGGAAAACCCAGGCATCCCGGCTGGCAGTCCTGGGGGAATAGCGCAGGGGACGGATCAGGGGAAGGATGCTTGGCTCCGTGGACACCCCCAGGGAAAATGGGTTGGACTCCAGGGTGAGGAAATATTCATTCATGGATTTGTCCAGATGATCCTGAAACCACGGCGCCTGGATGATGCGCTCCACATCGTCCGTGCTTCCGTGGGAGGTTCCCGCCTGGAGCAGGGGACTTCCCTTGCTGTATACGGTAAGCTTGTAAATGTACTGGCTGTAGCCGGAAATGGCGCAGAAATCCCTCAGTACATTGGCTGCGTGGATCCCGGTTTTCTTGTCCGCCTCCTGGGGGGAGGTATGGAAGGAAGCCGTGAGGAACAGGGATTTGCGTTCCGCACAGTTCTGCACAATATTAATCATCTCCTCGCAGGCAACGCCCAGGCGCGCGGACAGGGAGCTCAGCCGGCTGGCTGCATTGGCTGTTTCATTATGTATCACATCCCTTTTGTAGGATGTATAATTGTATAAGCTGATGGATGCTGCAATGCAGATTATAATCAGAAGATTGCACCATATGATCCGTCTGCGGAATGTGGTTGGCATGTTTTTTTCCATTTTCCATCCCCTCCTCAACGGTATCATACACAAAAAGCAGCAAGTTTACAACACGGAAATACCCGCAATATATAAAATGTAATACAATATGAAAATAATATATCTTTTTGTTTTTGGGGTATTTCCGCCACATAAGAATTGTAACAGAAACCAGAAAATCCTTGATTTTTAATTGGGATGGGATATGGTAAGCTGGATTCACAAGTACAGGGATGGGATAGACAACCCTGATTAAATCGGGAGGTAACCATGAAGAAGAAACAGTTGATAGCAGCAGCAATGGCAGCCGTAATGGCGGCAGGAGCCCTTACGGCCTGCGGTTCAGGCAGCAAGGAAACAGGAAGCGCAGGGGAAATCGGTAAGGAATCCGCGGCCAAGACAGGGGAGGGAAAGGCGGTCCTGTCCGTAACCACCTGGGACAATGAATCCACACCCCAGTTTTCTGCCATCATTGATGCTTACGAGGCCAAGAACCCGGATGTGGAGATAAAGGTGATTGACACCTCTGCGGATGAGTATAACAATTCCGTGGGAATCAGCCTTTCTGCCGCACAGCCGGACCCGGACGTCATATGGGTTAAGGATATGGGAGCCCTGCTGCAGATGGCGGATAAGGAACAGCTCCTTCCCCTGGATGACTTTATTAAGAAGGACAACCTGGACCTGTCCGTGTATAAGGGAGCTGCTGAACAGCTTCGTTACAATGACATTTCCTACTCCCTCCCATACAGGAATGACTGGTATGTACTCTATTACAACAAGGACCTGTTTGATGCGGCAGGCGTGGAGTACCCGTCCAATGACATGACCTGGGATGAATACTATGACCTGGCTGCCAGGCTTACAAGCGGGGAGGGCGGCAGCAAGGTTTACGGCTCCCATCACCACACATGGCAGGCCCTTGTAACCAACTGGGCGGTCCAGGACGGAAAGCATACCGTGGTTGAAACAGATTATGATTTCCTGAAGCCCTGGTATGAGAACACCTTAAAGCTTCAGGATAACGGATACATACAGGATTATTCCACCCTTAAGACAGCCAACATACACTATATCTCTGTGTTCAAGAACCAGCAGTGCGCCATGATGCCCATGGGAACCTGGTTCATTGCCACCATGATGCAGTCACAGGCAGAAGGGGAGACGGATTTCAGATGGGGCGTGGCCGCCATCCCCCATCCCTCTGACACGGAAGCCGGCTATACGGTCGGCGCCCTTACCCCCATTACCATCAGCAGATTCAGCGACCAGCCTGAGCTGGCCTGGGATTTCGTCAAGTTTGCAGCATCAGAGGAAGCGGCTGAAATCCTGGCCCGGCAGGGTGTGTTTACAGGAATACAGACAGAAGCTTCCCTGGAAGCAATTGCATCCGCGGAGTTTTTCCCGGAGGGGGAGGGCAATGTGGAGGCCCTGAACTACAGCCACTACGTATTTGACCGTCCCCTGGATTCCAAGATAGAGGAAATCCGCACCGTGCTCAATGAAGTGCATGAGATGATTATGATCCATGGGTATTCGGTGGATGACGGAATCAATGAATTAAAAGAGCGCGTGGCAGAGATAAAGGGCTGGTAACAGCCGGCAAAGGGGGACCGGAGGGTCCCCTTTCCAAGGAGGATGGATATGAGTAAAGAAAAGACGAAAGGTTTGACATCCAGCCGGAAACGGGCTATCAGGGCCAATCTCACCGGGTATGCATTCATCATGCCTAATCTGATTGGGTATACGGTATTTGTTTTCATACCTGTAATATTTTCCTTTGTCATGAGTGTCATGAGCTGGGACGGTTCCACACGCCCCATGGAGTTTGTGGGACTCCAGAACTTTGTGGATATTTTTGGGGACAGGGTGTTTCGGGGCTCCCTGGTGCATACACTCAGCTACGCCCTTATGACCGTGCTGCCAACCCTGGTCCTGGCCCTTTTGCTGGCCGTGCTGCTGAACAGCAAAATCAAGGGGGTTGCAATATTCCGCACCGCATTCTACTTTCCTTATATTGCATCCATCGTGGCGGTGGGCGCTGTGTGGAACATGCTGTTCCAGCCTGACTTCGGCCCGGTAAACGAATTCCTTAAGTTTATCGGCATTGCCAACCCGCCCAGGTGGGTGGTGGACAAGGACTGGGCTATGGTGGCGGTGTCCCTGGTCAGTATATGGAAATACATGGGTTACTATATGATCGTGTACCTGGCAGCCCTCCAGGGAATCTCCAATTCCCTTTATGAGGCAGCGGGGATTGACGGGGCCAACGGCTGGCAGAAGCTGGTGTACGTAACGATCCCCATGCTCACCCCCACTACTTTCTTTGTGATGATCATGCTGACCATACAGTGCTTTAAGGTATTTGACCTTGTGTACGTAATGACAGGAGGCGGCCCGGGCAATGCCACCAAGACCCTGGTAAACTTTATCTATGAAAAGGCATTTACTACCTGGGAGTTCGGCCCTGCCAGCGCTGCTGCCATCATACTGTTTGTGATTGTACTGATTATCACCCTGATTCAGTTCCGGGGTGAGAAGAAGTGGTCAAAGGACCTGTAAGGAGGGGGAAAACGTGGAAAAGAAAAAGAAACTGACAAAAATCGTATTGTACGCCCTTCTGATTGCATTGTCATTGTTCATGCTGGTGCCCTTTTACTGGATGGTGATATCATCCCTGAAGCTGAACAAGGACGTGTTCTCAATTCCCATGAGGTGGTGGCCTGAAACCATGCATCCTGAGAACTACAGCGTGATATGGAAAAAGCTTCCCCTGGTCACCTTTTTTGCCAATACCACGAAGCTTACGGTGTGCACCACCATCATCCAGCTGTGCACCAGCTGTTTTGCGGCCTACGGCTTCACCAAGTGCAGGTTCAAGGGCAGGGACACGCTGTTCCTTATGTATGTGACCACCATTGCGGTGCCGTGGCAGGTATATATGGTTCCCCAGTTCATCATGGTATCAAAAATGGGGCTTAACGACACCCACCTGGGGCTGATCCTCATGCAGGCTTTCTCAGCCTTCGGCGTGTTCCTCATACGCCAGTTTTATATCAGTATACCGGATGAGCTGTGTGAGGCGGCCAGGATAGACGGGCTTAACGAGTTCGGCATTTTCAGAAGGATCATATTCCCTCTTGGAAAGCCTGCCATGGCCACCCTTACCATTTTCACCTTTACCAATGTGTGGAACGATTTCATGGGGCCGTTGATTTACCTCAAGACAAAGGAACTGAAAACAGTGCAGCTTGGAATCCGTATGTTTATCTCACAGTACGGCGCCGACTATGCATGGATCATGGCTGCCTCGGTCTGTTCCCTGATTCCGGTTGTGATTGTATTCTTAAGCTGTCAGAGGTTCTTCGTGGAAGGCGTTGCCGCCAGCGGCATTAAGGGATAAGAAAGGATTGGGAATAAAGAATATGCAGACATTTGAACATCTGAAACAGTATCCGGGCCTGGACCAAAAGGGCGCAGCGGCGGCCCTTGACAGCGCGGTAAGGATTGTGAAAGCCAATTTAGGGCAGTTTACGGATCATTTCCAGTCCTCCAACAGCTTTGGCGGGTTTTATGAGCCAACGGAGAACGTGGAATGGACCACGGGATTCTGGACCGGCGTAATCTGGCTGGCCTACGAGCATACAGGGGATGAGGGATTTTTAAAAGCAGGGGAAGTGCAGGTTGAAAGCTTCCTTGAGCGGATAAAGAACAAGACGGACGTAAACCATCACGACATGGGCTTCCTGTTCAGCCTGTCCTGTGTGGCTGCCTATAAGCTTACAGGCAGCCTCCACGCAAAGGAAGCCGCCATCCTGGCGGCAGACCATCTGGCTGGACGCTACAGGCAAAAGGGACAGTTCCTCCAGGCATGGGGGAATCCGGGCCAGGCCTCGGAATACAGGCTGATCATTGACTGCCTGCTGAACCTGCCGATCCTTTACTGGGCCACTGAGGTTACAGGGGATGATTCCTACGCCATGAAGGCCAGGAACCATATAAAGACAGCCATGAAATGCATCCTGAGGCCGGATGATTCCACCTACCATACCTATTTTATTGACATGGAAACAGGGGAACCCACTTACGGGGTCACCCACCAGGGCAACAGGAACGGCTCGGCCTGGGCCAGGGGACAGGCATGGGGCATCTACGGCATTGCCCTCAGTTACCGGTATTTAAAGGACAGCTCCTACATTGACCTGTTCTGCCGTGTGACGGATTATTTCATAGGGCATCTGCCGGAGGACCTGGTGCCTTACTGGGATTTTGACTTTGACACAGGCAGCAGCGAGCCAAGGGATTCCTCTGCATCAGCCATTGCGGTGTGCGGCATCATGGAGATGGCGCGGTATCTGGACAGGGAACGGGCGGACAGATACATGGATGCAGCCCTCAGGATGCTCAGGGCCCTTATAGACCACTGCGCCAACCAGGATTACAGCAAATCCAACGGCCTTCTCCTTCACGGCACCTATGCAAGGGATTCCAAGGAAAACACCTGCACGGACAGGGGCGTGGATGAATGCAATACATGGGGTGATTATTTCTACATGGAAGCATTGACAAGGATGACGGGGAACTGGGAGCCTTACTGGTAAATACATAAAGGACGGACAAAAACCCCGGCCATCCGGTTTTTTACGGAGGCCGGGGTTTTAACCCATGAACAGAAAGGAATCGAAATCTATGAAGACAAATCTGCTGTACATATTTGCTGACCAATGGAGATACCAGGCCCTTGGCGTGACGGGCCAGGACCAGGTAATCACCCCGGCCATGGACTCCTTTGCAGGGGAAGGGCAGGTGTTTACCAATGCCTACAGCACCTTTCCCCTCTGCACCCCGCACAGGGGCTGCCTGATGACCGGAAAGTATCCGCTGTCCATTGGCCTTTGGACCAACTGCAAGACGGGGCTGGAGGAGAAAATCATGTTAAAGCCCCAGGAGACCTGTATCGGAAATGTATTAAAGGACAATGGCTACCGCACGGCCTATATAGGCAAATGGCATCTGGACGCCCCGGAGCAGAATTTCCAGGAGGATCCCCTGTCCGGGGCAAGGGACTGGGATGCCTACACGCCCCCGGGGGAACGCAGGCAGGGGTTTGATTACTGGCTGTCCTACGGGGCCTGTGACAACCATCTGGATCCCCATTACTGGATGGACGGTCCGGAGCAGATACGGCCGGGCAGATGGTCCCCGGAGTTTGAGACAGACAAGGCAATTGAGTATATGGAAACACATGGGGGCGGGGAGGATCCCTTTGCGCTGTTCCTTTCCTACAATCCGCCCCATCTCCCCTATGAGCTGGTGCCTGACCGGTATTATGACAGGTTCCGGAATCTGGAAATCAATTGGAGGCCCAATGTGCCAAAATCCATGAGGACGCCTGAGATGGAGGTCATTGCCCGGCAGTATTTTGCGGCGGTGAATGGGATTGACCGGCAGTTCGGCAGGATCATGGAGTATCTGAGGACCCGGGGCATGGAGGAGGATACCCTGGTGGTGCTCTCCGCAGACCATGGGGAGATGATGGGCTCCCACGGGCTTATGAGCAAGAATGTGTGGTTTGAGGAATCCCTCCACATCCCCCTGATCCTGCGCCAGAAGGGGCGGATTGCTC
The DNA here is from genome assembly GCF_003434055.1 of Enterocloster aldenensis. Lineage (GTDB taxonomy): Bacteria > Bacillota > Clostridia > Lachnospirales > Lachnospiraceae > Enterocloster > Enterocloster aldenensis. Next base: position 707,288 of record NZ_QVEX01000001.1, on the reverse strand, counting down.
CCGGGGAGAATCCGGTCATCTTTGCCAGCCCGGACCATATGCCCACCCTCCTGGAGCTGCTGGGGCTTGCGGTGCCCGGAACCTGCCAGGGGGTAAGCCATAAAAACAGCGCCCTTGGACAGGAGGAGGACAGCCCCGGGTCCATGTTCATCTGCTCTTATCCCGGCGGGGAGGAGATGGTGGCGGCCTTCACCCAAAAGGGGCTGAACCACAAGTCCTATGGATGGAGGGGCATAAGGACGCCCCGGTATACCTATGTGGTTTCCAACGGGTACGCACCTGGCGGCCGGCAGACAGAGCTGCTTTACGACCAGGAAAAGGATCCCTGGCAGATAAGCCCCCGCCTCATAGAGGCCGGATGCCGGACGCCTGAGATCCTTGGCTTCAGGAAATGTTTAAAGGGGTATCTGGAAATGATTCAGGATCCATTCCTCTGGGATAAGGACAGGCAGCCGGTTTAAGGGCTGCCTGTCATGCGGAGGGGAGGATGGAAGGGCTGCCTGGTTCCTCCAGGCGGTTTAAACATTGGCAGCTGCCTGGCCGGCAGCTTCCCTTACCATCCGTTCCATGTGGCACCATTTCTGTTCCATGTCAGATACCAGCTTAAACTGGGACCTGGCCCGTTCCAGGTTATGGTGCTCCCTGTGTATTTTAAAGTAGGTGTCCCCCTCCAGATAGTCGGTGAGGAACCGCATGCCGCATTCCAGGGTCATAAGCTTTGCGCCGGCAGGCAGGAGGGAGATTTCCGTTTCCGTGAGGCTGCCGCCGCAGCCCTCCAGGAAGCCCTTTGTGAACACCTGGAACAGGGGAAGGGAAAGGGACACCTTTGTCAGGTCTGTTTCGTCCTCCGCCCCTGTGTTGGCGCCGAACCGTATGGAATCCCCATAGTCAAAGACAGAAGCGCCGGGCATGATGGTATCCAGGTCAATGACGCACAGGGCCTGACCCGTGGCATCGTCAATCATGATGTTATTCAGCTTTGTGTCATTGTGGGTCACGCGGTAAGGGATGGAGCCGTTTTTCAGATGCTCCATGATCAGGGGGATTTCCAGGGCCCGGTCCATGACAAAGGAGATTTCCCGCTTTACATCCAAGGCCCGCCCCATGCGGTCCTGGCTGACGGCCCGTTTCAGGGTGTCAAGGCGCACCGGGGTGTTGTGGAAGTCGCGTATGGTCTCATGGAGTTCACTGACCGGATAACCGGCCAGCAGGCCCTGGAAATGGCCAAAGGCCCGGGCGCTCTGGTAAAAATCCTCCGGATTTTCCACGGTGTCATAGGTGGTGGCCCCTGATATGAAAAGGTACATCCTCCACCAGGACCCGATGGAATCCGTGTAGCACACATCGCCGGACCTGGTTTTTACAAGGGTCAGGGTTTCCCGGTCAGGATCCCCCTTCCGCTCCAGAATCCGGCTGCGCAGATAGGATGTGACGCCGGAGACGTTCTTTATCAGGCCCCGGGGATCCTGAAACACATGGGTGTTCATGCGCTGGAGGATGTATTTGTGCATTTCTTCCCCGTCCAGGCAGGTAAGGAGGAAGGTGTCGTTAATGTGGCCGTTGCCGTAGCGCTCACAGCCCACGGCCGCGCCTTTATGAAGAAAGGCCGTTATGGCCTCCCTTATGCCCGCACATGGGCCGGTTGCCAGTCTTTCGTAGTCCATTATCTGTCCTCCCATAATGTTTCAGGGTAAAGTCCCTGTTCCTTCATGGCCTTAATGGCCTTCATGACCTGTTCCTTGTCTTCCCTGTAGGTGACCCCGTACCAGTTATCCTGGGAGGTAAGCACCTGGACCCGGGCCTTATGCTCCTTTAACAGGCTGTCCACCACGGAGGGAAGGAAATATTCGCATTTCAGGGGATTTACCGGCAGGTTATCCTCAAGAAAGGCGGAAAAACGGGAATCCAGCTCCCTGAAAATACTGGGGGTAAAGCCCCACAGGTTCATGGATACAACCGTACCCCGGGAAAGGGGAACCCAGGCAGCGCCCCCATCCTCGGTATAGGCAGCCTGTCCGTCGCGGCTCTCAATCCTGGTGCGCTCATGGATGCCGGCCAGCAGTCCCTTTGAATCAACGGTACAGATCCCGCGGGCCACATGGCCATGGTCTGTGAGGGTTTTGTAAAGGTCATAACCCACCATGGTGTAGTGGTATACCTCATCATCCACCATGGAGGAAAGCTGTGCGTACATGGACCGGAAGGCGCTTTTCCCATAATAATCGTCTGCATTGATTACTGCAAAGGGAGCATCCAGCACAGGTTCGCAGCACAGGATGGCGTGGGCGGTGCCCCATGGCTTTTCCCTGCCCTGGGGTTTTTGGAAGCCCCTTGGAAGCTGGTCCAGCTCCTGGAACACATATCCGGTCTTAATATGCCTGGACATACGGTCACCGATCAGCTCCTTAAAGTCACTTTCAATTGCTTTTTTAATAATGAATATGACCTTCTCGAATCCGGCCTCAATTGCGTCATAGATGGAGAAGTCAATTATCAGGTTTCCATGGGCATCCACCGGGTCAATCTGCTTAAGTCCCCCGTACCTGCTTCCCATGCCAGCAGCCATAATTACCAATACCGGTTTTTTCTTCACTGTAGCACACTCCTTTGCGTTTTTGTCTGTTAAGGATATTATAAAAAAACCAGTGCAGGGTTGCCATGGAATATCAGCCGGATAAGTAGTAAAATCGGATGATCTGAAATGGAAATACCAATGGGAGGAGCACCCTTTGGGGAAGCAGCAATTCAAGAAGATAAGAAGAATCACCACTGAAAGAAGAGGAATGGCGGATGAAAGAAATGAAACTGACGGACATACTCAAAGAACTGCATACGGTATCCGGCTTCCGCATGAGCCTATACGATGCCTCGGGAAAACAGGTCTGCGTCTATCCCAGGGAATTAAATCCCTTCTGCACCATGGTACAGAAGAACAGGGAGGCCCTTGGGCAATGCAGGACATTTGACAGCGAGGCATTTGAACGGGCCAGGGAAACCGGGACAGTGTACATATACAAATGCCACTGCGGGCTTTGTGAAGCAGTGGCTCCCCTGTATGATTTCGGCATATTGTCTGGATTCCTGATGATGGGGCAGGTGACGGATACCGTCCGTCCGGGAAGGGGGGAGGCGGTGAGGCTTGCATCCCGCTATACAGGGGACGGGGAAATGCTGAAACGGGCAGCCCAGTCCATCCCTGTGAAATCAGAGGAGCAGATACGTTCCTGCGCAGCCATCATGGAGCTGTGCGCAGCCTATCTGTCCCTGTCCAACTATATACGCACGGACAGAAAGAACCTGGCCGACCATGTGTGCATGTACCTGGAGCAGCACATGGGGGAGGAAATAACCCTGGATTTATTGTGCAGGGAGTTTTACTGCAGCCGGGCAGCCCTCACAACTGCATTCAGGAAAAGCAGCGGAACCTCCATCATGGAATACCTCACCAGCCGCCGTATGGAGCGGGGCATGGAACTTTTAAGACGTACAGACAGGAAGGTGGGGGAAGTAGCGGTGGCATGCGGCTTTCCTGACCAGAATTACTTTTGTAAACGGTTCAAACAGTATTATGGGATATCCCCCAGCAGGATGCGGGAGTGCAACGCCCCTAAAGGGCTATGATTTCCCTGTCATCAGGAACCAGCAGGTTGCCTTTGTAATACTCACGGCCCTCCGCCGTATAAAGGGTCTTCCGTTCCTCCAGGTGCCTGTCCTCCGTGTGCCACAGCACCAGGTTGGGTATCCCCAGGTCCCGGGCCAGTTCGCAGGCTTCCTTTACCGTGCTGTGATGCTTTTCGTAGGGAGAAAAAACTTCACGGTCTTTATACAGGCAGAAAGCCTCGTGGAGAAGCCATGTGCTTCCCTCCACATAGGCCCGGCAGTCAGGATTATACGGCTCATCCCCTGCACAGGTGAACCTGCAACCATTCTTTAATACGGTGGTGAAGCCGAACTGTCTGGCCTTGGTTGACAGAATGTCAAAAAAGGTCACGTCATAGTCCAGGATATGTACGGTCTCCCCATCCTCCACCGGAACCAGGAAAATACGGCTTCCTATCATCTTGAAGAATTTACCCTGCATGGTCAGGCGGCATATGGTGGAGATGGTATCCGTCAGGCCCTGGTGGCAGTAGATCTGCAGCTCTCCCTGGTACGTGCCCTTTCTCATGGCGGTGGCAATCATCCGCACCATCCACACAATGCCCAGGATGTGGTCCGTGTGCTCATGGGTCACGAAAATGTTGTGGATATGGCATAAATCCACATCCATATCTTCCAGGACACGCAGGATGCCGTTGCCTCCCCCCGCGTCCACCATGAAATATTCATCCTCATCCCGGATTGCAAAGCAGGTGTTGTAGCAGCGGGTGGCCTGGGCATTCCCGGTTCCGAATACATACAATTTTTCCATAGATTCCCCTTTCCTTATAAAAAATTTAGATTTTCTTAAGCAATATCAGCCCTTTGTTCAGCTGGAAAAACTTTTCATTTAGTTAAGAATATGTTACTATAACTTTAAATAAAATGCAATTGTGATTGGGGAGAATATGACAATGAGGGATTTGGCATATTTACAGCTTCTGGCAAAGGAATACCCTACGGTAAAGGCGGCGACCAGTGAAATCGTGAACCTGATGGCAATCTGCAGCCTTCCAAAGGGAACGGAATACTTTTTCAGCGACCTGCACGGGGAGCATGAGGCGTTCATCCACCTCCTCCGTTCGTCCTCGGGCATTACCAGGGAGAAGATTAAGGATACCTTCGGACATCTGATTCCGGAAGAGGAACAGGTGCAGCTGGCCAATCTTATCTACTATCCGGAGCGGAATCTGGGAAGAATGATAAAACAGGGACATTTCACGGAGGACTGGCAGAAGATAACCATCTACCGCCTGGTCCAGGGCTGCAAGGAGGTATCCTCCAAATACACCCGCTCCAAGGTCCGCAAGAAAATGCCCAAGGAATTTGCCTACATTATTGATGAACTGCTGCACGTGGACTATAATGACGACAATAAGAAGCTATACTATAATGAAATCATCCATTCCATCATTGATAACGGTATTGCGGACAAGTTCATCATTGCGCTGTGTCATCTGATCCAGAACCTTACCATTGATAATCTGCATATTATTGGGGACATATATGACAGGGGCCCAAGGGCGGATATCATCATGAATGAGCTGATGTGTTTCCATGATGTGGACGTGCAGTGGGGGAACCATGATATTTCCTGGATGGGGGCCGCGGCAGGCAATCTGGCATGTATCTGCAATGTGCTGCGCATTGCAATCAGCTACAACAGTTTTGACGTACTGGAGGACGGCTACGGCATCAACCTGCGCCCCCTGTCCATGTTCGCGGCCAAGGTATACCAGGATGACCCCTGTACCAGGTTCATGCCCAAAATCCTGGACGAGAATATTTATGACGCAGTGGACCCCGGCCTGGCAGCCAAGATGCACAAGGCCATTGCTGTTATCCAGTTTAAGGTGGAGGGCGCCATGATACGGCGCCACCCGGAATATGAGATGGATGACCGTGTGATGCTGGCCAATGTGGACTATGAAAAAGGAACAGTGGACATTGACGGTAAGGCGTATCCCATGATGGATATGAACCTTCCCACCGTGGATCCAAAGAATCCCCTGGAACTGAGCCGTGGGGAAAAGGATCTGCTGCGGACCCTTCAGGCCTCCTTTATGCACAGCGGGCTTCTCCACCGGCATGTCCGTTTCCTATATTCCCATGGAGGCATGTATAAATGTTATAATTCCAATCTTCTGTACCATGGCTGTATTCCCATGAAGAAGGACGGTTCCTTTGACACCATAACCATTGACGGCATTTCCTATGGGGGAAAGTCCCTGATGGATTATTTTGACAGACAGATGCAGAACGCATACTTCATGCCCGAGGGGGCAGAGGGCAGGGAGAGGGCCGTGGATATGATGTGGTATCTCTGGTGCGGGGCCAAGTCGCCGGTGTTCGGCAAGGATAAGATGACCACGTTCGAACATTATTTCGTGGGGGACAAAGCCACCCACAAAGAGGTTATGAACCCATACTACCAGTTAAGTGTAAAAGAAGAATTCTGCAACAGGCTGCTGGAGGAATTCGGCCTTCCCGTGGATGGTTCCCATATCATCAACGGACATGTGCCTGTGAAATTAAAGGACGGCGAAAAGCCCGTGAAAGCGGGCGGAAAGCTGTTCATCATTGACGGAGGGCTGTCAAAAGCATATCAAAGTACCACTGGGATAGCGGGATATACCCTGATTTATAATTCCCATCACCTGGCGCTGGCGGAACACATGCCCTTTGACCCCAGGAAAGAAAGCACGCCTAAGGTATCTGTGGTGGAAAAGGTGAAGACCAGGGTCATGGTGGCTGATACGGATAAGGGACGGGAACTGAAAGGGCAGATTGCCGATCTGAAGGAACTGGCGGCTGCCTACCGGGAAGGTACTATAAAAGAAAGGGTTGAGTAATGAACAGATTAGAATTTTTGCAGGGATTGAAAGCTGAGCTGGAGGGGCGTGTGCCCCATTCCATCATTCAGGAGAACCTGAGATATTATGACTCCTATATATCGGACGAGGCCGCCAAGGGGCAGTCTGAGGAGGATGTGGTTGAAAGCCTGGGCGGGCCCAGGATCATTGCCAGGACCATCGTGGATGCGGCCCTGGACACCGAGGACCGGCCGGACGGCTTTGAGACATTTGGCTCAGGCCCTGCCTTTGATGAGGGACAGGGAAGCCATGGCCAGAGGGAAAGCGGGCCGTCCCACAGTAAGCAGACAGACCCCCATGTGCACTATGTGGACTTCAGCAAGTGGTATGTGAGACTGATTGCAGGCCTTGTGGTGCTGCTGGTCATTTTCCTGATCATGACCGTATTCTTTGGCATCATGGGCCTGGCGGGATGGATCCTGTCCTATATCTGGCCCATACTTTTAGTCATGATGGTGGTTTGGATGTTCAGGGGGCCCCGCAGATAAGAGGATTGGCAGGAGCAGCGGCATTAAGAGAATCTCCCGTGCCTATATTGACAAATATGTGAATTAATTATATACTCTATCTTAATAAATGTAATAATTACGTAACATATTGAAGCAGGATATAGAGGACGAAGTGAGGAGATTTTCAGTGGATTTCAGTGGGATTTGTAAAGGGATGTTGAAGTTTACAGGAGCATTATGCCTGTGTACGGGACTGGTGCTTGCCTGTCCAAAGGACAGCCAGGCAGCGGCCAGGCAGGCCGAGGTAAAGACCCGCTCTTCCTATGTTGTTAAGATAGAGGCGCCCAGCGTGGATGTCTATACATATGCCAGTGAGTTTTCAGGCAGACAGGGGCAGGTCATGAGGGGACAGACCTATGAGGTGCTGTCCGGCGCAAATCAGGGCTGGGTCAAGATCCGAACCGGCGGACGGGAAGGATTCATCCGAACCGCAGGCAATGCCACGGTGGTGGAAAAAGCCCGTGAATCCGTGGATGAGAACATAAAAAAGCGCCGTCAGGTAGTGGAATATGCCATGCAGTTCGTGGGCGGCAGGTACGTGTATGGAGGCGCTGACCCGAACCGCGGCGCGGATTGTTCCGGATTCACAAGATATGTGCTTTCCAAGTCCGCATCCATCAGCCTTCCCCATTCTTCCAAGGGGCAGTCTTCCTATGGAAGGCAGGTATCCGAGGATGAGATGCAGCCAGGCGACCTGCTGTTCTACAGCGGTTCAGGCGGCATCAACCATGTTGCCCTTTATATTGGCGACGGACAGATTGTCCATGCGTCAACTGAAAAAACGGGAATCAAGACTTCACCATATGATTACCGCACACCGGTTAAGATTGTAAGCCTGCTGTCATAAGACGCAGGCTTTTATGTTGTTAGGATTCATGGCGGTTTTGTTAAAAATGATATAAAAAATATTAAAAATATATAAAGATGTTGACGAAACGTGAAAACGTGTTATAATAAATCTGTAATGAATGTAACATTTATGTAACAAATAGGATACAGTCATTCATTCGAAATTAAACCACGATGGGAGATTTCCTTAATGAGAAGTATGTTAGGTCAACTGATAAGAACAGGCGCTGTGTGCGGTATGCTGATGATTATGAACCCGTTTACATCCATGGCGTCCATCGGACCTGGTTTTACAGCCGGTACATATGTGGCGACCATTACATCGGAGAGTGTGAACATCAACCGGAACATGGACAGCGAAGAAGTGCTTATGACCGCCCGGACAGGGAATACATACGAGGTATTAGAGGATTTAGGCAATGGATGGATGAAGGTGCGGGTGAATGACACCGAAGGTTACCTTCCTGTATCAGGCAATGCAACGGTGAAGCAGGTGACGGAAGATGAGATTGCAGAAGTGCAGCAGGACGCACTGGAGTCTTCCAACAGCTATAAGCGCCAGCAGGTAGTGGATTATGCCCTGCAGTTTGTGGGCGGAAGATATAAGTATGGCGGCAGCGACCCGCGCACAGGCGTGGATTGTTCCGGATTTACAAGATACGTGCTTCAGAACTCGGCAGGCATCGGCATGAACCGTTCTTCGGGCGGACAGGCCAGCCAGGGTGTGGCCATCGGCGCGGACCAGATGCAGCCAGGCGATCTTCTGTTTTACGGAAGCGGCAGGGGAATCAACCATGTGGCCATGTATATTGGCAACGGACAGATTGTACATGCCTCCACTGAGCGTACAGGTATTACCATATCGAACTGGAATTACAGGAATCCGGTTAAGATAGTGAATGTGTTAGGATAAGATTTTCAAATAGATAAAAGACGCGTCCCGGGATGAATGGTTCCGGGGCGCGTCTTTTCCGTCCGGCCTGCCCCTTTGGCGGGCAGTGCCTTGGATGAAACAAAAAAGGACCTGCAGGATGTAACATCCTGCAGGTCCTCAGTCAAAGTCCTTGTCTATACCGGATTAAGCTACACAGACATTAACAGCCTGTAAACCACGGTTGCCGTTGGTGATGTCAAATGTTACGGACTGTCCATCCTCTAATGACTTAAAGCCATTGGATGCGATTCCTGAGAAATGAACGAAAATGTCCTCGCCGTTCTCCTCGTTTGTGATAAAGCCGAAGCCCTTCTGTGAATTAAACCATTTAACTGTACCTTTGTTCATGAAAGATACCTCCTGTAATATTATTTTTTTTGAATAAAATAAAATCACATATTTTTGTAAATCATCAATCGTGTTCATGACTTACAAAAATATGTGAAATCAGAATTTAATCAAAAATACTTTATCACTATAACACAGGGGGGAGAAAAAGTCAATGGGATAATCAAAAAAATTTAAAACCATGGTTCGGTTCACAGAGAAACACCGGATAGGGGAGCTATCCGGTGTTTACTCAAGGGGAGTATAAATAATTAATAAGGATGAGGTCATGGTTTAAGGGAAACCATTTTACCTCATATTATTTATAATATATTTTTTGGAAAAATGCAACCTTATTTTGATGATATGCCCATGAAATGTGTGATGATGCTGTTCCGGTTTATAAAAAATCGCCCGGAACAGGATGAATCTGGCTGTTAACCGCGCACGTATGGATGAATTCTGATGTTGGAAAATGGATGATGATAGTGAGAAAGTCATAATATCCCCGCTGTCACTTAAGGTCCTTAACTTAGACGGGGCCAGACGCGGACGGATTTTTTTATTTTTAAGAATAATCAGTCCGGATTCCTGCCATACTAAGCCTGTAACAAAAAAAGTGTTTTTAGGAGGTAGTGAAAATGTCTAATAATAACTACAGCAACGACATGGAAAACAGCTCAAGAAACAGCAGCAACATGAATCAGCAGAATAACAGCCAGAACAGCTCCAGGAACAACAGCCAGAACAGTTCACAGAACAACAGCCAGAACAGTTCTAAGAACAGCTCCAGGAACAGCTCCCAGAACAATTCCCAGAACAGCTCTCAGAATAGCTCCAGGAACAACTCCCAGAACTATTCTCAGAACAGTTCACAGAACAGCAGCCAGAACAGCAGCAGAAACGACTCAAACTACTAAGATTGGCTGCATTCCGGTGCATACCGGAATGGAAGGAGAAGGCTACCGGTTGAAAACGGTGGCCTTTTCTGTTGTATACCTACTGTTAATCCAGCTGCCTGAACAGGAAATCACCATAATCCTGCCGGGCTTTTTTTGATTCCAGGCAGCCTGTCCGGCACCTTGGGGACCTGGCTGCATATACTGGTAATAGGACACGTCTGACAGGCTGGCCCCGGATTCACAGGAGCTTATCCTGAAAGGTACCCGGCCTGCCGGACGTAAAGGAAAGGGCAGGTGAATGGGAAATGACGACATTTCCAATGATATCATATAGACAGTTTGATGAATGGATGGAGCAGGGAAAGGTGGCGCAGCTTGTGGATCTGCGCGAGCCATGGATGTTTGAGAGGGACCGGATATGGGGAAGCGTGAACATTCCTTTTGAGGACCTGGAAAGCTGTCTGGACCGGATAAGAAAGGACGGCGCCGTGGTGTTTTACTGCGACAGGGGGGCCAAGAGCATGCTGGCCTGCCGCGACCTGTGGAGAATGGGGTATGAGGCAGTGGATCTGGCCGGCGGAATGTTGAATTACCGGGGGAAATACATTGACAGAAGGCCTGCATCGGCTATAGAATAGAAATGCATTGAAATTTCAGGACAAAACCCTGTTATTGGAGGATGAACCTATGAAAATAATGTTTGCATCAGATATACACGGGTCTGCGTACTATTGCAGGCGGCTGCTGGATATATATGGAAGGTCAGGGGCAGGGCGTCTGGTCCTTCTGGGTGACATACTGTACCACGGTCCCCGCAATGACCTGCCAAAGGAATATGCGCCCAAGGAAGTCATTGCCATGTTAAACCCCATGAAGAATGAAATCTGCGCGGTCAGGGGAAACTGTGACACGGAGGTGGACCAGATGGTGCTTGACTTCCCTATCATGGCGGATTACGGACTGTTTGTCATAGACGGCAGGACATTGTATGCAACCCATGGCCATGTATATAACCAGGATAACCTGCCGCCCATGAAGGCGGGCGATATACTGGTCCATGGACACACCCATCTGCTGAAGGCAGAGAGGGTGGACACCGGGGCCTGCGGGACCATCACGGTGCTGAACCCGGGATCGGTTTCCATACCCAAGGGAGGCAACCCCAACACCTATGCCATGCTGGAGGACGGCGTTTTCTCCATCCTTACCCTGGACGGGGCTATGGTAAAAGAAATTAAGCTGTAATATGCGGAGAGGATAATTGATTGAAGACATATGAACTGATTGCACCCTGCCATTTCGGCCTGGAGGCGGTGCTGAAAAAAGAGATACTGGATCTGGGATATGAGATTTCCCAGGTGGAGGACGGACGCGTCACCTTTATCGGGGACGACGAGGCCGTATGCCGGGCAAATATTTTCCTGCGCACCGCGGAACGCGTGCTGTTAAAAGCAGGATGTTTTAAAGCGGAAACATTCGAAGAGCTGTTCCAGGGCACAAGGGCCATACCGTGGGAGGAGTATATCCCGGAGGATGGCAAGTTCTGGGTTGCCAAGGCATCTTCTATTAAAAGTAAGCTGTTCAGCCCGTCAGATATCCAGTCCATCATGAAAAAGGCAATGGTGGAGCGGCTGAAAAAGCATTACGGCGTCACCTGGTTCCCTGAAAATGGAGCCAGTTACCCCCTGCGCGTTTTCCTGTACAAGGACATGGTGACGGTGGGCATTGACACCAGCGGGGATTCCCTGCACAAGCGGGGATACAGGACACTGACCAGCAAGGCTCCCATTACGGAGACCCTGGCCGCTGCCCTGATTATGCTTACACCGTGGAACAGGGACCGGATTCTGGTGGACCCGTTCTGCGGCAGCGGGACATTTCCCATTGAAGCGGCCATGCTGGCAGCCAACATGGCGCCGGGGATGAACCGCTCCTTCCTTTCAGAAGAATGGAGGAATCTGATTAAACGTAAATGTTGGTATGAGGCCATGGATGAGGCCAATGAACTGGTGGATACGGATATAAAGGTGGATATCCAGGGATATGACATTGACGGCGATATCGTGAAGGCGGCCAGGTCCAATGCGGAATCCGCGGGAGTGGCTGATATGATACACTTCCAGCAGAGGCCGGTCAGCGCCCTGAGCCATCCTAAGAAGTATGGTTTCATTTTAACGAATCCGCCTTACGGTGAGCGGATTGAGGATAAATCCAACCTTCCGGCGCTGTACCGTGAAATCGGGGAGCGCTATGCTGCCCTTGACGCATGGTCCATGTATCTTATCACTTCCTATGAGGATGCTGAGAAATACATCGGGCGGAAAGCGGACAAGAACCGTAAAATTTATAATGGAATGATGAAAACATATTTTTACCAGTTTATGGGTCCCAAACCTCCCAGACGAAGTCAGGAGAGCAGAGAGAATTGAGACACAGCAATACCTTTTTATCATACAGACAGAGAAAACGGCTGATGCTGATCCTGCTGGGCCTGATCCTGGCAGGTAACTCGGCCGGATGTTCACGTCTTTTTGGGGGAGGGCAGGGGTTAGAGGGACCGGCGGACGGCTCAGGAGCTGAAGGCGCGGCCGAAAACGGCAGCGGTTCAAACGAAAACAAAGATTCAGGACCAGCGGATTCAGGCCATGGCGGTACAGGAGGGCCAGAAGGCCAGGGACAGGGGATATCCGGTACAGATGGATATCCGGAGGGCCAGGGACAGGGGATATCCGGCGCGGATGGATATCCGGAGGGCCAGGGTCAAGGGATATCCGGCGCGGATGGACAACCGAAGGGCCAGGGAAGCCCTGGCACGGATGGACGACCGGAGGGCCAGGGAAGTCTTGGCACGGATGGACTGCCGGGAGCCGGCGGACCATCCGGCGGGGACCGGGGGGACGGATTCCCCTACACCTGGAACCGGGGCAGGGGAGCTGACATAAGACTTCCGGAGTCCTATGACTACAGGAAAACGGGCCGGGCGCCCCAGATCGGCAACCAGGGTTCACTGGGCACATGCTGGGCATTTGCCTCCCTTACAGCTCTGGAATCCTCGCTTCTGCCAACGGACAGGGAGACCTTTGCCGTGGACCATATGACCATGCACAACAGCTTTCTGCTGGGACAGGACGAGGGCGGGGAATATACCATGTCCATGGCGTATCTGCTGGCATGGCAGGGGCCTGTGCCGGAATCGGAGGATCCCTATGGGGATGGGTATTCACCGGACAATCTGAAGCCCTCAAAGCATGTACAGGAGATACAGGTCCTTGGCCCAAAGGATTATGACGCGGTTAAACGCGCCGTATACTTAAAAGGAGGTGTCCAAAGTTCCCTGTTCACATCCATGCGGGATTATGAAAGTGAGTCTGTGTACTATAACCGGGAAACCAATTCATACTGCTACATTGGCAATGAACAGCCCAATCACGATTCTGTAATCGTGGGCTGGGACGACAATTTCCCAAAAGAAAATTTTAACATGGAGCTTGAGGGGGATGGGGCGTTTATCTGTACGAACAGCTGGGGAGAAGATTTCGGGGAACAGGGATATTTTTATGTATCCTACTATGACAGCAATATCGGTGTGCACAACATTGTCTACACAGGTGTGGAACCGGTGGACAATTATAAAAAGATATACCAAAGCGACCTGTGCGGCTGGGTTGGGCAGATCGGATACGGCCAGGACCAGGCATGGTTTGCCAATACCTACAAGGCCGGGAAAGGGGAAGAACTGGCTGCTGCCGGATTCTACGCAACGGATAAGGATACGGAATATGAGATATACGTGGCCCGGAACCTGCCGGAAGCAGGGAGCCGCGGGATGGAGAGGGCCCTTAATGACCGGACTGCGGTGGTTAGGGGAAAGCTTGCCAACGCAGGTTATTATACCGTGCCCCTGAAAGAAAAAATAAGATTGGATGATAACGAAAAATTTGCTATAATTATAAAAATAAAAACACCGGGAACCGTTCATCCGGTTGCCATTGAATACGATGCAGGGGACGGCATTGCCCAGGTGGACCTGTCGGACGGGGAGGGGTATCTGAGCCATAACGGCAGTGTCTGGGAACATGTGGAAGAAACACAGAAGTGCAATCTCTGCCTGAAGGCATATACGGATTAGCGTGGCGCTGCACAGGGCCGCGCCAGCGGCTGGCAGGGTGGAATAACAGATGAGGATTGAGGAAATGGGACATAGAATAATATTTGCAACCGGCAATGAAGGGAAGATGCGGGAGATAAGGGTGCTGCTGGCGGATTTGGGACTGCCTGTGCTGTCCATGAAGGAGGCCGGGGCAGAGCCTGAGATTGTGGAAGATGGGGCGACCTTCGGGGAGAACGCCGAGATTAAGGCAAGGGCGGTGTGGAACCTGACAGGGGACATTGTGCTTGCGGATGATTCCGGCCTGGTGGTGGACCATCTCGGCGGGGAACCGGGCATTTACTCAGCCAGATATATGGGGGAGGATACCTCCTATGAGATAAAGAACAGGAATATCATTGACAGGCTGAAGCACGCAGCGGGGCAGGAGCGGAGTGCACGGTTCGTGTGCAACATAGCCGCGGTCCTGCCGGGCGGCCAGGTGCTCCACACAGAGGAGACCATGGAAGGCCTGATTGCAGATGAGCCTGCGGGACAGGGAGGCTTTGGTTATGACCCGATTCTTTATCTTCCCGCATACGGCATGACCTCGGCTGAAATCTCCATGGAAGAGAAAAATAAAATCAGCCACAGGGGAAAGGCGCTGAGGGCCATGAAGACGGCTCTTGAAGAAGTGCTTAAGAAAGATGGGGAGGACGCAGGATGAAGATATTAATTGTCAGTGATACCCATAGAAAGGATGAAAACCTGAAGCAGGTTATTGCGCGGTCAGGTCCCCTGGATATGCTGATCCATCTGGGGGATGCGGAAGGCAGCGAGCACATGATTGCCACCTGGGTCAATGAAGGCTGCGACCTGGAGATGATCCTGGGCAACAATGACTTTTTCTCCTGTCTGGACAGGGAAAAGGATATCATGATCGGACGCTACCGGACCCTTCTGACCCATGGGCACTACTATAATGTTTCCGTGGGCGCTGAATATCTAGCCGAGGAGGCCAGGGCCAGGGGCTTTGACATTGCCATGTACGGCCATACACACCGGCCTTTTTATGAGGTTAGCAGAAAGCCCGGGGATAAGGACCTGATAGTACTGAATCCCGGAAGTCTTTCCTATCCAAGGCAGGACGGACACCGGCCATCCTACATGCTGATGGAGATTGATAAGGAAGGGGAGGCCCACTTTGCGCTTAATTTCCTGTAAGGCCGGCGCGGCTGACGGACAATATGACGAAAGGCAGGTATGCATGGTGAGAAGAATGATGGTTTCGGTGATACTGGCATTCATGGTCTTGTTAACAGGCTGCAGTCAGATGAATCATGGAGGAACTGCCGCCCCATCACTGACCGCCGGTCATTCAGACAGCAGCCCGGAACCACACACCGGTCATTCAGACAGCAGCCCGGAATCAAGGACTACCGCCTTGTGGGACAGCGATGCGCTGATGAAGGATCTGTATACCGAGGCTCCTTATTCCGTCTCTTACAGCGAGCTGATTGATACCTATCTGATTGCCTGCGGCTTATATTTTGATTTTGGCAGCCCATATCTCTTTCCGGCAGATGCAATGGTTGACTATGAGGAAACCATAGAATACTTTTCGCCCTATAAAGACCATGCCTTCATACGGGACCTGGGAGCATTTGTGGACGGACAGGGGATGAATGCATCCATGAATGTATATGTGCCCCTTCTTCAATATGCAGTGTCGTCAAAAGAAAAAGGTGAATGCATAGGGAACATCCAGTCCTATGTCTTTCAGACCGATGAGGCATTCTATAATTTTTTGGAGAACCTGCACCAGTTTTATGATGACACGCATGCCGCTGCTTTTTTTGAGCGTTCGGCCATTCACCGGCAGCTGGAACAGCATATCCAAAGCGGGATGGCAGGCGTGCCTGTAATCACGTATTTTAATGCGGCGGAATCATATACGGGAACAAAGGACAAGTTGTTTCCACAACAGACCCTGCATTACGCCACATGCCTTTCCGTATACAAATCCCGGAATAATGCTTCCTTCCACCAGATTCCTGTCAATGGGGACATGTATTTTTTGAGTTATCAGTCCCCATTGGGTTATGACGGAAACTTTCATATTCAGGACATGTTGGAAACGACCATCCATGAAAGCCTTCACCCATTCATCAATCCGGGGGTGGAACTGCAGCAGGAGCTGATCCAGTCGCTGGCCGGCAATAAAAACCCTGCTGATTATACTTCTTCCATCTATGTAAATATGCCGTGGTACAGGATAACGGACGAGGCCATTGTCCGTGCGGTGCAGGCCAGGATTTACAGGGAAGCCGGACACGGGGATGGGACCGCGGCAAAACAGCTTTTGGACAGGCAGACCGGTATTGCGAATCTGTATCCCATATACGACAGCCTGGCGGAGTATGAAAGCAATCGGGAGGAATATCCGTGTATTGACGATTACCTGCAGGTTTTAATTCCCCTGTACCTGGAAGGCAGATAACAGCAGGCAGATGCGGCAGATGATAGCAGGCAGATGCGGCAGCTGCAGGGCTGATAAAAAATAAAAATCACATTGACATTCTTACCGGCATAGTATATAATAATCCTTGCGTCGTGAGACGGGAGAGAATAACAGGTATATCATGCCGGTGCCGGGGTGTGGCTCAGCTTGGCTAGAGCGCCTGGTTTGGGACCAGGAGGTCGCAGGTTCGAATCCTGTCACCCCGATTTACAGCAGCATGAATTGCATATATGCAGGTGTAGTTCAATGGTAGAACACTAGCCTTCCAAGCTAGATACGTGGGTTCGATTCCCATCACCTGCTTTAGGAAAAGCCTTATGGGCTTTTTTTTATGCGCCGGAAGCCGTTTTTTTAAACCGCTCCCAGAAAATCCGCAGGATTCTTTTGATTGTAAATAGCGGTTATATGATGTATAATTTTATATAATTGGATTGTTTGTGATATAAGATTTTCGTTATCTGTATTAATGGTATACGCTGAAACATGAATATAGGAAAGGGGAAATACGGGGATAACCGAAGCTGTGCACATGCCCGGATGATTATGAGAGAATGCCCATACTGCGGAAGCGAACTTCCGGATGACAAAAATGCAGTTTATTGTGTTAATTGCGACCATATAATTGACGAAGACTTTCTCCTGCGCCAGAAGATTAAAAAAGAACTGGAAGAGAAGCGGCCGGCCAGGATGAAGGAAAGACCGAAAAAGGATCGTAAACAGCCGCCCGCGCCTGGCAGAAGACGCGGCAGGTATGATTACGTTCCCGGTACGCGTTATGAGGAGAAAAAATCCTATGCCAATGTGATCCTGATAGCTATTGTAGTGCTTATCCTCCTATACCTGCTTTATAAATGAGACATCCACATGCCCGGTTCCGGGACCGTGGGACGCGTATCTGACGGAAAGCAATGTTCAGACAGGCCTGCACCGCCGCGCAGATGACGGTGAAGCCGGCGCTTATACTTTGATTGGAAAACAGACAGAAGGGAATCCCACTGTCTGTTTTTTATTGCTTGGGATACAATGGTATTGCCTTGACAGGGGGAGGAATTGTTAAGAAGTTTCAAACAATTTATTCCGAAAGGAATAATTGTTACATTGATTGAAACAAAGTTTCGTTATATAATAGATTTATTGACAATTTAGTTTCATTTCTTATAATTAAAAGTAAGGATGGGGATACGATGAAAAATGTATTGGTAAGACTGCAGGAATACAGGGTGCAGGCCAACGGGGCGGAGAAGGACCTGGTCCGGTACCTGCTTGAAAAGCCGGAGGAAGCATCCAAGCTCAGCATCCATGTGCTGGCTGAGAGGACCTATACCTCGGCAGCCACAATCATCCGCCTGTGCAAGAAGCTGGGATTCAGGGGCTATAAGGAATTCAGCAGCTCCCTGAATTATGAAATTGCACTGCGCAGCGAGGCGCGTAAGGATATCAGCACGGAAATCAGCCGGGATGACGGACTGAAGGATATTGTGGATAAGGTCACATACAGAAGCATACAGGCTCTGGAGGACACGCGTAAATTAGTGGATCTGGATGAACTGCAAAGCTGTGTGGATATCCTTGAGAAGGCAAAGACCATAGGTCTGTTTGGAATCGGCTCATCGCTTTTGGCTGCCAGGGACATGTATCTTAAGTTCCTAAGGCTCAACAAGCCCTGCATCTGCAATGATGACTGGCATTCCCAGCTTGTGTGCGCCAGGAACCTTACCAAGGAGGATGTGGCTGTCATATTCAGTTACTCAGGCCTTACCAAGGAAATGCTGACCTGTGCCAGGATATTGAAGGAAAAGGATGTCCCAATCATCACGGTGACCAGGTTTGCGGAGAATGAACTGACCCGTCTGGCTGACTGCAAACTGTATGTGTCGGCCAAGGAACTGCTGGTGAGGACGGCGGCAACCGCGTCCAGGATATCCCAGCTGAACATCATTGACATACTGTTTACAGCATATGTGAAGAATAATTATGAGAAAAATATATCCAGGCTCAAAAGCAATGTAATAACAAAGGATATCATATGAACATTTCTAATTATATTAAGGAAGGAAGGGACTATCATGGAACTCTTAACCTATAACCAGGCATATGAAGCCCAGGTGGTGGAACTTTGGAACCAGGAGCTTTTTGCAGACCCCATAACCGTACATAAATTCCGCCAGCAGGCGCTTTTGGACGACAACTTTGATTCGGATCTGTGTTATGTGGCCCGGGAGGATGGGAAGACAGCGGGATTTCTGCTGGCCACCAAACGGAAGTTTCCGTATCTGGAACGTGGCACGGAGCCTGAGCGCGGATGGATTAACGCGATGTTCGTGGCAGGGGAATACCAGGGCAAAGGAATCGGCACAAAGCTCCTCATGAGGGCGGAGGCGGATCTGAAGGCAAGGGGGGCAAAGAACATCACTTTGGCGGCCTACAGCCCAAGTTACTTTTTCCCTGGCGTGGATACTGAAAATTATGCGGCAGGGGCGGCATTTTTTGAAAAGCACGGTTATGTGCAGGGGAAGACCAGCTATTCCATGTGCAAGGACCTGCACGGCTACCGGCTGTCGGATGGGACAAAGGAGAGGCTGAAAAAGGCCAATGAGGCGGGATTCCATTTTAAGATGTTTTCTTATGAGTACGCGGTGGATTTGCTGAATTTTGCCCGCGATGAGTTCGGCGGAGGATGGAAGCGCAACTGCCTGCTGACCATGCAGCATGACCGGGCCGAGGACTGCATCCTGCTGGTCCTGGATAAAGAGGATAGGATATGCGGGTTCTGTACCAGGATGATTGATGAAAATCCCATGCGCTTTGGACCCATAGGAACAGCGGAGCGTGTAAGGAACCAGGGACTTGGCAGCATCCTCTTTGACCTGGCCCAGCTGGAGATGGAAAAGAGGGGGATTTATCATCTGTATTTTGTGTCCACGGACGACCCTGGCCGCAGGTTCTATGAACGCCATGGGGTCCATGTGTTCAGGACATTTAAGGATTACCGGAAGGATATATAAGGGAGGGAACAGGAAATGGAAATTGCAAAACGTGTGGTAAGTATTGGGGCACATTCATTGGATGCGGAACTGCTTGGCGGCCCTTTGATCTTAAAATATGCTAAGCAGGGCAGCCACTGTACCCTGGTTCATGTAACCCAGGGCAGGCTGGAGGACCCCGATGCAACGGAAGAGGAAAAACAGGCGTATCTTGAATCGCTGCTGGACCAGAACCAAAGGGCGGCCAGGGCCCTGGGCGGCGATACCATATGGCTGGGTTATGTGTCAAGCAGCATGCCTTCCCTGGAGGATTTTGCTGGGAGGCTGGAGGCATATTTTGAAGAGGAAAAGGTGGAACTGGTGATTACCCACTGGCGCGGTTCCATGCACCCAAGACATATCAATACCCATGACGCAGTGACCCTGGCCGTAAAGCATCTAAGGAAAAAGGGGAATCCCATCAGGCTTGTGTACGGCGAGACCTTCGAGGACCTGCAGGGCTTTATCCCCCAGGCATATTACAGCCTCAGCGGCGAGGAGACGGATCAGTGGTTCAGGGCCCTTAAGGAGTACCAGGTATTTAAGGGGGAAATCAATGATTTCCCGTATATCCCTTACTATACCACCAACCTGAAGGTAAGGGGAATTGAATCAGGAAATGATTGCAATACAGTGGGCTACATGTATGCAAGCCAG
This sequence comes from Enterocloster aldenensis, assembly GCF_003434055.1. Lineage (GTDB taxonomy): Bacteria > Bacillota > Clostridia > Lachnospirales > Lachnospiraceae > Enterocloster > Enterocloster aldenensis. Next base: position 686,967 of record NZ_QVEX01000001.1, on the reverse strand, counting down.
ATAGAGGAACGCTTATGGTAGGACTGAAGGGAAAGGATAAGGAAGTATTATCCGGTTTAAAGACAGAGAGCAGGAATCCCAGGACACTGGATCTGGACCTTATGAGTGTGGGGGAACTGCTGACCGTGATGAATGAAGAGGATAAGAATGTAATTGAGGCCGTAAAGCAGGTGCTGCCCCAGGTCCGGGAAACCGTGGAAGCTGTAATCCGCGCCCTGAATCAGGGCGGAAGGCTGGTTTACGCCGGGGCAGGGACCAGCGGCAGGCTGGGAATCCTGGATGCGGTTGAGTGCCTGCCCACATTTTCCACCACGGACGAGGTGGTGGGAATCATTGCAGGAGGTGAGAAGGCCTTTGTCCGCGCCCAGGAGGGGGCGGAGGATTCCAAGGAGGAAGCCAGGAAAGACCTGGAACACCTGAAGGTGGATGAGCGGGATGTGGTGGTGGCCCTTTCTGCCTCCGGCCGCACCCCGTACTGCATCGGCGCATTGGAATATGCCCGGGAGGCAGGCGCGTGCTGCGTGGGGCTTTCCTGCAACCGCCCGGCAGAGCTTTCGGCGTATTCGGATATTGCCATCGAGGTGGACGCTGGTCCGGAAATCCTCACAGGATCCACCAGGCTTAAGGCGGGCACGGCAGAGAAGATGATCCTGAACATGATTTCCACTGCATCCATGGTGGGAATCGGAAAAGTATATGGTAACCTTATGGTGGATATGCGGGCCACTAACCTGAAACTGGTGGAGCGGGCCAAACGGATTGTATCCATGGCATGCAGCTGCACGGAGGAGGCTGCGCAGGCAGCCCTTTTAGAGGCAGATGGAGGGATTAAAGCTGCCATTGTCATGATCCTGGCGGGAATAAACGCCAAAGAAGCAAAGGAACGTCTGGAAATCCACAAAGGATTTGTCAGGAAATGTTTGGATGGTGCGCACGGCCGTGCCTGAAAGGAGGAACTGCAATGGCAGATTTGTATGTAAGAATTGACGACAGGCTGATACATGGGCAGACCATCGTGGCATGGTGCCCCACACTGCAGATTAAGGAAATCGTGGCAGTGGACGATGTGAGCGCCAAGAATCCCATGCTCAAGACCATCATGACCATGGGCGTGCCAAGCACCTACAAGACACACATTGTCACAACACAGGAGGCAAAGGAAATACTGAAAACCCCGGGAAGCGGAAACCGGCTGATGATTGTGAAGCAGCCCCAGGTCCTGACAGCCTTTAAGGAAGAGATAGGAGGGGCCAAGGCTATCATGCTGGGAAACCTGGCTAAAAAGGAGGATTCCAGGCATAAGCTGGACGGGGCCACGGGGATATTCTACCTAAGCGACCAGGATGTGGAGATACTGGACGGGTTTGCAGATCAGGGACTGGAGGTATTTTTCCATCAGCTGCCCACATCGGCCAGGACAACGTGGGAAGCATTTAAGAAAACAATATAGCTTATAGGAGGGGAAGAAATGAGCGTCATACAGATTATAGCAATTTCACTGTTCGTGTATCTGGGTTCCATTGGCTCCATTGTAGGCAATACCATTGGTTGGTATACCCTGGGGCGGCCGCTGGTTGCATCCTTTGTGGTGGGCGTGATTATGGGGGACCTTCAGACCGCCATGATTGTGGGCATTGCCCTGCAGATCATGTACATGGGCAATGTGACACCGGGCGGCGCAGTGGCCTGGGATTTATCCTATGCCACCTACATAGGCACGGCCGGAGCCCTGGTATTCGGAAAGGGTATGGAAAGCACACAGGTAATTGGCCTGGCCGTGGTATTCGCGGGAATCGGCGGCCTGGTGGGACAGATGGTGTGGAACCTGTCCTATGCCCTGAACCTGCCTTTAAACCGCCTTGCCAACAAATATGCTGAGGCAGGGGAAACAGGAAAGATGTATATCCCCAACGTTGTGTGCGGGCAGTTGATTGGCCTGGCATGCCGTTTTATCCCGGCCGTCATCCTTCTTACCACCATGACGGCTGCATCGGCACAGGCTGACTTTGCATCCATGATACCGGGCTGGCTTACGACCCTGCTCAGCACCTTCGGCGGCATGATGGCTGCCCTTGGAATGGGGATCATCATCTCGTTCCTGTTAAAAAAGCAGTGGCAGATATGCATTTTCCTGCTGGGTTTTGTACTTGTAACGTATTTTAACTTAAACACCATGGCAGTGGCTGTTATCGCAACCCTGTTGGCAGTGATTTACTATGTGTTTCAGATTGGGCAGAAGGAGGCAAGGGCATGAGCAGGCAGTTAAGTAAAAAAACATTGGATAAATCTTTCTGGAACTGGTTTTTCTGGAATGGCTGCTCCCAGCAGGCAGAGAGTATGCTGGGGCTGGCCTTTGGCCAGGCCATGGCTCCTGTTGTGGATGAACTGTATGACAGCAAAGAGGAAAAAGCCGAGGCCCTGAAACGCCACGTGACCCTATTCAACACAGAGGCACAGGTAGGCTCCATCTGTAACGGCATTGTATGCGGCATGGAGGAAGCCAATGCCAATGGCCAGTGCACGCCGGATGTGATTAACACCGTTAAGGTGGCCCTGATTGGTCCCACATCCGCTATCGGCGATTCCCTGTGGGTGGCCACCATCATCCCCATCCTCCTGACCATATGCATGTCCATTTCACAGGGTCTGGACAGCTCCATGGCATGGGTGGGCGCCGCCATATACCTGCTGGCCTATCCGGTACTGACCTGCATCCTGTCCAGAAAATTATTCTACTTTGGATATAAGTCTGGTCTGGAGGGCATGTCCGGATTCATGGCAACCGGAAAAATGGATATCCTCACCAATTCCATGAACTTCATGGGGCTTCTGGTAGTGGGCGCCCTTACCGCGTCCTTTGTCAGCTGTTCCATCCCGTTCCAGATTGTGAAGGATGTGTTTGACGCCGCTACCGGGGAGGTACTGGCAGGACAGGTAATTTTTAATGCGGACGCTACCATCAACAACATTTTCCCGCGGCTTGTGCCTTTAGGGCTGACCCTGGGCGTGTATTGGCTGTATGCCAAGAAGAAATGGTCGCCCCTTAAGCTGATGGGACTAATCCTGTTCCTGGCAGCCATACTGACCGGTATCGGATACATGAGCGGGTTCTACGCATAACCGGCTGCCCTCAGGGCAGCTGTCCAAAAAAGGGGAGAATACAATAGATATCAGGAGGAATTCAAGTGACAGGGATTGTAGTGACAGGCCATGGACAGTATGCGGAGGGCGTGATGAGCGCCATCCGGCTGGTGGCCGGAGCGCCGGAGCAGGTACAGGTTGTTAACTTTACAGAGGGAGAGGGCGTGGAGGAACTTAAGTCCCACATGATCCAGGCCATAAATGCCCTGGAATCAGAGGACGTGCTCCTGATGACGGACATTCTGGGCGGTTCGCCCTTTAACGTGGCGGTGCAGCTGCTGGCAGAACCAATGGGCAGGAATCTCAAGGTGGTGGCGGGAGCCAACATGGCGTCCATTGTCCAGGCCGTGTTCATGCGTGGGAATGTTCCCTTTGAACAGCTGCCGGCAGAGGTAATCCAGGCAGGTAAAGAGGGGATTGTGGACGTGTCTGCCATGATGGAAGGAACAATATAGGGGAGCGGAAGCTGTCCGGCAGCGTATTCCCGGCAAAACCCGGAAAAAAATTAAAAAAGTGCTTGCAATCTTACAGAACCTATGGTAAACTATGACTCGTTGACAACGGTAGACGGACAAAGTGTGGCATCATGGTAAGTTGTCAGCGAGCATGAGTCTGTAGCTCAGTTGGATAGAGCAACGGCCTTCTAAGCCGTGGGTCGGGGGTTCGAATCCCTTCAGGCTCATTGAGCGCAAGCTCTGAAAAGCGAATAAAATCATTATGGTGGGTATGGCGAAGTTGGTTATCGCGCCAGATTGTGGCTCTGGAGGCCGAGGGTTCGAATCCCTCTACTCACCCTTCCCTTACCGGGAATTTTTTTTTATCCGGATTTATTGGGCCGTCGCCAAGCGGTAAGGCACAGGACTTTGACTCCTGCACTCGAGGGTTCGAATCCCGCCGGCCCAGTTATGGAAAAATAGCCGTAGTCTCCTGTTTATGAGGGGCTGCGGCTATTTTTGATTTGCTGTAAGTGGTATTAAGCAGTAACAGGCGGCAACTGTTTTTCTTTTGTTTTTCCATAGAATCCTAATGAAAATTTCAGAATCCTATCACAAAATACTCACAAATCCCCTGTATGCTGATTTAATATGGAAATGACAGAATTACGTTCAGGATATGTGGATGATAAGGGCGTGTTAAGGCATGCCGGTGAAAAGAAAATGACAGGGAGGCAGGGGCCAAGATGACCAATGAGCAATATTATGATTTAATCAAGCCCTATGAGGATGCAAGGCGTGTGATGAATACCCGTCTGGAGGTTTTAAATCACAGCCTGTATAAAGAAAAAAACGTTTCCGGCCCCATCCATAATATCCAGGGCCGGCTCAAGGAAAAAAGGAGTATTGAGGATAAGCTCAGGCGTCTTGGATTTACGGACAGCATCGTCAATGCCAGGAATGAACTTCAGGACATTGCAGGCATACGTGTGATTTGTTATTTTGTGAATGATATCTATAATATGGTAAATATCCTGAAACGGCAGACGGATCTGGTAGTAATAAAGGAAAAGGACTACATACAATCACCCAAACCCAATGGCTACAGAAGCCTGCACCTGGTTTTAGGCATACCCGTGTACTGCCTGGATACCATGGAGTATTTCCCAGTGGAAGTGCAGTTCAGGACCATGGCCATGGACTTCTGGGCCAGTATGGAGCACAGGGTGTGCTATAAAAAACAGCCGGAGAACAGGGAATGGCTGGAAGCGGAATTCTGCCGTTACGCGCATATATTGGAAGAGATTGAAAATGAATTTGAAATACACAATGAAAGGAAATGACTTGGCCTGGGACAGCTGGAACCAGCCATCCATCCGGCATATAGACCGGCATCCGGGGAAATTATCTCCGGATGCCGTTTTTTTACGCCTTTGGTACATAATAATAGTAAGATAAAGTACAGGAAGGCAGAGAAGATATGCAGAAAATATGGATATGCGGTGCAAACGGAAGGGTCGGGCGTAAGATGACAGGTCTATTAAGGTCAGGGTCGGTGGAGCTTCTCCTGACGGATGTGGATTCAGTGGATATTACGGTATCCGGGGACGTGATGGAGTATGCGGGGATGAACCGACCGCATTTTATCATTAACTGCGCGGGACTTACGGACCCGGACCAGTGCCGGCAGGATCCGGAGCTTGCGTATAAGGTAAATGCCCTGGGCGCAAGGAATCTCAGCGTGGCCGCCAGGATGGGGAAGGCAAGGCTGGTGCAGTTTTCCACGGATGATGTATTTGACGGGGACAGCCAGGTGCCGTATACGGAATTTGATACCCCCAATCCACAGACCGTTTATGGAAAATCAAAGCTTGCAGGGGAGAACTTTGTAAGGGAATTCTGCAGCAGGCATATTATCATCAGAAGCTCCTGGATATTTGGGGCAGGGAGCCCCTACCTGGGGCAGATCCTCCAAATGGCGGAACAGGGTCAGGTCATACAGGCGGACCCGGACCAGTACGCGGCGCCCACAGGGGCGGAGGAACTGGCTGCAAAGGCAGTGGAACTGATGTATCATGGGGAGGACGGTCTGTACCATGTGACAGGCCAGGGAAGCTGCAGCAGATACGAATTTGCCAGGGAGGCCGTGCGCCTGTCAGGAACCGGCGCAGCGGTGGTACAGGTCCGGGGAGGCCATGACCGCCTGAATGCCCTGCGGCCTTCCTACAGTGTACTGGATAACATGATGCTGCGGATTTCCGGCATTTCCCTGCTGCCTGACTGGAGGGTCATGCTGGAAGCATATATGGAGCAGTGGAGGAACAGGCGCCCGGCCCCCGGGGCGGCCGGTATGGATGGGAGGCAGGGAAGATGAGGCGGGAGATGGATGATGGTTTGAAGCGGGAGACGGATGATGGGGTGAGGCAGGAGATGGAAGATAGTGCGAGGCGGAAACCGGGGCTTACCACTGCAATTTTCATCGGCCTTCTCCTGGGGGCGGCTGCCGGAATCCTGTTCCACTATTTGGTGCCGGCAGGACCTTTCAGGGACGCCCTGATGATAGACGGCATTTTATATGTAATTGGCAATGGGTTCCTGCGGCTGATGCAGATGCTGGTGGTCCCATTGGTATTCTGCTCCCTGGTCTGCGGCAGCATGGCCATGGGTGATACCAGGAAGCTGGGGCGGATAGGCGTCAAGACCCTGGGCTTTTACCTGGCCACCACCGCCCTGGCCATAACGGCTGCCATACTTACCGCCAATGTGATCAATCCGGGACAGGGGCTTGATATGTCATCCATTGAGGTGGCGGATGTATCCATTGCGGATCGGGCCGGGCTGGCAGACACCCTTCTGGACATCATACCCACCAACCCAATCCATGCCCTGGCAAGCGGTCACATGCTGTCCATTATCCTGTTTGCGCTGTTTGTGGGCATCATTCTGGCAGGTCTGGGCGAAAGCGCTGAGACAGTAGGTAACTTTTTCGGACAGTTCAATGATGTGATGATGCAGATGACCGTGATGGTCATGAAGCTGGCGCCATACGGCGTGTTCTGCCTGACAGCCAGGACATTTTCCGGAATTGGTTTTGACGCGTTTGTCCCGCTGCTTAAATATATGGCAGGTGTGATCCTTGCCCTGGCCATACAGTGTGTGGTGGTTTATATGGTCATACTCAGGATGTTTACAGGCCTAAGCCCAAGGGTGTTCCTGAAAAAATTCCTGCCGGTCATGGGATTTGCATTCTCCACAGCCACCTCCAATGCAACCATACCCATGTCGATTGAGACCCTTCACAGGAAAATGGGCGTGTCCAAGCGGGTATCCTCATTTACCATTCCCTTAGGGGCAACCATCAATATGGATGGCACGGCCATCATGCAGGGTGTGGCCGTGGTGTTTGCGGCCCAGGCATTTGCAATCCACCTGTCGGCGGCGGATTACCTGACCGTCATACTCACCGCCACCCTGGCCTCCATCGGGACAGCAGGCGTGCCGGGGGTGGGACTTATCACACTTTCCATGGTATTTGCATCCGTAGGGCTTCCTGTGGAAGCCATTGCGCTTATTATGGGGATTGACCGTATCCTGGATATGAGCAGGACAGCTGTCAATATAACTGGGGATGCGGTATGCACCACCATCGTGGCCAGCCAGGACGGTTCACTGGACCGTGATGTGTTCTACGCAACAGAGACGGCGAGGGAGGGGGAGTAAAGATGTCCTTGACGTTCCCTGCCGTGGATTTTATACTGATATTAGGTCATAGGGCTGGTGCACGGCATATCAGAGAATACACAGGAGGGAACCATGAGTTTATTTGGACTTGAATTTAAAAGCAGGGAAGAGCGGGAGAGGGATGAGCGGGATTATCTGTACCGCATCTTTCCCGGAGGGAATGAGCAGAAGAAAGCGGTTGAAAAGGAGCTGGCTTCTAAGCTGCCCTGGGTGGAAATACGTGGGCTGATGCTCTATTATGTTCTTATGCGTGACGCCATGACAGGGCGGGATGAAATGGATTTTGAGGATGCAGTGGTTAAGGTGTCCAAACGCCAGCGGATGATTAAGGTTACGCCTGAGATACTTAAAGTGGTGCGGGAGGTTCTGGATGAGAATGGCTGATGCCGCGGCAAAGGAGGCGCCATGGTCACCGGCCTGATGGATTCCATTACACCGTCCTTTGTCATCAATTCCCCGGAAGGGATAGGCAGGAAACATTGGACGAGATATATCTGGACAATCTGCTTACCTGCCAGGTCAATGGCAGCCGGGGTGTACATATTCCCCAGGGAGACAGGATGCGTTATGAGGTTTACCTTATGATTACCACCAGGGACGGGATGCGGTATGTGACACCGGACAATCCCATTGCATCCTTTAGCTCTTATGAAGGCGGTCGGGAGATTCGGGAACCATGTGGCCGGTTTTCAGTTGACACACCCTGGCATCCTTACAGCGGGCCTCAAACACACCCTGGTAAGGGAAAATCGATGTGAGGGCGGCTCCTGCCGGTAACAGGGGCCGCTTATTTATTTTTCATGTTCAGGATTGCAGCGGTTCATAGGGCAGAACCCAGACAATCTGGAATTCCTTAGATGGCCCCACAGGCATCCGGCCGAACTTGATTATCCTGTTGTATCCTCAGACTCGGGGGCTATGATCTGCATGGCCTCCTCATCACTAAATCCGGAAGCAGTTAAAAAACCTAGGCGTGCGCCAACAACTAATATGGCATAATTTGTTGAGTTTTCCATACCTGCTTTTGCATCAGATAAATCTTGTATGTTCTGTTTATCCACATATTTTTTTGTTGAGGATGCAATGGATTGCAGATTAAGGATATAATTTTTAGCTGCCTCTTTATATTCCTTTATACCATCACATTTAACAGAATCGATGTTTCCCCAATATATCCTGAAATTATTTTCAGCAGTTTTAGCTGTATCATATAAATCTACAATTGACACACCATCCGTACTCATTATTCTGGTAAGGGTCTGATAATCTGCGTCCGCAGACATTATGATATCGTAAATCTGCCTGTCAGCTTCAGTGGCAGCCTCCCGATTGCCGGCAACAGTACTTTCAGTTTCTGTTTCGGCTTCATTTGATTGGGAATCAGTTATATTATCCACTTCTTTTTCACAGGAAACTGATGAGGTTGGTTTTTCAGTGGAGGAATTATTGCTAATAGCTATTGCAGCTATAATGCCAAGTGCGAATAGCACAGTAAGAATAATTTTCATAGGTTTATTGAATTTTTTATATTTCCACATGAGAAATAAACCAACAGGAAAGCAACAACAAAACATCATTAGAACGATAAACCAGGTTTGCGAATAAAACGGTGGTTTAATTGTTGGGGTTTCCACTCCATTTACATCCAATTTACCTGTTAAAGGTTTTGTTATAAAGTCTCATAATCCGGCTTTCTATTACCGTTTTCGTACATACTAATAGAGCTTTTTGAAATATCCAATGCTTCTGATAAATCAGCCTGAGAATATCCATGGGTCTGTCGTAGTGATTTAAAAATATTATTAAATTTTCCCATGTTCACACCTTGTTTCTAACTAAATGATGTCACACAATGTGAATAGTGCAAAGAAAAATGACACAGTTTGCGGCTGCGAAGGGTACGCCGGAATATGACACCACTAAATCCCTGTATGATGGTCCTGGGCACGGGACTGACTATTACCATGATGCATTCACGCCCTGGGACAATCCAGGGCTTTCTTCATATTATATTAAAAGGGACAAGGAGGCCATCTATGAGAGATATAACATTATGCCATCCCCGTCTGCAGCTTCTGGCAGTGCAGCTGGTGGAGGAGAGCGGAAAACAGGGATTGATGATAAAAATCGGTGAGACGCTGCGGACCGTGGCGGAGCAGGACGCCCTGTATGCCCAGGGACGCACTAAGCCGGGCAGTATTGTGACCAATGCGCCCGGAAGCAGTTACAGTTCTTACCATCAGTGGGGCACTGCATTCGACATTTTCAGGAATGACGGCGCTGGGCCCTATAACGATTCCGGGAATTTCTTTACCCGTGTGGGAGCCATCGGCGCGGCCCTGGGCCTGGAATGGGGCGGGAACTGGAAGTCCATTGTGGACAAACCGCATTTCCAGCTTCCGGACTGGGGAAGCAGCACGTCCGGGATTAAAAAGATATACGCCAATCCGGAGGCGTTCATGAAAACCTGGACCACGGAAAAACGCATAGGATGGATTAAGGATAACAACGGCTGGTGGTACCGCAGGCAGGATGGGACCTATCCTGCCAATGCCTGGTATGTCATCAATCATCACTGGTATCTGTTTAACCGGGATGGGTATGCCTGCACCGGCTGGCACCGCTGGAATGGCAGCGTATGCGACCCGGAGGACGGCTCCGGCGACTGGTACTATTTCGACCCGACACCGGATGGGCCGGTGGAGGGCGCCTGCTGGCATAGCAGGGACAACGGGGCACAGGGGGTATGGTACGTGGATGCCCTGGATAGTATTTAAAAAGAAACGGGGAGCATTGAGGGACTGATGTAACATGAGACCAATTAGTTGTAAACCCAGATAGTCAAAGAGGCTTGATTTAGGGAGAATCTTATACTGTTCCGGATGACGCTGTGCCGCAGCCGTCCCCGCCTATTATAATTATAGAAGGAAGTAGTCAATAAAAAGTCCCTGTATCTATTTTCCGCGGTTTATTTTAGGAAAGACAAAAACCCTGCAAGCCTTATGCTTACAGGGTTTTCTTCATGCGCCAGAGAAGATTCGAACTCCCGACACTACGGTCCGTAGCCGTATGCTCTATCCAGCTGAGCTACTGACGCATGCTGCTGCTTGTTTATCTCTAACAGCGCAAGAGTTATTATAGCCCCTTTGGAGATAAATGTCAATGACTTTTTTAAAAATATTTATGGTTGAAAATATTTATGGTAAATGAAGAACTGCAACAAAAACATTGAAAAGAGAAATCCCCTATGGTATTATTATTTTCATAAGTCAATTAATTCGGAAGAGGATGAAATGACGCAGAAAAAGGGTGTACTGCGTCTTTTTGTGTATGAGGCCGAACAAAAAGGAGGAGAATTTATGAAAAGAAAATTAAGCCTGGTACTTGCACTGATGATGGCAGCCGGTCTGGGGCTGTCGGGCTGCGGCGGTCAGGGCGGCGGCACACCTGCAACCGAGCCCGGCGCAGCGCAGGGCGGGGCTTCGGGAAATGCCCAGGGCGCAGGGCAGAGCGTGGGCGATACAGGCATTGACACAACTGGTTTCCTTTACGTTGCCCTGAATGCCGATATCCAGACAGCGGACATGCAGAAAACATCCAAGGATTATCAGATTCCCATTAATATCTATGACAGTCTCTGTGAAATCAAGGTTGCGGATGACGGGACCTCTTCCATTGAACCGTGTCTGGCAGAGAAGTGGGATATCAGCGATGACGGTATGGAATATACATTTTATCTGAGAAAGGGCGTGAAGTTCCACAATGGCGAGGAGCTGAAGGCCAGCGATGTGAAATATACATTTGAGCGTATGCTTACGGTACAGGGAGGAACCAACTCCGAATTCCTGGACCAGATTAAGGGGTCCACGGAGCTTTTTGATGGAACGGCAACTGAGCTGGAAGGCTTTGAAATCCTGGATGATTACACCTTTAAGCTTACCCTTAAGGAACCGTATTCCGGTTTCCTGGCCTGTATCTCCACCCCGGCCGTGTGCATTTACAATGAAAAGGCCACCGAGGAAGCAGGGGACCAGTTCGGCCTTGACCCGGCCCTGACCATTGGCACAGGACCTTTTAAGTTTGCCAGCTGGACTTATAATGACCAGCTTGTACTTGTAAGGAACGATGATTATTTCCAGGGAGCCAGCGCCCTTCCGGGTGTTGTGATTAAAATCGTGCCTGATACTGAAACGCAGACCATGATGTTTGAGAGCGGCCAGCTGGATCTTCTGGACATGGACTATATGACGGAACAGATTGACCGTTTCCAGGAGGCATATCCGGACCAGATGGTTTCCGGACCGCGTCTTGGGACCACCTATTTTACCATGAACCAGAAGATTGAGCCCTTTGATAACCTGCAGGTCAGGAAAGCGGTCCAGATGGCCATTGACCGTCAGGTAATCCTTGACACACTTTACGGAGGCAGGGGCCAGCTGGAGAATGGTATCTTCCCCCACGGCCTGATTGGCTTTAACCCGGATATGCCTGAAATCAAATATGACCCGGAAGGCGCCAAGGCCCTGCTTGCAGAGGCAGGATACCCGGATGGATTCACCATGGAGATTGCGGCTGATATGTCGGCCTCCGATACCATGACCATGGCCCTTGAGATTATCAAGGAGCAGCTGGCCCAGGTGGGAATCAATGCTGAGATTAAGAACTATGACGAGTCCACGTGGCTGGAAACAAGGAAATCAGGTGAGCTTGGTTCCTTTATTTCCACATGGACGGCTGATTACAATGATCCGGATAACTTTATCTACACCTTCTTCGGCAATGCTGAGAAGACCACGGCCCGTTCCCTGAACTATCCGGACACAGCTGTGATGGAGCGCGTGGCAGCGGCCAGGACCATTCTGGATAATGATGAACGCATGAAGGAATATAATGCACTGGAGGAGAAAATCATATCAGAGGATGCTGCATGGGTTCCCATGTTTTCCAGACTCCACCTCTTTGCTGTTTCCAAGCGCGTGCAGAACTTTAAGGTTGCCTGGAACGGCCTCAGCGACAATGATTTCTATCCGCTGTCCATCTCAGAGTAAATAACGGCTGCCGTGACGCGGCCATACATATGATATCAGTCCGGCATCTGCCGGGATGCCTGGGTGCCGCATATACTGCGGCACCTTTGGCAGATATGCGGAGTGCCCTCAGAAACCTCTTTGCCCGGCAAGGTGGTTTCTGAGAGTACTCCCAAAAGGAAGAAGGGGGTAATCCAGTGCTTAATAAATGTCTGAAACGAATCCTGATATCCATACCGGTCCTCATAGGCGTTGTCCTGATTATTTTCATCATGCTGAGGATCATACCCGGCAATCCGGTCACCACCATGCTGGGCGAGCATGTGAACCAGGCGGTTATTGACAAGGTAAGCCGTGAAATGGGGCTGGACCAGCCGCTGTATATCCAGTTTTTCCGGTATGTGGCCAATGCCCTTCAGGGGGATTTTGGAACCTCCTACCGGTTGAACCGGAATGTGACGGGAATCATTCTGGAAGCATTTCCTAACACGGTCAAGCTTTCCGTGTGTGCGGCCGTGGTGGCCTGGATCATAGGGATTGTTGCCGGAATCGTGGCGGCTGTGAAGCAGAACCGGTTGTTAGACCGCCTGTTCATGGGATGCGCCCTGCTGGGGGTTTCCATGCCTGTATTCATGACAGCCCTTGTGCTTCAGTATGTGTTTGCGTTCAAGCTTAAATTGTTTCCGGTGTCCGGTTATGATTCACTGGCCGCCATGGTGCTGCCGGCCATTGTCCTTGGGTGGAACTCGGCGGGAAGCATTGCCCGCATGACGCGCTCCAACCTGGTGGAGGCCATGCAGGGGGATTACATTCGCACGGCCAGGGCCAAGGGGCTTCGGGAATGGGGCGTCATTGTCCATCACGCCCTGAAGAACGCCATGCTGCCCGTGGTCACCATGATGGCGCTGCAGGTTTCCAGCATGCTGTCAGGCGCCGTGCTGACAGAGAGCGTATTCGGTATCCCGGGAATCGGACGCCTGGCTGTGAATGCCATTGAGACAAGGGACATGCCCCTTTTGCAGGGCACGGTCATCTTTACAACCATTCTTGTAATTGCAGGAAACCTGGTAGCGGATATACTGTATTCGGTACTGGATCCGAGAATCAGGGAGGGCGCATGATGAATGAGGAAAAAATAACAACAATCAATTCCCTGGATGTGGAATCACAGATAGGGGAATCGGAGACCCTTCTGGACCAGATGAAAACCATGGTCCGCCAGAATAAGCTGGCCGCATTCGCGGCAGTTGTGATCATTGTGATTGCCCTGGCAGCCATATTCGCACCGCTGGCAGCGCCCTATGACCCTTATGCCCAGACCCTGACCGACCGGCTCCAGGCCCCCAGCGCGGCCCATCTTCTGGGAACGGACGAGCTGGGACGCGACCTGTTCAGCCGTATTATATACGGGGCAAGGGTGTCCCTGCTGGTGGGGCTTGTCCCCACGCTGATTTCCATGGCAATCGGAACCGTCCTGGGGCTTCTGGCCGGCTTTTACGGCGGAAGGGTTGACTTTGCAATCATGCGCCTTGCGGATGTGATGCTTGCATTTCCCTCCCTGCTTCTGGCTCTGGTCATTACCTATACCATTGGCGGCGGCCTTGTGAGTATTTTCGCGGCCCTGATTCTGGTAAACTGGGCAGGCACGGCCCGTATTGTCCGCTCCCAGACCCTTTCCCTGAAAGAGGCGGAGTATGTGGAGGCGGCCCGTTCCATTGGGGTGAAAAAGTGGAAAATCATGTTCCGCCACATCCTTCCCAACTGCCTGCCGTCCCTGATTGTGCTGTTTACCCTTAACATACCGGCTGCCATACTGACGGAATCCTCCTTAAGCTTCCTTGGGGCCGGGCTCCAGCCGCCGTCCGCCAGCTGGGGACTTGCGGTTGTGCGGGGCAAGAAGTACCTTTTCTCCGAACCGTGGCTTTCCATTGCCCCCAGCGTGGCAATCATGATTGTGGTTATGGCATTTAACTTCCTTGGCGACGGCCTCAGGGATGTGCTTGACCCGTATTTAAAAGAACAATAGGAGGCGGGCAGATGAACAGGGAACATGTTTTGACACAAGATAATGCTTTGACCGGGGGCAATGCCCGGACCAGGGACAATGCCCGGACCGGGGACCATGCCCGGACCGGAGACAATGCTCAGACCGGGAAATACGTACTGACAATTGAGAACCTGCAGTCCTATTTCTTTACTGCCAAGGGCACGGTCCCGGCAGTAGATGATGTGACCATCGAGGTGCCGGCGGGAAAGATAATCGGCCTGGTAGGAGAGTCCGGGTGCGGAAAGAGCATGACAGCCATGTCCGTGATGGGGCTGCTGCGCCACCCCGGCAAGGTGGTGGGAGGAAGGATTACCCTGGACGGCAGGGATATTACTTACCTTAATCCCAGGGAGAGGGCCAGGATCCGCGGCAATGAGATATCCATGATTTTCCAGGAACCCATGACCTCCTTAAATCCCGTGTATCCGGTGGGGCGTCAGGTCCAGGAAGCCATTCTCCTGCATCAGAAGGTGTCCAGGGCCGAGGCAAAGCAGCAGGTGATTGAGATCTTTAAAGAGGTCGGTATCCCGGAGCCGGAGAAACGCTACAATTCCTATCCCCATCAGCTTTCGGGCGGTCTGCGCCAGCGGGTGATGATAGGCATGGCCATGGTGTGCAAGCCCAAGGTGATGATTGCGGACGAGCCCACCACGGCCCTGGACGTTACCATAGAAGCGCAGATCCTGCGGCTGATGAAACGCCTTCGGGACGAGCAGGGCACATCCATCATCCTGATAACCCATAATATGGGGGTGGTGGCGGAGGTATGCGATTATGTGTACGTCATGTATGCCGGCATGGTAATGGAGCAGGCTGAGGTATTTGATTTGTTTGAAAATACCAGCCACCCCTACACCCAGGGCTTGTTAAAGTCCATACCCAAGCTGGACAGCAGGGAAGAACGGCTGTATACCATTGAAGGCGTGGTGCCCAACCTGTTGAGGCTGCCCGAGGGCTGTAATTTCTGCAACCGCTGCGGGAAGGCAGAAGCCAGGTGCCTGAAGGAAAAGCCCGGACTTTATGGGATTGGTGCTGATGGGAACGGTATGAGCCATAAGGTAAGGTGCTTCCTTTACGAAGGTAGGGGCATGGAGGACGCCGGCGCCGTGGAATCAGGCGGACCGGACGCACAGGCAGCATCATCGGATGGGGAGGTGGCAGAAGATGGCAGGTAAGAAGATACTTCTGGAGGCCAGGGACCTTGTAAAGGAATTTGCCCTTGAAGGCGGCAAAAAAGGAAAGAATGTGGTGCACGCGGTATCCGGCGTGAATTTAAGGATATACGAGGGTGAGACGCTGGCCCTGGTAGGCGAGTCCGGCTGCGGCAAGAGCACACTGGGGCGCACGCTGATTAAGCTCATAGAGGCCACATCCGGCACCATTGAATTTGACGGGACAGACATCACCAGGATGAAGGACAGGGAATTCACGGAAATCCGGCGTCAGATGCAAATCATCTTCCAGGACCCGTATGCGTCCTTAAATCCCCGTATGAACGTAAGGGAAATCATCTCAGAACCCCTTACCACCCACGGTCTTGCCAGGACAAAGGACGAGATTGAAAGCCAGGTAAAGGCACTGATGGACGAGGTGGGGATCCCAAGGGAGTTCATCAACCGGTATCCCCACCAATTCTCAGGCGGGCAGCGCCAGAGGATTGGCATAGCAAGGGCCATTGCCCTGCATCCCAGGCTGATTATATGCGATGAG
Source organism: Enterocloster aldenensis (assembly GCF_003434055.1). Taxonomy (GTDB): domain Bacteria; phylum Bacillota; class Clostridia; order Lachnospirales; family Lachnospiraceae; genus Enterocloster; species Enterocloster aldenensis. The sequence goes on along the minus strand of NZ_QVEX01000001.1, from coordinate 670,867 downwards.
CCGGTATCCGCCCTGGACGTATCCATCCAATCCCAGGTATTGAATCTGTTAAAGGATCTGCAGGAACAGTATCAGCTGACCTACCTGTTCATTTCCCATGACCTGAGCGTGGTGAAGTTCATATCGGACCGTGTCTGTGTCATGTTCCTGGGCATGGTCTGCGAGATAGGGGGCACCCATGAACTGTATGCCCATCCCCTGCACCCATACACCCATTTCCTGCTTAACGCCATACCAAAAGCAGACCCAAGGCTGCGCAGCGATGAAAAGGAGCTGCTCACAGGCGAGATACCCAGCCCGGTAAATCCGCCTTCGGGCTGCCGCTTCCATACAAGATGTCCCTATGCAAAAGATATCTGCAGCCAGATGGTGCCGGAAGGGAAAATGGTAGGTGAACGCCAGGTGTTCTGCCATTTTCCCCTAATGGAAAGGAAATGAGGCAGTCATGGATGTCTGGGAATGAAACATGTACAGAATAAGGCTGATACAGTGAAGAACGGATACAGAATAAGACAGATACAAAAGCAGGTCAGATTCCAAATAAAACTCAAAGAAATCCCAACAGACAGAATGCCGCAGGCCCACATAAACACAACTACGTTTTGCGGGTCTGCGGCATTCTAATATTTCTAGTATGGATAAAACTTCTGACAGTCTAACCCATCCAATAAAATCAAAGCCGGAATCACACAACAATTGGAAGCGCCCGAGCCGGCTGGCCATCCTGCCGGAACAGATTTAATGGATGCAGAAGCCATCACCTAAACACCCCGATACAATACCCAATTACCACCCAAAGCACGGACAGGATCCACAGCGGTACAAATGAGAATTTCACATAATCCGCCAATTCCGTGCCGTCGGCCAGGTCGCAGGCAAGATAAATCTGAGGCTGGGCAACCGGGGAAATCATGGCGCCCATGTTCATGAGGAGTGTAAGCACCACTATTTCATTGGGAATGCCGAATTTGCTGCTTACCCCGGCAACAATGGGGACCAGGGCATACTGCCATATATCGTTGGTGAAAATAAGCATGAGCGGGGTGGAAAACAGCGCAATGATAAGGTAAACCCATGGCCCCATGGTACCGGGGATGATACGGATAAGGAAGTCTACCATGGCATCCATCATTCCGCTTTCAGACAGCACCCCGACCACTACACCGGACAGGAACACGGCACAGGCCGTGGAATACATTTCCTGGGAATATTTCTTTAACAGGCTGCCCTGGAGCTTTAGGTCAGGGTAGTTGACACTGAGGGACACAATCAGGCCGATGGCAAATACAAAGTAGTCCGGGCAGGGGACAACGCTGAGTCCGATAATAAGCAGGACCGTCCAGATCAGGTTGAACCAGAACAGCTTAGGCCGTTTCAGTTCAGAGGCTTGTATCATTGTCTGGGTATCCACATCTGCGCTTACCTTGCCAGCGCCTTTCTTTATCTGTATCCGTGCAAGGATTACGGCAAGGACAATGCAGAGCGCAATGTAAATCAGCATCATGGGAAGCATTTTCATGAAAATATAGTTCTGGGGACTTTCAATTCCTTCTAAGAGCGTGGCCGCTCTTAAGGTCCTGCCGTTCCACGGTGTCACGAACAGTGCGCACATGGTGGCAGAACACAGCAGCAGAAGGACTTTGGGATCAATCTTCAGCTTTTTGTAAAGGGGCAGCATCATGGGAATGGTAACCAGATACGTGGAGGTGACGCTTCCGTCAATTTCCGTAATCAGGGATACCAGCACCGTGATGATGCAGATTACGGTCACGCTGAGTCTGGTGTGCTTTAACAGGAATTCGACCATGATGTCGAACAGTCCTGCTTCCGACATGACGGAGAAATATGGCAGGGAAAAGAAGATGATGAACATCAGGTCCCTGGTTTTTCCCAGGCCGGAATTAATATAGCCGCATATCTCCGGGATACTGGCGCCGATTAAAAAAGCGCCAATGATGGGAATGATTGTAAATGCAAACAAGGTGCTGACTTTCTTTTTTAAGAGCAGCGTGGTGATTAATATCATCATCGCGAAGCCTATAATTGCGGTATAACTCATGTTTCATTATCCTCCCGATATTTGTTTTTGCCGCAGGCACAGTCTGCTGTCAGGCGCTGCCTGCCCCATGCCGGGGCAGTATGCCTGTTTCATGCCTATCTTACAAGGCAGGGCTTTTTGGAATCGTATTTCCATCCTGGTATCAGGTACTGCATGGCCATTGCGTCATCCCTGTCATGGTTCGGCATGGAATGATAGAGCCGGTTTGCCTCCATCACCTTCTCCATATCCAGGGTAACGCCCAGACCCGGGCGGTCAGGAACCTCCAGATAACCGTCCCGGATAGCAGGCGTATCCTTTAACAGGTTCTGCCCGTCCTGCCAGATCCAGTGGGTGTCCAGCGCGGTTGGGGAACCGGGAGCGGCGGCTGCCACATGGGCAAAGGTGGTAAGGGTTATGTCAAAATGGTTGTTGGAATGGCTGCCCCAGGTAAGTCCCCAGTCATTTAACAGCGCCGCCATGCGAAGACTTCCATCAAGTCCCCAGAAATGCGGGTCTGCCAGCACGATGTCCACTGATTTTAATGCGGCTGCATGGTAAAACTGCCTCCAGTTGGTGGCAATCATATTAGTGGCAACCGGAATATGGGTTGCATTTTTAAATTCAGCCATAATCTCACGGCTGGAGAATCCTGCCTCAGGTCCGCAGGGGTCCTCCACATAGGACAGGATATGGCCCATGCCCCGGCACAGGCCGATGGCCTCTGTAAGGCCCCAGGCCCCGTTAGGGTCTATATTGATGCGTCCGTTTGGGAAGTGTTTCTTTAAGGCGCGTATGGTTTCCATCTCATATTCGCCGGAGAATACGCCGCCTTTCAGTTTGAAGTTGCGGAAACCATATTTTTCCTGAAGGCAGCAGGCCTGCTCCACAATCTGTTCATGGCTGGTCATTTCCCTGCGTCTCATCCGGAACCAGGAATCGCTGCTGTGGGATTCATCTATGTAAGGAAGGTCGGTTTTGCCTTTATCTGAGACGTAGAACAGGTATCCCAGCACTTCTACCTGGCTGCGCTGCTTTCCTTCAGCCAGAAGTTCACACACAGGAACCCCCAGATGCTGTCCAAGCAGGTCTAACAGCGCGCATTCAATGGCCCATTCTGCCTGTACCACGAACTTGAGCTTACTGATGTCCAGGGTCTGTATCCCTTCCCCGTCATCACCAGGCGCTTTCCTGCCGCCCCGGTGGATGGTTCCAAGAATGGAGCGGTATTTACCGACTTCCTGCCCGATGACCAGGGGGATGTAACTGGTCAGGCATTCACAGGTGTATTCCCCGCCATGTATTTCTCCAATACCCGTATGGCCGGAGTTGTCCTTTAGGATTACGATATTTCTCGTGAAATAGGGTGCGTGTGCCCCGCTTAAGGTCATTTCCATACTGTCATATCCAGCCACGGGAATGACTTTCATGTCTGTGATGACCGGCGTATTATTTAACATATCATCTGCTCCTTTTCTTGAAACTCTTGTTTTTCTGACGGTTTTCATTATAATACAGTTAGGAGAAACAGGCCAATATGTAAAAATAATGGGCGCAATCACATTTGCTTATCGTGAATATATCCAATCATACATGTGTGGGAGGGATTTACATTGGATACAAAATATCTGAAATATGTGCTGACAATTGCCAGGAAAAAGAATATGACAAAGGCGGCGGAAGAACTTTATGTATCCCAGTCCTCCCTGAGCCAGTACCTGTCCAGGCTGGAGCAGGAGATTGGTGTCCCGCTTTTCATACGGGCCAAGGGGGAGCTGCTTCTGACACCGGCAGGGGAGCTGTATGTGGAGGCTGCCAGGAAGGTAATCCAGATCCAGAAGGACCTTTACCATAACATCCGGGGGCTGAATCATAAAGGCCATATCACCATTGGGGTGACTTCCCAGTTCGGCCTGAGGATGCTGACGGAAATCATACCTGCCTATAAGAAGGTGTTTCCCCAGGTTACCATTGAGATTACGGAATCCAATGTGCCCACGCTTACAAGGATGATCCTGGAGGAAGGCATTGACTGTGCGGTCATGGCGCTGAACTGCGCGGATGCATTTGCAGAGGAACAGGTATCCCTTCTTCGGAAGGAAGAGGTGCTTTTTGCAGTGCCTGCGGCCCATGGTTACTGCCTGCGTAACCGGACCGGAATCATGACCAGGGAAGAACTGATCCATGAATTTAAGGATGAGAATTTCATGCTGTCTAAGAAAGGATCTACCCTGAGGGAACTGGCTGACAGGATATTTGCATCCGCCGGCTTCCAGCCAAGTACCATGTGCGAGACTAACAGTATCATTGCCACCAGGGCCATGGTGGCAAAAGGGATAGGTGTCACGTTCATTGCCAGGTCCTGCGTCAGTGACAGGGAAAATGTTGCCTATTATTCCCTGAATCCCCGGATGTACCGTTACAATGCCCTGGTGCGCAGGAAGAACCTGATTCAGAATGAGCCGGAGAGAGCGCTGTTCCAGCACATACGCGGATATTTTGAACGGCAGGATGAAGACGGACCGGCAGACTGAGCCGTGTGTGCGGGTGTGTGCAAGGGCGCGGTGTTGGTGTTGAAACATGTCCTGTTTTGTGGTATCATAGGAAAAGGAAGAGATAAGAGAAATCGGGGGATAGGCTCTTATCTCTTATTTTGTATTGAGCGGGGACGTACATATGAGACAGAAATTATCAAAGCACAATCTGCTGCTTGTTGGATTTACATTATTTTCCATGTTTTTTGGCGCGGGGAATCTGATTTTCCCGCCTTTTCTTGGGGCACAGGCAGGCAGCCTTACATGGCATGCAATGGGGGGCTTCCTTATGAGCGCGGTGGGGCTTCCTGTATTAGGCGTGGCAGCGGTTGCGCTTTCCGGCGGGCTTCCCAGCCTGGCAAAGAAGGTCCATCCTGTTTTTGCGTTCGTGTTCACGCTGCTGATTTACCTGTCCATCGGCCCCTGTCTGGCCATTCCAAGGACAGCCAGCACCTCCTTTGAGATGACGGTGCTTCCTGTCCTGACCGGCATGAAGCTTGAGATGGGCCAATTGGCGGGAGGGACAGGCTTTACCCTTCAGACAGCTGCGCAGTTCGGATATTCAGCCCTGTTCTTTATGGCAGCCATGGCGGTGGCCTTCCGGCCTGACAAGCTTACAGACCGTTTGGGGAAGGTGCTCTGCCCTGCTCTCTTAATATTGATTGGGGTGATTTTTACCGGGTGCCTGGTATGGCCCATGGGACCATATGGGGCGCCTGAGGCGGTTTACAGCGCAGGGCCGGTGGTAAAGGGCTTCCTGGAAGGATACCAGACCATGGATACCATTGCCGCCCTTAACTTCGGCATTATCATTGCCATCAATATCCGGGCCAAGGGCGTGGAACAGGAGGGAGCGGTTGTCAGGGAAACCGTGAAGGCGGGAGTGATTGCAGGCATCCTTCTGGCCCTGATATACGGGACCCTGGCCCACATCGGGGCACCTGCGGGCGCGGTTGCGGCGGATACAAAGAACGGCGCAAGGATACTTACCTATGTGGCAGGCAGCCTGTTTGGAAAAGCAGGAATGATGATCCTGGGAGTCATCTTCCTTATTGCGTGCTTTAATACATGCGTGGGGCTGTTAAGCTGCTGCAGCCAGTATTTTACCACAATCATCCCGGTGATTGGCTATAAGGCGTGGGTGTTTGTGTTTGCAGCCGTCAGCCTGGTGATATCCAGTGCAGGGCTTAACAGGATACTGACCGTATCGGAGCCAGTGCTGAACGCCATATATCCGGTGGCAATCGTGCTGATTGTGCTGGCATTTTTAGGTCCGCTGACCAGGAGATGGCCTGCCATGTTCCCGTGCAGCATCCTGCTGACAGGGATTGTAAGTGTGGTGTATGCCCTGGAACAGAGTAAGGTTACCATACCTTTCCTAAGCCAGGCCACCACATACCTTCCGGGATATGGGGCCGGCCTGGGATGGGTTGTGCCGGCTTTGGCAGGGATGGCGGCGGGAATTGTTGTCTCCTCCGTGCGGGAGGAGGAAAATGAGCCGTAGGGGTATGGTTGATGGGAGTACGGCTGATATGGAATGGCAGATAGAGTTGTGACCGACAGAGACGTGATTGATATAGAAAAGGACAGGATAGGACATGGCACAGACGAAATGGATGCTTCACGCGAAAAAGGCAGATTTTAATAAGATTGCAGAGAGATATGGGATTAGTCCGGTAACGGCCAGGATAATCCGCAACCGTGGGATTGAGGGGATGGAGGAAATTGGGCATTACCTGCATGGCTCCGTAAAGGACCTTCATGACCCGCGCCTTCTGCCGGACATGGAGAAGGCGGTTGGAATCCTGCGCGGCAAGGTGCGGGAAGGAAAACCAATCCGCATTGTGGGGGATTATGATATTGACGGGGTCTGCTCCACCTATCTGCTTTACCGGGCGCTGAAACGGGTTGGGGCCAATGTGGATTTTGAGATCCCTGACAGGATTAAGGATGGGTATGGAATCAATGAAATGATCATTGAGGCAGCGGCAGGGGATGGGATTGATACCATACTTACGTGTGATAACGGGATTGCAGCAATCAGCCAGATTGCCAGGGCCAAGGAACTGGGGATGACCGTGGTGGTCACGGACCATCATGATATATTGGTGGAGGAAAGCCAGGACAGCTGCGCGGGAAAGGATGCAGATGGCAGGGATGGGAGCCATGGGGATGCAGAGGACTCCTGTCAGGGAACAGAGGTGCTTCCGCCAGCGGACGCCATTGTGAATCCCAAGATGAGGGGCTGCCGGTATCCATTTCCCGGTATATGCGGCGGCATGGTGGCCTACAAGCTGGTGCAGGTGCTGTTTGAGGAATGCGGCGTACCTATGGAGGAATGGCTGGATATGCTTGAGATTGCGGCCATTGCAACGGTAGGGGATGTGATGAAGCTTCAGGGCGAGAACCGCATCATTGTGAAAGAAGGTCTTTGCCGCCTGGGCCATACATCCAATCTTGGTCTGCGTAAGCTTATAGAGAAAAATAACCTGGCAGCGGACTCCATTACGGCCTACCATATCGGCTTTGTCATCGGACCCTGCCTCAATGCCAGCGGACGGCTTCAGACCGCCAAGCTGGCTCTGGGGCTTCTGCTCTGTGAGGATGAGGCGGAGGCGGACCGCATGGCCCAGGAACTTAAGGAGCTTAACGACCAGAGGAAGGATATGACCCAGGCCGGCATTGACGATGCGGCGGCCATGGTGGATGAACTGTACCAGGATGACAAGGTGCTGGTGGTGTTCCTGCCGGACTGTCATGAATCCCTGGCAGGAATCGTGGCAGGGCGGCTGAGGGAACGGTATGGCAAGCCCTCCTTTGTCCTGACACGTGCGGAAGGCTGCGCCAAAGGTTCAGGGCGATCCATTGAGGCCTACCACATGTTCCATGCCCTGGTGGAGGTTAAGGACCTGCTTCTTAAGTTCGGAGGCCACCCCATGGCGGCAGGATTTTCCCTGAGAGAGGAAGATGTGGATGAATTCCGGCGGCGTCTGAATGAAAATGCCAGGGAGCGTCTGACAGAGGAGGATTTCATCCCCCGGGTCTGGATTGATGTGGCCATGCCTTTTGAGTATATATCAGAATCCTTTGTAAAGGAACTGGAACTGCTGGAACCCTACGGACAGGGCAATGAGAAACCGCAGTTCGCACAGAAGGATATGGTGATACGGAGCGCCAGCGTCATGGGCAGGAACCGGAATGTGGTGCGCCTGAGCCTGGTCAATGAACGCGGTGTTTCCATGAATGGGGTGGTATTTACAGAAGGCGACCTGTTCATGGAGGAAAAAGGAAACAGCAGGGTCATGGATATCATCTATTATCCTGGGGTAAATGAATATAATGGGAACAGGAATCTTCAGATAGTGGTGAAGGACTGGAAGTTCCATTGAGATGTAAGCCATGAAGGCCCTGTGTATCATGGAAAATCCTGTAATTATGGACATTGACGGGAAGCAGACCGCGCTAAAGACATGCGGCATTGGAACGCCTGGCCGGAAATGAAGGGAGGGACATGAGGAGGGAACTGCCGGTAACGAAGGATCATGAACCGGCACATCCTCAATAAGCCTGCCCGTCAACCGTAAGGCCGTCCACCACATACATGCCGCGCCATATCTTAAGCCTGAGAAGGATATTACTGTCCCTGGTAATGGACTGTTCCAGTGCATCGGCATGTCTTTCATTCAGGTAATACTGCTCAATCCTTGGCTGGATGCTGATTTGTGCCCCATCTTCGTAAATCCGCAGATATTGGGAGGAACATCTGATATAGGGGGTATTGCTGTCCGGACAATCCAGGGATGCATAGGAAAAGCCCGATATACCGCTGTCCGGGTCCGTATCCAGGACCACATATACAGGTATGGTGCTTTGGCGTCTGTTTTCGTAGCGTTCAATGGAACCAGGTTCCAGCGTGACCCTGCTGTCCGGGCTGCTGAGCCGGAGGTAGCGGCCCCGCAGGGCGTCATAGGGGTCATAACCGGCCATTTCCAGGGTCACGGTCCTCCCTCTGCCGGATACCGCGCAGACCATGGCAATGACAGCCAGCAGCATCAGAAGCTGCAATGCAAATACAATCAGAATCATCTTATTGCGGTGTATTTTCATGTACATTCCCTCCTTTCAGCTTTAAGGTCATCCTGTAGTTCACGGCAAGGAATGCCAGGCCCGCTGTCAGGAAGACGATTCCTTTCACCAGCAGCTGATAATTGCCAAAGGATACCCTTAATACGATATACAGTATGATGGCGGCCGTGTAACGGCGTACAGAGGCCAGACTGGCGGATTTTATCCCGTACAGCAGCTTATACAGGCTGAATGCAATGAAGAAGAGGTTGACAAGGATTTCATATGCAGGAGGATACACGCGGATGTCTGTCCACTGGGCAATAACCACATCGGCTGCCAGCAGCCCGCATAGGATGGCGGACAGCAGAAGGTCCAGCCGCTCCTTCCCGGCCTTTTTCGTATCATAGATATACATCCGGATTAAGACCCCTGCCAGAAGCGCCAATAAGAGGAACTGGGGCAGCCGGTCTGAATACGGGGCTGGGCCCGCGTAACCAAAGAAATCCGCAAAATAGTTGAAGGACAGGTAGAAAACAGCCTTTGTAAACAGCATGATATATAACAGCCGTCCTGCCAGCACCGGATAAAGGGCCGGCCGTTCAATGGTCATGTTAATCAGAAGCACAAGGATACAGGCGTAAAAGGCGCCATAGGGCACATACAGGATTGCCAGATACAGCATCCAGATAAAAAAGCATAGGGACAGCAGACGGCAGGTCCTGCCTTTCCTGACACATTTTATATAATAGGGGAGCAGGAGGAGGGCCAGGAGCATATAGTCGCTGTTCCATCCGGTCCAGCAGATTCCACCCATATATAAGAGGGCCAGATAGTATCCGTCCAGAAGGTACACTGCTGGCAGCATGAGCACAAAACCGGTGAGCAGCATGGACTGGAGGCTGTAGGAAATCTGGTAGGCCTGGTATATCAGCCCCAGTGCGGATAAGAAGGCAATGCCAAGGGCCAAGGTCAGGGATTGGATCCACACATCAGATGCCTGGGCGCGGATTTTCAGGAAAAGGAGACCCTGGACACCCAACAGGGGAAGGAATGCAATGAAAGCCTTCATCTCCCTGGAAAACATGGACCAGTTATAGGCAAACATGGATATGACTCCTGCACCTATGAAGACCACGCCTATGAGGGCGAATATCAGAAAGGCGTTGGTGTGTTCCTTCCTGGATATCATGTATTCATCCTGGATGCGTTCCAGCTGGGCCTGTTCCAGATAGCCAAGTTTTGTAAGCTGTTTTAGTTCATTGTAAAGTTCATTGGAATTCATTGGGCATCCCCCTTTCTGTTATAATGATTATAGCTGGTTTTGGGGGGATGGGATAGATGTTGATTGTCATGGATGGGATGACATTTGTCACGATTTTGGATAGGTAATCCGGGAGGAGAAGGGATAATAAAAGGCCGGGGCAGATTAAGCCCCGGCCTTTACCATTTACCTGGTACTGATTATTCAGCAGCCTCGGTTGTCTCCTCTACAGGAGCAGCGGCAGCATCAGCAGCCTCTGTGGATTCTTCCTCGGAAGCCTCTGCATCCTTGGATTCCTCTGCGTCAGCAGCCTCTTCTGTAGAAGCCTCTGCGTCAGCTTCCTCGCTTGTTTCCTCAGCAACCGTGGTCTCTTCCTCAGAAGCCTCTGCTGTGGTGGTCTCTTCCTCTGTTGCAGCTACAGTAGTCTCTACGGTTGTGGTGGTCTCTGCCTTGTTGTCAGAACCGCCGCAAGCTGTTATGCCTGCTGCTACCATTGCTGCTGCCATGATGGCTGTCATGGATTTTACGATAGATCTTTTCATAATAGTTCTCCTCTCCTTTTGAAAACCTCCCGATGAGGTTTTCCATAAAACGTAAATTTCTGGAACGAGATTGATAATAGACTATAATTGTGACCAAATTGTGTCCAAAATATAAAGAAAGTACTATATTTATTACGAAATTATTAAGAAGGCAGGCGGGGAGTTGTCAGTCTTTTGCCTGAAAAAGCCCGAAAACAAAGGGGTATGTGAAAAAATTAAGAACAATTTATATTTTTTCCCCAGAATAAAAAAATAACAGGATTTTAACGCAGGCTTTAACGGGGCGCTGTTTCTTCAATGTCTTGCTTTTTACCTCCATATAGGTTATAATCAGCACCAAAAGGCTGTCACGTTAATAGGTTAAAACGAAAGGAAGAGGTAAGACCAATGGTTAATGAAGTAATGGATTTTATCACCGGGTATGACAAGGAAGTGGGCGAAGCCATCCAGGCCGAGTGCGCGCGTCAGAGACGCAACCTGGAGCTGATTGCATCTGAGAATATCGTATCTGAGCCGGTCATGATGGCAATGGGCACCGTACTTACCAATAAGTATGCGGAAGGATATTCAGGAAAGCGTTATTACGGCGGATGCCAGTGCGTGGACGTGGTGGAGACCATGGCCATTGAGCGCGCCAAGAAGCTGTTCGGCTGTGATTATGCCAATGTGCAGCCGCATTCAGGCGCCCAGGCCAATATGGCTGTGTTCGTGGCCATGTTAAAGCCGGGGGACACCGTGATGGGCATGAACCTGGACCATGGCGGCCATCTGACACACGGAAGCCCAGTTAACTTTTCCGGCCTTTACTTCAATATCGTGCCTTACGGCGTCAATGACGAAGGATACATCGATTATGACGAATTAGAGAGGATTGCCAAAGAGGCGAAACCAAAGCTCATTGTGGCAGGCGCCAGCGCATATGCCAGGACCATTGATTTTAAGAGATTCCGTGAGATAGCTGACCAGGTAGGCGCGTACCTCATGGTAGACATGGCGCACATTGCAGGGCTGGTTGCAGCGGGCGAGCACCCAAGCCCCATCCCCTATGCGGATGTTGTGACCACGACCACCCACAAGACCCTGAGGGGGCCAAGGGGCGGCATGATCCTGGCCAACAAGGAGGCTGCTGAGAAGTTCAATTTCAACAAGGCCATATTCCCGGGAACCCAGGGCGGTCCCTTAGAGCATGTAATTGCAGGTAAGGCCATCTGCTTTGGGGAGGCCCTTAAGCCTGAGTTTAAGGAATACCAGCACCAGGTGGTACTGAATGCAAAGGCGCTGGCAAAAGCTCTTTTGGAGCAGGGCTTTAAGCTGCTTACCGGAGGCACGGACAACCATCTGATGTTAGTTGACCTTCGGGGCATGGACGTGTCCGGCAAGGAACTGCAGAACCGCTGTGACGAGGTATTCATCACACTGAACAAGAACACGGTTCCGGGTGACCCCAGAAGCCCCTTTGTCACATCCGGCGTGCGTATCGGGACACCGGCCATCACCACCAGGGGCCTGAAGGAAGAGGATATGCCTAAGATTGCAGAGTGCATCTGGCTGGCAGCCACGGATTTTGAGAACCAGGCTGATTATATCAAGGGCGAGGTTACCAAGCTCTGCGACAAGTATCCGATTTATAAATAATAAAGATTCCTAAAACACATTCACAGATACAAATGGATAAAAGGCTGCGCCTGGAAGTATTCGGGGGCAGCCATTTTGACAAGTAAGATACGGTATAAGGTATGGGATATGGCGGAGAAACGGATTCCACCATGTCCGGGGGCAGGCGTATGGAACAATATGAATTGGAAATGGAGAGCGGGCTTAAGCTCTCAAGACAGGGAGCCCAGTCCATTGTGGAGGAAGTAGGGGCCGTGGTGGGACAGAACATCAACATGATGGACCGCAGGGGATATGTGATTGCCAGCACGGATGAGACCAGGATCGGCAGCCTCCATGAAGGCGCCAGGAAATTGATTGAGGAACATCTGCCGGAACTGTATGTGGAGGTTGGGCACGCCACGCCCACGTCCCGGCCGGGCCTGAACCTGCCCATTACCCATGCCGGGAGCATTGTGGGCGTCATCGGGATCACAGGCCTGTACGGCGAGGTGGTGGGTTATGGCCAGGTTGTGAAGAAGATGGTGGAAATCCTGATACGGGAAAATGCAGAACAGGATGAGCGCCGTATGGGGCAGCGGGTCTTAAACCGGTTCCTGGAAGACTGGGTGATTGGAAACGGACTGATGCAGCCAGGGATTTTGGAGGAGCGGGGGTTTGCCCTTGGCATTGACATTGCAGTGCCCAGGCGCATCATGGTTGCCAGCGCCAGGGAGCTGGAGGAATATGCATCCACTGCCTCAGGGCAGAAGCTGCTGGAGCAGGTGGAGCGTGAGGCCGCCGCCCTTGCGGGCAGGGGCAGCCTTGTGCTCAGAAGCGGCGGCAGGCAGATCATCCTGGTGAAGAAATGTCCGGACCGCCAGATGGAACAGCTGGCCGGGCGTATCCGCACGGCAGTCCTTAAGAAGTTCAATATCCGCATGGTGGTGGGGATTGACGGAAGGGCGGAGGACATCCACGCAGCCTATGGCCAGGCCAATCAGGCATGGCGCTCCGCAGGCCTGGCCAAAAAGGACATCCTTGCATATGACAGCGTTACCCTGGAACTGTTTACACAGGACCTGGGGGATGGCGTGAAGGCTGAGTATATACGGAAGTTATTCAAAAAATGCGGTTATGAGGAGCTGTGCCAGTGGATGGGGCTTCTGGAAGCGTATTTCCAGTCGGAAGGTTCCCTTAAGGCTGCGTCGGAAATACTCCATATACACAAGAACACGCTGACCTACAGGCTGAAGCGGCTGGAGGAGCTGACCGGGTATGATGTGCGGCTTGTGAGCCAGTCAACTGTATTTTATATGGCAATGCTGTTTTTCCGGGATGTGAAGGACGGGATGGAAGAGGTGCTATAGAATATAAAAAATGCAGAATGATTGTTCTGCGGAACATTGACGCCGGGGGCCGCGGCAGCTAAAATAGTAGATAAGGAAACGGTTTAACCTACTACTATTTAGGAGGCGTGACATGAAATTTTTATTTGCATCTGATTCATTTAAGGGAACCTTATCATCGGAACGCATCACGGCCCTGCTGGAGGAATCCGCCGGACGTATCTTTCCTGGCTGTGAGACAGCCGGGGTACCGGTGGCTGACGGGGGGGAGGGAACCATTGACGCGGTCATCTCGGCCCTGAACGGGACATACCGCAGGCTTATGGTCCACGGACCCCTGATGGAGGAATGCAGGTCTTTTTACGGGGAATTCGAGGGAGACAGCGCCATTATCGAGATGGCTGCGGCCTCAGGCCTTCCCATGGTTCCGGCAGAAAAACGCAATCCCCTTAACACATCTACCTACGGCACAGGGGAACTGATTAAGGACGCCCTGGACAGGGGATACAGGAAGATATCCATTGCCATTGGGGGAAGCGCCACCAATGACGGCGGCATGGGGGCCATGCGCGCCCTTGGGGTGCGGTTCCTGGATGCCCAGGGCCATGAGCTGGAGGGTAAGGGCGAAGACCTGACAAAGGTGGCGGATATCGATGTGGGCGGTCTCCATCCGGCCGTGTCCCAGGCCAGGTTCACGGTTATGTGTGATGTGACGAATCCTCTTACCGGACCGGACGGGGCCACCTTTACCTTTGGCAAGCAGAAAGGCGGCACGCCCGAAATCCTGGATATCCTGGAAGGCGGCATGATCCGGTATGCTGCTTTGATTAAGGAAAAGCTGGGCGTGGATGTGGATAAGATTCCTGGTTCAGGCGCTGCCGGTGGATTGGGGGCAGCCTTCTGCGTGTTCCTGAAAGCCACCCTGAAGTCCGGTATTGATACCGTGCTGGACCTGGTGCATTTTAATGAACTGTTAGAGGGCGTGGACCTGGTGGTGACCGGGGAAGGCAGGATGGACTGGCAGTCCGCCTTTGGAAAGGTGCCCAGCGGAATCGGACAGCGGTGTAAGGAACGCGGGATACCCGTGGTGGCAATTGTGGGCGGCATGGGCATGAAGGCAGAAACCATCTTTGATTACGGCGTGGACAGTATCATGACCACCATCAACGGCGCCATGGAACTGGAAGAAGCCCTTGAGCGGTCCGAAGAGCTGTATGCGGGCGCTGCTGACCGGATGTTCCGGATCTTAAAGGCCGGGATGGGGCTTCGGTAAGGTCTGGTGTTGGTTTGACGGGGATGTGTTTGTAAGGAAAAAAGGCTATAAGTCACCGGATGATGGTGCTTATAGCCTTTTTTGCATTATGGATACAGCGGTACCAAATCACATCTGCTTAAAGACAATTCCCTCCTTCATCACAAATCCAACCTGTGACAGGCAGGAGACGTTCTCCAAAGGATTGCCGTTTACAGCAATGATATCCGCATCCATGCCAGAGGACAGGTGCCCAAGCCTATGGCCCAGCCCGCAGACATCAGCGGCATGGGAAGTGACTCCCTGCAGGGCTGTCACCGTATCAGCGCCCAGTTCCACTGCGTACCCCACTTCCCGGTAAAGATACCCATGGTAGGCATCCGTGCCAAGGACAAAGGGGAGGCCGGCACGGATGATGCGGGCAGCATTTTCCCGTACGCGTGGGCGGTTGCGCCGGATTTTTTCTGCATTGCCAGGGGACAGGAATGCCTCGCGGCTGGAATCCAGGAAAATGCCGGAGGTCAGATCCACCACACAGTCAGAAGCAGCCAGCCATTCCACGTCCTGTTCCGTGGCCATATACATATGCTCAATCACCTTTACCCCTCCGTCAATACAGTCTTTAAGACCCTGTCCGCCAATACAGTGTGCGGCCACAGGGACTCCCAGCCGCGCCCCCTCGCTGGCGGCCATGGATATTTCCTCCAGGCTTAAGAAACTGGGGACAAAGGATGAGGTGGGGTCAGGGACTCCGGGGGTTACAAAAAGTTTCAGGAGGTCAACGCCCCTTTTCAGGTTCTGCCGGCAGGTGTTCCTGATTTCCTCTGTTCCGCAGTGAGGGCTTCCGATGTATCCTGCGCCATGGCTTCCCTTCATGCCCGTGCCTGCGGCCAGAAGCCTGGGGCCTGTGGCCTTGCCGTCCTCAATCAGCTTTTTCATGGTTGTATCAATGTAATATTTATCGCCCATGCACCTGGCTGTGGTGACGCCGCTTAGCAGGTCTTCCTCAAGCCCTTTTAGGGCCAGGATGGTGAGCTGGCATTCATTGCTCCATGCCAGCAGTTCCAGGTGCTCCGGCAATGTGGCGTCAATACAGAGATGGTTGTGGCATTCTATCATGCCCGGCATCAGGGTCTGGCCGGGGAAGGACAGTTCACAGGCATCCGCAATGGGGAAGTCCGCCAGGGCATGCTGAGGCAGTATATCCAGGATGCGGCCATTTTCAATCACAATTGATCCTTTCTCCATGGGAGCCAGTTCCCTTCCATGCAGGATTAAATCAGCTTTTAATATAATGCGTTCCATTTGTTTTCATTACCTCCGTCTGTCATTATCCCAAGCGCGCGTTAAGGCTGCCGGGAAACATTGGGGCCTGCTTCTGCCGGCATGGCCCCTGATTCCATGGCAGGGACCGCCTCTGTGATTCCATGGGATTCATTCCATTTTTTTGACACCTTGGCCAGCCAGGATACCATGAGCGGGCAGAGCACGGCTGTGATGACCACGGCAGCGGCTGTCTGGGCAGTGGCTGTCTCTACCTGGGGCTGGAAGGAGGGGTCAGCCATTGCCACGGCCGTGGGGGTGGTGGTGGCTACGCCGGCCGTGGTTCCGATGGCCGCGCCCATGGGGTCTGCCTTCCTGCGCAGCGCGCTGTAGAGGAAAAAGGAAAGCAGGCCGGTGGCCAGGACTGTTAACAGGCCCAGCACGATGCCGGAGATGCCTGCGCTTAAGATGTTGCCGAAATTCATGCCTGCCCCAAGGGCAAAACCGTTAAAGGGAGGAAGGAGGATCATACCTGTAGCCAGTATTTTTCTCCATTCATGGTCCAGGTTGCCTATGATGAATCCGATTATCATGGGGATGATGCTTGCAATGATGTCCGTGACCGGGAAATTCCCCATTCCGGCGGCGCCCAGTGCAATCATGGTGAAGAAGGGTCCGTCATTAAGTGCCAGGATGGAGGTGGCCCCGACATCGGTCTCATCGCCGTATTCCCCGGCCAGGGTTGCATAGATGACGCCGTTGGAGTTGGTTACGGCACCGATAACAGCCAGAGGCGCCAGGCCGAGGAAACCAGCTTCCCCAAACAGGGCATTTAATAAAATCCCCAAACCAAAGCCGATGAGAAATTTAAGCGCGGTGAGCACAACACCCTTCCATACAGTGGCCCCGGCCATCTTCACGTCAATGGTAGCGCCGCTGCAGAACAGGAACAGGCCGATTAAAGTGGGCACGCCGTTCTTAAACAGGCCGGTGGTAAAGCCTCCAATGGCAAGGGCATCCGGGAAACATGTATTCATGGTACATCCAAGCAGCAGGGGGATTACCATAACACCTGCGGGAAAACGTTTCATAGTTGCCAGTAATCTCATAATCGAATCTCCTTTGTTTTTTTCTCGAACCATTGCAATGTTTTCTGCCAGATTATAAAAGCAAGCCCCATGCCAAATCGCCGGATGGAAAAAACCAATCCGGTTTTTTGTGATAATTACATGAAAATTAATAGGGAAAATCAGTAGGTATGCATAAAAAAATCCGCCTGTTAAAAGAGATGATGCAAACGTGCCGATTTGGAATGATTGCATTTTTACAATATATGCAACTTTTTAATTCCATTAATGCAATCGATAGGATAGAATAAATGAAAATGCCAGGAGGAGTGTTATGGTTAAACTTGTATTTTTTGCGCCATATCCCAATATACTGCCGGTCATACAGCGGGTTATAAGCGAACGGCCGGAATCAAAGGACATCCAATACCAGGTGGTGCAGGATTATTACAATAATAAGCTGGAGCATGTAGATGGGGATGTAATCATTGCCAGGGGATTCACGGCCCATACCCTGAAACGGAGGAAAATTCCGTGTGTGGAACTTAAAACCACTGGCTATGATGTGCTGGCCGCGGTTAAGACGTGCCTGAATCAGTGGGATGTAAAGAGGATTGCGGTGGTGGGCGCCTTTAACATGGTCTATGGGGCAGAGCAGGTGAACCAGGTATACCCGGGCCTGAGGGTAAGCTGCTATGCGGAAGACGATGAGATAATGCTCAAGACCGCTGTCCTGCGGGCAAAGGAGGACGGAAACCAGGTCATTGTAGGGGGATATTCGACGGTAGAGCTTGCAAAGCAGTGCGATGTCCCGGCCGTCATGATACGTTCCGGCCGGGAGGCGGTGAACCAGGCCATCACGGAAGCCCTGGCATTGGCTGCGGTTACGGTGTATGAGCGGGAGAAACGGGATGAGATAGCCAGTATCATGAACTATTCTTTTCAGGGAATCATCTCGGTAAACAGGAAGGGGATGATCACCCTTGCCAACAGCTGCTGCTATTCCTACATGAAAGAACGCAAGGAGCCGCTGACAGGAGCTGATATAAGGGAGGTATTTCCCGGCATCAGGATTGAGGAGGTCATCCATCAGAAGAAAAAGATACTCTCGGAAGTCTGTGACTGTTCAGGCCGCCCGGTTATGGTGAACTGTGTTCCCGTTTCAGGCGAGTCCCAGGACTTTGGGGCGGTCATCACCTTCCAGGGGACGGAACAGATTCAGGCGGAGGAGGGGAAACTGCGAAAACGGATATACTCCACAGGATTTACGGCTAAGTATGATTTTACACATATCTTATATAAAAGCTCTGTGATGGAAAAACTGATTCAAACAGCTGAAAAATACAGCTATGCTGATTCCAATATACTGATCCACGGGGAGACAGGCACCGGCAAGGAGCTGTTTGCACAGAGCATCCACAACTCCAGCCCCAGGCGCAAGTACCCTTTTGTAGCCATTAACTGTGCGGCCCTTCCTGAGAATCTGCTGGAGAGCGAGCTGTTCGGCTATGTGGAAGGTGCGTTTACAGGGGCAGCCAGGGGCGGGAAGATGGGGTTTTTCGAGATTGCCCACAGGGGGACTATTTTCCTGGATGAAATTGGTGACATTTCCCCAAAGCTTCAGAGCCGCCTCTTACGGGTGCTTCAGGAAAGGGAAATCGTCCGTCTGGGAAATGACACGGTGATCCCCATTGATGTAAGGGTCATCTGCGCCACCAACAGGAATCTAAGACAGGAGGTGGAACAGGGGAATTTCCGCAGGGACCTTTTGTACCGTCTGGATGTGCTGGAGCTTCATATACCGCCTCTTAGGGAGAGGAGACAGGACATACCTTATCTGGTCAGGAAGATGACGGGATTTGAGCATGAGCGGACCGGATGCATGCTGGAGAAGATATCAGAAGAGGGCATGGAACTGCTCAAGCGTCATGACTGGCCGGGAAATGTGCGTGAGATACGCAATTTCTGCGAGCGCATCTGCATTCTCTGTGAGCAGCCTGTGGCAGGGGACGTGGAGGTAAGACAGGCGCTTCCCGGCATACCCGTAAAAGAGAACGCGGCAGGCATGATGCATAAGGACACCGGCCTTGCGGGTGCTGAGCGCCAAGCACTGGTTGAGGCGCTGGAGCGGTTTGGCTATAACCGTGCCAGGACAGCGGCCTATCTGGAGATTGATAAAAGTACTCTGTGGAGGAAAATGAAAAAGTATAATCTGCTGGATGAAACAAAACGTAACAAATAAACAGAATGAAACATTTTGGAAACAAAAGTATGGGATGAAACGCTGAAACAAAAAAATAACTTATGGATTCAGGTTTCAATCCATGAAAATATACAGAATACACAACGCAGTTAAGGGATAAAACAGGTTGGATGTAAGAAATCAATCCTTTTGAAAAAGTTGGCACGGTATTTGCTTAATAATATTGACATGAAAGCAAAAGTAAAATCAAAAGGAAGGATGATTATATGAACAGAAAACCAATATTAGGAATACTCCTGGGAGATGGAGCCGGGGTGGGTGCTGAAATCATAGCAAAGCTTGCAGCATCCGGGTTTTATGAGGAATACTGCCGTCC
Source organism: Enterocloster aldenensis (assembly GCF_003434055.1). Lineage (GTDB taxonomy): Bacteria > Bacillota > Clostridia > Lachnospirales > Lachnospiraceae > Enterocloster > Enterocloster aldenensis. The sequence continues at coordinate 651,321 of NZ_QVEX01000001.1, read as the reverse complement.
GGTGGTGATTGGGGATGTAAGGATATTTGAGCGGGGCGCTGATGTCTGCGGGCTGGAAATCCCCATGCAGGTGATTGGGAAGGTGGAGGACGCGGACTGGAATCAGGGCATCCCCGTGCTGGACCAAAAGGATTTAGACCCTCAGGAAGTGCCCTATGGGCAGATACATATAAAAAGCGGTCAGGCCTGCCTGGACATGCTGAGGACTGCCATCGGGCTTTACCTGGAAGAGAAGATTGACGGATTCTGTTTTGCGCCGTTAAACAAGCAGGCCATGATTAAGGCCGGATGCCCCTTTGAAAGTGAACATCATTACATGGCCCACCTGTTTAACCATACAGAGCCTTTTGGGGAAATCAATGTTCTGGGGGATTTGTGGACCACACGGACAACCAGCCATATCCCTATCAGCCAGGTGAGCCGGAACCTGACGGAAGAAACCATCATGAGGGCTGTGCGCCTTGCCAATGTGTCCCTGAAGAATTCAGGAATTGAAAAGCCAAGGCTTGCCCTGGCAGCCCTCAATCCACATTGCGGCGAGGGCGGCAAATGCGGACGGGAGGAGATTGATGTTATCGGGCCTGTTATTGAAAAGGCCAGGGAAATGGGGATTGATGCCAATGGCCCGTTCCCTTCAGATATATTGTTTATCAAAGCATTTAACGGGGATTTTGACGGCGTGGTGACCATGTACCATGACCAGGGGCAGATTGCGCTGAAGCTGAAGGGGTTTGACCAGGGAATCACCATTGCCGGCGGGCTTCCGGCGCCCATTGTCACCTGTGCACACGGAACTGCCTATGACATAGCAGGCAAGGGGATTGTAAAAACCTCTGCATTTGAAAATGCAGTGAAAATGGCGGCAAGGATGGCCAACCACCTGAGGGGATAATGGATAGAAAAGGGAGGTTTATATGAAGAGGATAGGGACGAAACAGATTGTACCGCTGGTGCTTGCTGTATTTGCAGTGGTATTTGCAGTGATTGGTTTCGCACAGCTAGGGTTCTGGAGCCATGTGGATGGTCCGCAGCCGGGCTTTTTCCCGGCCATCATGGCCATTGTCATGTTCCTGACCAGTATTGTTTCTTTTTTTCAGTCATTGAAGGATAAGGAAGCTGCCAGATATGAGAGGAATGAACTTTTAGTCATTGCGGGAGGCGCGGGGATTATAGTGGGAAGTTATATCATCGGCCTTCTTCCAAGCTGCTATCTGTTCATCATATTATGGCTGAAGGTGTTTGAACATACAAGCTGGAAGGATACGGTGATTGTGCTGGCTGTCTGTGTGGCGATTTCCGTGGGCGTGTTCCGCCTGTGGCTGGGGGTATATTTCCCCATGGGCCTGCTGGATTACATATTATAGGAGAGGAGCAATCGAAAATGGAAAATATAGAACTGTTGTTAGGAGGCTTTTCCACCCTGTTTACGTTCAGCAACATAGGCGCCGCCATGCTGGGCGCTGTCCTGGGACTGATAGTGGGCGCCATGCCCGGCATCGGAAGCCTTGCAGGCATTGCCCTGCTGCTGCCCCTTACCTATAAGTTCAACCCCACCACTGCAATCATCATGCTGGGGGCGCTCTATTATTCCAATATGTACGGCGGTGCATTCAGCGCTATCCTGCTGAACATACCCGGGGACTCCCCGGCCATCTGTACGGCCATGGACGGTTATCCCATGGCAGCCAAGAAAAAACGGCCGGGCCAGGCGCTGTTTACTGCCAACATGGCTTCTTTTATCGGAGGGACCATCGGTATCATCATCCTGACGTTCACAGGTCCTGCCCTGGCCAATGTGGGCCTTAAGTTTGGTCCTTCGGAAATGACGGCCCTTCTGTTTATTGCCATGACCTCCATCAGCTGGCTGGTGGGTGAGAACCCCATAAAAGGTGTTGTCATCACCATGCTGGGAATCCTTCTGGCAAGCATGGGGATGGACACCCTGTCCGGTTCGCCAAGATATGATTTTGGCAGTATGTATCTGCTGGGCGGCATTCCGTTTACACCGTTCATCATCGGAACCGTTGGATTTTCCCAGGTCATCAACCTGGTAATGGAAAGAGGGGCGGACACAAAGGCGAACAGGGATGTAAAACTGACAATCCGGGGAAGCCTTCTGACCAGGCATGATTTTAAACGGCTCCTGCCCCCGTCCATACGCTCCGGACTCATGGGTACATTTGTGGGTGTGCTCCCGGGAGCAGGCGCGACCACAGGCGCTTTCATGGGGTATGCGGCCCAGAAGAAGTTTAAGAGCGAGGAGGAGTTAGGGACAGGCGCCATTGAGGGGATTGCTGCCAGTGAGGCGGCAAACAATGCGGCGGCGGCAGGAGCATTTGCGCCATTGCTGGCCCTTGGAATCCCGGGAAGCGGAACAGGCGCTGTATTGTTAGGCGGACTTATGATGTGGGGGCTGAATCCAGGGCCGCTGCTGTTTACCAATGAACCGGAGTTCACGTGGGGGCTGATAGCATCCCTGTTCCTGTCCAATATATTTACCCTGATTGTATCCATTGCCGTGATTCCGTTCCTGATAAAGATACTGTCCGTACCGGTGAAGTTCATGATACCCATCATCATCACGGTGTGCGTGGTGGGGTCCTACAGCTCAAGCTATTCCATGTACGGAGTGATTGTGATGTTCCTGTCCGGAGTCCTGGGGTATATCCTTACAAAGAGCGGGTTCCCCACAGCGCCCATGCTGCTTTCCTTTGTACTTGCAAAGCTTCTGGAATCCAATATGCGCAAGGCATTCATTATCTCCGGAGGCAGCCTGGACATTTTCTTTACAAGACCGATTACATGCGTACTGATGCTTATATTCATGGCATTTATATTTACACCTGTCATAAAAGCAGTTTGGAAGAAATCCAGATCGGCAAAGGCCTGATGGCTTTATCATAATAATATTAGGAGGGTTAACAAAATGAAAAAAAGGAGTATTTTACTGACAGCGGCCTTGATGGCGGCAGCGGCGCTTGTGACAGGATGCGGGGAAGGCAGCGGCAGCGGCGGGCCCTTTGAGCCAAAGGATAACATTAACTGGATTGTCACCTCCAGCCCGGGCGGCGGCAGTGATATCTATACAAGAATGATATCTGACATTATGACCAAGGAAAATCTTGTAAATGGACAGACCATCATTGTTACAAACAAGACAGACGGAAGCGGTGAGATAGGAAGGAATGAAGTGGCCAACACAAAGGGTAAGAAGGCGGATTATACCCTTTTGACCTTTAACAGCGGGGATCTGATGCCCATGGTGCAGAACACGAAGAACCGCTCCTCCAACTTTAGGATCCTGGCCATCCTGGCAGTGGATAAACAGCTTATCTTCAAGGGCGACCACACAAAATATGCGGATTTCAGCCAGGCCGTAGAGGCGGCCAAGAGCGGTACAAAGGTAGTAATCGGCGGTTCCAAGGGTGATGATATCGCTACCTATGACGCCCTGATAGCAGAGCTGGGAATCAGCAAGGATGTCATGTCCTATATCACGTACGATTCCACAGGCGATGCCATTACGGCAGCCCTGGGAGGCCACATTGAATTTGTCATCTCCAAACCCGCGGCTGCCACGGAGTATGTGGCTGCAGGTTCGTTAATTCCGGTCCTGGCCCTGTCCACGGAGCGTTACACCGGCAACCTGGCCGATGCCCCGACCCTCAGTGAAATCGGTGATTATGAAAATGTGGAAGTACCTGTATGGCGCGGCGTGGCAGCACCGGCCGACATGAGTGATTCAGCGGCCGCATTCTGGAGTGAACAGCTTAAAAAGGTGTCTGAGACAGATGCCTGGAAGACGGATTACCTGGAGAAAAACAAACTGATTGGTAACTATATGGATATGGCGGCCGCAACAGAGTATGTGACTGCCTATGAAAAAGAATATATGGAGAGTATTGGCGTTCAGTAAGGTTTGGCATGGCAGCAGGTTTTATGCTGGCGCCATAATATATATGGAAGATAAAAGTCACGGGCAGGGAACGGATGGTCAGTTCCCTGCCCATGGCTTTTGTATTTTTATTCCGTGATGGGCCCGCTTCTGGCAGGACACAATGGCATTTTAATGGAGTTTCATGGGAAATGGATGGGGTGAAACATCATGAAACATTTGAAAGCCATATATGGGAAACAAAACGAAACGTTTATGAAACATATCACAGATGAAACAAGGGCTGTGGCTGTATTTGGACAGGAATATTTCAATTCCCAGGGGATTCATTCCGCTTTATCAATGGATGGACGGGCAGGGAAGGTTGGCACGTTTCTTGCTCTTTAAATAGGTCAGAAAGGCATTGCCAAAAAAATGCCGGACATTATGGAAGGAGGATAAGCAAGATGAAATTATGTTATCAGGCAGCCACCCCGGACGTGGCCATTGCTGATTCCGTCACAGCCTACCAGGGGACGCTGGACCAAAGCTTTGGCGGCCTGTCCAGGCTTGGATATGATGGCGTGGAGCTTATGACGCTGAATCCCGGAGCCCTTGACTGGAAGGAAGTGAAGCAGACAGCTGATAAATACGGGCTGAACGTTGTCCTGGTGTGTACAGGGGAAATATTCGGGCAGCTGGGGCTGAGTTATACAAGTCCGGTGGAAGACAACCGCAGGGAGGCCATCCGCAGAAGCAAGGAAATCATTGACTTTGCCAGTTACCTTGGCGCCAATATCAATATCGGCAGGGTGCGGGGACAGTACTGCGGACAGCTCTCACGTGAGGAGACCGAGGAACTGGCAGTTCATGCATTCCGGGAGCTGGCAGATTATGGGGCGCCTAAGAACGTGAAGATTGCATTGGAAACAGTGACCATCATGCAGACCAATTTCATCAATACGCTGGCAGAGGCCGCGGACATGGTGGAGCGGGTAAACAGGCCCAACTTCAGGCTGATGATGGATGTTTTCCATCTGAACCTGGAGGAAAAGGACCTGTATGAAGCCATCAGGAAGTACAGTCCCTACAACATCCATGTACACCTGGCTGACAACAACCGCCGCTATCCCGGCCAATGCGGGCTGGATTTTGAGAAAATCCTTACCACTTTTAAGGAATGCGGTTATGATGGGAATTTCTGTACGGAAATATTCCAGCTTCCGTCCATGGAGGAAGCCGCCAGGGGCGCCATGGCATGTCTGGGACCGGCTGCGGAACGGGTTTATGGAAGAAAAGCAGCAGACAGGAGGGATACATGAAACGTATCGCATTGATCCACACGGTAAAGAGCGTGGCGGTAAGCTTTGAGGAGATGGTAAGGAAGGGCGTTGGCCGGGAGGTGAAAGTACATAACCTGTGGGATGATTTTCTGGCTGACAATCCCAATGAAACCGGCGAGTTTACGGCAGACAACAGGAACCGGCTGTTTCTGGACATCAAGGCCCAGGAACTGACCGGGGCGGACCTGATTGTTACCACCTGTTCCACCCTGACCCCGGCAGTGGAGATGATCCGGCCCTTCATCAAGGTCCCGGTCATTGCCATTGACGACGCCATGGCGAAAAAAGGCATTACATATGGGGACCGTGTGCTGGTGATGGCAACAGCGGGAAGTACGGTGGGCCCCACGGTATCAAAGCTTCAGAGGGAAGGGGAAATGGCCGGGCGGCAGCTTTCCATTGACACCTGTGTGTGCGCAGAGGCATTTATGGCCCTGAAAGCCATGGACATGGAACTGCACGACCGTATCCTTAAGGAAAAGGCGGGAACCCTTCCTGCCTATGACTGTATTGTGCTGGCCCAGGCATCCATGGCCCACCTGGAGGAGGAGATAGGGGCCGTTACCGGGTGTCCGGTCCTTACCAGCCCCAGGCTGTGCGTAGAGGAAATCAAGAACAAGTTGGAGGAAATAAGACAATGACAAATGAAAGAAAAGAGGAATTAGAGCTGCTGTGCAGCCGGTTCAGGAACCAGCTCATTGATCTGCTTCACAGCATCCAGACCGGGCATCCGGGCGGTTCCCTGTCCTGTACGGAACTGTTGACCGCCCTGTACTTTGAGATAATGAATGTGGATCCGGAACATCCGGATATGGAGGGAAGGGACCGTCTGGTGCTCTCCAAAGGCCACGCGGCCCCCATGCTGTACCTGGCCCTGGCTGAAAAGGGCTTCTTCCCCAGGGAAGAATTAAAGAACCTGCGGCGCATTGACAGCATGCTCCAGGGGCATCCCTGCGTCCACAAAACACCGGGAGTGGAGCTGTCCACCGGCCCCCTTGGCCTGGGGCTGTCGGCAGGGCTTGGCATGGCACTGTCCGCAAGAATAAAAGGACAGGATTCCTATACTTATGTTATTATGGGAGATGGGGAAATACAGGAAGGCTGTGTCTGGGAAGCAGCCATGTCCGCATCAAAATTCAAGGCTGACCATCTGATTGGCATTCTGGACAACAACGGGGTGCAGCTGGACGGAACCCTGGAAGAAATCATGCCCATGGGGGATATCCGGGCAAAATGGGAGGCATTTGGCTGGAACGTAATCCCCTGCGACGGACATGATGTGGCGGATATCTGCAGGGCGGTTAAGGAGGCAAAGGCCGCAGCCGGGGCGGACGCCGGGACAGATGCCGGGGCGGTTGCCGGGACCGATGCCGGGGCGGACGCCGGGACCGATGCCGGGACCGATGCCGGGGCAGGAACCGGGGCGGACGGCAGACGGCTGCCGGGAAGGCCGGCCCTGATCCTGGCGGCAACCGTAAAGGGCAAAGGCATTTCCTTTATGGAGGGCAGGAACACATGGCATGGAAAGGCCATTAACGATGAGGAATATGCCAGGGCAAAGGCAGAATTAGGAGGTGCTCGGTAATGGGGGAAATGATAGCAATCCGCGATGCATACGGCGCGGCGTTAAAGGAACTGGGGGAACAGGTTCCCAATATTGTGTGCCTGGAGGCAGACGTGGCTTCTTCCACCAAAAGCGGTATATTCGGGAAGGCATTTCCGGAGCGGTATTTTAACGTGGGCATCAGCGAGCTTAACATGGTGTCCATGGCAGCCGGGTTTGCCAGGGAAGGGATGATTCCCTATGTAAATACCTTTGCGGTTTTCATGACCACCAGGGGAGCGGACCCCATCCAGAGCCTGATTGCCTATGACAACCTGAATGTGAAACTGTGCGGCACCTACTGCGGCCTGTCGGACTCCTATGACGGGGCCAGCCACCAGGCCATTACGGACCTGGCCTTTGTGCGGTCCATTCCCAACCTGACCGTTGTCACGGTGGCGGACGCGGCGGAGACAAGGAAGGCCGTATTTGCCCTGGCAGGACACCGGGGACCGGTGTACCTCAGGCTCAGCAGGGCGGAGGCGCCTGTAATTTATCAGCCTGACATGGAGTTTGAGATCGGGAAGGGGATTACGGTAAGGGAAGGCGGGGATGTGACCATCATTACCACGGGAACCGTCCTTCACAAGGCCATTCAGGCAGCGGACCTTTTAGGGGCAGAGGGTATCCGGGCAACGGTGGTGGATATGCACACCATCAAGCCTATTGACCGGAATCTGGTCATAGAGTGCGCAGGACGCACAGGAGCCATTGTCACGGTGGAGGAACACAGTATTTACGGCGGCCTGGGCAGCGCGGTGGCAGAGGTGCTGGCAGAACACATGCCCGTGCCCATGGAGCGGATCGGAGCCGTTGATTTTGCGGAGTCAGGGGACTATGAGGCGCTGCTGGCAAAGTATGGATACAGTCCAGAGGCCATTGCGGATAAGTGCAGGGCTGTCATGAAGCGCAGATAGACCGGCGGCCCGGCATCAAAGCGCCGGCTGGGAAATGCCAAAAGGAGGTACGGATATGGAACAATCCATGAGAAGGTTCATGAAAGTGGGACTGGTCCTTCATGCTGCCTACAGAGGCCTGGGGGACGGAGGCGGCCCCATACTTGAATGCCTCGGCAAGGTGGTGCAGGATGACTACTTTGACGCGGTGGAGGTGGCCCACATCCACGACCCGGATGTCAGAAGGGCGGCGGCAGGGCTTATACGGACAGGACATATGGTCTCTGCCTATGGCGGGCAGGGACGCACGCTGTCCGCGGGCCTGAACCTGAATGACCTTGATGAAGGGGGAAGGCAAAAGGCGGTGGACACCCTGAAGGAAGGAATTGACGAGGCATATGAACTGGGCTGCGCAGGATTTTCCTTCCTGTCAGGCAGGTACTGTGAGGAGACAAAGGAACAGTCCTTTTGCCAGCTTATTAAATCCACCAGGGAGTTGTGCGCCCATGCGCGGGATAAGGGAGACATGCCCATCTGCTGTGAGGTGTTTGATTACGATATTGACAAGAAAGCCCTCATAGGGCCTGCGCCCCTGGCGGCCAGATATGCAGGCATCATCAGGGAGGAGTTTGGGAACTTCGGACTGCTGGCAGATTTAAGCCACATTCCCATGATACATGAGACAATAGAGGAGAGCATCCTGCCGGTAAAGGATTATATCATCCACGCCCATATGGGCAATACGGTCATTAAAAGCCCGGACTGTGAGGCATATGGTGACAACCATCCAAGGTTCGGGTTCCCGGACAGTGAAAATGACGTAAATGAGCTGGCAGGGTATCTGAGGCTGCTGCTGAAAACCGGTTTCCTTAATGAGAAGACCCGGCCCATTGTCAGCTTTGAGGTAAAACCGTGGAAGGATGAACCGTCGGAGGCAGTGATTGCCAATGCAAAACGCACCTTGAACCTGGCCTGGGAGCTGGTATAAGGGACGGTGGATCAGTACATGGCAGATTTTAATATAAAAATTTAAATAGAAATAGGAGGATTTTGACCGATGAAAGACCCGATTCAGAAATATTTTCAGGTGGGGACCATTCAGTGGATGACCCATCCCCCGGTGGATTACCCCCTGCTTGAATCCGTTAAGGCCATTTGCTGCGATGAATATTTCAGCGCGCTGGAAATTACCCATATCGAGGACCAGGAGACCAGGGATAAGGTAAAGGACATGCTGGCCCAGGGCCATATGAAGGTGTGTTATGGCGCCCAGCCCCGCCTGCTGGGGCCAAAGCTGAATCCCAATGACCTTAATGAGGAAGGCAGGAAAAAGGCCGAGGCAGTGCTCATTGACTCTGTTAATGAAGCTCAGTATATGGGGGCTGGAGGGATTGCATTCCTGGCAGGAAAATGGGAGCCTGAGACAAAAGAACAGGCGTATGCCCAGCTGCTTAAGACCACCAGGGCCGTATGCAGCCATGCCGCATCCCTGGGAATGACGGTGGAACTGGAGGTGTTTGATTTTGACATGGATAAGGCTGCCCTTATCGGACCAGCGCCCTATGCGGCCAGGTTTGCAGCGGACATGCGCACTACCCATAATAACTTCGGGCTGCTGGTGGACCTGTCCCATTTCCCCACCACATACGAGACATCCAGATTTGTGATCCGGACCCTCCGCCCATATATCACCCACCTGCACATCGGCAATGCCGTTGTAAAGGAAGGCTGCCAGGCATACGGGGACCAGCATCCCAGGTTCGGTTTCCCGGAAAGCGCCAATGACACGGAGCAGCTGGCTGATTTCTTTACCGTATTAAAGGAAGAGGGATTTTTCAGCAAGGAAAATCCATATGTACTGTCGCTGGAAGTAAAGCCATGGGCCAATGAGGACGGGGATATCATCCTCGCCGGCACAAAGCGTGTGATTAACCGCGCCTGGGCACTGGTAGAGGATTAACATAATTTCAATTGAGGAGGAACAGGAACATGAAAATTGTAGTATTGGACGGATATACAGAGAATCCCGGGGATTTAAGCTGGGAGGGGCTTGAGGCCCTTGGCTCCCTGACCGTGTATGACAGGACCCCGGCAGACAAGGTGGCGGAGCGGATTGGGGATGCCCAGGCCGTGTATACCAATAAAACGCCTATTACGGCAGAGACCATACGCCAGTGCCCCGGAATGAAATTTATCGGTGTCCTGGCAACCGGGTATAATGTGATTGATACGGCGGCTGCCAAGGAACAGGGCGTGGTGGTCTCCAACATCCCCACCTATGGGACGGATGCGGTGGCCCAGTATGCAATGGCCCTTCTTCTGGAGCTGTGCCATCATGTGGGCGAGCATTCCGACTGCGTCAAGGCAGGAGAGTGGACCCACAACCAGGACTGGTGTTTCTGGAAACATCCCCTGGTGGAGCTGGCGGGCAAGAACTTCGGCGTAATCGGCTTTGGAAGGATTGGCCAGAGGACGGCGCAGATTGCCCAGGCCTTTGGGATGAAGATACTGGCCTTTGACGAGTACCCCAACAAGGCCCTGGAAACAGAAAACTGCAGATACGTATCCCTGGACCAGCTGCTGGCCCAGTCGGATGTCATCAGCCTCCACTGCCCCCTGTTCCCGTCCACCCAGGGAATCATCAACAAAGACACCATTGCAAAGATGAAGGATGGGGTTAAGATCCTTAATACCTCAAGAGGCCCGCTGATTGTGGAGGAAGACCTGAAAGAAGCGTTAAACAGTGGAAAAGTAAGCGGGGCAGCCGTGGATGTGGTTTCCTCGGAACCCATCAGGGAAGATAATCCCCTCTTGGGCGCCAAAAACATGATCATAACACCCCACATTGCCTGGGCGCCAAGGGAATCCAGGCAGAGGCTCATGGATATCGCGGTGGATAACCTGCGCCGGTTTGTGGATGGGAAGCCACAGAATGTGGTGAACCGTTGACGGATGAAAGGCGTCCAATGAAAGGCGTCCGATAAAAGGCAGCGGACAAAAAGGGCAGAAAAAGGCTGCAGGCTGCCATCTGCAGACACGAAAACGTAAGTACACGGATGTACTCAATTATGATATAATGTTCACGTTGGCATGGTCTCATAGTTGGGTACATTTTTGCGTGAAGGGAACAGGAGGAAGACAGTCAATGGTTACGATACGTATGTTCATACCGTATTTGAATATGAAAAACAGGTTTGAGGCAGCTGTCAGCCGGGTCCAGGGCCAGGATGATATAAGGATTGAGCTGCTTCATGTGTTCGGGACCCCTGAATCCCTGTCCTGCCATGGAGACGCGGAAATCCTGGTGGCCAGGGGCATGACATATGACAGGCTGGTCTCCCTGTTTCCGCAGAAGCATGTGGTGGAAATACAGCTGTCCAGCTTTGATATCCTGGAGGCGCTTATAAAGGCCAGGCAGGAGTTTTCGCCAAAGAAGATTGCGCTGTGTGTCCGCTACATGGACAACGGCGCCGTGACAGAACTTGAGCGCCTGTGCCAGGCTGAGATTAAATACTATGCAATCCACGATGAGGCTTCCACCCTGGAGGCCATCCATATGGCAAAGGAAAGCGGGGCAGACGTTTTCGTGGGGGCAGGCACCATGTGCGGGCTCTGTGACAAGGAGAACCTGAGGCGGGTCCATATCCACACCAAGGATATTGCCATTGACCAGGCCCTGAGACAGGCCATGGACGCGGCCAGGACCATTAATATGGAAAGGGCCAGGTTCAACATGACCAGCGCCATCCTTAATACCAGTTCCGATGCCCTGGTGGCCGTCAATGCAGCCGGCCGGATCCAGGCCCTGAATAACCAGGCATACAGGACATTCCACCTGTCCACCAGGATGGATTTCACGGGATGTCCTGTGGCGGCTGTCTGTTCCGCCTTCAAGTGGCAGGACGTTGTGGAGAACGGAAGGGAAAAGGAAGAAATCATCCAGTGGGAGGACAGGAAGCTTTACACGGAGTATAAACCCGTGGTGGTGGATAAGATGGGCAAAGGAGCCATCATCGTGGTGCGCTATACGGAGCAGATCATGGAGGCTGAGACAAAGATTCGCCACAGCCTTGTGAGACAGGGACTTACCGCAAAGTATTCCTTTGATGATATCATTGGCTCCAGCCAGGCAATCCGGGAGGATATCCTTATGGCAAAGCGCTATAGCAGGGTGGATTCCAATGTGCTGATTGTGGGGGAGACAGGAACCGGCAAGGAGCTGTTCGCCCACAGCATCCACAGGGAGAGCAGGAGGAATGCGGAACCCTTTGTGGCCTTAAACTGCGCGGCCCTGCCTGAAAACCTGCTGGAAAGCGAATTGTTCGGATATGAACCGGGCGCATTTTCCGGGGCATCCAAAAACGGTAAGGCCGGCCTGTTTGAACTGGCGCACAAAGGGACCATTTTCCTGGATGAAATCGGGGAAATACCGACTGCGCTCCAGGCCAAGCTTCTGCGCGTGCTTCAGGAAAAGGAAATCCGCCGCATTGGAAGCAGCCGCCTTCAGCCGGTAGACGTAAGGGTGATTTCGGCCACCAATATTAACATCGAGGAAAAAATCCGGGAGGGGAGGTTCCGGGCAGACCTGTATTACAGGCTGAACCTGTTGGATATCACCATTCCTCCTCTCAGGGAGCGGTCCGGGGACATCCAGGAAATGGTGGACTTTTATCTGACCAGGTTTGCCTGTGAGATGGGAAAACCCATACCCAAGCTGTCCCAGGAGTCGGCCCAGTGCCTGATAAATTACCAATGGCCCGGCAATGTGCGCGAGCTTCGCAATATCTGCGAGCGTCTGGTAGTGCTCAGCGATTCCCAGGAAATCGGGCTAAAGGAGATACAGATGCTTAAAATCTTCCGCCCTGGGGAAAACACGGCTCCTGCCGGGCAGAAAACAGCCAGGAGCCAGCCCCCTGAACCGGAGGACCTATATTCATCCCTGAAACCCAGAAAGAAAAAACAGGATATTGCCAGGGAACTGGGGGTCAGCAGGACAACCCTGTGGCGCATGGAGCGGATGGCAAAAGAAAAGAATGAAAAAAACCAGCCCCTGTAAAATGCAGGAAGATCATGGTATACTGGATGTATTCTGGAAACAGCCGGTATGTGATGGATTCCAGATAAGAAAATGATGAATGAAAGCATAGGAGATTACAATGAAAAATCCGTTTAAGAACCAGCAGGGCCAGGTCAGATGGGGCTATAAGTTCTTCAGTCTTATATTGATATGGGATATGGTCATACCTGTAATTATACTGGGGATTGCCCTGGCATTCACCCTCGCCTTCCGGATCCTGCTTATGAACATGGGAATCATGGACGGGGACGGCGTCCTGATGGAGTCATACAGGGGGCAGGCGGACAATTGGTATATGGTTATCCTGATGTGTATCCAGAACCTGGTCATCATATTCCTGCCCTTTGCCCTGTGGAAATGGGGGTTCCATTCATCCTGGAAAAATCTTGGCATACATGGCAAGACATGGCTGAGGGATATGGGCAAAGGCCTTCTCCTTGGCGCTGTCATGATTACATTGGTTGCCGCGGGAATCTGCCTGACCGGCAATGCGTCCATGGGTTTTGGGAAAGATGGTTTTGACCCGTGGCTCATAGGCTATCTTGTCATGTTCATATCAGTGGGATTTGGCGAGGAAATCTTTTTCAGGGGATATGCCATGGATGCCATGCGGCAGGCCAGACCGGGCTGGCTGGCCCTGATCCTGCCGGCGCTGCTGTTTGGCATCGCACATTCCACCAACAGTAATTTCAGCCTTCTGGGTTTTATCAATATCTGCTTTGTGGGGATTTTCCTTGGCCTTCTTTTCTGGTACACGGGCCAGCTGTGGATTCCCATCGGTTTTCACATTGCCTGGAATTATTTCCAGGGCCCTGTATATGGATTTGAGGTAAGCGGAATCAATACGCCCCACATGTTTACAACGGCTATAGGCAAGGCAAACCTGTTGAACGGCGGATTATTCGGACCGGAAGGCGGTCTGTTCACAACCCTGGTGACCCTGCTGGCCATTGGAGGTGTACTGTGGTATTACCGCGGGAAAAAGGGCAGGTTCATGCCGCCGCAGCAATAAACAGCAGCAATAAGCCGCAGCGGCAACAGGCCCCCGCAGCCTTACCGCACCGCAATATACAGATAGCAATGGGCCTTCCCGTCTTTTGCATATCCTTTAGGGACGCTGCTTTCATAATCCACTGTAAAGGCCCGCGTTATGGCGCCGTCTTTCTGTTCGGCCCACACGCGTTCCCATGCCTTTCTGGTACATGCGCCCAGGTCGCCGCTTTCATCGCCCTCGTCATATTTGCGGTACGCGCCTTCGCTGACCAGATGTTCCATGTGCTGGAAGAAGTCTGCTGTCACACCCATGACAGAGAGGTCGTAGGAGCCGGTTTCATCGCTGGCATAGCTGCTGTACCTGGAGACAGGGGATATCCCGGTCTGGAAGTTGTGCGCGCTGTCAAAGAGGATGGGAAGCTTTCCGCCCGTCACGTCGTCCCATAATTCCCCAATCTTTTTCATGCCCTCCGGGGTATTATCTGTACGGATTGTTACGCTGGTTAATGTGTATGACATCTGTTGTCCTCCTAATCATATATGAATTATGTTTCTTACTTATTATAACACAGGAGGATAGGGGTGGCAGTACTTTTTTGGGCCTATGCGGCATCCCTATCTGAAATAATCCTGGTTGGACACAGGGCCTTGTACGTTGTCGGATCTGATAGGAAGTATCATCCATTTCCGCCTTATGCATATTTTCTTGGAATATCCCCCCGCACCTCTTGCAAAACAGATTCATATATGGTAATATTGATATACTGAAAAGGATTTCAGTTTCGGAAAAGAGGGAAAAGTGCACATGAAGAAGAACAAAATCACAATAAAAGATGTGGCGGAATATGCGCAGGTATCCCCATCCACCGTATCACGTGTGCTGAACGATTATAAATGGATTAATACAGAGGTAAAAGAGCGGGTGCAGAAGGCCATTGATGAGCTTCACTATGTCCCTGACTTCACGGCCAAAGCCATGGTCCGCGGCCGAAGCCAGGTGGTGGTGGTGATTGTCCCTGTGATTGATAATCATTTTTTCACCCAGCTGATTAACACCGTGATTCAGGAAATGAAGAAATACGGCTATTATGTGGTGGTCTATACAACGGAATCAGCGGATGAGGAATGCAGCTTTTTAAGCAGTTCCATCTGTCAGATGGCAGACGGCATTTTGGACGCCACTTCCTTAAAGGAACTGACGCGGCTGCAGCAGGTAAAGAAACCTGTGGTGCTCATTGACCGGTATTTTGAGGAAAATACATCCCTGGACTGCATCATGAACCGGAACTATGAAGCCTTGTATCAGGGAACAGAATACCTGATAAAAAATGGCCACACCAGGATTGCTTTTCTGGTGGGGGCCGAGGGACATGGGATTGCAGAGGAGCGCATCCGCGGTTTCAGGGACTGTCTGGCAGCGTACGGACTTCCGTGGCGGAGCGGGTATTTCATACAGGACTGCTGGAAGACAGAGGCCGGCATCCGCTATACATCCCAGCTTCTTGGGCTTGAAAAACCGCCTACGGCCATCATAGCAGGCAACAATACCCTGACCACAGGAATGCTGGAAGCGGTCAGGAATCATGGGCTGGAGCCGGGAGAGGACATTTCCCTGATTGGCTTTGAGGAGTGCGATGAGGATGTCATGGCTTTTGAACGCCATGGGATTACCAGCTTCCGCCTGGATACGTCGGCCATTGCCGTTGGCGCGGTCAGGCTTTTACTGAAACGGATGGAGCAGCCCGGCGAAAAAGGCGGGGCAAGGACCGAGGCCCTGGAATTGAAGTTCATCGAACGGACGTCCGTAAAGAAACTAAACCACCCGGCGTAAATGCGCCGGTATATAGCGTCCGCTGTTTACGCCGGGCAAACACGCCCCGGTGGGAGGAAGCCTGCCTGACGGGAAGCGATGGCAGGTGTGTCCGGGACACATGGATAACCGATACGGTGCCCCGGATACGCCTGCAGTTAATACGTTTTATGGGAAATGGAAGTATAAAACATGAAAGTATGAAAAATGTGGTCATGGCAAAGGCAACATTTTTTTTACAGGAACTGAAAACGATTTCAGTTCCAAATATTAAACATGCAAAGGAGAAATGCAAATGAAACCAGTTGGAATTATCGGAGGAAGTGGCTTCTATGAACTTCTGGAACATCCCAGGATGTTTGTCCACAATAACAGATATGGACGTTCTTCTGAGATTTTCGAGGGCACGATTCAGGGGCGGAAGGTGTATTTCCTTCCCAGACATGGGGAAGAACACAAAATCATTGTTCCGCGCATCAATTACAGGGCTAATATCTGGGCCTTTAAGGAACTTGGGGTGGAACAGATCCTGGCCACCAACTGTGTGGGCAGCAGCAATCCGGACATAGAGCTGGGCAGCCTGGTAATCCCCCATGATTTCTGCGACTGGACCAGAAGGTTCCCCCGGTCCCTGTATGACGACGAGGTGGAGGCGTACCATGTGGATATGACGCCCGCCTACTGTCCGGACCTGCGCCGTGCCCTGATTGAGGCTGCAAACCAGGTAAAACCCGGGCATGTCCATGACAAGGCAGTGATTTTTGTCAATGAAGGACTCAGGTTTGAGACTCCCTTTGAGCTTACCATGTTCCGGAAGCTGGGGGCTGACCTGATAGGGATGACCACGCTTCCGGAAGCAGTCTTTGCAAGGGAAGCAGCCATCTGCTACGCGCATATCTGCGTCCCCACCAACTGGTGCCTGGGAGAGCAGATTGAGGCAGACGATTTCCCAAGGCTTTTAAAGCAGGGCATTGAGGATTTCAAGCAGGTGTTATATCTGGCCATACCAAACCTGGCGGATGAAAGGGATTGCCCGTGCAGCCATGCGCTGGACCATGCAGTCCTTAAGAAGTAAGGGGTGAGGGAGGATGGCGCGGTATAAGGCGCTGCTCACGGACCTGGACGGGACCTTGATCCATTCCCAGGACTGTATCTGTGACGCCCTTGCAGAAGCATTTGAAAAGGTAAGCGGGGGCAGGCCCGCCAAAGAGGATATCATGGGCATGTTCGGGCTTCCGGTGGAAGTGATGCTTACCACATTAACCGATATAAGCCCGGATGACCATGGGACCATAGGGGATTTCATAGAAGAATATAAAAGGCAGTACCCAATCCACATGGAGGGGGCCAGGCTCATTGACGGGGCGTTGGAGACCATGGGCCATATCTGGGATCTGGGCTGTCAGATCTGCCTGATTACATCGGAGCGAAGGAAAAACGCGTCCCATATCCTGAAGCAGATGGGGCTGGACCGGTATATCAGCCTGCTGGTCACAAGGGATGATGTGGTACGCTTTAAACCGGACCCGGAGCCAATCCTTAAGGGGGCCATTGTGTGCGGCTGCCTTAGGGAGGAATGTGTATACATAGGGGAGTCCCCCTTTGATATAGAGGCAGGGGTGGCTGCGGGGATTTATACGGTAGGGGTGCCCTCGGGGAACTGGCCTCTTAAGTCCCTGGAGGAAAAGAAGCCGGATTGTGTGATTAACGATATCAGGGACTTGTGTTCCATTTTTGATAAGTCATGAAGGAGGAGAAAGATATGAGGAAAATAAAACTGTTTTTAACTGCTGCTGCCGTCATGTGTGTACTGGCCGGCTGTGCCGGAGGCAAAGGGGAGGCTGCAAAGGATACGTCCCAGGGCGGGCAGACCCAGACCGGACAGACCCAAACCGGACAGACCCAGACCGGACAGGCTCAGGCAGGGGATGAAGCAGAGACTGGGAAAGAAGAGGAAGGGACAGGGGAGCAGGATAAGGAATTATTCACCTGTCTGATCAGCGAAGCGCCGGCAGGGGTTCCTTTCACCGACCTGACATGGACCGGATTTGAACAGATTGAACAGGAGTACGGGGCTTCGGTCAAGCTGATTGAGGCCCTGGACAAAGCTGAATATTCAGAGCAGATAAGGGCAATGGCGGAAATGGGCGCCAATCCCATCTATACCATGTTTGACACGGTAAATGAAGTGGCCATCGAACTGGCCCCGGAGTATCCGGACACCATGTTCTGTCTCATTGACAGCAGCCTGGATACAAAATATGACAATGTGGCCAATGTGTACGTGGATTCCCTGGAGCCTGCCTTTGTATCCGGTTTCGTGGCAGCCAGGACCACGCAGTCAAAGACCATTGGATGGATAGGAAGCCTGGACATTCCTGTCATCAACCGGTTCCGTGACGCATACCTGGCCGGAGCCGCATATGCGGACCCGGACGTGGTGGTACAGACCGCATACGTGGGGGATGACAGCGACACGGTAAAGGCAGGGGAGCAGACGAAAATCATGGTCAGCCAGGGCGCGGACGTGATTTTCCAGACAGCCAACCTGGCCGGGCTGGGCGTGATCCAGGGCTGTGCTGATGCGGGAATCAAGTGCATCGGGGTAGATGAGTGGCAGGGGGATATTGACGACTGTGTGTTCTGGTCATCCTTAACCGATATCCGGGGCGCTGTGTTTGATTCCTTTACCGCTTATAAGAACGGGCAGTTCGTATCCGGACGGACCAATTACGGCATAGAGACCCAGTCAGCCATTTTTGACGACAGGGATTATAATAAGCTTCCAGAGGATGTGAAGACTGATTTGGACAAATTAATCGAAGACGTAAAATCAGGCTCCCTTAAACTGGAGGATCTGCTGAAATAGGAGCTGCAGAAGGGCCGATGGTACAAAAGGAGGCATTTATGGACTTTGTGCTGGAATTAAAGGGAATTACCAAACGGTTCGGCAGCCTGACGGCCAACGATAAAATCAGCCTGTCCGTCAGGAAAGGGACGGTTCATGCGGTTATCGGGGAAAACGGTGCAGGCAAAAGTACTTTGATGAATGTCATCAGCGGCCTTTACCGGCCGGATGAAGGAGAACTGTTTGTACATGGGAAAAAGATGGATTTCAGGAACCCCAACCATGCCAGCCGGGCCGGTATCGGAATGGTGCACCAGGAATTCATGCTGTTCCCGGAATTGTCAGTGCTGGACAATATCATGATGGGTTACGAAAAGCGCAGATGGGGCATTTTCCTGAACCGTGACAAGGCCCGCAGGAAGGTGGAGGATATCTGTGAGGAATATCATTTTAACATACCGCTGGATGAGCGGGTGCAGGACCTCTCCGTCTCCATGCTCCAGCAGGTGGAAATCGTAAAGATACTGTACCGGGGAGTGGATATCATTATTTTTGACGAACCCACCTCGGTCCTTACGCCCCAGGGAGTCGAGGGACTATTCGAGGCAGTCCGTTTCCTGGTTAAGAACGGTAAGACCGTGCTTTTCATCACACATAAGTTAAAAGAGGTCATGGAGATATCCGACAGCATTACGGTTTTAAAAAATGGCCGTTACGTCGGCACGGTGAAGCCGGAAGAAACAGACGAACATGGCCTGGCCACCATGATGGTGGGAAGGGAGGTCATCCTTACCGCCCAGAAGCAGGACAAGAAACAGGGGGATGTGCTGCTTCAGGTAAAGCATCTGTGTGTTCCTGACCATGAGGGAAGGGACAAGCTGAAGGATGTCTCATTTGAAATCAGGAAAGGTGAGATACTTGGAATCGCAGGCGTCGCAGGCTCCGGCCAGCAGGAACTGGTGGAAGGCCTGTTCGGGCTCAGGAAATGCAGCCAGGGGGAGGTGGCCTTTGACGGAAGGGACATCACCCATCTGGGCTGCCGGGAACACAGGCTGCGCCACATCGGATATGTGCCCCAGGACCGCATCAGCGAGGGAATCAACCGGGAAGCGTCCCTTTGGGAGAACGCCATTATGGGATACCATATTGTCAAAGGGTTTGGGAACCGGTTCATCCTGAAACGGAAACAGGCCATATCATTTACAGAACGCATCATCCATGAATTTAATGTGAAGGCTTCATCGGCAAACCTTAAGATACATACCCTTTCAGGAGGAAACATCCAGAAACTGATTGTGGGAAGGGAGTTTTTGCAGGATAACAGTCTTCTGATCATTGAAGACCCCACCAGGGGAATCGATATAGGGGCCATTGAGTTCATATGGAAAAAGATAGAGAGCCTGGCTGCCGCTGGCACGGCAATCCTGCTGGTCAGCCATGAACTGAACGAGGTCATGGAGGTATCGGACCGTATACTGGTAATGTACGACGGACAGCTGTTTGACGGGGGCCTTCACGGTGAAAAGACAGAGACTGATATTGGGCTATTGATGACAGGAGGTGGCTGCCCATGAACAAAGAGGCAAAGGTTATGAGACAGGACGCCCTGTGGAACATGATGAAATACGCCTGTTCCTTCCTGGCTGTCATGGTAATCGGCAGCTTACTGATCCTCTGGCAGGGAGAAAACCCGGCCACGGCCATGAAGTATATCCTCCAGGGCGCATTTGGCAGCATCCGCAATTTCGGCAACACGCTGCGCTGGATCACGCCCTGCATCCTGACGGGTATCGCGGCCACCATTGCGTTTAAATCCGGGGTCATGAACCTGGGGATTGAAGGACAGCTTTACTTTGGGGCATACGCGGCAGCCCTGTTCGGCTTTTACGTGCACCTGCCAAAAGCGCTGCATGTCACGGGCTGTCTTCTGGCAGCCGGCATTGCGGGCATGCTGTTTGCACTGATCCCGGCCGTGATGAAGCTTACATTCCATGTCAATGAAATGATTACAACCCTGATGCTTAACTATATTGCCGTGCTGCTGACCGAGTATTTCACCTATATTGTAATGGGAATCAGCGCTGCCGGGGATTCACTAGCCTTGTCAACACCGCCCATAGCAGATACGGCGCGCCTGACCAACCTGATACCCAAGACCAATGCAAGCACGGGCATCCTCATTGCCGTGGCCCTGGTAATCGTGATTTTCATGGTTTACCGGTACACCGTGATTGGGTATGAGCTGAAGCAGGTGGGGGAGAACCGCAGGTTTGCAAGGATTGGGGGCGTGAATGTGACAAAGACATTTCTGGCCATCTTCCTGCTGTCAGGATTCGTGGCCGGTCTGTGCGGAAGCATTGAAGTCCAGGGCACCTACGGGAAATTCACTGCCAGCTTTTCCAATAACCTGGGCTGGGACGGCATCATGATTGCCATGATTGCGGGCAATCATCCCATAACGGTCCTTGGGGTAGCCGTTATCTGGGGAATCCTCAAAGCCGGGTCCCTTCATATGGAACGGATGTGTGATGTGAACCGCCTGACCGTGCTTTTGATCCAGGCCCTGTTCGTGCTGTTCATCACTGTGGATTACCGTAAATTGTTTGGTGCTGTTAAGAGGAAGGCGGTGGTGGGATAATGCTTTCTATTTTACTGGGAACCATAACCATGGCAGCGGCCCTGCGTCTGGCCGTGCCCCTTATCCTGTCTTCCATTGGCGGCTGCTTCGGGGACAGGACGGGAATCTTTAACATTGCCCTGGAGAGCTTCATGCTGTGCGCCGCATTCTTTGCCACACTGGGCACCTATTACTCCGGCAATCCATACACAGGGGTGTTTTGCGGGATCCTGGCAGGGCTGGCCTGCTCTGTCCTGTTCGGGATCCTGGTGTTCCATCTTGGCTCCAGCGGCATGGTGGTCAGTATTGCCATGAACCTGGGAATGGATGCGTTTACATCCTTTCTCCTCCTGAATATTTTTGGGAAGCGGGGTTCGTTCATGGATTCCAGGCTGGTCAGCCTGCCCTCTGTGAAGCTGCCTGTCATAAGCAGGATCCCTTATATAGGAGAGGTACTTGGAACCCACAATGCGGTGGTGTATTTTACCCTTCTGGCCATTGCCGGGACCTGGATCGCCATGTACAAGACGCCCTTTGGACTGAGGCTGCGCAGCGTGGGAATCAATGAAAAGGCCGCCCAGACAACCGGTACCAATGTCCTGCGCTATAAATGGTATTCTGTTTTGATTACCGGATTTTTCGTGGGGATTGCGGGCGCAGTCCTTCCGCTTGGAGGCACCTCCATATTCACGGAGAATATGTCGGCGGGCAGGGGGTTCCTGGCGGTTGCAGCCATCATGATTGCAAAAGGGAATCCGGTGCTGGCAGCGGTGTACAGTTTCATGTTTGCCTATGCCCAGGCCCTTGCGGCCAGCATGCAGAACTTCGGGATCCCGTCCCAGATTGTCCTGGCCCTGCCTTATTTCATGACCATAGCAGTGCTGCTGGTTTCCGGGATACGGGGAAGGGTGAAGAAGGGAGCGGTGGAGACTGCTTAGGGAAAAGATGGATGGAACAGGATATGATACGGGAATATACCAGGCGCCTCTTAAAGTCCTGTCTTATACACCCGCAGCGTCCCATTATCATTCAGATGCCTGAGCAGCGACAGGCCGATGGGAAAGCCGAACAGCCCCAGGACCCCGAACAGCTGGGCGCCCACGAACATGCTGGAGAGGGTCACCACGGGATGAAGGCCGATCTGGCTGCCCACGATTTTAGGTTCAATGATATTGCGGATGACCGTTATGATAAGATATACGGTCAGCAGCCCTGCGGACAGGGGGTAATTGCCCTGGAGCGCGGTAAGGATGGTCCAGGGAATCATGATGCCCCCGGTTCCAAGTACCGGCAGCACATCAAATACGGATATGAGGAATGCAATCAGCAGGGAGCGATCCACGCCAATCACGGTAAGGCCCAGGGCAAGTTCCAAAAAGGTGATGCTCATGATCAGCGCATAGGAACGGATGCAGACAAAAAGGGTCCCGGCCACATACTCCTTGACCTGCAGGATGATATTCATGGTCTTCTGGTCAAACTGGCGCAGGCAGAATCCGGTCAGCTGGTCATAATCAGCGGCAATGAAAAAGGTGGAGATGATCATAAGCAGCATCTTGATGAACAGGCCGGGAAGGGAGGAGGCAAAGCCGGATATCCATCCCATGGCTTCCATGGAAAGATTGGAGACCATCTGTCCCAGGGACTGTACAAACTGCCCCTCTATCTCGTCAAAGGCTGACAGCAGCGAGGCATCGATGTGCAGCGCGGACTGCCCAACGGTGTCAAACAGCCCTTTAAGGACCGGTTCCACATGATAGGCGTAGATACCGGGAAGATTCCCTATCAGGAGACTGAAGGAGGAAAATGCCTTGACGCTCAGCAAGGTAATCAGCAGACCGATGGTGCAGTAAAAAAGGAGTACGGAAAGGATGGCGGTTATCTTCGGGTTCAGGTTCATTTTCCTGGAAAGGAAGGTGACCGGGCCCTTCAGCCCGTACGCTATCAGGAAGGCGATGACAAAGGGCGAGAGCATGGGAAGTCCGTATTTGATGACGGCAAAGGAAACGGACAGTATGATGATGAAGTATAAAAAGTGGATGATGAATGCCCTGCGTTTTTCAGTTTTCAATTCGTGTATCCTCCATTGAATGATTGGCTGTCCTGTATGTTTTACGTTGATTCATTCAATATAAAGGAAAATTTTGAGAATTTCAAGATGTTTGGGCCATGGGGGCGCAACTTTAATACAATCTTTATGCGGATGGGGGAAACATATCATTACAGCAAGTAAAATCAAGCGCAGGTCCCCTGGCTTTGCTATAATATGTCCAGGGTGGCCGAAACGAGGTGAAAACACGGATGTACGAATGGCAGAAACAGATACAGGTCATTGTTGACCAAATCGACCAATGCATAAAAAACCATGATGATGAAGCGCTGACCCTTCACTGCCTTTCCGGCAGGCTGGGTTATTCCGAATTCCATACCACCAGGAAATTCAAGGAGATATCGGGTATGCAGTTCAGGGATTATCTGCGGCGCAGAAAACTGGCCTTTGCGCTGAAAGAGGTGCGGGACAGTGATAAAAGCATGCTGTACAGTATCGTGGGTAAACTGGACGACCATGGGGGCAGCGAATGCAACAGCGGCAGCGGCCAGGTCATGGCGTACATCAATGACCCGGAGGGCAGGCTCTGTGACTGGGGGATTGAGCGGACGGAGTGTTATGGCGTGCGCCTTCCCATGGATTACAAAGGCGGGGTGCCGCCCCAGATGCTTATGGCGGATGTTCCCGAAGCGGAATATATTGTTTTTGAGCATGGGCCGTTTGATTATGAGCAGGAAAACCGCAGCGTGGAGGAGCAGATAGAAAAAGCCATGGCAGCCTTTGACTTTACAGGCACAGGCTATTGTTATGATACTGCCCCGGGAAGGATTATCTACATGTACTTTAACCCGGAGCAATTCTTCAAGTATATCAGGCCGGTGCGTAAGTAAGGGCAGCGGATGGCGCAGCAGCAGCGCGGCATTTTTATGCAGCTGATAACATTTGGTTCCGGTCTGAGGTTCTTTTTAATTTAAATGAAAGGAGTTGCCGCAAAGTGAATTTCCCCTACAGGATATTGGCGCTGGCCTTTAAACCAGAAGCCATATCTTGTATGAGGTTTTTCATATTGCGGCAACTCCTTTTACTGTGGTTGACATGGATTTCCATATTTATTACGTCCAACCCAGGCCCCAGTCCGCGCCCAGGCCCCAGGCCACGCTCTTGGCCGCAGCCCAGGCCTCAGCCTACGCCCCAAGGTTCAGGCGGTCTGCAGTGTCTTTGCCTTGGAGGCCTTTTTCTGCTTCTTCATCTGACGGGGCTGTTCCGGCGCCTTCTCATTCTTCAGGTTCTTCTGGGCCGTGGACAGCATCAGCTTAATGCGGTTTAACTGGTTTACCTCGCTGGCGCCGGGGTCGTAATCCACTGCAATGATGTTGGACTGCGGATAGTGGCGGCGCAGCTCCTTGATGACGCCCTTGCCCACGATGTGGTTGGGCAGGCAGCCAAATGGCTGGGTGCAGATAATGTTGTTCACGCCGCTGTGGATTAACTCCAGCATCTCTCCTGTAAGGAACCAGCCCTCGCCTGTCTGATTGCCCAGGGACACAAAGCCCTTGGCCATCTCGGCCAGTTCGTTGATGGAGGACGGAGGCGTGAAGTGCCGGCTGGCGGACAGTTCCTTCCTGGCAGTCCTGCGCAGGTATTCCAGCAGGGCAATCCCGGCGTTGCACAGCCGCGCCGTGGACTTCTTTGTGCCCAGGTGTTCTGCCTTAAAATTGCTGTTGTAAAAGCTGTAGAGAAGGAAATCCATCAGGTCAGGCATCACGGCCTCGGCTCCCTCTGACTCCAGAAGCTCCACCACATGGTTGTTGGCAAGGGGGGAGAACTTTACAAGGATTTCTCCCACAATCCCCACCTTTGGTTTTCTGACACCGGTTCTTGGCAGATTGTCAAAATCCCGTATGATTCCCCTGATGTTGCGGCCAAATTCCATCATGGCGGCGCTGCGTTTGGACAGGGAGGCAATGCAGCGGGCCTTCCATTTCCCATGGAGTGCATCGGCACTGCCGGGTTCTGCCTCATATGGCCTGGTGGCATAGAGCACGCGCATGAAAATATCGCCGTATACAATGGCCTGCATGGCCTTTGTAATAAGGGGGACCGTAAATGTAAAACCGGGGTTGGTCTCCATGCCGTTGGCATTGACCGACACAACGGGCACCTGGGGCATTCCTGCTTTTTCCAGGGCGCGTCGGATGAACCCTATGTAGTTGGATGCACGGCAGCCTCCGCCTGTCTGTGTCATCAAAACAGCTGTGTGGTCCAGGTCATACCTGCCGGAAAGCAGGGCGTCCATGATCTGTCCGATGACAATCAGGGAAGGGTAGCATGCATCATTGTTCACGTACTGGAGTCCCACGTCCACCGCGTTGCGGTTGTGGTTCTGCAATACTTCAATCCTGTATCCGAAGGAACGGATGGCCGGCTCTAAAAGGTCAAAATGGATGGGCG
Organism: Enterocloster aldenensis; assembly: GCF_003434055.1. Classification (GTDB taxonomy): domain Bacteria; phylum Bacillota; class Clostridia; order Lachnospirales; family Lachnospiraceae; genus Enterocloster; species Enterocloster aldenensis. The sequence continues at coordinate 625,759 of NZ_QVEX01000001.1, read as the reverse complement.
ACATCTGGGGGCAGAGAAGGGTATATGTCTTCTTCATCTCTTTGGTAAAATACACCCGGTTATAGGCGCTGGAAACCACCTTGTGCTCATAATGCTTCTGGTCCCGGACCTTCAGGGCCGCAATCAGGGAGCGGATACGGATACGGGCAGCGCCCAGGTTATTTACCTCATCAATCTTAAGCACGGTATATATCTTGCCGGAACGGGTCAGGATATCGGCCACCTGGTCCGTGGTCACGGCGTCCAGGCCGCAGCCAAAGGAGTTGAGCTGGATTAAATCCAGGTCATCCCTGGTTTTAACAAAGCTGGCCGCGGCATAGAGGCGGGAGTGGTACATCCACTGGTCGGTTACCACCAGGGGCCGTTCCACCTTGCCCAGGTGGGAGATGGAATCCTCTGTGAGGACCGCAAAGCCATAAGAGGTAATCAGCTCCGGGATACCGTGGTGGATTTCCGAGTCCACATGATAGGGCCTGCCTGCCAGCACGATGCCCCGCTTATTGTTCTTCTCCATCCATGCCAGTGTTTCCTCACCCTTGGCCTCCATGTCCCGGCGGGAAGCCAGAAGCTCCTGCCATGCTGCGTGGGCAGCCATTTTCACCTCGTCTGCGGGAATCTGGTGGTTCATGGCAAATTCCCTTACCAGGGCCTGGGTCAGGATCTCCTCATTGGTAAAGGCCATGAAGGGGTTGACAAACCTTACCCGTTCTTCCGCCAGCTCCTCCACGTTGTTCTTGATGTTCTCAGCATAGGACGTGACCATGGGGCAGTTGTAATGGTTGCCTGCATCCGGGCTTTCATTGCGCTCATACGGAATACAGGGATAGAAAATGAATTTGATTCCCTGCTTGATGAGCCATGATATATGTCCGTGGACCAGCTTGGCCGGATAACACTCCGATTCACTGGGAATGGATTCAATTCCCAGCTCATAGAGCTGCCTGGAGGACTGGGGTGAGAGCGCCACATGGTAGCGCAGCTTCTTAAAGAAAACCGCCCAGAAGGGGAAATTCTCAAACATGTTGAGGACCCTTGGTATTCCCACCGTGCCCCGGTCCGCCTGGTCCAGGGGCAGGGGGTCATAGTCAAACATGCGGTGGTACTTATAGTCAAAGAGGTTGGGGATTTCCTTCTTGGCCTTCTCAAGTCCAAGGCCCCGCTCGCAGCGGTTGCCCGAGATAAAGCGGCGTCCGCTGCCGAACTGGTTGATGGTGAGCACACAGTGGTTATTGCAGCCCTTGCACCGGGTCATGGAGGTGGTATACTTGAGGGCAATGATTTTATCCAGGGACAGCATGGATGTTTCCGCCTCCCCGTTCATGTGGTAGCGTTCCCTGGCAATCAGGGCCGCGCCAAAGGCTCCCATAATGCCTGCGATGTCTGGGCGTACTGCCTGGCATCCTGATATTTTCTCAAAACTCCTGAGCACGGCGTCATTGTAAAACGTGCCGCCCTGGACCACCACATGTTCCCCCAGGTCAGAGGCATTGGTAATCTTGATTACCTTAAACAGGGCATTCTTGATGACGGAATAAGCCAGGCCCGCGGAAATGTCAGCCACCGTGGCCCCTTCCTTCTGGGCCTGTTTTACATTGGAGTTCATGAATACGGTACAGCGGGTGCCCAGGTCTGTTGGGTTCTTGGCAAACAGCGCCTCCCTGGCAAAATCTTCCACTGAGAAGTTCAGGCTCCGTGCAAATGTCTCGATAAAGGAGCCGCAGCCCGAGGAGCATGCCTCATTAAGCTGTACGCTGTCCACGGTGCCGTCCTTTATCTTGATGCACTTCATGTCCTGTCCGCCGATGTCCAGGATACAGTCCACATCTGGCTCAAAGAAAGCAGCCGCATAATAGTGGGAAATGGTCTCCACCTCCCCCTCATCCAGCATCAGGGCCGCCTTTAAAAGGGCCTCGCCGTAACCGGTGGAACAGGAATATGCAATATGGGCTGTCTTTGGAAGCTGGCTGCGGATTTCCGTTATGGCGCGGATGGCAGTTGCAAGGGGGCTTCCGTTGTTGTTGTCATAGAACCGGTACAGCAGGGTGCCGTCCTCGCCCACCAGGGCCGCCTTGGTGGTGGTGGAACCGGCGTCAATGCCCAGGTAGCAGTTGCCCTCATAGGAGGAAAGGTCCCCGGACTTAACGTGGTTGCTGGCATGGCGTCTTGAAAAGACATCGTAGTCAGCCTGGTCCCTGAACAGCGGTTCCATGCGCTTTACCTCAAAATCCATCTGGATACCCGAGGACAGCTGTTCAATCATGGATTCCAGGGAAACAGTGGACTGGTTCTCCTGAGGATTCATGGCAGCGCCCACAGCGGCAAACAGGTGGGAATGGTCCGGCGCAATAATCTGTTCCTGGGTAAGGCGGAGGGTACGGATGAAGCTTTCACGCAGCTGGGGCAGGAAGTGGAGGGGACCGCCCAAAAAGGCAACATTGCCCCGTATGGGCTTTCCGCAGGCAAGGCCGCTGATGGTCTGGTTCACCACTGCCTGGAAAATGGACGCGGCCAGGTCTTCCCTGGTAGCGCCTTCATTAATCAATGGCTGTATATCCGATTTGGCAAATACGCCGCAGCGAGCCGCGATTGGATAGATGGCCTTGTAATGGGCGGCGTATTCGTTGAGGCCGCTGGCATCGGTCTGAAGCAGGGAGGCCATCTGGTCGATAAAGGAACCCGTGCCGCCTGCACAGATCCCGTTCATCCTCTGGTCAATCCCGCCGGTAAAGTATATGATTTTTGCATCCTCGCCGCCAAGCTCAATGGCCACATCTGTCTGGGGCGCATAGTCCTGCAGGGCAGAGGCCACCGCCACCACCTCCTGGACAAATGGAATGCCCAGATGGGACGACAAGGTAAGGCCTCCGGATCCCGTGATCACGGGAATGACCTGGGCGGGGCCGGTTATGGGGCAGGCCTTTTTCAGAAGTCCTGCCAGAGTTTCCTGTATATTGGCATAATGACGCTCATAATCGGAGAATACTATATGGTAGTCCTGATCAAGCAATGCTACTTTGACGGTTGTGGAACCGATATCGATTCCCAGCGTAAGGGTATTTGTATGTAAGCTCATATACGTGGGTTTTACCCTAACCTCCTTTGTGACTTACAGCAGCGGCACGCAGGGTATCCGTGTAATGGTGTGCCGGGCTGAGAAGTTGTTTTGCGTTCATCATAATACAGTTTTATGGAAAAAACTGTGATTTATGCAACAATTTACGGCAGTAAGCCGCGAATGGTCATAGTAAAGTTTAGCATAAATTAGGTAGGAATACAATTGGGGACAGGCGTTAAAAAATCGTGAAGAAATGGGAAAAATTGTGCATGATTCCTGTAAGATCTTATTGTTTGTTAAAAATGAAAGGCTATTTTATTTGACAAACCGCAGGGCAGTCACTATAATGAGAACGTATAATTTCAAAATGGGGGAGAGTTCGCATGATACGGATTTTTAAGACCGAAGACGGTGCTATGCACGAAAAAGAAGAGATGCAGCCTGGCTGCTGGATTGCGTTAACAAACCCTACAGCCTCGGAAATCATCGACATTGCGGATGCATACCAGATTGACCCGGACCACTTAAAGGCGCCTTTGGATGAGGAGGAACGTTCCCGTATAGAAGTGGAGGAGGAATACACCTTGGTGCTGGTGGATATCCCGTCCATAGAGGAGCGCAGCGGCAAGGACTGGTTTGTCACCATCCCGCTTGCCATCATCATGACCAATGATGTGCTGATAACCGTCTGCCTGGAGGAGACGCCCGTGCTCACGTCCTTTATGGACGGAAGGGTAAGGGATTTCCATACATTCATGAAGACCAGGTTCATCCTGCAGATCCTTTATAAAAATGCAACCCAGTACCTTCAATACCTTCGCATCATTGACAAGAAGAGCGAAGTCATTGAACGCAAGCTCCATCAGTCCCAGAAGAATGAGGAACTGATTGAACTACTGGAGCTGGAGAAGTCCCTGGTGTATTTCACCACGTCCCTGCGTTCCAATGAGGTGGTGCTGGAGAAGCTCTTAAGGACCGAGAAGATTAAAAAGTATCCCGAGGATACGGACCTTCTTGAGGACGTCATCGTGGAGAACAAACAGGCAATCGAGATGGCGGGCATTTACAGCGGCATCCTGAGCGGGACCATGGACGCGTTTGCATCGGTTATATCCAATAACCTGAACATTGTCATGAAGTTCCTGGCAACCGTAACCATTGTCATGTCAATCCCAACCATGGTGGCCAGCTTTTATGGCATGAATGTCAATTCCAGGGGAATGCCCTTTGCAAACCATCCCTACGGGTTTGTCATAGTCCTTGGGTTTGCCCTGGCCCTGTCACTGTTGGTAGCTTATATATTTAATAAGAAGGATTTATTCTGACATAAAAGGAGTATTCATGAATTTTCTAAAGAAGTTTGAGCAGAAAATGAACCGGTTTGCAATCGGCGGGATCATCAACTACGTATGCGCCATGCTGGCCATGGGCACGGTACTGTACCTTGTGGCGCCTGGTTTCCTGAATTACCTGATTTTAGACCCCATTGCCATCATGCATGGGCAGGTCTGGAGGATTTTGACCTTTTTTGTATATCCGCCTGCATTTACAGGAGGAAACCCCATGGGCTACATCCTGTTTAACGCCCTTGCCATCTACTGCATCCGTTCCTTTGGCATGATTGTGGAACAGGTATGGGGAAAGTTCCGTTTTAACTGCTACATCATACTGGGCGTGCTGCTGAACGTGGCTGCATCGCTGTTCATGTATCTGGTGGTAGGCTTCCCCATGGTGCTTACGCCTGTTTACCTGGTGTATTCCTTCTTTTTTGTATTTGCGCTCATGTTCCCGGATATGCAGGTCCTGCTGATGATGGTCCTTCCCCTGAAGGCCAAGTGGATTGCGTACGCCGAGGCAGCGGTTTATATCTATTATTTTGTTAAGGGCGACATATATACCAGGGTCCAGATATTTGTCTGCATCCTGCACATGTTCATCTTCTTTGGCTGGATGGTGCTGGCCGGGGAGACCAGTTACAAACAGAAAAAGCGCCAGAAGGATTTCCAGAAAAAGATTAAGCCCATGGTTTCCAACAAGACCGGCCATAAGTGCGCTGTGTGCGGCAGGACGGACAAGGACAGCCCGGGCATGGAATTCCGTTATTGTTCAAAATGTGAAGGCAGTTACGAATACTGCATGGATCATTTGTATACACATCAGCACGTGAAAAAGCCGGATTCCCCCCAATAGTATCATGAGCGCTGCATTGTGGAATCATTTACACAGACAGGCCTTAAGAACCGGCAGATCATTCACTTATCACACTGTACAACGTTTATGGAGGATTTAAAATGAAGAAGACCAAGATTATCTGTACCATGGGCCCCAATACCAATGACAGGAACGTCATGATGGAACTTGCTAAGAATGGTATGGATGTGGCGCGTTTCAACTTTTCCCACGGCGATTATGAGGAGCACCAGGGCCGCCTGGAATTGTTAAAGGAGGTCCGCAAGGAACTGGATATCCCTGTTGCGGCGCTCCTGGATACAAAAGGCCCTGAAATCCGTACCGGACAGCTGAAGGACGGCAGGAAGGTAACATTAAAGGAAGGCCAGACCTATACGCTGACCACCCGCCAACTGATTGGCGATGAGAATATAGGATACATCAATTACAGCGGACTGGGCGAGGATGTGGTACCAGGCAACAAAATCCTGATTGACGACGGCCTGATTGAAATGGACGTGATGGAGGTCAACGGCACGGATATTGTATGTAAGGTGATTAACGGCGGCGAGCTGGGGGAGAAAAAGGGCGTCAATGTACCCAATGTGAAGATTAAGCTTCCGGCCCTGACCGACAAGGATAAAGAAGACATCCGTTTTGGCATCAAGCAGGGATTTGATTTTATCGCGGCATCCTTTGTGCGTACCGCGGATTGTATCAGGGAAATCAAGGCAATGCTGGATGAGCAGGGTTCCAGCATGAAGGTGATTGCCAAGATTGAGAATGCGGAAGGCATTGAGAACCTGGACGCCATCATTGAGGAGGCGGACGGCATCATGGTTGCCCGCGGCGACATGGGCGTGGAGATTCCGGCTGAAAAGGTTCCCCATATCCAGAAGAAAATCATCCGCAAGTGTAACGAGGCATGCAAGATTGTTATTACGGCAACCCAGATGCTGGATTCCATGATCCGCAACCCAAGGCCTACCAGGGCAGAGGTGACGGATGTGGCCAACGCGGTTTATGACGGAACCGATGCAGTGATGCTTTCCGGGGAGACCGCCATGGGTAAGTATCCCGTTGAAGCCCTCAAGATGATGGTTTCCATTGCCGAGGAGTCAGAGTCCTATCTGGACTATGCCGCATACCGCCAGAGGAAGGTATCCAAGCAGAACATGAAGAATGTTTCCAACGCAGTTTGCTTTGCATCCGTATCCACCGCCCATGACCTGAGCGCAGATGTAATCATCGCGCCCAGCATCACCGGCTTTACCACCCAGATGCTTTCCAAGTGGAGGCCGGGGGCAAGGATCATCGGCATGTCCCCAAGCATGGCAACCGTACGCCAGATGCAGCTGCAGTGGGGTGTTGTGCCCATATGGTCACGCCGCGCTGAATCCACGGATGAACTGATTGAGAATTCCGCCCAGGAGCTTAAGGAAAGAGGTCTTGTGACCGAGGGCGAACTGGCAGTCATCACAGCAGGCGTGGTGACCTACGCAAGGCGCCACGAAGCAGCCACACAGACCAATATCATGCGTGTGATCAATATCGAGTAAAATAGTACTGGACAAAGGAGTCTGGCAGGTAGTACAATACGTTTCCATGATCCGTTGCATCATGGACGTTCCTTAATACAGCAAGGATGATTGTGCTTCCTGACAGACTTTTTGCATCTAAGGAACTGTGGCATTCACGCTCAAAAAGGGAAAGGAGTATAAAAAGTGGAGAAGAAACCATTTGTAACACTGAAACAGCTGAAAGAGATTGAGAAAACATACCCCACCCCCTTTTATCTTTACGATGAAAAGGGAATCAGGGAGAACGCGGCCAGGCTGAAGCAGGCATTTGCATGGAATAAGGGATATAAGGAGTATTTTGCAGTTAAGGCAACCCCCAATCCCTTTCTTTTAAACCTGTTAAAGGAAATGGGATGCGGCACGGACTGTTCTTCCATGACAGAGCTTATGATGTCAAAAGCATGCGGGTTTAAGGGACATGATATCATGTTCTCATCCAATGACACTCCGCCTGAGGAATTTGCATATGCTGAGAAGCTGGGAGCCATCATCAACCTGGACGACATAACCCATATTGAGTGCCTGGAGCAGACCCTGGGATATATCCCGGAGACCATCAGCTGCCGTTTTAATCCGGGCGGCGTGTTCAAGGTGAGCAATGACATCATGGACAATCCCGGGGATTCCAAATACGGGATGACCACAGAGCAGATGTTTCAGGCATTTAAGATACTGAAGGACAAGGGTGCGAAGCATTTTGGCATCCATGCCTTCCTGGCCAGCAACACGGTGACCCTGGAGTACTATCCCATGCTTGCAAAAATCCTCTTTGAACTGGCGGTAAGGCTCCAGGAGGAGACAGGGGCCCATGTGGAGTTCATCAATCTGTCCGGCGGCATCGGCATTCCCTACCGCCCGGACCAGGAACCCAACGATATACTGGCCATTGGGGACGGCGTGCGCAAGGTTTATGAGGAAGTCCTGGTACCCGCGGGCATGGATGACGTGGCAATCTGCACCGAGCTGGGACGTTTCATGATGGGACCCTACGGCGCCCTTATAACAAAGGCCATCCATGAAAAGCATACTCACAAGGAGTACGTGGGGGTGGATGCCTGCGCCGTGAACCTGATGCGTCCGGCCATGTACGGGGCATACCATCACGTAACGGTGATGGGGAAGGAGGACGGACCCTGCGACCACATGTACGACGTGGTCGGCTCCCTGTGCGAGAACAATGACAAGTTTGCCATTGACCGCATGCTGCCTGAGATATGCAAAGGCGACCTGCTGTTCATCCACGACACGGGCGCCCACGGCTTTGCCATGGGATATAACTACAACGGCAAGTTAAAGTCAGCAGAGCTGCTGTTAAAGCAGGACGGTTCCGTGGAAATGATACGGAGGGCAGAAACTCCTGAGGACTACTTTGCTACTTTTGATTTTTGTGATATACTCAAAGATATTGACTGATGAAAAACCCCGGCATGCAGCAATGCGCAGTCTGCCGGGGTTTTTGCCGGAAGCAGCGGCGCGGATCCTGCCGGGGTATTTACCGGAAGCACCAGCGCGCAGCCTGCCGGTTTTTTGCCGGTACCCGCGGCTTTGGCTTCGGGGAGCAAAAGGATACCAGCAGTTCATGATTAGGAGGATTGATAATGGCTAAGATCGGATTTATCGGAATGGGAAATATGGGAAGCGCCATCCTGAAGGGGCTTCTGAAGGTGTATGCGCCCCGGGACATGATGTTTACCGCGGCCCATCAGGAGAAGATGGACCAGGTCACATCTGAGACAAAGGTGGCCCACGCTGCCTCCAACCGGGAATGTGCGGCCCAGGTAAAGTATCTGGTCCTTGCGGTGAAGCCCCAGTATTTTGATGTGGTGTTTGAGGAGATAAAGGATGTGCTGACCAAAGACCAGGTAATCATCTCGCTGGCGCCCGGCATTTCCATACAGGATATCGGCGCAAGGCTTGGCGGCGGTGTGAGGGTGGTCAGGGCCATGCCCAACACACCGGCGCTTCTGGGAGAGGGCATGACCGGGGTTGCATACGAGGCCGGCATGTATTCAGATGAGGAAAAGGAGGAAATCAGCCTTATCTTCTCATCCTGCGGGCGTATGGAACTGGTGGAGGAGCGGCTGATGGATGCAGTGGGCTGTGTCAGCGGAAGTTCACCTGCCTTTGTGTATATGTTCATCGAGGCGCTGGCCGACAGCGGCGTGAAGTACGGCCTTCCCAGGAAGACCGCCTATGCCATGGCTGCCCAGACCGTTATGGGCAGCGCCAGGATGGTGCTGGAGACAGGAAAACATCCGGGGCAGCTAAAGGATGAGGTGTGTTCGCCGGGCGGCACCACCATTGCAGGTGTGTCGGCCCTGGAGGAGCATGGACTTCGCAGCGCTGTCATCAAGGCGGCGGATGCGTGTTATGAGAAGACCCAGCGCATGAAATAGGCGGTGAAACCGGGCCCGGATGCAGGGCCATAAGTAAATAAGATCATAATCGGATTAGGAAAGGATTGAACGACAATGGGAAACAAAGTTGAGAATGAAGGCATGCCCGTAGTGCGTCTGGACAGACAGCTTAAGTATGAGGGAAACATCCTTAAGATATATGAGGACACGGTCCTTGCCAACGGACACGAGGCAAAGTGGGACTTTATCCACCACGACGGGGCGGCGGCCGTCCTGCCGGTGACTGCAGACGGGAAGATCCTCATGGTGCGCCAGTACCGCAATGCGCTGAACCGTTTTACGCTGGAGATCCCGGCCGGCAAGCTGGATGATCCCGGTGAGCCCAAGGTGCTCTGTGCGTTCAGGGAACTGGAGGAGGAGACGGGGTTCAGGGTGGAGTCCATGGATAAGCTGGAATATCTGATGAGCCTTACCACCACCGTTGCATTCTGCGATGAGGCCATTGATATCTTCGTTGCCCATAACCTGATTCCGTCCCACCAGAACCTGGATGAGGACGAGGTCATCAATGTGGAGCCATGTGAACTTTCAGACCTGGAAGAGATGATTTACACAGGGAAGATCACGGACGGCAAAACAATTGCGGCCATCATGGCCTATGCAAGGAAATACCGCAGCGTGGATAAAAAGGACGACTTGGCATAATGCCCGCCTCCCCGGAATACAGTAGTTTAGAGATATTCATGGGGAGGATACGGGCTTGGGATTGAGACGGTTAAGGCTGGGCCTTGCAATGCTTACATATCAGGACTGGCTGCTGTTCTGCTTTGTGCTGGGGGTGCTGGGAGGGACGGCGGCAGCCCTGGCCTTCGGCGGCCCTGTGGTGCAGGGCTGTATCCTTGGGGCGGCAGGGACAGCGGGGGCCGGGAACCGGTATGGGGCCAAGGATTTCCTGGCTGTGTGGAAGCAGCGGGCGTTTGAGACCGGGGCCGGCTGGCTGGCCGGATTGACCGTGTGCAGCCAGATGCTGTTTGGTTTCCTGACCTTCTATGCAGGCATGTCCCTGGCCGTGGTGCTTTCAATCTGGACCATGAGGAAAGGGATCCTGGGCATTGCCGCGTTCCTGTGCAGCATGCTTCCCCACGGCATTGTCTACCTTCTGATATGGTATGTGCTTTCTGTCTGGTCGGGCCAGGCGCAGAAGAAACTCCATATCCTGCCCGGACTTTTGCTGGTAGCCATGTCGGGGGCAGGGGCGTTCCTGGAGATATGGGTATCTCCGCTGCTGTCAGGGCTCTTTTAAGTACATTTAGAGGAAAATGCAGGAGGACGTACGGATGAAGGAAAGGAAAAACGGACATACATATCTGAAACGGCTGTTTCTGGCGTTCTATATTCCTTTTGCAGTGAACATCCCGGTGGCTGCTTATGTCTGGCATATGGGAATATGGCCGGGCTTTCAGACCGTAAGCCCCCCGGGGCCGGCTGCCAGGAACCTGCTGCTGGTCATGACATTGGCGGTTACCTGGGTCATCTGGATGGTGTTCCAGATCATGCCAAAGAGGAAGGACGCCTATGCCTCCTGGAGGGTTACAATCATGGAGGGAGGCCGGTGCCTCTGCTATACCGCCATCTATGGCATCTTTGTCCAGGTCCTGGTCCTTTTAAAGGTATATCCCGGGTTGGGCCAGGGTCTGGTCCAAAAGAAAATCCTATGGGCCGGCGGGATTTATTCGGTTATCATGCTGCTGATCCTTCTCTGGAACGGGATCCTTCGCATATTCTTTACTTCCAGGCGCCTGAGGCTCAGGATGCGCGTCATCATGGTCCTGGCCATGTGGGTTCCGGTGGTGAACCTGCTGGTCCTTCTTCATGCCATGAGGCTGGTCCATGAGGAGTATGACTTTGAATGCTATAAGCAGTCGGTCCGCAGCGTGCGTGCAGAGTCGGACATGTGCAGGACCAGATATCCCCTTCTTCTGGTCCACGGCGTGGGCTTCAGGGACTTAAGGTATTTTAATTACTGGGGCAGGATCCCAAGGGAACTAGCCAGGTACGGGGCAGCAGTGTACTATGGGAACCAGGAGGCATTTGCCACCGTGGCCTATAATGCCGGGGATATCAGGAAGAAGATTGAAGGGATTGTGGAAGAGACAGGCTGCGGCAAGGTGAATATCATTGCCCACTCCAAAGGCGGGCTGGATTCACGTTACGCCATATCCAACCTGGGGGCAGCACCCATGGTGGCTTCCCTGACCACCATCAATACGCCCCACCGGGGATGCAGGTTCGTGGATTACGCATGCCGTCTGCCGGAAGGACTGTACCGGTTCATTGCCGGATGCTTTGACCGGTGGTTTGGCCGTTTCGGGGATTCCCATCCTGATTTTTACACTGCCACCCATCAGTTCAGTACGGATTTAAGCCGCCGGTTCAATGAAACCGTGCCGGATATGCCCGGGGTATTTTACCAGAGTTATACCTCCCTGATGAAGGACTGCCTAAGCGACCCGCTGCTGTGGCTTCCGTACCTGCTGATCCGGGCAGTGGACGGGGCCAGCGACGGCCTGGTGACGCCGGAGTCAGCCATGTGGGGAGAGTTCAGGGGGATTGTCACCAACAGGAAACACCGCGGTATTTCCCATGGGGACATGATTGATTTGAAGCGGGAGGACTACCGTGGCTTTGACGTGGTGGAATTTTACGTAAAACTGGTGGAAGAACTGAAACATAAAGGATTTTAAGGCATTGGGACATAAAAAGTTTTCGGCTGTTTTTACAAGATATTGACACGCCAAAATTCCCCCTTCCAACATATTGTATGTTTTATGTTAAGTAGCGTGAAATGGGGGTAAAAGTGGGAAAAATGTGTTTGATTTTATAAGAAAATGTGGATATAATGATAGTCAGCACACGGATTTTTCGTGATTTATGGTAGAAACGGGTAGGGGTAATATAAAGAGATGACGTCTGAGATAAAGAGTTTTGTGAGCTACCTTCGGGATGTGAGGCAAACTTCAAAAAATACAGAGATTTCCTATCAAAGGGACCTGCAGCAGCTGGCTGCCTTCCTGGAAGGGAAAGGGATTACGGATGTTGAGAAAGTGACCAGGACCAGTTTGAACTCCTATATCCTTTATTTGGAAAAGGAGGGCAAGGCCACAACAACGATTTCAAGGGAGCTTGCTTCCATCAAGGCATTTTTCAGTTATCTGTTCAGGGAAGGAATCATCCGCAGGGACCCGTCCGAACTTCTGAAAGCGCCTAAGATTGAGAAGAAAGCGCCTGTTATTTTGAGTGTCAATGAGGTCAATGCGCTCCTTGACCAGCCTGGAACATCATCGGCCAAGGAAATCCGGGACAAGGCTATGATGGAACTTCTGTATGCAACCGGTATCCGGGTGTCCGAGCTGATTGGGCTTGAACTGGCGGATCTGAATATGCAGATTGGCTATATTACCTGCCGGGACGGTGTGAAGGAGCGGCTGGTGCCCTTTGGCAAGACCGCCAGCCAGGCCATGGGCCTGTACCTGGAGCGGGGGCGCCGGGAGCTGTTAAAGGGCAAGGAATCCCCGTGGCTGTTCACCAACTGCAGCGGCAGGGCCATGAGCAGGCAGGGATTCTGGAAGATAATCAAGTATTATGGGGAGAAGGCCGGTATCCAGGCAGATATCACGCCCCATACGCTCCGCCATTCTTTTGCAGCCCATTTGATCCGCGGGGGAGCTGACATCCATGCGGTCCAGGCCATGCTTGGACATTCGGACTCCACTACCGCCCAGATGTACGCAGCTTATTCGGGGAATACGGTGAGGGAGAATTACAGGGCGGCGCTGCCGAGGAAGTGATGTTAAACACCTGCTGACGCAGCATAGCCATATGGAAAATAGAAAGCCTGAGGGATTCCTTTTAAAGGGATTCCTTTTTTTCGTCTATGTTAAAATAAAATGACTATCAAAATAGTCATTGACATGTTGTGACTACTGTGATAGTCTATAAGTGTGATAACTATTGCAATAGTCACTGAAAGGAGATTTTATGAAACTGAAACTATTCGACTCTGAACTGAAGGTAATGGAGACGCTGTGGAAACATGGGGACTGCACGGCCGGACAGATGGCAAAGCTTCTGAAGGAGGAGATTGGCTGGAACCGCAACACCACTTACACGGTCATTAAGAAGTGCATTGAGAAAGGCGCCATTGAGCGCTGCGAACCTAATTTCATGTGCAGGGCAGCGGTGAGGAGGGAAGAGATACAGGCAGCGGAGACAGAGGAGCTGATTGACCGTATGTTCGAAGGCTCAAAATCTAAATTTTTTGCCGCATTCCTTTCAGGCCAGTCCTTGTCAAAGGAGGAACTGGAGGAGCTTAAGCAGGTGTTAAGGCAGGCGGGACAGGAGGAAGCATGAGATTATTAGAGATGAGCGTTTCGGCCGGAATCCTGATCCTGGCAATCCTGATCCTGCGCCGGGCAGGAAGAAGGCTGTTCCCGGCACGGTTCCTGTACCTTATGTGGTTTGTTGTCCTGGCCAGGCTGCTGCTTCCCCTTGAACTGCCTGTGCAGCTGCCGTCCATGGGGCCTGAGGCTGCCTGGGCGGATGAGGGGCAGATGTTGTTTATCCAGGAGCCGGCCCCTGACGCGGGTGCGTATGGGCTGTCTGGGACGGGGACGGACGCGCTGTTCGGGAAGATTGTATTTCTGGTCTGGCTGGATGTCTGCCTTGGGCTGCTGCTTTTCTTTGCATGGTCCTATATCAGACAGGCAAGGTATCTGAACGAATCCTTACCCCTGCCGGACCGGGGATACCTGGGGCAGTGGAAAGAAGCGCATCCCCGGCGCCGCGGCGTGGGATTCCTGGTCTATGACAGGATAACAAGCCCGGTCACCTATGGCATATGGAATCCCAGGATTATATTTCCAAAGGATATGGACCTGGAGGATGCCCGGTCCCTGGACCATATCCTGCGCCATGAATATGTACATATCAGAAGGCATGATAATCTGTGGAAGATGGTGGCTTTGACAGCCGCATGCATACATTGGTTTAACCCTCTTGTCTGGGTGATGTGGCATTGTTTTAACCGGGACATGGAGCTGGCATGCGACCAGGAAGCAGTGCTGGGGATGGACAGGAACGGACGGCTGGCTTACGCCATGACCCTGCTGCGGTATTCGGAGAAGAATCATAAGGTTTCATTATTATACAATGGTTTTGGGAAAAGTTCTGTTAAAGAAAGGATAATGATACTTATGAAAAATGATAAACGGACCAGGATAGGAATGGTTTGCAGCATATTGGTGTTTACCATGTCAATGACCGTGTTTGCCTCCACAGGCAGGACATCTGCAGGGGAGGCAAACACCGGGTCCCTGGGCACAGAGGGCAAAAGTCCGGCCAGGATATTGGCTGGGACGCCGCAGTTTAAGGAATACGAGGCGCTGGGAATGAGTTACAGTCCCGAACTGGACCGCATTTTCTATGACACCTGGGGCGTTGGGTACTTCCTGGATGATTATGGGGACGGTACCAACAGGATGGACGACCTGGCCGGAAGCCTGTGCCTGGAAGCGGTGCGGGATGAAAGCGGGAACCTGGCCGGATTCCGGGAAACAGGGGAAACCGATTTCCTGAAACAGGCTACGGACGCGGAGCGCAGCATGGCTTCCTTAAGGGGATACATAAAGGAGTATGGCCCTTATGGCATGGCTTATGACACCCGGACCGGTTACCTGTCCTTCCATGGGAAGCTGGTGGAGGCAATCCGTGACACCTCGGGATGCGGAATTTATGTAAATGGCGCAATGACCCGGATGGATGATACCATCGGCCTTCTGGTGGAGAGGGATGGGAATGGCGCGGTCGTGGATATGAAGGAGGTGCCTGCACAGGAAATGTCAGGAATCCTCAGCCAGCAGATAGGCGTGTACAGGGCAGGGGACGGCTGGAGGGGGGATGGGGACTGAGGCTTCAGTCCTGCTTCCTGCTCACGTAATCCAGTATCTGCCGCGCATAGGAATCCGCTGCCTCCTGACCGGCCAACAGGTCGGGGCTGTATTCCACATAGTCCAGCAGGCCCTTATAATCCTCCTTCAGCGCAGGGGCCCACAGCGGGCCGAACTGAGGCAGGAACAGGCCGCATTTCCTGGTATAACAGGTGCGGGCAGTGGCTTTCCTGCGGGCGTCCTTGTCCACGTATCCGCCCACGCTTTTGTGGATGGCCGTATCTTCCATGGGAAGATAATAATAATCCTTATAATTAGGATAGAAGAATTTAAGTTCCCCCTGATACAGGGAAATGTTGCAGGTAAGGGTGTCCCGGTGCAGCTCCATGCTCACCGGGGCACTGTCATATTCCAGGGGAACAGGGATGGAATACGGGTTCTTCCAGGTCAGGCTGAGGAATGGATTGGAACCGCAGACCTCCTGGGACTCCAGGGTGAAGGGGGACTTAAACATATCCGCATAATTCAGTATGGGAAGGATGGAGGGCATGCCCTTTAGGTCGTCCTCATTGTGCAGGATCAGCAGGTCATATAAAAAGGATTCATGGCACATCAGATAGTCCCTGTAAACCTGGATCAGTTCCCCGCCCGAGCATTTATCTTCCCTGGACACGCCCAGGAACCGTTCAATGGATTTCTGCTTCATGTTCTCAAGGCCCAGCAGTTTTCGGTAGGGCTTTATTTTTTTGTAGATATCCAGGCTTATGATGGAATCAAAATCATAATTAAGCCCCAGACGGCGGCAGCATTTCAGCAGATAAGGGATGTCGAAGCCGTCCCCGTTAAAATGCACCAGGATGCGGAACCGCTTCATGAAGGTAAAGAAGCTTTCCAGCAGCTGGGCTTCCGATTCCCTTGTGTCGGCAAACCACTGGATTAATTTCCAGCCAAAGCCGTCATGATAGGTACATCCAATCAGGTAGAGCTGGGATGTGTCCCCGGAAAAACCAGTGGTTTCTATGTCAAAAAACAAAAGATCCTTCAGGGCGCCGATGCGCTCCAGGGGATATGTATCGGGAAGGTCAACGGGATGTTTGATGGTAATCATGCAGGTCACTCCTTTTATCATGGCAGTATGTGTTTGTACACCCGTTAGTTTAGCCTATATCGGGCTTTGGCGCAAGTGCCTGAAACAGAATATTTGTTCGACCTGCTTGCATTGGGTTAAGCGGTATGTTATGATGGATGGCAGGTAATGATGAAGGAGCGCGGGCCATCAGCGCTTCACGGAAAGAATGGGAACAGTTTATGATTTCGTATGTAAAAGGGCCCCTTATGGGCATTGATGAGGATAGTATCATAGTGGAGGCAGGCAATGTGGGACTGGCAATCCGCGTGCCTGCATCCCTGCAGCCGGAGCTGCCCCGGCTGGGGGAGGAAGTGACGATTTACACTTATTTCCAGGTAAGGGAGGATGCCATGACCTTGTACGGTTTCCTTCACAGCCAGGACCGGGACATGTTCAGGCAGCTGATCGGGGTCAATGGAATCGGGCCAAAGGGTGCCCTTGGTATCCTGTCCGTGCTCAGGCCGGATGATTTGCGGCTGGCCATTGTGAGCGAGGATGTAAAGGCATTGGCCAAGGCGCCCGGAATCGGCAATAAGACAGCCCAGCGCCTGATCCTGGACCTGAAGGACAAGATATCCATGGACGATGTATTAGGCAGTATGGCCCTTTCCGGGGACAGCGGCATGGGCCCATCGGCCCCGTCCATGGCGGGCCTTGCCGAGGCTGCAAAGGAAGCCGTCCAGGCGCTGGTGGCCCTGGGATATACCAACACAGAGGCCTCCAGGGCCGTGAAGCAGGTGGAAGTGGCAGATGGCATGACATCCGAGGATGTGCTTAAGGCATCCTTAAAGCATCTGTCCTTCCTGTAGGGGCATCAGGGACGGGTCCTCCCACGGCGAGGCATCCGTGGGGCCAAACAGCAATTTTAAGACACGCCCAAAGCCCGGGGACAGCAGATTGATATATGATTAGTTGAGGTGTATATGGAACGCAGGATTATAACCACAGATGTAACGGCGGAAGATGAGCGTATAGAGACAACGCTGCGCCCTCAGAGTCTTAAGGATTACGTGGGGCAGGAAAAGCTTAAATCCACCCTGAAAGTATATATAGAGGCTGCCAGGAACCGGAATGAGGCGCTGGACCATGTGCTGTTCTACGGCCCTCCGGGGCTGGGCAAGACCACCCTGGCCGGAATCATAGCCAACGAGATGGGAAGCAGCATGAAGGTGACCAGCGGCCCGGCCATTGAGAAGCCGGGGGAGATGGCTGCCATCCTTAACAATCTCCAGGAAGGGGATGTGCTGTTTGTGGACGAAATCCACCGCCTGAACCGTCAGGTGGAAGAAGTGCTGTACCCGGCCATGGAGGATTTTGCCATTGACATCATGCTGGGAAAAGATTCCACAGCCAGGTCCATCCGTCTTGACCTGCCCCATTTTACCCTGGTAGGGGCAACCACCAGGGCCGGGCTTCTCACAGCTCCCTTAAGGGACCGTTTCGGCGTGGTGCAGAGGCTGGAATTCTACTCCCCAAAGGAGCTTACCACCATCATCCTCCACTCAGCCCGTGTGCTGGGAGTGGAGATTGAGGAAGCGGGCGCGCTGGAGCTGGCAAGGCGTTCCAGAGGAACCCCCAGGCTTGCCAACCGTCTGTTAAAGCGCGTCAGGGACTTTGCCCAGGTCAAATACAACGGGGTCATCACCAGGGAAGTAACGGACTTTGCCCTGGATATCATGGATGTGGACAAGCTGGGCCTGGACCAGAACGACAGGAACATCCTTCTCATGATCATAGAGAAATTCTCCGGAGGCCCTGTGGGCCTGGACACCCTTGCAGCGGCCCTTGGCGAAGACTCCGGAACCCTGGAAGAAGTATACGAGCCCTATCTCCTGATGAACGGCCTGATCAACCGCACCCCCCGCGGCCGCACCGCCACCCAATCAGCCTACCGGCACCTGGGATGTCCAAAAGAAGGAAACACACCCTAAAACAAACCAAATCAGGAAATGTAGAAAAACGCCGTACACACAGGGTTGAGGCTTTGGGGGGGATGTGGTATAATATCCACGCAGGCAATGAGCAGTGCGGAAAAAGGCGGATGGAAAATTTCGTTGTGCTTGCACATAAGGAATTTTCCATTTGTCTTTTTCCATAGGGCGAAGCCCGTGAGCGAGATGGGGCGCAGCGGAATCGAGCGGGCACTGCGGACTTACGGGCAAGCCAACCAAAGCCAGCCACACACCGGCAATTGGGACAACACCCAACCGCCCATCCGAACACCCGGGTACAGGACCGTGTCCCAAAGCGGCCAAGGCCCAAGCTCCATCCCACCATCCCTAAAAAACAGGAGAACAAAATGGACTCAAAAAATTACACCCAAGTATTAATAGATGGAAAAATATACACCTTAGGCGGAAGTGAAGACGAAGCCTATCTCCAGAAAGCAGCCAGCTATGTCAACGACAAAAATATGCAGATGCGCAAGCTGCCCGGCTTCTCGAAGCAGAGTGCGGACTATCAGACCGTCATGATCCAGTTAAACATAGCAGACGACTACTTCAAGGCATTGGAGTGGGCAGAAGGCATGGAACGTCAGAAAAACGACCTGGAAAAAGAAACCTACAGTTTAAAGCATGAATTAGTAAGTACCCAGATGAAGCTGGAGGCAGTATTAAAGGACCTGGAGGAGCGTCAAAGGGAGCTGGACCGGCTCACCAAGGTGACGGCCCGAATGGAAGAAGAAATAAGGGCGGCCAGGGAAGCAGAGGCGGCAGCGTCCAGGGAGGCAGAAGCAGCCAGGGAGGCAGAAACAGCCAAGGAACCGTCAGCAGCCCAATCCACCCACGCAGGCCAGTCCATCCCGGCGGAAGTCATCCGGGCAGATAAGACGCTGACTGTGGAAGACAAGATTGAGGCCAGTGAGACCATGCAGGCCGCGGAAACCATCCAAACCAGCGATACTATCCGTGCCAGTGAAACCATCCAAACCACGGAAACCATCCAGGCCACAGAAACCATCCAGGCCACAGAAACCACCCAGGCCACAAGAACCATCCAGGCCGGTGAAGCAACCCAATCCGGGGAAACCACATCCACGGTAAAGATATCAGAAGGAATCAAAGCAACAGCCGGCCAGCCGATAAAAGGGGCCGCATCCGTTACACAGGCCGCATCTCCTGCAGAAACAGCCAGGACAGAAGCGGCGGCAACATTACATACCAAAGGCATATCAGATGAAGAGCTGGCCAAAAAGGCCCTGCAGGCAGCTAAAAAGGCAAATTCACACAGAGGCGGGCGCAGATAGGACCATCCTGCGCTGCAAGAAGGGACAGAAGATTCATTTGAGCAATGCTGTAACAGATACAAGGGGGATGTCTCATGATGATGCGTGAGGCATCTTTTCTTTCAGGAAAGGTTGGGACAAAATGGAAAAAAAACAGGCAGAGATACTGGCACCGGCAGGTTCCTGGGCCAGCATGAAGGCTGCGGTGGCAGCCGGGGCAGATGCCGTATACATGGGCGGCACCCGGTTCGGGGCCAGGGCCTATGCGGATAATCCGGATGAAAAGGGGCTTTTGGAAGCCATTGACTATGTGCATCTGCATGGACGCAGGCTGTATATGACGGTCAATACACTGTTTAAGGAATCCGAGCTGAAAGAATTGGCAGAATACATGACGCCCTACTACAATCAGGGATTGGACGGCGTGATTGTACAGGACCTGGGGGCTTTGAGAATCATGAAGGAGAATTTCCCGGGACTTGAACTGCATGCCAGTACCCAGATGACCATAACCAGCGTATACGGGGCCAGGATGTTAAAAGACTTTGGCTGCAGCCGTGTGGTGACGTCCAGGGAAATGTCCCTGGATGAGATACGCCGTGTCCGCGAAGAAGTGGATGTGGAAATCGAAAGCTTTGTCCATGGCGCCCTGTGTTACTGTTACTCAGGCCAGTGCCTTATGAGCAGCCTGATTGGCGGGAGAAGCGGAAACCGCGGGCGCTGTGCCCAGCCCTGCCGTCTGCCTTACCGGGTATACGAAGGACAGCATGGCCAGGGGAAGCCAGCTGTCATGAACCGGGAGAATGAGAAATACGTCCTGAGCCTGAAGGACCTCTGTACCCTGGATATCCTGCCGGACATCCTGGAAGCCGGCGTATATTCCCTGAAGATTGAAGGCAGGATGAAGAGTCCCAGGTACACGGCAGGAGTTGTAAGCATTTACCGCAAATATACGGACCGGTATCTGGACCATGGAAGGGAAGGATACCATGTGGAGCCGGAGGACCGGAAGATGCTTCTGGATTTATTTGACAGGGGAGGCTTTACTTCCGGCTGCTACGAAGAGCACAATGGGCGGGATATGGTGGCCCTTAAGGAAAAGCCTGAATTCAGGGAAGGAAACCAGAAGCTGTTTGATTACCTGGACCGCGCCTATGTGGAAGCGGAATTAAAAGAATCCGTCATGGGCCATGTGATATTGGAGACGGGAAAGCCGTCTGTCATGACCCTGAGCTGCAGCGGAGTGGAGGTGACTGTCAATGGGCAGGCGCCGGAAGCAGCGCAGAAACAGCCCATGACAGAGGAAAAGGTGTTAAAGCAGCTGAATAAGACAGGCAATACCCCGTTTTTCTTTGAACATCTGAGCGCAGAGTTAAAAGGAGAAATGTTCCTGCCTGTACAGGCACTCAACGAGCTGCGAAGGTCCGGCCTTAAGGCCCTGGAATCCGCCCTGCTCCAGCCATATAGGTCGGGACGGGAGCTGGCAGGCTTGTCAGGCAGCGGGGAAGTGGACCATCAATTGATGCCAGATGACACAGCCCCCGCCCGATTCGGCCAGCCGTCCGCAGCCGCCCAGCCAACCTCCGCCCCCTTCACCCTCACCGCCTCCCTGGAAGAGCCCTGGCAGCTGGAGCCTGTACTGAACCAAAAGGACGTATCCGCCGTATATCTGGATGCGGCCGGCTTTGGGCCGGCTTCATGGAAAGATGCAGCGGACCGGTGCCACGCCGCAGGCAGGGCATGTTACCTGGCCCTTCCCCACATTTTCCGGGACCATGCCTTAAGGTTCTTTAAGGACAGCAGGGCGCTCCTTGCTGATGCTGGCTTTGACGGGGTACTGGTCCGTGCGCTGGAGGAAATCCAGTGGCTGGAGGATAACCGGATTGCCCTGCCCTTCATAACAGACGCATCCGTTTATGCCTGGAACAGCGGGACGCTGGAGGAACTGGCGTCAAGGAATCCCGTGGCAGTCACCATGCCATGGGAGCTTAACAGCCGGGAGATGGGGCCTGTGGTCCAGGCCTGCTGTCAGGCCCATATTCCGGGGGAACTGGTGGTATATGGGCATGCGCCCATGATGGTATCGGCGCAATGCATCACCAGGACCGTCAAATCATGCACCCATGACCGGGGCCTGCTGATGCTGAAGGACCGGACCGGGGCCATGCTGCCGGTGAAGAACCACTGCCGGTTCTGCTACAATACCATTTATAATCCGTCCCCCGTGTCCCTGCTTGGCAATGAGGATTTAATACGGCGCATGGGGCTGGCGCGCATCCGCCTGCAGTTTACGGTGGAGGATGCGCAGCAGACAGAGAAGGTGCTGGAAGCCTTTTCTGCATCCTTTATGGGCGGGAAGACAATAGAGCCGCCGTTCAAGGATTTTACCAGAGGCCATTTTAAGCGCGGAGTGGAGTGACGCCTATGACCAATCTTATTGTTGAAGTTTCAAAATACCTGATGATTCTGCTGATGGCAGTTTATACCTATGCCAACTTCCGGTACTTTTCCCTGAAGGATATGGGCCGGAAGCAGCGGGTGTGCGCAGGGCAGAACCGGGCCATGTACGCCATTCATTTCCTGGCTTATGCGGTCATGTACCTGAAGACGGAAAATGACGGCGTGCGGCTGATGCTGATTGCATTTTATGTTGCCCAGGTGGTGTTTTTTCTCTGTTATATCTACCTTTACCGTTTTTTGTACAGAAACGTATCCAGGCTTCTGGTCAATAATACATGCATGCTGTTGTGCGTTGGCTTCATCATGCTATCCAGGCTGTCCCTGGATAAGGGGCTGGATAAGGCGGTGCGCCAGTATGTCATCGTGGTGATTTCCGCATGCCTGGCCTGGGCCATTCCTTATATCATGGAACGGGTATGGCAGCTTTATAAGCTTCAGTGGCTGTATGCAGGGGTGGGGATCCTGGTTCTCTTTACCGTATATGCGGCTGGAAATGAAAGCTTCGGCGCACAGCTGTCCCTGACCATAGGAGGGATTTCCATACAGCCCTCCGAATTTGTTAAGCTTACCTTTGTGTTTTTCACTGCGTCCATGTTCTATCAGTCCACGGATTTCCGGGCAGTGGCGGCCGCAACGGCGGTGGCGGCTGTCCATGTGCTGATTATGGTGCTGTCCAAGGATTTGGGCGGGGCATTGATTTTCTTTACCACGTACCTGCTGATGCTCTTTGTGGCCACCAGCAACTGGTTTTATCTGGGCCTTGGAACGCTCCTGGGAACCGGGGCCGCAGTGGGGGCCTATCAGATGTTTGCCCATGTGCGGCGCAGGGTCCTGGCCTGGAGCAATCCATGGGCTGATATTGACAACAAGGGATATCAGATTACCCAGTCCCTGTTTGCAATCGGAACAGGGGGATGGTTTGGGATGGGGCTTTGTCAGGGCATGCCGGGCAAGATTCCCGTGGTGGAAAAGGATTTCATTTTCGCGGCTGTTTCAGAGGAAATGGGCGGGATTTTCGCCATCTGTGTCCTTCTTATCTGTCTGGGCTGCTTTATCCAGTTCATGATGATTGCGGCCAGCATGCAGGCTGTGTTCTATAAGCTTATTGCATTTGGCCTTGGAATTGAATATATCAGCCAGGTGTTCCTGACCGTGGGAGGCGTGACCAAATTCATACCATCCACCGGCGTGACGCTGCCCTTTGTGAGTTATGGGGGAAGTTCCATACTCAGCACGTTCATCCTTTTCGGAATCATACAGGGGCTGTATATATTAAAGAGAAATGACGAGGAGGAACTGGATGGTGTCTGATAAAAAGAACACGCCAAGGAAAGCAGCTCCGAATCCAAAGGCGAATAGCTGCATCCTGGGCATTACCTACCTGATGGTGGCCCTGTTCCTGGGACTGGCCGTGTACATGGGGTATTTCCTTCAGGTGAGAAGCGAGGACGTGATTAATAATTCCTATAATGCGCGCCTGGACAGGTTTTCCGACCGGATCGTAAGGGGGAAAATCATGGCAGGGGATGGAACGGTGCTGGCTGAGACACAGGTGGACGCAGATGGCAATGAGACCCGGGTGTATTATTATGGCAGCGTGTTTGACCATGCGGTGGGCTATTCCGCCAAGGGTAAGACAGGAATTGAGGCGCTGGCTAATTTTTACCTGCTGACCTCCCATGTGAACCTGTTGGAACAAGTGGGCAATGAGCTGTCAGGCAGGAAGAATCCGGGGGATAATGTCTATACCACCCTGGACGCGGAACTTCAGCAGGCAGCATATGCTGCCCTGGGCGACCGGAAAGGCGTGGTCATTGCCATGGAGCCTGATACGGGAAAGGTGCTGGCCATGGTATCCAAGCCCGGATATGACCCCAATACCCTGCTCCAGGACTGGGATTGGCTGACCGATGGGGGCAATGGGGAAGGCCAGCTGTTAAACCGGGCCACCCAGGGCCTATACCCGCCGGGCTCCACCTTCAAGATCGTGACTGCCCTGGAATATATGCGGGAACATCCCGGCGGTTACCGGGATTATCAGTTTGACTGCAGCGGCGTGTACGTAAACGGGGACTACAGGATAAAATGCTATCACGGCACGGCCCATGGGCATCAGGATTTTACCCGGTCCTTTGCCAATTCCTGCAACGGCGCATTTTCCAGTCTGGGGCTGGGGCTTAACCTGGGCGCCTTTCGGGATACGGCTAAAAGCCTGCTGTTTAACTCCCCGCTCCCCATAACAGGCCTGCCCTATAAGCAGAGCTCCTTTCAGATGGGACCCGGGGCAGATACCTGGGAAATCCTCCAGACCTCCATTGGACAGGGAACCACGCAGGTCACGCCCATGCACAATGCCATGATAACAGCGGCCATTGCCAATGGCGGGACCTTGATGAAGCCGTATTTCCTGAACTCGGTTGAGACAGCCGGCGGCGAGGAGATTAAGAAATTCATGCCAGCCTCCTACGGCAGCCTGATGACGGCGGGAGAGGCAGAGGGATTGACTGAACTGATGCGCACAGTGGTGACAGAGGGGACCGGATCCGCGGTACGCACCGATGCATATACGGTGGCGGCCAAGACAGGCTCGGCAGAATTTGAGACCGGAAAGGAAACCCATGCATGGTTTACCGGGTTTGCGCCCGTGGAAAACCCAAAACTGGTGGTTACGGTCCTTGTGGAAGAAGGAGGCAGCGGCGGCAAGGCGGCTGCGCCGATTGCAAGGCAGCTGTTTGATATTTATATGGCCAGGTAATACATGGCAGATAACGTGTGGGAAGCGGTATATATCTTGTAAAAGAATAACGATATTTGTAGAAAACAGGGGGATTTCATGCTATAATCTCCCTGTTTGTTTTGGTTTTACAGGATATTGACATTACAGGATATGGACATTACAGGAAACAATGTTTTAACCTTACATGAAAACACCGCACAAAGGCATCCGAACTGCGGCTGACCTGGTGCACATGATAAGAAAGGAGAACTTGCGTGTTCCGAGCGGAAGATTATGTAAAAGTGGACAGTCTGGCGGAAGCTTATGAACTGTGCCAGAAGCGCAGCAGCCTGGTGGTGGGCGGCAATGTATGGCTGAAGATGACCGGTGTCACAAAACGTACCATTGTGGACCTGTCGGGCCTGGGACTGGATAAGATTGAGGAGACAGGGGATGAATTCAGGATCGGGTGTATATGCACCCTTCGCCAGCTGGAGGTCCATCAGGGGCTGAACCAGTATTTTGGCGGCATTTTCAAGGAATGCACCCGTCATATCGTAGGGGTGCAGATGCGCAACTGCGCAACCGTGGGAGGAAGTATTTTTGCCCGCTTTGGATTTTCTGATATCCTCACCTGCATGATGGCCCTGGATACCTATGTGGAACTTTACCATGGAGGCATCGTACCTTTGGCTGAATTTGCAAAAAGGCCTGTGCGCCGGGACGACAGGGACATCCTGGTACGCATCATCATAAAGAAGGACGGACGCAAGGCCGCCTATGCCACCCAGAGGAATACGGAAACGGATTTTCCGGTGATAGCATGCTGCGTGTCCCGCGGAGGCAATGTCTGGTATGTGTCAGTGGGGGCCAGGCCATCCAGGGCCCAGGTGGTGAAGGTCAATGACGACGGATTTGACAGCCTGGCCCAGATGGCGCGTGAAGCAGCTGATTCATTTTCCTATGGAACCAATACCAGGGGAAGCAGCGGATACCGCCGCCAGCTGGCTTCGGTCTATACCCGCCGTCTGATGGAACGTCTCACAGGAAGGAGTGTGAACAGAGGATGAATATACAGTTCCGGTTAAATGGAAAGAATGTGCAGGCCGATGTGGAGCCGGATGTAATCCTGCTGGATCTGCTGAGGAAGCTGGGATGCTACAGCGTGAAGCGCGGCTGTGAGACTGCAAACTGCGGCCTGTGTACGGTGTGGCTGGACGGAAAGACCGTGTTATCCTGTTCCACCCTGGCCGTCCGCGTGGACGGACGTCATGTGACAACACTGGAAGGGCTTCAGAAAGAAGCAGAAGAATTCGGCATGTTCCTGGCCGCGGAGGGCGGGGAGCAGTGCGGGTTCTGCAGCCCGGGATTCATCATGAATGTGCTGGCCATGGAGCGGGAGCTGGACCATCCGGATGAGGAGGATATTAAGGAATACCTGGCAGGCAATCTGTGCCGGTGCAGCGGATATATGTCCCAGCTTCGGGCTGTGAAGAAGTACCTGGAGCGGAAGGACGCCGCGGACACAGAAGGAGGTGCACGGTGATGGAGAATAATCAGAAGAGGAATTACCGCGTTGTGGGGGCTCCGGTCGTGAAGAAGGACGCAAAGGCACTGGTTACGGGAAAGCCCGTATATACGGACGACCTGGCGTTAAAGGACTGCCTGATCGTCAAGGTCCTAAGAAGTCCTTATGCCCACGCCCTGATTACAGAGATAGATTGCGCGGTGGCGGCTAAGATGCCCGGCATTGAGTGTATCCTGACATGGAAGGACGTGCCCCAGAAGCGGTTTACCATGGCCGGACAGACCTATCCTGAGCCCAGCCCCTATGACAGGCTGCTCCTGGACCGGCGTCTGCGGTTTGTGGGGGACGCGGTTGCCATTGTGGCCGGTGTGGATGAGGCGGCAGTGGACCATGCCATGCGTCTGATACGCGTTAAGTACCAGGTGCTGGAGCCGGTGCTGGATATGCACGATGCCAAGGACGGCCATATCCTGGTGCATCCGGAGGACAGCTGGAAGAGCCTTTGCAGCGTGGGCGCTGACAATCTCCGCAACCTGTGCGCATCCGGTTCTGAGGCCCATGGGGACCTGGACGCGGCCTTTGCAGGATGCAGCCATGTCATTGAGCGGGTTTACCATACCAAGGCCAACCAGCAGGCCATGATGGAGACATTCCGCGCCTACACCTATATGGATGTATATGGAAGACTGAATATAGTGGCGTCCACCCAGGTTCCTTTCCACACAAGGAGGATCCTTGCCCATGCGCTGGATGTGCCTAAATCCAGGATCAGGGTCATCAAACCCAGGATTGGAGGCGGCTTTGGGGCCAAGCAGACCGTGGTGGCAGAGGTTTATCCTGCGATTGTCACAATGAAGACAGGAAAGCCGGCCAAGATCATTTACAGCCGTTATGAATCCCAGATTGCCTCATCCCCCCGCCATGAGATGGAAGTGCGGGTGAAAATCGGGTGCGACAGCAGCGGGATCCTCCAGGCCATGGACGTGTATACACTGTCCAATACAGGGGCCTACGGCGAACACGGCCCAACCACCGTGGGGCTTTCCGGACACAAGTCCATCCCGCTGTACCGCACCCCCAAGGCTTTCCGGTTCGGATATGACGTGGTCTACACCAACCGCATGTCAGCCGGGGCATACAGGGGTTATGGGGCTACCCAGGGCATATTTGCGGTGGAATCCGCTATCAGTGAACTGGCAGCCGAGATAGGAATGGACCCGGTGAGGATGCGGGAGCTCAACATGGTAAAGGAAGGCGACATCATGCCTGCCTATTACGGCGAGCCGGCCAACAGCTGTGCCCTGGACCGCTGCGTGGCAAAGGTAAAGGAAATGATTGGCTGGGATGAAAAATACCCCAGGAAGCAGGTAAGCGGTTCAAAGGTGCGCGGCGTGGGCCTTGCAATGGCCATGCAGGGATCTGCCATATCGGGCGTGGACGTGGCCAGCGTCTGCATGAAGGTCAATGACGACGGGTTCTACAGCTTGATGATCGGCGCCTCGGATATGGGAACGGGCTGCGACACCACCCTGGCCCAGGTTGCGGCGGAATGCCTTGGCTGCGATTTGGACGATATTGTGGTATACGGGACGGATACGGATATTTCACCCTATGATTCCGGTTCCTATGCCTCCAGTACGGCTTACCTGACCGGCATGGCAGTGGTGAAGACATGTGAGACGTTAAAGAAAAAGATACTGCATAAGGCAGCCAAATATCTGGAATGCAGTGAGGATGAGCTGGAATTTGACGGCAGGCGGGTGTACCGGGTGTCCTGCGAGGAGGATGGAAGCAGGAAAGAGATTACCATTAAGGACATCGGCAACCGTATCATGTGCAGCAACGAAGATGCGCTTCAGGCAACAGAGTCCCATTCCTCGCCTGTATCGCCGCCGCCCTTCATGGCAGGAGCCGCAGAGGTGGAAGTGGATACAGAGACAGGAAAGGTGGAGCTGCTGCGGTTCGTGGCCGCGGTGGACTGCGGCACCCCGCTTAACATCAATCTGGCAAGGGTACAGACCGAGGGCGGCCTGGCCCAGGGAATCGGCATGGCCCTGTACGAGGATGTGACTTATTCAGACACAGGACGGGTGTATGAGAATTCCTTTATGCAGTACAAGGTGCCCAGCCGCCAGGATGTGGGAAACATACAGGTGGAATTCGAGTGCAGCTATGAACCCACCGGCCCTTACGGCGCCAAATCCATTGGCGAGATTGTAATCAATACGCCGTCGCCGGCCATTGCCAATGCGGTGTATCATGCAGTGGGCGTGAGAATCAGGGAACTGCCCATCACGGCTGAGAAGGTATTTATGGGTATGAAAGGACTGGATTAAAGGGAAGACAGCCATCATGGATTAAAATGGATTACCAGTTACCTCCCAGTCCCAAAACACAGATAAACCTTGCATATCCCTTCCAAAAGTTGTATACTAAGACCAGTTATGGTCAGTGCCGCCGTATTTTCGGGTACAGCTGCAGCACGGCCAGGTTCACACCAACACCAGGAGGGATTGCAATGATTGAGGCAACGAGCTGCGGCGGTGTGGTTATATTTCGAGGGAAGATCCTCGTCCTTTATAAGAACTATAAGAATAAATATGAAGGATGGGTATTGCCTAAGGGAACAGTAGAAGCTGGCGAAGAGTATAAGGAAACGGCGCTCCGCGAGGTAAAGGAGGAGACCGGT
The DNA here is from genome assembly GCF_003434055.1 of Enterocloster aldenensis. Taxonomy (GTDB): domain Bacteria; phylum Bacillota; class Clostridia; order Lachnospirales; family Lachnospiraceae; genus Enterocloster; species Enterocloster aldenensis. The sequence goes on along the minus strand of NZ_QVEX01000001.1, from coordinate 596,905 downwards.
GTCAGTGCATCCATTATCAAGTATATCGGCAAGAGCCAATATTCGTTCAACACCCCCCAGGACGTGGTGGAAAAGGACGTACACTGGTATCTGATGATGGCCGACAGCTATTACAGCAAACCACAGCGGGAAGAGTACTTTCTGGATTCCGGATATTATAAGTTCTATGAAGCATACCATCTGCTGAAGTTTTCGAATGAGAAGCAGATACTGGAAAAAGCATACAATGAGTATCTGGACTTAAAGAAGAGTAATCTTTGGGGAAGCAAGAAGTATTTTTAATTGAATCGTGACGTATTTAAGGGCGCTCCGGGATTACCGGGGCGCCCTTTTGACATCGATTGGGAGTGCAGAAGGGGGATGAAAATACAAATCTCCTGTCCGGACAGCTCCCGGTTTTATTTTACACACCGTATACCAAACCTTAACCTATCCTCGCTTTTTTTTGCACTTTACAATGTTTATAATAAAATACGTAAGCTGTCAGACAGCGGGATAAAAAGCGCTGGCACATATCTTGGATTTCATTCCCGCCTTATATGTGCCCAAATACAAAAAAGGAAAGCAGGTCTGCCGTGGAACGCAATACCCTATATCGAAGGATAGCACAACAACTCATAGAGCGGATTTCCTCTGGGAATCTAAAACCAGGGGACAGGCTGCCCGGCGAATATCAGCTGGCAAAGGACTTTCATGTAGGCCGTTCTACGATTCGGGATGCCCTCCGCCTACTGCAGGAGTCGGAGTATATAGAGGTCCGTAATGGTGTGGGAAGCTTTGTGGCTGCGCCCCGGCGGGCCATTGCGAATCCGCTTACGCTGCTGACCTCCATCGGAACCATGATTGAGGCATCGGGTTTTAAGGCAAGTGCCCATATTGAGTGGGTCCGCCACCAGCAGCCGGAAGCTGCCTGGAGTCAGAAACTGTGCCTGAATCCGGGGGAAGAGGTTGTGGTAATGGGGCGGAAACGCTTCGCAGGCAGGCGCTGTGTATCTTTTGCAGTGAATATTTTTTCAGAAAGCCTGGTGGGGCAGAAAATGGACCAGGGATTTGAGGGAAGTATATTTCATTATCTGGAAGAAAACTGGAACATTTCCCCTCAATATGCCATTACGCGGATTCATGCAATGAATAAAGAGCTTCCCTGGGATGCAATGGCCAATGAAATATTACAGGAGCCAGCGATTATGCTGGAACAGCTTCACTACGATCAAAATTATTATCCTGTATTTTTATCCCGCAACTATGTTCAGACTGATTTTGTGGCACTGCAGCTAATTCAGAAGCGGGTTGACTGATGCTGCAGGCACAGGTAAAAAAGGAGATTACGTTATGAAAAAGACATATTTTGGATTTGTTGGTATGACTGCTGCTGTCAGCCTGGCTCTGGCGGGCTGCAGTGCAGGTGCCGGAACCTCTGCTCCTTCGTCCGCAGCGGCTGTACAGACGGATGAAGCAGCACAGGCAGATGGGGCCGCACAGACAGGGGCAGCAGCGCAGGCAGATATTTCCGGAGCAAAGTCCTCTGATGCGGTCCGGGAAGGGAACGGCGCTGAAGGGAATGGAAAAGCCCCGGAGGATATCCAGGGAGAACTGATGGTATATACTTCTTCCGGTGATGATTATATGACAGATATCAGTAAAATGTTTCAGGAGAAATATCCAAACATAGATTTTCAGTACTTCAGAAGCGGAACAGAGGAAGTGGTAAGCAAGATGATGACAGAGGCGAAATCCAGCAAGATTCAGTGTGATGTAATCATGCTGGCCGATACCCCTACCTTTGAAAAGTTTAAAGAAGACGGGCTGTTGGAAGCCTATGATTATCCGGAGATTGATAAGCTTTACCCTGATTTTGTAGATAAGGACCACATGTATTATGGGACGGCTATTGCATCCACGGGAATCATCTATAATACTAACCTTGTGTCAGAGGCGCCTGAATCGTTTACCGTGTTCACGGATGGGGCCAACAAGGGAAAATGTGTCATGCCAAGCCCTCTGTATTCAGGAACGGCCGCTTATAACCTGAGCCTTTACACAAAACTGGATAACCTGGGCTGGGATTTTTATGAGCAGATGAAGGAGAATGATATGCAGGTAGTCAATGGAAACGGTGGTGTTATTAAGGCTGTTGCCACCGGTGAACGCACCTACGGCATGTGTCTGGATACAGATACGCTGTCAGCCATGAACGATGGCTCCCCTCTGGCCTTTGTTTATCCCCGGGAAGGATGTTCCTCCATCTGCGACCCCATTGCCATCATGAAGGATGCTCCTAATAGTGACATGGCCCGGCTGTTTGTTGATTTCATGCTTTCCAGGGAAGTGCGTGAGTTTGCTGCACAGAATTATTATAAGACGGCTCCTCGTACGGATGTGGCCGTTCCCCAGGGAGCCCTTTCGGTTGAAGATAGGAAGATGCTCTATATTGACCCCAGGGACCTATTGGGGACCAAGGAAGCCGATAAACAGAAATTCGATGTCATGTTCAATCAGTAACCCTAAGAAGAAAGGCGTAAGCTATGTCATCTATGTCATCTGTCCGTTCCCGCCGTCTGTCCATACCGGCTGCGGGAGCCGGAATACTTCTGTTTTTTGTTTTTACCTGGCCGCTGGTGTATCTGTTCTCAGATGGGTTTAAAACACCGGATGGGAGGTTTACGCTGGCGTATCTGGTTCAGCTTTTAGGGGATCCGTCCTTTTACCGGGTTATTGCCAATACAATTATTGTAAATACAGGCGGTACGCTTCTGGCAGCGTCTTTGGGCATTCTGTTCGCATTTCTCATTGCTTATACGGACCTGCCTTGCAAGCCGCTGATTCATAACCTGCTGCTGGTTCCCCTGGTGATTCCGGGATACATTATAACCCTGGCATGGATGCAGACCCTTGGGCAGGGCAGCCTTATTTATAGGCTGACCCATTTTCCGCTGTATTCCCATTGGGGAATCATCCTTATATTTGGGGTATGTAATTATCCCTTGTTATATCTTCTGGCCCTGAACAATTTCAGGAAGATTTCCCGGGAACTGGAACAAGCTGCAACTGTGTCCGGCTGCAGGAAATGGTCTGTATTCTTCCATGTGACCCTTCCGCTGTCAGCAGGAATCCTGATAAATGCCATGCTGCTGATATTCCTTTCCTGTCTGGATAATTTTGGTACGGTTGCGTTTATTGGGATTCCGGCCAATATTACGGTCCTCAGCACGGATATTTACAAGGCCGTCACTTCCTTCTCCCATGACAGCTTCGGTTCTGCTGCCATACGGGCAATCTTCCTGTCCCTCATTGCCTTCGGTCTGATGTGGGCTTCCGGCAGGACTACAGGAGGACTGCATTCGGTGATGGCGGAAAAGGAGGACATGTCAGTCCGATGCAGCCTGGGGAAATTTAGGATACCGCTTCTGTGCGCAGCGCTGTTAATCCTGGCCCTGATTAACATCATGCCTTTGATGACGCTGGTCATGACATCCCTTACAAAGGCAATGGGAGTCCCCTTCCGGCCGGATACAGTTACGCTTGCTAATTTTGAAAAAATATTCAGGAACAGCAAGTGCCTGAACGGGTTGAAAAACAGCCTGGTCCTGGCCATGGGGTCTGTGTCTGTGTGTGCCGTGCTGGGAATTACCGTATCCTATGGGACCTTACGCAGGAAATCAAAGCTTTGCGGCATATTGCAGCATCTGCTCACATTTCCTTATTCCATTCCGGGCATCATCCTTGGGCTGGGCTTGATCCTGACCTTTGCAAAGCCTGTGTTTGGGATAAGTATATATGGGAGTATCTGGATTCTTCTGCTGGCTTATATCATCCGCTTCACGGCGGTTATCCTGCGTGCGTGTAATTCCGCCTTTGCCACCCTGGACCCGGCCATGGAGGAAGCAGGCATGTCCTGTGGGGCCGCGGCGCCTTCTATCTGGAAACAGATTATCCTGCCCCTGACCAGCGCCCCGGTGTTATCGGGAATGGGACTTGTGTTCCTCAGCAGCCTGATGGAGCTGACCACTTCCTCCATTCTCTGGTCAGCCGGGTCGGAAACAGTAGGCGTTGTGATATTTAACTTTACTTCTGCCGGAAAAACCAATATGGCTTCGGCTTATTCAACCGTCATCCTGCTTTTGGCCGCTATTGGTTTCGGTTTACTGAAGCTTTCCGGCTGGCTGGCAGAGTGGGTACGGGTGCGGCCGGCGGTCAGGGCAGCATGTTTTACCAATGAAAGGAGTATGCAATCATGATTACCTCAGTCAGACATCTTTCTATGAAATTCGGCGATTACCGCGCTTTGGACGATGTTAATCTGGATATTGGGGAAGGGGAATTTGTGGCTGTTCTCGGACCATCTGGGTGCGGCAAAACCACATTGCTGCGCCTTTTGGCGGGATTCTTCATCCCATCGGCAGGGACCATATCCATGAACGGGAGTGTGGTAGCCGAAAATGGATATGGAAGTTCCCCGAATCAAAGGAATATAGGCATGGTGTTCCAGTCATATGCGCTGTGGCCGCATATGACCGTATTTCAGCAGATATTGTTTCCCCTGCGCCATAGCCGGATTAAGACCTGGACAAAGAAAGACATGGAAGAGCGTGCCATGGAAATGCTTTGTCTGGTAGGGATGGGCCATCTGGCTGGACGCTACCCCTCGGAGCTTTCGGGCGGCCAGAGGCAGCGTGTGGCTTTAGCCAGGTCGCTGGCGGATAAACCGGGGCTTCTTCTTATGGATGAACCCCTGTCCAATCTGGATGCAAAGCTGAAAATTGAGATGCGTAAGGAAATCAGCCGTATCCACAGGGAGACGCACAGCAGCATTTTATATGTTACCCATGACCAGTCAGAGGCAATGGGGATGGCGGATAGGATTGTCATCATGAAGGATGGTGTGGTGCAGCAGATTGGCACCCCAAAGGAAATATTCTCAAATCCGGCCAATCCCTTTGTGGCCCAGTTTGTAGGACAGACCAATCTCATTCCGGGAAAATGGCAGGATGACTGCTTTATCTGCGGAAAGGGAGAGGTCATCCGCAATAGACATGTTCCCCATTCATTTCACAAGGCAGACTGCTATCCGGTGAAACCGGAGCAGGTTAACCTGGTGGAAGCAGGGCAGTCAGGCCTTCTGGCAACCGTGGAGAGTACGGAATATCAGGGATTTCGCAGTAAGATACTTCTGGCGCTGGAGGACCATACGGTAATAGAGGCGCTTCTGGATTCGCGTATCCCTGTAAAACCTGGCCAGACCTTTGGGATTAAGCTGGAAACAGCATGAAACTATGATTCATCTAAGTGAGGAAGAGGCATTATGTCTTATTGTTATGATTTGCATGTACACAGCAGGGAAGTCAGCCCCTGCGGCTGGCTGACAATTGGGGAAATGATACAGCGGTATAAGGAGCGGGGGTATCAGGGCTTCTGCCTTACCAACCATTTCCACCAGGAATTTTTCATAAAAACAGAACAGCTATCTTGGAAGGAGAGGGCAGAAAGTTTTCTGATGCCATGGAAAAAAGGAAAGGATTTGTGCAGGGATGATTTTTATCTGGGGTTTGGTATTGAAATCCGCTTCCTAGGCAATCCCAATGATTATCTTCTTTACGGGGTATCGGAAGAACTTTTCAGGGCCGAAGGGGAGACATGGATTACCATGAATTTAGAATCCTTCTACCGCCGTTACAGGGAACGGTTTCTGATAATCCAGGCCCACCCAAACCGTCAGGACAACTGCAAACCGGCGGCAGCAGGACTGCTTCATGGTATGGAAGCTTTCAACACAAGCCCGAGGCACGATAACGGAAATGAGAAAACCCAGAATATACTCATGGAACATCCTGACCTGATTGCAACGGCAGGCAGTGATAGCCATAGAGCTGAAGATACAGGCCTGGCAGGAATCATCACAGAGAGACCAATCTGCTCGGATGACGGCCTGCTCCGGATTCTTAAGGACAGGGAATATCTTCTAAAGAACAAATGTATGTTACTTACCCCGGATTTGAAACCGGTAGGTGTTCTGTGAGCCGCCTTCTGTCCCTGCCTTTTGGACAGGCGGATTGCTTTCTCCTGGAATTGCAGAAGGGAGGTTCATCACCCGGATATGTTCTGATTGACGGAGGAAGGAAGGAGACGCAATATCCGCCTCTTATGGATTATCTGCAGAAACTGGGAATTCCATCCATTGACCTTCTGATTCTTACCCATCTCCACGGGGATCATCTGGGCTGGCTGGATCAGGTGGTCCTTTCTGTTCCTGTAACAGAAGCAGTGCTTCCCTACGGACCTTTGGGTCTGGATTCTGATTATCTGGAAAGGGAAGGGATGGAAAGGGAATTCTGCCAGACAGTCATGGATTACCGCCGCCTGATTAAGCATCTGAAAAGACAGGATACAGTGGTGCATACGGCCTTTCAGGGGCTTTTGGGAGAGGAGGGGAGAAAGGAAGCTCCCTTTGTATTTTCCTTTGGAAGCTATACATTAAGAGAGCTTTTTCCGGCGGATTTATGTCATGGGACAACTGCTTTTGAAGAGTTCTGTCTTTGCGCGGGCCAATGCAGACCGGGAACTGTCAGGGATGCCTGGAGCCGGGCAGCCAGGTATCTCAACGGTGACAGTTCTGTCTGGCTGCTGAATCACGGGACAGAGGCAGCGGCCCTGTTCTGCGGGGATATATTTGAAAGCAGCCTGCAGGCGGCCATGGAAAGGGCGGGATTTACAGGTTCTGTCCCGCTTATCAAGTTGTCCCATCATGGTCGCAATGACAAGGGTCATGTTTATTTTACCCCGGATTTTATCAACAGCCTGAGTCCTGAAACCATAATCATTACCAATACGGATGATAACTGCAGACTGTATGGGACTCGGTGGAATGACTTTTGGAAGGGGTGCAGTGTCCTTGCTACTGGTTCCCTGCATGCAATATGGGAGGGGGTTTTGTGCGTTCCCATATAAAGTGGATGGGAGAGAATAGTCAGCTATATAAAAGCAGCGAAAAAGGGCCCGGCCATATCCACAGCCGGGCCCTTCCCTAAAAGGTATCCCATCAATAAGTATAATCCTCAATCTCCACCTTATCCACTTCCTGATATGGAGCCAGGGTGGATATCATTTTTACGGTCTTGTCATAAGAGTTGACGCAGTAGTGGATTTCAGAAGGTTCTATATGAATCAAATCCCCTTGTTTTAAATGATGCACGGTCCCGTCAACCACAATATCGATTTCCCCTTCCAGAATAAAGAAATCCTCCTCCATGATATTGTGGTAATGCGCCTTGAAATCCTCCCCTGGCTGGAACTGCACCACTGCAAAATTCATTCTTGGGCCTTTCATCAGGTATTTTGGGCCGCTGTTGCCAAAGCGGTACTCTTTTTCACTTTCATTTACTATAAACATCCTACTATATCCTCCTATTCTATGACCTTGGTTCTGTCATTTTGGTTCTATAATCCTGGGGCGGCCCACATGCTCTTGGTTAAATCCTGGTTGCAGATATCCAGCTGAGCCTTGTAAACCTTGCGCCATTGTCCGTACATTTCACAGTAAATCTTATGGTTTTCCATATCAGGGACATAGGTGGTGTCCCATTTCACCAGCTTTTCAGCTGCCTTTGACATGTCGTCGTATATGCCCACCCCATAGCCTGCCAGGATGGCGGCGCCCAGGGCAGTGGCCTCTTTGACAACCGGGACCTTCACAGGGAGTCCCAGCACATCGGAGAGGATCTGGCACCACAGGGGGCTCTTGGAAGCGCCTCCTGCGAAAATGATTTCCTCCGGCTGGTTGCCCGTGGCTTCCCGGACCAGGTCCAGATGGCCCTTGGTGACCAGGGCGGTGTTCTCAAGGATGGCCCGGTAGAACGTATACTTGGAGAAACGCGCCGGATCCAGTTCAAAATTGGTAAAGGTGGGTGAGGCGTGCTTCCAGCTGATGAAGTTCATGACATCGGAAAATGCGCACATCATGCCGTAACATCCGGCCGGTATATCCTTGGCATACCGGTTCATCACGTCATAAGGGTCAGTGCCCTCCAGTCTGGCAAGCTCCTTCTCTGCCTGGCAGAAGCCGTCCCGGAACCAGCGCATCACAAGGCCGGGCTTAAATGCAAGGGCCTCATACTGCCATACGCCTGGCACTGCATGGCAGTTGACGCGGACACGGCAGTCCTGGTCTGTGTGTCCGTCCCCTGTATTGTACTCATACTGCCAGAAGCTGCCGCCAAAGACAGCTGCCTGGTTCGGTTTCACCACCCCTACGCCGATGCAGCCCAGCTGCGCGTCGCCGCCGCCCACAATCACAGGCGTGCCCTGGGCCAGCCCGGTCTGCGCCTCACACTGGGCGGTTACGGTCCCTGCGGTGGAGCCGCATTCACGTACCTCGGGGAAAATATCGGTGCGCAGCCCGCAGCGCTGGGCAATGGTAGGATCCCAGTCCCTCTTTTTAAGGCTGAACAGGCCGGTGGTGGAGCCGTTGCTGGGTTCCACGGCCAGGACCCCGGTCATCTTATAGATGAGCCAGTCATTAAACATGCCCACATAGGCCAGCTTTTCGTAGACCTGGGGCATCTTGTCCCTGACCCATAAAAGGCGGGGAAGGGCGTCCAGGGCATAGGTCTGTCCGGACTCCAGATACAGTTCCTTTTCCTGTCCCGGATAGGCCTCACGCAGGCGGCCCACTTCATCGTTGCTTCTGGCATCCACGTTGGCGCAGGCCCAGATTTCATTTCCTTCCCTGTCGTAAAGTACGATTCCCTCCCTCATGCAGGTGGTGGAAATGGCCGCTATCTCTTCCGGTGCAATGCCGGATTCCTTAAGAACCCCCCTGATGCATCCGCAGGTCAGTTCCCAGTTGTATGTCCAGTCAAAATCCATGCTGCCCGGATACCTGGGGTCTTCCTTATGCTCCCATTCCTGTTGCACACATGCGATCTGGCTGCCCTCCAGGTCGAACAGGACTGCCCGGACGCTGCCGGTGCCGGCGTCAACAGCAAGAAAGTATTTCTTTGACATATGTAGCTCCTCCTTTTCAATTCTTTTATATTCCGCTTACATCAATCCGCGTCAATCAGCTGCAGCGCGGTATCCTCATCCGTAATCAGCACATCCAGATAACTGCCCCTGAGGGCGGCCCGTATGGCCTCCACCTTCTGGGGGCCGCCGGATATGCCGATTACATTGTTCAGGCTCTTCAAAGTATTTAGCGAGGTGCTGAACAGCCGTTCCTCGATGTCGCTGTGGATGGGGCTGCCATCCCTGTCAAAAAAGTGGGTCAGGATATCGCCCACCGCTCCCTGCATGGAAAGGTACAGGAAATCATTGGGATTTAGAATACCGTTGGAGATGATCGTTGCATCCTCGTTCATGGCCCCGATTCCCACAACGGTCATGGTTGCCAGGCGGACCATCCTTGCAATCTCCTGGATGGGCGGCTCGTCACGCATGGCTTTGCACATCTCCTTAGAGGACACAAGAAGTGGGGCCGGGTAAAGGTAAAGCTTGGCATTGAAGATGTTGGAACGGATGTTGGGCAGGTAATAGCTGACCCCGCCTGTGAGGGACACCACGGAGATCGGGGATTCGGCAATGGTGGCCAGATGGTTCAGCACCCTGCTGGGGGTATCCCCGTATCCCATATTGATGAACATGTTCTCCGTCAGCCTGTCTCCGATGTACATGGCGGCTGCCTGGGCAATGGTCTCATTGAGATTGGAGCCGTTTGGCGGGGTGGGGACCACGAAGACATCCTTTAAGTTCCACTGGGTGGTAAGCTTCTGCTCAAGCATCAGCTGCTGGCTCCGCTCCGGAGAGATCTTAAACTGGATCACCCCTGTCTGTCTGGCCTTTTCCAGCAATTTAATGACCTTCATACGGGATATCCCAAGCTTCTCGGAAATCTTCTGCTGGGTCATGTTTTCTATATAATAGTACCAGGCTGTTTTAACGATTAAGGAATCTTCATAATCCATACCGGCCGTACACACCTCCTGTATCCTGAGTTATATTAGGAAGCAAAACATTTGGAATCAAACATTAGAAATTGTATGAAACAAATGTTTTGATTCGAATAAAATGTTTAACTTTGACATTAGTATATCAAAGGGCAACATTAATGTCAATATGCAAAATTGGGGGAAATACATATGAAATAGGGGGATAAACCGGAATTGATGTGCACTAATTCGATAAAAAACAGAGAAAAAAAGAAAAATGAACCGTATAAACAACTAAAAATAAACAGGGGCCAGACATGTAAAACATGTTAAAATGCTGAAAACCACTTGACAAACTTATGTCATTCCCGTATACTTACAAGTGTTACAAATGTTTTGTGAGCAAACAAAAATATCAAGATTATGAAAAACAATAAAAACAGATGCGCTAAGGAGGGTAAACATGAGTCAAGCAGGAACATGTGATCCGAAAGACATGCTGCTTTCTGCCCGCGGCGTCTTTAAGACATTTGGCTTAAACGCAGTATTAAAAGGAATTGACCTGGATGTCGGCAAGGGCGAGGTGCTGGCTTTGATAGGCGGGAACGGTGCCGGAAAGAGCACCCTGATGAAGATCATCATGGGTATCTACCAGCCCGATGAAGGGGAGCTTGTGATTGCAGGGGATAAGATAAGTTCCTTCAAGCCTTCGGCTATACTTGCAAAGGGGGTTTACATGGTGCCCCAGGAACCCATGCTGTTTCCCAACATGACGGTTGAGGAGAATGTGCTGATCGGCTTTAAGGAAAATACAGGTGCCCTGAGAAAAAGGCTGATTCAGATTATGGACGACATCGGCTGGCACCTGGACCTGACCAGGAAAGCCATGAGCCTTTCCATTGCAGAGCAGCAGCTGGTTGAACTTCTGAGAGGGCTTTTGAGGAATGCCAGGGTCCTGATACTGGATGAACCTACCAGCGCCCTGACATTTGACGAAGTGGAAAGCCTTTTTAAGATAGTGGAGGATTTAAAGCAGAAGGGCATTGGCATCATTTACATAACCCACCGTCTGGCAGAGGTATTCCAGATAGCCACCCATGTGGCAATCATGAGGGACGGTATCATCACATTAAAAGGTCGTGTTGCTGATTTTACCAGGGAGATGCTGGTTAAGGGCCTCCTGCCTCCCAACATGGATGAATCTGAGTTAAAAGACGGCCGGGACACGGCCGGGGCCCTGAACTATGAAGGGCTGGAACCGGTGTTCGAACTGAAGCATTATTCCGGATATGGGTTTGAGGACGTGAACCTGAAGGTGTACCCCGGCGAGGTGCTGGGAGTGGCCGGAGTGGTGGGGGCAGGACGGACCGAGCTGGCCACCACCATATTCGGAAGGGATAAGGTGCTGAAGGGAAAGGCAATCCTGGACGGAAAGGATGTAACCGGTCTTTCCACGGCAGAGGTGCTGAAGGCAGGCATCAATTACGTGCCTGAGGACAGGCGGCTGAACGGATTGTTCGGCATCAGCGACGTGGCTGCCAACACAACCTCTTCCTTATTAAGGGATAAGAAGATGGGCGGGTTTTTCCTGGACAGGAAAGCGGAAAAAGAAGTTGCCCAGCGCTACATCGATGATTTCCGCATCAAGGTCACGGGCCAGGACCAGACAGCCGGAAGCCTTTCCGGAGGAAACCAGCAGAAAATCGTAATCGGAAGGTCCCTTTCCACCAATCCCAAGCTGGTCATCCTGGATGAGCCCACCCGCGGCATTGACGCTGCGGCCAGAGGCGATGTGTATTCCATTATCCATAAACTGAAGGCCCAGGGCGTTGCAATCATGCTGATATCTTCTGATATGGAAGAGATTGTGGAGCTTTCCGACCGGGCAGTGGTGGTATTTTCCGGGCGTATCAAGGGAGAACTGTCCAAATCGGAAATCAGCCAGGCCAGCCTGATGGCGGCATCCTTTGGTGTGGCAGAAGAATGAAAGCAGGTGGAGAGACATGAATCAAATGAAAAAGATAATCAAATCCCATGAAATGAGCAGCTTTTTATTTCTGGCGGCATTGATATTCATTGTGGGATGTGTAAACCCGGATTTCTGGCAGCCGACATCCATCCTGAACTGCTTTAACGACAGCGTGGTGTTTACATTACTGGCAGTGGGCAGCGCTTTCGTCATCCTGACGGGTGAGATTGACGTATCGGTGGGCGCCACCCTGGGCATGTCCGCGGCGGTGGGTGCCACCCTGCTCCGGGACGGAACCAACTGGATGGCAGCCATACTGGCAGCCCTGGCCATTGGGGCCGTGATTGGATTCGTCAATGGACTTGGGGTTTCCGTGCTTCAGATTCCATCCCTTATATTTACGCTTGGCGTGAACGGCGTTGTGCGCGGACTGATTTATGTGTATACAAAGGGGGCGTGGGTGGAGAACCTTCCGGCTGAGTATACAAGGATGTCCAATACCCTGATAGCCGGGCAGCTCACTGCCTTTTACGCGGTGACAATCCTGGTTGTGATTGCGGGCCATCTCATACTGACACAGACCAAGAAGGGCAAATACTTCATTGCCGTGGGTGACAACGCCGCAGGCGCAACCCTTGTAGGCATACCTGCGTCCCAGACCAAGATCATGGCGTACATACTGAGCGGTATATTCGCTGCCGCGGCCGGTATGATTTATACCTCCCGTATCGGTTTCATCACCCCCACCGCGGGCAACAGCTACGAGATGAAGGCAATCGCGGCCTGTGTCCTGGGAGGAATTGCCCTGACAGGAGGGCAGGGAAGCCTGATCGGCGCGTCCATCGGCGCCATCATCATGTCCAGCATCAGCAGGATCCTGGTATTCCTGGGCTTCTCCTCTGATTACGACAATACCATTACAGGCATCCTGCTGATTACCATCGTGGTCATCAACACCGTAACGCAGAACAGGGCCATCCTGAAGAACCGGCATCATATACTGTCAGCAAGGACAGCGGCGGATGCGGATAAAAAAGGAGGGGTTCAGTCATGAAAAAGGCATTAAAAAGCTGGGAGACCGTCCTGCTCTGTATCCTGGTCCTTGAGTTTATCATATTTGCAACAGCTAACAGCAAGTTCCTGATGCCCCGCGTATTATTCGGAAGCATCAACGATATGATTTCCATCTGTATCATTTCCCTGTTCGTCACCTTCGTAATGATAACAGGAGGAATCGATATACAGGCCGGATCCATTGTGGGCCTGACCTCCATTGTCCTGGGCGTGTCATGGCAGGACTGGGGACTTAACATCTGGGCAGCGGCCTGCCTGGGGATTGTGGTGGCAGCGCTGTGCGGCGCCCTTTCCGGATATTTCGTGGCTTACTGCGGGGTCCAGCCCATGGTGGTGACGCTGGGAGGCAGCTTCCTGTTCTCCGGCCTTGCTCTGCTGGTATCCAACCTGTCGGCCACGGAAAGCTACAAAGGCATTAACGGGTTCCCTGACAGCTTTATCAGGATTACCAAGTTTAAGCTGTTCGGCGTCATACCCAACCAGGTGCTTATCTTCCTGGCCCTGGCCGTCATTGCCTACATACTGCTGCATAAGACCAAGTACGGACGGCAGATTTTCCTTATCGGCGTGAACCAGAACGCGGCAGAGTATTCAGGCATTAACAGTAGGCTGGTCATCCTCAGCACTTATGTGCTGTCCGCCATGAGCGCTGCGGTTGCAGGCATTGTCCTGACCTCCTATCTGGGAACGGCCAAGAGCGATATCGGCGCAACACTGACCATGCCCATCATCACGGCAGTGGTGCTTGGAGGCACCCTGAGCACGGGCGGCAAGGGAAGCGTCCTTGGAACAGCCCTGGCAGCAGTGGTAATCGGCGTCTTAAGGTTCGGGCTTCCCCTCTGCTTTAAGGTGAGCCAGCAGTATCTGGATATTCCGGTGGGGCTGATTCTGCTGGTGGTTGTAATCGGACGTTCCCTGGTAAATAACCAGAAGGTCATCGCATTGGTCCATAAAAAGAAAAAATAAAGCAAGGTATTATGGGAACAGGATTTCCCTGTAAATACGAACATATTAAAAAACAATAATAATTTATTAAGGAGGAACAAGATTATGAAGAAAAAATTGTTATCAGTGGTTCTCGCAGGAGCAATGACCGTTTCACTGGCAGGCTGCGGCGGCGGAAGCACCCCTACCACGGCAGCGCCCACAACAGCGGCTGAGACAAAGGCAGAGGCAGCAGAGACAAAGGCAGAAGAGAAAAAGGAAGAGGCTGCAACTGAGGCCCCGGCAGCAGGCGCAGACGTATCCGGCCTGACCGTTGCATTCATTCCCAAGCTGACAGGCAACGCATTCTTCGAGTCCGCTAATAACGGCGCCCAGGAATATTCCAAGGAGTGGGGCTTTACCGTTGATTACCAGGGCAGCGCCAATGCAGCGGTTGCTGACCAGGTTAACGTAATCAACAACGCAGTAGCCAGCGGTGTGGATGCAATCTGCGTATCTTCCGTGGATGCCACCGGACTGGATTCAGCGCTGACAGAGGCAAAGGATGCAGGCGTTACCGTTGTTACATGGGATTCAGACGTTTCCGATACCGCCCGTACCCTGATGGTAAGCCAGGGAACACCGGACCTGTTAGGCAAGATGCTGGTTGACATGGGCGCTGATTCCCTGACCAACCGCGGCAAGGACGTTAAGGCTGATACAATCAAATACTGCTGGCATTATTCACAGGCAACGGTTGCTGACCAGAACTCCTGGCAGGTTGCAGGCGAAGCTTACATCAAGGAAAACTTCCCCAACTGGGAAAATGTTGCTCCTGATAACTATTACTCAGAGCAGGATGCAGAGAAGGCTGTTTCCATCGGTGCATCCATCCTGGAAGCCCACTCTGACATTGACCTGATCATCTGTAACGACTCCACCGCGCTTCCGGGACAGTGTAAAGCTGCCCAGAACAAGGGACTTACAAAGGATGACGTTACAATTACCGGTTTTGCTTCCCCAATGTCCATCAAGGATTACTGCGCTGCAGGCGTTATTGAGCAGTGGGGCCTTTGGGACTGCGGCGTACAGGGCGCAATGGGATGCTACCTTGCAGCTTACCTTGCGGCAGGCAACGAAGTACATGTAGGCGACAAGATTGATATCCCCAGCATCGGCGAAGTAGAAGTTATGCCAAATGACTGCCTGGTTGAAGGCGCATCCACAGCAGAAGTGAACAACGGCGTTGTGCTGCTGCCGGAACGTACCGTATTCAATGCAGACAACATGAACGATTATAACTTCTAAGTTGAAAAAAAGGACAAAATTGATTAAACTGTAAGAAAAGACTTGGAAGGAGATTTTTGATTATGGCTGATTTGGAAGGCGTAAAGGTTGCAAAGGATTATCATGTGGACGTTCCTTTTGCCAATAATGAAGGATTCTATGTAAAGGGGGCCAACCATCTGGACTGGGGCATGAAGAAACATCTGTCCAACATTTTCAGCCCCAAAAGCGGCAATACAGTCATGTTTGCATTTGACCATGGATACTTTATGGGATCCACCGCGGGCCTGGAGCGCCTGGACCTGGTGATTCCCAAGCTGGTTCCTTATGTGGATGTGCTGATGGGCACCAGGGGAGCGCTGCGTTCCTGCGTGTCACCGGACTGCGGCAAGGGCATTGCCCTGCGTTCCACTTCCGGTTCCTCCATGCTCAACGATGATTTATCCCATGAGATCCTGGCAGTTGACATTGAAGACGCAATCCGTATGAATGCAGACTGCATGGCCATCCAGACCTTTATCGGCGCGGACGGGCAGCTGTCCAGCATTGAGAACCTTTCGAAGGCAATCAACCTGGGTATGAAATACAGCATCCCAACCATGGGTGTTGTGGCTGTGGGCAAGCAGATGGAGCGCACGGACCGGTTCTTTAAGCTGGCCACCCGTATTGTTGCGGAGATGGGCGCCAATATCATCAAGACCTATTACTGTGAGAACTTTGAAGAGGTAGTGGCTGCGTGCCCGGTACCCATTGTAGTGGCAGGCGGCAAGAAGCTTCCGGAGAAGGATGCCCTGACCCTGGCTTACAATGCCATCAAAGGAGGGGCCCATGGCGTGGATATGGGAAGGAACATCTTCCAGAGCCCCCATTCCCTGGAGATGGCGGCAGCCATCGGCAAGATTGTGCATGAAGGGTTTACGGATAGGGAAGCATATGAATTCTTTGAGGATGCAATCCACTAAAGGTTTGCTGGGGCGCGCTTCAAACATGCCCTAAGACATGAGAGGATTCAGATGAGCTGTAAAAAGGCAGGCTGCGTTGTTGGCCTGCCTTTTGTTTCAGGATTTTAAGGGAAATGGGGGATGGATAATGGAACTGGCTTTAAAAATAACCCAGATGGTGGCGCCTGTGATTGCCATGATCGGACTGGGATGCCTGTGCATGAAGAAACAGTATATTGACCATAAGGGGCTGGCCGGACTGAAAGGGCTGATTGGGAATATCACCCTGCCGGCAGTGCTGTTCAACGCATTCCTGACAGCCTCGTACAGCATGCGGGTACTGCTTGTGTTTGCAGTGGTCTATGTGGGATTTGGCATTGCCCTGGGATTTGGTTTCCTGACCAGGCGTTTTGTGAAGCCATATGACCGTTTCATGCCCTTCCTGCTCAGCTCGGCAGAGGGAGGGATGCTGGGATATGCGCTCTTTGCCCTGATTGGGGGCAGCGGCGCAACCTCCGTGTTTGCAACGGTTGATATCGGCCAGACCATGTTTGCGTATACGGTGTACCTGTCGGCCCTGAAGATTACGGACGGGCAGAAGACAGGGGCGCGGGACGTGCTTGCGGGCCTTGTGTCCAATAAGGCGTGCCTGGGCATGGCGGCCGGTATCATACTGGGGGTATCCGGGGCCGGGAGCGCCGTCCTGGGTTCGCAGATAGGAGGGATTGTGACAAGCCTCATAAACTTCATCACGGCGCCCACCGCAGGGGTAATCCTGATTGTGGTGGGATATGAACTGGAACTGCGGCGGGAACTGATGGCCCCGGTGGTGAAGACGGTCTTGCTGCGCCTGGCGGTACTGGCGGCAGTGCTGGCAGCGGGCAGCGCCGTCATATTTGCGGCAACACCTTTTGATAAGGAACTTTTCATGGCAATGCTGCTGATATACGCCCTGCCGGCGCCCTTTATCATACCGCTGTTTGCGGACACAGGGGAGGATGGGGCCTATATATCCACCACCCTCTCCGTGGGCACGCTGATGACCGTGGTGTTCTTTATCGGGATTGCGGCTTACAGCGCCGCGTGATGGTTGGTCTGGCGGTCCGGGGATGTGTATGTGGAGATGCGGCCCGGCCCGGTGATGCGTCTGTCTGGAAAATGCGGCCCGGTCCGGGGGCAGGGGTGTCTGGAAAATGCGGCCCAGCCTGGTGATGCGTCTGTCTGGGAAATGCGGCCCGATCCGGGGGCAGGGGTGTCTGGAAAATGCGGCTCAGTCCGGGGCAGGGGCGTGTCCGGGGAATGTGGTGGCCTCCCATAGAAACTGCGCCGTATCATACAGATCCGTCTCTGCCAGTTCCTCCTCTGTTGAATGTCCCCTGGTCATCCCCACGCCCAGGTTCACGGCCATGATTCCCATGGCGTTCAGCGCGTTTGCGTCGCTGCCCCCGCCGGAGGCAGCGGTGAAGGGGGAGATGCCCATGGAGCGGAAGATTCCGGACAGTTCCAAGAGGAAGGGGTGGTCCTCCGGGATATCAAACCCCTCATATAACTGTTCAATCCCATAATCCAGCGCTGCGCCGGATTCATGGCAGGCAGCCTTCAGGCAGTCCGTCATATGGCCGGTCTGGGCCCTGAGTTTTTCCTTGTTCCGGCTTCTGGCCTCGGCAATGAACTCCATGCGGGGATTCACCACATTGGTGGCGCCCACGGCGCTTAGGGTGCCGATATTGGCAGTGGTCTCATCATCCACCTGCCCCAGTTTCATGGCGGCCACGGCCCGTGCGGCCGTGGTGATTGCGCTGATCCCTTCCCGGGGGCGGTTCCCTGCATGGGATGCCTTACCGGTAATCACGGCACGGATTACGGCGTGGCCGGGTGCAGATATGACCATGCGCCCTGGGGGACCGCTGGAGTCCAGTACCAGGGCATTGTCCGCTGCCAGGAGTCGCCGGTCTTTTTCCAGGGCTTTTGCCCCGTACTGCCCGCTTTCTTCCCCTACCGTGAAGATGAGCTGGACGGTCCGGTGGGGAACCGGGTGGTCCTTTAAGGACCTGGCCAGTTCCACCATGGCCGCTGCCCCGCATTTATCATCCCCGCCCAGGATGGTGGGGCCTTTGCTGCGCAGGACGCCGTCCTGTCCCAGCAAAGGTTCGATGCCCTTTCCGGGGGAAACAGTATCCAGGTGCGCTGAGAGGATCAGGGGAGACAGGCCGGGACTGCCTTTCAGGGTGCAAAGCAGGTTCCACCCATTGGAATGGGTGTCCTGCCCATGTCCCTGCCGTATCACGTCCGCGCCCAGGTCCTTCAGGTCCTTTTCCACCTTCAGGCACATTTCCCTTTCATCTCCTGATTCACTGTCAATCCTGACGTATTCCATAAATGTTTCCAATAATCGTTTCCGGTTAACCATGTACGCCCCTCTTTCCTACAGCATCAGCGAAACGCCGGGGCCCAGCGGTAGGCCAAGAACCATCCACAGTGCCAGGAGGACGGTCCACCCAATGAGGAAGATCAGGCTGTACGGAAGCATGGTCGCCACCAGGGTGCCGATGCCGGCATTGTCATCGTACCGTTTTGCGAAGATGATGATGGTGGCAAACTGGGACATAAGAGGGGTGATGACATTGGTACATGAATCACCGATGCGGTAAGCCACCTGGGTCAGCTCCGGTGAGAAGCCAAGGAGCATGAACATGGGTATGAACACAGGCGCCAGTATGGTCCACTTCGCGGAGGCAGAACCCATGAACAGGTTGGCGAATGCGGAGAAGATGACAAACAGGATGATTAATGGTATGGGTCCGATGCCGGAGGCCCCAAAGAAGTTTGCGCCCTTTAATGCGATGATGGTGCCGATGTTGGTGTATTTAAAGTAATTGATGAACTGGGAGGATACAAATACCAGCGAGATATAGGTGCTCATGGAAGCCATGCTTTTGCTCATGGAGCCGCATACGTCCCGGTGGTCCTTAAAGGTCCCCGCCTTTTTTCCGTAAACAACAGCGGGCACGAAAAAGTAAAGTGCAATCAGGATGATGATGCTGTCCATGAAGGGAGAGCCGTCCACCAGGCTTCCTGTTTCAGGGTTGCGGAGGAAGGAGGACTGGGGAATCAGCAGTGCAATCATTCCAATGACCATGATTACCAGGACTATATTGGCTGTCTTAAGGGCTTTGCTTTCTTCCTGTGACATGGAACTGGAGGTAAAGCCGGCAGTGTCTGTCCCGCCATGAAATTTCCCCAGACGCGGTTCCACGATCTTGTCTGTTATGATGGTGCCCAGTATGGTGATGACAAAGGTGGAGGCGCACATAAAGAACCAGTTGCCGGTGGGCTGCACCGTATAATTGGCATCCACGATGCGGATGGCCTCATTGGTAATCCCGGAAAGCAGGGGATCCAGGGTGCCCACCAGCAGGTTGGCCGAGAACCCGCCGGAAACACCTGCAAAGGCTGCCGCCAGGCCGGCCATGGGGTGGCGGCCATAAGCCATGAACATCAGGGCGCCGATGGGAATCAGCACCACATAACCCGCGTCTCCCGCCACATTGGACATACAGCCCAGGAAG
Organism: Enterocloster aldenensis; assembly: GCF_003434055.1. Classification (GTDB taxonomy): domain Bacteria; phylum Bacillota; class Clostridia; order Lachnospirales; family Lachnospiraceae; genus Enterocloster; species Enterocloster aldenensis. The sequence continues at coordinate 577,221 of NZ_QVEX01000001.1, read as the reverse complement.
ACCACCACAGGTGTGATCAGGGCGGCCGGTGTGATTTCCACGGTTTTGCGCAGCAGGGAGGATATCCAGCCGCTCTGTTCCGCCACGCCTACGCCCAGCATGGCCACCAGCACGGTGCCCAAGGGCGCGAAGCCGGTGAAGTTCTTCACTGCATTGGTCATCATGTAGACAATGCCGTTGGTATTGAACAGGCTTTTGATGGTAACGATGGTGTGCTCCACTTCACCGGTTTTGCTGTTGATCAACTCGCCTTCTGCGGAAACGCCCATGGCGTGAAGCAGCCCGGAGATGACCACCACGCCCAGTGCGAAGAGGCCGAAGAGCACGATTGGGTGGGGCAGCTTATTGCCCGCCCGTTCCACCACGTCCAGGAACCGGTTGAACAGGGACTTATTCCTTGCTTTTTCCTTTGCTTTTTCTTTTGTCATATTCCACATCCTCCTCCTACAGTACGACTTTTCCGTCTTTTAAAATCATTTTTCCGTCAGCTGTTACGGTTGCATCCTTCATGATCAGGTCATAGTGGCAGGCTGCCTTGACCGTGCCGCCCAGGGTGATGCTGGTCCCGATGCCGATGTGGGCAGTGCCGTAAACACCTTCATCTTCCAGCATGAAGCCCATGAAGCGGCAGTTTGGATTCAACCCAAGGCCCATCTCCGCCACATTATAGACATTGGGGTCCTGTTTGCTGTCCAGGTCCTCCTTTAACATCCTGGCCTGGCGGCCGCCTTCGATGGAGGTGATCATTCCGTTTTCAACCACACAGCGCACCGGTTCGTCCAGGACGCCGATTCCTATGTAAGGAATGCTGCCGTCCGCCACAATGACCCCGTTGGCAGTGCCTTCCAGAGGCGAGACATTGGCCTCTACCGTGGGTATGGTTGAGAATTCCCCTTTTTCCACCATGCAGTAAAGGGCGTTGCCGCGTCTGCCCGCCGCGCTGTAGTACAGGTCGGTGCCCATGGCAGTGGTGAGATGGATCTTTTCCGAGCCGGCCAGTGCGGCTGCCACGGCTTTGCACTCTGTCCTGGCTGCCTCGAAGTCAGCCTCGATTCCGCCGTGTATCATCATGTCCTCTGTGAACTGGGTCAGCACCACGCCCCGGGAACCGCCTGCAATGGCGTCCTTAACGGCGTGGGTGTGGGTGATGGACCTGCCCACCACGGATATGAACGCATCGCTGGCCTTCATGGCAGCTGCAACCGGAGCCGGCGGCTCCTGGCCGTCCGTGTCACGGGGGACCATGACCTGCAGGATGGGCTCTGCCTGGACCCGGTATACGGCTGCGGCAATGGCCTCTGCAATGGACAGGCGGGATGCTTCCGTGATGATCAGCACCTTCTCGCCCGGTTTTACTTTGACACAGGTGGATACCACCTTGTCGGCCCCGCGGGCCATCAGTATTTTCTTCATTCTGTTACCTCCATTCCAATGATATTATATATGTGCCTTCCTGATATGGATTTCAGGATGGATATTCAATATTAAATATTCTATAGAATATTACAGGATAAAAAAAGAAGGATTACCTTCTCTTTTTCATATAGGCAAGCCCGTTGTCCAGATGGACGGACATGGCCCTGACCGCCTTATCCTCATCACAGTCCAGGAAGGCCTGGACAATGCGCTGGTGTTCGGATAGTATCTCCTGCTCGCGTTTGGGGTCCATGGCCGAGTACTTCATGTCCCGGAGGATGACGGTGCTGAGGGAATCCATCAGGCGGATCAGGACCTTATTGTCCGCTGCCTGGTAGATGGTCTGGTGGAAACGGCTGCTGTTTTCCGAAGTCTTCATAAAGTCATCTTCGCTGGCAGCGCTGTGGGAAAGATGGACCAGAAGATCCAGCTGCTGGTCCGTGATTTTATGTATGGCTTCCCGGACAGCCATCAGCTCCAGGTTGGCCCGGCATGCATAGGCGTCCATGATTTCCTCATAATCCAGTTCCTTTACCACAACGCCGCAGTAAGGAACGCTTTCAATGAAACCGTCCCGTTCCATGCGCCGGAATGCTTCCCGCACCGGTGTGGCGCTGACAGCCAGCTGTTTGGCCACGTGCTGTTCCTGGAGTTTGGTCCCGGGGGGAAGGGTGCCTTTAACAATGGATTCCACCAGGGTGCTGTATACTTTTTCACTGAGCGGGGTCTTGCCGATTGCTTTTAAATCTTCTATCATGGATGGGTCTCCGGTTTATTTTATATTCTATAGAATATATAGTACTATATGAAAGGCAATGGTGCAAGCACTTTAATGCGTTGATACGAAAAAAAGTAAAAAACGTGAAGGCATTTTTTTACAGATTAAATTTGCGGAACCCATGTATATTGATGTATAATCACAGGGTATCATATTTATGGGAGCGCGTTTCAGCCACGTTTCCAGTCCCATCACTGTTCCGGTATCATGGACAGTCGGACAGGAAGGAGAGAAGATGTCAAAGCCATACCAAGAATTAAAAACATACATGGACAAAGCCATGGCCATCAAGACAGCCATGACCTTATTTGAGTGGGACAATGAGACACTTGCACCAAAGGAGGCAGGGGAACTGACAAGCCAGGTCATCGGCGTATTGTCAGGGGAGTATTTTGAGGCAGTGACCTGCGATGGCATGAAGAAGCTTTTAAAGGAATGCCGGGAGCAGGGCGGTCTGACAGAGGCAGAGGCCGCCAACGTGCGGGAGCTGTCAGAGGAACTGGAGCAGACCATCTGCATCCCCCAGGAGGAGTACCAGGAATTTGCCCGTCTGACGGCCAGGGCCACCAGCGTGTGGGCCAGGGCCAAGAAAGACCAGGACTTTGAGGCATTTGCCCCAACCCTTGAAAAGGTAATCGGGTTCCAGAAAAAGTTTGCAGGCTACCGGGCAAAGGACGGGAAAAAGACCTACGACATCATGCTGGATGATTATGAGAAGGGCTTCTCCATGGAGAACCTGGATGAATTCTTCGGACTCCTGAAAAAGGAACTGGTTCCGTTCCTCAAAAAGGTAATGGAGGAAGGAAAGAAGATTGAGGATGGTTTCCTGAAAGGGGATTACCCGGAGGAAAAGCAGGAGGAGCTGGCCCGTTTCCTGGCAGGGTATGTGGGCTTTGATTTTGACTGCGGTGTCATGGCTGTCAGCGCCCATCCTTTTACCACCAACCTGCACAATAAGGATGTGCGCATCACCACACACTACACGGACAGCGTGGACAGTTCCCTGTTTTCCGTCATCCATGAAGCCGGACACGGCATCTACGAGTTGGGAATCCGGGATGACCTGACCCTTACCCCGGCCGGACAGGGGGCCAGCATGGGAATGCATGAGTCACAGTCCCGGTTCTTTGAGAACATCATTGGCCGCAACCGTGCGTTCTGGGTGCCCATCTATAAAAAGGTGCAGGAGATGTTCCCCGGGCAGCTGGGGCAGGTGGACCTGGACCGGTTCGTGGAGGCCATCAACAAAGTAACCCCGGGCCTGATCCGCACCGAGGCAGATGAACTGAGCTACAGCCTTCACGTGCTGATCCGTTATGAGATTGAGAAAATGCTCATTGAAGAGGACCTGGATGTGAAGAAGCTGCCCGATATATGGGCGGATAAATATGAGGAATATCTGGGCATACGCCCTGAGAACCCGGCAGAGGGCGTGCTCCAGGACATCCACTGGTCCCAGGGGTCCTTTGGGTATTTCCCGTCCTATGCCCTGGGCAGCGCCTTCGGGGCACAGCTGTATTATCATATGAAGAAGACCATGGACTTCGAGGGACTTCTGGCCGACGGCGGCATTGACGCCATCCGTGAGTACCTGAAGGAAAACATCCACCAGTATGGAAAATTAAAGACCAGCCGCCAGATATTAAAGGATGTGACCGGGGAGGACTTTAACCCGGAATATTATGTGCGGTATCTGAAGGAAAAATATACCAGGATTTACGGTTTAAAGTGACCTGGCTGCGCAATGCGCAGGAAACCATATAATACCCTAAATATCGCCCATGGGCCCGGCCCGGTGCGGCGATATTTTTTTGTGCGCCAAAAGGCGGCACATAGGGCGTCCGGCCCGGACATATATTGATGACAGAGGGATTTTCCGGACGCACGGCTGACGGAAAGCAAGTTTCAAACACACCCTGGCGGACAACCAGCCGCTAAGATGGGTGCCGGGGATACGAAAGTACACGCATAGGGAGAGGAGGGAGATAAGGCATGAATAAACGCATCCTATGGGCAGCCCTGACCGGGCTTATGGTGCCCTATGTGGGCACCCTTGCATGGACAGGCACCATACGGGGGGAGGAACTGCACTATGAACAGCAAAAGGAAGTATCCGGCAGACGCAGGATCCTGCTGGACCGGAGCAGCGGTTCTTATTATATGGATATAGAGGAGTATCTTCCGGGGGTCATTGCCAGGCAGATGCCGGTTGACTATGAGCCGGAGGCATTAAAGGCCCAGGCAATCATTGCGCGCACCTATATCTGCCGTCAGATGGAGGCGTCCGGGGAAGGGGATGAGATAGCGGAGTCAGCCCTGGACATGGACTATGTGGAGGCGGACCAGTTAAAAAGCCTGTGGGGCTCCAGCCGTTTTCCTGAGTATTACAGGAAGCTGGAGGACGCGGTAAAGGCCACTTCCGGCATTGTGATGACCTATGAGAACCGGTGCATTGACCCCATGTTCTGCCGGGCCACGGCCGGCATGACAAGGAAGGGTGACTTTACCCATCCTTATCTGGAAAACGTGGATTGTCCGGGAGATGTGGAAGCCGAAGGATATATGCAGATTGCCACATTTTCCAAGGATGACTTTGTGTCCCGTATCAATGGGATCCCGGAAGGTGAAACAGGGGCCCGCACAGTGGACGTGTCACAGATACCGGATACCATACAGATTGTGTCCAGGGACACGGCGGGTTATGTGGACCAGATACAGATTGGAAATGCCGGCTTTTCCGGCGAGGAGGTGCAGTATGCCCTGGGACTCCAGTCCGCCTGTTTTACAATGGAAAGCTATGAGGACCAGATCCGGGCAGTGTCAAAGGGAATCGGACACGGCTACGGCATGAGCCAGGAGTCCGCCAACGAGAAGGCAGAGGCAGGCTGGAAGGCAGAAGATATCCTGAGTTATTTTTATAAAAATATTACTTACATTTCTGAATAAGTCGCCCTGGTTTGGTAAGAATAGTACCGAGGTGATAAACGTGAAAGAGAAAGTAAACCAGATGCTCAAGGATAAGTTATTTCTTGTCATGCTAGTGTTAGGCCTGCTGACTATTGTAGCCGCAGCAGGTGTCATTACCGTACAAAGAGGAAAAGGTACTGAGACAAATCCATACCTTGAAATGCCCCAGCCAGAAATGATTGCCCAGGAGACCACGCCGGAAACCGCTCAGGTGGCAGGCGCATCCGATGCAGTCAAGGATTCACAGAAGGTTACCCCGGCTCCCACCCAGGCAGCTGTGGCAAAGAACGAGAACCAGGGCAATGACCTGGCAGCAGAAGCAGGCGCCGGCAAAGATGCGGCAGATGCGCTGGTGCTTAACTTTTCAGACGCCAGCAAGATGCAGTGGCCGGTAAGGGGCAATGTGCTTCTGGATTACAGCATGGACCAGACCATTTATTTCCCCACCCTTGACCAGTACAAATGCAACCCTGGAATTGTCATCCAGTCTGATGTAAGCACGCCGGTGGCGGCACCAGCCAATGCAAGGATTCTGGAAGTGGGAAGCAATGAGGAAATCGGCAACTATGTTGTCATGGACCTGGGCAATGAATACACTGCTACCTGCGGACAGCTGAAGGAAGTATGCGTGGCCCAGGGTGAGTACCTGAAAGAGGGACAGACCCTTGGTTATGTGTCAGAACCTACCAAGTATTATTCCGTGGAGGGCGTCAATGTATTCTTTGAGATGAAGCATCAGGATAAGACAGTGGATCCACTGGATTACATGCAGTAAAGCGGACAATGTGTGTGCAGGAAACCGGCAGGGAAACCAGCCGGTTTTTATTCCGTTCCACGTCCGTTGATGGGAGCGGTTATTTGACGCTTCTTAAGAAATTTCAGAGTTTTATAATAATTTGTTCATATTCGGTTCAGAGGCACCCATTATACTGGAAAGAGAATACAGGAAGAAGGAGTGAAAATATGAATATATTATTTTTCCTGACTCCTAAAAGTGACGTGGCGTATATAAGTGAAGATGATACGTTAAGACAGGCTTTGGAGAAGATGGAACACCATAAGTATTCCGCCGTACCAATTGTCAGCAGGACAGGCCGGTATGTGGGCACACTGACAGAGGGGGACCTGTTATGGGGGATTAAGAACCAGTTCAATCTGGATTTGAAAGGGGCAGAGCGGATACCTGTGACCGCTATCCGCCGCCGGTGTGATAACCGTCCGGTGAAGGCAGACGCGGATATGGAGGATTTGATCGGCAAGGCCCTGAACCAGAACTTTGTACCGGTTCTGGATGATCAGAAGTGCTTTATAGGAATCATTACCAGGAAAGATATTATCAAATATTTTTATCAGAAGTGTGAGACGGTAAAGGAACAGGCAAAGAGCTGCCTGGATAAGGGGGAAAAGGAACATAAAAAGACAGACCTGTCCGAGGTGGTAAAGCTTCGCAGTCAGGAAAGGGCTTTGGTATGATGATTGTGCATGGGTACAATGATCATACATAGAAGGGAAGCAGAACCGGTGGTCCGAAACAGGCCGCCGGTTTTTCTTCGGCCATATTTTAGCAAATGGGAGGAGCCGTGCTTATGTACAGGATTTTTATTGTGGAGGATGACGCTGTGATTGCATCTGCAGTGGAAGGGCATCTGCGGTCATGGGGCTGGGATGCGCGGTGCGCGGGTGACTTTGGGAATATACTGGCTGAGTTTGCTGCCTTTGACCCCCAGCTGGTCCTGATGGACATTTCCCTGCCCAGCTATAACGGCTATCACTGGTGCGGCCAGATACGCCAGGTTTCCAGGGTCCCGGTCATATTCATATCTTCAGCCGCAGATAACCTGAATATTGTAATGGCCGTGAACATGGGCGGGGATGACTTTATCGCCAAGCCATTTGACCTGGATGTGCTGACCGCCAAGATACAGGCCATGCTAAGGCGTACCTATGATTTTGCAGGACAGAGCCGCCTGCTGGAGCACAGGGGAGCTGTTCTGAACGTGGATGACGGAACCCTGAATGCGGGCAATGGCAGGATTGACCTGACACGGAATGAGCACCGGATCCTTCAGGTGCTGCTGGAGAATAAGGGCAGGATAGTAAGCCGCGACACGCTGATGCTGCGCCTGTGGGAATCGGACAGCTATGTGGATGACAACACGCTGACCGTGAATATGACCCGCCTTAGAAAAAAACTGGAAGAGAACGGGCTCACGGATTTTATAACGACCAAAAAAGGCAGCGGTTATCTGATTGCTGACTGATTTAGGAGGAAAATGGTGATGGGGCAGGAAATGCATAGGGAGCAGGAAGCTCATAAGGCGCGGGAAATGCATAGGGAGCAGGAGGCTTATAAGGCACGGGAAACGGACAAGGGGCGCCGGCTTCCCGGCTTCATGGAGTATCTGATGGAATACAGGGGACGGCTGGTCCTCTTTTTGCTTTTGGGGGCCGTGTTCGGAGCCGTGTTATATGGGTACCGTCTTCCGGCAGAGGCGGTCTTTTATGGCATGGTTTTGTGCTTCTGCCTGGCGGTCCCGGTGCTGGTCTTAAATTACAGGAGATTCAGGAAAAGGATGCGTATCCTGTTCCGGATGCAGGATGCGTTGCTTGGCAATCCGGACCAATATTACCTGGAGCATTTTCCTGAATCCGGGTCACTGTTAGAAAAGGAATACCAGCATTTCCTCATGCTCCTTGGACGGGACAGGGAGCGTATACGCGGCCTGTCCGAGACTGCCAGGGAAGAGATGACGGAATACTATACCATGTGGGTCCATCAGATTAAGACACCCATCGCAGCCATGAGGCTGCTGCTGCAAAAGCCTGGCCAGGAGCAGGACCCTGAGCTGTCGGAACAGCTTTTCCGCATTGAGGAGTATGTGAATATGGTGCTTCAGTACCTGAGGGTGGACGGGGATAATGATCTGGTTGTGCAGTGGAATGACCTGGATCTGATGGTACGGCAGGCAGTGCACAGATACGCAGGTATGTTTATACGGAAAAAGCTGTCCCTGTCCTATGAACCTTTAAACCGTAAGGTATTGACGGATGAGAAGTGGCTGGTGTTCGCGGTGGAACAGATTCTTTCCAATGCAGTGAAATATACGGGGCAGGGCGGTATTTCCATCTATTTGGAACCAGGCCCAGATACGGTACTTGCCATAAGGGATACAGGAACCGGGATTGCCCTGGAGGACCAGCCGCGTATTTTTGAGAAAGGGTTTACAGGATACAATGGGCATGCGGATAAGCGGTCCACGGGAATCGGCCTCTATCTGTGCAGACGCATACTGAACCGTCTGTCCCATGAGATTACAGTGGAATCCGAACCCGGGAAGGGGACCATAATGAGGATCTGGTTTGCAAAAGAGCGGCTGGAGGTCGAGTGATGCCTGTGTTTCGCCTCCTTACAAAAATGTAAGCTTCCATATTAAAATGTAAGCCGTATCAATGGCAGGTTCCCGGCCGGTTTTGTATAATGCATGTATCATATAGCAGAGGCCCGCAGAGGCGGATGACCATGGCGGCGGATGACCATGGCGGCGGATGACCGTAGCGGCGGGTGTCCGCAGCGGCGGATGTCCGGAGCCTCGGATGCTAAGACGGAGACAGGAGGAATAGAGGATGGCTGTTTTGGAAGTACAGCATTTAAAGAAAATATACACCACACGCTTTGGCGGTAACCGGGTGCAGGCCCTGTCCGATGTGGGGTTTACCGTGGAGCAGGGGGAGTATGTGGCAATCATGGGGGAATCAGGTTCAGGAAAGACCACGTTGTTAAACATACTGGCTGCCCTGGACCGGCCCACATCAGGGTCTGTCCTGTTGGACGGCACGGACCTGAGCACGGTTAAGGAAAGCGGGCTGGCGGCTTTCAGGCGGGATAATCTAGGATTTGTATTTCAGGATTTTAACCTTCTGGATACATTTTCCGTCAGGGACAATATCCTTCTTCCGCTGGTTCTGTCCAAGGTCCCTTATCTGGAAATGGAGTGCAGGCTTGCGCCTCTTGCAGATAAACTGGGGTTGACGGAACTGCTGGATAAATTCCCTTATGAGATATCCGGCGGACAGAAACAGAGGACGGCTGCTGCCCGGGCCCTGATTACCAATCCCCATATCCTTCTGGCAGATGAACCCACAGGGGCGCTGGATTCCAGGGCTGCGGACGGTCTGCTGCGGATGTTCGGGCAGATTAACAGGGAGGGACAGACCATACTGATGGTGACCCACAGCGTCCGTGCGGCCAGCCATGCGGGCCGTATCCTGTTCATCAAGGACGGGGAGGTGTTCCACCAGCTTTACAGGGGCAGGAAGACCAATGATGAGCTGTATCAGAACATAGCGGATACGCTTACCATGATTACCACAGGCGGTGACAGACGATGAATGGTGTGACGAATGGTTTATTTTATATGAAGCTGGCTTTACAGAATATCAAAAAGAATGCACAGACCTATGTGCCTTATATACTGACCTGCATTGGTTCTGTGATGATGTTTGACATAATCCTGACATTGGCCGATAACAAGGAAATTGCCGCCATGCACGGCGGTTCGGACATGCGCACCATATTGGGGCTTGGATGTTATACCATTGCTCTGTTCACAGCCGTGTTCCTGTTTTACACAAACAGCTTCCTGATGAAACGCAGGAAGAAGGAAATCGGGCTTTTTAATATCCTTGGCATGGGTAAAAAGCATATTGGCTTCATCCTGTTTTTTGAGACCGCCATCATTGGGGCTGTCAGTCTTGGAGCCGGGATTACGGGCGGATTTGTCCTGTCAAAGGCAGTCCATCTGCTGCTGTTAAGACTGGCCCAGGCGCCGGTGCAGTGGGGGCTTTATTTTTCAGGGAAGGCTGCCCTGATGTCCGTCCTGCTGTACGGAACCGTGTTCCTCCTGATACTGGCAGGCAATCTGGCCAGGGTGCATGTAAGCAGCCCGGTGGAACTGCTGCGCGGCGGTCAGGAGGGGGAACGGGAACCGAAAACCCGCTGGTGGATTGCCATCATAGGTACCGCAGCCCTGGGCGGCGGTTATTATCTGGCGGTTACCACCTCTAATCCGGCCTATGCAATCAGCGCGTTTTTTTATGCGGCAATCCTTGTGATGATTGGCACCTACTGCCTGTTTACGGCGGGCAGCATTGCATTGCTGAAGTTACTGAAGAAAAAGAAAGGTTTTTATTATAGGACAGAACATTTTATATCGGTATCCGGGCTTTTATACCGCATGAAGCAGAATGCGGCCGGATTGGCAGGAATCTGTATCCTGTCCACCTCGGTGCTGGTGATGCTGTCCAGCACAGTGGCCCTCTATGTGGGAATGGATGATGTGACAAGGAACCGTTATCCCCGCAATATCCTGCTGGAGGCCGTACATGCCTCACCGGCAGATGAAGCAGTGATTGCAGGGGCCGTGCAGGAGGTGCTGTCAGCAAATGGCCTTGGGGAGGAGAACCATCTCTCCTACAGCGATTTATCACTTCTGGCAGTGGAGGAAAAGCCGGGCGTCTTTGACATAAAGACAACCTATACAACTGCGGATCTGGAAAAAATACAGCCCATGTATGTGATGACCCAGGAAGATTACGGCCGCGTGACCGGCAATCAGGCAAAACTGTCAGAGGGCCAGTGTATGGTGGTTACCCAATACAGCCCATATGAGGAGGACAGCCTGACAGTTCTTGGAAGGACATACCAGGCAGTGCCTGCCGGGGATTATGGACTGTGGGACGGGGCTGATACATTTGGAAGCGAGGTCTATTATCTGATTGTGCCGGACGATGAAGAAATGCAGCTTCTGGAGGCCGGCCAGCAGGCAGGGGAAGGAGGCCGTGTGTCCAGTATCCGCTACCACTACGGTTTCGACCTGGATACGGACCAGGACACACAGATCCGTATTTATAATGAAATCATGCACAAGGCATCCGTTATTCCGGAAGGAATCCAGGGCGAGAGCGCGGCAGAGGGAAGGGCCTCCTATTTTTCCCTGAACGCAGGGCTTTTATTCCTGGGAATATTCCTTGGCACCCTGTTTGTGATGGCTACCGTACTGATTATCTATTATAAGCAGGTAACGGAAGGATATGAGGACAAGAGCCGGTTCGGAATCATGCAGAAGGTAGGGCTGACCCGGGCTGAAATCAAGGAGTCCATCCATTCCCAGATGCTTCTGATGTTTTTCCTGCCATTGGCAGCCGCCGCCATGCACATTACGGCCGCTTTTCCCATCATCACAAAACTGCTGGCAGCCATGAACCTGACCAATGTCAGGCTCTTCGCGGCCGCAACAGCCGGAACACTGGCCGTGTTCGCCGTGGTTTATACAGCGGTATATATGCTGACCTCAAGGGTTTATCTGAGGATTGTCAGTTCATGAAACAGGTACAGGACAATCAGATATGCGGTAAAGCCTTGCGTGGACAAAGCAATTAAAACAATAAGATATTTACCTCAGCTTCTTGACATATCTAAAATAATATGCAACAATAGTTACACAACATATGTTGTGTAACTATTGTTGCATATTGGACTAACAAAGAAAGGAGGGCATCCATGCCGCCAAAAGCCAAAATAAGCAAAGACATGATATTACGTACTGTCTTAGACATTACAAGAGAAACAGGATTTGAGACAGTCAATGCCAGGAGCATTGCAGCCAGTCTGCAATGCTCCACCCGTCCGATTTTCACCTGTTACGAAAACATGGACGAATTAAAGGCAGGATTTCTGGAATATGCATACGGATACTACGAGCAATATGTAGCTAATTATGCGGATTCCGTGAAAGACACCCCCTATCTGCTCCTGCCGCTTTCCTACATTGATTTCGCCCGGGAGGAAACCCATCTATTCAAGCTATTGTTCATAAACGACATGGATTTAAACATGTCGGATGCGAAAGACTTTTACAAAGAAGCCGGAAACGAAAAAAAGGCAGCCCTTTTTTCCAAAGCCATAGGAGTAGGACCGGAACAGGCAAAAGTAATTTATTTAGACCTATTCCTCTACACCCACGGCATGGCAGTCTTAACAGCAACAAACAAGCTTGCATTAAGCAGGACCTCCGCCGAGACAATGCTGAAGAATTTTTTATCCGCCTTCATAAAACAGGAAAACCCGGATTGGAATCCAGCCATCTGACCGGCCCGGCACCATACGGCGCAGACAGCAGGTGCTGCCCGTGGTCCTGTTTACGCCGGGGAGCACCCGCCAAGAAAGGAGCAGTTCATGGAAACAAACCAATACATAACAGACTTTTACAACCACTACGACGAGGACGCCCGTCTATCCTTAAGACACGGCTCAGTGGAATTCTTCACCACCATGCGGTACATCCAGACCTACATAAAGCCTGGCTTTCGCATACTGGAAATCGGAGCAGGAACCGGTCGTTATTCCCACGCCCTTGCGCGCCAGGGCTACACCGTTGACGCAGTAGAACTGGTAGGACACAACATAGAAATATTCCGCCGGAACACGCAGCCAGGCGAAAACATAACCATTACCCAGGGCAATGCCATGGACCTATCCGCCTTCCCGGACAACCAATACCACATCACCCTTCTGCTAGGCCCCTTATACCACCTTTACAATACACAGGACAAGCGCCAGGCCCTAAGCGAAGCAATCCGCGTAACCCAAAAGGGCGGCCTGATATTTGCGGCTTACGTCATATCCGACGGCTGCCTTATGGACGAAGGCTTCAAACGCCAGACCATCAATGTTGCGCAATACATAGAAGAAGGCCTGATTGACTCCCGCACATTCGCCGCCAGGTCCCGGCCCAAAGACCTGTTCGAACTGGTCCGCAAAGAAGACATCGACCGCATAATGGCCACATTCCCCACAACCCGTCTCCACTACATCGCATCCGACGGCTGTGCCCTGCTCATACGCGAATCCATAGACGCCATGGACGACCAGGAATTCGACCTATACATGAAATACCATTTCGCCACCTGCGAACGCGAAGACCTCCTGGGCGTGACAAGCCATGCCCTGGACATTTTCCAAAAATAAAACACCCTGCCCCGTTTCCCGGACGTAACCCTCACCCTCCCACCCTCATTCATGAAATTTGCATCAAAACAGCAGACAAACCACCAAAAAGATGATATAATATCGCCAGACATTACGCTGCGCCAATTCGTTGATACGTCAAAGTGCGACAGAGACAGGGACGCAGGGAAAAGGAGGTCAGACAAAATGATATGGGCAAAAGAGGAAACAATGTCCAGAGCGGAAATTGAAGCGGTTCAGTTAGCCCGCCTGAAGGAAGCGGTGACCCGCAACTATGAGAGGGTGCCCGCTTACCGTGCCAAGATGGAAGCTGCCGGCGTGAAGCCGGAAGACATACAGACCCTGAAGGACCTGGAAAAACTTCCATTTACAACAAAGCAGGATATGAGGGACAATTATCCTTATGGCCTGTTCGCGGTGCCAAGAAAACAGCTGCGCAGGATCCATGCGTCCAGCGGGACAACCGGCAAGCCAACGGTTGTGGGTTATACGGAAAATGACCTGGAAGTATGGAAGGAGTGCGTGGCCAGGCTTGCGGTTGCCGGCGGCGCAACGGACGAGGATGTGGCCCAGATCTGTTTTGGCTATGGCATGTTTACAGGCGCCCTTGGCCTTCACAACGGATTGGAAAAGGTGGGCGCGGCCATTGTGCCTTCCTCCACCGGCAATACCCAGAAGCAGCTTATGTACATGAAGGATTTTGAGACCACGCTGCTGGTGGCCACCCCGTCTTATGCCATGAGGATTGCAGAGGTGGCCCTGGAGATGGGGATTGACCCTAAAAAGGACCTGCATGTAAAAAGCCTGGTCCTGGGAAGCGAACTGATGACAGAGGCCATGCGGAGCGAGCTGCGCAAGGTATGGGGGGAGGATGTGAACCTGACCCAGAACTATGGCATGAGCGAACTGATGGGCCCCGGGGTGTCAGGGGAATGTCTTAAGCTCAACGGAATGCACATCAACGAGGACCATTTCATCGCAGAGATAATTGACCCCAAGACAGAACAGGTGCTTGCGGCAGGTGAAAAGGGCGAGCTGGTCATCACCTGCATCAGCAAGGAAGCCCTTCCCTTAATCCGCTACCGCACCAGGGACATTACCCGGCTCATGTACGAGCCGTGCCCATGCGGCCGTACCACGGCCAGGATGGAGAACCTGTCAGGCCGTACGGATGACATGTTAAAGATCCGCGGCGTCAATGTGTTCCCAAGCCAGATTGAGGAAGTGCTGATTAACACAGAAGGCATTGGACCCAACTATGAAATCGTGGTGGACCGGAAGAACCACTCCGACCTCCTTACCATAAAAGTAGAAGTAGAGGCAGAAAGCATGATGGATTCCTACGCAGCCCTGGAAAAGCTGGATTACAGCCTGAGGGAGAAAATGCGCCTGATGCTGGGCCTGGATGCCAAGATACAGCTGGTATCCCCCAATACCCTCCAGCGTTTTGAGGGCAAGGCAAAAAGGGTAACGGACCTTCGCGCCAACAAGGACGGAATCTGATGAAATGCTGACACATACCATTGGAGATTACAGTGAAAGGAAGGAAGATAAAGTGTCTGAAAAGAAAATATTACTTGGCAATGAAGCCATTGCAAGAGGTGCCTATGAGGCAGGGGTAAAGGTTTCGGCCGCATATCCGGGAACGCCCAGCACGGAAGTGAGCGAGGCTCTGGTGCAGTATGATGAGATTTACGCGGAGTGGGCTCCCAATGAGAAGGTGGCAACAGAGGTGGCAATCGGCGCCTCCATCGCAGGCGTGCGTTCCATGTGCGTGATGAAGCATGTGGGGATGAATGTGGCCGCAGACCCGCTTTATACGGCGGCCTATACCGGCGTCAGAGGCGGCATGGTGCTGGTGGTGGCGGACGACCCCGGCATGTACAGTTCCCAGAACGAACAGGACAGCCGTATGGTTGCAAGGGCTGCCATGGTTCCGGTGGTGGAGCCCTCCGACAGTGCGGAAGCAAAAGACTTCATGAAATATGCCTATGATTTAAGTGAAAAATATGATACCCCGGTCCTTCTGCGCAGCACCACCAGGCTGTCCCATTCCCAGGGGCTGGTAGAACTGGAGGACAGGGCGGAACCCTTTGATATCCCATATGAAAGGGATATTGCAAAATACGTGATGATGCCCGGCAATGCAATCAAGCGTCATGTGGCGGTGGAAGCGCGTATGAAACAGCTGGCAGAGGACGCAGATGGGCTGCCCATCAACCGGGTGGAATACAACGACCTGTCCGTGGGTTTTATCACCAGCGGGATTGCCTACAACTATGTGAAAGAGGCAATGCCTGAGGCATCCGTCTTAAAGCTGGGGCTTGTGAATCCTCTTCCAAGAAAGCTGATTGAGGAGTTTGCTTCCAAGGTTGATAAGCTTTACATATTCGAGGAACTGGAGCCGGTTGTGGAAGAACAGGTCAAGGCATGGGGAATCCAGAAGGCAGTGGGCAAGGAAATATTCACGGTCCAGGGCGAGTACAGCGCAAACCTGATCCGTGAGCGCGTGCTGGGCCAGACACTGGAGGTTGACCCGGCGGCGCAGGTTCCTGCAAGGCCTCCCATCCTCTGTCCGGGATGTCCCCACAGAAGCGTATACACCGTGCTGAACAAACTGAAAATACACGCGGCCGGGGATATTGGCTGCTATACATTGGGCGCAGTGGCGCCGCTTAGCGTCATTGATACCACCATCTGCATGGGCGCCAGCATCAGCACCCTTCATGGCATGGAGAAGGCAAAGGGTAAGGATTATATCCACAGCTGGGTGGCTGTGATTGGCGATTCCACCTTTATGCATACGGGAATCAACTCGCTGATGAACATGGTCTATAACCAGGCCACCGGCACTGTCATCATCCTGGATAACTCCACCACCGGCATGACGGGGCATCAGGACCACGCAGCCACCGGCAAGACCTTAAAGGGCCAGGTGGTGCCGGCCATCAATATCATGGGGCTGTGCAGGTCCCTTGGCATTGAACATGTCTATGAGGTAGATGCGTTTGACCAGAAGGAACTGGAAGAGGTCATTAAGCGCGAAGCGGCCAGGGAAGCTGTTTCCGTCATCATCACAAAGGCGCCCTGCGCCCTGTTAAAAGGCATCAAGTTCCCCAACAAGTGCAGGCCGCTGTCTGATAAATGTAAGAAGTGCGGCGCATGCTTACGTCCAGGATGTCCAGCGCTGACTAAGAATGAGGACGGGACCATTTCCATTGATGAAACCATGTGCAACGGCTGCGGACTGTGCATGCAGCTTTGTAAATTTGATGCAATCGAGCAGATAAAGGCAGGTGAATAATATGACTTCAAAGAATATCATGATTGTAGGCGTTGGCGGCCAGGGTACCCTTCTTACCAGCCGTATCCTTGGAAAGCTTGCAATTAATGCGGGATATGATGTAAAATTATCTGAGGTACACGGCATGGCCCAGAGAGGAGGCAGCGTTGTTACCTTTGTGCGCTACGGCGACAAGGTAAACGAACCCATTGTGGAGGAGGGGCAGGCGGACGTACTCATTGCATTTGAACGTCTGGAAGCCCTGCGCTACCTGCATTTCCTTAAAAAGGACGGCGTGGTGATTGTCAATGACTGGCGCATCGACCCCATCACGGTGGTGACAGGGGTGGCTGCCTATCCTGAGGATGTGATTGAAACACTGAAGGAGAAACGCAGGGCCATTGTGGTGGAAGCAACGGCCGAGTCCAAGAAGCTGGGCGCGCCAAAGGCATTTAACATCATTGTCCTGGGAGCGGCGGCAAGGCACATGGGCTTTGAGAAGGAAGACTGGCTGCGCGTGATTGAGACAACAGTCCCGCCAAAGACCATTGAAGTGAATAAGCAGGCCTTTGAGATTGGGTATGCGCTTTCACTATAGAGGTCCTGCTGTATGATTGTTTTAGGGGCGTGCAGATGGCGGGAATGAATTTTCAGACACGCCCTAGGCAGGATGATTGATTCAGACATCCTAAAAAATACGGAGGGTTTACAGTCAGATGATTTGGAATGAGACAAAGGAATGTATGAGCAGGGATGAGATGACAAACCTGCAGGGCGCAAGGCTTTCAAAACTGGTGGACCGTGTGTACCACAACGTGGAGTATTACAGGAAGAAAATGCAGGCAGAGGGACTGGAGCCAGGCGATATCAAGGGGATTGAGGACCTGGATAAGCTGCCGTTCACCACCAAGGATGATTTGAGGGATACCTATCCATTCGGCATGTTTGCAGTGGATAATTCCCAGATTACCCGTATCCACGCATCCAGCGGCACCACGGGAAAGGCAACTGTGGTGGGATATACGAGGAAGGATATTGATGTGTGGAGCGAGTGCGTGGCAAGATGCATCACCATGGCGGGCCTGGGCAAGGAGGATACCATACAGGTGGCATATGGTTACGGCCTGTTCACCGGCGGCCTGGGCGCGCATTACGGCGCCGAGGAAATGGGGGCCACGGTTGTGCCCATGTCCACGGGAAACACCAAGAAGCTGGTGACCATGATGGTGGATTTCGGCGTGACGGGCATCATGTGCACCCCTTCCTATCTGCTGCACATCGCGGAAACCATTGAAGAGATGGGCGTTAGGGACCAGATTAAGCTGAAGGCGTCCATCAACGGGGCTGAGCCCTGGACGGACGGGATGAGGGCCCAGATTGAGCATCAGCTGGGAATCCATGCCCACGATATCTATGGCCTGAGTGAAATCATGGGACCGGGTGTGGCAACGGACTGTCAGTTCCACAGGGGACTTCATATCCATGAGGACCATTTCCTGCCGGAAATCGTGGACCAGAAGACCCTGAAACCTTTGCGGGACGGCATGGAGGGCGAACTGGTCATCTCCACACTGACCAAGGAGGGGCTGCCGCTTATCCGTTACCGTACCAAGGATCTGACCAGCATCAACCACGAAATCTGTGAGTGCGGCAGGACCACTGCCAGGATTGCAAGGTTTACGGGAAGGACGGATGACATGCTGATCATCCGCGGCGTCAATGTATTCCCGTCCCAGATTGAATCTGCCCTTTTGGAAATGGGCGGGACCACGCCCCACTACCTTCTGATTGTTGACAGGATTAATAACCTGGACACACTGGAAGTACAGGTAGAGGTGGAAGAGCGTTTCTTCTCCGATGAGATTAGGGAGTTAGAGAACCTGACAGGCAAGATTGCCCATGTGATCCAGAACGCCATCGGGCTGGCGGTCAAGGTGAAGCTGGTGGAACCAAAGAGCATTGAACGCAGCATGGGAAAGACAAAGCATGTAATTGATAACAGGAAACTGATTTAGGAAAGGCAGGTATGGATATGTTTGTAAAGCAATTGTCTGTATTCATTGAAAACCGCGAAGGAAGGCTGGAGCAGGTAACAGAAGTGCTGAAGGAGGAGAACATCAACATCCTGTCGCTGAGCATGGCTGATACCACGGAGTACGGTATGCTGAGGATGATTGTATCCGACCCCGAGAAGGCCAAAGCGGGTCTGAGGAGCAAGGGTTTTTCCGCCATGCTGACCGATGTGCTGGCAGTGAAGCTGGAGGACAAGGTGGGCGAGATGCATAAGATGACCCATATACTGTGCAGCCAGGGACTGAACATTGAATATATGTATGCCCTGGCATCCGCAAACAGGAGGGCCATGATTGTAAAGGCGTCCGACGGGGTGGCCGCGGCAAAGGCTGTGGAGGACGGCGGACTGGTGCTGTACACCAATGAGGAGATGTGCTGGTAGGTGTGGATTACATTAAAATGAATATGGCATCAGCATTGCAATGGAAAGGGCCGGACAGTTTTGGTGAGGAATGTCCGGCCTTTCTGCGCCGTAATGGGGGATTATAAAGAGGATATATATCCGCATTATCCTTTTTCGGCAGTGGGCATATCCTGAACCAGCCGGGTGCCGCTTTTTACAAAACCGCTGGCAGTCACATGGGCTACCGGATTGCCCAGGTCATCGGACACGTCCACCAGGTAATAGCAGGTGCTCCGCCCTTCTTTTACCTTGCGTGCCTCTGCAACCAGACGGGCGCCTTTTGCAGTGCCAAGGAATGTGATTTGGGAAGTAGTGGACACGTTTAACGGCTTATTCCAGTTAGAGGCCACTGCGAAGGCAAAATCAGCCAGGGTAAAGATGGCGCCGCCCATGACAGTCCCCCCGGCATTGAGATGGTGCGGTTGTATTTCCAACGAACATTTTGCATATCCATCATCTACTTCATCAATGACAACGCCGTTTTCAGTGGCAAACCGGTCATTTGCAAAGACCTTCTGTACCTGTTCAAGTTTCTGTGCGTTCATGTTTTTTCCTCCGTATCCTTTATGTATGATAATATACAGCTGGCTGAAATAATCTAAAGAACACTATAAACCAGGGCGGCAGGGGTTGTCAATGCCATGAAACGGATAATCATGGACCTATCATGAAAAAGGGGGCCCCGAAGGTAGCTACTCATAAGACAGTATCACAAACAACTGAAAAGGGTAGCTGCCATACAGGGTGCAAAGCAAAGCGGGCGTATCGTCAGAAAAGACGGTACGCCCGCTTTGTCACGCAGTAGAAGGCTGCTTTGAGGGAATGAGTATAAAACCATTGCCTACCCCGTTTCTATGCCTGTAAAGCCGCATAGCACAAGGCTATTTAGCACTCTATTGGGTGACCGCATATAGTGTTCTGTTACAATACGGATAGGAAAACATATAATTTTGTGTTAAGATAATAAGTGGAAATTCTTGAACAAACTAAATTTAAAAGACAGGCGGTATATATGGGAACAATAAGAGCTTTATTAGTAGGAGTGTGTGAATATTTGACAGTTAAGTGTCCTTCTTTGCCCTTGTGTAAAAACGATTTATTTGCAATGAGGGCTGCGCTTATTCAAGGGCTAAATGTAAACGCCGACAATATACTCTTGTGTGGCGAAACGGGGATAGTAACAAAAAGCGAACTTATTGCCTCAATACATACTGTGCTTAATGGTGCAACAGAAGAGGATACTTTTGTTTTTTACTTCTCTGGTCACGGCGGTAAAAATTGCTTAGTGTTAAGTGATAGCTTAATCGATTTGCAAGACCTCATTGATACAATAGAACAAATACAAACAAGGAATAAAATAGTAATATTAGATAGTTGTCATTCGGGTGGTTTTGCGCTTGCTGGTGTTCCTGAAATAGACATTGACGAAACTGTTGAACATTTTGCTGGACGTGGATTTGCTGTCCTGGCTTCGTGCGGGGTGGAACAATTTTCTGGCTTTAATGACGATAGAGGAATAAGTTTATATACAAGTTTTGTATGTGACGCTCTGACCTCGCATTTTTTGATTAGACAAGGAAAGAAATCTCTTGAAACCATAAATGAAGCAATATTTCGCTTTGCAGAAGTGTCAAATCAAAAAAGTGGGCGTAACTTTCAACAGCCAATATTCCGTTCGAGTATTGGCGGTACAGTGTTTTTTGATGTTGAGGAATACAACCCCTATGAAGTTGCGCGAATTTATGAAGAAACAGACAAGTATATTATCTATGCTGTTGAACCAGTACACCATGCGGGAGCAAAAAGGTTATCGGTTAAAGTGATTTTGCGTTTTCAAAGTTCGATAGAACAAATTGCTGAAATTGCAAAAGAAATTAAGGATAAAGTTTGTTATTATGAAGTGCACCAGAATGAAATTGCTGAAGCACATCATAAAGGCCATGCGGCAAATATTGTATGGTGTTATTTCGGATATGATGAGGACGATATGGTAGATAGTAATTATATTTGCCACACCACATGGGTTGATGATTTGCAGGACAAAAAATGGTGGTATCATAGTTCAAAGAATACCATTGTTGCAAAAGGGGTTCACATAGATGTGCATGGTTCATATGAATTAATCAAGAGCCTTAAAGAAGATACCATGAGCAAAGACGAATTAATTAAAATCACAAGAGAATACACTGCAAATATTATATCGGCGGCAGAGCAGTATATCAAAATATTTAGAGAATACCTTAACAACACTATAACAGAGGAACAACTCATAGATAGCGTTGCCCCTCTTAATATTGAAATTTCAAAATGGTTTTTTAAACAAAGTGAGTTGCCAATACCCACAAAAGAGCTACACGATTGGGCGCATATACATACAAAAATTTCCTGCACAATACATGATTTCTCTCTTTTTTATGATAGAAAAAACTTACAGACATGGAAAAGTGAAAATCGCAAATGGTTATTGAAAAATGCAATTAAGCAATATGAATTGGAATTAGAAGAGCTGAAAGTTGCAGATAAGATAATTTAAAATAATGAAATTTAGCCTGTTTTGTTACGCAATAGAACGCCATTTTGAGGGGTACAAATATAAAACCCTTATCCCACCATTATTGCGCTCGCAAAGCCGCATGAATACAGGCTTTATCAACCTCTATTGCGTGACAGAGAACCTCATAATTTAGAGAGGGCGCAAGCGGTCTATCCGTTTGCGCCCTCTTGATTACCAAACAGCAAAGACGGAAACAGCCGTCAAGGACGCGAAGCGCGAAGTTTATCCTTGACGGCTGTTTTTGGCTTTGCTACTTGCGCGGCGGCTGATACTCCAATCGGAATTTCAAAACAGCTATGAGCAGCTTTGCATTTAATCGCTCTTGCATATCGGCGTTTCCTCCGCTTAATCTACCTATGTAGGCTTTGTGTTGTTCCTGTACCGTAAGGAGCGCGGCGGTATCGCCTGTGATTGCTCTTTCAATCACTTCATAGGGAACAAGGTTGTATTTGCTATTCTTCATCATTTATCTTCTCCATTTCTGTCCGCAACTGCTTCAAGGCTGCATTTTTCTGATAGTTGACCGTTGTGCACGGTTTTCCCAATAACGCCGCAATCTGCCTATCACGTAGTTGCAGATAATAGCGCATAAGGATAATTTCCCGCCAACCTTCCGATAAGCACAACAAGGCTTTTGCTAACTTCTCACTGTCAACAATTACCGTCTGTCCGTTGACTGCAAAGGCAATCGGCTTGTCCTGCAAGACAAAGTATTCGTCCATACTGCGAGGTGCAAAAGAGGTATTCTCTTGCAGATACTCAAAGGATATTTCACGCTGTACCTTGCGCTTTCGTTCCCTCTAATAATTACAAACTTCATTGTGTAATACGGCTTTGCAAAATGCGTGAAACCGGCGTTCGATATTTTCCTTGTATTCTATGGATAACATCATGTTCACCCCCTTTCCGTTTGGAATGAGGGCTATAACAAAAACTGCCTGCGCAGCGTAAAACTGAACAGGCGGTTATGCTATATGATGTAATAGGGCATTTATGATGATGTAAGAGTTCCTCTTGATAGCCGCAATACCCCGTAGACAGGAACAGACTTTTTTTGACAAACTACTGATTGGAAAACCGTGTTGATATAAAACGGACATGACGATACCTCCTAAGATACCGCCATGTCCTTAAAAATGGGCGACTTTATCACGTCCCCGCAAATTCAATTCTGCAAAAGGAGAACGGCGGCTTTATTTTCATAAAACTGTCGCCTAATGCTGCAACCGCAATTTGCCAACAAGCAACGGTTTTATAAGTTGCAATCTGTCAGCAATCACATAGGTTGTCAAAAAAGTAAAGAGCCGACAACCGCATTTTATATCTGCGTGTTATCGGCTCTGCGTCTTTGCGTCTGGCTCTTTGATAACTGACGTATTTAGTTGTTTTACATTGATTAAGGTTTCCTGCTTGCACTTCGGGCAGTATAGAGGGAAGTTTTCAAGTATTGTATCTTCCCGTATTTTCAACCTCGTTTTACTTTGACATATGGGGCATATTACCCATTCGGTACTCATGTTAAATACCCCAATCCCTACTAATCATCTGCAACTTTACCATGTGAGGATATATTTTTCCTGTTTTTATCAGTTCTTCCGGCAATCCCTGTTCAGCAACGGAACCGTCCGAAAGAACAACTACTTTATCCGCGCCGCTTACGGTACGCATACGGTGGGCGATAACAAGTACGGTCTTATCCTTTATCAGCCTTGACAAAGCAGCCTGTATCAATGTTTCGTTTTCCACATCAAGGCTTGCCGTTGCTTCATCAAGTAAGATGATAGGGGAATTTTTGAGGAAAGCGCGGGCGATTGAAATACGCTGCCTTTCACCGCCGGACAGTTCGCAGCCGTTTTCACCAATCATACTGTGATAACCGTCCGGGAGCTTTGCCGCAAATTCTTCACAATTTGCTAATCTTGCCGCTGCAATCACTTCTTCATCTGTTGCGTCCTTTCTGCCTATTCTGATATTTTCCATGATTGTATTGTTAAACAGCGTCACGTCTTGAAACACGATAGAGTACAGTGATAACAGTGTTTCCGGCTCTATTTTCGATATATCCATACCGCCGACAGTGATATTGCCTTTGCTTATATCCCAAAACCGGGCGGCAAGACGTGACACCGTAGTTTTGCCGCCGCCGGACGGTCCGACTAAAGCGGTAACTTCTCCTTGCTTTGCCGTAAAGGACACATCTTTCAATACGGTTTCCCCGGTATTATAAGCAAATCCTACATGGTCGAACACAATATCATAGCCTTTATTTGTTAGTGTATTGCCGCCCGTCTGAATTGGCTGGTCAAGGATTTCATTCATGCGGTCTATGTTCGTTTTTGTGGATATGACTGCGGCAAGGTTTTGCAATGCGCCCTCCAGCGGGGCATACAGCCTTGAGGCTACAAGCAGAAACAGAAAGAACAGCGGAATATCAATCTCCCCTTGAATGAGCAGCGCAGAGCCTACAAGCGCAACCGTAGCAATTCCAAACTTTAATATCAATGTTGAGGAAACAACAAAAAGTGCCGTTCCAAGTTCTGTTATAATGTGCCGCTTTTCCACATCATCAATTTTCTTGTCCAGTCCTTTCAGATAGCTTTCTTCTGCATTGTTCGCCTTTAAGTCCTGTAAACTCTCGATACACTCCTGTACGCCACTTTCAAGCGCGACATTTGCCGCTACGGATTTACGGTTGAAATATTCCTGTATGCGGGCTGAAAAGAATACGATTGTAAATGCAATCGGCAAAACCCAAACAGCCGCAAGAGCCATACGCCAATCATAAGAAAAAAGACAAATTGCAATCAGCGTTGTTGAAACAAGGGAGCCTGCCAAAGCGGGTACATAATGGGAAAATGCCTGTTCAAGTGTGGCACAATCGCCCATAATGGAATTTGTTAAATCGGCAAGGTCTTTTTTTCCGAAAAAGGATAAGGGGATTTTGCGGAGCTGCTCTGCTAACGAAATGCGTCTTACTCCGCTTTCCACATAAGTCGCTAAATAGGTGGCGTTATATTGAAACCAAGTTACAACAAAGATAAGGTATAAGCAAACCAAAACGCCAACCCCATAGAAAGCAATGCGGCTTCCATTTACGCCCCCGTTCATGGTGTCAATGACAAAATTATAGAGCAGCCCCACCGGAAGCATAAACGATATATCCTGCAAAACGCAGGCAATACAACCTTTTATCAAATCGACAGCTCCTTGTCTTGATAACGCAAATCGTCTTTGCAATGTTTTAATCATGCTGTTACCTCCTTTGCAATTTTCCATTCTGCTGCTTCGGAATAATTCTTCCACATTCTTGCAAATATGCCGTTTCTCTCTATCAACTCATTATGCGTGCCGCTCTCGACAATCTCGCCGTCTTGCATTACATAAATACAATCAACACCTGTGATTGACGATAGCCTGTGTGCAATCATAATAACAGTTTTTCCCTTTGAGAGAGCAGATAAAGCCTTCTGTACACGCACCTCATTATCGGGGTCAGCAAATGCGGTCGCTTCATCCAGAATTAGGATAGGCGCATTTTTCAAAATTGCGCGGGCAATCGCTATTCTTTGCTGTTCACCGCCGGACAGGTACACGCCGTTTGTACCCACAACCGTATCAATGCCATTCGGTAATTTATCGATAATATCCAGGCATTGTGCAACTTCCAGTGCATGAGCGATCTCTTCACGTGTAGCGTTAGGCTTTGCCATACGCACATTTTCCAATATGGACGCTTTGATAAGACGGCTATTCTGAAATACAAAGGACACCTTATTCATCAATGTTTCCTTTGGAATGTTGCGTATGTCGATATTCCCTATCAGTATGCGCCCTTTTTGCGGGTCAAAAAATCTTGTTACAATATTTGCAAGGGTCGTCTTGCCGCCGCCGGATGCACCTACCAATGCAATCACCTGTCCCGGTGCAACCCGAAGTGACACATCATTCAGCGCGTTTTTTTCTCCGTCATAGCTGTAACTAACGTGTTCTAATGTAATTCCATTGTCTTTAGGGGTATTATTCACGCTGCTTTCAGACAATGGTTTTTCGTTTAGCACTTCATCAATTCTGCCTAATGCGTCCCCTACAATCATTGCGTCCTCGCTCATAAACATAATTTTTGTGAGTGTTGTACCGATGACAGGAGTAATCACAATATAGAAGATAAGGTTTAGCAGCAGTTCATTTGTTACGCCGCCCCTTGTAAAGAGAATACCTCCAGCAATCAGAAACGCGAATACACCGTTGATTGCCGTTGTATAGAACATCATAGGCAGACGCAGCCCCTTTGTGTACGCAATTACCCATGTTTCGTAATTGTCTATCGCGTCTTTGAAGCGTTTGAAAGAAAAGATTGTCTGCCCGAAAGTCTTTACTACGGGTACGCCCCTTACATATTCAACAGCTTCATTTGACATATCGGAAAGTGAATTTTGGTATTGCTCCATTCTCTGCGCCATGTCTTTTCCGGTCATTTTCATCATGATGAGAAAGCCAAGCACAACAGGAACAAGGCTCAAAAGCCCTAACCGCCAATCAAATGCAAACAGTAAGAAAAGCAGCCCTATGGGGGTGGCAATCGCTCCCGCTTTGTCGGGGAGCCTGTGTGCAAGATAGGTTTCCGTTGCAGCGCTTGAGGTGTTGACAATCCTTCGCAGATTGCCGCTTCCGTACTTTTCTGTTACCCCCAGCGGCAGGGCTGTGATGTGCCGCATAAGCTCTTTTCGGATATTGGCGGCAACCCGGAATGCGCTCATGTGCGAACACATCAGACCGGCGATATAGACAACAATAGAGAGTACCGCAAACAATACCGCAGACCAGCCGTAGCTTGTGACATTCCCCGCCTGTGAGAAGTCCGGGGAAACTTCCAGTATGTCGTGAATGATACGCCATATATACCAAAACGGCACAAGAGCCAACAGCGCACTCATGACTGACAGTACCCAGGAAAGATAGGTCAATATTTTATGCCCTCTGGCATAACCCATCAATCTTGATAGATTAGACTGTTTTTTCATTGAAAAACCTCCTTAAAATTTTTATGATAAAAGAGATTATGGAAACCTCAAATATCCACTTTTTGAGTTAGCAACAACTAACTTGCATGTAAAAATTATAGGGCTTATTGCCCCATAATTTTCATCCACCCTGCGGTGTAAAAGGCTCTCATTTCTTTTAGATAATGCTTTGCTTCTTCAAGCGGCATTTCATGTATAATCAATTCAAAAAAAGTGTTGAACATTCCTGTGATTAAGATATGCTCCAACCGTTCATCAATGGGTGGGGCAGGTCTGCCGAGCTTTTCAAGAACTATTAAATAATCATGTGTGCCTTTTGTTTCTATTTCCACCATTTCATCAATCAGCTTTGAAAAGCGCGTTCCCTCGGAACAACAAAGAATGAGCTTAAATTCATTCAGATGTTCATAGGCGTACAAGAGCATTTCATACATACATTCGCCGGAAGTAGAGGTAAGATTGTCGGGCTGTTCCTCTGGTGGGATTTCTGCAAATTCTTTTTGCGCCTTGCGAAAGCAATCTAACAAAAAGCTGTAATGTTCATCTACCAATGCTTCAAATAAATCCTCTTTGCTGTCGTAGTAGCCATATAACGCCCCTGTTGTTACCCCTGCTGTTTTGACGATGTTTCTCAAGGAAGCAGACTTGAAACCCTTTTCAAGAAATTCCTGCATGGCGGCTGAAAGAATTAAGTGTAATGTCGTCTGCTCTACTTCATTCATTAACTCACTCCTCTCATATAACATCGTTATATATCACTGTTATATGATACAGTAAAGAGGGAGCTTTGTCAATAGTTTGAAAATTTTGCATTATAGAATTGGCATCTTTGGATTTTCTCCGTATTAAGAATTGAGAAAAAATTTGAAAAATCTTTCTCAAATCTTCGTCAAAATCGCCCCTGCGGTGTTGTAGGTAGTGGAAGGAGAACTGCGAATGGAAAATAGAAAACGGAACGTGCATATCATTGTCCGAGTGACGGAGGACGAACGGGCGTTGATTGAGGAAAAAATGAAGCAGATACCGACCATGAACCTATCTGCTTACTCCCGTAAAATGCTGATTGACGGGTACATCATTGTTTTAGATTTGCAAGATGTCAAAGCGCATACGGCGCAGCTTCAGAAAATCGGCGGCAATCTCAATCAGATTGCAAAGCGTATCAACGAAACAGGGCGTATTTATGACAACGATATGGACGAGCTAAAGCGGATTATGGAAGAAGTCTGGAGATTGGAAAGGCGGCTGCTTCTGCAATTCAAGGGGCTGACAAAATGAGGGTTTGGGATACTTCCCAACAAGCAAAATGCGGAGCATTTTACGGGAACGGCTATCCGTTCCCTATGCTTGCTACGAAACTATAAACACCGATTTCAAAGGAAAGGACGGGAAATGAATGGACTGGAAACGAATTATGAAAAATGGACATATCGTGGTGAAAAATCCGCTTTCCTATGAATTGCCAAAGCGTGAAGTCGTGATAAAATCCAGCAGGACGTTCTACCGTTTTACGGGCAATTATGACGGACAAAGAGCGTTGCCGAGCAAGGTTTTACGGCTTATGGACCAAGATAATTTACAGAAAGATGATGACAATGGAAACAAAGAGCGTTAAAATGGGAATATGCAATCCTGTATTGGCAGACTGCCCGCCGATAAAGGAGGAACATTCTATGTCAAGGCAGTCTGACAACAAAATTACCGCCCTTTATTGCCGCTTATCGAGAGATGACGAGTTGCAGGGCGACAGCAACAGCATTGTAAATCAAAAGGCGATTTTAAGTAAATACGCAAAGGAAAACGGCTTTAAAAACACCTTGTTTTTTGTGGTCGATGGGTACTCTGGGGCAAACTTTGATAGACCCTCTTGGAACGAACTTGTTGAGAAAATCGAAAATGGCGAAGTGGCGACCTTGATTGTTAAGGATATGTCCCGTCTTGGACGCGACTATCTGCGTGTGGGGCTTTATACGGACGTTCTTTTCCCTGAAAAGGGTGTGCGGTTTATCGCTATCAGCAACGGCGTAGACAGCGCGGATTAACAGGAAAATGACTTCACCCCGTTTTTGAATATCATCAACGAGTGGTATTGCCGTGATACAAGCAAGAAGATACGCGCTGTGATGAAGTCCAAAGGCGAAGCAGGGGAATATCTTTGTACCAACCCGCCCTATGGCTACATGAAAGATGCTGATAACAAAAAGCATTGGATTGTAGACGAAGAAGCCGCCGAAGTAGTCAAGCGGATATTTGCTCTCTGTTTAGAGGGCTACGGGCCGTCACAGATTGCCCGGATTCTGAAAGAGCAAAAAGTCATAACGCCGACTATCCATTTTCAGCGGACAGGCAAAGCAACGAGGAACACGCCGCCGGACAATCCGTACAACTGGACGGGCGACACCATAGCCGATATTTTAGAGCGTCCAGAGTATCAAGGGCATACGGTAAACTTCAAGACCTACAAGCAGTCGTACAAGAGCAAAAAGACCTGTTACAATCCCAAAGAAAAGCAGCTTGTGTTTGAGAATACCCATGAAGCGATTATCGACCTTGACATATGGGAACGGGTGCAGAAATTACGCCGCAACAAACGCCGCCCGACACGGACAGGAAAAACCAATATGTTTTCCGGCATTGTCCGCTGCGCTGATTGTGAGGAAAAGCTGTATTACTGCACAAGCAAGAATTTTGAAGCGCGACAAGACCACTTTGTTTGCTCCACTTCAAGGCTCAAAGGGAAAGAGGTCTGCCCGACGCATTTTATCCGCGCCGTTGTACTGGAGCAGGGTGTACTTGCTCATATGCGGCTTGTGATTGCCTGTGTGTCTACTCATGAGGAACGCTTTAGAAAAGCTATGGAAGCGAAGCAGAAAGCCGAAGCGAAAAAAGAACTCGCGGCGAAGCGGCGGAAACTGACGCAAGCCGAACGGCGTATTGAAGAACTTGACCGATTATTTAAGCGTATTTACGAAGATAACGCCAACGGAAAGATTTCTGACAGCAGATTTCAAATGCTCTCCGACGATTACGAACAGGAGCAGGAAGAACTGCGGGAAAAACTGTTGCAACTGAATGAAGAAATTATACAGCAGGAAGAACAGGCAGAAAACATTGACAAGTTTATCGGCAAGGTACGGAAGTATCTCGATTTGGACGAGCTGACGCCCACTGTCTTGAATGACATGGTAAAGGCGGTATATGTTCACGCTCCCGACAAATCAAGCGGACATAGGGAACAGCAGATTGATATATCCTATGACCTTGTGGGAATACTCCCCGCGTCCTTGCTGGGTAACCTATCAAACGGAGAAACGGCATAGCCGAAGCTACGCCGTTTCCCGAAAACAATCTTATGCTGTTTTATGAGTGCCGCCCTAACCGGAGCCCCCTTGTATTTTTATCAGCTGTCAGTCCAGCTGTTTAGTTGTTGCAACCGCACCCGCCCGCATCTACGGCAACCGGTGCCTGGGCAGCGCCGCCACGGGGCTGAGGGAATCCACAGGGTCTTCCCCAGCTTGCGTCATTGAAGCCTTCCCAATATCCGTTGCGGAAGCCTTCCCTATATGCCCTGCGTCTTTCGCCGGCACAGATATCATGCCTGCAGCCGCAGCCGCAATTGTTGTTATTGCCGCAACCGCATCCACAGCCGCAGTTGCTGTTATTATCGCAGCCACATCCGCTGTTGTTGCCGCAGCCACAGCCACAGCCGTTATTTCCACAACCACACCCACAACAGCAACGATGACATCTACATCCACATCCAAATCTAAAACAACACATATATCGCATCTCCTTTTTTATTGGTTTGTACTATATCATATGGGACAGTCAGACAAAGTGTTACTGATTGCCGCAGGAGATTTTTCTGTAACGGTCCTTTGGGAATCACATAAACTATTAATAAAGAAAAGTTAATGGAAGGAGTTTCCATCATATGGACTCTTATACAGATGTAAGGGGACAGTGCTGCGGCTGCAGACACGTGTCCTGCAACACCTCCGGACCAAGCGGCCGCGGTTCTTTCAGGCAGACGGATTATCCGGATATGAACACATTTCCCTGGGCTGTAAACAATGACTATAATGTAGCTCCCGCTGAATCCTTTGCGGGCGGACAGTACACAGGCATGAATCAGATGGACTGTGTGTCAACGGAACCGGGATGTCTGGAACAGCAGTATCCGGTTGCAATGGCCTATGTTCCGTGGCAGCAGTGGCAGACTACCTATGCCCCTGAAAGGGGACTGGTGCAGGGGACCATTTTCCCTGACCTGGATCTTCAATTTAATTATGGGAGGTGCGGCAGATGACCAACTTCGATTATAATGTTTCACAGGGAGCCATGCTGCGCCAGGTAGATGAGGCAGGGTTTGCCGTGGTTGACGCCAACCTCTATTTAGACACCCATCCCTGTGACGCGGCGGCCATTGATTACTATAATCAGATGCTGGCGGCGTACAAGAGTGCGGCAGCGGCTTATGAGGCACAGTTCGGCCCCCTGACCGCAGGCGCCAACAAGGATACAGATTACTGGTCCTGGGTAAATGATCCATGGCCTTGGGAAGGAGTGTGCTCATAAATGTGGATATATGAAAAAAGACTGGAATTTCCTGTTAATATTAAAGAACCCAATGCACAGATGGCACAGTTCATAATGTCCCAATACGGCGGGCCTGACGGGGAAATGGGAGCCTCCATGAGATATCTGTCCCAGCGCTATACCATGCCCTACAAAGAGTGCAAGGCAGCGCTCACAGATATAGGGACAGAGGAGCTTGCCCATCTTGAAATCGTGGCAGCCATCGTCCATCAGCTGACCAGGAACCTGACAGCGGAGCAACTGGTAGAGCAGGGCTTTGGCCCCTACTATATTGACCATGCAACCGGCATCTGGCCTCAGGCAGCAGGAGGAATCCCATTTAACGCATGTGAATTCCAGTCCAAGGGCGATGTGATTACGGACCTTCATGAAGACCTGGCCGCGGATGGTGCAACTACATAAGTGCAACATAGAAGTGTTAAGTAGAAGTTCTATATAATCTGGTGTGCCAGACACCAGATTTTACAGAACTTAGAAATTCCAATGTATTTCAATCGGGACATTTCTTGTCCCTGGAATCCGTTTTCCTACTAATATATAATCAATTAGAGTTTCAACGGTTTCTCTGTCTAAATGTTCAAGATTTGTGTATTGCTCAATAAGCTGGCGGCGATTATCGCCTGTCTGGATTTTTCTCTCAATTACATCAAGCTGTTTTTGCGTTTCAATCACCAGCTTTTCAAGCCGTTCTCTGTCATTTGTGAAGTCTTTTGACAAATTCAGGAAATCATTTTCGGAAAGAATCCCTTTTACTTTATCAAGATAAAGTTCTCTGATTACCTTTGCGTCTTCTTCAATCTTTTTTTGATAAGTAGCAAGTTGTGTTTCTAAAGCAGTTTTTTTCTCCTTTACGTTGGAGTGAAATTCCACGTTCTGTTCCAATTCATCTTTATCAAGATATTCTTGTGATAACTTGTTCAGTTCAGAAATAACTGCCTGCTCCAACTTCTTCACAGAAATAAATGAGCCTATGCAAGCGTCCTTTGCAACATGGCGATTTGAACATTGTAAATAATGTCTTCCATCTGTCTGTTTATTAGAACGCATGGTATAGCCACAGTTCATGCAGCGAGCTTTTCTGGCAAACAGCCCTATGGTTCCTACTGTAAATGGTTTTGCTTTTTCAGCTACCATAGATTGTACTCTATCCCAAAGTTCACGGTCAATAATCGGTTCGTGTGTTCCCTCTACTCTGTACCATTCCTCTTTAGGTCTAGGCTTATTTTGTTTTGTCTTATACGAAACACTGCCATATTTTCCTTGAACCATATTTCCGATATAAATTTCATTTGTCAGCATATCGGAAATAGCAAAATATTTCCATAAGGTACTATTTTTTCTGGTAGGCTGCTTATAGCGTAAACCATGAAGCCGTTTATATTCCGTAGGGTTTGGAATCCCACGGTCATTCAGCATACGGGCAATCGCTGTTTTGCCATATCCCTGTGAAAATAAAGTAAAAACTTCTCTGACAACAGCAGCAGCTTCTTCGTCAATAATCAGGTGTCCCTTTTGCTCAGGGTCTTTTTTATAACCATAAAGAGCAAATGCACCAATATGAAATCCATTCTTCCGGCGGTCAGCCAATACGCTGCGGATGTTTTCTGACATATCCTCTAAATACCACTCATTAACCAGACCATTGATTTGTCTTGATTTTTTGTTTCCTTTATTAGCGGTATCTGCATTATCTACAATACTGATAAAACGAATCCCCCAGATAGGAAACAATCCGTGTATGTATTTTTCTACCAACTCTAACTCTCTGGTAAATCTGGATTGTGTTTTACAGAGGATAATATCAAATTTTCGGTGTTCAGCGTCATTTAACAGTTTGTTAAATTCTGGTCTTCGTCTATCTGAACCAGTATAATCATCATCACTGTATATATTGTAGACTTCCCAGCCTTGTTCCAATACATATTGAATCAGCATGGATTTTTGATTTTGAATACTGTTACTATCATCAGTTTCATGTTGTTTGTTTCTATCTTCTTCTGATAAGCGGCAATAAATAGCAACTTTTGACTTTGTGTTCATCATATTTTATCTCCCTTAAAGAGAAGATAAAACAAACATTCCACCTACACTTATTATACCGTGTTGGGAAATGTTTGTCTATCATTTTACAGGTAATACCTGCCCTTTGGATTTTTCTAATTGATTGATAAGTTCTATCCATTTTTGATTGAACTCTTTTTTTAATGCCGACTTATCTTCACACTTAAATACATTTTTGCAGGAAATTTCTGCTTCTTTTGGCATAATTCCACCTCACAGTCTTTACTATGTTTACAGACTATGCAAAAATGCTTGTTCATTATGAAAGAATCATCCTTAGCAAACCGAACAGCTTTCGCTAAAGCTCATGGGAATCTCACCCCTGCATGGTTCTCATCCAGCCGTACCCTTTGCCAGCGGTGCTACATCATCACACGGACTAAGGCTGTACGGAAGTATCATTATCACGATAGAAAGGTCATGGCGGCAGCTTTTGCGGTAAGCTGCTTATGGAACGCTGGCAGGAATCGCTATCCGGTTTCATCCCTCCTTTGGTGGGTTACGGCGTGCCAGCCCAACGGCTCTCTTTCTATCGAAACGTATTCGGCTGCTTTATGCTGCGTTGATTAGACGCTTTCTTTTTCAATGAACAATCTGGCTTTGTCAGCCTGTTAAAATGCACTGGTGATAATGCACTTTAATAGGCTGGCAAGCTCTGTCTGGGAAGCATGGGCTTGTCCATGCTTCCACAGGAGAGCGTTATTTTTACTTTGGTTCCCTGATTTCAAAAGATAAAATCTTTGCAATCAGACGTGTTTCCATCCGGCGGCGTAGGGTTTCATCTACAACCATGTGGGTATTGCCATATTCGTCTTTCATGGGACGCATGGAACGGCTGGCAATAAAACCGCTGTAATGGCGTACAATCTGGTTGATTGCTTCAATATCACCGTCCGCAGCCCTTACAATCACAGGAAACGGAATCATAGGGTGCTTTGCTGTCATGCTTCTTCCTCCATAAATTTTTTGATAAATTCCAGTCCGGCGTGTCTTCTTCTCTGGATAGTAGAACGGTTGACTTCCAGAATTTTTGAAATTTCCGTATCGTCAAATCCAAGAAAATAATATCTCAGGATAACATCACGTTTCTTTCCATCCAGATTTTCTAATGCTTCTGCTAATAGGCTGTTTTCAATACGGACAGTAAATCCATCCATTTCAAAAGTATGGAAGTGGGATGGATAGGTGTCTTCGGAAGAAAACAAGTTGACGGTGTAATCGTCCATATCACAGAACAGGGTTTCCCGTTTGCACTGTCTGGACAACGCTTTGAGATAGTCTTTGCGTTCATCTTCCATAGCGACTTTACAGATGTAATCAAACTGGTTCTCTATGGTTGTCTGAAATTCAGATGGCTTCATCATTACTCACCCCCTTTCCAGCCTTGAAAGGGAGCGAGTTGATAGGAATTTCTGCTTCTTTCCCCCTTTTCGCTCTTAGTCCCGACAGGACAGGGGGTGCAGTTGCGTTTTGAGAAGAAAAATTTAAAACCTTTTTCTTCCAACTAAAAAAGCACGCAAACAGACGATATTTCTGCTTGTGTGCTTCGATAGTTCTTTCTATGTATTCTGAAAAACCACATTGAGGGTCAGACTTTTCTAGTGTAGGTGGATGGCTTTTTTTAACGGTTTACCGAATGTAGATATATTTAAGAAAATATTTTGCATAGCGGCTTCCTCCTGTAAGCCGCTGTCTGTATCAAGTAGTGGACTTTAAAAATCATCTATATTTCAGGCAAAAAAAAGACGGCGGCTTTTGTTAAACCGTCGTCTGGAAATAATGATATAATTTTTGACGCAGGGAAAGTATGCTGCCAAATAACGGTTTTTTTTATTTCCGTTTCGGCAGTATAGTTTTATCTTTGATACGCATAATAGGAACTGTACAACCATGTAATACGTTTTTCTATACCTGTCACTATTACAACAGGAACAGTAAAATGTACAGAGGTGGTGTATTATGCGTAAAAAAGAAGATAAATATGATTTCAGGGCGTTTGGGCTTGCCATAAAAGAAGCCCGTAAAAAACAGGGTTTGACCCGTGAACAGGTGGGAGCAATGATTGAAATTGACCCACGCTATTTAACTAATATTGAGAATAAAGGGCAGCACCCCAGTTTACAGGTGCTTTACGACCTTGTATCTCTGCTGAATGTATCAGTGGATGAGTTCTTTTTATCCTCTGATAGTCTGGCAAAAAGCAGCAGACGAAGACAGCTTGAAAGCAAAATTGACAATTTTACAGACGCAGACCTTGTTATCATGGAAAGCGTTGCAGATGGTATTGTCAAATACAAGGAAATGGAAGATAAATAACTTCTATTGTCTGCAAGAATAGGACTGAAACTAAAATGAGCCGATAGTCTATAAGCTGTAATAGCTTATAAATTATCGGCTCTGCGTCTAAGCGTCTGGCTCTTTGATAATTTCTATTTTGAAGTTATTTACGCATATCAAACTTTCTTTTTTACATTTTGGACAATACAACGGAAAGTTTTTTAGCTGTGTATCTTTTCGTATTTTAATCCTTGTTTTATTGTTGCATATAGGACAAATAACCCACTCCATCATATTCATTCTGAACCTCTGCAAAAAATTTGTATTGCTTCATTAAAAAAAGCTGCAAGATTTCCACTACTAAATCTATTTATAAAAGTGGTAAATCTTTCATCTGTAATATAGAGAACTCCCAAATTAGATAAAATTTGTTTATTACATTCATAAAAGTGTTCAGAAATATATTGTTGCCATTCATGTACTATTGCTTGTACTTCTGAACTTTCCGCAGGACTATTTTCATACATAGCTAGTTTTTCAAAAATATTGCGAGCCATTGAATAAAAAGATTCTATTTCTTTCTCTTGTATTTGCTTTGAATGGGAAGAAAACATAGTCTTGTATTCTCTGAAACTTTCAGTATTTCCCCATTGTTCTAATACTTCTTCTTGAAATTGCGATTGTAACTCAAGTATTTTTGCATTTGAAAATGCAGAAAATTTAATTTCTTTATTTCCGTTGATTGTGTCTTTTACAAGTGAAATCAAAGCTTCTATTCGTTCTTTCTGAGCTTCCAAAATCAGTACATGACGCTCTAATGCTTCTGAACGAACATAATGAGGTGAATCCAGCAGTTCCTTAATTTCTTTTAGGGCGAATCCAACTTCTCTAAAAAACAAAATTTCCTGAAGCCTAGTTAAATCGTCGTCTGTATACTGACGGTATTTTGCTTCGGTTATAATAGATGGTTTTAATAAACCAATTTTATCATAATAATGTAGTGTTCGAGCAGTAATACCTGTTAATTTAGCAACTTCATGGACTGTTTTAGCTTTTTCATTCATTCCAAAAATCCTCCGTAGCATTTAAAATTTCTTTTGCAGGTAATAGAGTTGCTTCGACAATGTTTTTTCCAGTCTTTTGCAAGTAGTGTTTAATCAAGTGATAGCCACACGCATATCCGGAACAATAGGGTAATCCGACCTGAGGATAGTTTTGTAATGCTGCCATTTCATCACCATAAAGGTATGCATTCAGATTTTCTAATCCTTGAACATTTAAACCGTCCCGAATAATAGGCTTAATATATTCATTTAAGGTTTCTATATCAGTTTTTGTTACCCAAGGACCTGCTTTATCTTCACCATACAGAAATGTTGCAAAGTTTTCTGCCAATCCCTCATTGACTATCATTTCACCAAGAGTGATGTCATTCTTCCATTTAATAAATTGAAATCGTACGTTGTGATTAGTTTCATGTGCTAATGCTACATGAAGATGTGATAAAGTGTATTCATTAGGTAGTAACCAAGAAAAAATATATCCTGGAATACCACCATCACCACAGTAACCATCATTTAAAATAATGTAAGGATTTTTAGCATTTGCAAGTAAAATTGTAAACGCATATTCTTTAATGGGTAGATTAACACCGTGTTCAACAAAGCAATTCAACGACTGCTGAATGGATAACTCACATTTTTCCCAGAGTGTATTATCAGAAATTAGCTTAATATTATTTTGTTGCTTTTGGTCAACAGCGGTTGGGGCGATATGTCCAAGCATTTCGCTTGCCATAATTACATCATATCCATTAGGCGTTAGAGCTTTCATAGGAACACTATAACAAGCCCACTTTTTTTCAAAAGGCTTCATAAGTTCATATCTATAAATGTCATTTTTTTTGTCTAACGGTGCATTCATAATTTTTGAATAAACTTTGTCAGAACGGATAGCGGATATTTTCATAATTCTAGTTCCTCCTTTTGGGTTTATCATATACTATGACGTAACGTTAAAGTCAATAGGCAAATTAAAAATTATCACAGATGTATGGTAAATAATTAAATGTCTTAGTAGACAAAGGAAATAGAGGTTAAACAACATAAATTAACTTGATTGTCGAAGTAGAAATTGTTGTTTGAAATATTGATGGAAAAGTAAATAAAAATTGCAATAGGCAGATGGTATTGTCAAATCTAAGGAAGTGGGGGAAATGTAAATTCTCCACTTTTGTTTATAATTGCAGTGATATTAGAATTGATACTCTGCAATATTTTTGAAATCATTGTTCAACACATAATATACCTTATTTTTAGCAACGGAATATACAAGAGAAACTCTGGTTGCCCAAAGTCCTTCCTGACGTACTGACCTAAGTACATCAAAGGCGTTGGAAATAGAGAAGTTTTCTCCATATCCTTGCAGTAAATCCTTTGCCTTTTCATATCTGTTATCCCCAGATAAAACATATGGATTAGTCAATTCTGGTTTTAGAATGGAGTAATTTGTTATTAAGGAATATTTTTCTTTTTCCAAGCGATACCCAATCCCCGGTTCAATAATGAGAACACGCCCATTTCTATCCGAAAACATAGCCTGCATAGTAGTGTCAGGTGCATAAGTAATTTTCTTTTTTTTCACTATCTCCAATGAATCGTCAAAAGAGAGATTGCCTTTTATAAAGTTTTCTGTCAAATCAGCTATTGTATAGCATGATTCATTACCGCAAAATTGTGCATTGTCATTTCCATGTACATACAACAATGTGCCAACATTCCCATTTCTATTGATTCCGTGAAAAGAGTGGTACTTATTATCGGACATTTTTATCCCTATAAAAAAACGGTCTTTTTCGGTAATTACAGTATGTTCCCATTCAGAAAGGTCAATATCAAAATTGAACCCAACAATGGTTTCTTTTCCATTATACACAAATCTTGTACACATATTTGTATTTCCTTTCACAAACTAATTTAAATAGTATAAAAACTAACCACATTAGTAATTTTAAATATTATAAGACTGTTTGTCAATACAAGAGTTCATTTTTTCTAACCAAATTATTGACTTCATTAATTTGATTAATTAAAATGAAGTAAATGATGTGTAGAAAGAGGAAAATGAATATGCGAGTTACAAAAGCCGAAGTTATAAAAACTGCTTCTGATATGGCTGATAGAAATGGACTTCATAATGTTTCTTTGAAAGCTATTGCTGAAAATTTAGGGATTCGTACCCCCTCCTTATATAATCATATAGGAAGTTTGGATGAACTTCTTAGGGAGATAGCACATAGTGGTATGCGTACTATGAATGAAAAAATGATTCGTGCAGCAATCGGTAAGACAGGGGATTCAGCGTTAAAATTAGTGGCAGTTGAATATCTTAATTATATGATTGAACATCCCGGTGTTTATGAAATAATTCAATGGGCTAGTTGGAATGGAACAGAGGAAACAGCAATCATTTTTAATGATTATCTATCTTTACTTAAAACACTTATTTGCTCATGTGGCTTTAATCCAGATAAGACCACTGAAATTTTGAGCATGGTAACAGGTATGCTTCATGGTTATACAACTTTACAATTAAGATATGCTTTTTCTAATCCTGATAAAGTAAGAAAAGAATTATCCGAAGCAATTGACACACTACTATTGGGAGCTAATCAAAAATATAAAGACTAATGATAAATTTTAAAAAGAAATACTTTATAAGAGAAACGTGCAAATCTCAAATGAGAAATGCACGTTTTTCTATAACTATTTCACAATCTTCCAGTTTTCCCCGTTCTTTTCCAGCACAAGGTCAAACTGCGATACCTGTGTTGTCATGGTCTGGTTATCCAGATATTTTACTGCTAGGGAAGCGGTCACCTGATTTCCGTTTCGGTTGTAGACCGGATTCACCAGTTCCGAGAAAATGTATTCTTTTCCCACAGGTTTCAGCACACCCTCATTTACATAATAAGTCAGCTCCTTTGCGGTTGCCGTAGGGTACAGCTTGAAAAAGGTAGTGAGAAATTCGTTGATTTCCTCCGTGGTGATGGAATCCACCGTACCGTCACTTTGTACCGCTTTTGGGGTGTAGCCGGATTTTACAGGAACGCTGGTGATGGTTGGGTTCTGGATAATCGTCAGGTTTCCAGAGCCGTCCACATAGACCGTCACCTGATAGGCGGAACGGACGGTTTTACTGGATTCTCCCTCTGTGATACGCTGTTCCACTGTATAGGTCACTTGATAATGCTGCTCCTTTTCTTTTGTAATTTCCCATATCTGGAAATCAGTCAGGGCAGACGATACGGGGATGTCCTTTCGGACAGTATCTACATTCAGGGCTTGCAGCTCTCCGGTGAGATAGCCTTTTAAAGCATTTGTCCGGTTATCAATGGAAGCGGCGGACTGTTCCCATGAATAGTAGATTTCTGCGAAATTCTCCACAAAATTCTCTATCTTGTGGGTGTCGAGGATGGTTTCCTCAATCACTTTGGTTTCATGGACAGTATGAATGTCTATCGCCGTGAAATTCTTATAGACGGCAAACAGGAAACTCACTGCCAGCAGCACCCACAGGGCAATCACGGTTTTTTTATGAGTATTGACTTTGTAAACTTTCAACTTCTTTTCTTTCTGCTTTTTCTGGTTTTCCTCTTTTCTAATCTGAATCATATCAAGTCATCCTTTCTTATTTTTTGATTCGTCCGGCTCCGGCAAGGTGCTGTTGCCAATAGGAGCCTGTCAGGTCTGCGTAACCAATGGGATTTCCGGCATGGTACATCCGGTTATTTCCCACATATAGCCCCACATGGGTGATGTAGGTTCCAGCGTTGTAGGTAGAATGGAAAAAGACCAAATCCCCTGCTTTTGCTTCGGACAGGGGGATGTGCTGCGTCACATTATACTGTTCCTGTGCTGTCCGTGGCAGGGCGATTCCTGCCTTGCCATAGCACCACTGCACCAGTCCTGAACAGTCAAAGGAAGTGGAGGGAGAATCGCCCCCGTACACATACGTCCAGCCCTCATACTTTAAGGCTTCCTCCATGATAGCCTGTACCGTTTCATCATCAAACTGTGCCACGGTCAGGTATTGCGATACCAAGAGGACATAGAACATATTTCCATAGGAATACCGCCAGCCCCCGTTTTTCTCTACCGCAACAGGGTTGGTGTAGGTGACTTTTTTTCCGCCGGATTTGTCCCTTGCGAAGCTCTCTGCCAGTTTAAAGGTGTACTTTTTCCCACGTCCTGCCACATAGTCTAGGAAACCGCCGCCGTAGTTGTAGGACTGAATCACACTGTTTAAGTCACAGCCCTTTGTTTCTGCCACTGCGAGCAGTTCCGAGAAATATTTGCAGCCCTGTTTGATGGATTCCTCTGTGCTAAGGGAGTTCGGGGGAAGCCCCAGAGATTCCGAGGACTGCATAACGTCTTCCAGCGTGCCGCCGGATTCCACCTGAATGATGGCGAGCAGCACATTTAAGTATTCCTCTATGCGATATTCCCTTGCATACTTTTCCAGCATAGGCTTATGGGCGAGGACTTCCTGTGATACGCTCACGCCCCCATAGATAAGGTTTCCGCCGCTTCCGCCGTCTTCCTCATCCGAGAAGACAATTACCACCAAAAGGAGCAGGGAGAACATCATCACGAACACGCCGGAACAAGCAAAGAAAAGGTGTCTTAACTTCATGGTTTCTCCCCTTTCTTTTGTTTGGCAGCCGCTTTTACCGTTTTTGTCCACTCCTTTCTGACGGTGGTACGCCGGATGGTAAAGTTCGATTCTTTTACCACAGGGGCAGCCCGTTTTCTTTCCGGTATCACAGGAGCCGTATCATTCTGGACAGGTCTTGCCGGATGGGGAGCAGCAGGGGTGATGGTGGGACTTGTCTTTTGTCTTTCCTCTGGTTTGTCTGGTGAAACCGGAGGGAGTATCTGGCGTTCCGTCCTTACTGGCGGTGTTTGCTCATGGTGGATGGAAGCTGCTTTTACCACCGGAACCGAAGCCCGTTCCGCCACAGTTCCCCCATAAGAAACCTGTCCCCGTTCCCTGATGGATGGGGAAGCTGGCTGCATGGCTGGTTTTCCTGCATGATGTCGGAAATCTTCTGGCTGCTTTGCAGTAACAGGGCGTTCATGGACAGGAGCCGCCCCTTTGGGTGCTTCGGAAGCTGTCTTTTGCGGCTGTTTTGCCTGTTCCAGTTCCGCCCTGCGTTCTGCAATGGTCTGTCTGCGGCTTTCTGCCTGTGCGTTTCGCTGTTCGGCTCTGGCAGTTCGGGTCTGGGTCACGCTGGAAGTAAAATCCCGTACTCCCTCTGATACCTGTGTTTTCCCGTGGTAAAGGGCGTACTTTGCATTGACGGGCAAATCCTTTGCCTGCTCCCGGAGCTGTCCGGCAGTATCGCTTATCTTATCTTTGGTATCTGCCACCGTACCTACCGCAGAGCCAGCCCGTTTCCATGCGGATTCCTTTTCCGGTGCTGCCTGCCCGTCTGGTCTGCTGTGGTCTGCCTGTGTTCGTTTGGAAGAACCGGAGCTGGAAGCAGTTCTCTGGTCTGAGCCAGCCTGTTTTCCTGCGTGGTAGGCAGCCGTACCAGCCCTAAGAGCCGCCACAGAACGTCCTAACTTATGCTGTAAACGGTGCATATGGGCGTGCATGAGCATACGGGGTCTTCGCATGATGCGGCTTCCCATGCTTTGGGAATCCCCGCTCTGTAAGGAGAACATCCCCATCAAATCCCCCAGCTTGAAATAAATTCCGGCAAAGGTCACTATCTGCAAGAACGCCGTCAGGAAGAACGGGTATTCCCCAGACAGGTTGTAGAGCATGGTGGAAATGCTGAACGCTACCGTGATAATCAGGGTGATTCCGGCTCTGGTAAGGATGGTATTGAACAGCTTTGTAATGGCACGTTTTGACATCCCCTCAAAAGAGGGAACCATGCTAAGGAGGAAGCTCACAGGCAGGAACATGGCGTAGATAATAAAAAGTACCTGTGAGAAAATCATTATCCCCGTGAGCAGGAATACAAAAATGGAGATACCGATATTGAACATGAACAGGAAGAAGACGGTTCCCAAGCGGTTGATGGTCTTTGTGATGGTAAGGTTGGTGTTTTCCCTGTCTTCGATTTCCTCCACTACGATTTCTTCCCTGTCCTGCCCGTTGTTTTCGTCTGGACTGGTTGAGAGCAGGCGTTCCACACGGTCAGCCCCAAGGCTTTCCACATCCGAGTTGCCGTATTGCAGCAGGAGCCACGGCTGCTTGACCTGAATGGAAAACAGGCTGTCCCGTATCAAATCCACACTGTCTTTTCCCTGACTTCCCGAGTTCGGCAGCACAATCTTTGTACCAAGGGTCAGGCTGGCATTGCTGATGTCTGCGGAAAATTCATTGATTTTCCCGATATAATCAGGAGCATAGGCGATAAAGGCAGCGGACAGCACGAACACCACCACGAAATTGACAACGGCATGGATGGCTTTTGTGGTTTCCCGTTTGATAAGCCCTGTGTAGGCAACGTAAATCCCCACCACCAGAATGAGAATCAGCAGGAACCCGATATAAAATCCCTCCGAGGACAAGCCGCCTGTGGTAACGCCTGCCAAGGTCTGCATATTTTTTCCAATGGAATCCGCCGTAGA
This sequence comes from Enterocloster aldenensis, assembly GCF_003434055.1. GTDB lineage: Bacteria > Bacillota > Clostridia > Lachnospirales > Lachnospiraceae > Enterocloster > Enterocloster aldenensis. The sequence goes on along the minus strand of NZ_QVEX01000001.1, from coordinate 534,117 downwards.
GGAAATAAAGTCCAGCGAGTAGGCTTCTTGAATCAGATACCCCGTGGCGTTGGAAAGGTACAGGCTGATTGTCCAGATAAAATTTGTGATGGCATACAGCCCGTACATCACCTGTTTTCCGATACCGTCCAGCCAGTTCCACGGGAGCCAGTCCCATCCGCTGTCCACATAAAAATCAAGCTGGTAGTTGTCCAGAGGATATTTGCTGTATTCGTTGGCAGCGTCTACCGTATCATCCACCAGTCCGGCAGCGTGGGCGGCTGTGCCGAAGACTGCCAGCAGCAGGAGGATGAGCAGGAGTGCCAGAAGCACTTTTCCTGCTATACTCCCGATTTTTTTAAAAGAGTTTTCTCCCTTTGTCCGGCAAGGGACAAGAGCTGTCCCCTGCTGGATGGGCTTTCTTATCTTCATTCCTCCACCTCTTTTCTAACAGGCGGTCTGGTGTCAAAGGCATGGAACAGGTCTTCAAAGATAGGATGGAACTGTATCACCCCCACACGCCCGTACAAATCACTGATAAGGCACTGTCCGTTTTCCAAGTCACGGAGCCGCTTCTGGTTGTTTTCATCTTCGGAATCCACCCCGAAAAAGGCGAGGGTCTTCTTGATTTCGTTGATGTCCGTGGAGCGGAATGCAAACTTCAAGCCCAGATTGTTTTTCAGCTTTTCATCCAGCAAATCGTCCGTGTTCTGGGTCACAAAGTAAACGCCTGCGTTCATGGCACGTCCGGCACGAACCAGCTTCATGGAAAGGGTCTTGCCCTGTGCCACCTGTAGGAAGCTCCATGCTTCATCCAAATCCACAATCTTAAACACGCTGCGGTCGGTGTGGATGAAGTCGAGGGCAAAGGTGCTGATTACAATGAGCATTGCCACGGAAAGCAGCTCCATTGTGGTGTATTCTTCAAACGAGGTTTCCTTATCCGGCAGAACCAAATCCGCCACCTGAATGATATTGAGCTGCTTTTCAAGGCTGATGGACTGTGTGACATCCCCATCCGAAAAGAGCAGGTGTGCAAAGTCATAGTCCGTAAAGGATTCGATATGGTCGGCTATGCTGGTGCTGATGGTGGTTCCCTCCGCCCGAAGTTCCTCAATCACCTTGAAAAGTCCCCGTTCCTCACTGTTTGTCACTGCACGAATGGCTTTCCGAAGAACAGGGAACTTTTCCCCGTCACGGCTGGAAATGCCCGTTAAAAAGGTCAGGATGTCGATTGCCAGTGATTCGGAATCCTTTGGGTTATCCATAATCACATACGGGTCGAGCAAGCCCCTGTTCTGTTCCTCCGAGGTCAGGTTTACGATATTGATTTCATGGGCGATTTCCGGCAGGGTTTCTTTCCACCGTCCCCGTTCTGCTTTCGGGTCAACAATGAGTGCCTGTGCCCCAAATAAAACGGAATAATAAACAATCATGTTGTTACTGAATGATTTTCCACCGCCGAGGGAGCCGACAAAAGCGGCAGCAAGGGCGTTGGTGACAGAGCCTTTTACTCCCTGACTGGCAAGGGCAGGCTTTAAGTACACGTTTCTTCCTGTATCAAGGCTGTACCCGATATAAATGCCCTCCGGTTCCCCCAACATCTGGGTTGCCCCAAAGCCAAGACCAGCGAGGAAGTCACTGGTGACATACTGGATGTAATCGTTCAGATACCGTTTACTGGCAGGGAGAAATTCCCCATGCAGCCCCAGCATATCCCCAAAGGGGCGAACCAGCTTCACGTTCAAATCATCATAAAAATCTTTCACCTCATTGCAGCGGCGTTTCAGTTCTTCCAAGTCGGGAGCCGTCACACGCACTACATAGGACAGTTTGTACATGGATTCCTTGCTCTGGTCTAAGGTGGATTCCAGTTCATTTACGCTGTCTAAAGCGTCCACCACGTTTGTACTGGTTTCACTGTCATTCTGCCATGCGTGGTTGTCCAAATCTTTCAGCTCTTTTTTCTTGTTCCGCACCGTGGAGAGGGCTTTCCGGTTTGTGACAATCTCCACATTCATAGAGGTATCAATGGGAAAAGTAAATTGCTGCTGCTGATAGTAAAAGATTTCCGAGGATGGGAAGTCCAGTTCCCCCACGATGCTGTTGATAGTAAAGTAGGCGGCATAGACCGTCCCGTCTTCCTGTTCGATTTTCAGATACCGCTGGTTTTCCTCTATCAGACAACGGGTGGGTTTGATGAGGTCATAGTATTTCACCAGCGTTTCTTCCTGAAACCGTTTCTTCGGAAGATAATACTCATAATCTTCGTAGGCAGTTCCGGTCTGTCCGTATAAATGCTCAATCAGATAGCCAAAATCGTCCTTGTTAAGCCGCCGGACTTTGAAGCGGCGTGAGATTTTATTCTCCAACAGTTTTTCCATCTTCTGAAACCGCCAGATTTCCTCATTGCTCATGGAAACAAAATCCCCCATGAGCTTGTGGTTGACTTCATGGAGGAAATCGGAAACGGCGGTCTTTGCTTCCCTGCGAAATTGCTTCATGGTGACTTCCTGCTCATTGACAAGCAGCTTGAAGCCGATAAAAAAGCGGTAGTCCACCTGATTTTCCCCTATCATGGAAATGAGGGCTTCGGTCTGTGCGTCAATCTTTGCACAGGCAACGTCCTTTAACTTGCCCGTCACTTCCTGTTTGGAGCGTTCCTGTGCTGCCCGTATGCTGGATTCGGTGCTGATTTGCAGGGCGTGAATCTTCCCGTCCCTGTTCTGGGCGATAAGCTGCCGGAAGGAATCGTGTACCTGATATTTCTGTTCAGGGCTTAAAAAAGAATAGTTGTAGGGAAGCAGCTCATAGTAAGCGAAGCACTCCCCGTCATGGTTGAATACAAGGTTATTTTCGATATACTTAATCGGATATGCCATAAATATCACTCCTTACTGCCGTGATGGGTTGTGCCGGATATTCCTTTTCCAGCTTCACGGGCTTTCCTGCATAGGTCAGTTTCGGGCGTACCAGATATGCCAGTACGGATTTCAGGAAGCCGTAAGGCTTCTTCCCGTCAAAGGTCTTCTGGCACATGAACCAAGTGAGGGCAAAGGGTACGCCGAAGTATTTCAAAAATGCTCCGTCAATGAACGAAAGAGGAGGGAGGTTCCCCAAGAGCATAACCGCAAACACCGACATCACGAACCACGCCATCTGTGTGAACGTGATGGGGAATGGCAGTTTAAAATCATTGATGGAATAGAGTACCTTTTCCACCGACCAGATACTGGTATAGCTTCGTATTTTTTTCATGTTATCCGTCCTTTCTAAAAGATGGGGCAGCAAAAGCCACCCCTGAATCAAAAAAGCCGCCTGTATTTCCTGAAAGAGATACAGACGGGTCTACCGTAAGATTTCATATACGCCGTGGTTTGTGACAACAAAGGTTCCCTCCAATTCCATGTCACGCCCATAGGCGGCATAGTCGATATAGTTTTGTAAGTGTGCCGGAAGTTCCCCAAGTTGTCCGCTTTCTTCCAGATAGCAGCGAGCCACATCCGCCATATCGTCACAGCCGGAATGGCAGATAATATCGTCTTCATGCTCACAGAGTTCTTCGATACTGCCAAAGTAGGATTGCAGCTCCGATAGTTCCTCCTGAATATATTCCGGTAAGTCCTCCACCATCTCACACAGGCGGTTGACTTCCTCAATGGGGGTATATTCGTCAATCGCAAAGGGCAGCTCATAATCATGGATGGCGTATTCCTCATACTCATCATTCAAGCCGATACGTTCCTTGACTTCCTCAAAGTCCACAGGTGGCGTGAACCATGCCCCTACCAGTTCGCCCTCATTGTATTTGCCTAAGTTGGCAATGTAAATCCGCATTTCCTCCAAGTTCCTCCACCTCCTTTTAGCGGTAATAAAAGATACCATTGTCCGTAAACAGGTAGTGTTCACTATTTTCCAGTTCCCGACCAATGGCAGCGTAGTCGATATGGTTCAACAGGTCTGGATGTACTTCTCCAAATAGCTGTACCTCCTGCACCAGATAACGGGCGAGAGCTTCCCCGTCCTGCACCGGATAGCAGCGTATCTGGTCTTTGTGGTCGATAAATTCTGTAAAGCTGGGAAACCACCGCTTTTGTACCACATCCATTTCATAATAGAGGGGCGTTCCCTGCATTTCCTGTACCATCCGGCAAAGGGCGTTGATTTCCCAGAGCCTTGTGTTGCCCTCCAATGGAAACGGCAGCTCATAGTCTTCAATTTCGATTTCTTCCTCACTCTGAACGCCAAGACGTTCCCTGATTTCTTCAAAATCCACAGGACAGGAAAACCATGCCCCAGGGTATTCCTCAAAATCCTCATGGTAAAACCTTGTGGTGTTCAGGATGTAGATTCTCATTTCCTCAATCAGTATCACGTCCTTTCTTTTACTTTTCAAATAAAAAAGCAGCTAATCATTAAAAATGTGGTTAGCTGCTTGATTTTTATTTAGTTGTTTTCAAACTGAATAAAGTTTTTGTAAGAGTCCTCATCAATTTGGGATAAATCATTATGCTTCTCAGTAATTATAGACCTATATTTTTCATATAAATTTTTACATTTCATACGCCAACGTTTATTTCTTGACATATCAGCATTATGCAATAAAACCATTAATATTTCTTCATAATTAAATATTTCAATAAATTGATTAAGTACAGGATGGTTTGGGAAACTTTGAAGTCTTATTAAGGTTTTTTCTAATACATTTATTAATTCTTCAAAAATCATTTGATTCTCAGTGTACATTTCTCTATTTCTGCTATACATACTCATCTGAATATGCTCCATATAGTCAGGAGGAAGGAGCTGCTGTGGGTTAGATAATATAGCACTTTGCTTCCTTAGTAATTGTAAAATTTCTTCAAGGGGATTGTTTTCTTCTGATTCAGTAATGTGTCCTTTTTTATTTTGTGAATCTCCTTTTTGTGAAAATTTGTTGATTAAATCCATAGCCTCAGCTTCTAGTGAATCCCACATTGCATTAAAGGTATTTTCAAGTACTTTGCTATCTAGTGGAGTATCTAACGCTTTATTAATAGATTCAATAAGTTGAAAAAAGTCTGCTCTTTCAAATCTGGTAGCCTGATAACGCGACAATGGTCCTTTTATATCAGATGGCTTAATGTTTACCATTAGAGCTGTGACTTTTGAATCTAGAGATTTTGCGATTGCACCAGCTTCAAAGTTAATCCACGGTGCAGAAGTATTGTCTGATGTAAGACAAATAATGCCATATTTACATTCTGATAATTCAGAAGAAATAGTTTTATCCCAATTATCGCCTTTTTCAATATCCTCAGGTGAAAAAAAGACGTCTACAGATTGAATAATACATGGAATCCATTTTTTCAAAACTTCTGCAATTTGACAGCTTAATTCTCCTGACCAACTAACAAATACTTTCATAATAAACTTCCCCTTTACAAAACATTTTTTGATAAATTTAGACAAATTATATTAATGAGATTATAACATAAAAATGTTTTGACGTATAGAGAAGATGTTATAGAGAGAAATGTTTATCGTAGTAAACTATGCACCGATAATCTTATTGAACAGTTCCAGTAAGATGTCCTTTACACCGTCCGCATTGAAGACCAGACCGACCGCTACAAGGGACACTACTAAAAAGCCGATAAGTTTGGAAAATTCCCTCTTAAATCCGAGGTACAGTCCAATCACCACGATTGCCAGCAGCACAAGGGACTGGGCGTTGGATAAAAACCAGTTGTAAAGATTCTGTCCGAAATTCATAAAAGCTCCTTTCTTTCCTGTAAGAGTTCTTAGGTTCCAAGATTGCCGCCGTTAAAGCACCACCTCCTTTGCAGCGGCGGCTTGCTGCTTCAGGATTTTTTCGTGTTTCTCCGTCAGTTTGGCATGGGTGATGATGTCATGGACAATCTGGGTGTGGTTCATCTTATCCAGACGGAGAGCCAGCTTTAACGTGGGTGCTACCTGATGGGAGAGCCAGTGCAGGGTGCGTTCAAAGGAATAGGGCTCCGGTTTGGTTGTCAGTTTCAGGATTCCTCTGTGTTCCCCGATAAACCACGCCCATTCCTCATTGATACGCCAGTCAGAACGGGGCTTCGTATCGTCCCTGTCCACGAACCGGACATAGCGGTTGATGATTTGAAAGGCTGTCCGTTCTGGATTGTCATGTTCTAACAGGTCACGGATGGCGTAAAAGGCACGCTCATTTTTCAGCCGGATTTCAAAGCGGTTCTTTACCTCTGCGTCCGCAATGGGAATATCATGCTTTTTGTACTGCTCATAGTCTTTTTCATAAATGCAGAAGTACACCTCACTTTGGAGGGAACCGATATACAGGGTGTTCCCCATACATTCTTTTTCCTCACGCCGTACCAGTTCGCCGCTGCGGTAGCTTTTAAAGCTGCGGAAGACCGAGATACATTCCTCATTCCGGCACTTCTCTGTCAGATGGGGAATGTTCAGGATTCCCGTTTTGTCATTGATGGCGAGGTCAAGCCGCTTCATCACGCCGTCCTCCATGAGAACATCCATGAAAAATTCATACCAGCTCCGTTCCTGTGCCAGCAGATAGCTTTCAAACTGGCGGCAGCCACGCCCTTTCAGTTCGAGCAGCACCCCTTTTTCCAGTTCCGGCGATACCAGAACGAAAATATCACCCAGATAGTAATGCTCTGTGTAAGAGTAGAAGCCGTAGTCTTCATGGATAAAGTAGGGAAGTTTTAGCCGCAGCACGTCTTCCACGATATGTTTTACATCCGTAGTGGGAAAACGAATCCGCACATAGTCAAAGAGCATTTCAAGAGGAGCGTCTGGATTGAAGCGTTCCAGAGCTTCCGTGATGGTTTCCTGTAATGCTTCGGATGGGTGAGCCTTGCCCGTTTCAATATCGCTCAGGTACGGACGGGTGATTCCGGCAGCTAGGGCAAGTTTCTGTTGTGAGATACCGTAAACTTCCCGTTTCTCTTTGATGTCCCGTACCCATGTTTTTTCATTCAGTGAAAATCCCTCCTGTCTAAAAAAGCGTATGTCAACTTTCAGAGCCTTGTTGACACACGCCGGATATGGGGAAAATCCCTTGTGTACCGTGGGATTCTGCCCTGTTGTTTGGTTGTTGCCTGTCGATTTGTACCCCTCTGTTAGATACGAGGGGTTTATGCTGGCGTGCCTTGCGGCACACCAGCCACAGCAGGTCAGTCCGTTTCTGCGGCTTCCGCTTCGCACGCCGCCTGCACTCCCTGCCTGCTGTCTGTCAGTTTTTTTATTTCTTTGAGGAAATCGTGTCCTTTTGGGACAAGGGGCGTGTAAAACTCCGAGATAACGCTGGTTCCCACATCCACATAGCCACGCCCTTTTATCTGCTTGAGGAAGAAGTCCTTTGTGGTTTCCCCGAACATCATTCCATAACCCATTTCCGACATCCGCCCCAGAGCTACACGGAAATTAAACTGGTCACGGATTCCGTCCCCCAGATACTTTGCGTCCGGACGCTGGCAGGCGAGAATCAGGAAGAAACCAGCCTGCCGCCCAAGCATAACGATTTGCTTTAATTTGTTGAGGACAGCGGCGTTTTCCTTTGTGCCGAGCATTTCCATAAATGCTACATATTCATCAAAGATAAGGAAATTTGCAGGAAGCCCCAAGTAAGCGTAGTTTTCCCCTGTCCGGTAATTCTCCATGAGCTTCATGTCTTCGCTGCGTTTCATCATTTCTTCATAGAAACGGTCAATGCAGGCGAGCATATCTTCCTTTTTGTAGTACACATCCGGCATAACCGCCTGTAAATCCGCAAGGTCGGCGTTCTTCGGGTCTAACACGGACAGGACGGCGTTGGTGCGGAGCAGGGCTTCAATAAGGGTCAGGATGAAGTAGGTCTTTCCGCCGCCTGTTCCTCCGGCAATGAGCATATGGGGGAGCTTGTCATACTCCCACCAGACATTTTCCATAAGCCGGAGCCTGCCGTCCTTTGCCTGTACGTCCTCAATGGAGATACGGTTGGCAATGGTATCATAGAGCAGGGTGTACTCCACGTAGGAATCCTTTAATTCTTTATCCGTCAGCTCACAGTACAAGCCGCTTTCCAGCTTTTTCTCCAAGTTTAAGAGCTGTTCCTGATATTTACCCAAGGTGATTTCCACACGGATATGGAGCAAACCCTGTTTCATCCGGTAATAGATTTTTGGAAAGTAAGTGATGGTTTCCTTGGAACGGCTGGAAGACAAGTCCTTGAAAAAAGCGTCCTCCTTTCTCTGCTCCGATTCATACCACTTGTTTTCCAACACCATCCTTGCCAGCTTTTGGCGGTGGATGAGCTGCTTTACTTCATCCCTGCGGTATCGCCAGAACAGAAGAACTGCTGTAAGGCACACCAGCCCTGCCACGCCCATGCTGAATAACAGGTAAGGGATATTTACATCCTGTACTATCTGGGAGGGGGACACTTCCTGCCAGTCGGTTCCGGCAATTTGCCGGATATGAAACAGCAGGACAACCAGCAGGAAGACAGGGAACAGGGCGGCAAGGGCAGTATGGAACACAAGGTCTTTATCCGTGGGGCGGATACGTTTTCCACGGGGGAAAAGCTGCTTCATGGGAACAATCCTCCTTTCCATGATTAAAAATAGCCCATATAAAGCAGCGAATATCCTTTCTTGCTGTCTTCCATATGGGCTTGAAATAAAAAAGTATAGCCGGATGACTCCCTGCACAGACATTCCGGCATATAAACTGCCAGATTTTCCGGCGGCTGATAATCTTCTAGGGCTTCGATAAGAAGCTGACCTGCCATCCAGCAGTATTCCGGCAGAGAAACCAGCCGGAAGTCCTGTTCGTATTCTTCATATCCAGTAATTGCGTCCATACTTATTTTTCTGCTGGCGGTTCTTTCTTTGATGATTGCGGATTCATGGCAGCACCTTTTTTCAGAACAATATCATCCGCCTTGATGTACCAGTCCACCTCTGCTCCCTGAAAGGTAGCCGTTGCCACGGTATCTGCCACAGGATTGATAATTTCCACCTCTGCGTTGTAATCGAACTCCTTTAATGGCACGCTGGCAGGGATAGAAACCTGAATCATACGCCCCTGTCCTCTGGATTTTAAGTCATAGGTACGCTCCTTGATTTCTTCTGATACCGAGCCGTCTTCATTCTGGAGGTGAACCTCACGGCGGAGGGCAGAAAATTTCAATGCCCCGAATGTTGCTTCCTTGTCAATCACGATTCCGTTTGCTAATCTCATAGTCTGATGTCCTCCTTTTCCTTACGCTTTTACCATATCATCAGCGTGTAAAATGTAGTTGGTAAAGCCCCTTGTGCCGATTTTATAGCCCTCTGCGGTGATACGGGGATTGATGAGTTTCACACGTTCCTCAAAGTCAAAATGCTTCTCTCCGGCTTCGGCAGGGAGGATAACCACAATATCATCCGCCCTCTGTACGTCCGAATACAGGTTGAAGCTGCGAGAGAGTACCGCCATGCGTCCGTTGATTCTTCTTTGTTCTGTTTTGTCTTCTCCGGCAAACTCCAAGTTGCCGAATGTCTTTTCCATGTTGGGGATAACGAATTTTAATTCCATATAGATGTACCTGTCCTTTCTGAATGTTGTGTTTGATGGTTGGTTTCGGGTTCCGGTCTGGAAGCCGGAGGGGAACGCTCCGGCGGTGGTGATTTTTTCGTGGTATCACATCCTTTCTGGCTTTAGGGTAAAAAAATAGACGCTCATTTCTGAACGTCTGAATTGATACACTGGAAAGGCGGAATATCTGCTTTACCCTCTATATTTTTGTATATGTTGTACTTACAAGGTCGCCCCAGAACAGAAGGCCAGGAGCACCTATGACAACATCCTTCGGGTTGTCAAGGACTATGATGTATGCGAGCCGATTAAGTTCTTACGGGCGAGGGAAGTGGTCCATTACCAGCGGTTTGGCGAGTGCCTGAGGATTACCCAGGATAAACTGGACAGCCGGAATTTCTATGCGTTTAACCCTGAGTTTGATATGCATACCGATCCCTGCCAGCAGTAAGGGATAGATATCGGACCAGGGGAAGATGGGGATGCAGAAGACCGGGGGGTCTTGGGGCATCCCCATTTTTCTGTTGGAGTCTGTCCGGGAAATGCGCTGCCCGGGAAATGCGCTGTCTGGGAAAACGGCTGCCGTCCATGGGTTCATGATATCTTGCAGATACCGGAAAACTCAGTTATAATTTTAAGGAGTACAATATCAGGGGAAACCATAAGGAGGAGCAGCTTGAACGTAGATGAGATATTCGGGATTTTGGGAATTGAAGAGACAAGGGATGAGGATGAAATCCGGGCAGCCTACCGTAAGCTTCTGCTGGCCGCTAATCCGGAGGATGATGCAGAGGGCTTTAAACGGCTGAGGCGGGCCTATGAGGAAGCGGTTGAGTATGCCAGGACACCTGCCAATGAGGAAATACAAAGGGCAGAGTGGATGGAGGAGAGCGGGCCGGAAGGGGTTTTCCTGAGACAGCTGGCAGACATTTATACCAGCCTGCCCAGGCGTCTGGACCCTGCGGAATGGGACAGCCTTTTAAGGGAGCCGGTGCTTGGGAGCGTGGACAGCGGGGAAACTGCCAAATGGGCCATGTTCTCATATCTGTCAGAGCATTTCAGACTGCCTGTAAAAATATGGAAGATATTGGACAGGACCTTTCACATTGAAAGGAATGAGCATGAGTTTAAAGAACATCTGCCGGAGGGGTTCGTGGACTTTATGCTGGAGCGGCTGGAGACGGACGAAAGCCGGGAATTTCCCATGGACAAGCTGCAAGGAGACACTGAGGCTGACTATGACCGTTTCATCAGTGCTCTTTTTACACTACGCAATCAGGACAAGCCAGGCACCCCGGAGGAACTGGAGGAAAGAGGCAGTGCGCTTTTGCAGATGGCGTCATTGGGCATAACCCATCCATGGTATGGCGTGGAACAGGCCGGATATCTGGCCCTGACAGGGAAGACAGAGGAGGCTGCCCGGATGGCCCGTTCCCTGCTCATGGAAAACCGGGAGGATGAAGAGGTTTATATGCCGGTTGTTTCCATCCTCATAAGCTGCGGATGCCGTACGGAGGCCAGAGGGCTGTATGCCGCCTATCTGTGCGGGAAGAGGAAGACGTCCGATGGGGCTTACGAAGCCCTTATGGGCCTGGCCAGGCTGGAGGCAGAGGAGGGGCACTGGGAAAATGCCCGGGAACATGGGTGGAATGCAGGGAAGCTTAAGCAGACCCAGGAGGTGCGCGGGCTTTTGGAAAAGGCGGACCAGGAGATAATCCGGCTTTACACATCCAAAACAGACGGACCAGCCCCAGAGGAGGCGCTGCTTCTTGCCCGCTGCTTTGTCCATTCAGGGAAGGGCGGGGAGGGAAGGCAGTTTTTTGGATTACATCCGGAATGCATGCTGGACACGCCGGATTTTCATGAGCAGATGGCCATGCTTCATATGCTGGACGGCAAGTGCGGGGAGGCCCTTGAGGAGATAGGGCTGTGGCGCAGGTGCCTGAAAGAGGAGGATGGCGGACAGGGAGCGGGCCTGGCCGGGAGTTATCACGTGGAAGGCCGCGTATGGCGTGACCTCTATCATCAGGAGATAAGGCGGGAAGGAAAAAGCCAGGAGCAGGCAGGGACCTTTTCAGACCGGGCGCTGGCTGCCCACAATCAGGCTGTTTTGCTGGATCCGGACAATGTGGACTACAGGTTGTACAAGGTCATGGTCCTGCGGGACAGACAGGATTACCGGGAAATGGAAAAACAGTGCAGGGAAATCCTCCGGCTGGACGAGGATGTCTACTGGGCCATCTTCTATCTTCAGGAGGCTTGCGAGCAGCTGGGCAAGGACCAGGAGGTGGTGGACGCCTTCCTGCGTGCCAGGGAGATATATGACGGACATCCGGAGATATACATAAGGGCAGTAAGGGTGTTTAAAGCATACGGGAAATATGAAAATGCCCTGAGGGTCATTGACGATGCGGGCCGGGCAGGGGTAAACAGCAGTGAGCTGCTGGTAGAGCGGATCGGGGTGCTGGACCGGCTGGCAAAGGACGCAGAGGACTGGCGCCGGGCGGATAAGTACGCGGCAGCGGTAATCCGGCACCTGGAACAGAACAAGGAGCCCCGGGAGATATTGGCAGAGGCGTATCTGAAGAGGGCATTCCTAAATGACAGCGGCAATCCGTTCAATAAATATAAAAAACTGGGACTGGACTGCAGGTATGCGGAAATCTCGCTGAGGCTCAGGGAATCGCTGTCAGCCAGATATGCACTGGGAAGATACTGGATTGAATATGGGAACCGGCCGAAACAGGCGTACCTGCATTTAAAACAGTGCGAGAAGCAGGGAATGGATTACGAGAGGCTGTATTATTATATTGCCAGGTGCCATGAACGGTTCAGGGAATGGAATAAGGCCATCGGATACTATGATAAGGCGCTTCAGAAGAATCCGGAATCCTCCAACTGCTATTGGAGGCTCAGCGTGCTTTACAAGCAGAAATACACCAGGACCCTTCAGAAGGAATATGGTGACAAAGCCTTGTATTACACCAACCTGCTGGAAGAAAAGTTCGGCCCTGGGGCAGAAAACTTCCGGCGGCGCGCAGATATCTACCTGCACATGAAGGAATATGACAAGGCCCTCAAGGAGATTGAACAGGGCATTGAAATGGACGGGGACAGCGGCATGTGGCTTTTAAAGGGAAAAATCCTCCGGGTCCTGGGCAGGTATGAGGAATCCATTGAATGCTGCGGGAAAAGCCTGGATGCCGGCGACCAGTTCGGGGCGGATGAAGAGGAATGCTTTAAGCGGGTATTCCAGTGCTTTCTGAGAAGAAAGCAGTTTGACCAGGGGATTGCATATTTTACAGAAGCCCTGGGCAGGAACCTTACGCCGGACGGCCGGGAAAAATGCCTGGAAAGCCTGATGAACCTGGAAGCGGAGGCCGGCCGCCATGACAATGCCCTTGGCTGGATAAAGCAGCAATATGGAAGCAGGGACCTGGATAAAAGATGCTGCAGTGATTGGGAGACAGAAGGTAAGCGGATTGAAGCCATACTAAATATCTGGCTGAAATTCCGGAAAGACCCTGGAAGGGAAATCTGGGATAAATGCCGTGAGGCAGAGGGCATTGCATTGGAGGCCCTGGCAGATAGGACAGGGGACAAAGAAGGCCGGGCCCTGGTGTGCCAGAATGTGGGGGAGGCATGGTATTATCTTGGCAATCTGGATAAGGCACTGGAATATCTTAAAAAGGCCTATGAAATAGCCAGCCAGATGAAGAAATACGGATATTACCGGAGCCTGACCAAGATGCTCATTCGGACCCATTACTGGAGGAATGACCTGGAACAGGCAAGGAAATTCGGGGATTTATACAGGACCAGGCTTGAGTCGGACTATACGGAGTGTTCCGACCTGGGCCTTTCCGTGGAAGAACTGCTGACCAGGCCCAGCACGGAGTCCAGGCAGGTGCTTTATAATCTGTTCTGCTGGTCTTACTTTACAGGACGTTTTGAGGCTGCCCGGGAATATTTCCGCCTGATGGACAGGGAACGGGGCATGTGCTGGTGGTGCGATGAGGATGGATGTACGGAACTGATGGAAGCCAGAGGATTCCTGCTTATGCTGGACCATAAGAAGGATGAGGCGCTGGAGGCATTTTTAAGGGCCGACCAGGTAATCTGGCTGGGATGCAACAAAGATGCCCGGATGGCTGTTAAGATGCTGGAAAAGGAGACATGAATACAATGATAATCGGAATTGACCTGGGGACAACCAACAGCCTGGCCGCCTGCTTTCAGGATGGCCGGGCGTGCATCATCCCTAACCGCCTGAGGAAGAACCTGACCCCGTCCGTGGTGGCGGTGGATGAAAAGGCGCAGATACTGGTGGGGGAGACTGCCCGGGAATACGGCCGCCTTCATCCGGAGCGCATGGCGGAGGTATTTAAACGCTTTATGGGAAGTGAGCGGCAGTATGACCTGGGCGGTCACAAATTCCGGCCCGAAGACCTGTCCGCCATGGTCCTGCGTTCCCTGAAGGAGGATGCGGAGGCTTTTTTGGGCAGTCAGGTCCATGAGGCGGTCATAAGCGTGCCCGCGTATTTTGACGATAAGCGCAGAAGGGCCACGAGACTGGCAGGAGAACTGGCCGGGCTTAAGGTGGAGCGGATTATCAGCGAACCCACTGCCGCCGCCATCACATACGGCCTGTACGATAAAACAGAGAACACAAGATTCCTGGTATTTGACCTGGGCGGAGGTACATTTGACGTATCCATCCTGGAACTATGCGGACCCATCCTGGAGGTGCGGGCCGTGGCCGGGGATAACTATCTTGGGGGCGAGGATTTTACCAGGGTATTGGAGCAGGAGTTTTACGATAAAAACGGGCTGGATGAGGATGGTCTGGAATGGGAGGAGCGGGCGGCTGTCCATGAGGCGGCGGAGAATTCCAAGAAACGGTTCAGCCTGGATGGGACGGTAAGGATGCGCTGCAGGATAAAGGGAGAAGAAAAAGACCTGTCCTTGAATCCTGGGGAATATGCAGAACTCTGCCTGCCGCTGCTGGAGCGCATACGCAGACCTATCCAGAAGAGCATTGCGGATTCACATCTGAAGCTGCAGGACATTGACCAGGTAGTGTTGGTGGGCGGGGCCACGCGCATGCCGGTGATAAAGGATTTTGTGGTGAAGCTGTTCCATAAGTTCCCGGATGTGTCCGTGCATCCGGATGAGGCAGTGGCATTGGGGGCCGCCATACAGGGGGCCATGAAAAGCAGGAACAGGGAAGTCAGGGAAATGATCCTGACTGATGTATGCGCCTTTACCCTGGGGACCGAGGTGGTGAGGGAGCGCCGGGAGGGCGTCTATGAGGCCGGGCATTTCAGCCCTATCATTGAGCGCAATACGGTCATTCCCGCCAGCCGCACGGAACGGTTTTACACAATCCGCAATAACCAGGACAGGATACGCATTGAAGTTTACCAGGGGGAGAGCCGTCTTACCGCCAACAACCTTTTGCTGGGAAGCCTGGATATACAGGTGCCGAAGAACAAGGCAGGGGAGGAGGCAGTGGACGTGACCTATACCTATGACATCAATTCAATCCTGGAAGTGGAGGTGAAGGTGGTTTCCACCGGAAAGGTGAAGAAACAGATTATTAAGGGGAGACATAACACCATGACGGATGAGCAGATTAAGGCCAGGATGGAGGAACTTTCCTATCTGAAAGTCCCTCCCAGGGACCAGGAAGAAAACCGTCTCCTGCTTTTGTTGGGGGAACAGTGTTACGAGAAGAGTACGGGGGAACAGCGGAGCCGGATTGAACGCTTGATGCAGGCATTTGAGGCAGCGCTTGACAGCCGGGATGGAGAGCGTATACGGGATGCAGGGGACAGGCTGAAGGCATGCCTGGAAGGGTGAACGGATGCGGCGGGGACTTTTTTAAATGCTTAAGCTTCTTTTTGGAGCTTCAGGCTGCATTTTAAAAACCTGCCGGATTTTCTTTTACCCTTGAACCTGCCGTCCTCAATCAGGATTTCACCGCGGCGGATGGTGCACACCGGCCAGCCTCTGGAGGTAAAGCCTTCATAGAGATCATAATCCAGATCCGCGGGGTAGTGGAGGTTTCCCCGTACCAAGGGAACCGTCCTTTCCGGATCCACCACGATGATATCAGCATCGCTTCCTACCTCCAGGGTGCCCTTTTCAGGATAACATCCAAACACTTTGGCAGGATTGGTGCTGCTCACTTCGACTAGCTTGTTGAGGGAGATAATGCCGTGGTTGACGCCAATCATCAGCAGTCCAAACCGTTCTTCAAGGCCGGGGATACCGTTAACCGGGACACTGAAGTCCGGGATTTTTCCATTGGTCAGGGCATCCTCCTTAAGATTCTGTTCCTTTATCTTCCGGGAGAATACCTCGTTGTCCGAGGTAACCAGGCTGAGGGTGCCGTCCTTCAGCCCTTCCCACATGGCAATCCGGTCCTCTTCGCTGCGCAGCGGAGGGCTCATCAGGTAGTTGATGCCATCTTCGCCTTTATTTTTTTCATCCGTTAACATCAGATAGTGGCCGCAGGTCTCTGCCAGGACTTTGACACCGCGCTTTTTGGCCTGGCGGACCATTTCAACCGCCTCTTTGGTGGAAAGGTGGTAAAAATATACCGGAACATCCAGCAGTTCGGAAAATGTAAGGATACGGTTCACCGCTTCTGCCTCACATGCATTGGGCTTGGCTTTATTAAAGAACTCCCAGTCCTGCTTGCCTTCATCCAGAAGATTCTGTTTCATGAAATCGGCGATGGCATTGCTCTCAGCGTGAAAACCACACAGGGCGCCTTCCTCCTTTGCGGCTTTCATGATTTTGAGGATGTCGGCGTCGTTTATCATGACACCGGGGTAGATGGTAAACATCTTGAATGTGGGTATACCGTCCTCCACCAGTTTTTTAACGGTTCCCTGCAGGTCTTCCCGGCTGTCCCCTGCGTTAATGAATTTGGCATGCACACTGTAATCCAGTACCGAATCAGCCATTTCTGCTTTCCGTTCCTCCACTGCCTGTAATACGGGCACCTCTTTTGTAGTGGTACTGAAATCCATAAACGTGGTGACGCCGCCGAAAGCCGCGCATATGCTGGCAGTATAAAAATCAAGGATATCAATGGTATTATTAAATGGGGCCATTACGTGCATATGAGGTTCAATCAGGCCGGGCATTACATACCGGCCCTGGGCGTCAACCACTTTGGTGATGTTTCCTTTATCCGCATTTTTGTTTACCAGGTAATCAAGCTTCCCGGCCGCTGCGATATACGAGATTTTTTCACCTTCCACGCCGATGTCCGCCTTAAATGTTTCAGATGCCGTAACAACAGTCCCGCCTTTGACAATCAGATCCAACATAAAATCCATCCTTTCGTGAATATGTGACATTTCTTATACATCCTTTGGGTCATACGCCGAACCCCAGGTCTTTGGAACGCAGGAACGTTTTACCATGATGGTCAGCGCGATAATTGTAACGATATAGGGCAGCATCTGCAGGAACTGATACGGAATAACAGAACCGGTGGTCTGGAACCGGAGCTGGGCCGCGTCCGCCGCTCCGAATGCCAGGCAGACAACCGCTGTCCGGATGGGATCCCAGCCGCCTACCACACAGGCAGCCATTACGATAAATCCACGGCCGGCTGCCATGCCGCCGGCAGAGAAATACCCAACCTCGCCCAATGTGAGTACACAGCCGCCCAAAGCGGCGGATATGCCGGAGAGGATCACGGTTTGGTATTTCAGCCTGATAACCGACAGGCCCGTTGTAGCGGCCGCCTTGGGATTGTCGCCAACGGCCCGTACATTTAAGCCCCACCGTGTCTTGTAAAGGATGTAAGCGGCAAAGACAGGCAGAATCAGAGCCACCCATGTGCTTACCGGCTGCGCAAACAGCAGGGGACCGATTAGCGGTATGCTTTGCATGCCCTTGGGGAAAATGATTGGGAAGGTGGCTACACGGGACTGCCTTGTTTCGGACATCAGGGAAAACAGCGCGTCCGTGGCGCCCAGGGATATCATGTTAATCATCAGACCGGTCACAACCTGGTTCGTCCGCCGGGAAACCGTCAGAAAAGCAACAATAAGCCCCATAAAAGCCCCGATTACAATTGTAAAAATGACAGCCAGCACCAGGCTGTCCAAATAAAAGCCAGCGGCAATACCGGTAAGGGCGCCGAAAAGCATGATGCCCTCGATTCCCATATTAATCACACCGGAACGCTCGGCATATACCTCTCCAACCGCAACGATGAGCAGAGGCGCCGCCCACCGCAAGGTTGCCTGCAGCCAATCCATAATAATTTCAATTGCCATATTAGTTCCCCTCCTTTGCGGCAGAAGACGCGGATCTGCCTTCTGTATCGTCATCATCCTTGCTGTTGTCCACAATCTTTGCAAAACGGCGGCTGTCAACAACACCCACGCCAATCACGAACAGCATGCACATGGCAATAATGATGGAATTCATGGATGAAATAACACCGGTTTCAATGGACATGGTCGCGCCGCCTGCTTTCAGTGCGGCGAAGAACAGCGCGGAAAATACCACTCCCAGAGGATTGCCGCCTGCCAGAAGGGCAACCGCGACGCTTTCATAGCCCACGCCTGTTACAAATTCCATATATACACGCCGCTTCAGGCCCATGACTTCGACCGCGCCGGACAGACCGCCAAGGATGGCTCCAATCATGATAATAATCATGATCTGCTTTTTCGCATCAATGCCCGCATACCTGGCGGCATTGGGATTTGCGCCCAGCATCCTGGTCCGGTAGCCGAAGGATGTATAATTTAATATAAAATAGAAGACAACACACAGAAGGACCGCTATAAACGGGCCGGGATGAAGGCTGGATCCCTTCATCAGGATCGGCAGCAAGGCGCTGGGGGCAAATTTTTTGCTCATGGGATAGAACGCGCCCACTTCCGCAACCAGGGGCAGGCAGGAGACAACCCAGTTAGTGAGATAAATAGCAATATAGCTCATCATGATGGTTGCGGTTACCTCATTCACCCCTTTGTATGCCCGCAGATAGCCTGGAATTATTCCCCAGACCGCGGAGAATGCGGCAGCGCAGAGGAAACAGAGCAGGATATGAAGAATGGGCGGCAGACCCAATTCCAAAACACCTGCCAGGGAAGCACCGATGGCTCCCAGGTACATATAACCTTCCATGCCGATATTCCAGACACCGGCCTTGATTCCAAGGGAAACCCCGATACCGCCAAGCAAAAGAGGCGACGCGCGGACAAGGACATTGCTCAGGGCCTGACCATTGCCAAAGGCTCCTCTTATGAGGGCGCCGTAAGCAACAAATGGGTTAACGCCTGAAATTCCGATTAAGACGGCGCTGGCAATCAATCCCAGTACAATTCCGAATACCGTGCGGCCAAATGACACCGCCAGATCTCCCAGAAAGGGAAGCCTTACAATTTTCGTTTTATTCAACATTTTCATCTACTGCACCTCCGGAACCTGTCCCAACATCATCTGGCCAATAATCTTTTGATCTGCCGTTTCACCGTCCAGATCCCCCATACTCCCACCGCTGAAAAGCACAATGATACGGTCGCTTAAAGCCATGATTTCCTGAAGCTCCGCGGAAATGAAGAGGACGGCCGCACCACGGTTGCGCTCTTTTAACAGGATATCAAGGACATTGTCCACGGCGCCCAGATCCAAACCACGGGTTGGATGCGCAACAAGATCCAGGACAGGTTCGGGATCCAGTTCGCGGGCAATGACAACCTTCTGCTGATTTCCACCGGAGAGATTGCGTACACGCACATCCTCGGATGGTGTCTTGACACGGTATTTTTTAATCATCTTCCGGGCATGATTCTTAATGATTTTATAGTTTAAAATATTTTTATGGGCAAAGGGATCATTGTAATAATCTTTGATAATCAAATTATCTGCAACGCTGAAATCCATGACCAGACCGGTTTTTTGCCGGTCCTCCGGAATAAAGCCCAGGAATGACGGGTCCGCGATGACACCGGTAACGGGATGCCCTTGAATGGTAATGGAACCGCTGGTCAGCTTACGCATTCCGGAGATGCATTCAGCCAGCTCCCTCTGGCCGTTTCCGTCGACGCCGGCAACGCCGACTATTTCGCCGGCATGTACGGTGAGGTTAAAGTTCTTAAGGGCCGGGATGCCGCGGTCGTCAACCGCGTTCACATCCTTCATGACCAGAACCGGCTCCCTGTCTGCAAAGGCGGGGCGTTCCTTCCGTTCGATGGAAACTGGACGTCCAACCATCATCTGGGCAAATGTCAGCTGCGTCGCATCCTTTGTGTCCACGGTTCCGATGTATCTGCCATCGCGGATGACTGTCACACGGTCGGTAATCTGGATTACCTCACGCAGCTTATGGCTTATGAAAATGACAGAGCGCCCCTTTTCCGTGATATGCCGGATTGCGCAGCAGAGCTGGTCGCTTTCCGCGGGAGTCAGGACAGCCGTGGGTTCGTCCAGCACTAGGACCTTACAGTCCCTGTACAGGGCTTTCAGGATTTCCACCCACTGCTGCTTGCCTACTGGCAGACGCCATACAATTTCATCCGGGTCCACATAGAGCTCATACTCCTTGCACAATTCCAGCAGTCTGTGCCTGGCAGGTTCCAGATCCAGTTTCTGTTTTTTGGTTGGGATGCCGAGAATTACATTTTCAATGACAGAAAGGGTATCCACTAATTTGAAATGCTGGTGGACCATACCGACACCGTAGGAAATCGCTTCGGAGGGAGAACCTATCTGTACCTCCCTGCCATCCAGCAGGATTTTTCCGCTGCTTGGCGGATAAAGGCCGTACAGGACGTTCATCAATGTAGTCTTTCCTGCGCCGTTTTCCCCCAGAAGCCCTAATACCTCGCCTTTTTTACAATCAATACTAACGTGATCATTTGCCAGGACACCTGGAAATTCCACCGTGATATCCTGCATTTGCAGTGCATACTTATTATCGTTCATAAATAAATTTACCCTCCTGAGCATGGGAAGTGGAAACAGATGAGGTCTAGTCAGCAATGTCAATCTTGCCCGCAAGCAGGTCGGCAACTGCCGCGTCATAAACAGCCTGCTGTTCACTTGTCAGTTCTATATTAATGACCGGACGGATGCCGTTTTCTTTCATGCCAAGAACATGGGACTTGCCGTCACATAACTCGCCTTTGGTTTCCAGGTATCCCAGTTCATCCCAGGCAAACACAACGCTTCCCGCAGTGACGTCTTTTGCACCGTAGTCCTTTGCGTAGTCAGCAACAGCGCCTACTACCTTAACATTCCCGGAATCCTGGGCAGCGGCAGCAACGCCTGCGCCGGCGGCATCCAGGCAGGGGAACAGGACATCATAACCTTGGGCAATGACAGCAAGGCATGCCTCCCGCGCCTTGACGGTATCCGCCCAGTCGCCTGTGGTGATGGCGGTGGTCTCAATATCCGGATTGACATAGGCCACGCCTTTGTAGAAGCTGGCTTCCATCATGCGGTGTGTGTCATAGAATTCGCCCGTCACCATGGCAACCTTATTGTTCTTGGTGGTCAGACCTGCTAAAACCCCGCCGATGAATCCGGCATGGCTGTAGCTGATGGTGGCGGCAGACATGTTAGGGAGATCAAAGGTGTCCGTGCCTACAGAGAATATAAACTGGCGGTCAGGAAATTCTCCGGCCACAATCGACACGGCTTCGCCGAACTGGCCGCCCTGGCCAATGATGATTTGATAACCCTGCTGGGCAAACTGGCGAAGCACCTCTACCTGCTCGTCCTGGGTTACATTTTCCTTATAAGCCGTCTTAATCCCTAATTCATCCTTTGCCTTGACCATGCCTTCATATGTAAACTGGTTGAAAGCCTCATCTGTAATCAGGCCGGGCAGGATCATGGCAACGCTGTTGTCCCACTGGGAATCGGCATGTTCACTTGCGGCGGTTTTGCCTGCCGTATCCTTACCGGCAGCAGTGCCTGTGCCGCCGGCACTTCCGGATGAGCAGGCGGATAAACCTATTGCGGCTGCCAGGGTCAGGCTTATAATTGATATTAATTTCTTTTTCATAACTTATCTTCTCCTTTACATTAAATATTTTCTGTAAGTAAGTATTCCCTTTTGATTCTCTTTTTCCCCGGGGGTTTATAAAGACCATTTTTAGATGTCTTAAACCCTCCCCTGCACATCATCTCCAGGGTCAGGAACGATGTTTCTACAGGATCCATCACCGGGATTCCCAGTGCCTGGCTTACCGGACCGCCAAATCCCGTCATGCCGGCACAGCCTAAAATCAAAACTTCAGCCCCTTTTGAAACGGCCTTTTTTCCCTCCTCAATTAAACGGCTTACTGTTTCTCCCCTGTTAGCTTCGGCATCCAGCACACTCATATTTAATGGGAAAACACCTGCTAACCGATGGTCCATTCCATACTGGGCCACCATATGTTCCATCATAGGGACTGCCTTCTCAGATGCCGCCAGGATGGAAAAGCGGTTTCCTAAAAGGAATGACATGGCAATGGATGTCTCTGCAATGCCAAGAACCGGGCAATCACAGATTTCCTTTGCCGCATATAGGCCGGGATCCCCGTAGCAGGCTATTAAAATTCCGTCATACGCGTTTCCGGACACTTTTAAAAGGCGGCATAATCCAAAACTGGATAGGGCATAATCATAGAACGATTCCAGGGCTTCCGGACCGAAATCCAATCCTGTAACTGTGACAGACGTGTCAGGGGCCCTTACACGCTCTACGGTTTTCCTGATATCTTCCGTCATGGCATCTGAGGTGTTGGGATTTATAACTAATAAGTTCATTCCTCCTCCTTTCTGCTAACAACTGAGAATATATTAACTATTGTGAGTAATATAAATATTATAACGTACAAACTTTTTGTTGTCTATTGTAACAATGTTATATAATATTTACAAAAATATATGCATATTGCCCATTGCAAAATGGGAAAAAGCTACAATCTTTCCATAAATTTTTTTGCATAACAATAAAAACCGGGATAAAATAGGGATGAGCCGGACAAATCAGAAAGGCTGCATATCCGCAGCCGGATTAACGCCAATCCATAATAACTGGCAGATATATTGGAGTGACAGAAGCCACACCGAAGTTTATGGAAAAGAAATACTGGATGGGAAATGTGCATGGCTTTTATGCAAAGGATTTACAGACTTGTGAGGAATCAGGAGAACTGCTGCTTATCCGTACCAGTTCCCCGCCAATCAGCGCCACATCCTCCTCCTGGTGGGTGGAAAGAATCAGAATCCGCCCATCTTTTTTTTCCCTGATATACGCAATCACACTGTGTTTCAGGCCCTCATCCATTCCGGTAAAAGGCTCGTCCATAATAAGAATATCGGACGGGGTGAGCAGTGCCCTTAGGACCGCGACGCGTCTCTTCATGCCGCCGCTTAAGGTGGATACGGGACGGTCCAGGCATTCCTCAGGCAGCAGTTCCCCCATCTCCAGCCTGACCCGGGAGGCTTTCAGGGAGCGGCCAACGCACATCATCACATTATCCATGGGGGAGAAGGATTCACACAGCCTGTCCTCCTGGAATACGGCTGATATGGCGGCGGATTTCCGGTCCGGGTTTCCGGCCACGGTCCCCTCATCGGGCGTTTCCAGCCCCATCAGAATCCGCATCAGGGTGGTCTTGCCGGAGCCTGAAGGGCCCATAAGGCAATAACAGCCGCCGTCCCGGAAGGTCATGTTGATATCCGTGAGGACAGTCAGGCCATTATATGATTTTGTGATATGTCTGAGTTCAATCATTCTATTGATGCCTCCTTAAACATTTTATAGGCGCGTGTATGAAAATAGCGTTCCTGCAGGCCCTGTCTGATATGGCTAATGTTTTACTTTCACTAAAAAATACAGGAAAATGCGTTCAAATACAGCGCTGACAATTATAATGACAAAGGTCCAGGCAAAGAGCCCGGCAGTATCCAGATAAAGCTTGGAGTAGTAGAGCTGTTCGCCGATGGAACCTTCCGGTATTCCGATTACCTCGGCGGCCACGCCGGATTTCCAGCTCATGCCCAGGGCGGTCCGGCATCCGCTGATAAGGTAGGGCAGTACGGCGGGGATATAGATATAGCGCACCTGTTTCCACAGGGGCATCCGGAAAACCAGGGCCATCTCCAGAAGTTTCCTGTCCGTGTGTTCCAGCCCTGACAGGGTATTTACATATATCATGGGGACCACGACCAGAAAGGACGTAAAGACGGCCAGGTTATGGGAACCGATCCAGATAAGGGCGAGTATGACAAAGGAAGCCACGGGAACCGACTTGATTAACAGCATTACCGGCTCCAGCAGTTCCCTTATAAGGGGAAATGCATAGGCCAGGCACCCTAACAGGATACTGAGTACAAATGCCCCGAGAAAGCCAAGGCTTATTCTGGCGAAAGAACTGAAGATGGAGGCCCAGAAGGAGCTGTCACGGACAAGCTCCAGAAGGGCCTTTACCATATCCAGCGGGCCAACAAATATGATGTTGTTGTGTATCAGCATATTGGCTGTCTGCCATACTGCAATCCAGAACAGCCAGATGAAGTATTTTCTTATACGGGTATTTTGATTCATGAAAAATGTCTCCGACAACCAGTCATATAGTATCCGCCCCTAAAGGCCGCCGCTCCCTGGGGCCTGTTTGAAAATTCATTCCCGCCATCTGTACGCCCTGCTTCGCTGCATATTTGGTTCCAATTCGGTTAACGCAGCCCGCCATGACTCCCCCATCGGGACAAAATCTTCCGCAAAGCGGAACGCACAGTCGACGGAACCCGGCTTTCAAACACACCCTATGGCATATAATAAAAGTCATCCCCGGGCATCTGTCCGCCGATGGATTTGGCATCCTGTTCCATGAGGATGGAGAGGTATCCGCTTAAGGCATCCTTCATCTCCTGTCCTGTGAGGCATACGATATTGCAGTAAGGAAGGGCCTTCTGGGCGATGGGGGCTTTCTCCACAATGCCCTGGGCAGCGATAAGGGCAGCGGCTTCCTCAGGGTGTCCGGAAGTGAACCGGGCGGATTCGGCATGGTCTTTCAGGAAGTCCCCAATGGGAGACCTGTTCTCCCTGAGGAAATCGCTGCGCACCAGGGTGACGCCTGTTACCAGCATGCTGCCGCTGTCTTTGTTCAGCAGGTTCCACTGTTCCGTCAGGTCCAGCACGGTTTTCAAATCCTCATTCTGGATGCAGGCGGCTGTGGCAAAGGGCTGTGGCAGTACGCCTATGGCGCTGGAATCCTGCTTTAAGATAGAGGCGACCTCGGTGGCCTCAGACTTAAACTGGAGGTCCACATCGCCGGAGCCAAGGCCATTTTCCTTTAAGAGGTAATTCATCACGTATTCAGGCGTGGTGCCCTTGCCGGTCATGTAAATGGTCCGTCCCTTAAGGTCTGCCATGGACTTGATGGAATCATCCGATGCAACCACATAAAGGACGCCCAGGGTGTTGATGTCCAGGACCGTTACATTTCCCTGGGTCTTGTTGTAAAGGACGCTGGCCACATTGGCCGGTACCAGGGCAATGTCCAGGTCGCCGTTTGCAATCTTGCCCACCAGCTCGTCCGCCTTGCCGGTCATGGTAAATTCATATACATTGGAGGTTTCGCCCTTGGCCGCCTTGTCCATCAGGGACACCAGTCCCATGGAGGTAGGGCCTTTTAAGGAACCGATGCGGATTCCGGCCTGGCAGGTCAGCTGCGGTTCATCGCCGGATCCGCCGGCGGTAAGCTCTTTGGCTGAATCAGCCGGACTGCCGGATTCATCGGCCGGTGAAGGACCTGTTTCCTCTGATTCGGTCCCGCTCGTGGTCTCCTGGGAATCAGGGGCAGGGGTTTCTGTCTGTGCGGCGCTGGCAGAGGTGTCCTTAACTGCGGCACCCTGTCCGGATCCGCCGCATCCGCCAAGTATCAGGGAGACGCCCAGAAATGCTGTTAAAAGTATGGAAATAGAACGTTTCATAATACAATCTCTCCTTTCGTAAATATCCTTTACTATAGCACAACAGGCCCTCCTTTTCTATAAAATATTTGAGAAATATTATTGATATAAATATCACAATGTGAGATAATGGAGATACCGTTTGGGGTGAACTCATAATACACGCAGATAGTGGAGGAATAAGGGATGAAAGTAACGATTTGTATTGGAAGTGCCTGTCATTTAAAAGGGTCCAGGGAGATTATTGCAAAGCTTCAGAAATTGGTTGCTGAGAATGGCCTGTCTGACCAGGTGGATTTAAACGGCGCATTCTGCACAGGCAACTGTGACCACGGCGTATGTGTGACCGTGGAGGGCGAACTCTATTCATTGAAACCGGAAGATACCGAGGAATTTTTCGAAAATGAGATAAAAGGGAGACTTTGATTATGGGCATGGAAATCATTGATTTCAAAGCCACAAAGTGCAAGCACTGCTACAAATGCGTCCGCTACTGCGATGTAAAGGCCATCCAGGTCAAGGATGAGCGGGCGGTCATCATGCCTGACAGGTGCATACTGTGCGGACATTGTCTCAAGATATGCCCTCAGTCAGCCAAGACCCTTCGGAGCGACCTGGATATGGTGAAGGGATTCCTGCGGGAAGGCATGCGGGTGGTGGTATCCATTGCGCCGGCTTACATGGGACTTTTAAAATATAAGACAATCGGGCAGGTACGGGGAGCCCTGATGCGCCTTGGGTTTGAGGATGTGAGGGAAACCTCGGAGGGCGCTGCCTTCGTGACGGCCGAATACGCGAAAATCCTTAAGGAACATAAGATGGACAACATCATTACCACCTGCTGTCCAAGCGTCAATGACCTGGTGGAGATTTATTATCCCCAGCTGGTGCCGTACCTGGCGCCGGTGGTGTCACCTATGATTGCCCATGGGAAGCTTTTAAAGGAAGAGCTTGGACGGGACGTAAGGGTGGTATTCCTGGGGCCGTGCATTGCCAAGAAAAAGGAGTCCAAGGACCCGCGGCATGAAGGCTACATCGATGCCGTGCTGAATTTTAATGATATCAATAAGTGGCTGGAGGAAGAGGACATTGTCATTGAGGATTGTGAGGACCGGCCATTTACAGCATTTGACCCCAAGGTCAACCGCCTGTACCCAGTGACCAACGGAGTGGTGAACTCGGTGCTGGCAACCGAGGAAGAAAACGACGGTTACCGCAAGTTCTATGTCCACGGCGTGGCTAACTGCATTGATTTGTGCAAGAGCATGGCGCGGGGGGAGATAAACGGGTGCTTTATTGAGATGAATATGTGTTCCGGCGGATGTATCAAGGGACCTACGGTAAATGACGAATTCATTTCCAGGTTTAAGGTCAAGCTGGACATGGAGGAGAGCATTGCGCGGGAGCCCGCGGCACGGCGCCAGATGGAGCCGGTGTGGGAGAACGTGGATTTCGGCAAGCGGTTTGAGGACCATTCTCCCAGGGATTTACAGCCCACGGAAGAGCAGATACGTGAAATCCTGCGCATGACCAACAAGTTTAAGCCGGAAGACGAGCTGAACTGCGGAGCCTGCGGTTACCCTACCTGCCGTGAGAAGGCCATTGCCGTATTCCAGCACAAGGCAGAGGTGAGCATGTGCATCCCGTTCATGCATGAGAAGGCGGAATCCATGGCCAACCTGGTAATGGAAACCTCACCCAACATCGTGCTGATTGTGGGGGATGACATGCGCATTCTGGAGTACTCGGATGTAGGTGAGAAGTATTTCGGCAAGACACGCTCCGAGGCCCTTAAGATGTACCTGTACGAACTGATTGACCCGGCTAATTTCCAGTGGGTGTTTGACACACATCAGAACATCCATGGCAAGCGGGTAAATTATCCGGAATACAGCCTTTCCACCTTACAGAACATTGTATACATAGAAAAAGAAAACGCTGTCCTTGCCACTTTCATCGATATCACCAGGGAAGAAGAACTGGCCAAGGAAGAGTATGAGAAAAAACTGGAGACTATTGACCTGGCCCAGAAAATCATCCATAAACAGATGATGGTGGCCCAGGAGATAGCCGGGCTCTTAGGAGAGACAACGGCTGAGACCAAGACCACCCTGACCAAGCTCTGCCATTCCCTGCTGGAAGATGGCAGCGATGGCATCTATGGGGGCGGCGAGGAAGACATAACGCTTCCGGACGTGCACCTTGGCAGCGGGGCAAGGCCCTTAAGCGGCGTCATGACGCCGGGGAATACCGGGGCTGGCGCCGGGACGGCAGGAAGCGCCGGGCTGGCAGGCAGTACCGGGATGACAGGAAGCGCCGGGCTGGCAGGCGGCATAGGGACGGCAGGAAGCGCCGGACTGGCAGGCGGTACCGGGACGGCGGGAAATGCCGGAACAGCAGGCGCTGCCGGGATATCGGGGAATGCCGCGGCACCGGAACAGAAAAAGGGCTATGTCCACATTGGAAGCGCGGCTCCGGCGGGCAGGAAGACAGGGTATGTCCATCTGAACAGCGCTGATTTGAAGAAACCAGGCGGCAGCGGAGGTAGATAATGGGAATTACAGTGGATGTTGCTTATAAAAGCCTGAATAAATATACCGAAATCCTCTGTGGAGACAAGGTAGAACTGCTTCAGACCGCGGATTCCAACATCATGATCCTGGCCGACGGCATGGGCAGCGGCGTCAAAGCCAATATTCTGTCCACCCTGACTTCCAAGATACTGGGAACCATGTTTCTTAACGGCGCCACGCTGGAGGAATGTGTGGATACCATCAGTGAGACACTCCCAATCTGCCAGGTGAGGCAGGTGGCATATTCCACCTTCAGCATCCTTCAGGTGTATCATAACGGTGATGCCTATCTGGTGGAATATGACAACCCGGGCTGCATTTTCATACGGGACGGCAGGCTCATGGAGATACCGAGGAATGTGCGCGTCATCCAGGGCAAGGAGATTAACGAATACAGGTTCAAGGTACAGAAGGGCGACGCCCTGATTCTCATGAGTGACGGGACCATCCATGCAGGCGTGGGCGAGCTGTTAAACTTTGGATGGCTGTGGCAGGATATTGCGGATTACGCGGTGCGCCAGTATCCGCTTACTGTATCCGCCATGCGTCTGGCCGCCTCCATCAGCAGGGCATGCGATGAACTATACCAGTTCAGGCCGGGGGACGATACAACGGTGGCCTGCATGCGCATCATCGACAGCAAGCCGGTGCATCTGATGACCGGTCCGGCCCGCAACCCGGAGGACGATGTGCGGATGGTCCACGATTTCATGGCGGATTCCAATGCCAAGACCATTGTGTGCGGCGGTACCAGCGCCACCATTGTGTCCAGGGTATTGGGGAAAAAGCTGGATGTATCCCTGGATTATGTGGACCCGGAGATTCCGCCCATTGCTTATATGGACGGCGTGGACCTGGTTACGGAGGGCGTGCTGACGCTGAACCGTGTGCTTCAGCTGCTGCGCCGGTATGTGAAGAATGAGACTGTGTCCGAGGAGTTTTTCCAGGAACTGGATAAGCCCAACGGCGGCTCCATGGTGGCCAAGGTATTGATTGAGGACTGTACCGAGGTACATCTCTATGTGGGAAAAGCAATCAACAGCGCATACCAGAATCCGGGCCTGCCATTTGACCTGGGAATCCGCCAGAACCTGGTGGAACAGCTGGGACGTGTGATAGAAGAGATGGGAAAGACCGTGGTGGTAACCTATTATTAGGATTGTACCTTATTAAATACTTGCATTTTCAGTACAAATATAGTAGATTTTCAGGTGTTGATATAAAATTAACAATCTAGTGCCGTGCCAGGCAGGTACTTGGGCCCTCCGGTGTAAATGCGCCGGGCGGCGTCAGACGGCTATGTCTGGGTGGAGCTGCCCGTCAGGCTATGTCCGGGTGGACCTGCTCATAGGATATGTCCGTCGGGACCTGCCCGTCAGGGTCTGCCGGCACAGCGCCAGGTACTCATAACGAGGAGGAGAAGAGATGGTAACCAATGATGCGACTATCCTGCGTCTGAAGCATGATGTTCTCTATGAGGTGGCTAAGGCTGCATGGGATGGAAATCTGGAAGAGAAGCGCGGCGAGATTCCATATTCCATGATACCGGGGCCACAGGCAGCTTACCGCTGCTGTATCTATAAGGAAAGGGAAATCATCAAACAGAGGGTGCGCCTGGCAGAGGGCAAGTGTCCGGCCGGCAAAGACACCTCCAATGTGGTGCAGGTCATCAATGCTGCATGCGAGGAGTGTCCCATTGCTTCCTATATAGTAACCGACAACTGCCGCAAGTGTATGGGAAAGGCCTGCCAGAATTCCTGTAATTTCGGGGCAATCAGCATGGGCCACGAACGCGCCTATATTGACCCTGCCAAATGTAAGGAGTGCGGCAAATGTTCCCAGGCTTGCCCATATAATGCAATTGCCCATCTGGAGCGTCCCTGTAAGAAAATCTGCCCTGTGGACGCCATTACATATGATGAATACGGCATCTGCGTGATTGACGAGAAGAAATGCATCCAGTGCGGCGCCTGTATCCACAGCTGTCCCTTTGGCGCCATTGGCTCCAAGACCTTCATGGTGGACGTAATCCGCCTGATTAAGGCTGGAAAACGTGTGGTTGCCATGGTGGCTCCTGCCACCGAAGGCCAGTTCGGGCCTGATATCACCATGGCCAGCTGGAAGATAGCCCTTAAGCAGCTGGGCTTCGCGGATATGGTGGAAGTAGGGCTGGGCGGCGACATGACGGCTGCCTATGAGGCTGAGGAGTGGGCCCAGGCCCACAAGGAAGGCAAGAAGATGACCACTTCCTGCTGTCCTGCATTCGTCAATATGATTAAGCAGCATTTCCCAATGCTTTTGGATAATATGTCCACAACCGTATCTCCCATGTGCGCGGTATCCAGGATGATAAAGAGCCAGAATCCGGAAACCATAACCGTATTCATCGGACCGTGCATTGCCAAAAAAAGCGAAAGCCTGGATTTGAACATAGAAGGCAACGCTGACTATGCCATGACCTTTGGGGAAATCCGCGCCATGATGCGGGCCAAAGGCGTGGAACTGCAGCCCGCCGAGAACGATTACCAGGAAAGCTCTGTGTTCGGCAAGCGCTTCGGCAACGGCGGAGGCGTTACCGCTGCCGTGCTCCAGTGCCTGGAAGAGATGGAAGAGAGCACCGACATCAAGGTTGCCCGCTGCAACGGGGCCGCCGAGTGCAAGAAAGCCCTGCTGCTCATGAAGGTGGGGCGGCTTCCTGAGGACTTCGTGGAAGGCATGGCCTGCGTGGGCGGCTGCGTAGGCGGACCCAGCCGTCATAAGACCGAGGTGGAAGCCAAGAAGGCAAGGGACCAGCTGATTGGTGCGGCTGAGGAGAGGCGCGTGCTGGAGAACCTGAAGAAGTATCCGATGGATGGGTTTTCGATGCATCGGCATTAAGCTATGGTAGTTTAGATGCCTTGGCCCTGGGAGATGAGTCTCCTGGGGCTTTTTCGTTCTTCTGCTAGTAAATCGTGTGTTTATAGGTTTCCCTAAAATGGGGTATTGTTTTAATTGTGTATATAGCGTTAAAAATGTTAGGGAAAAAGAAACTATATACACAGATAATAGACTGTAATGTGTATACAGTTATTATAAATATAGAACAAATAATGGCCGAAGGAGTAGAGCTGGGAGCCTTTTTTATTTATTCTTCTTCAAGCCATAAGATTGTAAACAGAAGAGTATTTTGGTGTAATATTAAACGGATTTAAGATTAATAATAAAATGATTTATGGATACGATAGAGCTCAAAGGTGTTGGTGATGCAAAGATTCACTGCGAAAGAGAGCGTTTTATGCTATTAGCGGTGAGAGTATAATTTATGATGTGGTAGACAGCTATTTGGCATTGCTCGGAAAAGTTATGAAATAAGAATTATTAAAAAAGGAGAGGTTTGTGCATGGCAAGTACAGAGAAGCATTATCCAAACATTACATGGGCACAATTTGCTATGGCTAAGAATATTATTGCTATGCTTTTTGAAAGTAATGAAACAGATTACGCTGCATATGCTCCATATATACATGCATTGAGTAGTTCTACTAATCCTTACTATTGTATGGCTGTTGCATCTGCAAAGTTGCGTTTGGGGAGAACAGAAGAGGCCGACCTATATGCATATAAGGCACTTTATTACTTGAATGATACGGAGGATTATGAAATCTATAAAAGTTATTTTGGGTATTATAATCAAAACCTCAACAGATACCATGATGAGAGTAAAACAGAAAGAGTAAAAGGGAATTCTGTGGTTACGCTTGAAGAAAATAATCCTGCGGATTCTTGACATCCTGAGATTAAGGTATTATGTCTCGATTCGGAGAGTGAGTTTTCTGATATAAATAATCGAAGCATGGATATTGAACATATAACATCGAGTAATCCATTGTTCTTAAAAATTCAGGGTAGCCGGTTAAAACAAGTACTAAAAATTGGCGGAATTAATTTTAAAATCACAAAGATCTGTTCAAGAGCTGATTTTGCAGCAGGGTTCATTTTTAAAAAGATTAATCAGCATCCAGATAAATTTGATGGAGCTGTTATGGTATTATCCTCAGAAAAGCCCGAAGAATTATTCGAGAAAATAAAGTCTATGACGGATAGAACAGAACAAAAAGAGGAATTGCTGAATCTCTATCACTTTAAGAAAAATGAAATAGGATTACCAATTGATTCGTTCAAAAATGGTGATTACGACAGATATGTTGATGCATTAAATATGCTATTACACGCAAAGGATCATGCGTTTTATACAGGATATCCAATATATGAGGATGAGGAAAATCAAAAATATGTTCCGTCCTTGTCAACAATGGTATTACTGAGTTCCATGAACTGGTTGAATGTACTAACTGCAGTAAAAGATAGTTTGCTCTTGCCAGGATCATATATGGGTTTCTTTGCAGAGAGATATAGGACGGCAAAGCAGATAAGTCTTGTGTCGCCTGGAAAGTTGGTTAATGTAGATAACCAGCTCACTTTGATTAAAAATGATTTGGCACATGTAGAAATATGGGAAAGAATTATTGATTTTTGTACAGACTGTAAAACCATATCAATTTCTGATGATGAAAGAATCGGATACAAAGTAGGGGAATATATAGATGGCGAGCAGTTAATGGCAGCAGCAAGTTTGCACGTAATTCATTTAGATGCTTTTGTTCTGTCTGCTAAAGAAAAGGCGACTCTGTTATGCGATGATTTGTTTTTCCGTAAATTGGCTACGTACACAAAGATAAGAAATATAAATTTTGTGTCACTTCTTAGACACTATGTGGATAATGGTTTTGTTGTACCTATTATCTTGGAATTATCTAAAACGGAATGGAGAAATAGACCATACCACAATAAATATGGCTAAATCGGCCCAATATGAAAAATTCTACATTTTGTATAAGGACAACCAATATCGATACTTCACATTCGCAGCCATAAATCAAACAGTATTCCCCGTTCGATTTGTGTGCAGATTAAAGGGAGGTGCATCTGTTTGGATGCCTGGTCACCTGACAGGTGGCCGGTTTCTCATGGAGAGTACGGAAATACAAGTAAAATGGAGGATTTTAAGGTACACCCTGTAGGTGGTTCTGCCGTATTTAGGACAGGATTTTTATGACATATGGATATGGACTTCCGCCAGGATATCCGATATGGTGTTAGCGGAAGGAGGAGAGCCGATGAAGGGGCGTATGGGGGAACAGTGCGAGGATATCATAGCGGACAGGGTGGAATGGCTGGTGAACCGGTGGCAGGAAGGAAAGACACAGGAAGAGAGGGATGCAGACCGCAGGCTAAACGAACGGATGGATCATTGGATGAATGAAATTACTATGGAACAGAGGGATGCGATAGAGGGCTGTATCGATGGAATGCTGGACGGGAATGGGATGTGTCATCTGTATGAGGATGGGGGGGGGTGGGATACGGTTGATGAAGATGATTCAGGATATATGATGTTATAATTTTAGGGTGGCCGTCATATCAAATGACGGCCACCTGGATGTCCATGTATCAGTCTGTCTGGAGAAAACGGATATAAATGTCAAGGGTACGGGGCATGGAGGAGGAAGCCTTTGATGTCCAGGGTCATTCATAAGGACGGACCGGTAGCCGCAGTGGAAATGCCAGAGGACAAACTGTGGGGGATGTGTAGGAGGGGTTGAAACGCCCAGAGGTAAAATAGGATGGCTTATGCCTTAAATAAGCATTGATTTTAACAATAGAAATTGAATCAAGATTGGGGTACCCCCCCTACCGTTGCTGTCATATTATATGGCGGCTTTTTGTTTGGGATGGAAAAAACAAGGCAAAAAAATCAAGTAAAGGCGATGCCAGTGCAAAAAACTGGGTAAAAGTAACTAAAGTTATATATGTATTTTGACGAAGTTGAATTTTTGCGGTTATCAGGAGGCCTATTTTTTACCTCTAGAAGTAGGGGGATTTTTTTGGGAGAAAGAAAAGGGGAGGATAGGGGTATGACCAGCCAATCCGTTACTTTGGCTGTCCGGTCGTGAGGAACGGAAGCGACGTGAGGGGGGCGCGATGACTGCCTGCAGGACATGGTCCTGTCCATGGAGGTGTGTTACATCTTAAGGAAGGAGCGGCACATACCTGACTCTAAATCAACCATAAGCAGGGTTGAATCGCCATGCCCCGGGTAGCTGACAATGATACTTCCGTCCAGTCACAGCCCCCTTGGCTGGGGACCACGCAATGAGGGCGGCCTCCGGAGAACCTGGAGGAGGTGGGATTCCTATGATGCCTGTCAGCCGCAGGCAGGCGGACTGGCTGCCCTGTCCAGGCATCCTTCTGGACATGCCTCGGGGATTAGTATCAAATAGAAGCACTAATATGTAACAGAAAGAAGGTGGTTTCAATGTCAGACCATGCAGAAGTCCTCCTGGGCCAGCTGCATGGATGTGGGATTGAACGATGCCAGGATGGGTGGTAGGGTAAAGGACGGGCATTTCCATGACGGCTCCAAAGGTATACGCATGAGGATATCCGTGAGGTGGAAATAGGGTATTCCCGGAGGAAATATGGAAACAACTGAACTGCTACAATACCTGCGTTTCAGGGAAGTACAGAAGATACTGGACGAACTGCTGCACAAAAGGATGATAGACCCTGTCATTTACGACATGGTCCTACAGAAGTACCAAAGGATATGTTCCCAACATGTTGTATGAAAATTTGGGAAATATGAGAACTGATACTTGATATGGTGCAGGAAGTGTGGTAATGTGTCTTGTTGAAAACGCAGGAAAGGAGGCACAGCGAGTGGCGGAAGTATTATGTATTCCAAAGGCCATACCGGAACATACAGGATACCAGATACGGGGAATCCGGGTGTGTGCATATTGCCGTGTCAGCACGGATGACGATAGCCAGTATCATTCCTATGACGCACAGACGGAGTATTATAAAGGCCTTATCCAGAAGAATCCGGACTGGGAATTCTGCGGGATTTATGCGGACGAGGGTATAAGCGGAACCAGCAGATGGGGGAGGGAGGACTTCCAGCGGATGATGGAGGAATGTGAAAAAGGAAGGATAGACCTCATCCTGACCAAATCAATCACCCGGTTTGCCAGGAACACGGTGGACACCCTATCCACGGTCCGGCATCTGAAGGAACTAGGGGTAAGTGTGTACTCCGAGAAGGAGAACATCAATACCCTGGATGACTCAACGGAAATGATACTGACCATCCTGAGCAGCCAGGCCCAGGAGGAGAGCCGGGCCATCAGCACCAACGTCAAGTGGGGCTATGCAAGGAAGTTCGAGAAAGGGGAATCCACAAGACAGAGGAGCTATGGATTCAGGAAGGCATCAGATGGGGAGATGTGCATCGTGGAGGAGGAAGCCGCGGTCATCCGCAGCATGGCCCGATGGTTCCTGGACGGGGACAGCCTGGAAGGAATCAGGCACAGGCTGGAGGACGCAGGAATAGAGACCGCCACAGGTAAGAAAACATGGAGTACGGGTACCATCTACAACATACTGACCAACGAAAAAATCATGGGGGACGTGCTCCTGCAGAAGACATTCACTGCGGACTACCTGGGCAAAAAAGGGGAGGAAGGTAATCGTATGGCGCTGCATCAACCGTCTGGAATATGGTACGGAACGCTGCCATGAATCGCCTACATTAAAAGAAGGGGTAGTACAGGAAGCAATCATGGGAAAGCTGCACAGCCTGTCAATTGACCAGGAAGAAGGAAACTTCTTAAAAGGAGTAAAGGAAGATATCCTCCGGGCTGCTAAGGTTGTGGGAGGGGCCTGTACAGGGGATGAGATTGATAAGACCATAGATGAACTGCGTGACCAGCTTATGGACTATGTGGGCATGGCTGCAAGGGAAGATGGTTGTGAGGCCTGGTACGGCGACCGGATGCGGAAGCTGGGATTACAGATAACGGAATTAAAGAAGAGGAAGGAAAGTATACAGGAGCAGGCGAAAGTAAGGGAAGGCTACATGTATCTGGATGGGGAAATCAGCCGGATCATGGATAGGGGGGTAAAGAATCAGGAAAGGCGTTTGATAACATTTTCATACGTCAGATGGTCCGGGAGATACGCGTGATATCTAAAAATAAACTTCAGATCCTGTTGCGGACAGGCATCACGCTGGATGTGGATTTATGATTGTTTCATGTTGCTAACGCTTGTCTTAGATGATAAAATGTAAAAAGAGGATTAACGGAAGATTGATTAAATATGGTGTTAAGGCTTGCAGACGTATAGACTGCATAAGATGGAGGAGTTATATACATGTACAGAGTTGAGCTTAGTTTTGATTCAGACAGACTGGAACAGGATGTGCTGGAACGGTTATATAAAAAACGGATGAAATCTTTGAGTCTGAGGACTTAAACTGCATTGACAGACTATCGGTCCGGGTCTATGCAGATAAGGGCAGGAAGCAGGACTATGGCCGTTTCTGGGCTGCTATTTTTGCACTCAAGGAATCATCCGAACTTGCTGATAACCTAAAGGAATGTATCTGGTATAATGGTGCAGAAAAGGAAAACCTGCTTACAGAGTTTCTGAGGAATTAGTATATGGATAGCGCGAAGAAGGGAATAAATTTAGACCTGGATACTGAGGCATTGAAACGCCATTATACAAAAGGGGACTGGCATAAAGCTTATTATGAAGTCAGGAACCACTTTGAGAAAAACGGATTTGAACACATACAAGGGTCCGGGTATCATTCCCTTATGCCGATGTCAGAAGCCAGTGCAATGGCGGTGATTTATCAGATGACAAAGAAGTTCCCATGGATAAACTATTGTGTCAGCGTCTGTACCATATCAGATGTTCCGGAAACATTTTATATTGCCCATGTCTTTGTCAGGGAGGCAGAGCGGTTGGATTATACGGTGACGGCTGCGGTGCAGGATATTGAGCAGTCATTTTTATAAGTGAGTAACATTTATATGGTGAAGTTTATATTTTCTAAGGTGGTGGAAATCCAGTGAACCAGGCATAGGAAATCAGCCGCAGGAAAATTTCAGAGCAGACTATAAGCTGAATGAGGGATGTATGGGGACTATCCCAAAGATTGTGTATACCTTCAAACTGATGTAAGATAAAATTACACAGTTTGGAGGTTTTATTTTGGAAATTGCCACCTGCTACTTTTCACTTTTCTGTAAAAATGAAAGCAGCAGGTCAAAATAATAGGCCTGCTGCTTAAAATTAAGAAATTCTGAAAATGTAATAAAATATAGTTGAATCAACCCTACAAACTGTAAGTTGTCGACTTCTCTAAACAGGAAGATTTTTAATGCCATTCCTTTTTCAAGATGGCATATTGATAAGTATTTTCATATTTTGGCATTCCGTCTGAAGTTTTGACAAAAGAAATGAATTCCTTAAACAGTCCTTCCTGACGCATGCCGAGCTTTTCACACAGCCTTTGGCATTGAATATTATAATCTTCCGTATAGGCATAGATTCGTCGTGCGCCCTTTTTACGGAACAAAAAGTCAAAGAACGTGTATGCCGCTTCATAAGCATATCCGTGTCCCTGATAGTTCAGATTCAGTATCCAACATGGGCTGAAAGTGTCATTTGAAGGGGACGGGGCATCTGAATCGCTTGGCTCAGGATAACCGCCAATCTCTCCGATGACCTTTCCGCTTTCCTTCAATACAATCGCAAAATAATATTCGGTTTCACCGACACGCTTTTTCATTTCCGCTTTTGCGTCATTCAGTGTATCCAACTTCATACAGGCAAAGCAATTTACCGCAGGCTCGTGTAGATATTCAAATACATCTTCTGCATCGCTTTCAAGGAATGGGCGGAGAATCAGTCTTTCGGTTTTAAGTATCATTTCTTTTCACCTCTAAAATCTGTTTTTTCTTTTCAAATACATAGTCCGCCGTGTTTGATGTAGGATTAAATTCCATGACCTTTACAATGTGATAGCCGCACTTATTGATATAGAACACCGTGTTGCGTATTACCTGCGAAGGTGTGATTAAGTGGAATATCTCTGTGTCGGGAAAATATGCCTCCACCATATCAAGAGCGGTTTTCCCTATCCCTTTGCTTTGGTATTCGACAATGAGAAAGAAAATTCCAATTTCCCGAACACCTTTTCCCATATCCTTAATAATCGCTCCTCCAATGAATTTTTCTCCGTCCTTGATAGATAAAATTGTGAATTTGGGGTCGTCGATGATCTTGCACAGTTCATATTCATCACGGTCGTCATCTGCTGCACCGGGAATGGGGCCATTGGGAAAATACCGTGCATGTACATTGAAAGCCCGTTCGTCCTCTCTGTTAAACAGGTCGATTTCCTCTTTTTTTAATGGTTGTAGATTGAGATTCATATTGCCTCCTAAAAAAGCCCGATTTTTTCATAGTATTACTACGAAAAAATCGAGCGCACTCGACACCTTATCTGACAGGCGGCCTGCAAATCCTTTTAGATTTACAATCCCCCGTGCTACGGCACACTGTCCTCCGGTGACTGACTATTGTAGATATAATAACATAAAGGCTGTAAAAAAACAATATATGGGATGCCAAATATCGAGTACCAAGCCGAATAACAGGCAGAGGAATGGGCTGAACGCTGCCAGGAGCGTCAGAGCCGTTGGCCGTACTATTTTTTAGTTTCCTTAATCGGAACTATTTATATGGGCAGTGGATTTTTACATATAAGAACTTTTAAGATTCTCTTCAGAAACAGTTAAGAAGTGCTTTTTAAAATGGAAACAGGAAAGGAGGGGAGATGAGTGGAGCAGACGTATTCATATAAATGGCTGGCCAGGGGAGGCACGGTAGTGACTGTAATCCTATGTCTGTTTATGATAAAAGCTGGTCTGGAAGGAAAATTCAATTCAGTCGAAACATTGCAGCAATACATTAAGGGTTTTGGAATACTTGCACCGATGATCCTGATACTGATTCAGGCATTTCAAGTTGTGGTACCGGTGTTGCCGGGATTTTTAGGCTGTATTGTAGGTGCGGTTTTGTTTGGTGCCATGGGGGGATTCTGGTGCAATTATATTGGAATCTGTGCGGGATCCATCATAGCATTTGCCTTGGCAAGATGTTACGGGGCACCATTTGTAAAACATTTATTTCCTGCAAAACAGTACGAAACATGGATTGACCGCTTGCAAAATAAACGCAGCTACACCTGTTTTTTTTTCTTATGTATTTTACTCCCATTGGCTCCGGATGATTTCTTATGCTATTTTTCAGGTATTATCAAGATGCCTGTTAAAAAATATGTACTCATAATTTTATCTGCCAAGCCATGGTGTCTTTTGTTTTACAGTTTTGGAGTAGGAGTAGTAATTAACTAATATAAATAGAAGGGATTGAAGAGATGCTTGGATATTATAATTATACGGTTGTATTGACCTATATGGGAATGCTCACGGCATTTACTGGAATTTTGATGGCATGTAATGGAAATATAAATGGAGCGTTAGTGTGCCTTATGCTGTCGGGAGTCTGTGACCTGTTTGACGGACCGATAGCCAGGACAAGAGAACGGGCGGCAGAAGAAAAACGCTTTGGAATACAGATTGATTCCCTGAGTGATTTAATCGGATTTGGCGTTCTGCCTGGAATTATTTTATACCGAATGGCTGAAAAGAGCCTGGTTGGCAGTATGGTATCTGCGGTTTATGTCCTCTGTGCATTGATACGATTGGCATATTTTAACGTGATGGAAGAAAAACGCCAGGATGCAACGGAAGAGGCAAGAACCTGTTATCAGGGGCTTCCAGTAACGGTATCGGCTATTCTTATCCCTGTAGTATGTTATATTCAAAATATAGTTGGAATCAGAAATGGGGAGGGGACCCTGCTTACAATGTCAATTATGGCCGTAGCGTTTTTGATTCCGGTAAAAGTTGAAAAACCGAATTTTCTAGGTAAAATCATAATATCCTTTTTGGGTATATGTGGTTTATTTTTGCTGGCGGGAGGCAGTACCTGATGGGAAATGAAAATAAATTTATCTGTTTCTTATATGGAAATATGGCAGGACGGCTTTGTTTAAAACTATTGACAATGCCGTGGATTTCAAGACAGGCTGGGAAGGTTCTGGACAGCAGACTTTCCCGGCCTTACATTTCTTTTTTTGTTAAAAAACATAATATTGATTTAACGGAAGTTGAAAATGAAGAATATGAAACCTTTAATGATTTTTTTAAACGTTCATTGCTGCCTGGGAGCCGGAACATTGATTTGACGGCAGAAAGTCTGATCAGTCCCTGTGATGGACTGCTAAGCGTATATGAAATTGATGAGCATAATTGGATTCCGGCAAAATATTCAAGATATCGGATTGAGGATTTGCTGGAAAACCGGGAACTAGCGTGTACATACCGTGGCGGTTGGTGCATGGTTTTTCGGCTGAGGCCGTCCGATTATCACCGCTATTGCTATATAGATAATGGATATGTGAAATCCAGAAAAAGGATACCAGGAATATTGCACTGTATACGCCCAATTGCCATGGAAAAGTATCCGGTTTATGTAAGAAACACCAGGGAGTACACAATTATTGACACGGAAAATTTTGGTCAGGTGATTCAAATGGAGATAGGCGCTCTGCTTGTAGGAAAAATACAAAACAACAGATATCAGGGTTATGTGCAGCGTGGTTTAGAAAAAGGGCATTTTGAGTTTGGAGGCTCTACAATTGTTATTTTAATTCAAAAGGAGCAGGCATGTCCAGAACTTGCTATATGGATGCTTTCTAAACTGGGGCAGGAAGTAGAGGTGAAAATGGGACAGAAAATAGGTTGTAAGAGGAATTAATGAGTTAAGGATTGTTAAGAAGTATTTTAGAAATGGTTAAGGAAGAACTGGTAAATTATACATCATCAAAGCAAATGCTTGAGAATAAAATTCAGAAAGGAAATAAAGTTATGAAACAAATCTTAAAAAAGTGTTCAGTATTTATCATGATGGGAGTCATGGCATTTTCACTGGCGGCATGCGGAGGGACAAAGGACAATACAAAGAAGCAGGAGACCAAAGTGGAGAGCACTGCTTCAGCAAAGAAAAAAGTGGAGAATATTAAGAAGCATACGGAAGGAAAGAAAAAGATTAAAGTTCCTGCCAAAGACAAATCCCAAAGTGTACAGGGGCCAGGAGCCGCAGCACAGGGACCAGGAGCCGCAGCACAGGGACCAGGAGCCGTAGCACCAGAATCAAAGGCACCTGAAACGAATGCGCCAACGGCCAATGCGCCCACCAACAATACGCCGACCGCCAACGCACCAGTAACCAATGCGCCGGAGTCTCAACCGGAATCTAATGGCCAAAATAAAGCGGTAGAGAAAAATGAGAAGAAACAGAAATCAGATAAGAAAATCGTGAATGAGAAAAAAAAGAAGAAAACAAAATCTAAGAAGGATGTTGGAGGGAAGAAAGCGGCTGATAAAAAAGAGACCAGTAAAAGAGATTCTGAAAATAGACAGTAGTTCATTCTTAAAAACGGCAGTGCCAGTAAACAGCAGCAAAGATTAAATCTTCGCTGCTGTTACTTTTTAATCTATGATAGGAAATAGTATCCGTATTTTATAGGATTCCTGTTCCATTTCAATCTGACAGATTCCATTCATCTGGTTCATCATGCGTTTGACATTTTTAATGCCGACCTTTGTACTTTCCACCTGTCCGTTTTGCGTTGTAATCTGATTTACTATTTCAATTCCAGCCATATGGTTTTCGTAAATCGTTTTTAAGGTGATTGGAGCAAAAGAGGCTGCATATTTAACAAGGTTGCTGCTCAAATTGTCTACTATTCGTGCAATATAATCCATCCGTACCCCAATCGATACAGCGCGCCATCCTAACTCCGCAGCGACTTTAAAGCCTCGGTTCTCCAAGTACATTGCCAATTCGGACAGATAATCCATAAAGGTGTCCTGCAGCGTCCGTATTTCATTAAGCGGTTTTTCATCTACATCATCATGAATCTGGCTGCATTCAAACAGCCGGTCCGATAATTCCTTCATCATTGAAGCCTTTCCCATAATCTTTTCCAGATAGTATTGTTTGGCAGATTCTTCGGTACAGACATCGGACTGAAGAATCTGGATATACATGGTAAGCGCAGTCAACGGAGTTCGTAAATCATGGGCGATTCCAGTGATTAAATTCTGATTTGCCTGTTTTAAGTCGTTTTCTATTTGTATATTCTGTTTAAGGGAAAGCCTGAGCTGTTCCAGGCCCTCTGCAAGTTTAGCCAGTTCATCCTCTCCCATTACAGTAATCGGATGCTCCAGGCATCCGCCCTCCATGACACTGATTGCTGTCTGCAGTTCTTGAATATATTGAATTCCCCTTTTTATACCTAAGATAAACAGGACAAGGAATACAAGAAAAGTGAGCAGAATTTCTGCAATCAATGCAGAGGTGTAAAACTGGTAGTCGAAGATTCCAAGCAAGACGATATCAGCTTCACCATCTGCAAATTTGAGCGTGTAGCGGTGATTTTTGTAATAGGGTATTTCCAGATTATCAAGAACCATATCCATGGGGCTTCCGGAGGCATATAGGAGACGGTTGTCACGGTATATCTCCAAATACACAACATTCTTCTTTTTCACCCATTTTGATAAGAAATCCCTGTCATAGGGAGTTAGCGCTCCTTCCTGGATATATTCCTGTAAATGCTCAACGGTGCGCTGCTCGGCATGCTCCAGGTAGTCGGATTTATAAAAGAAACAGTCTAATCCCCAACTAATTCCCGTATGCAGTACAAAGAAAAAAAGAATGCCTGCTATGGCAGCGCCTAAAAAGAGAAGAAGAAGTTTCTTAATCAAATTGTTTGTATGCTTCCCAATTAACCGCGCTGCAGCTGGTATTTTGAATTTATCCAATCCGATACCCCTTTCCCCATACAGTACAGATACGTTTTGGCTGTTGGGGGTCTTCCTCAATCTTAAGCCGAAGTTTACGGATATGTACCATAATGGTATTGTTTGAGGAGTAGTAGAATGGTTCATTCCATACACTCTCATATATATTTTGAGTAGTAAAAATCTTATTTGGATACTGAATCAATAAGCGCAGTATCTGGTATTCAATTTCCGATAACTCAATATCTCTGCCATCCACCTGTACGACATTTGAGGTTGTGAGTATCCGTATGCCTTTGTGTTCCATCCATTCGCCATCGGACTGATTGGATGGCACAAACTTTCCCTGGTAAATATGATAGCGGCGGAGCAGTGCTTTTACCCTCCCTAAAAGCTCCGCATAGGAAAACGGTTTAGGGAGATAATCATCTCCGCCGACTAGAAGACCTAATAATTTATCTGATTCCTGGGCCTTAGCAGTCAAAAAAAGTACAGGTACATTCGATACTTTACGTATTTCTTCACAGGTGATAATCCCGGACATTCCCGGCATCAT
Organism: Enterocloster aldenensis; assembly: GCF_003434055.1. Classification (GTDB taxonomy): domain Bacteria; phylum Bacillota; class Clostridia; order Lachnospirales; family Lachnospiraceae; genus Enterocloster; species Enterocloster aldenensis. The sequence goes on along the minus strand of NZ_QVEX01000001.1, from coordinate 490,663 downwards.
GATATCAAGAATCACCAAATCAATCGTTTCATTAAGTAATTGAAGCCCTTTCTTACCACAGTCAGCTTCCATTACAGAGTATCCTTCGCTCGTCAATAGAACACGAACACCTTCACGGATATCGGCATCGTCTTCAATGAGCAAGATGGTTCCCATGTCCATGTAAGCTACCTCCTTTCATTTTTTAATTATACTTGCTTTTGATAAAAATGTCTCAAAATTAAATTCTTAAATTTTCTGAAGGGGTAACCAAATATTTTATATGACAGGGTTTCACAATTGTTAAGGAGATTTTAAGAAACCATTCAGTTTTGCGACGGATAATCAAGCTATAAAAAAATCCGAGGGGAGAATGTCGATGAATAATGGCACTATTTTAATCATTGAGGATGATGCGGATATCCGGGAAGCTGTCCGAATTCTTTTAGGGAATGAAAAATATACAATCATAGAGGCGGAGAACGGAAGCACAGGATTAGAGCTTATGACAGAAAGTATTGATTTGGTTATTCTTGATATCATGATGCCGGGAATGTCTGGATTGAGGACTTGTGAGGAGATTAGAAAAAAATCCAATGTGCCGATATTGTTTCTGACTGCTAAGGCGAAGGAATCAGATAAGCTGATTGGTTTCATGGCTGGGGGAGACGATTATCTGACGAAGCCATTTTCTTATGCAGAACTGCTGGGAAGAGTAAAGGCGTTGCTTAGGCGTTATCACCAGTATCAGGGGAAGAACGCGGTGGAAGGGAAGAAAGTGGAGGAGTACCTGGAGATGGAAGAAATACGGATTAATCAGCAATATAATGAGGTACAGGTAAGAGGAGAAAAAATCGAATTATCAAATATTGAGTATCATATTCTGCTCCTGCTTATGCAAAATCCGAAAAAAATATTTTCTGCCCAGAATTTGTATGAGAGCGTTTGGGATGAACCGTATTTTTATAATTGCAACAGTACAGTCATGGTACATATCCGCAAATTGCGGGTAAAGATTGAGAAGTCGCCGCAGGAGCCGCGCTATATTAGCACTGTATGGGGAAAGGGGTATCGCTTTGGAACATAGGGAGAAAATGAACTGCAATTCCATGTATTTTCGTTTTGGGGTATGCGTCATTACAGCACTTCTGTCGGCGGTTGTATTGTTCGTTTCATTGCAAAGTGCCGGGAAGGCCCTTCTTGATTCCTATTACATACAAAGCGGTTATCTGCAAAAAGAGAATAATCGCAGGCTGGAAGCATTCCAAAAGTTTATTAATAAAGAAAAAGTTTCAATCCTGGATACAGACAAAATTGCAGATTGGGTGAAAAAGCAGTCAGTGGTTTCGCTGCAGGTATACAGGGGAAATACCCTTTTGTATGATTCTGATTACCCGGAAGGTGAAAACATGCCTGTATTTTCATTCAGTGGAGATTACGAAGATTATGAGGCATACCATTTGGTTCAGTTTACCGATCAAGAAGGTTACGTATTTCTGACAGGATATTATAATCAGAGGTTTTACACCGGTATCACAGTTGCGTCGGTTTTATTGTCCGCGCTGCTTTTAATTGGTGTGGTGATGATGGAAGTGCATAAAGTCATAAGATATATTTGTATATTGAACCGGGAAATACAGATATTAGAAAGCGGGGATTTAAATTATGTCATTACGATTAAGGGAAAAAATGAGCTTGCATCCATGGCAGAAGGGTTAAACAGCATGCGGCAGTCACTCAGAGAACAAATGTCCGGGAAAGAGGAGGCAATGAGACTGAACGGAAAAATCATTACAGAAATGTCTCATGAACTGAGAACTCCTCTGACAGCACTTATGATATACATTGATATTCTTCGTTCAAATAGTCAGTGGGATTCAGAATTTATCATGACATATATTGACAAAATCGAACAAAAGGCAAGGGAAATAAAGCTGTTGGCAGATTATATCATTGATTACTCCCTGGAAGATAAATCCGCTGCAATACCGGGACAGGACTTTGAACATCGCGAAACCGGCTTTTGAGAGTTTAGAATCGTTTAGATTGAGTTAAGAATGGTTTAAATTATGCGGAATAAGATATGGGTATCTCAAGAATATTGAGAACTATAAAACACAAAGGAGTGATGAAACATGAGGAAAATCTTTCTTGTGCCGTGCTTGTCTATGGTGATAGCCCTGGGAAGTACGATGGTCTCTATGGCAGCAACAGGCTGGGCCCAGGAGAATGGCACGTGGGTATACTATAACGGCGGCAAAGACAAGGTAACAGACACGCTTAAAAAATCCGGGAATAATTGGTATTATCTGGATGATAAGGGTGAAATGGCAACAGACAGGCTGGTAGAAGTCAATGATGACTATTACTATGTAAATTCCACCGGTGCTGTCATAACAAATGAGTGGAAATCGGTTCCGAATGATTCCCCATCCGAAGGTGAACCGGACGAGTGGTGGTATTATTTCCAAAGCAACGGAAAGGCTGTAAAAAAGCCGTCCGGCGCCAATACTGCGAAACTGGTTTCCCTGCCGGTCAAGTCTGGAACAGCAAAATTCATTTTTGATGAAAACGGCCATATGATGAGCGGCTGGATTAACGAAAATGGAGAAATGATAACAGATGATGAGGCGTGGAAAAATGGGGTGTACTATGCAGGCGGATTTGATGATGGCAAGATTGTAACTGGCTGGAGCTATATAACAGCGGAAAATGATGAAGATGTGAACAGAGATGGCGATGGATACTGGTTTTACTTTAAATCCAACGGAAAGAAGATTGTTGATACAGACAGCAAAACGATTAACGGGAAAAAATACCGGTTCAATGAGTATGGCGCGGCACAATTCGATTGGTACAATAAACCACCTAAGGCGACCGGTTCTGAAGCAACTCCCTCCAATGCGGTCAACCGGTATTACAATGAAGAAAGCCAAACATGGCTGGCAACAGGCTGGTTTAAAACGGTTCCAAGTGAAGATATAGATGCAGAGGCGCATAACAATGATGAAGCTCACTGGTTCCATGCGGATAAGAATGGAGATTTGACAAAAGCACAGATTAAAACAATTAACGGTCAAAAGTATGGATTTGATGTGAATGGGAAAATGCTTCAGGGATTGTATAGGATTACCTTTGCAGATGATAAAAAAACCATAGAAACGGCAGTGGAAATTGAAAACGAGGCGGATATTCCGACCGCTTCAGAGGAAGGCGTATTTGTATATTACTTTGGAAACTCCCCCAAGGAAGGAGCGATGACAACGGGGAACGCATCAATTACGATTGATGGAGAAACATACCAGTACCGTTTTAAAAAATCAGGAAATTATAAAGGTGCCGGTGCGGATGGAATTGAAGATAACGCAATTTATGTTATGGGAAAACGTTTAAAGGCAGAAAAAGATTCCAAATATGATGCGGTTACCTATAACGGCGACCAGTATTTGATTAATACTTCTGGAAAAATCATGAAAAATGCGAAGAATCAGAAAGACGCAGATGATGTATATTACTGCACCGATAAGAAAGGAGTCATCATTTATAAAGGAACAGAAAAATATAAGAAATAGAAAGCCGTGACAGGCGGCAATCCGTTTAGACTTTTTGGAGAACTGGAACCACTCTCGCCAGTTCTCCTTTTGCTGTATTGCCATAAAAATATAAATTTTATTGTTGTGATATGTTTTTTAGGCATAATCATCTGCTATTGGAAAGGATCTTCGCATACAACCAATCAAAATGACTATAATGGACGAACCAGTAACTGAATTCTGCCAGCAGAATACCGGCTGCCACATCAGGAATCACATGTTGTTTTGTGGTAAGGGTAGAAATACATATAGCCAATGCCATACAAAGAACGAACAATCGGTAGGCCTGTGGAAGCTGCTGTTGTCTACGGATTCCCACATAGCACAGCCAGCTGATCAGACAATGGATTGATGGGAACAGATTATCCGGTGCATCGAGCCGGTAGAGAAGGTTAAGAAAAAGATTCCAGAAACCATGCTCATTAATCAGCGGACGAATGTTAGTTGTTGGGAAAGCCAGAAAAAAGATAAGGCATATCGTTTTTGCGAAAAAATCTGCACTCAGAAATCGGTATGCATGTTCTTTTTCCATCCGGCAGCACAGAATATACTGGCATGGCCAGTAAATGAAACTGAAAACATAGATGGCCAGTGTCCAGGGGATAACCGGAATAAACGAATCCATAGTTGTTGTTAAGTCATAGTGGAAGTGGTTCTTCATCAACATTCTGGAACCGCAGTAGACAAGTTGATTCCATAGGAAAGCCACAATAAGCGGCAAATAAATGTGGGCAGGAATCAGGGAAAGACAAGTGGATTTTTTCTTTATCATGTATGACCTCCGTAAGATAGAATCTTGTGAAGAAAATCATACATGATATCAGCACAGTTTTTCACAGAATTAAGATTATTTAAGCATTTTTAAGGAATGTACACCTTGAATGACAGAGTTCAGAAATGTTAAGAACTGATTCAGAAATGGATTAAGGGTCAACTGTTAAGATACCATAATCAGGGAGAAGCATCTTTGAAGTACATCATAGAAGGAGAAAATTAAATTTGGATTATATAATGGAATACTTCAACAAAACAGTGGAAACTTTCCCGGAGCGTGAAGCGGTAGACGATGGCGTGTACTGTTATGGATGGCGTGAACTTCATTTATTGACACAGCATATTGCCTCGGCCGTGGCAAAAAAAAGCATTACAGGTAGGCCTATACCGGTTTTCATGGAAAAAAGTGCCGATGCGGTTGCCGCTTTTCTTGGAATTATAACGGCAGGATGTTTTTATGTCTATTTAAATCCAGATCTGCCGGATGAACGAATCCGAAGAATGCTTCAGGTACTTGATGCCGATACGGTAATTGTGGATGAACAGCTGAAGAAGCGTCTGGTATCGGTGGGATTCCAGGGAAATCTACTGGGAATAGAAAAGGCAAAAGCGGAACCAATCCATAAGAATGTGCTAAAGGAGAGGATTACAGGGATTCAGAACAAAGATTATCTATATGGAATTTTTACTTCCGGCTCCACTGGAATTCCAAAAAACGTAGTGGTAAGCCATCAGGCGGTTCTTGATTTTATGGAGGATTTCTGTCAGGAATTTTCAGTAGGCTGCCATGATATATTGGGAAATCAGGCACCGCTTGATTTTGATGTATCGGTAAAAGATATTTATTTGTCTGTCATTACCGGAGCCAAACTGGTTCTGATACCAAGAAGGATGTTTGCGGAACCGGCGTTGCTCCTGGACTATCTCTGTGAAAAGAGAGTTACAGTTTTAATTTGGGCAGCATCCGCTCTTTGCATAGTCAGTGCAATGAGGGGATTTGAATATAGGATTCCGGGGCTAATCCGGCGTGTCATGTTCAGCGGGGAGGTGATGCCTCAAAAACAGTTGAAGATATGGCGGAAAGCACTTCCGAAGGCTGAGTTTATCAATCTTTATGGCCCAACAGAGGTTACCTGTAACTGTACTTACTACCGTGTAACTGGAAGGGAGCCGGAACATGTGCCGCTTCCCATAGGGATACCATTTGCTAAGAGGAATGTTTTCCTTTTAAACGAATATGATATGCCAGTTATGGCGGACGGAATACCGGGGGAAATCTGTGTCGGAGGAGCGACACTCGCAGATGGTTATTACCATAATGAGGCAGAGACCAGCAAGAGATTTGTCAGAAGCCCTGTCAAAAGCCATGTAGGAATGACAATCTACCGGACAGGGGATTTAGGCTTTTATGATAATCGGGGGAATTTATGTTTTATCGGAAGAAAAGATTTTCAGATAAAACGGATGGGACATCGGATTGAACTGCAGGAGATTGAACATGAATGCAGTTTAATGGATGGTATATGGCAGGCCTGCTGTATTTACGATGGAAGAGATATAACGGTATTTTATGTAGGAAAAGCAGAAAACAGGCAGGTGCGCAGCTTCTTGAAGGAGAGGATCCCGCGATATATGCTCCCCGGCCATTTTGTAAACTTACAGAGTATGCCATTAAATAAAAATGGAAAGATTGACAGGGAATATTTGAAAACCTGGAAAGGAGGCGCGTAAATGACGGATGCGATTTTACAGGAAGCAGCAAAACAATATAAGACGCCATTCTATCTGTTTGATATTGATGAATTAATCCAAAATGTGGAGCGGATTAGGAAACTGTCAGGTGAAGATATCAATATTTGTTATGCAATGAAAGCAAATCCCTTTCTGGTTGCTGCACTGGCAGAACGGGTAAATAGGATTGAGGCATGTTCGGCAGGGGAATATGATATCTGTAGAAATCAGGGAATTAAGCCGGAGAAGATTATTTTGTCCGGAGTGTTAAAAAAGAAAGAGGAACTGGAACGGATTTTCAGAAAAGAGATGACACTGCCGGTCGTTACAGCAGAATCAAAAGAACAGTTTTTGCTGATTTCCGAGTTGGCTCAAAAATATGAAAGGAATATTCGTATCATGCTTCGGCTGACCAGCGGAAATCAATTTGGTATGGAGCTCAGTCTGGTGGAGGAATTGATGATAGAGAGTCTTGAAAATCCATATTTAAAGATAGCAGGGCTGCATTATTTTTCAGGAACACAGAAAACGGATGTGAGCTTTATGACACAAGAATTACTTTATCTGAATGGAATTTACAAACAATTCAAGAAACGGTATGGAATAGAGTTGGATGAAATGGAGTATGGTCCAGGGATATATGTGGAATATTTTCAGAAACAGAAAGGATGGGAAGTGGAAGCAGCCTTCCAGAAACTGAGAATGTGCGTAAAAAATATGAGCTTTCAGGGAACGCTCACCCTGGAACTTGGGAGAAGCCTCACGGCCACATGCGGATATTATGTGACAACCATCCAGGAACTGAAACAGAATGGAAATGAATCTTATGCCATTGTGGATGGCGGAATCCATCAAATGCATTATGACGGACAGATTATGGGGATGAGGCTTCCGTTCTATCGGCAGCTTCCCAGAAAAAGCTGCAAAGGAGCCTATTGGAATATATGTGGAGCACTTTGCACGGTCAATGATGTGCTTGCGAAAAATATGTGGCTGAATGAAGTCCATAGAGGTGATGTGTTGGTTTTTGAAAAGATGGGAGCTTACTCGATAACAGAAGGGATAGCGCTGTTTCTCAGTAGGGAACTGCCCGGAATCCTTGTGTATAGGAAGATAACCGGTTTGATTCAATTCAGGCCTTCAATACTGACCAGTTTGTTTTATAAACCATTTTCGGAAGGAGAAATATCGGATGGACGAATTAATGAAAATATTGCAGGAGTTGGAACCGGATGTAAATTACATGGAGGAGCAGGCTCTTATTGATGCCCATATCCTCGACTCGTTTTTGATACTGGAATTAGTTGCAGAGTTGGAGGATACCTATCATATCCGCATTTCTCCTGCAGATATCGTTGCAGAGAACTTCAATTCAGCCAAAGCCTTGTGGCAAATGATAGAGAGGCTTAAGGAAGAACGGTAATATGGCTTATCATACAACATTATATCTGGTCCTTTTTCTCCCGGCATCTATGATCGCATATCAGCTTATGCCGGTGAAATACCGCTTTTATGTGTTGCTGCTGTTTGGATATTATTTCTATTACTGTATCAGCGGCACACTGATTATCTATATCATGGCGGCAACCATAACTACATATTTATCAGGTCTTCTGATTGAAAAAAAGAAAGGATTTCTGATTTTCTGTATCCTGTTGCTGATGGAAAACTTGGCATATATGAAATACTATAACTTTTTTGCCGCCAATGGAAACCGCATCATCAGTTTTATAACGTCAGAACAGCCATTCACATTGAAGGCCATGATTCTGCCCATTGGGATTTCATTCTATACCTTATCAGCAGCAGGATACCTTATAGATATATATTACAAAAAAATACCGGCAGAAAAAAATATCGGGAAGCTGGCTTTGTTTCTTTCTTTTTTTCCGACTATTATGGAAGGACCAATCTGCCGCTATGGGGAGCTGGGAAGGGAGCTGTTTGCAGGACGCAGCATTACCATGGAGAGGCTGGCAACTGGGGCTCAGAGAATCTTTTGGGGACTTTTCAAGAAGATGCTGGTGGCAGACCGGCTGGATGTCCTGGTGAAAACCGTATATGACGGATATCAAAACTATGACGGGACAGTAATCAGTGTGGCAGCCGTTGCCTATACAATACAGCTGTATATGGAATTTTCCGGTTGTATGGATATTGTTATTGGCACCGGTGAAATATTTGGAATCACATTGCCGGAAAACTTCAGACGCCCTTTTTTCTCAAAGACCGTATCGGAATTCTGGAGAAGATGGCATATTACGCTGGGAAGCTGGTTTAAAGAATATGTGTTTTATCCGGTATCTATGTGGGGGCCGGTAAGAAAGCTGTCAAGGACAGCCAGAAAACATAACCGGCACTGGGGGGAGGTAACCGCCGCCGCATTGGGGCTGTTTCCGGTATGGCTTTGCAATGGAATATGGCACGGGCCAAGATGGAGCTATATATTTTATGGGCTCTATTATTTTGTGCTGATTACTCTGTCCATTGCCATGCGCCCATGTTCAGAAAAACTGTGCCGGTTTTTCAAGCTGAATCAGTCGTCTGCCCTTTATCATCTGTTTCAGGTTGGCAGGACATTTCTGTTGGTGGTGATTGGAGAGCTGTTTTTCAGGGCTGAAGGTCTGCGGATTGGCTTGCAGATGTTTGCACGTATTTTTACACAGTTTAACCTGTCGTCTTTTTGGAACGGGACTTTGCTGACCCTGGGTCTGGACAGAGGGGATTATCTGTTGATAGGAGCCGCTTTAACCGTTGTCTTTTTTATCAGTTTGGCTGAAGAAAAAGGGCGGGATGTGCGCCGGGATATAAAACAGCTCCCCTTACCGCTTCGCTGGAGTCTTTATTACAGTGTGATGTTGGCCATTTGCCTGTTTGGGGCTTATGGCGTTGGCTATATGCCAGTAGAACTAATTTACGCGAATTTTTAATCAGGAGGAAGAAACCCTTTGAAATATATGAGAAGCCTGTTGTTTTTTTTCACGTTCTTCTGTCTGATGTCGTGGAGCTTCAGACTTGTGAAGCCAAAAACATATACAACGGAAAGCGGGGTGGAAAGCCGTGATATTCATGCAGTCAATGTGCTGTCTGAGCCGGCGCAGACGCTGCAGGTTCTTTTTCTGGGTGACAGTGAAATCCAGACAGGGGTATTGCCAATGGAATTGTGGAATACCAATGGAATTACTTCCTATATTTGCGGACAGTCAGGGCAGAGGACAATGGAGTCATATTTTTGGCTGAAAGAAGTATTGAAAACACAGACGCCCCAATTGGTAGTTCTGGAAACCGATCAATTTTATCATTGCAGAGATATACAGACGGAACTAAAACATGTGATAAAGAATACCGCACACTATTACTTTCCTGTTTTTAAATATCATAACCTATGGAAGACATGGTTAAATCAAAGTGACATGGCAGCTAAAACAGAAAGAAATCCACTAAAGGGATATAATTATAACGATAAAACGAAACCATATACCGGTGGAACTTATATGGAAGAAACCGATAAAAAGGAGAAGAGTAAACCAATGGTAAGATTTTGGATGGATCGAATCTTGAATCTTTGCAGGGAAAATAATATAGAGGTCCTTCTGGTTGGTATTCCAGCTCCGCTGAATTGGAGCTATGAACGGCATAATGAGGTAAATGAATACGCACTGGGAAAAGGAGTTCCATATCTGGATTTCAACCTACTGGAAAAGGAGTTGGGAATAAATTGGCTAACTGACACGATGGACGGAGGAGATCACTTAAATATTAATGGAGCTAAAAAGGTGACGGCATATCTCGGCGCATATCTGAAAAAAAATTATGCGTTAACAGATTACCGGGAGAATCAGATGTATCAGTATTGGCATCGGGATTGGAAAAAGTATAAGGAAATTACGGGTAAGCTGCCGGTAAAGACAGGAGATTTTTAAATATAATATCAGATAAATATATTGTAGAATTTTAAATCGGTATTATACGTTGGCCTTTGGGATGAATCTGCTTATCAATCCGGAACTGCCATTGCAACGGCTGCTAACTGGTTTCGGTATCAGCTAAGGCAATCTAATAGGGCGCCATTAACACCAAACTTGGCATCCATTCCGCCGCAGCAACACATTAAGCTGCGGCAGTTTAGATGACGCTTGTGGTTTTTGACGGAAAATTGAGTGGATCTGCGGCCTGGAAAAGAGTGTTTTTCAGGCTGCAGGAAGTAGATGCCAAGCCCCGGAAGATGACTTTTCCGGGGATATTTTATTGGTTTTAACACATAAGAGGTATGGAGGTAAAAAAGACAAAAAGAATAATACAGACATCCTTTGTCCACAACGGAACCGTGAGATGGTGGAGTGCCCCGGAGCTTTCCTTCCGGCAAGCAGCCACATGAAGTTGATATCCCTGCGGCAGGCAGTCTCGGTCTTTTTGGAGGAGTAAATGGTTTGAGAGTAGGCATAGGTTAGAATCTTAAACATGGTCTTGGGATTCGCTGCGGGATTTCTGCCTTTGGCAGAGTAAGCCTGATACAATAAACTGTAATCTGAATCCTCCAATTCGTGGCTCAGCAGTCGGACAGAATCATCATTAGGAACTAACCCTTCCAAACTTAATATCAAATATTTTGTGTTCTCTTTTTTATTCTGCTATACTAATATTAGTGTCTAATTCCAATTAATGTTATGGGATGGCATATCGACAGGTGGAGACGGATTAAAGTTACAACCTTCGCTGATGGGTGTTCAGCATTAACTGACAAGAGCCAGATTGGCATACTTGCTAGTGGTGTGATAAAATGGAAACAAAGAAGCTACCGGTGTCAGTAAGGCATCAATCAGGGAGGTGTTACTGGGGCCTTAAGAGAAAACTCCTCTGCCTTTAAGCAGGATGAGGAACAGATGTCATGATATCTGGTACTTTAGGAATAAGATTTCTGGAAGAAAAAGCGGAAACAAGTATTCCGAATGACGCAATGTCAAAATGATAATGTATTGCTGGAAATAATGTCGATAAGGATAGGCATTTTATCCCAATAAAGAAATAGATAATGCATAAAAATAATGATATAATAAAATCCATATACTGATTATTCCGTATTTAAGAGAAGAGAGGTGAGCGACAATGAATAAAACATATATCATGCTAAAAGATATCCCTGTATTAGAGATAGAAGATTACAGATGTAAAATATTGAATTATGAATTACTCCCCATATCGCTGCGTTATCCGGATGTAAACTACGATGATGTCATGCACGGATGGACAGAGAACCGCACCATGAATATTGGCAGGACCAATGCAAAAAAACTGTTGGCCGGTTTTCGTATCAGCCAGAGTAATCCATATATGATAGCCAGGCTATTTCATTTTGCTTCCCTTTCTGACTGTTACTGGATGAAAGACGTGGAAGAAACATATACATGGGAACAGGTAAGCCTGTTTGAGAATCCATTGGAGAAAGCAGTAACATCAACGGCTCTTCTTGGTACTAACCGGACATTCCATACACTTGTACAGAGGATTCAAACACCGGAGTTCACTGCTCAGGGGATGGCGGCCAAAGCCTGGATAAGGGAAACGGACGGGCTTTATCTGTATAAAGTCGGAAAAAAGGAATTGCCGGCCAGCAGGATATTAGATGCGCTTAATATCCCCCATGTAAGCTATATCGAGGCAGAAAACAGCAGGCTGGAGGAGATAGCAGATCAAGATTATATAGATAAAATATATAAGAGGGGGGAAAAGATAGTAAAATGCCGTATTATCTCATCCGAAGAAACTGCCCTTGTACCATGGGAAGACTTTCAGGTATATTGCAGTTATCACAATAAAAATGAATATGATATGGTAAAAGGGATGGATGCTGCCAATTATTATAACATGCAAATAGCAGATTATGTACTTGGCAATGAAGATCGCCACGGAGCTAATTTTGGATTTTTCATGAATAATAAGAGTGGGCAGCTTATGGGCTTGTATCCGCTGATGGACCATGACCATGCTTTTTCGGAAGACAAGGATATTCCGTCCCAGACTTCAGAACAGGATGAGTCATTGCAGCAGGCAGCGTATGAGGCCATTAACCATGTAGAGGTATCATTTGATCATGTTTTGGGGATGAAAAAGCCAGAAGATTTAGATGATATGCAGTGGAAAGCGGTATTGTGGCGATGCAGGGAACTACATCAAAAAATGGGGATGGAACATCAGGGAGTCATTGAGATTCATTAGAAGATTTGTATGATTGGCATCTAATCCGCCGCAGCACCACATTAAGGTGTGCCGGCAGTACGGATGTAACTGCGGTATTTTGAGGCAAATGATGAAGAAAACCACAAAATATGGCACTATGTGCAAGAAAAATCAGTAAAATTGCGGCCTGGAAATGGGTGTTTTTCAGGCTGTGGGAAACAGAGACCCTGGCCCCGGGAGGTAATCCTCCTGGGGCTTTATTTTTATAACCATATCATGGATATATGATATGATTATATCTAATGGAAATAAGTAATCCAATCCAAGCTATCATTCAGTGGATTATCCGGGTGGGAAGAAAATAAATAAAATAGTGTCCTGCAATGAATTTTATCGCTATTCAGCCATTTGCAGATGAGATGGAAGCGCTGAACCATATGTCATCATGCTCACGGATGCAGTTTTGCAGGTTCTGCTCAAAGAAACAGGCTCCGTCAATGGTCATCTGTTCATTTTTCAGGATGGAATCCAGGAGCTTGTTGTTTGCCGTGGGTATGGTATAGAGGCCGTTGCGTACCTGCTCGGTCAGATGCCTTAGCTGCACATGCATGGAAGGGCTGACTGCGGATAAATAATCAAAATATGCATTGGCGCAGGCCAGCTTTATATCAGATGAAAGCTGGCCGATATTTGCACTGCATTCATAGGAACAGAGTGCGTTAAACACAGTGGAATGGATGGAAATCCGCAGCCGGATGTTCTTGGATTCCTTCCAGAGGAAGAAAATGACTAACTGCAGGCGTTCATAAATGGTGCGTTCCCTTAGGGAAGGAAGCGCTATCTGCGCGGTCATACGGCGCAAAAAGGTATGCAGCATGACCTCGGATGGATTTTCAGTGGTTGCCCCGATAATGAGCACATTTGCGTGATGCTCCTGCTCCGTCTGGCCAAGACGGCTGTATGTCCCCTGGTCCATGAGAAGGAAAAGCTTTTCCTGGCCTTCAGGGCTGAGCCGATGGATTTCGTCCAGAAAGAGAATACTGTCATTGGCCTGGTCAATCAGACCCTTTCGCTCCCGTTCAGCCCCGGTGAACGCACCCTTGACATAGCCAAATAGGAGAGACATGAGCAGCTGCGGGTTGTCCGCATAGTTTGCGCAGTTCAGGGTAATCAGGGATTTCCCGGTTGGGATCCGCCCGCTTCTGGAAGCAAAGTCAAACATGGCCCGTGCAAACATGCTTTTACCTGCTCCGGTAGGGCCGGTTAGAAGGGTATGCAGGCCGTGGGGCGGATAGAGCATGGCGGCTTTGGCCTGCTTGATGGGAACGGAAAGGCTTTCGTTGCATCCGATGATATGCTCAAAGGAGGAGGCGGAAAAGGACTCTGCCAAATGAAGGCGCGGGCGCGGGGCGTCAGACTCCTGCCCTGGCAGGCAGTACCGGATAAAGCTGTCAGGGGAGGGAAAGACGCGTGTTTCTACTGTGTGGCCAAGAAGCTTTTCTATATGGTCAAGGGAGGCATAGGCTACAGGGCGGTTGCCGATCCGGATCAGCCGCCCTCCCTCGTAGAGTAATTTTGCTTCCAGGCTGACATTGTTGGGCGTGATTCCTGTCTCCTGCGCAAGATGCTGAATTTGAAGGAATACAAGTCCCGCGTCCAGATGTGAAAGCTCTAAGTCCTGGGTGTGCCGTGAAATTACTTTATATATTTTATCCGATCTTTTTTCTCTTTTCATTATCCCTCCGGAAAACAAGAGTATCAAAATAGTATGAATATTAAAATTATAGGATTAATTATAACATGACCGGTACGGACTGTCAATGTATCTAAAATAGTGTCCAATATAGCGGCGTATTTTAGACAAAAGCTGGTATAAATCCACAATAAAAATAGTAATAAAAGAGTTGGCATATTAATTGCTATAAATAATAGTATAAAAAACAGACAGAGCACTATTGTTCCCCCAATAGTTGTGATACAATGAAGAATGTTAAAAAGGATAGTTTGGGAGGGGACGATATGTTTCAGCAGAAAGATACGGCATTAATCGGTCTTATTGTAATGGGGGCAAGCGCTTCCATAGAAAAGGCGTTTCATAAGAACGTACCGGACCGGGTTCAGATCACCACGACCCGGGTGCCTTTTGGGGAAGTATCCTACAACGGTTTTCTGGAGGTAACCAGGAAGCTCCCGGATGCGGCCAGCCTTTTGATGGATGCGCAGCCGGATGTCATAGCCATAACGAATCTGATTGGCGGATGCATCAGGGGGAGCGAGATCATCAACACGCTGCAGCAGATTACAGGGGTCCCGGTCTTAATGCCGGCCTTTGAACTGGTCAGGGCATTACGGCAGATACGGGCCGGACGGATTGCGATTGTTTCAATCTTTTCCAACGAATTCAGCTTGTTGGAAAGTATGTTTTTTGAAAATATGGATTTTAACATAGTTCAGAGTATTAACATGGCGGAAAGCACGGATGTGAACCCGTATACCGTAATCAATATCTGCTGCGAAGACATGATTGAACGTCTGAAAACAGCAGACTTATCAAAGGCGGACGCGGTAATTTTTGATCACCCGATGCTGGATTTGAATTCAGGCATTGAAAAAGAACTGGAGAAGGTGATTCCGGTACCCTTTTTCTCCGTGACACAGATGCTGCTTTATTCCGCGCTGAAGCGCGTGGGAGAGAGCACGGACCATTTATTCATATCAAAATTTTTAAATTGATAAAACCGGGGAAATATGTTTGAAAAAACACCATCAACCATAAAATCTGAAACGTGGCTGATGGACGGACATAAGCAGGATTTAATCATAGTAAATCTATTGGAAAACTATGGTTTGATTATAGTTCAAAAAATCACAAAGGAGAGTATGGAACAATGGGAAAAGCAACAACGGTAACAGTGATTGGCGGCGGAGGCACAGCTATTTTCATGGCGGCCTACCTGACCATCCAGGGACACGAGGTGACCGTATGCGACGAAGAGTGGCATGGCGCAAGGCTGAAAGCAATCCAGGAAGCAGGAAATGAAGTGGATATGGTTGGAAGCTGCGGGACGGGGCACGCGGTAATCCATGAGATTACATTTGATGTAGGGAAAGCCCTGGAGAATGCAGAGGTAGTGCTGGTTTCTGCCATGGTGAAGCGCCATGAAGCGATTGCGGACTGGATTGCGCCTCATCTGAAGGAGGGACAGGTGGTCTGCTTCTCAGCCGGAAACTGTGCTTCCATTACATTGAAGAAGAAACTGGGAGACAGAAAGATTGTTGTAGGTGAAATGCAGGGCAATATCGGCCCCTGCCGTCTGGTTTCCCCCACAACGGTAACCTGCGCGTTCCCCTATGCTGAGAAGCCGGTTGCCGCATTCCCGGCCTGCGACAATGACGCCCTTGTGGCGGGACTTTCCAAGGTATATCCATGCCGCGCCGTCAAGAATGTATTTCAGGCAACCTTGAGTTCACCCAACGTATCAATCCATCTTGCAGGCACATTGATGAACACATCCAAGATGGAGACCATGAATGACTTCCGCCTGTATCAGGATGGAATGTCTCCGTCAGTGGCAACTGTTATTGCGGCGGTGGAGGATGAGCGTGAGCGTGTGATGGATCAGATGGGATACCAGAGAACCCGCGCCGTGGGACAGATTTATGCGCTGTTGGAGTATCCAAAACATCCGGAGGTGGCTCAGTTCCGCGTTCTGGCAGGCCCGGTAAAGGGGGTCCATGACCGCTATGTGGTGGAAGATGCGCATGCCGGAAACAGCCTTTTGCTTTCTATTGCAAGAAACTTCGGCATTAAGGCACCTGTGGTAGAGGCCCTGCTGACATTGGCCTCGGTGCTGAATGACAATGAAGATTTCTACGCGGGCGGCCTTACCCTGGAGAATCTGGGACTGGCAGGAAAGACAGTGGAAGAAATCAATCACTATCTGGAAACAGGAAAATAAACGTTTGGATAGAATGGAGGATAAAAAATGGGCACTGCATCAAATGGAAATAGTAAAGACTTAAAGTATTGTATTTATACGTTGATTGGGTTGTTCTTCATGTTTGGATTTGGTATGCTTCCACCCATCCCGCCCCTGACTCCGGTGGGAATGAAGGTTCTTGGGATTTTTATCGCGGTCCTGTTTTTGTGGTCAACCGTGGGCCTTGCCTGGCCCGCACTGATGGGGATCGTAGCGCTGGGCATGAGCGGCTACTGCACGGTAAATGAGGCGATTGCCCTGAGCCTGGGAAGCTCTGTGGTATGGCAGGTATTGATGTTCATGCTTCTTGCGGGCGGCGTTACGTCCTGCGGACTTGGCGAATACATTGCCAGATGGATCATCAGCCGGCCTTTCCTGAAAGGGAGACCCATCCTGTTTGTATTCATGTTTTTCATGGGATTCTTTGTTTCGTCCATCATGACAATTTCCATCGGCGTTATCCTGCTGGCATGGAACGTGATACAGAACCTGGCTGATATTGTAGGATACGATAAGAACTCGTCCTTTATTAAAGCCTTGACGATTTACATGGCCATGGCCTGCGGCATGGGTGAGTTCTGTGTTCCCTTTAAGGGCTGGCAGCTTGCCCTGTGCAACGCCTATACGGCGGCGGTTGGTGCGCCTGCCAATTACCCCCTTTTCATTTTTTCCGCGCTGCTGATCGGAACCACCATCATCTTCCTGTGCGTGCTGGCGATGAAGTACATCTTTAAGCATGATTTCTCTAAGCTGGCTGATTTTGACGCAGGCGTGCTGGCATCCAGCCAGAAGGGCATGACAAAGGTTCAGGGGATTTATCTGGGAACCTTCCTCTTCATCATGGTGATTACACTGGTAGCTTCTGTCATGCCTCCTGAGATGGCGGTTGTGCAGATTATCAATAAGAAGTTTACAACGGCAGGCATTTACGCATTGATCATTGCCATACTTTGCCTGGTAAAGATGGATGGTGAGCCCTTGATGGATTTTGCTAAGGTATCCCAGGTGGGCGTCCGCTGGGAACCAATCCTCATCTGTGCGGCAGCGATTCCCATTGCAAACGCCCTGACCTCTGATGCCACCGGAATCCTGGATCTGTTCGCAAGCATCCTGAATCCGCTTTTTGCCAACGCAAGCATCCCGGTACTGATTTCCTTTATCCTGATTGTAACGCTGATCCTGACAAACCTGGGAAGCAACACCGGGGTGGCCCTGTTCCTCATAGCAATCACGGTTCCCCTGGGAAAACAGATGGGAGCAAACATGGGCCTGCTGGGTATTGTCATTATTTACAGCGCCAGCCTTGGCCTGATGTTTCCCGGCGCATCCGCACTTTCCGCATTGCTTTATGGACAGAAGGAGCTGGATGCAAAGATGATCATATCCCATACAGGTATCGCCTGCCTGTTGTATGTTATTTTAGGTATCCCCTATTTCTGCCTGGTTAACGCGATTTTTTAAGTGATGGTTCAGGGCTGGGAAAAAGCCTTGCCCTGAATGGATAGCACCAAATTAGGAAAATCATGGACAAAGTCCAAAAGAAGATATTACGAGGAGGTATATTATGTCTTATTTCAAAAACAATGGAACCAATTACACCCAGGTCTTAGCCGAGTATGCGGCAAATCTGACCTACGACAAGATTCCTGCTGAGGTGATTGAGCGGGCAAAGCTGATGACACTGCACACCCTTGGGGTGTCCCTGGCGGCCAAGATGGATGAGCTGGCTCAGAATGCGGTAAAAATCGGAAGCGAGCTGAACAACGGAGTTGGCGGAAGCGCAACCGTATGGACAACGGGCGAGAAGCTTTCCCCGGCAAATGCCGTGTTTGTAAATGGCACAATTTCCGATATCCTGGATTGGGAGGATTGCTCCTGGACCGGTCACCCTTCTGCAAGCGCTGTCCCGGTATCGATTGCGGTAGCTGAGGATCAGCATTCAACAGGTAAGGAATACCTGGCAGCGCTCATTGCCTGCTTTGAGGTATGTATGCGTGTTTCCATGGCAGTACAGCCAGGGCCTGATTTTGACCATAATCAGGGATGGGCGATTTCCAACTGGAATATCTGGGCCGCTACCACTGCCGCCGCCAAGCTGATGGGACTGGATGCAACCCAGATTGATAAGGCATTTGGCCTGTCCTGTCATTTTGCGGAGATGGCTTCCAACATGCAGCAGGCAACCATGTCCAATGCTTACCACTATCAGTGGGGCCATGTATCCCAGAGCGGTATTGAGGCTGCACTGTGCGCGAAATATGGCATTGCCAATATGCAGGGCTGCTTTGACATCCCCTATGGCTACTGCGAGCAGCTGACCGATGCGGTAGACCGCAGCTGGCTGAATAAGGATATGGATCAGTTCATGATCATGGAAATCCTGATTAAGCACTGGCCTGCCAATATGTGGGTGCAGAACCCGGTAGAACTTGTTGCGGATATGACAAAGAAATACAGCATCAAGCCGGAGGATATTGAGGAGATTGTAATCAATCCGCCCATCCAGTACCGCATGCACTGCCCGGAGAAGGGATATTCTTCTCTGATGGAAGCGCAGTTCAGCACCCCCTTTGTTATTGCAAGCTATCTGTTAGACCCAACGCCCAACCCCAACTGGTTTACACCGGACAAATTCAATGATCCCCGCATCATGGAACTGGCAAAGCGTGTGAAGGGCGGAACAGATCCGGAGGATACCCTGCTCCATTCCTTTAATGTATTCCAGGGCGGCAGCCACCCCGAAAAGACGGTTACCATCACCACTAAGGACGGCAAGGTATATGAGGAGAGCATGCGCTTCCACAAGGGACATCCAAAGAACATGCTGTCCCGTGAGGAATTTGTGGAATTGTTCCGTATGAATGCAGGTCAGTATTACAGCGCTCCGACGGTTGAGAAGCTGATTGACTTCGTGCTGAATATTGAGAAGGTTGAGAACATGGCAGCCTTTGGGGAACTGCTGAAATAAACACGGAAGGTTCAGTTACAGAAAGGAGAGCGGAAAATGTATTATGGCTGGCGTGGAAAAGTAGGGCTTGTATTTCCTCATACCGGGTCCGCACCGGAGCATGAATATCATAAATATCTGCCGGAAGGCGTGACAATCAATACAACCCGTATTCTGTTTGAGCGTGTTGATCCGGACGGATTGTATGAAATGAGCCAGCGGGTGGTGGACGGAGCCGCCCTGCTGGGAAAGGCGGGACAGGATATCATTGTTTTCCCCTGCACAACGGGAAGCCTGATTAAAGGTTATGGCTATGACCTGGAATTATGCGAGCAGATTAAGGCTGCCTCAGGCGTGAAAAAGGCAATGACCACCTCTACGGCTCTTGTCCGGGCCCTTAAGGCGGTGGGAGCAAAGAAGCTGGTTGTTACCACCCCCTACTCAGAAGAGGTGGACCAGGTGGAAAAGAAGTTCCTGGAGGATAATGGCTTTGAGGTATTGGACATCAAGGGACTAGGATATAAGGATCCGCTGCTGATGCCCAGGGTTACTCCGGATATGATGTATAATCTTACCAAACAGGTGGATGTGCCGGAAGCAGATACTGTTTTTGTCAGCTGTACCGGGCTGGGAATTATGGACGTGGTGCCTATGATGGAACAGGATTTCGGCAAGACCGTAATCACAAGCAACCAGGCAACCTGGTGGGCTACGCTGCGCGAGCTTGGCATCAGGGATGATCTGGGACTTGGAAAATTGTTTAAACGGTAGGAGGGCGCAGTCATGCCGCATATTACAGTAAAATTATTTGAAGGCAGGGATAAGGATACCAAGATGAAGCTTGCAAAGGCATTACAGGCGGAACTGGGAAGGGTATTGGCCTGTGGGACAGAGCATGTGACCGTTGCCGTGGAGGATCAGACCCTGGAGGAGTGGGGAAATGTATATGACCATGATATTCAGGGAAATCCCAATCTTCTTTTGCCGCCGTCCTATGACTGGGACGCAGAATATCTGAGTATGACCGGAAAAAAACGGGGATGCTGTTAAACCAAAAGGAGAATAAGACAAATGGAAAAGAAAGAAATATTATACTTAAGTGCGGCCCATGTGCAGGCCGTGCTCAGCAGAAAGGATGTCATTGATACGGTTGAGAAGGTCTTTTGCCAGGCAGGGGAGGAGAGCATTGTGCTGGGGCAGAACAGCTTCCTGTCAACAGGCGATGGTAAGCAAAACCGCTTCATTGCCATGCCTGTCAGCATACCGCGGGAGAAGGTGCTGGGCCTAAAGTGGATTAACATCTACAACCAGCCGGCCAAAGGGTATCCCTTCAGCCATGGCAACCTGGTCCTGGTGAATGACACGGAAACAGGCTCTCCCCTGGCGGTAGTCAGCGCAACTGATATTACCACCATGCGTACCGCAGGCGGCCATGGCGTAATCGGCGCGCGATGCCTGACGAAAAAGAATCCGGGCGTGCTGGCAGTGATTGGCTGCGGCAGTCAGGGACGAAGCGGCGTTGGCGGTTTCCTGGAGGAATTTAAGACGCTGGAGGAAATCCGTCTCTATGACGCTTACCCGGCTGCCTGCGAAGCAATCACGCAGATGTACGGTGGGAGCGGCGTGCGGTTTACGGTCTGCGCCTCCCCAAAGGAGGCCGTGGAGGGCTGCGACATCCTTATGACCTGCAGCAGCAGCCGTGAAATCCTGGTGGAGAAGGACTGGATAAAGCCGGGAATGACAGTGGTCGCCATCAACGGTTTCCAGGATATCGATCCGGAGGTGGCCAGGCTGGCCGACAAATGGGTGCTGGGGGTACGGCAGGAGGATCTGCTGCACTATACCACAGGCTCCGACCTGACCCATGGCGTCAAGTTGGATGAGAGCCTGGTGTATGCAGATGTTCCGGAGCTTTTAAGCGGAAAAAAGGCGGGGCGTGAGAATGACGGGGAGATTCTGGTCTATTCCCATATGGGCATGGGTGCATTCGATGTTGCCTGCGCCAATATTGCCTATAAAAGAGCGAAAGAAAAGGGAATCGGGGTGAGGCTGGAGGTTTAATATAACTACTCATTAAGGGGGCGGCAGTTTGGATGTGGTTCATGTTATTGGAGGGAAGTAATGAAGAAAACTACAAAATGTGGTAGTCTGTGCAAGAAAAATCAGTGAAATTGCGGTCTGGAAATGGTATTTTTAGGGCGTGGGAAATAGAGGCCTTAGCCCTGGGAGATGACTCTCCTGGGGCTTTTTGGGTGCGTAGGACTTGAGAATGATGTAAGGGAAAGATATTAGGTGATTAAGTGTAGTGTACCGTAAGCCGCCGTGTTAGCTTATAAAAGCGGGTCAGGGAGGCATAGTGGGTAATAAAGAAGGGTATCTTGATATATGGATTGTATCTAGCATCTTTTAGGCTATAATAATGATAAGGAATCATAAGTCGGAAGGCAGGTATGAGGATGGATGAAGGGACTATTTATGCAGGCACAATTGCTAGGACGTTTGACATATTGTACCCTGATGCAGGGGCGTTTAAGTATGACCGGGATTTAGAAAAAGAAAAAATAAAAAAACATGTCAAACGCCTATCCCATGCACTTATTGCTGAGCCGGATAAGAATGTATTATATCTGAATTTACGGAATTATCAGGTTGATGAAAAGGCTGAATTTTTTGCAAGCTGGATACGGCTTCTGCATGAGGATATCAAAGGTGTAAACCGGAAACTTTTTGATAATATGAAAAAAATGGACTGGTCCATTGATATGAATGAGGTATTGGCTTATTATTTGGACTTTGTTTGTAAAGAAGGCAGGGAATATATCAAAAATAGAATCAATCGTATGTATATAGAAATGGGGGAGGGATGCAATAAAATAAAAAGCATTGTCAGAATAGCAGAAAGAGGAACTAAGGATGTCTATATGAAGATGTGTAAAGAGTTTCCAGAGAATTATCTTAAGAAAACAAACGATTCATTTCTGGAACAGATTCTCTGTCTGAGTAAGGCAGAAGCACTTATTACCTATTTTTTTCAGCAGATTTATATCTATCATATTGCAGATAACCGGAATTTTGCTAAAGAGGAACGGATAGAAAAATTGCAGTTTATCGAAAAACAACTGGATGCCTATCGGGTGGATATATGCCTGGAACAGAAAGAGAAGGATATATTTAAGGATTTTGCTATTAAGCTTTCATATTTAAACCGCCGGAAAGAACTGGAGACTGCCCGTAAGATATTAGAGTGCCTGGTCAGGCAGGTAGAAGATGGGTTTTCAATGGAAATAGATAAGCCATATGCATTCGAGCGGTATCTCATTGAGATTCCGGAGACCGGCTTCAATTATATATTGGACCTCTTTAATAAAATCAAGAACATGGAAAAACTAAAAGATATCTTAGAGGATGGGGCACTGACGTCAGAATGTGTTAACCGAAGGTTGGAGGCGGCATTGGAAGTAACCGAAGGCGCAAAATATCAAACGGTAGTTGGTATGAAACGTACACAGGAGCTTATCCTGGAAAGCAATTGTTGTTTAACGCCTAAACGTTTTCGTGAAAAATTGGAAGAAAGCTGGGAAAACTGCGTATTCCTACATAAATACGCAGGTAGAATCATTGCCCCCTTTTATCTGCAGCATATAAAAAACGTATATCGTGAGATACTTATGGATAAAACAAAATATGCCGGCATAACTGCCCGTACCATCATGCAGGTGGCCAGAGAAGATTTAAAGCGGGAGGGGAGTACCTATACGTTTGGAAGAACAGAGGAAAGCGAATTTGTACTTGCTAAGGTAAGTAGGGGATTTATGCGTGAACGGGACATTGGCTGGCTGTTCATACCAAAGAGTAATCTGGAACAAGTGTATTATAAAAAGATTCTTGAGATATACCAGATTCCATCCATTCAAAAAGCAATAACAGAACTGCATCGATTTAACGATTACCTGCATGAAACGATGGAGGCTGTTTTCGACAAATAAATAGATATTCCGTCCCTTTTGGCAAAGGAGATATGCTCCTATAATAGCAATGTAACCATAAATATTGTTTTTCAAGGAGGATGTCTATGAAATTATTAAATCTTTGCTTTTTGTACACACCTGGAACGTATATGTATCACCAGCAGATTAAGGGGAAAGACAACTATGACCATCGATATGGAAAGAAGAGCTTCAACGGTTATGGTGGTTGCCATGAGTATGGAGGGTCAGAACTGCTTCTGGCTGGAGAGAATGAGGATGGAAGGTCATTCCAACTGGATGTCAAAGAACAGGTATTGGAGTTATCTGGAAGAAAAAAGTTAGGGGAAGCATTTGTGAAGCGTCTAAACGCATCACTCCCTGTATCTATGGAGGTTGAGGTAGATGCAGAAACAGGGAAAGCGGATATTGAGAAAATCCTGAAAATAGCAACTAAATAATGTCACCATCGAGGCTGTAAAATAAGTCCCAAATAGGAATCGTCAGTTCCGGCAAAATGCGAACTGACTCGAGGGTTGAAATTATATTTTGATGGATAGCAGTCAATTCTTGGTTCATACGGATTGTTCTGCTGCCAGATGCCTTGGGACAGAAGGACTTCCTGATTCATGGCTTATTAGTTAGCCGCATAATTAATTATAACAAAAAATCGCTGAAGTCTCACAAATTCAGCGATTTTTCTTTAGGTGAGTTTTTTACATACCCTAAGACATCAGCAAGCAAATAGTTAAGCTTCAGGACCATTTTCCTCACAGCAATGTTCCTTTTTCCACACCCGGTAAATGGAGATAAGAAGCGGGATTACAACGGCGAACAGTGCCACGTTGCCCAGCATGACATACCCCTTCTGGACAATGGCCACCAGGCCCACGCTGGAAATCAGCCAGCAGGTCAGCAAAAAGCCCATGGAGAGAATGAAGAATTTGGCTTTGTGGCTGAGTTTTTCAGTTTTCCATACCGTGGCCCAGCGGTTGGAGAAGTTGAACGTGAAGCTGGGGGCAGTGGAAACCACGGCCAGTACCACGACCACCCAGTAGATGGCGGTAAGGACAGTGGGCAGATACTGCTGGCAGATTAGCAGGATGGGCGTTCCCGACATGATTTCAGGCATGAAGGGAAGCACGATGGCGCCGGTCATGGCAAACAGGAGCGTGACCAGCAGACCGATGGTGATACCGGAACCAATGGCATCCTTCTGGCTGCGGATCTGGTCGGAGTAATTGCTCAGGGTGGAACCCCAGGATGAGCAGGTCATGCAGTAGGAGAAAAACATGGAGAAATGGGCGGCCGCGGTTGTGGTGGTCCAATCCGTCCCAATGTCAAAATTTCCAATGCGCTCCATCAGGACAGGACCGCGGATACTGATTACGGCAATCAGGATGGTGACCAGGGACACAATCAGGGATATGGTCATCAGCGTGTTGAATCTGCGCAGGAAGGCGGCGCCGTATATGCTCAGTACGGCAAACAGCAGAACGCCGAAGATACTGGCAATCACGGTGGGGATGCCCAACAGGACATTCATCAGCTCGGAGAAAAGGGCAACGGTAGCAGCAACGGTTACCAGGCCCATCATCATGGTGTAAATGTCAAAGAACACGGTGACAATGCCTTTTAAAACCGGGTTGGCCCCAGGCTTTTGCAGGCCGTAAAGCGCCAGATAGTAGGCATTGTAGTTGGTGATTTTATAGGACCGGACAAAGTTCAGGCCAACGCTGCAGAAAAAGGACATGGCTGTAAAAAACATGATCAGCCATACCAGGGCCCATCCGCCGCCTAAGGTAACAATGTAGGTGGAGGCATAGACACCGGAAGCCATGTTGGCCCCGCAGAAGGTGCCGAACATAAGGGCGCCAAGGCCAAACCATATGGAGAATGTTTTTGCAAAACCGGTTTTTTCTTTCTGTTGCATGATAAACCTCCTTACAAAATAATGGCTGCCGGATTTCACTTACCAGCGGCATACTCAATGGCTGCCTGACGGACCCATTCCAGGCGGGAATCGTCAATATCATTGGGAACCGTGCAGTCGGCGCCCAGCATGATGCCAATCTGTCCGCATTCATCCAGGATGCTCCACGCGGCTTCCTTTACTTCCTGTTTAGTACCCCTGTAGATGACGGTGTCCTGTGCAAAGCCGCCAAAGACGGGCTTGCCCCTAAACAGTTTTTTGCCTTCGCTGAGGGAGACGCCTTCCACGAAAACAGCAATATTCACAGCGGCTGCCTCAAAATCCGTGAACAGTTCAAGATGGTTGGCACGGCCATGGTAGCCGCAGATATGCAGCAGGTTAATCCTGCTCAGTTTGTTGGCGTTCTCCATCACTTCTTTTTCATAAGGCGCCACATAGGTGCGGTAAAACTCATCGGTAAAGAAGTTGGACTGGTTGTTGACGCTCATGTAGATACCGTCCACGCCCCCCTCTTTGATTAGCATTTCATTGATGGCTGAGATACCGTTGCACAGGTTTTTCATTGCGGCGGCAACTGCATCTGGGTCTTCTTTTATAAACTGCAGCATTCTGGATTCATCTCCCTCGCCGGGGATGCCGCCCACGCACAGGCTGTTGCGCAGCACCACGGAGGGAGAGAAACCGGTGGCGTATACCGGGGCGTCGGAGTCCTCATAGATAGCGCGCACACGCCTTGTAAGCTCCAGGGTCTTCATGGCAAAGGCGGAATCCACGGCAGGAGCCTGGACTTTCCGTAAGTCATCAGAGGTGTTTACAAAGGAGACATCCACAGGCATGATCATCAGGGTGTCGTTCATGATTTTAATCACATCAGGGTCAAACTTCTCCCTGGCCAGCTTGTGTCCAATGATGTTCCTCTCAAAGGCATCCTGGTTTTCAAGCCCCCTGCCCCACTCACAGGGAGGACAGAAATGGTGGAAGAAGGCCACCGGAACACGGTCTACGGGTTTGTTTTCCAGGAAGTTCATGAATCTTTCGCGTTTGGTCATAACTTATCTCCTCTTTTTAATTTTATTTGACAAAGTTGTCAAAAATATAATATCATAGAGACAAGAAATTGTATAATATATAAAAAATCCGGCATTATGAAAAAAAGCTATAATGATAAGGAATTATGGTGATAAGAACCTATAATGGTAAGAACCTATAATGGTAAGAACCTATAATGGTAAGAACCTATAATCATAAGAACCTATAATCATAAGAGCCTGGATATTGCCCATATAAAAAAATTTGGATGGAGGAACAAGGGAGGGGAGTTTATGAAAATGAAAATGCTGGAGTATTTCATTACCCTGGCAGAAGCGAAATCCATTAATGAGGCTGCACAGAAACTGTATATCACCCAGCCCAGCCTCACAAAGGCCCTGCAGCTGTTTGAAAAGGAAATCGGCGTCTCCCTTTTCTGTCGCACCCATGCCGGTATTGTCCTGACGGAAGCAGGCAAAAAGATCCTTCCCGAGGCAAAACAGATTGTGGAATATTATAATGGCTGGCTGGGGCTGTCTAAACAGAATTTTTTAACAACAATCGATGTGTACGCCCATACATCTCTTTCCGGCTTCCTTTTTCCGGACATCATTCTGTATTTTAAAGAAAAGTATTCAGACCTGAACATTAATTACTCCACGGTCCCGTGCCCGGAAACATTTCTGTCCCATGATATCCGAAGGCCGGTCATTGCCCTGGCCATCTGTGAAGAAGGAGGGCGGTGTGACACAGACCGGAACCAGAGGGTAAATGGCTATGTGCAGGTCCTGCTGCTGCAGGGCGAATATGGCTGCCTTGTGAATAAAAACGGGCCGCTGGCCAAGCAGCGGTCCATTGCACTGGAGGATTTAAAAAGCCATTACTTCTTCATTGCCCCCAATCTTCAGGAAATGGTGGAAAAGCCGGGATTCATGGCATCGGTCCTGCAGGATACGGTCAACACGGTATCTTCCCACAAGATGGTCCAGGTGGAAACAGTAGCCAATGTGATTGAATTGCTTCAGAAATATCCGGAAGGATATGTAATTGCATGTTATCCGGCCTGTAACCGGTATGCAGGCGTTGCCAGCGGGGAACTGGTCTATATCCCCTTAAAAGGCCATGAGGCAAAGGTAAACATATGCCTGTTTTATGAAAAACAGGCATACAGCCAGTACCCAATCCTGCGGGAGCTGATTAAGACCATACAGGATGCGTCGGCACGGTTTCTGGCGGAGCATGGCGGGAGATAAGATGCTTAAGGCGGCGCGTTACGCTGTTTCCCATTCTTCCTTTTTACTGCTGTTTAAACGGTAGGTTCCCTTCCCTATTTTACTAATTAATCCTGCTGATTCGTATTGGTTTAAAATTCTTTGAAGTTGTCTTGTGCTGCAATGAAGATGAAAAGCAGTCTGCTCCACACCTTTCATTATTCCGTCATCGCATTTATATTTCATAAAAGACAAGACTTTTTCTGCTAAAGATGCAGGAGCAGCATCAATCGTTGTTATTGCAGCAATCTTGGTGGAAAGACTGCTGCAGATGAGCTGAAGAAATGTATTATTTGAAAGCAGTATTTCTCTGCTTTTATCAATAGAAAAAGAAAGGCTGGTTAGATTTTCAGTGGCTTCGGCATAGACGTTATTATTTTTTGGATAAAAAATTTCCATATCACCTAAAAACAAGTCTGTGTGGCCGGCTGAAAGGGAATAACGAGTTCCATCTTCGCGGATAAAGTAGATATTTACGGAACCGCCTTCTACAATTTGAAAAAGAAAATCTTTCTGAAAAGGCGAGGATAACAATTCGCCTTTCTTATATTTTATCAGATAGAAATTTACATTTAATGTATCCAGAACTGCTTGATATTTGCTTTGTGCGATATATGTGGCTATTTCATTTTTATCATATATTTTTCTCATAAAACCTCCAACAGGACATATGTCCTGTTTTTTAAATTGATTTTACATTATAATTACAAGGATTACAAGGAGGAAAAGAAAATGACGTCAGTTTTTGAAGAAAAGAATATAACCAAGGCAATTATGAGGGTTGGATTACCAGCTATGCTGGGGCAGCTTACCACCCTCATTTATAATATTGCAGACACTTTTTTTGTTTCTCTGACCAGAGAACCGGCAATGATTGCCGCAGTCACATTGTGTGCACCAATCCTGCTTATTATCATGTCAGCTGCATGTGTTTTTGGTATGGGCGGCAGTAGCGTCATTGCCAGATTATTGGGGGAAGAAAAGAAAAAGGAAGTCTGTTCAACTTTGAATTTTTGCGTATATGCAATAGCAATAGCAGGTATCATCACACTTATTCTTGGACTGGTCTTTTTAAAGCTGCTGGTCAACATGGCGGGCGCAGACGCGGATAATACCGCTTATACCTTCGATTATCTGAAATATATTTTTATGGGCGCCCCTTTTATTATGCTTGCAAATGGTTTTGTGCATTTATTTCGTTCTGCCGGACTCATTAAGCAAAGTACCATTGGATTGGTGCTGGGGAATGTGATTAACATTGTATTGGATTGCATTTTTATTGTAGTGCTTGGATGGGGGACTGCAGGCGCAGCGCTTGCGACCTCTTTAGGATTTATGTGTGCAGCGGTTTATTACATTGGCTGTATGATTCGCGAAGAACGTAAAGGTAATCCTCTGGTAAAACTGACACCAAAGTGTTTTCCGCCGGATACATATATGGTTCAGAAGGTTGTAAGTATTGGTATTCCGGGAGCACTCATAACAGTATTAATGAGTGTATCCAATATCGTACTGAATAATTATATCGGCATTTACGGATCTGATGCGGTTGCTTCGTATGGAATTGCATATAAGCTAGATATGATTCCTATTATGCTATCAGTGGGATTGGCTCAGGGAGTAACGCCTTTAGTCGGTTACTGCTATGGAGCAATTCAGACAAAGCGAATGGCTGATATTGTGAAAGTTACAACATTATACGGAATGCTGGTAGGCTTGATTTCTGCTGCTGTTTTTATATTCGGTGGGAAACCACTTGCTTCCATATTCCTTCAGGATGATATGCTGATTAAGCAGACTGCCCGTTTTTTGAGAATTCTTTGTTTATCAGCACCTATGCTTGGTGTAATCAATATGATGTCCAGTTATTTTCAGGCATTAGGCAAAGCGGTAAAATCGCTGATTATTACCCTTTTAAGAAATGCAATCCTTTTTATTCCAGGAGTAATCATTTTGAATTATTTTTGGGAATTAAATGGTGTTATTGCAGCACAGCCCATAGTAGAAACAGTATTAACTATCATCTGTTTACTTATGTATGTAAAAGATTCAAAAAATATAGGAAGACTCAGATAAACAAACCATAATGATTTGGCGGTTCATATAAAGATAAAATCAATCCTTGCCAATTAGTC
The DNA here is from genome assembly GCF_003434055.1 of Enterocloster aldenensis. Taxonomy (GTDB): domain Bacteria; phylum Bacillota; class Clostridia; order Lachnospirales; family Lachnospiraceae; genus Enterocloster; species Enterocloster aldenensis. The sequence continues at coordinate 461,149 of NZ_QVEX01000001.1, read as the reverse complement.
TTGCCATTCAATAAAAAGATGGTATAACTAAAACAAAAAAAGGTGGGTTCTGATTATGAAGACCATGGGATTTATAAACAGCCATAAGGAAAATGAAAACAGGATAGCGCTTCTGCCATGCCACATGAAGGAACTGGGAAAGGCTGCCGGATATCTGTTCTTTGAACAGGGCTATGGAAGAAAATTGGGAATATCCGACCGGGAATATGAGGAAATGGGAGCTTCCGTTGCCCCCAGGGGAGAAATCCTGCACAAATGCAATATTATCTGTGACCCAAAGGCAGGGGACGCGGAGTATCTGGGTGAACTTAGGGAAGGCACCACGGTTTTCGGCTGGGTCCATCCCCATGTGGATCCTGACATGAAGGCACTTCTGCTGGAAAGGAAGCTTAAGGTATATGCCTGGGAGGAAATGCTGGAGAATAACACCCAGATTTTTTACAGGAATAATATTCTTGCAGGCCAGGCATCGGTCATTCATGGCTGTTTAAGCTACGGCATGCTGATGGAAGGAAAGAAAGCGGCCGTACTGGGCCGCGGCAACACGGCCGCGGGCGCTTATAAGGCCCTTGTCTCCAATGCCGCCCTGGTCACTGTATATGGACGCAGGCAGGAACAGCAGTTTAAGAAGGAGATGGGACGGTTTGATATCATAGTAAACGCCGTGCTGTGGGATCCGGGGCGCAGGGACCATATCATATCCAGGGATGATCTGAAACATTTAAAAAGAGGCGCGCTGCTGATTGATGTGAGCTGTGATGAGCACGGCGCCATCGAGACTTCCCATCCAACAGCCATGGAGTCCCCCATCTACATGGAAGGGGGGATTGCGCATTATTGCCTGGACCATTCCCCAAGCCTGTTTTACAGAAGCGCTTCGGAGTTCATCAGCGAGAAGACAGCGCTTTTCATCAAACCGCTGGTGCTGGAAACAGAGGACGGTGTGCTGGAGGGCTGCAGGGTGATTGACGGAGGAAAAATGATTCTGGAGGAAAGCTGCCGTTAAGCGTGATGGTTTGATGAGCATGATTATGTAGATTGGATGAAAGGTGGGTTACATCATGGAGACAACTGCTATTTCTTTAATTCCTCCCCTGATTGTCATATTATTGGTGATTGCTACCAGAAGGGTAATCATTTCCATATCGGCTGGCATTATTGCCAGCGCGCTGATACTGTGCGGCTTCCGTCCGGGAGATGCGGTTGAAGCTGTCATGGGTTCGGCGGCACGGATTTTTTATACGGAGGGAAACTGGGATTTTGACAACATGCTGCTGGTGCTTTTTATCCTTGGCCTTGGGATGCTGACTGCGTTTATTGACAAAAACGGCGGGACCATAGGTTTTGCAAGATGGGCACAGAAACGGGTAAAGAACGCGGCTATGGCCCAGCTTCTGGCGGTTGTGCTGGGAATCATCATATTCATAGATGACTATTTTAACGCATTGACCGTGGGCGAGGTTTCCAGAAGCCTGACGGACCGCTACAAGGTTTCCAGGGAGAAACTGGCGTATATCATTGATTCCACCAGCGCGCCGGTTTGCTCCATCTGCCCGCTGTCCAGCTGGGGGGCATATATCATTGCCCTGTTTGCCATTATACTGCCGGGGACGGATGCACCGTTAAACCAGTTCATAGAGACCATACCCTATAATTTCTATGCGATTTTTTCCCTGACCCTGGTATTTCTTAGCGCCATATGGAACATCAATCTGGGCAGGATGAATGATGCGGCATCCATCAAGGCAGATGACGGATTGCCGGACAGCACCCATGAAAAACATGCCACCGACCTGATTATGCCCATTAGTATCCTGGTGGCAGTGAGCGTGGGCACCATGTATATGACGGGGTGCATCTTCTCCGGTTCATGGGATGTTTTTGAGATACTCCAGCATGCGTCCACCTATCTCTCACTATGCGCAGGCTGCGCTGCCGGACTTGGATGGGCAGTGTACAGGTACTGGCATTTCCATGGAAATGAACTGTTTTACACTGCATTTTACGGTATGAAAAAGGTGGCGGGAGCTACCGCTGCCCTGCTCTTTGCATGGGTGCTGATTGATATGATTGGAATGCTTCGGCCGGGTGCGTTCCTGTCCGGGCTTCTGGTCCAGTACAATATATCTTCCCAGCTCCTGCCATGTTTGCTCTTTGTCTTTTCCGCAGTCATGGCGCTGGCAACCGGCTTTTCCTGGGGCGTGTTCGGAATCATGCTTCCCATCAGCGTGCAGATGTCTTCTGCCCTGGGAATGGGGGATGCAATGCTTTACTGCTGCCTTGGGGCGGTGCTTTCAGGCTCTGTCTTTGGGGACCACTGTTCCCCCATATCGGATACAACCATATTGTCCAGCACAGGCGCCCAGTGTGTCCACATGGACCATGTGATATCCCAGCTGCCTTATGCATTATTTTCAGCGGCAGTGGCCGCCTCCGGTTTCCTGACAATCGGATATACGGAAAGCCTTGGGGCGGCCTTTGCCACACAGACAGGCATCCTGTGCGCCGCCACATGCCTGATCCTGACCAGGCGTAAACATAAGGGCAAGGTTGTGCGGTTTGCCAGGTCTGCTGTGGACTTGTAGACGGATCATGCTTTGAGGACACATACTATATGCCTATGTATACAAAAATCATATTGGAAATAAAATGACCCTATAATAAAATGCTGTACTGGCGGATGTGGCAAAAATAGTTCCGGGAGATATTTCTACCGGGGCTATTTTTATATTTTTAAAATTTCTAGAAGAATATGGTTAAATGATTGAAATGTATATGACTAAGAATACAGGGGTTATAAACCAAAAACTATTGAGAATTTATTCTATTGATGATAAAACTATAAAGAAGTAGTCATAAACATGAAAAACATATGAAGGTGAGGGGGAGAAATGCCTGAATTGATGGATATTAGGGATTTTATTCAGAAAATTGCTCAGGGAATTACCTTTGCAATCGGTATTGACACACAGGTAATTGACAGTAATCTTCAGAGGGTGGCTGGTACCGTCTATAAGCCGATACCTAAAAATGGCGGTATTGTTAAAAGGGTGGTTGAAACAGGGGAGTATGCAATCAGCACTACCGTGGACAGGACAAGCCCTGCATGCTTAAATTGCAATCAGCGGGATAGCTGTAAGGAAATGGGGTATCTCCATTGTCCCATTGTGCATGGCAATGTAGTTATTGGGGTTATGGGGCTTATATGTTATGAAAAGGAGCATATTGAGAAGATAAAGGATGAACGCAGGGGACTCTTGAATTTTATCCAGAGCATGTGCGAACTTATTGCATTAAAGTTAAAAGAGGAGGAGGTGCGGCAGAAGGAACAGCAGATTTATAGGAAACTGGACAGCCAGAACCAGGTATTAAACCAGGTACTGGAACAGATTTCAGACGGATATGTCCTGTTGGATGCAGATAACATGATCCGCAACATTAACAGGAAGGCCCTGAATATTTTTAAAATGGATTATGAATCCATCCTGGAAAAGAATATCCTTAATCTTATACCGGATCCTGTTTTTCACAGAATGATTGAGGATGAGAGTGTGAACGTCTATGAGAAGATAAAAATAGGAGAAGAAAGTTATGGGACGTTATTTTATAAGGTGGCAGAAGGGCGGGAGGATTTAGTAAAAATACTGAACTTTAAAACTATCGTCAATATTGGAAGACGTATTGCAGGTGAAGCGTTCAGGGAGAACCAGATTACCTTCAGTCATATATTAGGCAACAGTCCAAGAATGAGACACTTAAAAGAAATCGCCCAAAAGGTAGCCAGGACAATGCCAAATATTCTGTTGACAGGTGAGACCGGAACAGGAAAGGAAATGTTTGCCAGGGCTATTCATAATGCATCAGACCGGTGCGGGAATCCGTTCATTACAGTCAATTGTGCGGCAATCCCAATGGAACTTCTGGAATCGGAACTGTTTGGTTATGAGGAAGGTGCATTTACGGGAGCAAAAAAGGGTGGTAAGATAGGAAAATTTGAATTGGCCGATACAGGAACCATATTCCTGGATGAGATTGGGGAGATGCCATTTCATCTTCAGGCAAAACTGCTCCGGGTCCTGCAGGAACGTAAGCTTGAACGGGTTGGCGGAAATAAACAGGTCAGCCTTAATATCCGTATCATATCGGCTACGAACCGGAATCTGGAAAAAATGGTGGAGGAGGGGAAATTCCGGGAAGACCTATATTACAGACTGAATATTTTTGAAATCCATCTTCCGCCGCTGAGGGAACGCCCGGAGGATATTCCGCTGCTGGTCCATTATTTTATAGAAAAATACCGCTCTTTCTTTGAGGTGAATGTATCCGGAATAGATTCGGAAGCCATGGAGTATCTTTGCCGTTATCAGTGGAAGGGAAATATACGGGAACTTGAAAATGTAGTACAGTATATGATTTCCATGAATTCAGACAGCGTATCAGGTATCATGGGTGTTTCCGCTTTGCCGGCCCAGGTCATGGAAGACAGGGTTTTTCATGCGGAGGAAAACGTACAGGAAGAACGGGAAATGGATTTTAAATTAAGGGAAATGATTCATATGAAGGAGCTGCTGGGACAATACGGAAATACAACAGAAGGGAAAAAACAGGTTGCAAGACAGATGGGAATCAGCCTGGCGACTCTGTACCGTCGTATCAATAAAATGCAATGATGAAATTCGCATTATGATAAAAATTCTCATAATGCGAATTTTTCATGCGAAGGATTTGAGAAAAATGCGAAAAAGGTTTCGAAATACCTGAAAAAACCGTTGTTTCTCTTTGGCATGATAGTTGCTATATATATGTTCAAAGGCTAAAAGCCTATATAAATAACTAAATACCAGGAGGAAAATAATGAGAACAAGGGTTGTAGTGACAAAAAAACCAAATGAGGTCGTGGTGGAGGAGCATGATTTAAAACCAGGTGACAATGAGGTGCTGGTTAAAACATACTTGGCATCCATATGTGGGACAGACAAGAATTATTCAGAAGGAAAGATGCCCAGGGAAGTACAGGTTGAACAGGTTGACGGGAACAATGAGGCCCATCATGCTTATCCATTAAAAATGGGACACGAGGCAGCAGGCGTGATAGTAGAGGTGGGAAAGAATGTAACTGACTTTAAAGTGGGGGACAAGGTAATGTCCTTTGGATGGTATAATACCATGGCTGATTATTTTGTTGCACCAGTGGTGCATAATGGCTATGGTGTTGTGAAGGTTCCGGAGGGAATGAGCATGGAAGCAGCTTCGCTGGGAGAACCTACAGCCTGTGCAATCTATGCAGGCATGCAGTCAGGGGTGGAATTAGGCGATGTGGTAGTTGTGGTAGGCGTGGGATTTGCCGGACAGATCATTGCCCAGGTTGTTAAGAAGATGGGCGCTGCAAAAGTGATTTGTGTGGATGTAGTGGATGGTAAGCTCAACCTGGCTAAGAAGATGGGTGCTGACATTGTACTCAACCCCAATAAGGATGATGTGGTGGGAACCGTATTGAAGGAGACAAACAACCAGGGAGCTGATGTCGTAATCGAAGTTGCAGGAAATGATTCGGCAATCCAGCTGTGCAGTGATGTGCTCAAGCATGGAGGTATTATGGGGCTTTACAGCTGGGTACTGGAACCGGCGCAGCTGTATATCAACAGATGGCATAACGATGGTTTCGATATCCGTACACTGGCACTGATGCACCGTATTAAGATTGACCGTCCATGGTGGATTGAAAAGACAATGCAGAATGTGGCAAACGGAATGATACAGATTGATTCTTTGATTTCGCATGTATTTGACCTGGCTGATGCTGCCAAGGCATTTGATGTGGCCTGCAATGACCCGGATGCCTGCAAAGTAATGTTAAGACCATAAAAATAAAAGCATAGAAGGAGAAGATATTATTATGAGAAAAGAAGCAGCACTGTTTTTAAGCATGGCATTGACAGTTGGCATGATGAGCGGATGTGCCGGCAATGGGACTGCAGGGACGTCCGGGGGGAGTACTGTGGCACAGCAAATGGAAGAAGAGACGGCACAAAGCAGCAGCACAGGTTTTGATGGAACGGTGGTACTAGGGGCAACAGCCCCCCTGACCGGGCCTAACCAGCTGACTGGAGGTTACTATGTAAATGGAATGAATCAGGCCGTGAATGAAATCAATGCAGCCGGAGGCATCCTTGGGAGAGAACTGGTTTTGGATGTGCAGGATGAGGGGACGGACCAGTCCATTGCCATTAATGCTACAATCAAGCTGATAGAAAGCGGCGTACCGGCTATCATCGGTTCCTATTTTTCTACTAACTGCATGGCGGTACTTCCTGAAATAGAGAAAAATAAAGTTCCCTATTTTGCTAATGGCTCCAATCCGGATATTTCTGCTTCAAAGAACCCCTATGTGTGGCAGATACGGGTGACAGATGACTTTACCGGTCCAATCATGGCAGATGTTGCCCTAAATGAACTTAACATGAAGAACCCGGCTGTTCTTTATACCACAGCTTCTTCGACCACCATACAGAAGGATAATTTTGTTAAGGCGATGGAAGAAAAGGGCAATCCGGTTTCAGAAAACAATATCTACGGCGCGCCAGAGAATGAATCAAATTTCAGTTCCATTATCAATCAGATTTTGGGCAGTGGCGTGGATGGCCTGGTGGTAATGGGGGTCAGCGAGGCATGGGATGTAGCCTTGGCCCAGCAGCTGCAGTCAGCGGGCTGCGATATACCTCTTATGGGATCCTCCAGTTTTGCAAGCGCCCCTTTTATCGAGGTGGCAAAAGATGCAGCGAATGGCTGGTACACTGTGGCGGACTGGTCTCCGAATATTCTGGGACGGGATTTGGATGTGCCTGAACGTGCCGTGGCATTTGAAGAGGATTATGAGAAACTGTATGACGCTAAAAGTGCGATGCAGTCAGCCTGGGGCTATGATTGTGTCTATCTCTTTAAAGAAGCCTGCGAACGTGCAGGAACCACAGAAGACCGTGAAAAAATCAATGAAGCCATGGGTAGTACAGACCTGCAGGGCGCAAACAACTATTACAAGATTTACGAGGACAGCTATCATGTAATGTCTACGTATATCATGCTGTGTGAGACAACAGGCGGGGAAGCTGTTCCTGTAAGGATTGTTAACTTCAGATAACAGACAGGCTTGGGGGGAATGCTGCCAGGCTGTGGCATTCCCGGGTAAGCATAGAATGGAATTGGGGGTATAAAAGTGAACTTTAGCATATTTTTTTCAATGCTGGTAAATGGGCTTTCGATGGGAATGATTTATGCGATGATTGCAATGGGATTGATTCTTTTAATCCGGGCGGTCGGGGTCCTTAACTTTGCACAGGGCGATTTATTGATGGTAGGAGCATATATTGCATGTGTGCTTTTTATGGACTTTAAGCTTCCATTTTATATTGCAGCGCCGTTATCATTGGTTTTTTATGCAGTATTAGGCCTGATATTCATGTTAGTGACATATTGGCCCCTCAGAAAGGCATCCTACCCGGTAGCGCCTATTATTGCCACTATGGGGGCATCCCTGGTCTTGTCAGAAGGAACCATGATTATATTTGGATCCTGGCCCAGGACCATTTCCCCGATATTAAAGAACTCCAAGGGAAATGCCCTGACTGTCAATCTTTTTGGGACAAGGCTCCAGGCACAGTTCCTGCTGATTATTGCGGTTGCAGTTGCAGTCATGGCTTTGATTTATCTTCTGTTTGAGAAATCGTATATCGGTATCATGATGCAGGCAGCCGCACAGGACAAACCGGCAGCTGAATTAATGGGGATATCAACGTTAATGACAACGGCTGTCACTTATATGCTGGTCGTGGTTCTGGTTTCTATCGGAGGCTATATGGTAGCTCCTGTATATACGGTTACCACATCCCTGGCATCCCTTCAGCTAAGGGCATTTGCCGGGACGGTCATAGGCGGATTTGGAAGCATTAAAGGTGCGATTATAGGATGTCTGCTGGTGGGTATTGTGGAGTCTTTTGCTACGGTCAGGTTTTCCTCCTATAAGGATGCGATTGTCTTCCTGATTCTGATTATCTTCCTGATATTCAGGCCTCGGGGATTAATTATTGATAAAGTCGCTGATAAGGCTTAAGGAGGAAATGGTATGAATAAAAGTAAGTTTGACCCTAAAACAGGGGCTATGATTATTTTTTTAATCGTTTTTTCATTGTTGGTCTCACTTAAAATGAATAATTATACGGTTCTTGTGGTAAATATGGCGTTGATTAATATGATTACGGCTTATGGCCTTTCCATTATGCTGGGAATGTGCGGGCAGCTGGTATTTTCCGGTGTGGCATTTATGGGAATCGGGGCCTATATCACGGCAAATCTCTGTTCCGGACGTATGAATTTCATACTTCCAGGATATGCGGCCATTGTTGTATCGGTAGTGCTTACCGCACTCATTGCCTGGGCAACAGGAATTCTTTTCCTTAGGCTGAAAAGCTCATTCTGTACCTTTGCCACCCTGGGATTTGTGCAGGTTCTGTATACATTGTTTTTAAATTATGAGCCGGCATTTGGAGGGCCAAAAGGAATTCCCGAAATCCGGACATTGTCAGCAGGTGGTTTTGTATTTGACAGCTATAAGAAATGGTATTTCCTGCTTCTGGGAGCGGTAATCATAGTGGCTCTTCTGGTGGAGCGGATCCGAAGGACAAGTCTTGGCAGGTCCCTTGCTTCTATCCGGGACAACGAATTAGCGGCCCAGACCCTGGGGGTGGATATATACCGCACAAGAGTCATTGCATTCGTAATCGCGGGGGCTTTTGCAGGACTTTCAGGTACCCTTCTGGCTCAGCATAACCGTTTCATATCTGGAGACCAGTTCAGTTTTGCTAAGAGTACCACTATTGTCATCATGTCAATGCTGGGAGGGATTAACAGTACTCCGGGCATTTTCGTGGGAGCATTGATTGTTACTTTTTTACCGGAAGTTCTCAGGGGGCTTGATAAGTATCTGATGTTCATATACGGTATCGCAGTAATTATAATGATGATTTTCATGCCCATGGGTATTGGCGGCGCCGTTTCGGATTTTCTGAAAACCATGAGAAGGAAGAATAAGCTAAAATCATAGGAAATCAGAGGAGGATAGTATGGGCGAGGCAATATTGAGATTAGAAGGGGTCTGTAAAAGCTTTGGCGGTGTTGTGACAGCGAAACAGGTAAACCTGGAGGTACAACCGGGAGAAATCCATGGATTGATTGGCCCCAACGGCGCGGGCAAGAGTACGATGATGAACCTTATAAGCGGTATCTATGAGGTGGATGAGGGGAAGATTTTTTTCCATGGGGAGGACGTTACCAATATACCATCCCACATCCGTGCAAGAAAGGGAATTGGCAGGACATTCCAGACACCTCGGTTTCTGTACCGCTCGAACATCAGGGATAATCTGATGCTGGGAGTGGATCTGCATGACCAGCTGGGGTATTTAAAAAGTTTTATTGGAATAAAGGGAAGTGACTTTCTGAAAGAATTGGATGAATTGATGGAGATGGTGGGATTTACGTTTGACTGGGATGAAGATATCACCGCGATTCCATTTGGGCAGAGGAAAATCCTGGAAATTGTCAGGTCAATGTTAAGCCATCCAAAAGTAATGCTTGTGGATGAACCGGCTGCCGGACTGACTACTCAGGAGATAGAACAGGCAAGGAACCTGCTCATGTTTGCGGCCAAGAAACGCAATATTGGAATACTACTGATAGAACACCAGATGGATCTGGTTATGAGCAGCTGTGAAAATATAGATGTTCTTGTATTTGGTGAAATCCTCGCAAGAGGACTGCCGCATGAGATTGCAGGGAATCCGATTGTTCTGGAAGCATACCTGGGGAGGGACTTTGATGATTAAGATTAGAGATTTACATGCCTATTACGGTCCCATTGAAGCTCTCAAGGGAATTGATATGGTGATTGAAAAAGGTAAGATTACCTGTCTTATCGGAAGTAACGGCGCTGGAAAAAGTACGTTGATGAATTCCATATCCGGCGCTATTACCCATAAGGGTTCTATCATGGTTGATGGTCAGACCGAGATTGTAAAGAAAAACAGCCGTCAGATTGCCAGGATGGGCATTATCCAGGTACCGGAGGGGCGCCATGTATTTCCGGGCTTGTCGGTGGAGGAGAACCTTCAGACAGGAACCATTGTGTGGCATGGGTATTTTGGGAAAAAATCATATGAGGCAGAATTGGAGATGGTATATGAACTTTTCCCAAGATTAAAGGAACGGCGCAGGCAGCTGGCCTGGAGTATGAGCGGCGGTGAGCAGCAGATGCTGGCAATTGGAAGGGCGCTGATGGCAAGACCGGAGATTCTGCTGTTAGATGAGCCTTCCATGGGATTGTCACCGTTATTAGTAGGAGAAATGTTTGAGAAGATAGTGGAAATCAATAAGACGGGAATGACAATTCTTTTAAATGAACAAAATGCAAGACTTGCAATGAAGATTTCTGACTTTACTTATGTGATTGAACAGGGGAGGATTAAGATGAGCGGTCCATCCCCGGAAATGCGCAATAATCCCAGGGTGGCAGAGGCTTATCTGGGAAAACAGGCGTGGCAGCATGAATAAGGGATTCACTATGAAAGGGGTACGGACATGATGAAAAAATTGATTAATAGGCCGGAAGATTTTGTAAAAGAGACAATGGAAGGTATCATTGCCGCTTATGGAGATAAAGTAAGGCTGCTGGATGGTGATTACCGTATTCTGTTAAGCAATTACGGTGCAATGGAAGGAAAGGTAGGCATTGTAACTGCCGGAGGTTCCGGCCATCTGCCTGTTTTTCTGGGGTATGTGGGACAGGGACTTCTGGATGGGTGTACGGTAGGCAATGTGTTTGCTTCCCCTGCCGCAGCAAAAATGGCTGATATGATACGGGCTTGCGATAAGGGAAGCGGAGTCCTGGTGCTGCTTGGCAATTACGGCGGAGACAGGATGAACTTTGAGCTTGCCTGTGAGACAGTGGATATGGAGGATGACATTCAGACAAAAATGGTCCTGGTAAAGGATGATGTGGCCAGCGCGCCCGAGGCAGAAGCCCACCGCCGCAGGGGGGTGGCCGGAATGGTATATGCTTTTAAAATAGCAGGCGCAAAGGCAGAGAACGGCGGGAATCTGGAGGAGGTAGCCCAGGCAGCACAGCATGCGCTTAATAATATAAGGACCATGGGTGTGGCATTAACTTCATGCATCGTTCCCCAGGTAGGGGAACCTACTTTTTCAATTGCAGATGACGAGATTGAGATTGGAATGGGGATTCATGGCGAGCCCGGCCTGGAGGTATGTAAGATGATGACCGCGGACCAGGTGGCTGAAATACTTTTAGGTAAAATTACAGAAGATATGCCGTTAAAAGCCGGTGATGAAGTTTCTGTCATGGTTAACGGACTGGGAGCAACGCCTTTGGAAGAACAGTTCATTGTTTACCGCCGGATACACCAGATGTTGGAAGAACTGGGGATAAGCGTATACATGCCTCATATCGGGGAGTATGCAACCTCCATGGAAATGGCAGGATTGTCCCTTACCATCTTGAAGCTGGATGAGGAGTTAAAGGGGCTTTTAGGACAGGTTGCCAAGTCTCCATTTTATACCAACTATAATAAGTGAGGTAAGGATAGTATGAACGTACAGGGTTTAGGAAAAGCAATAAAGAAAATCAGCAGAAAGATTGAAACGAATAAAGACTATCTTGTAAAGCTGGACCAGCAGAATGGAGATGGGGATTTGGGTATATCCATGAGCGATGGATTCAAGGCAGTCGATATGCTGCTGGAACTGTCAGAAGAAGAGGACTTGGGAAAAATACTCATGAAGTCAGGAAATGCTTTTAATGAAGCAGCACCCTCCAGCCTTGGCACCATACTTTCCTTTGGCTTTATGGGGATGGCGAAAAGCCTGAAGGGAAAAAGCGAGGCAGGTCCCGCGGAGATAATGGACGCCTTCCAGGCAGGGATTAATAAAATCATGGAGAAGGCTGGTTCCAAACCAGGAGAGAGGACCATATTGGATTCCCTTTACCCTGCTGTAAAAGCATGTGAGAAAACAATTGCAGAGGGAGGAACCATGGATATAGCATTAAAGAATGCGGCCAAGGCTGCTGCTGAAGGGGCAGAGGCAACAAAACAGATGAAGCCGGTTCATGGGAGGGCTGCCTATTATGGGGAGAAGAGCCTGGGGCATATGGATGGTGGAGCGGCGGTTGGACAACTGATTTTTGATGCTTTGAGTGAATAATGGGATAATCAGGGAAACATAGGTTAAAAAACAGGTGGGTTGCCGAAGCGGAAACAGGCTATGGCAGCTCATCTGTTTTTATGCTAAATATAAAATGAAAGCAGTAAATAACCTGTTATATGTTTAAGTATATACGATTATTAATCCATTCAGTTTCCAATCTGCTGATGGAAAGTAGAAATGAAGAAACCGGAAGATTTAATTGACTTTTAATTAAAAGCAATTAAAATGTAAGTAAGAGACAGAGGAGGTGAATATATGGCGAGTATGAGGGATGTTGCCAAGCTGGCCAACGTGGGGCTTGGTACGGTATCCAGGATGCTCAATGACAGCGGATATGTGTCGGAGGAGACCAGGAACAGGATTGAGGAGGCGATGAAAGCGTTGGACTATACGCCCAACGAGCTTGCAAGGAACCTGTACCATAAGAGGACCGGAATCATAGCAGTCCTTGTTCCCAATGTATCCAATCCGTTTTTTGCGGAATTCGTGGATCATGTGGAGGCTGAACTTTATAAGGCCGGCTTCAAGATGATGCTGTGTACAACGGAAAAGGAATTTAATGCGGAACTGGAGTATCTGGACATGCTGAACCGGCATATTGTGGACGGGGTGATTACGGGCGCCCATTCCCTGGCAGTGGAAGAATATAAGAAGATCCATAAGCCAATTGTTGCCCTGGACCGGTACCTGGGCGAGGATATTCCTGTGATTGCGGTGAACCATAAGGAAGGCGGAAGGCTTGCGGCAGAGACGCTGATTCAGAACGGATGCAGGCGCGTGCTTCATTTCCGGGGCAAGGTGACGGTGGAATCCCCCTATCATGACAGGCATTTTGAATTTGCCCGCATCATGGAGGAACATGGGATACAGACCATTGATTATGAACTGGGCAGGAACCGCCTGGATTCAGAGTATTATAAGAAAGCTGTAAAAGACGTATTCACAAGGGGAATCGACTTTGACGGCGTATTTGGCGTAGACAGGCCGGTGATTGAATGTATGAACGAGACAATCAGAAGACACCGCAGGGTTCCGGAGGATGTGAAGTTCGTGGCCTATGACGGCACATTCATTACCGAGATGGTGGAACCGCCGCTGACCGCCATTGTCCAGCCCATAAAAGAGCTTGCAAGGGAGTCCGTACGCCTTGTCTGCAATCTGGTCAATGGCAAGGTTTATAAGAATAAGCAGGTAAGCCTTCAAGTGGAGCTGCGTAAAGGAAAGTCAACGGTTTTATGATTGTAAGAAGTGCACAAAAGCGTTCGGTTATTTTCTGCCATATTGAATAAAATGATTCCTGACATAAAAAATAGTATTGACTTATACAGATCAGGGCGTATAATGTGTTTATAGATGGCGGCTGCCTTGTTTTTTTTCACAAATATGGAACGGGTTCCACTTTTGGAAAGAAACAAGGCAAAAAATACAACCTATATGGAACGGGTTCCATATAGATGCGCCAGGAACATTTTTTATAATGCATTGTCAGGGCGCGCCTGACAGGCAGGACGCTTATGATTGAATCAGGAAAGAGGAGGAGAACAATGAAAAAGAATATTCTCAGTATCATGCTTGCAGCAGCAATGACAGGAACATTGTTGGCCGGATGCGGCTCTGGCAGCGGAGGGAGCGTGGCCCAAAAAGCGGATAAGGACAGCATTACGGTCCTGGTGGAAAGCGGTTCGCCCGCAGAGGCCCTTGCAAAGGAAACAGCGGCGGCATTTAAAGAGGAGACCGGATGCGGGGTCATCATTGACGCGGTGGCCTATACGGGAATGTATGACAAGCTTTCGACCGAAATCAAGGCCAGGCAGGCGGCCCATGACGTGGCCTGCATGGATGTGGTATGGCTGGCAGCCTTTGCAGATGCCATTGAGCCGGTAAATGGCGCGGATACAAGTGATTTCCTCCCCACCTTGCAGGAGAGCGGGACCATTGACGGCAATCTTCTCGGATATCCCATGTGGGTCAATGCAAAGGTGCTGATTTACAGAAAGGACCTTATCCCAAAAGAGAAAGTCCCGGCCACGTGGGAAGAGTACCGGAGCCTTGCAGAAGAACTGAAGACCGACGACATGAGCGGCACCACTGTTTTCGGCAGCGGATCCGACGCCGTATGCTCATTCCTGGATTTTGCCTGCCAGGCAGGCGCACAGGGGCTTGTGTTTGATAAAGACGGCAATGTAAACATTACGGACCAGGCCTATGTGGATGCGCTGGATTTTATGGTGGAAAATGCAAAAGCGGATTACACGCCTGCAGATTCCCTGGCCACAGCTGCCACAGAGTCCCAGGAACTTTTTACAAACGGGAAAACGGCAATGCAGCTGAACTGGAGCCATCAGTATCCTGCGGCAGTGGCTGTCCTTGGAGCGGACAAGGTTGGCTGCGCCCCAATGATTGGAGGAAGCGCGGGCATCGGAGCCACCACAGGTCCCTGGTACCAATGTGTGATGAAGAATTCTGAAAATAAAGAGATGGCTGAAAAATATGTAAAGTTCATGTATGACCACAACGGGGATTATATGGACCTTACCCTGAAGATTGCAGGCAGGACCTCTGTATACGAGGCAGCAGGTAAAGTGGCGGGGAATGAGCATACCACAGCGGTCCTTGAGACATTAAGCGCCCCGCAGTCTCAGGCAAGGCCCATGGTAACCACATGGTCACAGATTGAAGAGGTTCTTATCGGGGTAGTGGAATCCAGCTTAGGCGGGGCGGATGTAAACGCCACATTGGAAGCAGCTAAGGCTGAGATTGAATCAATTGGCAGATAGTCTCATAAAAAGGTGGTAAGTGGGAATGAGGTTGATTTCAAGAAAAACATTATTATTATTTTTTCTGCCGGGCGCTGTGTTTATGGGTGCGTTCCTTATCTATCCAATCATTACAATGGTAATTGACAGTTTCTATGAAATTGGGATTACAGGCAGCAAACGGTTCATTGGTCCGGACAATTATATCCGCGCATTTACCGCCGGAGGCTTTTTAAAACAGTTGATGAACACCCTGATTTATATCACGGTTGCAGTAGGTGTTGAGACAGTGGCCGGTCTGCTGTTTGCCCTGTTTTTTGAACTGGATTACAGAGGAAGCAAGATCATCCGTTCATTCATGATGGCTCCCCTTATGATAGCTCCGCTGGTAGCCGGCCTTACCTGGAAACTGATGATGAGTTCCAGCTTTGGGATTGTCAATGAACTGCTGACCCGGGTTGGGATATTAGAAAGCCCCAGCGGCATCCTTTGGCTTGCAGATGAAAAATGGTCGCTGCTGGCCTGCTGCATTGCGGATATCTGGCTCACCACGCCCTTTATGATGCTGATGATACTGGCCGGGCTGCAGGGACTGGACACCAGCATGCTGGAAGCTGCCAGAATAGATGGGGCGGGCCTGCTCCAGCAGGTATTTTCCATCAAGCTCCCGGTCATCAAACCGGTTTTGCTGACTGCCCTGTCCGTAAGGATCATTGATGCAGCCAGGACCTTTGACATCATCTGGGCAATGACCGAAGGCGGCCCTAACCGTTCATCGGAAACCATCAGCATCATCATCTATAAGACGCTGACACGGTATAACGACACCGGGTATGCAAGCGCCATGGCAGTGGTATTTATTGCGGTATTGGTACTATTTACCCTGGTTTTCATGCAGAGCTTGTGGAACCCCAAAAAACAGGACCGGTAGGCGTCAGGAGGCGATGATGGTGATAAAAAAAGGAGAAATATGGAAAAGCCTGGGAATCGGTTTATCGGTAATCCTTACGGTCTGCTGGCTTTTCCCATACATATATGTGATTTGTTGTTCGTTTAAACCAGGTGCGGAAGTGATTGCAGTCCCGCCAAGCTTTTTCCCAAAGGTATTTTCCGTTGAAAGCTTTTTAAACCTCCTGGAGAGGATGGACGCGTTAAAGTACCTGCTCAACAGTTTAAGCGTATCCCTGGCAAGCACAATCATTGCGCTGCTTTTGGGGTCCCTTGCGGCGTATGCGATTCAGCGTTCCGGCGCAAAGCTGTCGGTCATACTGGTTGTCCTGGTCCTGTGTCTGAAAATGATTCCCACTTCCAGTATCGTGGTGCCGATTTATGAACTGATCTGTAATCTGGGCTTATATGACACAAGGATTGCTTTGGTCATTGTGTACGCGGCCATTAACATGCCCTTTGTCATGTGGACCATGTTAAGCTTTTACGAGGGAATCCCCACCACCCTTGATGAAGCAGCGTTTGTGGACGGCGCAAGCAGCCTGCAGACATTCAGTAAGGTGATACTGCCCATCTGCAGACCGGGACTGGCCACTGCGTTTATATTTACCTTGTTCCTGGCGTGGAATGATTTCCTGATTGCCCTGCTGCTGACCAGCACAAATGCAAAGACATTCACAGTGGGCCTGGCAGGATTCCTGTCAGCCTACAACCTGGATCTGGGACCCATGTGCGCGGGCGCGTTTTTATTTAGCTTCCCGGTAATGGTCATCTCCCTGGCAGCCCAGAAGTATATTGTGCAGGGAATGACGGCCGGGGCCGTAAAAGGCTGAAAATAATGGAGGAATCTTATGTCAAATGAATTAATGCAGCAGAAGATTGAGAAGGCCCAGCGCTGGATAGACTGCAGGAAACAGGTTGTTAAGGATGGGAACATGCGCCAGCATTATCACTTCATGGCGCAGGCCGGATGGATCAATGATCCCAACGGACTGATTTATTTTAAAGGAAAATACCACTTTTTCTATCAATGCAATCCATATGAGGGATTCTGGGGCAGCATATATTGGGGACATGCTGTCAGCGATGATATGCTTCACTGGGAGTACCTTCCCTTAGCCCTGGCGCCCAGCGAAGTTTATGATGAACATCCAAGGGGCGGATGTTTTTCAGGCAGCGCCATTGAACACGACGGAAGGCTGTTCCTGATGTATACGGCAGCCGCCAATGAGGGCAGGGGAGTTGAGCAGACACAGTGCATTGCATACAGTAAGGATGGCATCCATTTTGAGAAATACCATGGAAATCCGGTGCTGACCGCGCCGGAAGGGATTGAGGCCAACCAGTTCCGGGACCCTAAGGTTTGGAAACACGAGGATACTTACTACATGGTATGCGGCGCCAGCCGTGATGGGAAAGGCCAGGCCCTGCTTTACCAATCAAAGGATATGCTCCACTGGACATTTTTCAATGTGCTGGCTGAGAGCCGCGGGGAGTGGGGGTATATGTGGGAATGCCCGGACTTTTATCCCATGGGGGACAAATACGTACTGATGTTCTCGCCAATGGGTTCAGGGGACCATACCTCGGTGTACCTGGCGGGTGATTTTGATTATGGGACAGGTACGTTCAGCCATTATATCAGCGGCGAGATTGACTGGGGATTTGATTATTACGCGCCGCAGTCCTTCCTGGCCCCGGATGGAAGGCGAATCATTGTTGCCTGGGCCAATGAATGGGAATGGATGCCCTTATGGAAGGACTGGGGACCAACCTATAAGGAAGGCTGGTGCGGCTTTTTCAATCTTCCAAGGGAAGTCAGGATGCTGGAGGACGGGACGCTTAAGTTCCTGCCGGCCGCGGAGACTGAATCCTTAAGACAGGATCCGCAGTACCGGGATGTGCTTGTGGTTACGGATGCAGGGCAGGAACTGAAGGCCGGGGACGGGGTTGCCTTTGAACTGAAGATGAAGGTGGATTTGGAGGAAACAGACGCGGATACACTGGAATTAATCCTGCGCAGCGGCAGCGGGAAAAGGACGTTGTGCCGGTTTGATCTGGCGCATGGACAGATGTCCGTGGACCGGAATGCCTCGGACGGATGGAGCAGGGGCGTTTCCAGAAGCACATTGTTCCTGAAAGGAAAACGGGAACTGGATATCCATATTTTCTCAGACCAGAGTTCCCTTGAGATATTTTCCAATGGATATCAGAACAACCATTCCAACAATGTATTTGCTGGAAATGACCAGAACCGGATATTCATCCGGGCGCAGGGCGGCAGGGCTGTTATCCGGGAGTATGAGTCCTATGGACTGGAGGAATGTTTCAGGTAAACGCATCTGCATGCAATCAGGATGAGTGTTAAGAACATGGAGGAAACAGTATGGCTGATAATAATTATTATGACGTGACGCAGTGGCCGGAGGGCAATCCATATAAGGATGTGGGGCAGGTAATCAACAGTATCATCGGGGATATCAAAAGCAGGCAGGGGGATCCTGACCTTGACCAGGGCGGGAAACCGGGAGCGGTGATTTACATACCGCCGGGGGATTATCATCTTACAACCCAGGTGGTGATAGATATCAGTTATCTGAAGATTGCCGGCTCCGGACATGGATTCACATCTTCAAGCATACGTTTCAATACCCCGGAACGCGAGTGGGCGGATTGGCATGAATTATGGCCTGGTGGCAGCCGCATCCTTGTGGATATTACCCCAAAGGAAGAGGCCGGGGAAGCGGCCGGGGCAGCATTTTATGTCAGGCGGAGCGGGAATCCCCGGATCAGCTCGGTGGAGTTTGCTGATTTTTGTATTGACGGCCTGCATTTTACAGAGGACGGTTCAGGCAACGGGGACCCGGAAAACACATATATCAATGGAAAGACCGGGATTTATATTGCAGGCGCCCAGGACTCCTTCCGGATTACAGGCATGGGACTTGTGTATTTGGAGCACGGAATCATCAGCTATCAGGCGGATGCGCTGACCATCCATGATAATTTCATTGCAGAATGCAAAAGCTGCATCGAACTGCGGGGGGCGGGACAGGCGTCCAAAATAACGGATAACCTGATAGGGGCCGGATATAACGGATATTCCATATACGCCCGGAACTTTGGCGGGCTTTTGGTCACGGCCAACAATATCTTTCCACGGGGCGCCAGCAGCATCCATTTTGAGGGCGTCATGCGTTCCAGTGTCACGGGCAACCGGTTCCACTCCTTTTATCCCGGAATGCTGGTATTTCAGGATAACTGTTCGGAAAACCTGGTATCCTCCAACCACTTTTTACGGGACCATGAACCGTGGCCTCCCATGCAGGCCTATGACAATGGTCTGGATGACCTGTACGGTCTTTTGTATATCAGCGGCAATCATAACTCCATTATTGCCAACCATATTTCAGAGTCCATAGCTGCCCGGTATATTAAGCCCTCCGGCGCGGTACCTGTCATCATACATGTTGCGGCCGGCCAGGGGAACTATATTTCAAGCAACCATATTGTGGCCTCCACCGAAGCGCCGGGGAGGATGGTCCAGGAGGCATCAGGGACGCAGGCCGGGGATTCGGATTCTTGTTTCTCTGCACAGGTGGGAGCGCTGCTGACAGCCCGCGAATTACAGGAACTTAAGGTGACAGCCGTGCTGGTGGAACGGGAAGCGGTGCATAATACGGTCCTCGATTCAGGGTATGACGGACAGGTTGTGATGGACAGGACGGTCAATGGGTTCAGGGCCACGCCTGGGCCAAAATGGGCATGAGGATCCTAAAAATAGATAAAGGATTCCCTCGGGAACATGGCCGGGACAAGGAGGGACACCAAAATGACAGAAAAAAAATATGACGTGACAGCGCTGGGAGAGCTGCTGATTGATTTTACTGAAAACGGATCCAGCAGCCAAGGCAATGTCCTGATGGAAGCCAACCCCGGCGGCGCGCCCTGCAATGTGCTGGCCATGCTGGCAAAGCTGGGCAGACAGACGGCATTTATCGGTAAGGTGGGACAGGACCGGTTTGGCAGGCTGCTGCGTGAGGTTATTGAGTCTGTGGGGATTGATGCCGGGGGACTGATATCAGATAAGGAGGTGCATACCACACTGGCGTTTGTGCACACCTATCCGGACGGGGACAGGGACTTTTCCTTTTACCGCAGCCCGGGAGCGGATATGATGCTGAGGAAGGAAGAGGTTGCCTGCGACAAAATCCGGGAATCCAGGATATTCCATTTCGGCTCCCTGTCCTTTACCCACCCGGGGGTCAGGGAGGCTTCCATACATGCAATCCGATGTGCAAAGGAGGCCGGGGCATGGATTTCATTTGACCCCAATCTCAGGGAACCTTTGTGGAACGATTTAGCGGATGCGAAGAAGGCCATTGAATATGGGATGGGGTGCTGTGATATCCTGAAAATATCGGATAATGAACTGGTGTTCATGACCGGTGAAACGGATTATGATAAAGGGGCCTTATTCCTGCAGGATAAATATAAGATTCCGCTCCTATGTGTAACCCTTGGAAAAGAGGGGAGCAGGGCTTATTATAAAGGCATGAAGGTTACTGGGAAACCGTTTCTGCAGGAAAATACAATTGAGACAACCGGCGCCGGGGATACATTTACCGGATGTATGCTGAATACGGTTCTGGAGAAGGGGCTTTATTGTCTCACAAAGGAAGATATCCGCCAGATGCTTTTATTTGCCAATGGGGGAGCATCCCTGATTACAACCAGGCGCGGTGCGTTAAAGGTGATGCCGGGGAAGGAAGAGATAGAGGACCTTTTGGGGTATACAAAGGAATAATCAGCAAAATACAGAAATCCTTATCTGTCAGAAGAGCTGGCAGCGGAATACGGATTCCACAGGGGCAGCCGCAAAATGTAAAATCTCAGTAGGACATGGTTTCTGGCTTACAGGCCAGTGCCAACATCTTGTATGAGAAATCCATTTTGCGGCAGCCTCTGTTTTATTACCCGGTTTTTCGCACATAGGAGGCCTGGGGAGAACTTTGGTGATGCAGGATGAAGTTTGGATGTAATTAAAATTGAAGATGGTATCGTTGCAGACAGTATAACCGTTATGGTTATACTGTTTTGCTGTAATTGGAGCGGATTAAATTCATATTGGATATGATTTGGAAGGCAAAATGTAAATGATTTTATTGCCAACGGGGGAGCATCCCTTCTGGGGCTTTTGATTTACTGATAAGCGCTTTGTCATCCTGCCTGAATATATACGGGAAATGCATTCGGCAGCTAGGGGGTCAGGGGGTCAGGGACCAGGCCGTTGCCATGGTAATATCCGCATACTGCTCCTTCATCCGTTCCACTGCAGTAAATCATAATGTTGCAATGGAATAGATGCAATACGTTGTCTTATAAATCAGTATCTATAGTACACCGCCAACTTTGTTGGCTCTATATTTTAAAAATGTAGCAAAATCACGCGGTAACAGATATATTTATATTTATGAAACGGTGGAGTATAATATGATAGGAAGATTTTTAAGAAGACTCTGCGTATTATTCGTCAGGATGCGTTTGAGGGGGGACAACAATTGATATATGGTTATTTAAGGCAGCCTTGTAAAGAGCGTTTCTTTACGAGGCTCTTTTTTTGCAGGGGGGTCATTGCTTTGGAATATTGAGAATCCTATTCCCATAAAACACGGTGGATATTCTGCATGTACGGTTATGATTGAAAATAATGATGATTCTAAATAATCAGACAATATAAAACATTCTGTGTAGTATGAAAATATTCTAAATCAGGGAAACTAAAATAAGGAATAATCAATTATCTTTGACAGGAATATCAATCAGGCATGTAAAGGACAATGGAGGCGTTTATGACAGAAACATGTATCAATCAATTTAGAAACTACCTGAGAAGTGAAGAGAAAGCCGAAGCGACAATCAGTAAATACCTGCACGATGTAAAAGAAATGCTGGTTTTCATTGAAAAGACGGATTTAAACAAAGATTCCCTTATAGAATACCGGAAGAATCTGACCTGCCGATACAAGCCGCAAACCGTAAACGGAAAGCTTTCAGCAATCAATGCCTTTTTAAGATTCAAGGATTTACTGGAATTTAAGGTCAAATTCTTAAAAGTGCAGAAACGGGTGTATATAGACGAAAAACGGGAGCTTACGGAACAGGATTTCAAAAGACTTCTTGAAACAGCTGATAGAAATGGAAATAAGCAGCTGTACTATCTGATGATGGTCTTATATGGTACGGGAATACGAATCAGTGAACTCCCATTTGTCACGGTCGAGGCCATTAAGGCGGGAAGGGCGGATATATCCATGAAAGGAAAATACAGGATAATCATTTTTCCTAAAAACCTGGTCCTTTCATTAAAGGAATATATTAAAATTTCGAATATAAAACAGGGCTGTATCTTCCGGACAAGAAGCGGGAGAAACCTGGATAGGAGCAATATATGCCATTCCATGAAGAAGCTGTGCAGGGATGCGCGGGTTGAACCGTCAAAAGTATTTCCACATAATTTCAGGCATCTTTTTGCAAAATGTTTTTATTCCATTGAAAAGAACCTGTCCCATCTTGCGGATATCCTTGGACATTCCTCGATTGAAACCACCAGGATTTATGTGGCGGGAAGTATAAAACAGTATGAAAAAATCATGGATAAGATGAGGATTCAAATTGATAAACAAAAACCACAGAATAACTATTCTGTGGTATAGTCCAAATGATTTTAGTCATAAATTTCATTATGTTTATATATTGTTTCAGATTCTGATACAAACAACAAAATTGCATCCATGCCAAAAAGGCCGGTTAAACATTATTTTGCTCCCGGCCTTATTGTAGTGTAGAAAAAATAGCTATATGTATATTGACGTTATTAACATTTTGGTATAAAATACAAACAACACTAGATTTCGTTAGACAGTGTAGCTGTTAGGTACCACAGAATAGTTATTCTGTGGTCTTTCCTTGATTGGGGGCACCACAGAATAGTTATTCTGTGGTATGCATAAATATTAACAATAGAAAATGGCAGCTGAAACTGAAAAAGGGGCAGTGGTTTGTACGGTTCATAAGCAGGTGGAAGAGGTGTTGATGAATACAAAGGTTTCTGACAATGGCTGGATTGATATACATGCACATATATTACCAGGGGTGGATGACGGGGCCCATGATTGGGACGAGGCCGCTGCATTATTAAAACTGGCGTATGGGCAGGGCATCCGGCACATCATAGCGACTCCGCACTTTACAGGAAATCAGGACCCGGGGCTGCTTAAGGAGTTATGCACATGTCTGGATAATCAGGCGAAGGCCATAGCGGACGGTTTTGGCGTCAGCCTTGGACAGGAAATCATGTATTTTGAAAACCTGGTTGATTACCTGAATCAGGGAAAGGCCCTTACACTGGCAGGCAGCAGATACGTGCTGGTGGAGTTTGGGCCATCGGACAGCCTGGGCAGGATAAAGAGGGCTGTGCGGCAGCTGGTCCAGGCATCCTATTTTCCGGTGATTGCACATGTGGAGCGTTATAAATGCCTTCTTGAACAGGAGCGGCCGGAGGAACTGGTTGAATACGGGGCATACCTTCAGATAAACGCCCGCAGCCTGAATGGGGGGTGGATGGATAAAAAGGCCCGCTGGTGCAGGAAAAACCTGAAAAAAGGAACAATCCATTTTATTGCCACGGATATGCATGATCCATCGGTCCGTACTCCGGATATCCAAACAGCGGTTTCGTGGATGGAACACAATATGGGGGTTAGGACATCTGTCACCATAACCAGGACAAACCCAGGGTACATCCTGCAGGACAGAATGTTATAGCAAAAGAAAAAGTATGGAAAAGGTAACTGTAATGGAAAACAAAATGTATGAAGACAGAAATGAAGACGCAATCGAGATTGACGTATTGGAGCTGCTGTTTGCTTTAAGGAAAAAACTGTGGATGATCATTCTGGCAGCAGTGATAGGGTGCCTCGGGGCAGGTATATACAGCAAAGTGATTTTAAGCCCGGTTTATACGTCCACTTCCATGGTGTATGTATTATCAAAGGAGACAACACTCACATCCCTGGCCGACCTGCAGATAGGAAGCCAGCTGACAAAGGATTACAGTGTAATGATTACCAGCAGGCCGGTTCTGGAGGAGGTAATCGAAAAACAGAAACTGAGTTTATCCTATAACCAGTTAAAACGTATGATCCGCATCTCAAATCCTGCCGATACCAGAATACTTAACATGTCTGTGTCAGATACTGATCCGGTCAGGGCAAAAGCCATCGTGGATGCAGTAGCAAAGGCATCCTCAGATTATATTGGGGATATCATGGAAATGATACCGCCTAAAATCATTGAAAATGGTGTCGTGCCGGACAACCCCACCTCTCCTAATATAAAGAAGAACGCTGCTTTGGGAGGACTTGCTTTATCCGTGGCGGCATGCGGTTTTATTACACTTCAGGTCATCATGAATGACACCATCCGTTCAGAGGAAGATGTTTCACGTTATCTTGGCATCAGTGTATTGGCCGTGATTCCGGAAAATAACGGGGAGGAAAAGGATAACCCGGACAAGGGAAGTGAAGGAAAGAAAAGCAGGAAAAAGCGGAAAACCCAGGCAAAAAGGGCTGAGAGGAGAAAGTAAGACGTGGAACAAATTTTAAATCTGCAGAATACAGGTGAGAAGGACTATCATTTTGAGGAGTCCGTCAAGACGCTCAGGACCAATTTACAGTTTTGTGGAAGCAGCCTGAAAACAATCATGTTCACAAGCTCATTGCCCAATGAAGGCAAAAGTGAAATCGCTTTCTCTGTTGGGGCGTCCTTTGGGAGCATAGGGAAAAAGGTTTTGCTGATTGACGCGGACATCCGCAAATCCGTATTCGTCAAAAGATATGAAATTAAAGGCAGCCCCAGCGGTCTGTCCCAGTATCTCAGCGGACAGAAAACCATGGAGGAAATCTGTTATGCCACCGATATAGAAAATTTCAGCATGATCCTGGCCGGCCCGTATTCCCCCAATCCGGCAGAACTTCTGGAAGATCGGTTATTTAAGGAACTATTAGAAAAAGCAAAGGAAAAATATGACTATATCATTATAGATACTCCGCCCATGGCAAATCTTATTGACGGGGCCATTATTGCCGGCCAATGTGATGGGGCGGTAATAGTAATTGAAAGCGGTACAATCAGTCGCCATTTGGTCCAGAAAGTAAAGGTACAGCTGGAAAAGAGCGGATGCCGAATCCTGGGCGCGGTCCTTAACCGGGTGGGTGCGGATTATGATAATGGATATTACAAAAAATATTATGGAAAATATTACGGGAAATATGGCGGGGGGGGGGGG
>NZ_QVEX01000001.1:422810-435813 GCF_003434055.1 Enterocloster aldenensis | reverse complement strand
GGGGGGGGGGGGGGGGGGCGATAAATAGGCTATGGACCGCTATAGATAAAGGGCAATATGAGACGGAAAAAAAACATTCGGATTCAAAGCCGTAAAAAATGGATGGCTGCAGTCATCGCGGGGGTATCGGTCCTTACTGCATTTTTTCTATACCGGACCGGTCAGCTGTATTTAGAAAAAAGAGCATTGGCAGAGGAGGTCCTGCAGTGGCATCAGGATGCGGACGGAGACAGGGGACAAAGCGCAGTAGACAGGATTGAGTATCAGGGAAAGATTTACCGCCGTAATACGTATGTCAAAGCCATCCTGTGCATGGGAATCGACCGGCCTGGAAGCCTTAAGGAAACCATGGTCGCCGGGTCCGGAGGCCAGGCAGATGCAATTTTCCTTGTTGCGCAGGATGTGGCCAGGGATAAGGTTGAAATCCTAATGATACCAAGGGATACCATGACAGAAATAACCCTGACTGATTTAAGCGGCAATGTGCTGGGCAGGGATATCCAGCATCTTGCATTAGGTTATGCCTATGGAGACGGAAGGGATAAAAGCTGCCAATATATGAAAGAGGCGGTGAGTAATCTGTTGGGAGGCCTGGCCATTGACGGATACATGGCAATCAGCATGTCTGCCCTGCCAATCATTAATGACGGGGTGGGAGGCGTTACCGTGACCGTGAAGGAACAGGAGATGGAACGGGCGGATCCTGCATTCATTTACGGACAGACGGTCACGCTTAAAGGACGGCAGGCAGAGGAATATATCCGCTACAGGGACACCGGCCAGGCGCAGAGCGCACTGGGGCGTGCGGAACGCCAGAAATCATATATAGAAGGGCTGCTTCAGGCAGCAAAGATAAAATCAGGAAAAGATGACAGCTTCGTGTCCGGCCTATTAAAGGAAATGGAACCCTACATGGTGACTGATATGACAAAAGACAGATATTTGGACATGGCCTTAGCCTTCCTGGGAGGAAACCAGGATTTGGGGGAGTCAGACATGATGACACTTCCGGGAAAAGCGGTGGAGACACCTATTTACGATGAATACCATCCTGATAAATCTCAGATCAGGCCTATTATCCTGGATATGTTTTACCGGGAGGAAACAGCTGATACGGATATAGGAAAATAGGTATGATAATGAATACTTATAATAAATGTTTAATTTTAATTCATGAAAGGAAGGGTAAAGATTATGAGAAAAAGGATTACAACAATTGCGTTAGTAGCTGCGCTTGCAGCGTCACAGGCAGTGATTTCCTATGCCGCCAACAGCCCTGGCACGGGCCCGGTCATTGGTGGAGGGGATAGTGATTATGACATTGGGGAGAGGGTTGACAGTGTGTTAGGCAAAGGCAGTTCCGCAACAAGTCCCACAGCAACCAGTTCTGGCCAGGGAACCAACGCGGTTGGCATTGGCGTGGGCCAGACAGTTGGGGAATCAACGGTCACTACCAACGACAGGGGACAGGCTGTTGTGGGAAATACCGCACTTGAATTTGTACAGGGAAACAGCGGGGCCGTATCGGGACTTCCTGAAAACGTAGTAAATGCCATCAACGGCATTAACAGCGGGCAGCCGCTGAACCAGGTCATTTCTGACGTTGATTTAACCGGATATAATGCGTTGGTAGGCACCCATGCAATTGTGACCAAAGATGCGGTAACAAATACGGAAAAAACAGGTCCGGTGGAAGTCCCGCTGTATGTTCCGAATCTCGTTGATGGATTGGGGGAAGTACAGGTACTCTTTTACAATAACCTGACCGGTACCTGGACCGTGATACAGCCAAGCAGGGTGGACGCAGCTTCCAAGACGATTTGGTTTAATATTCCTAACTCAGGTACGCTTTCTGTAATCTACAAACGATAAAGCCCTGAATTACGGTACAAAGGGGAATGTGAAAGTGATAGGTAAAAACAAACTTGTATTAGAAAAATATCTGCCCCGCAGTAAAAAGGTGAGGATGAGGATACTTTGGGGTTATGATATGGCCATGGTATGGATTTGCGCGTGCCTGGCCCTGGGATTAAGATTTGACCTTAGTCTTTCCTCTGTCCCCATTGAGTATGCCAGGGAAGTATGGAAGTACGGACTTTTGCAGATGGCCGTGGTGTCCCTTGTTTTTTATGCGGGGCACCTTTATGCCATCATGTGGGGAGTCTCAGGTGTCCGGGAAATGATGCAGGTCCTGCTGGCTTGCCTGGTTGCTGCATTGGCACAATCCGTAGGCATTTTATTATTTGATGCGCGTATGCCAAGGAGTTATTATGTGCTGTGGTTTGTGCTGATGGCCGGGTCAGCCATGATTGGCCGGGTCAGCTTCCAGGTACTTCAGAAGATTACGGACAGGATAAACCGCTTCCTTGAGAAAAGCATTCCGCCCCGGGTGATGATAATCGGCGCGGGAAAAGCAGGAACACTTATACTTAAGGAAATGAAAGCCAGTGAAAAGGTCCATGGATATCCAGTCTGCATGATAGACGATGACAAAGACAAACAGGGGCGGGTTATTGATGGCGTATCCATTATGGGCAGCCGGAAGGATATAGCTAGACTTGTAAGGGAGAAGGAGATTGATGAGATTTATGTGGCCATCCCTACTGCTCCTCCCGAGGATATAAAGGATATTTTGAAAATCTGCCAGGGAACAGGGTGCCAGGTCAAGATACTTCCCGGTGTGTACCAGCTTATGAATGGCGAGGTCACGATTTCAAGACTCCGGAAAGTGGAGATAGAAGATTTACTGGGAAGGGAACAGGTAAATGTAAATCTGGATGAAATCATGGGTTATGTCAAGGGAAAAGTGGTTCTGGTCACTGGCGGAGGCGGCTCCATTGGCAGTGAACTGTGCAGGCAGCTGGCAGGCCATAAGGTAAAGCAGCTTATCATATTTGATATATATGAGAATAATGCTTATGAAATCCAGCAGGAATTAAAACGGAAGTATCCGCATCTGGATATGGTGGTGCTGATTGGCTCCGTGCGCAATACGAACCGTCTAGATTATCTTTTCCGTACATACAGACCTGATATTGTGTATCACGCAGCGGCTCATAAGCATGTGCCTTTAATGGAGGACAGTCCCAATGAAGCCATAAAAAATAATGTCTTAGGCACGTATAAAACAGCCAGGGCCGCCATTAAATACAAGGCGCAGCGTTTCATACTCATCTCAACAGACAAGGCAGTGAATCCAACGAATATCATGGGAGCAAGTAAGCGCCTCTGTGAGATGGTGGTTCAGATGAGCAATCAGAAGAGCAGTACGGAATTTGTCGCGGTCCGCTTTGGCAATGTGTTGGGAAGCAACGGAAGTGTAATCCCGCTATTCAAGCAGCAGATTGAAAGCGGCGGCCCGGTGACAGTGACACATAAGGATATCATACGTTATTTCATGACGATTCCGGAAGCGGTAAGTCTTGTAATCCAGGCCGGTGCCTATGCAAAGGGCGGAGAAATCTTTGTACTGAACATGGGGAATCCGGTCAGGATTCTGGATATGGCTGAGAACCTGATCCGTTTATCCGGTTATGAGCCATACAAAGATATCGATATCTGCTTTACCGGATTGCGTCCAGGAGAAAAACTGTATGAGGAACTCCTCATGGACGAAGAAGGATTGCAAAAGACGGTCAATGACAGGATATTCATTGGAAAACCCATTGATATGGATTATGACCGGTTTGAGAGGGCGTTACAACGTCTGGGGGAGGCGGCCCTTAGTGAAACCGCTAATATGAGGCTGCTGGTACATGAACTGGTACCTGAATACCATTATAAGAATATGGATTCAGATATTGCAGCCGCAGAGGCGGCGGTCAGCCAGGCCACTGGTGTGACACCTGTGAATCCGGAGCGGTTTGCACTGCATAAGAAGATAGCAATGTATAATCTGGGAGTGAAGTAAGGAAAAAGGGTATGAAAGCAGAATTGTCGCTTTGCCGCATTCTGGGGTCATACCTGTTATATTGTTGAATTTTATCTGTGGAGAGAACTACTATATACCTTAGAGTGGATTAAGGTGTAAGGGATATCCATGGAATGGCGAAGCATGCTCTTTTAAAACCATGCTGCCTGATTCGGATTGCGGTATCATTACAGAAAAGAATTTTTAAATAAATCCTGGAACAGATTTGGAGGGACGGGGATGGAAAGCTGGTATGCAGTACAGGTGAGGACCGGAAGGGAAGAAGCAGTACTGCAGTTAAGTAAAAAGATGATAGATGAATCTGTTTTGAAGGAGTGTTTCATTCCATACTACGAACGTATGAAGCGCTTTCAAGGGGAATGGCATAAGGAACAATATATTTTATTTCCGGGATATATCTTTCTTGTTACAGAACAGGTGGATGTACTGTTCTGGGAATTGAAAAAAGTACCGGGATTAACAAGAATTCTTGGAGATGGAATGGAATTTGTTCCTATAAAAGAGGACGAAAAGGTGTTTTTGCAGAAGATGGGAGGCAGCTCCCATTTGGCAGAAATGTCCAAGGGGATTATAGAAGGTGACAAGGTTATCATAACGTCAGGTCCCTTGTCAAAATTTAAAGGTGAGATTACATATATTGACAGACATAAGCGGCTGGCAGTGATTCGGATTGAGATGTTTGGCAGATGGATGGATGTGAAGATAGGGTTGGAGATTGTGCATAGGGAATAGTTAGAAATACCATATCTATTAAGAACTGGAGAGGAAAATGAAATGGATACAAAGAAGGGTTATGAAAAGTTTGCAAACAAGGTTTGGCTTAGTTCACCGACCATGCACGGTCTGGAATTAAAATATATGATGGAAGCCTATGAGTCCAACTGGATGTCTACAGTAGGAGCCAACATTAATGAGGTGGAACGCCTTACCTGCGAGAAGATAGGATGTAAGTATTCTGTAGCTCTTTCTGCCGGAACAGCGGCATTACATATGGCGGTGAAGCTTGCAGGAGTCAAATCCGGGGATAAGGTTTTTTGTTCCGACCTAACCTTTGGCGCCACTGTAAATCCAGTTGTCTATGAAGGGGGAATTCCGGTTTTTATTGACACAGAGTATGATACCTGGAATATGGATCCCGCTGCATTAGAGAGGGCATTTGAAATTTATCCAGATGTAAAGGTAGTGCTAGTGGCACACTTATATGGTACACCA
Organism: Enterocloster aldenensis; assembly: GCF_003434055.1. Lineage (GTDB taxonomy): Bacteria > Bacillota > Clostridia > Lachnospirales > Lachnospiraceae > Enterocloster > Enterocloster aldenensis. The sequence goes on along the minus strand of NZ_QVEX01000001.1, from coordinate 430,670 downwards.
GGCAAAATAGATGAAATCAAGTCAATATGTGACAAACATGGCGCTTTGATTGTGGAAGATGCTGCTGAATCTCTTGGCGCAACATATAAAGGCATTCAAACAGGGACCTTTGGTATGTATAATTGTATTTCGTATAACGGAAATAAAATCATTACTGGTTCATCAGGGGGCATGCTGCTGACAGATGACCTTGATGCGGCAAATAGGGTGCGCAAATGGTCTACGCAGGCTAGAGAAAATGCTCCTTGGTACCAGCATGAGGAATTAGGTTACAATTATCGTATGAGTAATTTAATAGCAGGCGTTGTACGTGGGCAATATCCATATTTAGAGGAACATATTAAGCAGAAAAAGGAAATATATGAGCGGTATAAAAAGGGACTGTCAGGATTGCCGGTTCGGATGAATCCATATGACAGCAATAAATCTGAACCTAACTTCTGGCTGAGCTGTATGTTAATTGATGAGGTAGCAATGTGTAAGCAGGTCAGAGGAGAAAAGGAGGCTTTGTATATCAGTCAATCCGGTAAAAGCTGTCCGACAGAGATTTTGGAAAATTTATCAAAATATAATGCCGAAGGCCGTCCAATCTGGAAACCCATGCACATGCAGCCCATATATAGAATGAATGGTTTCATCACCCGTGAAGGAAACGCAAGAGCGAATACAAATGCATATATTGAAGGTGGAGACAAAGGAAAGGATGGTATGCCATTAGATGTTGGTATGGATATCTTCCATCGTGGATTGTGTCTGCCGAGTGATAATAAGATGACGGCCCAGCAGCAGGAAACAATTATTGAGATAATTAAGAATTGTTTTGAATGAGGATTAAAAGGTGGAAAAGATAATGCATATAAAAAATAAGTATTATATCCCTCATCAAAAAGGATTCTATGAGAAATATATAAAACGTCCACAGGATTTTATCTGTGCATTATTAGCTTTAATCGTTTTATCCCCAATCCTGCTAATAATCATGATTCTTGTGCGGATTAAATTGGGAACACCTGTGTTATTCAAACAAAAGCGTCCGGGACTGAATGGGGAGATATTCACTTTATATAAGTTCCGCACGATGACGGATGAAAGGGATGCTGATGGTAATCTTTTACCGGACGAGGAACGTCTTACACCATTTGGAATGCAAATCAGGCGGCTTAGTATCGATGAACTGCCAGAGATATGGAATATTCTTAATGGAACACTTAGTGTAGTTGGACCGCGGCCATTGTTAGTGTCTTATCTGCCTCTTTATAATGAACAACAGGCAAGAAGGCACGAAGTCAGGCCGGGCCTTACTGGCTATGCACAGGTGCATGGGCGGAATTCGATTACATGGGAAGATAAGTTTGATAAAGATGTCTATTATGTAGACCATATTACTTTTATAGGAGATTGGAAAATCGTTTTTCAGACGGTGAAGACTGTTCTAAAACGTGAAGGAATCCATTCACAGACAGCAGCGACGATGGAGTCTTTTACAGGTACGCCTAAGCAGATATCCGTGGAAGATGCAAATGACTAAAAGTTTGTTTAGCGGTTGAAATACAGAAGGAGAGCAGGATGAAAATACTTTTTACCAGTGTTGGACGCCGGGTGGAATTGATGCAGGCCTTTCGCTGTGCAGCAGAGAAGTTAAAGGTGGATTTAATAATCATAGGAACAGATATAACAGAAGATGCCCCGGCATTGTATTTCTGTGATAAAACACAAATCGTATGCCGGATTAAAGATAAACAGTATATTCCAATGCTTCTTAAGTTTTGTAAAGAAGAAAAGGTGGATTGTCTGATACCGACGATTGACACAGACTTGTTGGTTTTAGCAGGGAATAAGGAACAATTTGAGGCAATTGGGACAAAAGTGTTAGTTAGCGCAGCAGATAAAGTAAAACTCTGCAGAGACAAGAATTATACTGCTGACTATTTTATTTCATTAGGATTAAAATCTCCGTTACCATTTAGTGATGTGGTAAAATATGAAGCTGCCTTTGAGGCTGGAAAACAGCATTTTCCCGCGTTTATAAAACCCAAGGATGGCAGTTCAAGTATGAATGCTTACAGGGTGGATAATTTAGAAGATTTAAAACTGTATGCAGAAAAGATTGAAGATTATATTATCCAGCCATTCATAAGCGGCAGGGAATATACGATTGATATTTTCTGTGATTATTATGGAAATCCGGTATATATTACTCCCAGGGAGAGATTGGCAGTCCGTGCAGGGGAAGTCCTTAAAACAAAGATTACTCAAGATGATACCATGATAGATGAAATCTTGATGTTAATCAAAGATTTTAAACCTTGTGGACAGATTACGGTACAGCTTATCCGTGATGAAAATACTGGGGAGGATTATTATATCGAGATTAATCCACGTTTTGGCGGCGGCGCACCTCTTAGTATGAAGGCAGGAGCTGACAGCGCGGGAGCCGTAATTAAGATGCTCACAGGCGGAAGAATGGAATATGTGGAAAAAGCTGCGAGGGACGGAGAAATATATAGCCGTTTTGACCAGAGTATCTGTGTGAAAAAGGGAAAAGCCAGGATAGGTAACAGATGATTGAGATAAATCAAATAGCAGATGTACTGAACTATATAGAAGGGCTGAAAGCTGTAGTATTTGACCTTGATGATACGCTTTATGGAGAAAAGGAATATATACGAAGTGGATATAGTGCGGTAGCAAAGGTTATTCCCCAGGTGGAAAATGCAGAAAGGAAGTTATGGCGGTTTTTTTTGGAAAAGAAGCCTGCCATAGATGAAGTCCTTTCCATGGAATGTATATATACAGAGGAAATCCGTCAGGGATGTCTGGTGGCATATCGTTTACATGAGCCGGATATTCATTTGTATGATGGGGTCATGGAAATACTGACAAAACTAAGAAGTGATGGATATAAGCTAGGTATCATTACAGATGGCAGGCCAGAAGGACAGAGGGCGAAAATCCAGGTTTTAGGATTAGGGAAATACATGGACCATATTATTGTTACGGATGAACTTGGCGGTGTTAAATATAGAAAACCAAATGAAACTGCATTCATTCAGATGGCAGATAAGTTAAATGTGGCTTTTTCCCAGATGTGTTATGTTGGGGATAATATTAAAAAGGATTTTATTGCCCCCCTAAAACTTGGGATGAGAGCGGTGTGGTTTAGAAATCAGGATGGTTTGTATTGAGAACTGCGGTTGAAACAAAGGAAAAGCAGGTAGTCAGATGGCGTTGAAGAAACAAGTATTAATTGTATCCCAAGTGATACCGCAGTGGTATGTGGATGTATTGACTGATGCATTGGGAGAAGGGGTACATATAGATATCATTACTGGCAGCAATGTCAGGGGGAATGTTATTAAATCTCCAAAGCATGAAGCGGACAGTTTGAAATCCAGGCTTGTATGTTGGTATAGACATTTCCGTTTTGTAAATCAGTGGATAAAAGAAAATCAAAGCATACACTATGATTTAGTATTTGCAGTATCAAATCCACCAATCAATTCATATTTAGGGTTAAAACTTAAAAAGAAGTTTCAAGTCCCTTTTATTTATATGAATTGGGATATATATCCGCAAGTGATTGAAAGTACCATAAAGAATCCGGCAGTAAAAGTTATCTGCAGGCTTTGGCATGAATGGAACTCTGTAAACTATCCCCAAATTAATCAAATGTTAACCATAGGGGAGCAGATGGCGGTATCCATAAATAATAGACTTAGAGAAAAGATAAAGATTACCTGTATCCCGATTGCGGCGGATATAGGGCTATTACAGCCAATGGAAAAACAGAAAAATCCATTTTGCCAGGAATACGGACTTTGCGATAAGTTTATTGTTCTTTATTCCGGAAAAATGGGTATGGGTCATAATATAGAGGTTATATTAGAAGCTGCAAGGGTACTTCAAAATCAGAGGAAGATTTGTTTTGTGTTTATAGGAAATGGTCCCAAATATCCAATGGTGGAGCAGTTTATTAAGGAAAACCAAACGGAAAACATAAAGTTATTTCCATTGCAGCCAGATAATATATTTCCTTATTCAATGGCCTGTGGCGACATAGGGATTGTGACACAGGAAGCGAGCATGGCCCATTTGTTCATGCCGAGTAAAGTTTATAGCATGATGGCCTGTGGTGAAGCAATTGTTGGTATTTGTACCAATAAGGATGATCTGTATTCTTTGCTGGAAAACAATCCGATAGGTATTGCGGTTACAGATGAATCAGCAGATACTCTTGCCAGGGAGATTTTACATTTATATATGGACAAAGTAACTCTTGAACGTTATAAGAAATGTGCCAGAATAACGGCGGAAGAGAAATTTAGCAGTATAACAGTTACGAAACAGTATAAAGAATTATTTAAGAGGTACATGCTGCAGGGGGAGATTGGATGAATATTAAGTTTGCCTTAGACGTTACCTGGGTTCGTCATAAAATTGTTGGAGGCACAGAATCTTTTACCCATAACCTGCTTCAGGGTTTTATGGAGACAAAGGATACGTTTTCATTGTATATTATTGCTGCGTTGGATAATGAGCAGTATTTCAGAAAATATGAAGAGGATGAAAGAATACATCTGATTATTGCGCCTGTGAACTCAGGTTCTGTACCAAAAAGGATTATATGGCAGAATTTATGCCTAAGCCGCTTTCTAAAAAAGAACAGATTAGGGCTTTGTTTGGAACCCGTTTATGCGAAACCATTTTTTAATATTAGCGGAATAAAATTTGTTACAGTTATTCATGACTTGGAAGCACTGCATTTTCCGGAAAATCATTCTTGGATGACTAATATTTGGCTTCGTTTAAGCTGGTTTAACACGGTAAGGACATCGGAGCAGATTGTCTGTATTTCAAATTTTGTCCGTAGGGATATTTTAGATACATATAAAATATCCGGAGATAACCTGACAACCATTTATGATCCAATTACGATTGATGTATCTGATAAATGTGATTTTGCCAGAATGAAAATGCAATATGGAATTAATCCGGGGGATTATTATTATACGGTTTCCAAATTAAACCCACATAAGAATCTTGTAACCCTTGTTAAGGTATTTGGGGAAATTAAGAAACAGAATATCCAGGATATTCCCTGTAAGCTGGTGATTAGCGGTGTGAATGGCGGTATGGAGGAGGAATTGCGCCAAGTGGCAAAATCCTATTCACTTACAGATGAACTCATTTTAACCGGTTTTGTGGAAAATAACGTCCGTAATTGTCTGTATAGCAATTGTAAGGCTTTCTTGTTCCCAAGCGTTTTTGAAGGTTTTGGAATGCCCTTAGTAGAAGCAATCAGTTCAGGTGTGCCTGTAATTACAACGAACATGGTGTGTATTCCGGAAATCACTCAAAATGCGGCAAGCTATGTGGAGGATCCTTATTCGGTAGACGAATGGATAGGAAAAATAAAAAGTGCCTATATATCAGAAGTAAAGTTTGATGAAGGTATCTATAAGCCGGATTACATAGCGCATCAATATCTGGTCGTTTTAGAAAAATGTAAAACGAAAAGGCGGGGAAGAAGATGATTTCAATAAGCGGTATCGATTGTTGTGGTAAATCAACGCAAATTGAACTTTTATGCGAAGAACTAAAAAGCAAAGGGCAAAAATGTGAGGTTATATGGAGCCGTGGCGGATATACCCCGGGAATCCAGGCGGTAAAAAGATTTTTCAGGAAAGAAAAAAATATAAGTAAAGAAGAGCGCATTAAGTTTTCCGAGGAGGTAAATGGTAGCCCGATAAAGAGGAGGCTACTTTTTATTGCATCATTGATGGATTTGTGGTTGTATTATACCCTGGTTTTGCGATTAAAAGAGATTTTTGGAACAACAGTAATCTGTGATCGTTATATTTGGGATACATATATTGATTTTAAATTGAAATACACAGAGTATGATTTTGAGCATGGCTTTTGGTGGAGACTAACATTGAAAACCATGCTGAAACCAAATCCGTCAATTGTTATGTTTATACCAGCAGAGGAATCTATGCGCAGAAGTGGTTTGAAGGATGAACCATTTCCCGAGCCCATTGATGTGAGGCGGAAACGAATCGAAATGTACGATTTTTTAGCCAGGAGAAATGTGTGGCAGTGGCGTATTGAGGCAACAAATACGATTGATAAAGTCTTCGATGACATCAGAAAGGCTTGTATATGAAAATCAGTCAGATGCTTTTAAGAGAAGATTTCTATAGAATAAACGAGGAAACGCTGGACAGGTATTACGCTGAAGAAACACAGAATACAAGGTTATATATATATCCCCAGTTAAATGCAATTGTTACTGCTAAGCCAAGCAGGAAGGTGTTGGAATATCTTTTGTGTGAGTATAGCGTCCGTAATAATGCTTTGAAAAGAATTCTGACGGGGGCATATGTGATCCTGTGTTTAAGCAGCTACGGATGTATGAGCTCAAAGAAGATAACAGTACATGCTGCGATTGACGATAATACATTAATATATCCGTGTAATAGAAAATACAGGATTTTCAACTTTTCAAAAAATACAGTAGAGGTTATACCCAAATATGGATTTCCACAAGACGATTTAAAAAGAGAAATCTTTTTTCGGACCCAAAATGGATTACCAGATTTTGTCCCACAGCTGATTTCATTTACCTCTAACCGTTATATGGAGAAAATTATAGATGGAAGGCCCCTGGCCCGTATCTCTGATGATTATGATATATATGTCAATCGGGCTTATAATATACTTTATGAGTATGCAAAGGATAGAAGGCGTATAGTCAGCGGTTCAAAATATGCAGAAGAGTTATATGCCTTGGTATGTAAACAGATAAGTGTTAAGGTGAGAAGACAAGAGACAGTGAGATGTATTGCAAGTAAGTTGGCATCAGTGGTAAAGAGGGCAGACGAAATTATTCTGCTTTTTTCCCACGGGGATTTACAGGCAGGAAATATTTGGGTTGAGAATAAGACGGAAAAGATTTTCATTATAGACTGGGAATCCTGGGGAGAACGAAGTATCTGGTATGATAAAGCTGTTCTGATGGAAGGACTTAGGCCAGATGGAATTGGGAGTTACTGTAAGATTGAAAGACCAAAAGAGAAAGAAGCCTGTGTTCTTTTGGAAGACCTGATATTCCAGCTTCGTGAACTGGAAACTTTGCCAGGTGATTTTGGATCTGACAAATTTGATGAATACCTGGCCTGTTTAGAAATGCATATGAGAGGTAAGAAGTATGGATTGTCTTGTGAATAGAATTATGTGTCAGTCGCTTAATCAGGTACAACCAGAGGATGGAGTAGTTAATGAAATCCGGGAAAGGTACTTAGAGATAAGAAATCAGTTAATTGATAACGCAAAGAAAAATAAAATGATGCCTTTTATTGCAAAAATGTTATTGGATGCGGGAATTGATTCAACCTATTGGAATGATGTACTAAAAGAATACCGGTTAAGAAATAGTAATGCAAAAGCGGAACTTATAGCAATACTGGAATGTCTGGGTCAAAATGGGATTTGTGCATATCCCATTGAAAATTTTGCTTCATTAATATTGACTGGGGCAGACTTAGCTATGTTTGCTTCTGGTGATATTGATATTTACGTACAAAGCAGGGAATATGAACGGGTCAACATAATAATGCAGGGACTGGGGTATTTTGCTGAAAGCAGATCGGAAATTTGTGGGGATTTTTATAGGAAGCCTGGCGTTGAAATCGGTTTCAATATGATGTGGACATGGCAGGCGAGGGAGAACTGTCCTATGGAAACGAAGTTAGAACAAAATAATCTGGGAGTAAACGCAGAAATTGCTGATTGGGTTATTGATGGTATTGAGGTTGGGCTTGGTATTATGGGGGGATGGGGAGTGTTGGGGGGGGGGGG
>NZ_QVEX01000001.1:0-422790 GCF_003434055.1 Enterocloster aldenensis | reverse complement strand
GGGGGGGGGGGGTATCGGCGCAGATGAGTTAATGTATATGTGTCTTGTACATTCCTCAGTACACTATTATGCTGCGAAGCCAGGATTACGTCTGTATTATGATATATGTCTTTTAGGCAAACAAAATATAAATTGGAATCAAGTATACCGCTACGCAGAAGCAGATGGTTATTTGAACAGGGTGGCCGCCAGTGCATATTTTGCGTGTGAACGGGTACATGCGGTTGTTCCAGAAGAATTCTATTCATCCATAATTGGAACGGATCGGCGTGCAAAACGGCTTGTTGATTTTATTAATAAAAAGTGGGAAGCAAATACTTTATATGCAGACTTTACAATAATTCACAAAATTTTTATAGAGTCATTTTCTAATGATGAATGCGTTGTAAAAACAATTTACAAAATGCTGTTTCCAAATCGTTTGTGGATAAACAGGAAGTATCATGGAGACAGTTATCTAAAGAATTGGCTGAAGCATGTGGCATGTTTATTACGTGGTACAGGATAGGCCATGAAGCAGAAAGGATATAAAACTAAGTGGAAAAGCTGTTCAATTTTTTGGACGATGATATTTATCGGCTCATGCTCGACATGTCAAGAGAAAAACACTCTGAAGAGGAAAATCAGGATATAAAAGAACGATATAGAAAAGTGAATCAAAAGAAGCTGTTTGTGGTTTGCCGCGAACATGAGCTGCATGGTGTGGCTGGTGCATATGCAAAATCTATGGGGTTGCCTATTCCTGATGAGTGGGAAAAAGCTTTTCTTCTAGAAAAAAAGGCGGCTGGATTTTTTGAAAAAGACAGCAATCCAGGTTTGTCAGCTTATGTCGGATCACGGAATACCAATGGTTATCCTGAAAAATGGCGGGATTATGATGGATATGATTCCAGAAACTATTAAGTGCCCAATGGAGGATATTGATTCATTAATAAAAAAAACTGATTTTTATCAAGCGCATAAGCTATTAATAGAAAATGGTTTTACCTTTAAATTTAGAAGTGAGTATGAAGCAGAGAAATTGGAAGAAGCGTACAGGGATGGTTCTACGGAGTATTTCATTACAATGCCTACTGGTGAAAAGATATGGTTTGAATTAGCATGGAGAGCGGTTGCAGGCCGTTGGATCCGTCCTGACTTAGAGCCGGATACGGATGGTTTTATTGGACGCTCCCACACAGTAGGCGATACACAGGTGCGTGTTCTTTCTCCAGAGGATAATCTGCTGCAGGTATGCATTCATACGGCAAAACATTCCTATGTCCGTGCGCCGGGCATGCGGCTGCATATGGATGTGGACCGTATCGTTGCACATACAGATATTGATTGGGAGTTATTTTTGAAAAAGGTTATGGAGGCGCATGTATGCACATCTACATACCTCTCTTTGTATATACCGTCAGTTATTCTGCATACGCAGATACCACAATGGGTGTTAGATGAATTGAGGCCTAAAAATATGAAAAAGCTGATGAAACTTCTTTCTGAAGCAGAACTTCCACATCCACATGGTAAAAAGTTTTCTAAAATGAAGTTTTTACTTTTTCAGACCGCGTTATATGATAACAAGAGTGATATGATGCAAGTGATATTCCCGGGCAGGCAGTGGATGGAAGAGAGATACAACTGTGACTCTGTTATTCAATTAATGACTTGCACTGTTATTAGGGTGTTAGATTTGATTGGTATAAGGAAAAAGAAGAGATGAGTTTAGTTGGATATAGAGGTTAAACAATAAATGAAAAAGTATAGGAAGATAGCTGTCGATTTATTAGTAAACATAATTTCATATGGCCTTCCAATTGTGTTATTGCAATTCCTGTTGTTACCAATATTAGCGAGAGATATGTCAGAGGATAATTATGGACTTCTTCTTTCTTTGACGAGTGTCGTAAGTATCTTTGCAGAAATGACATGTGGAAATCTGGCAAACGTCAGAATTTTACTTAACGATGAGTATTTAAGAAAAGATGCCATCGGAAATTTCAAATCACTATTATACATAATGGTATTTCTTTCTTCGTTTGTTGTCGGATTAGTAAGTATTCTGCTATATTCCGCCTCAATACAGGAAACCATACTGTTGTTAATATATTATATTCTGTTATCTTTTCGTTCTTATTATATTGCGGGATTTCGAATTGAGAATCATTATAATAAATTGATGATTAATAATATGATTATGTGTGTTGGGTATCTGATTGGGATAGCTTTGTTTCAAGTTTGGGCTGTGTGGCAGATTGCATATATTATTCCAGCTGGTTTGGCTTGTTTACATGCATGTAAAAAGACAAGTTTATTAAAAGAACAAAAAAAGGTAACTGCAGAGTTTATGCCTTTGACTAATAAGACAGGCTCATTTATGATTTCATATGTATTGGGAAGTGGGATGACATATTTTGATCGAATTTATTTGTATCCGATTTTAGGAGGGGCAGCTGTATCTACCTATCATGTATCCACTTTAATGGGAAAGTTCTTAAGTATGTTAATTGCACCAATGAATATGGTTATCCTATCATATGCAGCTAAAATTAAAGTATTCACACAAAAAATGAAATTAGGGATTATCATTGCTGATTTGATTTTTTGCGGTGGTTTTGCTTTTGTTGCCATATTTTTATCACCTATTGTCATCCAGGTATTATATCCTCAATATTTTTCTTTAGCAAAAGAATTTATTCCAATTGTAACTATTGCTACATGTATATTTAGTGCGGCTACAGTTCTTAGAGTGATATCAATGAGATTAGTGAGTCATAATATGATTTTTGCAATAGAGTCTGTATATGCAATTTTATATGTATCTATGAGTGTCTTCTTTTTGAATTTAAATGGGTTGATGGGATTTTGTTATGCTACCTTAGTTGCGGCAATAGTAAGATTTTCCTTATTTGGGGGTTCGCTTTTATTGTATGGAAAGGGTAATTAAAGAATGAGATTGATATACGGTGTATTGACCGGCGTGATATTAGCAATGGTTTTCTGGCATAATTATAAAGAGAGCAAAGACTTTTTTCACCCTTTATGTTTTTTTGCAATTTTGCAGTTCCTCAGATATGTACCTACTATGATTAGCGGTGATGTAGATACTGCGGTTGTAATTACAGAAGATGGTGTTTTTTTGTTTATGATTATGGAAATTATCTCTGTTGCTTGTGTTTGTCTGGGATTCCGGTTAAAGATAAAAATTGGTCCGGATAAAAAAGCTTCGGATGTGATTGGTTTATATAATAGCCATTTGCTTTTATTTGGAATTGTTTTTTTCTCAATAGGTGTTCTGACTAGGCTGATTTTTATAGTCCAAAAAGGGGGAATACAATATATATTAAGTAATATCGTACATAAAGTGGATTTGGTTACCGGAAGTGGCTATCTTCTTACGTTTGGAAATTTTATGACATATGGAATCTGCTTTATATTAAGTTACTTAGCACAAAGGAAGCAGAGCCGTCATCCTCTTCTCATAATTGCCCCTTTTTTAGCAATTGATATTTTTTTATTTGCCTTTATGTCAGATAGAACAGCAGTTATGCGTTCATTAATGATGATTTTTATGGTTTATCATTATCAGTGTAAAAGATTCACATTGAGGAGTCTGTTGAAACCACAATTTATGGTCGGTATTGCATGTGTGGTTTTGTTTATTGTTGCAATGCCATTATTACGGACCAAGGAAGGATTTGATGCATATGGAAGTTTATCTGCATTGTTATCAGATGCTGTGTTGGAAGTAGGGAATCTTTTTTACTGGTTTAGTTATGCAGGAAGGGATATATTTATCTACCAAAATTATAACTGGAATAATTATTGGTTTGGTACTAATATAATCAACTTTTTGTGCGCAATAATACCAGCATCGATATGGTCTGGTAAGCCACCGGTGGATGAGGGTTATTACTTATCTAATGCAATTGCAGGTTATGAGATTTCACCGCCGTCTAATAATTATATTTATAAATCTTCATATCCTTTTTCTAATCAAGGAATCATGTATACAAATTTTGGACTGGTTGGTCTTATCGTTGGAAGCATTTTACTTGGGATAGTATACAGATATGCTTTTGATAATTTGAAATCTTCCCGCTATAATGTTGTACTGATTATTATCATGCAGGTTATTTTATATAACTTTTCTTTTACATCGCATGATATGGTGAACGTGTTATCCTTATGCGGCTATTTACTAATTCCTCTCTTTATATTTGGCGGATATAGATTTAGAAACCATGTAGTACGAACTAAATGTGAAAATGAATCATGATTTTATTATGAACCTGCGGATTTAATTATCCGTAGGCTTTTTGTTTTGTGAAAAACCAATATTATGCTAATTGCAGTTTTTAGCGTTACTTGAATGATGAAATAAATGGAGGAAAACATTATGAAAAAAGCACTTATTACAGGAATAACAGGCCAGGATGGATCCTATCTGGCGGAGTTTCTTTTAGAAAAGGGATATGACGTACATGGTATGATACGCCGTTCCAGTGTGGATTTTAGGGAACGGATTACTCATTTGGAAGGGAAAGGGAATTTCCATCTCCATTATGGGGATTTGAGTGATTCCATGAGTCTTATTGGTATCATAAACAAGGTAAGGCCAGACGAATTGTATAATCTGGCGGCACAAAGCCATGTACAGGTTTCATTTGATGTTCCTGAATATTCCGGGGAGGTAGATGCAATTGGCGTTACCCGTATTCTTGAAGCGGTACGACAGTGTGGATTAGCAGATACCTGCAGGATTTATCAGGCATCCACTTCTGAGCTTTATGGAAAGGTCGAGGAGGTTCCCCAAAACGAGAAAACTCCGTTTCATCCATATTCTCCTTATGCAGTGGCTAAGCAGTATGGTTTTTGGATTACAAAAGAATATAGGGAAGCATATAACATGTTTTGCTGTTCAGGCATTCTGTTTAATCATGAGAGTGAGAGACGTGGGGAAACATTTGTCACAAGGAAAATTACGCTTGCTGCTGCAAGAATCAAGCAGGGAAAGCAGGATAAGCTGTACCTTGGCAATTTATCGAGTCTAAGGGACTGGGGCTATGCCAAGGACTATGTAGAGTGTATGTGGCTGATTCTTCAGAATAATAGACCTGAAGATTTTGTTATAGCTACCGGAACCCAGCATTCCGTACGGGAATTCTGTCAGCTGGCATTCCATTATGTTGGTATAGAACTTCGATGGGAAGGTGAGGGGCTTGATGAGAAGGGAATTGATCAGGAAAGCGGAAAGATCCTTATTGAAGTAAGCCCGGATTTTTACAGACCAACAGACGTAGTGAATCTATGGGGGGACCCGACAAAAGCAAGGACGGAGTTAGGCTGGAATCCCACAAAGACAAGCTTTGAGCAGCTTGTAAAGCTTATGGTTGACCATGATATGGAGAAAGTGGCTGTGGAGAGGGCGGAAGAACATATCTGTTGCAATTTGGCCGAGTATCTGGAAAAGGGTGTTGTTAAGTAGGGAGAGAAACATACTATGATGGAAAAACATGAAAAAATATATGTGGCTGGACATAGAGGCATGGTTGGTTCTGCAATTGTAAGGGAACTTCAACGCCAGGGATATACAAATATTATTACGCGGACTCATCAGGAACTCAATCTGTGCCGTCAGGAAGCTGTAGAAAAGTTCTTTGCAGAGGAAAAGCCTGAATATGTTTTCCTTGCAGCGGCAAGAGTTGGGGGAATTGTTGCAAATGAAAGCTCTCTTGCGGATTTTATGTACGACAATATGATTCTTGAAATGAATGTGATTCATTCTGCATGGAAGAATGGCTGCAGGAAGTTGGAGTTTCTTGGATCGTCCTGCATCTATCCCAGAATGGCTCCGCAGCCTATGAAGGAGAGCTGCCTGTTGACTTCTGAATTGGAAAAGACAAATGAGGCATATGCTCTTGCAAAGATTTCAGGACTTAAATATTGTGAATTTCTGAACAGACAGTATGGCACGGATTACATAAGTGTGATGCCGACAAATTTATACGGTCCGAATGATAACTATCATCCTACCCATAGCCATGTACTCCCTGCACTGATTCGCCGTTTCCATGAGGCAAAAACAGAGGGGAGGGAATTTGTTACCTGCTGGGGGGATGGGAGTCCATTGCGGGAATTCCTGTATGTGGATGACTTAGCAGACCTTTGTGTATTCCTTATGAATAATTATAGCGGAAATGAGACGGTTAACGCGGGCACTGGTAAAGAACTGACCATTAAGGAATTAACTGAATTAGTAGCAAAGGTGGTGGGATACACCGGAAAAATCTGCTGGGATACTTCACGGCCTAACGGGACCCCGAGAAAACTTTTGGATGTTAGTAAGGCGGAAGCGCTTGGCTGGAGATATAAGACCGGGCTTGAGGATGGTATACGCCTGGCTTATAAAGACTTCTTAAATAATCCAATAAGGGCTGAACGATAAAATAGATGCTGCAAAGCTAACCGTATACCGGTATTGTTTATTTAGGAACAGAAAGGGAGATTGGATGAATATTATCTTGTTGTCCGGTGGTTCAGGAAAGAGACTATGGCCACTGTCTAACGATGTGCGTTCAAAACAGTTTATTAAGATATTTAGGGATGAAGATGAAGGATACGAGTCTATGGTACAGCGTGTCTACCGCCAGATAAAAAGAATGGATGCCAATGCTACAGTGACAATTGCAACATCCAGGTCACAGGTGTCTGCAATACATAATCAGTTGGGAAGCAGAGTGGGAATCAGTGTAGAGCCCTGCCGCCGTGATACCTTCCCGGCTATTGCACTGGCAACCTCATATTTACATGATATACAAGGGGTAAGTGAAGAGGATACAGTGGTTGTCTGTCCAGTAGACCCTTATGTGGATGATTCTTATTTTGAAGCACTGAAACAATTGGCAGATCAGGCGCAAAAGGGGGAAGCCAATCTCGTCCTGATGGGCATTGAACCGACTTACCCCAGTGAAAAATATGGTTATATCATCCCAATGGATGGAGACCAGACCAGTACGGTATCCATGTTTAAGGAGAAACCGGATGTAGAGACAGCAAAAGCATATATAGCACAGGGGGCATTGTGGAATGGCGGTGTTTTTGCATATAAGTTGGGTTATGTATTAAAAAAGACCCATGAACGGATTGACTTCACAGACTATGATGATTTGTTTGCCAAATATGACACGCTGGACAAAATCAGCTTTGACTATGCTGTAGTAGAGAAAGAAAATAAAATCCAGGTACAGCGTTTTGCCGGACAGTGGAAGGATCTTGGTACCTGGAATACGCTTACTGAGGCAATGGCGGATTCGGTTGTGGGTAATGCAATGCTAAATGATATCTGTGAGAATGTCCATGTTGTTAATGAACTGGATGTTCCTGTCGTCTGCATGGGACTTAAAGACATAGTGGTATCTGCCTCTCCAGAGGGCATCCTGGTGTCTGACAAGGAACAGTCCAGTTATATCAAGCCTTTTGTAGACCAAATCAGCCAACAGATTATGTTTGCGGAGAAATCCTGGGGGAACTACAGGGTCCTTGATGTGGAGAGGGGGAGTCTGACAATCAAGGTTACATTGAATCCGGGACATCGGATGAACTATCACAGCCATGCAAGACGGGATGAGGTATGGAATATTATCTCCGGAGAGGGGAGTGTGATTGTGGATGGAAAGGAATGGACGGTCAAGGCTGGGGATGTGGTCTCGATGCAGGCAGGCTGCCGTCACACAATCATTGCTAGAACAGAAGTAAAAGTGATTGAGGTTCAGCTGGGTATGGAGATTAGTGTACACGACAAGCAGAAATTTAAATTGGAAGAGTTGGCATGAAGTGAGGGAATGGTACATGGAAATAGAAAGAATCACGGAACAATACCAAAGGTGGTGTGAAAATGTCACATTAGATAAGGATTTGGTTCAGGAATTAAGGAATATGGCCCATACCCCAGCCCAAATAGAGGATGCTTTTTATTGTGACCTGGAATTTGGCACAGGGGGATTGCGGGGAGTGATTGGTGCAGGAACAAACCGGATGAATACATATACCGTTGCAAAAGCCTCACAGGGAATTGCTGACTATGTAAAGAAAAACTTTGCACCGGAGAAATGGAGGATTGCAATTTCGTATGACAGCCGCATTAAATCAGATGTTTTTTCAAAAAAAGCCGCAGAGGTTTTTTCAGCAAATGGAATTCACGTATCAATTTATAATGAATTGATGCCTACACCGTGTCTTTCCTATGCTGTGCGCAGGCTGGGATGTGCTGCAGGAATTATGGTCACTGCCTCTCACAATCCGTCCAAATATAATGGCTATAAGGTATATGGCGCTGATGGATGTCAGATTACGACAAAAGCTGCAGAGGATATCTTTGCGGAAATCCAGAAGCTGGATATTTTTAATGACGTTAAGGTAATAGATTTTATTAGAGGCATGGATGCAGGGCTGATTTCTTGGATTGGTGAGGAAGTCTATATAGATTTTATTGAGGCAGTAAAAAAACAGTCAGTACTATTTGGGGATGAAGTGGATAAAAGTGTTTCAATTGTATATTCTCCTTTAAATGGCACTGGTTTGA
Source organism: Enterocloster aldenensis (assembly GCF_003434055.1). GTDB lineage: Bacteria > Bacillota > Clostridia > Lachnospirales > Lachnospiraceae > Enterocloster > Enterocloster aldenensis. The sequence goes on along the minus strand of NZ_QVEX01000001.1, from coordinate 414,221 downwards.
AACCTGTCCTGCGTATCCTGAAAGAAAGTGGGTATTCCAATATTTGTGTAGTTAGCGAGCAGGAACAGCCAGATGGCCATTTCCCTACGTGTCCTTATCCGAATCCTGAAATCAGGGAGGCAATGTCATTGGGAATGGAATACGCTTCCCGATGTGGCGCTGAGCTGCTATTGGCAACTGACCCGGATTGTGACCGTGTTGGAATTGCTGTTAAGGATGCTGGTGGTGAAATGATTTTACTTTCTGGAAATGAGACTGGTATACTGCTTTTGGATTTTATCTGCAGCCAACGCTTAAAGCATCACGCCATGCCGGATAATCCTGTCATGGTGAAAACGATTGTTACCATTGATATGGCGGAACGCATTGCAAAAAAATACGGTGTAAGGACAATCAATGTCTTGACAGGTTTCAAATTTATTGGCGAACAGATTGGAAAATTAGAAAACAGGGGAAAAGAAAGTTCCTTTATTTTTGGATTTGAGGAGAGTTATGGCTATTTATCTGGGGAATATGTACGTGATAAGGATGCTGTGGGGGGAGCATTTTTAATTTGTGAGATGTTTGCTTATTATAAATCCCGGGGTGTCGGTCTTTTGGATAGACTAAATGCAATCTATTCAGAGTATGGCTACTGCTTGAATACACTTCATAGTTATGAGTTTGAGGGGAGTATCGGATTTGAAAGGATGCGGAGTATTATGGCAGGGTTCCGCAGCGGCATCACTCATATTGGGTTCAGTAAAGTCGAGGAAGAATGTGACTACTTGAAAGGGCTTGATGACCTGCCGGCATCGGATGTACTGAAGTTTCTGTTGGATGGAAATTGTTCAGTTATAATACGGCCAAGCGGAACTGAACCAAAGCTAAAAGTGTATATTTCCGTAAACGCAGATAGCCGGGCGGAAGCTATGAGGATGGAAGCGGAAATTTCAGAGGCAATGTGCAGATGTATAGGAGATGATGGGAAATAGGCTGTATCGGCAGTTTAAGAGTAGGAAACAGGAATGCATTTAAGTGTCTTAAAGGAAAAGAGGAAGAATTATTTGGATTTATATCAAATCATCATTAAACACAATAGGACATGGACAATTCATGAACTAATCTTTTTTTTGATTTCTTTCATTATAATCGTGATATACGTCTGTAACCTGTTATTGAAAAAACGTATTGTGCTATCACAGGCTGTAGCTGGCTTGCTTCTTTTTTTATTTCTGGGAGTCGTATTTGGTTCCACTGTATTTACCCGGATACCAGGCGAACGACAGTATAAGCTGGAGCTGTTCTGGTCGTGGAAAAGGGTTCTGAATGGAGACAGTGGACTGCTGAAAGAAAATTTATTAAATTGTATCCTATTGATACCTATGGGGTTGCTGCTACCGATTATGTTAAATCACAAGGTAAGATGGTGGGAAGCGCTGTTAATTGGAATTGCCACATCTGCAGTGATTGAAACATGTCAGTTAGTATTTTGCAGAGGTTTATTTGAATGGGATGATATGATTCACAATGGAGTAGGCTGTATGATTGGATGTATGGTAATGGGAATAATGAGATGGCACATCCATTAAATGAAACAAAGGAGAAAATTACATGTCAAAATACTTCGGCACCGACGGCTTCCGCGGCGAAGCCAACAAGACACTAACAGTAGAGCACGCGTATAAAATCGGCCGGTTCCTAGGCTGGTACTACAGCAGAAATAAAAAAGACGGGAAATGCCGGGTTGTCATTGGAAAAGACACCCGGCGTTCTTCATACATGTTTGAATATTCCCTGGCCGCCGGGCTTACGGCATCCGGCGCAGACGCCTATCTTCTCCATGTGACCACCACCCCAAGCGTTTCCTATGTGGCCCGCACCGAAGGCTTTGACTGCGGCGTCATGATATCAGCCAGCCATAATCCCTACTATGACAATGGCATCAAACTAATCAATGCCCAGGGAGAAAAAATGGACGAGGATACCATTCTGAAGATAGAAGCCTACATCGATGGCATCTCAGGTGAAATCCCCCTTGCAGTCAGGGAACAGATTGGGTGTACCGTGGACCATGCAGCAGGCAGGAACCGTTATACGGGCTACCTTATTTCCCTGGCAACCCGTTCCTATAAAAATATGAGGGTAGGCCTGGACTGCGCCAATGGAAGCGCCTGGATGATTGCCAAAAGCGTATTTGACGCCCTTGGAGCCACCACCTATGTAATTAATAATAATCCGGATGGCCTGAATATCAATACAGATTGCGGCTCCACCCACATGGACGGACTTATACGGTTTGTTAAGGAAAAAAAACTGGATGTGGGGTTTGCATTTGATGGGGACGCCGACCGTTGCCTGTGCGTGGATGAAAAGGGGAATTTAGTAGACGGGGACCTTATCCTCTATATTTATGGCCGCTATATGAAGGAACGGGGAAAGCTCCAGGGCAATAAGATTGTCACTACAATCATGTCCAACTTCGGTCTGTACAAAGCCCTGGACGAGGCCGGAATTGAATATGAGAAAACAGCAGTGGGGGATAAGTACGTATACGAGAACATGGCTTCTAACGGCTACCGTATCGGCGGCGAACAATCCGGTCATATCATCTTCCGTAAATATGCAACCACAGGAGACGGAATCCTCACCGCCATTAAGATGATGGAGGTTATTCTGGAGAAAAAGCAGCCTCTCAGTAAACTGGCAGAGCCGGTGCATATCTATCCGCAGGTCCTCAAAAACATCCGGGTAAAGGATAAGAAAGCAGCAAGGGAGGACAAGGATGTACAGGATGTAATTAATCAGGTGGAAGCAGCTCTGGGGAAAGATGGCCGCGTCCTTGTGAGGGAAAGCGGGACAGAGCCTGTCATACGGGTGATGGTGGAGGCAGCGGATACTGCCATATGCCAGGAATTTGTTGAGCGGATTATAGGGGTCATTACATCCAAGGGACTGGACGAGGATACGCCCAGGAACCTGGCTAAATCAGTAACCGTGGAGTAGCGGGTAACGGAAGACTTGATACAAGAAAGGAGGGAAGACGATCATGTCTGCAGACAGTCGTATTTTCATACAGACTTTTAGCGGTTTTGACCTGTTTGTTGACAATCAGGTAGTCTATTTTTCCAGCAAAAAGTCAAAGGAACTATTGGCCCTCCTGGTGAGTAAAAGAGGAGGCAGCGTACCGCTTTCTGAGATAGCGTATATCTTATACAGCGATACGCCGGAAAGAACGGCAAAAAATAATATAAGGGTCATTGGGTACAGGCTGCGCCAGATTTTAAGGGAGCATGGATGTGAAGGAATGCTGATCCACAGGCCTGGAGTATACTCGGTCAACACAGGTTTGTTCACCTGTGATTACTATGAATTCATGAAAGAAAACAGGACGTACATTACTGCCTATACGGGAAAATATATGCCGGAATATCCATGGGCATCTGAGGCAATCCCGTATTTAAACGTGGTCTATGATACACATATTAAGAAATATCCCCCGACCAATCCTCAGACTGATTTATGCCAGGATGTATCCGATAATCCAGTTCCGCCCTGCGTGGAGTAGTTTTCATTAAGGAGTAATTACATTATGAAGAGAAAAAAAATCGTGCCTATCATCATCTGCACTGCCGCATTCATGACAATCCCATCCATATCCGCATTTGCCATGGACGGGTGGCAGCAGGATGCTGCCCAGGAATGGATTTATAAGGAAAATGACAGGAAACTGGTGAATCAGTGGATTCCATGGGTGGACGGAACCCTGCGTTATGTAGGGGGAAATGGACAGATTGTTAAGAACAGCTGGGTGGATTCAGGCGATGGACGGTACCGCTTAAAAGAGGATGGTACAAGGTATGAGAACCAATGGTTCAGCACCACCTCCAATCCCGCATTGCCTTCCTCAAAGCCGGTAACCAACTGGTATTACGCAGGGGCGGACGGAAAGATACTGAGGAATGGCTGGTATGAACTGGGAGGAAAATATTATTATTTTTATGAGTGGGGCAATTCCCCCAGAAAGATGTTCTTTAATCTGGAGGATAAGCGGTATTACGTGGATGAGGAAGGCGCCAGGAAGGAGCCTGGCTGGTTTTCCATTGACAATGTGAACAGCAAGGGACAGCCCTATACTAACTGGTATTATGTCACGGAGGACGGTTCCGTCTTAAGGGATGGGTGGCATGATCTGGAGGGGATGACCTGCTATTTTGATACGTATGGCACATCTTACCGCAGCAGATGGTTCAATCTGGGTGATGACCGCTATTATGTGGATGGGAATGGGGCCAGACAGAGCGGCTGGTTTTCCATTTCAGGCACTGGCAGCAATGGACAGGAGTATACCAACTGGTATCACGCTGATTCCAATGGGGTGTTATGGCGCAACGGATGGAGGGAGATGGATGGGAACTGGTATTATTTTGACGTCAACGGCCTGAATTACCGGAAACGCTGGTACAAAGACGGGAATGGGGACAGGTATTACCTGGATGGAAACGGAATCCTGCAGGACGACGGCTGGTTTAAGCTTGAATCCACCAACAGCGGCACCGGCGTCATAACAGAAAACTGGTATTATGCATCTGAATCCGGCGCCGTATTCAAAGGCGGTTTTAGGGAGTTGGAGGGAAAACGATATTATTTTGACGCCAATGGCCTGAATTACCGGAAACGGTGGCTGACCGAGGAAAGCGGCAAGAAACGTTATATTGGGGATGAGGGGTATTTATATCAGGATCAATGGTTTGTCATCAGCGGTCTGGATTCCAGGAATTCAGATTACAATAACTGGTACTATGCCGGCAAAGACGGATATGTGCGCATGGACGGCTGGTTTAAAATTGACGGACAGCATTATTGTTTTAATACTTCAGGCGTCATGCGGACAGGCTGGCTCACAGAGACCGCGGATGATGACGATGACGAGTATTCCTATTATTACTGTGGGGAAGACGGCGCCAGGGTAACTGGCTGGCAGTGGCTGGAAATCCCGGAAGGCTGGATGGATAATTCGGATGTGGCGGATTATGTACAGGACCATGGCCAGTACGCTTATTTTTATTTTAGTAAATCTTCTGGAAATAAGAAGCGCTCTTCCAGCGGGAAAAAGGAAGTTAAGGTGGATGGGGTAACCTACTGCTTTGATGAAAAGGGAATCATGCATCAGGGCTGGGTAAAACTCACCTCAACAACGCCAGAGATAAAAGGCTACCGCTATTTTTACCAGCCGGAATCCGAACAGGATAAGACATTCATCCAGGGGGAACGGGCAGAAGGGACATGGCTGAAAATAGACGGTCCCGCGGACCTTAACAGTTCCGGGCAAAAGGAATGGTACTATTTCGACCAATCAGGAAAACCGAAATGCGGTAATGAAAACAGCTATGCGGTTGAGAAAATCCGCGACAGCTATTATGTTTTTGACATGTATGGGGTTTCGCAGTACGGCCTCATAGAGGTGAACGGGGATTTCTATTATTGCGGAGGCCCGGACGGGAACAGGAAATGCATCACCGGCAAGACCATGCTGAATGACGGCATAGGAGCCACCCGTTCCCAGTATTATTTTGACCTTAAGGGAAAAGGGATTACCGGCATCAAGGATGGGGCGTTTTACTATAAGGGAAGGCTCCAGAAAGCGGATCCATCAGCCAGATATGAGGTATTTGACATACCGGGAGAAGGAAAACGGCTGGTTAATTCCAGCGGGAAAATCATGAAGAACACCAAGGTAACAGACGGGAATGACCAGAAATGGGTTCTTGGCTCAGGCGGGAAGATCCTCACCTATGGTTCCGATGAAGTGGCTGAGATACTGGCGCCCGAGGCAACGGTCTCCTATTGATATGGCCGGAAAACGCACAGATGGAAGAATTTTTATCACTTGTTGAATAAGCGGAAAACATGTGTGCCAGATAGGAAGCAACAAGAAGAGGAGGATGTATGGAGGGAACATTATACCATAAAATCCAACAGGGCGCCGAGGCAATTTCCATTGTTGGACTGGGATACGTGGGACTGCCGATTGCGGCGGCGTTTGCTGAAAAGGGTGTGAAAGTAATCGGCTTTGATGTGAACCGGGAAAAAATCGGCTTATATCGGGCCGGAGCGGACCCGACCCGGGAAGTTGGGGATGCTGTCATAAGCCATGCAGGCATTGATTTTACATATGACGAGGGCAGGCTTAAGGATGCCTGCTTTCATATTATTGCTGTCCCGACCCCGGTCAATCAGGACCATACGCCGGATCTGTCCCCTGTTATCAATGCCAGCATGGTTGTGGGGCGTAATTTGAAAGAGGGTTCCATTGTTGTATTTGAATCCACGGTGTATCCGGGCGTGACTGAGGATGTCTGCATCCCCATCCTGGAGCGGGAATCCGGCCTCACAGCGGGCAGCGGTTTTAAAGTGGGATATTCACCGGAACGTATCAATCCTGGGGACCGCTTTCACCGTCTGGAAAATATAACAAAAATTGTTTCGGGAATGGATGATGATGCCCTGGACCTGATTGCCAGGGTATACGATATTGTAATCCGCGCAGGGACGCACAGGGTATCATCCATCAAGGCGGCTGAAGCGATTAAGGTGGCTGAAAACAGCCAGAGGGACATCAACATTGCATTTATGAATGAGCTGGCAATGGTATTTGATAAAATGGGAATCGATACCGTGGAAGTGGCAGAAGGTATGGATACGAAGTGGAATGCCCTGAAATTCCGTCCGGGGCTGGTGGGGGGACACTGTATTGGTGTCGACCCCTATTATTTTACCTATCAGGCAGAAAAGCTGGGATATCATAGTCAGATTATACTTTCGGGAAGAAAGGTCAATGACGCCATGGGCTCCTTTGTGGCGGATGCAGCCATCAAACAGATGATACTTGCAGGCAAAACAGTGAAGGAAGCCCGTGTTGTGATTCTAGGAATGACATTTAAGGAAAATTGTCCGGACATCAGGAACAGTAAGGTAAATGACATTATCAAGAGACTGAAAGAATATGGAATTGATTCCCTGGTGGCAGATCCGCTGGCCAATCCGCAGGAGGTAATGAATGAATATGGGATATCCATGCTTCCGTATGCTTCAACCTATGACGCGGACTGTGTAATCCTTGCCGTGGCCCATGAGGATTTCAGGAGGCTTACACTGCAGGATTTTGACCGCATGTTCAAGCCCGCAGGGCAAAAGGAAAAGGTCCTTATTGATGTAAAAAGCATCTTAGACAAGGCAGAGGCTGAAAAGACCGGTTTCCGGTACTGGAGATTGTAACGATACATCATGGTTCCATGTAAATGTTGTAAAAGAGGTGGAATGATGGAAAAACAGATAAAGATAGCAGTGGCTGGCATGGGATATGTTGGACTGTCCAACGCAGTACTGCTTGCACGGAAAAATACGGTATGTATGCTGGATGTACTGCCCGAAAAGGTGAAGCTGATAAACAGCGGACAATCCCCGGTTGCAGACCAGGAACTGGAATCCTGTCTGAGTGGGGAAAATCTGATGCTGTCTGCCACCACAGACGCCAGGACGGCATATCAGGATGCGGATTTTGTCATTATCGCAACCCCCACTGATTATGATAGGGAGAAGGATTATTTTGATACGTCATCTGTGCTGGATACCATTGAAGCGGCCCTGCGGATTCAGCCCGATGCCTGTATTGTTATAAAATCCACCCTCCCTTTGGGGTTTACAAAGAAAATACGGTCCCTGCACCGGAACGGATTTATTTTGTTTTCCCCGGAGTTCCTGAGGGAGGGCCGGGCGCTTTATGATAACCTGTATCCCTCAAGGATCATCCTGGGGCTGGATATGGGGGACCCTGCCCAGATGGAGAAGGCCCGCGCATTTGCAGGCCTGTTAAAAGACGCTTCCTTAAAGGCCGAGACGCCGGTCCTCTACATGGATTCAACCGAGGCCGAGGCCGTTAAACTGTTCTCTAATACATACCTGGCCATGAGGGTGGCCTTTTTTAATGAGCTGGATACCTATGCGGAGGCGTACGGATTAAATACGGAAAGCATCATAAACGGGGTATGTCTGGATCCGAGAATCGGTAACCACTACAATAACCCTTCCTTTGGATACGGCGGATACTGCCTGCCAAAAGACACACAGCAGCTGCTGGCCAATTACGGTGATGTACCGAACAGCATCATGACCGCCATTGTCCGGGCCAATCAGACCAGGAAGGATTTCATTGCAGGGCAGATAATGAAAAAATCCCCTGAGGTGGCGGGGATTTACCGCCTGACCATGAAAGCGGATTCAGATAACTTCCGGCATTCCTCCATTCTTGGAATCATGAGAAGGCTGGAAAAGAGAGGCGTTAAGATGGTCATCTATGAACCGGCAGTAAAAGCCGATTCATTTTTAGGAATCAGGATTGTCCGTGACCTGGAGGAATTCAAACAGATATCGGATGTGATAGTGGCCAACCGGTATGACCGGCAGCTGGAGGATGTAAAGGACAAGATATATACAAGAGATTTATTCCAATGTGACTAAGTATCCCGGCAGCATAAGGTAAGGCGTGGGATACTGCACAAGATAAAGGGGAGCGGGGACAGCATGAAGATTGCAATGATTGGGCACAAACGGGTACCATCCAGGGAAGGCGGGATTGAGATTGCCGTGGAGGAGCTGGCAATCCGCCTGACAGCCATGGGACATCAGGTTGACTGCTATAACCGGTGGCAGGATTTTGGCGCCGGGGCGGTCCGCCTGCCGCGGGAATATAAAGGAATACGGCTCATAAGGATACCGACTTTGGCAACCCCCTCCCTGAATGCATTCATCTATTCCGTACTTGCCGTGCTGCGGGCCTTAGCGGGCGGGTATGATGTGATGCACTTCCATGCAGAGGGACCCTGCGCCATGACATTCCTGCCCAGGCTGTTTGGAATCCCGGTGGTATCAACCATACATGGACTGGATTGGCAGCGGGCCAAATGGGGGCGGTTTGCATCCCGCTACCTCCTGTGGGGAGAGCGGAACGCGGCGCGCTATTCCGATGCCCTGATTGTATTGTCAAATGGGAACCAACAGTATTTCACACAGACATATGGCCGGGAGACCATCTATATCCCCAACGGCGTGAGCCTGATACCCTGCCGGGAGCCGGAGGAAATCGGCCGCAGATGGAACCTGTCAAAGAACAGCTATATCCTTTTCCTGTCCAGGCTGGTGCCGGAAAAAGGCCTCCATTATCTGATTGGCGCATATAAGAAAATGGACACGGATAAGCGGCTGGTAATCGCAGGCGGGCTGACCAGGAACAATGAATATGTAGAGCAGATACGCGGTATGGCTGAGGATGACCCGAGAATCCTGTTTACCGACTTTGTCCAGGGGCGGGTGCTGGAGGAGCTGATGTCTAATTGCTGCGTGTACGTGCTGCCCAGCGACATCGAGGGCATGTCCATCAGCCTTCTGGAGGCCATGAGCTGCGGCGTCCGATGCCTGGTCAGTGACATTGAGGAAAACGTTGATGTTTCAGGGGGATACGCCGCGAGCTTCCCAAAAGGGAATATTGCCATGCTGCAGTCATGCCTTGAACGGATACTGGGCGAAGACGGACGCCTTCATGACCGGGAAGGGCAGATTGCATTTATAAGGGAGAAGTACAGCTGGGATTATGCTGCGGCTGAGCATCTGCGTGTCTATGAACAGGCGGCGGAAAAAAAACAAAGCAGGAAAAAATTAAAATAGGAATGTATGTCCGGTGTCCATATGAGAACAGAAAAAAGTATCCGTAACATAGTTTACGGCGAGGTAAATGTAATCCTGACCGTCCTTTTGAGCATAGTTACCAGAACTGCCCTGGTCCGAATCCTGGGACTTTCAGCGGTCAGCCTGAATGGTCTGTTTACAGAAGTGATTTCTGTCTTATCCCTTGCGGAGCTGGGGGTAGGTTCTGCCATAACGTATAATCTCTATAAACCCTTGTCTGAACAGGATGAACAGAAGCTGACCCAGCTGATGTGGTTTTATAAAAGTGCGTACCGGCTCATAGCCGGATTCATCCTGGGGGCCGGGTTATGTTTCTTGCCCTTTGTATCATGCCTGATTAAGGACGCGGAGTTTGACATTGGATATCTCAGGTTGGTGTATGTGATATTTTTGCTTAAGACAGTCAGCTCTTATTTTTTTTCCTATAAACGCACCCTGCTGGATGCGGATCAGAAAATGTATCTGATTTCAGCTGCCAATACCTTGTTCCGGGTCATTACAGTGGCTTCGAATCTGGCGGTTTTGATGCTGACCCACAATTTTATTGCATACCTGCTGTCAGACGTAGGCGTCACCCTGGCCAATAATGCGGCGGTTGCCCATATTGCGGACAGGCAGTATCCCTTTTTGAAAAAAAAGGACAGGCTTCCCACGGAAGAACGGAACCGGATATTTGCCAATATGAAACACCTTTTTATTGGTACCTTGTCCGGGAAAATCACCAATTCCACGGATAACATACTGATATCTGTCCTGGTGGGGACCTTGCAGGTTGGCCTGTATTCCAATTATTCGCTGATTATTTCAAATGTACGCAGGATATTGCTCCTGATTCCCGATGCAGCGGCAGGAAGCATAGGAAACCTGGCTGTATCGGAAAGCAGGGAGCGGTGCCATCAGGTGCTCTGCAGGATGACATTTGTCCTTTACCTGGTAACGTCATTCTGTTCCGCCTGTATCCTGTGCATGTCGGACCCCTTTGTAGAAATCCTGTTTGGCCGGGAGTATCTCATGGACGATATCCTTAAGCTCTCCTTTGTTGTGAACTTCTTTTATTTTGTGGTCAGAGAACCACTGTGGCGGATGATGATGGTATCGGGATTGTTTGCCAAGGATAAGAACATATCGATTCTGGGCAGCAGCATAAACCTGGTTGTCTCCATTGGGCTGGGACTTAAGTGGGGGATACTTGGGATCATGCTTGGAACCACGTGTACCTTAATCATCCAGATTATATTAAAAACCAGGCTGCTTTACCGGGAATTCCTGCATTTGGACCGGACCTATTATCAACGGCTTCTGATGAAAACATCTGCGGCTGCCCTGGCAGGACTGCTGATCAGCAGGTTCCTTTGCCATATGGTGATACCTGTCTCCCCTTATGGCAGGCTGTGCGTGTATTTCATGGTGGCGGGGACTGTATCGGTGTCATTGAACACAGCCCTTTTTTATAAAACAGAGGAATTTGGCTATTGCAGGAACCTGGCCGGCAGGATGATTCTGAAATATGTCAATGCGAAAGGTAAATAAAATGGAATTTTCTCTTATCGTTCCTGTGTTTAACACGGAACCTGCATATTTTCATAAGTGTATGGATTCCATCCTGAACCAGGATTATGAAGGTGATTATGAAGTAATCCTGGTTGATGACGGTTCGGCAGCGGATATCGGCAGGATATGCGACTGGTACCAACAAAAGGATCCGCGGATCACGGTCGTCCATCAGGAGAACCGGGGAGTATCCGAGGCAAGAAACGAGGGCATACGCAGGGCAGGGGGCGACTGGTTATATTTTATTGACCCGGATGACTGGATTGAATTAAATGCACTTTCAAGTGCGGCAGCCATACTGGGGAAATACAGTCCTGATATCCTGTACGTGGCTTATCAGGAGGACCTGCCCAATGCCTCCATACCATACCGATACGGGTGGTCCGGCTGGCAGGCACTGGACATCATGGATAAGGAGAGGATTGGCCTGGGGCTGCTGGACCGTTCTTATAACAGCCTGCCATGCTGTTTCGGATCGGTCTGCACCCAATTTTTCAAGGTGGAGTTCCTTAAAAAAAACCATCTGCGTTTCCTGCCCCAGCTTCGCAGGATGCAGGATACCATGTTTAATCTTTATTTCCTGGATGCCGCTTCCAGCCTGGGCGTCATGGACCAGGTGGTTTATCATTACCGGAAGAACCCCCAGTCCATCTGCAACCGGTACAACCCTGCCATCCAGGAATATATATTAGAGTTTAACAAAGTGTTATATCAGTATATCCAGGGAAAATCAGAGGACTGGGCCAGGGCCTTTGAATTTAAGGCTGCAAGGAATTACTGTGAAATCCTCCGCCTGTATTACCTGAACCCCAATTGGGCCGCGGACAGGAAACAGAAGAAAGCGCGGTGGGAACAGCTGATAAGGCACACGGCCTATGCCCGGTATCTGGGTAAGGACAGCTATAAACGGGTCTTGAAAAAGAGCAGGGGATACGCAGTCATACTATTCCTGACCTATAACATACCGTCCTTTTTTCTGTTGGGATGTTTTTGGAAAGCATATAATCGGATCAGGTGATTCTTTGGATATAAGGAAAAGTGAAATTGTAAAAAAGTGTATGGCAGCAGCCTTTTTCCTGATTATGACGGCTGCATTTTACGCAACCGCTGAATACAGAGGCGGCCTCCCTGCATTGCCGGTGAGTGCACGTTACGCGGCGGATGTCCTGGTAATCGGCATGGGCGTCCTATGGATTCTTGTTACGGCGGATTTTCAGAGGATACGGTTCCTGTATTCCATCTCAATGATCATGATGGTCCCGATAATCGGAATCGGGCTGATATCCATGGTGATATGGCTGGTGCGGTGCCAGGAAACCTCCTTTGTCATAAGGGGGACCATCAATGTTGTATGTCTTCTTCTTAATATACTGTGCGCGGCAGCGGGCTATTATATGTTTGGTAAGAAGACTGTATCGTATATGCTGTATGCCTCCTGCGCAGCGGTTCTTGTAATCTTAATCGACCTTATCAGGATCCATGGGGCGGGAAGCTTCCTGTCGGAATACATTGCGCTGATCACTACCTTTGCCGATACCACAGGTCCGATCATGAGGAAGATGGAACTGCATGACCTGACCCAGGGGCTGGGCGTGTTCGTGATGTATTATCTGTACTGCGCCAAAAATAAACAGTGGCATGCGGCGGAATTCATATGCGCGGCATTTTTCTTCTCCACCGGATTAAAGAGGATTGACGTGCTGGCTATCCTGGCCGCGCTGATGGTGGGAATCCTGTATGACGCCGTGCCTGAAAGAACAAAGACAGTGTTCCTGGCAGCAATCGTGTCCGGGATGTTTCTATTTTCCTACCTGTACCTGTATCTGATAAAAAAGGGATGGTACCAGCCCCTTATGGACTATTTTGGGATTGATACCATGAGCAGGGGGTACCTGTATGACTTTTTCAAAGATTATTATGAGATGTCGCCTGGGTTCCTGGGATATGGGATCCGGTATATTTTTAAAATCAGGAATGATTACAAGACAACAGGGTTGGGAACCTACGTCCCCGGCATGGCCCACAATGATGTTATGACACATTTCATAGAATTGGGCTTTTGGGGATTCATCTACTGGCTGTGGGGCAATACCTGGTATAAGGTTTCCGCTGTGAGGAAAAAGTTCGGTTCCAGGGCATCCCTTTTCATGCTTCTGACGGTTATTTATACATTCATTACATACCTGACGGACAACACCTTTTTTTATTACTCAATTAATATAGCGGCGCACATAACCGTGATTGCATATGCGGATGAACACAGACTGGTCCGGAAGGAGGACGGCTTATGAATCGTAAAGGCAATGTGTATTTAATCATAAATACGTTCCGCGCCTATAAATGGAAGCTGATGCTGTGCATGGCCATTGTCACCCTGGGCCTGGGATGCAGGTTCTATGTAAGCAGCTTCCGGGCTTCAACCATCTGGTTTGCATATAACTATGAAAGGGCGTCCAAGGGGCTAAATCCCAATGGCTCCCGTTTCAATGCCTATGAGATTAAGTCGGAGCCGGTGCTTGAAAAGGCGCTTGAGCTGGCCGGGGTCACGGAGATAAGCCCGGAAGAACTGGGGGAGAACATAACCATCCAGGTACCGGTGAAAAGCGGAAGGGATTATATCGCGACCCAGTACAAGGTCACATACATTGCAAATAAGGATTTGAAATCCGTGGACGCACAGTCCATGCTTCAGATGGTGGCCTATGCGTATCTGGAATATTTCTATGACAACTACACGGACAATACGTCAATCCTCCAATATAGACCGGCAGATACGTCAGGGCTGGAGTACCGCCAGATTGCCCGTTATTACAACACCAGGCTCATACAGCTTAAAAATTATGTGAACGGCAGGATCGAGGAGAATAAAAGCTTTGTCTCGGACCAGGGCATCACATTCCAGGACATCAGGGCCAAAGCCGATAACCTGCTGCAGATCAACCTCTCTAATTTCCGCTCATTTGTCACTGAGAAGGGTCTTTATAAGGAGCGCCTGCCCTATGTTGAACTGCTGGATTATAAAAACTATAAGGATGACAACATTTATTCCCTCAACACAAAGACTTATGACCTGTATAAAAGCTGTATCGAACAATACGACCCCAAGATGACCGGGGTTGTGCTTGTCCCGTCGGTTGATAAGAACCAGGATTTCTATATGTCCAAGACAAAGACCGGGATTGACCATCTGGCGGAAAATGCAGTGAGTGCGGAGGAAACAGCTGAAAAGAAACGGGCGGATATAAAAAACAGGCAGTCCATCATTGACCATATAAAGGCGTCGGATAACCGGGCCTGCGACCTTAAGAAGGCAGATGAGATGATACGCAGTATTGACTCGGAATTAAGGGATATCTCCAATCAGGCCATGCAGATTGACGTGGAATACTCCAGATATAAGAATAAGGACTATGTGACGGTAAAAGATAATCCATTGGGTCTCCTGACCAGGATGCATTTCACAAAGGCGGTCTTTCTGTCAGCGGTCTTTACGACCATGGCGGCAACGGCGGTGATGTGCCGGGAGAAGAGGCGCAGTACAAGGGAGGATGGGCAGTGAAGGAATTCCAGATTGTTCGATATGTAAGCAATTGGAAATATCTGATTGCTTTGTGCACGGTCCTTGGAGGCATTGTTTTTTATGGTTATTTCAGCCGGCAGCAGGTATACACTGCCTACGCAATCATTTCCTATACGAATGCGGATGCCAAAAGCGGAAAGACCCCGTCGGGAACAGACATTGATGTCAGTGAGATATACTCCCCCAATGTGGTGGCGGACGCCATTGAGAAATTGGAAAGCAATGTAAGCGTGGACTTTGTCAGGAGCAGGATTAAGGTTGAACCCATTATTTCGGATGAGGAGCAAAAGCGCAAGGAAGCCATCCTGAAAGAGGGCGAGGAGTATGAGGAGTCGCCCACGGATTATTATATATCCTTTTCCGTGGGAAAGGATTATTCTGAGGATTTTGCCAAGAACATGCTGAACACGGTCCTCAGCAGCTATTTTGATTTTTACAGTGAAAAGTATGTTGCAAAAGCAGTCATACCCAACAATGTGGAAAACATAGGAAAGGGTAATTACGATTACATTGAGAGCATCGATATCATGAAGCAGTCCATTGGTGAGATACTGGAGTATCTGAACAGCAACCAGGCGGGCTTCCGTTCTTCCAGGACAGGATACAGCTTTTATGATTTGATTACATCCTACCAGCTGCTGGAGGAAATCAGCCTGGACCGGCTGTATGTGGACGTGTTTTCAGGGCGTAAGACCAGGGACAGGACGGTCCTGATTGAGAAAACCAACAATGAAATCCAAAGCCTTCAGATCCAGCTGGAAAAGATGAAGGCCCAGTCAGACGAGCTGCTTCTCACCATAGCGCAGTATAATCCTAAGATCCTGGAGGCCCAGGAGTACAGCACGGATACAAAGGATGCAAAGACAGCCAATTCCATCATCCTTCAGGATATTTATGACAGAAAGGACGGGGAAGGGAACATTGTCTACAGTGAGAATACATATGATACACTGATTTCCCACTATGTGGATTATAACAAAGAGATATTCAGACTGGAGCAGCAGATTGAGGAAAAACAGTATATCCTTGCACGTTTTCAGGACAATACAGGGCCTTCCGTATCTTTAAGCGATGAAATACTTAAGGAGCGCATCCGCCTTGTGGCTGACAGGATGGATTCCCTGTACAAGATTGTGGCCCAGACCGGGCGGGAATATAACAGCTATCTGGTCAGCAAGAACATTGCAATGCAGAACAGCGTGGATGCTTATGCCCATCTGAACCTGAAGCTGTATATGACAATGGCATTTGTCCTGTTCTTCGGCATCGGATGCTGCGGGGCGATCCTGATTGGCCGCATTGGGGATATTGTGGAATATACCTTATATGTGGACCGGAAGACCAGGCTGCCAAGCAGGCTCAGCTGCGATGAGCGGATTGAGAAGATTAAGAAAAGAGGGGCCCTTGGGACGTTTACCTGCGTGGTGCTTTCGGTTGAAAACCTGAAAGAGGTCAACCGTACAATCGGGTACGCCGCAGGGGATAAGGTTCTGGAGGAAATTGGAACTATCTTGAAAACACTGTCAAAGGAATACGGCTTCATTGGTTATAACGGGGCCAACCAGTTCCTGTGCCTGCTTGATAACTGTACGTATGGCAAGGCAGAATTCATGGTGAGCCTGTTAAGTGAGGCCGTTAAACAGTTTAATGATGGGAATCCGGGCGTCATGATTGAGATGAAGGCCAGGATTGCGGATTCAAAAAAGACAGGGATTTATCAGATTAACAAACTTATTTCAAAAGCTTATGAGATGGAAGGGATAATAATAGGTTAGACAATGGAGACTGGTTTGGTCAGTGTAATCATCACAACATATAAACGGGAATTCTCCATGCTGAAGGAAGCAATTGACAGTGTGCTGGCCCAGACATACCCCCATATGGAAATCATGGTTGTGGATGACAATGGAGGGGATGGGGAATATACCCGGCGGATTGAGGAGGGCCTGAAGGCATATCCGCAGATTACATACATAAAGCTGGCTCATAATTCCGGCGCACAGGCGGCAAGGAATACGGGAATCATGGCCAGCCATGGGGAGTTCATTGCGTTCCTGGACGACGATGATTTATGGGAACCGGAAAAGCTTGCCATGCAGGTCCCATGCTTTGAGGACCCCGGTGTGGGACTGGTGTTCTGCCAGGGATATGTGTTTGATGACAAGGATATTGGGCACAGACGTTTATACCACAAGGAAGGGACCTTTAAGGAAAAACCGGATTTTAACGGAATGCTTGAAAATGACACAATCGGGACCACTTCCCAGGCAGTTGTCAGGAAAACCGTATTTGATGACTGCGGAATGTTTGATGTGGACTTTCCAGCTAGACAGGATTATGAGATGTGGCTGCGCATCCTGAAACGATATGGGGCAGCAGGTATCGACGTCCCCTTATTCAACATGAGGGTGCATGATGGGGAGAGGATTACTTCCGACCCAATGCGGGGAATCCGCGGATACCAGAAGGTATATAAAAAATACAAAAAAGATTTCAGGAAAAACAGGACGGCCCGCACCAACCTGCTGAATGAAATCAGCTGGAGATTATGGAAACAGGCCCACCGGTACCCGGAAAGCATCCTGTACGCGGTCCGGCTGTTTTTTGTGAATCCTGGTTTTGTGCTGAAAAAGGGGCCCATGGGAAAGCTCTCCCGTATTTTAAAGCGGGCCATGATTGTCCTTGTGTCCTTATTGGTACTGGCAGCCCTGTGGCAGAAAATCATGTCGGACCAGGATACGCTGGAACTTTCCTTTTATCATGTAAAGTCAGGAAAGGTCAGGGAGGGGTTCCGCATTATACAGCTTTCAGACCTGCACCTGAAGGAATTCGGGGAAAATAACCAGGAGCTGGTTGAACGGGTGAAGATACTGGAGCCGGACATCATTGCCATTACCGGAGACATGAACATGGAACAGAATGATGACTATCACGTGGTCCTGGATTTGTGCAGGCAGCTGGTGGAGATAACCGATGTGTATTATGTGATGGGCAACCATGAACTGGTGGACTATGCGCACCGCAGGACCAGGATACGGGAGGACATAGAGAAAACAGGCGTGCACATGCTGTTTAACCATGCGGAAATGATCCAGGTCAATACCAATGACATCTACATCGGCGGTTTGATCAACGAACCTTACAATTATGTGGAGTACGGCGGGAAACGGTTTATGGACGAATATGTCAGGAGTGAGGCTTTCAAGCTGCTGCTGGTACACTATCCGGAGTATTTCATGGGAGAACTGGAGGACATGCCGGTTGACCTGGCCCTTTGCGGACACGCCCATGGGGGGATTGTGCGGATCCCATACCTGGGAGGCGTCTATGCCACGGACCAGGGCTTTTTCCCGCCGCTTTCAGAAGGGCAGCATGAGATAAACGATTCGGTTGTCATCATCAGCAGGGGGCTTGGGCAGAGCCATCCTTTTCCGAGGATTAATAACAAGCCGGAAATTGTGGTGGTGGATGTGAACTGGTATTGATACGTAACAGATGAAAAGATGGGGAAAACCAATGAAGGAACTGATTAAGAACATAGTGGTCCGTTCGGATTTTCTGTCGGCCCTGCGCAGGTGGGCAAAGGCCGGTGCGGGGGAGCTGTCATTTTACAGGATGAGGAGATCCTACGGAAGGACCACCCATGGGGCAAGAATTGGCCTGTATAAAGGAATCCATGAAGGACAGAGGTGTTTCATCATAGGAAACGGTCCCAGCTTAAAACCTGAGGACCTGGATCTGCTGGAACATGAATACACCTTTGGGGCAAACCGCATCCATCTCCTGTATGGCAGGACCAGATGGAGGCCCACATTTTATGTGTGCCAGGATAAGGACATGCTGAAAGCAGAGGAGGAAAACATAAGGAAAAACCAATGTGACTGTTTCATTGGTTATAATTCCATGGTAAGGAATGGGATGGATCTTGACAACGTCAACGCATATCTGATGGATGACAGGGCCATCCTTTACAGGAAAAAGAAGCTTCCGTTTTCTTATGACTGTGAAGAAGCAGTGGTTGACGCGTCCACGGTGACCTACTCAAGCATCCAGCTGGCCGTATATATGGGATTTTCTGAAATCTATCTTCTTGGAATGGACCACCGTTTCCCCCATACCATTGATAAAAACCGGAAAATCACATATGACCCATCGCTCCAATCCCATTTTGACACAAGGTATAAGGATGTCTATAAGGCGGCTGAGCAGAAGAAAAAAATTGTGCTTGCTGTTTACGATAAGGAAATGGCGGAAGAAGCGTATAAGAGTGCATTGGCAGCCGCAGGGCAAAGGGGAACAGGGATTTTTAATGCAACCAGAGGCGGGGAACTGGAAGTGTTCCCAAGAATCAGATTGGAACAGGTGATATGAAGAAACGTCTGTCAGTCATTATTCCCATGTACAATGCGAAGGCATACATAAAGCGGTGTATTGATTCTATTTTAAACCAGGGATTTGAGGGATTGGAGATCATTGCGGTTGACGACGGTTCAACGGACGCCACATGTTCCGTCATCCAGGGCTACGCAGATGAACGGATCCGTCTGGTCAGGCAGGAAAAAAAGGGCGTGTCCGCGGCCAGGAACGCAGGACTGGATCTTGCACAGGGCACCTACGTTGTGTTTGCGGATGCGGATGATTACCTGTTAGACGGTTCGCTAAAAGCCATGTATGGGACCATAACTGCCCAGGATGCGGAGTTGGCGGTATTTGGTTATATCAATGAAAAAAACGGGGTGCCGTATGAAAAAAAGTATGCCGGATTACAGGTCATGGAGAGGGATATGGCCTTCATCCACCTGTTCAGGACCCCGGCATTCCGCGGCGTTTTATGGAACAAGATTTTTGTCAGGCACATAATAGAGGAACTGCATATCCGGTTCCCCGTGGAATACACCCATGGGGAGGACCTGATTTTTGTGACCAGGTATCTGAAACAATGCAGCCATATCTGCGTGAATCCCAGGTTGGTGTACATGTACGCGGAGAATCCCGATTCGCTCTGCAGGCAGATGTACCATAAAAATGAGTTCAATGGAAAGTATCTGATTCTGTATGAGGCGGAAAAGGTCGTATTTTCTTATATCGAGCAGGAGGGCCGTCCGGTATTGGATGCATTTGAACGGAAGCACGTGGAAACCTGCATCGATATATTGAACCGCCTGGCCCATTTTAAGCTGTTCAGACATGAAATGGCTGGTGAGATTGCTTCCGATATAAAAAGCCATGCAGGACAATATCTGTTCACGCCGGACCGGCATCCCAGGAAGCTGGTGAACATCATAAGCGTATTGCTGGTCTGCGTCTCCCCCCAGCTGTTCATGAGGGTATACCATGCGGTCAAGACATTGGCCTGGAGCCTGGGATTCAGGAGCAAAGTATGAATGTTAAATGGAATGTCCCACACAAAGGAGGAACCTGTCTTATGAAGACCGCGTGTTTTATTCCAATCAAAGCCAATTCTGAACGTGTCCCGGGCAAAAACTTCCGGGTGCTCAATGGCAGGAAACTATATGAATACATTATCGAACATACCATGGATGCGGACTGCTTTGATGACATCTATATTGACACCAACAGTCCTGAAATCGCAGGTTATGCCCTTGAACATGGGCTTCAAGTCATCGAACGCCTGGATGCCCTCACACATAACACGGCCAATGGGAACGACCTGCTTGTTTACCACCATCAGCTCCACCCTGAATATGATTATTACTTCCAGCTGTTTGCCACTGCGCCCTATCTTCAGGCGGATTCCATCAAAAAATGTGTTAATACGCTGACTGACAGCGGGACCTATGACTCCTGTTTTACTGCCCTGAAGAACCATGGGTTTTACTGGGTCAATAACCAGCCCGTGAATTACCGTCCGGGTATCCTGCCCAGAAGCCAGGATATGCAGCCGGTCATTGAGGAAACCACCGGCTTATATGGGATTTCCAGGGATTCCCTGGAGCGGTACCGCTGCCGGATTGGCAGGAACCCCTATATTTACTTTGTACAGAAATTTGAAGCCGTGGATATCAATACGGAAGAAGACCTGGTTATGGCCGAGTACATAGGGCGTACCTACTGGCATTATAATGGGTGAATTCCCAAACACGCCTTATATCACAGGAGGACGGGATGAAGGTTTTGATTATAAATAAATTCTTGAAGCCAAAGGGCGGCTCAGAAACCTATATCATTAAAATCGGTGACTGCCTGAAGCAGAAAGGCCACCAGGTCCAGTATTTCGGCATGGATGAACCGGGCCGGACCCTTGGGAACCGCGTCAATCAATATACAGCCAGCCTGGATTTCCACACAACCGGATTTAAACGTTTTTTGTATCCCTTTAAAATCATATATTCCCGGGAAGCCAGGGAAAAGCTTATGCTGGTCCTGGAGGATTTCCGGCCGGATGCGGTGCATATCAATAATTTCAATTACCAGCTGACCCCTTCCATCCTCTATGCCATCCGGGATTTTGATAAAAGGTCTGGAACACACACAGCCGTCCTGTACACTGCCCATGATTACCAGCTCATATGTCCGAACCACATGCTTAATTCACCTGCGGACGGACAGAACTGCGGGCAGTGCGTGGGCGGCCGTTTTTTCAGCTGTATCAGGAAGCGCTGCATCCATCTGTCCCTGGCAAAGAGCATACTGGGCGCTGCCGAGGGGGCCGTATACAGGACGCTGAAGGTTTACCGGCACATTGACCGGATTATCTGCCCAAGCTATTTCCTGGAAGAAAAGATGAACCAGGTGGAGTTATTCAGGAACAAGACCGTTACGCTGCATAATTTTGCGGACCGGATGGAGGCAGGACCGGGTCAGAAGAAAGATTATGTCCTGTATTTTGGGAGATATTCCAGGGAAAAGGGAATCGGGACCCTGCTTCAGGCCTGCAGGGAGCTGCCGGATATCCCCTTTGTCTTTGCAGGGGACGGACCGCTGGCAGACAGCGTGGCCGGGATACCCAACATTAAGAATGTGGGTTTCATCAAGGGGGAACCCCTGATCCGGCTGATACAGGAAGCCAGGTTCAGTGTTTATCCGTCGGAATATTATGAAAACTGCCCGTTTTCCGTCATTGAATCCCAGCTTCTTAAAACGCCTGTGCTGGGGGCAGGGATTGGAGGAATCCCGGAATTGATACAGGAAGGGGTGAACGGCGCCCTGTTTGACAGCGGGAACCTGAAGGACCTGAAAGAGAAGATACGGTATCTGTGGGATGCCCCCGGGCTTTGCGCCAGATGGGCGGAAAACTGCGGGGACATCCCATATGACACCGTGGGGATGTACTGTGACAAGCTATTGGAACTATATAAAATAAAGCAGTGAGGAAAGGAATATGGCAAGAAACCTGTATGGAACCGTGATTGTGACATACCGTTGCAATGCACACTGTAATATGTGCGACTGTTTTAAACACCCTACAAAGCCTGAAGAGGAGATTACCCTGGATGTAATCCGGAAACTTCCGGAAATGGCATTTACCAATATAACCGGAGGGGAGCCCTTTATCCGCAGGGATCTCCCGGATATCGTCAGGGAGCTGTATAAAAAATCGGACCGCATCGTCATTTCCACCAATGGCTATTTTACGGACCGCATCATCAGCCTGTGCAGGGAATTCCCCAAGGTGGGCATACGCATCAGCATTGAAGGGCTGCAGAAGACCAATGACAGCATCAGGGGCATCCCGGATGGATTCAAACGGGGGTATGGGACACTGACGACCCTGGTGGACATGAAACACCCGGACGTGGGATTCGGGATGACGGTCCAGGACATGAACTGCAATGACCTGGTCCCGCTTTACCTTCTGTCAGATCAGATGGGGATGGAGTTTGCAACCGCGGCCCTTCACAATTCCTTTTATTTCAGGAAATACGACAACAAGATCGTGGACAGGAAACGGGTGGCTGAAAATTTTGCAAAGCTGATTAACGAGCTGCTCAAAAGCAATTCACCTAAAAAATGGTTCCGCGCCTATTTCAACCATGGTCTGATTAATTACATATACGGCAATCAGCGCCTGCTGCCCTGCGATATGTCCAGGAATGCATTTTTCATCGATCCGTTTTGCGATGTGATTCCCTGTAATGGGATGGTGCAAAAGGCGGTCATGGGAAACTTAAAGGAACAGGAATGGGAGGAATTGTGGAATTCAGAGCAGGCCAGGCAGGTGCGGCGCATCACAAAAGAATGCGGCAGGAACTGCTGGATGATTGGAAGCGCTTCGCCTGCCATGCACCGGTATATATGGATACCGGCCTGGTGGGTCATAAAACATAAATTCCTGCGGGGCGGAAGGTATTCCCTGGATGAGAATCCCTTCATCCGGTAAATGAATGATGGAAGGAGGGCAGTCATGGAAGATTACAGAAAAACCGTAATGGTGGTTGACAGCCGGTCCGAAGAGCGGGATGCGGTAAAGATGATGCTTTCTGAAGACTACAAGGTACTGGAAGCCACAGGCGCAGGGGATGCCATGCTGCAGATATCATGCAAAAGCATGGTGGACGCCATCCTGCTGGGAAACCTCCGGCAGGACGGCAGGGAGGTGGGCTTCCTGGATAAAATCCGGAATTCAGGTTATGGCTCCATTCCGGTCCTGGTCATCCTGGAGGACTCAGAGGAGGACCCTGGCCTGGAAGCCCTGGACCATGGGGCATGGGATTATGTGACCAGACCTGTCCGGCCTAAGACACTGAGGAACCGGCTGGACCGTGCGGTCCATCACTGTAAGATATCGTCATATAACCCGCTGGTTTATATGAGTGAGAGGGACAGGCTGACGGGACTGTATAACCGTGAGAAGATGTTTGCGGAAACCAGGCGCATGATAGACCGGCATATGGATACCCTGTTTGTATTCCTGCGTTTTGACATTGACCGGTTCCGGCTTTATAACGCCGTATTCGGCGAACACAGGGGGGATAAGCTCCTTACCCTGATGGCGGAAATCATAGAGGGCATAGCCGGCTGCTTTGATATCTGTACCTATGGAAGAATCAACGCGGACACGTTCTGCATATGCGAGCCTTATGACAGCGAAAGGCTGCACATGCAGGTCCGGATGGTAAAGGAAGAGCTGGCTGGTTTTGAGAAGAATTATCTCCTGGAGCCCACGGTGGGCGCATATATCGTGGAAGAACCAGACCTTGCAGTGGAGGAAATGTACATAAGGGCTTTTATCGGAAGCAAAAAATGCAAGAACAAGTTTGCCTCCTATCTTGGATTCTATGATATGGATGAGGGAATCCGGGAAGTGGAGGAGGCGGCCATTGCCAGCAGTATGCAGGCTGCCATGGATGAGGAACAGTTCGTGGTGTATTTCCAGCCTAAATTTGACATTGCCAATGACAGGGATATCGGGGCGGAAGCGCTGGTACGCTGGAAGCATCCCGATACAGGGCTGATGCCCCCGAAACATTTCATACCTATTTTTGAAAAGAACGGCTTCATCTCCAGGCTGGATTACTATGTGTGGGAGCATGTATGCCGGCTCATCCATAAATGGCTGGGGGACGGGATCTGTCTGGATCCCATTACGGTTAACATATCCAGGATCAGCCTTTATAACCCCAGGTTGGCAGACATACTGTCAGGCCTTATTGAACAGTATGACGTGCCCATCGGCCTGTTGAACCTGGAGATAACGGAAAGCGCGTACGTGTCAGACCCGGAATTGATCCAGGAAGCAATCAGGAAGCTGCACCAGGCTGGATTCATACTGCTGATGGATGATTTCGGCAGCGGGTACTCTTCCCTGAACATGTTAAAGGATATTGACGTGGATGTGCTGAAGATAGACATGCAGTTCCTGTCCGGCGGGGAATCCCCGGGCAAAGGCAAGATCATCCTGGAATCCGTGATCCAGATGGCCAATAACCTGGGGATGCCCGTCATCATGGAGGGGGTGGAAACTCAGGAGCAGACGCGCTTCCTTTACAAAATAGGGTGCAATTATGTCCAGGGGTATTACTATGCCAGGCCCATGCCGCAGGAAGAATATGAGAAAAAGTATATATACAGAAGAAAAGGAGCAACCTTATGAAACAGATTGAAGATAGCAAGCAGGATATTGATAAGTACCTTGAAGACATGGCCGTCTCAGGCTGGTTCAGCATCATGCTGATCTGTGTGCAGGGAAAGGGCCGGGACGGGGTTTACGGGCACATCTGCAGTTATTATCTGGAAGACCCTGTACCATTTGACGGCACCGGTGACATGGTGCTGAAAATGGATGGAATCTGCGACTGGCTGGGTGCGCCCCAGCGCACAACGGAACCGCGTTTCCTGAATAAGGAGATGAAAAAAAGATATGAAAGCGCGGTTGCTGACCATCCCCAGGGGTTAAAGGACCGGATGCTGGACCGCGGCAGCCTGATGCCTTTCCCGGAGGCGCAAAAGGCAAAGGAAGTGCTGATTGCAATTGTAAAATACCGTCAGAATTCCACCCTCCAGGGCAGCATCAGGGGCAGGCTGACCAAGAGCGTGGATGTGAACTTCAGAAGCGCGCTGGAACTGATGCGCATGATGCAGATGATGGAAATCGCATAAAAGAGTGAATGCCTGGCAGGGACTGCAGGGCGCCGTAGGCCGGCAGGGCAGGCAGGAAGCTATAAGGGGAGGCGTGGAATGAAGAACGCAAGGACAAAACATCTGGATTTCATCATAGGGGATATGGTGGCGCTGGGGCTGGCCCAGTTCCTGATGGTGCTGATGAACCAGGACAAACTAAATCCGGTGCTGTATATGTATTATGTCCAGCTGGGGCTGCTTCTGGTCATCATCACATTATCAGTTGCATTCCTGACGGATGGTTATAGAAATATCCTGTACAGGGGATATCTGAAGGAATTCATTGCGGTCACCCATCAGATGGCCATCATCTTTGCCACGGAGGTCATATGCCTGTTCTCCTTCCGTCTGATCGGGCTGTTTTCACGCCTTGTCCTGTTCGCCACATTCTTTGTGGGAATCCTGTTCATGTATGCGGAACGGCTGCTGACCAAAAACTATCTGCGCCGGAAATTCCGGAATATCAAATACGCCAGGACCATCATGGTAATTGCAACCGAACAGCAGGCCGGGATCCTGATCAGGCAGCTGTCCTCCAGGGTACTGACCATCTTCAAAATCCAGGGAGTGGCGGTTACGGACCGCGACATGAAGGGGCAGATGATTCAGGGAGTCCCGGTCAGCTGTTCCATGGACGGGTTATCCGAATACATAACAGGCCATATCATTGATGAGATACTTTTAAGCATTCCGGACGACCCCAGGCAGGAGGCTGAGCTGGCAAAGCAGTTTCTGTCCATCGGCATGGTGGTCCATATCTACATGGAGCAGTTTTTGCAGGATATCCCCAGGAAAACACTGGAGCGGGTCAGCAACATGAACGTGATTACCTGCTTTAACCGGGAGATACCCATGCGGCTCCTGTTCTGCAAACGGCTTCTGGATATCCTGGGCGGCGCGGTGGGGTGTGTGATGACCCTTGTGATCGGCCTTGTGATCGGACCCATGATTTTCATTCAATCCCCGGGCCCTATCCTTTTTTCCCAGACAAGGGTGGGGAAAAACGGACGTACATTCCGGATATACAAATTCCGTTCCATGGTCATGGATGCGGATAAACAAAAGGAAATGCTGATGTCGCGCAATAAAATCCGGGGAAACATGTTTAAAATGGATGACGATCCTAGAATCATCCCAGGCATCGGTCATTTCATAAGAAGGACCAGTCTGGATGAATTCCCCCAGTTCTTTAACGTGCTCAGGGGGGATATGAGCCTGGTGGGGACAAGGCCGCCAACCGTGGATGAATATGAAGCATACAGTTTCTCCCATAAAAAACGGCTGGCCATGAAACCGGGAATAACCGGGCTGTGGCAGATAAGCGGGAGAAGCGATATAACGGATTTTGAGGAAGTGGTGGAACTGGACGGGCGGTATATTGATGAATGGGACCTGGAAATGGATGTGAAGATCATCTTGAGGACAATCCTTGTGATTCTGAAACGCAGGGGAAGCATATAAAAAATAGCAGGGAGAGGACGGGCCGCCTGGCATCATTCGTTGTGGATGTGCCGGGCGGTCCGTTTTTGTTTATGTCCCGGACCTCTGAACCGGCAGCGTAATGATATGGAAGAAATGTTATTTTACTTATACTGCCATTTGGTGTATACTTGGATTTAAATGTGCCGGCCATTGTGCCCGGCATGGGGGAGGAACCATGTTCCCCCAATGAACCTGCCAGGAGGATGAGTGATGATAAGGAAAGCAACGGAACATGACATTGACGCGGTGGAGCAGGGGTATACTGAGTTACTGACCCATGAAAAAGAAAATGGCAGCAGCTCCAACTGGGTGCTGGGGGTGTATCCCACCAGAAGCGTGGCCGAGGCCAGCTGTGCGGCCGGGACGCTCTATGTGATGGAAGAGGAAGACGGAATCTGCGCCAGCATGATATTGAACCAGGTGCAGTCTGAGGAATATTACGGGATTGCCTGGGAATACCCGGCCGGGGATGATGAGGTCCTGGTCCTGCATACACTGTGTATACCGCCCTCAAAAGCCGGTCACGGATACGGGACAAGGATGGTGCGCTATGCCATAGAGGAGGCCAGGCGGATGAAGTGCAGGGCCATGCGCCTGGATACGTATGCGGGTAATAAACCTGCTGCCTCACTTTACACAAAGCTGGGATTCCGGTATGCAGGCATTGCCAGTGTCATGCTTCAGGGGCTGATCCCGGAGGAACAGATATTTTTTGAGCTGGGTTTATGATTCAGACAACGCATAATCCGTCTTGACAACAGGCATCCAACCGAATAATATGGATTAGAAACACACATACGGCAGGCGGAGGGGGACATGGCCGGAGAAGAACTTGGAACGGGAGGGATACCATGGAGAAGCAGGATGAACGTTCGCTGCCTGAGAAGGCATCGGAGCGCCTGATTGAATACATATTGGAGAAGAAGCTGCAAAAAGGGGATAAGCTGCCTAACGAGCATACACTTGCACAGATGTTATGTGTGGGCAGGGGAACCATCAGGGAAGCCGTCAAGATACTGGAATCCAGGAATATTGTCACGGTAAAGCAGGGGGCGGGTACCTTTGTCTGCGAAAAGTACGGGGTGGCGGACGACCCCCTGGGACTGTGCCTTATGGAAAATAAAGAGAAGGCAGTCAAGGACCTGGTGGACATGCGTATCATCATTGAGCCGGAAATCGCTGCCTTGGCCGCACAGTATGCAAAGGAAGACGATATCAGGGAGCTGGAACAGCGGTGCCTGGAAGTGGAATATTATATCAGAAGCGGAAAGTCCCATGTAAAAAGTGATGTGGCCTTCCATTCACAGATAGCAGTGTGCAGCCAAAATTATATTGCGGCCAATCTTATTCCGATTATCGCGTCTTCCGTAAGGGTCTTTTCAGAACTGACCAATTACACCCTGCTGGAGGAAACCGTGGTAGGGCACAGGGAGATAACGGAAGCCATAAAGCGGCATGACTGCCGGGATGCCAGGGAGTCCATGATGCTGCATGTGATGGCGAATAAGAGGAGGCTTTCCCATCCCCTGTGACGGCTGTGCCCTGGCTGTAAACTCTGACTGGTTACAGTGGTAGCAGGTAACAATAATAACAAGGTGGTATGATGATTTTGTAAAATATATAAAGTCATCATATCTTTTTTTGACTTTAAATCCCCCTCCCATCACTTGAAAAAGATAAAAATATGTGCAAAATAACCAAAAAATAAATTCGAATATAGACAAAAATAACATTATTATGATAATGGACAAAAAAATATTGACGTTCGATTAGCATGTTGCTATAATACAAATTAGCGGTACGTCATACCTATTTAGTGAAAATCCTTTTTCATGACAAGGGGAGGATTTTGAAGGGAAATGACATATTAATGGCACGAATGCCGGCTTAATGAAGAGTTAAGCATCATACAAAAGGAGGATTTTGATTATGAGAAAGAAAATTCTATCAGTCATGCTGTCAATCACCATGATGGCAGGTCTTGTGGCCTGCGGCGGCGGTTCCCAGGCGCCTGCCACCGCAGCTGCATCCGGGACAACGGCGGCCGAAGCCGCGGCAGACAGCGGGGCGGCAGAGAGCAGTAAGGCTCCTGCAGAAGCAGCAGGGGATTACAAGATCGGTATCATGACCACAACGGTTTCACAGAGTGAGGAGAGCTACCGTGCGGCTGAGATGCTTCAGGAACAGCATCCGGATACGGTTGTACTGGCAACCTTCCCTGATAAGTTTGCAACCGAGCAGGAGACAACCATTTCCACAGCCCTGAGCCTTGCCTCAGACCCGGATGTGAAGGCAATCATCTTCAGCCAGGCCGTACAGGGTACTGCGGCAGCATGCCAGAAGATCCGCGAAGTCCGTCCTGACATTCTTCTGATTGCAGCCGGCTACCAGGATGATTCCGCCACCACATCTTCAAACTGTGACGTGTTCTATCATTCCAACGTTCCGAAGATGGGCTTCCAGATGGTAGATGAATTAAGCGATATGGGCGCCAAGACATTTGTGCATTATTCCTTCCCGCGTCATCTGGCATGGCAGCCAACTGCAGACCGTCTGCAGAACATGAAGGACCGCTGCGCAGAGCTGGGCCTGACATTGGTAGAGACCACCACGCCTGACCCCATGTCGGATGCAGGTACCTCCGGAACACAGCAGTTCGTATTAGAGGATGTTCCGCGTGCAGTTGACCAGTACGGTACGGAGACAGCCTTCTTTGGCACCAACACCAGCCAGCAGGAGCCTATGATTAAGTGCGTGGTTAATACAAAGTCCTACTTCACCATGCCGTCCGATCCTTCACCGTTCGTTGGTTTCCCATCTGCCCTGGGTATTGAGGTACCGGCTGACAAGTTATATGATTCCGATTACATGATGAATGCCATTTCTGAGAAACTGGCAGAGGCAGACATGACAGGCCACATGGGAACATGGACCGCACCGCTCATGACCCTGTTCATGACAGGAAGCTATGCTTATGCAGAGGCATTCTGCGAAGGCAAGACAAACGGGGAGAAGCTGGATGCGGAAGTATTTAAGCAGACCCTGAGTGAGGCAGCCGGCGGCGAAGTGGACGTAGAGAACATCACGGACGGCGGCACCACATATGACAACGGCTTCTTCATCATGTGCAGCTACGAAAGATTTTAATGATTCAATCTCTCTCTATCAATTATTATATGGGGAATGAAACTTCCCTGATGCTTTCAAAAGGAAGGGATGCATATGGACAGCATCCCTTCCTTTTATAAAAGGCAGGTAAGTAAAACACGCCCTGGAATAGCTACGGGTTACTGGAAAGGAGTAGAACATTGAGCAGTAAATACATATTAGAGATGAATCACATTGAGAAGGATTTCTTTGGAAATAAAGTCCTGAAGGATGTGAGCATAAAAGTGAAGCCGGGTGAGATTGTGGCATTGATTGGAGAAAACGGCGCTGGAAAATCCACCATCATGAATATCCTCTTCGGCATGCCCGCAATCCAGCAGACTGGAGGTTTTAAGGGCAGCGTCCTGATTGACGGAGAGGAAGTACATATCAAATCACCCATAGAAGCCATGAAATACGGAATCGGCATGGTACATCAGGAATTCATGCTGATTGACGGCTACGATGTGGCTGAAAACATCAAGCTGAACAGGGAGAATGTGAAAAAGACACCGGCCAGCCTGGTCTTTGGAAAACGCCTGGACCTGGTGGACCGGACCTTAATGCACAAGGAGTCCAGGGCCACCCTGGATTCCCTGGGAATCGAACTCAGCGACAGGACAAGGGTGGGAAGCCTTCCGGTGGGATATAAGCAGTTTGTGGAAATTGCCCGTGAGCTGGATAAAAAGAATACCAAGCTGATCGTGCTGGACGAACCCACCGCAGTGCTTACGGAAACAGAAGCAGAGCAGTTCCTGGCCTGTGTCCGCTCCGTGGCCGAGCGCGGGATTGCTTTTATCTTCATCAGCCACAAGCTGGATGAGGTGAAGAATAACACCCATCATGTGTTTGTCCTCAGGGACGGCGAGATGGTGGGGGATTACCACACGGCTGACCTGAGCACGGTTAAGATGTCGCAGCTTATGGTGGGCCGCGAGGTTGAGATATTGAACCGTGAGAGGGGCCATGAGGAGGAAAATGAGGAAGTCTGCCTGGAGTTTAACCATTTTGGGGTCAGCATGCCTGGCGAGGTTGCCAGGGACGTGTCCTTCCAGGTAAAGAAGGGTGAGATCTTCGGGATCGGAGGCCTGGCCGGACATGGGAAGATCAGCATTGCCAACGGGGTCATGGGACTTTATCCTTCCAAGGGGGAGGTAAAGGTACATGGCAGGGTCCTGGATGTGACAAAGACAAAGGATACCCTGGATGACGGTATTGCATTTGTGTCCGAGGACAGGCGCGGCGTGGGCCTGATGCTGGATGAGTCCATTGAGCTGAACATTGCCATTGCCGCCCTTAAGACAAAGGACAAATTCATCGTGAAAAAGTTTGGCATCCCCTTTTATGATAAGAAGGGCGCCATTGAATATGCCAAAAAAATGATTAAGGACCTGGATATCCGCTGTACCGGCCATGCACAGCCGGTAAAGAGTTTATCAGGAGGCAATCAGCAGAAGGTATGTATTGCCAGGGCCCTGACCCTGGAGCCGGATATCCTGTTCGTATCAGAACCCACCAGGGGAATCGATATCGGCGCAAAGAAGATGATACTGGATTCCCTGATGAAGCTGAACAAGGAAAAGGGAGTAACGGTCATCATTACCTCCAGTGAGCTGGCGGAGCTGCGTTCCGTGTGCAACCGCATTGCCATTGTCACAGAGGGAAGGATAGCCGGAATCCTCCGTTCCGATGATAAGGACTACAAATTCGGACTGTTGATGAGCGGTTCTAAGTTGGTAGATGCAGATGAGGAGGCGATATAAGAATGAACCAGATAAAAAGAGCTGTTAACTTCCTGGGCGTTTCGCGCCTTGTGGTAATTGGGTTCCTTTTGGTACTCATGGTTTCCGTATTCCCTCTGGGAATCAATCCCGGCATGATTTATTCGGACTGTCTGGTGCGTATCGGCATGAACGGATTCCTGGTACTGGCAATGATGGTTTCCATTGTCTGCGGTGCCGGACTGAATTTCGGACTGCCCATCGGCATCCTCTGCGGCCTTCTGGGCGGCTCCATTGCAGTACAGTTTAACTGGAGCGGTCTGGCGGGGTTCTGGGGCGCGTGTATTGTATCGGTGCCATTTGCCCTGATAGCGGGGTATTTTTATGCGGCGCTTCTGAACAATGTAAAAGGCTCTGAGATGACGGTAGGAAACTATATGGCTTTCTCCATCGTATCCCTGATGTCCATTGCCTGGCTGGTGCTCCCGTACAACAATCCCAAGATTGTGTGGCCCATCACAGGCGTGGGACTGCGTACAACCATGACACTGGAAGAAAACTATGACAAAGTGCTGGATAATTTCCTGAGGATTGATTTTAAGCAGATGGGCATCCTGCAGGACAACCCATATTGGAAGGATTTCTCCGTGTCAACCGGACTTTTGCTGGTATTTGCAGTGGGCTGCCTCCTTATGTGGCTGTTCATGAAGACAAAGGCAGGGGTCATCATGCGCTGCAGCGGCGTGAACCCGGGCTTTTCCAGGACCTTAGGCGTGAACAACAACAGGGTCCGCACCATCGGCATTGTGGCCTCCACCGTGATTGCGGCTGTGGGCATTAACATTTATTCACAGAGTTACGGATTTTACCAGTTCTATTCAGCTCCGCTTATGATGGCGTTTCCGGCCATGGCAGCAATCCTGATTGGCGGCGCCACCCCGAAAAAGGCAAGCGTATTCAATGTGGTCCTGGGAGTGATCCTGTTCCAGTGCCTTCTGACCCTGGCCACCCCGGTTGCCAATGCGGTCATCAATGCGGGAAGTATCTCTGAAGTGGTCCGCATCATTGTCCAGAACGGCATCATCCTGTACGCATTGACCAAAATTAGAGCGAATGGAGGAAAATAACCATGGAAAATAAGAAACGTAATAAAGTGTTAGACTTCCTTCAGGGCAATATGGTCCCCATCCTTTTCACCGTACTGTGCCTGGCAAGCATTAAGATATCCGGGCAGAACGCAGGTTATGTGATTACGGAGACCGTATCACGTGTCGGCAGGAACGCAATCCTCATCGTATCCCTTATCCTTCCGGTACTGTGCGGCATGGGCCTGAATTTCAGCATTGTGCTGGGCGCCATGGCGGGCGAGATCGGACTGATCCTGATTACCCACTGGAGTTATGACGGTTTAAAAGGAATCATACTGGCGGGCATCATTGCAACGGTCCTGTCCATTGTCCTTGGAACACTGACAGGAATCCTTTTTAATAAGGTTAAGGGACAGGAAATGATTACGGGTATGATACTTGGGTTCTTTGCAGTGGGCGTATATGACCTGATTTTCATCTTCATGGTGGGAAGCGTCATCCCTATGGTAAACCCTGAAATCATGCTGAATTCCCAGAATGAGGCAGGCGAGACCATCTATGTGGGCCTGAGGAACACCATTGATTTCCACGCCGAGACAAAGTATGCGGTGGACAATGCGTGGAAGGTGATGTTTGTAAAGCTGCTTCCGTGGCTGCTGGCTGCTTTTGCGGCCGTGACCGTGTGCATCCTGGCGTATAAAATAGTGAAAAAGAAATCGGATATCAAGGAAGCCCTGTTCACCACCAAGGGATTTTTGACGGCCACCATTCTCCTGGCAGTGCTTCAGATCCTTATGAAGACGGTGAAATCCGTACAGAAGGCATTTTTCATTGTACAGATCCCCATGCTTACGGCCATTGTGATTGCGGTTGTCTGCCTTCTGGTGGTGTTCATAACAAAGACAAAGCTTGGACAGGACATAAGGACCGTGGGCATGAACATGCAGGTGGCAACCGCGGCCGGTATCAATGTGGATAAGACGCGAATCGTTGCAACCGTGCTGTCAACCGTGATCGCGTCCTGGGGACAGATCATTTTCCTTCAGAACATCGGAAACGTACAGACCTTCAACAGCCATGAACAGGTGGGGACCTATGCCGTGGCAGCCCTGCTGGTAGGCGGCGCGTCCATTGACAAGGCAACCATGGGCCAGGTATTCTCAGGAACCATCCTGTTCCATATCCTGTTCTTCATCACCCCGCTGGCCGGCAAGGTCCTCTTTAACGATCCCCAGCTGGGCGAGTATTTCCGTGTATTCCTGTGTTACGGCATCATTGCGGTATCGCTGATCCTGTACGCATGGAAGAAGGTTGCAGCGGACAAACGGAGGATTGAAGAAGAAAACCGTCAGCAGCTGGCTGAACTGGATGCAAAATAGGAGGGACATATGTCAGATATCATTACAAAAGATCTTGCAAAATCAGTGGAAGACCAGGTCATCGCATGGAGAAGGGAACTTCACCAGTGTCCGGAGCTTGGCATGAAGACAGTGGAAACTGAGAAAATCATCCTCAGGGTGTTAAAGGAAATCGGGATAGAGGAAGTGCGTTCCGGAATCGGCGGCCAGGACTGCCATGGCGTGGCCGCTGTCATCCGGGGCAGCCTTCCCGGGAAATGCCTTGGAATCCGCGCTGACTGCGACGCCCTGCCCATCCTGGAAGAGACAGGTCTGCCTTTTGCCTCAAGGAATCCCGGCTGCATGCATGCCTGCGGCCATGACGGGCATACGGCCATGGGCCTGGGAATCGCAAAAATCTTATTCGAGAACAGGGACAAACTCCGCGGTACTGTGAAAATGATATGGCAGCCCGGGGAGGAAGGGGATAACGGGGCGCTGAAGATGATAGAGGACGGCGTCCTGGAAAATCCAAAGGTGGACGCCATGATCGGCCATCACTCAGGCACCAGCCGTTTCCAGGAGGTTGGGCCTGCGCAGATTGGCTGGACACCGGAGCCATCCTCCTTCTGTATCACAGGCTGGTGGGCTAAATTCCATGGAAAGAGCGCCCACATCGCAGAGCCCCATCTTGGGGCGGACCCGCTGCTGGCCGCCTGCTATGCGGTAACTGAGCTTCAGGCCGTGCTCAGCCGGGAAAAGCAGCCAAACAAGCCGGCCATCTGCGCGGTGAGCATGTTCCACGCAGGGGATAAGAATAACATCATCCCTGATACCTGCTGCCTGGAAGGTTCCATCCGCTCCAACAATGAGGAGGACCAGGCGTTTTATTACCAGCGGCTAAGGGAGATATTCGAGGGTGTGGCAAAGACCATGCGCTGTACGGCTGAGGTGGGATACGGCCATTACCTGGGCACCACGGACAATGACCCGGAGATGGTGAAACGGTTTGTGCCCATTGCTGAAAAGGCCCTGGGAAAAGAAAATGTGATTGAAGTAAAAATCGCGATTCCGGGCGGGGAGGATTTTAGTGAGTTTACAAAACGGGTTCCCTGCGTGTATTATTATCATGGAGGAAACTTTGGGGATGAAAGGGATTTCCCCCAGCACAGTTCCAAATTTGATTTAAATGAACAGACCCTTTGGTCCGGTGTGGCAGTCATGACCCAGTTCGCCCTTGACTGGCAGGATATGTAACAATAGGCAACCAATACGTATCACCATACGAACCCCTGCCTGACCATACGGTTCGGCAGGGGTTCTGTTAAAAGAAAAGCACCTGAAAAGCCCATAAGGAGGAGAGATATGACAGAACAGGAATTATTGCGCAAGGCAGATGATTTCATTGAGGCAAACATGGAGGACATCATTAAGGACATAAAAGCAGTGGTGGATATCCCCAGTGTGAAATCCGGGGCGGAAACAGGCGCGCCCTTTGGCAGGGAGATAAGGCGCGCACTGGACAAGGCATTGGAGATTGCAGGACGCATGGGATTTAAGACCGTGAATTGTGAGGATTATCTTGGATATGCAGAACTTCCCGGCCAAAAGGAGGCGTACATCGGCACCATTGCCCATCTGGATGTGGTTCCGGCAGGCAATGGATGGAACACGGACCCATATGACATGGTGGTAAAGGACGGCTACCTTATGGGACGGGGCGTTGTGGATAATAAAGGCCCCCTGATCCTTACGTATTATATGGGAAAGTTCTTCAAGGACCTGGGCAATCCCCTTCCCTACAGCCTGCGGATGATGGCTGGATGTGATGAGGAAAGCGGCATGGAGGACGTGGAATATTATATCCGTCACTATGAGGAGCCGGTATTCCTTTTTACCCCTGACTCGGAATTCCCCCTGTGCAACGGGGAAAAGGGCTGTCTGTGCGGCAATTTTACAAGTGTGCGGTTCAAAGACGGGGCCATCCTGGATTTTAAGGGCGGCATGGCCCATAACGCGGTAGCCGACCAGGCCTGCGCAGTAATCCGCGCCAGTCTGGAGCAGTGCCCCAAGGCAGACCGGATAACGGTCACTGGGGTGGACGGGGGCGTAAGGATTGAGGCAGCGGGCATCGGTGGCCATGCTTCCCATGCAGAGGGAACCATCAATGCCATTGGCCTGATTGCGGATTATCTTCTGGACAACAGCCTTGTGACCGAAGAGGAAGAGAAATTCCTAAAAATCGTATCCCTGCTGTGTGAGGATTACCAGGGCCATGGGCTGGGCATCCAGTGTGACGACGGCATTTTCCCGCCTTTAAGCATCATCGGAGGGATGATAAGGATGGAAGACGGTGTGCTTAAGCAGAACTTCGATTCCAGGTATCCAACCAATACCACGGGCAGTGACCTGGTGGGGAAGCTGTCCGGGCTGGGCGCCCGGTACGGGGCAACGGTAACGGATGTGGAGGACAGCGTTCCCTTCTATATCGGCGCGGATAAGCCGGAAATCAAAGCCTGCCTGGACGCGGGCAATGAAATCCGCGGCGTGGACGGCAAGCCGTTTACCATGGGCGGCGGAACCTATGCCCGTCATTTTAAGAATGCAATCAGCTTTGGGACTGAGATTCCGGCTGAGCCGCTTCCTGATTTTGTGGGTAAGATACATACCTTTGATGAGGGAATCGGTATTGACCGTCTTAAGATGTCATTGAAGATTTATATCCTTGCGCTGTACCGGCTGATGCAGATTGAATTTTAGGAGGGCATATGAAGAAGACGAGAGTGGATGAGGTACTTAACAGGCTGGAGCGGATGGGACTGGATCAGATAATCATTACCGATGCGAACTCCATCTTTTATCTGACAGGCATCTGGGTGGACGCAGGGGAGCGCCTGGTGGCCTTATACCTGAGCCGGCATAAGGAGTCCTGTTTCTTTGTGAACCATATGTTTACCCTTCCCCCTGACCCGGGTGTGAAGCTTGTACGTTTTTCCGACACAGACCCATATCTTGGGATGCTGGCAGGCTGTACGGACAGGACCAGGCCCCTGGGGGTGGACAAGAACATGCCGGCCCGTTTCCTTCTTCCCCTGATGTCCATGGGATGCGGCACGGATTATGTGGAAGCATCCATCTGTGTGGACGGGGCCAGGGCCGTGAAGGATGAGGAGGAGATGGAGGCCATGCGCAGGGTTTCCGCCATCAATGACAGGGCCATGGCTGAATTTAAGGCGTTGTTAAAGGAAGGCGTGACTGAGCGTGAGGTATCCAACCAGATAAAAGAGATTTACCAGAGGTTAGGGGCCGATGACCTGTCATTCCCTCCTTCCGTGTGTTTTGGGGCCAATGCGGCCATTGGCCACTACCGCTGCGGGGACGTTGCCCTTAAACGGGGGGACTGCATACTTCTGGATGTGGGGTGCAGGAAGGACAGTTACTGCGCTGACATGACAAGGACCTTTTTCTGCGGGGAAGTATCCGATGAAGAACACCGCAGGGTGTATGAGCTGGTGCTTCAGGCCAACCGTGCGGCAGAGGCCGTCATAAAACCAGGCGTCAGGTTCTGTGATATTGACGCGGCAGCCAGGAAGGTGATTGAGGACGCTGGTTACGGTGATAAGTTCACCCACAGGCTGGGGCATTTTATCGGGATTGAGGTCCATGATTTTGGGGACGTGTCCGGTGCGAACCAGGAAACCGCCCGGCCAGGCAATATTTTTTCCATAGAACCAGGCATTTATCTGGAAGGAAATGTGGGCGTCCGCATTGAGGACCTGGTGCTGGTGACCGGGGATGGGTGCGAGATACTGAATTCCTACAGTAAGGAACTGGAGATTGTCTGACAAGGAGAAAGGATGGATCAGGACCATGATAGAAGAATTAAACAGTCGTATTGAAAAGAACAGTCCGCAGATGGTAGAGTCGCTTTCTGAGATTGTGCGCATACCCAGCAAATACGGCGAGCCAAAGGAAGGCGCGCCCTACGGGGAGGCATCGCGGCAGGCCCTTAAGTTTGCCATGGATTTAGGCAGGAAGCTGGGGTTTGAGACGGTTGTAAATGTGGATGACAGGGTATGCTATATTGAATACGGCACAGGAAGCAAGGTGGTTGGCGTGTTCGCCCATCTGGATGTGGTGCCGGAGGGGGATGGATGGACATACCCTCCCTTTGGCGGCGAGATCCACAATAACCGGGTTTATGGACGGGGGACCGTGGACAATAAAGGCCCCTTCATTGCTTCCCTTTATGCCCTTCATGCCATTAAGGAATGCGGACTGCCCCTTGGGGATTACCGCATCCGCATCGTGGGCGGGACCAATGAGGAAAAGGGCATGGATGACATGAAGTATTATGTATCCAGGTGCGGGGCCCCGGACGCCGGATTCACGCCGGACGGGCTTTTCCCCATGTCCTTCACGGAAAGAGGGATTAACTACTATTTCATGTCTTATGGATTGACTGAGAAATCCACTTCAAAGATCAGGGTGGCGGGACTGCATGGAGGGGAAATCCTCAACATGGTCCCGGACCGGGCCGTGGCAGAGCTGGAGGCTTCGGATGAAACAGAGGCAGGGCGCGTGGCGGAGCTGGCTGAGGAATACCGCCGGACAACCGGAAGGGATGTGACGGCCAGCCTGGAAGGAAACAGGATACTCCTCACCTCCAGGGGACTGTGCGCCCATTCCTGTACGCCCTTTAACGGTAAGAATGCCATTGTAGCCATCCTGATGTTTTTGGACGGGCTGGGCATTGATGGCTCCATGGGGGCCTTCCTGCGGTTTTTTGCTGAAAAGATAGGGATGACCACGGACGGAAGCCTTCTTGGCATGAAACGGGAGGACGAGTGCGGCAGGCTTACCTTCAGCCTTTCAAAAATGGATGTGCATGAGGACAGACTGGAATGGGTGGTCAATATCCGTTATCCCTATACCTATAAGGACCAGGTGACGGCGGACTTTACGGCCCAGGTTGCTCCGGCAGGTATGGTGATGGATAAGGTGGATGCCCATAACACATACAGGTTCCCCATGGACCACCCCATGATCCGGACCCTGCGGGGCGTATATGAGGAGCTGACAGGAAAGGATTCAACCCCTGGCCATGAGGGCGGGACCTATGCGCAGGTGGTGCCGGGCATCGTGCCCTTTGGATCCATTTTTCCGGGGACCCCGGATCTGTGCCACAGGCCGGACGAATGCATTGACATTGATGAATATATCCTGGACGCAAAGCTTTTTGGAAATGCTATGTATGCTTTGACCAGGAATTAGGCAGGAGGCGCCAAGCGCCAGATATAAGGGAGGAATTGGACCGGTGATAGAAGTAAAGGACCTGGTAAAACAGTATGGGAGCTTCCGGGCAGTGGACCACTTAAGCTTCGCAGTGGAAAAAGGACAGATATACGGCTTTTTGGGGCCGAACGGCGCGGGCAAGTCCACTACCATGAATATAATTACCGGCTATCTGTCCGCTACGGAAGGAACCGTGCTCATTGACGGACATGATATTTTTCTGGAGCCCGAGGAGGCCAAACGTCATATCGGGTACCTGCCCGAGATTCCTCCTCTGTATCCGGATATGAATCCCCGGGAGTATCTGAAATTTGCAGGGGAGCTGAAAGGCGTCCCAAGAAAAAAACTGCCTGGGGAAGTGGAGCGGGTGATGGGACTGACCGGCATCACCCATATGGGCCTGCGCCTTATTAAGAACCTGTCCAAAGGGTACAGGCAGAGGGTAGGATTTGCCTGCGCCCTGTTAGGGGACCCGGATGTGATTATCCTGGACGAGCCCACGGTGGGGCTGGATCCCAGACAGATCATCGACATCCGGGAGCTCATAAAATCACTTGGAAAAGGGCATACCGTAATCCTCAGCAGCCACATATTATCTGAGGTCAGCGCTGTATGTGACCATATACTGATCCTGTCAAAGGGGAAACTGGTGGCCAGCGACACGCCGGAGGGCCTTGGAAGGCGGATGCAGCGCACAAATGTCTATGATATGCTGGTTCAGGGCGGGCCGGAACCCCTGGGGGAACTTCTGGGAAGAATCCATGGGCTGCGGGCCATTACCACGGCTCCCCATGAGTCGGGCTTTGCAGCCGTCCACCTGGAGACGGATGAGGATACTGACCCCAGGGCCCAGGTATTCCGGCTGCTGGCAGGAGCCGACTGTCCCATCATGGAGCTTAAATCTGCTTCCATGAGCCTGGAGGATGTGTTCCTGGAACTTACATCCCAGGACATGCAGGCAGAAGGAGGAACAAACCATGACAGCGATTTATAAAAAAGAAGTGCTTTCATTTTTCCGCTCCATGATGGGGTACCTGTATACGGCCTTCCTGCTGCTGATTGCAGGCGTGTTCTTCACTGCCTTCAATCTTCAGGGCGGCGTGCCGGAGTTTGGGTATGTGCTGGGCAATACAACCGTTGTCCTGCTTATCGTGATACCTGTCATTACCATGCGCTCCCTGGGGGAGGAACAGAGGCAGAAAACAGACCAGCTGCTGTTCACTGCCCCGGTAAAGGTGGGCAGGATCGTGCTGGGCAAGTTCCTTGCTATCCTCACCGTGTTTGCGGCTCCCCTTATCATACTGGCAGCCTGCCCTCTGGTACTGTCCCTTTATGGGGCGGTGCCGCTGAAAGAATCCTATTCCTGTTTCCTGGCATTCTTTTTTATGGGGGCGGCCTGCATTGCCATTGGCATATTTATTTCCAGCATTACGGAGAGCCAGATCATTGCGGCGGTGGGGACGTTTGCAATCATGCTCTGCAGCTACCTGATCAATGGCATGAGCGGCCTGATCGGTATCCAGGCCATCCATTCACTGGCCGGTTTTGGGGCGGTAATCGTGCTGGGAGGCATATTGCTTGCAGTGATGACAAAAAGCCTGTCCACGGGCATCCTGACGGCCAGCGTATGCGAAGTGGGGCTGGGGGCGTGTTATCTGCTGGACAGTTCCTTGTTTGAGGGAGCCTTTCCGCGCTTTTTAGGGTACTTTTCCCTGTTCCAGAGATATTATGATTTCGTGGACGGGATCTTCGATGTCACCCATCTCGTCTACTATCTGGGAGTCGTGGCCCTGTTCCTGTTTTTTGCAGTGCTGTCAGTGGAAAAGCGCAGATGGGATTCATTGAAAAGCAGGCATTTTAAGATGGGGCTCTATGCGGTGGCAATGTGCATCCTTATGACCGTGATTGTGGTGCTGGCCAACATGATTTCACATAAGCTGCCTGCCCGGTACACCAGGTATGACACATCCGCGTCCGGGCTTTACAGCATTTCCCCCCAGACCAGGGAACTGGTAGGATCCAACCATTCCCCTGTCAGCCTGTATCTGATTGCGCCCAGGGGAAAGGAAGACAAGAAACTTACGCAGCTGCTGGGGAAATATAAAGATCTGAACGCTAATATCACGGTGGAATATGTGGACCCTGTCCTGACCCCTGCGTTTGTGTCCAATTATACATCCGATAAGGTCAGTGACAACAGTATCATCGTGGTTGGGGAGAAACGTTCCAGGGTACTGCGCAGTACGGATCTGTATCCGGTCAGCTATGATTATGATACGGGCCGGTCCTCCACGGATTTTGACGGGGAAGGCCAGATTACCAGCGCCATCCACTATGTGACTTCGGATGTCCTGACCAAGGTATATCTGATGGACGGCCATGGGGAAAATGAACTGACGGAATCCTTTGCCGCCGCCATGGAAAAGGAGGGCGTAGAGACAGGAAGGCTGAACCTGACTGCGGCAGGAAAGGTGCCGGAGGACGCAGGCTGCCTGTTCCTTAACGTACCGGTTTCTGACCTTACAGACAGGGAACGGGATGTGCTTGACTCTTATCTGGAACAGGGAGGACGCATGCTTTTAATTACCGGGATAACGGCTGCGCAGATGCCCAATCTGGATCAGGTGCTGGCCGGTTACGGCGTATCCGCGGTCCAGGGCATGATTGTGGAAGGGGACAGCAATTACAGCATCCCATCCTATCCTAATTTCCTGCTTCCCGAAATCAGGAGCAGCCAGATAACCGAGCCATTCATTGCAGAGGGCAGCCTTCTGCTGATGCCTAATTCCCACGGTATTGTGGAGGCAAAGGATGTGCGCAGTACGGTGGAGGTAAATAAGATCCTTACCACATCCTCCAATTCCTATATAAAGACGGACAGCTCCACCCTGGGATATAAGCGGGGGGATCCGGTAGGACCCTTTGCAACCGGTGTGACTGCCTTGGAGCAGACCGATGGAGGCGAGACCAGGATTGTCTGGTTTTCCAGTTCCAGTATGCTGATGGAGGAAATGGATGAAATGGTGGGGGGCAATAATACCAACCTTGTATTAAATGCAATCGGATGGATGACAGAGCAGGAGGACAGCATGACCATCCGTCCAAAGCCCACCTCATCCGCATACCTAAGGCTAACCTCGGCCCAGGCCATGGGCTGGAGCGTATTGTTTGTGCTGGCCATCCCGGCTGCCGTTATGGCCGGGGGCAGTGCCCTGTGCATAAGGAGGAAGAGACGTCAATGAAAAAAGAACAGAAAAGAAACCTTCTGCTGGCGTCCGTGACCGCGCTCCTGCTTCTTATCATCTATATCATGATGCCGTCAGGCGCCGTGGGAAAGCCGGAGGAGGGAATCACGGTGTATTCCATGGACGCGGATACGGTGACCGGGCTTTCCTTTGAAAGCAGCGGGGGCAGGATTGACCTTGTAAGAACAGATAAGGGGTGGGTATACGAGGAGGATAAGACGTTTCCCCTTAACCAGAACTTTGTGGATACCATGCTGGATAAAACAGCGCAGCTCACCGCCCGGCGGTTTGTGGCAGAGGGAAGCCGGCATTTTGGCGAATATGGGCTGGACCGGCCTTCCAATGAAATCCAGGTGACCGGAACCGGCAGGACAGAGACAATCTATCTGGGCAGTACCAACAGCGCCACCGGGGACTGTTACATGGCGGTAGGCGGCTCGGAGAAAATATACACGGTGGATTCCACATTTTCCAACCTGTTCTCAAGCAGCCTGAACGCCATGGCAATACGTGAGACACTGCCGGGAATCAGCCTGGACAATATGACCATGGTAACCGTGGAGGAAAAAGGAGGGACATTTACCTTTTCCAGGTCCGGGCCAGGGGACGGGGCCTGGAACGTGTCGGAGAAGATTGGGACGGAAAGGCCCGCTGACTCCGGCCTGGTGTCCGGATGCCTGGGCAAGCTGGTGAAGCTCAGGTATGAGGAGATGACCGTATACCGTCCTTCTGAAGGCCAGATGGAGGAATACGGGCTGGCGGGCAGGGATACGGGCAGCCTGATACGGATTGCCTATCAGGACAACTCCCCAAAGGAGGGGGAAACAGATGGGGTTCAGGAATTCGTGCTCCACATTGGAAAAGACAGCGGGGATGGAAAAAACACCTATGTGTATCCGGAGGGCGGACAGGGAATCTATGCGGTCAGCAAGGAAGGGCTGGAGCCGTTCATGCACCTGACGGCGGAGGATTTCCTTTCCCTGAGCATTGCGCCTGTCAAGGCTGAGACCCTTGCCGGTCTTACGCTTACATGGGACAATGGGAAGGCGGAGTTTGCAGTTACCCCTTCCATGGACGGGCAGAAGGCGGTTTATACCCTGAACGGGCATGAAATCACAGAGGCGCAGTTCAATGCATTTTATTACCCCCTCTATGGTTTTACGGCGGAAAAGCGGGTTTCGGACATGGCCTCCCAGCTGACCGGCCCTCCAATCCTTACCATGGAATACCGGCGCGTACCGGGAACGGCTGAGGATATGACCGTGGAACTGATTCCCTATGACCAGAATTACTATGGGGCGAAGGTGAACGGACAGGCATTCCTGCTTGTAAACAGGCAGCGGGTCAACAGCCTGATAAATGAAGTGAATCAGCTTCCTCTGGAGTGAGGAAGCATTGGCCATGTCATTCAAAAAGAAATAAAAAGATGATTTTATAGGAGAAAAAATTATGTTAAGAAGCCAAAAAGTCCGCAGCCTGGCACCGGAGATGGATCCGCTGCGCCTGGGGATGGGGTGGAAGCTGGACGACCTTGAGAAACCTCAGATAATGATTGAAAGCACATATGGCAACAGCCATCCGGGCTCCAGCCACCTGAACCAGTTTGTGGAAGAAGCAGTGAGAAGTGTTGATGAGAATGGTGGAAAGGCTGCGCGGTATTACGCAACGGACATGTGCGATGGGATGGGGCAGGGGCATGACGGGATCAATTAT
This sequence comes from Enterocloster aldenensis, assembly GCF_003434055.1. Classification (GTDB taxonomy): domain Bacteria; phylum Bacillota; class Clostridia; order Lachnospirales; family Lachnospiraceae; genus Enterocloster; species Enterocloster aldenensis. The sequence goes on along the minus strand of NZ_QVEX01000001.1, from coordinate 369,758 downwards.
TCCCTTGCCCACAGGGACGCCATCGTGAACCTGATTGAAGTACAGGCCAATGCAACCACCTTTGACGGCGGGGTCTTTATTGCCAGCTGCGACAAGGCCATGCCTGCCATGCTCATGAGCATTGGCCGGTTAAAGGAGATGAGCGCAATCATGGTAACCGGCGGTGTGATGGAGGCATTTACACTGCCGCCGGAATATACGGAGGATGACCCGGGCTGCGCCATCAACCAGCTTCTTACCCTGGAACAGATTGGCAAATTCAGCGCCCAGTATGAGCGCCATGAGATACCAGGCGAGCAGCTGACCTATTATAAACAGCATGCCTGCCCCAGCTGCGGCGCCTGCTCCTTCATGGGGACGGCGTCCACCATGCAGGTGATGGCAGAAGCATTGGGATTAATGCTTCCCGGAACCGCCCTGATGCCTGCAACTGCGCCGGAACTGCGCCAGGCCGCCTATGACGCCGGAAAACAACTGCTCCAACTGGTGAAGAGGGGCATCACGGCGGCTGACATTGTCACACTGAAAAGCTTTGAGAATGCCATCATGGTACACGCCGCAATCTCAGGCTCCACCAACGCGGTCATGCATATCCCGGCCATTGCCCATGAATTCGGCATTGAGATTGACGCGGACACCTTTGACCGGCTTCACAGGGGCGCCCATTACCTCCTTAACATACGCCCGGCCGGAGACTGGCCGGCCCAGTATTTCTATTATGCGGGAGGGGTCCCGCGGGTCATGGAGGAAATCAAGGAAATGCTCCACCTGGATGTGATGACGGTCACGGGAAAGACATTGGGGGAAAACCTGGAGAATCTTAAAAAGAGCGGGTTCTACGAACACTGCGACAGGATACTTAAAAGCAAGAGCCAGGCAATCCACAGGGATATAGACAGGACGGACATCATCCGGGATTTTGGACATGCCATGGGCACCAATGGAAGCATTGCCATACTGAAAGGCAACCTGGCGCCGGAGGGAGCGGTCATCAAGCATACCGCCTGCCCGCCGGGCATGTTTAACAGCCGCCTCACGGCCCGTCCCTTTGACAGCGAGGAAGAAGCCATTGAGGCCATCCTTCACGGAAAGGTGAAACCGGGAGACGCTGTCTTTATCCGCTATGAAGGCCCAAGGGGAAGCGGCATGCCGGAAATGTTCTATACCGGTGAGGCCATCTGTTCGGACCCGAAGCTGGCAGCCAGTGTGGCGCTGATTACGGACGGAAGGTTCTCAGGCGCATCCCGGGGCCCGGTCATCGGCCATGTGTCCCCGGAAGCCGCGGCAGGAGGTCCCATTGCATTTGTGGAAGAAGGGGACCTGATTGAACTGAACCTGGAAAAGCGGTCGTTAAATATCGTGGGTGTGGACGGAGCGGAAAAGACGCCTGAGGAAATGGACGCGATTCTTGCCCGGAGGAAGAAGAACTGGAAAGGGTTTAAGAGCAAATATACAAAGGGTATCTTAAAGCTGTATGCCCAGCATGCGGTCAGCGCCATGAAGGGCGCGTATATGGATTAGGGCATGTCTGCGGACAGAGGGGGAACGCCTAAAAAGCGTTCCCCTTCTGCGCGGGATTGTCAATCAGGTTCCCGTCATAATCGAACCGGGAGCCATGGCATGGGCAGTCCCAGGTCCTTTCAGCCGGGTTCCACTTAAGCTCGCAGCCCAGGTGGGGACAGCGGGCAGAGGTTTTGTGGAGGATTCCCTTCTCGTCCTTGTAACAAGCATACCGTTTGAGGCCGATTCTTATAATGCCGCCGTGCCCTTCCTTCAGATCCACGGCACGGAGGGGCAGATGGAAGGCCCCCTTTGTAAGGGAAACCACGCTTTCGCCCAGATCCGCCAAAAGGCTTGGGAGGGATGCCCTTATATGGAACCTCTGGGGACAAAAGAGTTTTGCGTATGGGCTTTCCAGGCCGCAGATCAGGTCCCTTATAATCATGGCGGACAGCATGGAGGAGGTCATCCCCCATTTTTTGAACCCGGTTGCAACATACCAGTAGGGCCTGAACACGGAATATCTTCCAATGAACGGGATGTCATCATGGGGCATGCAGTCCTGGGCAGACCACCTGGCAATGATCCTGCTGTCCGGGTAATACTGTTTTGCCGCCTTTTTCAGGCGCTGGTATTCCCCGCCCGCTGTATTTTTCCCGGTCCGGTGGGAACTGCCGCCAAGGAGGAGGGCGCCGGGTATCCATCTGAGGGAAAGGCCGTCTTTGTCCACACTGTAGAACATGCCGTCCAGCTTATCCGGGTGGTCAAGGCACAGCACGTAGCTTCTGTCCTGGTGCTGGCGCGCAAAGAACATGCCCGGCAGGTTCAGGAAGGGATAATGGGAAGCAAAGATTACATGCCCTGCATTCACCGTGCCGCGGTCTGTGAATATCATATGCTTTTTTACCTTCAGCACGCGGGTGCCTTCATAGACAGTCACCTTTTGGGATAAGTGTTTGATGAAAGCCAGGGGATGGAACTGGGCCTGCCCCTCAAAGCATACGGCTCCCACGGTTTCAAAGGGAAGTCCGTGTATCTGTGTGAAATGGGCAGGTATTCCCAGGGCAGAGGCTGCCTTTGCTTCCTGTTCCAGCTTCGCGGTCATGGACGGTTGCGTGGTATACAGATAAGATGGAAGCCGTTCAAAATCACATTCAATCTTCTCTTCTGCCACAATTTCCCCATAGGCCCGGACAGCGGCTTCATTGGCAAGGGCGTATGCGGCTGCCTTCTGCTTTCCCAGCTTTTTAATCAGGTCATGGTAAATGATGCCGTGCTGGCTTGTTATTTTTGCAGTGGTATTCTTGGTCTGGCCGCTGGCAACCTGGTCTGCTTCCAATACAACCACATCAACGCCCTGCTTTTGAAGAAGGTAGGCGGTCAAAATCCCGGCCATGCCCGCGCCAATCACGGCCGCCTCCACGGTGAGGTTTCCGGGCAGGGGGTCCCTGGGCGGCAGGTGGGTTGTCATGCTCCAGATTGATTTGTTTTTTTCCTTGAATTTATGTTCCATATTTAGCTCCAATCCAAACGTTTTACGGACATCCTGTTTTACGGACATCCTTTTTTGCATAGCCTTTTTTGTATAGTCTTTACCGGTTGCCTGATTATTAAACCGAAGAACAGGGTTATAATAAGAACGGCAAACGAAAATCGTTTGAAAGACTTGATTAAGGAGGAGAATAGGATGGAACGGATTAAAATCCTGGCAGTTAAATGGGGGATCGCCGCGGCCATGACAGCAGCCGTGTCAGCCATGGCCTGCGGCTGTTTTGCAGGCAGGGGGGAACAGGACCCGGGGATAGGGACAGAATCCCTGTCAGGAATCGACGGCGGACAGGCAGTGACCGCATCCAGGCAGCCGGCTGCATCCGGACAGGGCGGCGCGCCGGAATATGTGGATGATTTCTACAATGCCGTGAACCACGTTACCCTGTCCGGCTGGGAGATTCCTGGGGACCAGCCGGAGATAAGCTGGTTCAGCAAGGTGAGGGAGGAAAATTATAACAAGGTAAATGATATCATCCAGCAGGCCTCCTCCGGGACCGGAAAGGAGGACGGCAGAGCGGAAGGCGGAGAGGAAGACAGCAGAGCGGAAGGCGGCAGAGCGGAGGAAGGCAGAGCGGAGGACGTCAGAGAGGAATACGGCAGGACCCCGGTCCCCTCCGGTGACGGAGAAAACCGCGACAGGGAGAACATCCGCGCCCTGAACCTGACCGGCCTGGACCGGGAGGCCAGGGAGAAGGGCGGTTACGGCCGCCAGGCAGGGGAATTCCTGGATGAAGCTGAAAATGCCGGCACGGTGGAGGAACTTTTAAGCGCATGTCTCCGGTTCCAGAGGGATTACGGCATATACAGCCTGGCAGGGCTGATCTATACAGGGGACAGCAATGACTCATCTGTTAAGTCCCTTTATTTAATGAAGCCGGACACGGGGCTGAAACGGGAAGTCTGGTTTTCCAAAGAAGAAGCCAACATAAAACGGGTGGAGGAATATAAACGGTATCTGACCAGGCTCCACGAATCCAACGGCCTGGGTACCCGGGAAGCAGAGGGGATTGTGGAGCGTGTCACAGCCATGATGAAGGACCTGGCATCCAGCTCCCTGAAAATAGAGGAAACCTATGATGCGGAAAAAACCAACAATGTGTATACGGCCAGGGATGCCGCCGCAGTTTATGGGGGCGCCCTTCCCATGGATCTCTTAAGCGGGATTTACGGTGTCAGGGAGGATGAGAGGACCATTGTGGCTGAACCGGAAGTGTGCAGGAAGCTGGGGACCTATCTCACAGATGACAATCTGCCTCTTCTAAAGGAATATGTAAAAACCTGTCTTTATGCCGACCTTTCCATGATAACGGACATGGAATCCCTGAATGCGGCCCAGGAATATCAGATGGCGGTCAGCGGGACGGAAGAGAAAAAGCCTTTTGGCAGGACTGTATCAGAGACTGTCCAGCAGGAACTGGGATTCCAGTGCGGAAGGCTGTTCTGCCGGAAATATTTTGACGACGCCGCCAGACAGGATGTGACGGACATCATCCGCAAGGTCATAGACGTGTATGACAAAAGACTGGCGCACATGGAATGGATGACAGAAACCACCCGGTCAGAGGCACGAAAGAAACTGGCCTCCATCATGGTGAAGGTGGGTTATCCCGGCCAGTGGCCCCAGGACAGGTACGGCCTGAAGCTGGCAGCGCCCGAGGACGGCGGCCTCTATGTGGACAATATCCTGACCATTAAAAAGGCTGACCAGGATTATATGTTCAGGACCAAAGACGATCCGGTGGACAGGACGGAATGGGCCATGACGCCCCAGACCGTCAACGCCTACTACAACCCGGGCAGCAATGAAATCGTGTTCCCCGCAGGAATCCTCCAGCCGCCTTTCTATGACCCTGAGGGCCTGCCGGTCACCAATCTTGGACGTATCGGTGCTGTAATCGGCCATGAAATCACCCATGCGTTTGACACCAGCGGGTCCCAGTATGATGAAAAGGGGAACCTGCGCGACTGGTGGACTGCTGAGGATAAACAGCGGTTTAAGGAGCTGGCAGCCAGGGTGGAGGCTTATTATGATTCCATGGAGGTAAACGGGACCAAGGTAAACGGAACATTAAGCGTCACTGAGAATATAGCTGACCTGGGCGGGGTTTCCTGTGTGACGGAGATAGCAAAAAATGAGGGATATGACCTGAGGGAGCTCTATAAAGCTTATGCAGCCTTATGGGCCGGCAAATACAGGGATGAGTACCTGGCCTATATCATGACCAACGATGTCCATTCCCCGGGAATCATAAGGGTGAATGCAGTGTTGTCGGCAACCAGTGACTTTTATGCTGCATTTCATGTGAAAGAAGGGGACGGGATGTATCAGGAGGTTGAAAACCGGCCCGGAATCTGGTAAAGTCATAGATATGGCAAAAATGTGCGGACATTGATAGGGAAGTTTTCCAAAACGTGCGCAGGCGGACGGATACCTGCGCGCCCCGGGGAAAGGAATGAAACCAGGTCATGACATTACAGCAGATGAAATATTTTGTAGCGGTAGCTGATTCAGGCTCCATCAGTGAGGCGGCCAAGCGGCTGTTTGCAGCCCAGTCCAGTGTTTCAGAGGCCGTGCGGGCAGTGGAGGGGCATTATGGGATTAAGGCGTTTTTAAGAACGCCCAAAGGGGTCATGCTGACCGGGGACGGCAAGGAGCTGTTCATTGAATTCAAAGGAATCTTAAACCGGCTGTATTATCTGGATGTAAGGTATGAGGACAAAAAGGACAGCAGCCACGGCTTCTATGTGGCGGCCCAGCATCATATCTGCGGCATGGATTCCTTCCTGTCCATCATACAGTCCCTGGACGTGCCTGAATATAACGCAGGGTTCAGGGAGTGCAGGACGTCCGAGGTGTTTGAGCAGGTGGAAAAAGGGCTGGCAGATTTGGGGGTCATCTTTTTTGCGGAACAGCTCAAAGGCCAGATGATGCAGGAACTCAGGGGACGTGGGATTATTTTCAACCACATCGCCTACAGGACAGCCCATGTCTATCTCCATGAGGCCCATCCCCTGGCCGGATGCAGCCAGATACGGACCGAGGAAATCATCCAGTATCCCTTTATCACTTACGACAGGAGTACGGATGCCAATCCGGCTTATACGGAAGTCATCATTCCCCATTACCGCATGAAGAAAGTGATTTCCGTTACCGACCGCGCGGCCGCGTATTCCATTATGCGGGCCAGCCAGGGATTTGTGGTGGGAAGCGGATACCATACAGCGGACAATGCTTACGGGGATATACGGGCCATTCCCATCAAGGATGGGGTGAATCTGGAGATTGGGTTTATTGTGAAAGGGAATTACCTGCTGTCCGATATTGCCCAGCGCTTTATTGAGAGGGTGGGGGAAAAAGAGGCATAGTATCAGCAAAAACGATGGATTCCCATCGTTTTTTTCTGTCTACAGCAGTTGGCGGGCCTGTGATATGATGGAATCAGCAAAAGGTATCCTATTATTCCGGTGCGCTGCTGCACCGGGGTCATACAGAAGAAAGGGGAATGAAACGTATGGAAAATGTAAAGGCCGTCATAAGAAAGTACTGGAAAGTCTATGCGGCGGCAGTTGTGCTGGCATTGGTCTGTGACTCGGTGGGGACCATTAAGATTAACATCGGAATCGGCACGCTGACCCTGTTTCCCATGGTATTCGCGGTCATACTGGGCGGACTCCTGGGACCGGATGTAATCCGGATGTTTAACCAGGGGGAATGTAAGATGGGAGGAAGCCTGGTGCTGGTGGCGCTGGCTCCTTTCATGGCTAAGATGGGTGTCTCTGCCGGAGCCAACCTGGCAAAGCTGGTGGCGGTGGGACCAGCCTTGCTTCTGCAGGAATTCGGCAATCTGGGAACCATTTTTATCTCACTGCCCATTGCACTGCTGCTGGGCCTGAAAAAAGAAGCCATCGGCGCATGTTATTCCATTAACAGGGATTCTAATCTGGGGCTGACAACGGATATCTACGGACCGGACGCAAAGGAGACAGAGGGTACGTTTGCAGTGTACATCGTAGGTTCTGTCATCGGCACCGTGTTTGTCAGCCTGCTGGCCGGCGTGGTTGCGTCCTGGAATATCTTCCATCCGCTGGCGCTGGGCATGGCAAGCGGGGTGGGCAGCGGTTCCATGATGACCGCGGCGGCAGGGACCCTGGGGGAAATCTATCCTTCCTATGCAGAAGACATCATGGTAATGGGAGGCGCCAGCGACATGCTTACAGGAATTACCGGTATCTACATGGGAACCTTTGTAGGACTGCCTGTTACCAGGAAGCTGTACGCGTGGCTGGAACCGAAAATCGGCCGTAAATCAGGTCATGGAAAGTAAGGGAGGGAAAGTAAATGGTGAGAAAATATTGTATCCAGCAAGCCGGCCTTCTGTGCCTTGTTGCAGTAATCATGATACTGACCAATATGATTGGCTATCAGATGCCTTTGGCTGATTCCATAGCAGGAATCCTTGTACTCTGTGCCATCGCACTGTTTGGGCTGACAGTCAGCAAGTTCATGAGCCGTTTCATCAAGCTTCCGTCCATGATGTATGTATCCCTTACCGGACTGCTTCTGGCCTGTCCCGTATCACCGGTCAAGGACATCATCATCCAGGTCACATCCCAGGTGGCGTTCATGGCCCCTGCTACCGCACTGGGCGCGTTTGCAGGGATTTCTCTTGGAAAGGACCTTAAGAACTTTGCTAAAATGGGGTGGAAGATGGTCGTGATCACATTGCTGGTGATTACAGGGACCTTTATATTCTCCGCCCTTGTGGCAGATCTGGTGCTGCGGGCCACGGGAGCAATTTAAGCCCCGTAAGCGCCGGATGGGCAGTGATTAAGTGATGAGAACGAGGAGGAAATGATTGAGATGGAAAAATGTGATATTTTAATAAACGGATGCCGCATCCTTCAACCGGACATGACGGTTTCAGAAGAGCTGAGCGTAGCCATCCATGATTCCTGGATTAAGAAAATCGGGCCATCCGGGGAAATGAAAGAGAACTTCCAGCCATCGGAAACATTGGACGGTACAGGCAAGCTCCTGATGCCGGGCCTTGTGGACGGCCATACCCATACCTGCCAGCAGCTTCTGCGGGGAAGGGTTTCGGATGAATATCCCATGGTTTGGACCAGGTTCCTGGTTCCGTTTGAAAGTAACTTAAGGCCTGAGGACTCCTATATCAGCGGACAGCTGGCCTGTCTGGAGATGATTAAGAACGGAACCACTTCATTTGCGGATTCCGGCGGCGTCCATATGGAGCGTGTGGCTGACGCTGTGCTGGAATCAGGCATGCGTGCGGCCATTGCCAAATCCACCATGGATATGGGCAATGCAATCACCGGCGCAATGAAGGAAACAGCAGAGGAAGCAGTCAACCATACCAGGGAACTGTACCAGGCATATGACGGAAAAGGGGACGGAAGGATTTCCATCTGGTTTGCCATCCGCCAGGTCATGACCTGTTCAAAGGAACTGATTGCCATGGTAAGGGATGCTGCTGCCGAGCTTCATACGGGTATCCACGCCCATCTGTGTGAGCACAAGGACGAGGTCAGCTTCTGTCTCCAGAATTACCAGCTGCGCCCGGCCCAGTTCCTGGAGTCCATGGGTGTCCTTGGTCCAAATCTCCTGACTGCCCATAATGTGATGCTGTCCGATGAGGACATTGCGGTCATGGCCAGGCGGGATGTGAAGGTCATCCACTGTCCCAGGGCCAACCTGTCCAATCACGGGTTTCCCAAAACGCCCCAGATCCTCCAGGCAGGCCTGAGCGTGGGTCTTGGCTGCGACGGCGCGGCCCCGTCCAACCTGGACCTGTTTGATGAGATGAAGGTACTGCGCTACGGCATGATGGCATACTGGGGACTTCCTTCCTTTAACCCGGTGGTCATGACATGTCCCACCCTTCTCAAGATGGCCTCCTGGGGAGGCGCCAACGCCATTGGGAAAGGTGATATCCTGGGTACTGTGGAAGAGGGAAAGAAGGCAGACGTCATCCTTTTAAACATTGACCAGCCCCATCTGACCCCCACCCAGAACCTGATCAACACGGTTGTGGAGGCTGCCAACGGGCATGATGTGACGGATTCCGTCATCAATGGTAAGATTGTCATGAAGGACCGGGAAGTACTGACCCTGGATGAGGAGAAGATACGCAGGGAAGCGCAGATACATATGGAGGAGATCATAAAACGCGCCTATTAAGGAATACCTGGCCTTCCATTCCTTTTTAGCGCAGGCGGCGGACAGGGCAAAAAGGGAAAGAGGATGGTTACACAACTAACAAGGATTGGATCCTATATTGGATAGGGTTCAGTCCTTTTAGTTTTGCTGGGGAACGCAAAAAAACATAACAGACATCAAAAACCCATATAACATATTTGCCTATGCAATGCTACAATGATAAAAGGAAGCGCCTGCTAAGGAGGTGGATATGGAACATATGAGGAAAACAAACCATACGAGGCTGCCAAACTATATGACAATGATAAAACACATGACAATCAGGAACAAGATACTGATGGTCATCACGGCTGTCCTGATGCTTTGCAGCGTCCTGATAACCTCGGTCTGGTACACTGCCAGCAGCAAGATGGCTGACACATATCTGAAGGATATTTCAGGAAGCACCATGAGGGATGCGTGCCAGGCCTTTGAGTATCTGCTGACGGATACCTCCTATATGGCGGCCATGGTCTCGTTAAATGACAGGAACATCATACGGCCGGTAAAAGCGCTGAATGAGCGGACCATCATGGAGAACGGCCAGTGGAACATGGAATACCTGAAAAACAGGAGGATCATAAAGGAATTCATCAATGACCTGAACGGTTATAAGTATTATATCGTGGGCATTGGCGTGATTGTAAATGAAGGATGTACCTTTTCCACCTCCCATCTGGTGGAGGGGCAGGGGGATGTCTATGAACGGATTATGGGGCTGGACCAGGACAGGCTTAAGAAAAATATCGTCATGCTGGAACCTATCCATGTGGAGGGCGGTAAATCCACCTATGACAGTGATTATGTGGTTCCGGCTGTCAGGGGGATTACGGACTGGAATCAGAATTTAATCGGTTACACCGTGATGTATTTTGATTACGGGGTCATCGAGGACATGTTTTCCTCCAACCTTCCGGAGGGAAGCAGGTTCCAGGTTGCCAATGGGAGCAGGTCCCTTATTTTCTCCAACTGCGGCGATGAACTCCTGGATATTTCCCATCCCATACAGGGATATGTATATAATACATTTCAAGCAGATAATGTGGACTGGACCTTTACCATGGCCCTGCCATCGGATTATTATACGGCGGATATCTATCACACGGCGCTGTTTACAGGAGTGATCATGGTTGGGATCCTGCTGCTGGCAGGCCTGCTTTCCGGCCTGGTGGTATCCAGGTCCACCAGGGAAATCACGGTGCTAAAGGACAGCATGCAGCAGGTTTCGGCAGGCAACCTGTCTGTCTGCTATGCTGTCAGGGCGGAAGACGAGATTGGGCAGATGGGGCATACCTTTAACCATATGGTTGTCCGCATCCGGGAACTGATGCGCCGGATTACGGAGGAGGAAAAGCAGAAGCGGCTGATTGAGATGGATTTCCTCCAGGCCCAGATCAACCCGCATTTTATATCCAATGTGCTGAACAATGTGGTCTGGATGGCAAAGCTGCAGCACGCGGACAACATCGTCCCCCTGATCCATTCCCTTAACGCCATGCTTCAGAATGTGATGCACCGCAGGAACGACATGATAACCCTGGAGGATGAGCTGGAATATGTGGATAATTATCTGACCATTGTTGAATACAGCGGCAGCTATGACTTTGCTGTGGAAAAGAAAATCAGTGAAGATGCAAAGGAGCTGTATGTGCCACGCTTCATCCTGCAGCCCATTATGGAAAATGCAATCTATCACGGCCTGCCCGGTGACCTGTCCAGGCAGGGGCTGATCAGGATTGAGGCATGGAGGGAGGACGATAAGCTGAATATTGTCATTGAGGATAACGGGGAAGGCATGACAAAGGAGCAGATTGAGGCAGTCTTAAGCACGCCGGCCGGAGACAGGAAACGGTTTAACGGTATTGGCATTTCCAATGTAAATGCCAGGATCCGTCTGTTTTTCGGCGAGGACTTCGGAATCCGTTATGAGAGCAGCCCGGGAAACTATACAAAGGCCGTATTACTCCTGCCGGCAGTGGACGGCGCGGGAGAGGAATAAGGAGGTATGAGGGGATAGATGGCAAAAATAAAACTGATGATTGTGGATGATGAGCTGATCAGCAGGAATACCATTAAAAAGCTGCTGGAGGATAACGGATCCTACGAAGTGGTGGCTGATTTCTCCGATGGGAACGCCGCCCTGGACTGGCTGCGGGGAAATGATATCGATATCCTTCTCTGCGACATGCAGATGCCGGGAATGAACGGTGTGGAGTTAATCCGGATGATCCATGTAATCAACGAATTCCTTCCGGTCATAGCAATCAGCGCCTTTGATAATTTCGATTACGTAAGGGGAAGCCTTGTCAACGGCGCTGCCAATTACCTGCTTAAACATGAGCTGACCAGGAAACATCTTATATCAGTCCTGGACCAGGCAAGGGATAAGTATAAGATTGTGCCGGAGGAACGTACCATCCGGCACCGTGTGGGCTATTGCTTTTATGACAGGAAGGATTTTACGGCGGACAATATCAGGAGCATGGCGGACAGCGGCGTGCTGGATTTTAGCTGCTCCAACATGGCGGCCATTGCAATCAGCCCGGATTACAGCTTTCCGCCGGGGGCAAAGCCGGCTGATTATAAACACGATATCTGCAAGGCGGTAATCGATATCCTGGGGCAGATTCTGGGCAAGGAATACGGGTATCTGATCTGGCAGACCAGGCAGGAACACCTAATCCTGCTGGTATCGTTTACCGGCGTCACCAGCACCCTTTACATGCTGAACGTGATAAAAAACCTGGCAGGACGGCTCCAGCGTCAGATTATCCGCATGCTGGACCTTACGGTTACAATCATATGCGGCAATCCCCAGACAGACCTGAAAGCAGCGGTGAAGGATGCATATGAGATGGATGGGCTGCTGGAGGACAAATTATACATAGGCGGAAACCGTGTCACTGCGGCTGCCATGGCCAGAAAGCTTCATTATGGAACGGAAGACATACCTCCAAACTACTGGAAGCAGCTGGCCTTTGAACTGGAAAGCGGGACAGGAGGCACGGCGGAAACACTGAACGGATTTTTTTGCTGGATGGAAGAGGTAAGGGCGCCCCTTAAGCGGGTCAGGGATATCAGCCAGCGTCTGGCAGGCCTGATTGCCGGGAACCGGGAGGTGGATGAAAAGGACAGGGACGCTGTCCTGGAACGCATCCGGGAGTATGAAATACTGGAACAGTTCAGGGAGGATATCCTGGAGTTATATGCGCGCAGCCGGGAAGCCGGTCCGCAGCCGGACGGGAGGGAGTATTCCCCTGTCATACAGCAGGTACTTAACTATGTCCGTGAGAATTTTGCCAGTGACATTTCCCTGGAAAAATGCGCCGAGGTCACAGGCAGCAGTTACACTTATCTCAGCCGGCAGTTTAAGCAGGAGACAGGACAGCGGTTTGTGGAATACCTGAACCAGCAGCGGGTGAACAAGGCAAAAAGCCTGTTGATACGCCGTGATATGACCATGAAGGAAATCATTGAACAGTCGGGATTCCGCAGCTATACGTATTTCTTTAAGATATTCAAGGAATCTGAGGGGCTGACGCCCAGCGAATTCATGGCAAAAAATTAGAGTAAATCCCAAAATATTAGTATCCTTTTTATGGCTGCCTCCTTTTATAATATGTATCAGGAGGTGGCCATAATGAATCAATTAAAGAAAAAAAACAACTGGTCCGCGTATCTTTATATCCTGCCGCTGATGGTCCTGTCTTTTGCACTGATTTACTACTGTATTATCTGTACGGTGGGAACCAGCTTCACGGACTGGAATGGGATGTCCAAGGAAATGAACTTTGTCGGCTTAAAGAATTATACGAAAATGCTGCATGATAAGACCTTCTGGACAGCGGTGGCCAACAATGTAATCTTTTTTTTCGGCACGGTATTCATCCAGGCCGCACTGGGATTCCTGCTGGCAGTGCTGCTTAAGAACCGGCTGCCTGGCAGCAACCTTTTCAAGGCCATATACTTTATGCCCATTGCCATGGCAACATCCATTATCACGGCTATTTTCCGTATCCTGATGGACCCCACCAACGGCGCCCTCAACACATTCCTCAGGGCGGCAGGCCTTAATGCATTTGCGGTCAGCTGGCTGGGGGACCCCAGATATGCGCTGTTATCCGTCATCATCGTCAACATATTCCAGTGGATGGGCTTTTCCATGATTATCTATTATGCAGGCCTGATGAGCCTTCCGGATGACGTGTATGAGGCTGCCAGGATTGACGGGGCCGGGTTCTGGAGAACCACGCTATCCATCACATTCCCCATGGTAAAGGGAACCACCAATGTACTGATCATTCTTGGGATCGTGGGTTCCTTAAAGACATTTGACATTGTAAAGCTGCTGACAGGAGGCGGTCCCGGAAGGTCCAGCACCGTGCTGAATACCTACCTTTATGAAAAGGCTTTTAAGGATTTTAACGCAGGAGGAGCAGCCTCCATCGGAGTGGCCATCCTGATGATTGCGGTTATCATGTCGTTTCTGCAGATTAAGCTTGGCAAGGAGGATTGAGGATGAAAAAGAACCAATGGAAAACAGCAGCCCCCACCTATCTTATATTTGTCCTGTTCGCCCTTATATGGCTCCTTCCAATCGGCACGGCCTTTGTGAAGTCCTTTCAGATTAATGGGATCGGAAACTATCAATACGTGCTCAGCTATGATAAAATCAGCTATTTCAGGGTGGTGTTCAACAGTATGTTCATCGCGGTAGGCACCGCGGTCCTGGTGACGCTTATCACTACACTGGCAGCATTTGCATTTTCTAAAATGGAGTTTTTCGGAGGGAGGCTGCTTTACGGCGCAGTCCTTGCATGCCTTGCGGTTCCGGTGGCCGCTGTGACCAGCCCCCTTTTTGCGGCCATCAAAAATTTTGGGCTTTTAGACAGGCATCTGGGGGTCATGATCCCACTGGTGGCGTTTAACGCTCCAATGATGCTTTTGATGATTAAGAATTATTTTGATACCATTCCGGATGAGCTTTTAGAAAGCGCCAGGATTGACGGGGCATCCAGCTTCTGCATCTGGCTGGAGTTCATGGTGCCGTTAAGCGGCCCGATCATAGCCAATGTGCTGGTGCTGACCTTCATTTATTCCTGGAATGACTATCTGGTCCCCCTTTTGGTCATGAGAAGCGAGGAAAACTATACCGTTACCCTGGCAGCCCAGTACTTTGTGTCCAGCACATACCAAAGTCCGGCGGATGTGGCAAGGATTTATGCGGTCATGATGCTTTTAACGCTGCCGTCCATTATCGTTTACCTTTTCAGCCAGAAGTTCCTGGTTGGGGGGATTACCAGCGGTTCGGTCAAAGGCTGATACAATAAACATATGAATCTGGAGGTCACATATGAATGATTTCATGCCTGTAACAGGCGACAGTACCTATTGCAACCCGGTTCCGTTTTCAGATGGGAAAATACACACCAACCCGGATCCGTTCGTCCTGCGCTGGTGCGGCCGGTACTACTGCTATTCATCCGATGAACACGGTGCAAAGGTAAGTGTTTCAGAGGATCTGGTGCACTGGGAATACAGGGGTTATGCAATCCGTGAACAAGGATACCATCATTACTGGGCGCCTTCCGTCATCTATCTGAACGGCACGTTTTACATGTATTATTCCAATATTCCCATAGAGGAAGCAGACTGTCATGAACAGCATCTTAAGGTGGCAAAAGCAGAGAATCCCCTGGGTCCCTTTGTGTGGGAAAAGACGTTTTTTGACCATTTTTCCATTGACTCCCACCCGGTGATATGGGGCGGGAAAATGTACATGTTTTATTCTGTCAATGATTGGCTTGGGACCGAGGATAAGGTGGCCGGAACATGTATCCTGTTAGATGAAATGCGGGGCCCGTACCAGTTTTCAGGTCATCCGAGGCCGGTGGTCGTACCCAGTATCCGCAAGGAGATATTTGAGGAAAACAGGTTTGGTGACGGAAGGGACTGGTACACCATTGAGGGCGCCTGTACCGTATCCCATAACGGGAAGATGTGGCTGCTTTATTCAGCCAATGCCTATGAACATGAGGACTATTTTGTGGGGACATCGGTGGCGGATGAAAAGGCAATGTTCCATGAGATGGAGTGGCACAAGTATCCCGACCCATATACCTTCTGTCCGCTTTTAAAGAGGAATGGACAAGTGGAAGGCACGGGACACAATACCGTGGCAAAGGCGCCGAACCTGGTGGACGAATGGATTGTATACCATGGAAGGAATGCGGCGGATGAACTGGTTCTTGGGACAGAACAGAGGAATATGCGTATTGACCCGCTGTACTTTAACGGCAGGCATATGATGTGTTCTGGTCCGTCCATGTGGGAGAAATCCAGTCCCTTATTACCCCATATCATGGTGCGGGAACAGGAGGTAAAGGAAACATTCTGGGCAGGGGAAAGCCCCCTTGTCTACCGTATGGAGTGCTGGATAAAAGCAGGAAGGAGCCACTGCGGGGCCAGGTACGGAATCTATTTGGATTACCTGGATGAGAGGAACCATGTGGAGGCAAGGCTGCATTCCGGACAGGGAAAACTGACGCTTTTAGAATGCTTTGACGGAGCTGCGGCGGAAATTGCAGACTGGGGACTGCCTGTGGATTTTGATTATAAAGTGCCTCATCTGCTAACGGTACAGAGGAACTTTAACAGCTTTGATATATGGTTGGATGAGCAGCCCGCGTTAACCGCCCATACATGCTGTATGGGAATGGAGAAAGCGGACGATGCGTCAGGAAGTGCCGGACATGCCTTGGGCAGGATTGGCGTTGTGCCGTATTTTACCCAGGTCATGATCAGCAGCATGGCTGTGACGGAACATGCCCGTCTGGAAGGCAGGCAGCTTCAGAAAATGACGGCATTTTATGGATTTTCAAAAGGAACTGCTGATGAGGAAGGTCTGTCCTTTGGCACAGGAAAGGCAGTTCTGGCAGAGAAGCCATGGGGTGAAGACCATACCGAGGAATTTGAGTTTACCGTGGATGGGGAGCAGCCATCCATACAGATTTTGCGGGGTGATACTGTACTGGGACAGACACTCATCCAGACCGGATGTGACAGAAACAGGCAGTTTTCCCTGTACCGTGCAGTGTTCCGGGACCAGGAATGGATGCTGCTGGATGGGAAGCCGATTCCTCCTTTACAGATAGGCGGAGCAGCATTTACAATCCAGATACAAGGTATAAGGATAACCCGGTACAGCTACACAAAAATTTAAATGAAACGCAAAAAAATGGAGTCACACAGGCCCTGAATATAAGGTATGCTTTAGATACGGAGTCAGATACAAAAAAGCAAAAACGGGAGGTTTAAAGAATGAGGAAGAGAAGAATAATGGCAATGACACTGGCAGCCGTTATGGCGGCTTCACTGACAGCATGTGGAGGCCCTGATAAAGGAAATACAGCCGGGGCCCCGGGACAGAACCAGGAAAGCGCTGCAAAGGACAGTGGGGCGGACAGCACAGAGGGTGTGCCGTCAGACAGTACCGGGACCGGCGGCGGGCAGGTGACCCTGACATACTGGTCCTGGCTTCCCACGGTTGAACAGTCTGAGACAATGATTGCTGATTTTGAGAAGGCGAATCCGGATATTAAGATTGATTATATCAGGACAGAGCAGGACGATTACTTTGAAAAGCTTCAGGTTGCAATGGCATCAGGAACAGGTCCCGACCTGTTTGGACTTACCACCGGCCCCATGGCCAGGCAGTATGCGCCGTTTACAGAGGACATGAAAGGCCTGGCAGACCAGTACCTGCCCGGATGGGACAAAATCATCAGCGGGACAGCCGTGAACCAGTGTGTGACCGAGGACGGCCATATGGTAGGGATGCCGCTGCTGGTGGCAGGTATGACGGACCTTCTGTACAACAAGACACTGATGGATGAGTGCGGGATAGAAAAGGTCCCCGCCACTTACGCAGAATTAAAAGATGCGGCTGAAAAGGCAAAGGCAAAAGGTTATGTGTGTGTGGCTGCCGGAGCAGCGGACGACTGGATTAACTCTGACTGGTTTGTCCAGATTTCAAATGAATTTGAGGAAGGCGCTGTCTATGAGGCGGAGCAGGGAAAACGCCCATGGACAGACCAGTGTTTTGTAGATACCATGAAGGCATGGCAGAACCTGTTTAACGACGGTATATTTGAGGACGGTGCCCTTGGCGTGGCCACTTATCCGGATGCCAGGGACCAGTATTTCTTTGCAGGAAAGGCCGTGTTCTTCCTGACCGGTTCATGGCATCTTGGCCCGGTTTCCCCGTCCGCGCCGGAGATTCAGGGTACTGAGATTTCAAACCGGAAAGATATCATCGGAATGAGCGTATTCCCATCCATGACAGAGGATGGAACCATATGCGGCACATCCGGCGTGGACATTGTGCTGGCAGTCAACAAGGACTGCAAGGAAAAGGAAGCAGCCATGCGGTTTGTTGATTACATGTCCAATGGGGAGGGACAGCAGTATTGGGTGAACCGTCTCCAGGGAGCGCCTGTATCCAGTGAAATCCAGTATACAGGAACCGTGGACGGGGAACTGCAGCAGCAGTCCATTGACGAAGTGAACTACTATGTAAGCAATGCGGTTGGAAACCGTAAACTGGTCAACAGCGAAATCGAGACCGCAATCCAGGTTGCAATGCAGAACGTGGCAGCCGGCGCTGACCCGGCCCAGGAACTGAAGGGCGTACAGAATGTGGCTGACGCACAGTAAAACATGATATGCCATAAGGCCCTGGAGCCATGCGGCGTGCATCCTTACAGGAGCCGCCCGGGACTGTCCGGGGCTTTTTGGATATGATTAGGAGTCCTGCCGATTCTGCATTCGTTCCCTCCATGAGTTTATATGAAGTTAATATTGCAATGGTATCATGGGAAACAAAAACAGGGAAAAGATATGGGACAATGGATTCCGAGACCCGTTCTCACGGCCGAGGCAGCCAGCTTATCCTCTCCGTGGGATATGAGGAAAAACCAGGACTGTTCCACCGGCTTAATTCCTATGGAATTGACAGGAAAAAGGGAACCGCAGAACCTGTGGCGGGCAAGGAGGCTATTTCATTGTGGTGAGAAGGGGGAGGATTCCGGACTGACCGGTTATTCCTGAAGCATTATTAAGCATACAAATAAATATATAAATTTTATGCCAGCCGGATATGCTCCGGCTGGTATTTTTATGTTGACCCATCATTTTTGGAAAGATACATTTATTTTGTGATGGTCCATATTTTTGTATCAGAGTAACTGTATGAAATAAAATTTATTGATAAAAATGTATAAAAATATATTGACGAAAACGGTTTCTTGAGATAATATATACATAACAACTCAAGAAACCGTTTTCATGGGAGGGGGATATAAGAAAAGATATCAGAAAAGATATCAGGTGTCAGTTAAATATTCATTTAAATAATGTGTTCATCAAAAGTAACCGTCAATTAGGATATTATTGATTCAAAAAGAGGAATAAGATGAAATTTGAAGCATTGGGACGAGAAGGTAATATTGGCAGTTTAAGTATAAAAAATCGGATGGTTCTCCCTGCATTGAATAATAACTTTACACATAATGGATATATGACAGAAGAATCCATTGATTTTTATGTGTCAAAGGCAAGAGGAGGGGCTGGACTTGTTATTGTGGAGGCTACATCTGTGGATTATCCGCGCAGCCGTTCTGTATTAAATCCGGCCATTGACCATGAAAAGTACATACCTGGTTTTCAGCGGATTGCAGATGGATGCCATCAGTACGGGGCAAAGGTATTTGTTCAGTTAAGCCATGTTGGGCGTCAAAGCAGGAGGAGTACTACCGGCATGGATCCTGTGGCTCCGTCCCCCATTGCCAGTAACTCCCCGCTTTATCCGGATCAGCCAAAGGTATTGGAGAAAGAGGATATCACTGTAATTGTGGATAAGTTTGCTGCAGCTGCGGTAATTGCAAGGAAGTCCGGTATGGATGGGGTGGAAATCATAATGGGGCACGGTTATCTGGCTAACAATTTCCTCTCACCGGTTTCAAACCAGAGAACGGATGAATACGGGGGATTGAAAGGGGGAATTAAATTCTGCTGTGACATCATTCACGGGATTAAGGGGGCATGCGGAGATGATTACCCGGTGATTTGCCGGATTAACGGGGATGACTATATTAAGGAAGGCGGAAACAGCATAGTGGAGGCGCAGCTGATTGCCCAGGAATTAGAAAAGGCTGGAGCGGATGCGGTTAATGTATCCGCGGGCATGCGTGATTCGCAGTTAAGCTTTAATGACCATACTTCAGGCCAGCCAAGAGGGGCATGGATTCATCTGGCAGAACGTATTAAGAGGGTGATAGGGATTCCGGTAATCATTGTAAAACGTTTTAATCCGGAACTTGCTGAGGCCACACTGGAGAGGGGACAGGCTGACTTCATTGCATTCGGAAAACAGTTCATTTGTGATTCCGATTTTGGGACAAAGGTCCTTAATGGCAGATTAGAGGATATCATCCCCTGTACGTCATGCTGCCAGGGATGCTACGATGAGCTTTGGATGAAAAAACCCATTACATGTATGGTAAATCCAAGCGTGGGAAAAAAGATGACATACCTGGACGGACGTGTGCAGAAGAAAGGGAATAAAGCAATACTGGTTATTGGAGGCGGTCCGGCGGGATGTGAGGCTTCCCTGGAACTGGCCAGGATGGGACATAAGGTCACCATGGTTGAGAAGGAAGCCGTGCTGGGAGGGAAATATTGGTACTGTACACTTACAAAGGCTAAGAAAGAGGTGGGGGATGTTTTCCGCTATTTTGCCCATGCTATGGAAAAAGCCGGTGTGGATGTGCGGTTGAAAACAGAATTTTCCAGGGACATGCTGGATGAAATAAAGCCGGATATATTGATTGACGCTACCGGGGCCGAATTTAAAAAGCCGGATATAGAGGGCATCAACCTTCCCATCGTGGTAACACCCACAGAGGCATTGGATGGCTCCAAGGAATTAGGGGAATATGTGGTTGTGGTTGCCTGTAGTTATAATTGCACATGGACCTGCCGCAAGGTATCAAAGGATATCCCGGATGATATTGTGGGAATGAAAACCAGCGAGAGCTACGCCTGTTCAGCGGGACATGCGGCAGCGGATGTAGCGGAGGAGCTGGCAGACCAGGGAAAGAAGGTTTGTATCATAACGGGAAGGGATGAGTTTGTTCCTGGAATGGGATTTACAAATCGCGGCAATATGCTGAAACGTTATTTCCAGAAGAATATAACTGTTTCCACAGGATTAAAGGTAAAGCAGATAATACCGGGCGGACTTATATGTGAAAAGGAGGGGATGGAGTTTAAGGTATGTGCGGACAGCATTGTGATGAGCGTCGGCATGGATAGCAGCAGTCATATCAAGAATCAGGCAGAAGAGTTTGGGTGCGCTTTTTATCAGATTGGGGACTGCGCGGCAATAGGCAATGCCTTAAAGGCGTTTCATGGCGCATATGATCTGTCAGGTATGATATAGAGGAAGGAGGTAAGGATGGAAACGTTTCGTGAGGCTTTAATAACTGAACCCGGAAAAATTATATTGCATGAAGTCGAAAAAAAGACACCCGGTAGTGGGGAGGTTATGATTAAGGTAGTATCGTCCGCTATCTGTGGAAGCGATATGCACCTGTACTCAGGCAGGCATCCGTATGCAAAACTGCCGACAACGGTTGGGCATGAGCTGGCTGGGGTGATAGAAGAGATTGGCGCGGATGTGACTAAGTTCAAGGTGGGGGACAGGGTATGTGTTGAACCGCTGATTGCCTGCGGCCATTGTTATTACTGCCAGAGAGGAAGATATGATTATTGTGAGACCCTCAGATTAAAGTATCGCAGCGGCAGCAGTGGATATGCGGACTACTACTATGCTGAGGAGCGGTGGGTCCACCTTTTGCCGGATGGAATCTCCTTTGATGAGGGAGCATTAATGGAACCTCTGGCCTGTACGGTCCACGCCGCAATGAAAGCCCGTATCCAGCTGTGTGATTCTGTCTGTGTCATAGGAGACGGGCCCATAGCGCTGTTGCTTGCACAGCTATCCCTTGCCGCTGGGGCAACCCACGTATATGTGCTGGGAATTTTAAAAAGAAACCTGGAGCTGGCAGAACAGTTGGGATGTATACCACTTCAGAGCGGGCCTGATGCAGTACAGGAAGTATTAAGAAGAACACAAGGGCGCGGTGTGGACGTCACATTTGAGGCGGTTGGGGTTCCGGTTACTTTTAATCAGGCAATGGCTGTAACGAGAAAGGGCGGCAGGGCTGTTATTTTTGGGATTTTTGAAGATGAATTCAGCACAAAATCCCTTGTTGATGCAATGGTAAAAGAAATTGAGGTGGTGGGAACATCCAGTTACTGTTGGGATTTTCAAAGAGGAATTGATCTGGTATCATCCGGGAGGATTGATTTAAAGTCACTCATTACCCATCATATTCCTTTGAATGAAGTGCAGAAGGCTATGGATATTAAGAAAAGTCCTGGTGAAGAGCCGCTTAAAATAATATTAAAACCATGAGGATGAGGTGATAGTTTGAACAAGATTGCAATTATAACAGGTGGCAGCAGGGGGATTGGATATGGAATTGCACGTAAACTGGTGGAAGACGGTTATACGGCAGCCATACTGGATATAAACGGGCTTGCTGCATATCAGGAGAATTTTGATGAACTTAAGGCAATGAATCCTGACTGTATATACTATCAGGGCGACATAACGGACCGGAAGGTACGGGAGGATTTTGTGGCATTGGTGGTAAAACGCTTTGGCCGGATTGATGTTTTGGTCAACAATGCGGGGGTAGCGCCTAAGGTACGCACGGATATCCTGGAGATGACAGAAGAGAGTTTTGATTATGTGGTTGGGACGAATCTCCGGGGAACCATGTTTATGACACAGTTAGCCGCCAATCAGATGCTTTGTCAGCCGTGGGAAGGGGAAAAACGGGGCACGATCATCAATGTAGGTTCGGCGTCCAGCACCGTGTCATCACCCAACCGCGCCGAGTACTGTATGTCAAAAGCCGGACTTTCCATGCTGACTACCGTATATGCTGACCGCCTTGCGGGAGAAGGGATACTGGTTCATGAAGTCCGCCCGGGTGTCATAGATACAGATATGACAAAAGTGGTGCATGATAAATATAGCAGGATGATAGAGGAAGGCCAGTTCCCGATTAAGAGATGGGGATACCCTGAGGATATCGGCAATGTTGTTAGCCTGATGTGCAGTGAAAAGTTTGTATATACCACTGGTAACTACATAGACGTAGATGGCGGATTTCATATCAGGAGAATGTGAAACTGCTGACAATTAAAAGGAGGAAGCATATGAAACGGGTTCTTGCAGTTTTTTTGGCAATCACATTGATTGGTTCACTGACAGCATGCGGGACTGGTAAGAAAGATGAAACAAAGGCAGGGCAGGAGACTAAGGCAACCCAGGAAGTAAAAGCGGAGAGTAAAGAGGAGATAAGCACCGCAGAGGCGGAAGCTGCGGCTTCAGACGGGCAGGCTGAGGGTATGGTACCGGATTACCTGGAATTTTTCAGTGGTTCCCAAGGCGGAAGCTGGTATCAGGTGGGTTCCCAGCTGGCAGCACTTGCACAGGAGGCAACCGGTGTCACATCCAAGGTTGCTGCAGGCGGTGGATCTGCTAATCCCGACACACTGCAGAATGGCGAGGGATATTTTGGCCTGGTGTACAGTGGTGTGGGTTATCAGGCTTATTTAGGGGAAGGGGATTATACGGAATCCCATGATAATCTGAATGCAGTCATATCAATGTACTCCATGCCATTTCTCATTGTGGCCTTAAGCGGTGATGAGTCTGTGAATAGCGTATATGACCTCTCAGATAAAAACCTTTCATTAGGTAAGGCAGGACAGACCGGCTATACCATAGCCCAGGCAGTATTAAAAGCCCATGGTATTGACCTGGAGGGGGATTCCTTTACCGGAATGAACAGCTTTTTAGGGGATTCCGAACGTATGGACATGCTCAGGGACCGTCAGCTGGATGCAATTACCGGTCTGCTTCCCCTGGATAATTCTACACTCCAGAGTATGAGTATGACACCTGGCATAAAGCTGATCAGCATGGATGAAAATGTGATTGGCGAAATCCAGGCGGATGTTCCCGGTCTGGAGAAGATAACAATTGCGCCTCATTCTTTTGATGAGAATCAGGAGGAGGAGATTGTGACTGTAGCGGCAATCACCTCGCTTTACTGCCGTGATGATCTGGATGAGGAACTGGTATACAATATAACAAAGGCCATCTATGAAAATGCATCAACCCTGTACCAGTATTTTGGCGAGGAAAATAGTGTGATTGTCAATGACCCTTTGGCTGGTATTGATGAAAAGATGCCTGTGCATCCGGGCGCTGAGCGGTTCTATCGTGAAATCGGTATCATTAAGTAACAAAAATCTGTCTAGAAAATGAGGTTGTGACATGAGCGGTTTTCAACAAAAAACAGGTCTGTTCGAGTATGCCGTACATCAGAAGAAATTGACACCCCGTTCGTTTCTGGCTATGTTCTTGAGCATTATCTCGGTATTTATGGTGGTTTATTTTCTGGTGACTGCTAACTGCGGTACGCCAGTTGCCATTGCCCATCGTCTGCTTTTTGTCCTATTTATTATGATACTTGCCTTTTTTCTTCATCCTACAAAACGTAAGAACTGGTATGAACCGCTTAATATATGGTCTGTGTACGATATTGCGTGTGTGGTTTTAGCGGTTGTCTGCGTTGTATATTATATCAGTGATTTGGACAACTGGCAGCTTCGTATGTTTCGCCCAAGCAGGCTGGATACGGTTTTTGGGACGATATTCATTTTCCTGGTAATGGATATAACCCGGCGTATGGTGGGAATGACAATGTTTTGTGTGGTCCTCTTTTTTGGGGTACATACCAGTTTTGCCAACTATTTTCCAGGATTTCTGAAGACAGCGCCGACCCCATGGGTGCGGCTTGTTGATATATTGGTAAGCGATCAGGGTATATTTTCCGAACCCGTTCAGTCCATGGCTTCCTATATCATATTGTTTTTACTGTTTGGATCGATTTTGGAGGAAAGCGGGGCCGGCAAGTATTTTATTGATATTGCTTATGCCATTGGAGGCCGCTTTACTGCTGGTCCGGCTAAGACGGCTGCAATTTCCAGCGCGTTGTTCGGCAGTATATCAGGCAGCTCCGTATCCAATGTTGTATCTACCGGATGTTTTACAATCCCCCTGATGAAGTCCACCGGTTATTCGCCTGAGGAGGCAGGTGCAACGGAGGCCGTTGCATCCACCGGCGGCAATTATATGCCGCCAATCATGGGGGCGGTGGCATTTGTAATGGCGCAGTATCTCAAGGTCCCATACATACAGATTGTGCGGTATGCAATTATACCAGCCATGCTTTATTACATCGCCCTTTTATCTTATATACATTTCGACGGGTTAAAGAAGAACATACATCCAATGGACAAAGATGGACTGCCGTCCTTCAGGAAAAGCGTCATGGAGGGAGGCCATCTGATCCTGGCGTTGGTATGCCTTGTTATCTTCTTGATTTACGGGTATACAACCAGCATGGGCGCTTTCTGGGGTGTGGTTACTCTATTCCTGCTTACCTTTGTGCGTAAAAATACAAGGCTGAAACCGGCACAGATAATAAAATCATTTGAAAAGACGGCACAGACGTCCATATCCGTGGGTATTGCCTGCGCGGCAGCAGGAATCATCATCGGATGCATGTATTCCTCAGGACTGAGTGTCAGCCTGTCGTCCATCATCATAAAGGCAGCAGATGGAAGCCTGTTGATAACACTGGTTTACACAGCCTTATTCTCTTTAATCCTTGGATGCGGCATGCCTTCGGTAGGGGTTTATCTTATCCTGGTGACGACTATCATACCGGCGCTGACCCAGATGGGTGTAAGTCCCATTTCAGCCCATTTCTTTGCATTTTATTTTGCAGTTGTGTCTAATATAACCCCGCCAGTGTGTGTTGCTGCATTTGCCGGCGCCGCAATCGCGGAGGCATCACCTATGAAAACCGGGTTTAAGGCATTCACGATTGGCATAGCAGCCTATATTATCCCGTTCCTGTTTGTGTATCATCCGGCAACCCTTGCAATAGGAAGCGCCGGCGAAATCACCATAGCCGTCATTGATGGGATAATAGCGGTTGTGTGTTTATCAATCTGTGTTGCCGGATATTTCTCACGCCGGCTCAGGTATATTGAACGTTTCCTGGCATTTGCAGTAAGCATATTGGTAGTGGCGCCATTTGCAGCTTCTAACTTTATTGCCTATGTTATCTTTGCATGTATCGCTGTGCTGCAGATTGTGACCATGGTCAGAAAAAAGAAAGGAGCTTAACCGTGGATTATTTTACAAAACAATATATGACAGGGCCGGAGGGGGCCCATCGCCGGGCCGTGTATAAGGCAATGGGGTTTACGGATGCCGATTTATCCAGACCGCTGGTGGCAGTGGTTAATAGCTGGGGCGAGGTGTGCCCGGGACATTTTGGCCTCAACATGCTGACCCAAAAAGTAAAGGAGGGCATATGGCAGTCAGGAGCCACCCCGGTTGAATTCTGCACCATATCCCAATGCGGAACCTTAACCCTGGGGCTGGACGGCATCCGCTATGATCTGGCCACAAGGGAGATGGTGTCCTTTGATATTGAGACCATTGTCCACTCCCAGATGTTTGACGGGATTGTATTTATGACTGCCTGCGATAAGGTGGTTCCCGGTATGCTGATTGCCGCAGCCAGATTAAACCTGCCGTCCATTTTTGTATGCGCGGGTACAATGGAGGCGGGACAGCTAAATGGGGAGGCATTCTCGCTGTCTGACCTGGACGAAAAGATAATGGGAGGATACCGTGCCGGCCGTATATCAGAGGAAGTAATCACCGCCATGGAAGACAGGGCCTGTCCCACGTGGGGGGCATGTCCGCTGATGGGGACAGCCAATACAATGCAGTGCCTGGCAGAGGCGCTGGGATTGACATTGCCGGGGGCAGCTACCATGATTGCCACGTCGTCGGAACTGCTCCGTTCCGCTAAATTAAGCGGCAATCAGATTGTTAAATTGATTGAAAAGAACATACGGGCCAATGACATCATGACATTACCGGCATTGGAGAATATGGTTACCATGATGATGGTACTTGGAGGCTCCACTAACTCAGTCGTACATATACTGTCCCTGTCAGAGGAACTTGGCTTTGGAGATGTGGTGAACCTGGACAAAATTGCACAAATCAGTAAGAAGACGCCATGTCTTGTGAATGTCAAACCCAATGGGCCATACCATCTCACTGATTTTGAAAGATCCGGCGGTATGCCTGCAGCCATGCGTGAGGTCCGCAGCTGCCTGAATACGGATGTCATGACCGTAACCTGCAGGACAATGGCTGAGAATATGGAAATCCCACTTAAATATGAACCTGACCGAAGGGTGCTTTATAGTTTTGACTCCCCTATTTCCCAGGACGGAGGCATAGCGGTCTTATATGGCAATCTGGCGTATGGGGGCGCTATCTTAAGACAGTCTGCCCGTTACCGTGATAACCTGTACCACAAAGGACCGGCCAAGGTGTTTGATAGTCAGGAGGAGGCACTGGAAGCCCTGCATGATGGCCAGATAAAACCTGGGGATGTGATGGTTGTCCGTTTTGAAGGACCTTGCGGAGGCCCGGGCATGCCGGATATTTACGCCGTACAGGCAACGGTCTGCGGTATGGGCCTGGATAAAGATGTGGCAGTCATTACAGATGCCAGGTTCTCAGGCTTTGCAAGAGGCTTCGGTGTATGTCAGATTACACCGGAGGCAGCCAAGGCAGGACCTTTGGCGTATCTCCGGGATGGGGATATCATAACAATTAACGTGTCCCAGCGTTCTATCGATGTGGAGGATCCTGCAATATTTGAAGAAAGGGAGCCGGCTGTAAACCCGAAAGATAAAAACACATATAAAGGTGTCCTTAATCTGTTTAAAAAATACGGAGGTCCGGCAAACAAGGGCGCCCGTCTGGAATAAATAAAGGAATGTAGGAGGACATGCATGGATACAAAGAGAGCGGAACAGTTTGAATGGGTGTTTCTTGCAGCGCTGATTATCCCGGTTGTGGTACTTGGAAAAATGCGGATGCATCAGCAGGATCTGGCCCGGTTTTTAATTATCAGCCTAATATGTATCACCATTGTGATGACAGGGTATTATGGTTACCGCAGACGGATTGTGAATCGCAGCAATGCAGACAGCGTGGATACTCCTGACAATAACTAACAACATGTACAGAGATATTTGAGGTTAAAGATGAGGGTACAACAATTTCGCTTTTGTGGCATGGATATGACAGTCCATTCATTTAATACGGTCATTGTAGGAACCGGGGCAGCCGGATATAATGCGGCAGAACGGCTTTATCAGTATGGACAGACCGATATCGCAATGCTGACAGAAAACATCCTGGCAGGAACATCACGTAATACAGGTTCGGATAAGCAGACCTACTATAAATTGTCTCTGTCCGGCAGCGAATGTGACAGCGTAAAAGATATGGCACAGGTATTCTTTGACGGACAGTGTGTGGATGGCGAACATGCTCTGTGCGAAGCTGCTTTGTCGGCCCAGTGTTTTCTGCATCTTGTGGAATTGGGGGTCCCCTTCCCACGCAACCGCTATGGGGAATTTGTGGGATACAAGACAGATCACGATCCCAGCAGGCGGGCCACCAGTGCCGGGCCCTATACCTCAAAGATAATGACAGAACGCCTGCAGGAATCCGTTGAGAATAAGAACATCAGGATATACAATCATTTACAGGTATTGCGTATACTGACAGAGGGAAGGTCGGCCAGGGGGCTTGTCTGTTTAAATAAGGACCAGCTTACTTATGAGATAATTAACTGCAAAAATATTATTTTCGCCACCGGCGGTCCGGCCGGGATGTTTGCGGACAGTGCATATCCGGCCGGCCATTATGGCGCCACGGGTATTGCTTTAGAGGCTGGAGCCTTGGGAAAGAATCTGACAGAATGGCAGTTTGGCCTGGCATCGATAAAGCCCCGCTGGAATGTGAGCGGTACCTATATGCAAGTCCTGCCCTGCTTTATTTCCACGGATCCTGATGGCAGGAACCCAAAGGAATTCCTGCTGGATTATTTTCACGATAAAGGAGAAATGTTATCAAAAATTTTCCTCAAAGGCTACCAATGGCCCTTTGATGTACGCAAAGTCATGTCGGGAAGTTCTATTATCGATTTGCTGGTGTATCAGGAGAGCTGTATCAGGGGCAGGCGGGTTTTTCTGGATTTCCGGAAGAATCCGGGCGGCGCCGGGATTGACTTTGATTGTCTCTCTAAGGAAGCATATGATTATTTAAGAAAAGCAGAAGCCTGTTTTGGAACCCCCATTGACCGCCTGCGGCATATGAATACCCCTGCTTTCAATTTTTATCTGGACAAGGGAATTGATTTGAGGACCGAAATGCTGGAGGTGGCTCTCAGTGCCCAGCACAATAACGGCGGGTTGAAGGTAGATGAGTGGTGGCAGACTAATATTGAGGGACTCTTTGCAGTGGGGGAGGCCAGCGGCACCCATGGAGTTTACCGTCCAGGAGGCAGTGCGCTGAATTCGGGGCAGGTCGGCGCTGTCCGGGCAGCGCAGTATATTGCAGCCAGACGGCGGGGAGAACCGGAGGAGAAGCTGTTTGATTCATGTGGACAGGGTATAAAAGAGATTCTATGTATGGAACGGGGCGCATTGGGGGGGCAGGATGATTGTCTGAAAGAATCCTGGCAGAGGATAACCAGGCGGATGAGCCGTGTGGGAGCTGCCATAAGGAATGTGGAGGATATACGTAATACCCGCCGTGCCATAGAAAAGGAGATGGAAACGTTTCATGATACAGTGAAAATAATCAGCCGGCAGCAGCTGGGATGGTATTTCCGGCTTAGGGAAACACTGATTTGCCAGTATGTCTATCTCAGCGCTATGGAAGACTATGTCAATCATGGAGGATTGTCACGGGGCAGTTCCATGTACACGGATTCCCGTGGGGTGCTTCCTGCTCCTTCCCTGCCTGATAGATTCAGATACCGGTTAGATGATGGATTACATGCTGACGAAATACAGGAGGTTGGATACAGCCAGGGTAAATGCAGCTTTTATTGGAGGAAAGTACATCCAATACCGGATATTGACGACTTTTTTGAGAATGTATGGAGGGATTTCCGAAAAAATAAAAACATATATTAGAGTGGCAGGAAATATAGTCAGCCTGCAGCCGGAGGGGAGGTTTTGGCGGAAAATATCTGGTCAGATTACCGCAGAAATGATACTATAAAGTAAAATGCGGTTAAAGGAGTGATGGTATGGTAGGAATTCGTGACGTTGCAAAATATGCAGGAGTATCTCCCAGTACAGTATCCAGGGCATTGTCAGGTGTGGCATTTGTGGAACCGGAGACAAAGGAAAAAGTAATGAGAGCAGTCAGTGATTTGAATTATAAACCTAATCTGGCAGCCAGAAGCTTGAAAAAGGGCGGAAGCAGGCTTATAGGCCTTATCATACCGGATATTATGAACCCATATTACCCAGAAGTGGTAAAGTATATGGAAACCTGCGCCACCAAAGCCGGTTATTCGCTTATTTTGTGTGATGCCTTAGGCGATGTAAAAAAAGAAAAGGAATATTTTGAAACATTGAAATATCTGTTTGTGGACGGTATACTTTATATCGCGTCTACGGAGGACATAGAACATGTAAGGCCGTACATAGGTGATATCCCCATGGTGATTGTCAACCGTATTTTCGATGTGGACGCGCCCTGTATCAATATTGATAATGTGGACGCGGCGTATCAGGCGGTGAAATGCCTGACTGAAAACGGGCATAAGAAAATCGCACTTTACATCAGTGATAAGGACCGGCAGTATAACAGGGAACGTTTGGAGGGTGCCTTAAAGGCTTTGTCAGAGTACGGAATAACGGATTACGAAAAGTATATTATCAGGAATGTGGGTTCTGAAGACGATGCATACTACAGGACGCTGGAGTTGATGCGGAGTGAGGAACGCCCAACGGGTATTTTCATGTTTAATGATTTTATGGCTTATGGAGTATACCGCGGAATCGCCAAAAGCGGTATGCGGATACCAGATAGTATATCCGTGGTGGGTTTTGATGATATTCCGCAGGTCAAGTATCTGGATCCCCCTCTGACCACACTCCGCCATTCCCTGGCGGATACCGCGGAATTAATATTTGAACGGTTGATGGAACAGATAAAGACACAGACATGCGCCCATGGAAGCAAGACCTATTTTAAAGGAAGGCTGATTGAGCGGGAGTCGGTAAAAAGATTGGAAGTATAACTCTTCCGGAGGAATAAGATGCAGAAAGTAAATATTTGGGATATAGAGGGAACCGAATTCCCGGCCGGAAGGCGTACCAGGGTAATTCTCGGGCAGAATGGGGCAATGGAAGGAGACAAGTTCTGCCAAGGTTATGTGGTGGTATACAAGGGCGGCGGTATTCCGGAACATGATCATGAAACAGTGGAATCATATACCATTTTAAAAGGAACCGGCATAATGGAAGTGGATGGGGATAAACAGGCCGTGAAAGAAGGGGACTGTATCTTCATACCGGGCGGCTTAAATCATTCCCTGTATAATACAGGAGAGGATGAACTTCACATGATGTTTGTATACGCTCCCGGTATTATTGTAGACCACTGGGCGAAAGAACAGAGCGGGGAATTGAAATAAAGTTATCAAAAAGGGGCTGTGGGACAGCCCCTTTGGTTTATGAAATCATACCCTCTTGTACTTAGCCACATATACCGGAAATGTGTCCGCT
This sequence comes from Enterocloster aldenensis, assembly GCF_003434055.1. Taxonomy (GTDB): domain Bacteria; phylum Bacillota; class Clostridia; order Lachnospirales; family Lachnospiraceae; genus Enterocloster; species Enterocloster aldenensis. The sequence continues at coordinate 338,590 of NZ_QVEX01000001.1, read as the reverse complement.
CCCTTAAGTCTCTTACCGGCCGTAATGGTCACATCCTTGTCCGTGACAACATATTCCATCTCTGCGCCGGCTTCCACAACCGTATCCTGCATGAGGACGCAGTTTTTGACTTTGGCGCCCTTGCCAATCCTGACCCCGCGGAACAGGATGCTGTTTTCAACCTCCCCTTCAACGACGCATCCATCGGCGGCCATGATATTGGCGGCCTTGGAACCGTTGATGTAACGGGCCGGGTGGTCATCACGGATTTTGGTGTAGATGGGGTTCCTGCCTGAGAACAGCGCGCTTACGTTGGCGTCGTCCAGCATTTTCATATTTTCATCAAAATAACTCTTCATGCTGCTGATGCGGGCCACATAACCGTCATAGCGGTAGGCGCGCACATCCAGCCTGTTTAACTGGGGCGCCAGGATATCCCGTTCAAAGTAAACGTATCCGCGGACAAAGGCAGTGTTAATCTGGTCAATGAGTAATTCCCGGTCCATGATGTATATATTCATGGAGAAATTCTGTATGCCCGCATCACAGGCATTAATCTTCATTTTGGTCACGTGTCCGTCTTCAATGCCAAGGGTATAATAGAAGCTGGTACCAATGTTCTGGGCTTCCATGAAGCTTTTTGGAAGTTCGGACTCCTGATATGCAATGGTCACATCAGCGCCGCTTTCCATATGGGCGTTAATCAGCGCCTTGAAATCAAAATTAACCGCCAGGTTGGTGTCGGACATGACAACGTACCGTTCCTTCTGTTCCTTCAGGAAATCCAGGATGCTGGCCAGGGCCTCCACACGTCCGTTATAAATCTTGACTGTTTTTTCTGCAAAAGGCGGAACCAGGTTCAGTCCGCCGTTCTTGCGGGTCAGGTCCCATTCGCGGCCCGAACCCAGATGGTCCATAAGCGAGTGATAATTCTTGCGGACAATCACGGAAATATTGTCAATCCCGCAGTTCACCATGCTGGAGAGGATGAAATCCACCAGGCGGTAACGGCTTGCAAAAGGAATGGAAGCCATCAGACGCTCGCCTACCAGGTCTGGTACCAGGGAATCATAGCTGTTTGGGAAAAGGATGCCCAGGGCATTTGCATTGGAATTTACCATTGTTCTTCACCGCCTTTTACATTATTGTTAACCATGGCATTGGGGCCGATTGTTGCGCCGGCGCCGATTGTAAGGCCGGGACCAATGGTGGCCACCCCTTTCTCCTCGCCGGAAGGCATGGCGCCCACCACGGCTCCTTTTTCAATTTGGACATTCTCAGCCACGATACAGTGCCTGATGACAGCCCCTTCCTTAATGGTGGTGCCTCCCATGATGACCGCATCTTCCACCACGGCCCCTGCTTCCACCTTAACGCCAGCAAACAGGATGGAGTGCCTGACCTGTCCGTCGATGCGGCAGCCGTCGGTAATCATGGAATTCTCCACCAATGCACCGGCGCTGATCTTGTGCCCGGTCATACCGCTGTTGCGGCTGTAGATTTTCCAGTTCTCGTCAAACAGGTTGATGCCGCTGTGTTCCGGATCCAGGACTTCCATGTTGGCTTCCCACAAGGAGGAAATGGTTCCCACATCCTTCCAGTAGCCGCTGAAATGATAAGCGTACATCCTGCGGCTGTCACGCAGCAGGTTTGGGATGATGTTGTTGCCAAAGTCATTTTCCGAGTCAGGGTCCTCCTCATCCTCAATCAGGTACTGTTTCAGGATGTCCCAGTTAAATATGTAGATGCCCATGGAAGCCAGGTTGGATTTGGGATTCTTGGGTTTTTCCTGGAATTCCGTAATCCGGTCCTCCTCATCCGTTACCATCAGACCGAAACGCGGCGCCTCTTCCCACGGCACTTCCATGACGGCCACGCTGAACTCTGCCCCTTTTTCCTTGTGGAACCGGAGGAAGTCGCTGTAATCCTGCTTGCATATCTGGTCGCCGGAAAGGATGATGACGTACTGCGGGTCATACCGCTCAATGAATGGGATGTTCTGGTAAATCGCATTGGCCGTACCCTTGTACCAGTCAGAGCCCGAGGCTTTCTGGTAGGGCGGAAGCACGTGAACCCCGCCGTGCAGGCGGTCCAGGTCCCAGGGCTGGCCGTTGCCGATATACTCATTGAGCACCAGGGGCTGATACTGGGTCAGGATTCCCACGGTATCGATACCTGAGTTTACGCAGTTGGAAAGCGGGAAATCGATGATACGGTATTTGCCGCCAAAGGGAACAGCTGGTTTGGCCAGTTTCTGGGTCAGCGCATAGAGACGCGACCCTTGTCCGCCGGCAAGAAGCATTGCAATCATTTCTTTTGCCATAGTATTACTCCCCCTAGATGATATTGGATGTATATGTTAAAATTGTATCATAAATAAGGGGAAAATGGTATCAAATTGTGCAGAATGATTGAAAGTATATTAGTCTATCAGTATATCAGTATATTAATTTAACGGGCGTCCGATTCAGCTTCCAGGGGTGTTTTTAAACCGCTGGTTCAATGACATGCCTTTGCTTTTTTTGTATAATGTCCCTATAAGGCAGGACGTCATGGTGACAGGTCCTGGAATACAGGAAATGATAACGGTTTGGAATGACAGGAGGGAAGGACATGGAATCTTCATTCTTCAGAACACGGCGTACGCATTCGTCCCGGAGCTTCCCTTCCCTTTTAACCGCCAGGCAGGCGCAGATGTCTGACACAGTGCCGTCGCTTCCGGCTGCAGCCCAGTTCTGGAGGAAGCGCAGCATGGATTCATAGGCCAGTTCACTTGGCGGAAACCCTTGGCCCAAAGCGGTCTCGGCCTGCCGGACCGCCCGCTTCCAGTCTGGACCATAAGCAGGACCAGCCGGTTCCCCGTCCCCAAGCAGGGACATGCAGCCAAGAAGGCCTCCCAGTTCGTCGGCCCTGGTCCGCTGGTACAGGGAATCCAGATAATCAAACATCATACGGTATCCGGTTGGAAAATACATGGAAACACCTCCGTCTATTTTATCCCTTTCAATCTCAGCTCCTTCAATCCCGGTTCCTGCACCCCCGAATCTTCCAATCCCGTTTCCCCCCGGGCCTCCCGCCTGCACGCCGCAGCCGTCATCCCCATGACCTGTTTGAACTGTTTTGAAAAATACGCTGCATCCGGGTATCCCACCAGCTGTCCAATGGTGTTTACATGAAGGGAAGTGGTTTTCAGCAGCTTGCGGGCTTCCTCCATGCGGATTTGGATCAGCAGCTGCAAAGGGGTCATATGGTATTTCTTTTTCACGCACCTGGTAATGTAGGCGGGATGGAAGGAAAAATGGTGGGACAGCTCTGCCAGGCTGAAGGGCTGCGCATAGACCTTGCACAGATGACCGTAGATTTCCTCGGCCAGGTCCTTTTCCTTTGGAAGTTCGTTAGATCCGCAGATAAGGGAGAGAATCCGCAGGAAAAGAATCTGGTACTCAATCTGGGAGGAGGTGGAGTCAAAAAACAGTTTCTGCTGGTTGTATTTATCAATCTTTACCTGGGATATCTGCTCCATATAATCCTTTAGCTGTTCCCCCTGTTTTCTGGGCAGGGTCCCAAACTGAGGCAGGGAAATGGTAAACTTATCTTTCTGGTAATATTTGTTCTTGTTCATCTTGGACGGCATATAAATTACCGGTTTTTTGGTACAGGTATATTCGCCCTCCGTATAAAAATGCATCCAGGAAAACACGGTGTCTTCTGCACAGTAGCGGTAACCTGCATGTATCAGCTCCGGCACCAGTATTAGGAAATCCCCCTTTTTTACATCAAACTGGATTCCGTTTTCTTCCATGTAAAGGGTTCCCTTTTCAACGTAAATCAAGTCAAAGGTTTTGTGGATGGCCCGCCGCTCATGGCGGTCACCTTTGCGGAAAAGTGATATTCCGCCCACAATCAGATGGGGCAGGGGCGGGCAGATGAAGTTGATATACATAAAAATCCTCCAATATCCGGTGCGCGGCCGGCTCACAGATACATACAGGTCCATGCCTGTATTTACAGGGGGTTCCGGGGTTTCATACGTGCTGGATTATTGTATTATTTTAACACTTTTTCAAGTGATAAACAATGATTTAATTATTTTTATCATACTAATCATGTTGATTTTATTATATAAATGGTTTCTTTCCTTTCTTTTTTTCCAATCCATGTTTTTTTATAATGGGTATATCAGCAATGGGGTGACAAAAAAGAAAATATGTAGGAGGGATTCAGAATGAATGAATCAGGTTCAAGGTTAAGAAACATTTTAAAAAGTTACAGATTTTCCATTATCCTGTTAACCGGTGTGGTTGCGGGAGCTTTGCTGGGAGTTGTCCTGGGGGAGAAGACGGCTGTGCTGCAGCCTTTTGCAGACATTTTCCTGAATATGGTATTCTGCCTTATTGTACCGGTGGTTTTCATATCCATAGCTAATTCCATTGCCAATATGGGCAATCTTGGCAAGCTGGGAAAAGTATTGGGCGTGTTTTTTGCGGCAATTGTCATTGGCGGGCTGATTACTTCCCTGCTGGCCGTGGGGGCGGTGAAGATGTTTGACCCGGCCAAAGGTGTCGCGGTGGACCTGGCCGGGGAGATTGACCCCGGCAATACTTCCCTTAACTTCGTAAATATGTTTACGGTAACGGATTTCGTGGACCTGCTGTCCATCAGCAACATGATGGCCCTGATTGTATTTGCAATCCTGTTCGGAATCGCAGTTGCCAGCATCGGGGAAAAGGGAAAGCCGATCATAAGCCTGTTCTCAGCGCTGAGTGAAGCCTTAGGCAGGATGGTATCCATTGTCATGTATTACGCGCCGGTGGGCATTGCCTGCTATTTTGCAACGCTGATTGGCAAGGTGGGAAGCCAGATTATCGGATCCGTTGCCAGGATGTCCGTGATATATGCGGTTTTCTGTATCCTGTTTTTCATTGGCTTTGGCATCATTGTCCCGTTCATCAGCGGGGGCTCGGAAGGTGTGAAGCGATACTGGACCGAAATATGGCTTCCGGCCACCACGGCCGCAGGCGCCTGCAGCAGCACGGCATGTATCCCGGTTAACCTGCTTGCGGCTAAGAAGATGGGGATTTCCGAGGAAATCAGCAGTCTCGTAATCCCGCTTGGGGCCAGTATGCATAAAAATGGCGTGGTGTCGGTACAGATTGTTAAGATTGCATTTTTATTCGGTATTTTCCATATGTCCATGGGACCTGGGGAAATTGCAAAGGCAGTAATCGTGGCGCTTCTCAGCGGCATCATTGTGGGGACCATTCCAAGCGGCGGGTTTATCGGAGAAATGTTCATCTGCACCGCGTTCGGGTTCCCCACCTCCGTGATACCGATCATCGTCATCATGGGAACCCTGACAGACCCGTTCTGCACCATGAATAACGTGGCCGGCGACCCGGCCCTGGCCATGCTGATTACCAGGGTGATTGAAGGAAAAGACTGGATAAAAGAAAAGGCCTTTGGCAAAAGCCGGGAGGCAGGGATAGGGGCTGTAAAAGAAAAGGCAATCAAAGAATCATCAACGAATGCAAATTGGGAGGAAGCAGCGCAATGAGCGGAAAAACAGATGTAATCCTGCCGGAAGAGGCGGTCCGCCAGGACCTGGCAGATATCTATATTGGCAATCTGAACACGGTGGATACGGATCTGAAACTGCCGTCCAGGGGAAAACGGGGAGCGCGTTTCAGCTGGAAATCCCATGAAACTCTTTTCATAAGCCATGAAGGAAAAGTAACCAGGCCCACTTACGGGGTGGGCAACCGCAAAATCCTCCTTACCGTATCCTCTGTCTATGAAGGGGGCTGTGCGGACCGTACCTTTGAGGCAACCGTTCTGGAGGAACCGAGGAAGGCATCCATTGCCAGCCTGCGCCCTGTGGAAAAAACCGTGAGGCCGGGTGAAACAGCGGAACTCCCCCCTGTGGTCATTGCAGCAGATGACATGGGAATCCCCACCACGCTTCCGGTGACATGGGAACCGTTTACCCTTCCGGCATCCGGAAACACCATTCATATAAAAGGGCATGTTGAGGAAACCGGACTTATTGCAAAGGCACGGATTCTGGTCGCGGATTGTCAGGAGGACCCAGGACCTGTGAGGATTCCTGTGGGCGAGGTGCCTGCGGGTTGTGTGCGGCTGGCAGAGGGAACCAGGTTCTGGGATGCCCAGGAGCGGATGGTCCGCTGGCTGCTGTCCGTGGATGATGACCAGATGCTGTACAATTTCCGCTGCGCGGCAGGGCTGGACGTACAAGGGGCAGGGCCCATGACGGGCTGGGATGCGCCGGAGTGCAACCTGAAAGGACATACCACCGGGCATTATCTGTCCGGGCTGGCCCTGGCCTACAGCGTACGTGGACAGCAGGCGCTGAAGGACAAGATCAGCTATATGGTACACGCCCTGTCAGAGTGCCAGAAGGCCCTGGAGGCACAGGGCTGTGCCAAAGGGTTCTTAAGCGCTTATTCAGAGCAGCAGTTTGACCTTCTGGAGGTATATACAAAGTATCCGGAAATATGGGCGCCATACTATACCCTGGATAAGATAATGTCAGGATTATATGACTGCCATTGTCTGGCCGGGAGCAAGGAAGCATTCCGCCTGCTGACAGGACTGGGAGACTGGGTCTATGGACGTCTGTCCAGGCTTTCCAGGGCACAGCTGGACAGGATGTGGTCCATGTACATTGCAGGGGAATTCGGCGGCATGATTTCCGTCATGGTCCGCCTGTACCGGGAAACCGGGGATGGGAAGTACCTGAGGGCAGCCCTGTTCTTCCGCAATGAGAAGCTGTTCTATCCCATGGAGGAAAATGTTGATACTTTAAAGGATATGCATGCCAACCAGCACATCCCCCAGGCCATCGGCGCCCTGGAACTGTATGAGGCCGGAGGCGGGAAACGCTACCTGGATATTGCCAGGAATTTCTGGCAGATGGTGGTCCGGTCCCATGAATACAGCATAGGCGGCGTGGGCGAGACAGAAATGTTCCATGAGCCGGGCGACATTGCCCATTACATGACGGATAAGTCCGCGGAAAGCTGCGCCAGCTATAACCTGATGCGTCTGACCTTTGGCCTGTTTAGACGATTGCCGGACAGCCGTAAGATGGATTATTATGAAAATGTCCTTTACAACCATATCCTGTCTTCTGCCAGCCATAAGGCGGACGGGGGAACCACCTACTTCATGCCGGTGCGGCCGGGAGGCAGGAAGGAATTCAATACATCTGAGAACACCTGCTGCCACGGCACGGGGCTGGAAAGCCGGTTCCGTTATATCAGGAACATATACGCGGTGGGGGAAGATGGAAAAGAAGTGTATGTCAACCTTTATATTCCCTCTGAACTGGATATGGCGGATGGATGGAAGCTGAAACTGGAGGAGAACGGCCAGGGACACGGCGGCCAGGGACAGGATACCCAGGGCCTCTATACGGTTATCTTCAATGGGCTGAAGGATGGAGGGGAAAGGACCGTGGCGCTGAGGATACCCTGCTGGGCCAGGGAGGACTGGGATATCCGGGTTTATACCGTGCTGACGGAGGATGCAACGGCAGACGGACAGGTAAAAACGGATGCAGTTACGGAGGATTCCCCGGGCTTCATGGCGGAATTCCAGGGCTTAGCGGCGGATTCCGACGGCTATGTAAGGATCCGCCGCCAGTGGACACCGGGGGACCGGATTGATATCAGCCTGCCATTCCGGTTCAGAAAATTGCCGGCGCCGGATGGCAGCTGTTATTCCAGCATTGCTTTTGGGCCATATATCCTGGCTGCATTAAATGACAGTGAGGAATATCTGCCCTGCCCGGAAGTGGATGGGTGGAATGACCGAAAGATACAGAATGGTTTCCATGACGGAATCCATGGATTTGAGGCGGATGGGCTTAAGTGGATGCCCCTGGCAGATGTGGATGAGGAAAGGTATCATATCTACTTTGTGGATAAATAATAAAATATGGCATGGAAGGGTTGGAGACAGATCATGTTTTCAATCCTTTTCTGTTTTTACATTGAAATATACAGCTGGATTCAATATAATTAGCTGAGGGGTGTATGATAATGCTTTCTGTCATCCATGGATACGCGTACCCGGGAGGATGCCACGTGACAAAGGATAAATTTCTTAAACGTTTTTTTGCACTCTATGTAGTATTGGTCTTACAGAATGTCATCAGCCTGGCCGTGAATCTGGCTGATAATATCATGCTGGGGGCGTACAGCGAACAGGCCCTGGCAGGGGCGGCGGCCGTGAACCAGGTACAGTTTGTCTATCAGCAGCTATTGACCGCCATGGGGGACGGGCTTGTGATTTTCTGCAGCCAGTACTGGGGAAAGCGGCAGACAGGACCCATGAAGAGAATTGCGGTGACAGCCATGCATGGGGCCCTGGTTTTGGCCGTCATCCTGACAGCGGCGGCAAGCCTGTATCCGTACAGGGTGGTTTCCATCTTTACAACGGATGCGGGAATCATAGGGGAGGGGATGCGCTACCTCCATATCATCCGTTTTACCTACGTGTTTTTTGCCATAACACAGATACTCCTTGCCACACTGCGCAGCATTGAGATGGTGAAGGTGGCATTTTATCTGTCCATATCCACGTTCTGCATTAACTGCGGCATTAACTATGTCTTGATATACGGAAGGTTCGGGGCGCCGGAGATGGGAACCGCAGGAGCAGCGGTCGGGACCCTCACAGCCAGGATCATTGAAGTGCTGATCCTCATCCTGTATATTGCTAAAAAGGAAAAGACCATCCACTTAAGGCCCGGGGATTACCTGGACCAGGATGTGACGCTGGGAAAGGATTATGTCAGGGTGTGTCTCCCCATGCTGTTGGTCCAGGGGCTTTGGGGCGTGAACACCGCGCTTCAGACCGTAATCCTGGGACACATGGCAAGCAATGCAATCGCAGCCAACAGCGTGGCCTCCACCCTGTTCCTGCTGGTCAAATCCATGGCCGTAGGCGCCTCCTCCTCTGCGTCCGTCCTGATTGGGCAGGCCATTGGAAGGGGGGATCTTGCCCAGACAAAGGCATATGCCCTGCGGCTGCAGAAAATATTCGTGCTGATTGGGATTGTATCCGGGTCCATCCTGTTCCTTATCCGGATACCTGTCCTTGGCCTGTATGACTTATCCAATGAGACAAGGGATATGGCCAACGCATTCCTGATTATACTGAGCGTGGTATGCGTGGGCATGTCCTATCAGATGCCTGCCAACAACGGCATCATCCGGGGAGGCGGCAATGCCATGTTTGTGGTGAAGATGGATTTGGTGAGCATCTGGATGATTGTGCTGCCGCTGTCATTTTACATGGCCTTTGTGGTGAAGGCATCCCCGGTGATTGTTGTGTGCTGCCTGAATGCTGATCAGATATTCAAGTGCATTCCGGCTTTCCTGGAGGTGAACTATGGGAACTGGATCCGGAAACTGACCAGGGATTAAGGGATGGATGTCATATATGTGGATGGCTCCTTAAAACCGGCTTCCGAAGAAGCCTTTCCGGCCAGTCAGATGTATTCAATCCCCTTTCCCTAATTCCCCTGCCCACTCAAACCCTTTCTTTGCAGCCACCACCGCAATGATTTCATTGATGACTGCCGCAGCGGCAATGGTGCCCTGGATGATCTGTGCGTTTTCAGGCGCTGCAGCGGACAGGGCGGAGGCGGAGATGCCGGTGAATACAAGGGAGACACCGGAGTGGGGAAGGAGTGTCAGACCCAGATAGTTCCTTACGGTTTTTGGGGAACCGGTGATGCTGGCCCCGAACCAGGCCCCGAAGTATTTTCCAAAGGCACGGGCGGCAATGTACACGGCAGTGAACAGACCGGCGCCCATAATCAGATGGTAGTCCAGGGGCGCGCCCAGTCCCAGGATGATAAGGATGATGGATACGCCCAGGATGGGACCGAATTCATACATGATTTCAGACAACCGGTCCTCGGACACCATGTTGGCGAATACGGTTGAAAATGACATTCCCATCAGCATGAAGTTAAGCACCGGCCTGGGCATGATGTATGTATTGCATATGGCTCCCAGGGCAGTTGTGAGCAGGATCATGGCAATCAGGATGAGAAGGGTGGACCGCAGGGGCCGGTGCTTTTTCAGAAGGAGCCCGGCGGGCAGGCCGGTTACCGCCCCGATGGCCAGAGGGAAAACCATGACAACAGGAATCAGATAGGCTGGGATGCCTTGTCCGGATATGGTACCGGATACAACGGATATGGTGGTGAAGAATACCACAACCCCTACCATGTCATCCAGGGCAGCCATGGGAATCAGCGTGCTTGTAACAGGACCGCTGGTCTTGAATTCCTTTACAATGGAAAGGGCCGGGGCCGGAGCCGTTGCCAGCGCAATGCTTCCGAAGATAAAAGCCAGGTAAAGGGAAATGCCGCACAGGCGGAATACAACCCCGAATACGGCCGAGACAACAATAAATGTCCCCAGGGACTGGGTCAGGGTTGTGATGATGATGGATTTGCCGGATTTGCGGATCCGTTTCCATACAAGCTCCGTGCCGATCATCAATCCCACCGCGCACTCAAAGATATGGGTCATGGCTGTATAAGGGCCGGAGTTTAAAAGGGCGTTGTCCAGCAGGTTCACGCCATGGGGGCCAAGAACCATCCCGGCAATCAGCCATCCGAGGATGGAGGGGAGCTTAAGCCTGGACACGGCCTTTCCTGTGAAAAATGCAGCTGCGAACGCAGCCAGTATACGAATGACGGATCCTATCATAATCCTGCCTCTCTTTCTGCAATGCCATAGAGCATGTAATCCAATAGTTTCGCAAGGTTATCCTCGTGGGCAGCCAGGATTTCGTCAAAATCCACGGACTGGTAACTGGGGCTGCACAGGTAGCAGTTAACCATGTCCTGCATCAGGGAAAAGTATTGCTTTGCTTCCTTGCGGGTAATGCCGGGCCTCAGGGTAAGGCGCGTCAGAAGCCGGTCGTACAGTTCACTGTTTAAGGCGTCAAAATCTTTTTTCAGCGCCCTGACCTGGTCCTTGAGCTGTAACGGCGGCTGAAGGATTGCCTCAAAGAATAAACGGGCCTCCCATGGATGGCTTTTGAAAAAATGCAGCCGTGTATCCATGTAGTGCTGCAGCCCAAAACCCAGGCCGTCTTCCCTTAAAAAGCCGGTGAAGGTGGCAAAGCTTTGTTCCAGACAGGCCAGGTAGAGGGCGTCCCGGTTCTCAAAGTTGTGATAGAGAAGGCCTTTGGGAATCCCGATATCACATATGCGGTTCAGGGAAGCGCCCTGATATCCGTTTTCCCCAAATTCTTTCATGGCAGCAGCCAGAATCCGTTTTCTTGTTAATTCTGTTTTTTCTTCCTTTTTCATGATAATACCTCCATAAATGGACTTTATAGTCTATAATAGTAAAAATAGACCGGAAAGTCAATAACCATATCAGGTTGAAATATCATTCTTTTTGCGATACTATAAATTTGAATACAAACAGTACAGGATTTAAAAAGTGGTCATGACCTGTTTCAGGATTACAGGATTCTGGACTTGAAAAGGAAGAAGCGGAGGCATGGGTTTGAAATTCAGTTTAAATAAGTGTTTGACGGCATTCCCGATTCTTTTACTCTCAGCCATGTCATTGACGGCCCGCGTTTATGGGGCTGAGGGAACCGTGCAGACCCGGGCAATGCAGGAATACAGGGATTATTGCAGCCGTTTTGAGTCTGTTAAGGCAAAGGATGACATAGCCGACGCAGGATTCCGGATAATTGAAGACCAGATCTTCCCGGTGGAATTAGAAGGATACGGCCAGGTCTCCTTTATCCCGGCGTACGATACCCAGTACCGCCGTTTAGCCCTGTTTTTTGCGGCAGAGGACCAGGATGTGGTGTTTAAGACAGACCGGCTGGAGACCAACAGCCAGCGCAGGGGCAGTCTCAGCCAGCCCAATGAATGGCTGGCAGCGGTTTCCTTTCAGGACATGGATAACGATGGCCTGTCGGATATTGTCCTTATTACGGCATGCAGCTATGGGGATGGGGGCCCCCTTATCCATCCGGAAGCCCCGGCGTCCGCCGGATCCGGCATTTACAAAGTAGGCGATGTCCTGTTCCAGAAGAACGGGGCATTTTACAGGGATTACAGGCTGTCCAATCAGCTGAACCGCTTTGGTATGAACAAGAGCATCCGGTTCATCACGTCCTTTATAAGGGATGGGTATTCCACGGAATTCCTGTACACCGCAACCACGCAGAAGGAACTTCTGGACAACGGTTTCCAGATTGCCCGGGACCAATATCATTCCAGGCAGTTTGAGAAGCTGGGCCGCCTTTATGTGGTGCCGGGAACCTACCGCATGGCGGAGTATACCGTGTTCATGGTTTATCTGGTCAATGAAGAGGGGTATATTGTATGGAGTTTCCAGCCCATGGGGGATTATGAGAATCTCTATGGGCTTAAGGGAATCAGCTGCCAGGACATTGACGGCGACGGGCTGAAGGACATCATGGTGTTTGCCAGCTACAGTTATGAGGGAAGCAGCGGACAGTCCGTGGTGGAAAGCGGGTATTCTGTCTATTACCAGAGGACGGCCGGTTTTTATGAGGATACGGATATGAAACAGACGATAAAATGCACTGACACCGACACCATGTCCGGACTGGTGGAGCGTGCGCGGGCATATTGGGGGTGGAAAACAGGACAATGATAAAAATACTGATAGTGGATGACGAGAAACCGATCTGCGATTTGATTGACATGAACCTGAGCGCAGGCGGTTACCAGTGCGCTGCGGTCCAGGACGGGATCGCGGCGCTGAGGATGATTGAAGAGGAGGCATTTGACCTGATCCTTCTGGATATCATGCTTCCGGGAGCTGACGGCTATGACATTATGGAATACATACGCCCTCTTGGGATTCCTGTCATCTTCATCACGGCAAGGCACGAGGTGAAGGACAGGGTAAAGGGACTGCGGCTGGGCGCGGATGATTATCTGGTGAAACCATTTGACGTGGTGGAACTGACGGCCAGGGTGGAGGCGGTCTTAAGGCGGTATAACAAGACAGAACACCTGTTAAGCGCAGGGGATGTGACCGTGGATGTGGAGGCGCGGCTGGTTACCAAGGCCGGCCGGCCAGTGGTGCTGACCAACAAGGAATTCGGCCTTCTGGTGCTCTTCATACGGAATAAGAATGTTGCCCTTTTCAGGGAAACCCTTTATGAAAAGGTATGGGAAGGGGAATACAGCGGGGACAGCCGCACCCTGGACCTGCATGTCCAGAGGCTGAGGCGGAAGCTGGGCTGGGAAAACAGCCTGGTGGCAGTCTATAAAGTGGGATACCGCTTAGAGGTGCCAGGATGAAATTTTCATTGAAACTGCTGTTATGTACCATGATTGTAATGGCCCTTGGCTTTGGCTTCAGCGGATTCTATTTTGTGAATTACGTGTTTGAGACAGCTATGGACAGGGAAGTGGGACAGGCATTGGATGACAACAGTATCCTGCGGTTTGCATTTGAGACAGCGGCCCTCAATGTGCCTGCCAAATATGATGTCCTGCAGGATAACACGATTGGCGAGATTGCCTCCAACCTGGAAACAGGAGGACACAGCGCCAGACGCATGCTGCGCCTTTCCGATGAGCAGAAGCAGGTGCTGTATGCCAGCAGCGGCTTTGACGCCGGCAGCCAGTGCCTGGACATGACGGACGCAGGCACCAAAACCTACCGTGTCATAAAGCTGGATAAGGGTTACTACATACAGGCAGGGACAATGGTCAATGCATTGGACCGGGCGCTCTACCTGGAAACCTTAAGGGATGTGTCGGATGTGTTCCGGGAACGGGCCCTGGGCTTTTCCGTATACCGCCAGGTAACTATTGCCATGCTGGTATGCGGCACCTTCATCATGCATCTGATATCCTCCTGGCTGACCAGGCCTATCCGTCTGCTGACGCGTGCGACCAAGCGCATGGCGTCCGGGGATTATCATTACCGCGCCAGGAAGGTCAGCGGCGATGAACTGGGCCAGCTCACATCGGACTTTAACCAGATGGCCAATGCGTTGGAAGACAACATCGGGAAGCTGGAGGAGGAGATACAGGCAAGGGAGGATTTCGTGGCCGCATTTGCCCACGAACTGAAGACACCCCTCACCTCCATTATCGGATATGCGGATATGCTGCGCTCCCGCAAGCTGGACGAGGAAAAGCAGTTCATGTCGGCCAACTATATCTATACGGAAGGCAAAAGGCTGGAGACCATGTCCTTCCGGCTGCTGGACATCATGGTCACGCGGCGCAGCGAAGTGGATTTCACCGTGGTTTCCGTTGAATCCCTGTTTGTCTATCTCTACGATATGTATGTGCTTAATAAGAGCGCGAAAATATATTTCAACTATGACGAGGGCTTTGTGTGGGCAGAGGCAAACCTGATAAAATCCGTTCTCATGAACCTTCTTGACAACGCCTGCAAGGCATCGGAGGCAGACGGCCTGATTGAGGTCTATGGACGTATTCAGAAGGGTGGGTACCGGTTTGAGGTAAAGGACCACGGGGTGGGAATCCCCAAAGAGGAACAGCACAAAATCACAAAGGCATTTTACATGGTGGATAAATCACGTTCCAGAAGCAGGAACGGCGCCGGACTGGGGCTGGCCCTGTGCGCGGAGATACTTCTTTTGCACAAAAGCCGCCTGGAAATAGAAAGCGAACCGGGAAAGGGCACGTGCATGAGCTTTGTGCTGCCAACCCGGCCAGAGGAGGGATGAGATGGGAAATATGATGAAAAACCTGTTCCTGATCCTGTTTACCGTCCTTGTGATGGCCCTGTCCATAGCTGGTCCTGAACTGTTTGCCAGATACCGGGACCAATCGGTGCTGGGGGCCGTACACCAGGTGGATGCCCAGGAGGAGGGGGAAGGTTACCGTTATACCCTGAGCAGTAATGAGAAGCTTTATATCCTGTCGGAAAGCCTGAGCAGCCAGGCACTGCCTGAAAGCGAACAGTATGCCCTTACCAGAAGCCGTACAGATGAGGGATATGGGGAACCGGAGGGGAATTATGCATTTGTGGTAAACCACAGAGGGCCTTCCGGTGAAGAAATCACGGATACCCAGATATATGATGTCTGCAACCGGGGGCTGTCAGCCCTTAAAGAACTTGGCATACTGCCGGATACGGTAAAGGATGTGGAACCAGGTACGTATGACGCGGTTCTCTACTCTGCCATTGACGTGCTGGAGCCGCGCAATAACGTAGCGGTCTGGAAGCTGGAGATGTCAAACATACAGAAAAACGCGGACAAGGAAAACCATCTGATTAACGCATACATTGATGCGGATGATGGGAAGATGTACGAGTTTTACGTCAGGACCCCGCGCCGGTGGGAGGAGATGGACCCGGACAGGATCATGGAAACCTGGAGCAGCTACATGGGGCTTGTGCAGCCCCGGCCCTATGATGAGCCAAACCCATTGATGGAGACCACTCCTTATTTTAAGAAATATGTGTGCCCGGGCGCGGCAGGGGAGCATACCATTGTCACCGTGGGATTCTATGAGGGGATTAATGAATTCTTTTTGAAAATAACCAAATGATGCAACTATGATGCAAAAATGATGGCATTATGATGCCGCTCCTGTGTAAGATGGATGGTGTCCCACAGAAGAATGCTCTGTGAGGCGCCGGGTATGGGATATCCCGTATCTGTATTCACCTTACACAGGAGTTTTTGCATGAAAGGGGCAGCCATTATGTACAGAAGATATCCATACTCCCGAACAAGGAGATGGAGGAGAAAACGCGGGAGAAGCCTCATGGACACCCTGTTTGCCGTGTCAACCGCGGCTGCAGGCATCCTGTCTGTGCTGGCCGTGCTCCTGGCCATACGGCCGGGGTTCCCGGGAACCGGATGGCTGATTGGGAACAGTATGGTGTCCGAAGGCGCAACCAGGCAAATGAGGGGGGACGGGGGATTCGCGGCATATCCGGTTCCCTTGGCAGGGGATGTCCTGCAGATAGCGGCAGGGTATGCGCTCCAGGCCGGAACCCATGGCAGTGCGCTGAATCAGGATATGGCCCAGGCCGTCCCGGACGGACCATCTGCCCAAGATTCCCAGGACACCCAAACCGACACCGGGAAGGTCATGTATCTGACCTTTGATGACGGCCCTTCGCAAGAAAACACAAACGCGGTCCTGGACGTACTGAAAAAACGGAATATAAAAGCAACATTTTTTGTGGTGGGGGAAAATGTCCTGAAGCATCCGGAAACAGCCCAAAGGATTGTGGCGGAGGGGCACACCATAGGAATCCATTGCCACAGGCATGATTATGAAGCCCTTTATGAGAGCGTGGACAGCTATCTGGAGGACTTTGACAAGGCATACAGGGCGGTTTTGGAGGTGACGGGGGAGAAGGCAAGGCTGTACCGGTTTCCCGGAGGAAGCATTAATTCATATAACCAGGAAGTTTACAGCGATATCATAGCTGCCATGGATGCCAGGGGATTCATTTATTTTGACTGGAATGCCAGCCTGGACGACGCCCTCAGGAAATCCAGCCCGGGGGAACTCATCGACAATGCCAGGAAGTCCATGATGGGAAGGCAGAGGGTGGTCCTTCTGGGCCATGATATTGTCCACAGCACGTCCCTTTGCCTGGACCAGCTGATAAACCAGTTTCAGGAATACAGGATGGAACCCCTGACACCGGATGTGGAACCGGTGCAGTTCAAACCATGAAATCAAAAAAGAAAATGCCGCAGAATCAGGAAAAGTATGGATTCCTGGTTCTTTTTCTTTGCTTTTTCTAACCTTTTTCCCTACTTTCAATGTAGTAAATCTACCCCATATATACTAGAATATAAACGATGTGTTAAGATGGAAATTTATTAAAAAGATTGGAAAGGAGAATGGGATGGATGGTTTGACAGAGTCATACATGCTCTTTTTTTTGTCCGGGTTTCATTTTCTTCTTCCTCTTGCATGTATAGGCCGCATATCCGCGGCAGATGAGACAGACCCCGATTTGCCGGAAGCCGTATTAACGGGATTGCCAACAGGGCGGGACGGCAGGCGCATCTATAGGGTGACTGTGGAATACGGGGAACAGAAGGCCGGCATATGGGCTGAAACCATATCCGGGTTGGTGCAGGTTTCAAAGGACCAGGTATGGGAGCTGCCTGGGGAGGTGAGGAGCCATATGAACCGGTACATAAGCGGCATGACCCTTCTTGACGGACCGGAGGACGGGAAGATACTGGCATATGTGCTGGAGCCGTCCGGTTTCCATACGGTCCGGCGTGATGAAAGAGGTGTTGGATGATGGAACTTGTGGTTGTCAGGGATGGGTACAGGGAGATATTTGTGGAAAAGAGCTGTATAAAGGAAATTGTCCTTAATCCACGGATATATGAGGTGCCGGGAGCGCCGCAGGATGTCAGGGGCATCCTGTTTTATGAGGGCCTGCCGGTGGTCATCCGCCGCATAGGGGACGGGGCGCCTGTGTGCGGAATCATTATGGATGGATGCCTGCAATCCCACTGGGGAATTGCAGGAGAGCCGGCAGGAGAGGAAGCCATCCATGCAGAAGAACTGGTCCGTGTGATGCCAGCCTTATGACGTCGGCCTTATGATGCCGTCCCTGTGATCCTTACCTTATGACCCATCTACAGCGGATAGATATTCAGTCTCTTTATTTTCCCCTTCTCATCCACTTCCGAGAGGAACGCGGTTACCGGAACAACATGCTCATGATAGGTAATGAAGTACCACACGGTATTGTCGTCCACGTATTTCACGCTGTGGATGGGGAAGGGGCCGCCGTTAAAGCCGAATTTGTGGTGGAACATCATTTCCACGGCCATCTTTCCTTCCAGGTGGATGGTGTCCATGCCGGCCTTGTATACGGATGAGTCATGAAGGACCCCGTATTCATTGAATAAATCAGCCAGGGCGGTTTCATCCCCCTTCTGCATACAGTCAATGTATTGTTCTAATATTGTCATATAATTATCCTCCTCACTTACAATTAGAAACGTTCTGAGCGCAGCAGTGCATCTATGCCCCCGTCCACGAACAGGATGACGCCGTTAATGCCGCTGGCCATGGGGGATGCCAGGAATACAATGCCGTTGGCAATCTCTTCCGCGTCCAGGAATTCCTTTCTGCCGTAGCGGGTCGGGATGGGAATCAGAAGGGCCGCGTCCATCTGGGCATCGGTCATGTTCTGGGTCATGGGAGTGGTGGTGTTGCCCGGGGCAACGGAGTTGATGCGCAGTCCGTCTACTGCCCAGGATGGGGATATGCGGCGGACCCACCGTGCCAAGGCGTGTTTGGATGAACTGTAGCAGGACGCTGCCTGGGCGCGGGGGATATCCTTGACAAATTCCAGTATCCGTTCCTCGTCCATTACATTGGACAGCATATCCACCCAGTCCATGCGCACGGTCATGTTGGTGATGGAGTTGGATGAGGTGATGACACAGTTTCCGCGTTTTTTCTTTAACAAGGGCCTCAGGGCTTCTGCAATCTGGACGCTTGCGAAAAAGTTCAGTGCGAATATCATCTGGGGCGGGGCCGTTGGCCCTACGCCTGCGTTGCAGATAAGGACGTCAATCCCATCCGGATAGCGCCGGAACACCTCATCAACAGCGCCCTGGCGGCCCTCTGGGGTGGACAGGTCGGCCAGGTAGTCGCCGCCTTTAAAATCAATATTGAACACATCGTGTCCCTGTGCCTGAAGCAGTTTGCGGGTTGCAGCGCCAATGCCTGTGGTGCCTCCTGTTATGACATATGTACTCAATGAAATACCTCCTTTACGGTTTTCTTGCTAAATAAATAACAGTAATTATTATTATTGAATATAAAAACCATACCATTGGTGGAAGTATTTGTCAATTTAATTAAATATATAACAAAGTCATGCAAATTCTGCGTTTGATATTACAGGGGGCAGGAATGATCTTCTCAACACATCCTGCCCCCGTTGAAGATTATCCTTAGGAATGCTACAATAAGACTTTAGAAATTCTTTTATATTTTCTGAAGGATATATTTTGATTTAATTGTTACGATTATATGCACAAGGAGGAACTATACATGAGTGGGGACCGGATTTTGCTGGTAGAGGATGATAAGGAAATCAGAGAAGGCGTTGAGATATTTTTAAAGAGCCAGGGATATGTGGTATTCCAGGCAGCTGACGGATTGGAAGGGCTTAAGGCATTGGAGGAAAACGAGATTGACCTTGCCATCGTGGATGTGATGATGCCCAAGATGGACGGGATTACCATGACTGCCAAGCTCAGGGAAAAGTATGATTTTCCTGTTATTTTCCTGTCAGCCAAATCAGAGGAGGTCGACAAGATACTGGGACTGAACATGGGGGCGGATGATTATATCACAAAGCCGTTTACGCCCATGGAGCTTCTGGCCAGGGTTAACTCACATCTGAGGCGCTACCACAGGTTTTTGGACAGACTGAGTTCCAAACAGGCTGAAAATCCAAGGATTCACAGGCTGGGAGGTCTGGAAGTCAATGAGGAGACCGTGGAAGTCATGGTAGATGACAAGCCGGTAAAGGTAACTCCCATTGAGTTTAAGATTCTGTTGTTACTGATACAGAACCCGGGGCGTGTATTTCCCGCTGAGGAGATATATGAACGGGTTTGGAATGAGCGGGCAATCAACACGGATACGGTCATGGTACACATCCGTAATCTGAGGGAAAAAATCGAAGTGAATCCCAGGGAGCCCAAATATGTAAAGGTGGTGTGGGGAGTTGGATACAAGATTGAAAAACAACCATAAAATCGGCGTATTAATAATTGTCCTGACTGTTCTGGCCTTATCGGCTGCAACCATTGGGCTGTATCCGTACATGAAGGCAAAAGCAGCGGAATATGTTTCAGTCAGGACCATGCGGTTACAGGAGCAGGGCAGTGATTACAGCGACCTGGCAACCCAGGTCATGAATTTCAGTTATGAGATATGGCATCAGAAAAAGCAGGAGGAAGAGGGCGGCGTGCTCTCCTATTCACAGACCTTCCTGCCTGGTCTGGATGAGAAAATCAGGACGCTCAGGGAAGAAGAATACGGCATGACAGACAGCCGTGTCGCGGTTCAGGATTCCGCCATGGCGGATGAGGAAATATACGGGGATGCCGTGAGTGTCCAGGACTATATGGACTCTGAGTTTGACCTGGATTATTACCAGCAGCTGCAGTCCACCATGAATTCCCTTGGTAAGGACTGGGAGCGGTATTACCAGAGGTATAACGCATCCCTTTTCTATGCGGTAATTGATGAAAACGGCGGGTTTCAGAGAAGCAATGTAAATAAGCCCGGGGAACTTTTCCGCGCACCCCTGGATTCCGCTAAAAAGGAGATAGGTTTCACAATTGAATTCACCTCCACGGGCAGCTTAAAGGTGTCCGGCTTTGAGGGGGATGAGCAGGATGCGTCCAGGCTCCTCCAGGCCATGGGCCGGTTCGAATTCTATGACCCCCTTGCAGTCCGCCTGTCGGACAGCTACCGGTACAGCGGCATGCAGTTCACAGGGCCAAGGGATATAAAAATCATGTTCCGCTGTGTGCCGGATTTATTTACCGGCAGTGGATACAGTACATCGGATAACACGCTGCTGAACGGGCGTGCGCTGCTGAACGGCGGCGGTTACTATACGGTGGCAGGCGGGATTCTGGTCATCCTCATGGTTCTTGCCCTTGCCCTGCCCGCGGTCCGGTCCTTTCGTCTGGGCAAAAGCGCGCTCTGCCGACTGTCCTTTGAGCCGCTGAGCCTGATAGGCGTGGGGTGGATGGCCGTGATAGGGGAAGGCGGCATGCCTGCAAGCCTCATAGCCGCCACCTTGGACGGGACATTAAAAGAGGAGATCCTCAGGGCTGAATTCCTGCCCTGGACCGCTGACCTTGCGGTGCTTGCCATCAATCTGCTGTTCTGGGCAGTGGCTTACGGGCTGTTCTTCTGGGGAATCATGTGTTACCGCGCCATCTTCTCAATGGGGCCATGGCGTTATTTTAAAGAGCGCACCTGGCTGGGAAGGTTCCTCCGGTTCATCAAGCGCTGGTGCTGCAATGCGCTTAACGTGTTCAATGAGGCTGACTGGGATAGCCGCTCCACCAGGATATTAGGCAAGGCGGTCATTGGCAACTTCATCATACTGACCCTTATATCCTGCCTTTGGTTCTGGGGAATCGGCGCCTTGATTATCTATTCCTGTGTGCTGTTTTACCTGCTGAATAAATATTGGGGACAGATGCAGAAAAAATACAGGATCCTGCTGGACGGCATCAACCAGATGGCGGAGGGCGACCTGAATGTGGAGATAAAAGAGGATTTGGGCATATTCAATCCATTTAAGGAACAGCTGTCCAGAATCCAGAATGGATTCAAAAAAGCAGTTGCCCAGGAGGTGAAAAGCGAACGGACAAAATCAGAGCTGATCACAAATGTGTCCCATGACCTGAAGACGCCCCTGACAGCCATCATCACCTATGTGAACCTGCTGAAGCAGGAGAATGTGACGGAGGAAGAGCGCAGGTCCTATATACAGGTCCTGGACCAGAAATCCATGCGTCTGAAGGTGCTCATCGAAGACCTGTTTGAGGTGAGCAAGGCCAGCAGCGGCACCGTGACCCTGCACCCGGAACATGTGGATATCATCAGCCTGTTAAAGCAGGTGCGGTTTGAACTGTCGGACAAAATGTCTGCCAGCGGGATTGAATTCCGGTTCAACCTGCCCGAGGGGCGGGTGATACTGTACCTGGACAGCCAGAAGACCTACCGTATTTTTGAGAACCTGCTGGTTAATATAGCCAAGTATGGCATGCCGGGTACCCGGGCCTATATCCAGGTGGTACGGGAACCGGAAGGATATGTGAATATCTCCATGCGCAATGTATCGGCCCAGGAGCTGAACGTATCGCCGGAGGAACTGACGGAACGGTTTGTGCGCGGGGATTCGTCCCGCAACACAGAAGGCTCAGGCCTTGGCCTTGCCATTGCAAGAAGCTTCGTGGAGGTCCAGGGCGGTTCCATGAAGATTGAAGTGGAAGACGACCTGTTCCGGGTTGTCATACGCTGGAAGGAAAATGCGCAGGAGGGCAAGGAAGCCCGGGAAGGGCAGAACCAGGAAAGGCAGAACCAGGAAAGGCAGAACCAGGAAAGGCAGAACCAGGAAGGCAGCTTGGGAGCGGAGGAGAAGCCGGGCATGGAGGTTTACCGCGGTCCGGAAGTGAAACCAGGCATGGAGGATTACCCCAGACCGGAAGGAAAACCAGGCATGGAGGATTACCTCAGGCCGGAAGAGAAACCGGGCACGGAGGATTACCTCAGCCCGGAGGAGAAAACGGAACCGGAAAACAGTAGTCCGACCGAAGACAGAAACCGTGAAAATCTCTGGAGCCCGCAAGACAACCGAATCATACCCGGGGAATGGGATGAAACTGAAGACGATGAATCAGAAAACAGATAATAACAGAGCATTATCTTCCCGCTGAGATAGGGTGCCTGTGTATCCGGTTATGGATATGGTCCGGCCGGATACACAGGTGCTTTCTGCATATATGGGAAGGATGAAAAGAGGTGGAACAAGGTGAAAACGGGAAGGAAAAGGATGTTTTGGATATTTTCCATACTTCTGTCCGCATGCCTTGGCATTGCATTATCCGCTTGTGAAAGTAAGGGACAGCAGCCTGACAGCGCACTGGATACTAATCCATTTACGGATAATATTGTGCAGGAAAGCGGGGAGGATACAATGGCAGGCCCAATGGTCATCATTAACCAAGCAGGGCTGGAGCCGGAAAAAGGCAGTACATTTGACCATACCATAAAATTTTCCCTGACCAATCAAACCCATGACATGATAACAGGCTATAAGATGGGCATGCTGGCATTTGACAGGGAAGGAAATCCCATGGACATTTACTGGATAGGGATTGACAGCAGTGTGCCTCATTCCTATTCCCATGAGTATCAGTCGTCAGATGATGGGATCCTTCCTGAGGGCGGGACAGAATCCGGTTCGTGGACATTGATAAACATCAACGGTGAAGAAGAGTATGCCAGGTATGACAGGATAGGGTATATTTTGTATAACCTGAAGGAAATCACGTTCAAAAGCGGGTATCTATGGGAGAATCCTGAATATGACAGGTGGATGGATACCTATAAGGGAAAACCGGCAGTGCCAGGAAATCTTGAAGGATATTATCCCCTGGAGATGAGGATTACCGGGATGGAATAGGGAATGGACACAGAAGGAGGGTGCTGCAGTACTGCAGCACCCTCCTGGCATTCTATGGTTTGGGACCTATCCTTCATGCAATCTTATCTTTCAGGCTGTACGGAATCAGATGGGGCATTGGAACCCAGCACAATATCCGGGGCGCCGGTCAGGTTCACGTTCCTGGTAACCTTGGCATCGTATGTATCCGCTTTCATGATTTCCGCCAGGTCCACGCCGGTGGTCTCTTTCATGGATTCAAAAAGCTTTGCCATGACAACCGGGACATTGCCGGCAACCGTGCCGATACCGTTATCTGTATCACCGCTGCTTCCAATGATGGTGATCTTATCAATCTGGGACAGGGGCTCTGCAATCCTGCCTGCGATTTCAGGAAGCACCTGGATCATCATTTCAGCCATGGCGGCCTTGTTGTACTTCTGGTAGGCCTCGGCCTTTTTCTCCATACCTTCCGCCTCAGCCAGCGCCTTTGCACGGATGGCCGCGGCTTCCGCCTCACCTTTGGCGCGGATACCTTCGGCTTCCTGGACCATGGAGTACTTCTGTGCTTCTGCAATGGCCTTCTGGGCCTCTGCGTCTTTTTCGCGTTCATACTGCTCTGCATCGGCCTGGGCCTTCTTGGCCAGGGCTTCCTGCTCCTGTTCGTACTTCTTAGCCTCCGCCTCACGCTGACGTTTGGTCAGGCCGGCTGCTGCAGCCTGCTCAATGGCATAGCGGTCAGCGTCCGCCTTCTTGTTAATCTCAGCTTCCAGCGCCTGCTGCTGGACCAATACTTCCTGCTTGCGCAGTTCTGCCTCGCGTTCAGCCCTGGCAATCTGGGCATTGACCGTGGCTGTCTGGATGGTTTTCTGCTGTTCCTGCTTCTGGATCTCGTAAGCAGCGTCAGCCTCCGCCTTCTTGGTATCAGATGCCTTCTGGAGTTCGGCCTTTTTAATGGCCAGCTCGTTGTTTTTCTGGGCAATCTCTGTCTCGGCGATTACCCGGGCATCGTTGGCAGCATTATCTGCGGCTGCCTGGGCAATGGCGATATCCCTTTCCGCCTCCGCCTTTGCAATGGACGCATCCTTGCGGATTTTGGAGGTGTTATCCATACCAAGGTCCTGGATCAGCCCATGTTCATCCGTGACATTCTGGATATTGCAGGAAAGGATGTCTATGCCCAGCTTCTCCATGTCCTTGGAAGCCTTAATCATTACCTGGTCTGAGAAAGAATCGCGGTCCGTGTTAATGGCACGCAGCGTAAGGGTACCGATAATCTCACGCATATTGCCCTGGAGGGAATCCTGAAGGTCAGCCGCGATTTTTGCCGGTTCCTTGTTAAGGAAGTTCCTCATGGCCAGTTTCATCCGCCCATCATCATCGGCAACCCGGACCTTGGCAACCGCATCCACCATGACATTGATGAAGTCGTTGGTGGGGATGTACTCGTCCGTCTTAATATCAACGGTTATCTGTCCAAGATATAATTTATCCATCTGCTCAAAAAATGGAATCTTGATGCCCGCCCGGCCAATCAGGACCCTGGGCTGCTTGCGCAGGCCGGAGATGATGTAGGCGTGATCCGGCGGCGCCTTTACGTAGCCCTGGGTTATGATGATGATTACCAACAGGACAGGAACAAGAATGGACAGTGCTTTAAGGATAAAATCAAGGTCAAACATAGAAGCTCCTTTCTGTAAATAAAGTATAAAGATTTTGTTAACGATATTGTACCATATGTTGGAAAAAATGAAAATACGATTCAGAAAAACGACAGAAATTGACCGTAAAAATTCAGAATAAACTGAAAAAAATATGAAACACAGCGTATATACTTGCTTGTGAAAAAATTAATTGTATATTGACAAGTACAATCTTCTATGTTATCATCAAAAATATACAAAATTATTTTGAGATAACAAAAATTTTTAGGTACAATAATAAAAGATTGGATGGCAGGCAGCCACGGGATTGTATAAATCAGTGAATCAGATATTTTTAATCAATTGAGGTGCGTTATGGATCTTATAAGAGGCAATATCCGCCTGCGGCACAGCTGGCAGGCCATTTTAAAAAAGTCGGAAAAAATCATACAGGGGTTTTTTGGCGGGAGTAACCGGTAAGGTTGTTCCCGCCATTTCTTTGTATAATTTTTCACAATACACTCTCCCCAAGATGGGAGAACCTGCGATGAGGGAGCCATCAGGCGGACTGCAGCCGCCTGCCAGGCCAGCACGCAACGCTTACATACAAATGGAAAACAAAAGCGGTAAAATAAAGGAGGTAAAGTTATGGGTGAACACACGCATACGTGCTGCTGTGACCACAGTGAAGAAGCGCTGTTAAAACGGATTGGTGAACTGGCGGCAGAGTATAAGGGCAGGGAGGGAAGCCTGATACAGGTCCTTCACATGGCGCAGGGAATATATGGATATCTGCCTCTTGAAGTACAGAAGGTGATAGCGGACGCCCTGGAAGTCCCGCTGGCAGAGGTATCCGGGGTAGTGACATTTTATTCCTTTTTTTCCACACAGCCCAGAGGGGAGCACACCATCCGTGTCTGTCTTGGCACGGCCTGTTATGTACGGGGCGGTAAGAAAATCGTGGAACGGATAAAAGAACTGCTGGATGTGGAAATCGGAGAGACCACGGCTGACAGGAAGTTCACCTTTGAGGTGGCACGCTGTATCGGGGCATGCGGTCTGGCGCCGGCCATGTCCATTGACGACCAGGTGTATAAGCAGGTCAATCCTGACAGACTGGAGCAGATCCTGGAACGCTACTATGAAGAGGAGGGACAGCAGTGATGGAAGTGAAGAGACGTGAAGACCTGTTAAGGATAAAAGAAGAATATCTGGACCGGCAGAAATCCTACAAGCGCCAGGTGCTGGTGTGCGGCGGCGCGGGATGTATCTCATCTAACTGCGGGGAAGTGCGGGATGCATTGGTTAAGGCAGTGGAAAACTTCCGGCTGTCCGATGAAGTGCAGGTCATGGTAACCGGATGTATGGGCACATGTGCCATGGGTCCGGTCATCCTGGTGGAACCGGAGGGAATCTTTTACACGAAAATGACCCCGGATAAGGTGGAACAGGTGGTGGCAAGGCATCTTCTCAAGGATGAAATCTGCGAAGAATTTACATATTTTAACGAGGAAACAGGCAGATATGTCCCGAAAATGGATGACATTGATTTCTTCCAGGGTCAGGTGCGCATTGCGCTCAGGAACTGCGGGCATATGGAATATGCTTCCCTGGAAGCATACATATCCAGGGACGGATATGGCGCCCTGGCAAAAGCGCTGTGCGGCATGACGCCCCAGGATGTGGTGGATGAGATGAAGGCATCCGGCCTCAGGGGCAGGGGAGGCGCAGGCTTCCCAACAGGCGTCAAGTGGGAAGCAGGCCTTAAGGCAGTGTCAGAGGACGGCAGGAAGTTCATGGTCTGCAATGCGGATGAAGGAGACCCCGGTGCATTCATGGACAGAAGTATTCTGGAAGGCGACCCCCACAGCATTATTGAGGGCATGATGCTGGGTGGATATGCAATCGGTGCATCCAAGGGATATGTGTATGTGCGTGCGGAATATCCAATTGCAGTGGAACGTCTGGGCAATGCCATTGACCAGGCCAGGAAGGCCGGAATACTGGGCCGGGATATCATGGGAAGCGGATTTTCCTTTGATTTGGAAATCCGTATCGGTGCAGGCGCCTTTGTCTGCGGCGAGGAAACCTCCCTGCTGGCATCCATTGAGGGAAAGAGGGGAGAGCCAAGGCAGAAACCGCCTTTCCCATTTGAAAAGGGCCTGTTTGAAAGCCCTACCATCATCAATAACGTGGAGACGCTGGCCAATGTGGCGCCCATCATACTTAATGGTTCCGGCTGGTATCATGGATTTGGTACAGAGAAGAGCGCGGGCACAAAGGTATTTGCACTGGCAGGGGATATTGTCAATGCAGGAATCATCGAGGTTCCCATGGGAACAATCCTGGGCGACATCATTTACAGGATTGGCGGCGGTATCATAGGCGGTAAACGGTTCAAAGCCATCCAGTCCGGCGGTCCCTCCGGCGGATGCCTTACCAGGGAACACCTGAATACCTCGGTTGACTATGAGTCCCTATCAAAGCTTGGGGCCATCATGGGGTCCGGCGGCCTGATTGTCATGAACGAGGACACCTGCATGGTGGATACGGCCAGGTATTTCATGGACTTTATCTGTGACGAGTCCTGCGGAAAATGCCTTCCCTGCCGCAACGGAACCAGGCGTATGCTGGAAATCCTGGAGCGGATTACGGAAGGCAAGGGAGAACCCGGGGACCTGGACCTGCTGGAAGAACTGGCTAAAACCATACAGCAGACAGCCATGTGCGGACTGGGACAGACAGCGCCCAATCCGGTGTTATCCACCCTGCGCTATTTCCGCAGCGAGTACGAGGCCCATATCTATGAGAAACACTGCAGCGCAGGCGTGTGCGCGGAGCTTCAGACCTCGCCCTGCCGCAACGCATGTCCGGCCAATGTATTCATTCCCGGTTACATGTCCATGCTGGCAGCGGGCAGGATTGACGATGCTTACCGCCTGATCCGCCAGGATAACCCGTTCCCGGCGGTCTGCGGACGTGTCTGCACCCATCCATGTGAGGACCACTGCCGCCGTTCCCAGGTGGATGAGCCCCTGGCCATCTGTTCCGTGAAACGCTTTATCGGGGATTATGCGCTGCGTGATGAGTACAATATCCCGCTCATAGAGCCCAAACCAGCCACAGGAAAACGCATATCCATTATCGGGGCAGGTCCATCCGGACTTTCCTGTGCCTATTATCTGGCGAATCTGGGCCATGAGGTCCATGTATATGAGGCTGAGTCCGTGGCAGGAGGCGTGCTTTACTGGGGAATTCCTGAATACCGCCTGCCTAAGGCAGTGCTTCAAAAGGAAATCCATGCCATTGAGATGAGCGGTGTGGAAATCCATCTGAATACCAAGATTGGAACCGATATTTCCTTTGAGGAAATGAAGGACCGGTCCGATGCAGTGTACATTGCGGCAGGAACACAGGTATCCAGGCTTCTGGATGTGCCGGGAGAGGATTTAAAGGGCGTGGAAAGCGGCCTTGGGTTCCTTAAGAGGATTGGCTTGAAGCGGGATATGGCTGTTCCCGATAAGCTGGTGGTAATCGGAGGCGGAAGCACGGCCATGGATGTGGCCAGGACAGCAGTCCGCCTGGGAAGCAGTGATGTGACCGTGGTTTACCGCAGGTCTGAAAGGGATATGCCGGCCGGCAAGGATGAAATTGCCGAAGCCATGGAAGAGGGCGTGAAGCTGATTACCATGGCATCTCCGGTAGAGTTCCTTGGGGCTGACGGCAGGGTAAGCGGAATCCATCTTGTGCGCAGGAAAGAAACGGATTATGGAAAGGATGGCCGCAGGCGTACGGCCCATATCCCGGATTCTGATTTCTTCCTGGAGTGCGGCGGCATTGTCACTGCCATCAACCAGGATGTGGACCACCAGGCATATAGGACCACCAATGTGGAAATGGAAAAGAACGGCAAGCTGGCCATTGGCCGCTTCTCATCCGAAACCGGCGAGGAAGGCGTATTCGCTGGCGGGGATGTGAGTCCATGGGGCGCCAACGTGGTTATCCAGGCCATTGCGGACGGCAAGAAGGCCGCTGGCAAGATTGATAAGTACGTGGGCGGTACCGGAGAACTGAACATGGGCGAGTGGTTTGAAATTCCTGAGATTGACATAGAAGTAAGTGAACCTCATAAACGGTTCCCGACCAGATGCCTGTCCGCTAAAGAGCGGAAAGACAATTTTAAGGAAGTGAACTGCGGCTATCATAGACTGGACGCCATGGGTGAGGCCCTGAGATGTCTTCACTGTGACCGGAGATAGGGAGAGGAGGAAATAATCGTATGATACATATTACAATAAATGGAAAACCGGTGGAGGCAGAGGAAGGCACCACCATCATGGCGGCAGCTGAATCCGTGGGAATCAGGATTCCCAGTCTCTGTCATATGAAAAATGTCCACCAGTACGGCTCCTGCCGTATCTGCGTGGTGGAAGTGGAGGGCATGAAGAACCTGCAGGCGTCCTGTATGGCAAAGGTGCGGGAGGGCATGGTCATAAGGACCCATTCCCCCAAGGTATTGGAAGCCAGGAAGGTACTCTATGAACTGCTTCTGTCCAATCATCCAAAGGACTGTTTAAACTGCAGCAGGAACACGAACTGTGAACTTCAGGACCTGGGATATGAGCTGGGCGTGGCCGAAAGCCGCTTTGAAGGCGCCATGACAAAACCCCTGGTGGACATTTCCCCATCCATCACAAGGGATACCAGCAAATGCGTCCTGTGCCGCAGGTGTGTCACTGTGTGTAAGCAGATACAGAAAGTAGGGGCCATTGAAGCCCAGAACAGGGGATTTGACACAGTGGTCAGCCCTGCCATGGGACTGCCGTTAAACTCCACGGCCTGCGCCATGTGCGGCCAGTGCACGGTTGTATGTCCCACCGGGGCATTAAAGGAAACAGACGGCCTTTCACCCGTATGGCGCGCCCTGGCTGACCCGGATAAGCGTGTGGTTGTCCAGGTGGCGCCGGCTGTGCGCGCGGCCCTGGGTGAGGAATTCGGCCTTCCGGTGGGAACCCCAGTCACCGGGAAAATGGCGTCCGCCCTTCATGAAATCGGTTTTGATGATGTGTTTGACACTCTGTTCTCCGCGGACCTGACCATCCTGGAGGAGGGCACGGAGCTTCTGGGACGATTAAATGCAGTTCTTAAGGGCCAGGGGGCCCAGGATGGGGACGGCCATCCGGTTAATACGGCCCTTCCCATGATTACAAGCTGTTCACCTGGATGGATTAAACACATTGAGCACCAGTTCCCGGATGAACTGGACCACCTGTCCAGCTGTAAGAGCCCCCACACCATGATGGGCGCTGTGGTCAAGACATTCTATGCGGAGCGTACAGGTACGGCCCCCAAGGATTTATTTGTTGTATCCGTCATGCCGTGTACGGCCAAGAAATACGAAATCCAGCGTCCGGAGATGGAAGTGGACGGACAGCGGGATGTGGATGCGGTCCTGACCACACGGGAATTGGCCAGGATGATTAAGACGGCCGGCATTGACTTTGTAAACCTGCCCGAAGGTGAGTTTGACGCGCCTCTTGGCCTGGGAACCGGCGCAGCTGACATCTTTGGCGTGACCGGCGGCGTAATGGAGGCGGCCCTGCGTACGGTATATGAGCTGGTAACCGGAAATGAACTGCCATTTGAAAAGCTTCACGTAACGCCAATCGTGGGCCTGGACCAGGTAAAGACAGCATCCATTACTATAGAAGAAACACTTCCTGAGTATGGACATCTGAAAGGGGTGACTGTGAACGTGGCAGTAACCAGCGGCCTGGAAGGGGCGTCCATGCTGATGAAGGAAGTGGCAAATGGGACCTCCCCCTATCATTTCATTGAGGTTATGGGATGTCCCGGAGGATGCATCAACGGAGGCGGTCAGCCCCGGTGCAGTGAGGAAAATTATCGCGAGAAGCGCGCCAGGGCCCTGTACAGCGAGGATGAACGCAAGGTGCTGCGCAAATCCCATGAGAACCCGGATTTGATGAAGCTGTATGACGAGTATCTGGGAACGCCGGGCAGCCACCTGTCCCACCATCTGCTGCACACCCATTATGTGAAGCGTGGGAAATATAATGAGCTGGTATAAGGCCGTGCAATGGCTGGACCGGCTGCATGGCGGGCCGGATGGATTGATAGGAATACATAAACGGAAATAAATACAATAAAGAAATTAATAAATAAAAGGAATCCGCGTCCCGAAAAGCGTTGTACTGGGCTTTGGGGAAGCGGATTCCTGTTTATAAGTATCTTTATCATTTTCCGGTTTCCTCAATCCTGAGGGCGCATACCAGGGCTTCGATGTTGGTAAAACCAAAGAGGAACAGGCTCCATTTAAGCCCGAACACGTGACGGAGCACCAGGTCCTTATGGGGGGCCATGGCCATGATGGTATTTGTCAGGCCGCCGCCAAGGATGGGGGAGATGAATCCCATGAGGAAGCCGCAGGAGGACATGAACGCAAAGGCGGCGCCCACCCGGCTGTCGTCCATCCCATCCATTTCCATGGGCATGGTGTACATCACAGGCATCCACATGCCGTTGCCCACTGCAAACACAATGATTCCGGCAATGCCCATTATCAGGGAATGCTCCAGGCAGAGGGTCAGCACAAGGACCCCGGCCAGCTTAAGTGCCTGTCCGGCTGCCAGGATTGGTTTGCGCCTTCCTGTGACAGACATCAGGATTCCCCCGGCCATGCTTCCAAGGATTCCGATGGCCGGGAACGCGGCTGCTGCCAGAAGGCCGGCGGCGGACGCCTCCATTTCTGCTGCCTCCGCAAGATAGGTAGGCAGTATGACCACCATGTAAGAATAGCAGAAAAAGTCCATCATGAATATGATGCAGAGCAGGCGGATGCCCTGCTTTCCCCACAGGTAACTGTAAACGCCCCTTTCCTGCGGGGGCGCCGGCTCCTGGGCCCTGCCATCGTCCTGGCCCGCAGGAAGGTCCTGCCTGCGCACCACTGTCAGCCAGAACAGCAGGAGAAGGACCAGGGGAACCGCCCATATGGCGAAGGCATGGGACAGGGAACCCAGCTGCCTGCTTAAGGGGGTGAGGCAGGAGAAGCTGATGAGGGTCCCGATAAATGGGAACATACCGTTGAGCGTGTTCATCCGTTCCCTGGCATTCCCCGAATACCAGCTGGTAATGGCTGCCCCGATAAATGGGATTCCCAGGCCGAACCCTGCGCTGTAGACCACCCTTCCGGCCAAAAAGACCAGATAGTCCCCGGCAGCCAGGTTCATAAGTATTCCGGCAGCCAAAAGGACCTGGGTCCAGATAAACATGCGGTACAGGCCCATCCGCCTTAAAAGGACGCCCCCGTACAGGGATGCGCCGATGGTCAGGGGATGGACAATGGATACGGCCAGGTTTAACAATGCCTCGTTCCCAATGCCGTACCTGTCCTTAAGCTGTCCGAGGACAGGCGAGGGCGCCATCTGATAGATGTAGCCGATTCCAATCACAAGGATCACACACAGCGTAATGAATGTCTGTTTATTGTTTTTTCTTTCCACATTGAATCCTTCCTATTATTTTTTTCGTGAAATACTATCACTTTCTATAGTTGAACCTCCCTTCCGGCTGCTTATAATAAAAACATACAGATTATAAATAAGCGCCGCCCCTGGGACGCACAGCTGACGGAAAGCAATTTTCAAACACATCCTGGGGCAGAAAAGGAGAGATGCATATGCTTAAACCAGAGAACTATATGAAAATCCAGGAGGTCCTTCTCAATTACATAAACGGGACCTATGAATCCGATATCCCCCTCTTAAAATCCTGTTTCCATGAAAATGCCAAAATGACCGGTTATCTTGGGGACACGCTGGTGGACGGGACGCCGGAACCCTTTTTTGAGGATATGGCCTCAGGCCCTTCCATGGCTTTAAGGAAGGACCCCTATCAGGCGGAAATCCAGTCCATACACATTACAGGGCGTACCGCAAGCGCGGCTGTCCATGAAACCGGATTCAGGGGGAACACGTGCCTGACCGATTATTTCCATCTTCTGATGATGGAGGACGGCTCCTGGAAGATTGTATCTAAAACCTTTACAACCACAGAACAGTAATATCTATAAAATAACCGTGATGCGTTTGGGTGCGTCACGGTTATTCTGTATATTGGGGTCAGATGCAATCAGGCAAATATCTTATTTAAGATATCAAGGGCATCCGCCGGCTCCATTTTCCTGGGATTAAATACCTGGAACAGTTCTCCGGCAATATCGTCCGCGGCTGAGGAAAATGTGGCTTTATCCACTTCGTATCTGGTGATATCCAGTTTTCCCAGTGTCACATCACAAAAATGGATGAACGCGTCCCTGGCAATGGCGCCGATTTCCTCCGGGGTCTCACACCCCTTAAAGGATGCGCCCAGTATGCGTCCGATTTTCATGACCCGGTCAGGCATGGCGGCTGCATTGAATTCCAGTACCCAGGGGGTTGCATAGGCGCACGCCTCGCCATGGGGGATGTGGTAATGGGAACCAAGGATGTGGGCAATGGAGTGGCCTGCATTGGTATGGGAATACTGGAGCATCCATCCGGCCATGGACGCACATACTGCCATCTGCTGCCTGGCCTCCACGTCCCCGCCGTTTTCCACTGCTTTTGGAAGCCATTCCACAATGGTGCGCATCAGGGATTCGTTGATGATGTCCGTGGCCGTGTCAGCGGCCGTGGAGGTATAGCCTTCCATGGCATGGCTCAAGGCATCCAATCCGGTTGCCTGGGTCAGCCTGGGAGGAATCCCCACCATAAGTTCCGGGTCAATGACAGCATACTGTGCGCCGGCTGCCGGGGCAAGGATGGGGTGCTTTACGCCATCTGAACTGATTACAAGACCGTCTGACATTTCACTTCCCGTGCCTGAGGTGGTAGGGATTACAATCAGTCCCGGAGCAGGCTCCATGGAGGTCTGAGGGTCTGCATACCTGAGTATGGGTTCCGGATTAAAGCGCAGGAGGTTAATGGCTTTGGAGGTGTCCATGGGGCTTCCTCCGCCCATTCCGATTACCAGGTCGCACTGGTGGTCCGCGCACATCTTATATCCATCCGCCACATTCTGGGCAGTGGGGTCGGGAACCACGCCGTCAAAAACAACACAGTTGACGCCTGCCTGTTCCAGTGAATCCACCACCCTGTTGTGGATCCCTGTTGCAACGATTCCCTTATCCGTTACAAGAAGGGCTTTTTTCTTGCCGAGTTTTACGGCCAGGGAGCCGATTTCACTTGCCTTTCCCGGTCCGCACAGCAGTTTTACCTTTTGTTCTAACATATATTCTCCCATTGTCTCATATCTCCTTTTCTTTATTTTACGGTTGACGAAGCTTCCTTAGTGCCCATGGAGGCCACCACAAACAGCAGTACCACGGCTCCTGCGGCTGCGGCTGTCATGATCAGGGAAGCGCTCTTCCAGGAACTGGATGCAGCGCCCACAATCACTGGGGTAGAGGCAAATACGCCGATGTAGTACAGCATGTTGATGATTGACATGGAATATCCAATCAGTGCAGGCCGCTTGCTGAGCATTGGCGCAAGGCAGAAGATGGAGGTCATCACCAGGCCGCCGGGACAGATTGCGCTGACCAGCACATGGACGATGTAGGTGGACGGCCCAAGATAGGGCATGGTATAACACAGGAGGGCGGTGCCCACTGCCCCGATGATGGCAATCACAAAGGGTTTTCCTGTTTTTTCCACCAGGACGCCGCACAGGATGCAGAAGGGGATGCCGAACAGTCCGTTGAGGCTGGAATAGAAGTTTGCCGTTTCAGCCGTCAGCCCATAATAACCCTGGAACAGCTGTGGATAACAGGTAATGAAGCCGAACAGCACAAAGGCAATACAGAACATGGCCAGGGACAGTACATCCACCCTCAGGTTTGCCATTGCCTCGCCGATGGTGGCCTTGGAGTTATCCCCGCCCTCAGAGGCTGCCCGGGGCGCCTGGATAAACATGGCTACCAGGACAAGACACAGGGCGGACAGCCCGGCAACCACCCACCACAGGGACTTAAGGCCCATGGTTTTCATGATAGGGATGCTGGCGTTCATGGCAATGAAGTTGGCAACCGCGGCAAAGGTATTAAAGATGCCGGTAGCCGTGCTGGCGCCGCCGTCTGCAAACCAGGTGTTAATCATGGTAACGCCCACCATGATGATCATTGCATAGGAAATCCCTTCAATGATACGGCTGACCACAACCACTGCAAAGCTGCCGCTGACAGCGCCCAGGACATTGCCTGCAGCCAGACAGGCCATTAATAGAAGCAGCAGGTTCTTGGGCCCCATCTTATCCTGGATGGCTGCGCCGGGAATGGCCAGCACAATACCTGCAATGGTGAACACGGACATGAGCAGGGCCGCCTGTGTGGTGCTAACGCCCAGCGCGGCTGCCACGTCCTGCATCACGGCCGCAATCTTTAACTGTGACACGCCAACCGTGATGGCGCTGATGAGAAGGATTAAAAACATCAACCATTTATTATTCTTTTTCATACGCTTTCCTCCAGTCTGTCTCTGTGACGCACGGTTAAAATTCTTCCAGATGCAGGATCCGTGCCGCATTTTTGTAGAAATACTTATCCATGGCCACCGGGTCGTTCCCAAGGGCTTCCTCGCCGCACCGTATGTTGCAGTCGCAGGTGTCAAAGGGCCAGTCTGTTGCATACATGACCCTGTCCTCGCCGAACAGCTCCACTGCCTTCAGGATATCCGCGGCGCCCCTGTGGCTGGTCTCTACGTACACGTTTTTATAATTATGTTTCCTGACCTCAGCGGAAAGGGCTTCCAGCTCGCCGCCGCAGCTTCCGCCGCCATGGGCAGGCACGATGGTATAGTCAGGGAATTTCTTCAGCAGTTCAAAGGTGTAGTCCAGCTTCCCATAGTTTAAGTTGGTCATCTTAAGGTATGGGGAATCCGGTTTATAATAGTCGTTGACGCCGCAGTGGTATGTAATGGGAAGTCCAAGTTCCCCGAAAAGCTTGATGGGACGTTCGCACCGCTTATCCGTAATCTCGATGTTCTGGATGATTGGATGGATTTTCAGGCCCTTGGCCCCCATTGCAATGTCGCGTTTCAGCTTTTCCATCATTTCATCATCCGTAAGGTCAAAGTCAGGGCAGGTAAAGGGGATGTATCTGGAATCCAGTCTGGACGCTGCCAGGGCCTCCTCAAAACTGGTATTGGGCATGATGGGAAGGGAGACCACATAGTTAACCCCGCAGCGGTCCATCATTTCCCCGGTGGTGTAGATGTTGGCCCTGTCCCAGATACGGTATTGGCCCGCGTCAATGAGCACGTTCTGGGCTTTCTGGTCCGGCACGATAAGCGGTCTCGTAAAACCGGATTCCTCCAGATCCTTAAATGGGTCAAAGCCGTCCTCGTGGGGCACGATGCCCGGACGCTTAAAGGCAATGTTCTTGTTTTCATGGAAAATGTCCCCCAGATGGGTGTGGAAATCAATGATCCTGTGTTTCATATTAAAAATCCTCCTGTCTTAATTTTCTTTTTCATAAACAACCCTGCCGCCGCAGATGGTCATGTCAATCCCTGCGGTGCCGATTTCATCTGCAGGGCAGGTCATTACATTCTTGTCAAGAATCTGGAAGTCAGCTACCTTGTTCACTTCGATGGAACCGCGTCTGTGCTCCATGTGTTCCTGGCATGCGCCGTTGATGGTGTACATGCGGATGGCGTCCTCCCGGCTCATGCCCAGGTCGGTCCTTGCGGATACGCCGGCGGGCGTGGTCCTGGTAACTGCAAACTGCATGCCCTGGCGCCAGTTAAGGGAGAAGCAGGTGGAGTCCGAGCCGCCGGTCTGGATGGCGCCCAGGTCGGCGTAGGCCTGGTAATTGAAGATTTCCTCCCTGTCGCTGAGGACCGGGGTGTTCCAGCCGAACACGATATTGGCAGCGGTTGGCTGGATGGCTGCCAGGATACCGAACTTTGCCATTTTGGCAGCGCATTTCCTGGTCTGGTCATCACAGTGGATGAGGAAATGTCTCAAATCCTTTCCGGGATAGAGCTGTTCTGCCTCGGCAATGGCGTCCACACAGACGTCCATGGATCTGCCGCCCATGGAATGGATACCCATCTGCCAGCCTTTCCGGTGCAGTTCGATGATGGTGCGGCGGATTTCATCCGCCTGTTCCTCATCACTGCCGTTCCAGGCAGAACCGCCGGCCCCCTCCGGCCGGTCAGATTCTTTCCTCAGCCAGTGGGGGCCGTCCGTGTCCACAAAGAACTTGACAGCATCTGCCTTAACCCATTCCCGGTCGCCCCACTCAGGGGTGCGGATGCGGTCCGTGCCGCGGATGATGGCGTCATAGCTGGCTTCCCCCATGATGGAGGAGAAGATGTTAATGTTAACACGGGCGGTCAGCTTTCCTTCCTGTCTCAGCTTTTCGTAAATCCACATGGGCCTGGTGCCCCAGGTACCCCGGTAAAGGTATTCCCCTCCTTCGCCCAGGATATCATTGTGGGAGGTAATGCCCTGGCGGTTGCATTCGCGCTGGACTCGCAGGATACAGTCTTCCAGTTCCTGGTCGCTTAAGATGGGGCAGGCTTTCAGAAGGAGGTTTTCAGCACCCCATTCATTGAACCGCCCGGTCAGACTGCCGTCCGGCGTGCGTCCGATGGTGCCCACGCTGTGGGGGACCTCAGGGTAGGAGTCGTCAATTCCCGCCAGCCTTAACGCCGCGCTGTTGCAGACCAGGGAATGCAGGGAAAAGTCCGTAAGCACCACGGGAACATTGCCGGATACAGGATCCAGGTCCCAGCGGTTCATCAATCGTCCCTCGGCAGCCAGTTCCTTTATATTGCTGTCCACAAAGCCGCATCCGAACACCCACTCCCCAGGGCCTGCTTTTGAAACTGCAAGCGCGACCTTGTCCTGGATGATCTTAAGGGAGTCATAATGGGGCCCGTTTAAGTCCAGGAAGGAAGGGGACATGGTAAAACCGGTATGGCATGCGTGCATGTGGGAATCATTGGAGCCAGGAAGCACCAGCTTTCCCTGGGCGTCAATTACCTTTGTGTCCTTTCCGATATAAGCCTTCATCTGGTCCGTGGTGCCCCGGTCAATGATGGTGCCCTGCCTTACCGCAACGGCCTGGCAATAGGAAAACAGACGGTCCACGGTGCAGATGGTTCCGTTCAGGATTACTAAATCAGCAAACATAGTCAGATACCTCCAGTTTTTTCGTATTTCTATTGCAATTTGATTGTTTATAATTTATCATGATTATAGCTTCTTATACGAAACCCATATACTATCAGTATTGATAGTGTGAGTAATAGTTATAAAATTCCCCATACTATCAGCTGATTTTTGGTCATTTTAGAGTAAGGTGGTTAAGCATGCAGCCTGTTAATAAAAGAATTTATCTTCGGCGCCCAAGAGTGGAACGTGAATTTAATAACATGTCGTCCTATCCTTTGACCATCCTTCAGGCGGCCATGGGGTTTGGGAAGAGTTCATCCATCCAGGCCTACATGGCGGCCAGGAAGTATTCGCCCATTTATATCCCATTATCAGGCAGCTGCGGTTCCATTGCCTATTTCTGGGAGCGGCTTACCAGCCTGATTGAAAAGCGCAACCCAGGCCTGGGCAGCCGCCTTAAGAACCTGGGACTTCCCATGGACATGGCACAGCTGGCCAAAATCGTGAACCTTATCAGCGATACCCCGTTTGATACCCCGGTGTGGGTCATACTGGATGATTATCAGTTTATTGATGAGGCGGAGACGGCAAACCTGCTGACAGCCATTGTGGCGGAGAACATCCCCAACCTCCACATCATCCTTCTGACACGCAGCATCCGCGCCCTTCCGGTGACCGAGCTGCTGTCCAAGGGACTGTGCCATATCATTTCCCAGGACACCCTGCGGTTTAGGAAGCCTGAGATAAACCAGTATTTCCGTCTGCAGGACATGGAGGTGTCGGGAGAGAATACGGATAAGATATTCCGTTGGACCGGGGGATGGATTACAGGGATTTATCTGTTGAGCCAGAGACTTAAGAACGGGGAGATGACCCTTAGCAACGAGCCCTTGGAAGTGCTTTTGGAAAATAATTTCTATAAGACCTATTCTTCTGAGGTACAGAGCCTTCTGGAAGAATGTTCATTCCTGGACAGCTTCACATCGGAACAGGCTGTCTGCATCACAGGAAACGCAGATGCCCCCGGAATCCTCCGGGGACTTCTCACCAGCAATGCGCTGATTGTTTTTCATGAGGAATCATCCCATTATCAGATTACGGATATCTTTAAGGCGTTCCTGCAGAAGAAGGCAGAGAGTAAAGGCTGTGCAACGGCCCAGCTTTACATGAGGATGGCGGAATGGTTCATGGGGCATGGGAACCAGTTCCGTGCATACAATTATTTTTATCTTGCAGGGGATTATGACAGGATATTAAGGGATTTGGATTCAGACCGGAATCTGGATATCGGGGCCATCCAGTATCATATGATAAAAGAAATATTGGGGGAAATCACCCAGGACAAGGAATTCACCTATCCGCTGGCCATGCTCCGCTATCTGCGGGCCAGCCTGCTCTGGTCCCATGACCTGGTTGAGACCAAGAAGCTGATTGTACAGAAGCTTGAGACCATGGAGCGTTACTTTAAGCAGGCCGCCCTTCCTGTCCCAAGAAAGAGCAGGATCCTGGGGGAAATCCATAACACCTGGATATTCTGCGCATTTAATAATCCATACCAGATTGTGGAGCATGCGAAGAAGGCAGTGGGGTATTTTAATGGCCGCTATTCCTGTATTGTCAGCAACCGCACCGAGTTTACCTACGGCGCGCCAAGCATGCTATACACCTATTATACAACCCCGGGACACCTGACCGCGGACGCTTCCTTCATATCGGAAAATTATTCCTGGCTGGAGCGGGCCGTGCAGTACTGCGGACACGGATACCGTAACCTGATCCAGGCAGAGCTTTCCCTGGAAACCGGTGATTTTGACGCGGTCAGTCTGCCTGCCCGCAAATCAATCATTGAGTCCAGGATGTATAACCAGCTTTCCATTGAAATCTGCGCCGTGTTTGCCCTGGCAAGGCACGCCTTGATCAGCCAGGAGCCGGCAAAAGCCAGACAGCTCATGCAGGAACTGATGGACAACCGGGGGCTGGAGGAGCAGCCTGTGCTGAATACAACAGCTGAATTATGCCATGCATATATCAGCCTGCTTACAGGGAGGACCGATGAAGTCCCGGCCTGGCTGAGGAACACGGATAATGCACAGACAAACCTGATATTTGATGGGATTGGTTTTACGTATATTGTGGCCGGACGGCTGCTGATGATGGAGCAGGACCATATCCGGCTGGAAATCATGTGCCAGGAATACCAGAGGCGGTTCGATATCCATTCCTGCCAGTTTGGGTATATTTTCAACCATATCTACTGTTCCGTGGCAAAGCATCACCTTTATGGAAGGGAAGAGGGAATCAGGACCCTGCAGAAAGCCCTGGATATTGCATCCCAGGACGCGGTGTTCATGCCCTTCATTGAAAATGCAGGCTTTATCTCGGAATACCTGAAGGATGCACTGGAGACAGGGTCCTATCCGGAGGATTACAGGCATAAGCTTCTGTCCCTGTGCAGCAGCCAGCTTAAGGCCGGTCCGTCCCTGGCCCCGGGGAATCTTTTAACGGACAGGGAAAAAGAGGTCCTGTCCCTTCTGGCCCAGGGCCTTAAGCATGGGGAAATGGCGGAGCGGCTGTGTGTGTCGCTGCCCACCGTGCGTTACCACATCCAGAATATCTATAAGAAACTGTCGGTCAACAACCGGACCAACGCCATTGCAGAGGCTAAGAGGATGGGGATGCTGACTTAAGGGATGGAAAACATCAGCTGAAACGACATCAGCTGAAACAAAATCATTGGCAGACACCAAAACAGCGGATGCAGGGGCAAGCCTGCAGTCCGCTGTTTTGTATATCATGATTGCTTGCAAAAAACCTTAGTAATCGCCAACCTCTATGGCAATATTGGGTACTTCCCTGGTAAACTTCTTATTGATTTCCCTCTTTACGTACGTGGTGTGAAGGAGGTGGTGCGCTACCTCGCTTCCAGGCTGGCCCAGGTAAGCTGCATAAAGTTCCTTGATTGCAGGATTCTCATGGGACTTACGGATCGGGTTGGCGGAATCAATGTTATAAAGGACCTTTGCACGCAGGCCGCGGATATCCGTTGTGTTGCGCACATGTCCTGGCTGCTGGGGCTGTCCGCCGCCGTTTACACAGCCGCCCGGACATCCCATGATTTCGATGAAGTGGTAGTCAGCTTCGCCGGCTTTCACTTTTTCAAGCAGTTCCTTTGCATTGCCAAGGCCGGAAGCAACGGCAACCTTTACATCCATGCCGGCTACATTGTAGGTGGCTTCCTTGATTCCCTTTGTGCCGCGCACTTCCTCAAAATCCAGCTTAGGCAGTTCCTCGCCGGTCAATGTCTCAACGGCTGTCCTCAGAGCCGCCTCCATAACGCCTCCGGTTGCGCCGAAGATAACGGCCGCACCCGTGCCAAGACCCAGGGGATCGTCAAACTTCTCATCGGGAAGGTCTAAGAACCGGATACCGGCTTTCTTTATCATGCGGGCCAGCTCCCTTGTCGTGATGGAAATATCCACATCCGGTACGCCGTTGGCATCCTGATTCTCACGGCCAATCTCAAATTTCTTGGCCGTACATGGCATGACGCTTACGCTTACGATGTCCTTAGGGTCAATGCCGGCCTTCTCTGCATAGTAGGATTTGGCAATGGCGCCAAACATCTGCTGAGGAGACTTACAGGTGGAAAGATTCTCGGTCATATCCGGGAAATAGTGCTCACAGTATTTAACCCATCCTGGCGAGCAGGAGGTAATCATAGGAAGCACGCCGCCATTCTGTACACGGTCCAGGAACTCATGGGCCTCTTCCATGATGGTTAAGTCAGCGGAGAAATTGGTGTCAAATACCTTGTCAAAGCCAAGGCGGCGCAGTGCGGCAGCCATTTTGCCCTCCACGTCGGTACCGATTGGCAGGCCGAATTCCTCGCCCAGTCCTGCGCGTACGGCAGGAGCGGTCTGTACGATTACATGCTTGGACGGGTCTGCGATTGCTGCAAATACGTCCCCGGTGTAATCCTTTTCTGTCAGGGCGCCTGTAGGACATACGGCAATACACTGTCCGCAGGAAACGCAGGAGGTTTCCCCA
This sequence comes from Enterocloster aldenensis, assembly GCF_003434055.1. Classification (GTDB taxonomy): domain Bacteria; phylum Bacillota; class Clostridia; order Lachnospirales; family Lachnospiraceae; genus Enterocloster; species Enterocloster aldenensis. The sequence goes on along the minus strand of NZ_QVEX01000001.1, from coordinate 296,514 downwards.
AGACCCATCTCAAATGCGGAGCCGATATCAGTTGCAAACCCGCGGTGGTTGGCGCCGATTACGCCAATGCCCTGTACCTGGTCGCATACAGCCACACAGCGGCGGCACAGGATACATTTGCTGTTGTCACGGATCATGTGGGCAGCAGAGTAGTCAACCTCAGAGGGTGTCTTTTCACCGTCATAGTAAGCCTCGTCCTCAACACCCAGTTCATGGGCCAGCTCCTGAAGCTCGCAGTGTCCGCTGCGCACACAGGATAAGCAGGAGCGGTTGTGGTTGGATAACAGAAGCTGTAAGGTCTTTTTCCTGGAATCCAGAACTTTGGGTGTATTGGTAAATACTTCCATACCTTCCTCAACCGGATACACGCAGGAAGTTACCAGTTTTCCATTTTTTAATTCTACAATACAGATACGGCAGGCACCGATTTCGTTAATCTCCTTCAAGAAACACAGAGTAGGAATCTCGATATGTGCCAGTCTTGCTGCCTCCAGGATAGTGGAACCCCCCGGAGCGGTGACTGCAATGCCGTTGATTTTAAGATTAATTGTCTCCATCGTCTATTCCCTCCCTTATTATTTCTTGTAGATTGCGCCAAACTTACATTTTTCCATACAAGCGCCGCACTTGATACACTTGTTAAGGTCGATAACGTGCGGGTTCTTAACGCTTCCCACGATTGCACCTGCAGGACAGGTACGTGCGCACAGGGTACATCCGCGGCACTTGTCGCGGTCAATGACATAAGACAGGAGCGCCTTACATACGCCGGCCGGACAGCGTTTTTCCTTGATATGTGCCTCGTACTCGTCACGGAAGAAATGAAGGGTGGACAGTACAGGGTTGGGAGCGGTCTGGCCCAGACCGCACAGGGAGTTGGCCTTTACGTAGTGGCAGAGTTCTTCCAGCTTATCAAGGTCCTCCATCTCGGCAGTGCCCTTGGTAATCTTCTCCAGGATTTCCAGCATACGCTTTGTCCCGATACGGCATGCGGTACACTTGCCGCAGGATTCCTCAACCGTGAACTCCAGGAAGAACTTGGCAATATCCACCATACAGTCATCCTCATCCATGACAATCAGACCGCCGGAACCCATCATGGAACCGATGGAGAGCAGGTTGTCATAGTCAATGGGGATATCAAAGTGCTCTGCCGGGATACATCCGCCGGAAGGACCGCCGGTCTGGGCAGCCTTGAACTTCTTGCCGTTTGGGATGCCGCCGCCGATTTCCTCGATGACCGTGCGCAGTGTGGTTCCCATGGGAACTTCCACAAGACCTGTGTTGTTGATCTTGCCGCCCAGGGCGAATACCTTGGTACCCTTTGATTTCTCGGTACCCATGGAAGCAAACCACTCAGGTCCGTTAAGGATGATCTGAGGAATGTTTGCATAAGTCTCAACATTGTTTAAGATACTGGGCTTGCCGAACAGGCCCTTCTGTGCAGGGAACGGAGGCCTTGGCCTTGGCTCGCCGCGTTTGCCTTCAATGGATGTCATGAGGGCGGTTTCCTCGCCGCACACGAATGCGCCTGCGCCCAGACGGATATCCACATCAAAGTCAAATCCGGTCCCGAAAATGTTCTTGCCTAACAGTTCCATTTCACGGGCCTGCTGGATGGCAATATTCAGACGGTCCACTGCGATTGGGTACTCGGCGCGCACATAGACATAACCCTGGTTGGAGCCGATTGCATAACCTGCAATGGCCATTGCCTCAAGGAGCGCATGGGGGTCGCCTTCCAGGACGGAACGGTCCATGAATGCGCCCGGGTCGCCTTCGTCCGCATTACAGCAGACATACTTCTGGTCAGCATCATTCTGCTTACACAGTTTCCACTTTAATCCGGTTGGGAAACCTGCGCCGCCGCGGCCGCGAAGACCGGCGTCAAGCAGGGTCTGGATGACATCGTCAGGAGTCATTTCCGTTAAAACCTTACCAAGGGCCTGGTAGCCGCCGGTACCGATGTACTCCTCTATATTCTCCGGGTTGATGACACCGCAGTTACGCAGGGCGATACGGTGCTGCTTCTTGTAGAAATCAGTATCCCTTAATGCCTTGATGCCGCCGGCAGGGCTGACGGTTTCCTGGTAAAGAAGGCGTGTTACCACACGGCCCTTTAACAGGTGTTCGGAAACAATCTCAGGGATATCACCCGGCTGCACCATGGAATAGAAGGTGGCATCCGGATATACGATCATAATGGGACCTAAGGCGCAGAGTCCGTGGCATCCTGTTTCAACAACAGCCACTTCCTCTTCCAGTCCCTGTTTCTTGATTTCATTGTGCAGGGCTTCCATGATTTTTGGACTTCCAGAGGAAGTACAGCCGGTGCCGCCGCATACTAAGACGTGTGAACGATACATGGTACTTTCCTCCTTTATTATTTAAGGCCTGCTGCGCCCATGGTGTATTTCTCTACCGGGTGGCCGCCGATTAAATGGCGTTCAATCACCTCAAGGGCTTTGTCAGGGTTCATCTTAACATATGTAATTTTATCTTTGCCTGGCTCGATTACCTCCACGATCGGCTCGTACTGGCATAAGCCGATACAGCCTGTCTGGGTTACGGAAATCCGGTCGGTCAGTCCTCTGGACTGGACTTCCTGTGCCAGTGTATTCAGAACCGGTCTTGCGCCTGCCGCAATACCGCAGGTAGCCATGCCTACTACCACACGCGTATGGTTGTGGTCTTCGGCACGCAGGTTGACCTGGCTCTGCATTTTCTCTCTGATTGCCTGTAATTCAGCAAGAGTTTTCATGCGATTATCCTCCTAGATTATGAGTGGCTCATTATGAGCTCTTACATGGTTGTGGGGCATGGGTCCGGCTTAAAGCTGGACTCCGCCGTCTGTTTCCCGTTGATTCTCTTTCAGATATTCCAGTATGTAATCGGATATCTCGGGGGTATTAAAGGGGATTCCTCCCAGAATCTCCCGCATTTCCCGGATATCCAGCGTGAATGATGCATCATTATACGTATAGGTATAGACGAAATCTGTATCAGGATGGTACACAATCAGGTTATGTATGGTCAGATTCATATCACCCAGGGGCATCCTGTCTATATGGGACAGTCCGAAGACTGCTGTTACGGTGGTTCCCTTACCTGGTTCCGATTCAATATGGAAGCTGCCGCCCGTGCTTTCAGCGGCATATTTGAAAAATGGAATCCCAAGTCCTACTTTTCTTGTGGTCCTGGTGGTAAAGAAAGGGTCCGTTACATGGGCCACCTGTTCCTCTGTCATCCCGCAGCCGTCATCCGCTATGACAATGGTCAGCTTGTCATGAACCGTGTCAGCTGTCACCAGGATGGTGACGAGGGAAGCGCCTGCCCGTGTGGAATTCTCTGATACATCCAGTACATTCAGGGAAATCTCTGTCATCATAGGCTTAATTGTACTTTGCCAAGATGCCGGGTATATCGTCCACCGTAAGGCGTCCGTAAACCTCGCCGTTAATCATCATGACGGGAGCAAGTCCGCAGGCACCGACACATCGGCAGGAATCCAGGGAGAATTTGCCATCTGCTGTGCATTCACCGTTGGTGATGCCCAGCAATTCTTCCAGTTTACTGAAGATTTCGCCGGAACCTTTAACGTAACATGCTGTACCGAGACAGACAGATACCTTGTACTTGCCCTTTGGCTGTAGAGCGAACTGGGCATAAAATGTGGATACTCCGTAGACTTTTTCCAGCGGAATACCCATTTCGTCAGATATCATGGTCTGCACTTCGATAGGAAGATAACCATAAATGTCCTGGGCCTTCTGCATTACCGGCATCAGGGCGCCAGGCTGGTCCTTAAGCTGGGCAATCACTGATTTCAGTTCTGCCTCCTGCTCAGGTGTTCCCGCAAAGGGAACGGTTTGTTTTTTGCAAGCCATCTTTTTATTACCTCCTCATAGGTTGTACATTGTGCAATGTATCAATATTTTATCATGAAACACTAAAAAAATCTACCTTTAATGTGAAAAATCTAACGATAAAAAACATGTAAAAATTCGGAATTGTATTGAAAATCAACAAGATGGATGGTATGCTATATTGTATTAAATTGTATACAATTGTCTGGTGCCCCATCTGGTCAGAAACCATGCTGCCAGTATGGAGCACCTGGGTAACCATTCAAATTTTTCATGAGGAGAGGCAAGGTATGACGGTAAGGGATGCAAGGGACATTTTGGGAGCAAGGGTACTGGTAGGGGAAGAGTATCTGGACAGGGAAGTGAAGTCGGCCTGCGGCTCGGATATGATGAGCGATGTGCTGGCATTTTCCAAGGACCACTCCATCCTCCTCACAGGACTGTGCAATCCGCAGGTCATAAGGACAGCGGAAATGCTGGATATCGTGTGTCTTATATTCGTAAGGGGGAAGAAGCCGGATGAGGCCATGCTTGAGATGGCAAAGGACAGGGGGCTGGTGGTCATGGCCACGGGGCACCGGATGTTCTCTGCCTGCGGCATGCTCTATGAGGCCGGGCTGCACGGCGGGGCCATATAGCTGCCTGCATATTCCGGCGGGCCTCTGCCGGATTCCGTAAGATGCAGGGAAGCAGTATAATATAATGAATGAAGGGAACCGATTATGGAGGACGCAATTGTTTTAACATATGACATATCGGCTGATGATTTCACCAGGGCAGGTGAGGCAAGCAGTGATGTGAAACGGAAATTAAAGCAGATGGGTGTTGACCCTGAGGCTATCCGCAAGGTGGCCATTGCTATGTATGAGGGGGAAATCAACATGGTGATCCATGCAAAAGGGGGATTGATTACCGTGGAGATGACGCCTCAGCAGATTAAGATGATACTGGCGGACGTTGGTCCCGGTATCCCCGATGTGGAGCTGGCCATGCAGGCCGGATATTCCACGGCTCCGGATGAAATCCGCTCCCTGGGTTTTGGCGCTGGTATGGGACTTCCCAACATGAAGAAATATTCGGACGAGATGGAGATTGACACCAGGCTGGGAGAGGGAACCACCATTACCATGATAGTGAAGATATAAGGTATAAGCAAGGGAGTAGGTTGATATGGATAAATTTTACCATTCCGTGAGGCTGGACGAATCCCTGTGCAAGGGATGCATCAACTGCATCAAACGCTGTCCCACAGAGGCCATACGGGTGCGGGGAGGAAAAGCCAGCATTAACAATAAGTTCTGTATTGACTGCGGGGAATGCATCAGGGTCTGTCCGCATCACGCAAAGCTTGCCACCTATGACAAGATGGATGTGATGAAACAGTATGAATACACGGTGGCCCTTCCGGCGCCGTCCCTTTACAGCCAGTTCAACAATCTGGATGATGTGAATATCGTGCTTAACGCCCTGGTGAAGATGGGATTTGACGATGTGTTCGAGGTGAGCGCGGCAGCGGAACTGGTGAGCGAGGCCACCAGGCAATACATATCCGAGCATGAGGGGCAGCTGCCGCTTATCAGCACCGCCTGTCCGTCCGTGGTGCGTCTGATCCGGGTACGGTTCCCCAACCTGATTCCCCATCTCCTGCCCCTGAACCCGCCGGTGGAGGTGGCGGGTATCCTGGCGGCGGAGAAGGCCATGAAGGACACGGGGCTTCCCAGGGAGAAGATTGGGATTATGTTCATTTCCCCATGCCCGTCCAAGGTGACCTATGTCAAGTCGCCTTTGGGAACCGAAAAAAGCCAGGTGGACCATGTGCTGGCCATCAAGGATGTCTATCCAAAGCTTCTGGCCTGTATGAAGGCAGTGGCAGGGGAGGATTATCCTGTCATCGGGACTTCGGGGAAGATCGGCATCAGCTGGGGACACAGCGGCGGGGAAGCCAGCGGCCTGTTCACGGAGAATTATCTGGCTGCGGACGGGATTGAGAATGTTATCCGCGTACTGGAGGACATGGAGGATCAGAAGTTCACCAACCTGCGGTTCGTGGAGCTGAACGCATGCAACGGCGGGTGCGTGGGCGGCGTGCTGACCGTGGAGAACCCATATGTGGCAGAGGTGAAATTAAAACGCCTGCGCAAGTACATGCCGGTGGCCAGGAGCCATATGCATGACAGCGAGGAGCGGCTGATTAAGTGGACTACCGGGGTTGAGTATGAGCCTGTATTTAATTTAGGAAACAACATGATGGAGAGTTTCTCCAGGCTGAACCAGGTGGAGCGGCTGATGAAGAAGTTCCCGGGGCTGGACTGCGGTTCCTGCGGCGCGCCTACCTGTAAGGCGCTGGCAGAGGATATTGTCAGGGGCAATGCCTGTGAGACGGACTGTGTCTACTATCTGAGGGAAAACCTGCACAAGCTGTCCGAGGAGGTATCGGTACTGGCAGATGACCTCCACGCAGGGGACAGGGGCGGTCAGGAAACCCTGCGTATCCTGAAGGAATATATACAGAGGATATCAGATGAGATGTCCCTGCTGGACAAAAAGGACGAGGAGGAGGATTCACTGTGACGGTACGGGGATTGATGGAACAGGGGATATTTAAAGTAGTGAACCAGGGGGATGGCCTGAATCGGGAGATAACCACGCCTTTCTGCTGCGACCTTTTGAGCATTGCCATGGGCCGGGCGCCTGCCGGATGTGCATGGGTGACGGTCATGGGTAATATGAATACCCTGGCAGTGGCCGCGCTGACGGATGCGGCCTGCGTGATCCTGGCGGAAGGAGCGGTCCTGGATGAGGTGGCAAAGAAGAAGGCGGCGGACCAGGAGATAACCGTGATGTCCACGGATATGCCTATCTTTGAGGCGGCCCTTAAGATATATGGGCTGCTGGGCAATGACTGCCCGGATGGAGAGGCCGTGGCCTGCGCGTCTTCGGATGACACTCCTGGGGCAGGTGATCCGCGGCAATGACGGGCCTGACCTATGACCTTCATATCCATTCCTGTCTGTCGCCCTGCGGGGATGATGATATGACGCCTGCCAATATTGCAGGCATGGCTGCCCTTAAGGGGCTGGAGGCCGTGGCCCTGACCGACCATAATACCTGCCGCAACTGTCCTGCCTTCATGGCTGCGGCCAGGGAATACGGCGTGCTGGCAGTGCCGGGCATGGAAATCAATACGTCTGAGGAAGTCCATGCAGTGTGCCTGTTTCCCAATCTGGAGGCGGCGCTCTGTTTTGATTCCTATGTCTATGGGAAGCTGATACGGTTTCCTAATAACGAAGCCATTTTCGGTAAGCAGCAGATATACAATGAACAGGATCAGGTGTGCGGCACAGAGCCCAACCTTCTGATAAATGCCACGGAAATTTCTTTTGACGGACTGTGGGAACTGGTGCGCTCTTACGGCGGCGTCATGTTCCCGGCCCATGTGGATAAGACGGCCAACAGCCTGATTGCAAACCTGGGCTTCATTCCTCCGGACAGCAGGTTCCGGACAGCTGAGGTGAAGGATTTAAAAAAGCTGCATCAACTGCAAAAGGATAACCCGTATCTGGATAAGTGCAGGATTATCAGTAACTCGGATGCCCATTATCTGGAGCATATGAATGAGCCGGAACTGACGCTGCAGGTGGAGGAGAAGACGGTTCAGGGGATTATTGACGCGCTGCTGGACGGGGCAGGATGAATCATGTCAGGCCCAACAGGGTTGCCTGCAAATATTTTCTGATAAATTTCTTGACAATTTATACAGTCAGTGTTATTCTATCACTATAGAAGGTACAAAAAAATGTATATTCAACCAGCAGGATTCCTGCTGGTTATGGTCAAAGGTTACCAAAGGGGTGGGCTTACAGTATGAAGATGGATGCCAGTCAGGTTTTATATCAAAAAAAAGGTGTTACCATCAGCAAGCTGGCCCTGAACCTGCTCTCCAAGGATGTGGGGGACCGTATTGCGCCCATCTCCTATTACCAGGAGGAGTTCCAGGTATCCAGGGGAACCATGCAGAATGCCTTTAATTACCTTAAGGACATTGGGGCGGTGACGCTGGCACACCATGGACATCAGGGAACATACATAGAAGCCCTGGATTACGTGAAGCTTCAGGAGAACTGCCTGCAGCAGGAAATCATGGGCATCATGCCGCTGCCCTATTCCCAGACCTACGAGGGGTTTGCCACGGCCATCTATGAGCAGTTAAAGAAGCTTAAATTCAACATGGCCTATGCAAGAGGGGCTGTGGGCAGGATTCAGCTGGTGGAATCAGGGACCTACCAGTTTGCCATTGTATCCCAGTACGCGGCGGAGCACGCCATTTCCTACGGAAGGAATATTGAGTGCCTGATGAACTTCGGGGCGGGCAGCTTCCTGTCCAAGCATATCCTTTTGCTTCGGGACCAGAAGGCAGAGGGAATCATGGATGGCATGAAAGTGGCCTATGATGAGGATTCCCTGGACCAGAGCCGTATTACCAGGAACCTGATTAAGGATAAGAAGGTACATCTGGTGGATATCAGGACCCAGCAGACAATCTCATCACTTTTGGACGGGACCATTGACGCAGGTGTGTGGAACTATGATGATATAATTGAGAACCACCGTCTGGATGACCTGAAGATTGTGTTCCTGGCAGAGGATCAGTATAATAACATGTTTTCCACCGCGGTGATGGTGATTAAGAAAGGGAATGAAAATCTGGCAGAACTGCTGATGAAGTATATCAGTGTGGAGGGTACGCTAAAGATTCTTGGAGAGGTAAGGGACGGTATCAGGCGGCCGTATTTCTAAAATAACAAAGCTGAAATTAAAAAGGAAGCTATATTGAGGAATATGAAGAGCGCATTGTCCGCTCTTTCATATATAATTGAAAGTACAAAAAAATGTATATTCAAAAAAGGGGGAAAGGAATGGATAGGATGGCTGAAGTTAAGGAGAGGCTTAAAATCATGGAGGATGCGGGGATGATTTCCTGCGGGGTGTCCGAATTCTGCATGATGGCGGCGGGACTGATTTTAGCAGAACACCCAGGCGCAGATTCGGATAAACTGAATATGCTGATTACCCATCTGGCATTGGCAGGGGAAAGAATGGAGAAAGGAGATACAGGAGAGATGCAAATCAGCCAGGAGGTTTTGGACACAGTAAAGGAGGAACGGGTTTATCCGCAGGCATGTGGAATCAGCCGGAAAATTTTAGAATGCACAACGCTGAAATTCACACAAGCGGAAACCGACTTTTTGACAGTCCATCTGTGTAATATATTAATGTAAATCCATTGCGGAGAAAGGGGAAATATTATGATGTTAAACTATTTATTAGCAGCCGGAATCGGCGCCATGTCATCTATTTTAGCAAATAAGAATGTTGCTGTATACAATGATGGATTCCGGCCTGTATATGCGGAGTATTTTAATGGGAGGATGGATCGGAAATCCCTGGCTGCCACATCCTTTGCCGTAAGTTTTGGATTAATTGTTGGATTTGGTTTTACAAATTCGATTGCAATGGGAATCATCATAATCCATACTTTTTTGCTGATGGGGGATATTATAGGAACATGGTGTCCTGATTCGCCCAAGGGAACGGTCATATCAGGAGTAATCGGTGCGGTATGGGGGCTTATGGTAGTTGCCTTTATGTCATCGATTGCAAATTTTTTCTCCATATTACCTGTAAACTTTCTGCCTTATATAGGAAATGTAGCAGATATTGTTGTAGCAACCTTTGCTATTTTTCCATCACTTGCCGTGGCATATCAGCATGGAATCAAAAAAGGCGGTATTACTGCGGTTATCACATTAGCAGTCTATGTATTGATTAAAAATTTCGGGGTTTTTAATATTGGGGAGTTCAAGCTTTCTCTTAATGCAGATGGAATGTCCATGCTTGCAGGAAGCATTGTGATGATTATGTTTGCAGTCAGGACTAAACAGGAAGCGATTGGAGCTGATTTGACGAATATTTTTACAGATAATGTGAACCGCATTAAGAAAAATTGGATTTACTTTTTGATTATGGGTGGATTGCTTTCAGTTGCATCTTCACAGTGCGTATTGACAACGGATGTAATATCAGGACCTCTCCAGATGAAAGGTGAGTTTGCCCAGGCATCCCTGGTTGCATTTATCCGGGCAATCGGTTATATCCCTCTGGTTTATACAACCGCTATTGTAACAGGCGTATTTTCCCCGGCGGGTGCCTATTTTTCTGTAGCAGCAGGGATGCTTTGCGCATCTTTCGGTTTCTCCACGCCAGTGACCTGTGCAGCGGCCTTTGCAAGCGGGGCAGCAGTGATTACAATGGAGACATTTTTTCTTGGAAGTATCGGGAATATGCTGGATAAGTTCCCGGCGCTTAGGGAATTGGGAGACCATATCAGGAATGCGATGTCACAAATTCTTGAGGTGGCGCTGCTGGTAGGAGGATTTACGGCTTCGGGGGCAATCATGAACGAAGTGGGCATGTCATATATTGGATCCATGATTGTGATGATTGTATGGATGATGAATAAGTGTGCCAAAAAGCCGTTCCTGATACCAATGGCTGTAGGACCGGTAGTTACAATTGCCATGGGTTTTGTAGCAAATCTGATTAAGGTATTGGGACTTTCATTAATTTAAGAAAAGTGAGGTATTGTATAATGAAAATTGTCGTAGGTGGGGCATTGAATAAAAAAGAGAATGCTGAGTTAATAGAGAAGTATGGAAACGGTCAGGTGGAAGTGGTTATTATGCAGGACATACAAGCGGCTTTGGCGTTAAAAAATGGACAGGCGGATTATTATTTTGGTTCCTGCCAGACAGGGGCCGGAGGGGCGTTGGGGATGGCGATTGCCATGAACGGAATGGATAAATGTATTACGGTTGCCATGGTAGGAAAGGTGCTGGATGATGATGAGATTTTAAAATCAATCGAAAACGGAAAGAAGGCATTTGGGTTTGTCCCTGAAGCGGCAGCCAGTGTAATACCTGTAATCATGCGGGGAATCATGGGATGAATGAGATAATAAAACATGCGCAGCAAACCTTTCTTGCAATGAAAGATCCATACCATTCAGTAGAGAGAGTATATCCTCAGGCAATCCATGCCCTGGAAAAACATGATGATATCCATTATATCGGTATGAAAAATGCGGTCCAAATACCCCTGCGGCTCATTCAGCGGCTGAAAGCCCATGGATATATACTGCATACGGTGGACCGGTGCAGTATCAATGGAAGGGCAGTTGATATGCAGTTAAGGAATCCCATTACCGGAAGAAGGATGACAGGTTCCAGCAGCGGTACGGCAATCAATGTATTTTTGGGAATCAATGATTTGGGAATCGGAACGGATGGAGGCGGTTCAGTTCTTGCTCCGGCAATGAGTGTACAATGTTACGGATTTATCAGCCCGTTGATGGAACAGGAGCATATGAAACAATATGGGAAATGTTCCACGGATGGCTTGTGTTTTACGCCATCTCTGGGATTTATTACTAGGGACTTAGCTGTAATAAAGAAAGCCGCCGGAATCTGCCTGGAATTAAGGGAAAACGATATGCCTGTCCATGTAATCTGCCCGGAAGCATGGAAGGAACACCAAAAACTGCCGGAAAAGATTTATGAAAAAACCAAGATAAAGATAGAAACAGTAGATTTTCCTGTTTTTGATAACAGCAGGGAGCCGATGATTAATTTCCTGAAACAGTATCTTCCTGGCTGTGACGTGCTGATTCATTACGAAAAAAAGATTGATGTAAATGGTATAGGTGATAGTATTCTTGGCCATTTTGATGAGGAAACCCAGGAAGACCAGTTAAAAAGCGGCAAATTTTTAATCAGGGTGGCCAACATGGTTGGTGCAACAGCCCTGTGCATTCCAGACAATGCCTTTGCAAGCGGCTATGTGCTGCTGTGTGAGTCAAAAAAAGAGAAAATAGAAAAAATGTTCAGCATTGCAGAGGATTTTCCGAAGATAGAAGACGAACTGATAAAAAGGTATTTCAGGAACATGGATGCCTATTTTTCCTATGGGGCCTTAGAGGAAGGGCTTCTCGGGGAATAGGTAAAAAATTGTCAAGTATGGACGGATTGGGAAAAGAATGAAACTAGCAGATGGTTATACGCTGATGCATGAACATGTGACAATTAATCTGTCAGGCGTGAAAAAGGATGAGGACTGCAGGCTTAACTGTTTTGAGGAAACCGTGAAAGAGTTTAAAAGCCTGTACGGATATGGGGTAAGGAATATACTGGAAGTGACCAATTTAGGGATGGGCAGGGATGTGGGGTACATCAGGCGGGTGTCTGAGGAAACAGGAATCAACATTCTTGTGTCCACCGGGTTTTACAAGGAGCCGTTCCTGCCGGACTGTGTATACGGGCGGTCTGTGGAGGAACTGGCGTCCATGATGGAACAGGAACTGACACAGGGCATTGACGGCCAATGGGAGTCTGCCCCCGGAGACACAGGGATGCGCGCGTCTGTGATTGGGGAATCCGGAACCAGCAGCCGGCAGATGACGGATATGGAGCAGAAGGTATTTGACGCCGTGGCCCTGGCTGCCGTAAGGACCGGTGCGCCGGTGACAACCCATACCACGCTGGGAACCATGGGCGCAGAGCAGGCGGATTATCTGATTGGACATGGGGTAAGGCCGGAGGATATCATTATAGGGCACATGGATTTATCCCAGGACGTGGAGGTTATCCTTGATGTCCTGAAGAGGGGCGTCAATGTAGGCTTTGACACAGTGGGAAAACTGAATTACTGCCCGGATTCCTTCCGCGCACAGGCGCTGAAGCGGATTGACCAGGAGGGAATGCTTTCCCATGTGGTGCTTTCCATGGATATTACAAGGAAATCCCACCTGAAGTCCAGGGGAGGGATTGGATATGGGTATATGTTTGAAGTATTCATCCCCCTGCTGCTGGAAGTGGGATTTACACAGGCGAAGATAGACATGCTGCTAAAGGAGAATCCGGAAAGGATCCTTTTGGGCAGACAGTATGATTAGGAGGTTTCAGACATGCAGACATATCCGCTTAACAGCCTGTCCCTTGAGGAGGCAGTAAAGCTTCAGTTTAAAGTGACGGACTGTATTACAAGAGAATTTGAAGGACACGCGTTTTTAAACAGAGGCGACCTTGGCGTGGTGATGGGGCTTAATAAGCCGGTTACGACCAGCAAGGTGGAAAAAGTGATTGCGCGTATTTTTGATACGGAAGCATGTGTCCTGGTCCGGGGCGCCGGAAGCGGCGCCATACGGTTCGGGCTTCACGCCATGCTGGCATGCGGGGATAAGATACTGGTGCACAAAGCGCCGGTTTACAATACTACCGCCACATCCTTTGAGATGCTGGGGCTGGTCCCGGTGGAGGCGGATTTTAATGACCTGGCGGACATAGAAGCAGTCCTTCAGGCCAATCCTGATATCAAGGGGGCGCTGGTACAGTATACCAGGCAGAAGCTGGATGACCGCTATGATATGCATGAAGTTGTACGGGCCATCAAGGGCACAAGGGATATCCCGGTCCTCACCGATGACAATTATGCGGTGATGAAGGTAAAGGACATCGGAGTGCAGTGCGGCGCGGACCTGTCCTGCTTTTCAGCCTTCAAGCTGCTGGGGCCAGAGGGAATCGGGGTGATTGCGGGCAGGAAGCGTTATATAGACCGCCTCATATCGGAGAGTTATTCCGGAGGGATGCAGACCCAGGGACATGAGGCCCTGGATGTGCTCCATGGCCTGGTTTATGCGCCTGTGGCGCTGGCAATCCAGGCCCAGGTGGGCGAGGAGTGCGTCAACAGGCTGAAGGCAGGGGAGATTGCCCAGGTCAGGGATGCATTTCTGGCAAACGCCCAGTCCAAGGTGCTTCTGGTGGAATTCCAGGAAGACATTGCAGGACAGGTACTGGCGGAGGCGGAGAAACTGGGGGCTGCCCCCAATCCCGTGGGCGCGGAATCAAAATACGAGATGATTCCCATGTTCTACCGGGTCTCCGGCACCTTCCGTAAAGCCGACCCCACCCTGGAACACCGCATGATAAGGATTAACCCCATGCGCGCCGGGGCGGATACAATCTTAAGAATCATAAAGGAATCAGTAGAAAGGGTGAAGTAGATGTTTCTGGACCAGACAATCAGACGGAATCCCCAATTAGTGGAAACCGCGTTCATGCTTCATCAGGAGGGGAAGATACTCCCGGATTCCTATTTGGTGGATGTGGATGTGTTTCTGGAAAATGCCCGCAGGCTCCTACAGAAGGCAGGGCAGAACCATATCAGGCTGTACTTCATGTTAAAACAGATTGGACGAAACCCTTATCTGGCAAAGGCATTGGTGGAAATGGGTTACAGCGGCGCGGTGGTTGTGGATTTCAGGGAAGCCCTTGTGATGATGGAAAACCGGATTCCCATTGGAAATGTGGGCCACCTGGTGCAGGTGCCGGGGGCCCTTATTAAGGAACTGGTGGCATATAAACCAGAGGTAATGACCATTTATTCCAGGGAAAAGGCCATGGAGATTGAGGCAGCGGCAGCCGGTCTTGGATGCAGGCAGGCGGTGATGCTGCGTGTATATGGTGATTTTGACATGATATATTCCGGGCAGACAGCGGGATTCCATCTGGATGAACTGAAGGAGACCGCTATCTGGATGAAGACGGAGTGTCCCCATCTTGAGATAAAGGGCGTGACGTCATTTCCCTGTTATCTCTATGACGGGGAGGCCAGGGACGTGCTGCCCACCAAAAACCTGGAAACGGTAAAATGTGCGGTGGAGATCCTGAAGACCTGCGGCATTGACATAGCGTTAATCAATACCCCGTCAGCCACCTGCTGCAGGACCATTGACAGGATGGCGGAGTTTGGGGGCAACTGCGGGGAGCCGGGACACGGGCTCAGCGGGACAACGCCCATGCATGCGGTATATGAACTGGAGGAACGGCCGGCCGTGGTATATGTCAGTGAGATTTCCCATAATTTCATGGGCAATGCATATTGCTTTGGGGGCGGCCATTATAGGAGGTCCCATGTAAAGAAGGTGCGGGTGGGCACGTCCCTTGGTCACAGCAGGGAACTTACGGTGATACCGCCCACAGATGAGAGCATTGACTATCATTTTGGGATATCTGAGGAATGCGCGGTGGGTGACACGGCCGTGATGGCGTTCCGGTTCCAGATTTTTGTTACAAGAAGCGATGTGGTCCTGGTAAAGGGCATCCAGGAAGGATGTCCTGGGATTGTGGGCATTTATGACAGCCAGGGAAGAAAGAAGGAAGGATTTTGAAGAGATTTGTTGTAATTGTGTTGGACGGATTTGGGATAGGGGCAATGGACGATGCCGTGACAGCGCGCCCCGGGGACGAAAGGGCCAATACACTGAGAAGCATCCTGGCGCAGGATCCTGATATGAAGCTTCCCAACCTGGAGAAGCTGGGGCTGATGAATGCCTACGGCGCTGAAAGCAGCCGGATGAAGATGTCAGGGGATGCCAACTTCGGCCGGTCGGAACTGATGCATTTTGGAGCCGACACCTTCATGGGTCATCAGGAAATCATGGGCACATTCCCACAAAAACCAGATGTCCATCCGTTTCAGGAAAAGGTGGACGCGGTGGCGGCCCATCTGAGGGAATATGGGCACAAGGTGGAAATCATTGAGCGGAAGGGTCTGCGCTATGTGCTCTGTGACGATTACGTGACAGTGGCAGACAACCTGGAGGCAGACCTGGGCATGTGCTACAATGTGACGGCTCCCCTGGATTATATTCCATTTGAAAAGGAGTATGGGATTGGACAGCTGGTACGCCAGGTGGTGACGGTGGGCCGTGTGATCGTGTTTGGCGGGACCGGGAACACCATGGAGGATCTGTGGGCCGCCGAGGAGATAAAGGACAATACCTTTATCGGAATCGCGTCAGCAAAATCCAAATCATACAGGCAGGGCTACCAATGCCTTCACCTGGGATACGGGGTTGATGAAAATGTACAGGCCCCAACCATACTTACAGGCGCCGGGATACCCGTGACCCTTATTGGAAAGGTGGCGGACATTGTGGCAAACAACGGCGGGAAAAGCATTTCCTGTGTGCCGACTGCAAAATGCATGGAGCACACCATAAATGAATTCAGGCATATGGAGAAAGGATTCATCTGCACGAATATCCAGGAAACAGACCTGGCCGGGCATTCCCAGTCCCCGGCCGTCTATGAGCGGATACTGGAGACAGCGGATAAGGGAATCGGGGAGCTGCTCCCCCTTCTCACCAGTGAGGATGTGCTTCTGGTCATGGCGGACCATGGCAATGATCCTGCAATCGGACACAGCAGGCATACCCGGGAGTGCGTGCCTCTTCTTGTATATAAAAAGGGCGTGACCGGGAAAAGGCTGGGGACCAGGAAGACCCTTTCGGATGTGGGTGCAAGTGTGTGTGATTCCTTTGGGGTAAAAGCGCCCCAAAATGGCAGTTCGTTCATGGAGTACCTGAAGCGGACTGAATAAAAACTTGCCATTGATACCTAATTATAGTATACTCTTAACGATGCTTTAACAATTTGTGGTAAGGATGATAAGGTATATAGCAGGATTAGGAGTATAATTATGGACGAGAAGGCAAGGAAATCATATAACGATGTAGAAGCTGTAGATATACTGCACCAGGTCTCAAACTTTTATATCTCTACAAAAGTGCCCCATGATTATGGAACAGGTGAAGCCTATACTTCGGTAGAGGTACATACGTTAAAGCATATTGCTGACCATCATGGAATCACGGTAACTGAGCTTGCCAGGGATTACGGAAAGACCAAGGGCGCGGTTTCCCAAATCCTGAAAAAGGTAGAAAGCAAGGGTTTGGTATACAGGGAAGTGGACCCTGAGAATGATAACCGTTACCATCTGTTCTTAACGGATAAAGGAAAAGAACTGGATAAAGCCCATCGCAGATACGATGAGATAGGGTTTGGCGAGTCAATGGATATAGTCAGGGAACGGTTTTCTGAGGATGAAATCAATACAACATTCCGTGTGCTTGAGGCATGGCTGGATATAAGGCGCAAGGTTCAGGATAAACGGAATGAAAAGAAAAAGGCTAAAAAGAGGTAAATGCCGAAAGCCCATAGTAAGGACTCCATGGTAAGGACCCCATAAGCTGATAAGATGATTAAGGAGCCGCAGCGGTTGCTGCGGCTCCTTTGCGGTTTTTTCAGGGCTGGATAAGGAAGCAGTTTTATTTATAGGAATAGAATTGGATAGATTGCACAAAATATAGATATGGTATTCGTGCATGTTGACAATTTGTATCATTGATATTGACAAAGGAATGGAAAAGGTTTAGAATCTAAACAAGAGGTATACATACTAAACTAAAGGTTAAGAAACTAAACAACAAAAATATGAGTCATGTATATCTGTATCATTACCAAACCCGGTACTGCAGGCCGGTTTGCACAAAAATTAAAATGAAAGAATCGCGGGGGCTGTACTATTTTCCGGAAAATAAAAACAGTCCTCTGCAAGAGACAGGAGAGGTAGAATGAATAATACTATAGCTGTGATATTAACGCTGCTGTACATAGTCATAGTTGCAACGCTGGTAATCAAAAAGTATAATTCTGTTTTTGTATTCCTGGTATCAGGCATGGCAATCCTGCTGATATCGGCTATCATTGGCGGTAATTCAATCATGGGGGATAAGACTACCGGAAATGCTGTCATAGATGTGTTCGCTTATGCGGCCAACGCATTTAAATCCAATGCATCCGGTGTTGGACTGACCTTAATGATGGTAACAGGATACGCTGTTTACATGTCCCATATCGGGGCATCCACAAAGCTGGCATACCTGGCAACCAAGCCATTATCGAAGATTAAGAACCCATATATTGTTTTAAGCATGCTCTTCATTATCGGCACCCTGTTAAAGCTGGTAATCACAAGCCACGCAGGCCTGGCCATGCTCCTGATGGCCATTGCATTCCCCATACTTACCTCGTTGGGAATCAGCAAGCTGAGCGCTGCAACGGTTATGATCATGTGTGGTTTTGTTGACTGGGGACCCAATGATTCAAGCGCCATATTTGCGGCAGAAAATGTGGTTGGAATGCCGATGATGGATTATTTCCTTACCTACCAGGGAAAAACCGCAGCTATCCTGATCCTGGTCTGTGCTGTATTCCTGCCCATCTATCTGCGGCATATGGATAAGAAAGATATATCAGCCGGAGGCACCGTGACAAAAGCGCAGATGCCTCAGGATGCCAGCTGCCCTGCATGTTATGCAATGCTCCCCATCGTACCCCTGGTCCTGATTACCGTGTTCAGTTTCATACCATCCATCAACCTGGACGTGGTTACGGCAAATCTGATTGGACTGTTCTTTGTATTCATCCTGGAACTGGTAAGGAGAAAGGACAGGAAAGAGGTAACGGCTGATTTCAGCGTTGTGATGAAAGCCATGGGGAACTCATTTGCAAATGTCGTAAGTATCCTGATCGGTGCGGCGGTTTTTGCGGAGGCCATCAAACTGTTGGGCGGTATTACAATCATATCCAATACCCTGGCAGCTGTTAAGAGCGCTCCCATCATTACCATGGCATTGATGTCAATGATAACATTCTTTGCCGGCATGCTGCTTGGTTCAGGCAACGCGTCCTGGTATGCCTTTGGCCCGCTGGTGCCGGATGTGACGGCCCAGATGGGAGTCTCCACCGCTACCATTGCCCTTCCGATGCAGCTGTCCTCCGGCATCGGGCGCTGTATGTCACCGGTGGCAGGCGTTGTGATTGCCATCTCAGGCATGGCCGAACTGGATATCATGGACATTGTAAAGAGGTGTTCTGTCCCTGCGGTTGCCATGTTTATATGTAACCTGATTGTTTCATATGTAATTGTCTAAAATGGGCGATAATATGTTATTATTAAAGAAGGAAAAGGAGATTTCATCATGAGTAAAATAATATATGATTTTGATAAAGGTGTAGAGAGAAGAGGAACAGACGCAAAGAAGTACGACCCATCCCTGTGCCCGGAAGATGTACTTCCCTTCTGGATTGCGGACACGGATTTCCCAAGTCCGGTTGAAGTCACAGAAGCCTTAAGGGAGCGTGTGGAGATCCATCACTACGGTTATCCATACATTGATACTGCTTTTGAGGAAAGCATTGCCAGATGGTACAAAGTAAGGCATAATACGGTCCTGAATCCTGAGTACATAGATTATTCACCCTGTGTGATACCGGCCATGATCTGGTTTGCGGAAGAATTTTCAAGTATTGGCGATAAGATCCTCCTTCAGACCCCGGTATATCCGCCCTTCCATGATTTGGTGAAGAATAACGGCCGCCAGCTTGTTTTCAATGAAATGGACCTGATTAACGGACGGTATGAAATCAACTTTGAGGATTTGGAAAGAAAATTAGCAGATCCAAAGGTTAAGATCCTCTTTATCTGCAATCCACAGAACCCGACCGGCAGATGCTTTACCAGGGAAGAACTGGTAAGGATGGGAGAACTGTGTATCCGCAATCATGTAATGATTGGTGTGGATGAGATTCATGCGGATATTATTTTCGACGGACATGAATTTGTACCGTTCTGCGGCATCTCGGAAGAATTTGCCAACCATTCCGTCACCTTCATCAATCCTGCCAAAACCTTTAACGTGGCTGGTTTCCGTACCGCTGCATGGTTTACTCATAATGAAGAGATTTACCGCAGGATGATGAACCAGCAGACTTACAAAAAAGGCATGGGACGGAACATATTTGGAAATGTAGCATTGATGGCATGTTATAACCATGGGGATGATTATGCGGACCAGTGCGTTGCGTATTTAAACGAGACCAAGAACCAGGCAGTGGCATATATCAACGAGAACATCCCCAAGATCCATGCAGTGAATCCGGAAGCAACCTTCATGATCTGGCTGGACTGCCGCGGGCTTGGCTTTAAGACACAGAAAGAATTAAAAGATTTCATGTTTAAGGATGCCAAGGTGTTATTAAACGATGGGACCACCTTTGGGGAAAAAGAGGGCAACGGATTCATGCGGTTCAACTTTGCAGCGCCCAGGCCGGTTGTCATGGAAGGACTAAAGAGGATTAAAGAGGCCGCTGACAGGCTGTAAAAGGTGAAGGCAGGTGTCATGATGAGAGAGGATTTGTTGCAGAAAGTATCAACCAGGGAAGCCCTTGCAATCCTGACCGATGATTCCGGCAATATCGTCTGGGAAACAGATAAGAGTCCGGTGGCGGGCATGTACCATGCATACTATGAGGGCGGATTATCCGGAACCGGGAACCTGGTCCTCTATGCAGACCAGGCCGGCATTGCCATGGGAATCATGGCAGGAAAGATTCCCATCAGGGAATGCCATGCAGTCAGGATATCCGAAGGCGGTTTAAGGATAATGAATGAAAAGGGGGTTGCAGTTACCTATGAAGAGTCAATCCCCCTTGTGAAATCCTCCAAGGATAATAGCAAGGTCTGTCCCATTGAGCAGTTCCTTTTTGAACATGGAGACAGTAAGGAACAATGGGAGTTCCTAGAGGAACGATATAAATAAAAGACCGGCGTCAGCTGGTTCCTTATGACAAGGAACCAGCTGACGCTGTTTTCAAACTTGTGTATCTTCCAGCACATCCTTTAACGCGGAAAGGAAGGCCAGGTCGTCTTCCTTTACACGTATATTGGATGCAATGGTCTTTCCTGCGCTGTTGGTGACGCTGATTTCAATCAGGGAGCCTTTGTCCAGGAAACTGTCTTTGGAGGCAGCCTTTATAAAATTCAGAAGCTTTGGGTGGCTGCCCTTAAACTGCTCCCAGGCCGGCTTTAACTGTAGGATAAGCATTGGATTCATGTTGGTTTCACCTCGTTGTCTGATATTTTCATGTGACATGTTATTATCATATGTACCGGCACATGCACCTGTACTATGATTCTTTGGTCATGGTAATAATTTACCACAGAGTCCATTTCCGCGCAATGGAAATGCTTGTAATGGATGTGGTCTGCGTGGTATGATGTTGAGAGTACAATGGTGTGGAATCAGGGCAGGATAAAATATGGCGGTGCTGAACCGCGGTATGGAAGAATAGGGCAGCAACTGCATTGAAGGATAAGACAATAATAGGAAGGAAGATATATGAAACTGATTCACTTGTCAGACCTGCACATAGGAAAAAGGGTGAATGAATTTCCCATGCTGGAGGACCAGAAATATATACTGAATGAGATACTGTCCATCATAGGCCAGGAAAAGCCGGAGGCTGTGCTGATTGCAGGCGATGTATACGACAAGCCGGTGCCGCCTGCCGAGGCGGTCCAGGTATTTGATTCATTCCTCACCAGCCTGGCTGATTGCGGCGTGCCTGTGTTTGTAATCAGCGGGAATCACGACAGCCCGGAGCGCCTGGCTTTTGGCGGGAAGCTGATGGTTGGCAGAGGGGTGCACATGGCTCCTGTGTATGACGGCCATGTGGAGCCGGTGGAACTTAGGGATGCTTACGGCAGCGTGTATATTTATATGCTGCCATTTATCAAGCCGGCCATGGTGCGGCGCTGTTTCCCGGATGAAGAGATCCAGGATTTTGACGACGGGGTACGCTGCGCCTTGACGCACATGACAGCCAATGGATTCCGGCCAGGGGAACGCAATATCCTGTTGGCCCATCAGTTTGTCATGGGGGCATCTGCCTGTGACTCCGAGGAACTGTCCATCGGAGGGCTGGAACAGGTGAACGCGGACTGGTTCCGGGATTTTGACTATGTGGCCCTGGGGCATATCCATGGACCCCAGAAGATTGGCAGGGAAACCCTGCGCTATTGCGGCACCCCGCTTAAATATTCATTTTCTGAAGCAGGACATAAGAAGTCCGTAACCGTAGTGGAACTTTTGGAAAAGGGAAATGTGGCCGTATCCACCAGGCCCCTTAAGCCGCTGCATGATATGCGCAATATAAAAGGAAGCTATGAACAGGTGACGGAACTGGGATTTTACCGGGGGACCGCGGTGGATGACTACCTGCATATCACCCTGACAGACGAAGAGGACATACTGGATGCCATTGGGAAACTGCGCTCCATCTATCCCAATGTGATGAAGCTGGATTATGATAACCAGCGCACCAGGTCAGGGCAGTCCGTGGATAAGGCCGGGGAGATACGCAAGCCGCCCATGGAGCTGTTCGGGGAGTTGTATGAACTTCAGAATAACCAGCCCATGAGTGAGAAGCAGAAGGAGTTTTCCTTAAGACTGATGGAAAAAATCTGGGAGGATGCACATTGAGACCGACACAATTAACCATATCCGCATTCGGGCCATATGCAGGGGAAATAAAACTGGATATGGATGCTTTAGGGGACCGGGGACTGTATCTTATCAGCGGTGATACAGGAGCGGGAAAGACCACGATATTTGATGCCATTACATTTGCCCTTTATGGAAATGCCAGCGGCGAGGCCCGCAGGCCGAAGATGCTGCGAAGCAAATATGCGCTGCCGGACGCGGGGACTTTTGTGGAAATGTCATTTGTCTATAATGGGATGGAGTATTCTGTGCGCCGCAATCCTGAATACATGCGGGCAAAACAGAGAGGGGAAGGGGAGACAAAGGAAAAGCCGGATGCAGAACTGAACATGCCGGACGGCCGTGTAATCACGGGGGACAAGGCCGTGACCCAGGAGATTGAAACACTGCTGGGCCTGAGCCGTGAACAGTTTTCACAGATTGCCATGCTGGCCCAGGGCAGCTTTTCCAGGCTCCTTTCCGGTAAGACGGAGGACCGGGGAATCATATTCCGTGAGATTTTTGGAACCAGGCCGTACCAGCAGTTCCAGGAAAAATTAAAGGAGCAGGCCAAGGCGCTGTACGGGCAGTATGCAGACACCAGGAAGAGTATTGAGCAGTATACGGGCGGCGTCATCCCGGGCGATGAGAGGGAGGACCTGGCAATCCGGTGGAAGGAAGCGCAGAAGGGAAGCCTCGAGGTCATGCTGGCCCTGCTGGAGCAGATGATTACGGCGGACCGGGAAGAGGAAAATGCCTTAGACGGGAAGATGAAAGCAATCCGCGAGGAGATGTCCGCCCTGGGGCTGAAGCTGGGAAAGGCGCAGTCAGCGTCAAAGGTATTTAAGGACCTGGAAGCGGCCCGCCTGATTCTGGACAGGGAGGCCCCCAGGCTGGCTGCTGCCAAAGGGAATTATAATAAGGAAAAGGAAGGCCAGGCAGAACGGGATATCCTTATGGTCACCATCACAAAGATGGAAGAGGCCATGAAGTCCTATGCCCGGTATGACGGGCTGGCTGCGGGACGGGAAGAATGCCTTAAACGGATTGGCAGGCTTAAGGCCAATGCGCTGAGGAACCAGGAGGAGGAAGCGCGGTGGCGGGAGCAGCTTCTTAAGGAGGACAATGAACTGGCTGCCCTTAAGACTGCAGGAGAGGATTACCAAGCAGCCCAGTCCGCCATTGAGAAGCTGGCAGAATACAGGACAAGGGTGGATTCCCTTGTGGGGGAACTTTCTGAATACCACAGGGAGCGCAAAAACCTGGAACAGGCCCAGGAACTCTACAGGGAGGCGGATGAAACGCGGCGCAGGGTGGACCAGGTATACAAAAGCCTGTACCAGCGTTTCCTGGACAACCAGGCCGGAATCCTGGCAAGGGAACTGGTGGAGGGCAGCCCCTGCCCGGTATGCGGTTCCACGGTACATCCTGCCCCGGCAGGCCCGGGACAGGCGGCGGGGGGCAGGAATCCTGCAGCCGGGGGCAGGAATCCCGCAGACACATTCCCCTGTGCATATCCGGATTGTGATGTGACAAAGGAATTGGTGGACCAGGCCGCAAAAGATTCTGAAGCCAGGACCAGGACTGCCTCGGAACTGAGCCTTAAGGCCGGCAGGCTGGCCGGAAGCCTGGAAACGCGTTATACCAGGATGAGGCAGCAGATCGATGCAGAGGTAGGGTCCTGGAAGGAAGCGTGGCGGGAACGTCTGAACCAGGAAGAGGACCGGGGAGATGGCGGGGCGGCCGGCAGTCCGGCAGCCAGGATGGAGCAACGGCAGCATTTCCTTAAAGTATGGGAGTACATGTTGGGAGAGCTTAAGGACCAGCTGGCGCGCCAGGAAGCAGCCGCGAAAAAGCGGGCCGCAGAGTGCCGCGCCCGTCTGAAGCATAAGGAGGAACTGGAGAAGGCGCGGGTGGGCCATCAGAAATCCCTGGAGGAAGCAGGAGAGAAGAGACAGCAGGTCCTGAAACTCCTGATTGAGGCAGAAGAGAGGGAAAAGGGCCTGGAGGATCAGATAAAGGAGCTGGCCGGAAAACTCCCCTTTAAGGACAGGAACCAGGCCCGGGAGGAACTGGCCGGCAAACGGGCGGCTTTTGAGGCAGGGGAGAAGGCGTTCCGGGAAGCGGAAAAAACCTATCTTGAGGTGAGCCAGAAGGCTGCGGACGCCAGATCCCGCATGGAAGCGCTGAGGGCGCAGCTGCAGGATACGGAACCGGATACGGAGCTGGATGCAGGACTGGACCGGGAACTGACTGCATTGGGACTGGCCCGGCAGATGGAGGAACTGACCGCTGCCCAGGAAAGGGCAAAGGCCGAACTGGATTTACAGGAACAGAAAAAGAGCCGTATCCATCACCGCCTGGAAACCAACCGCGCCGCATATAGCCGGATACTGAAACAGAAGGACGCCATGGAGGAAATACAGCAGCAGTGGACTTGGGTTAAGTCCCTGGCCGACACCGCTGCTGGCGAAGTGGGCGGAAAGGAAAAAATCACATTTGAGACATATGTCCAGATGGCGTATTTTGAACGGATTATCGCACGCGCCAATACCAGGTTCATGGTGATGAGCGGAGGCCAGTATGAGCTGAAGCGGTGCAGCGAAGAGGATAACCGCGGAAAAAGCGGCCTTGGGCTGAATGTGGTTGACCATTACAACGGCACGCAGCGCAGTGTCCGGACATTGTCCGGCGGCGAGTCCTTCCAGGCATCCCTGTCCCTGGCCCTGGGGCTGTCCGATGAAATCCAGTCCGCGGCAGGCGGCATACGCCTGGACACCATGTTTGTGGACGAGGGCTTTGGCTCCCTGGATGAGGATACGCTGAATCTTGCAATGAAGGCATTGGGGGACCTGGCAGAGGGAAGACGGCTGGTGGGAATCATTTCCCATGTAACCGAGTTAAAGGAACGGATTGAGCGCCAGATTGTGGTGGTGAAGGAAAAGAGCGGGGGAAGCAGGGCACGGATACAGGTTTTGTGACGGATTAATACAGGGAGAAACAGACATGAGAAGAAAAGACAGGGAAATCACGGAGAGTGACAGGATACAGAAAATCATCGATGCCTGCCAGTGCATGAGGATTGCTTTGGCGGACGGGGCATGTGCATACATCGTGCCGGTGAATTTCGGATATGACAAGGCCGGGAAGGCATTTTACTTCCACGGCGCGGCCAAGGGGCGTAAAATCGATCTGATACGCCAGAATGGATATGCCGGTTTTGAGATGGATACGGACCACCGCCTGGTGACGGCTGATGAGGCATGCGGTTTTTCCTTTGAGTACAGCAGTATTATCGGAAAAGGCAGGATTACCGTGGTGGATGACTTGGAGGAGAAACGCCATGGGCTGGACTGCATCATGGAGCACATGGCGGGAGGCGGCCGGTGGGAATATCCGGACCCGATGCTTAAGCTGACAGCGGTCATCCGTCTGGATGTGGAAGAACTCCACGCCAAGTCCAACAGTTAGGGAGGATATTATGTTATCAGAAGATATCCTGCAGGCGGCTGAAGAGGAATGGACGTTATCAGGCCGGACGTATACAGATGAAACAGCTGACTCCATTAAGGGGCAGAAGCTGGAATTTGACTCCATCCATTTTGTAAGGTGCAGGTTTACGGACTGCGATTTTACAGGTGCATCCTTCTGCAATGTGGTGTTTGATAAATGCGATTTTTCCAACAGCTCTTTTGAGGACAGCTATTGGAAGAACACAAGGGCAGAGGGCTGCAAAGGAGATGGGAGCCGGTTTTCCAATGCAAGCTTTAAGTGGGTGAAGCTGACGGACAGCCAGTTCCGGTACGCCAATTTTTCCATGGCTTTCTGGGAATTCTCAGAGATAAGGGGATGCAGCTTAAGGGAGGCATTCCTGTCCGAGGTCAGGTTCAAGAAAACCATATGCTCCAGGACAGACTTTACCGGCGTGGATTTTTTCAAGACCCTGCTGAGAGGAATGGACTTGTCAGACTGCACCATTGACAATATAATGGTATCAGACCAGTACACGGAACTTGCAGGCGTGAAGGTAAATCTTTTCCAGGCAGCGGAACTTGCCAAGTTGATGGGGGTTAAGATCGTGTGACGGGATTGGGCTGCGCCCAATCGGAACAAAGGGATAAGGAAAGGAGAACAGAATGGTTGAACAGAAAACAATAGAAGGATTCCTGGAGGTCCTGTCATCCAAGGAGCCGGTACCGGGCGGAGGAGGAGCCAGCGCCCTGGCAGGCGCCCTGGGCAATGCGCTGGGACAGATGGTTGCGAACCTGACCATTGGGAAGAAAAAATATGCGGACGTGGAAGCAGAGATAAAGGAACTTCTGGGACGGATGCAAAAACTCCAGGCCGCCTTTGTCACGCTGGCTGACAGGGATGCGCAGGTGTTTGCGCCATTGGCACAGTGCTACAGCCTTCCGTCCCTTACAGAGGAAGAAAAGGCTTATAAGGAAAAGGTCATGGAGGAGCGGCTTCTGGATGCCAGTTTTGTTCCCCTTGAAATCATGGAACATGCGGTTGCCATGCTGGGCATCCTTGAAATCCTTGGGGATAAGGGCAGCCGTCTTGCGGTCAGCGACGTGGGTGTGGGCGTGCAGTTTATCCGCGCCTCGCTTTTAGGCGCGGTCATGAATGTGTATATTAACACCAAATCCATGAAAAACAGGGAGAAGGCAGAGGAACTGAACGCCAGGGCCGGGCAGTTAATTGAAGAGGGGACCGCGTGGGCGGACCGGATTTATGCAAAGGTGCTGGACCAGCTGAGATAGGGGCCGCATCCCCGTCTGTACGCCCGGGGGATGTAAGGATCCATCAATTTTCACAAAGTCAGAAAGGAAGACAGCCATGGAATTACTGAAAGGTGCAGAGGTATCTGCAAAGATGAAGGAGCAGGCAGCCCAGATGCTTGAACAACTGGGCGGGAACGTGCCGAAGCTTGCGATTGTCAGGGTGGGGGAACGCCCGGACGACATGTCATATGAGCGGGGGGCCACTAAAAAGATGGAGAGCTTTGGGCTTCGGGTGCAGTCCTACGTATTTCCTGAGGATATAGGCCACCAGGAATTTAAGGAAGCGTTCATCAACATCAACCAGGACGAGGATGTGACCGGGATCCTGTTGCTGCGTCCCCTTCCAAAGCAGATTCATGAGGCGGATATTGAACGGGTCATTGACCCGGCAAAGGACCTGGACGGGATATCGCCTTCCAATATTGCAAAGGTATTTGCAGGGGACGGCACGGGATTTGCCCCATGTACGGCGGAAGCCGTCATCGAAGTCCTGAAGGCCAACGGGATTGCCATAAGCGGGAAACGCGTGACCATTGTGGGGCGCAGCATGGTGGTTGGACGCCCCCTGTCCATGCTGATGCTTAAGGAAAATGCAACCGTTACCATCTGCCACACCAGGACAGCGGACCTGAAGGGCGCCTGCCAATCCGCAGAAATCCTGGTGGCTGCCGCGGGACGCGCCAAAATGCTGGATAAGGAATACGTGGGCCAGGGCGCGGTTGTGATTGATGTGGGCATCAATGTGGATGAAGATGGAAAACTGTGCGGGGATGTGGATATGGATTCCATTTCCGGGACAGCATCCATGGCAACCCCTGTCCCGGGAGGCGTGGGCGCGGTGACCACGGCGGTGCTGGCCAAGCATCTCCTGAGGGCGGCAGGGATGAAGGCAGGACAGCCGGCTGTTGACAGATAGGGGCCCAGGGCGTGTGCAAATGGATGCAGAGGGCCGGAAAACCGAAGAAAATAAAAAAATAGGCCGGATTCCCGTAATTTCCTCTTGCTAAACTTAAAAAATGCTTTATAATATAAAACGTTAATAATTATTTATAGTTATGCATTTTGATGCATAAAAGAAAAGAGGAGAGTAATTATGAAGAAGAAAGTTTTGGCTTTGACCATGGCAGCACTTATGGCAGCTTCCCTGACCGCATGCGGCGGCGGTGCAAAAGAGACCACGGCGGCTGATACCACTGCAGCAGATACGGCTGATACCACTGCGGCTGAGAAGACAGAGGAAACAAGCGCAGAGGCAGCTGGGACAGAAGCAGCAGGCGGCGTACTGGTTATGGCAACCAATGCAGAGTTCCCGCCATATGAATACCATGACGGCGGCGAAATCGTCGGTATTGACGCAGAGATTGCAAAGGCCATTGCTGACGAGCTTGGCATGGAGCTGGAGATTGAGGATATTGCATTTGACTCCATCATTCCTGAGATTACTTCCGGCAAGGCTGATATGGGCCTGGCAGGCATGACTGTGACGGAAGACCGTAAGCAGTCCGTGGATTTCACTGATACTTATGCAAAGGCTTCCCAGAAAATCATTGTAAAGGAAGACAGCGCAATCGCCTCTCCGGATGACCTGACAGGCGTTATCGTGGGCGTACAGCAGGGAACCACAGGTGACATCTATGTGTCTGACCTGGAAG
This sequence comes from Enterocloster aldenensis, assembly GCF_003434055.1. Taxonomy (GTDB): domain Bacteria; phylum Bacillota; class Clostridia; order Lachnospirales; family Lachnospiraceae; genus Enterocloster; species Enterocloster aldenensis. Next base: position 267,932 of record NZ_QVEX01000001.1, on the reverse strand, counting down.
CAGACGGCACCACCGTAGAGCGTTACAACAAGGGTTTTGAGGCTGTCCAGGCATTAAGCCAGGGCAAGATTGACGCTGTTGTAATCGACGGCGAACCGGCCAAGACATTTGTTGCACAGACCGAAGGCCTGAAGATCCTTGAGGAATCCTTCACCGATGAGGAATATGCAATCGCTGTTAAGAAGGGCAATACCGAGCTGCTGGAGAAAATCAACGGCGCATTAAAGACCCTTAAGGATAACGGAACCCTGGATGAGATTGTTGCCAAGTACATCAAGGCGGAATAATCAGCCGGACCAGTGAGGCGCATGCATGTCTGGCGGTACCAGCGCCGCCCGATGCAGATTCGTTTGGCGGCACTGGCTGGAACGACTGGCATAAAGACATGAATAACGACATGAGAGTGCCGGCATTGGCATAATGGGCCGGTATTGGACTGCCGCAGGCTGCGGGAAGGAAACAGGATTTGTTCCGGCAGGCTGCGGCAGTTTTTACGGGTTAACTATAGAATGGAGAGCAGAGGATGATGAGCATGTGGAACACGTTTACAGATGCATTTTACCTGAACTTTGTTTCTGAGAACCGCTGGAAGTATCTGACAGACGGTCTCAAGACAACGTTGATTATTACACTTTTTGCCTGCCTGATGGGAATTGTCCTGGGCTTTATTGTGGGCATGATACGTTCTACCTACGAAAAGACCCACAAGCTTAAGCTGTTAAATGCCATCTGCAAAGTGTACCTGACCGTAATCCGCGGCACACCTGTAATCGTACAGCTGTTAATCATCTATTTCGTGCTTTTTGGCAGCGTGAGGATTGACAAGGTCCTGGTGGCCATCCTGGCCTTTGGCATCAATTCCGGCGCATATGTGGCTGAGATATTCCGAAGCGGCATCATGTCCATTGACGGGGGCCAGATGGAAGCCGGACGGAGCCTTGGGTTTAATTATGCGCAGACCATGTGGTATATCATCATGCCCCAGGCGTTTAAGACCGTGCTGCCCACCTTGTGCAACGAGTTCATTTCCCTGTTAAAGGAGACATCCGTGGCCGGATATATCGCAATCCAGGATCTGACCAAGGGCGGTGATATTATCCGAAGCAGAACATACAGCGCGTTCATGCCCTTGATTGCAGTTGCCCTGATTTATCTTATCATTGTCATGATATTTACAAAGCTGATTCAGATTCTGGAGAGGAGGTTAAGGCAGAATGAGCGCTAATATGAATAAGGAGCCGTTAATCCGGGTACAGGACCTGGGAAAGAGTTTTGGCAGCATCCACGTATTAAAGGGAATCAATGTAAATATATACAAGGGCGACGTGGTTTTCGTGGTGGGGCCTTCTGGCTCAGGCAAGAGTACCTTCCTGCGCTGCCTGAACCTTCTGGAGGAACCTACCCAGGGGCATATTTTCTTTGAGGGAACGGATATCACGGACCCCAAGGTCAATATTGACAAGCACCGGCAGAAGATGGGCATGGTGTTCCAGCAGTTTAACCTGTTCCCCCACATGGATATCATGAAGAACCTGACTCTTGCGCCTATGAAGCTGCAGGGGAAAAGCCAGCAGGAAGCGGAGACGGAAGCCATGCAGCTTCTGGAACGCGTGGGCCTGGCTGACAGGGCCCATGCATTCCCAAGCCAGCTTTCCGGCGGGCAGAAACAGCGTATTGCCATTGTGCGGGCCCTTTGCATGAAACCGGACGTGATGCTCTTTGACGAGCCAACATCTGCTTTGGATCCTGAGATGGTGGGAGAGGTCTTAAGCGTTATGCGCGACCTTGCAAAGGAAAAGATGACCATGGTGGTGGTTACCCACGAAATGGGTTTTGCCAGGGAGGTTGCCAACCGTGTCATGTTCATGGATGAGGGATATTTCATGGAAGAAGCTGCTCCGGAAGAATTCTTTGGGAATCCGAAGAATGAGAGGCTGAAATCCTTCCTCAGCAAGGTGCTGTAAGACAGTTCCTTAATTATGAAAATAGAAAATCCAGGAAATTCCGGACTTTCAGCCATATGGCCAGTTCCGTTTCATTACGGCAGCTGTCCATTTGCCTGAGGGAAAGGGATTTCCTGGATTTTAGCTTTTAGGTATCTTATTATTCGTTTCCTTTTCTTCATATGAAAGGTCACGGCCCTCTGCTTCTGTTCACAGACTTGGAAACTCCGGGCACTTCACGGCTCCGGGCGCATCCGGGTTGAATCTGGACAGCAAGACGGAGAGTTTCAGGAGACAGTTGTCCAGTTCCTCCAGTTCCTCTTCGGAGTATCCCGCCAGACCGGCCACGGTGCAGCTGAGCATGGCTTCCTTTAGCTGGCTGACAATGGCGGCACCGGTGGGCGTGATGTACAGATAGACCTGGCGCCTGTTCCTGGAATCATGCTCCCTTTTGACAAGGCCTTTTTCCTCCAGGTCATTGACCAGTTTGGTCAGCTGCTGCTTGGTGATTTCCAGCCGTGCCGCCAGTTCCGACATGGTAGGGGCGCTGCGTCCGGTCTGGTTTAACAATATAAGGGCCTGGAAACCCACGGAGTTGGCTTTAATCTGGTTCTGCTGCTGGTATTTGCTTTTTGCCAGATTAAAAAATGTGATGGTAAAATCCAGGAAATGTTCCCCTACCGTCCTGTAATCCGGGGTATGGTCAGTCATGTTTATAAATACCTCCTCTGTCAGGGCACGGATATCCGGACAAAACCAGCGCGCCTGTTCTCTGTACCCGTTGTACCATATTCCTGGTTAAATGTCAATAAATATTAAAAGTAAATAAAGTTTTACAATAAAAGATTGACAAATTTTGCATTTCGTATTATCTTACAGGTGGATGGCGGATGACGCTGTGCTGTATGGAACTGCGCTGCATGACCGGTGTTGCCAGCGTAACTGTCACTGCCGGCCGTAATAGGCCGATATGTAATTGGCGATACTATAGAAGAGTATGAATAAGAAAAGGAGAACCTATATGGGTGTGAATGAAGATAATGGAAAGCGGGATATGAAGGACGGTCCAACCAAGAAACCGTTTATTTACTATTATTTCCTGGTCATCCTGATTGTCATGATACTGAACGCACTGGTATTCCCCATGATGGAGCATACCGTGGAGGTGCCATACAGTGAGTTCATCACGCAGCTGGATGCAGGCAATGTGAAAGATGTATATATGAGCAGCGATGAGACGCAGATCCAGTTTTCCACTAAGGACCAGCAGTGGAACGTTGCTTCCTATAAGACAGGCCCCCTGCCCGGGGATAATCTGGCCCAGCGTCTGGAAACGGCCAAGGATGAGGGAAAGGTGGATAATTATTCCAGGGAGATTCCCACCAAGGCATCCCCGCTCCTCAGCTTCCTGATGTCATGGGTGGCCCCAATCCTGATGTTTGTGATCATCGGGCAGATCATGGGACGCATGCTTTCCAAGCGTATGGGCGGCAGCAATGCCATGACCTTCGGCAAGTCCAATGCTAAGATCTATGCGGAGAATGAAACAGGAATCACATTTGCGGATGTGGCGGGCGAGGAGGAAGCCAAGGACGCCTTAAAGGAGATTGTGGATTTCCTCCACAACCCCCAGAAGTATGCGGATATCGGTGCAAACCTTCCAAAGGGCGCCCTGCTTGTAGGCCCTCCCGGAACCGGCAAGACCCTTCTTGCCAGGGCGGTGGCCGGAGAAGCCCATGTACCGTTTTTCTCCATATCCGGTTCTGAGTTCGTGGAAATGTTTGTGGGCATGGGCGCTGCCAAGGTCCGCGACCTCTTTAAGCAGGCCAATGATAAGGCGCCCTGTATTGTATTCATTGATGAGATTGACACCATCGGCAAGAAGCGGGACGGCGGCGGCATGAGCGGCAATGATGAGCGGGAACAGACCCTGAACCAGCTTCTGACCGAGATGGATGGATTTGACGGCAAGAAAGGGGTTGTGATCCTGGCTGCCACCAACCGTCCGGAATCACTGGACAAGGCGCTTCTGCGTCCGGGCCGTTTTGACAGGCGTGTTCCGGTGGAACTGCCCGACTTAAAGGGAAGGGAGGCCATCTTAAGGGTACACGGACGAAATGTCAAGATGTCCGATGACGTGGATTACAGCGCTATTGCCAGGGCCACGGCAGGGGCCAGCGGCGCAGAACTGGCCAATATCATCAATGAGGCGGCGCTGCGGGCCGTACGCATGGGCCGCGGCGCGGTTGTCCAGGGGGATCTGGAAGAAAGCGTGGAGACCGTCATCGCGGGATATCAGAAGAAAAACGCGGTCATTTCCCAGGAAGAGCGTAAAATCGTGGCATACCACGAGGTGGGGCATGCCCTGGTGGCTGCCTGCCAGACCCAGTCCGCGCCCGTGCAGAAGATTACCATCATACCAAGGACCTCCGGCGCCCTGGGTTATACCATGCAGGTGGAGCAGGGGGAGCGGTATCTCATGAGCAAGGAGGAGGCGCTGAATAAGATTGCCACCTTTACAGGAGGGCGCGCTGCGGAGGAACTGATCTTCCATTCCATCACAACAGGCGCATCCAATGATATTGAGCAGGCCACCAGGATTGCAAGGGCCATGGTGACGCGCTATGGCATGACCGATGAATTCGACATGGTTGCCATGGAGACAGTGACCAACCAGTACCTGGGCGGCGACACCTCCCTGGCCTGTGCGCCTGAGACAGCGAAACGCATTGACGAGCAGGTGGTCGGCATCGTGAAGGGGCAGCATGCCAAGGCTCTTGATATCCTCAGGGAAAATGAAGGAAAGCTGCATGAGATTGCCGCCTATCTTTTGGAGAAGGAAACCATTACGGGCGAGGAATTCATGGAAATATTTAATAAGGAGCAGTCCGTCCATTGCAATTGACCTGGGGCTGTGCTATTCTGGAAGTATAGACGGGGCAGGGGCATGAATGCTTCCCCGGGCCAGTGCCTGAAGATGAGCGGATCCTGGCGTGTCCGGTATTCCCTTCTGCCGGAAGCAGAAGCGGTCGGCCGGGCGCGTCCGGGATGGATGATGGGATGATAAGGGATTTTGTGAAGGGAAGATAGGCAGTGAGGAGCCGGGAACTGACATTACATGACCTGTGACCCTGTTATATACAGATAGATGAAAGGCAGGAACAGGAATGGGAAGAATTTTGAACATGCTTTATACTGGGGATCTGCACCCCGCTGACTGTGCCATGCAGGATTCAGCGGAATACCAGGCCATGTGCAGGGAATCCTTAAAGGAAGTGGAACGCTTTACAGAGAAGCTGGATGCGGGGATGAAGGCGGAGTTTGACTGCCTGATGGAGCATTATCTGGAGCTTACGTATCTGGAAAAGTCTGAGACGTTCTGTCAGGGATTCCGTCTGGGCGCCGGGATCATGTGCGAGGTTTTCAGTGAAAATGGACGTGAGCATGCCTGAACTATAAGCGTAGCTTAAGAATATAAGGCGGGATTGGTGATAAATTAAACCAATCCCGCTTTATTGTGTATAAAATTGTTTTAAATATATGGTTAATATTGACAATGATGGAAAAAGTGATATACTTAACTACGTATTTGTGTTACATTTTAACGGATAGGACATCAATGGAACGTCAGGGGCAATGGCAGCCAATACCTGACGTATTTTCGTCTGGATGCGCCTATACCAAACTTCATGGAGGAGAGCATTATGAAATTACGTAAGTTAGTCAGCGTAGCAATGGCGGGTGTGATGACATTGTCATTAGCAGCCTGCGGCAGTTCCGGAACAGCAGACACGACCGCGGCGCCGGCATCCACAGAAGCAGCGGCAGACACCACTGCGGCGGATGCAGGGGAGACAGAGGCAAAAGAGGCAGCGCCTGCAGGCGGTGTTGCAAAGGAAGACTTAAAGGTTGGTTTTGTATTCATCGGTGATGAGAATGAGGGCTATACAGCCGCACATTATAAAGGCGCCATGGAGATGAAGGAAGCCCTTGGCCTGGCCGATGACCAGATTATCGTTAAATGGAATATCCCGGAGGATGAGACTGCTCAGGATGCGGCCATGGATCTGGCTGACCAGGGATGCCAGATTGTATTTGCAAACAGCTTTGGGCATGAGTCCTATGTGATTGAGGCAGCCAAGGAATATCCTGAGGTCCAGTTCTGCCATGCCACCGGTTTCCAGGCAGCTTCCAGCGGACTGAGCAACATGCACAACTATTTCACTGCTATTTACGAAGCGCGTTATGTGTCCGGCGTGGTGGCCGGAATGAAGCTGAACCAGATGATAGAGGACGGGACCGTTGCAAAGGATGCCTGCAAGATCGGTTATGTGGGCGCTTATCCGTATGCTGAGGTTATCAGCGGATATACCTCCTTCTTCTTAGGCGTGCGCTCCGTATGCCCGGATGCCACCATGGAAGTTAAGTACACCAACAGCTGGGCCAGCTTTGACCTGGAGAAGGAAGCGGCAGACGCCCTGATTTCCGATGGCTGCGTGCTTATCAGCCAGCACGCCGATACAACCGGCGCCCCCACCGCATGTGAGGCAGCGGGCGTTCCTTGTGTGGGCTACAACATTTCCATGATTGCCACTGCTCCTACCCAGGCCCTTACATCCTCCACCAATAACTGGGGTGCGTATGTAACCGAGGCCGTGCAGCATGTTGTGGACGGAACCGAAATCCCGGTTGACTGGTGCAAGGGCTTCTCAGACGGCGCAGTGCTGATTACTGAACTGAACGAAGCAGCAGTTGCTCCGGGAACCAAGGAAAAGGTGGAAGAGGTTGAGGCCAAACTGGCAGCAGGTGAGCTCCATGTGTTCGATACCTCCACATGGACCGTTGAAGGCAAGACACTGGATTCATATAAGAAGGATGACGGCAACGAGTACATATCCGACGGATATTTCCATGAGTCCGAATTTGCATCCGCGCCCGCATTCGACATACTGATTGACGGAATCAAGACAATTGACAATTAAATTCCCGCAGATTCCAAGCTGGGTGAATTTGTAAAAGCTGCAAAAGCGGAGCTATCTGACTGGCTCCGCTTTTTTCCACGGAGGCATTGGGGTGCATGGCGGATTGGTACAGCGCCCTGCCGCAAGCAAGATAAAAATAATAAAAATGGAGGTCTGCCGGGTGAGCCAAGAATACGCAATTGAACTGAAAAACATCACAAAACGATTCGGCAAGGTAACTGCCAATGACAAAGTATGCCTGTCTGTCAGGCGGGGGGAGATACTGTCCATCCTGGGTGAGAACGGAAGCGGGAAGACCACCCTCATGAACATGATATCGGGAATCTACTACCCGGATGAGGGGCAGATATATGTGAATGGAAAAGAGGTGGCCATCCGTTCGCCCAAGGATTCATTTGCACTGGGAATCGGCATGATCCACCAGCATTTTAAACTGGTGGATGTCCTGACCGCGGCGGAAAACATCATCCTGGGCCTTTCGGGAAAAGAAATCCTGGACATGAAAAGCGTGGCGGCACGGATTAATGAACTGACAGGCAGATACGGCTTCGATTTGGACCCGGACCAGAAGATATACACCATGTCCGTATCCCAGAAACAGACCGTGGAGATTGTCAAGCTCCTGTACCGCGGCGTGGACATCCTGATCCTGGACGAGCCGACGGCAGTCCTCACGCCCCAGGAAACAGACCGTCTTTTCGCGGTCCTGCGCAACATGCGCGAGGCAGGCCATTCCATCATCATCATCACCCATAAACTCCATGAGGTGCTGGCGCTGTCAGACCGGGTTTCCGTGCTGCGCAAGGGCCAGTACATCGGGACCGTGCAGACAGCCGAGGCAACGGAGGAGTCCCTGACCGAAATGATGGTAGGCAAGAAGGTCAGCCTGAACATCGACCGCCCGGAGCCTGTCAATCCCCGGAAGCGACTGGAGGTACAGGGGGTCACCTGTGTGAATAAGGAAGGTGTCAGGACTTTGGATAACGCCACCTTTACCGCATACAGCGGAGAGATACTGGGGGTGGCCGGAATCGCGGGAAGCGGACAGAAGGAGCTTTTGGAATCCATTGCGGGCTTACAGCCCATGGAGTCGGGAACCATTACATATTATCCGCCAGAGGGCGGGGAAAAGAACCTGGAAGGCATGGCGGCTTCCGCCATCAGCAAGCTGGGCGTAAAGCTCTCCTTTGTGCCTGAGGACAGGCTGGGCATGGGACTGGTGGGTTCCATGGACATGACGGACAACATGATGCTCAGGGGCTACCGGAACGGCCGTCCTTTCTTTGCGGACAGGAAGACGCCCAGAAGCCTGGCGGAGCATATCATCGAGGAGCTGGAGGTGGTGACCCCGGGCGTCACCACGCCGGTGCGCAAGCTGTCCGGCGGAAATGTGCAGAAGGTTCTGGTGGGACGCGAGATTTCCTCCAATCCCAAGGTACTTATGGTTGCCTACCCTGTGCGGGGGCTGGACATCAATTCATCCTATACCATCTACCATCTGCTCAATGAACAGAAGCAGCAGGGGGCGGCGGTCATCTGTGTGGGAGAGGACCTGGATGTGCTTCTGGAACTGTGCGACCGTATCCTGGTGCTGTGCGGCGGCCGGATAAGCGGTATCGTGGACGGCAGGACAGCCACCAAAGAGGGCGTGGGCCTGATGATGACAAAAGTAGGAGGTGACCAGAGTGAGTAAGGAAATGACAGCGGTATCGGTAAAGGAACCTCTGATGCATATATCCAAACGTGACGGCATAGAGCCGTACAAGGCGTGGCTTATCAGGCTGGCGGCGGTCCTCATATCCCTGATTGTCTGTGCAGGCGTTATCTTCGCGCTTACTGGCCTGAATCCCATTGAAGTATACAAAGGGGTGTTTGACGGAGCGGTGGGAACCAAACGGCGTGTCTGGATGACCATACGGGACACCCTGGTCCTGTTGTGTATTGCAATCGGTATTACCCCGGCATTTAAGATGCGGTTCTGGAATATCGGCGCCGAGGGGCAGGTCCTGATCGGGGGCGTCACATCGGCGGCCATGATGATTTATCTGGGTAATTCCCTTCCGCCAATCCTGCTGTTCCCGCTGATGCTGGCGGGAAGCGCGCTGTCCGCCATGGTCTGGGCTGCAATCCCGGCATTTTTCAAGGCATACTGGAATACCAATGAGACACTATTTACACTGATGATGAATTATGTGGCAATGCAGGTCATCACATACTGCATTATCTTCTGGGAGAACCCAAAGGGGTCCAACTCGGTGGGCACCATCAACTCCGCTACAAAAGGCGGCTGGCTTCCCAAGCTTTTTGGGCTGGACTACGGGTGGAACCTGGTAATCGTCCTGGCTCTGACCCTGGCCATGTTCATTTACCTGAAATACAGCAAGCAGGGGTATGAGATTGCTGTGGTGGGTGAGAGTGAGAACACGGCCAGGTACGCGGGTATCAATGTGAAGAAGGTAATCCTTCGCACCATGGCCCTGTCCGGGGCTATCTGCGGCATTGCCGGTTTTATCATTGTAAGCGGCGCAAGCCACACCATATCCACCAGCACGGCGGGAGGACGGGGATTTACAGCAATCATAGTGTCATGGCTCAGCAAGTTCAATGCATTTGCCATGGTCCTGGTATCCTTTTTCCTGGTATTCATGCAGAAGGGCGCAGGACAGATCGCGTCCCAGTTCAACCTGAATGAAAATGCCTCTGATGTCATAACGGGAATCATCCTGTTCTTTATCCTGGGCTGTGAGTTTTTCATCAATTACAAAGTAGCGGTGCGCAGCAGGCGCAAAGACACACAGGCTTAGGAGGGAGGACAAGGATATGGGATTTTTAGTTATATTCATTCAGAAGGCCATTGGGCAGGGCATAGGGATTCTGTACGGCGCCCTGGGCGAAATCATGACGGAGAAGTCCGGCAACCTGAACCTGGGTATTCCCGGGATGATGTACATGGGCGGGATTGCAGGACTGATTGGTGCATTTTTATATGAAAATTCAGTGGGGACACCTAACGGCTTTGTGGGGATGCTGATTTCCTTCCTGTGCGCATTCGCATGCGCGGCCCTGGGCGGTCTGGTGTACAGTGTGCTTACCATTACGCTGCGGGCCAACCAGAATGTCACGGGTCTGGCCCTGACTACCTTTGGCGTGGGCTTCGGTAACTTCTTCGGCGGCTCCCTTGCAAAGCTGGCAGGCGGCGTGGGACAGATTTCCGTGGCGGTTACGGGCGCGGCCTACAAGACGCCGGTTCCTGGGCTTTCTAAGCTGGGAGTGGTGGGGCAGGTATTGTTTTCCTATGGATTCCTTACCTATCTGGCGGTCCTCCTGGCAATTGTACTGGCTTTCTTCCTGGGTAAGACCAGGAAGGGGCTGAACCTGAGGGCTGTGGGCGAGAGTCCGGCAACCGCGGATGCAGCGGGCATTAACGTGACTGCGTACAAGTACCTGGCCACCTGTGTGGGCGGCGGTATCAGCGGACTTGGGGGACTGTACTTTGTGATGGAGTATTCCGGCGGGACCTGGACCAATAACGGATTCGGCGACAGGGGCTGGCTGGCCATTGCACTTGTAATCTTCGCACTGTGGAAGCCGGTCAATGCAATCTGGGGCTCCATATTGTTTGGCGGCCTGTATATCCTTTATCTCTATATCCCGGGACTGGACAGGGGGGCCCAGGAGATTTTTAAGGCGCTGCCATATGTTGTGACCATTGTGGTGCTGGTGATTACCAGCTTGAGGAAGAAAAGGGAGTACCAGCCGCCGGAGAGTCTGGGGCTGGCTTATTTCAGGGAGGAGAGATAGGGTAGGTCAGGATGGATACGGACGGGGCGGGGATTCCGTCCGCTGGAGGATCAGGATGGCGCTGCGGCCGAATGCTGCAGCGCCATCCGGTCTTTAACCCGGCAGGTGGTGGGCGTCCGCTGGCGCTTCAAAGAGGGGTGGTGGAGTGACGGCGGACGTCCGCTGACGCTTCAAAAAAGAGGCGTGGGATTGTTGGTTTGTGGTAGGTAAAGGATTGGGAGTTTTTGGGATGACTTGACAAGGGGGATTATGCTGTTATGATTAGAAGCGGATGATTCCATAAGGATTTTGGACTATGGCCGGGTATGGGCCGGAGAAAGGGGATATGGGATGAAGTTATTGTTCCGGCAGAGGTTTTTTTCGTGGTTTGACAGTTATGATGTTTTTGATGAGGAAGGCAGGACGGTTTATACGGTCCAGGGGAAATTGGCCTGGGGGCACAGGCTGGAGATATATGATGCCCAGGGAGGGCATCTGGGTACTGTTAAGCAGGAGGTGCTTACTTTTCTGCCAAGGTTCCGGCTGTATGCGGGTGAACAGCTGGTGGGCGAGGTGTGGAAGGAATTTACATTTTTCAGGCCGTCTTTTAAGATGGATGTCAGGGGATGGCATATTGCCGGGGATATCCTGGAATGGGATTATTACATAGAGGATGCCATGGGGAGACGGGTAGCGGGGCTGTCCAAGCAGCTGTTTAAGCTGACTGATACATATGTGCTTGAGATTGGGAACCCGGAAGACGCATTGTATGTGCTTATGGCGGCCCTGGCAATCGATGCTGCAAAATGTTCATCGGATAAATGACAGTGAGGCGGATGATTATGGAAGTGAAAAATGAGATTTACCGTTATATGAAGGAACTGGTTGCAATCCCCAGTATTTCCAACAGCAGGGAGGAACAGGCGGCTGGGGAATACATAAGGGAGGAACTGGGGCGGCAGCCCTACTTTCAGGCGCATCCTGAACTTACGGGAATGTATGGGTTGGAGGGGGATTTCCTTTCCCGGGGGACCCCTTATGGCCTGGTAAAGGGGAGCACTTCAAGGACCGTTATCCTTACCGGACATTATGATGTGGTGGATACGGAGGAATATGGGGACTTCCAGTCCTATGCGTATGATGTGGAAGCGTGGAAACTGGCGCAGGGAAAGGAACTGGAGACCTTGATGTCCATGCTGCCTGAGGAGGCCAGGGCGGATTTTGAGACAGGGGAGTGGCTGTTCGGGCGGGGCGTCAACGACATGAAGGGGGGACTTGCGGTTGGCATGGCCCTGATGGACTGGTATGGGCGCCTGATGCTGGAACATCCGGAACTGCCGGGCTGTCTTTTGTTTGCCGCGGTGGCGGATGAGGAGGCTTATTCAGCCGGAATGCGGGGGTCCATCCCGTTTTTTACGGGGATGCAGGGACGGTTTGGGCTGGAGTATGGATGTCTGGTGGACCTGGAACCCAGTTTTAATGAGGATGGCAGGCAGCAGGTCTATATCGGGTCCGTGGGGAAGACCATGCCTGCGGTGCTGGTCCAGGGCGTGAAGGCACATGTGGTGGATTGCTTCCGCGGATTGAACGCAATAGGGGTCCTGGCGGAAATGTTCCTGCGCACGGAGCTGGCCCCCGAATTTTCAGAACAATGGGAAGGGGAGCCGTGTCCGCCGCCCACCTGGTTTAACCTGAGGGACCGCAAGGAAGGGTATGATGTGTCGGTGCCCTACCGGGCAGCAGGTTATATGAGCATGCTGGGATTTGGGAAGACGGCTGATTCTGTCATGGGACGGCTTAAGGAGATTGGGCGGGAGGCATTTTCCTCTTATATGGAACGGATGGAGGCCCGGGAGGCAGCGGTGCGGTCCGGCGCAGTGCTGCCGGATGTGGATCTGTCCTGCTGTGTCATGGAGTATGGGGAACTGGTAAGGCTGTGCCATGAGCGGCACGGGGAGGAAGCGGGAACATGGTTCAGGGCGCTGTATGAGGATGCAGGGGAACGCATCCGCCTGGGCCGGTGGAACTATCCCAGGGCGACCCTGGAGATCATGGATGCAGCCCTGACCTATTCCGGGATTACGGCGCCTGTCATGGTGATTGCATTTGCCCCGCCGTATTATCCTGCATTTCACAGTGACCGCCTGCCAGGCAGGACAGGGCAGGGGAGCGCCTTCTATGGAATGCTTCAAAAGGCAGCGGGGGAGACCTGCGGCATCCGGCTGGGAAAGCGCAATTACTGCTGCGGTATCTCGGACTTAAGCTATTGTGCGGGGCCGGATATGGAGGAGCTTAAGGCTTATGCGGCCAATGCCCCTCTGTGGGGGAAGGTGTATGGAATGAACCTGGACGCCATGTCCGTTTTCCAGGTACCGGCCCTTCTGTTCGGCCCCGTTGGCAGGGATGCGCACCAGATGTCAGAGCGTGTCAATGCAAGGAGCCTGCTGGAAGAAGTTCCAGCAATCCTACAGCATTTTATCGAACAAGTGTTTGCAAATGACGGTGGAATGTGATATACTTACGCCATACACTTTGAAGGGTTATAAGTAAAGATTACTGATAAGAGACAAGGAGCATTTTGAATGGCAAAGCAGTACATTAAAATCCGCGGGGCCAATGAGCATAATCTGAAGAATATATCCGTGGATATACCGAGAAATGAGCTGGTGGTACTGACCGGGCTGTCCGGATCCGGCAAATCATCACTGGCTTTTGACACCATCTATGCGGAAGGGCAGAGGCGTTATATGGAGTCCCTGTCCTCCTATGCCCGCCAGTTCCTGGGACAGATGGAGAAGCCGGATGTGGAGAGCATAGAAGGGCTGTCGCCGGCCATTTCCATAGACCAGAAGTCCACGAACCGGAACCCCCGTTCCACGGTGGGCACCGTGACTGAGATTTATGATTATATGAGGCTTCTGTATGCCAGGGTGGGAATCCCGCACTGTCCCAAGTGCGGCAAGGAGATACACAAGCAGTCCATTGACCAGATGGTGGACCATATCATGCAGATGCCTGAGCGGACCAAGATCCAGCTTCTGGCTCCTGTTGTCAGGGGGCGCAAGGGAGAGCATGTGAAGGTTCTGGACCAGGCGCGCAAGAGCGGTTATGTAAGGGTCCGCATTGACGGGAACCTTTATGAACTTTCGGAAGATATCAGGCTGGATAAGAATATCAAGCATAACATAGAAGTGGTGGTGGACCGTCTGATTGTGAAGGAAGGCATTGAAAAGCGTCTTACGGATTCCATTGAGACAGTGATGGCGCTCAGCGGCGGGCTCATGACCGTGGATGTGGCGGATGGGGAGCCGGTGAACTTCAGCCAGAGCTTTTCCTGCCCGGACTGCGGCATCAGCGTGGACGAGGTGGAGCCCAGAAGCTTTTCCTTTAACAACCCCTTTGGCGCATGTCCGGAGTGTTTCGGACTTGGGTATAAGATGGAGTTTGACGAGGACCTGATGATTCCTGACAAGTCCATTTCCATTGACGACGGCGCCATTGTGGTGATGGGATGGCAGTCCTGTACGGACAAGGGAAGTTTTACAAGGGCAATCCTTGAGGCGCTTTCCAAGGAATACAAGTTCCGCCTGGACACGCCCTTTAAGGACTACCCTAGGGAAATCCAGGACGTGATCCTGTACGGAACGGGCGGAAAGGAAGTCAAGGTACGCTATAAGAGCCAGAGGGGCGAGGGTGTGTACGACGTGGCCTTTGAGGGGCTGGTTGAGAACGTGAACCGGCGCTATAAGGAGACATTTTCCGAGGCATCCAAGGCAGAGTACGAAACCTATATGCGGATTACCCCCTGTCCCGCGTGTAAAGGGCAGAGGCTTAAGAAGGAGTCCCTGGCAGTTACGGTGGGGGACATGAATATCTACCAGGCCACCAATATGTCCATTGTGAAGTTCAAGGATTTCCTGGATGGACTGAAGCTTACCCATATGCAGCTGGCCATTGGGGCGTCCATCCTCAAGGAGATACGGGCCAGGATCTGCTTCCTTATTGATGTGGGGCTGGATTATCTGTCCCTTTCCAGGGCAACCGGAACCCTGTCAGGAGGAGAAGCACAGCGGATCCGCCTGGCGACCCAGATCGGTTCGGGCCTGGTGGGCGTTGCCTATATCCTGGACGAGCCCAGCATCGGCCTCCACCAAAGGGATAATGACAAGCTTTTAAAGACCCTGGTCCATCTGCGGGATCTGGGCAACAGCGTGCTGGTGGTGGAACATGACGAGGATACCATGCGCGCAGCGGACTGCATTGTGGATATCGGTCCCGGGGCAGGCGAACATGGCGGACAGGTGATTGCCATGGGTACTGCCCAGGAGATTATGGATAACCAGGAGTCCGTGACAGGGGCGTATTTAAGCGGCAGGCTTAAGATACCTGTGCCGTCTGAGCGCAGGAAGCCCACGGGCTGGATTACGGTCCGGGGAGCTGCTGAGAATAACCTGAAGAACATCAATGTGGATTTCCCCCTGGGCGTCATGACCTGTGTCACTGGCGTGTCCGGTTCAGGCAAGAGTTCACTGGTTAATGAAATCCTGTACAAGGCCCTGGCCAGGAAGCTGAACCGTGCAAGAACCATTCCGGGCAGGCACAAGGGAATAGACGGCACGGAGCAGCTGGATAAGATCATTGCCATTGACCAGTCCCCCATCGGCCGTACGCCAAGGTCTAATCCCGCCACTTACACAGGTGTGTTTGATTTGATCCGCGATCTGTTTGCGTCCACGGTGGATGCAAAGGCAAAGGGATATACCAAGGGACGGTTCAGCTTTAACGTCAAGGGCGGACGGTGCGAGACCTGCAGCGGCGACGGTATCATTAAGATTGAGATGCATTTCCTTCCGGACGTATATGTGCCATGTGAGGTCTGCGGCGGCAAACGGTATAACCGTGAGACATTGGATGTGAAGTACAAGGGCAAGAGCATTTATGACGTGCTGGACATGACGGTGGAGGAGGCGCTTACGTTCTTTGAGAATGTTCCTTCTGTCACCAGGAAGATACAGACCCTGTATGATGTGGGCCTGGGTTACATCAGGCTGGGCCAGCCTTCCACCGAATTGTCAGGCGGTGAGGCCCAGCGTATCAAGCTGGCAACCGAACTGTCCAAGCGCGGCACGGGCAAGACCATCTATATCCTGGATGAGCCTACCACGGGACTGCATTTTGCGGATGTGCACAAGCTGATTGATATCCTCCGCAGGCTGTCTGACGGCGGCAATACGGTGGTGGTCATTGAGCATAATCTGGATGTGATTAAGACGGCGGATTACATCATTGACATCGGACCCGAAGGCGGGGACAAGGGCGGTACCGTGATTGCCAAGGGAACGCCGGAGGATGTGGCCGGGAATCCTGTTTCTTATACTGGGGTTTATATTAATAAGTATCTGGAATCCAATGAACAGGGCGCCATGGACATGGAATGACAGACAGAATGAAACCGTACCATCTGACCGATAAGAAAAGTCAGATGGTACGGTTTTTGCATTTACAGAGGAAGATTGTTCTTCAAAATCAAAGAGGTGTTGATTTCATGTTTTGTCGGTACATCATTCCCAAGCACGATGTTGTCAAATGCAATCGATAAGCCTTTGTATCCCTGTTCATAACCGTTTTGGTCAATAATGGCATTCAGGATTCCCTGTTTTAATGCTTCTTTGGATTCGTCAAAAAGTTCGCTCCCTATAATCGTCACCTTGTCCTGATACCCAATGTCTTTTACCATGGTGCATACACGTGCAGTGGTCCTTGCATTGTTTGCATAGATTCCTAAAATATTGTCAATTGTATGAAGGAATTCACTGAGTGTATCAAAGAGTTTATCCGGATAATAAACATTTTCATACAGTTCAATGATTTCTATCAGAGGATTGCTTTCCGTCATCTGATCAAAAAATCCCCGCACTACCTGGGCATGGTTGTTGGTGTCACGCTTTGTACCGATAATAACAACGCGGCACGGCTGTTTGAGGACGGAGCCCAGATACTCAGCGGCCAGACGGCCGGAACGGTAAGGGTTGGCCATGATGCAGGCGGTGCGCTGGCTGAAGGGGGCATCTGCGGAAATGGTAAAGACTTTAATTCCCTCGTCTGTAAAACGGTTCAGTATCTCCAATGAATCAGTTTCGTTCCAGACCACGGTAAGCAATCCGGAAAGCTCCTGACGGCGGGTGCTCCAGATATGGTTCAATATCTGAAGCTGCTGTTCCTGGCCTCCGTCAAAGGTCATGTCCAGGATTTCTACGTGGCAGGGGGCCAGTTCCTTTGCCCGCGCATGGATTCCTTTCCAGATATACTGGTAAAAATACCGGTTATCATTGGTCGGGCCGGGAAATACAGCGGCAATTTTGTATGTCTTTTGGGCAGAAGACGATTCGGTATAGTAGTTCATGGAATTGGCCAGCGCCAGGATTTCCTCACGCTTCTCAGGACTGACTCCTTTTTTGTTGTGAAGTGCTTTGTGGACAGTTGCAACTGTCACATTGGCTGTATTTGCAATATCCTGTAAGGTGATTTTTTTCTCCATAACTGTTTCTCCCATTGATTTTCCTGTATTATACCACTTTTTTACAGAGAACACAAGGAAAAAGAGAAAAAAAGAAAAAATAAAGAGAAAATATTTCCTGATTATATAAAATAAATCATGGAAAAAGAGAAAATATTTCTTGATTTTAAAGAAAGAATATGCTATTATGACAATATCACTAAGAAAATAAGGGAAAGAGGGAGGGGCGTACTTTGAAAAAAGAGAAAATTTTTCTTAAAACAAGCTTTATATCCGGTATCCTGGCCAGCTGTTTTGGATTTTGCATGGCAGGGATGACTGGGCTGTCCAGAGGAATGTATCCCATGGCTGTGTTTGTGATGATAATCCTGATAGGATTATTACTAATGGGCATCGCGGTCAGAGGCGCCCCGGATGAAAAGTCACCACGGATTTCATGGAAGGAGATTGTGATGGTCCTTTTCCTGTTTATTAATCCGCTAATGGCAGGGATTCTGGGTTTTTACTTTGCGGCATTCTTAGTAATTGCAGGTATCTCATGGCTGATAACTCCGGTGAAAACAGGAAAAGCGCTGGCTGGCGTCCTGGGATATTCGTTGTTGGTAACAGCGGGCGCTTTTGCAGTATTTACATTAGGGCTTAAAATCGTCACACCGTCAGGCATCCTATTTTAAGGCGTGCAGACGGCGGGAATGAATGTTCAAACACGCCCTGGTATCTGGCAGTATTGAAACATGCCCCGGCAGAAGAAAGGAAGGAATCTTATGAGGAGAAGAGGAACAAAAAAATTATGGGTATCAGTATGTGCAGCGTTAATGGCAGCAGCGGTCTTGTGCGGATGTACAAAGAGCGGGGACGGAACCAAGGAGACTTCGGTGAAGGCAGCGGCCGAGACAATTAAGGGGCCGGAATCAGGCGATAAGGCAGGTGATAAACCAGAGGATAAGACAGCGGCATCCGCTGCATATCCTGAGAAAGAGATTCAATGCATTGTCACGGCAGCGGCCGGGGGCGGGACAGATGCCATGGCAAGGGCTGTCTGTACACCGCTTGAAAAAACATTGGGAAAGGCCATTGTGATTATTAATAATGGCAGTGCAAGCGGCCTGGTCGGTATGGGGGATATTGCGGATGCAGATGCCGACGGCTATACACTGGGGGTATTCTCTAATACGGATGTGGCTAATTTCGTATATGGGGCAGGTGAATGTGATTTTACCACAGAGGATTTCACTTATATCGCAGGACTGAATACAACAGGGGATATCCTGGTCTTGAAAAAGGGCACGGATATGAACGGACTGGAGGATTTTATCCAAAAGGCCAAGGAAAAGCCCGGAGAGATGACCGTTGCGTTACCGTCTGCGATACAGAACCTGTCGCTGGACCTGATGAATGAAAAAATGGGGATTGTCACCACGGGTGTTGTGTATGAAGGCGGCAACAAGGTCCTGGCTGATTTGCTGGGCGGGCATATTGAAGCCGGGATCCTGAGCGCCAAGTTTATCTCACAGGCCCAGGAACAGGATCTGAACGTATTGGGCATCATGCTGTCGGAGCGTCTTGGAACATTTCCGGATGTCCCCACTTTTGCGGAGCAGGGATATGGGATTGCCAACCCGGCAATCAGGATGCTGGTGGGACCAAAGGGCCTTCCCGATTCAGTGGTGGATGTCCTGGTAGAAAATTTAAAGCAGGGATATGATGGGGAAATCAGGGACAGTGTTTCTGGTATTGATGAGGAACCCGCGCTGCTGACAGGACCGGAGCTGGATGCATTTTTAAAAGAAGATTTTGCTATGAGAAAGGCCATGTTGACAAAATAAAACCGGAGAGGGGTGCGGCAAATGGAGCTGATGACACAGGTACTGGTTAATTTGTTCAGTATTCAGACACTGGTGGTGTGTTTCCTGGGCACTGCTGCAGGTGTGGTACTGGGAGCCATACCCGGTATGAATGGGGGGATTGGGATAGCGGTCATGCTGCCATTTACCTATGCCATGAGACCGGAACAGGGGCTATTATTTCTGGGCGGGATTTATCTTGGCTCGTCCTATGGCGGATCCATATCGGGAATCCTGATTAATTGTCCGGGAACAGCAGAGGCATCCTGTACTGCTTTGGAGGGATACCAGATGACCAGGAAAGGGGAAGGGAAAAGCGCCTTATATTTTTCCGTTATCGCCAGCGGGATAGGCAGTATCATAGGATTGGTGGTCCTGCTGTTTTTCGCGCCTGTACTGTCAAGCATCTCGGTTATGTTCGGGCCTCCGGAGATGATGCTTTTAGCCATATGCGGCCTGACCATTGTAGGTAGCCTTACCGGGAAAAATGTTCCGAAGGGACTGCTGGCAGCGCTTGCCGGCCTGTTCCTTGCCATGATAGGGATTGACGGGAACACAGGCGCCATGCGTTTTACTTTTGGGGCCAGGGCCCTCAGGGGCGGTATCAACCTGATACCTGCAATCATTGGTCTGTTTGCCATTGCAGAAATGATTAAACAGGGAACCGGGCTGGAGGAACCGGGTGGGAATCAGACTGCCCTGCAGCTTAAACAGGTAAGGTTCCCGGACATCTGGAAGGAAACCTGGAAAAAATATAAGGGCGTTTTACTGAAATCTTCCGCAATTGGGACATTTATAGGTATATTGCCCGGGACCGGAGGCGCGATTGCTTCCTTTCTGGCCTATGGGGAAGCCAAGGGAAGGGACAGGGAAGGCACCTTCGGCCAGGGCAATCCGGCGGGAATTGTTGCGCCGGAAAGTGCAAACAATGCGGCAGTAGGCGGTTCCCTGGTCCCCATGCTGTCCCTGGGGATACCGGGATCCTCCACCTCGGCCATCATGTTCGGCGCATTGACCATTCATGGCCTGGTTCCTGGACAAAGGCTGTTCGTGGATCATGGAGAGATTGTTTATACCTTTATATTTGGAATGTTTCTGGCAGCAGTAATCATGGTGGCTATCGGAGTCTTTGGCATTCCTGTCTTTGCATCCATTCTCAAGCTGAATATACGGCATATCATTCCGGTAGTGTTGATGTGTTCCCTGATTGGCGCATACAGTGTGAACAATTCCGTATATGATGTAATCGTGGCCATTGGCATGGGCATCTTCGGCGTCCTACTGGCTAAGCTTGGGATTCCTAACACACCGGTGGTTTTGGGACTGATCCTGGGCAGTATTATAGAAAGTAATTTTGTCAGGACGTACACCATTGTCTCTGCCCAGGGAAAAAGTATTTTGTTATATGTGCTTACCAGGCCGCTTTGTATCGGCATACTGCTGCTGACTGTTTATCTGATTTATGCCAATATAAAGGCCCTTAAAAGAGGAAAAGAAGTTCAGCAGGATTCTAAAATCCAACAGGAACTGCAGGAGGAATAGAACATGAAGCCCAACATAATATACCTGTTATCAGACCAGCACAACCACAGGGTAATGGGAAACAGCGGTGATTCCTATGCGCGCACACCAAATCTGGACAGCCTTTACGCCAGGGGAACGGCTTTGGATTCATGCTACTGCGCCGCGCCTTTGTGTGTGCCCAGCAGGTCGTCCATGCTGACAGGCCTTCTGCCCACCAGGAACGGGGTTTATAATAACATGCAGTGCCTGCCGTCCGATAAGGCCACCTTTGTCAATTCCATGACTGTTGGCGGATATGAGACCGTCTTGTGCGGAAGGATGCATTTTGTGGGAAATGACCAGCGCCATGGTTACGAGAAGCGTCTTGTGGGGGACATCACCCCCTGCTTCATCGGCGGGGATAACGAAGCCTTCATCTATGGAGGGTTTAAACGCTCATCAGGTCAGAACCTTATTTCCATAAAAAAGTCAGGGGCCGGACATTCCGCGGTATTGGATTACGATGAAGACGTAACAAAGGAGGCCTGCCGTTATCTGACGGAGAGGACGGATGGACGCCCCCTGTTCATGACCGTGGGATTCTACGGCCCCCACTGCCCATACATAGCCCCGGAGGAATTGTTCCGTTACTATTATAAGCATCTGCCAGAGCTTCATTTTCCCAGCCGTGAGGAAAAGGCCATGATGCATCCCGCCATCCGGGAATGGTATGCAAACCGGGGCATGGAAAAGGTAACGCCTGAGGATGTGCGCAGGATACGCGCAGCCTACTACGGCATGGTGGAATATGTGGATGGCCTCATAGGCAGGATTCTGGATGTGGTCAAGTCTACCATTGGATGGGAAAATACCATTATAATCTATGGTTCCGACCACGGGGATAACATAGGAGAACACGGACTATTCTGGAAAACCAATTTCTATGAAGGGGCGTCCCATGTGCCTATGGTATATGTGTGGCCTGGAGTATTTCCGGCGGGCGGCCATGTGGGCGGTCTGACCAGCCTTTTGGATATTGCGCCCACTCTATTGGAACTGTCTGGGTGCGAACAGCTGCCGGATATGGACGGAATGAGCCTGGTTTCCCATTTGACCTCAGGTGCGCCTGTCCCTGGGGACAGGGAGGTGGTTTCGGTGTGCAGTGATATTAAAGGAGATAAACCCAGCGCAATGCTGATGCTTGGGACGTATAAGCTGGTGAAGCATGCCGGTCATGAAACATGCCAGCTGTTTAACCTTAAGAATGATCCGGAAGAATTGGAGGATTTGGGGGACCGCCCGGAATATGCGGGGATGGTTGCGGACCTGGAAATGCGGCTTGGGCGGTATTGGAATGAAACACATGCTTTGGAGGGCCTGCAAAAGGATATATTTCATTTCAGGATGATGAAACAATGGTATGATGTGGTAAAACCCCAGCTGATAGAGGAGTGGAGAGGGGACCCGGAAAGAAACTACCTGATTTAAGTGGTTTTCCGGAAACGCTTTTGAAGAAGGATAGGTATTGAGGGGGATGGAAAAAGGGGAAAAACAGTTTAAGAAAATAGATTGAGAAAAAATCTGAAAAAATTGTCGAAATTACTTGCTATTTGCGGTAGGGTGCCGTATAATATACTCATACGAAAGATAAAAAAGAGATTGTACTATTTTGTACAATCTCTTTCAATTTATGCGGATATAAATATTTTCTGGTAAATTGGGTCATGGTATAGGGAGAGGTAGTTCGGATTTTAGGTTTTGGCGGGAATATCCAGAAAAGACATGACATGGAGGAAGAAATCTCATGGATAGAGAGATGATTATCGTTTTGGACTTTGGCGGTCAGTATAATCAGCTGATTGCGCGCCGCGTCCGCGAGTGCAATGTATACTGCGAAGTCCATCCTTACAATATGAGCCTGGACAAGATTAAGGAGATGAATCCCAAGGGAATCATTTTCACAGGCGGACCGGATGTGGTATTTGAAGACGGAGCGCCGCGTTGTTCCAAGGAGATTTTTGAACTGGGGATACCGGTTCTTGGAATCTGCTACGGAGCCCAGCTGATGAGTTACCTGCTGGACGGCGTTGTCAAGAAAGCGGTTGTCAGCGAGTATGGACACACGGAGGTGGATGTAGATACGTCCAGCAAGCTGTTTGAGGGGGTATCGCCAAAGACCGTGTGCTGGATGAGCCATGGGGTCTATATTGCCCAGGTACCTGCAGGGTTCAGGATTACGGCCCATACGGAATCATGCCCGGTTGCCGGTATGGAGTGTGTGGAAAGGAATTTCTATGGAGTTCAGTTCCATCCTGAGGTAGTCCACACAAAAGAAGGAACCAGGATGCTGTCCAACTTTGTATACAATGTCTGCGGTTGTTCCGGGGACTGGAAGATGGATTCATTCGTAGATACCACGATTAAGGCGCTGAGGGAAAAGATTGGCGATGGGAAGGTGCTTTGTGCGCTTTCCGGCGGGGTGGATTCCTCGGTTGCGGCGGTCATGCTGTCCAAGGCAATCGGTAAGCAGCTGACCTGTGTGTTCGTTGACCATGGCCTTTTAAGGAAGAATGAAGGGGACGAGGTAGAAGCCGTATTCGGCCCTGAAGGACAGTATGATTTGAACTTTATCCGTGTGAATGCCCAGGAGAGGTTCTATGCAAGGCTGAAGGGCGTGGAAGAGCCTGAGGCAAAGCGTAAGATTATTGGTGAGGAATTCATCCGTGTATTCGAAGAAGAGGCAAAGAAGATTGGCGCCGTGGATTATCTGGTCCAGGGAACCATTTACCCGGATGTGATTGAGTCCGGCCTGGGCAAGTCTGCTGTGATTAAGTCCCACCACAATGTGGGCGGGCTTCCTGAGCATGTTGACTTTAAGGAACTGGTGGAGCCGCTCCGCCTGCTGTTTAAGGATGAGGTGCGTAAGGCTGGTCTGGAACTGGGAATTCCGGAGTATCTGGTATTCAGGCAGCCATTCCCAGGCCCGGGTCTTGGCGTCAGGATCATCGGTGAGGTAACGGCTGATAAGGTAAGGATTGTACAGGATGCGGATGCGATTTACAGGGAAGAGATTGCAAAGGCCGGGGTGGATAAGGACCTGGGACAGTACTTTGCAGCCATTACCAATATGCGCTCCGTGGGATGCATGGGCGATGAGAGGACGTATGATTATGCAATTGCACTGAGGGCCGTGCTTACATCTGATTTCATGACCGCGGAAGCCGCCCAGATTCCCTGGGAGGTACTGGGGAAGGTGACCAGCAGGATTGTGAATGAGGTGAAGGGGGTTAACCGGGTGCTGTATGATTGTACGGGGAAGCCGCCGGCTACGATTGAATTCGAATAACGGACAGAACCCCGGAAATGCTGATAAAATGGGCATTTCCGGGGTTGTTTTATGCCGTTTGGCTCTACTTTGGCTCTAATTAATTGAAGAATACTGGATTTGGGGCGGGTATCATAATACCTGTCTTTTACTATATGGGCTTATTTTCTGGATATACTTTGACAGAAATATCTGCCACTCCCTTTCTTACAACTCTATTTGTATCTACTAAATGCTGTTTAATCTGTTCGCAAGTCTCGTTCATCTGCTCTACTTCATGCTGAAATGCTTCTTCACTTGGAAATGCGTCTTTGGACGCAATTAGATTTGTCTGTAATTTCTTAGCCTTTGCGAATTTTGCAAGTCGGCTGTTGATTTCCGGGTGTTTGAAACGAATACATATCGTGTCTGGAATGAGATTTCCCTCATTATCCTTTTCACCGTCAATTTCCATATCTACCTGCTCGTCCATTTTAAAAAGCAGACTAAGGACATCAGAAGCGGTTTTTATATCAAAATCCGTGAATACGTTGATACTCACGCCCAGAGCGTTGGCAATCTTTAAAAGCTGGTCGGGCTTAGGCTTCCGGCTTCCTAATTCATATTTGCGAATAGTGGTTCCATCTATGCCAGCCAGTTCTCCTAACACATTCTGTGAAATCCCCCGGATTGTTCGGAATGTCTTTATTTTCTCTCCTACTGTCATGTAGTCACTCCTTTAGTATTTGATAATATGAATAATAGGGACATTTGTATTCTATCATATCTATTGCAAATAATCAATCAATTCAAGAATAATATATTGACAAGGGACAAAAGAGCCTGTATAATAAGAATGTAGTTAAGGGACAAAAGTCCCTATAAAAATATAGGAGGACAATGAATGGAGAAATCAAAGAAGATGTATGTAACGGCAGAGGAAGCGGCGGTAATGCTTGGCGTATCAACGGGCTATGCCTATAAGATTATCCGAGGACTGAATGAGGAATTAAAAGCAAAAGGCTACCGGACAATCTGCGGCAAGGTTCCGACAAAATACTTTGAAGAAAAATTCTACGGTCTGACCGTAGCCATGTAAGAAAGGAGAGTATCTATGGCGGCAACAAGGGACGGAAAGATGTGGCGTTGCCAATTCTATTACAAGGACTGGCAGGGAGTAAGCCATAAGAAGAATAAAAGGGGGTTCAAAACTAAGGGGGAAGCTGAACAGTGGGAGCGTGATTTCCTACAACAACAGCAGAGAAATTTAGACATCAATTTTGAAAACTTTGTCTACATTTATTATGAGGATATGGAACACCGTCTGCGTGAGAATACCATGCGGACGAAGAAATTCATTATTGATTTGAAAATTATTCCTTATTTCAAGAAAAAATGTATGAACGAGATTAAAACATCGGATATTCGGGCGTGGCAAAATTCGCTGATGAAAAAGGGCTATTCCCCAACGTACCTGAAAACGGTTAATAATCAGTTGGCGGCAATCTTTAATTATGCGGTTCGCTATTATGATTTGAAAGACAATCCATGCCGGAAAGCAGGGAGCATTGGAAAGAGCCATGCCGGGGAGCGTGAGTTCTGGACGAAACAGGAATTTAAGCAGTTTCTTGAAACGGTAGAGGATAAGCCAGAAACAAAAATGGCGTTCTTGCTTCTCTACTGGACGGGCATGAGGATAGGAGAATTATTAGCACTGACATACAAGGACATTGACGTAGAAAAGCGTACAATCTCTATCAATAAATCCTATCAACGGATAGGGAGCAGGGACATTATTACACCGCCTAAAACACCTAAGAGCAAACGGATTGTGACAATACCGCCATTTCTTGTAGAAGAATTACAGGAGTATATTTCCCATTTATACGGTATTATGGCTGACGAAAGAATGTTCCGATTTACAAAATCCTATATGGAACATGAAATTATAAGAGGTATCAACACTTCCGGGGTTAAGAGGATAAGACTGCACGATTTGAGACATTCACACGCTTCTCTGCTTGTTGAAATGGGGTTCATGCCGCTGGCAATCGCTGAACGGCTGGGGCATGAGAAAATTGAAACAACATTAAATACATATTCACATTTATATCCCAATAAGCAGGGAGAACTTGCGGACAGGTTGGAGATTGAAAACGGCAAGGAGGAAGGAAATGAGCGGAGTTCATAAGTACCCAACTATCAGCTTCCGTATCTCGTCCAGAGAACGGGAGGAAATCGAAGCAAAGATTTTAGCAAGCGGAATGTTAAAGAAAGATTATTTTGTCCGCTCCTGTATTTATAACCGAGTGTGCGTGGTCGGTAAAAAAGAGGTGATTTATCAGTTGGTAGAGGAATTAAAGGTTATGCAGACCAATATCCGGGAAGTGACGGAACAGTTTGAACAGTCGGAAGTCTCTTTAACGCCGGAGGGCTTACAGGATATGAAAAATGACTGTCTGGACATGCTGAAAGCTATTCTGTGGCTATTGGACGGTGCTAAGTACCTATGGCAGGGCGATAACGAAAAAAGCCCCGACAGCGGCAACTGTTAGGGCTTGGGATAACTGGAAAACCTCTGTTATCACATAAAATCACATCACAATTATAACAGAGGTTTCTTCCAGTGACAATGATATTTTCAGAAACGGAGGGCATTATGGAAGAAACAAAAACAGAATTACAGATGATTAAAATGTCGGAGGTACAGTCACAAGAAGTGTCGTGGCTGTGGTATCCGTTTATTCCCTATGGGAAATTGACAATTATGCAGGGCGATCCGGGAGACGGAAAGACAACGCTGGTACTCAATATAGCGGCAAAGCTGTCAAATGGTGAGGGGTTAGACAATGAAATGAAGCTGACGGAACCATTAAATGTAATTTATCAAACGGCGGAGGACGGACTTGCTGATACAGTAAAGCCCCGTCTGGAAGTGGCGGGGGCAGACTGTGAGAATATTTCTGTCATTGATGAAAGCATAAAATCACTTTCTATGATAGATGAACGGTTAGAGGAAGCAATTATAAGGACAAAAGCTAAAATGCTTATTTTAGACCCAATACAAGCCTATCTAGGCGGTGGTATGGATATGAACCGGGCAAATGAAGCAAGGGATATGACAAAGAAGCTGGCGGCTCTGGCAGAGAAATATCAATGCGCTATTGTGCTTGTCGGTCACATGAACAAAGCGGCAGGAAATAAGGCGGCATATCGGGGCATGGGTTCCATTGATTTCTTTGCAGTCGCAAGAAGCGTTTTACTGGTAGGCAGGGTAGAGGGAGAAGCAAATATAAGAGCAGTTGTCCAGATAAAAAACAATTTGGCGGCGTTTGGACACCCGAAAGCCTTTGAACTATCAGAGAGCGGCTTCCAGTGGCTGGGTGATTATGAGATTACGGCAGATGAAGTTTTAGGCGGTATTGCTCCAAAAGCAAATAAAATGGAGCAGGCAAAACGTTTGCTTCGGGAACTGGCAGAAACGAATAACGCCATGCAAAGCAATGAGATTGTCAATATTGCGGACGAACAGGGCATATCCAAACGGACGTTGGAAAATGCAAAAAAAGAGTTGGGTATCCGGGCGAAGCGGATAAATAACTCATGGTATTGGGAACTAGACAAAATCAGATTGAAATAAGGGAACAACGCAACAATGCAGGGTATATAAAATTTGCGGACTTTAGGATTGTAAGGTTGCAAGAGATATAGAACTTGCATTGTTGCGGAGTTGAACGAAATTGGAAAACTGGCGGAAGCAAAACGGCTGGAACAGCCGCCCCGTCCGTAGGACGAAAAGCCCCCGGCAGGGCGCAAAGGCAGCTTTTGATAGAGCGTAGCCTGTCAAAAGTGCTTTTGCGTTACTTTCGACGAAAGTAACAAAGCTATGGCGGCTTAAACGCCGCCCCTGTATTGCTGGAAGGAGGATAAGACAATCGAGAGGACAATCAGTGGCATGGTGGGAAAAGGCTCAATTACCCATAATAGCAGAGCGTTCAAGGCAAAAAATGTAAAGGAAGATTATACTCAATTTAATATAGAATACTGTAACGAAAATATCAAGACTGTTTACCATGAATTGTTTGATGAAGCCTTAGAGCGTTACAATGAAAAACAGACACGCAATGATAGAAAGATAGATAATTATTACGAGAAGATACGCACATCTAAACAGGAAAAATTATTTCATGAAGTCATATTTCAGATAGGTAACAAAGACGATATGAACACCCAAAGCGAAAATGGGGAATTGGGAAAGAAAATTCTGGACGAATTTATGAAAAATTTTCAGCAAAGAAATCCCAATCTTAGAGTGTTCTCCGCCCACCTCCACATGGACGAAGAAACGCCCCACCTACATATAGATTTTGTTCCATTCGTATCTGAAAGTAAGAGAGGATTGGACACAAGGGTATCCATGAAACAAGCACTTGCTTCTATGGGCTTTAAGGGCGGCACAAAGCAGGAAACAGAATGGAGCCAGTGGATAGCTTCAGAGAAACAGGAACTGGGAAAGGTAATGGAGCGTCACGGCGTTATCTGGAAGCAAAAGGGGACCCATAGAAAACATTTGAGCGTATTGGATTTTGAGAAACAGGAACGGGAAAAGGAAGTGCAGATACTTACCTCCCGAAAGGAGGAAATCAGCCGGAACATTCATGAAATACAGAAAACTGTTTCCAGTGAAACAAAAGATTTGAAACGGTTACAAGGGAAGAAGCAGGAGATACAGCAGGAAATTATAAAGCTGTCATCTGATAAAAAAGCAACAGAGAAGAATATTCACGTAATTCGTGAAAATCCGGCGTGGCAGTTACCGGAGCCGGTGGCTCTGACAACTGCAAAAACGTATCGGGATAAGAAAGCAATGCCCCTGTTAGAGAAGGTCAAGGAAGCACTGGTGGCGGCACTTGTTCGGAATGTCCAGTTGATAGAAGCGGCTGATAAACTAAAACAGCAGGTGGAGCGGCTTCAAAGAAATATCAATTATTTGGAGGGACGGGTAAAGCAGGCAGAAGAACAAAATATTTTACTATCAACTGATTTAAAAGACTATGAGCGCGTAAAAGCCGCACTTGGAGAACAAGAGGTAAAAGCCATAATTGAAGGTCAAAAAGCGGCAGAAATGTGCTTAACGGTTCCTAAACAACACAAAAAACGGAGGTATCACTATGACAGACATGGAGAAAAAAGTCATGCTCCGGCTATGCGCAAAGGTTACGCAATATGCAGATTTTGAGACAGACCGGGAAGCGGAGCGGTTGGTAAATTGGGTTCTGCTCGATAATCAGCGGAAGCAGAACAACAATGAAATCCGTTCTTTAATGGCGGAATATAAAAAGGGGGAACCGGAGCGGAGGGAAAGTATTAGAGAAGCCTTAGAGCGAGGAAAAGAAATTTGTGGTAGAAGGGACGAGTTGTATGAAAGCCAGCAGGAAGTGAAGCATAAGCTGTGGAAGTTGGAACGGGAGATTTGATTTTTCCTTGATTGCATACAGGAGCATGGCGCTAGCGCCATGATGGAGAGGGCGGACAACGTGATATTAGTTGTTTCGCCCTCTAAGTTTCGGCTGTCAAATGGACGATTTACGGACAGAGAAATTATTCTTCAAGGTCTGTGTAATTGCTTTGATACACTTCAATCATCATTCTTGCGCCCAGACGGAAGCCATCAAGGAATGACCCAGAAAGTTCAAGGGGGACGGTATCAAGTTGTTCGTCCATGATGTCAATGAATTTTTCGTGTAGTGGTGGGGCGAGAGACTTTAGTTTTTCAATAAAATCTTCATAGTGTTGGTATTGTGCTTGCCGCATGGAGCGATATTCCTCTGTTTTAAGACCGAATTGCTCGGCAGGGCAAATCTCACCGTCATACAATCTAAGTAATACGCTTTTCATAAATAGTGTCTCCTTTTCTAAAATGTTTATATTGACATCTATTAAATGTCAACTTATTTCTTAGTTTATCATATAATGGAATAAATGACAATTAGTAAATGTCAAATGGGAGAGAACTTTATGTATAAGAATAAGGCAGGGGACGGCGGTAACAATATCTGTGGACAGAGGATAAAGGGAATTAGGGAGAAGCTGCCAGAAAAAACATCACAAAGAAAACTTGCGGATATGCTTCAAAGAGCAGGGTTGGATATTGATAAAAATGCTGTGCAGAGAATAGAGAGCGGCAAACGGTTTGTGACGGATATTGAGTTGAAAATTATTGCGGAAGTTTTGGGAGTGAGTTATCAGGATTTGCTAGATGATTAGGGGGTATTATAGTATAATATGATTAAGGAAAGCTAAAAGCTGGAAATTGCGACAGTTTAGACCGAAACATATTTGTCTGTGAATAATGAATTTTATTATTAGAACTCTTTGAATAAGATATAAGACTATATAAAAAGATATACTTATAAAGGTGGTGAAATTTTGGGAGATTTATTTACTATTGGTCACTCACAATATGGTATAAAATATTTTATTGGTTTATTGAAGGGGTATGATATTGATTATCTTCTTGACGTTAGGAGTACACCATATTCTAAATATGCAGAGCAATACAATAAAGAAAATATTAGTAGAGAATTAGAGTTTGCTAATATTAAATATACTTTCATGGGAAAGTATTTTGGTGCAAGACCGCAAAATATAGACCTGTATAATAATGAAGGGTATTTGGACTTTGAAAAAGTAAGAAAATCGAGAGATTTTAATAAAGGAATAGAAAATGTAATTTTAGGCTTAAATCAAGGTCATAGAATTGCGTTGATGTGTACGGAAAAAGAGCCGATTGATTGTCATAGGGCAATTTTGGTGGCAAGAGCATTTGAGTTGCAAATGATTTATGCCAAACATATTTTACCAAATGGAGGTATATTGACACAAAAACAACTAAATGAACGACTTTTACAACAATATTTCCCGGATAGAGGGCAACTGTCATTATTTACGTGTGGAAGAGAAATTAGCGAACAAGAATATTTGATGGAAGCTTATAAAAAAAGGAATAGAGAAATTGGATATTATATTGATGAAACTAAAAAAATTCTCGTTATGTAGGAGATGGTTATGAAAATTTTTACAATGGGATTTACCCAAAAAAGTGCAGAACAATTTTTTGGACTGGTTAGTAGTAATGAAATAGAATTATTGATTGATGTGCGTTTGAATAATCAATCACAATTAGCAGGATTTACAAAAGGTAGAGATTTGGAGTTCTTTCTAAACAAAATATGTAATTGTAAGTATGAGCATAATATTATATTTGCACCAACTAAAGAGATATTGAACGATTATAAAAAACAACAAATAACTTGGGAAGAATATGTTGTACAATATAATTTATTGATTGAAAAGCGTAATGTTGAAAAAGTATTTGTAAAGAAGTATACAGAATTTAATAAGATTTTATTGTTGTGTTCGGAAGCAACAGCAGAAAATTGCCATAGGCGCTTATTGGCAGAAAGGCTTAAAAATTGCGTTGCAAATGTAGATATAGTTCACTTATGAGGAGGAAACATAATGGGGGAAGTTACAGTAGTAGTTCTTACTAAATCATCGAAGTTTTCAGGCTATTGTGTTGCTGGTATAAATTATTATTCTGGTGAATGGGTAAGATTGGTAACAGAAGATTTGGTTTCGCATGGGGCGGTGAGAGCAGAAGATTTAATTTATAAAGATGGAAAAGAATGTGAAATTTTAGATGTTATAAAAGTACCAATTATTGGTAGTGTAAATGACGTTTTGCAACCTGAGAATATTAAGATGGATACATCAAAATATATACAATTGATAGGAAAAGCTACAATGGGAGATGTTCTAAAAATTCATCCAACAGAAATTAGAAATTATATTTTAGGAAATAAATATCCTTATATTAAAGATGAAAAAGTAGGACAACTTGGATATTCTTTAACATTAGTAAAAGTAAATAATCTATTAATAAAACAGGTTTCAAATCCGGGAGGAAGTCCTAAAACTAAGGCTGATTTTACATACCAGTTTGAGAAATATGAAAATATTTCTGTTACAGATTATAGATTTTATTCGATAGCAGATGGAACTTTATTTAAAGAAGCCTATCTAGTTGTTAGTATTGGCACACCTTATAATAATAAATACTATAAATTTATATCTGCAATTTATGTTTAAATTTTATAATGGTATGCCTACCAAAATTTAGTTGTTGTGATTGGCTCTATTTTGGCTCTAGAAATTTTATTTGGCACAAAAATGAGAGCAAATTTTGAAGAATATAGATAATAAGTTCAGCAAAATGCAGGTGACAACAGCCAGTTCAAGCTATCCGCCGAGGAATTCGAATAAGGACTGCTGTCCCGAAAACCCGCATAAATACTGGGTTTTCGGGACTTTTTTAGTTGAGTTGATAACGATTTGATAACACTTTTCTAAACACATTTGTTTTGATATAGACAGATGGTTTACAGGTGTTAAGCTTAATTCCATAAGAAAAGGTCTTACTGAGTGTGAAAATTCAGTAAGACCTTTTTTGCGTTAGTTGGCAAGCCAATAGAGACTATTTCTCCGGTGTAGAGAATAAGTCACTGATTGCCTGCGATGGTACAGAAGCGTGAATGCCACTTGTATTATCTTTTTGCGTGTAGTGGTAACGCCACTCGTCATATTCATCTTTTGTAATCTTTTCATTGCGTAGCTTGTTTGCCTGTTCATACCAGGAGTCAAAGTTTTCTCTAAGTTGCTTGTAATCGGGATTATTTACTTTCTTGATACTGATGCATAGCTCATCATCCAGCTTATCGATCCTTAAACCATATATATCTTCCAAGGCAAAAAGAGTGTGCATAAGCCCCTCGTAGCTATCAATGTTAGGAACATCAAGAGCCTGCGGGGAGACACCCAATTTCTCAGCTATTTTATTTAGATATAGTTCTTTCGGCTTTCTTTTACCTGTTTCGTATTGAGCGATACGAACATCAGCTGAATTATCGTCAAAGCCAATGACGGTACCCAGGTATTTCTGCGTCATGCCACGCAAAATACGAAAAAAATGTATTCTTTCTCCTATAGCCATAGTGGTAGTCTCCTTCCTGTATTCATTCTAGTATAACAAATATGTTTAGATAATTCAAGATAATCTAAACAAATAAATTAAATATTTTTTTGAAAACCTATTGACCAATACAGAAAAGTATAGTAATCTAAAAACACACCAAAACAAATTAGTATAGTAAAAGTGAAAGTGAGGAAAGTGAATGGAGTCAATGTTTATTAAAGTGAATGAAGCAGCGGAGCTATTAGGAGTATCACAATCCTATGCCTATAAATTGGTGCAGAAATTGAACAAGCAAATGGTAGAGGAAGGATATAAAGGACCAATCATCAAAGGCAGGATTGATCGTAAATACTTCTTTGAGCAATTCTATGGAACGAAGCATTTTGAGAGGAGGAACACCTAATGCCAGTATATAAACAAGACAATGGTACCTGGTATGTGATGGCACGATATACCGATTGGACAGGCAAAAACAAGCAAAAGTGCCAGCGAGGTTTTACAACAAAGCGAGATGCACAGGAGTGGGAAAGGCAGTTCCAATTACAAAAACACGCTGATATTGATATGACAATGGAATCGTTCTGTAAATTATATGAACAGGATGTAAAAGAGAAATTGAAGCTGAATACTTGGCTTACAAAGGAATCTATCATCAGAAAAAAGATATTGCCGTATCTTGGTAAGAGGAAAATGTCAGAGATAACACCAAAGGATGTGATGGATTGGCAAAATGCAATGCGTCAGATTGAGATTGGGGAGGAGAAACACCTGTCACCGACTTACTTGAAAACGATTCATGCACAGCTCAGTTCTATCTTCAATCATGCGATTCGTTATTACGAAATGAGTTCCAATCCTGCCAAGCGTGCAGGAACAATGGGGACAGAAGAAAGTAAAGAAATGCTGTTTTGGACAAAGGAGGAGTACCTCAAATTTGCGGAAGAAATGATGGACAAGCCACTATCCTATTATGCATTTGAACTGCTGTACTGGTGTGGTATTCGAGAGGGAGAACTGCTTGCTCTAACGCCAGAAGATTTTGATTTCAATACACAGACTATCCGTATCAATAAATCTTATCAAAGGCTGAAAAAGAAAGATGTCATCACATCGCCTAAAACCAAGAAAAGTAACCGAATCATTAAGATGCCGGACTTCTTGGTCGAAGAAATGCAGGACTGCATGAAGATGTATTACAGCCTTGAACCTAAGGATAGATTGTTTCCAGTAACGAAGAAATATCTGTTTCACGAAATGGAAAGAGGATGTAAGGCATCAGGCGTAAAGAAAATCAGAATTCATGACTTGAGACACAGCCATGTATCATTGCTGATTGATATGGGATTCTCTGCACTGGCAATCGCTGACAGAGTGGGTCATGAGTCGGAGAAAATAACATATCGCTATGCACATCTGTTTCCATCAAAACAGGATGAAATGGTGCAAGCGCTCAACACAGAACGAATCGGACTAGAAGGAGGAAAATGAAATGTCATCGAAAGTATTGGATCAAAGAGGTCGCTGGAGAAATAAAACGGTTGCTTTCCGAGTATCACCCCAAGAGGATGAGGTCATTGAGGCTGCTGTGCGGCTCTCAGGGCTCACGAAACAGGATTATATTATCAGGAAGCTTATGGATAAGGAGGTGACGGTATACGGCAATCCTAGGGTATATATCATGCTGAAAAGAGAACTCGACAAGGTGCTTTCAGAACTGGAACGAATTTCAAAGGCAGATGAAGTATCGCCGGAGTTGTTAGAAGTGCTTGGCTTAATCAATATGACGATGAATGGATTGAAAGAGGATGACAAACCCGCATTATAAGAAAATGTATCGGAGGTGAACTCGTGACAGAGTACATTACAGGCAATACCTGCTTTCCTCCCTACATGGTATTCCCAAAGTTCCTCTTAGACATCAATGTGAATGAAACGGCAAAATTGCTTTATGTGATATTGCTGGATCGAGCCAGACTCTCCATGCAAAATGAAGGCTGGGCAGATGAATACAATCGCATCTATATCATCTATACCATAAAGAATATGGCAGCCACGCTTCGCAAAAGTGAAATCACAATCAAGACAGCATTGAATGCATTGACCGAAGAAGGATTGATAATGCGAATGCGTCAAGGCTCTGGAAATCCGAATTGGATATATGTAAAGATTCCAAAACAGAAGGAAAGAATTCTTACCCCAGTAGGTATAGAAAACTTACCTATAGAGGGACAGAATACTGACTCTCAAGGGGTAAGAAAACTTTCCACTAATAATAAAGAGTCTATTAAAAACAATCATCAAAAACAAAGGAGTAAAGAGAAACACAAGTTAGGTAAATATCAAAATGTTTATCTGACTGAGGATGAGCTTAGGGAACTGCATGAAGAAATACCGGCGAGTGATGATTATATTGAACGGCTATCTGCCTATATGGAATCTGTAGGGAAGAGTTATAAAAATCATGCAGCAACCATTCGCTCTTGGGCAACCAAGGACAAAGAAAGTACAGCACCTATGAAACGAGTTTATGAATGTGCAGAAGGAGACAGCCTATGAAAGATATTAACGATATTTTAGGAATACGCTTAACACCAAGAGAAATGTTGGAGGATGAATATTTAGACAAAGATACTGGTCTGTTCTATTGCAAAAAGTGTCATACGCCCAGACAATCAACAGTTATTATCGGAGGAATTCATCCAAGTTGTATTTGTGAGTGTCAGGGAGAAAAGCGTGAAGCAGAGCTTGCGGAACAGAGACGCAGGGAAGAATTAAATAGAATCGCCCGATTGAAATCGGCAGGGCTGCAAGATAGTGCATTGCGTGATTATACCTTTGCAAATGATAATGGCATCAATCCTGAAATGAAGATGGCACACAAATATGTGAATCATTGGAGTGAGATGAAAGCTTCATCCACAGGGCTGTTGCTGTGGGGAAATGTTGGAACAGGAAAATCATTCTTTGCGGGATGCGTTGCCAACGCATTATTGGATAAAGGCATACCAGTGTTGATGACAAACTTTGCAAGAATCTTAAATGTATTAGGGTCAATGGGATTTGAAGATAAGAATAAATATATCGACAGTTTCAACCAGTATCCGCTTTTGATTATTGATGACTTAGGCATGGAGCGTAATTCATCAGAATTTGCATTAGAGCAAATCTTCAATGTCATAGATAGTCGATATCGCAGCAAGCTACCATTCATTGTTACAACGAATCTGACATTGGATGAGCTGAGAAATCCAAAAGATTTGGCACACAGTCGAATCTACGATAGAGTGCTGGAACGCTGTATGCCACTCAAGATAAATAATCAAAATATTCGACAAATCAATCGGGTAGAAAATATGAAAATGGCAAGAGAATTATTATGCAGTTGATGAAAAAGTACACGCAAACCGTTTTAAGAAAAAAGTCAAAATGACTTGCAAGCCAACATCGCAGATGTTGTTCAATGGGGATTGGGGAGATTTCCCCAACAAGCAATTTTTGCAAAATGAGCCGATAGGCAAATTTGCGAAAATGAGTGAACCGGTACCGGTTTACACTGCTTGCCAAGTTGTGACAATTAGTGAAAAGCAAGAAAATTCAAAAATGACGAAAATAAAGGAGAAAACGACCATGGAGAACAAATTAACGTATACGAAACAAGGGGACTATCTGATTCCGAACGTCCAAATCAAGCTTGTCGGACCGATTGGCAAGTATGGAATGATGAGGAAGGCGTTCTTAAAGCTCCATAATCCCATGATGTATGAGGATATGGTGCTGAGCGAAACGCTATATCCTCACCTGAAAGAGATAGATGAAACTGCAAATAAGAGAGTGGAGCTGTTAATGCAGCAGTATCAGGAACAGAATCCTGCACCGGATAAAAAGACTGAGCAAATGAAGTGGGTGCAGTATATGAATACCATAAAAGCACAGGCAGAAGAAACTGTAAAATTCGAATTGATTTATGCTTAAAGAATGGATGGGCTGGCAGAAATGCTGGCTCATTTTCTTTACTTTTTGAGTCTTGAATATTTCAAGATAATCTTGAATGATATTTAATAAGGGAGTATAATGAGAATAACGTTAACAATGTTAAACTCGAGCAAAAAGGAGGCAGAAAACATGGCTGTCTGCTACGACAAACTTTGGAAATTAATGATTGATAAAAAGATAAACAAAACGCAACTTTGCGAAAAGGCAAAGATTACAACAAACGCAATGGCGAAGCTTGGAAGAAATGAAGATGTCCGAGTGGAGACTCTTGCGAAAATTTGTAATGTACTAAATTGTACGATGGATGACATTATGGAATTAAATAAATTGGAAGATGGAGGGAACTCAAAATGAGTTTAAGTTCAAATGTAAGTGAAAAGGCTGCCCTTATTTGGGCGATTGCAGATAAATTAACTGGCGTATACAAGCCACACGAATATGGTGAGGTTATTCTCCCACTTACTGTTATGAGACGTTTTGATTGCATTTTGTCTGATACCAAAGATTATGTGCTGAAGAAATATGAAGAAGTGAAACAACTTCCGATGAAAGATGTTCTTCTTCGTAAGGCATCCGGACACGCATTCTATAATACAAGCAAGTATACATTTGAAAGAATGCTTGATGATCCAGATAATATTGAAGAGAATTTTCGTGATTATCTGAACGGATTCTCTGACAATGTTCAGGATATTATCGAGAAATTTAAGTTTGATGGACATATTACCACAATGGCAAATAAAGGGATTCTTTATATTGTCATCAAGGAGTTTACGTCGCCAAGAGCGAACCTGCACCCTGATGTTATTTCCAATCTGGAAATGGGATATATTTTCGAAGAGATTATTCGTAGATTTTCCGAGTCACATAATGAAGATGCAGGACAGCATTACACCCCAAGAGAAGTTATTCGATTGATGGTAAATATTCTGTTCTATGATGACAGTGATATTCTTTCCGGCAATAATGTGGCAAAAACCATTTATGACCCAGCTTGTGGTACTGGTGGTATGTTATCCGTTGCAGAAGAATATCTGCATGAGTTGAATAAGGCTACGGAGCTGATGGCATTCGGGCAGGAATTGAACGACCAGACATTTGCTATCTGTAAGGCAGATATGCTTATCAAAGGTAATAATGCTGAATTTATCAAAGATGGAAACACACTGTCTGATGACCAATTTGACGGACAGACTTTTGACTATATTCTTTCTAATCCACCATTTGGTCGTGAATGGAAAAACGAGAAAGCAAAAGTAGAGGCAGAAGCTAAGAAAGGGTTTGCCGGTAGATTTGGTGCTGGACTTCCGGCAGTTTCTGATGGACAGATGCTGTTCCTTATGACTGCAATTTCAAAGATGAAAGAGCCGAAAGATGGTGGAAGCCGTATTGCAATCATTCACAATGGTTCGCCACTCTTTACTGGAGATGCAGGAAGTGGACCATCTGATATCAGAAAGTACATTTTGGAGAATGACCTTTTGGAAGCTATCATTGCTCTTCCTAACGACATTTTCTACAACACAGGTATTGCTACCTACATTTGGGTATTGTCCAATAAAAAGGAAGGTACAAAGCGTGAAGGCAAGGTTCAGTTAATCAATGCCAATGAATTGTTTGAGAAACGCCGTAAGGCACTGGGGAATAAACGAAATGATATTCCTGAGAGTGCGATTACAGAAGTAACACAGATTTACGGAGATTTTGTAGCGAATGAGATTAGCCAGATATATGACAATGCTGATTTTGGTTATACAAAGATTACTGTTGAAAGACCACTATGCGATGAAGCTGGGAAGCCTATCTTGAAAAAAGGTAAGGCGCAGCCAGATGCATCTTTACGAGATACAGAAAATGTTCCATTGACTGAGGATATTAAGGAATACTTTAATCGTGAGGTGCTTCCTTTTGCACCAGATGCATGGATTGACGAAAAGAAATCTAAGGTTGGATATGAAATCCCATTTACACGCTATTTTTACAAGTATCAAGCTCCACAGCCTTCACAAGAGATTATGGCAGAAATCATGGATTTGGAAACAGAACTGTCAGGCAGTCTTGAGGAGGTGTTTGACCAATGATAAATGTATGGAAAGTCACAGATTATGCAGGTCATCTATTCCATCATTTGGCACACAACAGTGAAAAAATGCCGTCAGCACTTCCGTGGATTGAGCCTTCTATAAATTGTTTACATATGGAAAGTGTAAACTCATTTTTAGTAGGAAATTATGAATGCTCAATTATGGCGATGTGTGCATTGCTGGAGCATACATTACGTCTTGCAGTAATAAATAAAGATGAATGTGGGTTGGTTAGACCCGAATCTGTTCAGCAGATTGATAAGTATAATAGTTTGGTTAATATAATTGATGAGGCTGTTCAGAATCCTGTTTTTAATGGGTGTGATGAAAACTGGTGGAGAGCTATAACAAAAAATATTAGGAATAAATCAGCACATTATCTTTTGCCAATTATTCTTCGCAATTGTGCTTCTGACCCGATTCTTAAAGATTATATTTCGGAATATGATTTGCCGGAAAAGAATGAAAGATCTTATTTTGATAGATACATTACTGATTGGGGAGCATTTTACCATAATTCTGGTGGCTATTTAGCTGAGAAATTTATAAATGATTCAACTGAACAACTAAGAATAATTATTTCTAATACAAATTGGAACGGCGATACATCATGGTGGATATCAGAAAAAGAACAATATGAATCTTTCTTTAATTACAAATGGAGTACAGAGAATATTAAAGAAAGTTTTGCAATGGCATATAGTTCTTTTGGAGGTACACGATGAGAAAAATGAAAGACAGTGGAGTATCTTACATTGGAGAGATACCAGTATCATGGAGTATTACTAGAAATAAAAATGTATTCTCCTGCAACAAGGAACTGGTTGGAAGTAAATCTGCTACGACGCAATTACTTTCTTTGACAACTCGTGGTGTCAAGAAAAAAGACATTAACAATCCAGAGGGGAAACTCCCTGAAAGTTTTGACACTTATCAATTCGTAAAGAAAAATGATATTGTCATGTGCTTGTTTGATTTAGATGTATCAGCAGTTTTTTCTGGAATAAGTCCATTTGAGGGAATGATATCGCCAGCATATAAATTGATGACATGTCGCTCTAATATGGTTCCACAATATGCTGATTATTGGTTTAGGTATATATCTGATGGCAGAAAGTTCAATCACTATGCTAAGAACATCAGATACACTCTGAATTATGAGGATTTTTCTACTTTACCGGTTGTTCTACCTAGTTATGCCGAGCAACTTCTTATAGCAGATTATCTTGATAGCAAGTGTGCCAAGATTGATGCAATCATTGAGAAACAGCAAGCAGTAATTGAAAAGTTGAAAGCATACAAATTATCCGTTATCACAGAAGCGGTCACAAAGGGATTGAACCTGGATGTTGAAATGAAAGATAGTGGAATAGAATTTATTGGAAAAATACCGGCTCATTGGACTGTATCAAAATTCAAGTATCTATCACAAGCAATCGGTGATGGAATTCATACAACACCGAATTATGATGAAAACGGAAGTGCTTACT
This sequence comes from Enterocloster aldenensis, assembly GCF_003434055.1. Classification (GTDB taxonomy): domain Bacteria; phylum Bacillota; class Clostridia; order Lachnospirales; family Lachnospiraceae; genus Enterocloster; species Enterocloster aldenensis. The sequence goes on along the minus strand of NZ_QVEX01000001.1, from coordinate 227,458 downwards.
TCATCAACGGAAATAATATCTTTGCTATCTTGTCAAGTGGTAAATTCGGTTTTTTCGCATGTAAGAGGAAATACGTTGTAGATTGTTCATAGATATGTTAAACTTATTTCAACAACCAGATATGCTCCAATAAAGTAAAATCTTTGTAGGATTGAAAAACATTTGATTTCAGGAGGACGAATATGAAAGTAAATAAAGCGGTGGCAATATTGACATTATGCTCCTTGTTTTTTTGTGCGTGTTCCCAAAATACTTTAGATACAAACGCGAATGGAGAAAACACTGAATCTATTCAAGAACCAAAAGTAACTACAGAAAACATAAACAATAGCGAGACTGTTGAAATAACTGAAGATACATTGGCATCTTCGCCATTTAAAGTGCAAATCGATAAACCCACTTTAGAAATGGGAAAAGAAAAAGAAACAACTGTAATTATTACTGCGGACATAGAAAATTGGGATTATACTGTTTCTGCGGCAAATGGAACAATATCCGATTTATCCGCTATGTCTTTTACTTATACAGTTCCTAAAGATGAAAAAATAAGAGAAGATACAATTACCCTGACATTATCTGATTATGATAACGGCAAACAATATAAATACAGTATTCCTTTTATTTTTTCTAAGATTGATGAAAAAATGATTCTGGATAATTAAAAACAATCCGGGAAGAGATTATAAAAAAATCGTAACATTGAATCTTGCAAGGGAATTACACGTTACAGTGGAAGAATTATTTATACCGGAATAAAGAATCCATTACTCCCGGCTTTGAAATATTTTTTATTACAGACAGGAAAGGCAGCCGCTTCCCGCCCACGGCTGCCTTCCTCATTTCTTTTACCTGTCCTCAAGCACTTCCAATATAATCTTTGCCCCAAGCCGGAAACCGAAAATAAAGGTTTCTGCTGTCTCAAGCGGGAGTGCGTCAAGCTGCTCGTCCATAATCTCTATAAAGCGTTCGCTAAGCGGCGGGTTAAATGCTTTTAGCTGTTCGATGAAATCCTCATAGTGGCTGTAATGCTCCCGGCGCATTTTCTGGTATCCTTCCGTCCTGACATTGACCTGTTCGGCTGGGTAGATTTCCCCGTCATAAAGCTGTTCCAGTACACTTTTCATTTGTCCATCCTCCTTGTTTTGTATTATAGTTTTGTATTACATATTTGTATTCTATCATGTGATATATAAAAGTCAAGAAAAATCGTCTATAATGATTGCATATTTGTAATACGGAGGTGTAACATGGCGGATAAGTTTGTGGTAAGGCAGAAGAAGCCGGACAGAAAGGAAGATAAATCCGTAGTGATGACGCTTCGGATAGACAGGGAATTGCAGGAGGAATTTGATAAACTGTCAGCTAAAAGCGACCGCTCCCGCAATGAACTTATGTGCATGGCTCTGCGCTATGCGTTGGAACATCTGGAATTTATCCCGGAAGCCGGAGAATAAAAGCCCCGGCTTTTTCCATGCCCGAAAAAAAGACCCTTCTCCCGGAATGGAAGAAGGGCTGCTGTCATTATTGCGCCGCCGGTATTTCCCCGACAAAGTTATAGATGATTTTGACTTCCTGAACCTTTTCGCCATCAACCTTGTTTATCTCGCCTACCAGAATCCGGCTGATAAGGCGGTTCAGGACAGTTTCATCCAGTTCCTGAATCGCTGCGTACCGGCGGATTTCCCGGATAAAGCTTCGTACATCGTTTTCCTGTTCGTTGGAACGGTGCAGGAGAAGGGATAAATCCTTTATGCGGCTCTGGTTTTCCTCCTGCTCCTTTTCCATCGCCGCCGTCAGCTTTAAAAAACGCTGTTCTGACAGGATTCCTTTTGCCTTGTCGGTGTAGAGATTTAAAAACATTTCGTCAATCTCCTGATTCCGCTTTTCCAGCCGTTCCCGTTCCTTCTCCATTTCGGAAGCGTCCGACAAATACCTCCGTTCCATGCGGCTGCACAGCCGCCGGTAGAAAGCGTCTGCATCCTTCAGCGCCATTTCCGCCAATTCCTGAATATCCTTCAACACAAGGTTATACAAGTCCCTTGCTTCTATCTTGTGGCTGGTGCAGGCATCCTTCCCCAGCCGGTTATAGGTCTGGCAGATATAATACGCCTTGTCAATCGGTTCCCGTTCCTTACCGGTAAACCGGTTCTTCCCTGTCCTTCCGACCTTTTCATAGCGTGCCTGCATGGATTTGCCGCAGGTAGCGCAGTAAACCATACCGTGGAACAGGTTGTAAAAGGGGCAGGCGTTCCCCTGCATGATAGGAGGGCGGCGGTCAATCAGTTCCTGTACCTTCTCCCAATCTTCCGGGCTTACAATGGCTTCATGGCAGTCCTCTATGACCTCCCAATCCTTGCGGGGGATGGTGTCCACAGTGCCGGAGCGGATTCCTTTTTGGTGTGTCCGGCAAACCAGATGTGCGCCCTTATAAAAAGGATTCCGCAGGATATGGCTGATTCTTGCGCTCCCCCACGAATAATAATTGACATCACAAGCCGTATTGCTTTTTACCCGTGTGATAGGGATTTTTTCCTCCATGAGCTGCTTTGCAATCCGCATACAGCCCCAGCCGTTTAAAGCAAGGTCATATATCTTTCGGATTGTGGGGGCGGTCTGAGGGTCAAGCACCAGATGCCCCCGGTCAGCCGGATCACGCATCAGACCGAGGGGCGGCTGACCTCCGCAAAACTTTCCCTGACGGGAGCGGGTCATGCGTCCAGCCAGCACCTTTTTGGAAATATCCCGGCTATACATATCATTCAGGATATTTTTAAAGGGCGTGATGTCCATTTCCTGACGGGTCAGGCTGTCCACGCCGTCCGTGACGGCAATATATCTTACATTGTGTTTTGGGAAAAAGACTTCGATATAGCCGCCCGCTTCAATATAGTTTCTGCCAAGCCTTGAAAGGTCTTTGGTAATGACGCAGCCAACCTTCCCGGCTTCGATGTCGGCAATCATGCGTTTAAACGAAGGGCGGTTGAAATTACGCCCCGTGTAGCCATCGTCCACATAGTATTCATAGGGGAGCAGACCGTTCTTTTCAGCATAATCTTTGAGCAGGAGCTTTTGGTTGGAAATGCTCATGCTCTCGTTTGCGTTGCCATCGTCAAGGGAAATCCTGCAATAGAGGGCGGTTACTTTTTTGACTATTTTTTTATTCCTGTTCATAGTGTTCTCCTTCTACGAACAGGGACACGATACTATTATAGTACCATGCCCCCGCCGTCCTTTCAACTGTTTTTCGCCGGATTTTAGCCTTTTAACTGGCTTTTTGCCCCATCCATTCCTCAAACCGTTCACAGGTCTGCCGCTCAATAAGCTGCTCAAAGGCTTGCTGCATGGTTTGGCTGCCTGCAAACTCACGGGAGACGATGAACCGGACGCCCCTGCGCTTCCGTTCCGGTTCCGGCGCCTTTGCCGGATAGCTGCTCTGCTTTGTTTCTGCCATAGGCATTTACCTCCATAAAATAACCCGGAGCGTTGCCGTCCGGGTGCTGCGTGCGGTCTGCCGGTTGGGTGGGAGCCTGACAACGAAGTCTGACAACGGGCGTTTAAAAACCCCGTACACAATCCCCGGCATACCGTTTCCTTTCCTGATTTCTTTTTTTCTGATTTTTTCGTTGCTTTCGTTGTCAGCAGGGAAAAATCCTTAAAATAAGCCGTTTGCAGGCTCTCCCCCTGACAACGGGGCTGACAACGGGGGCGGCAACCGGCTGACAACCGGCTACGCCTTTTCCCCTTGCAGCCATTCCTCCGGCAGCCCAAGCTGGACGGCTTCCTGTTCCGGTAAAAACTGGAAACCGGATTTTTCCTGACCTCCGTTGTCAGGCGCTGCCCGTTCCCATCCTTTCTGCCGGTGGTAAGGGGCAGGAAAATGTCTGGGATTTTCAAAAGCTTTCCAGCCTGCCGCATAATTCTTCATCACGGAATTGATGTCCCGGATTTCATACTGTTTCGGTTCCTCATAGGACGGATGCCCCAGCCCTTCATAGTAGATTTGCAGGGAGCAGACCATCTTTCCTCCATATCCGTCAAGGAAGTTTAAAATCCGGGCGGCAAACGTGTCCTCCGGCATGAATAATTTCTGATGTTCTTTCAGATACCGTTCCATGCCTGCGCTTAGTTTCAGCTTCCCTTCTCCCCGCCGGTACACCTCCATGACCTCCGCCCACATCTGGCTGACATAAGCCCTCGAAGCCGGTTCATCCTCCAAAATGTGAACCTCTGCTGTTTCCGCCTGCACCAGAACAGGCAGAAACCGGCGGTTGCCGGTACGGTCAAGGGGCAGGAAATCCGGCGTGTTGGAAGTACCGGCAAAGACGCACTGGCGCTTATGGTCTTTCGGATGGACTTCATAAGGAGCCTTATAGGTTTCCTTCTGGCGGCTTAAAAAAGCCTTGATGTCCTCAATGCTCTTTGCGTTTGCGGTAGCAATCATTTCTGACATTTCAATAATCCAGTGTCCTTGCAGCTTGCGGTAGATATTATCATCATCGAGCCTGCGTAAATCATCGGAGAACCACTCGTCCCGGACGGCAAGGAACCGGAAAAAGGTGGATTTTCCGGCTCCCTGACCGCCCACCAGACAGAGCATGACCTCAAACTTTGTGCCGGGCTTGAATACCCGTGTGATAGCTCCCAGCATGAACAGCAGGAGAACCTCATAGTTATAATCGCTTATCTCTGCGCCGAGGAACCGGTGTAAAGCGAAGCGCACCCGCTCTGTCCCGTCCCATGAAAGGCTGTTTAAATAATCCCGGATGGGATGGTAGCGGTATTCATTGGCGGCGACCTTGATTGCCCCTTCAATCCGCTTTTCCGATGTCAGTCCATAGTGTTCTTCCAGATACAAAACCAGATACTGGATGTCCACATCCGTCAGCCGGTTCCCGTCCCGATACCAGCCGAGGGGCTTCACAATATCCACCTGATCGGTCAGTAAGTTGTTGCTGAACGCCCCTTTTAAGAGCGGGTCATGGAGGAACACTGTCCGGTAGTTCCCCGGCGTGTTTGCAGTCTGCCCCTTCTGGGTCACTTCCAGCATATCCCGGACTTCGGATACCGTTTTGTCACCGACAAGGCTGTCGGCTGCGGCTTGCAGTGCATTCCTTGTGGCTGCCGGTAAGCTCTGATATTCTTTTTCCAATCAGTTCCACCTCCTTCCCATGCCCGATGATAATATCGGCTTTTTCCTCCGCCCCGCCGGTAAGCAGCGTGTCCAGCAGATACCCTATATACTCCTGTTTCTGCAAGGCTTCTACAAACAGCGGGTGCCATGCGTCCCCCGGCGATTTGGGGGCGTGTTCCGTTCTCCATCTCCCCAGCAGATGGTAATAATCGCTAAGCACCCGGAAGCATTTCTGCTCCGCCTGCAAGAAGCGAAGCTCCGCCGGTATGCTCCGTTTTACAGGCTTTGGCGAAGGTCTGCCCCGGTTGTCATAGGGGATTCCAAAATCCGCAGCCAGCCGTTTTGCCGCTTCCACGCCGGACAGGTCAAAGAGCCTTGCCGCAAAATCAATCACATCGCCGTCTGCCTGACAGCCGAAGCAGTGGAAGCGTCTGTCCGCTTTCAGGCTGGGCGTTTTATCTTTGTGGAAGGGGCAGCACGCCATGCCGTTCCTTCCTACATGGATTCCATAATGCTCCGCAGCCTGCCTTGTGGTGACAGCCTGCTTTACCGCTTCAAATACATCCAAACGCAATCCTCCTTCCAATCTCCATAAGGGGAAAATCTCCTACCGTTCCATATCCGGCTTTTTCCGTTCCGGTCTGCGGCGCATATCTTCCCGTCTTTCCATTTCCTCCTGCGCTTTTTTTAGCTGCTCCCGGATGGATTCCCTTGCTTTTTCCTTGATTCTTTCCTTGCCTGCCCGTTTGGTTTCCGGCTGCATAAGCGCTTTTTGGATTTTGGCAAAGGCGGTCTGCATCGTATTTTTTATTTTCCCAATCACCCCATCCAGACGGGCAGCGGCGTATTCCCGCTCTTTTTGCGGGGCTTTCCGTTCCGGGGAAAGAACCCACTTTTTCGATTCCTCCACCAGCCGGATGTCCTCCTTATGGGTTTCCAGCCGGACGGCATCCGCCACGACCTCCACCGCCTTGTCATAGGCGGCATCGGAAACATCGTCCAGAAGCGTCTCCACATCCTCAATTTTCAATGTCAGTTCTTCCAGCTTCTGCTCCTGCGCCGCCAGCTTTTCCTTCTGCTTCATCAGGATATAGTCCTGCTTTTCCAGATACTCCCGTCCCCCATAGGACGGCTCCTGCTCCAGATGGACGCCATGCCGCCTGCTGATGTCAAAGAGCATGGTGCGGCAGACGGAATCAAAGGTCTGCTTGCGGTTGTTATGCTTGCCTTTTGGCTTATCCGGGTCAGGCAGGGGAATCCCCAGTTCCTCCAGCGCCTTTTCCTGCTGGGGACATAATTCGCCGTACCGGTTCTGGCAGTCGAATACATGGCGTTCGTGGATATGGGGCGTACCCTCATCCAGATGAAGCGCCCAGTTGAGGAGATGGACATGAGCGCCGAAACGCCGCTCAAACTCCCCGTAAAATTCATTTACAATCTGAAATAACACCTCTGGCGGGACGGATTCCTCCACCGTCCCAATCTGGTAGATGGTTTCCTCCGGGCAGGTCTTGCTGTTCTTTAACAAATCGCCCACAGTGCGGTTGCGCTCCGTGTGCCGGGTCTTTTCATTCCTTGCGTTCTGGGCATCCACAAAATCGGAATAATGCTCCGTGTAATACATCCGCTCAACCTGTTCAAAGCTGCAATCCGGCTGGGAGGAATCCTCCCGGCTCCCGGCTGTCGTGTAGCCCCGGTAACAGTCCCAATAGATATTTTTCTTTGCCCGTTCCGAATCAATATGCTCGCTGTTTCCCACATCGAAGCGCCGGTCATTGTGGCGGGGATTATAAGTGCCGTTCTTGCCGGAACGCCCATTGTGCCGTGTCAGTTTCAAGTTTGCATCCTCCTTCCTGTTTGAAGATTTCCCCCGTGAGGGGGAGGGCTGCGAAGCTGCCGAACCTGAGTGATTTTGCGTCAGGTAATACCCAGTACGAGTTGACGCAAGCATCAACTCTAGCTGGGCAAGGCGTTTCACCCTTGACCCGATGGGGCTTGCCGCCCTCAACCCGCCAAGGCGCTTCGCCCTTGACCCGATGGGGCTGCCGCCCTCAACCTGCCAAGGCGCTTCGCCCTTGACCCGATAAGGGCTTGCCGCCCTTAACCCGCCGCCGCATGACAGCCCGGAAAATGCCCCCGGAACGGGCATTTTCGCCGTCCGGGGCTTTCCTGATGTCTGATACCGGCTAATCATCCCGCAGGAAAAACGCCGGTTCCACACCCGCTGTTTTGACCGAAAACGCTCCCAAATCATGCTGTTTTCTTTCCTACTGTTACGGGCTGGAAGCCATGTTCCTTTGCATAAGCCCTTGCCGCCGCCCGCCGTTCTTCACTGTATGGCGGCACCAGCCGGATGGACAGACGGGATTTATCCAGAACATAGGTCACGCTTCCTTCCGGCGTGGCTCTTTCCATGCGGCACAGGAGCGGATATTTTTGGGAGAACTCCGCCAGCCGCCGCTTTAAATCCGCATTGAATGTATAAATGGTGGCTTCCTGTTCGGCTTCGTTGAAATTCACAATCGTTTCCTTCTCATACTTAGACGGCTTCCTCATACATTCCCTCCTCATAATCAGTGCTGGCTTCCACGACCCGCAGGCAGCGTTTGCAGCGGAAGTAACCGTCCATTTCCATGCGGAGGTGGCGGTAAAAATCGGGGAACCATTCTTCACCGGCTTCCTGCTCAATTTTGCGTGTAAGCCCCAAAAGCCAGTGCTTCGCTTCCGGGTCAACCGTCAGTGAAACCAGCAGCTTAAACCGTGTCACCGTGTTTTTATGGCTGGGGCAGCCAAACACATACAACGCCTTCTTTTCTTTGATATTTAATTTCATTCTGCACCTCATTCTTTCTGGGGCTTTTGCCCCGGTGTGAAAGGGCATCCGTCTCCCGGATTCCCTTTTGTGTCAACCAGTTTCATTTGCCGTTTTCCTGCAAGCCGTTCCTGCCCGGAGGTTCTCTCCCGGCGTATCGTCCCTGTTGGTGCGCTCCTGTCATGGCGGCACTTCCCCCAGAGCCATATCCGCTTGCAGCCGGTCATTCTGTTTTCAATGTTCCTTCTGACCTCTCCATCTTATCGAAAAAAAGCGGCTTTCCCCGTATGTCCAAGACGATGGAAAAATCCGCAGAAACCGGATATTTCCACGCTTATGGAAATCGTGGTATAATCCTTGTATCAGCGGATTTTAAAGAAGAAAGGGGATTGATTTTTATGTATGTGAAGCTATCCATACCGGAACGGCTAAAGGATTTAAGGGTGGTAGACAAGCACCTGACCTTAGAGCAGCTTGCAAATGAAACCGGACTGTCCCGGTCTGCCCTTGCAAAATACGAGGGAGACGGTTATAAGGACATCAGCCCGTTTGCCATTGCAACGCTGGCTGATTTTTACGGCGTGTCTGCCGATTACCTGATGGGGCTGACGGAAAACAAGGAGATCCCGAACATAGAAGTCCAGTCGCTGCACTTAAACGACAGCATGATAGAGCTTTTAAAAAGCGGAAGAATCAACAACCGGCTGCTCTGCGAGATTGCCACCCATGAGGATTTTCCACGGCTCCTGACAGACATTACTATCATCGTTGACCGCATCGCCGGTATGCGTGTCAACCAGCTCAACATGGACTTAGAAGCAGCCCGCCAGACGGTCATGGAAACCTATGCGCCGGGGGAGGATGACCTTTATATGCGTACCCTTGAAGTGGCACAGGTGGACAGTGACGATTATTTCAACCACATCGTCCACAAAGACCTTGACCGGATTGTAAAGGACATCCAGACGGCGCACACAAGCGACACCACAACCGCCGATGAACGGCAGCCCACGGTAGCGGAGATACAGAGGAAGTTTGCACAGCTTATCCAGACAGGAACCAGCGGAGAAGAAGCCTTTATTCAGGTATTCTGCGACCAGATGGAAATCCCTTATGATAAGATAACCTCTGAGGAATTTACCTCTTTTTTAGGGATTCTGGGGAAATCCAAACACGCAAGGAAGTTCCAGAGTATGCGGGGGAAGGGCAGCCCTATCCCGCCCACATGGAACGGCGGCAGGAAGCGGCGATAAAAAAGCCACCCGCCGGATTGACCGGTGAATGGCTTTCAATGTGAAGATTTTTTATTTTATGGTTAAAAGGATTTCCTGCCCCTGATATATGGCAGATATATTTCCATCACGGAATCGGTGACGCCGTTTTGGTAAACCTTGCGGATGTCCGTAACCGTCCCCGCCGGCGCCTGCTCCAAGTAGGCGAGAAGCTCCGTCCTGCCGTTTACAAAGTGGCAATGCTGACCTTCCATGCGCTCAATGCGGTATTTCATAGCGGCTCCTTTCCGTACACAAGTTCCGATAAGATAATTTCCTCCGCCCGGTTCCGTATGCTGTTCATGTGCTGCACCCATGCAAGCTGGTCACTGGCTTTTAATGCTTCCGTCACGCCCTCCGCAGCTTTCATCTGTATGATAATTAGCTCCAAGCGTTCCTGCGCCTGTTCGTTCAGGTCAGCAAGATACGTCCAAAGATTTCCCGAAAGCAAAAGGCTTAAATAGAGGGCGGGGCGGGCTTCTTCCAGATAGGCTTTGTGCAGCCGTCCCCAGCGCCCGATAGGGCGGGATTCCTCCGTCAGCCGTAAAGCGGGGATATAGTAGTCACCGGCGAGAACATAATCTATGCCGTTCTCCGTGATTCTTTTGGGTAGTTTTTCCATGTGACGACCTCCTGTATTCAATTTTCAGAATCCAGTTGATCGTGTCCCTGTCCGTGTGAAATTCAAGGCAACTGAACTCTTCACAAACAAGTATGTCATATTGGTGAGAAGTTTTTGGTATTTAAAGATGGCACCAATACGGTTAGTGATGAAGAATTGTCTAATTACAAATTGCCATTGCTAACGGAAAATACAGTATTTATAACCCTCAACGGAGCTACTTATGGAAAAACATCATTCTACCAAGGGGAAAAAGTATTGTTGGGAAAAAGTGCTGGATATATTACCTTCAACCAATCTGAAAACAAGGAATATTTGCGTTACTATTTACAAAGCAATGTAGCAAAACTAATAATGGATTTAAGTCTGCTTGGTTCAACAATAGCAAATGTTTCATTACGGACATTGAACAACTTTATTATTCCATATCCAAGTCAAAGCGAGCAGCTGGACATTGTAAACTATTTGAATTCAAAATGTAAATTGCTTGATGAGAATATAGTCAAGAAACAGAAAATAATTGAAAGACTTCAAGAATATAAAAAATCTCTCATCTATGAAGTTGTTACTGGGAAGAAAGAGGTGTGATTTATGCTCTTTTTCAAGTCACAACCGCCACAAATTGAGATGTCTAAATCAGACTGCCTGCTAATGATTCAATGCTTTGTGAAGCATAAGATGGTTTCTAAAATGCAATGTGTTATTGAATCAGATCGTTCAATTTTGATTGGGGATATCATTCATACACAAAATCGTAATTACAATAAAGGTTACGGCTCTTTGATGATGAAAAAACTAATTGAGTATACCAAAGAGAACGGCTATACATTAATTCATGGAAATCTATCCTTGGTAGATGCTGACCATAAGGGAAGATTGTACCACTTTTATGAAAAGTTTGGATTCATCATCACTGAATTTCCTGAACCAAAAGACTGTTATTATGGGGAAATACGAAAAATAATTACGGAGGTGAATTGCTAATGTCAGATTTTGATGTGAAAGAAAAACGCTTTGAACAGGATATTGAAGAATATCTGATTACCCAGGGTGGATATGAAAAAGGCAATCCTCAGCAGTTCGATAGAAAGCTGGCACTGGACACAGAAACACTCCTGTCCTTTATCAAAGAGAGCCAGCCAAAAGCATGGGAACGCTATGTAAAGATATACGGCACTGACAGTGAGAAGACCATCATTGATCGCTTTTGCAGAGAAGTGAAAATGATTGGCTTGCTTCGTGTACTTCGTCAGGGATTTACAGATAGAGGTATCAAGTTCAAGGCAGTTTTCTGGAAGCCGGAAACTGGTATCAATCCAACTACAGTTACACAGTATGAAGCAAATGTTCTGCATTGCACCAGACAGTTGCATTATTCATTGAGCAATGAGAACAGTATAGATATCGTGCTTTTTATCAATGGTATTCCGGTTGTTTCAATGGAATTAAAGTGTCAATTTACCGGACAGAATACAGCAAATGCGATTGCACAGTATAAGTTCGATAGAGCTGGAAAAGACGCTATATTTGCCTTCAAAGAGCGTGTCCTGGTACATTTTGCTGTTGACCTATCTCGTGTTTATATGACAACAAAGCTTGAAGGAGATAGAACCTACTTCCTACCATTTAACCAAGGTAGTAATGGTGCTGGAAATGTTGGCGGACAGGGCAATCCAATTAATGAAGATGGATACGATACGGATTACCTGTGGAAATCTGTTCTCTGCAAGGAGAGATTACTTGAAATCATTCATAAGTATCTGCACTTGCAAGTTGAAAAGAACGAGAAAACAGGCGAAATCAAGTCTGAACGCATGATATTCCCTCGTTACCATCAGCTTGATGTTGTCATAAAAATACTGTCAGATGTTAAGGACAACGGAGCTGGCAAGAATTATCTGGTACAACACAGTGCCGGTTCTGGTAAGTCCAACTCCATTGCGTGGTTAGCATATAGACTATCTGGTCTACATGATGATAATGACGAGAAAATATTTCAATCCGCTATTATCGTTACAGACCGACGAGTTTTGGACAGTCAGCTTCAAAATACGGTTTATCAGTTAGACCATGTAGAAGGTGTTGTAAAGAAGATAGACAAGAACGCACAGCAGTTGAAAGAAGCAATCAACGATGGTGTTCCGATTATTATAACCACATTGCAGAAGTTCCCAGTTATTTATAAAGAAGTGAACTCTGGCAATAAGCGATTTGCAATTATTATAGATGAGGCACATTCTTCCCAAACTGGTGATGCTGCTAAGAAGCTGAAAAGAGCATTGGCAGATACTGAGAAGATTCTCGAAGAATATGCTGATATGGAATACGAAGATGAGAGTAAACGCAAAGACGATGAGGATAAATTGCTTGATGAATTAGCATCACAAGGTTCTCATGAGAATATGTCTTTCTTTGCGTTTACTGCCACACCAAAGGACAAGACTTTGAATATGTTTGGCAATCGGGATAAGGATGGTAAGTACCACCCATTCCATGTGTATTCTATGCGCCAGGCAATCGAGGAAGGTTTCATTCTCGATGTTTTGAAAAACTACATGACATACAAGATGTACTACAAAATTGTGAAGTCTATTCCTGATGATCCGGAACTTGATACCGTTGCAGGAGTAAATGCAATTCGCAATTTTGAAACGCTGCATCCACATAATATTTCACAGAAGACAACAGTTATGTTGGAACAGTTCATGAATGTCACCAAGCACAAGATTGGTGGCAGAGCAAAAGCAATGATTGTTACCCCTTCTCGTTTACACGCAGTAAGGTATTTGCAAGAATTTAAGAGACAAATAGCCGATAAAGGATATTCTGATCTTGATGTACTTGTTGCCTTTTCTGGCGAGATAGAAGATGGTGGAGAGACCTTCACGGAAGAGAAGATGAACAAGAATAAGAATGGAGAGACCATTAAAGAGAAAGCATTGCCGGAAGCGTTCCATACAGATGAATTCGGTATGCTGATTGTTGCAGAAAAATATCAGACTGGCTTTGATGAACCTTTGCTTCATACAATGTTTGTGGATAAGAAGTTATCTGGTGTTAAGGCAGTACAGACGCTTTCCAGATTAAACCGCACCATGCGTGGAAAGCAGGATACGTTTGTTCTCGACTTTGTTAATTCAGCAGAAGATATACAGAAATCTTTTGAGCCATACTATGAAGAAACAGTTCTGGAGCAAGAGACTAATCCAAATGTGGTATACGATTTGAAGAATACACTTGATGAATTTCATGTGTATCAAGAAATGGAAATCTCAAAGTTTGCCGATGTATTCTTCTCAAACAATAATCAGAATGCAGGCGATTTAGGAAAGCTACAGAGCCAGATACAGCCTGCAATTGACCGTTTCAATGCATTGGAAGATGAACGAAAAGATTTGTTTAAATCAACACTTGCTCGTTTCAACAGAATATATGCTTTCATAACGCAGGTGTGCAGGCTATTTGATAAGGACATTCATAAGTTTAGTGTCTACGCTAAATTCCTATATATGCAGTTGCCTAAAGGACAAGGCGTAAGCATTGATGTGGATGACAAAGTACTTCTTGAATACTATCGACTGGAAAAAGATTTTGAAGGCGGTATTGAATTAAATCCTACTGATGAAGGGTTCAGACCTATTACCGGAGAGTCTGGCAGAAAAGAAAAGAAGAAAGACCCACTGACAATCATCATTGACAAGATTAACGAGAAGTATGGAACCAACTTCACTGAGATGGATAAAGTGCTGTTGCAGATTGAGAATGATTATGCAACGCAAGAAAAATGGAAGAGCTATGCAAAGAATAATGACTTCAAAACTTTCATGCTGTTGTTCGAAAAAGATTTCCCAGAAATGGCTGCAAGCAGATATGAGCAGAACGATGATTTCTTTGTAAAAATGTTCTCTGACCCAGACATGATGAAGCAAGTAATGTCTACTATTGGAGAAGTGCTTTATCAAAAATTGAAGAAAAAGATTGTTCGGTATGATGATATTAAGCCGACACTTGCGATGGTGGCGGAAGACCCAACTTCATACGGAAAAGATAAATAATAAAAGTTGTATGGTCTTTGACTATCAGTGATTGTGCAACATGAAGGGAGCATTAGTATGTATCAAAAAATATTAGAAGACATCAAGAAAGATTATTATGTTCAGAACTATCCGAATGATGGACAGAGATTTGTTGCTTGGTATCTCAGAAATATTCATAATTTGGATACGATTGAGGCGAAGGACTGCATTACAGATGGGGCCGGAGATAAACAGATTGATGCAGTATACATCGATAATCAATCTTCGATGATCTACATTATCCAGGGAAAATTTTATTCTGGGGATACCGTTAATGCGGAACCATTGAGAGAGGTGCTTTCTTCATGGGTACAGATAAAAGATTTGCAGAAATTGCAAGATGCAGCAAATGAAAAGCTGAAGGTTAAGATAAATGAACTGGCTGCAGCGATGGAAGATGATTATGAAATCTGTTTTGAATTGATTACGACATCAGAACTGACTGAAGATGCGAAAAAAGACTTGGCAGCATTTCAGAAAGAATTGGCAGAGAGCGATAACCTGAGTGCAAACCTTGTGCTGGTTGATAATGACTCGCTAAAGTTTAAGTATGATGAAGCAATCAATCGGAATCGTCCTTATATTAACCATGAATTCAAGGTGGAAAATGGGAAATATATGGAACTGGATTTGAGCGGAACAAAAGCGGTAATTGTTGCTTTGCCATTAAAAGAATGTATCAAGATTCCAGGCATAAAAGACGGAAGCCTATTTAGAAAAAATGTGCGCCAATCACTTGGAACAAGCAACAAGGTTAATAAGGGCATTGCTAAAACATTAAAGAACGATGCAAAGGATTTCTTTTTCCTACATAATGGTATAACAGCAATATGTTCCAAAATAAATATCGACAAGGATATCCTAAGCGTCAAAGAATTGAATGTTGTAAATGGATGCCAGTCATTAAGTACAATTTATAGCTGTAGCGAATCTGTGAGAAATAATAACGATGGATACATTATGTTCCGTTTCTATGAGATTTCAGATTCTGAAAATGCAGATAGAATCAGTAACTGCACAAACTCTCAAAGCGCAGTAAAAGCAAGAGACTTGAGAAGCAATGATAAAGCAGTATTGCTGATGAAGAAAGCGTATGAGCAGTGCTATACGGACGGATATTTCGTAACCAAACGAGGAGAAACTGCTGATCCAGCAAAATATAATACGAATCACATAGTCAACTTGACTGATTTGGGCAAACAGTTAATTGCGTGGCATTCTCAAAGACCTACAATCTCTTATAGTGAGACGAAAATATTTGATAAGTATTTCAATCAATTGTTCTATAAAGACTATGCACCAGAGAAGATGCAGGCATTAAATGAGCTATACAAAGCTGTCATTCAGAAATGGACAAGTGATAATCCTATGGGATTGAACGAATCACTCTTAGCTATGAAGTCCTACGCACCACATCATCATTTGTATGCTATTTCAGCTATTGTAAGTGAAGTTAACAAGATGGCTGAAGGCGTGCCTGATCCAGCAAAAGTCCTTAAGCTTTTGAAGGATAACGGAATAGAAGACACTGTTGTTGATATGGCAGGAAGCTGCCTTAATATGGCATTTGAAAATGCTTCTACAGAGGCAACGGATAATAATAGAATTTTTAGTCCACAGAACTGGATTAAGGCTAAAGGTTCATTGAAAGATATCAGAAATGCTATTAGAAACCAACTGGCTACTTTCAAGATGGTGCCAGGTGGAAAGGATATTTTGGATAACTTGAATAAGAATTTGAAGCTCAGTGCGGAAGATTTCGAGGCTAGATGGACTGCCGATTAATTAAGTTTCACACACATCAATAGGAGGTAGCAATGGATTCAACAGATAATAAAGGCGAAGTGATTATTTATCAAACAGATGATGGACTGACGCATATTGATGTGCGAATGGAAGATGAAACGGTTTGGCTTACGCAACAGCAGATGGCAGAATTGTTCCAGTCCTCTCGTACAAATGTTGTAGAGCATATTAAGAACATTTACGATGAGGAAGAATTGGATGAAGAATCAACCTGTCGGAAATTCCGACAGGTTCGATTAGAGGGAAATAGACAGGTAGCAAGAGAACTGCCATTTTATAACCTTGATATGATAATTTCCCTTGGATATAGAATCAAATCATCTGTAGCTACAAAATTTAGAAAGTGGGCAACAGAGCGATTAAAAGAATACATGATAAAGGGCTTTACCATGGATGATGAACGCCTCAAAGGAAATGGCGGAGGTAGTTACTGGAAAGAATTACTTGACCGCATCAGGGATATTCGTTCGTCAGAGAAAGTCCTTTATCGCCAGGTGCTTGATTTGTATGCTACCAGTGTAGATTACAATCCTAATAGTGAAGATTCTATCCGGTTCTTCAAAATCGTTCAGAACAAGCTGCATTTTGCTGCTCATGGACATACAGCAGCAGAAGTTATCTACGAGAGAGCTGATGCAGAAAAGCCATTCATGGGGCTTACCTCTTTTGCAGGGGAGCTACCGGCATTGAAGGATATCAGTATTGCAAAGAATTATCTCTCGGAAGCAGAACTTAAAGTTCTGAACAACCTTGTTTCCGGTTATTTTGATTTGGCTGAAATCAATGCGATTGAGCATAAGCCAATGTACATGAATGACTATGTTGAACAGTTGGATTCCATTCTTTCATCCGGAAATCGTCAGCTTCTTGTGGGTTCTGGTAAAGTGAGCCATAAGCAGGCGATTACGAAAGCGACAGAAGAATACAGAAAGTATCAGGAGATTACGATTGCACCAGTAGAAGAAGCTTATCTTGGAAGCATCAAATCGCTTGAGAAGGAAGCTAAAAAGAAAACAAGAAACAGTAAATTATGATATGCATCTGAAATATGTAGATAAAAGGATGGTGAGACGTATGGCTAATACTAGGGATGCTGTTGATACAATAAAAGGATACTATTATCAGTTTAACTATTCTATTTTGTGTATCTTAGACAGAAATGATGATAGCGAAATCACAATTGAAGGTATTGAAGATGTTGATGTTGCCTCTGGAGATGAAAAAGTTGCAATTCAATGTAAGTACTATTCTAAGACGGAGTATAACCATTCAGTGATTGCTAAACCAGTACGTCTCATGTTTGAAGATTATATGGAACGCACCACTAAGAATAGCTATATTTCATATAAGCTGTATGGTACATATGAATCGGGACAATCAAAGTTAGTATTGCCATTGACTGTTGATTTTGTAAAACAGAAGTTTTTCACTTATTCGGAGAAAAAGAAAAGGCACGTTCTTCATGATGAATTGCATGCTACAGATAAACAGATTGAAGATTTTATTTCAAGGCTTGAAATAGATGTCCAAGCACAAAAGTATGAGACTTTAGAAAAGAGTGTTATTGATGGAATTAGCATATTGTTCTCTTGCAGTAAAGTTGAGTCAGAGCTTTATTATTACAATAATGCATTGAGAGTAATAAAGGAATTAGCAACTTCATCAAACGAGGATAATAGGAAAATAAGAAAAAGAGAGTTTGTTAGCCGCATTGACAATAAGAAAATGCTGTTTGATAACTGGTATTTACAATTTCGTGGTTTGAATGAGTTCTGCAATAGAATAAAGAGCGAATATTTCACAAAAATCAATATAGCTCCTTCAGATAGATATTTTCTTATTGAATGTGATGGGTTAATTGATGATGTGGATGTGGTTAGGCTTATTAGTAAAATATCCAAAAATTGGAGTAAGTTATCAAAAAATACGCCCAAACCATTTTGCCCGTATGTCCTTTTGCATGGGATAGACTTCGATAGATTGATAGCTATCAAAAAAAGATTATCGATGCAAGGGATTGTCTTGTGTGATGGATATGATTATCTAGGTGCAGAATTTAATCCGGAATCTTTAATTAAAACACCTGACTACAGGAATGAAATACATGTAAAAATTGTTAATGAACTCTCTCAGATAGAAGAGGCATTGGAAGTTCAAAAGAGAAAAAAAGAGATTTATCAATTTTACTTGTCAGAGCCATTCTTTGAGACAAATAAAAGTGCATTATATAATATTCAGATTCCTACAACGGAAAGTATACTTAAAATGATATAAGGAGATACATATATGGATGATACAAAGATTAATGCCGAAGTGGTTTCGGTGCATCCCAATAAAGTTAAGATTTTAGTTGATGACCTAGAGGACTTTCAGTTGGCCGAAGAAAAGCTGAAAGTAGGATCATATCTTAGAATTTGTGACAATGATAACGCTGTATTGATGGCAATGATTGAAAACTTTACAATAGAGGTTGGGGTAGATAGTAATGGAGAAGCAACAAGAAAATATGTATTGGAAGCTAATCCTTTGGGGCTGTTAAAAGATGGAAAATTTGAACGTGGTGGAGATACAATAGCTATTCCTCCGAAGAAAGTCGAGCCGGCTACGACTGATGATATTAGAAAAATCTATGTTGAATCACTTAGAGAAGAACAAAAGTTTTCGTTCGGAACATTATCAACAAATCAGGATATTACAGTTCCTGTTGATGGAGATAGATTTTTTAATAAACATATAGCGATAGTTGGGTCTACAGGGTCAGGAAAATCTCACACAGTAGCAAAGATATTGCAAAGTGCGATTGAGGCTAAGGATGGTGAATATAGCGGACTTAATAATTCTCATATTGTGATTTTTGATATTCATTCTGAGTATAAGGCTGCATTTCCAAATGCTAATTATATAGATATTAATAGTTTAGTCCTTCCGTATTGGCTATTAAATAGTGATGAACTACAGGAATTGTTTATTGATACGGAAGCTAACGATCATAACCAGAGAAATGTCTTTAAAGAGGCGGTTATTGCAAGTAGGAAAGTACATTTTTCAGGTGGAGAAGAATTGAAAAATAGAATTCATTTTGATTCACCATTATATTTTGATATGGATGAGGTTTTGAAGTTTGCAAAAGAAAAAAACGAAGAAATGGTTCCAGGTAAAAACGGCTTAAAACAAGGTCCGCTGTTTGGACAATTATCAAATTTTGTAAGTAGATTGGAAAATAAGCTGAGCGATAAGCGAATGGATTTTCTTTTAGGCGATGCGTCTAAGCATACTACGCTGGAAGAAACTTTAAAGCAATTAATTGGTTATGCAGAGGACAAGTCCAATATTACGGTATTGGATTTAAGTGGGATACCATTTGAAGTTTTGAGTATTACTGTTTCGTTAATTTCACGCATTCTATTTGAATTTGGATACTATTATAAAAAAGTGCGTGAGCAAAAAGAGGAAACAAATAATATACCGCTATTATTAGTCTATGAAGAGGCACATAAGTATGTGCCAAATAGTGATATGGCTAAATACAGAGCTTCAAAGGAATCCATTGAGAGAATTGCAAAAGAAGGAAGAAAGTATGGCGTATCGTTGTTATTGGCTAGTCAGCGCCCTTCTGAAATATCTGAGACAATATTTTCACAGTGTAATAACTTTTTGGCACTTAGACTGACTAACCCTAATGACCAAAATTATGTGAAACGTTTATTGCCAGATACTTTAGGGGGACTTGTTGATAAAATGCCATCTTTAAGGGCTGGTGAGTGTCTATTAATTGGAGATGCAGTTGTTCTTCCATCAATCGTACAAATTGATAGATGTAGCCCGTCTCCAGCTTCTAACGATATACCCTACTATCAGCTTTGGAAACATAATTGGATTGATTTTGAGGCTGAAACCGTAAAGGATTTATGGGAGAAATAATCTGAATATTATTTTTGATGTGGAAATCACATTGAGAATGTCAGGTGTGAATTTTAGGATACAAAAGAGTAATAGGTAGTGCGAAAATACGCTTGATAACATTTTCGTGATAACAAATTGATAACACAAGCTCGGATAACCTATGCATTATGGACAAACCAAGCTAATCGGAATCAAATAAAACTAAAACGCCCATACAAAATTAGTTAGAATGAAAAAGTATTTTGCGAACTGGAATAATTTTGTGCAAACAGCATATAATTTTAATGGATAGTTCTATTGACTTTCCGCTTTGTACTTGTTAATATATTGGTACAAAGAAAGTTTACCACTGACCGATATGTGGTATATAAATGGTCGGGTTGAGAGTTTACCGCTGACCGATATGCGGTATATAAATGGTTGGGTTGAAAGTTTAGTCCTTCGCCGAAAGGCGAGGGACTTTTTCCATATTTCGGCAGAGAGGATGGAACAAATGAAGAAAACGGGGTTTTATATCATAAAGGAGAGATTTTTTGAAGATATGCCTGATCCATACCTTAAGGGGAATAAGGCAGGTAATAGACCGCATTATTATTGTTTTGAGGATACTGCTACGGGAATTTATTGGATGATACCGCTTTCTAGCAGAATAGATAAGTTTCGGAAAATAATAGAGAAGAAAGAACAATCAGGGAAGCCTTGCGATATTCTACATATTGTGAAACTGGACGATAGTAGAGAAAGTGTATTTTTAATACAAGATATGTTCCTGATTACAGAGGAATACATAGAACGTGAGTATACGATTGCCGGAAATCATTTGATGCTGACTAGTGAGCATACGGCAAAGGTAATCGAACAAAAAGCAAGAAAAGTGTTGGGAATGTTAAAGCGTGGTGTGAAGTTTATGCCTACACAACCGGATGTGCTATCAATATTGGAAAAATTAAAGCAGAAAGAATAGTGTTTCATGGCTCTATTTTGGCTCTAATAATTTGATGTAAGAAAAATATTAGATAAAATTTAGAGAATATGAACACAAAACGATACAAATGTGTACTGAAAAGCACCTAGATTATCCTATCCGCACCCGAGTTTGAATAGTTGTTAACTTCCCACCGGTTCTCACCCTTTTATCCGGTCGAAAATAGAACAAAGTAAAACATAAGCAGAAGTATCAGGACTTAACAATCCCGGTACTTCTGCTTTTTATTTTCCGGTTTTTCACTCCCAGTTCCATCTGCCGTTTTCCCTTTGTTTTCTCTGCTTTTCAAAAGAAGAAAGAGCAAAACAGGAAGAAAAATTAAAAAGAAAAACACCCGGAAATAACGTATTTACAAGCGTCTTATGTTGCATGATATAAAACATAACAAATCTCACAGAAGATAAAAACAAATTTGAAAAACATATGTTCTTGTGCTAAAATGGGTATTAGGAAAGCACTCACGACAGGAGTGGCAACCTCCCAACCCTAAGGAACCGGCTTGCCGGAATACATAGGAAAGGAGGTAGCGCCCATGACAGCATACGAGATTATTTCAATCTTCATAGGGATATTGGCTCTACTAATGTCCTTTGGTAGCTTGATTGTAGCGATTATCGCCTTTCTCGATAAGAGAAATAAGCGTAAATAAAATGCTCACCCTGTCTGATCCACAGAGTGAGCGGTGTCCGTAAGGACATGTAACGAATCATTTTGGGAGCATCCACTTTTGGAGTGGGTGCTTTCTTTTACACTTCTATTATAATCAATCCATTTTCTAAATTCAAGTGATTCTTTGGAATTTCCGCCTAAATCCTCACGCCGGAGAGAGAAATATATCTATTTTTCACCTTATATCCATCAAAACTGCCCTCATTTCTAGCCGCCGCCCACGAAGCAGCCCTTGAATGAATTATCAGCTAATTTCGCACGGTAAACAGTAAAGTCAGATAGTGTACGTTTTCCTGAAATGTGTCTGTTTTTGGTAGATGTTCACGGACTTTCCGGCTCTTTGTGTGTGGCGTTTATAACCGCATCAATAATACCCTTTGATTTAGAACCTAACCCAGTTCCCTATATTTCTGCCAGATTTCTTTATTATTGATTTTTTAAAGCTGTCATAAATTTTTGAAGGAACAAAACTCCCGCTCCCTATTATGAGGTGCCAATTCCACAATATAAAACACCGATTGCGATTGCCGGTAAAAGATGGACACTTCGCAGGACCAGACCGCCTGTAATCATAAAATTATAACCAAGTAATTTTTACGGACAAAAAATTGATAAAATGGAACTTTCTTATCCTTCATGGCCATGATACGGGCGTTGTGTTTTTGCACAAGCCGATAAAAATCAGTGTCATAAAGATAAGGAAAATGCCGGCAGCCCCCAACAGATACAATAGGTTAGACTGCGAATTCTGTGCGAAATCCGGTATGCCAATCCGCAGTATATTTCCGCCTGCGAACACCCAGACAATCCCGGCAATCAAAAGCAGATACATGGGGAATTATTTTTTTCATAGTATCATCCTGTTAATTTACGCTCTTTTTAATCTTCAGCAACAAAAGAACAATACAGATGCCCATGAAAGTATGACCAATTCCTGCAATCCCGGAAATAGAAGCGTCCAATCCTTTACTTAACGTTGTTCCCCACACCTGCGTCAATCCTCTCATAAGAAAACCAAGGCCGGTGATGTTCAGACCAAGCTGGTAAGCAATCAGGAGTTTACCGGTCTTCTGGTCGGAAAAGGAAAAGACTTTTTCAGCCAGCATCAGCATAAGAAAGAAGAACATTCCCAACAAAAAGTAGTGCGTGTGCATGACAGACAGATTTGTCTGTCCGGTAAAGTGATTGAACTTTGTAAACTCCCTGTAAAACACGCCGAATATCATGGCAATAACTGCATAAACCACAGCCATATTTGCATATCGTTTGACCATTATAGGTTCTCCCTTCTAAATCATTTCTTTTGTATTTTAAATTGTCTGTAAAGTTTCCAACACATCCAGACAATCCAAACATAGGCCAGTGTTTACGGAATTATAAATAAGCCGACGGTCGGGGCAATCCCGCTGAACAGGACAACCGGATGATAGAATCCGAACAGGAGCGTAACCGCCAAAGGCATAAACCGGAATACAGGGTCTTTTGCTTTTTTTGCTTCCTGTGCAAAAATGACAATAATGATAATTCCCATGATTGCGAAAGGTATATTGCTAAGCACTCCAAACAAAAGGGGCGGACGGTTTCTTTTTAATAGATGGTACGCTTGACAATAATGATAAAAAAGGTAATGTCAGGCACCCGTGCTTTTAAAAGCATTGTTATGTTCATCGTAATAAAGTGTGCAAATTTTTCTTTTGTAAATGTTTCGTCCCAAATATCCTTGCGAATCTCTGCATCCTGCTCCATACTCTGAATGATAGCCGTTTCTAATTCTGTCTGCATGGATATCATGCGAATCTGTCCTGCTGTTTCCACATTCCTAAGACTATTCATGAGCTTTCCGGCGGATTGCTCTATTCGTCCCTTAAGAAAAGAGTATATTTCTTCCAGTTGACCACAAAAAGAATCGGAGGTAATCTTAGTTTTCATTTCAAGCAATGTTTGTTTCCAATATTCTTCCGTCAGGGCAAGAAGAATCTCGTCTTTATTTGAGAAGTAATTGTAGACTGTTCCGCTTGCAATACCAGCCCTTTTGGCAATGGAACGGATATTCACAGCGTCAATACCTTCTGTGTCTGCTATATCACGCGCTGAATTCAACAACGTATCACGCATGGTATCATCTTTCCTTCTCATTAAATCCCCCTTTCTTCTTCTTTTGTGAACAGGTTCATTTATATTATATACATTTAAATGATTCGTTGTCAATCTTATTTGAACACGTTCATAAATAATTCATTTTTGGTTTAATGTAAAAAGAAAATCCAACTATTTTTATCGGAAATCATATAGTACATGGTAAAAGTGAAGATACTTTTTATACATGGTAGTTTATGGAAGGCGGTATGGCATTGAATAACGGCTCTCTCGGGTAGGCCATGTTACTCCATGAAATATTATGAATATGGGCGTTACTGCCAGGAAAGAGAGGAACGATACCTAATCCTGCGCCTCATTCATATTTTTATTCCAGATGGACGGAAAAACAGTCACCAATGAAAAGGATTATAAGGAGTATCATGTCATCTGCAGGTGGATGGAGTATCTTCAGATAAAAGTAACTCCTGTGCTATAATAGATGTAGGTCTGCATATTAAGGCAGATGTAGTCCAAATACCAGGGACCCGATACAAATAAATCATAAGCTGTTTTTGTTCATGCCCTTTATTGGAATAGTCTTAAATGGGGCTGATTAGAAACCGGAAAAAGGGAATAACAGGTTCACTTAGCCTACACATCCCACCCATCTGCCCCAAATGAAAAAGAATGGACATTTCCCATAATAAGTTATATATTGTAGAAAAGAACAACCGCAGTCCACCCTTTATACCCCAAAAAACAAAAAAACCTCCATCAAAGTGGAAAGGAACCATAAATGGACAACCATACCCCCCTCACCATCGAATCAATCATCACCCGATACGCCTCCTATATCTACAACCTTTCCCGCAAACTCTCAGCCAACCCGGACAAAGCTGAGGATTTAGCCCAGGAAACCTTCATCAAGGCCTGGGCCCACATCTCTGAGGTAAAGAACGAAGACGCCGTTAAATCATGGCTCCGTACCATCTGCATCAACGAATTCCGTATGATGCTAAGAAAAGAAAAGCGCGGGGCCATGGGTTACGCAGAGAGTATGGATGAGCTGGAACATGATGGGGAATTCCTGGTGGACCCCAGGCCGCTGCCCATTGATGAAATCCAGGCGGCGGAGGAAGTTGCTAACCTGCGGGACGGCTGTTTCCTTGCCATGACGCGGAAACTGACATTGAACCAGAGGATGGTTTTCTCATTGATTGATATGTTTGGCATATCCATCAATGAGACAGCACAAATCCTTGATTTGACACCCAAAGCAGTCAAGGGGCTGCTGTACCGTGCCAGGATGAACCTGGAATCATTTTTCAGTGACCACTGCAGCTTCATGGATATCCATAATCCCTGCCAATGCACGGCCTGGATTGAGTTCATGAAGGATAGGAATACGTTCCAGGAAAAACTCAGGCAAAAGAAAGCGTATCTGAATTATCAGGAAAAGGGATATGTCCACGACCCTGAAACTGGCAGGAAAATGCTTTACTATTATCATAATCTGCCGGAACAGAGACCTCCACAGGAATGGTTTGAGAAGATAGCCGCATTGCTGTATGAGCCGGCCTCCTCATGATATTAATATAAAATCCGTACTGTCCGGGACTTTTGCCTAAAAGTGTCATCTCTTATTATGTAAGGAAAAAACATACACAAAGAGGAGTTTCCAAGCAAAAATACAAAGAGAAAAGAGGAATGAACAATGTTTCAGTCAAGATGTGGGGTATGCTGTGATTCATGCGGAAGGAAACAGGCTGTTAACTGCAAGGGGTGTATCAATATGGATGCACCTTTCTGGGGAGGCGTCTGCGGCGTCAAATCATGCTGTGAATCCAAGGGTTTGGACCATTGCGGGGAATGTGGTGGGTTCCCCTGTGAAATGCTGTCAACCATGGGAGTGGAAGAAGGATTTGACCCGGCGCCTAAGTTAGAACAATGCAGGCAGTGGGCCTGTGAAAAGAAGGAGTGAAGTGGCGTCATGATTATTAAATTGGACATCCCGCAAAAAGCCAATCTGCTTTTTGACCATTGGAATGAAACCATAATCTGGTCCTGCCTCCAGGGGATAATGGGGGAAATCTATGCGGACAATGGGGAACGTCCCATGTCAGCAATGGCTGTTCTGGGGGATTTCTGCTTTTTGGCAGGAGTCCCAAACCGTGATTTGGTTCTGTACAGACCGGATTGCTGCCATGACGAAGTCATAATGGTACCTCAAAATGACATCTGGTCCGGTCTGATTGAATCGTGTTACGGAACCAAGGCAGAAAAGATAACCCGCCATGCAATTAAAAAAGAGCCGGATGTATTTAATCAGTCAAAACTCCGACAGGCTGCTTTGTCACTTCCGCCTGGTTTTACCATCAGGATGATTGATGAGGATTTATATAACATGTGCAAATCAAACGCCTGGAGCCGGGACCTGGTTTCCCAATACCCGGATTATGGAATGTATGAAAGGCTTGGGCTGGGAGTCGTGGCGTTAAAGGACGGACAGCCGGTTTCCGGCGCGTCCTCCTATACTGCCTATCAGGAGGGGATTGAGATAGAAATCGATACCCGGGAGGAATACCGGCGCATGGGTCTGGCATATGCATGCGGTGCCAGGCTGATTCTGGAATGCCTTGCCCGCGGTATATATCCAAGCTGGGATGCGCACAATCTGGAATCGGCCGCACTGGCAGAAAAACTGGGGTACCATTACGACCGCCCATATACGGCATTCCTTATCCACTCCAGTACATCTATGCGCAAGTAATGCAGTAAGCAGTACCTATTATCCACATTAGATTCACATACACGCCTCTGATGCACATCTGGCGGAAAGCAATTTTCAAACACACTCTAGCAGAAAACGGATATGGGTGGTTTACGGAACGGATTGATTTTACTTTAATGATTCGGGCCAGGCTCCCGCCTGACCGCATCCATACGGTAAGCCCCGGCCAGTGCATCATACACGTTTTCAAATACTTCATATGTTTTCTCATATTTTTCATGGCTGGAAGGTTCATATCTCTTTTTGATGGAAACGCATTCCTTAACCGCATCTTCATAAGAAGGAAAGAAACCTTCCGAAACAGCACCGATAATGGCGGCTCCCAGACAGGGGGCTTCTTCATTTTCCGGTACCTCGATTACCTGCCCTGTGATGTCGGACTTGATTTGGGTCCAGAGCGGGGATTTGGCGCCTCCGCCAGTGGATATGATTTTGCTGACAGGGATTCCGGACCTTATCATGTAATCCAGGTTCTTTTTTAACAGGCAGGCAACCCCTTCCATGATTGCCAGGGCAAGGTCATACTGGTCATGGGATGCATGGAGCCCAAAGAAAACGCCGGAAGCATTTTCATTAAAGTCAGGTGAATTGACGCCGGTAAGATATGGCAGGAATACCGGGGGCACCTTGTCCGGACGCGCCTCAATCATCTGGTTTATCTGGGAAAATGATACGTCCTTCAGGAATGTATTCCGATACCATTCCAAACTGAAGCCGCCGCTTTCGCATACAGGCAGCAATACGTAAGTTCCGGGAAACGGACCGCAGTTCAGCGGCAGGCGGCTGTCGTCAAAGAGGGGTTCACGGACCATGGCTGCAATGGAAAGCACTGTGCCTGCGGACTCGCTGACCAGCCCTTCCTGGATATTGCCGGTTCCGATCATTCCGGCAAAATGGTCCAGCGTCCCTACGTTAATCTTTGTGTCAGAAGTAAGGCCTGCATTGCCATGGGCCAGTCCTGGAAGCAGCGTTCCCGCAATGCTGCAGGGCGGCAGCAGCTCCGGAAGCTGTGACAGGTTCACGCCGCAGAAGCTTAAGATGTCCTCCCAGTAACATTTCCGGATAATATCAAAATAATGTGAAAAGCTGTAAATGGAATAATCACCGGCCATACGGCCGCAAAGCCGGAATATGATATAATCTTTTAAAAGAAGGTAATGGGCCGTATTCCTAAACACTTCAGGTTTGTGTTCCCGCATCCACAGCATCTTGGTAATGGGCCAGGTGGGAATCAGTTCCGGCTGTCCGGTGGTACGATAGCACAGGTCAGCTGGAAAATGCCCAGACAGCTGGGCGCACTCTTTGCCGGAACGCATATCCATCCATGAGATGGCCGGATGGATGGGCTGTCTGTCCTGACCCAGGAGAATCAGGGACTCGGCCTGTCCTGTCAGTATGATCTGTACAACATCCTCTGCATTGGCATCCTTCCCTGTGCCGGCAGCCTTGCGTATCATATCTTCGATGGAATGAAAATACCTGTCGCTGTCAAATTCCACAAAGTTCCCATTCCTGTCATACTGGACGGTTTCTGAAAGAGTGGCAATCAGGTGAAGCTTTTGGTCATAGACCGAGACTTTAATGTTGGTGGTGCCTAAATCAATGGAAATAATGTTCATAACCCAAATCCTCCTGTAACATGATGATGGGGCGCTGACCAGCCCCCGCATTATTTCTTCTTATAAAGATTATATACAGAGCTTCGTTTAACCAGGTACGGTTCCAGGGAGAACACGCAGGTATCGGTCCTGTTTTCAAGCAGGACAGCATTTAATATGCTGATGCAGCTTTCTGCCATTTTTTCCCTGGGAAGATGGATGGTGGTGAGGGGAGGCATGGAAAATGCCGACAGAGGATTATCATCGAATCCAATGACGCTGATATCCTCAGGCACCCGCAGGCCGAACTGGGACGCTGCCTTATAGACTCCGTGGGCCAGTGTATCATCAAAAGTCAGGACCCCTGTGAACGGCACGCTGAAACATCCCAGTTCATGGTCCCATAGTTCATTCATGATTTGGAATCCGCCCATGATGGAGGAGTTACAGGTGTCCTTTATCATATTGTCATGGAAGGGAACCCCGTACTCCTCAAACGCCCGTTTGATTCCAATGACAAACTGGCTGCTGATGGGGATGGTCAGGGGAGTGGTAATGACCAGGCAGTCCCGATGGCCTTTGGAGAGCATTTCGCAGGCAGCCATATAACCTCCCTGAGCATAGTCCACATGCACATGATGGCAGTTTACGGATTCATAGCGGGCGCCCTGGAGGATGAGTTTCTGGGTAATGCCTGAGAGCAGGTTCAGGTTCTTGGGGTTGGTGGTGGTTGGCTCCAATATGACAAAGTCCGGCTGCCGCGATAAGACTGTTAAAATATTGGCAAGTTCCTGCTTCTCACTGAACTGGGAATCAAATATCATGGTGGTATATCCGTGATTGGCCATTTCGATGGAGATATTGCGGAAAATATAAGTCAGGGCAGGGTTCTCAATATCATTGAAAATAACGGCAATGGTTTTGGTGGAATTGCTCCGAAGGCCCTTGGCCAGGGAATTGGGGGTGTAGCCCATTTCCTTGGCTGTGTCCAGGACCAGTCTGCGGGTTTCCTCCTTGACCAGGGGATTGTTGTTAAGGGCCTTGGAGACAGTGGAGAAGGATATTCCCAGTTCCTTGGCAATGGATTTAATTGTAACAGGTTTATTAGAAGCGGTATCGGCCATAAGATGAATGTATTGTGCAGATTCATCTGCTGCAATACATAAATTCACCCCTTTCCTTTGTTATTTATGTAACATGGTTATGGTAACATGATTTCATTGGTTTCAGCTTACACTTTTATTACAACGTTGTCAATAGTCGTTTTATAGAATATTAAAAATTTTTGAAAATATACCAGTTGTAAATCCATTATAATCAAGGATACTTCTGCTATTTGCACGAAAATATGGTAGAAAATAAAGCATAATGTACAAAATAAAAAGAAAAAACAAAAATCTATTGACAAATACGACATGCAATTATATGATAATTACAACGTTTGAAATATTTGAACGGAGGCTCAATGAGCCAAAATTTTTTGATTAATAATTACAACGTTGTAAATTAGGAGGGAGATTCATGAGATTATCGTGTACCAGTACCATGGTTCCGGGAAAGAGCCTTACGGAAAAGGCCAGGAACCTGAGCCGGTGGGGATATGAAGGGATTGCTGTTTTTGTGGATTATGTGGATTGGAACCAGGAATTGTACCAGGAGCTTTTATCCCTGGAGGAATGCACAGGAGTGGTTCCCTGTGAGTTTGCTTTTGGAGATGGGATATATGGGCATCTGATGGACAGGGACCCTGACATAAGGAAAAAGAGCAGGGACATGTATAAGCTGGCTGCCAGGATCAGCGGTGAGATTGGTGCTGTGACTGAGCTTGAATTCGAATATGGCCCACAGTCCCCGCTGCCACTTTTTCATCCATATACAAAGATGGGAAAGGAGGAAGAACGGGAGTTCTGTGAGATGTACCGGGAACTGGCGGAACCTTTAAAAGGCACAAAAGGGAAAATGCTCCTGGAAGGAATCAACCGCTACGAAAGTCCCTATTTAAACAGCATCAGGGACTGCAGGGATATAGTTGGGTCCCTTGGCTTAAAGGAGGCCGGTGTCCTGGCGGATTTCTTCCATATGTCCATTGAGGAGACGGATTACAGGGAAAGTATCCTGTATGCAGGGGAATACATAAAACATGTCCATCTGGGCGACAGCAACCGACTGCTTCCGGGATATGGGATGACGGACTGGAAGGCCTGCTTTGATGCGCTTAAGGAAGTGGGGTACAAGGGGTTTGTGAACCTGGAGTGCAGCACCTGCGGGAATCCGGCGGTGACATTGCCTGAAACGGCTGATTTCCTAAGGAAGCTGATTGTATAAAAACATTGTCGGACCTGCAGGTATAAGATAAGGGAAGGATTTACAATATGGAAGGCTTCAGAATCAGGAAACCATTTTTTGAAATAGGTCCCAAGACATACATATATGGAAAGAAGGCCTTGGAACTGGCCGTGGCGGCGGACCGGGCCAGCAGGAAATACCAGGTGGATATTATTTTTTCAGCCCAGTACACGGATATCCGGCCCATAGCAGAAGCCACCAGCCGCATCAAGGTATTTGCCCAGCATATGGACCCGGTCTATCCTGGCAAGGGGATAGGGGCCGTGCTGCCGGAAGCCCTTAAGGAGGCAGGTGCGGTGGGAGTCCTGCTAAATCATGCGGAGAGGCCCTTAACCCTGGATGAAATCCGCAGGTCGGTTGAAAGGGCGGGGGAAGTGGGGTTAGCTGCTCTGGTGTGTGCGGGAACGCCGCAGGAGGCAGCGGCAGCTGCTTCCCTGGGGCCTGATATGATACTGGCAGAAGCCCCGGGACTGATTGGAAAAGGCGCCAGAGGACCCGGGGACATGGAGGAGATAGCCAGGATTAACCAGGCAGTGCACAGGGTGGCGCCTGGAATGATGATACTGCACGGCGCAGGAATCAGTGATGAAAAGGATGTATATGAGGTCATAAAAGCAGGAGCGGATGCAACCGGCTCCACCAGCGGGATCATGAAGGCAGACAATCCATGTGAAATGATGGAGAAAATGATTGCCTCCGTAGCAGCTGCGTGGATTGCCCGGCATCAGACACGCCCATGCCAGGACTGAGGACGATAAGGAGGAGGATGATGGCGGTATATCATGAAATCATTCCTGTTGAGACAGACAGGAGGGTAAGTTTTGAGGATGTGACGGAAAAGGTACAGGATATTGTGAAACAGTCAGGCATACGCAACGGGCTGGTGAATGTCTTTTCACAGCATACAAGCTGCTGTATATTCATTCAGGAGGACTCGGAGGATGTAACCTACTGGCATACGCCATTGATATTGCAGGATATGGTCAATGCCATGGAGAAACTGTTCCCCACCTGCCAGAATGAAGGCCAGTATCTACATCCGGGACCAATCCACACAAAGAATGCAATGGAACTCAGGGATGAGAAGTCAGAATGGCTCCTGAACACGGATGGTCATCTGCGTTCCGTGCTGCTGGGCCGTTCCGAGAACATTCCGTTAGTTGAGGGGGAGATGACGCTGGGAGAATTCGGGCGTATATATTTTTCAGATATGGACCAGACAAGGGCCAGGGAACGTAAGGTACGGGTACAGGTAGTAGGGGAATAAATCATATATGGATAAGACGAGGAGGAGTAATCATGGGAATTCTTGAGAAAATGAGGCTGGACGGAAAAAAGGCGTTTGTAACAGGCGGCGCACGCGGAATCGGAAAATGCATTGCCATTGCCCTGGCAGAGGCAGGAGCGGATGTTGCCATTGTGGATGTGGACCTGGAGGAGGCAGAGAAGACTGCCCGGGAGATTGAAGCTGCAAACCACATCAAGGCAATTGCGGTTAAGACCGACATCACCAAACCGCAGGAAGTGGATGATATGATGGCCCGGATACTGGAAGCATTCGGCAGGCTGGATGTGGCATTCTGCAACGCGGGAATCGGTCATGGCGTCCCGGTGGAGGATGACAACCTGGCTGACTGGGACCGGGTCATCCAGGTCAATTTAAACGGAACATTCCTGACCGCCCAGGCAGCCGGAAGGGTAATGATCCGGCAGGGCGGCGGCTCTATCATTAACACGGCCTCCATGTCCGCCCATATCACCAACATCCCGCAAAAGGAATGTTCCTACGCGGCATCCAAGGCAGGCGTCATTGCAATGTCCAGGAACATGGCTGTGGAGTGGGCGGATAAGAATGTAAGGGTCAACACCATAAGCCCCGGCTATATGGCCACGGAAATGACGCTTAATGACCCCGGGCTGGTTCCGTTAATTGGAAAGTGGGAGGAACTGATTCCGGTCCACCGTATGGGGAAGCCGGAGGAGCTGCAGGCCATTGCCGTATACCTGGCAGGTGATATGAGCTCTTACACAACAGGCGCGGATTTCCGCGTGGACGGCGCATACACCTGTTTCTGATGTAACATGCAGCTGTAAAAATTGATATGTAATGTTTGGGGAACAAACCGTTTTTTGTAATGATAAGAAATCAGACACAAAGGAATCCAATATAAAGGAGAAGGGGAATTATGAGGAAAATATTATGTATGGCAATGACAATCATGACAATTACAAGTTTAACCGCCTGTGGCAAAAGCGGGACAGCTGCCAATGCAGGCGCAGATACATCCACGTCTAAAAGCGCCCAGACAACGGCCCAGACCGGTTCAGAAGCCGGCTCTGAGTCCGGTTCGGTCCCGGCTGCAGATAATGCTTCCGGAGATTCAGGACTAATTGTTTATACCCAGAAAACCATGAACCAGTATTTCCATGTGGCGCTGCAGCAGAAGGTGGAGGAAGCAATCACCGCAGCCGGATATCAGCCGGAAGTGGCTAACTGCAACAACGACTCCACACTTCAGAATGACCAGATGCAGAATTTCATTTCCAAGCATCCGAAGGCGATTATTGCCAATACCGTTGACTCGGACGCCCTCAATGACGCTGCCAATGCGGCGGTGGCAGCGGGGATTCCGGTGGTCATGGTGGATAACCCTGCTTCCACGGCAGTGGTGGACTGCTCCATCAAGTTTGACAACTTAAAATGCGGGGAAATGGCAGCAGAGCGGATTGTAGAAGCCCTGGAAGCAAAATACGGTTCACCTAAGGGCCGCGTGGTCAATGTGTATGGAGCCATGAGCTCCGAGTGCTGGCGCCTCCGTAAGGACGGCTTTGACGCAGTGATGGCTAAGTATCCGGACATTGAGAAGATTGAAGTGCCTGGAGAAGGTGAGCGCTCCAAATCCCAGGAAGCCCTGACCAATGTCATTGCCAAATATGATAAGGAAATCGATGCAGTGCACTGCCCGTCGGATGATCCTGGCCTGGGATGTGCGGAAGCCATGCAGATTGCCGGTATGTGGTACCCGGTGGGGGATGAAAATCATGTGATATTTGTTACGGGAGATGGGGAGCCAGACGCCGTGAAGTACCTTCAGGAAGGGTATTACGATGCAATTATCGTAGAAGATGCATATGCATATGGGCCAATGGCAGTTGATATGCTGGTACAATATATTTTCAAGGGTGAGCCGGTCCCCACTTCCGGAACCTATACCAATGAGGATTTCTATTGGAAGACAGCTGAATTCATGGATGGAGAGACCGGTCCGATCCTTCAGGTTCCTCCCTATGCCCTGGACAGCAGCAATGTAAATGAAGATGGCCATTGGGGTGTGGCTGCCCTGAAGGCAGAAGGGAAATAACCCATGCGGCATTTACCAGGTAGCCATAGGAAAGGACAGGTGGAACATGGAAGAAATACTCCTGAAGGTTGAACACGTCAGCAAGAACTTCGGTGCAACAAAGGCCCTGGAGGATGTGAGCTTTACCATAAAAAAGGGGACCATACATTCCCTGCTTGGAAGGAATGGAGCCGGAAAATCCACGGTTGTCAACATCATAGCCGGAATCTATAAACAGAACAGCGGCATTGTTACATTGGAGGGTAATGATATCACCCCATATTCTGTCTTTGAAAGACAGAATATGGGAGTTAAGATAGTACCACAGCACGCCAGTATTGTTCCGGAACTGACTGTGGGGGAAAATGTCTTCATGGGCATATGGCCCAGGAAAAAAAGCGGCTTTGTGGATTGGGAGAAATTATTTGTTGATGCAGGGGAAGAACTGCGTAAATACGGCCTGGATGTGGACCCAAAAGAAAAGGTGCGCAACTTAAATGGTGTGGACCAGAGGAAAGTAAACATCATCAGGGCCATGCATGGCGGCGCAAAGCTGATTATCCTGGACGAGCCCACCACCGCCCTCTCATCTGTTGAGCGTCAGGAACTGTTTGTATTTGTCAATGAATTAAAGGCCAAAGGGACTGCGTTTATTTTTATCAGCCATTATCTGCAGGAGGTGGTGGAACTGTCAGATGATGTGACGGTCATAAGGGACGGGCGTTCTTTTTCCGGTTCCGAGGGCGGCGGACTCAATGAAGAGCGTCTGGCAAGCCTGATAGCAGGCGGGGAAGTGGAACTGATAAACCGGGAAAAGCTTCCGGATAACAGCGGCAGGGAACTGCTGCTGGAATGCAGGAACATATCCGGCCATATACTGAAGGATGTGTCCGTAAAGCTATACCGTGGTGAAATTACTGGTCTGGTAGGATTTCCAGGCTCAGGTGCAAGGGAACTGTGCCGTACCCTCTTTGGCCTGGATAAAATGACAGAGGGTGAAATCCGGACAGGAGGCAGTGGAAAAGTGTCAATCCACAGCCCATCCGATGCCATGAAGAATGGGATTTCCTATGTCTCCTACGACAGGCATAAGGAAGGAATCGTGGGCCTTATGTCCATCCGTGAGAATATCAGCCTTCCATCCCTGTACACCACACTTAAGAATAAGCTGGGATTTGTGGACATGGAAAAATCCAGGGCCATATCAGAGCATTATTTTGAACTGTTCCATGTTAAGGCAAACTCCACAGATGATAAACTGGGCAGCCTTTCCGGGGGAAACCAGCAGAAAGTAGTTGTGGCAAAGACAGTCAGCACGGGTCCGAAGCTTCTGATGCTGGATGAACCCACTATTGGGATTGATATTAAGAGCCGTGAGGAGATTATTGAAAATATCAATAAGATAGCAGAAGAGGACAATACATCCGTACTGTACCTGACCAATGATTTTGATGAACTGATCCGTACCGTTGACCGGATACTGTTCTTTAAAAACGGCAGGTTAGAAAAGGATGTAAGGAATCTTGGACTGAGCCATGAGGATGTAATCAACATCCGTGATTCTGTGGGTTAAATGCCGCTGTTTGTGAATGTATGAGACATGGAGGGATGAAAGTGAATATAAATTGGTTCAAATTAAAAAGAAAATTGCTGAATAATATCGTTTGGATCCTGCTGGTCCTGGCGGTAGCCGTTGTGGGCGGCCTGGAACCCAGCTTCTTCAAACCTACGATTTTAGGGAATGTCCTCTCACAGGCAACGGTACTTGGAATCCTTTCCTTTGCCCAGGCTTTTGCAATCATGCTGGGCTTAATCGACCTGTCCCTGCTGGGCGTGATGTCATTTTCCGCAACATGCGGACTCCTGCTGCTTGAAAAAGGCTGTCCTGCCGTGATTGCCATACTTGTCATCTTCCTGACTGGAGCCTGCATAGGCGCCTTAAACGGAGTGCTGATAGCAAAGCTGAAAGCAGTTGCGCTGGTGGAAACCCTTGCCGTGAAGCTGACCTTGCTGGGTGCATTCCTGGTCATCACCCAGGGGCGTGCCATTACCAACATGCCGGATTCCTATAAATGGTTCGGGCAGGGAAGCATTGCAGGCATACCCACACTTCCCATTGCGCTGGTTGCGGTTTTTGTGTTTGTATATATTTTATGGAACAAGACACCCTATGGACGCAGCCTGTACGCGGTAGGCGGCAATGAGGACGCGGCCTATGTGTCGGGCATCAAGGTTGACAGGATAAAAATCATTGCCTTTACCATCTCGGGTTTTCTGGCAGGCGTCGCAGGGTTTTTCCTTTCCGCCTATATGGGGGCTGTCACCTCCACATTTGGCACTTCCTATGACATGAACAACATTGCAGCCACTGTAATCGGCGGCGTGGCTTGCAGCGGCGGACAGGGAAATGTCCTGGGGGTGCTGGGCGGCGTCCTTCTCCTCACCGTTATCCAGGTGGGACTGCAGATACTGGGGGTATCCAGCTACTATGTGCAGATGATTAATGGTCTGATTATCTTTGTGGCAGTGCTTTTAGACGCAATCAGGCTAAAGACACAGCAGGGCTGATGAAAGTCAGACGGCGCGCTCTGATGTTCCGTAGGAGCCGCGCCTTTCCCGGCTGTGTTCCTGCCATCTGCATGTTCCGTATCTCTTCGGACAGGGACAGATTAAAATAGACGGCCTATACTATTTAATAGTGATAAATGGACGGACAGTCAGGCAGTACATATAAATCAGGCCGCGGACCTTTGTGGTTATTACATCTGTCACACACGGTCCCGATTGTAAAGGAAACATTTTCCCTTGTACAGTAGATGGCCTCAACGTACCTGCAGTAGGCAAGGTTCCTGCCTGCATATCGGGGATTCGTACTAGGATAATTAATCTCTTCCTGCAGCGTAATCCAGAATATGAGATTTTGTAAGTATTCCAAATCAGGATCCACGTAACATGTCTTAGTGCCGTTATAATATATGTCTTCCAGGAATTGTACCAATACAGTGTAAGAGTATTGATTTGATTTAATGTAATCATACAGAATCCTGCAAATATCAGAATGCAAAGGAGCGTTCGCGCCTTTTATTTCCAGTCTGTAATCACCATTTTTTTTAGAACCTGGAAAATATATGATGATATCTTCATAAGCAGTAAACTGCCCCCTGTGACCAGGGGTTTTTTCATATGACCCTATCAGATATGATAGGCCATCCTTGTAATCGAGTTTTACTTTCGTGATGATATCTCCTCCCTTTTGCGGGTTGTCATGCCAGCCCCGCATACACCCTGTCATATAAGGTTATTGTATAATAAAGGAGGCAATTTGAAAATAACTTCTTGCTATTTTCTCACCCATCCATTAAAATCATTTGCGTGTACCGGTATGTGAACACAAAGCTGAAGGCGCAGATCTGCGCATGGGCCAGCGGGATCCTTATCTTTTTCTCAGACCTGGGAACGCCCCTGCTGGTGGGGCCGGTGTTTAGGCCGCTGTTTGACAAACTGAAGATATCCAGGGAAAAACTGGCCTGGGTACTGGATTCCACCTCATCCCCTGTGGCAATCCTGATTCCATTCATTGGATGGGGCGTTTATATCATGGGGCTGATTCAGGCGGAGTTTGAGAATCTTGGGGTGGCGGAGTCTGATTATACGACCTTTGTCCGCGCTATACCGTTCCAGTTTTATGCTATCCTTGCAATCATCATGATTCCGTTGGTGGCATTTACGAAGCTGGATTTTTCTCAGATGAAAAAGGCGGAAATGCGGGCTGAGAAGGAAAACAGGGCCGCTGACCTGGTGCAGGAGGAGATTGTGCATGAGATAAAGAATGGGTATTCCCTTAAGCATGCAAAGCCAATCATGGTAATCCTTCCCATTGTGGTTGTGTTTGCAACCTTGTTCGGGACCCTGGCGCCTCTGGGATTCCCGTTTGCAAAGGTGGATGGAAACGCATTCCGCGTGGCCCTGACCATGGGATATTTCTTGGGGGCGGCTGTCCTGATGGCGTTAATCTGTCTGCTTAAAGTCATGGATTTTAATGAGACATTCAAGGTATATGTTGGCGGGATGAAGGGGATGACAGACGTGGCCATTACCCTGATCCTGGCATGGTCCCTGGGGAAGATGATTAGCGGGCTGGGGACGGCCGAATTTATAGTAAAATTCCTTCAGGACATGAGTTTTTCCGCATCCCTGGTGCCGGCTGCCGTTTTCCTGTTCGGGGCGTTCATATCCTTTTCAACCGGCAGTTCCTGGGGGACCTTCGCCATCATGATGCCGCTTGCAATCCCGATGGCCCATGCTTTTGGAATACCATTTTACATTGCGGTTGGGGCGGTCCTGTCCGGCGGGCTGTTCGGCGACCACTGCTCACCCATATCAGACACCACCATACTGTCCTCCACGGGCGCTGGGGGCGGCCTGGTGGAGCACATCAAGACACAGCTGCCCTATGCGGCTGTCAATGGAACCATAGCGTTCATTGCTTATATCATAACAGGATTGACCGGCAGCGAGGCAGCCCTGGGCTTTGCGGTGATTGCCTTAATCGTTGTGATGGCAGTGCTGAACCGGATTTCGGCGGCGCGTCTGGCTGGCAAAGAATAGGGATAAAAAAACTCCGGAAATACGGATTGAATGCACCTCCCGGCAGGAAGGCCGCGTTCGGATGATAAACCGTATTTCCGGGTTTTTCTATTATTTCTGTATCAGCTTCTGCATCTGTTCAATCTCTTTTTCCTGGACATCAATGATATCCTGGGCCAGTTTCTTTACTTCTTCCTGTTCTGAATAATCCAGGATATCCCTGGCCATATCCACAGCCATCTGGTGGTGCATGATCATGCCCTCTGCAAATGCCTGGTCAATGTTGTCCACACCGGACGGATTAATATGATGGGACATGGAGTCATCGGAGAACATCCCGCTGTATTTTGCAAGGTAAGCATCCTCATTTTCCTGATTCTTTTTTCCTTCTTTTTCATACTTCTTAACCAGGTCATTCATCTCGGTCAGTTCTTTTTTCTGCGCCGTGATGATATCCTGCGCCAGGGTCTCAAGGTCAGATACTTCCCCGCCATAGTTCAGATAACTTTCCGACATTTTGATGGCCGCCTCGTGATGGGGAATCATTCCCTTTAGAAAGTCAATATCAGCACTGCCGGACTTTTCCCGGATCATCATGTCCTCCATCATATTCATCATGATGGAATCCTGCTCAGTCAGGTAACGGCTCAGGTTATCCCCATTGCCTGAGGCCTGTCCGCCGTGGGAGGAATGATCCATGTGGCTGTCAGCCATGGATGTATCCCCTGAACCGTTCATGGAACTGTTGTCCGCGCCGGACACGGATGAGGATGGGGCGTTTGGATCCTCTGTCACCCCGCTTTCCGATGTGGTGCCGGTCTGCTCCTGGCTGCCGCTGTTCCTGTTCATGGACGCTGCCGCGGCTACGATGATGATGACCAGTGCAACGCAGACTCCGATAATCCAGATACGCATGTTTTTGTTCATAGTTAAAGTCTCCTGTATTGTTAGATTGGTGGTTTAAAATAGATGGGTTTAGTATCTGCTGGTTGCTGGAAAATATACCATGTCAATACTTGCAAATAAGAAGCCAATAAGGTAAAATGATACCATAAAACTAAATAACGCAAAGATAAAAACACAGTCCCGGCCGGTAGTCCGGGCGCAGTATCACAAATCTGTCAGTAACCTGCCTCCTCGGTTGTCCATTCTTTGCTGTTGAAAGCGAGGAGTGTTTTTTGTGCAAAAAAGTAAACTGACAGTATTTTTTGACGGCCTTTTCTGGATTGGTATCTATGAACGCATCCAGGATGGAAAGCTGGAAGCCTGCAAAATCACATTCGGGGCAGAACCAAAGGATTATGAGGTATACGGGTTCATTCTTAAGAACTGGCATAAACTGAGGTTCAGTCCGCCGGTGGACGCGGGTGAAAAGAAGGAAGGGAAGATGAATCCCAAGCGCATGCAGAGGAATGTAAAAAAACAGCTGGAAGCACATGGGACCGGAACAAAATCCCAGCAGGCCTTAAGTCTGCAGAAGGAAGAAAATAAAGTGATGCGCAAGGAAAAGAGCCGCAGGCAGAAGGAAGAAGAAAAACAGCGCCAGTTTGAAATCAGGCGGCAAAAGCAGAAAGAAAAGCACCGGGGAAGATAAATCCAGAGATAGGAACATAAAAAGGGGTTGCTGCAAAATAATTTTCTCATACAAGATGCCGGTAATGGTTTGTAAGCCATAAACCATATCTTGTTGGGATTTTACATTTTGTGACCACCCCTTTTCTGCTGCTTCTGGAGAATCGGACGGTTCATTTAATCGATAAATTTAATGACCTTATCAAGAAAACATTCTCCGTCCAGATGTTCAATCTCGTGACAGAAGCATTTTGCCATTTCCCATTCACCGGTTAGTATGATTTCTTCCCCGTTTTCATTTAGTGCCTGTATGGTTACTGATTGCGGCCGTATTGTCATGCCAAAACGATTGGGGAAGCTGAGGCAGCCTTCGATGCATTCCTGTACACCGCTTTGTCCGATGATTTTAGGATTGACCAGCTTGTATTGGCAATCCCCATAATCCACAACCACCAGACGCTTTAGTATACCGACCTGATTCGCCGCCAGGGCAGCGCCGTTCCCGGTTGCCCGCAGGGTGTCCATCATGTCATCCAGCAGTTCCCGTATTTTGTCGTCTACCGTGAGGACTTCCTTGCATGTTTTCTTTAATGATATGTCGCCTTCATACCGAAGCTGCCTTAGCGCCATTGTTATCCCTCCTGCTGCTGTCTGCCCTGGATTTTTTTGTACTTTCCTCAAATAGGAATACTTCTTCAATAGAACAGCCGAATATCTGTGAAATGTCATAGGCCAGCCATATGGATGGTTCGAATTTTTCTGTTTCTATGGCATTGATTGCCTGGCGGGATGCGCCCACAAGTTCTCCCAGATGTTCCTGGGTTAGTCCTTTGTTTTCCCGTAATTCCTTAATTCTGTTTTTCACGTCATGGTTCCCTTCTTTCATATATGTAATGTTTACCTTACTTGGATTATAATCCCATTCCTGCATGAAGTCAAGTTAACATTACATAAATCCCATTTCCTGCCAGAGGGATTGCCAGGGCAAAAAGGAATTGAACAAATAAAGTATTGATAGTAAGATAAGGTATGGAAGCAGCAAGCAGAATACGCCCTGGGCCGGAAGCGGTTCAGGCCAAATGTTTCTTGTTCGTGCCAGATGCTGCAAAGGAGGTTTCAGCCATATGAAGATTGACCGTCTCATCGGTATTTTATCCATCCTTCTCCAGAAAGAGAAGGTGACCGCGCCCTATCTTGCGGATAAATTTGAGGTATCCCGGCGCACCATCAACCGCGACATTGAGGATATATGCAAGGCAGGAATCCCCATTGTGACCACCAGGGGTGTGAACGGAGGCATTTCCATCATGGAAGGGTACAGGATGGATAAGACCCTGCTTACATCCCGGGAAATGCAGTCCATCCTGGCAGGTCTCCGCAGTCTGGACAGCGTATCCTTTACCGGACAGTACAGACAGCTGATGGACAAGCTGGCTGTGGGGAACCATGATTTAATCCATGTTGACAGCCACATTATGATTAATCTGTCCTCCTGGTACAAAGAGACCCTTGCGCCTAAAATCCATCTGTTCCAGGAAGCCATTGAGGAATGCAGGCTGACCCGGTTCTCTTATTTTTCCCCGTCCGGCGAGTCTGCCCGATGCATTGAACCTTATACGCTGGTATTTCAATGGTCATCCTGGTACGTATGGGGATACTGCTGTCTCAGGGAAGATTACCGGATGTTTAAACTGAACCGTATGGCGGATCTGGAACTCTGCCAGGAGCATTTTACAAAACGTGATATGCCTGCTTATGAAAATGAACCCACAGGCCCGTTTCCGGTAAGATTCCAGGTGAAAGCCATCTGCCAGCCGGCAGTTAAATGGCGTATTATCGAAGAGTTTGGGATTGAAAGCCTGAAGGAAATGGAAGACGGCCGTATTCTGTTCCAGGCAGGTTATTCGGATAAGGAGAATCTGATGGGATGGGTCCTCAGCCTTGGCAGCCAGATAGAACTGCTGGAGCCGGAGGCCTTTAGAAAAGAACTGGCAGAGACAGCAGGCAGGATATGCGGACTGTATCAGCCAAAGGATGGGGCTTCAGTTATTTAGGCGGATAAAATGTATGAATATGACATGCTGATGTCATGTTTCGGGTGTTATAATTGGAAAAAAGGGGGTATGGTTATGGAAAAGATAGTGGCGTGCTGTGGATGTATATGTGATGAATGCCCCTATTATCCTGTGGACTGCCAAGGGTGTCCAAAGATAGATGGGAAGCCCTTCTGGCTGGAATATAAGGAGGAGGATGTATGCAGCATATACCAGTGCTGTGTGAATGAAAAGGAACTGCCCCACTGCGGCCGCTGCGGTTCCCTGCCCTGTGCGCGGTTTGACCAGCAGGACCCCACCCGGACACCGGAAGAGAACGCAGAGGGGTTAAGGCAGATGATTGAGGTGCTGAAGTCGATGAAGTAGAATCAGGATCATTGCGTTTCCTGTATTAAGAACCCGGCACGTGAAAGATAAGGAGAATGGCTATGGCTTCAAGTTTAGGATATGTACAATATGTTGCATCCCAGCTGGCGGATGCGGGCGTGATTACCTATAAGAAATTATTTGGGGAATACGGTCTCTGGTGCGGGGGCAAGTTCTTTGGAACCGTGGAGGACAACCAGTTTTATGTGAAGATGACCAATGCAGGCCGCCTGCTTTTACCGGACGCAGAACCGGCAGCTCCTCATGGAGGGGAGCCGGGCATGTATCTGGTGGAGAATCTGGATGATGCGGATTTCCTTGCTAAGCTGGTCATCCAAACCTGTGAGGAACTGCCTGAACCCAAAGCGAAGAAGAAAGCGGGTAAAGCAAAGAAAATACATGGCACAGATAACGGAAAATGATGTTCAAATCCATTCCAAGGAAGGCGCTGGCACTGTGTGATGGAGCACTGGAAACTGGATTTCCAGATTTACCATTGGTTTCCTAAACAATTTCCATTGATTATGTGGTATTATATTTTTGTAACAGAAATGTAATATTTATGTAATAATAGGAGGACATACCATGAGGAAATTATCAGTTTGCCTTTTAACAGCAGCAACAGCCATGGCGGCAGCGGGCGCGGTTCCGGTAACCGCATTAGCAGCAACCGGTACATACAACATCCCAGGAGGAAAGATGATTGTCATCGGCGGCAGCATGAATGGTTCCAACTGTGAGGTGCCTGGCTTCCCAGGTGTTAATATTCCGGGAATCAATATTCCGGGCATCAATATTCCAGGTTCCAACATCCCGGACAACAGCCTGCCTGCCCCGGATTTCCCAATCCCGGATTTCCCGGATAATATGCTTCCGGACCAGCCGGGCGGTATGCTTCCGGACCAGCCCGGGACAGACGGCTCCCAGGACGCATTTGCCAATGAAGTTGTGAGACTGGTAAATGAAGAAAGGGCCAAGGCCGGACTGCCGGCCCTTACCGTGGATAGAGGCGCTGCCAGCGCAGCCCAGGTAAGAGCCAAGGAGATAGAGAGATCCTTTTCACACACCAGACCGGATGGCAGCAGCTTTAATTCTGCCCTGACCGAAGCGGGTGTGAACTTCAGGGGCGCAGGGGAGAACATTGCTTATGGACAGAATTCACCGGAGAAGGTGATGGAGGGCTGGATGAACAGCTCCGGCCACAGGGCCAATATCCTGAACAGCAGCTATACCTCAATCGGCGTGGGACATTACCAGAACGCATCTGGCGTTAATTACTGGACCCAGTTATTTATCCGCTGACATACATATTGACCGTACTGTATTCACGAAGTAAAATCAGGGCGGCCGCACGGATTATCAATCGGTGCGGCCGCCTTTTGTGCTGGTTTGTTCCAGTATCCATATGGTTTGTGAAAAAAATTACTATATGAGTCATAAATATTAAAATAAGGGATGCTATCCGTATGAATCTGGAACTATTTACATCCAAAACAGAATGAAGTATCATAAGGGCATCAGAGACAGACAACTATAAAAGTTGAAAAAGGAGAAGGAAAATGAAAGCATTTAATTTATGTATCGTAGGAGGCGGAAGTACCTTTACCCTTGGATTCCTGAAGTCATTTGTCAGGCTCAGGGAAGAATTTCCTTTGAAGAAGCTGGTGCTGTTCGATATTGATGCAGAGCGCCAGGAACCCATTGGAAAATATGGGGAAATCCTTTTCAGGGAGCGGTTCCCGGAGCTGGATTTTTCATATACCACCGACTGCAGGGAAGCGTACGAGGGCATGGATTTTGTGTTCATGCAGATGCGCGCAGGCGGGCTTCCCATGCGTGCCAAGGACGAGCATATACCGCTGAGCATGGGAATCATCGGACAGGAGA
Organism: Enterocloster aldenensis; assembly: GCF_003434055.1. Classification (GTDB taxonomy): domain Bacteria; phylum Bacillota; class Clostridia; order Lachnospirales; family Lachnospiraceae; genus Enterocloster; species Enterocloster aldenensis. The sequence continues at coordinate 183,562 of NZ_QVEX01000001.1, read as the reverse complement.
CATGCGGGGCAGGCGGCATGGCCTACGGACTCAGATCCTGCGTGGACATGATTAAAGCAGTGCACGATATCCGCAGATATGCGCCGGACGCCTGGATCCTCAATTACTCCAATCCGGCAGCCATTGTGGCGGAGGCGCTCCGCAGGGAATTCCCCGGGGACAGGAGGCTTTTAAATATCTGCGACCAGCCGGAGAACGTGGTACGTTCCTGCAGCCGTCTCTTAAACTGCAGCTGGGAAGACCTGGACCCGGTATACTTCGGACTGAACCACTACGGATGGTTTACCCATATGTATGACAGCCGCACAGGCGAGGACCTGCTTCCTAAAATCAGGGAAATGGTTGCCAGGAACGGTTTCCTTCCCCAGGACGCCGAGCAGAGGGACAAATCCTGGCTGGATACCTACGGGATGGTGCAGACCCTTATGGCGGATTTCCCGGATTTCCTGCCCAACACATACGACCAGTATTACCTGTACCCGGAATATAAGGCCAGCCACCTGGATCCTGATTTCACCCGTGCGGATGAGGTCATGGCAGGAAGGGAGAAGCGGGTATTTAAAGAGTGTGAGGAGGTAATCAGGGAAGGTAAGCTGGGAGACCGGTTTGATGCTATTTCCGATGCCCATGCCGAGATGATGATCAAGGTTGCCGAGGCCATTGCTTACAATAAGAATGACAGACACATCCTGATTGTTGAGAACAACGGGGCCATTGCCAATATGCAGGACGACGCCATGGTGGAGGTTGTGTGCGAACTGGGAGCCAACGGCCCGCGTCCCATGAGCGTGGGTAATATCCCGCAGTTCAACCTGGGACTTCTGGTGAACCAGGTATCCTGTGAAAAGCTGATTGTAGACGCGTATTTTGAGAACTCCTACCAGAAGGCGCTGGAGGCATTTACCCTTAACCGCCTGATCAACGATGCCAAGAAGGCAAGGAAGGTGCTGGACGCGCTGATTGAAGCAAACCGGGGGATGTGGCCCGAGTTAAGATAATCCGCAGGATAATTTGGAGGGAAAGGATAGTAAGATTATGGGGAAGAATAAAGTAATGGATTTTTTCTCGGCGCTGGGGCGCAGCCTGCTGATGCCCATTGCGGCCCTGGCAGCATGCGGTATTGTCTTGGGACTGACTTCCGCGCTGATGAAAGCACAGGTACAGGCGGCGGCTCCGTTTTTACAGCAGGAGCTTCTGTATTTCATCATCTCTACGTTAAATAAGGTTGCAGGCGTTGTATTTACACTGATTCCGGTCCTGTTTGCCATCTCCATCTCCTTCGGGATGGCAAGGGAGGAAAAGGAGATAGCCGCCTTTGCAGGCTTTATCGGATATTATACGTTTTTAGTGGCCTCTTCCTGTATGATTCATTCAGGATTCATGGACTTCGGGGCGCTGAAGATATCCACGATCCTTGGGGTGGAAACGCTGGATATGGGCGCGGTGGCAGGTATTGTCACCGGTGTGGTGACTGCAGCTCTGCACAATAAGTACCATAAAATCACGTTCCCTGTGGCAGTCTCCTTTTATGGGGGCAAACGTTTTGTGGCCATTGTGGTCATTCTGGCAATGGCTGCCGTGGGCCTGGCGGCGCCTTTTGTCTGGTCACCTGTATCCATGGCCATTGACGGCATGGGCGGGCTGATATCTGCTACCGGGCTGGCAGGGGTATTCGGGTATGGCTTCCTGGAGCGCCTGCTGATTCCCACCGGGCTTCACCATGTGCTTAACGGCATTTTCCGTACCACTTCCATCGGCGGTGTCTATGAAGGGGTGGAGGGCTGCCTGAACATTTTCCTGCAGTTTATTGATAAGGTGGATATCTCGGAGCTTAAGCCTTTTACCGTGTTCCTGGGACAGGGCAAGATGCCCATGATGATGTTCGGTCTTCCGGCAGCGGCGCTGGCTATTTACAGGACATCCCCGCCAGAGAAAAAGGCCAAGGTGAAGGCGCTGATGATTGCGGGCGTTGCCGCCAGTATTGTATCCGGCATTACCGAGCCGCTGGAATTCTCCTTTATGTTTATCGCGCCTCCTCTGTATCTGTTCCATGCATTGATGGGCGGGCTTTCCTTCATGCTGATGTCCGCATGTAACGTCATCATCGGAAATACGGGAGGCGGCCTCATTGATTTCCTTATATGGGGCGTGTTCCAGCCAGGCTCACACTGGTATTGGGTATTAATCACAGGACCGTTTTTCTCAGTGGCATATTATTATGTATTTAAATGGTATCTTACCAGAAAACAGCTGTCCATTGACGTGTCCGACGAAGAACCGGAACAGGAAACCCGGGGGAGCAGCCTTGATGAGAAACAGCACATCCTTGCATCCAGGATCATTGAAGGACTTGGGGGACGGGAGAATATCGTGGTGGTGAATAACTGTCTTACAAGGCTTCGGGTTGATTTAAAGGATATGGCGCTGGTAAGCGATGAGATATTAAAAAAGACCGGAGCCATGGGATTTGTCCGTCCCAGTGACGTGCATATCCAGGTGATTTATGGACCAAAGGTCGAAGGGATTGCATCCCATGTAAGGGAAGTATTGAAATATTAGGCTGTGTAAGAAGCATTGGCTTGGCCATACGGCAGGTCTTCTATCAAGATTTGAACTTGTTAGAAGACCTGTTTTTTATTATGCGGCCCAGGTTAGTGATAGTAAAATAGATGTATTTCTGGTAAAATTCAAATATATGGAAAATCATAAGACGGAGGAATGCCATGAAACATCATGATAAATATTTTACAAGAGAAGAGATCATCCGGAGATTCCAGGTATTTGACGGTGAAAAGACACTTGGCGAGGTGGATGTGAGGGATGTATTCCATACACAGGTGCCTGCCAAGGGAATTGCCGGCTGCGTCATTGAACAGAGCGTATTGTCCATGAAACAGAATTCCACACAGGAAGCCGACCTGTCAATTTTACAGGCGGACGGCAGTTATAAGGATACGGAATTAAAGGTTACCGGGGTAGAACCTTCCAATAAGCAGGGGGAGAAGTACGCGGCAAAGGAGCCCATGTCACTGACCGCCGTCAGCATCGGGGTAATCGAACATGAGAAATTTCTGGAATCCCATTTTTATAATAAGATTGCACATATGCTGTTCGTGTTCTATGTTTATGACAGAAAAAGCGGACAGAAGGTGGTTCCCTATGCTGAATATGACAGGTTTCCGGTTTTGGGATATAAATTCCTTGATATTGCAGATGATAAGGATGAATTGGCAAAGTTTGAAAATGACTGGACCCAGGTCCATGATTACCTGGTCAGCATAGAAAACCGGGAGGACCGGTATGATCTATATCCGCTGCTGCATCAGAAAATAAAGAAGGACCTGTTTTACATTGACATTGCCCCAAGATTTAAGCTGCAGCCCAGGCAGACGCCCAGATTCCGGCTTAAGAAATCCTATGTAAACACATTATTCCAGAACTTCTACAATCATAAATTAGAAAAGCTCAGTGAGGAATTTAATTCATACAGTGAATTAGACCGGAGGCTGCACGCGCTGACGGAACAGTATCGCGGCAGGACCGTGGAAGAGCTGATACATATATTTGGCATAGAAGTAAAGGACATTCATAAGTTATGCAAACATATAACGGAAACAATTGTCGTGCATATGCTGGGCGGAAAATCCAAAAAAATCAGCAACATAGAATTATTTGAAAAAATCGGGCTGATAGCAAAGACCATTACTGTCACGAGAAAGGGGATGGAAACAGAGCAGATGAAACTGTTTACCATGGACCTGGATGAAATAACAGATGCCTCACTTGATTATGAAGACACAAGTTATTATGAGTATTTCAGCAATCATCAGATGCTGTGCATCCTATTTGAGGAGCCATGCACGGCGGCGCCTCTGAATGACAATGTATTCCAGGGATTCAAGAGGCTGGTTTTTGAGGATGAAATGATAAACGGGCCAATCAGGAATGTATATAACGAGATAACTGATAAGATTAATAACAACGGTGTCGTGGAACGCTATGTGTACCGGAAGGACGGTACGCAGCGGATTAATGATACCGGGGTTCCCATGACAGCATTGAATTTTCCCAAACAGGCCCAGTCATCTGTTTTTGTAAGAGGTACGGGTACGGACAGCAATTCCAAACCGTGGGTATTTAAAGGCCGTGCAGCGGATGGGACAGATACCATACATGCCTATTCCCAGCAGATATGGATAAAAGGAAGATACATAACCGATATGTTAAGGAAAATTGATTTCATATAAATGCCGGGGATATACGTATCTGTCCTAATCAATCCGGGAATCCTGTCTGGTCTGTGCGGCCAGTTCAATCAGCAGCTGGATGATGGTGAGTATGCCCAGGCGGGGATTGATATCAACATGGCGGTATTCTTCATTCTGGTCGTTTGTGCAGAGTGCAATGGTGCTGTATGGAATCAGGGGGCTGTCCTCCTCGCAGGTAAGCAGGACCGTGGTGGTTCCCCGGTCCCTGGCCCTTTGGAACACGGAGAGGTAACGTCTGGCATCCCCATGGGCCGTGATGATGAAGAGCACGGCGTCGCTGCAGAGTTCATAGGCAAGCCCGTTGAGAAGCCGTTGCCACTCAATGAGGATACAGGGGTAATCCAGGGAGGTGAGGACTGTCTGAAGATATTTGGCAGACAGTGAGCTCAGGTTGGAGCCGTATATATAGATGGGGCGCCCGCTGGTGAGCAGGCCGGCAATCTCCTCCAGCTTTGCAACGTCAATCTGCTCCAGGTTATCCCGGAACAGGGCCAGGGTATGATGCATCAGGTCATCTGAAGTCGGGGTCATATGAAGCTGCTTTAACTCGCCCCGTACCTGGTATTTAAATTCATTATAACCCTTCAGGCCCAGCTTCTGGCAGAAACGGACAATGGTCGCATTGGAGGTGTAGAGGCTGGCGCTGAGGTCATTGAGGCTGGTGTATATGGAAGCAGGCAGGTTGGATTCAAAATATTGGAGGATTTCCTCCTCTGTTCCTGTAAGGTCCAGCTGGTGGGCTTTTTCAAATATGGGGATCATGGGTTTCCTCCCTGGGGCTGTTCTCCGGACCGTTTATAACCCAGATAACAGCGTATGATGCTGTTGATTACATAAAATACGGGGAGCCTTGAGGTGAACTCCGCGCCGCGGTTCTCCCGCTGGTCGGTGAAAAAGCGGAAACTGACCGTGGCCAGGCCCGCCACCTCGTTACTGGTGTATGGGGTAATGGATAGGATTGGTATATCATTCATGCGGGCAATTTTGCCCAGGCGCACGGTTGGGCCGAAATTACCGGTGGTGCTGATAAGTATCAGCAGGGATTCAGTATGGACATTCCTTAATATGTGTTCCCCCATTTTGGCGGATTCAATCTTATATACGTTCTGGCGCCCGATGGAGAACAGAAGTTTCTCAAAATAGTCGCTCAGTATGCTGGTGATTCCTCCGGGCGCCCAAAGATAGATGGGGCAGCTGCTGTCAAAATAGCGGAAGGTGCGTCCAAGCTGGTCCTCGGATATCAGCTTGGAAGTCCCTTCAATATCAGAACACAGACTGTCCATCATCATCCAGGTGGAAAAATCCCGGGCCCTATGGGTGCCAGGCTGGGATGGCTCCTTCTTAGCCGCTGCCCTCAGTGCGTACTTCAGTTCCGCGAAGCCGGAATATCCCAGCTTTTTACAAAACCGCAGAATGGTTGCGGAGGAATAGCATACTTGGGAGGCCAGGGCCTGGATGCTCATGTCCGGCACATCCTCGCCGTGCTCATAGACGAATTTCAGGATATTCAGCTCATTGTTGCTCAGGCTTTTGATGACAGTATCATCAAGGTGAAGTGTGACCATGGGAACCTCCTTGTTTCTTTCTCAGACATCACCATATCGTTAGGGATTTTGACCGGCACCGTATTCATATCAACCCGTTCCCGTTTATTATAGCAGAATTTTAGTAATTTGTTCAAAAGATTTATTAAAATGACTTATTTGATATCATTCTGTGGAGGATGTTCCGGGGAAATGACGGGGCTGCAAAGAACAAGCTTTTTTATACTTTGAGACCACTCAGGTGTCGTGACAGTTGAGCCAGGGTCGGTAATCATAATGTCAATATCTGACAAATCACAAACATGATAAAAGGACTTCTGATTAATTTTACTGGAATCAGCTAAAAGAATTTTCATGTCCGATTGATTCATCATTTCACGTTTTATCTCTACCTCCTCTTCATAGGAATCCGTTAAACCATATTTTAAGCTTACAGAACGTGCGGAAAAGAAGAATTTGGCCGCATAAAAATTTCGAATGTAATCCCTAGCATGTACTCCTACTAAAGATTGTCTGGCTTTGGAAAAACTAGCTCCGCCAGTGGAATAAACCTTGCAGTTCTTAAGCTCTGTCAATGCAGATCCGGTTTGGAGACTGTTCGTGATAACGGTAATGTTCTTGAATTTGTCAAGGTGATGAAGCAGGCTGAGGACAGAGCTGGAGGTGTCAAAAAATAGGACATCATTATCCTCGATAAGTTCGGCTGCTTTGGCTGCAATTGCATTTTTTTGGCGGATATTGTTTACTTGCCGCAAATTGAGAGGAAGTTCAATGTTCAATCCTTCCCGTATCATGGCTCCGCCACGGATTCGTATAATGGCACCATCTTTCTCTAGCTGCTCTAAATCCCGGCGGATGGTTGCTTCGCTGTAAAATAAAATAGAACATAATTTTCGTACAGAGATAAACTGGTTTTTCTGAATTAAATCCAATATTTCATTCCTTCTATGGACCGCCAGCATGGTTACCCTCCTTAGTGTGAATCAGTGTTTAGAACGGGGATGTGATTTTTTGAATGATTGAATATGATTGAATTTGAATAATAAAGTCATATTAAATTGAAAAATAATAAATAATAACACCCCACGTTGACTTTTTTTTGTGGTATATATACAATTATTATATTACTTGAAACAAATATGTCAATATCAATCAAAAGGAGGGAGGCTTTATGAATTACACAAAGAAATGGGGTATTTTGTCGTTGCCATTGGTACTTTCAGCATTACTTTGCAGCGCCTGTTCTTCATCAGCACCAGCAGATAAAAATCAGGCTGAAGAGATTGGAGCGGAGACTTTGCAGGAAAGTCAGGAGGAGAAGGCCGCAGCAGAAACACAGAAAATAACGTTTGCCACCTGGCAGTGGGGGGAGGCAGGATATTCTGATTTTTATGCAGAAGTTGCAGAGCAGTTTGCAAAAGAAAATCCAGGCTATGAAATAGAACCGATTCAGATTCCCAATGGGGATTATTGGGACAAAATGTTTGCTAGTGTATCATCTGGCACGGTACCCGATATTTTTATGGGAAAAGTAGTGCGTATTGGAAACCTTGTAGGGCTGGGGGCATTGGAGCCCCTGGACAATTATGCCTCGCCAGAGCTGCTGGAGGACTTTAAAACAGTGTATCAGCCAATTCAGAGCAGTAATCCAATCGTAACAGATGGAAAAACGTATGCGCTAACCACCATGTATACCTCTCATCAACTGTTTTATAATAAACAATTGCTGGATGAAGCTGGAATTGAAGTACCGACAACAATAGATGAATTCATAGAAGCTGTTAAACAACTGACCAAAGCTCCGGAACAATATGGATACGCATGTATGACGACGAACGAGAGCGCTTTTTATGATGATTTGCTAATCTGGTCAATTGGTTTTGATGATAATGTTGTAGGAGGCAGTATTAACATCAACAGTCCGGGAGTTCAGGAGGCTTTTAAGAAATACAAGGAGATTTTTGATGCAGGACTTGTTCCGAAAGGTGTAGACAAAGCTACTTACCGCACTATGTTTGCGAATGGACAGATTGCTTTCCTGATTGATGGTCCTTGGCTGGTTAAGACGATTGAATCCATTAACCCGGATATCATGGAACATATTGGAACGGCGCGGGTACCGTTTCCATATAAAAATTCCAGTGCGTCAGACAATCTCCTTTATCTTTCAAGCAGCAGTAAAAATAAGGAAATTGCATGGAAATATATTGAATTGTGTGCCTCGAAAGATATGCAGTCCCGCTTTGCTGAACTGACGGACTGTATACCGGGTCGTAAAGATGCCGTCAGCAGCAGTTTTACTGCGGAGCGGCCGTGGTACCAGGCATTTGTGGACGGAGCTCCTGACGCAGAGCTGATTGTAGCGATGGATTACTTGGAAATTGAAGGGCAGATTCGTAAACTGATTATTGATGCAGGACAGGCAGTACTGTATGAGAATAAAGATATTCCGACCGTACTTCAGGAGACACAGGGAAAAATAGATAAACTTATAGAAGAATATTGATTTACGATGGTTACTGCGCCCTGGGAATAATTGCCTGACAGAGGAGTTCCTGAGGGCGCTGTTCGGCTAAAGGAGGAAGTATGAAGCAGAAATCCGTCCGGAATCTTTTCCTAAAAAAGTTATTTCCATATTTACTATTAATCCCTTCACTGATTCCCATTGTGGTTATTTTAATTTATCCAATTTGTGAGACTTTTGTTATCAGTCTGTTTAAAATGAATCCCATGAGGCCTGATGCGGATTTATTTATTGGGCTGGGAAACTATATAAAACTTTTTCATGAAGAATCTTTCTTCCTGGGTCTGAAAAATTCCCTGGAGCTTACATTGGTTACGGTGGTCGGTTCTAATTTAGTTGGACTCGGGTTAGCACTTTTGCTGAATATGGAATTTAAAGGAAGAGGTATTTTCCGTGCATTGGTCATTATTCCATGGACACTTCCGGCTGTGGCAGCAGTACTGATTTGGATTTGGATTCTAGACTATCAGTTTGGGGTTGCAAATTATATATTGAGTATTGCCGGAATCGTCAAAGAAAGTATACCTTGGCTGTCCAGCACCCAGATGGCAATGGTTTCGGTGATAATTGTATGTATCTGGAAGCAGTTTCCCATCTCCTGCATTATGTATCTTGCAAGTCTGCAGACCGTTGACCATACTCAATATGAGGCTGCTGAGATGGATGGAGCTAACCTGATCCAGAAATTTTTTTGCATTACCTTACCGGGGATTGCGGCAAGTGGAGGCGTTGTGCTTCTTCTTACTTCTGTTTGGGCATTCAGGGAATTTACGATTATCCAGATTATGACAAATGGAGGACCATCCCGAGCTACGGAAACTTTGGTTGTCCAGTCATATCTGGAAGCATTCAATAACTTCAATTATGGATATGCCTCTTCTTTGGGGATGATTACATTTGCAATCTCACTGATTTTTAGTGTGGTGTATTATAAACTGATTTTAGGAAGGAAGGGGGAGGTCTGAAATGAAGTATACAAAACGAGGAAAGATGATAAGGTTTTTTGGTATTATTATTTTGGCTGCAGCAACACTGATTATCATTTTTCCATTTTATTGGATGGTAAAAACATCCTTTCAATCTAATAGCAGTATGTTTCAGGTTCCGCCCAGTTTCTTTCCGGAAGTAATCGATATCTCCAGTTTTTATGAAGTACTCATGAAGAAACCGATTGTAATATGGATGAAAAATTCGCTGCTTGTGGCGGTTTCTGTCACACTTATTTCAATGGTGCTGTCAACTTTGACGGCTTACAGCCTTTCTCGTTACCGTAATAAGGCAAACACAATATTCAGCTTTTTGATTTTGACAACACAGATGCTTCCAAGCACGCTTTTTGTATTGCCGATTTACCGTGAATTTAATCGGTTCAGCCTAATGGATACACATTCAGGTATTGTAATTGCCTACACGACCTTTGCATTGCCAATCTGCATTTGGATGTTGAAAGGGTATTTTGATTCTATCCCAACGGATTTGGAAGAGGCGGCAACCATTGATGGGTGCTCCAGGCTGGGAACAATCTGGAGGATTATCATGCCATTAGCAAAACCTGGATATATGGCAACCGCCATCTTTGCCTTTATCAATGCCTGGGGTGAGTACCTTTTTGCGAAGATGCTGCTTTCTTCACAAAGTAACTGGCTTCTTAGCAATGGACTTGCTTCATTTAAGGGAGAATATACGACTCCCTGGAACTGGATTATGGCTGCGGCCATCATATATGCCCTGCCGCCTCTTATCCTGTTTTTATTTATGCAGAAGTATCTGGTCAGCGGAATGACGGCTGGCGCGGTAAAATCATAAATTTCAAGAGAGAAGGGGTGTACTTGATATGAAAGATATTAATCTATTTTCAGGAGAAAAACGTTGGCTGAAGGGAAACCTTCATTGCCATACGAATGTTTCTGATGGAAAACGTTTTCCTCAGGAAAAAGCAAAAATTTATAAAAAGCTGGGATATCACTTCCTCGCGTTTACGGATCATAATATTTTTAATGCAAAATCCTTCGGGGAAGAGGAGGATTTTCAGCTGCTGCCTGGAGTTGAACTTAATATTGAGTTCAAAGACCGTCCCGGCTGCTACCATATCGTAGGATTTGGAGCAAGGGGGGAGTTTGATTATGCACATGGAAAGACGTTCACCCCGCCCTATTGTATGGATTGCCGGGAAGCACAGATGGTCATTGATGACATTAATGCGCATCACGGTTTGGCTATCGTAGCGCATCCGGTGTGGTGTCTGACGGAGCTGCGCGACTTTGAAAATCTTACCGGTTATTTTGCTCTGGAGGCATACAATCATAATTGCTATTTTGAAGGGGACAGCGGGTATGCGGATTTTTATTGGGATAATCTGCTGAAACGTGGAAGGATGATTAAGGCGGTTGCTGTGGATGATTCACATGATTTACACAATGATATAGGCGGCGGCTGGGTAATGGTGTGGGCAAAGAAGAACAGTCAGGACAGTATTGTCGAGGCGCTTAGAAACGGTGATTTTTATTCTTCGGCGGGGCCGGAAATCCACTCCTGCATGATTCATGCCGGCTTTTTGGAAATTACATGTTCGCCTGCAGCATATATTCATTGCATCCCTTCAAACCGTCCGGGAAAAACAGAATTTGCAGAAGAAAGACCGTTAACAGAAGCGAGGTTTGATTTGAAGGGATTGAGCGGCTGGGTCAGGGCGGAGGTAGTGGATGTTTTTGGGAAAAAGGCCTGGACGAATGCCATTATATTGGAATAGAAAGGAGAGAGATATGCCACTTGTAACATCGGAGTCCCTATTGCTTGACGCACAAAGAAACGGATATGCCGTTGGCGCTTTCAATGTGGAGAATATGGAAATGGCGCAGGCGGTTATAAGCGCCGCAAAAGAAGAACACTCGCCTGTAATTATTCAGACTACACCGTCTACTACAAAATATGGTACATTGCCCGTCTACTCTGCATTGATAACCTGTTTGGCTGAACAGGCTGGGATTCCGGTCGCCCTCCATTTAGATCATGGGGACAGTTTTGAGTTGGCGGTACAGGCGATTCGCGAGGGTTACACATCAGTGATGATTGACGGTTCCCATTTGGGATTTGAAGAAAACATAGAACTTACAAAATCGGTTGTCAGGGTAGCATACGCCATCCGGATTCCAGTTGAGGCTGAATTGGGAAAAGTTAGAGGAAAAGAAGATGGAAGACAAGCGGACAAGGATGAATATACACGTCCGGAACAGGCGCGGGAATTTGTAGAACGAACTGGGGTTTCTTCCCTTGCGGTGTCAATCGGTACTGCCCATGGGGTATATTCAGGGATTCCTAAACTGGATATTGTCCGTTTGACGAAAATACAGAGGGAGGTTGCCGTACCGTTGGTGTTACATGGAGCATCGGGGTTGAAGGACCAGGATATTCAAAACTGTATTAGCCACGGAATCTGCAAGGTTAACTTTGCAACTGAATTAAGGATTGCTTACAGTAATGCAGCTAAAAATACATTTAATAAAACCCCGGATGTATTCGATCCCAAAAAATATGGAGCTGTCGGAAGGGAAGAAGTGAAGGCGCAGGTCAAGAGCCGCATGAGAGTATGCGGTTGTTGTGGAAAGGGCTGACGGAAATTGAAAGAAGAAGGATGAGGAGAGATGAAAGCAGCAGTTTTATATGGTAATGATGATATCCGGTATGCTGATTATCCAACGCCGAAAACGACTCCAGGTATGGTTAAAATAATGGTTAAGGCTGCGGGAATCTGTGGTTCGGATATACCGCGGGTGCTTTACAATGGAGCCCATTCTTACCCGGTAGTCCTGGGGCATGAATTTTCCGGAATAGTAACGGAAATAGGAGAATGCGTACAATCTGTAAAGGTGGGGGACACTGTCTCAGGAGCGCCTTTACGTCCCTGCATGAAGTGTGAAGACTGCCTTTGCGGCAACTATGCTCTTTGCAAACATTATAGCTTTATTGGTTCTAGAGAACAAGGAAGCTTTGCGGAATATGTGGTGATTCCGGAGGCCAATGCAGTTAAGTATGATTCTGCAATCCCTTTTAAGCAGGCCGCAATGTTTGAGCCGTCTACAGTGGCCCTGCATGGGATTTTGGATAGTGGTTATCGCGGTGGAGGATATGTGGCTGTGCTTGGCTGTGGTACGATTGGGATTTTTACGGCACAGTGGGCCAGAATCTTCGGTTCCAGGAAGGTGGTGGTATTTGATATTGATAACGGGCGGCTGGAATTGGCAATGAGTATGGGAGCCGATGCAGTGGTTAATACATCAGAGAAAGATTATCCGGAAAAAGCCATGAAATTAACGGATGGGAAAGGCTATGACTTTGTATTTGAGGCGGCGGGGAATACGCAGACCATGCATATGGCCTTTGAAGTGGCTGCTAATAAAGCCAAGGTCTGTTTTATTGGGACGCCGCAAACAGATATTTCATTTACCCGCGGCGAGTGGGAGCGCATGAACCGCAAAGAGTTCCAACTGACTGGTTCATGGATGAGCTATAGTGCGCCTTTTCCTGGCAGGGAATGGGACCTGACGGCCCATTATTTCTCTACAGGACAGTTAAAATTCGATGATGCTTTTATTTTCAGACAATATCCAATGAGCCAAGTACGGGAGGCGTTCAATCTGTTTTATAATCCGAAACAGGTACACGGGAAGATTCTACTAGTGAACGATTAAAGGAGAAAGCAATGATTGCAACGGTTACTTTAAATGCCGCCATAGATAAACGGTATGTGATAGAAAAACTTCAGCCAGGCGAGGTGCTGCGCTTGGAGGAATGCTCCTATAGCGCGGGAGGGAAAGGCATTAATGTGTCAAGGGTGGCAAGACTCTCAGGAGAGGAGGTTTTTGCCATGGGTTTCATCGGAGGCTGTTCTGGCGGATATATTATAGAAGAACTTAAAAAGTTGGATATTGAATGTGATTTTACGCAAGCAGAGGGAGAGACGCGGTCCTGTATCAATCTATTTGAAAAAGCATCAAAAAGGCAGACAGAGTTTTTGGAGCCGGGCGTAACGGTTATGTCTGATCAGAAGAAACTATTTTTAGAAACATATAAAAAGGGAATTGCGGCCTGTCCGGTGGTAGTTATTTCTGGTAGCGCCCCGAAAGGAATTGAACCGGAATTTTATAGGAAGTTGATACGGATTGCCAAAAATATGGGAAAAAAAGTGATTTTGGATACCAGCGGGAATCTGCTTAAGGAAGGAATTTGTGAAAAACCTTATCTTGTAAAACCAAACCGGAAAGAGCTGGAAGACCTGATGGGAAAAAAATTTTCTGATAATCGGAAATTACTGAAAGCCGCAATGAAAATCAAAGACCAGGGAGTAGAAATTGTCGTTGTTTCATTGGGAAGGTACGGGGCGGTTGCGGTGACTTCCGAAGGCGTTTACACTGGGATTGCGCCGGATATTCCAGTAGTGAATACGGTAGGATGCGGGGACAGCATGGTAGCGGCTTTTGCTGCCGGATGCGCCCATGCATTGCCAGTACGGGAAATGCTGCGGTATGGGCTGGCATTTGCAGCGGCCAATGCAGTAAATGAAAAAACAGGATTTTTTTTACATGAAGATTATCTCAATCTGCTGGAACGGGTAGAGGTAAGAGGGCCGGAAAAGCCTATTGACTTAATCTGAACCTATTGAATGGCTATATGTTGTTTTGCGGATTACGCTTTTGCTGTCCACGGGAAATAAATACTTCCCCTATTAAGGTTTTTATACTATAATAGAATAGTTGATGAAAATTATGATTTACAGGAGAGATACATATGGAAAGAAAAGTAGGTACAGTTTCAAGGGGAATCCGCTGCCCAATCATAAGAGAGGGCGACAATCTGGCAGATATTGTGGTGAACAGTGTTCTGGAAGCAGGAGAGAGCGAGGGCTTTGAAATCCGTGACAGGGACGTCATCTCCGTAACGGAATCCGTGGTTGCAAGGGCCCAGGGAAATTATGCCCCGATTCAGGCCATATCTGAGGACGTCAGGGCAAAGCTGGGAGGAGGGACCATCGGTGTCATTTTCCCAATCCTGTCCAGAAACCGTTTCTCCATCTGCTTAAAGGGAATTGCAGGGGGTGCAAAAAAGGTTGTCCTTATGCTCAGCTATCCCACGGACGAGGTGGGCAACTCATTGGTATCCCTGGACCAGGTAGATGAGGCCGGAATCAATCCATACAGCGACGTGCTTACCCTGGAGCGTTACAGGGAACTCTTTGGTGAGAACAAACATGAATTCACCGGAGTGGACTATGTGGATTATTACTGCCAGATCATCAGGGATGCGGGTGCGGAGGCGGAAGTTATTTTTGCCAATAATCCAAAGGAAATCCTTAACCATACCAGCCATGTCCTGACCTGCGACATACATTCCCGCGCAAGGACCAAGCGTATCCTTAAGGCGGCCGGCGCAGAGGTAGTGTGCGGAATGGACGATATCCTGAACGCGCCGGTCAATGGAAGCGGATGCAATGAGAAGTACGGACTTCTTGGCTCCAACAAGTCTACTGAGGACAGCATCAAGCTTTTCCCAAGGGAATGCATGGACCTGGTCCTGGATATCCAGAAACAGATGCTTGACAGGACAGGAAAGCATGTTGAGGTCATGGTATATGGCGACGGTGCATTCAAAGATCCGGTAGGAAAGATTTGGGAACTGGCCGATCCATGTGTTGCCGTTGCCAATACAGAAGGGCTGGAGGGAACTCCCAATGAAGTTAAGTTAAAATACCTGGCTGACAATGACTTTAGGGATTTGTCGGGCGAAGCATTGAAGAACGCCATTTCACAGAGAATCAAAGAGAAGAAGTCTAATCTGGTTGGAGACATGTCCTCCCAGGGAACCACCCCAAGACGCCTCACAGACCTCATAGGTTCGCTCTGCGACCTTACCAGCGGCTCCGGGGACAAGGGGACTCCTATCATTCTGGTACAGGGGTATTTTGATAACTATACCAATTAGAAGCGAAGTAAACAGCAGTCCGGACTGTTACGTATGGGCAGCTTCAGCAATCCTGCACCTGCAGGGTTGGTGGAGCTGTTTCGGTGTAAAGCATAAACATAATTATGGCAGAAAACAGGGAAAAACTCCCCCTCCTTTTCTGCAAAATATAGAAACGAGGATATCATGGGTAAAAAGAAGTTTGGAATCATGGGAAATGGCTATCTGGCCGGAATCATAGTAGACAGTTATCTGAGCGGTATTTTAGATGAATACCAGCTGGTGGGAGTGATGGGGCGCACCCCGGATAAGACAGCTGCCCTGGCTGAAAGAGGCGGGTGTAAGGCGTGCGGCACGGTTGAGGAACTGCTGGCCCTGAAACCTGATATCGTGGCTGAGGCCGCATCCGTACAATGTATAAAGGACAACGCAGAAACGGTACTGTCCTCAGGTGCGGACCTGATCGTGCTTTCTATCGGCGCATTTGCAGATAAGGCGCTGTATGATAAGATAAAAGAGACAGCCACGGAGCATGATACAAAAGTACATATTGCTTCCGGGGCAGTGGGCGGGTTTGATGTACTGCGCACCGTATCCCTGATGGGGCAGGCCAAGTCCGGCATCTGCACCAGGAAGGGACCGGCCTCCCTTAAGAATACCCCCCTGTATGATGACTGCCTGATGACGGAGGAGGAAGAAAGGCAGGTTTTCTCAGGCAATGCCAAAGAGGCAATCTCCATACTGCCCACCAAGGTGAATGTTGCGGTGGCCGCGTCCCTGGCAACCATCGGACCCGAGGACACCAGCGTGAACATTTTCAGCGTGCCCGGAATGATAGGGGATGACCATAAGATAACCGCGGAGATAGACGGGGTAAAGGCGGTTGTGGACATCTACTCCAGCACCAGCGCCATTGCGGGATGGAGTGTGGTGGCGGTGCTTAAGAACCTTGTGTCGCCCATTGTATTCTGACCATCCGCAGGTTTTGCTTTCAGGAAAATAAATAAGAACAGGAGAAGGAATCCATATGTTTAAGAAAATCGTTGCCATTGAGCCGGTGAACCTGGTTTTGGAGGCGGAAGAAGAACTGCGCCGGTATGCGGGAGAAGTTAAGATCTATGAAGACATACCTGGAGATGACCAGGAAATCATCCGCAGGATTGGGGACGCGGACAGTGTCCTTGTGAGCTACACGTCCAGGATCAGCGCCCATGTGATTGAGAGCTGTCCGTCCATCCGCTATATCGGCATGTGCTGCAGCCTTTACTCTGAGGAGAGCGCCAATGTGGATATTGCATGCGCCAGGTCCCGGGGCATCACTGTCCTGGGAATCCGGGATTACGGGGACCGGGGGGTGGTGGAATATGCAATCAGCGAGCTGGTTCGTTTCCTCCACGGCTTTGACCGTCCCATGTTCCGGGAAATGCCCATTGAAATCACGGATTTAAAGGTGGGAATCATCGGTATGGGCGTTTCCGGAGGAATGATTGCGGACGCCATGAATTTCATGGGCGCCGACCTATCCTACTACAGCCGTACCAGGAAAACGGACCGGGAAGCCCAGGGCATGATATACCGCCCCTTAAATGAACTGCTGGAATACAGCGAGGTGGTATTCGCATGCCTGAACAAGAATGCCATCCTGCTTCATGAGGAGGAGTTTGGACACCTTGGCACAGGCAAGATCCTTTTCAACACATCCATAGGGCCTGCATTTGACGTCCCGGCCCTTAAGGCATGGCTGGACCGGGAAGGCAATTACTTTGTCTGCGACACACAGGGCGCTTTGGGGGATCCGTCAGGAGAACTCATTCAGCATCCCCATGTGTTCTGTGCCCGCGTATCAGCAGGAAGGACAAGGCAGGCCTTTGAACTTCTGAGCAGCAAGGTGCTGGACAACATCCGCACTTATCTGGCTGGATAGCTGACCGGAACACCCGGCAGGGCCATGACACCTTTGCACAGCCGGATACATCCGATTAAAACGGCCCTTTTGACGTATCACAGTTCTCCAGGTTATCACATATCTTTTCCAGACTGGAGCAGAACTGTTCCATCTCTTCTTCGGACAGGCCTTTCCATATCTGCCTGTCCGCAAATTCCAGGATCTGATGGACCTTTTCAGCTTCATCCACACCTGCCTCTGTGAGGCATATGTGGAAGGAGCGGCGGCAGCCGGGATCCCGTTCCCGGACCAGATACCCGGATTCCTCCAGCCGGTCCAGGGAGCGTGACATGGTGGTCACATCCATATGGCAGATATCTGCCAGCTCCTTTTGGGTCACGTGGTCCCTGGCCAGAAGGGAATCCAGGATCCGGGCATGGCCCTGGCCAAAGGTAAGGCCGATGGAATGAAAGAGAGGCTGGAGAAGGCGCCCCCGCGCTTTCTCCGCCCTTATAAGCAGGTGGCGTACCTTGTAACGTTTAATCATAGTGCAGACTTCCTTTCCGTAATGGTTCATTCCAATTCAAACTGTCCGGTATAAAGCTGATAATACCGTCCCTTCTGTTCCAGCAGTTCATCGTGGTTCCCACGCTCAATGATTTCCCCTTTTTCCAATACCATAATGGCCTTGGAGTTGCGCACCGTGGACAGACGGTGGGCAATGACGAACACGGTGCGGCCGTCCATCAGGGCGTCCATTCCTTTTTCGATGAGTTTTTCCGTCCTTGTGTCAATGGAGCTGGTAGCCTCATCCAGGATCAGCACAGGAGGCCGGGAGATGGCTGCCCTTGCAATGGCCAGAAGCTGCCGCTGGCCCTGGGACAGGTTGGAACCGTCACTGTGAAGCACTGTGTCATACCCCTGGGGAAGGCGGCGGATGAAGGAGTGGGCGTTGGCAACCTTGGCCGCATTCACCACATCCCCATCCGTTGCATCCAGGCGCCCGTACCGTATATTGTCGGCAATGGTCCCGGTGAAAAGATGGGTATCCTGTATGACCATGGACAGGGAACGGCGCAGGTCATCCTTTTTAATGTCCCTGATGTCAATGCCGTCATAGGTGATGCTGCCGCTGTTTATTTCATAAAAACGGTTGACCAGATTGATGATGGTGGTCTTGCCTGCCCCGGTGGAACCCACAAAAGCGATTTTCTGTCCTGGTTTGGCATAGAGGCTGATGCCGTTCAGGATGGTCTTTTCAGGCGTATAGCCGAACACCACCTGGTTGAAACGCACATCGCCCTTAAGGGGAACCAGGCGGAATGCCTGGCCGCTGTTGTCCGCGTCCGTAAAGACCGTTACCCCGGCAGGGACTTTCCAGGCAAAATCCTGGGTGAATCCGGCGCACTCCTTCATTTCCCCGTTCCCATCCACAGCCACGTTGCAGAGCGTCACGCTGCCTTCATCCGATTCCTGGCCTTCATTCATCATATCGAAAATACGTTCCGCGCCGGAAAGGGCTGCCAGCAGGAAATTAATCTGCTGTGTGAACTGGTTCATGGGCATGGCGCTCTGGCGCACATAGACAAGATAGGAAGCAAGGGTCCCAAGGTCCGTAAGCCCTGCCAGTGCAAAAAGTCCGCCCACGCATGCCGACAGGGCGTAATTAATATAGGACAGGGACACGATGGTGGGGACCGTCATGCCGGAGTAGGTGAGGGCTTTGGTGGCGGCTGCGCGGAAGGCTTCGTTGCGGCGGCAGAATTCCTCATAATCCTGGGCTTCGTGGTTAAATACCTTTTCCACCTTCTGCCCGGCAACCATTTCCTCCACAAATCCGTTGATGCTGCCAAGGTATTTCTGCTGCTGGACAAAATATTTCTTGCTCCGCCTGCCGTTAAAGCGGATGAACAGTATCATAAGGGCCAGGAAGACCATGACGATCAGCGACAGCTTTAAACTCAGTATAAGGAGCATGGCCAGGGTTCCGGTAATGGTGATGAAGCTCTGTATCATCATGGCAAAGCTGCTGTTAAGCGCCTCGCTGATGGTATCCACATCATTGGTAAACCGGCTCATCAGTTCCCCGTGGGTGTGGGCGTCAAAGTAGGTGAGGGGAAGGCGCTGGGTGTGGACAAACAGGTCGGAACGTATTTCGCTAACCACCTGCTGGGAAATGTGGACCATCATCTGGTTGTACGCATAACAGGACAGGGCCCCGCACAGGTACAGGATTCCCATGAGTATGAGCATTTTCACAAGTCCCGGTATATCGCCCGGAATGATATAGTTGTTGATCACGGGCTTTAAAAGGTAGGTCCCCAGGATGCTTGCCGAAGCGCTGACCGTGACCAGGAGCGCAATCATCAGCATATACCATTTATGCCGTCCAAGGTAGCTTAACATCTGCATCAATGTGCGTCTGGTGTTTTTCGGTCTGTTATAATTCGCTATTCTTGCCATTACAGATTCGCCCCTTCCTGTTGGGAATAATAAATTTCCTGATAGATCCTGTTATTTGCCAAAAGCGTTTCGTGGCTGCCGGAGGCATTGATTTTCCCATCCTCCAGGATGATGATCTGGTCCGCGTGGAGTACGGAGGAAATGCGCTGGGCAATGATGATTTTGGTGGTCCCCGGCATGTACTGCGCCAGACCTTCCCGTATCCTGGCCTCTGTGGCCGTGTCCACCGCGCTGGTGGAGTCATCCAGGATTATTACCTTTGGTGATTTGAGGATGGCCCTGGCAATGCACAGCCGCTGCTTCTGGCCGCCGGATACATTGACGCCGCCCTGGCCAAGCTCCGTGTCATAACCCCGCTCCAGCCGGTCAATGAATTCATCCACACATGCGATATGGCATGCTGTTTCAATCTCCTCATCCGTGGCATCCTCCTTGCCCCAGCGGAGGTTATCCTTTACGGTGCCGGAGAACAGAGTGTTTTTCTGCAGCACCATTGCAATGGAATCCCTCAGGTGTTTTAACGGATATTCCTGGACCGGATGGCCGTCAATATAGACCGTGCCTTCGGTTGCTTCATAAAGCCTGGGAATCAGCTGGACCAGGGTGCTCTTAGCAGCCCCGGTCTGCCCGATGATTCCCACGGTCTGCCCCGGCTTAATATGGAAGGAGATATCTGACAGCACATATTCGGCCGCCTCCTTGTTGTATTTGAAGTACACATGTTCAAACCGTATATCACCCTGCTCCACATTCAGGTCAAGGGCCATGTCCTCCTTGATATCTATTTCCTCGTCCATGACCTCTGAGATTCGCTTCCAGGAAGCCAGGGCCCTGGTGGTCATGAGGAACACATTGGAAAACATCATCAGGGAATTAAGGACCTGAAGCACGTAACTGAGGAAACCGGTCAGCTCGCCCACCTTGACGCCGCCCACGGTCACCAGCCTGCCGCCGAACCACAGGATGCAGAGGATGGTGGAATACATGACAAACTGCATGGCGGGCATATTGAGGGCTGCCAGACGGAACGCGTGCTCAGCCGTGTCCCTCAGGTTCGTATTGACCTGGTCGAATTTCTGTATTTCATAATCCCCACGGACATAGGACTTCACTACACGGATGGCGGTCAGGTTTTCCTGGATGATCCGGTTGACCAGATCGATGGCGCCCTGCATCACGCCGTAGAGGGGCCGCACATGGCTGATGATCAGGAACAGCAGGATGCCCAGCACCGGGGCAGCCACAAAGAACACCAGGGCCAGCTTCGGATTAATATAGAAGGAAGCCACCATGGCTGTCAGCATCATCACCGGGGAACGGAACCCCGGCCGCATGCCCGTTGAAAGGGAGTTCTGTATGGTGGTCACATCGCTGGTAAGCCTTGTGACAAGGGATGAACTCCTGAAATGGTCTGTGTTTGCAAAGGAAAACTGCTGCAGCTTTGCAAATTCCGCCTTGCGGATCTCAGCGCCCACGCCTTGGCCGCACCGGGCCGAGAACATGGCGGAACCCTGTCCAAGCACCAGGGATATCAGGGCAAAAAGCACCATCTGCAGCCCCTTCATCAGAATATAGCGCCGGTCGCCGTTTGCAACCCCCACGTCCACGATGGACGCCATCACAAGGGGGATGACAAGTTCAAACACAGTCTCCAGCTCGATGCACAGGACTGCCAGACAGGCCTCCTTTTTGTAAGGCCGCAGATACTTTAGAAAATCCTTCATTCCGGATTCCTCCTTGTTGCATTTAATATTTATGAAAGTCAATTGCACAAGCAATAGTTGCACATGCAATTATTGTATGCTCATGTGTTGAAAATGTCAACGCGGTTGTGATATACTTCTTATAATTATTGTTTCAGCTACGGATAAGATGGACCGGAAACATGGTCCTGATACACTCAGACATTGATTTGGACAAGAGGAGAAGCATATGAGGAAAATTTATTCCGTCCCCCTGCTGTTTGCAGCAGCCATGGTATTCACCATGGGAGCGCCGGTTTCAACAATGGCCTACGGCCCGGGAAGCAGCGGGTACTACAGGGGCGGCCCTGGAGTGAACTATGATTACGGCACGGGTTCCCCTGGCAGCTATGGTTATGGATGGGGCCCCGGAGGATATGATTACGGTGCCGGGCCATCCGGGGTCATGGATTACGGCGGACCGTCGGGCACCCAGGGCAATGCCCAGGTCACCTCGGACAACGTGGTTAGGGCATATCCGGGTTTTAACACCAATGTGCCGGACACGTCCAGCTATGAATTTAACCCGGATTACTGGTGGGACTGGGATGACGACGACTGGGATGACTGGGACGATGATGACGATTGGTGGTATTACAGCGGAGGCCCCGGCGTCCAGTACGGACAGGGCTGGCGTTACAGCCCTAACGGCTGGTGGTTCCAGCTCTATGGCGGCAGCTGGCTGTCCAATGGCTGGCAGCTTATACACAGCCGCTGGTACCGCTTTGACCAGAACGGCTACATGGTCACGGGCTGGTTTACGGACGGCGACGGAAACCGTTACTATCTGAATCCTGTGGATGACGGCACCCTTGGCATGATGCGTACGGGCTGGCAGGTCATTGACGGCAGGTCCTATTATTTCAACACACAGTCAGACGGCACCATGGGACGGCTGTTTGTGAATGCCACCACGCCTGACGGTTATCAGGTGGGGGCGGACGGGGCGCTGATCCAGTAGGCCGCGGCAGGATTTCAATAAAACAGAGGACCGTCCTCCTGCGGCAAGCAGGGGCGCGGTCCTCTGTCCTTATCGTATGGTATCTTTTGTTAAGACCAGAACTAACTCATCCTCTTTCGTAATATCCTTCATTGGTAAAATGAAAATCCTGCAAGGGTCCGTCCCATCCGGTGTGTGTGTGATGGAGTTGTAATGCAATCTGGAAATTTCTTATGCCTGCCTGCCCGCAGTGCGGCGGGGGCGGCTGATTTTATATGTGCCGGAATCCCCGGCCCCTTACAGTTGTTTCTCATCCGTTCATAATGTTAATGCAGGATCATGGTTTTTTATTGCAAAAAAAAATTGCCGCTTATTGCCAGTGGTTTTAATATATGATAATATAAAGGTTGTTTTATGGAAAAGAGGATAAAATCATGATACAGTATCTCATTGTATGCCCGCTTGTGTTTGTGGCCGGACTGGTTGATTCCATTGCCGGCGGAGGCGGGCTCATTGCCTTGCCTGCATATCTCATTGCAGGGGTGCCCGCCCATATGGCCCTTGGAACCAACAAAATGAGTTCTGCCATGGGGACCGTCGTGTCCACGGCCCGGTTTGCCAGGAACGGCTATCTCCGGGGGAAAATGCTCATGGCCGCATGTTCGGCCGCCGCAGCGCTCATCGGTTCGGCCCTTGGAGCCCATCTGGCCCTGATGGTGTCGGAGGAAATCATCAAGCACATGATGATAGTGGTGCTGCCCATTGTGGCGTTCTATGTTTTAAGGAATAAGGACATGGGGGAAAATGAAAAGACAGGCACCATCCCACAAGTAAAGGTTTTTGCGATCTGCATTGCAGCCGCATTTTTTATAGGAGGTTATGACGGATTTTACGGACCGGGAACAGGGACCTTCCTGATCCTCATCCTTACAGGGGCGGCCAGGCTGGATACCAGAAGCGCGTCTGCCCAGACAAAGGTGATTAACCTGTCGTCCAACATAGCGGCCCTTGTAACCTTCATTGCAACTGGAAATGTTTTTTATCCGCTGGGCCTCACGGCAGGGGTCTGCTCCATTGCAGGCCATTATATCGGGGCCGGCATGGTTGCACATAACGGAAAAAAGGTGGTGCGTCCGGTTGTCCTTCTGGTACTGGCCGTGCTGTTTGTCAAGATTATCAGCGGAAAATAAAAGGAGTATGGATTATGAAATGGAAAAAATTTACATTAACCACCACCACGGAAGCGGTGGACCTGGTCAGCAGCATGTTCGATGATATTGGGATTGAGGGGATTGAGATAGAAGACAATGTTCCCCTGACCGACAAGGAGACAAAGGGGATGTTCATCGATATCCTCCCGGAGCTTCCGCCTGACGAGGGGATTGCCAAGGTCAGCTTTTACCTGGACGACGACGCGGATGCGGAGGAAATCCTTAAGAAGGTGGAAGAGGGACTGGATGAGCTGAGCCTGTTCACCAATCTGGGCGCCAGGACCATCACTTCGGGCGAAACAGAGGATAAGGACTGGATTAACAACTGGAAACAGTACTTTAAGCCGTTTACCGTGGACCATATCCTGATTAAACCCACCTGGGAGACCATACCGGAGGAGCACAAGGACAAGCTGCTGGTGCAGATCGATCCCGGCACTGCCTTTGGAACCGGCATGCATGAGACAACGCAGCTGTGTATCCGCCAGCTGGAGAAGCGGGTGGATCAGGACACCCTGGTGCTGGATGTGGGAACCGGCAGCGGAATCCTGGGAATCACGGCCTTAAAACTGGGGGCCAAGGAAGTCTGGGGCACGGATCTGGATGAGAATGCCATCACTGCAGTGGGAGAGAACCTGGAAGCCAACAGCATTTCCACGGACCGGTTCCATGTGATACAGGGCAACATCATTGACAATCAATCCGTAAAGGACTGGGCCGGTTATGACAAGTATGATATAGTGGTGGCCAACATCCTGGCAGATGTAATCATCCTGCTGGTCAACGAGATTCCGGCCCATCTGAAGCAGGGCGGCTATTTCATCACCTCAGGCATCATCAATATGAAGGAAGAGGCGGTTAAGGCTGCGTTTGCAGAATGTGAGGAACTGGAACTTGTTGAAGTGACGTATCAGGGCGAATGGGTTTCTGTCACGGCAAGGAAACGCTGATGAAACACTTTAGTACTGCCTTGCACAAGGCAGTGCCAGGTAGGGGTATTGGAGGTAAGCCATGCATCACTTTTTTGTGGACCCGGCCCAGGTCATGGGTGATTTCATACGTATTACGGGTCCTGATGTGAACCATATGAAAAATGCCCTGCGCATGAAACAGGGAGAAGAGGTGTTGGTCAGTGACGGTACGGGAACGGATTATCACTGCTGCCTGTCATCCCTTAACAGCGATTGTGTGGAAGCGCGGATCGTGTCCGCGGACCGGGACGGAAGGGAACTGCCTTCCAGGATCTGGCTCTTCCAGGGGCTGCCCAAATCTGATAAGATGGAGTTGATCATCCAGAAGGCAGTGGAACTGGGGGCGGCGGGCATTGTGCCGGTGTCCACAAAAAATGCGGTTGTGAAGCTGGATGCAAAGAAAGAGGAGGCCAAGCGCAAACGGTGGCAGGCCATTGCGGAGAGCGCGGCCAAACAGTCAGGGCGCAGCCTGATGCCCCGGGTCATGGGACTGATGACATTGGGACAGGCCTTTGATTATATAGAGAAGGAACAGTTTGCCCTGCGGCTGATCCCATATGAGCACGAAGCCGGGATGGAAGGCAGCAGGCAGGAGCTTTCCCGCGTGGCGCCGGGGCAGGATATTGCGGTATTCATTGGCCCGGAAGGCGGGTTTGACGAGTCGGAGATCAATCTTGCCCTAAAAAAGGGCGTGCGCCCGGTAAGCCTTGGAAAGCGGATACTGCGCACAGAGACAGCAGGACTTGCCATGCTGTCCGTGCTTATGATGCGGCTGGAAGGCGGGCTGTAGGCAAGGAAGGCCCCCGGCGGCGCTGGAAGGCAGGCCCCAGGCAGGGAAGACCCCTTACGGCGTTGGAAGGCGAGACCCAGGAAAGGAAGGCCCCGCAGGAAGAAGGAAAATAGGAGACAGACCATGGAAGTATATTTTGATAATTCCGCCACGACCCGTGTGCTTGACAGTGTCAGGGACGTGGTGGTAAAGGTAATGACAGAGGACTACGGCAACCCTTCTGCCAAGCATAGGAAAGGCATGGAGGCGGAGCAGTATGTGCGCCAGGCCGCATCCCGGATAGCAAAGACCCTGAAGGTCAAGGATAAGGAAATCCTTTTTACCTCCGGCGGCACGGAATCCAACAACATGGCCCTGATAGGGACGGCCATGGCCAATCAGAGGGCCGGTAAGCATATAATCAGCACCAGGATTGAACACGCCTCGGTGTATAATCCGCTGGCATTCCTGGAACAGCAGGGCTTTGAGGTGACCTATCTGTCCGTGGACAGCCAGGGACACATTTCCTTAGAGGAGCTGGAAGCATCCATACGGCCGGATACCATCCTGGTTTCCGTCATGTATGTGAACAATGAAGTGGGAGCCATAGAACCCATAGAAGAGATTGCGTCCCTGGTCCACGGCAGGAATCCGGCCATCCTCCTTCATGTGGATGCCATCCAGGCATACGGCAAGCTGGTAATCCATCCCAAGAAACAGGGGATTGACCTGTTAAGCGTCAGCGCCCACAAGTTCCACGGGCCAAAGGGCGTGGGCTTCCTGTTCATTGACGGGCGGGTGAAGATACATCCCCTGCTCTACGGCGGAGGACAGCAAAAGGACCTGCGCTCCGGCACGGAAAATGTCCCGGGTATTGCCGGAATGGGCGCTGCAGCCCAGGAAATGTACACGGACCACCAGGAAAAGGTGGACTATATCACCGGCCTTAAGGATTATATGATAGACAGGATGGGACAGCTGGAGGGGGTGACGGTCAACAGCTTAAAAGGCGGTCAGGGCGCGCCCCAGATTGTCAGCGCAGGATTTGCAGGCGTCAGGAGCGAGGTGCTGCTGCACGCCCTGGAGGAAAAGGGGATTTATGTGTCCTCGGGGTCTGCCTGTTCATCCAACCACCCTGCAATCAGCGGCACGTTAAAGGCCATCGGGGTAAAAAAGGAACTTCTGGATTCCACCCTCAGGTTCAGCTTCGGGCTGTTTAACACAAAAGAGGAAATTGATTATTGTATGGAGGCGCTGGAAGGACTTCTTCCCGTACTCAGGAAATATCACAGAGGATGAATGACACCGCAACAATAATAGAAAGAGGTAAAACATGCAGTACCAGTCATTTTTAATTAAATACGCGGAAATCGGCACCAAGGGAAAGAACCGTTATATGTTCGAGGATGCCCTGATAAAACAGATACGGTATGCGCTCCGGGACGTGGACGGCCATTTTGAGGTCACAAAGGAGTCAGGCCGCATCTATGTGAAGGCGGAAGGGAAATACGATTACGAGGATACCGTGGAAGCCCTTGGGCGCGTGTTCGGAATCGCGGATATCTGCCCCATGGTGCAGATTGATGACAAGGATTATGAAAACCTGAAAAATCATGTGAAGGAATACATGGACCAGGTTTACCCTGACAAGAACATTACCTTTAAGGTAGATGCCAGGAGAGGGGACAAGCAGTATCCTGTGACCTCGGATCAGATCAACAGGGATCTGGGCGAGGCAATCCTTGATGCATTCCCCCAGATGAAAGTGGATGTCCATCATCCGGATGTGCTGCTGCGGGTGGAAGTGCGCCAGAAAATCAACCTGTTCTCCCAGATGATCCCGGGGCCGGGCGGCATGCCCATTGGAACCAACGGCAAGGCCATGCTGCTGCTTTCCGGCGGGATTGACAGCCCGGTGGCAGGGTACATGATTGCCAAGAGAGGCGTGAAAATAGACGCCGTATATTTCCATGCGCCGCCTTATACAAGCGAGAGGGCAAAGCAGAAGGTGGTGGACCTGGCCAATCTGGTTGCGCGCTACGCTGGCCCAATCATGCTCCACGTGGTGAATTTCACGGATATCCAGCTTTATATCTACGATAAATGCCCCCATGAGGAGCTGACCATCATCATGCGCCGTTATATGATGCGCATTGCCCAGACCATTGCTGAACAGAACGGGGCCATCGCCCTGATTACGGGCGAAAGCATCGGCCAGGTGGCCTCCCAGACGCTTCAGTCCCTGGCAGCCACCAACGAGGTGTGCACCATGCCTGTATTCCGTCCGGTGATTGGATTTGATAAGCAGGAGATTGTGGATGTGTCCGAGAAAATCGGGACCTATGAAACATCCATCCAGCCCTTTGAGGACTGCTGCACCATCTTTGTGGCAAAGCACCCTGTGACAAAGCCCAACATCAATGTGATCCATAGCTCGGAACGCCATCTGGAAGAAAAGATTGACCAGCTGGTGGAGACGGCGCTGGATACAACGGAGCAGATCCTCTGCCAGGGTTAATAGACCGGTCAGGAACATAAAAAAAGAGTCTGCGGCAGCAGACTCTTGCTTCTTTCCTTATTAAACAGCGCGGTGCAGTCCCGCCCATGTAATGTATGGCGCAGATTAGATGATGTAAGGCTTCAGGATGCCCAGAATCTCCTCAACATTGCTTTCTGCATGGATGTTCAGGTCGATGGGCTTGGACAGATCCAGGCTGAAGATGCCCATGATGGACTTTGCATCAATCACGTATCTGCCGGAAACTAAATCAAAATCAACATCAAACTTAGCTAAATCATTTACAAATGACTTAACCTTGTCAATGGAATTTAACGAAATGCGAACTGTTTTCATACGAAGAACCCTCCTTGTGGTGTATGTGAATTGAATTGCAGCTTAGTATAACTGCTTTGCTTTAATACTACAGACCGCGGGGGTAAAAGTCAATAGTGAGATTGCATGAAAAATGCAGTAAGAAACTGGTAAATTGATTATGGCAGTACATTGCCCCTGAACCATGGGACATTGGAGGTTCGACCATAACATGACCAATAGGAGGTTTTAACATGCCAAAAGCAGCCCTGCACAACCTGGGATGCAAAGTAAATGCTTATGAGGCAGAAGCCATGCAGCAGCAGCTGAAAGAGCACGGATACGAAATCGTGCCTTTTGATGAAAAGGCGGATGTCTATATTATCAACACATGTTCCGTGACCAATGTTGCGGACAGGAAGTCACGTCAGATGCTGCACCGGGCCAAGAAGCTGAATCCGGAATCCGTGGTGGTGGCGGCCGGCTGTTACGTGCAGGTGGCGGCGGATACGCTTAAGGAAGATGCATGCGTGGACGTGATCATCGGCAATAATAAAAAAGGCCAGCTGGCGCGGATACTGGATGAATATATGGAAGGCAGGCTTAAGGAAGAGGAAGGGCCTGAATCCGGAATACACGTGCTGGATATTGGCGGGACCGATGAATATGAGCCCCTTTATGTGGACAATATCACGGACCATACAAGGGCATTCATCAAGGTACAGGACGGCTGCAACCAGTTCTGCAGCTACTGCATCATCCCCTATGCCAGGGGCCGGGTGAGAAGCAGGAAGCCGGAAGATGTGGAGGCAGAGGTGAAAGGCCTGGTGGCCCGGGGGTACAAGGAAGTGGTCCTTACCGGAATCCATTTAAGCTCCTATGGGATGGAACACAGGGAGGGAGGACCGGTGCAGGGCGGCAACTGGGACCACGGTCCCCTGCTTGACCTGATAGAACGGATCCACCGGATACCGGGACTGGAGCGCATCCGCCTGGGTTCCCTGGAGCCGCGGATCATCACGGAGGAATTCGCAGGGGCCCTGGCTGGCCTGGCTAAGTTCTGTCCGCATTTCCACCTGTCCCTTCAAAGCGGCTGCGACGCCACCTTAAAGCGGATGAACCGCCACTATACCACAGAGGATTATTTACGGCGCTGCGGCATATTGAGGAAGTGGTTTGATCATCCGGCCATTACAACGGATGTGATTGTGGGATTCCCGGGAGAAACCCAGGAAGAGTTTGAGATTACAAGGGAGTTCCTGAAAAAGGTGCATTTTTATGAGATGCATGTATTTAAATATTCCAAGCGGGCCGGGACCAGGGCAGCCGTGATGCCGGACCAGGTGCCGGAACAGGTGAAGGGCCGGCGCAGTGACGTGCTCCTGGAACTGGAGGCGTCCATGTCCCGGGAATACAGGGAACATTTTATTGGAAGCAGTGTCTGGGTGCTGTTCGAAGACATGGCTGAGGTAGAAGGCAGGAAGTATATCATAGGCCACACACCGCAGTATGTGAAGGCGGCCCTTGCTGTAAAGGACGGGGAGGAAAACAGGCTTTCCGGTCAGATTCTCTGTCTTAAGGCAGCTGGCCTGCTGGGAGGGGATCTGCTGGAAGTAGGGTGGCAGTAGGATTGCAGTAGGATTGCAGTTGGCATGTATTTTTCCAAAAATAGAAACATTTCCCTGGGTTGACGGAAATATTATGCGAAATTTTACAAATACATGACAATAATTAGAAAAAATTAAGAAAATTATCTATTGCCGAATAGGAAATTATAATGTAGAATAGAGAAGAATACTTAAAGGACGTGATGACATGGGCAATATAAGTGAAACTCAATATTTTCAAGCTGTTCAGGACAAGAAGATGGAAGTAAGCGATGTGCTGGAGCAGGTGTATATTGCCTTGACCGAGAAAGGATATAACCCTGTGAATCAGATAGTGGGATATATCATGTCTGGGGACCCGACTTATATTACCAGCCATAAGGGTGCCAGAAGCCTTATCATGAAGGTTGAACGGGATGAGATTCTGGAAGAACTGATGGCTGTGTATATTGATGCCCGTTTGCGGTAGGGCGTGTCTGAAGTTTCAGACACGCGGCATGAAGATGCTTTCGTGACAGGCGTATGGTTCAGGGGGTGCCGGACAGGACGCTGTACCCGGATGCTTTGCCAGGACGTGGGAATGAATGACAAAACATGTTTTGGCATCTGGAAGCAGCCGGATTGGGACAGGCCGGTCAGGCACACCGTGGCGAAAGATGAGAAGGCCCGTTTAGCGGGCCTTCACGGCAATGTACGGATATGTAAGATAAGACAGGGATGCATCAGTTGGTGGACAACCAGCTGGTTTTGTTGTGCGTTATTTTATTAAGGATAACGGAGGAAAATGAATATGAGGATCATGGGTCTGGATTTTGGCTCAAAGACAGTCGGGGTAGCGGTGTGCGATCCTTTAGGTATCACTGCGCAGACAGTGGAGACCATTACACGCAAAGATGAAAATAAACTGCGGCAGACCCTTGCAAGAATAGAGGCATTAATTGGCCAATATGAGATTGAACGGATTGTTCTTGGATATCCTAAGAATATGAACAATACGCTTGGGGAGCGCGCTGTGAAGACAGAGGAATTTAAGTCTGCCCTTGAGAGAAGGACAGGCCTTCCTGTGGTGCTCTGGGATGAACGCCTCACAACCGTGGCTGCCAGCAGGGTGCTGATTGAAAGCGGTGTGCGCAGGGAACACAGAAAAGAAAGCGTGGACCAGATTGCGGCGGCTATGATTTTACAGGGATATCTGGACAGTCTGTCCAATGGTTTAGGAGCGAACAATGAAAGATAAGACGGATATGATCACAATGTTAACGGATTCAGGAGAATCCGTGGACTTTTATGTGTTAGAGGAAACAAGAATCAATGCAGTAAACTATCTGCTGGTGACAGATGCACCGGAGGATCAGGACGGAGAGTGTTACATTTTAAAGGATGTATCCGGGCAGCAGGACGCAGAAGCCGTGTATGAGTTTGTGGAAGATGACCGCGAACTGGACGGCCTTATGGGCGTGTTTGAAGAACTGTTAAGCGATGCAGATGTGGAGCTTGAGAAATAGAGATTGGAGGAATCAATTTGAATTTAGAAGAAAAAGAGAATATGCCGGAGATGGGCGCGCAGACAGCGGCACCGGTGCAGACAGCAGTATCAGGACAGACAGGAGCGCCGGAACGTGCATCGGGACAGACAGAGGTATCAGGACAGGCAGCGGCACAGACAGCTGCCATGGAACAGACAGCCGCGGCAGACCAGGCGGCGCAGCAGGAACAGCAGGCTAAGAAGCCTCAGAACAGAAGGCCTGCACAGAGAAAGAGCGCTTCCAAGGAACAGGGCACACGCGCTGCGGAGCCGGCTGCCAAGGAAGCTTCGGCATCCGGCAGGGGCCAGGGGCAGAAGGGAAGCCGCGGCGGAAAAGGCGCCCAGGCATCAAGACCTGCCAAACAGGCTGCACAGGCAAAGCAGCAGGCAGCGGACGGCAGCGGGCAGGCATCAGCTAAAACATCCCAGACAGGATTAAAGACAGCCCAGGCCTCATCCAAGGCGTCCCAGCAGGCCAAGACAGAAAAGGCGTCCCAGCAGGATAAGGCAGCCAAGGCATCCCAGCAGGACAACCGCTCCGGCCAGGGAACTGCCAAGGCTTCCCGGCCCCAGGCCAGGACGGCCGCAGCCAAAGCATCATCTGCATCCAAGGAACTGAAAGCGCCGGTGAGGCAGCCTTCCAGGGACAGCAAGAAGGACGGCAAAGGGAAACTGAAGATCATCCCCTTAGGCGGCCTGGAGCAGATTGGAATGAACATCACTGCGTTTGAGTATGAAGACAGCATCATCATCGTGGACTGCGGCCTTGCATTCCCTGGAGACGATATGCTGGGCATTGACCTGGTGATACCGGATGTCAGCTATCTGAAGCAGAATATTGATAAGGTAAAGGGCTTTGTGATTACCCATGGACATGAAGACCATATCGGCGCCCTTCCCTATATCCTTCAGCAGATCAACGTGCCTGTATACGGCACCAAGCTGACCATTGCCCTGATAGAGCACAAGCTGGAGGAACACCGGCTGATGAAGAATACCAAGCGCAAGGTTGTGAAGCACGGACAGTCCGTGAACCTGGGCTGCTTCAGGGTGGAATTCATTAAGACCAACCACAGCATCCAGGACGCGTCCGCGCTGGCAATCTTCTCGCCGGTTGGAATCGTGCTTCACACAGGCGATTTTAAGATAGACTATACGCCGGTATTCGGCGACCCCATTGACCTTCAGCGTTTTGCCGAGCTGGGTAAAAAAGGTGTGCTGGCGCTGCTGGCAGACAGTACCAATGCCACCAGGCCGGGATTCACCATGTCTGAGCGCACGGTAGGCAAGACCTTTGACAACATTTTCTCAGAGCATAAGAACCAGCGCATCATTGTTGCGACCTTTGCGTCCAATGTGGATAGGGTGCAGCAGGTGGTGAACACGGCGTATAAGTATGGCCGCAAAGTGGTGGTGGAAGGCCGCAGCATGGTAACGGTCATGGATATTGCCAGTAAGCTGGGTTATATCAATGTACCGGAAGGCACCTTGATTGATATTGAGCATCTGAGGAATTATCCGCCGGAATCCACCGTGCTTATTACCACGGGAAGCCAGGGCGAGTCCATGGCAGCCCTTTCACGCATGGCATCCGGCATTCATAAAAAAGTCTCCATCACACCGCGGGACGTGGTTGTTTTAAGCTCCACGCCGATTCCCGGCAATGAAAAGGCTGTTTCCAACGTGGTCAATGAGCTGTCCATGAAGGGGGCCAAGATTATCAACCAGGATACCCATGTTTCAGGACATGCCTGTCAGGAAGATTTAAAATTAATCTATTCCCTGATCCATCCGAAGTTTGCAATACCGGTACACGGCGAATACCGACACCGGATTGCGCAGAAGGAACTGGCTGAGTTCATGGGCGTTGACAAGGATAATGCAGTGCTGGTCAATTCCGGCGATGTGGTTGCCCTGGACGGCGAGACCTGCGAGGTGATTGACCATGTGACCTGCGGAGGAATCCTGGTGGATGGCCTTGGAGTGGGCGATGTTGGCAATATTGTACTGCGGGATAGACAAAACCTGGCTCAGAATGGTATTATTGTAGTGGTGCTTACATTAGAAAAGCACAGCAACCAGCTTCTTGCAGGACCGGACATCGTATCCAGGGGCTTTGTGTACGTCAGGGAATCAGAGGACCTGCTGGAAGAAGCACATTCCGTGGTGGTTAATGCGGTGGATGACTGCATGGGCCGTCATGTCAATGACTGGGGCAAGATAAAGAACATCATCAAAGACAGTTTAAGTGACTTTTTATGGAAGCGCATGAAGCGCAACCCCGTAATCCTGCCAATCATCATGGAGGTATAACCGGACACCGGTGCGGATAGCAGCCGGTATATCCCGGCGTGGATACGCCGGGAGGTCCCCGGATATCATGGTCTGCCAGGCAGGGCAAGAGGAATGGATTATGAGCAACAGAACGAGAGAGATCAACAAGATAACAACCACCATAATCAGCATATCGGTGAAGCTCATCGTATATGCCCTGATTGTCCTGCTGCTGTATGAGGCGGTGGCCAAGGGATATGCCTTTGGGCATGAGATATTTTATGCGGAAGCAGTGGAGGCGCCGCCGGGCCATGACATGGTAGTCCAGATGACCGAGGGCGAAAGCGTGTCCGAGGCAGCGGAATTCCTGGCCCGCAGAGGGCTTATCAAAAGCGAGTTTGCATTTATATTCCAGAGCAAATTCTATGACTATGATACCATTTACCCAGGCACCTATACCCTGAACACATCCATGACTTCCAAGGAAATCCTCCAGATGCTCAATGAAAAGCCTGAGACGGAAGAGGATGTCAAACCGGCCCAGTCAGGAGGAGGCAAGGCTGCTGCCGCGCCCGCGGCCAGGACTGTCGGATCCGCCGGGGAAACTGCCCCGGAAGGAAAGACTGCTGCTCCGGCTGCTGCCGGTCAGGCAGGGGCTGCCGGGGATGCGGACAGCCAGGAGGCCGCTGCACCAGGCCGGTCCATGGATCCGGAGGCGGAAAGCAGCGATGAGATGGCCAACCAGGAGACCTACGAGGGCGAGGACCAGGAGATGGAAGGCGGATGGTTTGAGGACGTGACTGAGGGGCAGGATCCATGATTGTGAACGACAGGATAAGGGATTATCTGCACTCCCTGGAATCCAGCCAGGGAGTGCTTTTAGACACAATAGAGAAAGAGGCGCTGGAGGCGTATGTCCCCATCATAAAAAGGGAGACAGCGTCCTTGCTGCGCACCATGGTGGCCGCCCTTAAGCCGGCCCGGATACTGGAAATCGGCACGGCGGTGGGTTACTCGGCGCTTCTTATGTGCCAGGCCATGCCCCGTGAATGCCATATAACTACCATTGAAAAGTATGGGAAGAGAATCCCTGTGGCCCGCAGGAATTTTAAGAAGGCGGGGGAAGAAGGCAGGATTACCCTGTTGGAGGGGGATGCGGATGTACTTCTTAAGGAACTGGAAGGCAGGAGCTTTGACCTGGTGTTCATGGATGCGGCCAAGGGGCAGTACCTGCACTGGCTGCCGCAGTTACTGAAAGTCATGCCCGTGGGTGCGGTCCTGATATCGGACAATGTGCTCCAGGACGGCGATATCGTGGAATCCAGATTTGCCGTCCAGCGCAGGAACAGGACCATCCACAGCAGGATGCGGGAATACCTCCATACCCTGAAACACATGGAGGAATTGGAGACAGCGGTAATACCTATCGGGGATGGCGTGACAATCAGCACCAGGATAAAATAGTTTTAGTTCTGTGGAGAGAAGAAAATGAGAAAGACCGAATTGTTGATACCGGCGGGAAGCCTGGATGTGCTTAAGACAGCTGTCATTTATGGGGCGGACGCCGTATATATTGGAGGTGAGGCCTTCGGCCTTCGGGCCAAGGCCCATAATTTTTCCAAAGAAGAGATGAAGGAAGGAATTGCCTTTGCCCATACGCGCGGGGTTAAAGTCTATGTTACGGCCAATATCCTGGCCCATAACGGGGACCTGCCGGGGGTGGAGGCTTATTTTGAAGAATTAAAAGAAGTTGGTCCTGACGCCCTGATCATTTCTGATCCAGGCGTGTTTGCCATTGCAAAAAGGGTGCTTCCCCACATGGAAATCCACATCAGCACCCAGGCCAACAATACAAACTATGGTACTTACCTGTTCTGGCACCAGCTTGGCGCCAGCCGGGTGGTTACGGCAAGGGAACTTTCGCTGGCGGAAATCAAGGAGATACGGTCCCGGATCCCGGAGGACATGGAGATTGAGAGCTTCATACATGGCGCCATGTGCATTTCCTATTCAGGAAGATGCCTGTTAAGCAATTACTTTGTGGGAAGGGATGCCAACCAGGGCGCCTGCACCCATCCGTGCCGCTGGAAGTATTCCATTGTGGAGGAGACAAGGCCGGGGGAGTATATGCCTGTATATGAAAATGAACGTGGCACCTTCATCTTCAATTCCAAGGACCTGTGCATGATCGGGCATATCCCGGAGATGATTGATGCGGGAATCGACAGCTTCAAGATAGAGGGCAGGATGAAGACCGCCCTGTATGTTGCCACGGTTGCCAGGACTTACCGGAAGGCCATTGACGATTACAATAAGGACCCGGCCCTCTACAAAGCCAATATGGAGTGGTACAGACAGGAGATAGGCAAATGTACCTACCGGGAGTTTACAACCGGTTTCTACTTTGGCAGGCCTGCTGAGGATGCGCAGATATACGACAATAACACATATGTGAAGAACTATACCTATCTTGGCACCGTGGAACAGGCGGACGGCCAGGGAAGGTGCAGGATAGAACAGAAGAACAAATTCTCTGTGGGCGATTCCATAGAGGTCATGAAGCCGGATGGCCGCAATCTCATGGCCCGGGTGGCTGCCATAAGGGATGAGGAAGGGAATGCGCAGGACAGCGCGCCGCATCCCAAGCAGGTTCTCTGGATTGACCTGGAGCCGGGGGCAGACCTGGCGGTTTACGATATTTTGCGGAAAAAAGAGGAAAATTGACCGGATATACATGGAAGTATCTGTTGACAGGAGGTGCCTGGGGATGGCGGACGGAATACTGATTGGGCTTGGAGTGCTGTGCATTGCCTATTTTATAGTGATTGTTGTGTATGCGGGTATCGGGACGTCCTTTGCTTTTATCTGGCTGTTTTTTGCAGCCCTGCTGTTTTTCCTTGTTTATGGACGCTGGTATTACAGCAGGAACATGGACCGGATTCCCAGATGGGTACCTGTATCCGTTGTCACCACCTGCGTGGCAGGGGTTGTGGCGCTGGCTGTGCTCTGTGTGCTTGTATTTCTGGGCGCGGCTTCCTCGGATAAGAAAAACCTGGATTATGTAATTGTGCTGGGTGCCAGGGTAAAGGAGCACACGGTGAGCAATTCATTAAAAAAACGGCTGGATAAGGCAATCGAATATGCGCAGGAGAACCCGGACACCATACTGGTGCTTTCCGGCGGGCGCGGGCCGGGGGAAGATGTGAGCGAGGCGGAAGTGATGCGCCAGTACCTGGAATACAACGGGGTCAGGCCGGAACAGCTTCTCATCGAGGACCGGTCAGTGAGCACGGTGGAGAATATCGCTTACAGCAAGGTCGTGATTGAGGAGCACCGGAACCGGGATAAGAAGGAACTGGTCCCGCTGACCCGCAGGACCACTTCGGTACCCTATGCCATTGCGCCGGACAAACCATTGGAAATCGGTGTCCTTACCAGCAATTTCCATATATACAGGGCCAGGCTGACCGCTGAAAAGTGGGGATTTGACAATGTCTATGGAATATCGGCTGATTCGGACCCTGTGCTGTTCATCCATCTGTGTGTCCGGGAATGCGCGTCCATTGTAAAGGACAGGCTTATGGGAAATATGTAGGTTGTGAATAAGCCGGGGCAACCAAGGCAGACTATAAAGTAGTATGATATAGAATGGAGAGAGTGAATCTATGGCAGATGAAAGGAAACTGGAAGCAGTCAAAGAACTGGCGGCCTACCGTGTGGCTAAGGAGAAGTTTGTGGAGGAAATGGATTCCGGCGCAATGGTGCTGGAACATATCAAGAGCGGGGCAAGGTTGTTCCTTATGTCAAATGATGACGATAACAAGGTGTTCTGCATTGGTTTCCGGACACCTCCTGAGGACAGCACCGGCCTTCCGCATATTCTGGAACACAGCGTGCTGGAGGGGTCTGATAAGTTCCCGGTCAAGGACCCGTTTGTGGAACTGGTCAAGGGTTCTTTAAATACATTCTTAAACGCCATGACCTATCCGGATAAGACCGTGTATCCAGTGGCCAGCTGCAATGAAAAGGATTTCCAGAACCTGATGGACGTGTACCTGGACGGGGTGCTTCACCCTGCCATCTACAGGGAGCCCAAGATTTTCCTGCAGGAGGGATGGCATTATGAGATGCAGTCCCCTGAGGATGACCTGACCATTAACGGAGTTGTGTATAATGAGATGAAGGGTGCATTTTCCTCTCCTGAGAGTGTGCTGGACCGGTTCACCAGGAACGTACTGTTTCCGGACACCACCTATGCCAATGAGTCAGGCGGGGACCCGGCCGTGATTCCTAATCTGACTTATGAACAGTTTATTGAATTCCACAGGAATTATTACCATCCGGCCAACAGCTATATCTATCTGTATGGAGACATGGATATGGTGCAGAAGCTTACATGGCTGGATGAGGAATATCTGTGCAGGTATGACAGGAAGGATTGCTATGTGGATTCTTCCATTCCCATGCAGAAGGCATTTGACTGCCCGGTGGAAAGGGAGATTACCTATTCTGTCACAGAGGAGGAAGGTACGGCCGACAGGACCTATCTGTCCGTGAATACGGTGGTTGGGACGGATTTAGATCCGGAGCTGTATGTGGCTTTTCAGATACTGGAATATACCTTGATTAACGCCCCGGGCGCGCCTCTGAAACAGGCATTGATTGATGCTGGGATTGGGCAGGATATCCTGGGCGGGTATGACAGCGGAATCCTCCAGCCCTATTTTTCCGTGGTTGCCAAGAATGCCAACAGGGAGCAGAAGGGGGAGTTCCTGGCAGTTGTCAAGGGCACCCTCCGCAGGCTTGCTGACCAGGGCATTGATAAAAGGAGCCTTCTGGCCGGACTGAATTATTATGAGTTCCGTTACAGGGAAGCCGACTATGGTTCCGCCCCCAAAGGGCTTATGTACGGCCTGTGGTCCATGGACAGCTGGCTGTATGGCGGGGACCCGATGCTGCATCTGGAATACCAGAAGACCTTTGATTTTCTTAAGAAGGCGGCAGGGGAAGGCTACTTTGAGCAGCTGATCCTCAAATATCTGTTGGATAACCCCCATGAGGCTGTAATCATGGTAAGCCCCAGGGTAAACCAGACAGCCGAGGAGGACAGGAAGCTGGCAGAACGTCTTGCGGCCCATAAGGCCTCCCTTGACAGGGAAGAGATTGAAGGACTTGTGGCCAGGACCAAGGCGCTGAAGGCATACCAGGAGGAAACCTCTTCCCAGGAGGATCTGGAGAAAATCCCCATGCTCAAACGGGAAGACATTAACCGGGAAGGTACAAAGCTTTCCTATGAACTTAAGATGGAAGACGGGGTAAGGGTAATCCACAGCAGTATGTTTACTTCTGGCATCGGTTATCTGAAGGTGCTTTTTGATACGGACCGCGTGCCGGTGGAAGACCTTTCCTATGTGGGCCTCCTCAAGTCTGTTTTAGGATATGTGGATACGGAACATTACGGCTACAGTGATTTATCCAGCGAGATATATTTAAACAGCGGGGGGGTGAGCTTTGCAGTAAGTTCATTTCCGGACATGGCTAATCCGGGCCGGTTTACCGGCGCCTTTGTGGCCAGCGCCAAGGTTCTGTATGAAAAACTGGATTTTGCATTTTCCATACTGACCGAAATCCTTACGCGTTCCAATCTGGATAATGAGAAGCGCCTGGGGGAAATCCTGGACGAAACGCGTTCCAGGGCCAGGATGAAAATGGAGGATTCCTCCCATGCAGCCGCGGTTGGCAGGGCGTCCTCCTACTATTCAGCAACCTCGGCATTTAATGATATCATAGGCGGAATCGGATATTATCAGTTTTTGGAGTATGTAAGCCGCAGGTACGGTGAGGAGCCGCAGTACAGGAAAGAACTGATTGAAAAGCTTAAGGACACGGCCCGTCAGCTGTTTACAAAGGATAATATCCTTGTGGCGTATACGGCTGATGAGGAGGGCTATGGACGTCTTCCTGTGGAACTTCGGACATTTAAGGCAGGTCTTTTGGAAGGCAGCGGTAAAAAATATGCCTTTTCCTTTGAAGCAGGCAACCGCAATGAGGGCTATAAGACAGCTTCACAGGTCAATTATGTGGCCAGGTGCGGTTCCTTTGCAGATAAGACGGTCAATGGACGCAGCCTCTCGTATACCGGGGCGCTGAGGGTCCTGAAGGTAATCATGAACTATGAGTATCTCTGGATGAACCTGCGTGTAAAAGGCGGGGCCTACGGCTGTATGAGCAGCTTCGGAAGGTCTGGGGAAGGGTACATGGTATCCTACCGCGACCCGAATATGGCGAAAACCAATGAAATATACGAGGGTATACCGGATTATCTGAGAGGCTTCTCCATTGATGAACGGGATATGACCAAATATGTGATTGGCACTATCAGTGATGTGGATACACCCCTTACCCCGTCGCTGAAGGGCAGCAGGAACCTTTCCGCTTATCTCTCCGGCGTGACCGATGACATGATACAGCAGGAGAGGGAGGAAATCCTGGACGTGACCCAGGAGGATATAAGGAACCTGGCAGACATCGTCCAGGCCGTTCTGGACACCGGAGCGCTGTGCGTGATCGGCAATGATGAGCAGATTAAGGCGGACCGGGCAATGTTTGGGGAAATCAAGAATCTGTACCACTGATAAGGAGATATGAATGGAAGAGAATACACAGAAGAAATCAGGCTTTGTGACACTGATCGGGCGGCCCAATGTGGGCAAATCCACCCTGATGAACCATCTGATCGGCCAGAAGATTGCAATTACGTCCGACAAGCCCCAGACCACCAGGAACCGGATACAGACCGTTTACACGGACGACAGGGGGCAGATCATCTTTGTGGACACGCCGGGCATCCACAAAGCCAAGAACAAGCTGGGCGAATACATGGTCAATGTGGCTGAGCACACCCTGAAGGATGTGGATGTCATACTGTGGCTGGTGGAGCCAAGCACCTTTATCGGGGCAGGGGAGCGCCATATTGCGGAGCAGCTGAACAAGGTTAAGACGCCAATCATCCTGGTCATCAATAAGATTGATACGGTTAAGAACCAGGATGAAATCCTTACCTTCATGGCGGCATACAAGGACGTATGTGACTTTGCGGAGATTGTACCCCTGTCTGCCCTGAAGGAGAAGAATACGGATCTGCTTACAGAGCTGATTTTCAGGTACCTTCCCTATGGTCCGCAGTTTTATGATGAGGACACGGTGACGGACCAGCCCATGCGCCAGATTGCGGCTGAGTTAATCCGGGAAAAGGCGCTGCGCCTCCTGAACGACGAGATTCCCCACGGAATTGCGGTGACCATTGAGAGGATGAAGGAGCGGCCGGACGGTATCATGGATATTGACGCCAGCATTGTGTGCGAGAGGGATTCCCACAAGGGTATCATCATCGGTAAGGGCGGAAGCATGCTAAAGCGGATTGGCACGGAAGCCAGGAAGGATATCGAGCATATGATGGATATCCAGGTGAATTTAAAGCTGTGGGTCAAGGTCAGAAAGGAATGGCGGGACAGCGAGCTCTATATGAAGAACTATGGTTATGACGGCAGGAATGTGTAGGAAATGTTGTATTTGCAACAGATTAGTGGCGGATACCACGGCATGGCAATGAGATAAGGTCTGATGGATAAGCAGAGGGGAGGGGAATCTGAAATGAGAGAGACAGTAACGCTGACCGGGATGGTCCTCATTTCAGCCCCTTCCGGGGATTATGACAGGAGGCTGGTGCTGCTCACAAGGGAGCGGGGACGTATTACTGCGTTTGCCCATGGAGCCAGAAAACCCGGCAATCCCCTGATGGCATCCAGCAGGCCTTTTTCCTTTGGGACATTCACACTGTATGAGGGGAGGAGCGCCTATAACCTCCAGTCATCGCAGATAGCCAATTACTTTGACGGATTGTCCCTGGATATGGAGTGCACATGTTATGGCTCCTATTTTCTGGAGGTTGCGGATTATTTTTCACAGGAAAACATGGATGGAACCGAACTTTTAAAGCTGCTCTACCAGTCCCTGCGCGCCCTTTTGAACCCGTCCATCCCCAACCGGCTGGCAAGGCGGGTGTTTGAGCTTAAATCCATGGTTATAAATGGGGAGTATACAGAGGAACCTCCAAGGCCGGTTTCGGAATCCTGCAGCTATGCCTGGGAATATGTGGTGTGTTCCCCGTCAGAATCCCTTTATAAATTCATCCTGAAGGATGATGTGATGAGGGAGTTTGAGTCAGTGGTGGAGGCCAGCAGGCGCTATTATGTGCGCCACGAGTTCAAATCCCTTGAGATTTTGGATGTGCTCACCGGATAAAATACATTCTAAGGCTTGAAATTATAGGATGTAGAGGATATAATATCCGGGTAGGCCCGTGGCGGGAGCCGGAGCGGGTCTGCGGATTAATTACACGAAAGGATTGAGTATGAAGAAAATCATGGTAATGGCGCTGGCTCTCATGACAGCCGCGGTCCTGGCCACGGGCTGTGCCGGAATCGGTGCACCGGGCAAGGGAACGCCTGTGGAGAACAGCGTAATGATAGAAAAGGATGGCAATGTCCAGTGGGTATCCGTGGAAACCTATGACAAAGGGGATTATCCGGAGGAGGAGCTGACGGCATTTGTGCAGGAGCGGATCAGCAGCTTCAACGCTTCCCTTGGCAAGGCGGAAAAGTCTGAGAACACCGAGGGCGCTGAGAAACTGCCTGTAGCTCTTGTATCAGCCAAAATCGGGGATGGTAAGGCCTTTACCATAACTGAATATGATACGGCTTCACGTATTGTGGAGTTTGCAAGGGAAATCGGGGACTATAACGTGACCTTTACGGCGCTGGAAGCAGGCAGGGTGGCAGTGCTGGGCCAGGGCCTGGAGGCCGTGGCCTTTAAGGATATGAAGGGCAATGCGGTGGATGCATCCCAGGCAGTGTCGGACGGCCAGCAGTTTTTGGTAAAGGCAGAGGGGCCCGGTGTCATCAAGACGGAAAAGAAGATACTTTATGTCAGTGACGGATGCAGCCTGAGGGATTCCAGTACGGTTGAGACGCCGGAGGAAGGCACCAGTTATATCATTTTAGATTAATATAAAATGAATGAAGATAAAAGAGAGGATACGGATATGGAAAAGACAATGGAAAAAATTGTGGCGCTGGCAAAGAACAGGGGATTTGTCTATCCCGGCTCTGAAATCTACGGCGGCCTTGCCAATACCTGGGACTACGGCAACCTTGGCGTGGAACTGAAGAACAATGTAAAAAAGGCATGGTGGCAGAAGTTTGTAATGGAAAGCCCATACAATGTGGGGGTTGACTGTGCAATCCTGATGAATCCCCAGACATGGGTGGCCAGCGGACACCTGGGCGGTTTCTCCGATCCACTGATGGACTGTAAGCAGTGTAAGGAGAGGTTCCGCGCAGATAAACTGATTGAGGATTTTAACGATGAACACGGCATTAAGATGGAAGGCTCCGTGGACGCATGGTCCCAGGAGCAGATGAAGCAGTATATTGATGACAATCATATCTGCTGCCCAAGCTGCGGCGCCCATGACTTTACGGAAATCCGCCAGTTCAACCTGATGTTCAAGACCTTCCAGGGCGTGACTGAGGATGCCAAGAATACGGTTTATCTCCGTCCGGAGACAGCACAGGGTATTTTTGTCAACTTTAAGAATGTACAGAGGACTTCAAGGAAAAAGGTCCCCTTTGGAATTGCCCAGATCGGCAAGTCATTCCGTAACGAGATCACACCAGGTAACTTTACGTTCCGTACAAGGGAATTTGAGCAGATGGAACTGGAGTTCT
Source organism: Enterocloster aldenensis (assembly GCF_003434055.1). Lineage (GTDB taxonomy): Bacteria > Bacillota > Clostridia > Lachnospirales > Lachnospiraceae > Enterocloster > Enterocloster aldenensis. The sequence goes on along the minus strand of NZ_QVEX01000001.1, from coordinate 140,285 downwards.
TCTGTAAGCCTGATACGGATCTGGAGTGGTTTGCATACTGGAAGCAGTATTGCATTGACTGGTTAAAAGCCCTTGGAATCAAGGAAGATGAGATGCGTGCAAGGGATCATGAGAAGGAAGAGCTGTCCTTTTACAGCAAGGCAACCACGGATTTGGAGTTCCTGTTCCCATTCGGATGGGGCGAGCTGTGGGGAATTGCCGACAGGACGGATTATGACCTGACACAGCATCAGAACGTATCAGGACAGGATATGTCCTATTTTGACGACGAGGCAAAGGAAAAGTACATCCCATACGTAATCGAGCCATCCCTGGGAGCTGACCGTGTGACACTGGCATTCCTCTGCGCTGCATATGATGAGGAAGAGATTGGCGAAGGGGATGTGAGGACCGTGCTTCATTTCCATCCGGCCCTTGCACCTGTAAAGGTAGGGGTGCTTCCGCTGTCCAAGAAACTCAACCAGGGCGCTGAGAAGGTTTACACCGAGCTTTCCAAGTACTTTAACTGTGAATTTGACGACAGGGGCAATATCGGCAAGAGATACAGAAGACAGGATGAGATTGGCACTCCGTTCTGTATCACCTATGACTTTGATTCTGAGGAAGACCAGTCAGTGACGGTACGTGACAGGGATACCATGGAGCAGGTAAGGATTCCAATCAGCGGGCTGAAGGATTACTTTGCTGATAAGTTCATGTTTTAGGGGAAATTGAGTATTTACATTCCATAGAGTTATATATGGCATGATGTTATGATGAGATAATGACAGAGAGCTGCACACCTTAAGGATTGGCCTGGATGTGCGGCTTTCTCTGTATTATGGAGGCGCTGGCAATATCCGGATACGTGACATTCGCGGACCAGGATGGGAAGACGCAGGCAATATGCAGGGATGCGTCCGCTGCCAACCTAACCATATGCAGCGGGACTGATTATGCAAAACTATCCCTGCTCACCGGACTGAGGGAATTAAGGCTGGACTTTTCCTCCTTGGATTATGACGATTATGACGGCGACGGAGTATATGAGGCATTTGCCTTTGTGGCAGATTGACGGATTTGGATGCATTTACCTCATCCACATCCTATCTATGGACCGTAAAAGACGGCTCGCCGCGTTCCATGAATTTATCCGGTTGGGGAATGGGTTTCCATTTGGATGATATGGGCAATGTATGCCTGCGCACAAGTGCATATGACGGTTCGGTGTCATATCTGGAAATGGAAAACGGGCGCCGGGATCTGATTGGAAGCGGGCACAGCTACAAGCCGTATTATTTCTTTTTTGAGAATGGGGATTTTGCAGAGTATGGCGCCATACAGGTCACCATGGATGAATTCCTTGCCTGCCAGGGGGCAGAGGAGGTTCTGGGGAATGCGGAAACAGATGGGTTTAAGGCGGCGGGAATACTATACCGGGGCAATGGCCTGATCCATCTCAACCTTCGCCGGGACCATGAGGATGAACGCGGATATGACAGCAGGTATCAGACCTTCAGGATGTGCCCAGGCGCTATGACCCTGATTGATTCAGATATGGGGACTTATAGTGAATCCCTGACAGATTACGGCCAGGAGGAGAAGACGGTACCTGTCTTGTATCCGTCGGGGCTGCCTATACATGACGCAAATTAGTGCTCCATTGCGTAAATACCAGTGAATTCAGCACTTGCTATCTACGCAATGCAGTCCTGGGAAAATCAGGCGCGTCTGCCCACAGGTTCCCCCATCCGCACGCCAGTCTCTATGTCAAGGGCCGTATTCCTCAATATATCACGGTCAATACGGACTGCGCCAGGTTCAAACAGCAGGATTACGGTGGAGCCCCCAAAGGCAAAGTATCCCTTTTCCTGGCCGCGGAAAACATCCAGTCTGGTATATGCCTTATGATGGTTCATGATTCTGCCAACCATCATGGCGCCCACCTCCATCATCAGCACGGTGCCGAAGTTCTGGGATTTAATCAGGGTGTATTCCCTTGTGTTTTCCTTATAGATGGGACGGCTGGCTGCAGCGGAAGGATTCACTGTGTTAAGGACGCCGGGAATCCTGCGGTAGGAGGAACGCTTTCCATCATCAATGTAAGCATACCGGTGATAGTCTGACACGGTAAGACGGAACACCAGGGCGGTGCCGCCAGTGTAACGGGAAGCCAGCTTATGGTCCTTTAACAGCTGGTCCAGGGTATAGTCCGTGTGCTTGATGAAGAAATGCCGGGTCCGGCTGATGGGATATGCGCTAACCAGTCCGTCGCAGGGGCTGCAGAGCACATCCGGATCCATATCAAAGGACCTGGCGCCCTCCTTTAGGGAACGTGTGAAAAAGGCATTGAAGGAACGGTAGCAGCCTGTGGCCGGAATCTCACAGTCCCTTAAGGAAATACCGCAGGACCGCATGAATGGCCTAATCAGGATGGATGACAGGGAAGAGTCCAGCACATATCCTCCAATCCTGGATACGCATGGATGGATCAGGGGCTTTAAAAGTAAACGGCCGGGAAGACTGCCGTAGAGAAGGCGCAGGAATCTGTCCTGTAATGTGTCATTGCCATGGATGCGCCCGGTCCTGTCAGCATATTTCATTCAATCACACCTTTCTTTAGAAAAAGTATATCTTAATCAGTGACAGTGCCACAATGGATATCAGGAATGTGAGCATTCTCCAGCCTGGTTTCTTAAGCTGGAAATTGATGATGAACAGCAGCCCTACCGTGAGGATGCATATGTGCAGCTCGGACAGGAAACGGTGCCCAAGCAAGGGACGCAGGGTGCAGAATAGGGGCAGGATGATGGAAATGGATGTAATCGGTAGCCCCTGGTAGTACTTGCGGGCCTCATCCGTCTCATCCTGGCGCCGTTCCTCCATCACATTGAAAAAGGCCAGGCGGATGACACCTGCTGTCAGATAAAAGACCAGGATACAGATTCCGGCAATCCCCCTCATTCCCATGGAGTAACACAGGATCATGGGAAATGCGCCAAAGCAGACAACATCACAGAGGGAGTCGATTTGAATGCCAAAACGCTTCTCATCCTCGGTCCGGTTTGCCTTTGTCCGGGCCACCTTGCCGTCAAACATGTCGCAGAGACCTGAAAATGCCAGGCAGAACAAGGCATATCTGGCAAAGCCGTTAAATGTAAGCATCATACCCAGGGCAGCGGATGCAAGTCCAAGGTATGTCAAAATCACAGTGTAACTGTAAAAACCAATCATAATCTAACCCCATTCATTACTGCTTTTTCGCCCGTCTGTTCATGGGCAATAGTATTATTATATCAGATATTGCCGAGGAAACAAGGATAAACAGGATAGTTATTAATAAAATTTATAATAGTTTTATAAACGATTATAAGTAATTGTGATATACTGTCAATAGCGGGTGACAGTATGTCTTTATAAGGACGGTGTCATGCGTAAGTTAATGAAGGAGGATGGGACTTATGAAATTAAAGACCCGTCTTGCAGTAGCATTTCTGACCATTACCATTGTACCTATGATGTTGTTTTACCTGATGGCCATGGTGCTTGGCAATTATCAGGCCAAATCCTTTATCAAAGAGTATGGGCTGACGGAGCCGGTTGATTTCTTCTCCGGCAATTCCATGCAGATATTCAACCGGCTGACAAAGCGTTCCCAGGAAGATATCCGCAGGACACTGGATAAGAATCCCGGAAAGTACAGCGATCCGGACTATCTGGATTCCATTAATGCGGAACTGAAAAGCCACTATGCATTCCTGATGGTCCTTAAAGGGGATGTAATCATCTATTGTGGGGATGATAATATCAAGGAGGATGAGGCGCTTTGTGCCCAGCTCCCTCATTTTGGCGCCATGAAAGGCGACCTGGAAGGCGGTATCTATCTGGACGGCGAGAGCCAGCACCTGATTAAGCAGATGGATTTCACGTTTCCTGACGGGGAAGCCGGCACTGCATTCATCATATCCAATGTGGACGACCTGGTTCCGGAAGTGAAGTCAATGCTCCGTGAGATGCTGATACTGGGGGCCATGATACTGATGATAGCAGGTATCGCCCTTACGCTCTGGGTTTACCGCTCTATCCTAAGCCCGCTTAATAAGCTGCAGGAGGCCACTAAGAAGATACGGGACGGCAACCTGGACTTTACCCTGGATGTGGATGCGGACGATGAGATAGGGCAGCTGTGCCAGGATTTTGAGGAGATGCGCATCAGGCTCCGGGAGAATGCAGATGAAAAGATACAGGATGATAAGGAGAACAAGGAACTGATCAGCAACATATCCCACGATTTGAAGACGCCGATTACGGCTATTAAGGGTTATGTGGAGGGAATCATGGACGGCGTTGCCTTTTCACCGGAAAGACTGGACAAATATATCCGTACCATTTACAATAAGGCTAATGATATGGACAGGCTCATTGATGAGCTCACCTTTTATTCCAAGATTGATACCAACAAGATTCCATATGCGTTCACTAAGATTAATGTGGCCCAGTATTTCAGGGACTGCATTGAGGAAGTGGGACTGGATATGGAAGCCAGGGGCATTGAGCTGGGCTATTTCAACTATGTGGATGAGGATATCGTGGTGATTGCCGACGCCGAACAGATGAAGCGGGTAATCAACAACATCATCAGCAATTCCGTAAAATATCTGGATAAGAAAAAAGGTATTATCAATATCCGGATAAAGGATGTGGGTGATTTCATCCAGGTGGAGATTGAGGACAACGGGAAGGGTATTGCGGCAAAAGACCTTCCTAATATATTTGACCGGTTTTACCGCACGGATTCTTCCAGGAATTCATCCCAGGGAGGAAGCGGTATCGGACTGTCCATCGTGCGTAAGATCATAGAGGACCATGGAGGCCGTATATGGGCTACCAGCAAGGAAGGGATTGGAACGGAAATCCACTTTGTCCTTAGAAAATATCAGGAGGTTATACAGGATGAGCAAGATACTGATCGTGGAAGATGAGGAGAGCATAGCAGAGCTGGAGAAGGATTATCTGGAACTGTCCGGTTTTGAAGTGGAGATTGAGAATGACGGGACAGAAGGCCTTTCCAAGGCTTTAAAAGAAGACTATGACCTGCTGATTCTGGACCTGATGCTTCCCGGGACAGATGGATTTGAAATCTGCAAGAAAGTAAGGGAGGTTAAGAATACCCCCATCATCATGGTTTCTGCCAAAAAAGAGGATATTGATAAAATCCGGGGTTTGGGGCTAGGGGCGGACGATTACATTACCAAGCCATTCAGCCCCAGCGAGATGGTGGCCAGGGTCAAGGCACATATGGCCCGCTATGAGCGGCTGATTGGCAGCGGCCAGCCCTCCAATGAGATTATCGAGATCCGTGGCTTAAAGATTGATAAGACAGCGCGCCGGGTATGGATTAATGGGGAGGAGAAGACCTTTACCACCAAGGAATTTGACCTGCTCACCTTCCTGGCCCAGAATCCAAATCATGTGTTCACAAAAGAAGAACTGTTCAGCAAGATATGGGACATGGAATCCATTGGTGACATTGCTACTGTAACCGTGCATATTAAGAAGATAAGGGAAAAGATTGAATTTAACACAGCCAAACCCCAGTATATTGAGACTATCTGGGGGGTTGGGTACCGCTTTAAGGTGTGATATTGACATTACATGATATTTGGTGTAGAATAATCTTAGCCAGGAAGTTAAGTATGTCCATTTGGACACAAAGCGAAATCCCGTGTATGCCAGTACACGGGATTTCTTTTTGGCTAGCTGTCTTTATGGTTTCGGTCTAGCCATTTGCAGATATAGTAGCCAGCTACGCCTGCCATGACCGAAAGAAGGAAGTTAAATATGTAATCCATCTGCACACCTCCCCTCTGCTGGAGAGAGTCGACAGCATATCCATTATATCGTATTACAATAGGCATGTTTACGGAACAGTCAGAGTAAATTTGAATCTTTTCTTCTTGGTAGTATAAAATTCCCATACTACCACAAATACTACCGAAAGTTACACGGTTAGAAAAAAATGAGAGGGAAAGAAACGGTAATATAGGGAAAATGCCTAGAGATTACATGGCTAAAAAGGGTATAAACGGTTATACATGATACAGATTGTTGGGTACCGCTTTAAGGTGTAAACCCAACCTGCTGAATCGAGTGCTCAATGATGAGAGTTGGCTAACAGGTTTAGACGACGGGCGTGGTGTCCCAACTGACATTTCGTCAGCCAATCAAACTCATCATAACAAAAAAATAAGAATAGGGGATGTAATCCCTACTCTTATATTGTACGAACCTGACATTACGCGGGATGTGGTGTAGAAGAAACCTTATACCAGTTTAAAAAATCTAAAATAATATCAAAAATTCTAAACATTCTTATTTGAATAATCCAAAAAGACAAAAAAACCAAAAAAACCATAAGAAAACAGATATACGGTTTTCCGGGAATTTAGTATGATTATCCCATCAAATGAAACATGACAACATGCAGCATGCCGGTTCATGTCTGCATAGGAAAGGGAGGTCATACGTTATGAAGAAAAGATGGTTAAGCTTATTAATGGCAGCTGCCATGCTGACAGGCATACTGGCAGGATGCGCGCCAAAGCCCGTGGAGGTGACTCCGGCAGCAGCGGCAGAAAAAGAAGACGCGTCAGGGGAAGCAGGGGGCGCCGGGACCCAGGCTGCCCAGGATACAGCGGACCTGCCTGTGCTGAAGGTGGCGGTCATGCCCTTTTTAAACAGTATCCCCATTAAATATATGATAGACCAGGGACTGGACACCAAGAACGGCTTTAAGATTGAGACAGTCTATTTTGCCAACGGCGGGGCCATGAATGAGGCCCTGGCAGCGGACCAGTGGGAGGTAGGGACACTGAGCGCGGCAGCGGTTAATTCGCTGGCAATCTACGGTGCATACTGTATTGCTGATATCGGCCATTCAGAAGGCGGGCTCTATACCCTATGCAGGCCGGAATCCCCTATTGCCAAGGTTAAGGGCAATAACCCATCCTATCCCGATGTATACGGTGACGCTGATTCCCTGAAAGGCGCGGTGATTGCGACCAATACAGGAACCATTTCCCATCTCAATGTCATTAAGTGGCTTGAGAAGCTGGGGCTTACCACAGAGGATGTGGAGATTGTACATATGGATTTCCCGTCCGCATACCAGGCGCTTATGACTGGCAACTGTGATGTGGCTGCCCTGAACCCGCCCACTTCCTATCAGGCGGAAGGAGAGGGGATGGTCATCACCTCCAGCCTGACCACCCTGGGAGTGCCTCAGTTTGATTCCATCATTGTCAGCAACAAGGCATTTACCGGGAAAAGAGATGTGCTTGTGAATTATGTAAAAGCATTTTTTGAGGCCACCGACGCACTGCAGGCAGATCCGGACATGACGGCCCAGCTGCTTCTTGACTGGTACACGGAAAATGGTTCGGAGTCTTCCCTGGAAGCATGCAGGACAGAAATTGAGACACGTCCCTTTGTGACCTCTGATGAGGCAAAGACCATAACAATCGGCGACTCTGTCCAGATAACAGGTGAGTTCTGGGTATCCCAGGAACTGCTGGAGGAATCCAGGTTCCCGGAGATTGCAAAGCATGTGGACGACACAATCGTCAGGGAGGCCCTGGGGTACTAGATTAAAAGACCATATGGATTAGAATGGCCATACGGGCTAAATGGCCATACGGATGATAAGGCCATACGGACGACAGGGGCGCTTGAAACAGCGCCCCCAATTATTGAAAGGTGGGATAGACGTGACAGGATTAGAGAAGAAACAGCTGCATGACAAACGTAAGTTTGCTGCGATTTCCGCATGTTCCCTGGTGGTGTTTTTCGGGGTCTGGCATCTGGCGACCGCGGTCATGCATCTGATGCCGGATTACTGCCTTCCAAGCCCTTTGCAGGTGCTGGAGGCGTTTATATACAAACTGAACCACAAGGCGCCGGACGGAGGGACCCTGTTCCAGCATATCCTGGCCAGCCTTAAGGTGGCGCTCAGCGGATACCTGCTGGGAGCTGTGATTGGGATTCCGCTGGGCATCTGCATGGCATGGTTCAGGCGGATTGATTTATTCGTCACGCCCCTGTTTGACCTGGTGCGTCCGGTCCCCACCATTGCATGGATTCCCCTGATGATCCTATGGTTTGGCATCGGCCTGGGGGCAAAGGCCGCCATTATCTTTGTATCTGCATTCATTCCGTGCGTCATCAATTCCTATGCCGGGATTAAACAGACAAAACCCGTTCACCTGTGGGTGGCCCAGACCTTTGGCGCCTCCCGTGCCAAGATGCTGTTTACCGTGGCAATCCCAACTGCCATGCCTCTGATTTTCACCGGGCTGAGGATATCCCTTCAGGCTGCCTGGACCACCCTGTGCGCGGCCGAGATGCTGGCAGCCAACAAGGGGCTGGGATATATGATACAGCTGAACCGTTCCCTTGCTAGGGCCGACCTGATTATCGTGGGCATGCTGACCATTGGCTTTATCGGCACTGTTTTTGCGGTGGTATTGACAAAAATGGAGAACCGCATGGTGAAGGGAGGGAAGAAGTCATGAGGAAAATGACGGTTTCTGAAAAGGCGGAAAAGTCTGTTTACGCAGCTCTGGCAATCGCCACCTTTTTCCTGGCCTGGGCTTTTATCACCACTTTTACCGCTGCCAGGGAGACGACTCCGGGACCGGTTCAGGTCATCCGGCTGCTGTTCACATCCTTTTTTGAGCCAATCGGACGCTATACCATATATGGGCATCTGTATTACAGCTTGCGGCGTGTGCTGGTGGGGTATACGGTGGCGGCGGTATCCGGCATTGTGGTGGGCATTTCCATGGGAACCTCCCGTTACGCGGAAGCAATCATCAAGCCTTTGTTTGAATTGATCCGCCCCATCCCTCCCATTGCCTGGATTCCACTGGTCATCCTGTGGTTCGGGGTGGGTGAACTGCCCAAATACGCCATTATCTTTATCGGCTCTTTTACGAACATCACACTTAACGCATACACCGGGGCCCAGCGGGTGGACCCCACCCTGATTGGCTGCGCCAGGATGTTAGGGACCAGCGACCGGGATATTTTCCTGAGGGTCATCCTTCCCTCCAGCCTTCCCCAGATATTCGCAGGCATGCAGGTGGCGCTGTCCACCGCGTGGATGGCGGTGCTGGCAGCGGAGATGGTGGGGGCCCAGGAAGGCTGCGGCTGGATTATCCTCAGAGGCAGCGATACCACCAATATCCCCCTGGTGCTTGTGGGGATGGTTGTAATCGGAGTGGTGGGCCTGGTGCTGGCCACCCTTATGAGGGAAGCGGAAAGGAGGCTTTGTTCATGGAACAGGATGGACGTATAGGACAGGGGATCATCAGCCTGGAACACGTGACCAAGCGGTTTGAATCCGCGGGGCGCGTGAAGGAAGTGGTGGATGATGTAAGCCTGGAGGTAAAGGAAAACGAATTCGTGGTGCTGTTCGGACCCGGACAGTGCGGCAAGACCACCATGATCAACCTGATTGCAGGCCTGGAACTGGTGACAGAGGGCACGGTGTCCGTGGATGGAAAAAAGGTGGAAGGGCCGGGCGCGGACCGGGGCGTGGTATACCAGACAACGGCGCTATTCCCTTTCTGCACTGTCATGGGCAATGTGGAATTCGGTCCCAAATCCCGGGGGATTAATAAAAAAACCAGGCGGGAGCGGGCCCAGTATTTCATTGACCTGGTAGGGCTTCAGGGCTTTGAGAAAAGCTTTCCCAACCAGCTCTCAGGGGGCATGCGCCAGCGGGTGGGGATTGCCAGGGCTTACTGCAATGACCCCAAGGTCATGCTGATGGATGAGCCCTTCGGGCATCTGGATGCCCAGACACGATATATGATGGAAGAAGAGTTGGAGAAAATCTGGCAGAAGGAAAAACGCACGGTTGTCTTTGTCACCAACAATATTGAGGAAGCGGTTTATCTGGCTGACCGGATCATACTGCTGACCAACTGCCCCACCACCATTAAAAAGGAATATGTGGTGGACCTGCCCAGGCCCAGAAGTTATGTGGACCAGGAATTCCTGCGTCTGAGAAAGGAAATCCTGGACAATACGGACGAGACATTATAGAAGGGAGAGCGTCATGCGCGAGGATAAGGTAAAGGTCAAGGTGAAGAACCTGACGAAAAAATTCGGGGACCTTCTGGTGCTGGATGACATTTCCTTTGAGGTAAAGGAAGGGGAGTTCCTCTGTATCGTAGGGCCCACGGGCTGCGGCAAGACCACATTTTTAAACAGCCTCACTAAATTGTATGATATCACGGCAGGTGAAATCCTGGTTAACGGGGAACCGGTGGATTTAAAGAGGCATAACATAGCATACATTTTCCAGGAGTATTCCACCTTTCCCTGGCTTAAGGTGGAGGAAAATGTAAAATACGGCCTCCGCATCAAGGGGATTGCTGAGGATGAGGTGCAGAGGCGGGCCGATGAGGTGATAGCCATGGTGGGGCTGGAGGAATTCCGCGGATATTATCCGGACCAGCTTTCAGCCAGCATGCTGCAGCGTGTGGTGATTGCAAGGGCATTTGCAGTTCAGCCGGAGCTGCTGATCATGGATGAGCCTTACGGGCAGCTGGATATTTCCCTGCGGTTCCGTCTGGAGGATGAACTGATACGTCTTTGGCGTGAAACAGGTACCACGGTGATTTTCATTACCCACAATATAGAAGAAGCTGTTTATTTAAGCGAGCGGATTCTGGTGCTGACCAACAAACCCACCAAAATCAAAAAGGAAATTGGCAATCCCCTGCCATGGCCGCGGGATGTGACGGCTGAGGATTTTGTGGAAATCCGGAATCATGTGACGGATCTGATTAAGTGGTGGTAAAGGAGGAAATGCAAATGGCGGACAGACGGCCTAATATCATTCTGTTTATGTGTGACCAGCTGCGGTTTGACGCCCTGGGCTGCTATGGGAACAGGCAGATACACACCCCACACATTGACAGCCTTGCGCGAAACGGCAGCACATTTGACAACCATTTTGTCCAGAACCCGGTGTGTTCTCCTTCCAGGTGCACGGTGCTCACGGGCAGGTATCCCAAAAACCACGGGACCCGGGATAACGGTATCCCGCTGAGGGATTCAGAGATAACCCTGGCAGAGGTCCTGAGGGACAGCGGCTACCGCACGGCTGCCATTGGGAAAATGCATATCACCCCCCAGTTCGTGCCCAAGGAGGACGAACAGGAGGACTGGCCTGAGGATAATTATGGATTTGATATCATCCATACCACCTGCGACTGCAAGACCGGGGAATACCTGAACTGGCTTAAGGAGGCAAGCCCCAAGGATTATGAGGAAGTGAAGATGCAGGGGGAGCGCAAGGCAAAAGAGGACAGGGCGTCGGCTGCTGATAAGGATACCGGCGGACCGCCCCAGGTTTATCCCAGCGGCATCCAACCATGTTACCATCAGTCCCACTGGATTGCGGACCGGATGATTGACCTGATTGAAGGGGCCGGAACGGACCGGCCGTTTTTCGCCTACTGTTCCTTTGTGGACCCCCATCATCCCTTTGACCCGCCAAAGCCGTACGGGGACATGTATGACCCGGATGCCCTTGACGCCCCGTGCCGTATGGAAGGGGAACTAATAGACAAACCGCCTCATTTCAGGAAGGCTTTGGCTGCAAGGGGGTTTTCCAATGAAAGATATGATTACCGGAAGCTGACAGACCATCAGTGGGGCCAGATAAAGGCGGCGTATTATGGCATGATTACCCTGATTGATGACAACATCGGCAGGATCCTTCATGCACTTAAGGAAAAGGGGATGGAAAAGGATACCCTGATCCTGTTTACCAATGACCATGGGGAGCTGTTGGGAGACCATGGGCTGTTGTTCAAGGGGCCGTTCCACTATGACTGCCTCATTAAGGCGCCCATGATCATCAAGTGGCCAGGGGTGGTTCCCCAGGGGTCGCGTTACAGCCAGGTAACGGAACACGTGGACATCATGCCGACCCTTTTGGAGTACGCTGGGGTGCGGCCCCCCTACGGCGTCCAGGGATGCTCCATGGCGCCCATCCTGAGGGGGGACAAGGGGGCGGGAAAGGAGTACGCCATGACGGAATTCAATTGCTATGACTGGGGGCTCAGCGTGAAAACCCTGACCGGCCGGGATTACAAGCTGACTTACTATGCAGGGGAGGGATTCGGGGAGCTTTATGACCGGAACCAGGACCCGGAGGAGTTTAGGAATCTGTGGGAGGATGAGTCCTATGGGGCTGTAAAAGCATATATGATAAAAAAACTCATGGACCGCATCATTGAGACAGAAGACCCGCTTCCCCTGCGGATTGGTAAATACTGACGGATTACCCCCTGCGCCTTAAGCTGTTCCCGGAAAAGGCGCCGGGGTTGTTTTTGTGTTTTTATATATGATATACTAAAAGCCAACCAGAAAAACAGAAAGGGGAAATGGAGCCGTGAAAAGCAGTATCTGGTCCTGGCGGGTGGATAAGAACAGCATGAAAATACGTCTGCTTTTCACTTTGTTTGCAGCGGTATTCATCCTGACCATCATTGTGTCGGCTATTGGTTATAAAACATTTGAGCGGACCCTGGTTTCAGAGATAGGCCATAACAGGGCCGACGTACTGCGCCAGGTGGGTGAGCGTGTCCGCCAGGTAAAGGAGAATGCCTGCACCCTTTCCAACCTCTATTATTATGACAGCACCCTGCACAGCTATCTGGAGAGGATGGATGCAGGGGAACAGGAGGAACTGGCGCCGGAGTTTGAGGCGTACATGGAACGGCTGACCTCCCAGTACCAGAACTCCTTTTATGAAAGCGGGCGGCAGTTCCAGGTGACCCTGGCCCTGGAAAAGGGAGGGGGATACTGTATGGTGCATACCCCGGAGCACGTGGACTGCGGTTACATGAGCCCAAAGACAAAGATATGGTATAAGAAAATGCTTTTTGCACGTGGCGGTCTGATTGATATCGCATGCTTTAAGGATAAGGAGAACCAGACCGATTATTTTTGTGTGGCCCGCTCCATCAATGACAAAGAGGGCAATCCCCTGGCCTATCTGATGATTAACATGGAGGAGTCCCAGATTTACGGTATGTACCAGCCCCTGACAGAAGGAAACCGGAATACGGTATATGTGGTGGACGAGGGCGGGAACATCATATCCTCAAGCAACCGCAAGCTCAATGGTTTTGAGTTCTTCCATATGAAGAACCTGGAACGCCTGTTTGGAAGCGCGCCCTATATATTTACAAAGATGCAGGGGGAGAATATCCTCTTTACCCACTATTATGACCAGGCTTCCGGATTCACGGTCCTGGAGGAGATACCGCTGTCAGTGCTGATGGAGCCTATCCGCCAGGTGCGGCTGGTAATCCTCACCATGGCCCTTCTTGCCGTGGGGGCAGCGGCTGTGTATGCATGTCATTTTGTGGATAAGACCACCCGTCCCATTTCCCAGCTGTGCGAGTTCATGCTGCAGGTGGAAGGTGACAACCTGGATAAGGAATGCAGCGTCCGCGGGTATACGGAAATCAATATCCTGAGCAGCCGGCTCAATGCAATGTTATACAGGATGAGGGGACTGATGGAGGGAATCAGGCAGAAGGAGAAGCAGAAGCGCGGGATGGAGCTGAGTTTCCTCCAGGCCCAGATTAACCCGCATTTTATGTATAATACCCTGTTTTCAATCAAGTGCATGGTGGACATGGGAAAGAATGAGGAGGCGTCCGGGATGCTGGTCTCCTTTATCCAGCTCCTGCGCAGCACCCTGTCCAATCCCAATGAGTTTGTAATGATACGGGAGGAATTCAGGGTGCTGCGCCAGTATGTGGAAATCCAGAAATTCCGCTATGATGACGGTTTCCAGGTGATATTTGAATGTGACGAAGGGGTGGAGGAAAAAAAGATACCCAAGCTCCTCATCCAGCCCCTTTTGGAAAATGCCATTTTCCACGGGGTGGAATTCAAAAGAGGGGAGGGCCTGATCATCATCACGGCCAGGGCCTATGACGGCGGCGTGGCGGTGACGGTGGAGGACAACGGTATGGGGATTGCTCCTGAAATCATAGAGAAGATCAACCGGGGGGAGCGGATGGGTGAAAAGGCCCATGTGGGCATTGTGAATGTCAAGGAACGGATACAGCTGAATTTCGGCGGGAACTATGGGATGAAGATTGAAAGCGTCCAGTGGAAGGGCACGAAAATCATCCTGAACCTACCGGCAGTTGATTAAGATGTGTAAAGGAGAGACCATGATAAAGGTACTGGTTGCGGATGATGAAGTGCCGATCCGGCAGTGGCTGGAATTCTGCATTAACAAGATGGAAGGATATCAGGTTGTGGGCGCGGCCGCCAATGGGGCGGAAGGATATTCCATATTCAGGAAGACCGTGCCGGATATCATCATCACGGACATACGGATGCCTGTTATGGACGGCATGGAAATGCTCAAGCTGATACGGAGCATCAATCCTGCTGTTTATGTGGCAGTGCTGACCAGCCATGAGGATTTTGGATATGCCAGACAGGCAATCAAGCTGGGTGCTTCTGAATACATATTAAAAACAGAGATTACAGAGGAAAGCCTGCAGCAGGCGCTGGAAAACGGAAAAAAGGCGGTCATGGGGGAGCTGGGGGATGGGTTAAAAAAACACTATGAGGAGATTTCCAACCGGAACCATTATCTGCGCTCACTGGTCCTCAGCACACATGCGGCCCAGGTAAGCGGCTCCATGCTGCAGGAATACGATGTCACGCTGGAAAAAGGGGAGTTCGCTGCATTAGATATCATGACGGAGCAGGAAGGGCCCCTGCGGATTGAACTGCCCGGGGAAGGCCCTCTGGAACATGTGATAAAAGTGCCCCTGGAACTGAACCATACAATCCTTCTTGGAAACCTGCGCCGCGGTTCCTCGGCATCCGGTTTGCGCCGGATGGAGGACCTGCATTCCTATTGCCGGCTGATTTTAAGGCAGGTTCCCTGCCGTATCGGGTGCAGCGACATATATGATGACCTGGGCAGGCTGGGCGATGCCATGAGGCAGGCCCATGACCGGGTCAAGCTTTGTTTTTATCATCCAAGGGAAAGGATATTTTCCGTGCAGCCCACGGGAAGATACCGCCTGCCGGGCGGGGAAAAGTACAAAATCCGGTTCAGCAAGGAGCTTGTAAACCAGAATTATTCCAGGGCAGAGGAAATCAGGGATGAGATGATGGCCGAGGCGCGGACAGAGGAGGTGACGGACATTGAATACCTGAAAAAGCTGTACTCATTTTTCCTGACATCCCTGTACCATATGACCAAGGATGACGTGGACAAGGTGGAGGAACAGCTTTCATCCCTGAACCGTGAGATGGCTGCGGCCATGTCCCTGGATGAGCTGGACGCCGTGATGGAACAGGGCTTTGAGCAATGCGGCATCCACGGTGTGGGGAATGAGGCGTATTCGGCGCCCATACGGAACGCGGTCCGCTATATGGAGGAGCAGTTTGCCGGATCCCTGGCACTGCCGGACGTGGCCGCCCATGTGGGCTTAAGCCCCGAGTATCTGAGCCGCCTGTTCAAGGAGGAGACAGGGGTGAAGTTTGTGGTATACCTGAACAATCTGAAGCTGAAACATGCGCTGCACCTGCTGGAGACGACCAATCTGAAGGTATATGAGGTAGCGGAGCAGGTGGGATATTCCAACCTGAGTTATTTTTCAACGGTGTTTAAAAAGAACTTTGGGCAGAATCCATTTGACTATAAGAATAACTGTAAAAACAGCGTAGGGTAAAACATGGCCGGAGACAGCCGGCGGCATTTGTGGATAATGCCGGATGTGCGGGTTGAAACTTGTAAGCGCTTACATAAAACAGATGGAATTGGACATATGCAAAACAGGCAGTGTATGGGGCCGGATGTATAAAATTGCGTACACCATAAGGTATATATTCGCATATGCGAACTAACAACGGATATGTGAAAATGACAGAAAATGAAAGCACTTACACGGTTTTTTACTTGAAATTTAACAAATTTTCGCGGAAAAACTCTTTACTCAAGAAATGTTTGTGATATAATGGACGAGGTGGACGGACAAGAGAGAAGCATTTGTTCCGCCCGGAAAGAATAAGGCAGATATAAGAGTAGAAAGCCAGTCTACAAGAACATGAGGAGGAAATTAACTTATGGCAAAATGGGTTTATAAGTTCCATGAAGGCAGCGCAGCAATGAGGAACCTTCTTGGCGGCAAGGGCTGCAACTTAGCAGAGATGACCAACCTGGGAATGCCGATTCCACAGGGATTTACAGTTACTACAGAGGCTTGTACCGAGTACTATAACTGCGGCAAGCAGATTTCCGATGAAATCCAGGAGCAGATTTTTGAGGCAATCACATGGATGGAAGGCATTAACGGCAAGAAGTTCGGCGATACGGAAGATCCGTTGCTGGTTTCCGTACGTTCCGGCGCACGCGCATCCATGCCTGGTATGATGGACACCATCCTGAACCTTGGATTAAATGACGTTGCAGTTGAGGGCTTTGCCAAGAAGACAGGCAACCCAAGATTTGCCTATGATTCCTACCGCAGGTTCATCCAGATGTATTCTGACGTTGTCATGGAAGTGCCCAAGTCCTATTTTGAGAAAATCATTGATGAGATGAAAGAAGCAAAGGGCGTGCATTTTGATACGGACCTGACAGCGGATGATTTAAAAGAGCTGGCAGAGAAGTTCAAGGCTGTTTACAAGGAAGCCATGAACGGCGAGGAATTCCCACAGGATCCAAAGGAACAGCTTATGGGCGCTGTGAAGGCTGTATTCCGTTCTTGGGACAACCCACGTGCAATCGTATACCGCCGTATGAACGATATCCCCGGCGACTGGGGTACTGCTGTCAACGTCCAGACCATGGTATTCGGCAACAAGGGAGAGACATCCGGCACAGGCGTTGCATTTACACGTAACCCATCCACCGGTGAAAAGGGCATCTATGGTGAGTACCTGATTAATGCACAGGGCGAGGACGTTGTTGCAGGCGTACGTACACCTCAGCCAATCTCCAAGCTGGCAGAAGACCTTCCGGAGTGTTATGAAGAATTCATGAACCTGGCCATGAAGCTGGAGAATCATTTCCGCGACATGCAGGACATGGAGTTCACCATTGAGGAAGGCAAGCTGTATTTCTTACAGACACGTAACGGCAAGAGGACTGCTCCCGCAGCCATCCAGATTGCCTGCGATTTAGTAGACGAGGGAATGATTACTCCTGAGGAGGCAGTGTGCAGGATTGAAGCTAAGTCCTTAGACCAGCTGCTGCATCCTACATTTGTTCCGGAAGCATTGAAGGCCGGCGAAGTAATCGGAAGCGCACTTCCTGCATCCCCTGGCGCTGCGGCCGGTAAGGTATACTTTACTGCTGACGAAGCCAAGGACGCCGGCAAGGGCGGCAGAGGCGAGAGGGTCATCCTGGTCCGCCTGGAGACATCCCCGGAGGATATTGAAGGTATGCACGCTGCACAGGGTATCCTGACTGTACGCGGCGGTATGACCAGCCATGCAGCAGTAGTTGCGCGCGGCATGGGAACCTGCTGTGTATCCGGCTGCGGCGAGATTAAAATTAATGAAGAGGCTAAGGTATTTGAACTTGGCGGATATACATTCCATGAGGGGGATTACATTTCCCTGGATGGTTCTACCGGAAAGATTTACAAGGGCGACATCGCTACACAGGAAGCAACCGTAAGCGGCAACTTTGAGCGTATCATGGAGTGGGCTGACCAGTTCAGGACCCTGAGTGTGCGCACCAACGCAGATACCCCGGCAGACACGCTGAACGCTGTTAAGCTTGGCGCTGAGGGCATCGGCCTGTGCCGTACCGAGCATATGTTCTTTGACGCAGAGAGGATTCCTAAGATCCGTAAGATGATCCTGTCTGAAACAGTTGAGCAGAGGGAAGAAGCATTAAATGAACTGATTCCGTTCCAGAAGGGTGACTTCAAGGCCATGTTCAAGGCCCTGGAAGGCAGACCTATGACCGTACGTTACCTGGATCCGCCCCTGCATGAGTTCGTTCCTACGGACCCGGAGGATATCAAGGCCCTGGCTGATGATATGGGAATGACAGTAGAGGAAGTAAATGCCAAGTGTGCGGAGCTTCATGAGTTCAACCCAATGATGGGACACCGCGGATGCCGTCTGGCTGTTACCTATCCTGAGATTGCCAAGATGCAGACAAGGGCTGTCATGGAGGCTGCTATCGAGGTTAAGGAAGAGTGCGGTTATGACATCGTTCCGGAAATCATGATTCCTCTTGTTGGCGAGAAGAAAGAGCTTAAGTTCGTTAAGGACATTGTAGTTGAGATTGCTGAACTGGTTAAGAAGGAAAAGAATTCCGATATCCAGTATCACATCGGTACAATGATTGAGATTCCAAGAGCAGCCCTGACCGCTGACAAGGTGGCTGAAGAGGCAGAGTTCTTCTCATTCGGAACCAATGACCTGACACAGATGACCTTCGGCTTCTCACGTGATGACGCCGGCAAGTTCTTAGATTCCTACTACAAGGCTAAGATTTATGAGTCTGACCCATTTGCAAGACTGGATCAGGAAGGCGTTGGCCAGCTGGTTAAGATGGCTGTTGAGAAGGGACGCGCTACAAGACCGAACCTTAAGTGCGGTATCTGCGGCGAGCACGGCGGGGATCCGTCATCCGTAGAGTTCTGCCATAAGGTTGGACTGAACTACGTATCCTGCTCACCGTTCCGTGTTCCGATTGCCCGTCTGGCAGCGGCACAGGCAGCGCTTAATAATAAGTAAGCAACCGTTTGTTCAATGAAAAACCATGATTGATTTTTCAGGTAGTGTTTGATATAATATAGGCAGGCAAAAGAGAGTAGTTCTATATGTAAGCACAAAGCGAAAACCCCAGGAGTACCAGTCCTGGGGTTTTCATTAGGCTAATTGTCGCGGTTATCTCCTATCTAGCCATTTGCAAATGAAGTAGGCAACGACACTTGCTGTGATAGAGAGAATAAAAGAGAGAAGTTCCATTATGTAAGCACCCCCTTTCTGTTGCCAGAATGGGTGCGACAACAAATATAGTATAGCATGAGTTGTATGGAAACCAGGCAAAAGAGAGTAGTTCTATATGTATACACAAAGCAAAAGCCCCAGAGTTGCATCTTTGGGGCTTTCTTCAGGCTAATTGCCGCTGGCTGGCAGTCCGTATGCAAATGAAGCAGGCAACGTCATCTGCTATGATAGAGGGACTAAAAGAGGGGAATTGTAAAGGGAGGATGCGTATGAGAAGAACAAGCCTGTACCGCACAACAACATTGGCCATCCTGTGCTTCAGCCTGTTGCTGACTTTAACTGACAGGATGGCAGTGGTTCCGGCAGATTATGTTCCGGAACCTTTTAGGTCGCAGGCAGATTATATGCCGGAGGTTTGCCGGGGCTTTCTGCACTTGCAGGCAAGGGCTTACCTGCCATGCTCCCTCCTGTACTCCCTGGGCGTACATTTGAAAAAACGCTTGAACATCTGGGAAAAATTGCTGGCGCTGTTAAATCCGCACATGGCTGCTATTTCGGAGACGCTGCTGCCGGGATCCTGAAGAAGCAGGGCAGCGCCCTGGGTGGTCCTGTATTTTAACAGGTACTGCATGGGGGAATTCTGGATGCTGCGTTTAAAGCAGCGAAGGCATTCCCGATTACCGATATCGGCTGACCGCGCAATCTGCGTCAGGTCAAGATTCTCACAGTAGTGCTGATGGATATATTCCAGCATGATCTGGATGCGTCTGCTGTCTGGATCCAGCCCTGTTTCACCCAAATCAATCTCATGGGCATAGCGCTCATGAAGGGAAAAACAGATGAAGGACAGATTTTCCCTGACCGTGAATTCATGCCCCGGCCGCTCCTCCTTCAATGCCCGGAACGCCCTGTTAAATGCATCTGTCAGGCTTAAAGGACAGCCGTCAAATGTGCTGCAGTGAATCAGCGGCGTCATATATCTGACTGCAAAGACAGAATCCTTGCTGCCGGTTATCAAAACAGGATGGAAGACCAGGGAATGCAGGTCGCAGAAGTTTTCCGCTGCTGCATAATGGGGAAGGTTGGAATTAATCACAAATCCCTCTCCCTGCCCTAAATGAAAGGTCTTTCCGGGAATCTGAAGCTTTAAGCTGCCGGTTTCCACGTACACGATTTCCAGCTCTTCATGCCAGTGCCAGGGGATGACATCCTCTGGTTTGTCCGTATAGACGGCAGAATAACCTGCACAGGGGAATTGTGCCGTCCCATGTGGCTGAAGCTCTTTGCCTATGCGGTTCAGGTTGAGGGCACATTTCTGTAATCCCATGGTCACACCTCCGTTTGGTCGTTTTTCTTATATTATAAGTCGGGATTTGAATTGAATCAAGGGAAGAAAGACGGTATCCTGTTACTGAAAGCCTCTTTCTGAAAAGGATGGCGGGTTTCAGCAAAAAGGTTATGATTCAGGAGGACACGATGTATCAGTTGTTATTAGTAATTATTTATCTGGCTTTTATCAGCCTTGGGCTTCCGGACGCGCTGATGGGTTCGGCCTGGCCTTCCATGTACGGGGAATTGGACGCAGCGGTATCCTATGCGGGAATCATCAGTATGATTATTGCAGGCGGAACCATCATATCCAGTATCCTGAGTGACCGGCTTATCAGAAGGATGGGGACCGGCGCAGTGACAGCGCTGAGTGTGGCCATGACAGCGGCTGCCCTGTTCGGTTTTTCATCCTCCCGGACCTTTCTTCAGCTATGTATTTGGGGGATTCCCTATGGATTAGGGGCAGGCAGTGTGGATGCCGCGTTAAATAACTTTGTGGCCATACATTATAAATCGCGGCATATGAGCTGGCTGCACTGCTTTTGGGGCATCGGGGCAACCGCAGGTCCCTATATCATGGGATTATGTCTTGCCAGAGGGCTAAGATGGAATTTTGGCTATATGTCAGTGGGAATCATCCAGGTTGTGCTGGTGGCGGTCCTTGTCCTGGCCCTGCCTTTGTGGAAATCGAAAAGAGGTTCCAAAGCAGAAAATGCAGACGCAGGTAAAAAGATAGGGATAGGCGGGGCATTGCGGCTTCCGGGAGCAAAGGCGGTCCTGGCGTCCTTTTTCTGTTACTGTTCCCTTGAAGCAACAGCAGGTCTCTGGGCCAGCAGTTACATGGTCCTTCACAAAGGGATATCGGCTGGGACGGCAGCAAAATGGGCCTCCCTTTTTTATCTGGGGATTACGGCAGGACGTCTGATATGCGGATTTGTTACGGACCGTATGGGTGACAGGAACATGGTGCGGTGCGGACAGGCGGCTGCATGCACGGGGGCTGTCCTGATGCTGGCGGCTGCCGGGGACAGGGCTGTGCTGGCCGGTCTTGTCATGGTAGGGCTTGGCTGCGCGCCTATTTATCCCAGCCTGCTTCATGAGACGCCGGATAATTTCGGTACAGAGTACTCCCAGTCCATGATGGGGATGCAGATGGCCTGCGCGTATATGGGAAGCACGTTCATGCCCCCATTGTTCGGTTTGCTGGGAGAGCGTATAAGCATTGGCCTGTATCCGGTATGCCTGCTGGCATTTGCCGGGTCCATGATCATGATGACAGAAAGGGTGGGAAGAATCCATGTTGGGAAAAACAATCGATTTACACATGCACAGCTATTACAGCGATGACGGGGAGTTTACACCGGAAGAACTGGTGAGGAAATGCAGCAGCAGCGGTATAAAGGTCATGGCCATAGCGGACCATAACTCGGTGCGGGCCAATGCCCGGGGGAAGCTTGAAGCCGCAAAGGCAGGTATCACCTATATTCCGGCAATTGAAATTGACTGCACGTTCCGAGGGGTGAACCTGCACGTGCTGGGATATGGAATTGAGTATGAGAGTCCTGATTTTGCTGAAATAGAGGACAATATAGCTGCCCAGGGGACCGCGGCATCCCGGCAGATGCTTTGGGCCACAAGGAAGATGGGATTCCAGGTTTCGGAACAGGAGATGGAGGAACTGGCAAAGAATAATTTTAATAAGGACATATGGACCGGGGAAATGTTCGCCGAAGTACTGTTAGATAAACCTGAATACGCAGACCATCCCATGCTGCGGCCTTACCGTCCGGGCGGGAAGCGGGCTGATAATCCCTATGTGAATTTTTACTGGGATTACTATTCACAGGGAAAATGCTGCTATGTGAAGATGGAATATCCGGATTTGGAGCAGGTGGTTGATATGGTCCACAGAAATAAAGGTTGTGCGGTACTGGCCCACCCCGGCGTTAACTTAAAGGGCCACAGCGAGCTGCTGGAGCCAATCATTGAAACCGGCCTGTTCGGAATAGAGGCGTTCAGCAGTTACCATTCGCCGGAGCAGGCAGCCTGTTATTATGAGGCGGCCAGGAGGAATGGGCTTATATACACATGCGGGAGCGACTATCATGGAAAGACAAAACCTTCCATCTGCCTGGGCGGGTATGTAAGCCTGGTGACGGATGAGGAAATATTAGGGCAGCTGGGAATGCTCATGGAGCGCTGACATAGGAAATCAGTGACAAATGTCATTCTGGTAATGACGCCAGACATCTGGGAACCGCCGGGATAATTATCTATAATAGAATCATGAAAAGGAAGTATCTGATGAAAGGGGAATGGATATGGAGATAATCATGATTTTATTAATCTGGCTGGTGGCTCCTTTTGCAGAAGCCGGTGTCATAATCGGACTGGCCATCGCCAATGGGCGTCATAAAAAGAGGATACAGGAACTGACCTGTCAGCTGGAACGCCAGAGGCTGTATGGTTTTGAGAGGGAGAAAACCAGGGCAGGGGAAATGCCGCCTGATCCGCCAAAACCTGAAACGCTGTCAGACGGATGGCTGGTGCCGGCATCCATAGTGAAAGCATCATGGGGCCAAACCGGGAAAACGATTGTAGTCCCACAGGAATATCCGAATACGGTCCATATCATAAACCGTAACAAGGGCCCTGAACCGGCCCCTGAACCGAATCCTAAGCCGAATCCTGAACTGTACCCTGAACCAGCCCCTGAACCGGACCATCCCGTCCGGATCCGCAAAGCACAACCCTGCTTCTATCAAGGAACCGCGGCCCTGATCATCGGCGTTGTATTTGTGGTTCTGGCAGGGCTGATATTTGCCACCACTGCATGGCATGTACTTCCAAGCTATTGCAAGGTAATCATGGTATTGGGTTTTTCGGGTCTGTTCTTTGGCTCCAGCCTGCTGGCTGGGAAAATCCTTAAGATTCAGAGGACCAGCCAGGCATTTTACATACTGGGAAGTATTTTTCTTTTCCTGACCGTCCTGACAGCTGGATATTTCGGCCTTATAGGGCCGGAGTTCATCCTTAAGGGACAGAACCGTTACCGGGTACTCTGGGTTGGCAGTATGGTGACCGAAATCGCCATGCTTGCAGGAACCAGGAAGTTCCGCGACCGGCTTTATACCCAGTCCTGTTTCTGGGGAATGACGGTCAGCATGACCTTTCTTATGGGGGCATTGGGTCTGGGATACGCAGGCTGCCTTCATGTAATGGTATACTATTCCTTCCTGCTGCTTTTATGGGACAGGGGAATCAGAAAAAGACAGGGCTGGGCCGCAGCAAGGTTTTTAGATAAATTTTTACTGCCGGAATTCATGGAAGCCGGATTGGGTTTCTTTGTAAACCTCCATTTCTGGATATTCAGCGGCCTTATGGCACTGGAGGCAGCGGCCGGATGGATGACCGGCATAACCGGCTTTTCCTTATTAGGGACCGTACGGATAACTCCGTGGAGTACCCTTGCACTGGGCCTGACAGCAGCAGGGATATCGTTGAAAGCCCTGGGGGACAGGCGTATGGAAATGTGCGTCCTCCACAGCGTTTCCATGGCGGCATTTTTACAGTACGCAGGTTTCTGCCTGCCGTTTGGACCCATATATCAGATAGTTGCAGGTGCGTTCATGACCGGAGGATGGTTCCTGGCTGAGCGGAAAAAGGGAAGCCCTCTTTGCAGCCAGGCGGGCGGATGCGTTTTAACAGCGGCTCTCGCCATTGATACGCTGATGCTTGTGGCCCAATCCCTGTCCCGGTATGACCTGGGGGCCCAGGCAGCCACATCCGCAGCAATCCTGCTTCTGGCAGCCGTGACAGCATGGTGGGGCAGACAGTATCCAATCCTACACAAAACCATACCGGCCATCCTTTACGCCCTGACCATGACGGCGGGAAAGATTCTGGCACAGGTTCCGGGATTGGAACCGCGATATGATGTGATTGTATTTACCTACATCCTGATCATGGCTGTGTGGGATGTGCAAAGACGCGGCCGGTTTGGGGAGGCCATCCTGGTAATAGGGACAATCGCACAGATTCTTTTTCAGATAAATGGACAAAAGCCTCTTCCGTTCTTCATCCTGTTGGCCGCATATCTTTTCCTATGGTCCTTCAGAAAGGAAGGGAAGCTGCAGGAGTGGTATGTTAAGGGAAGCTGCCTGTATTCTCTGGCAGGCGTCTATATCTTTGCCGGCAGTCTGACCGATAACGGTGTGGCGGTCATGATGTGGGTAACCGCTGCATATGGGGCTGAATACGCCGTCATGTGTTATCGGGGCCAGGCCAGGACATGGTTCTGGGATGGGGCCGGGCTGACCGTGTTCCTCTGTACAATGGCTGCATTTTATTGGAATCCCGGACTTTCTGTCTGGAACCTGATTCCCTGCCTGGCATCCTTTGCAGTATTCTATGTGATGTTTTACAGGGGAGGGAATATGTGGTTTCACCTGGCGGCGGCCATAGCCGTACTGCCGCTGCCGCTGGCAGCAGCCTTAAGGTACGGATGGACAGAGAACCAGGCCTGTGGTTTTACAGGGGCAGCGGTCCTTATATCGGGTATCCTGTTCCGGTATTACAGGCCAATCCTTAGACAGCGGGAAAATGTCCCGGCTGCTTGGGATGTGGACTGGTTCCATATCCTGGTCATCCTGCCCCTGGTTTCCCTGGCACTTGACGCGGGAAGGGGCTGGAGATTTGCCTACACGGTTCTGGCAGTGCTTTATGTACTTCAGTATGCAGCGGTGAAGCCACTGAGGAAAGGTTCGCTTACCATTGCATCTGCCCTGGCAGTCCTTGCCTTCTGGATACAGCCGTATATCCAGTGGCCTGACCTTATCCGGCTGGAGGTACAGCTGGCGCCGGCGGCGTTGTTTAGCTGGTCCCTGGCCCGTATATGGAAGGAAGAGGCGTTCATTCCCTGGTTTCAGACAGCCATCTGCTGCCTGTGCCTGGGGGCCATGATACTGGACGCGTTTTATACGGGAAATGTAGGCGATGCACTGATTCTGGAAGCGGTGTGCCTGGTAATCTTCCTGTGGGCGCATGTAAGGAAATGTGTAAGGTGGTTCCGTATTTCCGGCATCATCATCGTCACGGTGGCGCTGTATATGACAAAGAGCTTCTGGCTCAGCCTGTCCTGGTGGGTATACCTGCTGGCAGCCGGCCTGGGACTTATCATCTTTGCGGCGTACACGGAACTGAAAAAGCACTGAACGGAAGAAACGCTGTAGGGAAGAAACATAGCCGGAAGAAGCATTGAACGGAAGAAGGCCTGAACAGAAGAAGCATTCAAAGAAGGCCAGTATTCTTTTGACACATTGTTACAGAAAGGCTATAATCAAGGGGACAGGTTTTTCTGTCCCCTGATGTGTTTTTCAGGAAAAAGAAAAAGGGAAAACGGAAAGCAATAAGCTCTCCGGGGAGGTTCTGGAATGTTGGATATCCTATTGAAAACCGCATATCTTTCAGCCATCATCCTGTCCTTGTACACGTCCGGATGGCTGCTGATAAAAGCAGATAAGAATAAGACCACCGGCGCATTGGCTGTCTGCCAGTTCCTTATCATTATATGGTGTATACCACAGATGTTCTCTTCCTTGTCGGTAACCAAAGGGATAAAATACCTGACCTATGTGATTTCCTATGTGGGAATCAGCTTTATCGGGCCTGCGTGGCTGGTGTTTGCCTTCCTATACAGCAAAAGGAGGCTGGGGCATCTGGCGGAGGCTGTGCTGTTTGGTATTGGAGCAATTAATTATTCCTTTCTGCTGACCAATGAATACCATCATCTGTTCTATACAAGCTTTGAGATAGGGCAGGTGGTTTACGGGCCTGTCTTCTATGTCCACATGATTTACACCTATATCTGCGTGCTGGCGGGGATGGGGGTGGTGCTGATGGCATTCAGGAAGAATGCCGTCGCATTGCCGCATATAACGGTCATCCTTCTGTCGGCCGCGGTTCCCCTTGGGTTTAACCTGCTCTATATGACGGGTCTGGTAAAATCCGGTTTCGATCTGACGCCTCCCGCATTTGCCTTGTCCAGCATCCTTATGCTGCTGGCCGTGTTCCGGTATGATTTCCTGGATGTGAATACCATGGCATTTGACCGGATGTTTGATTCCATTGCAGAGGGTGTGGTGGTGTACAACCGGAGGGGGAAGGTTACATACTGCAACGGTGCTGCCGCGGGCTGGTTCGGCCTGAAAGCCGGGGACGGCGTGGATATGCTTTGGGCAATATTAAGGGAAAATGGAATCAGCCCGGAGGAGGCGGCGGAGGGGAAGGAAACGGTCATGACGCTGGGGGATGGTCCGGCCGGCCGGAAACTGGAGGTGAAACGTTATGCCTACAGGGACCGGAATGGCAAAAACATTGCCGGGGCAGTGATGTTTACCGATGTGGGTAAATATTACCAGCTTCTGGAGCAGGAGCAGGAACTGGCTGTGTCCAACCAGAAACTGGCCATTGAGCAGGAGCGCAACCGCATAGCCCAGGAGGTCCATGATACAACGGGCCATACCCTTACCATGATAAATTCCCTGCTGAAGCTGATACGTATTGAATATGAAAAAGACGGAAAGGAAGCCGGGGCGGATGAAACCGGAATCCCGGAATACCTGAGACAGGCCCGGGAACTGGCGGGCAACGGCATCCGGGAACTGCGCTGTTCCATCAACCATCTCAGGCAGTCCTCATCCTATGGACTGATAACCCAGGGCGTATACCAGCTGGCCCAAAGCGTGAAGGAGTTTGAGGTGGAGGTGGAGATACAGGGGGAGGACAGGGAGGCATATTCCCACCTTTCCCCGGTTGTGTATGAGTGCCTGCGGGAAGCCATTACCAACTGCCTTAAGTATGCCCATGCCACCCACATGGACGTAATCCTTAAGTTTGGCAGCGGCTGCCTGAACCTGTACATTTTTGATAATGGGGCAGGGTGCGGGGAGATACAGGAGGGCAATGGGATGCGCGGTATCCGCCAGAGGACAGAAGCGGCCGGGGGTACTGTCCGGACCATATCCGGCAATGGGGAAGGGTTCCAGATTTACATCCGGCTGCCGCTTGTCGCGGCATAATCACAAGGGAATAAGGGAGATACGGTATGATAAAAGTAGTGATTGCTGATGATATCCAGATATTGAGGCAGGGGCTTAAGGCCATCCTGGAGCAGGATGATGAGATAGAGGTGGCGGGACTGGCAGCGGATGGCAGGGAGGCGTGGCAGCTGTGCAGGAAGCTTAAGCCGGATGTGGTGCTGATGGATATGCGCATGCCCCAGTATGACGGGAGCTATGGAATTACCAGGATTAAGGCGGATTTCCCGGACATACGGGTGCTGGTGCTCACCACCTTTGACGACAGGGAAACAGTGGATGCTGCCGTGCAGGGCGGGGCGGACGGATATATCCTTAAGGAGATGGAAGATGATAAGGTCATACAGTCCGTGAAGGCTGTATGCGCGGGAATCCGCGTGTTCGGCGGAAGTGTGTTTGAAGGCATGCGCCGTCAGATGGCGCCGGCGGGAGCCGGACCTGGCCTGGACCTAACACCCAGGGAGCGGGATATCATGCGCCTGGTTGCCCAGGGCATGGATAACAGGGAGATAGCGGCAGGACTGTTCCTGGCAGAGGGGACCGTGCGCAATAATATATCCCGTCTCCTGGAAAAGCTGAAGCTGAAGGACAGAACCCAGCTGGCTGTATTTACAGTGAAAAACAACCTGGATGTATGATGCCCTCCGTGTACGGGGAATCCGCGCTGCCTGTATACCGGGGGCAGTCTGTCCTCATTCATCTTTCAGGCCGTGTCCGGTATTGCTGTTGACCTGCATTTTAAACAGTTCCACCGGTATATAGTGCTTACTGGATACCAGGACCCGGTGGTTTTCATCGTACAGGGTCTCCTGTATCAGGATAAAGGAAGGGTGCTGGGACAGCAGGTATTTGGCGGCTGTAAAATTACCTGTGGTGGTATAGGAAAACTGGCAGGTACTGCGGCTGACATCCTGGTAGGAGCCATGTTCCAGATACTGGAATAAATCCTCTTTGCTGGTTAAATCAATCTGTTTTTCAGAAATCACCTCAACCGGAACAAAGCTCAGGCTGTAAGCGCAGGCTTTTCCCACCTGCTTGTACCAGCGGTCGGCAATCACAACAACGGGGGTCCTGCGTTTCAGGCACTGGATGATTGGTTCTGTGGGCGGCTCGATACGGAATTCCAGCTCCGTATCGCTGATAGTACCGGCAAATGTCCCAAGAACCGGATGCTGGATGGTTTCCATGCCCGGCAGGGCCGCATCCGGGTCCGTCTCGTTGATGAAATTCCCTTTTCCCCTTATATTGATGACCAGATCATCTTCCTGAAGAAGGGCCAGGGCCCTGCGCAGGGTCATGCGGCTCACATCCATCTGCTGCGCAAGATCAGGCTCAGAGGGAAGCTGGCTGCCCGGAGGATAGACACCGTCCTGTATCATGGAATACAGCCGGTTATATACTTTTACATGTTTTAATTTCCTTACCTTCTCACTTACCTCATCCTGTTCCATGGGACTGTCATCTCCTGTCTTCCTGTCTGATAAAGTATACAGGTCCTTACCAAACATCATAAATCCACAACGGGTATTTGTCAATAAAATAGACATGTATAGTTGCGTGAAAGTATAACTCTGAATAAAAACAAGATAAAACCATAATAAAAGCGTGGGATATTTGTAAAAGTGCACAAATGCAAACCGCAATAATTGTAAAAAATCCCAACTATAAAATAGACAAGTAAAATGATATTATACATGTACAAGTTAAAGGGACAGGTTGAGAGGGACAGTAAAGGAAAAGAGAGGAAGGAATATCATGCAGAATTATTCAGGTGAAGAGGGTTTACAGTACCATTTACAAATCAGGAAAGGGGATGTGGGCCGGTATGTCATTATGCCTGGAGATCCCAAGCGCTGTGCCAGGATAGCCGGCTATTTTGACGATGCCAGGCTGGTTGCCGACAGCAGGGAGTACATTACATACACCGGCTATCTGGACGGTGAGATGGTGAGCGTGACCTCCACCGGCATTGGCGGACCATCTGCCTCCATTGCAATGGAAGAATTGGTGCTGTGCGGCGCCCATACATTCATCCGGGTGGGGACCTGCGGCGGAATGGATATGGATGTAAAGGGCGGGGACATTGTGGTTGCCACGGGAGCCATCCGAATGGAAGGCACCAGCAGGGAGTATGCGCCCATCGAGTTCCCGGCGGTTGCGGACCTTGAAGTGACCAATGCCCTGGTTGCTGCGGCAAAAGACCTGGGATATACCTATCACGCGGGCGTGGTACAGTGCAAGGATGCATTTTACGGGCAGCATGAGCCCCAGCGCATGCCGGTAAGCTATGAACTGCTGAACAAATGGGAGGCATGGAAGCGCCTGGGATGTAAGGCCTCTGAGATGGAATCCGCTGCCCTGTTCGTTGCTGCAAGCCACCTGAGGGTGCGCTGCGGCTCTGATTTCCTGGTGGTGGGGAATCAGGAACGCCAGGCTGCCGGGCTGGATAACCCCATTGTCCATGATACGCAAGCAGCCATCAAAGTGGCGGTGGAAGCGGTCCGCAGGCTAATCCGGGCGGATAAAGAAGAGTAGTTTATCGCCATGGAATCCGGCCTATTGACACTATTTTGATGAAATCCGGATGAAATGGCAGAAAGAAATATGGCAGTATCTGGACGCGGCCTGGTTCCTGTGGTAGAATAACGTGGATAAACCAGCAAAGGCAAAGGTACCCAAGATGAAATTTTTAGAAAAACATCCATTAATCATGATTGTAATTGGAATAGCCGGTATCTCATTATCGGCTATTTTTGTTAAATATTCCCAGGCACCCTCTGTGGTAACGGCCTTTTACCGGCTGATGTGGACCGTGGTCCTGATGACGCCGGTAGTCTTTGGACGGGGGGAATCCAGACGTGAACTCATGGGGACGGACAGGAAGTCAGTACTTTTGTGCGCCTTAAGCGGTCTGTTCCTGGCCATGCATTTTACCACCTGGTTTGAGTCCCTGAACAAGACCTCCGTGGCCAGCTCCACTGCCATTGTGTGCACCGAGGTCATCTGGGTGGCAATCGGCTACTGCCTGTTCCTGAAAGGGAAGATTTCCCCGGCCGCTGCCGGAAGCATCTTTGTCACGGTGGGAGGAAGCCTGCTGATTGCCCTTTCCGATTACTCAGCGGGCGGTAATCACCTGCTGGGTGATGTGCTGGCCCTGGCCGCGGCTGTGTTCTGCGCCGTGTATACTTTGATTGGACGGCAGGCAAGGGGGCATATGTCCACAACTGTATACACCTACATTGTCTATGTATTCTGCGCCCTTGCATTGGGAATCGCCACGGCTGCCAGCGGGTTTGCATTTACCGGCTACGGGGTGCGCTCCGTAATTGTGGGACTGCTGCTCAGCGTCTGCTCCACCCTTCTGGGGCATAGCATATTCAGCTGGTGCCTGAAGTTCCTGTCCCCCTCCTTTGTTTCTGCGTCCAAGCTGTGCGAACCAGCGGTGGCGGCTGTGATTGCCCTGTTTGTGTTTGGGGAGGTCCCGGCCCCCCTCCAGATAGCGGGGGGAGCGGTTACCATTGGGGGCGTATTGCTCTATTCCCATGTGGAAAAGAAAGAAAACAGGGAAAAACTATCATAATAATTAGAAAAATCAGCGGGAAAATGTGGTAATAATCTGGAAAAGAAGATATAATAGTGATAATACATGACAATGGTTAACCTTCTGGCTCTGCCGGGAGAAGGACTAAAGGGAGGTATCACTATGAACGGGAAGATAGGACAGCTGAGGAAAATTCTGGATGACAGCAACTATACGGTAGCGCTCTGTGGTTCCGGTATGATGGAAGAGGGAGGATTCATAGGAATCAAGAAGCAGGATAAAGCATATGACATTGAAAACCGTTATGGCTATGGTGTGGAAGAAATGTATTCCAGTGCATTTTATAATACGCGTCCGGAACAGTTTTTCGAGTTTTATAAAAAGGAAATGCTCTATAACGCTCCAAGGGATACTGCATCCGGCCCGGCCCTGGCCGCCATGGAGCGGGCGGGGAAGCTTCAGTGCGTCATAGACAGCAACATTTATGACAAGCCCAGAAGGGGAGGGTGCCGTCATGTCATTAACCTTCACGGCAGCATTTACCAGAACCAGTGTCCGAGGTGCAAGAGGAAATATCCGGTTACATATATAACAAAGGCCAGACGCGTGCCAATCTGCCAATCCTGCAACATCCCTGTGAGGCCCATGATTTCCCTGATTGGGGAGATGGTGGACAGCCAGAACATGACTAAGACAACGGTTGAGATAACTAAGGCGGACACCCTGCTGCTTCTGGGAACCACCCTTGCTTCTGAGGTGTTCCGGCAGTATATTGAGTATTTTACAGGACGCAATATCGTGATTATCCACAAGCAGGAACACTATCTGGATAAAGAGGCGGCGCTGGTCCTCCTGGACTACCCCATGGATGTGCTGCCTCTGCTGGGGTATGGGGATGAAACAAATGCTTAGGATTTCCTTTCAATTTTATTACCTGCATTCCATTTCCAGGTTCGTATGGTATAATGGCGTCAGGTAAAAAATGGTTATAAGGAGAACAGAAATGAGGAATATCCGTAAATGCCTTGGGCTTGGTCTTTTATCACTGGCCCTGGCGGCATCGGGCCCTGCATGCGCCATGGCCGGGCAGGCGGGACCTGGGGCAGCGTATAAGCCGTCCGTGAACGGCATCAGTATCTATGTAAGCAAAAAGGGAAACACGGTCACCCTGAACCGGTATAATTCCACTATCGGAAGCTGGCCCGCCCAGATTGGAAGGGAGTCCGCTGCAGGGGACAAGGTGCAGCAGGGAGATGGGATAACCCCTTCCGGCAAGTTCTACGTGTGTACGAAGAATGACCAGAGCCAGTACTATCTGTCCCTGGGGCTTTCCTATCCAGGCATCGAGGATGCGGAGCGGGGGCTGGCCGACGGCCTGATTAACGAAGAGCAGTACAAGGCAATCGTGGACGCCAATAAGGCAGGAGAGCAGCCGCCCTGGGATACGCCATTGGGAGGGGCCATCATGATACATGGCGAACAGGGAGGCGGTACGGCAGGATGCATTGCCGTCACCAATGACGTGATGGACATATTATGGGAATATTGTAATCTGGGGGTACCGGTCACGGTGGGACCATGACCGGCCGTCACCAGATGGACATGACAGACCCGGCGCCGTCCCAAACCTTTAAAGGTTTGTACGGCGCCGGGTCTGTCATGTCCGTATCCTATATGTTTCCCTATCAGTCATCCTCTTCCGGCGCCAGTTCCGTGGATTCAACCTTTGGAGGCATGGCATAGGAGAAGATGATAAAGCAGATGAATGCAGCCACAAGGCCGGGGATGATGGGCTGGCTGAATTTTATGCCGAACAGCATTCCCTTGGATACATGCTCCAGGTATACAACCACAATGGTTCCTGCAATCAGGGAAGCAATGGTTCCTGCGGTGGAAGCCTTTTTCCAGTAGTGTCCCATTACATATGGGAAAAAGGAACCGGCAGCCCTCAGTGTGAAGCAGAACATCAGGATGGATACGATGCTCTGTGTGTTGAACAGGGCGATGAGCATGGAGGCCACACCCACCAGGCACATGACAATCTTGGTCACCTTCATGACGGACTGGCTGGAGGCATCCGGCTTTAACACGGCCTTATAGATGTCATTGGCGAAAATGGAGCCTGCGCCTAAAAGGTCGGAGTCGGAACTGGACATGGTTGCGGAAATGATTCCTGCAAACAGCAGTCCGCAGATGATGGCGGGCATGGTATTGATGGCCAGTACCGGCAGGGCGTAACGTGCGCCCACCGCGGCAAACTGGTCGGAACTGAACTTGCCCATATTGATTAATGCCAGGGTGATGATGCCAAGGATGGTGGGGATAAAGGCGTAAATAAAGTTTACCAGGGCCGCCAGCCATGCGCCGCCCTTGGCAGCCTTTTCGTCCCTTGCGGCATAAAAACGGGAAACAGCCTCCTGTCCAACGGAGAACGTAGCCGTGTACATGATTACAAGGGAGATGATTCCGAATAAATCATAGCCCTGGAACATGCTCAGGGTGCCTTCCGGTATGTTGGCAGTGACCTGACCCCATCCGCCTGCATAATTCATGGCAAAGGGAACCGCGATGATCATGCCGATTACAATAAGGAACACCTGCACGAAATCTGTCAGGGTAACGCTCCAGAGGCCGCCCATGATGGAGTACACGGTCACGACCACGGCCACGATGATGACTGCAACCTGGTAATCAATGCTCAGCATGGTGGACAGGATGACGGCGGAGGCGATGAACTGTCCGGCTGTAAGGCCCACCAGCGGAAGGAGCATGATGATGGCTGTGATGATGCCGCAGGATTTGCCGTAGCGCCTGCGGAAATATTCAGGAACCGTCTTAACGGTGGCGGCCCTGAACTTAGGGGCGATGAAGCTAAGTATGATGAATGCGATACCCATGGTGGTGATGTACCAGTGGGCGCTGAGTCCGAAGCCGGACATACCGTTCTGCACAACGCCCAGGGAGCTTCCGCCGCCTATTTCCGTGGCTGCCAGGGTTCCGGCCATGAGGAGCGGCCCGAGACGGCGTCCTGCCACCATGAAGTCAGTGTTGGTGGAAATCCTGGTGGATGAATACCATCCGATCCACAGCATGAAAAGCAGGTAGACGATTACAATGACTGTTACAATAATGTTTGTACCCATAAAATCCCTCCTGTAATAATTTTCTTACAATAAGTGTAACATAAACCCGTTGTGTGCTTAATGACCAGTTCTGCAGAAAATATACCAAATATGATATTTCCGCCAAAACTTGACTTATGAAGGGAATCACCATAAAATAGAAGGAAATGCACGGGGGATAGGAAGGACAGGCGCCAGGTCCATGGGCGGAGGGGGATAAAGGATGCTTAAGATTGCTGTCTGCGATGATACAAAGGAAGAATGTGCCCTGATAGTAGAGTATACGTCTGCTTTTTTCACGGAACAGGGCAGGGAAGTGCACATCGATATATATGGCAACGGGACCCAGCTGCTGGAATCCGGGACGCAGTATGACCTATATCTCCTGGATGTAATGATGCCCGGGATTACCGGCATTGAGACAGCTGCCCGCCTGGGAAACGGGTGCCGCGCAGTGGTTTTCATCACCTCGTCCCTGGAAGCGGCGGTGGATGGCTACAGTGTCAATGCGGCCGGATTCATCCTGAAACCCGTGGAGAGGAAGAGCTTTTGGGCCACCATGGAGCGGGTGGTAAAACAGCGCCTGGGAGAGGAGGATGCCTGTATATCCGTGGTCCATAACCGTGTGCCGCTTAAGCTTAAGCTGGAACGGATTGCATGGTTTGAGAACCGGCTTCACCGGGTCTTTGTAACCCTTACGGACGGGGAGGTCATTTCCATCCACCAGAAGCTGACCGAACTGCAGGAGGAACTGGGGGAATATCCGGGGTTCCTGCGCTGCCACCAGAGCTACCTGGTTAACCTGGAGCAGGTGGAACGGCTGGAGGACTCCTGCTTTCATATGAAGGACGGCCAGGTGATTCCCATATCCAGGAATTTTTATAAGCAGAGCAAAAATGCATATTACCACCACAGGCTGAAGTGAGGTTCCTATGAACGACAATGCATGTACGATTATCCTCAACCTGATTAACATGGCCGTGCGCATGATGCCCATCTTTGTATGTCTGGAGCCAAAACACAGGAATAGGGAAAACATCGCGGCCGTGTCCGCCTATCTGTGGGTCATCATGGTGTCACTGCAATCCCTGTTCCATATCAGCCCCCAGGTGTTTTTTGTATTTCACGGCATATTTTCCTGCCTGTTTTTTCTGGTGCTGCTTATCTTCTTTAAGGGCGGCCTGCTGGAAAAGGCATTCCTCTACATATCGGCCTGGCTCTTTGGGGTGCTGTCCACGTCCCTGAATGAATTTGCCGTCTGGCTGCTGCTTCACCGGGTCAGCCTGACCTATGGACAGATTTCAGTGGTGGTGTCCCTGGTCTCGGCGGCCGGATTCTGCCTGTTTGTGCGTTACTGGCTTAAGGATACGGTGCAGCGCCTTTTCGCGCAGCTCTCAAAACGTTCCTGTTCCCTGCTGCTTACGTATCCGTCCGTATCCCTGCTTATCCTGTCCATTGGCACCAACACCATATTTTCGCCCAGGTCCCTGGCGGCCAGGGGGACCTGGGACATCCTGTTCTTTCTTGCCCTTTGCGCCAT
Source organism: Enterocloster aldenensis (assembly GCF_003434055.1). Lineage (GTDB taxonomy): Bacteria > Bacillota > Clostridia > Lachnospirales > Lachnospiraceae > Enterocloster > Enterocloster aldenensis. Next base: position 104,642 of record NZ_QVEX01000001.1, on the reverse strand, counting down.
GATCCTGGTGCTGTATGTGATGATTCTGGGAAATACCCTGGGAATCATGTGCCGCAGGAAGACGGAGGAGGAGCTGCAGTTTGCAAGGCAGCTTATCGGCAAGCAAAGGGAACACTATAACCAGACGCTGGACTATATTGAACAGGTCCGCATCATCAAACATGATTTCCGCCATCACATCCATGCATTGCAGAACATGGGCAGGGAGGAGCAGCAGAAGTACCTTAAGAACCTGAAGGAGGAGCTGGACCGCACCGCCGACATGGTATTCTGTCAGAACCAGGCTGTCAACGGCCTGCTTCAGGAATATGCAGCAAGGGCAAGGCAGGCCCGGATTGACTTTGAGGCCCGTATGGATCTGTCGGCCCATGTGCCGGTGGACGACCTGACACTCTGCATTGTCATTGGAAACCTTCTGGAAAATGCATTTGAGGCATGCAGGCGCATTGAAACGGAACGGTTCGTCCGCATCCAGGCCAGATGGCTGGAGGACCACCTGATGATGATGGTGGAAAATTCCTATGACGGACAGATCAGGCAGAGCGGCGGTAAAATCCTTTCCAGCAAAAAGGACGGGGGCCTGGGAATCCTCAGCATACGCAGGATATTAAACTATCCGGGGGACGAATTCGACATGGATTATGACGGCGCCACATTTACTGTAATGGTTAAAATTGCAGACCGGATGATAAGATAGCTGACCACATGCCGGGATAAGGATAATGGCGGGGACTATGGCGGGATGGAAAAACAGATTGCATTTTCCTGATTACGAGTTATAATAAGGATTGTAAATAGACAACGGGGAGCTCACTTAAGCGGGCTGAGAGTAGGCTGTTCATGCCTAGACCCATTACCTGATTTGGATAATGCCAACGTAGGGACCATAGGGATTATATGCCGGCGGTGCACCTGTTTTGGTGTACCGCCGTTTTGGCGTACCTGCATGAGGCCGGTATCCGTTTCAGTTACTTTATGGCCCCGGCGGCAGATTGGGGGCACCACCTTCTGCCGCCTAAGAAAATTAATGCGAAAAGGAGAATGACTATGTACACAGCATTAACAATCGCAGGAAGTGATTCCAGCGGAGGCGCCGGCATCCAGGCAGATTTAAAGACCATGACAGCCCATGGGGTTTACGGCATGAGCGCGATTACGGCCCTTACTGCACAGAATACAACCGGCGTAACAGGAATAATGGAGGTATCACCTGAATTTCTGGGTGAACAGCTGGATGATATTTTTACAGATATCTTCCCGGATGCAGTAAAAATAGGAATGGTTTCCTCGGCAGGACTGATTGAAATGATTGCAGGAAAGCTGGCTTTCTATCAGGCCTCCCATATTGTGGTGGATCCGGTCATGGCAGCAACCAGCGGTTCCAGGCTCATTGACGGGGAAGCGGTGGCAGTGCTTAAAGACAGGCTGATTCCCATGGCGGACCTCCTGACACCCAATGTGCCGGAGGCGGAAATCCTGTCGGGGATGAAGATAAACTCCCCCGAAGATATGGAACAGGCAGCGCGTCTAATAGGGGACAGGTGCGGATGTGCCGTTCTGTGCAAGGGAGGCCATCAGCAGAATGATGCCAATGACCTGCTGTACATGGACGGGCAGGCTAAGTGGTTTTACGGCAAGCGGATTAACAATCCCAACACCCATGGAACCGGCTGCACCCTTTCCAGCGCCATTGCCTCTAACCTGGCAAAAGGGATGGCCATGGACCTGGCCGTGGAGCGGGCCAAGGCATATCTGTCCGGCGCCCTGGGTGCCATGCTTGACCTGGGAAAGGGAAGCGGTCCCATGAACCATGCCTTTGCCATCCAAGGCGAATATTAAGGAGGCGGGGAAATGAGAGGAAAAAAGACTTCTGTATTCAGCAACGGCTTAATCTGGTTTGGGGCCGGGGTGTCCATTGCAGAGATACTGACAGGTACATATCTTGCGCCGCTGGGATTTGGCAGGGGGCTGGCCGCCATCCTGCTGGGGCATGTGATTGGCTGCGCTCTTTTGTTCCTGGCCGGCCTGATTGGCGGATATACGGGAAAGAGCGCAATGGAAACCGTGAAAATGAGTTTTGGGGAACGGGGCAGCCTTCTGTTTGTCCTGCTTAATGTGCTTCAGCTGGTGGGGTGGACTTCCATCATGATATACGACGGCGCCCTTGCGGCAGGAGGCATCTATGGGGCTGGCCGGTGGGGCTGGTGCCTGGTCATCGGCGGCCTGATCCTGATATGGATCTTGATTGGGATCCAGAACCTGGGGAAAATCAACGTAATCGCCATGGGAGCGCTTTTCATCCTCACCCTTGTCCTGTGCCGTGTCATATTCACCGGCCATGGCGCGGCAGCAGGCATATCCGGCGGGGACATGAGCTTTGGAGCTGCCGTGGAACTGTCCGTGGCAATGCCCCTGTCCTGGTTCCCATTAATCAGCGATTATACCAGGGAGGCCGAAAAGCCCTTTGCCGCCACGGCTGCCAGCGCGGCTGTGTATGGCATCATAAGCATTTTCATGTACGTCATCGGTATGGGGGCAGCCATCCATACAGGGGAGTATGACATTTCCGTCATCATGGTAAAAGCGGGACTTGGCCTTACCGGACTTCTGATTGTGGTGCTGTCCACGGTAACCACCACATTCCTGGACGCATATTCAGCCGGGGTGTCCAGCGTATCCATTTCTTCCGGTATAAAGGAAAAATGGGCGGCAGTGGCAGTGACGGTGGTGGGTACTGGCGCGGCCGCCACATTTCCCATGGACAATATTACCGGCTTCCTCTATCTGATTGGTTCGGTATTCGCGCCCATGATAGCGATTCAGATAACAGACTATTTCCTGCTGGGGAAGGACCGCAGCAGGGATGCGTATTGTGTCAGTAACCTGCTTATATGGCTGGCCGGTTTCATCCTCTACCGGTTTTTGATGCAGGTGGATACACCGGTGGGGAACACATTGCCGGACATGGCGGCCACCATGGCGCTTACCTATGCGTGCCACAAGGTATGCTCAAAGGATACAGGAAACGTAAATGTGATGAAAATGTGATAATTCTATAAAGTCCTTTACGTGGATAAGGTTTGGATGTTACAATATGCTCTGGCAGTTCATGCTTAATACCAGGAACCCTTCACCGCAAGGTGTGTTGGAACGTTGTTTTCAAACACGCCCTGGCGCGGTGGCATAGGGTTCCAGATGAAAGAGGAGCAGTTATGATGAAAAAATGGATGTGTGTATGTGTGACAGCCATGCTGGCAGTTTCCGCGCTGGCCGGATGCAGCGGCAGGTCAGGCAGCAGCGATGCAGCGGCCCAGACCACAAAAGCAGGGATGGAAACCCGGACAGAGGCAGATACAAAGGCGGATACGAAGGCGGAAACAAAGGGGCAGGCGGGTACCGGGGAAACCTCGGACCCAGAAGGTCAGGCAGGGGACGGCTGGATTTCATCGGAAGACCTGCAGGCAGCAGCCGGGGAACATCATGTGAAGATTACGGTCAGGGATTATGGGACCATTTCCGTCACGCTGGACGGGGACAAGGCGCCGATTACGGTGGCGAATTACCTGAAGCTGGCAAAGGACGGCTTTTATGACGGCCTTACCTTCCACCGTATCATTGACGGCTTCATGATTCAGGGCGGCGACCCCCTGGGAACCGGATTGGGCGGTTCCGATGAGGAAATCAAGGGAGAGTTTGCCAGCAACGGCGTGGAGAACCCCTTATCCCACACAAGGGGCGCCATATCCATGGCCCGCTCACAGATAAAGGACAGCGCCAGTTCCCAGTTCTTTATTGTACATGAAGACAGTACGTTCCTGGACGGGGAATATGCATGCTTCGGATATGTGACAGAGGGCATGGAGGTGGTGGACGCAATCTGCCAGGCCACCAAGGTAGAGGATAACAACGGCACCGTGGCAAGGGAAAACCAGCCGGTTATTGAGAGTGTTGAAGTGATTGATTAAGAACAAGACAAAAGACGGGGATGGATTCCTGAATCATGACAGGATTCCATCCCCGCCTTTCCGTCCAGCCATGCAAATCCTACCCTATCATTAATTAATTCTTACATTTTCCATCAACAGGTTGAAATTATGTTAAAAGGTTGTTATGTTAAGAAGGCAGAATGCCTCATTGAGGTAATTCTGGAAAAAGAAGTAAGGATTGGTGCTTATTTTATGCAGAAATCAGAAAAAGGAAGAACCATTGGCAGGATGTTTGTGACAGCTCTGGCGGCAGCAGCCCTTGCAGCTGCATTTGCAGTGACATCCCTTGCAGACCAGGATGTTGATACATCCAGATTCGTACCCGGCACCAGGGTGAACGGTGTGGGGATTGGCGGACTCACCACAGATGAGGCAAAAACCAGGATAGAAGGTTTTTATGATGGCGAATATACATTAACCGTCCGCAGACGCGGAGGGGCAGAGGAATCAATCAAGGGTACGGACATCGGATACAAGGTAACGGTCCCCGAGGGGCTTCAGGCCATCCTGGATGCCCAGAACGCATCGGGCCGCAATTCAGGTCCGTCTGCGGACAACTCCCATACCATGGATATGACGGCGTCCTATGATCCGGAGGCCCTGATTGCAAGGATAAAGTCATTATCCCTTATAAGCGGTTCAGGTATCACGGTGACGGCGGATGCACGTATCTCTGCGTATGAGGAAGGGAAGCCGTTTACCATCATCCCTTCGGTGCAGGGCAATAATGTGGATGAGGCTAAGACCATAAGCGTGATTGAGGCAGCGGTAAAGGCGGGACAGGCATCCGTGGATGTGGACCAGGCCGGATGCTATTACCAGGTCAATGTACGGGAAGACAGCGAGGAACTGAAAGCCCTTTGCGATACCATGAACCGGTACAGGAACGCGACCATTAATTATGTGTTCGGGGATGTGAAGGAACCCCTCACAGGAGAGACCATCTGCAGCTGGATGACCGGAAGCCAGGGGACCGCGGTAATCCTGGACCAGGAAAAGGTGACTGCATTTGTGGCAGGCCTGGCAGGTAAGTATGATACGGCGGGAACCGCCAGGACATTCCATACAGCAGGAGGCCGGGACGTGGAGATTACCGGACCTTATGGATGGAAGCTGGATGTGGCGGGAGAGGTGGCTGCCCTTACCCAGCTGATCCAGGCAGGACTTGCGGAAGGGGAGCAGGACAGGGAACCGGTTTATGCTGCCACGGCTGCCAGCCGCAGTCTGCCTGACTGGGGGAACACATATGTGGAGATTGACCTGACCGGACAGCATGTGTATATGTTCCAGGAAGGGAACCTGGTGTGGGAAGCGCCCTGTGTCACCGGAAACATTGCCAAGAATTATAATACGCCAGCAGGAATCTACAGCCTGACCTATAAGGAGATGGACCGGATACTCAGGGGAGCCAAGAAAGCGGACGGCACCTATGAATATGAGAGCCATGTGGATTACTGGATGCCGTTTAACGGAGGAATCGGTCTCCATGACGCCAACTGGAGAAGCAAGTTCGGCGGCACCATCTACCAGACAAGCGGAAGCCACGGCTGCATCAACCTGCCCCCGGCCAAGGCAAAGGAACTTTACGGACTGGTTTATAAGGGGATGCCGGTACTCTGTTATGAGTAACGGCGGTATCCGGGGAAATTGTTAAAAATGTATGCTCTGCCCATTAAATCCTGATTATTTTCTACTTGCAAAATAAAGGCAAACAGAGTAAATTAATCAGATGAATTCATAGAAGCAGAGAGGATAAGATATGGCCAAGGGTGCAACAAAAGACATGACGGAAGGGCCGCCTTTAAAACTGATACTGGGATTTTTCATCCCCATGCTGTTCGGGCTTCTGTTCCAGCAGCTGTATAATATGGCTGACACCATTATCGTGGGGAAGTTCCTGGGGGTGAAGGCCCTGGCGGCGGTTGGCTCCACCGGTTCCATTAATTTTATGATCATTGGGTTCTGTCTGGGCGTATGCAGCGGGTTTGCCATACCTGTGGCCCAGAAGTTCGGGGAGAAGAACATGAAGGCCCTGAGGCGGTTCGTGGCAAACAGCGGATGGCTGGCAGCCATATTTGCAGTTGTGATGACCTTTGCCGTGTGCATTTTCTGCCGCGACATCCTGGTTCTGATGCAGACGCCGGAGGATATCATTGAGGGGGCTTACAGCTATATATTCGTGATTTTCCTGGGAATCCCAGCAACCTATCTGTACAACCTTTTATCCTGTACCATACGTTCCCTGGGGGACAGCACAACGCCCCTTATATTCCTTGTATTTTCATCGGTGGTCAATGTGCTGCTGGATCTGTTTACCATCCTGGTGCTGGATATGGGGGTGGCAGGAGCCGGCTGGGCCACCATAACAGCCCAGGCCGTGTCAGGTATCCTGTGCCTTATCTACATGCGCAGGAAGTTTACAATCCTTAAGATGGATGAGGAGGAGTGGAAGCCGGACCGCCATTATATGAAGATACTGTGCAACATGGGAATCCCCATGGGACTCCAGTACTCCATTACTGCAATCGGAAGCGTGATCCTGCAGACGTCTGTTAACTCCCTTGGTTCCATGGCAGTTGCGTCAGTGACGGCAGGCAGCAAGATCAGCATGTTTTTCTGCTGTCCCTTTGACGCCCTGGGTTCCACCATGGCAACCTACGGAGGCCAGAACGTGGGGGCCAGGAAGCTGGACCGTATTGATAAAGGCCTGAAAGCAGGAACGCTGATAGGCTGTATCTATGCAGTGGCTGCATTTGCAGTACTCTTATTCATGGGCCAATGGGTTGCCCTGATGTTTGTGGACCCGGGCGAAACGGAAATACTTAAGAACACACAGTTGTTCCTGATTGCCAACAGCCTGTTCTTCATTCCGCTTCTGGGGGTCAATGTGGTGCGGTTCATGATACAGGGCCTTGGGTATCCAAGGCTGGCAATCCTGGCAGGTGTCTGCGAGATGGCGGCCCGTTCCTTTGTGGGCTTCTGCCTGGTACCCCTGTTTGGTTACCTGGCGGTCTGTATTGCCAACCCGGTGGCGTGGATTGCGGCTGACCTGTTCCTGATCCCGGCTTACCGGTACGTGATGAAGAGTCTGGGCAGGATGTTCTATGGAAAGGCAAATGCATAAAGAATCATGAATCATAAAAGCTGCGGCATACAATGTCCGCAGCTTTTATGATTCTTATGAATATGATGTTTACAGTGGGATTACAGTCTCAGGACTGCGTTCCCATGGCATGACCGGCTGGAGCTTAAAATCCACACACAGGTCCTTTCGGTTGTATTGCTTTCGGAAATTAGAGGTTATCCGTTTTAACACCATCTCACCCTTCTCGGCAGTGACGGTTGGAAGCAGGACAATGTACTGGCTGATGCTGTAACGGGTGTACACATCGCTGCAGCGGAGGGAATTGCGTATGGCGTTGTTGAGATGCTCCATGGCCTTATTGAGTATGGCAAGCTTGGGGACATGTCCGTCCAGGTCGCTGACAGTAAGAAGGCAGAGGTAGATGGAATCCCCTGTCCGTTCTATGGCCCTTCGTTCCAGCTGGAACAAATCATGGAACACCGGATACTCACAGTAGAACGCCCCGCCTGAAGCCTCTTCCCGCAGCGTCTCCTGGATGGAATCCAGGTTGGTGTTGATGCCCTGTTCCTTGCTTCGGATTGTTTTATATAAATTCTTAAAATGGTCCGACGGGGAGATGGAGAATTCATTGTAGAATAAATCCATGGTATGGTTGTATTCTTCAATGGCCTGGCTGGTATGCCCGTCCTTGTACAGGGAATATACCAGATAGTAGTGGAATTCCTCATCAAATGGTTCGATTCCCACTGCGGACTGGCAGATGGAGGTAATCTGTGAAAAATCTTCCCGCTCCAGCAGCAGATCCACTGTTTTATACACCAGCTTCTGATAAAGGGAGTGATAGTACGTGCTGATCGGGATGACCCAGGATTCATATTCTGACTTTGGAAGGAAATCACCTTTGTAAATGGACAGGCCCTCAAGACAGAGCTTAAGGATGTCATCCCCGCCATGGGGCTGGTTGATTGCCCTGGTACAGATGGACTCAAATTCATCAATGTCCAGAACCGTAGGATATTCCTGGGTCCAGGCATAGGAACCCCTTTGCTGCACCAGCAGTTTCTGGGGCGGAAGCCCCAGGGGGTCAAGGAGCTTACGGGAACGGAACATCAGGGTCTTTAATGCGCCGCCGGGATTGACTCCCGGGTCATCTGACCATATTATATTAATCAGTTCATTGGGACTGATATCTTTTTTTTGGAACACAACAAGATACTCTAAAAGGCACCAGGGCTTCTTAGACTGATTGCTGTTGTCGGTTATCTCTTTATCACCAACCTTTATTGAGAAACCGCCCAGGGTATTGACATGGATGGTGGGCTTTTCTTCTGAAGCTGATGTTATCATGGCGCTTCTCCTTTGCATTACGGAATACTACACTTTAGTATACTAATCAATAATGGAAATGTCCAGGAAAAAAATCAAAAAAAGTTTCATGAAAAGGAAGTTTTGTAACCGGAATGTAACCGGCTGCTGTTATACTGTTATCAGGATAAATGGGACATTTTCTATTATTTTACAGAAAAGTAGGTGAATATATGTCTGTTTCGCGAACAGGGGCACTGCAGGAGTCATACAAATATTATACCATAAGCATAGACGGTTTTGACGGACGCCTGTTGAGGGGACAGGTTTATCATAGCAGCCTGGACCACGGACTGCAGTTTCGGAGTCTCTCTGAGATGGCATTCATATTGGAAGGGATGTTTGAACGGCTTCACTACCCGATGAAAAGTGTGGACCAGAGGAACTTCCATAAAAAGTACCTGCCTGGGAAAAGCAGGGACATTTCTGACAGTCAGGACGTGGAAGAAAAAAAGACAGAGGGAAGTCTGGGGGAATTCAGGCTTCATGTAAAGTACCGGTTCCACGCAACATGGCAGGGCGATATAAAGAATTTAAAGGACGGGAAGATTTTTCCCTTTTTAAGTTTCCTGGAACTGATGGAGTATTTTAACAGGACACTTGGGGGCGATGGAGGGGAGAATCCCTTTGGCCTTGGTAAGAAGATGTGTGAAGTGATTGTACGCAATTATGAGGACTTTGCCATGAGCGGGGATGTATCCCATCCGGCAGTGGATAAAAGGATGGATTTCTGCAATGAGTTTGATTTAAGGGAAGAAATCGGCTATATGCTGAATCCCCTGCCTGTGGGGGCGGAGGAGGAGAAACTGATCGTACCAAGGACCGTAACGGTCAGCGCAGGTAATTTTGGTCCCGCCACATTTGTGGTCCGCATACTTTTCAGGCGGAATGCCACCTGGCAGGGAACCATATGCTGGAAGGAAAAACGTTGTCAGGTAAGCTTCCGCAGCTTTCTGGAGATGCTTCTGCTGATGCAGGACGCGGCGCTTTGCAGCGAGGCATGGGATGAGGAACCGGAAGGGACGGCAGCCGTATTGGCGTGATACGTGACAGAATCAGAACTGGAAAGGAAAGACAGGCATAGATGGAGCAGAACAAGGGCAGAAGCAGGGCACGCAGGATTGTCATCATCCTGTTGGCCGCAGTCATGCTGATCAGCGGAGGTTTAAGCCTTCACAGCTATCTGGAGGATAAACGGACACAGGAGGAGTATGAGCGTCTGGCGGAGCTTGCCAGGGAGACAACCGCGCCTGTGGAGACGGAGACGCCCCCGGCGCCTGTGGAGACAGAGCCTGAGAAGCCGTATGTTTCCCCCATCCATTTTGAGGAATTGATGGAGGAGAATCCGGATACCGTGGGCTGGATAAAGGTACCGGACACCAATATTGATTATCCCATTGTCCAGGGAACGGACAATGATTTTTATCTGAACCATGATTTTTATGGAAAAGAGAGCGTGGGCGGGTCCATTTACCTGGATTTTGAAAGCCAGGGGGATTTTGTGGGCCGCAACAACATCCTGTACGGGCACAATATGAAAAACGGCAGCATGTTCAAGGATGTGATATATTATAAGGATGAGAAGTATTTTAAGGAACACCAGTATTTCAGCATCTACACGCCGGACCGTGAGATTAAGCTTAAGGCAGTTGCCTGCTATTACGGGGAGGCAGAGCCCATTGTACGCAAGACGCGGTTTAAATCCCAGGAATCCTTTGACGCATTTATACATGAGATGGTTAAGCCATGTTCATTTGCAGAGGATGTTACATATCCGGCAAGGACATTGTATACCCTGGTTACCTGCAGCTACGAGATAAACGATGCCAGGACCTTCCTGTTTGCAGTGGAGGTGGATGAGGACGGCAATGAGATTGGGCCGGATGAGGATTTCCTCCAAAAGATGGATGATTTAATGAAGGAAAAGGCCCAGGCCGCTGCCGCAGGGACAAAAGGGGACCAGGGGCAGGAAAACTGACTTTTTAGCAGCCACAAATCCAAATTGGTGGATTAGTGGCTGTTTTTACAAATATTTATACTGCTTTTACGCATAAAAAAGCATAAATAGGTATTGGAAATCAGGACGAGTTATGCTATACTTAGCACGTTAGGCACATTTATATTAAGAAATGAAAGTGTGCGAGGGATAATAGGGCAAGGTTAAACTGTTTAGGAAATTGCCGGTCATCAGATGACATTGGAGTCATACCTGTGTGGATGGGTGTGGCTTTTTTCTTAAACAGCCATACCGGCATAGTTTCAATCAAAGAGGAGAGATTATTATGAAAATGAATGCAAAGAAAGTATTAGGCATGGTTCTGGCAGGCGTCCTGGCCGCAGGTTCCCTGACAGCATGCGGCGGAAGCAGTACCGCAGACACCACCGCGGAAGCAACCGAGGCCCAGGGTGATAAAGCGGCGTCAACCGCGGCATCCGGTGAAAGTGAGGCTGCCGGCGCAGCAGAAGCATCCGGGGAGAAAAAGACCTTAAGGGTTGCCATGGAGTGCGCCTATGCACCATATAACTGGACACAGCCCGATGACGCCAACGGCGCTGTACCCATTGCTGACAGCAATGAGTTCGCATACGGATATGATGTCATGATGGCAAAGAAAATCTGTGAGGAACTGGGATATGACCTGGAAATCGTACGTCTGGACTGGGATTCCCTGATTCCGGCCGTAACAACCGGCAAGGTTGACTGTGTCATCGCAGGACAGTCCATCACATCCGAGCGTCTTCAGGCAGTTGATTTTACTGAGCCGTATTACTATGCAACCATTGTTACCCTGGTGAAGGAAGGCAGCAAGTATGCGGATGCAAAGAGCGTTGCCGACCTGGCTGGCGCAACCTGTACTTCCCAGCAGAGCACTATCTGGTACAATACCTGCCTGCCCCAGATTGAGGGAGCCAATATACTGGCAGCAACTGCAAGCGCACCGGACATGCTGATGTCCCTGAACGCCGACAAATGCGACCTGGTTGTAACGGACCAGCCAACCGGCAAGGGCGCCCTGGTTGCATACCCCAACTTTAAGATGCTTGAGTTTGGCGGCGGCGCAGATGATTTCCAGGTAACAGAGGAAGATATCAACATCGGTATTTCCTTAAAGAAGGGTAATACTGAGTTACAGGAAGCAATCAACAGCGTACTTTCCAAGATGACAAAGGATGACTTCTCCAGCATGATGGATGAGGCGATTTCTGTACAGCCATTAGCGAATTAATCAGCAAAGTACGCAAAGACAGTAAGGAGAAAGGATATGCCTACAGACTTTTTCGGCCGTGTAATGGTCGTATTCAACAAATATGGTATGTCAATGCTGCAGGGCGCCGGCGTCAGCATGAGGATTGCCCTGGTCGGCACATTGGTGGGCTGTATCATCGGTTTTGCCGTTGGTATTGTGCAGACCATACCCTGCGGAAAGGGGGACAATCCGGTCAAGAGGGTATTGCTTTGGATTGTAAAGCTGATTCTCAACGCCTATGTGGAATTTTTCCGCGGGACGCCCATGATGGCCCAGGCCATGTTCATCTACTTCGGGCTTCTGCCGCTGTTAGGCATTGATATGTCCATGTGGGGGGCTGCGTATTTCATCCTCTCCATCAATACGGGCGCATATATGGCGGAAACGGTCAGGGGCGGAATCCTTTCCATTGACCTGGGACAGACCGAGGGGGCCAAGTCCATCGGAATGACCCATGTGCAGACCATGATTTATGTAATCCTGCCTCAGGCCCTGCGCAATATCATGCCCCAGATCGGCAATAACCTGATTATTAATATCAAGGACAGCTGCGTGCTTTCCGTCATTGGCGTCACGGAGCTGCTTTACAAGACAAAGGCTGCTGCAGGTGCTCTTTATATGAACTTTGAGACCTATACCATCACGATGATCATGTACTTCATCATGACATTTACCTGTTCCAGGATTCTTCGCTGGTGGGAGGACCGGATGGACGGGGCGGACAACTTCGACCTGGCCACCACGGATACCCTGGCATATACCAGCGGCATGTACCGTTTTCCGGATGATAAGGCCAAGAATAAGGAGGATGCAAGATGAAGGGTGATAATATCTTAGAAATCCGTCATTTGAGCAAGACCTTTGGCACCAACCTGGTTCTTAAGGATATTGATTTTTCTGTCAGCAGCGGGGATGTTACCTGTATCATCGGCGCGTCCGGTTCCGGAAAGTCCACGCTCCTGCGGTGCCTGAACCTGCTGGAGACACCTACCACGGGAGAGATTGCCTACCATGGCACCAACATTGCGGACAAAAAGGTGAATGCGCCCCAGTACCGCTCCAAGGTGGGCATGGTTTTCCAGAACTTTAACCTGTTTAACAACATGACAGTACTTGAGAATTGTATCATAGGGCAGACCAAGGTCCTGAAAAAGAACAAATCAGAAGCCCAGAAGAACGCCATGTATTATCTGGAAAAGGTGGGGATGGCGCCCTACATCAATGCAAAGCCAAGACAGCTTTCCGGCGGGCAGAAGCAGAGGGTAGCCATTGCAAGGGCCCTTGCAATGGAGCCGGAGGTACTTCTCTTTGACGAGCCGACCTCGGCGCTGGATCCCCAGATGGTGGGGGAGGTCCTGGAGGTCATGCGCAAGCTGGCAGGAGAAGGCCTGACCATGATTATCGTAACCCATGAGATGGCTTTTGCCAGGGATGTATCCAGCCATGTGGTATTCATGGCCGGGGGTGTCATCGTGGAAGAAGGAGCGCCGGAACAGATATTCGGAGCGCCTAAGGACAGGCAGACCCAGGAATTCCTGAGCCGGTTTATGCATGGCTGATATACGGGCCGAATCAATCATTTATAAAATAAGGGGAAAAGTACCTAAGCCTGCTGTTATTCTGGCAAGGGTGCTCTTCCCCGTTTTGCATACTATCCCTTACGGACGGATGTACCTGGGATTTATCCTTCCATATCCCCCTCATCCTTTACCGCCATTGTTATATAGGGATAAAGATCCTCATATGCTTCCTGCTCTGCCTCGTCCTGGGGCAAAGAGGGAATCAGGCCGGTGCAGTCCATAGTGGAACAGGCCTGGATGTTGATATCAAAGGGGTCTTTTTCCGGTGATTTGTTTTCTGGGTCATTCATGGCATTACCTCCGCTTTGTGTTTATGGATAGTTTGTGCAGCGGCAGTAAGGTTATACTGGGAAATATATGATTGGGATAGTTATAATTAGGAGATTGTTTGGAAACGGAGGGGATGGAAATGGAGATGCTGGAGACAGAACGGCTGGAGCTGGTGCCATTGCGTGCGGAGCTTCTCAGGATGTGGACAGAGGATATCCCAGGACTTGAGAAGAGGCTTGGTTGCAGTTATAAGGCAGAACCTATGGAAGGGATGTTCCTGCATATTGTAGAAGAACAGCTGAAGATAACGGAATGTAATCCAATGGATTATTGCTGGCACAGTTTTTGGCTGTTAATACGCAAAAGTGACAGGGTTGTTGTGGGGTCCGCTGATTTTAAGGGGACGCCGGATGAAAACGGTGAGGTCGAAATCGGTTATGGGCTGGGAAATGAGTTTGAGCATAAAGGATATATGACGGAAGCAGTAAAAGCCATGTGCGGCTGGGCTTTTAGCCAGGAGGGTGTCAGGCGGGTAACCGCAGAAACGGATAAACAGGGCACTGCTTCCCAGCGTGTGCTTATACGCTGTGGATTTGTCAGATACAGACAGGAGGAAACCCTTTGGTGGAAATGCCTGCCTGGTGTGTATGGCATGGAATAAGGGGAATGGACAGGCAGCCGGTGTGAATTGGCTGCCTGTCCGCTGTTTTGGCCTGTCTATCCGTTTATCGAATCATGCATATATCAATCCATGCATTTATCGGATCATGCGTTCAGCGCGGCTTCTATGAACCCCCTGAACAGCGGATGGGGACGGTTGGGCCTGGATTTGAGCTCGGGGTGGGCCTGGGTGGCAATGAACCATGGATGGGAAGGGATTTCCACCATTTCCACGATGCGTCCGTCCGGTGAAAGGCCGGACAGCTTCATGCCGTTCTTGGTGAGCAGGCCGCGGTAATCATTGTTTACCTCATAACGGTGCCTGTGGCGTTCGTGGATGGTTTCTTCCTGGTAAAGTCCATATGCCATGGAGGATCTGTCCAGGACGCATGGGTAGGAACCAAGCCTTAAGGTGCCGCCGATGTCCTCAACGCCATCCTGTTCCGGCATCAGGTGTATGACCGGATGGGTGGTGGACGGATCCAGTTCAACACTGTGTGCGTCCCTGAGGCCAATCACATTGCGGCTAAACTCCACAATGGAGAGCTGCATGCCAAGGCAGAGTCCCAGGAATGGAATACCGTGTTCGCGGGCATACTGGATGGCGTATATCTTGCCGTCAATGCCCCGGTCACCAAATCCGCCAGGCACCAGGATTCCTTTTACATCATGAAAGACCTGGGGGGCGTTGGCCTCCGTGACATGCTCTGAGTCTACCCACTTGATATTGACCTTTGCATGATTGGCAACGCCGCCGTGCTTTAAGGCCTCAACCACGGAAATATAAGCATCATGCAGCTGGATGTATTTACCTACCAGGGCAACGGTTACTTCTGTTACCGGGTGTTTCCATGCGTCAATCATATCCTGCCATCCTGCCAGGTCGGGTTCTGGGCACGGCAGATCCAGGCATTCGCATGCTGACTGGGCAAGGTGTTCTTTTTCCATGACAAGGGGAACTTCATAAAGCACGTCCACATCCAGATTCTGGAGAACGTGGTGAGGGGGAACGTTGCAGAACAGGGCAATCTTGTCTTTGATGCCCTTGTCCAGAGGTTTTTCAGAGCGGCAGACAAGGATATCGGGCTGGATGCCCATTCCCTGAAGATCCTTGACGCTGGCCTGGGTCGGCTTTGTCTTAAGCTCCTCAGAAGCTTTCAGGTAAGGTATCAGGGTCACATGGATGATGCAGGTATTGCCGGGACCTGCTTCATGCTGGAACTGGCGGATGGCTTCAAGGAAAGGCTGGCTCTCAATGTCGCCCACGGTACCGCCAACCTCAATGATGGCAATTTCTGTTTCTGTCTCAGAATAGTTGCGGTGGAAGCGGCTTTTGATTTCGTTGGTAATATGGGGGATTACCTGAACGGTGCCGCCGCCGAAGTCTCCGCGGCGCTCTTTGTGGAGAACGGTCCAGTAGACCTTTCCTGTGGTCACATTGGAATTCCTGGTAAGGCTTTCATCGATAAAGCGCTCGTAGTGGCCAAGGTCCAGGTCTGTTTCGGCGCCGTCATCAGTCACAAACACTTCTCCGTGCTGGACCGGGTTCATGGTGCCGGGGTCAATGTTGATGTAGGGGTCGAACTTCTGCATGGTTACCTTGTAGCCTCTGGCTTTTAACAGGCGGCCCAGGGATGCGGCTGTAATGCCTTTTCCCAGACCGGAGACAACGCCGCCGGTAACAAATACGTACTTGACTGGCATGGTGGGGATACCTCCTTTTTGATTTGTGTGACGTCTATGATGATAGTATCAAAAAAATAACTGATACATTATACATCGGCATGAAAAATAAATCTAGGAGATTTTGTGAAAATTTAAGAAAATTAATTGTTCTTTCCTTGATTTATGGGGAGACTGACACTATAATGGTAGAGAATGGGTTTTTGTTGGTAAATGATAGATGGGCCCATTCAGAGGGAGAATCTGTACGATATGGATAATAAAAACAAACAAGATCCGAATATGAAGAGCAACTGGCAGACCATCACCATGCTGCTGATTGCTGCACTGCTTACATTTGGACTGGTGAGCTGGATGAACTCCTACCTGAATTCCAAGAAACGCCAGGAACTGTCCTACAATGAATTTGTCAAAATGGTGGACGGCGGCGAAGTGGAATCCATCAAGATAGGCGGCACCGAGATTACAGTTGTACCAAAGAAGGACAATGCTAAGTATTCCCAGGATTTGGATTACTATGTGGTGAAGGTGCCGGGGGATTATAAGTTCGTGGACCGTTTCCTGGAAAATAATGTGGAGACACATCAGGAAAACAAGGATGCCAATACCCTTTTGCTGGTACTCCTTAATTATGCGGTTCCATTCCTGTTCCTGCTGTTCCTCATGAATTTTACCATGAAGCGGATGGGCGGCGGCGGAATCATGGGCGTGGGCAAGAGCAACGCCAAGATGTATGTGCAAAAGGAGACCGGGGTCACTTTCAAGGATGTGGCCGGGGAGGACGAGGCCAAGGAATCCCTGACCGAGATTGTGGATTTTCTGCACAATCCCGGCAAATATACCAAGATAGGCGCAAAGCTTCCCAAGGGAGCCCTGCTTGTGGGACCTCCGGGAACCGGTAAGACCCTGCTTGCAAAGGCAGTGGCAGGCGAGGCCCATGTGCCCTTCTATTCCCTGTCCGGTTCTGACTTCGTGGAAATGTTCGTGGGTGTCGGCGCGTCCCGTGTCCGCGACCTGTTTAAGAATGCAACGGAGAATGCGCCCTGTATTATTTTCATTGATGAGATTGATGCCATTGGCCGCAGCCGTGACAGCCGTATGGGCGGTAATGACGAGCGTGAGCAGACGCTGAACCAGCTTCTTTCCGAGATGGATGGTTTTGATTCCACCAAGGGACTGCTGGTGCTTGGCGCGACCAACCGTCCGGAAATCCTGGACCCGGCCCTGCTGCGTCCCGGACGTTTTGACAGGCGTGTCATTGTGGATAAACCCGACCTGAATGGACGTATCAACATCCTTAAGGTGCATTCCAAGGATGTGCTTCTGGATGAGAGCGTGGATTTTAAGGATATTGCCCTGGCCACCTCAGGCGCAGTGGGCGCCGATCTGGCCAACATGATGAATGAGGCTGCCATCAATGCGGTTAAGCATGGCCGCAGCGCGGTTTCGCAGAAGGACCTGTTTGAGGCTGTGGAGGTTGTGCTGGTAGGTAAGGAGAAGAAGGACAGGATTATGAGCAAGGAGGAACGCCGCATCGTATCTTACCATGAGGTGGGCCACGCCCTTGTCAGCGCCCTTCAGAAACACTCAGAGCCGGTACAGAAGATTACCATCGTGCCAAGGACCATGGGCGCTTTGGGTTATGTGATGAACGTGCCTGAGGAAGAGAAGTACCTGAATACCAAGAAGGAACTCCAGGCAAGGCTGGTGGAACTGATGGCCGGACGCGCTGCTGAGGAGATTGTGTTTGAAACAGTCACCACCGGGGCTGCCAATGATATCCAGCAGGCCACTAATCTGGCCAGGGCCATGGTTACCCAATACGGCATGTCCGAGAAGTTCGGCCTTATGGGCCTGGAGTCACAGGAAAACCAGTACCTGACCGGACGCAATGTTTTGAACTGCGGTGATGCCACGGCGGCGGAGATTGACAAGGAAGTCATGAAGATACTTAAGGATTCCTATCATGAGGCAATCAGCCTGCTGAGCGACAATAAGGATGCCATGGACCAGATTGCGGCATTCCTGATTGAGAAGGAAACCATTACGGGTAAGGAATTCATGCAGATTTTCCGCAAGGTGAAGGGAATACCGGAGCCTGAGGAAAAGGCGGAGGATAAGGCAGAAGAGAAGCCCGGGGCCAAGCCCGGGGATACGGCAGCGAACCAGCCGGGGTACAGGGCGGAAGAAGATACCGGGGCCAAGCCGGAGGGTACGGCAGCGAACCAGCCGGGGTACAGGGCGGAAGAAAGCACCGGGGCCGGGCCGGAAGATAAGGCGGGAGAATCGGCCGGGGACAGACAGGATGCCGGTAGTGTCTCAGACAGCAATACATCTGGCCGGTATACTGCGTCTGATGATACCAGGGAAACCCACTGGAATCATCCGGGAGACGGATTTAGGAGCTGACATGCCTCACTGGCCATGATGGCGTATCAGACAGAAAAAGGATAGCATACAGATTTTGTATGGATGATATGGACCCCCGGGCATTGCTGATGTCCGGGGGTTTTGAATGCAGGTCCGGACACGGATGGAAATGCTGGTCTGAATGTATTGTTTTTTTATGGTGGATCCGTCGCCTTTAATCCGTTGCTTTTCTCTGCTATAATAAGACAAAGGAAACTGCATGCCGCAGTGCCAAATGAAACGTATCCGGAGGAACAGGTTATGGGACATATGTCATTCCGCTTAAAGCTTACGCTGGTTTTCATCGTGACGGTCATGATTGAAGGCACCCTGATTGGAGGATTTTCCTATTACCACAGCAGGGGTATTGTTGTGAGGAATAAGAAACAGGAGATGTCGGATACCATCAACCGCATTGATATTAACATCAATGTGAAGGTGCGCTATATCATGGAGGTATTGGACAGCGCTGCGGACAGTGAACTGGTGCGGGGAGCCTGCCTGTCGGGATGGGACCAGGGGGAGAGGAGCATCCGCAGGACCTATCTGGATGATTATTGCGCCAGCCTTATTAAATCCATTGGCGAGCAGATGGACATTTCCATTATCAGCCGGTCAGGGATTTTATATACCACAGGGGATGCCGGTACCGCGGGGCTTAAGGACATTTCGGGGGAAATGCTGGCCGCGTATTATGATGCGGTGGGGGACAGGCACAATAAGGCTGTGTGGGCTGGAATCATGCCGGCCCTGATTGCAGGACCGGAACAGGAGCGCCAGGTGGTGACGGTGGCCAGGGCCATTATGGATCAGCGACAGGACCGGGTGCTTGGCATCATGGTCATTGAACTGGACCCGGATATGTTCAGCAACCTTCTGCTGGGCAACCAGGGCCTGTTTCAGTACCAGTACCTCTTTATCGTGGACCAGAAGGGAGAAGTCATATGCAGCAATCCCAAGGTGGATAAGGGATGGCAGGAGGAGATTGACGACAGGTTTGAGCGGGGAATCCGACGTTTTGATCTGGAGTGGAGGGGGAAGGAATATTATGTCTGCGGTCAGTACAACGGGGTCACTGGATGGAAGTCCTATTCCGCAATCCCGGCAGAAGGGCTGTTTCCCCAGGCCAAGGATTTAAGCAGCGCAATCTGGCTGGTGGTGATGATGTGCACCATTGGAATCGCGGGGATAATCGCGGTGCTGGTCTATGCCATGGCAAGGCCCATTAAGCGCCTCTCAGGGGCCATGAGCCAGGTGCAGGAAGGGGATTTTACGGTGCGCGTGCCAAACTGGAGGAAGGATGAGATTGGTGAACTGACTGATTCCTTCAACTACATGGTGGACAAGATCAATACCCTGATACGCCAGGTCTACCAGGAGAAGATTGCCCAGAAGAATGCGGAGGTGCAGGCGCTCCAGGCGCAGATTAACCCCCATTTCCTTTACAATACCCTGGATTCGGTGAACTGGATGCTGATTGACAGGGAAGAGTATGATATCAGCGACATCATCATTTCCCTGGGCAGCCTGATGCGCTACTGCATTGAGGACGAGAACGCCTTTGTGCCACTGGACAGGGAAGTGGAGTATGTGATAAGCTATTTGAAAATACAGAAAAACCGTCTGGAGGACAAGCTGGAGTACCAGGTGCAGGTGGATAATGCGCTGCGTGAAGAAAAGGTACCTAAGCTGATACTGCAGCCCATGGTGGAAAATGCAATCACCCACGGCATAGAGCCGCGCAGGCAGAAGGGAAAGGTCAGTATCCTCATAAGGGATGCTGGGGAAGAGATACTGGTTACGGTGGAAGATGACGGGATAGGGATGACGCCGGAACAGCTGAACCACCTGAAGGAGGAACTGCCAGACCTGGAGAAGGAGGGGCACACCGGAATCGGCCTTCGGAATGTGGACAGGCGCATCCGGCTTCACTATGGGGAGCAGTACCGCATCCGGATTGAAAGTGTGTATGGAGAAGGGACATCCATACATCTGAGGATACCAAAAGAAGCATTCAGCCATGTATTGGGAGATGGGAGGAACAGCGGAACGTGAAATTGATGATTGTGGATGATGAGCCGAAAATCAGGAACGGTCTTTTAAAACTGCTGGGGGCCAGGGAAGGATGGCAGGTTACAGGCGTGTTTGAGGACGCCCTTTCGGCCCTGACCGCACTCTATGATGATGAGGCGGATGTGATTGTGACAGACATCAAGATGCCGGAGGTGTCCGGCCTGGAGCTGATCCGGCAGATAAGGGAGAGGAACCAGGACATACATATCGTGATACTGAGCGGGCACAGTAATTTTGCATATGCCCAGAAGGCCATTGAACTGGGAGTGACCAGGTATCTGTTAAAACCCACCAATCCAAGGGAACTGATTGCGGTGCTGGAGGGCATTGAGAAAGAGCTGAACCAGGGCAGGGAGGCTGCCATGGACGGGAAACAGCTGTCCCGGGAGGCTGAGGCCGGTCCTGCTGCTGATGGGGACGGGGTGGGAAACCTTCTGGTGCAGAAGGCAATCCAATACGTGGAGGTACATTACGGCGGAAGGATAACACTGAAGGACATGTCGGAAGAACTGCATCTTTCCCCTAATTATTTATGCGAGCTTTTTAAACGCCATACGGGCAAGAACCTGATGGAGTATGTGACTGAGTACAGGATGATGAAGGCCAGGACCTATCTGAACCATGTGGAGTATAAAGTATCGGATGTGGCTGAGATGGTGGGGTACAAGGAGGCCAAGTATTTCAGCAGCACATTTAAAAAAATATATGGGATGACCCCGTTGGAATACCGTAATAAGAGATAAAAGAATTTTGTGAAATTGTGTAAAAGGCTGGAAAAATGACGAAAAATCATATCCAGCCTTTCTTTTATTGAGCAATACTAACAAAATCCGTAATATTTTGGAGTAAATAGTAATCTCACAGAATTGTGGGACACATGGGGCGTTGATATACTATTGTTATAAGAAAACCGTACACGTAATACCATTGACAGACAAGTAAAAAGGAGGATTGTAATTATGAAGAAAAGATTAGGCGCATTATTATTGGCAGCATCCATGGTGGTAAGTACAGTGGCGCTGGGCGGCTGCAGCTCCGGCAAACCAGCTGAGACAAAAGCAGCCACTGAGGCAGCTGCGCCTGCAGGGGATGGCAAGGAAGCTGACACTAAGGCGGCTGAGGCGGCTGCGCCTGCCCAGGGCGGCAAAAATGCGGCAGATTATAAGATTGTGCTGATTCTTCCGGGACCAATCAATGACCAGAGCTGGAACGCTACCAACTATGCGGGCCTGGTTGCATGTAATGAGACATTGGGCACCAAAATGGAATATGTTGAGAATGTTCAGGCGTCTGACTATGAATCCACATTCCGGGAATATGCGGAGCGGGGATATGACCTGATCATGGCTGCCGGTTCCCAGTTTGACGAGGCGGTTGCGGCCGTGGCCCCCAATTACCCGGATACCACGTTCTGTGCTGTTAACGGCTCCAAGTGCGACGGGGACAATGTGGCTCCTATTTTCCCAAAGGAATATGAAGCCAGCTATGTGGCGTCCATTATCGCAGGATATGTGACAGAGAACGGCAACTTCGCAACCATCGGAGGATTCCCCAACGAGCCAATGGAACATCTGATGGATGTGTATGAGAAAAATGCGGTTAAGATTGCGGAGGAGAGAGGTATCTCAGGCGCAAAGGCAACAAGGGCTTACGCCAACACATGGGATGATGTGGCCCTGGGCAAACAGATGGCTGAGCAGATGATTGACAATGGGGCGGACACACTGTTTGTATACGCCAATGAAGTCGGCCTGGGATGTATTGAGGCGGCCAAGGCAAAGGGAGCCAAGTTCATCGGCTTTTCCAGCGACCAGACAACCATTGACCCTGACACGGTTGTGGCTTCTGTAAACTTTGATTTCAAGAACTTCTATATATGGGCAATCGGCCAGTATATGGAAGGAAAGCTTTCAGGCAACATGGTCCATGAGGCAGGCATTAATGAAGACATCTTTGTACCTGTATACACAGACAATATCTCCGATGAGATAAAGGCCGCGGTTGACCAGGGCTTGAAGGATTTCAAGGATGGAAAAGTAGATTTGCAGGCAATGTTTGAAAAATAATTTGGTAGACATGAAGGGGCTGCTGCAGGGATGGTTTTGGATGCAGCAGCCTTTCTAGCGCAGCCAATGGATTAAAGGAGGATGACGCTTGTGGATACACCGTTTTTTGAGTTGAGGAATGTATCAAAATATTTTGCCAGGGTAGTGGCCAACAAAGACATTTCCTTCTCCATACAAAGGGGGGAGGTACTGGCCCTGTTAGGGGAAAACGGGGCGGGAAAAAGCACGGTCATGAAGATTCTGTACGGCCTTTATAAGGCAGATGAAGGACAGATATTCATGGATGGAAAGGAACAGAAGATAGGTTCCCCAAAGGATGCCATGGCCCTGGGCATTTCCATGATCCAGCAGCATTTTTCCCTGGTAAATGCGCATACGGTGACGGAAAATATCATCCTGGGCAATGTGCGCGGCGTCATTGATTACGACAGATGTAAGAAGGAAGTGGAGGAGCTGGCAGGGCAGTATGGATTTGATATCCCTGTGGATGCAAAGATTGCGGACCTGGCGGTTGGCGTGCAGCAGAAGGTGGAGATATTGAAGGCACTTTATCTGAAAACCAGCCTTCTTATCATGGATGAGCCCACCGCTGTCCTTACGCCCCAGGAATCGGAAACCCTGATGCAGTTTGTAAAGGAATACACGGCAAAGGGCAATTCCGTGATTTTCATCACCCATAAGATGAAGGAAGTCATGGAAGTGGCGGACCGGATTATTGTAATGAGGAACGGAAGGCTTACAGGGAATCTGACGGCCAAAGAGACCAATGAGGTGGAACTGGCAAGGCTTATGATGGGCAAGGAAATGGTAGCCGCAAAGCGGGATGAGGAACAGGATGACCAAGGGAAAAAGGTGTGCCTTGAACTTAAGAACGTGACAGTGAAGCATAAGGGCGCCATGCCGGTGCTGGACCACCTGACCTTCCAGATCATGGAAGGCGAGATATTTGGGGTGGCCGGGGTCAGCGGCAATGGGCAGGAGGAACTGTGTGAGGTCATCTGCGGCGCCCTTCCTGTTACGGAAGGAAGCGTTTTCCTTAAGGGAAAGGACATCACGGGCACCTCGGTCAGGGAACGGATCGGCCTTGGAATCGGTTATGTGCCGGTGGACCGGTACAGGGACGCCATGGTTGGGGATATGACCCTGGCTGAGAATATGATGCTTAAGACAAGCTTTGACAGGACATGGACCAGGCACGGCTTCCTTAACAGGAAAAAGCTGTATGACCATACCCAAAAAGCCATTGAGGATTTTGAAATCAAGGCGCCGGGGCCGGACGCCCAGATACGGGGGCTTTCGGGAGGAAACCAGCAAAAGGTAATTCTGGCAAGGGAGGTGGGCAACGCAGGGGAAATGCTGGTTATGGACCAGCCCACCCGGGGCCTTGACCTGGGGGCCATCAACAATATACACACCAGCATACTGGAGGAGCGGAGGAAGGGCAAAGGCATTCTTCTGGTATCCACGGAACTGTCGGAAATCTTTGAATTGTGCGACCGGATTGCGGTTATATATAAGGGCGCATTCATGGGAATCTACCGCCATGATGAGCTGACAACGGAGCGGATCGGGCTTCTTATGGCAGGTTATAAAGAAGGGAAGGAGGCATAAAGCATGAATGGGAAAGTACGTGATATGATTGTGACCAATGCGGTTGCCATACTTGCAGGCCTGCTGGTTTCCGGCCTGATGCTTCTTATGCTGCATATCAATCCGGTGGAGGTATTTACCTATTCCGTCACCACCATGCTGACGGATAAATATACCACAGGGGAGGTTTTTTTAAAGGCAACGCCTCTTATATTCACTGCCCTGGCATTTGCATTTACCTTTAAGGCCAACCTGTTCAACATTGGCGCACAGGGCCAGTTCTATATGGGCGCCGTGGCTGCCATTGCGCTGTCCCTTAAACTGGACGGCAAGGTGCCGACTTTGGTCCTGCTGGTGATTGTATGTCTTGCAACGGCTTTGGCAGGAGGCCTGATCGGGGCTTTGATCGGGTTCCTGAAAGCCCATTACAAGGCAAATGAATTCCTTGTAAGCATGATGTCAACCTACGTGGCCCTGAATGTGATGAACTACCTGCTGCGTACATTCTTAAAGGAATCCAAGGGTGAATATCCTCAGACAGACGCCATTACAAGGGCGGCGTGGCTTCCCACCATTGTAAAGGGAACCAGGCTCCATGCAGGTTTTGTGCTGGCTGTCCTGGTGGCAATCGGCATCTGGATACTTCTGTATAAGACGCCCCTCGGATACCGCATCCGGGCGGTCGGCAGCAATGATTCCGCGGCCAGGATGTCCGGTATTAACTCTAAAAGGGTGTTTGTGACCGCCTTCTTTATCAGCGGGGCCCTGGCCGGAATGGCTGGATTTACAGAGGTAAACGGCGTACAGCACATGCTGATCCAGGACTTTAACAGCGGGGTTGGATCCGCCGGGCTGGGCATCGCCATATTGGCCAATGCCAATCCAATCGGTATCATTTTTGCATCCATCCTCTTTGGCGCCCTGGGTGTCATGGGCAACCTGATGGGCCGGATGCCGGGGGTCAATGTGCCGTCCAGCATCGTGGATCTGATGCAGGGATTTGTCATGCTGTTTGTCATTGTCTCCTATTTCTTCCGGCATTATCTGGAGAACCGGAGAGAGAAGCTTAAACTGCAGAAGGGAGCGTAAGGCCATGGTTGTAAGTTTATTGAAACGTGCGTTGATGATGAGTACGCCTCTGCTTTTCGGCTCCATCGCAGAGGTGGTTGCGGAGCGTTCCGGCATGATGGTAACTGCCATAGAGGGCATTTTCCTCATGGGCGCCTGGGGCGGATTTGTGGGAACCTATATTACGGGCAATGCCTTTATCGGCATCCTGTGCGCCATCCTGGCAGGTGTGGCCGCAGCCGCTGTTTATGGGGTGGTGTGTATCTATCTGAAGCAGCACCAGGTGGTTACGGGAACAGCCATCAATGTGCTGGCGGCCGGTATCTGCACTTACCTCCAGAGGGTGTTTTTCGGCGTCCCGACCACGCCTTTAAAAATCAGTCCCCTGCCGGAGATTGCCATCCCGGTGCTCAGCAGGATCCCGGTGCTTGGACCGGTTCTGTTCCAGCAGAATATACTGACCTATATTGTGTATCTGATTATCCCTGTGTCTTATTTTGTACTGTTTAAGACATCCATCGGCCTGACCATCCGCTCCACGGGAGAGAACCCGGAAGCAGTGGATGTGGCAGGTATCAATGTAAATACGGTGCGCTTTTTTACCGTGCTGCTGGCAGGCGTCATGGGCGGCGTGGCAGGCTCTTTTTACTCGGTGGGGTACCTGGGGATGTTTACCACCAACATGATTGGGGGCCGCGGATGGATTGCATTTGCCATCTGTTTCCTTGGGAACTGGAATCCAAAGGGAGCTGTAATCGGCACCGTGGTGTTCGGACTGGCAGAGGCAGTGGCTATCTATATGCAGTCCATGGGCGGAGGCGGATACTTCCCCAATGAATTGTTCATTGCATTGCCTTATATACTGACAATCGTGCTGACGGTTTCCAGGAAGAGCTTTAATGTGCCCGCCAAGCTGGGGGTTAGCTATAGTAAGGAAAATTGATTTTCAGGTAAAACTTCATCTTTCATGGACAGACAGCCGGAAACAGAATCCAGGCCCAGGTAAAGGGGCGGGATTCTGTTTCCGGCTTTTTTCAGTTAAACAGGCAGATGCGGTTTGTATGATATGACATAAAATGCAGGTGAAATTAATTTCAATTTATGAAATATTGACAATTGAATGTTTTTAACTATAATAAGGGTGTAAGCAATATTGCAGATATTGAAATTAATTTCAAAAGAGGTATCACCATGGGGACAATGAATAATAAACGTTTAATGATTAAGGTATGTGAACTATATTATATCCAGAACAAGAGCCAGAAGGAGATATCAGCCATTCTCGGCATATCCCGGCCCCAGATCTGCCGTTTGATCACAGCGGCTAAGGAGGGCGGGATTGTGAACATTTCCATCTCCAATCCCTATGTCAGGGAGACAGAGCTGGAGAACCGGCTGATTGGGTGCTTTGGCATCAGGGATGCGCTGGTTGTTGACAGCACCTGCGGGGAAGGGGAAAACAGGATGCAGTCTTTTGCAAAAGAGGCGTCCAGATTAGTGGAGGATTACATTCCCCAGGATGCCAGGGTGGGGGTCATGAGCGGATATACCTGCAAGGCCATGATTGACGCCATGGAACAGTCGCCCAAGAAGCTGAAGCTGGTGGTCCCTCTTGCAGGCGGGATATCCACCACCAATATGAGCATCCATGCGGATACCCTGGCTCAGAAGCTGGCGGACCTGCATGGAACAAGTGCATTAAATCTCAACGCACCGGCTGTTGTGTCGGATCTTAACCTGGCTGTGTCCTTGAGAAAGGAGGAATCCATAGCAAAGGTGCTGGAGGCCGGGAAAAAGGTTGACATAGCCCTGGTGGGAATTGGCAACCTGAGCGAGGGAGCAACCAATATCCAGCTGGGCAGTCTCAGGAAACAGGATGTGGATGAGCTGAGAAGGCAGGGCGCGGTTGCCTCTGTGTGCAGTTCCTACCTGGACAAAGACGGACGGGAGGTGGGGCAGGAAATCCTGGAGCGCTCCATCGGGCAGTCCCTTAAGGATTTAAAGAAAAGCAGGATTATAGCAGCAGCCATTGGAGATTCCAAAGTTGAGGCCATTAAGGCTGCACTGAAAAGCGGCAAAATAGATATTCTGGTCACGGACCTGGATACAGCAAAGCAGATATGATGGGAGGAAGAAACATGAGAATCAAGAAAATGTTAGCCATATTGACAGCAGCAATGATGGCAGTGGCAGTGGCGGGATGCAGCGCTTCCACGCAGGGAGGCAGTGATACCGGCAAGGAAACCGGAAAGGAAGCCGGTAAGGAGGACGCGGGCGCAGCCAGTGAAGCGGACGGGAAAGAGGCTGAACAGGCAAAGGACAGCAATCCGGCCGGTGATGCAGGCGGGCTGCAGGGAAAGAGTATATCCCTGATGACCCCTTATCTTGGTTCGGTGACCACCAACCAGATGGTTGAGTACATAGAACAAAAGCTGAAAGATGCAGGGGCAGAGGTGTCTGTAATCAACACAAACAACGATTTTTCCCAGCTGGCCAGCAGGCTGGAGGATGTGGTTTCAGCGGGAACAGACGGGATTGTGCTGGTAAGCGCGGATCCGGGGCAGCTTTCCAACCAGCTTCAGGACGTATTTGCATCGGGAATCCCGGTGTTTGGATGTGACAGCGGATTTATTGAGGGAATGCAGGTGAATGCCACCAGTGATAATTACCAGATGGGAGAGCTGATTGTGAAATATCTGTTTGATGACCTGATGGGAGGAAAGGGCACCGTGATTGCCCTCACACACAGGCCTCATCCGGGAGTTGTAAAGCGCTGTGAGGCATTTGACGATCTGATTAAGGAGTACCCGGACATTACGCTCATCACAGAGCAGCATGTGCCGGCCGAACAGCCAATCAATGACGCCCAGGATATTGTGGAAAACCTTCTGCTTGCCAACCCGGACCCGGATTCCATAACCGCCATATGGGCTGCGTGGGATGAACCGGCCATCGGGGCCACACAGGCGCTGCAGGAAGCTGGCCGAAGCCAGGTGCTGGTTACGGGCGTGGACGGGAATGAACAGGCAATTGCCCTGGTAAAAGAGGGGACCAACCTGAAGGCCACGGTAAAACAGAATTTTGAGGGAATGGCCCAGATTGTTTATGAGCAGATGGACCGGTATTTTAAGGGTGAGGAGATTGAAAAAGGGGAACTGTATGCCCCGGCCACACTGATTACCCAGGAAAACGCAGACGCACAGTGACACCAGTACACTGACAGGGAGTAAGAGCATGCTTTTAAGGACAGAAAATATAAGTAAGCAGTTTAATGGGATTTATGCGTTAAAGGGAATAGACATGGATATCCAGGAGGGAGAGATACATGGACTGGTTGGGGAAAATGGGGCAGGCAAATCCACCCTGATTAAAATCCTTACAGGCGTGTATTCACTGGATGAAGGCACGGTTTACTGGAACGGCCAGCCTGTTGCCATCCATACCCCTGCTGACAGCCGCAAGATAGGAATCAATGTCATACATCAGGACCATGTGCTGATTCCTGCGTTTGATGCGGTGGAGAACGTATATCTTGGAATGGAATATCCGGGCAGAGGGGGGACCATTGACTGGAAGCAGATGAAGGAGCGGGTGCAGCACAAGGCACAGGAGCTGGGAATTGAGATTGACCTTGCAAAGGCGGCTTCACAGCTTAGCCCGCCCCAAAAGACATGCCTGGAAATCATCCGGGCCATGATGACGGACTGCAGGCTGCTGATCCTGGATGAGCCAACCGCGTCATTGACAGATAAGGAATCTGAAATCCTGTTCGGCATCATTGAACGTCTGAAACAAAGAGGCACATCCATCCTTTATGTTACACACAGGATGGATGAGATCTTCCGGCTCACGGACAGGATAACCATCTTTAAAAACGGTATAAAATCAGGTGTTGTGGGCACAAAGGACGTGGATAAAGAGGGGCTGATTTCCCTGATGACCGAACAGTGGAAGGCAGAGGCAGTGGATAAAACCGTGGGTTTGGGGCCGGTGCAGCTGGAGGTAAGGGACATGGCATCCAAAGACGGGATTGTCAAATGTGCCGGCCTTCAGGCACACAGCGGGGAGATTCTTGGGATATTCGGACTGGGCGGCAGTGGAAGGACAGAATTTTTGGAGTGCATATATGGATACAGGGCCGCCAAATGCGGCACTGTTTCCATAGGCGGAAAGGAGATGGGGAAGCTGTCCCCAGGGGATTCCATCCGCGCAGGAATGGTATTGATCTGTGAGGACAGGCGGGGAAAGGCAATGATCGGAAGCATGAGCATTAAGGAAAATGTGACCCTGTCCTGTATTGACGAATATTCAGACCATGGGGTGCTCAGTAAAAAGAAGGAGGAACAGGCCGTATCAGAGCGGCTCAAAAGCCTTCAGATAAAGATGGCGGGCATGGACCAGAGGGCCATCGAACTGTCAGGAGGCAACCAGCAGAAGGTGGTGTTTGCAAAGGCGCTTATGACAGACCCTAAGGTATTCCTGTGTGATGAGCCCACCCAGGCAGTGGACGTAAAGACCCGCAATGAAATCCATAAACTTTTGAGGGAGCGGGCAGCGGCGGGCAGCGCGGTGGTTTATGTGTCATCTGACTTAAAAGAGATTCTTGAAGTGGCAGATAATATCCTGATCATGTCACGGGGATACACAAAGGAATTGCTGAAGAATGAAAACCTTACATCAAATGAAGTGCTATCCTATTGTTATGATAAATAAAGAAAGGTGAAGAGGATGAAAAAGACAGATTTTAAACAGATGGCCCAGGCCTATGGAACCATAATCGCACTTCTTGTAATCATCATGATATTCGGCGTCCTGAAGCCTGCCGCTTTTCTTACCCTGAAGAATTTTATCAATATAAGCCGGCAGATGGCGGCCCTTACCATTATCTCCATTGGAGCAACCATGGTAATGGTGGTGAATGAATTTGATTTATCCGTGGGCAGCATGGCCAGCCTGGGAGGCGTTATGGCGGCCCTGATGGCAGTGGCAGGCATACCGGTGGGAGCCGGCTTCCTGCTCACGGTACTGGTGTGCATGGCCATTGGATGGATTAACGGATACATTGTGGCAAAATTTAAGGTACTCTCTTTTATCACCACACTAGGCATCAGTACGGTGTTGGACGGCCTGATTTACAGGCTGACAGGCGGGGCAACTGTTTTTGAAAACATACCAAAGAGCTTTACCTGGCTGGGAACTTCTAAGATAGGAGGAATCCCCTTCCTTTCAGTGCTTATGATCCTGTTTGTGCTGGCATTTGCGTTTTTCATGAAACATACGCCTTCGGGCAGGAAAATGTATGCAATCGGCGGAGGCGAGGAGGCGTCCAAAATTGCGGGAATCAATGTGAGGACCTATAAAATCCTGGCATTTATGCTGTGCGGGGCCCTGGCAGGGGGGACGGGAATCGCTGTTGCGTCAAGGGTGGGTTCGGCCAACACCTCGGCGGGAGCCGGATATTTCCTCCAGTCCTATGCCGCTGCCTATATCGGCTGCACGGTGTCCAGGCAGGGAATCCCCAATGTGGCGGGGACATTTGTGGGAGCTGCCATATTGTCAATCCTGGCAAACGGGCTGACAATCCTGCAGATGCCCTCTTATATGCAGAATATTATTACGGGCATTATTATAGTGGTTGCTGTAATTGCCCAGAAGTTGGGACGAGGTGACGCTAAGTAATGGATCAGATAAAAGTTCACAGCAGACGTATGCAAAAAAGTATAGACGGCAACAGGAATCTGTTTGTGGGATACATAACCGCCGGATATCCGGACGAGGAATGTTTTTTCCATATCATCCATGAGTGCTGCTGCAGGGGGCTTCCGGTACTGGAAATAGGATTTCCTTCCAAGGACCCCTACGAGGATGGGGAAGTAATTAAGAAGGCCCATGAAACCGTGGGGACAGGGCTTTGTCATGCCATGGACTTCTGGCGGCGCCTTAGGGCTGAGGTTTCGGTTCCCATATGGCTTATGGGATACAGGGAGGACCTGATTGATTCGGAAATTTACAGGGACCTGGCAGAGGAAGGCTTGTTTGACGCCCTGGTAATCCCCAATATGGGGATTGAGGACAGGATCCGGTTAAAATCTGAGATGAACGGGTATGGCCTGGATGTGGTTGGATTTATCTCAAGTGATGACAGCTTTAATGAGATAACAATGACCATCCAGGAGTTCCCCATGATTTACCAGCGTTTATACAGCGGTCCTACGGGCATGGAAACCAGTGGGAACGACTATGAAAAACTGCTGGATTACGGTAAGATGTTCCATAGCAATACAATTTTTGCAGGTTTTGGGATCAGCTCAGGCGGCCGGGTCAGGGAACTGATACAGAACGGATTCTATGGGGCCATTATTGGAACCGAGATCATGAGAAAACTGAACAAATCCCAGGAAGAACTTTACGGCTTCATAGATGAGCTGGCAGGTATTATGGAGCAGGCCCGCTAGGCGCCTGCAGCAAGGAGGAATCCGTCAAATGACAATTGCCACATATGACATAGGTACAACGGCAGTCAAAGGAGTGCTGATTAATGAAAAGGGGGAGGTGCTTTCCTCTGAATCAAAAACAATCAGTACGATTTTTGACAATGAAAAAAAGGAGCAGAGGCCCCAGGATTGGTATGATGCCTTTTGCAGGATTTCCAAGGGATTTGCGGCCATGGACAAGGAGACACCCGTGGAGGCGGTCATCATGAGCGGCCAGATGCAGGATGTGATTCCTGTGGACCAGGAAGGCTGTCCGGTGGGAAATGCTGTCCTGTATTCAGACGGCCGGGCTGCTGCCCAGGCCCGGGAACTGATTGAGCGCATGGGAAAGGATTATCTGGAATCTGTAACAGGAAACCATTATGACGGATCCCTGCCGCTGCCCAAGATGATGTGGATTAAGGAAAACCAGCCTGATTTATACGGGAAGATCCATAAGGTCCTTATAAGCGCAAAGGATTATATCATCCTGCAGCTCACTGGCAGGGCTGTTGGGGATATGACTGCCTGCTCCACGGCCGGGGCCATGGATATGGCCTCTGGCACCTGGGATAGCAGGATCCTGTCAGCTGCCGGAATTGATTTAAGCCTTTTGCCTGAACTGTATTATCCCCATCAGGCAGTGGGGACCATGAGCAAAAAGGGGGCAGAGGCCACGGGATTTGACGAAGGAATCAAGGTATATGCAGGTGTGGGGGATGCTGGTGCAGCCACCCTTGCCAGCGGGATAAGGTGCCCTGGTGAATATAACATAAACCTGGGCACTTCAGGCTGGGTCTCCACCATATCCAGAAAAGTTTCCAGGGGATCGGAGGGCATATTCAATCTGGCAGCAATGGAGCAGGGCTCCTATATCAACGTGGTTCCCTTCCTTAATGCTGGGAATGTGCATAAATGGATCAGCAGCCTTTTTACGGCCCGGGACTCCCGGGATACCATTGATTACACATATGTGGAGGAACGGCTGAGGGAGAGCAGTCCTGGAAGCGGAGGCGTGGTATTCCTCCCCTATCTCAACGGCGAACGGTTCCCGGTGATGGATTCCCTGGTAAAGGGAAGCTTTCTGGGAATCACGGCAGCCACGGGACAGGGGGATATGATAAGGAGCTGTCTGGAAGGTGTGGCATTTTCCATCAGACAGGGGATTGAATGTATCGGAGTGCCGCCCAAAACCATATCCGTCATTGGCGGGGGTGGCCGTGTCAGCGTCTGGAATCAGATTTTGGCCGATATCCTGGACCAGACCGTTTATGTATACAAAGACGGGGAAATGCTCCCGGCCCTGGCCCTGGGAGCGGCAGTGCTGCTGGCAGAAGGCAGGATCCGGGGATATTCAGGGTTTACGGATTCCCTCCAGGGCAGGGAACGCTCAGATGCCTATGAGCCGGATCCGGAACGGGCTGCTTTTTATGATAGGCTTTATAGACGGTATCTGGATATCTATCCGGCGGTAAAGCGGTATTATCATGTACAATAAACGTGATACCTGAACAGTAACCTGTCAAACAAATCCAGGCCCATGAATGATACGGCTCTTGTATGGGATTGTTTTTTTTAGTATAATAATAGATAGATACTGATGGTGGAAACAGGAGTATGTCTGAAGGCCTGACTTCAGACATACCCGATGCAGAAGGGGGCGTTTTTATGGATGTTAAGTATACAAAGATTCAGACAGCGGGATGTAATGCGCCGCTGAAGATTACACCCGGTCATTTTGCAACCAATCATGCACATATCAATTATTATCTTGATATGACAACCCTGAAGACCAGGCTGAGTGAGGCCAGGGAGATTGCAAAGAGTCTGGTGGGGATGTTTCTCTATGATACGGTGGTGGATACAATCGTGTGCCTGGAGGGGACCCAGGTCATTGGAGCGTTTCTGGCAGATGAACTGACCAGTGCGGGCGTCCTTTCCATGAACGCACATAAGACCATGTACATAGTGACCCCGGAGTATAATAGCAACAGCCAGATGATTTTTAAGGAGAATAACCTTCCTATGATCCGGGATAAGAATGTCCTTATCATGACAGCGTCTGTTACCACGGGACTGGCGCTTAATAAAGGGATTGAGGCCATTCAGTATTATGGCGGCATCCTGAGAGGGGTTACTGCCATATTCAGTGCGGTGGAAGAGGTGAACGGGTATAGGATTACCTCAATATTTGGCAAGAAGGATGTGCCGGATTACGCATATTATGATTACAGGGACTGTCCTTTATGCAGGGAGAAGCGTAAGCTTGATGCATTGGTGAATGCATATGGATTCACACAGCTGTGACGGGCTGGATGATGGAAGTGGATGCAGGTATGGTGTACGGCTGGCAGCCGAGGCCATACCTGCTTTTGTTTTATGTATAGATACATTGGCAATGCCCATATGGACGGGTATATCTTGCCATGATTTTTTCGAACGCGGCTGCATCCCCCGGGCTGTTTTTCTTTTACGTTCAGCTCCCGTTTTTTATAACAGAGAAGATGTCCGTCCATATCCAGCTGATGGTGGTTTCCATCCCAGTCTGTAAAGGAAATCTGCTTATCATCTATGTTAAGGTGGTAATCCGGGTTAATCAGGATGTCCGTGGTTGAATAGGTCCAGACTTCACGGAATGCTTTGTCCAGCATCTTTACTAAATGACATAAGCCAGGCCATCCTCCTCCCTTGTGGTTTTACCGTCTGCTTTTATACAGCCCAGGTTTCCCCTGCAGCCTGAAGCGGTATTTAATTCTTTTTCTTTCCCAGATATGCCGCCTTCACTGACTCGTCCGCCAGCAGCTCCCTGCCGGTGCCGGTCAGGGCAATGCGTCCGGTCTCCAGCACATACCCCTGGTCGGCAATCCTCAGCGCCATGTTGGCATTCTGCTCAATTAAGAGGATGGTCACACCCTGTTTGTTGATTTCCTTGATGATGCTGAATATATCCTGTACAATCAGGGGCGCCAGGCCCAGGGAGGGCTCATCCATCATCATCAGCTTGGGATGGCTCATAAGGGCCCTTGCAACGGCCAGCATCTGCTGTTCGCCGCCGGAGAGGGTGCCGGCCAGCTGCCAGCTCCTTTCCTTTAAACGGGGAAACAGGTCGTAGACCCAGTTGATGTCGTCTTCCAGGGAATCGCTTCTTAAGTAGGCCCCGATCTTTATGTTCTCTATTACCGTCATGTCGGGGAATACCCGGCGGCCTTCCGGTACCAGGGTAATGCCTTTGGCCACGATATCCGGTGTGTCCATGCCCAGAAGTTCCGCGCCGTCAAACTGGATGGAACCGCCGGAGGCCTTGACCAGCCCTGTGATGGAACGCAGGGTGGTGCTTTTCCCTGCTCCGTTGGCGCCAATCAGGGTGACAATGGATTTTTCCGGGACCTCGAAGCTGATGCCTTTTACAGCTTCAATCCCGCCATAGTTTACCCTCAGATCTTTAATCGTTAACATCGTCACTCACCCCCAGATATGCTTCAATTACTTTTGGATTGTTCTGCACCTCATCCGGCGTGCCGTGGGCAATGAGCTTGCCGAAATCCAGCACATAGATGCGGTCGGATATCTGCATGACCAGGTCCATATGGTGCTCAATCATGAATATGGTCAGATGGTAGTCGTCCCGGATCTGCTTGATGAAATCGGTCAGGTCCTGTGTCTCCTGGGGATTCATACCAGCCGCAGGCTCGTCAAGAAGGAGCAGGCTGGGGCTGGTTGCCAGCGCACGCGCAATCTCCAGGCGGCGCTGCAGGCCGTAGGGCAGGGAGGAGGCGATTTCATCCTTAAGATGTGCCAGGCCCTGCATTTTAAGAAGCTCCATGGATTCATCCCGCATCCGTTTTTCCTCTGCGTGGTTCAGGCGCAGGGTGGCGGAGAATACGTTCTGCCTGGCCCGCATGTGTTTTGCAATCAGTACATTGTCAAAAACGGTCAGGTTGCCGAACAGACGGATGTTCTGGAAGGTCCTGGCAATCCCCAGCTTGGTCACTTCATCCGGCGTTTTGCGCACCGGCGTAAGCGCCTGCGGCGCAACGTCACCGGCATAAAGACGGCGCATCTTGCCCTGAGGCGTGTCGGCCAGGATTATTTCCCCGTGAAAGGAAACAGAGCCGTAGGTGGGCTGGTAGATGCCTGTCACACAGTTAAAGGCAGTGGTCTTACCGGCTCCGTTGGGTCCGATAAGGGCCACGATTTCGTGTTCATTTACATCCAAGGACAGTCCGTTGACAGCTACCACGCCCCCGAACTGCATGGTTACATTGTCCATGTGCAGTACGTTTTTCATGTTATCCATTACCTTGCACCTCCTTTTTTGGAGGCGGCCTTCTTTCCGCGGCCTTTCTTTAGCTTGTCAGGTATGCCGCGTATGAGCCGGAACAGTCCGTCCCAGGAAAATTCATTGTTGCCCATGATGCCGCGGCGGTAGAAGAGCACCACTACCATTAAAAGAATGGAGAAGATGACCATACGGAAACCGGAACGGAACAGCGGGATGTGTACCCCTGCAATGGTTAGCGGGTCATCGAAGAACCGCAGCAGCTCACGCCCCGAGGTTACCAGGAACGCGCCCAGGACGCTTCCTGTAACGCTTCCGATGCCGCCCAGGACCACAATCAGAAGAAGGTCATAGGTCAGGGCAACCTGGAAGGTCTTGGAGTCAATGGAACGCATGAACATGGCCAGCATTCCTCCGCCAATCCCTGTGAAGAAAGAGGAAATCACAAAGGAAAGCTCCTTGTAGCGGAACAGGTTAAGTCCCATGGACTGGGCGGCCACCTCATCCTCGCGGATGGCCTTAAAGACACGGCCATAGGAGGAGTTGATCAGCAGTACCATGAGCGCGATGCAGAGGGCTGCCAGACCGAATACGGCAAAGATATTGGGGAAGCCGGGTATGCTCTTAAGACCGTAGGAACCGTTGGTGACCGTGTCAAACATGGGCGCTGCGATGAAGGCGCGGATGATTTCCGAAAAGCCAAGGGTTGCAATGGCCAGGTAATCGCTTTTAAGGCGCAGCACCGGAATGCCGATAAGGGCAGCCAGGGCAGCGGCGGCCAGCCCGCCAAGGAGCAGGGCCACGGGGATGGGGAGCGCTACATTGGCAATCACAGGTGAAATCCCGCTCACATAGTATACGCTGGCGCGGGAGCCCACGGGTATGGTGAATATGGCCACGATATAGGCGCCGATTGCCATAAAGCCTGCCTGACCAAGGGAGAACAGCCCGGTGAAGCCGGTCAGCAGGTTCATGGAAACAGCAACCACCGCATAGATGGCGCTCCGCTCCAGGATGGATATCTGATAACTGTATTCTGCCGTGTCAGATTGCAGGAATGCCAGGATCCCGATTATGACAGCCAGGGCAATGATGGTATAAACCTTGTTTTTGTTCTTTGTCATATTCTTCATGTCCGCCACCTCACACTTTATCGGTTGTCTTCTCACCAAACAGGCCGGTTGGGCGGATGAGAAGCATAACAATCAACAGGATAAATGTAAATGCGTCACTGAAGGTGGACTGTCCCATGGCAACCAGGGCCGTCTCGCCAAGTCCAAGGATGAAACCACCGATGACAGCGCCGGGAATGCTTCCGATACCGCCGAATACAGCGGCAACAAAGCATTTGAGGCCGGGCAGCGCGCCTGAGAACGGGAATACGGTCATGCGGTCCGTGAAATAGAGGATGGAGCCGATTCCTGCCAGCAGGGAACCCACTGCAAAGGTGAAGGAGATGGTCTTATTAATCTTGATACCCATCAGGGACGCGGTTTCGTAATCCTTGGAAACAGCCCTCATGGCCATGCCGATTTTGGTGTGGTTAATCAGGAGTATCAGAAGATATACCAGCACCAGGGTCAGGACAGGTGTGAGGAAGGTTACAAAGGAAGCGGAGAGACCGCCGATTTGGTAAATCTTCTTTAAGAAAGGAATCTCAGGGTACCCCTTTGGCAGGGCTGTGAACAGATAGGTAGCAAGGTTCTGCAGCAGATACGATACGCCAATGGCTGAAATCATGACGGACATCCTGGGGGAAGAACGCAGGGGACGGTAAGCCACCCGTTCAATGGTAACACCAAGGACAACGGTGACAATCAGGGTAACCGGGATTGCGATGAACCAGGGAAGGCTGGCCATTGCGAAAATCATAAAATAACCTGCCATCATGAATATGTCGCCATGGGCGAAATTAATCAGACGGAGGATGCCGTATACCAGTGTATAACCGATGGCAATCAGCGCATAGGCGCCGCCAAGGGAGATACCGGTCAGGCACTGTTGAAGAAATGTTGTTAAACTCATAAGAGTCTGCCTCCTGTTTTCTTAATGATTGTATCCTGCAGGGAATGGCATGAGGACATGGTATCCTGCTCATCCGCCATAAGCCGGAGAAAGGCCGCGGGGCAATGGCTGCCGCCTGCGGCCTCTGTTTCATATGTAACTGTCAGATGACCTTACTCTACGGTTGTAGTTGTAAGGAACTGGAACCTGCCATCCTTGATGGTCTTGATGAAAGCGATATCCTTGTTGGCATCACCTGTCTCATTAAAGGTAATGCTTCCGGTCACGCCGTCAATCTGGACGCCCTTAAGCGCATCGCGGATAGCGGTGGTGTCCGTGGAATTGGCTGTCTCAATGGCCTTGAT
This sequence comes from Enterocloster aldenensis, assembly GCF_003434055.1. Classification (GTDB taxonomy): domain Bacteria; phylum Bacillota; class Clostridia; order Lachnospirales; family Lachnospiraceae; genus Enterocloster; species Enterocloster aldenensis. Next base: position 66,438 of record NZ_QVEX01000001.1, on the reverse strand, counting down.
GGCTGCCAGGTAGGAATCATAGCCCAGTGCGGATACGGCCGGGATGATGTCTTCCTGTTTGTTCTTTACCAGATATTCCTTAAAGCCCTTGATGAAGGCAGCAGCCTCGTCATTGGCCGGTTCAGCCTCGTCAAAGAAGGTGGAAAGCACAACGCCCTCGGCGTCCTTGCCTGCGTTCTCGATGATGGTGGAATTCTCCCAGGTATCGCCTGCCGCGATGGTTGCCGTAATGCCAAGCTCCCTTGCCTGCTTGATGATAAGCGGGGCAGTGGTGATGGAGGATGGGGCAAAGATGATGTCAGGGTTGGCTGCCTTGATATTGGTCAGGATTGCCTTGAAGTCAGTCTGGTTGGTCTGGAACTGCTCTTCGCTTACAATCTCCCCGCCTAATTTGGCAAATGCATCCTTAAAGAAGGAACCAAGGCCTGAGGAATAGTCATCGCCCAGCTGTGTGATGACGGCAGCGCTCTTTGCACCGTTCTGGAATGCATAGTTAGCCATAACCGTGCCCTGGAAGGGATCGATGAAGCATACACGGAAATAATAATCATTGCCCTCGGTTACCTGTGGGTTGGTACAGGAGCAGCCAATGGCCGGGATCTTGGCGTCTGCGAATATCTGTCCGGCTGCAATGGATACGCCTGAGCCGTAGCTTCCAAGGACAACGCTTACCTTTTCACTTACCAGCTTCTGCGCGGCGTTGACAGCCTCTGTCTTATCGGACTTGTTGTCAACCTCTACCAGTTCTACCTGATATTCCTCGCCGTTGATTGTTACGGTCGGGTGCATCTCCCTGGCATACCGGATACCAAGTACTTCCTGGAAGCCGCCGCCCCCGTTCTCGCCTGTGGTCGGCTCAAACACGCCGATTTTGATGACTTTTTCTTCTGTTTTCTTGCCGCAGCCCGCAAGGGAACCGGCAACAAGACATGCGGCCATGGTCACGGCCATGATTTTCCTGATTCTCATACTACAATCCTCCTCATTTCATGAATAATCCACTGATTCCAAATCCACTGTGCAAGGTGTGTTCATCTCACAAAGACAACTGTCCTCAATGGGAAAACAATGAGTATATTATAACAGATATTACGAAAATTTCAAGAAAAAATCAGAAATACTTTAATTTTTACTGTTTTTTAACCGGCCTGAGTGCTTGGGCAGTTCTTTATAGTGCTGTTTATAGGCCCTGAGAAATGTGGAATAGTTCCGGAACCCGGACAGGAAACAGCTCTCGGTTGCGCTTTTGCCCTGCGCAAGCAGGTCGCGGGCCCGCAGCAGGCGTTTTTCCGTAATGTAGTTTCCGATGGTGTAACCGGTTTCTTCCTTAAACATCCGCATCATGTGGTAGGGGCTGAGGCAGCAGCCGGCAGAAAGGGTTTGGATACTCAGGTCCTGGTCCAGGTGCCCATTAATATAGGATATAAGTCCTGATACGTGATAGTTCAGTGTGCCGGTTGGGATGTACTGGGCATTGGCGTCCATGGACGCCCGTCCCAGCTCCACCAGGAACTCAAGGCACAGTAAACGGCAGTACAGGGGGCCTGCAAATTCTTCCTCCTGCCAGTTCTGGGCCCGCTCCAGCCTGCGCAGGAGGGACAGCATGGGATGCCGGATATCCTCCTTTAGCCGCAGCACATTGGAATGGCGGTAGGCCGCGGTGGAAAAACAGCTGTCCAGGGAAGCCCCATGTTCGCCGTACCGTTCCAGAAAGTCCGGGGAAAGGTACAGGACCAGGCGTTCATAGGGGGATGCGAAATCCACCTGAGGGCGGTGGATCTGTCCGCGGTCCACCAACACGATGTCCCCGGGACAGAGGGAATAGGAACGGCCTTCAATTGTATAAATTACATTTCCTTCCAGATGCACCAGGATTTTGAGGAAATCATGATAGTGGAAATTATAGGTGCGCTGCAGTCTGTCTTTGATGTGGAACAAATGGAAGTCGCCTTCCAGATAACCCTGCTTCTGGGTGTCAGGGGAGCTGTCGCTTATATACATGGATGTTCCTCCTTTCGGGAAGCACTTTATGGATACTGTCCTGCAGGAACCGTCCTGCAGAAACCGTCTTACAGGAACAGTATATACGAATAATAGCATTATTTGCAATATAAAGCAGCATTATATCTATATTATTATTAAAAAATGCCTGATAAAATATAAAATAAAATGTTAAAGCAAAGTGTTAAAGCAGAATGATAAAACAGGATGTTAAGCGGAATGCCAGGAAAATATGGAGGATATGGATATGAGGCTAATAGTGGAGAAATATCATGGACTGGGCAACGACTATCTGGTTTATGACCCGAATAAGAATAAGATGGAACTGAACCCTGCCAATGTACAGCTGATGTGCAACCGGAATTTTGGCGTTGGGGCGGACGGCGTGCTGGAAGGGCCTGTAATCAGTGAGGACAGGATTTCCATGGTGGTGTGGAATCCGGACGGCAGCATTGCGGAGAAAAGCGGCAACGGGGTCAGGATATTTGCAAAGTACCTGAAGGACGCGGGATATGTGCAGAAGAAGGACTTCACCATATATTCCAGCGGCGGCGAGGCTGCAATCCACTACCTGAACGAGGAAGGGACCCGGCTGAAGGCATCCATGGGCAGGGCCTCTTTCTGGAGCAGCGATGTGCCGGTGGAAGGCCCGCGCAGGGAAATCATCAATGAGACAATGGTATTTGGAAGGATTCCTTATCCGGTGACCTGTCTGTCCGTAGGCAACCCACACTGTGTCATCCTTATGGATGAGATATCAAAGGACCTGGTGTGCAGGATCGGGAAATATTCAGAGAGCGCAAGGCAGTTCCCGGAGAAGATTAATACACAGATCATGAAGGTGTTAGACCGGACCCATATCCAGACCGAGGTTTACGAGAGAGGGGCCGGATATACCCTTGCCTCCGGCAGCGGGTGCTGTGCGGCAGCGGCAGCGGCTTACCGCCTGGGACTGACAGATCCAAAGATGGTGGTCCAGATGCCCGGCGGCACATTGGAGATTGAGATTGATGAACAGGGCGTTGTGCACATGACCGGCGATGTGGGGTATGTGGGCACCATGAAATTAGGTAATCATTTCACAGAACAACTTCGCGCTTTAAAGTGATATTGGTGAAAAACACGAAATCGTTAATTCGCATTGACAAATAAAAATTCTGTTGATATATTTTTGGTAGAGTGAGGCGGGAGCGTCCCAGGGCGCCCCTGCTTTTCCTATTTCACGGATTCACATTGTTGGTATAGCAGTTTGCGAGAGAGGGAGAATAGAGATGAGCAAATACAGTAAGGACGACATTATCCGCATGGCCGAGGAAGAGGATGTGGAGTTTATACGCCTTCAGTTCACGGATATTTTTGGCATGCTTAAGAATGTGGCCATTACCTCCAGCCAGCTGGATAAGGCGCTGGATAACCGCTGCATGTTTGACGGCTCCGCCATTGAAGGGTTTGTAAGGATTGACGAGTCCGATATGTACCTGTATCCGGACCTGGATACGTTTGAGATATTCCCGTGGAGGCCCCAGCAGGGCAAGGTGGCAAGGCTGGTCTGCGATGTGTATAATCCGGACGGGACCGCATTTACAGGAGATCCCAGGAATGTGTTAAAGCGGGCGGTCAGAAAGGCCTCTGACATGGGTTATGTATTTAATGTAGGGCCTGAGTGCGAGTTTTTCCTTTTCCACACGGATGAGGAGGGAAGGCCCACCACCAATACCCATGAGACAGCCGGTTATTTTGATGTATCCCCCATTGACCTGGCTGAAAATGTACGCCGGGATATCGTGCTCAACCTGGAGGATATGGGATTTGAGATTGAGGCCAGCCATCATGAGATTGCCCCGGCCCAGCATGAGATTGATTTCCAGTACACGGATGCCTTAAGGGCGGCGGACAATATCATAACCTTTAAGATGGCGGCCAAGACCATTGCCAAGCGCCATGGCCTTCATGCCACCTTCATGCCAAAGCCAAAGGAGGGAATCAATGGTTCAGGCATGCATATCAATATGTCCCTGTCGGACGGGACCGGGAAGAACCTGTTTGCAGATGACTCAGACCCTTTGAAGCTGAGCCGTACAGCCTATTATTTCATGGCAGGTATCCTTCACCATATGAAGCCCATGACCATCCTTACCAACCCGCTTGTGAATTCCTACAAGCGCCTGATACCGGGGTACGATGCGCCCATCTATATAGCCTGGTCGTCCACCTCCAACCGCAGTTCCCTAATCCGCATACCGTCGCCCAGGGGGGAGAGCACCAGGATTGAACTGCGCTGTCCGGACCCGGCCATGAATCCCTACCTGGCCCTGGCAGCATGCCTGAGAGCCGGCCTGGACGGGATTGAGAAGCAGATGGAGCTGCCGGAGTGCGTGGAAGGCAACATGTTTACCATGGGGCCGGAGGATATGAAGTCCAGGAATGTGGAGCGCATACCGGAGACCCTGGGGGATGCCATCGAGGCATTTGACGGAGACTGGTTTATGAAGGATGTATTGGGGGACCATATCTATACCAAATATCTGGAAGCAAAGGAAAAGGAGTGGCGCGATTTCAGGGCTCAGGTCACTGACTGGGAAGTAAGCGAATATCTTTATAAATATTGAAGCCGGTACTGTAATCAGGTTCCGGTCCAAAGGCTTGCTTGGAGGTGAGGCATGTGACTAATATTATCGTAGCGTTCTCCAAACCGGAGGATGGAAAGAACATAAAAGGGATTCTGGTGCGTAACGGCTATCAGGTGGTCGCTGTCTGCACATCCGGTTCACTGGCGCTGTCAGCGGCGGAAGGGGTTGGCAGCGGCATCGTGGTGAGCGGCTACCGGTTTGAGGATATGCTGTACGACGAACTGCGCCAGTATCTGCCGGCTGCATTTGATATGCTGCTTATCTCCTCGCCCAGCCGGCTGGGAGGCCAGGCCCCGGGCAATGTAATCTGCCTTCCCATGCCCCTTAAGGTCCATGACCTTATAAGCACCCTGGAAATGATGGTGCAGGCGCAGGTCCGGATCCGCCGGAAGATGAAAAGCCGGCCCAGGGAGCGCAGCAGCGAGGAACGCAGGCTGATTGACGAGGCAAAGGCGCTGCTGATGGAGCGCAATAATATGACAGAGTCAGAGGCTCACAGGTATATACAGAAGTGCAGTATGGACAGCGGCACCAATCTGGTGGAAACGGCCCAGATGGTCATCAGTTTAATTCATGTGTGAGGTGTGGGAATGAAGTTTACAAAGATGCAGGGGATTGGCAATGATTATGTGTATGTGGACTGTTTCAAGGAACAGGTAAAGGAACCGGGAAAGGTATCCAGGTTCATAAGCGACCGTCATTTCGGAATCGGGGCGGACGGCCTTATCCTTATCTGTCCCTCAGGGAAGGCGGACTGCAGGATGGAAATGTACAATGCGGACGGTTCCCAGGGATCCATGTGCGGCAATGGGGTGCGGTGTGTTGGCAAGTACGCTTACGACCACGGCCTGGTGCCGGCTGACCGGAGGAACATGACCGTGGAGACGCTGGGCGGGATTAAGACCCTTGAACTGGATGTAAGGGACGGGAAGGCTGTATTGATAACCGTGGACATGGGAGAGGGGACCCTGACTTCCAGGCTTCCTGAGGATATACAGGTGGATGGGGAGGACTATCGGTTTGTGGGCATTGACGTGGGCAATCCCCATGCAGTGTATTATATGGACGGCATTGACGGGCTGGACCTGGAACGGATCGGACCTGCCTTTGAATACCATCAGCGGTTTTCACCAGACCGGGTGAACACGGAGTTCATAGAGGTGGTGGACCGGACACATCTCAATATGAGGGTCTGGGAGCGGGGCAGCGGGGAGACCTGGGCCTGCGGCACAGGCGCCACGGCCAGCGTGCTGGCGTCCATCCTCATGGGGTATGTGGATGATGAGGCGGAGGTTTCCCTGCGCGGGGGAAAGCTTATGATACGTCTGGACCGTGCCACGGGCCACCTTTTTATGACAGGACCTGCGGTGGAAGTATTTAACGGAACTATTGACATACCGCAGGAAATATATTATGATTGACAAGGTGACTTTAATTATTTAACACTTTAAATTATATGTAATCTAATACACTCTCAGGGACCATGGCACGAAGATGTGCGGTTTGTCTCTGTACAGGCCCTGTGATGGTGGTTATTTGCTGTCCTTTCAGTCCTGTGCGGAGCCGGACGGGTTTCCTGGGAGCGTTTACGTTTATGGAAGGTGATTGTTGCGCCGGGGCCTGGTTTCAGGCATGCAGGGCAGGATATCTTCCGGAGAGGACAGGAGGAACGCATGTTTAAAATCAATGAGAATTATTTAAAACTGCCGGGCAGTTATCTCTTCTCAACCATTGGGAAAAAGGTGGCGGCGTACCAGCAGGCCAATCCTGACAAGGCAGTGATCCGCCTGGGAATCGGTGATGTGACCCTGCCCATTGCCCCGGCGGTTGTGGAGGCCATCCAAAAAGCGGCAGGGGAAATGGGGCAGGCGGAGACATTCCACGGTTATGCCCCGGATTTGGGTTATCCCTTCCTTCGGCAGGTTATTGTGGAAAAGGACTACAGGGCCTGGGGATGCCCGGTGGAGGCAGATGAGGTTTTTGTTTCTGACGGGGCCAAAAGCGACTGCGGCAATATCCAGGAGATTTTCAGCGGGGACAGCAGGATTGCGGTGTGCGACCCCGTGTACCCGGTCTATGTGGATTCCAATGTGATGGCAGGTCGTACCGGTGAATACGATGAGGGCACCGGGATGTGGAGCAGGGTGATATACATGCCCTGTACGGAGGCAAATGGGTTTTCCCCGGAACTTCCAAAAGAAACGCCGGACCTGATTTACCTGTGCAATCCCAACAACCCGACCGGGACAACCCTTAACAGGGAACAGCTTAAGCGGTGGGTGGATTATGCGAACCAGGCAGGGGCCGTCATTCTTTATGATGCTGCCTACGAGGCGTATATCTCAGAACCAGATGTGCCCCACAGTATTTTTGAGATAGAAGGGGCCAGGACCTGCGCCATTGAGTTCCGTTCATTTTCTAAAAAGGCAGGTTTTACAGGCGTCCGCCTTGGATTTACCGTGGTGCCCAAGGACCTGAAATGCGGTGACGTGTCCCTTCATTCCCTGTGGGCCCGCCGCCATGGGACCAAGTTCAACGGGGCGCCCTATATTGAACAGAGGGCGGGAGAGGCAGTGTATTCAGAGGAAGGGAACCGGCAGGTCATGGATCAGGTTGCCTATTACATGAAGAATGCTGGGACCATCCGCGAAGGGCTTAAGGAGGCTGGATACAGCGTATACGGGGGCGTGAATTCGCCTTACATCTGGCTTAAGACAGAAAAGGGCATGACCAGTTGGGAATTCTTTGACTATCTTCTGGAAAAGGCCAATGTGGTGGGAACCCCTGGCAGCGGCTTTGGGCCAAGCGGAGAGGGATATTTCCGTCTTACGGCATTTGGAACTTATGAAAATACAGTAAGGGCAGTGGAAAGGCTAAAGTCCCTCAGACAATAACGCTGCCAAGGGAGGAACATAAGAGTATGGATGATATTGACCGCAAGATACTGAAACTTCTGCAGGCCAATGCAAGGATGTCCCTTAAGACCATTGCAGAAAACACCTTCCTTTCATCGCCGGCCGTGTCCGCCAGGATTGAACGGCTGGAGAAGGAAGGGATCATAACCGGATACCATGCCATGGTTGACCCCATGAAGCTGGGGTATCATATCCTGGCCTTTATTAACCTGGACGTGGTTCCGGAGGATAAGCCCAAGTTTTACGCGTATGCGAAGGAAGTGCCCAATGTGCTGGAGTGCAGCTGTGTCACAGGGGATTTTTCCATGCTGATGAAAGTAGCCTTCCAGAGCACCATGGAGCTGGATATGTTCATTGGACAGCTTCAGAAGTTCGGTAAGACAAGCACGCAGATTGTATTTTCCACCCACGTCGGCCCAAGGGGTGTGGATGTGGACGAAATTTAGTGTCAACATTTGTCTCACTTTCACATATGGTATAGTGTAGAGATACATGTGAAGGAGAGTCTGATATGGCAGACATTAAGAGAGTGATTATCGATGCCGGCCACGGCGGTGAAGAACCCGGCGCCATGTATGATGGGCGGCGGGAAAAAGACGATGCCCTGCGGCTGGCTCTTGCAATAGGACAGATTTTGGAAAAGAATGGGGTGGATGTGGTTTATACAAGGACCACGGATGTGTTTGACACGCCTCTTGAAAAGGCGCAGATTGCCAACAATTCCGGCGCTGATTATTTTGTCTCCATCCACCGCAACGCCATGCCCGTGCCCGGTACGGGAAGCGGGGCAATGGTCCTGGTATATGAGGACGCAGGCGTCCCGGCCATGTTGGCTGAGAATATCCAGCGCAATCTGGTACAGACCGGCTTTAACGACCTGGGAATCCAGGAACGTCCGGGTCTTATCGTGCTCAGGCGGACCCAGATGCCTGCTGTTCTGGTGGAGGCAGGATTTATCGATAATCCGGCGGACAACAAATTTTTTGATGAAAATTTTGACGCCATTGCCCAGGCAATCGCGGACGGGGTCCTGGAGACCATCCGGCAGCAGGAGCAGCAGCGTCCGGAATATTATCAGGTCCAGGTAGGCGCGTTTAGCACCAGGATGCCTGCGGACCGTCTGGTAAGGGAACTCCAGGCCAAGGGACTGCCTGCGTTCATTGTGTATGACGATGGGCTTTATAAGGTAAGGGTAGGCGCGTTCCTGAACATGGATTATGCGGTGCGCATGGAGCGGACCCTTCGTAACCTGGGGTATCCTACGGTGCTTGTGAAGGAGCGGGCGGTGTACTGATCCAATCAGACTGCCCTGCGCCGGAGGTGTTTCTGTGGAGGTGGTGCCGCACTGCACCGATATATGGAACGGAAGGTGAATAGGAAGGAGAACGGGTACCGCGGAGTGCGGAACCTGTTCTCCTGTTTTGGTGAAAGAATAGGCTTATGTTTTGGCATCCCGGGAAATCTGCCGGGGATTTATTTTTTCCTCTAGCTAGTGGAAAAAGACAGCTTGTTGAACACCGTGATATTTTCTATAATTGTGATATCAATTAACAAACGGTCAGGCCTGCCGTCAATGAAAAGGAAAGAGGAGCATGGTATGGACAAGAAAATCACAATCAGAGAAAGCTTTCGGCTGGGAAAAGGCTGGTATTTGATGTTGTTTGCCATTCTGGCAATGTTTGTAAGCAATGCAGGAGTTAACGATGGGTTAAATGTGGCGCTCCCCGCAATATCAGAGGGGGCGGGGCTGGACTATGAGGTCTGCCTCAGTATGGGAACAGTGGCTGGTTTTGCAGGCGTGGCAGCCATGCTTTTAATCGCCAAGCTCCGTGACCGGTTTGGCGGCCGCATGATGGCGGCAGCGCTGTTCATTATTAACGGACTGACATTTTATTTTTTATTCTTAAGGGCCACCAGCATATTCATGTATGGACTCTCACAGTGCATCATGGTCAGCTGCGGCCAGGGAACCTTTTATCTTTGCACCGGCCCCATGCAGTCAACATGGTTTCCTAGAAAACGCGGTGTGGTAAATGGCATATCCACCATTGGCTCCAACCTGGCTACGGCATTACTCGTGCCTATCATGACCACCCTGATCAGCACCTTTGGTGATTACAGGACTGGCCTTTCAGTATTTGCAATGGCCTCCATTGCACTGGGCATATTTGCCTTTTTATGTTTGAGGGATGACCCAAAGGATGCCGGAATGTACCCGGATAATGTATCGGAAGAGGAGTACAACAGGGATTATAAAAATGAAGAAAAGGACGGTTATGTCAGTGACTGGACTGCAGGCCGTATGCTGAAAACAAAGGAAGTATGGATTGCGGCCATTGTCCCCGGCTTTATCACCATCGGACTTTTAGGCATCATCACCCAGTTTGTGAACAGGAATATTTCTGTGGGCCTTACACAGCAGCAGGCAGTGGGGGCAATGACAATCTGCGGCATATTGGGGATTGTGGGAAGCTATCTGGTGGGATATATTGATACAAAGATTGGTACAAAGAAGACATGTATGCTGTATTGCGCTTATTTTGCATTTGGCATACTCTGCAACCTTCTCTCAACGTTCTGGCTTCCGCTGGTTTACGTATCCATTTTTGTTGTGGGCACATCCCTTGGCGGGTGCACCAATATGACCCTGTCTTATCCTGCTTCTCTTTTCGGGGTACTGGATTATCCGAAGGTAAACGGATTCATATTCCCTATCTGCTACTGTATCGGATGTCTTAACTTTGTGGTAAATGCAGTTGCACTTAAGATAACAGGTTCGCTTACAGGCGCGTATATCGTGTATCTGGGCCTGTTCATCCTGAATGTCATCATTGTGGCATTGACTGAATCAGGAAAATGGGATAAGAACCTGCATCCTGAACTGTTCCATCAGAAATAGTCATATTGAAAGACCGCTGGTCATAGTGCTTACGCCGTTCTAAACGGCGGGTAAGACATGGCCGGCGGCCTTTTTATGTTATTTTGTATACCCTGCAGAGTAATATTCCTCCACCTCTTCCCTGGTTCTCAGGTTCCGTATCTCTTCCTCGCTGTAGTGTTCCTGATATAAGGTCTGAAGCAGGCGGAATATAAGGTTCACATCCTCCCTTGTAAAACAGGCCATGATTATGAGCCGGATTTTATGGGATTTCCACAACAGCCGGTGTTCCATCAAAGCAACACCCAGCTGGGTTTTTTTGGAAGGTGACAAAGAGTAAAGGAGCAGTATCCCTGGCTTTAAGGCAAAGCCTGAAATGGATTCCCTGTGAAGTATTTCCTCTGGAAAGGACGGGGATACAATCCCTTCCCTCAGAAAGTCCCCTGCCATCAGTTCAATCAGTGAAACAGGACTGTGGCTGCCAAGTCCTGTATGCCAGTAAGCAGTCCTTAAAAGGTGGGGAAACGCAGGGACATGTGCCGGGCAGATCCTGAGGAAACGCATGCTGCTGATATAGCATTCAATGTTCAGATAGTCATTGGGGGCCATATATGAGGAGATACGGATGGTGGTGGTATCTTCATGGCAGGTAATGGGCTTTCTGACAGTTGTCAGCACAAGGTCCGTGTCCTCAAACGAAAAGGAACTTTTCGCATTGACCGGCAGCAGGGCGGTGATTTCCAGGTAATTGCCGAAGGCCCCCAGGACTTTCCGCTTCAGGGCCCAGGTGGCAGGCAGGTTTAAGTGGGAGCAGATAACTGTTTTAAGCTTCTGCTCAGGATGCTGGGTGCTGAGGAACTCAATGGCTCCGGAAAGGCAGAGGGCAAGGTATAAGAGCTCGGTGCGGTCCGGATAACTCCCAAGATACTTAAGCGCCAGCGGCTGGAACAGGCAGGCCAGTTCATACTCAATGAGAAGGTTGCTTCGTATCAGGTCCGGGTTTTCCTGGTCATTGAATATGTGTCCGGGTATCTTCAGGCAGCGGATATATTGCAAAAGGGTGATATAGAAATCTTCATCCTCACTTAGGTTAATTCCAAAGATGTCCTTTATATGCTCCAGATATTCATGGGCCATTTGAAGGACATCAGGTTCAAAATATTCCGCAACGGTTTTAAAATTCAGAAGGGATGCGTCCATTAAATGACCGGCAGCAATGATTTCATATATCCTGTCCCGCTCATGGGGCGGGAAAGAGGTTTTCAGTATGGATTCAAGGGAATCCAGCATAACCTCACAGGCCCTGTCCGCAGCCGCATTTGAGCGCGCCGCAGGCTGGTCCGCAGGCAGCCCATGCCCATTTGCCAGACGGTGGTACATGATGGCAATGGCCAGATTCAGGGTTACAAGATTGGTGTCCTCCATCTGAAGCCCCTGCTGTTTCAGGTGGTCTGAAACCTCGGATGTTATGAGGTCCAGCATACGTTCATCCAGGAAGTCATAACCATAGTAGGCATTTCCCTTGTTGTTATAATCCCAGTCCTTGTGAAACAGCTGGTTCAGGATATCACGTCGTTTCCGTTCATCTGCCTCAAACCAGATTTGATTCCGGGACTGGAACAGCTGGATATGGGGCGGTGACATGACATGCTGGCGTTTCAGCTGGTGCAGGTCATGGTCAAGGGTGGTGCGGCTTACATACATTTCGTCCTCCAGGTCATACAGATCCAGAGGGGAATCAGCCAGGCACAGCCGAAGGGTCAGAAAGCGGACCCGGTCCTCTTTTGTAAGGAATACCCGGTCTATCTTGTTAAGTTCTGCCAGGGCGGCAGGGTTCCCGGCATCCAGGTAATAACCCTTGCTGTGTTCGGATACAATCCGGATGTCAGAATGGTTTAGCTGCTGGTTTATCTCTGATATATCCGTACGGATTGTTTTTGATGATACTTCCAGGTGCTTTGAAAGCTCCGAGCCAGTGATGAACCCGGTGTGGTTCTGGAGAAAATGCAGGATTTTCCTCTGGCGGAGGGTTAGATTATCAGCGCTCATCTTCCTTGTCCTTTCCGCGTGCTGCTGCTCTGGCCTGTCTGCGGTCCATTTGCTTCACAGGCTTCATTGTATCAGAAAATATTTCCTCTTTAAAGAGGAAAAAGTGAATTTGAGGGAAGCCGGCATTTGTATTAGCATAAAGGAGTAAACAATGTTAAATGAAATCAACCCAAATAAATCTTGAGGAGGATATGGAAATGAAATATGAAAACATTAGGAAACAGGTTCTGGAAGCTATCCTGGATGCAGTTGACCAGGGACTTATTAAGGGGACTTCAGGCAACATCGCCCTGAGGGATGATGAGGACGATGTGGTGGCGATTACCCCCAGCGGTATCTCCTACAAACATATGACGGCTGACCAGATTGCCATTGTGGATCTGAACGGAAAATGGCTGGACGGTCCTTTTAAACCATCATCAGAGGTGCCCATGCATACCGCAGTCATGCGTGCAAGGAAGGATGTGAAAGCAACCGTACATACACATGGTATGTTTGCCACAATTGCAGCCATGTACGGTGAGCTGCTGCCAACCACGCCGCCGCAGGCAGAGTTTGTACCGGTGGGGATTGTACCGTTCACAATGCCGGGTTCAGATGAGGTGGCTGACCGGGTAGTTGAGGCCTTAGGGGAAACGGGACGGGCTGTATTAATTAAAAACCATGGTCTGTTCTGCTGCGGCAAGGATATGAAGGCAGCCATGTCTGCAACCGTCTATACGGAGGAAATGGCCCAGACCTCCTACTATGCCAAGGCAGCCGGCGTGTTCCAGCCCATGCCCGAGGAAGCGGTAAGAAAGATGAAGGAGTTGATTGCGGCAGACCAGGCAGTTTAAGGACAGGGAGGAAGACAAAATGGCATATCGGTTCTATGTAAACAGTGACATTGTATTTGGACGGGATTCTGTCAAAGAACTTCCGGGAATCTTAAAGGGATATGGCGCAAAAAAAGTCATGGTTGTGTATGATGCAGGCGTGAAGGCGGCAGGCATTGCAGAACAGGTCTTAGCCATGGTGGAAGAAACCAGTATCCCTTATGTTGTATTTGACGGTGTCATCCCCAATCCTACCAACGAAGTGGTGGAGGAGGCGGCCGGGCTGGCCAGGTGTAATGGAGTGGACGCATTTGTTGCAGTGGGCGGAGGAAGCAGTATTGACCTGGCTAAGGCCATTGATGTGCTGATGACGAATCCCGGATCCATTGGCGATTATGCGGGAATTGGCAAAGTTAGGCATCCGCTGTTTCCCCTGGTGGCCATCCCTACCACAGCCGGAACTTCCAGTGAAATCACCAATGTGAGTGCGCTGACAGATACCCAAAAGGTTGTAAAGTATGTGGTGATTGATGATAAACTGGTTCCTTCCAAGGTTATCATTGATCCGGAATTTACCAGGACCGTGCCGGCCTCCGTGACAGCTGCCACAGGGCTGGATGCAATCACACATGCAGTGGAGAGCTATATTTCAAATAGGTCCAATCCGCTGACGGAGTACAATTCCATAAAAGGATTGGAAATCCTGTACCGGAATATTACAAGAGCCGTAACGGATGGAGCAGATATGGAGGCCAGGGAACAGATGATGCTGGGATGCGTCATTACAGGCTTTGGGTTCTCCAATGCCAACCTGGGCCTGGTACATGCCATTGCCCATACACTGAGCGCCCATTTCCATCTTGCCCATGGAATGGCCAATGCGGCAGTCCTGCCCTATGTGATGGAATTTAACGCAGATGGGTGTCCGGAAAAAATGGCGGAGCTGGCAAGGGCCATTGGCCTGACAATGTCAGGAAATATGGAGGATGACAAATATCTGCTTGCAGGCGAACTGTTACATCTGGTTCAGAAGCTGGGGATAAAGACATTGTCAGAACAGGGCATTACGGAGCAGGATTTAGATATGCTGGCAGAGGAAGCCATGCGCGAACCCGTATTAGGGTTTAATCCCCGGCAGGATGTGGGGAAGGAAGACATACTGGCAATCCTGCGAAAAGCATTTTAAACAGTAGAAAGGAAAGGGGAAGGGGATTGAACAGGATAGAAAAAGTAAAGATATATTGTTCCATTGCCAGCGTTTCCTTTATCCAGGGACTACAGTTCAGTGTCTCTCCTGTGCTGGGGCAGATCAGCCGGCATTATCCGGCCGTGGATATCAGCCTGGTACAGATGCTGATTACAGGACCTGCGCTGACTGCAATGGTATTCTCATTGATATCCGGCTGGCTTGCAGTGAAAATCAGCATGAAGAAGCTGCTGGTATCCGGAAGTTTCCTGGCAGGGGCGGCCGGCATCACCCCCTTTTTGTGTGATAGCTTTCCTCTGCTGTTTGCCTGCAGGATGATATACGGTATAAGCCTTGGGCTGGCGCTCGCCCTTAACACCGCAGTGGTTGCCCGTTTTTTTGAGGGTGATGAGCGTGTCTCTGCCATGGGAATCCAGGCAGCCAGCATCGGAGGAGGGATGGTGGTGGTTTCTGCTGTTGGAGGCGCCCTTGGAAGCCTGGACTTTCGTTTGTCTTATCTTGTGAATATAATTGGATTTATTTCCATGATCGTGCTGGCAGCTTTCCTGCCGGAAACCAATCCGGGAGAAGCGTACAGGGAGAAAACAGGCAGGATACCCGGGGACGGTACAAAATCCATCAGACTCAACCGGTCAGTGTTCATGATATGCCTTCTGGGGATGCTGGAATTCCTATTCCTGATTTCCTTTACCACCAATATCGCAATGCATATGAGTGGAGGACTGGCAGGTAACAGCAGTGCGTCAGGCAGCATTACAGGAATCTTTTCAGGGACACAGATCATTGTGGGTCTTGTACTGGGCAGGATTACACGTCTTATCAAAAAAGCAGCCCTGCCTGCTGCCATGGTGAGTTTTACAGTGGGAAGCCTGATTTTGGCAGCATTTCCGTCCGACTATCTGATGCTGGCGGTTGGGGCTGTGTTCTGCGGCATATCCCAGGGTATATTTGTCCCAACAGCAATGGTTGAGGTGTCAGGCGCGGTCCTGCCTGCTGCAACAGCCATGGCAGCAGCATGTTACGGATGTGCCCAATGCATAGGGCAGTTTATATCGCCCGTGGTATTGAATGCGGTTTCTTTTGCTGTTTTTAAATCTGTGACAACCACACATGTGTATGTGGCTGCAGCGGTGGGGATGTTCCTGGCAGCAGTCCTTGCAGGATTTGTGAAGATGGGAACACATGCATGTTTTGAACATGCAGATAAAATCAAATTAGGAGAGTGATTAGAATGAAGAGGAAAATGGCATTATGTACACCAATCCCGGAAAAATTCATGGGATTCATCAATGAGCAATGTGACATTACTGTCTGCGGTGAATTAAAGCATGGAAAAGGAAATGTGGCAGAGGAACAGACAAGAAAAGAGTGCATGGGTCATGAACTGGTAGTACTGGGTGACGAATATGCGGGAGCAGGGACCATCAAGGCCTGGGCTGATTCAGGCATGAAGTTTATGGGAGTGGCCAAAGGCACCCCGGCAACCGTGGATTACCGCGCGATTGAAGAGGCAGGACTGGAGCTTTCCTATACGCCGGGCAGGAACCGTGTGGCGGTGGCTGAGTTTAATATCGGCCTGATGATATGTGCTGCAAGAAAAATCTGTCTTGCCGGTACAGGACTGCAAAAAGGAGAACATCTGGGGCAGGCGGTCCAGGATATATATGATGTTCCGGATGTGAAGAATGTTGTATGGGGCCCCCTGGATGAGAACCATCCGTTTACGGATTATGGGATTGGATTTGAGTTATATGGTAAAAAATTAGGCATTGCAGGTTATGGTGCCATTGGACGGGAGGTTGCGGTACGGGCCAGGGCCTTTGGTATGGAGATACTTGCCTACGATCCTTACATGCCGGCTGAGCGCATCGAAGCAGACGGCTCCAGGGCAGTGGATCTTGCGACCATGCTTTCTGAAAGTGATATGGTCAGTATCCATCTGCCTGTACTTGAGTCAACCAGGGGAATTGTTAACAAAGACTGGTTTTCCAGGATGAAGCCCACAGCCTATCTGATTAATACGGCCAGGGCGGCTGTAATTGACCAGAAGGACCTGGTGGAGGCCCTGCAGGCAGGAACCATCGGAGGTGCCGCCCTTGACGTATACTGGCAGGAACCAATCCCGGCCAACCATCCTCTTCTTTCCATGAGGAACGTGGTGCTGACTCCCCATATGGCGGGGCTGACCACGGATGTGGATAATTGGTCCGGTACCATGATGGGAGAAGAAATTATAGCATATATAAAGGGTGAGCCAAGAAAATATATCTGGAAGGTTAAAAAGTAAGGAGGGCATATGGGGGAGACATGTTTCAGGAAAGGTGAAAGGTTTCCATCCCTTTTTTCACCGCTTAGAATTGGTAATATAAGATTGAAGAACAGAATCATAGCAGCGCCGACCAGTCCCAGCATGATTACGACGCAAGGCCACTTTACCCCGGAGATGATTGCTTATCTGGAAGAAAAGGCCATGGGCGGCGCAGGGGTTGTGACATATGGGGAGGCCATTGTCCATTCGGCAACCGGAAAATCCCATAACAAGCAGCTTCAGCTGGATTCCTATGGTGTGAAGCAGGGCATGGCAGAGGCTGCAAGGGCTATCCATAACGCAGGCGCATATGCTAACATCCAGCTGTCCCACGGCGGAATGTACGGCGGACTTGCCAGCGTGGGAGGGGAACATGATACATGCGAGGTGGCTTACGGACCCAGCGATATCATGATGCCGGCAGGGCCTGTGAAGTCCATGCCAAAAGAAATAATCATGGAGATTGTAAAAGCCTACGGTACAGGGGCAAAGCTGTGCAAAGACTGCGGCTTTGACATGGTGCAGGTACATGCGGCCCATGGCTGGCTGTTCAGCCAGTTCCTTTCTCCGGTATTGAACCAGAGGACGGATGAGTTTGGGGGTTCTTTGGAAAACAGGGCCAGATTCCTGTGCATGGCACTTGATTCGGTGCGGGAAAGTGTTGGGCCGGGATTCCCCATTGAACTGCGGCTGAACGGTGATGACATGACCGGTTCAGGCATCGGCCTGGAGGAGTATATTAAGGTGGCATGTATGGTGGAACCCAAGGTGGATCTGTTTAATATTTCCTGTGGGAACCATGAGGATCCGGCCATGTTCTGCCGGACCCATCCATCGGCATTTTATCCCAGAGGGGTCAATGTATATCTGGCCGCGGAAATCAAGAAGCATGTGAAAAAGCCGGTTGCCTGTGTTGGTTCCCTGAATGACCCGGGACAGATGGAGGAAATCATTGCTTCCGGCCAGGCAGATATTGTGGAAATCGGCCGCGCCCTTTTGGCTGACCCGTATCTGCCAAAGAAAGCGCTGGAAGGCAATGAAGAAGATATCACGCCCTGTCTGCGATGCTACGAATGTTTTGGTGAGACAGGTAAAAGCGAGACAGTCAAATGTACGGTAAATCCCACCATGGGGCAGCAGCTGGCCTGCAAATTCCCCTTGCCGCGGCCAGGAAAGAAAAAAAGGGTGCTGGTAGCGGGCGGGGGTCCTGCGGGAATGGAAGCAGCAATTACGGCAGCTGGGCGGGGACATATGGTAACATTGGTAGAGAAGGCAGGACGCCTGGGCGGGAACCTGCATCCTGCTGCAGCGCCATTCTTTAAAAAGGACATTGAAAAACTCTGCCATGTCCTGGAGTCCAGGGTGAAGGCAGCCGGTGTAGAAGTTGTGCTGGATACCGAAGTGACTGCGGATTATATAAAGGTAATGGCGCCGGATGCCCTTTTTGTGGCCATTGGTTCCAATGAACTGAAACCGCCGATAAAAGGGATGGATGGCAGCAATGTAATCATGGCAGTTGAAGCAGAACTCCATCCTGAAAAGCTTGGAAAGAAAATAGCCATTATGGGCGGAGGCCTGGTGGGGGCTGAAGCAGCTATATCCTTTGCCCATGAAGGCAGGCAGTGTTCTATTATAGAGATGAAGCAGGAGGTTGCGCCGGAAGTCAACTCATTTTACCGGGGCGGACTCATGCCGCAGGTGGAAAAGGCGGCAGATATCTATGTAAATACAAAGGTAAAGGAAATCGTACCGGAAGGTGTGGTATGTGAAACCGATGGTACTGTTTTTACAGTGGAAGCTGACAGTGTGGTCTGTGCATTGGGCTTTAGGGCGCCATATGACAAGGTGGATGCCCTGTGCGCACTGGTCGATGAGTATTATATTGTGGGTGACTGCAGTCAGGTTGGCATGATTTACCATGCAATCAATCAGGCTTATTATGCAGCGCTTAGGGTATAAGGGATGTCGTAATACCGAAAGGGGGCTTAGGATATGAACAAAGTAGAAAATTATCTGCTGGGAATGGATTGCGGAACAACCAATATTAAGGCTGTCATCATTGGCGAAGACGGAACAGTGGCAGCAGAAGCTTCAAGGCCCAATTGTTTTATCTGTCCCGGACCAGGTATGCAGGAGCAGGATGCAGGCCGGTGGTGGGAAAACAGCGTGGAGATATTCCGCGCCCTGTGCGAAGAGGCGGGTATGGAGGTTGTAAGGCGGATCAGGGGAATCGGAATCAGTTCCCATACGGTCACCATGCTCCCGGTGGATAAAGACGGCGTTCCCTTAAGGAATGCATTGACCTATCAGGATACCCGTTCTGGCGGGGAACTGGACTGTATAGTGGATACCATTGGATGGGAGCGTTTTGTGAATATGGTGGGAGGAAGGCCGGGGGCAGGATTCCTGCCAAGCAAGATACTCTGGTTTAAAAAGAATGAACCGGAGCTGTTTGCCAGGACATCCTCCTTCATGCAGGCCAGTTCCTATATTAATTTTAAGCTCACAGGAAAAAGGACGATTGATATTGACCAGGCAGCACGTACGCAATGTCTGGATATAAGCACCATGGACTGGGCATCCGAGATTGGAGACGTCATAGGCGTTGACCTGGATTCGGTCATGCCGCCGTTAAAGCTGGTTAATGAAATCATTGGTTTTGTGACAGATGAAGCGGCAGATGCGACAGGCCTTGTAAGCGGGATACCTGTGATAGCCGGATGTTCCGATGCCATGGCATCCATGTACGCCATGGGGATGAGCCGGCTGGGGGAGGCCGGGGAATCCTCGGGTACCAGTTCCCTGGTATTTGTGGGAAGCGATGTGAAGAGCGCGCCGGATCTTCCGGTTGTGACCAAGCCCTGTGCCATTACAGGCATGCCATGGGTATTTGACGCTCCTATTACCACCACGGGCCTGGCGCTTAACTGGTATATTGAAACCATGGCGGCAGAGGAACGCGCTGCTGCAAAGGAGCAGGGAAAGGATATATATACCTACCTGAACGAGCTGGCCCTGGAAGCAGATCCTGGCTCAGGAGGTCTGTTGTTTTATCCCTATCTCATGGGGGAGCGGGCGCCAATCTGGAAGGATTATGCCAGGAGTATGTTTATCGGCATGTCCATTTCCACCACGCGCGCGGAGATGGCGCGGTCTGTATTTGAAGGGACAGCATTTGCACTGCGTCATGTGATTGAGACAATCGGTAAAGCAGGCGCGGGCGCAGGGATGCTGCGTATTACAGGAGGCGGGGCAAAAAGCCGGACATGGTCACGGATTAAAGCAGCCGTACTGGACATGCCTGTATATGTGCTGGATGAGAGGTCAGGTAATGTGCCGGTTGGCGATGCTCTAATTGCAGGGCATAAGCTGGGCGTATTTCCTGATCTGTCAGAGGCCGCAGAGCGGCTGGTTAAAATTGATGAGGTGATTGAACCGGATCAGGAATGGGTGGATCGGTACGAAAAGATTTATCCGTTTTATAAAGAAATATTCCTCCATTTAGACCAGGACCTAAGGAGGCTGCGTACCGTGGTGGAACGCCTGGACATGTGAATGGTACTGGGTGGATGGGGCAGGACAGTAAAAGCAGGAAGCTTATCATGGTATGGATAAGCCCTGCTTTTTTACTTTATGGGGATTGCCCCTGCATATCCAATGACCATTGTGCAATTTGATGCCAAAAGCCCCCCTGGACAGCGGAATATAGATAAAAATTGACATGGGGATTTTTGTGTGATATTTTGAATGATGCCACGTGTTGTGTGGATAATGCAATTTACAGATGGGGTGAACCTGTTGGGAAAGGAGAGGGATTATATGAAGATTAAGGAAATCAACACGTATTTTGTCCGTCCGCGCTGGGGATTTGTGGAAATTATCACGGACCAAGGGTTAAGCGGCTGGGGAGAGGCTGTGCTGGAGGGACATGCAGGCACGGTGCTGGCCTGTGTGCATGAGATGGAGGATTATCTGATTGGGGCTGACCCGGCCCATATTGAGGATATCTGGACCGTCCTGTACCGGGCCGGCTTTTACCGGGGAGGAGGCGTGATGATGAGCGCTATTTCCGGTATTGACCAGGCCCTGTGGGATATCAAGGGCAAATATTTTAATGCGCCGGTCCATGAACTGATGGGCGGGAGCTGCAGGAATAAGATGCGTGTATATTCCTGGATTGGCGGCGACCGGCCAACGGATGTGGGGGCGGCGGCCAGGGAGAAGATGGAGGCGGGCTTCACGGCAGTGAAGATGAATGCCACGGAGGAACTGCAGTTCATTGACAGCTATGATAAGATTGACGCGGTACTGGAACGGGTGGATGCAATCCGTTTAAGCTGCGGGAAGGATTTTGGCATTGCCATTGATTTCCACGGCCGGGTGCACAGGCCCATGGCTAAAATCCTGGCTAAGAAGCTGGAGGCTTACGACCCCATGTTCATCGAGGAGCCGGTGCTCTGCGAGAACATGGAATGCTTCCGCGAGATTGCAGCTGCCTGCCAGATTCCCATTGCCACAGGAGAGAGGCTGTATTCCAAATGGGATTTCAAGCGCCTGTTCCAGATGGGCGGCGTGGATATCATCCAGCCTGACCTGTCCCATGCAGGGGGCATCACAGAGGTAAAAAAGATTGCATCCATGGCGGAAGCCCATGATGTGGCCCTGGCACCCCACTGTCCATTGGGTCCCATTGCCCTCAGCTCCTGCCTGCAGGTGGACGCCACCTGCTACAATGCGGTCATCCAGGAACAGAGCATGGGAATCCACTACAATGTGGGCAGGAGCGTGCTGGATTATGTGGATAATCCGGAGGATTTCCGGTTTGTGGACGGTTATGTCAAGCTTCCCACAAAGCCGGGACTTGGCGTTGAGGTCAATAAGGAACTGGTCCTTGAGGAGAACCGGACGCCCCATAACTGGAAGAACCCGGTCTGGAGGCATGAGGATGGCTCCGTGGCTGAGTGGTGACGGGGAACAGGACATGAAGGGTATATTACATATCTGGAAAAGACAGACATTTGCCAGGCAGCTTACCATGGTGTTCATGGGGGTATTCCTGTTCCAGATGGTCATTGTACAGGGACTCAGCAGTTCCTATATGCGCAGGTTCATGAAGGAGAAGATAGAGGAATCCTACCAGAACTCCCTGCGCCAGACCACCCTGAACCTGGACACCTCCCTAAAAGGCTACAAGAAGGCCATTGACGAGCTGTTCCGGGACACGGATTTCATAATGGCGGTAAATGCACTGAACAGCATGAATGATGAGAATGAGTGGAAGATAAAGTCAGAGCTGGATAAAACCATGAAGGAGTTCCTCACCTACCGTTCCGAGGTGCGCAGCATGTCCATCCGCACCATATCGGACATAAGCTATGGCTATGACCGCCAGGAAGTGGAACTGCTGAATCCCAAGATATCCAGCCTGCACCAGAGGTATTTCAGCCAGGGGATTTTTGAGGACAACGGCGGCCTTAAGGGGAAATGGATGCCCACCCAGTATCTGGACCGGAAGGGGACGCGGGAGTACTATGTGTATTCCTACGGAAAGCAGATCATGGACTATTATACCAACCGCCAGGTGGGGACGGGGATAATCAGCATTGAGGAAAATGTGTTAAGCGAGATATGCGCCAACGGCCAGGTGAGCGGGGACAGGGACATCAATTACCTGCTGATTACGGATGCTGACGGCAGGATTATTTCCCACTATGATAAAGAAGTCATAGGCAGTTTTGTGGACGGGTACTTTGAGGAGGAAGACAGGATGGATCCGGACAGCCCGCATATGGTGCTTATGGAGGAGGTCCCGTCCACCGGATGGAGGATGTACAGCGTGCTGGATGAGAATTATGTGTATCACAGGCTGTACGAAATCCAGAAGACCGTGCTGGCTGTTTCATTCCTGCTGGCGCTGGCCGTACTGGGGGCAGTACTGTACGTGTCAAAGAAAATGTCCAAATACATTACGGATATCGTCAACACGATGAATAAGGTCCAGGGCGGCAAACTGAACGCAAAGGTGGGAATCCACAGGGATGAGAAAAATGAGATCAGCCAGATTGCCACCCATTTCAACATCATGATGAACACGGTCAATGAACAGATGCAGATGGTGAAGGAGTCAGGTATCAGGGAGAAGGAGGCGGAAATCAGGGCGCTGGAAGCCCAGATTAACCCGCATTTCATCTACAATACCCTGGATTCCATTAACTGGCTGGCCATTGAGAACGACCAGAAGGAAATCAGCAGTATGCTGAGCAAATTTGCCCAGATACTCCGCTACCAGATCCAGAAGAGCAACCAGATTGTCATGATTTCCGAGGAACTTTCCTATCTGGAGCGGTATTTATACCTTCAGAAGGTACGTTTCATGGACAGTTTTGAGTATGTGATAGAGTGCCAGGAGTCGGTGAAGACCTGCAAGATCCATAAGATGATATTCCAGCCGTTCATTGAGAACGCCATCCTTCACGGGATGGCGGATGTGGAGCACGGAGGCCTGCTCAAGGTCCAGATACGGGAACAGGATGAGGAACGCCTGGCCTTCATTGTCAGCGACAATGGACAGGGGATGTCCAAGGAACAGATGGAAGCTATTTTTGTCCGGAGGATGAATGCAGGGAATTCCATCGGCGTCCTCAACGTGCTGGCAAGGCTGGATTTATATTATGGGTCCGCCTACTCCATCCATGTGGATAGCAGCGAGGGGAAAGGCACTACCATTGAAACCGTGATACCCAGGCAATGCATGAGGTCAGATCAGGAGGAGATTCGTGAAAATACTGATAGTGGAAGATGAATGGAAGACATTAAAAGGATTATCAAACCTGATTGCGGAGCTGGGAGGGGAGTATGAGATTGCCGGCCAGGCCAGAAGCGGGGAAGAGGGGATCCGTATGGCCATGGAACTGCGCCCGGACATCATCATTACGGATATCCGGATGAACGGCATGACGGGGCTGGAGATGATGAAAGCGCTGAATGAGGAGAAACTGGCCTGCCGTTATATCATACTCAGCGGTTATGCGGAGTTCCAGTACGCCAAAGAAGCCATCAGCCTGGGCAGCATGGATTATCTGCTGAAGCCGATTACAAAGGAAATACTGGAGGAATCCCTGCGCAAGGTCAGGACAGCCATTGAGGAGGAGGCGCAGAACATCAGGACCTCATCCATGGACATGGAGCAGATCCTGGAGCGGGCGCTGTTCATGCAGGGATTCTCAGGGTCCAAATTCGAGGCGGAATGGAAGAAACGGTTCAAATCCCGGGACATGAACTTCCTTCTCCTCATACGGGGAGAGAACCGGGTGGTACAGGCCGACTGGGAGCGGATCGTGGCAGAACTGGGACAGGCGCTGCCGGGAATTGAATCCTGCGTGTGCAGGGAGGCGCGGCACAAGGAAAATTATATCCTGCTCCATGGATATGAGGAGGGGATGAATGAGAGGCTGAACCCGGCAGTAAGGCGGTGCAGGGAACAGGTTAACCCTTATCTGGTTTTTGCCGGAACCTGCCTTAAGGGGTCGGATGAGATAAAGGCAAAGAGGGAGCGGCTCCTGGATATGACCAACTGGAACCTTTCCGTGGGGGAACCGGCGGTTCTCACAGAGGAGGTGATAAACCGGATTGAGACACAGAAATTCAGCTATCCCTCGGAACTTGAGAGGAAGATCATTACCTGCATCAATGAGGGGGATATATCGCCGGTGGAAGGTTGCCTGGAAGAATTCCTTCAGTATCTCAAGCAGAAGGTTTATTCCTACACCGATATCCGGGAAGCCCTTATCTGCCTGACGGCCGCTGTCCTGTATGCCATACGCAAGGCCAGCTATGGGCTGTATGAGAATATAAGCAACCTGAATATCCTGGAATGGGTCAGGGACAGCCTGTTTTTGGAACATTATCCCCAGCTTATCCTGAACGTGCTGATGCAGTATGAGCAGTATACCAGGAATCTCAGGTCGGGCAACCACCCGATCATCAACCAGGTGCTTAAAATCATGGACAGGGAATATAAAAGCGACCTGCCCCTGGATGAGATGGCGCAGCGCATGAATGTGACCCCGGAATACCTGAGCACCCTGTTCATGAAGGAACTGGGAATCAAGTATACCACCTACCGGGCCCAGATACGCATCGATGTGGCCAAACGCCTGCTCAGTGAGGGAAAGCTTAAGATTTATGAGGTGGCCGAGGCCAGCGGTTTTCCGGATGTGAAATATTTCACAAAAGTATTTAAGAAATATACGGGGGTGAGTCCGGGGGAATATATCCGGACAAATGGGAAAAATCAGTTTAAGAATTGACACTTTTATTAAAACAGTCAAATTTACGGTGTGTGGATTACATGGTATGCTTATCTCATCAAATGAGATGGCTCTTGTTGTTAGGAACATGCATCCTGGGAATGGAAAAGACCTGTCTTGTGGCAGGTCTTTTTATTGGGGAAATCCCCTGGGGCGTAAATGGATTCCCAAACCCGCCCCGGCTACTGCCCAGAGAAAAAAGGAGGAACAGACGTGAGGAAAAGAAACCTTGTAAAAAAAATGACAGCATTGGTATTGGCAGGGACCATGACGGCGTCACTGGTAGCGTGTGGAGGAGGACAGGGCGCAGCCTCCGGCGGCGGGGCGTCCGAGGCCACGGAAAACACAAGTAAGGCGGCAGAGGGAGCGGATACCGCGGCCCCGTCCGGGGAAAAGACAAAAATAACCTACTGGGCCCCGTTCTCAGGCGGGGACGGCGATATCATGACAGCCCTTGTGGATGAGTTCAATGCCCAAAGCCCCACCACGGAAGTGGAATTCATGATCATCAAATCAGAGGAATACTATACAAAGCTGCTGGCAGCCATGACATCTGATTCCGCTCCCACGGTGGCGGTCAACCATATTACCAGGATTAAGGAGTATGTGACCGATGAACTGCTGGAACCCTTGGACAGCCTGGCAGCAGACGCCTCCGTGGACTGGACCGGGTTTACCAAACGGCTTCAGGAAGCTTCCCAGGTGGATGGCACCCACTACTGCATGCCCATGGATACCCATCTGCTGCTGATGCATTTCAACACAGATGAATTTGAGAAGATGGGCCTTTTAGAAGACGACGGGACAGTCATTGTGCCGGACGGGGAAGAGGCGTTCTTTGAATATTTTGAAAAAGTAAAGGCGGACAGCGGCAAGATGCCTTTGTCAGGAACCTCCATGAACGGGCTTCCCATGTATGTGTGGTATACCCTGCTGACCCAGTTTGGCGGCGATGTGTGCGATGCTGACGGCAGGACCGCCACCTTGGACAGCGATGCCAACAGAAAGGCGCTGGAAATCATGATGCGGATGGTGGACAGTGAGATCTGGCCCAAGAACCAGAAGAACGGCGCGGAATTGTTTACCGGCAATGTGGCGGTGGCCACCATCAACGGTGACTGGGCAATCCCCACCTTTGAGGGAACCAATGGGCTGAACTTCGTGTCAATGTCATTCCCCCAGTTAGGCACCACCAAATCCGTTTATGCGGATTCCCATACACTGGTGATTCCTAAGAACGCCAATCTTACGGATGCGGAAAAGACATCTGCCATGGAATTCATGAAATGGATTACGGATAACACTGGCAAATGGGCCCAGTCCGGCCACATTCCCAGCAGGACCTCCGTCATGGAATCCGAGGAATTCAAGGCCCTTCCCTACAGGGAAAACTATGCGGAGTCCGCAAACTATGCAAAATTCTATCCCCAGGTATGCGGCGTGGCCGGCCTTACGGAAATGACCTACAGGGAACTGGCTGCCATGATTGCAGGGGAGCAGGACGTGCAGGCGACCATGGACCATATGCAGGAGCAGTTCCAGGAGATTCTGGATTCCTATAACAGATAGGGCGGCGGGAAAATGGAAGTACCGGGTTAGGAACATATATTTTGAGACTGCTGCAGGTAATACTGCAGCAGTTTTAAAAAAGGCAGCAATGGAACTTAACAGCAACGAAATCGGAGGCATTCCATGGATAAGTCATATCAATCAATCAAGCGGAAGAATGCGGTGAGGGAGAACATAACGGCGTGGTGCTTTATCATCCCGTTCCTGCTCTTTTTCCTGTGCTTTCTCCTGTACCCCATCCTTAAGGGCATGAAACTCAGCCTGTTTGATGCGACACTGGGCGGCAGGACATTTTTTATCGGCATCCAGAATTATGCTGCGATGTTTCAGGACAAAGGATTTTGGCAGGCCATGTTCAATACCTTGTTTTTTGTGGTAATCTCCACGCCTACGATTGTCCTGGTAGGTTTTATCTTTGCAATGTTCATCAACTCCAGGTTAAAGGGCACCATTTTTATCAGGACCTGCTTTTTCTCTCCCTATGTGCTGTCCATGTCCGTGGTGACCGGCCTTTGGATTTTTATTTTCCAGCCTTACACCGGCCTTGTGACACAGCTTACCAATGTACTGGGCATTGGGGAAATGTACTGGCTCAATACAAAATGGCTGGTATGGCTGGCAATCCTGATTACCACTGTGTGGTGGACCGTTGGATTTAACATGATTCTTTTCCTGGCAGGGCTTCAGGACATACCGGAGGACATCTACGAGGCAGCCAGGATTGACGGGGCCAATTCACGGCAGATGCTGTTTTCGGTTACGATTCCCATGCTAAAGGACACCACGGTACTGGTAATCATGCTCCAGACCATCGCCTCCTTTAAACTGTTCGGGCAGACCTACCTGATGGCGGGAGGCGGTCCCGGTACCCATACAAGGACCATTGTGCACTACATCTATGAGACAGGCTTTACAAACCGGAGGATGGGACGGGCGGCAGCCATGTCCGTTGCGTTTTTTGTGATGGTGTTCATCATCACCATGCTGCAGAACAAAGTCCTGGGCAGGAAAAAAGATTGAGAAGGAGGAAACCCATGAAGACAAAGAAAAAAATGACCGTGGGAAGGGCTGCTTTATATATTATTGTCTATATTGCGGCATTGTTTTGGATTTTCCCGGTAATCTGGATGCTGGTATCGTCATTAAAACCCTATGGGACCCCTGTCAGCATCCTGTCCAAGGTGCTGACCGGTGTGTTCTCCCTGGATAATTATGCGGTGGTTGCCAAAAAGGCGCCAATCATCAAATGGATTTTCAACAGTGCGTCCGTTGCCATTGCAGTTACCATAGGCACCCTGATGCTGACTTCCCTGGCAGCCTACGCCATTTCAAAATTGAAATTTAAAGGGCGCACAGCCATTTTCCTCCTTATCACGGCCGGTATGATGGTGCCCATTGAATCCATCATCATACCGCTGTACCAGGAGATGGCGGAACTTAAGCTTCTCAATACATATGTGGGCCTGATGTGCCCCAGCCTGGCGGCGCCCATCGGCGTGCTGATCATGAAACGGTGTTATGACGGCATTCCCGATGAACTGATTGAGGCAGCGGTGCTGGACGGGGCCAATGCCTTTGAGCGGTGGTGGAATATCTGCATTCCGGTATCCAAATCATCCATGGCTGCCGTGGGGATATTCACATTCACCAATTCCTGGAACAATTTCCTCTGGCCCTTTTTATCCATCACATCAGAGAAAATGATGACCCTGCCTGTGGGAATCCCCCAGTTCCAGGGGGCCAACCTTTCAGAATTCACACTGCCAATGACGGCCAGCGTAATTGCTTCCGTGCCGGCCATCATCGTATTCCTCATATTCCAGAAGCAGATCATCCGGGGCATTGCCATGACCGGTATTAAGGGATAATCATGGTTTAAGGTTATATTTGTAATGCATGACCGGGCGGGAGCGGATGCCCCGGCACACCACAGGAAGGAGACAACATTTTGAAAAAGGCAGATATGACGGTAGACCGTCTGAATATCATTTCAGCTATTGATGAGCGCATCTACGGTTCCTTCATCGAACATCTGGGGAGGGCTGTGTATAACGGGATTTACGAGCCGGGTCATCCCCTGGCGGACAAAGACGGGTTCCGCAGGGATGTAATCCAGCTGGTGAAGGAACTGAAAGTCCCTGTCATACGGTATCCGGGGGGCAACTTTGTATCTGGTTTTAACTGGGAGGACAGTGTGGGGCCTAAGCAACAGCGTCCGGCCCGGCTGGACCTGGCCTGGTTTACCACGGAGACCAATGAGGTAGGGCTGCAGGAATTCGACAGCTGGCTTAAGAAAGTGGATTCAGGGCTGATGCTGGCAGTGAACCTGGGAACCCGGGGAGCGGACGCGGCCAGGAATCTGGTGGAATACTGTAACCATGGGAAAGGCAGTTACTGGAGTGACCTTAGAAGGTCCCATGGGAAAGAGGAACCCTACAACGTAAAGACATGGTGCCTGGGCAATGAGATGGACGGCCCGTGGCAGATGGGGCACAAGACCGCATATGAGTACGGGCGGCTGGCCAATGAGACGGCCAAGATGATGAAATGGGTGGACCCCTCTATTGAACTGGTGGCCTGCGGCAGTTCCAAGATGGTGATGCCTACCTTTGCGGACTGGGAGGCAACGGTCCTGACAGAGTGTTATGACCAGGTGGACTATCTGTCCCTGCATAATTACTGGGGCAATTTTGACGGCGATACACAGTCCTATCTGTCAGGCGGCGTCCTGATGGATGATTTCATACGGTCTGTCACGGCTATCTGTGATTATGTGAAGGCAAAGAAGCGTTCCAGGAAGACCATTCACCTTTCCTTTGATGAATGGAATGTGTGGTACCACACCAAGGAGAGCGACAAGCAGATTGAACACTGGATACAGGCGCCGCCCAGACTGGAGGATATCTATAATTTTGAGGATGCCCTGCTGGTGGGCGGGCTGCTGATTTCCCTCTTAAAGAATTGCGACCGCGTGAAGATGGCATGCCTGGCCCAGCTGGTCAATGTGATTGCGCCAATCATGACCGAGACAGGCGGGAAGGCGTGGAAGCAGACCATTTATTACCCATTCTATTACACCAGCATCCATGGACGCGGAACCGCGCTGAAGGTGAACATGGAGTGTCCCAGATACGACTGCAGGCAGTACACGGATGTGACTGCATTGGATGCAGTGGCTGTCTTAAATGAAGGCGGGGACACGGTAACCTTGTTCGTACTCAACCGTAGCATGGAGGAGGACATTGCCCTTTCCTGTGATTTAAGGAGCGTCAAGGCGGAATCCTGTATCTGCCATACGGCCCTTGAAGGTTACGGCTATGAGGAAGCCAACTCTGCCCTGGAACCGGACCGTGTGGTACCGTCCCATAAACCCACGGACATCCTGGAAAATGGACGGATGGAAGCAGTGATTCCCAGATCTTCCTGGCACATGTTCTGTTTCCGTACGAAAGGATGACCATGATGGGAGCATATGCAGATCAGACCGATATACCTAAGAACGAATACCCCAGACCCCAATTCAGGCGGAAAAACTGGATGAACCTGAACGGGAAGTGGGAGTTTGGGTTTGATGACAAGGATGTGGGGAAGAAGGAAAAATGGTATCTGTCCCACCCGTTTCCCGGACAGATTACGGTGCCGTTTGCATACCAGACAGAAATGTCCGGGATTCATGACACGGGATTCCACGATGTGGTCTGGTACCGCCGCAGCATTGACGGACGGGCATTGGAACAAGGGAAGCGCTTCATCCTTCATTTTGGGGCCTGCGATTACAAGACAGAGGTCTGGGTCAATGGGGAATGGGCCGGGACCCATGTGGGCGGACATTCCTCCTTTTCCTTTGAAATCACGGACCTGCTCAGGGATGGGGAGAATGTCCTGGTGGTACGGGCCGAGGACGATTCGAAGAACCTGGAACAGCCCAGGGGAAAGCAGTTCTGGAAACAGGAATCCGCATCCATTTTCTATACACGCACAACCGGAATCTGGCAGACCGTGTGGCTTGAACCAGTGGAAAGCCAGTTCATCCGCCAGGTGTGGATGACGCCGGATGTGGACCAGAAGATGATTGGCATGGAAATCCTCCTGGACCAAAAAACAGAGGCCAGGCTTAAGGTGGAGATTACATATAAGGGAACCAGGATGGTCTGTGATACCGTCACCGTGCTGAACGGAAAGGCGGTCCGGGAATGGAAGCTGGACCAGAACCTGAATCTGGAATGGGAGCACAAGTCCTATGAGTGGACGCCGGAACATCCGGTCCTGTTCGATGTACACTATAAGCTGGAATGTGAAGGGGCGGCAGTGGATGAGGCGGATTCCTATTTTGCCATGCGTAAGGTCAGCGTGGAGAATGGGACATTTCTCCTGAACAACCGTCCTTATTATCAGAAAATGCTGCTGGACCAGGGATACTGGCGCGGTTCCCTTATGACGGCGCCGGACGATGAGGCCCTGATAAGGGACATCACCCTTTGCAAGGAAATGGGGTTCAATGGGGTAAGGAAGCATCAGAAGGTGGAGGAGGAGCGGTTCCTGTACTGGGCCGACAGGCTGGGATTTTTGGTATGGGAGGAATGCGCCAGCGCTTATCTCTATTCCAGGGATTATGTCAGACAGATGGTTCCTGAATGGATGGAAATTGTGAAGCGGGATTATAACCATCCGTGCATCGTGGCCTGGGTGCCGCTTAATGAGTCCTGGGGCGTGGATGGCATCATGTACAGCCAGGAGGAGCAGGCCCACAGCGCGTGCATGTACTATCTGACAAAATCCATGGATACCACCAGGATGGTCATCTCCAATGACGGGTGGAACCACACAAAGTCGGATCTGCTCACTGTCCATGACTATACCTGCAATCCGGAGGTATTAAGGGAACGGTACGGGAACCTGGAAACCCTGCTTTCATCCATGCCCACAAACAGGACCCTGTTTGCCCATGGATATGGGTATGAAGGACAGCCGGTCATTGTGTCGGAATTCGGCGGCGTGGCGTACAGGCTTCATAAGGAAGAGGGCTGGGGGTATGCGGAGGCTGAAAGCGGGGAGGGGTTCCTGAAGGAATATGAGGGATTGATTGCCGCCCTGGCCGCATCGCCTCTGGTACAGGGCTTTGTGTATACCCAGCTGTGTGATGTGGAACAGGAGATGAACGGGCTTTTGACCTATGACAGGGAGCCGAAGGTGCCGGTGGAACAGATACGCAATGTGAATCTGAAGAATTTTCTATAGAATCTTAAGACAGGCATGGCGCCTGTATGGAAGGGAAGGACAGGGAAATGAAGGGAATTGTTTATGAAGGACCGAATATCCTGGGTTTACAGGAAGTCGGGGACGTGAGTCCGGGGCCGGGAGAGGTAAAATTAAGGGTCAGGGCATGCGGGATCTGCGGAAGTGATGTACACGGTTATTTGGGCATCACGGGCAGAAGGCTGCCGCCCATGATAATGGGCCATGAATTTGCCGGAGAGGTGGCGGAGCTGGGCCAGGGAGTGGACCAGTGGAAGAAAGGGGACCGGGTTGCCGTATATCCCGTGGATTTCTGCGGCCGCTGTGAAATGTGCAGGAAGGGCGACGTCCATCTCTGCCTGAATAAGAGGGCGTTTGGTGTGCTGGATGTGGATGGGGCATTTGCAGAGTATATCTGTGTTCCTGCAAAGTGCTGTTTCCGGGTAGCGGACCAGATTCCTTATTCAATAGGCACCCTGATGGAACCCCTGGCAGTGAGTTACCGGGGCGTGGAACACGCCGGGGATCTGACGGGCAGGACGGTCCTTATCGTGGGGGCGGGGACCATCGGGCTGCTGGCCCTGGCATGTGTGAAAATGAAAGGCGCTGCCAAGATCATCCTGTCTGATTTAAGTGATTACCGTCTTGGGATTGCCAGGGAGATGGGGGCGGATGTGACCGTCAACCCGGGAAACAGCGGCTGGAAGGCACAGATCCTGGCACAGACCGGTGGAAAGGGAGTGGATGTGGCCATTGAAGCGGTGGGCGCCGCCCCCACGGTGCAGCAGGCCATGGCAGCCCTGCGGTTTGGGGGTCGGGCCATCTGGATTGGCAACAATAAGCCATTTGTGGATGTGGACATGCAGGAAATCGTTACAAGGGAGCTGTCCATCCAGGGCTCGTTCCTGTACGGCTATGAAGAGTTTAAAACCGTGGTAGGCCTTGTGAACCAGGGCAGGATCCATGTGGCCCCGCTCATAAGCAGGGAGGTAAGCATGGAGGAAACGCCTGCATATTTTGAAAAACTGGCAAAGGACCCTGGCAGCCTGATAAAAGTGGTCATGGTGGATTAGGAGGAATCTGTGATGGGATATGATGAAAAACTGATTAAGAAATTAGAGGACAAGGCGCAGAAGCTGAGAAGGGACGTGGTCATCAGCATTGGCGTGGGAGTGGCCGGCCACATCGGGGGTTCCAACTCCTCGGCAGATATTGTGGCTGCGCTGTATTTCCATAAAATGAGACACGACCCAAAACATCCGGAATGGAGGGAAAGGGACCGGTTCCTGCTGAGCAAGGGACATGTGGGGATCCTCCAGTATGCGGCATTGGCGGAGAGCGGATACTTTCCTGTGGAGGATTTAAAGCATACCAAGGAAATCGGCTCCTACCTGCAGGGGCATCCGGATGTACAGAAAACCCCGGGCATTGAGGCGGGAACCGGCTCCCTGGGACAGGGGCTTTCCATTGGCCTGGGCATGGCCCTGGGGCTTAAGCTGGACCGTCTGGACAGCAGGACATATGTGCTGGTTGGGGACGGGGAGATTGCCGAAGGCCAGATATGGGAGGCGGCCATGGCGGCCAGCGCCTTTAAGGCCGATAACCTGGTGGCCATTGTGGACAGGAACCGGCTGCAGGCCAACGGAAGGACCAAGGAACGGTTTGACACAGGGGATATCATGGCCAAGTTTTTAAGTTTTGGCTGGCATGTGATTGAAATCAACGGACATGACATGAGGGAAATCCTCAGTGCCTTGGATGAGGCGGAAACCGTGAAGGGCGTTCCAACGGCCATCATAGCCAACACGGTCAAGGGAAAGGGCGTCAGCTTTGCGGAAAACGTGGTGGGATACCACAACGGGATGCTGACCGAGGAAACCTACAGACAGGCGCTTTTGGAATTAACCGTACAGGAACAGGAGGCATAGGCATGGGCTATACAAATCAGAGAGTTGCATATGGCAATACATTAGTGGAGCTGGGAAGGCAGGATGAGCGGATTGTGGTGCTGGACGCGGACCTGGGCGCATCCACCATGGGAAAGCTGTTTGAGGCGGAATTTCCCCAGAGACACTTTGAGATGGGGATTGCAGAGGCCAACATGACCAGTGTGGCGGCAGGACTGGCACAGACAGGGAAAATCCCGTTTACCAATTCGTTTGCAGTGTTTGCAGGAGGCCGCGCCTATGACCAGATACGCCAGACCATTGCAATCGGGAAACTGAACGTGAAGATCTGCGGTT
Organism: Enterocloster aldenensis; assembly: GCF_003434055.1. Lineage (GTDB taxonomy): Bacteria > Bacillota > Clostridia > Lachnospirales > Lachnospiraceae > Enterocloster > Enterocloster aldenensis. Next base: position 32,279 of record NZ_QVEX01000001.1, on the reverse strand, counting down.
CCTCATCCGGCCTGTCGGACTTTGGGGACGGCGCAACCCACCAGTGTGTGGAGGACCTGGCAGTATTCCGTGCAGTGCCCAACATGACGGTCATCTGCCCGGCTGACGCCAATGAGACAGTGGAAGCGGTAAAGGCCATGGCAGCCATGGACGGCCCCTGCTATCTGCGCCTGAACCGGAATGACTATCCCAATGTGACAAAAGAAGGGGAGAAATTCACCATCGGTGTTCCAAGCGTATTAAAGGAAGGAACGGATGTGGCCCTGTTTGCCACAGGATACATGGCCCGGCTGGCCATGGAGGCGGCAAAGGAACTGGAAGGCGCTGTTTCCGTCAGGGTCGTCAACGTGTCCACCATCAAGCCTATGGACCTGGAGGCCGTGAGGCGTATGGCAGACGGCTGCAGGGCTGTGGTGACGGCGGAGGAACACAATGTAAGGGGCGGTCTTGGAAGCGCACTGGCAGAAGTCCTCTGCAGGGAGCCAAAACCCATGAAAATGGTGGGGATTCAGGATACCTTCGGGTGCAGCGGACACAATTACCAGGAGGTACTGGAATACCATGGGCTGACAAAGTCAGCCATTGCAGAGGCAGTCAGGGAGATGGCGGGCATATAGGCGTGCGGGGACAGCGGACGTGTGCGCGGCCAAAGACGGCGGACATACGGGCGGCCAAAGACGGCGGATATATAAGCGGTTAGGAATAATAAGCGGTTAGGTAAAGAGAGAGGAGCAAAGGACGATGAAAATAGGATTTATCGGTTTGGGAATCATGGGAAAGCCTATGGTAAGGAACCTGTTAAAGGCTGGACATGAAGTGATTGTATACGACGTGGTGGAATCCAATATGGATCAGGTGGTAAAGGACGGAGCCAAAGCGGCTGTCTCCTCAAAGGATGCAGCCGCCCGGTGCGGCCTTGTCATCACCATGCTGCCCAATTCACCGCATGTAAAAAGTGTGGTCCTGGGAGCAGAGGGGGTTCTGGAAGGCGCTGCCCCGGGAACCATCCTGGTAGACATGAGTTCCATCGCGCCCCTGGCTTCTCAGGAAATATGCCGGGAATGTGAAAAAAAGGGCGTAAAGATGATTGATGCTCCAGTGTCGGGAGGGGAGCCCAAGGCAGTGGACGGAACCCTGTCCATCATGGCGGGCGGTGATAAAGATGTATTTGACCAGGTCTATGACGTGCTCATGACCATGGGCGCCAGCGCGGTCCACTGCGGGGATATCGGCGCAGGGAACACCACGAAGCTGGCGAACCAGGTAATCGTGGCCCTTAATATTGCGGCTGTATCGGAAGCCTTCATGCTGAGCACCAGGGCCGGTGTGGACCCCCTTAAGGTATTTGAGGCCATCAAAGGCGGGCTGGCCGGTTCCACGGTCATGAATGCCAAGGTTCCTATGATTACAGACGGTAATTTCAGGCCTGGATTTAAGATTGACCTTCACATCAAGGACCTGGGCAATGCCCTGGAAACCGGCCACGGTGTGGGCGCCCCGCTGCCCCTTACCTCCCAGGTGATGGAGATGATGCAGAACCTGCACGCGGACGGGCTGGGGGAAAGCGACCACAGCGCCATTGCAAGGTATTATGAGAAGCTGACAGGGACGGAAATCCGCGTCTGATATGGCGGGGACTATAAAGGATGGGGGATATCCATCCCATGTCCTTACCAGTTCCACCGCCCGTACCGCAGCGTGACAGCCCCGATGGTCTGAAGCAGTTCCTTTGTGACCTGGCCGGGAAGGAGCCTCCATTTCCAGTTTTCGCCCACCGTGGAGGGGGTGTTGACGCGGCAGTCATTGTCCAGTCCCATATAGTCCTGAAGGGGGATGATGCACAGCCGGGCCTGGCTGCGCATGATCAGGCTGATGAAGGACAGATATAATCTGTTTTCCGGCGTATGGGAATCGCACAGATAGTCCCTGGCAAGCGTTTGCTCCGCGGGCGTGATGGAGTTAAACCACCCCGTGATGGTTTCATTGTCATGGGTGCCTGTGTAGGCCACGCAGTTTTCAGGATAGTTGTGGGGCAGATAATCGCTGGCGCAGCCTGAATCCCTGGAGTCAAAGGCAAATTCCAGCACCTTCATGCCAGGGAAGGAACAGTCCTTAACCAGCTGGCGGACAGAGTCCGTCACATATCCAAGGTCCTCGGCAATGATTTCCTTTTCGCCCAGGGCCTGTTTTACTGCATGGAAGAATCCGATGCCAGGCCCCTGTTCCCAGTGGCCCCCGACGGCTGTGTCAGAGCCCGCCGGGATGGAGTAGTATTCGTCAAATCCACGGAAATGGTCAATCCTCACCACATCATACAGCCGATAGCAGTAGGACAGGCGGCTGATCCACCACTGGTATCCGGTCTGCCTGTGATAGCCCCAGCGGTACAGCGGATTGCCCCAGAGCTGGCCCGTGGAGGAGAAGCCGTCCGGCGGACAGCCGGCAACAGCAGTGGGGACATTGTCCCGGTCCAGTTCAAACAGTTCAGGATGCGCCCAGGCATCGGCGCTGTCCATGGCCACATAGATGGGGATGTCGCCTACAATGCGGATGCCGTTATGGTTGGCATAGGATTTTAGCTTATTCCATTGCCGGATGAATTTAAACTGGAGATATTCATGGAACTCAATGTCATAATACAGTTCCCTCCGGTAGTAGTCCAGGGCATTCTGCCAGCGCAGGCGGATATCCTCTGCCCACTGTGTCCAGGGTTTTCCGTCAAATCTGGATTTTACGGCCATGAACAGGGCGTAGTCTTCAAGCCACCACTTATTATCGGCTGAAAACTGTTTAAATTCCTCATCCTGGCTGATGTTGCTGCGCTCATAGGCAAGGCGCAGGAGGGGAAAACGTTCCTTATATATCTTTGCATAGTCCACGGCCCCGGGATGCGTCCCAAAGTCAGCGCTGTCACATTCCTTTCTGGTCAGCACCCCTTCCTCAATCAAATCCTCCAGGCTGATGAAATACGGATTCCCGGCAAAGGTGGAAAAGGACTGGTAGGGGGAATCGCCATAGCTTGTTGGACCCAGGGGAAGGATTTGCCAGCAGGACTGGCCGGCCTGTTTCAGCTGGTCCACGAATTCGTAGGCTTCCTTTGAGAAACAGCCGATTCCATATCTGGAAGGCAGGCTGGAAATGGACAGTAAGATTCCGCTTTCTCGTTTCATTTTCTATATACTCCTTTTCATGGGCAATGATGCCCTGGTTCATATTCCACGATGATTCCATAGTGGTCCGACACAATCGGCTCACAGGAGCCGTTAAATATGACGCGGGAGGACCGGACCGGGACCTTGCGGCTGGTCCAGATATAATCAATCCGCATACCGGAAACATCCTCCTGTTCCCTCCAGCCGTCAATGGCATGGCCCACCGTGATCCCGCTGTCTTTGCTGCGGGCCAGTTCGTAGCTGTCCAGCCATCCGAAGCCGCGTATCAGGTCCCTGCCCTCGCCCCGGACATGGGCCGGGGAATTGAAATCGCCCATGAGCCACACAGGGCCAGGGTATGTTTCCAAACACGCCCCGCCCCCCAGCTGCTTTCTAATCCGTTCCCACTGTCCTTCAAAAGGTTCGTCTTCATCCTTCCACCATCCCATATGGACGCTGTAAAAATATTCCATGCCATGTTCCGTGGCAATCCCTATCCCTAGAATCCTGCGTGTCTTCCAGTTGGCATAGTCCTGTGAGGCTGTGATATAAAACTGCTTTGTTTCCGCAATGGGAATCCGGCTTAAGATGGCCAGGCCCTCATCGTATTTACCGTATCCGGTCTTAGCCCCAATCCAGGTCCAGTGGTAGGGCCTGCCATGCTCCGCGCAGATCCTCACCGCGCGGTATGCATGGTTATCCATGCGGGGGATGGGGGAGGGATGGCTGCTGCATGGGGAGGCGGATGCACATGGGACATATGGGGGATGTGGAGTACAGGGAGCACATGGCACATATCCATATAGTTCCAGATCCTTTTTGTCCACCGGGGCAGCGGTCTGGGTCTGATTGACTTCCTGAAGCGCTATGATATCCGGCTCAGCCCGGCAGACGCCTTCGGCAAAGGCGTGGAGCTTGGCCTCGTAGTCCTCTTCCTCAAGGCTGTGGGTGTTTAATGTCATCAGTTTCATGGTACTCCTTCCTGTGGGCTGCTGGATGTTCCGTTCCCGCCCTGCTTTACAGTATATCATTAATATCGGACTTCAGCACATCTGCCTTCGGGCCGTATACTGCCTGGATGCCCTGGTCTTTCTTAATCAGGCCCATGGCCCCTTCCGCCTTCCAGTCAGCCAGTTCAGCCACCTTTGTGATATCCTTTACCGTAACGCGCAGCCGGGTCATGCATGCGTCCACCAGCAGGATATTATCCCTGCCGCCCAACAGCGTGATGATGCGCTCAGCCTGACGATTGCCGGAAATCTGCTTTTCAGGCCCATCCTGGCCGTTCCCGGCCCCGCTGTCATCCGTGTAGTTGCCCAGACGTCCCGGGGTGGCAAAATGGAACCGGCCAATCATGAAATACGCAATGGCATATCCCACGGCAAAGAAAACCGCCACACAGATGATGAAGTTAACGATATCGCCTCCCAGCCCTGCCTTCAGGGACATGGGGATACGGGTCAGGAACTCCAGGTTGCCAAAGGAATGCAGGCGCAGATGGATGATGCCGGCCATGGCAAACGCACATCCCTGAAGCACCGCATATACCAGGTACAATGGCAGTGCGCAGAACATGAACATGAATTCTAAGGGTTCCGTCACACCGGTCAGGAATACGGCCAGTACGGTGGAGATGAACATGGAGCGGTAGCTGCTGCGTTTATCCGCATCCACACGGCGGTACATGGCCAGTGCAATACCAAGGAGAAGGCCGGTTGCGCCTATCATCTGTCCCACCTTAAAGCGGGCAGGGGTTATGGCGGTGAGCAGGTTCTGGTATCCGGTGATATCCCCGGCATTCTGCAGGTTGATCAGGTCCGTGGCCCATGCAAGCCACAGGGGATCCTGGCCAAATACCTGAGAGCCTGCGTTGACCCCGGTAAGGATGGTGTAAGTTCCTCCAAAGGATGTGTAGTTCATCGGTATGGTCAGCATATGATGAAGGCCAAAGGGCAGAAGGAGACGTTCCAGGGTTCCGTAGATAAAGGGCGCCAGTATGGGGGATGTGGCTGAGGAATTGGCAATCCACACGCCAAAGGAGTTGATTCCGGTCTGCACCACCGGCCACACAATGGCCAGTACCAGGGAAATGATGACGGACCATGCAATGACCACCATGGGGACGAAACGCTTGCCATTAAAGAATGCCAATGCATCCGGCAGCTTCCTGTAGTTGTAATATCTGTTATAGATGACCCCGCCTGCAAAACCGGATATGATACCCACGAACACGCCCATGTTCAGGGCGGGCGCGCCAAGGACTGAGGTGAAGTATCCATTCACCAGGATTTCCTGGCCAAGGAGGGTGCGGGTGACGGCCTCCGGATTATTTAGGTCAGCGCTGCTGACGCCGAACAGGGCTCCGGTGATGACATTGATAAGGACAAATGCAATCACGGCCGCAAATGCGCCGCCGGCACGTTCCTTTGCCCAGGAACCGCCGATGGCCACGGCAAAGAGGATATGCAGGTTATTGATGACGGCCCACCCAATGGTTTCCATGGTCCTGCCCAGGGTAAGGACAAAATTCATGTCGCCGCCAGCCATCTGCACCAGTTTTCCCACGCTGATCATCAGTCCGGCAGCCGGCATGACTGCGATTACGGTCATCAGCACCTTGCCCAGCTTCTGGAGGAAATCAAAGTTAATGGGGAATTTGGATTTTTTCTTTTTGGGTTCAGGGGCTGCCTGGCCGGAGCCGCTTACGGCGTCAGCCTTTAAGACAGGCCCGTGGCCGGACGGGCTGTGGGCCGCGTCATCCGGGGGACACGCATCAAACAGCGTGATTACGGTATCGCTTCCCGCGGATACAGGGCCGGAAAATGTGTTCATGGTGCGGTTTTCCATGCCGCCGCAGATGAGTACGGGAGTGATGAGGTTCACCTGTTTTTCTTCCAGCATCTGAATGTCGGCTTCTGCCAGCAGGTCCCCTGCCTTTACCTTATCTCCCTGTTTTACATGGCATGTAAAAAATTCCCCTTTTAATGCCACGGTCTCCAGGCCGAAGTGCACCATGACCTCAATGCCGTCCTTGGAGCGCAGCCCGTATGCATGAAGGGTCTCTGCCACGGACACAACCTCACCGTCAATCGGGCTTACCAGTTTCCCGTCCCGCGGGATGATGGCAACGCCATCCCCAATAATCTTCTGGGAAAATACCGGATCCGGTACTTCACCTAATGCTACTGCTGTCCCTGTTAAAGGGGACAAAATCCTGATGCCGGTACAGCCATCGTTATTCCTGTTCATATGTAACCTGACCTCCTGAAAAAATTGTTGCATTGATTTGCGCAACCGCTTGCGTTAAATATATCCTGTTTACGCACACAATGCAAGCCTTTCTTGTGAATACCCTATGCTTTCTACGTTTTGCACAAAAAAAGGACCATGATATTGTGCAAAATCCTGGCAACGGACAGCGCAAACAAAAGGCGGATACAGCGCAATTAATGCAAAAAAGTTTGACAAAAATTGCATTAAACATTACAATGGAACCAGAGGAAGATAATCCTCATATGAATCTGAACATTTAAGGAGGCGTCTTATGCCTGTTACGATTAAAGATGTTGCCGCCCTTGCCGGAGTATCCCCGTCCACCGTGAGCCGGACCTGCAAGGACCATCCGTCCATCAGCCGCCAGACCAAGGAGAAGGTACGCCAGGCCATGGCAAAACTGGGGTATGAGCCGAATTTCCAGGCCAGCAGCCTGGCTACCCAGAATTCCAGGACCGTCGGGATTATTTTGCCGCCATCCCAGTGGGAGGCGTACCAGAATGCGTTTTATCTGGAAGTCATCCGCGGCATCAGCCAGTACTGTAATCAGAAACAATATATCAATACAGTGGTTACAGGCCAGAACGAGGATGAGATACTAAAGGTCATAAAGAATATGGCAAGGACCGGCCTGGCGGAAGGCTTTATTGTATTGTATTCCAAGGAACAGGACCCGGTTCTGGACTACCTGTATGAGGAAGGGCTGTTATATGTGCTGATTGGAAAGGCATACAGGAATGTGAACCAGACCATTTATGTGGACAATGACAATGTGCTTGCGGGCCGGGAAACAGCGGCTTACCTCTTAAGCCTGGGGCATGAGAGGATTGCGTATCTGTCGGGCGACCACTCCCTGCTGTTTAACAACGACAGGAAGATGGGGTACATGCTGGCCCTGACAGAGCATCAGATCCCATTCAGGCCCGAGCTGTGTGTGGAGGCGCCGGCCATACCGGAAGACCAGAACCAGGTGCTGACCGCCCTTCTTACAATGCAGGACCGTCCCACCGCTGTCCTGGTCAGTGATGACATACTGGCAGTGGCCCTTGAAAAAGCATGTATCGGGCTGGGGCTGTCCATTCCCGGGGATATCTCCATTATTTCCTTTAATAATTCCCTGCTCTCCAGGTTCACCACGCCGCCCCTCACATCCGTGGATGTAAATTCCATCCAGCTGGGCATTGAGGCAGCGGCCCAGATGATCAACCATGTGGAGAATCCGGAACTGGTTGCAACAAAAATCATCGTGCCCCATCATATGGTGGAGCGGGGAAGCTGTGCAAGGGCCGGCAGGGCGTGACTTTTATACATTTTCCTGAAATACATCCTATCGTATATATTCTTCTTGAAAAACACAACATTTAGTGCTAAAATCATATACTGTTGCACAAGCAACAGATTTTTCCAGGATAATATGATAGTATACTGATACGGCAGGCCGCGGGTGAAGCGGCGGCCTATGAGAGTATAGGGATAAAAGGAGTGTATTGACAATGAAGATTATCAAGAGGAATGGCGCTGAGGAAGATTTTGACATAAATAAGATTGTGGTGGCTGTGTCCAAAGCCAATGTGGCAGCGGGCAAGAGCAAGCTGAGCATGGAGCAGATTAAGGACATTGCGGATTATGTGGAGTATAAATGTGATAAGCTGAACCGTGCAGTGTCAGTGGAGGAAATCCAGGACATGGTGGAGAACCAGATTATGTCCACCGGCGCTTTTGAACTGGCCAAGGATTATGTAAGGTACCGCTTCCAGCGTTCCCTTATCCGTAAGGCCAACACCACGGATAACCGTATCCTTTCCCTGATTGAGTGCAATAATGAGGATGTGAAGCAGGAGAATTCCAATAAGAACCCAACGGTCAACAGTGTGCAGAGGGACTATATGGCAGGCGAGGTCAGCAAGGACCTGACCAAGCGGATGCTTCTTCCCCAGGATATTGTGGAGGCGGACAAGGAGGGGATCATACATTTCCACGATTCCGATTATTTTGCCCAGCACATGCATAACTGTGACCTGGTAAACCTGGAGGACATGCTTATGAATGGCACGGTCATCAGCGAGACCAGGATTGAGAAGCCCCACAGCTTTTCCACGGCCTGCAATATCGCCACTCAGATCATTGCCCAGGTGGCCAGCAACCAGTATGGCGGACAGAGTATCAGCCTGGCCCATCTGGCTCCTTTTGTGGACGTATCCAGGAAGAAGATACATGCGGAGGTACTGGAAGAGGTTAAGACATTTGGCTGCACCCCTTCCGAGGAGGCCATCCGCCAGGTGGTGGAGAACCGGCTGCGCAAAGAAGTGATTAAGGGCGTGCAGACCATCCAGTACCAGGTCATAACCCTGATGACCACCAATGGGCAGGCGCCTTTCCTGACCGTGTTCATGTACCTGAACGAGGCTAAGAACGAGAGGGAGAAAAAGGACCTGGCCCTGATTATCGAAGAGTCCTTAAAGCAGCGTTACCAGGGCGTTAAGAATGAGTCAGGGGTATGGATCACGCCGGCGTTCCCAAAGCTGATTTACGTGCTGGAGGAGGATAATATAACCGAGGGGACAGAATACTATTACCTGACGGAAATGGCTGCCAGATGCACTGCAAAGCGCCTGGTCCCGGATTATATTTCCGAGAAAAAGATGATGGAACTAAAGGAAGGCAACTGCTTCCCCGTGATGGGATGCCGCAGCGCCTTAAGCCCATGGAAGGATGAGGAAGGCAATTATAAATTCTACGGCCGCTTCAACCAGGGCGTGGTCACCATCAACCTGGTGGATGTGGCGCTGTCTTCCGGCGGCGATATGGATGCGTTCTGGAAAATATTCGATGAGCGCCTGGACCTTTGCTACCGCGCGCTGATGTGCCGTCACAACCGTCTGAAAGGCACGCTTTCAGACGCAGCCCCCATCCTGTGGCAGAACGGGGCCCTGGCCCGGCTTAAGAAGGGGGAGACCATTGACCGGCTGCTGTACGGCGGATACTCCACCATTTCCCTTGGATATGCAGGTCTTTATGAGTGCGTGAAGTATATGACAGGCAGGTCACACACCGACCCGGAGGCAACGCCCTTTGCCCTGGAGGTCATGGAATATATGAACAAAGCCTGCAACCGCTGGAAAGAGGAGACCAATATCGGGTTCAGCATCTACGGTTCCCCCATTGAGAGCACAACCTACAAGTTTGCAAAATGCCTCCAGAAGCGTTTTGGGATTATTGAGGGAGTGACGGACAGGAGTTATATCACCAACAGCTATCATGTGAATGTATCAGAAGAAATCGATGCATTTTCCAAGCTGAAATTTGAATCCCAGTTCCAGGCCCTGTCCACAGGCGGCGCCATCAGCTATGTGGAGGTCCCCAACATGCAGAACAATATTCCGGCCGTCCTTCAGCTGATCCGCTACATTTATGACAATATCATGTATGCGGAGCTGAATACAAAAAGTGATTTCTGCCAGGAATGCGGTTTTGACGGGGAAATCCGTATCGTGACCGATGACAGCGGCAAGCTGGTATGGGAATGCCCCAAGTGCGGCAACCGGGATGAGAACAAGCTGAACGTGGCCCGCAGGACCTGCGGTTATATCGGAACCCAGTTCTGGAACCAGGGAAGGACCCAGGAGATAAAGGAAAGGGTGCTGCACTTATAATATGAATTACGGGACAATTAAAAAAAATGATATTGCCAACGGGGAGGGCGTCAGGGTATCCCTGTTTGTGTCAGGATGCACGCACCACTGCAGGAACTGTTTTAATGAGGAAGCATGGGATTTCCGGTTCGGCCGTCCCTTTACCGGGGAAACCCAGCAGGAGATATTAAAAGCCCTGGAGCCCGGGTATATTAATGGCCTTACCCTGCTGGGAGGGGAACCCTTTGAACCGGAGAACCAGAGGGCGCTGCTGCCCTTTTTAAGACGGGTCAGGGAACGCTTCCCGGAGAAGGATATCTGGTGTTATACCGGATATCTGTTTGATGCGCAGCTCCTTGCCCAGAGCCGCGCCAGATGTGAATGCACGGATGAAATGCTTCGCCTGATAGACGTACTGGTGGACGGCAGGTTTGTGGAGGAAGAAAAGGATATAAGCCTGGCGTTTAAGGGGTCGGCGAACCAGAGGATCATTGATGTGAAACGGTCGCTGGATGAAGGGCGTGTTGTCATAAAGATGTGATTGGACGGATGGGATAATTTGTAAAAGAATATATCAATGGATGAAATAAGAGATAAATGAAAGACTTCTAAGCCTCCCGGCGCATTGCGTTTGCATCCGCATGATGGTATAATTACCTAATCGTGATCAACCAGATGCAGTAGTGTAACGCTTGCCGTAGGAGGCTATTTATATGGGTATTAGGTCAGCGGAAGAGATTGAGGGGTTTGCCAGGAAGATCCTGATCCGGTATTTCTGTGAAGCGGATGTGGAATTTCTTATATCCACATTTGCGGATGATATTGTATGGCTTGGAGCCGGGGAAATGCAGAAGGCGGAGGGGAAGGAAGCCGTGGCCGCATGCTTCCGGGCCGGACAGGATGAACTGTCACCTTGTGATATGTTTGATGAAGTTTATGAAACCAGGAATCTGGGCGGCGGCAGTTACCTGTGCGAGGGGATGAGCCTGCTTAAGTCCAAGGCGGGGACCGGGATATTCCTGGACATACGCCAAAGGATTACCTTTATTTTCCAGGAGCGGGAGGACGGCCTTAAAACAATACATATGCATAATTCAGTGCCCTTCAGGGACATACGGGATGGGGAGCTTTTCCCGCTGGAGTCAGCCACACAGGCATATCAGAAACTGGAGTCCGTGCTGGAAAAAAAGGAACAGGAGTATAAGCAGCAGGCGGATTTCCTGTCACAGCTGTATAACTCGGTACCCTGTGGCATCCTGCAGTTTTCCACGGACCCGGAACACAGGATCATCAATGTGAACCGGATGGTATGGGAAGCCTATGGGTTTGCCTCAGAGGAGGAATACCGCTGTGCGGTCAAATGTCCTTATGACCTGGTGCTTGACCAGGACAGGGAATGGATTGAAAAACAGGTGGGCGGACTTGTGCTGGACGGGGATACAACGTCTTATATCCGTCAGGGGGTCTGCAGGGATGGGCGTCAGATATGGATCAGCGTGGTCATGGGGCGGCTTGTCAATGCGGACGGCCTGGAGGTGATACAGGCCGTGTTTACGGATGTCACTGAACTCAGGCGCATGGAACTGGAGCAGGAGCGCCAGCAGATGATTGAGAACAGGTCACTGCAGGCGGCAATCTGTACCGCGTACCCCCTGATCATGAGCCTGAACCTGACCAAAGATACCTATAACTGCTTTATAAAAGGGCATGAGGTATACGTTGGAAAGCGGGAGGGCAGCTATTCCGGGATGCTGGAGCATTTCTGTCCGCTTGTGTATCCTGCTTACCAGGAAGATTATATGGATTACTTCAGGCGCGGGCATGTAATGGAACGCTTTGCGGCTGGGGAACGCGACATCTATATGGAGTTCCAGCAGATTGGGAGCGACGGAAGGTATCATTGGATTTCCGTGCAGATCATCTATGTGGAGAATCCGTTTAACAGCGACATGCTTGCCATTAACCTGGTTAAGATCCTGGATGCCCAGAGGGCGGAACAGGCCCGCCAGGAGCAGCTGCTTCGGGATGCCCTGGCGTCTGCCAAGGCTGCCAACCGGGCAAAATCGGATTTCCTTTCCAGGATGAGCCATGATATCCGCACGCCCATGAATGCCATCATCGGCATGAGTACCATTGGCCAGCTAAAGGCAGGGGACGTTAAGGGCATGCAGGACTGTTTCAGGAAGATTGATTCCTCTTCCAGGTACCTGCTGTCCCTGATTAATGACATACTGGATATGTCCAAGATAGAGAACGGGAAAATGAATCTGTCCCAGGAGTATTTTGATTTTGCCGGACTGATAGAGGACATTGACCAGATTGTCTATCCGCAGGCCAGGGAAAAGAACATCCGGTATGAAATCTATCATGAGGAACCCTTGGACCAGCATTATGTGGGGGATCCGCTGAGGGTCAAGCAGATACTCCTGAACCTCCTGTCCAATGCGCTTAAATTCACTCCAACTGACGGCATGATACAGGTCAATATAAAGGAACAGAAGCGCACCAATGGGTTTTCCTATATCCGGTTCTGTGTCAGGGATTCGGGAATCGGGATGTCAAAAGAGTTCTGCAGCCGCATCTTCCAGCCGTTTGAGCAGGAGTCCCCGGAGACTGCCCGCAACAATGTGGGAAGCGGACTGGGACTGTCCATTGTCTATAATCTGGTGCAGCTTATGGGCGGGACCATTGAAGTGGAGAGCGAGAAGCACAAGGGGGCTGTATTTACAGTGATCATTCCCCTGCGGCTGGTGGAGGACGATGAGCAGAAGGAGCGGCAGAGGAAGCAGCAGGAACTGTTAAACGGGCTGGCTGTCCTGGTGGTGGATGATGACCCTGCGGTAGGGGGCCAGTGCATAGAAATCCTTAAGGACGCCGGAGCCAACCCTGTCTGGGTGGATTCCGGTTTTAAGGCGTTGGAGGAAGTGGGGCACCGGCTGGGTCAGGGGACATACTATGACATTGCCCTGATTGACTGGCAGATGCCGGATATGGACGGGGTTGAGACAGCCAGACAGATCCGCAGTCTGGTGGGACCTGATACCACAATCATCATGATATCGGCCTATGACTGGGACTTCATAGAGGAAGATGCCAGGAAGGCAGGGGTGGATTGTTTCATACCAAAGCCATTGTTCAGGAACTCGCTTTTCGGCGCGTTTGCAGGTGCTGTCAAAGGGAGCCGTCCTGTTGAGGAAAAGGCTGAAAAGCCGGATTTTGACAACTGCCGTATCCTGCTGGCAGAGGACAACGAACTGAACCGGGAGATTGCCAAGACCCTTCTTAAGATGCATGGAATGGAAGTGGATGCCGCGCAAAACGGTCAGGAGGCATTTGAGCTGTTTGAAGAAAATGGCCAGGATTATTACCAGGCAGTGCTCATGGATATCCGGATGCCTGTCATGGACGGTCTGGGGGCGACCCGTGCCATACGCGGACTGGACCGGCCGGATGCCGGCCGGATCCCAATCCTGGCCATGACAGCCAATGCCTTTGAGGAAGACAGGATTGCGGCCATGAAAGCCGGGATGACAGGGTACCTGGTAAAACCGCTGGATATAGAGATGGTTTTGGATGAAATCAGGAAATATGTATAGATTTGGGGATGCAGCATGCTGCATCCCTATATTCATGCGGTTTTATGGAGACAGTCCGTATTCACTGGGAGTGGGCCCTGTTATAAGCAATATATTCCTTAAACTGTTCCAGACTATAATTCACCACCAGATCCTGGGGGAAATCCGCTTCCTCCAATATGGGAATGGCATGGTCCAGGTTGGCGATATCCGCAGTATAATGTGCATCGCTGCTGGCAATGACAGGCACACGGTGCTTTTTGCAGAGATTTAAAAAGGTGAGTACATTTTCATGGACATTTTTGCGCGTGGGGGTGCGCAGGGAATTGTTGTTTACTTCCAGCAGGGTGTGGCAGCTTTTGGCAGCCTTGACGATTTCCTCATAAATCAGAGGGCATGTCCCGTCGTCCGGATGGCTGATGATATCCACCTCCGGATTGGCAATGGCGCCCAGCACCGCGTCTGTGTTCTGTCTTGGGGTGCCTGGCTTATAGCACATCTTGTGGATGCCGGCTATCCTCAGGTCCAGGTGTTTCATGTATTGTTTGCCAAGGCTTAAGGTGCCCTTGTAATCCAGGATATTGATTTCAGCCCCAAGCATCAGTTCTATTCCAAACATCTGCCTGGGCACCACCTTCAGGTTGACAAAGTAAATGTCCTCGCAGGTTCCGGCAATGCCTTTGGTGTGCTCGGTAATGCCAAGCAGCTTAAGTCCCTTTTGGGAAGCAGCCTTTGCCATCTCGGTGAGTGTTGCGTAGGCATGCCCGCTGGCAACCGTATGGGTGTGGACATCAAGTTCAATTGGTTTCATATAGGATCCCTCATTTCCAGTCATAAAATATTTACTGTATAGTCTATCACAAATCCTTGATAAAAACACAGGTTTATGATAGACTTTACCATTATATGAATAAGTAAACACAGCTGCCTGCCACCGGGTATGCAGCGCTTATGTGCCTGAACACATTCCAGTAGGTCAAAGAAGGAATGTGTCCGGGCTTTTTTTCGGGAAAATATGTCTGGAAACAGAACTGGCCTGGCAGGAATCGGTTCAAGAAACGCTGGCTGCCAGCCGGATATGGAGGATGAAGATGGGAAAGAACAGCATATTTCGTGAATTTTTCAGGTATGTGGGGCTTAACGTGCTGGGGATGATCGGGTTGTCATGTTATATCCTGGCAGATACATATTTTGTGTCCAAAGCACTGGGGACCAGCGGCCTGGCCGCCCTTAACCTGGCTATTTCCGTGTACAGCGTCATCAATGCCACCGGTCTTATGATGGGCGCCGGGGGAGGCACCCGGTTCTCCATTTTCATGTTCCAGGGACATGAAAATGAGGCAAGGCGGGTATACACAAGGACCGTGGGACTGGCGCTGGCCGCCGGAGGCGTGTTCCTTCTGGCGGGGCTTTTTTGCGTGCCTGCCATTGCAGCCCTTTTGGGGGCGGATGCGGATACCATGGACAAAACAACGGCATATCTGCGCGTCATCCTCTGTTTTGCGCCGTGTTTCATCATGAACAATACCCTGCTGGCCTTTGTCCGCAATGACGGGAATCCCAGGCTGTCCATGGCAGCCATGCTAACAGGCAGCCTGGCCAATATTGCTTTGGACTACCTGTTCATGTTCCCGTTTTCCATGGGTATGTCCGGCGCGGCAATTGCAACCGGGCTGGCTCCTGTCATCAGCATGGGAGTGCTCTCACTGCACCTGTTCAGTAAAAAGAGCACCCTGTCCATCTTAAGATGCAGATGGAGCCTGAGGGAAGCCATATCCATCCTTTCGCCGGGCGTGTCATCCTTTATAACAGAACTGTCCTCGGGCATCGTACTTATGGTGTTCAATCTGGTCATCCTGTCCCTTGCAGGCAATACCGGGGTGGCGGCCTACGGGATCGTGGCAAACCTGGCCCTGGTGGTGGCCGCTGTATTCACAGGGATTGCCCAGGGGCTGCAGCCCCTGGCAAGCCGCAGTTATGGGGCAGGGGATGGAAATGCCCTGAAGCTTGTGTTCCGGTATGGGGCCATGCTTTCCATTGTGCTGTCGGTGTGTATCTATGCTGGCGCCAACACATGCTGGCAGGGAATCATCGCCATATTTAACAGCGAAGGCAGCCAGGATCTGGTTCCCATTGCACGGCGGGGAATCCAGCTGTATTTTGCAGGATTCCTCTTTGCAGGGGTCAATATTGTCAGCGCGGCTTTTTTAAGCGCTGTGGTGGAAACCGGGAAGGCATTTTGCATATCCATTGTCAGGGGATGCCTGGCCATCATCCCTCTTGCATTCCTGCTGCCCGGCATATGGGGGATGGATGGAGTGTGGCTTTCATTTGTATTGGCTGAGGCCGCGGCCTGTGTGGTGTCCGCGGCGGGTATTATGAGGGCTGGCACACCCTAGGGTCTGTTTGAAAATTCATTCCCGCCATCCTGCGCATCAGGTCCGCCATCTCAATGGCTCCCACCGCGCATTCATAACCCTTGTTGCCGGCCTTGGAGCCGGCGCGTTCAATGGCCTGTTCGATAGTTTCCGTGGTCAGCACGCCGAACATCACCGGAATCCCGCTTGTAAGGGAAACATGGGCGATTCCCTTGGAAACCTCGCTGCATACATAGTCATAGTGGCTTGTGCTGCCGCGGATGACGGCCCCAAGGCAGATGACGGCGTCATATCGGCTGCTGGAAGCCATTTTGGAAGCTGCCAGCGGAATCTCAAAGGCCCCGGGCACCCATGCAATGTCAATGTCCTCATCCCCAACCTCATGACGTCTTAATCCGTCCAGGGCGCCGCTTAAGAGCCTGGAGGTGATGAATTCGTTAAAGCGGGCGGCTACGATGCCTACCTTTATTTTGCCAGGTATCAGTTTTCCTTCATATACATTCATAATGGATTCTCCTTCTATAATCATGGTTTTAGTATAAGGATGTCAGGAATAGTGCAGGATGTGCCCCATCTTTTTCTGTTTGGTCTTCAGGTAAAAAAGGTCATGGCTGGTAGGGTCCATCTGGATGGGCACGCGTTTTATTATGTCAATCCCAAATCCGGAAAGCTGGTACACCTTATCCGGGTTATTGGTCAAAAGCCGCAGGGTCCTGGCGCCCAGGTCCTTTAGAATCTGGGCGCCAATGTAATACTCCCGCAGATCGCCTTTAAATCCCAGGGCCAGGTTGGCTTCCAGGGTATCCATCCCATTGTCCTGAAGTTCATATGCCTTTAACTTGTTGATCAGGCCAATGCCCCGTCCTTCCTGGCGCATGTAGAGCAGGATGCCCCGGCCTTCCTGTTCAATCTGTTTCATGGCGGCTGCAAACTGCTGCCCGCAGTCGCAGCGCATGGAGCCGAATGCATCGCCTGTCAGGCATTCGGAGTGTACGCGGCATAGAAGGTCCCTGCCATCCCCGATTTCTCCCTTCACAAGCGCAACATGGTGCTCGCCGTTTAGCTTGTTCACGTAGCCGTAAGCGCGGAAAATCCCGTAACGCGTGGGCATCTTGGTGCAGGCCATGAGTTCCACCAGACACTCATGTTGTTTACGGTAGTCCTGTATTGCTTTTATGGTGGTGATTGCAAGACCCCATTCTGCGGCCAGTTCCATGAGCTGGGGTGTGCGCATCATGGTGCCGTCCTCCTTCATGATTTCGCAGCAAAGGCCGCATTCTTTAAGACCGGCCAGACGCATCAGGTCCACGGTGGCCTCTGTGTGGCCGGGGCGCTCCAGGACGCCGTTTTTCTTTGCCATTAGGGGGAACATATGGCCAGGCCTGCGGAAATCCTCAGGTTTTGCGTCCGCGTCCGCACAGAACCGGGCCGTGGACCCGCGTTCTTCTGCTGAAATGCCGGTGGTTGTGCTTATGTGGTCCACGGATACCGTAAATGCCGTTTCGTGGTTATCGCCGTTGTCTGTTACCATCTGTGGGAATGCAAGCTTCTGGCAGAGTTCCCGGCTCATGGGCATGCAGATAAGTCCTTTGCCGTGTACCGCCATGAAATTGACATTTTCCGTGGTGGCATACTGGGCGGCACAGATAAAATCGCCCTCATTTTCCCTGTCCTCATCATCCGTGACCAGGATGATCCTGCCTTTGCGCAGGCTGTCCAGGGCTTCTTCAACCGTGCTGAAGTGAAACATGATAATAACCTCCTTTGTTATAAATCCGTATAATCAGAAACCATTTTTCAATAAGAATTCCTCTGTGACACCGGACCGGGGGTGGCTGCTGCGGCCCGTGCCTTTGTGCAGTTTTGCAATGTATTTCCCCACACAGTCATTTTCCAGATTCACCGTGTCGCCCACTGCCTTATGGACCAGGTTTGTATGGCTGGCAGTGTGCGGGATGACCGATACACGGAAGTTCTGGTCCGTTACACTGGCAACGGTGAGGCTGATCCCATCCATGGCAATGGAGCCTTTTTCAATGATGAAGTCCAGGATGCAGGGGGAAGTGTCCACCGTATACCAGATGGCATTGCCGTCCCGCTTTACCATGGAAATGGTTCCGGTGCCGTCAATGTGGCCGGAAACAATATGTCCGCCAAACCGCCCGTCTGCAGCCATTGCCCGCTCCAGGTTCACAAGGGCGCCGGGTTTCATGGACCCAAGTCCGGTACGTGCCAAGGTTTCCGGCATGACATCAGCCGTGAAACCGGTTGGTGAGACAGTGGCTGCAGTGAGGCATACGCCGTTAACCGCGATGCTGTCACCTGGCCCGGTGCCATCCAGGACAGCGCGCGCCCTGATGTTTAGCACACAGGAGCGGGGGCCGCGGGCAGAGGACACCAGGATTCCTGTTTCCTCTATGATGCCTGTGAACATGGAACCACCCCGCTTTCTAATAGGATATCCCTGCCAAGGACCGTAATCCTGGGGGAATCCAGCAGGAAAGCCGATTCAGGCATTCCCACCCCTGTCCCGCCTATGGGGGACAGACCCTTTTGGCCGCCGAAAACCTTAGGGGCAATGTAGGCCTGAAGCTTATGGACAATGCCCTGGTCCAGCGCAGACCAGTTAAGGGCGCTGCCTCCTTCCAGCAGGATGCTGTCAATATCCATCCCGCCCAGGCGTTTCATCAGGACCTGCAGATCCGTGTGGCCGTCCTTTTCAGGAAGGACCAGGATTTCACAGCCCGCATCCTCATAGGGCGCCATGGCATCTGGGTCCTGGCAGCAGGTGGCCAGGATGGTCCTGACATGGGGGGCCGTGATGATTACATTTGATGTAAGTGGTGTCCTGAGATGGGTATCGCAGATGATACGCGCCGGATTCCTTCCGTCCGGGATCCGGCAGGTTAACTGCGGGTCATCTGCAAGGATGGTTCCAAGCCCGGTCATGACAGCGCTCAACCGGTTCCTGGTCTTATGGACATGTTCCCGGGCCTGTTCCCCGGTAATCCATTTGGACTGACGGCTGGATGTGGACGTCTTTCCGTCCATGGTCATGGCGTATTTCATGACCACATATGGCTGTCTGCTGCGGATAAAGTGGAAGAATACCTCGTTCTGCCGGATGCATTCCTCCTCTAAAACGCCCTGGATTACTTCGATTCCGCTGCTCCTAAGCACAGCCATCCCTTTTCCTGCAACCAGCGGATTGGGGTCACTGGCGCCGATGACCACCCGGCGGATGCCGCTTTTTATGATGGCATCCGTGCAGGGCGGGGTTTTGCCATGATGGCAGCATGGCTCTAAGGTGACATAGAGCACGGCCCCGTTGGCCGGCGCGGTCAGGGAGTCAAGGGCAGCCCGTTCAGCGTGGGGACCGCCGAAAAAGGCGTGGTATCCCTGGCCGATGACAGCGCCGTCCCTGACAATGACAGCGCCCACCAGGGGATTGGGGTTTACCCGCCCTTCTCCTTTGGCTGCAAGGGAAAGGGCAAGGCCCATGCAGGTGTTATCGGTTGTTTCCCACATTTCGACACCTCCTTTGTGTAATGGGAAAATGTATAAGGATGAAATAAAAAACGCCTTGAACATATTGTCCAGGGCGGGGGAGTAATCCTTAGGATATGTCAATACCGTATATGGATTGGGATGCATCCATCATCCATCCAATGCACCAATCCCATGAAATTAACATAATATGGCCTGTTTTGCATGTTATGTTAAAAAAGCCCCGGTATGACATCATACCAGGGCAGCCATTAACATCTATATGGACGGAACCGCTCATCCAATCCATCCCGGGAATACTGGCCGGGATAATCCGATAATCCATCCATCATAAAACATCCATGTCCATCTTCTTTCATCCAGACTATACTGTCGGCTTCGGAATCACACCGAATCATGCCTTGCGGCTCGTGGGCTGTACCACCGGTAGGGAATCGCACCCTGCCCTGAAGATATTGATTCAATTGAGTGTTATTATAGACAGGCAGAGGGCGGATGTCAAGCAGTTCCGGAAAAATCTTAAATTTCTTTTTCCGGCCCGGACATGCATATAATAAGAAGGCACTGCTTATATTTAGGTAATGATAAGAGATTATGAGGTATTACATGGCAACCAATCCAGAACGGACATCCAGTGGAATGCTGCAGATTAATGTAATCAACATCCAGAACAACTTTCCCATCCAGAATGCCAGGGTTACAATCAGCTATAAGGGAGAGCCTGCAAGCGCCCTGGAACAGCTTCAGACCAATAGTTCAGGCCAGACAGAGACCGTCTCCCTTCCGGCGCCTCCGGTGGAACTGAGCCTGGAACCAGGCATCATCCAGCCATATTCGGAATACAACCTGACCGTGGAGGCTGAGGGATTTGACCCGGTGGAGGTATCGGGAACCGAGATACTGGCTGACTCCACGGCTATCCAGCCAGTCAGCCTGACACCGGCAGGGGAGGGAACGCCTCCCGAGAACCCAATCGTAATCCCGGACCACACGCTCTATGGGAATTATCCGCCCAAGATTGCGGAGGCAGAGATAAAGCCTGTGAATGAAAGCGGGGAAATCGTATTAAGCCGTGTGGTGGTTCCGCAGACCGTGGTGGTCCATGACGGTGCGCCAACAGACCGGACGGCAAAGGATTATTATGTG
This sequence comes from Enterocloster aldenensis, assembly GCF_003434055.1. GTDB lineage: Bacteria > Bacillota > Clostridia > Lachnospirales > Lachnospiraceae > Enterocloster > Enterocloster aldenensis. The sequence goes on along the minus strand of NZ_QVEX01000001.1, from coordinate 11,616 downwards.
CCTTACAGGGATTACATTAAAAATGTAGCTTCCAGTGAAATCTATTCCACCTGGCCCAGGGCCACCATCACGGCCAATGTGCTGGCCATCATGTCATTTACCCTGAACCGCGTTTATACGGAGTGGTACAGGAACCAGGGATATGATTTTACCATCACATCCTCCACTGCCTTTGACCACAAATGGATATACGGCAGGAACATATTTGAGAGCATTTCCCTGGTAGTGGATGAGATATTTGACAATTACCTGTCCAGGCCGGGCGTGCGCCAGCCCATCCTGACCCAGTACTGCGACGGGCGCCAGGTACAGTGTCCCAACTGGATGACCCAGTGGGGGTCATGCTCCCTGGGAGAGCAGGGGTACAGCCCCATTGAAATCCTCCGCTATTTTTACGGCGACAGCATCTACGTCAACACAGCAGAACAGATATCCGGTATCCCGGCATCCTGGCCCGGAAATGACCTGACCATTGGCAGCACAGGGGATAAGGTGCGCCAGATGCAGGAGCAGCTGGATATGATTGCAACGGTGTATTCCGCCATCCCAAGGGTGACCCCGGATGGTATCTATGGGCAGAGGACAGCGGACGCGGTAAGGGAGTTCCAGTCCATATTCGGGCTTCCCCAGACCGGTGTGGTGGACTTTGCGACCTGGTATAGGATATCCCATATCTATGTAGGGATAACAAGGATTGCGGAACTGGTGTAGGGAATACAACCTACAGGCGGGCTTATGGCTGCCGATTCCCGGCTGCCATAAGCCCGCCGGAAAACCGTGAAAAGCCTGTCCAGAAACTACCAAAGCCCGCCGGACAACCGCCAGCACGGGCCCTGTCTGCCTTCCGCTGTTCCCTGTTGCCCGCCTTAAAAACTATTAGATTACAACAAAAAAATTTAGCCCCTAAAGCTATTGAATAATAAATCGAAATACAGTATAATCTTTACAATTTGGGCTGAGATGACTTGGCCCATGAGCAAACACATAAGAAAGGACAGGTACCCCCATATGAAAGCATACCTCATACTGGAAGATGGAACTGTATTCACCGGGACAAGTATTGGTTCAGAGCGTGAAGTTATCAGTGAAATCGTGTTTAACACATCAATGACCGGTTATCTGGAAGTGCTGACCGATCCGTCTTACGCGGGACAGACAGTTGTCATGACATATCCCCTTATTGGCAATTACGGAATCTGCCATGAAGACATGGAATCAGCAAAACCCTGGCCGGACGGCTATATTGTAAGAGAATTATCAAGAATCCCCAGCAACTTCCGTAGCGAGGATACCATCCAGAACTTCTTAAAATGCCACGACATTCCCGGTATCTGCGGTATCGATACAAGAGCCCTTACCAAAATCTTAAGAGAAAAAGGCACCATGAACGGTATGATTACCACCAGGGAATATACCGATTTAAGCGGGCCCATAAAGCGTATGAAAGAGCATTGCGTATCCGGCGTGGTCATGAAGACCACCACAAAGGAGAAATATGTGCTTCCTGGAAAAAGCCTTTCGGACAGCGGCCTTTCCGGCAACAGCGGCCTTTCCGGCAAGAATGGCCCTTCTGCCAATTGCTTTCCGGGCGCCGGCAAAAGGGTGGCCCTTATGGATTACGGCGCAAAGAAGAACATTGCCCGCTCACTGAACCGCCTTGGCTGTGAGGTTACCGTATATCCCGCAGACACCCGGGCAGAGGAAGTGCTGGCAGCCTGCCCTGACGGCATCATGCTCAGCAACGGCCCTGGTGACCCCAAGGAGAATACGGCTGTCATAGAAGAAATAAAGAAACTTTATGCATCGGATGTGCCGATTTTTGCCATCTGCCTGGGACACCAGCTTATGGCGCTGGCCAATGGCATGGATACTTATAAGTTAAAATACGGACACAGGGGAGGCAACCATCCTGTTAAGGACCTGGAGACAGGAAGGGTGTACATTTCCTCCCAGAACCATGGTTATGTGGTGGATATGGAGACCGTGCCCCCGGATATCGCGGTTCCTGCTTTTGTGAATGTAAATGACGGAACCAACGAGGGGCTTAAATATGTGGGCAAGAATATTTTCACGGTGCAGTACCACCCCGAGGCCTGCCCCGGACCACTGGATTCCGGTTACCTGTTTGACCGTTTCCTGAAAATGATGGAGGTGAATGACTGATGCCAAAGAATCCTGATATTAAGAAAGTCCTTGTACTTGGCTCCGGCCCAATCATCATCGGACAGGCCGCCGAGTTTGATTATGCAGGCACCCAGGCCTGCCGTTCCTTAAAGGAAGAGGGCGTGGAGGTGGTGCTTTTAAACTCCAACCCCGCCACCATCATGACGGATAAGGACATTGCGGACCGGGTTTACATTGAACCCCTGACCGTGGAAGTGGTGGAACAGCTTATATTAAAGGAAAAGCCGGACAGCGTGCTGCCCACCCTGGGCGGACAGGCTGGTCTTAACCTGGCCATGGAGCTGGAGGACGCAGGCTTTTTAAAGGAACACGATGTACGCCTGATCGGCACCACGGCCCTGACCATCAAGAAGGCGGAAGACCGTGAGATGTTTAAGGAAACCATGGAGAAAATCGGCGAGCCGGTGGCTCCTTCCGACATTGTGGAGGATGTGAAGCACGGCCTGGAGATTGCGGCGCAGATCGGTTATCCCGTGGTGCTCCGTCCGGCCTATACCCTGGGCGGATCCGGCGGCGGTATTGCCCATAATCCGGAACAGTGCGCCGAAATCCTGGAAAACGGCCTCAGGCTTTCACGGGTGGGGCAGGTCCTGGTGGAGCGCTGCATCGCGGGCTGGAAGGAAATCGAGTACGAGGTCATGCGCGACGGCGCCGGCAATGTGATTACGGTATGTAATATGGAAAACATTGACCCGGTGGGCGTCCATACCGGCGACAGTATCGTGGTGGCTCCTTCACAGACCCTGGGCGATAAGGAATACCAGATGTTACGTACCTCGGCCCTGAATATCATCAGCGAACTGGGGATTACCGGCGGCTGCAATGTGCAGTATGCCCTGAACCCGGACAGCTTTGAGTACTGCGTCATCGAGGTAAACCCCCGGGTAAGCCGTTCCTCGGCACTGGCCAGCAAGGCAACCGGATACCCCATTGCCAAGGTTGCTGCCAAGATTGCCCTGGGTTATACCCTGGATGAGATTAAGAACGCGGTCACAAAAAAGACATACGCAAGCTTTGAGCCAATGCTGGATTACTGCGTGGTCAAGATGCCAAGGCTCCCGTTCGATAAATTCATAAGCGCCAAGCGTACCCTGGGAACCCAGATGAAGGCCACCGGCGAGGTCATGAGTATCTGCACCAACTTTGAAGGCGGACTGATGAAGGCAATCCGTTCCCTGGAACAGCATGTGGACTGCCTCCTGTCCTATGACTTTACCGGACTTACTGACAGTGAGCTGAGGGAACAGCTGGAAAAGGTGGACGACATGAGGATCTGGAGGATTGCCGAGGCCCTGCGCAGAGGCATTTCCTATGAAGATATCCATGAAATCACACGGATTGACCTGTGGTTCATTGACAAGCTTGCCATCCTGGTGGAAATGGAACAGGCCCTTAAGGCGGTTGGGGAAGGCAAGGCCGGGCTGACCGCGGAGCTTCTTGCAGAGGCCAAGAGGATTGAATTCCCGGATAACGTGATTGCAAGGCTTACCGGAATTGCCCAGGAAGAAATCAAGAAGCAGCGCCATGACAATGATATCCGGGCGGCATTCAAGATGGTTGACACCTGCGCGGCTGAGTTTGCAGCTGAGACGCCTTATTACTATTCCTGTTTCGGAAGCATCAACGAGGCAGAAAAGACAGAAGGGCGTAAAAAGGTGCTGGTCCTTGGATCCGGCCCCATCCGTATCGGGCAGGGGATTGAATTTGACTTCTGTTCCGTGCACAGCACCTGGGCGTTCAGCCGGGAAGGTTATGAGACCATTATCGTAAATAACAATCCGGAGACAGTGAGCACGGATTTTGATATTGCGGACAAGCTGTATTTTGAGCCCCTGACCCCGGAGGATGTGGAAAGCATCGTGGACATTGAGAAGCCGGACGGAGCCGTGGTACAGTTCGGCGGGCAGACAGCCATCAAGCTGACAGAGGCCCTGATGAAAATGGGGGTTCCCATCCTTGGCACTGCTGCGGAGGATGTGGATGCGGCAGAGGACAGGGAACGTTTTGACGAAATCCTGGAGCAGTGCGGGATTCCAAGACCGGCAGGACACACCGTATTCACGGCAGAAGAGGCCAAAAGGGCAGCCCATGAACTGGGCTATCCCGTACTGGTAAGGCCTTCCTATGTGCTGGGCGGACAGGGCATGCAGATTGCCATCAGCGACGAGGACATTGACGAATTCATCGGCATCATCAACATGATTGCCCAGGAACACCCAATCCTTGTGGACAAATACATCATGGGCAAGGAAATCGAGGTGGACGCCATCTGTGACGGCACCGACATCCTGATTCCGGGCATCATGCAGCATATTGAGCGCACCGGGATCCATTCCGGCGACAGCATATCCGTGTATCCGGCCATGGATATCACGCAGCACAACATTGATACCATTGTGGACTATACCGAGAAACTGGCAAGAGCCCTTCATGTAAAGGGAATGATTAACATCCAGTTCATTGTGGACGGGGACGACGTGTATATCATCGAGGTAAACCCACGTTCCTCACGTACCGTGCCCTATATCAGCAAGGTGACAGGCATACCCATTGTTCCGCTGGCAACCCAGATTATCTGCGGACACACCATAAGGGAGCTGGGCTACAGGCCGGGGCTTCAGCCGGCAGCGGATTACATTGCCATCAAGATGCCCGTGTTCTCCTTTGAGAAAATCAGGGGCGCCGACATCAGCCTTGGGCCGGAGATGAAGTCCACAGGCGAGTGTCTGGGCATTGCAAAGACCTTTAACGAGGCGCTGTACAAGGCATTTGAGGGAGCCGGGATCCGTCTGCCCAAATACAAGAAGATGATCATGAGCGTGCGCCACAGCGACCAGGAAGAGGCAGTGGACATTGCCCGCAGGTTCGCGGCAGTGGGTTATCAGATATTTGCCACACGGGGAACCGCAAGGACCCTGAATAAAAACGGCGTAAAGGCATATGAAATCCGCAAGCTGGAACAGGAATCGCCCAATGTACTGGACCTGGTGCTGGGCCATCAGATTGACCTGATCATCGACATTCCGGCCCAGGGCGCCGAGCGCAGCCGCGACGGCTTCATCATCCGCCGCAACGCAATCGAGACAGGCGTAAATGTGCTGACTTCCCTGGATACGGCGGCAGCCCTTGTAACCAGTCTGGAGAACCGGGCCAAGGAACTGACGTTAATTGATATTGCCACGGTAAAGAACGCATAAATGGGCATGGAGATAAAATCAGGGCCGTGTCTGAGAATCAAACGTGCAGGTCATTCCTGCACTTAGATTCTCAGACACGGCCCTGGCCGGTTTCACGGACAGTCAATTCCGGGTGTAGACGGCGGCACCCGGATATACTCAGATATACCCGGATATACCCGGCTGTATCCCATCCATGTATTTCATTTCCTTAGAACCCCAGGTGCTCCAGCAGTATCTTTATCCCCATGAGGATAAGGATGATGCCGCCGGTCAGTTCCGCCTTGGACTTATACCTGCAGCCAAAGACATTCCCCGCCTTTACGCCCACCATGGACAGGGTAAAGGTGACCACGCCGATAAAGGACACGGCGGGGACAATGTCCACGTCCAGAAATGCAAAGGTAACGCCTACGGCCAGGGCATCGATGCTGGTTGCCACGGAGAGCAGGACCATTTCCCGCACATCCAGGGAGGCGTTGGCGCATTCCGCGTCTTTTTCCAGGGATTCCTTTATCATGCCGGCTCCTATGAGGGCCAGAAGGATAAACGCAACCCAGTGGTCATACGCCTTGATGGCCATGCTGAACCTGGAGCCAAGGAAGTATCCCAGCAATGGCATGGCTGCCTGGAAACCCCCGAAATACAGGCCCACGATAAATGCGCCTTTCCAGTTCATCCTGGGCATGGCCAGTCCCTTACAGACAGAGACGGCGAATGCATCCATGGACAGCCCCACGGCAATGATAAACAGCTCTGCTAATGACATAGTGAATCCTCCCGTACTTGTTTAATATATGGAACGGCGTATAAAAAAAGACCCACCTACGGCCGGATACGGTATCCACCGGGGGTCTGGTCCCTGCAGACTGCCGGAAATATGGTCTCCATGCCGTAGATAAGTCTCATTATTTGAAATAAAGCCAGATAGGACACCTATCAGTATGTTGACTTTATTACATGCAACCCATGCCAACTACTCCCTTATCACTTGCTATATTTTAAGTGACCAGGAAGAAAATGTCAAGAAAAATTCTCAATCCATTGTAAAAAAACAGCCCCTGTGCTAAACTGAAAAACGTACGCATGCCTGGCGTCCCATGGATTCCTTACGCAGACGCGCCCTGGTCCTTAACCGGCTGGAAGAGGCAGGAAGCCGCGGCCGCAGGGCGCCTTGGTTCAGGCAGAATACAGAATATACGGAGATATTATGTGAGATGAAAAAGTCATATGAGATTGATATGTGCGATGGCCCGCTTCTGAGCAAGATCCTTTTATTTTCCGTTCCTTTAATGATGTCAGGTATTTTACAGCTTCTGTTCAATGCAGCGGACATCATTGTGGTGGGCCGGTTTGCCGGCAGCAGCGCCCTTGCGGCAGTTGGTTCCACTTCCTCCCTTATCAATCTGCTGATTAATGTGTTTGTGGGCCTTTCCGTGGGCGTTAATGTCCTGGTGGCCAAATATTACGGCGGCCAGAGGGAAAAGGACATGAGCGAGACCGTACACACGGCCGTGCTGACAAGCCTGTTAAGCGGGCTTTTCCTGGTAATCCTGGGAGGGATTGCAGCCAGGCCCCTGCTCCATCTGATGGGAACGCCGGATGATGTGCTGGACCAGGCCGTGCTCTATATGAGGATTTACTTCCTGGGTATGCCGGTGCTGATGGTCTATAACTTCGGCGCAGCCATACTGAGGGCAATCGGGGATACCAGACGGCCCCTGTATTTCCTGTTCATGGCCGGCGTGGTCAATGTGGCGCTGAACCTGTTTTTTGTCATTGGACTTGGGATGGGCGTGGACGGGGTCGGATGGGCAACCGTCATCTCCGAGCATGTGTCAGCCCTTCTGGTGCTGAAAAGCCTGATGGAGGCCCCGGGCGCACTGAAGCTGAACCTTAAGGAACTGCGGATCCATCCAAAGAAACTGAAGCGGATTGTGAAGATTGGACTTCCGGCCGGCATGCAGGGCGCCATCTTTTCCATATCCAATGTGCTGATCCAGTCCTCGGTCAATTCCTTTGGATCCATTGCTATGGCCGGCAACACCGCTTCCGCCAACATCGAGGGGTTTGTGTATACGGCCATGAACGCGGTGTACCAGACCAATCTCAGCTTTACCAGCCAGAATCTTGGCGGCAGGAAATACAGCCGGATTAACAGGATCATGTATATCTGCCTGGCAGTGGTGACCGTGGTGGGCATCACGCTGGGGATAACGGCCGTGCTGGCCGGGGACCTGCTGCTTGGCATCTATTCCTCGGATGCACAGGTGCTCCGCTACGGCATGCTGAGGCTGGAAATCATCTGCGGCACCTATTTCCTATGCGGTATCATGGACTGTATGGTGGGCAGCCTGCGCGGCCTTGGATATTCCGTCATTCCCATGTTCGTTTCCCTGACAGGCGCCTGCGGATTGCGTGTGCTGTGGGTATTTACCGTGTTTGCGGCATACCGTTCCCTGGACGTGCTTTATCTGTCCTATCCGGTGTCCTGGGCCATCACGGCCATTGCCCATATGATTACCTTCCGCAAGATACGCAGGAAGATACCAAGGCAGGACGCGGTGCCGTTGGCGTAGAATACGATACAAAAGAAAGGTAGAAGTACCATATGCTTTTTAGTTCACTTACGTTTGTGTGGTTTTTCCTTCCTGCACTGGCCCTCATCTATTATCTGGCGCCGGGCAGGAAGATTAAAAATGCGGTCCTGCTCATTGCCAGCCTTCTGTTTTACAGCTGGGGCGAGCCACGGTATGTGGCGCTGGTCCTCTTATCCATCCTGTTCAATTACCTCTTTGGCCTTGCAATTGGAAAGGCTGGGGGCAGGAAGGGCCTTAGGCGGGCAGCGCTGGCCGTTTGCGTCGGGGCCAATCTGTGCCTTCTGGGATATTTCAAATACTTTAATTTCTTCCTGGAGCTTGCCTATACCGTATTGGGAAAGGAGGGCTTCACACCCAGGAATATTGCGCTGCCGATTGGCATTTCCTTTTATACCTTCCAGGCTGTTTCTTATATTGCCGACATATACCGGGGCGTGAAGCCGGTCCAGAAACATATATTCCGGCTGGCCCTGTACATATCCCTGTTCCCGCAGATCCTTTCAGGCCCCATTGTGAAATACAACGAATTGGAGCCGCAGATAGAAGGGCGCAGGGAAAGCATTTCCATGCACGCATATGGCATCCGGAGGTTTGTTTACGGCCTTGCCAAGAAAATGGTATTTGCCAATATGTTCGGGCAGGTGGTGGACCGGATATGGGGACTTCCCCTGGAACAGCTGGGCACGGCCGTTGTCTGGTTTACAATCCTGCTCTACAGCTTACAGATATATTATGATTTTTCCGGTTACTCGGACATGGCAATCGGGCTGGGGCGGATGTTTGGGTTTACCTACCAGGAGAACTTCAATTATCCGTACCTGTCCGCCTCCATCAGCGAGTTCTGGCGCAGGTGGCACATATCCCTGTCCACCTGGTTTAAGCAGTATCTCTACATACCCCTGGGCGGCAACCGCAAGGGGCTTACAAGGACCTGCATCAACCTGTTTGTGGTATTCATGGCAACCGGGCTGTGGCATGGGGCCAGTATGAATTTTATCTGCTGGGGGATTTACTATGGGATCTTCATTGTGGCGGAGCGGCTGTGGATTGGCAGGATTCTGGAAAAGAATCCCTGCAAGGCCCTGAATCATGTATATACGCTGCTGGTGGTCATGTTTGGCTGGCTGCTGTTTAGGGCCGGGAGCCTGCATCAGGCCAAGGTGCTGGCAACAGCCATGCTGGTGCCCAGGGCCGGGCTGTGGAACCTGAGGATTTTCATGGACAACCGGATTATCTTCCTGCTGATCCTGGCGGTCTGTTTTTGCGGGCCTGTGCAGAAACGGTTCCCGGGGCTTACAAAGCATCTGTATGACGGGGAACAGACGGGGGCGGTGGATGTGGCTGTCATGGCGGGCCTTCTCCTGTTATGCACTGTCTTGATGGTAAGCAGCACCTATCAGGCATTTATCTACTTCAGATTCTGACACATATAAGGGAGTACATTTATGATAAAGAAAATAATGATTGGAGGCTTCTGGGCCCTTGTGCTTCTCCCCAACCTATTGTTCCCGCTGGTAAAGGGGAGCGGGGACAGCGGCAGCGCGGAGAACCGGACCCTGGCTGAATTCCCGGTTTTTCAGGCAAAGGACTTTGAGGCATATCCTTCCGAAGTGGACAGCTACATCAATGACCATGCAGCGTTCAGGAACCGTTTCCTGAGCATTAATTCTGTGCTTAACCTGAAGCTGTTCGGTTATGCGGATTCCCAGGACGTCATACGGGGGAAAGAGGGCTGGTACTTTTTTGCAGGCGGGATGAGCTTGTTTGACGCCCTTGGCACAGAGCCTTTTTATCAGGACGATGTGGCTATGATCGGCAATGAAATCATCCGGGCCGCCAACTATTATGAGGGCAGGGGGATTCCCTTCCTCATGATGATCCCGCCCAACAAGGAAGGCGTTTACAGGGAATATATGCCGGACTGTTATGAGCGGGTATGGGATGGGAACCGCCCTGCCCAGCTGGAGGAATATCTCAGGGAACATTCCGGTATCACGGTGCTGGACCCCAGGGAGTATTTTAATACCAACCGGGATTATACATGGTACTATAAGACAGATACCCACTGGAACTTTGCAGGGGGATATGTGGGTTCCCAGATGATCATTGAAGCATTGGGGGGAACCGGGGTTCCCATAGAGGATGTAACCGTAACCTATGAGGAGGGGGCGCCCGGCGACCTGGTGAACCTGTTCCATCTGCCGGAAAAATACTGCAGTGATGAAACTGCGGTCATCACTGGCTTTGGCGACCATCTGGCCGTCCATGTGGAGGATGTGCTGGGGGATAAGAACATCCTCCACATGTCCACGCCAGGGGCGCCGGACAGCAGGCGCATTGCCGTGATCCGTGACTCCTTTGGCACGGCCCTGATGGACAAGCTGCCCAGGTATTTTGCCAATGTGGATTTTTATCACTGGCAGGCATTTGATTATACCATGCTGGAGGAAAATCCGCCGGATGCAGTGATTTATGAAATTGTGGAGAGGGATTTGACCAGGATTCCCCAGGATGTGGCAAAAATGGTGCCCGGGGATGCCGGTTAACAGGAACAAATTGTAAAATTTATGCAGAAAAGGTGAAGAAAGACTTTTGCATTCCGGTGAAATATCGTATAATCAGATGGAGTGGCTTGGCATATTTTAAGTAAAGGAGAGGGACAGACATGAAGATTTTGAATTTTGGGTCATTGAATATTGATTACACCTACAGCGTGGATCATTTTGTAAGAGGCGGGGAGACATTATCCTCAGAAACCATGAATGTGTTTTCAGGCGGAAAGGGACTGAACCAGTCCATTGCCCTGAGCAGGAGCGGGGCAGCGGTATGGCATGCAGGGGCAATCGGTACAGGGGACGGGGATTTCCTGGTAGGGCAGCTTAAAAGCGCAGGGGTTAATACAGAGCTGATTGCGGTACTGGAAGGAAAGACAGGACATGCCATCATCCAGAAGGCAAAGGACGGGGGCAACTGTATCCTTTTATACGGCGGCGCCAACCAGATGATAACAAAGGCAATGGTGGATGAGGTCATCAGCCATTTTGAGGCAGGGGACTATCTGGTGCTTCAGAATGAGATAAGCGAAATCGGCTATATCATGGAGAAGGCCCATGAAAAGCAGATGAAGATCGTTCTGAACCCCTCGCCCATGGATGACAAGATTGCAGGTTATCCCCTTGAGTGTGTGGACTATTTCCTGTTAAATGAGATTGAGGCAGGGGATATCTGCGGCCAACAGGGAGAGGGAGGGGAACTTCTTAAAAAACTGTCCTCCAAGTTCCCATCCGCCAAAATCGTACTGACATTAGGCGGAGACGGCTCCCTTTACTGGGATGGGGACCGGATCTTAAAGCAGGGCATATACAAGGTCAAGGTGGCAGATACAACTGCGGCAGGGGATACCTTTACCGGATTCTTTATCGGAGGACTGGTCCAGGGCATGGACGCCGCGGATGCGCTTGAATGGGCGGCTAAGGCGGCAGCCATTGCGGTTTCACGGCCAGGGGCAGCGCCTTCAATTCCCTGTAAGGAGGAAGTGGACCGGTTTTAGGAATTGGGATTGAGGTTAGGAATCAGGGGCAGAGCTGGGCGGCCGTGGGCTGCACGGTCTCTGCCTTGTTTATGGGCTTTAGCCTGTTGAGTATGTCGGAGTTTTT